>NZ_QQTO01000020.1 GCF_003351345.1 Allobosea caraganae | reverse complement strand
AGTTCATCGTCGCCATCGGCGCCGCGCCGACCGAGCCGAAGGCCGAGCGCAGCCGGTCGAGCGCGGCCGAGCGCAACGCCGAGCTCTCCTCGACCAGCGCCGTCTTCGCCGAGGCATGGACCTCGCCGGAGAGCTGGTTAAAGGCGGTGCGCGCCGAGCCGGCGTCGAGCATCAGCAGGCTGTTGTAGAGCGCCAGCGTCCCGCCGACCTGCGGCAGCGTGTTCAGCGCCAGCGCGGTCGAAAGCTGGTTGCGTGTCTGCGCCACGGTCTGAAATACGGCCAGCGGCGTGCCGGGGTCGGTGGGAGTGACGAGCGGCATGCCGGGATCGCTGCCCTTGACCGCGATGACGAGATCGACCTCGCCTGTCCTGGGGTCGAGCGCGACGTCGAGGAAGGCGGAGGAGGTGGTGGCCCTGGTGAAGGCTCCGTTAACCCCGCCCGCCGCGCTGAGCAGGGTGTAGCGCTGGCCCCGTTGGTAGCTCGTCTGCGGGTCGAGCGCGGTGAACGCAACCTGGCTGCCGGTCACCGTCGCCATGCCGTTGACGACGATGCTGTCGGAAGTGCCGTTGCCGGCGATCTCGGCGACATAGGTCGAGCCGGGCGCCAGCACGAGATCGCCATTGATCGTAAGCGTGCCGATCGAATTGCCTGGCGAGATCGTGCCGCCGGACAGGATCGTGGTCGCACCCAGCGTGCCGTTGCCGCCGAGCGTGGCGCCGTCCTGCACCGTCACGGACGAGTTGGCGAGCGAGCCGTTCACCGCGAGCCTGCCGGCCGCGACGGTGGTCGGGCCGCTGAGCCCGCTCGTGCCGGTCAGGTTGAGGCTCCCAGTGCCGCGCTTGGTGAAGGAGCCGGCGCCGTCGATCGCATTGGCGAAGACCGCGTCGGTGGGCTGGTCGATGACCAGCGCGGCGTTGTTGAGGATCGCGCCGCTGCCGAAGCTGGTGGCCGAGCCGGCGAGCGTGCCGGCCGTGATGGTGGTGCCGCCGGAATAGCTGTTCGTGCCGGTCAGCGTCAGCGTGCCGGTCCCGAGCTGGATGAGCGAGCCCGAGCCGGACACCGCCCCAGTGAAGCTCAGCGCGTCGGAGCGGTTGAAGGCGAGCGTGCCGTTGTTGGCGACGTTGCCGGTGATCGAGCCGCTCGTGCTGCCATTGCCAAGCTGCAAGGTGCCGGCCGCGATGGTTGTGCCGCCGGTGTAGCTGTTGCTGCTGGTCAACGTGAGCGTGCCGGAGCCAAGCTGCACGAGTTGGCCACTGCCCGAGATCGCGCCGCTGAAGCTCGCCGCATCGGAGCGGTTGAAGGCGAGCGTGCCGCTGTTGGCGGCGTCGCCATTGATCGAGCCGCTCGTGCCGCCGGCGCCAATCTGCAGCGTGCCGGCCGCGATGGTGGTGCCGCCGGTATAGGTATTTGTGCCTGCGAGGACCAGCAGGTCGGCCCCGTCCTTCACCAGCGCTCCAGTGCCGGAAATGACGCCGGCAAAGGTATCGGCAGCATTCTGCACGACGGTCAGGGCCTTGCTGCCCAGTACGATTTGGCCACCCACCCCACCGGACAGGTTGTGGAAGGTGGTGCCCGAGGCGCCCAGGCTCCCCATACTCAGGGTGCCGTTCACCGTGACGCTGCTCGCATTCGCGAACGTAGCGCTGGCGTTCAGCCCCATCACGCCTTCGCGTACCACCAGTGCGCCGGTGAAGCTGCTGGTATCACCGCCAAAATTCAAGGTGCCGAGGCCCCCCGTCGTGAAGGTGCCGGTGCCGCTGATACCACCTCGCACGAGCGCGGTCTCACCAGCCACCAAGGTCAACACGCCGCCGCCGGCATCGACCGTGATTGCGCGATCGATCGTCATAGCATCCGTAAGGGCCAAGGTGCCGCCATCGAAGGTCACGCCGCCCGACACGTTGCCGAGCGCGGTGTTCGAGGCGATCTGCAGCGTGCCGGCCTCGATGACCGTGCCGCCCTGATAGGTGTTCGCGCCCGAAAGAATGACGGTCCCCGCGCCGATCTTGGTGAGGGCGCCCGTGCCGGTGATCTCGGTGGAGACCGTCGCAGTGACGGCCGCGCCCTCTGCCCATAGCCGCCCGCCATCGGCTCCGAGATCGAGCTTGCCGAGTGTGCCGGCCACGACCTCATAGCCCGAGGTCATGAATTCCAGGGTTCCGATCGATTGCGTCCCATTGACGGTCACGGTGCCGGCCGCGCCGGCGAAGACGCCGAGATCACCGGCCCAGGCCGAACGGGTGGCGTCATTGTTCAACCAGGCCGTGCTGGAATCCCAGGTCCCACTACCGCCCCGGCTCATGCCGCCTCCCGGGCTCCAATATTGCAGGCTGGTATCAAAGGCGGCCACTTCCACGTCCACGGTGGAGGTTCCGACCTGGAGCGTGGCGCCGAACGCCCCCGAGGGCGTGTCGCCGAGCGCAAGGCCATTGTCGGTCAAGGCATTGGTGCTCGAGAAGACGCGGTAGACGCCCGCGCCGTAGCTGGGCGTGCCGCTGACGTTCAATGTTCCGTCCACCGTGAGGTTATCGGCGGTGAACAGGGGTGTCGGGTCTGGGGCGCCGAAGGTGACGTTCGTGATGGCGCCATCCGCCAGGGTGAGCGTTCCGGCATGGAGCGCGCTGGCCGCCGCGCCTGAAAGAATGCCGCCGGACTGGATCGTGACTTCGCCCGCCACGCTGCCGCCGGCGCCGGCCAGCGTCGCGTTCTGCAGCACGGTTACGCCGCCGCCCAGGACGCCGCCGGTGCCGATGGACAAGGTGCCGGTCTCGACCGTGGAGAGGCCGGTATAAGCGCTGCTATCGCCCGTAAGGGTCAGCTTGCCGGCGCCGCTCTTTGTAAACTGGCCACTGCCGCTGCCGCTGCTTCCGTCCCTGAAGATGCCGGAAAAGCTCTGATCCGACGCCTGGTTGATGCGGAGCGCCCTGTCTCCCAGAGTGACGGTGCCTCCGCCGCTGCTGCCGTCTTTGAGCTCCTTGATGACCGCCTCGGAAAGCGCCGCGATGCCGGAGACGTCGAGAGTCGCGCCCATGTCCACGAACACTCCCGCGCTGTTGGCGATGGAGCCGATGTCTGACAGTGCCAGGGTGCCCTGCGAGATCGTCGTCGAGCCGGTATAGGTGTTGACGCCGCTGAGCGTCATCGTGCCGGAGCCGGTCTTGACGATGCCGTTACTGCCCGTGCTGCTGATGACGCCGGTGAACTCCGAGCTTGTGCCGTCACCGCCGGCGGTGAGTCGATAACCGAGAGACACGGCGCCGTCGCCCGCCAGCGAGCCCAGCGTCTCTGAACCGCCGGTCAAGGACAGCGTCCCGTTGAGCCCGATGGTCGCGCGCTGGGTGTCCGAGAGCGAGTTGCCGCCGCTGATCTCAAGGGTGCCGCCATCCACAATCGTGGCGCCGTTGAATGTGCTGTTATCGCCTGTCAGCTGGAGCGTGCCGGCGCCGGCCTTGGTGAAGCTGCCCGTTCCCGAAAGCGCGCCGCCCAGGGCCAGCGTGGTGCCCGTCGCCGTGCTGACGGTGCCGCCGCCGGTGCCGAGGGTGACGGCCCGTGCGGTGCTGAAGCCGGCACTGGTGGCCAGCGTGCCCCCGGCGAGGGTGAGCGCGCTGCTTGTGGCACCGAGGGCCGCATCGCTCGTGACAACCAGAGTGCCGCCCGCCACGGTCCAAGGGGTGACGGCGGTGGTGCTATTGTCGAGCGTCCATGTTCCCGCGCCGGTCTTCTGAAACGCCGTAAAGCCCTGGAACTTCTGGCCGGCGTCCAGCATCGCCGTGTCGAATGAATTTGAAGCACTGCCGCCAAGCTTCAATGTGCCGGCGGGGCTGGCTCCTGTCACGACCACATTGCCGTTGAGTGTGATGCCCCCGGCGCCTATCGCGCTCTGAAGCTCAAGAGTGTTGTTGGAGGCGAGTTCGACCGCATTCGCCCGCACGCCTGCGGAACTCAGTCCACCTGAGAAGGTCCCGCTCTGAAGCACCAGCGCTGTGTTCGCCGCGGTGCTCTTGATGCCAACGCCACCGACTCCGCTCGAGGCACCGTTCACAGTCGCGCCCCCGGTACCGCCGGTAATGGTGCCGGCGGCCGTGATGCTGCTTATGTTCGTACCGGATGCGAGGAGTATGCCCGCGCCACCCGCGCCGGCACTGGATACGCTCGCACTGCCGCTATTGCCGCCATCGCCGCCAGTGATGACGGCGGTGCTATTGATGGTGAGGGTCGAGCCCGAAACCGCGTTGATACCTTCCCCGCCGGCGCCGCCACCTCGAGAATCGGTGGCCACCGAATTCGCGCCTTGGCCGCCGCTGATTGTACCGGATGCGTTCAGGATCGCCCCCGCGCCAGTGAGCGAAACACCGATACCTCCGGCCGCACCGAAGCCGCCGCCGCCTACGACGGTCGCACCGCCATTGCCGCCGCGAACCGTGCTGCCGGCGTTCAGCGTCAGCGAGGTGTTCGCGCCCGAGCCGAAGAATCCGCGCCCGCCGATGCCTCCCGTCCACTCCACGCTGGTACCACCGACGCCGCCGAGCAGCGTGGTCGTAGACCCGACGGTCACGTCGTTACCGGCACCCGCCACGACGACGCCATGGCCGCCGCTTCCACCAAAGGCGCCGCCTGCACTTCCTGCGCCTTTCTGAGTGGCGCCGCCCACGCCGCCCGTGATTATCTGCGGGGAACCACTTGCGAAACTGACGGAATTTCCGATTCCGGTGATGACAAGACCGCTGCCGCCGCCACCGCCGCCACCGCCGTTGCCCGTGGGATTGCCCCCGCCTGCGCCGCTGCCACCGCTCCCGCCACGGCCGCCCGCACCACCCGAACCCGAGCCGGTCGAACCGGACTGTCCCGTCAGATTGCCGCCGAGGCCGCCGAGGCCGCCATTACCGCCGGTTGCGTTGCCGGTAACGGCCGAGATGGTGTCTGCGACATAACCGGTACCACCACCGCCGCCGCCGCCACCACCGCGTGCCTGCCCACCAACGCCGACAGCAGCGCCACCCGTGCCGCCATTGTCGCCAGTCATGTCCGAAATGGAGCCGACCAAACCGCCGGTGCCACCCGCCCCGCCCGAAAGGCTACCCGGCTGCCCGTTTGCACCGTCACCGTCTCCCGCCTTCGCAGGCAGCGCGGCGCCGGTCCAGACGATGGCGACGCCGCACAGCAGCCAGGTCCGCAGGCTGCGGGACTGGCGGTGGGCGCTACCGGGACCGGCCGCTCGGGCAAAGCGGCCAGAAGCCCGGTCAGTCGAGGCGGTAGTCATCGGCGTGTCCTCGGTCATGCGGCTCGTGGGCTCCGTCCGCCGATGCGGCGAACGGAAAAATGTGCGAATGCGGGGGACGATGGGCTACCTGGCCGCGGCCACTCCGCCCGTCGCAACTGCGGCAGGCCGAATTCCTGCGGGTCTCATCGGGACAGAGGCGGCCGGGAAGTTCCCCATAGAACGCCTTCGAGCGACGAATCAGACAATGTTCGCCCCCGGGCGATTGTGGAAATGCTCGGGCATGCGTGGTTTCGACTCAAGCCTCGCCGCCCAGTGGCCGGGGAATATTCCCATGCGTCACGCAAAGGCAACAGGCGCGCCCTCCGGGGCCGCTTCCGCCCCTCGCCAGCCTCGCCGCTTCGGGCCGCCGCGACCACGACCCGCGCGTTCCTGCGCATCATGTAGAGCGTCGCGCCGATGACGATGGCGGCGCCGATCCACGTCGGCAGCGCCGGCGCCGCTGCCTCGCCGACCTGATAGGCCCGCGTGATCAGCCATTGCCCGGCAGTGCCGAACAGCGCGAGCATGATCAGCCAGAACCATTGCTCCTGCGTCGGCCAGACCCAGACCCACAGGGCCGGCACCGCGAGCACGGCGATCAGGACAATCCCCTGCCAGATCAGGATCGTGTCGGTACGCTCGCTTGTCGCCAGCATGCGCACGCTGGTCGTGATGCAGGCGCCGAATAGCGCCCCGCGTCGGCGGATCCGGAAGATGCTCCGACTCGCGCAACTATCCCTATAGTGCGAGAAAAATATTGAGCTTCCGCGGCTGCTGCAAGTTCAAATGGCGGCACTCTCTCGCCACCCTCGCAGCTGCCGCTGCAAATGGCGCAGGTATGGCAGTCGTGTGACCTGGGCACCGCGTGGGTCGAGCAGGAAAAACCCTTCAGCCGCGAACAGGATAAGGGTTTCGATCTCCCTTATGGAGAGGATTCCGCCTCAATACTCCACCCGCGGCAGATAAGGCCTTAGATCGCCGTGCGTCCTATCGGACGCAAAGTGGCGATCTAGGCCTTTGTTATTGCATCGGATTCCTCCGAAAACCGGATTCCACTTTTCGGTCCGATGCTCTAGCCGCCAGGGGCCAGGGGTCAGGGGGCCGCAGCGAGAGCCGTCGCGGGCACTCGGGCGGCTTCGAGATCGTCGGCTGCAGCGGCTTTCCGCCACGCGCAACAGCGTCTGCCTGGACGTCGCAGCATCTCTCTCATCAAGGCTTTGACAAAGACCGCGAAAATTTCAAATCGAACTCCAGCCTCGGCGTCTATCCCGTCGGGCTGCCCATCGCGCTCGGCCCTGGCACGATGGCGACGACCATCGTCGATGCGCAGACCCCCGATTCTGGTAAGTGTGGCTGCGCAATGTTGCGTTGTCGGGGCGATGATACAGTTGGCCCCCTTCAAGGCGGGCGCCCCGAAATGTCTGGTGCGGGCAAATCCGCCGGCCTGGCCTCGTGCCAGGTTGACCCACCCACAAGCGGACGTTGTTCGGCGGCTAGTCAGAGGATGCTGCAAGGCCGATCGCTCCAACTCCGAAAACGTCGAGGATGGGTGGTTTTGGGCCCCTTAAGGCCGATTATTCGGATCGTCCAAATTCAGCATCCCCCACGCTATGTCACGGAGATTGTTCGCCGCGCGAACGACATAGATCAGAGGCGGGAGTTGCAGCTTTAGGGGCGCAGAGGCAGAGCCTACCTCCAGGCCGTAGCGGAAGTTGAAGGCACTCATTGCTGGAGCCACCGCCCTGATTGCATCAGCGTCACGCTGCTCAAGTGGAAAACCAGGAAGCTGTAGGTACCGATCTAACAGGCTCGCCAAATCATGATTCAGGGGCGGGCGCCTCAGCTCTTCAGCGTTGGCCGCACCGGCTACTCGAAGGGCTGATTTTGCAGCCAGCTCGATCGCTTGACAGGCGAGCATGTACTTTGGGCGGAGCAAGGGGCCGTTCTCGTTGTTCGGCTCAAGGATGGTGGCTGCAATGACGTTCCGCAGCTATCAGGAGCTGCCCCGTTGGGCTTCGTTCATCCCAAAAGTTCTCGACCTCGATCCCAATTTCGTTCTCTTGCTAGGTCGCAAGTGTCTTCGCCGAATCGGTCATGGGTCGCCCGTATCAAGGTGGTTATATGCGAGCCTTAGCCGTATCGCGTCGCGATGTCTGCTGGGTCGAGGGCCGTAGTCGAGGTAGGCAGGCCCATGGGGCGGCACCACTTGGCCTTTCAGCGGCACGTGATGAAGGCGCTCGCCTTCTTGGCCCGCTCAGCGAGATCGGCTGGCTCCAGCTTCTCTCCAAAGGTTCCGGTGTCATAGGCGATCTGGTTGGCGTCCAAGAAACTGGCCGCAAGTGCTCCCTTCACGGCGAAGTTGACGTTCTGTGGAAGGTCGCCCTGGTTCTCCGCCATTTTGATCGCGTCGAGTTTCGCCGAGACCACGCCGACGACGTTGCCCGAACCATCTACGAGCGGCCCTCCTGAGTTCAACGCGGCTAAGGCCGGTGCGTTGAGTCGCTTCCGGCGCTCCGCCATCTCTGCATCAAACCGAACGCTCTCCACCCGAGACCGCAGGCGGGCCTCAGGCAGCTCTTTCGTGTCGAGCGACTTTGAACGGTCCCCCGACTTGAAAAGGTGCTGAAGGTCCGCGGGGAACTTGGCGCGGAAATAGTACGTTCCGTGTAGCAGTCCGGTGTAGCAGTTGAGGGATTTTTTCCCTAAGACGCCATGTACTTAGAGATTTCTCAATGACTAAGCGGTGTGCTGGCGGAAGGGGTGGGATTCGAACCCACGGTGGGCTTCCACCCACGGCGGTTTTCAAGACCGCTGCCTTAAACCACTCGGCCACCCTTCCGGCTGGCCCCGTCATTGCCGGGAGTAGGGCGGTTTGGCAAGCGCCATGCGAAGCGCAGTCTCTCGCCGAGACTCGGCCGCGTTCGAATCGTGGCCGCCCGGCGTTTGCCGCCACGTTTCCGGATTTGACGGGCCTGCCTTGCCCCGGCTGTGCAGAACGTTTGCAATGCCGCTTCGACTGGTTCGAATTTCTCTGAAATGGGCGTAGACAGGCCCGGAAACCGAGCTTCGGAGCCGCTTTCTGCATCGTTCCGCCCCGTTGCGTGATGGCCACGGTCGTGGAAAAAATGGTCCCGCCTGGAACCTGGATTGACAGTCGCCGCATTTCCGACACCTTTATGCCCGCCCAAGGGCACATGGGATGCCAGATCGACGCAAGCGCTCCACGCGTTTCCGCTCGCTAACGCTCTCTTAACGGAATTGGTCGAAAACTTCGGCCTTGCCGCTGTCGCGGCTTGGCCGACGCTATCCTTTTCGGCCTAGGAGTAGGAATACGGCATGACGCGAGGCGCTCGCTCCCTGGCCCCGGCATTGACCGCAATCGATTCCGCCCCGGAGTGCGTCCGCCCCCCTTCGTCCCCCGCCATCCGCGCCATGCGTATCGGCTGCGTGGTTCTGGCCGGCGTCTTCCTCGCCAATTGCGCCAACGATCAGGTCGCCCGCCGCGGCCGCTCGAAGGAGATCGGCGCTTTCCCGTCGTCGAAATACGGCCCGGCCAGCCCGCGCGTCATCGCCGATGGCGAGCCCGTGCCGAAGGGCGGCGGCCGCCAACTCATCGGCCGGCCCTATTCGGTCGCCGGCAAGCGCTACGCCCCCTACGACAAGCCGCTCGGCTATACTCAGATCGGCACCGCCTCCTGGTATGGCGAGGCTTTCCATGGCCGCCGCACCGCCAATGGCGAGGTCTATGACCGCCAGGGCATCAGCGCCGCGCACCCGACCATGCCGCTGCCGGCCTATGCCCGCGTCACCAACCTGCTCAACAGCCGCTCGATCATCGTGCGCGTCAACGATCGCGGCCCCTATCATGGCGGCCGCGTCATGGACGTCTCGCAGAAGACGGCCGATGCGCTGGCCTTCCGCCATCTCGGCACCGCCCGCATCAAGCTCGAATATCTCGGCCAGGCCTCGCTCGGCGGCTCCGACGACAAGCTCCTGCTCGCCACCTTGCGCACCGATGGCCAGCCGGCCGCGATCCCGGGCACCAGCGCCCGCACCATGGTCGCGAGCAATGCGCCGGTCTCCATCGACCGCACCCAGAGCGCCGATCTCGACGAGAGCCCGCGCGAGGAAAGCTTCCGGCCCGAACCGGCGCCTGCCCCCGTCAGCCAGCCGGTCGTGCAGGCCTATGCGCCCGAGCAGCCTGTCGTCCGCACCATTGCTCCAGCCGCGCCGGTCGCCGCCTCGATGACCACCGCGCCGGCCCAGAGCGCCGCTGTCGTCGTCCGCGGCGCTCCGCTGCCGCCGAACCGGCCCTTCGACCTCGACACCATCGCCAATGCCAGCCGGCCGGTCACGGTTCGCCCGACGAACACGCCGACGCTTGCGCCGCTGCCGCCGGCTCGCGCGACCGTCGCCAGCCTGTTCGCCGCGCCGGAGCGGGCGCCGATCGCGCGCTTCTCGAAGAACCATCCGCTCGCCCGCGACCTCAAGGCTCAGCAGACGGTCCCGCTAGCGCGGAATTGACAGCGCCGAGGCTTGACCCGGCGCCACGCGCTCTGCTTCAGATCGCAAGATGAGCGCGCCGCACCATGACAGCACGAGCCCTGGATTGAGGGCCGCTTTCCAGGCGGCTGTTCTGGCTGTGGTTTTTCTGTGCGCTGCGCTGCACGTCGGCGCTGCCCGTGCGCAGGCCTTCCAGTCGCTCGCCCCGCACGCGATCCTGCTCGATACCGCCAGCGGCACCGTGCTCTACGAGAAGGCCGCCGACGAGTTGATGGTGCCGGCGAGCCTGGCCAAGCTCGCGACCGTGCTCGTCGCCTTCGAGGAGATGACGCAGGGCCGGCTGACCCTCGACAGTGAGATCGGCATATCCGAGAACGCCTGGCGCAAGGGCGGCGGCGTCTCGGGCGGCTCCAGCATGTTCGCGCAGCTCAACAGCCGCATCAAGCTCTCCGACATCCTGCGCGGCATCATCGTGCAATCCGGCAACGACGCAGCGATCGCGCTGGCCGAGGCGGTTGCCGGCGACGAGGCGACCTTCGCCCGCATCATGACCGAGCGGGTGAGGGCACTGGGCCTGCCCAAATCGGTCTTCAAGAACGCCACCGGCATGGGTGACCCGCAGCAGCGCGTCACGGCCCGCGAGCTTGCCTTGCTCGCCGACCACATCATCAAAACCTATCCCGAGCTCTACAAGATATTCGGCGAGCGCGAGTTCACCTGGAACAAGATCAAGCAGCAGAACCGCAACCCGCTGCTGACCATGGATATCGGCGCCGACGGCCTGAAGACCGGCAATATCGACGAAGCCGGCTTCGGCCTGGTCGGCTCGGCCGTGCAGAAGGGCCAGCGCCTGATCGTGGTGGTCAACGGCCTCAAGACCGGGCGCGACCGGGCCCAGGAGGCCCGCAAGCTGCTGGAATGGGGCTTTCGCGCCTTCGAGACCCGCCAGGTCTTCGCCGAGGGCGAGATCATCGGCGAGGCCAGCGTCTTCGGCGGAACCAAGGGGCGCATCGGCCTCAAGGCGAAGGGGCCCGTCAGCCTGCTGCTGCCGCGCGGCAGCACCGAACGGCTGAACGCCCGCATCGTCTATCGCGGCCCGCTCACCGTGCCGGTCCAGGAGGGCGCGGAAGTCGGGCGCCTGCTGGTGACGCGCGGCGACGTCAAGACGCTCGACGTGCCGCTCTACGCCGCCGAGTCGGTCGAGCCGGGCACCTTGCAGAGCCGCGCCTTCGACGCGCTGATGGAGGCCGCCACCGGCTGGGTGCGCAAGGTGCTGAAGCGTAGCTAACATGGAGTATGGTTGCTTCATCACGCTCGAGGGCGGGGAGGGCGCTGGCAAGTCGACGCTGGCCCGCTCGCTTGCCGAGCGCCTGCGCATGGCCGGCGTCGAAGTCGACCTGACGCGCGAGCCCGGTGGCTCGCCCAAGGCCGAGGCGATCCGCGAGACCATCCTGTCCGGCCAGATCAAGCCACACGGCCCCTTCATCGAGGCGCTGATGTTCTCGGCCGCCCGCATCGACCATATCGACCGCCGCATCCGCCCAGCGCTCGTCCGCGGCGAATGGGTCATCTGCGACCGCTTCATCGACTCGACGCGCGCCTATCAGGGCACGCTCGGTCGCATCGATCCGGCGCTGCTGGCGGAACTGGAGCAGGTCACCATCGACGGGCTGACGCCCGACCTGACGCTGATCCTCGACCTCGACCCGAAGACGGGCCTTGCCCGCGCCGCCAAGCGCCGCAGTCCGGGCGAGGGCAAGGACCGCTTCGAAGGCGAGAACCTCGCCTTCCATCGCAAGCTCCGTGCGGCCTATCTCGCCATCGCCGAGAAGGAGCCCGAGCGCTGCGCGGTGCTTGACGCCAGCCAGCCGCCGGAAAAGCTTGCCGAAGCGGCCTGGGAGGTGCTCTGCGAGAGGCTGCCTTTGAATCAGGACGCCTGATGCGCGAGACTTCGATTGAGCCCGACCGCCTGCCCAGCGCGCCGCATCCGCGCGAGACGCTGGCGCTCGTCGGCCATGCCAGGCAGGAGCAGGCCTTCGTCGACGCGCTGCGCTCCGGCCGCATGCACCATGCCTGGCTGATCGGCGGGCCGGAGGGCATCGGAAAGGCGACATTCGCCTATCGCGTCGCCCGTTTCGTGCTGGCGGCAGGTGATCCGCTCGCCCGCGCCCATAGGGCCGACAGCCTGGCAATGCCGGAGGCGGATGCCGCGACCCGGCGCATCATCGCGCAATCGCATCCCGACCTGCATCTGCTGCGCCGGATCGTGAAGCCCGACGGCAAGAGCGTCACCAGCAATATCCCGGTCGAGTCGGTGCGCAAGGTCATCGACCGCTTCGGATCGAGTGCCGCCGAGGGCGGCTGGCGCGTCTGCATCGTCGATGCGGCCGAGGACATGGACCGCGCCAGCGCCAATGCGCTGCTGAAGCTGCTGGAGGAGCCGCCGGCGCGCGCGCTCTTCCTGATCGTGGCGCATGCGCCCGGCCGGCTGCTGCCGACCATCCGCTCGCGCTGCCGGCTGATCACCTTCGAGGCGCTCAGCGAGGCCGAGGTGGCCGAGGCCAGCGAGATCGCGCTGGAGCGCATGGGCGATCCGTTCGACGGCTCGGCCCTGCGGCGTGCCGCATCGCTCGCCGACGGCTCGGTGAGACGCGCCTTGACCTATGTCGATCCCGAGACGCTGGCGTTGGTCGAGGCGGTGCGGGCGCGGCTCGACGCGCTGCCGGGCGTCGACCTTTCCGCGTTGATGGCGCTGGCCGAGGATGTCGCGGGGCGTGCCGGCGAGAGCGATTTCGCCGTCATGATCGAGACGATCCAGAGCTGGCTCTCGTCCCACCTTCATGCGCATGCCGCCGCCGGGCCTGGCCGCCTTGCACCGCTGGCGGAGGTATGGGAAAAGCTGGGACGCGCGGCCCGCGAGGTGGAAACCTACAATCTCGACCGCCGGCCGCTCGTGATGACGATGTTTCATGACCTGTCGGATGCGGTTCGCCGGTCGCGCGCAGCGTGAACGTGAGGACAGGCTATCTCCCAGCCGCCGCTTGGTTCGGCCGGGGCATGGCCGCAGCCAGTGATATGTGCGGATCGATTGATGGCGACGGCCCCGAAATTCTATCTGACGACGGCGATCTCCTACCCGAACGGGGCGCCGCATATCGGCCACGCCTATGAGGTGGTGGCGGCGGACGCGATTTGCCGATTCAAGCGGCTCGACGGCTACGACGTCTATTTCCAGACCGGCACCGACGAGCACGGCCAGAAGATCCAGCAGGCCGCCGCCAAGCAGGGCCTGACGGCGCTTGAGCTGGTCGATGTCATGGCGCCGAAGTTCAAGGCCATGGCCGACGCGCTGAACTGCGCCTATGACCGCTTCATCCGCACCACCGACGCCGACCATCTGCCTTCGACGCTGGAGCTCTGGCGCCGGATGGAGGCCAATGGCGACATCTATCTCGATCGCTATGCCGGCTGGTACTCGGTGCGCGATGAGGCCTATTACGCTGAGGAGGAGACCCATCTGAATGCGGATGGAGTCCGCATCGGCGGGCAGGGCACGCCGGTCGAGTGGACCGAGGAGGAGAGCTACTTCTTCCGCCTCTCGGCCTATCAGGACAAGCTGCTGGCGCTCTACGAGTCTCAGCCGGACTTCGTCGGCCCGGAGACGCGCCGGAACGAGGTCGTCAGCTTCGTCAAGGGCGGGCTGCAGGACCTTTCGATCAGCCGCACCACCTTCGACTGGGGCCTGCCCGTGCCCGGCGCGCCCAAGCACGTCATGTATGTCTGGGTCGACGCGCTGAACAACTATGTCACCGGCTGCGGCTTCCCCGATGAGAACGACCCGCGCTGGCACTATTGGCCGGCCGACGTCCACATCATCGGCAAGGACATCATCCGCTTCCACTCGGTCTATTGGCCGGCCTTCCTGATGTCGGCGGGGCTGGCGCTGCCCAAGCGCGTCTTCGGCCATGGCTTCCTGCTCTCCAAGGGCGAGAAGATGTCGAAATCGGTCGGCAACGTCGTCGATCCGTTCGATCTCGCCGCGGCCTATGGCGTCGACCAGCTGCGCTATTTCTTCCTGCGCGAGGTCTCGTTCGGCCAGGACGGCAACTATAGCCATGAGGCGATCGTCGGGCGCATCAACGCCGACCTCGCCAACGACCTCGGCAATCTGGCGCAGCGCTCGCTCTCGATGATCGCCAAGAACTGCGAGGGCAGGGTGCCGTCGCCCGGGGCTTTCACCGAGGGCGACCAGGCCATGCTCGCGCTGGCCGACGCCGCACTCGCGAAGGCGCGCGCGGCGATGGAGGATTTCGCCCTGCACGTCGTGCTGGCCGAGATCTGGGCCGTCGTGGCCGAGGCCAACCGCTACTTCGCCGCGAACGAGCCGTGGCGGCTGACCAAGAGCGACCCGGCCCGCCGCGACACGGTGCTCTACGTCACGGCCGAGGTGCTCAGGCAGGTCGCGATCCTGACGCTGCCGGTGATCCCGGAGGCGGCAGGCAAGCTGCTCGACCTGCTCGCGGTGGCGCCGGACGCGCGCGTCTTCGCTTCGCTCGGCGAAAGCGGTCGGCTCGTCGGCGGTACCACCTTGCCGGCGCCGAGCGCGATCTTCCCGCGCTATGTCGAACCGGAAGCCGGGCAGGTCGCCTGATGTTGATCGATACGCATTGCCATCTCGACTTCCCCGACTTCGCGGAAGACCTCGCCGGCTACGTCGCACGGGCAGAGGCCGCCGGCGTGAAGCGCATGGTCACGATCTCGACCCGCGTCGCGCGCTTCGAGGCCTATAGGACGATCGCCGAGCGCTTTCCTGCGGTCTGGTGCTCGGTCGGCACGCATCCGCACAACGCGCATGAGGAGCTCGACGTCAGCGCCGAGCAGCTGGCAAAACTCTCCGAGCACCCGCGCTGCGTCGCCATCGGCGAGGCCGGGCTCGACTACCATTACGACAAGAGCCCGCGCGAGGCGCAGGCGCAGGGCTTCCGCACCCATATCGCTGCCGCCCGGATGACGCAGCTCCCGCTCGTCATCCATGCCCGTCAGGCGGATGAGGATGTGATCGCGATCCTGCGCGAGGAGATGGCGAAGGGCGCGTTCCCCGCCATCCTGCACTGCTTCACCGCCGGGCCTGAACTGGCCCGCGTCGGGGTCGAGCTTGGGCTCTACGTCTCCTTCTCCGGCATCCTGACCTTCAAGACCTCGGAGGATCTGCGCCGGATCGCGGCCGCTGTCCCGCTCGACCGGCTGCTGGTCGAGACCGACGCGCCTTACCTTGCCCCGGTGCCCTTCCGCGGCAAGCAGAACCAGCCCGCCTATGTCGTCGAGACGGCTAAGACGTTGGCCGAGGTCCGCGGCATGAGCCTGGACGAGATGGCCGGCGTCACCACGGCCAATGCCCGGCGCTGCTACTGGAAGATGGACCATGCGGCACCGGTGGCGCAGGTCGCGTGATGCAAGCTTGAAATGGCGCTGACGGTCACGATCCTCGGCTGCGGCTCTTCCGGCGGCGTGCCGCGCCCGGGCTCGGGCTGGGGCGCCTGCGATCCGAAGAACCCGAAGAACCGGCGCCGGCGCTGCTCGATCCTGGTCGAGCGCAGCTCACCCGAAGGCGCCACCAGCCTGATCGTCGACACCACGCCCGACCTGCGCGAGCAGCTCATCGATGCCGGGATCATGCATCTCGACGCCGTGCTCTTCACCCATGATCATGCCGACCACACCCACGGCATCGACGACATGCGCGCGCTCGTGCTGCACATGCGCCGCCGCATCCCGGTCTATGCCGATGACGTAACGGCCGCGACGCTGCTCAGCCGCTTCGGCTATATCTTCGAGACGCCGCCCGGCAGCCTCTACCCGCCGATCCTGGAGATGCGGCCGCTGGAGCTCGACCGGCCGCTGAAGCTCGACGGCGTTGGGGGGGCCATCGTCGCCGAGCCCATCGCGCTGGAGCATGGGCCGGGCTACCGGGCGCTCGGCTTCCGCTTCGGCTCGCTCGCCTATGTCCCGGATGTCAGCTTCATCCCGCCCGAGGCCAAGGCGGCGCTGGCCGGTCTCGACGTGCTGATCCTCGACTGTCTGCGCGACTCGCCGCATCCCAGCCATTTCAACCTGACTGAGGCGCTGGAGGCGATCGCCGAACTCAAGCCGAGGCGCGCGGTGCTGACAGACCTCCACATCGACCTCGATTATGTCAGCCTGACCAAGAGGTTGCCGGCGGGAATTGAAGTTGCGTTCGATGGCATGGAGATCGCGGTCGAGGACGCCTGATCTCTGAAATCCTTTCCGTGCGAACGGCATAGCTGCTCGCCGCTTGTCTCTTCCTCTGGAGGTCGACCCTTGTCCTTCGCCCCCCTCACTTCGAACATCCACATCCCGGACGCGCCGCTCTTCGCGCTCGATGCGGTCAGCTTCGCGATCCCCGGCCGGGTCCTGCTCGCGCCGCTGACGCTCGATCTGCCGGCGCGCAAGGTCGTCGGGCTGATCGGCCATAACGGCTCGGGCAAATCGACGCTGGTCAAGCTGCTCGCGCGCCAGCAGCCGGCCTCCTCGGGCATCGTCCGCTTCGAGGGCAAGGCGCTGAAGGAATGGGGCGACCGGCCCTTCGCCCGTAAGGTCGCCTATCTGCCGCAGCAGACGCCGGCGGCGCAGGGCATGCTGGTCAAGGAGCTGGTCGCGCTCGGCCGCTATCCCTGGCATGGCGCGCTCGGCCGCTTCGGCCAGGTCGACCGCGACAAGGTCGCGGAAGCCATGGCGTTGACCGATATCGAGTCCTTCGCCGACAGGCTGGTCGATACGCTCTCGGGCGGCGAGCGCCAGCGCGCCTGGCTCGCCATGCTGGTGGCGCAGGATGCCGAATGCCTGCTGCTCGACGAGCCGATCTCTGCGCTCGACGTCGCCCATCAGGTCGAGGTGCTCTCGCTGGTGCATCGGCTCGCGGCCGAGCGCGGACTGGGCGTCGTCGTCGTGCTGCACGACGTCAACATGGCCGCGCGCTTCTGCGACGAGATCCTGGCGCTGCATTCAGGCAGGCTGATCGCCCGCGGCCCGCCCGAGGAGATCATGACCCCGGCGCAGCTCCAGGCGATCTACGGCATCCCGATCGGCGTGATGCGTCACCCGGAAACCAGCTACCCGATCAGCTTCGCGAGGTAAGAGGCCGCTTGAGATTCCCGCAGCCCTCATCCTGAGGAGCCGCGCAGCGGCGTCTCGAAGGATGCTCCAGAGCGCACTGAACCATCCTTCGAGACGCGCTTCGCGCTCCTCAGGATGAGGGCTGGAGGTCAACGAGCGATGGCGCCCTTCAGATCAGCGCCAGCGTGTGCAGGCCCATGAAGCAGGCGGCGCCGGCGCCGATCAGAATGATCGGGTTGACCGGGGTCAGCATCAGCAGCGCCGTCGAGACCAGTGCGGTCGAACGCGCGATCCAGCCGCCATCCATCGCCTGGATCAGGACATAGGTCGCGGCCAGGATCATGCCGGCCGCGACGGGCCTCAGCCCGGTCTCGAGCGCCTTCTGCCAGCGCGCGCCCTCGTAGCGCGACCAGAGATGGGCGACGCCGTAGATCAGGAACGCGGTCGGGCCGAAGATGCCGACTGTGGCCGCCACCGCTCCCCAGAAGCCCGCGACCTGCCAGCCGATCAGCGTCGCCAGCAGCGAGCCTGGGCCGGGCGCCATGCGCGAGATCGCGAAGGCGTCGACGAATTGCGACGCCGTCATCCAGTGGTGCACGTCGACGATCTGGCGGTGCATGTCGGCGACGGCGCTCTGCCCGCCACCGATCGTGACCAGCGAGAGCGGCGCGAAGACCAGCAGGATGCTCCAGGCGAGGTTCGGCATCGCGAGCGCTTCACCTCCCGGCATAGGCGACGGCGACGCTGACCGAGCCGGCGCCGAGCACCGTCCAGAGCGTGGGCCATTGCAGGATGCCGATCGCCACGAAGGTCGCGGCCATCACGGCGAGCGGGAAGAGCTTGCGCGGCACCCGCCGCGCCGCCGTCAGCCCCATCGCCAGCGACAGGCCGATGGCGGCCGAGGCCGCGCCGTCGAGCGCGACATGGCTGAGCTCATACTTGGAGAACGAGGCGAAGACGCTGCCGATCGCCACGACCAGGAAGGCCGGCGGCACGATGATGCCGAGGAAGCTCGCGATAGCGCCGTTGCGCCCGGCCATGCGATAGCCGATCCAGATCGCCATGTTGGTGACGTTGACGCCCGGCAGCGCCTGCGCGATCGCCAGCCCGTTGAGGAACTCCTCCTCGCTCATCAGCTTGCGGGTCTGCACGAACTCGCGCAGGAACCAGCCGCTCAGGCCGCCACCGAAGCTGGTCAGCGCGATGCGGGTGAAGATCAGGAAGAGTTGCAGCGGGGTTGGGCGCTGCGCTGTGGCATCCGGCATCTCTTGCCCGCGCTCATGCGGTTTCTGGTGTTAAGGCCACCATGCAGAGTTCGGACCGGATGACCAGCGGCACAGCGCATATTCGCCATGAGCGCTCCGGGAGGCGAGGGCGCGTGCCCATTCTTAACCGGATCAGTGCTTGCGCTTGCTCGCGACGCCAAAATGGCAGATTGGCTCGCCCGGCTTGGCGGTCGCGCTCGGGAAGATGATGAAGCCGTCGACCGGCGCCGTCACCGCGCTGCCATCCGCGCGCCGCGCCATGACCGCGCCGGCCGGCACGGCATCGCCGGTCTTCCAGCCGCCCTCGACCTTGTCGCCCTCCGCCTCGCAGATCACGACCTCGACCATGTGGATGATGGTGGTGAGCGCTGACGGAGGTGGCGGTGCGTCGATCAGGCCGAGCAGCGCCAGCGTGTTGCGGATCGCGACATAGCCGACCTCGACCGAGGCGGGGTCGTCATGCTGCCCGCATTCGAGCGTGACGGCATAGCCGCCGGCGAAGCGCATGTACTCCGTCGTGCCGTACCCTTCCGTGACCGCCAGCGGCGGCAGGTTCAGGCGTTTGCGCGCCGCAATGATCTGCATGTAGTTGTCGAGCCAGCCATGGATCGCCACGGGGACGCCGAGGCAGGCGGCGAGCGCGAGCTCGGCGGCCTCGTGCCGGAAGGGCTCGAGCTCGCCGGCATTGTTCTCCGGCCCGAAGAAGACGAAGGGCTCGCCTTCGCCGCGGAAGGAATGCACGTCGAGCAGCATGTCGTGCTCGCGCAGCAGGGCGCAGAGCCGGCGGCCGATCCGGTCCTCGTTGTCGACCGGCTGCGGCCGCTCGTACATGTCGCGGTTGAGGTTGCGGTCGCCCTCGCGCGTGTTCTGGCGATAGGCCTTGGCGTTGGCGACCGGCACGAAGGTGACCTCGCCGTGGCGGATCAGCAGGCGGCCGGCCCGGCAATCCTCGATGATGCGGGCGATCGCGTTCGGGCCGCAGGTCTCGTTGCCATGGACGGCGCCGAGCACGAGCAGCTTCGGCCCGGATTTCAGGCCGTGGAAGCGCACGCTCTCCAGCGGCGCCTCGTCGGCATCGGGCACGGTCCAGCCGGGCTTGGTGGATTGCATGGTCATGGGCTGCCGTCCCCTCAGTCAGCGTCCTTCGGGGGGCTTTTTGACCGGTTGCCTGAGCTCCTGCCAATCCCGTCGCGCACATGCGCTCCATACGCCCGGGCGCTTGCCGGACCAAAGCGAATATGCTGGACGGCGCAACTTAACCGGTCGACGTGATCAGCCCCACGCGGATAGCGATCACGCCCGCGAGCAGCAGCAACAGCGCGAGCGATTGCAGCAGGTCCAGCAGGGCGCCGTCCGACGGCTTGGCCCGCTTGTCGGCGCGCAGGACCCGCCGGCGCTCCGGCCAGCGCAATGCATCATAGGCGACCATCTCGACCTCCCTAACGGAGCGGATAATCGGCCCATGCGGCGCAAGCGCGCCATTCCGAAGGCGCCGGTGGGCATAAGGCCCGCGTAAACGGCCGCTCTCAATCGGTGAAGACGACGGTCTTCTTGCCGTTGAGCAGGACGCGGTCCTCGAGATGGTGGAGCACGGCGCGCGCCAGCACGCGGCGCTCGATGTCGCGGCCCTTGCGCACGAGGTCGTCGGGCGTGTCGCGGTGCGAGATGCGCTCGACGTCCTGCTCGATGATCGGGCCCTCGTCGAGGTCGGAGGTGACGTAGTGCGCGGTGGCGCCGATCAGCTTGACGCCGCGCTCATGCGCCTGGTGGTAGGGCTTGGCGCCCTTGAAGCCGGGCAGGAACGAGTGGTGGATGTTGATGCAGCGGCCAGCCAGCTTGGCCGAGAGCCCGTCCGACAGGATCTGCATGTAGCGGGCGAGCACGACGAGGTCGGTCTTCGTCTCCTGCGCCAGCTGCCAGATCCTGGCCTCCTGCTCCATCTTGCTCTGGCGCGTCACCGGCAGGTGGTGGAAGGGCAGGCCGTCGAGATCGGTCGAGGCGATGCTGTCGCTCGGGTGGTTGGAGACGATCGCCGAGATCTCCATCGGCAGCTCGCCGATGCGCCAGCGGTAGATCAGGTCGGCCAGGCAATGGTCGAACTTGGAGACCAGCAGCATGACGCGCTTCTTCGCCGCGACCTCGCGCAGCGTGTAGTCCATCGCGAAGCGCCCGGCGAGGGTGGCGATGGAGCCGGCGATCGCCTCCTGCGACTGCGCCTCGTCGAGCCGGTTGAAGACGACGCGCATGAAGAAGCGGCCGGTCTCGGTATCGTCGAATTGCTGGGCGTCGAGGATGTTGCAGCCGGCCTCGAACAGAAGCGTCGAGACGGCGGCGACGATGCCCGGGCGGTTCGGGCAGGAGAGGGTGAGGATGGCGGTGCGTTCGAGCATGGCTGTTGCCGCGCGGCTGGCGGCCCTTCGAAACCGGAGAGGCAGGACGGGGGAGGTCGAGGCGCGCGACGCGCTGCGCTCAACCTCGGCCGCTCTGAGCCGCGGCGCAGCCGTACATAGCCGCCGAAACGGAGAGCGTGAGCCAGAAGCTGCCGGCCATGCTGCGTGCGACCATGATCTCGAAGACCGTCCCGGCGTCCGGGCCGTCAGCCGACCCGCCGACGATGCACACCAAGATAGGCGGAGCTTGTCAAGCCGCGCTGCGCCGCAGGCTGCAGCGGGCGCTACATATGGACGTCGAAGGACTTGTCCATGATGACGATGCGGCTGTCGAACAGCCATTGCCCGCCGACGCGGGTCAGGTCGCAGACATACTCGCCGGGCGAGAGCAGCTCGGTCTCGCCGTCGCAGGTGTAGAAGTCGAGCAGGTAGCACCGCGCCTTGGCCTTGTCGCCATCGACTTCGGCGGTGACGTTGCTCACGACATGGCGGAACTGGGCCTTGCGCTCGCGCGTGACGCGCTCCGTCCGCTCCGCGAAGTCGCGGATTCCGGCATGGCCCTCGAAGCGGCCGAGCACCGGGCTTTCGATGAAGGCGCTCGCGCTGAAGCAGCCGACCACGCCTTCGACGTCGCAATGGTCGAGCATCGTCGCGTAGCGGATGAACAGGCCGTTGATCTCGAACCAGTCCTGCAGGGAGGCTTGCTTCATCATGCGTCTTTCGGATCTTGATCGCGCGTCGGCATCGAAGGGCAGGGCGCCTGCGGCTTGGCCGCAAGCGCCCCTCGCATTGTCGGCTCAGGCGCCCTTGAGGGCGGTGCTGCACTTGTCGAGCCAGGCCTTGCCGATCTTCCCCTCGAACTGGGTGTGGACCTGCTCCGTCGCCTTGACGAAGAGCGCCTTGTTCTCCGGCGTGATGACGTTGACCTTGGCGACCTTCTCGAGCGTGGCGCGGGCCCGCTCGATGTCCTTGGGCTGGGCATCCCATTGCCAGTCCATGGCCTTCTTCATGGCCTGGTTGATCATCGCCTGCTCTTCGGGCGCGAACTTCTTCCAGGTCGCCGGGCTGGTGGCGTTGAGGAAGAAATCCATCGTATGAGCGTCGAGCGAGACGTATTGCGCGACCTCGTACATCTTCTGGTCGACCACGTCCGGCAGCGGATACTCGAAGCCGTCGACGACGCCCTGCTGCAAGGCGAGGTAGAGCTCGGACGGATCCATCGCGACCGGGCTCGCGCCGAGTGCCTTGAACGCGGCCATGTAGACCTCGCTGTTGATGACGCGCAGCTTGAGGCCAACGGTATCAGCCGGCTTCTGCACCGGGCGCACCCGGTTGACGATGTGCCGGGGCCCGAGCAGCCAGTAGCCGAAGACCTTGAGGCCGACGGCCTCGGTCATCTTCGAGATGTCGGCGCCGATCTCGCCCTCGAGCGCGGTGCGCAGCTTCACCGGCGAGTCGATCATGTAGGGCAGCGTGAAGACGTCCATCGGCTTGACGAAGTTCGAGTACCAGGCCGGGACCGCCATGCTGAAGTCGAGCGAGCCGGCCTGCACCGATTGCAGCATCTCGGAGATCGGGCCGAGCTGCGAGCTCGGGAAGATCTGCAGCCGGAACTTGTTCGACGACAGGGCGGCGAGCTCGTCGCCGAAGCGCTGGATCGCCTGGTGATAGACGGTGTTCGCCGGCACCATGTGGCCGAAGCGCAGGCGCACCGGCGACTGGCCGATGGCGGGCATGGCGAGGCCCACCGTGCCGGCCGCGGCAGCGGCCAGCTTCAGCGCGTCGCGGCGGTTGAGGCCCTTGGTCCGGTGGATGTCTTTGCGATTCATGGTCATTCCTCCCTCGGGTTGATTTTGTCGTGACCGGAAGCTGGCGAGGCCGTTACCTCGGCTTCCGGCAGGTCGCGTCTTGCCAAGTCGCGTCTTGCCAAGTCGCGCCTTGCATTGCCTGCAAGTTCAGAAGCCCAGCGCCGCCGGCAGCCATGTCGTCAGTTGCGGGATGAAGATCATCAGGACGACGACGAGGACGAGCCAGATGACGAAGGGCAGGATGGCCAGCGACAGGCGCTCGACCGAGACGTTCACCAGGCTCGACGTCATGAACAGGATGACGCCGACGGGCGGATGGACGATGCCGACCATGCAGCTGATCACGAAGATGAGGCCGAACTGGACGTCGGGCACGCCGTACTGCACGGCGATCGGCGCCAGCAGCGGCGCGATCGCCACCATGATCGGCACGGCGTCCATCACCATGCCGAGCGCGAGCAGGGCGAGCATCACCAGGAGCAGGAACACCGTCGGGCTATCGGTGACCGAGGTCAGGAAGTCGGCCAGCGTCTGGGTCACGCCGTCGAAGGCGAACAGCCAGGCGATGATCGACCCCGTCGCCAGCAGCATGCCGACGACCGAGCTGATGATCGCGCTGTAGAGCACGGAATCGTAGATGTCCCGCCATCTCAGCCCGGGCTTCGACAGGAAGCCGATGATCAGCGTGTAGACCACGCCGATGCCGGCGGATTCGGTGGTGGTGAAGATGCCGCCGACGATGCCGCCGACGATCACCACCGGCAGGAAGAGCAGCGGCAGTACGGCGATGGTCTGTTTGATCAGCTCGCGCGGCAAGGGGCGTTCGAGCACCTTGCCGTAATTGTGCTTCTTGGTCGTGTACCAGGTCATCACCAGGAAGCCGGCGGTGAACAGCAGGCCGGGCACGATCGCCGCGATGAAGAGTGCGCCGACCGAGACGTTGCCGACCGACATGGCGTAGATGATCATCGCCAGGCTCGGCGGGATGATCGGGCCGATCACGGCCGTCGCCGCGGTCAGGGCCGCGCTGTAGAGCACGGGATAGCCGGCACGCACCATCAGCTGGATCTGGACGCGGCCGGTCGAGGCGATGTCCGAGACCGCCGTGCCGCCGGCGCCGGCGAAGACCAGCGATTGCAGCACGTTGAGATAGGCCATGCCGCCGCGCGAGCGGCCGAGCACCATTTGCAGCCACACGACCATGCGCGGCAGCATGTGGGCCCGGTCGGCCAGGATGCCGAGCATGGTGAAAAGCGGAATGGCGAGCAGCGGGAACGACCCGAGCGACGAGTAGAAGCGCCGCGCCAGGATGGTCGGCTCCATGCCCTCGACGAAGAGCATGAAGGTCGAGGTGGCGAAGCCCATGCCGAACGCCACCGGCATGCCGATCACGATGGTCAGCAGGAAGAGGATGCCGACGATGGGCAGCATCATGACGCCGCCCTCCCGGCAGAGGCGGCCGCGCGCCGGTCAAGCGCCATCAGCACGAGCATGTGGTAGATCAGCAGCGCAAATCCGACCGGGATCGCCAGGAAGCCCCAGAGCAGGCTTAGGTTGAGGGCCGGATCCGTTTGCTTCGCGGCCGGACCGAGCGAGACGAGGCCGCTCCACAGCATCTCGACGAAGAACACCAGGGACAGGACCTGCCCGACCAGCTTCACGATCCGTGCGGGGCCGGGCTTGAGGTTGTTGACCAGCAGCTCGAAGCCGACATGGGAGCCCTGACGCAGGGCCAACCCCGCGCCGAGCAGGAAGAACCAGAGCAGCAGAAACTTCGCCCCTGCGCTGACGAAGAAGGAGGATGAGCCGAAGACGTAGCGGGAGACGACGTCGTACGAGATCAGGAAGGTGAAGAGCACGCCGGCGGCGACGAGGATCCACTCGGTCGCCTTGATGACGATGTAGTCGATTCGATAGAGCGCGGGATGCATGGCAACGAACTGCTCGTTGATGTGCTTGTCCCAGGTCTTTTCATCCGAATCCCATGACTCGGCTTCGTCATTGCTCATGACGTCTGGCATGCATCCTCCCCAATGGTCTTCTATTTTTGTTTGGCTGTCTTGAGTCCGGCTGCGGCCCTTCCTGGCCGGCGCGCTCCTCTGCTGAGACTGTTTGCGAACCCTGCTCGGAGCCTCCCGTCCGGGGCTGCGCCACAGTGGCCGGCTCTCGCATTCTGGCGTCGAGGATTAACGCAAATGAGGCCGCTGCACAACGTTTTTTAGTAAGCTATAATTAAGATGGCGGCCTGACATGTTTTTCCTATCATGTTGATAGGAATATCTTTTTGTGCGCCGCAAACTTGATGGCGAAGGGCTGTCGGCGGTTGACTTCGTCTTCGAAGCCTCATTATTTATAATTCTAAAATTAATAACGCTCAAGCCGATCTCGCTCTGGGCCATGGGGTGGAAGATGCCGACGCCAGCCAGGCTGTGGCAGCTTGCAGCCACGTGTCCCGACCGTGCGGCGCGACGCTGGAGGAAACGCTGTGAAACCTGCCGCGATCGACGCGGTGACGGTGCTCGTCACTGCTGGCCGGGACGAACTGCGCTTCGGCTGCCCATGGCCCGACAGGCCGTTTCCGCCCGAGACCCCGATCCGCTCGCAGCAAAGGCCGCCACCATGCCCGTGATCCAGCCCCGCAACCACCTCAAGGACAAGCTCGCCAGGGACGAGGTGGTCACCTCGATGGCCGTGCGGTTGGTGGACAAGCCCGCCATCGCGGCCTTGGCCGCCGCCGCGGGCTTCGACACGATCTATGTCGATCTCGAGCACAGCCCGATATCGCTCCAGTCGACCAGCGACATCTGCATCGCCGCGATGGCAGTCGGCGTCACGCCCTTCGTCCGGGTGCCGTCGATCTCGTCGGGGCTGGTCTCGCGCGTTCTCGATGGCGGAGCGCTCGGCATCGTCGCGCCGCATGTCGAGACCGCCGCTGCGGCGCAGGACGTCGTCGAACTGGTGAAGTTCCCACCGCAAGGCCGCCGTTCCGACGGCGGGGCCATGCCGCATTTCGGCTACCAGAATCCGGCGGTCGCCGAGACGCATCGGCTCTTCAACGAGGCCACCAGCGTGGTGATCATGATCGAATCCGCGGCGGCCCTGGAGCGTCTCGACGAGATCGCCGCGGTTCCCGGCGTCGACCTGCTCTTCATCGGCAGCAACGACCTCTGCGCCGATTTCGGCGTCACCGGCGACTTCGATCACCCGCGCCTGCGCGAGGCCTTCGAGCATACGATCGCGGCGTGCCGCCGGCACGGCAAGCACGCCGGCGTGGGCGGGCTCGCCGGGCGGCACGATCTCATCGCCGATTTGGTCGCCAAGGGCGCGCGCTATGTGTCCGTGGGCTCCGACCTGGGGTTCCTGGCGGCGGAGGCAAAGCGATTGACCGATCTCGTTCACGGCTTTGGCCGCTAGAGCCGGAGGCAAGGGCATGACGCAAGACAGCAGTGAAGAGGCCGCCATCCGCGCGGCGGAGAGCGCGCTCTATGCCGCGATGATCGCCGTCGATCTCGCCGCGCTCGACAAGGTCCTGAGCCCGGACCTGAGCTACATCCATTCGACCGCCGTGGCGGAGGGCAAGGCCGAGTATCTCGACCGCGTGAAGGCCCGGCACTACGACTACAACTCCATCGCCAGCCGCGACGTCGTCATGCGCATCCGCGGCGACCTCGCCGTCATGAACGGCACGCTCGACATGGCCGTGGCCACGGCCGGCGGCCCCAACCTGATGATGACGCTGCTCTTCGTCCTGATCTGGACCAAGCAGGACGGACGCTGGCTGCTCTCGCTCCGCCAGGCGATCAACGCCGGCGTGAGACCTGCCTGAGCTTGACAGTGAAGGCTATTTGTAGATCAATAAATAAGCAAGGCAGGCGGGTGCAAGGCAGGCGGGTGGACGTCACCGGGCGCATCGCGAATCCGGCGGCGCACGCCCTGCGACAGCAGTCAACGACATCAAGAAAAGCGGCGGCAGGCCGCGCCATTGGGAGGGGTTGTCTTGAGCACGTCAGAGAGGCGCGGCCTCATGATCGCGATGATCGATGTCGAGCCGGAATGGGAAGAGGAATTCAACCGCTGGTACGACGAGGAGCATTTCCCCGATCGCGTCAACTGCCCCGGCTTCCTCAACGGCCGGCGCTTCGTCGCCATCGACGGCTCGCCGAAATACCTGGCGGTCTATGAGCTCGAGAGCCCGGAGGTCATGCAATCCGAGGCCTACAAGAAGATCTCCCAGCAATCGCCCTGGACCAAGCGCATCCACGAGCACCTGACCACCGTGAAGCGCAACGTCTATGTCGAGATCACACCGGACCTGAAGGCCAAGGCAAAGGGCGAGTGAGCCGCAAGGGCACCTCGTCGCACGCCGGCCCCGATCGAAAGCCAGTCCCATGAACCTTTGCCAACCGCCGCGCGCCGTCACGCGCAGTCCGACGCTCGTCGTCCCCGAGAATGCCTGCGATTGCCATTGCCACATCATCGGGCCCGAGGCGCGCTACCCGGTCTCGCCCAGCCGCACCTTCACGGCGCCGGACGCGCTGACTGACGCCTATCTGCGCATGGCCGGCACGCTCGGCATCGAGCGCATGGTCATCGTCCAGCCGAGCTTCTACGGCACCGACAACTCCCGCACGGTCGACGCCATCGCCGAGCTCGGCCAGCATCGCGCCCGCGGCGTCGCCGCCGTGTCGCCCGACATTTCGCAGGACGATCTGTGCGCCCTCGATGCCGCCGGCATCCGCGCCGCCCGCTTCATCACCACGGCGGGAGGCGGCGCCGCCATCGCCGATCTCGAGACCGTGGCGCGCAAGATCGCGCCGCTCGGCTGGCATGTCGAGCTCTACGTGCCGCCGGTATCCTGGCCGGACATCCTGCCGACCCTCGCCAAGCTGCCGGTGCCGGCAGTGCTCGACCATATGGCGGCGCTGAGCGCGGACGAGGCGAGGAACGACCCCGCCGTCGTCGCCGCGATCCTGCGCCTGCTCGATGCCGGCAAGGCCTGGGTCAAGCTCTGCGGCTACCGCGCCTCGGCGGCAGGCCACCCTTATGCGGACGTGCCGCCACTCGCCAAGCTGCTGATCGCGCACGCCCCGAGCCGCTGCGTCTGGGGCAGCGACTGGCCGCACACCGCCATTGCCGGCCATATGCCGGATGATGGCGACCTGATCGACCTGCTGCTCGACTGGGAGCCGGATGAGGCGGTGCGCAAGGCGATCCTGGTGGATAATCCGGCCAGGCTCTATGGCTTCGATACCTGAGCTATGTCTGCGAGAGCGTGCCGGCGAGCCCGCTCCCTTGACCTAGCCAGCGCGCCTACCGAGAATCCTGCTACGCGACGATATCAAGCTGCTACCGGGGATTGGTTGGTCATCATTGCTCACTGACGCGAAGAGCAGCCGCACGAAGCCGGCCGGCGAGGGGGGCGAGGCAGCGCCGCGCCGCCGCCGCATGGTGCCGGCCGACCGCGAGCAGATGATCGTCGCAGCGGCGCGGCGCTATTTTGCCGACTACGGGTTGACCGGCAGCACCACCGAGTTGGCGAAGCGAATGGGCATCACCCAGCCGCTGCTCTACCGTTATTTCCCGACGAAGGACGCGCTGATCGCCCGCGTCTTCGAGAGCCTGTTCCCGCAGGACAAGTCGCCGGAATGGGAGCGGCTGCTCGAAGATGCATCGATCCCGATGCGCGAGCGCCTGAAGACCTTCTACAAGGAATTCTCGCATCACGTCTTCACCTATGAGCATGTCCGCCTGTTCCTGTTCAGCGGCCTGAGCAAGTTCGAGTACAACACCAGGTATTATGAGCTTTTGACCAAGCGGCTGTTCCATCGCATCGCGCTCGGGCTGCGCCAGCATGTGGCGGCCGGTGGATCTGCGGGCAGGGCAGGGCCCGTCAGCGACGCGGAGCTGGAACTGGTCCAGAGCCTGCACGCCGCGATCTACCATGTCGGCTTCCGCCGCTGGGTCCATACCCCCGGCCTCAGTGGCGATATCGACGGCCTGATCGAGTTCAAGGTCGACTGCTTCCTCGACGGCGTCGCCGCGACGATGCAGCACCTGCCGCCTGAGTGACGGCGAGCCGGGGAGGCCGGCTCGCCGCTTCGGATCGGCTCTTTGCGGATCAGGCCTTGATGAAGGCGAGCAGGTCCGGGTTGATGATCTCCGGATGGGTGGTGCACATGCCGTGCGGCAGGCCGTCATAGGTCTTCAGCGTGCCGTTCTTGAGCAGCTTGGCCGCGAGCGGCGCCGAGTCGGCATAGGGCACGATCTGGTCGTCGCTGCCATGCATCACCAGGACCGGGACGTCGATCGCCTTCAGATCCTCGGTGAAGTCGGTCTCGGAGAAGGCCTTGATGCAGTCGTAATGCGCCTTGGCGCCGCCCATCATGCCCTGCCGCCACCAATTGTCGATCAGGCCCTGGTGCACTGTCGCGCCCGCGCGGTTGAAGCCGTAGAACGGGCCGGCGGGCACCTCGATGTAGAACTGGGCGCGGTTGGCGGCGAGCGCAGCGCGGAAGCCGTCGAACACCTCGATCGGCAGGCCGCCCGGGTTTGTCTCGGACTTCACCATCACCGGCGGCACGGCGCCGATCAGCACCGCCTTGGCGACGCGGCCGGCCTCGGCGCGGGCGACGTAGTGGGCGACTTCGCCGCCGCCGGTGGAGTGGCCGATATGGACGGCGTTCTTCAGATCGAGCGCCTTGGCCAGCTCGATGACGTCGGCGGCGTAGGTGTCCATCTCGTTGCCATAGGCGGTCTGGGTCGAGCGGCCATGGCCGCGGCGATCATGTGCGATCACCCGGAAGCCCTTCTCGAAGAAGAACAGCATCTGGTTGTCCCAGTCGTCGGCGCTGAGCGGCCAGCCATGATGGAAGACGATCGGCTGCGCGTCCTTCGGGCCCCAGTCCTTGTAGAAGATCTCGGTGCCGTCCTTCGTGGTGATCGTGCTCATCGTTCGCTTCCTTCAGCTTCCGGGCGGCGGGTGCGTCGCCCCTCGGTATGGACGGTTATAGGCGGGACGGTGCATGCTGCCGCTTGGCGGAACCGACAATGTGCGGGGCGAAACTGACAACATGACGACAGGTAAGGGGATTATTGCCGAGATCGGCCTGCTCGCCTATCCCGATGCGCAACTCGCGGCCGTCTACGGCCTGACCGACCTGTTCCGCATCGCCGGCGAGCAGAGTCGGGCGAGCGGCGAGCCGGACGCGGCCGTGATCCGCGTCAGCCATTGGCGTCAGGCCGCGGACGGCGCAGGCGTCGAATGCGCCTACGACAGCCATCCGGGCAGCCCCCATAAGCCGAGCCACCTGATCGCGCCGCCGAGCCTGATCATGCCGGACAAGATGCAGCCGATGCGCGGCTTCGTGAGCTGGATGACTGAGCGCCATGCGGCTGGTACGACGCTCTGCTCGGTCTGCGCCGGGGCGTTCCTGCTCGGCGAGACCGGCCTGTTGGCCGGCCGCGAGGCGACGACGCATTGGGCCTTCGCCGAGGCGCTGGCGCAACGCTTCCCGGCGATCCGCGTCGATACCGGCCGCATGGTGATCGATGATGGCGACATCATCACGGCCGGCGGCATCCTGGCCTGGACCGATCTCGGGCTGACGCTGGTCGAGCGGCTGCTTGGCCCGAGCGTCATGCTGGAAACCGCGCGCTTCCTGCTGATCGATCCGCCAGGCCGGACGCAGCTTCCCTACAGCCATTTCGTCCAGAAGCTCGACCATGGCGACGCCGCGATCCTGAGGGTGCAGCACTGGCTCCAGGCGACGCTCGGCAAGGACCATGGCGTGCCGGCGCTGGCCGCGCGCGCCGGGCTGGAGGAGCGGACCTTCCTGCGCCGCTTCCGCAAGGCGACCGGCCTGCGCCCGACCGAGTACGCCCAGCAGGTCAGGATCGCCAAGGCGCGCGAGGCGCTCGAACTGAGCCGCCGTCCCGTGGCCCAGATCGCCTGGGAGGTGGGCTACGGCGACGCCTCGGCATTCCGCAAGCTGTTCCAGCGCGTGACGGGGCTGGCGCCGGCTGACTATCGCCGGCGCTTCGGCGTGGCCGGCTGAGCGGGCCTTCTCTAGGAAGCACGCAGGTCCGCCTTCGCGCTCTGCAACGGCGCAACGGCGTTCCGGCAGACGAAATTGTCTCGAACCCGCCTTGTGCCGTGCCGGGACCTGGCATGGAGTTCAGCGGATCGCCGGTGGTCGGGCTGCCTTTGCCCTTGCTCCGCGCGACCTGAATCGACGCATCGGCAAGGCATCGGCCGCCGGAAGACGTCGATCGGAACGACAGGGAAACGCCATGATCCTGAAACGCCGCAGCGCGCTGTTGATGTCCGCGCTGATCGCCCTCTTTCCGCTCTGCGCCGGTGCACAGACAGCCTATCCGACGAAGCCGATCCGGCTGGTGGTCGGCTACGCGCCCGGCGCCTCCACCGATCTGATGGCGCGCTTCACGGCGGAGCACATGGGCCACCTGCTCAACCAGCGCATCGTCGTCGAGAACCGCCCGGGAGCCGATTCCGCGCTCGCGACGCGCCTGGTCAAGAACGAGCGCCCCGATGGCCATACCCTGCTGTTCACCACGCTGACCCTGGCGTTCAACCTGCACGCCTTCAAGGAGCCGGGCTACAAGCTCGATGACTTCGTCACCATCGGCGCCTATGGCTATACCGGCAACACGCTCTTCGTGAACACCAGGAGCAGCGGGGCGAAGACCCTCAAGGAGTTCATCGCCTACAGCCAGGCCAACCCGGGCAAGATCACGGTCTCGTCGCTGGGCAAGGGCAGCGCTCCCGCGCTCGCCGCCAACCGCTTCGGCACGCAGGCGAAGATGGGCTGGCGCGAAATCCCGTTCAAGAGCGCCGCCGACGCGGTCGCGGCAGTCGTCGCCGGCACCGTCGACGCCTATATGGCCGCCCCCTCCACCGCGATGGCGTCGATGAGCCAGCCGGATATTGCGGTGTTCGCGGTGACCGGCGATGTGCCGAGCCCGGCGCTGCCCGGCGTCCCGACCTTCAAGCAGCTCGGCTACGACATGCCCGACAGCATCTCGCTTGGCGTGTTCGCCCCCAGGGACACGCCGCAGCCGATCATCGACAAGCTGCGCGCGGCTCTGGAAGAGGCCAAGCTGAACGACGACAACCGCAAGAAGGTCGAGGCCGCCGGCCTCCAGCTCTACGCCGGCGACTGGAAGAATTTCGACGCGCGCCTGAAGGCCAGCGGCGACCTCTATCTGGCCGACACCAGGCAGCTCGGCATCGAGCCGCAATAAGAGACGATCCCTAGGCTCTGGCGAGAGCAAGGACGGTGGCGGCAGCGCTGCCCCGATCGACGCGGCCGGATCGCTCGCAAAACCTGAATGAAAGCCGAGGTTGCAACTGTGACGACGATTTCCTCACACATCGCCGGCTGGGTGAACCGGACGTCGCTGAGCGCTCTTCCCCCGGAGGTCGTGCAGGGCACGAAGCTGCGCATTCTCGACCTGACCGGGGTGATGCTCGCCTCGTCCCGGCTCGGCATCGTGCAGGCTGCGCGACGGGCCTGGGCCGAGATCGAGTCCGGCGCGGGCGCTACGCAGCTCGGCACGACGGCAGCGACATCGCCCGCCACCGCCGCCTTCCTCAACGGGATCGCGGCCTCGGCGCTCGAATTCGACGACACCTATCTGCCGACGACGATCCACGCCACCGGCCTCGCTCTGTCGGTCTGCTATCCGGAGGCGCAGCGCCGTCCAGTCTCGGGGGCGAAGCTCATCGAATCCGTGCTGCTCGCCAGCGAGTCGATGATCCGGCTCTCGGTTGTCTCGACGCAGGACTGGTTTCGCTTCGGCATCCACCCGACCGGCGCGTTCGGCGTGTTCGGCGGCGTCTGTGCGCTGGCCAAGCTGCGCGGCCTCGACGACGCGGCAATCATCCGCGGGCTCGGCCATGCCGGTTCGATGTCGGCCGCGCTGACGGCGGCGTTCGAGGACGGCACCTCGACCAAGAACCTGCATGTCGGCCTCGCCGCGGCCAACGCGTTTCGCGCGGTTGCGCTGGCGCAGCAGGACATCTCCGGACCGACGCTCGTCTATGAAGGCAAGTTCGGCTGGTATCGCGCCCATGTGCAGTCCGACGGCAAACGCCATTACGAGGCCGTCACGACCGATCTGACGAAGGGCGGGCTGGAGCAGGACTGGCTCTCGCTCGAAATCGCCACGAAGCTCTATCCGGTCGCCTATCCGCTGATGCCGCATATCGAGGCAGCGATCGAGCTGCGCAACCAATACGGAATCGAGCCGGAAGAGGTCGACGAGATCGACGCCTATCTGGCGGAGCGCACCTTTCCGATGCTGTGCGAGCCGCCGGAGCTGAAGATGAAGCCGCTCACGACATGGCATGGCCGCATCAGCGTGCAGCACACCATCGCCGAGGCGCTCGTCAGGGGCGAGATGACCAAGAACGCCTATTCCGAGGAGGCGATCCGGGATCCGCGCATCAACCTGCTCGCGACGAAGGTGCGCCACCTGCCAGACCTCGAGGCGCCGAAGAACCCCCTGCGGTCGCGCGCCAAGATCGTGGTCCGGATGAAGGACGGCCGGGAGCTCTCCCACGAGATCCTCGATTTCCGCGGCACGCGCCGCAACCCGATGACGACAGACGACTACATCGCCAAGTTTCGCGCCAATACAGGCGACCTGCTGCCGGCGGGTCTCATCGACGAGACCATCGACAGCTTCCTCAAGATCGAGGGCATCGACGACATCGTCCCGCTGCTGCAGCGGCTGACGATCGCAGCCTGATCCCATCCAGAGGAGCTCGGCATGGCCTTTTCCAAGGATCTCCTGTCGGGGCTGATCTTCGCGGCATTCGGCCTCGCGGGGATCGCGATGGGCTGGAGCTTCGATCCCGGCACGGCACGCGAGATGGGCTCCGGCTATTTTCCGCGCCTGCTGTCCTGGGGAATCCTGGCGCTTGGCCTCGTCATCACGGCGCGGGGCCTCGCCGCGACGCATGGCGACAAGATCGAGGCGCTTCACCTGCGCCCCTTCGCCTTCATGATCGCCGGGATCGTCCTGTTCGGGCTTCTGCTCGAACGCGCCGGCCTGGTGATCTCGCTGCTCGTGCTGTTCGGCTTCGCGGGGGCGGCCTGCTACGATTCACGCTGGAAGGAGGTCGTCATCTCCGGCCTGCTGCTCACCGTGTTCGCCGTGCTCGTCTTCATCTACGGGCTTGAGCTCCCGATGCCGATGTGGCCGGTCTGATGGAGACCGCGCACAACCTGCTCCTGGGCTTTTCGGTCGCGCTGAGCGGCACCAACCTGCTGTTCTGCTTCATCGGCGCGCTGCTCGGGACGCTGATCGGCGTGCTGCCGGGCATCGGGCCGCTCGCCACGGTCGCCATGCTGCTGCCGGTGACGTTCCAGCTCGACCCGACCGCGGCGCTGGTGATGCTCGCCGGCATCTACTATGGCGCGCAATATGGCGGCTCGACCACCGCGATCCTGGTCAACCTGCCGGGCGAATCCTCTTCCGTCATCACCTGCCTCGACGGCTACCAGATGGCGCGGCAGGGGCGCGCGGGCTCGGCGCTCGCGATCGCGGCGCTGGGCTCGCTCTTCGCGGGTTGCGTCTCGACGCTCGTGATCGCGCTGTTCAGCGCGCCGCTGACGGCGCTCGCGCAGCAGTTCCGGCCCGCCGACTATTGCGGGCTGATGACCTTCGGCCTCGTCGCCGCGGTGATCCTGGCGCGCGGCTCGCCGCTCAAGGCCGTCGCCATGGTCATGCTCGGCCTGCTGCTCGGCCTCGTCGGCACCGACGTCAATTCCGGCACGACCCGCTACATCATGAAGATGGAGAGCCTGGCTGACGGCATCGGCTTCGTCGGGGTCGCGATGGGGCTGTTCGGGCTGGCCGAGATCATCAAGAACCTGGAGGAGCGCGAGCATCAGCGCGCGGTCATGGCGAAGATCGAGCGGCTCTGGCCGACGCTGCAGGACATGAAGGATTCCTGGCGGCCGGTGCTGCGGGGCACGGCGGTCGGCTCCTTTCTCGGCGTGCTGCCGGGCGGCGGCGCGCTGCTCTCGTCCTTCGCCGCCTATACGCTGGAGAAGCGCGTATCGCGGACGCCGGAGCGCTTCGGCAGAGGCGCGATCGAGGGCGTCGCCTCGGCGGAATCGGCCAACAACGCCGGCGCGCAGACCTCGTTCATTCCGCTGCTGACGCTCGGCATACCGTCGAATGCCCTGATCGCGCTGATGGCGGGCGCGATGATGATGCATGGCATCACGCCCGGGCCGCAGGTGATGACGCGCAATCCGGACGTCTATTGGGGCCTGATCGCCTCGATGTGGATCGGAAACCTGATGCTCGTCGTCATCAACCTGCCGCTGATCGGCGTCTGGGTCTCCCTGCTCAAGGTCCCGTATCGCCTGCTCTATCTCGGCATCACCATGTTCTGCTGCATCGGCGCCTACAGCCTGAACAATTCCGTCTTCGACATTCAGGTCGCGGCGGTCTTCGCGGTGCTCGGCTATATCTTCATCAAACTGGATTGCGAGCCGGCGCCGTTGATCCTCGGCTTCATCCTCGGTCCGCTGCTGGAGGAGAACCTGCGCCGGGCGATGCTGCTGTCCCAGGGCGACTGGAGCGTCTTCGTCACGCAACCGATCAGCGCGACCTTCCTGCTGCTGTCGCTGGTGCTGGCGGCGCTCATAGTGGTGCCCAATGTCCGCAAGACGCGGGAAGCGGCCTTCGTCGCCGATTGATCGGGCGGGCTCGCCGCGCCCTCCGAAACCATTTCTGACAGCGAAAACACTTCCGCTCGGCGACACAGCCGGTGCGGCGAAGCGTAACGTCGATCCAGGTCTTAGCTGGAAAGACAGAGCCGATGAGCACCTCCATCAGCGTTCCATCGCGTGCCGCTCTTACCGGCGTGATCGCCGGATTCCTGGCCTTGCCGGCGGCGGCGGCGACGTGCCCGGCCGGCTTCCCGAACAAGCCGATCCGGTTCGTGGTCGGGTTCGGGGCCGGCGGCGGCACCGACGTCATCGGCCGTGCCGTCGCAAACGGCATCGAGAAGCAGCAGAAATGGACCGTGGTGGTCGAGAACAAGCCCGGCGCCGGTGGCGGCGTGCTCAACTCGTGGCTCAAGGCGCAAGCGCCGGACGGCTATGCCATCGGCGTGAACGGCACCGATTCCGTCACGATCAACCCTGCCCAGGCCAATGTCGGCTACGAGTGGCAGGATTTCGACTATCTCGGGTCGGGTATGCAGACCTGGTACGCTCTGGTCGCCCTGGCGGATCGACCTTACCGCGACCTGCCCGGCCTGATCGCCTATGCCAGGGAGAAGGGCAGGGCGACGATCTCGGTCAACGGCGTGATCGGCGAGATCCTGGTGAAGCAGCTCGCCAAGGAATACGGCGTCAACCTGGTTCCCGTTCCCGGCACGGGGGCCGCGGAAGCCATGACGGCCGCTCTCGGCGGCCATGTCGACGCGACGACGCAGGGCACTTTGCACGTCGCGCAGATCAGGTCGGGAAAGATGCGGCAGCTCGTCTCGCTGATCAACCGGCGCGTGCCCTATGCGCCGGATTCGGCGACGCTGGCCGAGCAGGGCTCGAAGACGCCGCCGCTCGAATCGCACACCTTCTTCATGACGCCGAATGGGCTGTCGCCGGAGATCAAGACCTGCCTCAAGCAGGCGATCGACGAGGCCGTGAACGCGCCTGAATACAAGGCGCAGATGGCCAAGTTCGACAACGAGGCCCTCAACCTCGGCGAAGATGGCAATATCGAGATCAATCGCCGCCTGGCGGCCTTCTACAAGGACGCGCTGGGGCAGAAATAATCCGCACCGCGTCCGTCTGTATTTCCCTGCCACCGCTGGCCGGCCCCACTCCGCGGACCCTCGCGGCGTCGCCTTCGGCCGCTCTTCCGAGGTCTTTCATGAACCTGCGTGTTTTCGGCGTGCATTCCGTCATCGAGCTCGCCCCCGTTCTCCATGCGATGCGGCAAGTCTCGGGCGGGACGCGGGAGGTCGAGTATGGCGGCGTCGCCCATCTCATCGATGCCGGGCACCTGCTCCAGGCGCAGGAGGGCATGCCTGGCGTCATCAACAAGGAGGCGCCGCTGCCGCGCAACGCCGGCGGCGCCGATCTCGCGACCAATGCGGAAACCCAGACGCTGCGCATGTCCGTGGCCAGACCCGATATCCGGATCATCATGACGGTGGCGGAAGGGCTGTACCGGATCGTGGCGCGGCGCTCGGCCGGCATCGCCTCGGTTCGCGACCTCGCGGGCAAGCGCGTCGGCACCTTTCCGCGCACCTCGGCGTCGTTCTGCCTCTACAAGGAACTCGCCCATGCCGGCCTCTCCGAAGACGACATCGACATCGTCCCGATGGCACCAGCCGGAGAGATCGCGCGGGCGATGATCGCAGGCGAGGTCGATGCGATCGCGATCTGGGAGCCGGCGGCGCAGGACGCTTTCGACGCGCTCGGCACTGATGCGATCGAGCTGAAGACGCCAGGGCTCTACCGCGAGATGTTCAACCTCAACACGACGGCCGACAAGCTCGCCGACCCGGTCAAGCGCGCCGAGGTCGTCGCGTTCATGCGCGCCCTGATCGCCTCGTGCCGGCACATCACGCAGCATCCCGAGGATGTCTGGCCGCTATCGGTCCGCACCACCGGGCTGGAGCTCGAGAGCATCAAGGCCTCGTGGCGGCATCACCGCTGGATCGCCGCCATGCCGGCCGACCTCCTCGACGTGATGGTCGACGAGGAGCCCTGGATCGCGGCGGAGCAGAACCGCCAGCCCCGCTCGCGCGCAGAGCTGGGCTCGCTGATCGATGACAGCGTCTTCCGGGAAGCCAGCGCCGCGTCGTAGGCGCGCCAGCAGCCTCGGGATGCGCCGGCCTCCAAGCGTCCTTCCCGGGAACTAGGCTATCCTGAAGGGCGCCAGGTGCTTCCAATTCGGAGTCAGCCCCAGGCCCGGCGCCGAAGGCACTGTCACCGTGCCGTCCTCGTTCAGCGCCATGGTCTCCTCGTAGATCTGCCCCCACATCGGGTCGAAGCTCGGGCCGTAGAATTCCAGGATCAGGCCGTTCGGGATCGCCGCCACGAGGTGGACATGGACATCCTGCGAGCCGTGGGGCGAGATGTCGAGGTCATGCGCCTGGGCCAGCGCCGCGACCTTCATGAACTCGGTGATGCCGCCGCAGATCTTGGCGTCGGCGTTGAGGATCGACGCTGCGTCCGCGCGGATCAGGTCGCGGAAGCCGTAGCGGGTATATTCGTTCTCGCCGGTCGCGATCGGGATCACCGTCGAGACCGCGACCTTGCGGTGCCCGTCATAATCGTCGGGCGCCACCGGCTCTTCGAACCAGAAGATGTCGAAGGGCTCGATCCGCCTGGCAAGCTGGATCGCCTCGTAGTGGCGGTAGGCGCAATTGGCATCGACCATCAGCTTGGTGCCGGGGCCGATCGCCTCGCGCACGGCCCGCACGCGCTCGACATCCTCGGCCATCGCGACGCCGCCGACCTTCATCTTCACGGCCCGGGCGCCGAGCGCGACGTATTGCTCCATCTCGCCGGCGAGTTCGCGCAGGCCCTTGCCTTCCTCGTAGTAGCCGCCGGCGACATAGGTCGGGACGCGGTCCCTGTAGCCACCGAGCAGCGTGTGCAGCGGCATCCCGGCCGCCTTGCCGCGCAGGTCCCACAGGCCGATGTCGATGGCCGAGATCGCGCGGGTCGACTGGCCGCGGCGGCCGACCAGCTTCGGCACCCACATCGCGCTCCACAGCCGCTCGACGTTGAGCGGGTTCTGCCCGATCAGCAGCGGCGTCAGCGATTCCACGATCGCCCGCTCGACGATGCCGCCCTTGCCGAGCCCGATGCCCTCAAGCCCCTCGTCAGTGGAGATGCGGACGATGGCGTAGTCGACATGGCTATAGGTGTGCTTGCCGTTGGTGATCGGCTTCGCCCGCGGCCAGCGGTATTCCTCGAGCGTGACAGTGGTGATCTTCATGGCTCGGTCCTTCGGTAACCCAGTGTCGCAACGGCGCCCGCGCCGCAGCCGGTGATGTTGGCAGGGCAGGGCCTCAGGCCATGCCGGCGCCGCCGTTCACGTCGAGGCAGGCGCCGGTGATGTAGCCGGCGGCGTCCGAGGCGAGGAAGGCGATCGTCTCGCCGACCTCCTCGGGCTTGCCGAGCCGGCGCAAGGCCGTTCCCGCCAGGATCTGCTCCTTGCGCTCGGCCGGGATCTCGCCGGAGAGCGCGGTCGGGATCAGGCCGGGCGCGATGGCGTTGCAGGTGATGCCGTCGGGACCATAGGCCGATGCGATCGAGCGCGTCAGGCCGAGCAGCGCCGCCTTGCTCGCGACATAGGCCGGCCCGGCATTGATCGGCTTGAAGCGCGCCGCCGCCGAGGAGATGTTGACGATGCGCCCCCAGCCCGCCGCGCGCATGCCGGGCAGGAAGCGCTGCGCCAGGAACAGCGGCGCGGAGACGTTGACGTCGAAGGTCGTCTGCCAGGTCTCGCGGCTGATATCGATCGCCGAGGCCGTGACGCCATTGGGGCGCGGCGCGATGCCGGCATTGTTGATCAGGATCGTGACCGGCTCCCAGCCGCGCCGGAGCACCGCCGCTTCGATCGTCGCTCCTGCCGCATGGCTGGCGATGTCGAGCGTCAGCGCCTCGACATCATCTGAGCCGAGCTCGGACACGGTCTTGCCGAGCGCCGCCTCGTCGCGGTCGACCAGCACCACGCGGCGCCCGGCCCGCAGCAGCGCCGCAGCCGCCGCCACTCCGATGGTCCCCGCTGCGCCGGTGATGACGGCTGTTCGTATCATCCTGATGGTCCTGAAGTGAGGGTTAGGGGCTCGGCGAGGGCGGCGGTTCAGCCGGCCCGTGGCGCCTGGCGGCCCGCCTCCTGATCGATCTGCAGCACTTCGAGGAAGCGCGTCGTCATGTTGTAGGCTGCGATGGTGATGATCAGCTCCGTCGCTTGCTGGGCGCCGAAGCGCGCCACGACATCCGCGACCGCCTCGTCGGAAACCTGGACGTCGAGCGTCATCGCATCCGCGAGCTTCAGCGCGGCACGCTCCTGCTCGTCGAATGCGGAGGCATCGGTCCAGCCGGGCAGGGCGTCGATCTTGGCCTGCGACAGCCCCTCCTTGAGCGCGAAGGCGACATGCGCGTCGTATTCGGGCTGGGAGCGGTTGAGGATCGCGACGCGCAGGATCGCCAGCTCGCGGATCGCAGGCGGCAGGCTGGATTGCTGCCGCACCGCCGTCAGGAAGGCGAGCCAGCCTTGCGCCAGCGCCGGGCTGTGCAACAGCATGCGGTAGAGGTTCGGCAGCCGCCCGCCGCGGTCGGCGCGGATCTGGCTCGCGAGCGCGGCCACATCCGGGGCACTCTCGTCGACATAGGGCAGGCGCGGCGTCACGGGGGCTGTATCGGTAGGGTTCATGCAGCAGCGCCTCGCGCCAGCTCGTCGACGAGGGCTCGGTCGTAGCCCTTGCTGGCCTGGATCAGGGTGCGCGTATAGGGCTCGGTCGCGGTGCCCGACATCAGCGATGTGGTGGTCATCGTCTCGACGATCCGGCCCGCCTGCATCACGGCGAGCCGCGAGCAGAGATGCGCGACGACCCCGAGGTCGTGGCTGACCAGGATGTAGGTCAGGTCCCGCTGCTCCCTGAGGTCGGCGAGGAGGTTGAGGATCTCGGCCTGGACGGAGACGTCGAGCGCCGAGGTCGGCTCGTCCAGCAGCAGGATGCCCGGTTCGGTGATCAGGGCGCGGGCGATGGCGACGCGCTGGCGCTGCCCGCCCGAGAGCTGATGCGGATAGCGCGGGCCGAAATCGGGATTGAGGCCGACATCGACGAGCATGCGCTCGACCCTGTCCTGCACATCCGCAATGCCGTGGATGCGCAGCGGTTCGGACAGGGCCGTGTTCACCGTGTGCCTCGGATGCAGCGAGCCATAAGGGTCCTGGAAGACCATCTGGACCCGGCGTCCCTGTTCGCGGGATGGGCGGCGGCCGACCGGCCGGCCGTCCAGCTCGATCGAGCCGGACCAATGGCCGTAGAGGTTGGCGATGCAGCGCAGGATGGTCGACTTGCCTGAGCCGGACTCGCCGACCAGGCCGAAGGCCTCGCCCGGCGCGACCGTGAAGTTCACGTCGTCCAGCACCTGGGTCGCAGCCGCGCCGTACCCGAAATACAGGCTCAATTCCTTGACGCTGATCGCACTCATGGCAGTTGCGCCCCCGACTGGAGCCAGGCCGGATCCCGCTGAAGGACGGGCAGGCGCGCGCGCGGCGCCTCTAGCTTGGGTACGGCGTCGAGCAGCCCGCGCGTATAGGGATGGCTCGCGTTGGCAAGGTCCGATGAGGCGATCGACTCGACGATGCGGCCGGCGAACATCACCAGGATGCGGTCGCAGAAGGTGGCGACGAGGTTCAGGTCGTGGCTGATGAACAGCAGGGCGAGGCCGCGCTTGGCGACGAGGTCGTCGAGCACCGCAAGGACCTGAAGCCGGACGGTGACGTCCAGCGCCGAGGTCGGCTCGTCGGCGATGAGGAGGTCGGGCTCGGGCGCGAGCATCATCGCGATCATGACGCGCTGGCCCATGCCGCCGGAGATCTGGTGCGGATACTGGTCGAAGACGCGGCGGGGATCGCGGATGCGAACCGCCTCCAGCATCTCGAGCGAGCGCTCACGCGCCTCGCGCCGGCCGATCTCGCCATGCGCGACGAAAGCTTCCGCGAGCTGCTCGCCGACGGTCATGACCGGGTTCAGCGCGTATTTCGGGTCCTGCATGATCATCGATATCCGCCGCCCGCGGATCGCGCGCATCTGCTTTTCGCTGATGCCCAGCAGGTCGGTGCCGGCGAAGCGCAGGGCTGTGGCCGTCACCTGCGTCTTGGCGGAATGCAGCCGCAGGATCGAGCGGCCGACCGTCGACTTGCCCGAGCCGGATTCGCCGACGATGGCGACGCGCTCGCGCCCGACGTCGAAGGAGACGCCGCGCACCGCGTCGGTGCTGCCAGAGCGCGAGACGAAGCGGACGGACAGGTCCTTCACTTCGAGCAGCGGCGCTGCCTTCTGATCCAATGCTTCACTCATTGCGGGGGTCCAGGATGTCGCGCAGCCCGTCGCCGAACAGGTTGAAGGAAAGGCTGACCAGCAGGATCGCCAGGCCGGGCATGGTGACGAGCCACCAATGGTCGAGCATGTACTCGCGTCCGGTCGAGGTCATCACGCCCCATTCCGGCGTCGGCGGCTGGGCGCCGAGTCCGAGGAAGCCGAGGCCGGCCGCGGTCAGGATGATCGTCGCCATGTTCAGCGTCAGCCGGACGATGACCGAGAGGATGCACATCGGCACGACATGGCGGGTGATGATGCGCAGCGACGAGGCGCCCTGCAGCTGTACCGCCGCGATGTAGTCGGCCGAGCGGATCATCATGGTCTCTGCCCGGGCAAGTCGCGCGATCGGGGGCCAGGCGGTGAGCGCGATCGCGATGACCGCGTTGCCGAGCCCCGGACCGAGCGCCGCGACGAAGGCCAGCGTCAGGACGAGGCCGGGCACCGACAGGAAGATGTCGGTGATGCGCATCAGGATGGCATCGGTCAGGCCGCCGAAATAGCCGGAGACGACGCCGACCGCGAGCCCGATCGGGCCGACCACGACGGTCACCAGCGAGACGATGTAGAGCGTGACGCGGGAGCCGTAGACGATGCGGCTGTAGATGTCGCGGCCGAGCTCGTCCGTGCCGAACCAGTTCGCGGCCGAGGGCGGCTTCAGCGCGTTGCCGAGATTCTGGGTGATGGGATCATGCGTTGCGATCCACGGCGCGAAGGCCGCGACGAAGACCAGGAGCAGGATGACCGCCAGTCCCAGCGCGGCGAGGGGATTGCCGAGGAAGTGCCGCAGCGCCGAGCCGATGCGCGCGAGCATCGCCGAGCTTTTCGCGCTGCGCGGCTGGGCCAGCGCGCCCGGTCTTTGGGAGGCCTGGTGCGTCATGTCCGGGTCCTCGGATCGAAGACGCGATACAGGGCGTCGGACAGGATGTTCAGGCCGATGAAGATGATCCCGACCAATGTGACGCAGAGCATGATGGCGTTCATGTCGCCGAACAGGAGGTTGTTCGTCAGGTATTGCCCGAAGCCGGGCCAGGCGAAGACCTTCTCGACCAGCACGGCGCCCTCGAGCAGGCTGCCATAGGTCAGAGCGACGATGGTGACGAGCTGGACGCGGATGTTGCGGAAGACGTGGCGCCAGATGACCTTGCTCTCGGACAGGCCTTTGACGCGGGCGGTGACGGCATATTCCTGGTTGAGCTGCGCCAGCATGAAGCTGCGCGTCATCCGGCTGATATAGGCCATCGAGGAGTAGCCGAGGACAGAGGCCGGCAGCACGATGTGGCTGACCGCGTTCCAGAAGACGTCCATCTCGCCGGCGATGAGTGAATCGATCAGCAGCATGCCGGTGCGGCGCTCGACCATGTCGTTGTAGAACACGTCGACCTCGCCCGGCCCGCCGAGCCAGCCGAGCATGCCGTAGAAGACGAGCAGCCCCATCATCCCCAGCCAGAAGATCGGGATCGAGTGCCCGGTCAGGCTGACCAGCCGGACGAGGTGGTCGATCCACTTGCCCTTGTTCACCGCGGCGACGACGCCGAGCGGGATGCCGATGCCGGCGCCGAAGATGATGCTCAGCGTGGCGAGCTCGACCGTGGCGGGGAAGACGCGGGCGATGTCGTCGATGACCGGCCGCCCGGTCAGCAGCGCGACGCCGAAATCGCCATGCGCGAGCTGCGTGAGATAGCGCCAGAACTGCACGATGATCGGCTGGTCCAGGCCCAGCCGCTCGTAGACCATGCGGTAGGTCTCCTGGTCCGCATCCTGGCCGACGATGTGCAGCGCCGGGTCCGACGGCATGACGCGGCCGATGAAGAAGGTCAGCGCCATCAGGCAGAGGATCGTCAGGGCGATGCCGCCGACGAATTTTGTGGCCTGCCAGAGCTTCAGGTAGACGATCGGGATAGGCGAGGGACCGGGGCGCATCGTCCCGGTCCCCGCGCGAAGCGGCTTGGTAGCCTCAGTCATGATCAGCGTCCGACTAGGTGCTGCGGCGTGTAGGTGTCGCCAGGCACGTCTCAGCGGGTTTTGGTGACGTCCCTGAAGCGGGTCGTGTAGCCGGGATGGAAGCGGTAGCCCTGTACGTCCCGAGCGATGACGTTGGTGAACACCGCCTGCGAGAACGGCTGCAGCGCCGGCACGACCTCCTCGACCTGGCGCTGGATGTCCTCGTAGAGGCTCTTCTGCTTCTCCAGGTCGCGCTCGAGCAGCGCGGTTTCGATCGCCTTGTTCAGCTCGGGGCTGTAGAAGGCCGCCCGCCAGCCCTGGAAGGCCGACATCTTGGCCTCGTCGCTGTTGTCCGGGTTGAAGATCTGGCTGCGCAGGTTGGAATGCGGGTGCGGATCGTTGCCGCCGCCGCCCAGCCCGATGATCAGCTCGAACTCGCGCTTGCGCATGGCGCCATAGACCTGCTCGCCATTGCCCATCAGGATCTGGGCGTCGATGCCGCCCTGGGCCAGCGTGCTCTGCATTGCCGTGGCGACGCTCGGGAACGGCGCGTCGGAGAGGACCCGCAGCGTCGTCTTGAAGCCGTTCGGATAGCCGGCTTCGGCGAGCAGCTGCTTCGCCTTGGGCACGTCGAGCTTGTAGTCCGGATCGGGCAGGGAGCCCATCGCGTTCTTCTGGATCGGGCGCAGATGCTTGATGCCATAGTAAGGCATCAGCGTGTTGTTGATTCCGTCATAGTCAACGAGGTTGCGCAGGGCGAGGCGGACCCGCTTATCTGCGAATTTCGGGTCCTTCATGCTGGCGCCGAGATAGTACACGGTGCCCATCACCGTGCTCTCGATCTGGACGGTCTTGTTGTCCTTGAGCGCGCCGATATCGGTCGCGTTCATCGTCATGGCGATGTCGATGTCGCCGCGCTCGATGGCCAGGCGCTGCGATTGCGATTCCGGCAGGTGGCGGTAGATCACCCGGCGCATCTTCGGGGCGCCGCGCCAGTAGGCGTCGTTGCGCTCCAGCACCAGCGTGTTGTTCGGCTGCCAGTTCTGCAGCTTGAAGGCGCCGGAGCCGGCGCTGTTGGTCTTGAGCCAGGCGGCGCCGCGGTCGCCGTCCTTCTCATGCTGCGCGACGAGCTTGCGGTCGATCGCGACGGCTCCACCCATCGTCAGGTTGTAGAGCATCAGCTGCGGGTCGGTCGGCGCCGGCAGCTTGATCTCGACGGTCAGCGGATCCGGCGCACTGATCAGCTGGGTGACGTTGTCGGCGGTGAAGCCAAAACTCTTCCAGAACGTCGCCTGGCCGAGGTTGAGCTGCAGGATGCGGCGCAGCGACCAGACCACGTCCTCGGCGGTGAGCGGGTTGCCCGACTGGAACTTGACGCCGTCGCGCAGGGCGAAGGTCAGGGTCTGCCGATCCGGGCTGACGGTCCAGCTCTTCGCCAGGCCGGGCAGGATCTTGCTCTTGTCGGCCGGATCGGTCTCGATCAGGTAGTCGTACATGTTGGCGATGTATTCCATCTCGGCGCCGTTCATGGCGCCGGGGTCCATCGTCAGGATGTTCAGCATGCTGAAGCCGATCACGACCTGATCGCCCGGCGTCTTCGCGAAGCTTCCGCCGGGCGTGCCGCAGAGGAGGGACAGGGCGAGGGCGCCCGACAGGGCACTCACTATCTTTCGAGAACGCTTTTCCATGTCTTCCTCCGATACCGGTGCGCGTATTGCGATATCGCGCTTGCGTAAGTCTTCGGCCTGGGATCGCCGCCGCAGCGGCGATGACCCCGCGCCGTCCTGCTAGACGAAATCGTTCCTCATCGGCGTGAACACGTCGAGGAGCACGCCCGGCTCGACATTGACCGCGCCGTGCACGGCATCGGGCGGGACGAGGAAGCTGTCGCCGGCGCCAAGCCGTTCAGTCTTGCCTGAAATCGTGACGTCGAACACGCCGGACTCGACAAGGCTGCATTGCACATGCGGGTGGCTGTGCGGCGTGCCGATGGCGCCCGCCTCGAAGCGGACGCGGACCATCATGACCCCGTCATCATAGGTCAGGACCTTGCGCACGATGCCGGCTCCGGCCGGCTCCCAGGGCAGGTCGGCGTCGCGGGCGAAGGGTTCGGCTTTTCTGCTCATGGCAAGTCCTCTGGAATATCCTCAGCGTGCGAGCCAGCCGCCATCGACCGGCAGCACGACCCCGTTGACGTAGTCGGAGGCCGCCGAGGCCAGGAACACTGCGCCGCCGCCGATGTCAGCGGGATCGCCCCAGCGCCCGGCCGGAATGCGGCTCAGGATGGCGGCCGAGCGCTCGGGATCCTCGCGCAGGGCCTGCGTGTTGTTGGTGACGAAATAGCCCGGCGCGATCGCGTTGACGTTGACCCCGCGCGCGGCCCATTCGCAGGCCAGCAGGCGCGTGATCCCGGCAAGGCCGCTCTTCGACGCGGTATAGGCGGGAATGCGAATGCCGCCCTGGAAGGAGAGCAGCGAGGCGATGTTGATCACCTTGCCGCCGCGCCCGTCAGCCAGCATGCGCCGGCCGAAGGCCTGAGTCAGGAAGAAGGCCGACTTCAGGTTGGTGTCCATCACCGCGTCCCAGTCGGCCTCGCTGAAGTCGACCGCGTCGGCGCGGCGGATGATGCCGGCGTTGTTGACGAGGATGTCGACCCGGCCGAAGGCAGCCTCGGCCTCGGCCGCTACGCCCTCGATCGGCGCCGTGCTCGACAGGTCGGCACGGATCGCGAGAAAGCGCGTGCCGTGCTCCGTGCAGAGGGTAGCGGTCTCGTCCATGGCGGAGCGGCCGACCGCCGCGATATTGGCGCCGGCCTTGGCCAGCGCCACCGCGATGCCCTGGCCGAGGCCGGTATTGGCGCCGGTGACGAGGGCCGTCTTGCCGGACAGGTCGAGCGGCCCGCTCATCTCAGCGCGTCCATCGGGACCTTGTCCATGTCGGTATAGTCGATGTTGTCGCCGCCCATGCCCCAGATGAAGGTGTAGGCGCGGGTGCCGACGCCCGAATGGATCGACCAGTTCGGCGACAGGATCGCCTCCTCGTTGGCGACGATCAGGTGGCGTGTCTCGTCGGGCTCGCCCATCAGGTGGATGACGCGGGCGTCAGCGTCGAGGTCGAAGTAGAGATACACTTCCGAGCGCCGGTCATGGACATGCGTCGGCATTGTGTTCCAGAGGTTGCCCTCGTCGAGCGTGGTCATGCCCATGACGAGCTGGCAGGTCTTGCAGACGTCGGGATGGATCATCTGGGCGATGCTGCGGCGGTTGCCGCTCGCCTGCTCGCCGAGCGTCATCGTCTTGGCACTCGCGAGCTTGATCAGCACGGTGTCGTAGCTCGCATGGGCGGGCGTCGAGAGCAGATAGAACCGGGCCGGGTTCGCCGGGTCCCGGCTTTCGAACGAGACCTCGCCGGCGCCCATGCCGGCATAGAGCGCGTCGCGCTTGTCGAGCTGGTAGACGCTGTCGCCGACGCGCACGCTGCCGGCACCGCCGATGTTGAAGATGCCGAGCTCGCGCCGCGCCAGGAAGGAGGCGGTGCCGAGCGGCTTCGGAGCCGGCAGCACCAGCGGCTTGGCCATGGGCACGGCGCCGCCGATGACGAAGCGCTCGATATGGCTGTAGGTCAGGCTGACTTCTCCCGGCCGGAACATGTCCTGCAGCAGGAAGTGGCGGCGCAAGGCGGCGGTGTCGAAGCTGCGCACGGCTTCGGGATGGCTGACCTGCCGGATGTCGATCGTCATGGGTAACCTTGTCGGATGGGGGGCGGCTGGGCCGTGGCTCATCGCGCGTTCGGCTGATGCGAACATTGCTGGCCATGCCGTCCCGTCCACGAAGGAGAAGCGGGCAGGGCGGCGCCAACGCGCGCTTTCGTCAGGGCGGTCTTTGGTGTTTCCTCAGGCTTCGGATTCGCATGGCGTTTTATGCCATGGCATTGTATGGTACTGTGATCGACGTGAATGCGGCTGTCAAGGAGGATCGTGTGCTCGCCACCGGCAACGAGAAGGGTTCGACCGCGCTGCAACTGGAATCGGAGCTGAAGCGCGCGATCGTGGCGATGGAGCTGCGTCCTGGCACGCGGCTGTCCGAGGCCGACATCGCCGAGCGCCACGGCGTCTCGCGCCAGCCGGCGCGTGAGGCTCTGATCAGCCTTGCCAGGACGAAGCTGGTGCAGGTCCTGCCGCAGCGCGGCACCGTCGTCGCGAAGATCTCGGTGAGCCGGATGATGCAGGCGCGCTTCGTGCGCGAGGCGGTCGAGACGGCGGTGGTGCAGCGCGCCTGCGCCTCGTTCGACGGCGGCGTGCGCGAGCGCATCACCGGGCTTTTGGCGATGCAGGAGCACTTCGCCCTGGCCGACGACCACGCGAGCTTCCAGCGCTACGACGAGATGTTCCACGCCGCGCTCTGCGACGGCGCCGGCTGCCCGCTGGCCTGGGAGGCGCTGCGCGACATCAAGTCCCACATGGACCGGCTGTGCCAGCTCACGATCGCCGACCGCAGCGCGATGCTGCCGCTGATCGAGCAGCACCGCGCCATCATGGCGGCGATCGACGCCCGCGACGGCGAGCGGGCCGCCGCCGAGATCCGCAACCACCTCGCCGAAATCCTCCGCACCCTGCCGCGCATCGAGGCCGAGCACGCCGACCTGTTCGAATAATCGCGCGCAATATCAGTGGGACGCCCCGGCTCAGCCGCGTGTCTTTTAGGCCGGGGAAGGGTCGACACGCCCATCGCCGCCATGTCCGCGCCATGTCCGCCAGCACCTCGATCCGAACCGGCTCGACATAGCCGCCCGCCAGGTCGCCCGGGAGCCCGGCACATATAAGTTCCATAATATGTCTTATGCGAATCACTATGGGAGGAAGGCGGTGTGGATGCGCCGACGACTGTCGTGTAGCCCGATTGAACGTCCCATTCAGCGGCGTGCCGCCATCCCCTGTCGCTGCCGCGGCGGCCAAAAGCTCAACGAAATAAATGTGATATGCCGGTCTACTTAATCGACATGTGAGATTCAGCGCCGTTCTTCTGCGTGCCGGCACCCACTCGCTCTGTCCCGTTCGCGATCAGCTTGAAGCCGGCATCCCCCCTTCGGGCGTATCGTTCCGATGCTGACTCCGGTCACCGGAGACCAATCTTCAAATATCCCAGCTGGATCGAGATTTGGCGATTGCCATCCTGGCTGCAACGTCCGCTTTCGAGCACGCTCGGGATGTCCGGAAGTGGCGCAGAAGCGACTTGCTGTCGTTTGCTCCCTTGCACCCACCGAAGCCTGATGATCGGTCTCCCCGTCACGCAGAGCCGGATGCGGCCGCGGGCGATCTGCTCCAGGCGAACCGGCAGGCGCTTCTCGTCGAGGCGCCGGCGCAGGAGCAGGAGGCGCGTCTCCAGATTGTCCTTGAACTCCGGCAGCTTCAGTTCGCTGGCGAGGCGGATTTCGCGGTTGGTGAATTCGGTGCGCGCCTCCGCCATCGAGCGCTCGAGCAGGAAAACGAGCAGCCGGCCTGCGACGCCCTTGATCACGTAGGTGTCGCCGATGAAGACGCTGTCGTCGAAGGCGTAGGCCGTGACGTGAACGGGCTCGTCGACTCCCGCAGGGCGATCAGCGGTTGGCAAAGAGGTCATAGGCCCCTCCTCCGCGGTTGCGTCCAGCAGCGCGAGCGAGCTTGCGGCCTGCTGGCAGAGCATCTCAAGCGTGCTTTGCCGATCGGCGTCGAAGGCCAGGCGCGCGGGGCTTTCTGCAAAGAGCACGCCCCTGAGTTCGCCCTGCGCGATCATCGGCACGGCGATCTGGCTGAGCCCTCCTATGAGCGAGGGCAGCGCGATCGACCGCGTCCGGTCTTCGTTGGCCTCCGACCGGGCAATGGCCTGGGAGAAGCGCTGCAGCCGGCTGGCGTCGTTGATCTTGAACGTGCTGCGGCCCGCGGCAGCCTCGCCGATCAGCCCTTCCCGGATCGGGACCTCCGATCCGATGCCGGATTGCCGGTAGCCGACGCTCGCCATCGTGACGAGCGCAGCGCGCGCCGGTTCAGGAAGCAGCACGAGCGCGTGATCGCAGGCGGCGAGGCGACGAACCGAGGCCAGGAGCGCGTCAAGCAGTGCCGCGATCGAGTCCTGCGCAGTCAGTTCGCTCATGGCCGGCGCGACGTCGCGCAGCAGGACAGGCGCAGGTTCGGACGGGGCTGCCTCGCTCGCCGACAGGCATGGCTCGATCCCCACGACGCGAAAGATGTCGATCGCGCGCAGGCGCATAACATCCCCCATCCCGATCTGCGCGCTGCTCGCCTTGAGATCCCGCGCCATCCGCTCGAACAATGCGCCACGGTCGGCGGAGCTCTCCCAGAGCAGGTCCAGGGCGAATTGCCGGCCGCTGCGCGCATGGACCAGCAGCAGGCGGGCGCGCGGGTTCGCGCGGATATTGGCGGCGGTCTTGGCGAAGAACTGGTTGGAGAGGGCCACGCGCTCGCCATCGACCATCGCGACGTGAGACAGGTAGGAGATGTTGGGCTTGCCGTCGGCGGCTGCCGTCGCGATGATCGATGGAATGACGCCGTCGAAGCAGCCGGACAGGTCTGCGAGCGTCAGCGTCACAGGGCCACTCCAGCGCGCTGGCCTGGAGTCTGGATATAGGCCTCCGTGACGGTCAGTCGCGCGAGGACGAGGTCCTGGGTCGTCAGCCAATGGGCGACCTGCTCGGGCGCAACCCCAAGTCCCGTGAGCACGCCCGAGACATCGGAGCAGTAGCGCTGCGCCGCATCCCGTTCGCCTGGGCCGGCTTCGCGCAGCTCAGCTCTCCCCTTGAGCTGGTAGGACACGTAGTCGCTTGGCCGCGCCCAGGTCGCTGCGAGCTGTCCCGTCGCGGCAATGTCGGCTGCCGTGCGCGGCCATTGCCAGCGCGAGAAGGCAAGCTCCATCCGACCGTCAGTATGGAAGCGGCAGCCCAGTCCGCGGCCGATTGCCGGACGCCCCAGGCTGTCTGCCGTTCCCAGGATGATCATCACGGGGCTGGCAAGGAAGCGGGCCGTTTCCGCATCGATCTGGATCAACCCCTGCCCCCAACGCCGCCTAGAGCCGGAAATCTGAATCCGTCTCTCATCAAAGAGTGAGAGCACGATGTCGTCTCAAAACCGGTGCCCCCTTTTCGGCATCATGCTCTAGCGAACAATTAGGATCGGACGCCGGCGCTTAGCAATCATTTAGGAACCGCCAGCGCGCGACCGCCGCTAGTGCTGCCTCCGCAAAATGGGAGGCCAGCATGCAGGCACGCGTAGGCAATGATCGTCGAATCGCCATCATCGGAGCAGGTCCGGCCGGGCTTGTCGCCGCGCGCTGGCTCGCGCGCCATGGCTGCAAGCCCGTGCTGTTCGAGGCGGCAGCCCGGCTCGGCGGGCAATGGAACCCGGATGGAGCGGCAAGCGCGACGTGGCCGGGAATGCGGACCAACACCAGCCGCACCCTCAGCCGGTTTTCCGATCTCGATCACGACGCCGACGTCCCGCTCTTTCCCCGCCGGGAGCAGATGCTGAGCTATCTGGAGCGCTATGCCGAGGAGTTCGGCCTCCTGCCCTGCCTGCGGCTATCGACCCGGGTGACCGCGATCGAACGCAGCCAGGAGGGCTGGGCAATCCAATATGACGGGAGCGAAGGACCGGCGGTCGAGACGTTTGCAAAAATCGTTCTCGCCTGCGGCGCGGAAGGCGTCCCGCTCACGCCCGAGATACCCGGGCTCGACCGGTTTACCGGTGCGCTTGGCGCGATCCACAGCGCGCAATACCATGGTGCCGATCGGTATCGAGGGCGCTCCGTGCTGGTCGCGGGCTGCTCGATCAGCGCGCTGGAGATCGCGTCGGAGCTCGCTCTGGCAGGTGCGGCCTCGGTGACGGCGAGTTATCGGCGCCAGCGCTACGTCCTGCCGAAGATCATCGCCGGCGTGCCCACCGACCACATCATGTTCACCCGTGCGGCGGCCCTGGCTGGAGCGCAACTGCCTCCGGATCGATTGGCCATGGAGATCAAGTCCATGGTCACGCGCGCCGCCGGTCGGCCAGATCAGTTCGGGGCGCCTGCCGCCGACGAGAACATCTTCGCCGCCGGCATCACGCAGGCCCAGCACTTCCTGCCCGCAATTGCGGAGGGGCGAATCACGGTCAGGCCGTGGATCCAGCGCGTCGAGGGCAAGGATGTCGTCTTCGACGATGGCAGCCGCCATGCGCCTGACGCCATCATTCTCGGAACGGGCTATCGCGCAGCGCTCGACCTGCTGCCGGAGGACGCCGTCAAACGCATCGGGGCGCGGTCTGGCGGCCCGGATCTGCATGGTCACAGCTTCCATCCGGACCTGCCTGGCCTCGCCTTTCTGGGCTTCTATAACCTTGTCGGCCCGAAGCTTCCGGTGCTCGAACTCCAGGCCCGCTGGATTGCGCAGGTTCTCTCGGGAGACCAGGCCTGGCCGCTGCAGGAGGAGATGGAGGCGGGTCTCTCGGAGGCGCGCGCGCGCCGGCTTGCCGGCGAGCAGCCTGTGATGCACGCACTGGCCCTCGCCTTCTCGAGGCTCGCCGGCGTCGATCCCGATCCATCCCGCTGGCCTGATCTCGAGGATTTCCTTCTTCATGGTCCCCTCTCGCCGTCGGGCTTCCGGCTTCAAGGTCCGGATTGCTGTCCCGACGCGCCAGCGCGTCTCAGGGCGGAGGCAGTCGCATGCGGCTTCGGCACCAAACGGCTTTGAGTCGTTCCGAAATACCTAGTGTTTTGAGCATGTTGTCACGTTGACCTAAATCGAGTTGCCTAGGTATAGATCGCGGTGCCAACAGGTTCGCCTTATGGGATCGTCGTCATAATTCCCCAACGCACGCCCCTTAGCCGCGACGGGTTGAACGCCGTCGGTTGACTCATTGAGTTGATATCAACATAAGCCGTCCCATGATCGCGCCTCCTTCCGTTTCGTTCCAGCGACGCTGCATGAGCGTGACTCGTGCCCCCGTCGGCGACCTGATCATGACGACCGTGCTGCGCGAACTGGTCGAATCAGGCCTCCTGGCGCAGTTCCCGGTGCTCGACGCCTACCACCGGCGTTGCGTGACGCGCCCCGCCTTCGCCCGGGCGCTGGACGCGCAGATGCAGCCGTTCCGCGAAAACGCACCGGCATGAAGGCGCAACCGAGATGGAGAGCCGAATGAACGCGAATCCGCGCAGATCCCTGACCGTGTCGTGTCGGTGCGGCACCGTCGTCTTCGAGGCGATAGGCACGCCGATCTTGAGCGTCGCCTGCCATTGCGAGAGCTGCCAGGAGGCCGGCCGGCGGATCGAGCAACTGGCCGATGCGCCGCCGGTGCTCGACGCCGATGGCGGGACGGCCTTCGTCCTTTATCGGAAGGATCGCATCCGCTGCGTGGGCGGTGGCGAGCGGCTGGAGGCGCATCGGCTCAAGCCCGAGTCGAAGACTCGGCGCATGGTGGCAACGTGCTGCAATTCGGCGATGTTCCTCGAATTCACCAAGGGCCATTGGCTGAGCGTCTATCGTGACCGGCTGCCCGAGGGCGCGCCGCCGCTGCAGATGCGGGTCATGACCGCGGACCGGCGCAAGGGCGTCGAATTGCCCGACGACATCCCCAACTACGCCACCCATTCGGGGAAGTTCATGTGGCGGCTGCTCTCCGCCTGGGTGGCGATGGGCTTTCGCGTGCCCAAGGTGCAAGGCGTGCCGGCATGACGCGCGGGCTTCCACCACGCCCCTGAACGGCGTCTGCGCGCGCACTGCGACGCAAACCGGCCTCCATTGCGGCACCGCAATAGAGGATGCAGGGATCGCAGCCGATGCGGTCGCCTGCTATGATGAGTCCGTCTCTCATCAAAAAGTTAGAGCATGATGTCAGCCGAAAGCCCGCTCCCACTTTTCGGCATCGCGCTCTAGGGAACCGCAGCTTGGCTCGGATCGATACGCGCAACAGCTCACGCTACTGGAAGGATGCCCATGTCCCGGGGCTGAGCTGTCTTGCGGCCGACTTCACCAGCCATGACTATGCGCCCCACAGCCACGACGCCCTCGTCGTCGCCGTGACGGAAGACGGCGGCTCGCAGTTCAAGAGCCGCGGTTCGACGGAGGAGGCAAGCGCCTCTGCGCTGCTGGTGTTCAACCCGGCCGAGCCTCATTCCGGGCGCATGGGCTGGAGCCGACGCTGGCGCTATCGCGGCCTCTATCTGAGCCAGCCCGCCATCGATGCGGTGGGCCGTTCGCTGGGCATCGCGGCGACGCCCTACTTCACCGCCAACGTCTTCAGGGACGAGGCGCTGGTGGCGTCCTTCCTGTCGCTGCATCGGGCCCTCGACGACTGCCGCGACCCGTTCGAGGAGCGCGAGCTTCTGGTGCGCAGCTTCGGCGTCCTGTTCGGGCGCCATGGCTGCGGCGGCGGGCGGATCCCGGCCGCACCGCGCGACAGCGAACTTGCAGGCCAGGTGCAGGTGCTCATGCTCGAACGCTATGCGGAGGAACTGACGCTCGACGACATGGGTGCGGCGGTCGGCCTGACGCCGTTCCAGCTCATCGGGCTCTTCAAGCGCGCGACGGGGCTGACACCCCATGCCTATCTGACCCAGGTCCGGTTGAAGGCGGCGCTGCATGAGCTCAGGGCGGGTACGCCCATCGTCGCGGCGGCCTTGGCGGCCGGGTTCTGCGACCAGAGCGCGCTGAACCGCCATTTCAAGCGCTGCTTCGGCATCACGCCCTTGCAATGGCAGCGCGCCGCGCGCGGCTGACGCGCCGCGCAATTCCAGCCAATAGCGGCCGGCGCAACTCTGCCACCCTGTCCTGAACACCGGGCCGCCGGCCACCGCGATGCGGTGCCGGACGCGCTCGCAAGCTTCAGGATATTTCGGCATGGCTCGCTATTACTGCCTCGACAACCCCGACACGCTGACACTTTCGACGACTATTGCGGCCTCGGCACCCGGCCGGCTGCTCCTGCATGAGAGCCCGTTCTATCCCGGAGGCGGAGGCCAGCTGGCCGATCGCGGTCTCCTGCGCTGGGCGGATGGCGAGAGCGCGATCGTCGGGTTCGACGTGCAGGACGGCGAGGTCTGGCACCTGTTGGCGGATACCGTCGAACTGCCCGCCGGGCCGGTCGAAGCCGAGGTCGATCCGGCCTTCCGACAGTTGATGCGCGAGCTTCACACCGATCTGCACATCGTCAACGCGCTCGTCTACCAGTCGTTCGACGGCGCGCTCGTCACCGGCGTCCAGATGAACGAGGATGGCACCGCCCGGATCGATTTCGACCTGCCCGAGGCCGACAACGATCGTCTGAGGGCGCTCGAACCGGCGATCAACGACGTCATTCGCCAGAACCTCGTCGTCCGCGACACCCTCGTGACGCAAGCGCAGGCCAATGCCGAGCCCGGCCTGATCCGGTCGCGTTCGGTCGCGCCGCCGCCGACATCTGACGGACAGGTCCGGATCGTCGAGATCGTCGGGCTCGATCGCCAGGCTTGCGGCGGCACGCATCTCGCCTCGACCGGCGCGTCGCGCCCGCTCCGGATCCTCAAGATCGACAACAAGGGCCGCCACAACCGTCGCCTGCGTGTCGGCCTCCAAGGTATCGCACCCGAAGGCATGGCATGAGGCGCCTCGTCGTGGCCCTCGCGGCACGCCTATGGGCCCGTCCCGCGCTCCTGCTCTGGCTCCCTCCCCTGTTCTGGGCCGGCAACCTCGTGCTTGGCCGTGCGCTCGGCCCGACCTTTCCGCCGGTCTCCCTGGCCGTCGGGCGATGGGTGGTGGCGTTGTCCGTGCTCGCGCCCTTCGTAGCGCGACGCGCCTATGAGCAGCGACATCTGTTGCGTCGGCATGTCATGCTCATCTTCGGTTGCGGCGCCTTCGGCATCGCGGGCTACAACGCCCTCGGCTACCTCGCCTTGCAGACCGTGCCCGCCGCGAGCGTCGCGTTCCTGAACTCGACCCTGCCGCTGATGGTGCCGCTGGCCGCATTCGCGCTCGGCGTCGAGCGGGTCGCGCCAAGAACGCTCTGCGGCATCGCCCTGTCCTTCGTCGGCGTCGCCTGGATCGTGTCGCGCGGCGATGTCGGCAGCCTCGGACAGCTCTCGCTCGGCGGCGGCGAGCTTCTCGTCCTCGTCGCCGTCGCCAACTACGCACTTTACTCGGTGCTGCTCCGGCGCAAGCCCGCCGAACTCGACCCGCTCGTCTTTCTCGCGGCGACGATGGCGGCCGGCCTCATCGTGCTGATGCCCTTCTGGGCCGTAGAGCTCAGCCATGGCGCGACGATCCCGCGTGACGCCGGCTCGCTCGCCGCCGTGCTCTATATCGGCATCTTCGCCTCGCTGCTGGCCTTCGTGCTCTGGAACCGCTGCGTCGCCACGCTCGGCGCGACCGTCACCGGCGCCTCGTTCCATCTCGTCGCCCTCTTCACCGCCGCCCTCGCCTTCCTGGTGCTCGGCGAGCCGGTGCGTCCGTTCCACCTCATCGGCATCGCGCTGATCCTGGCGGGCTTCGCGCTCGCGACCCTTCACCGAAAGGCGCCCGACAGGCCTGGCCTGGCGGCTCCCCTGCCACGCCCCTGATCCGTACCGACCGGAGTTCGCCATCATGACCGTCTTTTCCGCGGAATCCTTTGCCGATCACGAGCAGGTCGTCTTCGTGTCCGATCCAGACAGCGGCTTGCGCGCCATCATCGCCATTCACGACACGTCGCTCGGGCCGGCGCTGGGCGGCTGCCGGATGTATCCCTATCCGAGCGAGGAAGACGCCCTGCGCGACGTGCTGCGCCTGTCGCGCGGCATGACCTACAAGGCCGCGGCCGCAGGCCTCGATCTCGGCGGCGGCAAGGCGGTCATCATCGGCGACCCGCGCCGGCAGAAGACGCCGGCCCTGCTGCAGGCGATGGGTCGGGCGGTCGATCGCATGGCCGGCCGCTACATCACAGCCGAGGATGTCGGCACGACGGTCGCCGACTTCGCCGAAGTCCACAAGACGACGCGCCACGTCGTCGGCCTGCCGGTCGAGCTGGGCGGCACCGGCGACCCGTCTCCGACGACGGCTCTTGGCGTCTTCCTCGGGCTGGAGGCCGCTGCGCGGCACCGCTGGAACGGGCGGACGCTGTCAGGCCGCACGGTTGCCGTCCAGGGGCTGGGCAATGTCGGCTGGCATCTGTGCCGCTATCTCGCCGAGGCCGGCGCGAGGCTCGTCGTTGCCGATGTCGACGAGGATCGCACGGCCAGGGCTGCGGCGGCCTTCTCCGCCGAAGTGGTTCGTCCGCAGGCGATCTACGCGGTCGAGGCCGACATCTTCGCGCCCTGCGCCATGGGCGCCGTCCTGAACGACGAGACGTTGCCCCAGTTGCGCTGCGCGATCATCGGCGGCGCGGCCAACAACCAGCTTGCTTGTGACGCGCATGGCGAACGCCTGCGCGAGCGCGGCATTCTCTACGCCCCCGATTTCGTCATCAACGCCGGCGGCATGATCCGGGTCGCCCTGGAACGCGACGGCTTCGCGCAGGCGCTGCTCGATGACAGGCTCAAAGGCCTCGCCGCGACGTTGTCGGCGATCTTCGAACGCGCGGAACGAGACGGCAAGCCGACGCAGGCAACGGCCATCGACCTCGCCCAGGAACGCCTGCGCGCCGCTCGCGCCAGGCAGGCGCCGTCGCTCGCGGCTTGACCCTGCCGGCGGAGCACCACCGATGAACGACTCGGTCTCCCTGCTGCGAACCCTGGTCGGGTTCGACACCACCTCGCACCGCTCCAATCTGGAGCTCGTCGATTGGGCGGTCGCCGCCATCGAGCCGTTCGGCGCGCGCATCCGCCTGACCTATGACGACACCAGGACGAAGGCCAACCTTCTGGCAAGCTTCGGGCCTGCCGTGCCGGGCGGCATCGTCCTGTCGGGCCATTCGGATGTCGTCCCCGTCGATGGCCAGTCCTGGTCGTCCGATCCCTTCGTCCTGACCGAGAAGGACGGACGGCTCCATGGCAGGGGAACGACCGACATGAAGGCGTTCGTCGCCTGCTGCCTCGCCGCGCTGCCGGCTATAGCGGCTGCAGGTCTGCAGCGACCGATCCATATCGCGCTGTCCTACGACGAGGAGGTCGGCTGCTTCGGCGTGCCGCGCCTCATCGCCGATCTGCTGGCCCATGAGCCCAGGCCCGCACTGGCGATCATCGGCGAGCCGACGCAGATGAGGATCGGCGACCGCCATCGCGGCTTCCTCGGCTTCCGCACCAGCTTCACCGGCAGGCCGGCCCATTCGAGCGACCCGAGCGCCGGCGCGAGTGCGATCTACCCGGCCTCCGCCTTCGCCTCCTTTCTGAAGGCCCTTGGCGACGATGCCGGCTCGGGGATCGACCAGACCACGTTCAACGTCGGACGGATCGACGGTGGCTCGGCGATCAACATCGTCCCGGGGGCCTGCGACGTGGTCTGGGAATTCCGCCCGTCGCCTGGAGCGGACGTGGCCGCCATCCGCACCACGATCGATACCTTTCTCGCCCGAGCGACCCCCTCGGGCATCGTCCAGGTGACGGAGTTGCTGACGCGGGTGCCGCCGCTGGCGCCCGATCCGGACGGGATGGCAACCGAACTGGCTGTCGGCCTGGGCGCCCTTCGGCCAAGCTTCGCGATGCCGTTCGGAACCGAGGCCGGCTTCTTCCAGGAAGCCGGTATTCCCGCCGTCGTATGCGGGCCCGGCTCCATCGCCCAGGCCCATCAACCGGACGAATGGATCGAGACCGAGCAGGTCATGGCTGCCGACCGCTTTCTTGCGGAAGTCGCGTGTTGGGCCGCATCCGAGCTCCAGCCCTCCGATCGGGCAACCTCGTCTGGAGGTCCGTGAAGCTGACGGTTGGTCGCTGATGCGATCGTCCGAAGCGGTGCGCCATCTTCATGGCGTCGATCGTCGACATCGGGCCACTCGGCGATGTCGGCGCGGATTGCCTCGCGAACGTCGTCGTCAGGTGCACGCAATCGGAGGCATGAAGCCGTTACTCCGAAGAATCTCCCAGCTTTCCGTCGATCGAATGAAGCGCTTCAACGCGAAAGCGGCGGCAGCGGCCTCCATCGCTGCGGCGAGGCCATATTCGGCGACGACTGAATATTGCGGCGGCAACTCTATCACCGCCAAACTGGCGTTTCCCGCCAACGGTAGCGCGCTGGTCCAGTAGCTGAGGAAGACATCCGCTTCACCGGTCGCGATCAGCCATTCCGCGGCGATGCGTCCCTTTGGCACGGCGGGCGGCTCGGCTCCGCCGACGAGGTGCCGGGCCTTGTCCTTGAGGACAGCGCCGGCTCCCGGGCGCCGGAGGTCGATCCGTTCGAATACGGTCTGGGCATAGTCGCCCGAAGGATCGGCCTGCGGCGTCGACGTTCCAAGCTTCACCGCGGGATCGAGCAGCTTGTCGACGAGGTTCTCGGTAGTGAGGCCGAGATCGCGCCTCGCAAGCACGCAGATGCGGTTGCGGGCGAAGCAGACGGGCTGGTCGAACAGGCCGAGTTCGAAGAGCCGGTTCGGATGCGCCATGTTGGCGGATGCGAAGAGATCGGCAGGCTCGCCGCGCTCGATGCGTTCGCGCAGCAGGCCCGCGGGTCCGAAGGTGGCTTGGACCTCCTGTCCATGCGCCCGCTCGAAGGCTGGCAGGAGCTGTTCGAAAGCGGCGCGCAGGCTTCCCGCCGCATGGAGCAGAATGGGCCGCTCGCGCGCGGCGGTCGAGCGAGCTTCCTCGGCCGTCATGGCTCGCCCTCATTTGCTGAGCCGAGGCTGCGGGCGCGCTCCAATTGCGAGCGAAACGTCGGCGCGAAAGTCGTCAGCTCCGCCCCCTCCTCCTCATAGCCGATCATGCGGACCGGCACATGGTAGAGCGCGGCGAGATTGCTTTCGGTCATCACGCTGGCGAGATCGCCGATCAGGGTGCGATCACCCTCGCCCATCAGCAAGGCGCGGTCGGCGACGGCAAGCGCGTGGTTGGGCTGATGCGTAGTGAAGACGACCGTGAGGCCTTCCGAGCCCGCGATGCGCCGGATGAAGCCGAGGACGAGGTCCTGGTTCTTGAGGTCGAGCGCCGAGGCGGGCTCGTCGAGCAGCAGGATCGGGCATTCGCTGGCCAGCGCCCGGGCGATCAAAGCGAGCTGCCGCTCGCCGCCGGAGAGGGAATCGAACTGGCGCTCGGCGAAGGCTTCGATGTCGAGCGCGGCCAGCGACTTGCGCGCGATGGCGATGTCGCGCCTGCCCGGCACCTTGAGCGCGTGGACATGGCGCGCCCGGCCCATCAGCACGATGTCGAGCACGCTGTAGGGAAAGGGCGTGCTGAAATCCTGCGGCACGAAGCCGACCGGGCCGTTCGTGCGGATCGTCCCGCTCGTCGGCCGGTTGAGCCCGACGATCGAGCGCAGCAGCGTCGACTTGCCCCTGCCGTTCGGCCCGAGCACCGCGACGACCTCGCCGCGCGCCACGGCAAGGTCGAGGCCGCGATATTGCCAGCGCTTGCCGTCATAGCTGTGCCCGGCCCGGGCGATCACGATCATCGGCTCAGGTACGACCGCCTCAGACATGGCCGCGCCCTCCCCGCTGGCTGCGGAAGAAGATCAGCGCGAAGATCGGCGCGCCGAGCAGGGCGGTCAGGATGCCCAATGGGATCTCGCTATCGGTTATCGTCCGGGCGAGGTCGTCGATCAGGACCATGTAGAGCGCGCCCGCAAGCATCGAGGCGGGCAGCAGCGGGCGGTGGTCGGGCCCAACCAGCATGCGTGCCATATGCGGTACCACGAGCCCGACCCAGCCGATGACGCCGCTGACCGCAACCTGGGCCGAGACGATCAGGCCGATCAGCACCAGGATCAGCCAGCGCGTGCCGGCCACGGAAATACCGAGCGCCTGCGCATCGTCATCGCCGAGCGAGAGGATGTTGATGCGCCAGCGCAGCAGCATCAGCAGCAGGCCGCCGAGCACGACCGGGCCGAGCATCAGCCTGAGCTTGTCGTAATCGGCCGTGGCGAAGCTGCCGAGTAGCCAAAACACGATCCGCGGCAGCTTCTCCTCGGTATCGGCGAGATACTGCGCCAAGCTGACCAGCGCAGCGAAGAAGCCGCCGATGATCACGCCGGCCAGCACCAGCGCCAGCATGTCGCGGCGCCCGACCAGGGCGTGCAGGGCGTAGACCATCAGCAGCGACAGCACGCCGAAGGCGAAGGCGAGCAGCAGCAAAAGGCTCTGCGAGCCGCTCAGCAGGATCGCCAGCGTGCCGCCAAAGGCCGCGCCCGAGGAGACGCCGATGATGTGCGGCCCGACCAGCGGGTTGCGGAAGACGCCCTGCAGCGCCGCGCCACAGAGCGCTAGCCCTGCCCCGGCGCAGATCGCCGTCAGGATGCGCGGCAGCCGGACGTTGAAGACGACGTTGCGCTCGATCTCGGACAGTCCGATATCGGACGGAACGATGCCGGAGAGCAGGATGCGGACGACCCGCAGCGCCGGGATCTCGTAGCGGCCGAGGCCGAGCGAGGCCAGCGAGGCGGCCAGCAGCACCAGCGCCAGGACGGCGATGACGAGGCCGGGCCGCATGCCCTCGGCCGAACTGGATTGTGCCACGCGCCGGCCGGTTCAGTGGAAGGAATCGTAGCCTGTACGGTAGAAGCGCCGGTAATAGGCGTCGACCTCCTTCTGCAGGTCGATATCGGCGAAGCGGTCGGGATAGAGGGTCTTGGCCATCCAGAGCTCGCCGAGCGCCAGCGCCTCCGGCATCGGGTGGCCCCAGGCCTTGGCATATTCCGGCATCAGGTAGACGCGGCCGTTCTTGACGGCCTCGATCGGCTGCCAGGCCGGCGAGCGCTTGATCTCGTCGACGACGGAAGGGTAGCGCTCCTGCACGAAGATGACGGCCGGATTCCACTTCAGCACGTCTTCCATCGAGACCTGCTTGTAGCCAACGATGGCGCTGGCGACGTTGGCCGCGCCGGCGCGCCGCATCAGCAGCCCGGTATATTTGCCGGTGCCGTAGGTCGTGAGGTCGGGATTGGCCATGTAGACCGGCACGCGCTGCGCTTCGGTGAGGTCGGCCAGTCGGTCCTGCACGACCTTCCGCTTCTCCAGCGAGTAGGAGATCAGCTCTTCCGCCTGCTGCTTGCGGTTCAGGATGTCGCCGATCAGCCGGATCGCCTCGGGATAGCCGGTGGCGTAGGCCGCCTCCTCGTCCGCAACCACGGGATTGAGCTTGGCGGCCTCGGCGGGCGGCGCCGACATCATCGCGATGCCGATGACCGCGAGGCCGGAATTCTCCATCTGCTTGATCATGTCGGGCGGGGCGTAGTGGGTGACGAAGACCACGTCCGGCCTCAGCTTGAGCAGCGCCTCGATATTGACCTTGGTCAGGCCGCCCGGCGTCGGCAGCGTCTCGAGCTGCGGCGCGAGGCGGACGTAGTTGGCGCCGAGCTGCCGCTTCCAGTCGTCGAGGATGCCGACGACCTCGTCGGTCGCATTGAGCTGGACGATCAGGTTCAGGGCCTGATGCTGGAGCACGACGGCGCGCGAGACGGCGTCTGGGATTTTCACCTGCCGCCCCAACTGGTCCGTCACCAGCCTGTCGGCGACGGCCGGCGCGGCGAAGAGCGAGACCGCCGCGAGGGCGAGGGCAGCGATTGCAGCGCGGATTGTCATCTCGGGTCTTGCTCCTGCCCTGCCCTATGAGCTCACGACGATAGGCGGCTTGAAATTACGGCGGCGGCGGATCATCGCCAAACTGGCGAAATCACCCGGTTGCGATGGTGCGCCCGGCCTGCCCGAAACCGCACGCTACATTCACGTTATATTCGGCTGTGCATAGCGATGGCAATCACAAGCTACTTAAGTTGCGCGCCGGAGGAGCGGCAACGATCTTGGCGGGTGCGGCCGTTTCATGACATGCTCTGGCATGCCAGAGCGGAGCGTCCAATGACTCGACAGCAGGTTTTGCCGGATAGCCGTGTCGCCGGCAGCGACGCCCAGCCCTCGCGCCTGCTGTCGATCGAGGAGGCCTGTGCGCGGGCAACCAGCCTTACCAAGCCGATCACGCGGACGGAAAGCGTTCCCCTGGCAGCCGGCGTCGGCCGCGTCCTCGCCGAGCCGCTGGAGGCGCGCGTCGCAATTCCGCCCTTCACGCAATCGGCCATGGACGGCTACGCGCTCGCCGGCGGCGACGGGCTGGCGGCCGGAACCGAATTGGCCGTGACCGAGCGCCTGCCCGCCGGGCGGCGGGGTCGGGCCCTGCGCGAGGGCGCGGCCGCCCGCATCTTCACCGGCGCGCTCCTGCCCGACGGCGCCGATGCGGTGGCGATGCAGGAGCATGTCGCACGCGCTGGCGACAAGATCGTGCTCGCGCGCGCCGTCCGGGCCGGCGACAACGTGCGCCCGCGGGGCGAGGATATCGACCCGCCCGAACGCCTGCTCGATCGCGGCGAGCGGCTGGATGCGCGCCATATCGGCCTGATCGCCGGGCAAGGCTATGGTCACGTGACGGCGGTCGCCCGCCCGCGGATCGCGGTCGTCTCGACCGGCAGCGAGCTGCGCCAGCCGGGCCAGCCGCTCGACGCCGCAACCATCTACGATTCCAACCGCGCCATGCTGCTGGCTTTGATCTCGGCTGGCGGATTGGACGTGCGCGATGGCGGCTGGATCGCCGACGACGCGGATGCCATCGCCGCGCGCCTGCGCGAACTCGCCGGGGAATGCGACCTCGTCGTCACCAGCGGCGGCGCCTCGGTCGGCGGCGAGGATCACGCCGCCGCCGCGGTCGAGCGGGCCGGAGGCCACGCCGAGACGCTGGCCATGGCGGTGAAGCCGGGCAAGTTCACGGTCGTCGGACGCATCGCTGCCTGCGCCTATCTCGGCCTGCCCGGCAACCCGGTCGCCAGCCTGGTCTCGTGGCTGCTGCTCGGCCAGGCCATGGTCTGCGCGCTGACAGGCGCACCGCAACGACGCCCGGCCGGCTATCCCCTGAGCAGCTTGTCCCGCTTCCAGCACCGCACCGGCCGAACCGAATTTGTCCCGGCCCGGCTGATCGAGCAGGGCTACGGCCGGATCGGCATCGAGATCCTCGGGCGCGGCGGCTCGGCCAGGTTGAGGCCGCTGGCACTGGCGGACGGGCTCGCCGAGATCGCAGCCGAGCGGGCCGATATCGAGCCCGGCGACCAAATGCTGTTCCACCCCTTTCGCACGATCATCTGACGCCCCACGCAAAACCACAGCGCGGGCAAAACGGCCGAGCCTGGCGAAGTCACGTCAATCGTTATCGTCATTTGGGAGCAGCGAAGCAGACCCGAGGATGCTTGTCGTCAGTTCCGCCGGCGCGGGGCGCCGTTTGCTCATCCCTCAGCGGAACAGCGCCAGCGACTTCGACAGCGTGATCCAGACGCCCCAGGCGATCACTTGACGCGCAATGGCCGTTCACAATCACCGGGCTGAAGGCGGGGCGATGCAACTGCGGAGGCTCCGCGGCGCGACGGGGACGCCAAGACATAAGTCTAACGATGGCCGGGCTCAGAGCGCCCCGCTCGCGCGGCATGGCGTCAGTCACAGGAAGCGCTTGCTCGCTGGGGCCGCCGGTTGCGATGAACGGCGGCGTACGCTTTGCGCCCACGCGACATGCCGCCTCGCCGCACCTCGGAGCCGATGATGAAACACCAGGGAAAGACTGTGATCGTGACCGGCGCTGCCCAGGGCCTTGGCCTTGCCTGCGCGGAGCGCTTTCATGCCGAGGGCGCAAACGTCCTGCTGGTCGACGTGCTGGCGCAGAAAGTCGAAGACCACGCCAAACGGCTTGGCGAGCGCGCGTCGTGGTGGGCCGGCGATCTCGCGACGATCTCGAAGCCGATGGCGACCGAGCTCGTCGACAAGGCCGTGGCGGATTTCGGCGGCCTCGACATCCTCGTCAACAATGCCGGGATCATCCATCAGGCCGAGTTCGTGGACTTCCCTGAAGAAATCTTCGACCGCATCCAGCGGATCAATCTGAAGGCGCCCTTCCTGATCGGCCAGGCCGCCGCGAAGGTGATGATCGCCCAGGGCCGCGGCGGCTCGATCATCAACATGTCTTCGATCAACGCCATTCTGGCGATTCCGAATTCCGTTGCCTACGCAGTGTCGAAGGGCGGCATCAAGCAGCTCACGGCCGTGATGGCGGTCTCGCTCATCCGCCACGGCATCCGGGTCAACGCGATCGGCCCGGGAACCATCCTGACCGAGCTGGCCAAGACGGTCATGGCGAACGAAACCCAACGCCGTGCCGTGCTGTCCCGCACTCCGATCGGGCGGTGCGGCGAGCCTTCCGAAGTCGCGAGCGTGGCCTCGTTCCTCGCCAGCGACGATGCCTCCTACATCGTTGGCCAGACCATCTATCCCGATGGCGGCCGCCTGATCTTGAACTACACCGTGCCGGTCGACGACTAAAGGATCAGGTCCAAGCCTGCCCTCATGCATCGCTTCGCCTCGGATATCTCGGGCGGCGAAGCGCGATGCACTGCCTTCACGCGCACGCCGCTGATGATGGATGTCGGACATTCTCGTCGCCGACGCGTCAACGTCTGGGTTCGACCCGCCTGATCCAAACGGCGGCCGCAGCCGATATCTGGCATTACGCATGCCAGATGTTTTCAGTTTGGAATCTTTCCTATATCGTTGCTCGTCACAAGCGGCGCGATCAACGGCCGCAGGCTAGCGGGCTTGACGGCCCAGCGAGGAAACGGTTCGGCCTATGAGTGCGCACGAGCATCACAATCATAGCGTTCAGCCCTTCGAGCATCCCGGGCTGGGCCGCAAGCGAGCCAAGTCCACGCCGAAAGGGCGGCAGATCGAGCCGGGCGCGCTGCAGGAGGTAGAGGCGCTGCTCGGCGATGCCCCGCGCCGGCGCGACCTGCTGATCGAGCACCTGCACCTGATCCAGGACCGCTATCACCAGATCTCGGCGGCGCATCTGGCCGCTTTGGCGGAGGTGATGAGGCTCTCCTTCGCCGAGGTCTTCGAGACCGCGACCTTCTACGCCCATTTCGACATCGTGAAGGAGGGCGAGCCCGACATCCCGCCGCTGACGGTGCGCGTCTGCGACAGCCTGACCTGCGCGATGTTCCATTCGGAGGAGCTGCTCGCGAGCCTGGAGTCGACGGTTGGCGCCGGCGTGCGCGTGGTGCGGGCGCCCTGCGTCGGTCTCTGCGACCACGCGCCCGTCGCCGAGGTCGGCCACAACTTCCTGCATGAGGCGACGATCGAGACGGTGCAGGCCGCGATCGAGGCCAGGGACACCCATCCGCATCTGGATGAGTACATTGACTACCGCGCCTATCTCGCTGGCGGCGGCTATGCGCTGCTGGATAGCCTGCGCTCGGGCGAGCGCAGCATCGAGTCGGTCCTCGCGGTGCTCGACGATTCCGGCCTGCGCGGGCTCGGCGGCGCCGGCTTTCCAACGGGGCGGAAATGGCGCGCGGTGCGCGGCGAGCCCGGCCCGCGGCTGATGGCGGTCAACGGCGACGAGGGCGAACCCGGCACCTTCAAGGATCGGCTCTATCTCCAGACCGACCCGCACCGCTTCCTCGAAGGCACGCTGATCGGCGCCCATGTCGTCGAGGCGGACGAGGTCTATATCTACATTCGCGACGAGTATCCGGTGGCGCGCGAGATCCTGGAGCGCGAGATCGCCAAGCTGCCGGTCGGCGGTCCCCATATCCATCTGCGGCGCGGCGCAGGCGCCTATATTTGCGGTGAGGAATCCTCGCTGCTGGAAAGCCTGGAAGGCAAGCGCGGGCTGCCGCGGCACAAGCCGCCCTACCCGTTCCAGGTCGGGCTTTTCGACCAGCCGACGCTGATCAACAATGTCGAGACGCTCTACTGGATCCGCGACATCGTCGAGAAGGGCAATGGCTGGTGGAATTCGCATGGCCGCAATGGCCGCACCGGCTTGCGCAGCTATTCGGTCTCCGGCCGGGTCAAGCAGCCCGGCGTCAAGCTGGCGCCGGCCGGCGTGACGATCCGCGAGCTGATCGAGGAGTTCTGCGGCGGCATGCTGGACGGCCACCGCTTCCATGCCTACCTGCCGGGCGGCGCCTCCGGCGGCATCCTGCCGGCTGCGATGGACGACATCCCGCTCGATTTCGGCACGCTGGAGAAGCATGGCTGCTTCATCGGCTCGGCCGCGGTCGTGGTGCTCTCCGACAATGACGACATCCGCGGCGCGGCGCTGAACCTGATGCGCTTCTTCGAAGATGAGAGCTGCGGCCAGTGCACGCCCTGCCGGGTCGGCACGCAGAAGGCGGTCATGCTGATGCAGCGGCCGATCTGGAACCAGGAACTGCTCGGCGAGCTGTCGCAGGCGATGCGCGACGCCTCGATCTGCGGCCTCGGCCAGGCGGCGTCGAACCCATTGACCTGCGTGATGCGTTACTTCCCGGAGGAATTCATGACGAAGGAAGCTGCGGAATGACCCAGGGCATCAGCTTCGAACTGAACGGCGAGCGCGTCGAGGCCGCCTATGGCGAGACGATCTGGCAGGTGGCTCAGCGGATGGGCACGGCGATCCCGCATCTGTGCTATTCGCCCGAGCCGGACTACCGCGCCGACGGCAACTGCCGCGCCTGCATGGTCGAGATCGAGGGCGAGCGCGTGCTCGCCGCCTCCTGCATGCGCAAGCCGACCGTCGGCATGAAGGTCCATACCGGGACCGAGCGGGCGGAGAAGGCGCGCAAGATGGTGCTGGAGCTGCTCGTCGCCGACCAGCCGGCGCGCGCGACCTCGCACGACCCGACCTCGAAATTCTGGACCTGGGCCGAGAAGACCGGCGTGACCGAGAGCCGCTTCCCGGCGGTCCAGCGCTGGCAGTCCGATGTCAGCCACACGGCGATGAGCGTCAATCTCGACGCCTGCATCCAGTGCGGCCTGTGCGTGCGCGCCTGCCGCGAGGTCCAGGTCAACGACGTGATCGGCATGGCCTATCGCAGCGCCGGCACCAAGATCGTCTTCGACTTCGACGATCCGATGGGCCAGTCGAGCTGCGTCGCCTGCGGCGAATGCGTCCAGGCCTGCCCGACCGGGGCGCTGATGCCCTCGGCCTTCCTCGATGCCGACCAGACCCGCACGGTCTGGGCCGACGAGAAGGTCGATTCGCTTTGCCCTTATTGCGGCGTCGGCTGCCAGGTCACCTACAACGTCAAGGACAACGAGATCGTCTATGCCGAGGGGCGCGACGGGCCGGCCAACCATAACCGGCTCTGCGTCAAGGGCCGCTTCGGCTTCGACTACATCCACCATCCGCACCGGCTGACCAAGCCGCTGGTGCGGTTGCCGAACATGCCGAAGGACGCGCGCGACCAGGTCGATCCCGCCAATCCCTGGACGCATTTCCGCGAGGCCTCCTGGGACGAGGCGCTCGACCTTGCCGCGAAGGGGCTATCGCGCATCCGAGACGGAAAGGGCCGCAAGGCGCTCGCCGGCTTCGGCTCGGCCAAGGGCTCGAACGAGGAGGCCTATCTCTTCCAGAAGCTGGTGCGCACCGGCTTCGGCTCGAACAATGTCGACCATTGCACCAGGCTCTGCCACGCCTCTTCGGTGGCGGCGCTGATGGAGGGCGTCAATTCCGGCGCCGTCACCGCGCCGTTCTCGGCCGCGCTCGACGCCGAGCTCATCGTCGTCATCGGCGCCAACCCGACGGTGAACCACCCGGTCGCGGCGACCTTCATCAAGAACGCCACGAAGAAGGGCGCCAAGCTCGTCATCATGGACCCGCGCCGGCAGGCGCTGTCGCGCCATGCCTGGCAGCACCTCGCCTTCAAGCCCGGCAGCGACGTCGCCATGCTGAACGCGCTGCTGCACACGATCATCACCGAGGGCCTGACCGACGAGCAATATATCGCCGGCTATACGGAAGGCTACGAGCGGCTGAAGGAGAGCATCCAGGCCTTCCCGCCGGAGAAGATGGAAGCCGTCTGCGGCATCCCGGCCGAGACGTTGAAGGAGGTCGCCCGCGCCTATGCCCGCTCGCGCGCCTCGATCATCTTCTGGGGCATGGGCATCAGCCAGCATATCCATGGCACCGACAATGCCCGCTGCCTGATCGCCCTCGCCATGGTCACCGGCCAGGTCGGCCGTCCCGGCACCGGCCTGCATCCGCTACGCGGCCAGAACAACGTCCAGGGCGCGTCCGATGCCGGCCTGATCCCGATGGTCTATCCGGACTACCAGTCGGTCGAGAAGGCCGAGGTCCGCGCCATCTTCGAGACGCTCTGGGGCCAGTCGCTCGACCCGCAGAAGGGTCTGACCGTCGTCGAGATCATGAACGCGATCCATGCCGGCGAGATCACCGGCATGTATATCGAGGGCGAGAACCCGGCCATGTCGGACCCCGACCTCAACCATGCCCGCGGCGCGCTGGCCAAGCTCGACCATCTCGTCGTGCAGGACCTGTTCCTGACCGAGACGGCCTTCCATGCCGATGTCGTGCTGCCGGCCTCGGCCTTCGCCGAGAAGGTCGGCACCTTCACCAACACGGATAGGCGCGTGCAGATGGCGCGCCAGGTCGTGCGGCCGCCGGGCGACGCCAGGCAGGACTTGTGGATCATCCAGGAGATCGCCCGGCGCATGGGCTGCGACTGGAGCTATGCCGGCCCGGCCAACGTCTTCGCCGAGATGGCCTTGGTGATGCCCTCCTTCAACAACATCACCTGGGAGCGGCTGGAGCGCGAGGGGGCGGTGACCTATCCGGTCGACGGCCCGGACCAGCCCGGCAACGAGATCATCTTCGCGCAGGGCTACCCGACCGAAAGCGGCCGCGCCAAGATCGTGCCGGCCCATATCGTGGCGCCGGACGAGGTGCCGGACAAGGAGTACCCGATGGTGCTCTCGACCGGGCGCGTGCTGGAGCATTGGCATACCGGCTCGATGACGCGACGCGCCGGCGTGCTCGACGATCTCGAGCCTGAGGCGGTGGCGCTGATGTCGCCGCGCGACCTCGGCCGGCTCGGCCTCGTGCCGGGCGGCTTCGTCCAGCTCGAGACGCGCCGCGGCGCGATCGCCGTCAAGGTGCGCTCCGACCGCGACGTGCCGCAGAACATGATCTTCATGCCGTTCTGCTACGCGGAAGCCGCGGCCAACCTGCTGACCAACCCGGCGCTCGACCCGATGGGCAAGATTCCCGAGTTCAAGTTCTGCGCGGTCAGGGCGCGGCCGGTCGAGGAACCGCTGAGTACCGCGGCCGAGTAGCCGCGGTCGGGCCAGACCCGCTGGCCCGCGATCCGCCGTGGCATGTTGCAGCCGGAACTCGCCCGCGCCGCCAAGATGCCGTTTGCGTCCCGCCATGACAACTTCGTCGGCGGCAAATGGCTCGCGCCGAAATCGGGCAGGTATTTCGAGAACACCTCGCCGGTGAACGGGCGGGTGCTTTGCGAGATGGCCCGTTCGGATGCCGCGGATGTCGAAACGGCGCTCGCTGCCGCGCACGCCGCCATTCAGATTTCAGATGGGATCGCTTTGCGATGCCATCTGAAAGCATCCGACTCCAGCGCCCTCAAGCCGCCGAGGCAGGCTCTCGGGCAAGATTCCTGCTTCACCGTACAAGATCACAAAGGTCGGCAACGGGCTTTCACGTCTACTGAAGGTGCGGCTTCCTGAGGAAGCTGCTGCGGTCGGCCGACTTCACGCGCAGCCACGTCTCGCGGCCGTCGCGAACGACCCGGATCGGGACCTCCGATCCGGCTGGCCCGCTCGCCCAGAGCTTGCGGTAGAAATCGGCGAGGCCTTCGACCTCTCCGTCCTGGACGTCCGAGATGATGTCGCCGGGACGCAGGCCCGCCTGGGCCGCTGGCCCGCCTTCGGCCACGCTCATCACCACGACCCGGCCATTGTTCTCGGCCGAGAATGCGCCGAGCCAGGGGCGCGGTGGCTTGTCGACCCGGCCCCGGGCGAGCAGGTCGTTCAGGATCGGCGGCAGCAGGTCGATCGGCACGATCATGTTGATGTCCGCGACCTCCTCGCCACGGCCCATTTGCAGGTGAAGCGAGCCGACGCCCAGGAGCTTGCCATCCGCGCCGATCAGCGCCGCCCCACCCCATGACGGATGCGCCGGGGCGATGAAGATCGCCTCGTCCAGGAGATACTCCCAGTAGCCGGCGAATTCCTGCTTGGCCACGATATGCCCGCGCACGGCCTGGCCGATGCCGTCGGCAAGCACGACCGGTTCGCCTATTCTGGCCCCCGCCGCATCGCCGAACTCCACGGCGGGCAGGTCGAGCCGGTCGAGCGCCTGCACCAGGCCGAATCCCGTCTCCTGATCATAGGCCAGCGCGTGAGCGGGAACCACGCGTCCCGCCTGGGTCGTCAGCCAGACCTCCTCCGCCTCCGTGATCAGGTAGCCGATCGTCAGCACGAGCCCGCTGTCCCGAATGACCACGCCGCTGCCCTCCCGCCGGGTGCCCAGCGCCGATGCGGTGAAGGCGTCGTCCGGAATCGAGGAGCGGACCCCCACAATGGACTGCAAGATCGAGTCGATGGTCATGGTTCCACCCTGAAAGGACGTGGCCCGCGCAGCGACGGACGCACCGGCCGGCCGATGCCGGGTCTGCTTGCTAGTAGGTATGAACCTGCCCGGCCACCGCAAGGTCCGGGCCATCGATGACGAGTTCGACGGCGGCCGGCGCGGCTTGAGGCTATCAGCCTTCGGTCACGCGCCGATATGCGAAATAGCGCCCGGCCGGCACGCCCTCCGGCAAGGCCGCTGGCCGCAAGCGCGGATGCTCCAGCCCGGCGCCGGCGAGCACCAGCGCCTCATCTGCCGCCAGCGCCGCGACATGGCCGGGCAGCCAGGCCAGTTCGACCCGGTCGCGCTCGGGCACGCCGGTCGTGGCGTCGACATGGACCAGCACGGCCGCGCGGCCATGGCGCAAGCCGAACTCCGGCAACGTCTCCCGCATGTCGCCGAGCATCAGCCTGTCGTCCGGCGGCATCGAGCGCGGATTGACCGACAGCTTGCGCTCGAAGACATGGATCGCCCTGCCCGGCAGGATCTCGCGCAAATGGTCGTAGGTGCGGCCATTGCCGAGGCCGAGTTCGAGCACGAGCCCGTCGCGGCCCGAGATCGCCGCCGCGGCCCAGTTGAGGACCAGGCGCTGGGCTTCGAGGCGGCGGATGAAGCTGTCGAGACGGCTCATGTCACCTGTGATCTCCGGCCCGGCGGCCCCTGTCAACGGGCCGGGATCAGTCGAAGGGGCAACTTGCCAAGTCATGAGGCGAATGCCCTAATCCTTTCCATCATATGCGAAATGCTGCATCGCGAGATCGCCAGGGCCGCCAAGAGCCTGCGCTTCTTCATTCCAAGGGAGGAATAGCTGTCATGATTAAGACGAGTTGGCTCACGGCCCTGTCGCTTGCCGTAGGGTTAGGTATCGCGGCCGGAGAGGCTGCCCAGGCGCAGAGCTGGCCGCAGCGGCCGATCACCTTCGTGGTGCCCTTCCCCGCCGGCGGCGGCACCGACGCCTTCGCCAGGCCGATCGCGGCGCAGCTCGAGCAGCAGCTCGGCCAGCGCATCATCATCGACAATCGCGGCGGCGCCGGCGGCACGGTCGGCGCCTCGGCTGCGGCCAAGATGGCGCCGGACGGCTACGCCTTCTTTGTCGGCGCCGCCCACCACGCCATCGCGCCGGCGCTCTACCCCAAGCTCGACTATAATATCGAGACCGACTTCATCCCGATCGGCGTCATCGCCCAGCCGCCGCAAGTCATCGTCGTCCATCCCGGCAAAGTGAAGGCAACGACGCTGGCCGAGCTGATCGACTTCGCCAAGAAGAACCCGGACAAGCTCAACTACGCCTCGGCCGGCAACGGCACGACGCATCATCTCGCCGGCGAGCTGTTCAAGCTCCAGACCAAGACCGGCATCACCCACGTCCCCTACCGCGGCGCCGGCCCTGCCCTGCAGGACCTCGTCGCCGGCCAGGTCGACATGATGTTCGACGGGCTCGGCTCGTCCGCCCCGCAGATCCAGAGCGGCGCCCTGCGCGGCATCGCCGTGGCGGCCGCCACGCGCTCGGATGCGATCCCCGACGTGCCGACCGCCAAGGAGGCCGGGCTCGACGGCTACGAGGTCGCGACCTGGTATGCGCTCTGGGCGCCAAAGAACACGCCGCCCGAGATCGTCGCCCGCATGCGCGCCGAGGTTGAGAAGGCCTTGAAGGCGCCGATGATCGCCGAAGCCTGGAAGAAGAATGGCTCAGTGATCCCAACGATCTACGGGCCGGACTTCGCCAAGTTCGTCACCGCCGAGGTCGCCCGCTGGGGCAAGGTCGTCAACGACGCCAATGTCCGGCTCGACTGAGTAGCCTATTCTGCGGACGCTTCGTCCTCGCCCGCGTCGTCGATCACGGCGCGGGCGACCGTCATCGAGAAGCCGGCCCGCGCCAACGCGGCAAGGTGCTTCTGACGATCCGCCGCCCGGTCGCCGCGGCTCCACGGCCCGAGCCGCTTGCGACGAGCGGCAAGCTGCGCAGCCGCCAGCTCCTGGTCTGCAGTATTCTGGCTCGCCTCCTCCACCAGCCCCCGCTCGACACCCTTCGCGCTCAGCTTGGCGGCGATGGCGCGGGCCGAACCACCCCTGCGGCGCAAGCTTGCCGCCCTCGCCTCGGCAAAGCGCCGGTCGTCGACCAGCCCGGACGAGACGCAGCGCGCCACGACATCGTCGAGCATGGCGGCGAAGCGCTCGGGCTCGTCGCCATGATGGCGGCAGCTCAGGATGACCTTGCGCTGGAGCACCCGGCGAAGCTGCGCAGCCGGCGCGGAATAGCGTTCGAGATAATGCATCGCCGCGCGCTGGAGATAGTCGGCGCTGATGCGGCGCGGTGGCTTGCGCGCCGGTCGGCCTTCCCGCTGGGCCGGAGGCGATGGGTCAACGACCACCCTCAATCCATCCCGGGCTTGGATCGGCCGGATTTGACTGAGGAGCGCTTGTCCTTCGACGCGAGGCGCCTTTCCTTCGAGGCCTTGGTCGGCTTGGTCGGGCGACGGATCTGCGGGCGCACTGCGGCCTGCCGGATCAGCTCGAGCAGCCGCTCCAGCGCCTCCTCGCGATTGCGCTTCTGGCTGCGCTGTGCCTGCGCCACGATGACGATGACGCCATCCAGGGTCAGCCGGCTGCCGGCGAGCTTCATCAGCCGGATCGCGACGTCGTTCGGCAGCCCCGGCGAGCGGCGCGCGTCGAACTTGAGCTGCACCGCGCTTGAGACCTTGTTGACGTGCTGCCCCCCCGGACCGGAGGCGCGCACGAAGCTCTCCTCGATCTCGCTTTCGTCGATGGCAATGGACGGGGTCACTTGAATCATGGGAGGAACGCTAAAGCATTTTCGAGCGAAGTGGGCACCGGTTCGCGTGAAGAAAATGCGTCAGAGGAAAAGTCCACCTGACGGAGAATTCCAGCGTTGAAACCCTCGCGCGACATCGCCCGGCTGATCGAGATCATGGCGGCCTTGCGCACGCCGGGAACCGGTTGCCCTTGGGACCTGGAGCAGGATTTCGCGAGCATCGCGCCCTATACGGTCGAGGAGGCCTATGAGGTCGCCGATGCGATCGCGCGCGGCGATAAGCTCGACCTCAAGGACGAGCTCGGCGACCTGCTGCTGCAGGTGGTCTTCCATTCCCGCATGGCCGAGGAGGAGGGTTCTTTCGCCTTCCCAGACGTGGTCGAGGCGATCACCGCCAAGCTGATCCGCCGCCACCCGCATGTCTTCGGCGACGCCCGCGACCTCTCGCCCAACGAGGTCAAGGCGCTCTGGCACCGCATCAAAGCGCAGGAAAAGGCCGACAAGGCCGAGGCCCATCGCGCCGCTGGCGTCCCCATGGCGGAGGAGGACAAAGGCGTGCTCGCTGGTGTGACCCATGCACTGCCTGCCCTTACCCGCGCCTGGAAGCTCCAGGCCAAGGCCTCGACCGTCGGCTTCGACTGGAACGACGCCCGGCTGGTGCTCGACAAGATCCGCGAGGAGACGGCCGAGATCGACGAAGCGCTCGCCTCCGGCGACAAGGCGGCGATCAGGGAGGAGATCGGCGACCTGCTCTTCGTCGTGGCCAATCTGGCGCGGCATGTCGATGCCGATCCCGAGGGCTGCCTGGCCGCGGCCAACACGAAATTCGAACGGCGCTTCAGGGGGATCGAGCAGAAACTCGCGGCGGAGGATCGTCAGGCCAGGGATGCGACGCTCGATGAGCTGGAAGCGCTCTGGCAGGCGGTAAAACGGGACGAGAAGGCCGGAGCCTAGTTCCGCCGCTCGGCCTGCGGAAAGCGCGCGCCAAAGGCCCCTTCGCGCTCCGGCGGCAGCCGCACGATCAGGGCGAGCGCACCGTCCTCGCCATCCTCGCGTTCGAGGATCTCGCCATTGGCGTGAAGCCAGGCCAGCGACTTGCCGTCGCCGGGGTCGAGCCTGAGCGCATAGACCGGCCGGCTGCGGGCGATGCGGGCCTCGATCGCGTCGGTCAGCCGCGCCATGCCTTCGCCGGTCAGGGCCGAGACCAGGACGGGCCGCGAGACCTCGGGCTTGAGCTCGGCCAGGCCGATCTGACGGTCGTGCTCGGCTGCGTCGAGCAGATCGGCCTTGTTCCAGACCTCGACGACGCGCTGGCCGTCTTCCGGATCGATGCCGAGGTCGCGCAGGATCGCCTGCACGTCGGCAGCCTGCGCCTGCGTGTCGTCATGGGCGAGGTCGCGCACGTGCAGCAGCACGTCGGCCTCGATCGCATCTTCCAGCGTCGCCCGAAAGGCGGCGACGAGCTGCATCGGCAGGTCCGAGATGAAGCCGACCGTGTCGGAGAGCATGATGCGGGCGCCATGCGGCAGCTTGATCGCGCGCGCCGTCGGATCGAGCGTGGCGAAGAGCATGTCCTGCGCCAGCACGTCGGCCGAGGTTAGACGATTGAACAGCGTCGATTTGCCGGCATTGGTGTAGCCGACCAGTGCAACCACCGGATAAGGCACGCGTTTGCGGCTTTGGCGATGCAGCGAGCGGGTGCGCTTGACCGTGTCGAGATCGCGCTCGATCTTGGTCATCCGTTCCTGGATGACGCGCCGGTCGGCCTCGATCTGGGTCTCGCCCGGGCCGCCGAGGAAGCCGAAGCCGCCGCGCTGGCGCTCAAGATGGGTCCAGGATCGTACCAGCCGGCTCTTCTGGTAGTTGAGATGCGCCAATTCGACCTGAAGCGCACCCTCCTTGGTGCGGGCGCGCCGGCCGAAGATCTCTAGAATCAACCCGGTCCGGTCGATGACCTTGCAGCCCCAGGCCTTTTCGAGATTGCGCTGCTGCACCGGCGAGAGCGCGCAATCCATCACGACGAGGCCGATCTCCTCGAGCGTGATGCGCTCGGCGATCTCCTCGACCTTGCCCTTGCCGAGATAGGTCGCGGGCCGGAGCGCCGAGAGCAGCGCCTGGATCGCCTCGACCACGTCGAGGTCGATTGCCGCCGCAAGGCCTACAGCCTCGTCCAGCCGCGCCGCGAAGGAGCGTTGATTCGCATCCAGCCCTACCTTGCCGGCAGCGCGGGCCTGCACATAGGGCCCGATGACGAAGGCGCGGGTGTTGGCCGCGATGTCGCGCTCGATCTCGTCGAGCGGCTTCACCGCGGCCGGGGCATCGTCCGCTCGCGAGCGGCCGCCCACGGCTCAGACCTTGTCCGTATCCTCGGGCTCGAAGAGCTGGACCGGATGGCCAGGCATGATCGTCGAGATCGCGTGCTTGTAGACGAGCTGCGAGTGCCCGTCCCGGCGCAAAAGCACACAGAAATTATCGAACCAGGTCACGACGCCCTGCAGCTTCACGCCATTGACGAGGAAGATCGTCAGGGGGATTTTCTGCTTGCGGACATGATTGAGGAAAGTGTCTTGAAGATTTTGCGCCCGCTCTGCGGCCATGTTCAGCCCCTGTTGTTGGGATCGCGTGTCGGGTTGCGCTAGCGATCCAGTTCGTTCCGTTCAGTCGTCGCGACATGTCGGAACACCGATGGTGCATTAGATCGTCGGCTTAGGGTGCAATGCAAGAGGCTCGATGCGCATATACCGCCGCAAGCCCCGCGTTGTATGCAAGCGCACATGCAAGCCGTGCCTGCCCCTGCAACTTCCCGGCCACGCCCGGCCCTTTTTGAGGTTTCCCCCGGGATGAGTCGGCCTTAGCCGACCCCCAGCGATTTCAGTTTGCGGTGCAGCGCCGAGCGCTCCATGCCGATGAATTCGGCCGTTCGCGAGATGTTTCCAGAGAAGCGCGCGATCTGGGCGATGAGGTACTCGCGCTCGAAGATCTCGCGCGCGTCCCGCAGCGGCAGGCTCATCAGCCGCTCGCCGCCGGAGCCGGACGGCGTCGTCGGCACCATGGCGCCGACCTCGGCCGGCAGCATCTCGATCGTGATGTCCGCCGTGGGATCGCCCTTGGTCAGGATCATCAGCCGCTCGACGTTGTTGCGCAGCTCGCGGACGTTGCCCGGCCATTCGTGCGATTGCAGGACGGCCATGGCGTCGCCGCCGATGCGCCGCTTAGGCAGGCCGGTCGCGACCGAGATCTGGTCCATGAAGAACTCGATCAGCTCAGGCACGTCCTCGCGCCGCTCCGACAGCGACGGCACCTTGACCGGCACGACGCTGAGCCGGTGGTAGAGGTCTTCGCGGAAGGTCCCGTCAGCGATCAGCTGGGCCAGGTTGCGGCTGGTCGAGGAGATGATGCGGACGTCGACATGCACCCGCGTCGCCCCGCCGACGCGCTGGAAGTTCTGGTCGACCAGCACGCGCAGGATGCGGTTCTGCGTCTCGCGCGGCATGTCGCCGATCTCGTCGATATAGAGCGAGCCGCCATGCGCCTCCTCCAGCGCGCCGACCCGGCGCGAGCGCCCGTCGGTGCCCTCGATGCCGAAGAGCTCCTCCTCCATCGTCTCGGGCGTGATCGTCGCCGCGTTGATGACGACGAAAGGCCCCGTGGCGCGGCTCGAGGCCTCGTGCAGCGTGCGCGCCGCCAATTCCTTGCCGCAGCCCGGCTCGCCGGTGATCAGCACCCGCGCATTGGTCGGCGCCACCCGGTCGATGGTCTGGCGCAGCTGGTTGACCACGGTCGACTTGCCGACGATCCGGCTCGCCTGCGTCGAGCGCGTCTTGAGCTCGCGCACCTCGCGCCGCAGCCTGGAGGCTTCGAGCGCCCGCTCGGCCACCAGCACCAGCCGGTCGGCCTTGAACGGCTTCTCGATGAAGTCGTAGGCGCCGCTCTTGATGGCGGAGACGGCGGTCTCGATGTTGCCGTGGCCCGAGATCATCACCACCGCGAGGTCGGGATGGCTCTCCTTGATCAGGTCGAGAACCTGCAGCCCGTCGAGCCGGCTGCCCTGCAGCCAGATGTCGAGGAAGACGAGGTTGGGGCGGCGTGCGGCGATCGCCGTCAGCGCCTCGTCGGCGGAGCCGGCCTTGCGGGTGCGATAGCCCTCGTCCTCCAGCAGTCCGGCCACGAGTTCGCGGATGTCGGCTTCGTCATCGACGACCAGAATATCAGCGCTCATTCCTGGGTCCTGTTGTTATTGTCCTTGAAAGCTTCGGATATGTCGCGATCGACCGCGGCAAGCACGTCCGGCGGTCCAGCCTCGGGGAACCACAGCCTGATCCGGGCGCCGCGCGTGCCGTCCTGCGCGTCCGGCCGGTCGAGCAGCTCGATGCCGCCGCCATGGTCCTCGAGGATCTTGCCGACGATGGCCAGGCCCAGCCCCGTGCCGCCCTCGCGGGTGGTCATGTAGGGCTCCAGCAGCTTCTGGCGCTGGTCGGCCGGCAGGCCCTTGCCGTTGTCGATGACGTCGATGACGATCATGCCGTCGTCGCGCCGCTGGAAGGCGACCTCGATCCGTCCCGGGCCGCGCTCGTCCATCGGCACGGCCGCGATCGCCTCGGAAGCGTTCTTGATGACGTTGGTCAGCGCCTGCGACATCAGCCGCCGGTCGAACTGCGCCGGCACCGGCGTCGCGGGCAAGTTCTCCGAGATGGTCAGCTCGGGATTGCCGACCCGCATCAGGAAGACGATCTGGCGCACCGTCTCGACGATGTCCTCGCGCTCCAGCGTCGGCTTCGGCATCCGCGCGAAGGAGGAGAATTCGTCGACCATGCGGCGGATGTCCTCGACCTGGCGCACGATCGTCGCCGTGCACTGCTCGAAGATGTCCTTGTCCTCGATGATGACGCGGCCGAACTTGCGTCTGATGCGCTCGGCCGAAAGCTGGATCGGCGTCAGCGGGTTCTTGATCTCATGCGCGATGCGCCTGGCGACATCGGCCCAGGCGGCGGTGCGCTGCGCCGAGACGAGGTCGGTGATGTCGTCGAGCGTGACGACGAGCCCGGCTCCGGCCCCCTCGCCTTCGCGCACGGCGCGGACGTTGACCATGCGGTCGTGGCCGCTGCGCGTGATCGCGATCTGGCCTGAGCTCTGGCGCTGGCGGTTGTGCAGTGCATCGGCGACGAATTCGGCGATCTCGGGCGCGACCTGCGCGATCGGCTCGCCGAGCAGCCGCCCGCCGGTGCCGAGCAGGGCCTCGGCCGAGCGGTTGATGATGGTGACGTGGCCGTCGCCATCGAGGCTGAGCACGCCGGAGGAAACGCCGGAGAGCACGGTCTCGGTGAATCGTCGTCGTCGGTCGATGACTTCGCTGGCAGTGACCAGCCCGTCGCGCTGTCGACGCAGCTCGGCCGTCATCTTGTTGAAGGTCTCGCCGAGATGGGCGAGATCGCCCTCGGATCGTCGGATCGGCACCTGGACGTAGAAATTGCCGCTGGAGACCTGGTCGGTCGCGTGGATCATCCGCCGGATCGGCGCAACCAGTGCATTGGCGAAGCTCAAGCCGAGCCAGATCGCCGAGAGCAGCAGGATGACCGCGATCAGCGCGTACATCGAGGCGAAGGCGATCTGCACGCCCTTCCGGCGCGCGTCGATCGAGAGGTATTCGACCGCCGCCCCGCGCGCCACCGCCGGGAACTCGACCGCAAGCGGGTTCACCTCGCGCGCAACGAACAGGAAGCCGTCATAGGGCGGCAGCTTCACCAGCGCGCCGAAGATGCGCCCGGACGCTGGCAGCACGCAGATCGGCTCCGGCGACGCGCTGGCGTCTTCGAAGGTCGCCTTGTCGGGCTTGGGCGCATCGCGCAGCACGTCGATATTGGCGCGGACCACAACCGTGTCCGGCGGGCGCATCACGGCGGCGACCGGCAGCCCCAGAGCCGTGGCGCGGGCCGTCAGGAAGGTCTCGAACCATTTGCGGTCGACGTCGAAGGCGGGCTTGGCCCGGCCGAGATCGTCGGAGAGGATGCGGATCTCGCGGCCGAGCGACTGGCACTGGGCGGCGGCATAGGCATCGGCGACCTCGACCGATTTGAAGATCGCGTCGCGCATCCGGTCGGAGAACCAGGGCTCCAGCCCGCGCTCGATCGTCACCGTGGCGATGACCGCGACCAGCACTGCGGGCAGTGCCGCGATGATGCTGAACAGGCCGACGATGCGGACGTGCAGCCCGGCCGCAGCCGCTCCGGCCCGGCGCGCCCGAATCAGCACCGCCGTCTCGAAGGCGACGATGATCAGCAGCGCCAGGATCAGCAGGCCGTTGAGGACGAAGACGCCGATGACGACCTCGTGCACCGGCACGATCGGCGTCGAGCCCGACAGGACGAGGAAGGTCACCAGCGCCGAGACGAGCGCGAACACGACGACGAAGGCGCCGATCCACCCCGACACGCGGCGCGGCGGATCCTCGCCGCGCGGCGTGATCCTGATGTCGCTGATCGAGGCGGTCACGAGATGCCAACAACTCCATTGCAGGCCGGCGGGTGCCGGACGGGCGCGTCACTGATGCGCCGCCGCAACGGTGTTGTCAAAATGTGACGTATGAAAGGCGGAGCCGCCCTATTTCGCAGCAAAGCGTGTTCCGCAAACGTGGGACGCACGTTTGCGACGAGAGCTTGATCGAGAGACGGCTCAGCGCGGCGAGCGCACCACCTGCATGTCGAGCTCGCGAATCTTCTTGCGCAGCGTGTTGCGATTGAGCCCGAGCAGCTCGGCCGCGCGGATCTGATTGCCCCGCGTCGCCGCCAGCGCAGCAGCGATCAAGGGCGGCTCGACCTCGCGCAGGATGCGGTGATAGAGGCCGGGCGGCGGGATATTGTCGCCGAACCCGCCGAAATACTGGTTGAGATGGCGCTCGACCGAGCCCGACAGCGTCTCGGCCCGCTCCGGGCCGGGGCTGCTCGAGAAGCTCGAGGCGGAGGAGGCCGGCTGCAGCTCGGCCTCGACGATCGGGGCGGTGATCGTCTCCTGCGGATAGAGCGCGGCCAGGCGGCGGACGAGGTTCTCCAGCTCGCGGACGTTGCCGGGCCAGCGATAGCGCCGCATCACGTCCATCGCTTCCGAATCGATCTGCTTGCGCGGCAGCCCCTCCTTCTCGACCAGCGAGAAGAAGTGCCTGACGAGGTCCGGAATGTCCTCGACTCGCTCGCGCAGCGGCGGCAGGCGGATCGGCACCACGTTCAGGCGGAAGAACAGGTCCTCGCGGAACAGCCCCTGCGCGATCGAGATGCGCAGGTCCTTGTTGGTCGCGGCGACGATGCGGACATTGGTCTTGATCGGGGTGCGTCCGCCGACCGTGGTGTACTCACCCTGCTGCAGCACGCGCAGCAGCCTGGTCTGCGCCTCCATCGGCATGTCGCCGATCTCGTCGAGGAAGAGCGTGCCGCCCTCGGCCTGCTCGAAGCGGCCGGACGAGCGGGTCAGCGCGCCGGTGAAGGCGCCCTTCTCATGGCCGAACAGCTCGGATTCGATCAGGTCCTTCGGGATCGCGGCCATGTTGATCGCGACGAAGGGGCCGTTGCGGCGCTTGCCGTAGTCGTGCAGCGCGCGCGCCACCAGCTCCTTGCCGGTGCCCGACTCGCCGTTGATCATCACGGTGAGGTCGATCGGCATCAGCCGCGCCAGCGCCCGGTAGACGTCCTGCATCGCCGGCGAGCGGCCGATCAGCGGGATATCGTCCGGCTCGGCCGCGGCAGCAGCGCGCCCACCGTCGCCGCGCGGCCGCGACAGCGCGCGCCCGACGATGGCGACGAGCTCCTTCAGGTCGAAGGGCTTGGGCAGATACTCGTAGGCGCCGCGCTCGGAGGCCTTGATCGCCGTCATGAACGTGTTCTGCGCGCTCATCACGATGATCGGCAGCTCCGGCCTGACGCGCTTGATGCGCGGCAGCAGGTCGAAGGCGTTGCCGTCCGGCATCACGACGTCGGTGATGATCAGGTCGCCGAGCCCCTGCGCCGCCCAGGTCCAGAGCGTCGCCGCCTGCCCGGTGGTGCGCACCTCGTAACCCGCCCTGGCGAGGGCCTGATTGAGCACCGTACGGATCGCGGCGTCGTCGTCGGCGATGAGAATGTTACCGCTTGGCATTCAATCTTGTCCCAGGCCTTCGTTCTCAGCCGATCCGGGTGGACCGAGCCTCATGCAATGGCAGAAGAATTCGAAACGTCGTGCGCCGAGGCACCGACTCGCATTCGACGATTCCGCCGTGATCGCCGATCACCTTGGCAACGAGTGCAAGTCCAAGGCCACTGCCCTGGGCCTTGGTCGTGACGAAGGGGTCGAACAGGTGCGAGAGGATGTCGGCGGGCACGCCGGGGCCGTTGTCGCGGATGCCGATTTCGAGCGGCAGCGCGATCCGGCCCGACGAGCCGGCGAGCTGCATGCGGATGCCCGGACGGTAGGCCGTCGTCAGCATGATCTCGCCATCGATCGCATGTTCGCCAATGGCTTCGGCCGCGTTCTTGACCAGGTTGAGCAGCACCTGGACCAGCTGGTCGCGATTGCCGGCCACCGGCGGCAGGGACGGGTCGTAGACCTCGTTGAAGCGGATATGGCGGGCGAAGCCGGACTGGGCCAGGCGCTTCACATGGTCGAGCACGTCATGGACGTTGACAGCGCCTCGCTCGCTCGGACGCTCGTCGCCAAAGAGCTCGACCCGTTCGACGAGTTTGACGATGCGGTCGGTCTCGTCGCAGATCAATTGCGTCAGGATGCGTTCGCTGTCGGGCACGGACGCCTCCAGCAGCTGCGCCGCGCCGCGAATGCCGGAAAGCGGGTTCTTGATCTCGTGGGCCAGCATGGCGCCGAGCGCAGTAATCGAGCGGGCTGCTCCTCTATGCGTCAACTGCCTGTCCATTTTTTCCGCAATTGTCCGTTCTTGCAGCATAAGAACGACCGCCTCGCCCTGATTGGGCAAGGGAGAGGCAAAAACATCGACGATGCGCTCGCTGCCGAGACGGGGCGAGCCGAGGTCGAGCCGGTACTCGCTGACGCTGGCGCCGCGGCGCTGCACCTCCTCGACCAGCGCCAGGACCGGCGAGCCGAAGGCGATCAGGTCGTCGAGGCGCTGGCGCTTTAACACGACCGCGCTGGACTGGAAGAAGTCCTCGGCCGCGGTGTTGGCATAGAGCACGCCGTGCCCATCGCCGATGATGAGGACCGGCATGGGCAGCACGTGCAGGGCTTGCAGTTCGATCGGATCGAGCATCAGCCCTCCCCGCGCCTCATCGGCGGCATCGATGAACGCCATCGTCATACGCAACTTCCTCGTTCAGGCCGCCTCGCGGCTGCTCAAGCTGGAAAACAGGCTCGCCAGTGCGCCCAGCGCCTGGCGTGGATCATCGGTGGTCAGCAGCAGCCGGCGCGCGGCCGCGTCCGGCTCGCAGCCGCTGGCGACGGCCTCGTCGGCATAGGCGGCGAGATGCTTGCGCGCATGGCGCACGCCCTGCTCGCGGCCCATCAGGCTCAGCAGGCCCTCATAGTGCTCCTGCGCCACGGCGAGCTTCTCCTCAGTGCCGAGCGCGATCACCTCGCGCCCTTCGAGAGCCGCCCCGATCGCGCCGACGAGCCAGGGCCGGCCCAACGCCGCCCGCCCGACCATGACGAGATCGGCGCCGGAGCGTTCCAGGCAGGTCCGCGCGTCCTCGGTCGTCTCGATGTCGCCATTGGCCACGAGCGGGAAATCGCCGGCGGCGCGCACGGCCTTGATCGCCGCCCAATCGGCGCTGCCCTTGTAGAATTGCTGGCGGGTGCGGCCATGCACCGTGATCATCGCCGCGCCGGCGTCGACCGCGCGCTTCGCCAGTTCGGGCGCATTGCGCGAGGCATCGTCCCAGCCGAGCCGCATCTTGACCGTCACCGGCACGTCGACCGCCGCCACCGCCGCCTCGACCAGCGACAGCGCATGGTCGAGATCGCGCATCAGCGCCGAGCCGGCCCAGCCGCCGGTCACCCGCTTGGCCGGGCAGCCCATGTTGATGTCGACGATGTCGGCGCCGGTGGCCTCCGCCAGCCGCGCCGCCTCGCCGAGCCAGTGCGGATCGCAGCCAGCGAGCTGGACGACATGCGGATGGACGCCGGTGCCCTCGGCCCGCAGCCGCGCCTCCTCGCTGCCGCGCACGAACTCGTCGGACGCCACCATTTCGGAAACCACGAGGCCGGCGCCATAGCGGGCCGCGATCCGCCGCATCACCACGTCGGTGACGCCCGACATCGGGGCCAGCAGCGCGCGCGAGGCCATCGCGACCTTGGCGATCACCGAAGCACTCTCGCCCGAATATGAGGCAGTTTCCATTATGATGATTTATTAGACATTGCTGCGTTTGCGCAAGAGGCGCGAGCTCATGTTGCAATGCGTCAACGTCGCACCCCTGCCGCACCGTATACTGGTATGGCGGGTGGCGGCTTCGATACGCGCTCTTGGCGATTGCGCAAGCGCTAGGTATCACCAAGGCCCATTCTGGAACCAGTTGCCGTGCCGACCGAAACCAAGATCGAAACTCTTCCGGTCGCCGCGCTCATCGTCGCTGCGGGACGTGGCCTGCGCGCAGGAGGCGAAACGCCGAAGCAATACCGCGAACTCGCCGGCAGCCCGGTTCTGCGGCAAGCGCTTGCCCCTTTTCTGGCCGAGGCGGCCATTAGCCAAATCATCACCGTGATCGGCGCCGGTGACGATGCGCTCTATGCCCAAAGCGTGGGCGCCATCGCCGATGCGCGGCTGGCCGCCCCCGTCTCTGGTGGCGAGACCCGGCAGGATTCGGTCAGATTGGGCCTCCAGGCGCTCTCCGGGAGCGGTTTCGACGGCATCGTCCTGATCCATGATGCCGCCCGCCCCTTCGTCTCCTCGGCCCTGATCGGCCGGGCGCTGGCGGCCGCCCGGATCGAGGTGGCAGCGATCCCCGCGCTCGCCGTCACCGACACGATCAAGCGCGTCGACGCGGCCGGCTGCGTCGTCGAGACGCCGCCGCGCGACCGGCTGGTCAGCGTGCAGACGCCACAGGCCTTCCGCTTCCGGCCGCTGCTCGCAGCCCACGAAGCCGCCGCCGCCGCTGATCTCACCGGCTTCACCGACGATGCCGCCTTGATGGAATGGGCCGGCCACAGCGTCGCGACCTTCCCCGGAGATGCCGAAAACGTGAAGCTGACCCATCCGCAGGATTTTACGAGCGCGACTGAGCACCTTGAACGCCGGCTGACCGTCCGGGTCGGCACCGGCTACGACGTCCATGCTTTCACCGAGGGCGACCATGTCTGGCTCGGCGGCGTCCGCATCCCGCATAGCCAGGGCGTCAAGGCGCATTCGGATGGCGACGTCGCGCTGCATGCCCTGACCGACGCCTTGCTCGGCACCTTGGCAGAGGGCGATATCGGCACGCATTTCCCACCGAGCGACCCGCAATGGCGCGGCGCCTCCTCGGACCGCTTCCTCGCCTTCGCGGCAAACCGCATTGCCGAACGCGGCGGCCGCATCGACCATCTCGACCTGACCGTGGTCTGCGAGGCGCCGAAGGTCGGCCCGCATCGCGACGCCATCCGCGCCCGCATCGCCGCGATCGCCGGCCTCACGCCCGACCGAGTCGCGATCAAGGCGACGACATCCGAGCGCATGGGCTTTACCGGCCGCGGCGAAGGGCTCGTGGCCTTCGCCACCGCCACGGTCAGGCTGCCCGAGCAGGAGTGAGACGATGTTCGACTTGCAGATCACGACGCTTGCCATCGAGGTCCTGGCGATCTGCCGCGAGCGCGGCCTCACGGTCGCGACGGTCGAATCCTGCACCGGCGGGCTGGTCTCCGGCGCGCTGACGGCGATCCCGGGCTCCTCGGATGTGGTCAATGGCGGGCTGGTGACCTATTCCGACGCCGCCAAGACGGCGCTGGCCGGCGTCCCGGCCGAGCTGGTCGCCGCGAAAGGCGCGGTCAGCGAGCCGGTGGCGCGCGCCATGGCCGAGGGCGGCAAGGCGAAGCTCGTCGCCGACATCGCGGTTGCGATCACAGGCGTCGCCGGGCCGGGCGGCGGCAGCGCGGAGAAGCCGGTCGGGTTGGTCCATTTCGGCTGCACCAGTGCGACAGGGACCGTGCATCGCGAAAAGCGCTTCGGCGACCTCTCGCGCGACGACATCCGCCGGCTCTCAGTGCTGGAAGCGCTCGATCTGCTGAAGCACGCGGCGCTCAGCCAATGATCGCGGCCGGCGCGGCGCCTTTGCCATAGACGACATCGGCCCGGCGCTCGAAAGCCTCCGCGAACTTGCGAAAAGCCTTGTCGAACATCGCGCCCATCAGCAGCCCGAGCATGCGGCTGGCGAATTCGTAGGAGATGAAGAAGCCGATCTCGCAGCCGCCGCCATCGAGCGGCTTGAAGCTCCAGCGATTCTCCAGGTGCCGGAACGGCCCATCGACATATTCGACCAGGATCTTGAAATTGGTGGGATCGAGCGTGACGCGGCTGGTGAAGGTCTCGTGGATCGCCTTGTAGCCGACGGTCATGTTGGCGATCAGCACCTCGCCGCCATCCTCGCGTGGCGTCCGCCGGCGCACCACCAGCCCCTCGCAGAGCGGCAGGAACTGCGGGTACTGCTCGACATCGGCGACGAGCGCGAACATCCGCTCCGGCGAATGCTTCACCCGGCGGCTGGTGTTGAACATCGGCATGAGGCGGGCTTACTGCCTCACTTGCCGAGCTTGGCGGCGCGCGCATCCCGCAGCCGCGCGAAATCCTCGCCGGCATGGTGCGACGAGCGCGTCAGCGGCGTCGAGGACACCATCAGGAAGCCCTTCACATAAGCGATCGCCTCAAAGCCCTTGAACTCCTCGGGCGTGACGAAGCGGATCACCGCATGGTGCTTGCGCGACGGCGCGAGGTACTGGCCGATCGTGATGAAGTCGACCTCGGCCGAGCGCAGGTCGTCCATCAGCTGGAGCACCTCGTTCCGCTCCTCGCCGAGGCCGACCATGATGCCGGATTTGGTGAAGATGGTCGGGTCGAGCTCCTTCACGCGCTGCAGCAGGCGCAGCGAGTGGAAATAGCGCGCGCCCGGCCGCACCGTCAGGTACTTGCCCGGCACCGTCTCGAGATTGTGGTTGAATACGTCCGGCTTGGCCGCGACCACGACTTCGAGAGCGCCCGGCTTGCGCAGGAAGTCCGGCGTCAGGATCTCGATGGTCGTACCGGGCGAAGCCTGGCGGATGGCGCGGATGACGCGGGCGAAATGCTCGGCGCCGCCATCCTTGAGGTCGTCGCGGTCGACCGAGGTGATCACGACATGCTCGAGCCCGAGCTTGGCGACGGCCTCCGCGACCTTGCGCGGCTCCTCATGGTCGAGCGGCAACGGCACGCCGGTCTTGACGTTGCAGAAGGCACAGGCGCGGGTGCAGGTGTCGCCCATGATCATGAAGGTGGCGTGCTTCTTCTCCCAGCACTCGCCGATATTCGGGCAGCCCGCCTCTTCGCAGACCGTGACGAGCTTGTTCTCCTTCACGATCTTCTGGGTCTCGGCCCATTTCGGCGAGCCCGGCGCCTTGACCCTGATCCAGTCCGGCTTGCGCAGGATCGGGTTCTCCGGGCGCTTCTGCTTCTCGGGGTGGCGCAGCTCCGGCGCGGTCTTCTCGGCATCCACCTTGGGATTGCCGGCATTGGGCCGCGGGTCACGGTTCAGGAGATCGAGAACAAGCGCCATAGGTACCATCCATAGCGCCGCCCCCGATCAGGAGGCGGCTGTCTTTCTAGGTAATCCGCCGCGTGCGTTGCGGCAACCGGACCTCAAAGCATTTTCAAGCGAAGTGGCTACCGGTTCGCATCAAGAAAATGCGTCAAATCATAAAGATAGGGCTGTTTTCCGGCCAGATCGAAAAGCGCTCTATGCGCGTCAGACCCTCGGCTTGCGCAGCGCGTTCCAGACCGTGATCACCACGACGGCGCCTATGACAGCCGCGATCAGGGTGCGGAAGAAGCCGAAGACCGGGATGTCGACCAGCTCGGCCAGGCGGCTGCCGATGAAGGACCCGGCCACGCCGACCAGCATGTTGGTGAAGATGCCATGGTCGGACGAGGTCAGCCGTTCCGCGATCCAGCCCGCCAACATGCCGATCAGCAGTGTCATGAAGAAGCCGTAGCCCGGCGTTCCGAGCGCTGCGTAGATGGTGTCGTTCATATCCCAGTCCTTTTGCCAGCCATCCGAATGGCGATATCAGCTTATCAGGCGATGAACCGCGCCAACAGGACCACGAGAATGGCCCCCAGCACGGCCATCGCCGCCTCGTCGACGAAGCCGTTCCCGGTGCGGATGCGCCAGCCCGTCAGCCGCACCAGCCCCTGCCCGACCAGCATGCCGAGAACACCGACGACGGCATGGCGGACCAGCCCGCCGCCGCCGACCACGAGGCTGGCGGCGAAGCCCGTCACCGTGCCGAACAGGATGGTCGGCACCAGCACGCGCCAATCCGCCGGCAGGCCGCGTCCGGGCGGCAATATCTCGACCTTGTCGTCCTCGACGACGCGGCCGGGTCCGCGAGGCTTGCGCGTGCGTGTGCTCATGGGCGCGATATGCCCATGAGCGCGATGGATTTCCAGCCCGCTCGCGGTTGAAGGCTTACGAGATCAGCCGCGCCAGCAGCACGACGACGATGGCGCCGATCGCGGCGGTGATGATCTGCGACACCAGCGGGTTGCCGATGCCGAGGTTGATGCCCAGCGCCGAGAGCAGGTAACTTCCGACGAAGGAGCCGATCAGGCCGGTGATGATGTAGCGGACGAGCCCGCCCCCACCGACGAAGATGCTGGCGAGCCAGCCGGCAACAAGACCGATGACGATGGCGACGACGATAGAGCGCATGTCCATGGCGATTCTCCAGCCCCAGGGAGGCCATCAGGAATCAGCTTCGCGACAAGGTCAAGACCGACGCAACGTCAGGATGTCAAGCGTTCAACACCTTGCCGTAGGCGTCGAGCACGCTTTCCTTCATCGTCTCCGACAGGGTCGGGTGCGGGAAGATCGTGTGCATCAGCTCTTCCTCGGTCGTCTCCAGGTTCATCGCGACGACGAAGCCCTGGATCAGCTCGGTGACCTCGGCGCCGACCATGTGGGCGCCGAGCAGCTTGCCGGTCTTGGCGTCGAAGATCGTCTTGACCATGCCGCTATCCTCGCCGAGCGCCACCGCCTTGCCGTTGGCGACGAAGTTGAAGCGGCCGACCTTGAGCTCGTGCCCGGCCGCCTTGGCCTTGGCCTCGGTCAGGCCGACGCTGGCGATCTGTGGCTGGCAATAGGTGCAGCCCGGGATCATCAGCTTGTCCATCGGGTGCGGATGCAGGCCCTTGATCGCCTCGACGCAAATCACCGCCTCGTGCTCGGCCTTATGCGCCAGCATCGGCGGTCCCGCGACATCGCCGATCGCATAGATGCCCTTCACATTGGTGCGGCAGAACTCGTCGATGGCGATGAAGCCGCGATCGGTCTTCACGCCGAGCGCCTCAAGCCCGATATTCTCGATATTGGCGACGACGCCGACGGCCGAGATCATCCGGTCGGCCGTGATCGTCTGCTTGCCGCCCTTCTCGTCCTCGATATGGGCGGTGATCGAGTCGGCTGATTTCTCGACCTTGGTCACCTTGGCGCTGGTGATGATCTTCATGCCCTGCTTCTCGAAGGCCTTTCGCGCGAAGGCGCCGATCTCGGCATCCTCGACCGGCACGACCTGCGGTAGCACCTCGACCACGGTGACCTCGACGCCCATCGTCCGGTAGAACGAGGCGAACTCGATGCCGATGGCGCCGGAGCCCATCACCAGCAGTGATTTCGGCATCTTGGCGGGCACCATCGCCTCGAAATAGGTCCAGATCAGCTTGCCGTCCGGCTCCAGCCCTGGCAGCGCGCGCGGCCGGGCACCAGTCGCGACGACGATGTGGTCGGCCGTGTAGGTGCCCTCGCCCTTGGCGTTCTTCGGCACCGGGCCCTGCGGCTGCATCGCCGGCTTCTTCGTCGGAGCCACCGTGATCGTGCCGGGCTTGGTCAGCTTGGCCTCGCCCCAGATCACGTCGACCTTGTTCTTCTTCATCAAGAACTGGACGCCATTGTTCATCCGCACCGCGATGCCGCGCGAGCGCTTGACGATGGCCTCCAGGTCCGCCTTGAACGTGCCTTCCAGCACGAGCCCGTAATCCTTGGCGTGCTGGCCGTAATGCATGATCTCGGCCGAGCGGAGCAGCGCCTTGGTCGGGATGCAGCCCCAGTTCGAGCAGATGCCGGCCAGATGCTCGCGCTCAACGATCGCGGTCTTGAAGCCGAGCTGCGCCGCGCGGATGGCGGCGACATAGCCGCCGGGGCCGGAGCCGATGATGATGACGTCGTAATCAGCCATGGTCGTTTCTCCGGCTCAAACCAGCATCGCCATCGGCTTTTCGATATAGCCCTTGAACGCCTGCATCAGCTCGGCGCCGAGCGCGCCGTCGACGGCGCGGTGGTCGGCCGAGAGCGTCACCGACATCACCGTCGCGATCGCCAGCGCGCCGTTCTTGACCACGGCTCGCTGCTCGCCGGCACTGACCGCGATGATGGTCGAGTGCGGCGGGTTGATCACCGCGGTGAACTCCTTGACGCCGTACATGCCGAGATTGCTGACGGCCGTGGTGCCGCCCTGGTACTCTTCGGGCTTGAGCTTGCGGTTCTTGGCGCGCGTCGCCAGGTCTTTGATATCGTTCGAGATCTGGCTCAGCGTCTTGTGGCCGGCGTCGCGGATGATCGGCGTGATCAGGCCGTTCGGGATCGCCACGGCGACGCCGACATCGACTTGCTTGTGCCGGAGCATGGCGCCCTCGGTCCAGCTGACATTGGCCTGCGGCTTGTCGCGCAGCGCCAGGGCGAGCGCCTTGATCACCATGTCGTTGACCGAGAGCTTGTAGGCCGGCTTGCCGTCCTTCTCGGGCGCGGCGGCATTGAGCTCGGCCCTGAGCTTCAGCAGCGCGTCGAGCTCGCAATCCACCGTCAGGTAGAAATGCGGGATCGTCTGCTTCGCCTCGGTCAGGCGGCGCGCGATCGTCTTGCGCATGCCGTCATGCGGGATCTCCTCATAGGAGCCCGGCTCGAACAGCTTCTTGGTCGCCTCGTCGGACGCTCCGGCGGCGAGCGGCGCGGCGGCCGGCTTCGGCGCGGCGGGAGCCGGTGCCGCGGCTGGTGCGGCCTTGACGGCCCCGCCCTGCTTGGCAGCCTCGATGTCGCGCTCGACGATGCGGCCATGCGGGCCGGAGCCCTGGACCTTGCCGATATCGAGCCCTGCGTCCTTGGCCAAACGGCGCGCCAGCGGCGAGGCGAAGGGCCGATCGCCCGAGACGGAATGGCCGCCGGTGTTGAGCCCGGCCGCGGCCGTCACCGCTGACTGGCTGACAGGGGCCGGAGCAGCGGCGGCCTGAGGCGCCTCAGCCTTCGGGGCTTCGGCCTTGGGCGCCGGAGCAGCGGCCGGGGCGGAGATGCTCTTGGCGTCCTCGCCCTCGCCGGCGATCACGGCGATGATCTCGTTGACCGCGACATCGGCCGTGCCTTCCGGCACGACGATCCTGGCCAAAATGCCCTCATCGACCGCCTCGACCTCCATGGTCGCCTTGTCGGTCTCGATCTCGGCGATGACGTCGCCGGACTTGATGGCGTCGCCTTCCTTCTTCAGCCACTTGGCGAGATTGCCCTTCTCCATGGTGGGAGAGAGCGCGGGCATCAGGATGTTGGTTGGCATGGCGTCAGCTCACTCTCGAAAGGGCGCGCGCGTCGGCGCAACGAGACGACTCAGTTGATGGCACAGGCCCGTCCGCCGGTGGTGGACGGGCCGCAATAGATCAAGGACGCCCCTTCGTCCCGCGAACGGGTCGGCAGAAGGAGCATGTAGTCGAGCAGTCCACTGCCCGCGCAGGACAGATGCCAAGACGCCGCCTTTGGCCCTAAGGCCGCGAGCGTTTGCTGAGAGTTCGGGCAGGCCCTGCCCCAACGCTCGCGCGCGAGAGCAGCGACTGATCTCGCGCGAGCTGCGGGCGCGAGGCGTTGGAACTCCGCATGCGTGAATGGCGTCGGCTTTATCAGCGATCGTTGAGCAAGCGCCGCCCGCGGTTCCTGCAGAGCGAGCAGCGCAATGCATCCGGCCATCCAGATAGCTGCGTGGCACAGGAAAGCTGAAGGCGCCATGCCTCGTCACCGATAGCAGACGGCTTTCACCGCCGCGATGACCTCGCCGATATTCGGCAAGGCGAGCTTCTCGAGGTTCGCCGCATACGGCATCGGCACGTCCTTGCCGGTGACGCGGGCGACCGGGGCGTCGAGATAGTCGAAAGCGGCCTCCATGATGCGCATGCCGATCTCGGCGGTGACGCCCGACTGCGGGAAGCCCTCCTCGACCGCGACGCAGCGATTGGTCTTCTGCACGGATGCGATGACGGTCTCGATGTCCATCGGCCGGATCGTGCGCAGGTCGATGACCTCGGCCTCGATGCCCTCCTTGGCCAGCGCCTCGGCGGCGCCGAGCGCATAGGTCATGCCGATGCCGAAGGAGACGATGGTGACGTCGGTGCCCGGGCGCACGACCTTAGCCTTGCCTATCGGGATCAGGAAGTCGTCGCCCTTCGGTACGTCGAAGGAGCGGCCGTAGAGGATCTCGTTCTCGAGGAAGATGATCGGGTTCGGATCGCGGATCGCGCTCTTGAGCAGGCCCTTGGCGTCCGACGCGCTGTAGGGGATCACGACCTTGAGGCCCGGCACGTTCGAGTACCAGGCGGTGTAGTCGTGGCTGTGCTGGGCCGCGACGCGGGCGGCGGCGCCGTTGGGACCGCGGAACACGATCGAGCAGCCCATCTGGCCGCCGGACATGTAGAGCGTCTTGGCAGCGGAGTTGATGATCTGGTCGATCGCCTGCATGGCGAAGTTGAAGGTCATGAACTCGACGATCGGCTTCAGGCCGGTCAGCGCCGCGCCGACGCCGATGCCGGCGAAGCCGTGCTCGGTGATCGGCGTGTCGATGACGCGCTTGGGCCCGAATTCCTGCAGCAGCCCCTGTGTGACCTTGTAGGCGCCCTGGTACTCGGCGACCTCCTCGCCCATCACGAAGACGTCGCCGTCGCGGCGCATCTCCTCGGCCATGGCGTCGCGCAGCGCGTCGCGGATGGTCATGTGGACGATCTCGGCGCCGGCCGGGAATTCCGACGAGGCGTCGTAGGACTTGGCCTGGGCCGGGACGGTTGCCGGGGCGGAGACAGCCGGCGCGTCCGCGACCGGCGTTTCTGCCTTGGCTTCGGGCTCGGCCGGCTTTTCAGCGGCCGGGGCCGGCTTCGGCGCGGCCGCGCCGTTCGCCGCCGCCTTGACGTCCTCGCCATCGGTGGCGATCACCGCGATCGGCGTGTTGACCGCGACGTTCTCGGTGCCGTCGGCGATCAGGATCTTGGCCAGGATGCCTTCATCGACCGCCTCGACCTCCATGGTCGCCTTGTCGGTCTCGATCTCGGCGATGATGTCGCCGGACTTGATGGCGTCGCCCTCCTTCTTGAGCCATTTGGCGAGCTTGCCCTCTTCCATCGTGGGCGAAAGCGCGGGCATCAGGATATCGATCGGCATGAATACACCCGGGATTTGACTGGACGCGGGATGGGAGGCGCCGGGCTTGAGAGACCGGCGGAGGCAAGGTTGGGACGGGCCTCAGGCCCGCGCCTTCTCCAGCGTGATATCGGTCCAGAGCTCGGAGACGTCCGGCTCGGGATCATGCGTCGCGAATTCGGCGGCGTCGTTGACGACCTCGCGCACCTTGGCGTCGATCGCCTTGAGCTCGTCCTCGCCGAGCTTGAAGTCGCGGGTCAGGCGGCCGCGCACCTGCTCGATCGGATCGTGCTCCTCGCGCATGCGCTGGACCTCGTCCTTGGAGCGGTACTTGGCCGGGTCGGACATCGAGTGGCCGCGGTAGCGGTAGGTCTGCATTTCCAGGATATAGGGGCCCTTGCCGGTACGGGCGTGCTCGATCGCGCGTTCGGCCGCATCGCGCACCGCGCGCACGTCCATGCCGTCGACCTGCTCGCCCGGGATGCCGAAGGACAGGCCGCGCTTGGAGAAATCGGTCTGGGCCGAGGCGCGGCTGACGGCGGTGCCCATGGCGTAGCGGTTGTTCTCGATGATGAACACGACCGGCAGCTTCCAGAGCTGCGCCATGTTGAAGCTCTCGTAGACCTGGCCCTGGTTGGCGGCGCCGTCGCCGAAATAGGTCAGCGATACCGTGTTGTCGTTGCGGTACCAGTTGGCGAAGGCGAGGCCCGTGCCGAGCGAGACCTGCGCGCCGACGATGCCGTGGCCGCCGTAGAAGTGCTTCTCGCGGCTGAACATGTGCATCGAGCCGCCCTTGCCCTTGGACAGGCCGCCGCGGCGCCCGGTCAGCTCGGCCATCACGCCGCGCGATTCCATGCCGCAGGCGAGCATGTGGCCGTGGTCGCGATAGCCGGTGATGACCTTGTCGCCCTCCTTCGCGGCCATCTGCATGCCGACGACGACCGCTTCCTGGCCGATATAGAGGTGGCAGAAGCCGCCGATCAGGCCCATGCCGTACATCTGGCCCGCCTTCTCCTCGAAGCGCCGGATCAGCAGCATCTCGTGATAGGCGTGCAGCTCCTCCTCTTTGGAGAAGACCGGCATGTTGCTCAGGGGCTTGTCGGCGCCCGACTTGGCTGGGTTGCTCTTGGTCGCGCCCTTGGCTGCGGCCTTCGATTGAGCGGGGGCTTTCGTCTTGCGCGCGGCAACGGCCATCGGCGATCCTCCAAAGATCAGTCGCCATTGGTTGTAGAGGATCGAAAAACCCTTGGCGAGAGAGGTGTCTCGCAATGCAACATGCACTTATGTCATTGTAAAAATTACAATTTCACAAATTAACCGAAATCCAGTTGATCGATGTGTCCGGGACTATTTGCCGGCACCGGCGCAAGGTTTCGCAAGGTCAATCTTCGTCGCGCCGACAGGGAGAAATCCACAGCCCCATCTCGCCAACGCCCCCGTTCTGGCTCATTGTCGCAAAGCCTCAACGCGAGCGTCGCCATGCCCAGCCGCATCCTCCTGGTCATTATCCTAGCGCTATCGCTGTCCGGCTGCGGCCGGGCCGGCTGTGGCTTTGGTGGCGGCGGCGGAAGTGGCAGCGGCGCCGGCGGGGGTGGCGGCTGCGGGATCGGCACGTCGTTCTAGAGCATCGGCCCGAAAAGTGGAATCCGGTTTTCGGAAGAATCCGATGCAATAACAAAGGCGTAGATCGCCATGCGTCCGATAGGACGCACGGCGATCGAGCTGCAAAAAGCAGGCGGCCGAATGGAGCCGCTAGTCCGGGCACACGCTAACAGGGCTAATGCCTCACCGGCCCATGATGATGACGTCGTTCTTGTGCACGCGCCCGAGCACGGAGCGCGCCCGCTCCTCGAGCATGTCGCGGTCGACCGCCTCGTCGCGCATCAGCGCGAGGCGCTGCTCCCAGCCCTTGCGCTCGGCCAGGAGGCCGGCGAGCTGCTCTTCCTCGGCCCTGAGCGATTCTTGAACATCGCCGCGCGCTTCCAGCCCCCGCGAGCCGTGCTGGGCATGGAACAGGAAATAGCCGACCGCCGCGCTCGACACGAGGTAGAGCAGGAGCGTGACGACAATGGATCTGACACCGCGGCGAACGACCATGCCAGAAGGCTAGGACGGCGCGGTTTCTCCAAGGTTAACGAATTGGCTTCGAGACATTCGCCGCGCCATCCGCCTGCGGCTGAGCCCCATTTGCAACAGCGATCAGGTCGCCCTCGACCCGCCGGGCTATCGGCAGGCGGAAATGCAGCGGGTCCCAGTAGTTCGAATCATCCCGCGTGATCGGCGAGGCATGGGCGTAGTCGACTATGGTCGCGCCATGCTTGGCCGCCAGCGCCCCGAGCTCAGCCTTGCAGGCGGCATAGCGCTGCCAGCCGGCCGAGCCCTCGCGCGGCAGCCCGCCGAGATGGACCGGCGGCAGCACGATCAGCTTGCGGGTCGCGGCCGGAAGCGCCGCGAGGGCAGCGTCGAGCCAATCCAGCGCCGGAAAGCGCCAGGACGCCTGCTCCGCGGCCAAAACCGCGGCCGGCGGCATGATCGGCGCGAGATCCGGCGCGACGCCGCCAGAACCCTGGAACAGATGGAAGCGCGCCCGGGCGAGATCGTACTGCGCCTCCGGCGGCGTGAAGACCTCGTAGCCGTCGCCGCGGATGCGCTCCGGCAGCAGCCCGAATCGATGGGCCAGAAGCCTTCCTGCGATCTCCAGCGTGGTCAGGTTGATCAGTTCCGGCCAGTCGTTCCAGATCTTGTCGTCGTAGAGCCAGGGCGGGAATGGCCGCGGCGTCAGGCGTTTCTCGGGTGCGGTCGCGTCTGGCGCGCACCAGAGCTGGTCGATGCCCCAGATCACGGCCTTCGGCACTGAGGTCTTGCGCGCGAAGAACTGCTCCATCTGGAGCTGCTCCCAGGGCGTCGCGGCGTTCATGGCGAGATTGACGACGCTGGCGCCGAATCCTTGCGAAAGGATGGCGGGGTCGAGCAGCCGCATGGTCGAGGTGCCGAAGACGGCGGCGTCGAAGCGGCCGGAGCGCACCAATTGCGGGTACATGAAGCGCTGGTTCAGATCCATCAGCGGCCGCGCCGCCTGCCCCGCCGAAACCCGCAAGCCGAACGGATCGAGCACCGCGATGAAGCCGAACAGGATGGCGACGAGCGCCAGCGCTGTCGCGAGGAAGCTCGTCGTCCAGCGTCGCCAGTCCGGGCCGCTCGCCACGGACTCAGCCAAGATGCGGCGCCCGCCGGCTGAGGAGCCATGCGCGGGCAGCGGCCGCGCCGGTCACGGCCATGATGGCCTCGCCTGCATCGAGGCTGGGCAAATCGAACATCGCATTCCTCCGGCGCGCCTTCTGCCACCAAAGCAGCCCTGGAACAATCAGGATGGCGGAACGAACGATGTTGACCCGCGCGCGGGGCCTCCGTATGTCAGCGGGCCAGTGAGGGCGGGTAGCTCAGTGGTAGAGCACGTGACTTTTAATCATGTGGTCGAGGGTTCGATCCCCTCCCCGCTCACCAGACATCCCTGACAACCTGAATATCGACGGCTGCCGATACCACGCGGTAGCAGCGCGCGCACCGGATCGGGGATCGCCGCCGTCTTGCCGGGTATCGCCGGGCGCAGCCGGAGCGCCTTCAGTCTCGCTTGCCTGAGAACCACTTGGGCGCCCACGCGAAGGCGAGCAAGCAGGCACCGGCGATCAATCCAACAATTCCGAGCTGAAGCAGGAATTCGCCAGGCTGGTCGTTCCAACGCACGGTTGAGCAGGCGCCCGCGCCATAACGGGATGTGGTTTTGCAGGGCCTTATCTCGCCGGATAGCAGCGCCGCGATCAGCAGCCAGGCGAAGCCGCCTGCAATGATTCCCAAAGGAATTCTTGCCCAAAGCGGCGACATGAATCTCGGCTCCTGGCTTTGTTGCGACCCCCGGCATGATGAGCGCGCCGCGGCCGCCCCGCATCCGCCATTTGCAGGATCGAGGTCGCGCCAAGATGGTTGCGCATCGCCCAGCGAGGCGGAAGAATGGCGCCACGCTGCGGGACGAGATCGATGAATATTGCTCTGGAGACAAAGCCCGAGACGCCGACCGGCAGGATCGGGAACCGTGACGAGTACCGGCTTGCGCGCCAGCGCATCGACGAACTCGCCGGCGTTCAGGACGAAACGCCGGAGGGGCTCGAGCTGGCGGCGCTCACCGTCGCGGTGCTCGACTACGAGGCCCGCTTCGGCGGAACGAAGGACGCCGCCAGCCGTTGAATCGGCCGCTACTATCGCAGCTTCGGGAGACGCAGGTGAAAGAACCGATCGTGATCCATACCGATGAGGACTACGAGCGTGCCCAGCTGCGCGTGAAGGAACTCGGCCGCCCGGCCGAGGGCAGCGCCGAGGAGAAGGAGCAGCAGGCTCTTGCCGAGGCGATGCTGTCCTGGGAGCTCAGGCACGACGAGGCGGAAGACCGGGACTGAGGGGCCTCACGGCCGCCTCAGCCGTCATTGCTCGCGTTGAGTTCGCCGGGCTCGATCGTGGTCTTCGGCGCAGTCGCGGGCATGTCGCACTCCTCGGGACCCGAACGCGGCAGGCCAGCCTGCGTTCCAGGCTCATGGAAACACGGGAAGACCGGCTCGCTCGACCGGGGCTCTGGAGCTGCGGATGGCGGCTTTCTAGCCGGCTCATCGCCGCCCCCGGAAAATGCAACGCACAAGCATGTGAACCAAATCGCCGTTTCGACGTTGGTCCGGCATGTGCCGCTCATGCGGCGTTTGAAGGAGGAAACCATGTTGAAGCGTCAGATCGCGTTGACCGCAATCGGCAGCGTCTTGCTCGCTGCGACGGCCATCGCCCAGACCAGCGCGCCGTCGCCGAGCGCGCCGTCCGCGTCGCCCCCGGCCGCTTCCACGGAAGCTGCCAAGCAGCCGGAGCAGAACCTGGCCGCGCCGGGCAAGTGGCGCGCCTCGAAGCTGATGGGCGTCGATATCTACGGCGCCGACGACAAGAAGGTCGGTGACGTCACCGAGGTCGTGTTCGACAAGAGCGGCAAGATCGAGATGGTGACCGTCGGCGTCGGCGGGTTCCTTGGCATCGGTGCGAAGGATGTCGCCATCCCGTTCGAGCAAATCACCTGGAGCGACGCCCCGATCGTTCAGCCCGCCCCGGCCCCGGCGGCCCCGTCCGGTGGTTCGGGCAGCATGACCGGCGCCTCGCCGACCCCGCCCTCGGCAGCGTCTGCCCCGAAGGGTCCGACCATGTACCCGGATCACGGCAAGATCGCCATGACCAAGGATCAGCTCACTGCCGCACCGGCCGTGACCTACGCCACGCGTTAACCGGCGGCGCCAACCGGCCCGCCTTCTCCAAGGCGGGCCGGCTTCTATTGGGAGGTCGCGTGCTCGCTTGGCCCTAGGGGCTCCTCGGCAGCTCCTCCGCAATGATGCCCCTGACTGCCTCGGGCAGGTCATCCGCGATGAGCCCCGCCCCGCTCGTTTCGCCGGCCTTGCCATGCAGCCAGACGGCAGCGCAGGCCGCCTCAAAAGCCGGCATTCCCTGCGCCAGCAGACCGGCGATCAAGCCGCCGAGCACATCGCCCGAGCCTGCCGTCGCCAGCGCCGACGATCCGGTCGCGTTGATCGCAGCCTCGCCCCCCGGTTCGGCGATCACCGTATCCGAGCCTTTCAGCACAATGACCGCGCCCGCATAGGCAGCCGCCCGCCGCGCCCGCTCGAGCTTCGACGGTGCTTGCACGATCTCCGGCAACGCGCCGAACAGGCGCTGGAATTCGCCTTCGTGCGGCGTCAGCACGCACGGCTTGCCGCGAGCAGTGATCGCGCGCTTCAACGATCGGGTGCGGGCGGCCAGCAAGGTCAGCGCATCCGCGTCGAACACCGCCGGCACCGCACTGCGCAGCACCGCCAGCACGCCTTGCCGCGCGACGCCGTCAAGCCCGAGCGCCGGTCCCGCCAGCACGGCGCCGAGCCTCGTCTCCGCCAGCATGGCCTCCAGCTCGGCCGGCTCCGCCACGGCTCGCTGCATCAGAGCGTCGGGCCCGCGCGCGGCATGGGCGGCGAGCGCCTCCGGCCGGCAGGCGATGGTCGCGAGCCCGGCGCCGATCCGCAGCGCCGCCCGCGCGCCGAGCCGCGGCGCCCCGACGCCGGCGAGACCGCCGGCCAGGACCAGGACCGCGCCGCGCTGATACTTATGCGTCTCGGCCGCATGGGCCGGCCAGGCATCGCGCCACAGCGCCGGCTCGTTGCGAAACGTCGTCGGTTTCAATGCGCCCGGCGCAAAGGCCACCTCGGCCGCGATCCCGATATCGGCAAGCGTGGTCACGCCGCAGAGCGACCGGCCGGGCTGCAGGAGATGGCCGGGCTTGAGCCGGAAGAAGGTCACGGTCTCGTCGGCCCGCACGACCGGCCCCTCAGCGCGCCCGCTTTCGCCCGACAGGCCGCTCGGCACGTCGACGGCGATGACGGTGGCGGAAGCCGCGTTCACACGCCGGACCATCTCGGCAACCTCGTCCGACAAGGCCCGGCTGAGACCGGCCCCGAACAGCGCGTCGACGACGAGCGCCACCTCCTCCGGCTTGGCCGCCGCAAGCGGCTCGATTGCGCCGGGCCAGCGCTCCGCCATCGCGGCGGCATCGCCCGTCAGCGCCGCTCGCGCTCCGGCCAGCGCCAGAGTCACGGCATAGCCGCGCTCGCGCAGCAGCCGCGCCGCGCTGAAGCCGTCTCCGCCATTATTGCCCGGCCCGCACAGCACGAGGATGCGCTGGCCCGGCCGCGCCCGCCGGCTGACCGAATCGGCCACGGCCCGGCCCGCCCGCTCCATCAGCACGAGGCCGGGCGTGCCGGCCGCAATCGCCGCCTGGTCGGCGCGCGCCATCTCCGCCGGCGTCAGCAACGCCAGCATGCTCTTGTCGGCTATGCCCATGCCGGCATCATCCGAGAGCGGCAGGCATCCGACAAGCCCACGCCCTGCCACGGATAATGGTCAACGATTTTGCATTTGCATAAATTATAGTCAGAATATCGCCTGATCATGAGGCGGTTCCGGTGCGACACCCACGTGGCGAGCCATCCGCGCCGATGCTATGAGCAGATCAGCAAGTGCATCGCCAGCCGTGATGCGGCGCTGAAACTGCTTCGAGGCCATCGGCCTCGGGTGATTTCGGCATTGCATCAATCGGGCTGACAGGCGATGTCGGGAATGCGGGCAACATCCGTTCCTGAATTGCGCGTGAGGGAGGCCGGTCGGCGCATGAAGAAGATCGAAGCGATCATCAAGCCGTTCAAGCTGGACGAGGTGAAGGAAGCCCTCCAGGAGGTCGGCCTGCAGGGCATCACCGTGCTCGAGGCCAAGGGCTTCGGCCGCCAGAAGGGCCATACCGAGCTCTATCGCGGCGCCGAGTACGTCGTCGACTTCCTCCCCAAGGTGAAGATCGAGATCGTCCTGGCCGACGAGATGGTGGAAAGCGCCATCGAGGCCATCAAGAAGGCGGCCCAGACCGGGCGCATCGGCGATGGCAAGATTTTTGTATCGACGGTGGAGGGGGCGATCCGCATCCGCACCGGAGAGACCGGCGCGGACGCGATCTAAGGGCTTCAATCCGGAACCCACGATATCGGCTCGCCGCCGGGTGATGACCCGCGGATCGATGGAATTGAGAAACTGCTTTCGAGAGGAATGCGAAGATGAAGAACGCCAAGGACGTCCTCAAGGCGATCAAGGACAATGACGTCAAGTACGTGGACTTCCGCTTCACCGACCCGCGCGGCAAGTGGCAGCACGTGACGTTCGACATCACCATGATCGACGAGGACATCTTCGCCGAAGGCACGATGTTCGACGGCTCCTCGATCGCCGGCTGGAAGGCGATCAACGAATCCGACATGCTCCTGATGCCCGACCCGACGACGGCGGTCATGGATCCGTTCTTCTCGGCCGCGACCATGGTCATCACCTGCGACGTGCTCGAGCCGGCCACCGGCGAGCCCTATGGCCGCGATCCGCGCGGCGTCGCCAAGAAGGCCGAGGCCTATCTCAAGTCGACCGGCATCGGCGACACCATCTATGTCGGCCCCGAGGCTGAATTCTTCGTCTTCGACGACGTCAAGATCTCGGCCGACCCCTACAACACCGGCTTCAAGCTCGACAACATCGAGCTGCCGATCAACGGCATGACCGAATACGAGGGCGGCAACCTCGGCCACCGCATCGCCACCAAGGGCGGCTACTTCCCCGTCCCGCCGCAGGATTCGGCGCAGGACATGCGTGGCGAAATGCTCGCCGCCATGGCCGCGATGGGCGCCAAGGTCGAGAAGCACCACCACGAGGTCGCCTCCGCCCAGCACGAGCTTGGTCTCAAGTTCGACACGCTGACGCACATGGCCGACCAGATGCAGGTCTACAAATACGCCATCCACAACGTCGCCCAGAGCTACGGCAAGACCGCGACCTTCATGCCGAAGCCGATCTATGGCGACAACGGCTCGGGCATGCACGTCCACCAGTCGATCTGGAAGAACGGCAAGCCGATCATGGCCGGCAACAAGTACGCCGACCTGTCGCAGGAATGCCTCTGGTACATTGGCGGCATCATCAAGCACGCCAAGTCGCTGAACGCGTTCACCAATCCCTCGACCAACTCCTACAAGCGCCTGGTCCCGGGCTATGAGGCTCCCGTGCTGCTCGCCTACTCGGCGCGCAACCGCTCGGCCTCCTGCCGTATCCCGTGGACGACCTCGCCGAAGGCCAAGCGCGTCGAGGTCCGCTTCCCCGATCCGATGGCGAACCCCTACCTCGCCTTCGCCGCCATGCTGATGGCCGGCCTCGACGGCATCGTGAACAAGATCGATCCGGGCCCGGCCATGGACAAGGACCTCTACGACCTGCCGCCGCGCGAGCTGAAGAAGATCCCGACCGTCTGCGGCTCGCTGCGCGAAGCCCTGGACTCGCTCAAGAAGGACAACGCCTATCTCAAGGCCGGCGGCGTCTTCACCGACGACCTGATCGAGAGCTATATCGAGCTCAAGATGCAGGACGTGATGCGCTTCGAGATGACGCCGCATCCGGTCGAGTTCGCGATGTACTACTCCTACTGAGGATTCAGCGCCGGGTTCAGGCCCGGCGCCCGGTCTTCCTCCCGACCGCGATGGTTCGCGGTCCAACTGAAACGCCGGGGCAGCAATGCCCCGGCTTTTTCGTACAGGCGCCGGGCGAGCGATTCACAGCAGGAGCCGAAAGGCGACGTAACGTTAAGCGTTCGGTACGGGATTGCGGTTACCACTCATCCGGCTTCAACGCGGGGACGGCTGCAATGCTGCGCATCACCGAAACGCGCCTGACCTACGCGATCCGGCGCGCCAATGACCTCCTGATCAAGAAGATCGTTCCCGCCAGCAGGAGGCACCTTCCGCCCCATCCGCGGATCGCCGTCATTCCGACCGACTATCTCGGCATATCCATCATCGGAAACGGCATCTACGAGCGCCGCGAAATCGCGTTCCTCAGGGAGCTCTTTCGCGCCCGCGGGCTTCAGTCCTCGGTTTTCTTGGACATCGGCGGCAACATCGGCAATCATTCCATCTCTCTTGCCGACAGCTTCGCGGAAGTCGTCGCCTTCGAGCCCAACCCTCCGATCGCCTCGCTGTTCAAGACCAACCTCCTGCTCTCGCAGACGGGCAACGTCCGCCTGCACGAAGTCGGTCTCGGCCGCGCCGACGCCGAGCTGAAGTTCTCCCTGCTCGAAGCAGGCAATGATGGCAGCGGCAGCTTTGCCTCCGGTCGGGGTGATATCGTGCTGCCGGTTCGCCATGGTGACCGCTATCTCGCGCAGAGTGAGCCGGAGATCGCGGCCAGCACCAAGCCGATCGGCTTCGTGAAATGCGATGTCGAGGGCTTCGAGGCCGATGTCTTCGCCGGGTTGCGGGAGACCCTTGCGCATCACCGCCCGATCCTCGCGTTCGAAAGCAATCACCGGCCCGCCGGAGAAAAGGCTTGGGCGGAACTTCGCGCCGCCGGCTACGATACGCTGTCCTGCCTCAGGGAGACCGGCGACGACGGCAGCCGGCTCGTCCAGGAGGCAAAGCGGTTGATCCTCGGCTATTCCTGCTGGCTCGAGTCTGTCCCTGAGGTACCGGAGCGGCGTTGCAATCTCGTCGCCAGCTTCGGCCCGTTGACTTGAGACAAGCGGGCGCGCCGGCAAAGCCGACGCTCACCTAACCTTAGGAAAGCCGTGGCATAGGCTGGTTTCAAATCTTCCCACCAGGGCCGCCAGCACGCATGCCTTCCCCCCAGCCCTCTCCGCCGCCTTCCGTCGTGATCTTCGGCTCGGCCCGGCCGGTCACCTGCGCCGTGATGGACTATTCGCGCCGGCTCTGCGACGCGATCAACGCGCAGCGCCCCGGCTTCATCGCCATGCGGATGATCGAACCGAACCAGCCCGCCGGCTTCGTCAGGGCCATCGCCGAAGTCCTGCGCCGCGACCAGGTCGCGCATTTCCAGCTTCCGGTCGAAGGCTGGGGCAACGCCATCCTGCCCGGCTCGGCCCTGCTGGCCGCGCGGCTGCTGAGCCGCAAGGGCCGCATCGCCGTCACCCTGCACGAATGGGCCTCGCTCAACCGGCTGCGCTACCTCTCGATGATCCCCGACGTGCTCGCGACCGACGGCTTCATCTTCGTCTCGCCGCAGCAGCGCGAGAGCTTCCTCAGGACGTCGCTGGTCAGCGATAGGAAGAAGCAGGCCGCGCCGGTCATCCCGATCGGCCCCAACATCATGCCGGCCCGCATCGACCCCGAGCGCGTCGCGGAGGAGCGCGTCAAAACGCGCGGCAGCGGCGCAACGGAAGCCGAGATCGTCATCGGCTATTTCGGCGTGCTCTATGCCAGCAAGCGGCCGGACATGCTGCTGCGCGTGATCAGGGCGTTGCATGAGCGCGGCACCAGGGCGCGGCTGCTGATCTGCGGCGATTTCCTCTGGGACAAGCCGAAAGACCGCGAGGCCTTCTTCGCATTGGCGCGCGAGCTCGGCGTAATCGATTGGCTCGACTTCCGTGGCCGCATCGACGACGAGGGCGAGTTGATGGCGGCGCTCTCGGCCGCCGACGTCTTCCTGCTGCCCTTCACCGACGGGATCAGCACCCGCCGCGGCAGCTTCCAGGCCATTAGCCAGCTAGCGGTACCCTTGGTCTCAACCAGGCCCGAGCGCCCCGATGAGTTCGATCTCTCGCCCTCGCTGAAGGCCAAGATCGACAATCCCGCGACAGTGCTTTGCCCCATCGATGCGACACCGGACGCCTTCGCCGAAGCGATCCTGAGAGCCAATGCCCACAAGGCCGAGGCAATCGGCATCGACCTGGCTAAGTCATGGGATGATGCCGCGACAGCCCATTTGGCCTTCTACGACCGGCTCATGGCGGCGAACCGCAAGGCCTGAAGCCTAGGGCTGCGCCGAGCGCCCTACCTCAGCGCCAGCGCAACCAGGCCTACGAGCGCAACAGCCGCAACGAGCCACCACAAGCGCCGGGACTGGCTCATGCCGCCGAGACGCGAGCTGGACAAGCCGGCCATGTCCTCATGGGCAAAAGCTTCGCCGGCAAGACGAGCGGCCCGCTCCAGCCCTACCAGCTTCACTCTCGGCACTGACGAACGCGACGTCACGGCTCTATCCCCCTTGCCGAAGCATAGCGCATTGCTGCGATCCGCGAAGTTCGACTTCGGTCTGATTGTTCTGCCCGGCTCGCTTAACGCTGCATGAACCATCTTCGTTCCCCGCCCCTGCTCCAGCGAACCCTCGCAAAGCCGGCTTGACCGGGGCTGAAACAGCTTGACGCGGCGGCATGGAGCTGGCACTCACTAGATGTACTGTACGTTACAGTTTAACCAGATCCGAGAGCAACGTCATGTCCCCCTCCGCCCCGCTTTTCCTCCGTCTCGCGCCGGTCCTTGCCCTGCTCGGCATGTGCCTTGGCATCGTCATGGGCATCAGCCAGGACCACCGGCTTCAGACCCTGCACGCCCATGTCAACCTGATCGGCTGGGTCTCGATGTTCCTGGCCGGCCTCTACTACCGACTCGTGCCTGCGGCGGATGGCCGCCTGGCCTATTGGCACTTCGGCCTCGCCACATTAGGGCTCGCATCATTGGGTACGGGCTTGGCCGGGCTCGCCTTTGGCGAGCGCTCCTTCGAGCCTTTCGCCGTGGTCGGCTCGTTGCTGACGATTGCCGCGATGGCGGTTTTCGCCTGGATCGTCGCCCGCACGAGCTGACCGGCCAAATGATGAAACGACAGACGCCTTGAGTGCCACAGACGCAGCCCCGCCCTCCGCCCCGCCGGCTCGCAGTCCGCGCGGGGCGCAGCGCGGCGAGGCCATCCTCGACGCCGCCCGCGCGCTCTTCCTCGAAAAGGGCTTCGCCGCCACCAGCATCGACGACATCGTCGCCCGTGCCGGCGGCTCCAAGGCGACGATCTACAACCTGTTCGGTGACAAGGCCGGCCTGTTCCGCGCCCTGATCAGCCGCTTCACCGAAGATTTCCTCGAAACCGTCGTCTTCGCCGACCTGCCCGAGACGCTGCCGCCGCGCGAGGCGCTGCGCATGGTCGGTCGGGCGGCAGCCAGCTCGATCCTGTCGCAGCCGCAGACGGAGATCCTGCGCCTGGCTGCGGCCGAGGGCATTCGCTTTCCCGAGCTCGGCCGCGGCTTCTGGGCGGCAGGTCCGGTCACGGCCGGCGCGGTGGTCGCGCGCTATCTCGCCCGGCAGCACGCGCTCGGCACGCTGAACGTGCCCGATCCGGAGCTCGCCTCGGACGTGTTCTACAGCATCACGATCGACCGGCGCGCCATCAGGCTGCTGCTCGCGGCCTGCGAGCCGCCGACGCCCGAGGAGATCGATCGTTTCGTCGCTGAGTCCACCGAGATTTTCCTCAGGGCATTCGCGCCTGCATGACGGCTCTGCTATGTGCGTTAAGCACAGTGACAGCGCGTTTGCGCTAATCTAACGCGTTGCGAATCAGGTTGGACCGGCGAAACCGAATGGCTGAGAGCGGCGATCTTTTTGGTGGGAACGAAAGCAGCACGCCGCGACCTTCGGCCGTGCCGCCGAAGCGCGAGCAGCCGCAGCCTGCCAAGCCAGTGGCCAACGCGGGCAACGGCGCGACGCCGCGCGGCAACGGCACCTTGTCCGAGGCCGGCTACGACGCCTCCGCCATCGAGGTGCTGGAGGGGTTGGAGCCCGTCCGCCGTCGTCCCGGCATGTATATCGGCGGCACCGACGAGCGCGCGCTGCACCATCTCTTCGCCGAGGTGATCGACAACGCCATGGACGAGGCCGTCGCCGGCCACGCCACCTTCATCGATGTCGAGATGTTCGAGGACGGCTCGCTCGCCGTCACCGACAATGGCCGCGGCATCCCGGTCGATCCGCACCCGAAATTCCCCGGCAAGTCGGCGCTCGAAGTCATCATGACGACGCTCCATGCCGGCGGTAAATTCGATTCCAAGGCCTATGAGACCTCGGGCGGCCTGCACGGCGTCGGCATCTCCGTCGTCAACGCCCTCTCGGACCGGCTCGAGGTCGAGGTCGCGCGCGGCAAGACGCTCTATCGCCAGATCTTCTCGCGCGGCCTGCCTATGGGCCCGCTGGAGACGGTCGGCCCCGTCGCCAACCGTCGCGGCACCCGGGTGCTCTTCCATCCCGACGCGCAGATCTTCGGCGAGGGCGCCCATCTCTCCCCTGCCCGCCTGTTCCGCATGGCGCGCTCGAAGGCCTATCTCTTCGGCGGCGTCGAGATCCGCTGGACCTGCCCGCCTTCGCTGCTGAAGCCCGAGGGCGATGTCGCGGCCGAGGCCGTGTTCCGATTCCCCGGCGGCCTGCGCGACTATCTCGGCCGCGAGATCGAGGGCAAGGACCTCGTCGCCGAGCCGATCTTCGCCGGCAAGATCACCAAGGATGGCGGCCACGGCTCGCTGGAATGGGCGATCGCCTGGCTGGCGACCGGCGAGGACGGCTTCTCGTCGTCCTACTGCAACACGATCCCGACGCCCGAGGGCGGCACGCATGAGCAGGGTCTGCGCGTCGCGCTGCTGCGCGGCCTGCGCGACCATGCCGAGCGCATCGGCCAGTCCAAGCGCATGGCGCAGGTCACCTCCGACGACGTCATGGCGACCTGCGCCGCGATGCTCTCGGTCTTCATCCGCGAGCCGGAGTTCCAGGGCCAGACCAAGGACAAGCTCGCGACGCTGGAGGCCGCCCGCATCGTCGAGAACGCGGTGCGCGACGCCTTTGACCATTGGCTCGCCGCCTCGCCGCAGCAGGCGCTGCGCCTGCTCGACTGGTCGGTCGACCGGGCCGATGAGCGCCTGCGCCGCCGGCTCGAAAAGGAAGTCTCGCGCAAGACCGCGACGCGCAAGCTGCGCCTGCCCGGCAAGCTCGCCGATTGCAGCTCGGCCGGCGCCGCCGGCTCCGAGATCTTCATCGTCGAGGGCGATTCGGCCGGCGGCTCGGCCAAGCAGGCGCGCAACCGCGCGACGCAGGCGATCCTGCCGCTGCGCGGCAAGATCCTCAACGTCGCCAACGCCACGCGCGACAAGCTCAACGCCAACCAGCAGCTCGCCGACCTGATCCTGGCGCTCGGCTGCGGCATCGGCAGCCAGTTCCGCGAGGACGACCTGCGCTACGAGAAGGTCATCGTCATGACCGACGCCGATGTCGACGGCGCCCATATCGCCTCGCTGCTGGTGACCTTCTTCTGGCGCCAGATGCCGCGGCTGATCGAGAAGGGCCATCTCTACCTCGCAGTGCCGCCGCTCTACCGGCTCCAGCATGGCGGCAAGAGCGTCTATGCCCGCAACGACGCGCATAAGGACGAGCTGATCGAAAGCGTCTTCAAGGGCAAGAAGCCGGAGATCAGCCGCTTCAAGGGCCTGGGCGAGATGATGCCGGCCCAGCTCAAGGAAACCACGATGGACCCGGCCAAGCGCATCCTGCTCAAGGTCATGGTCGATCATGAGGCCAAGGAAGAGACGGCCGACGTGGTCGAGCGGCTGATGGGCAACAAGCCCGAGGCGCGCTTCCTCTTCATCCAGGAGCGGGCCGCCTTCGCCGGCGAGCTGATCGACCTGTGACGGCAGGCGGCGCCCGTTCGTTCCGGGCGCGCCACCCCTTCAATTTTGTCGGCCTCGCCCGCAATTCCGGCGGGCTGCCAGCAGCGGGCGGCGCGGGCAACCTGCCCCCATGCCGAAGAGAACCCGCCATCGCCCGAACGACCCCTGCCATGATGCCGATAACTGGGCCCGTGTCCCGCCGCAGCAATGGCCGCTGATCGCATGGGGCAGCCTGCTTCCGCTTCATCTCGACGCCGGCCCGACCTGGCGCCAGCCGACTGGGACGACATCGCCATCTTCCACGCCGTCGCCGTCCACGGGGCGTTGGCCGTGGCGGCGCTGGCGCTCGGGCTGAGCGAGGCGACGCTCGCCCGCCGGCTCAAGGCCTTCGAGGCGAAGCTCGGCGTCCCTCTGTTCCGCCGCACCGCCAACCGCCTGATCCTGACGGAGGCGGGCACGGCGCTCGCGGGCGACGCGGCCGAGATCGCTGCACGCGTCGATCGCTTCATGAGCCGGGCGAAGGCAGCGCGCGCGGCCGACGACGCGCCGGTCCGGATCACCGCCACGACCTCGATCAGCCTGTTCCTCACCATGAACGCCACGGTGATCTCGGCCGCCGCCGGCGTTGAGATTGTCATCATCAGCACGCGCGACCGGCTCGACATCGCCCGCGGCGATGCCGACATCGCCGTGCGCATGCACAAGCCGCCGCAGGAGAGCGGCCACTACAGCCAGAGGGTCGGCCGACTGGTCCAGGCGCTCTATGTCCGCCGCGACGTCGATCCGCTGAGCGCGCCGATCATCTCCGTCAACCGCGAGGTCTCCTCGCGCATCGACGAGCATATCCGGCGCTGGGCGGCCGGCCGGCCGATCGCGGCTCGCGTCGGCGATTCCGCCGCGCGCTACGAGAGCATCCGCTCGGCCGGCGCGGTCTCGATGGCGCCCTGCTTCATGGCTGATGCCGACGAGGCCCTGTTGCGCCTGGAGCCGCCGCCGCCCGAGACGGCCGACGAGATCTTCCTGGTCTCGCACGAAGTCTCGCGGCAGCGCCCCGCCGTGCTGGCGGTGCTCAAGGCCTTGCAGAAAGTCTTCCGCGACAACCGTGCGCGGCTCAACGGCGATGCCGTCGCCGCACCGGTGAAAGCTTCGTCCTGACGATCGATCCACGCAATGTGACAGATCACGTCAAGCATTCGCTAACCGTCCTTTTACCGCAGCGCGTGCATTCTGCTGGCAAGGGCGCCTTCGCGCTCAGTCAAGGCGGGCTGTCGCATGCACCTCATCAAGCATTTCTGGAAGAACGAGCGCGGCACCATGGTCGCCGATGTCGCCAAGGCGGGCGCCGCCATCGCCTTCCTCTCGGTCATCGCCGCCAATTTCGTCTCGTCGCAGACCGAGCGCTTCGACAGCGAGCGCCTGACCCAGGTCGCAGGCGCGGCCTCGAAGGGCCAGCCGATCGACCCGCTCGTCACCGGCTCGATCCGCAAGAGCGCCAACGAGACCAGGCTCGACCCCTGCGTCCTGCCGCGCTAGAGCATCGGACCAGAAAGCGGAATCCGGCTTTCGAAAAATCAGATGAAATAACAAAGACTTATATCGCAGTCTTGCGTCCGAAAGGGCGCACGGCGATCTAGCCCAGCCACGCCAGCAGTTCCTGCGTCAGCACCTCCGGCTTCTCCAGCGTCGAGAGATGTCCGCTGCCCGGCACCACCACGAGCTTTGCCTTCGCCCCGATTCCCTCAGCCATCTCTTGCGCCTCGGCGACGGGCGTAATGGCGTCCTCCTCGCCGACCAGCACCAGCGTCGGCACCGAGATGCCGCCAAGGCCGGGGCGAGAATCCGGCCGGCCCATGATCGCGTGCTGCTGGCGGATGAAGCCCTCCGGCCCGATATCCTCGGCCATTTGCCGGACCAGCAGCCGCAAGGGCTCGTCGGTCAGCCGGTGTGCTGCCACCAGCCTTTGCCAGAGCAGGGTCGTGACGTTGTCGAAGGCGCCCTTCTCCGCCAGCGCGATCATCTGCTCGCGCGGCGTGTTGGTCTCCGGCGTCGCCGGCTTCGCGCTTGTGTCGAGCAGCGCCAGCCTGGTCACGCGCTCCGGCGCCTGCCGCATCACCTCGAAGGCGACATAGCCGCCCATCGACAGCCCGCAGAGCGCGAAGCGCTCGGGCGCCGCGGCAAGCAGGCGCTTCGCGATAGGGCCTAGGCTCTCATCCCGCGCATGGTCGGCAACGACGATCATTCGCCCGGGCGCCAAAGCCGGCCATTGCGGGCCGTAGAGCGCGGCCGTGCAGCTGAGGCCGGGGATCAGGACAAGCGGTTCGGACATGGCGACGTTTCCGTCCTCGTTGCGCGGCATGGCATGGTCCGCAGTGATGGGTGAGTTGGTGCTCGCGGACAAGGCCAGGCGGGCCGGCTTCCCCCTGCGACTGCCTTATCCGAGGGCAGTTGCCGAAGATCGTGCTCGCGCGAGACGCGATCAACCGGGTCACCTGCCATGGCAACAGGGCTGCAATGCTGCATTGGCGGTCTAGTTTATTGACTTCGCCCCACTTTTTCTGCATTGCACAGGGGTCCGAAGGCGCGCAGGAACGAGAAGTCGCGCCAACGTCGCGGTTGATAGGTCATCCCGCCACGTGCAACCGACCCTTGAAGAGCGCAACCCTCGATGTCTTTTGCCGAACTCGGCCTGAGTGAAAAGGTTCTGACAGCCGTCACGACCGCAGGCTATACCACGCCGACCCCGATCCAGGCCCAGGCCATTCCCCATGTGCTGGCCCGTCGCGATGTCCTGGGCATCGCCCAGACCGGCACCGGAAAAACCGCCGCCTTCACCTTGCCGATGCTGACCATTCTCGAGAATGGCCGCGCCCGGGCAAGGATGCCGCGCACGCTGATCCTGGAGCCGACCCGCGAGCTTGCGGCGCAGGTCGAGGAGAACTTCACCCGCTACGGCGTCAACCAGAAGCTTTCGGTGGCGCTGCTGATCGGCGGCGTCTCCTTCGGCGACCAGGACGCCAAGATCACGCGGGGCGTCGACGTGCTCATCGCCACGCCCGGCCGCCTGCTCGACCATGTCGAGCGCGGCAAGCTCCTGCTCACCGGCGTCGAGCTCCTCGTCATCGACGAGGCCGACCGCATGCTCGACATGGGCTTCATCCCGGACATCGAGCGCGTCTGCAAGCTCGTGCCCTTCACCCGCCAGACCCTGTTCTTCACGGCGACGATGCCGCCGGAGATCACCAGGATCAGCGAGCAGTTCCTGCATAACCCCATCCGCATCGAGGCCTCGCGCCCGGCGACGGCGGCGACGACGATCACGCAGCGCCTGATCGCTTCGAACGGGCAGGATTTCGAAAAGCGCGACACCCTGCGCAAGCTGATCAACGAAGCCAGGGACCTGCAGAACGCCATCGTCTTCTGCAACCGCAAGCGCGATGTCGCGACGCTGCACAAGTCGCTGCAGAAGCACGGCTTCCCGGCCGTGGCCCTGCATGGCGACATGGACCAGTACGCGCGCATGGCCGCGCTCGAGTCGTTCCGCACCGGCGAGAACCCGATCCTCGTCGCCAGCGACGTCGCGGCGCGCGGCCTCGATATCCCGGCCGTCAGCCACGTCTTCAATTTCGACGTGCCGACCCATGCCGAGGATTACGTCCATCGCATCGGCCGCACCGGCCGCGCCGGGCGCGAAGGCGCCTCGTTCACGATCGTGACCCGCCATGACGAGAAGCTCGTGGCCGCGATCGAGAAGCTGACCGGCCAGCCGATCACCTGGGAAGGTCCCGGCCTCGACGGCCTGCCCCCCGGCGCCCCCCGCGAGGAGCGGCGCGGTGGACGCCGTGACGAGCGTCGCCCGGCGCGCGGCGGTGGCCGCAGCCGCCCCGAGCGCACGGAGCGCGCCCCGCGCAGCGAACCGGCCGAGGCGGCAGCGCCCGCCACCGAGCGGGGCGAGCCGCGTCGGCGCAACCCCGACGGCCCGATCAAGACCCGCATCCGGCACGATCCCGAGTCGCGCGCGGCCAGGCCTGCCCAAGCCAAGCCTGCCCAAGAGAAGCCGGCTCGAGAGAAGCCAGTTCAAGAGAAGCCGGCCCCGATCTCGCCCACCTCCTCGGCTTCGCCCGCCAAGGCCCCGCAACCGCGCCGCGACGACGATGACCGGGAGCCCAAGGTCAAGGGGCTTGGCGACCATGTCCCGGCCTTCCTGCTGCGGCCGGTCAGGGTGGGATGACCTCAAGGGGGAGCCGCCACGCGGCCCCTTTTGACGTCTGGATTGTCTCTCGACTGAAGAGCGCGGGCATAATCTCGTCCGAAAACCGCTTCGCGTCTTTCGGCGCCGGGCTCAACGTCGGTTGACCTTACGATATCTTAATTTAATTCGTTGAAAGTCCCCAGGTGGTTAGCAGGAATGCTGGCCGCGCCGGGGCGCTTGCCACCGTCACGACGGACAGGATGTCCCGCTTCGATTCACAAGGGCCAGGACCGGCGTCGCCGGCTCCGGGGCGGTCGGGCGTTGTCGATGAGCGAGCAGGCACAAGCATCCCTTCAGACGATCGAGCTTGCCGATCGCGTCGTGGGCGCCATGCGCCAGCATGGCTCGCCCGGCTATCCCCGCGCTTTCGAGGTCTGGTATGCGCATCTGAGCGGCGAGATGCCGGCGCTGAGCATGCAGATGAACGCGATCATCGCCGCCAGCGAGGGCAAGGTCGGGCTCGCCGATATCGACGCGCTCTACGACCGCTTCATCGGCACCGAGCGCCTCGCCCGCCAGGCCGAGCGCACCAGCCTGCAGGTTCTCGGCGAGATCGACGGGTTGATGAACCTGGTCAACCAGGCGCTCGATTCGAGCGAGCGCTACCATGGCCGCCTGGCCGCCATGTCCGACGAGGTCCCGCCCCCGGCCGACCGGCAGCGCCTGCGCGAATGGGTCGAGGCGCTGGTGATGTCGACGCGGGAGGAGGTCACCCGCAAGACGCAGCTCGAAGGCCAGCTGCGCGACAGCTCGAACGAGATCCGGCATTTGCGCGAGGCGCTGGAATCGACCCGCGCCGAGGCGCTGACCGATCCGCTGACCGGCCTCGCCAACCGCCGCCATTTCGAGGAGATGCTGCAGAAGTCGATCGACCAGACCACCTTGCGCCGCGAGCCCTTCGCGCTGGTCATGGCCGATATCGACTTCTTCAAGACCTTCAACGACACGCATGGTCACCTGACCGGCGATCAGGTGCTGCGCCTCGTCGCGCGCACGATGAAGGACAAGTTCAAGGACAAGGCGATCATCACCCGCTTCGGCGGCGAGGAATTCGCCATCATCCTGCCCGAGGCCGATATCGTCGCCGGCAAGTTCGGCGCCGAGACCGTGCGCCAGGCGCTGCTGACGCGGGAACTGGTCAAGCGCTCGACCAACGAGAACCTCGGCCGCATCACGATCTCGCTCGGCGTCGCCGTCTATCATCGCGGCGACACGGCCGGCTCGATCGTCGACCGCGCCGACCAGGCCCTGATGCAGGCCAAGCGCGACGGCCGCAATCGCACCGTTACCGAAGAGGCGCTCGAGTCGACGAGCCGCGTCGCCTGAGCGGTGACGGCTGCGTCTCCGTCAGCCCTCATCCTGAGGAGCCGCAAAGCGGCGTCTCGAAGGATGTTTCAGTGCGCGCTGGAGCATCCTTCGAGACGCGCTTCGCGCTCCTCAGGATGAGGGCTGAGGGTCCAAATGGGCGGTTAGGATACCAATCTTATTGCGCCGCCAGCGCGCTCTCGGCGCGCGGCTTGATCTCGACCGATTCGCCGCAGCCGCAGGCCGAGACCTGGTTCGGGTTGTTGAAGACGAAGGTCGAGGCGAAGCGGTCGGTCTTGAAGTCGAGCTCGGTGCCGAGCAGGAACAGCACCGCCTTGGCGTCGACGATCACCGTCGCGTCCTTCTCGGTGACGAGCTCGTCGCCCTTGCTGGTCTCGCGCGCGACCTCGAAGGTGTACTCCATGCCGGCGCAGCCGCCCTTCTTGACGCCGACCCGCAGGCCGAGCGCCGGAGCGTCGGGGTTGTCGAGCGCCGATTGCGCCATGATCTCGCGAATGCGCGTTGCGGCTGCATCCGTCAGCGAAACGACCTTCAGGCCCGGAATCGAAAACATCCTCTTGTCCTTCCTCGATCGGATTCAAGGTCCGATGAACCAGGATTGCTTCGCATAACATAGGGACTGCCGGGCCGAAGGTCGAGATGCTGCGGCGCGCACCTGCGAATATCGCACTGCGCATTGCATGACCGGCCGGCTCATGCACTCTGGCAGTCCCCGAAGAGATTTGATCCGACGACATGAGCTATCGCCTGCACCGCCCCGAAGCGCTCCGCGCGCTTGCCCATCAGATGATCCTCAAGGCCGGCTGGACCGAAGACGAGGCGCAGGAGACCGCGCACCATGTCGTGCTCGCCAATCTCAGCGGCCATGACAGCCACGGCATCGGCATGCTGCCGCTCTATTTCAACGCGCTGGCGGACGGCAACCTCAAGCCTGAATCAAAGGGGAAAGTCCGTGTCGAGGCCGCCCCCTTCCTGATCGTCGACGGCAATGTCGCGTTGGGGCAGCCGACGGCGCGCAATGCCGTGCGCCAGGCCGTCACCATGGCCCAGGCCGGCGGCGTCGCCATCCTCAACCTGCTCGACGCGCACCATATCGGCCGCATCGGCCATTACGCGGAGATCGCGGCCGCGGCGGGGCTGATCTCGTTCTTCTGGGTCAACGTCGCCGGCCGCCCGCCGATCGTCGCGCCCCATGCCGCCAAGCAGGCGCGCTTCGGCACCAACCCGCACGCGATCGGCATCCCCGTGCCGGAGAACGATCCCATCATCCTCGACTTCGCCACCAGCCGCATGGCCCATGGCAAGGCCCGCGTCGCGCTCAACAAGGGCGTGCAGGTGCCGCCCGGCTTCATCATCGATGGCGAGGGCCGCCCGACCACCGACCCGGCCCATGTCTTCCAGCACGCGATTCCCGGCCTGCCGCTCGGCGCGCTGCTGCCCTTCGGCGACCACAAGGGCGCGGGCTTGTCGCTGATCGTCGAGCTGCTCTCGGCCGGGCTGATGGGCGCCGCCCGCATCGACCAGAAGCCGCAGAAGACCTGGATCATCAACTCGCTCTTCGGCGTGCTGATCGATCCGGCGCGGCTGGAGCCCGATGCCGCGCTGCGCAAGAGCCGGATCGAGAGCTATCTCGCCTTCGTCCGCGCCGCTGAGCCGCAGGACCCGGCCGACCCGGTGCTCGCGCCCGGCGACAAGGAGCGCACCATGCGCATCGAGCGCGGTCGTGACGGCATCCCGCTCGACAATGAGACCTGGGCGCAGATCAGCGCGGCTGCGGCAAGGTTCGGCATCGATGCCGAGTCGTTCTGATCGCGAGCGATGACCCTCGACGAGTACAACGCCTTCTGCGCTGCCCTCCCCGCGACGAGCCATGTCGTGCAATGGGGCGGCGCGCATGTCTGGAAGGTCGGCGGCAAGGTCTTCGCCATCGGCCGCTGCGATGTAGACGACGAGCTCTCAGTCTCGTTCAAATGCTCGCAGATGGCCTTCGACATCCTGAAGGAGCTGACCGGCCTGCGTCCCGCTCCCTATCTCGCCTCGCGCGGCATGAGCTGGATCCAGCGCCAGAGCGACGAGAGCATGCCGGACGACGCCTTTCAGGACTATCTGCGCGAGAGCCATCGACTCGTCACGCTCAAGCTGCCGAAGAAGCTGCGCGCGGAACTGAAGCTCGGCTAAAGCAGCGCCTCGCCGCGGAACACCGGCACGCAGGCCCCGCCGACCGTCGCGCGGACGCCGTCCGGGCCACGCGTCGCCGTCAGCTTCAGGAGGCTCGGCCGGCCCATCTCGACGCCCTGCGTCAACTCGAACCGCGCGCTGTCGCCGCCATCCAGCTTGAGCAGCAGCGCGGCAAGCGTCGCGCTGGCCGAGCCGGTCGCCGGGTCTTCCCAGGTACCGGCCAGCGGCGCGAACATGCGCGCCCTGATCGTCGCGCCGTCGCGGGCATAGATGAACAGCGAGAGCCGCTTCTCCAGCGCCGGATGGGCCGCTTCGAGCGTGCGATAGGCGGTGATGTCCGGCAGTGCGCGAGCCAGCGCCTCGGCCCTGACCTCGGCCAGCACGAACTTGACGCCAACCGAGGCCTGAATCGGCTTATGGGCGGAAACCGCGACATCGGCGGGAGCCAAGCCGACGCAGGCCGCAATGCCATCGGCCGGCAGCTCGATCCCCGTCGAGAGCGGCTGCGGCGCGGCGATGGTCGCGCCAGTCACGTTGCCGGCGGCATCGCGCGCGACCTTGACCTCGACCAGCCCGGCCAGTTCCTCGAACAGCAGCACGCCGTCCTTGTCGCGGCCGTGCCTAGCGAGCACGCAGGCCGTGCCGACATTGGGATGGCCGGCGAAGGGCATTTCCGCCGTGCGGTGAAAGATGCGGACGCGCGCCGTATGGGCCGGATCGGCCGGAGGCAGCACGAAGGTGGTCTCGCTATAGTTCATCTCGGCCGCGAGCGACTGCATCTCGGCGTCCGACATGCCGCGCGCATCTGTGAACACCGCGAGCGGATTGCCGCCGAAGCGGCTGCTGGTGAAGACGTCGACGGTCTCGTAGGCGTAGGTCGGCATGGCGGGCTCCATGATCAGGTGCCGCAGAGCCTGCCATCAATCGGCGCAGCAGAAAAATGAACGACGTGAATGCGATCGATCACGCGGCCGATGAAGTGCCGCGCCGCGCGCTCACCACATGTCGAGCGCGACCCTCGCCTCGTCCGACATGCGCGACTGATCCCAGGGCGGGTCGAAGGTCATGTTGACCGTCACCGAAGCGACGCCGGGCACGGCACTGACGGCGTTCTCGACCCAGCCCGGCATCTCGCCGGCGACCGGGCAGCCTGGCGCGGTCAGCGTCATGTCGATCGCGACCTGGCGGTCATCGGCGATGTCGACGCGGTAGATCAGGCCGAGCTCGTAGATATCGGCTGGAATCTCCGGGTCGTAGATCGTCTTCAGCGCGGCGACGATGTCGTCGGTGAGCCGGTCGATCTCCTCCGGCGGCAGGCCGGCGCTCGCGCCCATCGCGGGCGCGTTCGGCTTCAGCTCGTCGGTTGCGCTATCGGTCATGTCATCTATCCCGTCTGAGCCGCTTTCACCGAAAGCGGCTCCATCCCTTTGCTTAGACGCATTTTCTTCACGCGAACCGGAGGCCACTTCGCTCGAAAATGCTTCAGACGAACAGGTTCTCGGCCTTCTGCAAGGCTTCGACCAGCTTATCGACTTCTTCCATCGTGTTGTAGAGCCCGAAGGAGGCGCGGCAGGTCGACGTCACCCCATATCGTGCCAGGAGCGGCATCGCGCAATGGGTACCGGCCCGAACCGCGACACCGGCGCGGTCGATCACCGTCGCGACGTCATGGGCGTGGGCGCCCTTCATCTCGAAGGAGACGATTGCGCCCTTCTCCCGCGCCTTGCCAAAAATCTTGATCGAGTTCATCTCGCCGAGGCGCTGGCGGGCGTAGTCGCCGAGCTTGGCCTCATGCGCCGCGATGTTCTCGCGGCCGAGCGCCATCATGTAGTCGAGCGCGACGCCGAGCCCCACCGCCTCGACGATCGCCGGCGTGCCGGCCTCGAACCGGTGCGGCGGGTCGTTATAGGTGACGCTGTCTTCGCTGACGGTGATGATCATCTCGCCGCCGCCCTCGTAGGGTGGCAGCTTCTCCAGCCATTCGCGCTTGCCCCAGAGCACGCCCGAGCCGGTCGGCCCATAGGTCTTGTGCCCGGTGAAGCAGTAGAAGTCGCAGCCAAGCGCCTGCACATCGACCGGGAGGTGCACCGCGCTCTGGCTGCCATCGACCACCAGCGGGATGCGATAGGCCTGGCAGATCGCCGCGACCTCGGCGATCGGGACGATCGTGCCGATCGCGTTCGACATCTGGGTCAGAGCCACGATCTTGGTACGCGGCGAGATCAGCTTCTCGAACTCCTCGATGAGGAAGTTGCCGTCCTCGTCGATCGGCGCGAATTTCAGCACCGCGCCATAGCGCTCGCGCCAGAAATGCCAGGGCACGATGTTGGAATGGTGCTCCAGCACCGAGATGATGATCTCGTCGCCTTCCTGGATCTGGAGATGGCGCCCGAGCGACGAGGCGACGGCGTTCAGGCCGCCGGTCGAGGAGCGCGTGAAGATGATCTCCTCGAGATGCGCCGCGTTGAGGAAGCGCCGGGCGCTCTCGCGCGCCGCCTCATAGGCCTCGGTCGAGGCATTGGCGAGGTAGTGCAGGCCGCGATGCACGTTCGAGTAGTTCTCGCGCATCAGGCTGGACATCGCCTCGATCACGACCTCCGGCTTCTGCGCCGAGGCGGCATTGTCGAGATAGACCAGCTTCTTGCCGTAGACCTCGCGGCTCAGGATCGGGAAATCCCGCCTGATCGCCTCGACGTCGTAGGGCTTCACGGGCGCATTCATGACGTCACGCCTTTCCCGGTGTGGCCGGCCTGTCGGCGACGAGCACGCCGGCATGGCCCCAGTCCTCGCGCTCGATCTCCTGGATCACGATATGGGTGTTGGCCGGGTTCTTGCCGAGCACGCTGACCAGGGTCTGCGTGAACTGCTTGACGATCTCAGCCTTTTGCTCGCGCGTCGCGCCCTTGGTGATCTGGAGATTGACGTAGGGCATCAGATCGCACTCACCACGGCTGAATCCCGGCGCTCGCCGAGCCAGGCCTCGATCTCGGACATGATCAGCTCGCGCAGGCTCTCCTCGGCGACGAACTCGACCGCCTCGCCGGCAAAGGCCTGCAGCACCAGCGCCTCGGCCTGCGGCCGCGGCAGACCGCGCGCCATCAGGTAGAAGAGCTGCTCGCCATCGATCTGCGCGACGGTCGCGCCATGGCCGCAGACGACGTCGTCGGCGAAGATCTCAAGCTCGGGCTTATTGAACATGGTGGCGCCGTCGTTCAGCAGCAGCGCGTTGCTCTTCATGCTGCCATCGACCTTCTGCGCCTGCGGGCGCACGATGACCTTGCCCTGGAACACGCCGGTGCCCTCGCCGCCGACGATGGTCTTGTAGAGCTCGCGGCTGGTGCCGTGCGGCACCTCGTGGTCCATCACCAGCGTCACGTCGCAATGCTCCGTGCCGCCGAGCAGGTTGACGCCGCGCAGCCCGATCTCGGTATGCTCGCCGGCATAGCGCACGAAATTCTGCTGGCGCACCGTGCCGGCCTTGCAGACCAGCGCGAACGAATCGAACTTCGCCTGCGCCCCGACGGTGGCGAGCAGGCTCAGCACCTGCACGCTCTCGGGCTGCTGGCGGGTCACGATCCGGACGTGCTGGACCTCGCTCTCGTCGCCGGTCTCAAAGACGATCGCGTTGTTGATCTGCGCAGCAGCCGGGCCGACGCTCTCGTTGATGTCGACGATGGTCGCCTTGACGCCCTTGCCGGCGAGAACGACGGAGCGGCTGAAGATGGCGCGCTCCTCGCTGCCCGAGGTCAGCGAGACGATCGCGATCGGCGCATCGAGCTCGGTGCCCTCGGCGATCTCGACCATGACGCCGTCGCGCATCAGCGCGGTATTCAGCATCAGGCCGGAATCATCGGCGGAGACGCTCGGGCCCGACAGGATGCGCGTCAGGTCGTCGCGCTGCGAGACCAGCGCATCAGCGAGCCCATTGACGCTGACGCCCTCCGGCAGCGCCTCAAGCGTCGAGAGTTCGGCAGCGAAAGCGCCGTCGACCAGCACGAGCCTGGTGCCGTCGAGCTTGAGTGCGGCCAGACGCTCGCGCACGGCCGGCGTGACCGCAGCCGAGCCGGCCAGCGGCTTGGCCTCGCGCAGGATCATGCGCAGGTCGGTATAGCGCCAGGATTCGAGCCGGCGATGCGGCAGGCCCTTGGCCTCGAAGCCGGCAAAGGCGTCCTCGCGCAGCTTGCGGACGGCGCCGCCGCCGGGCAGCTCAGCCTTGACGTTGGCGAACTGCTGGGCGAGCACCTGCTCCGCCGCCGTCTTGAGCGGGGTGACGATGGCCATCAGGCGGCCTCCGCATAGGCGGCGTAGCCGCTCTTTTCCAGCTCGAGTGCCAGTTCCTTGCCGCCACTCTTGACGATCCGGCCCTTGGCCATGACGTGCACGGTGTCGGGAATGATGTGGTCGAGCAGGCGCTGGTAGTGCGTGATCACCAGGAAGCCGCGGTTCTTGTCTCTGAGCGCGTTTACGCCATCGGCGACGATGCGCAGCGCGTCGATGTCGAGGCCGGAATCGGTCTCGTCGAGGATGCACATGGACGGCGCCAGCAGCGCCATCTGCAGGATCTCCATGCGCTTCTTCTCGCCGCCGGAGAAGCCGACATTGAGCGGCCGGCGCAGCATGTCGCGGTTGATGCTGAGCTTGTCGGCCGCCGCGTTGACCTGCTTGATGAAGTCGGGCGTCAGCAACTCGGCCTCGCCGCGCGCGCGCCTCTGCGCGTTCATCGCCGCCTTGAGGAAGGTCATGGTGGCGACGCCGGGGATCTCCAGCGGGTACTGGAAGGCGAGGAAGATGCCAGCGGCGGCGCGGGCATCCGCCTCCATCTCCAGCACGTTCTCGCCGTTGAGCAGGATCTCGCCGTCGAGAACCTCATAGTCCTCCTTGCCGGCGATGACGTAGCTCAGCGTCGACTTGCCGGAGCCGTTCGGCCCCATGATCGCGGCGACCTCGCCTGCGTTCACGGTGAGGTTGAGGCCGTTGAGGATCTGCTTGTCCTCGTCGGCGATCTTGACGACTAGGTTTTTGATTTCGAGCATTTCAGTCACCTGATGGATAGAGTTCTTGCCATTTTTGGTCGATCTGGGCCTGATTTAATCCAGCCGCGCCCCAAAATTCATCGAAAGCCTCACGATATAGCTGCCGTGCGACGAATATTGCGATGAAGCTGACGGCGGCAACGACTCCGCTTACAACGGCGACACCATTCCAAGATCTAGTCATGCAGAATAAAAAGAACGCAGCGGCGGCCATGAACACCAAAAAGCAAACCAGAGCTCTTTTGTTGGCCTTCCCGAGACTTTGCTCAAGGTCGCCGAGCTCAGTCACCCCACGCTCCCCTCAAGCGAGATCGTGATCAGCTTCTGCGCCTCGACGGCGAACTCCATCGGGAGTTGCTGCAGCACCTCCTTGACGAAGCCGTTGACGATCAGCGCCACCGCCTCCTCCTCGGAGAGGCCGCGCTGCTGGCAATAGAAGAGCTGGTCCTCGCCGATCTTCGAGGTCGTCGCCTCGTGCTCGAACACGGCGGTCGCGGTCTTGGCCTCGATATAGGGCACGGTATGGGCGCCGCACTGATCGCCGATCAGCAGCGAGTCGCAATTGGTGAAGTTGCGCGCGCCGATCGCCTTGCGATGGGCCGAGACCATGCCGCGATAGGTCGAGTCCGATTTGCCGGCCGCGATGCCCTTGGCGATGATCTTCGAGGTGGTGTTGCGGCCGAGATGCAGCATCTTGGTGCCGCTATCGACCTGCTGCATGCCGTTCGAGACCGCGATCGAGTAGAACTCGCCGCGCGAGCCGTCGCCGCGCAGGATGCAGGACGGGTACTTCCAGGTGATGGCCGAGCCGGTCTCGACCTGCGTCCACGAGATCTTCGAGTTCTTGCCGCGGCAATCGCCGCGCTTGGTCACGAAATTGTAGATACCGCCCTTGCCCTCGGCATCGCCGGGGAACCAGTTCTGCACGGTCGAGTACTTGATCTCGGCATCGTCGAGCGCGATCAGCTCGACCACGGCGGCATGGAGCTGGTTCTCGTCGCGCTTGGGCGCCGTGCAGCCTTCGAGATAGCTGACATAGGCCCCCTCGTCGGCGATGATCAGCGTGCGCTCGAACTGGCCGGTATTCTGCTCGTTGATGCGGAAATAGGTCGAGAGCTCCATCGGGCAGCGCACGCCCTTGGGCACGTAGACGAAGGAGCCGTCGGTGAACACCGCGCTGTTCAGCGTGGCGAAGTAGTTGTCGGTCACCGGGACCACGGTGGCGAGGTACTTCTTCACCAGCTCGGGATGCTCCTGGATCGCCTCCGAGATCGAGCAGAAGATCACGCCGGCCTGCGCCAGCTCCTTCTTGAAGGTGGTGACGACCGAGACCGAGTCGAACACGGCATCGACCGCGACCCGGTTTCCAGGCTCCACGCCGGCCAGGATTTCCTGCTCGCGCAGCGGGATACCGAGCTTCTTGTAGGTCTCCAGGATCGCCGGATCGACCTCGTCGAGCGACTTGGGCGAGGCGCCCATCTTCGGCGCGGCGTAGTAGTACAGGTCCTGGTAGTTGATCGGCGGGTAGTGCACGCGCGACCAGGTCGGCTCGGTCATGGTCTTCCAGCGGCGGAAGGCGTCGAGCCGCCATTCCAGCATCCATTCCGGCTCGTTCTTACGGGCCGAGATGTAGCGGACCGTGTCCTCGGTCAGGCCCTTGGCGGGCTTGTCGACCTCGATCTCGGTGACGAAGCCGTATTTGTACTCGGTCACGTCGATCGACTTGACCTGATCGATGGTCTCCTGGACCGCTGCCATGTTCACTCTCCAGTCGCGGGTTCAAGGCCCGCCGGTTTGGTCTTCTTCGGAACGCTCAGGCGGCAGCCTGAATTGTCCCGTTCCGCCGTGCGGCCAGCGCTTTCGCATAGGCCGCGAGAAACTTTGCGATATCCGCCTCGCAGGTGGTCCATCCCAGGCTCGCCCGCAAGGCCCCTGCGCTCATGGCAGGGTCGATATTCATGGCATCGAGCACATGCGAGCGCCTGACCTTGCCCGACGAGCAGGCCGAGCCGGAGGACAGCGCCACGCCGGCGAGATCGAGCATGATCAGGGCCGTCTCGGCCTTGATGCCCGGCGTCGCGAATCCGCTCGTATTCGGCAGGCGCTCGGCGCCGCGCCCGAAGATCGCCGTATCCGGCGCCAGCTCGAGGATTCCGGCCTCCAGCTTGTCGCGCAGCCCGGCAAGCCGCTTGGCCTCGCCGACCAGCGCGTCGCCGGCGATCTCGGCCGCCAGCCCGAAGGCGACGATGCCCGGCACGTTCTCGGTGCCGGCGCGCCAGCCGCGCTCCTGGCCGCCGCCGCGCATCGGCTTGTCTGCAAGCTCGTAGGCCCCGCCGCGGAAGACGATGGCGCCGACGCCCTTCGGCCCACCGAGCTTATGCGCCGACAGCGTCAGAACATCCGCGCCCAAGATATTGATATCGATCGCGATCTTGCCGGCGGCCTGAACCGCGTCGCTATGCAGGAGGGCACCATGGCGGTGCACGATCTCGGCGGCTTCAGCGATCGGCTGGATCACGCCGGTCTCGTTATTGGCGAGGTGCAGCGAGACCAAAGCCCGCGCTCCGGGGTTCTCGGCAGCGAAACGCTCCAGCCGCTCAGCCAGCCAGCCGAGATCGGCCCTGCCGGCGCCGTCGACCGGGATCGCCTCAGCCGCCGCGCCGAAGCGATGGCCCTCGCGCACGCAGGCATGCTCAGTCGCGCCGTAGAGCAGCAGAGAAGCGGGGGTGCGCACGCAATCGCGCCCGCCGCTGCATTCCATCAGCCCGGGCGAGAGCACCGTCGCATTGGCCTCGGTGCCGCCGCTGGTGAAGACGACGTTGGCCGCCTTGGCCCCGCACAGGGCCGCGACCTGCTCGCGCGCCCGCTCGACCGCCGCCCGCGCGATCCTGCCCTCGCCATGCACCGAGGACGGGTTTCCGGCCAGCCCAAGCGCAGCCACCATCGCCTCGACGACCTCCGGACGCACCGGCGTCGTGGCGTTGTGATCGAGATAGGCGCGGGACGACCCGGTCACTGTACGCGAAGCTCCGATCCTGCTGCCGGCTCTTGCGGCCACGAAATGCTTGAAATCGCACCCATGCGCCGTGCTATAGCCGCCGCTCCAACGCGCCGTGTCAGGAGCGGGGAAGCGCCGAAACCGGCAGAACTTCCGTTTGTTCCTGACTTGTTCACGGGTGTTAGAACCATTCTAAGCCCTTGATGTAGGGCGCGAGCGGCGGGTCCGTCAAGGGCGACACGGCTTTTTAGCGGCATCATGCCGCCGATTGGACGGGTTGCGGGCGGCCTCTCCCAACAAAAGGCGAGCAAGAGATGCCCGAGGTTATTTTCAACGGACCGGCCGGCCGGATCGAGGGCCGCTACCAGCCCGCCAAGAAGAAGGGCGCGCCCCTCGCCATCATCCTGCATCCGCACCCGCAGTTCGGCGGGACGATGAACAACCAGATCGTCTACAACCTGTTCTACACCTTCGTGAATCGCGGCTTCTCGGCGCTGCGCTTCAACTTCCGCGGCGTCGGCCGCAGCCAGGGCCATTTCGACCATGGCGCCGGCGAGCTCTCGGACGCGGCCGCAGCGCTCGACTGGATGCAGGCGCTCAACCCCGAGGCCAAGAGCTGCTGGATCACCGGCGTCTCCTTCGGCGCCTGGATCGGCATGCAGTTGCTGATGCGCCGCCCCGAGATCGAGGGCTTCCTCTCGATTGCGGCGATGGCCAACCGCTACGACTTCTCCTTCTTGGCGCCCTGCCCCTCGTCGGGCCTGTTCGTGCACGGCTCCGAGGACCGCGTCGCCCCGGTCAAGGAGGTGATGGCGGTGATCGAGAAGGTGAAGACCCAGAAGGGCATCCAGATCGAGCATGCCGTCGTCGACGGCGCCAACCACTTCTTCGACGGCCGCGTCGACCAGCTCATGGAACAGGTCAGCGCCTATCTCGACCGCAAGGTCGGGCCGGAAATCTCCAAGGCCGAGCAGGAACAGGCCTGAGTCCAAGCCTTGAACCTGATGGTCAGAAGCCGGGAGCCATCAGGCCCCGGCTTCCAGGGATCACGGGCAGCGTCAGGCTCCCGGCACTTGCTTCCGCCAGGGCCCAGTCGCGGAACAGCTTGATCTTGCGCTCGCGCTGACGCTCCTGCGGGTAGACGATCCAATATGCCCACGCATCGCGGATGACGTGTTCGGCGGCGAAGACCAGCCGCCCCGCCGCGATGTCGTAGGCGAACAGCTCCGGTATGGCCATTGCCACGCCATGCCCGCGCAGCGCCGCCTGAATGCTCATCGCCTGCATCTGCAAGGCCATCGTCGCCGGCCCGCCCAGCTTGGGCGCGTCGATGCCGACATCGGCGAACCAGGTCTTCCAGCTCGCATCGCCAGGGCTGAGCAGCGGTGCCTGGAGCAGGTCTTCGGGTCTGCGTAAATTCAACCGTTCCCGCAGCTCCGGCGAGCACAGCGGCGCATAGTGACAATCGAACAGCTTCTCGGCGATGGCACCGGGCCATTCGCCCGCGCCGTAGCGCAAGGCCAGATCGACGGCTTCTGTGGCGAAATCGACGAGGTGCTCCGAGGTCCGCACCCGCACCTCGAATTGCGGATTCTCCTCCTGGAACTGCCCAAGGCGTGGCGACAGCCAGGTTATCGCCATCGTTTGCAGGGCCGAGATCGTCAGCGCCGTCTGGTTCTCCTCGCAGACTTCGCGAAACACCGTGCTGATATCGGCAAGCGCCTTCGCGACGGGCCCGGCCAGCCGCTGCCCGAGCGGCGTCAGCGACACCTGCCGCGGCTGCCGTACGAACAGCGCAGCCCCAACGCGATCCTCCAGCAGACGGACCTGATAACTCACCGCGGCCTGCGTCATGCCGAGCTCTTCAGCTGCGCGCGTAAAATTCTGATGGCGCGCGGCCGCCTCGAAGACACGGACGGCAGCGAGCGGCGGCAGCTTGAGCGGTTGAAAGGGCGGAGCCATGGCCAAGCATAAGGACAGCTTATGGCAGTTGGCAATCTTCCGCTTTGTGAAGCCGCAGCGCCTCGCCCAGATTCGATCCCACGAGCGCGGCCATTGTTGGCCGCCATTGCGAGGATGGGATCATGACCTGCATTGCAGACACCCGCCGCTCTGATCTGCACGAAGGCCTTGCGCCCCTTGGGCAGCGTTGGCTGACGCTTTGGCGAAAGGCGCGCGCAGCACGACGGGAACGGCGCGACCTCACCCGACTCGACAAACGGTCCCTGTGCGATCTCGGGTTGCAGCGGGGCCTCGTCGACCCACCCCACCCCCGTGACGCAGTCGCCTCGTGGCTGGGGTATATCCCCAGTTGAGCTGCTTCGGCGGGCGCGCGCGACGCCACCGTGTCGCAAAAGCGGTTTCCACTTTCGCGGAACATGCTCTAGACGACGGCGGAACGACGGACATCAGATCGCACCCGCCATGACCAGCTTCAAATCCGACCTCCTGCGCGTCCTCAGCGAGCGCGGCTATGTCCACCAGATCTCCGATCCAGAGGGCCTGGACGCTGCCGCAGTGAAGGGGCCGATCAGCGCCTATATCGGCTTCGACGCGACCGCGACCTCGCTCCATGCCGGCTCGCTGATCCAGATCATGATGCTGCACTGGATGCAGGAGACCGGCCACAAGCCGATCGCGCTGATGGGCGGCGGCACCTCGATGGTCGGCGACCCGTCCTTCAAGGACGAGGCGCGCAAGCTGCTGACGGTCGAGGACATCGAGCGCAACCTCGTCGGCATCCGCCAAGTCTTCGCCCGCTACCTCGATTTCAGCGGCGGCGCCAGCATGATGAACAATGCCGACTGGCTGCTCGGGCTGAACTATCTCGAGTTCCTGCGCGATGTCGGCCGGCACTTCTCGGTCAACCGCATGCTGTCCTTCGACAGCGTCAAGACCAGGCTCGACCGCGAGCAGTCGCTGTCCTTCCTCGAATTCAACTACATGATCCTGCAGGCCTACGACTTCGTCGAGCTGAACAAGCGCACCGGCTGCATCCTGCAGATGGGCGGCTCCGACCAGTGGGGCAACATCGTCAACGGCATCGACCTTGGCCACCGCATGTCGGACGTGCAGCTCTACGCCCTGACCTCGCCGCTGCTGACCACCGCGTCGGGCGGCAAGATGGGCAAGACGGCGTCGGGCGCCGTCTGGCTCAACGCCGACCTGATGAGTCCCTACGAGTTCTGGCAGTTCTGGCGCAATACCGAGGACGCCGATGTCGAGCGCTTCCTGAAGCTCTACACCAAGCTGCCCTTGGCCGAGATCGCCAAGCTGGCGGCACTCGGCGGTTCCGAGATCAACGAGGCCAAGAAGGTGCTGGCGACCGAGGTCGCCGCCCTGCTGCACGGGCGTGAAGCAGCCGAAGCAGCGGCCAACACCGCCCGCCAGACCTTCGAGGAAGGCGCGCTCGCCGCCGACTTGCCGAGCGTCCCGGTGCCGAAGGCGACATTGGATGGCCTTGGCGTGCTCAGCGCCTTCGTCACAGCCGGGCTGGTGCCCTCGACCGGCGAGGCCCGCCGCCAGATCAAGGCCGGCGGCCTGCGCGTCAACGACACGCTCGTCAGCGACGAGCGCGCGACGCTGTCGGCTGCCGACCTTGCCGAAGGCGTGATCAAGCTCTCCTTCGGCAAGAAGAAGCACGTCCTGCTCCGGCCGGAATAAGCGGCGGGATATTCCTCAGCCCTCATCCTGAGGAGCAGGCTTTAGCCTGCGTCTCGAAGGGTGCTCCAGTGCTCTCTGAAACATCCTTCGAGACGCCGCTTCGCGGCTCCTCAGGATGAGGGCTGAGCTTATTGTCAAACTTCAGCGCTGGGCTTCGTTGGTCCCTGACACTCGCCCCTGCACCGGGCGCTCGATCGGCGAGCCGCCCAGCGGATCGACGAAGCGGCGCAGGATGCCGGGCGCGATCGCCGAAAGCGGGTTGATCGTCATGGTCGGCGCGCTGGCGGCGCCTGAGATGCGAAAATTCACCGCGAAGAGCCCGCCATATTGGCTGCCGCCGCCGAGCAGCGCACCCACGACAGGAACCTGCGCGAAGGCGTTGTTGAAGGCATAGCCCGGCACGAAGGTCCCGGCGATGTCGACCCGGTCGCGGCCGTAATCGACATTGCCCTGCAAGGTGAAGCCGACCTGCTGGCCCCAGATCACCATGTCGGAGACGTCGAGCCGGCTCGCCGAGCGGCTGAACTCGGCCCTGAGCTTGGTGAAGGCGGCCTCGTTGGCGTTGATGCGCGGGGTCGCGACCCCGCCGGGCGCGTCGCCCGCCATCGCCAGGTTGGTCTGCTCGCCGACGACGCGCTTCAGCGCCGGCTCGTCGCGCACCACGAAGTCGCGGAACAGCAACTCCCCGCTCTGGCGGGTCTCGCCCGGCCCGAGCGTCAGGATCAGGTCGCCGCCATGGGCGCGGCGGTAGAGGTCAAAGAAGCGCAGCACCGCGCCGCCATTCTCCGACTGTACCACGAGCGCACCCGAGCCGTCGCCCTTGCGGGCCGTGACGTTGGCCTTGCCGATCCGCCCGTCGAAGCTCAGCGAGCGCAAATCGCCGTCGCGCTTGGCGAGCTTCATCTTGCCGTTGCCGATCGCCTCGTTGTTGAAGCCGGTCAGGATCGGCACGTCGAGGTCGATGTCGAGATCGGCCTCCTTCGGCATGGCCTTGTCGCGACGCCCCGCCGGGGCCGGCGCGCCCTGCAGGTCCTTGACGAAGGGCCTGACATCGGCGACCGCGCCGCGGATTGTGAGCTTGGTCAGGCTGCCGTCGCGCCTGGCCTCGACCTTGAGGTTGTCGCCGGGCGAGATCCGGACCTGCGACAGGCTGGCGCTCTCGAAGCCGTTCTGCTTGCCGAGCTCGACCTTGCCCTTGATCAGCACCGGGGCGGCGTCGAGCGTGAAATCGTCGAGATCGGGCCCGTCATTGTCGGCGAGGTAGTTGAAGCTCACCTTGCCGGGCTTGCCGGCCGCCTTGGCGAAGCCGGGAATGCTGCTCTCGATCGCCGCCCTGGTCAGGTCGAGCTCGATGCGCGGCGGCTGGTCCCCCTTGCTGCCCAGGGCCTTGGTGACCTTGACCGGCACCGGCCCGGTGATGCCGGCCTCGGCGCCGAGCCCGCGCTTCTGCCTGGCGGCATTGTCGAGCACGAGCGAGAGGTTGGCCTCGCCCTGCCCCTTCGGGTTCTGCTTGACCTCGATCTGCGCCTTGTCGCCGCTGACCCGCCCGTCGCCGCGCAGCGACAGGCCGTTGCCGTCGAAGGTCACGGCCAGGTTGGCGCCGTCGAGCTTCTCCGGTGCGAGCAGGCTGTCGGAGGCGACGTTGGTGAAGTTGCCTGAACTCTGGACCGTGACCTCGTTCGCCTTGACGTCGTCGGCGAGCGGCAGGACCAACATGGTCTTGAGGTCGCTCATCCCGCGCAGCGAGGCCGGGTCGAGCGCGCCCGGCGTGAAATCCTTCAGCGCCGGATAGGCGAACAGCGCCGCCAGCGCATCCATCGGGCCGGTGGTGCGGAATCCGACGCGGGCCGGAGCACGGTGCACCCAGATTTCCGGCAGGCTGAAGCTGCCCTCGCTCAGCGCGAGCTTGCGGCCATTGCCGAGATCGGCCGTCGCCTTCGGGATTGCCAGGGTGACGACGCGCCCGCTCGCCGTGCCGTTCACCTCGGCGTCGATCAGCGGCGGCAGGCCGGGCCCCGGCTGGAAGCGGATCTGAGTGCCGTCGACCGAGACCGAGAGCGCCTTGTCCGGCAGGCCGGCGCCCTTCACCAGGCGCGCGTGGTCGGCCGCGGGCAGGTCGAGATCGACCACGACGGACTTCATGCGGCCGGCGAGCAGCTGCCGGCGCAGCGTTCCGTGCAGCTCCGGCGATGTCCAGCCCGGCCAGATCGCCAGGATAGCGCGCGCGTCCGAGTCGGTGCTCTTGATCAAAAGCTTCTGATAGGGCGACTCGCCCTCGCGGCGCACCAGCCCCGTCAGCTCGGCATGAACAGCCGGCCCCTGAACCGTGAAGCTGGGAATCCGTACCTCGCCGGCGCGCTGGTCCAGTGTCAGGTCGCCATGCATCCTGTCGATCGCGACCGGCGGATCCGAGTCGAGGCCCGCGACCTGGCCGCTCACGTCGAGCGCGGCCTGCCAGACGCCGTTCTCCTCCTTGAGCCGGCCCGTGCCGTGCAATTGCGTCGCGCCGGCCTTCACCTCGGTCGAGCGGATGCGGAAATCGTTCAGTCCGCCATTGCTCTCGACCTCGACATGGGCCGATTCGATCGTGATCGGCTCGATCGGGCTGTCGCGGAACCGCACCGTGCCGGGCAGGATGTCGAAGCGGGCGTCGATCTTGCTTTCGCCGCCCGGCTTCTGGGCGAGCGAGATCTTGCCCTTCATCGGCAGGCCGTCGATCGCGACGCTGGCCGTGCCGAAGGCGAGCGCCATCGCCTCGGCCGGCTCGAAGCGGATGATGTCGACCTCGGCGTGGTGCGTGCCGTCCTTGTCGGTGGAAAGGTCGATCGAGAGTTCTTTCCAGCGCGAGCCGGTCCGGCCCTTCATGGTCAGGCGGGTGACGCCGTTATCGGCGCGCGACAGCCTGATGTCGACATCCTCCAGCCCGGCCTTCTGCCGCCCGTCGGGATCGACCAGCGCCAGCCTGGCGCCGCGCATGCCGGCGGTCTCCAGCGCGCCGAGCAGCCCGTCGCCCTGGGCGAGCGTGCCGACGGCGCCCATGATGCTGGTGAAGGCGTTCCAATGCCCGGCATCGGGCAAGACCGGCTGCGGCGGCACCTCGACCGGCGCCGAATCGGCATTCACGATCAGCGCCCCGTCATGGTTGACGCCGAGCCGGACGTTGACGCCGCGCAGGTCGACCGAAACGAGCCTGATCTCGCCGCGCAGCAGCGCCAGGGGCTCATAGCCGAGCACGGCCTCCGGCGCGCGGAAGGCCGCGCCGCTGCGATGGCGGAACGAGACCTGCTTGACCATGAGCTGTGAGCGGCCGTCGATTCGGCTGAGCTCGGCCTGCTCGGCCTCGACCTTCCAGTCGGGTCCGAGCCGTTCGGCGATCGCGGCCGAAATCCGGCCCTCCAGGCCCGAAAGCGGGATCATGCCGGTGACGAGCAGGGTTCCGGCCGCCCCGGCCAGCGTGACGAGCGCGACGACCACCGCGACCGCGATGGTCACGAGCCCGGCCTTCGCCCGGCGCGCCACGATAGCGACCTCGTCGCAGGCCGGCGTCTTCGCCACGGCCTGCCCCCTTTGATCCGTCGTCTCGTTCACCGGAGCCTTTGCGTTGGGATGGAGGAGCGAAGTGGATTCTTCACCCCCGGATAGGCCCGCCACGACAAACGCCGCGACCCGGATGACCGCGCAGCCAAGGCTCGCACGGATGCCGCCGCAACACTAACCGATTCGGCTCTCATCCGACCCGGCGCGCTCCTGGTCGGCCAGAATTCGCACCCAACCTACCCTCAAGCACGCCCCTGTCGGAAACGGGAGCCGCCCTTGCGAAACATGCTCGGCTGGCTTGGGTTCCGAAATCCGGCATACCCTGCCAAACGATTCTCCCGCTGCATGCAGCCCGAACACGACGAAAGGAAGGCAATCCGTGGCTTTGACGGAAGGCGAATTGGCGCCCGACTTTACCTTGCCGACCGATGGCGGCGGCTCGCTGACGCTTTCGAGCCTGCGCGGCTGCAAGGTCGTGCTCTACGCCTATCCCAAGGACGACACCGAGACTTGCACCAAGGAAGCCATTGCCTTCAACGGCTTGCGCGAGCAATTTGGCGCAGCGGGCACGGAGGTCATCGGCATCTCGCCCGACCCCGCCAAGCGCCATGACAAGTTCAAGAAGAAGTATGAGCTCGCCTTCCCGCTCGTTGCCGACGAGGCGCACGCCATGCTCGAAGCCTATGGGCTCTGGGTCGAAAAGAGCATGTATGGGCGCCAATACATGGGCGTGGAGCGCACCACTTTCCTGATCGACAAGGACGGCCGGATCGCCCGCATCTGGCCGAAGGTGAAGCTTGCCGGCCATGTCGAGGAGGTTCTCGCGGCAGCCCGGGCGCTGTGAGACGACCGCGCCCTTTGCGAAAGATTAACCCTAATATTGTCTGATTGCAGGATCGGCAGCGTCACATCCGGTACTGCGTATGACCCATTCCGCTTCCCAAGGCCCGGCCCTCCCCGTCACGGGGCTGGTCTCGCATAAGGCCTACACGATCCGCCGCGCCACGGCCTTCGGCGGGCTCGCCTTGCTGACGCTGACCACGGCGATCAGCGGCGCCTCCGGCTGGTACATTCTCAACAAGGATGATCTCGCCGCCCGGCTGATCGCCCGAGAGACGGCCCGCCAATATGCCTATGAGGATCGGATCGCGGCGTTGCGCGCCGATATCGACCGGCTCGCCAGCCGCGCCCTGATCGACCAGGACGGCGTCGAGGCCCGCGTCGACGAGCTGGTGACGCGCCAGTCCGAGCTTGAGAGCAAGCAGGCGCTGGTCGCCTCCGTCGCCGAGACGCTCCAGTCGATCGGCATCGCACCCGGCGCCGCGAAAGCGCCGCTGCGCGGCGCCCGCCTGATCAAGCCGGACGAGCCGGTGCGCGCCTCCAGCGTCTCCAGCTTCGCGCCGATCGCCCCAGGCAAGCCGATGCCGGCACCCGAGAGCCTGCCCCTGCGCGGCGCCGAGGAGCGCAAGAGCCCGGCGCCCTGGGAATCGGGTGAGGCCGAGCCGCAGCCGCAGGCGCCGGTGAAGCGCGTCGCCGAGACGCTCGACCGGGTCGACCGCTCGATCGCCCGCACCGCCGACGCCCAGCTCGCGGCCTTGCGCCAGATGGACGAGAGCCTCGCCGATTCGCAGAAGACCATCCGCGGCGCGCTGGCCGAAACCGGGATCGATGCCGAGAAGCTGGCGGCCTCGGTCGCGGCCCCTGCCACCAAGGGCGGCGTCGGCGGCCCCTTCGTTCCCTTCAAGATCGACGCCTCCGCCGGCCCGTTCGAGGCCTCGCTGAGCGCCTTGCAGCCGCGCATCTCATCGGTCGTGCGCCTGCGCGGGCTGATCGAGCAATTGCCGCTGCGCAAGCCGATGCAGGGTGAGGTCGACATGACCTCGAACTACGGCTACCGCGTCGACCCCTTCACTCGCTCACCGGCCATGCATACCGGCATCGACTTCCGGGCCGAGACTGGCTCGCCGGTGCGGGCCACCGCGCCCGGCAAGGTAGTCACGGCCGAATATACCGGCGGCTACGGCAACATGGTCGAGATCGAGCATGCCGGCGGCGTCAGCACGCGCTACGCCCATATGTCGGCGATCCTGGTCTCGCCCGGCCAGGCGGTCTCGACCGGCACGGTCGTCGGCAAGGTCGGCACGACCGGACGCTCCACCGGCCCGCATCTGCACTACGAGACCCGCATCAACGAGGAGCCGCTCGACCCGACGCGCTTCCTGCGCGCCGGCGGCAAGCTTGCGGGAATGCTTTAAGCCAAGCCTGCAAACTACGGAACAGGCAGCGCTTTCAACGCATCAGCCACGGCTGCGCCGGCAACGGCGTGGCCCTTTTCGTTCCAATGGTAGTCGGCATCGAAATCGAAGCGCTGATGGTTCCTGGCCCAGTCCGCGGCGAAAACGGGGTGCAGGTCGAGGAAGGCTATGCCGGCGCGCTGTGCCGCCTCCGCCGCGATCTGGTTGAGCTTCAAGGCAGGGCTGTCCGCGCGCCCGGCATAGATCGCCTGGCGGTCGCCATCCATCGCGACCAGGAGCTTCGCACTGATGCTGCCCGCCCGCTCGGCCAGGCGCTTGAAAACATAGTCGGTCGTCAGCTTGATCTCTGCCTCATGGCTCAGCACCGAGGCGACGTCGATATTGGCGGCGAACCTGGTGTCCCCGGCCTGGGCCTGCGCCGGGGCGGGTCCGAAGATCGCATCGACCAGCGCCTGCGGCCGCACTTGCCAGCGGTAGAGGAAATAGCGCGCCGTCGCACTCTGCCGCAGCCATTCGACCGCGCCTGGCCGCCAGGGCTGCGGGGGCACCTCGCCCGCGACCTTGCCGCCCTCGATCCTCAGCTTGAGGAAGCTCGACGTGTAGCGCCCCGGCTTGAACAGGAAGCTCTCGTCGAAATCGTTATGGACCAGCAGTACGACGATCGCGTCCGGCTTCGCCGCCACCACCTCGCGCTCGACCATTTGCAGGTATTGGCTGAGCGGGGCACCCGCGATGGCGAAGCGATAGGTCTCGGTCGGCCGCGTGGCCGAAAGTCCCGCCTGCATCACCTCGGCGAAGCTGCGTGAGACCGGCACTTGCAGCGCCTCGACGAAGCTGTCGCCGACGAAGGCGATGCGGCTCACACCCGGCTTGCGCTCCTGCGGATAGTCGGCGAGCGGCGAGTTCCAGCCCTTGGCGTTGATCGAGAACGGCGCCACGACCTCGTCGCGGATGCGCCAGACGCCCTGCTGGTTTGGCGCATAGCGCACGACCTCGTTGACGAAGTCGTTGCGGGGCACGTCGCTGCCCGGCAGCACGAAGCGGAACAGCACGAACTCGCAGAGCAGCAGGAAGACGGCGAGGCTCGCCAGCGAGACGCCAAGGTTGATCAGGCCGTTGCGCAGGCGCGAGCCGGGCTTTTCTGTCGTCATGCCCGGCTCCTAGCCGCTAGTCGATATCCTCGACCTCGACTTCCGTGCCGTAGACCCGCTGCGCCAGCGAGGCCTCCATGAACGGGTCGAGATCGCCGTCGAGCACATCGGACGGCGCCGTAGAGCTCACGCCGGTGCGCAGGTCCTTCACCAGCTGGTAGGGCTGCAGCACATAGGAGCGGATCTGGTGGCCCCAGCCAATATCGGTCTTGGAGGCCTGCTCGGCATTGGCCTTCTCTTCGCGCTTCTTCAGCTCGACCTCGTAGAGGCGGGCGCGCAGCATGTCCCAGGCCTTGGCGCGGTTCTTGTGCTGCGAGCGCTCCTGCTGGCAGGTCACCGCGATGCCGCTCGGGATATGCGTGATGCGCACCGCCGAATCGGTCGTGTTGATGTGCTGGCCGCCCGCGCCTTGCGCCCGGTACGTGTCGATCCGGCAGTCGGATTCTTTCACGTCGATGACGATGCGGTCGTCGACCACCGGATAGACCCAGACCGAGGCGAAGGAGGTCTGCCGCCGCGCATTCGAATCGAACGGCGAGATCCGCACCAGCCGGTGCACGCCGGATTCGGTCTTCAGCCAGCCATAGGCGTTATGGCCCTTGAACTGCAGCGTCGCCGACTTGATGCCGGCCTGGTCGCCGTCCTGGTAGTCGAGCATGTCGACCTTGAAGTTCCGCCGCTCGCCCCAGCGCCGGTACATGCGCAGCAGCATCTCGGCCCAGTCCTGGCTCTCGGTGCCACCGGCGCCGGGATGGATTTCGAGATAGGTGTCGAGCTGGTCGGCCTCGCCCGAGAGCAGGGTCTCGACCTGCCGGCGCGCCGCCTCATGCTCGACCGCCTTGATCGCAGCCTCGCCCTCGCTGACGGAGGCCGCATCCTCCTCCATCTCGCCGAGCTCGATCAGGGTCAGCGCGTCGTCGAGATCGCGCTCCAGCTTGGTGATGCCGTTGATCTGGTCCTCGAGCGAGGTGCGCTCGCGCATCAGCTTCTGTGCCTGCTCGGCGTCGTTCCAGAAGTCGGGGCCCTCGGAGAGCGCGTTCAGCTCCGCGAGGCGTCGATGTGCGACATCCCAGTCAAAGATGCCTCCTCAGCAGTCCGATCGACTGCTTGGCGTTGTCGAGCTGGGTCTGGACTTCGGGACGCATGATTGGGGATCGGCTTCCGTTACGGGTTCGCGCTGGAGCGCTGAGATAGGGGTGAAAGGCTCGGCTGTAAACGCCCAAGGCCTCGATCACCGCCCTCCACGTCATGCTCGGCCTTGTGCCGAGCACCCACGTCTTGCCACGCGGATCCAGGGAGACGTGGGTGGTCGCCCACAAGGGCGACCATGATGGCGGAGGCAGCGAGCGTCAGGCCTCAGTACAGCCCGCCCGTGCCCGAGCCGACGCTGCGCCCGCCGCCCGCAGGCGCGACGCTGAGGGGCGTAGTGCCGTCGCCGGCGGCGCCGATCACCGAATAGCTGTCCGGCGGCGCTGTGCCGGGCTTGAACGCCTCCAGGATGCCGCCCTCGCCGCCGGCGCGCATGCCGGTGCGCGGATCGACGCGGATCAGCTTGATGCCGGCCGGAACGCGGAACGGCGTCGCAGGCTTGTCCTTCAGGGCCGCCGCCATGAAATCGCGGAAGATCGGCGCGGCGTACTGGCCGGCGGTCGCCGAGTTACCGAGCGATTTCGGCTTGTCGAAGCCCATGTAGACGCCGACGGCGAGGTCAGGCGAGAAGCCGACGAACCAGACGTCCTTGGCCTCGTTGGTCGTGCCGGTCTTGCCGGCGAGCGGCTTGCCGACCGACTTGACCACCTGCGCCGTGCCGTTGTTGACGACGCCTTCGAGCAGCGAGACCATCTGGTAGGCGGTCAGCGGATCGAGCACCTGGTCGCGGTTGTCGATCAGGCGCGGCTCGCGCTGCTGGCTCCACTTATCGGCGCTGCAGCCTTCGCAGATGCGCTGGTCGTGCCGGAAGATCGTGGCGCCGAAGCGGTCCTGGATGCGGTCGATCAGGGTCGGGCGAATGCGCTTGCCGCCATTGACCAGCATCGAATAGGCCGCGGTCATGCGCATCACCGTGGTCTCGCCGGCGCCGAGCGCCATCGAGAGCACCGGCAGCATGTCGTCGTAGATGCCGAAGCGGCGGGCATATTCCGCGATCAGCGGCATGCCGACATCCTTGGCGAGCCGCACCGTCATCAGGTTCTTCGAGAACTGGATGCCGTAGCGCAGCGTGCGCGGCCCGGTCGACTTGCCGTCATAGTTCTCCGGCCGCCACATGCCGAGGCCGCCGCCCTGGTCGATCTCGATCGGCGCGTCGAGCACGATGCTGGACGGCGTGTAGCCGTTGTCGAGCGCGGTCGCGTAGACGAAGGGCTTGAAGGACGAGCCCGGCTGGCGCAGCGCCTGCGTCGAGCGGTTGAATTCGGACTGGTCGTGCGAGAAGCCGCCGACCATGGCGAGCACGCGGCCCGATTGCGGGTCCATCACGGTGATGGCGCCGTTGACCTCGGGCATCTGGCGCAGGCGGACCTGGCCGGGCTTGCCGTCGAGCGGCTCGACATAGACCACGTCGCCGGCCGAGACCGCCTGGCTGACGCGCGCGCGCCGGGTCCAGCGGATGCCGTCCGGGCCGAGCGTCACGGTCGCGCGGTCGTTCAGCAGCGCGCCGGAATTGTCGCGTCCCGGGTGCAGGCCGAGCCGGGCCGTATCGCCGGCGACGTCGAGCACGACGGCGAGGCGCCAGGGCGCGACGTCGCCGAGCACCGGCAGGTCGCCGAGCGGCAGGCCCCAGTCGCGGGCGGTGGTGTCGAGCTTCTGGATCGCGCCGCGCCAGCCGCGCGCCTCGTCGAAGCGCACGAGGCCGTCGACCAGCGCCTTGCGGGCGAGCAGCTGCATCTTCGGGTCGACTGTGGCGCGCACCGAGAGGCCGCCCTCGAGCAGCTTCTTCTCGCCGTAGCGGTCCTGCAGCTCACGCCGGATCTCCTCGGCGAAATAGCCGGCGGCGATGTTGTTCGGCGAGACCGTGCGCGGGTTGACCCCAAGCGGCTGCGCCTTGGCCTTGTCTGCAGCGTCGCGCGCAATGTAGCCGTTCTCGGCCATGCGATCGATCACGTAGTTGCGCCGCTCGATGGCGCGGTCGCGGTTGCGGAACGGGTGCAGGTCGGTCGGCGCCTTCGGCAGGGCCGCGAGATAGGCGGCCTCCTGAATGTTCAGCTCGTGCACCGACTTGCCGAAATAGTTCAGCGCCGCGGCGGCGATGCCGTAGCTGCCCTGCCCCGGCGCCGGCGCGCCGAGATAGATCTCGTTGAGATAGAGCTCGAGGATCTTGTCCTTCGAATAGGTCGCCTCGATCCGCAGCGCCACCAGCGCCTCGCGGATCTTGCGCTCGAGCGAGCCTTCCGAGCCGACCAGGAAGTTCTTCGCCACCTGCTGGGTGATGGTCGAGGCGCCCTGCGGCCGGCGGCCGGAGCCGCGGTTGCGGAAGTTCGAGATCGCGGCGCGCACCAGGCCTTCCGGATCGACGCCGACATGCTTGTAGAAGTTCTTGTCCTCGGCCGAGAGATAGGCGTCGATGATCAGCTTCGGCACCGCCTGGATCGGCAGGTAGAGCCGGCGCTCGCGCGCGAATTCAGCGATCAGGCTGCCGTCGCCGGCATGGACGCGCGTCATCACCGGCGGCTCGTAGTTACGGAGCTGCGCCGAATCCGGCAGGTCCTTCGAGTAATGCCAGATCATCGCGGCCGCGCCGAGCGCGCCGACGACGAAGACCACCGCCCCCGCGGCGAATAGCCACCCGAAGAATCGCAGTACAAACCGCATCTAAGGCTCGAGCCCCTGATCATGCCGCGCGGTCTGCGTCGGATTCATCCGATTCGCCGCGTCAGTCCTCGTCGCTTCCAAATCACGTCTATAGCATGGCGGAAATGGCGGAACCGTGGCCTCAACACCACAAATCGCCGCCAAGACCAGTTTTGTTCTCTGCGCCAAGCCTCAGCGCTGGTTTCAAGCCTCAGCGCTGGTTCGCAGCCGCCTTGCCGACGGGCTGGCCGCGTTCGAAATAGCTGTCGATCGCAGTTCGAACCGCAGCCACGGCCTGCGTCCGCCATTCCGCCGAGTTCAGCAGCTCGGCGTCCTTCGGGCTCGACATATAACCCAGCTCGATCAGCACCGAGGGCACGTCCGGCGCCGTCAGCACGCGGAAGCCGGCCGAGCGCAGCGGCACCTTGTGCATCTTCACCGAGCCGCCGAGCTTCTCGACCAGGTTGCGCGCGAAGAGCGAGGAGAAGGTCCGCGTCTCGCGCTTGGCGAGGTCCATCAGGATGCCGGCGACGTCCTGCACCTCCTCGGCCATGTCGAGGCCGGCGACCGCGTCGGCCTGGTTCTCCTTGGCGGCGAGCCTGGCCGATTCGGCATCGGTGGCGCGTTCGGAGCCGGTATAGATCGTGGCGCCGCGCACATCCTGCGCCTGCGCCAGCGAATCGGCGTGGATCGAGATGAACAGGTCGGCGCCGGCGGCACGCGCGATCTTCACCCGCTCGCCGAGGGGCACGAAGACGTCGTCAGCGCGCGTCATCAGCACGCGATAGCGCCCGCCCGCCTCCAATTGCTCCTTCAGGCCAAGGCCAAAGGCGAGCACGACAGATTTCTCGGCGATCGAGGCCACGACCGTGCCCGGATCGATGCCGCCATGGCCGGGGTCGATGACCACGAGCTGGCGGCCGTCGCGCTGCGGCTTGGCGGGCTCGACCGGAGCCTCTGGCGGCTTGCGCTCGGCCAGCTTCGCCACGGCCTGGAACTCGGCGCGGCTGACGCGCTTCAGCTCGATCACCAGTTCGCCGAAGCCGCCGCGCTGGCTGCGGACCTCGGCGCGCGAGACGATGGCCGGCTGCGACAGGTCGAGGATGATTCGCGACTTCTCGGCCGAGAACAGGCCGAAGCGGAAGGCGCTGACGAAGCCGGCGCTCTTCTTCGCAGCGTTCGGCTGCACCTGGAAATTGACCGAGGGGAGTTCGACGATGACGCGGTCGGGCCCGGCCATCACCGAGGCGTTGACCTCGACCGGGCGCGACAGCGCCATGGTCAGCCTGACGACCTCACCGGACTGCTCGATCTTCGCGTCGGTCGCGACCGGGAATTCGGTGCTCGGCCTGGCCGGATTGGCGAAGGCAGGCGCACCGGCCAGCAGCGCAAGCCCGCCCGCGAGCGCCAGGCGCATCATGCCTGAGGCCACGAGCCGGACCATGCCGGCGCTGCGAGAGCGGAAGCGGAGCGACAGGAGATTCGTCCCTGTTGGCGTCACCATGGCTTAACCATATTGGCGCGAGGGTTTAACGATTGGTTATCACGCCCCTCCCCGGGGGTGAACGCCGCAGGGGCGGGGCCGAAGCGATTGCCTCACGATGTTGCTTGCAAATCACTGTCACCTATCTGTAATGGGGATGGTTGCATTGCGAAGCTGCCCGTCGCGCATCCGGATCCGAGGATCCGTTGGCGCCTGGGCAGGCCGGGTGGCCGCCCCGTCCTGGGTGCGGTCGCGGCAAGGCAACCGCCAACGGATCGTCCGCGGACGGCCGGCGTCAGGCAACGAGTTCGGCGCATGGCCAAGTCCCGCGAGCGTGCAAACGCGGAGCGCTTCGGCGCGCCGCAGGTCAGGTCAGATGTCGGGGCATACGACGCCGCTTAGCTTACCGGTGCATCGTCCATACCTTCGGGGCTACGGCGGGCTTGTTGCCCGGCCGGGTTCCCCGATCCGCCATTGCGTCCTGATCGAACCCTCCCTCCTGCAACATGCCGCTCAAACCCGGCTTATGCGCGGCGCCCCTGCCCGCGGCAGCGGATTCTCATCCGCAGCCCGGCGGGTGAAGGCCGCTGCGCCAATGGAAACGTCTTATGGCCAACAAGATGCTCATCGACGCCACCCACCCGGAAGAGACCCGGGTCGTGGTGGTTCGCGGGTCCCGCGTCGAGGAATTTGATTTCGAGTCCGCCAGCCGCAAACCGCTGCGCGGCAATATCTATCTGGCGAAGGTCACGCGGGTCGAACCGTCGCTCCAGGCGGCTTTCGTCGAGTATGGCGGCAACCGCCACGGCTTCCTCGCCTTCTCGGAAATCCACCCGGACTACTATCAGATCCCCGTCGCCGACCGGCAGGCGCTGATCGCCGAAGAGGTGCGGGCCGAGCGCGAGGAAGAGCGCGACGAGGAGCGCCGCGAGAAGCGCGGCCGCCGCGACCGCCCCCGGCGTGGCGACCGGGACGGCCGCGCCAAGCGCGCCGCCAGTGACGAGACGGTCAGCGCCGAGGTCGAGACCGACGGCAAGGAAGCCGCCATGGTCAACGAGGGCGCACCCGCCTTCGGCGAGGAATTCGCGCCGGCCATCGCCGAATCGGAGCATGAGGACACGGTCGAGAACGCCGCGCCGCTGACTTTCGAGACTGAGACCTTCGAGACCGAGACCTTCGAGGCCGAGACCGTCGAAGCCGACGCTGCGGAAGCGACCGAGGATGGCGAGTCCCGCCGCCGCCAGTCCGACGAGGACGAGGACGGCGAGGAAGCCGGCGAGGAGGCCCAGGAAGAGCCGGAGCATCTCGGCGGCGGCGACGCCCTCGACGACATGCCCGAGCGCCCGCGCCATTCGCGCCGCCAGTACAAGATCCAGGAGGTGATCAAGCGCCGCCAGATCATCCTGGTCCAGGTCGTCAAGGAAGAGCGCGGCAACAAGGGTGCGGCGCTCACCACCTACCTCTCGCTCGCCGGCCGCTATTCCGTGCTGATGCCGAATACCGGCAAGGGTGGCGGCATCTCCCGCAAGATCACCAACGCAGAAGACCGCAAGCGCCTCAAGGAGATCGCCCAGGAGCTGGAAGTGCCGGAGGGGATGGGCATCATCCTGCGCACGGCCGGCGCCTCGCGCACCAAGGTCGAGATCAAGCGCGACTACGAGTACCTGATGCGGATGTGGGAGAGCGTGCGCGAGCTGACGCTCGCCTCCGTCGCCCCGGCGCTGGTCTATGAGGAGGGCAACCTCGTCAAGCGCTCGATCCGCGACCTCTACAACAAGGACATCGACGAGGTTCACGTCGCCGGCGACGAGGCCTATCGCGAGGCCAAGGACTTCATGCGCATGCTCATGCCGAGCCATGCCAAGAGCGTGAAGGGCTATCGCGAGCAGACGCCGCTCTTCGCCGCCTTCGGCGTCGAGAGCCAGCTCGACGCGATGTTCTCCAACACGGTCACGCTCAAGTCCGGCGGCTACATCGTCATCAACCAGACCGAGGCGCTGGTCGCGATCGACATCAACTCGGGCCGCTCGACCCGCGAGCACAATATCGAGGACACCGCCCTCAAGACCAATCTCGAAGCGGCGGAGGAGATCTCCCGCCAGTTGCGCCTGCGCGACCTTGCCGGCCTCATCGTGATCGACTTCATCGACATGGAGGAGAACCGCAACAACCGCGCCGTCGAGAAGAAGCTCAAGGACTGCCTCAAGAACGACCGCGCCCGCATCCAGGTCGGCCGCATCTCTGCTTTCGGCCTGCTCGAGATGTCGCGCCAGCGCATCCGCACCGGCGTGCTCGAGAGCTCCTCGATTCCCTGCCCGCATTGCGCCGGCGCCGGCATGATGCGCTCGACCCCGTCGGTCGCGCTGCAGATCCTGCGCGCGCTCGAAGAGGCGCTGATCAAGAGCGCCTCGCATAATCTCTCCGTCCGCACCCGGCCGGAAGTGGCGCTCTACGTGCTCAACCAGAAGCGCGCCCATCTGACCGATCTGGAAACCCGCTTCGCCATCGCAATCACGATCTCGGCCGATGCGACCCTGCTCGGCACCCGCTATTTCGAGGTCGAGCGCGGTGAGTTCGTCGGCAACGAGGGCCGCGTCGTCCCGAGCCCGTTCAAGGCCGAGGCGCTTGCCGACCCGATCGACGACGATGCGCTCGACGCCGCCGCCGAGGCTGAGGCCGAAGAGGCCGAGGTCGAGGTGGATGGCGAGATCGCCGAAGAGGCCGTCGCCTCGCCTGAGGGTCAGCGCAATCGGACTGAAGGTGAGCGCACCGAGGGCGAGCGTGGCGAAGGCGGCCGCAAGCGCCGCCGGCGTCGCCGGCGTCGGCGTGGCGGCGAGCGCGATGCCAATGGCCAGCGTCTCGACGGCGGCAGCGATGCCGATGGCGATGAGGACGGCGATGAGAACGAGGGCGAGGAGAGCAGCGACGAGGCCGCTGCGGCCGAGACGCAGCCGGTCGCTGCCGAGGCCGTGACGGAGGCTCCCGCCCCCGTCGCCGAGCCGGTCGCGGAAGCCCCGGCGGACGAGGACGGCGCCAAGCCGAAGCGCGCCCGCCGCAGCCGCAGCAAGAAGGCTGTGACTGAGGAGAGCGTCGAGGCCGCGCCTGTCGTCGAGGCCATTGCCGAGCCTGTGCCTGTCGCGGAACCGGCCGCCGAGGCCGAGAAGCCCAAGCGCAGCCGCTCGCGCAAGAAGGTCGTGCCGATCACCGAAGGCGGCGCGACCGCCGAGGCCCCGGTCCCCGAGGCCGCCCCTGCCCCGGTCGAGCCCGCCGCTGCGGTGCCGGAACCCGAGCCCGCCCCGGAACCGGCGCCCGAGCCCGTCAAGCCCGTCGTCGAGGAGCCCGTCGCGGTCGTGCTGACGCCGCCGGATCCGGATCGGCCCAAGCGCGGCGGCTGGTGGAACAAGCTCGCCGGCCGCAACTGATCCGACCTGGGAAACCAGGCAGACGTGACCGAAACCCCGCCACGCGCTATCGTGGCGGGGTTTTTCGTTCCGGGGGAGCGCAGATGGATCCGCAACCGCCGCCGTCACGCCCTGAGGGCCCGATTCTGGCGGCGATCTGCGGCGGGGTGCTGTTCGGCTTTGCCGCTCTGGCCTGGCAGGCGGCCGGCGGGATCGGCGTCGGCATCCTCGGGCTCCTGGTGCTGTTCATCGCCGTCCGCTTCGATCTGGAAGGCAATAGACCGATCGGGCCGGAGATGACGCCTGGCCTCTACGCCAGCCAGTTCCGTGGCGACGCCCGCGCAGACCACGCCGAGAAGGCGGCCAGCCGCTCGATCCTCAAGGCGCGGGCCGGCCCGACGCAGCTCGCGATGCTGCTGGGTGTCCTGCTGATCGTGATCGGGTTCGGGGCGCTCTTTCTGACCGAGACGAGCCGGTAGAAGCGACTGCCCTCAAGATCAGTATTGAATTTCGTATGAAATTCCGTACTTATCAACAGCGCGAACGAAACCTGGATCCCATCATGAAAGCCACCCTGCAGCGGGTCGAAGCCGAGTTCGCCGTTAGCGTCTCCGAGCTCAAGAAGAGTCCGACCGCCATCATCGGCGACGCCAACGGCATGCCGGTAGCGGTGCTGAACCACAACCGCATCATGGCCTACATGGTCCCGGCCGAGACCTACGAGGCGATGCTGGAACGTCTCGACGACCTCGACCTGGCCGAGATCGTCAAAGCCCGTGCCAACGAGACGGGCGTGCCGGTCGCGGTCGATGAGCTATAGGCTCGAATTCCTGCCATCCGCGCTGAAGGAATGGGAGAAGCTCGGGGCGACGCTCCGGCAGCAATTCGTCAAGAAGCTGAAGGAGCGGCTGAGCCATCCCCGCGTGCCGGGCGATGCGCTGCACGGCATGCCGGATCACTACAAGATCAAGTTGCGGCAGGCCGGCTATCGGCTGGTCTATCGCGTCGAGGACGAGATCGTGACCGTGATCGTCGTCGCGGTCGGCAAGCGCGAGCGCTCCGCAGTCTACAAATCTGCGAAGCGCCGCTAGAGCATTTTCGAGCGAAATGGGTACCAGCTCGGGTGAAGAAATTGCGTTGGTTCAACTCGCCGCCGGCGCCAGTGGGCTCGGCGGAGGCACAGCAGTGATAGCGGCGGCCGCATAGCGCTCCTCACCGCCGCGCACCGTCACGGCGTTGGAGGCGAAGGGCACGTGGGCATCGTTCAGTCCGCGATAGACACGCTTCAGCGCTTCGCGCTGGAGCGTCGAGGCATGGGCCGGCTTGGCCGTGAATTTCAGCCGGATCACGACGGCGCTGTCGGTAATGTCCGCGACGCCCTGCATCTTCAGCGGGGCAATGAAATGCGGCCCGTATTCCGGGTCTTCGAGCAAGGCAAGGCCGGTCTTCTTGATCGTCTTGCGCGCCTGCTCGATATCGGCCGAGTGGTCGAGCCGGATGTTGAACTTGAGCGTCGCCCAATCGCGGCTGGCATTGGTCAGCGCGCCGATCTGGCCGAAGGGCACGGTATGGATCTGCCCGCTCTGGTGGCGCAGCTGCATCGAGCGCAGCGAGATCTTCTCGACCGTGCCCTTGAGCTTGCCGTTATCGACATATTCACCGACCCGGAACGCATCCTCGATCATGAAGAAGAAGCCGGAGACGATGTCGCGCACCAGGGCCTGCGAGCCGAACGAGATCGCGAGGCCGAGAATGCCGAAGCCGGCCAGCAGCGGCCCGATATCGACGCCGAGCCTGGACAGCACGACCAGCCCGGTCAGACCGAACACCGCGCCCAGCACCACCCCGCGCATCACCGGCAGCACGGTCGCCAGCCGCGACGGCACCAGATCCTCATGGACCACGTCCTCGTCGCCCGGCAGCGATGGGGTCGGCTTCGGCGTATAGGCGTCGAAGAACGCCTTGAGGAAGACGAGCGCGACCCAGCCGCCGAAGGCGAGCAGCGCCACCGACGCCGCCTGCCGCGAGAAGGCGATGAACTCGGGCGAGCCCATATCGGCGAAGAACCCGCCCCAGAGCCGCGCGAACAGGTAGAAGGCCCCGGCCCAGATGATGCCGGTCGCGGCCGCCTGGACGGTGCGCGCGATCGCCTCCTGCTGCGGCGTCTGCGGGCTCAGCGCGGCGCGGTGCGCCTGCCGGCAGCGCAGCAAGGCGCCGATGCCGACGGCGAAGATGGGGGCGAGCACGATGATGATCTGCGTCAGCCCCGCCGCCTCGGCCCAGCGCCCGCCATCCGACATCATCATCGCCGCGCGCCCCATCATCCAGATCAGGATCGAGATGGCGATGTAGAGCCACGGCGTCAGCGCCGCGACGATGCGCAGCATGGTGCCGGGATTGTCCGAGTAGCGCAGCACCAGCGCCTTGAGGTCGTGGCGCGCGTCGAAGAACCACCAGACCTTGAAGATCGTGATCGCGATGCCCGTCGCGGCGAAGAATCCGGTCACCGCGGCGCGGTCGCGCGCGACCGTGTCGGCGATCATGGCGCTGGTGATCACGAACGGGCCGGCGAGCGCGTAGAGGACCAGCAGCTTGAAATGGCGCTCGGCCCGCGGCAGCGGCAGCAGCCGGCGCTGGGGTGCTCCCGGAGACAGCAGGAAGCGGCCGAGAACCATATAGGCCGCGCTGATCGCGGCACCGTTTCCGGCCGTCCGCAGCGTTCGCGCCGCAAGGTCGGGTTCCGGCAGGAGGAAGGAACTGCACAGCCGCAGCGTGCCGAGCGCGAGCGCGACCATGAGCGCGTCCTGAAGCAGGCCATAGAGCGAGGCGACCAGGCGCGGCGTGAAGGCCGGCCCTGCGGGTTCGAGGTGGCGCGCGAACCCGCCGGCGCTCAGCCGCCGGAACAGGAGCCCGACGCAGACCGCCGCCGCAAAGCACAGCAGCAGCCGCGACGTCGCCGACAACCCGGTCGCGCCGTTGCGGTTCTCGCCCCAGGCGCGGCGCCAATCCTCCGGCAGCGTCGTCGCGGCGGGAATGGCGTCGTTGCCGGAATCGAAGCCCGAGGTGAAATCATCCCAGAAGGTCTCGAGCCGCGAGCCGGCAGTGGGTTCGGCGGCCGCCGGCGCATGCGCGGCTTGGGCGGGCGCGGCTTGGACTGCGCCCGGTGTTGCAGGCGCGGCGACGCTGGGCGTCTCGCCCGGGCCTGCGATGCGCACGGTCACCGTTCGGCCGCTGGCCTGCAGCGCATCGAGCATGCGCTTGAGCGTCTCCGGCGTCTCGTCGCCGCGCAGGACCAGGGTGACCGGCGGCTCGACCTTCGCCTGCGCGAGCGCGCCGCTGGGAGCGCTGAGCGACAGGAAGGCCGCCAGCACGGCCAGGATCGGCAACAGGCATGACACCGCCGACCTGCCAAGCGTTTGGCTGCGAACCATCATGCTGCCGCCTCCTCCACCATTGCAGCGCGACCGATCGTCAGGTTTCGTCGGGACGGCGGCTTTTGGCAAGCGTCCGGGCGCCGTTGCGTTCACCGCCGCTTCAGCCACGCGCCCATCCGCTTCACCGCCTCCTCGCATTCGCCGAGCGAGCCGGCGAAGGAGAGCCGTACCGTCCGCGCCCCGCGCCCTTCGTCGAAATCGAGCCCGGGCGTGATCGCGACCCCGGCATTCTCGATCACATCGCGGCAGAAAGCCATGGAATCGTTCGAATAACGGCCGATGTCGAGATAGATGTAGAAGGCGCCGTCGACGGGCAGGAAATCGCCGAGCCCGATCTCCGGCAGCGCCTTGAGCAGGAAGGCGCGGTTCTGCGCATAGCCGGCCTTGATCGCCTCGCATTCCTCCGTGGCATCGAAAGCCGCCTCGCCCGCGACCTGGCTGAGATAAGGCACCGAGATCGAGAAATTCTGCTGCAGCCGCTCGATCGTGCGCACCATCCGCTCGGGCACGATGAGCCAGCCGACGCGCCAGCCGGTCATGCAGTAATATTTCGAAAAGGAATTGACGATGATCGTGTCGGGATCGGCGCTGAGCGCCGTCGTCGCCGGCGCCTCATAGGTCAGCCCATGATAGATCTCGTCCGAGATGTACCAGAGCCCGAGCCGGCGGCACTCGGCTGCCACGGCCGCGATCGCGTCGGGCGCCATCACCACGCCGGTCGGATTGGCCGGGCTCATGGTCAGCACGCCGGCGAGCGGGCGCTCGGCATGGGCCTTGGCGATCAGCTCCGGCGTCAGCGCGTAGCGCGTCTCGGGCCCGACCTCGATCGCGACCGGCTCGAGGCCGAGCGCGATCAGGATGTTGCGATAGGCCGGATAGCCCGGTGCCGTGATCGCGACGCGCGCGCCCGGCTGGAAACAGGCGATAAACGCCAGGATGAAGCCGCCGGAGGAGCCGGTCGTGACCACGACGCGCTCGGCCGGAACGGTGACGCCATAGGCGTCCTGGTAATGCCGGGCGATGCGCTCGCGCAGCGAATCCGTGCCGAGCGCCTGGGTGTAGCCGATGCGGCCATGCTCCAGAGCGCGGGAAGCAGCGGCGCGAATGCTCGCCGGCGTCGGCGCCGAGGGCTGGCCGACCTCCATATGCACGACGGAGCCGCCCCTGCGCTCGATCGCCGCGGCCTGGTTCATCACGTCCATGACGATGAAGGGCGCGACCCGCTCGGCGCGATCAGCCAATTCGGGTAGGGAGATCAAGGGCGTGGCCTGCTTCATGTCGCGATCCGTTTCGGCGGCCTGCACACCGGCCGCCGTGCCGGCTGGCCTAGCCGAGCGGCCCCTCGCCCGCAACCGCGCTGGCAAAGCTGTGAATTGACGCTTGCCATGCGAAAGTCGAGAAGATCAGGCAAACACCAATAGGCTCAACGCCCGCGGCGCTTCCTCGTGCGGGTCTGAAAGGATGACGACATGGTCCTGTTCACGCTGCTTCGCCTTGCGCAGACGGGCTTCCGGCGCGCCGGTCTCGGCCTGGCACTTGCCGGCCTCGCCGTCTCGCTGGCGGCGATCCCGGCCAGGGCGCAGGCGCCGGCGCTTTCGCCCGAGCAGCGCCAGGCGGTGGTCGACCTCATCCGTGAGACGCTGGTGAAGAACCCCGAGCTGGTCCAGGAGGCGATGATCGAGCTGGAGCGCCGCAACACGGTCGCTCAGGCCGAGGCGCAGCGCAACGCGGTCATCGGCGAGAAGGACAAGCTCGTCGATCCCGCGACCTCGATCATCGCGGCCAACCCGCAGGGCGACGTCACCCTGGTCGAGTTCATGGATTACAATTGCGGCTTCTGCAAACGGGCGCTGGACGATGTCCGCGCGCTCGCCAAGGACGACCCCAAGCTGCGCGTCGTGATCAAGGACTTCCCGATCCTGGGACCCGATTCGGTCGAGGCCAGCCGCGTCGCCATCGCCGTCAAGAACCAGCTCCAGGGCCAGAAGTACTGGGATTTCCACAACAAGCTGATGGCGACCAAGGGCCGGGTCAACGGCGCCAAGGCGCTTGAGATCGCCAAGGATTCCGGCGCCGATGTCGAGCGCGTCCGCAAGGAGATGGATGCCCCGGCGACCAAGGCGGTGATCGAGGACACGGTCGCGCTCGGCGACAGGCTCGGCCTCACCGGCACGCCGGCCTTCATCGTCGGAGACGAGGTCGTCTTCGGCGCCGTCGGCGCGCCCGCGCTCAAGGCCAAGATCGACGCCGTCCGCAAATGCGGCAAGGCGACCTGCAGCGGCTGAAGATCGGGCATCATCCGGAGAAGCGCGGACATCTCTTCGCGCACTTCCCCTGCCCTTTGGTTCCGTTTATGACGGCGGCGTCGCCGCGCATTTGCGGCCCCAGGGAATCAGCCTGCACCATGGTCGCCGTCCACGTCCTCAACGGTCCCAACCTCAACCTCCTCGGCACCCGCGAGCCCGGCACCTACGGCTCGGTGACGCTGGCCGATGTCGAGGAGCGCCTGAAGGCCAGGGCCGCGGCCGCGGGCGTGGATCTGACCTTCCGCCAGACCAATTTCGAGGGTGAGCTCGTCACCCATATCCAGCAGGCGGGCCTGGCCGGCGCGGGCATCGTCATCAATGCCGGCGCCTACACCCACACCTCGGTCGCGATCCGCGACGCGATCAAGGGCGTCGATGCGCTCGCCATCGAGCTCCACGTCTCGAATGTGCATGCCCGCGAGGAGTTCCGGCACCATTCCTATATGGCGCCGGTCTGCGTCGGCGTGATTTGCGGTTTCGGCGCCGCCGGCTATGACCTTGCTTTCGACGCGATCGTGCCGTTGCTGCAAAAGCGCGCGGCGGCGAAGTCCGCCGCCTGAGCGGCTTTTGAGAATTCCGGGACGCCCCTGCCGGCGCCCGCCCGTGACGATGCTGGAATGAGGACGGTGAAACCCGCCATGGCGACCAAGAGCCCGATCGACCCCGAACTGGTGCGCGAGTTGGCGCAGCTCCTGAACGAGACCGATCTGACCGAGATCGAGGTGGAGAAGGGCGACCTGCGCGTCCGCGTCGCCCGCACCATCTCCGCAACCGTACAGGTGCCGGTGGCGGCCCCGGTCGCTCCCGCCCTGGTCGCCGCCGCCTCCCCGCTCGACGCGACGAAGCCCGCCGCCGCCCATCCCGGCTCGGTGACCTCGCCGATGGTCGGCACCGCCTATCGCCGTCCCTCGCCCGAGGCCAAGCCCTTCGTCGAGATCGGCCAGGAGGTGAAGGTTGGCGAGCGCGTGCTGCTGGTCGAGGCGATGAAGACCTTCAACGACATCGTCGCGCCGCGCGCCGGCAAGATCACCGCGATCATGGTCGAGGACGGGCAGCCGGTCGAATACGGCGAACCGCTCCTGGTGATCGAGTGATCGCTGTCGCGGGCGCGGACGGGCCGAAGATGTTCGACAAGATCCTGATCGCCAATCGCGGAGAGATCGCGCTGCGCGTCCTGCGCGCCGCCAAGGAGCTCGGCATCGCCACCGTCGCGGTGCACTCCACCGCCGATGCCAACGCCATGCATGTGCGCCTCGCCGACGAGAGCGTCTGCATCGGCCCGCCGAGCGCGCGCGAGAGTTATCTCAACATCCCCGCCCTGATCGCCGCCTGCGAGATCACCGGCGCCGACGCGGTCCATCCCGGCTACGGCTTCCTCTCCGAGAACGCCCGCTTCGCCGAGATCCTGGAGCGCCACAACATCACCTTCATCGGCCCCAAGGCCGAGCATATCCGCAGCATGGGCGACAAGATCGAGGCCAAGCGCACCGCCAAGCGCCTCGGCATCCCCTGCGTGCCAGGCTCCGAGGGTGGCGTCACCGACGACGACGAGGCGCTGCGCATCGCCGGCGAGATCGGCTTTCCCGTCATCATCAAGGCGGCTTCCGGCGGCGGCGGCAAGGGCATGAAGGTCGTGCGGAACGCGGAGGACATGTCCGTCGCGCTCTCCACCGCACGCACCGAGGCCAAGGCCAATTTTGGCGACGATGCGGTCTACATCGAGAAGTACCTCGAGAAGCCGCGCCATATCGAGATCCAGGTGCTCGGCGACGGCCAGGGCCGCGCCGTCCATCTCGGCGAGCGCGACTGCTCGCTGCAGCGCCGCCACCAGAAGGTCTGGGAGGAAGGCCCCTCGCCCGCGCTCAACGCCGGCGAGCGTGACCGGATCGGCGCCGTCTGCGCCAATGCCATGGCCAAGCTCGGCTATCTCGGCGCCGGCACGATCGAGTTCCTCTACGAGGATGGCGAGTTCTACTTCATCGAGATGAACACGCGCATCCAGGTCGAGCACCCGGTCACCGAGATGATCACCGGCATCGACCTCGTCAACGAGCAGATTCGCATCGCGGCTGGCGCTGCGCTCTCGATCACGCAGGACGACATCGTCATCGAGGGCCACGCCATCGAGTGCCGGGTCAATGCCGAGCACCCGGCCAATTTCCGCCCCTCCCCCGGGCGCATCACCTCGTTCCACACGCCGGGCGGGCTCGGCGTGCGCGTCGATTCGGCGGCCTATCAGGGCTACACGATCCCGCCGCACTACGATTCTCTCGTCGGCAAGCTGATCGTCCATGGCCGCAACCGGGACGAATGCCTGATGCGCCTGCGCCGCTCGCTCGACGAGTTCGTCGTCGATGGCGTCGACACCACCCTGCCGCTGTTCCGCACCCTGGTGCGCAACCCCGACATCCTGAACGGCGACTACAACATCCACTGGCTGGAGAAGTTCCTCGCCGCCGGTGGGATGGGGCCGGAAGGGCAATAAGACCGGCTTCCGCCGTCATGCTCGCCCTTGTGGCGAGCACCCACGTCTTGCGGCCCGGACCGGGGGAAGACGTGGCTGGCCGGGACAAGCCCGAGCATGACGGAAGAGGGCGTCATTCCCGTTTGACACGGCGTCGCGCCCGCGCTCCCATCCCCGCATGAAGGCTCGTTCCGTGCCCATTCGCGCGCCGGTGATCACCCCCGAGATCATCCTGCGCGCCTATGCCGCCGGCATCTTTCCGATGGCGGAAAGTGCTGATGACCCCAGCCTGTTCTGGGTCGAGCCGGAGATTCGCGGCGTCATCCCGCTCGACCGCTTCCATTTGCCCGCGCGTCTGGCCCGCACGGTGCGCGCCGACCAGTTCGAGATCAGGATCGACAGCGCCTTCGACGCGGTCATCGCCGCCTGCGCCGAGGCCCGGCCCGACCGGCCGGAGACCTGGATCAACACCCGCATCCGCGAGCTCTTCAGCGCGCTCTTTCGCCGTGGCCATGTCCACAGCGTCGAATGCTGGCGCGACGGCCGGCTCGCCGGCGGGCTCTACGGGCTGTCGCTTGGCGGGGCCTTCTTCGGCGAGAGCATGTTCCACCGCGAGACCGATGCCTCGAAAGTGGCGCTGGTCCATCTCGTCGCCCGTCTCAGGCATGGCGGCTACCGCCTGCTCGACGCGCAGTTCCAGACCGCCCATCTCGCCCAGTTCGGCACGCAGGAGGTACCACGCGAGGCCTATCGCATGCTGCTGGAAGCGGCGATCGAGAGCGAGGGCGATTGGTGGGCCTGGCCGAAGGAGCGCACGATCAGCGGCCGCGAGGCGCTGGCTGAGATGCCTTCGCAGTCATTGCGAGCGTAGCGAAGCAATCCTGAGCGTTGCGCTCGACGGCCCCTGGATTGCTTCGCTACGCTCGCAATGACGAGAGAAGCGGACGCCTCTATCAGAAACTAGTTGCCGCCCGTCGGATCGCGGCCCTGCCCCGGATTGGTCGGGAAGAAGCGCTGGCTCGGGGATTGCCGCGGCTGTACCGGCACGCCGCGCGGCGGCTCGACGTCGATGCGCTGGCCAGGCGCCGGCTGGCCGGGCACAGGCTGCCCCGGCACGGGCGGCTGGTTGACGTCGCGCGGATTGGGCGTGCGCGGGCGGCGCGGCTCGTCGGGCAGAGGCGCTTCCGGCTCCTTCGGATCGACCACCAGTTCGGTGCCGCCTTTGCAGTCGGTCAGCCAGACGTCGTAGATCGCGTGCTCGACGCCGTGCAGGCCCGGGCTCGCCGCATACATCCAGCCGGTGAAGATGCGCCGGTATTCGTTGTTGAAGGTCACCTCGTCGACCTCGACGAAGGAATCCGTCTGCGGCGCCTCGGTCGGCGGCCTTGTCCAGCACACCCGCGGCGTCAACTGCAGCGCGCCGAACTGCACGGTCTCGTCGACAGCGACCTCGAAGGAGATGATCCGCCCGGTGATCTTGTCGAGTCCGGCGAAGACCGCCGTCGGATTGCGGATGCGGTCGGCCTGCGCCGGCGCTGCGGCCAGAAGCGCTATCAGGGCTGGCGCGGCAATGGCCGACACCTTCGACAATCTGCTGAGGGCCCGCATCGGCGCTACGAATCTCCTGCCCGCGCCCGCGCGGGAGGTGCCGCTTAACACGGCAATCGCAGCGGAAAAAGGGCGAAAGCCCACAGCCGCCATTGATGCTCCCCCTTGGCGGCCTGCCCCGTTCGGCATGACCACGCCGCTCCGGACGCATGCATCCGGGGCTAAACGCTCTTGCGAACGATTTGCAACTGTGTATCTTGCGAATGGATTGCAGTTGCAGGATCGGGGTTGCCATGGACGCGCGGGTCGAGAAATTGCCGGAGGGCTGGCGCACGGAGCGCGGCGAAGCCTCGCTCGCCGATGTGCACCGCTCGGTCGCGGTGCGCTCGACCGGCCCCGGCTGGCGCCGCGCCGCCGCCTTCGTCGGCCCCGGCTATCTCGTCGCCGTCGGCTACATGGACCCCGGCAACTGGGCGACCTCGCTCGCCGGTGGCTCGAAATTCGGCTACGCGCTGCTCACCGTCGCGCTCGTCTCGAACATCATGGCGATCGTGCTGCAATCGCTGTGCGCGCGGCTCGCCATCGCGTCCGGCCGCGACCTCGCCCAGGCCTGCCGCGACGCCTTCCCCCGGCCCGTCGCCTACATGCTCTGGTTCCTCGCCGAGATCGCGATCATCGCGACCGATATCGCCGAGGTCATAGGCACCGCGATCGGCCTCAACCTGATCTTCGGCATTCCGCTCGAGATCGGCGTCATCATCACCGCGCTCGACGTCTTCCTGATCCTCTATCTGCAGCGGCTCGGTTTCCGCTGGGTCGAGGCGCTGATCATCACCTTGCTCGGTGTCATCGCGGTCTGCTTCGCCATTCAGATCGCCCTGGCCGATCCGGACTGGGGCCAGGTCATCAAGGGCTTCGCACCGACGACCGAGATCGTCACCAATCCCGAGATGCTCTACCTCGCGCTCGGCATCCTCGGCGCCACCGTGATGCCGCATAACCTCTACCTGCACTCGGGCATCGTGCAGACCCGCGCCTATGGCGAGACCCTGCCCGAGAAGCGCCAGGCACTGACCTACGCCACGATCGATTCGACGGTGGCGCTGATGTTCGCGCTCCTGATCAACGCCTCGATCCTGATCCTGGCGGCGGCGACCTTCCACAAGACCGGCCAGACCGGCGTCGCCGAGCTAGGCGAGGCGCATCAGCTCCTTGGTCCGCTGCTTGGCCTCGCCATCGCGCCGACGCTGTTCGGCATCGCCCTGCTCTGCTGCGGCATCAACTCGACGGTGACGGCGACGCTCGCCGGCCAGATCGTCATGGAGGGCTTCCTCAAGATCAAGCTGCCGCCCTGGCTGCGCCGCCTAATCACGCGCGGCATCGCCATCGTCCCGGCCGCGGCGGTCACCATCTGGTACGGCGACAGCGGCACGGCGCGGCTCTTGATCCTGACCCAGGTCGTGCTCAGCCTGCAGCTCTCCTTCGCCGTCTTTCCGCTGGTGATGTTCACCGCCGACAAGACCAAGATGGGCGAGCTCGTCGCACCGCGCTGGCTCATCGCCTTCGCCATCCTGATCGCGGTCGTGATCGCGGCACTGAACGTCAAGCTGCTGTTCGACTTCGTCATCGGCTGACGTCGCGGGGCGGCGCTGGGCAAGCCTGCGCCCGCACACTATATTGCGCGCGGGCAACACGGAGCGGCGAGATGAAGTCTGGAGAGATGACCATCACCTTGCCTGCCGAACTGGCGACGCTGGTCCGCGCCGAGCTCGAACAAGGTGCCTACGCCTCCGGCACGGATATCGTGCATGAGGCACTGCGCCAACGCTACAAGGCGAAGAAGCTCCAGGAACTCAATGAAGCGCTCGACATCGGCATTGCCGATCTCGACGCTGGCCGCTCCTCGCCACTAGATCAGGCCTTCCAGGACATTCGCCGCGCCATCGCCGCTAAATGAGCCCGAAAGGCTCGTTGACCGTCATCATCTCGGACGCTGCCAAGGCCGATCTTATCGGCATCGGCCGCCATATCGCCAAGGACACCCCTGCCCGCGCCGATAGCTTCGTCGATGAGTTGGAGCGGAAATGCCTCGGTCTTGGCGAGCGGCCTCTCGCATGGCCGGTCATGCCTCAGAGCAAGGGGCGACAAATTCGCAGACGCGCTCACGGCGACTACCTGATCTTCTACCGGATCGGCGAAGATCATGTTGAAGTCGTCCGCGTGCTTCACAGCGCGCGCGACTATGCCGCCTGGCTCTTCAAGAAATAGACGCTGCGCTTAGCGCCCCGGCGTCCAGGCCTCGTAGTCGCCGGTCGCCGGCGGGCGCTCGCCCTCGGCCAGAGTCGAGCCTGCGGGGCGGTAGGCCATCGCAGTGCCGGTCCAGTTCTGCTGATGCGGCTGCTGCCACTCGCGCGGCTGGTAGCGCTCCTCGGAGGGGGCGACGTCGACAGTGTGGTGCAGCCAGCCATTCCAGCCCGGCGGGATCTTCGAGGCCTCGGCCTCGCCGTTATAGACGACCCAGCGGCGCTGGAAGCCGAGCGCCTTGTCCTTCACCCCACCCTTGGTGCGGTAGTAGACATTGCCGAACTCGTCCTCGCCGACCTTCTCGCCGAAGCGCCAGGTGTGGAAGCGGGTGCCCATGGTCTGGCCGTTCCACCAGGTGAAGATCTGCAGCAACGTCTGGTTCATGGCTCTCGTCCGCGTCGGTCGGGCTTGCCCGACTTATGGCGGCAGCGCCCGCCCCTGTCCAGCCCGCCGGGCGCATCGGCGACGTTCTGAAGCGGCCTGGCGCTGCCGCGAGCACGCAGTTTGCGTCGGCCCTGCAATCGGCCGAGCGATCGAGAGGATTCGTCGCCGCGCGCCGCCTGCGCGGACGCCCTCGCCCTGCAGCTGACGCCACCGTGCCATGATTCGACCACGATCAAACCTGCGCCGGCACACGGGCCGATCCAACGAAGAGCCTCTGTCTCCAGGGACTTGGCCCTGTTGGCGCAGATCGAGCTTGCATTCGCCGCTCCCGATCAGTCGGATTAACCACCGGCTAAGCATAGATGCCGCGAATTTTAGTCTTTTCCCATCGGCCAGGATCGCTCACTCTCCCGGAGCCGAGCCGATTCTTCCCGTGATTCCGAAGGCTTAGCTGGGGCCTTGAAACTTATCCCCGGAACTCACATCTCCCTACAAGATGTCGTGTCCACAGGGATTGCAGCACACTAATCCTTGACGCCGCTGCCCAATCGGGACTAGTTTTTGACGGTCGCGTGACGGCTGGCGGAGACGCCTTCGACACCCGCAAAAGAGTTCCCAGAGGGGTCGAGACGTTCACCGCGCGGCACGCCATCACGGCGGCAGCGAATGGCGACGTGCGGTCCTGCTGGCCGCATCAGGATAGCGACGGCGGGACTACACCGCCGCGGGATCCAGGGGCATCAAACCGAGTTGGGCTGACATTGGAGCCGGTGAGCAACCGGCCGCGCGGGGCATCAAAGCCCGCGGCATGCATTGGGGACGATCATTATGCGCATCGAGCGCCGCTATACCTCTGCCGGAGCCTCGCCCTATCAGGCGATCCCCTTCCGCTCGGCCGTCAGCGAGATCCGCAATCCCGACGGCTCGATCGTGTTCCGTCTCGAAGGCATCGAGGTTCCCGACGCCTGGTCGCAGGTCGCCAGCGACGTGCTGGCGCAGAAGTATTTCCGCAAGGCCGGCGTCCCGGCGGCGCTGAAGAAGGTCGAGGAGAACGACGTTCCCTCCTTCCTCTGGCGTTCGGCCCCCGACGAGGCGGCGCTGGCCAAGCTCCCCGAGGGTGAGCGCTACGGCTCCGAGATCTCCTCCAAGCAGGTCTTCGACCGGCTCGCCGGCTGCTGGACCTATTGGGGCTGGAAGGGCGGCTATTTCACCTCGGAAGAGGACGCCGCCGCCTTCCATGACGAGTTGCGCTTCATGCTCGCCAGCCAGATGGTCGCGCCGAATTCGCCGCAATGGTTCAACACCGGCCTGCACTGGGCCTATGGCATCGACGGCCCGAGCCAAGGCCATTTCTACGTCGACTTCAAGACCGGCAAGCTCACCAAGTCGAAGTCGAGTTACGAGCACCCGCAACCGCATGCCTGCTTCATCCAGGGCGTGCAGGACGACCTCGTCAACGAGGGCGGCATCATGGACCTCTGGGTCCGCGAAGCCCGCCTGTTCAAATACGGCTCCGGCACCGGCTCGAACTTCTCGATGCTGCGCGGCGAAGGCGAGAGGCTCGCCGGCGGCGGCCGCTCGTCCGGCCTGATGTCCTTCCTCAAGATCGGCGACCGCGCCGCGGGCGCGATCAAGTCGGGCGGCACCACGCGCCGCGCCGCCAAGATGGTCGTGGTCGATGCCGACCATCCCGATATCGAGACCTATATCGACTGGAAGGTGAAGGAGGAGCAGAAGGTCGCCGCCCTCGTCGCCGGCTCCAAGATCGTCCGCAAGCACATGACGGCCGTGATGAAGGCCTGCGTGAACTGCGAGGCCGATGGCGATGCCTGCTTCGATCCGGAGAAGAACCCGGCCCTGAAGCGCGAGATCAAGCTCGCCCGCAAGTCGGCGGTGCCGGACAACTACATCAAGCGCGTCATCCAGTTCGCCCGCCAGGGCTATACCGACATTTCCTTCGACACCTACGACACCGACTGGGATTCTGAGGCCTACCTCACCGTCTCCGGCCAGAACTCGAACAACTCGGTCTCGCTGACCGACGATTTCCTGCGTGCCGTCGAGACCGATAGCGACTGGAACCTCATCGCCCGCACCACCGGCAAGGTCACCAAGACGCTGAAGGCCCGCGACCTCTGGGAGAAGATCGGCTACGCCGCCTGGGCCTCGGCCGATCCCGGCCTGCACTTCAACTCGACGATGAACGACTGGCACACCTGCCCGGCCTCGGGCCGCATCCGGGCGTCCAATCCGTGCTCCGAGTACATGTTCCTCGACGACACCGCCTGCAACCTGGCCTCGGCCAACCTGCTGCAGTTCTACGACCGCGACACCAAGGCCTTCGATGTCGCGGCTTACGAACATCTGTGCCGGCTCTGGACCGTCGTGCTCGAGATCTCCGTGACGATGGCGCAGTTCCCGTCGAAGGAGATCGCCGAGCTCTCCTACGAGTTCCGCACGCTGGGCCTCGGCTACGCCAATATCGGCGGCCTGCTGATGACCATGGGCCTCGGCTACGATTCCGACGAGGGCCGGGCGCTAGCCGGCGCGCTGACCGCGATCATGACCGGCGTGTCCTACGCCACCTCGGCCGAGATGGCGGGCGAGCTCGGCCCCTTCCCGTCCTACAAGAAGAACGCCAGCCACATGCTGCGCGTCATCCGCAATCATCGCATCGCCGCCCATGGCAAGGCCGAGGGCTATGAGGGCCTCAAGGTCGCGCCGGTGCCGCTCGACCACGCCACGCTGGCCAAGCTCGGCGGCTCCAGCGCGCTCCTCTCCGAGCGTGCCAAGGCGGCCTGGGACAATGCGCTCGCGCTCGGCGAGAAGCATGGCTACCGCAACGCCCAGTCGACCGTGATCGCGCCGACCGGCACGATCGGCCTCGTCATGGATTGCGACACCACCGGCATCGAACCCGACTTCGCCTTGGTGAAGTTCAAGAAGCTCGCCGGCGGCGGCTACTTCAAGATCATCAACGGCGCCGTGCCGGATGCGCTCCGCGCGCTGGGTTACCGCGAGGCGGAGCTCGCCGAGATCGAGGCCTATGCCGTCGGCCATGGCACGCTGGCGCAGGCGCCGGGTGTCAACCACGGCTCGCTCCGGGCCAAGGGCTTCAGCCAGGCCAAGATCGACGCGGTCGAGAAGGACCTCAAGGCCGCCTTCGACATCAAGTTCGTCTTCAACAAGTGGACGCTGGGCGAGGACTTCCTCGTCAACGAGCTCAAGGTCCCGGCCGAGAAGCTCGCCGACATGTCGTTCGAGCTGCTGCCCTTCCTCGGCTTCTCGCGCGCCGAGATCGACGCGGCCAACGTCCATGTCTGCGGCGCGATGACGCTAGAGGGCGCCCCGCACCTCAAGCTCGAGCACTACAACGTCTTCGACTGCGCCAACCCTTGCGGCCGCATCGGCAAGCGCTACCTCTCGGTCGAGAGCCATATCCGCATGATGGCGGCGGCCCAGCCCTTCATCTCGGGCGCGATCTCCAAGACCATCAACATGCCCAACGACGCCACCGTCGAGGATTGCAAGAGCGCCTACCTGCTCTCCTGGAAGCTGGCGCTGAAGGCGAACGCCCTCTACCGCGACGGCTCGAAGCTGTCGCAGCCGCTGAACTCGGCCTTGATCGCCGACGAGGATGACGACGCCGACGACGTCATCGACACGCTCTACCAGCAGCCGCTGGCGGCGCGCGCCACCCAGGTCGCCGAGAAGATCGTCGAGCGCATCGTCGAGCGCGTCGAGCGCAACCGCGAGCAGGAGAAGCTGCCGACCCGCCGCAAGGGCTATACCCAGAAGGCCAAGATCGGCGGCCACACGCTCTTCCTGCGCACTGGCGAGTATGATGACGGCCGCCTCGGCGAGATCTTCCTCGACATGAACAAGGAAGGCTCGGCGCTGCGGGCGCTGATCAACAACTTCGCCATCTCGGTCTCGCTCGGCCTGCAATACGGCGTGCCGCTGGAGGAGTATGTCGACGCCTTCACCTTCACCCGCTTCGAGCCGGCGGGCTTCGTCCAGGGCAACGACTCGATCAAGAACGCGACCTCGATCCTCGATTACGTCTTCCGCGAGCTGGCGATTTCCTATCTCGGCCGCTACGAACTCGCCCATGTCGACCCGAGCGAGGTCGGCAATATCGGCCTCGGCGGCGGCGACGGCCAAGGCCAGGCGGCCACCGCGACACCGGCGCAGTCCTCGATCTCGAAGGGCCTGGTCCGCTCGCGTGCCGACAAGCTGATGCTGATCCCCGGCGGCGTGGCGCAGGACGCCCCGCGCCAGGCGACGCCCGCCCATGGCTACGCCACCGCCGGCGCCACCGCGCTGAAGCAGGAGCCGGAGCAGGCCTATGGCGAGGCCGACATGGCCAAGCTCGGCTTCGCGGCCCCGGCAGCCCAGCCGAGCGCATCGGAGCGCCGGGCCGAGGCGATCATGAAGGGCTATGTCGGGGACTCGTGCGGCGAGTGCGGGAACTTCACGCTGGTGCGGAATGGCACGTGCTTGAAGTGCAATACGTGTGGAAGCACGACGGGCTGTTCTTGAGGCCTTAGCGATTAGCTGACTTGAAATGGCCGGGCTCGTCCCGACCATTTTTGTCTTCCCCGAAGGCCATTCTGATCAATCCGATCAGCGGATGATCTGATTCATACCAATTGGCCGCGATATGCTTGACAAATTCGGCAGGGGTTCTTGGCCAGCCACATTGCTTAAGGTCATCTGACGCTACCCGGAGGAGATTCTCCAGGGCAACTGGATCATAGAAGTAGAGCGCGCCGCTCTTGATGCAGCACTCTTTCGAATTTAGCTTCAACGCAAGAATGCCCCGCGGCATCATCTGCTTTAGAAGAACGGCGACTGGTACACCCAGAACATCCTGAATGGTGCAAAGTGGAAGATAACCTATCGGCTTGGATGGGCCGACGCCCATGAGGCTTTCGAGAATAGAAGCCTTTCTCTCGTCGCTCAGCGCCTCGTACCGAGCCATCCAGCGTCACCAGCCCCTGAACTCGTCCGAAAACAGCCCGCGCTCCACTATCCAACCGTTTTGAACCGCGATCGCCTCGCGGTTCTCCTCAAGCCGGCGCTGCGCCTCTTCCTTGGCGATGCGCGCGCGTAGGGCCTCTTCGGTCAGCGCCGAAACATTCACGCCATTGGCACGCGCCTTCTCGACGAGTTCGGCGTCGAGCGAGAGGTCGATCGGCCGCTTGGCGGACACCCAGGTCATGCGGATGAAGAGCGCACATTCGGCAGCCGAAGTCATCGCCTCAGCGGCGGCCCGGCCACGGATTCGCGCACCAGCATCGTCGGCGGGAAGCGGAAGGTGGAGGGCGTGGTCTCGCCGCGCTTCAGGCGGAGCATGATGCGGTCGACCATCGCCTTCGCCATGTCGCGGGTCGCCAGCCGGACGCTCGTCAGCGGCGGGGCGACGAAGGTTCCAAGCGCGATGCCGTCCATCCCCACGACCGAGACGTCGGCCGGGATCGCCATGCCGCGCTTGCGCAACCCGGCGAGCAGGCCGACGGCCATGATGTCGTTGATGGCGACGATCCCGGTCGGGCGCTCCGGATGCTCCGCCACCGTTCCGGCCAGGCTCATGCCGAGCTCGGCCAGTTCCTCGTCGGCGTAGTTCGAGGAGAGCGCGCCTTCGATCACGACGCCGCGGATGCCTGCAGCCTCAACCGCCAGCATGAAGCCCTCGCGCTTCTGGGCCCGGCTGAAGGTCCAGCCGCGCGGCGTCAGGAACGCGATGCAGCGATGCCCGTTGGCGATCAGGTACTCGGCCGCCATGCGCCCGCCGGCGACGTTGTCCGACGAGACGTGGTCGATGACCGGCTGGATGGCGCGCTGGCTCTGGCTGTCATAGCTGATCGCGACGAGCCCCTTGCGGACGACCTCCTCGATATGGCTCTCGTCGGCGAGCGAGGAGATGATGATGACGCCGCGAATGCCATGTGTGAGCATGTCGTCGAGAAAGGCCCGCTCGTTGCGCGGGTCGCGATAGGTGTTGCTGACGACGACACGATAGCCGTAGCTCTCCCAGGCCTCCGCCTCGATCTCGCGCGCCAGCGCTCCGTAGCTGGGATTGGTCAGCGAGGGCACCAGCAGCCCGATCAGCGCGGCTTCCCCGGTCTTGAGCTGGCGCGCGGCCCGGTTGGGCTGATAGCCGAGTTCGGTGACCGCCTTCTCGACGCGGGCGAACGTGTCCTTGCTCATCCGGTCGGTTCGACCGTTGAGAACGTTGGACACCGTCGAGATCGAAACCCGCGCCAGCTTGGCGACGTCGTTGATCGTGGACACCGGGCTCCTTCATGCGGCCAAGGGCGACCGGATGAGGTTTTGCACGATCGATGCCCGAAATCCACATCGGGCTCGGCAAGCCCCTATCGCCCCAAGCCCCTATCGCCTGAGGATCCCGCGCGCGTAGAGCCTTGCCGCGCAGTCCGGATTGACGGCGCCCTCCGGCATCCGCCCCGCGACCAGGGCCGCGACCTGTCTGACCGTCTCGTGCGATTGATGCTGCACCGCCTGCGGCGTCAGCCCGCCGATATGCGGCGTCGCGACGACATCGGGGCGCGCGGCCAATGCCAGCGACGGCATTTCGTCCCGGGCCGGGCCGACATCGACGGCGGCCCCAGTGAGCGCTCCCGACGCGAGCGCCGCCGTCAGCGCCGCCTCGTCGACGATGCTGCTGCGCGCCAGGTTGAGGAAGAAGCTGCCCGGCCGCATCGCCGCGAAGGCCGCCGCATTGAACAGATGATGCGTCTCGGGCGTCGCCGGCGCGAGGCAGACCACGAAATCCGAGCGGCCGAGCAAGGCGCCGAACGCGACCTGCTCGATGCCGGGATCACCGATCGTCAGGAACGGATCATGAGCCAGCACGGCAAGGCCGAACCCCTGAGCCAACTTGGCCAGGCGGCGGCCGATCGCGCCGTAGCCGACGATGCCGAGCGTCGCGCCGCGCAATTGCGTGCCCATCCTGATCCGGGGCTGCGCGCCGGCCCGGTAGGCGCCGGTCGCGGCGCTGATGCCGCGGCCGAGGTCGATCATCATGCCGATGGCCAGCTCGGCCGCGGCATCGGCGAAGCCGGCCGAGGCGCGGGTGACGAGCACGCCGTGCCGGCTGGCCGCCGGTACGGCGATGGTCGAGATGTCCACGGCGCAGCGATGCACCGCCAGCAGGTCCGGAAGCTCGGCCAATGCAGCCTCCGATACCGGGGTGGCGCGGTCGGCGATGATGAGGTCGCAGCCTCGCGCCGCGTCGACCAGCGCGCGATCGTCCATGACCGCGTCGCTGAGATTGCGGTGCACCACGCCGAATTTCTCCAGCTCCGCCAGGGGGGCGGCGCCGTAGTAGCGCTCGAATGCGCCGTTGGCGTGGGTCAGCAGGATCTTCATGCCGCCGGCCTCAGCCGCCATGGCCATAGGCGGGCTGCGCCGCCGGTCCCGCTCGCCATGTCCCTCTGGAGTGTTCCCATCAGAATCGCCTTCATCGTCGCCGCGCTCAGTTGAGACCAAGCTGCGTCGGCAACCACAAGGACAAAATCGGGAACAGCGCGAGCACGACGATCCCGACGGCCAGAACGGCCAAATATTTCATCATCGGGCGCACCACGTCCTGGAAGCGCGTTTCGGTGATGGCGCAGGTCGCGAACAGGCCGAGGCCGACGGGGGGCGAGAACAGGCCGAAGCCCATCGCGATCACCATGATCGTGCCGAAATGCAGCGGGTTGATGCCGAGCTGGGCTGCGATCGGGGTCAGCAGCGGCCCGAAGATGATCAGCGCGGGCGCCCCTTCCAGCACCGCCCCGAAGACGATCATCAGCAGCGTCGCCACCGCAAGAAAGGCCAGGCTGCCATAGACCTGGCCGAAGCTCACCAGGCTATGCGACATCGCCGAGGGGATCTGCTCGAGGGTCAGCGCGTATGCGAAGCTCGAGGCGCTGGCGACGATGAAGAGGATGCCGCCGGCCATCGCGGCCGAGCCGACGAAGAGCTGCCGGATGGTGGCGAAGGAGAGCTCGCGGAAGGCGAGGCCGCCGACCAGCAGCGCATAGACCACCGCGAAGGCCGAGACCTCCGTCGAGGTCGCGACGCCGGCCGTGACGCCGCGCCCGATCATCGCGACCATGACCAGCGCGACCATGGCGCCCCCAATGAGCCGCAGCATCGAGCGGCTTTTGTCGAACGCGACGGAGGGGTCGACCTTGCGCCCGTACCAGATCGCGACGATCGCCAATGCGAGCGCCAGCACGATGGCCGGCACGATCCCGGCCATGAACAGCCCGGCGATCGAGATATTGGCGACGAAGGCGAAGATGATCATGTTGACGCAGGGCGGAATGGTCTCGGCCATGATCGCGGTGCAGGCGAGCAGGCCCGCCGCATCGTTGGGGTCCTGCTTGGTCTTGCGCACAGCGGGCATGATGATGCCGCCGACCGCGGCGATGTCGGCCAGCTTCGAGCCGGAGATTCCCGAGAAGAGCGCCGTCGCCAGGATGATGATCAGGTTCAGCCCGCCGCGCAGCCGCCCCATCAGGCGCAGCAGCAATTCGATCAGGCGCGAGGACATGCCGTTCTTTTCCATCGCGATGCCGGCGAGGACGAAGAACGGGATGGCCAGCAGCACGAAGTGGTCGGCGCCGACCGCGACTTGCTGGGCATAGATCACCATCGGCAGCGACGGGTCGGCCAGGAAATACAGCAGCGAGGCGAAGGCGAGCGCGAAGGCGATCGGCACGCCGATCACGACGCTGCCGAGGAAGCCGAGGATCAGCAGCCAGACGGGCCTGATGTCGAGGCCCGCCGTCTTGAGCCCCGCAACCGCCAGCACCACGAGCAGGCCGGCGGCAAGCGTGCCGAGCGCCAGCCGCCTCGGCCCTTCCAGCGCATTGGCCAGGCCGAAGATCGTCAACGCGAAGCTGCCGATGACGACCGGTACGGTATTCATGGCATGAGGCAGGCCGAGCGCCGTCGTGTCGTGCCAGGTCTCGCACATCAGGGCGAAGGAGGTGACGAGCAGGGCCGCGGAGACGGCGGCGACGATCCAGCAGCAGAGCTGGATCAGGGCGGGTTGCCAATGGGCCGGCATCATCCCGCGGATGACGTCGATGCCGGCATGGCGGCTGCGGCCGAGGACGGTGCCGGCCCCGAAGAAGACCAGCATGACCATCAGGGCCCGGGCGATTTCCTCGGCCCAGGTGATCGGGCTGTGCAGGAAGTAGCGGAAGATGACCGATGCGAAGACGATCGCGACGTCGACCGCCAGCGCCAGGCCCGCGACCGCCTCCATGACGTGCAGCAGGCCGCGCAGCCCCCTGCCCGCCTGCCCGAACCCATCATAGGCGAGATGCCGATCGTCGCCGCCATGCACTGCCATAGCCAATCCTGCCGTTCCATCGGGCCGCGATCGGGAAACGGGCGCCCGCCCCTTGTCCCGACGACGGCCTTGCGTCGAATGAAGAGCCGATCCCGGGCCGGCGTTGCGATCCGGCTCCGGTCCAGCGTGAGAACGAAGCGATGGGCGCTCAGGCCAGCGAGGCTTTGACCGCGTCGAAGAGCGGCTTGGTCGCCGGGTATTGAGCGGCAAAGGCGGCGTAGAGCTTCTCGCTCATCTCGCCTTGCAGCTGCTTGCGCTCGACTGCGGGGAACGGGGTGAAGGCGATGCCCATCTGCTTGAGCTGCTCGGTGGCGGCAGCGCCCTTGCTGGCCGCGTCCTTGCGCTCGCCTTCGGTGGCGACCTTCGCCGCCTCGAGGAAGCCCTTCTTCAGGTCGGCCGGCACCTTGGCCAGGCCGCGCCTGCCCATGACGGCCGTCATCGGGCTGTAGAGATGGTTGGTCTCCAGGCAGAACTTGGTCACTTCGTAGAGCCGGTTGGCCAGCACGCTGGCGGCATCGTGCTCGAACCCGTCGACGACGCCCGATTGCAGCGCGGTGTAGAGCTCGTTGAAGGGGATGGGCGTCGGCACCGCGCCCATGATGGTGAAGGTCTCAATGAAGGCGCGCGCCGGCAGCACGCGCAGCTTGACCGATTTGAGCTCGGCGAGGTTGACCGCCTTGGCCTTGGTGTAGACGCAGCGCGCGCCGAAATGGAAACCCCAGCCGAGGATGGTGACGCCGCTGCGCTCGAGCATGATCTTGTCGAAGGCCTGGCCGACCGCGCCGTCGAGCAGCTTGCCGGCCTGCTCGTAGCCGTCGAACAGGTAGCCGAGGTCGAGCATGCCGATCTCCGGAACCTGTGTCGCCCAGATCGACGAGCCCGAGATCATCATGTCGACCCCGCCGATCGTGACCTGCTGCACGATGTCGGCTTCCTTGCCGAGCTGGCTGTTCGGGAAGAAGTCCAGCTTCAGCTTGTCGCCGACGCGCTCGCGCAGCGCCGTCTGAAAGCGCTCGAACCAGATGAAATGGGCCGCGTTCTGGTCAGCCGGCATCGATGACGAGACGCGAAACGCGATCGGGGCCTGCGCTGCGACGATCGCCGGCATGGAAAGCGCGCCTCCCAGCGAGCCGAGCCCCAGTTTGGTAAACGTGCGACGTGACATGGGCATGGTCGATCCTCCCTTTTCATGTGTTCGGCGCTCACCGGCGCCGCTGTTGGACCTGCCGCTTCGTTCCGCGGGAGCTCCTCCGAGACGAGGGCTCGCACGGCGCAGCGCCGTCGGCAGGCTGAAGAAAAGCTCGCAGGACTTGCGCCGCCCGGCAGCGACGAGGCGTGCCGGGACAGTCGACGCCGCAGGTGCGGCCCAACGCAAAAACGGGCGAATTTCGCTTCAATTCCGCCTATATGCAGATACTAAAACGTTTTACCAACGTTCTTCCGGATGTCAATCTGACTTCAGGGCCGCCTCCAACCCATGGCCGAGGATGCCGAAGCCGATGACGTCCGTGATCGCATGGACGTCGTCGTCCTTTGCCAGTTCCGCGCCAACGGGAGCGCTTCGGGTCGGCATTGGGTCGTTGAGCGTCCCGAAACTCGGGAGCCATGACGGCAAGCACCCGCGATCATTTCCGGATGCGCCGATTGCGTTAATTCCAACTTTCGGCCCCGCCCGCAGGCTCACGATGATGTGCGGCCCGGAGTTGTGGCGGCGTCTTGATCGTCGCCGGTCTCGAAATCGCCCGGCTGTGGCGGTGCGATCGGTGTGAAGAGCGCTCGGTCGGGCTTAAGGTCGAGCAACGGCGTGTCGTCGAGGCAATCGAGGCCGCGCAAGAGCAAGGTCGCGCCCTCACGCCGGACGAATGTCGCGATCGAGGTGCCGATCGGATTCGGCCGGACGGGCGAGCGCAGCGAGAAGGTGCCGTGCGTCCGCCCGTCATTGGCCGAGCTTTGCCGCACGAGGTCGCGCCGCGACAGGTGCAGCCAGTACAGCACCTCGAGCCGCTCGAACGCCTCGACGCCGTCCAGCGCCGCGACCCAGGGCTCGAACAGCTCGATCCGGCAGATCGGCCCGTCCGCCCTGCCCTGCCTCGGGCAAGTCAGGCGCGAGGTCCAGGGCGTGCGGATGCGGCCGATGAAGACGAGCCCCGCATCGGTCGCGGCGGGCGGCTCGATCGCAATCTCCGCCTTGCGGATCTCATTCTCGCGGACCATGAACTCGACCGGAACGATGGCAATAGGCCGTTATATTCAAATGATCATAGCGCTGACAATCGGCGAACGGTTCGCGCAGCCGCGCGTTGATGCCAAGCAAAGCGCTTGGCTGGCGCCGATGATCGTTATACCTTTTTGGGAATAACGATAAATGCGAAGGTAGGCTGCATGCTCGTCCGCCAACTCTCCTATTTCGTCACGCTCGCCCGCGAGCGCCATTTCGCCCGGGCCGCAGAAGCCTGCAACATCGCGCAGCCGACGCTCTCTGCGGCAATCCGCCGGCTCGAGGAAGATCTAGGGGCAAGGCTGGTCGTCAGGAGCCATAAATTCGTCGGCCTGACGCCGGAGGGCGAGAAGCTGCTCTCCTGGGGCCGCCTGATCCTGGCCGACTATACCAGCCTGCGCGAGGACCTGACCGGGCTGCGGCGCGGCCTCACCGGCACGCTGCGGCTCGGTGTCATCCCCGCCGCGATGCCCTCCGTCGCCGTCCTGACCGCGCGCTTCAGCGCCGCCCATCCGGCCGCGAAGGTCGAGATCCTGTCGATGACGTCGCGCGCCATCGAGCGCGGGCTCGAGGCGTTCGAGATCGATGGCGGGATGACCTATCTCGACAACGAGCCGATCGAGCACGTGCGGCGGCTGCCGCTCTACCGCGAGCATTTCGTCTTCGTCGTCCACCGCACCCACCCTTACGCCGGGCGCGGGTCGATCACCTGGAAGGAGGCCGCGGCCGAGCGGCTCTGCCTGCTCAGCGAGGACATGCAGAACCGCCGGATCATCAATCAATTGGCCTCGTCGATCGGCATCGCGATCAAGCCGACCGTCGTCAGCAATTCCTTCCTGGCCGTGTGCTCGCATCTGCGCCAGGGCGGCTGGGCGAGCATCGTCCCGCACACTTTCCTCTACATCTTCGGCGGCAACGCCGATCTCGTCGCGCTCGAACTGGCCGAGCCGGCCCATAGCCAGACGATCGGCCTCGTGCTGTCGGATCGCGACCCCGCCTCGCCGATGGCCGAAGCGCTGATCCACAGCATCGCCGATACCGATTTCGATCGCGAGCTCAGCGCCGCGATCGACGCCTCGTCATCGACGGAAGCTATCAGGCCTTCCAAAACTTTCATTGGATTTGAGCCGGCAACGGCGCGAGTCTCGCAGCTGTTCGATGCGGGCCACAAATGAACAGAAGCCCGCGAATAGTCGAACAGGGAAACGCCGAGCAGCAATCTTTCGATCGGGGCCGCAGCTTAACTCAAGCCTGACCTCGATTCTCGTTCGACAGCAACGGCCATCACCTGGTGGCCGAGCGTTTTCCCTTGTCTCATGCTCAAGGGAGCCCGAAATGGCAAAGGTCGTCTGTGTTCTTTACGATGATCCGGTCGATGGTTATCCGAAATCCTATGCGCGCGACGACCTGCCGACGATTGCGGGCTATCCTGGCGGCCAGACGCTGCCCACGCCCAAGGCGGTCGACTTCCAGCCCGGCACCCTGCTCGGCAGCGTCTCGGGCGAGCTCGGCCTGCGCAAATATCTGGAATCGCTCGGCCACACGCTCGTCGTCACCTCCGACAAGGACGGGCCGGATTCGGTGCTGGAGCGCGAGCTGCACGATGCCGAAATCGTCATCTCGCAGCCGTTCTGGCCGGCCTACCTCACGGCCGAGCGCATCGCCAAGGCGCCGAAGCTGAAGCTGGCGCTCACCGCCGGCATCGGCTCCGACCATGTCGACCTGCAGGCGGCGATCGAGCGCGGCGTCACCGTCGCCGAAGTGACCTATTGCAACTCGATCAGCGTCTCCGAGCACGTGGTGATGATGATCCTCGGGCTCGTGCGCAACTACATCCCCTCCTATCAATGGGTGGTGAAGGGCGGCTGGAACATCGCCGATTGCGTGACGCGCTCCTACGACGTCGAGGGCATGCATGTCGGCACCGTCGCGGCCGGACGCATCGGCCTTGCCGTGCTGCGCCGCCTGAAGCCCTTCGACATGCACCTGCACTACACCGACCGCCACCGGCTGCCGGCCGAGGTCGAGCAGGAGCTCGGCCTGACCTGGCACGCGACGCGCGAGGAGATGTACAAGGTCTGCGACGTGGTCACGCTCAACTGCCCGCTCCATCCGGAGACCGAGCACATGATCAACGAGGACACGCTCAAGCTGTTCAAGCGCGGCGCCTATCTCGTCAACACCGCGCGCGGCAAGCTTTGCGATCGCGACGCCATCGCCCGCGCCCTGGAGAATGGCCAGCTCGCCGGCTATGCCGGCGACGTCTGGTTCCCGCAGCCGGCGCCGAAGGACCATCCCTGGCGGACCATGCCGCATCACGGCATGACCCCGCATATCTCCGGCACCTCGCTCTCGGCGCAGGCGCGCTATGCGGCCGGCACGCGCGAAATCCTCGAATGCTATTTCGAGGGGCGGCCGATCCGCGACGAGTACCTGATCGTCCAGGGCGGCGCGCTCGCCGGCACCGGCGCCCATTCCTACTCGAAGGGCAACGCCACCGGCGGCTCGGAGGAAGCGGCGAAGTTCAAGAAGGCAGGCTGACACGCCAACTCAAAGGCGGCGCCGTTCACACGGCGCCGCCCGATCTCCGAATCAATTGCCTCGTTTACCCAGAGGCTTGTTTGGATGCCTTCAAGCCGCGGCGTAGCCGACCGTGCCCTTGATCTCGAGGAACTCGTCGAGCCCGAAATCGGCGTATTCGCGGCCGTTGCCCGACTGCTTGTAGCCGCCGAAGGGCGCGCCCGCGTCCCAGGCCGGATAGTTGATGTAGACATTGCCGCTGCGCATCTTGGCCGCGACCTTGCGGGCGCGGTCGAGCGAGCCCGACTGGACATAAGAGGCGAGCCCGTAGGGCGTATCGTTCGCCCGCTCGATCACCTCCTCGTCGCTGCCATAGGGCAGGATCGAGAGCACCGGCCCGAAGATCTCCTCGCGCGCCACGCTCATCTCGTCGGTGACGTTGGCGAAGACGGTCGGGCGGACGTAGTAGCCGCGGTTGAGCCCTTCCGGCCGGCCCGGACCGCCGGTGACGAGGTCGGCGCCCTCGCTGATGCCGGCCTCGATCAGGCGCTGGATCTTGTTGTACTGTACCTCACTGACGACCGGGCCGAGCCAGGTCCCGTCCGCGGCGGGCGAGCCGACCTTGAGCGGCTCGGCCACGGCCTTGGCGATGGCGACCGCCTGGTCGTGCAGGTCGGCCGGTACGAACATCCGCGTCGGCGCATTGCAGGACTGTCCGGAATTGCGCATGCAGCTCTCGACGCCGAGCTTCACGGCGCGGTTCAGGTCGGCATCGTCGAGGATGATGTTGGCCGACTTGCCGCCAAGCTCCTGATGCACGCGCTTGACCGTGTCGGCCGCCGCCTTGGCGACGAGGATGCCGGCCCGCGTCGAGCCGGTGAAGGAGACCATGTCGACGCCCGGATGCCGCGCGAGCGCCTCGCCGACGGTCGGGCCGTCGCCGTTGATGAGGTTGAACACGCCCTTGGGCACGCCGGCCTCGTGCATGGCCTCAGCGAAGATGATGGCGTTGAGCGGGGCGATCTCGCTCGGCTTCAGAACCATGGTGCAGCCGGCAGCGAGCGCGGGCGCCACCTTGCACATGATCTGGTTGATCGGCCAGTTCCACGGCGTGATCATGCCGACGACGCCGATCGGCTCCTTGGCGATCAGCGTGGTGCCGCGCAGCTCCTCGAAGGCATAGTGCTCCAGCGTCTCGATCATCCTGCCGAGATGCGCGGTGCCCATGCCGGCCTGCTGGCGATGGGCCAGGTCCTTCGGCGCGCCCATCTCGCGTGACAGCGCCTTGGCGATGTCGTCATAGCGGGCCTTGTAGGCATCGAGCAGGCGGCGCATCAGCGCCAGGCGCTGTTCGCGCGAGGTTGCGGCGAAGGCGGGGAATGCGGCGCGGGCAGCGGCCACGGCCTTGTCGACATCGGCCTGCGCGCCGAGCGCGATCGTGGCGAAGGCCTCTTCCGTCGAAGGGTCGATCACCTCCAGCGTCGCGCTGCTGCTGGGCCGGACCCATTCGCCGTCGATGTAGAATTGCAGTTCATGCGCCATGGTCGTGTCTCCGAGAGCAGGAAAGGCGGATCGCCGCCGGATGCAGCGGCGATCGCAGGAGGATAGCGGACATTAGTTCACCCGGACGGGCTCGTCGCGCTGTCGAGGCTGCGTCGCGAGCGCCTCGCTCAAGGCCTCGCTCGCCGAGCGCGCCATCGGGCTCGATCTCGCACAGCGTCAGCGACTGGCCCTCGATATCCACGATTGACTCTCGCGCGCTGTTTCCGTTCGGATATAACGATAGGCGTGGCTTGCGCGATTGTCACGATCCACGCCATTGCGATTGCAACATGGGTGCGGCACGGCTGGCGATGGTGGTGGGATTGAAGACGAGACATGCCGACGGCAGCGCCGGCGACGCCAATTATGGCCTGATCGGAACGGGATATACGCGCTATCGCCAACCCGACCCGCACATCGCCTCCCTCATCGCGAAAGGCCTCGGCGATGCCCGCACCGTCCTCAACGTCGGCGCCGGGGCCGGCTCCTACGAACCGCTCGACCGGCAGGTGACCGCCGTCGAACCATCGGAATCGATGCGGGCGCAGCGGCCCGCCCATCTGCCGGTCGCACTCGACGCCGTCGCCGAGCGCCTGCCCTTCGCGGATGGCAGCTTCGATGCCAGCATGGCGACCTTCACGGTGCATCAATGGTCCGACCTCAACGTCGGCCTCGCCGAGATGCGCCGGGTCACGCGCGGCCCGGTCCTGATCCTGAGCTGCGACCCGCTCGCCCTCGATCGCTTCTGGCTGCATGCCTACGCTCCGGAGGCGATCGCGGTCGAGGCGGGGCGCTATCCGCCGATCGCGGCGATTGCGGCGGCTCTGGGCGGCAGGACGGAAACACTGCAGGTGCCGATCCCGCTCGATTGCACCGATGGCTTCGGAGAGGCCTATTACGGCCGGCCCGAACGCCTGCTCGACCCCGGCGCCCGGCAGGCGAACTCAGCCTGGAGCTTCGTCGATCCGGCAGTCGGCGAGCGCTTCGTTGCAGAGCTCACGCGTGATCTCGATTCGGGCATCTGCGCCAGCAGCCGTTCTTCGACGGCTCGTTGAGACTGATCGTCAGCCAGGCATGAGCCCTGTCGCATCATTGCCCAGCGAACCTGCGGAAGAACGAGGCGGCCACTCCACCGACGTCGCGATCATCGGCGGCGGGGCGAGCGGCGTGCTGCTCGCGCTCCAGCTCATGCATCAGGGCGATGCGCGGTTGCGCGTGACGCTGGTGGATCGGGGGCCGCATCCCGGCTACGGCATCGCCTATTCCACGACCTGCGCAAGCCATCTCCTCAATACGAGAGCGGGCGACATGAGCGCATGGCCGGCAGAGCCGGACCATTTCAGCCGCTGGCTGCAAGCCTTCGGCGCCGACGCGGGCCAGGATTTCGCTTGCCGGCAGACCTATGGCCGCTATCTCAACGCCATGCTGACGGGTGCCGTCGACAGAAGCGACGCGCGCTTGCGGGTGGTGATCGGCGACGTCGCGTCGGTTACGCCGCGCGAGGCTAAGGTGGTCGTCGAGATCGCGGGCCGCGATCCTGTCGTCGCTCACATGGCCGTGCTGGCCACGGGTCATTATGCACCGGCCGATGATGAGGGGGCCTATCGCGGCAATCCCTGGCGGGCGGACGTGCTCGACGGGCTTGCGCCAGAAGCGCCGGTCCTCCTCGTCGGCACCGGCCTGACGATGATCGATATCGTCTCGACCCTCCTCGAGCGTGATCATGCCGGGCCGATCACGGCCCTGTCCCGCCGTGGATTGCTGCCGCGAATGCATTCGGCAAAGCCGCATCCAATCCGGGGCGAGGCCCCCGATGAATTGTTCGCCGGCGCATTGTCCGCGCGGCTTGCCCTGTTCAGGGGGCTCGTGCGCGCTGGGCGGCCTTGGGCGGATCTCATGCAGGCGCTTCGGCCACGCAACGCCGCACTCTGGCAGAGCTTGAACGACGAGCAGCAGCGACGCTTCCTGCGCCATTTGCGGCCCTGGTGGGATGTGCATCGCCACCGCGTCGCACCGCAAATCGGGGCCGTCATCGACGATGCCATCGCCGGCGGTCAGTTGCGGATCATGGAGGGGCGCCTTGCTGCAATGGAGGTCGAAGCGACGCGCGTCACCGCCACGATCCGCCGCCGCGGTTCGGACGCCCCGGAGCACCACGATTTCGGCCGCGTCATCGATTGCCGCGGCTCTCGCACTGATATCAGCGCGGATTCGCCGCTTCTCGCGCAGTTGGAGCGTGGCGGGCACGTGCGTAGCGACGCCTTGCAGCTCGGCTTGGCCGTCGACGGAGATGACGCCGTCATCTCGGCGGGCGGCATTGCCTCGCCTCGCCTTTTCGCGCTCGGCCCGCCGACGCGCGGCCGGCATTGGGAAATCACGGCCATCCCCGACATTCGCAAACGCGCCGAACTGCTCGCCGCCCGGCTGCTCGCAGGGCTGCCGGCCTGAGCGCGCATCGGGTCGAGATCACATCGCCGTGAAACGCGCTATTCCCGTAACGAAATAGCGCTGTATCTCGAACTCCATGTTGCGACAGTATTCGCAATGGATCGGAGCGGGAGGGCGGCATCATGATGACGCGGCGTTTTCTACTGGCGGGTGCGGCGGTCGGCACAGCAACGGCCGGTCTCGGCTGGCGGATGTCCGACGCTCAGGCGGCCGATACGTTTCCGGTCACCCGCACCGATGCCGAATGGCGCAAGCTGCTGAACGCCGAGCAATATGCGGTGCTCCGCCAAAGCGCGACCGAGCACCCGTTCACCAGCCCGCTCGACAAGGAGAAGCGGCGCGGCACCTTCGCCTGCGCCGGCTGCGAGCTCGACCTGTTCTCCTCGACCGCGAAGTTCGACAGCGGCACCGGCTGGCCGAGCTTCTGGGCGCCGATCGACGACAAGGCTGTCGGCACCGAGCGCGACAGCACGTTCGGCATGGTGCGGGTCTCCGTGCATTGCAGCCGCTGCGGCGGCCATCTCGGCCATGTCTTCGACGACGGGCCGAAGCCGACCGGGCTGCGCTACTGCATGAACGGCGTCGCCATGGCCTTCAAGCCGACCACGGCCTGACGCCGAAGGGCCAAGCTCATGACCGTGCTCCTGCTCGCCTATCTCGGCGGCGTGCTGACGATCGTCAGCCCGTGCATCCTGCCCGTGCTGCCCTTCGTCTTCGCGCGGGCCGGCCAGCCCTTCCTGAGAAGCGGGCTGCCGATGCTCGGGGGCATGGCGCTCGCCTTCGCCGCCGTCGCGACGCTTGCCGCGGTCGGCGGCAGCTGGGCGGTCGAGGCCAATCAATATGGCCGCCTCGCCGCAATGGCGCTGCTGGCGCTGTTCGGCATCGCGCTGCTGTTCCCGTCGATCTCGGATCGGCTGACGCGCCCGCTCGTCGCGCTTGGCGGCAGGCTGTCGCAGGCGGCGGAGCAGGGCGCGGGCGGCTCGGCCTCGATCCTGCCCTCGCTGCTGCTCGGCGTCGCGACCGGCCTGCTCTGGGCGCCTTGCGCCGGCCCGATCCTCGGCCTGATCCTGACCGGCGCGGCGCTGCAAGGCGCCAATGCGCAGACCTCGCTGCTGCTGCTCGCCTATGCCGCCGGCGCCGCGACCTCGCTTGCGCTGGCTCTCCTTGCCGGCGGCAAGGTCTTTGCCGCGATGAAGCGCTCGCTCGGCACTGGGGAATGGCTGCGCCGGGGCGCGGGCGTTGCGGTCCTGGCCGCCGTGGTCGCCATCGCGCTCGGGCTCGACACCGGCGCGCTCGCGCGCCTGTCCACCGCCAGCACGACCGCGCTCGAACAGGGCCTGCTCGACCACTTCAACACCCTCGGCACTGCGCCGCAGCCTGCGCCCGCCATGACCGGCGGCGGCCCCGCCATGATGAGCGCCAATCCTGCGATGATGAGCGCGAACCCCGCCATGATGGCGGCCAAGCCCCCGGCCGGCGGCGCCGAGCTTCCCATCGAAGGCGCCCTGCCCTCGCTCGCCGGGGCGGTCGAATGGCTCAACTCGCCGCCGCTGACGACCGAGGGCCTGAAGGGCAAGGTCGTCCTGATCGATTTCTGGACCTATTCCTGCATCAACTGCCTGCGCGCCATCCCCTATGTCCGGGCCTGGGCCGAGAAGTACAAGGACCAGGGGCTGGTGGTGATCGGCGTGCATTCGCCGGAATTCGCCTTCGAGAAGACGATCGGCAATGTCAGGAAGGCAGTCGCCGACCTGAAGATCGGCTACCCCGTCGCGATCGACAATGACTACGCCATCTGGCGCGCCTTCAAGAACCAGTACTGGCCGGCGCATTACTTCATCGATGCCGAAGGCCGCATCCGCCACCACCATTTCGGCGAGGGTGGCTACGACAAGTCGGAAGAGGTCATCCAGCAGCTTCTCGCCGAAGCGGGCAAGAAAGCTGCCGGCGGCCTGGTCGCGGTGACCGCGTCCGGGGCCGAGATGGCCTCGAACGAAGCCGATGTGCGCTCGCCGGAGACCTATCTCGGCTATGAGCGGGCGGAGAATTTCGTCTCCCCCGGCGGTGCCGCCGAGGACGCGTCCAAGCGCTATGAGACCGGCATGCCACGCCTCAACGAATGGGGGCTGTCGGGCAACTGGACCATCGGCAAGGAGCACGCGAGCCTCGACGCCGCCGATGGCGGCATCACCTATCGCTTCCACGCGCGCGACCTGCATTTGGTGCTCGGCCCCGGTGCGGATGGCAAGCCGATCCGCTTCCGCGTGACCATCGACGGCGCCGCGCCCGGCGAGAGCCACGGCGTCGACGTCGATGCCAATGGCGAGGGCACAGTCACCGAACAGCGCCTCTACCAACTCGTTCGCCAGAGCGGCGCGATTGCCGACCGCAGCTTCGAGATTCGCTTTCTCGATCCTGGCGTCCAGGCCTATGCATTCACCTTCGGCTGAACGCGGAGATTAGCCATGTCCTCATTGACCACACGCCTTTCGCGGTTTGCCCGCCCCGCGCTCGTCGCCACGGCCTTGCTGGCCCTGGCCGGCATCGCGCTCAGGATCTCCCCCTCCGCGGCCGAGGAGGCCCGCGTCATTCCCGCGCCCGCGCTCGACCAGCCGGCCGCGCAAGGCGATGGCCCACAGGTCGCCGTCATCGCCGGCGGCTGCTTCTGGGGCGTCCAGGGTGTGTTCCAGCATGTCGAGGGCGTCAGCAACGCCGTCTCCGGCTATGCCGGCGGCGAGCGCGCCACCGCGGAATACGAGAAGGTCGGCAGCGGCCGCACCGGCCATGCCGAAGCGGTGCAGATCACCTACGACCCGCGCAAGATCAGCTATGCCAGGCTGCTGCAGATCTACTTCTCGGTCGCGCATGATCCGACCGAGCTCAACCGCCAGGGCCCGGATATCGGCCCGCAATACCGCTCGGCGATCTTCCCCGCCGACGCCGAGCAGGCCCGCATCGCCAAGGCCTATATCGCCCAGCTCAACCAGGCCCGCGCCTTCGAGGCGGCGATCGTCACCAAGATCGAGCCCGATCGCATCTTCTACCCGGCCGAGGCCTATCATCAGGACTTCCTGACCCAGAACCCGACGCATCCCTACATCGTCATCAACGACCTGCCCAAGGTCGAGAACCTGAAGCGCATCTTCCCCGAGGTCTACCGCGCCAAGCCGGCGCTGGTGTCGAGGGCCTCGTCGAACTGAGCGGGATCGGGAGCGGCCTCGTCGATGGGGCGGTCGACTTCGACCTGGAGCGCGGCGAGATGCGCCTTCGCGACCTCCGCGGCGGCCGTCTCGACCGCGCGGTAGCGCGAGATCAGGGCGAGCCCGAGCGTGGTCAGCTTCGCGCCGCCGCCCTGCTTGCCGCCGACCTGCCGTTCGACCACCGGCTTGCCGAAGATCGCGTTGAGCTCCTCGACCAGCTCCCAGGCCCGGCGATAGGACATGCCCATCGCGCGGCCCGCCGCCGCGATCGAGCCGAAGGCGGCGATCCTCTCCAGCAGCTCGACCTTGCCGGGGCCGATGCGGCCTTCCGGGTCGAGGTGGATGCGCAAGCTCAGTGAGGGCATGGCCTGATCCGTGACGGCTGCGCTGGCTCTTTGATTCAGCATCGGCTTTTTCCAAAAAACCGCACGCCGCTTTTCGGGCCGATGCTTTAGGCGAGCGTCGGGCTCGCCCTGAGGACAATCTCGGCAATCGCCTCGATCCCGGCCTGATCCTCGGCATCGAAGCGCGAGGTCATCGGGCTGTCGAGATCAATCACGCCGAGCGCCCTGCCCGCGCGGATCAGCGGCACGACGAGTTCCGAGCGGGAATCGGCATCGCAGGCGATATGGCCCGGAAAGGCGTGAACGTCCTCGACCAGCACCGATTGCCCGCGCGCGACCGCCGTTCCGCAGACGCCGCGCCCGACCGGAATGCGCACGCAGGCCGGCTTGCCCTGGAACGGCCCGAGCACGAGCTCCTCGCCGCGCAGCAGGTAGAACCCGGCCCAGTTGAGCCCCGGCAGCATCTGGAAGAGCAGCGCCGAGGTGTTGGCGGCGTTGGCGATCGGATCGCTCTCGCCATCGAGCAAGGCGACCAGCTGCGCCGACAAATCACGATAGAACTCGGCCTTGCCGACACCCTCGACCACACGCGCCTGAAACATTGCCGCTCCCTTGCTGAAACCGCCGGCGAACCTTGGTTCCGTTCTAACATCAACATAGCGGGGCGGCCATCCGGGCCATGGTCTCAGGTGGTGCCGCACGTCAAAACATCCCGGCGCGCGCGGACCCAGGGGATGCCCCCACTCCGGCGAACCGCCTTGGCGGAAGGCCGGGTATCCCAGCTAGAACAAGCCGCCGAGCTCCCGCGACAGAGCGGTCGCGTGGATCATCGCGACATCGCGCAGCGCTTCCAGCTTCGCGAGGTCGAAGCGGCTGGCGGGGCCCGAAATGGCGATGCCACCCGGCACTTCCCCGCCGCTCTCGAACACGGGCAGCGCGATGCAGCGCATGTCCGGCGCGAATTCGAGATCGTCGAAGGCATAGCCCTCGGCGCGGATGCGCACCAGCGAACGGCGCAACTCGTCGGGATCGGTGACGGTGTTCGGCGCGACCTTGGCCAGGCCGCTCGCGATCACGGCCTCGGTCAGGCGCTTGTCATGATAGGCGAGCAGCACCTTGCCGATCGAGGTGCAATGCAGCGGCGAGCGGTCGCCGATCTGGAAATCGACCGCGACGCGCTGGCTACCCTTGGCGCGGAAGACCAGCACCGCGGCGTCGCGCTCCAGCATCGAATAATGCACCGTCTCGCCAGTCTCGTCCGAGATGCGGCGCAGGCAGGCGAGGATATGGCGCGCGCGCTCGTCCTCGCCGACGAGCTGGCGCGCCAGCGACAGCACCTTGAAGGTCAGCCGGTAGTGCTTTGCATCGGCCTCCTTCTGCACGTAGCCCGACTGAACCAGCGTCATCAGCATGCGGTAGGCGGTGGCGCGGTCGGCGCCGATCGCGCTGGCGACCTCCGCGACGGTCACCGGCCGGCGCTGTTCCCCGACGAAGTCGAGCACGCCGAGCGCCTTCAGCGCCGTGGCGCTGACATTCGTATCGAGGCTGACGCCAAAATCCGTATCGGCCATTCGCCGGCTCACTCCTGTTCAATATTTGAATAGCGCGATACATATCGACCAGCAAGATCAATATTCGTTGACGCTGTCCGATTCTTGAACTACCCCTTTCGGCAACGAGGCGCGAAGCGCTCCTGCCGGGAGGATTGCTGATCATGGACATGCTGATCGACGGCGATTGGACCGGCGCGTCCGATGGCGGCGAGGATGCCATCCTCAACCCGGCCAATGACGACCGCATCGCCTCCGTGCCGCGGGCAACGGAAGCGGATGTCGCTCGCGCCGTCGCCGCCGCCCAGCGCGGCAAGCGGGCGATGGCCACCCTCCCCGCCTGGCGCCGCTACGAGATATTGGAGGCGGTGGCCCGGCGCATCGAGGCCAATCAGCAGGAGTTGGGCCGGCTGCTCTGCCGCGAGAACGGCAAGCGCATCGGCGAGACGACGAGCGAGGTCGGCGTCGCTGCCCGCATCTTCCGCGGCTATGCCGAAGAGGCGAAACGGGTGTTCGGGCGCTCGCTGCCGCTGGATTCGATACCGGGCCGGGAGCGCTCGCTCGCGGTCACGATGCGCCAGCCGCTCGGCGTCGTCGCCGCCATCGTGCCGTTCAACTATCCGGTCGAGCTCTGGAGTCACAAGGTCGCGGGCGGCGTGGCCGCCGGCAACGCCGTGATCACCAAGACGCCGGAGGATTGCCCGCTCGCCGTCATCGCGATCAGCCGATACCTTGAGGAGGCCGGTCTGCCGCGCGGCGCTCATCAGGTCTTGACCGGCGGACGCGATGTCGGCGAGGCACTGGTGCGCGCCGAGGGCGTCGACATGATCGCCATGACCGGCTCGACCGCGGCCGGCAAGCGCATCCTCGAAGTCGCCGCGCAGACGCTGAAGAAGGTGCACCTCGAACTGGGCGGCAACGACGCGACCATCGTCTGCGGCGATGCCGATATCGAGGAAACGGCGGCGGCGCTGGTCGCCGGCCGCTTCACCTCCGGCAACGGCCAGATCTGCTGCGCGGTCAAGCGCGTGCTGGTCGAGCGCCCGCTCTATGCGCCGCTGCTAGAGGCCGTCGCCGCGCTGACGGCGCAGCTCAAGCTCGGCGACCCGATGGACCCTGCGACCGATGTCGGCCCGCTGATCAACCGGCGTGGCGCCGAGCGGGTCGAGGCGCAGGTCCGGCAGGCCGTCACTGATGGCGCCATTATCGTCTCCGGCGGCAAGCGCCACGACAATTTCTTCGAGCCGACGATCCTCACCGGAGTCGTGCCCGGCACGCCCGCGTTTGCCGACGAGACCTTCGGCCCGGTGCTGCCGCTCATCCCCTATGATGATTTCGAGCAGGCGCTGGCGCTCGCCAATGACAGCCCGTTCGGCTTGCAGGCCGCGATCTTCACCCGCGACCTGTCGCGGGTGATGCGGGCCTACCAGGCGCTCGACGTCGGCACGGTCGTGGTCAACCACACCACGGCGATACGCGTCGAGACCTTGCCCTTCGGCGGCAACAAGGCGAGCGGCAATGGCCGCGAGGGCATCCACGACACGCTGCACGAGATGAGCAAGGAGAAGACGCTCCTCCTGCATGAAGTCTTCGGAGCTGCGTGATGCCGCATCTCGCAATCTCCCGCATCGCCAAGAGCTATGACGGCAACCCCGCCATCCGCGACATCTCCTTCGCGGTCGAGCCGGGCCGCGTGCTGGCCCTGTGCGGGGAGAACGGCGCGGGCAAGTCGACGCTGATGAAGATGCTCGCGGGCGCGACGCTGCCCGACAGCGGCGACATCCTGCTCGACGGCCGGCCGGCCCGGATCTCCAGCCCGGCCGACGCGATGGCGCACGGCATCTGCACGGTCTACCAGGAGCTCAGCCTGCTGCCGCATCTCTCGGTGGCCGAGAACATCCTGCTCGGCCGCCTGCCGACGCGCTGGGCGTCCTTCATCGTCGATTGGCGCAAGGCGGAGCGGATCGCCGGCCAGGTGCTCGCCGGTTTCGGCTTTCCCGACATCGACCCCACCGCGCTCGTCTCCTCGCTGAGCGTCGCGCAGCAACAGATCGTCGAGATCGGCAAGGCTCTGGTTACCGAGCCGAGGATCCTTATCCTCGACGAGCCGACGGCCGTGCTCTCCGGGGCTGAGACCGAAAAACTGTTCGCCAAGGTCCGCGCGCTGGCGGCCGGCGGCACGACGATCCTCTACATCTCGCACCGGCTGGAGGAGATCTACGCGATCACCGACGAGATCGTGGTGCTCAAGGATGGCCAGAGCGTGCTCGCCGGCAGCATCGCCGAGCTCGACCAGGACAGGTTGATCCACGCCATGGTCGGCCGGCCGCTCGCCGCCATCTTCCCGGAAAAGACCCGGCAGACCGGGGAGATCGTGCTTGAGGTCGAGAAGCTGAGTCAGGCCGGGGCGTTTGCGGACGTCTCCTTCGCCGTCCGGGCCGGCGAGATCCTCGGCATGTTCGGGCTGGTCGGCTCCGGCCGCACCGAGATCGCCAAGGTCGTCTTCGGAGCGGGCCTCGCTGATGCGGGTGAGGTTCGGCTGAACGGAGCCGCGGCGAACTTCGCCGATCCGCTCCGCGCCGTCCGCGGCGGCGTCGCCATGCTGACCGAGGACCGCAAAGGCGACGGCCTGGCGCTCGATTGCAGCGTCATCGACAATGCCGGCCTCGCCAGCTTTTCGCGCTTCTCGCGCTACGGAATCATTGACGGGGCGGAGCGCCGCCGGCTTGTCGACGACAAGATCCGCGACCTCACTGTGCGTCCGCGCGACCCTGCCCGCGCCGTGCGCCAGCTCTCCGGCGGCAACCAGCAGAAGGTGGTGATCGCCAAATGGCTGCTGGTCGAGGGCATCAAGCTCTTCATCTTCGACGAGCCGACCCGCGGCGTCGACATCGCGACCAAGGTGCAGATCTACCGGATGATCCGGGACCTCGCCGATAGCGGCATGGCGGTGCTGCTGATCTCGTCCGAGATGCCGGAGGTGCTGGGCCTCTCCGACCGCCTGCTGATCGTGCGCAACGGCCGCATCGCGGCCGAGTTGCCGCCGGACGCCTATCGCCCGGAAGACGTCTTCGCGCATGCCGCCGGCCTCCCGGTCGGCCAAGCCTCTGGGGAGCGCCTGCATTGACCGAAGCCGTCTCGACATCGCGGTCCAGGCCCACCTTCGCCTCGCGCTTCAGCCGCGCCGACATCCTGTTCGGGCTGGCCGTCCTGATCCTGGTGGCCTTCGCAGCCTCCGCCTCGGATGCCTTCCTCACCGAGCGCAACTTCGTCAACGTCTCCCGCCAGATCGTCACGAACGGCTTGCTCAGCCTCGGCATGCTGATCGTCATCCGCACGGGCGGCATCGACCTCTCGGTCGGGTCGGTGCTGGCGCTGGCAGGCCTGCTCGCGACCGGCCTGCAAACGAACATGCATTTCTCGCTGGCGATCCCCGTCGCGCTCGCGATGGGACTTTGCCTGGGCGTCGTCAACGGCTGGCTGATCGCCCGCTTCGACCTCCAGCCCTTCATCGTCACGCTCGCGACGATGGGGAGCCTGCGCGGGCTGACCTATGTCTACTCGGATACGCCGCTCTATCCGAAGGACGAGCTCTTCCGCGGGCTGATCGGCGGCGCCTTCATCGGCCCGGTGCCGGTCACCTTCATCGTCTTCGCGCTCGTGGTGCCCATCGTCTGGTTCTACCTGAACCATACGGTCTCCGGCCGCGCCGCCTTCGCGCTCGGGGTCAACAAGGAGGCCGTCCGGCTGGCGGGCGTCGACGTGCGCCGGCACCTCATCCTGGCCTATGGCGCCTGCGGCCTGCTGGCGGCCCTGGCCGGGGTGCTGCTCAGCTCACGGGTCGGCATCGCCCAGCCGAGCGTCGGCGCCGGCTACGAGCTCGACGCGATCGCGGCGGTGGTGATCGGCGGCGGCCTTCTGGGCGGCGGCGGCGGCACGGCCATCGGCGTTCTCGGCGGGGTGCTGGCCCTCGCCGTAGTCGACAACGTGCTCAACCTCTTCAACGTCGATTCCTATTACCAGCAGCTACTCAAGGGGCTGATCATCCTGGCGGCGGTGCTCGCCAGGCGCAAAAGAGCGTGAAAGCAACCGGCAAAAGCCGGGTCATCCAGAGGGAGGAAACCATGAACCTGACGAAACTACTCGCGACCACCGCCATTGCCGGACTGGCGCTGGCGGCCCAGCCCGCAGCCGCCCAGCCCGCAGCCACCAAGAACATCAAGATCGGCATGGTCAACCTGTCGCTCTGCTGCGCCTATTTCGTCGGCATGGACGCCGCCGTGAAGGACGAGGCCTCGCATTTCCCCAACGTGAAGATCCTCTCCACCGACGCCAAGGGCGACGTCGCCAAGCTGACCGCCGATGTCGACGACCTGCTCAACCAGAAGGTCGATGCCCTGATCATCTCCGGCGCCTGGATCGAGGCCGCGCCGGCCGCGCTCGAGGCGATCAACCGGGCGAAGGTGCCGGTGGTGATGGTCGACCGGCAGCTCAAGGGCGGCGAGCGGACGGCCTGGGTCGGGCCCGACAACCGCGCCATCGGCGAGGGCGTCGGCGACTACATCAACAAGCGGCTCAACGGCCAGGGCAAGGTGGCGATCATCCGCGGCGGGCCGGCCGACAACACGATCGGCTCGAACCGCAGCGACGGCGTCAAGGCCAAGCTCGAAGGCACGAAGATCCAGACGGTGGTCGCGCCCGGCTGGGGCAAATGGAGCGCCGATGGCGGCTTCACCCAGATGGAGGACCTGCTCTCCAAGAACGCCGACCTCAACGCCGTGTTCTGCGAGAACGACTCGATGTGCCTGGGCGCGCAGAAGGCGATCGCCGATGCCGGCAAGAGCAAGCAGATCTTCATCGCCTCGGTCGACGGCGAGATGGGCACGCTCAAGGAGATCATGCGCGAGGACAGCAATTACGGCGTGACCGGGCGCAACTCCTCCGACCAGATCGGCCGCGCCGGCTTCAACCGCGCCATGGCGATCATCGCCGGCGGCGTGCCGAAGAAGGACACCGCCCTGCCCTCGCCGATCATCACCAAGGACAATGCCGTCAAGTATTACGACGCGAATAGCAGGTTCTGAGCCGGCTCCGCCGGAGCCGGGACAAGGCCTGCAGACTCAACCGGATCGCGCCACGCGGGCAACCAAAGCTCGTCCTGCGTGGCGCTTCAGCTCAACGTCCGCGCGGCAGCACGATCTCTTCGATCGCCTTGGCCCAGCCATCGTCGTCATTCGTCGCCGTCACCACGTCGGCCTCGGCCTGCACCTCGGGCGTGGCGTTGCCCATGGCGATGGCGAGGCCTGCGACGGCGAACATCGGCAGGTCGTTGGCCATGTCGCCGAGCACTGCGACCTCCTCCATCGGCACGCCCCAATGCCGGGCGAAGCTGCGCGCCGCGTGGCCCTTGTCGGCGGTCGGATGGGTCACGTCGAGATAGTAGCGCTGCGAGCGCCGCGCCGAGGCGAGCGCGCCTAGCGTCTCCGACAGGTCCTGCTCGGCGCGGGCCAGCATGTCGAAATCATTGGACGAGGCCACGATCTTGCCGACGCGCGCGAGATAGGGCTCGAAGCTCGCGACCACGGTCGGCTCGAACTGCACGGTGCGGAACTCGCGCGGCACGTAGGCGCCATCGGGATTGGTCAGCAGCCATTGGTTGTCGGCGAAGACCCAGATGTCGGCGCCGACCTTCTCGAACTCGGCAACCGCGATGCGCGCCGCCGCTTCCGGCACGAGGTTCTGCTCGACCACGTTCATGGCGCGGTCGACGATCAGCCCGCCGTTGAAGCCGCCGAACAGCTCGAGATCGAGCGCCTCGGCGATCATCACCATACCGCGTGGCGGCCGGCTCGACACCACCGCGAGCCCGATCCCGGCCTCGCGCAGCTTATGCGCCGCGGCGAGTGTCGCCGGAGACAGGCCCTTGTCGTGGTTGACCAGCGTGCCGTCTGCATCGGAGACGACGAGCGATATCGGCTTCATGGATTGGCTGCCCCCAGGCCGCAGCCGCCATTGGGACGCAGCGGCAGCATCCGCAATACCATCCGCCGCCGCTTTCGCCAGCCCCTGGCTGTGCCCAGAAGCATTTTCGAGCGAAGTGGATACCGGTTCGCGTGAAGAAAATGCGAAGGATCAGGAAGCTAAAGCGATTGAACGATCCAAGGGGATCGGAAATCGCTTTAGCCGGTCACCCGCATCGACATGCCGCCATCGACCGTCAGGTACTCGCCGGTGATGAACTCGTTCTGGATCATTTGCAGCGCGGCGGAGGCGACGTCCTCGACCGAGCCCTCGCGCCGCAGCGGGATCCGCTTGTCGAGGTTATGCGCCTTGGCCTGTTCGCTCATCGCCGCATGGAAGCGGGTGCGAATGATGCCGGGCGTCAATAGGTTGACGCGGATGTTCTCGTGGCCGTGGTCGAAGGCGAGTGCCTTGGCGAGCGGAATCAGCGCGCCCTTGACGGTCTGGTAGGCGACGGTGCCCGGGCAGCCACGCAGGCCGGCGACGGAGGAGATCAGCAGCACCGCCCCGCCCTCCTTCGCCAGATGAGGATGCGCCGCCCGGAACAGGTGGAAGACCGGGTGGACATGCAGGGCGAAGGCGTCCATCCAGATTTCGGATGTCAGGTCGGCGATCTTGCCCGGCACCGGCCCGCCGGCCGAGTGCACGAGGATGTCGAGCCGGCCGAAGCGCTTCGCCGCTGCCGCGACCAGCGCCGTCGCCGCCGCGGGCTGCGAGATGTCGCTGAGTTCGACCGCGACCCGCTCCGGCCCGAAGCGCGCCGTCAGCGCTTCCGCCTCCGGCGTCGCGTTGCGGCCGTTGAGCACCACGATGCCGCCGGCGGCGAGAAGCTGCTCGGCGATGGCGAGGCCGATCCCGCGCGTGCCGCCGGTGATCACCGCGACTTTTCCTGCCACGTCGTACATGCCGTCTTCCTCGCCTTCGGGGTTCGTTTATGGGATCGCCCAAGCCGGGGCTCGCGAGGAGCAGGCTTCAGAGAGCGGCCGCAAGCATCGCGATCACCGGGGCGCGGGGCGCACTCGATCATTATCGCTATTTGTCATACAATATGTTTCACATTGTCAAGCCGAGGCGTCGCGTGCGACACCCTTCGCAGGGCTATCCCGCCTGGCCGTTTCCAAGACTGAGAACGAGGATTCCAGCCCGCAATGGATGCCACACCCCGCCCGCTCGCCCCCGCCAGCCTCAAGCTTCACATCCGCGTCGCGGACCAGCTCGGCGTGGCGATCGTGAGGGGCGACTACAAGGCCGGCGAAACCCTGCCGCCCGAGTCGCAGCTCTGCGAGATGCTCGGCATCAGCCGCACCGCGATGCGCGAGGCCTTGCGCTCGCTCATCGCCAAGGGCCTGCTGGTCTCGAGCCCCAAGCGCGGCACGCGGGTGCGCGATCCCCGGCACTGGAGCCATCTCGACCCCGACATCCTGCGCTGGCGCGTCGAGGTCACCGACACCGACACCTATCTCAAGAAGATGTTCGAGCTGCGCCGGGCAACGGAGCCGGCTGCTGCGGCGCTGGCGGCGGTCGCGGCCACGGATGAGGACCGCCTTCAGCTCCAGTCCGACTTCCAGGCGATGGTCGATGCCGGCGCCGACAATGCCCGCTGGGTCGAGGCCGATCTCGCCTTCCACCGCTCGATCTATTTCGCCACCCATAACGAGTTCTTCTGGCCGATCGGCCAGCTCTTCAGCTTCGGCCTGCGGCAGATGTTCGAGATCGCGGCGCGGGGCGACCACCGGCCGCGCGCCATCATCGAGCATGGCGACGTGCTGCGCGCGATCATCGAGCGCAAGCCGAGCATGGCCCATGCGGCGGCCGTCACCCTGATCGGCAACGCGACCTCGGACGTCGTGCTGATCCGGGGCCACGACCTGGAGCCGTGACTAGGTCACTCCTGCGATTCCACCCCGGCAGTGGACGCACGAGGCGTTGACAATCTGAAATTCCCAAATCAGTAATATCGTATGAGAAATAGGGCCATCACCGCCCGCGCCGCTCTCCTCTGGAGATGAGAGCGGCGCACCCGCGGCGTACGGCCACGCTATCGACGGACGGCAAACGTCCGCGCAATCCAAGGAGGAAACCATGTCCGAGACCACGGAAATCACGTCGCGCGGCCTGACGCGCCGCCACCTGCTCGCAACCACCGGCGCAGCGTTTGGCGCCGCCTCGCTCAGCCTGCCCAAGGCGGCGATGGCGCAAGCGGCTGGCACGATCGAATATGGCGAGGCCGGCGCCTTCTCGACCTTCAATCCCTGGGCGCAGGTCTTCACCCAGTTCTCGACCGCCAACCAGATGTTCTCGCGCCTGGTCTACAAGGACGCGAAGGGCGAGCTCGTCGCCGACCTCGCCGAATCCTGGACGATCGCGCCGGACAGCACCTCGATCACGTTCAAGCTCCGCCCGAACGTCACCTGGCATGACGGCAAGCCGCTGACCGCGCAGCATTTCGCGGATATGTTCGGCTATCTCTCGAACCCCGCGCTCGCCGGCGACCAGGGCGTGCAGAAGATCAAGGCGGTCTTCGCCCCGGTCAAGTCGATCACCGCGCCGGACGCCGCGACCGTGCTCGTCACCTTCTCGAACCCGGTGCCCTACGGCATCGACCTGCTGAACTACTTCTACGCCGTCCGCCTGGAGAACCCGGACGACACGATCTTCATGCGCAGCCTGCCGATCGGCACCGGCCCGTTCCGGATGACCGAGCACGTGCAGGGCCGCTACGCCACCTTCGTCGCCAACCCGAAATACCATCTGCCTGCTACGCCGAAGGTCGGCACCTTCCGCTTCAACCTCTATGCGCAAGGCTCCAGCGTCCTCAACAACGTCATCTCCGGCCAGGTCAACGGCGTGCTCAGCAGCAACGACGCCGACCTCGAATCCCTGCGCTCGGACAAGAACCTCCGCATCGACCAGGTGCCGAACAGCATTTGGCTGCTGATGGTCAACGTCTCGAAGCCGCCGTTCGACAAGCTCGCCGTGCGGCAGGCGCTGTCCTATTCGATGAACCGCAAGGCTTTCGCCGAGGCCGCGCATTTCGGCTTCGAGAAGCCGGTCGCGAGCCCGTTCTACGATCCGGTCGCCACCGGCTATGTCGCCGAGCTGGTCGACGCTCAGGCCTTCGACCTCGCCAAGGCCAAGAAGCTGCTGGAGGAGGCCGGCGTCGACAAGCTGTCGATCACCTACCCCACCCCGGCGGCCAACCCGAACCTCGCGACCTATGCCGAGATCTGGCAGGCCGACCTCGCCAAGATCGGCGTCACCTTGCGCATCCAGCGCGTCGATGACGGCCGCTGGCGCGACCTCGGCGCCGGCAAGGACAAGACCTGCGACGTCGTTCCCTGGGTCGTCGGCCGCTGCCTGATGGACAGCGCCATCTTCTTCGGCGCCAACAGCCTCTATCGCGGCGCCAACCAGCGCTTCGGCTACGTCAACCCGACCATCGAGACGCTGCTGAAGGAAGGCGCGGTCGAGATCGACCCGGCCAAGCGCAGGAAGATCTACCAAGAGCTCAACCGCATCACGGTCGAGGACTGCGCCAACATCTCGATCATGACCTCCTCGCACAAATTCGTCTGGTCGCAGAAGGTCACCGGTCCCGCGACCGACCTCGTCGCCAACCTCGCCATGGGCAACGCGGCGATAAAAGCCTAGCCGGCTCGCTATCTCATGCTGAACTATTGCCTCTCGCGGCTCGGCCAGTTGATCCTGATGCTCTTCCTGGCATCCTTGGTCATCTTCGCCGTGATCCAGAACGCGCCCGGCGACCCGGCCCTGATCAGGCTGGGCACCGAGGCGACGCCCGAGCAGATCGAGATCGAGCGCGTCCGGCTGGGCCTCAACCGGACCCTGCCGGAGCGCTATGCGATCTGGCTGGGCGACGCCGTGCGCTTCGATTTCGGCAAGTCGTTCTCGACCGGCCAGCCCGTCTCGGAGACGATCGCCGACGCCTTCGCGCAGACGCTCAAGCTCGCGAGCCTGGCGGCGCTGATCGGCCTCGTCTTCGGGACGGCGCTGGGCATCACCGCCGCGCTCAACCGCGGCAACCTCGTCGACAATGCGATCTCCGCCCTGACGGCGCTGGCCTTCTCGCTGCCGAGCTTCGCGCTCGGCACGCTTCTGGTCGTCGTCTTCGCGGTGACGCTGCGCTGGCTGCCGCCCTCGGGCCTCGGCAATTCCAGCAACACCGCGCTGGACACGCTGCGCTTCCTGATCATGCCGGCGGTGACGCTGGCGACGCCCTTCGTCGTCGTGCTGGCGCGCTATGTCCGGACCTCGCTGATCGAGGCGATGCAGCAGGACTATGTCGTAACCGCCAAGGCCAAGGGCCTGTCCAAGGCGACGATCGTGATCACCCACGCCTTGCGCAACGCGCTGATCCCGACCGTGACCATTGCCGGGCTGCAGATCGGCAACCTGCTGGCGGGCGCGACCGTGACCGAGACGGTGTTCTCCTATCCCGGACTCGGCCGGCTGATCATCGAGGCGGTGACCAGCCTGGACTATCCGCTGGTGCAGGGCGCCCTGCTCTTCACCGCGACGGTCTTCCTGCTCTGCACCTTCCTGGTCGACCTCGCCTACGGCCTGATCGACCCGCGCATCCGCACGGCAGGTGGCTGATGACGCAAGCCGAGCTTCAGGATCAGGCCGCGTCAAAGCAGCAGCGCCGCAGCCGGGCCAAGCTGCCCGACCTGCGCCTGCTCATCGGCGCCATCGGTGTCGGTATCATCGTCCTGCTCGCGCTCGTTGCGCCGTGGATCGCGCCCTACGATCCCAACGCCCAGCACCTCGCGGCGCGGCTGCGGCCGCCGTCGGCGCAATATCTCCTCGGCACCGACCATCTCGGCCGCGACCTGCTGAGCCGCCTGCTGCACGGGTTGCGGCCATCGCTCGTCTCCGGCCTTGCCGCGGTGATGTTCGCCGGGGTGCTCGGCACGGCCATCGGCGTCGTCGCCGGCTATTTCCGCGGCGTTCCAGACGCCATCATCGGCCGCGTGCTCGATCTCCTGATCGCCTGGCCGGCGATCTTCATCGCGCTGGCGCTGGTGCTGCTGCTCGGCCCGGGCCCGACCGGAATCGTCATCGCCATCGGGCTCAGCGAATTGCCGGTCTTCGCGCGGGTGGCGCGGGCGATCACGCTCGCCAATACCAGCCTGCTCCATGTCGAGGCTGCGATCTCGATCGGCGCCTCGACGCCGCGGATCATGATCCGCCACATCCTGCCCTTCGCCATCCCGCCGCTGATCGTGCAATTCGCCATCGCCGCGCCGCAGGCCGTCGTCGCCGAGGCCTCTCTGAGCTTCCTCGGCCTGGGCACGCAGCCGCCCGACCCGTCGCTCGGCGCCATGGTCAGCAACGCGTTGCTCTACCTCTCGCGCTCGCTCTACGGCGCGCTCTTCCCCATCGCCGCGATCGCGCTGCTGATCCTGTGCCTGACGCTGTTCGCCGACGGGCTGCAGGAGACGCTCGATCCGAAGCGGCGGATGCGCCGCGCGTGACCGGCAGCACCGAATTCCCAGATCTCCCCGTGAAAGGCTGAAGACAGATGTCGCACTACCCGTTCAAGGCGCTGGCCGCCGGCAAGCCGCCGCTGATCCCGGTCATCCATGTCGAGAATGCCGACCATGCCGAACCGGTGCTGGAAGCGCTGGTCGCTGCCGGCATCGGCCTGGTCGAGGTCACCTTGCGCACCACTGCGGCCATCGAGGTCATCCGCCGGATGGTCAAGCTCGGCAGCCCGGCGATCATCGGCGCCGGCACCATCACCCGGCCCGAGCAGTTCGACGCTGCCGTCGATGCGGGCGCAAAATTCGGCGTCGGCCCGGCCTTCAGCCCGTCCCTGTTCGAGGCGTCGCGCAAGACCGGCCTGCCCTTCATCCCCGGCATCGGCACCGCCAGCGAGGCGCTCTGGGCCCGCGAAGCCGGCTTCTACGAGCTGAAACTGTTCCCGGCCGAGTTCGTCGGCGGCATCGGCTGGTTCAAGCATATCGAGCCGATCTATCCCGACCTGATCTTCTGCCCGACGGCCGGCATCAACGCCGCCAACGCCAAGGACTTCCTCGGCTGCCCGAACGTCTTCGCCGTCGGCGGCGGCTTCCTGGCGCCGCGAGACCGGATCGAGGCGGAGGACTGGGCGGCGGTCGAGAGCCTGTCACGGCAAGCGCTCGCCGCGATCAAGGACTGACGCGACGCTCGCGAGCGGAAGCCCGGCACGCGGGTTTCCGGCTGCGACGTCAGGCCTTGATGTCGGTGATCATTCCCGGACGCTTGTCGCCGTTTGCCTCGAGCGTCTTCTTGATCTCGTTCAGGATCTTGTCGGCGACCTCGGCCCGGGCCTTGGGATCCATCTTCTCGAACTCCTCCTCGGTCAGCCCGAGCTTGGCGAGCATCTGCGCATGCAGGCGCTCGGCCGGAGTCATCTTGGCGAACTTGAGGAAATCGGTCTCGGCAGACGAGGCCTCGGGAGATTTGGCCGTGACGGCCGCGCCGCGCGTCATCGCATCGGCATAGGACATCGGCGCGGCGGGCTTGGGCGCGGAGCCCTGGATCGACATCGACATGGTTCTCTCCGGCTGGCTGCGCGGACCACGCAAGCGCCGGGCCATGGCCAGAGAAACTAATATATAGCAATTTCAATGGCTTGTTTTAGGCAACACTGAATCGGAGCGCCGTCCCGATCTGCACCCGGAAGAAACTACCGGGCAAAATAGTCCTCCCGGTCCCGCGCATTCCTCCTGATTGCGCAAGGCTTTCGAAACCCTCGCGGTGGAAACCGGCGAGGCTTCCGCGGCAAACCATGTCCTAACGTCACATCTCAAGCCACTGTTAGGGTCTCGCGAGCATGGTCATCCCGTGCACGCTCCGCAGTACAACATGTTCGCGGCCGAGACGGCTGTTCAGGCGCATCACGATCCTTACGCCGAGCAGCGGGCGCGCGATTTCCGGCGGCTCCGCTTCGCACCGAAGCTGGAGCGCGAGTTCCTGCTGCACATGCGCGCCGACCAGCGCACCAGCACCATGGTCTGCATCGTCACGGCGCTCGGCATCTGGCTCGCCTTCATCGCGCTCGACCTGACGCGGCTGAACACGCTGCGCGAGCTCTCGGCCGGGCATCGCGATGTCGAGTTCGCCATGGCGCTGCGGGTCTCGACTTTCGCCGCCATCGTCGCGCTGCTTTACGCGCTGCTGGCGCACCGCCTGCCGCGCGCCTATCACCGGCTCTCGATGCTGGTGCTGACGCTGATCGGCATGACCAGCGCCTTCATCGCCAACATGTACAAGCTGCGCGACCTGCCGCAGGCCGATCTGGCGCAGCTCGTCATCATCGCGGCGGTCTTCCTGCCGGTCGGGCTGACCTTCTACCAGAGCCTGGGCATCGCGCTCTTCATCGCGGTGCTCACCACCGTGCTCGGCCTGGTCATGCTCGACGAGATCCACATGCTCGAGCATTTCAGGCTCTCGGTGCTGCTGTTCTTTGCCGTGTTCGTCAGCGCGGTCGGTGCCTACCTGCGCGAATACGCCCAGCGCGACCAGTTCCTGCTCCGGCGCATCCTGCACAACCACGCCATGTCGGACGCGCTGACCGGCATCGACAACCGCCGCAGCTTCGAGCAGCACGCCGCCATCGCCCTGCTCCAGGGCCGGCGCGACCGGGTCGGCGTCGTCTTCGCCGTGCTCGATATCGACCATTTCAAGAAGTACAACGACCGTTACGGCCACCAGGCCGGCGACCAGGCGCTCGGCCGGGTCGCCGCCGCCATCGCCTCCTGCCTGCGCCGGCCGATGGACATGGTCGGGCGCATCGGCGGCGAGGAGTTCGCCATCGTGCTCTACGGCGCCGATACCGAGCAGGCGCGGCGCATGCTCGACTCCGTCGCCCGCGCCGTCGCCGACCTCGCCATTCCGCACGAGGCCTCAGACACCGCAGACTGCGTCAGCGTCAGCATCGGCGCCGCCAGTTTCGACGGCTCCGAGACCCTTGAGCAGCTATACAGGCGGGCCGACCTCATGCTCTATGAGAGCAAGAGAACTGGGCGCAATCGTCTGACCTTGTGCTGAGCATTCACGGAACAAGGCGCCTGCTCATGCGTTACGCCCCCGAGGGCGATAGCTGGAGGCTCGTGTTATGGTTACCGCAGCACTTCTCTCGCTCTCCTTGTCGACCGGCCTTGTCATCCCCGTCGCCGAGACGGTGCCGCGCTTCGACATCGAGGCCACGTGCAAGACGGCGGAGGCAGCCGGCGGCGGCAGCCGCACCGTCAGTGCCTGCCGCGACGACGAGCGCAAGGCGCAGCTCTCGCTCGAAGCGAAATGGGCGAGCTACCGCCCAGGTACCCGAAATGAATGTGTCGAGGCGACGCAGGTCGGCGGCATACCGAGCTATGTCCAGGTCCTGACCTGCCTGGAGCTCGCCGCCACCACGACCAAATGAGCAATCGCATCCGCGATTGAGCGCCGTTTGACTTCGGGTTAGGGTGCCAGCGCTCCGTCACGGGAGGCTGCGATGGCGCCTGCATTCCTGACCGATGCCCAGATCGATGCCCGCGCCCTGGCGCATCGTCGCGAACTCGGCTTTCGCGATGAGAGAGGCGTCGACTTCATGACGCTGATGACCAAGCTCAAGGCGCGCTATCCGAGCTTCGCATATGAGCGCGTGCCCGATGGCCAGCTCGGCGAGGCCGAGGCGCAATGGGATTCCAGGGCCAAGCGCCTGCTGATCCCGGAAGGCGTCTTCGCCGCCGCCAATCGCGGCGAGGGCCGCGCGCTGATGACCGTGGCGCACGAGGTCGGCCATGCCCTGCTCGGCCATGACGGCACGCTCCAGCGCGCCCCGGCCGGCAACCGGGCCGAGCGGCTCTCGCCCCGCATCCGCGCGATGGAGTACCAGGCCAGGCGCTATGCCGCCGCCTTCCTCATCCCCGACGTCGAGGCTGTCAGGCACATGAGCGCCGGCGAGATGAGCGAGCACTACGGCGTCAGCATGAGCGCCGCCATGGTGCGCAAGAGCGAGCTGAAATAGCCTTGCGGCAAGCTGCCCCATCGCCCATTCTGTCGCCCTTCGAGGCTGCCGATGAGGCGAGGAATGCTGCGCAAGAGCTTGATCATCATGGCGTTTCTGACGCTGGCAGGCGCCGGCGCATCAGCCCAGAGCCGCGCCGCCACCTGCGATGGGCTATGGGCCGCCCGCAACGAGATCTACAAGGCGCAGGGCTATTGCTTCCGCACCCAGCGCGCCATCGCCGCCTTCGGCAATGCCGGCTGCCAGTACGACGCGATCGAGGACGTGCCGCTCTCGGCCAATGACCGGCGCACGATCAACGACATCGTCCGTCAGGAGCGCGACCTGCGCTGCCCGCGCTGAATTGCCGTAGCCCCGATAGCTGTGGAAGGCTGTCCATACGGGACCGGCCGCGCGATTCGCCGTGCTAGAAGCGCCGGTCCAGATCACGACAGCGGAGCGGCAGGACCAGGGATGACGACGGGCATCGACATGGGCTCAGGGCGAGATGGTGCGCCCGCACTGCTCGATCTCGCCGAGCTGCTGGCGACGCGCCTCCTCGTCCAGGGCAATTCCGGTTCGGGCAAGTCGCATTTGCTGCGCCGCCTGCTGGAGCAGAGCGCGCCCCTGGTGCAGCAGGCCGTGATCGATCCGGAAGGCGACTTCGTCTCGCTCGCCGAGCAATTCGGCCATGTCGTGGTCGATGCTGCCTGCGGCGATGCCGAGTTGCAGCGCATCGCGCTCCGGGTCCGCCAGCACCGCGTCTCGGTGGTGCTGAACCTCGAGAGCCTCGATGCCGACGAGCAACTCCGCGCCACCGCCGCCTTCCTCGGTGGCTTGTTCGACGTCGACCGCAGCATGTGGTTCCCGATGCTGGTCGTGGTCGATGAAGCCCAGCTCTTCGCGCCGGTGATGGCGGGCGAGGCCTCCGACGAGGCGCGCCGGCTCTCGCTCGGCGCCATGACCAACCTGATGTGCCGCGGCCGCAAGCGCGGCCTTGCTGGCGTCATCGCGACCCAGCGCCTCGCCAAGCTCGCCAAGAACGTCGCGGCCGAGGCCTCGAACTTCCTGATGGGCCGCACCTTCCTTGATATCGACATGGCCCGCGCCGCCGACCTGCTCGGCATGGACCGGCGCCAGGCCGAGATGTTCCGCGACCTGGAGCGCGGCCAGTTCGTCGCGCTCGGCCCCGCCTTGTCGAAGCGGCCCTTGCCGTTGCGCATCGGCGCCGTCTCCTCCGTCGATCGCGGCGGCGCGCCCGGCCTGATGCCGCTGCCGGAGCAGGCGCCAGAAGACGCCAGCAAGCTGATCTTCGAGGCCGGCGCCAACGAGCCGTCCCCCTCGCCCTGGCCGCCGCGCCCGGCCGCCGCCCGCCCGCGCCCGCCGGCCAACGACGTCTTCCGTCAGATCGAGAGCTATCGCCCGACGCCCGCTCCGGAGCCCGAGCCGGAAATCCCGATGGATCCGGCGGAGCGCGAGGCGATCATGACCGAGATCCTGCGCGAGCTGATGGCCGACCCGGAGACGCGCACCCGCCAGGTCGCGGTGCTCTATCAGGATTTCACCGTGCGCTGCCGCATGCGCCGGATCGGGCAGGCCTCGCTGAGCCTGGACGAGTTCCGCCGCCGGCTCGCGGTGGCGCGCGCCGGTGCGAGCGCGGACATCACCGGGTCGGAACGCTGGCAGGCTGCGCTCGCTGCTGCCGCCTCGCTGCCGGAAGACCTCCACAGCCTGTTTCTGTTCATCGTCCGCAGCGCGATCGAGCAGACGCCCTGCCCGTCCGATGCCGAGCTGGCGGCTGTCTATGGCAGCCACTCGCCCAGCCGGGCCCGCCGGCTGATCGGCTATATCGAGGAGCGCGGCCTGCTCGTCTGCCATGTCGATTTCAGGGGGCAGCGCACCTTGGCGCTGCCGACGCTCGGGCTGGAGACCGCCCCGGGATTGGCGCTGCCGCGCACCACAGCGGGAATGCCGCGTGGGGCAAGGGGCTGACAGGGCGAGCGGCTCTCTTCCCTTCTCCCGTCTGGGAGAAGGTGTCCCGGCAGGGGCAGACGAGGGCCCGCCGCTAAACCAGTTAAGCTGAAACGGAGCCCCGGTCAGGTCACAGCGCAGCGTCTAACCGCAGGCCCTCACCCTGCTCTGTCCCATCCGGGAGAGGGTTTCCCGCGTTTCTCATAGAAAGCCGGGAGCTACCGCCTAGAGCATCGGACCGAAAAGTGGAATCCGGTTTTCGGAACAATCCGATGCAATAACAAAAGCCTAGATCGCCACTTTGCGTCCAATAGGACGCACGGCGATCTAGTGCCCCTTCCCGGCCGGCACCGTCATCCGGTCCACCCAGGCGATGCCGATCGCCGACAGAATGAAGACGACGTGGATCGTCGTCTGCAGGATGACACCGGTCTCGGTGTAGTTCGCGGTGCGCCCGGCAATGCCGATATTGCCGGCCTCGATGAAGGTCCGCAGCAGGTGGATCGACGAGATGCCGATGATCGCCATGGCGAGCTTGATCTTGAGCACGCTCGCATTGACGTGGCTCAGCCATTCCGGCTGGTCGGGATGGTCCTCAAGCCGCAACCGCGAGACGAAGGTCTCGTAGCCGCCGACGATGACCATGATCAGCAGGTTCGAGATCATCACCACGTCGATCAGCCCGAGCACGACCAGCATGATCTGCTGCTCGCTGAAGTCGAACGCATGAGTGACGAGGTGCCAGAGCTCCTTCAGGAACAGGAAGACGTAGACGCATTGCGCCACGATCAGCCCGAGATAGAGCGGCAATTGCAGCCAGCGCGAGCCGAAGATGATCAGCGGCAGCGGCCTCATCGGAGCGCGAGGAAGCGGCTGGGTGTCCTCGGAATGCGACATGGTCTGGGTCCGGTCCTTTCGAACGTGAATCATGGTTTTGCGATGCAATATCGCGTGCCTTACATGGTATGAGCGCGCGCATGACGCAACCCGGCAGGATGTTTCGCCGGCACCGAAGATCAATATCGCGGCGCTAGCCGCAATATCCGTTTACCGGCAGATGAAAATTCGCCCATATTCGCTGCTAGCTCTTTCATGACGCGGCGTCGCGAGTTAGATTCCGTTCAATTGGAGGAACAGCACGCGTTCCTCTCGCATCGGAGAGGAAAGGAGTTTCGTCATGATCAAGACCCTGACCATCGCTGCCGCTCTGGCCGGTAGCGTCATGATCGCTGCCCCGGCCGGCGCCGCGCCGCTAAGCGCGACCGCAGGCTCGGCCGCTTCCTACAGCGAAGCCGGCAAGGACCTCACCCAGACCGTGCAGTATCGCCGTTACGGCTACGGCGGCTATGGCTATCGCGGCGGCTATTATGGCGGGCGCGGCTATTATGGTGGCCGTGGCGCGGCGGTCGGCGCCGGCGTGGCGGCCGGCATCCTCGGCGGCGCTCTCGCCGCTGGCGCGCTGGCGGCCCCGGCCTATCGCCCGGCCCCGGTCTATGTCGAGCCGGACGGCGACGCGATCGCCTATTGCTCGCGCCGCTTCCGCAGCTACGACCCCGAGACCGGCACCTATATCGGCACCGGCGGCGTGGTCCGCTCCTGCCCCTGAGCGGGATGGCGGTGCTCTAAGCACCGACCCACAACGACCGAGCCTCTCCGTGGCGACGCGGAGAGGTTTTCTTTTGCGCGCAGCCCGGCACGATCCTGACGCCATTCGGCTGCAACGGCGCATAGGGCTTGTCACCGGCTTATCCCTGCCGCTTATTCTGCGCTACCTGACTCGGAGCACGCCGTTGCGCATCGCCACCTGGAACGTCAACTCGGTCCGCCAGCGGCTCGGCCATCTGCTCGACTTCCTGAAGGAGGCCGAGCCCGACGCGCTCTGCCTGCAGGAGCTGAAATGCATGGATGCCGATTTCCCGCGCCGGGAGATCGAGGAGGCCGGCTGGCAGGTCGAGACCCACGGCCAGAAGACCTTCAACGGCGTCGCCATCATCAGCCGCAGCAAGCTCGAGGATGTCAGGCGCGGCCTGCCGGGCGACGAGAGCGACGAGCAGGCGCGCTATCTCGAAGGCGTGCTGCCGCTGGGAACGGGCGTCGTGCGCCTGGCCTCGATCTACCTGCCGAACGGCAATCCGCCCAACACCGAGAAATACCCCTACAAGCTCAACTGGATGCGCCGCCTCACCGCGCATGCGAAGGAGCTGCTCGCCCATGAGGAGCCGCTCGTCCTGGCGGGCGACTACAACGTCATCCCCGAGCCGCGCGATGCGCGCGAACCGGCCGCCTGGGTCGACGACGCGCTGTTCCTGCCGCCGACGCGCTCGGCCTTCCGCGGCCTGATCAATCTCGGCCTCACCGAAGCGCTGCGCGCCACGACCGACACGCCCGGCCTCTACACCTTCTGGGATTATCAGGCCGGCGCCTGGCAGCGGAACAACGGCATCCGCATCGACCATCTCCTGCTCTCGCCGCAAGCCGCCGACCGGCTCGCCGGCGTCAGCATCGCCAAGCATGTCCGCGGCTGGGACAAGCCCTCCGACCATGTGCCGGTGCTGGTGGAGTTGCGGCCGCAGTAAATCCGGCGGATCAGCCGGGGGGCTGCGCGCCAGTATCCTGCAAAGCGGCCTGCTGGGCCAATTGCGCGAAGCGCAGGACCGAAACCGCGCCGACGGTCACCAAAGCGACGGAAACGATCGCCGCCGCCAATTGCGAGGCGATGCTCCTGCGGCGATTCAGCCCCCGCTTCTCAAGCAGGTGCATAACGAACAACAGAGCGAAGCCGAGCGAGATCAGCCCGATCGTGAAGACAGTCTTGAGCACGACACAACCCGTCCAACCAGCACAGCTAAATAACGCGCTGTTCGGAGGCCGCCAGTCAATGCCGCAGGCGGGAATCGAACTGTATCATCAAGAGAAATCACGCGGCGGCTACTGCGCCGAGCCGCGCTTGACCCCGTCCTTGATGAAGACGCGGAACCGCGTGGTGCCGCTGGCGCTGCCATCGGCCGAGCGCCACTTGCCGTTGCTGCAAAGCGTGCCGCCCTGCGTCTCGACGGCGTCGAAGGTGATCACGTTGCGATAGGCGGTGCCGTTCGGCTCGACCGCGCGGAAATTCGTCGTGCAAGCGCCGTTGGCGACAACCGGGTCGTAGTCGTGGATCATGATGCCGCCTCCGCCCGTGCTTGGAAACGGATCGGTCAACGGCGCCCATGCCCCATAGTTCTCCTGAGCAGAAGCGGCTGCGACAGCCCCAAGCAGGAAGGCGGCGCTGGCGAAGGATGTCCTGAAGCTGGTCATGATGAACTCCCCGGTCTGTCCGAGGAATACGCGACGCCAAGTAAACCAGATGCAGGAGGCGCCGGACCTGAGACCATTCGAGAATTCGCTGGCGTGAGTCGGCTGGCGTGGCGGTCGAGAACCGGAGCGGAGCGGACTTCATGTCCGTGAGCACCGGAAGCGCAGATCGCTGCGTCAGACGGCCTCGTCAGTAGAATTCGCGAATGGTCTCAACGGGGTGGGATGCGGCCGCTGGTGTATTGCTGCTGCCGCTCGACGAGCGCGAGCGCGGCGCTGCGGTCGCCGGCGGAAGCAGCGGCGAAGGCTGCGTCATAGCGCTCCAGGATCCAGGCGTCGCGCTGCGGATCGGCCGCGTCGCGCGCCAGCGAGAGCCACATCAGCCCCTGCGAGACCTGCCGCGGCACGCCATCGCTGCCGCGCACCAGCATGTCGCCGAACACGGCGCGGGCCGGGACATGCCCCTTCTCGGCCGCGAGCTTCATCCAGCGCGCTGCCTGGCGCTGGTCGCGCGGCGTGCCCTGGCCGTTCATGTAGAGCCGAGCCAGGTTGTACTGCCCTTCCGGGTCACCGAAATAAGAGGCGGCGTAGTGGAACATGTCGAAGGCGCGGTCGGCATTGGGCTTCACATAGGTGCCCTTGATGCCGTCGATGAAATAGCCGCCGAGCGCCACGAATGCGCTGCCGACGATGCGGCCATCGGCCGTGCCCGGAATCGCGTCGGCATTCTCGTCCGCGATCTTCGAGAAATACTCGAAGGCCTTGAGGTCGTTGGTCGGAACGCCTTCGCCGCCGGCATACATCCGGCCCAGCTTGAACTGCGCGGTGAGATGGCCCTGCGAGGCGGCGTATTCCAGCGCGCGCACGGCGCCGACCTGGTCGCCCGCCGTCTTGTCGCGCATCCAGGCCCGGAGGGCTTCGCGGGCGTTGGTGAAGGGAGCCAGCGGCAGCGCGGCGCGCGGGGCTGGAGCAGCCGGGGCTGTCGTGAGCCCGCCGGCCAGAGGCTGCGGAACGGCCGAATCGTCCGTTTCCGGTTCGGGCAAGGCGACGCCAGGGATCGGCCGCGGCGGAATCGGCGCGGCGCGACCGGCAACGGCATCCTGTGCCCAGGCTGCCGGCTGGCAGCCCAGGACCAGCAGCGTCCCTACGATGATGGCGTCAGATATCCGCATAGCAATGGGTTTCGGCCGCCCCTCCTGGGTGGGTCACGGCCCCACCTTTCGCAGAGCCGACAGTTTGCGCGTACTTCCACAGCGCGCCCGAGTTGTAGTCGGTCTTGCGCGGCGTCCAGGCCTTACGACGCTCCTCAAGTTCGGCATCAGAAAGGCGGACTGCGAGCTTTCCTGTGATGGCGTCGAGCTCGATGATGTCGCCATCCTTGAGCAGGCCGATCGGCCCGCCGACAGCCGCCTCAGGCCCGACATGGCCGACGCAGAAGCCGCGCGTCGCGCCCGAGAAGCGCCCGTCGGTGATGAGCGCGACCTTGTCGCCCATGCCCTGGCCGTAGAGCGCTGCGGTGGTCGAGAGCATCTCGCGCATGCCGGGGCCGCCCTTGGGCCCCTCGTAGCGGATGACCAGCACGTCGCCGACCTCGTACTCGCGATTGGCGACGGCCTTGAAGGCGTCTTCCTCGCAATCGAAGCAGCGCGCCGGGCCGGTGAAGGTCAGTTGCTCGGTCGTCATGCCGGCGATCTTCACGATCGCGCCCTCGGGAGCGAGGTTGCCCTGCAGGCCGACGACGCCGCCATTATCAGAGAGCGGCTTGTTGGCGGGGCGGATGACGTCCTGCTCGTCGTTCCATTTCACCGAGGCGAGGTTCTCGGCGATGGTGCGGCCGGTGACGGTCATGCAGTCGCCATGCAGGAAGCCGTGGTCGAGCAGGGTCTTCATCAGCAGCGGGATGCCGCCGACCTCGAACATGTCCTTGGCGACGTATTTTCCGCCCGGCTTCAGGTCGGCGATATAGGGCGTCTTCTTGAAGATCTCGGCGACGGCGAAAAGGTCGAAGTCGATGCCGCATTCATGCGCGATCGCCGGCAGGTGCAGCGCGCCATTGGTCGAGCCGCCCGAGGCGGCGACGACCATCGCGGCGTTCTCCAGCGCCTTGCGGGTGACGATGTCGCGCGGCCGGATGTTCCGGGCGATCAGCTCCATCACCATCTCGCCGGCGGTGTAGCAGAAGGTGTCGCGGACATCGTAGGGCGCCGGCGCCCCGCAGGAATACGGCAGGGCAAGCCCGATCGCCTCGGCGACGGTCGCCATCGTGTTGGCGGTGAACTGCGCGCCGCAGGAGCCCGAGGACGGGCAGGCCGCCTCCTCCAGCTCCTTCAGGTCCTCGTCCGACATCGCGCCGACCGAGTGCTTGCCGACGGCCTCGAACACGTCCTGAACGGTGACCGGCTTGCCCTTGAAGGTGCCGGGCAGGATCGAGCCGCCATAGATGAAGATCGAGGGAACGTTGAGGCGCACCATCGCCATCATCATGCCGGGCAGCGACTTGTCGCAGCCGGCGAGGCCGACCAGCGCGTCATAGCAATGGCCGCGCATGGTGAGCTCGACCGAGTCGGCGATGCACTCGCGCGAGGCGAGCGACGACTTCATGCCCTGGTGGCCCATGGCGATGCCGTCGGTCACGGTGATGGTGCAGAACTCGCGCGGCGTGCCCTGGGCGGAGGCGACGCCCTTCTTCACGGCCTGGGCCTGGCGCATCAGCGAGATGTTGCAGGGAGCGGCTTCGTTCCAGCAGGACGCGACGCCGACGAAGGGCTGCGAAATCTGCTTCGAGGTCATCCCCATCGCATAATAATAGGAGCGATGCGGAGCACGCGCCGGCCCGACGCTGACATGCCGGCTGGGGAGTTTCGACTTGTCGAAAACGCGCGCGTCCATCTTCTTTTTCCTCGTTCCGCCCTGCACTTAGGGTGCGTGGCAGATGTGCCACGCCGCCCGCGCCGGACGCAACGTTCACGCCTCGGCAGGATGCAGGGTAAATCGACGCCCCAATCCTGCCAGACAGAGTTTAATTCTTCTATATCTCAGAGACTTAGTGCGACCCTTTGCTGGGCGCGCTTTGTGGCAGCATCGCGGCAATTCCGGCAGTGCAGAGCGGTGCCTGCGCAATGCGGATCGGTGTTGCGGGGATGTCACAAATCAGCGGGGCGGCGATCATCCCCCGCGCCGTGATCCCGGCCGCAACGCCGCAGAGTGCGGGGATTCATCTTAGGACTTCGGCGCTCTACGATGGATCCCGGAGCGGCGCGGCTTCGCCGCTTGTCCGGGACGACGCAGTCGAAATCGCGGCGTCTGTGAAGAGTTAAAGCACCGCCGGCAGCACGAAGAAGCCGCCGATCACCACGAGCGCCAGCACGGCTGCGCTGAGCGGCAAATGCTTTTCGATGAAGATGCGGATGTCGTCGCCGTAGAAGCGCAGCGCGACCGCAATCATGGCGAAGAAGGTGACGCGCGAGACGACCATGCCGAGCGTGAACTTCCAGATGTCGAAATGCAGGAAGCCGGACATGATCGTGACGATCTTGAACGGGATCGGCGTCAGGCCCTTGGTGACCAGCACCCAGAACCAGAAATCCTGCGAGGTCGCGATCAGGTGCGCGGCCTTGTCCTGCAGGCCGTAGATGCCGATCAGCCAGGAGCCGACCGAGTCATAGAGGAAGGCGCCGATCGCATAGCCGAGATAGCCGCCCGAAACCGCCCCCAGCGAGCAGACCAGGGCATAGAACCAGGCGCGATCCGGCCGCGCGATGCACATCGGCAGCAGCAGCGGCAGCGGCGGCAGCGGGCTGATCGAGCTTTCGACGAAAGTCAGCGCGAAGAGCAGATAGGGAGCGCCCGGGTGGGAGGCGTAAGATACGCACCAGTCATAAGCTCGCTTGAGCATGCGTCGGAACTACTCGCCTCGTGCTGCGGGTCGATGGCGCATGGCGGGCCTGCGCCACGCGCATCTAATCGCGTTTCCGTGAATATACCAGAGCTCGCCTACATCAAGGTCAATTTGGCGACGGTTTCATGACCGGCTGTTGGCAAAAAGCCGCAGCTTGCCCGCCACCGTCATTGCGAGCGCAGCGAAGCAATCCAGGGGGATTGCGTGAGCGAGCCCCCTGGATTGCTTCGTCGCTGCGCTCCTCGCAATGACGGCGAGGTGCCGCCGCCCTTTACGACAGCCGCGCCAAAGCCTCGGCGATCTTGATCTTGCGCGCCTCGGCCTGCGCCTTGCGCTCGCGGTTCTCCTCGACGACCTCTTCGGGCGCGCGCGCCACGAAGTCGGGGTTGCCGAGCTTGCGATCGACCGCGAGGATGTCCTGGTCGAGCTTGGCCAGCTCCTTCTCCAGCCGCGCCCGCTCGGCGTCGAGATCGATGATGCCGGCGAGCGGCAGGGCCGCGACCTCGCCGCGCACGATGATCTGAGCCGATTGCGCCGGCGAAACGGCCTCAAAAGCGATATTCGAGACCCGCGCCAGCCGCTCGATCATCGGCGCCCACGCCTCGACCGCGGCCTTGGTCGCAGCGCTGGCATTGACCAGCACCAGCGGCACCTGCGTCCCGGCCGGGACGTTGGTCTCCGAGCGAACCGAGCGGATATCGGAGATCAGGTCGACGACGAAGCCGATCTCGGCCTCGGCCGTCTCGTCCTTCAAGCCGGCGAGCTCGGGCCAGCGCGTCAGGCAGACCAGCGCATCGTCGCCCTTGGCGAGCTTGCGCGGCGCGCCCTCGCCCCCCTTCACCGCCCAGAGCTCCTCGGTCATGAACGGCATGAACGGGTGCAGCAGCTGGGATATCAGGTCGATGACATGGGCGACGGTCGCCTGCGTCTCGGCCTTCTCCTCTGGCGCCACGCCTTCGCCCTGCAGCACCGGCTTGGCCAGTTCGAGATACCAGTCGCAGAACTGGTTCCAGACGAAGCGATAGGCGCTGCCGGCCGCCTCGTTGAACTTGAACGAAACGATGCCTTCGGCGATCTCCTCGCTGGCGCGGGCAGCCTCGCTCAGGATCCAGCGATTGAGCGGCTGCTTCACCGCGGCTGGATCGAAGCCGGCAACGCGGGCGCAGCCATTCATCTCGGCGAAGCGGGCGGCGTTCCAGATCTTGGTCGCGAAGTTGCGGTAGCCCTCGACGCGCGCGGTCGCGAGCTTGATGTCGCGGCCCTGCGCCGCCATGGCCGAGAGCGTGAAGCGCAGCGCGTCGGCGCCGTACTTGTCGACCAGCGTCAGCGGATCGATGACGTTGCCCTTCGTCTTCGACATCTTCGCGCCCTTCTCGTCGCGAACGATGGCGTGGATGTAGACGTCGCGGAACGGCACCTCGTCCATGAAGTTGAGGCCCATCATCATCATCCGGGCGACCCAGAAGAAGATGATGTCGAAGGCCGTGACCAGCGTCGCCGTCGGGTAGTAGCGCTTCAGCTCGGCCGTCTCCTCCGGCCAGCCCAGCGTCGAGAACGGCCAGAGCGCCGAGGAGAACCAGGTGTCGAGCACGTCCCCGTCGCGGGTGAGCGCGACAGGACCGCCATAGTGGCCGAGCGCCTGCGCCTGCGCGGCGGCCTCGGATTCGGCGACGAAGCACTCGCCGTCCGGCCCGTACCAGGCCGGGATCTGGTGGCCCCACCAGAGCTGGCGCGAGACGCACCAGGGCTCGATGTTCTCGAGCCAGTCGTTGTAGGTCTTGGTCCAGCTCTCCGGCGTGATCTTGGTGCGGCCGTCCTTGACGGCTTTCAACGCGCGCTCGGCCAGCGGCTTGACGTCGACATACCATTGGTCGGTCAGCCAGGGCTCGATCGCGACATCGGAGCGGTCGCCATGCGGCACGGTATGACCGTGGGGCTCGACCTTGGCGAGCAGGCCGCGCTCGGCCATCAGCGCGACGATGGCGCGCCGGGCCGCGAAGCGGTCGAAGCCGTCGAGCTTCAGCGTCTCGGCAGCCGGCTGGACGCCAGCGAGGAAATCATCGTTGCCGTCGAGGGTCAGCCGCGCCTCGGCGTCGAAGATGTTGATGACCGCGAGCTTGTGGCGCTTGCCGACCTCGAAATCGTTGAAGTCGTGCGCCGGCGTGATCTTGACCGCGCCGGTGCCCTTCTCCGGATCGGCGTAGTCGTCGCCGAAGATCGGGATGACGCGGCCGACCAGCGGCAGGACCGCGTTCTTGCCGATCAGGTGGCCGATCTTTTCGTTCTCGGGATGCACCGCGACGCCGGTATCGCCCAGCATCGTCTCCGGCCGCGTCGTCGCGACCGTGATATAGGTCGAGGGATCGTTGGCGTCATAGGTGACGCCTTCGAGCGGGTAGTCGAAATAGTAGAGGTGCCCGCTCGGGTCGCGGTTCAGCGCCTTGTCGAGCTTGGCGGCGTCGAACGCCTCCTCCCCGCCCCGCTCCCACTTGAACGAGCCGGTCTTCTCGACCTGGATCACCTCGAGGTCGGAGATCGCGGTCTGGAACTTCGGGTCCCAGTTCACCAGGCGCTTGGCGCGGTAGATCAGGCCCTGCTTGTGCAGGGCGACGAAGACCTTGAGCACGGCCGCGCTCAGGCCCTCATCCATGGTGAAGCGCTCGCGCGACCAGTCGCAGGAGGCCCCTAAGCGCTTGAGCTGGTTGACGATGGTGCCGCCGGATTCAGCCTTCCAGCGCCAGACCTCTTCGAGGAAGGCCTCGCGGCCCATGGTCCGGCGGTCGGTCTTGTTCTCGGCCGCGAGCTTGCGCTCCACCACCATCTGCGTCGCGATGCCGGCATGGTCTGTGCCCGGCTGCCAGAGCACGTCCTTGCCGCGCATGCGCTCGAAGCGGCAGAGCACGTCCTGCAAGGTGTTGTTGAGCGCGTGGCCCATATGCAGCGAGCCGGTGACGTTCGGCGGCGGGATGACGATGCAATACGGCTCGGCGCCCGGCTCGGCGCCGCGCCCGGCCTTGAAGGCATCGGCCTCTTCCCAGGCCTTGCTGATGCGGGCCTCAACGGAGGCCGGCTCGAATGTCTTGTCCATCATCGCTTCGCTCGAACGCAAAACGGCCGGGAAGTCCCGGCCGGAAATCGGAAGGCCTAAAGGTTCGCCTTAAGAGCCCATGGGATGGGGCCGCGTCAACGTTTTCGACGCAGCGACGCCCTCGGGGGTGAGAGTGCTTGAGACTTCGCTGGGGTGAGTCGACTGGCGTGGCCGTCGAGAACCGGAGCGGAGCGTACGTTTGTACGTGAGCACCGGAAGCGCAGACGGCCGCGTCAGGCGGCCACCCCAGTAGAATTCGCAAGCGCTCTCAGGCGGCGCTCGATTCCAGGAACCAGAGCGCCTTGTCGAGGGCCCGGGAGTATCCCGTGAAGATATCGGCGGTGTCGGCATCGCCGGCCTCGTCGGCCGTGTCGATCGCGGCGCGCACGCTCTTGGCGGCCTCGGCATAGCGCTCGATCAGCTCGGCGAGATGGTCCTTCACCGCGACGATCTCGGTCGGATAGGCTTTGAGCTTGGTCGCCGCAGCGACGGTCTGCGTCGTGCCGAGCGCGATGCCGCCAAGCTGCGCGACGCGCTCGGCCACCGTGTCGACATGGCCGTCGAGCTCGGTGCGGAAACCGTCGAGCATCTCGTGGATGGCGATGAAGCCCGGACCCTTCAGGTTCCAATGCGCCTGCTTGGTGACGAGCGCGAGGTCGATGCCATCGGCGAGCCGGGCATTGAGCAGCTCGATCATGGCGGTCTTGGTGTTGGACTTGAGATCGATCCGGGAGACGGGCTTCTTCGACATGGCACTATCCTCGCTCAACCTGCTTGCGGCGGCGGCGCGCCGTCATGCGCAGATATAGCGGGCGCAGGCGGCATTCCCAATGCGCCAGCCGCAGATCGGCTACCAGATGACGAAGCTCAGTTCCGCCCGCCGCGCGCGACGCGCTCGATCTCGGCGCGGACCAGCCGCTCGACCATGGTCGGCAGGTTGTCGTCGAGCCAAGTCTTGAGCATCGGCTTCAGCATGTCCTTGACCAGATCCTCGAGCGTGCGGGCGTTGTTGCTCAGGACGGTGTGGGCGAGCGCGCCGAAGGCGTTGTGGACGGACGAGCTGGTCTGGTCTGAGATCAGCGAAGCCATGTCGAAGGGCGGTGGCGGGGCCGGCTGGAACGGCGGCGGCACGAAGGCCTGGGCCGGCGGCTCGGGCGGCAGCATCGGCGCGGGCTCCGGCTCGGGAGCGGCGGCCTCGACCTCGGGCGCATCGAGGAAATCGATGTCCTGCGCTTCCGGCTCGGGCGGCGGGATCAGGCTGGCCTCGGCGCCGAGGTCGAGCACGTCCTCGTCGATATCGGCGGCCGGGCCCTCAGCCGCCGGGGCGGGTTCCGCCACGGGAGCAAGCTCCGGCTCCGGCGCGGCGGCGGCAGGCTTGTCGTCGTCCGCGATGATCCGGCGGATGGAGGCGAGAATCTCCTCCATCGACGGTTCGTTGGGCTTCGGTTGCGCGCTCATGCTGGATCCGGACCACTCGACACCGGGCGCGTCACCAGAATCAACGCTGCCCCAAAGTTGAGTATTTCACCGAAAGGGCAGCAAGCAAGGCAGGTTTCAGCCCACCCACAGGAGAAATCCGGTCTGTTGCCGGAATGTCTCCTAAGGTCAGGCAGGAAAGCCGTGATTACCGGACCAAAGACAGTTAGGTCAGCGAGACCTTCCGAGAACTCGCTGACGTAAGCCGGCTGGCGTGGCTGTCGAGAACCGGGGCGCAACCCACCTTGGTACGTGACACCGGAAGCACGGAGAGCCGCGTCAGGCAGCCACGTCGGTGGGATGCCGCTCAGCGGCCGTCGGGCGTCTGCGTGCCCCAGAGCAGGCCCTTGACCTGGTCGTAGTGGCGGCGGGCGTCGTAGACCTCGGTCTTGAGCTTCAGCGTCGTGGCCGAGAGCTTGCCGGTCGCCGAGAGCACCGAATAGGAGGCGACGACGCGGTCGCGCTGCGCGGTGACCAGGGTCGAGCGGGCGCTGACCAGTTCCTGCTGGGCGTTGAGCACGTCGAGCGTGGTGCGCTGGCCGACCTTGGCCTCTTCGCGCACGCCGGCGAGCGCGGTCTCGGCGGCCTGGACCTGGGCCTGCGCGGCGATGATCTGCGCCTTGGCGGCATCGAGCCCGCCCCAGGCCGAGACCACGGCGGCACGCACCGTGTCACGCTGGGTGTCGACGTCGATCCGGCGCTGGCCGGCGGTTTCCTTGGCCTGGCGGGTGCGGGAATAGATCTGCCCGCCCTCGTAGATCGGAATGGTCAGGCGGCCGACGATGCTGGCCGTGTTGACCTTGTCGCCGCCGAACTGGTTGTCGTAGCGCCGGGCGACGCTGCCGATGACGTCGAGCGAGGGATAGAGATCGGACTCGGTGACCTTGACCTGCAACTCGGCGACATCGACGCCATGCAGCGCCGCGACGATCGCCGGATGCACCACCAGCGCGCTCCTGAGCGCAACGTCGAGGCTCTTGGGCAGCAGGTTCTCGACCGGGCGGCCGGGCGCCAGCGACTTCGGCTCGACGCCGACATTCTGGCGGTAGCGCGCGATGCTGGTCTTCAGGTTGGATTCGGCCAGGATCGCCTGCGACTGCGCCGAGGAGAGCCGGGCTTCGGCCTGCGCGACGTCGGTGCGGGTGACTTCACCGACCTGAAACCGGTCGCGGGTCTGGCGCAGCTGCTCCTCGAGAACCTCGACGTTGTTGCGGTTGAGGTTGAGGATCGCCGTGTCGCGCAGCACGTTCATATAGGAGGTCGCGGCATCGAGCAGCACGTTCTGCTCGGTGTTCTGCAAGGTCGCGCGAGCGCCGAGCACCTGCGATTCGGCCGCGCTGACGCCGCTCGCGGTGCCGCCGCCGTTGAAGATGTTCTGGCTGACCTGGACGCCGACGCCGCGCGGCGCGGTTCGTTCGGTCGAGCGGTTGCTGACGCCGCCCACGGTCGGGATGTGCGAATTGGTGATCTCGGCGCCGATATCGGCGGAGGCCGTGATCTGCGGCCGGTAGCCCGAGAGCGCCTGCGGCACGTTCTCGTTGGTGACGCGCACCTGGGCGCGCTGCGAATTCAGGGTCGGATTGCCGTTATAGGCGCGGGAAAGCGCCGCTTCCATGGTTTGCGCGGAGGCCGGCGCGAAGTGCGCCGCCCCAAGAAGTGTGGTCAGCACCGCCGCGAGGCTGTAGCCGAACCGCTTCCGCTTTACTTCGTTTTCAATCACGTGGACGCCTCTTGCGGACTGGAGTCGCGCCCAGGCATCGCCCCAGCCTCGGCAAAGTTCATACAAATCATAGCCATCGCCAAGCCCTAGGCCAACGCCGCGCTGACGTTGCGACGGTTTCTCTGTCGCAGTGCCGCAAAAATGCGACACCTTTAGAACACGAAACCCGGTTTCCGGCGGAATTCCTCAAGAATCGGCGCCGCCGCATCGAAGACGGGCCGCGCCGACATCGACTCCCCGGCCTTCTGATAGAGCTTCACCCGGGCCGAGCGACCGATTCCCTCGATCGCGATCAGCCTGCCGCCGTTCTTCACCAGCCCGAACAAGCTTTCCGGCGCCGTCTCGCAGGCGCCGCTGACCAGCACCGCGTCGAAATCCGAATCGGCCGGCCGCGAGGCACTGAGCGTGACGCCCGCCGTGCCCGCCTGCTTGAGCGCGCCCTGCGCCAGGGCGAAGGCCGCTTCATCCGGCTCCCAGAGCGTCGCCTGCGTGCCCATCTCGGCCATCAGCGCTGCGCCGAAGCCGCTGCCGCCGCCATATTCGAGGACCTTCTCGCCCGGCTGGAGATCGAGCACCTGGATCATCCGCGCGATCACCATCGGCGCCATCAGCGCGCGGCCGGTGCCCGGCAGCGGCACGGGCTGGTCGAGATAGGCGAGATGGGAGAGCTCGGCCGGCACGAAGGCCTCGCGCGGCACCCGGTCGGCCGCGGCGAGCAGGGTGCGGTCGGTCACTTCGTAAGTGCGCAGCTGGCAATCGACCATCACGCGGCGCAGCTCTGTGAAGCCGTCCATGTTCGCAATCTCCGTCAGCGCAGCACCACGAGCCGCTCCGCCTCAGCTTTTGTTCGAGCCCGCCGAAAAAGGCAAGATGGCGGCAGGCGCCTGCGTAGCACCGCAGCATGACACAATGGCATGGGCGACGCTCGCGTCATCTCTGCCGCCCGGTCGGCGAAGCCAAGATTAGAACCCGTATAAACTACTGATCCCAATCACGTTTCCCAATCCAGCCAACACATTTCGGCCGCGTTGACCGGCCAAAGCCGTTGCAATACGGCAAGCCCCGTCCAGTTCGGCACCGTTTGGTTCGTTCACGCGGGAACTGGGGAATCACTGCCATGCTCGTTCCCTTCCTCATCATGCTGCGCGAAGGCATCGAGGCCGCGCTGATCGTGGGGATTATTGCGAGTTACCTCGCCCGCACCGGCCGGAGCGAATGGCTGCCGGCGCTCTGGGTCGGCGCCGTGCTCGCCTGCGGCGCGAGCCTCGCGGTCGGCGCCGGGCTCGACATCGTCAGCGGCGAGTTGCCACAGCGGGCGCAGGAGCTGTTCGAGGCCTGCGTCGGATTGATCGCCGTGGCGCTGCTGACCTCGATGGTGTTCTGGATGCGCAAGGCCGCCCGCAGCATCAAGGGCGAGCTGCATGCCGGCATCGACGCGGCGCTGTCGGGCGAGCGGCAGGGGCTGGCCCTGGTCGGCCTCGCCTTCCTGGCGGTGGCGCGCGAAGGGCTCGAATCCGTCTTCTTCCTCCTCGCCGTCCTGCAGCAGAGCAGCGGCTGGGAGGCGCCGGCCGGGGCCGCGCTCGGCCTTGCCGGCGCGGTGGTCGTCGGCTTCGCCATCCACGCGATGGGGATGAAGCTCAACCTGCGCGTCTTCTTCCGCTGGACCGGCATCTTCATCCTGTTCGTCGCGGCCGGGCTGGTCGCCAATGCAGTGCGCGCCCTGCACGAGGCCGGGCTGTGGAACGGCTTGCAGCAGATCGCCTACGACATCGGCGCGCTCCTGCCGGTCGACGGCCCCCTCGGCTCGGTGCTTTCCGGCTTCTTCGGCTATCAGGAGCGCGCCACGCTCGGCGAGGTGCTGGCCTATCTCGCCTTCCTCGTCCCCACCCTCGCCTTCTTCCTCGCGACCGGCCGGCCCGAGCCGAAGCTGAGCGGAGCCCGGCCGTGACCGCCGCGGCCTCCAGTGGCAAGCCCTCGCCTGCCCTGCGCCTCGCCATGGCCGGCACGGCGCTGATCCTCTGCGGCGGGGTGGCCGCCTTCTTCTATGCGGCCCAGCGCGGCGCCAAGCCCCGCCCCGGCCAAAGCTCCGCCCAAGATGTCGCCATCGCCATCACCGAGCGCACCTGCGAGCCGGCGCAGATCACGGTGCCGGCCGGCAAGACCTCCTTCATTGTCACCAATCGCAGCCAGCGCGCGCTCGAATGGGAGATTTTGGACGGCGTCATCGTGGTCGAGGAGCGCGAGAACATCGTGCCCGGCCAGTCGCGCCGGCTGACGGCGCAGCTCCATCCCGGCGAATACGCCATGACCTGCGGCCTGCTCAGCGCGCCGCGCGGCAGGCTGATCGTCAAGGCCTCGAACGATGCCGCTGCGCCCAAGCTCGCGCTGATGGATTTCATCGGGCCGGTGGCGGAATACCGGGTCTACCTGATCGGCCAGTCCGATGCGCTGGCGGCGGCGCTGGAACAGTTGCGGGGCGCGGCAGAAGCCCGCGACATCGACGCAGTCGCTCAGCGCGCCGCCGAAGCCAGCGCAGCCTTTGCCCGCCTGCAACCGGCGCTGACCGACGATGAACTGAAGGCGGGCCCGATCGCCGATCTCAAGCTCGCCCTCGCCAACGCGGCAGGCTCGCGCTCGGAAGCGGATCTGGCGACATTCGTCAAATCGCCGGCGTCGCTGCAAGACAAGGCCAAGGCGCTAGCCGACGCTCTCGCCGCACGCACGGTGCTGCCCGATGCCATGCTTGGCGGGGCGGTGCGAGCCGCAGCCGGGCTCGTGAAGCCGAGCGAGGCCTCAGCCTCGCAAGTGGCTGGTATCCGCAAGATCGTCGAACTGCTGCAGCCCTTGGTCACGCGGCTGGACGCCCCCCTCGCCGCAAAGACCGCCGCCGATCTCGGCACGGTCGAGCGCGGACCGGACAGCGCTGGCGCATCAGCAGCCCTGGCCGGCGACCTTACCGCCATGCGCGCGAAGCTGACGCTCGACGCAAGCGGGAAGACGCCATGAGCAAGCCCGCCGATCCTTTCCGCCCCTCGCGCCGCGCGCTGCTCTCGGCCGGCGCGGTCGCGCTCGGCTCCTGCCCTTTCTCAGGCGCCGTCGCCGCCCCTGCGCAGAACCCCGCCGCCGCGCCTGAAAGCGACGACACAGCCCAGCGCCAGCCCTTCTATGGCAGGCACCAGCCCGGCATCGTCACGCCGCGCCCGGCCACCGGGCTCGTCGCCGCCTTCGACGTGGTCGCGACCTCGCTCGACGATCTCGATCGGCTGTTCCGGCTGCTGACCGAGCGCATCGCCTTCCTGATGCAGGGCGGCGAGGCACCGACGGCCGACCCGGCCTATCCGCCACCCGATAGCGGCATCCTCGGCCCGGTGATCGCGCCCGACAACCTGACCATCACGGCCGCGCTCGGCTCGTCCCTCTTCGACGAGCGCTTCGGCCTGGCGCCGCTGAAGCCCGCGCATTTGCAGCGCATGCGGCGCTTCCCGAACGACGCGCTCGACGGCGCGCTCTGCCATGGCGACCTCTTGCTGCAAATCAGCTCGAACAGCGCCGACACCAACATCCACGCGCTGCGCGACATCGTGAAGAACACGCCCGACCTGCTGATCCTGCGCTGGAAGCAGGAGGGCACCGTGCCGGCGCGGCCCGCCAAGCCCGGCACGCCGCCGGAAAGCGCGCGCAACCTGCTCGGCTTCCGCGATGGCACCGCCAATCCCGACGCGGCCGAAGCCGACCTGATGGACCGACTCGTCTGGGTCCAGGCCGATGCCGGCGAACCGGACTGGGCAACGGGCGGCACCTATCAGGTCGTCCGCCTGATCCGGAACTTCGTCGAGCGCTGGGACCGCACGGCGCTGCGCGAGCAGGAGGAGATCATGGGCCGCGAGAAGGCGACCGGCGCGCCGCTCGGCTTGGCCCGGGAATATGACGTGCCGGACTACGCCTCCGATCCCGAAGGCAAGCGCACCCGGCTCGACGCCCATATCCGCCTCGCCAACCCGCGCCGGCCCGAGACGGACGCAAGCCGCATGCTGCGCCGGCCCTTCAACTATTCGAACGGCGTCACCAGGGCCGGCCAGCTCGACATGGGCCTGCTCTTCATCTGCTTCCAGCAGGACCTGGAGCGCGGCTTCATCGCCGTCCAGAAGCGCCTCAACGGCGAGCCGCTGGAGGAATACATCAAGCCCGTCGGCGGCGGCTATTACTTCGCCCTGCCCGGCGTCCAGGCCAAGGGCGAGCACCTCGCCCATGCGCTCATCACCGCGGCCCGCGCCCGGGTCGCCTCCGCAACGACACCCAACTCGAAAAAGACAGGAGACTAGGATGGCCAAGCGTTTCGCCTGGCTGGCCGGCGCCAGCATGATCGTCGCCGTGATCGCGAGCCCGGCTCTCGCCGTCTCGCCGCTCGAGCTCGTCACCCCGATCGCGGACTACAAGCTCTACGTCTCGCGTGGCGTCGACACGCTGGTCCGTGACACCAAGGCCTTCACCGACGCGGTCAAGGCCGGCGACCTCGCCAAGGCGCAGTCGCTCTACGCCTCGACGCGCGTCTCCTACGAGATGATCGAGCCGATCGCCGAGCTGTTCAGCGATCTCGACGGCGCGATCGATTCACGCGCCGACGACCATGAGAAGAAGGAGGAGGATCCGGAGTTCACCGGCTTCCACAGGATCGAGTACGGGCTCTTCGCCAAGAAGAGCACGGAGGGCCTCAGCCCCTTCGCCGACAAGCTGATGAGCGACGTCAGCGACCTGCAGACTCGCGTCAGGGGCCTGACCATCCCGCCCGACAAGATGATCGGCGGCGCTGCGGCCCTGATCGAGGAGGTCGCGGCCACCAAGATCTCCGGCGAGGAGGATCGCTACAGCCATACCGACCTATGGGACTTCCAGGCCAATATCGACGGCGCCAAGAAGATCGTCGACCTGCTGCGCCCGCTGACCGAGCGCAGCGACAAGGCCTTCGCCGCCAAGGTCGACGCCAACTTCGCCACGGTCGAGAAGACGCTGGCCAAGTACCGCCTCCAGAGCGGCGGCTTCGAGACCTATGACAAGCTGAGCGAAGCCGACCGCAAGACGCTCGCGGCCGCGATCACGACGCTGGCCGAGGACCTCGCCAAGCTGCAGGGCGTGCTCGGCCTGAGCTGAGCCAGCGACTGCAGCGGCTGGCCGCCATCGAACAGGGTGGCCAGCCACTGGTCACATTGCGGCTGCCTGTTACGAAGCTCGGCTCGGGAAAAGGGCGGCCGGTTGATGGCGCCGAGCAGATAGACTCCAGCCGTCATCGCGAAGAACTCGCGGATATTGCTCAGTACACGCCGAAACGGCGGGCACTCGCATCCGCCCAACGGTTCGGCGCGTCAGAGATCACTGCTTGGCTTGGTCATGAGCGTCCGCGAGCTCGCTCGCCAGGGTGATGAGATCGGTGAACGGCTTGGTCTCCTTCCCGCAATCGATGCCGCCTTGAAGGTTGCGGCCCGACAGGCGCCAGCCATTCGCCGTCTTGTAGACCGCGATTTGCTTCTGGATTGTCTCCGAAAAATTCCGCTTAGACTGGGCATTGACGCAAAACAGAACGGCCCAGCCGCCCGTGATAGGGTCCTGATGGACGTTAGGTCCGGTTATCGTTGCGCTGCTGACGCGGGCACGCGGCGAGAACGGGCCGGCCTTCATCTCGTTCGCATTGACCAGCGCCTGAGCGATCATTCGGCGAATGAGAGGCTCTTGCTCCTTCGCTTGCTGCAGCGCCTCTTCCGACCCCGGCGGCATCGAACCCGGACGCGCTGCATTCATGCAGCCAGCGAGAGCGGCCGAGATGCTCAGCACCGCTGTTAGACGAGCAATCATGTGCCTCCCCCTATCAGGTAGGCAAACCTAAGATCACCGATCGCTAGTTGTGCAAGGCTTTGAATTGCCAGCAACGCATGCGGCCGAGCGTTGTTGCATTTTAGCAATCGCCATCAGGGCCACTTCTCGGCCTCCGCCGTTGCCAGCTCAAATTCGTTGCAGCGTTACGTTGGCGACCAGGGTACCGGCCGGTCGGCCCGGTCGCCAGGCGGCGCAGCGTTCGTTCAATGCGAGCCGCCGCTAAATTTGCTACCCATGTGCTACCCAGGCCAATTTCAGGAGAAATTGCCAATGCTTCGAAAACACCGTGGGAGCACTGGCTCCCGGAGCAGGATTCGAACCTGCGACCAATCGATTAACAGTCGATTGCTCTACCGCTGAGCTATCCGGGACCGGTGGGCGGCGTATAGCGGCGCTCCCCCATGGGCGCAAGCCCTTTACGACATTCCCATGGCAGGAAATCGCTTGGGACAATGTTCGCCTGTGCATGGCGTCGGATTGGGTTGCGGGCAGGCCCGCCATGTGGTTATACGCGGCGCTAAGGAATTCGCCGTATGGCAATTCCCAGGATGGCCTCGTGGCGGAGTGGTTACGCAGAGGACTGCAAATCCTTGCACCCCGGTTCGATTCCGGGCGAGGCCTCCAAACTCCCGATCAGTCGCTGATAGTCGCTCCCTGCGGTGCCACCGGCTGCGACGCGCTTCCGTCTCAGGCTCGCAGCGCCTGGGCGCCCGCGTTCGGAATCAGTCGCCGCTTTAAGCTGTTCCGCCTTGTGGCGATCGCTCCGGTGACGAACCTTTCCCTCCATCGGCAGTTCCTCGAAGGCGCTCTTTCCGGCGCGACACACTGGCCTACTCGCAGAAACGTCGAGGCAAGCTTGCGATGAGCGCATCCTCCCTTGTCTGGTTCCGCGACGACCTCCGGCTCGCCGACAATTCCGCCCTCGCAGCGGCCGCATCGCGCGGCCCTGTATTTTGCCTCTACATCCACGACGAGGGGCCAGAACGTCGGCCGCTCGGCGGCGCCGCGCGCTGGTGGTTGTCGCGCTCGCTCGCTGCCCTGGCGAAAAGCCTGACGGATAAGGGCGGCGCGCTCGTGCTGATGCAGGGCGACCCGGCCCGAATCCTTCCGGAAGTCGTGGCCGCATGCGGCATCGATATCGTCAGTTGGAACCGGCGCTATGACGGCGCCGCGGTCGCGCTCGACACGGCGCTGAAGGCGAATCTCCTGGCTGCCGGCGTCAAGGTCGAAAGCCACAACGCGAACCTGCTCAACGAGCCCTGGGAGATCGCCACCACCAGCGGAACGCCGATGAAGGTGTTCACGCCCTATTGGCGCGCCGCCCGGGCCAAGGGCGAGCCGGCGACGCCAGGACCCGCGCCAGAGCGAATCGACGCCCTGCCCTTGCCGCCACAGTTGAAAAAGCGTGCGCTCCCCCTCGAGGCGCTGGCGCTCGAGCCGACCGCGCCCGATTGGGCCGGAGGGCTGCGCGAAGCCTGGATGCCGGGCGAAGCTGGCGCCCGACAGGCTCTGGCCGAGTTTCTCGATGGGCCGATTCGCGGCTATGGCGAGGAGCGCGATCGCCCGGATAAGGCCGCGACCTCGCGGCTTTCGCCGCATCTGCGCTTCGGCGAGCTCAGCCCGCGTCAGATCTGGCATGCGGCGCAGGCCGCCGCCCATGCGCATCCGGCATTGCAGGGCGATGTCGACAAGTTCCTCTCGGAGATCGGCTGGCGCGAGTTCTCCTACCATCTGCTCTTCCACAATCCCGGTCTGGCGACGGCGAACTACAACCGGCGCTTCGACAGGTTTCCGTGGCGGAACGATTCGGCGGCGTTGCGCGCCTGGCGGCGCGGGCAGACCGGCTATCCGATCATCGATGCCAGCATGCGCGAGCTCTGGACGACCGGCTGGATGCATAACCGCGTGCGGATGGTCGTGGCCTCCTTCCTGATCAAGCACCTGCTGATCGACTGGCGCGAGGGCGAGGCCTGGTTCTGGGACACGCTGGTCGATGCCGACCCGGCCAACAATCCTGCGAGCTGGCAATGGGTCGCGGGCTCGGGCGCCGACGCCGCCCCCTATTTCCGCATCTTCAATCCGGTCACGCAGGGCGAGAAGTTCGACCCCAAGGGCTCATATGTCCGCCGCTGGGTGCCGGAGATCGCCGGCCTCGGCGACAAGTCGATTCATCAACCCTGGAAGGCGCGCCCGGCGGAGCTCGCGGCCACCAACATCCGGCTCGGCGAGACCTATCCCGAGCCGATCATCGCGCTCGATTTAGGCCGCCGCCGCGCTCTCGATGCGCTGGCAACGCTGGGCGGCAACTGACGCAAGCGCCGTCCCGCGGGACGATGCGGCTAGCCGCCGCGCCTGGACAGTCGCGTGACCGCGCGGAAATAGAGCGGGTACGGCAGCAGGTTCAGCAGCTTCAGCCCCCAGGCCATCCGGCGCGGGACGGCGATCTCGAAGCCGCCGCGCTCGAAGCCGTCGACCGCGCGCCGCGCCGCCTCCTCGACCGGCATCAGGAACGGCATCAAATATTCGTGCTTCTGCGTCATCGGCGTGTCGATGAAGCCGAGATTGAGCACCTGCACGCGGATGCCGAACTTCTCGCAGCCCGGCTTCAGCGATTCGCACAGATAGATCGCTCCCGCCTTCGAGGTGCCATAGGCCACCGCGCCCGGCAGGCCGCCATAGCCGGCGACCGAAGCGTTCACGACGATGTGCCCGCGCCCACGCTGCTTCATCCGCTCCAGCACCGCGGCAAGCCCGCGGGCGGCACCGAGCAGGTTGATGTCGACAGCCGCCTCCAGCGCCGCAAGGTCGAGCGGCTCGGTCTTGGATTTCGGCGCGATGCCGGCATTGAGGAAGGCGAGTGCGATCGGCCCGTGCACGCTCTCGATGCCCTCGACCAGCGCCCGCATCGCCGCAGCATCGGTGACGTCGCCGGCATGGGCGACGATGCGGCCGGGCAGGTCGGCGGCACTGTCGGCGATCACCTCCAGCAGGTCGAGCCGGCGCGCCGTGATCGCCACCGTCCAGCCACGCTCGGCCAGTTCGAGCGCCACCGCCTCGCCGATGCCGGAGCTCGCGCCGGTGATCCAGGCGACGCCGTCCTTCGGCTGCATGCGCGGCAATGACATGGGCTCTCCGGGGCTGTCATAAGGGATTACCGCCGCGCCCTGCCCCCGTGCAATGGTCAACGCTGCCGAAACATGCGGCTATGGCGCGGCGCGCGCATTCGGTGCATCGTCCGCCGCGACCGGCGCCGCCAATGCGCCACGAAAACGAAGATCCGGGACTTGAAGCCGATGCCGACCGAATTGCTGTTCCGCGACGACGCCTATCTGAGGGAGACGCCGGCCAAGGTCGAGGCCGTCAACGAGCTCGGCGGCATTGTGCTCGACCGCACCATCTTCTACGCCACCGGCGGCGGCCAGCCCGGCGATGTCGGCGTGCTCCGGCGCGGCGACGGTTCCGAGATCGCGATCGGCACCACGATCTACAACAAGGAAGACAAGAGCCAGGTCATCCATGTCCCGGCCGCGGACCAGGCCGCGCCCGCCGTTGGCGAGACCGTGACCCTCGTGCTCGACTGGGAGCGCCGGCTGAAGCGCATGCGCATCCACACCGCGCTGCATTTGCTCAGCGTCGTGCTGCCCTACCCCGTCACCGGCGGCTCGATCGGCGATGGCGATGGCAGGCTCGACTTCGACATTCCCGAGGGCGGGCTCGACAAGGCCGAGGTCGCGGAGAAGCTGAACGAACTCGTCGCCCGCAACGCCGCCGTCACCGAAAGCTGGATCACCGACGCGGAGCTCGACGCCAATCCCGGCCTGGTCAAGACCATGTCGGTGCAGCCGCCGCGCGGCTCGGGCCGCGTCCGCCTGGTCTCGATCGAGGGCATCGACCTGCAGCCCTGCGGCGGCACGCATGTGCGCAACACCTCCGAGATCGGCCTTGTCGCGATCACCGATATCGAGAAAAAGGGCAAGCAGAACCGGCGCGTGCGCATCGCCCTCGCCTGAAATCCTTGAGAAAGACGGGAAACGCCCAATGGCCCGCGATGATGTCTTCGTCTCCACCGACTGGCTGGCCGAGCGCCTGAACGCGCCCGACGTCGTCGTGGTCGACGGCTCCTGGTACCTGCCGGTCCATGCCCGCGATCCGCATGCCGAATATGCCGAGCGCCGCATTCCCGGCGCGCTGCGCTTCGACATCGACACGGTCAAGGACACGGGCTCCGATCTGCCGCACATGTTGCCCCGGCCTGAAATCTTCGCCGCCACTGTGGGCGGGATCGGCATCGGCGACGGCATGAAGATCGTCGTCTATGACGGGCTCGGCCTGTTCTCGGCCCCGCGCGTGCGCTGGACCTTCAAGACCTTCGGCGCCAAGGACGTGGTGATTCTCGAAGGCGGCTTCCCGAAATGGCAGGCGGAAGGCCGGCCGGTCGAGGAAGGCCCGCCACGCTCCCGTGCCGCCCGCACCTTCACTGCAAGGCTCGACCATTCGGCCGTGGCCGATGCCGGCGATGTCGAGCGCGCGCTCGGTAGTGGCTCCATCCAGGTCGTCGACGCGCGCCCGGGCGACCGCTTCCGTGGCGAGGCGCCGGAACCGCGCCCCGGCGTGCGCTCCGGCCATATGCCGGGCTCGCTCAGCCTGCCCTTCCCGGCCATCGTCGCGGATGGCGCGCTGAAATCGCCCGAGGCGATCGCGGCCGCTTTTGCCGAGGCGGGCGTCGACCTGGACAAGCCGCTGATCACCAGTTGCGGCTCGGGCGTCTCGGCGGCGATCCTCTCGGCCGCGCTGGAGACGATCGGCAAGCCGGCGCGCGCGATCTATGACGGCTCCTGGGCCGAATGGGGCGCCAGCGACCGCCCGATCGCGACCGGGCCAGCCAAGAAGGGCTGAACTTACCTCACCCTCGCCGTCATCCCGGCCGGAGCGCAGCGTAGCGCCGGGATCCATCGCAAGGCTCAGCGCTCTACGATGGATCCCGGAGCGGCGCCGCTTCGCGGCTTGTCCGGGATGACGGCGCTATTTCCGGATAGCTGGCACGTTCAATACGTCGCCCGGCCGCCCGACAGGTCAAAAATACCGCCAGTCGAGAACGAGCATTCGTCGGAGGAGAGCCAGAGCACCATCCTCGCGACTTCCTCGATCTCGACGAAGCGGCCCATCGGGATGCGCGCGAGGATGTCGGCCCGGCGCTCGGCCGTGATCTCCTTCGCCATTGCCGTTTCGGCGGCGGCGGGCGTGATCGCGGTGACGATGATGCCGTCCTTCGCCGTCTCCTTGGCGACGCTCTTGGTCAGCGCCAGCAGCCCGGCCTTGGAGGCGCTGTAGGCCGCGGCAAGCGCCATGCCTTCCTTGCCCTGGATCGAGGCGATGTTGACGATGTGGCCGCGCAGGGCGTGCTGGCTGACCGCGGTCTCGCGCGGCACCTGCGCCCGCATCCGCCCGACCACGGCGCGCGTGACCAGGTAGGCGCCGAACAGGTTGACCTGCAGCACGCGCTGAAAGTTCTCCGGTGAGGTCTCCCAGACCGGCTTCACCTCGCCGAGCACGCCGGCATTGTTGATCAGGATGTCGATGCGGCCGCCGCTCTGGAAGGCCGCCTCCGCCCCGATCTCGACTGCGGCCGCGTCGGTGATGTCGATATGGCGGGCGCTCGCGGCCGGGCCGAGATCGGCGGCGGCTTCGGCCAGAGCGGCCGCATTCGCGTCCCAGAGTTCGACGGTGGCGCCCGCATCGATCAACGCCTGGGCAATGCCGCGCCCGAGCCCGCCGGCGCCGCCGGTGACGATGGCCCGGCGGCTGCGCAGATTGTAGCGCGCCCCCATCAGCCGGCGCTCCAGGGTGTCTTGGTCCGAGTGACCTGATGGCGGTAGAGCCCGAGATCGAACGGCCCCTCTGCGCCTAAAGCCTCCAGCTTGCCGGCCGCAAGCTCCGCCTTGGCCAGCGCGATGAAATCGACCTCGTCGCCCCAGCCTTCGAGCAGCAGCACCCAGCGCGGTACCGTGTTGGCAACGCCGCGCGCCTTCTGCTCGGCGGTGGCGACGCCACTGGCTTCGGCATCGGCGGTCAGGAGATGGACGCCGGCGATGCCGGGCTTGGCGAGCAGGTCGGGAATGGTCTGGCGCAGCAGTTTGGCCCTGTGCTCGGCGGCCTTCTCGTCCGCCACGTCATAGCGCAGCGTTGCGATCAGGCCGCCCTGGGACGGCCCCGCCGTATGCGCGACGCGGCAGATCGAGCGGGCGACCGAACGAAAATGCTTCACCGTCGAGAGCGTCCATGGCGTCGGCGCGTTCACCCGCGCCGTATAATCCTGGCCCTTGAGTGTCTCGACGCTCAAGGCTTCGTAAAGGTTGAAGAATTCGAGGCTGGCCTCGATCGCGACATAACGCCGGCCGCGCAGGAAGCCGGGGATGCCGACCCGCTCCGGCATGTGCTCCTGGCCGTGCCAGGCATAGAACTCGCCGCGCCCTTCCGGAGCGATGTCGTGCCAGATCGCGACCGCTCCCTCACCTGCCAGACTCATGGTCGCTCCCTCACCGTCAAGGCTCGTTGACTCGGCCCTGCCCCGCTTCTATACGAAACTCAATTCTGAATTGGAATGCTATTCCAAAAATAACAGAGACGGCAGGAACGGCTAAGGATGGAACGTTGACGGTCGGAGCGGTCGAGCGCGCGCTGAAGATGCTGGAGACGCTGTCGGGCGAGCCCGAGGGCGTCGATCTCGGCGCACTCGCCGAACGGCTCGACCTGCCGGCCTCCGCAACGCATCGCCTGCTCGCGACCTTGGCCGAGCGCGGCTTCGTCACGCAGGATGCCGCCAGCGGCGCCTATGCCCTGACGCTCAAGCTCGCCCTGCTCGCCTTCCGCAATCTCGACCTGCGCCACCTTCCCGATGCCGGCCAGATCGTGCTCGACGGCCTGGCGCGCGCCACCGGCGAATATTGCCGGCTCGCCGTGGTCGAGGGCGAGAATCTCGTCTGGATCGCCCGCGCCCAGGGCGCGACCGCCGGCCTGCGCTACGAGCCGCCGATGGGCTCCGAGATCGTCCTGCACGCCACCGCCACCGGCAAGGCCTGGCTCGCCTCGCTGCCGGAGGACGAGGCGCTGCGCATCGTCTGCGCCCGCGGCTTCCAGGGCCGCACCGGCCCAAACGCCGTCGAAGGCGTCGACGCGCTGCGCGGGCATCTCGACGAGACGCGCCGGCGCGGCTTTGCGCTGGCGGTCGAGGAAGGCGAGCTCGGCGCCGTCGCGCTCGCGACGACCTTTCGCGCCTCGCCCGATGAGCGCGCACCAGTTGCCGGCACGCTCAGCGTCGCCGGCCCGACCGCGCGCATGCAGCCCGAGCGCCACGCCGCGATCTCCGAAGCCCTGCGCAAGGCCGCCGCCGAGATGGCCGAGATCTGGCCACTGCGCCGCCGGCAGAATCCGGGCCAGCAGGTCCCCGCCCTCAACGGCCGTGCCCTCCTCCAGACGGGAGCCCAGGCATGAGCAACGACAGCGCCGCCCTGCCCGCCGTAGCGACCAAGGCCGACGCCTCCGGCAACGCCCGCGCCTGGTTTTCCGCCATCGCCTGGCCGCTGGCGAGCTTCGCCGTGCTGCTGCTCGCCTGGCAATGGCTGGTGCCGATGGCCGGCATCCCCGAATACATCCTGCCGGTGCCGAGCGCCTTCTTCGAGCGGCTCTGGATCGATCGCGCCCTGATCGCGCAGCACACGCTGGTCACCGCCAACGAGATCGTGCTCGGCTTCCTGATGGCGGCGGTGGTCTCGATCCCGCTCGGCTACGTAATCGTCTCCGTGAAGATCCTGGAGAAGGCGATCTACCCGGTCATCGTCTTCTTCCAGCTGGTGCCGAAGATCGCGATCGCGCCGCTCTTCGTCGTCTGGTTCGGCTTCGGCCTGTTCCCGAAGGTGCTGCTGACCTTCCTGCTTTGCTTCTTCCCGACGCTGGTCGCCAGCATGACCGGCTTCCGGGCGCTGGACGAGCGCGTACTTTACCTGACCCGCTCGATGGGCGCCTCCGGCTGGCAGACTTTTCGCTATGTCCGGGTGCCGGCAGCGCTGACCTATATCTTCTCCGGCCTGAAGGTCTCGGCCGTCTTCGCCGCCACCGGCGCGATCGTCGGCGAGTTCGTCGGCGCCAATGCCGGACTGGGCTACCTGCTGCTGCGCGGCACGAGCTTTTTGGACATGCCGCTGATCTTTGCCTGCCTGGTGGCGCTGAGCGTCGTCGGCATCGTCTTCAGCTACCTCGTCGATGGACTGGAGGTCCTGCTGATGCCCTGGCAGCGCAAGGGCTGAACCGCACCGAACAACGCAAACCGGCACAGACCGGACCTGGGAGGAATGAGATGAACAGACGCATGCTGATCACCGCCGCTGCCGCACTCGCGCTCAGCGCCACCACCGTGCTCGCCCAGAGCGGCGGCAAGCCACTCAAGATCACGCTGAACTTCCTCGCGGCCGCGCCCAATGCCGGCTTCATGATGGCCAAGCAGATGGGGCTCTACGAGAAGGCCGGCATCAACCTGACCATCGAGGAGGGCAAGGGCTCCGGCACCACCGCCCAGATGGTCGCGACCGGCCAGACCGATATCGGCTTCGCCGACGCCCCGGCCGCGATGCAGTTGCGCACCAAGGGCGCGCCGGTGAAGATCATCGCACCGGTCCTGCAGACCAACGGCTTCGCCATCATCTCGCTGGAAGACACCGGCATCGCCACGCCCAAGGACCTGATCGGCAAGAAGCTCGCGGTCCAGCCCGGCACCGCGCAGACGACGCTGCTCGACGCGATCCTGGCCAGCAACGGCATCGACAAGGGCAAGGTCGACGTCATCAACATCGATCCCGGCGCCTTCGTCGGCGCGCTGCTGGAGAAGAAGGTCGACGCCATCTTAGGCGGCGCCGATTTCCACTCGGTCCAGATCCGCGAGCGCGGCTTCAAGGTCCGCGACATCTTCTACCGCGACGTCGGCGTCCCCACCGTTGGCCTCTCGATCATCGCCCGCGACGACCGGATCAAGGCCGATGCCGACCTGTTCAAGAAGTTCGTCGAGGTCAGCCTGCAGGGCTGGGACGCGGCGCGGAAGAACCCCGATGCCGCCGCCGACGCCGTCGTGGCGCAATTCCCCTCGGTGAAGAAGGCGCAGGTGCTGGCGCAGTTCGACGTCGTCAACAAGCTGCTCTGTGCGCCGGGCGCCGCCTCGCTCGGCAAGGTGCCGGAGAAGAACTGGAACGTCAGCTTCGAGCTGCTGACCCAGTATCTCGGCCTGCCCAAGGACAAGCCGATCACCGACTACTACACCACCGACCTGGTGCCGGCTTCGGCGCCGTCCTGCTCCTGAGGTGATGGTGAGCCTCGCGACCGCATCGACGAATGGCGCCGCCTCCATCCAGGGGCGCGGCGTCATCAAGACCTTCGGCGGCTTCACCGCCGTCGACGGCCTCGACCTCGACATCAGGAGCGGCGAGTTCGTCAGCCTGATCGGCCCCTCCGGCTGCGGCAAGAGCACGTTCATGCTGATGGCGGCCGGGCTGATACCGGTCAGCGCCGGCGAGTTGCTGGTCGACGGCAAGCGCCTGACCTCGCCGCTGACCGATATCGGCATCGTCTTCCAGGACCATCTGCTGCTGGAATTCAGGACGGCGCTTGAGAACGTCATGCTCCAGGCCGAGATTCGCGGCCTGCCGCTGGCGCCGGCGAAGGAGCGCGCGCTCGAGCTCTTCGCCAAGCTCGGCATCTCGCATGCGGTCGACCGCTATCCCAAGCAGCTCTCCGGCGGCATGCGCCAGCGCGTCTCGATCGCCCGCGCCCTGATCCACAATCCCTCCGTGCTGATGATGGACGAGCCCTTCGGCGCGCTCGACGCCATCACCCGCACGCAGATAAGGCACGACCTCGAAATGCTCTGGCTGGAGACGGCCAAGACCGTCGTCTTCATCACCCACTCGATCGACGAGGCCATCGGCCTTTCCGACCGCGTGCTGGTGATGTCGCCGACGCCCGGCCGCATCGTCGACGAGATCGTCATCGAATTGCCGCGCCCGCGCCCCGCCCATCTCGGCGACTATCCGAGCTTCAACCACTATGCCGACCGCATCCACGACGCTTTCCGCCGCTTCGGCGTGATCAAGTACTGAATCGGCCGCCCGACCGAATTCCCTCTTCGATTCCGGATAAAGCGCCGTCATCCCGGCCGCAGCGAAGCGGAGCGCCGGGATCCATCGTAGAGTGCTGCGCCTTACGATGGATCCCGGAGCTTGCGCGGCTAAAGCCGCTTGTCCGGGATGACGGTGCGTGTGAGTTCGCTGACAGAAGCAATCTGGCTTCCAAGTCAATGCGTCAGGCTCTAGTTTCCGGCCGACAGGAGCATCCCGATGGCCGACCACGATCACCCGCATTCGCACGACCATGACCACGAGCCGCGCTGGAAGCATGACGGCGTCCGCGTCATCACCGGCGACAAGCTCGACTCGAACACGGCGCAGACGCCGGGCATGTTCCGGCAGGCGGCGATCAACCATGCCCGCGTCGGCGCGCAGAAGATCTGGGCCGGCACGGTCTCGATCCAGCCCAACGCCAAGACCGGCGTGCACCACCATGGCGAGCTCGAGAGCGTGATCTACGTGGTACGGGGCAAGGCGCGGATGCGCTGGGGCGAGCGGCTCGAATTCACCGCCGAGGCCGGTCCCGGCGACTTCATCTACGTGCCGCCCTTCGTGCCGCACCAGGAGATCAACGCCAATCCCGACGAGCCGCTCGAATGCGTGCTGGTGCGCTCCGACAACGAGGCCGTGGTGGTCAACATCACCGATGTCGACCCGGTCGAGAAGCCGGAGGCGGTCTACTGGGTCGACCCGATCCACAAGCACCCATAGGGCGCCGGGCGCTGACGGCCCTGCCTCTTTTGAGCTGACAGCCTCTCCCGTCATGGTCGGGCTTGTCCCGACCATCCACGTCTTCGCTCATCGCGGGCGGTGGTCAAGACGTGGGTGCTCGGGACAAGCCCGAGCATGACGGCGTGCTGGGAGAACCCCAGCCCCTCAATCGATCGCGATCATCACGTCGGAAGCCTTGACCACAGCATAAGCATCTTGCCCAACGATGAGCCCGAGCTCGTCCACGGCCGCATTGGTGATCGACGAGGTCACGACCGCGCCGCCGATGTCGATCCGGACATGGGCGGTGGTCGCGCCCTTGGTGATCTCGACGATCCGGCCCTTGAGCTGGTTGCGGGCGCTGATCTTCATGGTGTCTCTCCTCGAATGGCCGCAGGCCAGGCCCGCAGCACGTGCGAGCTCACATGCAGGTGATTGACACGGCTCTCGACGGCACGCAACGATCGCTATATTCGACGGTGTACAACGATAGCGATTTCGAGGGGACGAGAACCATGACAACCCGCCGCCACGTACTCGGCTTTGCCGCCGCCTTCCTGCTCGGAATGGGCTCCGTCGCCAGCACCGCCCAGGCGCAGAGCAAGGACCTTGTCATCTTCGCCGCCGCCAGCCTGAAGAACGCGCTCGACGAGGCCGCCGCGGGCTGGGTCAAGGAGAGCGGCAAGCCGGCTCCAAAAATCTCCTATGCGGCCAGCAACGCGCTCGCCAAGCAGCTCGAGCAGGGCGCCCCGGCCGACATCTTCATGTCCGCCGACCTCGACTGGATGGACTACGCGGCCTCCAAGAGCCTGATCAAGCCCGACACCCGCGTCAGCCTGCTCGCCAACCGCATCGCGCTGGTCGCGGCCAAGGACTCGACCGCCAAGGTCGATCTCAAGTCCGGCGTCGACCTCGCCGCCATTCTCGGCTCCGGCCGCCTCGCCATGGGCAATGTCGACTCGGTGCCGGCCGGCAAATACGGCAAGGCCGCGCTGGAGAAGCTCGGCGGCTGGGACAAGGTCAAGGACAAGGTGGCGCAGGCCGACAACGTCCGCGCCGCCCTCCTGCTGGTCTCGCGCGGCGAGGCCCCGCTCGGCATCGTCTACACCACCGACGCCGCCGCCGACCCGCAGGTCAAGGTCGTCGCGACCTTCCCGGAGGATTCGCATCCGCCGATCATCTATCCCGTCGCCGTCACCAAGGATTCGGCCAACCCCGACGCCCAGGCCTTCCTGACCTATCTGCGCGGCCCGGCCGCCAAGGGCGCCTTCGAGAAGCAGGGCTTCACGGTGCTGAACAAGGCTGCCAGCTCTTCGTGAGCGACTGGCTGTCACCTGAAGAATGGACGGCGGTCAGGCTCAGCCTGATCGTCGCGACCACGGCGATGCTGGCGAGCCTGCCTTTCGGGGTCGGGGTCGCCTTTTTGCTGGCGCGCGGCAAGTTCTGGGGCAAGTCCCTGCTCGACGCGCTAGTCCACCTGCCGCTGATCATGCCGCCGGTCGTGACCGGCTATTTGCTGCTGATCGGCTTCGGCCGGCGCGGGCCGATCGGCCAGTTCCTCTATGAATGGTTCGGCATCGTCCTGTCCTTCCGTTGGACCGGCGCTGCGCTCGCCGCCGCCGTGATGGGCTTCCCGCTGATGGTGCGCGCCATCCGCCTCTCGATCGAGGCGGTCGACCGCAAGCTCGAGGATGCCGCCGGCACGCTCGGCGCCAATCCGTTCTGGGTCTTCGCCGTGGTGACCCTGCCGCTCTGCCTGCCCGGCATCGTCGTCGGCATGATCCTGTGCTTCGCCAAGGCGATGGGCGAGTTCGGCGCCACCATCACCTTCGTCTCGAACATCCCCGGCGAGACCCAGACCCTGCCCTCGGCGATCTACACCTTCACTCAGGTGCCCGGCGGCGACGCCGGCGCGATGCGGCTCACCCTGATCTCGATCGCGATCTCGGTCGCAGCTTTGTTCCTCTCCGAATTGCTGGCCCGCTTCGTCGGGCGCCGGATCGCGATCGAATGAGCCCGCTCCTCGATATCGCGGTCGAGCACAAGCTCGGCAGCTTCACGCTCGACGCCAGCTTCACCTCGGACGGGCGGCTGACGGCGCTGTTCGGCCGCTCCGGCTCGGGCAAGACCTCGCTGGTCAACGTTATCGGCGGTCTGATCCGGCCCCAAGTCGGGCACGTCATCGTCGATGGCCAGGTGCTGGTCGACACCAGGCGCGGCATCTTCGTGCCGAAGCATCGCCGCCGCATCGGCTATGTCTTCCAGGAAGCCAGGCTCTTCCCGCATCTCACGGTGCGCCAAAACCTGCTCTTCGGCCGCTGGTTCACGCCGAAGGCCGAGACCGACGGCAAGGACCTGCCGGCTGTGCTCGACCTGCTCGGCATCGGACATCTGCTCGATCGCCGCCCGACCGGCCTCTCCGGCGGCGAGAAGCAGCGCGTCGCCATTGGCCGCGCCCTGCTCGCTCGCCCGCGCCTGCTGCTGATGGACGAGCCGCTCGCCTCGCTCGACGAAGCCCGCAAGGCCGAAATCCTGCCCTATATCGAGCGCCTACGCGACGAGATGGCGATCCCGATCGTCTACGTCTCGCATTCCGCCGCCGAGGTGGCGCGGCTCGCAACCACGCTCGCGATCGTCGACCAGGGCGCGATCAAGGCCTGCGGCCCGACCGCGGAGGTGATGTCGCGGCTCGACATGGCGCGATTGCCGGGCGCGCCTGAAGCGAGTTCGCTGCTGGAGGCCAAGGTCATCGGGTTCGACGCCGAATATGGGCTGACGCGACTCGAGACGCGTGCTGGAACGCTGCAGGTGGCGCGCGCGGGGCTCGCTTTGGGAAGCACGCTCCGCGTCCGCATCCTGGCGAGCGACGTTATGGTCAGCCTGAGCCCCCTCGATGGCATCAGCGCGCTCAACGTGCTGGCCGGCACCGTAGCCGAGATCGGCGAGCGCAGCGAGGCTGGCGCCGTCGACCTGCGCATCGACTGCAATGGCGAGATGATCGTTGCGCGGCTGACGGCGAAATCCGTCGCGGCGCTCGCACTGAAGTCCGGCAGCCCGGTCTATGCGGTGATCAAAAGCGTCTCGATCGACGCGCCCTGACGATAGCCGCATGAAGCGTGGGAGCCCTCTCCTGTAAGGAGAGGGTTGGGGTGAGGTGTCGGCCGCTGGACACTGCTGCCGTACCCCGACCGCTGCAACCGCAGCGCCTCACTGGTATTCTGGCCTACACCTCACCCTGCCCTCTCCTTACAGGAGAGGGTTCCCCGCGCTATGGAAGCCGACCGCCGCGCTATAACCCACCGCATACATCGCAACATCGTCCCCGAGCGATGCCACAACCCACAAACCCGGCTAAGCTGGCACCTTCCAACAAGGACCCGCCGATGCCCGAGTCGCCCTTCCTCCCTGCCGTGAAAATGAGTCTCCGGCTCGATTTCGCGCCCGGCGGCCGGCTTGGCCCGGGCAAGGTCGCGTTGCTGGAGGCAGTCGCCGAGACGGGCTCGATCTCGGGTGCCGGGCGAGCGATGGTCATGTCCTACCGCCGTGCCTGGCTGCTGATCGACGACCTCAACCGCATGTTCAGGACGCCGCTGGTCGAGGCCCAACCCGGCGGCGCCAAGGGCGGCGGCGCCGAGCTCACCCCGCTCGGCCGCGAGGTCGTGGCGCATTACCGCGCCATCGAGAGCAAGGCGCTGAAGGCCGGCTCGCTGCATGTCGAGGCGTTGCGGGAGCTGATCGACCGCGAGCCGGCGGCCGGCGAAGCCTGATCCCCCCGACGTCACCCGGCGCTCCGCTTCGTCGCGGCCGAGATGACGGCGCGCATTTTTCTGAAACCGCGACACTGCGCCCCTTGACCTTCCCATGATGGGAAGGACCATATGACCTGTCATCAGCTCAGGAGAGACGTGATGACGATGGCGAAGACAGCGAGCGGCCAGGCCCTCGATATCCAGATCGGCGGCATGCATTGCGCCGGCTGCGTCGGCCGTGTCGAGCGCGCGCTCAAGGCCGTGCCGGGCGTTGCCGACGCGAGCGTCAACCTCGCGACCGAGCGCGCCCATGTCACCCTGGCTGAGGCCGGGCCGGCAGCCGGCGCGATCGCCGAGGCGCTCCGCGGCGCGGGCTATGAGGCGGCCGGCAGCACGATCGAACTCTCCGTCAGCGGCATGACCTGCGCCTCCTGCGTCGGCCGCGTCGAGGCGGCGCTGAAGGCCGTGCCCGGCGTTGCCAGCGCGAGCGTCAACCTCGCGACCGGGCGCGCCGCGGTGCAGGGCTTCGGCAACGATTTGACGCCGCGGCTGATCGCGGCCGTGAAGGCCGCCGGCTACGAGGCCGCACCGGTCAGCCCCGGTAGCGATACCTCGGATCGCGAACAGCAGGCCCGCGAGGCCGAGCAGGCCAGCCTGAAGCGTGCCGTCATCATCGCGGCAATCGCCACCTTGCCCTTGCTCGTCATCGAGATGGGCTCGCACCTGTTCCCGGTGCTGCACCATGTCCTCGCCGGCAGCATCGGCGAGCAGCCGGTGAGGCTCTTCTCCTTCGCGCTGGCGAGCTTCGTCCAGTTCGGGCCCGGCCTGCGCTTCCTGCAGAAGGGCTGGCCGGCCCTGCTGCGCGGCGCGCCGGACATGAACTCGTTGGTCATGCTCGGCACCAGCGCGGCCTATCTCTATTCGGTGGTCGCAACCTTCGCGCCCGGCCTGCTGCCGGATGGCACCGCCTACACCTATTTTGAGGCCGGCGCGGTCATCGTCACGCTGATCCTGACCGGGCGCTGGTTCGAGGCGCGCGCCAAGGGCCGCACCAGCGAGGCGATCCGCCATCTGATGTCATTGCAGGCCAAGTCGGCCCGCGTGCTGCGCGACGGCGTCGAGAGCGACCTCGCCATCGAGGCGGTCGTGCCCGGCGACATCGTCATCGTCCGGCCGGGCGAGCGCATCCCGGTCGATGGCTCCGTCCTCGACGGGCTCTCCTATGTCGACGAGGCGATGATCACCGGCGAGCCCGTCCCCGTCCGCAAGGAGCCGGGCGCGGCAGTCACCGGCGGCACGATCAACGGCACCGGCGCCTTCCGCTTCACGGTGCTGAAGGTTGGCGCCGACACGGTGCTGGCCCAGATCGTCCGCACGGTCGAGGCGGCGCAGGGCGCCAAGCTGCCGATCCAGGCCCTGGTCGACAAGGTGACGATGTGGTTCGTCCCGGCCGTGATCGCGCTCGCTCTGATCACCTTCGCGGTCTGGATGGTGTTCGGCCCGAGCCCGGCCTTCGCCCATGCGCTGGTCAATGCGGTCGCGGTGCTGATCATCGCCTGCCCCTGCGCCATGGGTTTGGCGACGCCGACTTCGATCATGGTCGGCACCGGCAAGGGTGCCGAGCTCGGCATCCTGTTCCGCCAGGGCGAGGCCTTGCAGGGCCTGAAGGACGCAAAGATCGTCGCCTTCGACAAGACCGGCACGCTGACCAAGGGCAAGCCGGAGCTGACCGATATCGCCGCCGCGCCGGGCTTCGGCGAGGACGAGGCGCTGCGCCTGATCGCCTCGATCGAGGCCCGCTCCGAGCACCCGCTGGCCGAGGCCATCGTCGCCGAGGCACGCAGGCGCGGCCTGACGCTGGCCGAACCGCAGGGCTTCTCCGGCGAGCCCGGCGTCGGCGTCAGCGGCATGGTCGATGGCAAGCGCGTCGAGATCGGTGCCGCCAGACTGATGCAGCGGCTCAAGATCGATGTCGCCAGCTTCACGGAAACGGCAGAACGCCTGGCCGATGCCGGCAAGACGCCGCTCTATGCCGCGGTCGACGGCAGGCTCGCCGCCATCGTCGCAATTGCCGATCCGATCAAGGAGACGACGCCCGACGCCATCGCCGCCCTGCACAAGCTCGGCCTGCGCGTCGCCATGGTCACGGGCGACAACCGCCGCACCGCCGAGGCCATCGCCAAGCGGCTCGGCATCGACGAGGTCCGGGCCGAGGTACTGCCCGCGCAGAAGGCCGAGATCGTCAAGGCGATGCAGGCTGATGGCACCGGCGTCGCCTTCGTCGGCGACGGCATCAACGACGCCCCTGCCCTGGCTCAGGCCGATATCGGCATCGCCATCGGCACCGGCACGGATATCGCCATCGAGAGCGCCGATATCGTGCTGATGTCGGGGGACCTCAACGGCGTGCCCAAGGCCATCGCCCTGTCGCAGGCAACCATCGCCAATATCCGGCAGAACCTGGCCTGGGCCTTCGGCTATAACGTGCTGCTGATCCCGGTCGCGGCCGGCGCACTCTATCCTGCCTTCGGCATCCTGATGTCGCCGATGGTCGCCGGGCTGGCGATGGCGCTCTCCAGCGTCAGCGTGCTGACCAATGCGCTCAGGCTCAAGCGCTTCCGGGCGCCTGTCGCCGAGCGACCCGCGCCGCCACCCGAGGCGCGGCTGGCACCGGCTGAGTGACGAAGCGAGGATCGCCATGAATATCGGAGAAGCAGCCAGCGCATCCGGCGTCAGCGCCAAGATGATCCGCTACTACGAGAGCATCGGCCTGATCGAGCCGCCCGCGCGCACCGAGGCCGGCTACCGCGTCTATGCCGGCGAGGACGTGCACGCCCTGCGCTTCGTCAAGCGGGCCCGCACGCTCGGCTTCTCGATCGAGGAGACGCGCGAGCTGCTGGCGCTCTGGCACGACAAGAGCCGCGCCAGCGCCGACGTGAAGGCTTTCGCCCTGAAGCATATCGGCGAACTCGAAACCAAGATCGCCGAATTGCAGGGCATGGCCCAGACGCTCCGGCACCTCGCCCACAATTGCCATGGCGACCACCGGCCGGACTGCCCGATCCTTGAGGATCTGGCCGACCCGGCCGGGGCCGGTCGTCACTAGGGCGGGCCAGCAGCTCAACGTCATTGCGAGGAGCGCAGCGACGAAGCAATCCAGGAGGACTGGGCGCTTGGCGGCCCCTGGATTGCTTCGCTACGCTCGCAATGACGATGAACGCCCGCTCAGCGCTCGATCATCTTGTTCCAGCGGCTGTTCCATTCCGGCCGCTTGGCGTTGATCGCGTCCCAGTCCAGCGTCACCGCGGTCTTCATGAAGCCGTGGAAGGCCTCGAGCTTCTTCTCGGCCTCGGGCGTCGAGGCCTTGGCCTTGGTGTTCGAGGGCACGACGTTGCCGGCGGCGAGCGCCTTCGACTGGGCATCGGCCGAGAGCAGGTAGGCGGCGAGCTTCTGCGACAGCTCCGGCTCCGAGTTGTTGGCGATGACGCATTGCGCCACCATCAGCACGACCGATCCCTCCTTCGGCTGGGCGTATTCGACGCCGATGCCCTTCTCCTTCAAGGTCGCGATCGCGGTCGGGGTCAGCGGGAAGATCGCCGCCTCGCCGGTCTGGGCCATCTCGGAGATCTTGGCCGAGCTCGGGATGAACTCGATGACGTTCTTGCCGATCGTGTCACGGAACTTGCTGAAGCCCGGCTCGACATTGGCTTCCGTGCCGCCTTGGATGCGGTTGAACATCAGGAAGGCGTGCAGGCCGAAGGAGGAGGCCGAGGCCGACTGGAACACGACCTTGTCCTTGAACTTCGGATCGGCCAGATCCATCCACGAGGTCGGCGCGGCCCAGCCCTTCTCGTCGAACAGCTTCTTGTTATAGCCGAGCCCGGTCATGCCGAGGTCGATGCCAACGGCCATGTCGTCCTTCATGCGGGTCCCGTTAGCGAGTTCGCCGAGCTCCGGACCGGCCTTGAGCTTCTCGCACAGGCCGGCGCCGATGGCGCGGACCATGACGCCGTCATCGAGGAACATCACGTGCATCTGCGGCTTGTCCTTGGCCGCGGTCGCCTTGGCCAGGATGTCCGAGGAGGTGCCGGGCACGACCACGAGTTTGACGTTGTTGGCCTTCTCGAAATCCGGGAAGACGGCTTGCGTGAAGGTCTTCTCGAAATTGCCGCCGTTCATGCCGACATAGAGCGTCTTGGTCTGGGCGCTCGCCGTGCCGGCGGCGGCCAGCGCGAAGGCAGCGACGGTGGTCGCCAAAGCGGTTCGACGGTTGATCATGAGTTGAACTCCCCTGCTTGTTGCGGCTCTGAATTTTGCCCCGCACCCGAGCCTGGGTGAGTGCGGGCGGAAGTCGGATTGCCGAAGCGGCCGATCGAGAAGGCCTCGATCGGCGTCGAGGTCGCGCCATCGCGGACGAGCTCGGCCAGCACCTCGCCGACGCCGGGCGCGATCTGGAAGCCGGCGCCGGTGAAGCCGAAGGCGTGGAACAGGCCGGGCGTGGTCAGGCTCGGGCCGATGACCGGGTTCTTGTCCGGCGTCGCGGCTTCGGTGCCGGTCCAGAAGCGGATGGCATGGGCGTGACGCAGACCGGGAAACAGCTCAGCCGCGTGGTTCATGATCGCGAGTGCGCCGTCGCCGCGCGGCCGCGAGAAATCGGGATCGTCCAGCGGCAGGCCGCGCTCGCCGCCGACGACGCAATTGCCGCGCTCGACCTGGCGGGCATAGATGCCGCCGCCCTCCATGCCGATATTGACTGAGATGACCGGGTCGAGCGGCTCGGTCACCACCATCGAGGGATAGATGCGCGAGATCGGCGCCGCCTCGCCGAAGGCTTCGGCGAAGGCTCCGGCCCAGGCGCCGGCACTGTTGATGACGTAGCGCGCCTTCAACGAAAGACCGTCGCCCGCCTCTAGCGCGAAGCCCGAGCCATTTCGCGTAACGCCTTGAACCGGCGTGCTTTCCAGCACATGCACGCCGGCCCGGCGCGCGGCGGCGGCAAATCCCGTCGAGACCAGGCGCGGGTTGGCGTGGCCGTCGCCCGCACAGAAGGAAGCGCCGAGGATATCGCCGCCGATCCAGCCAAAGCGCTCGCGCAACCCGTTATGGCCGATCAACTCGAGATCGAGCCCATGACCCTCGACGCTCCGCTTGTAGGCTTCGAGCGTGGCCATGTCGGCCTCGCTGCGGGCCAGCTTGAGATGGCCGGAGCGCAGGAACTCACCATCGATGCCGATCTGCGCCTTCAGCCGCGGCCAAACGGCATGGGCCCGTTGCGACAGCGGCAATTGCTCCACCGGCCGACCCTGCCGGCGCACGCCGCCATAGTTCACGCCGCTGGCTTGCGCACCGCAATAGCCCTTGTCGAGCAGGGCGACGGAAAAGCCCATGCCGCGAAGCGCCAGCGCGGCCGAACTGCCGACCAACCCGCCGCCGATGATCGCGACGTCGATATCGAGATGCCGGCTCATTCCGCCGCCTCGCGCGCTATTTCGCCAAGCGCGAGCGTCAGCGGGATCGGCTTGATCGGCGCCTGGCTGCGCAGCCGGCCGACCGCATCGATGGCGCGCCCGGTCTCGGCCGCCAGCAATTCGGCCGCGGCGGCGCCGCACATCCGGCCCTGGCAGCGGCCCATGCCGACGCGGCTGACAGCCTTGAGCCGGTTGACCTCGCTGAGCGAGAAATCGGCGGCGGCGCGACGCAACTCGCCGGCGCTGACCTCCTCGCACCGGCAGACCAGCGTCTCGTCGGCAATATCCTTCGCCCAATGCGCCGGGAACGGAAAGGCAGCCTCCAGCACATCGCGAAAGCGGCTGACGCGGGCGAGCGAGTGCTCGATGGCCGCCGCTCGCTCCGGCCGATGCGGCAGGCCGCGATCCTCCAGGAGCGCCAGCGCGGCGCGCTCGCCAGACAGTTCCGCCGCATCGGCACCGGCAATGCTCGCGCCATCGCCGGCGAGGTAAACGCCATCCGCGCTGCTGCGCCCCGCGGCATCCCGCTCCGGCAACCAGGCGCGGTCGCGTTGATCGAAGCGGAAGCGGCAGCCGGCGAGATCGGCGAGTTGCGTCTCGGAGCGCAGCGCCAGCCCGTAGCCGGCGCCGTCGCAGGCGAGGTGCATCTCGCCGCCGCCCTCGCGCCAGGCGATGCCCTCGACCCGCTCCCCGCCCTCGATGCGGACATCGCTGACGCCATAACGCAGCGCGACGCCCTTGAGCTTGAGCTCCGCCGTCATCCGCATGCCGCGCAGGACGACAGCTGGTTCCAGCACCAGGCCGCGCAGCAGGTTGAGCTTGGCCGAAAATGGCGCGGTATCGAGCACTGCCGCAACAGAGACGCCAGCCTTCATGTACTGCCAGGCGACGAGATAGAGCAGCGGCCCGGAGCCGATGAACACCACCTTCGCGCCGATGGCGCAGCCCTGCGCCTTGAGCGCGATCTGCGTGCCACCGAGCGTGAAGACGCCCGGCAAGGTCCAGCCGGGGATCGGCAAGGTCCGGTCGGTCGCGCCGGTGGCGAGAATCAGCCCGTCATAGGCGACCTGCCGGCTCGCACCGCCGACGGCGATATCGGCTTTGCCCTCGCGCAGGCTCCAGAGCAACGCCTGTGGCCAGTAGTCGATGCGATCGGTGAGGGCAGCGAAATCGCGGTGCAGCCCCTCGGCCTTGGCCGCTTCCGAGCCATAGAGCGCCACGCTGCTGCGCTCGTCCGGCACGAGGCGCTGGCGATAGATCTGGCCGCCGCAGCTAGGGGCCTCGTCGACGACGAGCGGGCGCAAGCCCACCTCGGCGAGCGCCTGCGCAGCGCGGATGCCGGCCGGGCCGGCGCCGACGATCAGCGGTTGCGGGCGCGCGCTCATGCCGCCCTCGCCTTGGCCGTGACGATGCGCATGCCGGCGACGAGCACGGTCGAGCAGGCACGCAGGCGCTCGCCGCCCTCCAGCACCACCCAGCAATCCTGGCAGGCGCCCATCTGGCAGAAGCCGGCGCGCGGGCTGGCCGAGAACTCGCTGAAGCGCAGTATCTCGGCTTGGCTCAGGATCGCGGTCAGTAGGGTGTCGCCCTCCCTGCCCTCGCAAGCCGCGCCATCGAGCGTGAAGGCGATGGCGGGATGGTCCTTGCGGGCGATGCGGTGAAGCAGCGGCATGGGTCAGTGCCTCACTTCTGGCCGACCAAAATCTTGTCGAGGCCGAAGGCGCGGTCGAGCACCAGCATGGCGCCGGCGGTCAGCGCGATCATCAGCGCCGAGACGGCGGCCATCATCGGGTCGATGGACTCAGTCGCGTACATGTACATCCGCACCGGCAGGGTCACGGTCTGCGGCGAGGTCACGAAGATCGACATGGTCAGCTCGTCAAAGCTGTTGATGAAGGCGAGCAGCCAGCCGCCGGTGATGCCGGGCAGGATCATCGGCGCGGTCACCCGCCGGAATACCGTCCAATGCGAGGCGCCGAGCGTCATCGCCGCCTGCTCGGCGCTGCGGTCGAGCCCGGTGAAGGCCGCCATCACGAGTCTCAGCACATAGGGCGTGATCACGATGACATGGCTCGCCACCAGCCAGGCGAAGCTGCCGGTCGCGCCGATCAGCGCGAACAGGCGCAGGAAGGCGACGCCGAGCACGAGGTGCGGGATGATCAGCGGCGACAGGAAGAGCGCGTTCAGCGCGTCGCGGCCGGGGAAGTCGTAGCGGTCGATGGCGAGCGCGGCCGGCACGGCGAGCGCGACCGCGATCGACGCGGCCAGCGTCGCCAGCCACAGGCTGTTGACGAAGGAATCGACGAAGTCGGGGTGGACGAAGATCGCCTGGAACCAGCGCAGCGAGAAGCTTGTGGTCGGGATCGACAGCGTGTTCTCGGGCGTGAAGGCGACGAGGCAGATCACCGCGAGCGGCGCCAGCATGAAGATGACGACGAGCGTGTGGAAGGCGAGCGCGACGGGACCGTTCTTCTGCATGGCGCTCACCCCAGGGTCCGGCGGGCGCGCGCTTCGACCATGCGGTTATAGGCGAGCATGATGATCAGGTTCGCGAGGAGCACCATGATCGCAATCGCGGCGCCGAGCGGCCAATTCAGCTCGTGCATGTACTCGTCATAGACCAGCGTCGCCGCCATCTTGAGCCGGCGGCCGCCGAGCAGGCCAGGGATGGCGAAGGCGCTGGCCGAGAGGCCGAAGACGATCAGGCTGCCCGAGAGCATGCCGAGCGAGACCTGCGGCATCACCACCCGGCGCAACGCCGTGAAGCGCGAGGCGCCCAGGCTCCAGGCCGCGGCCTCGACCATCGGGTCGAGCTTCTGCAGCGAGGTCCAGATCGGGATCACCATGAAGGGCAGCATGACGTGGACGAGCGCGATCACGATGGCGCTCTCGGTATAGAGCAGTTTGGCCGTGCCGAAGCCGAGCGCCTGCAGCAGCTGGTTCACCAGTCCGGTCGAACCCAGCAGCATGCTCCAGCCGAAGGCGCGCACCACGACCGACACCAGGAGCGGCCCGATAATCACCAGCAGGAAGACCGAGCGCCAGGGATCGCGCATCCGCGACAGCACATAGGCCTCGGGCAGGCCGACAGCTGCGCAAATCAGCGTGGTCAGCGCCGCCAGGCGCAGCGTGCGCCAGAAGATGCCGAGGTAGTAATCGTCCGAGACCACCGCGGCGTAATGCGCCAGCGTGAACTCGTTCTTGATGCCGGTGGTGTGGTCGTAGACGTGGAAGGACAGGATGAACGTCAGCACCAAGGGCAGGACGATCAATCCGAGGAAGAGCAGCGCCCCCGGCGAAACCAGCAGCCAGGGCGTCAGTGCCGGGCGCGCCCGGCTCATGCCGCCGCTCCCTGTGCGCTGAGTGCCTCAACCCGCAGGCTGGCGGGCGTCCAGTCGAGCGCGACGGTATCGCCCTCGCTCGCCGGCTCCTCGCCGTCGTTGGGCACCGAGACCGAGATCAGGCCGATCGCGGTCTCGACGTTGAACAGCCAGTAGCTGCCGAGGAAGAAGCGGTTGACGATCTTGCCGTCGAGCCTTCCCTGCCCGGCCGGCTTGAGCAGCAGCTTCTCCGGCCGGATCGAGAGCGCGACCGCGTAGCCATCAGCCAGATCGACGGCTTCGCTCGGCAGTTTCATGCCCGCGATCTCGGCATGACCGGAGGCACCGTGACGGCGCCAGACGCCGTCGAGCCGGTTCATCTTGCCGACGAAGGAGGAGATGAAGGCCGTCGCCGGACGTTCGTAGAGCCGGTACGGCGCATCGATCTGTGTCATCCGCCCCTGCTCCATCACGACGACGCGGTCGCTGATCGAGAGCGCTTCGGCCTGGTCATGCGTCACCATGATCGTGGTGGTGCCGACGCGCTGCTGGATGCGGCGCAGCTCGAACTGCATCTCCTCGCGCAGCTTGGCGTCGAGGTTGGAGAGCGGCTCGTCGAGCAGCAGCACCGGCGGCTGGATCACCAGCGCACGCGCGATGGCGACGCGCTGGCGCTGGCCGCCGGAGAGCTGGCGCGGATAGCGCTCGGCGAACTGGCCGAGATGCACGAGGCCGAGCATGGCCTTGACCCGCTCCTCGCGTTCGGCGCGCGGCACCTTCCGCATTTCCAGGCCGAAGGCGACGTTCTGCGCGACCGTCATATGCGGGAAGAGTGCATAGCTCTGGAAGACGATGCCGAGACCGCGATTGTTCGGCGTCACGCGGGTGATGTCGCGGCCATCGAGCGTGATCTTGCCCTTCGAGGGCTCGACGAGACCGGCGATCATTTGCAGCGTCGTGGTCTTGCCGCAGCCGGAGGGGCCGAGCAGCGAGACGAACTCGCCCTTGGCGACGCTGAGGTCGACGTCCCGCACGGCGGCGAGCTCGCCATAGACCTTGCTCAGCGATTCCAGCGTCAGGAAGCCCATGACCACCCCGCACGGCTCGCGCCCACATGCGGGCGACGATCTGCAATCGCTCAACGAGGAGGCATGGATAAAAATTCGTCAATTTCAAATTCCATGGAAGAGAATTTTTATTGACATAATTCCGTTATGTAGAATTTTATTCGGATAGCTCTCGCAACCGACTTCCGTAGCCGAATGAACGATTCAGCCCAGCCCCTCTCCAGCCTGCGCCGCGCGCTCGGCCTTCTCCGCCTGATTGCAGCGGGCGACCCGGCCGGCATCCGGCTGAAGGACCTTGCCGCGGCAGCCGGCTGCAGCCAGCCGACGGCGCATCGCGCGCTTCAGGACCTGATCGCCGAGGGTTTTGCCGAGCAGGTCGCGGGCGGCAAGCGCTACCGGCTGGCGCTCGACTTCTTCGTGCTTGCGGCTCGGGCCGGCCTCACCGGGGGCCTGCGCGATCTGGCCCGGCCGGTGATGCTGCGGCTCTCGGCGACGCTGAACGACACCATCTTCCTGCTGGTCCGCAATGGCTATGACGCCGTTTGCATAGATCGGATCGAGGGCCCCTTCCCGATCCGCTCCTTCACCGGAGACATCGGCGGCAAGGTCCCGCTCGGCCTGGGGCAAGGCAGCCTTGCCATCCTCGCGAACCTGCCGGAGCAGGAGCGCGAGGCGGTGATCCGCTTCAACGTCCCGCGCCTGCTCGATCGCGGCTTTCTCGACGAGGCCGGGCTGCGCATGGCGATCGAGCGGGCGCGCGAGCAGGGCTGGGTCAACCTCAACACCGGGCTGATCCCCGGCATGGCCGGGCTGGGCGTGCCGGTCTTCGACGCGGAGGGCCGCGCCGTCGCCGCGCTCAGCATCGGCACGCTGGCCGAACGGCTGCGCGACGAGCGCCTGCCCAATGTCGCGCGCATGCTCCAGGCCGAGGCCGCGACGCTCGGCGCCCAGCTCAACCCGTTCGACACCGCCCTGCGCTATCCCTCGCGCAGCCTGAGCAGCACTGGGCGGTAAAGCGGCCAGATAAATGAGCCCTCATCCTGAGGAGCGGGCTCTAGCCCGCGTCTCGAAGGATGCTCCAGTGGGCTTCCGAACCTCCTGGAGCATCCTTCGAGACGCGCTCTACAAGCGCTCCTCGGGATGAGGGCTGGAGATAAGCACGCCGTATTGGAGGCGACTAACGACCAAACCACCAAACTGCCTCCAATCTCACCAAAGAAAACCGCTCTCCTCGCAGAGTGCCCAATCCAGAGCGGTTTCTCCTTCGCCGCCGCATGCATTTGAAAGTTCATTCCGTTGACGGATGGCGCTTTCCCGATGATGATTTCAGCATCGAAACGTAACAATTCGCATCGATCGCGGGATTTGCTGGAGCAGCTTGCGCCGCGTCACCAACGCTAAAAGCACCACGAAGGCATTCGTGGGCTCCTTCATCTGGAGATGAAGCCATGGACTGTCGTTCGACCTGCCCGCCTGCGAGCGTTCCTGCATACGGCCCGTACCAGGTCTGTTGTTCGCGATGTTGATCTGAGGCGCGGCTAGAACCGCCCTCTCGCCAGCACTCCCCACAGCCGCACAGACCAGGGACGCCGATCGCGCTCGGCGGCAGGACAACCATGCCCAACGCACTCGTCATCGAGGTCGCCAGCACGACGGCCGGCATCGTCGCCGGCTCGGAACGCGGCTTCCGCTTCTATTCCTCAACGCCGGAATTCGAAGAACTCGACGGACGCATCTTCCGCTCGCCGGCCGAGGCGACCCGCGCCGCCATCCTCCACAGCAAGGCCAGACCCAGCCGCAAAGCGGCCTGAGGCGCCTTCCCCCCATTTCAAGGATCAGATCCCATGGACCGCAGGCACTTCATCGCCGGCCTCGCCGGCACCGCGCTCGCCACCTCGACCTCGCCGCTGCTCGCCCAGAGCGCCGCACCGAAGGAGCTGCGCATCGGCTTCCAGAAGAACGGCGTCCTGCTCATCGCCAAGCAGCAGGGCGTGCTGGAGAAGCGCTTCGCATCGCAAGGCATCGCGGTGAAATGGGTCGAGTTCCAGTTCGGCCCGCCGCTGCTCGAAGCCCTGAACGTCGGCAGCATCGAATACGGCCCGACCGGCGACGCCCCGCCGGTCTTCGCCCAGGCCGCCAAGGCCAACCTGCTCTACGTCGCGACGCAGGAGGCGGCCGGCTCCGGCTCCGCCATCCTCGTGCCGCCCAAATCCACGATCCAGACCCTGGCCGACCTCAAGGGCAAGCGCGTCGCCTTCGCCAAGGCCTCAAGCTCGCACAACCTGACCATCGCCGCGATCGAGAAGGCCGGGATCGGCTACGACGAATTCACGCCGGTCTATCTCGCGCCGGCCGATGCGCGCGCCGCCTTCGAGCGCGGCGCGGTCGATGCCTGGACGATCTGGGACCCGTTCTTCGCCCTGGCCGAGACCATCCCCGGCGTGCGCGTGCTCGCGCCGGCCAAGGGCATCGTCGCGCAGAACTCGTTCTACCTCGCCAATCGCGACTTCACCGGCAAGAACCCGCAGATCATCTCCACGATCAACGAGGAACTCGCCAAGGTCGCGCTCTGGGCCGAGACCAATCGCGGCGAGGTCGCCGGCGTGCAGGCTGCGGCGACCGGCCTGCCCCTCGACGTCTGGCAGCGCGCGGTCGACCGCACCGAGTTCGAGATCAACCCGCTGAACGACCGCGTGCTCACCGTGCAGCAAAGCGTCGCCGACCGCTTCCACAAGCTCGGGCTCATCCCGAAGCCGATCAATGTCCGCGACCTCGTCTGGGACTGGAAGCCGAGCGCCTGAGCCGGCTCAGCCTCGCGCCTCCCCACAGCCACACAGGACGCTCCCACCATGGCCAAACCACTCGATCTCTTCTGGTTCATTCCCGTCAGCGGCGACGGCTCCTATCTCGGTACGACCGATGGCCACCGCCCGGCCGATTTCGGCTACCTCAAGCAGATCGCCCAGGCGGCCGACCGGCTCGGCTATGGCGGTGTGCTGATCCCCACGGGCAAAAGCTGCGACGATCCCTGGATCACCGCCGCCGGGCTCGCGGCCCATACCGAGAGGCTGAAATACCTCGTCGCGGCCCGGCCCGGCGTCGCCTCGCCGACCTTCGTGGCGCGGCAGGCCGCGGCGCTCGACCGGATCAGCAATGGCCGCTTCATCGTCAACATCGTCTCCGGCGGCAACCCGGCCGAGCTGGCGGGAGACGGCATCTACCTTCCGCATGACGAGCGCTACGCCCACACCGCCGAATTCCTCAGCGTCTACGCCCGTCTTCTCGCCGGCGAGACGGTCGATTTCGCCGGGAAATACATCAACGTGAAGGGCGCCAAGCTCGATTTCCCGCCGGTGCAGCAGCCGCGCCCGGAGATCTGGTTCGGCGGCTCCTCCGATCCGGCGCTCGACGTCGCCGCCGCCCATGTCGACACCTACCTGACCTGGGGCGAGCCGATCCCGCAGGCGAAGCTCAAGCTCGACGCCGTCCGTACCAGGGCTGCCGCGCTCGGCCGCAAGGTCCGCTTCGGCCTGCGCATCCACCTGATCGTCCGCGAGACCGATGCCGAGGCCTGGGCCGCCGCCGACAAGCTGATCAGCAAGCTGCCGGACGAGGCGATCATCGCGGCACAGAAGAAATTCGCCGAGGAATCCGACTCGATCGGCCAGAAGCGCATGAGCGCGCTCCACCTCGGCAAGCGCGACCAGCTCGAGATCGCCCCCAATCTCTGGGCCGGCATCGGCCTCGTGCGCGGCGGCGCCGGCACCTCGCTGGTCGGCAGTCCCGAGACGGTGGCGGAGCGGCTGCGCGAATACCAGGCGCTCGGCATCGAGACGATCATCGCGTCGGGCTATCCGCATCTGGAGGAGGCCTACAAGGTCGCGGAGCTGCTCTTCCCGGTGCTCGGCATCGGCAAGAACGCCGGCCAGACGCACGGCACGCAGATCGGCGAGTTCGGCATCAGCGGCACCGGCGTGCGCGTCGCCGTCGCGGCGTCCTGAGGTTGGGATGAGCGATCTTGCCCAAACCGGCCTCGCGCCGACCGCCCTCTCCGGCCGTGACCGGGCAGAGCCGCGCAATCTCGGCAAGGCGGCCCATGCCTTCGCGCTGACCTCCGGCCTGACGCCTTGGCTGCTGCCGGTGCTCATCCTCGCCGCCTGGCAGCTCGGCTCGCAATTCGGCCTGATCGCCGCCAACGTCCTGCCGGCGCCGAGCGACGTCGTTGCGGCCGGCTGGCGCCTGACGCTGAACGGGCAATTGCCGGAGAACATCGCCGTCAGCTTCAAGCGCGCAGCCTCGGGCTTCCTGCTCGGCGGCTCGCTGGCCTTCGCGCTCGGCCTGTTCAACGGCCTGTCGAAGCTCTCCGAGCGCCTGACCGACACCACCATCCAGATGGTGCGCAACATCCCCAACCTGGCGCTGATCCCGCTGGTCATCCTCTGGTTCGGCATCGAGGAGGAGGCCAAGCTCTTCCTGACCTCGCTCGGTGTGTTTTTCCCCATCTACATCAATACGTTCCACGGCGTTCGTACAGTCGATTCGCAGCTCGTCGAGATGGGCCGCTCCTACGAGATGAGCAATTGGGAACTGTTCCGCCGGGTGATCCTGCCCGGCGCGCTGCCCTCGATCTTCGTCGGCGTGCGCTATGCGCTCGGCATCATGTGGCTGACCCTGATCGTGGCCGAGACGATCGCGGCCAATTCCGGCATCGGCTACATGGCGATGAACGCGCGCGAGTTCATGCTCGTCGACGTCGTCGTGCTGGCGATCGTGATCTACGCCGCGCTCGGCAAGCTGGCCGACTCCATCGTGCGCCTGCTCGAGCGCCTGTGCCTGTCCTGGCACCCCGCCTTCCAGAAGCGCTGAGGAGGCAAGCCATGACCACAGCGATCCTGACGCAGACCGAGCGCAGCTTCGACGCCCTCTTCGAGGACCGTTCCGCCAAGGCGCGCGCCTCGCGCGGCCAGGCGGTGACGATCCGCCACCTGGGCAAGCGCTTCGGCGAGCTCGAAGTCCTCAGGGGCATCGATCTCGACATCCCGGCCGGGCAGTTCCTCGCCATCGTCGGCCGCAGCGGCTGCGGCAAGAGCACCTTGCTGCGCATCCTCGCCGGGCTCGACCAGCCGAGCAGCGGTTCGCTCAGCTTCAGCCATGGCGCGACTGACGCGGCCGTGAAGCCGCGCATCATGTTCCAGGAGCCGCGCCTGCTGCCCTGGCAGCGCGTGCTCGCCAATGTCGAGGTCGGCCTGGGCGCCGAGCGCAGCCTGCCCGAAGCCGAGGAACGAGCGTTCCAGACGCTGCGCGCCGTCGGCCTCGAAGCCAAAGCGAAGGATTGGCCAAGCGTCCTCTCGGGCGGCCAGCGCCAGCGCGTCGCTCTGGCCCGCGCGCTGGTCAGCCGGCCGCGCGTGCTGGCGCTGGATGAGCCGCTTGGCGCGCTCGATGCGCTGACTCGCATCGAGATGCAGGGACTGCTGGAGCGGGTCTGGCAGGCGCAGGGCTTCACCGCGATCCTGGTCACGCACGATGTTGCCGAAGCGCTGACGCTGGCCGATCGCGTCGTGATGATCGACGAGGGCCGGATCAGCCTCGACATCGCGGTCGACCTGCCCCGCCCGCGCCGGCGCGGCTCGGTCGAGATCGCCCGGCTCGAAGAACGCATCCTCAAGGACCTGATCCGCGAGGAAACCCCGCCCCCCGAATATACGATCTGAGGCTCAGTCATGAACGTCGTGCTGCCCATGCCCAAGGCCATCCGCCCCGTCCGCGACGATGCCGCGAGCTTCCGCTCGGCCTTCCGGCATCTCGCCGGCGGCGTCAGCGTCGTCACGGTCGGCCATGGCGACGACCGCACCGGCATGACCGCGACCTCGATCTCCTCGCTCTCGGCCGAGCCGCCGACGCTGCTCTTCTGCGTCAACCGCAGCTCCTCGACGCTGCTGGCGCTCGAGCGGCATCGCGCCTTCGGCGTCAACTTCCTCGACGCCTCGCAAAAGCAGATCGCCGACCGCTTCGCTGGCCGCCAGGGCGAGAAGGGCGTGCAGCGCTATGAGGGCGCCAGCTGGACCAGCGCCGTCACCGGCGCGCCGCTGCTGGTCGGCGGGCTGGCTTCGCTCGATTGCGAGGTCGAGGAGATGATCGAGCGGCACTCGCACAGCATCGTCATCGGCCGCGTCCGCGCCGTGAGGCTCGGCCACGAGGGCGCTGCGCTGGTCTATTGGCGCGGCGACTACGAGCGCCTCGGCTGGATGGCCGAGGAAGCTGCGACGGCGGTGGGGCTGCTGCCCTATTGAGCGCGCCGCTCAAGCGGCCGCGATCGCCTCGATCTTCGCGATGCCGCCAAGCTTGGGCGCAAAAGAGGTCCAGACCTTGCGGGCGCCAGCCTCCCAGGCCGGGCGGTTCTCCGGCTGGACGACCTTGCCGCCCTCGGATGCAGCCTTGACCATCGAGGCCTCCTCGTCCGCGATGATCAGCTCGTCGAAATAGCCGGCGCCGTCGAGAGCGGCCTCGGCAAACGCCTTGCGCTCCTCGGTCGACAGCCCCTTCCAGAACGCCGCCGAGACGTGGACCACGCCGGCCGCCCAGATATGGCCGGTCTCGATCAGCACCGGCACGACCTCGTAGAGCTTGAAGCCGACATAGGCCGATTTGGTCAGGTCCATCGCATCGACCACGCCGGTCTTCAGCGCGTTATAGGTCTCCGGGATCGGAATCGGCGTCGGATAGGCGCCGAAGCCGGACCAGAGCTCGGTATGGAGCGGGCTCTGGATCACGCGGATGCGCTTGCCCTTGACCGACTCAGGCGTGGTCAGCGGCTCCTTGGCGAGCAGATGGCGCGCGCCATAGTTGATGAAGCCGAGCACGACGAAGCCCTGCGCCTCGTATTTCGCCTTGAGCTCGGCGCCGAGCGGGCCGTCGAGCACGCGCTTGAGATGGGCGCGATCCTTGAACAGGAACGGCAGATCGAGCACCTGCCCGTCCGGCACCCAGGAGGAGAGCGCGGAGATCGTCGAGAGCGAGGCCTGGATCGAGCCCAGCCGCATCCCCTCCGCCACCTCCTTCTCACCGCCGAGCGCGGCATTGCCGACGATGCGCAGGTCGAAACGGCCGGGCGCGGATTTGGCCAGCGTCTCGGCGATGCGCCGCCAGATCCTCGTCTCCGGCTTGTCCTCGCCGAAGAGCGAGGCGACCGTGATTGGCCGCGCGGCGGCATGGGCTCGGCCCAGCATGGCCGGAGCGGCAAGAAGGCCCGCGGTAACGGCGCGGCGGCTTGGCAGCATCAAAAGTATCCCTTCAGCGACGGCCAGGCGGCCGCTCCCAGCGACAATAGCGCAAGCGCGACGAGGAGCGAGCCGAGCAGCGGCAGCACGGCCCGGAAAACTGCGCCCGCCGGCTGCCGCAAAATGCCGCTGACGACATAGACCAGGATGCCGAGCGGCGGCGTCAGCCCATGGATCATCAGGTTGACCACCAGGATGACGCCGAACTGCACCGGATCGAGCCCTGCCGCGACCGCAACCGGCAGCAGTAGCGGCCCGAGGAGCAGGATCGCCGCGCCGATGTCGAGGAAGAGCCCGGCGACCAGCAGCACGAGATTGGCGAGCAGCATCACCGCATAGGGGCCGGCGCCAAAGGCCGTGACCAGCGCCGCCATCTGCTCGGAGACGCGATCGACCGCGAGCAGGAAGGCGAAGGGCGCCGAGGCTCCGATCAGCAGGCCGACAGCCGCCGCCTCGGTCGCGGATTTGCGCAGCGCCGCGAAAACGGTGCGTCCGTTCAGGCTGCGCAGCGCCAGGCAGACGACCAGCGAATAGGCGACCGCGAGCGCCGAGGCCTCGGTCACCGTGACCACGCCGAAGCGGATGCCGGCGACGACGATGACGCCGAGCCCGATCGCCGGCAGTGCGCCGACGAAGCTCTTCGCCCGCTCGGTCCCGCTCGCCCGCGGCGCGGCGGCAACGACATTGCGGACGCTGAGATGAATGCCGATGGCGAGCGCCAGAGCCAGCACGCCGCCCGCGACGAAGCCGCCGACCAGCAGCGAACCGACCGAAAGGTTGGTCGCTGCCGCCAGCAGCAGGAAGGCGATCGAGGGCGGGATGATGTTGTCGAGCATCGAGACGCCGGCGACGATCGCACCTGCCTGGGCCGGCGGATAGCCGCGCGCGATCAGCGTCGGCGCCATAACCTTCGCGCCGAAGGCGGCGTTGGCCACCGAGGAGCCGGACGCGCCCGAGAACAGCACACTCGCAACCAGCGCGGTCTGCGCCAGCCCGGCCCGGAAATGCCCGACCAGCGCCCCGGCGAAGCGCACGAGACGCTCGGCCAACCCGCCTTCGGTCAGCAACTCGCCGGCGAGCAGGAAGAACGGCACGGCCAGCAGCAAGAACTTACTGATGCCCGAGACGGCGTTCTGCACGATGGCCGGCTCGGGCAGCAGGCCGCCAAAGGCGCCGCTCAGCGAGACACCGGCCAGCAGCGCAAAGGGCAAGGGCGCACCGAGGATGAGGCCGAGCCCGGCCCAGGCCGCCGCGATCAGGCTCGGCGGTTGAACGAAGACGCCGGTCGCCTGTTGCGCCAGCCAATAGAACGCCGCGCCAACGACCAATGACAGCGTGGCCGAGCGCCAGGAGCGGTCGAGCCCCGCCCGTGCCAGCACGATCAACAAGGTCAGCCCGCCGCCAATGGCGAAGACGGCGAAGCGCCAGGCTTCCGGCAGGCCGAGCACGGTCGAGATGCCACCGACCTGCGCCGCGACGCTGGCTCCACCAAGCGCGAGCACCAGCGAGCCATGCACGGCGAAGGCGTCGGCAAGGACCGAAGCGATGCGCCGGCCGGCCGCCGGCAACATGCCCACGATGACGTCGAGCCGCATCGCCAGCGCGCTGGTCACGGCCAGTGGGGCGCCGAAAGCGATCAGCGCGGCATGCAGCCAGATCGCTAGTTCGTCCGACCAGACGAAGCCGCCGCCGAAGACATAGCGGCGGATCACCGCCGCGATCACGACCGCGAAGAGCAGCGCCAGCAGCGCCGCCCCGGCGCTCTCCAGCATTGCCACCGCGCGCGCCAGCCAGCTCTCGGCTCGCGAGCGGGCCGGGCCGGTCGCGGGTTGCGCTCGCTCGTTCGCGTTCATGCGTCGGTCTGGTGCTCCGTCGAGACGTCACGGATGGGCGACGCAATCCGCGCAGCAACCGTCCCCGCCCATTTGCCACGCCGATATACCGGAGCGCCAGTTGGACGCCGGAGAATTCGCTCTGCGCAATGGGCGCCCCGCTCACATGCCATTCCTGATTATTTGTCAGAAATCATCTGACATAAGCGCACTTTCCTCAGGCGGCAGCATCAACGATGGTCGCGGGCATCGATCGGTCGAGCGCCGGCCGCCTTTGGCCGCTTCCCGGTCCATGGCGAGACCCCGCCTCGCCATTCCTCTCCGACGATCCAAGGACATTGCCATGTATGCCATCACCGGAATCACCGGCCAGGTCGGCGGCGCCGTCGCACGCTCGCTGCTTGCCGCCAACCAGCCCGTCCGCGCGGTGCTGCGCGACGCCGCCAAGGCGGCGGCGTGGAGCGAGCGCGGCTGCGAGGTTGCGCTGGCCGATATCGACGACGAGGCCGCGCTCACCGCCGCCTTCACCGGCGCGGAGGCCGTCTTCGTGCTGATCCCGTCGATGTTCGACCCCTCGCCCGGCTTTCCCGAGGCCCGCGCCGTCCATGCCGTCCTGCGCGCTGCCCTGGCTACCGCCGGACCCGGCCGCGTCCTCTGCCTGTCGACCATCGGCGCGCAGGCGGCGCAGGAGAACCTGCTCAGCCAGCATGGCCTGATGGAGCGGACGCTTGGCGACCTGTCGATGCCGATCTGCTTCCTCAGGCCGGGCTGGTTTATCGAGAACGCCGCCTGGGACGTGGCGCCGGCGCGCGAGAACGGAGTGATCCAGAGCTTCCTGCAACCACTCGACAAGCCGGTGCCGATGGTGGCGACCGCCGATATCGGCCGGGTTGCCGCCGGGTTGCTGCAGGATGGCTGGAGCGGCCGCCGCGTCGTCGAGCTGGAGGGGCCGGATCGGGTGACGCCGAACCAGATCGCGGCGGGCTTCGCCCATATCCTCGGCCGTCCGATCCGCGCCGAACCCGTGCCGCGCGAGACCTGGGAGGCGTTGTTCCGCTCGCAGGGCATGCAGAACCCGCTGCCGCGGGCCCGGATGCTCGACGGCTTCAACCAGGACTGGATCGCCTTCGAAGGCAAGCCGCTCAAGGGCGCTGTCGGTCTGGAGACCGTCCTGCGCGAACTCGTCGCCCGCGCAGGCTAAAGGCTTAGCCCAATGGCTCAGAACCTGACTTCGAGATTTCCCTTGAAGGCGTGGTCCTGGACGTCGGATGCGAGCTGTCCGGCATAGGACAGGCCGAGCGTGGCGTTCCGGCTGATGGCGAGGTCGAGCCCGGCCTCGACCAGCGCGGCGTTCCTGGCGACCGGGATGCCGGCGACCGAGAACGGGTTGGCCCCA
>NZ_QQTO01000012.1 GCF_003351345.1 Allobosea caraganae | reverse complement strand
AGGCCGTCGCCCATCTCGACGAGATGACCCAGCAGAACGCCGCCCTCGCCGAGCAGTCGGCCGCCTCCGCAGCCTCCCTCTCCGGCCGCATCGGCGAGCTCAACACCCTCGTCGCAGCGTTCAAGACAGGGCAGGAAAACGAGGCACAAGCGCCGATCGCCCGGCCGCGGATCGTCACCAACGCCAAGACGCCGGCGGCGCTGCGCCAGCTTGCGGAAGCGGCCTTCACCCAGTCGAAGGCGGTCCCGCCGCGCCAGCCAGCCAAGAAGGTCGCCAATGCGGGCAGCCATGATGCCGGGTGGGAAGAGTTCTGAACCTGGCAGGACAGGCGCGGGGAACCCTCTCCTGTAAGGAGAGGGTTCCCCGCGCCTTTTGCGTCAGGCCGATGCCACCAACCCAAGCCGCTCGCGCAGCGCCCAGCGCCAGAGCATCAGGACCGCCACCACCGCAAGCCCGATCGCAAGCCCGATCCAGATGCCGCTGCCGGCGAGCGGCGTCCAGAAGCCGAGCGCGGCCGAGAGCGGCAGGCCGAGGCCCCAATAGCCGATGCCGGCGAGGATCATCGGCACGCGGGTATCGCCCAGCCCGCGCAGGATGCTGGCGCCGATCACCTGGGCGCCGTCGACGATCTGGAAGATCGCGGCAAACACCAGGAAACGCGTCGCGAGTTCCGCCACGGCCTCGGCACCCGGCTTCTCCGCATCGAGGAACGGGCCGATGAGCAGTTGCGGCGCAACCAGCATGACCAGCGCCATCAGCGCCATGAAGACGGTCGAGAGGAACAGGGCCGTCGCTCCGGCGCGGGCAATGCCCTCGCGGTCGCCCGACCCGAAGGCGCGGCCGACTCGCACCGTCCCGGCCTGGCCGATGCCGAGCGGCACCATGAAGGTCAGCGAGGCGATCTGGATCGCGATCGCATGCGCTGCCAGCGAGGTCGTGCCGATCAGCCCCATCAGGAAGGCCGCGCCGCTGAAGATCAGCACCTCGAAGGCGACGGCCACGCCGATCGGCAGGCCGAGCCGCCAGAAGGCGCGATAGCGCGGCCAGTCGGGCACCCAGAACCGGCCGAACAGGCGGAAGCGCCGGAAACGCCGGTCCAGGACGACGAGCAGGACCAGCCCCAGGAACATCAGCGTCGAGGACAGGCTGGTGGCGATGCCCGAACCGGGCAGGCCGAGCGCCGGAAAACCGAGCCGCCCGAACATCAGCAACCAGTTCGCGAAGACGTTGAACGCGACCGCCAGCAGCACCACGACCAGCGCCCAGAACGGCCGTTGCAGCGCCGCCAGGAAGCCGCGCAGCACGAGGTAGCAGAAGAACGGAAGCAGGCTCCATTGCAGGGTGTGGACATAGCTCGCGGCGGCCCGCGAGAGCGCCGGGTCCTGTCGCATCAGGAGCAGGAACGCCTCCGCCTGCCAGAGCAGGAGCCACATCGGGCCGACCAGCGTCAGCGCGGCCCAGAAGCCCTGGCGCACGGTGCGCCGGACCTCGCGCACGGCATGGCGGTTGCTCCCGAGCTCGATCGAGAGCATCGGCGCCACCGCGCCCATCACGCCGATGCCGAAGACCAGCACCGCCATGTAGAGATTGGCACCGAGCGCGCCGGCCGCCAGCGCATCCGGCCCGAGATGGCCCATCATCACCACGTCGGTCGCGGTCATCGCCGTCTGCGCGACATTGGTCAGCACCATCGGCCAGCTCAGGGCGAGCATGGCCTTGGCTTCGGCGAGCCAGGGCTGCGCCGGTCGGGCGGCGAGGGCGATATCGGACATGGCAGGGTTGGACATGGGAGGTCGCTTCTAGACCATGCCTACGAAAAGTGCAGTTCAGTTTTCTTGATCGCGGACATCAACGGCCGGCGCAAGGTTGCCGCAAGGATATGCCGCTAGGCGTTTTCGCCGCCGTTTCCCTGCGCGAACTGTGCTACCGGCCGCCCTGTGGCGCGGCCATCATCGCGTGGCCCAAAACGGCCGGCCGGAAGAACGGCCGGAACGAGCGACCAAGACAGGATAGGCCGACGATGTCAGATTCCGGTGCGAGCGCAGCCAAGGGCGATATCGTCGCCCTGGACGCAACAGCTCTGTCCAACGCGATTCACGCCCGCAAGCTCTCCTGCGCCGAGGTGATGGCGGCATATCTCGACCAGATCGATAGGCTCAACCCCATCGTCAACGCGCTGGTCGCCCTGCGCGAGCGCTCAGACCTGCTGAAGGAGGCGGCTGCGCTCGACGCCGAGCTCGATGCCGGGCGCTCGCGCGGCTGGATGCACGGCTTCCCGCAGGCGATCAAGGATCTCGCCGCCGCCAAGGGTTTTGCGACCACGCAGGGTTCGCCGCTGTTCAAGGACACGATCGCCGAGGCCGATGCCATCTTCGTCGCGCGCATGAAGGCGGCCGGCGCGATCATCGTCGGCAAGAGCAACACGCCGGAATTCGGCCTGGGCTCGCAGACCTTCAACCCGGTCTATGGGCCGACGCGCAACGCCTACGACCAGTCGCGCACCTCCGGCGGCTCCAGCGGTGGCGCGGCCGTGGCGCTCGCGTTGCGCATGCTGCCGGTCGCCGATGGCTCCGACCATGCCGGCTCGCTGCGCAACCCCGCCGCCTTCAACAATGTGCTCGGCCTGCGCCCGGCCTATGGCCGCGTGCCCTCCGGCACCGAGGAGGTCTTCATCCCGCAGCTCGGCGTCGCCGGGCCGATGGCGCGCAAGACCCGCGATCTCGCGGCGCTGCTCGCGGTCCAGTCCGGCTACGATCCGCGCGTGCCGCTCTCGCTGCGCGAGGAGCCGGCCGGCTTCCTCGGCAGCCTGAACCGAGACATCACCGGCCTGCGCATCGGCTGGCTGGGCGATCTCGGTGGCCATCTGCCGATCGAGGACGGCATCCTGCCGCTCTGCCGCACCGCGCTGGCGGCTTTCGAGGGTATGGGCGCCTCGGTCGAGGAGGTCGCGCTCGGCTTCGATCCGGAGCTGGTCTGGCAGGCCTGGCTGAAGCTGCGCGCCTGGCAGGTCGGCGCCAACCTTGCGCCGATCTACGAGGACCCGACGCGACGCGACCATCTCAAGCCCGAGGCGCGTTGGGAGGTCGAGCAGGGGCTGAAGCTCTCGGCCTTCGACGTCATGAAAGCCTCGAACCTGCGCTCGGCCTGGTACCAGCATGTGCTTGGCCTGTTCCAGCGCTTCGACGTGCTGGTGCTGCCGAGCGCGCAGGTCTTTCCCTTCGCGGTCGAGACGCATTGGCCCAAGGAGATCACTGGGCGCGCCATGGACACCTATCATCGCTGGATGGAGGTGGTGATTCCGGTGACGATGTCGGGTTGTCCGGCGCTGAACGTCCCGGTCGGGTTCAGCGATGCCGGCCTGCCGATGGGCATGCAGCTCTGGGGGCCGAACCAATCCGAGCGCCTGCTGCTCGAACTCGGGCAGGCCTATGAGGACGCGACCGGCTGGGTCGAGAAGCGCAAGCCGGTCTTGCTTGCCGGCTGAGCGGACGGCATCGTTCGTGCTTTGGCGCTGCCTATGCCTGACGGGAGGCCCGAGCAATGAGCACGAACCTGCGGATCGACGGCGCGAGGCTGGTCTCCCGGCTTGAGGCGCTGTCGAGGATCGGCGCGACGCCAGAGGGCGGTTGCCGCCGCCTCGCGCTCACCGATGAGGACAAGCAGGGCCGCGACTGGCTTCTCAGTCAGATGCAGGCGCTCGGGCTTGACGTGAAGGTCGACGCCATCGGCAACATCGTCGGCATCCTCAAAGGCCAGCAGCAGGGGCCGGCCGTCATCCTCGGCTCGCATATCGACACGGTCGGCACCGGCGGGCGCTTCGACGGCGCACTCGGCGTCATCGCCGGCGTCGAGGTGCTGGCCGCCCTGCGCGACGCGGGCTTAACCCCCAAGCGCGACATGGCGGTGATCGCCTTCACCAACGAGGAGGGCGCCCGCTTTCACCCCGACATGCTCGGCTCTTATGTCTGGGCCGGTGGCATGAGCGTCGAGGCGGCCCATGCCGAGAAGGATTCGGAGGGCGTCGTGCTTGGCGCCGAGCTGAACCGCATCGGCTATCACGGCCCGGAGCAGCCCGGCTTCCTCAAGGCTCATGCCTATCTCGAACTCCATATCGAGCAGGGGCCGGTGCTCGAGGGCGACGGCGGCGGGCTTGGCGCCGTCACCGGCATCCAGGCGATCTGCTGGCTCGAGCTGACGCTGAGGGGCCGCCCCAGCCATGCCGGCACCACGCCGATGGCCTATCGCAAGGACCCTGGCCTCGCCGCCGCGCGCATCAATATCTTCGCCAACGAGCTGACCAAGACCATTTCCGGCCAGCTCGCCAATTCCGGCGTGATCCGGGTCGAGCCCGGCAACGTCAACGTCGTGCCCGAGCGCGTGGTGATGTCGCTCGACCTGCGCAATCCCAACGACGCGCCGCTGGCCGAGACGGAAGCCGCTGTCCGCAAGTTCTGCGCGGAGCTCTCCGAGCGCGACGGCATCGAGATCAGCTTCCGCGACCTTGCCCGGTTCCCGGCGACGCCGTTCGCCGAGGAGCTGATCGCCGGCATGGAGGCGAGCGCCGCCGAGCTCGGCCTTCCCATTCGCCGGATGATCTCGGGCGCCGGCCATGACGCCCAGATGATGTCGCGGCTGTGCCCGACCGCGATGGTCTTCATCCCCTCGATCGGCGGGCTCTCGCATAACCCGGCCGAGTTCAGCACCGACGAGGACATGGTGAAGGGCGCCAACGTCCTGCTCAGCGCCGCCTGGCGCGCCGCCAACGCCTGACCACGGACCCGCCCATGACCTCGATCGCCTCCCTCTCCGCCGCCGAACTCGGCCCGCTCTACGCCGCGAAAGAGCTTTCGCCCGTCGAAGTCGCCAAGGACGCGCTCGCCCGCATCGAGCGCTTCGAGCCTGAGATCAACGCCTTCGTCGTCCGCGACGGGGCGGCGACGCTCGCCATGGCCGAGGCCTCGCAGGCGCGCTGGCTGAAAGGGGAGGCGCTCGGCCCGCTCGACGGCGTGCCGGTGACGATCAAGGACAATATCGGCGTCGCCGGCTGGCCGATGAAGCGCGGCTCGGCCCTGGCCTCCGACGCGCCCTGGCCGGAAGACGCGCCCGCGACGGCCCGACTGCGCGAGGCCGGAACCGTCTTCCTCGGCAAGACCACCATGCCGGAATATGGCTGGAAGGGCGTCGGCGATTCGCCGCTGTCGGGCATCACCCGCAACCCCTGGAACACCACGACCGGCCCCGGCGGCTCCTCGGCCGGTGCCGCCTCCTGCGCCGCGCTCAATCTCGGCTGCATCCATCTCGGCACCGATGGCGCCGGCTCGGTCCGCATCCCAGCCGCCTTCACCGGCGTGGTCGGGCTCAAGCCCACCTATGGCCGCGTCCCGGCCTATCCGGTCTCGACCATGGGCTTCCTCGCCCATCTCGGCCCGCTGACCCGCACCGTGGCCGACACGGCGCTGGCGATGAACGCCATCGCCCGGCCCGACGAGCGCGACATGACGGCGATCATCGCCGATCCGATCGACTACGTCGCGGCGCTCAGCGGCGGCGTGAAGGGCCTGCGTATCGCCTACTCGGCGAAGCTCGGTGGCGATGTCCCGGTCGATGCCGATATCGCCCGCTTGACCCGCGAGGCGGCCCTGGCCTTCCGCGAGCTCGGCGCCAGCGTCGAGGAGGTCGATCCCGGCTTCGCCGACCCGCTGGAGACGCTGATGGTGCTCTGGTCGGCCGGCGCGGCCCTTGCCCTACGCAGCATCGGCCCTGACGGCCGCGCGCAGATGGATCCCGGCCTCGTCGCGGTGGCCGAGGCCGGCGAGCGGGTTGCGGGTTCGACTTATGTCGAAGCCCTCCTGAACCAGCGCAACGCGCTTGCTCACCACATGGCGCAATTTCATGCACGGTTCGACTTGCTGCTGACGCCGACCCTGCCGCTGCCGGCCTTCGAGGTCGGCCGCAACACGCCGGGCCATGGTGGCTATGGCGAAGACTGGACGCGCTGGACGCCCTTCACCTACCCGTTCAACATCACGCAGCAGCCGGCGATCTCGCTGCCATGCGGCCTGACGAGCGGCGGCCTGCCGGCCGGGCTGCAGATTGTCGGAGCCTTCGGAGAGGATGCGCTCGTGCTGCGCGCCGCGGCTGCGCTGGAGGCTTTCAGGCCGTTCGCCCGGGTCGATGCGCCGATCAAATCGATTTAGGTGCCTCCTACGCAATTTTCCTGCTCGCCTTGCCCCAATGCCGGCAAAGAGTGTTGTCGGCATGCCAACAGTTCCGTCTGGCACGAACTCTGCAAGCTCGGCCGCCACGGAACCCGGCCGGTCAGGCGTGTTGTCACGGAGATTTTTCTCCCACACACTCCCTCCCAAGGTCGCCCGTTCAGAGGTTGCCGCTTCAGGGGAGTGAGTGATGGACCGCAGGACGTTTCTGAAATCCGCCGCCGGCGTCGGCACGCTCGCTGCCTCCGGCGGGATCGCGATGCCGGCCCTGTCGCAAGGCGCGGCGGCCAAGACCCTGCGCTTCGTGCCGCAGGCCAACCTCGCCAATTTCGACCCGATCTGGGGCACGCAATATGTCGTGCGCAACGCCGCGGCCCTGGTCTGGGACACGCTCTACGGCATCGACGAGAAGTTCCAACCGCAGCGCCAGATGGTCGAGGGCGAGGAGGTCTCCTCCGACGGCCTGACCTGGACCTTCAAGCTCCGCCCCGGCCTCAAGTTCCATGACGGCACGCCGGTCCTTGCCAAGGACGTGGTCCAGAGCCTGATCCGCTGGTCGGCCCGCGACCCGATGGGCCTGATGATCCGCGGCATCCAGAACGAGATCGTCGCGGTCGACGACCGCACCTGGAAATGGTCGCTGAAGCAGCCCTATCCGAAGATGCTGCTGGCGCTCGCCAAGAACAACGCTCCCTGCTCCTTCATCATGCCGGAGCGCATCGCCAAGACCGACCCGTTCACGCAGATCACGGAGTATATCGGCTCCGGCCCGATGAAGTTCGCCCGCAGCGAGTGGGTGCCCGGCGCCAAGGCCGTGTTCGAGAAGTTCGCCGACTACGTGCCGCGCAACGAGCCGGCCTCCTGGCTCGCCGGTGGCAAGAAGATGCTGGTCGACCGCATCGAATGGGTGATCATGCCCGATCCGGCGACCGCCGCCGCCGCGCTGCAGAACGGCGAAGTCGACTGGTGGGAGACCCCGCTCGCCGACCTCGTGCCGGTGCTCAAGGCGCATAAGGACATCAACGTCGATATCGGGGATCCGCTCGGCAATATCGGCGCCTTCCGGATGAACCACCTCTTCGCGCCCTTCAACAACCTGAAGGTGCGCCAGGCGGTGATGACCGCGCTGAACCAGGAAGACTACATGCGCTCCATCGTCGGCGACGACGACAAGCTCTGGAAGCCGCTGCCGGGCTTCTTCACCCCCGGCACCCCCGGCTATACCGAGGTCGGCGGCGAGATGATGAAGCAGAAGAACGTCGCCGCCGCCAAGAAGCTGCTGGCCGAGTCCGGCTACAAGGGCGAGCCGGTGGTCTGCGTCGTCGCGCAGGACATGTCCGCGACCAAGTCGATGGGCGACGTCACGGCCGAGCTGCTGAAGAGCATCGGCATGAACGTCGACTTCGTCGCCACCGACTGGGGCACGGTCGGTTCTCGCCGTGCCCAGAAGACGCCGCCCGGCCAGGGTGGCTGGAGCATGTTCCACACCTGGCACGCCGGCGCCGACTGCATCAACCCGGCCTCCTACACCGCGATCCGCGCCAATGGCGACAAGGCCTGGTTCGGCTGGCCGGACGTGCCGGCGGTCGAGGCCGAGGTCACCAACTGGTTCAACGCCAAGGATGCGGCCGAGGAGAAGGGCGCGATCGATCGCCTCAACAAGGCCGCGGTCGAGAACGTCGTCTACGTGCCGACCGGCTTCTACCTCGGCTACCAGGCCTGGCGGAAGAACGTCACCGGCGTGGTCAGCGGCCCGCTGCCATTCTCCTGGGGCGTGTCCAAGGCGTGAGGGACCGCGTGTACTTCTGCTGGCATGGCCGCCTGGCGCGGCCATGCGGCGAAGTCTCAAACGGTCTCTGAACTAGCGAAGGCGCCGCAATGCTGGCTTTTATCGTCAAACGCATCATCACGACCATCCCTGTGATGGCCTTCGTGGCGCTGTTCGTCTTCTCGCTACTTTATATCGCGCCGGGCGATCCGGCCGCCGTCATCGCCGGCGACCAGGCGTCGCCGGCCGATGTCGAGCGGATCCGGGCGAGCCTCGGGCTCGACCGGCCCTATCTCATCCGCTTCGGCGAATGGCTGTTCCGGGTGCTGCAGGGCGATCTCGGCACCTCGATCTTCACCTCGCTGCCGGTGACGCAGCTCATCGCGCAGCGCATCGAGCCGACCGTCTCGCTGATGGTGCTGACGCTGATCTTCGCCGTCGTCATCGCGGTGCCGATGGGCGTCATCGCCGCCTGGAAGGCCGGGACCTGGATCGACAAGGTCGCGATGGCCTTCGCCGTGCTCGGCTTCTCCGTGCCGGTCTTCGTCGTCGGCTACCTGCTCGCCTACACCTTCGCGCTCAAGCTCGATTGGCTGCCGGTGCAGGGCTACACCCCGCTGTCGCAGGGCTTCTGGCCCTGGCTGCGCAACCTGATCCTGCCCTCGATCACGCTCGGCTTCGTCTATATCGCGCTGATCGCCCGCATCACCCGCGCCACCATGCTCGAGGTGCTGCAGCAGGACTACATCCGCACCGCCCGCTCCAAGGGCCTCGGCCAGCGCAGCATCCTCTTCCTGCATGCGCTGAAGAATGCCGCCGTGCCGATCATCACCATCATCGGCATCGGCATCGCGCTGCTGATCGGCGGCGCCGTCGTCACCGAGAGCGTCTTCGCCATTCCCGGCCTCGGCCGCCTGACGGTCGATGCGATCCTGCGGCGCGACTATCCCGTCATCCAGGGCGTCGTCCTGATGTTCAGCTTCGTCTACGTGCTGGTGAACCTGCTCATCGACCTCGCCTACACGCTCGTCGATCCGAGGATACGCTATTGACGACGCAGACCGACAACGCCGCGGCCGCGCTCGTCGCCGTCCGCGATCCCGCACAGCCCACCCGCCTGCGCCGCTTCACGCGTTATTTGCGCCGGCACCCCTCTGTCGCGATCGGCGGCGGCCTGCTGCTGCTCATGATCCTGATCGGCATCTTCGCGCCGCTGCTCGGGACGGTCGACCCGACCGCGATCGCGCCCTCGCGGCGCACGCGCATGCCCTCCGAGCAATACTGGTTCGGCACCGACATGCTCGGCCGCGACATCTATTCGCGCGTCATCTACGGGGCGCGGGTTTCGCTCGTCGTCGGCTTCACGGTCGCCGTCCTGGCTTCGGTGGTCGGGCTGGCGATCGGCCTCTTTGCCGGCTTCGTGCGCTGGGCCGATGGCATCGTCATGCGCGCCATCGACGGCATGATGTCGATCCCGCCGATCCTGCTCGCCATCGCCCTGATGGCGCTGACCCGCGGCTCGGTCGGCAACGTCATCATCGCCATCACCATCGCGGAGATTCCGCGCGTCGCCCGCCTCGTCCGCGGCGTCGTGCTCTCCTTGCGCGAGCAGCCTTATGTCGAGGCGGCGGTGGCGCTCGGCGCCCGTACGCCGCGCATCATCTTCCGCCATATCCTGCCGAACACGATGGCGCCGATGACGGTGCAGGCGACCTATATCTGCGCCAGCGCCATGATCGTCGAGGCGATCCTGTCCTTCATCGGCGCCGGCATCCCGCCGGCGACGCCGTCCTGGGGCAACATCATGGCCGAGGGCAGGGCGCTCTGGCAGGTCAGGCCGCATATCGTGCTGTTCCCGGCGATCTTCCTGTCGATCACCGTGCTGGCCGTGAACCTGCTCGGCGACGGCCTGCGCGACTCGCTCGATCCCCGCATCGCCAAGAGCCTGTAGTCGAATGAGCCGCATCCTGACCGTGGGCGCCGCCCAGCTCGGGCCGATCCAGCGCGACGAGAGCCGCGTCTCGGCCGTCGCCCGCATGATCGCGCTGATGCGCCAGGCCAAGAGCCATGGCTGCGACCTCGTCGTCTTCCCCGAGGCGGCGCTGACGGCCTTCTTCCCGCATTGGTGGATGGAGGACGAGGACGAGATCGACTCCTATTTCGAGACGGCGATGCCCTCCAACGAGACCGCGCCGCTCTTCGAGGAGGCGGCCAAGCTCGGTATCGGCTTCCATCTCGGCTATGCCGAGCTCGCCCATGAGGATGGCCGTAAGCGCCGCTTCAACACCGCCGTGCTGGTCGACAAGTCCGGCAAGATCATCGGCAAATACCGCAAGATCCACTTGCCCGGGCATCCCGACCACAAGCCCGAGAACGCCTTCCAGAACCTGGAGAAGCGCTATTTCGAGACCGGCAATCTCGGCTGGCCGGTCTGGCGCGCCATGGATGCCAATATCGGCATGATGATCTGCAACGACCGGCGCTGGCCCGAGAGCTATCGCTCGATGGGCCTGCAGGATGTCGAGCTGATCGTGCTCGGCTACAACACGCCCAAGCACAACCCGCCGGCCCCACAGCACGACCGCCTCGGCAACTTCCACAACCAGCTCGTGATGCAGGCTGGCGCCTACCAGAACGCCACCTGGGTCGTCGGCGTCGCCAAGGCGGGGCTGGAGGCCGGTGTCGACCAGATCGGCGGCACCTGCATCATCGCCCCGACCGGGGAAGTGGTGGCGCAGGCCGTGACCGAGGGCGACGAGCTGATCGTCGCGCTCTGCGACATGGACCTCGGCAAGAGCTACAAGAACTCGACCTTCAACTTCGCCAGGCACCGCGAGCCGCAGGCCTACGGGCTGATCGTCGAGCGCAAGGGCGCGGTCGCGCCGTGATCAGCCTGCCGTTGCGAAATTCGGTCGTGCGGCTTATGTATATCCCAATGGGATATACAAGGAGGCGCTGATGGCGAATTCCAAGCTTTTTATGAGCAATCGCAGCCAGGCGGTGCGCTTGCCGAAGGAGGTCGCGTTCCCGCCGGACGTGAGCGAAGTCGAGATCATCAGGCAGGGTTCGGGGGTCTTGATCGTGCCGAAGGGGAAACGCTGGGATGATCTGTTCGAGCGTGGCCCACGGGTCAGCGAAGACTTCATGGCCGAGCGCATCCAGCCACCGGCAGACGAGCGGGAACCCCTGTGACGCTCACTCATATGCTGGATACCAATATCTGCATTTACGTGATGAGAACCTATTCGCCGGCGCTGCAGGACCGGTTCAGCGCTTTGGCCGGAAGCCTCTGTATTTCTAGCGTCACGGTCGGCGAGCTCGCGTACGGGGCGGAGAAGTCCGCGCGCCGGAGTCGGAATATTGAAGAGCTCGACATTTTCCTGTCCCGGATCATGACGTTGCCCTTCGATGAGGGAGCGGCGCGGCACTACGGACAACTCCGCGCCGAGCTCGAGAAGGCCGGCACGCCCTGCGGCCCCTACGACATGCAGATCGGCGCTCACGCCCGCAGCGTCGGCCTAATCATGGTCACCAACAACATGCGCGAATTCGCCCGCATGCCCGGCCTGCGTGTCGAGAATTGGGTTTGACCGCTTGCGCGCCCATGATCACTCCCGCTCCGAAGCGACCTTGAGAGAAACACGATGTCCCACGATCTCATCCTGAAGGGCGGCCGGGTCATCGACCCGTCGCAGAACCATGACGGCGTGCTCGACGTCGCCTTCACCGACGGCAAGGTCTCCGGCTTCGGCAAGGACCTGAAGGGCGGCTCCGACACCGAGATCCGCGACGTCTCCGGCTATATCGTCTCGCCCGGCCTGATCGACCTGCACACCCATGTCTACTGGGGCGGCACCTCGCTCGGCATCGATGCCGACGAGTTCTGCCGGCTCTCCGGCGTCACCACCTCGGTCGACACCGGCAGCGCCGGGCCGGGCAACTGGGCCGGCTTCCGCAAGCACGTCATCGAGAAGAGCCAGGCGCGCATCCTCGCCTATCTCCACGTCTCGCATGCCGGCATCTACGGCTTCGATCATCGCGTCATGGTCGGCGAGAGCGGCGACCTGCGCATGATGAACCCGATCGACGCGGTCGAGGTCGCCGACAAGAACCGCGACCTGATCGTCGGCATCAAGGTCCGCGTCGGCCTGCACGCCTCGGGCAGCTCGGGCGCTGTCCCGCTCAACATCGCGCTGCAGGTGGCCGAGGAGGTCGGCATGCCGCTGATGTGCCATATCGACCATCCGCCGCCGTCCTACGAGGAGGTCATCGGCATGCTCCGGCCGGGCGACGTGCTCACCCACGCCTTCCGCCCTTTCCCGAACTCGCCCGCCACCGTGCAGGGCACGGTGAAGCCCGAGGTGCTGGCGGCCCGCAAGCGCGGCGTCCTCTTCGACATCGGCCATGGCAAGGGCTCGTTCTCGTTCAAGACGACCCGCGCCATGCTCGCCAACGGCTTCATGCCCGACACGATCTCGTCCGACGTGCACAAGCTCTGCATCGACGGCCCGGCCTTCGACCAGGTCACCACCATGTCGAAATTCCTCTGCATGGGCGTGAAGCTGAACGACGTCATCGCCGCCTCGACGCTGAATGCCGGCATGGCGCTGAAGCGGCCCGAATACGGCTCGCTCAAGGTCGGATCGCTCGGCGACGCCACCATCATCACGGTCAAGGAAGGCAAGTTCGACTACGTCGACGTGGTCGGCGAGCATCTGATCGGCAACCAGAAGATCGTCTCCGAAGGCGTCGTGCTGAAGGGCAAGTGGTGGCATCCGAAGCGCTCGAAGAAGTTCGCGCCGGCAAAGGGCTGAGCGAAGCGCGAGATTACATCATGACGCAATCGGCAGGGCAGGGCGGCGCGATCTGGCGCGCCATGACGATGGCTAACCTGCCGGACGTCATGGCGATCGCGGTCGCGGTGCACCCGGACTATCCCGAGGACGAGGCGATCTTCGCCGAGCGCCTCGCGCTTTATCCGGCGGGCTGCCTTTGTCTTGTCGATGCGGACGGGGCGGCCGGCTACGTGCTGAGCCATCCCTGGCGGCCTTGCGATATCCCGGCGCTGAACGCCCTGCTCGGCGCGATCCCCGCCGATGCGGCGGCCTACTACATCCACGACCTGGCGCTGCTGCCGCATACGCATGGCACTGGCGCGGCCTCGGATGTCGTGGCCCGCCTCGTCGAGCACGCCCGGAATTCCGGCTTTGCCGGCATGGCGCTCGTCGCCGTCAACCGCTCGGCCGGCTTCTGGCAGCGCCATGGCTTTCGCGAGACGCATGACGCGGCGCTTGATCGCAAGCTGGCCAGCTACGACGATGCCGCCCGCTACATGACCCGTGAGTTCTAGAGCCTCGCGCGAAAGCGCCGGGGAAGACCGACCAGCAAGACGACCAGAAGGGAAAGCGAATGAGTGCCGATCAGAAGCTCAAGGACCTTGGGCTGAGCCTGCCCGAGGTCGCGACGCCCGTCGCCAACTATGTCCGCTTCAAGAAGGTCGGCGACATCGTCTATCTTTCCGGCCAGGGCCCGCGCCGTGCCGATGGCAGCTATCCGACCGGCAAGGTCGGCGCAGACGTCACGGTCGAGCAGGCCTATGAGCACGCCAAGGCGACCGGGCTCGGCCTGCTCGCGGCGATGAAGGAGGCGGCCGGCTCGCTCGACAAGGTCGAGGTCGTCAAGCTGCTCGGCATGGTCAATGCCGCCCCGGACTTTGCCAGCCACCCCAAGGTCATCAACGGCTGCTCGGACCTCTTCGTCGCCGTGCTCGGCGACAATGGCCGCCATGCCCGCTCCGCCGTCGGCATGGGCTCGCTGCCCAACAACATGACGGTCGAGATCGAAGCCATCGTCAGGATCCTGCCATGACCGCGCTCGCAGAAGAGATCGCCCGCACCTACGGCACGCCCGCGGTCGTCATCGACCTCGACAAGGTCGAGGCCAACATCGCCCGGCTGCAAGCCGCCTGCGATGCCGCCGGCATCGCCAACCGCCCGCATATCAAGACGCATAAATCGCCCGAGCTGGCGCGGCTCCAGCGCGAGGCCGGCGCCCGCGGCATCACCTGCCAGAAGCTCGGCGAGGCCGAGGTGATGGCCGATGGCGGGCTCGACGACATCCTGATCAGCTACAACATCCTCGGCGAGGAGAAGCTCGGCCGGCTCGGGGCGCTCCAGCGCCGCGTCCGCATGATCGTCGCTGCCGACAACCCGGTCACGATTTCGGGCCTGCCCAGGGCGGCCGAGATCGCCGGGCGCAACCTCGAAGTCGTGGTCGAGTGCGATACCGGCCGGCAGCGCGCCGGCGTCGAGACGCCGACTGAGGCGGTCGAGCTCGCCCGGCTGATCGCTGGCTCGCCCGGCCTGACCTTCGCCGGCTTTCTGATGTACCCGCCCGAGGATGGCTGGGAGCGCACCCAGCGCTTCCTCGACGCTGCCAATGCCGGCCTGCGCGATGCCGGCCTGGAGGCGGGCATGATCTCGACCGGCGGTTCGCCCAACATCCCCAATATCGGCAAGCTCAAGGGTTCGACCGAGCACCGCGCCGGCACCTCGATCTTCAACGATCGCATGCAGGTCGCAGCCGGCGTCGCGACGCTCGATGATTGCGCGCTGAGCGTCTACGCCACGGTGGTGAGCCGGGCCGGCCCGGAGCGCGGCATCCTCGATTCAGGCTCGAAGACGCTGACGAGCGACACCGGCGGGCTCGAAGGCCATGGCTACATCCTCGAATATCCGGCGGCGAAGATCGCCAAATTCGCGGAGGAGCACGGCTTCCTCGACCTCTCCGCCAGCAACGACCGGCCCAAGGTCGGCGAGGTGGTGCGCATCATCCCGAACCATGTCTGCGTCGTCGTCAACATGGTCGACCGGCTGATCACGGTGCGCGGCGACAAGCTGGTCGGCGAGTTGCCGGTGGCGGCGCGCGGCAAGCTGACCTGAGCGCGACCGCGCTCAGTTCTGCCGGATCTTCGAGCCCTTGAGGACGACGTCGCTATTCGCCTGCGCAGTGAGCTTGCCGCTGGCCTTGAGCGTGAGGTCGTTGCCAAGGAGGGTGACGGTTCCGTCCCGCTTCTGAGTGAGCGAGGCGTCGCCGGATTTCATGGTCGCGACGGTGCCGGCCTCGATGACCATGGTCTTGCGGCTGGTGAGCGCCAGGTCCTCGCCGCTGGCGACTTTGATGTCGCCGCTTGCCGTCGCCTTGAGGGTGCGCCCGCTCAAGGTGACTTCGCGCGCGCCGGCCACGCTCACGGTATTGCCTGAGGTCATCGCGATGCTGCTGCCGGCCGTGACGCTGAATTGCGCCCCGCTGTTGATCAGGGTGTGGGCGCCGCTGTCCAGGGTGAAGCCGCTGCCGGCTGTGATGCCGACCTGCGTCCCGCTGGTGATCATGGTGTAGGCGCCGCTATTCAGCGTGAAGCCGCTATTCGCGTTGATCGTGACCGCCCCGGCGGCGCTCACCGAGATCGCATCCGTGAGCACCTTGATCCGCGCTTCGAGCGCCGCAACCCGCCGCTCCAAGGTTTCGATCGTCTCCGCCATCACCGTGCCCCCTCGGACGTTCTGCCGGAACCACGGAAGATTAGCATGGCGGGCAGAGCGCGCCTAACCAGCCGGCGGGAGAAGGTCCGAATAGGATGGGCTACTCCGGATGGCGTGCGTTCCAGGCTGCGGCGTACTCGTTGCAGAGCCGGTCCAGCTCGTCGCGGTCGGTCACCCCCGCAGGCCGCGCCCGCGACGGCGATGCCGCCTGGAACGGCACGTAGCGCTGATGCGCCATGCGCCAGATCCGGCGCAGCTCGGCGAGCGGGTCGGCGTGGTCGTCGACGCGGATGTCGAAGGAGGGCATCGGCTCGCCCGCCCAGATTCGGATCGCGGCCGATTGCCTGCCGCGCTTGTCGCCGCCGGCTCTCTCGCCGGCTTCGAGCGCGACCAGCAGCCGCTCGTCGAAATCGAGCGCCGAGGCGGCGATATAGGCCTTCAGCGTCTCCTGCACGACTTGTGGCCCGGCCAGCATGTTGCCGGCGACGGAGACCTGCGGCCCGTCGACCGCCCCGCACCAGTCGATGCAGGACTTGCCGGTATAGGCCGCGATCTTGCCGTCGCGGTCGATGACGTGGAGCTGGCGATGGGCCCGGCCCTCGTCTGCCGCCGTCAGCGTCGCGATGATCTCGACGGCCGAGCGGCCCTCCTGCAGCAGCTTCAGCCCATCGACGCCGTAGAGCGGGTTGACGAAGGCCTGGGTCGCGATCGCGCCGATGCGCCCGCCGCCATAGGGGACGCGTGCCCCCACGGCGAAAGCGCAGGTCGAGACCGCGACGCCGAAGGCGCCGGTCGCCGCATCGCGGGCGACGATGGACCATGTCATGGGCGCAATACTCCTACCGGCCGATCGCGTAGGCCTGCATCAGACGCGGGGTCGCCGCGGCGCGCAAGAGGCCGTTGCTGCTCTTCTCGGCCGCGGTCAGGCGCCCGACCGTCCACACCGGAGCCTCTTCGAGCGCGTGGCCGCGCTTGACGAGATCGGCGATCACCTCGGCGCCCACGCTCTCCTCGACCGTCAGATGGCCCGGCCGGGCCTCGCGCGGATAGAAGGTCGAGGGGAAGTGCTGGGTGTGGAACAGCGGCAGGTCGATCGCCTCCTGCAGGTTGAGGCCATGATGGACGCGGCGCAGGAACATGCCGAGCTGCCATTGCTCCTGCTGGTCGCCGCCCGGCGTGCCGAAGGCGAGGCGCGGCTCGCCGTTCTCGAAGGCGATGGTCGGCGTCAGCGTGGTGCGCGGGCGCTTGAACGGCGCGAGCGAGGAGGGCAGGCCCTCGTCGAGGTAGAAGGCCTGGGCGCGCGAGTTCAGCGGGAAGCCGAGCTCGGGGATCACAGGCGAGGATTGCAGCCAGCCGCCCGACGGCGTCGCCGCGACCATGTTGCCCCATTTGTCGATCACGTCGATATGGACGGTGTCGCCGCGGCGCGAGGAGGCGACCATCGAGGCCAGGGTCGGCTCGCCGACGGTGGCGCCGCCAGTGCCGCTCTGGCCGGCGATGCGGAGCGTGGCCAGCATCTTACCGACCTGCTCTTCGAAGCCGGCGATCATGCCGGGGCGCTGCTCATGCGAGGCTGTGTCGCCGATCAGCTTGCGGCGCTCAGTGGCGTACTCGTCCGAGAGCAGCGTCGCCAGCGGCACCTTCACGAAATCCGGATCGCCATAATAGGCCTCGCGATCGGCGAAGGCGAGCTTCATCGCCTCCGCGACATGGTGGATGAACTCGGCGCTGGCCGGGCCCATCGCGCCGATATCGAAGCCCTCAAGGATCTTCAGCGTCTGCAAGAAGACCGGGCCCTGGCCCCAGGGGCCGATCTTGAAGACCTCCCAATCGTGGTAGGTCACGCTCGCCGGCGTCTCGTAGGTGGGCGTCCAGCGCGCCATGTCGTCGGCGGTGAGCAGGCCCTTGTGGCGGCGGCCGGATGAATCCATCGCCTCGGTGGTGCGGCAGAACTTGTCCATCGCCTCGGCGACGAAGCCCTTGTACCAGGCATCATAGGCCGCCTGGATCTGCGTCTCGCGCGAGCCGCCGACGGCCTCGGACTCGGCCAGGATGCGCTTGTAGGTCTCGGCCGCGGCGGTGTTGCGGAAGAGCTCCTTGCCCTTCGGCACGTTGCCGCCGGGCAGGTAGACCGCGCCGGAGGTCGGCCATTCCGTGGTGAAGAGCTCGGTCAGGGTGCCGATCGTGTCGGAGACGCGCGGCAGCATCGGGTGGCCGTTCTCGAAATAGCCGATGGCGGGTTCGAGGACCTCGCGCAGCGGCAGCCTTCCATGATCGCGCAGCATGGTCATCCAGCCGCCGAAGGCGCCGGGCACGACGGTGGAGAGCAGGCCCGAGCCCGGGATCAGGTCGAGCCCGAGCTTCTTGTAGGCCTCGATGGTCGCGGCCTGCGGCGCCGGGCCCTGGGCGCAGAGCACCTCGACCTTCTTGGTCTCGGCCGAATAGAACACGGCCGGCATGTCGCCGGCCGGGCCGACCAGATGCGGCTCGACGACCTGCAGCACGAAGGCCGCCGCGGCGCAGGCGTCGAACGCGTTGCCGCCCTTCTCCAGCATGGCCATGCCGGTGGCCGTCGCCAGCCAATGCGTCGTCGTGACGACACCGAAGGTGCCGAGGATTTCCGGGCGGGTGGTGAACATAGTCAGTTCCTCAGGCAGTCAGGATTCTTTGGGGTCGAGCGCGTCGCGCAGGCCGTCGCCCAGGAGGTTGAAGCCGAGCACCGCCACGAAGATGGCGATGCCGGGCGCGACCGACATCCACGGGGCCTGCTCCATGAAGTTTTTGGCGACATTGAGCATCTGGCCCCAGGATGGGGATGGGGGTTGCTGGCCGAGGCCAAGGAAGGAGAGCGCGGCCTCCAGGATGATGGCCTGCGCCATGAACAGCGTCGCCTGCACGATAATCGGCGAGAGCGTGTTTGGCAGCACGTGCACGAACATGATGCGCATGTCGCGGGCGCCTACGGAGCGGGCGCCCTCGACGAAATCCTCGGCCTTGACGCTCATCACCTGTCCGCGCACCAGCCGCACGAAGATCGGCACCGCCGAGAGGCCGATCGCGATCATCGCATTGGCCAGGGAGGGGCCGAGGATCGCCGCGAAGGCGATCGCCAGGATCAGGAACGGGCAGGCCAGCATCGCCTCGGTCACGCGCGAGATCGCGATGTCGATCCAGCCGCCGTACCAGCCGGACAGCAGCCCGAAGGGAATGCCGACGACGAGCGCGATCATCACCGAGACGATGCCGGCCAGCAGCGAGGCCTGCGCCCCGTAGAACAGCCGCGAGACCTGGTCGCGCCCGAGCTCGTCGGTGCCGAGCCAGTACAGCTCGGAAGGCGGCTTGCGGATGGCGAGGAAGTTCGACTTCAGCGGGTCGGCGATCGGCAGGATCGGCGCCAGCACGGCCATCAGGACGAAGACGAGCACGATGATGCCGCCGATCAGGGCCGAGCGGTTGCGCAGGAGCTTCGACAGCGTGCTGCGGCGCGGCCGCGGCGCCGGATCGATCGCGCTCGGCAAGGCGGGGGTCTCAAGCGTCGCGCTCGTCATCAACTGCTCCTGAGGCGCGGATTGACCAGGACGTAGAGCACGTCGGCCAGCAGGTTCATCAGGATGAAGCCGATCGCCGTGCACAGCACGACGCCCTGCACCACACCGTAGTCGCGGTTGAACACGGCGTCGACGATCAGCTTGCCGAAGCCCGGGATGGTGAAGACCTGCTCGGTCAGCACCGCGCCAGCCAGCAGCTCGCCGAAGAGCAGGGTCGAGAGCGTGATGATCGGCACCAGCGCGTTGCGCAGTGCGTGCCGGTTGACCACCGTGTCCTCGTCCAGCCCCTTGGCGCGGGCGGTGCGGACATAGTCCGAGCGCAGCACCTCCAGCATGGCCGAGCGGGTATGGCGCATGATGAAGGCGGCCAGGCCGCCGCCGAGGACGAAGGCCGGCATGATCAGCCGCTCGATCGCCGCCTTCGGATCGACGAAGATCGATTCGAAGCCCGAGGCCGGCAGCAGCTTCCATTGCACCGAGACCACCAGGATCAGCATGATGCCGAGCCAGAAATGCGGGACCGACAGGCCGAACAGCGCGACTGCGCTGGCGGTGTAGTCGGCCATCGTGTCCTTGCGCCTGGCAGCGATGATGCCGGCCGGCAGGCCGATCCCGACCGCGACCAGCATCGAGGCGACCGCGAGCTGGAAGGTCACGCCGAGCTTCTGGATGATCAGCCCGAGCACCGGCTCGCCGGTGCGCAGCGAGCGGCCGAAATCGCCCTGCACCACCTGGCCGAGCCAGGCGAAGAACTGCAGGACTATCGGATCGTCCATCCGGTAGACCTCGCGCAGATGCGCGATCACCGCCGGATCACGCTCCTCGCCGGCGATGACGAGGAACGGGTCGCCCGGCAGCGCGCGCTGCAGGGCGAAGACGAAGAGCGACACCAGGAACAGCGTCGGGATCGCGATCAGGATGCGCCGGCCGATCAGCGAGAGCATGGTCGGCTCTCCGCTCTACGGGAATGCACTTCCCCTCCCCCTTGCGGGGAGGGGAGAGGGGTGGGGGGCGTAAAGCCGGAACAAGCGGCGTCATGGTTGAAGGCTGCGACTGCTGCAAGCGAAAGATCGCCCACCCGGTCGTTCGCCCCCCATCCCCATCCCTTCCCCACAAGGGGGAAGGGAGGCGCGTTTGCCGGCAACGGCATCGCGCTCGTCACTGCCGCTTCAGCCCCGTGAGCCGGATCATCCCGTCCGGATTGATCACGAAGCCCTGGAGGTTCGAGCGCAGGGCGAAGAACACCGTCTGGTTGTAGAGGTAGATCTGCGGCCGCTCGTCCTGGAGGATGCGCTGGGCGGCGTCGTAGAGCTTCTTGCGGGCCTCGACGTCGTAGACCGTGCGGGCCTCGTCGAGCAGCCTGTCGACTTCGGCATTGCTGTACTTGCCGTCGTTCTGGCTGCCCTTGGTCGTGACGAACTGGTGGATGTTGCCGTCAGGGTCGATGCGGCCCGACCAGCCGATCCGGCTCATCTGGAACTTGCCCTGCTGCTGGTCGCGCAGCTGGCTGGCGAACTCGCTCGAGCGCAGCTGGATGTCGAAGCCGGCCTCCTGCGCCATCGCCTGGATGACCTGGCCGAGCTGGGTGTCGACCGGGTTGTTGGTGACGAAGAGCTCGACGGTGACCTTAGAGAGACCCGCTTCCTTGAGCAGCGCCTTGGCCTTGGCGACGTCGCGCTCCGGCACCGGGAATTCGGCGCTGGTATAGGGGCTCTTCGGGTTGAAGGGCTGGATCATCGGCTCGTAGAGCCCTTCGAACACGACCTGGCTCAGCACCTTGCGGTCGATCGCCAGCGAGAGCGCCTGGCGCACGCGCTTGTCCTTGCCCACCGGGTTGTTGGCGGCCTCGCCGTTGCCGGTGTTGATGGTGATGCCCTGGTAGCCGAGATTGGCGGTGCTCTGGACCTTGAGGCTCTTGTCGGCCTGGGCCGACTTCACGTCGGTGGGCGCGAGGCGTTCGAGCATGTCGAGCTCGCCGGCGCGCAGGTTGGCGAGGCGCACGGTCGTGTCGGGGATGGTGCGGTAGAGAATCCGGTCGAAATGGTAGTTCTTGGCGTCCCAGTAGTCCTTGAACTTCTCCAGCACGATGCGGTCGTTCTGCACGCGCTCGACGAACTTGTAGGGGCCGGAGCAGACCGGCTTGGCGCCGACATCGCTGGTCAGGGTCTTCGGCGCCAGCATCATGCCGGCGCGGTCGGTGAGCTGCGAGAGCAGCGTCGCGTCCTGGCGCTTCAGCTTGAAGACGAGCGTGGTCGCGTCGGGCGCCTCGACGCTGGCGACGGAGGCGAGCTCCGACTTGCGCAGCGAATCCTGCAGCGTCATCGCGCGTTCGAGGTTGGCCTTGGCCGCCTCGGCGTTGAAGGGCTCGCCGTCATGGAACTTGGCGTCGCTGCGCAGCTTCATGGTCAGCGTCAGGCCGTCGGCCGAGAACGACCATTCGGTGGCGAGCTGCGGGATGATCTTCAGGTTCGGATCGATGTCGAGCAGCTTGTCGCACAGGCCCATGAAGACGATGCGGCCGACGAAGGTGCGCGCCTTGTGCGGGTCGAGCACGTCCGGGTCTTCCTGCAGGCCGATGCGCAGGGTCGACGGCGCCTGTGCCTGCGCCACGGAGGGCAGGGTGGCGAGCGTCAGGAACGTGGCCGAAGCCAGCGCGGCGAAGAGCTTCATCTGAATTCCCCTCTTTGTTTTTGAACGAGATGATGCGTGCTTGTGGTTTGGAGTTCTGGTGCCTGAACGATGCTTTCTGTCGTGTCGGGATGCCGGCACGCCGCACCGCTGCTGGTGCACGAGGCCGATTATCCGATTTGGTCCCACCCGGTACTAAGTTGGCGTAAGTCGCGCTCGCCGTCGATGGGCCGTCGTCGCATTTCTGGCATCTTTTCCGCTGGCATTCCAGATGCCGCCCCGCATGCAAGTTGACGGCCAAGCCGCTTGCGTCAGCTTGGGGCGGGCATGCCTTGCCCTCCGACACTTCCGTCACAATCTCTGCTAGTCACGGCTGAAATCAACGATATCAAGCAGGACGCCGATGGCGTTTGCGTACATCACATGTGCGCTACCAGCAGGGATGGAATGAATGCTGCTAGGTGTGATCGCCGACGATATGACCGGCGCGACCGATGTCGCCCTGATGCTCAACCGCGCGGGAATGCGCACCGTCCAGGTGATTGGCGCGCCGGCTGCCAATTCGGCGCTGCCCGAGGCCGACGCCGTGGTGGTGGCGTTGAAGTCGCGCACCAATCCCGTCTCGGAGGCCGTCGCGCAATCGCTGGCCGCCTGCGAGGCGCTGCTTGCCGCCGGCGCGCGCCAGATCCTGTTCAAGTACTGCTCGACCTTCGACTCGACGCCGCACGGCAATATCGGCCCGGTCGCGGATGCGCTGATGCGCCGGCTCGGCGCGCAAAGCGCCATCGTCTGCCCGGCTTTCCCGGCGAACGGACGCTCGATCTACCAGGGCTACCTCTTCGTCGGCTCCGTGCCGCTGCATGAAAGCTCGATGAAGGACCACCCGCTGACGCCGATGCGGGATTCCAACCTGATGCGCCTGATGGGCGCGCAGACGCAGGCCAAGGTCGGCCATGTCGGCTATGCCACGGTGCTCGAAGGCGCCCGGGCAGTGAAGGCCCGCATCGCCGAGCTGGCCGCGCAGGACACCCCCTACGTCGTCACCGACGCGCTCACCAACCACGACCTGATGGTGCTGGGCGAGGCGCTCGACGGGCAGGTGCTGCTCACCGGTGGGTCGGGCATCGCGATGGGCCTGCCGCAGAATTTCCGCAGGGCGGGGCTGCTGCCCGAACGCGAGATCGCCGGCCATCTCAGCGCCCCGCAGGGTCGCGCCGGCATCATCTCCGGCAGCTGCTCGACTGCGACGCGCGGCCAGATCAAGGCGGCGCTGGAGGCTGGCTGCCCCGCGCTCAAGGTCGACCCGATGGCGCTCGCCGATGGCAGCCAGAGCTCGGCGGAACTCGCCGCCTGGGCGCTGGCCCAGTCCACCGCGCAGCCCTTCCTGCTCTATTCCAGCGATGACCCGGCCGAAATCGCTGCCGTCCAGGGCAGGCTCGGCCGCGACAAGGCCGGCGAGATCGTCGAGACCGCCTTTTCCCAGGTCGCCAGGCTGCTCTCGCAGGGCGGCGTCACCCGGATGCTGGTCGCGGGTGGTGAAACTTCGGGCGCGGTCGTCCAGGGCTTGGGCATCCGCACGCTGGAGATCGGCCCGGAAATCGACCCGGGCGTGCCCTGGACCCGCGTCGTCGATGGGCCGGAGATGGTGATTGCCTTGAAATCAGGCAATTTCGGCGCGCCGGACTTTTTCCTGAAGGCGTGGAGCCTCCTGCGCTGACACCCGCTCCGTTCCGATACGCGAAAACTCGTATAGGATTGGCTTTGTGCTGGCGCGAATTCTTATCGTTCGGCTGATTCCAGCCGAACGGAAAGTGCGCTGGGGCAGCGGAGAGGGCTGACATGGACATGGCGTTTCTCGGCGATCTTCTGACCAGCGTGGCCGATCGCGGTCGCGCGCTGATCGGGCTCGAGCGCTTCGGCAATGGCCGCAGCCGCCCGCTCGACCGGCTCTGCGAGGACCTGCTCTCCGGTCGTGGCGAGGCCTCGGGCATGGCGTTGGCCCAGGCCGTGCTCGACGCCTGGGATGGGCTCGACGCGGCCGGCCGGCTCGACTTTTTCCGCATGCTGCAGGACAGGTTCGGCCCCGACGCCGAGCGGCTCGACAAGGCGCTGGCGCAATATCGCGAGGATCCGCGCCCGGCTTCGATCGCGGCGCTGCACCTCGCCTCCGAGCCGCGCCGGCAGGAGCTGTTCCGCCGGCTCAACCTCGCGCCCGGCGGCACGCATGTGCTGGTCCGCATGCGCGAAGCGATGTTCGAGGCGCTGGCCAAGGAGCCCGACCTCGCCGTGGTCGATACCGACTTCCGGCACCTGTTCGGCTCCTGGTTCAACCGTGGCTTCCTGGTGCTGCGCCGCATCGACTGGCGCACGCCGGCCAACGTGCTGGAGAAGATCATCCGCTACGAGGCGGTGCACGAGATCCAGGGCTGGGACGACCTGCGCCGGCGGCTGGAGCCGGCCGACCGGCGCTGCTTCGCCTTCTTCCATCCGCAACTGGTCGACGAGCCGCTGATCTTCGTCGAGGTCGCGCTGACCAAGGAGACCCCGCGCGCCATCAGCGACGTCCTCAGCGAGGACCGCGACGTGCTGCCGGCGCAGAAGGCGACGACGGCGGTGTTCTATTCGATCTCGAACTGCCAGGAGGGCCTGCGCGGCATCTCCTTCGGCAATTTCCTGATCAAGCAGGTCGCAGAGGACCTGAAGCGCGAGTTGCCCGGGCTCGACACCTTCGTCACGCTCTCGCCGCTGCCTGGCTTTGCGCGCTGGCTCGACGGCGCCATCGCCGAGCCCATCGAACTCGGCCTGACCAACGAGGAGAGTTCGGAGCTGGCGCGCCCCTTCGGCGAGACGATCTCACTCGACGATGCCGCCCGCCTGCGTCGCGACAAGCTGCTCGGCCAAATGGCGGCGCAATACCTGCTGCGCGCCCGCACCGGCTCCGGCCGCGTCATCGACCCGGTCGCCCGCTTCCACCTCGGCAATGGCGCGCGGCTCGAGCGCATCAATGTCGGCGGCAACCTCTCGGCGCGCGGCCTGCGCGAGTCGCATGGCATCATGGTCAACTACCGCTATGACCTCGCCGACATCGAGGTGAACCACGAGGCCTTCGCCACGCGCAACACGGTCGTCGCTTCATCCGCCGCGCGCAAGCTGCTGCGCCCGGCAGCGACCTGAACCACCAGGACCTGAACCACCAAGACCTGAACCACCAAGAAACGCCCTTCAAGAAACGCCCCACGAGACTTCCAAGGACAAGATTCTACGATGGCCAACCACCTGTTCGACCTCATCAAGGCGCGCGTTCCCGCGCCCGACGCTCCCTTCGCGCTGCTCGATGACGGCCGCACCTATCTCTATTCCGACATGCTCGCCATCTCGGCCCGCTTCGCCAATGCGCTGACCGCGCTCGGCGTCAAGCCGGGCGACCGCGTCGCCGTCCAGGTCGAGAAAAGCATCGAGGCGCTGATGCTCTATCTCGGCACGGTCCGCGCCGGCGCGATCTTCCTGCCGCTGAACACCGCCTATACCCCGGCCGAGATCGAGTATTTCCTCGGCGATGCCGAGCCCGCCGTCTTCGTCTGCGACCCGGCCAAGGCCGAGGCGCTGCGCCCCTATGCCGAGAAGGCCGGGGCCAAGCTGGAGACGCTCGGAATCTGGCGCACGCACGAGGTTTCCGCCGGCACGCTGGCCGACCGCGCGCTCGCCGCGTCGACCGAGTTCGCCGACGTCGCGCGCGGGCCGGACGACCTCGCCGCCATCCTCTACACCTCCGGGACGACCGGCCGCTCCAAGGGCGCGATGCTGAGCCATGACAACCTGGCCTCGAACGCGCTGGCGCTGGTCGACTACTGGCGCTTCACCAAGGCCGACAAGCTGCTGCACGCCCTGCCGATCTTCCACACGCACGGGCTCTTCGTCGCGACCAACACGATCCTCTTCGCCGGCGCCTCGATGATCTTCATGCCGAAATTCGATCCCGACCAGGTCTTCAAGCACCTGCCGCAGGCGACGGCGATGATGGGCGTGCCGACCTTCTACGTCCGCCTGCTCCAGGACCAGCGCCTGACGAAGGAGGCGACCGCGCATATGCGGCTCTTCGTCTCCGGCTCGGCCCCCTTGCTCGCCGAGACCCATCGCGAATGGCGCGAGCGCACCGGCCACGCCATCCTCGAGCGCTACGGCATGACCGAGACCAACATGAACACCTCGAACCCCTATGAGGGCGAGCGCGTCGCCGGCACGGTCGGCTTTCCGCTGCCGGGCGTCTCCGCCCGCGTCACGGACCCCGAGACCGGCAAGGAGCTCGGCCGCGACGAGATCGGCATGATCGAGGTCAAGGGTCCCAACGTCTTCAAGGGCTATTGGCGCAACCCCGAGAAGACCAGGGCCGAGTTCCGCGACGACGGCTTCTTCATCACCGGCGACCTCGGCAAGATCGACCCGGCCGGCTACGTCCACATCGTCGGGCGCGGCAAGGACCTGATCATCACCGGCGGCTACAACGTCTATCCCAAGGAGGTCGAGACCGAGATCGACGAGATGCCCGGCGTGATCGAGAGCGCCGTGATCGGCTGCCCGCATCCCGATTTCGGCGAGGGCGTCACGGCGGTCGTCGTGGTCAAGCCCGGCGCCGAGATCAGCGCCGCCTCGATCGCAGGGACGCTCGACCAGCGCCTCGCCAAGTTCAAGCTGCCCAAGCAGGTCTTCATCGTCGACGACCTGCCGCGCAACACCATGGGCAAGGTCCAGAAGAACCTGCTGCGCGACCAGTACAAGGACATCTACGCCAGGGCGATGAAGGCGGGCGAATAGGCCGCAGTGCGGGTCAGAGCCGCTCCGGCAGCTTGAGCATAATCGTCTCGCCGTCGGCCGGGATCAGCAGCCGGTCCGCCCCGATGCCGCGCGCCTCGGCGGCCTCGCGCAGCGCGGCGCGGCTGATCGTGGCGTGGTCGAGCGCCTCCATATGCGTCGCGATGACCGTGGCGCCGGGCGCGGCCGCGCAAAGGTCGAGCGTCTGCTCGGCATCCATCACGATCAGCGTCTCGTCCCACTTGGCGCCGCAGGAATGCGTCACGATCACGTCCGGCCTGATAGCAGCGACGGTTTCCAGGAGCGGCGGATAGAGCACGCTGTCGCCGCACCAGTAGAGTGTGGGCTCGCCCGGCGCCTCCAGGCTGAAGCCCATCACCCGCCCCATCTTCTCGACGACCGCGCCGGTGCCGTGCTGGGCCGGGTGGCGCTTGATCACGATCGAGCCCAGCCGCAGGAAGTTCTCCAGCGGGACGACCGACTGGAAGCCGGCGGCGGTGATCGTCTCTTCGTTTCCGGGCTGGCAGATCAGCGGCAGGTGCTTGGGAATGCGCGCCTTGGCGACTTCGTCGAAATGGTCGGCATGGAGATGCGAGACGATCAGCTGCTCGACGCCGGCCAGGATCGTCTCGATCGGCTCCGGCAGGTCGACCATCGGATTCTGCGAGCGCCCGGTGAAGGAGGGGCGGCTGTGCTTCGGTCCGAGATCGGGATCGATCAGGAATGTCCGCCCGGCATAGCTGAGCTTGAGCAGGGCGTTGCGCAGGAGCTGGAGCTGCATGGGAGACCCGGACGCTGGCATGATCGGAGCCCGATCATGCCGCGCCCTGGCGCAAGCGACCAATGCCGGTTTGTTGGGGAAGCCATAACGGCGGCGTGGCCAATTGGCTAAGGGTTCACCCCTTCGGTTGCGGCATCGCGAGGTCGAAATTGCCCTCGTGCGACGGCGTCTCCGCGCGCCGCAGCCGCGTTTCCCTCAGCTCGTCGGCCGCCTCCAGGATCGGATAGGCGATCGAGGTGATGTGGCCGTGGATGCGCTTGAGGTCGCGCAGCACGTCGAGATGGATCGAGGAGGTCTCGATCGACTCCAGGACCCCGCTGCGCAGCCGCTCGTAGTGGCTCTCGGTCGCCTGCCGCTCGGCCGAGCGCATGGCCGGCTTCTCGTCGAAGAGCTGGCGCGCCAGCGCGATGTCGCGGGTGGCGAGCACGTTGAGCGCCAGGCGCAGGCTGTGCATCACCTTGCCGTGCAGGGCGCTGATCTCGGCGAGCCCTTCCGGCGAGAAGCGGGTAGCCCTTGCGGATCTTCTTCTCGGCCAGCTCCCGCAGGTTCTTGTCGATGATGTCGCCGATATGCTCAAGGTTGGTGTTGAGCGTGATGATCTCGACGAGGCGCTTGCTCTCCTCCTCGCTGAGCTCCAAGCGCGACAGCCGCACCAGATAGAGCTTGATCGCCTCGTGGATCGCATCGACGCCGTCATCGGCCTCGGCGATCTCGCGCGACAGCTTGAGCTTGTCGCCGTCGAGCAGGGTCAGCGTATCCTTCAGCATCTCGCCGACGCGGTCGCCGAGATGCAGCGTCTCGCGCATGGCGCAGGCGAGCGCCTCCGACGGACTGTCGAGCACGCCGGGGTCGAGATAGAGCGGCCGGGTCGTGCGCTCGGTCGCCGGCTCCGCCGGCATCAGGCGGGTAACGAGAGTGGCGATCGGCGTGACGAAGGGCAGGAAGACGAGCCCGCCCAGGATGTTGAGGCCAAGGTGGATCTCGACCGCGAGCCGGGCGGAATCGCTCGACAGCGTCATGATCCAGGCCGCCAGCGGCTTCGCGAACGGCACGACCGCCAGCGTGATGACCATGCGGGTGAACAGGTTGGCGACCGCCACCCGCCGCTGCGCCACCGGCGCGCCGAGCTGGTCGACCACAGGCACCAGCGCGTTGCCGAGATTGGCGCCGACGATCAGCGTCAGCGCCATCGCCGGCGAGAGCAGCCCGCCCGACCAGAACGAGGCGATCAGCAGCACGATGGCGAGGCTGGAATGGGTCAGCCAGGTCGCCAGCACGGCGACCGCGATCGCCATCACCGGCTCGCCGGCCAGCGCCTCGAACACCATGCGGAAGGTCGGCGATTGCGCCAGCGGCGCGGAAGCCGCCTTCAGCTCGACCAGCGAGAGCAGGATCAGCCCGATGCCGACCAGCAGGCGCCCGATGTTGCGCGCCTTGTCCATCGCCTCGTTGGCGAGATAGAGCGCCACGCCGACCGCAAGGCACAGGCCCCAGATCCAGCCGAGATCGAGCGAGACGATGAAGGCGGCGAGCGCCGTGCCGATATTGGCGCCGAGCAGCACCGCAAACGCCATCGGCAGCGCGATCAGCGTCTGCCCGACGAAGGAGGAGAGCAGCAGCGTCGTCGCGGTCGAGCTTTGCAGGATCAGCGTCACCACCGCGCCACCGGCCATCGCCGAGGCGCGGTTCTGGGTGAAGCGTGCGAGCGCCTGCCGCAGCGAGGAGCCGAACGCCCGCGTCGCGCCGGTTCGGACCAGCCGTACCGCCCAGATCAGCAGCGCCACCGCGCCGGCAAGATGAATCAGGATCGAGGTGGTGCTGTCGGCTGCGTTCATATCGGTCGGGGAACTCCGGGGCTGGGGTGCGAGGTGGCTGCGAAGCGCGCGATCATAGATCGCTAATCGTTAGCCGTCTTATAAAAATAGCCTCGAAATGGGCCATTTCATGACCCCCGCTTTTCGCGCTTAAAGTATCTTCTAATGCTTTGAAATCATATCGCGAATTGCCCATGAGGCACGCCGCTGCGCGCGTTGCGCAACGCCGTCGCCCACAGTGCAATTGCGCCAGCATCTTCGCCGTCGCCTTCTCGGCGCGATCAGGGGCGAGCAGCTACCCCGTCGAATCGAACTGGTCCCAGGCAATGCGAAGGCGACGCCGTCGCGGATTGACCAAAGATGCGTCGTTCTCGGGCTCGTCCCGAGAAACTCTTGCCGGATAGGGCGCCTTCCGTCCTGAGATGCTCGGGACAAGCCCGAGCATGACGCCGGTGGCCGGCGCCTCACCCCGCCTTGTGCAAGCTCGCCAGCGGAAACTTCGCCACATCCGCCAGCAACTCGACAAACCCCTTCGCCTGGAACGCCGCCGTCGCCTTGCCCTTCTCGGCCGTGGCGAGGCTGGCATCGCCCGCGGCGCCGGAGGGATGAACGTCCTGTGCCATCCAGGCATGGGCGTGCAGGCCGGTCGGGCGCAGCCAGGCGTACTCGCCCTGCATCTTGATCGTCGATGGCTCGAAGCGCCCGGCCTTGCTCATGTCGACGAGGTCGGGCCGGAAATGCAGCATCAGCGAGGTCTCGATATCGCCGGCATGGATGCCGTGATTGGCGTCGAGATCGGCATAGAGGCCGGCGGGCAGGCCGAAGGCGCGCCAGGCGGTCGTCACGGCCAGCATGCCGTGGCGCACGCGGAGTTCCCGTGAGACCACTTTCATCGGGTCGATATTGCCGCCATGCGAGGTCACGATCACCAGCTTGCGCAACCCGGCGCGCAGCACGCTCTCGCCGATCTCGATCCAGCTCTGCGTCGCGCTCTCCCAGGAGAGGGTCAGGGTGCCCGGCGAATGCAGGTGCTCGTTCGATTTGGCGATCGCGACCGTCGGCAGCACCAGCACGTCGAGCCCGGCCGGAACCAGCGGCATCGCCTGCGCCAGCATCGCGTTCATGATGGTGGCGTCGACCGACACGGGCAGATGCGGGCCGTGCTGCTCGATCGCGGCCAGCGGCAGCACGGCGACGGTCTTGTCGGCGGAGAGGCCCTCGAATTCGGTGGTCTTGAGGTCGCCCCAGAAACGCGCGCTCATGATGCTGTGGTCCTTGTCGTCGTGACGGGCTCAGCCGCCGGAAAGGGTCGCGATGCGGTTGATGTCGGCGCAATCGAGGATGCGCCCTTGCGTGCCGTCGCGGGCGAGCGTGAGCATCGTCCTGCCGACGCACTCGGTCGAGGTGACGTATTGCGGGTAGCGCCGCTCAAGCAGCGGCAGGATCGGCGCGAGCAGGCTGTAGATGATCCGATAGGCGCGCGTGCTCGACTTGATGCCGTGCATCGGCCGGATCGCGCCTGGGCGCAGCACGTAGACCGCCTTGAAGGGCAGGCGCAGCAGGGCGTTCTCGGCCTTGCCCTTGACCCGCGCCCACATCACGCGGCCCTGCTCGCTGCTATCGGCCCCGCCGCCGGAGACATGGACGAAGGTCATCTCCGGATTGCGCGGCAGCAGCGCCTGGGCGGCCGCGAGCGGGATGTCGTAGGTGATGCGGCTGTAATCCGCCTCGCTCATCCCGGCCGAGGCGACGCCGAGGCAGAAGAAGCAGGCGTCGAAGCCGGAGAGCCGGCCTTCGAGCGCGCGGTAGTTCAGCAGGTCGGCATGGATGATCTCGCGGAGCTTCGGATGCTTCTGCCCGGTCGGGTGCCGGCCGACCGTGACGACCGTCCGGACGCCGTCATCGAGCAGGCACTCGCGCAGCACGCCTTGCCCGACCATGCCGGTCGCACCGAAGATCAGGACCTTCATCGCGCGCATACTCCGGCAGGCCTATTCCGCCGCTTCCGCGGCCGCAGCCTGCCAGTCCAGCAGCTTGCCGGGGTTCATCAGGCCGTGCGGGTCGGCGAGGCGCTTGAACTCCGGCTGCGGCGCGTCGGTGCGCTTCCAGCCGGCATTGTTCAGCACCCAGGTATGCGGGTTGGAGGCCTGGATGCCGGCTTCCTCAGCCTTGGCCATGATCTCGTGCAGGCGCTCGGCCGTGCTGAAGCGCACCAGCGGCAAGCTGGAATGATAGACCTTGCCCTGCCGGCGCTGGAACTCGATGTGGAAGATCACGTCGTCGTGGAACGCTTTCTCCGCCCATTCCAGCAGTTCGAGATTGCGGACGGGCGGGAAGCGCAGCTGCAGATAGGTGATGCTCGGATCGACCTTGAGCGCGTGCAGCGTCGTGTGGTTCCAGGTGTACTCGTAGAGCGGTCCCGGCGCGCCCTTCTCGCGATGCTCGCCGAAAGCCGCCAGCCGCGCCGCCTCGGCGCCGCGCGAGAAGGTGACGCTGCCGCCCATCTCGGCGATCAGCCGGTCGAGCTCGTCGCCCTGCGGCTCGGAGACCATCAGGATGGCGAAGGCCTTGTCCTCGCCGAGATAGGGGCCGAGCCGGCGCAGATAGGGCGCGATGCGCGGGTCGTGGATGCTGACCAGCTTCTTGGCGATGCCGTCGCATTCGGTGAAGGCCTGGCCGAAGGCGGCGGCCTCTTTCAGCGTGTCGAAGGTCGCGATCCGCTCGGCCCAGGCATGGGCGGGGGCGAGGGGCACCTCGACCTCGGTGATGATGCCGTTGACGCCGTAGGCGTGCATCACCTTGAGGATCTCCTTGCCGCGCAGCTCGATCAGCCGCGGCTCGGCCTCGACCGTCATGACTTCGAGCGCGATGACGGCGCCGAGATTGTCGATCTGGCCCCAGGTGCAGGAGCCGGCCCCGGCCGCCCCGCCGGCGACGAAGCCGCCGATCGTCGCCTGCGCCCGCGTCGAGGGGTGCATGCGCAACTCCTGGCCGAGCGGCCAGAGCGCCTTGTCGATGTCGAGCAGGTTGGCGCCGGCCTCGAACCGGCCCGCGCCGAGCGTGGTCGAGACGACGCGGTTGAGCCGGGTCAGGTTCAGCACCACGCCGCCTTCCAGCGGCACGGCCTGGCCGTAATTGCCGGTGCCGCCGCCGCGCACCGTCAGCGGCACGCGATGGCGCGCGCAGGCTGAGGCGATGCGCCGGACCTCGTCCTTGCTCTTCGGCAGGATGATGAGCTCAGCCTGCTTGCCCTCCAGGTCCGGCTTCAGCACCGGCGAGAACCAGAAGAAGTCGCGGCTATGCATCCTGAGCGACGGCGCGTCGTCATAGATGGTCAGGTCGGCAAGTTCGGCGCGCAAGGCGGCGAGGGCAGGGCGGGTCATGCGGGTTCCAGGTCAAGCTCAGTCGGCGCTACCTTAGCCGGAAGCATGATTTGAGGAAGCGCCCGGCTTGCATAGCGGCCCAAGGGTTCGCCTTCCAAGCCCTCATCCTGAGGAGCGATCGCAGATCGCGTCTCGAAGGATGCTGCAGAAGACGCTGTCGCCGCGAGCTGGCTCATCCTTCGAGACGCCGCTTGGCTGCTCTTCAGGATGAGGGCTTGTGTCCTGCCTGCCGCAAAGGCATCTGCCGGCGTTTAAGGCAATTGCCTGATCCCTGTGCGTAAACGCGCCATGCCGCATTTCCACGGGCTCGTCCGGCATGGCATATATGTTGCTCGCGTGCGGCCAATCGCGGCGCCCGGCGCTGCCAGCGAAAGCTCCAGGGAGATTTTCCATGTCGATGAAATACCGCGTGAGCCGTCGCGCCGCGCTCGGCCTGATCGGCGGCTCGGCTGCATCGGTCCTCGTTCCGGTTCCCGGCGCCCGCGTTAACGCGCAGACGCTCGACAAGGTCAGCTACCAGACCAACTGGCGCGCTCAGGCTGAGCATGGCGGCTTCTATCTCGCCGCCGCCAACGGCATCTACAAGAAATACGGCATCGACGCCGACATCCGCATGGGCGGCCCGCAGCAGAACCCGTCGCAGCTCCTGCTCGGCGGCCGCGTCGACATGATCATGTCGAACTCCTTCGAGGCGATCCGCTACGCGCAGGAGAACATCCCCTTCCTCTGCATCGCCTCGATCTTCCAGAAGGACCCGCAGGTCCTGATCTCGCATCCCGGCGTCGGCAACGACTCGCTGGCCGCGCTGAAGGGCAAGCCGATCCTGGTCGGCGCCGCCGGCCGTAACAGCTACTGGCCCTTTCTCAAGGCCAAGTTCGGCTACACCGACGAGCAGATCCGGCCCTACACCTTCAACATGGCGCCGTTCCTGGCCGACAAGACGATCTCGCAGCAGGGCTTCCTCTCATCCGAGCCCTTCGCGATCCAGCAGGCCGGCGTCAACCCGGTCGTGCACCTCCTCGCCGATGCCGGCTTCGCCAACTACAACACGACCATCAACATCTCGAAGAAGATGGCCGACGAGAAGAAGGACTTGGTGCAGCGCTTCGTCACCGCCTCGCTCGAAGGCTGGGCCGAGTACATGAAGGGCGGTCCGGCGGTCGCCGCGGCGAATGCGCTGATCCTCAAGGACAATCCCGACATGGATCAGGCCAAGATCGACTATGCGGCCAAGGTGATGAACGAGAAGGGCATCGTGCTCTCCGGCGACGCGCTGACGCTCGGCATCGGCGCCATGACCGATGCGCGCTGGGCCGAGTTCTACAAGGGCATGACCGAGGCCGGCGTCTTCCCGGCCGGCATCGACATCAAGAAGGCCTACAGCCTCGACTTCATCAACAAGGGCGTCGGCAAGGCTTAAAGCCGGCGCACCCGTCATCCCGGACAAGCGGTGAAGCCGCGCCGCTCCGGGGTCCATCGTGAGACGCCGCGCTTTACGATGGATCCCGGCGCTTCGGCCGGGATGACGTCTACGGTTGCGGCTGACTACGAGAACGGATCATCAGGCTTTGGACACAGCCTATCTGAGCACACCTCATGACGAGAAGACCGGAGGCGGCAAGCCGCTCGTCTCCGTCCGGCACGTCTCCAAGCAGTTCGCCAACGGCACGCTCGCCGTCCGCGACGTCAATCTCGATCTCGGCACCGGCCAGTTCATCAGCCTGCTCGGCCCTTCCGGCTGCGGCAAGTCCACGCTGCTGCGCATGATCGCCGGCCTGGGCGCGCCCTCGACCGGCACGATCGAGTGGCCGACGACCAGCCACGATGCCTCCGGCAAGCCCGAGCGCGATCTCGGCTTCGTCTTCCAGGACCCGACGTTGATGCCCTGGGCGAACGCGCTCGCAAACGTGATGATGCCGCTGATCCTCAAGCACATGCCGAAGCGCGAGGCGGAGCAGCGCAGCGCCGAGATGCTGGAGCTGGTCGGGCTCAAGGGCTTCGAGAAGTCCTATCCGCGCGAGCTCTCCGGCGGCATGAAGATGCGCGTCTCGATCGCCCGCGCGCTGGTGATGCGGCCAAAGATCCTGCTGATGGACGAGCCCTTCGCGGCGCTCGACGAGATCACCCGCCATCGCCTCAACGACGACCTGCTCGAACTCTGGTGGAAGACCAAGTTCACCGCGGTCTTCGTCACTCATTCGGTCTTCGAGTCGGTCTACCTCTCCAAGCGCATTGTCGTGATGGCGGCGCGGCCCGGCCGGGTGATGGCCGATCTCGACGTCGACGCGCCCTATCCGCGCGACGAGCTGTTCCGCACCTCCTCCGACTACGCCCATCTCTGCCGCGTCGTCTCCGGCAAGCTCAAGGAGGCGATCGGCTCATGAGCGCGTCCCTCGATCACGGCCTGCCGCAACCGGCTCATGACGGCACCGATGCTGAGGCCCGCCCTGTCTTCCTGACCGAGCCGCGCGTGCTCGGCCTGCCCGCGAGCGCCTGGCCGCGCATCCTGGCGCCGATCGTCATCGGCGTGCTCGCGCTGGCGCTGTGGGAGTTCGTCGTCCGCTGGAAGCAGATCCCGCCCTATATCCTGCCCGGCCCGCTCCTGATCGGCCAGACGCTGGTCGCCGACTGGGGCACGCTGTCGGGCTCGCTGCTGATCACCTTGCGCATCACCTTCATGGCGCTGGCGGCGGCCATCATCTTCGGCGTCTCGCTGGCGGTGCTCTTCACCCAGTCGAAATGGCTGGAGATGTCGCTGCTGCCCTATGCGGTGATCCTGCAGGTGACGCCGATCGTCGCGATCGCGCCGCTGATCATCATCTGGGCCGGCGACATCAACCTGTCGCTGCTGATCTGCGCCTGGATCGTCGCCTTCTTCCCGATCCTGTCGAACACGATCCTCGGGCTGAACTCGGCCGACCACAACCTGATCAACTTCTTCCAGCTCTACGGCGCGACGCGCTGGCAGACGATGCGCTACCTCAAGCTGCCAGCGGCGTTGCCCTATTTCCTCGCTGGCCTGAAGATCTCCGGCGGCCTGGCGCTGATCGGCGCGGTCGTCGCCGAGTTCGTCGCCGGCACCGGCGGCACCGAGTCGGGGCTGGCCTACCGCATCCTCGAGGCCGGCTATCAGCTCAAGATCCCCCGCGTCTTCGCGGCTTTGATCATGATCTCGATGTCGGGCATCGCCATCTTCCTGGCGACGAGCTGGATCTCGCATCTGCTGCTGCGGCGCTGGCACGAGAGCGCGCTCAAGCGGGAGAATTGACGGCACTTCCGTCATTGCGAGGAGCGTAGCGACGAAGCAATCCAGGGGCCGCCGAGCGAGACCTTCTGGATTGCTTCGCTCCGCTCGCAATGACGTTGAGGGCGTCCTTGAAGGCCACGGGGGTGAGATGACAGCAACTGAACGCAAGCCGAAGCCCGTCCAGCCCTCGCGCTACGATATCGCGGGACTGCTCGCCGATCTCGACGGCATTCCCGCGGTCACTGAGGCGCCGGTCGTCCGCAAGCGCTCGCGCGACTTCTTCTGGTACTCGCCGATCCTCAACGCCGAGCTCGCCGACAAATCGGCTGACGTCATCGTTGCCCCACGCGACGAGGCCGAGATCGTCCGCGTCGCGGCGGCCTGCGCGCGCCGCCGCATCCCGCTCACCGTGCGCGCCGCCGGCACCGGCAATTACGGTCAGGCCGTGCCGCTCCAAGGCGGCGTGCTGCTCGACATCACCGCGCTGACCGCGATCGAATGGCAGAAGCCCGGCGTCATTCGCGTCGGGGCCGGCGCGAAGATGCTCGACATCGACATGGCGACGCGGCCCTCCGGCTACGAGCTGCGCATGCATCCCTCGACCAAGCGCTCGGCCACGATCGGCGGCTTCGTCGCCGGCGGCTCGGGCGGGGTCGGCTCGGTGACCTACGGCGGGCTGCGCGAGCCCGGCAACATTCTGGCTGCGCGCATCGTCACGGTGGAGGAGGAGCCGCGCATCCTCGAATTGCGCGATGACGCCGCCCAGAAGGTCAATCGCGCCTATGGCACGACCGGCATCATCACCGCGCTGGAGATGCCGCTCGCCCCGGCCTGGCCGTGGATCGACGTCATCGTCGCCTTCGACGACTACATGGACGCCTTCCAGGCCGGCTACGAGGTCGCGCTGGCCGACGGCGTCGTCAAGAAGCTGGTGACACCGGTCTCGGCGCCGATCACGCCCTATTTCGGCGCGCTGAAGCAGCATTGCCCGGAGGGCAAGAGCATCCTGATCTGCATGATCGCGGCGGCCTCGCTCGGCCCGTTCAAGGCGATCATCGGCGGACGGGGCACGGTGACCTACGAGGCGCCCTCGGAGGAGGGGCCGGGCACGGTGCCGCTCTACGAGTACACCTGGAACCACACGACGCTGCAATGGCTGAAGAGCGACCGCTCGATCACCTACCTGCAGTGCCTGTTCCCGCATGACCGGCTGGTCGAGAGCGCGAAGGAGATGATCGCGCGCTTCCCCGACGAGGTGCTGGCGCATCACGAATTCATCCGCTTCGGCGGTCGGGTGACGGCGAGCGCCCTGCCGATCCTGCGCTACTCGACGCCGGAGCGCCTGAACGAGATCATCGCCCTGCACGAAGCGGCCGGCGTGATGATCGCCAACCCCCATGTCGTCTCGCTGGAGGCCGGCAGCCGCCACAAGCGCGCCGATGCCGACCAGCTTGGCTTCAAGCACGAGGTCGACCCCTACGGCCTGCTCAACCCCGGCAAGATGGAAAGCTTCGTGGCGAAGGGGTGAGCCAATTCGCTGCCGCAGGCCAGGCAGAAGCAGGCGCGGGGAACCCTCTCCTGTAAGGAGAGGGCAGGGTGAGGTGTAGGCCAGAACACCAGTAAAACTCAGCGAGGGCAGCGGCTATTGCCGCACTCAAAGCAGCGGTCAGGTCACGGCTGAAGCGTCCACCGGCCGACACCTCACCCAACCCTCTCCTTACAGGAGAGGGCTCCCGCGCCCTTGCTTCGTAATCGTCAGGCTATGCGAAATAGGCGAGCTTGCCGCTGGCTGGCAGCGCGTCGATGGCGCGCAGGTCGTCTTCGGATGTGGCGACCGCCCCGGAGGACGCCGCGCCGCCGCCCGTCTCGGAGAACACGAGATCCTCGTCGATGATTTGCATCGAGCTGAAGCGGCGGTGCTTCGAAGGCTCGGTCCGGGTGCGGGCCGAATCGCTGAGGGCCGATTGCCGGTCGTCGATCTCGACGATCTCGATATCGTCATAGCTCGACAGTGGCGCGGCCTCGCGCAGGTCGAACGGCCTGTCGGGTGCGCGCGCGGGCGCCGAGCTCGCCGCCGGGACGACGTCGAGGTTGGGCGTCTCATGTGCCCCTTCGGCGAAGGCGCGCAGACTGCTGTCGAGCATCGCGATCGTATCGGCGATCTTGCCGAGCTGCTGTGCGGTGGCCTCGATGATCGCGGTCGCGCCGTAGATCTCGGTGGCGCGCCGGTCGAGCGTGTCGCAGAGGGCGTCGCTGGCGCCGGCCTCGCGCAGGCCCCAGGCCGCCTCCTGGATGCTCTCGGTCGCGCCGATGACGCTGCTGGCGGCGCCCTCGATTCGCGCTGCGAGCCGGGAGGAGGGCTCGCCCGCGCCGCCGCCGATCCGCTCCAGATCGGTGCGCAGCTCCATGATCAGCGTGATCGCATCGCGCAGGTCGGCGCCGCCCGTCGGCTGCTGGGCCGGCGCTGCACCGAACGTACGCTGGAGCTTGTTGATCGCCGCCAGCACCTGCGCCGTGTCGGCCTGCCGGTTGCGCTTGGCGAATTCGGTCATGAACCAGCGCCCGCGCGCGGTTTCCATCACTGCGGAGGCGATCGCCTCGTAGTCGGTCTCGCTCAGCGGTGTCAGCGAACGTGCGTCGCTCATGACCAACCTGTTCCGGTAGCGCACCGAATGCAGCACGCTATCAATCGCGGGGATGATTCGGAATCGTGCCGCGAAAGTGCTTAAGGAATCGCTGAAAGTTTTTGGCTTTTCTTACGTTTGGGAAGCGCGCGCTTTTCCCTTCTCCCCTCGGGAGAAGGGAAGGTTGCTTGCCAAGCCCATGGCGCATGGTGATACAGGTTGGGCATGGCGGGCCGGGACACCGGCCGCCCGAGGGACACCACTGAGGACCATGGCGAGCCTCGACAGCGCTGAACCGCAAGCGGTCTTTCGCGACGATGCCGGCACGCTCGCCGTCGCGCTCGCGGGCTCGTGGAGCGCCGACCGCGCCCCGCGCATCGAGGCGCTGGTCAAGGAGATCGGCGAGCGCGTCGCCGAGGCCTCGCGCGCCACGCTCGACCTCTCGGCCGTGGTCCGGCTCGATACGCTCGGCGCCTATGTGCTGAGCCGCCTCAAGGCGCAGCGCGAGGAGGCGGGCGCCGCCGTCGAATTCGTCAGCAGCCAGCCGGAGCACACGGTGCTGCTGGCCGAGGTCGACGTGCATGATTGCTCGGTGACGCCGACCACCCGGCATTTCGGCGTCGTCAATGTGCTGGTCAATATCGGCAAGGCCGTCGTCCGCTTCGGCCGCGACATGGTCGGCGGCGCCATGTTCCTTGGCGAGGTCGTGGTCGGGTCGCTCGGCGTCGTGCTCGGCCCGCGCAAGTTCCGCGGCCCCTCCCTGGTCAACCAGATCGAGCTGATCGCCTTCAACGGCGCGCCGATCATCGCGCTGATCTCGTTTCTGGTCGGCTGCATCGTCGCCCAGCAGGGCATCTTCCAGCTCCAGCAGTTCGGCGCTACCGTCTTCGTCGTCAACCTGACCGGCATCCTGATCCTGCGCGAGCTCTCGGTCCTGCTGACCTCGATCATGATCGCCGGCCGTTCCGGCTCGGCCTTCACGGCCGAGATCGGCTCGATGAAGATGCGCGAGGAGATCGACGCGCTACGCGTGATGGGGCTCGACCCGATCGAGGTCCTGATTGTGCCGCGCATCCTGGCGCTGATCATCTCGCTGCCGATCCTGACCTTCATCTCGGCCATGTCGGGCATCATCGGCGCGGCGCTGGTGACCTGGCTCTATGGCGGCATCGGCATCGACACCTTCCTGGCACGGCTGCAATCGGTCATCACCTGGAAGCACTTCGCCGTCGGCCTGATCAAGGCGCCGTTCATGGCCTTCGTCATCGGGCTGATCGCCTCGATCGAGGGGCTGGCGGTCAAGGGCTCGGCTGAATCGCTCGGCCGCCAGGTCACGGCCTCGGTGGTGAAGTCGATCTTCATGGTCATCGTCGTCGACGGGCTCTTCGCCATGTTCTTCGCGTCGATCGCGTTCTGAGGGCGGGGATGAGCGCAGACCCGGTCCAGCGGCCGAATGGCCAGCATCACGACGGCGAGCCCGAGGCGGTGATCCGCGTGCGCGATCTCCGCGTGGCCTTCGGCGACAAGGTGATCATGGACGGGCTCGACCTCGACGTGATGCGCGGCGAGATCTTGGGCTTCGTCGGCGGCTCCGGCCAGGGCAAGTCCGTGCTGACCCGCACCATCCTCGGTCTCGTGCGCAAGAGCCGCGGCACGATCGAGGTCTTCGGCGAGGATGTCGATGATCTCGACCTCGCCGCAAAGCGCACGCTCGAGCGCCGCTTCGGCGTGATGTTCCAGCAGGGCGCGCTGTTCTCGGCGCTGACCGTGAAGCAGAACATCCAGGTGCCGATGCGCGAATATCTTAAGCTCTCGCCGGCTCTGCTCGACGAGATGGCGATGCTGAAGCTGGAGATGGTCGGCCTGCCGCATGATGCGGCCGACAAGGCGCCCTCCGAGCTGTCCGGCGGCATGATCAAGCGCGCGGCGCTCGCCCGCGCGCTGTCGCTCGACCCCGAGATCGTCTTCCTCGACGAGCCGACCTCAGGGCTCGACCCGATCGGTGCGGCCGAGTTCGACGAGCTGATCATGACCCTGAAGCAGACGCTCGGCCTCACCGTCTTCATGGTCACGCATGACCTCGACAGCCTCTATTCGGCCTGCGACCGGATCGCGGCCCTGGCCGACAAGCGCGTCATCGCGGTGGGGCCGCTTTCGACCATGCTGGCCTCCGACCATCCCTGGCTGAAGGCCTATTTCGGCGGCGAGCGGGCGAAGGCGAGGCTGCCGGCCAGCCACTAAATCATCTTTTCGCCAACGGTTTGGCCGACGATGTTGCCCGAAAACAGCTTCGCAAGGGCCGGGCTGATGCTCTAGCGTCGACCGCAATGGAATCACGCGCCAACTATGCTCTGGTCGGCCTGTTCACGCTCGCCGTGCTCGCGGCGATGTTCGGCTTCGTCTACTGGTTCAACAGTGGCGCGGCCGGGCGTCGGCAGGACGTCCGCATCATCTTCAGCGGCACCGTGACGGGGCTGGGGCGCGGCTCGAGCGTGCTTTTCAACGGCCTGCGGGTCGGCGAGGTCACGCGCATCGAGCTGCAGCCGGACGATCCGCGCCGGATCTACGCAGTCGTCCAAGTCGACAATACCACGCCGCTGCGCGTCGACACGCGCGCGCGCATCGAGGCGCAGGGCCTTGCCGGCGTGGTCGCGGTTCAGTTGCTCGGCGGCGACCCGAGCTCCCCGGTCCTGACCGCCCAGCCGGGCCAGCCGATGCCGACGATCATCGCCGAGAAGTCGGAGTTCCAGGACATCCTGGAGACGGTGCGCACCATCGCCTCGCGCGCCGACACGGTGCTGGGCAGCATCGACCAGCTGGTCAAGGAGAATTCCGGCTCGATCAGCAACACCGTCAAGAACGTCGAGAAGTTCTCGGCTGCGCTCGGGGACAATTCCGGCAATGTCGACAAGGTCCTGGCGAGCTTCGGCCAGATCGCAGAGACGATCACGCCGCTGTCGCAGAAGCTCGGCGTCCTCAGCGAGGAGCTGACCGAGGTCGTGCGCTCGGTCGACCGGCGCAAGGTCGCGGAGATCGTCGACAACGTCGACAAGTTCACCGGCGCGCTCGGCGATTCCAGCGGCGATGTCGGCAAGATCGTCAAGGACGCCGCCTCGATCTCGGAGAAGCTCAACAAGGCGGCCGATCAGGTCGAGGGCGTCCTCAAGGCCGCGCAGTCCTTCCTGAACACTCAGGATGGTCAGGGCGCCTTCGCCGAGGTCGCCAATGCCGCGCGTTCGGTGCGCACGCTCGCCGACAACCTCGACAAGCGCACGGCCGACATCACCACCGGCATCAACCGCTTCACCGGGCCGGGCCTGCGCGACATCGAGAACCTCGCGGCCGAGGGACGGCGCAGCCTGACCGATTTCAACCGCACCTTGCGCAGCATCGAGCGCAATCCGCAGCAATTCATCCTCGGCAGCAAGCCGCCGCTTCCTCAATACGGCGGATCGCGCTAGTCAGATGATGATGTCGCTCCGCCTTAAGTCGCCCACGCCATTTGCCATGCCGCTCGTCCTGGCCGTTTCGCTGGGCCTGGCCGGCTGTGGCGGCGGCGCGACGCCGACCACCTTCGACCTCTCGGCGCCACGCGATTTCGGCAAGCTGAAGGGCTCGCGCGCCGCAGTCGTCGTCAACGAGCCGACCACGGTGCAGACACTCGATTCCGACCGCGTCATCGTCAAGGATTCGACCGGCGCGCTCTCCTTCCTCGGCGGCGCGCAATGGGCCGACCGCGTGCCCAAGCTGGTGCAGATCAGACTGATCCAGACCTTCGAGAATGGCAGCCGCATCGCCTCGGTCAGCCGTCCCGGTGAGCGCATCGTGCCGGACTACCAGCTCAACACCGACATCCGCGCCTTCAACATCGACACCGCCTCCGGCAGCGCCGTCGTCGAGATCACCGCCAAGCTCGTCGCCGACAAGACCGGCCATATCCAGCGCGCCAGGCTCTTCACCGCGCGCGTGCCGGCCGGTGCCGTCGATGGTCCCGGCGCTGCACAGGCGCTCGACCAGGCGCTGTCGCAGGTGCTGATCCAGATCGCGCGCTGGGCGGCGTGAGCGTCTGAGCCGTCGCGTTCTGCGGAAACGTCCCGCGCCGTCGCGGGCAAACTCTCTTCGTCATGGTCGGGCTTGTCCCGACCATCCACGTCTTCGCCCGTCGCGGGCGCCGCTCGAGACGTGGATGCCAGCCAAAAGGGCGAGCATGACGGCGTACTCTACGACACCGGCGCGCATTGCGCCCGCATCGCCCGTCCGCCCGGCCCGTAGGGTGCATCGATCTTCAGCCTCTTGCCCGGACGCGGGCTGTAGCCCTCATAGAGCGCCGTCAGCATCAGCTCGGCAGCAGCCGAGAAATCCGCTTGCGTCGTGGCTTTGACGGAAATCTGGAAATTGCCCTCCGTTCCATCGGTCGAAAAGCCCAGGCGCTGCAAGGCGGCGAGTCCGTCTTTCGTAACGATCTGGGCCCGCCGCTCGCCCGGTTTCGTGCCGTAGAAGCCCGAAGCGGCCTCGCACAGCATCGGCTCGTCGCGGAGCAGGCACTGGACGTAGTGGCTGGGGGCGTCTCTGTCGGTGAGGATGAGATAGCGCGCCTGCGTGCGCGGGTCGGCATGGATCTGGGCGAGCCGTCCGGCGATCTCGCAGTGATAGGCCGCCAGGAAGGCCTCGAGGCCGCGCTCCTTGCCGAAGGCCGGAGCGGCGAGGGCGAGGACGCCGATCAAGGCCGTGCTTCCCCATGATCGTCCGCGTCGCAAAATCAGCCCCCCGCCGCTATTGGTGAGCGAGACTATGGCGCGGGCGTAAGCCGTTGTCTGCGCCTTCTGCCCCGTTCCGAATGAAAACGGGCGCCTCACGGCGCCCGTTTCACCAAGTCCATCAAGACCTAACGTGAGCTATCTGACTCAACGTCAGATGAACTTGAATCAGTTTCTGAACGGCGGCCTCACTCGAAGCGCCCGCTCGCATGGGCGAGCATCGTGTAGACCTTGCCGGTCTCGGAGGTGAGGTAGGTCTTGGCCACCATCGAGTCGCGGTCGTCCTTGGCCGCTTCGCCGAGCAGGCGCTCGAACTCGTCGATATAGCGGTCGACCGTCTCCTTGAACTCCGCGTCGCGGCGATACTTGCGCCGGATCTCGTCGAAGGTCTGCTGGCCCTGCAGCGTGTAGAGCCGGCGGGTGAAGACGTTGCGCTCGCCGCGCTTGTAGCGGTCCCAGAGCTCGACCGCGGCGTCGTGGTCGATCATCCGGGCGATGTCGACCGAGAGCGAGTCGAGCCGCTCGATCGAGTGCGCGGTCGGCTTGCTCGTCTCCGGCGCCTTGTCCTCGCGCGAGGCGCGGTTGAGCAGGTCGGAGAGCCAGCCGGCCTTGGCGGGCGGGGCCGTCTCAACCGGAGCCTGACGGCGCGGCGCCTCCTGTGCGGGGGCGGGACGCGGGGCAGGGGCGGGCTTGACCTCGGCGCGCGCCGGTTCCGGCCGTGCCGGCTCCGGCGTGGCGTCGAGCGAGGGGCGCAGCAGCGGCTGTTCGGCCGGAGCCTGGATGCGCGCCTGCGTCACCGCGGTCGCATAGGTCGGGGCGGCAGGCGCAGCAGCCGCGGCGCGGCGGCTCTGGGCCTCGGTCGGGACGGCGACGTCGCTGCCACGGCCGGAGCGGGTCACGATCTCGGTGAGGTCGTTCAGCGCCTTGATCTGCTCGGCGACGACGCGGCGCATCGCGGCGGTCGATTCCTGCGTCTCGCGCGGCAGGTCGAGCACGCCGCGCTTCAGCTCCGCCCGCGTCGTCTCCAGCTCGCGCTGGATCTCGGCGGAGACGCCGCGCATGTCCTGCGCCGCGTTCTGGAAGCGCTCGATCACCTTGCCGAGCTCGTTGCCGACCTCGTTGGTGACCTGCTCATAGGCCGAGCGCAGGGCATGCGCGGTGCGCTCGCGCTCCTTGCCGGTGGTGGCGCGGATCGTCTCGAACTGCTGCGAGATCGCGTTCGTCGTCGCCTCGGCCGAGTCGGTCAGCACGCCGCCGATCTGGCGCGCCCGCGCTTCGGCGCCGCTGAGCGATTCATCGATCAGCGCCGCGAAGGAGCGGGTGATCGACTCGATGTCGTCGGTGCGGTTGGCGATCAGCCCGTGCAGTTCCTCGAGCGAGTCCTTGCGGTCGCTGAGCGCCTTGCCGACGCGCGCCTCGACCTGCTCCAGGCGCGAGGCGACGGCGTGCAGCGCAGCCGTGCTGGCCTGGGTGACCTCGCTGAGCGAGGCGCCCTGGCCGTCGATCTGGCCGACCAGCGCCGTGGTCTGGCGCAAGGTGCCCTCCGAGAAGGTCTTGAGCTCCTCGACCTGCGACGAGACCTGCTGCGAGGCGCTCTTGGCCTCGTCCATCACGGTCGCGAGCACGGTCTGCAGCTCGCCGACGCGGGCCGAGAGGCCATTCTCGATGGAGGCGAGGTTCTTGTTCGCGCCGCTGACGATCTGCTGCATCAGCTTGTTGGCTTCGCCGAGGCGGCCAAGCATGCCGCCCAGTTCGCCGCGAAGCTGCTCGTTGGTGGCGACCAGCGCATCGACGGACTGGCGCGCGCCGCTTTCCAGCGTCTCGCGCAGCCCGGCCGAGGAGGTGTCGAGCGCCGTGGTGATCTCGCTGCCGCGCTCGCGCAGCCCCTCGATCATCGCGCTGCCGCGGCTCTCGATGGCCCGCACCACGGACTCGCCGACCATGGCGACTTCGTTCGCGATCGTCTCGCCGCGCTGGCCCAGCGCCGTGACCATGCCGCCGCCCTTGTCGTCGAACAGCACGCGCAGCTCCTCGGCGCGGGCGCCGAGCGAGGCGGCGATCGCCTCCGACTTGCCCTGGAGCGTGTCGGCGATCTGCTGGCCGCGCGAGTCGAGCGTGCTGGAGACGGTGTCGAGCCGGTTGACGACGCGCTCCTCGAAGCGCGCCACGCTCTGGTCGAGCGTATCGGCGATCTGCAGCGCGCGGCCGCCGAGCGTGGCGTTGATCGCGTCGGCCTTCTCGCCGAGCGTGCGGGTGAGCGACTCGCTCTTGGAGGTGACGACCTCGCCGATCTCGTCGGCCTTGGCCGCGAGCGCGCGGGTGACCTCGCGCCCGCCTTCGGCCAGCACGCGGGCGATGTCGACCGTGCGTTCGACCAGCGCCTCGTTGAGGGCGGTGGCGCGCGAGCCGAGATTGCCGTCGATGCGGGCGATGAGACCGTCGAGCGAGGTCGCGATCTCCGCGCTCTTCGCGCCGGAGCGCTCCTCGAAGATCTTGATCTGGCTTTCCATCGCGTCCGCGGCTTCCTGCGTCCGCGCGGCCAGGATCTCGGCTGCTTCGGCGGCGCGGCTGCCGACCTTGTCGGCCAGCGCGTACCCGTCCTCGGTCAGCAGCTTCTCGACCTGGCCGAGGCGGATGCCGACCGCGTCGGTGAAGCTGCGCGCGTCGTTGGCGAGCTTGGCTGTGAGCGTGCCGCCCTGCCTGATGACGACCTCCTCGAAGGCGATGAGGCGCGCCGCCAGCGACGTGTCGATCTCGCGCCCCTGCGTGTCGAAGAGCCGGGTGAACGCGCCGAGGCGCTCGCCGAGCGTGCCCTCGATCTCGCGGCCCTGCCGGTCGAACAGGCTGGTGAAGGCGACGAGGCGCTCGTCGAGCGTGCCTTCGATCTCGCGGCCCTGCCGGTCGAACAGGCCGGTGAAGGCGGCAAGGCGCTCGTCGAGCCCGCTTTCGACGCTGCGGCCGCGGCTCTCGAACAGGGCGGTGAAGGCGGCGAGGCGTTCGTCCAGGCTGCTGCCGAGCCCGCTGCCCTGCGTGTCGAAGAGCTGGGTAAAGGCGGCGAGGCGTTCGTCGAGGCTGCTGCCGAGGCCACTGCCATGGGCTTCGAAGAGCCGGGCGAAGGCGGCAAGGCGCTCGTCGAGCGTGGCGCCGATGTCGCGCCCTTGCGTGTCGAACAGGCTGGTGAAGGCGATGAGGCGCCCGTCGAGAGCGCTCTCGAGGTCGCGGCCCTGCGTATCGAACAGGGAGGTGAAGGCGGAAAGACGCTCGGCGAGGGTGCCGTCGATCTGGCGGCCTTGCGTGTCGAAGAGCTGGTTCAGTGCGTCGTGGCGGGTGGCGAGGGTCTCGTTGAGCGCCTGCGAGCGGCTCTCGACCGAGCGCAGCATCGACTCGGCATTGGCGGCCAGTGCCTCGTTGACGCGTCCGCCCTGCTGGGTGAGGGCGAGCACGATCTCCTTGCCGGTGCCGGCGAGCATGGTGCGCGCCTCCTCGGCATGGATGGTGAAGGTCTCGCGCAGCCCCTGCGTCGCCTCCGAGACGCGGTCGGCGACATGGCGGCCGTCGACGTTGATCGTCTCGGTCAGGCTCCTGGTGGCGTCGGTCATGCGCCGCGCCAGCTCCTCGCTCTGCTCGCCGAGCAAGGTGTGGACCTCGCGGCCGGCCGAGACGAGGTCGCGGATCATGCCCTCGCGCTGCTCGCCGAGCAGGCCGGCGACCTGGCCGCTGGTCTCGCCGAGCTTGCTGATGAAGCCGCCCTGCTGCTCCTCCAGCGCCGCCCGGGCGCCCTCGACGCTCTGGCTGACCTTGGCGGCGAGCGCATCGCCCTGTTCGCCGAGCTTGGCGTGGACGGCCTCGCTGGTCTCGTCGAGCCGGGTGATCAGCGCGCTGCCGCGCTCCGCCAGCAGGCCGTGGACCGAGCGGCCGACATCGGCGACGCGGGTCACCAGCGCCTGGCTCTGGCCGCTGAGCAGGTCCTGCATTTCCAGCCCGGCCTGCGAGACCTTCACGGTCATGGCGCCGGCCTGCTCCTCGAGCAGGGCGCTGACCTTGGCTCCGGTCTCCGACAGGCTGTCGATCAGCGCCGTGCGCTGCTCGCCGATCAGGCTCTGCACCTCCTGGCCGGCGAGGCCGAGGCGCGCGACGAGGCCGTCGCCCTGTTCGCCGATGAGCGTGTGGACGTCCCTGCCGGCCTGGCCGAGGCGGGCGACGAGCGTGTCGCTCTGGCGGCCGAGCAGACCCTCGACCTCCTGGCCGAGCTGGCCGACGCGGCTGACCAGGGTCTCGCTTTGCGCGCCGATGAGGCTCTCGACCTCCTGGCCGGCCTGGCCGAGGCGGGAGATCAGGCTGTCGCCCTGCTGGCTGATCAGCCCGTGGACCTCCCTGCCGGTCTGGTCGAGGCGGGTCGCGAGCGCCTCGCCCTGCTTATTGAGCAGGCTCTCGGTCTCGTTGCCCGCCGTCGCCAGGCGCGAGACGAGCTTTTCCGTCTGCTGGTCGAGCAGCACGTGCACGGTCTCGCCGGTCTCGGAGAGGCGGTTGACCAGGTTGCTGCCCTGCTCGGTGAAGAGGCCGTGGACGCTGGCGCCGACCTCGGTGATGCGGCTCGTCAGGTCCTCGCCATGGCGGGAGACCGTGTCGCCGAGCGATTTGCTGGCCTCGTCGAAGCGCAGCACGATGGCGTCGCCGCGCTCGCGCAGCACGTCCTCGACGGTGCGCGTGGTGTCGTTGAGGCGGCCGATCAGGCTGTCGCCCTGGCTGCCGATCAGGCTGTGAACGCTGTCGCCGACCTCCTGCAGGCGCGAGGCGATCAGCTCGTTCTGCTTGTTGAGCAGGCCGTGGACGCCGCGGCCGACCTCGGCGAGGCGCACGGTGACGCTCTCGCCTTCTTCGGAGATCGAGTTGCGCAGGGTCTCGCCGGTCTCGGCGAGGCGCTTGCTCAGGCTCTCGCTCTGGCCGTCGATCAGCTCGACCATGGTCTTGCTGCTCTGCTCGAAGCGCTCGGCAACCGAGGCGCCGCGCGCGGAAATCTCCTGGGCGAGGCTCTCGCCCGTCATCCGCAGCGTCTCGTTGACCGTCTCGACCCGGGTCGCCAGGTTGTCGGCGACCTGCGAGCCGGTCTCGCTGATCGCGCGGGTCACTTCGCGCGCGCTCGTGGTCAGGCCCTCGGTCAGCACGGCGCCGGTCTGCTCCAGCGAGGCGGCGATCTCGTGCGCGCGCCCGTCGAGCAGGGTGGAGAGGTTGGTGCTGGCGCCCGAGAGCCGCTCGCTGACCTCGCCGGAGGTGACCTGCAGGCGTTCGACCAGCTCATGGCCGCGGCCGCTGATCTCGTCGATCATGCGCTCGCCGGCGCGTCCGAGCGCGATGGTGATCTGGTCGCCCTTCTCGCCGAGCGAGCCGGTGACGCGGTCGCCCGCCTGCGCCACGGCGTCGGCAATGGCGCGGCTGGCGCTCTCCAGGTCCTTGGATAGGCCCTCATGGGCGCCGCTGATGGCGAACTTCACCCGCTCGGCATTGCCGACGACGGATTCGCGCTGGGTGACGAGCTCGTCGATCAGCGAGCGCAGCCGGATCTCGTTATCGGCATAGGCGCGCTCCAGCGTGGCGATCTCGCCGCGCACGATCGTCTCGAGCTCGCCGGCGCGCGCCACGGCGCGCTCGATGCCGTCGCCCATCGCCGCGACCTCGCGGCGGATGGTCTGGCTCAGCGAAAGAATCGAATCGGCGCCGACCACCTCCGGCTCGGCGAGCCGCAGCGCGACCTCGGTCATGGCGCGCGCGACCAGACGCATCTCCTGGGTGCGTCGATACAGCGCCGCGAGCACGAAGAAGAAGACCACCGGCGTGCCGACGGCGAGCGACAGCAGCGTCCACTCGCCCGGGCCGAACCCGGCCATGCCCTCCGGCACGCCGTTGGCGAAGGAGCCGAAGCGGCTGACCAGCACGAAGCCGGCGCCGCCGAGCCAGACGAGCGACGCGAGCGCGGCGAGCCAATAGGGGCGGGAGGAGGGGCGAACCGAGAAGGCCTGGACGAGCGAGCTCGAATCGCGGCGGTCGTCATTGGCGACGCGGCTGGTGTCGGGGGCGATGGCGGCGCGGGGGGCGGGCGCCCGCGGCGCCTCGGCTTCGGGCCTGGGCGCCGGCTGCTCGACGCGGGGTAGCTCGAGCTTGAGATCGCCCTCGGCCGCGGAGGGGAGCTTGAGCTCCGAGGCCGGGGAGGCGTCGGCCTCTACCTTGGGCTGGTCGAGCCTCAGAGCCTCTTCGATCGCGGACATGGCCGCCTCGGTCGGATCCTGGAGCTTGTTCTGCCGGGTCATGATTGCCGCCTCGCAACGCTACTCACATGATGGACGCCGCCAATCATCCCCATTTCAAGCCGAAAGCCGCCTCTGACTTTCGCCTGGAAAAGGGACATTGCGCCCATCATTTACCATTTCGAAGGGTAGTGGAGCGACTGTCCAATGGAAACCCATTTGAGTGGTCGATTCACAAACGTCGTTAACGCCTCGTTCACCATGAAGGCGGCTGTTAGCGCCGACGGGCTACTCCACAAGCCCGCGTGACTTTTGTGTCGATCTTGCTTATCGAGCCCCGCCATGTCCCAGAGTCCCATCGATCTCGCCCATCTCGCCCGCCAGACCGGCGGCGACCACGCCCTCGAACGTGAGCTGCTCGCGCTTTTCGCGCAGCAATGCGTCCGCCACCTGCGCACCATCCATGCCGGCAGCGATGCCCGCACGCGGATCGACGCCGCCCACACGCTGAAGGGCGCGGCGCAGGCGATCGGCGCCTGGCAGGTCGCGGAGGCCGCCGACGCGATCGAGCGCCAGCTCGCCGCCAACGATGCCGGCCGCACCGAATGCGCCATGGACGCGCTGGCGCTCGCCGCCGCCGAGGCCAGGGCTGTGATCTCCCAGTTCGACCTGGCCGCCTGAGCCCATTGGCGACTTCTACCGGCGCGGCCGTCTGCGCTTCCGGCGCTCACGGACCAATGTCGCTCCGCTCCGGTTCTCGACAGCCACGCCAGCCGGCTCACGCCGGCGAAGTCTCAAACGGGCTCCGAGCGTAGACCGCGTCTCATTCGAAAAATTCGAGCCTGACCGGACGGAAAGGGCGTTCCCCTTTCCGCATGCATCCTCTAAGCGATGCCGGCCATCGGTCCGCGGAGTTCATGATGCCGAAGATCACCTATATCGACGCCCTCGGGGAGAGCCGCACCGTCGAGGGTGAGACCGGCTCCACCGTGATGGAGACTGCCGTGCGCAATGGCATTCCCGGCATCGAGGCCGAATGCGGCGGCGCCTGCGCCTGCGCCACCTGCCATGTCTATGTCGACGAGGCCTGGACCGCGAAGACGGGCGAGCCGGAATCGATGGAGGAGGACATGCTCGACTTCGCCTTCGACGTCCGCCCGAACTCGCGCCTCTCCTGCCAGATCAGGGTCCGCGACGACCTCGACGGGCTCACCGTGCGCACGCCGGCGCGCCAGGGGTAAGCCTATTCTGCGGCGACCGGCAGGGCAGGCGACAGCACGGTCTCCTGTCCCGGCACGGGATGGCGCGGCACCAGGAAGGCGAGGCTGAGCGAGACCGTCGCCACCGCCGCCCCGATATAGAAGACGATCGCCGGATCGCGGATCCAGAGCAGCCCGAAGGTGACCGGCAGGAACACTGCCGCGATGTGGTTGATGGTGAAGGCCACCGCCGAGGTCGGCGCGATGTCGGCCGGGTCGGCGATCTTCTGGAAATAGGTGCGCTGCGCCAGCGTCAGCGTGAAGAACACGCCATCGACGATGAAGAGCGCGCCGGCGACGAAGACGCCCCAGCCGGCGAAATGGCCATGGCTCGCCAGCGCGTAGCCGACGAAGACGGCGATCAGCGAGATGTTCTCCATCTGGATCGTAGCCCGCTCGCCGACCGTGCCGACGAGCCGGCCGAGCATCGGGCCGACGAAGGTGTTGATGCCGTAGGTCGCGAGCAGCAGCGTCGCGGTGGCGGAGACGTCGTAGCCGAAGCGCTCGACCAGCAGGAAGCCGCCGAAGGCCATGAAGATCTGCCGGCGCGCGCCCGACATGAAGGTGAGCGCGTAGTAGAGCCAGTAGCGCTTGCGCAGCACGAAGCCCTTGTTTTGCGGCACGGTGCCCTGGAAGCGCGGGAAGGTGAGCCAGGTCGCCAGCGTCAGCGCGATCGTCACGAGGCCGGCGACGACGAAGATCGTGATGTAGCCCGGCTGGAACAGCTTCCAGATCAGCGCGATCGAGCCGAAGGCGATGAGCTGCGCCGCCGCCGAGGCGCCCGCGATCCTGCCGAGCAGCCGCGGCGCCTCCGCCTTGGGCAGCAATTGCAGCTGCAGCGCCTGCTGCGCGGTCTCGTAGTAGTGGAAGCCCAGCGACATCACCGTCGTCGTCAGCAGCAGGCCGCCGAGGGTGGGGAAGTAGCCGGTGATCGCGACGCCGATGCCGAGCGTGATCAGGCTGACATAGGCCAGCATCTGCTCGCGCATGAACCAGAACAGGATGATCGCGGTGAAGGCCAGGAAGCCGGGGATCTCGCGGACCGATTGCAGGATGCCGATATATTGCCCGGTGAAGCCGGCGGCCTCTTTGGCGAAATTGTTCAGCAGCGCGGTCCAGCTGGCGAAGCCGAGCCAGTTGACGAAGGCCAGCACCATCAGGAAGACGGCAGGCGAGTGCAGCAGCCCTTTCGAGGCAGGGGAGGCAGGCGAGGCTGCTGTCATTGAACTACCGAACGGAGATGGAAGGAGGCCGCAGGCCGCGGCCACGTCATTGGCGTTGTATTGCACCAGTTTTAGGCAGGGGGCCACCTGCGTCAATTCCGGCAGATCATGGCGACCATGCAGCGGCGCGGCCGGGAGCCATTTGTGGTATGACGGAGGCCAGCCGCAGGGACTGAAGACGGGACGCGGCATAGCGGGACGTGACCAAGCCCACAGCCGGAGGATGCGATGTACAAATCGATTCTGGTTCCCGTCGATCTCGCCGAGGCCGATCTCGCGGCCCCTGCCATCACCGCGGCGGTCTCCTTCGCGGAAACCTCCGGCGGCACGGTCCGGCTGATCTATGTCCGCTCGCTGGTGCCGATCACCTACATGGAATTCGTCCCGGCCGAATTCGACACCGAGCAGCAGAGCGAGGCCGAGGCCAAGCTCGCCGAGATCGCGGCTGGCGTCGCGCTGCCGCCCGAGCGGGTCTCGGCCAAGGTCCTGGTCGGTTCGGTCTATGGCGAGGTCCTGGCCGAGGCCGAGGCGAGCGGCACCGACCTGATCGTGATCGGCTCGCATGAGCCCGGCATGCTCGCCTACGTCATCGGCTCCAACGCCTCGACCATCGTGCGCCGAGCGAAATGCTCGGTGCTGGTGGTGCGCAGCGGCTGAGACGCCGCTCAGGTAGAAGGCCGCGGCACCAGATCGTCCGGCACTTCCCCCGTCCGCAACTCCTGCGGCCGGTTGAGCCTGACCATCGGCCAGACCTGCCAGACCGAGGCCGCTGCCAGCGCGATGCCGAGCCAGCCGGCCGGCGCAGCGCCTTGCAGGAAGGCGCGCGCCGTGAAGACCCCCAGTATGACGAGCAGAAGCCCGCTGACGATGGCGAGCGTCAGCCAGAGCCATCTCGGCTTGCCGGCGACGAAGCGGGCGCGCGGATTGGCCTGCGCAATCGCCGCCGCGAGCGCCTCGACGAAGGCGCGGTAGCCGGCATCGTCGCGCTCGATCTCGGTGACCGAGCGCCAGGACAGGTTGCCGAAGCTGACCTTCCCGCCATTGCCGAGCCGCAGCTGCGTCTTGAAGCCCTTCGACGAGATGTTGCTCGGCGCGAAGGTGAAGCGCACCTGCTCGATCGCGGCGAGCTTGACCCTGTCGACCTTGCGGGTCGAGTCGATCTCCAGCTCGTCGCCCTTGATCCGATAGGCGATCACGAAGCCGACGGGCCGCGGGCGCTGGTGCCAGAAGGGCGGTGGCGTGTCGGTGTCCGGGCTGTTCATGGCCGAGCCATAGCGGCTCGGCCGGGCTTTGTCAGCGCGCCAGCGCCTTCATCGCGCCGTCGAGCCCGTCCAGCGTCAGCGGGAACATCCGGCCGTTCATCAGCCCCCCGATCTGGCGGATCGACTGGGTGTAGCCCCAGAGCTTCTGCTCGACCGGGTTGAGCCAGACCGATTTCTGGAAGCGCTCGGTCAGCCGCCTCATCCAGACCTCGCCGGCCTCCTCGTTCCAGTGCTCCACCGAGCCGCCGGGCATCGCGACCTCGTAGGGGCTCATCGAGGCGTCGCCGACGAAGACGACGCGGTAGTCGGCCGGATAGGTCCGCAGGATATCCCAGGTCGGGATGACCTGGTCGTGCCGGCGCCGGTTCTCGCGCCAGACCCGCTCATACGGGCAGTTATGGAAGTAGAAATGCTCGAAATGCTTGAACTCGGCCCGCGCTGCCGAGAACAGCTCCTCGGCCAGCTCGACATGCCAGTCCATCGAGCCGCCGACATCGAGGAAGAGCAGGACCTTGACGGCGTTGCGGCGCTCCGGCCTGAGCTTGACGTCGAGATAGCCGTGCCTGGCCGTCTCGGAGATCGTGTTGTCGAGGTCGAGCTCCTCGGCCGCGCCGGTGCGGGCGAAGCGCCGCAGCCGCCGCAAGGCGATGCGCAGGTTGCGCACGCCGAGCTCGCGCGTGTCGTCGAAATCCTTGAACTCGCGCTTGTCCCAGACCTTCACCGCCCGGAAGTTGCGGTTCTTGTCCTGGCCGATGCGCACGCCCTCGGGATTGTAGCCATAGGCGCCATAGGGCGAGGTGCCGGCGGTGCCGATCCATTTCGAGCCGCCCTGGTGCCGGCCCTTCTGCTCGTCGAGCCGCTGCTTCAGCGTCTCCCAGAGCTTCTCCCAGCCCATCGCCTCGATCTGCGACTTCTCTTCGTCGGTGAGGTACTTCTCGGCGAGCTTGCGCAGCCATTCCTCGGGAATGCCGGCCTGTTCGATCGCCTGCTGCAGCGTCTCCATGCCCTTGAACACCTGGGCGAAGACCTGGTCGAACTTGTCGAGATGGCGCTCGTCCTTCACCAGGCAGGTGCGGGCGAGGTAGTAGAACTCGTCGACGCGGTGCTCGGCGAGATCGGCCTCCACTCCTTCCAGCAGCGCCAGATACTCCCGCAGCGTGACGGGAACCTTGGCGGCGCGCAGGTCGGTGAAGAGCCTAAGGAACATCGCCCCACTGTGCGGATGGCGGGGGCGGGGTCAAGCAGCACCTGCCTTGTGGGCGAGGTGCTGCTTCCAGGCATTGCCGGTGGTCAGGCGACCGCGTCGGCGAGGTCCTTGGTGACCTTGAACTTGACGACGGTCTTGGCGGGAACCTTGATCGTGGCGCCGGTCGACGGGTTGCGGGCCTCGCGGGCCTCGCGCTTGGCGGCAGCCAGCTTGCCGACGCCGCCGAGGGTGACTTCGCCGCCCGACTTCAGCGTCTTGGCGACGACGGTGGCGAGCGAGCCCAGGATGGCGCTGACGTCGGTCTTGGTCTTGCCGGTCTCGTCGGCGATGGCGGCGATCAGTTCGTTCTTGGTCATTTTGATTCTCCTGAAGAACGCGGGTGTTGGACAGGCCTCGCGCCGGGCAGAGCCTGTGCGCGACCGGCCACGAATCAGTGGCGGTCACGACTCCGTTACACGCGAAAGCGCCGATTGACATGGCCGACGCCAAAAAAACGGTGGCATCGGCCCTAGATACGCACAGCAATCCGCTTCGTTCCCATGCAATTGAGGGTTAAACGGCGGCCCAAGAGGCGATTGACAAGCCTCCGCCTATTATTTCAAGCTTAAAATATATCGGGGGTCGAGACGCATGCAGGTTGTCATCGCAGGGGGCGGGATCGGCGGGCTGACGCTGGCGCTGATGCTGCATGCGCGCGGGATCGCCGCCACGGTCTACGAGCAGTCGAGCGAGATCCGCGAGGTCGGCGTCGGCATCAACACCTTGCCGCACGCGATCAGGGAACTGGCGGAACTCGGCCTGCTGCCGGCGCTCGACGCGGTCGCGATCCGCACCCGTGAACTCATCTACATGAACCGTTTCGGCCAAACCGTCTGGCGCGAGCCGCGGGGCTTGCATGCCGGCGCGCCGGTGCCGCAATTCTCGATCCATCGCGGCAGGTTGCAGGGCGTGATCCGCGACGCGGTGGTCGAGCGGCTCGGCGCTGACGCGCTGCGCACGGGGCGCCGCCTGCAGGGCTTCATGCAGGACGAGGGCGGCGTCACCGCCTATTTCGCCGATTCCCGTCGCGGCGAGGCGGGCGAGACGGCTCGCGCCGATGTGCTCATCGCCGCCGACGGCATCCACTCGACCGTACGCGGCCATTATTTCCCGAACCAGGGCTCGCCGCGCTGGAATGGCGTGCAGATGTGGCGCGGCGCCTGCGACTGGCCGGTTTTCCTCGATGGCGAGAGCATGATCATCGCCGGCGGCATGGCCGGCAAGCTGGTGCTCTACCCGATCGCGGCCGGCTCCAGGCCCGGCACGCGCCTGACCAACTGGGTGGTCAACATCCGCACCGGCGACCCGGCCAAGCCGCCGCCGAAGGAGGCCTGGTCGAAGCCCGGCCGGCTCGAGGACGTGCTGCCCTATGCGCGCCGCTTCACCGTGCCTGGCATCGACATCCTCGCCCTGATCCAGGCCTCGCCCGGCTTCTGGGACTATCCGATGTGCGACCGCGACCCGCTGCCGCGCTGGACCCATGGCCGCGTCACCCTGCTCGGCGATGCCGCCCATCCGATGTATCCGGTCGGCTCGAACGGCGCCTCGCAGGCGATCCTCGATGCCCGCGCGCTCGCCGACGCGCTGGTACGCGCCGAGCATCCGCGCCAGGCACTCGCGGCCTATGAAGCGGAACGCCTGCCGGCGACGGCCGAGATCGTCGCGATGAACCGTGTCGGCGGGCCGGAGCGGGTCATCGACGCGGTCGAGGCGCTGGCGCCAAACGGCTTCGACGATGTCGAGCGGGTGATGAGCTACGCCAGGCGCGAGGCGATCGTGAAATCCTATGCGGGCAAGGCCGGCTTCGCGCCGGAGCAATTGGCCAGGAAGCGCTGAGCGCTTATCGGAACCACAGCCCTCATCCTTCGAGACGCCGCTCCGCGGCTCCTCAGGATGAGGGCTGGGGACAATCAGCCGGCCTGGCTCAGCTGCGCGATGCGCGCCTTGAGCTGAGCGTTGTTCTGCTCGCACATCCTGAGGCGCCGGGCGATGTCGAGCGGCACGATCTCCGCGTCAGTCGCGGCCTGATCTGCGAAGACGAGGCCGATGCGCTCGCCATTGCGCCAGCGGATGCGCGCGCCATAGGAGCGCTGCTTGTGGTCGATCTCCAGATCGAAGGCGGAGGGCAGGGCGACGGCGTCGGAGAGCAGGATCAAGGCGCCGGCATCCGAGAAGTTGCGCACGACGCAGTCGAGCGTCGCGCGGCGCTGGTTGAAGACGATACGGCCGCCCAGCAGCGTGCGCTGGCGCGGCATCTTGCGGCGTTCGGTCGTCATGAAAGGAGGCCCCCGCTTCGGCTGCGCGATCTCTGCGTCATGCAACCTATGCGCGCTTATCGCCCAACGACGGGGCGATTGCAGCCTTAACCTTGGCTTAACCTTAACGCATCACGCACCGTCGGGCGGTGGCGGCAGAAAGTCGATCTCGTACTTAGCCGACAGCGCCACGACCTCGGCCGGGTTCTGCTCCGGCATCGAATGGATCGCCCAGAACAGGTCGTAGAGCCGTCCGGTCGGCGCAACCCAGAACAGGCACTTCACGGTTGCATCGCTCTTGTTGAAGAGCCCGTGCGGGACGTTGCGGGGCAGGCGGATCAGGTCTCCGGCGGTCGCGTGCGATTCCTCGCCGTCGAGCACGAGGTCGAGCCTTCCCTCCAGCAGGTAGATGAACTCGTCCTGCGTCGGGTGGATATGCGGCGGCACGAAGGTGCCGGGCGGGAAGGTCGCGTGCCAGGAGAAGCTGTCGGCGCTCAGCGTCTTCGGCACATAGGTCTGGCCCAGGATGTTCCAGGAGATGCCGTCGATCCCCTGATTGGCCTTGGTCACGCCGGCGGTCAGCGGCTTCATCATGATGGTTCTCCTAAGAGCATTTTCGAGCGAAGTGGATACCGGTTCGCGTGAAGAAAATGCGTTAAAACAAAAAGTTACAGATGCAGGAAGCGGTCCTTGACCGCGCTGTCGCTGCGCAGGTCGTCGCTGGAGCCGCGCCAGACGACGCGGCCCTTCTCCAGCACGATATGACGATCGGCGATCTTGGCCAGGGCGTCGACATTCTTGTCGATGACGAGGATCGACTCGCCCTCGGCCTTGAGCGCCGCGAGGCAGGACCAGATCTCCTGCCGGATGATCGGCGCGAGCCCCTCGGTCGCCTCGTCGAGAATGACGAGTTTTGGATTGGTCATCAGCGCGCGGCCGATCGCGAGCATCTGCTGCTCGCCGCCGGAGAGTTGGTTGCCGCGATTGGTGCGCCGCTCCTTCAGGCGCGGGAAGAAGGCGTAGATGCGCTCGATGTCCCAGCGCTTCCGGCCGAAGCGGCTGGCGGCGGTGGCGATCAGGTTCTCCTCGACGCTGAGCGTCGGGAAGATCTGGCGCCCCTCCGGCACCAGCCCGATGCCAGCCTGCGCGATCTTGAACGGTGCCGCGCCGGTGAGATCCTGGCCGGCGACGCTGACGCGGCCGGCCTTGGGATGGATCAGCCCCATGATGGCGCGGATCGTCGTGGTCTTGCCCATGCCGTTGCGGCCGAGCAGGGTGACGACCTCGCCCTCGTTGATGGTGAGGCCGACCCCGAACAGGATCTGCGCCTCGCCATAGCCGGCATCGAGGTTCTCGACGACGAGCATCTCAGCCCTCCTCGCCGAGATAGGCTTCGCGCACCGCCGGATCGGCGCGGACGACAGCGGGGTCGCCCGAGGCGATGACGCGGCCATAGACGAGCACGCTGACCTTGTCGGCGAGCGCGAAGACCGCCTCCATGTCGTGCTCGACAAGCAACATGGCGTAGCGGCCCTTCAGGCTCTTCAGCAGCGAGATCAGCCGCTCGCCTTCCTCGCGGCCGACGCCTGCAAGCGGCTCGTCGAGCAGGATCGCAGCCGGCTCCAGCGTCAGCGCCATGGCGATCTCGAGCGCGCGCTTTTCGCCATGCGAGAGGCGGCCGGCCGGGACATGGGCGCGCTCCGCCAGACCGACGGCCTCGATCGCCGCCCAGGCCGGACCGTTCAGGCGCTCGTCGCGCGCGGCGTTGCGGAAGAGGGCGAGCGGATGCGCTGCGCGCGCCTGCACGCTCAGCGCCACGTTCTCCAGCACCGACAGAGAGGCGATGGTCGAGGTGATCTGGAAGGTGCGGGCAAGCCCCGCACGTGCCCGCTTCTCCGGCGAGAGCGTGGTGATGTCGTGGCCGCGGAAGCGAACCGTGCCGGTATCGGGCCGGAGCATGCCGGAGATCTGGTGGACGAGCGTGGTCTTGCCGGCGCCATTGGGGCCGATCAGCGCGTGCAACTCGCCGGGCGCAACTGCGAGGCTGACGCCATCGGTCACCTTCAGCGCGCCGAAGGACTTCTGGACGCCATCGAGGACGAGGACCGGCTCAGTCATGACGCCGGCCGAGCTTGCTGATGATGCCGACGATGCCGCCGCGCGTGAACAGCACGAAGAGCACGATCAGCGGCCCGAAGATCGCCTTCCAGTGTTCTGCGGCGATACGCAGATCAAAGCCGAATAGCAGATATGTTCCAAAGATGCCGCGCCAGTATTCGCCTAGGCCGGACAGGATTTCTTCGGTGAAGAGATAGGCAAGCGCGCCGATGACCGCGCCGTGCAGCGAGCCGGTGCCGCCGAGCACGACCATGAAGATCAGCTCGCCCGAGCGCTGCCAGGACATGAAGGCCGGGCTGACGAACTCGGTCTGGTTGGCGAGGAAGAAGCCGGAGAGCCCCGCGATCATGCCGCTGATCACATAGGCGATCAGCCTGACGCGGCCGACGTCATAGCCGGTCACGGTGACGCGGGTGGCGTTCTCGCGCGAGGCCCTGAGCACCCGCCCGAAGCGCGAGGCGACGATGATGCTGACCAGCGCGTAGCAGCCGGCGAGCGCGGCCAGCACGATGTAGAAGAAGCGGGTGCGATTGGCGAAGACGTCGAAGCCCAGCACCGTGCTGCGCTCGGCCAGCGTCAGGCCGTCATCGCCGCCATAGGCCGAGAGCGCCTGCGCCAGGAAGAAGCCCATCTGGCCGAAGGCGAGCGTGATCATGATGAAGGCGACGCCGCGCGTGCGCAGCGAGACCGCGCCGGTGACCGCCGCGAAGACGGCGCAGGCGACGAGGATCAAGGGCAGGGCGAGCAGCGCCTCCGGCCTGCCCTCGGTGATCATGATCCCGGTCACGTAGGCGCCGATGCCGATGAAGGCGGCATGGCCGAACGAGACCAGCCCGCCGACGCCGAGGATGAGATCGAGCGAGAGCGCCGCGATGGCGAAGATCATCGCCCGCGTCACCAGGGAGAGCCAATGCGAGGGCAGGCCGAGCGCGGTCGCAACCGGGATCAGCGCCAGCAGGACGAACAGCACGAGCGCGATGACGGGGCGGCGCTTCGGCAGCGGCGTCGCGACCGCCGGCGTCTCGGCGATGGCGCCGGCCGTGCTCATGTCCGGCCCTTGGAGGGCAACAGCCCTTCCGGCCGCACGAACAGCACGATCGCCATCACCAGGTAGATCAGCATCGAGGACAGGGCCGCGCCGGTTGCCCGCGCCGAGGGTGCGCTCATGAACAGGCGCAGCAGGTCGTTCATGAAGGAGCGGCCGAGCGTGTCGACGAGGCCGACGATCAGCGCGCCGACGAAGGCGCCGCGGATCGAGCCGATGCCGCCAACCACGATGACGACGAAGGCGAGGATCAGCACGGTGTCGCCCATGCCGGGCTCGACCGAGAGGATCGGCGCCGCCATCGCCCCAGCGAAGCCCGCCAGCATCGTGCCGAAGGCGAAGACGATCATGAAGAGCTGGCGGATGTCGACGCCGAGCGCCGAGACCATCGCCGCATTCGAGGCGCCGGCGCGCAGCAGCATGCCGGTGCGGGTCTTCTCGACGATGAACCAGAGCAGCCCGCCGACCCCGAGCCCTGCGCCGATCAGCGCGAAGCGGTAGACGGGGTAGAGGATGCCATCCATCAGCTGCACCGAGCCGGAGAGGAACGCGGGCACCGGGACGGAGAGGGGGGCGGCGCCCCAGACGATCTTGACGCCCTGGTTCAGCAGCAGGATCAGCCCGAAGGTCGCCAGCACCTGGTCGAGATGGTCTCGTTCGTAGAGGTGTCGGAAGACGAGGAATTCCAGCGCCAGCCCGATCACCAGCGCCGCCGCCAATGCCAGCGCCAGGCCGAGCCCGAAGCTCCCGGTCAGCCCGACGAAGGTCACGGCGAGATAGGCGCCGAGCATGTACTGCACGCCATGCGCCAGGTTGATGAAGTCCATCACGCCGAAGACCAGCGTCAGCCCCGCCGCCACCAGAAACAGCAGGATGCCGAGCTGGAGCCCGTTCAGGATCTGGACGATGAGGAGGCTGGTGGTCATGGCTTGAGTTGGCGTTGCCGGATGAGCGCGGGGAACCCTCTCCTGTAAGGAGAGGGCAGGGTGAGGTGTAGGCCAGAACACCAGCGAGGCTGAACCGAGTGCTCTCTCCGTCATTGCGAGCGCAGCGAAGCAATCCAGGGGCCGCCAAGCGGAACAGTCTGGATTGCTTCGCTACGCTCGCAATCACGGCGGCGGTCAGGTCGCCGCTCAACCGTCCAACGGCCTACACCTCACCCCTGCCCCTCTCCTTACAGGAGAGGGGTTCCCCGCGGTTCGGTTGCCTTACTTGAGGCCGCAATCCTTCGCGTGCGGGTCGGCGTAGTCCGAAAACACCTTCTGGGCGATCTCGGTCTGGAACTTGCCGTCCGGCCGCTTGGCGACCTTGACCAGGTAGAAGTCCTGGATCGGGAAGCCGTTGGTGTTGAACTTGAACTTGCCGCGCAGCGAGGTGAAGTCGGCCTTCTTGATCGCGGCGCGCAGCTTGTCCTTGTCGGAGGTGTCGCCCTTCGTCGCCTTCAGCGCCGAGTCGATCAGCAGGCCGGCGTCGTAGGCCTGCTGGGCATAGGAGCCGGGCACGATCTTGTAGGCGGCCTCGTAGTCCGCGACGAACTTCTTCGTCTGCGGGTTGTCCATGTTGGGCGCCCAGGTCATGCCGCCGAACAGGCCGATAGCCGCATCCTGCTGCGCCGGGAGGGTCGATTCATCGACCGTGAACGCGGAGAGGAACGGGATCTTGCCGGTCAGGCCGGCCTGCGACCATTGCTTGACCAGGTTGACGCCGAGCCCGCCCGGCATGAAGGCGAACACGACGTCGGGCTTGGCGGCGGCGATCTTGGCGAGCTCGGCCGAGAAGTCGAGCTGGGTCAGCGGGACATAGACCTCGTCGACTATTTCACCCTTGAAATAGTTCTTGAAGCCGGCGAGCGAGTCCTTACCCGCCTGGTAGTTCGGCGCCATGATGTAGGCTTTCTTGAAGCCTTGGTCCTGCGCATACTTGCCGAGCACTTCGTGGACCTGGTCGTTCTGGTACGAGGTCACGAAGAAGTTCTGGTTGCAGGCCTTGCCGGCAAGCGTCGACGGGCCGGCATTCGGGCTGATCAGGAAGGCGCCGGAATCGAGCACCGGCTTGGCGATGGCGCCGAGGATGTTGGAGAAGACCGGCCCGACGACGAAGTCGACCTTGCCGCTCTCGATATAGCTGCGGACCTTGCTGACGGCGACGTCGGGCTTGAGCTCGTCGTCGATCACGGTGATCTGCACCGGCCGTCCTCCGAACTTGCCGCCGAGCTGGTCGACCGAGAGCTGGAAGCCGTCGCGCACCTGCTGGCCGAGCGCCGCCTGCGGCCCGGTGAGAACGCTGACGACGCCGATCTTCAGCGGCTCCTGCGCCTGCGCGCCGGCAATCCCGAGCGCGAGCAGGCCCGCACTGAGCGACAATGCGTATTTGAGTGTCATGTCCGATGTCCTCCCGGGACGAGCGAGAAAGCGACTGCGCGACAGGGGACCCTCACCCTCTCCATCACGCGACGAAGGCATATTGTTTCAAGCTTAAAATATCTGCAAGGGGTTCGGAGAGAGGAATTTTGCCCTCTGTCATCCCGCACGCGCCGCAGCATGCAATGCTGCTGCGCAGATGCGGGACCGTCCTCAGAATAGGGCGCCCCTTCCGGGGACCGTTCAGAAAGGGCGCCTTCTCGTCATGCGGTCCCGTGTCTGCGCAGCGGCACTTCGCGCCGCAGCGCGCACGGGATGACGCCTTACGCCTGCACGCCGTCGATGTACCAATCCATCTTGGCCAGCACCTCGTCCGGCGCGGTCTCGCCCGCCTTGACGCGCACCACGCCCTTCTGGTCCTTGAGCTCGCCGGTGAACGGGTGGAGCTTGCCGGAGACGATGCCGTCCTTGACCGCATCCGCCGCGGCGCGCGCCGCCGGCGTCACCGCCGCGTTATAGGGCGCGAGCTTGACGAAGCCGTCCTTGATGCCGCCCCAGACGTCGCCCGACTTCCACTTGTCGTCGATCACCTCCTGGACGCGCTTGATGTAATAGCCCGACCAGTCGTCGACGATCGCCGAGAGATGCGCCTTGGGGGCGAAGGAGCTCATGTCCGAGGCCTGGCCGAAGGCGAAGACGCCGCGCTGCTCCGCCGCCTGCAGGGCAGCGGCGGAGTCGGTGTGCTGGGTGATCATGTCGGCGCCCTGGTCGATCAGCGCCTTGGCGGCGTCGGCCTCCTTGGCCGGGTCGTACCAGGTCGAGGCCCAGATCACCTTGGTCTTGAAGTTCGGGTTCACCTTGCGGGCGGCGAGCGTGAAGGCGTTGATGCCCATCACCACCTCCGGAATCGGGAAGGAGGCGATGTAGCCGGCCTGGCCGCTCTTGGACATGTGGCCGGCGATGGTGCCGATCACGGCGCGGCCCTCGTAGAAGCGGGCATTATAGGTCGCGACATTCTCAGTGCGCTGATAGCCGGTGGCGTGCTCGAACTTCAGCTTCGGGAACTGCTTGGCGACCTGGATGGTCGGGTTCATGAAGCCGAACGAGGTCGTGAAGATGATCTGGTTGCCGGCCTGCGCGAGCTGGCGGATGGCGCGCGCCGCATCCGGGCCCTCGGCGACGTTCTCGAGGAAGCTCGTCTTGATCTTGCTGCCGAAATGCGCCTCCAGCGCCTTGCGGCCCTGGTCATGCGTCCAGGTCCAGCCATGGTCGCCGACGGGGCCGACATAGATGAAGCCGATGCCGACAGGCGCCTGCGCCGAGGCGGAGTGCCCGAGCAGCGGCGTGGTCGCGGCAGCGGCGGCAGCGCCGAAATTGAACCTGCGGCGGGTGATGATGCTGGTCATTTGCGGTCCCCGTTGTGGTTGGGCGTCACGACGCCGAGAAAGGTTTGCCGAGGCAGGCCGGCGCATCGAGCCGACCGGTCTTCCGTCCTAGCGACATCATGGTCAGAACCGCAATCGTCGCAAGGTAGGGGGCCATGGCCAGCACCTCCGGCGCGAGCCAGCTGATGCCGGCCGCCTTGGCCTGCAATTCGAAGGTCATCACCGCGCCGAAGAGATAGGCACCGAGCAGCAGCCGGCCCGGCTTCCAGGCGGCGAAGACGACGAGCGCGAGCGCGATCCAGCCGCGGCCGGCGGTCAGCCTGTCCGCCCACATCGGCGTCAGCGCCAGCGAGAAATAGGCGCCGCCCAGGCCTGCCAGCGCCCCGCCGAAGGCGATCGCACCATAGCGGATGGCGATGACGGGGTAGCCGATCGCATGGGCCGAAGCGTCGTTCTCGCCTACCGCGCGCAGGATCAGGCCCGGCCGCGTGCTGCGCAGGAACCAGCTGACGCCGGCGACCAGCGCGAGCGAGAGATAGACGACGATGTCGTGGCCGAAGATCGCCCGCAGCCCGGGATGCTCCGACAGCGCCGCCGGGAAGATTGGCCCGAGCCGCGTGATCGTGCGGCCGACGAAGCCGGCGCCGATCAGCGACGAGGCGCCGATGCCGAAGATGGTCAGCGCCAGCCCGGTCGCGACCTGGTTGGCGGTCAGGCTCAGCGTCAGCACGGCGAAGACCATCGCCGTGGCAATGCCGGCCAGCACGGCGGCGACGAGCCCGAGAGCCAGGCTGCCGGTGGTCAGGGACACGGCGAAGCCGGCGACCGCGCCGGTCAGCATCATGCCCTCGACGCCGAGGTTGAGCACGCCCGACTTCTCGACGACGAGCTCGCCCAGCGCCGCCAGCAATATCGGCGTCGAGGCCGCGACCAGCGTCATGATGATCGAGACGAGGATCGTGTCGCTCATGGCGTTTCCCTCTCCGGGGAGGCCAATCCGTCATTGCGAGGAGGCGCAGCCGACGAAGCAATCCAGAGGGAGTGCGTGAGGCCCCTGGATTGCTTCGCTGCGCTCGCAATGACGGGGAGGGTATGGCGCTGCCTCCTCCTCATGCCGGCCTCGCCTTCAGGCCGATCCGGTAGGTGATCAGCACGTTGGTCGCGAGCAGGAAGAACAGCAGCAGCGCCTGGAACATGCCGGTCGCGGCCTGCGGCAGCTTCACCGTCGTCTGCGCCACCTCGCCGCCGACATAGGTCGCGGCCAGCACGATGCCGCCGAAGACGATGCCGAGCGGGTGCAGCCGGCCGAGGAAGGCGACGATGATCGCGGTGAAGCCGTAACCGACCGGGAATTGCGGCGTGAGCTGGCCGAAGGGGCCGGCAGCCTCGAACAGCCCTGCGAGCCCCGCGAGCCCGCCGCCGGTCAGCAGCGTCAGCCAGGTCGTGCGCTCGGCGCTGAAGCCGCCATGGCGCGCCGCTGCCGGCGCCAGGCCGACGACCTTCACGGCGAAGCCGGCCGTCGTCTTCTCCATCACCAGCCAGGCGATGACGGCGATGACCAGCGCCAGCGGGATGCCGAGATGGACGAGCGAGCCCTCGGTCATGGCCGGCAGGGTCTGGTCGGGCGTGAACATCCGCGTCTGCGGGAAGTTGAAGCCGTCCGGGTCCTTCCACGGGCCGCGTACGAGATAATACAGCGCCTGGATCGCGACATAGGTCAGCATCAGGCTGGTCAGGATCTCGCTGACCTGGAGCTTCGTGCGCAGCAGCGCCGGGATCGCCGCCCAGGCCATGCCGCCGAGCACGCCGGCCAGCGCCATCGCGGGCAGGATCCACCAGCCGGTCATGTCGTAGGTCGCGAGCGCGACGCCGGTGCCGGCGATGGCGCCCATGACATACTGGCCCTCGGCGCCGATGTTCCAGACATTGGCGCGGAAGCCGATGGCGAGGCCGAGCGCGATCATCACCAGCGGCGCGGCCTTGACGCCGAGATCGGGCCAGCGCTGCGGCTCGAGCAGCGGCAGCAGGAAGAAGTCGTAGACGGCAGTCAGGCCGTCATAGCCCATGGCGGTGAAGACGATCGTGCCAGTAAGCATGGTCAGCGCGATCGCGATCAGCGGGCTCAGATAGAGCATCGCCTTGCTCGGCTCGCGGCGGCGGCGCCATTCAAGCACGGGCGCCTCCGCGCGACTCTGGGGGGAATGGCTCCACCCTTCCCCCTTGTGGGGAAGGGTAGGGGGATGGGGGGCGAGCGACTGGGTGCGGTGCTACTTGTATCAACGAAACGGCGGAAATTCTCAGCCGGTCGCTCCGACTTTTCGCCCCCCACCCCTGCCCCTCCCCACAAGGGGGAGGGGTTCCCGGCGTCTCTGCCTGCTTGGCTGAAGAGTTATGCATGGGCTGCCACCTCCGCCGCCTGGCCGGCACCATGGATGCCGCCCATCATCAGGCCGATCTCCTCGATCTTGAGGTCGGCGACGGCGCGCGGCGCCGAGAGCCTGCCTTCGTTGATGACGCAAAGCCGGTCGGCCAGCTCGAGCAATTCGTCGAGATCCTGCGAGATCACCACGACGGCCGAGCCCCGCGCCGCCAGATCGACCAGCGCCTGCCTGATCGCGGCCGCGGCGCCGGCGTCGACGCCCCAGGTCGGCTGCGAGACGACGAGCACGCCCGGCTCCTGGCCGATCTCGCGGCCCATGATGAACTTCTGCAGATTGCCGCCCGAGAGCGCACGCGCCGGCGCGGCCGGGCCGGTGGTGCGCACGTCGAAGCGCCCGATCACGGCCTGGGCGAAACGCCTGACGGCGCCGAGCCGGATGAAGCCCTGCGGCGCCAGCGGCAGCCGGTAGCGCGCCGTCAGCACGGCGTTCTCGGCCAGCGAGAAATCGGGCACCGCGGCATGGCCGTTGCGCTCCTCGGGCACGCAGGCGAGGCCGGCGGCGCGGCGCTGGCCGGCTCCGGCGCATCCGACCGGCTTGCCGTCGAGCTGGATCATGGCCGGGCTCGCTGCCAGCCGCTCGCCCGAGAGAGCCGTCAGCAATTCGGCCTGGCCATTGCCGGCGACACCCGCGATGCCGAGGATCTCGCCCGCCCGCGCCTCGAAGGAGACCTCTTTCAGATTGGTGCCGAAGGGCGGCTCGCCCGGCATCGAAAGGCTGGAGGCGGTTAGGCGGGAACTCCCCACCTTGCCGCCATGGGCGCCCTCGATCTGCTTCAGGTCGGCGCCGATCATCAGCTCGGCCATGCGCCGGGTCGTCTCGACCTTCGGATCGCAGGCCGCGACCACCTTGCCGCCGCGCAGGATCGTGGCGGTGTCGCACAGGGCTTTGATCTCATGCAGCTTGTGGCTGATGTAGAGGATCGAGCAGCCCTCGGAGGCGATCTGCCGGAGCGTCTCGAACAGCCGTTCGACCTCCTGCGGCGTCAGCACCGAGGTCGGCTCGTCCATGATCAGCAGCTTGGGCTTCTGCAGCAGGCAGCGCACGATCTCGATGCGCTGGCGCTCGCCGACCGAGAGCGTGTGGACCTCGCGCTCGGGATCGAGCGGCAGCGAATAGCTCTCCAGCACCTTGGCGACGCGCGCCTTCAATTCGTCGCGGTCGACCGCCTCGTCGAGCCCCAGCGCGATGTTCTCGATCACGGTCATCGCGTCGAACAGCGAGAAATGCTGGAAGACCATGCCGATGCCGAGCCGTCGCGCCGCCTTGGGCGAGGGGATCGAGACGATGTCGCCATTCCAGGCGATGGTGCCGGCATCGGCCTGCTGCACGCCGTAGATGATCTTGACCAGGGTCGATTTGCCGGCACCGTTCTCGCCGAGCAGGGCGTGGATCTCGCCCGGCCGAACGCTGAGGCTGATATCCTCGTTCGCCTTCACGCCCGGAAAGCTCTTGGAGATGTGCGACAGCGCCAGACGCGGCGGCGCATCCGTCCTGTCACGCGGCGACGCCGTCATCCCCAGCCCTTCCTCCCTGATCGTTTTCGGTCCAGTTCGGACGCCTGCCTATGGGCAAGCAAGCAACGCACCAGCTCGGCCGCCGTCAAGGCGGCGATGACCTCGGGCCGCTTGTCGTCCACATCGTCCCCGCCGATCGGGCAGGTCAGGCCGGCGAGCGCGGGGCTCGCCGGATGACGCCGCCGGAAGCTCGCGGCGAAGCGGGCGCGCTTGGTCGCCGAGCCGATCATGCCGACATAAGCGGCGTCGGAGCGCAGCAATGCGGCCTCGGCCAGGCGATAGTCGAGCGCGTGGCTATGGGTGAGGATGATGAAGGCCGCGCCGCGCGGGGCGTCGTTGATCATCTCGGCGGGGTCGTCGAGCCGGAGGCAGGCGATCCCGGCCGGCAGCCCGTCCATCTGATCGTCGCGATCGTCGATCAGGGTCACGGCGAAGGGCAGGCGCGCCAGCGTCTCCGCCAGCGCCCGGCCGGTATGGCCCGCACCGAAAATCAGCACGGCGGGCCGCGCCGCCTGATGTTCCGCCTCGGCGGCGCGCAGGCTCTCGACATGGACTGGTGTCGCCTGCTCCAACGTGACGCGAACCCGCCCGCCGCAGCACTGGCCCATTTGCGGGCCGAGCGGGATGTCGAGAATTCGCGCAGCCTTGCCGCTCGCCAGCATCTCGCGGGCGATGTCGAGGCAGTGGAATTCGAGCTGCCCGCCGCCAATCGTGCCGGCGCTGGCTTTTGCCATGACGATCATGGTCGCGCCGGCCTCGCGCGGAGTCGAACCCTCGGCCGTCTCGATGCGGACGAGGATCGCGCCTTCGGAAAGATGCATGTCGAGGAAGGCGGAGAGGGAGGTCATGGCGCCGCCTCCGCCCGCACCCGCTCGACCGCATCCAGCACCCGCTCCGGCGTCGCCGGAGCGTCCAGCCTCGGGCACACTCGATAGTCCCCCACGCTCGCCACCGCATCCGAGAGCGCGTGCAGCACGCTGATCGCCAGCATCAGCGGCGGCTCGCCGACCGCCTTGGAGCGGTGGATCGTCGGCTCGCGGTTCGGCGCGTTCTCCAGCAATGCGACGTTGAAGATGCGGGGCCGGTCGGAGGCGACGGGAATCTTGTAGGTCGAGGGCGCGTGGGTGCGCAGCCGGCCCTTCTCGTCCCAGACCAGTTCCTCGGTCGTGAGCCAGCCCATGCCCTGGATGAAGCCGCCCTCGATCTGGCCCTTGTCGATCGCCGGGTTCAGCGACGTGCCGCAATCATGCAGGATGTCGACGCGCTCGACCTTGTACTCGCCGGTCAGCGTATCGATCGCGACCTCGGCTGCCGCCGCCCCATAGGCGAAATAGTAGAACGGATGGCCGCGCCCGGCCTTGCGGTCCCAATGGATTTTTGGCGTCGCGTAGAAGCCGGTCGCCGAGAGCTGGACGCGGCCCATATAGGCGGCGGCCACGAGCTCGGCGAAGCTCATCTCCTGCGCGCCGATCCTGACGCAGCCGGGCAGGAACGCGACGGCTTCCGGCGCTACCTGCCAGCGTTCGGCGGCGAAGGCGGTCAGCCGCTGCTTGATCGTCTCGCAGGCGTCGAGCGCCGCCATGCCGTTGAGGTCGGAGCCGGAGGAGGCCGCGGTGGCCGAGGTGTTCGGCACCTTGCCGGTCGTGGTCGCCGTGATCTTGACCTGGTCGAGAGGGATGCCGAACGAGTGCGCCACGACCTGCGCCACCTTGATGTAGAGCCCCTGGCCCATCTCGGTGCCGCCATGGTTCAGCATGACCGTGCCGTCGGTATAGACATGCACCAGCGCTCCCGCCTGATTGTACCAGGTCGCGGTGAAGGAGATGCCGAACTTGACCGGCGTCAGCGCGATGCCCCGCTTGATCACCTTGCTCGTGCGGTTGACCTCGCGGATCGCTGCCTGCCGGGCCCGGTAATCGCAACTGCGCTCCAGTTCGGCGATGACATGGCCGGCGATGTTGTCCTCGACCTGCTGGTGATAGGGCGTGACGTCCCGGCCCGCATCGCCATAGAGATTGCGCTTGCGCACCTCGAGCGGGTCGAGCCCGGTCGCATAGGCGACCTCCTCGATGAAGCGCTCGGCCCCGACCATGCCCTGCGGCCCGCCGAAGCCGCGGAAGGCGGTGTTCGAGACGGTATGCGTGCGCAGCGGCTCGGAGCGGCCTCTTACCGCCGGGTAGAAATAGCAATTATCCATGTGGAACAAGGCGCGGTCCGTGACCGGGCCGGAGAGGTCGGCGTTCCAGCCGCAGCGCGCCGCATAGACCGCATCGACCGCCAGGATATGGCCCGCGTCGTCGAAGCCAATCTCGTAGTCGCAGACGAAGTCGTGGCGCTTGCCGGTGATCACCATGTCGTCGTCGCGGTCGGGCCTGAGCTTGACCGGCCGCTTCAGCTTGCGGGCCGCGAGCGCCGCGACGACGGCGAAGAGATTGGATTGTGTCTCCTTGCCGCCGAAGCCGCCGCCCATGCGCCGGACCTCGATCGTCACCGCATGCGAGCCGACGCCAAGCACGGCGGCGACCATGTGCTGGACCTCGCTCGGATGCTGGGTCGAGGAATGCACCAGCATGTCCTCGTCCTCGCCGGGGATGGCGAGTGCGATCTGGCCTTCCAGGTAGAAATGGTCCTGCCCGCCGATCGCCATCGAGCCCTTCAGCCGGCGCGGGCTGGCGGCAAGCGCGCCCGCGACATCGCCGCGTTCGAGCTTGAGCGGATCGGTGACGAGATCGCCGCCGGCAGCGCGCGCCGCGGCGACGTCCAGATTGGGCTTGGCCTCCTCGTAGACGGCTTTCGCCAGCATCGCCGCCCGCCGTGCCTGATCGCGCGTCACGGCCACCACCGCGAAGAGCGGCTGGCCGTGATGCAGGATCGTTTCCGTCGCGAAGACTGGCTCGTCATGGCGATGGGTCGAGGAGATGTCGTTGGCGCCGGGAATATCCTCCGCCGTCAGCACCGCGAGCACGCCAGAAGCCGCGCGCACGGGCGCGAGGTCGAGCGAGATCAGCCTGCCATGCGCGATCTGGGCGAGGCCGAGGCAGGCATGGACCAGCCCGGCGGGCTCGGCGATATCATCGATATAGATGGCTTCGCCCGCGACCTGCTTGGCAGCCGAGTCGTGTGGGCTGGCGCTGCCGATCGGGCCGCGCCGTGTTTCCATCTCCAGCCGCTTGCGAGCGTCAGCCATGGGCGGCCTCCGCGAGCAGGCCGGCGACGCGGGTCTCGACCGCTGGTTCCGTGGTTTCGATCAGGAAGCGCCTGAGCAGGTTGCCGGCGACCTTGAGCCGGTAGCCGGCCGAGGCGCGCATGTCGGTCAGCGGCGTGAAATCCTGGGGCAGGGCGGCGATGGCGGCCGATACCGCAGCCTCGTCCCAGTCGCGCCCGATCAGCGCCGCCTCAGTTGCCGCCGCGCGCTTCGGAATGCCGGCCATGCCGCCATAGGCGAGCCGCGCCTCGCTGATTTTTCCGCTCGTATCCCGCCGCAGCAGGAAGGCGCCGCATAGCGCCGAGATATCCTCGTCGAAGCGCTTCGAGATTTTTGAGATGTGGAACAGCGCATCGCCCGGCAGCTTCGGCACCAGCACGGCCTCGACGAATTCGCCCGGTTTCCGGTCCTGCTTGCGATAGTCGAGGAAGAAGCTTTCGAGGAGGATTTTCCTACGCTCGATCCCACCCGAGCCCTCATCCTGAGGAGCGCTCGCAGAGCGCGTCTCGAAGGATGCTCCAGTGGCCTCTGGAACATCCTTCGAGACGCCGCTACGCGGCTCCTCAGGATGAGGGCTGGAGGGCGTTTTTCGCACCAATACCAGCGTCGCGCCGAGCGCGATCAGGGCCGGCGGCAGGTCGCCGATCGGCGAGCCATTGGCGATGTTGCCACCGATCGTGCCGGCATTGCGCACCTGCTCACCGCCGAAGCGCCGCATCAACTCGTCGAGCTGCGGAGAGAGCGCGGCCAGCGCCGTGCGGGTGTCGATATGGTTGACCATCGCGCCGAGGCGCAGATGGCCGCCCTCGTCGGAGATGCCGCGCAACTCGTCGAGCCGGCCGAGATAGATCACGGCGTCCGGCTGCTGCATGCCCTTGGTGACCCAGAGCCCGACATCGGTCGCTCCCGCGACCAGCACGGCCTGCGGGTGAGCGCTGACGAGATCGGCCAGGGCGCCGACTGTCGCAGGCGCGAAGAAGCGGCGCGTGCCGTCGCCGAGCGAAAGCGTCTCGCCGTCTGCCAGATCGCGCAGCCGCTCCGTCATCGCCGAGGCCTTCAGCGCGAAGGGGTCGCCCCGGCGGTTCGTCCGCTCGTAGAGGCGCTGCGCCGCCTGGATGATCGGCTCATAGCCGGTGCAGCGGCAGAGATTGCCCGCCAGCGCGTCCTCGATCCGAGCCACGCTCGGGTTCGGCTCGTTCAGCCAGAGCGCAAACAGCGACATCACGAAGCCCGGCGTGCAGAAGCCGCATTGCGAGCCGTGGCAATCGACCAGCGCCTGCTGCACCGGATGCAGCGCGCCGTTCTCGGCCTTCAGGTGCTCCACCGTGAGCAGATGGCAGCCGTCCAGCGTCGGCAGGAAGCGGATGCAGGCGTTGATCGCCTCGTAGCGCAGCCGGCCCTGGTCGAGCCGGCCGATCACGACGGTGCAGGCGCCGCAATCGCCCTCGGCGCAGCCTTCCTTGCTGCCGGTCTTGCGCCGTTCCAGCCGCAGCCAGTCGAGCAGCGTCAGCGTCGGATCGCAGGCCGCGATCTCGACCAGCTTGTCGCCGAAATAGAAGCGCAATCTCTCACGCATGGCGGCTTGACCGCTGAAACGATGTCATGCCTGCAGATTAGGCATGTTCGGCGCTTGGCCGAAAGCTTTGATTTAGTGCAGATATGACCTCGATTTAAGCCGGAGCCGCGCCCGTGACCGAGAAAGCCACCATTCGCGCCCTTCGCGGCAGATTGCTCTGGTTCGTCGATGATCCGGAAACGGCCGGCGAGGCGGCGCATCGCTATGTCGAGGATGGTTTGCTGGTGTTGTCCGGCGGGATGATCCAGGCAACTGGCGAAGCGGCCGAGTTGCTGCCGACGCTGCCGGCGGGCACCGAGATCGTCGATCATCGCCCGCACCTGATCATGCCCGGCTTCATCGACGCCCATCTGCACATGCCGCAGACCCAGGTGATCGCCTCCTATGGCGCGCAGCTGATGGAGTGGCTGAACAAATACACCTTCGTCGAGGAGCAGAAGCTGGCCCAGCAGGGTCATCCCGAAAAGCTGACGCGCTTCCTGCTCGACGAGCTGCTGGCGAGCGGCACCACGACCGCGGCGGTCTATTGCTCGGTCCATCCGCAATCGGCCGAGGCCTTCTTCGCCGAATCCGAGCGCCGCAACACCCGCATGATCGCCGGCAAGGTGATGATGGACCGCAACGCCCCGGCGGCGCTGACCGACACGGCCGAAACTGGCTATGCCGACAGCAAGGCGCTGATCGAGCGCTGGCACGGCCGGGGCCGCCAGCTCTACGCGATCACGCCGCGCTTCGCCGTGACCTCGACGCCGGAGCAGATGCGGCTCTCCGGCCAGCTCGCGGCCGAGCATCCCGATTGCTACGTCCAGACCCACATCAACGAGAACCAGGCCGAGATCGCCTTCGCCCGTGAGCTTTACCCCGATTCCGACGATTATACCGGCATCTACCAGGATTTCGGCCTGCTCGGCGCCAAGAGCCTGATGGGCCATTGCATTCACAACACCAAGCACGAGTGGCGTGCCTTCGCCGAGGCCGGCGCAGTCGCGGTGTTCTGCCCGACCTCGAACCTGTTCCTTGGCTCCGGCCTGTTCGACTGGGCCCGCGCCAAGCGCGAATGCGTGCGCGTCGCCGTCGCCACCGATATCGGCGGCGGCACCAGCTATTCGATGCTGCGGACCATGGCCGAGGCCTACAAGATCCTGCAATTGCAGGGGCAGTCGCTCTCGGCCTTCGGCTCGCTGCATGCGATCACCCGCGGCAACGCCGTCGCGCTCGGGCTCGACCACCTGATCGGCACGCTGGAGCCGGGGACGGAGGCGGATGTCGTCGTGCTCGACCCCGCCGCGACGCGGGTGATGGCGCACCGGCTGGAGACGGCGCGCGACCTGGCGGAGGAGCTCTTTGTGCTCGTCACGCTTGGCGACGAGCGCAATGTCGTGGCGACTTATGTCGCGGGAGAGCGCGCGGGCGCCTAGCCCAGCGCGCCGCCCTTCTTGGCGAAGTCGAGATAGATCTCGCGCAGCCTGATCGCCGTCGGGCCGGGCGCACCGTTATGGATGGTGTGGCCGTCGATCTGCACCACCGGCATCACCAGGCTGGTCGCGGAGGTGATGAAGACCTCCTCGGCGTCGAGCGCCTCGTCCAGCGTGAAGGTTCGTTCCTCGAAGGTGAAATCGGTCTCGCCGATATAGGCCAGCACCGCCTTGCGGGTGATGCCGGGCAGGACCTTGTTGGAGAGCGGGCGCGAGATCAGCGTCTTGCCCTTGACGATCCAGGCGGTCGAGGAGGCGCCTTCGGTGACGACGCCGTCCTCCACCAGCCAGGCCTCCTGCGCGCCGCTCTCGGCGGCGAACTGCTTGGCGAGCACCGGCCCGAGCAGGTTGACGCTCTTGATGTCGCGCCTGGCCCAGCGCAGGTCCGGGCAGGAGACGACCTTGATGCCGGTCTTGGCCGCCGGCGCGCTGCTCATGTTGCGCTCCTGCGTGAACATCACCAGCGTCGGCGTCGCGTCAGTCGGGAAGGCGAAGTCGCGATCGGCGGCGCCGCGCGAGACCTGCAGGTAGATGCCGCCCTCGTCGAGCGAGTTGCGCTTGATCAGCTCCTCGTGGACCGCGACCAGCTCGGCCTTCGACCAGGGCAGGGCGAGCCTGATCTCGCCGCAGGAGCGCTCCAGCCGGGCCAGATGCGCCTCGCAATCGACCAGCTTGCCGCCGATCACGGCCGAAACCTCGTAGATGCCGTCGCCGAAGATGAAGCTGCGGTCGAAGATCGAGATCTTGGCGTCTTCCTCGGGGAGATAGGCGCCATTGACGTAGACGGTGCGGCTCATCGGTGCGGTCTCTTCATGGGGAACACACCTTCCTAGAGCATGGCGGCTTAACGTGGAACCAACGTCGGCGCGGGTGAGCAGTTCAACACGCGAGGGCGCGGGGAACCCTCTCCTGTAAGGAGAGGGCAGGGTGAGGTGTCGGCCAGAGCACCAGTGAAACCCGGCGGGGACGGCGGTCAGGTCACGGCTGCGGCGTCAAACGGCCTACACCTCACCCAACCCTCTCCTTACAGGAGAGGGCTCCCGCACCTCCTTGATCGAAGCCGCGAGCAGTCGGCGCGTATAGGCCTCGCGCGGCGCCTCAAAGATCGCCTCCGTCGGCCCACCTTCGATCACGCGCCCATCCTTCATCACCATCAGCGTATCTGCCATGGCGCGGACCACGGCGAGGTCGTGGCTGATGAAGAGATAGGACAGCGCGTGCCGCGTCTGCATGTCCTTGAGCAGCGCGACGATGCTCTTCTGCACGGTGCGGTCGAGCGCCGAGGTCGGCTCGTCCAGCACGACCAGCGCCGGGTTCAGGATCATGGCGCGCGCGATCGCGATGCGCTGGCGCTGGCCGCCGGAGAACTCGTGCGGGTAGCGGTTGCGCAAGGCCGGGTCGAGCGAGACCTCGGCAAGCGCCTCGGCAGCGCGCCGGTCGCGCTCGGCTCGGTTGAGCTGTGGCGCGTGCACCAGCAGCCCCTCGCCGACGATCTCGCCCACCGTCATGCGCGGCGAGAGCGAGCCGTAAGGGTCCTGGAACACCGCCTGCAGGCTGCGCCGCAGCGGCCGCATCGCGGCGCGGTCGAGCGGCTCCAGTGCCCGGTCCTCGAAGCGGATCGTACCGGTGGAGGGCATCAGCTTCAGCAGCGCCCGGCCGAGCGTCGATTTGCCCGAGCCGGATTCGCCGACGATGCCGATGGTCTGGCCGCGCCGGAGCGTCAGGTCGACGCCGTCGACCGCATGCAGGACGAAGTGCTCGCGCCGGAAGATTCCACGCGAAAGATCGAACGAGACGCGGATGTTTTTGGCATCGAGCAGCACCGGCGCATAGGGCGGCACCGGCGGCTTGCGACCCTCGGGCTCGGCAGCGACGAGCTGCTGGGTATAGGGGTGGGCAGGGGCAGCGAAGAGCGTCTCTGCCGGGCCGCTCTCGACGACCTCGCCATCCTTCATCACATAGACGCGCTCGGCATATCTCCGGACCAGTCCGAGGTCGTGGCTGATCAGGATCACGGCCATGCCGAGCCGCTGCCGGAGGTCGGCGATCAGGTTGAGGATGTCGGCTTCGATGGTGACGTCGAGCGCCGTGGTCGGCTCGTCGGCAATCAGGATGTCCGGGTCGTTGGCCAGCGCCATCGCGATCATCACCCGCTGGCGCTGGCCGCCGGAAAGCTCGTGTGGATAGGCGTCGAGCCGTGCTTCGGGGCGAGGAATTTGGACGAGCTTCAGCAGTTCCAGCGCCCGGGCCCGCGCCGCTTGCCGCGACAGGCCCTGGTGCCTGCGCAGGGGCGCCGCGATCTGCGTGCCGATCCTGAACAGCGGATCGAGCGAGGTCATCGGCTCCTGGAAGATCATCGCGAGCTTGCGGCCGCGATAGGCGTTGAGCGCGGCCGGTTTCAGCCCGAGCAGCTCCGTGCCGCGATAGCGCACCGAGCCGGTGGCCTCGCCATTGCTGGCGAGCAGCCCCATCGCGGCCATGACGCTCTGGCTCTTGCCGGAGCCGGATTCGCCGACGATGGCGACGAACTCGCCGGGGTTGATGTCGAGATCGATGCCGCTGACGGCCTCGACCATGCCGTCATTGGTGCGGAAGCGGACGCGCAGGTCTCGGACGGCGAGGATGGCGTCTGCCATCAGACGCCACCTTGTGAGGCCGAGGCGCGGGGAACCCTCTCCCACACGGGAGAGGGGATCCCGCGCCCTTCTCGGATACGATTGCTTCCCACCTCAGCGATCCCTTGGATCGAGCGCATCGCGCAGGCCGTCGCCCAAAAAATTCAGCGCAAACAGCGTCGTCACCAGGAAAGCAGCCGGAAAGGCCAGCATCCACGCTGCGCCCTCAATGGCTCTCGCCCCGTCCGAGATCAGCACGCCCCAGCTCGTCATCGGCTCCTGCACGCCGAGCCCGAGGAAGGACAGGAAGCTCTCCAGCAGGATGACCTTGGGCACCAGCAGCGTGACATAGATGATCACCGGCCCGAGCGTGTTGGGGATGATGTGGCGCGTGAGGATGTCCCGCGTCGGGACGCCGAGCGCCTCGGCCGCCAGCACGTAGTCCTGCCGCTTGATCGAGAGCGTCTGGCCGCGGACGATGCGGGCCATGTCGAGCCATTCGATCGCGCCCACGGCCAAAAACATCAGGACGAAGTTCCGGCCGAAGAACACGACGAGCAGGATGACGAAGAAGATGAAGGGCAGGGCGTAGAGTACGTCGACGATGCGCATCATCAGCATGTCGATACGTCCGCCGAGATAGCCCGCCGCCGCGCCGTAGACGACGCCGATGACGAGCGCGACCCCGGTCGCGAGCAGGCCGATGGCGAGCGAGACGCGGCCCGCGATCAGGGTGCGGGTGAGCAGGTCGCGGCCATTGCCGTCGGTACCGAACAGGAAGCGAAGGTGCTCGACCGGGACCTCCAGCGAAAGCCTGCGGCCGTCCTCGGCGGTGGCGAGAATTTTGGGTGTGCCGAACATGTCGGAGCGATCGAAATAGACCAGCAGGCGCTGGTCGATCGGCCGCGGCGCGGACAGGGTCAGCCGCACGGTGTCGCCATTGACCGCAATATCGCTTGGCGTCGCGCGAATGCGGGCTGCGACGCGCTGGACGGCGGCCGGGATGGCCTCAGCCGTCGGGCGGCTCTCGAAGCTCGCCGGCGTGCGGACATAGTCCTGATAGGCGTGGTCATAGGCATGGCCGGTCAGCCACGGCCCGATCAGGCAGGCGAGCGCGATCAGGCCGAGCACGATCAGGCTCGCCATCGCCGCGCGGTTGCGCTGCAGCCTCGTGGCTGCGTCCTGCCAGAGTGAGCGGCCGGCAATGGGCGGGGAGGCGAGGGCCTGGTCGCTCATCGCTCAGCCCAGCCTGACGCGCGGGTCGAGCAGCGCATAGATGAGGTCGACGACCAGGTTGAAGGCGAGCACGAAGATCGCGACCACGACGACCGTGCCCATCACCAGCGTGTAGTCGCGGTTGAGCGCGCCCTCGACGAAATAGCGGCCGATGCCGGGAATGGCGAAGATGTTCTCGACCACGACCGAGCCGGTCAGCAGCGCCGCCGCCGCCGGCCCGAGATAGGACACGACCGGCAGGGCTGCGCCGCGCAGCGCGTGCAGTGCGATGGTCGTGGCCGGGAGCCCCTGCGCCCGCAAGGTGCGGATATGGTTGGCGCGCAAGGTCTCGATCATCGAGGCCCGCGTCATCCGCGCGATCACGGCGATCTGCGGCAGGGCCAGCGTCACGATCGGCAGGATGGTGTTGCGCACCGCGCCATCGTTCCAGCCGGCGACGGGGAGCCAGGCCAGCGTCAGGCCGAAGACGATCTGCAGCACCGGCGCCACGACGAAATTCGGGATGGTGATGCCGGCCGTGGCGAAGCCCATCACGGCATAGTCGGCGCCCTGGTTCTGGCGGAAGGCGGCGAGCACGCCGAGCGGCCCGCCGATGGCGAGCGCCAGCAGCAGCGCCGAGGCGCCGAGCCGCATCGAGACCGGCAGGCCCTGCCTGAACAGCTCGGCGATGGTGAAGTCGCGGAAGTAGAAGGACGGGCCGAAATCGCCGCGGAGCAGCGCGCCGAGATAGGTCAGGTATTGCGTGTAGAGCGGCTGGTCGAGCTGGTAGATGCGGCGCAGGTTCGCCATCACCTTGGCCTCCAGCGGCTGCTCGAGGTCGAACGGCCCGCCCGGTGCGACGCGCATCAGGAAGAACGACAACGTCACCACCACGAGCAGCGTCGGGATCGCGGTCAGCAGGCGGCGGAGGATGAAGGGAAGCATGGGGTTCTCTCACCCTCGCGCGTCATCCCGGGCGGCCGAAGGGCAACCCGGAATCCATCGCAGGGCGATGCATTCTACGATGGATCCCGGCACTGCGCTTCACTCCGGCCGGGAGGGCGGCGCGGTGATGGCTATGGCTTCAGGCTCAGGAACCGCGTCGGCAGCGCGCCGCGCAGGTTCTGCTGGAAGCCGACCAGCTTCGGCGAGACCAGGTTCTTCGAGGAATAGAACATCAGCGGGATCCATGGCACCTCGATGGCGAGGATGCTGTCGGCCTCGCGCAGGATCGCGGCGCGCTTGGCGAGGTCGACCTCGTCGGCCGCCTGCCGCATCAGCGCATCGAAGGTCGGGTTGTTGTACTTGCCGGAGTTGAAGCCGGTATTGTCGCTCTGGAACAGGAAGAGGAAGTTCTGCGGGTCGGAATAATCGCCGATCCAGCCGTAGCGCGCGATGTCGAAATCGCCGCCGTCGCGCAGGAAGGCGAAATGCGTCTTGCCGTCGGTGTTGATGAAGCTGGTCTCGACGCCGATCGCCTTCCACTGCTCGGCGATGGCGATCACGGTGCGGCGGTTATTGTCGGTGGTGTTGTAGCGCAGTTGGACCCTGAGCGGCACGCCCGGGCCGAAGCCGGCATCGGCCAGCAGCTGCTTCGCCCTGTCCTCGCGCTCCAGCGGCGAGGCGTTCTTGAAATCGGCTTCCGCCGCCATGCCGTAATTGCCGATATTGGGCGGGATCACGCCATAGGCCGGCAGCATCGTGCCACCCCAGATTTCGTCGGCCAGGAATTCGCGGTCGATCACCATCGAGAGCGCCTGGCGCACGCGGATGTCGTCGAAGGGCTTCTTCGACGAGTTGATGATCAGGAAATAGGTGCCGAGATAGGGCGCGACCTTGACCTGGTCGCCGAACTTTTCGCGCAGCTGCTTGACCTGGTCGGCCGGGATGTCGCTCGTCATGTGCAGCTCGCCGGCCTGGAAGCGGCGCACGGCCGAGGCGAGATCGGGCGTCGGGTAGTAGATCACCGTGTCGATCTTGACGTTGGCGGCGTCGTGGAAGGCCGGGCTCTTCGCCAGCTTGATGTGCGAGTTCGGCACGAACTCCTTCAGCACATAGGCGCCGTTCGAGACCCAGTTCTCCGGCTTGATGAACTCGCTGCCGAATTTCTGCACCGAGGCCGGGTGCACCGGCAGGCCGGTCTGGTGCGTCAGCAGCTCAAGGAAATACGGCGTCGGCCGCTCCAGCTTGATCTCGACGGTGCGCTCGTCGATTGCCGAGACGCCGAGGTCCTCCAGCCGCTTGTTGTCGGCCGCCTTGTTGATCTTCTCGGCGTTGAGGACGGGATAGAGGATGTTGGCGTATTTCGCGCCGGTCTCCGGATTGATCATCCGCCGCAGCGAAAAGACGAAGTCCGAGGCGAGGACCGGGTCGCCATTCGACCATTTGGCGTTGGCGCGCAGCTTGAACGTATAGGTCTTGCCGTCCGGGCTCATCGTCCAGCTCTCGGCGACGCCGGGCACGACCTCGCCCTTCATGTCGTGGATGACGAGGCCCTCGAACAGGTCGCGCAGCAGATGCGCCTCCGAGACGGTCGAGGTCTTGTGCGGGTCGAGCGTCTCCGGGTCGGAGTCATTGCCGCGGTTGAACACGATCTCGGCGAAGGCCGAGGTCGCCGTCGCGAGGGCGAGCAGGGCTGCCAGCGCCAAGGGCGCGGCGCGGCGCGTGATCGCGAGCATGGCGAAACTCCCCTTGGGCAGATGGCCCGCCCGTTCCTGACATGACCGTGGGAGAGTAGAGCGCGCGATTCGCCGCCTGCCAAGGCTGAAAGCTCGGGAGGGAAAACTAGCCTGTATAGTCTTGCGGCTGGTGTTCAACCTGCAATGCCGGCGCCTCAACCGGAGATTGCCTCACTCGGGCAGCACCAGCCGGTCGTTCTCGAAGGCGACGACGCAGTCCCGCCAGGTTTTGCCGCAATCGCTCAGGGCGCCCGTCCTGGCGCGGTCGAGCGTGTCGGCGCCATACCAGAAGCGGAATTGCTTGTTCGAGCGGCTGAGCGCCATCGCCTTCTCGCCGGGCGCGGCGAAATAGCGCTCGAATACGTCGGCGCGCGTGGTCAACCCAAGCTTGGCGAAATGCTGGCGCGCTTGCGCCGGAGACCAGGTCGGCAATTGCCAGGCCCGCAGCGAGGCGTCCATCTCGCGCAGCCAGGCCAGGCGAGCCTGGCTATGGCGGAAGATCAGATGGCCGCGCGGCTTGGTCTCCGGCAGCTCGACGAACCGGACATTGCCGCCCGCGTCCAGCGCCGCGCTGCGCATGCGGTCGACAAGGCCGGGCGGAAACAGCTCGTCGTTCCTGGCGTAGATCCAGAGCTGCGGCGCCGCGCCCGGCTGCTGGAAACCCTTCACCACCTCGACGAGCGCGTCGCGGCTCTTGTCGACGCAATTGTCGATGCTGAGGCCGCCGGCGATGTTGATGATGCCGCGCAGCCCGGGCGGCTTCTTCCTGGCGAGCGCCAGCACGGCCGCCCCGCCGGCGGATTCGCCGATGGCGATGGCGCGGGCCGGGTCGACGTCGTCGCGCTTCTGCAGGGCCTGGAGCGCCGCTTCGAGCTCGTCGGCGTCGGAGTTGAACACCGGCGCGAGGTTGAGGTTCGCGCAGGAGGTCGAGGACGGGTAGGGCCCGTCGGACTGGCCGAAGCCACGCCGCATCACCACCGCCGCGAGCCAGCCGCGGCGGGCGAAGTCGCGCGCCACCGTGGCATAGCTCGACGCCCGCAGGTCGCCCATGCTGATGCTGCTCGACGATTTCCCGTGGGTGATCAGGACCAGCGGCAGGCGTCCCTGCGCGCCCTCGGGCCTGACGATCAGCGCCTCCAGCCGGACGTCGCGCTGGTCGAGCCTGATGCGGAGGAAGGTGTCCTCCTGCCGCAACGGCTCCTGCGCGGCGGCGAGGCCGGCGCCGAGGGTGACGAGGCCAAGGATGACGAAGCAGAGGCCGGCCGACCTCGCAACGAGCCGCAGGGCGGCAAGCATGTCCTTCTCCCCTTGCGCGTCACGGACGCTTGCCGCTGCTTTTGGCCTGCGCGTGCCCCAAGGGCAAGGCCGCGCAGGCAAATCGGCGTCGCAATCTCGCGGGTGCTAGGCCTTCTTCGCCGCGCGCTCCTGCGCCTCGACCACCGCGACCGCCGTCATGTTGACCACGCCGCGCGCCGTGACGTTGCCGGTGAGGATATGGGCGGGCTTGGCGGCGCCGATCAGGATCGGCCCGACCGGCAGCGCGTCGGCCAGCACCTTGGCGAACTGGTAGGCGATGTTGGCGGCGTCGAGGTTCGGGAAGATCAGCACGTTCGCCACGCCCTTGAGGCGCGACGACGGCAGCACGCGCTCGCGGATCATCTCGACCAGCGCGGTGTCGGCCTCCATCTCGCCGTCGCATTCGAGTTCGGGCGCGCGCTCCTGGATCAGGCAGGCCGCCTTGCGCATCTTCAGCGCGGAGGGCGTGTCGGCCGCGCCGAAATCGGAATGCGAGAGCAGCGCGATCTTGGGCTCGATGCCGAAGCGCGCGACGTGGCTCGCCGCCAGCACGGTCATGTCGGCGATCTCCTCGGCCGTCGGATCGTGCTTCACATGCGTGTCGGCGAGGAAGAAGGCGCCCTTGTTGGTGATGATCAGCGTCATCGCCGAGATGTCGCGTACGCCGGGCTCGAGGCCGATGATGTCCTTGATGTGCCTGAGGCGGGACATGAAGCGGCCTTCGAGCCCGGTGATCATCGCGTCGGCCTCGCCGCGCGCCAGGGCCAGCGCCGCGATCACGGTGTTGTTGGTGCGTACCAGCGAGCGCGCCGCCTCGGGCGTGACGCCGCGCCGCCCGGCGATCTCGAGATAGGTCTGGACGTAGTCGCGGTAGCGCGGGTCGTCCTCGGGGTTGATCAGCTCGCAGTCGACGCCCGGCCGGATCGTCAGGCCGAAGCGTTTGACCCGGCTCTCGATCACGCTCGGGCGGCCGATCAGGATCGGCACCGCCAGGCCCTCTTCGAGCGCGACCTGGGCCGCGCGCAGCACGCGCTCATCCTCGCCCTCGGCGTAGATCACGCGCTTGGGGTCGGCCTTCGCCTGGGCGAAGAGCGGCTTCATGATGAAGCCGGAGCGGAAGACGAAGCGCGACAGGTTCTCGCGATAGGCCTCGACGTCGATCAGCGGCTTGCGCGCGACGCCGGTCAGCATCGCCGCTTCGGCGACGGCCGGCGCGATGCGCAGGATCAGGCGCGGGTCGAACGGGTTCGGGATCAGCGAGGTCGCCCCGAATGTCGTGGATTCCCCGCCATAGGCGCGTGCCGCGATGTCGGAGGTCGCCTCGCGCGCCAGCGCCGCGATGGCGCGGACGGCGGCGAGCTTCATCGCCTCGTTGATCGTCGTCGCCTGCACGTCGAGCGCGCCGCGGAAGATGTAGGGGAAGCACAGGACGTTGTTGACCTGGTTCGGATAGTCGGAGCGCCCGGTGCAGATCATCGCGTCCGGCCGCGCCGCCAGCGCATCCTCCGGCGTGATCTCGGGGTTGGGGTTGGCGAGCGCCATGATCAGCGGCTTCGGCCCCATGCGCTTGGCCATCTCGGGCTTCAGCACGCCGGCGGCGGAGAGGCCGAGGAAGATGTCGGCGCCGTCGATGACGTCGTTCAGCGTGCGCGCCTGCGTCTCCTGCGCGAAGGCCTCCTTCCAGCGGTCCATCAGGGCGGTGCGGCCCTTGTAGACCACGCCCTCGATGTCGGTGACCCAGATGTTGCCGCGGTTGACGCCGAGCTCGACCAGCAGGTTGAGGCAGGCGAGCGCGGCGGCGCCGGCGCCGGAGACGACGATCTTGACCTCGCCGATCTTCTTTCCGGCAAGGTCGAGCCCGTTCAGGATCGCGGCGCTGACGATGATCGCGGTGCCGTGCTGGTCGTCATGGAAGACCGGGATGTTCATCCGGGCCTTGAGCTGCTCCTCGATCTCGAAGCATTCCGGGCCCTTGATGTCCTCGAGGTTGATGCCGCCGAAGGTCGGCTCGAGCGCGGCGACGACCTCGACGAATTTCTCGATGTTCTTCTGGTCGACCTCGATGTCGAAGCAGTCGATCCCGGCGAATTTCTTGAAGAGGACGGCCTTGCCCTCCATCACCGGCTTCGAGGCGAGCGGGCCGATGTCGCCGAGCCCGAGCACGGCGGTGCCGTTGGTGATGACGGCGACGAGGTTCTGGCGCGCGGTCAGCTCGGCCGCCTCGGACGGGTCGTCGACGATCGCCTCGCAGGCGGCGGCGACGCCGGGCGAATAGGCGAGCGCGAGGTCGCGCTGGTTGCCGAGCGGCTTGGTGGCCTGGATCTCGATCTTACCGGGGCGGGGGGTGCGGTGATAGACCAGCGCGCCCGAGCGCAGATCCGACGACAACGTGCTTTTCATTGCTGGCTTCCCCGACTCCGTGGCGCTCGCGCGCTCTTCCGGCAAGCGAGGTCGCGCGGAAAGGGGGGGCTCGTCAAGCTTCCGTGACGGAACAATTCCTTGGTGCGCATGCTGCTCGCCGGCTGGCAGTGCTGAGCATTGGGGCGGTTGGCTTGCTGAAGTCTGGGTGGTACGAGCGCTCGATCTATGTTAGAGAGAACATATGTCTGCGGCGCCATTGGTGAGACTCAAGCGGATCCTCGCCGATGGCAGCATTATCGAAATGCGTGTCTGGCGGCTTCCCGGGGCAACCGTCGAGCGGCCTCACGGGCTGAAATACTCGCTGTTCTACGGGAGGCCCGGCGAGCGCATCGTTGCCTATGACAACGAGGCAGGCAAAGGCGATCATCGGCACCTGCGCGAGCGCGAGGAGCCCTACCGGTTCGTCAGCATGGAAAAGCTGATCGCCGATTTCGAGCGGGACGTGGCGAGGGAGCGTGGCGGCGATGCGTGAGCTGAAGATCCATGTCGAAGACACCGGTGAGTTCTTTCGCCGCGCAGCCGATCTGGCGCGGCGCCTCGATGCCGGCGAGCGCGAGCTGAGCGAGGCTCATCTGAGCTTCGATGGGCTCGACCTGCTACTCAGGACGATGACCCACAACCGCTGGGCGTTGCTGCGGAGCTTGCGGCAGCGCGGAGCGAGCTCGATCCGCGCGCTCGCGGCTGCCCTCGGCCGCGACTACAAGGCCGTCCATTCGGACGTGACGGCGCTCATCGAGGCTGGGCTGATCGAGCGCGACCAGGCTGGCCTCATCAGCGTGCCCTGGAGCCGGATTTCGGCCGAACTCGACCTGGCCGCGGCTTGAGCAACGGTCCCTTGCCGGCTGTCTTGGGTTGGCGCCTGTTCAGAACGCCTTGAACGTGATGATCGTGTGCGTGTCGGCGATCTCGGGGATCGACTGCACCTTCTGCGCGACGAAATGGCCGATATCGACGTCGGCCGCGACATGGAACTTGGCCAGGATGTCGTAATTGCCGGCGGTCGAGTAGATTTCCGAGGCGATCTCGCGGTCGGCGAGTTCGCTGGCGACCTCATAGGTCTTGCCGAGCTTGCATTTGATCTCGACGAAGAAGGTCTGCATCGCGCGCTCCGAATATCCTGCGCCCTTGGATAGAGGCTCCGGCGGGAAGATCAAGCGCCTGCGAGTTCGGCGAGGCGCCGGCTCATCGCACTCTCGGGATCGGGCAGGCCGGCGAGCACGGTGAAGTGGTTGGCGCCGTCGATCTCCTCGTAGCGCGTCCTGACGCCCTCCAGCCCCCAGACATCGGTGAGGCGGCGGCTCTGCTTCAGGTACTCGTCGCTCTCGGCGCCGCCGACGACGGCGTCCATCGTCAGCCCCGATGGCGCCGGCCAGAACAGCGGGCTCTCGCGCTCGGCCGATTCCATGGTCAGGCCGAGCGCCTTGTTCAGGCTGGTCTCGGTCAGAGGCTTCAGGTTGTAGAGGCCGGAGATGCCATAGGCCGCCCGTACCAGCTGGTCGGGCAGGTCGGGATCGACGTTCTTCCAGTCGGTCGCGAGCAGGCAGGCGGCGAGCTGGCCGCCGGCGGAATGCCCGGCTGCGACGATCGGCAGGTTGTATTGCCGCCACAACGCCGCGGCCGCCTGCTGCATCTCCCAGACGATGTGGCCGAGCTCGACCTGCGGGCAGAGGTCATAGCCGGCGACCGCGACCGGCACGCCGCGCAGATTGGCGCCGCGCGCCCAATGCGAGCCGAAGGAGGGATCGAGCGCTTGCCAGTAGCCGCCATGGATGAGCAGGACCAGAGCGTCACCCTTCGTGACCTGCGGCTTGAACAGGTCGTAATATTGCCGCGCGCTCGGGCCGTAGGAGATGCCGAGCTCGCAGAAGGCGCTGGCGCGATAGGCCGCCGCGTCGGCCGCCCAGCCGGCGATGATGCCGGGATGCTCCGGCACCCGGGCGCGGTTATTGTACTCGGTTTCGTAGTCGGGCTGCATGCGGGCTCGGTCTGCGCTATTGATCGGCGTCGTTGATGACAGGCGCCGCCAGTTTGCGCCACGGCTTTTGACAGGTCGAGCCGCAAACGCCACAAGGCCGCGCGCCGCACGCTCATGGCAGGCACTGGCCAATCCCGGAGACCATCATGGACAATCCCGTACTCGCCGAGGTGACCCGCGGAAACACGGTCGAATCGCGCCATCGCGGTTCCGTGATCGTGCTCGATGCCGATGGCGGCGTGGTGCTCTCGCTTGGCGATGTCGAGCGGCCCGTCTTCCCGCGCTCGGCGGTGAAGGCGATCCAGGGCCTGCCGCTGCTGGAGAGCGGCGCGGCCGACCATTATGGCTTGACCGAGCCCGAGATCGCGCTCGCCGTCTCCTCGCATTCCGGCGAGCCGCTCCATGCCGAAACCTCGCTCGGCATGCTCCGGAAGGCCGGCCGCGACGCCGGCTGCCTCGAATGCGGCGCGCATTGGCCGATGAACGAGGCCGCCGCCCGCGCCATGGCTCGGGACGGACAGGAGCCGAGCGCGCTCAACAACAACTGCTCGGGCAAGCATGCCGGCTTCGTCTGTCTCGCCTGCGGGCTTGACGAGGACCCCACCGGCTACGTGAAACCCGGCCATGCCGTGCAGCAGGCCGTGCGCGCCGCGCTGGAGGAGGTGACCGGCGCCAGGCACTCGTCCGACCACATGGGCACCGATGGCTGCTCGATCCCGAGCTATGCCGTGCCATTGACCGCGCTGGCGCGCGGCTTCGCTCGTCTGGGCACGGGGCAGGGCCTTGGCCCGAAGCGGGCGGAGGCTGCGGCCCGCATCCGCAAGGCCGTCGCGGCGCATCCCTTCATGGTCGCCGGCACCGGCCGCTTCGACACCCGCGTGATGGGCCTGTTCGGCGAGCGCATCTTCATCAAGACCGGGGCGGAAGGCGTCTATTGCGGCGCGATCCCCGAACTCGGGCTTGGCATCGCGCTGAAATGCGATGACGGCGCCGGCCGTGCCGCCGAGGTCGCGATGGCCGAACTGATCGCGCGCCTTCTGCCGATGAGCGGGATGGAGGCGGCCGAATTCACGCCGATGCGCGAGAGCCTGCTGAAGAACTGGAACGGCATCGAGGTGGGCCGGGTGCGCGCGGCTCAGTTCTGAGCCCCTCACGGGGTGACTCCGGCCTTGAATCGGTCATGAATTGGCGTCCCTCATGGCGCTGAGGCTTGAGCCGGCTATCGGTTTGCCTCGGGACGATGGACATGCCGATGGAGCCGCCCGCCCGCGCGACCATGAAACCCGCCCTAGGCGGGATGCTGCGCAGAGACGGACTTAGCCGCGACATCGTCGCCGGGCTGACCCTGGCGGCGATCACCATTCCCGAGCAGATGGCGACGGCGCGGCTCGGCGGCTTTGAGCCGCAGCTCGGCTTCCTCGCCTTCGTCGCCGCCACCATCGGCTTCGCCCTGTTCGGCGCCAGCCGCCTGCTGACGGCGGGCGCGGATTCGACGATCACGCCGATCTTCGCCGGGGCGCTGGCGACGCTTGCCGCGAGCGGCGTGAACCTAGGAACGACCGCGCCGCTGCTGGCTCTGTTCGTCGGCGCGTTGCTGGTGATCGGCGGCCTGCTGCGGCTCGGCTGGGTTGCCGACTTGCTCTCGACGCCGGTCGTCACCGGCTTTCTGGCCGGCATCTCCCTTCACATCCTCGTGTCGCAATTGCCCGGCCTGTTCGGCGTTCCCGGCGGCGGGCACGAGGTCGTCGGGCAGTTGCAGGCGATTTACGCCCATGCCGGTGCGATCAACCCCATCTCGACCGCAATCGGCCTCGGCGTCCTCGTGATCATGCTGGTCTGCGAGCGCATTTCGGCGCGCCTGCCCGGCGCGCTGATCGCGCTCGCGTTGGCGACGGTCGCGGTCCCGCTCTTCAATCTGGAGGCGCGCGGCGTCGCCGTGCTCGGCGCGTTGCCGGCAGCGGTGCCGCGGCTTCCCGGCTTCGCGCTCGACTGGGGCGTGATCCGCCAATTGCTGCCGCTGGCGCTGGTGCTCTGCCTGATCGTGATGATGCAGGGCGCTGCCGTCAGCCGCTCCTTCCGCGATCCCGATGGCGGCGATGCCAACGTCGACCGCGACTTCCTCGGCCTCGGCGCGGCCAACCTCTTCGCGGGGCTCGCCGGCGCCTTCCCGGTCAATGCCAGCCCGCCGCGCACGGCTGTGGTCTCCGAGACCGGCGGCAGCACGCAGCGCGGCGCGCTGCTCGCCGCGGCGATCATCCTGGCGCTCGCGCTCGCCGGCGGCTCGCTGCTGGCCAAGGTGCCGCAGGCGGCGCTGGCGGGCGTGCTGCTCTTCGTCGCCCAGCGCATCTTCCGACTCGGGACGATCCTCGCCATCGCCCGCCAGGCCCCGGCCGAATTCGCGCTGATCGTGCTGACCGCGCTCGGCATCGTCCTGCTGCCGATCGAGGCCGGCGTCGCCATCGGCATCGGCATCTCGCTGCTGCACGGCGTCTGGATGACGACGCGCAGCCGGCCGATCGAGTTCGGCAAGATCGCCGGCACGACGATCTGGTGGCCGCCGGAGCAGGGCAGGCCGCTGGAGCCGGTGCCGGACGTGCTCGTCGTCGGCTTCCAGGCGCCGCTGCTCTTCGCCAACGCCAACAGCTTCCGGCAGGCCATGCTGGCGCTGCTCGAAAGCCGGCGCCCCGCCATCCTCGTGCTCGAGGCCAGCGGCGTCGCCGCGATCGACTACACCGCCGCCCAGGCGCTGGGCGACGTCGTCCGCGGCTGCCGGGCGCAGGGCGTCGCCTTCGCCGTCGCCCGGCTGGAATCGGTGCGCGCCCGCGCGGCGCTGCAGCGGCTCGGCATCATGGCCGAGATCGGCCCCGACCATCTCTTCCACAGCGTCGAGGAGGCGGTCATCGCCTTGCGTGCGACGCTGCCAACCGAGGCGGGCAAGCCATGAAACCCGCTCCCGACTGCGCCTGAAAGGTCGCTGCGCCGATGTCCCGCGAGCCTCTCCTCAAGCCCACCGCCATCACCGAATTGCGCCCGACGCAGATCTCCGTCGGCATGCGCGAAGTCGCTGACAAGCGCGCCCATTGGCGCGACGAGAGCGCCCAGAAGGAATCGGAATATCTCGGCCGCCACATGATCCCGGTCGTGCTCGGGCCGAAGGGGCGGCCCTACCTGATCGACCACCACCATCTCGCTTTGGCGCTGCATCTCGAAGGCGAGAAGCATGTGCTGACCACGGTCGTCAGCGATCTCAGCCGCCTCGACAGGGAGGCCTTCTGGATCTACCTCGACAGCCGCGGCTGGATGCACCCGTTCGACGCGAAGGGCCGGCGGCGCAGCTACGAGGACCTGCCGAACTCGATCAGCGACATGGTCGACGATCCCTACCGCTCGCTCGCCGGCGCCTTGAGGCGGGCCGGCGGCTTCGCCAAGGACACGACACCGTTCAGCGAGTTCCTCTGGGCCGATTTCCTGCGCCGGCGGATCAAGCCCGCCGCGATCAAGCGCGATTTCGACAAGGCGCTCGACCGCGCCATCGCCGAGGCCAAGACTCAAGCCGCCGATTACCTGCCCGGCTGGAGCGGCCCGAGCGACGATTGAACTAACCCACCGCGTTGTTCTCGACCCTGATTCCGGCCGCGCGCTTGTCGGGGCCCTGGGTCAGGTCACCGGTGACGATCTTGCCGTATTCGGTGCCGAGCACGGCGCCGAGCTTGGCGTCGGCGATGATGTTGTTGGCGATCAGCGCGTTGCGCTCCTTCGGCACCACCGAGACCGAAATGCCGATCCCGGTCTTGCGCACCATGTTGCCGGTGCAGACAAGGTTGCGCATGCCCCAGGACCAGCCGAGCGAGATGCCGATATCGCTGGCGCCCTCGATGACGTTGCCGGTGATCGCAGCCTCGGCCTCGACATGAACGCCCATGCCGCCGACCAGCTCCTTGCCCTTCGGCGCAAAGCCCTTCTGGGCGTTGCGGATGATGTTGTTGGCGAAGACCGAGAGCCGCCCGCCATGGTCGAGATTGGTGATGTTGGCGCCCTGAGCGCAGTCCTCGACCAGGTTGTTGCTGATGATCGCGCCCTCGAAGGCGAACTCCGAATAGAGCGCCGTCTCGCCGCAGCGCCGGCCCTGGTTGCCGATGATCTGCACGCCCGAGCCGGAATTGTTGCGGATGAAGGTGAGCGCGCAGTCGCGCAGCGTGTTGCCCTCGATGATCACGCCGCCGGCCTTGAACAGGCTGATGCCGTTGCCGTTTGGCCCGTCGCCGCCGGCATCGGAGCGGATGCGGTTGAGCCGGTTGCCGCGGATCAGCGACTGCTCGTCGCCGGCCTGGCTGCGCCAGAGCTGGATGCCGTTATTGCCGCAATCCTCGACCTGGTTGCCCTCGATCGAAAGCCCGCGCGAGTCGAGCGAGAACAGGGCGGATTCGCGCATCGAGCGGAAATGGTTGGTCTCGATGCGGCCGGCCGTGCGATTCAGGATCAGGCCGACCGAGCCGGCATTGGCGAAGTCGCATTCGCTCAGAGCGAAGTCCAAAACCTCGTCCGCGGAGAGCAGCCCGTCGCGCTGGCTGGTGCGGATGTCGAGCCCGTCGAGCCCGATCCCGCTCACCGCCGCGCGTTTGATCCGGCGGCCGACCAGCAGCGGCCCGGCCTGCGCCGCGACGAACTGCGTCGCGCCGGGCACGCCGATCAGCCGTGCGCCTTCGGGCAGGACGACATTGGCGATGCGATAGCGGCCGGGCGCCACGATCAGCGGCGCGCTGCGCTTGGCCGCTTCGAGCAGGGCGTTCTGCAACAGCTTCGACTGGTCGTCGGTTGCGCCGGGGCGCAGGCCGAAATGGCTGGCCTCCAGTCCGAACGAGCCGAGCGGCAGCGCGGCCGCGGTCTTCGCTGCCTGCGCCCAGGCCGGGCCGCCGATCAGCGCGCCTGTGCCAAAAAGAGCCGTCGCCAGCAGCGAGCGCCGCGAAACATCCATGGTGACCTCCGTGAGGTCGCGACGCTTCAAATGGCGTGCCGGGCCGGCCTGTGCCGTTGCGAGACGGCTAACGGCCGGCGCGGGCCATGGCGGCGCCGATCTCTGCCAGTGCAGCCACAAGCGCCGGCGTAGCAGGCCGGAACGCCGCGACCTTGCCCTTCGGCTTGCGCCCTGGCCCTGGCCGCAGCCATGGCACGTGGACGAACAGCACCGGCACGCCCTCGCGCCCGGCCGTGGCCAGGCTCACTGCGTAGCTGGCATCGCAGAGATAGCGGCCGGCGCTCGGCGAGAGCCGCACGTGCAGACCCTGCCGCCGCAGGGATGCGAGCGCGCCTTCCGGGTTGGCGGTGGTGCGGGCGGGCAGGGCGCCGGCGCCGCTGCCGGCCGGAATCTTGCCCGTTGCATCGACATGCAGCCGGCTCGAACGTCCGCGTGCGAACAACTCGACCCGGATGAAGCGCGCCCGCGCCGCCAGCCCGAGCATCAGCACGGCCTTCGGACGGGTCTCCGTGAGGTGCTTGCGCAGGGTCGGCAGCCCGCCCGCATAGCTGGTCTCCAGCACCAGCGCCTCGGCCCTGAACGAGGCGTTCAGCCGCCGCGCCACCTGCCGGGCGAGCGCGGTCGTCGGATTGATCCGGACATGCGGGAAGGGGCCGAAGCCGGTGACCAGGATATCCACGCTCAACGCATCCTCCTCATAGCCCGCCGCTCAAAGCCCGAGCGCCCCAGCGATCTCGTCGGCTGCGGCTGTCGGCGCCATCTCGCCGGCTCCGACAGCCGCCTCCAGCGCCGGTATCCGCGCCTTCAGCGCCGGATCGTGCCGCAAGCGGGCCTGCAGCCTGTCCTCGACCATCGCCCACATCCATTTGACATCCTGCCTGCGGCGCTTCTTGGTGATCAGCCCGTTGGTCTCGTGTCGGGTGCGATGATCCCTGATCTTGGCCCAGAGCCCGTCGAGCCCATCCCCGGTCAGGCCCGAGATGGTCACGACCGGCACCGACCACACCATGGAGGCCGGCGCGAGGATGTGCAGCGCCGCCTGATACTGCGCCGCTGCCGCCCGCGCCGCGATCGCGCCGTCCCCATCGGCCTTGTTGACCGCGATCATGTCGGCGAGCTCGATGATGCCCTTCTTGATGCCCTGCAGCTCGTCGCCGGCATTGGGCAGCATCAGCACCAGGAAGAAGTCGGTGAGGTCGGCCACTGCCGTCTCGGACTGGCCGACGCCGACGGTCTCGACCAGGATGACGTCGAACCCCGCGGCCTCGCACAGCAGCATGGTCTCGCGCGTCTTGGCTGCGACGCCCCCTAACGTGCCGGAGGAGGGCGAGGGCCGGATATAGGCGTTCGGATCGACCGCGAGCCGCGCCATCCGGGTCTTGTCGCCGAGGATCGAGCCGCCGCTGCGGCTGGAGGAGGGATCGACCGCCAGCACCGCGACCTTGTGGCCGAGGCTGGTGAGATAGGTGCCGAGCGCGTCGATCGTGGTCGATTTGCCGACGCCGGGGACGCCGGTGATGCCGACGCGGATCGCGCCGCCGGTCTTCGGCAGCAACCTCTGGATCAGCGCCCGCGCCTGCTCGCGGTGGTCGGCCCGGCGCGACTCGGCCAGCGTGATGGCGCGGGCCAGCGCGGCCCGGTCCCCGTTGAGAATCGCATCGCCAAGGGCGCTGACATCGACCATCCCCGGCACCTAGAGCATGGTGCGAAAAAGTGGGAACCGGTTTTTCGCGTAAGCCATGCTCTAACTTTTTGGCGACGATCACGACGTGATCTAGCAAGCCTTGCGCCTGTGCGGAAGGCGCAGGGAGGGCGATTGCGTCATGACTGTGTCACGCCAGCCTCTTGAACATCGTCTTCTTAGGTGAGACGAGATACTCCATGTGGCGCACGGCGTTTCAGTTTCGTTTGGTGATGGCGTTGCTGGCCCCGCTCGCGCTTGGCGCTTGCGGTGGGCCGCCGCGAACCTTGGCGCTCAGCACGATCACCTCCGACGAGGTCGAGGGCAAGGTCACCATCTACGTCGCGACCACGCGCGACCCGGCCGATGAGCCGCAATATTTCACCGGCGAGCGCGGGCTCAAGCTGTCCTTCGCCAAGGTCGACATCACCGTCCCGCGCGGCCACAAATCCGGCGAGCTCGAGCTGCCGGACAGCTATAGCAGCGCCAACCCGGCCAAGCATTTCGCCGTGAGCTCGGTTCAGCGCATGGAGCCCCCGGTCATCCTGGCCGATGTCCGCAGGGACGTGGCGCGGCGCCCGGCGAATGAGCGCGACGTGCTCGTCTTCGTCCACGGCTACAACACCAATTTCGCCGACGCCGCCTATCGCTTCGCCCAGATCGTCTACGATTCCGGCTTCAAGGGCGTGCCGGTGCTGTTCACCTGGCCGTCGCGCGCCGAACTGCTCGCCTATCCCTATGACCGCGAGAGCACCTTCTACTCGCGCGACTTCCTCGAGATGAACCTCAGGGCGATCTCGAAGGATATCGGCGCCGGCAGGATGGACATCCTGGCGCATTCGATGGGGACGCTGCTGACGCTGGAGACCTTGCGCCAGGCGGCGATCCGCGGCGATGGCAGCTTCGGCGGCAAGCTGCGCAACGTCATGCTGGCGGCGCCCGACGTCGATCTCGACGTGTTCAAGATGCAGATGCGCACGATCAAGCGCCCGGTCACGGTCTTCGTCTCGGCCGATGACCGCGCGCTCGACTTCTCGCGCCGCTTCGCCGGCGGCAAGATCCGCCTCGGCGCGCTCTCCGCCAACGACAAGCAGGACATCGCCGACCTCGAGAAGCTCGGCGTCGACCTGATCGACCTGTCCGACGTCTCGACCAGCGATTCGCTCAACCACGGCAAGTTCGCCGCCTCGCCCAAGGTGGTCGCGCTGATCGGCAAGCGTCTCCAGGCCGACAGGGGGATCGCGACGCGCGGGCCGGGCTTCGGCGACCGGCTCGGCGACATCGCCGGCGGCGTGATGGGGACCGTCGGCGGCACGATGGAACTGGTCGTGACCGCGCCTGCCGCGATCGTCGGCGGCGTCAAATAGCGCGCTCTGCCGGCAGCGGCGAGCGTTGCCGCCAGGACACGCTCGCCGGGCTTCGTAAATTTGCTTTGCCGGTGCCGCATTCTGGCCGCGTTGCGCCCGCCTTAAGGGCAGTTCCTCATTCCGATCCGAATCCCGCACCCAATGCCGTCCCGTCGCTTTGTCCTGCTCGCCCCGCTGATGTCGCTCGCGCTCGCCGCCTGCGCGCAGACCGAGGCTGCCGTCTCGCCCTTCGAGGAACCGACCCGGGCCGATGCCTCGGCGCTCGGCAAGGAGCCGATCCTACTGGTCGCGACGACGCGCAAGCCCGTCGGCGACCGCAGCCCCTTCTTCGGTTCGGAGCGCGGCTCCGGCCTGACCTTCGCCGAGATGCGCCTGTCGCCGCCCGGGCGCGGCATCGTCGGCCAGGTAGCCTCGACCGTGAGTGGCGACTGGGCCGTGCTCGGAATGGTCAAGGAGACGTCGAGCAGTCCGGCGCAGCGCTTTGCCGAGGCGGTCACCGGCCGCGACGTGCTGCTCTACATCCACGGCTTCAACGAGACCTTCGAATCCGCCGCGACCAATGCCGGACAGCTCTCGCACGCGCTGCATTTCCAGGGCCGCACGGCGCTCTTCACCTGGCCGTCGAGCGCCAGCCTCTGGGGCTACGGCTATGATCGCGAAAGCGCGCTCTGGTCGCGCGATGGCCTCGTGCAGACGCTGCGGGCGCTGGCTGCGAACCCGACCGTAGGCCGCATCCACCTCGTCGCCCATTCGATGGGCTCGTTCCTGACGCTGGAGGCGCTGCGGGAGCTCAGGGATACGCCGGAGGTCGCCGCCCATCTCGGCGCCATCGTGCTCGCCTCGCCCGATGTCGACATCGACGCCTTCGAGCAGACGGTGACCAAGCTCGGCTCGCTGGCGCAGCGCATGACCCTGATCGTCGATCCCGGCGACCGGGCGCTGGCGATCTCCTCGCGCATCGCCGGCGGCATCGCGCGCGCCGGTTCGGCCGAGCGCTCGCGGCTGGAAGCGCTCGGCGTCCGCGTCGCCGACACCTCGGGCCGCGGCTGGAGCGTGCTGCGGCACAGCCTGTTCCTGTCGAATAGCGGCGTCACGCAGGTCGTGGCGCGGGCGGTCGAGCGCGCCGGCGGTTAGGGCCACTGGAACCACGCCCTCATACTGGAGCCACAGCCCTCATCCTTCGAGACGCCGCCAAAGCGGCTCCTCAGGATGAGGGCTGAGGTATTCTGGCGTTGGTCAGATCGGCGGCAGGCCGATGCGCTTCTTGATCGTGCCGAGGGCGAAGTTCGACTCGACCGACTGGATGCATTTCAGCCGCGTGATCTTCTGCTTCAGGAAGCGCTCATAGCCCTCGATCCCGTCGGTCAGCACGCGCAGCAGGTAGTCCTGCGAGCCGGTCATCAGGTAGCACTCGGCCACCTCGTTCCAGCTTTCGACCGCCTTCTCGAACTCGGCGATGTTGTCCTGCGTCTGCTGAGACAGCCGGATCGAGACGAAGACGCTGAAGGGCAGGCCATAGGCCTTGGGGTCGACGATCGCCGAATAGCCCTGGATCACGCCGCTCTCCTCCAGGCGCTTCAGCCGGCGCAGGCAGGGCGTCGGCGACAGCCCGATCTTCTGCGACAGGTCCTGGTTGGTGATGCGGCCATCCTCCTGCAGGAGGGCGAGCATGCGGCGGTCGGTCGTATCGAGCATAGGCTGCTCCTCAGTGCGGGCGTTTGAGCAGAAAGCTGCACAACGAGCCTCTACGACGATCGTGATCGGTCATGCAATGCCGTCGGGATCGGCCTAACCTGTCGTCCAGCGCCTTCCAGGCGGGGCAAGAGCAGGCAAAGGGGAGATCGCGATGAGCGAGGACAACTACCACAAGGACCGCATCGCCAATCGCAAGCTGCATCCCGAGACGCTGATGATGGGCTACGGCTACTCGCCGGCCATGTCGGAGGGCTCGCTCAAGCCGCCGGTATTCCTGACCTCGACCTTCGTCTTCGAGAACGCCCAGCAGGGCAAGGACTTCTTCGACCTGACCTCCGGCCGCCGCCAGCTCAAGCCGGGCGAGAAGTCGGGCCTGGTCTATTCGCGCTTCAACCACCCCAACATGGAGATCCTGGAGGATCGCCTCGCGATCTGGGACGAGGCCGAGCGCTGCGCCGTCTTCGCCAGCGGCATGGCCGCGATCGCCACGACCTGCTTCGCCTTCCTGCGCCCCGGCGACACCGTGATCCATAGCCGCCCGCTCTATGGCGGCACCGAGACGCTGCTGAAGAACCAGATGGGCGCCTTTGGCGTCACGCCCTTCGGCTTCACCGACGGCGTCGACATCGCGCAGATGCGCGAGACCGCCAAGGCCGCCGCCGCCAAGGGCCGGGTCGGCATGATCCTGGTCGAGACGCCGGCCAACCCGACCAACGGCCTCGTCGATCTCGTCGCCTGCGCCGCAATCGCCGATGAGCTGGAGAAGTCGCAGGGCCATCGCCCGCCGGTCGTGGTCGACAACACCATGCTCGGCCCGAAATTCCAGAAGCCGCTGAAGCACGGCGCCGATCTCTCGCTGCTCTCGCTGACCAAATATGTCGGCGGCCATAGCGACCTCGTCGGCGGCTCGATCAGCGGCAAGGACGCTCTGGTCAAGCAGGTCAAGGGCTGGCGCAGCTCGCTCGGCACGCAGCTCGACCCGAATTCCTGCTGGATGCTGATGCGCTCGCTCGAGACGCTCGACATCCGCATGAGCCGCGCCAACGAGAACGCGCGCTTGGTGGCGGACTATCTCGCCGGCCACCCCAAGGTCGCCAAGCTGCACTATCTCGGCGACCTCAAGGATGGCGACCCGCGTAAGCCCGTCTTCGACCGGCAGTGCACGGCGCCGGGCTCGACCTTCTCCTTCGACGTCAAGGGCGGCGAGAAGGAGGCTTTCGCGGTGCTCGACAACCTCCAGATCATGAAGCTCGCGGTCAGCCTCGGCGGCACCGAGACGCTGGTCTCGCATCCCGCCGCAATGACCCATTCCGGCGTGGCGCGCGAGCTGCGCGAGGAGATCGGGCTGACGGATGCGCTGATCCGGATTTCGGTGGGGATCGAGAACATCGAGGATCTGATCTCGGATCTGGCGCAGGCCTTCGACGCGGTGTGAGGGCTTTCGTCGCGATTGCCCCTTGCTTGATTGCAAGGCATTACGTATTATACGTATAATACGTAATTTAGCATTGGGGTCGGCCATGAAGCAGTTTCGATTTTCCGATCTGAACCGGCTCTCCGGCGCGGTGATGGATGCCGCCATGATCGAGCCGGTCGCCCTGACCAAGCACGGCAAGGAAAAGTTGGTGATCATCAACGCCGAGCTTTACCGGCGATTGGTTGGAAAGACGCAGGCTTACACGATCGAGAATGCGCCGGACGATATTCATGCCGGCCTGATGAAGGGAATCGACGCGATCCTGGACGCTAAAGACGATGTTTGAGCAGGGAGATATCCTGCGCTTCTACTATCTCTGGTCGCATCAGGTCGAGGACGGCGAGGAGAGTGGCCGAAAAGACAGGCCGGTCTGCCTCGTTGTCCGCACGCCGAGCAATCCGGCTCTGCTTTATCTCTTTCCTCTGACGAGCAAGCAGCCGGGATCCGATCGCCTCTCGTTGCCGATCGGCCAATTCGAATGCAGGCGTACGGGACTGGATTTTCCGACCTGGCTGATCGTGGACGAATACAACGTTGCCGCGTCCGACGAGCTCTTCGACCTAGCGTCGCCGACCGCCATTGGCAGCTTGAGTCGGGCAACCATGACAAAGGTCGCAACCCTCGTGAAATTGGCCTCCGCCGAGCGTCGCCTCAAGGGGGTTCGGCGCGGCCCGTGATCCCTAGATTCCCACCCGCCCCCAGCCCGGCAGCTTCAGCGCCGGCTCGCGGATGTCGAGCCCGGCGACCAGCCCGAGCAGGTTGATCTCGACGCCCTCGACCCAGCCGAGCGTCACGCCGGCCACGCCGAAGAGCGAGGCCTGGATGCCGGTGCGGCTCGGCGTCAGCCCGGCGAAGAGCCCGTCATCGCGCCAGTCCTTGCCGATCGCGGTCGGCGGCAGGGCGCGGTGCAGTTCCGGCACCTCGGCCAGGACGTGCTGGACGAAGCTGTTCGAGTTCGGCCCCGGCCAGGCCGAATAGGTGCCGTAGCTGTTATAGGAATAGCTCTTCACCGCAGCGCGGATGCGCGGGATCAGCGCTTCGGCAGCCGGTCCCTTCACCTGCGCGACCAGCTCCGGCACGTTGCCGAACCAGCGCCCATCCGCCTCGCGATGGTTGACGCGCACCGGGTTGCCCCAGCCGACCACGTCGAAGCGCGTATAGGCCGTGGCATTGGCCTCCTTCACCACCACCCAGGAATGATGCGCGAAGATGCCGCGCCAGCGCCCGACGCGGGCCGCGAAGACGTGGATCGTGGCCTCCGGCTCGATCGTGGCGGCAGGCAGCAAATGCGCGCTCGACCAGTCGGCCCGACGCCAGTCCGGCGCAAGCGGCTGCCAGTACCACCACGCCGCATGGGTCGCGACCGGCAGCAGGAAGAACAGCGAGAACAGCAGCAGGAAACGGCGGGCGTGGCGCATCGCGGCAGGATATCTGGCCGGCTTGTTGCATCGCAAGGTGGCGGCGCCGGCCCGCGCTTCACGAAAAGGTGGTTGAGGCTACCGGGCAAGCTGATAGCGTGCCGCCGCTGCGGCAGACTCAGGGTCTTCGGTGGAGGGGCAGATTGGCTAGGGTTGGACGAGGCTTGAAGGGCCTGGCTGCGGCCGCGGCGCTGGGGTGGGCTTTGATCGTGGGAGCACCGGCTGAGGCGCAGAACAAGGAACTGCGCATCTACAACTGGTCCGACTATGTCGATCCGGAGGTGCTCGACGCCTTCAAGAAGGAGACCGGCATTACCGTCGTCTACGACACGTTCGACCAGATGGAGACTGTCGAGACCAAGCTGCTCGCCGGCAAGACCGGCTACGACCTGATCGTCGTCACCGCCTCCTTCCTGCCGCGCCATATCCCGCTTGGCCTCTACGCGCCGATCGACGCCGCCAAGGTGCCCAACCTCAAGAACGCCTGGCCCGAGATCCAGCAGCGCCTAGCCAAGTACGATCCCGGCAACAAATACGCCGTGAACTACATGTGGGGCACCACCGGGATCGGCTACAACGTCGCCAAGATCAAGGAGCGGCTCGGCCCCGACGCGGTGATCGATTCCTGGAGCATCCTGTTCGATGCCGAGAAGCTGAAGAAGCTCTCGAATTGCGGCGTGCACGTGCTCGACGCGGTCGAGGAGATGTTCCCGGCGGCGCTGCGCTATCTCGGCCTGAACCCTGACTCGAAGAACGAGGCCGACCTCAACAAGGCGGCCGAGCTGCTGCGCAAGATGCGGCCGAACATCCAGAAGTTTCACTCGTCGGAATACATCAACGCGCTCGCCAACGGCGATATCTGCCTCGCGGTCGGCTATTCCGGCGACATACTCCAGGCCAAGAAGCGCGCCGAGGAGGCCAAGAACAAGGTCGAGATCGCCTATTCCATCCCGAAGGAGGGCGCGCTGATGTGGTTCGATTCCTTCGTCATCCCGAAGGACGCGGCTAATCCCGATGCGGCCCTGCAGTTCATCGACTTCGTCAACCGGCCGGCCATGGCGGCGAAGAACTCGGACTTCATCCAGTACGCCAACGGCAACATCGCCTCGAAGCCGCTGCTCTCGGCCGCCGTGCGCGACAATCCCGGCATCTATCCGCCGGATGCGGTGATGAGCCGGCTCTATACGATCACGCCCTATGACCAGAAGACGCAGAGGCTGGTGAACCGGCTGTGGACGCGCGTGAAGACGGGCAAGTGAGCGAGGCGGCGCGGACGGGGGCGGTGCCGGCGCGCAAGGCCTCGCCGGGCAGCGTGCGCCGCGCCTTCCAGCCCTGGAACGATCCGGCGGCCAAGCCGCTAGTCAGCTTCCGCAATGTCGTGAAGCGCTTCGGCAACGTGACAGCGGTCGATGATCTCTCGCTTTCGCTCTACCCGCGCGAGTTCTTCGCACTGCTCGGGCCGTCAGGCTGCGGCAAGACCACGCTTATGCGCATGCTGGCCGGGTTCGAGACGCCGGATGCCGGCGAGATCCTGCTCGACGGCGTCGACATCACCAAGGTCCCGCCGCATCGGCGGCCTATCAACATGATGTTCCAGTCCTACGCGCTGTTCCCGCATCTCAGCGTCGCCGACAACGTCGCCTATGGCCTCAGGCGCGAGGGCTTGCCCAAGCCCGAGATCACCCGGCGGGTCGAGGAAATGCTGGCGCTGGTGAAGCTCGATGGGCTCGGCAAGCGCCGGCCGGACCAGCTCTCCGGCGGTCAGCGCCAGCGCGTCGCACTCGCCCGCTCGCTCGCCAAGCGGCCCAAGCTCCTGCTGCTCGACGAGCCGATGGCGGCGCTCGACCGCAAGCTGCGCGAAGCGACCCAGTTCGAGCTGATGGACCTGCAAAGCGAGCTCGGCCTCACCTTCATGGTCGTCACCCACGACCAGGACGAAGCGATGACCATGGCCGACCGCATGGCGGTGATGTCCCATGGCAAGCTCGTCCAGATCGGCCCGCCCGACGTGATCTATGAGGCGCCGGCGACGCGCTACGTCGCGGAGTTCGTTGGCGACATCAATATCATCGAGGGGCGCGTCGCCTCGGTCGCGGGCGATCTCGTCACGGTCGAGAGCGCCACAGCCGGCACGGTCGAACTCGACGAGGAGGCGCCGTCGCTGAAGCCGGGCGAGGCGATCTTCGTCGGCCTGCGCCCCGAGAAGATCACGCTCTCGCATGACGAGCCGGGGCAGGGCGTCAACAAGGTCGCGGGCGAGATCTGGGACATCGGCTATCTCGGCGATTTCACCATGGTGCAGGTCATGGTCGGCGGCGAGGGCGGGCAATTGCTCAAGGTCGCGCTCGCCAACCGCACCCGGCGGATCGCCCGGCCTTTCGCCTGGGAGGACAAGGTCTGGCTCTCCTGGGATGTCGAGGCCGGGCTGGTGCTGCCGCCATGAGCGGGCGCGGCGCGACGGCAAGGCGCCTCGTCGTCGCCTTGCCCTATCTCTGGCTGATGCTGTTCTTCCTGGCGCCCTTCGCGATCGTGCTGCGCATCGCGCTCTCGGAGGTGGCGAGCGCCGTGCCGCCCTACCAGCCGCATTTCGAGGGCTTTTCGAAGCTCGGCGAGTTCCTGTCGGGGCTCGACCTCGGCAACTTCAAGACGCTGCTCGACGACGTGCTCTCCGGCGACTCGCTCTATGGCGCGAGCTATCTCTACTCGCTGCGCATCGCCGCGCTGACCACGCTCTTCGCGCTCCTGATCGGCTATCCGCTGGCGTACGCCATGGCGGTGGCGCCGAAGCGCTGGCAGGGCGCGCTGCTCGTCTTCGTCGTATTGCCGTTCTGGACCTCGTTCCTGATCCGCGTCTACGCCTGGATGGGCATCCTTGGGCCCGAGGGGCCGCTCGACAAGCTGCTGATGGGGCTCGGTCTCACGGATGAGCCGCTGCGCCTGCTCAACACCGAGGCGGCCGTGCTGATCGGCATGGTCTACTCCTACCTGCCTTTCATGGTGTTGCCGCTCTTCGCCAGCTTGCAGAAATTCGACCGCTCGCTGCTGGAGGCCGCGGCCGATCTCGGCGCGACGCCGCTCACCGCCTTCCTGACCGTGACGCTGCCCTTGTCGCTGCCGGGAATCCTCGCTGGCGCGGCGCTGGTCTTCATTCCCTGCGTCAGCGAGTTCGTCATTCCCGACCTGCTCGGCGGTCCGGATACGCTGATGATCGGCGGCGTGATCTGGAACGAGGTCTTCTCGAACCGTGACTGGCCGCTGGCTTCGGCGATCGCGATCGCGCTGCTCGTCGTGCTGGTGTTGCCGCTGGTGCTGTTGCAGCGGGCGCGTGTGGCGCGGGAGAGGGCGGCATGAAGCGGCTCGGTCCCGGCCTGATCCTGGCGCTCGTCTTTGGCTTCGCCTTCCTCTACCTGCCGATCCTGGTGCTGGTCGCCTATTCCTTCAATGCCTCGCGGCTGGTCGCGGTCTGGGGCGGCTTCTCCACGCATTGGTATGGCGCGTTGATGGGCAACGAGGCGCTGCTCGACGCCGCCTGGACCAGCCTGCGACTGGCGCTGGTCTCGGCGACGGCGGCGACCGCGCTCGGCACGCTCGCCGCCTTGGCGCTGACGCGCTACGGCGCCTTCCGCGGGCGTACCTTGTTTTCCGGCATGGTGCTGGCGCCGCTGGTGATGCCGGAGGTGATCACCGGCCTGTCGCTGCTGCTGCTCTTCATCGCCCTGGATGTCGAACGCGGCTTCTGGACCATCGCCGCCGCGCACGCCACCTTCGGCCTCGGCTTCGCCTGCATCGTCGTGCAATCGCGGCTGATGGGCTTCGACCGCTCGCTGGAGGAGGCGGCGCAGGACCTCGGTGCGACGCCCTTCGTCACCTTCTGGACCGTGACCCTGCCGCTGATCTGGCCTGCCATCGCCGCCGCCTGGATGCTGGCCTTCGCGCTCTCGCTCGACGACCTCGTCGTCGCGACCTTTGCCGGTGGCTCGGGCGCAGCGACCTTGCCGATCCGGCTCTATTCGGCGGTGAAGCGTGGCGTCACGCCGGAGATCAACGCCGCCTGCACCATCATGATCGTCACGGCGGCAGTCGTGGTGATCTCGGCTTCGCTGCTGATGAAGCGGGAGCAATTGAGCGATCGATAAACCAGGGCTGAACGTCGCCCTCAAGTCCCGTTCAGCGCCGTGATGCGAATGTCCTTGCCAGGCCGGGATGCTCCCGGCCCAGCAACAGGACGGGAACCATGTTCCGCATCTCCGCCACCCACCGTCTGGCCAAGCTCGCCATCGGCGCCGCCGCGCTCGGGCTGGCCACGCTCAGCTTCGCCGGCTCGTCCGAGGCCTATGACGGCCGCTACGGCTACGGCTATCAGCGCCCCGCCTACGGCTTCCGCCCACCGCCGCCGCCCGTGTCCCATGGCTATTGGGGCCAGCGCCAGTGGCGCCGCTACAATGACGGCTACGGCTTCCGCGCCCCGCCGCCGGTCATGCGCGAGCGCTACGGCTGGCGCTGAGCCCATCCTGCGCGACGGCGGCTACTCCGCCGCCGTCCGCTGCGCATGGCTTGGCCGGCGTCTTAGATCGCCGTGCGTCCTACCGGACGCAAAGTGGCGATCTAGGCCTTTGTTATTGCATCCGATTTTTTCGAAAGCCGGATTCCACTTTTCGGTCCGAGGCTCTAAGTTTGGGGACCTTCACCCGCCGTCATGTCGTCGATGGCGCATTCGAGCAAATCCAGATCGGCGCCCGCCGCATTGATCAGCACGTCGATGTCGATGCCGTCATAGGCGTGGCGCAAGAAGTTGCCGATACCCGCGATCTGCTTCCACGGAATATGCGGGTAGGCCAATCGCCGCTCCTCGGGGACGTAACGGCTCGCTTCGCTGATGATCTCGAAGAAGCGCTCCAGCGCCGCCCGCAAAACCGGGTCGTTCTTGATTTTCTCATCCGCGGCGCGGCTGCGCAGCAGGCGGATATTGCCGATCGCTTCCTTGATGTGGGTGACGCGATCTCCGAACGTCGCAGTCATCAGAACAGCTCGATGCGCTCGTTCCGCGTGGCCCGCGCCAGCCTCTCGGACAGGCTCCGGCGCATGGTGACCTGCACCGGCAGCCCGAGATGCTCCGACAAATCTTGCTCGACGCCGACGAGATCGATCAATGAAAAGCGCGGATTATCGACATCGATCATCAGGTCGACGTCGCTGTCATCTCGCGCATCGCCGCGCGCGCGCGAGCCGAAGAGCGCCATGTGGCTGACGCCACGCGCCCGCAATTCCGGCCGCATGGTCAGAATGCGTCGCTTGAGTTCATCCTGGCTCAACATGGCAAGGCAACCGACGATCGAAATTCTCGCGGCAAGCCTACCACATCACTCCGCCGCCGTCCGCTGCACATAGCCCAGCCGGGCGTTCAGGTCCTCCAGCAGCTTCTCCGCTGCGTCGGCGATGACCGTGCCCGGCGGGAAGATCGCGCTCGCGCCGGCTTCGATCAGGGCCTCGAAATCCTGCGGCGGGATCACGCCGCCGACAACGATCATGATGTCGGGGCGGCCAGCCTTGGCCAGCGCACCCTTCAGCTCCGGCACCAGTGTCAGATGGCCCGCTGCGAGCGAGGAGACGCCGACGATGTGGACGTCGTTCTCCACCGCCTGCCGCGCCGCCTCGTCCGGTGTCGCGAAGAGTGGCCCGATATCGACGTCGAAGCCGAGATCGGCGAAGGCGGAGGCGATGACCTTCTGGCCGCGGTCATGCCCGTCCTGGCCCATCTTGGCGACGAGGATGCGCGGGCGGCGCCCATCGGCCTCCTCGAACGCTTGCGTCATCATCTGCACGCGTGTGACTGCCGGGTTCATCGTGCCGACCTCCCGCTTGTAGACGCCGGAGATCGCCTTGATCTCGGCCCGGTGGCGTCCGAAGACCTTTTCCATCGCCAGCGAGATCTCGCCGACCGTGGCCTTGGCCCGCGCCGCCTTCACCGCGAGATCGAGCAGGTTGGCGTCGCCGGCCGCACCATTGGTCAGCGCCGTCAGCGCGGCCTGGACATCGGCCTCAACGCGCTCGGCCCTGAGGCGCCGCAGCTTGTCGAGCTGCTGGCTGCGCACCGAGGCATTGTCGACCTTGAGCACGTCGATCGAGGCCTCGTTCGTCGGCTTGAAGATGTTGACGCCGACGATCGCCTGCTGGTTGCCGTCGATGCGGGCCTGGGTCTTGGCGGCGGCCTCCTCGATGCGCAGCTTCGGGATGCCGGCCTCGATCGCCTTGGCCATGCCGCCGAGCGCTTCGACTTCGGTGATATGCGCCCAGGCTTTGGCTGCCAACTCGGCCGTGAGGCGTTCGACATAATAGGAGCCGCCCCAGGGATCGATGATCCGCGTTGTGCCGCTCTCCTGCTGCAGCAGGATCTGGGTGTTGCGGGCGATGCGGGCGGAGAAGTCGGTCGGCAGTGCCAGCGCCTCGTCGAGCGCGTTGGTGTGCAGCGACTGGGTGTGCCCTTGCGTTGCCGCCATCGCCTCGATCATGGTGCGCGGCACGTTGTTGAACACGTCCTGCGCCGTCAGCGACCAGCCGGAGGTCTGGCAATGCGTGCGCAGGGGCAGGGATTTCTCGTTCTGTGCGCCGAAATCCTTGACCAGCTTCGCCCAGATCAGCCGGGCCGCCCTGAGCTTCGCCACCTCCATAAAGAAGTTCATGCCGATGGCCCAGAAGAACGAGAGCCGCGGTGCGAAGACGTCGACGCCCAGGCCCGCGCGCTGGCCGGCGCGGATATACTCGACGCCATCGGCGAGCGTGTAGCCGAGCTCGAGGTCCTGCGTCGCCCCGGCCTCCTGCATGTGGTAGCCGGAGATCGAGATCGAGTTGAATTTCGGCATGTTGGCCGAGGTATAGGCGAAGATGTCGCCGATGATCCGCATCGAGGGCGTGGGCGGATAGATATAGGTGTTGCGGACCATGAACTCCTTGAGGATGTCGTTCTGGATGGTCCCCGAGAGTTTTGCCGCCGGTACGCCCTGTTCTTCCGCCGCGACGATGTAGAGCGCCAGCACCGGCAGCACCGCGCCGTTCATCGTCATCGAGACGCTCATCTGGTCGAGCGGGATGCCGGAGAACAGCGTGCGCATGTCGTAGATCGAGTCGATCGCGACCCCGGCCATGCCGACATCGCCGCCGACGCGCGGATGATCGCTGTCATAGCCGCGATGGGTGGCGAGGTCGAAGGCGACGGAGAGGCCCTTCTGTCCCGCGGCGAGGTTGCGCCGGTAGAAGGCGTTCGAATCCTCGGCCGTGGAGAAGCCGGCGTACTGCCGGATCGTCCAGGGCTGGTTGACGTACATGGTCGGGTAGGGACCGCGCAGATAAGGCGCGATGCCGGGCAGGCTATCGACGAAGGGCAGGCCGTCGCGGTCCGCGGCCGTGTAGAGCGGCTTCACCGGGATGCCTTCCGGCGTCAACCACGGCTCGCCTGCTGCTGACGGTGCGGCGCTCGCAGAGCTGCCAGCATCGAAGGCCAGCGTCGTGAAATCCGGGATCGCGGTCATGGCTTGCTCCCGTCGCTCCTGTCCCACCAATGGTGGAAATGATGCACCGGTCCGTGGCCGTGGCCAACCGGAACCTGATCGGCGGCGGCAATCGCAGCCGTGATGTAGGTCTTCGCATGCCCGACCGCCTCGGGCAGATCGAGGCCCTTGGCGAGGCCGGCCGCGATGGCCGAGGACAAGGTGCAGCCGGTGCCATGGGTGTTGCGCGTCTGGTAGCGCGGCGCGCTGAAGCGCTGGCGCGCGCCGCCCGCGAGCAGCAGAAGGTCGGTGCTGGTGTCGCCGGTGCCGTGGCCGCCCTTGATCAGGACGTTCGCCGCGCCGAGTGCCATGAGCTTCTCCGCCTGCTCGTCTATGGCATCGTCGGTCTCGGCCATGCTGGTGCCGAGGAGGGCGGCGGCCTCCGGCAGGTTCGGCGTGATCAGGGTCGCCAGCGGGAAGAGCTCGGTCCTGATCGCCTCGACCGCATTCTCCTCCAGCAGCCGCGAGCCCGAGGCCGCGACCATCACCGGGTCGAGCACGATGTTGCGGGCCTTGTGGCGCTTCAGCCCGGCGGCCACCGTCCTGATGACGTCGACCGTGGCGAGCATGCCGATCTTCACCGCGGCGACGTCGAGATCGGAGAAGACCGCATCGATCTGCTGTGTGACGAAATCGGCCGGCGCGGCGTGGATGGCGGTCACGCCCATCGTGTTCTGCGCCGTCAGCGCGACGATGACGCTGGCGCCATAGACCTGATGCGCCGCAAAGGTCTTGAGATCGGCCTGGATGCCGGCGCCGCCGCTCGAATCCGAGCCGGCGATGGTGAGGGCGATGGGGTGCGTGCTCGTCACTCGGCGGCTTCCAGCGTGATGCGCAGCTTCGTGCCCGTCGCCTTGGCATAGCGCTCAAGGGTGCGCGTTGAGGGCTTGCCCCGGCCGCTTTCGAGCCGGGCGATCACGGATTGCGTCGTTCCCATGCGGTCTGCCAGTTCTTCCTGCGTGAGGCCGGCCCGTGTGCGGGCGCGGATCAGGGAGGTGAGCAGGGCGAATTCCTCTTCAAGCGCGTCGTATTCGCGCTTGAACTCGGGGTCCTGCATCTGCTCAGCGAGCCATTCGCGAATATCCCTCATGTCACGTCCTTCGCGCGTTCGCGGGCCAGATCGAGTTCGCGTTTTGGCGTCTTCTCGGTTTTCTTGATAAAGGCCCGCACGATGACGACGCGCCGCCCGCTGGCGGCGATGTAGATCGCTCGTGCAATGCCATCGCGTCCGGTTAGCCTGAATTCCCAGAGTTTGTCGCCGAGAGGCTTGACCCAACCGAACGGTAAGGCATGGAGGCCATCCTCCCGGATCACCTGAGTGAAGCGGGCAAACCGCGCCCGAATATCTGGAGGCAGTGCCGCAAGCTCCTGCTCGACGATGTGGTTCAGCGCTTGAACCACCCATTGCTTTTCGATGCTCATAGCAAATTTGCGCTATTCGTGCAATTCGCGTGCGACAAATGCGGCCTGCAGTGCGGCGACCGCGTCGCCTCCCGCCTGGATGAACGAGGTCACCCCGGCATTGTTCAGCGCGGCTTCGAGATCGCCGGGCTTGCCGGCGAGCCAGATCGTCGCGCCTGCCGCGGCAAGCGCTTGTGCGGCTGCGACGCCCTCCGCGGCATAGCCGGCATCCGAGCCGCACAAGCAGGCGAGCTTTGCCCCGGACGCCTTGTAGGCCCCGACGAGCGCGGCGATGTCGGTTGCGCCATCCTTGGCAAAGCCGTCATGGCTCGGTGCGGCCAATCCGCCAGCCTCGAGCAGGTTGCGGGCAAAGCCGGCGCGGGCGGTGAAATCGGCGATCGGGCCGAGCGTTGCCAGGAAGACCTGCGGGCGTTGGCCATGTTTGACCGTGGCTGCATCGGCCTTACCGCGCAGGGCTTCGAACGGCTCGGCGAGCCGGACGGAGGGGAGCGCCTCGGTCTTGATGCCGGGCTCCGGCATGACCAAGGCCTCGGCGCGCGTCCCGCCTTGTGCGAGCCGGCCGATGAGATCGGCCTGCTTCTGCTCGCTGGCCTTGGCGCTTCCCCTCAGCTTCGCGCGCTGCACCGACGCGACGTCGAGAACGCTGACCGGCGCTTCTGTCAGATTGGGGAACTCGCTCGTGCCGGTGATCGGCTCGCGACGGGTGGCGATGGCTTTGGCGCGCGCCTCGCGCTGGCGGGCGAGGCCGGCCGGGACATGGCCGTTGACCAGCGCGGCGACGATGCCGGTCAGGCCGTCGGCGGTCTCGCGCTCCAGGTCCTGCAGCTTGCTCCAGCCCTGCTCGCAAAGCGCTTTGGTCAAGGCCTCGAAGCCGCCTGCGCCGGCGGCAGGGTCGGCGACGCGCCAGAGACTGGCCTCTTCCAGCAGCACGAGCTGGGTGTTGCGGGCGCTGCGGCGGGCGAAGGCGTCGGGCAGGCCGAGCGCCGCGGTGAAGGGCAGGACGGTCAGCGAATCCGCCCCGCCGATCCCGGCCGAGAAGGTCGCGATCGTCGCGCGCAGCAGGTTGACCCAGGGATCGCGTCTGGTCAGCGAGCGCCAGGCCGTCTCGGCATGCAGCGCCATCGGCTTGGGTTCGAGCCCGCAGGCCTCCTGCACGCGCTGCCAGAGCAGGCGCGCAGCGCGGAATTTTGCGATGGTCAGGAACTCGTCGGTATCCGCGACGAGCGTGAAGGAGATGGCGTCGCGCGCCTCGGCGAGCGCCATGCCGTTGGCTTCGAGTGCGCGCAGATAGGCGATGGCCGTCGCCATGGCGGCGCCGAGCTCCTGCGCCTCGCTGGCCCCGGCCTCGTGATAGGGGCGGCTGTCGACCGTGATGAAGGGGCCGATGAAGCCGCGCGTCTTCAGCGCCGCAATGGTTTCCGCGAGGCGGCGGCCGACCTCGGCCCACGAGGCAGAGAGATCGCCGGTGCTGGCGAGAGTGCCGATCGGGTCGAGCCCGAAATCGATCGTGGTGGTCGCGGGCGCAAGGCCGCGCTTTTCGATCAGGGCGGCGAGCAGCAGCGCGTTGATGCGGCCCTCTGGCGTGGGGTCGAGCCGCACCCGGATCAGGTCGAGCATCACGCCGTCGAGCGCGGCGTCGAGTGCCGCGACATCATCCGCGACGAGGCCGTAGCCGCGAGCGGCGCGCGCGCCGGCAAAGCTCAGCGCCAGCGAATCCGCGCCGCCTTCGAGATCGGCCAGCGCCAGCGTCTGCGCCTCGGCGGGATCGGGATGATCGAGCCTGGCGGTGACGTGCCAGCGCCCCGTTTCGGCCCGGCTCGGCCGCTGTGCCGGTGTCGCGGCGGGGTAGAGCGGCTCGATGCGGATGCCGTCGGCGGTCCTGCCGACGAGGCGCTTCTCGAAATCCGCGCCCTTCAGCACCTTCTCGACGGCGGCGCGCCAATGGCCCAAGTCCGGCTGCGGAAAGGCGTCGAGATAGGGAAGATCGGATGCCGAGGCGGAACCCATGCGCGCTGACGCTCCTCTTTCGGCCATTGTGCAGTCGCGAGACGCTGATTGCCATGCGCGCGAACGCACCGCCATCCCTAGTTCGTCTTAAGGGGCGTGCGCAAACGCGAGGCCGCACCAGAAAGACAAGCCGGAGACCTGTCGGGCAGGCAGCTCTCGACCTCTTGCGGACGAAGCGCCGTGACGGCGATACTCGTCCTCGGGGAGAGCCAATGATGTTGCCGGCCTTCGAGACCGAGCGTCTGTCGATCCGACCACGGACCATGTCGGATTTCGACGCCTGCTTGGCTATGGACCGCGATCCCGAAGTCATAAAGCATATCGCGGTACCATGGGGCGATTCAGCCAGTCATGAACGCTTTCTCAGGGATCGGATACAGGTGAATTTCGGAGATGGGCTTGGTTACTGGTCCATCTTCAACAAAACTGATTCGAAGCAATTTCTTGGATGGGTATTATTGATTCCCTACGATGGCATCGGGCCAAAAGTCGAGATCGGTTGGCGTTTGAACAGGCTGGCTTGGGGGAAGGGGTATGCAACAGAGGCGGCGTTGCCTTTTGTCAGGCACTCCTTTGATAAAATTGGACTGCCTGAAATCGTTGCCGATATCAATCCGGGCAATCTCGCATCTGTCCGGGTTGCAGAGAAAATCGGCATGAGATTTGTCGGTGACATCAGGCACGACGGCGCGTTGCTGAAATCGTATTGTTTCACGAGGGCTGATTACAAAGAGCGCGGATAAGGGATAATCTGAGCGCGACGATCCCCACCGTCATTGCGAGCGCAGCGAAGCAACCCAGGAGGTCTCGCTCCGCCCAGTCCCCCTGGGTTGCTTCGCTGCGCTCGCAATGACGGCGAGAGCTGCGGAAACTGCTCTGCCTAATAGAAAAGCCGCCCATTTCGGGCGGCTTTGATTTGGCGAGCCAGGGCACTGCCCGCTCAAACAAACTGCCCCAGTCCCGGAATCGCGCCGACGATGGCGCCCATCGCGTCCTCGCCCGCCTTCTCGCGGCCGACTGCGAACATCTCCTTCGAGACCGACTGGATCTGGCCCATCGACAGGCCGGCGCTCATCAGCTGGCCGCCGAGCGCCATCACGCCGCCGCCACCGCCCATGAGCCCGCCGACCATGCCCATCAGGCCGCCGCTGCCGCCATTGGCCGAGTCGGCGAGTTCCTGCGCGCCGGGCAGCGCCGCCATCAGCTGGCCGATCTCGGCTTGCGGGCCTTCTTTTTGCAGGAAGGCGAGGATGATGCCGATCGCCTTGCGGGCAAGGCCGTCATCGAGCCCCGAGGCCGCCATGATGCGGGAGATCAGTTCATCCATCGGTTTCGTCCTTCTTGATGGCGCGCCGGGCGCGGATGCGGGCGATAGTTTACATGTTTACGATCTAAATCAAGCCGGGTCCGGGCTTCCGCCAGCTGGCCGGTTTCGCTACACCCTTGCCCCTGGCAAATCGATGACAGCATAGGCGGTTCTCATGGCGCAGACGGTTTCCTTGGCGGATGACGGCACGATCCTGATCGGCAAGAGCTGGAAGGAAGAGAACCTCCTGCTCAAGCTCGCCAACCGCCACGGCCTGATCACCGGCGCGACCGGCACCGGCAAGACCGTGACCCTGCAGGTGCTGGCCGAGGGTTTTGCCCGCAACGGCGTCCCGGTCTTCGCCGCCGACATCAAGGGCGATCTCTCCGGCATCGCGGCGCCCGGCGATTCCAAGCCGCCCTTCGTCGCCCGCGCCAAGGAGCTCGGCATCAAGTACGAGCCGGACCAGTTCACCACCGTGTTCTGGGACGTCTTCGGCGAGCAGGGCCACCCGGTGCGCGCCACCATCTCCGAAATGGGACCGCTGCTGCTCTCGCGCCTGCTCGACCTCAACGACACGCAGGAGGGCGTGCTCAACATCGCCTTCCGCATCGCCGACGAGCAGAAGCTGCTGCTGCTAGACCTGAAGGATCTGCGCGCCATCCTCGCCTTCATCGCCGAGAACGCGCAGGAGCTGACCACCAAATACGGCAACGTCACCGCCCAGTCGGTCGGCACCATCCAGCGCGCGTTGCTCGTGCTGGAGAACCAGAAGGGCGACCTGTTCTTCGGCGAGCCGGCGCTCGAGATCAGCGACCTGATGCGCACCGACCGCGACGGGCGCGGCATCGTCAACATCATGGCTGCCGACAAGCTGATGTCGAACCCGCGGCTCTACGCCACCTTCCTGCTCTGGCTGCTCTCGGAGCTGTTCGAGCAGCTGCCCGAGGTCGGCGATCTCGACAAGCCGAAGCTGGTCTTCTTCTTCGACGAGGCGCATCTGCTCTTCAACGGCGCGCCCAAGGTGCTGCTGACCGCGGTCGAGCAGGTCGTGCGGCTGATCCGCTCCAAGGGCGTCGGCGTCTATTTCGTCACGCAGAACCCGCTCGACATTCCCGATACCGTGCTGGCCCAGCTCGGCAACCGCGTCCAGCACGCGCTGCGCGCCTTCACCCCGCGCGACCAGAAGGCCGTGCGCGCCGCCGCCGAGACTTTTCGCCAGAACCCCAAGTTCAGCACCGAGGAGGCGATCACCCAGCTCGCCGTCGGCGAGGCGCTGACCTCGACGCTGGAAGGCAAGGGCACGCCGACCATCGTCGAGCGCACCCAAATCGCCCCGCCCATGGCACAGGTCGGCCCGGTCTCGCCGCAGGAGCGGGCGCAGTGCCTGACCAATTCCGGCTTCAAGGGCAAATACGACACGATGATCGATCGTGACTCGGCCTATGAGGAGCTGATGAAGCGCAAGGGCCTGAACGGCGACGGCTCGCCGGTCGAGGCCTCCACGGAGGGCGGCGATAGCGGCGGCGGCCTGATGGGCACGATCGGCGGCTGGCTCGAGGATGCGATCGGCGGCGGCAGTGGCGGTGCGCGGCCGAAGACGGGGCCGGGCAGCCGCGGCGGGCCCTTGCCGCAAAGCATGACCGAGAAGATCATCACCTCCGCCGCCCGCTCGGCCGCGACCTCGATCGGCCGGCAGGTGGGGACGGCGATCCTGCGCGGGGTGTTGGGCTCGATGATGGGCGGGAAGCGCTGACCCGCGCGTCATGCTCGGGCTTGACCTGAGCCTCTCTGGAGGCGGAGCTTTGTCCGGCAGGAGATTCTCGGGTCTGTGCTGCGCTCCGCCCGAGAATGACGGCCTGTCGCACAACCCCCATGCGTTGCGGCAGGCTGACGCCGCCCGTTGCCCTTGTCATGATGACGCCACCTGAATCAGCTTTTCCCCGAACGCCTATCGAGAGCCAGTGCCATGTCCAAGCTTCCCGCGATCCTCTCCCGGCTCGACGCCGATCTCGATGCGTCGCTGGCGCGCCTGTCGACCTGGATCGAAATCCCCTCGATCGGGACCGACCCGGCCTATAACGCCGACACCCGCCGCGCGGCGGAATGGCTGCGGGCCGATCTCGAATCGCTCGGCTTCGAAGCCTCGCTGCGCGAGACCGGCGGCCAGCCGGTCGTGCTGGCGCATCGCCGCAAGCCCGGCGCGCCGCATGTGCTGTTCTACGGCCATTACGACGTCCAGCCGGTCGATCCGCTGAACCTCTGGGTGGACGATCCGTTCAAGCCGGTGGTCAAGGAGATCGCGCCCGGCCGCAAGGTCATCACCGGCCGCGGCGCCTGCGACGACAAGGGCCAGGTCATGACGTTCGTCGAGGCCCTGCGCGCGACGCTGGCCGAGACCGGCGACCTGCCGGTCAGCCTCACCATCATCGTCGAGGGCGAGGAGGAGTCGGGCTCGGCCAACCTGCCCGGTTTCGTCAAGGCCAACGCCGAGGAGCTGAAGGCCGATCTCGCGCTGATCTGCGACACCGGCATGTGGGACCGCGAGACCCCGGCGATCACCGCCTCGCTGCGCGGCATGGTCTATCAGGAAGTCACGATCACCTGCGCCGACCGCGACCTGCATTCCGGCCTGTTCGGCGGCGCGGCGGCGAACCCGATCCATGTGCTCGCCGGCATCATCGCGCAGTTCAAGGACGAGACCGGCCGGATCACGATCCCCGGCTTCTATGACGGCGTCGAGGAGCCGACCAATTCGCAAAAGGCCGATTGGGCCGATCTCGGGCTGACCGAGGCCGAGTTCCTCGGCCAGATCGGCCTCAAGCACTCGATCGGCGAGAAGGGCCGCATGCTGCTGGAGCAGATCCAGTCGCGCCCGACCTGCGACGTCAACGGCATCTGGGGCGGCTATACCGGCGAGGGCACCAAGACGGTGATCGCCTCAAAAGCCTCGGCCAAGGTCTCCTTCCGCCTCGTCGGCAAGCAGGACCCGCACAAGATCGCCGCCGCCTTCCAGCAATTCGTGCGCGAGCGCCTGCCGGACGACATCAGCGCCGAATTCATCGCCCATGGCGCCTCGCCGGCCATCGCGGTACCCGTCGATTCGCCGGCCCTGCTCAAGGCGCAGGCCGCGCTGACCGAGGAATGGGGCCGCAAGGCCATCACGATCGGCTCCGGCGGCTCGATCCCCGTGGCGGCCGATTTCAAGAGCCTCCTCGGCATGGACACGCTGCTCGTCGGCTTCGGCCTCGACGACGACCGCGTGCATTCGCCGAATGAGAAGTATGATCTCTCCTCCTTCCACAAGGGCCAGCGTTCCTGGGCCCGCATCCTGCAGGTTCTCGGCGCATGAAATCGGTCTGTGTCTTCTGCGGTTCGAATCCCGGCAATGATCCGGTCTACGCGGCCGGCGCCACCGCAATGGGCGTCGAGATCGCGAAGCGCGGACTGACGCTGGTCTATGGCGGCGGCGCCGTCGGCCTGATGGGCATCGTCGCCAATGCGGCGCTGGCGGCGGGCGGCAGGGTGCATGGCATCATCCCGCGCGCGCTCCGCGAGAAGGAGATCGGCCATAACGGGCTGAGCGAACTCGAAGTGGTTGATACCATGCACACCCGCAAGGCGCGGATGGCCGAGCTCTCGGACGGCTTCATCGCCATGCCCGGCGGCATCGGCACCTTCGAGGAGTTGTTCGAGGTCTGGACCTGGGGCCAGCTCGGCATCCACACCAAGCCGCTGGCCTTCCTCAACATCGCCGGCTTCTACGACCCGCTCGCGAGCTTCCTCGACAACACGGTCGAGGCCGGGTTCCTCAAGCAGAACCACCGCGCCATGGCGATCACCGATACCGAGCCGGCGACCCTGCTCGACCGGATGGAGCAGTATGTGCCGTCTGCCGCCTTCAAATGGGTGGAGAAGGAGGAGGTTTGAGTTTCTCAGGCTTGCCTGCAATTGGTAGTCTTGTCTGAGTTTTTCTCATGTCGGTGTGCTTCTAGTCGAACTCAGGCGCTGAGCGCATGTCAGAAACCCACAATGTCAAGTCAGTGGACGAAGATGCATTTTGTGATTGTGTCTCGGCAAACCGGCTGAATCTACAGCGCTTTCTTGATGAGTTTGTCGAAACGGTCCAGCTTTTTGAGCTTCTAGAGCGGGGCGGAGGGCCGCCAAGTGTTGGAGTGTTCGGTGGTGTATTTATTAAATTTCGGATTATCGCTGCGAAGCAAGGTGCGTTAAGCCTCTTCCACTTCAAAAATAGTCTAGAGGCGCTGCGCGAGTACATATATCGCTGTCCGCGCACGCGTTACGTGGACGGAAAAAAATTGCGCGAAGCGAAATCTCTCTTCGATCGATACTTTCCCAATGCTGACAACACCCGGAATGCTGTGGCCCATGCGGGCGAAATATACAAATCGCCCGCTGCGATCAGACAACACGAACAAAAACAAGACTATAGAGGCATTGGTGTTTTCTCAGCAGCCGGCGGCTTGTCGATACAATCGCTATACGAACGTACGTATGCGATTGGTTGGATAGGGCAGGTTTTCGAAGTCCACATGGACACCAGTTCCATCCAGAAACTGGCCGAGGTATTGAACATCGTTGAAGAGGCTTTTATCAAAGCCGAGGCTGGGACTTCCGGTGCTCCGCCACCATCCGGAAGCTGAATCTGCTTGAACCACGCTTATACCGCAGCCTGTTGGCTCTATCAGAACGACCGTGGGTCGCTTTCACAACACGAGAGAACGTCAGATTAAAATAGGAAATTAATCCTTGACTTCGTGGCGCTGATCGGGTAGACATCAGGAACGCTCACGAAATGTGACCTGAACCGAAGCCGCCGCGCTCTCCAGCCGGCGGCTTTCGCGTTTCCGATGCGAGGATTTTCCATGTCCGAAGACGATGACGACGCGCCGGCTGTGCCGGCCGCGAGGGGCGGGCGCATGCCTGCGAGCCGGAAGGCCGTGGTCGACAAGCTCTGGCGCGCTGCCAAGCGTCAACTCGCGGCGCATGAGGCGCATCTCGCCGAGCTGCCCAAGGGTGCGGCGGCGAGCGAGAGCGACGCCAAGGCGCTGGCGACGCTCGCCCGCACCGTCCGCGAATTGCTGGCGCTGGAAGCGGCGACCGCAAGCCAGGGAGTGAAAGCCGCCGATGACGCCGATCCTGCCGCCGGATTGCGACGCGCTGCCGAGCTTCGTGCCGAGCTGGCACGACGCATGGAGCGCCTTATCGCCGAGGACGCAGGTGCGGCTGCTGAAGCGGCTGCTGCCCGAGCTTCCGGCGGAGTTGCTTGAGACGCTCCGGCAGGAGTGGACGGTCTGGGCACGGCCGGACCAGAAGGCGCGCCGGTCTCCGCCCTGGTTCATCTGGCTGGTGCTGGGCGGGCGCGGGGCCGGCAAGACCCGAACGGGCGCGGAATGGGTGAGGGGAATGGCCTTGGGCTTGCCGCCTTTCGCCAACGCCCCCACCGGCCGCATCGCCCTCGTGGGCGAAACGCAAGGGCAGGTCCGCGATGTGATGATCGAGGGCATCTCCGGGCTGCTTGCGATCCATCTTCGCTCCGAACGGCCGAGCTGGTCGCCCTCGCGGCGCCGGCTCGAATGGGGCAACGGCTCGATTGCGCAGGCCTTCTCGGCCGAGGACCCGGAAGGGCTGCGCGGCCCGCAGTTCGGCGCCGCCTGGTCCGACGAGCTGGCGAAATGGCCAAACCTTCAGGAGTGCTGGGACATGCTGCAATTCGGACTGCGCCTCGGCGACAGGCCGCGCCAGGTCGTGACCACGACGCCGCGCCCGCTGCCGCTGATCAAGCGCCTGCTGGACGATCCACGCGTCGCGGTCAGCCGCGCGGCGACGGCGGCGAACCGCTTCAACCTCGCGCCGGACTTCATCCGCAGCGTCACGGAGGCCTATGGCGGCACGCGGCTCGGCCGGCAGGAACTCGATGGCGAGATCGTCGAGGAAAGTGCCGATGCGCTCTGGACGCGGGCAATGATCGAGAGCTGCCGCGAGCCGGCCGCATCAGGGCTGGCGCGGATCGTCGTGGCGGTCGATCCGCCGGCCTCGTCCTCGCAACGGGCGGATTCCTGCGGGCTGGTGGTGGCCGGCATCGATCAAGACGGCATCGGCCATGTGCTGGAGGATGGCACGATCTCCGGCGCGCGTCCGCATGAATGGGCGGCGAAGGCAGTTGCGCTCTACCGGCGCCATGAGGCCGATGCGCTCGTGGTTGAGGTCAACCAGGGCGGCGAGATGGCGACGAGCGTCATCCGCGAGGTCGATGCCTCCGTGCCGGTCACCGCCGTCCGGGCGACGCGCGGCAAGTACCTGCGGGCCGAGCCGGTGGCGGCGCTCTATGCGCAGGGCCGCGTGCGCCATGCCGGCCGCTTCCCGGCGCTCGAGGACGAGATGTGCGACTTTGGCCCGGGCGGGCTGAGCTCTGGCCGCTCGCCGGATAGGCTCGACGCGCTGGTCTGGGCGCTGACGCATCTGATGCTCCAGCCGAAGGGACGGCCGCGGGTGAGGGGGATGTAGCCCCGCCGTCCGCACAACAGCTTCCAACGCCCAACAGCGAGACCTTGATGTTCAACTTCCTACGCAACCTGCGCGGCATCGCCGCGCCGGATCAGAAGCGCTCGCGCGTCGGGCCGCTGATCGCGCTGCACGAGGCCGGGCGACCGGTCTGGACGCCGCGCGACTACGCGGCGCTGGCGCGCGAAGGTTATGAGCGCAATCCGATCGTGCATCGCTGCGTCAGGCTGGTCGCCGAGGCGGCGGCGCAGACGCCGCTCGTCGCCAAGGTCGGCGGCCGCGAGATGCCGGAGCATCCGGCACTGGCGCTGATCGACCGGCCCAATCCGCGCCAGGGCGGCATCGCCTTCCGCGAGATGCTCTATGGCCACCTGCTCGTCGCCGGCAACGCCTATGTCGAGGCCGCCAGCATCGGGCACGAGCCGCGCGAGCTTTATGCTCTCAGGCCCGACCGGATGCGGCTGGTGCCGGGCCGCGACGGCTGGCCGGAGGCCTATGACTACACCGTCGGCGCCGAGACCATCCGCTTCCGGCAGGACGAGGAGGGGCTGCCGCCGATCCTGCACCTGACGCTGTTCCACCCGGTCGATGATCACTATGGGCTCTCGCCGATCGAGGCGGCGGCCTGCCCGCTCGACATCCACAACGCCGCCAGCAACTGGCACAAGGCGCTGCTCGACAATGCGGCGAGACCCTCCGGTGCGCTGGTCTATGACGGGCCCGACGGCGCGAGCCTGACCGAGGCCCAGTTCGAGCGGCTTAAGCAGGAGCTGGAGGACAGTTTTCAGGGCGCCCGCAATGCCGGAAGGCCGCTGCTGCTCGAAGGCGGGCTCGACTGGAAGCCGCTCTCGCTGACCCCAGCCGAGCTCGATTTCGTCGCGGCCAAGAGCATGGCGGCGCGCGAGATCGCGCTCGCCTTCGGCGTGCCGCCGCTGCTGCTCGGCCTGCCTGGTGACAACACCTTCGCCAACTATGCCGAGGCCAACCGCGCCTTCTGGCGCCAGACGGCGATCCCGCTGGTGCGCCGCACCGCGCAGTCGCTGGCGCAATGGCTCGGCCCGGCCTTCGGCGACGAGCTGACGCTCGAACCTGATCTCGATGCCATCGAGGCGCTGGCCGAGGAGCGGGAATCGCTCTGGCGGCGCCTCAGCGCCGCGTCCTTCCTCAGCGAGGACGAGAAGCGCGAGGCGGTCGGCTACGGCCGCCTCTTCGCGTCAACCACGGAGGTGGAATCATGAACCCTGTCGAACAGGTCGTCACGGCGATGGTCGGACGCGGCGATGTCGGCCATCTCGGCCTGCTGCTCTGGGCCGCCTGCGCCTCTGCCTTCGCCTATTTCATGCTGCGCGAGCTGACCGCCGCCAACCGGCGCTTCGACGATTTCGTGCGCGAGCTCAACCGCTTCAACACCCGCCACGAGGGAGAGGATGCATGACGACACCGGGGGGACGGAAGCCGGCGGCGAGCGCTGCCGGCTCTGCCGGAGCAAAGACGCCGAAGCCGGGGCGCGTTGGCCTGGCCACGACCGAGACCTTCGGCCGCTTCATCCGCAATCTGGCGAAGCTGGAAGGCAACGCGGCGGGCAAGGGCCGCAAGGGCAAGGGAGGCGGCCGATGACAAGCGGCTTCATTCCTGGCCGAGGAGCAGCATCGCCCTTCGCGCGCGAGACCAAGCTGCTGGCACTGCCGCCGGCGCGCATTCATCCCGGCGGGCTGTTCGAGGGCTATGCCAGCCTGTTCAGCGTCGCCGATCTCGGCAAGGACGTGGTCGAGCCCGGCGCCTTCCGCGAGAGCCTGACCCGGCGTGGGCCGGCTGGCATCAAGCTGCTCTGGCAGCATGATCCGGCCGAGCCGATCGGCCGCTGGGTCTCGCTGCACGAGGATTCGCGCGGGCTCTTTGTGCGCGGCCAGCTCTCGCTCGCCGTCGGCCGGGCGCGCGAGATCCACGCGCTGATGCGTGAGGGCGCGGTCGACGGGCTCTCGATCGGCTTCAAGGCCGAGCGCGCCCGCACCGAGCCGCGCACCGGCCTGCGCCGGCTCCAGCGCGTCGATCTCTGGGAGATCTCGCTCGTCACCTTCCCGATGCTGCCGCAGGCCCGCGTCTCCGCCGTCAAGGCGCTGCAGCGCGCGCCTTCGGCCCTCCATGCCTGAACCCGCTTCACCCGAGGAGAAACCATGACCGAACAGACTCACGCCCCCGAGACCAAGGCCGCCGGCGGCGACCTGGCCGTCGCGCTCGACGACGTCCGCTACGCCTTCGAGAGCTACCGCGCCACCAACGACCAGCGCCTCGCCGAGATGGAGACCCGCGGCGGCGGCGATCCTCTGACCGAGGAGAAGCTCATCCGCATCGACGCGGCGCTCGACGAATCCCGCCGCCGGCTCGACCGGATGACGCTCGACCGCAGCCGCCCCGCGCTCGGCTTCGATGGCCCGCGCGACCCGATGCTGCACGAGCACAAGGCCGCCTTCGCCTCCTATATCCGCAGCGGCGAGGCCGGCGGGCTGAAGCGGCTCGAAGGCAAGGCGCTCTCCGTCGGCTCCGGCCCGGATGGCGGCTATCTCGCGCCGCCGACCGTCGAGGGCGAGATCCTGCGCCGTCTGGCCAATATCTCGCCGATCCGCGCGCTCGCCACGGTGCGCATGATCTCGTCCGGCACCTACAAGAAGGCCTTCTCCAAGACCGGCCCGGCCTCCGGCTGGGTCGCCGAGACGGCGGCGCGCCCGCAGACCAATACGCCGGTGCTGGCTGAGCTGAGCTTCCCGGCGATGGAACTCTACGCCATGCCGGCGGCGACGCAGACCCTGCTCGACGACGCCATCGTCAATATCGACCAGTGGATCGCCGAGGAGGTCGAGAGCGCCTTTGCCGAGCAGGAAGGCGCCGCCTTCGTCAGGGGCGACGGCGTCGACAAGCCGAAGGGCTTCCTGGCCTACCCGACCGTGGCCGAGGCGAGCTGGAGCTGGGGCAATATCGGCGTGCTGAGCACTGGCGTCGATGGTGCCTTCGCGGCGGCGAACCCGTCCGACATCCTGATCGACCTCGTCTACGCGCTCAAAGCCGGCTATCGCCAGAACGCCAGCTTCGTGATGAACCGCAAGACGCAAGCCGTCATCCGCAAGTTCAAGGACGATAACGGCTACTACCTCTGGCAGCCCCCGGCCTCGGCTGGCGCGCCGGCGACCTTGCTCGGTTTCCCCGTCGTCGAGGCCGAGGACATGCCTGATATCGCCGAGGATTCGGTCTCGCTGGCGTTTGGCGATTTCCGCCGCGGCTATCTCGTCGTCGACCGGGCGGGCGTGCGCATCCTGCGCGATCCCTATTCCGCCAAGCCGCACGTGCTGTTCTACACCACCAAGCGCGTCGGCGGCGGCGTGCAGGATTTTGCCGCGATCAAGGGGTTGAAGTTCTCGGCTTGATCCGGGACAGTCTTCTGAGACCATTTGAGAATTCGCTAGCGCGAGCTGGCCGCGTCAGACGGCCGCGCCAGTAGAATTATCGAACGGTCTCAGCGGCTGAACCACCAGCTCCAGCTGGAGTTCTCGCGCGGCGGGACGGGATCGCCCCGCCGCCTTTCGCGACCCATCGCCAGCAACTGGCTGCTCGCCTCGGAGATCCAGGAGCGATAGTCGTTGACCGGCGTGATCGCGGTGAAGCCGCCGCAGATGCGCCGGACATGCGAGTTCAGCGGGCCGCTCGACCAGCTGACGATGCCGACGAGGTCGTGCGAGGTGCCGTTGCCGCGCAGGACCGGGCCGCCGGAATCGCCGCGGCAGGCGCCGGCGCCAGGAGCCTCTCCCATCGCCTGCGTATCGACCGCGACCTTGACCGTGTTGGCCGTGGTGTAATTGCCGGCGTTGACGAGCTGCGTCTCGCGCAGCTTGCGCGCGGTGCGCTTGTTGTTCTCGACCGCCAGGCCATAGCCCGCCATGGTCACGGTCTCGCCCTGCCAGAGCCCGGAGCCGAGCGAAAGCGGCTCGATATCGGCCGGCAGCGGCGCGGCCAGGCGCAGCAGCGCGAGGTCGGCGCCCGGCTGGGTGCGCGGCGTCGTGCCGGGCACGAATGTAGGATGCGGCAGCACGGCGATCACGGCCTGCCGGCGGTCGCGGAAGCGCGGATCGAGACTGACGACGCTGACCGAACCGCCGCCCATCAGGCAATGGGCCGCTGTCAGCACGAGTTCGGGCGCGATCGCCGCACCGGAACAGAGCTCGCCGCGACTGGTCTCGACCCGCACCGTCCAGGAGCGCGGGCCGTCGACATCCCGCGAGAGCTCGCCGCCGACGACGGCCAACGCAGGCGAGGCGGCCGCGCAGAGCGCGGCGGTCAGGGCAAGGGCTGGGCCGCGAAAGGTCATGAAGCAAACCGCCATTCTCATGGCTTCCAATCTATGGCCTTGCGCGCGGCAGTCCAGCCCTTTGGTCAAGTGCGGTTAGCGGCCAGTCGTCCAGCTCGCGCTCTCGCCCCATTGCGAGAGCGTTCCGTCGATCCAGCCGCGCTGCGGCGCGACCAGCACGCCCTGGCTCAGCAGGCCGCAATTGCGGCCTTTTGGGCCGGTCGACCAGCTGCTGACGGCGACGACGTCCTTGCTGCCGAGCAGGATAGGGCCGCCGGAATCGCCCTGGCAGGCACCAGCGCCAGGCTTCTTGCCGCCGGTTTCCGGATCGGAGGCCCAGATCAGGATGCGGCCGGGACCATAGGGCTCGACGGCGCTGAGCCCGGCCGAACGGTAGGTGCCGGTGGTGCGTGCCTCGCCCTCGCGGGACACGCCATAGCCGGCCACCGTGATCGAGGTGCCGGCGCGGGGCAGTGAGCCGTCAAACAGCGTTGCCGGCGAGAACCGGCCGGGCAGGGCCGAGGGTAGCCGCAGCAGCGCGAGGTCGACGGAGCGACGCCGCGTGGTGATCGCCTTGGCATCGAATTCGGGATGGAAGCTGACATTGGTCGGCGCGATCAGCACCGGCTCGCCGCTGCCATCCTTCCAGTGGACGCGCAGGTCGACGCCGCCCTCGGTGCAATGCGCCGCGGTCAGGATCGCGCGTGAAGACAGCACGATGCCGGTGCAGACGCCGCCGCGCGCGTTCAGGACCATCACGGTCGAGGCGGCGGCAGGCCCGCCCTCGCGTCCGCCGACCACCGCCTGGGCCGGCGCCGGCAGCAAGGTGAGCGCCAATCCGGCGCCAGCAATCCATCGTCCGGGTGTCATCGGGTTCTCCTCGTCAGGAGGTTCGATAGCGCGTCGGGCGGCGCGAATGAACCCCAATCGGAGCGACCATGACGCCCATTGCCCTGACACCCCCGGTGAGCGAGCCGGTTTCGCTGACTGATGCCAAGCTCTTCCTGCGGCTCGACGCCGGCGACGAGGATGAATTGCTCGGGACCCTGATCACCGCCTCCAGGCTGATGGTCGAGGCGGCGTCCGGCCGCATGCTGATCGACCAGACCTGGCGGATCGTGCTCGACCGCTGGCCTGAGAGCGGCGAGATCAGGCTGCCCTTCGCGCCGGTCAACGCGATCGCGGCAGCGCGGGTCTATGACGTTCTCGGCAGTGCGCAGCCGGTCGCGGCGGGAGCGCTCGCACTCGATATCGCGTCAGATCCGCCGATGATCCGCGTCGCCGGCGAGGTGCCGGAGCTTGGCCGCGAGCGTGGCGCGATCGAGATCGATGTCGTCGCCGGCTATGGCGCGACCGCCGCTGCCGTGCCGGCCCCCTTGCGGCAAGCGGTGCTGCGCCTGGCCACGCGCTGGTTCGAGCAGCGCGGCGATGTCGTCGGCCGCGACGCGGCGGCTCTGCCCGGCGAGATCCTGGCGCTGGTTGCGCCCTATCGCCGCGCGAGGCTCTGACCATGGCTGCTGCATCCGAACGCGGCTCGGTCGGCGCCTTGCGCCGCCGGCTGATCCTGGAAGCGCCGGTCGCGACGCCCGATGGGCTCGGCGGCGCGACGCAGGTCTATGCGACCGTCGCCGCGCTCTGGGCCCAGGTCGAGTGGATGTCGGGTGACGAGCGCTGGCGCGCCGGGCGCCCCGAGCAATTCGCGACGCACCGCGTCACCTTGCGCTGGCGCGCCGGCCTCGATGCCGGCCAGCGCCTGCGCGACGGCGCCCGCATCTACGAGATCCGCGCCGTCGACGATCCCGATGGCAGCCGGCGCAGGCTGATCTGCCTCGTCGAGGAGGCCAGGCCATGAGCGGAGCTATTCTCGCATTGCGGAGCGCGGTCCAGGCGCATCTGGCCGCGCATGCGCCACTGACCGCGCTGATCGGCAGCGGCCGTATCCATGATGAGGCGCCGCGCGCCGCCAGGGGCGTCTACGTCACTCACGGCGAGGTCGATGCGCGGGACTGGTCGACCGGCAGCGATAGCGGTTGCGAGCAGGAGTTCGGGCTCGTCGTCTGGGCGGAGGAGGGCGGCTCGTCGAAGCTCGCGCTGCAGGCCGCCGCGGTCCTCGTCGCCGCGCTCGACCGCGCGCCGCTGGCCCTTGCCGGGCACCGGCTGATCGATCTCGCCTGGCGCTCGACCAAGCTCTCGCGCGATGCCGCCACCAGGCTCGCCGCCGTCACCATCCGCTTCCGCGCCGTATCCGAGGCGCTCTGAACCACCGCGAACCAAGGAGAGGCCGATGTCGGCACAGAAGGGCAAGGACCTGCTGCTCAAGGCGGCAGATGCAGGCGGGACCTTCGTCACCGTCGCGGGCTTGCGCGCCCGCCAGATCGCGTTCAACGCCGAGACGGTCGACGTGACCCATTCGGAATCCGCCGGTCGCTGGCGCGAATTGCTCGCCGGTGCCGGAGTCAGGCGGGCCGGCATCAGTGGCGCCGGGCTGTTCAAGGACGAGGCCTCGGACGCGCTGGTGCGGCAGATCTTCTTCGACGGGGTGATCCGGGACTGGCAGGTGATCGTGCCGGATTTCGGCACGATCACCGGGCCGTTCCAGCTCACCAGCCTGGAATATCGCGGCGAGCATACGGCGGAGATCACATTCGACCTCTCGCTGGAATCGGCGGGCCAGCTCGCCTTCACGGCGCTTTGAGGAGATGGCCATGGTCAATCGTTACCGGGGCGAGGTTGCCCTCATGGTCGACGGCGAAACCCTGCCGATGCGGCTCACCCTCGGCGCGCTCGCCGAGTTGGAGGCCGCCTTTGCCGTCGACAGCCTGCCTGCGCTCGGCGAGCGCTTTGTCGGGGGCAGGCTTTCGGCTCGCGACGTCGCCTGCATCCTGACCGCAGGGCTGCGCGGAGCGGGCGGCAGCTTCAGCGAAGCCGAGGTCGCGGGCTTCGCCTTCGACGGCGGCCTCAATGGCGCGATCGCAGCCGCGATCCGCCTGCTCGACGCGACCTTCGGTGATCCGGCGCGGGAGGCTTCCGAGCCGCGCCCTCAGCTGCCGCCGGAGCGCTGAGCGCGTCGGCGGCGGCTTTTCCCTGGCGCGAGGTCATGGCCTTCGGGCTCGGCCGGTTGCGCTGGCCGCCCGAGCAGTTCTGGGCGGCGACGCCGCGTGAGATCGCGGCCGCGCTGCAGGCCTTTCAGCCGCAGGCTGGAGCCGAGGCGCCATCGCGTAGCGCGCTTGCGGGGCTGATGGCGGCGCATCCCGACCGTTGAAGGCAGCATTCCTCTCAACCACGAAAGCAAGACCGACATGGCCGAAAATGACGCATTCGCCCCTTCGATCGGCACCCTGCGCACGGTAGATCGCCTGACCAAGGAGCTCAGCCAGTCCGCCGCGCAGTTCGGCCGCACGCTCACGAGCGCGCTCGCTCAAGGCATCATCGAAGGCAAGCGTTTGGAGGACGTGCTGCGCGGCGTCGGCAAGTCGATGACCGAGAGCCTGCTCAAGAGCGCGCTCGCGCCGGCGCAAGGCATGCTCTCCAGTTTGATCAGCTCCGGCGCCAACAGCCTGCTCAACGTCGTCAGGGGCGGTGTCGGGCTGGGCGCGCTTGGCGCGAGCGTCCGCCCCTTCGCCGATGGCGGCGTCATCGCCTCGCCGGCCTATTTCCCGCTTGGCCGCGATCTCGGCCTGATGGGCGAGCGTGGCGCCGAGGCGATCATGCCGCTCTCGCGCGGCCCCGACGGCAAGCTCGGCGTGCGCGCCGGCGGCGGCGAGGGCGGGCGCCCGCTCAGCGTCACCGTCCAGGTGACGACGCCGGACGCCGACAGCTTCCGCCGCTCCGAGGCGCAGGTCTCCGCCGCGATCGCGCGCGCCGTGGCGCGCGGCAGCCGCGCGCTTTGATCCCACAGGACAGATCATGAGCGACTTCCATGAAGTGCGGTTCCCGCTCGATGTCGCGCGCGGTGCGCGCGGCGGGCCGGAGCGGCTGACGCAAGTCGTCGCGCTGGCCTCGGGTCGCGAGATCCGCAACAGCCGCTGGGCCCATTCGCGCCGCCGCTACGATGCCGGCGTCGGCGTGCGCACGCTCGACGCGCTGGCTGGTATCATCGCTTTCTTCGAGGAGCGGCGCGGCCGGCTCTACGGTTTCCGCTGGCGCGACCAGCTCGACTGGAAGAGCTGCGCGCCCTCGCTGCAACCTTCCGCCAGCGACCAGACCATCGGTGTCGGCGATGGCGCCACCGCCAACTTCCTGCTCGCCAAGGACTATGGCACCGGCACCGCGACCTATCGCCGGACGATTCACAAGCCCTGGCCCGGCTCGGTGCTGGTCGCGGTCGACGGCGTGCTCCAGGCGCAGCCGGCACAGGTTTCCTGCGACACCGCGACCGGGCGCGTGACCTTCGCCTCCGGCCATGTCCCGGCTCCGGGCGCGAGCGTCACCGCAGGCTTCGCCTTCGACGTCCCCGTGCGCTTCGACACCGACATGATCGAGGTCGACCTCTCCGCCTTCGAGGCCGGCGAGATCCCGCGCATCCCCGTCGTCGAGATCATCATCTGACGTTCCTCTCAGCCCTCATCCTGAGGAGCGCGAAGCGCGTCTCGAAGGATGCTCCAGGTGGCTCCGGCGTCCGCTGGACCATCCTTCGAGACGGCCCTGCGGGCCTCCTCAGGATGAGGGCTGTGGTTTCAGACAGGTTCAAAGGCTATTGCCATGCGCCAAATCCCCAATGCCCTTGCCGCCCATCTCGAAGGTGGCGCGACCACCTTGTGCCGCTGCTGGAGCCTGACTCGCCGTGACGGGCAGGTGCTCGGCTTCACCGATCATGACCGCGACCTCGTCTTCGACGGCATCACCTACGCCGCGACGACCGGGCTGGAGGCGGCCGAAAGCGCGGCCGAGCTTGGCTTCGCCATTGGCGGCGGCGAGGTCGCCGGCGCCTTCGCCGCGATCGGCCTGAACGAGGCCGACCTGGCGCGCGGGCTCTATGACGACGCGCGGGTCGCGATCTGGCTGGTGAACTGGGCGGATATCGCCCAGCGCGTGCTGCTGGAGACCGGCTTCGTCGGCGAGATCCGCCGCAGCGACCTTGCCTTCACCGCCGAGGTGAGGGGGCTCGCCAAGGCCTTCGACGACGAGCGCGGCCGGCTCTACATGCGCTCCTGCTCGGCCGATCTCGGCGATATCAGATGCGGCGTCGCGCTCGGCACTTTCAATGCCGTGGTCGCGAGCACGGATGGCCGCATCGGCCTGACCGCGCCCTCGCTCGCCGGCCATGGCGACGGGCATTTTACCGGCGGGCGGCTGATCTTCACCAGCGGCGCCAATCTCGGCTTCGCCAGCGAGGTGAAGAGCCATGCCGATGCCGGCGGCGTCGGGGCGATCCAGCTCTGGCAGGCGCCGCCCGGGTCGATCGCGCCGGGCGACGCCTTCAGCCTGACGCCCGGCTGCGACAAGAGTTTCGCGATCTGCCAGGCGAAATTCGCGAATGGAATCAACTTCCGCGGCTTTCCGCATATCCCCGGCAACGACTTCGTCATTGGCGGCGTGCGGCCGGGTGACGGCGCGCTCGATGGCGGGAGCCTGTTCCGATGAGCGCCGGATTGATCACGCGTGACGGCATTATTGGCGCGGCGCGGCTTTGGCTCGGCACACCCTATCACCACCAGGCCTCGCTGCGCGGCGTCGGCTGCGATTGCCTCGGACTGGTGCGGGGCATCTGGCGCGACCTTTACGGGGCTGAACCTGAGACGCTGCCGGCCTATTCGCCCAATTGGGCGGAAAGCGGCCGCGAGGAGAGCCTGGCCGCGGCCGCCTTTCGGCATATGCGGCCACTTGCCTTGGGGCGCGAACGGCCGGGCGATGTCCTACTCTTTCGCTGGCGCGCGCATCTGCCTGCCAAGCATTGCGCCATCCTGACGGCGCCCGACCGCATCCTGCACGCCCATGACGGCGCCGCCGTGAGCGAGGTCGCCTTCACCGGCTGGTGGCGCCGCCATCTCAGCCACGCCTTCTCGTTTCCGGAGATCGCAGAGTAATGGCCACGCTTCTCCTCTCGCTCGCCGGTTCCACGCTCGGAAGCGCGGTCGGTCTCGGCTCGCTCGGCTCCGCGCTCGGCCGGGCGGCGGGTGGCATCGCCGGCAACATGATCGACCAGTCGCTGCTTGGCGGCGGTGGCAACCGCATCGTCGAGGGTCCCCGGCTGAAGGAGGTCGACGGGCTCGCCTCGACCGAAGGCGCTGCAATCCCGCGCGTCTACGGTCGGGCGCGGCTGGGCGGGCAGCTGATCTGGGCGACGCGCTTCGAGGAGGAGATCACCACCACGGTGACCCGCGCCAAGAGCGGCGGCAAGGGCGGGCCGAAGGCGCAGAGGACTTACGAGACGACCTATAGCTACCACGCCAACCTCGCGATTGGCTTGTGCGAGGGACCGATCGCCTTCGTGCGCCGGGTCTGGGCCGATGGCCGCGAGCTCGACGTCTCGACGGTGCAGATGCGCGTCCATAACGGCTACGAGAACCAGCAGCCCGACCCGCTGATCTCAGCCAAGGAGGCCGGTGCAACGCCGGCCTATCGCGGCCTGGCCTATGTCGTGTTCGAGCGCCTCGCGCTGGCCGAATATGGCAACCGCGTACCGCAATTCTCGTTCGAGGTGGTGCGGGCGGTCGATGGTCTCGGTGGCATGATCCGCGCGGTGACGCTGATCCCCGGCGCAAGCGAGTTCATCTACGACGTCCGCCCGATCAGCCACGAATCCGAGCCGGGCGTGACTCAAAGCGAGACGCGCCACCAGCTCCATGGCGGCGCCGATGTCGATGTCGCCATCAACCAGTTGCGAGCGCTCTGCCCCAGCCTGCGACGGATTTCGCTTGTGGTGAGCTGGTTTGGCGACGATCTGCGCGCCGGCTCCTGCACGATCGCGCCGCGCGTCGAGATTTCGCACAAGCCGACCATCGGGGCCGAGTGGTTTTCGGCCGGGCTCGACCGCGCTTCGGCCCGCCTCGTCAGCGTCTCCGGCGGTCACGCCGCCTATGGCGGCACGCCCTCGGACGAGAGCGTGACTCTGCTGATCAGGCGCCTGCGCGAGGTCCATGGCCTCGAAGTCGTGCTCTATCCCTTCGTGATGATGGACATCCCGGCTGGGAATGAGCTGATCGATCCCCAGACCGGCGCGCCCGGCCAGCCGCCCTATCCCTGGCGCGGCCGCATCACCTGCTCGCCCGCGCCCGGCGTGGCAGGGACAGTCGATGGCTCGGACGAGGCGGCCGGCCAGATCGCGGCGCTGCTCGGAACGCTCGCGCCCGCCGATTTCTCGCTCGAAGGCGAGCGGGTGGTCTGCGCGCGGCCGGAGGAGTGGAGTTTCCGGCGCCATATCCTGCACTACGCCAAGCTGGCTGCCGTGGCCGGCGGCGTCGATGGCTTCGTGATCGGCTCCGAGCTGGTCGGGCTGACGCGGGTGCGCGGGGCGTTGGGCTATCCGATGGTCGACGGGCTGGTCGCGCTCGCCAGCGACGTCCGCGCGATCCTGCCCTCGGCCAAGCTGGTCTACGCCGCCGACTGGACCGAGTACGGCGCCCATGTCCGCGAGGGCGGGCAGGAGGTGCGCTTCCCGCTCGATCCGCTCTGGGCCTCGCCGGCACTGGACGCGATCGGCATCGATTTCTACGCCCCGCTCTCGGACTGTCGCGACACCAGCGACCACGCGGATACTGCAATCGCGCGCGGGCCGGCCGATCTCGGCTACCTGCGCTCGCGCCTGAATGCGGGTGAGGCCTACGATTGGTACTATGCCGACATGGCCGGGCGCATTGCGCAGCAGCGCCTGCCGATCACGGACGGCGCCTATGGCAAGCCCTGGATCTACCGCGCCAAGGACCTGCCGAACTGGTGGGGCAATCCGCATATCGAGCGCTCTGCCGGTGTCGAGACCTCGGCGACGGCCTGGGTGCCGGGCTCGAAGCCGATCTGGTTGACCGAGATCGGCCTGCCGGCCGTCGATAAGGGCGGCAACTCGCCCAACGTCTTCCCCGATCCGAAATCCGTCGATGGCGGCTATCCGCATTTCTCCAGCCGCGCCCGGGACGACCTCGTCCAGGCGCGCGGGCTGGAGGCGATCATCTCCGGCCTCGACCCCGCGCGGGTCGGTTTCGAGGCGGCGCGCAACCCGGTGCATCCCGGCACCGGCATCCGCATGGTCGATCCCGCCAACATCTTCGTCTGGACCTGGGATGCGCGGCCCTTTCCGGCTTTTCCGGACCTGCAATCGGTCTGGGCCGACGGGCCGAACTGGGAGACCGGGCACTGGATCAACGGGCGGCTCGAAGGCACGCCGGTCGACCGGCTGATCCGCGCCATCCTCGCCGATTTCGGCCTGCCCATGCCCGATGAGCTGGTGGTCGACGGCTTCGTCGACGGCTACGTGCTCGACCGGCCGCTCTCGGCGCGCGCGGTGCTGGAGCCGCTCGCCCAGGCCTTCGGCTTCGACGTGACGATGAGCGCGGGCCGGCTCAGCCTGCGCGGTCGCGGCGGCAAGCTCTCGCGGGCGCTCGGCTTCGACGAATTGCTGCTCGACCGCGACGGACGGCCCTATGAGCTGCGCCGCGCGCAGGAAAGCGAGCTGCCGCGCGAGTTGCGGCTCTCCTATAGCGACGGCGACAGCGATTATCGCCGCGCCACCGCCCGCTCGCGCCGGCTTGCGGGAGCGGCGATCCGCGAGAACAGCGTCGAGACCGCCATCGTCACGCGGCCTGCCGAGGGCCAGCGCCTCGCCGACCAGCGCCTGCAGGAGGCCTGGGCCGGGCGCGAGACGATCGAGCTCGACCTCTCGCCGCGCTGCATCGATCTCGAACCAGGCGACGTCGTCTCGCTGCCGGTCGATGGCCATGACCGGCTCTACCGTCTGACGCGGATCAGCGACGGCACCAGCCGCAAGGCGAGCGGGCGCGCGGTCGAGCCGGCGATCTATGCCAGCGCCGGCGTGAAGGGGCCGGGCCGCGTGCCGCGTCCGGCTCCCTCGCTGCCGGGGCGGCCGATGGTCGTGCCGCTCGATCTACCGATCGTGCGTACGCAGCCTGTGCCGCTGCTCAGCCTCGCCGCCTTCGCCTCGCCCTGGCCGGGAGCGCTTGCCATCTGGCGCGCCGATCCCGGCGGCCCGTTCACGCTGCACAGCTTGGTCGAGGCGCCTTCGATCGTCGGCGAGACGTTGACAGCGTTGCCGCCCGGCCCGCTCTGGCGCACCGACCGGAGCGCCGCGCTCGACGTGAAGTTGCGGGGCGGGACCTTGTCCGCCGTCTCGCCGGAGGCGGCGCTTGCCGGGGCCAACGCGCTGGCGCTGCTCGATGCCGCCGGCAGCGTCGAGATCGTGACAGTCGCCCGCGTCGAGCTGATCGGCCCGCAGAGATTCCGCCTCTCGGAGCTGATCCGCGGCCTTGGCGGCTCGGAGCCGGCGGCGGCGCGCAGCCTTCCCGCTGGCTCGCGCGTGATCGTTCTCGACGGCGCGGCGGTGCCGCTCGCGACCGAGCTTGCCGATCTCGGCCGGCCGTCCCGCTATCGCATCGGGCCGGTCCAGCTCGATCTCGGCGATCCCGCCCTGGCCGAGATCACCGCGACGGCGACGGGCACGGCGCTGCTGCCGCTCGCGCCGGTCCATCCGCGCGCGCGGCGGTCGTCTGCCGGCGTGACGTTCTCCTGGATCAGGCGCAGCCGCATCGACGGCGATTCGTGGGACCTGACCGAAATCCCGCTCGGCGAGGAGGTGGAGCGTTACGAAATCGGCCTGCTCAACGACGCCGGCACGATTCGGACGGGCGTTGCGGCGACGCAGTCCTGGCTCTATCCGGCCGCGCAGGAGCTTGCCGATTTCGGCAGTTCACAGGCCGAATTCGAACTCGTGATCGCGCAAACCAGTGCAATCATGGGTAGAGGCCAGGAATGGCGTGGACGCGTCCGGGTGCGCTGACATATCCTCGCGGACAGCAGGACGGTCGTATTCATGGCGCGTTCAGTTGCTCGGGGTTACCGCATGTCGATGATGCCCGTCGAAACCTTCTTTGCCCTGAGCCTGCTGGCCGCGCCGCTGCAGGTCGTCCAGGTTGACAGCCAGGCGCCGATCTCGTGCCTGTCGGCCGACGAGACGCGCGACGCAGTCGCCGAGGGCCGGGTGATGCAGCCGGCTCAGGCCTCGCGCCATGCGCGTAATGCCGCCCCCGGCGAGGTCGTGCGCATCAGGCTCTGCCGTCAGGGCGAGGATTTCGTCTATGTGGTGACGACGCTGAAGCGCGACGGCCGCGTCGCGCGCGTCACGCTCGAAGGTCAATCGGGCAAGGTCTCGGCCATCCGCTGAGCGGGACTTTCTGCTAGCGTGGCTGTTTCAACAGGAGTGAGTCGACCGTGAGACTGCTCGTCGTCGAGGACGACAAGGACCTCAACCGCCAGATCGTGACCGCGCTGGAGAATGCCGGCTACGCGGTCGACAAGGCGTTCGATGGCGAGGAGGGGCTCTATCTCGGCGAGACCGAGCCCTACGACGCCGTGATTCTCGACCTCGGCCTGCCCAAGGTCGACGGCGTCGCCGTGCTGCAGGGCTGGCGCCGCGCCGGCAAGACCATGCCGGTGCTGATCCTGACCGCGCGCGACCGCTGGAGCGACAAGGTCTCCGGCTTCGATGCCGGCGCCGACGACTATGTCGTCAAGCCCTTCCATATCGAGGAGCTGCTGGCGCGCGTGCGGGCGCTGCTGCGCCGCGCCGCCGGCCACGCCACCTCCGAGCTGATCTGCGGCCCGGTCCGGCTCGACACCCGCGCCAGCCGCGTCGTGGTCGACGGCAACCCGGTCAAGCTGACCTCGCACGAGTACCGGCTGCTCGCCTACCTGATGCATCACCAGGGCCGCGTCGTCTCGCGCACCGAATTGGTCGAGCATCTCTACGACCAGGATTTCGACCGCGATTCCAATACGATCGAGGTCTTCGTCGGCCGCCTGCGCAAGAAGCTCGGCGTCGAGGTCATCGAGACCGTCCGGGGTCTGGGCTATATCGCCGCCGCTCCCGCCAAGGTCTGACGACCTCCGATGCCATTCTCGCCGCACCGCTACTCGCTCGGAGCGCGGCTCTTCCTGTCGGCGGCGATCTGCTGCGCGCTGGTGCTGGCGCTGGCCGGCATTGGCCTGACCACCTTCTACAGGCGCTCGGCCGAGCGCGGCTTCGACGAGCGCCTGAGCGTCTACATCAAGGAACTGGTCGCCGACCTCGCCGCGCCGCCCGAGACCGAGCGCCAGTCGATCGGCGATCTCGGCGAGCCGCGCTTCGACCTGCCGCTCTCCGGCTGGTACTGGCAGATCGTCCGGCTCGACGGCGACAAGCCGGTGATGCGGACCTCGCGCTCGCTGGTCGGCGGGCAATTGCCCAAGCTGCTCGACCAGCAGCTCGTTCCGAACGCGCGCGGCCTGCGCGAGAGCTATGTCTCCGGCCCCGATGACCGCGAATTGCGCATCCTCGAGCGCGAGATCGATGTCGGCGAGGACGGCCGCTTCACCGTAGCGGTCGCAGCGCCCGCCGACGAGATCGACGACGATATCCGCAATTTCCGGCTGACCCTGACGATGACCTTCCTGGCGCTGGGCTTGGCGCTGGTCGTCTCGACCATCGTCCAGGTCCGCTTCGGTTTGCGTCCATTGGTCAGGCTGCGTGGCGCAGTCGGCACGGTGCGCACGGGCGAATCGACCCATATCGTCGGCAAGTACCCGCCGGACCTCGCCCCATTGGCCGGCGAGCTCAACCAGCTCATCGACACCAATCGCGAGATTCTGGAGCGCGCGCGCACCCAGGTCGGCAATCTCGCCCATGCCCTGAAGACGCCGCTCAGCGTCATGCTCAACGAGGCCGAGGCCGAGGACACGCATTTGCCGCAGACCGTGCGGACCCAGGCCGCGGTGATGCGCGACCAAGTGCAGTACTATCTCGACCGCGCCCGCGCGGCGGCGCTGTCGGGTGCGCTCGGCGGCGTCACCGAGATCGCGCCCTCGCTCGATGCGCTGATCCGGACCTTCGCCAAGATTTCGCAGGGCAAGGGTATCACCGGCTCGCACGATGTGCCGGCCGGAGTGAAGTTTCGCGGCGAGAAGCAGGATCTCGAGGAGATGCTCGGCAACCTGCTCGACAACGCCTTCAAATGGGCCGACTCGACGGTCGAAGTCAGTCTCGCGCCGGCGGACGAAGCAGGGAACGACCGGCTCGCGCTGCTCATCGACGATGACGGGCCGGGGCTGCCCTCCGAGGCGCTCGCCGATGTGCTGAAGCGCGGCCGGCGACTCGACGAGGCGACGCCGGGTTCGGGCCTCGGGCTCTCCATCGTCGTCGATCTCGCCAAGCTCTATGGCGGCGAGCTGTCGCTGGAGAGGGCGCCGCTCGGCGGCTTGCGGGCGCGGCTCGTCCTGCCCGCCGTTTGAGCCGGGGTACGTGACCCTTTGTCGCCATCACCGGACATGATGCGGAACGAGCGATTGGCTATGAACGGGCCATGCTGATCTGGATCATCTTCGCGGCCATGACCGGGGCGGCGGTTTTCGCCTTGCTCTGGCCCCTCGGCCGGAGAAGCCCGGACGCGTTCGCCGATACGGCCGACGCCAAGAGCCTCTATCGCGCCCAGCTCGGCGAGATCGATCGCGACCTCGGCCGCGGCCTGCTTGGCGCGGTCGAGGCCGATGCGGCGCGGGCGGAAGCTGCGCGCCGGTTGCTCCGTACCGCCGAAGGCGAGCCTGAGCTCGCTGGCGAGAGCGAGCCGGCCCTGCGCCGTCGCCGCGCCGCCTCGGCGCTGGCGCTCTCCTGCGTGCCGCTGCTGGCGCTGCTGCTCTATGGCGCGCTGGGTTCGCCGAGCCATCCCGACCAGCCGCTCTCGGCCCGACTGCAATCGGTTCCCTCGCAACAGGATTTCGAGCTGGCGCTCGCGCGCATCGAGACTCATCTCGCCGCCAATCCGAGCGACGGGCGCGGCTGGGCCGTGATTGCGCCGGTCTACCTGCGCCAAGGCCGCTTCGACGATGCCGCGCGCGCCTTTGCCGCCGCGATCCGGCATGATGGCACCAGCGCCGACAGGCTGGCCGGCCTGGGCGAGGCGCGCACGTTCGCGGCCGGCGGCGTCGTTACCGGCGAGGCGCTCCAGGCTTTCAGCGAAGCCGTGGCGCTCGATGCCAAGAACCCACGCGCCCGCTTCTTCCTCGCCGTCGCCAAGGAGCAGGACGGCGACAATGACGCTGCCGTCGCCGCCTTGCGCGCGCTTCTGGCCGACGCGCCGCCCGATGCCGGCTGGACCGGCATGGTGCAGCAGCGCCTCGAGAGCCTCGCTCCCGGCAGCACGGCCGGCTCCACCATCGCCTCGCTTCCGGCCGCCGACCAGCAGGCCGCCATTCGCGGCATGGTCGATGGCCTGGCCGAGCGCCTGAAGCAGGGCGGCGGCACCTTGCCGGAATGGACCCGGCTGATCCGCTCGCAACTCGTGCTCGGCAATCGCCCGGCGGCGATCGAGGCGATAGCGACGGCGCGGCAGAGATTGGGGCAGGATGCCGAGGCGGTGGCGCAGCTCGATGCGCTCGCCGGCGAACTCAACCTGCGGGAGCCGCAGCCATGACGGCCGTCTCGCCCGCGCGTCCCGCCCCACCGCCGCGCCGGATGAACCGCAAGCAGCGCCGCCTGATGCTGATCGCGGCGGCCGGCGCAGTCCTGTTTGTCGCCGCCGGCCTCGTCCTCTTCGCCATGCGCGACACGATCGTCTTCTTCTACGGCCCGACCGAGATCGCCGAGAAGGGCCTGCAGCCCGGCACGCGCATGCGGCTGGGCGGGTTGGTCGAGGCCGGCTCGGTCGAGCGCGGGCCTGGCCAGCGCGTCAGCTTCGCCGTCACCGACGGCAAGAACACCGTCCGCGTCGGCTACGAGGGCCTGCTACCCGACCTGTTCCGCGAGGGGCAGGGCGTGGTGACCGAAGGTGTGTTCGAAGGGGCCGGGCGCTTCCGGGCCGATTCCGTCCTCGCCAAGCATGACGAGACCTATATGCCGCGCGAGGTCGCGGACGCATTGAAGAAGCAGGGCCATTGGCAGCCCGGCGTACAGAAGCCGGGGCAGTGATGATCGTCGAGATCGGACATTTCGCGCTTGCGCTCGCGCTCGGGGTCGCCGTCGTGCAGGCGCTCGTGCCGCTCTGGGGCGTCTCGCGGCAGGACACCGCGCTCGCCTCCGTCGGCCCTGCCGCCGCGATCACCTGCTTTCTGCTGGTGGCCTTGTCCTTCGCGGCGCTGGTCTCGGCTTATGTCCGCTCCGATTTCTCGGTCGAGACCGTCGTCGCCAATTCGCATTCGACCCAGCCTCTGATCTACAAAATCACGTCTGTCTGGGGCAATCACGAAGGCTCCATGCTGCTCTGGGTGCTGATCCTGACCCTGTTCGGGGCCCTGGTCGCACTCTCGCGCAATTCCCTGCCGATGCGGCTGCGCGCCGGCACGCTCGCGGCGCAAGGCCTCGTCACCGTCGCCTTCCTCGCCTTCGTGCTGCTGACCTCCAACCCCTTCGCCCGGCTCGATCCGGCGCCCGCTGACGGCCAGGACCTGAACCCGATCCTTCAGGACCTCGGCCTCGCGATCCACCCGCCGCTGCTCTATGTCGGCTATGTCGGCTTCTCCATCACCTATGCCTTCGCCGTCGCGGCGCTGATCGACGGGCGCATCGACGCGGTCTGGGCTCGCGCCGTCCGGCCCTGGACCCTGCTCGCCTGGGTCTTCCTGACGCTCGGCATCGCGATGGGCTCGTACTGGGCCTATTACGAGCTCGGCTGGGGCGGCTGGTGGTTCTGGGACCCGGTCGAGAACGCCTCGCTGATGCCCTGGCTCGCCGGCACGGCGCTGATCCATTCGACCGTGGTCATGGAGAAGCGCGACGCGCTCAAGGTCTGGACGATCCTGCTGGCGATCCTGACCTTCTCGCTCTCGCTGCTCGGCACCTTCATCGTCCGCTCCGGCGTGCTGACCTCGGTGCATTCCTTCGCCAGCGACCCGCAGCGCGGGCTCTTCATCCTCGGCATCCTCGTCTTCTTCGTCGGCGGCTCGCTGGCGCTGTTCGCCTGGCGCGCGCCGCTGCTGCGGCAGGGCGGACTGTTCGCGCCGGTCTCGCGGGAGAGCGCGCTCGTCGTCAACAATCTCTTCATCGCCACGGCCTGCGCCACCGTCTTCATCGGCACGCTCTACCCGCTGGTGCTGGAGATGATCACCGGCGACAAGATCTCGGTCGGCCCGCCCTTTTTCAACGCCACCTTCGTGCCGGTGCTGGTGCCGCTGCTGCTCGTCCTGCCGCTCGGCCAGACGCTGGCCTGGAAGCGCGGCGACCTGCTTGGCGCGGCGCAACGCGTGCTCGCCGCTTTCATCCTGGCAATCCTCGTCGCACTGGCCCTGATCGCCTTTTCGCGCGGTGGGCCGGTGCTGGCGCCGCTCGGCGTCGGGCTCGGAGTGTTCCTTGTGGCGAGCGCGCTCTTCGACATCGGCGAGCGCGTCGTCGGCCGCGCCAGCGGCGTCCAGGCCATGTTCTCGCGCGCCATCGGCCTGCCGCGCTCGGCCTGGGGAACCGCCTTCGCCCATGCCGGCGTCGGCCTCACCGTGATCGGCATCGCCGCCTCGGCCTGGAGCTCTGAGGCGATCGGCGTGCTCAAGCAGGGCGAGAGCCTGAGCAGCGGCCGCTACACCATCACGCTCGACTCGATCACGCCGCGCACCGGCCCGAATTTCCGGGCCGACGTGGCGCGCTTCAAGCTAGCCGCCGGCGACCGCGTGCTGGCCCCCATCGAGGCCTCCAAGCGCGTCTACACCGCCCGCGCCATGCCGACCACCGAGGCCGGCATCCACACCGACGGCCTGAGCCAGGCCTATGTCGCGCTGGGCGAGGCGCAGGCCGATGGCGGCATCGCCGTGCGCTTCTACGACAAGCCGCTGATCCTGCTGGTCTGGCTCGGCGCCGTCGTGATGGCCTTCGGCGGCGGCCTGTCGCTGACCGATCGGCGCTTCCGGTTGGCGGCGCCGCGCCGCGCCCAGCCGCGCGCCGCCATCGTGCAGCCGGCGGAATGAGGGCGATGCGCCGCCTGTTCGCCCTGCTGCTGCTGAGCCTGTTCTCGGCCGAGCCGCTGCGCGCGGTGCAGCCGGACGAAATCCTGCCCAACGTCGCGCTGGAGCACCGGGCCCGCGAGATATCCGGCGGGCTGCGCTGCCTCGTCTGCCAGAACCAGTCGATCGACGATTCCGATGCGCCGCTCGCCCGCGACCTGCGCATCCTCGTGCGCGAGCGGCTCGTCGCCGGCGACAGCGACGCGGCGGTGCGCGATTTCGTGGTGGCGCGCTATGGCGACTTCGTGCTGCTGAGCCCGCCCTTCAATATCCGCACGTTGCTGCTTTGGGCTGCGCCCTTCCTGATTCTGGCGCTTGGCCTCGCATATCTCTGGCGGCGCAGTCGCCGGCTGGTGGTTCCGGCCGCGGCCTCGCCGCTTTCGGACGAGGAGCGCAAGCGCGTGGATGCGCTGATGCAGGACGAGCGCGCCGGATAAGGCTGCCCGCGAAAGGATGCCTGGCGCGCGTCTGAACGCTGGATGTACCGGCCGCCAACCTTACAAAAACGTCATCTGGGGGCGAAAACCGGGTAAGGCGCGGGGGCTCATTGTCCTCTTCAAGGCGGCAGGGAAGGCCCTGCTCCATTTGCAGAGGTTAGTCCCATGACCACCACCAATTCCCCCAAGAGGTCCGTCCTGAAGCGCGGGGCCCTGATGGCCGGCGCGGCCGTCGTCGGCATCGGTCTCGCCGCTGGCCTCACCGACGTCACGCTGCTGGCGAGCCGCAGCGCCGTCGCCCAGCCGATCCAGCTTTCCGGCGTCCAGAACCAGGTTCCGTCCTTCGCCGACGTCGTCGACAACGTGAAGCCCGCCGTCGTCTCGGTCCGCGTCAAGTCCCGCGTCGCCGCGGCCAACGATGACGGCGATGCCAGCAGCGGCGTCGAAGGCCTGCCCCCCGGCCACCCGCTCGAGCGCTTCTTCCGTCGCTTCGGCGAGGAAGGTCAGGCTCAGGGTCAGCAGGGCCAGCAGCGCCAGCAGCAGCCGCGCATTCAGCTCGCCCAGGGCTCCGGCTTCTTCATCAGCCAGGACGGCTATGTCGTGACCAACAACCACGTCGTCAAGGACGCGATCGAGGTCCAGCTCGTCACCGATGACGGCAAGACGCTCGCCGCCAAGGTGATCGGCACCGATCCGCGCACCGACCTCGCCCTGCTCAAGGTCACGGAGCCCGGCAGCTTCCCGTTCGTCCAGCTCTCCCAGGCCAAGCCGCGCATCGGCGACTGGGTGCTGGCGGTCGGCAACCCGTTCGGCCTCGGCGGCACGGTCACGGCCGGCATCGTCTCGGCCCAGGGTCGCGATATCGGCTCCGGCCCCTATGACGACTTCCTGCAGATCGACGCGGCGGTGAACCGCGGCAACTCGGGCGGCCCGACCTTCAACCAGCAGGGCCAGGTCATCGGCGTCAACACCGCGATCTACTCGCCGTCCGGTGGCAATGTCGGCATCGCCTTCGCCATTCCGGCGGCGACGGTCTCGAACGTCATCGACCAGCTCAAGAAGGACGGTTCGGTCGCCCGCGGCTTCATCGGCGTGCAGATCCAGCCTGTGACCAGCGAGGTCGCCGACGCGATCGGCCTGAAGGACGCCCATGGCGCGCTCGTCGCCTCGGCCGAGGCCAACGGTCCGGCGTCGAAGGCGGGCATCAAGCGCGGCGACACGATCCTGGCCGTCAACGGTGAGAAGATCACCGACGCCCGCGACCTGTCGCGCAAGATCGCCGGCTTCGCGCCGGGCACCAAGACCAACCTGACGGTCTGGCGCAGCGGCAAGGAACAGGTGATCAGCTTCGAGGTCGGCAAGCAGCCGGCGTAAGCGATGGCCTGAAGGATGTGGGCGGGTTTCCCGGTATCCTGTCGCCCCCGCCAGGGAAGCCAGCTTCACGCGGCAGGCCGGATGGTTTCCATCCGGCCTGCCGTTTTTCTGTTTGCTGAGGTAGTGTCGGATCATGCGACTCCTGATTGTTGAAGACGACGCCGAGGCGGCTGCCTACCTGGTCAAGGCCTTTCGCGAGGTCGGCCATGTCGCCGACCATGCTGCCGACGGCCTGCAGGGCTACGCCATGGCCGAGGGCGGCGGCTACGACGTGCTGGTCGTCGACCGCATGCTGCCCCGGCTCGACGGGCTCTCGCTGATCCGCTCGCTGCGCGAGCAGAACGATGCGACGCCGGCCCTCATCCTCTCCGCCTTGGCGCAGGTCGACGACCGCGTGAAGGGCCTGCGCGCCGGCGGCGACGACTATTTGCCCAAGCCCTACGCCTTCTCGGAGCTCCTCGCCCGCGTCGAGGTGCTGGCGCGGCGCCGCGCCGCGCCGGCCTCCGAGCCCACGACCTACCGCGTCGGCGACCTCGTGCTCGACCGTCTCGCCCACCGCGTCACGCGCGGCGATGGCGAGATCGTGCTGCAGCCGCGCGAGTTCCGCCTGCTCGAATACTTGATGAAGCATGCCGGCCAGGTGGTGACGCGCACCATGCTGCTGGAGAACGTCTGGGACTATCATTTCGACCCGCAGACCAACGTCATCGACGTTCATGTCTCGCGGCTGCGCTCGAAGGTCGACAAGGGCTTCGAGCATCCGATGATCCATACCATTCGCGGTGCGGGATACATGGTCCGTGACACGGCCCGCTGATAGTGCCCCTTTGAAAACGCCGCCGGCGCCGCGCAAGAAGCAGCGCCTGCTCCCCAACCTGTTCCGCACGACGGCCTTCAAGCTGACGGCGGTCTACCTCGTCATCTTCACGCTCTTCGCCGGGTTCGTGCTCGGCTATGTCGCCTGGAACGCCAGGAACCTGCTCGACGACCAGATCCGCTCGACCATCGATGCTGAGATCCGGGGCCTGGCCGAGCAGCAGCGCGTCGGCGGCATCAGGCGCCTCGTCAGCATTATCGAGCGGCGCTCGCGCGGGCCCGGCGCCTCGCTCTATCTGGTGACGACGCCGCTCGGCGAGCGCTTGGTCGGCAATGTCGAGGCGCTCCAGCCCGGCGCGCTCGACCAGCCGGGCGAGAGCGAGATCGAATATGCCCGCAGCGGCGACTCGCTCGACCAGCCGAGCCGCGCCATCGTCCGCGTCTTCATGCTGCCGGCCGGGTTCCGGCTGCTGGTCGGCCGCGATGTCGAGGAGCGCGAGCGGCTCGGCGTGGTGATCCGGCGCGCGGCCGGTTGGTCGCTGCTGCTGGTCTTCGTGCTCGGCTGCTTCGCCAGCTGGTTCGTGGCCAGGCGCGTGCTCAAGCGCATCGACGACATGACCGAAACAGCGCATTCGATCATGGAGGGCGACCTCAAGGGCCGCCTCGCCATTGCCGGCACCGGCGACGAGCTCGACCGCCTCGCGCTCAACCTGAACGCGATGCTCGACCGCATCGGCGAGTTGATGGCCGGCATGCAGGAGGTCTCGGACAACATCGCCCATGACCTCAAGACGCCGCTGACGCGTCTGCGCAACCGCGCCGAGGAGGCGTTGCGCACGGCTGGTACGCCGGACGAGCTGCGCGCCGCGCTCGACGCCTCGATCGACGAGGCCGACAACCTGATCCGCGTCTTCAACGCGCTCCTGATGATCGCCAGGCTGGAGACCGGCCGGATCAACGAGAGCATGGCCGAGCTCGACCTCTCCGAGATCGTCTCCGGCATGGCCGAGCTCTACGAGCCGCTGGCCGAGGAGGCCGGGCTCTCGATCGAAAGCCAGGTCGAGCCCGAGCTGCGGCTATCGGGCAATCGCGAGCTGATCGGCCAGGCGCTCGCCAACCTGATCGACAACGCCCTGAAATACGGCCAGCCCACCGGCGAGGCGCGGCCGCTGGTGCGCATCGCGGCCGAGCGCGTCGATGGCCAGATCGCGCTCTCGGTTGCCGATCATGGCGCCGGCATTCCCGAAGCCGACCGCGGCCGGGTGCTCGAGCGTTTCGTCAGGCTCGACCAGAGCCGGACCAAGCCGGGCTTCGGCCTCGGCCTCTCATTGGCGGCCGGGGTGGTCAGGCTGCATGGCGGCCAGCTCAGGCTGGAGGATAACGAGCCGGGCCTGCGCGTCGTCATGCTTCTCCCTGCGGCACCGCCTAAGCCTGTGGAAACAATGGCGGACGAGCCGCCTCCGCCCTCGACAGCGCAGCCGAACCCTGCTGGCCTCCAGACAGCCTGAGCGGCTGGAGGAGCGATGAGCGGGCAGCTTTGCGAGCGACTGACATTGGCGCCCGTCCTGCCTGCCCGGGCCAGGGCCGAGGCGCTGCTCCAGCGCGATCTGATCGAGCGGCTCCACGACGAGGATGCGGCCAAGGCTCTGACCGCGCATTTCGCCGCCAACCCGAATTCGGCCGCGCTGGTCGCCGGCATTCTGGCGCATTCGCCCTTCCTGACCCAGGTCATGCGCTTCGACCCGGCGGGCCTGCTCGCCGCGCTGACCATGCGGCCGGAAGAGCGCCGCGATGCGCTGCTCGCCGAGGTGGCGGCGCAGGGCGGGGCGGGCTGCGAGACGCCCGACTTGATGCGCGCGCTCAGGCGCTTCCGCCAGGCGATGGCGCTGCTGATCGCGCTCGCCGATATCGGCGGTGTCTGGGATGTCGAGACCGTCACGGCGGCGCTGACCGCAACGGCCGACATGGCGGTGCGCCTCGCCGCCGATCACGCCCTGCGCCAGGCCGCCGACCTCGGCCGCATCACGCTCGCTGATCCCGAGAATCCCGGCCTTGGTTCGGGCCTCGTCGTGCTCGCGCTCGGCAAGCATGGCGCCGGCGAGCTGAACTATTCCTCCGACATCGACATCGTCGTCTTCTTCGACCCCGAGGCTGCGGAGGCGGCCGGCGTCGCCGAGCCGTCGAGCTTCTTCGTCAAGCTCACCCAGCAGGTCGCCCGCATCATCCAGGAGCGCACGCCGGACGGCTACGTCTTCCGCGTCGACCTGCGCCTGCGGCCCGATCCCGCCTCGACCCATGTCGCGGTCGCGCTGCCCTCGGCCTATTCCTACTACGAGACGGTCGGCCAGAACTGGGAGCGCGCCGCCATGATCAAGGCGCGGCCGGTGGCGGGCGATCTCGATCTCGGCCGCCGCTTCATCGCCGATCTCGCCCCCTTCATCTGGCGCAAGTATTTCGACTTCGCCGCGATCGCCGACATCCACGCGATGAAGCGCCAGATCCAGACGGTGAAGGGCCACGAGACGATCGCGGTCGCCGGCCATAACGTGAAGCTCGGCCGCGGCGGCATCCGCGAGATCGAGTTCTTCGTGCAGACGCAGCAACTCGTCTTCGGCGGCCGGCGCCCGGCTTTGCGTGGGCCGCGCACGCTGGACATGCTGGCCGAGCTGACCCGCGAGGGCTGGATCAACGACAAGGCGCGCGACGAGCTGGGAGAATCCTACCGCTTCCTGCGCACCATCGAGCATCGCCTGCAGATGCGCGCCGATGAGCAGACGCAGACCTTGCCGGCGCAGAAGGACGATCTCGAAGCCTTCTCCCGCTTCTGCGGCTATCCCTCGACGGCCGCGTTCGGCAAGGCGCTGACCTTCCATGCCAGGCGGGTCGAGGGCCATTACGCCCTGCTGTTCGAGGAGGGCCCGAGCCTGGCGAGCGAGGCCGGCACGCTCAGCTTCACCGGCACCGAGGTCGATCCCGATACGCTGGAGACCTTGAGGAAGCTCGGCTTCCGCGATCCCAAGGCGGCTGCCGAGACGGTGCGCGGCTGGCATTTCGGCCGTCGCGCCGCCGTCACCAGCTCGCGCGCCCGCGAGGTCCTGACTGAGCTGACCCCGGCCTTGCTCGTCGCGCTTGGCCGCACGGCCGATCCCGACGGCGCGCTCGCCCATCTCGACAACGCCTTCGTGCGCATGCCGGCGGCGGTCGAACTGCTGACGCTGCTGCGCTCGCATGGCTCGCTGCTGACGCTCTTCGCCGAGATCCTCGGCAGCGCGCCGCGCCTCGCCAAGGTCGCGGCGCTCTATCCGCATGTGCTCGACGGCGTCATCGACCCGGCCTTCACCTCATCCGCGCTCGATGCCGAGGCGGTGGCGCGCCGCGTCCGTTCTGCGGTCGGAACGCCGCCCAGCGTCGAGGACGGGCTCGACCGGCTGCGCGACGCCGCGCGGCAGGAGAATTTTCTGGTCGGCGCGCGGCTGCTCTCGGGCGTCTACCCGGCACAGCAAGCGGGGCAGGCCTATTGCGCCGTGGCGGAAGCCTGCCTGCGCGTCGCCTTTGAGGACACCAAGGCGGCCTTCGCCGCCGATCACGGCATCGTCGAGGGCGCGGAGATCGCGGTGCTCGGGCTCGGCCGCCTCGGCGCAGGCGAGCTGACCCCGTCCTCCGATCTCGACCTGATCCTGCTCTACGACCGCCCGGACGATGCCGAGGCGAGCAATGGCCGCAAGGCGCTCGATCCCGTAACCTGGCATGTCCGCTTCACCCAGCGGCTCGTGGCGGCGCTGACCGTGCCGACGCGGCGCGGCACGCTCTACCAGGTCGACATGCGCCTGCGCCCCTCCGGCAACAAGAGCCCGGTCGCGACCCAGTTCAAGGGCTTCGAGGCCTATCATTCCGGCGAGGCCGAGATCTGGGAGGAGATGGCGCTGACCCGCGCCCGCGTCGTCGCCGGCGATGCCGCTCTGGCTGGCAGGGCCGAGGCCGCGATCCGCGCCATCCTCGCGCGCAAGCGCAATCCGGCCAAGGTCGCCGCTGCCGTCTCCCAGATGCGCGCGCTGATCGCCAAGGAGAAGGGCGAAGACGATCCCTGGGACCTGAAGCTCGCCGCCGGCGGGCTGACGGATCTCGACTTCCTCGCCCAGTTCCTGATCCTGGCCTATGCCGGCGATTGCCCTGAGCTGCTGGTGCGCGATACCGCGTCCGTCTTCGCCGCGGCGCGCGGGGCCGGCCTGCTCTCCGCGGGAGATGCCTCGGCGCTTGGCGAGGCGCATCGCCTGATCGGCGACGTCCAGCTCTGGCAGCGTTTCACGGTCGAGGAGGATTTCGACTTGAACACCGTGCCGGAGCGGGTGCTGCGGCGCATCGCGACGGCGGTCGGGCGGCCCGATGCCAAGGTGCTGCGGGCCGAACTCGACGAGACCCGCGCCGCGGTTCGCGCCATCTTCAAGCGCGTGCTCGGCAGCGCCCGGCCGGGCTGACGCTCACGCCGCCTGGGCGATCCGCCCGGCGCCGCCATTGATCGGCAGGTGGACCATCACGATCGTGCCGGCGCCCGAGGTCGAGCGCAGGCGCAGCGAGCCGCCATGCAGCTCAGTCAGCGAGCGGGCGATGGCGAGGCCGAGGCCCGAGCCGCCATGGCTGCGGATGAGGTCGCCCTCGACCTGCTCGAACGGCCGACCGATGCGCTCGATCTTCTCCTTGGGGATGCCGATGCCGGTATCCTCGACATAGACGTTGAGCGCGTCCGGCACCTGCCGCGTGCGGATCGCGATGCGCCCGCCCGTCGGGGTGAACTTGACGGCGTTGTCGATGAGGTTGCCGAGGATCTGGTAGAGCGCGTGCGGGTCGGCGACGAGGCGCAGGTCCCGGGCGCCCTCGACGCTGAGCGAAAGCTGCTTGCGCTCGATCTCCTCCCGCATCTCACGCACCGCCTCGGCGACGACGAGGTCGAGCGAGACCTCCTCGGTCTCCAGCCGGCGCTTGCCGGATTCCAGCCTGGACATGTCGAGGATGTCGTCGATGACGCTGAGCAGGTTGCCGCCGCTGGCGCGGATATCGGCGATATAGTCGAGATAGCGCTCGCCGAGCTCGCCGAAGAGCTGGTTCTGCATCATCTCGGAGAAGCCGATGATGGCGTTGAGCGGCGTGCGCAGCTCGTGGCTCATATTGGCGAGGAATTCCGACTTGGCGCGGTTGGCGCTCTCGGCCGCGGCCTTCTGCTCGAGATAGCGCTCGGCGAGGTCGGCGAGTTGTTGGGCCTGTGCCTCGAGCTTCTGGCGCGAGGCCTTGAGGTCGGTGACGTGCAGCAGCAGCTCATGTTCGGACTGGGTCAGCCGCTCTTCCTGCTGCTTCAGCGTGGTGATGTCGGTGCCGACCGAGACCGAGCCGCCATCCTTGGTGCGGCGGCCGTTGATCTGGAGCCAGCGGCCATCGGAGAGGCGGGCCTCGTAGGACGAGGAGCCGGGCTCGCCGCGCGAGTTGCGGGTCGGCTCGCGGTCGATATTGGGCTGGGCGCTGAGCTGCATGATTTCGTCATGGCCGGCGCCCTGACGCACCGCATCGGTCGGCAACTGGTGCAGCTGCTGGTACTTGGCGTTGCAGAGCACGAGCTTGTTATCGGCGTCCCAGAGCACGAAGGCCTCCGAGATCGCCTCGACCGCGTCGCGCAGGCGGGCATCGGCGGTTGCGGTGCGCTCGGCCATGCGGCGCTGCTCGGAGATGTCGACGGCGATGCCGACGAGGTGCTGCGCATGGGTGCGCCGGTCGGTCACCAACTCGGCGCGGGCCTTGAGCCAGATCCAGTTGCCCTGCGCGTCGCGCACCCGGAACTCCTGGTCGAGATGGTCGGCCTCGCCGCGGCTGATCGCATCGGCCAGCGCGTAGAGGTCGGCATCGGCCGGGTGGATGAAGGCGTTGACCTCGCCGAAGGACATGAAGTCGCCGGCGCGGTCATAGCCGAGCATGGCGTACATCGAATCCGACCAGTAGATGCGCCCGCGCGCCAGGTCCCAATCCCACAGGCCGCAATGGCCGCGGTTCAGGGCGGTGTCGATGCGCTCGCGCACGCAGTCGCAATCGTCGTCGGCGGCGCGCGCCCGCATCGACTGCATCATGAAGGCGATGGTGGTGGCGATGAGCACGAGGCCGCCCGAGGCGAACAGCACCATCAGCGCCCGGCGGCGCTCCTGCCAGAGCGAGAGCGCGCGCGAGACGGGCTGCATCACGGCGACCTGGCCGAGCGGGGCTGCGAGGTTGCGCACGGTGGCGAAGACTTCGAGACCGCCCGGCAGGGTGATCTTCATGACGCCGGCGCGGTCGCCGAACACGGTGAGCGGCTGGGTCTGGCCGAGGAAGTCGACCAGCGTGCGCTGGGTCTGGCCGATCACCGGCTCGCTGGCGATGACCTGGCCGCTGGCGTCGCTGACATGGACGATGCGGCCATGCGCGGCGAGGTGGCGGGAGGAGAGAGCGGCAAGGATGGCGGCGGGATTGGCCTCGGTGCGCGCCGCATTGTCGAGTTCGCGGGCGACCAGGGCGGAAACGAGGTCGAGGTCGCCGGCCGCGTCGGAGAGCGCGTCGTCGCGCATGGCCGAGCTCTGCATCATGGCACCGGCCGTGAAGATGGCGAGAAATCCGATGACGAGCGCTGGGATGACCTTCCGGAATGTCGGCTCGAACCGCGCGTACCGCTGGTACAGCGGATGCGTCAGCGATCGTGCGACACCCAGAATCGTACCAGCGCGCAATGATGCGCCGGCTGCGTTGGCACGCGCCATGCCCGTCCCCCTTCGGAAATCAGTACCGTCAGTAAGATCGGGAGACGTGCCGCATCCCCTCGAATCACAAGCAGTTGAATCCGAGCGAATCGGTTTGTCTAGCCTTGAGTTGAATCAAGACCCCAGAATTCGCCCCCAGGTTGCATGAATTGCGACAATGAATCTTGTGCGGGTAATAATTCGTTAACGACCTGGGGAAGGGGCCCCGGCGCGTTTACGAATGGGGCTGAAAAGCGCTCGCGATGGCGATGGCGGCCGCCTGCTCAGGCCAGCGCCCGCTCGGCGATATCGGCCACGTCGCGCGAGAGGTTTGGCATGTTCGAGACCATGGCCAGCGCGCTCTGCGCCAGCGCCCGGCGGCCGGGCTCCAGCATCCGCCAGGCCCGGAACGAGCCGAGCAGGCGCGAGGCGACTTGCGGGTTGGTCCGGTCGAGCGCGATGACGATATCGGCGACGAAGCTATAGCCGGCTCCGTCGGCGCGGTTGAACTGGGTCAGGTTCGCCGCGAAGCCGCCGATCAGCGCCCGCACGCGGTTGGGGTTGCCGAGCGAGAAGGCCGGGTGGCGCATCAGCTCCTTGACCCGGTCGAGCGTGCCGGGCTCGGCGATCAGCGCCTGCGCCATCAGCCATTTGTCGAGCACCAGCGGCTCGCTGGCATAGCGCTCGGCGAAGCGCGCGATCAGCTCCTCGCGTGCCGCGCCGGGGATCAGCGTCATCGCGGCGAGTGCCGCCAGCCGGTCGGTCAGGTTGTCCGCGCCGGCGAATTGCAGCTGCGCCAGCCGCGCGCCGATGTCGGGATCGCCGATCGCGATCAGGCCGAGCGCCTCGTTGCGCAGGGCGCGCTGGCCGGCGGCCGAGGCATCAGGCGCATAGGGGCCGCTCTCGGCCAGGGCCTCGCGCAGCGTGGCGAGGCGCGCCGCCAGCGCGTTGCCGATCTCGGCGGAGAGGGAGCGGTGGGCCGCGTGAATCCGCTCGGGATCGACATCCCTGCCGATTTCGCGGGCGATGTCGGCCGGCGCCGGCAGACGCAGCACCTGCGCCGCGAAGGCCGGATCGGCCGCCGCCTGCTCGCGCAGGAAGAGGTCGAGCGCCGCCGCAAGCTCGCGCGCCTTGCCCATGAGCCAGACCCGGTTGGAGGCGCCGCTGCCGGTCTCGACCAGCGCCCGCGTGGCCACGCTCTGCAGCGCCTGCCAGCGGTTGAAGGAATCGCTGTCGGTCGAGAACAGCTTGAGCAGGTCGGCATCGCCGAGATCGAGCTCCAGCCGCGCCGGCGCGGAGAAGCCGCGCAGCAGCGAGGGGATCGGTGGCTCGGCGACGTCGCTGAAGGTGACCGAGAGCGAGGGCCGGTCGAGCACGATCACGCCATTGCCGGCATAGGCGTTCGAGCCGGTATGGAGCGGCAGGTCGCCGCCCTTGCCGACGAGGCCGAGCGCAACCGGCAGCACCACCGGCAGCTTCTCCGGCTGGCCCGGCGTCGGCGGCGTGCTTTGGGCGAGGTCGAGCGTATAGGTCTGCGCCGCCGCGTCGTAGCGGCCCGACGCCGTGATGGTCGGCGTGCCCGCCTGCTCGTACCAGCGGGCGAAATGGCTGAGGTCCTGGCCGGAGCTTTCGGCGAAGCAGGCCAGGAATTCCTCGATCGTCGCGGCTGTCCCGTCGCAGCGCTCGAAATAGAGGTCCATGCCGCGCTTGAAGGCGTCCGCGCCGATCAGCACCTTGAGCATGCGGATGACCTCCGCGCCCTTCTCATAGACCGTCGGCGTGTAGAAGTTGTTGATTTCCTTGTAGGCGCGCGGCCTGACCGGGTGGGCGAGGGGGCCGGCATCCTCGCTGAACTGCGTCGCCCGCAACGTGCGCACGTCGGCGATGCGCTTCACCGGGCGCGAGCGCTCGTCGGAGGAGAATTCCTGGTCGCGGAAGACGGTGAGGCCCTCCTTCAGGCAGAGCTGAAACCAGTCGCGGCAGGTGATGCGGTTGCCGGTCCAGTTGTGGAAGTATTCGTGGGCGATGATCGCCTCGATCGAGGCATAATCGCCATCGGTCGCCGTCTGCGGATCGGCGAGCACGTACTTGTCGTTGAAGATGTTGAGGCCCTTGTTCTCCATCGCACCCATGTTGAAGTCGGACACGGCGACGACGTTGAACACGTCGAGATCGTAGTTGCGGCCGAAGACGCGCTCGTCCCAGCGCATGCAGCGCACCAGCGAATCCAGCGCCCAGCCGGCGCGGCCCGCCTTGCCGGGCTCGACATAGACTGCGAGCTCGACCTTGTTGCCCTCGGCCGTGACGTAATCCTCGCGGACATGGTCGAGCGCCCCGCCGACCAGCGCGAAGAGATAGGCCGGCTTGGGATGCGGATCGTGCCAGACGGCGAAATGCCGGTCGCTGCCGATCACGTCGCCGGTCGCGACCCGGTTGCCGTTCGAGAGCAGCACGGGCGCCTCGGCCTTCCTGGCCTCCAGCCTGACCGTGTAGACCGACATCACGTCGGGCCGGTCGAGGAAATAGGTGATGCGCCGGAAGCCGTCCGCCTCGCATTGCGTGCAATAGGCGTTGGACGAGCGGTAGAGGCCCATCAGCTTGGTGTTGGCCGAGGGGTTCACCACCGTCTCGACGGTGAGGGTGAAGCCGCGCTGCGGCGGCGCGTGGATGATGAGCCCTTGCGGCGTCACGCTGTAGGCTCCCGCGCCTAAGGCCACGCCGTCGAGCTTCACGTTCGCCAGCGTCAGCTCATCGCCGTCGAGCACCAGCGGCGCTCCCGCTTGCCCGCCGGGGTTGGGGCGCAGGCCCAGCAGGCTGCGCACACGCGTCTCGCGCTCGTCGAGCGCGATGTCGAGATCGACCGTATCGATCAGCCAGTCGGAGGGGCGGTAATCCTCGAGGCGGATCAAGGGAGCATCTTCGGCGCGCATGGATGACCTTGCGGAGTTTACTAAAGAGCTTCGTCTGTAGCCCGATAGTCCTGCCGCTGGAAACCCTTGCGGGCGTCCCGGCTCCGGGAGAGCTGGCGCTATTGGCTCAGCGCCAGCCCGCTTGCTTATCGGAGGCCGTCGTCGCCTCGGGCTGCCTCATGGCACGGGCGCCGTCCGCTCCTTGCGGATGATCTCCAGCAGCGCGCGCCCAGCCGCGATCAGGAGGTAGAAGCCGATGCCGCATGCCAAAAGGCCCGCACCGATCAGGGCATATAGGCTTGCCGTCCAGCTCAGGGCATTGGCAATCCGGCGCGCCATGGAGACCTCACGCACGATTGCCGCGGCGCGCTCGGACAGGCTGAGCTCGGGGCGACCGGAACTGCGCTCACGACTTCATCGCGATCAGCTTCAGCGAGCCATATTCGATGGCTGCGTCGCAGACGCGAAAACCTTCCTGATGCAGAAAGCTCCGATACTCCCAGGGCATGAAGCTCTGCTCGTAGACGCCTCGCTTGATTTCTTCCAGGTAGCCATGTGGGATATCGGGGTAGAATATATGGCCCACCGGCTCACAGAATAGACCTAGAAAGCCATCCGCCTTAAGCTTTGGCTTGATCGAGCCGAGAAAGTCCTGCGGCTCCGGAAAATGGTGCAGCGTCGCGAACATCACAATCGCATCGAAGAAATTATCGTGGAACGGCAGCATGTTTCCGTCCGCGACAACGTTGTGAATCTTCTGGCCGCCGCTGTTTTGATGGATCGATGCAGTCATCAAGCCGAAAGGGTCTATGTCGAGGTTATAGGCCTCCACATTGTCCATATACCGCATCATCGGATGAAAATTGCCGCCAATCTCAAGGATCCTTGGCGGGCTGGTCCAGGTCCGCTTGGCGAGCCAGGCCTTGAGCCTCGCCACTGCGTTGAAGTGATCGCCCATGTAGTCGACGACTTCGGAAGAGACGGGCCAGCCCGTGCTCAACGTCCCTGCGGCGTTCGCGTTGACGTCGACGACGCAGGAGGCGCTCGCCTCGGTCGCCCATCGAACCCCCTCTATGACCGGCAGGAGCGAGAGCCGCAGGATTCCTTGAACGGCAGGGGCCTTCACCACGACCGGCATCGAAATCTGCCGCCCCGGTGGGAGGTCGATAAGCAGTTTCGTTCGCAGCTGATCCGTCTCTACGTCGGCCCAGCTATAGGAGAGATGGAACGGCAGGTCTCCCGTCGATGAAATCGACGTTTCTCCGACATTGCGAAGTTTCACGGTCGTAGAGAAAAGCTCGCCGGGCCGAACGGCGGCCGGCGGGCAGAGCAGCTCCAGGTTTGCTCGTGCATTCTTGTTGTCGATTGCGGCCGTTACGGTGCGCTCTTCGGCGTCAGTTTTGGGCCACGGCTCCGGTATCACCAATCCGTCGCTGCGCAGCCTGTTGAGAAATTGATCGGCCTCGGTCTGGATAATCTTATTGTCGAACGTGAATGTGCTTCTATAGCACTCGGTTAGCTCTTCTCGCTTGGTTTCGTCAAAGATGATGTTTTTGACCAAGGCGTCGATGGTTGCGGGGTTGGGGCTCCCGTCCCGGCGGTCGAACTTCACATTTGCCACCAATATCGGCGTGTCGTGGAGCACCGGGTAAGACACGCCGCAACTTGAGCATCTGACGCGATCTTCGCCGACGCTCCGCAAATCATGTTGGCAAATCGGACACGCCAAGCGCTCAACCCAGGACATCGGCCGCTCCCATTGGACAGGTCTTGCAAACTTAGTTTTAGTGCCGTTAGGTCATATAATCTTGTTGGCCGGCACCAGTTGCTAGCAAGAAGCAGAAAGAACGCTCTCCTTTCTGGTAAGCCATGTGAGGGCTCGAAGTGCAACCCCGCGTAGGGGGATACTAACACCATCGCGGGGAGGATAAAGCGCACTCCCGTATCTTCGTCTTCCGCTTCTCCATCGGCCTTTCGCGGATCACGACTCCGCCATCCGCGCCGGTTCGGCATGGCTCACCAGCCGGCAGACCTGCGGCCGCGCCGCCCTGACCGCCCGCTCGATCGCATCCACGGCGGCGTGCACCGCGGCGACGTCGAGCTTGGGGTCGACGCGGCAATGGTAGTTCACCACGAGCCCGTTGCCCGTCTGGCGCACGCGCACGTCGTGCACGTCGTGGATCGGCCCGCCCAGTTGCGCCGCTTCGCTGGCGATCGCCTTGCCGATGTCCTCGACCGTTTCCCAGGCGGCGTTGTGCCCGTGCGGGGCACCGGTCTCCATCGGCTCGATATGGGTCTCGACCTCGGTCTCGCCGCCGAATTCGGCCCGGATCGCCGCCTCCAGCCGCGTCGCGATCTCATGCGCCTCGCCGAGCGGCAATTTGGCATCGACCTCCATGTCGAGGCTGACCGAGAGCCGCTCGCCGATCATGTGGACGGTGACGTGATGCACCGGGATCTTGAGCTTGAGCGCGATCAGCAGCACGCGCTCCAGCGCCGTCTCGTCGTCGACCTGGATCGGGTTTGCGGCGATGGTGATCTCGGCACCGGGCTCGGCCTGCCGTATCGCCGTGACGAGCGCGTCCTTGATCGCGGCCACGCGCTCCAGCGGCAAGGTGCGGGAGACGCGGATGCCCATCTCGCCATGGGTCCGCCCACCGGTCGGCCGGACCTTGAGCCAATCCACGGCGACGACGCCGGGCACGCCCGAGGCGACCTCGCGCAGCCGCTCGCTCAAGCCGGCAGGCGCCGCGTCGAGCAGTGTGTCGAGCGTGCGGCGGCCGATCTTGTAGGCCGAATAGGCCATGTAGGCGGCAATCGCGAAGGCCGCGATCGTGTCGGCCCGCTCGAACCCGGCCCAGGCGCCGATCAGGCCGACGAGCACCAGGGCCGAACCGACGAAATCGGTCGAGAAATGCGTCGCCTCGGCTGCCAGCGCCTCGCTGCCGGTGCGCTTGGCGACCTTGTGAAGCGACCACCAGCGTGCAGCATCGACCGCCATCGAGAACAGGATCACGCCGATCACAATCGGCGTCACGGCGACATGGGCGAGTGCGCCGCTCCAGAGCCGGCTCACCGCCTCCCAGAGGATGGCGCCGGCGAGCGCGAACAGGATGGCGGTCTCGACCAGGGCGGCCAGCGCCTCGACCTTGCCATGGCCGTAGTGATGCTCCTCGTCGGCCGGCTTGTCGGCTGCCCGCACCGCAAACCAGGTGAACATCGTCGAGCCGATGTCGATCAGCCCCTGCAGGGCGTCGGTCAGCAGGGCCAGCGAGCCGGAGAGCGCGGCCGCGACCGCCTTGGCGCTCGTCAGCACGAGCGTCGCCAGCACCGAGAACGTGGCGGCGCGCTGCTTGATGCCGGAGATTTCGGCGGCGTCGGGACGTGTCGTCTCGGCGCCTTGCGTTTTCGTCATGGCTCGTCTCGCAGATCGCCTCTAGAGCATGAGGTCGAAAAGTGGGAACCCGTTTCCCGGCGACATCATGCTCTCACCTATAGGTGAGAGAAGCACAGCCTCTCGCCTGATTTCGGGGTGAGATCAACCCGGCCTCGGCCGGACAGGGGAGCCAAGAGCATGCGTTATCTCCACACCATGGTGCGCGTCACCGATCTCGACCAGGCGCTCGATTTCTATGTGAACAAGTTCGGGCTCGTCGAAACCCGCCGGATCGAGAACGAGAAGGGCCGCTTCACGCTGGTCTTCCTGGCGGCTTCGGACGATGCCGCCGACGTCAAGGGCGCCCGCGGCCGCCCGACCTTGGAACTGACCTATAACTGGGATCCGGAGGCCTATACCGGCGGCCGCAATTTCGGCCACCTCGCCTATGAGGTCGACGATATCTACGCCACCTGCGACAAGCTGATGAAGGCGGGCGTCACCATCAACCGCCCGCCGCGCGACGGCAACATGGCCTTCGTCCGCTCGCCCGACAACATCTCGATCGAGATCCTGCAGAAGGGCGATCCCAAGCCTGCGGCCGAGCCCTGGGCGAGCATGCCGAATACCGGCGCTTGGTGAGGCGCTGGATTGCGCCAGCCTGCTTGTTGAAAGACGGCCTCCATGATATCATTTGGTGATATCATGGAGGTTCCAATGGGAATCCTCGTACGGGACGAGAAGATCGACCGGCAGATCCGCGAGTTGGCGAAGCGCCGGAAGACGTCCCTGCAGGGCGCTATCGGCGTCGCCGTCGAGAATGAGTTGAAACGGCTCGACGAGCGCCGCGAGCGCATTGAAGCCGCTTTCAGACAAGCTCGGGAACGCCTGGCCGCCTATCCGACCATCGATGACGGCATGACGCACAAGGAATTCTTCGACCGCGAATACGGCGACCTCTGATGTTCCTCGACGCATCTGTTCTGATCGCCGCCATAGCCGAGGAGGCTGAGGCGGCCGAGATCAAACTGGCCATGTTCGATGCATCGGAATTGTCCACTACGGCGCTTGCGATCTTCGAAGCCTCCTGTCGCCTCGCGAAATTACGTCGAATCTCGATCGTCCAGGCTCGTGAGGCGGTCGAGGAGTTCCTCGATACCGTGGGTGTGGATTCGATCGTGATCGACGCCGCTCTGGGGCGCGAAGCCCATGCCTGCGCCGATCGCTATCATCACCTCACCGGCCATCCTGCGCGCCTCAACCTGGGCGACTGCTTTGCCTATGCCGCCGCTCGCACCTCCGGCTTGAAGCTCGCCTACAAAGGCAACGACTTCCTCCACACCGACATCGAGGCCGTCCGCTTCGGCCCCTGACTTTTTCGGAGAACCCGCCTTGACCAAGACCTTGTTCGGCACGCTCGCCGATGGAACGCCGATCCACGAGGTGACCTTGCGCTCGGCTGCGGGTGCGCAGGCGCGGATCATCGAATGGGGCGCCGTGGTGCGCGATCTCGTCGTGCCGCATGCGGGCGGGACGCAACGCGTCGTCATCGGCTTCCCGCGGCTGGAGGATTATCCCGCCCACTCGCCGCATGCCGGCGCGATGGCCGGCCGCTATGCCAACCGCATCGCGGGCGGCCGCTTCACGCTCGACGGCAAGACCTACCAGATGCCGCTCAACCAGGACGGCCGGCACAGCCTGCACAGCGGCGGAAACGGCTTCGGCAAGCGACCCTGGACCTTCGTGCATCATGACGAGGCGAGCGTGACGCTCGCCCTGGTCTCGCCCGATGGCGATGCCGGGCTGCCCGGCACGGTCAACGTTTTCTGCCGCTACAGCCTGGTCGGCGCGGCGACGTTGCGGATCGAGCTCGGCGCCACCACTGACGCGGCGACCATCATCAACCTCGCCCATCACTCCTATTTCAAGCTCGACGACGGCGTCGATATCCTCGACCACGAGCTCGAAATCCGTGCCAACCTGATAACGCCTGTCGACACCGACCTGATCCCGGACGGCACGGTCGCGAGCGTCGTCGGCACGCCCTATGATTTCCGGAAAGCCCGCCCCGTCCGCCTGGCGAAGCCGGACGGCTCGCTGTTCTGGTACGATAACAACTTCATCCTGCGCCGCGACCGGAGTGAGCCGAGCGCTGCCGCCGGGCTTGAGATCGCGCATGCCGCGACGCTGCGCTCACCGCGCAACGGGCTGGCCATGCAGGTCTGGACCACCGAGCCCGCCTTGCAGGTCTATGACGGCCGCAACATCAACACGCCGGTGCCGGGCCTCGACGACGCGCCCTACGGCGCCAATGCCGGCATCGCGATGGAGCCGCAGCACGTGCCGGATTCGCCGAACCTGCCGCACTTCCCCTCGACGATCCTGCGCCCTGGCGAGGTCTACCGGCAGGTCAGCGAATACCGCTTCGGCGCCTGAGGCGGCATGGCCGGCGTCTTCTGCCTCGGCATCGCCACGCTCGATTATGTCTACGGCGTCGAGCATTTCCCCACGCGCGGCGAGAAATATCGTGCCCGCGATCTCTCCGTCGGCGGTGGCGGCTGCGCCGGCAACGCCTCGGCTGCCATCGCGCGGCTCGGCGGCAAGAGCTGGATCGCGACACGGCTTTCCGATGACCTGACCGGGGACCGGATCGTCGCCGATCTTGAGGCGGACGCTGTCGATATCCGCTTCGCTCACCGCTTCGAGGGCCTGCGCTCGCCGGTCTCTGCCATCCTGGTCGATGCTGCGGGCGAGCGCATGGTCGTATCCTATTCCGATCCCGCCGTGCCCGAGGCACCGGACTGGTTGCCCGCGACTTTGCCGGTCGGCGCTGGCGCCGTGCTGGCCGATACGCGCTGGGGCGAGGGCTCGCTCGCTGCGCTGAAACTGGCGCGGGCTGCCAATGTCCCCGGCGTGCTCGACGGCGACCGCCGGCCGCCGCATCCCGACCTCCTCGCGACGGCAAGCCATGTCGCCTTCAGCGCCCAGGCCCTGCGCGAGGTCGCGGGCGAGGAGAACCCGCGCGTCGGGCTGGCGAAGCTCGCGCAGGGCGCCGCCAACTGGCTCGCCGTCACGCTCGGCAAGGAAGGCGTGCTCTTCCTCGAGAACGGCGTGGTTGCGCATATCCCGGCCTTCAGCATCGAGACCGTGGACACGCTCGGCGCGGGCGACGTCTGGCACGGCGCCTTCGCGCTTGCGCTGGCCGAAGGGCAGGGCGAGCGCGAGGCCATCCGCTTCGCCTCGGCTGCCGCCGCGATCAAATGCATGCGCTTCGGCGGCCGCGCCGGTGCGCCGACGCGCGACGAGGTCGAGCGGTTCCTGGCCGAAGCCGACTGAGCGTCGCCCTCACAGGTGGTCTCTGCCGTAAATTTAGGCAGTAGCTGCGGCCGAACCCCTTGCCCGGCAAAGCGGCGCACGGAAGATTGGTGCGCCCCCTAGCTCAGGCCTCGAGATGTTAGCGCCGCCCATTCCGGCCTCTGCCGAACCGCTTCTGCCGGCCTATGTCAGGGCCGATGGTGGCGTGCGGCTGCGCTTCGGCAAGGTTGGCGAGGTCACGCGCCGGCTCGAAGTGGCCGAGTCCGGTGGCTACCGCGCCCGCTTCCCGACCACCTTCGACGCGACCTGCGAGGCGGTGTTGATCAATACCGGCGGCGGCATGGCCGGCGGCGATGCGATGCGCGTCGCGGCTGTGGTGGGGCCGGGCGCCGAGGCGGTCATCACCAGCCAGGCGGCCGAGAAGATCTACCGCAGCCAGGGGGCGGATACGCGCGTCGAGACGACGCTTTCGGTCGGTGCCGGTGCCAGCCTCGCCTGGCTGCCGCAGGAGAGCATCCTGTTCTCGGGCGCGCGGCTGGCCCGCAACCTGACCATCGATCTCGCCGCCGATTCCCGGCTCGTCGCCTGCGAAACCGTCTATTTCGGGCGCAGCGCCATGGGCGAGGTGGTGACGCGCGGCGCCCTGCGCGACCGCTGGCGCATCCGGCGCGAGGGCAGGCTCGTCTTCGCCGAGGATCTGCGGCTCGATGGCGCCATCGAGGCCAAGCTCGCCCGCCCGGCCATTGGCGCCGGCGCCCGCGCCACCGCGACCGTGATCGCCGCCGGGCCGGACCATCTGTCGCAGCTCGACGATATCCGCGCGGTCTTCGCCGAAAGCCCTGATTTCACCGGCGTCGAGGCCGGCGCGGGCCTCGTCTCCGGCCTGCTCGTCATCCGCCTGCTCTCCACTGACGCGGGGGCTCTCCGTCGCGCCCTCGTCATGCTGCTTCGGCATGTGACCAAGCGTGCGCTGCCGCGCACGTGGTCAACTTGAGGAGAGCATCATGCTGGCGATCCATGGGCTGAAATGCATCTACGACACCGGCGCTCGGGGCTGGGCGATGGAACTGACTCTCGGTGGCGAGGGCGAAAACGCCGTCCGCCGCTTCGACGTCGACGGCCCGGAAGATGCGGAAATGCTGATCGAAGCTTTTGAGGATTCGTCCTCGAGCATCTTCGATCCGGCGACCGGCGAGATCATCTTCGCTTACGAATATGCCGACCTCGACGAAGACGAGGAAGAGGCTGAAGACGAAGGCGACGAGGAAGAGGACGACGAGGACGGCGAAGAGACCGAGACCTCGGAAGACGACACCGACGAAGACGAAGAGAAGGCCAAGGCATGAATCTGACGCCGCGCGAAAAGGACAAGCTGCTCATCGCCATGGCTGCCATGGTGGCGCGGCGAAGGCTGGAGCGCGGCGTCAAGCTCAACTATCCCGAAGCCGTCGCGCTCATCACCGACTTCGTGGTCGAGGGCGCGCGCGACGGCAGATCGGTCGCCGAGCTGATGGAGGCCGGCGCCCATGTCATCGCCGCCGACCAGGTCATGGACGGCATCGCCGAGCTGATCCACGACGTCCAGGTCGAGGCGACCTTTCCCGACGGCACCAAGCTCGTCACCGTGCATGAGCCGATCCGCGGCTCGGCCGGGCGCCTGAAGCCGGGCGAGGTCACGACGTTGCCGGGCGATCTCATCCTGAACGAGGGCCGCGAGAGCCTGACGCTGACCGTCGCCAATACCGGCGACCGGCCGATCCAGATCGGCTCGCACTACCATTTCTACGAGGCCAACCCGGCGCTCGCCTTCGAGCGCGAGAAGGCGAGGGGGTTTCGTCTCGATATCCCCGCCGGCACCGCCGTGCGCTTCGAACCCGGCCAGAGCCGCGAAGTCAGGCTGGTCGCGCTTGCCGGCAAGCGCGAGGTCTATGGCTTCCGGCAGGAGGTCATGGGGAAATTGTAGGATTCCTTACTTTCCGCTATATGTAAGGATATGGCGCAATGGAAGGGATCGGGCATGGCTACCTTTGATGCGACCGTCACCTCAAAGGGGCAGCTGACGCTGCCAATCGAGATTCGGCGAGCTTGGAATCTGCAGGCGGGGGAGCAGGTCGAGTTCGTCATGCTGAGGGACGGGCGCGTCTTCGTCAGACCGCGCAACCTTCCCGCCTCGGCGATCTTTGGCCTGCTGTCGCATCTCAAGCCGGATCCTGCCTATGCGAGCGACGACGACGCCATCGCCGCGCAGCTTCTGGCGGATGACGAGGCGACCAAATCCGGCCAGGGCCGGTCTCGTGGCGGCCCCCCCCGGCGGTAAATCCTTGGGCGGCAAATCCTTGGGCGGCAAGCCGCCCCGCGCCGCATGATCGGGCTGGATTCTAACATCCTGCTGCGTGCGCTGACCGATGACGACCCGGTGCAATCGCCGAAGGCGCGCGACATTTTGGGAAAGCTCACACCCGCGGAGCGGGGCTACATCAACCTCGTCGTCCTGGCCGAGGTCACCTGGAGCCTAATCCGGAAATATCGGGCCGGGCCTGGCGACATCCATCTCGCGATCGAGACGCTGCTGCACGGCTCGAGCTTCGAGATCGAGGCGCATGGAGAGGTCGCCGCAGCGCTCGAACTCGTCAAGCGCGAAGGCGGCGGCTTCAACGATGCGCTGATCGGCATGTTGAACCGTCAAGCCGGCTGTCAGCGGACGCTGACATTCGACCGGGGCGCGCCGGTAGACGCCGGCTTCGCGATCGTCGAATAGTGCCTACAGCCGCAGTATCCGGGAAGAGCCGATGTCGGAGATCGTTGAACCGCCACGCCCGCCTCTCGATGGAAACGGCAAGAAGCGCGGCGTCTGCGCCATTTCCGGCGTCGAGACCAGCCGCAAGAACCTCGTGCCGCTGGAGACGCTGCGCCCCTCGCTCGCCGAGCGCATCCTTGTCGATTTCCCGCAGCTCACCGAGCACAGCCTGATCAGCAAGACCGAGCTGGCGCGTTATCGCACCCGCTATGTCGAGGAGATCCTGCGCGAGGAGCACGGCGAGTACTCGGACCTCGACCGCGAGGTCGTCGAGAGCATCGCCAGGCAGGATACGATCGCGGCCAATGTCGAGGAGGATTTCGACGAGAAGCGCACCCTCGGCGAGCACCTTTCCGATGGGCTCGCGAGCTTTGGCGGCTCCTGGGCCTTCCTGATCAGCTTCGGCTGCGTGATCTTCGTCTGGATGGTGATCAACGTGCTCCAGGGCACGGGCGCCTTCGACCCCTATCCCTTCATCCTGCTCAATCTCGTGCTCTCTTGCATCGCCGCCATCCAGGCGCCGATCATCATGATGAGCCAGAAGCGGCAGGAGCAGAAGGACCGGCTGCGCTCCTCCAACGACTACCAGGTCAATCTCAAGGCCGAGCTAGAAATCCGGCATCTGCACGAGAAGATCGACCACCTCATCACCAAGCAATGGCAGCGCCTGGCCGAAATCCAGCAGGTCCAGCTCGAGATCCTGCAGGATACCCAGCGCGATCAGGCAAAGCGGCTTGCCAAGGCCAGGCCTGCAGCGAAGAAGAAGCCGGCGCGCCGGAAGCCGGACGGGCCAGCATCGCCAGCCGCGGAGAACGAGTAATCGATCGGCCCAGGTTGCGGCTGCGCCGACGGCTCCTTACTTCTAAGCGTGTAAGGAGCGTGCTACGGTAAGGCGATCTTCTGACGAAAGGCGTCCGCAATGATCAAGGCAGCCAGCACATTGACCTCGAAGGGCCAGTTCACCTTGCCGGTGGAAATCCGTCAGGCGCTCGACCTGCGGCCGGGCGACGAGCTGCGCTTCGAACTGAGCGACGACAAGACGCTCACGGTCGCGCCGAGGCGGCGGCGGAGCATTCGCGAGCTGCGCGAGACCGTGCCGCCTCTGACCTTGGGGCGGCCATTGACGCAAGCCGATATCGAAGACGCCATTACTGAAGAAATGAATGCGCAGGAAGAACGCGTCCGGTTGGCGCGTTGATGCGGGGGATCGACACCAACATCCTGCTGCGCACGGTCGATCTGTCGGACGCCGGTCAAACCGCTGTTGTCGAGCGATTGCTCGACGAGGCAGTTGGCGAGCCATTGTTCGTCAACCACATCGTACTCAGCGAGTTCGCTTGGACGCTGGCGCGGCGCTATCGGTTGAAGCGGGACGAGATCGCGATGCGCCTGCGTCACGTCATCGAGGCGCCCGACTTCGTCGTCGAACGTGCCGATCTTGTGGAGCGGGCACTCGATTTTTTCGAGAACGGCAAGGCGCAGTTCCCGGACTGCCTGATCGGTGCGACGAATCTTGCATCCGGCTGTTCGACCACGCTGACATTCGACGGCGATGCCGTCGGGATGACCGACCTATTCTCGCCCCTGCGACCCTGAGGCTCTCCCATGCCCTTCGCCTTTCCCCGCAATGCCTACGCAGCGATGTTCGGTCCCACCACCGGCGACACGGTGCGCCTCGGCGACACCGAGCTCGTCATCAAGGTCGAGAAGGACTTCACCACCTATGGCGAGGAGGTGAAGTTCGGCGGCGGCAAGGTCATCCGCGACGGCATGGGCCAGTCCCAGGTCCGCAATGCCGACGGCGCGGTCGACACCGTCATCACCAACGCGCTGATCCTCGACCATTGGGGCATCGTCAAAGCCGATATCGGCATCAGGGCCGGCCGCATCTGCGCCATCGGCAAGGCCGGCAATCCCGACATCCAGGCCGGCTTCGGCAATTTCGACCCGTCCGAGACGATCATCGTCGGTCCCGGCACCGAGGTCATCGCCGGCGAGGGCAAGATCATCACCGCCGGCGGCTTCGACAGCCACATCCATTACATCTGCCCGCAGCAGATCGAGGACGCCTTGATGAGCGGCCTCACCACCATGCTGGGCGGCGGCACCGGCCCGGCCCATGGCACGCTCGCGACGACCTGCACGCCCGGCCCCTGGCATCTCGGCCAGATGATCAAGGCCGCCGACGCCTTCCCGATGAACCTCGCCTTCGCCGGCAAGGGCAATGCGGCGCTGCCCGGCGCGCTCGTCGAGATGGTCGAGGCCGGCGCCTGCGCGCTAAAGTTGCACGAAGACTGGGGCACGACCCCGGCCGCGATCGACAACTGCCTCTCGGTCGCCGACGACTATGACGTGCAGGTGATGATCCATACCGACACGCTGAACGAGTCGGGCTTCGTCGAGGACACGATCAAGGCCTTCAAGAACCGTACGATCCACGCCTTTCACACCGAGGGCGCCGGCGGCGGCCATGCCCCCGACATCATGAAGGTCGCGGGCCTGGAGAACGTGCTGCCTTCCTCGACCAACCCGACGCGGCCCTTCACCGTCAACACGCTCGACGAGCATCTCGACATGCTCATGGTCTGCCACCACCTCTCGCCGTCGATCCCGGAGGATCTCGCCTTCGCCGAGAGCCGCATCCGCAAGGAGACCATCGCGGCCGAGGACATCCTGCACGATCTCGGCGCGCTCTCGATGATGTCGTCGGATAGCCAGGCCATGGGCCGCGTCGGCGAGGTCGTCACCCGGACCTGGCAGACCGCTCACAAGATGAAGGTCCAGCGCGGCCCGCTGCCGGAGGATGTCGGCACCGGCGCCGATAATTTCCGCGCCAAGCGCTATGTCGCGAAATACACGATCAACCCGGCGATCTCGCACGGCATCTCCCGCCATATCGGCTCGGTCGAGATCGGCAAGCTCGCCGATCTCGTGATCTGGTCGCCGGCCTTTTTCGGCGCCAAGCCGGACCTGATCATCAAGGGCGGCATGATCGCCGCCGCGCCGATGGGCGACCCCAACGCCTCGATCCCGACGCCGCAGCCGGTGCATTATCGCCCGATGTTCGGCGCCTTCGGCAAGGCCGTGACCTCGACCTCGCTGGTCTTCGTCTCGCAGGCCGCCATGGCGAACGGGCTGAGGAACCGCCTCGGCACCGAGAAGGAGATGGTCGCGGTCGAGAACACCCGCGGCGGCATCTCGAAGAAGAGCATGATCCACAACGACGCTACGCCCGACATCCAGATCGACCCGGAGACCTATGCGGTGGTCGCCGATGGCGAGCTGCTGGTTTGCGAGCCGGCGAAGGAACTGCCGCTGGCGCAGCGGTATTTCCTGTTCTGAAATGGCTGATTTCGCCGTTTTGCCAGGGAATAATCCCCTGCTTGCGGCCGGCATATTGACTTGCAGGCCTGCGATCCGCTTCTTTGCTGGCAAATAAAAATTGCCAGGGAGAGGCCCATGACTCGTTTCCGTTTTGCCCGCCAGGCGTGGTTCTGGCTCGCTGGCGCGGCGCTCATCGCTGCGCATCAGCCTGCGACGGCGCAGGGCCAGGTCACGGTCTACTGCTCCATCCTCGAAGAGCAGTGCCGCGAGGGCGCGGCGATGTTCGAGCGCTCGACCGGCATCAAGGTCGCGATGGTGCGCAAGAGCACCGGCGAGGTCTATGCCCAGGTCAAGGCCGAGGCCACGAATCCGCGCGGCGATATCTGGTGGGGCGGGCCCGGCGAGCCGCATTTGCAGGCGGCGGACGAGGGGCTGCTCGACGAGTACAAGTCACCGCGCCTGCCCGAACTGCACGAATGGGCGCAGCGCCATGCCGAGCAGTCCAAGTTCCGCACCGCCGGGATCTACCTCGGCGCGCTCGGCGTCGGCTACAACACCGAGCTTCTCAAGAAGAAGGGCCTGCCCGAGCCGAAATGCTGGGCCGATCTGCTCGACGCCAAGTTCAAGGACGAGATCCAGATCGCCGATCCGAGCTCCTCCGGCACGGCCTATGTCTTCCTCGCCACCACCGTCCAGCGCTTGGGCGAGGAGAAAGGCTTCGACTACCTCAAGGCCCTGCACAAGAACGTCAACCAGTACACCAAATCCGGCATCGCCCCGGTCAAGGCGACGGCGCTTGGCGAGACCACGGTCGGCATCGCCTTCATCCACGACATGCTGACGCAGCAATTGCAGGGCGCGCCGGTCAAGACCTTCGCCCCCTGCGAGGGCACCGGCTACGAGACCGGCTCGGTCTCCATCATCAAGGGCGGCAAGAACCCGGAGGCGGCCCGCAAGTTCCTCGACTTCGCGCTCTCGCCCGAGGCGCAGAACATCAACGCCAAGCTGAAGATCAATTCGATCCCTTCGAACAAGAACGCCGAACTCTCGCCGGACGCGCCGAAATTCTCGGAGATCAAGCTGATCGACTACGACACGCCGCGCTGGGGCAGCCCGGCCGAGCGCTCGCGGCTGCTGAAGAAATTCGACACCGATGTGAAGGCGCTGCCGCGCTGAGCGCTGCTGCCAAACTTGGCGGCGCAAACACCATCTCTGCTACTAGGTCGGTGCCTCCGGTCTGCGCCGTACGCGTCGCGAGCGGTCTGTTTACCATCTGTAAAGCCGGCATCGCGCGCCCTGCATCCTTGGTCGAGTCTCATGCGTATCCGGTCGGGGCGCTTGGCCCCGGCTACGTAGGAGGCAAGGCCGCATGTCCGATCCGGTTATCGTCATCGCGCGGGCGCGGGTGCGGCCCGATGCCCGTGCGGCTTTCGTCGCTGCGGCGCGCGATTGCATCGCCGCGACGCGCCGCGAGCATGGCTGCCTCGCCTATGACATGCATGAGAGCCTGACCGAGCCCGGGCATTTCGTCTGCATCGAGAGCTGGGAGCAGCGCGAGCATGTCGACCGGCACCTGCAGCAGCCGCACCTGCGGGCCTTCCTCGATGTCGCAGGGGCTTGCGTCACGGCTCCGCCGGTGATCGAAGTGATCGAACCGCGATCGGTCGATCGCCTCTGATCCATCTCGCACAGGTTCACGATCATGCTGCGCGCCACCTCCGTCACCCGCAAGGCCGCGGTCAAGCAGGACAAGGTCGTCGAGACGCTGACCCTCGACCATGAGGACCGCAACCGCCGCCGCGTCGCGCTCAAGGGCGATGGCGGGCTCGACATCCTGCTCGACCTCGACAAGCCGACCGCGCTGAACGATGGCGACGCCGTCAAGCTCGAGGACGGCCGGCTTGTCCTGATCAAGGCCGCGGCGCAGCGCCTGCTGGAGATACGTGCCGAGAACCCGCTGCGCCTGATGCGCGTCGCCTGGCATATCGGCAACCGCCACACCCCGGCCGAGATCACGGCCGATGCGATCTATATCGAGAACGACCATGTCCTCGCCGAGATGATCCGCGGCCAGGGCTGCGCCATGAGCGAGGTCGAGCGGCCGTTCCAGCCGGAGCGCGGCGCCTATGATCACGCGGGCCATGACCATAGTGGTCACGATCATCACGGCCATGAGCATCATGCCCACGGTGCAGATTGTGGCTGCGGTCACGATCACAGCCATGACCATCATGATCATGGCCATGAACACCATGATCACAAGGCTCATGACCACGGCCACGACCATAAGCACGCGCACGAACATGGCCACGAGCACAAGCACGATCACGCGCATGCCCATGGCGCCGATTGCGGCTGCGGCCATGACCACGACCACAAGCACGATCATGGCCACCATCACGGCGCCGAGCATGCGCATAAGGGCCACAAGCACGACCATTGAGGGCTGATGTCTCACGCCCATCTGCCGCTGCTGGTCTGGCTCTCGCCGTCCTTCCCGGTCGGCGCCTTCGCCTATTCGCATGGGCTCGAATGGGCCCATGAGGCCGGCGACCTCACCGACGCCGCGACGTTGCGCGACTGGCTCGACGCGCTCGTCACGCACGGCTCGCTGCACAATGACCTCGTGCTCTTCGCCTGCGCCTGGCGCGCCTGCGGGGAGGGGGATGGGGCCGCGCTCGCCGAGATCGCCGAACTGGCGCTGGCCCTGGCCAACTCCGCCGAGCGCCGGCTGGAGACGGTGACGCAGGGCAATGCCTTCATCCTGGCCGGGCGTGCCGCCTGGCCCTGCGCATCGTTTGATCGGCTGCGCGCGGCCTGGGATGGCGACGTCGCCTATCCCGTCGCCGTCGCCGTCGCCACCAATGGCCATGACGTGCCGCTGCGCCCGGCGCTGGAGGCCTATGCGCTCGGCTTCGTCGCGAACCTCGTCTCGGCCTCGGTCAGGCTCGGCATCGTCGGCCAGACCGACGGGCAGAGGATCATCGCCGGGCTGGTGCCGTCCTTGCATGAGGCCGCCGCACGCACCGAGGCCGCGACGCTCGACGATCTCGGCGGCTGCGCGCTTCGCTCGGACCTGGCGTCTTTGCGTCACGAAACCCAGTATTCGAGGCTGTTCCGCTCATGACTAGCTCACCCCACGGCCCGCTTCGCGTCGGCATCGGCGGCCCGGTCGGCTCCGGCAAAACCGCGCTGATGGAGGTGCTCTGCAAGCGCATGCGCGATCGCTACGACCTCTGCGCCATCACCAACGACATCTACACCAAGGAGGATGCGCGCCTGCTGACCGTGGCCGGCGCCCTGCCGGAAGAGCGCATCATGGGCGTCGAGACCGGCGGCTGCCCGCATACCGCGATCCGCGAGGATTGCTCGATCAACCTCGCCGCGGTCGAGGAGATGCGAGCCAAATTCCCCAAGCTCGACCTCATCCTGATCGAATCCGGCGGCGACAACCTCGCCGCGACCTTCTCGCCCGAACTGGCCGACATCACGATCTACGTCATCGACGTAGCTGCGGGCGAAAAAATCCCGCGCAAGGGCGGGCCGGGCATCACCCGCTCCGACCTGCTCGTCATCAACAAGATCGATCTTGCGCCATATGTCGGTGCGGATCTTGCAGTGATGGACCGGGATTCGCGCACCATGCGCGGCAAGCGCCCCTTCGTCTTCACCAATACGCGGGCGGGTGACGGGGTCGACGTGGTGGTGGATTTCATCGAGACGGCGGGCGGGCTCCGAGCCGCCGCGCAAGGCTGAGGGAACTGACGATGACGAAGCGGATCACCGGCGCGCTCGCGCTCCTCCTGACGATGGCGGCGGCTGCGCCCGCCCTGGCCCATACCGGCCACGGCTCGGTCGACGGCTTCGCCCACGGCCTGCTGCACCCGCTGACCGGGCTCGACCATATCCTGGCCATGGTCGCCGTCGGCCTCTGGGCCGGGCTCGTCGGCGGCAAGGCGCGCATCGCCTACCCCGTCGCCTTCGTCGGCATGATGGTCGCCGCCGGCATCTGGGGCATGTCCGGCGTAGCGCTGCCCGGCGTCGAGATCGGCATCGCCATCTCCGTTGTGATGCTGGGCCTTGCGATCACGTTCAGGCTCTCGCCGCCGCTCGCGGCCGGCACGCTGGCTTGCGGCCTCTTCGCCATCTTCCACGGCTTCGCCCATGGCGCCGAGCTGCCCGAGAATGCCAGCGGCTTCAGCTATGCGCTCGGCTTCATCGTCGCGACCGCGGCGCTGCATGGCGTCGGCCTCGTGCTGGCGAGCGGACTTGCCGCGCGAGCGCCGCTGCTGGCGCGCGTCGCCGGCGGTGGTTTGGTTCTGGCCGGGGTCGCCATCCTGGCGGGTTGAGGGCGGCGGCTTCATTCCTGCGGGTGCAAGGCATAGATCGCGGACATGAAGCCGGACCTCAAAATCCTGATCGTCGACGCCAACCCCGTCCGCGCCGCGATCATCGACGAGGGCCTGCGCGAGGCCGGCTTCACCGACCTCGTCCGCATCGGCGCGACCAATGGGCTCGTCGCCGCGATCGAGGCGCATGATCCCGACGTGGTCGTGATCGACCTTGAGGACCCGAGCCGCGACGCGTTGGCCGACATGTTCCTGGTCAGCCGCCACGTGAAGCGCCCGATCACCATGTTCGTCGACCAGTCCGACACGGCCTCGATCGAGGCGGCGGTCGAGGCCGGCGTCTCCGCCTATATCGTCGACGGCCTGAAGAAGGAGCGGCTGAAGCCGATCCTGCAGACCTGCATCAGCCGCTTCAACGCCTTCCGCCGCCTGCGCGAGGAGCTCGACGAGGCCCGCTCCCAGCTCGAGGAGCGCAAGGCGATCGACCGCGCCAAGGGCATCGTCATGCGCCTGAAAGGGCTCGGCGAGGACGAGGCCTACGCCCTGATGCGCCGCACCGCGATGAACGAGAAGCGCAAGCTCGCCGAGATCGCCCGCTCCATCATCACAGCCGCCGAGGTGCTGAAATGACCCTGCATCTGCGTGTCGGATTCCTGCCGCTGGTCGATGCCGCGCTTCTGGTCGCTGCGGCCGACGAGGGCTTCGCCGAGGCGGAAGGCCTCTCGCTCGAACTGGTGCGCGACGTCTCCTGGTCGAACCTGCGCGACAAGCTGCATGTCCGCCTGCTCGACGCGGCCCATATGCTCGCGCCCGCCGCGATCGCCTCGACGCTCGGCCTCAACGGTGTCAAGGCACCGATGGCGGTGCCGATAGCGCTCAACCTCAACGGCAACGCCATCACCGTCTCGCAGCGCCGCTTCGAGGAATTGTCGCGTGCGGCGCAGGGCGATCTCGCCGATCCCGCCGTCTCGGCCCGGGCACTGGCGAAGCTGGTCGCGACCCGCAAGGCCTCCGGCCTGCCGCCTTTGACCTTCGCCGCGGTCTTCGCCTTCTCCAGCCACACCTACCTGCTCGGCGAGTGGATGGCGCTGGGTGGCGTCAAGCTCGGCGAAGATGTCCGCTTCGAGGTCGTGCCGCCGGTGCGCACCGTGGAGGCGCTGAGCAGCGGCCAGGTCGATGGCTTCTGTGCCGGCGCGCCCTGGAACACGCTGGCCGTCGCCACCGGCATCGGCGCCATCCTGCATTGCGGCGTCGATCTTCAGCCCGATTGCCCGGAAAAGGTGCTGGCCTGGCGGGCCGACGATGTCGAGCGCCGCAGCGAGGCGGTCTCAAAACTCAACGCCGCCCTGATCGAGGCCAGCCGCTGGGCGAACTCCCCGGCCAACTGGCCGCATCTCGCTGAATTGCTGGCCGCGCCGGAGCGGCTCAACACCCGCGCCGATATCGTCGAATCCGTGCTGCGCGGCGAGATCGCGCAGGGCGGCAATCGCCCGACCCGCCACGTTCCCGACTATATCCGCTTCGACCCCGACGCCATTCGCCCCGACCCTGCCCATGCCGACTGGGTGCTGGCCGGGATGGGGCGCGCCGGGCAGCTCAGCGATGATCCCGCTGCCGCCGAGATCGCCCGCTTGGTCTTCCGCCCGGCGCTGTTCGAAGCCCGCCGCTGAATTTTCAGGCTTGCGCAAGTTTTGTGCATCTGCGTCGCATTTGTGCGACGCACAAGGGCAGATCGGCCCTTCGGCCCGCCCGGCTGATTCAGCCTTGAACCAAAGCAATTCAAACGCTTGGCCCGGCCGCCGCCGGCTGGCACGCGTTTTGTATCGGTTCTAACGACGCGGCCAACGCTGCCCGCGCCAGTTCGAACCGGAACGCACAGCAACGCCGCTGTCGATTGGGCCCGCAAGGGCGCTCTCGCGCGGCGTTTTCGTTTTCGGCGGCATGGCGGGCCCAACCCTTTCACATCCACGAGGCGATCGATGACGAAGACCGTTCAGAAGGCCGGAGTTTCAGGTTCAAGCCGCCGCCAGCTGCTCAAGCTCTCCGGCGCCGCCGCGCTTCTCGCCGCAGCCAGGACTGCGTTTCCGTCGGGCGCCTTCGCCCAGGAAGCCGGTCCCGAGATCAAGGGCACGCGCCTCGGCTACATCGCGCTCACCGATGCCGCGCCGCTGATCATCGCCAAGGAGAAGGGCCTCTTCGCCAAATACGGCCTGCCCGACATGGAGATCGCCAAGCAGGCCTCCTGGGGCGCGACGCGCGACAACATGGCGCTCGGCTTCAAGAATAACGGCATCGATGGCGGCCACATCCTGCGGCCGAAGACGCATCTCTACTCGACCGGCAAGGTGATGCAGAACGGCCAGCCGCTGCCGATGTACACGCTGCTCAACCTCAACGAGGACAGCCAGGGCATCTCGGTCTCCAACGAGTACAAGGACTTGAACGTCCAGAAGGATGCCTCGGCCCTGAAGGCGGCCTTCGAGCGCAAGCGCGCGGCCGGCAAGGAGCTGACCGCCGCCATGACCTTCCCGGGCGGCACCCATGATCTCTGGATCCGCTACTGGCTCGCGGCCGGCGGCATCGACCCCGACAGCGAGATCAAGCTGATCACCGTGCCGCCTCCGCAGATGGTGGCGAACATGAAGGTCGGCACCATGGACTGCTTCTGCGTCGGCGATCCCTGGCACGAGCAGCTCGTCAACCAGAACATCGGCTACACCGCGCTGACCACGGGCGAGCTCTGGTTCCAGCACCCCGAGAAGATTTTGGGCATGCGCGCCGACGTCGTCGACGCCAATCCCAAGGCGACGCAGGCGATCCTGATGGCCGTCATGGAGGCCCAGATCTGGGCCGACAAGATGGACAACAAGCAGGAGCTGGCCGACATCGTCGGCCGCCGGCAATGGTTCAACGTGCCCGTCGCCGACATCATCGGCCGGCTCAAGGGCGACATCAATTACGGCAATGGCCGCGTCGCCAAGGGCACCAACCTCTACATGAAGTTCTGGGGCGAGGGCGGCGCCGCCTCCTATCCCTGGAAGAGCCTCGACACCTGGTTCGTCACCGAGAACATCCGCTGGGGCAAGTTCGAGCCGACGCTGGACATCAAGGCGCTGGTCGAAAAGACCAACCGCAGCGACCTCTGGTCGGAGGCCGCCAAGACGCTCGGCGTCGCCAATGCGCCCAAGGGCGACTCGCGCGGTGTCGAGACCTTCTTCGACGGCGTGAAGTTCGATCCGGCGGCGCCGATGGACTACCTCAAGGCCCTCAAGATCAAGCGGATCGCCTGAGCCATGGCCCGCTCAGTTTCCCTCAACCGTAACCCTGAGGCGCGCCGCCATCCCCTTCCCCCCGCTTGCGGTGGGGAAGGGCTAGGGATGGGGGGGCGTAAAGCCGGAGTGCCACCTGCGTTGTCGCGCCGAGCGGCACTGCCCCCCACCCCAACCCTCCCCACCGCAAGCGGGGGGAGGGAGTGATGGCCGAACCGCTGATCATCGTCGGCAAGGGAATGGCGGCGACGCGGCTGGTCGACGAGCTCAGCCAGCGCGCGCTCGGCCGCTATTCCATCGCGGTGATCGGCGCCGAGCCCAGGCTCGCCTATAACCGCGTGCTGCTCTCGCCGCTGCTGGCGGGCGAGATCGGCGCGCCCGATATCGAGCTGAAGCCCGCCGTCTGGTGGCGGGCGAGGGGTGTCTCGACGCTGTACGGCCGGGCCGTCACGGCGATCGATCGCGAGGCGAAGACGATTGCGCTCGAAGGCGGCCTGAGCCTGCCTTATGCCAAGCTCGTGCTCGCCACCGGCTCAAGCCCATTGAAGCCGCCGTTTCCCGGCATCGATCTGCCCGGCGTCGCGACCTTCCGCGACACCGCCGATGTCGAGCTGCTGCGCGCCCATGCTGAGCGCGGCGCCCGCATCGTCGTGATCGGCGGCGGCCTGCTCGGGCTGGAGGCGGCCTATGGGCTGTCCAGGGCCGGCGGCAAGGTCACGCTGCTGCACCTCGTCGACCGGCTGATGGAACGCCAGCTCGATGGCGAAGGTGCGGCGCTGCTCGCGGCTGAGATGAGCAAGCGCGGCATCGCGGTGCGCCTCAACGCCGCCACCAAGGGCTTCGTCGGCACGGATAAGGTCGAGGGCGTCGAGCTTGCAGGTGGCACGATCGTCCCCGCCGATCTCGTCGTCATCGCCATCGGCGTCCGGCCGAATGCCAGCCTCGCCAAGACGGCGGGCATCGCAACCAATCGCGGCATCCTGGTCGATGACGGCCTGGCCAGCGACGATCCCGCGATCTTCGCCATCGGCGAATGCGCCGAGCATCGCGGCCAGGTCTACGGCCTGGTCGAGCCGGCCTATGAGCAGGCCCGCGTGCTCGCAGCGCGGCTTGCCGGCAAGGACGCCAGCTATGCCGGCTCCTTGCTCGCGACCAACCTCAAGGTCAGCGGCGTCGGCGTCTTCTCGGCTGGCGATTTCGAGGCGGGCGAGGGCGATGAGCTTGTCGTGCTGCGCGACCGCGCCGCCGGCATCTACCGCAAGTTCGTGCTGCGCGAGGGAAGGCTCGTCGGCTGCATCCTCGTCGGCGAGACCTCGGGCGCGCTGTTCTATCTCGGCCTGATCCGCTCCGGCCAGGACATCACGGCCATGCGCGCCGATCTGCCCTTCGGCGAGGCCTATTGCGTCGGGGAGGCCGCCTGACATGCGCCACGACGCCCCGCTATCCAGCGCCGGCCCGGTCCGCACGACCTGCCCCTATTGCGGGGTCGGCTGCGGCGTGCTGGCGCTGCCGGACGGCAAGGGCGGCGCGGCTGTGGCGGGCGATCCGACCCATCCCGCCAATCTCGGCCGGCTCTGCTCCAAGGGCTCGGCGCTGGGCGAGACGCTCGGCCTCGGCAGCCGCGTCCTGCACCCGCTGAAGCGCAATGCCGCTGGTGATTATGATCGCGTGTCCTGGGACGTCGCGCTCGATGCGGTCGCAGATGGCCTCAAGACGATCATCGCCGAGCATGGCCCGGAAGCCGTCGCCTTCTACCTCTCCGGCCAGCTCCTGACCGAGGATTATTATGTCGCCAACAAGCTGATGAAGGGCTTCATCGGCTCACCGCATGTCGACACCAATTCACGGCTCTGCATGTCCTCGACCGTCGCCGGCCAGCGCCGCGTCTTCGGCTCGGACACCGTGCCGGGCAGCTACGAGGACCTCGACTGCGCCGACCTGATCGTGCTGGTCGGCTCGAACACCGCCTGGTGCCACCCGGTCCTGTTCCGCCGCATCCAGCAGAACCGGGCCGAGCGCGGCGCCAAGGTCGTCGTCATCGATCCGCGCGTCACCGCGACAGCCGAGGATAGCGACCTTGTCCTGCCGCTGAAGCCGGGTTCGGACGGCGCGCTCTTCGCCGGCCTGCTCGTCCATCTCACTGATCAAGGCCTGACCGACGCGACCTATCTCGCCAATCACACCGCGGGCTTCGACGAGACGCTGGCCAATGCCCGCGCCATCGCGCCCGATATGGCGGCGGTCGCGAGCCATACCGGGCTGAAGCTGGCCGATATCGCCGCCTTCTACGCGCTCTGGGCCGGCACGCCTGCCGTGGTCACGGCCTGGAGCCAGGGCGTCAACCAATCGGCACAGGGCACCGACAAGGTCGCCGCGATCCTGCATTGCCACCTCGCCACCGGCCGCATCGGCCGGCCCGGCGGCGGGCCGTTCTCGCTGACCGGCCAGCCCAACGCCATGGGCGGGCGCGAGGTCGGCGGGCTCGCCAACATGCTGGCGGCCCATATGAACTACACCCCGGCCGAGATCGACCGCGTCGGCCGCTTCTGGAACGCGCCCAACATGGCGCGCCACGAGGGGCTCAAGGCGGTAGCCATGCTCGACGCCGTCGCCGAAAAGCGCATCCGGGCGCTCTGGGTGATGGCGACCAACCCGGCTGTCTCGCTGCCGCGCGCCGACCATGTGCTCTCGGCACTGAAGGGGCTCGACCTCTTCGTCGTCTCCGAGAACGTCATCTCCAACGACACGCTGCGCGGCGAGCCCGACTTCATCCTGCCCGCCGCCGCCTGGGGCGAGAAGGACGGCACCGTCACCAATTCCGAGCGCCGCATCTCGCGCCAGCGCGCCTTCTTAGCCCTGCCGGGCGAGGCGAGGCCGGATTGGTGGATCATTTGCGAGGTCGCCAGGCGGCTCGGCTTCGCCCAGGCCTTCAACTACCCCGACGCTTCCGAGATCTATGTCGAACACGCCACGCTCTCGGCTTTCGAGAACGAGGGCAGCCGCGACTTCGACATCGGCGCGCATTCGATGCTCGATCGCCGCGCCTATGACGCGCTCAACCCGGTGCAATGGCCGGTTCCGGCTGGGCGTCCGCTCGGCACGCCCCGGCTCTTCGCCGATGGCAATTTCTACACGCCAGATCGCCGCGCGAGCCTGAAGCCGCTGGCTACGCCCGCGCTCGCCGCGACCGTGAGTGAGGAGTTCCCGCTGGTCCTCAACACCGGCCGCATCCGCGACCAGTGGCACACGATGACCCGCACGGGCCTGAGCCCAAAGCTCGGCGCCCATATCAGCGAGCCCTCGGTCTATGTGAACCCGGCCGACGCCATCCGCTACGGCCTCACGGCTGGCGGCTTCGCCCGCATCGAGAACGGCCATGGCGCTGTCGTGCTCAAGGTCGCCCTCGATGCCGGCGTCCCGCAGGGCTCGCTTTTCGCCCCGATTCACTGGTCGGCCGAGACGGCCTCGCATGCCCGCATCGGCGCCGCCGTGCAGCCGCTTTGCGATCCCTTTTCCGGCCAACCCGAGATGAAGGCGACGCCCTCGCGCATCCTCCCCGTCGCCTATGCCTCCAGAGGCTTCGTGCTCTCGCGTGATCCCGCCGCGCTGCCGGCCGGAAGCTGGTGGGCCTCGGTCGCCGTCGAAGGCGGGCAGGGCAGGCTCTTTGCCACCGACGCCTCGGCCGAGGAACTGATGGCCCATAGCCGCAGCCTCTTCGGCGAGGACGGGCTGGTCGAGATGATCGACCGCGAGGCCGGCATCTATCGCTGCGCCGCGACGCGCGACGGCAAGCTCGTCGCCGCCCTGTTCCTCGGCCCGGCTGCGCGTGCACCGCTCTGGGACACGGTCAAGGCCGCCTTCGCTGACCCCGACTTTGCGCCGCAGAACCGGCTTGCCCTCTTGGCCGGCCGCCGGCTCGATGGCGCGGCCGATCCCGGCCCGGTGGTTTGTGCCTGCTTCGGCGTCGGCCTCAATGCCATCCGTGCAGCCTTCGCAGCCGGCAACGAGGTCAGCGTCGAGGATATCGGCCGCCAGCTCAAGGCCGGCACCAATTGCGGCTCCTGCCTGCCGGAACTCCGGCGCATCGGCGCCAGCGAGCGCCAAGGGGCCTCGGCAGGAGAGGCGGCGGCATGAGCATCACCAGCATCGAAGCGATCGAGAGGAGCAACGGGATGGGTCAGGCCGTCTTGAAGGAGGCCGATGCGAAAATCGTCGCATTGCCGGCCGCGAAGGCGCAGGTCGTCAGCCTGCCGCAAGCGGCGGGCAAGCCGCTGATGGCGCGCATCCTGCCGTGGCTCAGGCCGATCCTGCAGAATGTCGTGCCGCCGCTCATCACCGTCGCGCTGATCCTGCTCTTCTGGCAGATCGCGGCCTCCGGCCCGCAATCCTCCCTGCCGCCGCCGACCAAGATCTGGGACGAGGCCAAGGACCTGATCACCGAGCCGTTCTACTGGGCCGGCACGCAGGACATCGGCCTTGGCTGGCGCATCCTGGTCTCGCTCCAGCGCGTCGCCATTGGCTTCGGCCTCGCCGCCATCGCCGGAGTGCTCGTCGGCGCGCTGATCGGCCAGTCGATCTGGGCGATGCGCGGGCTCGACCCCGTCTTCCAGGTGCTGCGCACCGTGCCGCCGCTCGCCTGGCTGCCGCTCTCGCTCGCCGCCTTCCGCGACAGCCAGCCCTCGGCGATCTTCGTGATCTTCATCACGGCGATCTGGCCGGTGATCATCAACACTGCCGTCGGCATCCGCAACATCCCGCAGGACTACCGCAACGTCGCGCAGGTGCTGCGGCTCAACCAGGTCGAGTTCTTCTTCAAGATCATGGTGCCCTCGGCCGCGCCCTACATCTTCACCGGCCTGCGCATCGGCGTCGGCCTGTCCTGGCTCGCCATCGTCGCAGCGGAGATGCTGACAGGCGGCGTCGGCATCGGCTTCTTCATCTGGGACGCGTGGAACTCCTCGCGCCTCTCCGACATCATCGTGGCGCTGATCTACATCGGCGTGGTCGGCTTCATCCTCGACCGCCTCGTCGCCTTCATCGGCACGGTCGTCACCCGCGGCACTGTGGTCAACTGAGGAGGATGCGATGAGCTATCTCAAGATCGACCATGTCGACAAAAGCTTCCAGCGCGGCGCCGCCACGACCGAGGTGCTGAAGGACATCAACCTCGTCATCGACAAGGGCGAGTACGTCTCGATCATCGGCCATTCCGGCTGCGGCAAGTCGACCTTGCTCAACATCATCGCCGGACTGACCCCGGTGAGCAAAGGCGCGGTGCTGCTGGAGGACAAGGAGGTCAGCGAACCCGGCCCGGAGCGCGCCGTCGTCTTCCAGAACCACTCGCTGCTGCCCTGGCTCAGCGTCTACGACAATGTCGCGCTGGCCGTGAACAAGGTCTTCGGCCGCACCAAGTCGCGGGCCGAGCGGCATGACTGGATCATGCACAATCTCGACCTCGTCCAGATGGGCCATGCCAGCGACAAGCGCCCGGCCGAGATCTCCGGCGGCATGAAGCAGCGCGTCGGCATCGCGCGCGGCCTGTCGATGCAGCCAAAAATCCTCCTGCTCGACGAGCCCTTCGGGGCACTCGACGCGCTGACCCGCGCGCATCTGCAGGATTCGGTGATGCAGATCCATGCCGCGCTCGGCAACACGATGATCATGATCACCCACGATGTCGACGAGGCCGTGCTGCTCTCCGACCGCATCGTGATGATGACCAACGGCCCCTCCGCCCGCATCGGCGAGGTGCTGCAGGTCGATCTTGCGCGCCCGCGCAAGCGCCTCGAACTGGTCTCCGACCGCAGCTACATCGCGGCGCGCGAGGCCGTCCTGAAATTCCTCTACGAGCGCCACCGCTTCGTCGAGGCAGCATGAGGGGGCTTCCATGACACCTGAGCAGATTGCCAACGTCCGCGACAGTTTTGGCAAGGTCGCGCCCATCGCCGATCAGGCCGCAGCCCTGTTCTACGGCCGGCTCTTCGAGATAGCGCCCGAGACCCGCGCCCTGTTCAAGTCGGATATCAGCGAGCAGGGCCGCAAGCTGATGGCGACGCTCGCCGTCGTCGTGCGTGGCCTCGACGATTTGCCCGCGCTGATGCCGGCGGTGACGCGGCTGGCCGAGCGCCATGCCGGCTATGGCGTGGAAGCGACGCACTACGTCCCGGTCGGCGCAGCCTTGCTCTGGACGCTGGAGCAGGGGCTCGGCGAAGGCTTCACGCCCGAGGTCAAGGACGCCTGGACCACGGCCTACGGCACCTTGTCCGGCGCGATGATTGCGGCGGGCGAAGCCGCGGCTCCGGTCGCTTGAGCTTTCGGGACAGGTCATGAGCGGCGATTTCACCCCCGATCAGAAGCGCTATCTCGAAGGCTTCATGAGCGGCATGCAGTCGGCCCGCGCCGCGCGGGGCTTGGGCCCGCTCGGCGGCGCCGGAGGCGGCGGCAGCGCCGCGCCTGCCGGCCCCGACAAGGAGCATGCGGAGGCGCAAGGGCGCACGGTCGCCGGCGGCGGCAAGCTGGTCGACCAGGAGAAATGGAAGCAGGCCGAGCACCCGTTCGACGCCTATGCCCGCTTCAAGCAGCAGGCCGGCGCCGGCACCTATCCCAAGCCCGAGGACAATTTCCGCTGGCGCTATCACGGCCTGTTCTACGTCGCCCCGGCGCAGGACAGCTACATGTGCCGGCTGCGCATCCCGAACGGCATCCTGAAGGCTTGGCAGTTCGAGGGCACCGCTGACCTCGCCGAGCGCTTAGGCGGCGGCTACAGCCACGTCACCACCCGCGCCAACCTGCAGATTCGCGAGATCTCCGCCGAGAACGCGCCACTCCTGCTCGAAGGCCTCGCCGATCTCGGCCTGACCGCGAAGGGCTCCGGCGCCGACAACATTCGCAACGTCACCGGCTCGGCCGCAGCGGGCATCGACCCGCTCGAACTGCTCGACACAAGGCCGCATGCCCGCGCCTGGCACCACCATATCCTCAACGACCGCTCGCTCTACGGCCTGCCGCGCAAGTTCAACGTCGCCTTCGACGGCGCCGGCTCGATCGCGACCTTGGAGGACACCAACGACATCGGCTTCCAGGCCGTGGAGATCGGGGAGGGCGCCAGCTTCGAAGGCGCTGCCATCGAAGCTGGCATCTGGTACCGGCTCGCGCTCGGCGGCATCACCGGCCATCACGACCTCGCCCGCGACACCGGCATCGTCGCCGCGCCCTCCGATGCCGTAGCCGTGGCGGATGCGATCGTGCGCGTCTTCATCGCCAATGGCGATCGCACCAACCGCGTCAAGGCCCGGCTGAAATACGTGCTCGACGCCTGGGGCTTCGACAAGTTCCTGGCCGCCGTCGAGGAGAAGCTTGGCCGCAGGCTGATCCGCGTCGGCGGAGAGTTCGTGAAGCCGCGCCCGGTCTATGACCGCCTCGCCCATATCGGCGTGCACAGGCAGATCCAGCCGGGCCTCAACTGGGTCGGCGTCGCCCTGCCGGTCGGCAAGCTCACCGCCGCGCAGATGCGCGTGCTCGCCGCGATCTCCAGTCAGTGTGGCGACGGCGATATCCGCCTCACGGTCTGGCAGAACCTGCTGATCTCCGGCGTGCCGGACGCAAAGGTCGACGACGTCCTCGCCAATCTGAAGGCCTGCGGCCTCTCGGCCGAGACCTCGATCCTGCGCGCCGGGCTGATCGCCTGCACTGGCGCGACCGGCTGCAAGTTTGGCGCCGCCCATACCAAGGAGGACGCGCTCGCCATCGCCGCCCATTGCGACGAGCGGCTGGCGCTGGAGACGCCGGTCAACATCCACCTGACCGGCTGCCATCATTCCTGCGCCCAGCACTATATCGGCGATCTCGGCCTGATCGGCGCCAAGGTGCCGGTCAACGAGGAGGGCGACACCGTGCCCGGCTATCACCTGCTGGTCGGCGGCGGCTATGGCGTCGACGGCGCGATGGCGCGCGACTTCCAGGAGAACATCCGGGCCGAGGATGCGCCGGCTTTGGTCGAGAAGGTGCTGCGCACTTGGCAGGTACACCGCTCGTCGCCGGAGGAGAGCTTCGTCGCCTTCGCCCGCCGTCATGAGATCGCCGAGTTGAAGGCCCTGGTCGATACGATGGGAGAGGCGGCATGACTGCGCTCTTCACTGCGACAGGTCCCCTTCCCCCCGCTTGCGGTGGGGAAGGGTTAGGGTTGGGGGGGCGTGCAGGAGGAAGCTCACCTTTGAAGCCTGGCGACTCTCCCCCCCACCCCAGCCCTCCCCACCGCAAGCGGGGGGAGGGAGGAGCGTTGCGCTTCCCGCGCCATGAAAAGCGGAGCATGCGGCCATGACCGTCCAGAGCCCGAACCCGCTCGTCCAGGTCCTGCCCGAGACCGCGCCCTTCAGCGAGGAGCAGCGCTCCTGGCTCAACGGCTTCTTCGCCGGCCTGCTCTCGCTCGACAATGCCGGCGTCACTGCGCTGTCGCCGGCGGAGAACGCCGCCGTGATGGGCGAGGCTGATGATGGCGCGCCCTGGCACGACCCGGCCATGGAGCTGCCCGAGCGCATGAAGCTCGCCGAGGGCAAGCCGCTGCCGCGCCGGCTCTTTGCCGCGATGGCGCAGCAGGATTGCGGCCAGTGCGGCTATGTCTGCGAGACCTATTCCGCCGCGATCGCCGAGGGCAAGGAAGGCAGGCTCAATCTTTGCGCGCCGGGCGGCAAGGACACCTTGCGCATGCTCAAGACGCTGACGGAGGAGGCCGGCAGCGCGCCTGCCGCTGCCGTGCCCGCGGAAGCGGCATCTGTCGCACCGGCCGGTCCCGCCGGCCGCTCGCGCGAGAATCCAGCGCTCGCCACCTTTCTGTCGCGCCGCAAGCTCAATGGCGAGGGCTCGGAGAAGGAGACCTGGCATGTCGAGTTCGACCTGACCGAGAGCGGGCTCGACTATGTCGTCGGCGACGCCTTCGGCATCGTTGCGCAGAACGATCCGCGCCTCGTCGATGCCGTCATCGCACTGCTGGGCGCGCGCCCCGATGCCGCTATCGGCGGCAAGACGTTGCGCGATATCTTGCTCGCCGACCGCGGGCTCGGCCCGGCGCCGGATGCGCTCTTCCAGCTCATCTCCTATGTCACCGGCGGCGAGACCCGCCAGAAGGCCAAACGCCTCGCTGCCGGCGAGGACCCGGATGGCGATCTCGATCGGCTCGACGTGCTCGGCGCCCTGCACAAGTTCGGCGGAGCCCGGCTCTCGCCCGAGGCCTTCGTCGAGGCGCTCGACGAGCTGCAGCCACGGCTCTACTCGATCTCGTCCTCCTGCAACGCCACGCCCGGCCGCATCTCGCTGACGGTCGACACCGTGCGCTACAAGATCGGCACGCGCCCGCGCTGGGGCGTCGCCTCGACCTTTTTGGGCGAGCGCGTCTCTCCCGGCGACAAGGTGCCGGTCTATGTCCAGCGCGCCCATGGCTTCGGCCTGCCGGCGGACCCGGAGATTCCGGTGATCATGTGCGGCCCCGGCACCGGCATCGCGCCCTTCCGCGCCTTCCTGCATGATCGCAAGGCGACGAAGGCCCCCGGCCGGAATTGGCTCTTCTTCGGGCATCAGCGCCGTGCCACCGACTTCTTCTACGAGGACGAGCTGACGGCGCTGAAGGAGGAGGGCGTTCTTCACGGCCTCACCCTTGCCTGGTCGCGCGACGGCAAGGACAAGATCTACGTCCAGGACCGCATGCGCGAGCGCGGCGCCGAACTCTTCGCCTGGCTGGAGCAGGGCGCGCATTTCTATGTCTGCGGCGACGCCAAGCGCATGGCCAAGGATGTCGAGCGCGCCATGGTCGATGTCGTCGCCGAGCACGGCAAGCGCTCTGCCGACGAGGCAGTGGCCTATGTCGCCGCGCTCAAGAAGGCCGGGCGCTATCAGGCGGACGTCTACTGAGGCGCTTCGCAGCGTGTGGGTGCAAATAGTCTAGACAAATCGTGCCTTCGTCATCCTGCCGTCATCATCGGCGCCCAAGCGCCCGCCTCCGGCAAAATCGAGGAGGCGGGCGTGAATCTTCACATCACGGGCGGGACGGTTCTCGCGGACGAACTGGTGCGCGCCGATATCGTGACGGCGGGGGGAGAGATCGCCTCCCTCGACGCTCCAGCCCCAGCCGGCGCGCTGCGCCTCGACGCCACCGGCCTGCTCGTCCTGCCCGGCATCGTCGATTGCCATGGCGACGCCTTCGAGCGCCACATCATGCCGCGCCCGGGCGTCTCCTTCGACATCGACCTCGCCCTGCGCGACGCCGACCGCGCCATGCTGAGCTGCGGCATCACCACCGCCTTCCACGGCGTGACCTGGTCCTGGGAGCCGGGCCTGCGCGGGGCCGGAAACGCCCGCTCGCTGGTCGAGGCGATCACGCGGCTGTCGCCGGCGCTCGGTGCCGACACGCGCTTCCATTTGCGCCATGAGATCTTCAACCTCGACGCCGAGGCGGAGATCATCGATTGGCTCGCCGGCGGCAAGGTCGGCGTGCTCGCCTTCAACGACCATACCGGCGGCATCCTGAAAGACACCGGCCGGCCCGACAAGATCGCCAAGATGGTCGAGCGCACCGGCCTGTCGCACGCCGATTTCATGGCGCTGGCCCACAACGTCCACGCTCGCAAGGATGAGATCCCCGACTCGGTCGCGCGGCTCGCCGAGGCCTCGCTGGCTGCTGGCGTCCCGGTTCTCTCGCATGACGACATGACGCCGGCGATGCGGCGCTGGTACCGCTCGCTCGGCGTCGCCGTGGCCGAGTTCCCGATGAATGTGGAGACGGCGCGCGAGGCTGTCGCGCATGGCGAGGCGACGGTCTTCGGCGCGCCCAACGTCGTGCGCGGCGGCTCGCATACCGGCTGTCCGGGCGCGGAGGAGATGGTCGGGCAGAGGCTCTGCACCATCCTGGCCTCGGACTATTACTACCCCTCGCTGCTGCTCGCGCCCTTCATCCTGGCGCGCAACGGCACCGCGGGCTTCACGGATGCCTGGAAGCTGGTCTCGCAGGCCCCGGCCGAAGCGCTCGGCCTGCACGACCGCGGCGCGATCGCGCCCGGCAGGCGCGCCGACCTGATCATCGTCGAGGATGCTCTGCAGCCGCGCGTGCTCGCGACCATCGCCGGCGGCAAGCTGGTCCAGCTCGCCGACCAGCGTCTGCTTGGCTGAACCCGTCATTGCGAGGAGGCGCAGCCGACGAAGCAATCCAGGGGCAACCGCACAACAATTTGGACTGCTTCCCTTACCCTCGCAAGGGTGACCTCAATTCATAGAGCCAGCTCTTCGTAGAGGTCACGCCAGTTTGGATTCATGCCTTCAATCAGTGCAAGCTTCCTCGCGCGCGAGCCGCTCTTGATCTGCTTCTCGCGGGCAATCGCTTCGTCCATGCGCTCATGATACTCGTACCAGACGAGCATCTTGCAACCGTATTGTTTGGTGAAGCTTGGCAATGTTGCTTCGCGGTGCTGCCAAGCTCGCAGCGACAGGTTCGAGGTGACTCCGACATAGAGCGTGCCGTTGCGCCGGCTGGCCATGATGTAGACAGCCGGCTCGCGCATCACATGGCGCCAGTGGCGCGCAGACCGTCACTGCGAGCGTAGCGAAGCAGTCCAGGAGGTCTCGCGCAATCCCCCTAGATTGCTTCGTCGCTTTGCTCCTCGCAATGACGGTTATGCGTAGCCGCGCAGGCTCGTCACCGCCGTCATCACGCCGCGCAGTTCCGCCAGCCCGCGCAGCCGCCCGACCGCCGGATAGCCGGGGAAAGAGCCCTTGCCGGCATCGTCGAGCAGTTCGTGGCCATGGTCGGGCCGCATCGGGATGCGCCAGTGCTTCCAGCCGGCGGCCTTGCGGCGCTGCTCCTCGGCCAGCAGCACCTCGACCAGCGCCACCATGTCGGTGTCGCCGCCGAGATGCTCGGCCTCCATGAACGAGCCGTCCGGGTCCTTGGCGACGTTGCGCAGATGCGCGAACCAGATCCGGTCGGCGAAGCGCTTGGCGATCCCCGGCACGTCGTTCTTCGGGTTGGCGCCGAGCGAGCCCGAGCACAGCGTCAGGCCGTTGGCGGGCTTGTCGACCGCGCCGAGGATGTAGGCGACGTCCTCTTCGGTCGAGCAGATGCGCGGCAGGCCGAAGAGCGGCCGTGGCGGATCGTCGGGGTGGATGCACATGCGGATGCCGACCTCTTCCGCGGTCGGGATGACCTCTTCGAGGAAGCGCTTCAGGTTGGCGCGCAAGCCGTCATGGCTCATGCCGCTATAGCGCTCCAGCATGCTCTTCAGGCCGGGCACGTCGTAGCGGTCATAGGCGCCGGGCAGCCCGGCCATGATGTTGGCGAGCAGTTTGGCGCGGTCGGACTCGCTCGAGCGCTCGAACCAGGCCTTGGCCCGGTCCATGATCTCAGCCGAATGGCCCTCGTCGGCGCCGGGCCGCTGCAGCATGAAATGGTCGAAGGCGACGTATTCGTGGATGTTGAAGCGCAGGGCCGTGCCGCCGCCGGGCAGGGGATAGGCCAGCTCGGTGCGGGTCCAGTCCAGCACCGGCATGAAATTGTAGCAGACCACCTCGACGCCGCAGGCGGCGAGGTTGCGCAGCGACTGGCGGTAGTTCGCGAAGATGGTCCCGAGGTCGCCTTCGCCGATCTTGACGCTCTCATGGATCGGCAGGCTCTCGACCACCGACCAGCGCAGCCCGAGGCTCTTGTCCTGCTCGATGATCGCCTTGCGCGCCTCGATCTCCTCGACGCTCCAGATCACGCCGTAGGGGATCTGGTGCAGGGCGTTGACGATGCCCTGCGCGCCCGCCTGCCGCGCCTGGGCAAGCGTCACCACGTCGTCCGGGCCGAACCAGCGCCAGGTTTGTTCCATCGTTCACTATCCTCGGGGTTTGATCAGTGACGGGCTACGCTTCGGGGCAGCCGGTTGCAATGAAATCTGTTGGGGTCACGTATAGCCCTCATCCTGAGGAGCGGTCGCAGATCGCGTCTCGAAGGATGCTCCAGAGGGCGCTGCATCATCCTTCGAGACGCGCTGCGCGCTCCTCAGGATGAGGGCTGCGGTTCCCGGACGCTTCGTGGATCGCAACAATCGAGCCGGCACAAAAGCATGTTCTTGTTGGTTATTCTGCACCATACCGGTATGATAGCCGCCATGAGCGAAGCTGCAAGCGGGTTTTGACATGGACGCCACGCTCAGGCTGAAGGACCCGATCGCGCCGCAACTGGTCCAGGTGCTGCGCCAGGCCATCATCGCCGTCGAGCTCAGGCCGGGCGAGGCGCTCTCCGAAAAGGAGATCGCGGGGCGCTTCGGCGTCAGCCGCCAGCCGGTGCGCGAGGCCTTCATCAAGCTCGCCGAGGCCGGGCTGGTGCAGGTGCTGCCCAGCCGCGGCACCTATGTCATGAAGATCTCGATGCGCGCCGTCGCCAATGCCCGCTTCGTCCGCGAGGCGGTGGAATGCGCCATCGCGCGGGCCGCGACGACGCTGATCACGCCCGCGCAGGTGGCGCGGCTCCGCGCCCTGATCGAGGGGCAGCGCAACGCGGCTGCCCTGGACGACCATGCCGGTTTCTCCGTTCTCGATGAGGATTTCCACCAGCTCCTCGCCGAGATCGTCGACTGCGATTATGCCGGCCGCGTCGTCGAAGGCGCCCGGGCCCAGACCGACCGGGTGCGCTACCTCTCGCTGCCCGGCGCCTCGCCGGCGCCTCTCCTGATCTCCCAGCACGTCGCGATCGTCGATGCGATCGAGGCGCGCGACGCCGACGGCGCGGAGACGCAGATGCGCAAGCACCTGCGCGAGATCCTCAACGCCCTGCCGCGCATCGCCCATGACCATCCCGAGCTGTTCGAGGACGAGATCATGCCGGAGCATACGCGCACGCTGCACATCCCCTGACGCGAGCCGCCTCGCGGAACCTTCTCTCCCCGCCGCCACTTGTTAGCCATCGGGCGCGGAGGGCTGGGAGATGGCTTCGATCGAGAGCGGGCAAGCGTCAGGCCGTCTTCGTCGCACGCGCGCCACGGCCCTGACGATCGAGCGCCAGCGCCGCGGCAAGGGTTTTTCCTATGCCGACGAGGCCGGCGCGCCGATCCGCGACGACGAGACGCTAGCCCGCATCCGCTCGCTGGCAATTCCTCCGGCCTATCGCGACGTCCGCATCGCCGCTGATCCGCGCGCGCATCTCCAGGCGGTCGGCCGCGACGAAGCCGGGCGCATCCAGCACCGCTACCACCCCGACTGGGACAAGGTCCGCGAGCGCCGCAAGCTCAAGCGGCTGCACCGGCTGATCGAGGCCTTGCCGAAGCTGCGGGCCGCCATCGCCCACGACCTCAAGGCGCGAACGCTGTCGCGCGACAAGGCGCTCGCTTGCGCCGCCGCGATCATCGACCGCTGCCATATCCGCGTCGGCAACGACGCCTATGCAAAAGAGAACGGCAGCTACGGTGCCTCGACCCTGCTCAAGCGCCATGTCGCGTTGAGTGGTCGCCGCATCGAGCTCTCCTTTCGCGGCAAGAGCGGCAAGGACATTGCCTGCGCCGTCGATGACGCCGCCCTGGCCCGCGCGTTGACCCGGATCATGACCCTGAAAGGGCGTGCGCTCCTGCAATACCGGCGCGAGGACGGCTCAGTCGCCCGTGTCCATGCCGGCGAGATCAACGCCTATCTGCGCCGCGTCTCCGGCCTGCCGATCAGCAGCAAGGACCTGCGCATGCTGGCGGCCAACGCCGCGGCCGCGGAGCTCCTGCTCGCGGGCGACGTCGCCGCCAGCGAGACCGGCAGGAAGCGCCAGCTCGCCGACATCATGCGCGCCATCTCGGAGCGGCTGGTCAACACGCCGGCCGTCGTCCGCAAGAGCTATGTCCACGCCATCGTGGTCAGCTCCTATGCCAGCGGCAAGCTGAAAGCTTGCTATGACAAGGCCCGGCAGCGCGGCGGCTGCTCGCGCATCGAGCGGGCGCTCGGCCTGCTGGCGGTCTGACGTCCCGTCACGCGAACGTGACGTTGCGAGCCTTACTTTGCACTGCGCTGTCGGTGACCTTGCATTGCGTCAGCAAGGCACTGTGCAAGCGCACGGAAGTTTGCCACGATATGGCTGAACGCGGCTGATCTTCGGATCGATCATGCGGGGGATACGGATGAAGCTCCGGTTGCTTGTCTCGGCCGCGGCGATGGCGCTCGCTCTGGGCGCCTGCAATGAGCGGCAGGCCGCGGCGCCTCCGGCTGCCCCGCCGCCGCCCGCCGTCGGCGTGCAGCCCGCGGCCAAGAAGGGCGTGACCTGGACCTATTCCTTCGTCGGCCGCATCAAGGCGATCGAGAACGTCGCGCTGATGGCCCGCGTGCAGGGCTTCCTCGACAAGGTGCAGTTCACCGAAGGGCAGGACGTCAAGACCGGCGACGTGCTCTACCAGATCGAGAAGATCCAGTATCAGGCGCAGGTCGACCAGGCGCAGGCCAATCTCGCGGCCGCCAAGGCGCAGGAGCTCAACGCCCAGCTCACCTACACCCGCTCGCAGGATCTGGTGAAGACGCAGGCCGTCTCGCAGGCGACGCTCGACAGCAACCGCGCCAATCTCGACATCGCCCATGCCTCGGTGCTGCAGAACCAGGCCGCGCTGACCCAGGCCAAGGAGAACCTCGGCTACACCGACGTCATCTCCCCGATCAACGGGCGCATCGGCCGCACGACCTATACCCAGGGCAACCTCGTCGGCCCCACCAGCGGCACGCTGGCGACCATCGTCAGCCAGGACCCGATGTATGTCCTGTTCCAGGTCAGCGTGCGCCAGCTCGAGGAGATCCGCGAGGCGCGCAAGCAGGAGGACGGCAGCCAGCTCAAGATCGCGATCACCGTGCGCCTGCCGACCGGCAAGGAATACGCCCATCCCGGCGTCTGGAACTACACCGACCCGCAGGTCGACCAGCAGACCGATACGCTGACCATGCGCGCCACGCTGCCGAACCCGGAGCGCCAGCTCATCGACGGCGAGTTCGTCTCGGTCGAGGTGCGCGAGCGGCAGGAGCAGCCGCGGCTCGTCGTGCCGCAGGCGGCGATCCAGGTCGACCAGGCCGGCAGCTACGTCATGGTCGTCGACAAGGACAACAAGGTCCAGCAGCGCCGGATCAAGCTCGGGCCGCAGCAGGGCTCCGACATCGTCGCGGAATCCGGGATCGAGGAAGGCGAGAACATCATCGTCGACGGGCTGCTCAAGGTACGACCGGGCCTGATCGTCTCAGCCACGCCCGTCACTCCCGCCAGCGGGAGCTAGGACGTGATCTCCTCCGTCTTCGTCGACCGGCCGCGCCTCGCCTTCGTCATCTCGATCGTCATCACGCTGGCGGGCCTGATCGCCATCTTCTCGATCCCGGTGGCGCAGTTCCCGGACATCGTGCCGCCGCAGGTGACGCTGACCGCGAGCTATCCCGGCGCCGATGCCGAGGTGGTCGAGACCACGGTCGCCCAGCCGATCGAGCAGCAGATCAACGGCGTCGACAACGCGATTTACTACCAGTCGACCAGCGGCGCCGACGGCAGCTACACGCTCAACGTCACCTTCGCGCTCGGCACCAACCCGGACATCAACACCGTCAACGTCCAGAACCGCGCCTCGTTGGCGGAGCCGCAGCTGCCGGCCGAAGTCACGCGCCAGGGCCTGACCATCCGCAAGAAATCGGCGGCGCTGCTGCAGGTGGTCGAAGTCCACTCGCCCAAGCACAGCTTCGATGCGCTCTATCTCAGCAACTACGCCACCATCAACATCATCGACGCGCTCGCCCGCATCAACGGCGTCGGCCAGGTCAGCCTGTTCGGCCCGCTCGACTATTCGCTCAGGGTCTGGCTCGATCCGAACCGGCTGACCGCGCTCAGCCTGACGCCCAACGACGTCATCAACGCCGTCCAGGGCCAGAACGTCCAGGCCGCGCTCGGCCGCATCGGCGCGGCCCCGGTCAGCAGCGACCAGCAATACCAGCTCACGGTGAAGACGCAGGGCCGGCTCACCAAGCCCGAGGAATTCGCCAACATCATCCTGCGCACCAATCCGGGCGGCTCGGTCGTCCGGATCAAGGACGTGGCCCGCGTCGAGCTGGGCGCCCGCACCTCGGACCGCTACAGCCGCTTCAACGGCGCGCCCGGCGCCGCCATGGGCATCTACCAGTCGCCCGGCGCCAATGCGATCGAGGTCGCCAAGAAGGTCAGGGCGACGATGGAGGAGCTCTCCAAGCGCTTCCCGGACGACCTCTCCTACGGTGTCTTCTTCGACACCACCGTCTTCGTCAGCGCCACGATCGACGAGGTCATTCGCACCCTGCTCGAGGCCTTCGTGCTGGTCGGCCTCGTCGTCTTCCTCTTCCTCGGCAAGCTGCGCACGACCATCATCCCGCTGATCGCGGTGCCGGTCTCGATCATCGGCGCCTTCGCGGTGATGCTCCTGGTCGGGTTCACGGCGAACACGGTCTCGCTGCTGGCGCTCGTGCTTGCGATCGGCATCGTCGTCGACGACGCCATCGTGGTCATCGAGAACGTCGAGCGCGTCGTCGAGGAGGAGCCTGACCTCACCATCGCCGAGGCGACCAAGAAGGCGATGGCCGAGATCACCGGTCCCATCATCGCCATCACCTTCGTGCTGCTCGCGGTCTTCGTGCCGGTCGCCTTCATTCCCGGCATCAGCGGCCAGCTCTTCCGGCAGTTCGCGGTGTCCGTCTCGGCCGCCATGCTGATCTCGGCGGTCAACGCCCTGACGCTGAGCCCGGCGCTCTGCTCGATCCTGATCAAGCGCGGCCACAGTACCGGCGGCCCGATGCGCTACGTCATGAACGGCATCGACAAGGTCCGCGACGGCTATGCCGCGATCGTCAGGCGCCTCGTCCGCGTCGCCGTCGTCGTGGTGCTCGTGCTGGGCGGCATCATCGCCGCGACCGGCGGGCTGTTCCTGACGACGCCGCAGAGCTTCCTGCCCGAGGAGGACCAGGGCGCCTTCTTCATCGCCATGCGCCTGCCCGAGGGCGCCTCGGTGAACCGCACGCAGGTCGTCGTCGAGCAGGTCGAGAACATCATCCGGCCGATCGCCGGCGTCGAAGGCGTGCTCTCCGTCGTCGGCTTCAACTTCATCGACGGCCTGGCGTCCTCGAACCAGGCCTTCTTTGTCGTCCGGCTCAAGCCGTTCGAGGACCGCAAGGATCCGGCCCAGAGCGCCGCCGCAATCATCAGGCAGGTCTCGCCGCAGCTCGCGGCCGTGCAGCAGGCGACGGTCTTCCCCTTCAACCTGCCGCCGATCATCGGTCTCGGCAGCACCGGCGGCTTCCAGTACGTGCTCGAGGCCTTGCAGGGCCAGTCGCCGACCGACATCGCCGCGACGATGCGCGGCCTGCTCATCGCCGCCAACCAGGCGCCAGAGCTCGCCGCGGTGTTCAGCACCTTCGCCGCCGACACGCCGCAGATCTATCTCGACATCGACCGCGACAAGGCGCAGGTGCTCGGCGTCCAGATCGCCGACATCTTCAGCGCCCTCCAGGCCACGCTCGGCGGCTTCTACGTCAACGACTTCAACGTCTTCGGCCGCACCTGGCAGGTCAACGTCCAGGCCGAGACGCCCTTCCGCCGCGCCGTCACCGACATCGGCAAGATCTATGTCCGCAACAGCGCCGGCACCATGGTGCCCATGAACGCCCTGGCGCAGGCGCGGCTCGTCACCGGCCCGCAGGCGCTGACGCGCTATAACGGCTACCGTGCGGTGATCATCAACGGCTCGCAGAAGCCCGGCGTCAGCTCCGGCGAGGCGTTGGCTGCGATGGAGCGGATCTCGGCGACAACCCTGCCGGCCGGCTACGGCTTCGAATGGACCGGAACGGCTCTGCAGGAGAAGGCGGCGAGCGGTGGTACGACGATCGTGCTCGCTCTCGCCGTGTTGTTTGCCTATCTGTTCCTCGTCGCGCTCTACGAAAGCTGGAACGTTCCGGTTGCTGTGCTGCTGTCGGTTACGGTTGCGATCCTCGGCGCCGTCGCATCGATCGCGCTCACTGGCGTCAGCCTTGGCGTCTACGCCCAGATCGGCCTGGTCGTGCTGATCGCGCTCGCGGCGAAGAACGGCATCCTGATCGTCGAGTTCGCGCTGGAGCAGCGCGCCAAGGGCGAGTCGATCGTCGATTCCGCTATCTCCGGCGCCCGCCTGCGCTTCCGCCCGGTGATGATGACGAGCTTCGCCTTCATTCTCGGCCTGCTGCCGCTGGTCATCGCCACCGGCGCCGGCGCGCTGAGTCGCCGCGCTGTCGGCACGCCGGTCTTTGGCGGCATGCTCTTCGCCTCGATCTTCGGCATCTTCCTGATCCCGATGCTCTATGTCGTGTTCCAGTGGATGCGCGAGCGCGTGCGCGGCAAGCCGAAGGACGCAATCCCGCTGAGCGAGCCGGCCCCTACCGCGGGCCACGGCAACTGAGTTAGATCGCCCCAGTCACCCTGATCATGAGCGCGTCCACCGCGCTCGGAACCTATTGGGCTTGAGTCTCATGAACACCCATCAGCGCGAGTTCTCCGCCGCCATCGATCCCGTCAAGCTCGACCGGCTCGCCGAGGTCGCGGTCAAGGTCGGCCTCAACCTGCAGCCGGGGCAGGACCTCTTCCTCACCGCCCCGGTCGCGGCGCTGCCGCTGGTGCGGCGCATCGCCGAGCATGCCTACAAGGCCGGCGCCGGGCTGATCACGCCGTTCTTCTCCGACGAGGAGATCACGCTGGCGCGCTATCGCTTCGCGCCGGATGCGAGCTTCGACAAGGCGGCGAGCTGGCTCTACGAGGGCGTCGCCAAAGCCTTCGAGGGCAACACGGCGCGGCTCGCCATCGTCGGCGACAATCCGATGCTGCTCTCGGGCGAAGACCCGGCCAAGGTCTCGCGCGCCAGCAAGGCCAATTCCGTTGCTTACCAGCCGGCGCTGGAGAAGATCGCCGGCTTCGACATCAACTGGAACATCATCGCCTATCCCAGCGCCGCCTGGGCTCGCCAAGTCTTCCCGGGCGAACCGGAGGATGTCGCCGTCGCCAAGCTGGCCGAGGCGATCTTCGCGGCCTCGCGCGTCGACAAGGACGGCGCGGTCGCGGCCTGGAGCGCGCATAACGCCACGCTGCGCAGCCGCTACGACTGGCTGAACGGCCAGCGCTTCGCCGCGCTGCACTTCACCGGCCCGGGCACCGACCTCACGGTCGGCCTGGCTGACGGCCATCTCTGGCAGGGCGGCGCCTCGCCGGCCAAGAACGGCATCGTCTGCAACCCGAACATCCCGACCGAGGAGGTCTTCACCACGCCGCATGCGCGCCGGGTCGAGGGCCATGTCTCCTCGACCAAGCCACTCTCCTACCAGGGCACGCTGATCGACCAGATCCAGGTGCGCTTCGAGGAAGGCCGCATCGTCGAGGCCAAGGCCTCGCGCGGCGAGGAGGTGCTGAACAAGGTGCTCGACACCGACGAGGGCTCGCGCCGGCTCGGCGAGGTGGCGCTGGTGCCGCATTCCTCGCCGATCTCGAAGAGCGGTATCCTGTTCTACAACACGCTCTTCGACGAGAACGCCTCCTGCCACATCGCGCTCGGCCAGTGCTATTCGAAATGCTTCGTCGACGGCGCCAGCCTGACGCCGGAGCAGGTCGCGGCCCAGGGCGGCAACAAGAGCTTCATCCATATCGACTGGATGATCGGCTCCGGCGAGGTCGACATCGACGGCGTGCACGAGGATGGCCGCCGCGTGCCGGTGTTCCGCAAAGGCGAGTGGGCGTAGCTTCGCCGCTTTAGGAGAGAGCGCGGGAGCCCTCTCCTGGGAGGAGAGGGTTGGGTGAGGTGTAGGCCGTTGGACGCGGCTGCCGTGGGCTGACCGGCACCTGGCAACTTGTGAGATGCCCACCCCGGTTCGTTTAACTGGTGTTCTGGCCGACACCTCACCCTGCCCTCTCCTTACAGGAGAGGGTTCCCCGCGCCCGGCTTTCTGCCAAAACAAGAACCAAGGGGAGGCGACCATGGATCTGCAGATCGAAGGCTTGCGCGTTCTGGTCACGGCCGGCGCCGGCGGCATCGGCCGGGCGACGGCCCGCGCCTTCGCGGCCGAGGGCGCAAAAGTCCATATTTGCGACGTCGACCGCGAGGCGCTCGCGGCCATGACGGCGAGCGACCCGGCCATCACGCAATCAATCTGCGACGTCTCCGACCGCAACGCGGTCGCGACGCTGTTCGACGAGGCGCTGACCGCACTCGGCGGGCTCGATTGCCTCGTCAACAATGCCGGCATCGCCGGGCCGACCGGCCGCGTCGACGAGATCGACCCGGCCGATTGGGATTCCTGCCTCGCGGTCGATCTCACCGGCCAGTTCAACTGCACCAGGCTCGCGGTCCAGCACCTCAAGCAGTCCGGCAACGCCAGCATCGTCAACCTGTCGAGCCAGGCCGGCAAGCACGGCTTCCCCCTGCGCTCGCCCTATGGCGCGGCGAAATGGGGCGTTATCGGCTTCACCAAGGCGCTCTCGGCCGAGCTCGGCGAGTTCGGCATCCGGGCCAACGCGATCTGCCCCGGCCTCGTCGAAGGCCCGCGCATCCAGAGCGTCATCGCCAACAAGGCGCGCAGCTTCAACATCTCGCATGAGGAGATGACGCAGCGCCTCTTCGCCGGCGTCTCGATCAAGCAGTTCGTCGACCCCGCCGACATCGCCAGGCAGATCGCCTTCCTGGCCTCGCCCTTCGCCAAGACGATCTCCGGCCAGGAGATCTCGGTCTGCGGCGACACGCGCATGTTGAGCTGAGGGCTCGGCTGGATCGGAAATTGCTTTGACGGCGCTGAGCGGGCACCTTTCCCCCAACGCCCGCCAGGGAAGCGCCGATGACGATCAACGATCCAAATGTCCTTGCCGAAGTCGAGGCGGTCTTCGCCATCTACGAGGCGGCCCTGACCAGCAACGACGTCGTCACGCTCGATTCGCTGTTCCGGCAGAGCCCGCAGACGATCCGCTATGGCGTGGCTGAGAACCTCTACGGCTATGACGAGATCGCCGCCTTCCGCTCGGCCCGCTCCCCGGTCGGGCTGGAGCGCATGCTCGATCGCACGGTGATCACCACCTATGGCCAGGACATGGCCACGGCCAACACGCTGTTCCGCCGCGCCAGCATGCCCGGCAAGGTCGGGCGGCAGAGCCAGATCTGGGTGAAGTTCGCCGAAGGCTGGCGCGTGGTCTCGGCCCATGTCAGCCTGATCGCCGAATGAGAGCACCTTGCGCCGCGCCATGACCGCGAAGCGCGCAGCTGCTATGGACGAGTCCGTACCTTTGCCCGTTCGACGATCCTGATTCATGCCGCGCAGCGCCGCCAAGCCGATTTCACCGAAAGCGCCGAAGCCGCCGCTCGCCGCGCCGCGGACGCGGACGGAGGCGCTGCGCCTGCAACTCGCCGACGAGATCGTCTCCGGCGTGCTCGAGCCCGGCACGCCGCTCGACGAGCAGGAGCTGGCCGGCCGCTTCGGCGTCTCGCGCACGCCGGTCAGGGAGGCGATCCGCCAGCTCTCCGCATCCGGATTGGTCAGCGTCAGGCCGCATCGCGGCGCCGTGGTGGCGCTGCCGACGCCGCGCCAGCTCAACGACATGTTCGAGGCGATGGCGGAGCTGGAGGGGCTCTGCGCCGGCATGGCCGCCCGCAACATGACCATTGCCGAGCGGCGCAGCCTGGAGGCGCTGCACGAGGAATTGCGCACCCTGGTGCGCGAGGGCGACCCGGTGCGCTACCATGAGAAGAACGAGGCCTTTCACACCGCGATCTATGCCGGCTCGCATAACAGCTACCTGGCCGACATCACGCTGATGACCCGCACCCGCGTCGCGCCGTTCCGCCGCGCCCAATTCCGCGCGGCGGGCCGGCTCGGCGGCTCCTATGAGGAGCATGACCTCGTCGTGCAGGCGATCATGCGCGGCGATCAGGCCGGAGCCACCGAGGCCATGCGCAAGCACATCGGCATCGTCCGCGACGCCTTCCACAGCTACGCCGAGACGCGCTGAGCGGTTTTCGCTCCCTCCCACGTCATCCCGGACAAGCCGCTTTAGCGGCGCCGCTCCGGGATCCATCGTAGGGCTCCGCGCTCTACGATGGATCCCGGCGCTACGCTGCGCTTCGGCCGGGATGACGCGGAGACGTTTTCGTTGGACCTTTGCAGGTCCTAAGCCGCGCTCGACTTCAGGCTCGCGCAGAACGCACGCCAGCCGCCGTAATGCGTCACGTCGCGCGCCTCCGCGACCGCGGCCGCCTCGACGATGAAGCCCTTGACGCGGGTGCCGTCGGCCAGCGCCAGGGTGGCGATGCCGAGCGGCGAGGGGATGCCGGCGACGAGCTTGCCGAACCCCTCCGGCGACAGCGCCCAGACTTCGAGCGCGATCGGCGCGCCGTCGCCCTCGTGCACGCGCAGCAGGCCCGGCCGCGCCGGCGGGCCGCCGGGCAGGGCGAAGAGCCGGTAGGCCGCCGTCGTCGCGGTGCTGCGCAGGAACACGCCGCCAAGGCCGGTCAGCTCGCCATTGAGCGGCATGCCGGAGAGATGGGCGCCGACCACAGCGACCTCGATCATGCCCACCGGCGCCGTGACCGGCCGCGACGTCAGCGCCGGCTGCGGTGAGCCTGTGGCTCCCAGCGGCAGGCCGGAGGCGGCGTGCAGGGCGCGGCCAATGCTGGCGAGCGCGGCGTCGCGGCCGGCCGGAGCGATCAGGGTGATGCCAGCCGCGAGCCCGTCGGAGGCCAGCGTCACTGGGAGCGCCAATGCGCAGAGGTCGAGCAGGTTCACGAAATTGGTGTAGCGGCCGAGCATGCTGTTGGCGCCGATCGGATCGGCCGCCATCTCGGCGAGTGTCACTGCGCGCGGCGCGGTCGGCACCATCAGAGCGTCCAGCCCCTTGAGCGCGGCATTGGCTGCGAGAGCCAGCTCGGCGAGGTGGTAGCGGGCGGAGAAGGCATCCGCCGCGCTCGGCAGCGGCTTTCCGGCGATGATCTGCCGCGTTACCGGCAGGATCGCCTCGGGATCGCGCTCCAGCAGCTCGCGGATCGCCAGCCAGCGCTCGGCCACCCATGGCCCGTCATAGAGCAGCCGCGCCACCTCGTAGAGCGGCGTCATGTCGAGCGGCACGATCTCCGCGCCGAGCGTCCGGGCGCACTCGACCGCGACCTCGAAGCTCCGCGCGGCGCCCGCATCGCCGTCGAAATCCCGGTCGGCCGGGCGCGGCACGCCAATGCGCAGGTGCGGCGGCGCGGCGCCGAGCCGGCCGAGCGGCAGCGTACGCGAGAAGGGATCCTCGGCATCGAGCCCGGCCATCGCCTCCAGCGCGAGCCAGGCATCCTCGACCGTCAGTGCGAAGACCGAGATGCAATCGAGCGTCCGGCAGGCCGGCACCACGCCGGCGCTGGGTACGAGGCCGAGGCTGGGCTTGAGCCCAACGAGGTTCTGCAGTCCCGCCGGCACCCGGCCGGAGCCGGCCGTGTCGGTGCCGAGCGCCACCGGAACGATGCCGGCAGCGACCGCGCTGGCCGAGCCCGAACTCGATCCGCCCGGCACGAGATCGGGGCGCAGCGCGTTGCGCGGCACGCCATAGGGCGAGCGCGTGCCGTTCAGGCCGGTGGCGAACTGGTCGAGATTGGTCTTGCCGATGATGATCGCGCCCGCCGCTCTCAGCCGCGCCACCGCGCTGGCGTCGCGTTTCGGCTCATAGGCGAAGGCGGGGCAGGCGGCCGTGGTCGGCAGGCCGGCGACGTCGATATTGTCCTTCACCGCGACTGGCACGCCCCAGAGCGACCGCCCGCGCGGCCCCTCGTCCTGAAGCCGCAAAGCCTCCGCCAGCGCCTCGGCCTCCGGCTTCAGGCTGATGAAGATGGCGTCGTCGCCATGCTCGCGCAGCCGCGCATAGCAGGCGGCGATCGTCTCCGGGATGCTCCGGCTGCCGTCGAGATGGGCGGAGAGGATGCTGGTCAGTGTCGGCACGGTGGGCTTTCCGGGTGAAAGGGCATGCATATGAAATAGGCAATTGCTTCGTATTGTATGCAGAGATTATGCAATGGGCAGCGACGATCCGCCAGGATGGCGCGCCCGTCGTCACCGCCTTGCTGGTGATGATGTTGCCCAGTCATGGCCGCGGCACGATTTGTCATTGCGCATCAATCCGTTAGATCGGCTGTCCGGGTCGCTCCGGTAAGCCTGCCCGATTTGCCGATCGCTGGCCTCTCCACAGGCATGTCCCTTGCAAAGCCCGTTCCGTCCGCTGTCGACGGAGCGCCTGCGTGGCCAGAATAGAGATCCCAGCCAAGCCCTATCCGCTCGATGTCGACTTCGCGCGCGCGGCGTTGGTGATCATCGACATGCAGCGCGACTTCCTCGAGCCCGGCGGCTTTGGCGCGGCGCTCGGCAACGACGTCTCGCTGCTGATGGCGGCTGTCGAGCCCTGCCGGCGCATCCTGGCCGGCGCGCGCGAGGCCGGCATCCTCGTCATCCACACCCGCGAGGGCCACCGGCCCGATCTCTCCGACGCCCCGCCGGCCAAGGTCTCGCGCGGCGCGCCCGACAAGCGCATCGGCGCTGAAGGCCCGATGGGGCGCATCCTGATCCGCGGCGAGGCCGGCCACGACATCATCCCGGAACTCGCTCCGCTGCCGGACGAGCCGGTGATCGACAAGCCCGGCAAGGGGGCCTTCTACCAGACCGACCTCGAGCTGATGCTGCGCAACAGCGGCATCGAGACGCTGCTCGTCTGCGGCGTCACCACCGAGGTCTGCGTCCACACCACCGTCCGCGAGGCGAACGACCGGGGCTATCGCTGCCTCGTGCTCGGAGATGCCTGCGGCTCGTATTTTCCGGAGTTCCACGAGGTCGGGCTGCGGATGATCGCGGCCCAGGGCGGCATTTTCGGCTGGGTCTCGTCCACGGACGAGGTGCTGGCCGCCTTGCCGAAATGATGCAGCAAGCGAAGGAGGGGACCATGCCGCCGAAAACCAAGCCGCTGCTCTGGACGCCGGGCGACTGGAACGCCCTGTTCGGCTTCGGCACCAACATCCTGGTCAACCTGCTGGTCCTGACCGGGCTGCTGCAATTCGTGCTGAAGATGCCGAGCGATATCGTCTTCGGGCGCATCCTGCCGGCGCTCGGCCTGATGATGTTCCTCTCGACCGGATACTACGCCTGGCTCGCCTACCAACTGGCGAAGAAGACCGGGCGAGACGACGTCTGCGCGCTGCCCTCCGGCATCAGCGTGCCTCATATGTTCGTCGTCACCTTCGTCATCATGCTGCCGATCGCCAGCATGACCGGCGACCCTGTCAAGGGCTGGGAGGCCGGGCTCGTCTGGGTCTTCTTCCAGAGCTTCATCCTGATGGCGGGTGGCTTCATCGCGCCCTTCATCCGCAAGGTCACGCCGCGCGCCGCCCTGCTCGGCACGCTGGCCGGCGTCTCGATCGCCTTCATCTCGATGCGGCCGGCGCTAGAGATCTTTCTGACGCCCGCGATCGGCCTGACCTGCCTCGCCATCATCCTGCTGAGCTGGTTCGGCGGCGTGCGTTATCCGCGCGGCATCCCGGCGGGTCTGGTTGCGATCGGCTTCGGCATGGTCATCGCCTGGGGCTCGGCCCTGCTCGGCCTCGACGTCGGCGGACTCAGCCTCGCCAAGCTTGGCGCGGCCTTCTCGACCTTCGGCTTCTCGCTGCCGTTGCCGGCGGTCGACCACGTCTTCTCCGGCTTCAGCTATCTCGGCATCATCCTAGTCACCGCGATCCCCTTCGGCATCTACGACCTCGTCGAGGCGATGGACAATGTCGAGAGCGCGGAAGCGGCCGGCGACCACTATCCGACGACGCGGGTGCTGACCGCCGACGGCGTCGTCTCGCTGATCGGCTGCCTGATGGGCAACCCGTTCATCAACGCGGTCTATATCGGCCATCCCGGCTGGAAGGCGATGGGCGGGCGCATCGGCTATTCCGCCGCGACCGGCCTGATGGTGATCGCGCTCTGCTGGTTCGGCATCATCGCGCTCTTGCTGGCGCTGATCCCGATCGTCGCGATCTCGCCGATCCTGCTCTATATCGGCATGCTGATCGGCGCGCAGGCCTTCCAGACCACGCCGACGAGCCATGCTCCCGCCATTGTGCTGGCCCTGACCCCGCATCTCGCCGCCTGGGCCAAGACCCTGATCGATGGCGCGCTCGGCGCGGCCGGTACCAACGCGGCGGCTGTGGGCATCGACAAGATGGCCAATATGGGCGTGCTCTATCACGGGCTCGAACTGATGGGCGGCGGCGCCATCCTGTCCGGCCTCGTGCTCGGCGCCATCGCCGTCTTCGTCATCGAGCGGCAGTTCCTCAACGCCGCGGCCTTCGCCGCGGCCGGCGCGGTGCTGACCTATTTCGGCCTGATGCATGGCGAGGCCATAGGCATCGGCAAGGGGCTCGGCGTCACGCCCTCGATCAGCCTGGCCTATGCCATGGTCGCGGCCCTGCTCTATGCCTGCTCGCGCTCGCTCGTCGGCGCGGTCGAGCCTAAGACCATGACGACCGAACCGCATGGCAAGCTGGAGCCGGCCGAATGAGCGAGACCAAGCCTGCGCCTGCCTTCGATGCGGCGGGCCATCTCGACGCGATGGCGCCCGCGCTCGGCCTGACTGTTACGGCCGAGCACCGGCCCGGCGTGCTGCAATTCCTCTCGACTGCGCGCGCCATGTTCGAGGTCGTGAAGGCGGCGCCGATCGAGGACGGCTCCTTCGAATTGGCGCCGGCCTTCCGGCCGGGCCGTTCCGGAGGCGACGCGTGAGCTTCGACGCCTTTGCGCCGGCCCATCTCATCGCCGCCAGGGTCAGGCAGGGCGAGCTCAGCGCCGAGGCGGTGACCTCGGCCTATCTCGACCGGATCGCCCGGCTGAACCCGGCGCTCAACGCCTATACCGACGTCACCGCCGACCGCGCCTTGGCCCAAGCGCGCGGCATCGATGCGGCGCGCGCGCGCGGGGAGGCACTCGGCCCACTTGCCGGCGTGCCCTTCGCCGCCAAGAACCTGTTCGACATCACCGGCCTGCCGACGCGCGCGGGCTCGAAGATCAACCGCGAGCGCGCCCCGTCTGCACGCGATGCGGTCCTTATCGAGCGGCTGAGTGCGGCGGGAGCGGTGCTGCTCGGCGGGCTCAACATGGGCGAATACGCCTATGACTTCACCGGCGAGAACGCGCATGACGGCGCCTGCCGCAATCCGCACGACCTGATGCGGATGGCTGGCGGCTCATCCTCGGGCTCGGGCTCTGCGACGGCGGCGGGCTTGGCCCCGCTCTCGCTCGGCTCCGACACCAACGGCTCGATCCGCGTACCGAGCTCGCTCTGCGGCATCTTCGGGCTCAAGCCCACCTATGGCCGCCTGCCGCGCACCCGCAGCTTCCCGTTCTGCGACTCGCTCGACCATCTCGGCCCCTTCGCCCGCAACGTCACCGACCTCGCGCTCGCCTATGACGCGCTGCAGGGCCATGACGCGCACGATCTATCCTGCGCGCCGAGCCCGGTCGAGCCGGTCTCGGCTGACCTGTCGCAGGGCGTTGGCGGCCTGCGCGTCGCCATTGCCGGCGGCCATTTCTCGACCGAAGGCATGCCGGAGGCGGGCGAGGCCGTAGCGCGCGTCGCCGAGGCGCTGGGCGCTGATAGGGTGGTAGACATCGAAGGCGCGGCGATTGCCCGCGCCGCCGCCTTCCTGATCACCAACGCCGAGAGCGCCACCTTCCATCTCGACCGGCTGCGGGCCCGCGCCGGCGATTTCGATCCCGACACCCGCGACCGCTTCCTCGCCGGCGCAATGCTGCCGGCCGCCTGGTATGTCCAAGCGCAGCGCGCCCGGCGCTGGTTCCACGACCGGATGATGCAGCTCTTCGACGAGGTCGACCTGATCATCGCGCCGGCGACGCCATGCCCCGCGCCCGAGATCGGCCAGCGCACGCTTCAGCTGCGCGGGGAGGCCGTGCCGCTGCGGCCCAATCTCGGCCTCTTCACCCAGCCGATCTCCTGCATCGGCCTGCCGGTCGCGGCCGTGCCGGTTTTTGGGGCGGGGATGCCGATCGGCGTGCAGCTGATCGCAGCCCCCTGGCGCGAGGATATCTGTTTGCGTGCGGCTTATGCGCTGGAGCAGGCGGGTTGCGTCGAAGCGAGGGCGCCTGGGGCTTTGAAGTAGAGCGCGGGGAACCCCTCTCCTGTAAGGAGAGGGGCAGGGGTGAGGTGTAGGCCGTTTGACGTTTGAGCGGCGACCTAACCGCCGTCATTGCGAGCGCAGCGAAGCAACCCAGGGGGTCTCCCTCGCCCGGTCCCCCTGGGTTGCTTCGCTGCGCTCGCAATGACGGCGGGAGCGCTCACATCTACGCGGATATCGAAAAACTGCGCCCGATAGCGTAAAAGCACGGCGACATCGCAGGGATCACGGCCCGAGCCGCTAAGATTATGCTGAAAGATCAAGAGCTTAAATTCTCCGTCGCGCCGATGATGGACTGGACCGACCGGCATTGCCGCGTCATCCATCGCCTGATGTCCCGCCGCGCCCGGCTCTATACCGAGATGGTGACGGCACAGGCCGTGATCCGTGGCGACCGCCAGCGGCTGATCGGCTTCGACTCCTTCGAGCACCCCGTCGCCCTGCAACTCGGCGGCAACGATCCGGCGCTTCTGGCCGAGGCCGCGAAGATCGGCGCCGATTTCGGCTATGACGAGATCAACCTGAATTGCGGCTGCCCCTCCGACCGCGTCCAGGGCGGCGCCTTCGGCGCCTGCCTGATGCGCGAGCCCGAGTTGGTCGGCGCCTGCGTCGCCGCGATGAAGGCGGCGGTTGCGATCCCCGTCACGGTCAAGTGCCGCATCGGCGTCGACGATCAGGACCCGGAAGCGGCGCTCGATGCGCTGACTGCGAGCGTGCGTGCGGCGGGTGTCGATGCGCTGATCGTCCATGCCCGAAAAGCCTGGCTCCAGGGCCTTTCGCCCAAGGAGAACCGCGAGATTCCGCCGCTCGACTACGAGCGCGCCTATCGCCTGAAACAGGCCAATCCCGATCTCATCGTCGCGATCAACGGCGGCATCCGCGCCCCGGCGGAATGGGCCGGGCATCTTGCCCATCTCGACGGAGTCATGATCGGCCGCGAGGCCTATCAGAACCCGGAGATCCTGCTTCAGGCCGATCTGCTGCTTTTCGGCGAGGCCGCGCCGGTCACCGACGCCTTCGCCATGCTGGAGGCGCTCGAGCCGCCTATCGCGGCGCATCTGGAGCGGGGCGGGCGGCTGCATGCCTTCACCCGCCATCTCGTCGGGCTTTTCCCGGGGCGTCCCGGCGCGCGCCTGTTCCGCCGCCATCTCGCCGAGCACTGCGTCTCTGCCGAGGCGGGACTTGCGGATTTGCGCGCTGCGGTGGCGCATGTCTCGCGCTACGAACAGGCTGCCGTCGCCGCCTAGGGAGCCTGCCATGACCGCGCCCGCCTCGCTTTCCGCTCAAGAGGTGGCCGCGCGCATAGGGGCGAGCTTCGGCAAGCAGGCCTTCATGGCGACGCTTGGTGCCAAGCTCCTGCGCGTCGCGCCCGGCGAGGTCGATATCGAATTGCCGGTTTCACCGCATCTTTGCCAGCAGCACGGCTTCGTCCATGCCGGCGCGGTCTCCAGCATCGCCGATTCCGCCTGCGGCTATGCGGCGCTGACGACGATGCCTGGCGGCGCCGGAATCCTCACGGCCGAGTTCAAGATCAACCTGCTCGCCCCAGCCGCGGGCGAGCGGCTCATCGCCAGGGGCAAGGTGATCAAGGCCGGCCGTACGCTCACCCTCGCCATGGCCGAGGTCTTCGCGGAGGCCAAGGGCGTCTCCAAGCTCTGTGCGCTGATGACCGCGACCTGCATGACCATCGCCGGGCGCGACGGCGTCTCGGACTGAAGCGCCCCCCGATCAGCCCTCGCAATGACAGGATCGCTTGACGCTGCCCTTCCTTGAGATTAACTAAATGGTTAAATAAAGCGGCCGAGCGGCCGACTGCCATCGCGATGCCGCATCGATGGAGGGCGCAATGGGTTGGCTGCGTCGCTACGAACGCTTCTGGCGCGAGAAGCTCGATGCGCTCGAAGCCTTCTTCACGGGTTCCCGCAAAGGCGCCGAGCCGGGCAAGCCCGCTGGCGAAGTCGACAAGGACAAGCTTAAGTCCTGACCGGCAGGAGGACGCCATGGACCAGAAGGTAACGCCGAGCCTGACGATGAAGCGGAGGCTCAACGCCACGCCCGCCGAGGTCTATCGCGCCTGGACGCAGCCCGAGCTGCTGGCGCGCTGGTTCGGCCCGGAGAACGTCACGGCGCAATCGGCTGAGATCGACCCTCGTGTCGGCGGCCGCTATCGCATCGTGATGCTCGGCACCGATGGCGAGCTGCATCAGGTCTCCGGCACCTATCACGAGGTCGTCGAGAACGAGCGGCTGGTCTTCGACTGGGCCTGGGTCTCGACGCCGGAACGCGTCTCGCGCGTCACCGTAACGCTCAAGCCCGATGGCGACGTCACCATCCTGACCCTGCTGCACGAGCAGTTCTTCGACACCGACGCGGCCACGCGCCACACCCGCGGCTGGACTGGCTCCATGGACAAGCTGGAGCGCCTGTTCGCCTAGAGGGGGGGCCGCCCCCCAACGTCATGGTCGGCCTTGTGCCGACCATCCACGTCTTCGCCTATCGTGGGCGCCGTTCAAGACGTGGATGCTCGCCACAAGGGCGAGCATGACGGAGTGTGTGCGGGAAGCGGGGTTCCGGCGCCGCTAACCCGGCCCCGCCCCCTGCGTGGCCGTATAGACCGCGTAGATCGACTGGCTCGCCGCCATGAACAGGCGGTTCCGCTTCGGCCCGCCGAAGGTGATGTTGCCGCAGACCTCCGGCAGGCGGATGCGGCCGATCAGCTTGCCCGCGGGGTTGAACACCGAGACACCGTTATAGCCGACCGCGCGCCCGGCATTGCTCGAGACCCAGAGATTGCCGTCGACATCGCAGCGCAGGCCGTCCGGCCCGCATTTCACGCCGTCGAGCATGCAGTCCGAGAACAGCTTCTGGTTCGAGAGCTTGTTGTCGGTGCCGACGTCGAAGACGTGCACGTCGCCTTTGCCGCCCGGCCCGCTATCGCCCGGCCCCTTGCCGGTCGAGGCGATGTAGAGCTTCTTGAAGTCGGGCGAGAAGCACAGCCCGTTCGGGTCCGGCACCTGCGCTTCGGTGACGACGAGGTCGATGCGGCCGCTCGGGTCGATCCGGTAGCAATTCGTCGGCAACTCGCGCTTGGCCGTGCCGATGCCGGGGAGTTGCCCGAGCTTCGGGTTGATCCGTCCGCTCGGATTGCTCGGCCCGCCCGCCGCATCCGGCGCGCCCTCGTAGAGCTGTCCGCCATAGGGCGGGTCGGTGAACCAGTAGCTGCCATCGGTATGGGCGACGATGTCGTTGGGTGAGTTCAGCTTCTTGCCCTCGAACGCATCGGCCAGCACCGTCGCCGAGCCGTCGAGCTCATAGCGCACCACGCGGCGGTTGAGGTGCTCGCAGGAGAGCTGCCTGCCCTGGAAGTCGAAGCTGTTGCCGTTGCTGTTGCCCGATGGCGTGCGGAAGACGCTGACGCGCCCGTCATCCTCGATCCAGCGCATCTGCCGGTTGTTGGGAATGTCGCTCCAGACGAGGTAGCGCCCCTGCGCATTCCAGGCCGGCCCCTCGGCCCAGAGCGCGCCGGTCCAGATCCGCTGGATCGCGGCATTGGGCTGGGCGTAGTTGTTGAAGACCGGGTCGATCGTCAGGATGTCGGGATCGCTGAAATAGGTGGTCGGAGCGCCGCCGCGGCTGAAGTCGCGGGGTGGGCTGGTCACTGTGGTCGGCGGGGCGGCTGGCGTCTGCGCGAAGGCGGGGCTTGCGGCGGCGGCGAGAACGCCGATCCCCGTCGCCCTGATCAGGGTCCGTCGCGAAAGTGAACTGTCTAGCGGCGTATCGGCATGCGGGTCTGTCATCGATACCTCCCTGGATAAGTCTTTTGTGACGTTGTCCCGGTCGTGCGGCCCGTGTCCTTGCTAGCGAGATAGTCCTTCCTGGAGTGCCCTGCGTTGCCATGACGCAGGGGAGCTTGGTGCGGCTGCAGCCGGGCGATCTCTGTAGCACAGGCCGGAGATTGCGGCAGCAACGCGTGTTATGGTGCGGTGCAACCTGCCATACCGCTCTGCACATGGCGGCCCTGCCGCCTGCGCCTTGCCCTGGCATGCAAAATACCGCAGAGGGAGCGCGCCTTTACTGACGGACTCTTAGATGTTTTCTGCGATTTCACCCGGCGAACTCGCCCTTCTCGCCGCGTCCCTAATAGTTGCAGGTGCAATTACTGGTGTTTTGGCCGGACTTTTTGGAGTCGGCGGCGGCGCGGTCATCGTGCCCATCCTCTATGAGATCTTCCGCGTCATCGGCGTGCCGGAGGAGGTCCGCATGCCGCTCTGCGTCGGCACCTCGCTGGCGATCATCATCCCGACCTCGATCCGCTCCTTCCTGACGCACCGGGCCAAGGGCCTGGTCGATCTCGCCATCCTCAAGGTCTGGGCCGCTCCGGTCGTGCTCGGCGTGCTCGCCGGCAGCTATATCGCCCGTTTCGCCCCGCCCGACCTGTTCAAGATCATCTTCGTCGTCGTTGCCGTGCTCAGCGCGCTGCGCCTGCTCTTCGCCGCCGACCGCTGGAAATTCGGCGACGAGCTGCCGGGCAAGCCGGTCATGGTCGGCTATGGCGGGCTGATCGGCGTGCTTTCGGCGCTGATGGGCATTGGCGGAGGCCAGCTTTCCAGCCTGTTCATGACCTTCTACGGCCGGCCGATCCACCAGGCGATCGCGACCTCGTCGGGCCTCGGCGTGCTGATCTCGATCCCCGGCGCGCTCGGCTTCATCTATGCCGGCTGGCCGAAGATGGACATCCTGCCGCCGCTCTCGCTCGGCTATGTCTCCTTCATCGGCTTCTTGCTGTTCATCCCGACCAGCATCTGGATGGCGCCGGTCGGCGCGCGGCTGGCGCATCGGCTCTCCAAGCGCAAGCTGGAGGTGGTCTTCGGCATCTTCCTGCTGAGCGTCGCCGGGCGTTTCGCCTGGTCGCTGCTCGGCTAAGCTAACGCGCATGCCGATTCTGCGCCTCGCCACCTCAGCCGATCATTCCGCGCTCGCCGCGCTCTTCGTCGAGATGCAGGCGCATTATCAGGTGCCGTGTCCGGAGCCCGACGCCGTCCTCGCCGGACTGGCGGAGCGGCCCGCGGGCGCCGAGCTTCTGCTGGCGGAGCATGAGGGCGACCTGCTCGGCTTCGCCGCCTTCGCGCCGATCTATCCCGGTCCCGGCCTGCAACCGGGCTTCTTCCTCAAGGAGCTCTATGTCGCGGCTTCCGCGCGCGGCGGCGGGATCGGGGCCGCGCTGATGCGCGAGCTTGCCCGACTGGCGCTGGAGCGCGGCTTCCAACGCATCGACTTCACCGCCGCCCGCGACGACCAGCGCCTGCGGAGATTCTACGAGGAGCTAGGGGCTGCGGTTCATCCGGAGAAGGTGTTCTACCGGATCACCGGGGAGGCGCTAACGCGGCTTGGAGCGGACGCGGAGACGTAGAGCGCGAGGAACCCTCTCCCGGATGGGAGAGGGCAGGGTGAGGGCCTGCGGTTAGACGCTGCGCTGTGACCTGACCGTGGCTCCGTTTTCGTTTCGCTGGTTTGGGGCCGGGCCCTCATCCGCCCCTGCCGGGGCACCTTCTCCCATCCGGGAGAAGGAAAGAAGGCGGCTCACCCGGCCGTTCTGCTTTTCCCCCACACGGAATCCCGCGCCTCGTCCTGTGTTGCCTGCCGCCCGGGTAGCACCGCCATGATCGCCAGCCGCTCAGCTTCGCTGAGCGCGCCCCACTGCGCGATTTCCTGCAGCGTCCGCCCGCAGCCCTCGCACAGGCCGCTTGCCTGATCGATCACGCAGATATTGATGCAGGGAGTGGATGCACCGCTCATCGCGCACCCAGCACGAAGGCGAAGCCGCAATAGATCGCGATCTCGGAGATCTGCTGTGCCGCGCCGATGATGTCGCCGGTCTGCCCGCCAATGAGGCGCCGCGCCAGCTGCGCCAGCCAGGTGACGGCGAGGCCGGCAAGGACCAGCCCCAACGCGAGGCCAAGCGGCGGCAGGCCGGCGGCGAGCGTCGCGGCAAGGCCCAGTGCCAGGGCCAGGGCCGAAGCGATCCCTGCCGTCACCATGGCGGGCCGGCCGACGGCGGCGGAGGCTCCCGAGCTGCGGGCTGCCGCCTCACCCGCGAGCAGGCGCACGCCCTCGCTGCGCGACCAGGGGGCGGCGGCGAGAATGGCCGCCGCCGCGGCCCAGCCCCCCGCCGCCTGAAGGATCGCCGCGAGGGCCGTGACCCGGAGCAGCAGCGACAGCCCGAGCGCCATCGCACCGTAGGAGCCGACGCGGCTGTCCTTCATGATCTCCAGCCGCCGCTCCGGCGTCGTACCGCCGAACAGTCCGTCGGCAGTGTCGGCGAGCCCATCTTCATGGAAGGCGCCGGTCGTCAGCACCAGAGCCGTGATCGCCAGCGTGGCGGCGAGGTACGCATTGACGCCGGCCAAACCGCCGGCCAGCTGCACCAGCGCCGCCGGAAGCGCGATCACAAGGGCAGCCAAAGGCAGAGCGCGCGGCACCAGCCGGAAATCGGGCAGGGCGTGCAGGTCGCCCTCGCCGGGCAGGCGCGGCACCGGCAGGCGCGAATAGAAGCGGATGCAGATCGCGGTGGCGGCGAGCCAGCCCGGCCAATGCGGCGCCTCCTGCCTGCTCTCGCCCTGCATCTCGGCCATGCCGCTTCGGTATCCTCGATTGTCTTCGCCAGCCCAAGCCTATAGCAGCAGCGCCAACGAGGCGCGCCATGCATGCGCCGCCGATCCAGAGCTTTCACGAGATTCCAGCGATGTCCGCCTCAGGCCTGCCCTTCGACGATATCCGCCACCTCATCGCCAGCATGCCGGGCCCCGACATGGAGGCGGCCAATGCCGTGCGCGCCCGCGACAAGGAATTGACCAAGCCGGCCGGCAGCCTCGGCCGCATGGAGGAGATCGCCGAATGGCTCGCTGCCTGGCAGGGCAAGGCGCCGCCGCGCGTCGACCGGCCGCTGGTCTGCGTCTTCGCCGGCAATCATGGCGTCGCCGCCCAGGGCGTCTCGGCCTACCCGCAGGCGGTCACGCGCCAGATGCTGGAGAACTTTGCCGCCGGCGGCGCCGCGATCAACCAGATCTGCGCCGCCTTCGACCTCGGCTTCAAGGTCTTCGACCTCGCACTCGACCTGCCGACCGGCGATTTCACCAAGGAAGACGCGCTTGATGAGCGCTCTTGCGTTGCCACCATGGCCTTCGGCATGGAGGCGCTCGCCGGCGGGGCCGACCTGCTTTGCCTGGGCGAGATGGGCATCGCCAACACCACCTCGGCCGCCGCAATCTACGCCGCGCTCTATGGCGGTGGGGCGGCGGTGTGGTGCGGCCGCGGCACTGGCGTCGACGACGAGGGGCTGAAGCGCAAGATCGCCGCCGTCGAGGCGGGCTTAGCCTTCCACGCGGCGCACCTGAACGATCCGCTCGAGGTCCTGCGCCGCTTCGGCGGGCGCGAGATGGCGGCGATCTGCGGCGCGATCATCGCGGCGCGCCTGCAGCGCATCCCGGTCATCCTCGACGGCTATGTCGTCACCGCCGCCGCCGCGATCCTGCACGCGATCGAGCCCTCGGCCCTCGACCATTGCCTCGCCGGCCACCTTTCCGCCGAGGGCGCCCATGCCGAGGCTCTGGTCCGGCTCGGCAAGCAGCCGCTGCTGGCGCTCGACATGCGCCTCGGCGAGGGCAGTGGGGCGGCGCTGGCCGCTTCGATCGTCAAGGCCGCCGCGGCCGTGCATTCAGGCATGGCGACCTTCGAGCAGGCCCAGGTCTCCAAGCAGGACCAAGTCTCGCAGAAGGGCCAGCTCCAGTGATCCGCCTCGAAAATATCGGCAAGCAGAACGGCAAGCAGATCGTCTTCATCGAGGCGTCCGCGACGCTGCAGAAGGGCGAGAAGATCGGCCTCGTCGGCCCCAACGGCGCCGGCAAGACCACGCTCTTCCGCATGATCACCGGGCAGGAGCCCCCGGACGAGGGCCAGGTCTCGGTCGATCGCGGCGTGACCATCGGCTATTTCAGCCAGGATGTCGGCGATATGGCCGGCCGCAGCGCCGTCACCGAGGTCATGGACGGCGCCGGCCCGGTCAGCGCGGTCGCGGCCGAGCTCAAGGAGCTCGAAGCGGCGATGGCCGATCCCGACCGCGCCGACGAGATGGACGAGATCATCACCCGCTACGGCGAGGTCCAAGGGCGCTTCGAGGAGCTCGACGGCTACGCCATGGATGGCAGGGCGCGCGAGGTGCTCGACGGCCTCGGCTTCAGCCAGGAGATGATGGAGGGCGATGTCGGCGCGCTCTCGGGCGGCTGGAAGATGCGCGTCGCGCTCGCCCGCATCCTGCTGATGCGGCCCGATGCCATGCTGCTCGACGAGCCGAGCAACCATCTCGACCTCGAAAGCCTGATCTGGCTGGAGGAGTTCCTGAAGGGCTATGACGGCGCGCTGCTGATGACCTCGCACGATCGCGAGTTCATGAACCGCATCGTCAACAAGATCGTCGAGATCGATGGCGGCGCGCTGACGACCTATTCCGGCGACTACGAGTTCTACCAGCAGCAGCGCGCGCTCAGCGAGAAGCAGCAGCAGGCCCAGTTCGAGCGCCAGCAGGCGATGCTGGCCAAGGAGATCGCCTTCATCGAGCGCTTCAAGGCGCGCGCCTCGCACGCCGCGCAGGTGCAGAGCCGGGTCAAGAAGCTCGACAAGATCGACCGCGTCGAGCCGCCCAAGCGCCGCCAGACCGTGCAGTTCGAGTTCCAGCCGGCGCCGCGCTCCGGCGAGGACATCGTCACGCTGAAGAGCGTCCACAAGCGCTATGGCAGCCGGACCATCTATGAGGGGCTCGACTTCCAGGTGCGCCGCAAGGAGCGCTGGTGCGTGATGGGCATCAACGGCGCCGGCAAGTCGACGCTGCTGAAGCTGGTGACCGGCAGCACCGACCCGGACGAGGGCACGGTCGCGCTCGGCGGCACCGTCAAGCTGGGCTATTTCGCCCAGCACGCGATGGAGCTGCTCGACGGCGACGCCACGGTGTTCCAGTCGCTGGAGGATTCGTTCCCGCAGGCCGGGCAGGGCTCGCTGCGCGCGCTCGCCGGCTGCTTCGGCTTCTCCGGCGACGATGTCGAGAAGCGCTGCCGGGTGCTCTCGGGCGGCGAGAAGGCGCGCCTCGTCATGGCCAAGATGCTCTACGACCCGCCGAACTTCCTGGTGCTGGACGAGCCGACCAACCATCTCGACATCGCGACCAAGGAGATGCTGATAGCGGCGCTGGCGCAGTACGAGGGCACCATGCTCTTCGTCTCGCACGACCGCCACTTCCTGGCCGCGCTATCGAACCGCGTGCTGGAGTTGACGCCGGAGGGCGTCCACGCCTATGGCGGCGGTTACACGGAGTATGTGGCGCGCACCGGCCAGGAGGCGCCGGGCTTGCGGAGCTGAGCCGGCAGGCATTCAGCCTGGCTGGAACGGATTCTCGATCCGCAGCGTGCCATCGACCAGGAGCCCGCTCTGCATGTCCTCCGTGTAGAGCAGGTCGCATTTCGCCCGCAGCGCCGAAGCGACGATCAACGCGTCGTAGAACGAGAAACCATACCGGTCAGCCAATCGGATGGCCTCCGCATGGGTCTCCAGATCGAGGAGGTGGATTCCGCGTGCCAAGGTGCGGATGGCATCGACCGCTTCCGAAATCTGCAGCCAGTCGAAGCCGAGCTTCCTCCGGGCGACATTCGAGAACTCGTTGACGACCTGGATGCTGATCTCGCCGCCCTTGCCGAGGATTTGCTCCGCGACGGCGTTTCGAGCGTCGTCGGAGAAGGCGTAGACGAGGATGTTGGTGTCGAGGAACGCCCTCGTCACGACGAGCGCTCGTTGGCCTCGTCCCGGTCGAAGCTCCAGCCGGCGGGGAGCGGCTTGCGCAGGCTGCGGATGCGGTCGAGCGCCCGCAGGCGGCTCTGGTCGCGGGCGATGTCGAAGACCCGCTCGCCGACAACGCGCACCTCGATATCGTCGCCTTCCTTGAGCGAGAGGGCTTCGACCACGGCGGCGGGGAGGCGGATGGCGAGGCTGTTGCCCCAGCGGGTGACTTGCATGGCTGACCTCTCAAGGGTGAGGATATACACGATAAATGTATATCCAATGCCGATGAGTCAAGGCTGCGTCAAGCCGCCGACCTCGCCTCCGGCTCCGGCAGCGCCGCGAGCGTGTCCATCACGCGTTCGGCCGGCAGGGTCATCGTCACTTCCGTGCCGGCGCGCGGCTTCGACTTCAGGTGGAAGCCGCCGCCATGCAGGTCGATCAGCCCCTTGACGATCGGCAGGCCGAGCCCCGAGCCCTGCTCGGCCGTCTTGATGGCGAGCGAGCCACGCCCGAAGGTCTGCAGCACCACCGGGATCTCGTCATCGGGGATGCCCGGGCCGGTATCGATGATCGAGACGTATTGCCCGCCGGTCGCGGTCCAGCCGACCTTGATGGTGATGTCGCCGCCCTGGGGCGTGAACTTGATCGCGTTCGACAGGATGTTGAGCACGACCTGGCGGATGGCGCGCTCGTCGGCCCAGATCTTCGGCAGGTCGGGCTCGGCCACCTCGCGGATGGTCTGGCCCTTGGCCTTGGCGCGCAGGTTCAGCATGTGCCGGCAATCCTCGACGATGCCGGCGAGGCTGAGCGCCTCCTCGTTGAGCTCGTACTTGCCGGCCTCGATGCGCGAGAGGTCGAGGATCTCGTTGATCAGGTTGAGCAGGTGCTGGCCCGAGCCGTGGATGTCGGTCGAGTATTCCTTGTAGGCGGCGTTGGCGTGCGTGCCGAAGATCTCGTTCTTCATCACCTCGGAGAAGCCGAGGATGGCGTTGAGCGGCGTGCGCAGCTCATGGCTCATCGTGGCGAGGAAGCGCGACTTGGCGAGGTTGGCCTCCTCCGCCTTGCGCCTTGCCTCGTCGGAATTGGCTGTAGCGGTTTCCAGCTCCGCGATCAGCGCGTCCTTCTCGGCCCGGAACGCGATGGTGGCGACCGAGCTCGTGTAGAGCCGATTGGCCAGGAAGATGAAGAAGAGCTGGGCCGAGGCCGCCATCAGCGCCATCGTCACGCTGTCGATGTCGGCGCGGCCCCAGAAGAACAGCGTGATGCCGATCGTGATCGGGATCAGCCCGGAATAGACCGCGAGCGGGATCGTCGCGGACAGCATGACCGTCAGCGCGCCGACGATCAGCAGCGTCGTCATCACGAAGACCTTGGCGCCGGCCGCGTCGACCTGCGCGAACAGCACCAGGATCAAGGTCCATGACAGGCTGTGCAGCGCCTCGGCGGCCGGCAGCAGCTTGCGCCAGAGGCGGATTTTGACCTCACCCGCCGGCTGCGCCAGGAAGCGCCGGCACAGTACGATCATGACCACGCAGGACGCGATGACGGCGCCGAGCCAGGCCGCGACCTGGGGCACCGGCACCCAGAGGCAGCCGGCAAGCCCGATGCAGAGCGCCAGCACCAGCACGCCGGCTGAGCCGTGCAGCCGGTACTGGGCGAAGACCCGCAGCAACTCGTAGTCGAAGGCGCGCACCAGCCCGGTCGAGGAGGTCAGCTTCTCGCGCACGGACTTGACCTCGCGCGTCACCAGCTTGCGCCGCGCAAGCGCTGAGGGGTCGGGTCCACGCCCTCGCTGCACCTGTTCGGCTGTGACCTCGGCCATTGTCGCGACGCAACTTCCTCTCAGCCGACAACGCAGCACGCACGCCCGGCTCGTCAATATGGTCTCAAAATCGTTAAGCTCTTCCTGATGACGCGCTTCGGATTCGGACGATCCCGCTATGGACCCTTCGGCTGGCGGCGCGTCGGCCGGACGGTTGATCTCGTCGTTGCCCTTGGAATCATTGGGCTTATGGCGATTGGCGGCGCGGTGCTGCAATATAAGCTCGGCCCGGCGCGATCTCTCACCGGCGCGGCCCAGGCGATCGACGGTGATTCGCTTCGGCTGAACGGCGAGGAATTGCGGCTGGAGGGAATCGACGCGCCGGAATATCGCCAGAGCTGCACCGACCGCAGCGGCGGGCAAGTCGATTGCGGCCGCGCCGCCCGCCGTGCGCTGGTCGATCTCCTGTCGCGCGGCCTCGTCACCTGCGAGATCGGCAAGGCCGACCGCTATGGCCGCGGGCTCGCCCGCTGCCGCCAGGGCGAGAGCGACGTCAACGCCGCCATGGTCCGCCAGGGCCAGGCCGTGTCCTATGGCGGCTATCGCTCCGAGGAGGCCGAGGCGAAGGCGGCCAATCGCGGCATCTGGGCGCTGAATTTCGAGCGGCCCGAAACCTGGCGCCGGAGCCATAATCGCGGAGGGTCTTGAACGGACGTTGCGGCAGCGCTGTATAGGGCGCTCAGCCTGTCATGCAGCCGTCACCAGCCTGCGCGAGGCGGGCCGCCATGGTTGCGCCGCGATGTCGGGACTTTACCTTGACAGCGCGCCTGCTGCACCGTGAATGCGGCCGTGATGCTGCGGCGCGGGAGAAGGGACATGCTGATGAGGCTCTATGACGGCGGGCGCTCACCCAATCCGCGGCGGGTCCGCATCTTCTTCGCCGAGAAGGGCATCGCGCTGCCCGAGCTGATCCCGGTCGACATCGCCAAGAAGGAGCACCTCACGCCGGAATTCACCCGCATCAACCCGATGCGGCGGCTGCCGGTGCTCGAACTCGACGACGGCACGGCTTTGGCCGAGACCATCGCGATCTGCCGCTATCTCGAGAGCCTGCATCCCGAGCCGGCCTTGTTCGGCCGCGACGCCAAGGAGCAGGGCCAGATCGAGATGTGGAACCGGCGCGTCGAGCTCGGCCTGTTCTCCAGCGTCATGGCGGTGTTCCGCCACAGCCACCCCTCGATGGTCGAGCTCGAGCATCAGGTGCCGGAATGGGCCGACGCCAACCGCGAGCTGATCGACGACCACCTCCTGCTCCTCGACCTGCAGCTCGCGGCCAATCCCTTTCTGTGCGGCGAGCTGATGACTGTGGCCGACATCACCGCCGGCATCGCCGTCGACTTCATGAGGCCCTCGCGCATCCCGCTGCCGGAGGATTTCGCCAATATCCGCCGCTGGCACGGCGAGCTTGCGGCGCGGCCGAGCTGGGCCGCCTGAGCATGCGCCTTGCCGTCGCGATCGCCGCCTTGCTCGCTCTGCCGGCGCCGTCGCTGGCGGTCGAGACGCTGACCGGCGCGCAGATCAGGCAGGCCTTCGAAGGCAACACCGTGAGCGGCCGCGGCATCCGGGGCAATCCGTTCAGCGAGTATCACGATGCCGGCGGTCAGGCTTACGGCAATAACGGCCTCGTCGAGAATGACGACGGCTGCTGGACCGTCAGGGCGGATGAGATCTGCTATTATTACGGTCCTCCCAGCGCGCGGGTCGTCAGCTGCTTCACCATCGAGTTGACCGGCCGGCTCTACGCGTTGCGCAGCACGGCCAACGGCAAGGTCGATGCGCTGGCCGCGGTCGAGCCGGGCAACCCGCGCGGGCATTCCGACCGCGGCAAGCCCTGGGTCTGCGACGGGCTGATCTCGCAGGCGCCCGAACGGGGAGCGCCGCTGTCACGGCGTCTGGCGGCGCGATGAGGCGGATCGGCATCCTCGCGGCCATGGCCGCGCTCGCTCTGCTGAGCCAGCCGGCTGGCGCAGCGGACAAGCTGACCGGCGAGCAGATCAGGCGCGCCTTCGAGGGCAACACCGTGAGCGGCCGCTATACCTGGGGCGGCTCCTTCACCGAATACCATCTCCCGGACGGGCGGGCGCTTGGCTATAACGGCTGGAAGACCAATACCGATGCCTGCTGGACCATCAGGCAAGACCAGATCTGCTATTATTACGGCCCGCCGAGCGCGCGCACGGTCTATTGCTCCACCTTGCAGCTCACCGCCGGGCTTTATGTTCAGCATGATGCCGATGGCGGGCGCCTCAACGCCATGATGACGGTCGAGCCCGGCAACCCGCGCGGTCACACCGACAATGGCAAGCCCTGGGTCTGCGACGGGCTGATCTCGCAGGCGCCCGGGCAGGGAGCGCCGCTGTCGCGGCGCCTGGCGGCGCGATGATGACGTCGGGACGCACCATGGCGGCGCTCGCCGCGCTTGCCTTGCTCGCTCTTGGACAGCCGGCCGGCGCAGCCGAGAAAATGACCGGCGAGCAGATCAGGCAAGCCTATCAGGGCAACACCGTGAGCGGCCGCTATATGCGCGGCGGCTTCTTCACCGAGTATCACGACCTCGACGGCCGCGCGCTCGGCAACAACGGCTACGAGCCCAATGCCGACGCCTGCTGGATCATCAAGGAAGACCAGATCTGCTACTACTACGGCCCGCCGAGCGACCGCACCGTGCATTGCTTCACCGTCGAGCAGACCGGTTCGCTCCAGGTCCAGCGCAACGCGAGCAACGGCGAGATCAACGCGATCGTCACGGTCGAGCCCGGCAACCCGCGAAACCACACCGATAACGGCAAGCCCTGGGCTTGCGACGGCCTGATCTCGAAGGCGCCGGAGCGGGGAGCGCCGATGTCGCGGCGCCTGGCGGCGCGATGAGGGTGCTGCGCGCCATCGCGGCCCTTCTCGCGCTCGGCCTCGCCGCGCCGGCCATGGCGCAGCAATTCCTCACGGGAGACGAGATCCGCCAGGCCTTTGACGGCAACACCGTCAGTGGCCGCTTCGTCGTTGGCAATCGTTTCAGCGAGTATCACGCCACGGACGGCCGCGCGCTCGGCAATGGCGGCTGGGGCGAGAACACCGACGCCTGCTGGACCGTCCGGAACGATAATGTCTGCTACTATTACGGTCCGCTGCGCGGCCGGATCACCCATTGCTACACCGTGCAGGCCGTCGGCCGGCTCTATGTCCTGCGCCATCTCACCGATCCGCAGCTCACCGGCGCGGTGACCATCGAGCCCGGCAATCCGCGCAATCTCGGCGACCATGGCAAGCCCTGGATCTGCGACGGGCTGATCTCGAGGGCGCCGGGGCAGGGCGCGCCGATGTCGCGGCGCCTGGCGGCGGCGCAGTGAGGACAGGCTGGGTCATCGCCTTCGTGGTGGCCATGCTCCTGCATGGATTGGCAGCGCCGGTCCAGGCGGAAGACCGCATGAGCGGCGAGGATATCAGGCGGACCTTCGAGGGCCATACCGTCAGCGGTCGCTTCAAGGACGGCAAGTTCTTCAGCGAATACCACGACGCCAATGGCCAGGCGGTCGGCCATAACGGCAACGTGCCCAACACCGACGCCTGCTGGACGATCAAGGACGACCAGATCTGCTACTATTACGGCGCGCAGGAGCAGCAGCGGGTGCATTGCTACCGGGTCCAGCCCATCGGCAAGCTGCTGCATCTGCACCATACCGTGAGTAGCAGCTACGACGCCTTCGTTACGGCCGAGCCGGGCAATCCCCGCCATCTTTCCGACAACGGCAAGCCTTGGTATTGCGGCGGCCTGATCTCGCAGGCGCCGGAACAGGGAGTGCCGCAATCGCGGCGTCTTGCAGCACGATGAAGACGATGCCCATCATGGCCGCGCTGGCGGTCGCCCTCCTGTTTGGCTCGAACCTGTCCGCTGGCGCCGTCGAGCGCCTGACCGGCCCGCAACTCCAGAAGCTCTTCGAAGGCAACACCGTCACCGGCCGCTATAGCGGCAACAATCTGCCTTTCAGCGAGCATCACGGGATCGACGGCCGGGCGACCGGGCATAACCGCAATGTTCCGAACACCGACGCTTGCTGGATCACGGTGCCGGACGGCGTCTGCTATTACTACGGCCCGCCCGAAAGCCGCCGCACCTATTGCTTCGACGTCGACCTCTCCGGCAACCTCTACGTCCTGCGCAGCCGCCCGAGTGGCCGCATCAACGGCATCGCCACGATCGAACCCGGCGATCCGCACAAGTTTGCCCAGAGCTCCAAGCCCTGGACCTGCGACGGGATGATCTCGCAGGCGCCGGCCAAGGGCCCGGCGATGAGCCGCCGCCAGCTCGCTGCGCGATGAGCGCGCCCGCGGCCGGCCCCGAGACGCTCGACGCCGTCCTGACAGAGCTGCGCGCCTGCCGCGTCTGCCGCGACGAGCCGCGTTTTCAGCCGCCGCTGCCGCATGAGCCGCGCCCGGTGATCCAGGCTGCGGTCACGGCGCGGCTCTGCGTCGCCAGCCAGGCGCCGGGCATCCGGGTCCATGCCAGCGGCCGGCCCTTCACCGACCCCTCCGGCGTCAGGCTGCGCTCCTGGCTCGGCATTGGCGAGGATGTCTTCTATGACGAGAGCAAAGTCGCGATCGTGCCGATGGGCGCTTGCTTTCCCGGCTACGACGCCCATGGCGGCGACCTGCCGCCCAGGCGCGAATGCGCTCCGATCTGGCACGCGCGCGTCTTCGCCGCCTTGCCGGCGATCGAGCTGATCCTTGTCGTCGGCCGCTATGCCCAGGCCTGGCATCTCGGCCCCAAGGCCGGCGCGAAACTGTCGGAGACCGTCGCCGACTGGCGCGCGATCCTGTCCGCGCCGCGCCGCCCGCGCATCCTGCCGCTGCCGCACCCCTCCTGGCGCAACAACGCCTGGCTCCGGCGCAATCCCTGGTTCGAGGCCGAACTGCTGCCGGTGCTGCGCGCGGACGTGGCGCGGCTGGTGGGGTGAGCGGAGCGCTATTGCACCCTGATATTCACGGTGTGGTCGGTCCTCACATCGGTGCGGCCGTTGAACACAAACGTCGAGATCACCGCGCGGTCGATGCCGCGGAACCCCGGATGCGAGCGATAGTAGATGCCATAGCCCCGATACGGCCGGCCATGGCACTGGGAGCTCGTATTCGTGACCCGAAACATCTGCGACCGGAATTCGACGCTGCCATGAGCAGGTCTCTCGGTCAGCGTCGGCAGCCCGCCTCCCGACTCGCAGGTTTGATTGCTGATAGTGCCGTGAATGCCGATCATCTGCTCGGCGCCGCTTTTGACCGTCCTGTCGAGTGCGGAGGCCGGAGCCGAGGCCGCCAGCAGCAGTGCGGCTGCCAGCCCTAGTCTTGTCGATGGCATGTTTTCCTCCCCCGAGAATGGCCCGCGGGAGAAGAATTCGCATCATTCCATCAGCTGCGCAACTCCGCCGGCCTAATGAGCCGGCTATCGCAACGGCATATACTTGGCCAATGCTCAGGCTGGATTGTATAGCGCCTGACGTAATGTCACTCTTCCAGTCGCGCGATCAGGCTCGACGTGTCCCAGCGCTGCCCGCCCAGCTTCTGCACTTCGGCATAGAACTGGTCGACCAGCGCCGTGACCGGCAGCTGCGCGCCGTTGCGGCGGGCTTCGTCGAGCACGATGCCGAGGTCCTTGCGCATCCAGTCGACGGCGAAGCCGTAGTCGAACTTGCCGATGTTCATGGTCTTGCCGCGGTTGTCCATCTGCCAGGAGCCGGCGGCGCCCTTCGAGATCACCTCGAGCATCGCCTCGACGTCGAGCCCGGAGCGCTTGGCGAAGTGGATGCCCTCGGACAGGCCCTGGACGGTGCCGGCGATGCAGATCTGGTTGACCATCTTGGTGAGCTGGCCGGAGCCGGCCGGGCCCATCAGCTTGCACATCCGGGCGAAGCTCGCGATCACCGGCTCGACCTTGGCATAGGTCCCGGCCTCGCCGCCGCACATCACGGTCAGCACGCCGTTCTCGGCGCCGGCCTGGCCGCCCGAGACCGGCGCGTCGATGAAGCCGAAGCCGGCCGCCTTCGCCGCCGCTTCGAGCTCGCGCGCGACATTGGCCGAGGCCGTGGTGTGGTCGACGAACACAGCGCCCTTCTCCATGCCGGAGAAGGCGCCGTTCTCGGCCGTGGTCACCGCGCGCAGGTCGTCGTCGTTGCCGACGCAGCAGAACACGATCTCCTGGCCCTTGGCCGCGTCGGCCGGTGTGGGCGACGAGACGCCGCCATGCTGCGCCACCCAGGCCTGCGCCTTGCTCGGATTGCGGTTGTAGACCGTGACGTCATGGCCCTTGGCCTTGAGATGTCCGGCCATGGGATAACCCATGACGCCGAGACCGAGGAAGGCGACTTTGGCCATGCTACGCTCCGCTGCTGGCTTTGGAATTGCGCAGCGGCTGTAGCGCGCGGGCGCGCGAGAGGGAAGTACGGCGGGCGCGTGCCTATCCTTCACCTCTTGCGGGAGAAGGGGGCGTGCGGGCGCTACTCGCCGAGCAGGGTCAGTACGTTCCCGTACGGATCGCGGAAATAGGCGAGCACGCCGCCCCAATGCTGCCGCTCCGGCGGGCCCGAGAAGGTGACGCCCTTCTCGACCAGGCTGCGATAGCTCGCCTCGATATCGTTGACCGCGAGCGAGCAGCCGACGAAGCGGCCGACCAGCGTTCCGCCCTCGTCCCCCTCGTCGGTGTCGCCGACGGCCTCGATGATCAGCGTCGCGCCGATGTCGAAGCCGATTGCATCGGCATCTTCCCAATCGATCGAGAGCCCGAGGACCTCGTGATAGAATTGCCGCGCCGATTTGAGGTCTTCGACGAAGACCCGCTGACCGTAGAGACGCATAGACCCCTCCCGCTCAATGCGGCGGGAGAAGATACGGCATTCCCATACGGCAAGGGTACTGGCCGCCTGAGAAAAATATGACATACTAGTATGCAAGCCGCGTCGGTGGCGTTTGCATTATCGCAAGGCGATGTGCCGCGTCAGCCGCAGCTCCAGCTTGTCCCAGACCTGCCGGATCACCTCGACCAGCACGAGGTAGATCAGCGCGGCGTAGAGATAGATCGAGATGTCGAAGGAGCGCGAGAAGGCGAGCTTCGTCGCGCCCATCAGGTCGATCAGCGTCACCAGCGAGGCGACGGCGCTCGACTTGATCATCACGATCAGCTCGTTGCCGAGCGGGCGCAGCGCCAGGATCATCGCTTGCGGCATGACGACGTGGCGCAGCGTCGCCCAGCGGTGCAGGCCGAGCGCCAATGCGCCCTCGAACTGCCCGCGCGGGATCGACTGGATCGCGCCGCGCAGGATCTCGGCCTGGTAGGCGGCGGTGTTGATCGTGAAGGTCAGCAGCGCGCAATAGAACGGCTCGCGGAAGAACCACCACAGGCCGACATCCTGCCAGAACAGGCGGAACTGGCCGAGCCCGTAATAGACCAGGAAGAGCTGGCACAGCAGCGGCGTGCCGCGGAACAGCGTCGTGTAGCCGTTGATCGCGGCCTGCGCCCATTTCGGCCCGTAGAGCCGGGCTACGGCAAGTCCGAGCGCCAGCGCGAAGCCGAGCACGACCGAGATCGCGACGAGCTCGAAGGTGATCCACAACCCGCCCGCCATCCGGCAGCCGTAGTTCTGCAGGACCTCGCTGCCGACCCAGTAGCCGGGATAGTCGCACCAGTTCATCGCGTCGCTCCGCCGAAGGCGGCGTAACCGCGGTTGGCCCGGGCCTCTAGCCTGCCGACGCCCCAGGCCGAGATCAGCGAGAAGATCAGGTAGAGCAGCATCGCCGCGCCGAAGAACAGGAACGGCTCCTTGGTCACCACATTGGCGCGGGTGGTGATGAACATGATGTCCTGCAGCGTGATGACCGAGACCAGCGAGGTCTCCTTCAGCAGCACCATCCAGTTATTGCCGAGGCCGGGCAAAGCTACGCGCATCAATTGCGGGAAGACGATAAGGCGGAAGGCCTGCGCCTTGCTCAGGCCGAGCGCCGAAGCGGCCTCGCGCTGGCCCTTCTGGATCGCGTTCAGCGCGCCGACCCAGACCTCGCTGGAAAAGGCCGAGAGCACGACGCCCAGCGCCACCATGCCGGCGACGAAAGGCGGGATGCTGAAGGAGTGGAAGACCTGCTGCACCAAAATCTGGATGCCGAAATAGATGATGTAGAGCGTCAGCAACTCCGGCACGCCGCGGAACACGGTGGTGTAGGCCGTCGCCAGCGCCCGCAGGACGATGTTCTCGGAGCGCTTGCCGAGCGCGACGATCAACCCGAGCATCAGGCCGAAGGGCAGGGTCGCGAGCGCGATCGAGATGGTGGTGAAGGCGCCCTGGAGCAGCGCGGCGCCCCAGCCGCCGTCGCCGAAGCCGAGCAATGCGAACTTGTCGAGCATGCCGCCCCCTGGCGTGCTGAGCGAACGGCGTTGGGTCGCCGCTGATTATCGAAGGAAAACCGGGGCGGCGCAGCGCCGCCCCGGCCGGATGACCGTCACATCAAGTCGATCTTGAACCACTTGCCCTGGATCTTCTTGTAGGAGCCATCAGCCAGCGATTCGGCGATCGCCTTGCTGAACATCTCCTTCAGGGCGGTGTCCTCCTTGCGCACCGCGCCGCCGACGCCGGGGCCGTGGATCGCCGGATCGCGCGTCACTTCGCCGGCCTTCTGGCAGCAATCCTTGCCTTTGCCGTCGAGGAAGTCCTGCAGCGCCAGCGAGTCGGCGATGATGTAGTCGAGGCGCCCGTTGAGCAGGTCGAGATTGGCCTCTTCCTGGGTCGGATAGAGGCGGATGTTGGAGTCCTTGTAGTACTTCTCGAGGAAGTTGGCGTGGATGGTCCCGCCTTGCGTGCCGACCGCCTTGCCCTTCAGGGCGGCGGGCGAGATGTCGGTCGAGGCCGACTTGGCGCTGATCGCCCAGATCGGCGTCTTGGTGTAGACCGAGGTGAAGTCGACCCGCTTCTTGCGCTCGTCGGTGGCGTTCATGCCGGCGATGATGATGTCGTATTTATTGGCGAGCAGCGCCGGGATGATGCCGTCCCAATCCTGCACCACCCAGGTGCACTTCACCTTCATCTTCTCGCAAAGCATGTTGGCGTAGTCGATCTCGAAGCCTTCGAGCTCTTTCTTGGCGTTGAGGTTGTTGAAGGGCGGATAGGCGCCTTCGGTGCCGATCCGGATCTCCTTCCATTCCTTCTGCTGGGCGAGCGCGGCCGTCGAGCCCAGCGCCGCGAAGGATGCCGCGGCCAGGGCCGCGCCGGCGATCAAACGAACGAAACCTTTCATGGTACCTCCCACAGGTTCGACCGGTCGGGCGTTTCGAGTTCCCGTGTCCGGCTTGTGCCCACAGATTGGGCGATCCGGTGCCTTGCCCGCAAGTGGGGGCATGCAGCTTTTCTAAGCGGGGGCGCTTAAAGAACCGGCAGTGCAACTCTATGGTTTTATTGATTATTTCCGCATGGTCTGGGCTCTGAACCGAGCGCGCGAATCTGTGGAGCGTGCCGCCTTCAGGCGGCTGCCGCTCCGGCGCGCCCGGCAAAGCTCGCGAAAACCGCCTCGCAGCAGTCGAGCCCCCAGTCGAGCTCGGCCCGGCTGATCGTCAGCGGCGGCGCGAAGCGGATCACGGTCTCATGCGTCTCCTTAGTCAGCACGCCGGCGCCGGCCAGCGCGCTGACGACCGTCTTTGCCGAAGCGGCGCTGGGGTCGAGATCGACGCCGACCCACAGGCCCGCGCCGCGGACATCGCGCGCTAGACCCTGCGTCATCGCCGCGAGGCGGCGCTTCATGTATGCGCCGTGCTCGGCCGAGCGCTCGACCAGCCGCTCCTCCTCGATGATGTTCAGGGCCTCGAGCCCGATCGCTGCCGCCAGCGCATTGCCGCCGAAGGTCGAGCCATGCGAGCCGGGCTCGAACAGCCGCATCACGTCGCGCGAGGCGAGGAAGGCCGAGACCGGATAGACCCCGCCGCCGAGCGCCTTGCCGACGATCAGACCATCCGGCCGGATGCCCTCATGCTCATGCGCGAACCAGCGCCCGGTGCGGCCGAGGCCGGACTGGACCTCGTCGAGGATGAGCAGGACGTTGTTGGCGTCGCAGAGGTCGCGCAGGCGCTTGAGATAGCCCATGGGCGGCACGACGATGCCGGCCTCGCCCTGAATCGGCTCGATCATGATCGCCGCCGTGTTCGGCGTGATCGCGGCTTCGACCGCGGCTGCATCGCCGAAGGGCACGTTGACGAAGCCGGGCGTGAATGGGCCGAAGCCGTCGCGATAGCCCTCGTCCGAGGAGAAGCCGACGATCGTCGTGGTCCGGCCGTGGAAATTGCCGTCTGCCACGATGATCTCGGCCTTGCCGTCTGCGATGCCCTTGACCCGGTAGCCCCAGCGCCTGGCAGCCTTGATCGCGGTCTCGACAGCTTCGGCACCGGTATTCATCGGCAGCGCCATCTCCTGGCCGGAGACGGCGCAGAGCTTGGCCAGGAACGGTCCGAGCGGCTCGCTATGGAAGGCGCGGCTGGTGACGGTGAGCTTGCGCGCCTGCTCGCTCAGCACTTTGAGGATGCGCGGATGGCCATGGCCGAGGCTGACGGCGGAATAGCCGCTCATCATGTCCAGCCGCTTCACGCCGGCGACATCGGTGAGCCAGACGCCCTCGCCATGCGAGAGCATGATCGGCAGCGGCGCGTAGTTGGCGGCGCAGACCTGACGTTCGAGCTCGATGGCGTTCATGGCTACTCTCCCTCGCAAGGGGGCAGGGTAGGCGCGAGGCTGCAGCCGGAGAGGGCGGTGAAACGCGCTTCGCTCGGCCGATTCTGTCGTCATGGCAGCAGGATTGGGCTGGGTCGGCCGCTCCGCAGTGAAATTGCGCACTCGAAGCGCCGCCCCGCGCGGTCTATAGGCTGGCTGCCCCTCGCAGGAGAATAGCCCGTTGATCCCGTGGTCGCTGCTCGACACCGCCAAGCTGCCGGATGGCAGCGGAGAATTGCGCCTGAAGCAGCGTGGCAGCGAATTCTCGATCATGCTCGGCACGAACGAGCTGATGAACAGCCGCCTCAGCGGCTCCGAGGAGGCGCTGGCGACGCTGGTCCGCGAGCGGCTCAGCGAGAGGCCGAAGCCGCGCATCCTGATCGGCGGGCTCGGCATGGGCTTCACCTTGCGCGCCGCGCTCGCCGCCTGGGGCACTGACGCGCGGATCGAGATCGCCGAGCTCATGCCTGCCGTCGTCGCCTGGGCGCGGGGGCCGATGGCCGTCGTTTTCGGGGACTGCCTGGACGATCCGCGCGTCACCATCACGGTGGCGGATGTCGCGGGCGTGATCCGGGCCGCGCCCGGCGCCTATGACGCGGTCCTGCTCGACGTCGATAACGGCCCGGAGGCCATGACCATCGCGGCCAATGACGCGCTCTACGACGACGGCGGCCTGGGTCAGGCGAAGGCGGCGCTGCGCCCGGGCGGCATCCTCGCGGTCTGGTCGCAAGGTCCCGACCGCCGCTTCACCCAGCGCCTGCGCCGGGCCGGCTTCGCGGTCGAGGAAGTCATGGTGCGGGCGAACAAGGGCCGCAGCGGCGCACGGCATGTGATCTGGCTGGCGCGGCGCTGAGCGGCGCTCGATCGCCGTGCGTCCTATCGGACGCAAAGTGGCGATCTAGGCTTTTGTCATTGCATCGGATTTTTCCGAAAACCGGATTCCACTTTTCGGTCCGATGCTTTACTCCTCCGCCAGAGGATAACCCTCGAACTCCTTCAGCGCCTTGAGCGCGAAGGTCGTGCTGATCTTGGCGACGCCGAGCTGCGGGTCGGCGAGCCAGGCGCCGGTCAGCTCCTCGTATTCGGCGAGCGAGCCGGCGACGATGCGCGCCAAATAATCGGCCTCGCCGCTGACGACCTGGACCTCGGCCACATCCGGCGCGGCGCGCAGCACCCTCTCCACGCGCTCGCGCCGCCCGACCGAATGGTCGCGCAGCGAGATCTGGGCGAAGGCGACGATGGCGTGCCCGGCGAGCTCCGGCGCGAGCCTGGCGCCATAGCCGAGGATCAGGCCGGACGCCTCCAGCTTGCGCACGCGCTCCAGGCAGGGGCGGGCGGAGAGGCCGACCCGCTCGGACAGAGCCTGGTTGGTGATGCGGCCCTCGTTGCGCAGGATCGCGATGATCCTGCGGTCGATCGCGTCGAGGCTGAGCGGCTTGCGCTTCACGGCCTTCCCTTACCGGCGGCGCGCGCTTCGGCGATCAGGCAGAGCTCGGTGAACAGCACCTGCGCCGCGCATTGGGCCGTGTTGGTCGTCGCGTCATATTGCGGCGCGACCTCGACCACGTCGGCGGCGACGATGTCGCGGCCCTTCAGCCCGCGCAGGATGGCGAGCGCCTCGCGCGGCGTCAGGCCGCCGACTTCCGGCGTGCCGGTGCCGGGCGCAAACGCCGGGTCGAGCGAGTCGACGTCGAAGGAGACATAGGTCGGCCCGTCGCCGATCACGGCGAGCGCCTTGGCGATGACGGCATCCAACCCCATCCGATCGACCTCGTCGGCATGGATCACGGTCATGCCGGACTCGTAGGAGAACTCCCAGAGATACTCGGCGCCGCCGCGGATGCCGATCTGGATGACGCGCTCGGGATCGAGCACGCCGTCGAGCACCGCCTGCCGGAACGGCCCGCCATGGTGGAATTTCGAACCCTCATAGGGGCCGGACGTGTCGCAATGGGCGTCGATATGCACCATGCCGACCGGGCGCTTCTCGCCGACCGCCTTCAGGATCGGGTAGGTGATCGAATGGTCGCCGCCGACCGCGAGCGGCGAGACGCCGGCCTTCACGATGGTCTTGAAGGTCGCCTCGATATCCTCGTGGCAGCTCTCCAGCGAATAGCGCGAGCGGAACGGCACGTCGCCGATATCGGCCGCCTTGACCATGCCGAAGGGGGCGGTGCCGTTGACATGGTCCATCGGTCCCATGCGCTCGACGGCTCTGACAGCGCGCGGCCCCAGCCGCGTGCCGGCGCGGTTGGTGACGCCGAGATCCATCGGCAGGCCGATGATCGCGACGTCGAGCCCGCCGAGGCCGGGCTGGCCCAGCGCATCCGGCCGGTAGGGCGCGTTGATGAAGGTCGCGACGTCGGCGAAGGGCCATTTCCGCTTGTCGCCCTTGAACTGGTCGGCCGCGACCTTGGCGAAGCGCGGGTCATGGATGTCGGCGCCGCTCGCATCGGCATAGCGCGCCCTCAGCTTCGCCAGCTTGTCCTGATCCATCGCTACGCCTTTCGTCTTTGGCCGGTGCTAGAGCATTGGACCGAAAAGTGGAATCCGATTTTCGGAAAGATCCGATGCAATAACAAAGGCCTAGATCGCCACATTGCGTCCGATAGGACGCACGGCGATCTAGAGCATTTTCAAGCGAAGTGGCTACCGGTTCGCGTAAAGAAAATGCGTCATGGGAAAAAGCTGTCGCGCGCGAGGTTGACCGCGCCCGCGAAAAGTATCATGCGCTTTGGGTGCAGCCGTGCCATGCCTCAGGCGCAATTGTCGAGCCTGGAGCGCTGGTCGACGGTCGCATGACGTCTAGGGAGAAGAGCGCGGAATCGCGCAAGTATTGAGATCGTGGCCGGTACACGTTGCACCAAAGAACAACATCCTCGGCCTTGCTGATCGTCGCAGCCCGCCACCATTGTCCTGAAACGTCGCAGGATGGGGAGAAACCCGTCTGCGCATCGTTCTGCTGAAGTCTGAGGAGATGCCCCTATGAAGCGCCGTCAGTTTATCCAGGCCGCCACGGCCGGAGCAGCCGCGTCCGCGGTCGCCATGCCCGCCGTCGCCCAGTCCAATCCCGAGGTGAAGTGGCGTCTCGCCTCCAGCTTCCCCAAGTCGCTCGACACCATCTATGGCGGCGCCGAGGTCATGGCCAAGATGGTCTCCGACCTGACCGACGGAAAGTTCCAGATCCAGGTCTTCGCCGCCGGCGAGATCGTCCCCGCCCTGCAGGCGGCCGACGCGGTGACCAACGGCACCATCGAGATGGCCCACACCGTCTCGTACTACTACGTCGGCAAGGACCCGACCTTCGCGATCTCGGCCTCGGTGCCGTTCGGCCTCAATGCCCGCCAGCAGAATGCCTGGCTGTTCCAGGGCGGCGGCAACGAGCTGTTCAACGAGTTCTACAAGAAGTTCAACATCTACGGCCTGCCCTGCGGAAATACCGGCGCGCAGATGGGTGGCTGGTTCCGCAAGGAGATCAAGACGGTCGCCGATCTCCAGGGCCTGAAGATGCGCATCGGCGGCATCGCCGGCTCGGTCCTGCAGAAGCTCGGCGTCGTGCCGCAGCAGCTCGGCGGCGGCGACATCTACCCGGCGCTCGAGAAGGGCACGATCGACGGCGCCGAATGGGTCGGCCCCTACGACGACGAGAAGCTCGGCTTCGCCAAGGTCGCGCCGTACTACTACTATCCGGGCTTCTGGGAAGGCGGTCCCTGCGTCCACGCTTTCGTCAACCTCGAGAAGTGGAACTCGCTGCCGAAGGCCTATCAGGCCGCGCTGACCGCCGCCTGCACCTATGCCAACACCCAGATGGCGGCGAAATACGACGTCCAGAACCCGTCCGCGCTGAAGCGCCTCGTCGGCGCCGGCACGCAGCTGCGTCCGTTCCCGCAGGACGTGCTCGAAGCCTGCCTCAAGGCCTCGAACGAGCTCTACAGCGAGATCTCGGCCAAGAACCCCGACTTCAAGAAGGCGATCGACTCGATGACCGCCTTCCGCTCCGACCAGTATCTCTGGTGGCAGGTCGCCGAACTCACCTTCGACGTCTTCCAGGTGCGTTCGCGCGCCCGCTGAGTCGGATGAAAATCGGCGCTCAGGCGCCGGTCGAGCCAAATGAAAGCCCGGCGCAAGCCGGGCTTTTTCTTGACTGGAAAGCTCTAATGGCGCGCTGCCAAGGCGATTTTGGTTCGCCGGCTACATCTAAAGTCTAGATTCTTGCAAATTATGCATAGGGGGCATGCATTTCCTCTTGCGCTGTATGACGGACCTGTTTTTCTTGTGACGGGGAGGCGCCAAGCCGGATCAACCGGCGCGCCATCGGCTCTGGGAGGGGCAGTCCAGATGAAGCGTCGTCAGTTCTTGAAGGTGGCAGGCACAGGGGCCGCCGCCGCCGGGGTGATTGCGAGCCCGGCCATCGCGCAAAGCTATCCCGAGGTGAAATGGCGCGTCACCTCATCCTTCCCGAAATCGCTCGATACGATCTACGGCGCTTCGGAAGTGCTCTCCAAGGCGGTCTCCGAGGCGACCGACGGCAAGTTCCAGATCCAGGTCTTCGCAGCGGGCGAGATCGTCCCCGCCCTGCAGGCTTCCGACGCTGTCACCAACGGCACGGTCGAGATGTGCCATACCGCGTCGTATTACTATGTCGGCAAGGACCCGACCTTCGCCTTCGGCACCGCGGTGCCGTTCGGCCTCAACGCCCGCCAGCAGAACGCCTGGTTCTATCATGGTGGCGGCAACGAGCTGCTCAACGAGTTCTACAAGAAGCACAACATCTACGCGATTCCGGGCGGGAATACGGGCTGCCAGATGGGCGGCTGGTTCCGCAAGGAGATCAAGACGGCGGCCGACCTCCAGGGCATCAAGATGCGCATCGGCGGCTTCGCCGGCCAGGTGTTGAGCAAGCTCGGCGTCGTGCCGCAGCAGATCGGCGGCGGCGACATCTACCCGGCGCTGGAGAAGGGCACGATCGACGCGGCCGAATGGGTCGGGCCGGCCGATGACGAGAAGCTCGGCTTCAACAAGGTCGCGCCCTACTACTATTATCCCGGCTGGTGGGAGGGCGGCGCCTCGCTGCACTTCTTCATCAACACCGCCAAATGGGACAGCCTGCCCAAGACCTACAAGTCGATCCTGACCACGGCGGCTGCGCTCGCCAATGTCGACATGACCGCCAAGTACGACGCCCGCAACCCGGCGGCGCTGAAGCGCCTCGTCGGCGGCGGCGCGCAATTGCGGCCGTTCTCGCAGGAGATCCTCGAGGCCTGCCTCAAGGCCTCCAAGGAGGTCTATGCCGAGACCTCGGCCAAGAACCCCGACTTCAAGAAGATCTACGAGGCGATGTCGGCCTTCCGCGGCGACGAGTATCTCTGGTTCCAGATCGCCGAATATACCTTCGACAATTTCCTGATCCGCGCCCGCGCGGCCAATCAGCTCTGAAGAGAGCGACCCGCCGGGTTACCGGCCAACTCGAGAGCCCCGGCCGCAAGGCCGGGGTTTTTCGTTTAGCTGGAGCATGCTGTGACTTGCCAGAAGCGAACGCCGTCATCCCGGAGCGGCGCTGCTTCGCCGCTTATCCGGGATGACGCGGAGACGTTTTCGCTTGATTGCAGCAGGCTCCAGAGTTCTGCCGATCACGATCTTGCCGCCATGGCTTTGCCGCGCTTGCGGTTTAGCGGCATGATGCCGATGTGCTAACGCTGCTTCGTTGGAGGATTTTGCTGATGCCGCGCTTCGCCCTGTGCCTCCTCGCCGCGCTCGCCGTTGCCGCGCCCGCGGCTGCGCAGTCGATCGGCCAGCCCATTCCCGGTCATGGCGACGCGCTGGCCAAGTCCAGACTGCCCGCTGCCCTGAAGCAGCAGCAGGCCGCGCGCGCCTGCCCGGAATACGGGCCGGGCTTCGTCAAGGTCGAGGGTTCGACGCTGTGCGTGCGCGCCGGCGGCCAGGTCCGGGCCGAGTTCGGCAAGCGCTCCTATAACAGCCGTGGTTCCTCCTTCGGCTCCTCGGCGCGGGCGCTCGGCTATGTCGAGGCGCGCGGCACCACCGGCCTGGGCGAAATCCGCGGCGTCTTCGTCGGCGGAGGCAGCGTCGGCAACCTCAGCCGCGACCGCTACGAGGGCGGCTTCTACCGCTGAGTTCGCTGGGCTCTCGCTCAGCCGCGCGGCTTGAAGCCGCCGAAGCGCAGGCAGAACAGGCCGATTCCGGTCATCAGCCACATCGTCACGACCAGCGACTGGGGCCAGATCGTCACCAGCCAGCTGATGATCACGGTGACGAGCGCGCTCGATCCGAGCTGGAGCGCGCCCATCAGCCCCGCTGCCGAGCCGGCGAGCTCGGGCTTGGCCGAGAGCGCGGCCGCGGTCGAGCCGGGGATGGTGAAGCCGTTGCCGAGCGCGCTGACGGCGAGCGGCACGAACAAGGTGAGCGGCGTCCACCAGGGGCTCAGCGACAGCGCCAGCGCGACGCTCATCGCTGCGAACGAGATGATCAGCCCGAACCGGATCATCGGCCCGGTGCCGCGCCGCACGACCTGGCGCGACATGAAGAAGTTGCCGATCATGTAGCCGAGCGCGTTCAGGACGAAATAGGCGCCGTAGGTGTCCGAGCCCCGGCCCATGATCTCGACGATGATGTAGGGCGCCGCCGCGACGAAGGCGAAGAAGGCGCCCGAGGTCATCGCCAGCGCCACGACGTTGACGAGGAAGCCGCGATCGACCGCAAGCGCCGGGAAGGCGCGGAACACGCCGAGCAGCGAGGTCCTGATGCCGACGCTCGGCGCCGTCTCCGGCAGCTTGAGGATGGTCAGCAGCAGCACGGCGCTGCCGACTGCGGTCATGAACCAGAAGATCACGCGCCAGCCGAACCAGGTCTCGATATGGCCGCCGAGATAGGGCGAGATCATCGGCGCCACCACCATGACCATGGTGACGCTGGCGATCTGGCTCGCCGCCTGGTCCTTGCTCGCGGTGTCGCGGATGATCGCGCGCGCCAGCGCAAACGCGATGCCGGACCCCGCGCCCTCCAGCACCCGCGCGCTCAATAGCACGCCGGTCGATTGCGAGAGCGCGCCGAGCACCGAGCCGGAGACGAAGACCGCGATCCCGGCGACGACGCAGGGCCGCCTGCCGAACCGGTCCGAGAGCGGGCCGATGATGAGCTGCGTCACCGCCACCGCCACCAGGAACAGCGTCAGCGTGAGCTGGATCGTGGCGTAGCTGGCGCCGAAGGCGCGCGCCAGGGCCGGTGTCGCCGGCGCCAGCAGGTTGAGCGCGATCGGCTGCAGCATCGAGATCGCCACGAGCACCAGCAGCGTCGGCCTGGCTGGCAAAGCGGTCGCGCTCATGGCGTCGGCCCGCTTTCGATCTGGAGCTTGGAATCGGGGCGCACGCGCTGCCGGTGCAGCGTGTAGAGCCCGCTAGCGACGATCAGTGCGATGCCGGCCATCGCCCAGGCGTCGGGCATGTCGCCCCAGACGAGATAGCCGACGAGCACCGCGAAGACGACGACGGAATAGCGATAGCCGGAGATGACGCCGATATCGCCGCTCCGGAAGGCGATCACGGTGAGCACGCTGCCGATCGTGACCAGCACGGCGGCGGCCGCGAGATAGAGGGTCTCAAGGCGCCATGCCGGTTGCCACGTCTCGAAGAGCCCGAGCCCCAGCGAGGACGCACCGACGATCACGGTCGTCGACAGCGTGACCACCGTCGCCGGGATGTCGCTGCCGATCTTGCGCGTCAGCAGGTCGCGCGCACCGACCAGGATGGCGCTGATCAGCGCCACGATCGCCGGAATGTCGAAGTTCTCGGGCGCCGGCCTGATCACCAGCAGCACGCCGAGGAAACCGACGACCACCGCCAGGCTGCGCCGCCAGCCGACGCTCTCGATGCCCAGCAGAACCGCCATGACGACGATGATGATCGGCGAGGCCATCAGGATGGCGGTGATGTTGGCGAGCGGCAGCTTTCCGAGCGACCACATGAAGGTCAGCGCGACCGTGCCCTCGATCACCCCGCGCAGGAGGACGTAGGGCTTGAGCAGCTTCCCGAGGTGGCGCCCCTCCCGGAACAGGAAGACCAGCACGATGCCGGCGGTGATGGCGAAGATCGCCCGCACCGCGAGCGCCTGCCCGGCCGGATAGATCTCGCGCGCCAGCTTCATCAGCGTGTCGCTGCCGACGAAGAGCGACATCGCCATCAGCAACGCGATGATTCCGCGGCGGTTCTGGGCGGCACTGGCCAAGACGGCGTCCTGTCGGGGAATGTCCGGTCAGGCCGCGAGGCGGCCGAGCGAGAAGGGGGAAAGGTTGAAGGCCGAGCGGCCGCTGGTCGAGAGGTCGGCGAGGATCTCGCCGATGGCGCTGGCGAACTTGAAGCCGTGGCCGGAGCAGCACGAGGCGAAGACCGCCTGCGGCACGCCCGGCACCGTGTCGATGACGAAGTCCTCGTCGGGCGAGACGGTGTAGACGCAGCCCTTCAGCGTCAGCGGGTCGCCGGCGGCATCGGGCAGGTAGCGCGCCAGGCACTCCCTGATCATCGCGACCTGCTGCGGGCTCGGCGTGCGGTCGGGATCGCGCGGGTCCATCGGCTCGCGCGCGAAATGCGGCCCGCCCAGCTTGAAGCCGGGATGCTCGTAGAGCGGGAAGCCGTAGAAATTGCCTTCCTCGACCGTGAGGATGAAGACCGGGAAGGCGCCTTGCCGGAACAGCTCCGGCCGCCGCGTGGTGAACCAGCCGATGGCCTGCCGCACGGTCGTCAGCTTGCTCGCCAGCGCCGGCACAGCATCAGTGATCCAGCCGCCGGAGGTGATGACGAGCCGCCCGGCCGAATAGGTGCCGCGCTCGGTGCGCACGGTGACGCCGCCGTCAGCGGTGGGAGACCAGTCGAGCAGCGGTTCGTTGGTGCGGATATCGGCGCCGCGCGACTGCGCCAGCCCGACATGGGCGTAGATCGCCTTCTCGGAGGCGACGAAGCCGCCATCCGGCTGCCACAGGCCGAGATGGCCGGCCGGCAGGTGGAAGGCCGGAAAGCGCCGCGCGATCTCCTTGCCGTCGAGCACCTCATGCGTCAGCCCGTGGTCGAGGCAGGATTTCAGGGAGGATTCGACCATCCCCGCCCCTTCGGGCGCAAGGTCGACCGAGCCGGTGACGTGCAGCAGCTGCATCCCGGCTTCCGCGCCGGTCTGGGCCCAGAGCTCGTGCGCGCGCCGCACGATCGGCACGTAGTGCGAGCCCTCGAAATAGGCGAGGCGGATGATCCGGTTCAGCCCGTGCGAGGAGCCCATCGCATGGCCGAGGTCGAAGCGCTCCAGCCCGAGCACCTTGAGGCCACGCTGCGCCAGGTGCCAGCAGGCGGCCGAGCCCATGGCGCCGACGCCGGCGACGATCACGTCATAGCTTTGGCTCGTCATGAGAGTGGCCTTGCAGAGGGGGCAGGGGGCTCAGAGCGAGAGCAGGATGGGAGCGGAGCTTTAAAACATGATCTCGGGAAGTGCGAAGCGCTTTTAGTAGCGGGGCTCCATGCCGCGCCGTGCTGGCTGGCGCCTCGATCTGACGCAAGGTCAGGCTTTGTTAACGTTATGAATCGATAAACGCCTGGTTCCTTGCTGAACGGGATTGCTGATGCTTCGCGACAGGCTACGGCGCTGGTTGGACAGCCGAAACCGGGCTGTGCCCGCAGGGCCGTTCACGCCTGCCAAAAGCATGCGTGCGGCACCCACCTATGACGAGAGCGATCCGCTCGACACCGAGGCCTCGATCCGGGAGGCGGTCGGCGCGCTCGAGCAGGATGTCGTCGCTGCGCTGCGCCGTCTGACCGGGCGCCTCTACCAGGCCGAGCACACGTCGAGCCAGGCCGAGGAGGGCTCGATCGGCATCCACAGGCGCACCGGCGACCTCCGCGAGGCGGCCGAGACCGCGAGCCTGAATTCGAGCGCGCTCGCGACCGCGACCCAGCAGGTCTCCGACGCCGCCGAGCAGGTCGGCAGCTCGATGAACGGCGCCCGCGACATGCTGGAGGCCGCCGCCACGCGCGCCGGCGAGGCGACGCAGATGATGACCGGGCTCGCCATCGCCACGGTCGAGATTCGCTCCATCGTCGATTCGATCGCCGAGATCGCCCGCCAGACCAACCTGCTCGCGCTCAACGCCACCATCGAGGCCTCGCGCGCCGGCGAGAGCGGGCGCGGCTTCGCCGTCGTGGCGCAGGAGGTCAAGGCGCTCTCGGTCGAGGTGCGCGAGGCCGTCGACCATATCCGCAGCCGCGTCGACAGGCTGGCTCAGACGGCCCAGGGCTCGGCCGGCATCGTCAACGACGCGCTGCAGATGGTGCGCGACGTCAACCCGGTCATCGCCGCGATCGGCAGCGCAGCCCACGAGCAGGCCGCCGCTGCGGCCGAACTCTCGCGCAGCGCCGACGAGACCGCCCGCTTCATCGACACCGTCTCGCGCCAGGTCGGCGAGATCGACGAGATGGCGCTCATGGCCGCCGCCCGCAGCGCCGAGGCGCGGGGTGCCATGGCCGACGGCGCCAGGCAGTCGGAAGGGCTGCTGGTCCGCTTCGTGCCGCTGCTGCGCCACACCGCCTTCGCCGACCGCCGCCAGCATGATCGCTTTCCCGCCGAATACCCGGTCCAGGCGCGCTTTGGCTCCGACAGCTTCTCGTCGCAGACCGTCGACCTCGGCCTTGGCGGCGCGCTGCTGGCCGGCCAGGGCACGCCCAAGGTTCAGCCCGGCCTGTCCGGCTCGATCACGATCGCCGACCTGCCGCCGCTAGTCTGCCGCCTGATGGCGAAGAGCGAGCTCGGCCTGCACGTCGCCTTCGACGGGACGGCTGTCAGCGATCACGAGCCGCTGCGCCGGCTGCTCGACGAGATCGAGCAATCCTACCGGCCGCTGATCGACCGCGCCCAGCACTTCGCCGCCCGCATTGCGGCGCTCTACGAGCTGGCGCTGCGCCAGGGCAAGCTCAGCGAGGCCGACCTGTTCGACATCGACTACCAGCCGGTCGCCGGCACCGATCCGCAGCAGTTCACGCATCGTGCCCTGCCGGCGTTGGAGGCGCTGCTGCCGCCGATCCTGGCCGAGATGCTCGGCAGCGACCCGCGCCTCGTCTTCGCGGTGCCGATCGACCGCAACGGCTACATCCCGGTGCACAACGTGCCGTTCGCCCAGAAGCAGCGGCCGGGCGAGACGGTCTGGAACACGGCCAACAGCCGCAACCGCCGCATCTTCGACGACCGCGCCGGCATCATGGCGGCGCGGTCGGTGCGGCCCTTCCTGGTCCAGTCCTATCACCGCGACATGGGCGGCGGCGTCACCCATGTCATGCGCGAGGTCGATGCCCCGCTGCGCATCAACGGCCGCCATTGGGGCGGCGTGCGCATGGCCTACCGGATGTAGCCTTCTTCAGGCGTGCATCGGCTTGATGTTCTGGTTGATGCGGAAGAAGTTCTCCGGATCGTACTTCGCCTTCAGCGCGACCAGCCGCTCGTAATTGTCGCCATAGGTCGCCTTGAGCCGGCTGACGTCGCCATCCTCCATCATGAAGTTCACATAGCCGCCGCTGCCTGAATAGGGATGCACCGCCTCCCAATAGCCCTTGGTCCAGCGCGTGATCTCGCCGGCCTTCTGCGGGTTCGGGTCGATGCCGGCGATCACCATCGACCAGGTCGCGTCGCGCGTGTTCCAGGCCGTGTCGTTCCGGCCGACGCGGCGCACCGCGCCGTCGATCGGGTAGAGATGCATCAGGCAGAGCGCGCTCGGAACCTGCTGCGCCTGGACGATATGGGCGTCGATCGCAGCGTCGGTCAGCTCTTTCACGAAGTCGCCGCGCCAGTACCACTGCATCCCCTTGGGGAAGAACGGGTCGAACATCGACTGCAGCGCCGGGAAGGGCATCTCGCCCATCCAGTTGAACAGCGGCGCCGGCAGCTTGCTCAAGAGCTTGGCCATGGCGGCCTGGCCCTGCTCGGCCGGGCCGTTATAGCAGGCGATGACGGCGCAGGCCTTCTTGCCCCGATGCTCGGCCGGGAAGGGCTCCACCGGCGGCACGGTCTTTAGGCCCACGAAGGCGCCGAGCTCCTCCGGCGCGCCGGGCAGGAAGTCGCGATAGGCCTTCATGACCTGCTGCGCGTCCTTGATGTCCCAGAACACCGGCCCGGCATAGACCATGCCGACCGGGTGCGCCTTGAACAGGAAGCTGGTGACGATGCCGAAATTGCCGCCGCCGCCGCGCAGGCCCCAGTAGAGGTCCGGGTTCTCCGCCGCGCTCGCCGTGACGATGCGGCCATCGGCCAGCACGACGTCGGCCTCGATCAGGTTGTCGCTGGTGAGCCCGTGCTTGCGGGTCAGGTAGCCGGTGCCGCCGCCCAGCGTCAGCCCGGCGATGCCCGTGCTGGAGACGATGCCGGCCGGCACCGCCAGGCCGTAGGCGTGCGTGGCGTGGTCGACATCGCCCTGCGTGCAGCCGGGGCCGGCGCGCACGGTGCGGCTGGCGGGGTCGACGCGCACGCCCTTCATCAGCGAGAGGTCGATCATCAACCCGTCATCGACGCTGGCGAGGCCGGGGCCGTTATGCCCGCCGCCGCGGATCGCGACGCGCAGGCCGCTGTCGCGGGCGAATTTCACGGCGGTGACGACGTCGGCGACGTCCGTGCAGCGCGCGATCAGCATCGGGCTCTTGTCGATCATGCCGTTATAGAGGCTGCGGACGGAGTCGTAGTCCGCATCCGCTCGGGTCACGACTGGGCCGCGCATGGCTCCGATGAAGGCGTCGGTCGTGGTGGCATCCATGGTGTCCTCCTCGTCTTTGCGATGGTGGGCTTGGGCAGGCGGGAGACTGCTCTTACGGCTGGGCCTCAAAAGAGGCGGGAACGAGGGCCCCGCCATCGTCGAAACGCGACCCAGCCGGGTCGGCGCCGGGGACCGGCGGGCACTGGCCGCGTGCGTCAGTGATGGAGAGGCGGCGCCCGCCGCAATGGGCATGGTCCAGTCGCCCGGCCGGGCAGATCGACCTGCCTCTCCCGCATGCAACCGGCGAAGCGCAGCAGGTTGAGCGGCAGCAGGATGCAATGGAGTCCGAGGACAGGGGTCAGATTGAGCAGCGCGCCATAGGCGATGAAGAGCAGGTTCGCCAGAATCGCAGCCGCCCGGAGCGAGATCATTTGCGTGCAGCAGAAGGCCGTCAGGGTCATGCCGGCGGCAAGAAAGCCGATCAGGTCCGTCAGCGCTGCGACCGGCATCATGGCTGCTGCCTCTGGTCGCTCAGCGTGTCGAGGACGATGGCGAAGAGCTGGGACATCCTCTGCGGATCGTCGCCGCTGCAGCGCCTCCCGATCATCTCGATCAGCCCGTTCGCGGCGGCCGCATCCTCCAGCGATAGCGATCCTGTCCCGCTGCTGTCGCGGACCGTGTTCGAGAGCCGCTCCCGCCAGGCATTGCAGGCGGAGATCTGACGGTCATGATCGGCTCTCTCGGCGCTCTGGGCACCGAGCTGCTGGCCGAGGGTGACAAGAGTGACGAGGGCAAGGGCAAGGCTGCTGCGCATCTGTCTCTCCTGGAAGGTGGTCGAGCAAGGCGCCTTGAAAGCGCTAGAGGCATAGCCGCTCGGACCCGGCGAAAATGTGTGCTAGCTCACAGACCGCTGGCCGCAGGATGAGCGCTTCGCATCCGGGCTGTTCGGCTTCCAGGGAGGGCAACATGGCCGCCAAAGCTGTCGCATGTGCCGGGTTTCTCGCCGTTGTGGCGATGACCGGCCCGGCCCTATCCGCCGAACTGCGCTATGACTGCAGTGGCGGCACGCGGTTGACCGCGGCGTTTTCCGCTCCGGGCGCTACGCCAAGAAACGTCGTCCTGACGATTGCCGGCGAGCGCGGCAAGCTCACGCTGCCGCAAGTGGTTTCTGCCGATGGCGGCCGCTATGCGTCCGGCGCCGTGGAATTCTGGATCAAGGGGAACGACGCCACGCTGGCGCGGGCAGGCAAGAGCCAGAGCGAGACCTGTCGCGGCAAGTGAAGGCTGCGCTGTGGGACTTGCCGGGGGGCAGTGACTAGCCGCCCGTCACGCTCATGTGCCGGCCCACGGCCGGGCGCGAGCGCCGCCGGTCGATCACGAAATCATGGCCCTTGGGCTTGCGCGAGATCGCCTCGTCCATGGCGCGGTAGAGCAGGGCGTCGTCACTTGAGGCGCGCACGGCCGAGCGCAGGTCGGCGGCGTCCTCCTGGCCCAGGCACATGTAGAGCGTGCCCGTGCAGGTCAGGCGGACGCGGTTGCAGCTCTCGCAGAAATTATGCGTCATCGGCGTGATGAAGCCGAGCAGCCCGCCGGTCTCGCGCACCCGGACATAGCGCGCCGGTCCGCCGGTGCGGTACGGGTCGTCGTCGAGCGTGTACTTGTCCATCAGCCTTGCGCGCACGATCGAGAGTGGCAGGAACTGGTCGATCCGGCCGGGCTCGATCTCGCCGAGCGGCATCACCTCGATCAGCGTCAGGTCCATGCCGAGCCCGTGGGCCCAGGCCATCAGGCCCTCGATCTCGTCCTCGTTGACGCCCTTCAGCGCCACCGCGTTGATCTTGACCCGGAGGCCCGCCCTCTGCGCCGCTTCGATGCCGCGCTGCACCTTGGCGAGGTCGCCCCAGCGCGTGATCTTGCGGAACTTGTCGGGGTCGAGCGTGTCGAGCGAGACGTTGATGCGGCGCACGCCGCAGGCGGCGAGTTCGCTGGCATAGCGCTCGAGCTGCGAGCCGTTGGTGGTCAGGGTCAGCTCGTCGAGCGCGCCCGAGGTCAGGTGGCGCGAGAGCGAGCGGAACAGGTTCATGATGTCGCGCCGGACTAGCGGCTCGCCGCCGGTGATGCGCAGCTTGCGCGTGCCGCGCGCGACGAAGGCGGTGGCGACGCGGTCGACCTCTTCGAGCGTCAGCAGGTCGCGCTTGGGCAGGAAGGTCATGTCCTCGGACATGCAGTAGACGCAGCGGAAATCGCAGCGATCCGTCACGGAGATGCGCAGATAGGAAATCTCCCGGCCGAACGGATCGACCAGGGGTGCGCGCATCAGGGGCTTGTGGGGATCGAGAAGCACTTCTGGTTTTCGTCTCTGCCGCGTTTCCACCACCTGTTGCTCGCACGTGCGTGGTGGCAACAGCATTGCTATAGCTTGCAGAGACATTGGCATCGCGGGGCGCGACGTCAATAGCGGCAATCGTCACATGCACTTGAGCATGTTCCGCAAAAGTGGGGCGCGATTTTGCGGCTAGGACATGCTCACGATATGAATCGCGTGCAGCGTTGGGAAACACGAAGATGTCAGCCTGGCCGACCGAAATCCGCCTGTCCAAGGACCGGCGCACCCTGCACGTCTCCTTCGAGGACGGCGCGAGCTACGCACTTGCCGCCGAGTTGCTGAGGGTCGAGAGCCCCTCGGCCGAGGTGCAGGGCCACAGTCCGACGCAGAAGCAGACCGTGCCCGGCAAGCGCGAGGTCGAGATCCTCCGCGTCGAGCCGGTCGGCCACTACGCCGTCAAGCTCGGCTTCGACGACATGCACGACACCGGCATCTTCGCCTGGGACTATTTGCGCGAGCTTGGCGAGCATGGCGGGGAGAAGATGCAGGCCTATCTCGACGCGCTGGCGGAGAAGGGACTGTCGCGGGAGCGGAGCGGGCAGAGGTAGAGCGCGCTCGCGGTTTTGCCGGCCAAAGGCCGCGAGCGATGGTTGGCGGACTTCTGGTTGTTCGTCAGGCCGACAAGGCGGCGCGCAGTTTGTGCCCAACCTCACCTGCGCGTAACGGCGGCTCAAGCTGTTCTGAAGACCCTGGGATGGAGATTTTGCAGCATGGCGAAGCTTGTCTTCGGAATGAACCAGTCCCTGGACGGCTATATCGACTACATGGCGTTTGCGCCAAGCCCCGCGCTCTTCCGTCATTGGATAGAGCACGTGCGCGACCTGACCGGCAGTGTGTACGGTCGCCGTATGTACGAGATCATGCGCTATTGGGATGAAGACGATCCTGAGTGGGACGCGGAGCGACGCGACTTCGCGGCGGCGTGGAGGAGCCAACCGAAGTGGGTCGTATCGCGCTCGTTGAAGTCGGTCGGCCCCAACGCCACACTTGTTTCGGATGACATCGAGGCGGTGGTCCGTGGGCTGAAGGCTCGGCTCGTCGGGGAGATTGCCGTTTCCGGACCAGACCTGGCGCGAAGCCTGACCGACCTTGGTCTTATTGATGAGTATCGCCTCTACTTGCACCCCGTCGTGCTTGGTCGCGGCAAGCCATTCTTCGCCGGTCCCCGGCCGCCGCTCCGCCTTGTGGCCAGCGATCGAATTGGCGAGGACGCGATCAGGTTGACGTACGTTCCTGCCTGATCACGCGTCTCGCCCGACGAACTGCGCCGACGCGTCCGGTTCGCAATTGGTCGGAAGCAGAACGTCGTCACCTGCCTGAGAGCCGACATGGCGTGCGGTCAAGCCGATCAGCCGCGGCTTTGGCGGCATCGGCTTCAACGCCAGCCAATTCCAAGGCAGGTGCTCGGTGATGCAATTGATCAGGTGGACTGAGGCAGGCGCGCGATGACTTTGATCTCAAAATCGAAGCCCGCCAGCCAGTTAACGCCTATCGCGGTCCAGTTCGGGTAGGGCCGTTCGCCGATCGCCTTCAGTCGCACGGCGGTGACGGTCTCCCACTGCGTGGCCGGATCGGTGTGGAACGTGGTCACATCGACGATGTCGTCGAACGTGCAACCGGCGGCCTCCAGCACGGCCGCGAGATTGTCGAAGGCAAGCTGGACTTGGCTTTCGAAGACCGGCTCGGGCGAACCGTCTTCGCGGCTGCCGACCTGGCCCGAGACGAACAGGAAGTCGCCGGAGCGAATCGCCGCCGAATAGTGGTGGATCTCGTAGAGCGCCTGCCGGCCGGCAGGGAACACCGCATCGCGTTTGGTCATGATTTCACTCCTGTTCGAACAAATCAGGCCCGACCTCCCGACGCGACGTTGCTTCGCCGGGAACGGCGAGAGACGTGCGCGCGGGCTGAGGTTGGGGGTCCGCAGCGCTTCACCGGCCGGGACGGCCGTTGATATACATCCCGTATGTCGGTATATCCGCACATACGCACCGTATGTCAATATGCATACGGCGCGTATGTTATTTGCGGGAGATGGCGATGGTCGCGAGACGACGTGCCGAGATGGTGGAGGAAACCCGAGCCAAGCTCATTCAGGCCGCCCGGAAGGCTTTCGCGGCCAAGGGCTATGCGGCGTCGTCGATGGATGACCTAACCGCCGAAGCCGGCCTGACGCGCGGCGCGCTCTATCACAATTTCGGCGACAAGAAGGGGCTGCTGCAGGCCGTCATCGACCAGATCGACGCCGAAATGCTGGTGCGGATGCGCGTTGCTCAAGAACGGGCGGAGACCCGCTGGCTCGGATTCCTCGCGGAGAGCATCGCCTATGTCGAAATGGCTCTGGAGCCGGAGATCCAGCGCATCATGCTGCGGGACGGGCCGGCCGTGCTCGGCGATCCATCGCAATGGGCCAATCAGAATGCGTGCCTTCGCACGACCACGCAAACGATCCAGGCGCTGATCCACGAGGGAACGGTCAGGCCGGTGGATGCGGAAGCCGCCGCCCGGCTGCTCAATGGAGCGGCGCTCAACGCCTCGCTCTGGATCGCGGCCGCCGATGATCCTCACGCCGTCTTTGCGAGGGCCGTCGAGGCATTCCGACATCTCGCGGCCGGCTTGCTGCGGGCCGAGGGCTGAGCGCAGTCGCCGCATCGTCGCAGACCCAAAGAAAAAGGCCGGCGCGATACGCCGACCCACCTAAACTTGGCTAGGGCATCGGACCGAAAAGTGGAATCCGGTTTTCGAGAAAATCCGATGCAATAATAAAAGCCTAGATCGCCACTTTGCGTCCGAAAGGACGCACGGCGATCTAGTCGTCCTCAGCGTGCTGCAGGATCGATGTCAGCAGCCCTGGAAATCGCGCGTTGATGTCCGCCTCGCGCAGCGCGTTGCGATGCTCAACGCCCTGCTTCGTCGTGTGGACGAGCCCCGTCTCGCGCAGCACGCGGAAATGGTTCGACAATGTTGACTTGGCCATGTTCGGGCATGGTGCCGCGGCAGTGCACGACAGGCAATTCTTCTGCCCGATCAAGCTCTTGACGATTTTCAGACGCGTCGGATCGGCCAGCGCCGAGAGCACGCCGGCCAGTGTGATGTCCTGCGTCGATGGGTGAACGAACTGAACCATGAAATAAATATAGGCCTGCCCTTGACGTCGTTCAATAGTTCATTATTTCCGAACTATCGAACTCATGAACTCAACGACGATCAAGGACCACGATCATGACCAAGACACTCCAAGGCAAGGTAGCTCTGGTAACCGGCGCATCTAAGGGCATCGGCGCCGAAATCGCGCTTCAGCTCGCAGCGCAAGGCGCGGCTGTCGCCGTCAACTATGCATCGAGCAAGAAGGGCGCCGACGATGTCGTCGCGAAGATCGTCGCAAATGGCGGCAAGGCAGTCGCCGTTCAGGGCAATCTCGCCGATCCGAAGGATGTAAAATCCGTCGTTGCGGAAACCGTGAAGGCGCTGGGGCCGATCAATGTGCTCGTCAACAACGCCGGCATCTACGAATTCGCCCCGCTCGACGGCATCACGCCGGAGCACTTCCACAAGCATTTCGACCTGAACGTGTTGGGCCTCTTGCTGGTCTCCCAGGAAGCGGTGCGGAATTTCAGCGCAGACGGCGGGAGCATCATCAACATTTCGTCGGGCGTCTCCACCATCCAGCCGGCGGATACGGCAGTCTACACCGCCACCAAGGCCTCGGTGGACGCCATCACCACCGTGCTGGCCAAGGAACTGGCGCCGCGCAATATCCGCGTCAACGCCGTTAATCCCGGCATGATCGCCACCGAGGGCGTCACCTCGGCGGGGCTGGCCGAGGGCGACATGCGCACTTGGATCGAATCCGTCACGCCAATGGCCCGCATCGGCAAGGTCGAGGAGATTGCCTCGGTCGTCGCCTTCCTCGCCTCCGAGGGCGCGTCCTACGTCACCGGCGAGACCCTGCACGTGACGGGTGGCCTTCGCTAACGGCACTGTCGAACAAAGTGACAAACCCCGGCAGCGATGCCGGGGTCCTCAAGCGATCTCGTCGGCTGCACTGCGATCGAACTTGAAGGTGTCGTCGGCACAGACGCCCTGGTGCAGGCTGCGATTTGGCAGAATCAAACGCCGTCATCCCGGACGCAGCGCAGCGGAGCTCCGGGATCCATCATAGGGCGCTGCGGAGCCTTACGATGGATCCCGGAACTGCGCCGCAAACGCGGCTTGTCCGGGATGACGCGGAGAGGTCCCCGTCCGATCGCAGCATGCTCTAGCGGGATCTGGGCTCAAAGAAAAAGGCCGGCTTGGAGCCGGCCTTTTCCCTATTCGATAGGTCGCCTCGCTCAGCGCGCGACGACGACGCGGGTGCCGACCTTGGCGCGCTCGTAGAGATCCATCACGTCCTCGTTCAGCATGCGGATGCAGCCCGAGGAGACGGCCTGGCCGATCGTCTCCGGCTCGTTCGAGCCATGGATGCGGTAGAGGGTCGAGCCGAGATACATCGCGCGGGCGCCGAGCGGGTTCTCCGGGCCGCCGGGCATGAAGCGCGGCAGGTCGGGGCGGCGCTTGATCATCTGGGACGGGGGCGTCCAGCTCGGCCATTCGGCCTTGCGGGTGATGGTCTGGGCGCCGGCCCAGTCGAAGCCGGGGCGGCCGACGCCGACGCCGTAGCGCATCGCCTTGCCATCGGGCAGGACGAAGTACAGGCGGCGCTCGCTGGTGTTGATCACGATCGTGCCCGGGCGCTGCTTGCCGTCATAGGAGACGACCTCACGCGGGATCGCCGTCGCCTGCGCCTTGCTGGCGTCGGTGTCGGCCATCAGCGGCAGGCGGGTCAGCGGGTCGATCTCATAGGCCTGGGCGGCAGAGACGGCAGCCATCGCGCCGAGGCCGGCGAGAATGGCCATGCGGAAGAAGCGGTTCATCGGGACCTCTGGAAGGACGGCGGTTCGAAGGACATGAAGTTGACTGCAAAAGGTCAACATCTCCTCACTTTCCTGTCAGAATCGCGCATAGGCTGCAATCAGCCAGCCATCACATCGGCGCGAGGGGCGAGGCTTTCCCAAGCGTCCGTTGCGCACCTGCAACATAGCGGGAGCAACTCAGAGACCGTTTTGGAATTCGCCAGCGCGAGTGGGCTGGCGTGGCTGTCGAGAACCGGAGCGGAGCAGACTAATGTCTGTGAGCACCGGAAGCGCAGACAGCCGCGTCAGACGGCCGTCGCTGGTAAAATTGCCAAAGGGTCTCTCAGCTCCGCAGCACCACGCAGGCTCCGCTCTGGGCCTGGATCCGCCGGCACAGCGCGGTCGCCTCGGTCCGCGTCGCCGCCGGCAGCCGCACCCGGTAGAAGGCGCGCGTGCCGCGGCTGCGCAGCCGCGTGCCGATCACCATCGGCAGCAGCTCGCCGACCACCGCGCGGTGCCTGGCGGCGGCGCGCTTGAACGAGGCGAGCGCCCGCGCCTTCGAGAAATTGCCGGCGAGTTGCACGCCCCAGGGCGCGAAGGCGGCCTCCGCGATGCTGAGCGAGGGGCGGCTGCCAGCCCGAACCGCCTCGACCACCGTGCCGCAGGGCGAGGTGCCGTCGGGCGTCGCAGGACGGCGAATGAGCGGCAGGTCGCGCGCGTCGCGGCTGGCTTCAGTGATCGCATCCTCGGCCCATTGCTGCGCGCTCGCGCCTGTGATGGCGACGACGTAGTTCTCGGTCTCGTAGGGCAGGGCTCCGGTGCCGCCGCGCGCCAGCCAGCCGGCGACGCGGTTGGGTCCGCCGTTATAGCCTGCTGCGGCCAGCCCCCAATTGCCGAAGCGCTGACGCAACTCGGCCAGGAAATGCGCCGCCTTCGGCACGGCCTGCTCGGGGTCGAACGGGTCGATCAGCCCGCGTTCGCGCGCCGTGCCGGGCATGAACTGCGCCACGCCCTGCGCCCCGGCCGGGCTGGTGACGCCCGGGCGGAAGCTCGATTCCTGGAAGATCAGGCGGGTGAGGAAGGCAGAGGGAACGTCATGCTCGCGCGCGGACGCATCGATCAGCCGGCAGAGCGCGTCATCGATGCCCGAGGAGGCAGGTTCGGCCGGATTGCCCTGGGCCGGGCCAGCGAGCGCGCTGCCGAGGAGGACGAGGATCGCCAGGGCACGGCGCGAAAAAGCGGGAATCGGTTTTTCGCGTAAGCCATGCTCTGACTTTTGGGCGACGGTCACGTTTTTCGCAATTGGATGGTTCCATCCAACTGCGACGTGATCGAGGAGGCGGGCTTTGCGGGGCATCGCCGGATCGAATAGGCCCTTCGCTCGAGCAGGCCAAGCGCCCCGATCAGCCGGCCTGCTCCTGGGCTGCTGCGGCGTTCGCGCTCTCGTACTTGTCCATGACCTCATCGGTCGGGCCATCCATGACGATCTTGCCGCCGGCGAGCCAGAGCGTGCGCTGGCAGAAGCGCCGGATCGAGTTGTTGGCGTGGGAGGCCAGGAACATGATCTCCGCCTTGTCGATCATGCCGTGCAGGCGCTGCTCGGCCCGCTGGGCGAAGGACGCGTCGCCGACGCCGATCACCTCGTCGAGGATGACGATGTCCGGTCGGACGGCGGTGCTCACCGCGAAGGCGAGGCGCAGCAGCATGCCGCTGGAATAAGCCCGGACGGGCAGGTTCAGGTATTCGCCGAGCTCGCTGAATTCCTCGACGTCCGGGATGAGCGCGCGGGCCTGCGTCCGGGTGAGGCCGAGCATGACGCCGCGCAGGACGATGTTCTCATAGCCGGTCGATTCCGAATCCATGCCCATCGACAGGTCGATGAGCGAGGAGACCCGTCCGGTGATGGTCGCTTCGCCGCTTGTCGGCGGGTAGATTCGGCCCAGCACGCGCAGCAGCGTGGTCTTGCCGGCGCCATTATGGCCGATCAGCCCGATGCGCTCGCCGCTCGAGACCTCGAGGTTGATGGCGTCGAGCGCGTGCACCACGGTCACGCTGCGGTCGCGCGTGTCTTCGAGGCTCCCGCCCACCGCCCGGCGCAGGATCTCGTTCTTCAGCCCGCGCCCCCGCGAATTGTAGATCGCGAGTTCGACCGAGGCGTTCTTGAGCGTTACCTGGGCCATTTCCGCCTCACAGCCAGTAGACGATGCGCCGCGAGTAGCGTCGGACGAAGTTCAGCGTCAGCAGCCAGCCGAGGACGGCCATCCCCAGCGCGATCGCATAGCTCGCGGCGGTCGGCACGATGTCGAGCAACGGGTCGCGGATGACCGAGAGCAGCGCGGCCAGGGGATTGAGCAGGAGCAAAGGGTGGTCCGCACCGAGCTGATGCGGGCGAAACATCACCGGCGTGATGAAGAACGCGATCTGCACGACGCTCTGGATGATCTGCGGGATGTCGCGGAAGCGGGCCGAGAGGATTGCCAGCAGGTAGGCGATCCAGCTGAGGTTGAGCAGCGCCAGCACCAGGCCCGGAAGAAACAGGAGTATCGTCCAGCTGATTGGCGACCCGCAGATGAGCAGAACCATCGGGATGATGACGAAGTTATGCGCGAAGGTCAGGACGTTCCGGGTCAGCACCCGCAGGATGTAGGTGAACTTGGACAGGTCCGTCTGCCGGATGATCGAGTCGCTCTCGATGAAGGCCATGGCGCCTTCGTTGATGCAGCCGGCGATGAAGCCCCAGAGCACGATGCCGGTGGCGAGGAAGGGCAGGTAGCTGCCGAGCTCCTGCTTGAAGATGGTGGAATAGACCAATCCCATGCCGAAGATCATGCTGGCCATGCTGATCGTCATCCAGATCTGGCCGAGGCGCGAGCGCTTGTAGCGCCGGGCGATGTCGCTTTGCCCCAGCATCCACCAGATGCGCCAGGAGGAAATGCCGCCGGCAATCTCCGCCATGGCCTGCCCCGTCTCACGCATGCCGTGTCTGACCTTGTCCTGTGTCGGGCGCTGCTGGTGCGTCGATCGGCGCCATCCGGGCCTGGCAGTGCCTGTCCGCCTGCTGGCGAGCGGACTGGATCGTCTGTTCCATGATGGGCGGCGGTGCGATGTGGCTCGGAGACCCGGAAGACATGGTGGGCGGCACAGGGATCGAACCTGTGACCCCTCCCGTGTGAAGGGAGTGCTCTACCGCTGAGCTAGCCGCCCGAACCGGGGCCTCTCCTAGAGCATCGGGCCGGAAACTGTAAAGCGGTTTTCCAAGGATCACCATGGAGGGCCGCTGCCGGGACCCGTCGCCTGCAGCATCATGAAACCGCCGGAACCCGCTCCATGACCTTGCGCACCGCGCCCGGCAGCTCGTCGAAATGCTGGATGACGAGGTCGGGCGAGAGCGTCTCGATCGGCACGTCCGTGTAGCCGAAGGGCACGCAGATCGAGGGGATGCCGGCTGCCCTCGCCGTGGCGATGTCGGTGCGCGAGTCGCCGATCATCACCGCGCGGGCCGGATCGGCCTTGGCCTGCTCGATCGTCATGGTCAGGTGGCGCGGATCGGGCTTGAAGAAGGGGAAGCTGTCGCGCCCGGCCACGGCGGCGAACCGGCCGCTGATGCCGAAATGGTCGAGGATCAGGCGCGTGTGCAGGATCGGCTTGTTGGTACAGACCGCGAGCGCGAAGCCCTCGGACGCGAGCGTGTCGAGCGCGTCGAGCACGCCGTCGAAGAGGTAGCTGTTGCCGGCGACGTTGTCGGCATAGACCAGCAGGAACTCCTCGAAGAGTCGCTCCAGCGTCTCGCTGTCGAGCGGGCGGCCGGAGACGCGGAAGCCGCGCTCGATCAAGGCGCGCGCGCCGGCGCCGACCAGCTCGCGCGCCCGCTCCAGCGGCAGCGCCGGCAACCCCTCCTGCGTGAGGATGATGTTGAGCGTGCCCATGATGTCGGGCGCCGTCTCGGCCAGGGTGCCGTCGAGGTCGAAGACGACGATAGGGGGCAGGCTCATCGGGCGGGGCTCCGGTTGCGCAGGCGCTTAAAGGCGTTTCCCCCAGGCTTGGCAAGCGCAAAGCCGGCGGCGCGCAAGGCCATCAAAGCGCCGGCCATCGGTGCTAGTGTCCCGATGATTCGCGGTAAGGAATGCTGACGTGCCGATATCCCTTCACAGGCTCGCGCCGCTCGGGCGCATCATCGCCGTGCTTGCCGCTTGTGCGGCCCCCGCCGCAGCCGGGGCCGCGTCCTTCGAATTCGCGCCGGCGCCGCAGAACGACCTCAACCGGGTCTACCGGGTCGACCGCTCGACCGGCGAGGTCGGCGCCTGCCAGTTCCAGCTCAAGGAGGGTGGCGTCGGCGTCACCATCTGCTTCCTCGCGGGCGAGGGGGCCGGGCCGCAGCCGGCCGGCGAGTACGGCCTGATGCCATCGCGGCACGAGCGCGAGGGCGGCATCTTCCGCGTCAACCTGCGCACCGGCGAGATGAGCATCTGCTACGTCTTCGACGACAAGGTGGTCTGCACCCCGCAGGCCAAGTAGCGGACGCCACTCGTAACGGGCACCGGATGGCCGGTATTCGTGGCGCGGCGTTGCGTCGCCAGGGCTTTAAGGCTTACGGCTTCGGCACTAGCTGCCCTTCATGACTTGGGGGGCTTGCCGCCTTCGAGACTGGAAGGGATTGCCATGCTGAAGCTCAACGATCCGTCGCTGCTGAAATCGCAATGCTATGTCGACGGCGCCTGGATCGGCGCAGGCATCGACGCGGTCGATAACCCCGCCACCGGCGAGGTCCTGGCCAAGGTGCCGCGCTTCGGCGCTGATGAGACGACGCTGGCGGTCGAGGCGGCTTCGCGGGCCTTCAAGCCCTGGGCGAAGAAATCCGCCAAGGAGCGCTCGCTCATCCTGCGCAAATGGTTCGATCTGATCATGGCGAACCAGGAGGACATCGCCCAGATCATGACGGCCGAGCAGGGCAAGCCCCTGGCCGAGGCGCGCGGCGAGGTCGCCTACGCCGCCTCCTTCGTCGAGTTCTATGCCGAGGAGGCCAAGCGCATCTATGGCGAGACCATTCCCTCGCCCTTCCCGAATTCGCGCATCATCGTGCAGAAGCAGCCGGTCGGCGTCTGCGCCGCGATCACGCCCTGGAACTTTCCGGCCGCGATGATCACGCGCAAATGCGCACCCGGCCTCGCCGCCGGCTGCACCTTCGTGGTCAAGCCGGCGCCGGACACGCCGCTGACGGCGCTCGCGCTGGTGGAGCTGGCCGAGCGGGCCGGCTTCCCGGCCGGCGTGCTCAACCTCGTCACCGGAGACGCGGTCGCGATCGGCAAGGTCATGACCACGCATCCTGCGGTGCGCTTCGTCGGCTTCACCGGCTCGACCCCGGTCGGCAAGCTGCTGATGCAGCAGGCCGCCTCGACCGTGAAGAAGGTCGGGCTCGAGCTCGGCGGCAACGCCCCCTTCATCGTCTTCGACGATGCCGATCTCGATGCCGCCGTGCAGGGCGCGATCATCGCGAAGTACCGCAACATGGGCCAGACCTGCGTCTGCACCAACCGGCTCTTCGTCCAGGACGGCATCCATGACGAGTTCGTCGCGAAATTTGCCGGCGAGGTCGCCAGGATGAAGGTCGGCAACGGCGTCGAAATCGGCGTCGTGCAGGGCCCGCTGATCAACGAGCGCGCGGTCGAGAAGGTCGAGCGTCATGTCGCCGACGCGGTCGCCAACGGCGCCAAGGTCGTGGTCGGTGGCCACCGCCATGCCTTGGGCCGCACCTTCTTCGAGCCGACCGTGCTCTCCGGTGTCACCACCAGGATGCTGGTGACCAACGAGGAGACTTTTGGCCCGGTCGCCCCGGTCTATCGCTTCACGACCGAGGACGAGGTCGTGCAGATGGCGAACGACACGCCCTTCGGTCTCGCCGCCTATTTCTACTCGAAGGATCTCGGCCGTGCCTTCCGCGTCGCCGAGGAGCTTGAATACGGCATGGTCGGCATCAACTCGGCCATCCTCGGCACCGAGGTCGCGCCCTTCGGCGGGGTCAAGGAATCCGGGCTCGGCCGCGAAGGCTCGCTGCATGGCATGGATGAGTTCGTCGAGATCAAGTACATGCTCGTCGGCGGGCTCGGCGTCTGAGCGTCGGCGCCGATCAGCCGGGGATATCCCGTCGCGCCGCTTCTCGCGGCGCGGTCGCCCGTGCTAGCCGGAGGGACAACTTCTCCCCAGGCATGAGGCAGCGATGAGCCCGGACGATCTCAAGAAGCTGGCGGCGGCGCGCGCGCTCGAACTGGTGCGTCCTGGCATGCGGCTCGGCCTCGGCACCGGCTCCACCGCCAAGCACTTCGTCGACCTGCTCGGCGCCCGCGTCGCGGCTGGGCTCGATGTGCTCTGCGTCGCGACCTCGGAGGTGACGCAGGCCCAGGCCGAGAGCCTGGGCATCCCGATGTCCACCCTCGACGAGACGCCGGAGCTCGACCTCACCGTCGACGGCGCCGATGAGGTCGACCCGCAACTGCGCCTGATCAAGGGCGCCGGCGCGGCGCTGCTGCGCGAGAAGATCGTCGCCGCGGCCTCTAAGCGCATGGTCGTGATCGCCGATGACAGCAAGCTCGTCGCCGAGCTCGGCCGCTTCCCGCTGCCGATCGAGGTCGTGCCCTTTGGCCTGGAGGCGACTCGCCGGGCCATGGCGGCGGCGATCACCGCGTCAGGGGCGGCAGGCGAGCTCAGGCTGCGCAAGCGGCCAGATGGCACGGTGCTGCTGACTGATGGCGGCCACTACATCCTCGATGCGCATCTCGGCCGCATCGCCAACCCGGAACTGCTCGGAGCGGCGCTCAACGTGGTCCCGGGCGTGGTCGAGCACGGGCTCTTCCTCGGCCTTGCCGCCGGCGCCATCTTGGCCAGCGGCGACGGGCTGAAAATCCTCGGCGCGATCGAATGATTCCATTCTGCCGGAAACCACGCTAAGGAGGCCCCGTGCGGGTCGCCTGGGTCAGGCGGCCTGCGCTATGCCAGTGAGACGTCACCGAAACAACAGAGCGGCCAGCTCGCAAGCGTGTCGCGGTCGAGTTCCGATTGCCAAGACCGCCATATCAAGTCCGCCGCATCACAAAGGGGCCTAATGCCATGATCCGACACCACCTTGCCGGCGCGGCCATCGGCCTGGCGCTTGCCGTCTCCGCGCCCGCGCAGGCCCAGCTTCTTGCGCAGCCCCCCGCGCAGGCTCCGGTCGCGCAGGCGGATATCCCGCAGAGCCATCTGCAGGCGGCCAAGGATGTCCTGATCCTCACGGGCGTCGCCGAATCCTTCGAGTCGATCTACAACGAATTCCGCGTGCGCGTTCGCGAGATGGTCGTCACCACGCGGCCGGAGCTTGCGAAGGACACCGACGAGGTGATCGCCGGTTTGAAGGCCGAGGCCGACAAGAAGCGCGACGACATGCTGGCCTCTGCCTCCTTCATCTTCGCCAAGCACATGACCGAAGCCGATCTCAAGGAGGTCGGGGCCTTTTTCAGGTCGCCCGTCGGCCAGCGTTACAACGCCGCGCGGCCCAAGGCGCTCGACGAGATCTTCGCCCTGCTGCAGCCCTGGAGCGTCAACACGAGCAACTCGCTGTTCGATCGCTTCAGCGAGGAGATGCGCAAGCGCGGCCACCAGCTCTGAGCTGAGCCGCCCGTGATCGCGAAAGAGCCGCCGGCGTCCGACGCCGGCGGCTCTTTCGTTTGGGTCGGGCGTTGCCGGCGCGCTGCCGCGGAGCGGTCCGGCGATCCGTCTAGTCCTCGGCCGCCTTGAATTTGTCGAGGCCCTTCATCACGAAGGGCGCGACGAGCGCGATGAAGGAGAGGCCGAGCAGCGTCGCCGAGCCCGGATTCTCCAGCAGGATCATCGGGTCGCCCAGGCTGATCTGCAGCGCGCGCCGAAGCTGCGCCTCCGCCATCGGGCCGAGAATCAGCCCGACCACCATCGGCGCGACCGGATAGTCGTAGCGCCGCATCAGATAGCCGAGATAGCCGAAGCCGAAGAGCATCGTGAGCTCCACCGGCGAACCGTTCACCGCGAGCGTGCCCATCGTCGCGAAGACCAGGATGCCGGCATAGAGCCAGGGCTGCGGGATCGCGAGCAGCTTCACCCAGAGCCCGATCAGCGGCAGGTTGATGATCACCAGCATGACGTTGGCGATGAAGAGCGAGGCGATCAGGCCCCAGACCAGGTCGGGCTTCTCAGCGAAGAGCAGCGGGCCGGGGTTGAGCCCGTATTGCTGGAAGCCGGCGAGCATGATCGCCGCCGTCGCCGAGGTCGGCAGGCCGAGCGTCAGCAGCGGCACCAGCGTGCCGGCTGCGGAGGCGTTGTTGGCCGCTTCAGGACCGGCGACGCCCTCGATGGCGCCCTTGCCGAACTCGTCCGGATATTTGCACAGCCGCCGCTCGGTCGAATAGGACAGGAAGGTCGGCACCTCGGCCCCGCCGGCCGGCAGCGCGCCGATCGGGAAGCCGAAGGCGGTGCCGCGCAGCCATGGCGCCCAGGAGCGCTTCCAGTCCTGCTTGGTCATCCAGAGCGAGCCCTTGATCGGGATGATCTCCTCCGGCGCGTGCGCCCGCTGCGAGGCGACGTAGAGCGCCTCGCCGACGGCGAAGAGGCCGACCGCGAGCGTCGTCACCTCGATGCCGTTGAGCAGTTCCGGCACGCCGAAGGTCAGGCGCGCCTGGCCGGTCAGCTTGTCGATGCCGATCAGGCCGAGCGTGATGCCGATGAACAGGCTGGTCAGGCCGCGCAGAGGTGAATCGCCGAAGGTCGCGGAGACCGTGACGAAGGCCAGGATCATCAGGCCGAAATAGTCCCAGGGGCCGAAATGCACGGCGATCTCGACCAGCCATGGCGCCAGGAAGGCGAGCCCGATCGTGGCGATGGTGCCGGCGACGAAGGAGCCGATCGCGGCTGTCGCCAGCGCCGGGCCGCCGCGCCCGGCCTTGGCCATTTTCGAGCCCTCTAGCGCGGTCGCGAGCGAGGCGCTCTCGCCGGGTGCGTTGAGCAGGATTGCGGTGGTCGAGCCACCATACATGCCGCCATAGTAGATGCCGGCGAACATGATCAGCGACCCCGCGGGGTCGAGCTTGAAGGTGACCGGCAGCAGCAGCGCCACGGTCAGCGCCGGGCCGATGCCGGGCAGCACGCCGACTGCGGTGCCGAGGAAGACGCCGATCAGGCAGAAGAGCAGCTTCGAGGGCTCAAGAGCGACGGTGAAGCCGTGAAGCAGGGCGAGAAGCGTGTCCATTTTTGCCGCTCCTCAGAAGAACAGGTGCTCGAGCGGCCCGGCGGGCAGGCTCAGCGTCAGCAGTTTCTGGAACACCAGGAAGATCCCCAGGCCGAGCACGAGGCCGATGGCGAAGTCCACCGCGAAGGCGCGCCGGCCCATGCCGCGTGCCGTGCAGGCGAAGATCAGCGCCGTCGCCAGGATGAAGCCGCCGCCAAGCGCGATGCAGGCGACGAGGCCGACGAGCCCGGCGACGATCGAGAGGATCGCGCCGGTATCAGCCTTGTCCGGGGTGGGGATGCCGTCCTTGAAGGCGACGACGACATGCGTTAGCCCGAGGATGGCGAGGCAGATGCTGACCACATAGGGTACGGCCGTCGGGCCGAGGCCGTAGGTCGAGACGATGGTCTGCTGGGACGCGTCATTGGCGACGAGCCCGGCGCTAGCCAGCAGCAGGGCTGCGACGACGAGCGCCGGCCGGTCGATTCTTCTTGTGATGGTTTCGTTGGCCATGCCCGGTACCCGTCTGAAAGTGCTGTCGGGAGGTGAGAAAGGGGCCGGTTGCCCGGCCCCTTCGCGGGTTCGAAACGGTGCGAGACGTCAGCGCCTCACTTCACCAGGCCGACATCGTGCATGACCTTGGAGACGCGCTCCTGCTCGGCCTTCTGGAAGGCGGCGAACTCGGCGCCGCCGAGATAGGCGTCGTCCCAGCCGCGCGCCTTCAGGATCTCGGCCCATTCCTTCGACTTGACCAGCTTTTCGACCGCGTCCGACAGGGTCTTCTGCTGCTCGGCGCTCAGGCCGGGGGCGGCGACCACGGAGCGCCAGTTCAGCAGCTCGAGGTTGATGCCCTGTTCCTTCAGCGTCGGCGCATCCGGCGCGTTGGCGAGGCGCTTCGGCGACGACACCGCGATGGCGCGCAGCTTGCCGGCCTTGATCTGGCCCTCGAACTCGCCATAGCCCGAGATGCCGGCCGTGACGCGGCCGCCGAGCATGGCGGCGAGCGCCTCGCCACCGCCCGAGAACGGGATGTAGTTGATCTTCTTGGCGTCGGCACCGACGGCGTCGGCGAAGAGGGCGGCCAGGATGTGGTCGGTGCCGCCGGCCGAGCCGCCGGCCCAGGTCACCTTGGCCGGGTCGGCCTTGACCCGGTCGGCCAGGTCCTTGGCGGTCTTGATCGGAGAATCGGTCGGCACGACGATGACCTCGGCCTCGGCGGTCAGCCGCGCGATCGGCGTCGTCTGCGTCAGGTTCACCGGCGACTTGTTGAGGATGATCGCGCCGATCATGACGAAGCCGTTGACCATCAGCTGCGAGCCGTCGCCTTTGGCGTTGATCAGCTGCGACAGGCCGATGGTGCCGCCGGCGCCGGTGACGTTGGTGACCTGCACGCTCTTGGCGATGCCCGCGGCCATCATGGCCTGCTGCATCGAGCGCGCCGTGCCGTCCCACCCGCCGCCGGGCGATGCGGGAGCCATGAGCTTGAGCTCGAGCTGGGCGAATGCTGCTGTCGTCAGGCCGGCCAGCGCGAGCGCCGTCACGGCGCTGCGCAGTAGGATGGATTTGAGCATTGTGTTCCTCCGTGTGCGAGTTTCCGCACCATTATCGTGTCACGGCCTCGAGTGACAGCTTGATGTTTCGCCGATCAATTGCGCCTGATTACATAATCTTATGTCAAGGTCTTTCGTGGCCATCGCCGCAAAAGCGCGACAGGAATCACACTAGGCGGCCCCGGCGCGATGGCGTAAGCGCTCCGCCATGAGCTTGCCGTCCTCCCTGGCCGCCGCGTCCGCGGTGGCCACCAGCCCCCCGCGCCGCCGCTGGTCGCAGCAACTGGCGCTGCTCGGGTGCGCGCTGCTGGTCGCGCTGCCGCTCGTCATGTGGGCGGCGAATCGGTCGGCGCCGCTGGTCTTCGGGCTGGCGTCGCTGGCCTTCCTCGTGGCCGGGCAGGCGCCGCAAGTGCTGCGCAACCTTGCCGCTGCCATTCGCAGCCCGATCGGCCTCGCCCTTGGCGGCTTCCTGCTCTGGGCGCTCGTCTCGCTGGCCTGGAGCCATCGGCCCGCAGCGGGCCTCGCCATGTGGGGCGAGCTCGCCCTGCCGCTCGCCTGCGGCCTCGCCATCGTCGCGAGCGCGTCGTTCAGGGCGCGGCCGGCCGTGCTGCGCGCCCTGGCGATCGCCATCATCCTGGCCTCTTTGCTGATGGTCTTCGAACTCGCCAGCGGGCTCTCGCAACGCATCGCGCTCGGCATCGGCAAGCAGATGATCTTCATCTTCAACCGGCCGGTCATCACCTGCCTCATGCTCTCGGCTCCGGTCATCCACGGCCTATGGACCCGCCCCGGCGCATCGACGCGCGATCGTGTGCTTGCGGCGCTGACGGCGCTTGCGGTCGGCTGGTGCACCTTCGCCTCCGAGAGCGGCGCGGCCAAGCTCGGCCTGCTGATGCTGGCCGCCGGCTGGGCCGTGACGCTGGTCCTGCCCCGCCTGTCGCTCGCCGCGACCATGCTCGCCTTCGCCGCGACGCTCGCAATCGCGCCGTTCCTCGGACAGCTCGCCGACCGCGCCATTCCGCCCTCCGTGCATGCGGAGCTGGCGGATTCGCATTCGCGCGACCGCGTCGACATCTGGCTCAGCTTCGGCGAGGCAATCAGGGCGCGGCCGCTCATCGGCTCCGGCTTCGGCGCCTCCGCCGCGCTCCAGACGCATCCCGTGGCGGCGCAGGTGTCGGAGCCGCGCCGCTTGCTTCTCGGCGTTGGCCATCCACATAGCGCGCCGGTGCAGGTCTGGGTCGAGACCGGGCTGGTCGGTGCGCTGCTGCTGGGCTTCGCCGGGCTTGCCTTCCTGACTCGTCTGCGGCGCCTGCCGGCGCGCGATCTTGCGCCGCGGCTCGCGGTCTTCGCGGCGGCCTTCGCCATGGCCTCGGTCGGGCATGGCGCCTGGCAGGGCTGGTGGATCGCCGTGCTGACCGCTGCGGCCGTCTGGTTCGATGCGGGCAAAGCAAGGCCCGACCAAGAGGTGGACCATGTCTGATTTCGATGTCGATCTCTTCGTGATCGGGGCCGGCTCCGGCGGTACCCGCGCCGCCCGCATTTCCGCTGGCCATGGCGCCCGGGTCATGATCGCGGAGGAGGACCGCATCGGCGGCACCTGCGTCATCCGCGGTTGCGTGCCAAAGAAGCTCTTCGTCTATGCCAGCCGCTTCGCCGAGGATTTCGAGGACGCCGCCGCCTTCGGCTGGACGCTCGGCAAGCCGAGCTTCGACTGGCCGACCCTGCGCGATGCCGTCGCCAACGAGGTGACGCGGCTGTCGGGCCTCTACCGCAAGGGCCTGGACGGCGCCGGCGTCGCCATCCGCGAGGAGCGGGCGGTGATCGAGGGGCCACAGCAGGTCCGCCTGCTCAAGTCCGGCGAGATGATCCGTGCCAGACATATCCTGGTGGCGACCGGCGGCTACCCGGCCTTCGATCCGCCGATCCCCGGCGGCGAGCTCGGCATCAGCTCCAACGAGGTCTTCCATCTGCCGAGCCTGCCGAAGCGGATGCTCGTGGTCGGCGGCGGCTATATCGCGCTCGAATTCGCCAGCCTGTTCCTGCGCCTCGGCGTCGAGGTCACGGTGCTGCATCGCGGCGACAACATCCTGCGCGGCTTCGATGAGGATGTCAGGGTGCGCCTGCGCGAGGCGCTGGCCCATGCCGGCATTAAATTCCGCCTCGGCTGCACGGTCGACCGCATCGAGCAACTGCCCGATGGCACCCGTCGCGCCCATTGCGCCAAGGGCGAGCCGATCGATGCGGACGCCATCCTCGTCGCCACCGGCCGCCGGCCCAACACGGTCGGGCTCGGCCTGGAGCAGGTCGGCGTCAAGCTCGGCCCGGTCGGCCAGGTCATGGTCGACGAGAGCTCGGCCTCGTCGGTGCCGTCGATCCATGCGGTCGGCGACGTCACCAACCGGGTCAACCTGACCCCGGTCGCGATCCGCGAGGGCCACGCCTTCGCCGACTCGACCTTTGGCGGTAGGCCCTGGGCGATGAACCACAGCCTCGTCGCCTCCGCCGTCTTCACCACGCCGGAGGTCGGCACGGTCGGGTTGAGCGAGCAGCAGGCATTGGCGGCCGGCTTCGAGGTCAGCGTCTTCGAAACCGGCTTCCGGCCGATGAAGGCGACGATCTCCGGCCGCCAGGAGCGCATCTACATGAAGCTGGTGGTCGACGCGAAGAGCGACCGCGTGCTTGGCGTCCACATCCTCGGCCACGACGCCGGCGAGATCATCCAGGCGGTCGCCATCGCCGTGACCATGGGCGCGACCAAGGCCGATTTCGACCGCACCATCGCCCTGCACCCGAGCGCGGCCGAAGAGCTGGTGACGATGCGGACGCCGCGGGCGTCGGTGCCGACGAGCCTATAGGCTCGGGCCTTGTTCAAGGCGGCTGGGATCGCTATTTCTAGAATAGTTGGATACCTTTCTAGAAAGGCGGTGCGTTCATGGGCTTGAGCATCAAGAACGAGGCCGTCGAAGCACTGGCGCGCGACCTTGCCCGCCGCCATGGCACGGGCGTGACCGAGATCATCCATCGTGCACTGGCCGAGAAGGCGGAGCGGGACGCGGCCGAGCCGTCTTTGTGGGAGAAATTGCGGCCACTCCACGAGAAGCTGCGCGCCATGCCCGACAGCGGCCTACCTACCGATAGAGCCTTCTATGACGAATTGAGTGGCGGTCAGTGATCGCGCTCGATGCATCCGCGATCGTCGCGATCATGGTCGAGGAACCCGAGGCCGCGATGCTATCGGGGCGGCTGGAGCAGCGGGATGGACAGCGTTTCGCTTCGACCGTGACCGTTTGGGAGGCGGCCTGTGCTGTCGCGCGACGGAAGGCAATATCCCGGACGGCAGGCCTCGCGCTCGTAGATGAGTTTTTGGCTGCAGCGGCAATCGAACCAATCGCGCCGAATATGACAATCACCGCGCTCGCTGCCGAAGCGGCCGAGCGTTATGGCATGGGGAATGGGCCGCGCTATCCGGGCATCCTCAACCTCGGCGATTGCTTCTCCTACGCGACGGCAAAGCATTTGAGCGCCGCACTGTTGTTCAAGGGCGACGATTTCCCGCGCACGGATATCGAGGTGGCATAGCCGCCCGGACTCTGCGTCATCCTGCTGCCGTGATTCAGCGTCTCAAGTCGTTGAATCAATCCGCAAGCGGCCGGAACCCTTGCATGAAGGCCTTCTGCTAACTGATTCTCCCGACTCGTCTTTCATGACGTTGCGTCATCGTCGGCTGCGGCTCCTCGCCGCGATTGCGAGCCAGCGTGGTATTGGCCATCGCCACCTCGTCGGTGTATAGAGCGCCTGGATCACGCTGCCTTCCGAAGAGAGGGTGGCGCGACATTTTATTCTCAGGAGCACGTGTGATGTCCGAGCGGTGGACGCCCGAGAGCTGGAGGGCAAAGCCCGTCCAGCAGATGCCGGAATATCCGGATCAGGCCGTTTTGAAGGCAGTCGAGCAGCAGCTCGCCGGCTTTCCGCCGCTGGTTTTTGCGGGTGAGGCGCGCAAGCTCAAGAAGGCTCTCGGACAAGTCGCAAACGGCGAGGCCTTCCTGCTCCAGGGCGGAGACTGCGCCGAGAGCTTCGGCGAGCATTCGGCCGACAACATCCGCGACTTCTTCCGGCTGTTCCTGCAGATGGCGGTGGTGCTGACCTTCGCTGGCGGTTCGCCTGTGGTAAAGGTCGGCCGTGTCGCCGGGCAGTTCGCCAAGCCGCGCTCGGCCCCGACCGAGACGATCGGCGGCGTCGAGCTGCCGAGCTACAAGGGCGACATCGTCAACGATATCGACTTCACGGCAGAGTCCCGCATCCCGGATCCGCGCCGCCAGCTCGAGGCTTACCGCCAGTCGGCGGCGACGCTGAACCTGCTGCGCGCGTTCGCGACCGGCGGCTACGCCAATCTCGACAACGCGCATCGCTGGATGCTCGGCTTCGTCAAGGATTCACCGCAGTCGAGCCGCTACACCGAGGTGGCCGAGCGCATCACCGAGGCGCTCGACTTCATGCGCGCCATCGGCATTGATCCCGAGACGCATCCCGAGATGCGCACGACGGATTTCTACACCAGCCACGAGGCGCTGCTGCTCGGCTACGAGCAGGCGCTGACCCGCGTCGATTCCACGACCGGCGACTGGTACGCCACCTCCGGCCACATGGTCTGGATCGGCGACCGCACGCGCCAGCTCGACCATGCCCATGTCGAGTATTTCCGCGGCATCAAGAACCCGATCGGCTTGAAATGCGGCCCGTCGCTGAAGGCCGACGATCTGCTCCGGCTGATCGACGCGCTCGACCCGCAGAACCAGGCCGGTCGCCTGACGCTGATCGGCCGCTTCGGCGCCGACAAGGTCTTCGACCACCTGCCGGCTTTGGTGCGCGCCACCAAGCGGGAAGGGCGCAACGTCGTCTGGTCCTGCGACCCGATGCACGGCAACACGGTCAAGGCCGCGAGCGGCTACAAGACCCGGCCCTTCGACCTGATCCTGACCGAGGTGAAGAACTTCTTCGCCGTGCACCAGGCCGAGGGCACCCATGCCGGCGGCATCCATCTGGAGATGACCGGCAAGAACGTCACGGAGTGCACGGGCGGCGCCCGCGGCATGACCGACGCCGACCTGAACGACCGCTACCACACGGTCTGCGACCCCCGCCTCAACGCCGAGCAGGCGCTGGAGATGGCGTTCCTGGTCGCCGAGCTCGTCAAGCGCGAGCGGGCAGGGCGGGAGCGCCCGGTGGTCGAGGCGGCGGAGTAACCTTCGTCAGCCTGCCAATGAAAAAGGCCGCGGCGAATGCCGCGGCCTTTTTGTTTCGCCTAAGTCTCGTTTCAGAACTTCAGGCCGGCCGCGACGCGCGCCGTGTTGATGGTCGCGGTCGTGCCCTCGACATCGGCAAAGCGGATGAGCTGATACTCGCCCCGGAGGAAGAGGTTGTCGGTCAGCGCCCACTCGATGCCGGCGCCCGCGGTCAGGCCAAAGCCGTAGACATCAGTCTTGGTGCTTCCGACAGTCAGCGGATAGCCGGATGCTCTCCCCGACTCGACCAGCCCGGTCACCGGGTTGATGCGTTCGAATTCCCAGGTGGCGCGGATCGTTGACGTCGTGTCGAAGCGCCCGACAGCGCCGCCGATCGTCGCGAAGGGCATGAAGCGGCCGAAGGCCCAGCCCATGCGCAGCCGGGCTGTCGCATAGTCGTGCAATTTGGCACCCTGATTGGTCGTCATCGACCAGTCGTTGAGCGTGCCGTCCGAGGTCGGCGAGCGCCGGGCGATGTAGTCACTGACGTCGTAGCGCTGACCGGCGCGGGTATAGTCGAGCTCGAAGCCGAGCACCGCGTCGCCGAACGCCACGTTGTAGCCGGCGAAACCGAAGAAGGTCGCACCGCTGTCGCGTTTCGACGGCAGGTTGTTGACGAACGAGCCCATGTCCCGCTCGGCGCCGAGCGTCGTATTGCGGAATGCGTAACGGGCAAGGTCCTGCAGACCCGTGCCCGGCTCGAACTCCGTGTTCGAGACGCCTGCGCCGCCGCCGACATAGAAGCCCGACCAGTTGAACGGGCCGTCAAAATAATCCGGGGGAGGCGGTGTATCCTCGACCTGCGAGCCGCGCAGCACGGGATAATCGGCCGCCGCAGCCGCGCCGCCGGCCAAGGACAGTCCGAGCGCCGCAACACCGAGCGCCGATGCAATGGAACGGATATGCATCTCGATCTCCCCAGGGCCTGGGGCCTGTCTGGCCCCCTCGCATTGCCCATAGGTCATTCATCCAATAGTAACCCTAATGCCCGGTTAACGCTGCGGAATGTGCTCTTCGGGCATGCGGCTGGAGCCGTAGCGTCGGCCTGCTTCGCCGCTTATGGAGAGCCATGATCCGGCACATCGTCTTCTTCACAGCCAGCCGCCCCGAGGATATCGAGACCATCCGTACAGGCCTGCAGCGGCTCGGCGATATCCCGCATGTGAGCGCCTTCGAGGTCGTGCTCAATCGCAAGGTCGATCCGCTGGGCAACGAGATCGATGTGGTCGTCTACGCCGAGTTCGCCGACGAGGCGGCGCTGGCGGCCTACAAGGCGCATCCGGTCTATGCCGAGACCACGGACCGGGTGCGGCCGCTGCGCGAGCTGCGCTACTCCGCCGATTTCCGCTCGACATTGCGCTGAAGGGCCACACACCGCTGAAAACGCAGGCCGGGCGCGCCAAGCCCGCCGTTGCTGGCGGCACGCCTGCGCGCTAAAGCGAGACGCATGACCGCGACCTCCTTCCGCCTCGCCCTCGCTCAGCTCAATCCGGTTGTCGGAGACGTCTCCGGCAATGCCGACAAGGTCCGCGCCGCCCGCAAGCAGGCGGCCGGGGCAGGGGCCGACCTGATCATGTTTCCCGAACTCTTCCTCTCGGCCTATCCGCCGGAGGACCTCGTGCTCAAGCCGGCCTTCCAGGACGCTTGCCGCAAGGCCTGCGAGGCCCTGGCGCGCGAGACCGCCGATGGTGGCCCGGCCGTGCTCGTCGGCTTGCCCTGGCTCGAGGACGGCAAGCTCTACAACGCCTATGCCCTGCTCGATGGCGGGCTGATCCAGTCGGTACGCTTCAAGGTCGATCTGCCGAACTATGGCGTGTTCGACGAGAAGCGCGTCTTCGAGCCCGGCCCGCTGCCGGGCCCGGTCGTGTTCCGCAACCATATCCGCCTCGGGCTGCCGGTCTGCGAGGATATCTGGGGCGAGGAGGTGGTCGAGTGCATCGCCGAGACGGGCGGTGAGATCCTGCTCGTGCCGAACGGCTCGCCCTATCGCCGCGGCGTCACCGACGAGCGCCTGAGCGTCGCCGTCGCCCGCGTCGTCGAGGCCGGCCTGCCGATGGTCTATCTCAACCAGCTAGGCGGCCAGGATGAGCTCGTCTTCGAGGGCGGCTCCTTCGTGCTGAACGCCGATAAGAGCTTCGCGTGCCAGCTTCCGGCCTTCCGCGAGGCCATCGCTATGACGGAATGGGAGCAGGTCGACGGCCAGTGGCGCTGCCGGCCAGGCGAGATGGCCGCCATTGAAAGCGGCGACGAGGCCGACTACGCCGCCTGCGTGCTCGGCCTGCGCGACTACGTCCAGAAGAACGGCTTCCCCGGCGTCGTGCTCGGCCTGTCGGGCGGCATCGACTCGGCCTTGTGCGCCGCCATGGCGGTCGATGCGCTCGGCGCCGACAAGGTCCGCTGCGTGATGATGCCCTATCGCTTCACCTCGCAGGAGAGCCTCGACGACGCCAGGGCCTGCGCCGACGCGCTCGGCGTGCGCTACGAGATCGTGCCGATCTCCGAGCCGGTCGAGGGCTTCGAGCGCGCGCTCGCCGATCTCTTCGCCGGCACCAACCGCGGCATCACCGAGGAGAACCTGCAGAGCCGCGTGCGAGGCACGCTGCTGATGTCGATCTCCAACAAGTTCGGGCCGATGGTGGTGACGACCGGCAACAAGTCCGAGATGTCCTGCGGCTACGCCACGCTCTATGGCGACATGAACGGCGGCTACAACCCGATCAAGGATCTCTACAAGACCGAGGTCTTCCGCATCTGCCACCTCCGCAACCGCTGGAAGCCGGCAGGCGCGCTTGGCCCCGATGGCGAGGTGATCCCTGAGAACATCATCGTCAAGCCGCCCTCGGCCGAACTGCGCGAGAACCAGAAGGACCAGGATTCGCTACCGCCCTACGATGTGCTCGACGACATCCTCGCCTGCCTGATCGAGCACGAGATGCGGCTCGCCGATATCGTCGCGCGCGGCCACGACCTGGAGACGGTCAAGAAGGTCGAGCGCCTGCTTTATCTTGCCGAATACAAGCGCCGTCAGGCCGCGCCCGGCGTGAAGGTCACCCGCAAGAATTTCGGCCGCGACCGGCGCTACCCCATCGTTAACAAGTTCAGGGATTCGGGCGAGGGCACCTACACGCCGGATGCCGCGCTGGTGAAGGGCGTCGGCAAGGCCGGGGTTGAGAGCTTCGATTTCTGAGCGACCAGCTAGAATTCGAAGGTTAGCTGATCTGCGGTGGACTTCATTTTCAGTGCTTCTTCTAGCTGACGCTCTGCATTTCCCGGCTTGGAGCGAGGCAGGAATGCGAGAAGGATTTCTTTCTTTGCCCTGACGCCTTCCTTTGTCTCTGATATTAAGCCAAGAGATTTTAGTTTTCCTATATCTCTTGATAGAGTTTTAGACGTTTTTACGGCGTATTCTGCCGCAATTTCTGGAGTTAGAAGTCTTAATTTAGGTCGTTCAATGTGCTCGCTCTTGTTTCCAAGGGCCAGTATTAACTTCAATTGCCTTCGATCAGACGGAGTTTTGTCTTCTCCGAATTTATCATAAACATAATTTATCCAAGATATGTCCCAAAGTTGTTGCTTTATCACTTTTATTTGATCTCGCATCTGATCAATGAAGCCTTGGATGGCATACTCGATAAATGGGACGAGATTTCCGCCATTCTTGGAGGCGCGATCTAGTTGACGATAATATTCATCGCGAGTCCGATTATAGTGATTACTAAGAAGATGGGCGGCAACGCTGGGGACGTTCGCCTCCAGCAGGAATCTGACCTCAAGCATGCGGGCTGTTCTGCCATTGCCGTCGCCGAAGGGGTGAATCCATACTAGGTAGACGTGGGATACGATGGCTTTGATTAAGCCAAACGGAACTGCAAGCTCTTCGTCTTCAAAAGCGAAGTCGCTATTTAGCCAGTCGCAGAGCTTGGTGACGAGGGTTGCGAAATCGGAAGGTGCTGCTCCCTTGTACCGTGGGACGCCAACCTGAACTGGCGAAAATTCACCGGGCGTCACATGTTCATCGGTGTCTAAATTTTCAAGTATTTGTTTATTGTAGGACTTAATTTCGGTCGCTGTTATAGGTTTGAATCCATATTTTTCCACGCTTTCGAGAATTTTATTTGCGGAATGTAGGACGTTGTCGATTTCTGTCCGAAGGTAGCGTTCCGATTTTTTTTCGTCTTTCTTGTTTTCAATTATCTCCAAGACCTGCTTCTCAGAGAGAGTGTTGCCCTCTATTGCCGTTGTGGCATGAATGCCTTTAGCCAGATAAACTCTGTGAAGCCGATCTGCGATCTCTGGACGCATCGGGACGCTGCTCAAGTGCGCGCACTTTGATCGGGCTTCGCCCAGGAGCATCCATAGCGAATGATTGAATTGACGCAGGTCCAGCGTAAACGAAAGCCAGGGGTGAGTTTGAAGGTAGGACATGCTCCCTCCGATTATGTGCCATTTTTTGTCCACTCCGATGTCCGGATGGATGTCCACAAAACTGTGCTCTCTAGATGTGTCATTTTCAATAGGGGATAGGTTCTGAACAGCAGAATTGTCCTTCCCGCTCAAACGCGCCATAAGCCCAGCCCATGACCACACCGCTCGTTCGTTTCGCACCATCGCCGACCGGCTATCTCCATATCGGCAATGCGCGCCCCGCGCTGTTCAACTGGCTGTTCGCGCGCCGGCATGCGGGGCGCTTCCTGCTGCGCTATGACGATACCGACGTTGCGCGCTCGAAGTCGGAATTCGCCGAGGCGATCCCCGTGGACCTCGCCTGGCTCGGCATCGTGCCGGACCTCGTCATCAGGCAGTCCGAGCGCCTCGCGATCTACGATGCCGCGGCCGAGAAGCTGCGCGCGGCCGGCCGGCTCTACCCCTGCTACGAGACCGCCGACGAGCTCGACCGCCGCCGCAAGCGCCAGCTCGCCCGCGGCCTGCCGCCGGTCTACGACCGCGCCGCGCTGAAGCTGACGGCGGAGGAGCGTGTGGCCCTGGAGGCGGAAGGCCGCAAGCCGCACTGGCGCTTCCTGCTTGAAGCCCGCGAGGTAGCCTGGGACGATCTTGTGCGCGGCGCCTCGCATGTCGATTGCGCGTCGCTCTCTGACCCCGTGCTCGTGCGCGAGGATGGCAGCTATCTCTACACGCTGCCTTCGGTCGTCGACGATGCCGAGCTGGGCGTGACCCATGTCATCCGCGGCGAGGACCATGTCACCAACACGGCTGTGCAGATCCAGATATTCGAGGCGCTGGGTGCGGCGATCCCGACCTTCGGCCACCACAACCTGCTGACCACGGCGAGCGGCGAGGGGCTCTCCAAGCGCCTCGGCCATCTTTCGCTGCGCGGCCTGCGCGAGACCGGCGTGGAGGCGCTGGCCGTCGCGGCGCTGGCGGTGCTGGTCGGCTCGTCGGATGCGGTCCGGCCGGTCTCCAGCCTCGATGAGCTGGCGAACCTCGTCGAGCTCGCCCATGTCTCGCGCGCGCCGGCCAAGTTCGATGAGCACGAGCTGGAGGCGCTGAGCGCCCGCACCTTGCACCAGTTGCCTTATGAGGCCGTGGCGGAGCGGTTGCAGGCTCTCGGCATCGATGGCGGCGAGCCGCTCTGGCTCGCCGTGCGCGGCAACCTCGCCAAGCTGGCTGAGGCGAAGGATTGGTGGCAGGTCGTGCAGGGGCCGCTGACGCCGGCCGTCGCAGATGCGGCCTTCGCCGCAACGGCCGCCTCGCTGCTCCCGGCAGAGCCTTTCGACAGTGCCACTTGGAAGAGCTGGACGCAGGCAGTCGGCGCCGCCACCGGCACCAAGGGCAAGGCGCTGTTCATGCCGCTGCGCCTCGCCCTGACTGGCCAGGAGCACGGGCCGGAGCTGGCCGCGCTGCTGCCGCTGATCGGGCGGGAGAAGGCGCTAAGGCGGCTTGCAGGCGAGAGCGCCTGAACGGGCCTTTCCGCGACCAACACCCTCCGCCGTCATCCCGGACAAGCCGCGTTTGCGGCGCAGCTCCGGGATCCATCGTAGGTCGCCGGAGCCTTACGATGGATCCCGGAGCTCCGCTTCGCTCCGTCCGGGATGACGGCGCGATTTATTCGACGGCGTTGCTGCTCGCTCAGCCGTGGGGGTTCGCTGCTCCCTCACTCGTGCCGGTGCATCGCCGATTCGTGCTTGGTGTCGCGCATGGTCGAATAGACCAGCAGCGAGATGAAGATCACGCCGGCGAGGTAGTAGTAGAACCATTCCTCATGGCCCTGCTGCTTGAAGAACAGCGCGATCGCCGGCGCCGTCCCGCCGAAGATCGAGACCGTCACCGCATAGGGCACGGCGACGCCGGTGGCGCGGATCGCGGTCGGGAACAGCTCGGCCTTCACGACGGCGTTGATCGAGGTGTAGCCGGCCACGAAGACCCAGGCGCCGGAGATCAGCAGGAAGGCGATCCAGGGCGATTTCGTCTGCGCCAGCGCCGACAGGATCGGCACGGTCAGGAGCGTGCCGGCGACGCCGAAGAAGATCAGCAGCGGCTTGCGGCCGATCCGATCCGAGATCCAGCCATAGATCGGCTGCAGGATCGAGGCGAAGATCAGCGAGCCGGCGATGACATAGGTCGTCGTGATGTCGGAGAGGCCGACCGTCTGCTTGACGAAGGTCTGCATGTAGGTGGTGAAGGTGTAGAAGGCGGCCGTGCCGCCGGCCGTCAGGCCGACCACGATCGCGACCTCGCGCGGGTATTTCAGCAGGCCGCGCAGCGAGCTTTCCCGCTTCTTGCCGGACTTGCTGGCCTCGACGAAGGAATCCGTCTCCTGCATGTGGCGGCGCATGAACATCGCGGTGATCGCGAGCATGGCGCCGATCACGAAGGGAATGCGCCAGCCCCATTCGACCAGCTGCTCATGGGTCAGGAAGACGTTCTGGAGCAGGAGCAGCACCAGGATGGCGGTGAGCTGGCCGCCGATCAGCGTCACGTACTGGAAGCTCGAATAGAAGCCTCGATGGTTCGGGTCGGCGATCTCGCTGAGATAGGTGGCGCTGGCGCCATATTCGCCGCCGAGGCTGAGGCCCTCGATGATGCGCGCCAGCGCCAGGAGCGCAGGCGCGGCGAAGCCGATCGAGGCATAGGTCGGCGTCACCGCGATGATCAGCGAGCCGAAGCACATCATCACCACCGAGACGGTCAAGGACAGCCGCCGGCCATAGCGGTCGGCGAGATGGCCGAAGAGCCAGCCGCCGAGCGGGCGCACGATGAAGCCGGCCGCAAACAGCGTGGCGGCGTTGAGCTGCTGCACCACCGGATCGGTGGAGGGGAAGAAATGCGGTGCGAAATAGAGTGCGAAGGCGGTGTAGGCGTAGAAATCGTACCACTCGACCAGATTGCCGACCGAGCCGATGAAGATCGCCTTCAGCCGGCGGGCGGCATCGGCGACATCGATGGGCTGGTTCGTGTTCAGCGACGTTTCTGACATGGCGATGCCTCCCGCTAGGGCCGTGCGGCGTCGTCAGAGGATTGGATCGCGGGCGATCGAATCTGGCGGCGGGGCGGGCCGATTATAGGAAACATCTAGGCCATGCGCCCTACGCTTTCGAGGAAGCATGAAGCGGGGCGGGCGCACCAAATATGCATGGCCGAACTGCTGGAGTGGCGCTTTCGGCTAATCTTCGGGAGCTGTCGGACCCACAGCCCTCATCCTGAGGAGCGGACGAAGTCCGCGTCTCGCAGGATGCTCCAGCGCGCTATGGATCATCCTTCGAGACGCCGCTGCGCGGCTCCCCAGGATGAGGGCTGAGTGTGCAAGCGCCCGCTCAGGGCCTGGCGGTCGTCGGAGCGAGGTTGGGGGCGAGGTTCGGTGCCACGATCCGGACGGTGCGGCGCTCGCCGGTCACGCTCTTGGTCTCTTTCTTGAGGCCGTCGCCCTGCTGCAGCGTCTTGTCGGGCTCGACCGCCTGCGGGCCCATGCCGGCGGATTCGGTGCCGGAGGTCGGCGAGTTCAGCGAGGGCATGGGCTCATCGCTCGGGTCGGCCGCGACTGACGTCGGAACCGGCGCGGGAGCCTGGCCCTTGCGCCTCGCGTCGGCCTTCGGATCGGCCTTCGGCCGCGACATTTCGAGCGAGCGCTGCTCGGTGACGATGATGTCGCCCTTGCGCTTGTCGAGCAGGTCCTCGGCGTTGCGCAGCACCTGCACCCAGCTTTGCCCTTGCGTCTTGCAGGTGCAGGCGGCGTCGAAGCTGCGGGTGTATTTGCCGGCGTTCGGCAGCGAGGAATACGGCGTGCCGGTCGAGCGCTGGACCGCGTTCTGGATGTCGCCGCCGCTCGACATGCCGAAGGCGCTGGTCTCGACGCCGGGGCAGAGAGCCTGGCACATCTCGTCCTGGCCGCCGCTGCCGCCGGGGCTGTTGGCGAGCGGGAAGAAGAAGCCGTCACAGGTGCGGACGCAGACCGTATAGGGCCCGCCCATGCGCGCCTTTTCCTCGGTGGGCTGCTGTTGCTGATCGGGGTCGAGCTCGGGCAAGGTCGAATCGACCTCGGGCGGCCGGCGCGGCTCGGTGCCGAAGATCGTCTCGAAGAAGCCGCGCCGCTGCGGCTCGGCCCGGCAGTTATTCTCGATTGCGGCTGCAAGCTGGGCTCGGCGCTGCTCCACGCCGCCGCCCTGGGCCTGGCGCTGCAAGGCCTGATACTGCGCCTGGAGCTGGTTCATCTGGGCGCGGATGCCGCCGCATTGCGCCGGCGGCTGCTCGCCGAAGAACAGGAAGCCGCCGCGCTCGCAGCCCATCGAGCGGAACTGGCCGGCGAGCTGCGAAAGCTGCGCGCCGACGCGCTGGGCCTGCTGCGCCGAACGCGGGTCGCCGCTGCGCTGGCCCTGCAGGCCGGCGAGTTCGGAACGCCAGGCATTGCAGGCCGGCGATTGCGCGAAGGCGGCGCCGCTCATCGCAGCGAAGGCGAGGAGCATGGTGCCAAGGCGTCGGGGAAGTCTCAAAGCCATCATCGCCGATCGGGCCACATCACCTGCATGTTCGATCCGCCCGAGGCCGGGGGACCGTTCCGCTGCAACACCAACCGCCAAACGCGACGGAACTAAGGACGGCTCCTGCGACGGCTCCGCGCAGATTCGGGCACCGGCCGTAGCGGCACCCGCATGGCACATTTGCCGGGGCCGGGCAATTGGAGCCTGTTCCGCAAAGTGGTTCCGACTTTTGCGACGAGACCATGCTCAAGATATTGAGCTGGCGCGAATTCTTGTCGCTCGGCTGGTTTCCAGCCGAACGGAACGCGCGCTAGCGCTCGTTTTCGTGATAGGTTCCGGCGAGGTGGCGGCCGCGCTCGGTCAGGATCGAGAGCACGCGCTCGAACACGCGCAGCTCCTCCGGCGCCAGCCCTTCCGTCCAGCGCGCCTGGAAGGCGAGCGCCAGCGGCACGATCTCGGCATAGATCCGCGCGCCCGGCGCGGTCAGCGCCACGAAGGATTCGCGCCGGTCCTGCCGGTTCTCGCTGCGCGTGACGAAGCCGCGCGCCTCCAACTCGGTGACGGCCCGTGATACCTTGGTCTTGTGCATCTGCGAGAGTTCGCCGATGTCGCGCGAGGTCAGGCGGCCGAACTCGCCGAGCTGCGCGATGACGCGCCATTCCGGGATGCCGATGCCGAAGCGCTCGTTATAGATGCGTCCGAGCGCCCGGCTGGCGAAGGAGCCGACGACATTGAGGCGGTAGGGCAGGAACTGTTCGAGGTGCAGCAGGTCTTGGCGCGGAGGGTCCTGGCGCGGAGGGTCTTGGCGCAAAGAATCCTGGCGCAAAGAATTCTGGTGCAGCAGGTCTTGGGTGGCGGGCAGCTTCGTTGACATTAGTTTCACTTGCAACTAATTGCGCTGATCGTCAAGCGCCGTCCGATTGTTCCGGAACCGCTGCGCTTGTCAAAGCCCGAGACGACTGAGCCAGGCCGCTTGAGGAGAATGCCGATGAACGTGCAGCCGCAGATTCACACCGCTCCCTTGCGCCAATCCGCCTCCGGCCGGGACTACATGTCCGGTTTCGGCAACAGTTTCGAGACCGAGGCGCTGCCGGGCGCCTTGCCGGTCGGCCGCAACTCGCCGCAGAAGCCGGCCTATGGGCTCTATGCGGAGCAGCTCTCCGGCTCGCCCTTCACCGCGCCGCGCTCCACCAACGAGCGCTCCTGGCTCTATCGCATCAGGCCGAGCGTCAAGCATGGCGGGCGTTGGCAGAAGGCCGACAAGGGGCTGATCCGCACCGCGCCCTGCCGCGACGAGGCCGACATGCCGATCGGCCAGCTGCGCTGGAGCCCGATCCCGGTTCCATCCGAGAAGCTGACCTTCGTCACCGGCCTGCGCACGCTGACCACCGCCGGCGATGCCGACACGCAGGCCGGCATGGCCGCCCACATGCTCTTCGTCACCGCCTCGATGGAGCATGAATACGTCTTCTGCGCCGATGGCGAGTATCTCGTCGTGGCGCAGGAGGGGAAACTGCGCTTCTTCACCGAGTTCGGCATCATCGAGATCGAGCCCGGCGAGATCTGCGTCATCCCGCGCGGCGTCGTCTTCCGCTGCGAGCTGATCGACGGCCCGGCTCGTGCCTATGTCTGCGAAAACTATGGCGGCAGCTTCACCCTGCCGGATCGCGGGCCGATCGGCGCCAACTGCCTGGCCAATCCGCGCGATTTCCTCACGCCGGTCGCAGCCTACGAGGACGACCAGACGCCGTCGATCCTCTACGCCAAATGGGGCGGCGAGCTCTACTCCACTGAAATCGGCCAGTCGCCGCTCGACGTCGTCGCCTGGCACGGCAACTACGCGCCCTACAAATACGACCTGCGCCATTATTCGCCGGTCGGCGCGATCTCGTTCGATCATCCCGACCCGTCGATCTTCACGGTGCTGACCGCCCCGTCCGAGACGGCCGGCACCGCCAATATCGATTTCGTGATCTTCCCCGAGCGCTGGGCCGTGGCCGAGAACACGTTCCGGCCGCCCTGGTATCATCGCAACATCATGTCGGAGTTCATGGGCCTGATCTACGGCGTCTACGACGCCAAGCCGGAGGGCTTTACGCCCGGCGGCTTCAGCCTGCACAACATGATGCTGCCGCACGGCCCGGATGCGCAGGCCTATGATCACGCCAGCACCGTCGAGCTCAAGCCGGTCAAGCTGACCGGCACCATGGCCTTCATGTTCGAGACGCGGTTCGCGCAGCGCGTCACCGGCTATGCGGCAGGCTCGCCCGCGCTCCAGCCTGACTACAGCGCCTGCTGGGATGGGCTGAAGAAGCGCTTCGACCCGACCAGGCGCGAGGCCTGGTAGGCGTCCTGCGGCTTGCGGTTTTTCGCCGGCTGGCTTTGACTGGGGCGTGAGCCTGATCGGGAGAGAGCGCGCGTGCCGCGGACGAAAGCCCCATCGACGCCGGCCCGGACCATCCTGCGCGCGCCCCGTTCGGCCCGCCGTCCCGAGCGCGAGCACGCTGCTCCGGACGGCACGGCGATGCTGCGGCGCTGGGCCAGGCACTGGCTGCGCACCTGCCGCGAGGTGCCGTCGCGGGCTTCGCGCCTGCTTGATCGCACGGAGCGCAGCCCCGAAAAGCGCATCCATGATTTCCGCCGCCTGATGAAGGCCTGGCGCTCGCTGCTGAAGCTGGCGCCGGCCGCGCTGGCCGGGGAGGCAAGGGCGCTGCGCGGCGAGATCAAGCTGCTGCGCCAGAATTTCGGCGAGGCCCGCGACGCCACGGTCGTCGCCAAGACGCTGGAGGAGGTTCTGCCCGGACGCGTGAACGCGGCCGAGGCGTCGCCGCCGGCCGCCCCCGTGCCGCGCGAGGAGCTCGCCGCCGTCCGTGCCACGCTGGACCAGCTCTCGGCCGAGATGGAGCGCTGGTCGGTGGCGTCGGAAGGCGGCGGCTTCCTGCTGGCGGCCTTCAAGCGCACCTATCGCAAGGCCCGCCGCCGCGCCCGCCACGATGTCACGGAAATGGGGCTGAAGCGCCTGCACGCCTGGCGCACGGCGGTGATCGACCTCGGCTACCAGCTCAGCTTCTTCAAGCCGGCCGATCCGGCGAAGCTCGAGCCGCAGGAAGGCGCGGCCGAGCGCCTGCGCTCCCATCTCGGCACGGTGGTCGATCTCGACATGGCGCGCGAGCATCTGTCTGACGCGGTGCCGGCCAAGCGCCGCGAGGGGGCCGAGCGCGAGATCGCGCGCAGCATCGTTAAGCGCCGCCGCAAGGCTGCCCGCATCGCCGACAGCCTGCTCGACGAGCGGCCCAAGACGATGTGCGCTCACCTCGCCGAGGGGCTGGCGAGCCGCGGCCCGCGCCGGATCAGGTTTGTCTGACCCGGCGCCGCCTGATGTGACGGGCCGCGCCTCAGCGCGAGCGCAGCCGGTTCATGAACGAGTCGTAGGAGAGCTCCGCCACCTGCCACCAGAGCAGGTTCTCGCCACGGAACGCGACCATCGACTCATAGCCCTTCTTGAAGGCTTCGCTCTTGGCCGAGGTCTCGGCGTAGTACTCGTCGGCTGCCTTCAGCGCCGCTTCCATGATCGGCAGCGGGAAGGCCTTGAGCTGCGCGCCCTGCTGCACCAGCCGGCGCAGTCCGCCCGGGTTCACGGCGTCGTATTTCGCCAGCATCCAGTTATTGGCCGCCTCGCAGGCGTGGTAGACGATGGCCTGGTAGTGCTTCGGCAGCTTGTTCCAGGCCTCCTGGCCGATGACGAGGTGCAGCATGGCGCCGCCCTCCCACCAGCCGGGATAATAGTAGTATTTGGCGACGCGCACGAAGCCGAGCTTCTCGTCGTCATAGGGGCCGACGAACTCGGCCGCGTCGATCGTGCCGCGCTCCAGCGCCGGGTAGACGTCGCCGGCCGCGATTTGCGTCGGCACCACGCCGAGCTTGGCCAGAACCGAGCCGCCCATGCCGCCGATGCGGAACTTCAGGCCCTTGAGGTCGTCGACGCCCTTGAGCTCGTTGCGGAAGAAGCCACCCATCTGGCAGCCGGAATTGCCGCAGGGGATCGAGTAGGCGTTGAACTTGGCGAGCGCGCCGTTCACGATCTCCTCGCCGCCGCCGAAATACCACCAGCTATGCTGCTGGCGGGCGTTGAGGCCGAAGGGGATGCCGGTGCCGAGCCCGAGCGCCGGCTCCTTGCCGATGTAGAAATAGGTCGGCGTGTGCGCGCATTCGACCGTGCCGTTCTGCACCGCGTCGAGCGCTTGCAGGCCGGGCACGATCTCGCCGGCCGAGAAGGTCTGGACCTGGAACTTGCCGTCGGTCGCGTCCGCCATGAACTTCGCGAATTGCTGGGCGGTGCCGTAGATCGTGTCGAGCGACTTGGGGAAGCTCGAGGTCAACCGCCATTTCACCTCCGGCATCGACTGCGCGATCGCCGGCATGGCGACCGGCGTCGCGGCCGCTGCGAGCGCGCCGGTTTTCAGAAAGTCGCGACGTTTCATATGCTCTCCTCCCGCAAGGTTGTTGCGGCCTTTGTTACGCGTACGACGAGGAATGAAAAGAGATGAAACTCGCTTCGCTCATGCATGGTCGGGATGGCCGGCTTGTCGTGGTCTCCAGGGACCTGACGCGCGCCACCGACGCCTTCCCCGTCGTCGCCACCTTGCAGGCGGCGCTCGACGATTGGGAGCGCCACGCGCCACGCCTTGCCGACCTCGCCGAGGGCCTGGAGCATGGCTCGGTGCCGTCCTTCCGCTTCCACGAGCATGACTGCGCCTCGCCCCTGCCGCGCGCCTTCCAGTGGCTCGATGCCTCCGCTTATGTGAATCACGTCGCGCTCGTCAGGCAGGCGCGCGGCGCCGAGATGCCCGAGGGCTTCTGGACCGACCCGCTGATGTACCAGGGTGGCTCGGATTCCTCCCTCGGCCCGCGCCAGCCGATTCGCGCCCGGAACGAGGAGGACGGCATCGACTTCGAGGCCGAGGTCGCGGTCGTGACCGGCGACGTGCCGATGGGCGTGGGCGCCGACGCGGCGTTGTCCCATATCCGCCTCGTCATGCTCGCAAACGACGTGAGCTTGCGGACTCTGATTGCGAGGGAATTGCCGAAGGGCTTTGGTTTCGTTCAATCAAAGCCCTCGTCGGCCTTCTCGCCGGTCGCTGTCACGCCGGATGAGCTTGGGGCCTCTTGGCAGGGCGGCAGGCTCAGCGGCGCCGTGCTCTCGCAGCTCAACGGCCAGCCCTTCGGTGGGCCCGATGCCGGCATCGACATGACCTTCGATTTCGGCACGCTGATCGCCCACGCCGCAAGCACCCGCCCGCTCTCGGCCGGCACGATCATCGGCTCCGGCACGGTCTCCAACCGCGACGCCGATGGCGGGCCGGGCAAGCCTGTGGCTGAGGGTGGGCTCGGCTATGCCTGCATCGCCGAGCAGCGCATGGTCGAGACCATTCGCAGCGGTGGACCCGTCACGCCCTTCCTGCGTTTCGGCGATACCGTGCGCATCGAGATGAAGGATGCCGAGGGCCGTTCGATCTTCGGCGCCATCGAGCAGGACGTGCTGCCCCATGTCGACTGAGAAGCCCGCCTTCCCCTCCGGCGCCGATCTCGGCGGTTCGAGCATCCCCGCATCCGGACCGACGAGCGCGACCGCCGGATGTGGGCCGAGCTCAAGGGGGTAGGGCGATGGCGGCGGCGCTTCACGTCCGCAAGGCGGCCCGCAACAACGCCTGGTCCAACGACCGCCTGCTGCGCGCCTGCGCCGAGCTCAGCGACGCCGAGTTCAAGGCGGCGCGCACCAGTTTCTTCCCCTCGCTCTTCGAGACGCTGAACCACAGCCTATCGGTCGACCTCTATTATCTCGACATGCTCGAAGAGGGCGGCATCGGCTTGGCGATCTTCGACAGCTTCGTGCCGCTGGCGGCGGAGCCGTTGCGAAGTGCCCAACTCGCCGCCGACCGCCGCCTCGTCACCTTCTGCGATGCACAGAGTGAGCTGTCGCTGCCGCGTCTGGTCGAGACCGACCGCGGCGACGAAGGCAAGGTGCCGGAGCGGGTCGACGATCTGCTGGCTCACCTCTTCCAGCACCAGATTCACCATCGCGGTCAGGCGCATGCGATGCTGGCCGGAACCAGGGTGCCGCCGCCGCAACTCGACGAGTATTTCCTCGTCTTCGACGCCTCGCGTCGCGAGGCGGAGCTGGCTGCGCTCGGGATCGAGGGGCCGGAGGCAATTCGCTGACCGGCCTCTCCGCCCGAGGCGCAGGGCGCCGCCTTCGACGCCGGGCTCGTCCTGATCTCTGCCAATCAGGTCGGCGATGTGGAGATTCTGCGTCAGGCCTTGGCTCTGACGCGCGAGGCAAGCTAGTCTGGCGCCGCCTGCCGCCGGAGCCTCCTGCAGATGATCGAGCCCGTCCCGCTCTATTCCACCACGATCCCGCTCGCCTTCTTCGTCTGGGGGCCGGTCCTGGTGATGCTGCTCTTCTGGCTCACCGGCCTCTGGGCCAGCCGCCAGGGCGTGGCGCGCATGCTGGAGAGCGACTGGAACGGCTTCAACGCCGCCGATGTCGACAAGCTCTTCGCCGCCTATGGCGACGAGCGCCGCGCGAAATATCGCAGCAAGGTGCTGCCGGCCGACATGGCCTTCGCGCTGGTCTACGCGATCGTCGGCGCGCTCATCATCGCCGGCGTCTCGATGCGCGGCTACACCTTGTGGATAGCGCTGCTGTGCGGCGGTGGCTGGCTGCTCGGCGGGCTCTGCGATCTCGTCGAGAATTTCGCCATCGCCAGGCTGCTTGACAAATACCCCAAGGTCGAAGCCGGCGATGTCGCCACGGCCAGCAGGTTCACGCAGTTCAAGCTCGTGCTCTTCGCGCTCGGAATCGTCGGCGCGCTCGCGGCGGTCTATCTCGTCTTCAGGCCGTTAGCGGCCTAGCCGTGAAGCGCTTGGCTGCCTTGATCTTGCTGGGTGGCCTGCTTCTGGCCTCGGCCGGCCCCGCTGCAGCCGACGACATCTACGACAAATGCATCGACGATTCCGACGGTACCAATACCGCCTGGGGCGCCTGCGGCTCGGAATGGCTGAAACGCGAGGACGAGAAGCTCAACGCCGTCTGGAAGCGTATCAACGACGGGCTGCCTGACGCGACCAAGGCCGATCTCCTCGAAGAGCAGCGCGCCTGGATCGCCTTCAAGGAGAAATCCTGCCGCTTCTACGCCAATGGCGATTGGGGCCGGGAAGGGCAGGCGCTGCATTACCCGAATTGCCTCGCCTCGCTGATAGCCGAGCGCATCTCGACGCTGGAAGCCTATGGCGCCTTCTTCAAGCAGAATTAGCGCTCGCGGCTGTGACCTACCCGAATCAAGCGCCGTCATCCCGGACGGAGCGCAGCGGAGCTCCGGGATCCATCGTAGAGCGCAGTTCCCTACGATGGATCCCGGAGCTGCGCCGCAAACGCGGCTTGTCCGGGATGACGCGGAGAGGTTGCCGCTTAGTCGGAGCGGGCTCCGGCGCTTGCGGCTGAGCGGGCCGTCCAGGCCGCCTGCGTCAGGCGGCAGAACGCGCAAGAGAATTGCGGATCGCCCATCATCCAGGAGGGCCTGTCCACCTCCCGGCCGAAGCCGAGCCGCGCGGCCAGCCGCAGCGACGCACCATTGAGCGGATGCGTCAGGATCACGATCTCCGGCAGGGCGAGCCCGCCGAACGCATGGCCGAGCAGCGACCGAACGGCCTCGAAGGCATATCCCCGACCCCAGTGCCGCCGTTCGAAGCGATAGCTCAGTTCGACCTCCCTGCGCCCGTCCCGCTGGGGAAGCAGCCCGACATAGCCGAGGAAATCGTCGCTGCCGTCGCGCCGGCCGACGCTCCAGTAGCCGAGCCCCTGCGCGACATGGCTGAAGCTGCGCTCCGCCAGCCCCGCCACCCCCATCATCGGGTCTCCGACCGGCGCGATGAAGCGCATCACCTCCGGATCGGCATTCATCGCGGCGGTGGGCTCCAGATCGGCCACAGTTCGCGGTCGCAGAATCAGGCGCTCGGTCTCCAGCACCGGCTGTATCGTCGGCTGCATCTTGCTAGGCTCCGGCTCGTTGGCTCTGGCGCGACGTGGCGTGAGAGCCCATATCCGGCCGCGGCGGACTGGAAAAGTCGGGAGATCTCTGAATGCGCGTCCATGACACCAACTTCATTCGCGCCCTGGCCTTGGCGGCGGTCGCGGCCTGCATCGGCCTGGCGACGCCGGCTGCGGCGCAGGAGGACCTGATCTTCAAGAAATCGACCGTCTGGAAGATGCTGACCCCGGACGACAAGCTCGCCGTCTACGGCGTCGACGACCCCCTGGTCGAGGGCGTCGCCTGCCATTACACCGTGCCCGAGAAGGGCGGCGTCTCCGGCATGTTCGGCGTTGCCGAGGAGGTCTCGGAGATCTCGCTCGCCTGCCGCCAGATCGGCCCGATCAAGTTCAAGGAGAAGTTCGAGCAGGGCGACGTCGTCTTCCGCGAGCGCCGCTCGCTGATCTGGAAGAAGATGCAGATCGTGCGTGGCTGCGACGCCAAGCGCAACGTGCTGGTCTATCTCGTCTATTCCGACAAGCTGATCGACGGCTCGCCGCAGAACTCGACCTCGACCGTCCCGGTCATGCCCTGGGGCGGAAACGGCGAGACGCCGAAATGCTCGGACTGGCTAAGGTGAGGGGCGAGATCACTCGCCGCAGGTGATCGTCAGCGGCTGCTCTGCCGGATCGACCTGGGCCTGCTTCGTCACGGTGCCTGTAAAATCCTCGCGCGCGGCGGTGCCGAAGGCGACCGACTTGGCGAAGCCCTGCGACTCGCACCAGGCATCCGCGACGATCTTGCCGCATTCGGATGCCTTCGTGGACAGGCAATCGGCCACGCCATAGCCGTCGCTGGCCGGGATCAGGAAGGTGCGGTTCGCGTTCGGGGCGGCGACCGTCTTGCTTGGCGGCAGCACGGCGAGCGACAGGCCCGCGCCGATGATTCCGAACAGGCCGATCAAAGCGATGGCGCGGCGCATTCTCGTGATTTCCTGGTGGCCGGACAGGTTGAAGAACCTTCGAATCGTGACGATGGTTCCGCCCGGTTAAATTTGAATGAATGGCGCTTTTGCGATGGTGCGCCGCAGCAAATCGGGGCGCCCTCTTGACGCAAAGCCCGCGCACAGGCAATCAGTTTCTCCATGACGCGGGCCATTTTCCGGATTTGCTTGATTTGCCGCTAGCTTTTGCTGGCCGGCTGCTCACGTCATCGTCCTCACGAACCGACAACAGCGCCCCGGCCAGCGGCCAGGATTTGCTCGTCGCCGCCTTTTCGCCAGGACCGTTCCGATGTCGCCTACATTACGGCTCTACAACACGCTGACGCGGACGAAGGAGGCTTTTGCCCCCATCGATCCCACCCATGTCCGTATGTATGTCTGCGGCCCGACGGTCTATGACTACGCTCACATCGGCAACGCCCGCCCGGTCATCGTCTTCGACGTGCTCTACCGGCTGCTCCGGCATATTTATGGCGCCAAGCACGTCACCTATGCCCGCAACCTCACCGACGTCGACGACAAGATCAACGCGCGGGCCGCGCGCGATTTTCCCGGCCTGCCGTTGAACCAGGCGATCGCCAGGGTCACGCAGACGACGACGGCGCAGTTCCACAACGATGTCGATGCGCTGGGCAACCTGCGCCCCAATGAGGAGCCGCGCGCCACCGACCATATCGAGGAGATGAAGGCGATCATCGAGCGCCTCATCGACCGTGGCATCGCCTATGTCGCCGAGGAGCACGTGCTCTTCCACGTGCCGGCGGTGGCAAACCTGAAGGGTGCGCCGAAATACGGCTCGCTGGCCCGTCGCTCGCTCGACGAGATGATGGCCGGCGCCCGGGTCGACGTCGCGCCCTATAAGCGCGACGCGATGGATTTCGTGCTGTGGAAGCCGAGCCGCGACGGCATCGATCCCGGCTGGCCGTCGCCGGCCGGCATCGCGACGCCTGGCCGCCCCGGCTGGCATATCGAGTGCTCGGCCATGTCGATGGCGAAGCTGCTACAGCCCTTCGGCGGCGGGCTGCAATGCGACGATCCGGCGAAGAACGTCTTCGACATCCATGGCGGCGGCATCGACCTCGTCTTCCCGCACCACGAGAACGAGATCGCCCAGAGCTGCTGCGCCTTCGGCGGCGCAGACGGCGCCGGCCGCATGGCGAACTACTGGATGCATAACGGCTTCCTGCAGGTCGAAGGCGAGAAGATGTCGAAGAGCCTCGGCAACTTCGTCACGATCAACGAGTTGCTGGAGACGGAGGTCTTTGGCGGGCGGACATGGCCCGGCGAAGTGCTGCGCCTTGCGATGCTGAAGACGCATTATCGCCAGCCGATCGATTGGACGGTGAAGGCGCTGGAGGAGGCGCAAGCAACCATCCAAGGGTGGGCCGAACTTGTCCGATTTATTCCGAATGCGCCTCAGGACGCGCCGACGAATATTTCAGCGGGCGTCATCGCTGCGCTCTCGGACGATCTGAACACGTCACAGACGCTGACCGTGCTGCACCAGCTTGCCAAGGACGCCAAGCAGGGAAATCCGGGGGCTGCCTCATCGCTCGCGGCGACCGCCGATTTTCTCGGCTTGCGGAGGCATGCCTGGAAAGCAACGGAAGATGCTTTTCACTTCCGTCTTGCTGTTGATGATGAGCTCGACAAGAAGGTTGACGGCCTCATCGCCGCCCGCCTCGAAGCCCGCGGCGCCAAGAATTTCGCTGAATCTGACCGCATCCGTGACGAACTCGCCGCCATGGGCATCGCGCTCAAGGACGGCAAGGATCCTGCAACTGGCGAGCCGACCACTGCCTGGGAGGTGAAGCGATGAGCGATGTCTCGACCCTGCTCGCGCCTCCCAGCGACGTGGAGGTTGCGAAGGCGCTCGCCCACTATTTTAACCTGCTCGCCGCCGAATACGGCAGCCGGCTGGCCGGCGTTTATCTCTTTGGCAGCCGGGCGCGGCGTGACCATCGACCTGACAGCGATGCCGACATTGCCGTCGTGCTGACCTCTTTTCAGGGCACCGCGCTGGACGAGAAGATGCGCCTGGTCGACCTCGGCTTCGAGGCGCTGACCGATGCCGGCGTCATGATTCAACCCTGGCCATTCACCTCCGCGGAATGGGAGTGGAGCGGCGCGGGCGGGCGGTTTGCCGATTTGCTGGTCGCGGCCAAGCGCGATGCGAAGCCGTTGGAGATGTGGGCATGAGGCCTCATCTCGAAAAGGCCGGGCAGTCCTTGCGCTCGGCCGAGCTGTTGCTGAGCACTGGCGATCTCGATGGCGCGGTCAATCGTGCCTACTACGCTTGCTATGATGCTGCGCGCGGCGTGTTGGAGATTGTTGCCGGAATCGACACCCGAGACGTGAAGACGCATGCCGGCCTGATCCGGCTGTTCAATCTTCAGATCGTCAAGCCTCGCCTCATGCCTTTGGAAATCGGAAGGTTGATTGGCCGGGAGGAGCAGCTTCGGCTGTTTGCGGACTATGGCGAGGGCGTACACGAACGCTCCGAAGCAGAATTGGCGGTCAAGCAGGCCGTTGATTTCGTCGGCGCCTGCATCGCGCTCGCTCGGGACAAGGGCACAACGCCATGATGACCCCCGCCTCCCGCGAGCCGATCGTCATTGCCGACGCGGGTCCGCTGCTGCGCCTGGCGGCGGCTGGTCTACTGAGCATGCTCGGCCGGCTCAACCGCCGCATCGTGTTGGTCGATCGCGTCGAGGACGAACTGGTCGGCGACGCGACCAAGCCCTTCGCGCCCGAAATCCGCGCCTGGATCGAAAGCGAGGGCGAGGCGCTGCTGCGCGTACCCACGGTGATCGGCGAAGGCATTCGCTCACTCAAGGCGCGCACCCGCACGCCCGAGGAGGACGCTCGCCTCAAGTCAGGCCTGCGCAACTCCGGCGAGCTGGCGCTGCGCGAGTTCGTTGATCTCTGGCGGCCGGACGAGCCTTCCTCCGCAGTCGTGCTTTACGAGGATCGCAAGGTTCCGAACTTATTTCTGGAAGTCGACTATCCCGTCACCCTGATGACGACCCGCGCCTTCGCCCGCACGATCGCGTCCTGGGGCGTCAATCTCGATGCGCCCGCCGCCCTCGAAGCCATCGCCGACATCTACGATCTCAAGCCGGCCATGATCGGTGAGATCGACCCTGAAACGCCCGTCGATCTGCGACGGCTGCCGAGCCTGTTGAAAGAAGAAAAAGAATGACCGCCCCAAAAGCAAAAATCCGCAAGCGCGGTTCGCTCTCCATCGCCATGAAGCTCGTCATGCTCGCCATGGTCATGCCCAAGGTGCTGCGCTATCGCCTGAGATCGCGGCGATGACCGCCCGCGTCCACCTGTTCGACACGACGCTGCGCGACGGCGCCCAGACCACGGGCGTCGACTTCTCGCTCGACGACAAGCGCGCGGTCGCGGCGATGCTCGACAAGCTCGGCATCGATTATGTCGAAGGCGGCTATCCCGGCGCCAACCCGCTCGACACCGCCTTCTTCGCGGAGAAGCCGACGCGGAACGCCAAGTTCGCCGCCTTCGGCATGACCAAGCGTGCCGGGCGCTCGGCGGCCAACGATCCCGGCATCGCCGCGCTGCTGGAGGCGAAGGCCGATGCGATCGTCTTCGTCGCCAAGAGCTCGGACTATCATGTTCGTGTCGCGCTCGAGATCTCGCTGGAGGAGAACCTCATCGGCATCCGCGAGAGCGTCGAGGCCGCGAAGGCGGCCGGGCGCGAGGTCATGCTCGATTGCGAGCATTTCTTCGATGGCTACAAGGCCAATCCCGACTACGCGCTCGCCTGTGCCCGCACGGCCTATGAGGCCGGCGCGCGCTGGGTCGTGCTCTGCGACACCAATGGCGGCAGCTTGCCGGACGAGGTCGGCGCCATCGTCGCCGAGGTGACCAGGACGGTACCGGGCGAGTATCTCGGCATCCACGCCCATGACGATTGCGGCTGCGCCGTCGCCAATTCGCTGGCTGCGGTCGAATCCGGCGTGCGCCAGATCCAGGGTACGCTGAACGGCCTCGGCGAGCGCTGCGGCAACGCCAATCTCGTCACGCTGATCGGCGCCCTGAAGCTCAAGGACAAGTATCGCGAGCGCTTCTCGCTCGGCGTCGACGAGAACCAGCTCGGCGAGCTCAGCCATGTCTCGCGCGCGCTCGACGAGATGCTGAACCGGGCGCCGAACGTGCACGCGCCCTTCGTCGGCTCCTCCGCCTTCGCCACCAAGGCCGGCATCCACGCCTCGGCCGTGCTGAAGGACCCGCGCACCTACGAGCATGTCGCGCCGGAAGCCACCGGCAACACCCGCAAGGTGCTGATCTCCGACCAAGGCGGCAAGTCGAACCTCGTCGCCGAGCTGGAGCGCATCGGCGTCACGCTCGGCCGCGACGACCCCCGGCTCGGCCGGGTGCTGGAGGAGGTCAAGGACAAGGAGGCGCAGGGCTATGCCTTCGAGGGCGCCGACGCCTCCTTCTTCCTGCTCGCCAAGCGCATCATGCGCGAGGTGCCGGAGTATTTCGCGGTCGAGCGCTTCAAGGTCAGCGTCGAGCGCCGCTACAACGCCAATGGCGAGCTCGTCACCTTCTCGGAGGCGACGGTGAAGGTGAAGGTCGGCGAGGAGGAGCTGATCTCCGCCGCCGAGGGCAACGGCCCGGTCAACGCGCTCGATACCGCCCTGCGCAAGGATCTCGGCCGCTACCAGTCGCTGATCGAGGGGCTCAGACTGGTGGACTACAAGGTCCGCATCTTCCAGGGCGGCACCGACGCGGTGACGCGCGTCCTGATCGAATCCGCCGACGAGACGGGCGCGCGCTGGACCACGGTCGGCGTCAGCCCCAACATCATCGACGCCTCGTTCCAGGCGCTGGTCGACTCGATCACCTACAAGCTGGTGCGGGCCGGCGCGACGGCTTAGCGGTCATCCCGCACGCGCTGCGGCACTTCGCGCCGCAGCGCGTGCGGGATGACACGCGTCACTCCGTCAGGCGCAACGTCTTCTCGCGGCAGAGGTCGATGCCGTCATTGTCGCTCTGGACCTCGTCGCTGAACGTGCCGAGCACGTAGTAGCTGCAGCCCGCCGGCTTGTTGAGCTTGAGCGCGACGCTCTTGCCCGGCGCCAGCGGCTTGGCAAGCTTGGCGACGAGGCGCGGCTGCTCGCCGGAGGTGGTGATTTCAAGCGCGGTCAGCGGCACGGTGCGGGCGTTGGTGATCTTGACCTGCGCTGGCGGCCGGGCGGATTGCGCCAGCGCGGGCAGCGTAGCGAGAGACAGAACCGCGCAGGCGCTGATCGAACTGGCCAGAATAACGGACTGGATTTTCATGATGTTTCGTCCCCGATGGCGAGCTTGAAACGCTCTTTTGCCATCTCACACTGCTCTTTCGACGATAACAAGGCGTAACGATCCTGCGAGCGCCGCAAGGGACGCTCGCGACTTAAGCCCATGCATTCGCGGGCGAACGCGTCTATAGGGGCGGGGCCAACTTGGAATCGCTTGAAAATGTCCCCGCCTGCCGCGCCGTCACCGGCGCCGACCTTCGCGCGCTCCGTCGTGCTCCAGCCCGGCTCCGGCTTCATCGCGACCTTCCGCGCGCTCTGGCCCTATCTCTGGCCGCCGGAGCGGGCCGATCTGCGCAAGCGCGTGGTGTTGGCCTTCGTGCTGCTGGTCATCGGCCGGCTCGTGCTGATGGGCGTGCCCTTCACGTTCAAATGGGCGACGGACGCGCTCGCCCATAATCCGACGACGCTCGGCAATTGGCTGCCCTTCCTCGTCGGCGCGCCGCTGGTGCTGACGGTGATCTACGGCCTCGCCCGCGTCGGCTCGGCCGCCTTCGTGCAGTTGCGCGATGCGATCTTCGCGCCGGTCTTCATGCATGCGGTGCGCACGCTCGCGCTCCAGACCTTCGGCCACCTGCACCAGCTCTCGCTGCGCTTCCACCTGGAGCGCAAGACCGGCGGCCTGACCCGCGTATTGGAGCGCGGCCGCAACGGCATCGAGGAGATGGTCCGCCTCGGGCTCAACCAGCTCGTGCCCGTGATCATCGAGGTGACGCTGATCATCAGCGTGCTGCTCTACCTGTTCGACTGGCGCTATGTCGTCGTGCTGGTGGTCATGGTCGTCGGCTACATGACCTACACCATCAAGGCCACGGAATGGCGCATCGCCATCCGCGCCGAGATGAACGAATCCGACACCGACGCCAATTCGAAGGCGATCGACTCGCTGCTCAACTACGAGACGGTGAAGTATTTCGGCGCCGAGGCGCGCGAGACGGCGCGCTACGACGTCTCGATGGCGCGCTACGAGCGCAACTCGGTCAAGGCCTATACCTCGCTCGCCTGGCTCAATTTCGGCCAGGCCGCGATCTTCGCCGCGGGCCTGACCATCTCGATGGTGATGTGCGTGCGCGGCTTCCAGGCCGGCACCAACACGGTCGGCGACTTCGTGCTGATCAACGCCATGCTGATCCAGCTCTATATCCCGCTGAATTTCATGGGCACCGTCTATCGCGAGATCAAGCAGGCGACGCTCGACATCGAGCAGATGTTCTCGCTGATCGGCCGCGATCCCGAGATCCAGGACCATCCCGGCGCGCTGCCGCTGCGCGTCGATGCCGGCGAGGTCCGCTTCGACGATGTCCACTTCGCCTATATCCCGGAGCGGCAGATCCTGAAGGGCATCTCCTTCACCGTGCCGCCGGGCAAGACCATCGCCATCGTCGGCCCTTCCGGCGCCGGCAAGTCGACGATCTCGCGCCTGCTCTTCCGCTTCTACGAGCCGCAGAAGGGCCGCATCCTGATCGATGGGCAGGACATCGCCACGATCCAGCAGGTCTCGCTGCGCTCGGCCATCGGCATGGTCCCGCAGGACACGGTGCTGTTCAACGACACGATCGAGTACAACATCCGCTACGGTCGCCCCGAGGCGACGCAGGCCGAGATCGCCGAAGCGGCGCGGCTCGCCCAGATCGATCGCTTCATCAAGTCGCTGCCGGAGGGCTATGCCACCTCGGTCGGCGAACGCGGCCTGAAGCTCTCTGGCGGCGAGAAGCAGCGCGTCGCCATCGCCCGCACCATCCTGAAGGGGCCGCCGGTGCTGGTGCTGGACGAGGCCACCTCGGCCCTCGATTCCTTCACCGAGAAGGAGATCCAGGACGCGCTCGACCGGGTCAGCCAGGGCCGCACCACGCTGGTCATCGCCCACCGGCTCTCGACCGTGATCAACGCCGACGAGATCATCGTGCTCGACAAGGGCCTGATCGTCGAGCGCGGCCATCACCGCGAGTTGCTCGCGGCCGACGGCGTCTACGCCGCGCTCTGGAACCGCCAGCGCCAGGTCGACGAGGCCAAGGCGACGCTCCAGCGCGCGACTGCGGAGGAAGGCGAGAGCGTCAGGGTCAGCCTGACTGAGTAGAGCGTGCTGCGCCTAGGTGGCGACCTCACCGCGTCATCCCGGAGCTCCGCTTCGCTGCGTCCGGGATGACGGTGCTTGATTCTGCCAATTCGCAGCATGCCCAGGATGCGTTTTTCGACTTCGACCAATTCGCGGAAGCGCTGGCCAGCGAGCTGCTCTTACGGCATGCTTCGGCCGCTTCCGGGAGTCGGAAGCGAGGCGGGGGCTTCCCATGTTCGATCCGACGACACTCACCGGTTTCCACACCTGGCTTAGCCTGATCGCGATCCTCGCGGGGTTCTTCGTCGTCCCCGCCTTGCTCAAGGGCCACACCAAGCCGGGCTGGACGGGGACCTTCCTCTCGACGGCCTTCGCGACCAGCGCGACCGGCTTCGCGCTCCCGGCCTCCGGCATCCTGCCCTCGCACATCTTCGGCGTGGTCTCGATCCTCCTGCTCGTGCCGGCTGGCTACGGGCTCTATGCGCGCATGCTCGAAGGCCCCTGGCGGCGCATCTATGCGATCTGCGTGGTGATCGCGCATTACCTGCTCTGCTTCGTCGGCGTGTTCCAGGCCTTCCTGAAGGCGCCGGCGCTGCACGCGCTTGCGCCGACCCAGTCCGAGCCTCCTTTCGCCATCGCGCAGGGCGCGCTGTTCGTCGCCTTCGCGGTGCTGACCTATCTGGCCGCGCGCCGCTTCCCCGCCGGGCCGCAGGCGGCCTGAAGCAGGAGCAGCTCAGGCCGGGCTCGCGCCTTCCACCGCCTGCTCGGCAGCCTCCGCCGCTGCGACCAGCAACATGATCCCGGCCGCCTCGCAGCCGCTGCGGCAGGTCGCGTCGGGTTCCTTGTTGGTCGCGATCGCGTGGATCTCCGTGACGGGCCGCACCACATGCGCGTCCGAGCGGCCGAATTTCGAAGCGTCGATCACATAGGCGAGCCGCCGCGCCTGCCGGCCCAGCGTGTCGCCGATCTCGGCATGCCAGGCGCTGGGGCCGAGGATGCCGTGCACCGGATCGAAGGCGCTTGCGCCGCAGACCGCGAGGTCGAAGACGCGCCGCTCCAGCGCCCGGATCGTCTCGACGCCGGTCAAGGTATGCGTCGCCGGCTTGAGGATGCCGCCGAGCAGCGAGACCTCGCAGGCGCTGTTGCCGGCCAGCACCGTGGCGATGTCGACCATGTTGGTGGTGACGGTCAGCGCATGATTCCGCTTCGCCAGCAGCTCGGCGAGCAGCAGCATGGTCGAGCTGCCGCCGAGGAAGACGTGCATCCCGTCCCGAAACAGCGGCAGCGCCGCCTGCGCCGCCGCCTGCTTGGCCTCGCGCCCGAGGCCAAGCCGCTCCATCACCGGCCGGCGCGCCGCGAGGTCGACCGTTCCCGTCGGCATCGCTCCGCCATGGACGCGCTGCAGCAGGCCGGCCTCCTCCAGCGCGCGGATGTCGCGCCGCACCGTCTCCTGCGACACGCCGAAGCGCTCGGACAGTGCGTTGACGGCGATGATCTCGCCGCGCGCGATCAGGCTCAGGATCTCCTGCTGTCGGGCGGCGCCGAGTGCGCCGCCGGCCCGGTTGCGTAATGCCCGGTCTTCGCTATCCCGCATCAAATCAGCCTCTTGCGAACGCCCCGTTGAACGGCCCGAAATCGAGGTCGAGCGTCTGCCCGGGCACCCAGGCAACGTCCTTGCGCTTGCCATAGAACTGGCCGGATACGTGCAGGATGATGACGGGCGGGTCGTCCCGGTCGACGATTTCGAGCATGCGGGTCAGGAGCTTGCGGCGTTCAGCGATCGCGACGGTGGTCTGGAGCTTGGCGCCCAGGTCGAAATATTCGCTATTCGACCAGATTCCCACCTGCTTCGGCAAGGTGCCGTTCGGGCCGAACTCGCGCCAGGCCTGGCCGAGCTGGTCGAGGAAGATCGCGGTCGAGGATGAATCGTAGATCGCGTTCACCGGCTTCTTCTGGATCTGCGAGAAGTTCTCCAGCATCTCGATCTGGACGTTGAGGCCGACGGCCTTCCACATCTCGATCATCACCTGCGCGCCCGAGACCTGGTTGGTGTAGTAGTTGTTGAGCAGGCGGTAGGTGATCGGCTCGCCCTTGTAGCCGGACGCCGCGATCAGCTCGCGCGCCAGCTTCGGATCATAGGCCAGCGCCGGGAAATCCTCGATATAGCCCGAGCCGAAGCTCGGCAGCTGGAAGCCGTTGGGCACCGGCACGCGGTTGCCCCACAGCGTCTCGACGAAGAGCTTGCGGTCGATCGCCAGGCTGAGCGCCCGGCGGATGCGCACGTCCTTGAGCACGGGCGCATCCTGGTCGATCGAGAGGAAGCGCAGGTTCTGCACGGCGCCGCCGACGATCTCCAGCTCCTTGCGGCCCTGCACGTCGGGGAACTGGTCCGGCGAGACGTCGGTGACGATGTCGTACTGGTTGGTGATCAGCCCGTTCACCCGCGAGGCCAGCTCCGGCACGATGCGGTATTCGACGGTCTCGTAATGCGGCCGGCCGCCCCAATAGGCGTCATGCGCCGCGAGCTTCACATGCAGGTCGAGCTTCTGCTCGACGAGCTTGTAGGGGCCGGAGCCGACGGGAGCCGCGGTCCATTTCTCCCAGGAGCCGGCGGCCTCGAAGGCGCGCTTGCAGACGATCTCGGCGCCCCAGGCGGCGAGCCGCTGCTCCAGCAGCGCGTCGTTCTCCTTCGCGTGCAGGATCACCGTGAACGGATCGACGACCTCGACCCGGTCGAGCGTCGAGAGCGTCTGCAGCGCGATCGAGCGGCCCGAGCGGCCGGGGCCAAGCAGATGGTCCGGCCCGAGGCTGAAGGCGACGTCATCGGCCGTGAACGGGCTGCCGTCGTGGAAGGTCACCCCCCGGCGCAGATGCAGCTTGAGCGCCTTAGCGTCGATGCGCTCCCAGCGCTCGGCCAGCGCCGGGCGCAGCGCCATGCCGTGGCTATGGTCGAAGGCAGTCAGCGTGTCGAACATCTGCGGCGCCACGCGCCGCGTCGCGGTGTGGTTGAACAGCACCGGCTCCAGCGCCGGCGGATAGCCGGACATCGCGATCCGCAGGCCCTTGCGCGCCTTCTCCTGCGCCTGCGCGCCCATGCTGCCCGCAAGACCGGCGGCAAGGCTCACTGCCAGCGCCTGGCGGCGCGTCAACGTCGAATGGCTCATCTCGTCCTCCTTGGCTTCGACGCCAATGAAGCGCAGGTGGACGACAGTTGGATGACCGAATTTGTGCGCGTATGTGAATTTATGACCGCTTCAGTCGCCGCCGTCCAAAGCCAGCCGGAAGCGCAGCTTCTCCCGTTCGCCCTGCGCGTAGGAGACGTAGTTTTGCGGCACCGGGACGCGCCCGGCGAAGCTGCAGCCGAGATTCTCCAGCGTGCGGCGCGAGGCGAGGTTGTCTTCCGTGGTGGTCAGCCAGAGTTCGCGCAGGCCGTGGAGGCGGGCGGCCGGCAGCAGCGCCAGCACGGCCTTGCGAGCCAGGCCGCGACCCCTGAACGTCGGGTCGACCGAGAAGCCGATCTGGCCGGCGAGATGGGTCAGCAGGTGCGTCGTCCCGACCCGCAGGCTGATCGTACCCGCGCGCCGGCCGGCGACGATGATGTCGAACCGGTAGGAGAGGGCGCCCCATGGCGAGTGCTCGGCGTCATGGCGCTCGCTCAGATGCAAGCTCACGTCTTCATGGGAAAGCTTTGGGAGAAAGGACGCGTCGATCGTCATGGGGGGCACCACCCGCTTGGAACATTATGGCGCAAAACCGCGCCTGTAAGCCCCAGCCCCTTCCCCCGGACGGCCGAACCCCCTAAATCACGCGGCAATGCGCGCGGCCCGGCCCCGCGAAAAGCCTGCGCGCGAGCGCCAACGAGACAAACGGGATTCTCATGTCGCTGATCGATTCCTGCCGCAAGCTGATCGTGCCCATCCACAAGGAGGGCTATCTCTTCATCGCGATCGGCGTCGCGGCGACGATCGTGCTCGGCCAGCTCTGGTCGCCCTTCGGCTGGGTCGGCGCGCTGATCACGCTCTGGATCTGCTATTTCTTCCGCGATCCGATCCGGATCACGCCGCAGCGCGAGGGCCTGGTGATCTCGCCGGCCGATGGCCGCGTCAGCCAGGTCGCGCTCGCCGTGCCGCCGCCGGAGCTCGAGCTGCCGGCCGAGCCGATGACGCGCATCTCGATCTTCATGAACGTCTTCGACTGCCACGTGAACCGCGCCCCGGTCTCCGGCACCATCCTCAAGATGGCCTATACGCCCGGCCTCTTCCTCAACGCCGAGCTCGACAAGGCGAGCGACGACAACGAGCGCAACGCACTGGCCATCCAGACGCCGGCCGGCATCGTCGGCGTCGTCCAGATCGCCGGGCTGATCGCGCGTCGCATCGTGCCCTTCGTCAAGCAGGGCGACGCGCTGGCGACCGGCGAGCGCTTCGGCCTGATCCGCTTCGGCTCGCGCGTCGACGTCTACCTGCCGACGAGCGTGCAGCCCCTGGTCGGCGAGGGCCAGACCGCGATCGCCGGCGAGACCGTGCTGGCCGACATGAGCGCGACCGAGCCGAAGCGTTCGTTCCGGATGATTTGAGCCTTCCCTTCTCCCCTCGGGGGAGAAGGTGGCAGCGCGAAGCGCTGGCGGATGAGGGCAGGAATGACCGGGTGAGACGTAACAGTTGCCACGCACTGAACTTCCCTCATCCGACCCGCCTGCGGCGGGCCACCTTCTCCCCCGGGGGGAGAAGGAGACAGCCTAGCTTCCGCTTCGAAAACCGCGTATTCCCGCCGGCATGAGCGACCTCTTTCCCCCTTTCGAGCCCGAGCGGGTCGAATCGAAGCGCGCCCGCTTCAAGCCGATCCCGTTCCGGCTGCTTGCGCCGAACGTCATCACCTTGCTGGCGCTGTGCCTGGGCCTCACCGCGATGCGGCTGGTGGTCGAGGGCAAGCTCGACACGGCGACCTATTGCATCCTCGCCGCCGCCCTGCTCGACGGCGTCGATGGCCGCCTGGCGCGCTTCCTGAAGGGCACGTCCCGCTTTGGGGCGGAGCTCGATTCGCTCTCGGACTTCGTCAATTTCGGCGTGGCGACCGGCTACGTGCTCTGGATCTTCGTCCTGCACGACCTGCGCTCCTTCGGCTGGATCATCGCGCTGACGCTGGCCTGCGCCATGGCGCTCAGGCTCGCGCGCTTCAACGTGATGCTGGACGATCCCAACCGGCCGGACTGGCAGAAGAACTTCTTCGTCGGTATGCCGGCGCCCGCGGGTGCCGTGACAGCTATGCTGCCGCTCTACCTGCAGTTCATCGGTGTGCCCGTGCAGGAATACGGCGCCGTCTTCGTCGGCATCTACATCCTGTTCATCGCTTTCCTGACGATCTCGCGCATCCCCTGCTATGCCGGCAAGACGCTCGGCACCCGCGTGCCGCGCGAGAACGTGCTGCCGATCTTCGTCGCCGTGGTCGTGCTGGCCGGCCTGCTCGTGGCCTATCCGTTCGAGATGCTCTCGCTGATCGTCATCGCCTATCTGGCGCTGATCCCGGTCAGCGCCGCGCGCTACCGCAAGCTCGAGCGCGAGCATAATGCGGCTATGCCGGACGCTGCGATTGCGCCGGAGCCGGAGAAGGCGGGCGAGCCGAATTCGGCCGGCAGCGCGAGCTAGGACCTGCTGGATTTACAGAATCAAGCGCCGTCATCCCGGACGGAGCGAAGCGGAGCTCCGGGATCCATCGTAGGACTCGGCGCTTTACGATGGATCCCGGAGCTGCGCCGCAAACGCGGCTTGTCCGGGATGACGCCGAGAGGTTGCCGCGAGATAAGAGCGTCAGCTAGCGCCGCTTGCGTCCGCCGAGCCGCGCCGCATTGGCGCGGGTCCGCTTCGAGAAGGGTTCGAGCGTGCTGTTGGCGGCCTTGGCGGCAGCTTCTGCGATGTCGAACTGGCCGAGGGGATTGAGCGCCATACCCCACCAGAACAGACCGACGGCCTGGGTCGCGGCGAAGCCGCTCTCCATCACCGCCGAGACCTTCTCGGTCATGGCCTTGGCCGCCTCGCGCTGGCCGCGGCTGTCGCCGAGCGCGCCCTTGAGCAGGATCGGCATCCGCATCGCGATGGTGAGGCCGGCATCGGCCTGCATGGTCAAGACTTTGCTGACGAGCGCCTGAGTCTCCCCCGCGGTCCCGGTCGTGGGACGCGAGCGCCGATTCGATACCGCCATTGCAGCTAGGTACTCCGGAAGCTGGGGGAGGGCGGGACCTTGCCACGACCTCGCAGGGCGATGCGACGCCCCGTCTAGCCAATGTGGCAAGCTCCGGGTCGTTGTGCAATGCGATGAGAGCGACTCCGCTGCGCAATTTATGCGCATTCAGCATGCTGCATCCCCGATTTTCACAATTGGCTGGGCTGAACGCGGGCCGGGCCACGGCGTTTCGCCGATTGCGAAAATGATCTAGAGCCATGATCTTGAAGGCGGCCGCCCCGGCTGCGCCCTGAGCGATGTCGAGCGCCCCTTGAGTTTCTTCTCATCTCCCAAACATCCCGGCTGGCGCCCGATGCTGGTCCTGGCCTCGGCTTCGCCGCGCCGGCTCGCGCTGCTGGAGCAGGCCGGCCTCAAGCCCGACGCGATGCTGCCGGCCGATCTCGACGAGACCCCGCACAAGGGCGAGCGCCCGCGCGACCTCGCCCGCCGGCTCGCCCGCGAGAAGGCCGAGGCCGCGCGCGAAGGCGCCAGGAGCCGTCCCGATCTGGAAGGCTGCTACATCGTCGCCGCCGACACCGTCGTCGCCGTCGGCCGCCGCATCCTGCCCAAGGCCGAGATCGTCGACGAGGCCGCCGCCTGCCTGCGCCTGCTCTCCGGCCGCGCCCACCGCGTCTATACCGGCGTCGCCGTGGTGACGCCTTCAGGCACCATCCGCGACCGCATCGTCGAGACGCGCGTGCGCTTCAAGCGGCTCTCGAGTGAGGATCTCGAACTCTACCTCGCCTCGGGCGAATGGCGCGGCAAGGCCGGCGCCTACGCCATCCAGGGCATTGCCGGCTCCTTCGTGGTCAAGCTCGTCGGCTCCTATACGAGCGTCGTCGGCCTGCCGCTCTACGAGACGGTCAACCTGCTCGGCGGCGAGGGTTTTCCGATCCGCTTCGGCTGGATGAATACCGCCTCATAGCGAGCCGGCTTGCCTCGGCCGCGCGAAACCCCGATCCTTGCCGTCACAACCGCGCCGGTCTGACAAGGCGCCGCAGGGAGGATGGAGTTCATGGGCGAGCGTCTCAGGGGCAAGGTGGCGATCGTCGCCGGCGCGGGCTCGATCGGTCCCGGCTGGGGCAACGGCAAGGCGACGGCGACGATCTTCGCCCGTCAGGGCGCCAAGGTGATCTGCGCCGACATTAACCGCGACGCCGCCGAGGAGACCGCCGCGATCATCCAGAACGAGGGCGGCCAGGCCTTCGCGGTCGAGGCCGACGTCACCAAGGCCGAGGCTGTGGCCGATCTCATTGGCCGGGCGCTCGGCCGCTATGGCCGCATCGACATCCTCGACAACAATGTCGGCATCGTCGAGGTCGGCGGCGTCGTCGACCTGCCCGAGGAGGTTTGGGACCGCGTCTTCAAGGTCAACCTCACCGGCGCCTTCCTGGCGATGAAGCACGTCATCCCGGTGATGCAGCGCCAGTTCGAGGAGACGGGCGAGGGCGGCTCGATCATCAACATCTCCTCGATCGCCTCGATCGGCCATATCGGCGTGCCCTATGCCAGCTACTCCGCCACCAAGGCGGCGCTGAACCAGCTCACCCGCGCCACCGCCGTGCAATACGCCCCGCAGAACATCCGCGTGAACGCGATCCTGCCCGGGCTGATGAAGACGCCGATGGTCGAGCACTCCGCCGGCCTCACCCAGGCCTATGGCGAGGGCGACGTCGCGGCGATGTGGGCGATGCGCGACGCGCAGGTGCCGATGGGCCATATGGGCGAGGCCTGGGACGTGGCCTATGCCGCGCTCTTCCTTGCGAGCGACGAAGCGCGCTATGTCACCGGCATCGAACTCGTCGTCGATGGAGGGGTCACGCTCAAATATGGTTGATGAACCGAAGGCCGCGCCGCCCGCCAAGCCTTGCCCGATCTGCGGCAAGCCGATGGTGCAGCGCTACAAGCCGTTCTGCTCTTCGCGCTGTGCCGACATCGATCTCGGCCGCTGGCTGAAGGGCAGCTATGTCGTGCCCGGCGAGCCGCTGGACGAGGCCGAGACCGGCCCCTCGCGGCGGGAGGATGAGGAAGGCTGACCGCTGCCGCTGGCGCGCGACCAAGGATAGGCCAGAGTTCCGCTACGTGAAGCGCGTATTGCAGAAACCCGGCCGCTGGCATCCTTCGATCGAAGGATGCCAGCGGCTCTGGAAAGCACCAGAACGGCGTCGCGCGGGGCGAGTTGCAACCCACCCAGATGTTTCGCTCCTCGCAAATAAATGGCCCCGCCGCAGCTCTGCGCTGTGGCGGGGCCATCTCGACTAATGCAACGGCGTTGGCGATGCTCCGGCTTCTGGTGGGATTGGTGCGGTTAGGAGCTATGGAATGAAAGCGCTCATTGCCGTTATCTGCGCCGCGATGATGTCGGGTTGCGCCGCTATCGACGGCCCGAATGTGGCGGGCGAGGCCGACGCGACGGAGATGGGCAGCCCCGAGTACTCGCGCCATTTCGCAGAGCTGGCGGCAGAAGCCGCAAAGGAGAAGGCCGGCCCGCGCACCTGCACCATCAAAGGCGGCATGGTGAACTGCTTTTGAGCGGTTCCAGGCTTAGCCCCGTCGCCCGGCTCGAAGCCCGACGATTTCTTGTGCATCACGGCGAGCGCGGCTCCCGTTGGACTGCACGAGCGCATAAGGCCCGCCGCCATTCGCCAACGCGATAGGCTGTTCGACAACCTTCGCCTTCCGCACTGCCAAAACCGGCAACGCCAAGCTATGCAACCCTAACCGCGGTGCGCGACATCTGCGAATCCTGGCGGCTGGGGTGGCGCGTACGCTATCTCCGTAACAGGCTGTGGCTCGTCGGAGCCATGGGCGATCGCTGGCTGAGCTGAGCAGGGAGGCCACTGGGTGGCATACACCGACGAACTGGAGCCCCTGCTCACCCTCGAGCACGAGCTTCGCCAGAAAATCGCCCTCCGTATCGCCGAGGAGTCCGGTCAAAAGGGCGGCGCCGCGCCTTCAGAAGATCAGATGTCGGCGGCCGATCAGGCGATCGAGGCGTGGAGCGAAGAGGTTGACTACGAGCAGGACCCCCGCGCGTTCCGGCCGTTGACGCCCCTGCAGACGATGCTCGCCGATCACAACGAGATCTGCGAGCGGATAATGGATATCCGGGATCGGCGGCTTTCGTGATCAGTTTTGCCCAATTTCGGAGTCCGGGTGTCGGACCTGGGAGGCATGCCTCCGCCTGTGGGAGATCGAGCGGCCGACATGGGCACTACGCGTTATGCGCGTGAAGCTGCCGCTCAGACACCGTTCAGAGAAAATGCGATGGCTTAAAGGCTACGCACACTCGTGGGAGGCGTGGCGCTCCTTCGCTATCTCGGCATCGCCGGAAAACCCGGATTGCCGGAAGAGAAGGAGGACCCTTCAGCTTGGGGGCTGTCATGCGCTCGGCAAAGGCGAAACGTGGATCACGTGTGACCAGGCCGAAGCAGAGCTGAAGATCCCTAACGCCGGTATGGCACGAGGCCTCTGTGCACCTGGCATCACATCACGCGGCGGGTCGCCTGTTCAGCCAAAGCCGGAGTGGGCGAGGCCATCAAAGGGGGCAGCGCCCGCGGCTGTGCACTCGCGAGATCTCGTTCCACGACGAGGAAGCCGATAAATTTCGGGTCGTCTTGCGGCGAACGTCGGTAGCTCCCTGCTTTTCGCAGAGTAGCGCCGGACGTAGCCTGATCTTCCGCGGATGATGGACCGTCCATCACGCGAGAGCGCTGCGACCGAGCACATGCTGATGGCGATCTACGGCTGGGAGAGCCCGAAGCAGGCGGCGCTGTATACCAAGAAGGCGAGGCGCCGGAAGCTGGCGAAAGCGGGCATGCTCTTCCTCGACCTCGGCGACCTGGACGGCATCGAAGACCTCGACATCGAGGAGGACGAGGGGGACGAAGCCTAAACAAATCTTCCCCACTTTTCCGGCCAGTCGTGCCGGTGAAGAAAAACAGGCGAGAAAGCCCAAGGATTTCAATGGCGAAGAATAGGAATGGTGCCCAGGGGCGGAATCGAACCACCGACACTGCGATTTTCAGTCGCATGCTCTACCAACTGAGCTACCTGGGCGCTCCGGCGAAGCGGCGTCCGCTTCGTGCTGGTTGGGGCGATATAGAGGCTGAACTTCGCCCTGTCCAGTCGCTTCGCAGGCCTGTGCCCCGCAATCGGCAGGGGGCGCCCGCTGTGGGATTTCGGGCCGCTGCAGCGCCGACGTTCAGGGCCATCCATTCGTCGCAGAATGCGGCTGGCGGCTTCGTCAGGCGGTGCGGCGTAGCGGAGGGGGAGGCGCCTGGCCGTTCGGGAACCGTTCAGCCGGCGCCGCGTTAGATCGCTGGACCTTACCCCGGACTTGCCCATGCCTGATCCCTCCTTGCACGCCCCTTGCGGCCAGGCGCACCTCGCCGCCCGCCACCTCGTCACCATCAGGCGCGAGCCCAGCGGCTACGGCATCCGCTTCGGCCTGACCGAGGCCGAAGACGAGGTGCTGCACGGGCCGGTCTTCGAGACGCTGCCTGAAGCGCTCGCCTGGGTCGACGAATTCGATGGCGCGCGCTCGTCCTGAAGAGCTGCGGGTCCGGTGTCCGGCTGGCGGTGCAAGAGCGAGATTCACTGCGATCTGCATGGGACGACTTGTCAAAGCGCTTCGCAATCAGGCATAGAGCCTGCAACGGAGACGTGGCCGAGAGGCTGAAGGCACTCGTTTGCTAAATGAGCATACCCCACAAGGGTATCGAGGGTTCGAATCCCTCCGTCTCCGCCATTTCCTTCTAAGCCATTGGCGGCCTTGAAAAAGCGTTGTTCTCCAACGGCTTTTCCCATACCTCTGCTACAAATCTTGCTACAAAATCGCTCTGGCAGAGGGCATGAGGGCCGGCAAAATCAGGAACCTGCTCCCGCGCAATGGCCGCTACTATGCGCGCCTCACTGTCCCGGCTTCGCTTCGCCCTATCGTCGGCAAGCGGGAACTGACTGAGCCTCTAGGCGCCGACCGGGCTGTGGCGATTCGACTGCTTTCGTCCGCGATCCACCGCATGCAGATGGAATTGGATCAGGCCCGCGACCGCGTGACCGCGCTCAACCCTGCCGCCCCCTCCCGGCGCCGTCCTTTGAGCGTCCGGCAGATGGCGCTTGCTCACTACGGCCGGGAGCTTGAGCGGGATGACGCGGCCCGCAGTTTGCCGAACGCATATGATCCGCAGCACGAGGCGAAATTCCGTCCAACCTACTATTACGCCCTGAAGCGGGCGGCGAGGGGAGGCGCAGAGGACGACGAGCTAGCCGCGCTGATCCAATGGGCGGTTGACGAATTCGCCGACGAGAGCAACGAGGTTCCCGAGAAGGGCACCGACAAATGGCGCGACCTCGCCCGGATGTTCGCTGGCCTGAAGGCCGAGACGATTGAAAATCAGAATCGGCGAGATCGCGGCGAGCCTGACGCCCCGCCGAAGCACCCCATGCTGCTCCCGGCGAGCGAACTGCCCTCGACGGCGGCCGATCCCCTGCGCGTCCGAATGATCGGCCCTGACAGCGCAAAGCCCCTCTCCGTCATCCTCTCGGCCATGATGATGGAGAAGCAGGGCAAGCCCGGCACGGTCTATGAATACGAAGTCGCGGTGCGGATGTTCGAGGAATTCCTTGGCGAGGCGAAGCCGGCCTATCGAATCACCCGGCAAGACGTGCTCGCTATAAGAACGCCCTGCTAGAAGCGCCCTCGAACTACACCAAGCGCTTCCCCGAAAAAACGCTCCCCGAGGCCATTCGGCTCAACAGGGCGCGCAAGGAACCGTTCGCGACGCTCAACGCTACGACCATCAACGACAAGTGGCTGTCGCGGTTAAGCGCGCTTCTGACGTGGTGCGCCAACAACAGCATCGCCCCCGACAACGTGGCGAAAGGCGTCCGGGTGGATCGCAGCGCCCGCGATCCCGATGAAGACCGCGTGCCTTTCAGCGCCGTCGATCTTCAAAAGATATTTGCGGCGCCCCTGTTCGATCCCTCACCGAAGCTGACGGAAAAGCGCTGGGCGCTGCTTATTGCGCTCTACAGTGGCATGCGCGCCTCTGAGATCGCGCAGCTTCGCCTCGATAGCATCAACGAGGTTCGCGGCGTGTTGGTGTTCGCGATCGAGGAGAAGATGAAGAACAAGCAGTCGCGTAGGCTAGTCCCGGTGCACCGGACGCTGCTCGCGCTCGGCTTGCAGGACCGGATTGCTTATCTCCGCAAGATCGGCGCGGATCGTCTGTTCCCGGATTGGTTCCGCGATGGGCAGGCATCAATAGAGAACGCAGCCGCAAAGAAGCGCGTGGTGAACCAGCCCTATAGCCAGTTCATCCCGCGTTGGTTCAATCGGACCTACCTGCCGAAGGTGGACATCCACGACGAGAACAAGGTCTTCCACTCGTTCAGGCACACCTTGAAGACCGGCCTTGCTCTGGCGGGTGTCCCGAGATCGTTGAGCAACGAATCACCGGGCACGACGATGCATCGTCTGGCGCCGACTATGTGCACGACAGCTCACTGACAGTGCTGCGCGAGGCCATCAACAAGGTTCAGTTTGATGTGCAGCAGTTGACCAAAGCGGTATAGAAAGCGACACACGAAACACGATAATTGAACAAGTTTCGATTACGTATCTACTGCAATGAAGCAGCATGGGCCGATAAATACAGAGTTGTTGGGGGGGCGGCGGTGGAAGCTGGAAATCTCGCGGAGTGGGCGACTTGCGCAGTGGCCGCAGCTAGTGCGGTTCTCATCCTCAATCAAATCAAACATTCCAATAAGCAGCTGAAGGCACCTTACGATCAAATCGCGGATGATCATGAGAGGTCGCGCCGTCAGATGGCAACTGAGATGATGTTTGTGTGGACAAACAGTCTAAAAATATAAACATCGAGCGTCAGGGAATCTGTCAGCCAACTTAGTGTGGATCAGTGTAATTCTCTTGTCGAGATCGATCCATTTTATGTAGATGCTACAGAAAAGATGATTGATTTAGCGACGGATTCTCTTGATCCAAAATTTGCAGATTTTGATATAACGCGAATAAAGAGAGAGGGTAGATTATATATCGGCGGGCAATACCACGCGCACATTAGATCTATCATCGTATCATATTTGAACACGCTGGAATCTATTTTGTCCGTGTGGGATAGCGCGACCGCTGATCGTGAAATCATAGAAAGTCAATTTTCTTTCCTAATCAACTTGAATTGGACATCGCTGCCAAAATTTAGGGCCGCCCATACGGATTGGAATAAGAATGTTGATCCGTTTCCATGCATCTCCAATTTCATCAAAACCCATTCCGCAGAGCCGACTGCGCCAAGGAGTGCACTCGGAACGACGGGCGGCTAGCGCAGCTAAGGCATTTATAGGTTAACTGTCTTTTATAGGAATATAATCATTTTTGATTGCCTCACGAATTCACTCGTGAGAGAATCTTCACCGTTGAGTTGGTGCAGGTTGAGCTGTGTTCCGCGAGTTAGCCGGCAGCGTAAGGAAGTCCCTTGGCTTTGGATTGGTTCAGAAGGCAATCCCCCTCTCTGATCTCTCAATAGTCGATTTATTCGGCGCGCTGCCGCCTGCCTCCGGTGTTTCCGTTACTGCGCACACCGCGCTTCGCGTCCCTGCCGTTCTTCATGCTGTGCGTCTGATCGCTGAGACGGTCGGCTCCCTTCCTTGCAAGCTCTATCGAGACGCTAACGGAAGCAAGGAAGCTGCCAAGGATCACGCCGGCAACCGCCTCGCACACAACCGCGTCAACGGCTGGACCAGCGCCGGCCACCTCCGCACCCTGCTGACGACCGACGCCCTGCTTCATGGCGCCGGCTATGCCCATGTTGTCCGCACTGGCGACGGGCGCCCTTACGAGATCAACCGCCTTCAGCCCGGCACGGTGCAGCGCCGTTTCAAGGATGACGGCGAACCCTACTACATCGTCACCGACGCGAACCGCGTGCAGCGCCGCCTGTCGTTCCGTGACGTGCTCTATGTCCCCGCGTTCGCCGACATGTCCCCTGTGCAGCTCGGCAAGGAAGCCATCGGCGTTTCCATGCTCTTGGAGGGCTACGCCGCGCAGTTCTTCGGCTCTGGCGCCCTTCCGAGGGCCATTATCAGAGACCCGAACAAGATTCCCGAGGGGGAACAGGGTGCTAAGACCCTCGGCAACATCCTCAAGTCGTGGCGTCGCTGGCGGCAGCACGCGGAGAATGGCGACCCGCTCATTCTTGACGGCGGCCGTGAATACCTGCCGCAGACGATGAAGAGCACCGATGCCCAGTTCCTTGAGCATCGTCTTGAACAGGTCCGCGAAATCGCCCGCGTCTTCGGCGTGCCGCCGACCATGATCTTCGAATTGTCGCGCGGCACTTGGTCCAACACCGAGCAGATGGCCGCGAGCTTCCTTCAGCTCTGCCTTCGGCCGTGGCTGGACCGCTGGCAGGACGCCTACCTTCCGCCAGACACTCTCCGGCGGTACGGTGGTCATGACCGCAGCGGTCAGAGCGCTTGGCCGCATCGCCCAGCGCGAAATTCTCCGTCGCGTCCGCAGCTTTGCAGACTTCAACGAAGCGAATGATCCGTTCGGCGAACATGACTTCGGCGCCTTCAATGCGAACGGTGAGCGGCTGTTCTTCAAGGTTGACTACTTCAATTTAAATATGACGACGGGATCCAAAGACCCCGCTGACCCGGCTATCACCGCGCGTGTCCTGACGATCATGTGCGCAGGTGACTGGTGAGATAGAGTGCTCCGTCGCAAGCCGGACTTTCGCGCGGAGGTTCCGCGCCTGCTCGGCGCCGATACCGTTGAAAAAGTCGGCCTGCGAGCGAGGCGATCACGAGCTGCGATTTGCCTGCGGGCGCATTCGCCCTTCACGCGGCCCTCACCTGCGTTCCGTTGGGCAGGAGCTTGGCGAGCTTTCTGAG
>NZ_QQTO01000007.1 GCF_003351345.1 Allobosea caraganae | reverse complement strand
CCTCGACCAGCTTTGCAATGCAGGGCATGGACCTGACCCTGCGCGGCGCTCTCGCCTGGCGCCACGCCTTCGGCGATGTCGACCCGGCCGCGACGCTCGCCTTCGCCGGAAGCAACGCCTTCACGGTCGCGGGCGTGCCGATCGCGAAGAATGCCGCGCTGGTCGAGGCCGGGCTCGACCTCGCCATCAGCAAGAGCACCACGCTGGGGATTTCCTATACCGGCCAGCTCGCCAGCGACGCGCAGGACCACGCCTTCAAGGCCAATCTCGCCATCAGGTTCTGAGCGAGAGGCTCGGGGATCCGGCTGAGGCCCCGGCGCAGGGGCTTCGATCCACAACGTCGGCTAAAGGGTCGGCAGCGCAACTCAGGCCTACCCAGCGGTAACGTCTGCTTCTGGGCAATGCGCCAATGTCTGCAAATGGCGCGATCAGGGCGTTCGCGCCGGAGGTCGCAAACTTCAGCTTCCCACCCATTGCGGAAATTAGCGGTGGGTTCCCGGAGCGCCCAGCTTTGGCGGTGGGCTCAACGGGTGAACGCAACACGCTACTTTTTCTTCGGAGATGGAGCGTGGGTGATGAAGCAGCGGCGGCGGATCTATTATTCGGCGGCCCAGCGGGCTGAGATTTGAGATCGTTGGAAGGCCGGCGAGTCGATGAGTTCGATCGGACGGCGTTTCGATCGAGCGTCCTCGTCGGTGTTTTCGGTTCTTTCTCCGACCGGCGGCATCCGGCCTCCAGACCGGACGCGGGCTTCGCGCGCCCTCAGTCTGGGCGAGCGGGAGGAAATCTCTCGAGGGCTCAGCACCCGCTGCTCGCTGCGAGGGATCGCTCGGCGGCTGGGTCGATCGCCATCAACGATCAGCCGCGAGGTTCTGCGCAACGGCGGGCCGGAACGGTATCGCGCGACAGGCTCCGATCAGGCGGCCTGGGACCGGGCCTTGCGTCCAAAACGCTGCAAGCTGGCTTGCCGGCCTGCCCTGGCCCGGACAGTATCGGGCAAGCTGCGGCGGAACTGGTCGCCCGAGCAGGTCGCCGGCTGGCTCAAGCGCGCTTGGCCCGGGGAGCCGCACAATCAGGTGTCGCACGAAACCATCTATCGCAGCCTGTTCATCCAGACGCGAGACGTGCTGAAGAAGGAGCTTCTGGATCACCTCAGGGCCCGCCGAACGATCCGGCGCTCAAGGCACGCCACCCTGAAGCGGAACGGCCTCGGCCAGATCAAGGATGCGGTCTCCATCAGCGAACGGCCCGCATCCGTCGAGGATCGCGCCGTGCCCGGCCATTGGGAAGGCGACCTGATCGGCGGCGCCCGGAACAGCTACGTCGCCACGCTGGTCAAGCGTCACTCGCGCTACGTGATGCTGGTCAAGATCGCCAACAAGGATACCGAGAGCGTCGTCTCCGCCCTGATCAAACAGTCCCGGAAACTGCCCGGCGAACTCTATCAGTCCCTGACCTGGGATCGGGGCAAGGAGCTCGCCGATCACAAGCGCCTGGCTCTCGCCTCGAACGTCGAGGTCTACTTCTGCGATCCCAGATCACCCTGGCAACGCGGCTCCAACGAAAACACCAATCGGCTGCTGCGACAGTACCTGCCTCACGTGACCGACCTGTCCCTGCAAAGCCAGGCCCAGCTCAGCGCCATCGCCCGACAGCTCAACGAACGGCCAAGAAAAACCTTGCTCTATCGAACCCCAGCGGAGACCTTCGCCGTGTGTGTTGCAGCGATCAGTTGAGCACACCACCCGTAGCGGTCTTGGCATATCCCAGATTTCACGCGATCCTGCGCTGGAGATCGCGGCAGGTTGGCACTGTGAGAATAGGCATCAACCTTCGTGGCGACCTCGCCAAGCTAAATGATGAAGCGCTAAAGTCCCAACTCGAAAAGTGCGTCGCCGATCGCCAAGCGCTTGCACCGCACGTTGGCGACGCGTTGAGCCGACGATTTTATGAGAATCGCGTCTCGATGCCGTTCGGTAGAGGCCCTTTTCATGCTCGTATCTTCTACCGGATCATGGCCCGAATGTACGGCCTGCCTTTGAACGGATATTCACTGGGCGACCTTTACCTATTGGATTGCGAGATCAAGGACATCATTGGTGAATTGAAGCGTCGGGAGCATATCGCCCGACGGCAAGGTCTCAAGCGCTGACAAGCGACAGCTTCTTACTCTAGGTGACCGACTCATAACTTCGCAGCCAGATGCGGATTGAAGCGAGTTGGACGGATGCGAGGAAGTTGTCGTCTCGCTTGTCGTAGCGGGTGGCGATGGCTCTGAAGTGTTTGAGTTTGTTGAAGAAGCGCTCGACGGCGTTGCGTTGGCGGTAGACCCATGCGCTGAAGGCGAAGGTCTTGACCCTGTTGGGCATGGCGCGGACATTGGCCCATGCACCGCGCGCGTCCATCTCTTCGCGCAAGGCGTCACTGTCGTAGGCCCTGTCGGCGAGAAGGATGTTTCCCGGCTCGACCGTGTCCAGCATGTCGGCGGCCGAACGCCCGTCATGAGCCTGGCCTTCCGTCAGCTTAAGGCGGATCGGGCGGCCTTCAGCATCGACAAGGGCGTGGATCTTGGTGGTCAGGCCGCCGCGCGAGCGACCCATGCAACGGGATCGCTCGTCTTTTTCTGGCCGTTGGCGGCATGCTGGTGAACGCGGATCGACGAGGCGTCGATCATCTGGATATCGCCATCATAAGCGGCTGACACGGCTTGCAGAATGCGTGCCCAATGCCCGGCCTTGCGCCATCGGTTGAAGCGGTTGACGCAGGTCGTATGCGGTCCATAGCGCGCCGGGATGTCGGCCCACGGCGCCCCGGTGCGCAACCGCCAGAAGATGCCGTTCAGAACGCGACGGTCGTCCACGCGCGCAACACCGCGAACCTTCGTCGGCAGAAGCGGCTCGATCACCGACCACTCGAAATCCGTCAGATCAAACCGAGCCATCTCAACCTCCAAGGCTGAGATCATTGAATCAGAACACCAGGCCGCAGGGAATCCAGTTTATGGGTATGTGACCTAGAGCTCCAGAAGGCTTCCGGCCGCTGGCGGAGATAGTGAGTGAACGGTCGATGATCTACGCTGATATCCCCGGAGGGCCCGAGCTTTTGCAGTGGTTTGGAGGTGCACCCACTTTCCACGACGCAGAGATTATCCAGCTCCATCTGAACCGAAATGGTGTGAGCACGCTCCGCCTTCATGGCTGGGTCATGACCAATGAGGTCGATGAAAAAGGTTTCTTCGTGCTGCAAAAGCACGCCGTCGTGACCTTTGCGATTGAGGGCATACAGGACCTCAAGCTGGACGGGTTCAGCCACCAAAATGTAATAGGCGGACTTACGCTGGACTGGGCTCCCGATCGCGGGCGGAGCAACTATTTTCCAATCCCCCCTTCCGCTCGGGATATTGAGATCGAGCTTGAGCCCTGCTTCGGGATGGATGGTCATATTCGTGCCCAGCGGGTCAGCGTCACATTCGAACCGGGGAAACCCGCCTAACCCCAGGCAGAATCCAACTAGTAGGAATGTGCGAACTGGCCTTGCGGTTGCAACACCAGACTGCTACACCAAGAGCACCTTGAGACACTAAATTACTTATTATAATCAATGCCGTGGCGGATGGCGGACCCTGTCCCACCCCTTCCGCCATCGGCGTTGCCGCCGCCCTCGCGCTGTGGCTACAAAGCGCCGGAATGGATACGCGCTTCCTCGAAAGTTTCACGACGGTCGTCGAAAGCGGCTCGCTGGCGGAAGCCGCGCGGCGGCTGAACCTGACCCCGGCCGCCCTGTCGCAGCGCATCCGCGCGCTCGAGCAGGAACTCGGCGTCCGCCTCCTCGCCAGGACCGGGCGCACGGTCAAGCCGACCGAGGCCGGCGCCGCCATCCTGCTGCGCTCCCGCGCCTTCCTGCGCGAGGTCCGCGATCTGCGGGCGCTCGCGGCCAGCGGCGGCGTCATCGGCGAATTGCGCCTCGGAGCCATTTCCTCGGCGCTGACTGGGATCCTGCCGGATGTGCTGCAGGGCCTGTCGTTGCGCTACGAGAATCTCGACCTCTACGTCGTGCCCGGCACGTCGAAGAACCTCTATGCCGATGTCCTCGACGGCAATATCGACGCGGCGGTGATCGTCGAGCCGCCATTCGCGTTGCCGAAGACCTGCGGCTGGCAGCTCTTTCGCGAGGAGCCGCTGATCCTGCTGACCCCGGCGGCGATGAAGAAGACCGACGTCAAGGACATCCTCCGGCGCGAGCCCTTCATCCGCTACGACCGCAATCATTGGGGCGGGCGCTATAGCGACGCCTATCTGCGCAAGGCGGGCATCAGGCCGAAGGAGCGCTTCGAGCTCGATGCGCTCGATGCGATCGCGGTTCTGGTCGACCGAGGACTCGGCGTCTCGCTCGTGCCGGACTGGTCGCCGCCCTGGCCGGAGGGGCTGGCGCTGAACAAGATCCGCCTGCCCGGCTCGGTGCTGGGGCGGCGCATCGGCCTGGTCTGGCTGAGGAATTCGCCGCGCTCGCGGTTGATCCGGGCCTTCACGGACGAGGTCCACACGACAGGCTGGGATGGCGGGGTGCGATGATGGCAACTGACGTGACGATGCTGGCGGGCGCTGCAGCGGCGCAGCGCCTCGGGCCGATCTGCGACTGCCACATGCATATCTACGGGCCCTATGACCGCTTCCCTTTGCCGGCGGGCGACAAATCGCCGGAGCGGACGCTGGCCGACTACCGGCTGGTCTGCGCCGGGCTGGGCATCGGCCGCACCGTGTTCGTCCAGCCCCTGGCCTATGGCACCGACCATAGCGCCATGCTCGCGGCCATGGCCGAGACCGGCGCCCCCAACGCGCGCGGCATCGCCATCGTCAGGCCAGATGTGCCGGAGCACGAGTTGAGCTCCCTCTCCGCCGCCGGCATGCGCGGCCTGCGCATCATGACGACCGAGCCCGGCGCGATGTCGCTGGCGGATGCGCCCGCGATCGCGCGCCGCGTCGCGCCGCTGGGCTGGCACCTGCAGATCCAGGGCGATGGCCGCGACATTGCCAACTGGCCGGCGGTCATCGCCGCATTGCCGACCGATGTGGTGATCGATCATCTCGGCCGCCTGCCCCTGGGAGACGGCATCAACGGCCCGGCCTTCAAGGCGCTTCTGGCGCTACTGCGGACCGGGAAGGTCTGGCTCAAGCTGTCGGCGCTCTACTACGGACTGCGCGATGGCGATGCCGATTGGTCGGAGGTCGCGCTGCGCGTGCAGACGCTCGCCGCCGAGCACCCCGACCGGCTGGTCTGGGGGCTGAACTGGCCGCACCCGCGCTTTGCCATCGGCAGCAAGCCCGACGATGCCGTGCAGTTCGAGGAATTCCTGTCGTGGCTGCCCGACGAGGGCCTGCGTAGGCGCATCCTCGTCGACAATCCGGCAAGGCTCTACGGCTTCGGCTGACGCTCGCGCCGCAACTTGGCGCGCGCGGCCTCATCGACATAGTCGTGCGACGAGCGCGCCCCGCCCTGGAAGAATACAGCCGGGTCGGCGGGGTCGAGTGGCGAGGCGGAGCCGGTGACCTCCACGGCGAAGCTCTCGGCATTGTCGCGCGGGCGGAAGCCGACATAGCCCGCCTTGCCGTTGTCCCACCACGACCTGTCATTGTCGGAGACGCCATAGAGCGCGGTCCAGCCGAGATGCGGCGTCGTCAGGCAGCGCAGGACGAGCTGGTCGAGGTCCTCGAGGCTGAGCCAGGTCGCGAGCGAGCGCTCGTCATTGGGCTTGGCTAGGGCGGAGCCGATGCGCAGGCAGGCGCTCTCGATGCCGTATTTGTCCCAGTAGTAGCGCGAGAGCGCCTCGCCGAAGCATTTGCTCACGCCATAGAGGCTGTCGGGGCGCAGCGGCGCGTCGAGGTCGATCTGCTCGCTGCGGGGATACATGCCGATGACGTGGTTGCTGCTCGCATAGACCACGCGCAGGACGTTCTGCCGGCGCGCCGCCTCGTAGAGGTTGTAGGTGCCGGCGATGTTGACCTCCATCACGCTGCCCCAGTCGTTGCGGCTGAGCGAGCCGCCGAAATGGACGATGGCGTCCATGCCGGAGACCAGCTGCTCGACCGCGGCCGCATCGCGCAGGTCGCAGGGAACGACCTCCTCATTCTCCCCGGCAGGCTCGACCGCTGCGACGTCGGAGAGCCGGACCTGCTTGAAGGCCCGGCGCAGGGCCGGCCGCAGCTGCCGGCCGAGCGCTCCGGCGGCGCCGGTGAGGAGAACGGAATTGAACATGCCAGGGCCTCTTTGCGGGGATTGGTCCAGCGAAACGGGCTCGCGATCCGGACGTGGATGACGGCCTGCCGGAGGCAAATCTAGCCGATGGTGGCCATAACGGGACATTACTTTTTATGATGTTCTGAACGTAGGTCAGCATAGGTTGACCGATTGATTTCGCGGCGCCCATACTCCCCCACACAACAAGATGCCGGGCCGAAAAGAGCCGGGCACATGCTCTCAAGGGGAGGATTTTCGATGCGCTCGAAGAAGTGCCTGACTCTGCTCACGTCGCTCATTGCCGCCGGCCTGGCTTCGGCCGCCTGGGCGCAGGAGCCGCCCGCGCCGGGCCAGAGCCCGCGCATCGACAATATCCGCAAATCCGGCGTCCTGCGCGTCGGCATGCTGGCGAACCCGCCCTGGCTGTTCGAGAACACCACCGGCGGCAGCCAGCGCTGGGAAGGCCCGGCCTGGGTGCTGGTCAACGAATACGCCAAGCGGCTCGGGGTGAAGATCCAGGAGGTCGCGGTCAGCAACGACACCAAGATCCCGGTGCTGCCGACCAACCAGGTCGACCTGACCCTCGCGCCCGTCGCCGAGACGCCGGAGCGCCTGGCGGTGGTCGATTTCGTGCTCTACTCGAAGCAGAGCCTGTGCATGTTCGGGCTGGCCTCGAACGAGCGCTTCGCTAAGGCCAAGTCGATCGACGACCTGAACGACCCGAGCGTCACCGTCGCCTATCTCGTCGGCGCCGCGCAGGAGCCCTGGGTCAAGGAGCGCTTCGCCAAGGCCAAGCAGCGCGGCCAGATCACCTCGAACGTCGTCCCGGTCGACGAGATCATCGCGCGCCGCGCCGACGCCGCCCCGGTCAACACCTTCGCCTGGATCGCGCTGAGCCGGAAGGTCAAGGGCCTCGCCGTGCTGCCCAAGGAGAACAACTGCCAGGACAGCAACGAGAAGTCCCAGCCGGTCGGACTCGCCGTCAACAAGAACGAGGACGTCTATCGCGATTGGCTGCGCAAGGTCGCCGACGGCATGTCGGGGCCGCTGCGGACGGAAGAGCTGCGCGTCATCAACGACAAGATGTGAGCGAAGGTCGCCGCGGTCCTGCGATAGCCATCTGATCGGGGCGAGGTTCCGGTGCTCGAATTCGATTTCTCGCCGCTTGTCGAAAGTTGGCGCTTCCTGGCCCTCGGCCTCTCGGTGACGCTGGGGCTCTCGGCAGCGGTGATCGTCTCCTCGACCGTGCTGGGCGTGCTCGTCGGCGTCGGGCGGGTCTACGGGCCGCGCTGGCTCAGGCTTGCGCTGACCTTCTATGTCGACTCGATGCGCGCGGTCCCGGTCCTCGTCGTGCTGATCTGGACCTTCTTCGCCTTCCCGCTCGCGTTCGGCGTCACGCTGCCGCCTTTGGCCGCGGCCTTTGCGGCGCTGACCGTGCATGTCGGGTCCTATGTCTCGGAGATCGTGCGCGGCGGCATCGAGTCGGTGCGCGCCGGCCAGATGCGGGCGGCGCTGGCGCTGGGAATGACCACCAGCCAGGCGATCCGCCAGGTCATCCTGCCCCAGGCTGCGATCAGGATGCTGCCGCCCTACGCCTCGATCGTCACCATGACGATCAAGGAGACCGCGGTCTCGGCGGTGATCGCGGTGCCGGAATTCATGCGCTCCTCGGAGGTCGTCTCCTCGCAATCCCTGAGGCCGTTGGAGGTCTATACGGTGGCGCTGGTCGTCTACTTTCTGCTGATGTTCCCCGTGGCCCGCGGCGTCGACCGGATCTACCGCCGCCTTGCTCACCTGGGGCGGTCATGACCTACGACTGGAGCGTCATCTGGCAATATCGCGGCGCCCTGCTGAGCGGCGTCGGCACCACCATCCTGCTCTCCGTGCTGACGATGGCCATCGCGCTGCCCGGCGGCGTGCTGGTCATGCTGATGCGGCGTTCGCCGATCGCGCCGGTGTCCTGGCTGGGCGCGGCCTATGTCGAGTTCTTCCGCAACGTCCCGGCGATCCTGCTGGTCTACTGGACCTTCTACGTCCTGCCGATCGTCGCCGCGATCGACATCCCGCCCTTCACCACCGGTCTGCTGGCGCTGGCGCTCTCGGTCACAGCCTACAACGCCGAGGCCTTCCGGGCCGGCGTGGGCTCGATCAGGCAGGGGCAGTGGAATGCCGGCCTCGCGCTCGGCATGACGCGCAGCCAGACCTTCCTGAAGATCGTCCTGCCTCAGGCCGTCTCCCGCGTCGTCCCGGCCATCGCCAATAACTGGGTCTCGCTGTTCAAGAACACCTCGCTGGTCTCGGTCATCGCGGTCGGCGACCTCGCCTACAACGCGATGCAGATCCGCTCGCAGACCTACCGAATCCTCGAAGTCCTGACGGCGCTCGCCGTCATTTACTGGGCCCTCGGCTTTCCCCAAGCGAAGTTCGTCGACTGGCTGCAGAAGCGCTACGGAGTGAAGGAATGACCGATGCCGCGAACTCTGGCCGCGTCGGCGCCGATCGGCCTCCGGTCATCCTCTACGAGGAGGTGGTCAAGCGCTATGGCGGCTTCGTCGCGCTGAACGGCGTCTCGGCCCGGGTCCACCAGGGCGAGGTCGTCTGCCTGATCGGGCCGTCCGGCTCGGGCAAGTCGACGCTCCTGCGCTGCACCAACGCGCTGGAGGCGATCGAGGGCGGCCGCATCGTCTTCGAGGGCCAGACGCTGCCGACACCCGCGCTCGCCGCCCCGGTGCGCCGGCGCATGGGCATGGTCTTCCAGAATTTCGAGCTGTTCCCGCACAAGTCGGCGCTCGAGAACGTCGCGATCGGGCCGAGGACGGTGCTCGGGACGGCCAAGGCCGAGGCCGAGGAGAAGGCGCAGGCCCTGCTCGTCAAGGTCGGCCTGGCCGACAAGGCCGCGAGCTATCCGAGCGAACTATCCGGCGGCCAGCAGCAGCGCGTCGCCATTGCCCGCGCGCTGGCGATGGAGCCGGAGGTCATGCTCTTCGACGAGCCGACCTCGGCGCTCGATCCCGAGACGGTCGGCGAAGTCCTCAACGTCATGAAGCGCCTCGCCGAGGAGGGCATGACGATGATCGTCGTCACGCACGAGATGACCTTCGCCCGCCGCGTCGGCAGCTGGGTCGTCGTCTTCGACAAGGGCCGCGTGGTCGAGGAAGGCGTGCCCAAGCAGGTCTTCGAGCAGCCGCGCGAGCAGCGCACCCGCGACTTCTTCAGCCACCTGTCGTGGAGCGGCTGATGTCCCCGCCCAGCACGCCGCGCCAGGCCACATCCCTGCACCACCGGAAGCTACGCCCATGAAGATCGCACGCGTCCAGGCCTATCACCTCACCAACATCCCGATCACGCCGCCGCCCTTCCGCAAGCTGCCGAATGTCGAGCAGGCTATCATGGTCGAGATCGAGACCGATGACGGGGTCGTCGGCTGGGCGATGGGCGGCTACGCGCATCCGATCATCGTCAACTTCATCAACCGCTACATCCAGCCGGTGATCATCGGCGAAGACCCGGTGCTGACCGAGCGCATCGCCTACAAGCTCTGGAAGCAGTTCATCTTCACCCATCGCGACCTCGGCCGCTCGCTCGTCAGCGCGCTAGCGACGATCGACATCGCGCTCTGGGACATCAAGGGCAAGGCCTGCGGCCGCTCGGTGCACCATCTGCTCGGCGGCGCCTTCGACAAGATCCCGGTCTACATCACCCATGGCGCCGCCTATGGCGGGGCGCCGGTCTACAGCGTCGAGGAGCTCGCGGCGGAGTCTGCCCATCTCGTCGCGCTCGGCAACAACCACCTCAAGAACACGGTGGGACGGCAGACCGTGCCCGATCCCGACGACGACTACATCCGCATGAAGGCGATGCGCGACGCGATCGGCCCGAACGTCAAGCTCGCCATGGACGGCAATGCCCGCATGACCGCGGTCCAGGCAATCCGGCTCTGCGAGATGTGCCGCGAGCTCGACATCGCCTTCTTCGAGGAGCCGCTGCTCGACAACGACCCGCGGCTGATGCTCGAGCTCAAGGCCAAGACCAGCATCCCGATGGCGATCGCCGAGAACGCCAAATACTCGATCCGGGACCAGCTGATCGCCGGCGCCGTCGACATCGTCCAGCCCAACGTCAACAACGATGGCGGCTATACTGCCGGCGTCCGCATCGCCGGCATGGCAAAGGCCTTCAACAAGCCGATCAGCCATGGCAACGGCGCCGGGCCGCATAATGTCGCGCTGCAGGCCGGCCTGATGAACGGCACGCTGGTCGAGTACCATTTCCACAAATGGATGGCCTACAACGCCATCTTCGAAGAGGTGCCGCAGCCCGTCGACGGCTTCCTGCACGTCTCGACCAAGCCTGGCACGGGCCTCTCGCCCAAGGACGGGCTGATCAAGGAATTCAACACGCCGACCTGACGCGGGAGAGCCTTCTCTCCCGCGCGTTTCGTCACGGACACAAGGACTGGCCGATGGATTTCGGTATCGATGGCAAGACGGCGCTGGTCTTCGGCGCAGGCGGCGGCCTTGGCGGCGCGATCGCGCGCAGCCTAGCGCAGGAGGGCGTCGCGGTCGTCGCCGCCGACATCAACCTGCAGGCGGCGCAGGACACGGTCGCGGCGATCCAGGCTGCCGGCGGCAAGGCCGAGGCGCTGGCCTGGGACCTCGCCGACCTCTCGGCGATCGACGGCCACATCGCCGGGATCGAGGCGAGATGGGGCGGGGTCGACATCCTCGTCAACAATACCGGCGGGCCGCCGCCGACGCCGGCCGCCGGCCAGGAGCCGGCCCTCTGGGAGAGCAGCTTCCGGGCGATGGTGCTTTCGGTGATCGCGATCACCGATCGCGTCCTGCCCGGCATGCGCGCCCGGCGCTGGGGCCGCGTCGTCACCTCGGCCTCCTCGGGCGTCGTCGCGCCGATCGCCAATCTCGGAGTCTCCAACGCGCTGCGCGCCAGCCTCGTCGGCTGGTCGAAGACGCTGGCCCGCGAGGTCGCCCGCGACGGCATCACCTGCAACGTCATCGTGCCCGGCCGGATCGCGACCAAGCGCATCACCTTCCTCGACGAGCAGAAGGCGAAGCGCGAGGGGCGCAGCGCTGAAGCGGTCTCGGCCGAGAGCACCAGCACCATCCCGGCCGGCCGCTATGGCGACCCGCAGGAATATGCCGATGTCGTCGCGTTCCTCGCGAGCGCGAAGGCCTCCTACGTCACAGGCTCGATCGTCCGCGTGGACGGCGGCCTCATCCAAAGCATCTGAGGAAACCACCATGGCTCTCGATCAAGCGGCTATCCGGACATTGCAGGCGGTCTCGACGGCCACGCTGACCACCGTCCTGCTCAAGAAGGGACTGCGCAACGTCTGGATGAGGGGCACGAAGCCGCTCAGGCCCGGCCAGCCGCGCATCGTCGGCCCGGCCTTCACGCTGCGCTTCGTCCCGGCGCGCGAGGACCTCGCGACCCCGGCCTCCTGGGCCTCGCCGATCTCGACGCGCGCCGCCATCGAGGCGATGCCGGAGGGCTGCGTCGCCGTGGTCGACGCCATGGGCGTCACCGATGCCGGCATCTTCGGCGACATCCTCTGCGCCCGCATGGCCAAGCGCAACGTCGCCGCCCTCGTCACCGACGGGGTGGTGCGCGACGTCGCCGGCGTGCTCGACACCGGCCTCAACGTCTGGTGCGACGGCATCTCGGCGCCGCCCTCGGTGGCGGGGCTGACCTTCGTCGGCTGGCAGGAGCCGGTCGGCTGCGGCGGCGTCGCCGTCTTCCCGGACGATGTCGTGGTCTGCGACCAGGACGGCGCGGTCCTGATCCCCGCCGCCTATCTCGACCAGATCCTGGCCGAGGCGCCGGAGCAGGAGCGCATGGAGGCCTGGATCATGGAAGAAGTCGGGCGCGGCGAGGCACTTCCCGGCCTCTATCCGATGAACGAGGCGACCAAGGCGCGCTACGCGAGCAGCGCGAAGCGGTAGCGGCCAGCCTCGGCCCTCGCCGTTCTCTCAGCCATGTCGGCGTCCACCGGCGAGGTCCCGGGACATCCGGGAGCTCGCAGTGCGAAGCGGCCGGAGCCGGCGTCGCTCAGAACGGATTGACGTAGTTGGTGATCGCGATCTGGCGAAGCAGCACCTTGCGGATGACATGGGCGGCCGTGACGCGGTCTGTGAAGATCGCCGCCGAGCCGACGCTGCCGGCCGGCAGCGATCGGGCGAAGGCCGCGTCGTCGAGCCGCACGCGCACGACGAAGGGCGCCGCCTGGATCGCCTTCGGCGTGACGGCCAGCCCCGAGGTCTGGACCTGGCCGGCGGCGATGGCCTGCAGGATGCTCTCGACCTTGCCGGTCTGGACCGTGCCCGGGCTCATCTTGAAGGTGAGCTCGACCGGTTGCCCCGGCGCGAGATAGCGCGCGTCGATCTGGTCGATCTCGACGCCGACGATCGTGTCCGCGGTGTCGATGAAGGCCATGACCGGCGCGAGCGGCAGGTTGGTGACCCGGGCGCCCTTGCGCAGCGCGACGTTGGTGACGTAGCCGTCGGCCGGCGCGAGAACGGTTGTCTTCTCCAGATTCCACTTCGCGCCGACGAGCTGCGCCTTGAGCTGCTCGACCTCGGCCTCGCGCTGCTCGACATCGAAGGCCCGGCCGGTGCCCCGGCTCTGGAGCTGGCTCATCTCGGCGAGCCGGGTCTCCTGGAACTTGAGCTGGGCCGCGAGCGCATCGACCTGGGACTGGAACGGCACCGGATCGATCCGGAACAGGACGTCGCCGGCCTTGAGCGGCTGGTTCGCCTGGACCGGGACGTCGACGACGTCGCCGGCAACGTCGGGCACGATGGCGACGGAGTTGCGCACGACCAGCACCGGCCCCTGCGGCGCGCCCCAGTTCATCGGGATGAACAGGCCGACCAGCAGGAGCAGCAGGACGAGGACAGGCGAAACCTTCCAGAACAGGTTGAAGGGGACGATCCTGAGCTTCACCAAGATGAAGAGCAGCGCGAGATAGACGTTGAGCAGGACGACGATCACCGGGCCGCCTCCGCGTCGGCCGGATGCGGGCGCACTGGCGGCGGCGTGTCGACATAGGCCCAGACCAGCACGACCGGCCAGAGCACGAAGCCGAGGAACAACGTCACCCAGCCGCCGACCGCGACGGCCTCGGCCCAGGGGTGGTTGCGCCTCCTGGCGATCATTCCGGGCAGCATCGCCATGAAGACGACCACGAAGACCGTGCTGAGGAGCAGCACGGCGAGGACGATCCAGGCGAAGACGTCGAGTGTGCTCATCGCATTCTCCCGGCGAGGATCGGCGCGGATGCGGCTTCGGTCCCGCTCCGCCGTCCATCGCCCGATTCTCAGGCGTGGTTGGTCGCCTCCCGGGAATCTCGAATGAAGCGGCGCCTGAGTCAGCCGCGTAACTGTTACCGAGCCGGCGACGCGGAACGCCCGGTCGATGCGATCACCCTTCGCGCACGACGCAGCGAAAGCCGACATGGCTCGTGGAGGTGTCGACCGGCTCGGCGTGGCGCGCGGCCGGGCGATAGCGCCGGCAATAGCTCGGCGCGCAAAGATGCGAGCCGCCCTTGAGCACCTTGCGCGGGATGCGGATCGCCGGCTGGCGCGGGTCGTAACTGTCGGCTTCCGGCCCGCCGCGCGGGTTCTGCGGCACGCAGCAGGCCTTGGGCGCGTCAGTGGGATGGCGCGTCGACCAGAAATCTGCGGTCCACTCCCAGACATTGCCGATCATGTCGTGGAGGCCGTAGCCATTCGCCGGAAACGCCGCCACCGGCGAGGTCCGCGCGAAGCCGTCCGCCTTGCTGTTCTCGTTGGGGAAGTTGCCCTGCCAGATATTGGCCATGTGGCGGCCCGCCGGCGTCAGCTCATCGCCCCAGGCGAACTCGGCGCCTTCGCGCCCGCCCCAGGCGGCGAACTCCCATTCGGCCTCGGTCGGCAGCACCTTTCCCGCCCAGGCCGCATAGGCCTCGGCGTCGCGATAGGCGACGTGCACGACGGGATGGTCGTCGAGCCCCTTGAGCGAAGAGCCCGAGCCGTAGGGCTTGCGCCAGTTCGCGCCAAACTTGAACGTCCACCATTGCGACCAGTCGCGCAGGTCGACCGGATGGGTGGGCGGGTCGAACATCAGCGAGCCGGCCCGCAGCATATGCGACAAGGCGCCGGGATAATCCTTCGGATCAGGCGCCAGCTCGGCGAAAGTCGTATAGCCCGTCGCCTCGACGAAGGCGCGGAACTGCCGGTTCGTCACCGGAGTCGCATCGATCCAGAAGCTGTCGACGCTGACGCCGTGGCTCGGCGCCTCCTCGGGATAATGCTTGTCGGAGCCCATGCGAAAGGTGCCGCCGGAGATGCGAGCCATCCCCCGGGTGTGGGCAGGAACGTCCAATGCCGCGCCATCCACCATGGTCCCCTCTCCCTTGCTAGCCCTTGCGGTCGCCGCCCTCGCCCAGCAGGTCCTTGCGCGCCTTCGCCATCACTTTGCGCGCCTCGTCGTCCACCTGCGGGAATTTCGGGTCGAGCCGCTCGAGGCAATCGACGATGGTCGCGGCCACGACGAGGCGGGTGAACCATTTGTTGTCGGCCGGGACGACGTGCCAGGGCGCCTGCTTCGTCGCCGTGCTGGCGATCGCGTCCTGATAGGCGGACTGATACGCGTCCCAATGCTGGCGCTCGGCGAGGTCGCCTGCGTCGAACTTCCAGTTCTTGTCGGGCTCGTCGATGCGCGCGAGGAGGCGCCGGCGCTGCTCGTCCTTCGACAGGTTGAGGAAGAACTTCAGGATCACCGTGCCGTTGCGGCTGAGATGGCGCTCGAAGTCGCGGATGCTGTCGAAGCGCTCCTGCCAGATGTCCTTGGTGATCAGCTTCGGCGGCAGGCCCTGCTTTTGCAGCAGCTCCTCATGGACGCGGACGACCAGCACCTCCTCGTAATAGGAGCGGTTGAAGATGCCGATCTCGCCGCGCTCGGGCAGCGCGCAGGCCGTGCGCCAGAGGAAGTCATGGCGCAGTTCGAGCGAGCTCGGCGCCTTGAACGAGGTGACCTCGCAGCCCTGCGGGTTGATGCCGGACATGACGTGCTCGATCGTGCCGTCCTTGCCGGCCGTGTCGATCGCCTGCAGCACGATGAGCACGGACCAGCGGCGCTCGGCATAGAGACGCTCCTGCAGATCGCGCAGGCGTTTGGTGCCCTCCGCCAGCAATCCCCGGGCCTCGTCCTTCTTGATGTCGAGGCCGCATATCTCGGCGGGGTCGAAGCGCTTCAGATTGAAACCGTCGCCATCCGTCACCCGGAAGCGCTTGACCAGTTCGTCCGGCAGCATGCCTAGCGCCCCACAGGGAAGATCGTCTTCCAGTCCATCTTCATGTCGACGATTGTCCAGCCTTTTGCCGTCGCCTCGTCAAGCGCCTTGTCGAGCTTGCCGATCGGCGAGGTCCGGTCATAGGCCCATTCGCGTTCGGCGTCGGTGTGGTGCACGATCAGCGCCAGGCGGGCGCCCTGCCCGGCCGCGGTGTATTGCAGCATCTGCAGGTCGCCGTCGGAATTGCCGAAGGCCAGGATCGGGCGCCGGCCGATCAGCCGGTTGATGCCGACCGGCTTGCCCGGGCCGTCATCGACGAACTCGACCTTGGCCTCCTTGAACAGTTGCGGCTTGCCGTTGGCGTCCAGGCGGAACGTCACCACGCCGGTGGAGCCCACGACCTGCTCCGGCGGAATGCCATAGGCCTTCTCGGCGAAGACGCGCATGAATTCGATGCCACCGCCGGAGACGATGAAGGTCTTGAAGCCGTTGGCGCGCAGGTACGCAAGGAGCTCCAGTTGCGGCTGGTAGACCATCTCCGTGTATGGCCGCTGCTTCGTCGGGTGCCGGGCCGAGGCCAACCAGCTGCCGACGGTGCCGGCGAAGTCCTCGGTGGTCATGCCGGCATGGGTCGCGGCCATGACTTGCAGCAGGCCCTTGCCGCCTCCTGCCGTCAAACCTTTGATATCGCGGGCGATAACCGAGCGATAAGGCTCCTTGCCCTTCAGCTCCGGCCGCTGGGCGACCAGCCGCTTGACCTCGTCGAAGGCGAACTGGACCTGGAAATAGATCGGCTGCTCGGCCCAGAGCGTGCCGTCATTGTCAAAGGTGGCGATGCGCTGCTCCGGCCTGACGAAATCGGCGCCGCCCTCCTGCGTCACCTTCCCGACGAAGGCCAGGATGGCCTGCTTGGCCTTGCCGTCGTTCCAGGACGGCAGCGGATCGGATTGCGCCAACGCGGCCGTGCTCCAGGCGCCCATGCCGGCAAGCAGCAGGGCGGCAAGTGCGGCGCGAAGCTTGGACATCTGTTGCTCCCCCCTGTTGGCTGGCGACGCTCACGGCGCCGGCTGCGGCTGCGGAAAGGTCCATTTGCCGTTCAGTATCTCGGCGCGCGGGCGGTAGAGCCGCACCGTGTAGTTCCAGCCGGGCATGGTCGGCAGGCAATTGGCGATCTTGCCGTCGCAGCCGCCGAACTGGATGGCGACCGAGCCATCAGTGCCCTTCTTCGCGGTCAGGTTGTTCAGCGTGTACGCGTCGTAGGGATTCTTCTCGTAGTAGCCCTCGGCGTTGTAGAGGCTGACCGACCAGAAGCCGTTGACCGGCACATCCCTGACGACGAGCTTGTAGATGGTCTTTCCGTCGTTCTTCGGTGGCGTGATGTTGAGATAGGTCGCGTCCTTGTCGGGATTGCCGCCCCAGGCCGAGGCGGAGCCGATCAGGTGCCGGATCGGATCGACCTCCTGCTTCGTGCCGAAGGCCTTCCTGAAGTCGGGGATCGTCGAGCCCAGCACGATCAGCGCATCGCGGACCTTCTTCTGGCTGGCCTGATCCCAGTTCGGCGCTTCGAACCGGCCGGCGCTTTTCTGGCTGGCCTTGATCGCATCCTGGAGCGCGTGAACCTGCTGGACGTCCTTCGGATCGGCCGGATCGACCAGGGTGCGGATCGCCACCGCGACATAGCGCGTGCCGACCTTCCGCTTGTCGATGACGTAGCTGCCCGCGCCATAGGCCACCATCGGCACGTAGTGATCCTCGCTGATCAGCTGCAGCGACATGAAGCGCTTGCCGGCATTCGGCAGCGTGACCGTCACCGGCCCGGCGTCGAGATCGAACACGGCGGACGAATAGAGCGTGTCGCGGTTGAGGCGGATCACCGTCTGGTCGTCGAGCGAGGCCGGCTCGCGGCGGTGCAGGAACTTACCGAAGCTGCCGTCCTTGACCATGTTGCCCAGGTACAGGTCGGATTCGGCCCGGGCGAAGTTACCGACGCCGACCGGTACCGCGGCACCACCCGGCGCCTGCGCCCATGCGCCGCCGGGGGCCGCGAGCATCAGGACGGCGACGGGGATCATACTTTTCGCGGACATGGGCAACTCCTCCATCAAGCCAACCGCGACAGCGGCGGCGCCTTCCATTTTCCGTTCAGCGCCGGCTGCTTCGGCCAATAGAGCCGCATTGCCACGAAGAACGGCCCTCTCGGCGCGGGCAGCCAATTGGCCTCGCGGTCTTTCCCCGGCGAGTCGTTCTGGAGGTAGAGCGTGATGCCGCCATCGGGATCGCGCGTCAGGCCCGGCAGCATCGGCGAGTTGATCAGGTAGCGGTCGATGGCGTTGGCATAGAGCAGGCTCGCCGGCAGCTCGTACATGGTGACGGACCAGAACGCGTTGACCGGCGGCAGCTGACCCGGCGCGAAGCGCAGCGTGTACCGGTTCGCGCCGGAGAGCGGCTGCTTCCCGCTATCGATGAAGTAGGCGGGATAGATCGCTTCCTGCTTCGAGTTGCCGTAGATGCCGAGGACCGCGCCCGACATCCGTTCGAGATACCGTCCGTTCAGATAGGCGCGCGTCCCGAAGCTGTCGCCACTGGTCCGCTTTCCGGTATCGAGTTCGGTCTCCTTGAACTCCTTGAAGGCCGCCCAGGCGTCGGCCATGCCGTCTTCCAGCGCCTTGCGCATCTCGGGGGAAAGCGTGTTCGGGTCGAAGGGTTTGCCCGGGCCAATCCCGATCCGCGCGAACCGCGCCATCAGTGCGCGCTCGGACGGGTGCGCCGGGCAGAATTGCAGCAGGAAGTTCATCAGGCCGAAGAGTTCGAGCGAGCTGCGCTCCCGCTCAGGCGTTAGAGGCTTTGCGAAGCTCACGACCGGCAGCGCGCCCGGCGCCGGCTGGCCGAGAAACTGCGACAGCGTCTGGACCTTATAGCCCGCCTGGATCGCCCTGACCTTGTCGATATCGCCCGGATTGAAGAGCTGGGTGCGGTAGAGGACGAAGGCGAAGTCCGTCTCGCAGGAGATGACGGCCTTGATGCCCTTCGGCTTTCCGCCCTTCCAGCGCGGCCCGGCGAGCAGGTAGCTGCCGGCGCCATTGCCGGTCGCGCGGCTGCCGACATAGGCGAAGTTGAACGTGTACATGTCGATGAACTGCAGCGAGTAGTAACGCCCCTTCTCGACCGCCGGCACGGTAAGGACGAGCGGCTCGGCGCGCAGGTCGGCGCCGACATAGGAATAGGGCGTGTCTGAGTTAGGGCTCTGGATCGCCTTGTCCGCGGGCGTGTAGACGCGGTCGTTGTTGACCAGCGCGTTCCAGCCCGCTTTGAACTCAGGACTGCCGCGATCGACGAAATAGGAATGCTGGACGCGGTAGGTATCGACCATCGGGAAGCCATAGATCGTGGCCTCCTTGGCGATGGCGCGCGCTTCCTGCGGAGACGGCGCCTGCGCGAAGCCTGATGCAATGCCGAGCGGCCCCGCCGCCAGCGTCGCCGCCGCTCCGACCATGACCTGCCGACGGCTCGGCGCCAAAGCGATAGGCGGCGCCATCCTACGATATCTGCTCATGTTCGCCCCCAAGTTCGGAAGCGCCGGCCACGCGGAAGCGGTGGCCGGTGCGTTATCGGCGGAGCGCCTATTTGGCTTTGCTCACCTGGTCGAGGTTGCGCATGAGGGCGTCGACCATCTGGTCGACGCTGAAGCTCGCCGGCCGCTGGCTCGGGGGATATTCCTTGAAGGTCTGGAGGAAGGGCCCGACCTTCCAGACGCCGTACTGGATCAGATAGGCGTTCTTCGCGAGCCAGTCGTAGTACTGGTCCGAAACGCTGTCGGCGCGCTCGATCGGATCCATGCGCAGGTTGAAGACCTTCGGCGCGCGCAGGCAGGTGAACGGATTCGCCCAGACCTGGAAGCCGCCCGGCTGGCGCTGCTCGCAGAACACGATCTTCCAGTCGTTAAAGCGATAGGCGACCATCTCGCCGTCATCGTTGAAGTAGAAGAATTCGTTGCGGGCGGATTTCGGCTGCTGGCCGGTAAGGTAGGGCAGCTGGTTGTAGCCGTCGAGATGGACCTTGGCCTGCTTGCCTTCGAGCGTCGTGCCTTTGGCGAGCTTGTCCTTGATCTCGGCATCGCCGGCGGCCGCAACGAGTGTCGGGAACCAGTCGAGACCGGAGATGATCTCGTTCGAGACCTCGCCGGGCTTGACGCGACCCGGCCAGCGGATCATCGCCGGCACGCGGAAGGCGCCCTCCCAGTTCGTGTCCTTCTCCGAGCGGAACTGGGTCGTCGCGGCATCCGGCCAGGACCATTGGTTCGGGCCGTTGTCGGTGGTGTAGACAACGATGGTGTTGTTGGCGATGCCGAGATCATCGATCGCCTTCAGCAGTTTTCCGACGTCGCCGTCATGCTCGATCATGCCGTCGGCGTAGTCGTTGCCCGGCATGCCGCTGACGCCTTTCATCGACTCGCGCACATGGGTGAAGGCATGCATGCGGGTCGTGTTCATCCAGGTGTAGAAGGGCTTGTTGGCCCGCGCCTGCCGCTGCATGAAGTCGATCGCGGCCGCTGTCGTCTCGTCGTCGATCGTCTCCATCCGCTTGCGCGTGAGCGGACCGGTATCCTCGATCTTTCCGTCGGCGGAGGTCTTGAGAACGCCGCGCGGCGAGTTCGACTTCACGAAGGTGGTGTCGTTCTTGGGATAGTAGGGCCGCTCCGGCTCCTCCTCGGCGTTGAGGTGGTAGAGATTGCCGAAGAACTCGTCGAAGCCGTGCCGTGTCGGCAGGTATTCGTCGCGGTCGCCGAGGTGGTTCTTGCCGAACTGCCCGGTGGCATAGCCGAGCGGCTTGAGTGCCTGGGCGATGGTGACGTCGCGATCCTGCAGGCCGACGGCAGCGCCGGGAATGCCGACCTTGCACAGCCCGGTGCGCAGGCAGACCTGTCCCGTGATGAAAGTCGAGCGCCCGGCCGTGCAGCTGTTCTCCGCATAGTAATCGGTGAACATCATGCCTTCCTTGGCGATGCGGTCGATGTTCGGCGTCTTGTAGCCGACGAGCCCATGCGAATAGGCGCTGATGTTCGACTGGCCGACATCGTCGCCGAAGATGACGAGGATGTTCGGACGGTTTGGAGCGGGTTGGGCGGCGGCTGGCGCGGCCCCTAGGCCGAGAACGGCTGCAAGCGCCGCCGCGGCCAAGAATTTCTGGCGTTCCATGAAACACTCCCGGCTTCGGATCGCCGCCTGGGGTCGTGCGCGGGGAAACGACGCCGACCTCAAGCGCGCCGCCGAAGCTTGCACGGAGACCGGAGCCGCTTAAGGCCGTAACTGTTACCGTTGGTCAGGTGTCAATTCCGCGCCGAACGGCGATCCCCGCGCCGGGCTCAGCGGTCGGAAACGGCGCTCGCGATCGCATCCGCGGCATCCCCGGCGAGAGCGTCGATGAGGTCGAAGCAAGGCGCGGGGGCAACGACGTAGTCGCGGGAATCGCTTGCGAGAATCTCGCCGTTCCGCAGATCGCTCAGCCGCCAGGAATAACGCCGGTGCGCGACCATGGGGCGAACGGCGATGTCGAGTGAATAGGCGTCCTTGGGGTGGGAAAAGACCTCATGGATCGCGTCGAGCGCCGCCCGGTGCTCGGCCGAAGGCACGACATGGACCTTGAAGCGCGCCTTGCGCAGCAGGCCGACGAGGGCATCGGCAAACAATTCTCCGCGCGAGGCGACGTCCGGGTCCGCCCGAGAGGTGCGGTCGTTGATGATCATCGTGGCCGCCTCGGCCCGCACGACCTGCCGCTCGCTGATCGGCAGGCGCTTGATCCGTGCACCGGCGTCCCGGCGCGCCCAGGAGAATGTCGGAACATAGCTGCCGGGCGGGATTGCGATCCTGACGCGGTCGCCCGCCCCCTTCTGCTCGTAGTAGGCGGTGAGAGCCGACCTGATCCGCGTCGCCTCGATGCGCACGATCGGATCGAGCGTCGGGTCGAAGGTGTCGTCGCGGCCGAAGACATCGACCCCGATGGAATAGGCCTTTATCCGCTCGCCGTTGCCGGAGACGGTCTGGGCCACGACGAACGACAGAAAGCGGCGGTTGCGCTCCGAAAGCCGCAACGTGTCGCAAGCCAGGACCGCTTCGAGCGCGGTGAGAATATCTTTAGCCGGCGGGTTCTTGTGCCGCAGAGCCGAGATTCCGTCGTCCATCGCTTCGCCCTCCAAAGCTTGGACTAAAAACTCGATATATAGGCCAGTATTCGCATGATGGATCAGCCGACAAAGCTGGGCAAGCTCTCTTCAACGCTGCGGCAAGAGGAGCGCCATGACCAGCCTTAAGATATCCTGATCAAGATATCTTGCTCTGTCGCCGTTATGAGCGCCCGGTATTCCTCCGCGCGCTCCGGCCCGACCGGCGCCGGCGATTTGGTCCAGTAGGCGGCCGCCTCGCAGGCGGTCTCATAGGCCTCGCATAATTCCACCAGACGGGGATCCTGTGCGAACCTCCGGCGCAGTTCCGCGCGCTGTGCTGGCCAGCGCAGCATCAGCCGGGCCAGTCCGCGCTTCTGCACCTGCTCCATGGCACCTGTCCACGTATGTACGGGCTTCTCACTGGTATACTGCCGAAAGGCGCCTCCTGACGCGGCCGTAACAGTTACCGGCCCCGCAGCGCCGCGCCGTGACTGTTACCGGCCGAGGTCTCCGGTGGGAGACAGCGCGAGCTTGACGCCCATGTCAAATCAGTTCAGCGTCTCTACGGTAACGTGTCGGGATGCTAGACATGAAGCGACTTCGGGCCGCTCTCGTTGGCGCAGCGGCATTATTCTGCGGCGCATTGCCAAGCATTCCCGCGCAGGCAACGGAAAGCGGCGCGAGCCTATACGTTCCGGGGCTGCGCGGGCCTCTTGCCGGCATCGTCCCTCCGCCCGGATTCTATTTCCAGAACGACTTTTATACCTATTCCGGCCGGCTCTCTGCAACGACGCAGACGCAGTTCGGCGGCGCCGTCCTCGGCAATGTCAAAGTGCAGGCGCGCATCGATTTCCTGACGCCGACCTGGGTCACGCCGGTCGAGATATTCGGTGGCAACCTTGGCTTCGCAGTCAGCCTGCCGCTTGGCGTGCCCCGGATCAGCGCCGGCGCGCTGATAGCCGCGCCCCGGCTCGGCCGCGCCTTCGGTGCGAAGCTGCGCGACGCGACTTTCAACATCGGCGACCCTGTGGTGTCGAGTTTCGTCGGCTGGCACGCCGGGAATTTCCATTGGCAGGTCGGCGGCTCGGTCAACATCCCGGCCGGGGCGTATCAGGATGGCGAATTGTCCAATGTCGCGCTCAACCGCTGGATCGGCGACGTCTATGCGGCGGCGACCTGGCTGGACCCGAAGATCGGCCTCGACATTTCCGGGGCGGTCGGCTTCGAGATCAACGGCAAGAACGACGCGACCGACTACAAGAGCGGAAACGCGTTTCACGCCGATCTCGCCATCAGCCAGTATTTCAGCAAGGAGTTCTCCGTCGGCGTGCTGCTGTCGCATTATCAGCAGGTCAGCGGCGACAGCGGTGCCGGCGCCTCGCTCGGCTCCTACAAGGGCCGCACCACGGGCATCGGCGGCACGGTCGGCTATACGTTCGACGTCGCCGGCACGCCGGTCTCGGCGCGCCTGAAGATCCTGCGCGAGGTCAATGTCGAGAACCGCCCGCAAGGCACGATCGGCTTCATCACGATTGCCTTCCCGCTCGGCCCGGCAGCAGCACCCAAGCCAGCGCCAGACGCCAGGGTGGTGAAGCACTGAGCTGAGAAGCCCGGCGGCCATTCTCGGCGATCAGCGCCCGTTCACGTCCCGAAGCAGCCATGGCCGGGGCGATCAGGCAATTCCCTGACGAGTTTCAGCCTCATCAGAATGGAGGACGCCGGGCGAGCGCCGGCGAGAGATCGTAGCCTTCCCTGGGAGGCCGTACCGCCATGCTGCGCAAGATACTGATCGCCGATGCCGCTATCCTGGCCGTCGCAGGGGTCCTCGTGAGCGGCGCGCTTTATTTCGATTTCGACCCGCTCGGCCTGCGGGCGCTCTTCGGCAAGTGAAGCCGGGCTGAGGCACGGTTCTTCGGATTGAGAGAGAGGTCGCTGATGCGCCTGGCAATCGTGATCGCTTTCGCGCTGGCAAGCCCGGCGCTCGCCCAAACGCAGACGCAGCAGAACGTCATGACCCATATCGCGCGGGTCGTCGCGCTCTCGAACAAATGCGCGGCACTCAAGCCGAACAACATGATCCTCGGCATCCTGATGCGCCAGCACGGCATCAATCTCGAGCGGCAACCCTATAGCGACTTCGTCGTCGGCAAGGGCGGAGAATACGCCAGGGAGATCGCGCCCCTCGACACCGCGGCGGCCTGCGCCATGGGGCGGAAGCTGTATGGCAAAGCCGGCGAAAAGGTTCCCGACCTGCTGCGCGACTAGAGTATGATGCCGAAAAGTGCGAAGCGGTTTTCGGACGACGTCATGCTCCAACCTATTGATGAGAGCCGGATTCAGTTTTCAGGGCTCGGCCCGACCGCTCAATCGTCCATGTAGGGGCCGCTCTTGCAGCGGTAGCCGACGAAGCAGGACGGCGTGTCGCGGCTCGGCACCCAGGCCGGCTCGGTGTATTGGTCGACCTGGCAGAAGCTGCGGTCGTTGACGAAGCGATCATAGGTAAAACCGCCAGTACCGAGCACGATGGCGCCGCTGGCGATGACGCTCTGCCGGTTGGCATCGCACGGTCTCGTCACCGTGGAGGGGCGCGATTGCGCTGCCGCGGCATCGGCAGCCAGCACGAGCGCCAGAGCAAGGATGATCCGGTTCATGTTCGGCTCCCTAGCGGGGTTTCGCAGCGGCATGGCCATAACCCGCGTGACGCGATCATCGTTCCGGACAGCCACAGCCAGATCGCATGCTAGCACGAAAGCGGCCGGACGGCGCACTGTTCGCCCCCAGTTGCCGGGAGCACCCGAGGAGCAATCGCGCCGATTTGATCTTACGTGAGCGCCCGATTTCTACAAAATTACCAATATTTAATACTCATAACTCCGAGATTAGGGCGTATTTTTGCTGATTCGTTGCTCATTTATTGATTTCACGTTCACGAATATTTGTTGGAACGGCATTCGACGGCCGGTGTTTCTCTACCGTGGGGCAAACCACAGGAGATAAGTCATGTTGATCCACAAAGTCGCTCTCATTGCCGGTGCGCTCGTCATCTCTGGCGCCGCCACCATGGCCCAGGCCCATGATCAGGTCGGATCCAGCGCCGAGAGCATCGTCTCCGACGCCTACAACAACCAGCGCGCCCTGCAGGACCGGGGCCAGAACGATGCCTATCTCGCGCAGTTCCGCGGCAGGCCCGCCATGGTGGCCAGCAGCGGCCTGATCACCCAGCGCGACGCGCTGGACATCGCCCGCGCTCAGGGCATCAGCGACGTCCAGGGCGTGCAGGAGCGCGGCGGCGTCTGGATGGTCGACGGCACCAACTTCTTCGGCGGCAACCTGACGGTCCACGTCAATGCCCGCGGTCAGGTGCTCGACGTGCAGCGCGGCTGAACTGCAGCAATGCGTAAAATCAGGGCCGCCCTTCGGGGCGGCCCTTTTCAATTCGGTTGCATGCGCTCGAGGCGACGCGGCAGACGCTCGGATCGAACCTCTTGCCGGCAGGCGGCGTCAGCGCTCCGACGAAGAGCGGCCACGATTTGCTCGGGTCGCGGTCTTCGTGAAATCACGCGGCGCGCGGTGCCCTCGCCTGCAATGCGAAGAGCGCCAGCGCCAGAAGGCCGATCAGCCCGCCGAGCGTCGCCGTCGCGGTCCAGCCGCCCCCATGATAGGTCACGGTGCCCAATATCGAGCCGAGCGCGCCGCCGACGAAGGTGATGGTCATGTAGAGCGCGTTGACCCGGCCGCGCGTCTCGGGCGCGCCCGAGAAGATCAGGCGCTGGCTCACCACCTGATTCACCTGCACGGCCGCGTCGATGACGATCGTCAACACCAGCAGCACGGCAAGCGCGAGGGCGGCTGCGGCCCAGCCCGTCGCATAGAAGCAGAGCGCCAGCGCCGCCATCGCGCCGGCGGTGAGCGCGCTGGTCAGGCCGCGATCGGCAAGCCGCCCGGCGATCGGGGCTGCCAGCGCGCCGCCGGCGCCGGCGAGCGCGAACAGGCCGATGCCGTGCTCGTTCAGGCCGAAATGCTCGGCCAGCATCAGCGGCGCCGCCGTCCAGAACAGATTGAAGGCGGCGAACATCAGCGCCTGGTAAACTGCGCGCTGGCGCAGGATCGGCATGTCGCGCAGCAGCCCCGCCATCGATGCAAGGATCTGGCCGTAATGCATGCCGCCGCGCGGCTTGTGCTGCGGCATCACCCGCACCAGCGCCGTGCCAATGCCGAGCATCAGCACGGCCGAGCACCAGAACACGGCGCGCCAGCCGAAGCTCGCGGCGATGAACAGCGCGACCGGCCGCGCCAGCATGATGCCGGTCAGCACGCCGGCCATGACGTTGCCGACGACGCGGCCGCGACGATTAGCCGGCACGAGATGAGCGATGAGCGGGATCAGGATCTGCGCCCCGGTCGAGCACAGGCCTATCAGGAAGGAGGCGAGGAAGAACGGCACCGCCGTCGTCGAGAGCGCGGCGCCGATCAGGCCGAGCGTGGTGAAGCCGAGCATGATCAGCACCAGCTGACGGTTCTCGACAAGGTCGGCCAGCGAGACCAGCAGGAACAGGCCGGCGCCGTAGCCGATCTGGGTGACGCTGACGACGCTGCCGGCGAGATCGGGCGAGATGCCGATCTCGGGCGCGATCGAGGCGATCAGCGGCTGGGCGTAGTAGAGATTGGCGACGAGGGCCCCGGTCGAGATCGCGACCAGGGTGATGAGCGCCGAAGACGGACCTGTTTCCAGGTCCGCCGCGGCGACGGGCGTATCGGCCACCGACATGATTGGCGGCTCAGCCCAGCTTCGGCCGGGTCGCGCCCTGGCGCTCCAGCATCCAGCCGGGATATTCGGCCGGCAGCACGCTGACCGCATCGAGCTTGCGCAGCTCCTCCTCGGTAAGCTGAATCTCGGTGGCGGCGAGGTTGTCGTCGAGCTGCTCGATCGTCTTGGCGCCGATGATCACCGACATGACGAAGCGCTTGGCCAGCACATAGGCGAGCGCGATCCGCGCCACCGAGACGCCGCGGGCAGCGCCGATCTCGCGCATGACGTCGATGCAGTCGAAGGCCCGGCCCTTGTTCACCGGCGGGAAATCGAACGAGGCGCGGCGCGCGCCTTCCGGACCTTTGCCGTCCCGGTCGTACTTGCCCGAGAGCAAGCCGCCGGCGAGCGGGCTCCAGACCATCAGGCCGAGCTTCTCAGCCTCCAGCAGCGGCGCGATCTCGCGCTCGAGGTCGCGGCCGGCGATAGTGTAGTAGGCCTGCAAGGTCGAGAGCCTGGTCCAGCCGTGCTGGTCGGCGATGCCGAGCGCCTTCATGATCCGCCAAGCCGACCAGTTGGAGACGCCGACATAGCGGACATGGCCCTGGCGCACGAGGTCGTCGAGCGCGCGCACCGTCTCCTCGATCGGGGTGATAGGGTCGGTGCCGTGGATCTGGTAGAGGTCGATATAGTCGGTGCCGAGCCGCTTCAGGCTGGCCTTGACGCCGTCCATGATGTGGCCGCGCGAGGAGCCGCCATCGTTGACGCCCTGCCCGACCTTGCCGAAGACCTTGGTCGCAAGCACGATGTCCGAGCGCTTGCGGCCGGAATTGACCATGGCGCGGCCGGTGATCTGCTCCGACAGCCCCTCCGAATAGACGTCGGCCGTATCGAGGAAGTTGACGCCGGCATCGAGCGCGCGGGCGACGATGCCGTCGGCGGTCGACTGGTCGAGCGCCCCGATCGCGTTCCACATGCCCTCGCTGCCGCCGAAGGTCATGGTGCCCAAGCAGATTTCGGAGACGAGAAGGCCCGTGCCGCCAAGGGTCCTGTAGCGCATGATATCACCTGTTCGTGAATGCAGACGGGCTGCGGCGAAGGCTGACGCGCTGCCTCCGGGGTCCGTCCTGGCTATGATTTCGGGTCTCATTCCGCCGGCTGGCGGGAAAAGGGTCAGAAAAGATCGGCTTTGCAGCCTCGAAGCGTCCCCTCGCCGTCTCTGCGGCGTGCGCGACGATGTAGGCCGTCATGCGCCCGGCGATAACCGCCGGCTTGCTCGATACGTTGTATAGAGGCGCTATACGATCCTGCGCCCGCTGGCCCCGCCGCGCCGAGGGACAGGCGGATTTGCTCAAGGGACCTGATCGCAGCATGGCCCGCATCGACCCTTTCGACGGCCTGTCGGAATTCCTCGCCATCGCGCGCTGCGGCAGCTTCCGCGGCGCGGCGGCCGAGCTCGGCGTGACGCCGGGCGCGATCAGCCAGGCCCTGCAGGTGCTGGAGCGGCGGCTCGGCCTGCCGCTCTTCCACCGCACCACCCGTCGCATCGCGCTGACCGAGGCCGGCGAGCAGCTGATCGTGCAGTTGCGACCGGCGGCCGAGGCGATCACCGGCACGCTCGACGATCTGACATTGTTGCGCGCGAAGCCCTCGGGCCGGCTGCGCCTGCTGGTGCACCGGATGGCGCTCCCGCAGGTGATCGAGCCGATCCTGCCGGCCTTCCGCCAGGCCTATCCCGATATCAGCGTCGAGATCGTGGTCGACGACGCACAGGTCGAGCTGGTCGAGGGCGGCTACGATGCCGGCATCCGCATCGGCGAGTATATCGACCGCGACATGGTCGCAGTCCGGGTCTCGCCACCATTCAGTTGGACCGTGCTGGGCGCTCCCGCCTATTTCGCCCAACGAGGCCGGCCGCGCGCGCCGGAGGACATCGCCGCGCATGACTGCATCCGCTACCGGCTGCCGGGCACGAGCGAGGTCTATCGCTGGGAGTTCGAGCGCAACGGCCAGGCCCTGACGGTCGACCCGCCCGGCTCCGTCGTGGTCAACGACGCCGGGCTGCTGCGCTCGCTCGCGATCAGGGGCATGGGCCTGATCTATACGGCCGGCTTGAAGGTCGGCCCCGACATCGCCAATGGCGAGCTCGAGCCGGTGCTGGAGGAGTTCATGCCGCCGCGCGACAGCCTGTTCATCTGCTTCCCGCATTCGAGCCGCACCCAGCCGAAGCTCAGGGCCTTCGTCGAGGCCTGCGCGGGCTGCGCGCGGTAGAGCGATAAGCGCACCTTGTTGCCATGTTCTCTATTTGTTCATATGATGGGGAATGCAGAAGGCTTTCGACTTCGGTGCCGGAGCAGAGCTTGCGGCGATGCGCGATCGGCTGAGGCAGGCCGCCAGCCCGCTGCCCGGGATTCCACGGCGCGCCCCGGTCGGGCAGATGGTCAAATCCATGCTCGGCTGCCGGACGCGGGATACGGTCTCGCTGGCCGCCTATAACCGCCTGCTCGTTCGCTATCCGGGTTGGTCGGAATTGGCCGCAGCGCCTGCGAAGGCAGTTGAAGCGATGATAGCCGACGTCACCTTTCCGGAGAGCAAGGCCGAGCAGATCGCGCAGGCACTACAATTGATCGGCAAGAGCCATCCCGATTTCGATCTCAGCTTCTTGGCTCAGTGGCCGGTCGAACGCGCTCTTGCCTGGTTGGAGGAACTGCCCGGCGTCGGGCGCAAAGTCGCGGCTTCGACGTTGAATTTCAGCACCTTGGCGATGCCGGCCTTCGTGCTGGACACGCATGTCCTGCGCATCTTGCGACACTGCGGCTTCATATCGGCCAAGACGGACGATGCCTTGCCGGCCTACGCCATCGTCATGCCGGCGCTGGCAGGATGGAGCGCGGCCGAGTTGGCCGAGTTCCATGTCCTGCTGAAGCATCTCGGCCAAAGCATTTGCCGCAAGGGCCGCGAAAATTGCACGATCTGCCCGCTCGACCGGGTTTGCAGAGAGGCTTTGCGCAAGGCCAGGGCCGCCCGGTCGAGCAACACGGAGACTGGCGTCAGCCGATCTCCAGCCGGGCGATTGCGGCCCCGGCAAGCGTAAAAGCGAAGCGGATGCTCGCCGGGCTGCCCGGGAAGTTGCCCGAGACCTCGCACGTGACGATCGTCCTGCCATCGGCGGCCTGGACGTCGGTCACCTTGGCCCTGGCGTGGTACTTCCGGATGGTCTCCACGATCCAGGTCCGGATCACGGCGTGGCCCGCCATGATCTGCCCCTCGTCGTGGACGACGGCATCCGTGGCGAAGAGCGCCAGCATCGCCGCGACGTCATGGCGGTTCGTGGCAGCGAAATAGGCCGCGATCGGTTCCTGCAAGGATGTCGGCATGGCTCCTCCTCTGGCGGCCGAGCTGAGCCGGTCGCGCGAACTCGTCCGATCCTCAGTCCTGGAACTGCTTCCACAGCACCATGCGCTCGCGCAGGTCGATGGTGCGGCCGTCGACCGCGAAGGTGCCGTCGCCGCGGTGGTGCAAGGTGCGGCGCTCCTTGCGGTCGGGGTCGGTCCAGATCCTGACCGCCTCCAGGATGAAGAGGTTGTACTTGTCGACCATCGCGTCGTCGGCGACGCGGCACTCGATATTGGCGAGGCATTCGGCGATCAGCGGCGCGGCGACAGCCTGCGCCGGCTTCGGCGTCAGCTTGAACGTCTCGAACTTGTCGATCCGGTCGCCCGAGCAATTGCCAATATCGACGACCTTGCGGGCGAGATCCACTGTCGGGATCGCGATCACGCATTCGCCGCTGGCGCGCAGAGCCTTGTAGCTGTGGTCCCAGGGGCCGATGATGCAGCCGAGCAGCGGCGGCGAATGCTGCACCACCATGTGGAAGCCCATGGTCATGACGTTGAGCTTGCCCTTGTAGCTGGTCGTCACCAGCACGATCGGCCCGGCTTCGAGCAGTCGATAGGCTTTTGAGGCCGGCATGTCCTGCATCGTCGTCTCCCTCGGCTCAGCCCCCAGACCTGCAACGCAATCATGCGAAGCTCGGTTCGAGGCCGCGCGAGCGGCACAATGATGCAGCTCGCCGGAACGTCGGCCCGCTAGGCCACGCGTCCGACATCGTGGCCGGTATCAGCCGCTGCGTTGACGACGCGGTTTCGGCCTGCCCGCTTGGCACTGTAGAGCGCGGCATCGGCCGCGCGGAGCAACTCGTCGCGGCCGGTCCGCCCAACGTCACAGCCCGCGACCCCGGCGCTCACGGTGCAGGTCAGCGCGCCGGCCGGCGAGGCGAAGCCGTGCCTGCTGATGCGCGTGCGCACGCGCTCGGCGATCATCAGCGCCTCGTCGAGCGAGGTCTCCGGCAGGATCAGCGCGAACTCCTCACCGCCCAACCGCGCAGCGATATCGCCGCGCCGCGTATTCGCCGCGAGAAGCTCGCCAAAAACCCGCAGAACCTCGTCTCCGGCCTGATGCCCGTGGACATCGTTGACGCGCTTGAACTGGTCGACGTCGAACACGATCGCAGCAACCGGGGCAGCGAGATCCACCGGGACCTTGCCGAACAAGGCGCGCCGGTTGAACAGCCCGGTCAAGGCGTCGGTCTCGGCGTCGAGCTTGTGGCCGCGCGCCAGCCGCGACTGGTTGAGCGCCAGCGAGAGCGCGCCGATGCCGGCCGTGCTCGCCAGCGACACCGCGAGATTGAGGTTCTCGACCCAATTCACCGGCGCCTCATGGATGATCCATTGGCGCTCGTAGACCAGGACGACGGCGCAGGCCGCAAAGGACACGCCGGTAAGCGCGTAGAGCACCGCGAGCAGCAGGATCGGCGTGCGCGCCTCGGCGCGGCCGAGCCAGTAGTCCCAGGCCGTCGCGAACAGGATCGCGGTCGCACCGAGATTCAGCGCGATGAAGGCGATGCCGGTATATCCCGTCAGCATCGGCACGGCCATCGGCGCGATCGAGAGCGCGGCGCTCAGCGCCATCGTCTTCACCGGCAAGCGCCCGGTGCGGAACTGCCGACCGGCGGCCATGACCACGACCAGCCCCATCAGTAGCACCGAAAAGCCGGTCGCACCGAGGATCGGCGCGAAGTCCTGCAGGAAGGCCGCATAGATCAGCGTCGCGACCACGATGAGCGCCAACCCGACCGACCAGGTCATCAGGAAGCGCTCGGTCTTGGCGACGAGCCAGCTGGTGAAGAAGGTCAGCGCCAGACCGGCGGAGGAGAAGCCGATCGCAATGAGCAGGGAATTGTAATCGAGCGGCACGGCCATCCTTGCGCGCTGTGTCCGCCTCAATCTTAGGTAGGCCGACGTTGCGTAAGCTTTAATGCGCTGCCCCCGACCATGTCCATGCGCCGGGAGCGCGACAAGAGGGATCGCTCACCCGGACAAGCGATTTTTATGCCCGCACGGCCAAATCTTTACGCAACCCTTATGCCCCTCCCCGGCCTTCCCGCTCGACCCCTTACGGACCCCGGCACCACATCTCCGGTCTAACCTGACAGGAGATACGGCCATGGCCGACATCCTTTTCCTCGTGCTCGGTACCGGGAGCTTCGCGCTCTTCGGCTACTACGCCGTCCTGCTGCGCAAGGTCTGACGATCATGGCGCTCACCTGGCTTTACGCGACCGCGGCCCTCGGGCTGGCGGTCTACATGGTCGCCGCGCTGCTGCGCCCCGACCGTTTCTGAAACAAGAACATAAAGGAGACCTCGCATGGACTGGCGGGGCTGGGCCGAGATCGTTTTCACGATCGCGTTGACGGTGGCCGTAGGGTGGCCACTCGGTATCTTCATGGCGCGCGTCTGGGCGGGCGAGCGAACCTGGCTCGACCCGGTGCTGAAGCCGGTCGAGGCGCTCGCCTACGCCGCCTTCGGCGTCGACCGCAGCAAGGGGCAGAACTGGCTGGGCTATGCCGCTGCCGCGCTGGCCTTCAGCGCGGTCGGCTTCGTGCTGCTCTACCTGCAGCTGCGCTTCCAGAACCTGCTGCCGCTCAACCCGCAAGGGTTCGACGGACTGTCGCCGCACCTCGCCTTCAACACGGCCGTCAGCTTCGTGAGCAACACGAACTGGCAGTCCTATGCCGGCGAGGCGACGATGAGCAATCTCAGCCAGATGGCAGGATTGACCGTGCATAACTTCGTCTCGGCCGGCACCGGCCTGGCGATCGCTGCGGCGATGGCGCGGGCCTTTGCGGCGGACCGCGGCGAGAACCTCGGCAATTTCTGGGTCGACCTGACCCGCACCACGCTCTACGTGCTGCTGCCGCTCTCGATCGTCACCGCGCTCGTGCTGGTCGCAGCCGGCGTGCCGCAGACCCTGCTCGCCAATGTCGAGGCCTCGACCGTCGAGGGCGCCAAGCAGGTGATCTCGCTGTTCCCGACCGCCTCGCAGGAGGCGATCAAGCAATGGGGCACCAATGGCGGCGGCATCTTCAACGTCAACTCGGCGCATCCGTTCGAGAACCCGACGCCGTTCACCAACCTGATCGAGGTCGTCTCGCTGAACGCGCTCGCCTTCGGCACCGTGATCGCCTTCGGCCGCGTCGCCGGCGCACGCAAGGAAGCCAAGGCGCTGATCGCCGTGATGGTCATCCTCGTCGGCGTCGCCGCCGCCGCGATCTATTCCGCGGAGACGCTGACGCCGCAGCCCGCCATGATCTCGGCCGGCATCTCCGACGCTCCCTCCAACATGGAGGGCAAGGAGGTCCGCTTCGGCCCCGCCGCCTCCTCGATCTGGGCGGCGCAGACCACCGGCGCCTCGAACGGCTCGGTCAACGCCATGCATGGCAGCTTCATGCCGCTCGGCGGCGGCGTCGCGATGTTCATGATCCAGCTCGGCGAGATCCTGCCGGGCGGCGTCGGCTCCGGCCTCTACGGCATGGTGGTGATGGCCCTGCTCGCGGTCTTCGTCGCCGGCCTGATGGTCGGGCGCACGCCGGAATATCTCGGCAAGAAGGTCGAGGCGCGCGAGATCAAGTTCGCCATGCTGGCGGTGCTGATCCTGCCGCTCACCATCCTCGGCTTCTCGTCCATCGCCGCCGTGCTGCCGGTCGCGCTCGAGGGGCTGCTGAACAAGGGCCCGCACGGGCTCTCCGAGATCCTCTACGCCTATTCGTCGGCGGCGGGGAATAACGGCTCGGCCTTTGCCGGCCTGACCGCCAACGCGCCCTGGTGGGACACCACGCTCGGCATCGCGATGCTGCTCGGCCGCTTCGCTTACCTGGTTCCGGTCATGGCCATCGCTGGTGCCATCGCAGCAAAGCCGAAGCTCCAGCCCACCGCCGGCACCCTGCCGAGCGACAGCCCGCTCTTCGTCGGCCTGCTCATCGGCATCGTCCTGATCCTGGGCGGCCTGCAATTCTTCCCCGCGCTCGCATTGGGGCCGATCGTCGAGCACTTCCAAGTGCTTGCGGCCGCTCGCTGAGCCGACAAAGGAGCTCCTTCCATGAGCCTATCATTCGCCAAATCCGGCGCCATCGACCAGGGCGTGGTGATCACGGCGCTGAAGAGCGCCTTCACCAAGCTCGATCCGCGCCAGCTCACCGGCAACCCGGTGATCCTCGCGACCGAAGTGGTCGCCGCCCTCGCGACGGTCTCGGCCGTGGTCGCGATCTCGGCTGGCCAATCGGCCAGCTTCCCGGTCCAGATCGCGGTCTGGCTCTGGCTGACCGTGCTCTTCGCCAATTTCGCGGAGGCCATCGCCGAGGGGCGCGGCAAGGCGGCGGCGGATTCGCTGCGCGCCACCCGCGTCACCACCAAGGCCAAGCTGATCATCGACGCCTCGCGCAATGCGATGATCCCGACGCCGGCGCATGAGCTCGTCCCGGGCGACGTCGTCCTGGTCGAGGCCGGCGACGTCGTCCCCGCCGATGGCGAGATCATCGAGGGCGTCGCCTCGGTCAACGAGGCCGCCATCACCGGTGAATCCGCGCCCGTGATCCGCGAGAGCGGCGGCGACCGCTCGGCCGTCACAGGCGGCACCACCGTCGTCTCCGACTGGATCAAGGTGAGGGTCACCTCGCAGCCGGGCTCGTCCTTCCTCGACCGCATGATCGCGATGGTCGAGGGCGCCGACCGGCGCAAGACCCCGAACGAGCTCGCGCTCGCCGTGCTGCTCGCCGGCCTGACGCTGGTCTTCCTGATCGCCGTCGTAACGCTGACGGGCCTGGGCGCCTTCTCCGGCATCACGCTCGACCCGATGGTGTTGGGGGCGCTCTTCGTGACGCTGATCCCGACCACGATCGGTGGCCTGCTCAGCGCCGTCGGCATCGCCGGCATGGACCGGCTGCTCAAGGTCAACGTGCTAGCCACCTCCGGCCGCGCCGTCGAGGCCGCCGGCGACGTCGACACGCTGCTGCTCGACAAGACCGGTACGATCACCTTCGGCAACCGCATGGCGGTCGAGGTCGTGCCGGCGCCGGGCGTGCGCCCCGATGCGGCGATGCGCGCCGCGCTGATCGCCTCGCTCGCCGACGAGACGCCGGAGGGCCGCTCGATCGTCGAGCTCGCTCGCAACCAGGGCATCACCGCGGAAGTGCCGGTCGGCGCCACCTCGATCCCGTTCAGCGCCACGACGCGCCAGTCCGGCCTCGACGCCGACGGCAAGTCCTGGCGCAAGGGCGCGGTTGATGCCGTGCTGCGCTCGCTCGACCTCAGCGAGGGCCAGGTCCCGGCCGAGATGCGCCAGGCGGTCGATCGCATCGCCCGCTCGGGCGGCACGCCGCTCGCCGTCAGCGAGAACGGCGCGCTGGTCGGCATCATCCACCTCAAGGACGTGGTGAAGCCGGGCGTCAAGGACCGCTTCGCCGACCTGCGCCGGATGGGCGTGCGCACGGTGATGATCACCGGCGACAACCCCGTCACGGCGGCTGCAATCGCGTCCGAGGCCGGCGTCGATGATTTCCTCGCCGAGGCGACGCCCGAGGACAAGCTGCGCATCATCCGCACCGAGCAGGCCAAGGGCCGGCTGGTCGCGATGTGCGGCGACGGCGCCAACGACGCCCCTGCCTTGGCGCAGGCCGATGTCGGCGTCGCCATGCAGACCGGCGCGCAGGCCGCGCGCGAGGCCGGCAACATGGTCGATCTCGACAGCGACCCGACCAAGGTCCTGGAGATCGTCGAGGTCGGCAAGCAGCTCCTGATCACCCGCGGCGCGCTGACGACCTTCTCGATCGCCAACGACGTGGCGAAGTATTTCGCCATCCTGCCGGCGCTGTTCGTCGGCTCGCTGCCGGCGCTGGGCGCGATGAACATCATGGGCCTGTCGAGCCCGCAGAGCGCCATCCTCTCGGCGGTGATCTTCAACGCGCTCGTCATCGTCGCGCTGATCCCGCTGGCGCTCCGCGGCGTGCGCTACCGGGCCATCGGCGCGGCCAAGCTGCTCTCGCGCAACCTCACCATCTACGGCATCGGCGGGCTGATCGCGCCCTTCGTCGGCATCAAGCTGATCGACGTCATCGTCGCGGCTCTGAAGCTCGCCTGAGACCAAGAAAGCAAGGACCACGACCATGTTGTCCCAACTCCGCCCCGCCATCGTCTCGATGGTCTTCTTCACCGCCCTGCTCGGCCTAGCCTATCCGCTCGCCGTCACCGGGCTGGCGGGAGCCTTGTTCCCCGCCCAGGCCGGCGGCTCGCTGATCCGCAACCAGGCCGGCGAGGTCGTCGGCTCCGAATGGATCGGCCAGACCTTCAAGGACGCGGCCTATCTGCATCCCCGCCCCTCGGCCGCCGGCAAGGACGGCTATGACGCCTCGGCCTCGTCCGGCTCCAATCTCGGGCCGCTGAACGAGGATCTCGCCGCCCGCATCAAGGGCGATGCCGAGGCCCTGCGCGCCGCCGACGGCCCGGGCTCGATTCCGGCCGATGCCGTGACCGCTTCCGGTTCGGGGCTCGATCCCCATATCTCGCCCGAGAACGCGGCGCGCCAGATCGCCCGCGTCGCCGCGGCGCGGAACACGGCGCCGGCCGCGGTTGCCGCTGTGATCGCCGAGAACACGCAGGGCTACACCTTCGGCTTCCTCGGCCGGCCCCGCGTCAACGTGCTGACCGCGAACCTCGCCCTCGACGCGCGCTACCCGAAAGCCCAAGCTAAGGCGCCATGAGCCGCAGATTATGACAGCAGACGAGACGCGCTTCCGGGAAGAGGGTCGCCCCGACCCCGATGCCCTGCTCGCCCAGGCCGGCCGCAAACGCGGCCGGCTCAAGATTTTTCTGGGCATGGCTCCGGGCGTCGGCAAGACCTTCGAGATGCTGACGCAGGGCCGCCGCGCCCAGCAAGAGCATGGCGAGGTGCTGGTCGGCGTCGTCGAGACCCATGGCCGGCGCGAGACCGAGGCACTGCTCGACGGGCTCGAGGTGATGGCGCGCCGGCCGATCGAGCATCGCGGCCGGATCCTGATGGAGTTCGACCTCGACGCCGCGCTCGCCTGCAAGCCGCGCCTGCTGCTGGTCGACGAATACGCCCATTCGAATGCGCCGGGCAGCCGCCACCCGAAGCGCTGGCAGGATGTCGACGAGCTCCTCGCCGCCGGCATCGACATCTGGACCACGCTCAACGTCCAGCACCTGGAGAGCCTGGTCGACGTGATCTGGAAGATCACCGGCGTGCGCCAGCGCGAGACCGTGCCCGACAGCGTGCTGAGCGGCGCCGACGAGATCGAGCTGATCGACATCACCCCGACCGAACTGCGCCAGCGCATGGCCGAGGGCAAGGTCTACCTGCCGGAGACGGCGCGGCTCGCCGCCGATCACTTCTTCAAGCCCGAGAACCTCACGGCCCTGCGCGAGCTCGCCTTGCGCCGCGCCGCGCAGACCGTCGACGACCAGCTCAGCCAGGCGATGAAGCGCGCCGGCGTCGAGGGCCCGTGGGCGGCAGGCGAGCGCATCCTCGTGCTGATCGGCCCCGACGCCATGGCGAACTCGCTGGTCAGGGCCGGGCGGCGCCTCTCCGACATGATGATGGATGCGCCCTGGACCGTCGCCTACGTCGAGCGGCCCAACGCCGCCGAAACGGGACCGGCGCGCGGGCGCAGCCTGTCGGAGGCGCTCAAGCTCGCCGAGCAGCTCGGCGGCGCCAATGTCGTGCTGACCGGGGACGACCTCGTCGCGACCGTGCTGGAATATGCCCGGCGCAACAACGTCACGCAGATCGTCGTCGGCAAGTCGCACCGCAAAGGCTGGCGCGCCTGGTTCCACAAATCGCTGGCGCCGGCGCTGCTCAAGGAACAAAGTGGCGCGGCGCTGCACATCATCACCGAGGTTGCGACCGGACCAGGGGCGTCGTCCGTGCCGGTAATGCCCGCGCCAAGACCTGTGATCGCCTGGGGAGGCCATCTCGCCTCCGTCGCCCTGGTCGCAGGCGCGATCTTCCTCGGGCGCCTGGTCGAGAGCCAGGTCGAGAACGCCAATCTCGCCATGCTCTTCATGGTGAGCGTGCTGCTGGCCGGGCTGGCTTTTGGATTGTGGCCGGCCTTGACGGCGGCAGCCCTGGCCGCAGTCGCCTATAACTTCTTCTTCCTCCAGCCGCTGCTGAGCTTCTGGATCGGCCATCCGGCCGATGTCCTGACCTTCCTGGTGTTCTTCGCCGTGGCGATGACTACGGGCGGGCTCACCGGCCGCATCCGCGACCAGGCCAAGGCGACGGCGCGGCGCGCCTCCGCCATCACCGCGCTGCTGGCCGCGAGCCGGCGGCTGTCGGGCGCCGCGCGCAAGGAGGATGCGGCGACGATCCTGGCCGAGCAGTTGTCGGCGGCCACGGCCGGCAAGGTCGTGGTCTTTCTGCCGCAAGGCGACGAGATCGTCGCGACAGCAGGCGCGCCGGAGCTGGAGGTGCTGAGCACCGCCGACATGACCGCGGCGCGCTGGACCTGGACGCGCGGCGAGCCGGCCGGCGCCGGCACCGGCACCCTGCCCAATGCCGCCTGGAGCTTCCGGGCCCTGCAGGGCGTGCGCTCGCGTTCCGGCGTCGTCGGCTTCGAGCCCAAGGCACTGAGCGGCGCCGAGAACGAGCGCTTCGCGCTGGCATTGCTCGACCAGGGCGCGATCGCGTTGGAGCGGGCGGAACTGGCTGCCGCCGCGGTCGATGCCGAGGCTTTGCGCCGCAGCGACCGGCTGCGCTCGGCCCTGCTCAACTCGGTCAGCCACGACCTGCGCACGCCGCTCGCGACGGTGCTGGGATCGGTGACGACGCTGATCGATTTCGGCAGGAGCGTTGAGCCTGCGGTGCGCGACGACCTGCTGCTCTCGATCCGCGAGGAGGCCGAGCGGCTCAACCGCTATGTCGGCGACCTGCTCGACATGACCCGGCTCGAAGGTGGCGCGCTGGTGACGCGGCGCGACTGGACCGATGTCCGCGACGTCATCGCCTCTGCGATCGCGCGCGTCTCGCGCCGGCTCGGCAAGCGGCGGATCCTGCGCGATTTTCCGGCCGAACTCTCGATGGTGCGGGCCGATCCCGGCCTGCTCGAGCAGGTGCTGGTCAACATCCTGGAAAACGCCATCACCTATAGCGAGGATGGCGCGCTGATCGAAACCGCGGCCTATGAGGACAGGGGCAACGTCGTGATCTCGATCGAGGACGAGGGGCGCGGTATTCCCACGGAAGAACTTGAACGCGTCTTCGAAAAATTCCGCCGGCTGGAGGAATCGATCGACCGCGGCGGCGAGCGTGGCAAGGGCGCCGGCCTCGGCCTCGCCATCGCCAAGGGCTTCGTCGAGGCGATGGGCGGGCGCATCGCCGCCGCGAGCCCGATCCACGACCGGCCCGATGGTAGCAAGGGCGGCACGCGCATCCTGATCAGCCTGCGCAAGGAGGGCACGGAGGCCCGACCGACATCATGACAGCTTTTCGCCCCCGCATCCTCGTCATCGACGACGAGCCGCAGATCCACCGCTTCCTGGGCCCCGCGCTCGACGCCGCCGGCTACGAGCCGATCCGGGCCGACGACGCCGCCTCCGGCTTGCGCGAGCTCGCCCGCAAGCCGCCGGACGCCGTCGTGCTCGACCTCGGCCTGCCCGACATGGACGGCAAGGAGGCGCTGGCCAAGGCGCGCGCCTTCTATGACGGGCCGGTGATCATCCTGTCCGCCCGCGACCGCGAGACCGAGAAGATCGACGCGCTCGATGCCGGCGCCGACGACTATGTCGAAAAGCCCTTCGGCGTCGGCGAATTGCTGGCCCGCCTGCGGGTGGCGCTGCGCCATAAGCTGGAGCGCCAGGGCGCCGAGGCGACGATCGTCTCCGGCAATGTCGAGATCGACCTCGTCAACCGCCGCGTCAGCCGCGACGGCGCCCATGTGAAGCTCTCGCCCAAGGAGTACGACCTGCTCGCATCGCTGGCCGGCGGCAATGGCCGGGTGCTGACCCACCGCCAGATCCTCACCGCCGTCTGGGGCCCGGCGCATGAGCACGACGTGCAGTACCTGCGCGTCTTCGTCGGGCAATTGCGCCAGAAGCTGGAGGACGATCCGGCCGCGCCGAAGCTGATCGAGACCGAGCCGGGCGTGGGCTATCGGCTGGGCGGGCTGGTCTAGAGCGCGCTTCGAGACGATTTTTCCCGCTTGAGCGCCCATCTGCCGGATCGGAAGATAATTCTCCTCTTTTTGAACGGGAATAAGGAAAAACCCGCTACCTGACGTGAATTGAACCCGCCGCCGCGCAGGTTTATTTGAAATGTTCGGAAGAACGAACGCGGCGAGCGGAAAAGATGGCCATCCTGAACGTCATCGATTGGCAAGGGCAGCTCCTGGCGGAGGCCGCGTGATGGCTGCTGCCGTGAAGCGTCCGCCTCTGCCGGCGATCCTGCTCGCCAACGACCTGCTCGACGGCGACATCGTGTTCGCGACGGCGGCCCCGGACGGCGCGCTGGTCTGGACGCGTGACCCTGCGCATGCGCTGGTCGCGGCCGACGACCCGGCGGCCGAACGGCTGGAAGCCTATGCCGCCAACCAGCTCGCGACCAACCACGTCGTCGACGCCTATCTGGTCGATGTCGCGATCGAAGGCGGCCTGCCGGTGCCGCGCCATTACCGCGAACGCATGAAGACGCTCGGACCGAGCAACCGCCTCGATCTCGGCAAGCAGGCCGGTGAAGGCATCGACGCGCAGTCCAAGCGAGTGAGCGCATGACGTTGTCCGAAAACCGCTTCGCACTTTTCGGCGTCATGCGCGAGCAAAGGGCCTGAGATGTATCGCTACGATGAATTCGACGAGCGCTTTGTCCGCGAGCGGGTGGCGCAGTTCCGCGACCAGGTCTCGCGCCGGCTCGACGGCTCGCTGACCGAGGACGAGTTCAAGCCGCTCCGCCTCAAGAACGGCGTCTACCTCCAGCTCCACGCCTATATGCTGCGCATCGCGGTGCCCTATGGCACGCTGTCGGGGCGGCAGTTGCGCCAACTCGCACTGATCGGCGAGAAATACGACCGCGGCTACGGCCATTTCACCACGCGCACCAACCTTCAGTTCAACTGGCCGAAGCTGCGCGACATCCCGGACATTCTCGACCTGCTCGCCGATGTCGAGATGCATTGCATCCAGACCTCCGGCAACTGCATCCGCAACGTCACGGCCGACCATTTCGCCGGCGTCGCCCAGGACGAGCTCGAGGACCCGCGCCCGACTGCCGAGCTGCTGCGGCAATGGTCGAGCCTGCATCCCGAGTTCAGCTACCTGCCGCGCAAGTTCAAGATCGCGGTGACCGGGGCCGAGCACGACCGCGCCGTGATCAAGGCCCACGACATCGGCCTGCGCCTGCGCCGCCATCCCGACACGCACGAGACCTGCTACGAGGTCAGCGTCGGCGGCGGGCTGGGCCGCACCCCGATGATCGGCAAGGTCGTGCGCGACTACCTGCCCAAGCCCGACCTGCTCGCCTATCTCGAGGCGATCATGCGGGTCTACAACCTCGAAGGCCGGCGCGACAACAAGTACAAGGCGCGGGTCAAGATCCTGGTCCACGAGATCGGCGTCGAGGAATTCAAGCGTCGCGTGGAAGAAGAGTTCGCGCGGCTCGACGGCCCCTCCGTCAATGCCGATCCGGCCGAAATCGCGCGCATCGCCGCCTATTTCGCGCCGCCGGCCTACGAGACCTTGCCGGAAGTCAGCCGCGTGCTGGAGGCGACCAAGGCGGGCAATCCGGCCTTCGCCCGCTGGGTCGAGACCAACACCACCCCGCACAAGGCTCCGGGCTATACGGCGCTGACGATCTCGCTGAAGCCGATCGGCGAGGCGCCGGGCGATGCGACCTCCGACCAGATGCGGCTCGTCGCCGATCTGGCCGAGCAGTACTCGCATGACGAGCTCCGCGTCACCCACGCCCAGAACCTCGTGCTGCCGCATGTGCGTCAACGCGACCTCTTCGCGATCTGGCAGAAGCTCGGCGAGGCCGGGCTGGCCAGCGCCAATATCGGCCTGATCACCGACATCATCGCCTGCCCCGGCCTGGACTATTGCGCGCTGGCGACGGCGCGCTCGATCCCGATCGCGCAGGCGATCCAGCAGCGCTTCGCCGATGACGAGCGCCAGCGCCTGATCGGCGAGCTCAACATCAAGATCTCCGGCTGCATCAATGCCTGCGGCCATCACCATGTCGGTCATATCGGCATTCTCGGCCTGGAAAAGCGCGGCATCGAATCCTACCAGATCACGCTCGGCGGCGAGTCGACGGAGAATGCCAAGATCGGCGAGATTTTGGGCCCCGGCGTCGCGGCCGAGGACGTGCCCGAGGCGATCGAGCGCATCGTCGAGGTCTATCTGACGCAGCGCGTCGGGAACGAGAGCTTCATCGAAAGCGTGCGCCGGCTCGGGCTCGCCCCGTTCAAGGCCGCCTTCCAGGAGGTCGCCCATGCTGTTGCTTGATAAGACCGGCGCCAAGGCCGATGTCTGGACGCGCAGCGAAGGCGCGGCCATCGACAACATCTCGCATGCGCTCGTCACCTGGGAGGCGCTGCCGGAAGCGCTTGCGCAGAAGACGCGCGACCAGCGCATCGGCGTGATCATCCCCAACGATATCAGCATCGCCGAGCTCAAGCTGGTGCTGCGGCAATTGTCGCTGGTCGCGGTCAGCTTCCCGGCCTTCTCGGACGGGCGCGGCTTCAGCCTGGCCAAGCTGATCCGCAACCATGGCTTCACCGGCGCCTTGCGCGCCAGCGGCCCGCTGATCGCCGATCAGTTCGCCTATGCGATCTCCTGCGGCTTCGACGAGATCGAGCTGCCGGACACCAGCGCTGGACGCCAGCCGGCCGAGCAATGGCTCAAGGCCGTCGCGCAGATCAGCCATGGCTACCAGCGCGGCTATGGCGACAGCCGCAATATTTTGGACCAGCGCCGGGCGGCGCGCGCCGCCGGCGGAGCGGCGTGAGCCCGATGGTCTGGGCCATGCAAGGCAAGGACTTCCGCGGGCGTCATCCGGCGCTCGACAGCGACGAGGAGGAGAACATGAGCGACGATGTGATGCGCACGGTCCCTCCCCGCGCCCATGAGCGCTGGTTCGATCTTTGCTTTCGCCTTATCATCCTGGCGCTTGCCGGTTTCTGGCTGCTGATGCCGCCGGCCGGTGTCTCGCAGCGTCCGGCTGGTGATGTAAAGGCAGCAGAAACGACGCGATGACGGATAGAGATCCCGAAGCCACCAGCGCACGCCGCATCGAGCGGCTGGCGACCCTGCCGCTGTTCCACAAGCTGGACGGGCGCAAGGTCGTACTGGCGGGGTCGGGCGAAGGCGCTCTCTGGAAAGCGGAGTTGCTGGCGGCGGCGGGTGCCGATCTGGTAATTCTCGCCGGTCACGCAGGCGGTCTGTTCGAAGCCCTCGCCAAAGACCCTCCGGCCGGGACTGTCACCATCGTCCCCCGCAACTGGCAGCCTGCCGATTTCGACGGCGCTGCGATTGCCGTCGGCGACATCGAATCGGATGATGAGGCGCGCGCCTTCGCCGCGGCGGCGCGGCAGGTTGGTGTCCCCGTGAACGTCGTCGACAAGCCTGATTTCTGCGATTTCGCCTTCGGCTCGCTGGTCAACCGCTCGCCGCTCGTGGTGGCGATCTCGACCGACGGCGCCTCGCCCGTCTTCGGTCAGACCATCCGGGCCAAGATCGAGGCCTTGCTGCCGGCCGGGCTGAAGGGCTGGGCCCAGGCCGCGAAGGATTGGCGGCCGGCCGTGCAGGGGCGCGAGCTGCCCTTCGCGCTGCGCCGCGCCTTCTGGGAAAAATTCACCGATCGCGCCATGGCCGAGCCGGAGCGCGCGCCCGATGCCGCGGATGAGGGTGAGCTCTTCGCGGCGCTGCGCCGGCTCGAAGGCGCGCATGACGGCACCGGCCGCGTCACCCTGGTCGGCGCCGGCCCCGGCGATCCGGAACTCCTCACGCTCAAGGCGATCCGCGCGCTGCAAAGCGCTGATATCATTCTCTATGATGACCTCGTCTCGACCAGCGTGCTCGAATTCGCTAGGCGCGAGGCCAAGCGCATGCTGGTCGGCAAGACCGGCTATGGCCCCTCGGTCCAGCAGGGCGACATCAACGCGATGATCATCTCGCTGGCCGCGCAGGGCAAGCACGTCGTCAGGCTCAAGGGCGGCGATCCCGGCATCTTCGGCCGCGCCGGCGAGGAGATCGAGGCCTGCGAGAAGGCCGGCATCCCGGTCGCGCTCGTGCCCGGCATCTCGGCGGCGCAAGGTGCGGCAGCCTCGCTCGGGCTGTCGTTGACCCATCGCGACCATGCCCGCCGGCTGCAATTCGTCACCGGCCATGCCCGCACCGGCGATCTGCCGGAGGATCTCGACTGGCAAGCCATGGCCGACCCGCATGCGACGACCGTGGTCTATATGGCGCGCGCCACGCTGACCGGGTTCCGCGATCGGGCGATTGCCGCCGGGCTCGATCCGCAAACGCCCGCAATCGCCGTGCTGGCCGCGACGCAACCCACCGAACAGCGCCTGCACGCCACGATCGCGACCCTGCCCGAGCGGCTCGGCGAATTGCCCGCCAAGGGTCCGCTGCTCGTCCTGATCGGGCACGCGCTTGGCGCGGCCGCGATGAAGGCCGTCGACCTGCCCGGTTTGCGCCGCGCCTAGGGGTAGCCTATCCTGCGCTTCGCGGCGTGACCGATGGGCGCGTCGGAATGGCCGGAACGTCTTCCAAAGAGAGGCGTTTTCTCCCGCGAGGCCCAAGTTTAGAACGGCCATGCTGTGTCATGCCGTTGTGGAAGTACCGCCAATTCAGTACGTTTCGTTTGTTATTCAGAACAATCGCAGGCTTCGCGGGTGCGGGTTTGCGATGATGATCTCGACGGAGCACTGACATGACGCGACAGCGCATTCGCCGCATTCTTGAGGCGGCCCTCATACTCGGTGCCTTTTCGATCTGCTTCGGCGTCGTCAGCGGCGCGCGGGCCCAGACCGAGCTGCTGAACGTCTCCTATGACCCGACGCGCGAGCTCTACCGCGCCATCAACGCCGCCTTCATCGAGGAATGGCAGAAGAAGACCGGCCAGAAGATCACGATCCGCCAATCGCATGGCGGGTCTGGCGCGCAGGCCCGCACCGTGATCGACGGGCTCAACGCCGACGTGCTGACGCTGGCGCTGGCCGGCGACATCGACGCCGTCGCCGAGCGCTCGCAGAAGTTGCCGCTGAACTGGCAGACGCGCCTGCCGCAGAACTCATCGCCCTACACCTCGACGATCGTCTTCCTGGTGCGCAAGGGCAATCCCAAGGCCATCAACGACTGGGGCGACCTAGCGAAGCCGGGCGTGCAGATCATCACGCCGAACCCGAAGACCTCGGGCGGCGCGCGCTGGAACTACCTCGCCGCCTGGGCCTGGGCCGAGAAGGCCTACAACAAGGACGACGCCAAGGTCCGCGACTACATGGGCACGGTGCTGAAGAACGTGCCGGTGCTCGACACCGGCGCCCGCGGCTCGACCACGACCTTCACCCAGCGCGGCATCGGCGACGTCCTGCTGTCCTGGGAGAACGAGGCCTTCCTGGCGCTGGCCGAGTTCGGCGCCGACAAGTTCGACATCGTCGTGCCCTCGCTCTCGATCCTGGCCGAGCCGCCTGTGGCGCTGATCGACGCCAATGTCGACGCCAAGGGCACCCGCGCCGTGGCGCAGGCCTATCTCGAGTTCCTTTACACGCCTCAGGCGCAGGCGATCATTGCCAAGAACTTCTACCGGCCGCGCAATGTCGAGGCGGCCGCCAAGGAGGACCTCGCGCGCTTTCCCAAGGTCGACCTGATCACCATCGACGCATTCGGCGGCTGGGCCAAGGCGCAGAAGGATCACTTCGCCGATGGCGGCAGCTTCGACCAGCTCTACAAGCCGGCGAGGTAGGACCGCGTGACGCTTGCGCTCCCCGCTGCCAGTCGCAGCTCATCCTGGCGGCAACCGAGCATCCTTCCGGGGTTCGGATTGTCGCTCGGGATCACGATCAGCGCCCTGTCGCTGATCGTCCTGATTCCGCTGGCCGCGCTCTTCCTCAAGGCGGCGAGCGCCGGCCCGGCCGATATCTGGGCAATCGTCACTTCCTCACGCACGCAGGCCGCCTTGCGCCTCTCCTTCGGCGCAGCGGCGTTCTCGGCAATCGTCAATGCGATCTTCGGGCTGATCATCGCCTGGGTGCTGGTGCGCTACCGCTTCCCCGGACGCAGGCTGCTCGATGCGGCGGTCGACCTGCCCTTCGCCCTGCCGACGGCGGTTGCCGGCATCTCGCTGGCGGCGATCTATGCACCCAATGGCTGGATCGGCTCGCTGCTGGCGCCGCTCTCCTTCAAATTCACCATTCCGCTGATCGACCTCTCCATCGGTTTCGACGGCAAGGTCGCCTATACGCCGCTCGGCGTCATGGTCGCGCTGATCTTCATCGGCCTGCCCTTCGTGGTGCGCACGGTCCAGCCGGTGCTGGAGGAGGCCGAGGTCGAGACCGAGGAGGCCGCCGCCCTGCTCGGCGCCAGCCGGCTGCGGACGATCTTCCGCGTCATCCTGCCGGGCATCGTGCCGGCGTTGCTGACCGGCTTCGTGCTCGCCTTCGCTCGGGCGGTCGGCGAGTACGGCTCGGTGATCTTCATCGCCGGCAACGTGCCGATGGTCTCGGAGATCGCGCCGCTGCTGATCGTGATCAAGCTCGAGGGCTTCGACTATGCCGGGGCTTCCGTGGTCGCGATGATCATGCTGATCGTCTCCTTCACGTTGATCCTGGCGATCAACGCGATCCAGGCCTGGAGCCGCGGGAGGCTCGGCCATGGCTGACCCGACGACCCCCGTCTATCGCACCGACACGGCGCTGCGCGACGGTTTCTGGATCAGGGCGCTGCTGCTGACGCTGGCGCTCGCCTTCCTGACGCTCTTCCTGTTCCTGCCGCTGCTCTCGGTCTTCGTCGAGGCCTCGCGCAAGGGCTATGCCGCCTTTGCCGAAGCGGTGACCGAGCCCGACGCGCTCAGCGCCATTCGCCTGACGCTGCTGGTCGCCGCCATCGCGGTGCCCTTCAACGTCGTGGTCGGCATCGCCGCCGCCTGGGCCATCGCCAAGTTCGAATTCCGCGGCAAGAGCCTGCTGATCAGCTTCATCGACCTGCCCTTCTCGGTCTCGCCGGTGATCTCCGGGCTGGTCTTCGTCCTGCTCTTTGGCGCGCAGGGCTTTTTGGGGCCATGGCTCAAGGCGAACAACATCGAGATCATCTTCGCGCTGCCCGGACTGGTGCTGGCGACGGTCTTCGTCACCTTCCCGTTCGTGGCGCGCGAGCTGATCCCACACATGCAGGCGCTCGGCTCGACCGACGAGGAGGCGGCGCTGACGCTCGGCGCCTCGCCCTGGCGCACCTTCTTCACGATCACGCTGCCGAACGTGAAGTGGAGCCTGTTCTACGGCGTGCTGCTCTGCAACGCCCGCGCCATGGGCGAATTCGGCGCCGTGACCGTGGTTTCGGGCCGGATCAGGGGCCTGACCACGACCATGCCGCTGCATGTCGAGATCCTCTACAACGAGTACAACAGCGTCGCCGCCTTCGCCGTCGCCTCGCTGCTGGCCGGGCTGGCGCTGGTGACGCTCACCCTCAAGACCTATCTCGAATGGCACTACGCGGACGCCATCGCCGCGACCAAGCGCCATTGACGGAGGCTAAACCTATGTCCGTTGCGGTTACGGTCGAGTCCATCCAGAAAAGCTTCGCGAATTTCGCGGCTTTGCGCGGCGTCTCGCTCGACGTCCAGCCCGGCGAGCTCGTCGCGCTGCTCGGCCCTTCCGGCTCGGGCAAGACCACCTTGCTGCGCCTGGTCGCCGGGCTGGAGCAAGCCGATGGCGGCCGCGTGCTCTTTGACGAGACCGATACGCGCCAGCTCAGCCTGCGCGACCGGCGCATCGGCTTCGTCTTCCAGCACTACGCCCTGTTCAAGCACATGAACGTCGCCGCCAACATCGCCTTCGGCCTCAAGGCCCGCCCGCGCCTGGAGCGGCCGGGCAATGCCGAGATCGACAAGCGCGTCTCCGACCTGATGGAGCTGGTGCAGCTCAAGGGGCTGGAGCGGCGCTTCCCGGTGCAGCTCTCCGGCGGCCAGCGCCAGCGTGTCGCGCTCGCCCGCGCGCTGGCGATCGAGCCGCGCGTGCTGCTGCTCGACGAGCCGTTCGGCGCGCTCGACGCCAAGGTGCGCAAGGATTTGCGCGGCTGGCTGCGCGACCTGCACCGGCGCACCGGCCACACCACGCTCTTCGTCACGCATGACCAGGAGGAGGCGCTGGAGCTCGCCGACCGCGTCGCCATCCTGAACGAGGGACGGCTCGAGCAGGTCGGCTCGCCCGACGACGTCTACGACCATCCGGCGACGCCCTTCGTCTGCGAGTTCCTGGGCGAGGCCAACAAGCTGCCGGTCAAGGTCGTCGGCAGCCAGGCCTTCTTCGGCGACCGGCCGGTCCTCGGCGGGCTGCAGCAGAACCAGGGCGGCCCGGCCTCGCTCTATGTCCGGCCGCAGCACCTGCGCATCGTCGACGACGCGCCGCTCTCGCTGCCCGGGGTGGTCGAGGACATCCGCCGCAACGGCGCGCTGCGGCGGGCCGAGGTCGCGGTCCAGGGCCTGGCCAAGCGCCTCGACGTCGACCTCGCCAGCCAGGTCGCGCCGGCGCTCGGCGAGCGCATCCGGCTGCGCATCACACATGGCAGCCTGTTCGCGGCGGCGTGACGGCGCCCTCGCCTGTCGGCGGCCGAGCGACGAGAGCCGGATGATTTCAGATGGAATCGCAAAGCGATCCCATCTGAAATCTGAATCCGTCTCTCATCAAAGAGTGAGAGCATGATGTCGTCCGAAAACCGGTTCCCACTTTTCGGCATCATGCTCTAAGTCTCAGGTCAGCCGAGACGAGAGGATATGACGATGAAGGCACGCGCGCGTTGGGTCGAAGGCATGGCCTTCATGGGCGAGGCCGGCAGCGGCCACGCCGTGATGATGGATGGCGCGCCGGAATATGGCGGCCGCAACATCGGCATCCGGCCGATGGAGATGTTGCTGATCGGCCTTGCCGGTTGCACCGGCTTCGACGTCGTCTCGATCCTGAAGAAGGGCCGTGAGAACGTCACCGGCTGCGAGGTCGAGGTCGAGGCGGAGCGCGCGACCGAGGACCCGAAGGTCTTCACCAAGATCCGCCTCTCCTACCGCGTCACCGGGCGCGGGCTCTCCCATGCCAAGGCCGAACGTGCCGTCACATTGTCGAAGGAGAAGTACTGCTCCGCGTCGATCATGCTCGGTGCGACGGCCGAGATGAGCTACACCCTCGACGTCGTCGACGAACTCCAGCAGGTGGCCGCCGAATGAGTGAAACCCAGCTTTCCGGACTGATCTCGCCCGAGGCGCTGCAGAAGCGGCTCGGCGACAGCAATCTCGTCATCCTCGACATCCGCTCCTCGGTCGATGGCGGCGGCAAGGCGGCCTATGAGGCCGGCCATGTGCCCGGCGCTGTCCATACCAACTATGTCGCCGATGGCTGGCGCGCCAAGGTCGGCGCGGCTCCCGGAATGCTGCCGCCGCTCGACAAGCTCTCCGAGCTGGTCGGCAATCTCGGCATCAAGCCTGCCGACGACGTCGTCATCGTGCCGGCCGGGGTCAGCGCCACCGACTTCGCCGCCGCGTCGCGGGTCTACTGGACGCTGAAGCTGATCGGCCACGGCCAGCAGGCCATTTTGGACGGCGGCTTCAAGGCCTGGAGCGCCGATCCCAAGCGCCCGGTCGAGACGGGCTCGTCGCAGCCGAAGCCGGCGGCGCCCTATCCGGTGGTGGTCAAGCAGAATCTGCGCAGCACCAGCGACGCCACGCTCGTCGCCTCCAGGAGCAAGCTCGCCACGCTCGTCGATGCGCGCTCGGCGAGCTACTACGAGGGCAAGGAGAAGGCGGCGGAAGCGGCCCGCGCCGGCCACATTCCCGGAGCGATCTCGCGCGACTATGCCGAGGCCTTCGACCTCTCGACCGGCCGCCTGAAGCCGGTCGGCGATCTCAACGCGCTGTTCAACGCGGTGCCGAAGGGGCCGGCGATCTCCTATTGCAACACCGGCCACACCGCTTCGCTGAACTGGTTCGTGCTGTCGGAGGTGCTCGGCCGCGACGAGATCTCGCTCTATGATGGCTCGATGACCGACTGGACGCAGGATCCCGAGCGGCCGGTTGCGGCGGGCTGAGGCCCGCGCGCATTTGCCAAATCGACCGAAAAGGCTCAAAGAGGCGCGCAACGCGCCGGCTCTGCCGCGCCTCTCCCTTTTCCAAGTCCGAGTTTGCCGCCGATGAATGCCGTCGCGCCGAAGATTTCTTTCGTGTCCCTGGGCTGCCCCAAGGCGCTGGTCGATTCCGAGCGGATCATCACCTCGCTGCGCTCGGAGGGCTACGAGCTCAGCAAGAGCCATGCGGGCGCCGATCTCGTCATCGTCAACACCTGCGGCTTCCTCGACAGCGCCAAGGCCGAGTCGCTCGAGGCGATCGGCTCGGCCATGGCCGAGAACGGCAAGGTCATCGTCACCGGCTGCATGGGCGCCGAGCCCGAGCAGATCCGCGATGCCTTCCCCAACGTGCTCGCGATCACCGGGCCGCAAGCCTATGAGAGCGTCGTCTCGGCCGTGCATCAGGCGGTGCCGCCCAGGCATGATCCCTTCGTCGACCTCGTGCCCGACCAGGGCATCAAGCTGACGCCGCGCCACTATGCCTATCTCAAGATTTCAGAGGGTTGCAACAATCGCTGCACCTTCTGCATCATCCCGAAGCTGCGCGGCGACCTGGTCTCGCGGCCGATCGGCGACGTGCTGCGCGAGGCCGAGAAGCTGGTCAAGGCCGGCGTCAAGGAGCTGCTGGTGATCTCGCAGGACACCAGCGCCTACGGGCTCGACATCAAATACGCGCCGTCGATGTGGCAGAACCGCGAGATCCGCACCCGCTTCTTCGAGCTGGCGCGCGAACTCGGCCAGATGGGCATCTGGGTGCGCCTGCACTACGTCTACCCCTACCCGCATGTCGACGAGGTCATCCCCCTGATGCAGGAAGGGTTGGTGCTGCCCTATCTCGACATCCCGTTCCAGCATGCCTCGCCGAATGTCCTCAAGGCGATGAAGCGCCCGGCCCATCAGGACCGCACGCTCGACCGCATCAGGAAATGGCGCGAAATCTGCCCCGACCTCGCGATACGCTCGACCTTCATCGTCGGCTTCCCCGGCGAGACCGAGGAGGACGTGCAGTTCCTGCTCGACTGGCTGAAGGAAGCGAAGCTCGAGCGCGTCGGCTGCTTCAAGTACGAGCCGGTCAAGGGGGCGCCCGCCAACGATCTCGGCCTGCCGCTGATCGCGGAGGAGGAGAAGGAGGCGCGCTGGCACCGCTTCATGAAGGCGCAAGCCGAGATCAGCACCCGCATCGTCAAGAACCGGGTCGGCAAGCGCATTTCCGTCATCATCGACGAAGCCGGCCCGACCGTGGCCAAGGGCCGCTCGAAATGGGACGCCCCGGAGATCGACGGCAATGTCTACGTGGCGAGCCGCCGGCCGCTCAGGGCCGGCGATATCGTCACCGTGAAGATCGAGCGGGCCGATGCCTACGACCTGCACGGCGTGGCGGTCTAGGACCTTCTGTTGACCCTCAGCGATACTCGCAGACATAGCGTACGACCTGCCCTTGGCGGTTGCGGATCACCAGGTACTCGCCGCCGCCGCAGCTCTCGTTGAGGCGAGCGAGTTCGGCGGGCTGACGACGCTGCGGAGGCGGCTCGTTGCAGGCATGGGTGATGCAGTCGGTGCTGCCACGGCGCGGCTGCACGGGGCGGGTGAGGCGGGCGCGGGAGCGCTCGTGGTCCTGAAGGCGCAGCGCGATGATCGAGTTGTCGCCGCCGCCGCCGGCGGAGCCTCCACCAGCACCGCCGCCGCCCCCGCCGCCATTTCCACCGCCGCCCTGCTGGGCCATGGCGACTGTCGAGACGGTGAGCGAGGCCAGGATCAGGCCGGTGATGCGAATTGCGCGGTTCATGATCTTTCTCCCGAATGAGGATCAGCAGGTGCTGACCCCCATTCGTCGCGGCGACGCGGGAGAAGGTTCAAAGCAAGCGCGAGAAATTTTCAGGCGGACTCAGGCAGCCTGCCGTTTCGGCCCCGGCATGAGCCGGCGGCCGAGCCACCAGCCGAGCCGCTGCGCGACCATCGCCACGGCGAGAGCCCAACCCACGAGGGCAAGGAGCCAGCTCGCCGCCGTCAGGCTCAGGCCGCCAAGCACGAGGGCCGAGCGGCCGAGTAGCTTGAGGATGGCGCGCGTCTTCGAGCCGGCCGTGCTGCTGAGCTTGGCGGCCTTGCCGATATCGCCGGCGTCCTCGGCAACGTTCAGGACCTGGCGCAGGCCGCGCTGGCCGGTCTTGGCGTAGAGCGTGCCGGTATCCTGCCCGAGCGCGGCGAAGCTTTTCATTGCGGCCGGGCGGATCAGGTTGGCGCTGGCCATGCGGGCGCCGGCAAGGTCGAGCTTCGCGGCAGCAGCGAGGCTGGCCTTCAGCGCCGGCCGGTCGATGGCGCTTGCGGCGGTGCGGGCGAGGCCAGCGGTCAACGCCGGAGACAGCTTGCCCGCCTTGCTCGCCGATTTGACGATGCTGAGGCCACCTCGCGCCGGCAATCCGCCGCCGAGGCTGACCCAGGTCGCGGCGCTGAGGACCAGCCCGGCGCCGGCCAGCGCCAGGATGGTGTTATCGATCGCCTCGCCGCGGACGAGCTTCTGGCCTTCATGAGCGAGGTCGCGCAGGTCGCCGAAGCCGATGACGTCTCCCGTCAGCGCCCCGGCGAAGCCGGCGCCGCTGACGCGCTCGCCCATGAAGAAGCCATAGCCGAAATCCTGCACGGCCCGGCTCAGCGCCTCGTCCTTCAGCGTGGCGAGGCGCTGGCTCTGCTCGGGCGCGACGACGATGCCGCGCTCCTGGGCGAGGCCGACGAAGCTGTCGGCGAGTTCGGTGTCTGCCTCGGCCAAAGCGAGATCGATCTCGGCCGCGATGCGCTCGGGCGTTGCGACCTCGCGCAGCCTTATCTGCGACAGCGCCGCCGGATCATCGGCGGCGGCGCGCAATTGCCAGCTCTGCCAGCCATTGGGGCCGACATAGAGGCCCGTGCCGGCCAATCCCGGTACGAGCGCCAGCGCCAGCAAGCTTCGCCTCATATCGCCCAGCCACCCGTTTTTCCGCCGCGTCGACGGCGACGGCTCTACAGGGTAATCTGGGCGATATTGGCGCGTCGACCAGTCTTACGGCAGCAGGACCGTCGAACCCGTGGTGCCGCGGCTTTCCAGCGCGCGGTGGGCGTCGGCGGCGTCCTTCAGCGCGAAGGTCGCGTTGACCGGCACCGTGACCTTGCCGCTGGCGACGGTGTCGAACAGGTTCTTCGCCATCGCGACCATGGTCTCGCGCTTGGCGATGTGGGGGTTCAGCGTCGGGCGGGTCACGTAGAGCGCGCCCTTGGCGGCCAGGATGCCGAGGTTGAAGGCCTCGACCGCGCCGGAGGCGTTGCCGAAGCTCGCGAGCAGGCCGAAGGGCTTGAGCGAGTCGAGCGAGGCCATGAAGGTGTCCTTGCCGACGCCGTCATAGACCACGTCGCACATCGCGCCGCCGGTGATCTCCTTGACGCGGGCGGCGACGTCCTCATCCCGGTAGAGGATGACGTGGTCGGCGCCATGGGCCTTGGCGAGCTCGGCCTTGTCCTTGGAGCCGACGGTGCCGATCACGGTCGCACCCAGCGCCTTGCCCCATTGGCACAGGATCAGGCCGGTGGCGCCGGCGGCGGCGTGGACGAGGATCGTGTCGCCCTGCTTCACCTTGTAGGTCCGGTGCAGCAGGTACTCGGCGGTCATGCCCTTCAGCATCATGCTGGCGGCGGCCTCGTAGGAGATCGCCTCCGGCAGCGCCACGGTGGCAGTGGCCGGGGCGATGCGCTCCTCGGCATAGGCGCCGTGCGCCGAGACGACGGCGACGCGGTCGCCGACCTTGAACTCGGTGACGCCGGGGCCGACCGCGAGCACGTCGCCGGCCGATTCATTGCCGAGCACGAGCGGGAAGTGCGGGGCGGGATAAAGGCCTGAGCGGAAATAGGTGTCGATGAAGTTGAGGCCGACCGCGCGGTTCTTGATCAGCAGCTCGCCGGGGCCGGGAGCCGGCAGCGTGATATCCTCGAATTGCAGAACTTCGGGTCCACCGTTTTTATGAACGCGGATGGCCTTGACCATGAAAAGAACTCCCTGACGTGAAGGCCGGACCATAGGGAGTCGGCTTGCCCTCAGGCAATGGCCGAAACGCCTGCTGGACCAGCGCTCCACGCCCAGCGGTCTTGCGAATTTGCATGATCGACTGCGGATCGACTGCGGCGATCTCGTTCTGGCCAAGCGCCCGGCGTTCGGCTTGATCGTCATGGGTCCTATCGGACGCAATGTGGCGATCTAGCCATTATTATTGCATCGGATTTTTCCGAAAACCGGATTCCACTTTTCGGTCCGATGCTCTAGCCAAGAGACATGAGTTCTCAGCAGCACGAACAGGTCGATATCGCCATCGTCGGCGCCGGCGCCGTCGGACTGGCCGCAGCCCTCGCCTTGGCCGCCGATGGCTGGCAGGTCGCGCTGTTCGGCAAGCCGACCGCGCCGCGCGACGGACGCACGGTGGCGCTGCTCGACGGCTCCTGGCGCTTCCTCGATGGGCTCGGGCTGCTGCCGGCGCTGGAGGAAAAGGCCGCCCCGCTCGCGGTGATGCGGCTCGTCGACGATACCGGCAGCCTGTTCCGCCAGCCGCCGGTCGAGTTCCAGGCCTCCGAGGTCGGGCTCGAGGCCTTCGGTTGGAATATCGAGAATGCCGAGTTGGTTGCGGCCATGGCGGAGCTCGCCGAGGCGAATCCGGCAATCCGCATCCTGCCGCATATGGTCTCTGGCATAGAGCCGGGCGAGGAGGCGGTCACGCTGACGGGCGAGGGTTTCGCGCCATTGCGCGCGCGGCTCGTGGTCGGGGCGGATGGACGGCAGTCGCGGGTGCGGGCTGCGGCAAAGATACCGGCGCGCGACTGGGCCTATCCGCAGGTGGCGCTGACGGCGATCCTGTCGCATCGGCGCGAGCACCGCGAGACGTCGACCGAATTCCACACCCGCTCCGGCCCGTGCACGCTGGTGCCCCTGCCCGGCCGGCGCTCCTCGCTGGTCTGGCTGCTGGAGCCGGGCGAGGCCGAGCGCGTCGCGGCGTTGGACGATGCCGGTTTCGCCCGCCGGGTCGAGCAGCAGACGCATTCGCTGCTCGGCGCGCTGAAGGTCGAGGGGCCGCGCGGGCGGGTGCCGATGGGCGGGCTTTCGGTCGAGCGTTTCGGCGCCGGCCGGATGGCGTTGATCGGCGAGGCGGCGCATGTGTTTCCGCCGATCGGTGCGCAGGGGCTGAACCTAGGCCTGCGCGATGTCGCGGCGCTGCGGCAGGCGCTCGACGGCGCAAGCGATCCTGGCGGCGACGAGGTGATCGCGGCCTATGACAAGACGCGCCAGACCGATGTGCGGCTACGCACCGGCGCGGTCGATGCCCTCAACCGGACCTTGCTGACCGACCTGCTGCCGGCCGACCTGCTGCGCGGGGCGGGGTTGCTGGCTCTGTCGCGGATCGGGCCGTTGCGGCGGCTGGTGATGCGGCAGGGGTTAGCGGGCGGGACAGGTTAGGCCCTTCTCCCCCGAAGGGAGAAGGAATTCCGCTTGATCTCCGCCGCTCGCCGGCACCTTCCGCAAGCCCTCCGCTTTCTCGCGGAACACCGGCGCCAGCGGCAGCGGCGTCGAAACCAGCCTGCGGCCACCCGGCTCCTCGGCCTGGGCCTCGAGCGCGCCGCGCGCGGTGAATTGCGGATCGGCCATGGCCTCCTCCAGCGTCCGCACCACGGTGCAGCAGCAATCGCACGGTTCGAGATGGGCGCGCCAATGGGCGGTCGGCTGGCTGGCGATCAGAGCTGCGACGGCAGCTCGCGTCGCCTCTGGCGCGGTGCGATCATCGCGCAGGGCCGGAGCAAGTTCGATCGCCTCGCAAAATGTCTCCCAGAATTTCTGCTCCAACGCGCCGACCGCAAGGAACCAGCCGTCCGAGGTGGCATAGAGCCCGTAGCGCGGGCTCGCGCCGGTCAGCAGCCCTTCGCCGCCCGCGGGATAGCGGCCGGTCGCCTGGCCCTGGGCGAGCCCGTACCAGGCGAAGGTCGGCATGGCGTCGATCATGGCGATGTCGAGATGGCAGCCCGCGCCGCTGCGCTCGCGCTGGCGCAGCGCCAGCAGGATGTTGACCATGGCCGGCATGGCGCCGCCGCCGATGTCGGCGACCAGCGCGGGCGGCAGCGGCGGCACCTCGCCGCGCTTCAACGACTGGCCGAGCAGGCCACCGATCGCCTGGTAGTTGATGTCGTGACCGGCCTCCTGGGCGCGTGGGCCGGACTGGCCGTAGCCGCTGATCGAGCAATAGATCAGGCGCGGGTTGAGCGCTTGCAGCGCCGCGTAGCCGAAGCCGAGCCGCTCCATCACGCCGGGGCGGAACTGCTCGATCAGGATATCGGCGCGTTCGATCAGCGGCGTGAGCCGGGCTAGCGCGTCTTGCGCCTTCAGGTCGATCTCGACGCTCCTCTTGCCGCGGTTGAGCACGGCGAAGGGGGCCGAGGTCTCGCCGAAGCGCGGCGGGAAGCGGCGCAAATCCTCGCCGCCGGGGCGCTCGACCCTGACGATCTGCGCGCCCACCTCGGCCAGGAACAGGCTGGCGAGCGGGCCGGGCAGCAAGGTCGAGAAATCGAGCACGAAGACGTCGTCGAGCGGCAGCATCGCTATCCCGCGGGGTGGGCCGGCCGCACGGAGGGCAGCCGTCAGGGGAAGAGGTCGGCGACCATCCTGCCCGTTCTGACCAGCCACAGGAAGCCCGTCAAAGTGACCATCGAGACCAAGGTGCCGACGAGGATGCAGGCCGAGGCCCGCTCGATGCCGACCTTGTACTGGGTCGAGATCACGAAGATGTTCAGGGCCGGCGGCAGCGCCGCCATGATCACCGCCGCATAGATCCAGGGCGCGGCGAAGCCGCCGAACAGCGAGAGCAGCACCCAGACCAGCAGTGGGTGCAGGATCAGCTTGATCACGACCAGCGCGGGCACCTCGCCCGGCATCGACTTCATCGGCCGCAGCGCCACGGTGACGCCGAGCAGGAAGAGCGCGCAGGGCGCCGCCGCCTGCGAGAGCCAGAGCGTCATCTGGTCGATCGCGGTCGGGAGCTGGAGCTGGGTATAGGCGGCGAAGACGCCGGCCAGCGTCGCGATGTTGAACGGATGGGTCAGCACGCGCCAGACCACTTCGCCCGCCGTGGCCATGAGGCTCCTCTTCTCGACCCCGGCCAGCGCCATCAGGAAGGGCACGAGCGAGAACAGCAGGATGTTGTCGAAGACGAAGATCAGCACGACCGGCGCGCTCGCTACCGGGCCGAGCGCCGAGAGGATCAGCGGCGGGCCCATGTAGCCGATGTTGGAATAGGCGCCGGCGACGGCCTGCATCACCGATTGCGGCATCTCGCGGGTGTATCTCCAGCCGACGGCGAAGGAGAGCACGAAGGCACAGAAGGTCGAGAGCGTGGTCGTGCCGATGAAGGCCCAGTTGGCCAGTTCGCTCAAATGCTTGTCGGCGATCAGCCGGTAGAACAGGCAGGGCAGCGCGATGTAGATCAGGAAGTGCTGCATCCAGGCCAGGCCGGATTCAGGGATCTGCTTGTACCGGCCGACGGCGAAGCCGAGCAGGATCAGCCCGAAGAACGGCGCGACCAGATTGAAGAGGTTGGCAAGCTCGGCCATGCGGCGAAAACGACCTCGGCGGGCTCTGGCCGCCCAATGCAGCCGGAATGGCAGCGATCCGCGCGGTTTAGCGGCTTCCCGCCTCGAAGCAAGGCCGTGCAGGGCATGGGCGCCTCGTCATTTCGGATAGAATGCCTAGGATTATCGTCTCATGAAATTCAGGAGCTATTATTCCTAGGCTTATTGTCTCTCATCTTTCGGGCGATGCGAAAGCAGCAATGGACGGCGCCGCCCTGCTCCGGCACAGTCGCTGCATTGCAGCATGGAGTGCGCCATGACGGTCAAGACGCCGCGCCAGTTCTTCCGCCCGCTCGCCATCGGTGCGCCGGAGCCGTGGCGCGAGCTGCCCTTGAAGTTGGAGCGGATGATCCATTTCGTGCCGCCGCATCTGGAGAAGGTGCGCGCCAAGGTCGGCGACCTCGCCGGCCAGGTCGACATCGTGCTCGGCAATCTGGAGGACGCCATCCCGGTCGAGGCCAAGCAGGCGGCGCGCGACGGCTTCATCGCTATGGCCAAGGCGGTGGACTACGGCGCGACCGGCCTGTGGACGCGGGTCAATGCGCTGAACTCGCCCTGGTTCCTCGACGACATCACGGCTGTGATGGCCGAGATCGGCGGCAAGCTCGATGTCGTCATGGTGCCGAAGGTCGAGGGGCCCTGGGACATCCACTATGTCGACCAGTTGCTGGCGCAGTTCGAGGCGCGGCACCAGCTGCCCAAGCCGATCCTGATCCACGCCATCCTGGAGACGGCGGAGGGCGTGAAGAACGTCGAGGCGATCGCCACCGCCTCGCCGCGCATGCACGGCATGAGCCTGGGGCCCGCCGACCTCGCCGCCTCGCGCGCGATGAAGACGACGCGGGTCGGCGGCGGCCATCCCGAGTACAAGGTGATCGCCGACCCCTCCCCCGATGGCGGGCCGCGCGCGGTGGCGCAGCAGGACCTGTGGCACTACACGATGGCCAAGATGGTCGATGCCTGCGCCGCGGCCGGGATCAAGCCGTTCTACGGGCCCTTCGGCGACTTCGCCGACACGGCGGCCTGCGAGGCGCAGTTCCGCAACGCCTTCCTGCTCGGCTGCGCCGGCGCCTGGACCCTGCACCCCTCGCAGATCGAGATCGCCAAGCGCGTCTTCAGTCCCGATCCCGACGAGGTCAGCTTCGCCAAGCGCATTCTCGAAGCGATGCCGGACGGCTCGGGCGCCGTGATGATCGACGGCAAGATGCAGGACGACGCGACCTGGAAACAGGCCAAGGTCATCGTCGACCTGGCGAGGCAAGTCGCCGCACGTGACCCGGCCCTGGCCGAGCGCTACGGATTGTGAACAGCAATCCGGCGCCACGCCGTTGATCTTGACGTATTTGCGACGCAATCCTACCGCATGCGCGAAATGGGCGGCATCACCTTGCGCGACGTAATCCTCGCGGCTTGAAGAAGATCGAAGCGACTATGGAAGCACGTTCGGCCAAGTTCCGGATCGGCCAGGTGGTGAAGCACCGCGTCTACCCGTTTCGCGGCGTCATTTTCGATGTCGACCCCATCTTCTCCAACACGGAAGAGTGGTGGCTCGCCATTCCCGAGCATCTGCGCCCGTCCAAGGACCAGCCGTTCTACCATCTCTTCGCCGAGAACGAGGAGACGGAGTACGTCGCCTACGTCTCCGAGCAGAACCTCGTGGTCGACGAATCCGGCCAGCCGATCCGGCATCCGCAGGCCAAGGAATATTTCCGGCGCGACCGCAAGGGCCGCTACACGCTCGACCGGACCGGGCTGAACTGAGCTGAGCTGACGGCCCGTCGCAGCAAGCGCCCAAGCTTCCCTGCCGCTCAATGAAAAAGGCCGGTCCATGGGACCGGCCTTTTCGTTTGCCTGCGAGGGCGTCCGGATCAGGGACGCGGCGCGGGAGCGACGCCCGGGGCGGGAGCCAGGCCGGGGGCCGGCGCGACGCCGGGAGCAGCCGGAGCGCCGGGGACAGCGCTGGCGCCGCTGCCGCCGAGGCGCTGGCGCAGCTCTTCCTGGCGCTTGGCGAGCTCGTCCTGCAGCTGCTTCTGCTGCTCTTCGAGCACCTTCGGGTCGATCGGCGCGCCGTCGAAGCCCTTGGCGAAATCGGTGAGCGGGATCTGGAAGGAGACCTCGCGGCCGCCCTGGTTCTGCACGCTGGCGCTCAGCGTCGTGCCCTTCTTCATCGCGTTGATGAAGTCGTCCTTGACCTGCGCCTCGGCGAAGCAGCCATTCGGGAAGCAGATCGCATAGCGGCCGGCCACCGGCTGGGCGGTATCGACGCCGAAGCGGATGCCGGGTCCAAGCAGCAGGCCAAGCGGCATCAGGAAGCGCACGATCTTGGTCGGATCGCCCTTGACGTCGTAGATCGCGACCGCGAGCACCGGCTGGCCCTGGTCCGAGACGAAGTCGCGGGTGGTGTAGCAGATCTCCTTGTTGGCGGCCTGGTCCTTGCCGCAAACCTTGGTCCAGTTGGTCTGCGACGGCTCGGCCTTGACCTGCACCACGGTCGGGCCGGCGGCCTGGCCCTGGCCGGCCGGCGGCTGCGCGGGCTGCTGCGGGGCCGGCTGCGCCGGGCGCGGCTGGGCGGGACGCGGCTGCTGGGCGAAGGCGGAAACGGGGCTGAGGCCAAGTGCGGCGCTCAGGACGAGGCCGAGGGCGCGGCGAGACGGGCTGGACGAAGCGGACATATGTTTTTCCTTACCAGGCGAATTCGACAACACGACTTCGCAAGCCGCGCGCGTCATTGTCGACGACCCAACCGCGTCCGGGCCGGCCTTCTGGGGCCGTGCACATCCAGCGTGATTGAGGCGTTTGAATGACACCTTGGTTGCGTTTAGCGAGTTCCGGCGCAGGTTTCCAGCCCGAAGAGCGTGCGTGACTGTGCCCCGGACATGTTATCCTCTTCTGTGGGAATCAGGTCCGGCGATGAGTTCACTTCGTGCGTCGTCCGCGGGCATAGGCGCCGCGGCCCGGCAAATCTTCGCTCTCTTCATGCTCGTCCTGGCGGCGGGCGCGAGCGCGCGCGCCGAATCACCCCTGCCCAATCACGCCAGCTTGCCCGACCACGCCATCGCGATGCATGGCGAGCCGGCCCTGCCGCGCGGCTTCACGCATCTGCCCTATGCCGACCCGGCCGCGCCGAAGGGTGGGCGCATCACCTTCGCCCTGCAAGGCACGTTCGACAGCCTGAACCCGCTGGTGGTGCTCGGCGTGGCGCCCGACGCCGTGCCCCGCTACGTCCAGCAGAGCCTGCTCTTCCGCTCGGCCGACGAGCCCTTCACCGCCTACGGGCTGCTCGCCAGCAAGGTCGAGCTCAATGACGAGCGGACCCGGCTCGCCTTCGAGATCGACCCGCGCGCAAAATTCTCGGATGGCAGCCCGGTCACGGCCGAGGACGTGCTCTTCACCTTCGAGATGCTGAAGACGAAGGGCAAGCCGTTCCACCGCTCCAGCCTGGCGCGCGTCACCAAGGCGAGCGCGCCCTCCCCCGGCCGCGTCGAGTTCGAGCTCGGCGACGGCTCCAACCGCGAATTGCCGTTGGTGATCGGCGCCATGCCGATCTTCGCCAAGCACGCGACCAATGCGGAGAGCTTCGGCGAGACCAGCTTCAAGCCGGCGCTCGGCTCCGGCCCCTATGTCGTCAGCGAGGTCCGGCCGGGCGAATCGATCACGCTCAAGCGGCGCGCCGACTTCTGGGCCGAGGATCACCCGCTGACGCGCGGCCTCTTCAACCCCGACGAGATCCGCTACGAATTCTACCGCGACGCCAACACGCTGTTCGAGGCGTTCAAGGCCGGGCTCTACGACGTCCGCCTCGAAGGCGACCCGACGCGTTGGACGACCGGCTATGACGTGCCGGCGGTGCGCGACGGGCGCATCGTCAAGGAGACGCTGCATTTCGACACGCCCAAGGGCATGACCGGCTTCGTCTTCAACACCCGCCGCGCCGTTTTCGCCGACATCAAGGTGCGCGAGGCGCTGGCCATGCTGTTCGATTTCGAATGGGCCAACCGCAACCTGTTCTACGGCATCTACCGCCGGGCCGGCAGCTTCTTCTCCGATTCAGAGCTGTCGGCGCTGGGCGTGCCGGCCGATGCGCGCGAGAAGGCGCTGCTCGCGGCATTTCCCGGCTCGGTGCGCGACGACATCCTGGCCGGAACCTGGAGGCCGACGGCGACCGACGGCTCCGGCCGCGACCGCGAGCAGGCGCGCAAGGCCTTCGACCTGTTGAAGAGCGCCGGCTACGAGATGCGCGACGGCGTGCTGCGCCACAAGGCGACCGGCGAGGCGCTCGGCTTCGAGATCACCGTGACCAGCCGGCCGCAGGAGCGGCTGGCGCTGAACTACGCCAAGTCGCTGGAGCGGCTCGGCATCGTCGCGACCGTGCGGATGATCGACGACGTGCAGTACTGGCGCCGGCTGTCCTCCTTCGACTTCGACATGATCCAGTGGACCTGGCCGGCCTCGGCCTCGCCCGGCAACGAGCAGGTCGGGCGCTGGGATTCGAGCAATGCCGAGCGCAAGGGCTCGCTCAACTATGCCGGGGTGAAGTCGCCTGCGGTCGACGCCGTGCTGAAGACGATGCTCTCGGCCCGCGAGCGCGAGGATTTCGTCGCCTCGGTCAGGTCCCTCGACCGGCTGCTGATCTCCGGCTTCTACGTCGTGCCGCTCTACTACCTGCCCGATACCTGGCTGGCGCATTCACGCGATGTCGTGATGCCCCAGCGCAGGCCGGCCTATTTCCTGTCGAACGAGGTGCTGGCGCGGTCCCCATCGCCGCCGGCGCCGGCGAATTGAAGGCTGCCGATGCGGGCCGACCAGGACGAAGCCGCCGCCCTGCTCGATGGGCTCGACCTCGACACCTTGCTGAGGGCGCTGGTGCGCGGGCGCGGCTACGAGGCGGCGCTGCGCGATCCGCCGGGCCGGCGCGGCTGGAGCGACGAGCAGCCGGGCTCGCTCAGCTTCAGTGCGCTCGACGAGCGGGTCGAGCGGCTGGCCGGGCTCCTCGCCACCAACCGGGCGCAGCCCGGGGCCAGCGTCGCCATCCTGGCGCCGCTTGGGCCTGAGGCGGTCCTCTCGATACTGGCCTGCCTGCGGGCGGGGCTCTCGCCGCTGATGCTGCCGCTGCACGGCAACGAGCTCGAATTGCTCAGGCTGATCGAGGCCTCCGGCGCCGTGATGGCGCTGGGCAGCGGTCGCGTCGGGCCGATCCGGCCGCTTCTCGTCCTGCGCAACCTGGCGATGCGGGCCTTCGGCACGCGCTTCGTCGGCGGCTTCGGCGGCGACATCCCCGATGGCGTGGCCCCGCTCGACCAGCTCATGGCCAGCGGCGCGCCGCATCCGCTGCCGCCAGTGGTGGAGCGCCCGGCCGTGCAGGTGGCCGATGCCCGGACGCTGGCCGGGCCGCAATCGATCTCGGAGCGCGAGCTGCTCGGCAAGGCGCTCGACATCTCGCGCGTGCTGAAGCCGATGGCCTCGTCGCGGATCATCAGCACCATGGTCGGCGGCGACCTCGCGACGCTCGCCTCCGGGCCGGGTATGGCGATCCTGACCGGCGTCGAGTTGCTGACGCTCGGCCTGTTCAACCTCGGCGACCTGCATGCCTGCCTCGAAGGCGGGCGCAAGGCGCATCTCGTCGTGCCCGGCGCGATGGAGCCGGCTTTGGCGCGCTCGAAGCTCGCCGGCCACAAGGCTCTCGCCAGCCTCGTCTTCGTGCAGCGGCCCGGCGAAAGCCGGACCTATCCGGCGCTCGACCGGCCGGACCTCGCCATCGTCGACATCGAGGTGCGTTCCGCAGCCGAGATCGAGGTCGTCAGGCGGTAGCTATCGCGTAGGGCGCGCCCGTCATGCTCGGCCTTGTGCCGAGCACCCACGTCTTGAACACCGCACGTCATCAGCGAAGACGTGGATGGTCGGGACAAGCCCGACCATGACGGCAGGGGCCGCCGGTCCGAGCTCAGGCCGCCTTCTTCCGCTCCGCAATCCTTGCCAGGTCCGTCAGCAACCGGCGCGTGCCGGTCAGGCGCTGCTCCGCCGTCTCGAAATCGTCGATGAAGACGACGCGCATGTCGGGGCGGACCTTGGCCAACGTGCCTATCTTGGCGACGTAGCCGACCAGACCCTCCGGATTGGCGAACTCGTTGTCGCGGAAGGCGACGATGATGCCGCGCGGCCCGGCCTCGACCTTCTCGACATTGGCGCGGCGGCAGAGCGCCTTGATCGCGACGATCTCCAGCAGCTGCTGGACCTCCTCCGGCAGCGGCCCGAAGCGGTCGACCAGCTCGGCGCCGAAGGACTGGATGTCGCCATCGTCGTCGAGCGTCGAGAGCCGCTTGTAGAGGGTGAGCCGGAGCGTCAAATCGGTGACGTAATGCTCCGGGATCATCACCGGCGCGCCGATCTGGATGGTCGGCGACCATTGGCTCTCGGCGACGATGTCGATGCCGGCCTTGAGCTGGGCGACGGCCTCCTCCAGCATCTGCTGGTAGAGCTCGTAGCCGACCTCCTTGATATGGCCGGACTGCTCGTCGCCGAGCAGATTGCCGGCGCCGCGGATGTCGAGGTCGTGGCTGGCGAGCTGGAAGCCGGCGCCCAGCGTATCGAGTGATTGCAGCACCTTGAGCCGGCGCTCGGCCTGCTCGGTCAGCTTGCGGTTGGCCGGCATGGTGAAGAGCGCGTAGGCGCGGACCTTGGAGCGGCCGACGCGGCCGCGCAGCTGGTAGAGCTGGGCCAGGCCGAACATGTCGGCCCGGTGCACGATCAGCGTGTTGGCCGTGGGTATGTCGAGCCCGGATTCGACGATCGTGGTCGAGAGCAGGATGTCGTACTGGCCCTCGTAGAAGGCCGTCATCACGTCTTCCAGTTGGCCCGCCGCCATTTGGCCATGGGCGATGCCGACCTTTGCCTCGGGCACCTGCTTGTCGAGGAAATCCTTGACCTCGGCGATGTCCTCGATGCGCGGCACGACATAGAAGCTGCGGCCTCCCCTGTATCGTTCGCGCAGCAGCGCCTCGCGCACGATCAGTGGGTCGAAGGGCGTGACGAAGGTACGCACCGCCAGACGATCGACCGGAGGCGTGGCGATGATCGAGAGCTCGCGCACGCCGGTCATGGCGAGCTGCAGCGTACGCGGGATCGGCGTCGCCGTGAGGGTCAGCATATGGACCTCGGCGCGGAACTCCTTCAGGCGCTCCTTGTGGTTCACGCCAAAGTGCTGCTCCTCGTCGACGATGACGAGGCCGAGATCCCGGAATTCGATGGCCTTGCCGAGCAGGGCGTGGGTGCCGACGACGATGTCCATCGTGCCGTCCTTGATGCCCTGCTTGACCGCCTTGAGGTCCGGCGCCGAGACGAAGCGCGAGGCCTGGCCGATCTGGAGCGGCAGGCCTTTGAAGCGCTCGACGAAATTGCGGTAGTGCTGGCGCGCCAGCAGCGTCGTCGGCACCACGACAGCGACCTGCTTGCCGGCCATCGCCGTGGCAAAGGCGGCGCGTAGAGCCACCTCCGTCTTGCCGAAGCCGACATCGCCGCAGACCAGCCGGTCCATCGGCCGGCCAGCGGCAAGATCGTCGAGCACCGCGTCGATCGTGTTCTGCTGATCCTCCGTCTCTTCGAAGGGGAAGCGGGCGCAGAACTCGTCGTAGAGCCCTTCCTGCGGGATCAGGCGTGGCGCTTCCTTGAGGGCGCGGGCGGCGGCGATCTGGATCAGCTTGCCAGCCATCTCGCGGATGCGCTGCTTCAGCTTGGCCTTGCGCGCCTGCCAGCCGCCGCCACCGAGCCGGTCGAGTGGAACCTCGGTATCCTCGGAGCCGTAGCGCGAGAGCAGCTCGATGTTCTCGACCGGCAGGAAGAGCTTTGCGTCGGAGGCGTAGTGGATTTCGAGGCAATCATGCGGCGCGCCGGCAGCCGTGATCGATTGCAGGCCGATGAAGCGGCCGATGCCGTGGTCGACATGGACGACGAGATCGCCCGGCGCCAACGACGAGAGCTCGGCGATGAAGTCCTGCGGCCGGCGCGTCTTGCGGCGCGGGCGCACGAGACGGTCGCCCAGGATGTCCTGCTCGCCGATGACCGCGAGCTTGCCGGCCTCAAAACCCGTCTCGAAACCCCAGACGGCGAGCGCCGTGGTGCCAGGCTTGAGATCGAAGGCGGCGCGCAGCGAGCCCGTGGTCTGGACGGTCTTCAGGCCGTGGTCGGCCAGCACATGCGCGAGCCGCTCGCGCGAGCCCTCAGACCAGGCGGCGAGGATGACGCGGCGGCCATCAGCCTGGAGCGCCTTCACATGCTGGACGGCGGCGTCAAAAACGCTGCCGGCATTGTCGGCGCGCTCGGCGGCGAAGCCGCGGCCCTGGCGGGCGCCGAGATCGAGGATGAGCTTGCCGGCGCTGTCGGGCAGCTGGAACGGTGTGATCGAGGCGACGCCGGCATTGTCGATGATGCCGCGCCATTCGGCCGGCGAGAGATAGAGCGCATCGGGCAGCAGCGGCTTATAGGGCATGCCGCCGGCGCTCGGCTGGTCCATCGCGGCCTTGCGGGCGTCGTAATAGTCCTTGATCAGGCTGATGCGCTCGCCGACCGCGTCCTCGGCCTGCGAGTCGAGTACCAGTGGCACGTCCGGGAGGTAGGTGAAGAGCGTGTCGAGCTTGTCCGAGAGCAGCGGCAGCCAGTGCTCCAGCCCCGCCGGCCGCCTGCCCTCGCTGACCGCCTCGTAGAGCGTGTCGTCGCGGCCGGGCGTGCCGAAGGTCGTGATGTAGGACTGGCGGAAGCGCTTGATGCTCTCGCTGGTCATTTGCGCCTCGGACATCGGCACGAGGTCGAGCCCGCGCAATTGCCCGCTGGTGCGCTGCGTCTCCGGATCGAAGGTGCGGATCGATTCCAGCGTGTCGCCGAAGAAATCGAGCCGGATCGGCGCCGGCATGCCGGGCGGGAACAGGTCGATGATGCCGCCGCGCACGGCGAATTCGCCGGTCTCGCGCACGGTAGAGGTGCGCAGGTAGCCGTTGATGTCGAGCCAGCGCGCGAGCTGCTCGGTATCGACCATGTTGCCCGGCGCGGCCGAAAAACTCTCCGACGCGACCAGTGAGAAGGCAGGCACGCGCTGGAGCGCGGCGTTGACGGTGGTCAGCAGCAGGCGCGGCTTGTCGCCCGACTTGGTCTTGGCGAGACGCGACAGCGTCGTCATCCGGTGCGCGACAATGCTCGGCGCCGGCGAGACGCGGTCATAGGGCTGGCAATCCCAGGCCGGGAAGGACATCACTTCAAGATCGGGCGCGACGAATTGCAGGGCGTTCTCGAGCACCTGGAGCCGCTGCCCGTCGCGCGCGACGAAGACCAGCAGGGCCGCGCCTTCGGACTTCTTGGCCCGAGCCCGCGTCAGGTCGGCGAGGACGACGGCGTCGAAACCGTCGGGAACGCTGGCGAGCGTCGGCTTGTCGCCGCGGTTGAGCGCGTCGAGGATGCGGTCGATCTGCAGCTTGGCGAGTTGGGCGGGCGCGGGAATCATTCAACAACCGATATGGCTTCGTCGGCCGTCTGATAATCGGCGACCGGAGTGATGGTGATCTTCTCGACCGAGGCGCGCAGCGTGCCGAAGGCACCGAAGCAGGGCTCAATCTCAAATTCGATGTCGCCCTGGCCAAGGCCGAAGCCGACGAGGCGACCATCAACGGCCGAGTCCTTAGCGAAGCGCAACGACATGCCGCCGATCACATTCTGATGGCTGAACCCTTGGAGTGACACATCGATCATGTCTCCTTCTTTGAAAGTGAACGTGATCAGAGCGTGCTTAAATGGCGGCCCGCCATAATGCCCCTTCTCACTGACCATGGTCGCTACGCTCAAGGACGCGCCGCGTCGGTTCAGGTTGAGGTCGAGAATTTCGCCATCACCGAATTCTGGTCTGCCGCAAAACCAATCCAGCAATTCGGTCCCGCCTGGAATCGACTTTAGGACGAGGACGGTGTCGGCGATGCGGGCATCGTCTTCTGAAGTCATGGAACGGCAGCCTCGGATTGCGCTCAGACGTGAATCGGCTTTTCGTGGTGATGAAAGCTCTTCAGCCGCCGGAACAGCTCCGAGTCGTAGTTCCCCGGCACCTCGGCCTCCCCCGTCACCCAAGACAGCAGGTCGCGGTCGAGCACCTCGATCAGCTGCTCGAACTCGTCGAGCTCGGCCTCGCTCAGCGTGCCGATCTCGGCATCGGCGAAGCGGCCCATGATCAGGTCCATCTCGCGCATGCCGCGATGCCAGGCGCGGAAAAGCAGCTTGCGGCGGCGCGGGTCGAGATCGGCGCTGGTGCGGGTCGTGCCGGACATCGTCATCCTCACCCAAAAGTTGGAGCATGGCTTACGCGAAAAACCGGCATCCACTTTTTCGCGCCATGCTCTTGGGCACGAAAACGAGAAACGGGCCGGCCCCGTCGCGGAGCCTGCCGTCTCCGGCTATATAGCGAGGGAGTCGGGCGAAGTCAGCGGCCCAACCGCCGCGTTCGCCACACTCCTGACATGTCCTGCGAGGCCGATTGCGTCCATCCATCCTCGATCCGCTGTTTGCACCGGCGACGACGCTCTCCGGCGTCGGCCCCAAGCTCGGCAAGCTGCTGGACAAGCTGCTCGGCGACGAGACGCAAGGCGCGCGCGTCATCGACCTGCTGTTCCACTTGCCCACCGGCGCGGTCGACCGGCGGCCGAGCCCGAGCATCGCCGACGCGCCGGTCGGCGAGATCGCGACCTTCTCGGCCCGCGTCGCCGAGCATCGCCCGGCGCCCGCCGGCAAGGCCAAGGCGCCCTATCGCGTCCTGGTCGAGGACGAGAGCGGCGATGTGACGCTGGTCTTCTTCCACGCCGATGTCCGGCACCTGCTGCTGACGCTGCCGATCGGCGAGTACCGCATCATCTCCGGCAAGCTCGAACTCTGGGACGGCATGCGCCAGATGGTGCATCCCGACCGGATCATGGATGCAAAAGCCTTCGCCAGCCTGCCGGCGATCGAGCCGGTCTATGGCCTGACCGAAGGGATCGGTCCACGGGTGATGACGCGGATCGCCGCCGGCGCCGCCGAGAAATGCCCCGATCTGGCCGAATGGCAGGATCCCGGCTTCCACGCCAAGAGCAGCTTTCCGACGTTCTTTGAGGCGATGCAGGCGCTGCATCATCCACCCGACCTGCGCGCCGTCGAGGGCGACACGATCGCGCGCAGGCGCGTCGGCTATGACGAGTTGCTGGCGAGCCAGATCGCGCTTGCGCTGGTGCGCCGGCAGCAGAAGAAGGCGGCAGGCCGCGTCACAGCGGGCGACGGCAAGCTGCGCCGCGCGATCGAAGCCGCCCTGCCCTTCTCGCTGACCAATGGCCAGCGCGAGGCCGTCGCCGACATCCATGCCGATATGGAGAAGCCGGAGCGCATGCTGCGGCTGCTGCAGGGCGATGTCGGCTCCGGCAAGACGGTCGTCGCGCTACTGGCGATGGCCGCCGCCGCGGAGGCCAGGCGGCAATCGGTGATGATGGCGCCGACCGAGATCTTGGCCCGCCAGCATGCCGAACGACTGGCCCCGCTCGCCGACAAGGCCGGGCTGAGGCTCGCCTTGCTGACCGGGCGCGAGAAAGGCGCCGGGCGGCGGCAGGTGCTGGAAGGGCTGGCGAATGGCGAGATCGACATCGCCGTCGGCACGCATGCGCTGTTCCAGGAGGGCGTGGTCTTCCGCGACCTCGCGCTCGCCGTGGTCGACGAGCAGCACCGCTTCGGCGTGCACCAGCGCCTGCTGCTGGGGTCCAAGGGCGAGGCGGTCGACATCCTGGTGATGACGGCGACGCCGATCCCGCGCACGCTGTCGTTGACCTGGTTCGGCGACATGGACATATCCGTGCTCTCGGAGAAGCCGGCGGGCCGGAAGCCGATCGTGACGCGGGCGATCTCGTCGGAGCGCCTCGACGAGGTCGTCGGCGCGGTCGGGCGCGCGGTCGATGCCGGCGCTCAGGTCTATTGGGTCTGCCCGCTCGTGCAGGAATCCGACACGCTCGACGTCGCCGCCGCGCAGGAGCGCTACGAGGCGCTGCGCGAGCTGTTCGGCGCCAAGGTCGGGCTGCTGCACGGCCAGATGCCTGGGCGCGACAAGGATGCGGCGATGGCCGCCTTCTCGGCCGGCGAGACCCGCATCCTGGTCTCGACCACGGTGATCGAGGTCGGCGTCGACGTGCCCAATGCCAGCGTAATGGTGATCGAGCATGCCGAGCGCTTTGGCCTTGCCCAGCTGCACCAGCTGCGCGGGCGGATCGGGCGCGGATCGGCCGCCTCGACCTGCCTCTTGCTCTACAAGGGTCCGCTCGGGCCGGTGGCGGAGGCGCGGCTGACGATCATGCGCGAGACCGAGGACGGTTTTCGCATCGCCGAGGAGGATTTGCGCCTGCGCGGCGAGGGCGAGGTGCTCGGCACCAAGCAGTCCGGCTCGCCCGACTGGCGCATCGCCCGGCCGGAGATCGACGGCGACCTGCTGGCGGCGGCGCGCGACGACGCGCGCCTCCTGATCGAACGCGACCCGCAACTGGAGACGCCGCGCGGCCAGGCGGTCAGGACGTTGCTCTACCTGTTCGAGCGCGACGTCGCGATCAGGCTGCTGCGGGCCGGATAGTACAACGTTCAAAAACCCGCGCCGTCATCCCGGCCGCAGCAGAGCGGAGCGCCGGGATCCATCGTAGGGCTCCGTGCTCTACGATGGATCCCGGATCTGCGCGGCTTCGCCGCTTGTCCGGGATGACGGCGTGTTTCTTCCTTATATCTCCGTTCGCAGCAATCCTGATCAAGCGGGCCGGTCTTGCCTCCGACATCGTCGCGCCGTTTCGTGAGAGTGCCATGGACCCGATCAAGAAAGCCGTCTGGTGCATCGAGAGCCGCTTCGCCTCCGATCTCTCGCTCGACGAGATCGCCGAGGTCAGCGGCGTGTCGCGCTTCCATCTCTGCCGCGCCTTCGGCGTGGCGACCGGCCGCTCGATCATGCGCTACGTGCGCGAGCGCCGGCTCTCGGAGGCGGCGCGCCAGCTCGCCGAGGGTGCGCCCGACATCCTCTCGGTCGCGCTGGATTGGGGCTACGGCTCTCACGAGGCGTTCACGCGCGCCTTTCGCGAGCAGTTCGGCATCACGCCGGAAGAGCTGCGCGCGAGGGGCGACCTCTCGTCACTGAAACTTGCGGAGCCCCTCTCCATGCACAGCGAAACCAGTATCACCCTGCCAGAGCCGCGCTTCGTCACCGGCAAGCCCGTGCTGATCGCCGGCTATGGCGGGCGCTTCTCCTATGAGAACACCTCCGGCATCCCCTCGCTCTGGCAAAGGATCGCCCCGCATTTCGGGCATATCCCCGGTCAGGTCGGCTATATCGCCTATGGCGTCAGCTATAATTGCGACGACCACGGCAATTTCGACTACATCGCCGGCGCCGAGGTCTCCGACTTCACCGACCTGCCAGCCGAGTTCGAGCGCACCCGCGTGCCGGAGCAGAGCTACGCCGTGTTCGAGCATCGCGGCCACGTCACCGGCATCAAGCAGACCTACGAGGCGATCTTTCGCGGCTGGCTGCCGAAATCCGGGCGCAAGCCCGCCGACGGGCCGACGCTGGAGCGGATGGACGAGCGCTTCAATGGTGCGACCGGGAACGGCGTGATCGAGATCTGGCTGGCGCTGAAGGACTGAGCCGAACCTCCCGCCGCCTGCCCTCAAGCGGGCGGCGGGCCGCCATGGGGCGCGACCCGCAGCGCTCGTCGCCTCATGGAAACTGCGTGAGGACCGTCAGGCCGGTCGCCAGGTCGTCGAAGCTGCTCGCCTTCGGCAGGTTGCCCTGGAGCGGCGGGCGCGACGCGTGGTGGAAGATCAGGTTCGTGTCCCAGCCGGCGATGCCGAAGGGCGAGCGGGCGAAATTGTCCTGACGGTAGCGGCCGGCGATGTACCAGTGGCCGGTATAGCCGTGCCCGCCCAATTCCAGCATGCAGTCGTCGAAGCCTGCCCTGGTGTTGGCCTCGACGAAGATATAGGGGCGATGCCTGGTGATCAGCTCCCGCGCGCCGCGCAGCACGGCCGGCTCGAAGCCCTCCACGTCGATCTTGAGCAGGTCGATCCGGGACAGGGCCGCGATCTGGAGGTCCCTGTCGAGCTGGACCATCCTGACCGTCTCGCGCTGGACCGGGCCGGTAAAGCTCAGCTCGTTGCTGAAGCCGCGGCCGAGCGAGAAGGCGCCATAGTTCCAGGTGGCGTCATAGGAGCCGGTCTCGATCGAGATCAGCTCGTCGGTCTCGCCGACCGCCTCGTTGCGGGCAAAGACGTTCAGGCGGTTGTTGAGCGCGATATTGGCGCAGAGAATGTGGAAGATCGGCCGTTGCGGCTCGAAGCAATAGACCGCCCCCTCCTCGCAGATCCGCGAGATCGGCACTGCAAGCGTGCCCATATTGGTGCCGACCTCGATGCAGATTCCGTCGCGCGGCAGCAAGGTCTTGAACAGGTCGACCTCGGTTTCCGCCCACTCGCCGTACATGCTGACGTACTGGCTGATCAGGTCGCCGCGCAGGAGCAGGAACTTGCCCCACTTGCCCTCGCTCAAATAGGTCTGCACCTCGGCCTCGCCTGATTTGCCATCGCGGATCGTGAGCAAATCATCTGGCGGAAGCTTATGCCAAGGGAATAAAGCCCTCATCCCAAGGCATTTTCGTCCCGCGAATGCTGACGCAAGGTCAGATATAGCTCACTTCTGCGGCTCATCAGCCTGCGCCGCCTTGGGCTGCACCTCGCCCGGCTGGATCAGGCCGGCCGACATGACCAGCTTGGCGCCGTCCTCGACCGAGATCGAGAGCTCGACCACCTCCTTGCGCGGCAGATAGAAGAAGAAGCCGGTGGTCGGGTTCGGCGTGCAGGGCAGGAAGACGCCGATCTGCTCGTCGCCATCGGGCAAGGCGCCGGCGATCTCGGGCGCCGCCTCCTGCGCGATGAAGACGATCGACCACATGCCGGGCTGCGGGAATTGCACCATGCCGACCTTGCGGAACGAGGTGCCCGATTGCGAGAAGATGGTCTCGAAGACCTGCTTCACGCCCTTGTAGAGGCTGCGCACCACCGGCATGCGATTCAGGATCGCCTCGCCGGCATCCAGCAATGTGCGGCCGACGAGGTTGGCGGTGAGGAAGCCGAGCAGGGTCAGGCCGATCAGGCCGATGACGAGACCGAAGCCCGGGATCGAATAAGGCAAATAGGCCTCGGGCAGGTAGCTCGGCGGGATCAGCGCCTTCACCATCCCGTCGATCAGGCCGATGAACCACCAGGTCACCCAAAGCGTGATCGCCACGGGCCCGGCGATGACGAGGCCGGTGAGGAAATAGCGCCGCAGCCGCGTGCCGGCGCTGGGGCGCAACAGGTCCGGCTGAATGACGAGGCGGGGGTCGGGCGGGCCGGCAGCGTTCATGACAGTCCCGAAGACCTTCCCTGTAAGACCCTGCCCGATAGAGAGCCTTGTCTCGACGGCCCCGTGCCGCGATATGAGCAGGATAGCCGAGCGGCAGGCGCTGACCAGCCCTGCCTTGGGTGAATTTCAGGCAAGGACCCACGTGAGCGACGCACCCGGGCACGGATCAGGATGGCGCCGCGCCCTGCTGCTGGCCGCGGGCTGGGTCTTCACCGCGCTCGGCGTGATCGGGCTCATCCTGCCGCTGATGCCGGGCACGGTCTTCCTGATCGCCGCCGCCTGGTGCTTTTCGCGGTCGTCGCCGCGTTTCGAGGCCTGGCTGCTGGGGCATGAGCGGCTCGGGCCGCACGTGCTGCGCTGGCGCGAGAGCGGCGTGATCGACCGCAAGGCGAAGCTGATCGCCTGCAGCTCGATGCTGCTGAGCTTCGGGTTGGTGGCGCTGACTTCGGCGCCGCCGATCGCGCTCTGGGCGACCGGGCTCTGCCTGCTGGCGTCTGGCGCCTATGTCGCGAGCCGGCCGGAGCCGGCCCGCGAGGAGTGAGGCGCTACTCGACCGTGACGGATTTGGCCAGGTTGCGCGGCTGGTCGACGTCCTTGCCCATGAAGACAGCCGTCTGATAGGCGATCATCTGGATCGGCAGGGCGTAGACGATCGGCGCGAAGAGCGGGTCCATGTCGGGCATCACGATCGTCGCCTCAGGCGTGATGCCGCATTCGGCCGCGCCCCTGGCGTCGGTGATGAGGATGATGCGGCCACCGCGGGCCGCGACCTCCTGCATGTTCGACGCCGTCTTCTCGAAGAGCGCGTCGTGCGGAGCGATGACGATCACCGGCATGGCCTCGTCGATCAGCGCGATCGGCCCGTGCTTGAGCTCGCCCGCCGGATAACCTTCGGCGTGGATGTAGCTGATTTCCTTGAGCTTCAACGCACCTTCCAGCGCCATCGGGAAGCTCGTGCCGCGGCCGAGATAGAGCACGTCGCGGGCCTTGGAGAGTTCGCGGGCGAGCGCCTCGATCTGCGGCTCCAGTTCCAGCGCCTTGGCCATCAGGCCGGGCAGCGCGATCAGGTTCTGGACGTGCCTGGCCTCGTCCTCGGCGGTGATCGCGCCGCGGGCCCGGGCGGCGGCGAGCGCGAGGCAGGCCAGCGTGGTCAGCTGGCAGGTGAAGGCCTTGGTCGAGGCGACGCCGATCTCGGGGCCGGCCAGCGTCGGGGCGACGACGTCGCTCTCGCGGGCGATGGTCGAGGTCGTGACGTTGACGACCGAAAGCACGTGCTGCTGTTCCTGGCGGGCATAGCGCAGGCAGGCCAGCGTGTCGGCGGTCTCGCCCGATTGCGAGACGAAGAGCGCCAGCCCGTCCTTCGGCAGCGGCGCCTCGCGATAGCGGAACTCGGAGGCGACATCGATCTCGACCGGCAGGCGGGCGAGCTTCTCGAACCAGTATTTCGCGGTCAGCCCGGCATAATAGGCCGTGCCGCAGGCCGAGACCGAGAGGCGCGACAGCGCCTGCCAGTCGAACTTGGCCTCGAAGGGCAGACGGACCTTGCCGGCGACCATGTCGAGATATTGCGTCAGCGTGTGGCCGACGACCTCGGGCTGCTCGTAGATCTCCTTCGCCATGAAATGGCGGTGGTTGCCCTTCTCGACCAGGAAGGCGCCGGCGGCGACGCGCTGCGCCCGGCGCGTGACGGGCTTATTGGCCTTGTCGAAGAAGCTCGCCCCCTTGCGGTTGAGGACGACCCAGTCGCCCTCCTCCAGATAGGCGATCAGGTTGGTGAAGGGCGCCAGCGCCAGCGCATCCGAGCCCAGGTACATCTCGCCGTCGCCGATGCCGACCGCGAGCGGCGAGCCGCGGCGGGCGCCGATCAGCAGGTCTTCCTCGCCCTGGAACAGGAAGGCGAGCGCAAAGGCGCCGCGCAGCAGCGGCAGGCTGGCGCCGACCGCGGCGGCGGCATCCTTGCCCCGATCCATCTCGCGGGTGACGAGATGGGCGACGACCTCGGTGTCGGTCTCGGTCTGGAAGACGTGGCCGTCGGCTTCGAGCTCGGCGCGAAGTTCGCGGAAGTTCTCGATGATGCCGTTATGGACCACCGCGAGCCGCTCGGTCGCGTGCGGGTGGGCATTAGTCTCGTTGGGCTTGCCATGCGTCGCCCAGCGGGTGTGGCCGATGCCGATCAGGCCTTCGAGCGGTTCGTTGGAGAGGCGGATCTCGAGGTTCTTGAGCTTGCCCTCGGCGCGGCGGCGGGTCAGCAGACCGCCTTCGAGCGTCGCGACACCGGCGGAATCATAGCCGCGATATTCGAGCCGCCGGAGCGCCTCGACCACCTGCGTCGCCACGGCTTCCTTGCCCAGAATTCCGACGATACCGCACATAAGCGAACCTCATTCGTGATTGCCGTTGCCGGTTCGTTTAGCGGGCAACGGCACAAACGCCCAATCACGATGAATGTCCAACTATGAACGGAGGCTTGCCGCGCTCATCTAATCCTTGGTTTTGGCCGCGTTTTTCTTCTTTTCCTGCGATTCGGCGCGGAAGCTCTTGGCCCAGCCCTCGCGCTCGACTTGCCGACCGCGGCCGATCGCCAGTGCGTCGGCTGGAACGTCGCGGGTGATCACCGAGCCCGAGCCGATATAGGCGCCGTCCCCGATCGTCACCGGCGCGACCAGCGAGGAGTTCGAGCCGACGAAGGCGCCGATGCCGATCGTGGTGCGGCTCTTCAGGAAGCCGTCGTAATTACAGGTGATCGTGCCGGCGCCGATGTTGGAATCGGCGCCGACGCTGGCATCGCCGATATAGGTCAGGTGGTTGACCTTGACGCCCTCGCCGAGATCGGCGGCCTTGATCTCCACGAAATTGCCGACGCGCGCCTTCCGGCCGAGCTTTGCTCCCGGGCGCAGCCGGCCATAGGGGCCGACGCTGGCCTGCGGGCCGACTTCGGCCCCCTCCAGATGCGAGAAGGCGTGGATGACGGCCTCGTCGGCGACGCTGACGCCCGGGCCGAAGACGACATTGGGTTCGATCAGCACGTCCTGGCCGATCTTCGTGTCATGGCTGAAGAACACCGTCTCGGGTGCGATCAGCGTGGCGCCGCCGGCCATCACCTCCAGCCGCTTGCGGCGCTGGAACTCCGCTTCGGCGGCGGCGAGCTGGGCCCGGTCGTTGACGCCCTGGACCTCGCTCTCGGGCGCCACATGCGCGACGGTCTTCAGGCCCTTCGAGCCCGCGATCGAAATGGCTTCGGTCAGGTAGTATTCGTTCTGGGCGTTGACGTTGCCGATCGCCTCCAGGATCGCCAGTGCATGGCGGCCGTCGAGTGCCATCAGCCCGGCAAAGCAGAGCGTGATCCCGCGCTCGGCCTCGCTGGCATCCTTGTGCTCGACGATGGCCTTGAGCTCGCCGTGCTCGATCACCATCCGGCCATAGCCGGTCGGGTCGCGGGCCTCGAAGCCGAGCGCAGTGATCTGCGCGCCACCGGCCAGCGCCGCGCGCAAGGCCTCATAGGTTTGCGGGCGCAGCAGCGGCGTATCGGCGAAGGCGACGAGGACATCGTCATAACCCCGGGCCAACGCCTCGCGTGCCGCCAGTACGGCGTGCGCAGTGCCTCGGCGCTCGGCCTGGACAACGATTTCAGCTGAAGGCAGCAGCGCCTTGGCCTCGGCCGCGACCTCGGGCCGGTCGGGCCCGACCACGATCACGACCGCGTCGGCGCCCGCTGCCGAGACCGCGGCGATGGCGTGGCCGAGCAGCGAACGGCCTGCGACCTGATGCAGCACCTTCGGGCGCTGCGATTTCATCCTGGTACCCTCGCCCGCGGCGAGGATCACCGCCAGACAGGTCCGGCCGGGCTGCATTTCGGTCATGATTCTAGGCTTTCCTGCAGACTTGCCTTCAATTCAGCGCCTCGTTCACGGTCGGACGGATCAATCCGGCGCATGCTGGCGTTGCGGTAGGGGTGGATAGCCGATCCCGACCGCATTTGCCAAAACTCAAGAGATTGTCAGCCGGCATACACCTTCGCCGTGACAGAGTGGATAAACCCTTCCGGAGCCGGAGCGAAAGCGCTGCCCCACCTGCCCAGTTTTTGCACTTTCGTCACCGTGACCGCTTTTCACCTAGACGCGAAATGCTCTAGAAGCGCAGGGGGCTGAGGGGCCGCCCGTCTATGTTGGATATGATGTCGAAATCCTTGAATCGCCGACAGTTTCTGGAGAGTGCCGCGTGCGGTCTCGCTGCTGCGCCACTCCTCGGCGCCAGCGCCGCCCAGGCCCAGCAGCCGGGCTGGGCCGCCGCCGTGCAGTCGGTGATCGCAGAGGGCCAGCGCTTCGATCCTTCGCTGGTGGTCGAAGCCGCCCGGATGCTGTCGCGCAAGCCGACGATTCCCACCGTCACCACCGACCTGCCGGACGGCTACGCGACCTTGCCCTTCGACCAGTTCGTCGGGATTCGGGCCCAGCCCAGCGGGATGATCTGGGCCGGCGAGAATCGCGGCTTCACGGTGGAGCCGCTGCATCGCGGCTACGTCTTCTCGGCGCCGGTCAGCCTGTTCACGGTCGAGGACGACACGGTGCGCCGCGTCACCTTCGACCGCAGCAAGTTCGACTACGGGCGGGTGACGCCGCCCCCAGTCAATGTCGACCTGCAATTTTCCGGCTTCCGCATCGCGGCCGGGCATGAGCGGCCCTACGAGGTCGCGATCTTCCAGGGCGCGACCTTCTTCCGCTCGCTGGCGCGCGGCCAGAATTTCGGCGCGCTGGCGCGGGCGCTGATCCTGCGGCCGGGCGAGCAGCGTGGCGAGGAGATCCCGTTCTTCCGCGCCTTCTGGATCGAGCGGCCGAGCCCGGCTTCGGGCTTCATCGTGATCCACGCCCTGCTCGATTCGGAGAGCCTGACCGGCGCGGTGCGGATGACGCTGCGCCCCGGCGACGTCACCTTCATCGATGTCGAGATGACGCTCTTTGCCCGGCAGGTGCTCGACCATGTCGGCTTCGGCTGCACCATGGGCACCTTCCTCTCCGGCCCGCAGAGCCGGCGCACCTTCGACGAGCTGCGCCCGTCGATCCACGAGGTCTCCGGCGTACAGATGCTGACCGGCGGCGGCGAATGGATCTACCGGCCGGTCAACAACCCGGCCGCCCTGCAGGTCTCCTCCTTCGTCGACACGAATCCGCGCGGCTTCGGCCTCGTCCAGCGCGAGCGCGACCCCGGCGCCTTCCAGGATGACGACCAGCGCTTCGAATTGCGGCCCAGCGTCTGGATGGAGCCGCTCGGCGAATGGGGCGCCGGCTCGGTCCAGTTGATCGAGATCCCCAGCGATTCCGAGCTCAACGACAACATCATCGCCTATTGGCGGCCGCGCCAGGCGATCGCGGCGGGCTCCGAGACCACTGTCGCCTATCGCCAGGCCTGGTGCTGGCAGCCGCCGGAGCGGCCGGCCCCGCTCGCCACAGTAACGCGCATCCGCCAGGGGCGCGGCAGCCAAGGCCGGCGCCGGCGCTTCTCGGTCGAGTTCAGCGGCGACAAGCTCGCCGATGCCGGCATCGTCGCGGCGACGCGCGCCAACATCACCGCGACGCCCGGCTCCGTGCAGGGCCTGCGGCTCTGGCCCTATCCCGAGCGCAAGAGCATGCGCGTCGGCTTCGAGATCGATCCCGGCACCGACAACCTGTCGGAGCTCCGCCTCGTGCTCGAGGCCGGCGGCCAGCCCGTCTCCGAAACCTGGCTGGACCGATGGACATGGTGACCGGCACCGCCATGCGCGCGGCCGAGCTGGCCGCGCCGCCCGCTCCGGCCGTGGTGGAGCCGGCGACGCCGCCGGAGAGCCGTCTGGTGATGCCGGTGCAATCGTTTCGGAGCTGGAACGGCTCGGAGCGGCGCAAGCCCGCCGCGCCGCGCGACTGGACGACGCCCTGGCTGAAGCGCCTCTTCGTCTTCGGCGGCGGCATGGCGCTCACCGCCTATGGCGCCTGGGAAATGTACCATGTCGTGTCGGTCAGCCGCACGACCTTGCTCCAGTACGCCTTGCTCGTGCTGTTCACGATCAACTTCTCGTGGATCGCGCTCGCCTTCACCAGCGCCCTGCTCGGCTTCTTCGGGCTCCTCACAGGAGCCGGCAAGGCCGGCCGGGCGGAGAGCCTGCAGCATCGCACCGTCGTGGTGATGCCGATCTACAACGAGTCGACCGCGCGCACCTTCGCGGCGCTGGCGGCGATCCGCGAATCGGTCGAGGCCACCGGCCTGGGCGAGCATTTCGACTATTTCATCGTCTCCGACACGACCAACCCCGACGTCTGGATCGCCGAGGAGCGCGCCTTCCTGGCGCTGCGCGAGCGGCTCGGGCCGGATTCGCGCGTCTACTACCGGCACCGGCCGAAGAACCATCACCGCAAGGCCGGCAACATCGCCGATTTCGTCACGCGCTGGGGCGGGCACTACGAGCACATGGTCGTGCTCGATGCCGACAGCCTGATGACCGGCACCTGCATCGTCCGCCTCGCCGCCGCGATGGAGGCAGATCCCGATTCCGGCATCATCCAGTCGTTGCCGCTGATCATCAACCGCAACACCTTCTTCGCCCGGCTGCAGCAATTCGCGGCGCGGGTCTACGGGCCGGTGATCGCGACCGGGCTCGCGATGTGGTCGGGCCGCGACGGCAACTACTGGGGCCATAACGCGATCATCCGCACCCGGGCCTTCGCCGAGCATTGCGGCCTGCCCGACCTCAAGGGCAAGCCGCCCTTCGGCGGCCACGTGCTCAGCCACGACTTCGTCGAGGCCGCCCTGATGCGGCGCGCCGGCTGGTCGGTCTACATGCTGCCCGACCTGACGGGGTCCTACGAGGAGAGCCCGCCCTCGCTGATCGACATCTCCGTGCGCGACCGGCGCTGGGCCCAGGGCAACCTCCAGCATTCGCGCATCATCGGCGCCAAGGGCTTCGTCTGGTCGACGCGCCAGCATTTCGCCACCGGCATCATGGGCTATGTCGCCTCGCCGTTCTGGCTGATGCAGCTGGTGGTCGGCATCCTGATCGTGCTGCAGGTCAACTACGCGCGTCCCGAGTACTTCACGCAGGAGTTCACGCTCTTCCCGGTCTGGCCGCGGTTCGACCCCGAACGAGCCTTGAACCTGTTCGCGCTGACCATGGCGATCCTGCTCGCGCCAAAGTTCTTCGGCATCCTGCTGACGCTGTTCCATACCAGGCTCAGGCGGGCCTGCGGCGGCGGCATCAGGCTCATCCTCTCGGCGCTGCTGGAGATCCTGTTCTCGGCCTTCTTCGCGCCGATCATGATGCTGATCCAGTCGGGCTCGGTCTTCCAGATCCTGCTCGGGCGCGATACCGGCTGGAACCCGCAGCGGCGCGACGACGGCTCGATCCCGTTCAAGGACATCGTCCGGCGCCACCGCATGCACACGGCGCTCGGCCTGCTCGCCGGCATCTCGGCCTTCATGATCGCGACCTCGCTCTTCGCCTGGATGTCGCCGACGATCGTCGGCTTGGTGCTGGCGATCCCGCTGTCTTGGGCCTCGGGCCAGCTTGCGCTCGGGCTCTGGCTGAAGCGGCACAAGCTGCTGGTGACGCCGGAGGAAGGCGATCCGCCGGCGATCGCGACCCGCGCCAACGCGCTGCAGGCCGAGTTCGCCAAGGCCGGCTATGACGATGCCTGCGGGCTGACGGCGCTGCATGCCGAGCCGCAACTGCGCGCCGCGCATGAGGCGATGCTGCCGGAAGGGCTGAACCGCCGCCGTGGCGAGATCGAGCCCGACCGCGCCGTCGCGCAGGCCAAGCTGGTCGATGCAGAGACGGTCGAGGAAGCCTCGATCTGGCTGAAGCCGAAGGAGCGCATGGTCGTGCTGCACGACCGGGCGCTGATCGGGCTGCTCGCCTCGCTGCCGCCGGAGAAGGCGGAAGCCTGATTTGCTCTGCCTGAGTGGCGCCCTCCCCGTCGTTGCGAGCGCAGCGAAGCAATCCAGGGGGCTCGCTCACCCGGTCCCCCTGGATTGCTTCGTCGCTTCGCTCCTCGCAATGACGGCGAGGTTTGTCAGAAGGTCATCGTCGCCGCGTTGATGACGCCTGCGGCGAGCGAGGCCGCGCCGAGGAAGAGCGCGGCCGCAAGCTCGCCGGCCGCGATCCGGCCCGAGAGGTTCGGCAGCACCAGCCTGACCAGCACGTAGACCAGAAGCTGCACCACCAGCGCGACGATGCCCCAGACGGTCAAGTCGATGATCGTGGTCGAGTGGACCACCGCGCTCGACAAAGGCAATGCGAAGCCGATCAGGCTCAGGCCGAGCGAGAGCGCCGCAGCGATGTTGTTGCGCCGGATCAGCCCGAACTCGTTATGGGACGTGGCGAGCGTGTAGACGAGGAGGTAGACGGCGACGAGGCCGAGCGCGACCGAAAAGAACAGCGCGAAATCCGGCAGTCGCGCCAAAGCCTGGCCAAAGATCACTGAGCTTCCCTCGTCCATCAGGTTCACCCGCTCGACGCGCGATCCTGCACGTCACCCAGCCTCGAACGCAACCATGCAGCCCATGGCGGCGTATGAGGGCACCACGATCCTCTCACCCACCTGCAACGCCGGGATGTCGCCGGCGGCGAGAAGGCTGCGCACGCGAGCGAGATCCGGAACCGTGACGACGAAGCCGGCGAAACGTGGCCCCGCCGCCCCCTCCTCGCCGGCAAAGAGCTGGAAGGCGGCGTGCGGCGTCAGGATGTCGAGGCGGCCGCGCGGCAGCGGCGCGCTGACGCCGAGCGAGTTGGACTTCAGGCTGCGCTCGCCGGTGAAGGCAGAAAGAAAGATGTGATGGTCGGTCGGATTCTCGGCGACCATGACCGCGGCGGCGAGACCCGTCGTGCCGTTCGGATGCTGCTGGAAGGCCAGGTTCCAGAAATTCTGCGGCTCATGCTGCTGGCAGGTGAAGAAGCCGCATTCCGGCGCGCGCCCGTTCTCGGCGAAGGCGAGCGAGAAGGCGACCCGGACCTCGCTGCCATCGGGGCGTTTCGCCTGGCGCTCGAAAAAGAACGGCTCGAAGTCGCCGATCTCCCTTTCCTTGAAAACGCCGGCATCGGCTAAGGCGTCTTTGCTCTCGAGCACGAGCATCGACATGCCCTCGCCCCGCGCCAGCGCGTCGCGGACGAAGGCACCGAAGGAGAAGCGATGCGGCTGATGCGGCGGGATCGCGCCGGGATCGCCGACCGTGACCAGTTCGAGGAAGGCGCCGGGGAACTGGACGATGCGGTTCTCGGTGCCCCAGGGATGGCGGTTGCGCGCGCCGACGCGGAAACCAAGGTGCTCGTAGAGCCGGCCGGCGGCGTCGAGGTCGCGAACGCCGATGACGAGATGGTCGAGGCCGCGGGGCCGGTTGGGCTCGGTCATGTCGGGAATCGCTAGAGCATGATGCCGAAAAGTGGGCACCGGTTTTCGGACGACATCATGCTCTAACTCTTTGATGAGAGACGGATTCAGATTTCAGATGGGATCGCTTTGCGATTCCATCTGAAATCATCCGGCTCTAGGGTTCGGAGCCGCTCGCGGCGGTTTGCTCAACTGTCGTAGCAAGCTTTCGCGAGGCGGTCACGGCTCGATATAGTGCGGCAGGAAGCGCGAGGTGTTCTTGGTGATCGGCGTCGTATCCTCGCGGATGCAGAGCCCGCAAGGCTCCGAGGCGACCAGCCAGGAGCCGAGCACGGCGTAGTTGCCGTCGAAGGATGCCAGCGTGGCGGCGTCCTGCAGGATATGCCCTTCGGCGCCATAGGGGCCGTCATCGCTGTCGAGCACCTTGCCGCGCTCAAACAGCTCGATATTGGCGCCCTCGCGCGAATAGAGCGGCTTGCGGACATGGCGGGGCGACAGCGAGGCGCAGCGCGGATCGCCCTCGAAGAAGGCCGGCAGCAGATTGGGATGGCCGGCCTCCATCTCCCAGAGGCAGGCGAGCAGACCCTTGTTCGAGAGGATCGCCTTCCAGGGCGGCTCGACGAACTGGCACTGCGCACCGGCCAGCGCGTTGGCGTAGTTCTCGCGGAAGAGCCATTCCCAGGGGTAGAGCTTGAACAGCGTCTCGATGGCGACGTTCGAGCCATCGCAGAACCTGCCATCCGTGAGCAGGCCGATCTCCTCGATATAGGTGAAGCGGGCGTCGAGCCCGGCCTGCACCGCGCAATCCTGCAAGTAGTCGACCGTGCCCTTGTCCTCGTTGCTGTTCTGGACGCAGGTCAGGTGCAGTCGATAGGGCGAGGGCTGGCGCAGCGCACCGAAGGCGGCGATCAGGCGCTCGTGCAGCGAGTTGAACTGGTCGCAGCCGGCGGGCAGCGCGTCGCGCGCCATCGCCTGCTCCAGCCAGTCCCATTGAACCACGCTCGATTCGAACAGGGCAGTCGGCGTATCCGCGTTGTATTCCAACAGCTTGGCCGGGCCTTTTCCGTCATAGGCGAGGTCAAGCCGGCCATAGAGATTGCGGTCGCCGCGCTGCCAGCTATCGCGAATGAACTGCCAATGCATGTCCGGAATGGCAAGCTTGGTCAGGATCTCCTCGCTGCCGAGCGCGCGCTCGATGAAGGCGAAGCAGAGCTGCTCGATCGCGCCGGTCGGCGCTTCGATGTCGCGCTCGATCTCCTCAAGCGTGAAGGCATAGGCGGCGCTCTCATCCCAATAGGTCTCGCCGTCGATCGTATGGAAGGCGAAGCCGAGGCGCTCGACCTCGGCCTGCCAGTTCGGGCGCGGAGCGAGCTTGATACGGCGCATCTCAGGACGACGACGAGGAGCTGTAAGAATGCGAGGTCGAGCCGAAGCCGCCGCGCGAGGAGACGCTCGTCGCCGTGGCGCTTCCCGGTGACGAGCCGGCGCGAGCAATGACCGTAGCGCCCGAGGAGGTCGAATAGGCGCGCGCCGAGGAGGACGAGGAGCTGCTGCTGCGATAGCCGCCGCCACCGCTGCTGCTGGACGACGAGGATGACGACGAGCGTGCCTGCTGGCAGCCCTCGGCCTGGCTGCCAGGCGGGCAGGCCTGGTTGGTTGGCGGCAGCAGGGGCTGGGCCGCGCCGCCACCCTGGGCGAAGCTGCGCGCCAGCATGATGCCGGCGAGTGCGGGAATGACGACCTGGGCGCCGTTCCAGACCGCGCTCTGGCAGCTGCCGCTGCCATATTCGGTCTCGCATTGGCTGGTGCTGGTGAACTTCTTGGCATCGCGGAGATGGTTGGCGGAGGCCTCGTTGAAGCGCTGCTCGCATTGGCTCGCGCTGAGCTGGCCGGCGGCGCGGCAATCGGCCAGCGAGTTGTAGACGAGGTTCTCGTCCGACGAATCGTCGCCGCGCGGCCAGAACGAGGCGACGAGCACGACGCCCACGGCGGCAAGTCCGATCTGGGTCGAGCGCTTCATCGCCCTGCCCTCAGATCGTCATGCTGGCGGCGGCCAGCGTGCCGCTGATCACGGCGATGACCGCGAGCATCGCGGCGGAGGGCAGCTTGTCCTCCTCGATCTTCTTGGAAAGCTCGGGGATCAGGAGGCGGGCCAGGCCGTAGACGGCGAACTGGATCAGCATCGCGGCGACGGCCCAGAGCACGCAATCGGGAATGCTGCTCGCCTGAGCGATCGCCTTTTCGAGCGGGATCGAGAAGCCGGCGAGGTTGCCGCCGAAGGCGACCGCAGCGGAGAGATTGCCGGCGCGAATCAGCGCGATCTCATCATGCGCAGTGAGTCGCAAATAGATCACCGCAAACCCGGCGATCAAGGCGCTGCCCACGCAGAAATACAGCAGAAATGCCGGCAAGCCGGCCATGGAGATCGTCATCGTGCCTGCCCCCAAGCCTTCGACTGATCGAATATTGCGGCAGACTATAAGCGGCCGGCGCGGTTTCGCCAGCGGGTATCGGGCAATTTGTTCGGGAGCCGCGTCCTTCCCTTCTCTCCCTGCGGGAGAAGGTGGCAGCGCGAAGCGCTGACGGATGAGGGGTCGCGCGACGATTGCAACATCGCGCGTGACGTCCTCGACATTCGGAAAGGGCAGCGCGACCCCTCATCCGCCCCTTCGGGGCACCTTCTCCCGCAAGGGGAGAAGGGAAGGCCGTCAGACCAACCGGCTCTGCACCACCGCCGCCTCGATGAAGCTGGCGAAGAGCGGGTGCGGCTCGAACGGGCGCGACTTCAGCTCGGGATGGTATTGCACGCCGATGAACCATGGATGGTCGGGATACTCGATCGTCTCCGGCAGCAAGCCATCCGGCGAGACGCCGCTGAACGCCATGCCCTTCTGCTCGAGCCGGTCGCGATAGGTCATGTTGACCTCGTAACGGTGGCGATGGCGCTCGGAGATCTCGGTCGAGCCGTAGATCTTGGCGATCTTCGAGCCGGGTTCGAGCTTCGAGGCGTAGGCGCCGAGCCGCATCGTGCCGCCGAGATTGCCGCCGGCGGCGCGCTGCTCGAGCTCGTTGCCGCGCATCCATTCGGTCATCAGGCCGACGACCGGCTCGTCCGTGGGGCCGAACTCGCTCGAATTGGCGTTCTCGATATGGGCGAGCGAGCGGGCGGCCTCGATCACCGCCATCTGCATGCCGAAGCAGATGCCGAAATAGGGCACCTTGCGCATTCTGGCGAAGGTTGCTGCCTTGATCTTGCCCTCGGCGCCGCGATGGCCGAAGCCGCCGGGCACCAGGATGCCGTGGACGTGGTCGAGGAAGGGCGCCGGGTCCTCCTTCTCGAAGACCTCCGACTCGATCCAGTCGAGGTTGACCTTGACCCGGTTGGCGATGCCGCCATGGGTCAGCGCCTCAATCAGCGACTTATAGGCGTCCTTCATGCCGGTATACTTGCCGACGACGGCGATGGTGACCTCGCCCTCGGGGTTCTTGACGCGCTCGGAGATGCGCTTCCAGCCGCTGATGTCGGGCTCGGCGCTGGCATCCATGCCGAAGGCGGCCAGGACCTCGTTGTCGAGCCCCTCGGCATGATAGGACAGCGGCACGTCGTAGATCGACGCGGCGTCGCGGGCCTCGATCACGGCGGTCTCGCGGACGTTGCAGAACAGCGCGAGCTTGCGGCGCTCCTCGCGCGGAATCTCGCGGTCGGTGCGGCAGAGCAGGATGTCGGGCTGGATGCCGATCGAGCGCAGCTCGGCGACCGAGTGCTGGGTCGGCTTGGTCTTCAGCTCGCCGGCGGTCGGGATATAGGGCAGCAGCGTCAGGTGAATGAAGATGCACTGGCCGCGCGGCAGCTGCTGGTTGACCTGGCGGATGGTTTCGAGAAACGGCAGGCTCTCGATGTCCCCGACCGTGCCGCCGATCTCGACCAGGGTGAAGTCATAGTCCTCGTTGCCGGTGAGGACGAATTCCTTGATCGCGTTGGTGACGTGCGGGACGACCTGGATGGTTGCGCCGAGATAGTCGCCGCGGCGCTCCTTGGTCAGGATGTCCATGTAGATGCGGCCGGTGGTGATGTTGTCGCCCCTATTGCAGGGCCGGCCGGTGAAGCGCTCGTAATGGCCGAGGTCGAGGTCGGTCTCGGCCCCGTCATCGGTCACGAAGACCTCGCCATGCTGATACGGGCTCATCGTGCCCGGATCGACATTGAGGTAGGGGTCGAGCTTGCGCAGGCGAACCGTGTGGCCGCGCGCTTGAAGGAGGGCTGCCAGAGCCGCCGCCGCCAGGCCTTTGCCAAGCGAGGACACCACGCCGCCGGTGATGAAAACGTACCGCGTCATGGGAGTTCTCCTCTAGACCCAGGTTTGCGATTCGCGAAGCGCCGGCGTGCAACACCGCCCTGCCCCGCACGCTTGTCCACAGCCTAGCCGCGCTGACGCATCGGCAGGCTCACACCAAAAGAAAAGGGCCGGTTTCCCGGCAGCTTTCCCACAAAAGAGAAGGGCCGGTTTCCCGGCCCCTGCCCTGTCGTCCGTTACTGCTGCGGCGCCGGGGGCGCCGATGGCGTCGGCGGTTGCGAGCCGCCGCTGCCTTGGTTCTGCATCTGCCGGAGCTGGTCGAGCACGCCGCCCTGCCCGCTGGCATTGGGGGCGCTCGGGCCGGTCGGCGCGGCAGGCGCAGTCGAGGCCGGCGCGCCATCGATGATCGAGCGCTGCGTGCGGCCCTGATTGGCCAGGATCGCGAGCGCGATCGAGGTCAGGAAGAAGGCGCCCGCCAGGATCGCAGTGGCGCGGGTCAGCGCGTTGGCCTGGCCGCGGCCGGTCATGAAGCCGCCGACGCCGCCTCCGCCGCCCGAGCCCATGCCGAGGCCGCCGCCTTCGGAACGCTGCAGCAGGACCACGCCGACGAGCGCGATCACGATGATCAGATGGATGACGATGAGAACGTTCTGCATGATCTCGCGAAATAGGTATGGCGCAGGCCGCCGCCAAGGGTGCCCGCGCCGCGTGCCGCCGGTAGCGGCTTCGGCGCGGCACATAGCACGCAGTTTCAGACTGTGCCACCCGGCAATTGCGTCATTCCTGCAACGGCCGGATTGCAGAGGCGTCAGGCGCAGGTTTTCAGACGCAAGCCTTGGCGATGGCCAGGAACTCCTCGGCCTTCAAACTCGCGCCGCCGACGAGCGCGCCGTCGACATTGGCGACGTTCATCAATTCGGCCGCGTTCGAAGGCTTGACCGAGCCACCGTAGAGCAAGCGCACGCCGGCCGCAGCGGCCTTGCCGAGCAGCTTGCCGAGCTCGGCGCGGATCGCCGCGTGCATCTCCGCGACATCCTGCGCCGTGGGCGTGAGCCCGGTGCCGATGGCCCAGACCGGCTCATAGGCGACGACCAATGTGGCGGCGCTCGCGCCATCCGGAACCGAGCCGCGAATCTGCCTGCGGACGATGGCGAGCGCCTTGCCGGCCTCGCGCTCCTCGCGGGTCTCGCCGACGCAGACGATCGGGACGAGCAATTCCTTCTGCGCGGCCTCGGCCTTGGCCTTCACGATCGCGTTGGTCTCGCCATGGAGCGTGCGGCGCTCGGAATGACCCACGATGGCATAGGTCGCGCCCGCGTCAGTCAGCATCGCGGCGGAGACCTCGCCGGTGAAGGCGCCGGAGCCTTGCGCGCTGCAATCCTGCCCGCCGGTGGCGATGCGCGAGCCGATCAGCGCGGCGCTCGCCATGAAAAGCAGGCTCGCGGGCGGGCAAATGGCGAGATCGACCTTGCCCTTCAGCTCCGGCGCGTAGCCCTTCGCCACCTCCGTCGCGACGGCGAGATCGGCCTTGAGCCCGTTCATTTTCCAGTTGCCGGCCACCAGTGGCCTGATGCTGCGCGTCACCTGCCGGATCTCCCTTTTTGTTGTCCGTTTTGCGTCTAGCAACGCCTAGCCGGCGCCGCAATCAGGCGGCAAGAGCACGCGGCGATTGCGGGCGGCACGATCGGTTCCTATAAGCGCCAACGATTAAAGCTGAAGGCTCACGCCGCGACCACGCGGCAGGACGCAGGAAAGAACGACTGACATGATGATGCAGCGCATCCGCAAGGCGGGCGAGACCTTCCTCGGCAAGCTTCTCATCGTCTTGATGTTCAGCGTTCTGATCGGCGCCTTCGCGATCTGGGGCGTCGGCGACATCTTCCGCGGCTATGGCCGCAACGAGGTCGCCAAGGTCGGCAAGGTGGAGATCGGCATCGAGCAGATGCGCACCGCCTACCAGAACGAGGTGCAAAACCTGACGCGCCAGCAGCGCCGGGCGATCACGCCTGAAATGGCCCGCGCGATCGGCCTCGACCGCCAGGTGCTGGCGAAGCTGCTGACCGAGGCGACGCTCGACCAGACGGCGCGCAACATGCGCCTCGCCGTCTCCGACGAGACGATCCGCAACCTCATCCTCGACGATCCGAACTTCCGCGATGCCTCCGGCAATTTCTCGGCGCCGCGCTTCAACGACCTGCTGCGCACCAACGGCTTCACCGAGCAGAGCTATGTGCGCACGCAGCGCGAGACGATCCTGCGCCAGGAGCTGGCCGAGATGGTCGTCGGCGCAGTGGGTGCGCCCGTCGCCCTGCAGGAGCTCGGCCACCGCCTGCGCAACGAGCGCCGCACCGTGACCTTCGCCAAGGTGCCGGCCAGCGCCGCCGGCGAGATCGCCGCGCCGGGCGAGGCGCAGCTCAAGACCTATTTCGAGGAACGCAAGACCTCGTTCCGCGCTCCGGAATACCGCAGCGCCAACCTGCTCGCGATCACGGCCGAGGCGCTGGCCAACCCTGCGACCATCGGCGACGACGAGGCCAAGGCGCGCTACGAGCAGATCAAGGCGCAGCGCTTCACCGCGCCCGAGCAGCGCACGATCCAGCAGATCAGCTTCCCCTCGCTGACGGACGCCCAGGCGGCCAAGGCCAAGATCGACGGCGGCGCGACCTATGAGTCGATCGCGGCCGAGCGCAACGTCGCCGAGAAGGACCTGACGCTCGGCACCTTCACCCGCCCGCAGGTCTTCGACGAGGCCGTGCGCAACGGCGCCTTCGAGCTTGCGGAAGGCGCGGTCAGCGCGCCGGTCGACGGCGCCTTCGGCCCGGTGCTGCTGCGCGTCACCAAGGTCGAGCCCGGGCATGTGCGGCCTTATGAGGAGGTCGCCGGCGAGGTGAAGGCCGAGATCGCCACCGGCAAGGCCTCGAGCCAGCTCACCGAGCTGCACGACAAGATCGAGGACCAGCGCGCCGCCGCCAAGCCGCTCGCCGAGATCGCCGCCGAGTTCAAGCTGAACCTGCGCGCGCTCGGCCCGGCCGACGCCCGCCTGCGCAAGCCCGACGGCACCCAGGAAGAGGCGCTGCCGGGCGGCGACAGCACGCTGCAGGCGATCTTCCGCTCCGATATCGGCGTCGACAACGAGGCGATCCGCCTACCGCGCGACGCCGGCTATGTCTGGTTCGACGTCACCAAGATCGATCCCTCGCGCGACCAGAGCTTCGACGAGGTCAAGGCGCAGGTCGAGGCGCAATGGCACGGCGACGAGGTCGCCAACAGGCTCTCGGCCAAGACCCGCGAGCTGGTGCAGAAGCTCGATGCCGGCGAGGCTTTCGAGGTCGTCGCGGCCGCGGCCGGGCTGACGATCGAGCAGGCGCAGGACCTGGGACGCCAGGACCAGAAGCCGGAGCTGCCAGCCAATGTCGTGACGCTGATCTTCGGCACCCCTGTCGGCAAGAGCAACTCCGCCGCAGCCGGCGACGGGCGCGTGCTGTTCAAGGTCGACAGCGCCACGGTGCCGCCCTATGCGCGCACCACGCAGGAGGCCGAGAACTTCGCCCGCCTGCTCGGCTCCAGCATCAGCGAGGACATGCTGACGGCCTATGTCGCCAAGCTGCAGGCCGATCTCGGCGTCTCGTTCAACGACGCCGCATTCAGGAACGCCACCGGCGGCACGACGAACTGATGCCGCTTCTCTCCGATTTCGAACGCTTCGCCGCGACCTATGACGCGGGCAACGTCCAGTTGCTGCGCCAGGCGCTGGTCGGCGATTGCGAGACGCCGGTCGCGGCCTTCCTGAAGCTGCGCCATGCCACGCAAGGGCCGGCCTTCCTGCTCGAATCGGTCGAGGGCGGCGCCGTGCGTGGCCGCTACTCGATGATCGGCATCGAGCCAGACGTGCTCTGGCGCTGCCACCACGGCGAGGCCTCGCTCTGCCGCACGGCGCTCGGCGAGAGCTTCCAGCCCGATCCGCGCCCGGCCTTCGAGAGCCTGCGCGCCCTGCTCGCCGAAAGCGCGATCCCGAGTGAGGACGACCTGCCGCCGATGGCGGCCGGCATCTTCGGCTATCTTGGCTACGACATGGTGCGCCTGATGGAGCGCCTGCCCGAACCCAAGGAGACCGGCACCGGCGTTCCCGACGCCATCCTGATGCGGCCGACGCTGATGGTGGTGTTCGATTCGGTGCGCGACGAGATCCATCTCGTCACCCCGGTCCGGCCGCAGGTCGGCGTTCCGGCGCGGGCCGCCTATGAGCGGGCGCAGGAGCGGCTCGACGCCGTGGTGATGGCGCTGGAGGGTCCCCTGCCCTCGGAGGCCGCGATCGACATCAGCGCCCTGCCCGAGCCCGCGGTCGTCTCGAATACGAGCGAGGCCGAGTTCCACGAGATGGTCGGCAAGGCGCAGGAGTACATCCGCGCCGGCGACATCTTCCAGGTCGTGCTGTCGCAGCGCTTCGAGGCGCCGTTCGCGCTGCCCTCCTTCGCGCTCTACCGGGCGCTGCGGCGGGTCAATCCGGCGCCCTTCCTGTGCTATCTCGACTTCGGCAGTTTCCAGATCGTCTGCTCCAGCCCGGAGATCCTGGTCCGGCTGCGCGACGACACCGTCACCATCCGCCCCATCGCCGGCACGCGGCGGCGCGGAGAGACGGCGCAGGAGGACGAGGCGCTGGCCGAGGAGCTGCTCGCCGATCCGAAGGAGCGGGCCGAGCACCTGATGCTGCTCGACCTCGGCCGCAACGATGTCGGCCGCGTCAGCAAGATCGGCACGGTGAAGGTGACGGATTCCTTCTTCATCGAGCGCTACAGCCAGGTCATGCACATCGTCTCGAATGTCGAGGGCGAAATCGATCCGCAGCATGACGCGCTCGCGGCGCTCGCGGCGGGCTTCCCGGCCGGCACGGTCTCGGGCGCGCCGAAGGTGCGGGCGATGGAGATCATCGACGAGTTTGAGCACGACGCGCGCGGCGCCTATGGCGGCTGCATCGGCTATTTCGGCGCCAATGGCGAGATGGACACCTGCATCGTGCTGCGCACCGCGGTGGTCAAGGATGGGCGCATGCACGTCCAGGCCGGCGCCGGCATCGTCTACGATTCCAACCCGGTCTCCGAGCAGCTTGAGTGCATCAACAAGGCCAAGGCCCTGTTCAAGGCGGCGGAAGAGGCGATCAGGTTCGCCTCGCGGGCCGGGCGGGGGCAGTAGCGGGAGCGCTCCGCTTCAGTTGAGCTCTCTCAGCCCGGCCGGCGTCTCGATCATCGCCCGATAGCGCAGGCGCTCGCCGCGGCGGATATCGGGCGGGTTTTCGACGCCTAGCCTCTCATAGAGCGCCGCCACGTCCTCGGGCTGCGGATGCTCGACGGTGAACGAGCGCAGCCGGGCGCCGAGCTCCGGCATGGCGGCAATCGACGGAGGATACCCGCCGCGATCGATCACCGAGGGTGCGAGCCCCGCGAGCGGCAGCGCGCCGCCTGGCGGAACCGCGAAGGAGAAGGAGCGCCCCGAGCCCGTGAGCCGGACCTCCTCGCCGAGAATGGCGCCGTGCCGCGCCAGCATGTCGGCGATGCCGGTCGTCCGCGCGACCCAGCCGCGCAGGCGAAAGCCCTCGTCCCAGTTGCTTCGCACCAGCCCGGAATCATCGAGTCCGAACCAGCGCGGGCGCCCGGGGGGCGGCGCAGCGGGGTCGACCGCGATGACCTCGAGATAGACGTCGTCGCCCAGCCGCAGCAGGTGGTTATGTGTGCCCATGCCGTCATGGGCGCGGCCATAGGGGATGTCGAGGTCGAGGCAGCTCCGGACATGGGCGACGCCCTCGGCGAGCGAGGGCGCAATGACGGTCAGGTGATCGCGCTGCAGCATTGCTTCCCTCGCCTCACCGCATCGACAGCGTCGGCGAAAGCGGCGGCTCGGTCTCCCAGGCCTTGCCGCTCTGCGCCTGCTCGAAGCCGAGATCGAAGAGCGATTTCATGTAGTTGGTGTCGAAATCCGAGCGCTGCTTTTCCTGGAAGCTCTCGGGGATCGCCGTGAAGGAGAAGCGGGCTCCGAGGCGCTCGGCCGCAGCCGAGATCGTCCAGATGTTCGCCAGCGCCTGGTACTTCACCAGCGTCGCGATCGAGCGGGTCGCGAGGCCGACGACGGTCTGGACCGAGGCCCGGTATTCCGGCTTCAGCTTGCCGTTGCGGATGACGTAGAGCGAGAGCTTGCGCTGATGGCCGAGATTGCGCTGCGCCGCGCCCTTCAGATCGAGCCCCGGCGGCGCGAAGAATATCTGCGAGGTCACGCCGCCATCGACATGGAGCTCGTCATAGGCCCGGCCATTGCTGGTGACGTTGAGCCGCACTGGCGGGAACACTGCCGGAATCGCGGCCGAAGCCAGCAGGATGTCGACGAAGAGCTTCTTGCGGTCAGGCTGGCCGCTTGCCGCGATCGAGCCCATGTCCCAGATCACCGGGCGCTGCGCATCCAGGTTGGTGGTCTGGACCAGCAGCCGGCGGCCCTTGCGATGCTGGGCGGCGATTTCGTCCAGCAGTGCGTCGGTGGTGTAGCGCTCGATGATCAGCCGCAGCGGCGCGTTGTCGTAGAGCGACTCGCTGAGCAGCCCGAAGACGCCCTTGGTGCGGAAGAGCTGCTCGTCGCCGTAGCGGGTGTAGATCTCGCGCAGCGCATCATCGTATTTCGATCCCAGGAAGACGAAGGGCGCGGCCAGAGAGCCGGTGCTGACGCCGGTCACGGCCTCGAATTGCGGCCTGTCGCCGCGCGCCGTCCAACCAGCGAGGAAGCCGGCGCCATAGGCACCGTCACCACTGCCGCCGGACAGCGCGAGGAAGGTCGCGGCGGACTGGCAGGGACGGCAACCGGAGGCGGCGATCTGCTTGTACTGGTTGTCGAGATACTGGCTGGTGTTCTCGGCGACGGCATCGCCCCAGAAGCGGATCGTGCCGTAGTTGACGACCTCGGCCGTCGCCAGTTCCTCCATTGGCAACGCGCGGGGCCGCTCGCCGGTATTGCATGCGGCAAGCACAAGCGCTGCGCCAACCGCCAGCCATCGCCCGATCTGAGACACTCCAACCATCACGCTACCGCATGCCACCGCCGCTTGACGCAGCCGTGACGGCCGCATCGCATTTATCAAGTGGTTCGCATCATGTCGCCTGCCGGTGCCGTTAGGCAATCGCGAAGGCGTCGATCCGCCTGCGCGGAATGGCTTTGCCGGTACAACAGCTTGACCGGCAGACCCTTGAACGGGCATGACCTTCGCCAACAATCGCGGTCGGGAGGCCGAGAGCGACAATGCGCGTCCTGCTGATCGACAATTACGACAGCTTCACCTGGAACCTGGTCCATCTGATCGGCGGGCTCGGAGCCGAGGTCGAAGTGCGCCGCAACGATGCGCTAAGCGCTGAAGAGGCGCTCGCCGGCGGCCATGACGCGATCGTGCTCTCGCCCGGCCCCTGCACGCCGAACGAGGCCGGCATCTGCCTCGACCTCGTGCGCGAGGGCGCCGCAAGCGTGCCGATCTTCGGCGTCTGCCTCGGCCTGCAGGCGATCGGCCAGGCCTTTGGCGGCGACGTCATCCGCGCACCGCTGCCGATGCACGGCAAGATCTCGACGATCACGCATCGCGCCCGCGGGTTGTTCCACGGCATCAACGGGCCGATCCAGGCGACGCGCTATCACTCGCTCATCGTGGCGCGCGAGAGCTGCCCGACCGAGCTGGAGATCGAGGCCGCGACCGAGGACGGCCTGATCATGGCGCTGTCGCATCGCGAGCTGCCGCTGCACGGCGTGCAGTTCCATCCCGAGAGCATCGCTTCCGAGCATGGCGCGACGATCCTGCGCAATTTCCTCGACCTCGCCGAACGATGGTCGAAGGCGAACAGCCGTGCCGCCCTCACCGAGACAGCCTGAGTTTCCAAGAACGATCATGGACGATTTCAAACCCTTCATCGCCAAGGTGGCGACCGGCGCCTCGCTCTCACGCGAGGAGGCTAGGGACGCCTTCGACACCATCCTCTCCGGCGAGGTCACCAACGCGCAGGCCGCCGCCTTCCTAATGGCTCTGCGCGTGCGCGGCGAGACCACCGAGGAGATCGCGGGCGCGGTCAGCGCCATGCGCGGCAAGATGCTGACCGTGAAGGCCCCGGCCGACGCGATCGACATCGTCGGCACCGGCGGCGACGCTTCGGGCTCCTACAACGTCTCGACGCTGGCCTCGATCATCACCGCAGCCTGCGGCGTGCCGGTGGCCAAGCACGGCAACCGCGCGGCGTCCTCGCGTTCCGGCGCGGCCGACGTGCTGACCGCGCTCGGCGTCAAGGTCGGGCTCGACCCGGCCGGGACCGAGCGCTGTATCGCCGAGGCCGGCGTCGGCTTCATGTTCGCGCCGACGCATCACGCCTCGATGCGCCATGTCGCGCCGGTGCGCACCGAGCTCGGCACTCGCACGATCTTCAACCTGCTCGGCCCGCTCTCCAACCCGGCCGGCGTCAAGAAGCAGCTCGTCGGCGCCTTCTCCGAGACCTGGCTGGAGCCGATGGTGCGGGTGCTCCAGACGCTGGGCTCGCAGCGCATCTGGGCCGTGCACGGCTCGGATGGGCTCGACGAGATCACCACGACGGGCCCGACCCGCGTCGTCTCGCTCGATAGCGGCAAGATCGAGAGTTTTTCGATCAGCCCCGACGATGTCGGGCTGCCGCGCGCCAAGCCGGAAGACCTGCGCGGCGGCGAGCCGGCGCAGAATGCCGAGGCGCTGCGCGCCGTGCTCGACGGCCAGAAGACCGCGTTCCGCGACATCGCCGCCTTCAACGCCGCCGCGGCCCTCGTCGTCGCAGGCCAGGCCGGCGACTTGCGCGACGGCCTGGCGCGCGCCACATCCGCCATCGACACAGGCAAGGCCAAGGCCACGCTGGCGGCGCTGGTCGCAAGCTCGAACGCATGAGGGGGCGATGACCGACATCCTTGCCCGCATCGAAGCCTATAAGCGCGAGGAGATCGCCGCCGCCAAGGCGCTGGTCTCAGAGGCGCAGATCGAAAAGCTGGCTTTGGCGGCAGCGCCGGTGCGCGGCTTCGCCGGGGCGCTGGCCGCGAAACATGCGGCTGGCCGTTCGGCGCTGATCGCCGAGATCAAGAAGGCGAGCCCGTCCAAGGGGCTGATCCGCGCCGATTTCGACCCGCCGGCGCTGGCCAAGGCCTATGCCGAGGGCGGCGCCGCCTGCCTCTCGGTGCTGACCGATGCGCCCTCCTTCCAGGGCCGGCCGGAATTCCTGGAACAGGCGCGGGCCGCGAGCGGCTTGCCGGTGTTGCGCAAGGACTTCCTCTACGAGCCGTATCAGGTCTTCGAGGCCCGGGCCTGGGGCGCCGACTGCGTCCTGATCATCATGGCCGGCGTCGACGATGCGACTGCGCGCGCGCTCAACGAGACCGCCAAGGGGCTCGGCATGGATGTGCTGGTCGAGGTCCATAATGAGGCTGAGCTTGATCGCGCGCTCGGGCTCGACAGCAAGCTGCTCGGCATCAACAACCGCGACCTGCGCAGCTTCCATGTCGACCTTGCGGTCACGGAAACGCTGGCACCGCGCGTTCCGGCCGACCGGATCATCGTCGGCGAGAGCGGCATCTTCACGCCGGCCGACATCGCGCGGCTACAGCGCAGCGGCGTCAATACCTTCCTGGTCGGCGAAAGCCTGATGCGGCAGCAGGACGTCGCCGCCGCGACGCGGGAGCTGCTGGCGGCATGAGCCGGCTCAGCCATCTCGACGCGCAGGGCCAGGCCCACATGGTCGATGTCGGCGACAAGGACGAGACCTCCCGCATCGCCATCGCCGAAGGCCTGGTGCTGATGCAGGCGGCGACGCTGGCCATCGTCCGCGACGGCGAGGCGAAGAAGGGCGACGTGCTCGGCACCGCAAGGCTCGCCGGCATCATGGCAGCGAAGCGCACGCATGAGCTGATCCCGCTCTGCCACCCGCTGCTGATCAGCAAGGTCGCGGTCGACCTCGCGATCGACGAGGCCCTGCCCGGCGTCCGCGTGCGCGCGGAGGTCAGAATGAGGGGCCAGACAGGCGTCGAGATGGAGGCGCTCACGGCCGTCAGCGTCGCCTGCCTAACCGTCTACGACATGGTCAAGGCCGTCGACCGCGCCATGCGGATCGAGGGCATCCGGCTCGTCCATAAATCCGGCGGCAAATCGGGCGCCTACGACATCGCGGAGCCGGCAGCGTGAGCCTCACCCCCGTTCCCGTCGCGCTGAAGGCGCTGATCGACAGCGTACCCGGCGTGATGCCGGCTGAGAGCTTGCCGCTGGCAGCTTGCGCGGGCCGCGTGCTCGCCGAGGATCTGAAGGCACTCCGGACCCAGCCGCCCTTCGCCAACTCGGCGATGGACGGCTATGCGGTACGGGGCGATGACCTTTCCGTTGGAGCCGAGCTGCATGTCGTCGGCGAATCCGCAGCCGGCCGGGCCTTCAACGGCGCGCTCTCGGCCGGCGAGACCGTGCGCATCTTCACCGGCGCGCCTTTGCCGGAAGGCGCCGACACGATCCTGATCCAGGAGAATGCCGAGGGCGTCGGCACCCCGGTGATCAAGGTGCGCGAAGGCGCTCGGAAAGGGCTGTTCGTGCGGCCTGCCGGCCTCGATTTCCGCGAGGGCGAAATCCTGCTCAAGGCCGGCAGCCGGCTCGACAGCGCCTCGCTAGGCCTTGCCGCGGCGATGGGGCACCCGACGCTCTCGGTGCGCCGTAAGCCGCTGGTCGCGATCCTGGCGACCGGTGACGAGCTGGTGCTGCCGGGCGAGCCGGTCGGTCCCGACCAGATCGTCGCCTCGAACAGCTATGCGCTCGCCGCGCTGGTCGAGCAGGCCGGCGCCGCCGCGCTCGATCTCGGCATCGCCCGCGACACGCATGAGGACCTTGCCGAGAAGATCGGCCGCGCCCGCAGCGCCGATGCCGATGTGCTGATCACGCTGGGCGGCGCTTCCGTGGGTGAGCACGACCTCGTGCAGGCGGCGCTGAAGGCGCAGGGCATGGCGCTCGGCTTCTGGAAGATCGCGATGCGGCCGGGCAAGCCGATGATGACGGGCCGGCTCGGCCGCATGGTCGCGCTCGGCCTGCCCGGCAACCCGGTCTCCTCGATCGTCTGCGGCCATCTCTTCGTGCTGCCGCTGGTCGAGGCCCTGCTCGGCATGCCGGAGCCGCAGCGCGACCGCAGCGAGCCGGGCATTCTTGGAAGAGATTTGCCGGCAAATGATGAGCGGCAGGACTATTTGCGGGCCAGTTTGGCGCTGACCGAAGCCGGCTGGCAGGCGACGCCGTTCGAAAAGCAGGATTCCTCGATGCTCGCCGCATTGTCGCGGGCCGACGCCCTCGTCATCAGGTCGGCGTTCGCGGAGTCGGCAAAGCAAAACTCCCCCTGCCGGATCATCCGGCTGCGCTGAGCCCTTTCTCTGGCTCGGCTTGCGGAACACAGCGCGAACATGTATGGTGTTCGTGATTTGTTTCGATTCCGTTTTGGGGGCACTCGCAGGTCATGCTGACACGTAAACAGTTCGAGCTGCTTCGCTTCATCCAGGAGCGCCTGCGCGAGACCGGCGTCCCGCCCTCCTTCGACGAGATGAAGGACGCGCTCGACCTGCGCTCCAAATCCGGCATCCACCGGCTGATCATGGCGCTCGAGGAGCGCGGCTTCATTCGCCGGCTGCCGAACCGGGCCCGCGCGCTGGAGGTGATCAAGATGCCGGAAGGCGGCGGCGGGCCGCAGGCGCCGCGCGCGCGCTTCAGCCCCTCGGTCGTCCAGGGCGGGCTCGGTAAGGCCAAGCCGCCCGCGCCGGAAGAGGACATCCGCTCGATGGTCGCGATCCCGGTGATGGGCCGGATCGCCGCCGGCACGCCGATCTCGGCGATCCAGAGCCGCAGCCACAACGTCTCGATGCCGGCCGACATGCTGGGCGGCGGCGAGCATTATGCGCTCGAGGTCCGCGGCGACTCGATGGTCGAGGCGGGCATCCTCGACGGCGACACGGTGGTGATCCGCCGCCAGGACACGGCCAATACCGGCGACATCGTCGTCGCCCTGATCGACGATGAGGAAGCGACCCTGAAGCGGCTGCGCAAGCGCGGCTCCTCGATCGCACTGGAAGCCGCCAATCCAGCCTATGAGACGCGGGTGCTCGGCCCCGACCGGGTCAAGATTCAGGGCCGGTTGGTGAACCTGTTCCGGCGCTACTGACACTTCGTCATGGACGTTCGGCCCTCGCCGTCATGCTCGGCCTTGTGCCGAGCATCCATGTCTTGCGACCGCGCGGCTTGGATAAGACGTGGTTGGTCGGGACAAGCCCGACCATGACGGTGGAGGCTTCCTGAGCCGCTGCTCAGGTCACTGCAGCCGCTCCAGCTCATCCCCTGCCCCATCCGGCTGCGCTGACGGCGCAGCCGCTGCGGGCTGCGTGACCTGTGCTTGTCGCGGCTTGCGACTCCACGGCCGGTTCGTCTCGGCCTGCTCGGAGAGATGCGCGCGCCAGCCGCTGGCCTGGCTTGTCAACGCCGTCGCGCCATCGCGTGACAATGCCGTGCGGTCGATCAGCTTGGCGGCGCAGGTGGCCGACCAGGGAATCGGCGTGACGACGAGGTCGGCACGCCGGCAATCTTCGGCGATCGCGAGTCGATCGCGGGCATAGGCGATGCTGCGCCCGTTCCTGTCGCGGACGACGCAGCCGAGCGCGTCGCAGGCGGCGCCCTCGCGCAGGCTGGCATCGTCCGGTTTGCGGCTGTCGCCCTCGGCGTTGAGCCATTGCTGCAACACGAAGGGGCTCGGCTTGCCGGCCAGGATGAGCCTACCCTCGGCGCCGCGCACCAGGATGCCGGAGCCGTCGCGCTCGATCAGGATATCGGGCCGCTCCGGCTTTGACGCGACCGCGAGCCCGGCGGCGAAGGGCAGGATCGCGAGATAGCGGATCGGCGTCGTCCAGAGCGTGGCCCAGAGCAGGCCGGCCGCGAAGCAGGCGAGCGCGGCCGGGCCGAAGGCGGGGATGATCAGGCTGGAATGGTCGAAGCTCGCGACCCAATGGGCGAGATCGATGACCCAGCCGGACGCGAGCCCCATCAGCGCCCAGGCCGGCCAGTCCAGCCCGAACGGATAGGCCAGCACGCCGAAGACCGCCGCAGGCATCACGATCAGCGAGACGAAGGGCAAGGCGAGCGCGTTGCCGATCAGGCCGAACGGGTTGAAGGCCTGGAAATGATAGGCGCCGAAGGGCGCTGTGGCGGCCGTCGCGACCAGCGTGGTGACGACGATGCCGATCGCGGCCTGAACGAGCGGGCGCAGCGGCCAGGGCCAGAGCGATGGCGGCTCGCTTTGCCGTCGCTCCTCCCAGCGCTCGGCGAAGGCGATGAGCGCGGCAACCGCACCAAAGGACATCTGGAAGCTCGGGCCGAGCAGCGCATCGGGCTCGCGGATCAGCACGATCATCGCCGCGAACGCTAGGTTGCGCATGCTCAGCGCCGGCCGGTCGACGAGGATCGCGCCGAGCATCACCAGCGTCATGATCAGCGAGCGCACGGTCGCGACCTCCGCGCCGGAGAAGACGCAATAGCTGACGGCGCCGGCCATTGCCGTGAGCGCCGCGAGCTTCTTGATCGGCCAACGCAGCGCCAGCGTCTGCGAGAGCGCCAGCAGCGCCCGGACCAGCCAGAAGATCGTGCCCGCCGCCAGGACCATGTGCAGGCCCGAGATCGAGACGATGTGGTAGATGCCGGCGGCGCGCAGGTCGACATTGGTCGCCTCGGTGATCAGGCCGCGCTTGCCGGTGACCAGCGCCGCAGCCATCGCTCCCGCCTGCCCGCCGCCGATCGTGGCGATGCGCTCGGTCAGGGCGTTGCGCGCTTGGTCGATCGCGGCGCGCAGCCGCAAGTCGAACGGCGCCGGCCAGGGCGGCGGCGACAGGCTGACCTTGCCTGGAATGGTGCCGACGGCGCCGAGGCCACGGAAGAAGGCGTCGCGGCCGAAATCATAGCCGCCCGGCCGAGCCGGCCCCGGCGGCGGCAGAAGCCGCGCGAGGGCGCTGATGTGATCGCCGGGCGCGACCGAGCCGGCCTTGACGTTGACGCGCACGCGCCTGGGCTGCTGCGCCGGCTCGAGTCCGGCAATGCTCGTCACCAGCACGATCAGCCGCGCGCCGCCATCACGCGCCTCGACCGTTTCCACGAAGCCACTGAGCTGGCCGATGCGGGTGCGGTCGAGCATCGGCGCGGCAATGCTCGCTGTACGCCACGCGGCCGCGCCGAAGCCGGCGAAGATCGCGGCGATGGCGATGCAGGCCAACATCGCCGTCCGGCGCGAGCGCAGCAGAATGGCGGAAGCCGAGGCCGCGGCGAAACCCGCCACCGGGGCCCAGAGCGCCGGTTCGCGATCGGCGGCGAAATAGAGCAGGATGCCGAGGCCCATCAGCACCGGCAGCCAGAGGAAGAGCCGGCGGCGCTCGGCCTCGGCCGCGCAGGCTGCAAGCAGGCGCTTGCGCGTCTCGGCAAGCGCAAGTTCCAAACCCGCACCGGGAAAGCGCGAGCGTTCGGGCCGGCCGGGCAAGGCCCAGGCCAAGGCGCCGCGACGCGGTCCAAGCTCCGGCGGCGCCGAGCGCATCCGCCCTCCCCCAAATCCGGCGATGTTGTGCTTAACGCCGGCCCCGACACCATGTTACAGGGGCCGCGCCGGTTGTCATGTCTCCAGAGCCGGCGCGTCGTTTCATTGCCGCAATGCCGGCGTTCTTCTCCTCCCGCCTTTGTCGGAGCCTTCATTTCATGAGTGATGCGGTCGTCACGCGCTTCGCCCCGTCGCCTACCGGATTCCTGCATATCGGCGGGGCCCGCACCGCCCTGTTCAATTGGCTCTATGCGCGCCGCCATGGCGGCAAGATGCTGCTCAGGATCGAGGACACGGACCGCGAACGCTCGACCGAGCCGGCCATCGCCGCGATCCTCGACGGGCTCTCCTGGCTTGGGCTCGATTGGGATGGCGACACCGTCTACCAGTTCCAGCGCGCCGCCCGGCACCGCGAGGTGGCCGAGCAGATGCTCGCCACGGGCAAGGCCTATTACTGCTACGCGACCCAGCAGGAGCTCGAGGAGATGCGCGAGACCGCCCGCGCCGAGGGCAGGCCGATGCGCTATGACGGGCGCTGGCGCGACCGCGACCCGGCGACGGCGCCGGCCGGCGTCAAGCCGGTGATCCGCCTGCGCGCGCCGCAGACCGGCGAGACCATCGTCGAGGACGAGGTCCAGGGCCGCGTCACCTGGCAGAACGAGAATCTCGACGACCTCGTGCTGCTGCGCTCCGACGGCAACCCGACCTACATGCTCGCCGTCGTGGTCGACGACCATGACATGGGCGTCACCCATATCATCCGCGGCGACGACCACCTGACCAATGCGGCACGGCAGAGCCAGATCTACCAGGCGCTCGGCTGGACAGTGCCGAGCATGTCGCATATCCCGCTGATCCATGGCGCGGATGGCGCCAAGCTCTCGAAGCGCCATGGCGCGCTCGGCGTCGATGCCTATCGCTCGATGGGCTATCTGCCGGTGGCGCTGCGCAACTACCTGCTCAGGCTCGGCTGGAGCCATGGCGACCAGGAGATCTTCTCGACCGAGGAGATGATCTCGCTGTTCAACCTCTCCTCGATCGGCCGTTCGCCGGCGCGCTTCGACTACGCCAAGCTCGAGAGCCTGAACGGGCTCTACATGCGCCAGTCGGACGATCGCGACCTGCTCGCGGCGCTGAAGACGATCCTGCCCGAGATCGGCGCGGCCCATGGGCTCGGCCCGACGTTGTCGCCGGAGCTGGAGGCGAAGCTGCTCGCCGCCATGCCCGGCCTGAAGGAGCGGGCCAAGACGCTGGTCGAGTTGCTCGACAGCGCCTCCTACCTCTTCGCCAAGCGCCCGCTCGCGCTCGATCAAAAGGCCGCGATCCTGCTCGACGAGTCGGCGCGCCAGCGCATGCCCGATCTCGCGGCGAAGCTCGCCGCCGTGAACGACTGGACATCGGCGCCGCTTGAGGCGGTCGTCAGGAGCTTCGCCGAGACGCATGCGCTGAAGCTCGGCCAGGTGGCGCAGCCGCTGCGCGCGGCACTGACCGGCCGGGCGATGTCGCCTGGCCTGTTCGACGTGATGGCGGTGCTCGGCCGCGAGGAGACCTTGGCCCGGCTGGCTGATCAATCGTGAACTGGCGCAGGTCCGACCAGCCGTTCGGATCGGTTGAACGGCCCCGGCAAATGAGCTAGTGACGCGACATGTGCCTAGCGTAACATCCCTCTCCCGGGCACAAATATTGCTTGTAAATCAGTCGGATGAACCCGCCAGCCAACTCCTCCGCCAGCCGCACCTGTCATGGGGCCGACATACTTGGCCTCTTCGATGACGGATGCTGGCCGGTAGCCCCGACCGGGGCGAGCGGGACTGAAGACTGAGAAGCAGCGAGTCTGAAAGGATCGGTATCGATGAGCGGAACCACCAGCCAGCTGAGTGTCGACGGCAAGACGGTCGACATGGCGATCAAGACGGGCTCGATCGGCCCCTCCGTCATCGACATCGCCAAGCTCTACGCCCAGACCGGGATGTTCACCTACGACCCCGGCTTCACCTCGACGGCGAGCTGCGAGTCGGAGATCACCTATATCGACGGCGACGCTGGCGTGCTGCTGCATCGCGGCTACCCGATCGAGCAGCTCGCCGAGCATGGCGACTTCCTCGAGACCTGCTACCTGCTGCTGTACGGCGAGTTGCCGACGGCGAGCCAGAAGGCCGATTTCGACTATCGCGTGACGCGCCACACCATGGTGCACGAGCAGATGGCCCGCTTCTTCCAGGGCTTCCGCCGCGACGCGCACCCGATGGCGGTGCTGGTCGGCTCGATCGGCGCGATGTCGGCCTTCTATCACGACTCGACGGATATCTCGGACCCGCAGCAGCGCATGATCGCGTCGATGCGGCTGATCGCCAAGATGCCGACGCTGGCGGCAATGGCCTATAAATACACGATCGGCCAGCCCTTCGTGTATCCGCTGAACTCGCTCGACTACACCTCGAACTTCCTGCGCATGTGCTTTGCGGTGCCGGCGGAGGAGTACAAGGTCAACCCGGTGCTGTCGCGCGCGCTCGACCGCATCTTCATCCTGCACGCCGACCACGAGCAGAACGCCTCGACCTCGACCGTGCGCCTCGCCGGCTCGTCGGGCGCCAACCCGTTCGCCTGCATCGCGGCCGGCACGGCCTGCCTGTGGGGCCCCGCCCATGGCGGCGCCAACGAGGCGGCGCTGAAGATGCTGATGGAGATCGGCAGCGTTGAGAACATCCCGAAATACATCGCCAAGGCGAAGGACAAGAACGATCCGTTCCGCCTGATGGGCTTCGGCCACCGGGTCTACAAGAACTACGACCCGCGCGCCAAGATCATGCAGAAGACCACGCATGAGGTCCTCAACGAGCTCGGCATCAAGGACGACCCGTTGCTCGACGTCGCGATCGAGCTTGAGCGCATCGCGCTGAGCGACGAGTACTTCATCGAGAAGAAGCTCTACCCGAACATCGACTTCTATTCGGGCATCACCCTGAAGGCGATGGGCTTCCCGACCACGATGTTCACCGCCCTGTTCGCTCTGGCCCGCACCGTCGGCTGGATCGCGCAGTGGAAGGAGATGATCGAGGACCCGTCCCAGCGCATCGGCCGGCCGCGCCAGCTCTATACCGGCGCGCCGCAGCGCGAGTACACGCCGATCGGCCGCCGCTGATCAGAGCTTTGAGACAAGGAAGCCGGCGGGATCACTCCCGCCGGCTTTTTTTTGCTTGAGCCGTGCTCGGCTCTTTGAAGCTCATCCGCCTAAAGCTTTGGGCTCAGACGCTCGAGCCACGCTCAGCCAGCAGCGCCAGGGCCGCATCGACCGCGTTGGCAGCCGGGCTCGCCCCAGCCGAGCGCATGATCGCCTCGACCTCGTCGAAACCCGCGAGCTGCGCCGCGCGCGCCGGACCCTCGGCCAGGACGTCGAGGAGTTTGCCGGAGAGCGCCTCCGCCGTCGCGGTCTCCTGGATGAATTCGGGCACGAAGCTGCGGCCGACGATCAGGTTCGGCAGGATGACGCTGGGCAGCTTGATCAGGCGCTTGGCGATGGCGGCCTCCCAATCGGCGCCGCGATAGGCGGCGACGGTCGGCACCTGCGCCAGCGCGAGTTCGAGCGTCACCGTACCGGAAGCGGCGAGCGCCGCGCGCGCGCTGCGGAAAGCTGCGAGTTTGCCGGCCTCGCCCCCGACGAGTTGCGGCGCGAGCGGCCAGGACGCGGCCCTCTCGGCAATGAGACCGTGCAAATGCGGGACGGCCGGCAGCAGGAAGCGCGCGCCGGGCACCGCCTTGGCGATCAGCGCCACCGCCTCGCCGAAGACCGGCATGAGGTGGTTGATCTCGGAGCGGCGGCTGCCGGGGAGGATCAGGATATCGGGCGTGGCCGCATCGTCACGGCGGGTCGCCTCATCGGCATCGGGGCGCAGTTCCGCCAGCCGTTCGACCAGCGGATGGCCGACATAGACGGTCTTCGGCCCGTGCAGCCGCTCAAGCGCCGCGGGCTCGAAGGGCAGCAGCGCCAGGATGCGGTCGACATGCGGCGCCATCCGGCGCGCCCGGCCGGAGCGCCAGGCCCAGACGCTCGGGCAGACCCAATGCGCGATCGGGATCGCCGGGGCGCGCTTGCGGACCTTCTGCGCCACCCGCAGTCCGAAATCCGGGGCGTCGATGGTGAGCAGCAGGTCCGGCTTGAATTCCGCCGTGCCCTTGGCCGCGTCGCTCATCCGCCGCAGCAGGAGCGGCAGGCGGGCGATCACGGGCCCGAAGCCCATCACCGCGATATCGGCCTGCGGGAAGAACGGCTTGAGGCCGTCTTCGATCAGGCCCTGTCCACCAACGCCGGCGAGTTCGAGCGGCCGCTCGCCAAGGCGCTGGCGCAGCACCCTCAGGAAGCGCAGCGCGAGCGCGTCGCCCGAGGCCTCGCCCGCGACGATGACGAGGCGAAAGGGCCTCACGCCACGCCCTCGACGAAAAGGCCGAGTTCGTCGGCAAGCTTGCCAAGGCGGTCGCTGTCGCCGACCAGGACCTTGCCGGCCCGCAAGGCGACACCGGAAAGGCCGGCCTGAGCGAGGTTGCGGAGCGTGTCGGGGCCGATCGCCGGCATGTCGACGCGCAGGTCCTGGCCGTCCTTCGGCGCCTTGACCAGCACGCCGTCGTGCCGCGCGAATTTGAGCCGGCCGGAAGCGACGAGCTCGGCGACGCGCTTGATCATCGCGTCCGTGCCCTCGGCCGCCTCGATCGCGACGACGCGGTGATCGGCGACGATGGCGGCCTGGCCGACGTCGAAGGGGGACAGGGCGGCGAGCAAGGCAAAGCCCTGCTCGATGACGGCGCGCGCCACGGTGGGAGCCTGACGCCGGCCGAGAGCGCCAAGCGGCGCGGTCAATGCCGGCGCGATATCGGCCGGGCCATGGACGCGGTAGCCTTGGTTCTCGAAGAACTGGACGACGCCCTTGAGCAGGTGATCGTCGCCGCCCTGAAAGGCTCGGGCGAAATGCGGCAGGTATTTCAGCGTCGAGGGTTCGGGCAACAGCGAGCCGAAGCTCGGGCGCGGCAGCGCGCCGATCATGACGAGATCGCCGATACCGCGCCGCTTCAGCTCGTCGAGCAACCGGCCGAGCTGGCCGAGGCGATAGGCGCGAACCGAATGGGGCGCGAAATCGCCGGGCTGGGCCGCGCCCTCGATCGCCGCGACGTAGACCTCATGCCCGCGCGCCGCAGCGAGGCTGGCGAGGCGCGGCGGGTATTCGCCACTGCCGGCAATGATGGCGAGCGGGAACGCCGCTTGTGCCGGCGCGGCGCTCACCGGTCGGGCGCGTTGACGTCGCGCGGCACGCAAATGGCCTTGTCGCCGCCCTCGCGGATGAAGTCGAGGATCTCGTGGATCTGCGGATGCGAGGCGAACTCGCTGGCGACATCCTCGACCCGCTCCGACAAGGTGCCCTCGTCGGCGAAGAGCAGGCGGTAGGCGCGGCGCAACTCGTGGATCTGCTCGCGCGTAAAATTCCGCCGCTTCAGGCCGATCAGGTTCAGGCCAGCCAGATGCGCCGGATTGTCCCGCACCATGCCGAAGGGGATGACGTCGTTCAGCACGCCGGCCCCGCCGCCGATGAAGGCATGATCGCCAATGCGGATGAACTGCTGCAGCCCGGCGCCGCCGCTGACAATGACGAAATCGCCAACAGTCACATGGCCGGCACACATGACGTTGTTCGAGAAGATGACGCTGCTGCCGATCTTGCTGTCATGCCCGACATGCGAATTCGCGAGGAAGAAGCAACGGTCGCCGACCGTGGTCGTCATGCCGCCGCCCTCGGTGCCCGGGTTCATGGTCACGCCCTCGCGGATCATGCAATCGGCGCCAATGATCAGGGTCGAGGGCTCACCGCGGTATTTCAGGTCCTGCGGCGGGTGGCCGATCGAGGCGAAAGGGTAGAGCTTGGACCGCGCGCCGACGGTGGTCCGGCCGGCGATCGAGACGTGGCTGATCAGCTCGACCCCATCGCCGAGGACCGCATGGGGCCCGACCGTGCAGAAGGGGCCGATGACCACGCCCTCGCCCAGCTGCGCCGCCGGGTCGACAACCGACATCGGGTGGATAGTCGCGCTCATAGAAGGCCCGTCCTGATTACGGCAGATTGCGGCTGGCTCACGCCACCATCGCGGAGATCTCGGCCTCGGCGACGAGCACGCCGTCGACCTTGGCCTCGCCGCGGTAGAACCAGAGATTGCGCTTGCGGGCGACCTTGGTGAGGTGGAAGTGCAAGGTGTCGCCCGGCACGACCGGCTTGCGGAACTTGGCCTTGTCGATCGTGGTGAAGAGCACCGTGCTGACCGCAGCCTCGTCGATGCCGCGCGCGCTGACCACGAGCACGCCGGCGGTCTGCGCCATCGCCTCGATCATCAGCACGCCCGGGAAGACCGGCCGGCCGGGGAAATGCCCGGTGAACTGCGGCTCGTTGGCGGTGACGTTCTTGATCCCGATGCCGGATTCGTCGCCATTCATCTCGATGACGCGATCGACCAGAAGAAAGGGATAGCGGTGCGGGATGCAGGCCATGATCTTCTGGATGTCGGCCACACCCAGCGATGCAGTCGCTTCGTTCATGCTGTCCCGTCTCCTCTGCGGTCCGATCGGCTGCCGGCCGCAATATCATTCACCAGCGACACTATCCGGCGATGCCGGCTCAGCGTCCGTTTGCCGGAACTTGCCTGAATCGATCAAGCAAATTCGACATGAATCAGCCCTCGGAGCCGCCCGAGATCTTGCTGCGCTTGGCAACCAGCATCTTCAGGAGCGCACTCTCGCGGGCCCAGTTCAGCGCCGGCTGGGCCGGATAGCCACCATAGCGGGCGCCGCGCGGGATATCGCCGGCGACGCCGCTCTGGGCCGCGACCTGCGCGCCCATCCCGACCGTGAGGTGGCCGGCGAGGCCGACCTGGCCGCCGAGCACGACGAAATCCTCAAGCGTCGAGGAACCGGCGATGCCGACCTGCGAGACGATGACGCAATGGCGGCCGATGACGCAGTTATGGCCGATCTGGACGAGGTTATCGATCTTGGTGCCCTCGCCGATCACCGTGTCGCGGCTGGCGCCGCGGTCGATGCAGCTATTGGCGCCGATCTCGACATCGTCCTGGATGATGACGCGGCCGATCTGCGGCACCTTCATGTGGCCCTTCGGGCTCATGGCGAAGCCGAAGCCATCCTGGCCGATGCGGACACCGGGATGAAGGATGACGCGGTTGCCGATCAGCGCCGCCTGTATCGTGCTGCCGGAGCCGATGGCGCAATCGCGGCCGATGCGGACCTGTGGGCCGATGACGGCATGCGAGGCGATCACGGTGCCCGAGCCGATCTCGGCGCCGGGCCCGACCACCGCGCCCGGATCGACCGTGACGTTATCCTCGAGCCGGGCGGTGGCATGGACGAAGGCGCCGGGCGCCACGCCCTGCGAGCCGAAGACCGAGCCGGGCTTCAGCGCCGTCGGGAACAGGCGCGCCAGGATATTGGCGAAGGCATGGTAGGGCGCGGGCGAGACCAGCGCCGTGGTGCCGGCGGGGACGCGCCCGGCGAAACGCGGCGACACCAGGCAGAGGCCTGCTGCTGTCCCGGCCAGGGCGTCGACGTATTTCGCGTTGTCCATATAGGCGACGTCGTTCGCGCCGGCATGTTCGAGCGCGGCGGCGCCGGTGACGCGCCGTGCCGGATCGACGCCGTCAGGCAGCGGCGCGCCCGAAATGGCAGCGACCTCGCCGAAGTCCAGCGAGGTCGCGAGCGGAAAGAACTGAGGTTCTGCCATGAAAAAAGTCCGTTGCGGGGCGCTGCCGCCCCGCCGCGTCAGAAGCGGGCGCCGCCCGAGAAGCGGAAGGCCTGGAGACGGTCGCCGCCGTACTTGGCGAAGCCCTGCGGACCCATGCCCCACTGGCCGTCATCCTTCGACAGCGCGTAAGCATAGTCGAAGCGGATCGGTCCGAGCGGCGACTGCCAGAGCAAGCTGACGCCGACCGAGGAGCGCAGCACGTTCTTGTCGCGAACGCAGGCCACGTTGGTCTGGTAGGCCGACTGGCTCGCAGCCACGGACACATTGAATTGCCGCGCTTCAGAACCGCTCGGGCAGGACACGGGCGAGGTGATGCTCTTGGACCCGCCGTCATAGTTGAACAGCGTACCGGCGTCGGCGAAGATCGCACCACGCAGGCCGAGGTCACGCGGCAGACCCCAGATCGGGAACTGAACTTCGAGCGAACCGCCGAAATAGGTGGTGCCGCCGAGCGCGTTGGCAGTCGGGTCGTTCAGCACGTCGCGCGGGCCGATGCCGGAGGGCGCGAAGCCGCGCACCAGTGTCGGTCCGAGGAAGTAGTGATCGACCATGCGCAGGTCGCCGCTGGTCGCCTGGACGTGGCCGCCCTGGACGCGGACGAAGCCGACGACGTCGTCGAAGATCTCGCGGTAGTAGCGAGCGTCACCGGCAATGCGCAGGAACTTCGAGTCGCCGCCGACGCCGGCGAACTCCGGCTTCAGCTCGGCAACGAAGCCGTTGCGCGGGCTCTGGTAACTGTCGAGCGAGTTGTAGTTGAAGTTCAGGCCGACCAGCGAGGTGAGCGTGGTGCCCTGCGCTTCCTTCACCGCGACCGTGGCTTCGCCGTTGGTCAAGCAGTTATAGCCGTTGACGACGCCGGCCGGAGCACCGGCGGTGCCAGGCGTGATACCCGGGATCGGGAAAGTACAGTCGTTATAGGGCCGGTCGTACTTGTTCGGGATCTCGATCTCAGTCGTGTAGATCGAGTAGCGCGGCGTCACCGAGAACTCTTCGGTGATCGGGAAGGTGAAGCGGACCTGCCCACCGGTCACGCGGCTCTCGAAACGACCGGTGTTGTAGTTGTCGTTGTACTTCGAGAACAGGTCGATGCCGGCTGCGATGCGGTGGCCGAGGAAATACGGTTCGGTGAAGGAGAAGTCGATGCCCTGGGTGCGCTGGCCGATCGTGCCGGCGATGCGGACGAACTGGCCGCGGCCGAGGAAGTTCGATTCCGACAGCGAGACCTCGCCGATCACGCCGTCCGAGGTCGAGTAGCCACCCGAGATCGAGAAGGAGCCGGTCGCCTTGTCCTCGACGTCGATGTTGACAACGACGCGATCGGGAGCACTGCCCGGCTCATTGGTGATGCGGACCTTGGTGAAGAAGCCGAGGTTGTTCAACCGACGCTCGGCGCGGTCGACCATGACCTTGTTATAGGCATCGCCTTCGCCAAGATCGAGCTCGCGGCGCACGACATAATCGCGGGTGCGGGTGTTGCCGCGCACGTTGATGCGCTCGACATAGACCCGCGGGCCCTCGTCGACGACATAGGTGATGCCGATCAGGCGACCCGACGCGTCGCGGTCGCCGCGCGGGCGGACCTGAGCGAAGGCATAGCCGCGGCGCGCCACCTCGGTGGTCAGGTTGACCAGCGACTTCTCGACGTTCTCGGCGTTGTAGGTGTCGCCGGCAGAGGTCGCGACGTAGCGCTGCAGGTTCGCCGGATCGATGTCGCGCAGGGCGGAATCGACCGTAACGTTGCCGACCTTGTATTGCGGGCCTTCATCGACGGTGACGTCGACGATCCAGCCCTGCTGGGCGTCGTCATAGCGGTCGGTATGGCCGACGATGCGGAAATCAGCATAGCCGTTCTTCAGGTAGAAGCGGCGGACCAGCTCGAGGTCGGAGGTGATGCGATCGGGATCATAGACGTCGGAGGTCTTGATCCAGCTCAGGAAATTCGACTCGGTCGTGGTCATCAGGCCGCGCAGGCGGGACGCTGAATAGACGCCGTTGCCGGAGAAGTTGATCTGCTTGACGCCGGTCTTGCCGCTCTCGTTGATCGTGAAGACGACGTCGGAGCGGCCGTTCGGCAGCGGCGCGATGCGGCCGCTGACAGAGGTCGCGGCATAGCCGGAGCGCTTGTAGACCTCGCGCAGGCGCGCCGCGTCGGCGTCGATCAGCGCCTGGCTGAGCGGCCCGCTCGCCTTCGACTGGACCTGCTGGATCAGCACTTCGCTCTTCAGGCGGCGGTTGCCCTCGAAGGCGACGCGGTTGATCGTGTCGTTCTCCTGCACGGAGATGACCGTCTGCGCCCCGCGGCGGCTGACCTGGACATTGGAGAACAGCCCAGTGGCCAGCAGGTTCTGCCGGATATCCTGGGGGCCGCCCTGGGTGGCGTAGTTGCGGATCGTCTCCGCATCCACGCGACGATTGCCTTGGACAATCACGGCTTGCGCAAAAACAACGCCACCGCTTACGGCCAACATGACGGCCGAAAGTCCGACTGATCGAGAGAGCCGCGTTTTGAAAGACCGGCTCTTTTGGGTCGACGTCATCGGGTCGCCTATTCCATTTTCTCAGGTCACCAACCCCGACCGGGGGACCCCGCCTTTTGAGCAGAGGCTTGGCGACATTGCAGACCAATCGCTTCTACAAAGTTTCCGACGAGGTGCAAACGTCCATTGTCGTTAACGAATTATTTTTCACCGGGTCGTGGCCATGAGGCAACGCGCGGTAAATTCGGGCGAATCATGGCCCAGGCGGCCGCGGAATCGCTTCGATTCAGCCCGGGACAGCGTCCAGGCTGCCGTTACTAGAGCAGGGAGCGCACGTGAACGAGGTCGTTCCAGGTCACGAACAACATTAACATCAGCACGAGGCCGAGCCCGACCCTGAAACCGATCTCCTGGGCTCGCTCGCTCAGCGGCCGGCCGCGCAGCGCTTCGAGGGCGTAGAACATCAAATGCCCGCCGTCGAGCATCGGAACCGGCAGCAAATTCATCAAGCCGATCGAGACCGAGAGAATCGCTGCGAGGTTGATCAGGCCGAGAACGCCGCCATTGGAGGCGACCATGCCCGAGACCTGGGCGATGCGGATCGGACCCGAGAGCTGGTCGGTCGATTCCCGCCCGCTCAGCAGCTTGGAGAGGTAGTCGTAGGTGCGGTCGACGACGAACCAGGTCTCGGTGAAGCCGGTCTTGACCGATTCGAGGAAGGTGAAGTGCTGGACCGACCAATCCTCGGGCCGGCGCGAGGCCTGGACGCCGATGACGCCGATGCGCTGCTTGCCGAGCGCCGACGAGGTCTCGACGAGATCGGGCGTCACCGGAATCGTCAGCGCGCTGCCGGCGCGCTCGACCACGATCGAAAGCGTCTCGTTCGCACGGACCGAAACCTCGCGCTGCATGTCGCTGAAGCCGCGGATCTTGTTGCCGTTGATCTCGAGGACGAGGTCGCCGGAGCGCAGCCCGGCGCGCTCGGCGGCACTGCCGGCCACGACCTGCTCGACGCGCGGCGCCAGAACCGGCCGGCCGAACGTATAGACAGTGCCGGCGAAGATCAGGATCGCCAGGATGAAGTTGGCGATCGGCCCGGCCGCCACGATGGCGGCGCGCTCGCCGATCGACTGGGCCGGGAAGGTGCGCGCCCGCTGCTCGGGCGTCATCTGCTGGAACTCGGGATTGTCGACGCCGCTCGAGGTGGCATCGGCATCGCCGGAGAACTTCACGTAGCCGCCGAGCGGGATCAAGGCGAAGCGCCAGCGCGTGCCATGGCGGTCGTTGAAGCCGAAGAGCTCGCGGCCGAAGCCGATCGAGAAGGTCTTCACGTCGACGCCGCACCAGCGGCCGACCAGGAAATGGCCGAGCTCGTGCACGAAAACGACGATGGTGAGGACGAACAGAAACGGCACCAGATAGCCGAGCAGGAAGCTGCCCGCGTTCCAGATGTGCGTGACGATGTCCATAAACTTCTCCCGATCCCTGCCCCCCTAGGTGACAGCGAAGCGACCTTGCGACAAGAGCAGCCGGGCGTGGTTTCTCGCCTCATGGTCAACGGCCAGCGCCCCGGCGATATCCTCGGGCGCGGCAAGGCCGGAAGCGAGCGCTTCGCAGGTCGCCTCGACCAGTGCGGGGATGCCGGGAAAGCCGATCCGTCCGGCGAGAAAGGCCTCGACGGCGATTTCGTTGGCTGCGTTGAGGATGGCGGGTGCGGCGCCGCTGGCCGCGAGCGCCGCCAGCGCCAGTCGCAGCGCCGGGAAGCGGACGAGGTCCGGCCGCTCGAAGCTGAGCGGTGCGGTCATCGCCAAATCGAGGAAACGTGAAGCCGGCGCATCGAGCCGGCCATCGACGCCGAGGCAATGGGCTGCGGCGATGCGCATGTCCGGCACGGCCATGCCGGCGCTGACCGAGCCGTCGCGGAAGGTGACGAGCCCGTGCACGATCTGCTGGGGGTGGACCAGCACGTCGAGTTGATCGGCCTCCACCCCGAACAGGAAGCGGGCCTCGATCAGTTCGAGCCCCTTGTTCATCATGCTGGCGGAGTCGATCGTGATCTTGGCGCCCATGGCGTAGTTGGGATGGGCCAGCGCCTGCTCGGGCGTCGCCGCGGCGATGCGCTCGGCCGGCCAGGTGCGGAACGGGCCGCCGGAGGCGGTCAGCGTCATCTTGCTGACCGAGGCGATCGGCTCCGCCCCCAGCACCTGGAAGAGCGCGTTGTGCTCGGAATCGAGCGGCAGGATGCGAGCGCCGACCTGATGCGCGCGCGCCATCACCGCCGCGCCGGCGCAGACCAGGCTCTCCTTGTTGGCGAGTGCGATGACGCGGCCGGCCACGAGCGCGGCGAAGGTCGCCTCGAGCCCGGCCGCGCCCGAGATCGCACTAACGACGATATCGCTCGGCATCGCCGCCGCGTCGAGCACGGCCGAGCGCCCTGCCCCGCACTTTATACCTGTGCCCGCGAGAGCCTCGGCTAGCGCCGCGCCGCCGGCCTGATCGGCCAGGGCGGCGAAGCGCGCCCCGGTCTCGACCGCGACCCTGGCCAGCGCCGCGGCATCCCTGCCCCCGACCACGACGTCAATCTTCAGCCGCTCGGGATTCTCCGCCACGACAGCGCGAGTCGAGCGGCCGATGGAGCCGGTGGCTCCCAGAAGCGTAACCAGACGTGACATCAGTTCCAGGCCCGAGCCAGACAGAGTACCGCGCCGGCAAAGACGATGACGGCCCAATAGCCATCGAGCCTGTCCATGAAGCCACCATGACCGGGAATGAGATGCCCGGAATCCTTGGCGCCGAAGCGGCGCTTGAAGGAGGATTCGAACAGGTCCCCGGCCTGCGACAGGATCGAGGCCACGAGCGAGGCGAGTGCGACGGCGCCAAGCGAGCCCGGCGGCGTCACGCCGAAGGACGGCGCCGCCGCCCAGATCGCGACGCCGCCGAGGATTCCGGCCAAAGTGCCGCCGATGGCGCCGGACCAGGTCTTCTTCGGGCTGACCGCGGGCATCAGCTTGGGGCCGCCCAGCGCGCGCCCGGTGAAATAGGCGGCGATGTCGGTGAACCAGGTGACGGCGAAGCTCCAGAGGATCAGGCCGAGCCCGATCAGCGGCAGGTCGCGCAGCAGCGGCACGAGAATGGCGAGTGCAAGCGCATAGACCAGCCCGCAGGCGAAGAGGAGCTTGGTGTTCTGCACCAGCAGGCTGGCGATGACCGCGGTGATGCCGGCAAGCGAGGCCAGTCCGGCCAGCGCGGGCGTGGAATGTGGAGCGAGAGGGATAAGGAGGCCGGCAACCGCGACCGCCGCCCCCGCCAGGGCCGGGCGCGGGCCGGCGGTGATGACCAACCATTCATAGGCGATCAGCCCGGCGACAAGCGCCCAGACGGTGCGGAAGGGCCAGCCGCCAAGCCAGGTGATGACGAGGACGCCCGCCGCCAGCACCAGCGCCGAGGCGATGCGCAGCCTCAGTTCGCCGGGGCCGGCCGCCGGGGTGCCGGTCGCGTTGGCATTCACGCTGCGCCCACGCTGCGGTCGGTCGGCTCGGACAGGCCGCCGAAGCGGCGCTCGCGGCGGCGGTACTCGGCCAGCGCCTCTTCCAGCGCGGCGCGGTCGAAATCCGGCCAGAGCACCGGCGTGAAGACGAATTCGGCATAGGCCGCCTGCCAAAGCAGGAAATTGGAGATGCGCGTCTCGCCGGAGGTGCGGATGACCAGTTGCGGATCGGGCATCTCGGCCGTGTCGAGCCGGGCCGAGATCGCGGCCTCGTCGATCGCGTCGGGCGCGATGCGGCCGGCGGCGGCGTCAGCCGCGAGCTGGCGGGCGACGCGGGTGATCTCGTCGCGCGAACCGTAGTTGAAGGCGATCACCAGCGTCATGCCGGTATTGTCGCGCGTCATCGCCTCGGCATGCTCGACCAGCATCCGCAGGTCGGGCGCAAGGTCGCTGCGGCCGCCGATGATGCGGACGCGCACGTTGGAGGCGTCGAGCTCGGCCAGGTCCTTCTCGACGAAGCGCCGCAGCAACCCCATCAGGAAGGAGACCTCGGTCGCGGGCCGGCGCCAGTTCTCGGTCGAGAAGCTGTAGAGGGTCAGGAACTCGATGCCGAGATCGGCCGCGTTCTTGACCGTGCGGCGCAGCGCCTCGAGCCCCCGGCGATGACCCTCCTGGCGCGGGAAGCCGCGCAACTGGGCCCAGCGGCCGTTGCCGTCCATGATCACCGCGACATGGGAAGGCACTTGCGCTTGGGAAGGCACTTGCGCGTGGTCTCCCGGACGCTGGCCTGCTGACATTCTCGTGCCTCTTTCGGCGGGATGGATGCGGGAAGGCTTGCAACCTTCCGGCCAATTGCGCTCAGACGTGCAGGATTTCCTTTTCCTTCGCCGCGAGCGCCTGGTCGATCTCGGCGATGTGCTGGTCGGTGGCCTTCTGGACCTGGTCGGACTCGCGCGTCACGTCGTCCTTGGTCAGGTGGCCGTCCTTCTCGAGCTTCTTGATCAGGTCGATGCCGTCGCGGCGGACATGGCGCACCGCGATCTTGGATTCCTCGGCATATTTATGCGCGACCTTGACCATCTCCTTGCGGCGCTGCTCGTTCAGCTCGGGGATGCGGATGCGCAGCACCTGGCCCTCCGTCTGCGGGTTGAGGCCGAGGTCGGATTCGCGGATCGCCTTCTCGACGGCCGCGACCATGCTGCGGTCCCAGACCTGGACCGAGAGCAGCCGCGCCTCGGGAACGCTCACGGTAGCGAGCTGGTTGAGCGACTGACGGGCGCCATAAGCCTCGACCTGGATCGGATCGAGCATGTTGGCCGAGGCGCGGCCACTGCGCAGCGAGGCGAGGTCGCCCTTGAAGGACTGCACCGCGCCTTGCATCCGACGCTTGAGGTCGGCGAGATCGAACGTCGTCTGGGCCATCGTATTCAAGACCTTGCAAATCACCGAAAACCGGGCGCGACCATGGCGACGCCCCCCGCCACGGTCAAGGATTTCGTGCTCGGGACCGACGCTCTGACGGGTTCCTTGCCCCACAATGCGCTATCCTGCGCTCCGAAACAGCGACGATACTCCGATTCAGAGCCGGAGACACGCCATGCCGCGGCTGAACCGCATCATCGAGACGGCGCTCTATGTCGACGATCTCGACCGTGCCGGCACATTCTATGAAACCGTGCTCGACCTTCACGCCCTGCTCAGGACCAGAACCCTCACAGCCTATGATGTCGGCGGCGCGGGCGTGCTCCTGCTCTTCCGGCGCGGGGAATCGCGCCAGACGCAGAGCTTACCAAACGGAAGCATCCCCGGGCATGACGGCGCGGGGCCGATCCACATCTGTTTTGCGGTCGATGCCAAAGAGCTGGCAGCGTGGGAGGTTCGACTTGGCGAGCACGGCGTCCCGGTCGAGGGACGGATGCAATGGGAGCGCGGCGGAACGAGCCTGTATTTCCGCGACCCCGACGGGCATCTGCTGGAATTGATGACGCCGGGAAACTGGCCGGGTTACTGACCGACCAGCGCTCGTCCTGAGGAGCGCTCGCAGAGCGCGTCTCGAAGGATGAGGGCTGCAAATGGCATCCCCGAAATTCCTCAGGGCGTGACGTAGGTCGCCCTGCCCTCGCCGCGCAGCACGGCGGCGAGCGCGCCGGCCTCCGCGATCGAGAAGACGACGATGGTGAGGCCGGCATCCCGCGCCAGGGCGAACGCGGCGGTGTCCATCACCTTGAGGTCCTTCCGGATCGCCTCGGCATGGGTCAGGCTCTCGTAGCGCGTGGCGCTCGGGTCCGTCTTCGGATCGGCGGTGTAGACGCCGTCGACCTGCGTCGCCTTGAGCAACTGCTCGCAATCGAGCTCGGCCGCGCGCAGGGCCGCACCGGTATCGGTGGTGAAGTAGGGATTGCCGGTGCCGCCGCCCAGAATGACGACCTTGCCGTTGCTGAGATGGTCGAGCGCCCGGCGGCGCGCATAGCTCTCGCAGAGCGAGGGCATCGGCACGGCCGACATGGCGCGGGCCGGGGCGCCGGCGCTCTCGATCGCATGTTCGAGGGCGAGCGCGTTCATCACGGTGCCGAGCATGCCGATCGAATCGGCGCTGGGACGGTCGAGCCCCTTGGTCAGGCCCTGCAGGCCGCGGAAGAAATTGCCGCCGCCGACGACGATGGCGATCTCGACGCCCTCATGCGACGCCTTGGCGATGTCGGCCGCGAGCGCCGTCAGGGTCGCGCCGTCCAGGCCGGAACCCTGAGGTCCCGCAAGGGCTTCGCCGGAGAGCTTCACAAGGACGCGTTTGGGTCTCACCGGCTTTCTCCGTTGCTTGGGACGGGCGCGATTCGGCACCAACACTGTCTTCTTACAAAAAAGGCCGCGCGGGGCGCGGCCTTTTCGTTCAGTCATCCACGGAATAGAGCCAACGCATGATGTGGTCCGAAAACCGCTTCACACTGTCCGGCATCCGGCTTCGTCAGCCAGTCGTACCGCCGGCGGCCGCGACCTCGGCCGCGAAATCGGTCTCTTCCTTCTCGATGCCCTCGCCGAGCGCGAAGCGGACGAAGCCGGTGAGCTTGACCGGGGCGCCGACCTTGCCCTCGATCTCCTTCAGCACCTGGCCGACCGACTTCGAGCCGTCATGGATATAGGCCTGCTCAAGCAGGCAATATTCCTTGGCGTAGCTCTTCAGGCCGCTCTCGGTGATCTTCTCGAGCACGTTGGCGGGCTTGCCGGCGTTCTTCTCGGCCAGGATCGCCTTCTCGCGCTCCAGGATCGCCGGATCGACCGAAGCGAGGTCGAGCGCGACGGGGTTGGTCGCGGCGACGTGCATGGCGAGCTGGCGGCCGAGCGTGACGAGCTCATCCGAGCTGCCGGTCGATTCGAGGCCGACGATGACGCCGATCTTGCCGAGCCCGTCGGTGACCGCGCCATGGACGTACTGGCCGACGAGGCCGGACGAGACCTTGACCTCGGCGACGCGGCGCAGGGTCATGTTCTCGCCGATCGTGGCGATGGCGTTCGCGATCGCGTCGGCAACGGTGCCGCCGCCCGGGTAGTGATGCGCCGAGAGCGCCTCGACATCGCCGCCGCGCTCAAGCGCGACATCGGCGATGGTGCGGGCCAGCGCCTGGAACTCGAGGTTGCGGGCGACGAAGTCGGTCTCGGAGTTGACCTCGACCACGACGCCGCGATTGCCGGAGACCGACACGGCGACGAGGCCCTCGGCGGCGACGCGGCCGGCCTTCTTGGCGGCCTTGGCGAGGCCCTTGGTGCGCAGCCAGTCGATGGCGGCCTCGATGTCGCCGTCGACGGCGCTGAGCGCGGTCTTGCAATCCATCATGCCCGCGCCGGTCTTGTCGCGGAGTTCCTTCACCATGCCGGCGGTGATCGCTGCCATCTGTCCGTATCCTTGCTGTCCTGTGCCGGGCCTGCGCGAAGCTGGCGACCGACGGCACGTCTTTTGAATTCTCTTCACGCCTGGGCGCGATGGGGAAGCGCCGACGCTCCGTTTCCGGCCGTCGGCGCTGACTTCACTCAAACAATCGGGTTTTGCGACGCGCCGATGACGCCTCGCTTAAACCGATCAGGCCTCGGCGAGATCGCGGGCCTGGGCAACCCAACCGTCGCGCTCGATGCGGCCGGCGAGCTTGAGGTCATGGTCGACCTTGGTGATGTCGGCCGGCGACATCGCGGCAAGCTGCCAGAAATGGTAGATGCCGCCGTCGTTGAGCTTCTGCAGGAGCTCGGGGCCCATGCCGCTCAGCTTCGAGAGGTCGTCCGGGGCGCCGCGCGGCGCGGTCAGCAACTCGAAGGCCGGGCCGGCATCGCCAACCGGCTCGGCGATGGCTTCCTCGACGATCGGAGCCTCGGCGGCGCCGAGATCGATGCCGTGGTCGCCCGAGGCGCGCGAGATGCCGTCGATGGCCGAGCGGGCGACGAGATCGCAATAGAGCGCGATGGCGCGGCCGGCGTCGTCATTGGCCGGGACCGGGAAGGTGATGCCGTCGGGATCCGAGTTCGAATCGATGATGGCCGCGACCGGGATGCCGAGGCGCTGGGCCTCCTTGATCGCGAGCGCTTCCTTGTTGGTGTCGATCACGAAGATCATGTCGGGCGTGCCGCCCATGTCCTTGATGCCGCCGAGCGCCTTCTCGAGCTTGTCGCGCTCGCGCGCCAGCATCAGGCGCTCCTTCTTGGTCAGGCCGGTGCTGCCGCCGGCGAGCAGCTCGTCGACCTTGCGCAGGCGCTGGATCGAGGCCGAGATCGTCTTCCAGTTGGTCAGCATGCCGCCGAGCCAACGCGAGTTGACGTAGTACTGGGCCGAGCGCTTGGCGGCGTCAGCGACGGCGTCCTGCGCCTGGCGCTTGGTGCCGACGAAGAGCACGCGGCCGCCGCGGGCGACGGTGTCGCTGACCGCCTGCAGGGCGCGCGAGAGCATCGGCACCGACTGCGACAGGTCGAGAATGTGGATGTTGTTGCGGGTGCCGTAGATATACGGCGACATCTTCGGGTTCCAGCGATGCGACTGGTGGCCGAAATGCGCGCCGGCCTCGAGCAACTGGCGCATGGAAAAATCTGGCAGAGCCATGGTGTCTATCGTCCTTCCGGTTGAGCCTCTGGGGTGCGAATGAACGAGGCATAGGCTGCCAAGTCACCGGAACGTCTCGGAGATGAGACGATGCTCCCCATGTGGGATGGGCTGCGCCATACATGGGATGAGGCAGGAATGCAAGGCGTCGTCGCCGCAATGCCGAGCCGAATCCGGAATTGACCCAGGGACAGCGCCGGGCTCAAGCTCCGGCGAGCCGCCATGGAGGTCCGAGATGAGCTTCAGCCCCTGGCATTCCCGCCGTGACGAAGAGCCGATCAGGGTGCCGGCGATCGGGCTCGACCTGTTCGTCCGCCTGCCCGGCCCCGTCTCGGGCGGAACGCTGACCCTGATCGAGACGACCAACCAGCCCGGCTTCGGTCCGCCGCTGCATCGCCATGCCGAGACCGAGGTGTTCCGCGTCCTCACTGGGCGCTACCTGTTCGAGGTCGACGGCAAGCGCTTCCACACTGAGGCCGGCGACGTGGTCAGTGTGCCGGGCGGCACGCCGCATGCCTTCGTCAACGTCTCCGACGAGCCGGCACGGCAACTGATCCTGATCCTGCCCGGGCTCGACGCAACTGCCTTCTTCACCGGCCTCGGCGCCGTCATGAGGGACGGGGTTCCCGATCGCGAGGTGCTCAACGCCTTCGGGCAGCGCTGGGGCGTCGAGTTTCTCGGGCCGCCGCTGCGCAAGGAATAAAGGCTCCAACGCAAGCCGGCTCCTGCGTCGTCCGCAGGAGCCGGCATCATCGTTGTGCGAATCTGCCTTAAGAGCTCACTTCGGCAGCTGAGCGGCGGCCGCCTTGATCGCGTCGCCGACCGTCTTGCAGAAGGCCGCCGGCGTCGAGTTCTGCGCCTTGGCGATCGCCTCGATGTCCTGGGTCATGCCCATGGCCGCGAAGGTGCCCTTCTTGCCCTGCGCCTCGGCGGCGTCGCCACCGCTCTTGTCGGCCGGAACCGGGATGATGCCGAGCAGCTTCCTCTGGACGTCGACGACGTCAGCGCCGACGAAGCCCTTGTCGCTGCAATAACCCAGGATGCCGAGCTGGTTGCGGCCGGCCTCATAGGCGATCTTGAGCTGGTCGGGCTGCTGGGCGAAGGCGGGAGCGGCCGAAAAACCGGCAGCGAGCGCGGCGGCAAGGCCGAGCGACTTCACGGAGAATGAAGCATCGAAACGCATTGGCGTGTCCCTTTTTAAGTATCGTAGTGACGTAAGGGCATGAAAAATATGCACATTCGTCGGGGCGCTGATATCGCCGCAAGGCTGCCGAGGCAACCGGGCGGCTCCGATCAAACAGCGTTCTGCAACAGGTTCGTGTCGCCGGCCAGGCGATGTGACGGTATCGGAATGGCGGAACGCCCCGTCGATCCAGGCTCGGCCGGCTGCTCCGGGCAGGTCGAGAGCACGGCTTGCCTGCGGGCTCTGCCACCCCGGGAATCAGCCCTCGAACGGGAAGAAGACCCGCAGCCGGTGCCCGTCCGGATCGGTCGCGACGAAGGTGCGGCCGAAGTCGAGATCGGTCGGCGGCTGCAGAATGGTGAGGCCCCGCGCCAGCCAGTCGGCATGCGTCGCATCGACCGCCTCCGCGTTCGGCGCCACGGTCGCGATCTCGCCGCCGCCTCCGGCCGCCGCCGCGGCCGGCTCGACGGTGTGACGCGACCACAGGCCGAGCTTGACGCCGGAGGGCAAGGCGAACATCGCGAAGGTCGGCGACAGTTCGAGCGGCTCGGCGCCGAGCAGGTCGGCATAGAAGCGGGCGCTGGCGGCCGGGCTGTCAACATAGAGAAGGATGAAATTGGCATCGAGCATGGCGGCCTCCGTCGCGTGGGTGACCGCAGCAGGCTAGACGAAGGTCTTGCCAGGTTGCGGCAGCGTCGTCGCGGATGAAGCTCAGCCCGGCAGATCCGCGACCCGCGCCCGCCGGACGCCGCTTGCCGCCATCGCGGCCCAGGCCCGCGCCAGCGAACCATCATGGTCGATGGCGCGGCAGGCCTCCTCGACGACGAGGCTATCAAGCCCCGCCGCAGCGGCATCCTGCGCCGTCCAGCCGACACAGAAATCGGTGGCGAGGCCGACAACGACGACGCGGCTGACGCCGCGCTCCGTCAGGTAGCCGCCGAGCCCGGTCCGGGTGGTGCGATCGGCCTCCAGGAAGCCGGAATAGCTATCGACTTCGGAACGGAAGCCTTTGCGTACGACGGCTTGCGCCTGCGGCAGGTCGAGCCCGGGGTGGAACTCGGCGCCCCGCGTGCCCTGCACGCAATGCTCCGGCCAGAGCGCCTGCGCGCCATAGGGCATCGCGACCGTCTCGAACGGCGCCTTGCCCAGATGGCTGGAGGCGAAGGAAGAATGGCCGGCGGGGTGCCAATCCTGCGTCAGGACGACATTGGCGAAGCGCTGGGCGAGCGCGTTGATGACCGGCACGACCTCGTCACCACCGGCCACCGCGAGGCTGCCGCCCGGGCAGAAATCATTCTGCACGTCGACGACGATGAGAGCGGTTTGCGGATCGATCATCGCCCTCTCCCGTTTCGCAGCACCTGGACGCCGGCTCAGCGCAACTGCACGTCGATGACGCCGGGCGCCGCCCGCACTGCGTTGGCTATTTGCTGGTTGACGCCGTAGCGGCCGGGCAACTCGATCTCGACCTCCTGCGCCCCGTCGTCGAGGATCATCACCAGCGAAATCCGGCCATCGGCGCGCCCGCCATCGCCACGCGACTTGACGCGCTCGGCGATGCTGGCGAGCGCCTTGTCGTCGCGCAGATAGATCAGCAGGTCCTGCTTCTGGCGGTTGGCGAGATCGTCGAGCACCTCGACGTCTTCGATGCGCGGGCGGACGTCGTCGCCGTCGAGCACGGCGCTCAGCCGTAGCACCAGCGCCCTGCCCGGCTCGAGGAAGTCGCGATAGCGCTGCAGGCCCTCGGAGAACAGGATCGCCTCGAACTGGCCGCTCGGGTCGGAGAGCTGGACGATGCCCATCTTCGAGCCGGACTTGGTGCGCCGCTCCGACTTGTCGATGACGGAGACCGCGACCTTGGCGACCGAGGTGCCGTTGGCGCGCACGGTCTGGGCGAAATCGGCGAAGCGCTGCACGCGCAGGCGCTTCAGCACATGCTCGTACTCGTCGAGCGGATGGCCCGACAGGAAGAAGCCGACGGCATCGTGCTCGCGCCTGAGCCGCTCGGCCGGGGACCAGGGCTCGGTCGGCGGGATGCGGAAGGCCTCTTGCACCATGCCGCCGCCGAACAGCTCGGACTGGCCGCCAGCCGCCGCCTCGCGGGTGCGGTTCGACAAAGCGAGCATGCCGTCGATCGCCGCCATGGCCCGCGCCCGGTCCTTCTCCAGCATGTCGAGCGCGCCGGCCGCGATCAGCGCCTCGATCGTGCGGCGGTTGACCAGCTTGGTGTCGATGCGGCGGGCCAGATCGGCGAGGTCCTTGAACGGGCCGCCGGCATTGCGCGCGACGATGACCGATTCGACCGCGGCGCGGCCGACCCCCTTGATCGCGCCGAGCGCGTAGCGGATCGCGCCGTCGGCAACGTCGAACTCGACGCCGGAACGGTTGATCGAGGGTGGCTCGACGACGATCTTGAGCCGCTCGGCGTCGCGGCGGAATTCCGAAATCTTGTCGGTATTGCCCATGTCGAGCGTCATCGACGCCGCCAGGAACTCGACCGGGTAATTCGCCTTGAGATAGGCGGTCTGGAAGGCGACGACGGCGTAGGCCGCCGCGTGGCTCTTGTTGAAGCCGTAATCGGCGAACTTGGCCAGGAGGTCGAAGATCTCGGAGGCGATGTCCTTGGTCATGCCGCCTTCGATCGCGCCGCGCACGAAGCGGTCGCGCTGGGCGTCCATCTCGGCCTTGATCTTCTTGCCCATGGCGCGGCGCAGCAGGTCGGCCTCGCCGAGCGAATAGCCCGAGAGCGCCTGCGCCACCTGCATCACCTGCTCCTGGTAGACGATGATGCCATGCGTCTCCGAGAGGATCGGCTCCATCTTGGGGTGGAGATAGGTCGGCGCCTCCTGCCCGAGCTTGCGGCGGCAATAGCTCGGGATGTTGTCCATCGGGCCGGGACGATAGAGCGCGACGAGCGCGATCAGGTCCTCGATCCGGTCGGCCTTCATGTCGACCAGGGCGCGGCGCATGCCGGCGGATTCCACCTGGAACACGCCGACCACCTCGCCGCGCGCCAGCATCTCGTAGCTCTTGGGGTCGTCGAAGGGCAGACTCGCCAGATCGATCGCGATGCCGCGCTGGGCGATCAGCGTCACCGCCGTCGCCAGCGTGGTCAGCGTCTTCAGGCCGAGGAAGTCGAACTTCACCAGCCCGGCCTGCTCGACCCATTTCATGTTGAACTGGGTGACGCGCATGCCGGTGCGCGGGTCGACCGAGAGCGCGACGAGTTGCTCCAGCGGCCGGTCGCCGATCACCACGCCTGCGGCGTGAGTCGAAGCATGGCGGTGAAGCCCTTCCAGCTTCTGGCCAATTTCGAGGAGGCGGGCGACGATCGGCTCTTCTTCCGCGGCAGCCTGCAGCTTGGGCTCGCCCTCGATCGCGTCCTTCAGCGAGATCGGCTTGGCCGGGTTCTGCGGCACGAGCTTGGTCAGCTTGTCGACCTGGCCATAGGGCATTTCGAGCACGCGGCCAACGTCGCGCAGCACGCCGCGGGCCAGCAGCGTACCGAAGGTGATGATCTGGGCGACGCGCTGCTCGCCATAGCGGTGCTTGACGTAGTCGATCACCTCTTCGCGCCGGTTCTGGCAGAAGTCGATGTCGAAGTCCGGCATCGAGACGCGGTCGGGATTGAGGAAGCGCTCGAAGAGCAGGCCGAAGCGGAGCGGATCGACGTCGGTGATGGTCAGCGCATAGGCAACGAGCGAGCCGGCGCCGGAGCCGCGGCCGGGGCCGACCGGGATGTCGTGGTCCTTGGCCCATTTGATGAAGTCGGCGACGATGAGGAAATAGCCCGGGAACTTCATCCGGGTGATGATGGAGAGTTCGAAATCGAGCCGCTTCTCGTAGTCGTCGACCGTGTAGCCCGAAGACGGGCCGTGCTTGGCGAGCCGCGCCGCGAGGCCAGCGCGCGCCTGGGCTTCCAGTTCCTCCGCCTCGTCGCGGCCCTCCTCGCCGAAGCGCGGCAGGATCGGCTTGCGCAGGCCGACGCGCCAAGTGCAGCGCATGGCGATCTCGACGGTAGCGGAGAGCGCCTCCGGCAGGTCGGCGAAGCGGCGCTTCATCTCGGCCCTGGTGGCGAAATAATGCTCGGGCGTGACGCGGCGACGCTCGCCGTCCGAGACCAGCCTGCCCTCGGCGACCGCGAGCAGCGCGTCATGCGCGTCGAAATCGGCCGGCTTGGCGAAGAAGGGCTCGTTGGTCGCAACGATCGGCAGATCGGAATCATAGGCGAGCTTGAGCAGATGCGCCTCCAGCGCCGCCTCGCCGTCGCTGCCATGGCGCTGGAGCTCGACATAGAGCCTATCGCCGAAAATGGCGTGGAGGCTGGCGAGGCGCGCCTGCGCCTGGGCGACCTGGCCATTGCGCAGGGCGGCGTTGAGCGGCCCGCCATGGCCGCCGGTCAGCGCGATGATGCCGTCATGATGGGCGGCGAGCTTGTCCAGCGTCGATATCGGCTGGCCGGAGCCGCCGCTCGCCAGCGCCGCCTCGGTGACGAGCTTCATCAGGTTGCCGTAGCCCGCCTCGTTCATGGCGAGCAGGACGATATGGGGCACGACCTGCAGGACGGGCTTGCGCCCGCCCTCGGCCTCATCGGCGAAATCGACGGAAAGCTGCACGCCGGCGATCGGCTGCAGGCCGGAGCCCGCGAGCTTCTCGGAGAATTCCAGCGCGCCGAAGAGGTTGTTGGTGTCGGTCAGCGCCAGGGCCGGCTGGCCATCCGCCGCGGCGAGCTTGGCGATCGTCGCGACGGTCATCGCGCCTTCGAGCAGCGAATAGCTGGAATGGACGTGGAGATGGACGAACCCCACCTCGCCCAGGACGCGGCCCCGCTCGCTGCTCATGCCGCCATCATCCTTCGTCCCTGCCCTGCGACTCGCGCCGTCACACCACATCATATGGCTGCCAGGCGCGAGCGTCGTCGAGAGGACAATGCGCCGCCTGTGGATGGCCCGGCTGCCTCAGCCCTCATCCTGAGGAGCGATCGCAGATCGCGTCTCGAAGGATGCTCCAGTTCGTGGTGACAGCGCTCCCTTGAGCATCCTTCGAGACGCCGCTGCGCGGCTCCTCAGCATGAGGGCTGAGGGGAAAATCGCCGCATCAAACGTTCGGGCCGGAGAGCAGCGCCGCCCAGAGCCAGATCATGCCGAGGAAGGTGCCGAGGGAGGCGAGCTCCGCCAATCCAAGTGCCAGTTTGCGTGCCAGAACCATGTCCGCCTCCTGATTTCCTGATATGTTCACTTTAATTCATGCTTTGTTCTCGTCAATCTCTCCTGAATGATTGGGGTCGCTCGACTGAATCGCCGGTTAACGAAACCTAAAGAAGCAGCGCTGTTCGGGTCACCGCACAGTGCGCGGGAGCCCTCTCCTGGAAGGAGAGGGTTGGGTGAGGTGTCGGCCGTTGGACACTGCTGCCGTAAGCTGACCGTCATTGCGAGCGCAGCGAAGCAACCCAGGGGGATTGCGCTCTACATCTCCTGGGTTGCTTCGCTGCGCTCGCAATGACGGGGTTCAGCTTCACTGGTGTTCGGGCCGACACCTCACCCTGCCCTCTCCTTACAGGAGAGGGTTCCCCGCGCCCTTGCTTCGAGGCGTGAGTCCGGTTGCCGACCCGCTCAGCCCAGCGGCACCACGAGCCCGTCACGGATCGTCACCTGCCGGTCCATGCGGCGGGCGAGGTCGAGGTTGTGCGTCGCGATCAGCGCCGCCAGCCCGGAGGCGCGGGCGAGCGCGACCAGCGTCGAGAAGACGTGGAGCGAGGTGACGGGGTCGAGGTTGCCGGTCGGCTCGTCGGCCAGCAGCAGGCGCGGCGCATTGGCGACGGCGCGGCCGATGGCGACGCGCTGCTGCTCGCCGCCGGAGAGCTCGCCCGGCAAATGGTCGAGCCGCTGGCCGAGGCCGAGGAAGGTCAGCAACTCCTTCGCCCGCTCCTCCGCCTCGATCTTGGAGAGACCGCGGATGCGCTGCGGCAACATGACGTTCTCGAGCGCCGTGAATTCCGGCAGCAGGTGATGGAACTGGTAGACGAAGCCGATCTCGGTGCGGCGCAGGCGCGTGCGGCCCTTGTCGTCGAGCTTGGTCGTGGCCAGCCCGCCGACGAAGACCTCGCCGGAATCGGGCTTTTCCAGCAGGCCGGCGACGTGCAGCAAGGTCGATTTGCCGGTGCCGCTGGGCGCGACCAGCGCGACGAGCTCGCCCGGCCAGAGCGCGAAATCGGCCTTGCGCAGGATTTCGAGCGGCGCGTCCGTCTGCGGGTAATAGCGCTCGATCTGCGAGAGAAAGAGCGTGGGCGTTTCCTGTGCCATGATCGTCAGCCCATCCGCAGCGCTTGGACGGGGTCGAGCCTTGCCGCCTTCCAGGCGGGGTAGAGCGTCGCCAGCAGGGAGAGCACCAGAGCCATCACCACCACGGTCGCGACCTCGCGCCAGTCGATCACCGAGGGGATGTCGCTCAGGAAGCGGACAGTCGGGTTCCAGAGGTCGGCGCCCAGTATCCAGTTCAGGAAGGCCAGGATCGACTTGATGTTGTTGGCGAAGAGGACGCCGAGGAGCAGCCCCGCCAGCGTGCCGACGACGCCGATCGCCGCCCCCGTGATCAGGAAGACGCGCAGCACCGTGCCGCGCGAGGCGCCCATGGTGCGCATGATCGCGATGTCCTCGGTCTTGTCCTTCACCAGCATGATCAGGCCGGAGACGATGTTGAGCGCCGCCACCAGCACGATCAGCGTCAGGATGATGAACATCACGTTGCGCTCGACCTCGAGCGCGCTGAAGAAGGAGCGGTTGCGCTGGCGCCAGTCGGAAAGCACAAGCGGGCGCGGCGCGTCGGCCTCGATCGCGTCGCGCACGGATTGCGTCCGGTCGGGATTGTCGACGAACACCTCGATGACGCTGACATCGCTGTCCCGACCGAAATAGGCCTGCGATTCCGTCAGCGGCATGAAGACGAAGGAGGCGTCGAACTCGGTCATGCCGATCTCGAACACCGCCTGGATCGGATAGGTCTTGATGCGCGGGGCCGTGCCGAACGGGGTCGAGGCGCCCTTCGGCGAGAAGAGCTGGATCGAGTCGCCCGCCGTCACCGACAGGGCCGCCGCGAGCCTGCTGCCGATGGCAATGCCGCCAGACGTGTCGAAACCGTCGAGCGTGCCGCGCCTGATGTTGCCGCCAATATAGGGAACCGACTTGAGATCGGCCTCGCGAACGCCGCGGACCAGCACGCCGCCATTGCCATATTGCGACGAGGCCAATGCCTGGCCCTCGACCAGCGGGATGGCGAACTTCACGCCCGGGATCTGCTTCAGGCGGTTGGCGACCATTTCGTAATCGTCGAGCGGGCGGTCGATCGGGGTCACGAAGATATGGCCGTTGACGCCGACGATCTTGTCCAGCAGCTCCTTGCGGAAGCCGTTCATCACCGACATCACGACGATCAGCGTCATGACGCCGAGCATGATGCCGAGGAAGGAGAAGCCGGCGATGACGGAGACGAAGCCCTCGCGCCGACGCGTGCGCAGATAGCGCCCGGCGAGCAGCCATTCGAAACCGGCGAAGGGACGCGTACCCGTCGGCATATCCGCCGCGTCGCGCCCTGCGCCCTCACCCACGATCGGCTCCACCGCCGCGTTCATCGCTGCGCGCTCATGCGGAGCGGCCGGGGAAGCGGTCGAGCGCCGCCGCGAGCGAGACCTGCTCGCGCTCGCCGCCGGCGCGGCGCTTGATCTCGACCTTGCCTTCGGCCAGCCCCTTAGGGCCGACGATGATCTGCCAGGGCATGCCGATCAGGTCGGCCGTCGCGAATTTTCCGCCCGGCCTCTCGTCGGTGTCGTCGTAGAGCACGTCGTAGCCCTTGGCGGCGAGCGCCTTGTAGAGCTCCTCGCAGGCGCCGTCAGTGCCGGCATCGCCCTTCTTGAGGTTGAGCACGGCGATGTCGAAGGGGGCGATCTCGTCGGGCCAGACGATGCCGGCATCGTCATGGCCGGCCTCGATCAGCGCAGCGACGAGGCGGCTCGGGCCGATGCCGTAGGATCCCATGTGCACCGGCACCTGCGCTCCGTCGGGGCCCGTCACGGTCGCGCCCATCGGAGCGGAGTACTTGGTGCCGAAGTAGAAAATATGGCCGACCTCGATGCCGCGGGCCGAAACCTGCTTGTCGGCGGGAATGGCCTCGAAGGCTTCCTTGTCGTGCATCTCGTCGGTCGCGGCGTAGAGGCTCGTCCACTTGTCGACGACGCCCTGCAGGCCGGGGATGCTGTCGAAATCGGTGTCGACGGAAGGCGTCGCGAAGTCGAGATAGTCCTTGTGGCAGAAGACCTCGCTCTCGCCGGTCGAGGCGAGCACGATGAACTCGTGGCTGAGATCGCCGCCGATCGGGCCGGTATCGGCGCGCATCGGGATCGCCTTCAGGCCAAGCCGCGCGAAGGTGCGCAGATAGGCCGTGAACATGCGGTTATAGGCATGGCGGGCACCGGCCTGGTCGAGGTCGAAGGTATAGGCGTCCTTCATCAGGAACTCGCGGCCGCGCATCACGCCGAAACGGGGACGGACCTCGTCCCGGAACTTCCACTGGATGTGGTAGAGATTCAGCGGCAGGTCCTTGTAGGACTTGACGTAGGATCGGAAGATGTCGGTGACCATCTCCTCGTTGGTCGGGCCGTAGAGCATGTCGCGCTCGTGCCGGTCCTTGATGCGGAGCATCTCCTTGCCATAGGCGTCGTAGCGCCCGCTCTCGCGCCAGAGATCGGCCGACTGGATGGTCGGCATCAGGATCTCGACCGCGCCGGAGCGGTTCTGCTCCTCACGCACGATATTGCTGATCTTGTTGAGGACGCGCAGGCCGAGCGGCAGCCAGGAATAGATGCCGGCCGATTGCTGGCGGATCATGCCGGCGCGCAGCATCAGCCGATGCGAGACGATCTCGGCTTCCTTGGGCGTGTCGCGCAGGATCGGCAGGAAATAGCGGGAGAGGCGCATCGGAACACTCGTTCGAGGGCGATGCGCGAGGGAGTACGCACCGAGTCACGTTATGCCAGAGACACCATCGTGGTTTGCAAAATGCAAACGCTAATCGACTTGGTGCAGATGAAGATGGCGCAAAGCCGCAGCCGGCGGCCTTCGCCGCCATGTCAGCGCTTGGCGAATTTCGCCTTCAGCTTGTCCCGCACGACCGGCGGGACGAAGGCCGAGACATCACCGCCCATGGAGGCGACCTGGCGCACGAGCGTCGCAGTGATGTGGCGGGCCGGCGGGGTCGCCGGCAGGAACACGGTCTGCAGCTCGGGAACCATGGTGTGGTTCATGCCGGCAAGCTGCATCTCGTAGTCGAGGTCGGTGCCGTCGCGCAGGCCGCGCACCAGGATGGTGGCGCCGACGCGGCGGGCCGCGTCGATGGTCAGGTCGTCGAAGGTGATGACTTCGAGCTGGGTGTTGAGCTCGGCCGCGACCGGCTCGCAGATCTGGCGCAGCAGTTCGGCGCGCTCCTGCGCCGAGAAGATCGGCGCCTTGCCGGGGTGGACGCCGATGGCGAGGATCAGCCTGTCGCAGAGCCGGCAGGCCGCCGCGATCATGTCGACATGGCCGTTGGTGACGGGGTCGAACGACCCGGCGTAGAAGGCAACGTGGCTCATGCGACAGGGTTAGCCTTACGCCGCGGCCGCGACAAGCCGGGCTCAGGCGGCGCGCACCTGCGCGATGAACTCGTCGACGCGCGATTTCAGCGAATGGGCGAGCCCGGTCAGGTCTCCCGCCGCGCGCAGCACGGCGCCGGCGGCATCGGCGGTCTGCTGCGAGGCGGCCTGGACCAGGCCCGTCGCCTCGCCGATGCGGCTGAACTCACCGGTCGCGGCGCCGACATCGGCGACGATGGCATGGGTCACGCCCTGCTGATGGCGCATCGTCTCGGCCGAGCGGCGCACCGTGTCGCTGAGGTTCGCGATCATCGCCTGGATGCCGGAGATCGCCTCGACCGTCGCCGCCGTCGCCTGGTTCATCGAGGCGATCTGGCGCGAGATGTCGCCGATCGCGCTAGCGGTCTGGCCGGCGAGCCCCTTCACCTCGGAGGCGACCACGGCGAAGCCGCGGCCCGCCTCCCCGGCTCGGGCCGCCTCGATCGTGGCATTGAGCGCGAGCAGGTTGGTCTGCGCCGCAATCTCCGAGATCAGGCCGACCACGTCCGAGACCTGAGCCGCGCCGGCGGCGAGCGAATCGACCACCGTGCTCATCTCGCCGGCATAGTCGCGGGCGCTGCGCGCCGAGCGGTCGGAGGATTGGACGTCGCTGCCGAGCCGGTCGATCGCCGAGCGCAGATCCTTCGCCGCGTTCTCGATCGAATGGATGCTGGCAATGGCGCGGCCCGTCGCCTGATGCATCGTCGCCACCGTGGCCTGCGTCTCCTGCGCGCCGCCGGAGAGCTGGTTGGCGGTGACGCTGAGCTCCTCGGCCGCCGTTGAGACCGCGCCGGTCACCGAAAGAATCGAGCGGTCGAGATCGGCCGCGAGGTCGGAGAGGAACAAGGCGCGCTGCTCGTCGGCGTCGCGGCTGCGCTCCTCGCGCTCCCGGTCGCGCGCCTTTTCCTCGGCGACCATGTTCTCGCGGATGCGCTGCACCGAGGCTGCGATGCCGCCGATCTCGTCGCGCCGGAAGCGCCCGGTGATCGGCTGGTCCGAGCGGCCGGACGCGATGCCGGCGAGCGCGTCGGACAATCCGGCGATCGGCCGGGCCACCGACCAACCCAGCGTCGTCGCGATGAAGAGCAGTGGCACCAGGACGACGATGCCGGCGGCGAGCATGGCCGAACGGAGCTGGTCGGTGACGGCATAGGCCTTGTCGAGCGGCTCGGTCAGCCAGAGATACCAGGTCCAGGGCCCGACCTGGATGTCGCGCGCGACCACGACCAGCGGCCCGCCCCTGCGGCTTGGGACGTTATGCGCGGTATCGTCCGGCATCGAGCTGCGCAGCAAACCATCGAGCGGCACCGCCGGCAGGAAGCCGGCTTCGGGCGCGTTCACCGCCGAACGGGTGGTGCCATCGGCGCCGCTGACGAAAACGCGCGAACTCGAGCGCCGCTGCGCCGTGGCGGAGAGCACGCCGTCGAGCATCTCGAGGCCGATCGCAACGACCAGGGTTCCGACATGACGGCGCGGCGTGCCCAGCGGGCCGTCGAGGCTGAAGACGGGTTCGGCGAGAAAGGCGCGCATCGCGTCGCCCGCCAGTGCGTAGGGGGCGAAATCGATCAGCGTCTGGACGCCGGGCTCGCCCGCCTTGACCGAGGCCGCCGCCCTGGCAAGGCCGCTTCCGGACAGGGCCGTGGAGTTCAGCATCTCGCCGAACTCCCTGCCCTTGGTGACGCTGTAGACGACGCGCCCGGCCGGCGAGACCAGGAAGATGTCGGCATGGCCGAAATTCGCGTGGACCGAGCCATAGGTCTCATGCATCGCGACATGGCGCCAGGCATAGCCGCCGGCTTCGCCCTGACCGGTTATGGCGAGGCGTTCCGCCAGCGGCAGGGTGTCGTCGCCGCGATAGCGGCGCTTGATGGCGTCGACGCCGCCGCGGTCATAGTCCATCCATTTGTCGGCTTCCTGGACGGCGTTGGCGGCGAAGGCGCTGCGCGCCAGCACGGCAACCTCGGCGCGGATATGGTCCCAGCGCCGCTCGATCGCGAGCGCCTCGCTCTCGGCGGCGGCGTGAAGGCGATGCCGGACGGCTTCGTCAGCCCAGGATTTGACGGAGTGATAGGCGGCGTAGCCCACGCTTCCGGCCGCGAGCACGGCGAGGAAGACCATCGCGAAGGGCAATCGGAACCGCAGACTGGATAGTAACCGCATCTCCCCCGGCTCCAATGGCAATTCCTGCGCTTTGGAGCGAGTGAACACGATCGCGGTTAACCATAGGTCAATACACGCAGGGCGAGAGCGGGAATCGGACCTATCTCAGCCCGCGCAGGCTCTCGGCATCGCGCAAATAGGGCCCGTGCGGCGCGGCCGGGCCAAAGGCGTCGACCGTCAGCACGCTCATCGCGCCGGCGCTGCCGAGCAGAAGAGAGGCGATCACAAGAGCCGCGGCCATATTGGAGAACCGCCGCCGAACCAGGTTCCAGGGGCTAAGCTGCATCGATTTCTCGTGGCGAATCATGGAGATAAACGCAGTCCCTTGGCTGAAGGGCAGCTCCGGCGAGGCCGTGGCCACTTCATGTCAAAAGCATGACGGGGCTTTCGATCGCGTTAGCCAGCAGCGTTAACCGTTGCTTGCCCCACCGCCAGGCCCTACATCCCGCGCCATGCTTACGATCAGCGACATTACCTACCGGCTTGGCGAACGGCTCCTGCTCGACAAGGCCAGCGCCGCCCTGCCCGACGGCTCGCGCGTCGGCCTCGTCGGCCGCAACGGCACCGGCAAGACCACGCTCTTCCGCATCATCACCGGCGATCTCTCGCCGGAGGGCGGCTTGGTCAGCGTGCCGCGCGGCATGCGCATCGGCGGCGTGGCGCAGGAGGCGCCGGGCGGGCCGGAATCGCTGATCGAGGTCGTGCTCGCTGCCGACACCGAGCGCGCCGCCCTGATGAAGGAGGCGGAGACCGCGACCGATCCGCACCGCATCGCAGAGATCGAGACGCGGCTCGCCGATATCGGCGCGCATTCGGCCCCGGCGCGGGCCGCGACCGTGCTGCACGGGCTCGGCTTCAATGAAGAGGCGCAGCAACGCCCCTGCTCCGATTTCTCCGGCGGCTGGCGCATGCGCGTGGCGCTGGCGGCGGTGCTCTTCGCCGAGCCCGACCTGCTGCTGCTCGACGAGCCGACCAACTATCTCGACCTCGAAGGCACGCTCTGGCTCTACGACTACCTCGAGCGCTATCCACATACCGTACTCGTCGTCAGCCACGATCGCGAATTGCTCGACACCTGCGTCGACCACATCCTGCATCTCGACCAGGGCAAGCTGACGATCTATCGCGGCGGCTACACCTCCTTCGCGCGCCAGCGCTCGGAAAAGCAGATGCAGCTCGCCAAGGCGCGCGAGAAGCAGGACGCCGAGCGCAAGCACCTCCAGGCCTTCGTCGACCGCTTCAAGGCCAAGGCCTCGAAGGCGCGCCAGGCGCAGTCGCGCGTCAAGCGGCTGGAGAAGATGGAATCGATCGCGACCATCATCGACCGCGACGTGCAGCCCTTCAGCCTGCCCGGGCCGGAGCGGCCGCTCTCGCCGCCCATGGTCGTGCTCGACGACGTCGCCGCCGGCTATGGCGAGCGCAAGGTGCTCTCGAAGCTCAACCTGACCCTGCTGCCGGACGACCGCATCGCCCTGCTCGGCTCGAACGGCAACGGCAAGTCGACCTTCTGCAAGCTGATCGGCGGCAAGCTGGCGCCGCTGTCGGGCGAGATGCGCAGCTCGTCCAAGCTGCAGACCGCCTATTTCGCGCAGCACCAGCTCGACGAGCTCAGGCTGGAGGACACGCCGATCGCCCATCTGCGCGACCTGATGCCGGATGCGCCCGAGGCCAAGGTGCGCTCCAAGGCGGCACAGATCGGCTTTCCCGCCAGCAAGGCCGAGACTCCGGTCAAGAACCTGTCGGGCGGCGAGAAGGCGCGGCTGATGCTCGGCCTCGCCGCCTTCGGCGGGCCGCACCTGCTGATCCTCGACGAGCCGACCAACCATCTCGACATCGACAGCCGCACGGCGCTGGTGACCGCGATCAACGACTATCCCGGCGCCGTCATCCTGGTCAGCCACGACCGCTTCCTGATCGAGGCCTGCGCCGACCGGCTCTGGCTCGTCGGCGACGGCACCGTGAAGAACTTTGACGGCGACATGGAGGATTACCGCTCGCTCGTCCTTGGCGGCGCCAAGGCGGCGCGGCGCGAGAAGCAGGCTCCCGAAGCGGCGAACGGCAAGGCCGAGGAGCGCAAGGGCACGGCGGCCAAGCGCCAGGCGCAGGGGCCTCTGCGCCAGAAGCTCAACCTCGCCGAAGCCCGCATCGCCAAGCTGACCGGGCTGATCGAGAAGGTCGACGGCGTGCTCGGCAACGGCGCCGCGTTCGCGCGCGATCCGGACAAGGCCCTGCTGCTCTCCCGCCAGCGGGCGGAGCTGTCGGAAGCGCTGGCTGCCGCGGAGGAGGAATGGCTCGGACTGAGCGAGGAGCTGGAAAGCGCCTGAGCTGTGTCATGCCCGGGCTTGACCGGGGCATCTCTCGGGAGGTGCCTCCTGCCCGAGATGGTCGGGACAAAGCCCGACCATGACGCCACGCCGGCCTCGGCCGTCGCGGCGTCAGCCCTGCCCCGGCTTGTTGATCCGGCTCAGGCGGTTGTCGGTGAACATGTAGATCTCGCGGGCGCCGGGCTCGGAATAGAGCACCTGGACCTCGCGCTGGCCCTTGCCGCTCTCGCCGATCAGCACGTCGGTCGGCGGCGCGCCCTTGAGCTTGACCAGCTCGCATTCGGTGATGCCGAGCGCGATCTCCTTCGGCAGCGGCCGCGTCGACGGGTCAAGCGAGACATCGGCCGTGCAGGAGCCGTCGGCAGACAGCATCGCTTCCTGCGTCGAGGCGCGGGCGGAGACGCTGCTCGTGCGGGTGCCGCTCGAATCCTGGGTGAAGGAAAAGCCGCCGATATCGACGGAGCAGCCGCCCAGGGCCACGGCACAGGCAAACAGAACAGGTAGTCTCACGCTTTCTTCTCCCAGCGGCCGGTTTCGTCCTGCTGCCAATAAGTGGCGCTCGCGCCGAGCGTCTTGAGCTTGCGCCAATCCTCGCGGGCCGCAGCGAGCGCGTCGGGATCGTCGCCGTCGAACATCAGGACGACGCGCTCGTAATCCTGCAATGCGTCGGGAATGCGGACCCCCTCGACGCAGAAGCGCACCTGCGCGCCGTTGGGATTGTCCGGCTTCGTCGTCAGCACGATCGGGTTGTTCGGGGCATCGGGATCGGCTGCCGTGACATGCGGCAGGAAGCTCTCGTCGGCATAGGTCCAGAGATGATCGTCGAGCGCCGCCAGCCGCTCGCTGCTCGACAGCTCGACCACCGCCTTCCAGCCGCGCGCCAACGATCGATCGAGCAAGGTCGGGAGAACCTGCTCAAGCGGGCGCGACTGGAGATGGTAGAACAGAATCTCAGCCACGAAACCTCTTTTATTTCAGATCATTGCGCCGGGTAGCGCAGAGATCGAATCAGCTCTCGTAGTGGTCCGCCACTAGCCGGTCGAGCAGGCGCACGCCCCACCCCGAACCCCAAGAGCGGTTCACCTCGGTATTGGGCGAGCTCATGCCGGTGCCGGCGATGTCGAGATGGGCCCAGGGCGTGTCGTTGACATGACGCTGCAGGAACTGCGCGGCGGTGATCGAGCCACCATAGCGGCCGGCCGAGTTCTTCATGTCGGCGAACTTGGAATCGATCATCTTGTCGTAGCCGGGGCTGAGCGGCATGCGCCAGACCGTCTCGCCCGTCGCCTTGCCGGCGGTGGCAAGCTGCTCGGACAAGTCATCGTTGTTCGAGAACAGGCCGGCATTCTCCTGCGCCAGCGCGACCAGGATGGCGCCGGTCAGCGTCGCCAGGTTGACCATGAATTGCGGCTTGAAGCGCTCCTGCGTGTACCAGAGCACATCGGCTAGGACGAGCCGGCCCTCGGCATCGGTGTTGATGATCTCGATGGTCTGGCCCGAGAGCGAGGTGACGATGTCGCCGGGGCGCTGGGCGTTGCCATCGGGCATGTTCTCGACCAGGCCGATGACCCCGATGGCGTTGACCTTGGCCTTGCGGGCAGCGAGCGCGTGCATCAGCCCGGTGACGCAGGCAGCGCCCGCCATGTCGCCCTTCATGTCCTCCATGCCGGCGCCGGGCTTCAGCGAGATGCCGCCGGTGTCGAAGGTCACGCCCTTGCCGATGAAGGCGACGGGTTGCACGCTCGACTTGGCGCCGTTCCAGCGCATCACCACGACGCGGCTCTCGCGGCGCGAGCCCTGGCCGACGCCGAGAAGCGCGCGCATGCCGATCTTCTTGAGCTGCTTCTCGTCCAAAACCTCGATCTCGACGCCGAGCTTCTCCAGCTTGGCGGCGCGGTCGGCGAACTCCTCCGGGAAGAGCACGTTCGGCGGCTCGTTCACGAGGTCGCGAGCGATGTCGACGCCGGCCGCGATCGCCTCGCGCGCCTTCAGCGCCTTCTTGACGCCGGAGGGGTCGGTGACGCGCAGGGTGACGGCGATCGGCTCGGCCTCGTCCTTCTCCTTGCTCTTGGTCTTGTAGCGGTCGAAGGCGTAGGAGCGCAGCTTGAGGCCAAGGCCGATCTCGGCGATCTCGGCCGCGCTGATCTCGCCTTCCGGCAAGGCCGCGATGATATCGGCCGAGCGGCCGCTGCCGAGCTTGCCGGCGATGGCGCCGCCGAGCCTGGCGAAGTCGAGCTTGTCGCGCTCGGCCGAGGGACCGGTGCCGATGACGATCAGGCGCTCGTAGCCGGCGCCATCGGGCGCGAGCAGGGTGAGAGCGCTCAGCGCCTTGCCCTTGAAGCGCTCGGCCGCGGCGGCGCGCGCCAGCAGCGCATGCGTGCCCTCGCCCAGCCATTCCTCGGTGACCTTGGCCGGCGCCAGCCGATCGGAGACGAGAATGACCAGGTCCTCCGCCCCGATGGCGGTCAGGGCTTTGACATCAAGCTTCAGGCGCTGCGACATAAGCTGCTCACAATTGGCGGGAATAGGAGGTCGGACAGGGGCAAGGTCGACGGCGCGGACGATTCCCGTTTGCGCCATAATCAAGGCTATACCATAGGGTGTGTTTGGCGAACCGTCCAAGGGCGCCAGTACCTTGGTGGCCAAACCGGAAGCGAAAGCGTGCGTCTGCTCCTCATCGATCGCTACATCCTGAAGATGGCCGCGCTCGCCGCGATCGTGATCCTGATCGGGCTGACGAGCGTGATCTGGGTGACCCAGGCGCTGCGCGAGGTCGACCTGATCACCGGCAAGGGCCAGACCGTCTTCATCTTCTTCACGGTGACGCTGCTCTCGCTGCCGGCGCTGATCGCGGGCATCGCGCCGGTCGCGCTGTTCATGTCGACGCTCTACACGCTCAACAAGCTCAACGGCGATTCCGAGCTGATCGTGATGAACGCCGCCGGCATCGCGCCGCACCGGCTGACGCGGCCGTTCGTCATGCTGACGATCGCGACCTCGCTCCTCGTCGGCTACATGTCGATCTCGGTGATGCCGGCGGGCTTTCGGGCGCTGCGCGACCTGATCACGCTGATCCGCGCCGATTTCGTCGCCAACGTCGTCAAGGAAGGCCAGTTCGTCTCGCTCGATTCCGGCGTCACCTTCCACTATCGCGAGAAGCAGGGCGACGCGCTGCTCGGCATCTTCATGCAGGACCGGCGCGACCCGGCCCAGCCGGCGGTCTACATCGCCGAGCGCGGGCGCACGGTCGATGCCGACGGCAACAGCTTCCTGCTGCTGGAAAAGGGCACGATCCAGCGCGAGACCAAGGACAAGGACCGGGATACGACCTCGATCATCTCGTTCGAGCGCTATGCGCTGAACCTCTCGGCGCTCTCCGGCGATGCGACCGGCGGCGACGGCGAAGGCAATGGCGACAAGGTGGTCTACAAGCCGCGCGAGCGCACGACCTGGGCCCTGATCAACCAGGACCCGAACGAGGGCTACTACAAGATCCAGGCCGGGCGTTTCCGCGCCGAGCTGCATAACCGGCTCTCGGCGCCGCTCTACCCGATCGCCTTCATGCTCGTCGCCTTCGCCGTGCTCGGCGAGGCGCGCACGACGCGCCAGGGCCGCAACGCCGCGATCCAGACCGCGATCCTGACCGTCGGTGCCGTGCGCATCGGTGCCTACGCCGCCTGGACCGCCAGCGTCCGCTCGCCCTTCGCCGTCGTCCTGCTCTATGTGCTGCCGGCGGCGACGATCGCGATCGCGCTGCTGCTGATCTTCTACGGCAACAGGCTCAGGCCGTTCCTGGCGCGCCTGCTCGCACCGCTGCTCGCGCCGTTCAATGGCCTGACCGCCAGATTGCGGCGCGCCTGATGCTGCTCGTCTCGACCTTCGGCCGCTATCTGACGCGGTATTTCGCGCGCACGATGCTGAGCGTGTTCGGCACCTTCTTCTTCCTGGTGCTGACGCTCGATTTCGTCGAGCTGATGCGGCGCGCCGGCGATTCGCCGCTCGCGACCACGCCCAAGGTCATCCAGCTCGCGCTGTTCCGGGCGCCGGCGGTGGCCGAGCAGATCTTCCCCTTCGCCGTGCTGTTCGGCGGCATGTTCGCGCTGCTGACGCTGAGCCGGAAGCTCGAGCTCGTCGTGGCGCGCTCGGTCGGCGTCTCGGCCTGGCAGTTCCTGCAGCCGGCGGCGGTGGTCGCGCTGCTGATCGGGCTGCTCTCGATCATGGTCTACAACCCGCTCGCGGCCGAGATGAAGCGGCGCGCGACGGCGCTGGAGGCGGCGATCTTCGCCCGCGTCGGCCAGCCCACCAGCGGCCAGGACATCTGGATCCGCCAGCGCAGCGTCGACGGCCAGGCGATCATCCGGGCCGCGGCGGCACTGCCGGACGGCAGCGGCCTGTCGCAGGTGGCGATCTTCGCCTTCGGGCCGGAAGGCGGCTTCAGCGAGCGAATCGAGGCGCGCGAGGCGATACTTTACAACGGCTACTGGGAGTTGAGCGACGCCCGTGTGGTCTCCGCCACGGAAGAGCCACAGAGCTACAAGACCTATCTGCTGGCGACGACGCTCGAGCCCGAGCAGATGCGGCAAAGCTTCACTCCGCCGGATTCCGTCGGCTTCTGGTCGATGCCGAGCGTCATCGAAAGGACACAGAAAGCAGGCCTCGATACGACGCGATACGAGCTGCGTTATCAGTCACTTATGGCCCGGCCGCTGCTGCTGGTCGCCATGGTGCTGGTGGCTGCATCCGTTTCCTTAAGATTTTTCAGGTTTGGTGGCGTCACCAAGTTGGTGATAGGTGGCGTAGCGGCTGGGTTCGTGCTCTATGTTGCGACGCAATTATCGGAAGAGCTGGGCGCATCGGGGATCGTCAATCCGCCGGTGGCCGCTTGGCTGCCCGCGATTGTGGGGACGTTGCTCGGCGCCCTCGCCCTCCTGCATCAGGAAGATGGGTAACAGTACTGTGCCTATGGTTAATTTAGGGTTGAGCGTATGGCTGCAGGCGTGAGACGAATGGCGCGTTTTGCTGCGGCGACCGCCCTTGCCTCCAGCCTGGCCTATGTCCTGCCGGCTGGCGACGCATGGGCACAAGCCCAGGCGCCGCAGAAGCCGCAGGAGCGCATGGTCGTCGACGCTCGCGAGCTGGTCTACGACAACAAGAACAACGCCGTTTCCGCCGTCGGCGACGTGCAGATCCTGTATCAGGGCCGCACGATCGAGGCCGACAAGGTCACCTATGACCGCGCCAGCAAGCGCGTGATCGCGACCGGCAATGCCCGCATCACCGAATCCAACGGCACCGTCATCACCGGCGACCGCTTCAACCTGACCGACGACTTCCGCGACGGCTTCATCGATTCGCTGCGCGTGGTGAACCCGGACAAGACGCGCTTCACCGCGCCGCGGGCCGAGCGCACCGACGGCGAGACCTTCGTCTTCGAGAAGGGCATCTACACCGCCTGCGAGCCGTGCAAGGAGCACCCGGAGCGGCCGCCGCTCTGGCAGGTCCGCTCGGCGCGGATCATCCACAAGAAGTCCGAGCAGACGATCTACTACGAGGATTCGCGGCTCGAATTCGCCGGCATCCCGCTGGCCTACATCCCCTACATGTCGGGCCCGGACTCGACGGTGAAGCGCAAGACCGGCTTCCTGTCGCCGACCTTCCTCAACACCGGCCCGCTCGGCTACGGCGTCGGCCTGCCCTATTTCATCAACCTCGCGCCGAACTACGACGTGACGCTGACGCCGACCTACCTGACGCGCCAGGGCCTGCTCGGGCAGGTCGAATGGCGGCACCGGCTGGAGAACGGCTCGTACAACATCCGCGCCGCCGGCATCTTCCAGCAGGAGCAGGAAGCCTTCCTCGCCCCGCCCTACGGCGCCGGCGACAACAAGTTCCGCGGCTCGCTCGAAACCTCCGGCAAGTTCTTCATCAACCCGCGCTGGAGCTTCGGCTGGGACGTCGCGATGTCGACCGACCGCTGGTTCTGGAAGAACTACCGCATCAAGAGCGAGAGCATCAGCTCGACCACCTTCCTCCAGGAATCGATCTCGACGGCCTATCTCAACGGCCAGAGCTCGACCGCCTGGTTCGACCTGCGCGGCTACTACTTCCAGTCGCTGTCCTCGACCGACTGGCAGAAGCAGCAGCCCGTCGTGCTGCCGGTGCTCGACTACGACAAGCGTGTGCACAAGCCGTCCTTCCTCGGCGGCGAGATCGAGTTCACCGCCAACGTCACGCACCTGACCCGCGAGGCGGCGGCGTTCAAGGAACTGCCGACCCAGAGCACCTACCTGATCTCGACGCCCTACGGCTCGCTCTATGACGGTTGCGCCATCTACCAGAAGAGCACCTGCCTGGTGCGCGGCATCGCCGGCTCGGTGGCGCGCGCCACGGCCGAGGTGTCCTGGCGGCGCAACTTCATCGACCCGCTCGGCCAGATGTGGACGCCCTACGCCTCGGTGCGGGCCGACATCTTCTCGGTCAGCCCGTCGACGACCGGCTATGCCAACGCCAACGTCTCCTCGATCGCCGACACCTCGGACGAGGCCTTCGGCCGCGTCATGCCGGCGGTCGGCCTGATGTACCGCTATCCCTTCGTGGCGAAGACCTCCTTCGGCACGCATATCATCGAGCCGGTGGCGCAGGTCGTCGCCCGGCCGAACGAGACGAACAGCCTGCGCGTCGCCAACGAGGATTCGCAGAGCCTCGTCTTCGACGACACCAACCTGTTCGAGTGGAACGGCAAGTTCTCCGGCTTCGACCGGGTCGAGGGCGGCTCGCGCGCCAATGTCGGCGCGCTCTATACCGGCCGCTTCGGCTCCGAGGCCTATGCCAACATCCTGGTCGGGCAGTCCTACCAGCTCTCCGGCCGCAACTCCTATGCGCAGGGCGACCTGGTCAATACCGGCCTCAATTCCGGTCTCGATACCGACAAGTCCGACTATGTCGCGCGGGCCCAGCTCTCGCCGATGAAGGGCCTGTTCTTCAGCGGCGCGGCGCGCTTCGACGCGAGTACGATGGAGGCGCAGCGCATCGACGCGGCGGCGAGCTACAGCACCGGCAAGTTCTCCAGCTCGATCAGCTACGGCCGCTACGAGCCGCAGCCCGCGCTCGGCATCCCGCGCCGGCGCGAGGGTCTCGGACTGAACGGCTCGCTCGAGGTGGCGCAGTACTGGCGCGTGCGCGCCGGCGTCCTGTTCGATCTCGACAAATACAAGTACGACCGCGAGGTCTGGCGCAACACCTACGAAGCGGCCGTGCTCAACCCGGCGATCGCGGTTCCGGCCTATCCGAAGACCGGACCATTGCAGACCGCCTCGTTGAATTTCGGGCTCAACTACCACGACGAATGCACGGTGTTCGACGTGTCCTACACCCAGTCCTACGCTGACCGGGCGCTGAGCGGCACGAACAACAAGGACACGCGCACCGTGATGTTCCGGCTGGAGCTCAGGACGCTCGGCGAGATCAGCTATTCGCAGAATCTCGGCCAGAGCACCGCCGGCGACGGCGTGTCCTCGAGCAGCTCGCGCTGAGGCATCGCAATCGCATCGGACGGGGCTGACACGTCCCGCCCCGGAGAGAGACGTGCCGCCAAGACTTCTCGCTCTGACCCAAGGCGACCCGGCCGGCATCGGACCTGAGCTGACGCTGCTGGCCTGGCGCCAGCGGCGGGAGGCGGCGCTGCCGCCCTTCGCTTGCCTGGCGGACCCGGAGCACCTGCAGCGGCTCGCGCAGAAGCTCGCGCTCGACGTGCCCGTCATGCCCTGCGATTGGCGCGAGGCGCCCGCCCTCTTCGCGACGGCCTTGCCGGTGATCCCGCTCCATCATCGGGTCGAGGTCGAGGCAGGCCGCCCCGATCCCAGGACCGCACCCGGCACGATCGAGTCGATCGACCGCGCCGTCGCCGCGGTGAGGGACGGGCAGGCGGCCGCGCTGGTCACCAACCCGATCGCCAAGAGCGTGCTCTATGCGGCCGGCTTCGCCCATCCCGGCCATACCGAATACCTGGCCCATCTGGCGGCCGATGGCGGCCCGGCGCCGCTGCCGGTGATGCTGCTCTGGTGCGACGCGCTCGCCGTCGTGCCAGTGACGATCCACGTGCCGCTCAGCGCGGTGCCGGCGCTGCTGACGACCGAGCTGATCGTCGCGACCGGGCGCATCGTCGCGGCCGAGCTGACGAGCCGCTTCGGCGTCGCCAAGCCGCGCCTCGCACTCAGCGGGCTCAACCCGCATGCCGGCGAAGGCGGTGCGCTCGGCAAGGAGGACGATGCGGTGGTCGCGCCGGCAATCGCGCAGCTCAAGGCCGAGGGCATCGATGCGCGCGGGCCCTATCCGGCCGACACGATGTTCCATGCCCGGGCGCGGACCGGCTATGACGCCGCGCTCGCGATGTACCACGACCAGGCGCTGATCCCGATCAAGACCATCGCTTTCGACGAGGGCGTCAACGTCACGCTCGGCCTGCCCTTCATCCGCACCTCGCCGGACCATGGCACGGCCTTCGACATCGCCGGCAAGGGCGTGGCGCGACCCGACAGCCTCTGCGCAGCGCTGCGCCTCGCCGCGCGAATGGCCACTTATCAGGATGGCGCGGGCGCATGAGCCAGATCGACGATTTGCCGCCTTTGCGCGAGGTGGTCGAACAGCACGGGCTGATGGCGCAGAAGGCGCTCGGCCAGAACTTCCTGTTCGACCTCAACCTGACCGGCAAGATCGCGCGCGCGGCCGGGCCGCTCGAAGGCGAGACCGTCGTCGAGATCGGCCCCGGCCCCGGCGGGCTGACGCGGGCGCTGCTCGCCAATGGCGCGGCGCGCGTCATCGCGGTCGAGCGCGACCGGCGCTGCCTGCCGGCCCTGGCCGAGATCGCCGCGCATTATCCCGGCCGGCTCGATGTCGTCGACGGCGATGCGCTGGCGGTCGACCTCTCCGTCCATCTCAAGGGCGAGCCGGCCCGCATCGTCGCCAACCTGCCCTATAATATCGGCACGCCGCTGCTGGTCGGCTGGCTCAGCCTGGAGCCGTGGCCGCCGTGGTGGCGTTCGCTGACGCTGATGTTCCAGCGCGAGGTGGCCGAGCGCATCGTCGCGACGCCGGAGCAGCGCGCCGATTACGGCCGCCTCGCCGTGCTGGCGAACTGGCGCTGCGAGACCAGGATCCTGTTCGACGTGCCCAAAACCGCCTTCGTGCCGCAACCGAAGATCACCTCCTCGATCGTCCAGCTCGTGCCCCGCGCCGAGCCGGAGCCCTGCGAGCAGAGGCTGCTGGAGCGGGTCACGCTCGCCGCCTTCGGCCAGCGCCGCAAGATGCTGCGCCAGAGCCTGAAGGCCGTCACGCCCGACCCGCAGCTGCTGATCGAGGCGGCCGGCCTCGATCCGACCGCGCGGGCGGAGGAGATACCGGTCTCGGGTTTCGTGCGCCTCGCCAATGCGCTGGCGGCGCAGCGCTGAGGCCCTTAGAGACCGTCTCAGGCGATCTGTTCGCCCAGGAGCTTGTCGACGAAGGCGGCCATGCCGATGGCGCGCGCGCGCTTCTGGCGTTCGGCCGTCAGGATGGCCCGGACCGACTCGTAGGCCGCGCCGAGGTCGTCATTGACGATCACGTAGTCGTAGACGCTCCAGCGCGCGATCTCGTCGCGGGCATTGGCGAGGCGCTTGGCGATCACCTCCGGCGCATCCTCGGCCCGGCGCACCAGGCGCGAGCGCAGCTCGGCCATCGAGGGCGGCAGGATGAAGATGGCGACGACGTCCTCGCGCGCCTTCTCCAGGATCTGCTGGGTGCCCTGGTAGTCGATGTCGAAGAGGACGTCGCGGCCGGCCTTCAGCGCGGCCTCGACCGGCTTGCGCGGCGTGCCGTAGCCATTGCCGTGCACCTCGGCCGATTCCAGCAAGTCGTCGTGCTCGCGCAGTGTGTCGAAGGCCGGACGATCGATGAAATGGTAGTGCACGCCGTCGATCTCGGAGGCGCGCTTCGGCCGCGTCGTGACCGAGACGGAGAGGTCGAGATTGGTCTCCTTCTGCGACAGCGTCCGCGTCAGGGTCGATTTGCCGGCGCCCGAGGGCGACGAGAGGATGAGCATCAGGCCGCGACGGGCCGGGCGGATGAGATCGGCCATCGGCCCTACTCCACGTTCTGGACTTGCTCGCGCAGCTGGTCGACGACCGTGCGCAGTTCGAGGCCGATGCGCGAGAGGCCGGCATCGCCCGCCTTTGCGCAAAGGGTCGAGGCTTCGCGGCCGAATTCCTGCGCCAGGAAATCGAGCTTGCGGCCGATCGGCCCGCCTTGCGCAAGCAGCGCCTTGAGCGCCGCGACATGGGCGTGCAGCCGGTCGATCTCCTCGCGGATATCGGCCTTGACCGCGAGCAGCGCCGCCTCCTGGTGCAGGCGCTGCGGATCGAGCGCCTGGCTCGCCTCCAGCAGAGCCTGGACCTGGGCGGCAAGGCGCTCGCGAATGGCCTCGACACCGCGCGCAGGATGCAGTTCGGCCTCCTCGGTGAGGCGGGCGATCGTGGCGAGGTGGCCGAAAACGACCGCCTCCAGCGCCCGCCCCTCGGAGGCGCGGGCCTCGGTGAGGCCAAGCACGACGGCCTCGAGCCCGGCGAGCACGGGCGCCTCCAGGACGCTCAGCGCGTCCTCGCTCTCCTCGGCCAGTTCGACCACACCGCGAATGCCGAGCAGGGAATCGAAGGATGGCGGCTGGATGGTCGCGGAGACCGGGAGCCGGCCGACCGCCTCGATCAGAGCCGAGAGCGCCTGCTCGTTGATGCGCGGGCGCGGCGGGCCGGCATCGCTGGTGATCGAGAGGTTGACGTGGAGCGTGCCGCGCGAGAAGGCGCCGCTCAGGCGCTTGCGCGCCGCCTCGGCCAGAAGCTCGAAGCCCGGCGGCACGCGCACGCGGACGTCGAGCCCGCGCGCATTGACGCTCTTTACCTCCCAGGCCCAGGCATGAATGCCCGCCACGCCCGCCATGCGGGCAAAACCGGTCATGCTCTCGATGGCCATTGGGGCTCAAACTCCGCCGTTGCGATGCGGCGGGACCGTAGAGACGGGGGCAGCGGCCCGCAAGTCGGGCCAGGCCACAGACGCTGCGAAGATGGGGATGAAGGGCGCGGATTCGCGCAGATCAAGGCTGCTTTATTGCCGGAATCTGCTTCGGTGAATTGAGATCGTAGGTACGATTCAGCAGCGGGTCGCGCTGCGTGCCTTCCGAGGCATCGAAGGCGCGTATGCGCGAGCCGCCGGCAACGCCGGCGGGGCCGGGCTGCGGCCCCACTGCCGCAGTCGCATCGGCAGAAGCCGGATCGACGGCCGCGCGCGAGGCGCCCGGCGCTTCCGTGCGGCTGTCGGGAGCCGGCGGCGGCTCGACCTTGTCGACGGTATCGGCCGGCTTGTTGGTCTCGCGGCGCTGGGTCTCGACCTGGCGCCAGCGCGAGACGTTGCGGTTATGCTGCTCCAGCGTCTCGGCAAAGGCATGGCCGCCGCTGCCATCGGCGACGAAGTACAGGTCTTTCGTGCGCGAATGGTTGACCACGGCCTCCATCGCGGCGCGGCCGGGATTGGCGATCGGCCCCGGGGGCAGCCCGTCGATGACATAGGTGTTGTAGGGCGTCGACTGGGTGATCTCGTTGCGCTGGATCGGGCGGCCGAGCGTGCCCTTGCCGCCGACCAGGCCATAGACGATGGTCGGGTCGGATTGCAGCTTCATCTTGCGGTTCAGCCGGTTGATGAAGACGCCGGCGACGCGCGGCCGCTCGTCGGCACGGCCGGTCTCCTTCTCGACGATCGAGGCGAGCGTCACCAGTTCCTGCGGGGTCTTGATCGGCAGGTCGGCCGGGCGGCGGTTCCAGACGTCGTTCAGGATGCGGCGCTGGTCCTGCGCCATGCGGTTGATGATCTGCTGGCGCGGATAGCCGCGCTGGAACTTGTAGGTGTCGGGCAGGATCGCGCCCTCGCGCGGCGCCTGGTTGATGTCCCCGGTCAGGAGGTCGTTGTCCATCAGCCGGGCCACGATCTGCTCGCTGGTCAGGCCTTCGGGAATGGTGATCGCATGCTCGACCGCCTTGCCGTCGGCGATGATCTCGAGGATGTCGGCCTGGCTGACGCGGGCCTTGAACAGGTATTCGCCGGCCTTGAGCTTGGTCCAGTTGCCGGAGATCAGCGCCGAGATCCGGAAGGCCCAGGGATGCTCGATCAACCCCTCGCGCTGGAGCAGGTCGGAGATCTCGGTGATGCCGCTCTCCTTCGGGATGATCAGGACGCGGTCGCTGGCGAGCGGACCCGGCGCCTTGCTCTGGCTTGAGACCATGGCGATGCCCGCGCCGACCACGCCCGCCAGCACGAGGGCTGCGGTGAACAGCCCGCTCAGCATGGCGACGAAGGGGCTGCGGCGCCTACGGCGGGCCTTGGGCGGCGGAGCCGGCGGCGCGACCGGCTTCAACGCCTCGCTCGGACTCTTGGGGGCGACGCGGGGCGAATTGTTCACGGTGCGGGCGCTCGCGGTTCTGGTCTCAAGAGCGCCTTCCGCCGGAGGCGGTCGTCGGCGCGACATCTGCAAAAGTCAGGGCATGATGCTGTTTGAAAACCGATATCCGATCTTCGGCATCGCGCTCTAAGGTGTATCGAATCTCCAAGGGAGACTAGCGAAAAATATGGCGAAAGCGCGCTGCCGGTTGGCCGGCGGCGCGTCAGTCGACGTAGCGCCGCATCACCAGCGAGGCGTTGGTGCCGCCGAAGCCGAAGGAGTTCGACAGGGCGACCTCGACATGGCGCTTCTTGGCGACGTTCGGCACGAGGTCGAGATCGGTCTCGACGGAAGGGTTGTCGAGGTTGATCGTCGGCGGCACGATCTGGTCGCGGATCGCCAGTACCGAGAAGATCGCCTCGATCGCGCCGGCTGCCCCAAGCAGGTGGCCGGTAGCGGATTTGGTCGAGGACATGGAGGGCTTCCTCGGCGCGTTCGCCAGCAGCCGCTCGACCGCGCGCAGCTCGATCTCGTCGCCGATCTGGGTCGAGGTGCCGTGGGCGTTGATGTAGTCGACGTCTCCAGCCGTGATGCCGGCGCGGTTCAGCGCCGCCGACATGCAGCGATAGGCACCGTCGCCATCCTCGGCCGGCGAGGTGATGTGATAGGCGTCGCCCGACATGCCGTAGCCGACGATCTCGGCATAGATGCGCGCGCCGCGCGCCTTGGCGTGCTCGAGCTCTTCCAGCACGACGACGCCGGCGCCCTCGCCCATGACGAAGCCGTCGCGGTCCTTGTCGTAGGGGCGGGAGGCCTTCTCGGGCGTCTCGTTGAAACCTGTGGAGAGCGCGCGGCAGGCGCAGAACCCGGCAATGCCGATGCGGTTGATCGCCGATTCCGTGCCGCCCGCGACCATCACCTCGGCATCGCCGAGCGCGATCATGCGCGAGGCGTCGCCGATGGCGTGCGCGCCGGTCGAGCAGGCGGTGACGACCGCGTGGTTGGGGCCTTTCAGCCCGTGCTCGATCGAGACGTAGCCGGCCGCAAGATTGCTCAGACGGCCCGGAATGAAGAACGGCGAGAGACGGCGCGGGCCGCGCTCCTTGAGCAGGAGCGAGGCCTCGTAGATGCCGCCGAGGCCGCCGATGCCGGAGCCGATCGCGACGCCGGTCGCGATCTGGTCCTCGTAGCTCTCGGGCGTCCAGCCGGAATCGCGCAGCGCCTGCGTCGCAGCGGCCATCGCGAAGATGATGAAGTCGTCGACCTTGCGCTGCTCCTTCGGCTCCATCCAATCATCCGGATTGAAGGTGCCGTCGGAGCCGTCGCCGCGCGGAATGCTGCAGGCGATCTGCGCGGGCAGGTCGCTGACGTCGAATGCCGTGATCGGGCCGGCGCCGCTGGCGCCGGAGACCAAACGGGACCAGGTCGGCTCGACGCCGCAGCCAAGCGGCGTCACCATGCCGAGCCCAGTCACCACGACGCGTCGCATGGTGTGACTGCGTAGGCTCATGATCTCGTGTCGGCCAACGGCCGGTCAGGCGCTCTTCGACAGGAACTTGACGGCGTCTCCGACGGTGACGATCGTCTCGGCCGCGTCATCGGGAATCTCGACGCCGAACTCTTCCTCGAAAGCCATCACGAGCTCGACCGTATCGAGGCTGTCGGCGCCGAGGTCCTCAATGAAATTGGCGCCTTCGACGACCTTCTCGGGTTCGACGCCGAGATGCTCGATCACGATCTTCTTCACGCGCTCGGCGACATCGCTCATGGGTCTTTTCCTCAAAGATTGAAACACACCGCTGGATCGCGACGCGTATAGGGACTGCTCCCGCGACCCGGTTGCATCCCAGGGATGCGCCCGGAGCGGAACTCTCAAGGCTGCACAAACGCAACTACCGGGTTCGCGTCAAGTCCCCCCGGACAGTCTCGGCGCAGCGTGACGGCGCTAGTTAACATACTCGATACGGACTGGCGAGAGCCGGAATCCGGTTCGGGAACGAGTCAAAAAAACCCCGTAACACGCTCAGATCATTGTCATTCCGCCATTGACGTGCAGGGTCTGCCCGGTGACGTAGGCAGCCTCGTCGCTGGCGAGATAGGCCACCGCGGCGGCAACGTCGGCGCCGGCGCCGAGCCGGCCCATCGGCACGTCGGAGAGAATGCCCTCGCGCTGCTTCTCGTTCAGCGCCTGCGTCATCGGCGACTCGATGAAGCCGGGAGCCACCACGTTGACGGTGATGTTGCGGCTCGCGACCTCGGCGGCGAGCGCCTTGGACATGCCGATCAGCCCGGCTTTTGATGCGGCGTAGTTGCCCTGCCCCGGATTGCCGGTGACGCCGACGATCGAGCCGATCGAGATGATGCGGCCATGGCGGCGGCGCATCATGGTCTTCACGGCGGCGCGCGAGAGGCGGAAGGCGGCGGTGAGGTTGACGGCGATGACGCTGTCCCAGTCCTCGTCCTTGAGGCGCATGAACAGGTTGTCGCGGGTGACCCCGGCGTTGTTGACGAGGATGTCGAGCCCGCCGAGCTTCTCCTCGGCCGCCGGCACCAGCGCCTCGACGGAATCCTTGTCGGAGAGGTTGCAGGGCGTCACCGCGACGCGCTCGCCGAGCTCGGCCGCAAGCGCGTCGAGCGCCTCGACCCGCGTCCCCGAAAGCGCGACGCTCGCGCCCTGGGCATGGAGCACGCGCGCGATGGCGCCGCCAAGGCCGCCGGTCGCACCGGTGACCAAGGCCTTCTTGCCGGTCAAATCAAACATGATACCTCCCCTTTTCGGCGCCTTCGCCGAATTCACCCGTTCTGGGTCTACCCATTCTGGGCGTTGTAGTTCCGGATATCGTCGGCGGTGCCGAGCGACATGGTCGCCGTGCCGGCGGCGATGCGCTTGACCAGGCCGGCGAGCACCTTGCCGTTGCCGACCTCGATGAAACGGGTGACGCCGGCGGCGGCCAGCGCCTCGACGCATTCGCGCCAACGCACCGTGCCGGTGACCTGCGCCACCAGCGAGGCGCGGATCGCGTCGGGATCGCTCAGCGGTGCCGCGCCGACATTGGCCATCACCGGCACGGCGGGCGCGTTCAGCGCGACATTGGCCAACGCCTCGCGCATCGCGTCGGCCGCCGGCTGCATCAGCGCGCAATGGAACGGTGCCGAGACCGGCAGCGGCAGGGCGCGCTTGATGCCGCGCTCCGGCGCCAGCGCGATGGCGCGCTCGATCGCGGCCCTGGCGCCCGACAGCACGATCTGGCCGCCGCCATTGTCGTTCGCCGCCTCGCAGACCTCGCCTTGCGCCGCCTCGGCCGCCAGTTCGCGGGCCTTGTCGAGTTCGACGCCGAGCAGCGCCGCCATGGCGCCCGCGCCGGCCGGCACGGCCTTCTGCATGGCGTCGCCGCGAATGCGCAGCAGCCGGGCGGCGTCGGAAATAGAGAACGTGCCGGCCGCGGCCAGCGCCGAATATTCGCCGAGCGAATGGCCGGCGACGAAGGCGGCGTCGCGCTTGAGCAAGAAGCCGGCCTCGGCCTCAAGCACCTTCACCACCGCGAGGCTGACGGCCATCAGTGCCGGCTGGGCATTGGCCGTGAGCGTCAATTCCTCGGCCGGCCCGTCCCACATCAAGGCCGAGAGCTTCTGCGACAGCGCCGCATCGACCTCGTCGAAAACCGCCTTCGCCGCCGGGAATGCCTCGGCCAGACTCTTGCCCATGCCGACAGCCTGAGAACCCTGGCCGGGAAAGATCAGCGCGGTCGTCATTCTGGCAAACCTCATGTTAACGATGTGGCAAACTGGCGCGCCTCTCACATTGCTTGGCATGACAAGTCAAGCATTGCCGGAGAAGTAATCGGCCATCCGCCCCGATGAGCTCTGGATTGAGCTTGCGCAAATGCACCCAAGCCTGTATCAGCCGCCTCCTGCTGTTCGGCCGGAGGCTGAACGGATGGCGTTACGATTCCTTCGGGCATCGTCGCAGGCTCTAGGTTGAGCCGTCATCCCGTGTCTCCGCCTTCGATGAAATCCTGTCGGGCCTTATCCAGGGCTCGGAGGGCTCCGCGCCGAGCGAAGCAGGGTGAAAAAGGAAGGCCATCTATGGCATTGTACGAGCATGTGCTGCTCGCGCGGCAGGATGTCAGCGCGCAGCAGGTCGAGGCTCTTGTCGAACAGTACAAGGGCATCATCGAAGCGAATGGCGGCTCGGTCCCGAAGATCGAGTACTGGGGCGTGAAGTCCCTCGGCTATCGCATCAAGAAGAACCGCAAGGCGCATTATTCGCTGCTGAACATCGACGCCCCCTCCGCCGCCGTGCTGGAGATGGAGCGCCAGATGCGCATCAACGAGGACGTCCTGCGCTTCCTGACCATCCGCGTCGAGGAGCTCGAGGAAGGCCAGTCGGCCATGCTCCAGAAGCGCGACCGTGACGACCGCGGCGAGCGGGGCGACCGCTTCGAGCGTGGTGGCGACCGTTTCGACCGCGGCCCGCGCCGCGACCGTCCGCGCCGTGAAGACGAAGCCGGCGAAGCCGTCGCTGGGGAGGCCTGATCCATGTCGACCGCATCTGCCGGCGCTCGCCGCCCCTTCTTCCGCCGCCGCAAGTCCTGCCCCTTCTCGGGCGAAGGCGCCCCGAAGATCGACTACAAGGACGTCCGCCTGCTCTCGCGCTACATCTCGGAGCGCGGCAAGATCGTGCCGTCGCGCATCACGGCCGTCTCGGCCAAGAAGCAGCGCGAGCTCGCCCAGGCGATCAAGCGCGCCCGCTTCCTCGGCCTGCTGCCCTACGTCATCCGCTGAGCGGGTGAGCTATTTCTGGTGGCGCTCCGGCGCCACCAGTTTACAAAAACGATATCCATTAGTCGCCCGGCGGTGAAAACCCACCGGGTATGTTGAGGCGAGAGCCTCTCACCCTGCCCGGCCGAATGGCCCGGGAGCAGCGGGACAGCAGGACGAGAACATGCTTCCGATCGTCGGCATCGGCGCCGGCCTGGTTTCGGCGCTTCTCTTCGCAGTGGTGATCACAGGATCGCCGCTGGCGATCCTGCTGTATTCGGCCGCCCCCCTGCCGATCTTCATCGCCGCGCTCGGCTGGAACCACCGCGCCGGGCTGGTCGCGACCGCCGCGGGCGCCGTCGCCGGCGCCGTTGCGCTCAGCCTGCCGGCCGGCTTCAACTTCGCCCTGATCGTCGCGCTTCCCGCCTGGTGGATCGCCTATCTCGTGCTGCTCGCGCGCACGGACGGGACCACCACGGAATGGTACCCGCTTGGCCACCTGCTGGTCTGGATCGCCGCGACGGCAGCGCTGACCACCGTCGGCAGCGCGCTGGTGATGACCACGGATTACGAGGCCTACCGCACCGTGATCGCCCGCGTCGTCGAGAACCTGTTGAACGAGATGGTGCGCTCGCGGCTGATCGCCCTGGCGCCCGACACCAAGTTGTCCGACCTGGCGCAGATGCTGGCGCCGGCGGTGCCCGTCGGCATCGGCGCCTCCTTCGTCACCACGCTGGTCGTCAATCTCTGGCTGGCGGGCAAGGCGGTCCAATTGTCCGGCCGGCTGCCGCGCCCCTGGCCCTTCATCCCCGCGACCACCGTGCCGCGCCGGGCACTGCCGCTCATGGCCCTCGCGCTGGTGACGATCGCGTTCGGCGGCTTCGTCGGCGTCGCCGGCGCGGCGATGACCGGCGCCCTGCTCGCCGTCTTCATGCTGAGCGGACTTGCCCTGATCCATGACCTGACCCGCGGCAAGTCCTGGCGCGCGCCGGCGCTGATCGCCGTCTATGTCGCGCTCGTCGTCATGCAGGCCCTGCTGACGCCGGTGCTGACGCTCGCCGGCATGGCCGATTCCCTGTTCGGCCTGCGCAAGCGCGGCCCGAAGCCACCCCTTCCGCCTACGCCTAACGCCTGAACACAAAACTCAAGAAGGAGACAAAACCATGGAAGTGATTCTGCTCGAACGCGTCGCCAAGCTCGGCCAGATGGGCGAAGTCGTCCGCGTGCGCGACGGCTTCGGCCGCAACTACCTGCTGGCCCGCGGCAAGGCGCTGCGCGCCACCGAGGACAACCGCAAGCGCTTCGAGACCCAGCGCATCGAGCTCGAGACCCGCAACCTCGAGCTGAAGTCGGAGGCCGATGCGGTCGCCGAGACGCTGAACGGCCACTCGGTCGTGATCCTGCGCCAGTCTGGCGAATCCGGCGTGCTCTACGGCTCGGTCTCGACCCGCGACATCGCCGACGCGCTGACCGCCAACGGCTTCAACGTCGCGCGCAGCCAGGTCACGCTCAACGCGCCGATCAAGACGCTCGGCCTGCACACCGTCCCGGTCGTGCTGCACCCGGAAGTCTCGGTCACGGTCACCGTCAACGTCGCCCGTTCGGCTGAAGAGGCCGAGCGCCAGGTCCGCGGTGAGAACGTCACCGCCCGCGAGGAATTCGACCTCGACGACCTCGGCCTCGAGGTCGGCGCGGCGCTGGCCGAGGCCGGCGGCGACGACGATCGCTGAGCCGTATCAGCTTCACACCAAGTCAAGGGCGCCGTGGCAACACGGCGCCTTTTTTTGTTTCCTGTGGAACTAGGGGAAGCTTTGAGCGGCAAATTGCATCTAAGAGGATGCTGACCTTACATCGGCTCCCGGCCAGAACGATGCTTCATGGTACCGCCATGATCTGACACATCGTACTCCGAGATTGGACCGATCGAATCGACTCAAACGGATCAGGCTCGTTCCTCAATCATGGCCACTGCCACCGCCCTCGTTGCCCGCCTCGACAACCGCGAGGCCGACTACCGCGTCCAGCCTCACAACATCGAGGCCGAGCAGGCGCTGCTGGGCGCGATCCTGGTCAACAACGACGCGTTCTACCGCGTCTCGGACTTCCTGCTGTCGGACCATTTCTTCGAGGCGGTGCACCAGCGCGTCTTCGAGCTGATGGCGAGCCTGATCCGGGCCGGCAAGATCGCGACGCCGATCACGCTCAAGACCTTCGTCGGCGAGATCGACCTTGGCGGCATCACCGCCTCGCAATATCTCGCCCGGCTTGCGGCCGAGGCGACGACCGTCATCAACGCCGCCGATTACGGGCGCACCGTCTATGATCTCGCGATCCGGCGCCAGCTCATCGGCGTCGGCGAGGAGCTGGTCAACGTCGCCTATGACGCCCCGGTCGAGATGCCGCCGCGCGAGCAGATCGAGGAGGCGGAGCGCAAGCTCTACGCGCTGGCCGAGAAGGGCCGCTACGAGGGCGGCTTCCAGAAGTTCGACGGCGCGCTGCGCCTCGCCATCGACATGGCCGCGAGCGCCTACCAGCGCGCCGGCGGCCTGTCCGGCATCTCGTCTGGCCTGCGCGACCTCGACCAGCGCATGGGCGGCCTGCAGCGCTCCGACCTGATCGTGCTCGCCGGCCGCCCGGCCATGGGCAAGACCTCGCTCGCCACCAACATCGCCTTCAACATCGCCAAGGCCTGGCGCGGCGAACGCCAGGAGGATGGCTCGCTCAAGTCGGTGGATGGCGGCATCGTCGGCTTCTTCTCGCTCGAAATGTCGTCCGACCAGCTCGCGACCCGCATCGTCGCCGAGCAATCCGGCATCTCCTCCTACAAGATCAGGCAGGGCCGCATCACCGAGGGCGATTTCGCAAGGCTGACCGATGTCGCGGCGCAGATCGAGAAGCTGCCGCTCTACATCGACCAGACCGGCGGCATCTCGATCGCCCAGCTCGTCGCCCGCGCCCGCCGCCTGCAGCGCCAGAAGGGGCTCGACGTCCTCTTCATCGACTACCTGCAGCTCCTCTCCGGCTCGGCCAAGAACGGCCAGAACCGCGTGCAGGAGCTGACCGAGATCACCACCAGCCTGAAGGCGCTGGCCAAGGAGCTTTCGGTGCCGATCGTGGCGCTCTCGCAGCTCTCGCGCCAGGTCGAAAGCCGCGACGACAAGCGCCCGCAACTCTCCGACCTGCGCGAATCCGGCTCGATCGAGCAGGATGCCGACGTCGTGATGTTCGTCTACCGCGAGGAATACTACCTCAAGGGCAAGGAGCCGCGGCCCGGCACCGACGAGCACAACAAGTGGCAGATCGAGATGGAGCAGGCGCATGGCCTCGCCGAATTGATCATCGGCAAGCAGCGCCATGGCCCGACCGGCACGGTCGCGCTCCAGTTCGATGCCGACGTCACCCGCTTCTCCGACCGCGCCGATGAGGCCCGCCTGCCGGACCACCTATGAGCCCATTCGATACGCTTGATGCCGGCACCGCCGGCGCGACGCTGACCATCGACCTCGGCGCGCTGGTCAAGAACTGGCGCGCGCTCGGCCAGCGGGCCGGCGCGGAAGCCGGCGCTGCGGTCAAGGCCGACGCCTATGGCATCGGCATCGAGCCGGCCGTGACGGCGCTCGCCAGGGCCGGCTGCCGCAACTTCTTCGTGGCGCATCTCTCGGAGGGCATCCGCGCGCGCGCCGTCGCGCCCGAGGCGACGATCTACATCCTGAACGGGCTCATGCCCGGCACCTGCGGCCGCTACGTCCAGCATGATCTTTCGCCGGTGCTCGGCTCGCATGACGAATTGTCCGAATGGGCGGCGTTCCGCGCCACGACGAACAATGCCCGCTTGGCAGCGCTCCACATCGACACCGCCATGAATCGGCTTGGGCTCTGGCCGGGCGAAGGGCTCGACCTCGCCCGCGAGCGCAAGCGCGACATCGAAGCCGCCGGGATCGGGCTGGTGATGTCGCATTTCGCCTCGTCGGAAGACGTCGCCGCCCCGGCCAATGCCCGCCAGATCAAGGCCTTCGCCGAGATCGCCGCCGCCTTCCCGGGCATTCCGGCCTCGCTGAAGAACTCCTCCGGGCATTTCCTCGCCGATTGCCCGTCCTACCAGCTCACCCGCCCCGGCTACGCGCTCTATGGCGGCAACCCGACGCCGGGGCAGCCGAACCCGATGCTGCCGGTCCTGGGCATGGAGGCGCGCATCATCCAGCTGCGCGAGGTCGAGGCCGGCACGCAGGTCGGCTATAACGGCCGCTGGACGGCGAAGAGCCGGCGCAAGCTCGCCACGATCGATCTCGGCTATGCAGACGGCTATCCGCGCAATGCGAGCTGGACCGATACCTCGACCGGCGGCTCGGCCATCGTCGGCGGCGTACTGTGCCCGTTCGTCGGCACGGTCTCGATGGACCTCGTCATCATCGATGTCAGCGATGCGCCGGCCGATGCCGTCAAGCGCGGCTCAGCCGTGACGCTGATCGGCGGCCCGCTCGACCTGGAGACGGTCGGCGCGGGCGCCAAGACGATCGGCTACGAGATTTTGACCAGGCTCGGCCGGCGCTACGCGCGCCGCTATGTCGGGCTCTGAGCGCGTGGCGAAGCGCGGCCCGACCTATATCTGCCAAGCCTGCGGCGCAGTCTATCATCGCTGGCAGGGCAAATGCGACGCCTGCGGCACCTGGTCCTCGCTTTCCGAGGAGGCGCAGGCCGCGCCCGTTCCGGGCGGGCGCGGTTCGTCCGGCGGCAAGGCGCGTGGCCGGGTCTTCGCGCTCGAGACGCTGAAGGGCGAGACGCAGGACGCGCCGCGCATCGTCGCCGGCATCGGCGAGCTCGACCGCGTCACCGGCGGCGGCTTCGTGCCGGGCTCGGTGCTGCTGATCGGCGGCGATCCCGGCATCGGCAAGTCGACGCTGCTGATGCAGGCCTGCGCTGCGCTCGCGCTGCGCGGCCAGCGCGTCGTCTATGTCTCCGGCGAGGAATCGACCGGGCAGGTTCGCTTGCGCGCCGAGCGCATGGGCTTGGCCGAGGCGCCGGTCGATCTCGCCGCCGAGACCAATGTCGAGGACATCATTGCGACGCTCGGCCAGGGCCAGCGCCCTGCCCTCGTGGTGATCGATTCGATCCAGACGATGTGGTCGGGCGAGGTCGAGAGCGCGCCGGGCACGGTGACGCAGGTGCGCGGCTCGGCCCAGGCCCTGATCCGCTACGCCAAGACCAGCGGCGCCTGCCTGATCCTGGTCGGCCACGTCACCAAGGACGGGCAGATCGCCGGCCCGCGCGTGGTCGAGCACATGGTCGACGCCGTGCTCTCCTTCGAGGGCGAAGGCGCCCATTCCTTCCGCATCCTGCGCGGCCAGAAGAACCGCTTCGGCGCGACCGACGAGATCGGCGTGTTCGAGATGACCGGCAAGGGTCTCTCCGAAGTGTCCAACCCGTCCGCGCTTTTCCTTGCGGGGCGGGACCAGCCGGCGCCGGGCGCGGCCGTCTTCGCCGGCGTCGAGGGCACGCGGCCGGTGCTGGTCGAGATCCAGGCCCTGGTCGCGCCGACCTCGCTCGGCACGCCGCGGCGCGCCGTGGTCGGCTGGGAGAACAGCCGGCTCGCCATGGTGCTCGCTGTGCTTGAGACGCATGGTGGCCTGCGCCTGGGCCAGCACGACGTCTACCTCAACGTCGCCGGTGGCTTGCGGGTCAACGAGCCGGCGGCGGATATCGCGGTCGCGGCGGCGCTGGTCTCCTCGCTCACCGGCGCGATCCTGCCGAACGAGTCGGTCTATTTCGGCGAGGTCGCGCTGTCGGGGGCGATTCGCCCCGTCTCGGTCGCGGCGGCGCGACTCAGGGAGGCGGCGAAGCTCGGCTTCGGGGCGGCCTTCCTGCCCTCGGGCGGAGCGGATTTCGGCGACGGCAGCGGGCTCAACCTGCGGCGTTTCGGCCATGTCACGGAACTTGTTGCGGATATCGCGGCACGTGCGCCGCGCAGAGATGTGAAATGAGCTTTGTGCAAGGGTGACGAGGGCCGCTTTCGCGCGTATAGCAAGCGCGATGCGGCCGGCCCACCTCCTGGCCATCCTGATGTCCTAGCGAAGCGGCTCCTGAAATGCCTGTTACCATCCTCGATCTCGTCGTCATCGGCGTGGTTCTGATCTCGGCATTGCTGGCAACCGTGCGCGGATTGACCCGCGAAGTGCTGGCGATTGCCTCCTGGGTCGCCGCGGCGCTCGTCGCCTGGGTGTTCCATCCGCAGCTCCTGCCGATCGCCGAGCAGCACATCCCCAACAAGACGATCGCCCTGGTCGCGGTGATCGGCGCGCTCTTCCTGGTGACGCTGATCGTGGTCTCGCTGGTCACGGCGCGGATCTCCGACTTCGTGCTCGACTCGCGCATCGGGGCGCTCGACCGCACGCTCGGCTTCGTCTTCGGCGCCGGGCGCGGCCTGCTGCTCGCAGTGATAGGCTACCTGTTCTTCTCCGCGCTGGTGCCTGAGAAGATGCAGCCGGCCTGGGCCAAGGACGCCAAGGCCAAGCCCATTCTCGAAGAAACCGGGCGCTCGCTCTTGACGATGCTGCCCCAAGACATCAATTCCGACTTCATCAAGAACCTGCTGAAGCCAAAGACGGGCGACGAGCCTGTCGAGGCCCCGGCTGAGGAACCGCGTACGCCGGCCAATCCGACGAGCGATCCGCAACGCCGCACGCAGGCTCCTGCTGCGCCCGACAGGCAAGCACTGCAACGGGCAATCGAGACGGGCCAGACCACCGGCTCCGTCCCGGCCAGGCCCTGAGGCCATGGTCCGCAGAAGTGGCCCCACTTTTGCGACAGGACCATGCCCAAGGGATCGTACAGACGCGGGTTCCGTTTGGCTGAAAAGCCGGGCGGAAACCGTGTTCATTGCCGTTATTGCCGCGTCGCAGAGCGCATGGAGCCATGATGATGCCTCAGGATGAAGCCGACTCAGCTTTCGATCCCAATGCGGACCGGCTCCGCGAGGAGTGCGGCGTGTTCGGCATCTTCGGCCATGCCGATGCCGCTGCGCTGACCGCGCTCGGCCTGCACGCGCTGCAGCATCGCGGCCAGGAGGCGGCGGGCATCGTCTCCTTCGACGGCAAGCGCTTCCATTCCGAGCGCCGCCTTGGCCTCGTCGGCGACGCCTTCTCGGAAGCCTCGGTGATCGAGAAGCTCGCCGGCTCGCAGGCGATCGGCCATGTCCGCTACTCGACGACCGGCGAAACCATCCTGCGCAATGTCCAACCGCTCTTTGCAGAATTGCATGGCGGCGGCTTCGCGGTGGCGCATAACGGCAACCTGACCAACGGCCTGACGCTGCGCCGCAACCTCGTGCGCGACGGCGCGATCTACCAGTCGACCTCCGACACCGAGGTGCTGCTGCACCTCGTCGCGCGCAGCCGCAAGACCCGTTTCATCGAGCGCTTCGTCGAGGCCATCAGGCAGATCGAGGGTGCCTATGCCTTCGTCGGCATCACCAACAAGAAGCTGATCGGCGCGCGCGACCCGCTCGGCATCCGGCCGCTGGTGCTGGGCGAGCTCGACGGCTGCCCGATCCTGACCTCGGAGACCTGCGCGCTCGACATCATCGGCGCCAAGTTCATCCGCGAGGTCGAGAACGGCGAGGTCATCGTCGTCTCCGAAGACGGGATCGAGAGCCACAAGCCCTTCCCGCCGATGCCGGAACGGCCCTGCATCTTCGAGTACATCTACTTCGCCCGCCCGGACTCGATCGTGAAGGGCCGCAGCATCTACGAGCGCCGCAAGCAGATGGGCGCCGTGCTGGCGGCGGAAGCGCCGGCCAATGCCGACGTGATCGTGCCCGTGCCCGATTCCGGCGTGCCGGCGGCGCTGGGCTATGCCCAGGCGAGCGGCATCCCATTCGAGCTCGGCATCATCCGCAACCATTATGTCGGCCGCACCTTCATCGAGCCGACGCAGAAGGTGCGCGAGCTCGGCGTGCGCCTGAAGCACTCGGCCAACCGCTCGGTGGTCGAGGGCAAGAGCATCGTGCTGGTCGACGATTCGATCGTGCGCGGCACGACCTCGTTCAAGATCGTCAAGATGATGCGCGAGGCCGGCGCCCGCGAGGTGCATTTCCGCATCTCCTCGCCGCCGATCACCCATCCCGACTATTACGGCATCGACACGCCCGACCGCGAGAAGCTACTCGCCGCGACGCATTCGCTTGAGGAGATGCGCCAGTTCGTCGGCGCCGATTCGCTCGCCTTCCTCTCGGTCGAGGGCCTCTACCGCGCCATGGGCCATGCCGGGCGCGATCCGGTCCGGCCGCAATTCACCGACCATTGCTTCACCGGCGACTACCCGACCTCGCTGACAGACGTGATCGGCGAGAGCGCCAAGCAGCAATTGTCGCTGTTGGCCGAAGCCGGCTGATTTCTACGGATCCCTGCATGACCAAGCCTCTCGAAGGGCGCATCGCGCTCGTCACCGGCGCCTCGCGCGGCATCGGCCGCGCGGCTGCGCTCGCCTTCGCCCAGGCCGGCGCCCATGTCGTGGCTTTGGCGCGGACCTCGGGCGCGCTCGAAGAGCTCGACGACGAGATCAACGCGATCGGCGGCAGCGCGACGCTGGTGCCGGTCGACCTCGGCGATGCACCCGCAATCGAGAAGCTCGGCCCTGCCCTGCTCGAGCGCTGGGGCAAGCTCGACATCCTGCTCGCCAATGCCGGCATCCTCGGGCCGCTGTCGCCGCTGACCCATGTCCAGCCGAACGAGTGGAGCAAGGTGTTCGACACCAACGTCACCGCCAACTGGCGGCTGATCAAGACGGCCGAGCCGGCCCTGAAGGCTTCTGACGCTGGCCGGGTGATCGTGATGTCCTCAGGTGCGGCGCATAAATGCTTCGCTTACTGGGGGCCATATTCGATCTCGAAGGCCGCGGTCGAGGCGATGGCGCGGACCTATGCGGCCGAGACCGCGACGACGACGCTCAAGGTGATGATGGTCAACCCGGGCCCGCTGCGCACCCGGATGCGCGCCGAGGCAATGCCGGGCGAGGATCCGCTGACGCTTAGGACACCGGAGGAGCTCGCGCCGCACCTGGTCGAGATGGCTTCGCCGAGCTGGGGCGAGACCGGCAAGATCTTCGACTTCCCGCAGGGCAAGGTGCTGACGCCGCAAATGCCGGCGTAGAACTCTTCCCTTCTCCCCTCGGGGGAGAAGGTGGATCGGCGAAGCCGAGCCGGATGAGGGAAGGGTCGCGAGAGCGGCCCTTTTTTCTTGTTTCAGTGGGTTGAGGGACTTCCCTCATCCGTCAGCGCTTCGCGCTGCCACCTTCTCCCCCGAGGGGAGAAGGGAGAAACGCGCTACTTCTTACCCTTGTCGTAGGGATTGTCGCCGCCGCGTGTGTGCAGGCGGATCGGCGTGCCCGGCAGCTCGAAGGCCTCGCGCAGGTTGTTGACCAGGTAGCGCGTGTAGGAGACCGGCAAGTGGTCGAGCTGGTTGCCGAAGAGCGCGAAGGTCGGCGGGCGCGCCTTGGCCTGCGTCATGTAGCGGATCTTGATGCGGCGGCCGGCCACGGCCGGAGGCGGATGGGCCGAGAGCACGCCTTCGAGCCAGCGGTTGATCCGCGCCGTCGAGATGCGGCGGTTCCAGATGTCGTAGCTCAGGAACACCGCCTGCATCAGCCGGTCGATGCCTTCGCCGGCGAGGCCCGAGAGCGGCACGATCTGCACGCCGCGGACCTGCGCCAGCAGATGGGTCGCCTTCTCCTTGAGCTCGGCGAGCAGGCCGTTCTTGTCGGCGACGAGGTCCCATTTGTTCAGGCCGATGACCACCGTGCGGCCCTCGCGCTCGGTCAGGTCGACTAGGGTCAGGTCCTGCTTCTCGAAGGGGATGGTCGAATCGAGCAGCACGACCACGACCTCGGCGAAGCGGATGGCGCGCAGCGCATCCTGCACCGACATCTTCTCAAGCTTTTCCTCGATGCGGGCGCGCTTGCGCATGCCGGCCGTGTCGAACAGCTTCACCGGCCGGCCGCGCCATTCGTAGTCGACCGAAATCGTGTCGCGGGTGATGCCGGCCTCGGGGCCGACGAGCAGGCGCTCCTGCCCGATCATCTGGTTGACCAGCGTCGACTTGCCGGCGTTGGGGCGGCCGATGATGGTGACGCGCAGCGGCTTGCTCGGGTCGCTGTACTCCTCGTCGTCCTCGCTCACAGCTGCAGGAGCATCGACCCAGCGCTTGTCGCCATAGCTCTCGTCGAAAGCCTCTTCCTCTTCCGGCTCCACGTCGATGAAGGGCGCCAGGGCCTCGAGCAGGTCGGAGGTGCCTTCGCCATGCTCGGCCGAGAACGGCACGGGATCGCCGAGGCCGAGCCCATAGGATTCGAACACGCCGTCCTTGCCCTTGTTGCCCTCGACCTTGTTGGCAAGCAGGATCACGGGCTTGCCCGAGCGGCGCACCAAGTCGGCGAAGGGCTGGTCCATCGGCGTGATGCCGAGCCGCGCGTCGATCATGAACAGGATGACGTCGGCCTGCGCGATCGCGGTCTCGGTCTGAGCGCGCATGCGGCCGGCGAGCGAAGCACTGTCGGCCTCCTCGAGGCCGGCAGTGTCGATCACCGTGAAGCGGAGATGGCCAAGCGCGGCCTCGCCCTCGCGCCGGTCGCGCGTGACGCCCGGCCGGTCGTCGACCAGCGCAAGCTTCTTGCCGACGAGCCGGTTGAACAGGGTCGATTTGCCGACATTCGGCCGGCCGATGATGGCGACGGTCGCGCTCATGATACTCGCAATTCGTCCAGCGTCTTGGAGAGCCGGATCAGTTCTTGGTCTGGACCGGGCCGCCGCGGACCAGCGCCAGGTAGAGGTCGGTACGCTGGCGCAGCACCTGCGGCGAGGCGGGATCGGTGACGATGGCGTCGAACCAGCGCCCGGCATCGTCGAACAGGTTCGCCTTCATCGCGGCGATGCCGAGGAATTCGCGGGCCGAATGGCGCCAGACGCCCTGCGGCGTCGCGAGCGGCTCCAGCGCCGTGCGGATCTCGGTATAGGGCACGAGATCGACGCGCAGCATGCCGGCGCGCAGGCGGGCGAGATCGCGATAGAGCTGGTCGAGCGTCGCGTCATTGGCGAGCCCGTCGAAGGCGGTGGCGCCGGCAGTGGCGTCGCGCTTGGCGGTCTCGGCGGCGAGGCGGAAACGGGCGATCTGGCGATAGCCCGCCGGGGCATTGGCCGAAAGCTCGACCAGGATCGACTCGGCCTCGGCGCCGCGATTGTCGCGCGAGGCCTTCAGCGCCTCTTCTAGCTTGGCGCCGACCGCCTGCGAGGCCTGCAGCTCGCGGTGCAGCCAGAACTGCCAGCCGGCGACGCCCAGCACGGCGAGCACCACCAGCGCGGTGATGAAGGTTCCATATTTCTTCCAGAGCTCCGCCGCCTTGTCGCGCCGGACCTCCTCGTCGATCTCACGAAAAATATCGGCCATGAGCTGTCACATTCCTTCTTGCCCTGCCGGGTAGCACTTTCACCCGCGGATTGCGAGCCGGTTGAACAATACGTGTGCCGGCCTCCAAAGCCGATGGCAGCTGAGGCGCGCCACCCCATTCCCGCTCGCCGCACCGCAGGATCGCATCACCCGGCCAGGCATGGCATGCAAATTGCCGAGCTGTTTCAGCTGCACCATTCACGTAGCGGCAGGAGATGAGCATGCAACGGGTTACAATCGGGCTCAAAGCCGGGCTTTTCGCACTCGTTTCTCTCTGCGCCACCAACACGGCCCTTGCCGCCCCGACGAAGGTCAAGGTCTTCGTCGCCTCGATGTTCGAGATCGGTGCCAATACCGGCGACCGGGCCGGCGAGTTTCAGTACTGGTACGAGCGCTACTGGCAGAAGAGCGCGCCGCATGAGGTGCGCGGGGCGCTGAAGCCGGTCTATTGCAACGATGACGGCGTCTGCGGCTCGGTCCTCGGCATGGGCAAGGTCAATTCCTCCTCATCCATACAGGCGATCCTGCTCGACCCCGACTATGATTTCTCGGAAGCCTATTTCGTCCTCACCGGCGTCGCCGGGACGCCGCCCTCGCGCGGCACGATCGGCGACGTGAGCTGGGGCACCTGGCTGGTCGACTATGATCTCGGCCATCGCTGGGCCCCGGAGGAAGGCAAGCCCGGCGAGCCCGTCTTCATTCCGCGCAAGGGCTACGAGAGCTACCGGTTGTTCCAGCTCAACCCGGTGCTGGTGAACTGGGCCGTGAAGCTCAGCGCTGGCGTCAACCTGAAGGATTCCGAGGCCGCCCAGAAATACCGCCAGCGCTACCCGGACGCGCGGGCGAACGCGGCGCCCTCGGTCCAGACCGGCACGCATATGACCGGCGACACCTTCTTCCACGGCCCCGGCCTGTCGAAGGAGGCGCAGTACATCGCCAAGCTCTACGGCGCCGACGACTATGTCATCACCGAGATGGAGGCCGCCGCGATCACGCTGGTGATCAAGCGGCAATTCGGCACCGACCGGATCATGAGCCTGCGCGGCGCGGTCAATTTCGACCAGGGCAACCCGAACGAGACGACGCAGCAGCATCTCGACCCGGCGCCGGGCCAGACCGCCGGCGGCTTCGCCGAGACGGTCGAGAATATCGAGCTGGTCGGCGCGCGGGTGGTCGACCACATCGTCGCCGATTGGCCGCAATGGCAGAAGGGCGTGCCGGCGCTGCCGGCGAAGTGAGGAAACGCGGACGGCTGGGACGCGAACCCTAGCCGTCGAGACCCGCCCGGAACAGCAGGCTGGAATCGCCGTAGGAATAGAAGCGATATTCCTGAGCGATCGCATGGGCGTAGGCGCACTTCATGATGTCGAGTCCGCAGAAGGCGGAGACCAACATGAACAGCGTCGAGCGCGGCAAATGGAAGTTCGTCATCAGGATGTCGACGGCGCGGAAGCGATAGCCCGGCGTGATGAAGATCGCCGTGTCGCCCGAGAAGGGCTGCACCACGCCATCCTCGCCGGCCGCGCTTTCGAGCAGGCGCAGAGCCGTGGTGCCGACCGCGACGATGCGGCCGCCTCGCGCCTTTACCGCGTTCAGCGCGTCAGCCGCCGCAGCGCTGACGCTGCCCCATTCGGCGTGCATGCGGTGCTCGCGCGTATCCTCGGCCTTCACCGGCAGGAAGGTGCCGGCGCCGACATGCAGCGTGACGAAATGGCGGGAGATGCCGCGCGCATCGAGCGCGGCGAAGAGTTCCGGCGTGAAATGCAGGCCGGCCGTGGGGGCCGCGACCGCGCCGTCCTCGCGGGCGTGGATGGTCTGGTAGTCGTGCGCATCGGCCTCGTCGGTCGGGCGCTTGCCGGCGATGTAGGGCGGCAGCGGCAATTCGCCGAGCCGGGCGATCTGCTCGTCGAGGACCGGGCCGGAGAAGGCGAAGCGCAGCTCGACCTCGCCGCCCTCGCCCTTGCCTATGATTTCGGCATGGAGCGACCCAAGCTCGCAAGCGTTCGAGGCTGCGCCTGTGCCGAAGACGATGGTCTCGCCGAGCGCGAGCTTCTTGGCCGGACGGGCGAAGGCGAGCCAGCGATCGGCGGCCTCGCGCTTGTGCAGCATGATCTCGATGCGGGCCGAAGCCTCGCCGCGGACGCGCCTGCCATAGAGCCGCGACGGGATTACGCGGGTGTCGTTGAGCACGAGCGCATCGCCCGGCCGCAACAGCGAGACGAGGTCGCGCACACCGCGGTCGGCGAAGGGCTCGGCCGCATCCGGCCTGACGACGAGCATACGGGCCGCATCGCGCGGGCTGACGGGCCTCAGCGCGATCCGGTCTTCAGGCAGGTCGAAATCGAAGAGCCCGACATCCACGGTGTGGCGCTCACCTTATGCTGGAAATGGACAAGCCCCCGCCCCGATGAGCGGCAGTGGCCGCTCCCGGGACGAGGGCTCGCCCGAATAGCAGAGGATCAGGCGTCGGCCATGACCTTCATCGAGACGATCGAGTCGGGATCGCGCACCGGCTCGCCGCGCTTGATCCTGTCGACATTGTCCATGCCTTCGACGACCTTGCCCCAGACGGTGTACTGCTTGTCGAGGAAGTTGGCATCGTCGAAGACGATGAAGAACTGGCTGTTGGCCGAGTTCGGGTTCTGCGAGCGGGCCATCGAGCAGATGCCGCGGACATGCGGCTCGGCGTTGAACTCGGCCTTCAGGTCCGGCAGGTCGGAGCCGCCGGTGCCGGTGCCATGCGGGCAGCCGACCTGGGCCATGAAGCCGTCGATGACGCGGTGGAAGACGATGCCGTCATAGAAGCCCTGGCGGGACAGCGTCTTCAGGCGCTCGACATGGCCAGGCGCGAGATCGGGGCGCAGCTCGATGACGACGCGGCCCTTGGTGGTTTCCATGACGAGGGTGTTCTCGGGATCGAGTGCCATCAGGTCGGCCTTTCATTGGACGGCGCACGGCCGTGGAAGCGGATGGTGAAGGGTCGCCCCGCGATACTCGCTCCGAAGCGCGGCGACAACCTCATCGGCGTGCAATTGCGCACCGCAGCCAGGATCGAGGTGGTGAAGGCGGCCTGCAGGTCCGGGTTCGAGCGGCGCGTCTCCCAGGTGACGCGCGGCTGGCCGAAAATGGTGCCGTCGCGGCGCAAGCTGAAGCGCACCGTCGCCATGGCGCCGTCGTTTCCAGCCATCTCCGGCGGATTCCAGCAGCGGCGCAAGGCCGGGCCGATCTCGGAGACGCGGTCGACGGCATCGCCCTCCAACCCGCGCGTGATCGGCGAGACCGAGCCGCTCAGGCCCTGGTCGACGCCGGGATAGGGGCTGGGAACCGCCGGGCGGGGCGCGCCGCTGCCGAAGCGCCCGCCAACACCGGGCTGGTAGCGCTGCCCCGAGGGCGGCGGCAGCACCGGGTTTTGCGAGCCCGACGGCGGCGGCAGGACCGGGTTCTGCGAACCGGAGGGCGGCGGCAAGCCGAGATCGAGCGTGCCCTGCGCGGCGGCCGCGCCGACCATCCCCACGCAGGCGAGGACGACCAGGACTGGCAGGGCGCGCGACATGGCTGGGCCTCGCCCGTTACTTGGCGTCGGCCAGCAGGCGCATGCGGACGATCTTGTCAGGCGCGCTGACTTGGCCGTTATCGGCCGAGCTGCCCTTCTTGATCTTGCGGGCGATGTCCATGCCGGAGACGACCTCGCCGAAGAGCGTGTACTGGCCGGTCAGCGAGCCGCAGCCCTCGTAGCAGATGAAGAACTGGGAATTGGCCGAATCCGGCGCGCTGGAGCGGGCCATGCCGACCGAGCCGACCTTGTAGGGCGTCGGGGTGAATTCGGCCGGCAGGTTCGGCAGATCGGACTTGCCGGTGCCGGTGCCGGTCGGATCGCCGGTCTGGGCCATGAAGCCGTCGATGACGCGGTGGAAGACGATGCCATCGTAGAAGCCGCGCTTGGTCAGCGCCTTGATCTGCGCGACATGCTTGGGCGCGAGGTCGGGCCGCAGGCGGATGGTGATCTTGCCGTCCTTGGTGTCCATCACGAGCGTGTTGTTCGGATCGAGATTGGCCGGCGCCGGAGCCTGCGCCTGGGCGGCGCCGAGCGAGACGGCAAGGGCAAGGATGGCGAAAGCGCTGCGCAGCATGAGAGACCGTCTCCATAGGACCAGTTGATCTGGCGCGAATTCCGATCGTTCGACCGGACGGAAAGCGCGCCGCCGCCGGAGTGGTCCGGCAGATCGATATCCGGGCGGGTGGTAGCTTTATCCTTTGACCGGAACAAGGCGGATATACTGGGCGGCAAGCACGATGGAACGCAATGCCGAGAGCGAGGATGAGAGTCCGTGCGGATGCTGTTCTCCGGCCTGACGACTGCAGGCGTGCTGGCGCTGGCCGGCTTCTTCCTCCGGCTGTTCTACGAACGTTACTGGAGTTGGCGCGCCTGCATCGCGGAAGCCGAATCGAGTTGCCTGACGCCGGATGGCAACAACCTGACCGGCGGCGGCATGGTCTGGAGCATTCCCGCCGCGATCTTCGGCCTGATCGCGCTCCTGCGCATTTTGCGATCAATCCGACGCTTCACGACACGACGATGATCTTTTCGCGGGAAACAGCGGTGTTCTTCTCCCGTTACAGCCGGCTCGGTTATTTTTATTGCACTGCACAAGGGCAAAACGGATTAAATTTGCAAAAAGATGAGGCTAGCCCTGCCTAAATGGGTGACAGGAGTGTTACAATCCGCTAATCATTCGGGGCTGGGCTCGCTCGGGTAAACCTTGAGCGCCGCGGACCAGGTCTCGGGAGGAACAAACGCCCGCCTAGTATATGAGCTGCACGCATCAGACGTGTGCCATTGCTGCGGTAAAAACAGACTCAGAGGCAAGGCTTCGGCCTTGCCTTTTGTTTTTGGGGCGAGCGTCTCTTCTTGTCAGAGGTCGTAGGCAGCCCAGATATACCAGACGATCGCGAAGACGATCGCGGCGATCACAGAGGTGATCAGCGCTTTCTTGACGAGCCCGGGAACGACCGGCGCGCCGGGATCGGTGCCCTCGACATGCGCCTCGCCCGTCTCGGCCTCGCTGCGGACGCCAAAGGGCAGCACGGCGAAGAGCACGGTCCACCAGATCACGAAGTAAACGGCCAGGCCACCGGCAATGGTCATGATGTCGGTTCCTCGCGGAAGGGGGCGCTCACCGCCCCTCCTCCACCAAAGCGATGCAGGAAAAGGCGACCCGCGCCTGCGTCGGCACGCCGAAGCGCGCCGTGTGCCTGGCCGGCAGGCCGCCTGGGAAATGCTTGACGTATTCGGCGTTGCAGGCGGCATAATCGGCCGGATCGGTGATCAGCATCGCGACCTGAACGACGCGGTCGAGCCCGCTGCCGGCCTCGCGCAGGATCGCGCCGATGCGGGCCAGCGCGTTGCGCACCTCCTCCGCCGGCGTGTCGCCGCGGAAGATTCCGAGCGCGGGATCGTGCGGTGCCGAATGGCCGGAGACGAAGACGAGGTTGCCGGCCCGCGTCGCGGCGCTGAACGGGCGCGACGATCCCGCCTCGGGCTCTCCGATGAACTCGATCATCTCTCTGGTCCCGCTCAGGCCTGCTCGAGCTCGACGAGCGTGCCGCAGAAATCCTTGGGGTGAAGGAAGAGCACCGGCTTGCCATGGGCGCCGATGCGCGGCTCGCCGGACCCCAGCACGCGCGCGCCGGCCTCCTTCAGGCGCTCGCGCGCCGCCAGGATGTCGTCGACCTCGTAGCAGATGTGGTGGATGCCGCCATCGGCGTTGCGTTCGAGGAATTTCGCGATCGGCGAATCGGCGCCGAGCGGCTCCAGCAGCTCGATCTTGGTGTTGGGCAGTTCGACGAAGACGACGGTGACGCCATGCTCGGGCTGCGGCAGCGGCTGCGACACGCGCGCGCCGAGCGTGTCGCGATAGAGCGCGGTGGAGGCGCCGAGGTCCTTCACGGCAATGGCGACGTGGTTGAGGCGTCCGATCATCAGCTCCCCCAAGCAAAAGGCGAAGCAGCGACGCTGCTTATCCGCCTATCTACACCTCGATCACCAGCGCATGCACCAGCGGCTTCTTGCCCCACTCCTCGTTGACGGCGCTGCGCAGGCCGCGCTCCAGCGCGTTGCGCAGGGCCTCGGGGTCGCGCCGGCGCGCCTTGGGGATGTTGTCGAGCAGGTCGGAGACCGCGTCGGCGACGAGTTCGTCGAAGGGCGTGCCGTCGCGCGCCATGGCCGGCAGGCCGAGCACCGCGATTTCCGGATCGCCGGCGAGCCCGCCCTTCTCGTCGATCGCCACCGCGACCGAGATCATACCGGCGAAGGAGAGCCTACGGCGCTCGGAAATGGTCTTCTCGTTGGCGTTCACCAGGAGCATGCCGTCCTGGTAGAGCCGGCCATGCGGCACCTGGTCGATCTTGCCGGCACTGTCGGCGCCGATCGCGACGACATCGCCATTGCCGGCGCGCACGACGTGCTTGACGCCGAGGCCGCGGGCGAAGGCGGCGTGCTCGGAGAGGTGCAGGTCCTCGCCATGGGCGGGGATCACGATCTTCGGCTTGAGCCAGCCATAGAGCCTGGCCATCTCCTCGCGCCGCGGGTGGCCGGAGACGTGGACGAGGTGGGTGCGGTCGGTGATGATCTCGATATTGTCGCGGGCCAGCGCGTTGAGGATGTTGCCGACCGACTTCTCGTTGCCGGGAATGGTGCGCGACGAGAAGATCACCCGGTCGCCCGGCGAGAGCGCGATCTCGGGATGGTCGTCGGAGGCGATGCGCGAGAGCGCGGCGCGCGGCTCGCCCTGGCTGCCGGTGAGCAGCGCCACGACCTTGTCGCGCGGCAGGTAGCCATAGGTGTCGGCCGAGCGGAAGGCCGGGATGCCGTCGAGATAGCCGCATTCGCGGGCGACATCGATGACGCGGTCCATCGCGCGGCCGACGACGACGACCTCGCGCTGGGCGGCCATGGCGGCCTCGGCGACGGCGCGCAGGCGCGCCACGTTCGAGGCGAAGGTGGTGACGGCGACGCGGCCCGGCGCAGAACTGATCAGCTCCTTGAGCTTGGCGGCGACATCGGCCTCGCTCGGGCTGATGCCGTCGCGCATGACGTTGGTCGAATCGCAGACCAGCGCCAGCACGCCCTCGTCGCCGAGCTCGCGCAGGCGCTTCTCGTCGGTCGGCAGGCCGACCTGCGGCGTCGGGTCGATCTTCCAGTCGCCGGTATGGACGATGAGCCCGACCGGGGTGCGGATGGCGAGCGCGTTCGATTCAGGGATCGAGTGCGCAACCGGGACGAACTCGATGTCGAACGGGCCGAGCGTGACCCGGCCGCCCTGCGCCACGATGTTCATCGGCACCTTGGGCGCGCCGGGCTCGGAGAGCCGGCGGGTCGCCAGCAGGCCGGCGGCGAACTGGGTGCAGTAGACCGGGGCGCGCAGGCTCGGCCACAGCGCCGCGAGCGCGCCGATATGGTCCTCATGCGCGTGGGTGATGATGATGCCGAGCAGGTTGGCACGCTCTTCGATGATGTAGCGCAGGTCGGGCAGCACGATGTCGACGCCCGGCGCCTCCGGCCCGGCGAAGGACAGGCCGCAATCGACCAGGATCCATTTGCGCCGGCCCTCGGGCCCAAACCCGTAGAGCGCCGCATTCATGCCGATCTCGCCGAGGCCGCCGAGAGGCACGAAGACGAGCTGATCGCTGGAACGGGTCACGGCAATTCCTGACTTGGGTGATGGTGGGCGCTTGGCGCCTGAGGTTGGACGGGAAGGCCTAGCACGCGCGCCGGCTGGTCTCCAGACCGCGGCGAGAACCTCACCACGGAGCGGCGATCAGGCGGGAGCGCCAAAGTAGAGATCGCCGGCATCGACGATGCGCGGACCAGCCGCGGTTTCGAGTTCGAGCCGGCCGGAGGTGTCGAGCCCGGTGAAGCGGCCGGAGAGCGGCCCTTCCGCCAGCCGGAGCGTGATGGTCTCGCCGAGGAAGGCGGCGCGTTCGAGCCAGGCCGCCCGCGTCGGGCCGAAGCCGCCCGGCAGCGACCAGGCGCTGAAGCGCGCAACCCAGGCATCGCTCAGCGCGGCGAGCAGCGTCTCGATGCTGGCGGATGGCGCCGCCTGCTTGAGGAAGCTCGCGGGATAGGGCGTGTCGTCGGGGCGGCTCGCGACATTGACGCCCATGCCGATCGTGACGGCGAAGCGCCCTGCCCGGCTCTCGCCCTCGAGCAGCAGGCCGGCGGTCTTGGCGCGGTCGATCAGCAGGTCGTTCGGCCATTTCAACGCGAGTTGCGGCGCGCTCAGGCCGGTGACCTTGGCGGCGGCGTCATGCAGCGCGAGGCCGGCGACGAAGCCGAGCTGCGGCGCCAGCGCCATCTCGCAGGGCTGGACCAGCAGCAGGCTGGAATAGAGGTTGCCGGGAGGCGAGCCCCAGGAGCGGCCATGGCGGCCGCGCCCGGCGCTCTGGCTGCGCGCGACGACCCAGAGCTGGCCGGGATCGCCCTGGTCGAGGGCGCGGCGGGCCTCCTCCATGGTGGAGGCGACCTCGTCGCGGACGATCAGCCGATAGCCGGCGGCGCGGGCCGCCTCGCCGAGCACGCGCGATCAGCTCAGAACAGCGACTTCGCCGCGGCCGCAGCCGAGTCGAAGAGCGGGGCCGGCACCAGCGAGAGCACCAGCACGAAGATGGTCGAGACCAGAAGCACCGCGCGCACCCCGAGATCGCCCTTCTCGAAGGCCGGCTTGGCATCGTCGAAATAGATGATCTTGACGAGGCGCAGGTAGTAGTAGGCGCCGACCACGCTGGTCACCACGCCGATGACGGCGAGCGTGTAGAGCTTGGCGTCGATCGCCGCGAGGAAGACGTAGAACTTCGCCCAGAAGCCGGCGAGCGGCGGGATGCCGGCGAGCGAGAACATCATCATCGACAGCGCGAAGGCCATCCAGGGATTGGTGCGCGACAGGCCGGCGAGCTCGGAGATCTCCTCGACCGGCTTGCCGTCGCGGCGCATCATCAACACGCAGGCGAAGGCCGCGAGCGTGGTGGCGAGGTAGATCGCCATGTAGGTCATCACGCCCTGGACGCCGGCCGCTGTGCCGGCGGCGAGGCCGACCAGCGCATAGCCCATGTTGGCGATCGAGGAATAGGCGAGCAGGCGCTTGATGTTGCTCTGGCCGATCGCGGCGAAGGCGCCGAGCGCCATCGAGGCGACCGCCATGAAGATGATGATCTGCTGCCAGTCGTGCAGCGCCCCCGGGAAGGCGCCGACGAAGAGGCGCACGATCATCGCCATCGCCGCCATCTTGGGGGCCGAGGCGAAGAAGGCTGCGACCGGGGTCGGGGCGCCCTCGTAGACGTCCGGCGTCCACATGTGAAAGGGCACGGCCGAGATCTTGAAGGCGGTGCCGGCGGCGACGAAGACGATGCCGAAGATCAGGCCGATGCCGACATGCCCGCCATGAACGGCCTGGGCGATTCCCGAATAGGTCACCGTGCCGGTGAAGCCGTAGACCAGCGAGGCGCCATAGAGCAGCATGCCCGAGGAGAGCGCGCCGAGGACGAAGTACTTCAGGCCGGCCTCGGTCGACTTGGCGTTGTCGCGATCGAAAGCGGCGACGACGTAGAGCGCGAGCGACTGCAGCTCGAGGCCGACATAGAGGCCGATCAGGTCGTTGGCCGAGATCATCATCATCATGCCGATGGTGGCGAGGACGACGAGGATCGGGAACTCGAAGCGCATCGTGCCGTCGCGGCGCAGGTAGTCCGACGAGAGCAGGATCGCGGCGGCGGCGCCGATCAGGGTCAGCACCTTCATGAAGCGGCCGAAGCCGTCGGCGATGAAGGCGCCGTTGAAGGTCACGGCCTTGCCCTCGCCCGAAAGCACCAGCACGAGCGCCAGCGCGAAGAGCGCGAGCGCCGCGCCTTCGAGCAGCCGCGTGGCGCTTTCGCCGCGGAACGCGCCGATGAGCACCATGGCGATGGCGCCGATGGCGAGGATGATTTCCGGCAGCGCGGGGCCGAGAGCGGGCAAGGTCATCTCGTGCAGGCCTCTTTCATACGCATGATCTTGTCCAAAAACCGCGATCCACTTTTCGGGATCATGCTCACTGGAGAGCCAGCATCGCCGTTTTCGCGGCGGTGAGTGCGGCCTGATAGTTCTTGATGAGGTGTTCGGTCGGCGCAGCGAAGGCGTCGAGGATCGTGCCCGGCGCGATGCCGTACCAGATCGTCAGGATGACCAGCGGCGCCAGGATGACGATCTCGCGGCGGTTGAGGTCGGTGATGTTCATCAGCTCCGGCTTGACCATCTCGCCGAAGACGACGCGGCGATAGAGCCAGAGCGCGTAGGCGGCCGAGAGGATGACGCCGGAGGTCGCGATGAAGGCGACCCAGGGATTGGCCTTGAAGGCCCCCAGCAGCGTCAGGAACTCGCCGACGAAGCCGGCCGTGCCGGGCAGCCCGACATTGGCCATGGTGAAGACCATGAACACGACCGCATAGAGCGGCATCCGGTTCACCAGCCCGCCATAGGCCGAGATCTCGCGGGTGTGCATCCGGTCATAGACCACGCCGACGCAGAGGAAGAGCGCGCCGGAGACCAGGCCGTGGCTGACCATCTGGAACATCGCGCCCTGGATGCCCTGCGGCGTCAGGGTGAACAGGCCCATGGTGACGAAGCCCATATGGGCGACGGAGGAGTAGGCGATCAGCTTCTTGATGTCCTCCTGCATCAGCGCCACCAGCGAGGTGTAGACGATGGCGATGACGGAGAGCGCGAAGACCAGCGGCGCGAACATCGCCGAGGCTTCCGGGAACATCGGGATCGAGAAGCGGATGAAGCCGTAGCCACCCATCTTCAGCAGGATCGCCGCCAGGATGACGGAGCCGGCGGTCGGCGCCTCGACGTGGGCGTCGGGTAGCCAGGTATGGACCGGCCACATCGGCATCTTCACCGCGAAGGAGGCGAAGAAGGCGAGCCAGAGCCAGGGCTGCATGCCCGACGGGAAGTGATGGTTCAGCAGCGTCGGGATGTCGGTCGTGCCGGCATTCCAGTACATCGCCATCAGCGCCAGCAGCATCAAGACCGAGCCGAGCAGCGTGTAGAGGAAGAACTTGTAGGAGGCGTAGACGCGGCGCTTGCCGCCCCAGATGCCGATGATCAGGAACATCGGGATCAGGCCGGCCTCGAAGAACAGGTAGAACAGCACGAGGTCGAGCGCCACGAAGACGCCGATCATCAGCGTCTCGAGGATCAGGAACGCGACCATGTACTCGCGCACGCGCTTCTCGACCGAGGTCCAGGAGGCGAGGATGCAGAACGGCATCAGGAAGGCCGTCAGCACGACGAAGGGGAAGGAGAAGCCGTCGACGCCGAGCTTGAACTTGATCGCGTCGGAGACCCAGCCATGGGTCTCGACGAGCTGGAAGCCGGGGTTGGCGGGATCGAACTGGTACCAGGCGACGCAGGCCAGGACGAAGGTCGCGACCGTCGCCGCCAGCGCCGCATAGCGCGCGTTGGAGTTGACCGCCGCCTCGTCGCCGCGCTGCACCAGGATGAAGGCAGCGCCGACGAGCGGCAGGACCAGAAGGCCGGTGAGGATGCCGAAGCCGAAATTCATCATCTCACCCGCGCGCCAGGAGATACCAGGTCACAAGGCCCGCAACGCCGATCAGCATGGCGAAGGCATAGTGATAAACGAAGCCGGTCTGCAGCCGCACGACGCGGTTGGTGACGTCGACCACGCGGGCCGAGATGCCGTCCGGCCCCATGCCGTCGATGACGAAGCCGTCGCCCTTCTTCCAGAGGAACTTGCCGAGCCACATCGCCGGCTTCACGAACAGGAAGTCGTAGATCTCGTCGAAGTACCACTTGTTGAGCAGGAACTGGTACAGAGCCGGGTTCGCCGCCGCGAGCTTGCCGGGCACGTCCGGCCGCAGCACGTACATGTAGAGCGCGACGAGGAAGCCGAGCACCATCGCGACGAAGGGCGACCAGACCACCCAGCCCGGCACTTCGTGCATGGCGTGCAGGATGTGGTTGTCCTTGCCGGTGAAGAGCGCCGCCTTCCAGAAATGCTCGTAGTCGTGGCCGATGAAGGCCTCCTTGAAGACGAAGCCGGCCGCGACCGCGCCAAGCGCCAGCACGGCGAGCGGGATCATCATCACCCACGGGCTTTCATGCGGCGTGTGATCATGGCCGTGGCCGTGATCGTCATGACCATGCGCGGCGTGGTCGTCGTGGCCATGCGCGTCGTGCCCATGGGCATCATGACCTTGACCTGCCCAGCGCGGCTGGCCCTCGAAGGTCATGAAGTAGAGCCGCCAAGAATAGAACGAGGTGAAGCAGGCCGCGACGACCAGCAGCACATAGGCGTATGAGCTCGCGAAGCCCCCATGCGCGACAGAGGCATAGGCGCTCTCGATGATCGCGTCCTTGGAGAAGTAGCCGGCGAAGAAGGGGAAGCCGGTCAGCGCAAGGTTGCCGATCGTCATGGCGGCCGCGGTGAGCGGGATGTACTTCCTCAGACCACCCATCTTCCGCATGTCCTGCTCATGGTGCATCGCGTGGATGACCGAGCCGGCTCCGAGGAAGAGCAGCGCCTTGAAGAAGGCGTGGGTGAAGAGGTGGAAGATGCCGGCCGAGTAGGCGCCGACCCCCATCGCCACGAACATGTAGCCGAGCTGCGAGCAGGTCGAATAGGCGATGACCCGCTTGATGTCGTTCTGGACGAGGCCGACCGTGGCGGCGAAGAACGCGGTGGTGGCGCCGATGACCACGACGACGGTGAGCGCGACCGGGGCGTATTCGAAGATCGGCGACAGGCGCGCCACCATGAAGACGCCGGCGGTGACCATGGTCGCGGCATGGATCAGCGCCGAGACCGGGGTCGGGCCCTCCATCGCATCCGGCAGCCAGGTGTGCAGCAGGAACTGCGCCGACTTGCCCATGGCGCCCATGAAGAGGAGCAGGCAGGTCAGGGTCAGCGCGTTCCACTCGTAGCCGACGAAGCGGAAGGTCTGGGTGACGAGTTCACCCGCCTTCGGGAAGATGCCGTCGAAGGCGACCGTGCCGAACAGCACGAAGACCAGGAAGATGCCGAGCGCGAAGCCGAAATCGCCGACGCGGTTGACGATGAAGGCCTTCATCGCCGCGGCGTTGGCCGAGGGCTTCTGGTACCAGAAGCCGATCAGCAGGTAGGAGGCGAGGCCGACGCCCTCCCAGCCGAAGAACATCTGGACGAGGTTGTCGGCCGTCACCAGCATCAGCATGGCGAAGGTGAAGAGCGACAGGTAGGCGAAGAAGCGCGGCCGGTGCGGATCCTCGCTCATGTAGCCGATCGAGTAGAGGTGCACGAGCGACGAGACTGTGTTGACCACGACCAGCATGACCACGGTCAGCGTGTCGATGCGGAAGGCCCAGTCGACGCGCAGGTCGGCCGAGGCGAGCCAGGTCGCGATCTGGATGCGGGTCGTGCCCGAGCCGAAGCCGACCTGGAAGAAGGCGACCCAGGAGAGCGCGGCCGAGACCATCAGCAGCGAGGTCGTGACGATCTCGGAGCCGCGCGGCCCGATCAGGCGGCCGAGCAGGCCGGCGATCAGGAAGCCGATGAGGGGGAGGAAGACGATCAGGTGATACATGGCAGGTCGCGGGGCCTCGAGGGCGCTCAGCCTTTCATCATGTTGATGTCTTCCACCGCGATCGTGCCGCGGTTGCGGAAGTAGACGACGAGAATGGCGAGGCCGATCGCGGCTTCCGCCGCCGCCACCGTCAGCACCAGCAGGGCGAAGACCTGGCCGACGATGTCGTTCAGGAAGCTGGAGAAGGCGACGAAGTTGATGTTGACCGAGAGCAGGATGAGCTCGACCGACATCAGGATGACGATGACGTTCTTGCGGTTGATGAAGATGCCGAGCACGCCGAGCGTGAACAGGATCGCGCCGACCGCGAGGTAGTGTCCAAGGCCGATCATCAGACGGTCTCCTCCGGCACGCCGGCATGCGATTGCACCTGGCGCACCTCCATGGCGGTGGCCTTGGTGCGGGCATTCTGCTGCGGGATGCTCTGGCGCTTGACGCCGGGACGCTCGCGCAGGGTCAGCACGATGGCGCCGATCATGGCGACGAGCAGCACGAGGCCGGCGGCCTGGAAGTAGTAGATGTACTGGGTGTAGAGCACCCGGCCGAGCGCCTCGGTGTTGCTGATGTTGGCGGGGATCGCCGCGACCGGCGCGCGCACGATCTGCGGGTCGATGACCCAGGAGCCGACGACGAGCAGCAGCTCGACCGCGAAGATCAGGCCGATCAGCGCGCCGACCGGCAGGTATTGCAGGAAGCCCTGGCGGAACTCGGCGAAGTCGACGTCGAGCATCATCACCACGAACAGGAAGAGCACCGCGACCGCGCCGACATAGACCACGACCAGCAGCATCGCGAGGAACTCGGCCCCGAGCAGCAGGAAGAGGCCCGCCGCGTTGACGAAGGCGAGGATCAGGAACAGCACCGAATGAACGGGGTTGCGCGAGGACACCACCATGAACGCCGAGGCGATGGTGATGCCAGAGAACAAATAGAAGAAAGCCGCTGCGGCGTTCATCTCGGCCAGCCCTTCCGCCCTTGCGGGCGGCCCTCGTTTCTAGTCACGCGCCGGTTTCGGACCCGGCGCAGTTTGGAGCGTCTATAGTCAGGCCCGCGGAGCGCGACAACCGCGCGACGGGACACAGGTCTTCAGCGATACGGCGCATCCATCGCGATGTTGCGCGCGATCTCGCGTTCCCAGCGCGCGCCGTTCGCGAGCAGCTTGTCCTTGTCGTAGAACAGCTCCTCGCGGGTCTCGGTCGCGAACTCGAAATTCGGGCCCTCGACGATGGCGTCGACCGGGCAGGCCTCCTGGCAGAAGCCGCAATAGATGCACTTCGTCATGTCGATGTCGTAGCGCGTGGTGCGCCGCGTGCCGTCGTTGCGGCGCGGGCCGGCCTCGATGGTGATGGCCTGGGCCGGGCAGATCGCCTCGCAGAGCTTGCAGGCGATGCAGCGCTCTTCGCCGTTCGGGTAGCGGCGCAGCGCGTGCTCGCCACGGAAGCGCGGCGAGAGCTGCCCCTTCTCGAAGGGGTAGTTCAGCGTCGCTTTCGGCTTGAAGAAATAGCGCATCGACAGGAAGAACGCCGAAACGAACTCCTGGAGCAGCAATCCCTTGGCGGCTTGCGCGAGTGACATCGCCCACGATCCTCTTCAATACCTCAGCCGAACAGGGTTCGGCCGACCCAATAGCCCAACACGGGCAACCCGAACAACAAGAGCACCAGCATGATCGCCTGAAGGATCCGGATGCGGCGCTTGTAGTCGCTATCCTCTGCCGGCGTCTTCGAGCGGTTCGTCCGGCGCAGACCGCCGACAACCACCGCCACGATCATCTGATACTGGATCCAGCCGAAGACGAAGCCGAGCAGGGCTCCGACCAAGCCTGGAACCGACTCTACCACTAATGCACCGGCGCCCAGCCGGTAAGCTGCAACACTGCCGCGACCACGACCACGGAGACCAGCGAAAGCGGCAGGAAGACCTTCCAGCCCAGCCGCATCAGCTGGTCGTAGCGGTAGCGCGGCACGAAGGCCTTCACCATCGCGAACATGAAGAAGACCATGCAGATCTTGAGCGCGAACCAGAACACGCCCGGCAGCCAGGTGAAGGGCGCGATCGGGAACGGCGGCAGCCAGCCGCCGAGGAACAGGATCGTGGTCAGCGAGCACATGGTCATGATCGCCACGTACTCGCCGAGCATGTAGAGCAGGTACGGCGTCGACGAGTACTCGACCATGAAGCCGGCGACGAGTTCGGATTCCGCTTCCGGCAGATCGAAGGGCGGGCGGTTCGTCTCGGCCAGGGCCGAGATGAAAAAGACCACGAACATCGGGAAGAGCGGCAGCCAGTACCAGCGCAGCATGCCCCAGCTGGTGTTCTGCGCCTCGACGATGGCCGAGAGGTTCAGCGAGCCGACGCAGAGCAGCACGGTGATGATGACGAAGCCGATCGAGACCTCGTAGGAGACCATCTGCGCCGCCGAGCGCAGGGCGCCGAGGAACGGATATTTCGAGTTCGAGGCCCAGCCGCCCATGATGACGCCGTAGACGCCGAGCGACGAGATCGCGAAGATGTAGAGGATGCCGACATTGATGTCGGCGATCGCCCAGCCTTCCGCCACCGGGATGACGGCCCAAGCCGCCAGCGCCAGCACGCAGGAGACCAGCGGCGCCAGCAAGAAGACGCCCTTGTTGGCGCTGGCCGGGATGATCGGCTCCTTGAAGACGAATTTCAGCAGGTCGGCGAAGCTCTGGAACAGGCCGAAGGGCCCGACCACGTTGGGGCCGCGCCGGAGCTGCACCGCCGCCCAGATCTTGCGATCGGCCAGCAGGATGTAGGCGATGAAGACCAGCAGGCAGATCAGCAACAGCAGGCTCTTGCCGAGAATGATCGCGAGGTCGAGGACGATATCCCAGTTCATCGTGCCTTACTCCGCCGCCTGCCGCATCCGGCCGGAGGCCAGCGCCGAACATTCGGCCATCACGGCCGAGGCGCGTGCGATCGGGTTGGTCTGATAGAAATCGGTGACAGGCGAGACGAAGCCGGCCTTGTCGGTCTTGCCGCCCAGGCCCGCGAGCGCGCCGAGCACAGAGGCATCAGCCACCGCCACCGTGTCGAGCGCGGCGAAATGCGGATGGGCCGCATAGAGCGCCTGGCGCAGCGCGCTGAGCGAGTCGAAGGGCAGCGTCTTGTCGAGCGCGGCCGAGAGCGCCCGCAGGATCGCCCAGTCCTCGCGGGCATCGCCCGGCGGGAAGGTGGCGCGGTCGGCCATCTGCACCCTGCCCTCGGTATTGGCGTAGGTACCCGACTTCTCGGTATAGGCCGAGCCCGGCAGGATGACGTCGGCGCGATGCGCGCCCTTGTCGCCATGGGTGCCCTGGTAGATCACGAAGGCGCCCTCCGGCACCTCGACCTCGTCGGCGCCCAGCAGGTAGAGCACGTCGAGCGCGCCGGGCTGGAGCATGCCGGCGACGTCCAGGCCATTGTCACCCGGCACGAAGCCGAGATCGAGCGCGCCGACGCGGGCGGCGGCGGTATGGAGCACGCCAAAACCGTTCCAGCCGTCCTTGACGGCGCCGAGCACCTGCGCCGCCTTGGCGGCGAGCGAGAGCACCGCCTCGCCATCAGTGCGGGCGAGAGCGCCCTGCCCGACCAGCACCATTGGCCTGTCGCCGGCGGCGGAGGCGTTCTTGACCAGATCGGCCAGCGTCTCCGGACCGGCGCCGAGATAGTCATGGGCGTAGGTCAGGTCGACCTGCTCACCGATGACCGAGATTTTGAAGTCGCCGCGCAGCCAGCGCTTGCGGATGCGGGCGTTGAGGATCGGAGCCTCGCGGCGCGGGTTGGCGCCGATGATCAGCAGCGAGGTCGCGTCGTCGAGGCCGGCGATGCCGGCGTTGAGGATGTAGCTGGCGCGGCCATGCTTCGGGTGCAGCTTGGCGCCGTCCTGGCGCGCGTCGAGACTGGCGCTGCCGAGCGACGAAATCAGCGCCTTGAGCGCGAACATCTCCTCGACCGCGGCGAGATCGCCGGCGATCGCACCGATGCGCTCAGGGCTAGCCGCCTTAACCTTGGCGGCGATCAGAGCGAAGGCCTCGCTCCAGCTCGCGGGCTTTAGCGTGCCGTTCTCGCGGATATAGGGCCGGTCGAGCCGCTGGGTGCGCAGGCCGTCGACGACATGGCGGGTCTTGTCGGAGATCCACTCCTCGTTCACCGCCTCGTTGATGCGCGGCAGGATGCGCATCACCTCGCGGCCGCGGGAATCGACGCGGATCGCCGAACCGACCGCGTCCATCACGTCGATGGATTCGGTCTTGGTCAGCTCCCAGGGCCGGGCCTTGTTCTGGTAGGGTTTTGAGGTCAGCGCGCCGACCGGGCAGAGATCGACGATGTTGCCCTGGAGCTCGGAGGTCATCGCCTGCTCGAGATAGGTCGTGATCTCCATGTCCTCGCCGCGGCCGATGGCGCCGAGATCGGTGCCTCCAGCAACTTCGGTGGTGAAGCGGACGCAGCGCGTGCACTGGATGCAGCGCGTCATCGAGGTCTTGACCAGCGGGCCGATATACTTGTCCTCGACCGCGCGCTTGTTCTCGGCGTAGCGGGAATTGTCCACGCCATAGGCCATGGCCTGGTCCTGCAGGTCGCATTCGCCGCCCTGGTCGCAGATCGGGCAGTCGAGCGGATGGTTGATGAGCAGGAACTCCATCACCCCTTCGCGCGCCTTCTTGACCATCGGCGACTTGGTCGAGACGACCGGCGGCTCGCCGTTGGGGCCGGGGCGCAGGTCGCGCACGCCGATGGCGCAGGAGGCCTGCGGCTTCGGCGGGCCGCCCTTCACCTCGACCAGGCACATGCGGCAATTGCCGGCGATCGAGAGGCGCTCATGGAAGCAGAAGCGTGGCACCTCGGCGCCCGCGGCCTCGCAGGCCTGGAGCACGGTGTAGTCGGCGGGTACGTCGACCTCGATGCCGTCGATGAGGAGTTTGGTCATGATCTCACTCCGCCGCCATCAGCCGCACCGGCTCTGAATGCGGGTTGGCGGCATAATCGTCGATGCGCTGCTCAATCTCGTGACGGAAATGCGCGATCAGGCCCTGGATCGGCCAGGCGGCGGCGTCGCCGAGCGCGCAGATCGTGTGGCCCTCGATCTGCTTGGTGACGTCGAGCAGCATGTCGATCTCGCGCTTCTGCGCCCTACCCTCGGCCATGCGGCTGACGACGCGCCACATCCAGCCGGTGCCCTCGCGGCAGGGCGTGCACTGGCCGCAGCTCTCGTGCTTGTAGAAATAGCTCAGGCGGGCGATGGCGCGGATGACGTCGGTCGACTTGTCCATCACGATCACCGCCGCCGTGCCGAGGCCGGAGCGCAGCTTCGAGAGCGAGTCGAAATCCATCGGCGTGTCGATGATCTGCTCGGCCGGGACCATGCGCACCGAGGAGCCGCCGGGGATGACCGCCTTGAGATTGTCCCAGCCGCCGCGGATGCCGCCGCAATGGCGGTCGATCAGCTCGCGGAAGGTCAGGCCCATCGCCTCTTCGACGTTGCAGGGCGTGTTCACGTGGCCGGAGACGCAGAACAGCTTGGTGCCGACATTGTTGGGCGTGCCGAGCGAGGAGAACCAGCTCGCCCCGCGGCGCAGGATGGTCGGCGCCACCGCGATCGACTCGACGTTGTTGACCGTGGTCGGGCAGCCGTAGAGGCCGACATTGGCCGGGAATGGCGGCTTCAGCCGCGGCATGCCCTTCTTGCCCTCGAGGCTCTCGAGCAGCGCCGTCTCCTCGCCGCAGATATAGGCGCCGGCGCCGTGATGCACATAGAGATCAAAGGGATAGCCGTGCTTGTTGTTCTTGCCGATGAGGTTCGCCTCATAGGCCTCGTCGACGGCGCGCTGCAGCGCCTCGCGCTCGGCGATGTACTCGCCGCGGATGTAGATATAGGCCGCATGGGCGCCCATGGCGAAGGAGGCGATCAGGCAGCCCTCGACCAGCGTATGCGGGTCGTTGCGCATGATCTCGCGATCCTTGCAGGTGCCCGGCTCCGACTCGTCGGCGTTGACGACGAGGTAGTGCGGGCGCCCGTCGCTCTGCTTGGGCATGAAGGACCATTTCAGCCCGGTCGGGAAGCCGGCGCCGCCGCGCCCGCGCAGGCCCGACTTCTTCATCTCGTCGATGATCCAGTCGCGGCCCTGCTCGAGCAGGAATTTTGTGCCGTCCCAGGCGCCACGCGCCATGGCGCCCTTCAGCGACAGGTCATGCCGGCCGTAGAGATTGGTGAAGATGCGGTCGCGATCGGCGAGCATGTCTCTATCTCACTCTTCCGACTTGGGTTTGGCGGCCCGCTTGGGGGGCGCGGCCTTGGCCGGCGTGTCCTTGATGGCGTCGCTTGCGGCGGACGGCGTGTCCTGCGCACGGCTCGACGGCTGCTGGGCGTCGGATGGCTGTGGGCGGGCGGGCGTCGCGGCCTCGGGAGCCGGCGCTGCCTTGACGTCGGTCGGGCCGGCCTTCTGCGCCGCAGCGGCGGCCTCGGCTTCAGCCTTCGCAGCCGCTTCGGCCGCAGCCTTGGCGGCGGCGGCTTCGGCAGCGGCCTTGCGCTGCTCGGTGATGCGGGCCTGCCAATCGCCGGCGCCGATCACCGTGCCGTCATAAAGGGCTGGATCCTTCAGCGTCTCGCCGCCACCGAGCGGCTCCGAGCCGGAGCGCTCGACCTGCGGGCCGGGCTTGGTCGGCCGGCCATGGCGCAGGTCGTCGAGCAGCGCGCGGAAATTCTCCGGCGTCAGGTCCTCGTAATAGTCGAAATTGACCTGCGCCATCGGGGCGTTGCAGCAGGCGCCGAGGCACTCGACCTCGAGCCACGAAAGCTTGCCATCGGCCGTCACCGTCGATTGCGGGCCGATGACATCCTCGCAGACCTTCTTCAGCGCCTCGGCGCCGCGCAGCGCGCAGGGCGTGGTGCCGCAGAGCTGGATGAAGTGCTCGCCGACCGGCTGCAGGTTGAACATGGTGTAGAAGGTCGCGATCTCCATGACGCGCATCGGCGCCATGGCGAGCTTCCGGGCGATGGTCTCGATCGCGGCGCGCGGCACCCAGCCGTCATGCTGCTCCTGCGCCTTCCACAGGAGCGGGATCACGGCCGAGGCCTGGCGGCCTTCGGGATATTTGGCGATCTGCTGATCGGCCCAGTTCTCGTTCGCCGCGGTGAAGGCGAAGGAGGTAGGCTGGACCTGATCGGGCGCGAGACGACGGACGGACATTAGCGGTCCACCTCACCAAAGACGATGTCGAGAGAGCCGAGGATGGCGGAGACGTCCGCCAGCATGTGCTTGCGGCACATGAAGTCCATGGCCTGGAGATGGGCGAAGCCCGGGGCCTTGATCTTGCAGCGATAGGGCCGGTTGGTGCCGTCGGAGACGAGATAGACGCCGAACTCGCCCTTGGGCGCCTCGACCGCGGCATAGACCTCGCCGGCCGGGACCTTGTAGCCCTCGGTATAGAGCTTGAAGTGGTGGATCAGCGCTTCCATCGAGCGCTTCATCTCGCTGCGCTTGGGCGGCACCATCTTGCCGTCGAGCGAGGAGATCGGCCCGCCGCCATCCGCGCCCAGCAACTTCTCGCAGCACTGCTTCATGATGCGCACGGATTGGCGCATCTCCTCCATGCGGATGCAGTAGCGGTCGTAGCAATCGCCGTTCTTGCCGATCGGGATGTCGAACTCGAGCTCTTCGTAGCACTCGTAGGGCTGGCTCTTGCGCAAGTCCCAGGCGGCGCCGGAGCCGCGCACCATCACGCCGGAAAAGCCCCATTTCCAGCAGGTCTCGAGATCGACCACGCCGATATCGACGTTGCGCTGCTTGAAGATGCGGTTGTCGGTGAGCAGGGTCTCGAGGTCGTCGCAGACCTTGAGGAACGGGTCGCACCATTCGGCGATGTCGTGGATCAGCGAGGTCGGCAGGTCCTGGTGGACGCCGCCCGGCCGAACATAAGCTGCGTGCATGCGCGCGCCGCAAGCCCGCTCGTAGAAGATCATCAGCTTCTCGCGCTCCTCGAAGCCCCAGAGCGGCGGCGTCAGCGCGCCGACGTCCATCGCCTGCGTGGTGACGTTGAGGATGTGCGAGAGGATACGGCCGATCTCGGAATAGAGCACGCGGATGAGCTGGCCGCGGCGCGGCACGCTCACGCCCATCAGCTTCTCGACCGCGAGCGCGAAGGCGTGCTCCTGGTTCATCGGCGCGACGTAGTCGAGCCGGTCGAAATAGGGCACGGCCTGCAGATAGGTCTTGGCCTCGATCAGCTTCTCGGTGCCGCGGTGCAGCAGGCCGATATGCGGATCGACGCGCTCGACGATCTCGCCGTCAAGTTCGAGCACAAGGCGCAGCACGCCGTGAGCCGCGGGATGCTGCGGCCCGAAATTGATCGAGAAATTTCGGATGTTGTGCTCGGTCATGACAAGTCAGAACCTCTGGCCGTCGTGCTGGTAGGCGATGCGGCCGTCATATTCGACGGCGTTGAAGCCCTGCGCGCGGATGCAGCTCCAGAACGGCTGCGACCAGGGGCCGCTCTGCGCCAGCCGCGAGCGGCATTCCTCGACGACGCCATCGGGCGCCTGCTTCAGGACGTTCACCTCGGCCAGGGCCGAATGAGCCCAAACAGACGAAGCCGCGATCGCAACAGCGACAAAGACCGAACGGTAAAACATAGCCGCGCTCCTCATGGCGTTTTCGCCTTTTCATCGCCGGGAAGCACGTAGTCCGTGCCTTCCCAGGGGGACAGGAAGTCGAAGTTGCGGAATTCCTGGTTGAGCTTCACCGGCTCGTAGACCACCCGCTTCTGCTCGTCGTCGTAGCGGACCTCGACGAAGCCGGTCAGCGGGAAGTCCTTGCGCAGCGGGTAACCCTCGAAGCCGTAATCGGTGAGGATGCGGCGCAGGTCGGGATGGCCCGAGAACAGGATGCCGTAGAAATCATAGGCCTCCCGCTCGAACCAGTTCGCCGCCGGATAGACCTCGATCGCCGAGGGAACCGGCGTCTTCTCGTCGGTCTGGATCTTGACGCGCACACGCCGGTTATGGCGCGGCGAGAGCAGGTGGTAGACGACGTCGAAGCGCTTCTCGCGCTCGGGATAGTCGGCACCGGCAAGGTCCGTGAAATTCACGAAGCGGAAGCGCGGGTCGTCATAGAGCGTCTTCAGCACCTGGACGATCTGCGAAGCCTCGGCCTCGATCGTCAGTTCGCCGAAGACGACGACAGCATTGGTGACGGCGCCGGGCAGCGCCGCCTTGATGTCTTCGCCGAGTGTCACGAGCGCTTCGCTCATCGCATCATCCTTCGAGCATCACGTGGTGATGCGTCACCTTCGCGTCGTAGTTCAACAGCACGGCGGCAGCTGCCGGCTCGACCACTGCTGTCTCAAGATCGGGCGCAGCGAAAGCTGCGACCGCATCCATCGAATCCCAGCGCGTCAGGACGGTGACGACCACCTCGCCACCATCGGGCCGATTGAGCAGCGAGACGCCGGCAAACCCGGGCAGCGCCCGAAGCTGCGGCAGCACCGAGCCTTCGAGATGCTCGCGATAGGCGAGCGCCCCGTTCTGCGTGGCGCGCGCGCACCACTGCCGGACCACCATGGCACTGCTCGCCGTCACCGCTCGATCGTCCCCGTGCGCCGAATCTTCTTCTGCAGCAGCAGCACGCCGTAGAGCAGCGCTTCCGCCGTCGGCGGGCAGCCCGGCACGTAGATGTCGATCGGCACGATGCGGTCGCAGCCACGCACGACCGAATAGCTGTAGTGGTAGTAGCCGCCGCCATTGGCGCAGGAGCCCATCGAGATGACGTAGCGCGGCTCCGGCATCTGGTCGTAGACCTTGCGCAGGGCCGGAGCCATCTTGTTGGTCAGCGTGCCAGCCACGATCATCACGTCCGACTGGCGCGGTGAGGCGCGCGGGGCAAAGCCGAAGCGCTCGACATCGTAGCGCGGCATCGAGAGCTGCATCATCTCGACGGCGCAGCAGGCCAGGCCGAAGGTCATCCACATCAGCGAGCCGGTGCGCGACCAGTTGATCAGGTCGTCGGTGGCGGTAACCAGGAAGCCCTTGTCGGCCAGCTCGTTGTTGATCTCGACGAAGAAGGGGTCGCGCGCGCCGACGGGCTTGCCGTCCGGGCCGAGCAGGCCCTTGGGCGCGGGGGCGACGAGCGGGTCGCCGCGGTCGATCGCTGTGACTGCCATGATCTAAACCCTTGTGAACCCGTTACCGCCTGCCGTCCAACGCCGATCAACCAGCGGCTAGTCCCATTCCAGGGCGCCCTTGCGCCACTCGTAGACGAAGCCGACGGTCAGCACGCCCAGGAAGATCATCATCGACCAGAAGCCATACCAGCCGAGGCCGCCGAACGCGACGGCCCACGGGAACAGGAAGGCGACCTCGAGGTCGAAGATGATGAACAGGATGGCGACGAGATAGAAGCGCACGTCGAATTTCATGCGGGCATCGTCGAAGGCGTTGAAGCCGCACTCATAGGCCGAGAGCTTCTCGGCATCCGGCTTCGAATAGGCCACCGCGAAGGGCGCGATCAGCAGGGCCAGGCCGATGACGAGCGAGACGCCGATGAAGATGGCGAGCGGCAGGTAGTCGTTCAGCAAGGACGGCACCGGAAGAGCTTGCATGGACTACCTCGCTTCGCGCTGCGCCCAGCATGACGCACGCATGGCAGTCGATTAGCCCCTGCTTTAGAATCCTGCAAGGGTTCGCCGCGCCGCACAATCGCCCAAGGGGGATGAATGTGGCGCATTACGGTCGGTAAAGCCGCCGGGGAAAGCGGCGGATCACCCATCGGCAGCGCGGATTTCGGTGGTTTAGCCGCAATTTGACTGGTTGGCGAACGCGCGGCACGACAGGATGAACGCGAATCGGCTTCTCCTGCGCCATGGGACCGTCATATGCCTCGATACCCTCGTAATCTGGCGGTCCTGGCGGCGCTGGCGGCGCCCCTGCTCGGCGCTGGCAGTGCCGCCCGGGCCCAGAGCATCGACCTGACCCGCGCGACCTGCGCCGATTTCTCCGGGATGAACGGCAACGACCAGGCACAGCTTTCGCTCTGGCTCGCCGGCTATTTCGCCGGTGGCGGGCAAAAGCCCTTGCTCGATCTTGATAAGATCATCGCGGCCCCGGCCGCATTGCAGGCCTTGTGCGGAAAGTCGCCGCAGCTCTCGCTCCTCAGCGCCGAGACGCGCGCCGTCTTCGCCCCGGCACCCTGACCATGCCGACGCCGACCTTCGCGGGCGCAGCCAAGACAGCACGTCCGGCCTCTTCCCTGCTCCCGCTGATCGCATTCACCGCCATGCTCGCGGCGAGCCACGCGCAAGCGCAAGGGCAGATGATGCGGGCGCCGCTACCCCCCGAGCGGCCCTTCGACCTCGACCTCCCGGCGAAGCCGACATTGCCGGCGCTGATCGTGCCGCCGCCAGCTGCTCCGCCCCCCACGGTCGCTGTCCAGCCCCCCATACCGACGGTGACGGCGCCGGCCTCGGTCGAGGCGCCGCCGGTGCTGGTCCCGACCGCGCCGGTGCAGACGAATCCGGCCGGGCCCGATTCTCCCGCCGTCACCGAACCGGACGAAGACGAAGGGCCGGAATGGCCGCAGCTCACGCCCGGCCAGAAGGCAGGTGCCGAGCCCGAGTTCGATCCGAACGAGAAGCCGGACAAGCCGGGAATCAGCACCGACCCCGGCACCTCGACAGCCTGCCTGCCGCAAGTGCTCAAGGCGATCCTCGGCAAGATCGTCGATAAGTACGGGGCAGTGAAGGTGACCTCGACCTGGCGGCCGCCCTGGCGGGCGCGGCGCGGCTCCTATCACAAGCGCTGCGAGGCGATGGATTTTCGCGTGCCGGGCGTGCGCCCGCGCGTGGTGCTCGACTATGCGCGCGGCCTGCCGGAGGTCGGCGGCCACAAGGTCTACTGGAACGGGCTGATCCATATCGACACCGGGCCGCGCCGGCCCTGGTGAGGGCTGGCCATCGGCGTGCAAATCGCCCAGCGCAAAATCGTACGCCGGGTCGGCTGCTTTGGATATGTCGATGGAAGAGAAAGGAAAAATGGCGCGGGCGACGGGGCTCGAACCCGCGACCTCCGGCGTGACAGGCCGGCACTCTAACCAACTGAGCTACGCCCGCGCGGGCGGCTGACGACCTCGGTCGCCAGCGGGGTTGGGATTATGGCCCCCGGCCCGAAGTGTCAAGCACCTCACGCCGGCAAATTGAACCATCCACGCAAACCGAACCAATCGACCCGGCAAAGCCGGCGAAACGCAATTTCGTTCTGAATGGAACTTTAACGCAGCGGGTCAGGCGGCAAGCCCATCCCCGAATCGAGAGCTGCGCCGCATGAAGCCTGGTGGGCGGTGACGGGCTCGAACCGCCGACCCTCTCGGTGTAAACGAGATGCTCTACCAACTGAGCTAACCGCCCTTCAGGCAGCGTTTAAGGCCTAGCTAAGGCGCCTTCAAGCCTCGACAACCGCTTTCCCAAGAATGCCGCTCATTCTCGCGGCCACGCCGATATGAAAAACCGCCGACCCGAAGGTCGGCGGTTGATGATTCCCGACGGTATAAGACTTCAGTGGGCGACGAAACCGCCCGCCGCGTCATCCTCCGCCGACTTCGGCCGCAAGGTGGTCAGGTCCTCTTCCCAGACGATCGGCACGGGCTGGCGCACCAGCGCGTGCTGGAGCACCTGCTCCATGCGCGAGACCGGGACGATCTCCAGCCCGTTCTTCACGGACTTGGGCAGGTCGACCAGATCCTTGGCGTTGTCCTCCGGGATCAGCACCTTCTTGATGCCGCCGCGCAGGGCCGCCAGGAGCTTCTCCTTGAGGCCGCCGATCGGCAGCGCCCTGCCCCGCAGCGTCACCTCGCCGGTCATGGCGAGATCGCGGCGGACCGGGATGCCGGTCAGGACCGAGACGATGGCCGTGGCCATCGCGATGCCGGCCGAGGGACCGTCCTTCGGGGTCGCCCCCTCGGGAACGTGGACGTGGATGTCGCGCCGGTCGAAGAGCGGCGGCTCGATGCCGAAATCGATGGCGCGCGAGCGGACGTAGGACGCCGCCGCCGAGATCGATTCCTTCATCACGTCGCGCAGGTTGCCGGTGACGGTCATCTTGCCCTTGCCGGGCATCATGACGCCTTCGATCGTCAGCAGCTCGCCGCCGGCCTCGGTCCAGGCCAGACCGGTGACGACACCGACCTGATCCTCGGTCTCAGCCTCACCATAGCGGAAGCGCGGCGGGCCGAGGTACTCCTCGAGCACCGGGGTGGTGACGGCGACCCTCTTCTTCTTCGCCAGCACGATGTCCTTCACCGCCTTGCGGATGGTGTTGGAGAGCTCGCGCTCCAGGTTGCGGACGCCGGCCTCGCGGGTATAGCGCCGCACCAGCGTCAGCAGGGCCTCGTCGTCGATCGACCATTCCTTGGATTCGAGGCCGTGCTTCTTGATCGCACCCGGGATCAGGTGGCGACGCGCGATCTCGACCTTCTCTTCCTCGGTATAGCCGGCGAGCCTGATCACCTCCATCCGGTCCAGCAGGGCCGGCGGAATGTTCAGCGTGTTGGCCGTGGTCACGAACATCACGTTCGAGAGGTCGTAGTCGACCTCCAGGTAGTGGTCGTTGAAGGCGGCGTTCTGCTCGGGATCGAGCACCTCGAGCAGGGCCGCCGACGGATCGCCGCGGAAGTCCTGGCCCATCTTGTCGATCTCGTCGAGCAGGATGAGCGGGTTCGAGGTCTTGGCCTTCTTCATCGACTGGATGATCTTGCCGGGCATCGAGCCGATATAGGTGCGGCGGTGGCCGCGGATCTCGGCCTCGTCACGCACGCCGCCGAGCGACATGCGCACGAACTCGCGGCCGGTCGCCTTGGCGATCGACTTGCCGAGCGAGGTCTTGCCGACGCCCGGAGGGCCGACGAGGCACAGGATCGGACCGGCGAGCCGGTTGGTGCGCTGCTGCACGGCAAGGTATTCGACGATGCGGTCCTTGACCTTGTCGAGGCCGTAATGGTCGTCGTCGAGCACCGCCTGGGCGACGTTGAGGTCCTTCTTGATCTTCGACTTCTTGCCCCACGGGATGCCGAGCATCCAGTCGAGGTAGTTGCGCACGACGGTCGCCTCCGCCGACATGGGCGACATCTGGCGGAGCTTCTTCATCTCCGCCATCGCCTTGTCGCGGGCCTCCTTGGAGAGCTTGGTGTTGGCGATGCGCTCCTCCAGCTCGGCCAGCTCGTCGCGGCCTTCCTCGCCGTCGCCCAGCTCCTTCTGGATCGCCTTCATCTGCTCGTTGAGGTAGTACTCGCGCTGGGTCTTCTCCATCTGGCGCTTGACGCGCGAGCGGATGCGCTTCTCGACCTGGAGGACGGACATCTCGCTTTCCATCAGCGAGAGCACCTTCTCCAGCCGGTGCGCGACGTTGACGACCTCGAGCACGGCCTGCCGGTCGGCGATCTTCACAGCCAGATGCGAGGCGACGGTGTCGGCGAGCTTGGAGGGCTCGTCGATCTGCGAGACGGCGGCGACGATCTCGGGCGAGATCTTCTTGTTGAGCTTCACATAGCTCTCGAACTCGCTGACGACCGAGCGGCCGAGCGCCTCGACCTCGACCTTCTTGCCATCTTCCTCGGCGAGCGCGACGGCCTCGGCCTGGTAGAAGGTCTCGTCGGCGACATAGCCCGTGGCCTTGGCGCGGCCGACGCCCTCGACCAGCACCTTGACGGTGGAGTCGGGCAGCTTCAGCAGCTGGAGCACGCGGGCGAGCGTGCCGATCTCGTAAATGTCCTTGGTCGCCGGGTCGTCGTCGCCGGCATTCTTCTGGGTGGCGAGCAGGATCAGCCCGTCGGTCTTGACCACCTCCTCGAGCGCGCGGATCGACTTCTCGCGGCCGACGAAGAGCGGCACGATCATATGCGGGAAGACCACGATGTCACGCAGGGGAAGAACCGGATAGGTGCCGGTCTCACCAGGAACGAATGGAGCGCGGGGCGCCGAGCCAGTCATGACTTATCCTTTGTGGTTGCGCCCGGCGGACCCCCTCATGGGCGGAGCGATCGGACGTAAGCGGCCTGAGACGACTATTCACCCCATCCACCCTCGCCGGCCGCGCCCTAGACAGGCACGCGACTCTCGCGAGTGAGACCAAGGTGGAGATTTCCGCGCCGGCTTTCAAGCTGCCCGCTACGTCATCCCATGCTGGATTATCGCAAATCGAGGCCTGCGGCAGACCAGCCATGTTCTATACGCAAAACGCGCGCCAGGAGAACGTGGAACAGGCGTCGGACGACCGGTTCGTCGCGCCCAATCCATGCCCGAAAGCAGTGGACCCACAACGCAAAACGCGCGCCACGGGGCGCGCGTTCACGAGCTTGTGCTGTCGCTAGGGCGATCAGGCCGAGGCCGATTTCGCCTCGTCCTCGCGCTCGGAATAGATGAAGAGCGGGCGCGACTTGGTCTCGACCGCCTCCGGCCCGATCACGACCTGCTCGACGCCTTCCAGCCCCGGCAGCTCGTACATGGTCTCGAGCAGGATGCCCTCCATGATCGAGCGCAGGCCGCGCGCGCCGGTCTTGCGCTCGATCGCCTTGCGGGCGATCAGGCTGACCGCCTCGTCGGTGAAGGTGAGCTCGGTATCCTCCATCTCGAAGAGGCGCTGGTACTGCTTGACCAGCGCGTTCTTCGGCTCGGTGAGGATGGTCTTGAGCGCGGCCTCGTCGAGGTCCTCCAGCGTCGCCAGGACCGGCAGGCGGCCGACGAACTCGGGGATCAGGCCGAACTTCAGCAGGTCCTCGGGCTCGACCTCGCGGAAGATCGCACCGGTGCGGCGATCGTCCGGCGCCTTCACGGTCGCGCCGAAGCCGATCGAGGTGCCCTTGCCGCGGCTCGAGATGATCTTGTCGAGCCCGGCGAAGGCGCCGCCGCAGATGAAGAGGATGTTGGTGGTGTCGACCTGGAGGAATTCCTGCTGCGGATGCTTGCGCCCGCCCTGCGGCGGCACCGAGGCGACCGTGCCCTCCATGATCTTGAGCAGCGCCTGCTGGACGCCCTCGCCCGAGACGTCGCGGGTGATCGAGGGGTTGTCCGACTTGCGGCTGATCTTGTCGATCTCGTCGATGTAGACGATGCCGCGCTGGGCCCGCTCGACATTGTAGTCGGAGGCCTGGAGCAGCTTCAGGATGATGTTCTCGACGTCCTCGCCGACATAGCCGGCCTCGGTCAGCGTCGTCGCATCGGCCATGGTGAAGGGCACGTCGAGGATGCGGGCCAGCGTCTGCGCGAGCAGCGTCTTGCCCGAGCCGGTCGGCCCGATCAGCAGGATGTTCGACTTGGCGAGCTCGACGTCGTTGTGCTTCGTCGCGTGCGACAGGCGCTTGTAGTGGTTGTGAACCGCGACCGAGAGCACCTTCTTGGCGTGATCCTGGCCAATGACGTAATCGTCGAGGACCTTGCGGATCTCCTTCGGAGTCGGCACGCCGTCCTTCGACTTCACCAGCGCGGATTTCGATTCCTCGCGGATGATGTCCATGCAGAGCTCGACGCATTCGTCGCAGATGAACACGGTCGGTCCCGCAATCAGCTTGCGAACCTCGTGCTGGCTCTTGCCGCAGAAAGAGCAGTAGAGCGTGCTCTTCGAATCGCCGCTGCCGCTGACCTTACTCATCGTCCATCTCCATTCCCGGAGCCGGAGGCTCACATCAGCAAGCGCAGATGCAGGCGTCGTCTCTCCGTCATAATAGGGCGCTCAGTTCACGATTATTAGGTTAACGTCGCAGACCGGCACACCCGACCCGAAAAGCTGACCCAAAACCGAGCGCTATGCAGCTCGTCCGATTCCCCATGCAAACATGGGGCCGCCCCCCTTGCAATATGGGGGCTTCGGCCGGCGACGCCAACCCACAGGCAACGGGGCCAGTGGTCGCAGCCGGCTCAAAACATGATGCAGCAAGACGCGAGGCTTTTTTGCGGCGCTCGCGCCTTGATCTTCCGTGATGCCGGCCCAGCTCAGGCAGCGGCCTCGTCAGAGCGCTTGTCGATGACTTTGTCGATCAGGCCGAAATCGCGGGCCGCCTCGGCGGTCATGAAGTTGTCGCGCTCCAGCGCCGATTCGACGTCCTCGTAGCTGCGGCCGGTGTGCTTGACGTAGATCTCGTTCAGCCGGCGCTTCAGGCTCTCGACCTCGCGGGCGTGGATCAGGATGTCGGTGACCTGGCCCTGATAGCCGCCGGAGGGCTGGTGCACCATGATGCGGGCGTTCGGCAGGGCGAAGCGCATGTCCTTGGCACCGGCGGTCAGCAGGAGCGAGCCCATCGAGGCGGCTTGGCCGACGCAGAGCGTCGTGACCGGGCAGCGGATGAACTGCATCGTGTCGTAGATCGAGAGGCCCGAGGTGACCACGCCGCCGGGCGAGTTGATGTAGAAGGAGATCTCCTTCTTCGGGTTCTCGGCCTCGAGGAAGAGCAGCTGGGCCACGATCAGCGAAGCGGAGTAATCCTCGACCGGGCCGGTCAGGAAGATGATGCGCTCGCGCAGCAGGCGGGAATAGATGTCGAAGGCACGCTCGCCGCGGCTCGACTGCTCGACCACCATCGGGACGAGATTGTTGTAGGTCTCGATCGGATCGCGCAGCATGGTTTTATCCTTGAGATCGCGGGCGCCGGGAATCAGCGGATGTCGTGAGAGCCACCACATAAGCACGCTTGTGGCTGCTGAAAAGGGAAGCGCCGCCCCGCAGGAAGCCGGGCGGCGCCAAATCTGAGATCAAGGTTTCCGAGCGCCTCAGGCGGAGCATGATGCCGAAAAGTGCGAAGCGGTTTTCGGACGACATCATGCTCTGTTCTTAGCTGAGAGACGGATTCAGATTTGCGTTGGAAACGCTTTGCGATTCCAACGCAAATCATCCGGCTCTAGGCGTCTTCGGCCGCGTCGGAGTCCTTGGGCTCGGCCTTCTTGGCCTTTTTGGCGGCGGCCTTCTTCGGCTTGGCCTCGGCGGCGGGAGCCTCGTCCGAATCCTCGTCGGCGTAGAGAGCCTCGCGGCTGACCGTCTGGTCCTCGACCTTCACCTGGCCGAGCAGATGATCGACGACCTTCTCCTCGAAGATCGGGGCGCGGATCTCGGCGAGGGCCTGCGGGTTCTTCTGGTAGAACTCCCAGACCTGCTTCTCCTGGCCGGGGAACTGGCGGGCACGCTCGACCAGGGCCTGGGTGACCTCGTCATCCGAAATCTGGACCTTGGCCTGCTCGCCGATCTCGGCCAGCACGAGGCCGAGGCGGACGCGGCGCTCGGCGATCTTGCGGTACTCGGCGCGGGCCTCGTCCTCGGTCGTGCCCTCATCGGCGAAGCTCTTCTTCGCCTCCTTCATGTCGGTCTCGACCTGACTCCAGACGCTGGCGAACTCCTGCTCAACCAGGGTCGGCGGCAGTTCGAAGGTGTACTTGCCGTCGAGCGCGTCGAGCAGGCTCTTCTTCACCTTGCGGCGCGACTGGGCGACGAAATCGCGGCCGATCTGCTCGCGAATCGCGGTCTTGAGCGAATCGAGCGATTCCATGCCGAAGGCCTTGGCGAGCTCGTCGTCGATCTTGACGGCTTCCGGGCCCTGCACGTCGTCGACCGTGACCTCGAACTCGGCCGCCTTACCGGCGAGATGGGTCGCGGTGTAGTTCTCGGGGAAGGTCACCTTGACGGTGCGCTTCTCGCCGGTCTTGACGCCTTCGAGCTGCTCCTCGAAGCCGGGGATGAACTGGCCGGAGCCGAGGTCAAGCGGGATGCCCTCGCCCGTGCCGCCGTCGAAGGGCTGGCCCTCGAGCGTGCCGACGAAGGAGATCAGCAGGCGGTCGCCGGTGGCGGCCTTGGCCTTCTCGCCCTTCGAGGCGAAGGTGCGGTTCGACGAGGCCATGCGCTCCAAGGCGGCATCGACTTCGGAATCCGGCACCTCGGCGACGGGCTTGACCAGCGAGACGTCCGAGAGGTCGGCGATCTCGATCTTGGGCAGCACTTCGAGCGCGACGGTGAAGGCGAGGTCGCCCTTGGCCTCCATCGCGGCCTCGATCTCGTCCTTGTTCTCCGGGAAACGGATCTGCGGCTCGAAGGCGAGCTTCAGGCCGTTATCGGCGACGATCTTCTGGTTGGCCTCGTTGACCGCGTTCTGCACGACATCGGCCATGACCGAGCGGCCATAAAGCCGGCGCAGATGCGCGACCGGGACCTTGCCCGGACGGAAGCCGTTGATCTTGGCCTTGCCCTGGAGGTCCTGCAGGCTGTCATCGAGCCGCGTCTTGAGGTCGGTGGCGTTCAGCACCACCTGAAATTCGCGCTTGAGGCCCTGGGACAGGGTTTCGGTCACGTTCATCGTTCTGATCCGCCAACAGCTCTTTACTTCAATGTCCAAAGCGCGACGCCGGGTAACCGCCGCCGCGCTCGCGAAATTCCGTCAATGCCCGGCATGTGATTCCTCAGGACCAATCATCCCGACGCAATCGCAAGCCACTGGTGCGGGCGGAGGGACTCGAACCCCCACGACTTTCGCCGCTGGAACCTAAATCCAGTGCGTCTACCAGTTCCGCCACGCCCGCCGACCCGAGGCGCCGCGTGCGAGCAAGCGCAGCGCCGCCATCGTTGGGCCGCGGTGCTATACGCATTTCGGACGGACCATGCAGCAAAAAAATGCGACGTTTCTGCGAAGGTCGGCTGGCGAGGGACCGTCGGAGCACCTGTGCACGCCCTCTCGCCAGATCGCGCCGGGCGGATTATGCCGCTGACCATGACCGACCGCAGCCAAAGCCGCCCGCCATCCGCAACCGAGCCGACGCGACGCGCGACGCTGACCGGGTTTGGCGCCATGGCCGCCGCCCTGCTGCTGACTGAGCGAGCTGCCGCCCAACAGCCGGCGGGCACCCCGCCGACGATCACGCCGCCCGCCGCCGCCGTAAAGCCCGCCATCCGCACGCTCACGGCCGCCCCGGCCAAGGTGCGGCTGCGTCCGGCGCCGGCACCTGAGACGGAGATCTGGGCCTTCGACGGCGCGACGCCCGGGCCGGTTCTCAGGGCGAAGCAAGGCGAGAAGACCCGGCTTCTGGTCGAGAACAAGACGACCGCCCCGCTCTCGCTGCATTGGCACGGCCTGCGCGGCCAGTCGGAGATGGATGGCGTCGGCGGCTTCAGCCAACCGCCGATCGCGCCCGGCACCAGCTTCGAATACGCGCTGACGCCGCCCGATTCGGGCAGCTACCTCTACCGGCCGCTTGTGATCGGAGGCTCGTCGGAGCCGGCCGAACGCGGCCTGAGCGGCTTCCTCATCGTGGAGGAGGAGAACCCGCCGCCGGTCGATCTCGACCTGCCCGTGCTGATCGACGACTGGCTGCTCGGCGACGACCAGGTGCTCAAGCCGTTCGACGCCAAGGCTGCGGAGAACGCCGCGGCCGGCCGGCTCGGCAGCTGGCTGACCGCCAACGGCAAGGCGCCGCCGCAGCGCGTCGCGGTCGCGCCCGGCGCGCGCGTCCGGATCAGGCTGGCCAATGCCTGCAACGCGAGGATCACGCGGCTGCGCTTCGATGGGATGAAGCCCATCGTCATCGCCGTCGATAGCCAGCCGACCGAGAATTTCGAGCCGGTGCGCGGGCAACTGCCCTTCCCGCCCGGCACGCGCTACGACCTGATCTTCGACATGCCGGAGGAGGACGGCGCGACCGCGATCGTGACGGCGCTGATCAGCTCGGGCGTGCCGCTCGTGCGCTTCGTCGCCGAGGGACCGAAGAGGACGCAGGCCACGCCCATCGCGATGCTGAAGCCGAATCCGGCTTTGCCTGCCGCCGTGCGCCTGCAGGATGCGCGGCGCAGCGAGATCGTGATCGCGGGCGGTGCCAGGCTCCTGCCCGACACCAAGCTCGACCTTGCCGGGCTCGACCTGGCCAAGCCCTGGACGCTCAATGGCGGCGTCGGCGAGGCCAATGGCAAGCCGCTGTTCAGCGTCAAGCGCGGCACGCCGGTGGTGATCGGCATCGACAACAAGACCGCCTTTCCGCAGCCGCTGCACGTCCATGGCCACAGCTTCCGGCTGCTGCACCCGCTCGACGACGGCTGGGAGGCCTATTTCCTCGACACGGTGCAGGTGCCGGAAGGCCGCAAGCTGCACATCGCCTTCATCGCCGACAATCCTGGCCGCTGGCTGATCTCCTCGACCGTGCTGGAGCGTTTCGATCTCGGGCTCTGGACCTGGTTCGAGGTCACGTGAGCGGGTTGACCCTGCCGACCTCAGCGCCGTAAGCCGGCCCGAACTTTCAGGATTGGATTTCGCCATGACCGTTGCCAATGCCATCGTCACGATCGGCGCCGACCTCGCCAGGCCGGTGCGCTTCGGCAACGCCCTGCCGCTGTCGCTGATCGCCGGGCCCTGCCAGATGGAGAGCCGCGAGCATGCGCTGGAGATCGCGCTCGCTCTCAAGGAGATGGCTGACAGCCTTGATATCGGGCTGGTTTTCAAGACCTCGTTCGACAAGGCCAACCGCACCAGCGTGAAGGGCCAGCGCGGCATGGGGCTGGAAGCTGCCCTGCCCGTCTTCGCCGAAATCCGCGAGAGGACCGGCCTGCCAGTGCTGACCGACGTGCACGACGCCTCGCAATGCGCTGTCGTGGCCGAGGTGGTCGACGTGCTGCAGATCCCCGCCTTCCTCTGCCGCCAGACCGACCTTCTGGTCGCAGCCGCCAAGACCGGCCGCGTCGTCAACGTCAAGAAGGGCCAGTTCCTGGCACCCTGGGACATGGTCAACGTCGCCGCCAAGATCACCGAGAGCGGCAATCCCGACGTGATGGTGACCGAGCGCGGCGCTTCCTTCGGCTACAACACGCTGGTCACCGATATGCGCGCGCTGCCGATCATGGCCGAGATCGGCGCTCCCGTGATCTTCGACGCGACCCATTCGGTGCAGCAGCCGGGCGGCAAGGGCGCCTCTTCCGGCGGCCAGCGCGAGTTCGTGCCGGTGCTGGCGCGGGCGGCGGTCGCGGTCGGCGTCGCCGGCGTCTTCATCGAGACCCATCCCGACCCGGACAACGCGCCGTCCGACGGGCCGAACATGGTGCCGCTCAGGGACTTCCCTGCGCTGATCGCAGAGCTGCAAGCGTTCGATCGCCTTGCCAAGGCAAGGTCCGCGCCTGTTCATGGCGCATGAACGTCTCGCTGCCGCCACCAGCCACATCCGCCTCGCTACGCCCGCTCATCCTGGTCCTCGGAGCCTGCGGCTTCGCCTCGACCTTCACGATGCGGCTCGTCGATCCGCTGGTGCCGACACTCGCCGCTGACTTCGGCCGGAGCATCGCGCAGGTGGCCGGCATGGCAACGGCCTTCTCCTTTTCCTATGCGATTGGCCAGCCCTTCCTCGGGCCGGTCGCCGACTCGGTCGGCAAGCTGCGGACGATCAGCGCCTGCCTCTTCATCCTCGCGCTGCTCTCGCTTGCGGCGAGCTTCGCCCTCTCCTTCGAGATGCTGACGGCGGTGCGCGCCGCGACCGGCATCGCCGCCGGCGGCGTCATCCCGGTCGCGATGGCGGCGATCGGCGACCGCGCCCCGATGGCCGAGCGGCAGGTCATGCTCGGGCGCTTCCTGGTGCTGATGATCGTCGGCCAGATGGCGGGCGCAGCCTGCTCGGGCGTGATCGCCGAGCATATCGGCTGGCGCAGCGTCTTCGTCGCGGCGGCGGCGCTGGCGGCCGTCGCGGCCCTGCTGGTGGTGCTGGTGCTGAAGCCGCGGCCGGATGCGGCGCGGCTGCCGCTCAGCTTCAGGAACGCGCTGGCGAATTACGGCACCGTCTTCGCCAATCCGCGCACCAAGCTGATCTATGCGCTGGTGATCACCGAGGGCAGCCTGATCTTCGGCATGCCGCCCTATGTCGCCGCGATCCTGCAGGAGCGCTCCGGCATCGGCCCGTCGCTCGCCGGACTCGTTATTGCCGGCACCGGTGTCGGCGGCATCGTCTACGGCATGTTGACGCGCGTCCTGGTCGAACGGCTCGGCCCGGCGCGGATGACGACGGTCGGCGGCCTGCTGATGGCGCTGGGCTTTGCGCTCTTCGCCCTGCCCTTCCTGCCCTGGTGGAGCGCCTTTGGCTTCTTCGTGCTGAACGGCTTCGGCTTCTTCCTGATGCACGGCACCTTCCAGGCGCAGGCGACCGAACTCGCTCCCACGGCGCGCAGCTCGGGCATGGCGCTCTTCGCCTGCTCGCTGTTCATGGGCCATGCGCTCGGCCCCGTGATCATGGGGCTGGCGCTGCATCTGCTGGGGACGAGCGGCGCCGTGCTGCTCTTCGCGGCAGCCATCGGCCTGCTCGGCTTCCTGACGCCGCGGATTTTGCCGTTGGCGGGGAGCCGGACCTAGCCCCTGCGGCCGACCGGTGCCGAACCACCGCCGTCATTGCGAGCGCAGCGAAGCAATCCAGGGGCGGCCGCGCACTCAGCCCCCCTGGATTGCTTCGTCGCTGCGCTCCTCGCAATGACGGTGGTGGCTCAGCGCCCGCGATAGGGCGCGACGCCCTGATCCGGCAGCCAGAGCCCTTCCGGCGGCTTGCCGGTTTGCCAGAACACGTCGATCGGGATGCCGCCGCGCGGGTACCAGTAGCCGCCGATGCGGAACCATTCCGGCTCCAAGAGCTCGACCAGCTTCTTGCCGATGCGGACGGTGCAGTCCTCGTGGAAGGCGCCGTGGTTGCGGAAGGAGTTGAGGTAGAGCTTCAGCGACTTCGATTCGACCAGCCATTGGCCGGGCAGGTAGTCGATCACCAGGATGCCGAAATCGGGCTGGCCGGTGACCGGGCAGATCGAGGTGAATTCCGGGCAGGTGAAGCGGGCGAGATAATGCGTGCCTTCATGCGGATTGGGCACGCGGTCGAGGCGGGCTTCTTCAGGCGAGGCCGGCAAGGCGGTGGCGTGGCCGAGCTGCAGCGTCGAGGCGTCGATGGTCATTTCAGAGTTACTCCGTCGCGCTCGGGCTCAGGCAGCGTGACGCTTGCCGGTGATTTCGAAGCCGATCGCTTTCAAGACAGCCAAGGTGGTTTCGAGCGTGGGATTACCGTTTTCGCTGAGCGATTTATAGAGCTGCTCACGCGCAAGACCGGTTTCGCGGGCGATCTTCGTCATGCCCTTGGCGCGAGCGACCACTCCCAGAGCCTTGGCGATATAGCGCGCATCACCGCTCTCGAACGCGTCGCTGAGGAAGACCTCGATCGCCTCGTCCGATTTCAGGGCGTCGGCGGGATCATAGTCGTAGAGCTTCTCTGCCATCCTAATCTTCCCATTGAACGGCGAGTTGCTTCGCCGTCTTGATATCCCGATCCTGCGTGCTCTTGTCGCCGCCACAGAGCAGAATGACGATCTCCTCGCCCCGCTGCTGGAAGTAGATGCGATAGCCTGGGCCGTAGTGAATGCGCAGTTCGCTGACGCCATCGCCGACAGGCGAAACATCTCCGGCAAGGCCATTCGCGAACCGAAACAGGCGGGCGGCAATCGCCGCTCTCGCCTTCTGATCCTTGAGCTTGCGCTCCCATTTCCGAAAGGTCTCGGTCTGCCTCAATCGGATCATGGCAGGGCTCGTAATTTATAAATTACAATCCGTCAAGGCCGCTTCCCCTTCCCGTCGCGCCCGCGCTTGGCTAGAGAAGCCCGGCATCCATTTGTCTCGTCCAAGCCGACGCCAAGCCCGGAGCTTCCCATGACCGCGATCATCGACATCATCGGCCGCCAGATCCTCGACAGCCGCGGCAATCCTACGGTCGAGGTCGATGTCGTGCTCGAGGACGGCTCGATGGGCCGCGCCGCCGTTCCCTCCGGCGCCTCGACCGGCGCGCATGAGGCCGTCGAGCTGCGCGACGGCGACAAGAGCCGCTATCTCGGCAAGGGCGTGCTCAAGGCGCTCGAGGCCGTCAACACCACGATCGCCGAGGCCATCGTCGCCATGGACGCCGAGGACCAGACGGCGATCGACCAGGTGATGATCGAGCTCGACGGCACGCCGAACAAGAAGAACCTCGGCGCCAACGCCATTTTGGGCGTCTCGCTCGCCGTCGCCAAGGCCGCGGCCGACGCATCGGGCCTGGCGCTCTACCGCTATGTCGGCGGCACCTCGGCCCGCGTCCTGCCGGTGCCGATGATGAACATCGTCAATGGCGGCGCCCATGCCGACAACCCGATCGACTTCCAGGAATTCATGATCATGCCGGTCGGCGCGCCCTCCTTCGCGGAGGCGCTGCGCATGGGCTCGGAGGTGTTCCACACCCTGAAGAAGGCCCTGCACGATGCCGGCCACAACACCAATGTCGGCGACGAGGGCGGCTTCGCGCCGAACCTGAAATCGGCCGAGGCCGCGCTCGACTTCGTCATGCAGGCGGTCGAGAAGGCCGGCTACCGCCCGGGCGAGGACATCGCGCTGGCGCTCGACTGCGCGGCGACCGAGTTCTTCAAGGACGGCGCCTATGTCTATGAGGGCGAGCGCAAGACCCGCGATCCGAAGGCGCAGGCCAAGTACCTCGCCAAGCTCGTCGCCAACTATCCGATCGTCTCGATCGAGGACGGCATGTCGGAGGACGATTGGGAGGGCTGGAAGGCCGTGACCGACCTCGTCGGCTCCAAGTGCCAGCTCGTCGGCGACGACCTCTTCGTCACCAACGTCACGCGCCTGTCGCGGGGCATCAAGGCGAAGACGGCCAACTCGATCCTGATCAAGGTCAACCAGATCGGCACGCTGACCGAGACGCTCGCCGCCGTCGATATGGCGCAGCGCGCCGGCTATACCGCCGTGATGTCGCACCGTTCGGGCGAGACCGAGGATTCGACCATCGCTGACCTCGCGGTCGCGACCAATTGCGGGCAGATCAAGACCGGCTCGCTCGCCCGCTCCGACCGCACCGCCAAGTACAACCAGCTCCTGCGCATCGAGGAAGAACTCGGCACTCAGGCGATCTATGCCGGCCGCAGCGCGCTGAAGGCGCTCGCCTGAGCAACGATAGACCTAGAGCATCGGACCGAAAAGTGGAATCCGGTTTTCGGAAAGATCCGATGCAATAACAAAAGCCTAGATCGCCACTTTGCGTCCGATAGGACGCACGGCGATCTAGCGCGCCGAGCTGCCCCAGCTCGGCAGCAGGCTCGAGGCGGCTGAGACCGTCCAGCTCCCGGCCGCACCGACCGTGCCGGCAACGCCGCCAATGGCGCGGCCTGCCCGCGTGACGCTGTCGGGCAACGCGACGCCGAGGATCGTCGCCGGCTTGTCGGCGTCCGCCTGCACGGCCGCGGGCACTGCTGCCTGAAGCACCGAGGCGATCTGCAAGGGTTGCGCAATCGCAAGCCGGCCGCGCTCGCGCGTTGTGCCGGCAGCCGCACGCGCGACCTGGGCGGATGGCGCCGGCCGTTCGAGCCTGGCGACCGGAATGGGCTCAGGCTCGGCCGGGAGCGGCGCGATCCAGGCCACGGATAGCGGCATCATCAGCGTCGCCGGCAGGACCAGGCCATGGCCAGTCGCATCGCCCGCGCCTCCCACCTGCTCGCCATGCCGCTGCACGAACTTGCCGGCCTGCGGGGCCGGGAGCCGGGCATCGCTCGCAGCTGCTTCGACCGAGAGCCCGGCCGGTGCCGGCGCTCCCGCGCGAAACGACAGCATGTCCGGGAAGGCGAAGATCGCGGCCGCCACGGCCGAGGCGGCGACGGAGATCGCGACCTGGCCGCTGAAATCGCGCAGGACCCGGCTGATCGTCGCCGGAATGGTGTCGTTGCTCATGGGCACTCCCTTGGGCATTCCCTCAATCGTGATCGATCAAGGCCCGAGCGAGACGGCGACAAAATGGCGCAGCAGCGGAGCAATTGCGGCCATTTCGGCACCTCATCCCGCCAGCCGCGCCATAGGGTCATGCAGGATTGGCCCTATCGCCCTTGTGCGCTGCGGGATTAATCGAAGGCATGGACGCGCTCGTCGAAACCTCCCCTCTCAACGATCAGCGCGACCGCCTGAGGCGGCGGCTGGCCATTGCCGCCATGATCCTGGCGATGCTGATCTTCGGCGCGAATTTCGTCGTCAGCCGCCATGCCGTGCTGAACGGGCTGACCGCGCACGACATGCTGGCGCTGCGCTTCGCCACGGCGGGGCTGCTGCTGCTGCCGAGCTTCTTCCTGGCCGGCGGGCTCGCCTCCTGCGGCGGGCTGGGCTGGGGCCGCGGCGTGACGCTCGCGGTCATGAGCGGCTTCCCGATGAGCTACCTGCTGCTGACCGGGCTCGGCTACGCGCCGGCAGCGCATGGCGCGGTGATCGGGCCGGGCACCGTGACCGTGGTCGGCATCGTCGGCAGCGTCATGCTGTTCGGCGCCCTGCTGACGAAGCAGTTGGTCTTCGGCGTCGGCGCCGTGCTCGTGGGCCTCGCCTGCCTCGGCATTGCCGGCACCCACCACTCCAGCCCGACGATCATGCTGGGCGATCTCTGCTTCCTCGGCGTGGGGCTGATCTGGGCCGGCTATCCCCTGCTGATCCAGCTCTGGAAGGTCGATGCGCTCAAGGCGACCGCGGTCGTCTCGGTGCTGTCGATGCTCTATCTGCCGGTCTACGCGCTGTTCTTCTTCCGCGGCTTCGATGTCGTGCCGTGGTGGATCATCGCCGCGCATGCCTTCAATCAGGGCGTGCTCAACGTCATCGTCGGCCTGTGGATCTGGAGCTGGTCGACGCCGGTGCTCGGCGCAGCGGTCGCCGGCCGCTTCCCGCCGATGATCCCGATCGTCGGCACGCTGCTTGCGATTCCGGCGCTGGGCGAGATCCCGAGCGGGCTGCAGATCGGCGGCATCGCGCTGATCATCTTCGGGCTGTTCATCGCCTCATGGCGCAGCGCGGCGCGACCGGCGAGCCAAGCCCATCAGAGCCAGATTCCAGGCGATACAGACGAGAAGGCCGAGCCCCAGCGCCGGCCATGAGCCGAGCGGCAGCGCCGTGAGGTGAACGGTGCCGAGCCCGAGGCCGAAGCCAAGCAGGCCGAGCGCGCTGTTGGCGATCACCGCGGCGCTGGCCGGCCCGCCCATGCGCGAATGCAGGATCGCGATCAGGCTGGAGAGCACGAGCGGGACGGCCGCCAGCACGCCGGACCAGCCCGGCCCGACCTTGGCGCTAAGCGTGGTGACGAGGCCGGTGAGCGTCGCCACGGCGGCGGCGCGCAGCGGGATGACGTACCAGAGCCGGCCGGGAGGTTTTTCCGGACGCGCCGCAAGATAAGGCCGGAACAGGCGATGCGCCGCCGGGAAGACGACCAGCGTCAGGCCGAGCAGCACGATGAAGGGCGGCGCCAGGTCGCGCAGCAATGTCACCGTGGCGAGCCAGGCCAGCAGCCCCGAGCCGAGGCTGACCAGCGTGCCGAAGCGCTGCGCCAGCAGGACATAGACGACCGAGAGCGCGGCATTGGCGAGATTGGAGCTCATGCTGCCGAGCGCCCCGCCCGAGATGAAGGCGGCGTCGTGATCCATCGCCAGGAAGACATAGACCGGCCCGGCCGAGATCGGCAGCGTCGCGATCATCGCCGCGACCAGCGGGCCGGAGCGCTCGGCCAGCAGGGAACAGCCAACGACGATCGCAGCCGCGACCGCCATCTTGAGCAGCAGCATGATCAGCCAGGGGTCGATCATCGCGGCGGCAGGACCAAGCCAGGCAGGCTCATGGCTCCTCGCCCCGAGCCCAAGCCGCCTTGGTCTCGGCCGCGAAATCCTTGAGCCTACCCTCGGCGATGGCCGCGCGCAGGCCAGCCATCAGCTCCTGATAATAGGCGAGGTTGACCCAGGTCAGCAGCATCTTGCCGAGCATCTCGTCGGCCTTGACGAGGTGGTGCAGATAGGCGCGCGCATAGGAGTTGGCGGCCTCGCAGGACGATTGCGGGTCGATCGGGCGCGGGTCGTCGGCATGCTTGGCGTTGCGCAGGTTCATCCGGCCGAAGCGGGTGAAGATCTGGCCGTGGCGGCCGGCCCGTGTCGGCATCACGCAATCGAACATGTCGACGCCGCGGCTGACGGCCTCGACGAGATCGTCCGGCGTGCCGACGCCCATCAGGTAGCGCGGCCGGTCCTGAGGCAGATGCGGCTCGACGACCTCGATCATCGCCAGCATGACGTCCTGCGGCTCGCCGACCGCGAGGCCGCCGATGGCGTAGCCCTTGAGGTCCATCTCGACGAGCGACTTGGCGCTCTCGACGCGCAGCGCCGGCACGGCGCCGCCCTGGACGATGCCGAACAGCGCCCTTCCAGTCGGGTTGCCGAAGGCCGTCTTGCAGCGCTCGGCCCAGCGCAGCGACAGGCGCATCGCCTTCTCGGCCACCTTGTCCTCGCAGGGCAGCGAGACGCATTCGTCGAGCTGCATGACGATGTCGGAGCCGAGCAGGTTCTGGATCTCGACCGAACGCTCCGGGGACAGCATGTGACGGGAGCCGTCGATATGCGACTGGAAGGTCACGCCTTCCTCGGTCAGCTTGCGCAGTTGCGACAGCGACATCACCTGGAAGCCGCCTGAGTCGGTCAGGATCGGGTGCGGCCAGTTCATGAACTTGTGCAGGCCGCCAAGGCCCGCGATGCGCTCCGCACCCGGGCGCAGCATCAGGTGATAGGTGTTGCCGAGCACGACATCGGCGCCGAGCGCCTTGACCTGCTCCGGATACATGCCCTTGACGGTGGCGGCCGTGCCGACCGGCATGAAGGCCGGCGTGCGGATCACGCCGCGCGGCATGCGGATCTCGCCGGTGCGGGCGGCGCCATCGCGGCCGAGCAGGTGAAAGCTGAAATCTGTCGTCATCGGCAGGCGCTTAGCCCAGCCGGAAGGTTGAAGGAAGTGCCGGCGACGCCGGGCGGGCGTGTCAGGACGGTCGAGCCAGCGCTGCGACGAGGTGATCGGCCAGCAGCGCCGCCGCCTGCGACAGCCCGGGCGCCTTGTGCAGCCGGATATCGGCGGCGGGCAGCGGCGGCATTCCATCGGCCTCGGTGAGGGTGCGCAGGCTCGGCGGGCAGGTGCCGGATTTGACTACGGTGACCGCGAGTCCCTGCGCCGCCACGGCCTCGACTGCAGCGAGAGAATGGCTGACGAAGGCGAGGCGCCAGGGCTTGCCGGCGCCATCCAACGCCGCAATCGCCCATTGCCGGAACAGGCAGCCTTGCGGATAGAGCGCCACCGGCAGAGGCTCCTGCGCCAAGGCCGAACGCGTCGCGCCCACGGCCCAGAGCGCCTGCTCGCGCCGCAGCAGCATGCCGTCGCCCTGCCCGGCCGGATGCATGGCGATGACGAGGTCATAGGCCTCGCCGAGCCGGTCCGGCATGGTCGCGGTCAGGCCCGTCTGCATCTCGACCTGGATGCGCGGATAGAGCGCGGCAAAGCTTCCCAGCAGCGGCGGGACCAGCAGCGTGCCGTAATCATCCATCACGCCGAGCCGGACATGGCCTTGCGTCTCATGCTCGCGCAGCCGCGAGAACGCCTCCTCGTTCAGCACGAGGATGCGGCGGGCATAGCCGAGCAGCGCCTCGCCCGAGGCGCTGAGCTCGACATGAACGGTGCTGCGGTGGAACAGCTCGGCCCCCAACCGCTCCTCCAGCCGCCGCACCTGCATGCTCACAGCCGATTGGGTGCGGTTGAGCTTCGCGGCGGCGCGGGTGAAAGAGCGCAGGTCGGCCACCGCCAAGAAGGCTTGCAGCAGGTCGGGATCGAGCGCGGCGGCGATAGTCATCACGTTTCCTGATGAGGTTTATCCAGGAAATTCCATTCCCTGATTTGTACCGTCTCCGGCACAAGCAGCGCAATGCGGTTGCGGAGGCTGTCATGAACGAGATGCTGGGCGTGCTGGCGGCGATGCTGTCGAGCGCGATCGGCGGCAGTTCGGTTGCGGCGACGCGCTATGTCGTCGGTGCCACCGACCCGATGACGCTGGGGGCGCTGCGCTTCGGCATCGGCTTCCTCGGCCTGCTGCCGATTGCGCTGCTGCAAAGCCAGCCCTGGCCGCCACGTCGCGACTGGCCGGCAGCGGCGGGGCTGGGCGCCCTGTTCTTCGGGCTGTTCCCGATCCTGTTCAACGCCTCGCTGATCTTCACCACGGCGGCGCGCGGGGCGCTGGCGCTCTCGACCCTGCCGCTGCTGACCATGCTGGCCGCGGCGCTGCTGCGGGTCGAGATGCTCACCCCGCGCAAGTCGCTCGGCGTCGGCATCGCCATGGCCGGGGTGGCGCTGGCGCTGCTGACCGGGCTCGCCACGGCGCCGGCCGGCGCCTGGCGCGGCGACCTGCTTATGGTCGGCGCGGCGCTGTGCATGGCGCTCTACAGCGTCTGGTCGCGGCCCTTCATCAAGCGCTCCGGGCCGGTGACCTTCACGACGATGGGCATGGCGGTCGGCGCGCTCGGGCTGATCGCGATCTCGGCCGCGAGCGGCGGCTTGCAGCGGCTGAGCGCAGCCGGGACCGCGCAATGGCTCGCCTTCGCCTATGTCGGGCTCGCCGGCAGCACGCTCGCCTTCTTCCTCTGGTCCTTCGCGCTCGGCCGGACCACGCCGACGCGGGTGGCGATCTCGGTCACGGTCAATCCGGTCATCGCCGCGATCACCGGCGCGGTTCTCCTGGGCGAGGCGGTCGGCTGGAACGTCGTCGCAGGGCTCGCCGCGGTGCTCGCCGGCATCTGGATCGCGACCACGGGAAGGCGCTGAAAAGAGGGCCGATTTCCCGCCCGCTCCAGCTTCCTGTGGTTGTCACAACCGTCATCGCAACGTCACCGCGCGACCATAGCAATAAGTCTACCGACCAGCGCCCTCGGGCCGGTTCCGTTGCAGGGAGAGAATGATGAAGCCCTTGGCCATCCTGGCTGTCGCCGGCGCCCTTCTGGCCTCGACCGTAGCCCCCAGCCAGGCCGAGCCGATCACCGGCGCGGGCTCCAGCTTCGCCTTCCCGGTCATCGGCAAATGGGCGCAGAACTACCGCGTCGCCAAGTCCGACGGCGCCGAGATGACCCCGCTCGACATCGGCGTCGACTATGAGCCGATCGGCTCGCTCGGCGGCGAGGTCCGCGTCACCCAGCGCGCCGCCGAGTTCGGCGCCTCCGACCGGCCGCTCTCCTCCGAGGAGTTGCAGCGCTCGGCCCTGATCCAGTTCCCGATCGTGATGGGCGGCATCGTCCCGGTGGTGAACATCGACGGCGTCAACGCCGGCCAGATCAGGTTCACCGGCGCGTTGCTCGCCGACATCTATCTCGGCAAGGTCAAGACCTGGTCCGACCCGGCGATCAAGGCGGTCAATCCCGACCTGAAGCTGCCCGACGCCGCTATCAACGTGATCTACCGCGCCGACGGCTCGGGCACGACCTTCAACTGGACCGACTACCTCGCCAAGGCGAGCCCGGAATGGCGCCAGAAAATCGGCGTCAACACGCAGGTCGCCTGGCCGGTCGGCGCCGGCGCCGAGCGCACCCAGGGCGTCGCCGATTCGGTGAAGCGGATCAGGAACTCGATCGGCTATATCGAGTTCGGCCAGGTGGTGCGGGCCGCCCTCGCCTATGGCCTCGTCCAGAACAAGGCCGGCAGCTTCGTCAAGCCGGAGCCGGCGAGCTTCGCCGCGGCTGCGGCCAGCGCCGAATGGGCCAAGGCCAAGGATTTCTCGCTGATGCTGACCGACGCGCCGGGCACTGAGGCCTACCCGATCGTCGCCACGACCTTCGCGCTGGTGCCGAAGCCTCATACCCGCCGCACCCAGGAGGTGCTCGACTTCTTCCGCATCTCCTTCGAGGGTGGCGCAGCCGATGCGAGCGCGCTCGGCTACGTGCCGCTGCCGGAGACGCTGGTGAAGCAGGTCAAGGATTACTGGGCGACCAGCATGAAGGCCGGGAGCTAACAGGCGACGGCGCGACGCCTCTACCCGTCATTGCGAGGAGCGCAGCGACGAAGCAATCCAGGAGCAACCGCGCACCCGGTCCTCCTAGATTGCTTCGCTACGCTCGCAATGACGATACAAATCAGGCCGCCACCTTGAAGGCTGCTGCATAGAGCTCGGGCTTGAAGCCGACGAGGCGGCGGTCGCCGAGGTCGAGCACCGGGCGCTTGATCAGGGAGGTGTGCTCCTGCATCAGCGCCACGGCCTTCCTGGCGTCGAGCCCCTGCTTGTCGGACTCAGGCAAGGCGCGGAAAGTGGTGCCGGCGCGGTTCAGAATCACCTCCCAGCCGTGCTCCTTGCACCAGCTTTCGAGCAGCACCTTCGACACGCCCTCGGCTTTGTAGTCGTGGAAGAGGTAGGCGACGCCGTGCTGGTCGAGCCAGGTGCGCGCCTTCTTCATCGTGTCGCAGTTCTTGATGCCGTAGATCGTGATCGCCATGAGGTTTTCTCGCGTGGTGCCCGCGATCTAGAGCATCGCGCGAGTCGGCGGAACCCTTGCAACGCCCCTCCCCGTCATGGTCGGGCTTGTCCCGGCCATCCACGTCTTTGGCTGCGATGAGCGTTCAAGACGTGGATGCTCGCCACAAGGGCGAGCATGACGTTAGCGGTTCCGCGCTCAGCCGACGCGGGCCTTCTCCCCCAGGAAATCGAGCAGGGCCCTGATGCGCGAGGGCAGCGGCCCGCCCTGGCCGAGATAGACCGCGTGGACCTCTTCGAGATCGCCCGGATTGTTATCCTCCAGCACGGCCTTCAGCCGCCCGGCCTTGATATCCTCGCGCACGGTGAAGGTCGCCAGCCGGGCGATGCCGGCGCCGGCGACCACGAGATGGCGCAGGGCCTCGCCATCGCTGGTCTTGGCGTTGCCGGTGATCGGGATGGTGACGGGCTCGCCGTCGCGCAGCAGCGGCCAGCCCTCGATGGCGCGGGTGTAGCAGTGGCCGAGGCGATTGTGATTGTCGAGGTCGGCGACGCTCTTCGGCTCGCCGAACTGCTTCAGGTAGGATGGCGCGGCGACGAGGGTCATGCGCGTCGCGCCGAGCTTGCGGGCGATCAGGTTGGAGTCCTTCAGCGGCCCGGCCCGGACCGCGACATCGGTGCGCTCCTCCATCAGGTCGATCACCGTGTCGGTCTGGATGATGTGGAGCGTCACCTCGGGATAGCGCGCCAGGAACTCGGGCACGACCGGCATCAGGATATGCGTGGCATAGGAGGCGCTGGTGTTGAGGGAGATGCGGCCGACGGGGCGCTCGTTGCTCGCAACATTGCGCTCGGCCTCGTCGAGATCGGCCAAGATGCGGATGCTGCGCTCGTAGAAGGCCATGCCTTCGAGCGTGAGCTGGAGCTTGCGGGTGGAGCGGTTGACCAGCCGCGTGCCGAGCCGCATCTCCAGCCGGGCGACGAGCTTGCTGACGGCAGAGGGCGTCATGCCGAAGGCACGCGCCGCGGCCGAAAAGCCGCCGAGCTCGACGACGCGGGCAAAAACCTCCATCTCGCCGGAGCGGTTGACGTCCAGTCGAGCCATGATGAATTCAACTCACAAATGATGTTCCTGCCGGCAGTCTAACGCACCATGCCGCGCTGCACCATCTTGCCGCCAGACATCCTCTGTCACGCGGATCGAACCCATGCCCATTGCCCTCTATGCCCTCACCGCCGGCGCCTTCGGCATCGGCGTCACCGAATTCGTCATCATGGGCCTGCTGCTCGAAGTCAGCGCCGATCTCGGCGTCTCGATCGCGGCGGCCGGCCTGCTGATTTCCGGCTATGCGCTCGGCGTCGTCGTCGGCGCGCCGCTGATGACCACCTTCACCGCGCGCTGGCCGCGCAAGACCGTGCTGCTGGCGCTGATGGTGATCTTCACCCTCGGCAACGCCGCCTGCGCGCTGGCGCCGAGCTACGGCACGCTGATGGCGGCGCGCATCCTGACCGCCTTCGCGCACGGCACCTTCTTCGGCGTCGGCTCGGTGGTCGCGACCAGCCTGGTGCCGGCCGATCGCAAGGCCTCGGCCATCGCGATCATGTTCACCGGCCTGACCATCGCCAACATCGTGGGCGTGCCCTTCGGCACCTGGCTCGGCCAGCAGCTCGGCTGGCGCGCCACTTTCTGGGCCGTGACCATCGTCGGCATTGCCGCGCTCGCGATCATCGCCGCCTTCGTGCCCAAGGACGAGGCCGCGCCCGAGGCAAGCGACTGGCGCGCCGACCTCAAGGCCATGGCGCAGCGGCCGGTGCTGCTTGGCCTGCTGACCACGGTGCTCGGCTTTGCCGGCGTCTTCGCGATCTTCACCTATATCGCGCCGATCCTGACCAAGGTGACCGGCCTCGCCGAAACCTCCGTCTCGCCGATCCTGCTGATGTTCGGCGGCGGGCTGATCGTCGGCAACCTGATCGGCGGCAAGCTCGCCGACAAGTACCTCGTCCCGACCGTGATCGGCAGCATGCTCGTGCTCACTGTCGTGCTCGGCCTGATGACCTTCGCCATCCATGACGGCATCGCGGCGACGATCTTCGTCTTCCTGCTCGGCGCCGCCGGCTTCGCCACCGTGCCGCCGCTGCAGATGTGGGTGCTGGAGCGGGCGAGCGGCGCCGGCCAGAGCCTCGCGTCCAGCCTCAATATCGCCGCCTTCAACCTCGGCAATGCGCTCGGCGCCTGGGCCGGCGGCGCGACCATCGACTACGGGCCTGGCCTGACCGCGATCCCGCTCGTCGCCATGATCATGCCGATCGGGGCGCTCGCCATCGCCTTCTGGAGCCTGCGCCTCGACCGGAGGGAGGCCGCGCTGAAGGCGGCCACGGTCGGCCCGGCGCTCGGCTCCTGATTCGTTTCAAACGCTTACAGAGATTCGCTTACCTAGAAGGACAGGCACCATGGACTATCGTCGTCTCGGCAATTCCGGCTTGAAGGTCCCGGCGCTCAGCTTCGGCGCCGGCACTTTCGGCGGCTCCGGCCCGCTCTTCGGCGCCTGGGGCAATACCGACGCCAAGGAGGCGCGTCGCCTCGTCGATATCTGCCTCGAGGCCGGGCTCAACCTCTTCGACACCGCCGACGTCTATTCGAACGGCGCTTCCGAGGAGGTGCTGGGCGAGGCGATCAAGGGGCGGCGCAACGAGGTGCTGATCTCGACCAAGACCAGCCTGCCGATGGGCGATGGGCCGAACGAGGCCGGCTCCTCGCGCTTCCGGCTGATCAAGGCGGTCGAGGATGCGCTGCGCCGGCTCGGCACCGACCATATCGACCTGCTGCAACTGCACGCCTTCGACGCCGGCACGCCGGTCGAGGAGGTGCTGTCGACGCTCTCCGACCTTGTCCGCGCCGGCAAGCTGCGCTATGTCGGCGTCTCCAACTTCGCCGGCTGGGAGCTGATGAAGTCGCTCGCGGCGGCCGAAAGGCACGGCTATCCGCGCTATGTCGCGCATCAGGTCTACTACTCGCTGGTCGGACGCGACTACGAATGGGAGCTGATGCCGCTCGGCCACGATCAGGGCGTCGGCGCCATGGTCTGGAGCCCGCTCGGCTGGGGCCGGCTCACCGGCAAGATCCGCCGCGGCGAAAAGCTGCCCGAGGGCAGCCGCCTGCACCAGACGGCCGAGTTCGGCCCGCCGGTCGATGACGAGCGGCTCTACACCATCGTCGACCTGCTCGACGAGATCGCCAAGGAAACCGGCAAATCGGTGCCGCAGATCGCGCTCAACTGGCTGCTGCAGCGCCCGACCGTGTCGAGCGTCATCATCGGCGCCCGCAATGAGGAGCAGCTCCGGCAGAATCTCGGCGCGGTCGGCTGGTCGCTGACGGCCGAGCAGATCGCACGGCTCGATGCCGCGAGCGTGGTGACGGCGCCCTACCCCTATTATCCCTACCGGCGCCCGGGCGGCTTCGCCCGGCTGAACCCGCCGCTGGTCTGAGCGTCCTCAGTTCACTGCCGGCTCGATACCGAGATCCTCGCGGGCGGCCGCGAGGATCTCCTTTGACAGGGCCTCGTCATCCACCGCCCGCGCGATCGCCAGCGCGCCGACCATCTGCGCCATCGCGGCCAGCGCCTTGCGACGCCTCGCAGCAGCGGAGCGTCCGGGCAGGATGCGCGAGAGGACGCCGACGAAGCCCTCCAATCCCTGGCTGAAGACGCTGCGGACCGCCTCACCCTGCCGTCCCGCCTCGCTGCCGAGCGCAGCGAAGGCGCAGCCCATGCCGGGATTGTCGCGGTGAGCGACAGAAAGGTACTGGCTGGCCAGAACAGCGAAGGCTTCCCCGCCCAGCCTGTCGGCGGTCTGCGACCATGCCTCGCAGGTTCCGGCATGGGCCCGGGCACTGGCCTGCGCGATCAGGTCCTCCTTCGATTTGAAATGGCCGTAGAAGCCGCCATGGGTGAGGCCCGCCGCCTTCATCAGGTCGGCGACGCCGATGCCGTCGAAGCCACGCTCGCGGAAGAGCCTGCCGGCGACCTCGATGATGCGCTCGCGGTTCTCGGCCGCCTGCTCCCTGCTGACTTTCATATCCGTGCTCCCAGGCGCAACATGACGACTTGACAGAATATATGATGATCGACATTTATTCGCAACGATCATGATGATCGTCATTTAACGGAACGCACCGCCGGCTGGCGGTCATCAGGAGAATCCCATGCGCTACAAGCTTTTCGGCGAGCATACGGGCCTGCGGGTTTCGGAACTCGTGCTCGGCACCGGCACGTTCGGCACGCGCTGGGGCCATGGCGCCGAGCCGGCGGAGGCCCGCCGCGTCCTCGAGACCTATGCCGAGGCCGGCGGCAATTTCCTCGACACGGCCGACGGCTACCAGTTCGGCGAATCCGAGGAGATCCTGGGCGAGGCGCTGCAGGGAAAGCGCGACGAGTTCGTGCTCGCGACCAAGTTCACGCTCGGCGTCGACCCGAACCGCGGCATCCTCGGCACCGGCAACAGCCGCAAGGCGATGGTGGCCTCGCTGGAGGCCAGCCTGAAGCGGCTGAGATCCGACCGGATCGATCTCTACTGGGTGCATTTCGCCGATGGCGTGACGCCGGTCGACGAGATTCTGCGCGGCTTCGACGACCTCGCCCGCGCCGGCAAGATCCTCTATGGCGGCCTCTCCGACTTCCCGGCCTGGCGCGTGGCGCGGGCGGCGACCATCGCCGAGCTGCGCGGCACCTTGCCGATCGCCGGCATTCAGGTCGAGCACAGCCTGGTCGAGCGCACGCCCGAGCAAGAACTGCTGCCGATGGGCAAGGCGCTCGGCCTCGGCATCGTCGCCTGGTCGCCGCTCGGCGGCGGCATGCTGACCGGCAAGTACCGTCGCGGCGAGGCCGGCCGGGCGCAGGGTTTTGGCGGCCGCGTCTTCCAGGCCGAGAACAGCGCCCAGCGCACCGCCATCCTCGACGAGGTGCTGAAGCTCGCCGAAGAGACGGGCGCGACGCCGGGCCAGGTCGCGATCGCCTGGGTCGCCGCCAAGGGCGCGCTGCCGATCATCGGCCCGCGCAGCGTCGAGCAGCTCAAGGACAATCTCGGCGCCGCGGAGCTCAAGCTCGCGCCGGAGCAGATCGCACGGCTCGACGAGGTCAGCGCGCTGCCGCCGGTCTTCCCCTACACGCTGCTCGACAACCCCGAGAACCAGCAGCGCTACACCGGCGGCAAGCTCGACCAGTTCGACTGGCCGAAGACGCCGGTTGCCTAGCGAAAGCGGCCGGCCGGGGCGCACCGCTCCGGCCGATCGAAGCTCGCCTGCCCTGATGGGCGGACCTGACTGAGGCGCCGCGCAAGCGAGCGGCGCCCGACGCTGCTCCACCTGCCCCATCGCTGTTCAAAACGCTTCAAATTTGTTCGGCCAGCGTGACGAATATCATTAACCACCCGTCAAGCATCTGCGATACTAGGCCATGCCGCGTACAGGCGAGGTCATTGCCATGACTTGGACGCTTATGATGTTGATGATTGCCTTCGGGCTGTCGGTCAGCGCCTTTATCGGCTGGCGACGAGAACGCCGCGATCAGCACGCAGGTGGCTCGGAACCGGCGAAGACGACCGAGAGCGATGGGACGAGTCGTCATGTGGCCGAGTTCGCGGATTTTGCCCACGCCGGCCATGCCTGAGCGTCCGTCAGAGCCTTGCCGGCCGTCCCATCTATGCCGCAGCCGATGAAGCGCCTCGCCATCTCCACATTGACCATTTGCGGCATCGACGAACTGGCCCTGCACAGCAAGGCCCGCGTCACCAACGTGCTCTCGCTGCTCGATCCGGGCTGGCCAGAGCTTGAAGTCCTTGGCAGCTATGGCGCGCCGCACAGGCTGATGCTGCGCTTCCACGACATCATCGAGCCGTTGCCGGACCGGGTCGCTCCCGAAGCCGAGCATGTCAACCGGATCATCGCCTTCGCCGACGAGCTCGATGCGTCGACGCCGCCCAATGCGGAGCGGCACCTGCTGGTGCATTGCCATATGGGCCTGTCGCGCTCGACCGCGGCGATGCTGCTGCTGCTGGCCCGCCTCGACCCCGCGGCCAGCGAGCCCGAACTCTTCGCGCGGCTGCGCCAGATCAGGCCGCAGGCCTGGCCGAATTCGCGCATGATCAGCCTGGGCGACAACCTGCTGGGCCGCCGGGGCCGGCTCGTCGAGGCGCTGCGGGACCATTACGGCCATCAGGTCAGGGCCGAGCCCAACTATATCCGCTGGATGATGCAGCTGAAGCGCGGCGCCGAACTCGAAATGGCGCGCTGAGAGACCATTTGATGATTCTACCAGTGGTGGCCGTCTGACGCGGCCTGCGCTTCCGATGCTCACGGACGGTAGTCCGCTCCGCTCCGGTTCTCGGCGACCACGCCAGCGAAGTCTCGAACGGTCTCTAAGCTGGCCCGCGAACCGGGTCGCCTCGGCAGCGCAAAGCTTGCGCGGATGTGTTCGCTGCCGACAATACCTCCAAATCGACAGAGCAGATCATCATTTTGAGCAGAATTGCCTTAAAATTGAACTTGTTCTCTTGCGGCTTATCTGGATTAATCACTGGGTCTTTTCTGATGGACATTATCGATGCTGCCGATTGCCATTCAATGCGCCCTTGTTTTCGCATATGCTGCGGTCGCGGCATGGTCAGCGGTCAATTCCGTCCTCGAACATCCTGGTGACAGGCTCACGTTTCGCGACGCGCTGATCATCGCGATCGTCAGCCAGTTCTGGATCGTCTTCTATGGCGCCGCGCTCCTGGCCCTCACCCTCCGCTTCATCGTGGCGGCGAGCGTAATGCCAGGACGTCAGCGCGCGCTTTAATTTCGCCGCATCCAAGCCCCCTGGCCGGAAGCTCCCTCAGAGCTTCAGCGTCGCCGTGCGCATCTCGCCGTTCACCGCGACATCGTTGAGCTCGACGACACCGCCGCCACTGCCCACCAGCATCGGGAAATTGCCGTCTGTGCGGATCGAGCCGCCGAACAGGCGCAGCTTCGGGGCGCCGCTGCCGCCCTCGCCCGACTGGAACACGGCCGAATAGGCGCCGGCCTGCAGATCGCAATCGATCAGGTCCGCCTTGCCGGCAAACCAGACGCAGGCGCCATGATTGGGGCCGGCCGGGCGCGGGCTGTGGATCGCAGTGCGGCGAACGACGTTCGTGCCGTCAGACCAGATCCGCAGCCCGAACTTGCAGCGCAGCGCGCTGCAATCCTCCATCGTGACGTTGCGGGTCTTCAGGTCGAAGCCGCCATCGCCCATCGCGCTGACATGGCAGTTCCGGAAGGTGAAATCCGAGGTCTCGCGCTCGCAGACGATGCCGTCGCCCTGGACGTAGTTGCTGCGCTTGCCCTCGCCCGCGCCGCTCATATTGACGGCGTTGTTCAGGAAGACCGAATCCAACGTGATGTTGGAGGCGGTCTCGAAGGCCAGCATCTGGCAGACGTTCTCGCCGGTGCCGTCGAGGCCGCCGCCATCGGCGACGATGTTGCGCAAGATCGAATTCTCGATCGAACGGAAGCGCGCGAAGCCGCGCGCAACCGCGAAGGCACTGCAATTCTCGATCACCACATTGCTCAGCCGCGCGCCGCGCAGGGTCTCGATGACCCGGCCGACGCGCTCGGCATGAATGCCGCGCAGCGAGACCTGGGAATAGGGAGAAGCCGCCTGGTCGAAGCGGATGAAGCCGTCATTGGGCGCGCCGCGGACGGTGAACCCCGCGACGTCGATGAAGCCGGCCGCATTGCTGAACTTGAGGTAGGGCTCGCCGGTCATGGCGGGGCCGGCGCGCTTGAGCGGCGAGATCGCGGAATTGATGAAGCAGGTCGAGGCCGATTGCGGCTCGATCGGCTGGACATCGTCCTGGTGGCCGACATAGCCGACCGCGAGGCGGATGGGGCGTTGTGCCGCGCCGGGCCGGTTCAGCACGATGCCGATCTGCGACCAGAAGACGGGGTCCTCGCGGTCGCGGTCGAAGCCGAGCAGAAAGCTGTCGGCGGCCGCGGCGCGACGCAGGTCCTGATCGAGCGCGGCGAGCGGCTTGGCGTCGGCCCAATTGGAGCCGTCGGCTCGGCCGCCTCCGGCTTTGGTGTAGCGGATCGTGGCCAAGGGCTCGCCTTTCAGGGCTCTACGAGGCGCAGCTCGCGCCAATCGGCGACGGAGGCCGTGCCGGTCGCGAGGTAGATGCGGCCGCGCCCGGCGTCGATCCACATGGCGCCATAGCGCGTGGGCGGCTCCTTCGGCGGGCCGTCGGCGACATGGCGCGGCACGTAGTCGTCATGCTCGTGGCGCACATGCGCGAAGATCGGCAGGCTGGCGATGCGCGCGGTGAGCGCCGAGGCGAGCCATTCGAAATTGCGGTTGACCTTGGCAAAGGCGGTGCGGAGCGGATCGCCCGTTCCGTCATTGCCGCTGGATCCGACTTCGATCCGCTCCACTGGCATCGGCGTGCTCTCCATCGACCGTCAGGTCCAGGCAATCGGCCGTGAGCCGGCGCATGGACCGATCCCGGACCTCTCCGGCTAGAGGCCGTTGCAAGCCTCCGGCCAACAGCGCGGCGGCCGCGACCGAAGCCAGCAGCAGCGCCCGCCGCGTCAGAGAAGGCGCGGTCATTTCCCCAGCATGCCGAGATCGACGCCCTGCTTCAGGACGACCTCGACGACGTCGCCCGGCGTGAGCAGCGTGTCCTCGGTCGCGGCGATGGTCTGGACTCCGTCCACTCCATCGCGCCTGATCGTGATCTGGATCTTGGTCGGGTCGTCGCCGAGAATCTGCTTGGTCGCGCCACCCATGAAGACGAGCTTCTTGTCGTTCGCCTCCATGCGGGCCTTGAGCTGGGCCAGCTTCAGCGCGGAATCGTCGCGCTCCTTCATCAGGTTGGCCCGGCGCTGGTCGACCGTCCGGGTCAGGTTGCGCGTCCGCTCCTCCTGGTCGCGCTCGGCCGTGGTGAGCTGAACGCCGATCTGCAGTGCCCGCGTCGCCGAGATCAGCATGGCGCGGCGGGCGTCGGTGACGCGGTTCTGCGAGGTCAGGCTCTTGTCGAGCAGCTTCTGCATCCGGTCGAACTCGTCGGCGTCGGCGGTGCTGCCCTTGTTCTCCGTGTCGAACTGCAGGGCCAGCGCCTTGGTCCGCGCGGCGGCCTGATCGGCCGACTTGCTGAGGAAGGCCTTCTCGTTCTGCCAGTCGCGCGTGCGGATGGCGAGGAGGTCGCTCTCCGACTTGGCGACAAGGTCGGCGCCGCCGATCTGCGGCAGGCGCTGGATCAGGTCGTCGGCCGAGGCCTTGCCATTATCGTCGATCTCGGCGTTCAGCCGCCAATACTGCGCCCGCTCCCGGGTGAACTCGAGCATCAGCGTGTCGCGGGCGCTGCCATAGTCGAAGACGTTGACGAGGTTGCCGTTGGCGCGCGCTGCCGACTGGTCCTGCCCGCCCGCCAGGCTCAGCGCCTGGCGCACGCGCATGCCCGGCCGATAGACCACCTCGCCGGCGCGCGGCACGTCGCCATTGACGTAGACCGGCCGGTATTCGGCGACCTCGACGAGGATCTCGTCGACATCGGCGATGTTGGGGATCTTCTTGCCGTCGAGCGCGCGACGATAGACGATCTTGCCGGACAGCGCGGTGCGCAGCTTGTCCTGGACCTCGGCCAGGCTCAGCCCGCTGACCTTCACCGAGCCGAGCATGGGCAGCGGCAGGTTGCCGTTGATATCGACCAGCGCCTTCTGGCCGAGCTCGGGCAGGCCGACGACCTTCACCTCAAGTCGATCGCCCGGGGCGATCTTGTATTCAGGCACGGCGTCGTCGGCGCGGGCCGGGATCAGGCCCAAAAAACTCGCGACGCCGGCAACAGCCAGCAACCGCGTCAGTGACCGTTTCGTCATGCGCGACACTCCTTAACGTCGTGGCGCAATGCCACCTGAGACCATGACTTTCGCGCTCCGAGCCAATTCTGTGTGGCAAAGGCCAAGCATGGCAATATGCCGAATGATCAAAATTTGACATTGCAGCCTATTACTTAATCAATGTATTCACCGAAGCATATTTAGGCACGGCTTTTGCGTAACATCTGTCCCAGCGAGCAAATTACGGCTCTAACCATGGGTGGCTCAAGATGCGTATCGCAATGATCGGCTCCGGATATGTCGGACTTGTGTCCGGGGCCTGCTTCTCCGATTTCGGACACGTGGTCGCCTGCGTCGACAAGATGCCGGTCAAGATCGAAGCCTTGCAGCGTGGCGAAATACCGATTTTCGAGCCCGGCCTGCAAGCACTCGTCGCAAGCAATGCGCAGGCCGGCCGGCTTTCGTTCTCGACTGATCTGAAGAGCGCAGTCGCCGGCGCCGACGCCGTCTTCATCGCGGTCGGCACGCCGTCGCGGCGCGGCGACGGCTTCGCCGACCTGTCCTATGTCTACCAGGCGGCGCGCGAGATCGCGCTGGCGCTGGACGGCTACACGGTCATCGTGACCAAATCGACCGTGCCGGTCGGCACCGGCGACGAGGTCGAGCGCATCATCCGCGAGACCCGGCCCGACGCCGATTTCGCGGTCGCCTCCAATCCCGAATTCCTGCGCGAGGGCGCGGCGATCGCCGACTTCAAGCGGCCCGACCGCATCCTGCTCGGCACCGACGACGAGCGCGCCATCGAGGTGCTGAAGGAGGTCTACCGGCCGCTCTACCTCAACCAGGCGCCGATCCTGGTGACCTCGCGCCGCACGGCCGAGCTGACGAAATATGCGGCGAACGCCTTCCTCGCCACGAAGATCACCTTCATCAACGAGATGGCCGATCTCTGCGAGCAGGTCGGCGCCAACGTCCAGGAGGTGGCGCGCGGCATCGGCCTCGACAACCGCATCGGCGGCAAGTTCCTGCATGCCGGGCCGGGCTATGGCGGCTCCTGCTTCCCGAAGGACACGCTGGCGCTGATGAAGACGGCGCAGGAATACGACGCGCCGCTGCGGCTGGTCGAGACCGTCGTCGCCGTCAACGACAAGCGCAAGCGCGCCATGGCCCGCAAGGTGATCACCGCCTGCGGCGGCTCGGTGCGCGGCAAGACCATCGCCGTGCTCGGACTGACCTTCAAGCCGAACACCGACGACATGCGCGACGCCCCCTCGCTCTCGGTCATCACCGCCTTGCAGGATGCCGGCGCCCGGGTCCGGGCCTATGATCCGGAAGGCACCGACAATGCCCGGCTGATGCTGGAGAACGTCGACTATGCCGGCGATGCCTATGGCTGCATCGAGGGCGCTGATGCGCTCGTCGTGGTGACGGAATGGGACGAGTTCCGCGCGCTCGACCTCGACCGCATCAAGCAGGCGCTGCGCGAGCCGGTGATCGTCGATCTCAGAAACATCTACCGCACCGAGGACATGCACGCCCGCGGCTTTACCTATGTCAGCGTCGGCCGGGCGGCGAGCTATAAGCTGCCCGAGGCCGCGCGCATCGCGGCCGAATGACCTTGCTCCGAGTGATGGTGCTCTAAGCCGACCCGAACACTCGGACGACCCGAAGGCGACTTGCGTGATGGTAGATGCCTCGCAGGCTGTGTTGACCCCCGCTCTCGCGGTTGCGGGCGGCGCGTCGCCAGCAAAATCCCTGTCCCGGCGAACGATCGAGGGCTTCGCCTGGATGTTCGTCGGCGCCGGCAGCCAGGCCCTGCTGCGCATCGCCGTGCTGGCGGTGCTGGCGCGGCTGCTGACACCGACCGATTTCGGCGTCGTCAGCGCCGCCATGACCGTGGTCGCGCTGGCCGACATCTTCGGCACGATCGGCATCGCGCCGGCAATCGTGCAGATGCCGCAGCTCGACCGCGAGCACGTGCGCACCGGCTTCACCGTCTCCGCCCTGGCCAGCTTCGCGATCACCGCGATCCTGTTCGTTGCGGCTCCGGTCGTTGCGGGGCTGTTCCAGATTCCCGCCGTCGAGCCGGCGCTGCGGGTGCTATGCTTCATCTTCGCCATTCGCGGCTTCGCGATCGTCGCCGAAGCGAAACTGCAGCGCGAAATGCGCTTCCGCTCGATCAGCCTGATCGGAATGGCGAGCTATGCGCTGGGCTATGGCGCGGTCGCGATCGGGCTCGCGCTCGCTGGCTTCGGCATCTGGTCGCTGGTCTGGGGCCAGATCGCGCAGAGCGTCCTGGCGAGCCTCGCCTTCATCGCCTGCTCGCGCCACGCGATGAGGCCGCTGCTGCATTGGGGGGCACTGCGCCGGCTGCTGCGCTTCGGCGCCGGGATCACGCTCTCGAGCCTCGGCAACTACGTCGCGCTCAACGCCGACCAGTTCATCGTCGGCCGCTGGCTCGGGGCCGCGACGCTCGGCATCTACAACCGCGCCTATACGATCCTGATGCAGCCGGTGAACCTGTTCGGCGCAGTCGGCGACAAGGTGCTCTTCCCGGCGCTGGCGACGATCCAGTCCGACCGGGACCGGCTGGCACGGGCCTATTGCCGCTCGGTCGGGCTGATCGCGCTGGCGACGATCCCGCTCAGCGGCTTCCTGACCCTGTTCGCGGAGGAATGCATCCAGCTGCTGCTCGGCAAGCAATGGCTGCAGGTCACCCTGCCCTTCCAGATCCTGGTCGCGTCGCTGTTCTTCCGCACCGCCTACAAGATCAGCTCGACCTTGCTCCGGGCGCGCGGCATGACCTTTTGGCTGGCCTCCTGGCAGTGGCTCTATGCTGCGAGCGTCTGCGCCGGCGCCTGGCTCGGGCTGCCCTATGGGCTCTCCGGCGTCGCAGCCGGCATCGGCGCGGCGATCGTCATCACCTTCGTGCTCGGGCTCGTGCTGTCGAAGCGCGCCTGCGCGCTCTCGCTGCGCCAGATCGCGGCGATCATGGGCCGCCATCTCCTCGTCGCGGCTCTGATCAACCTGCCGCTGCTGTTCCTCAAGCCGGTCCTGCTGTCGCTCGGCTGGCATCCGATCCTGCTCCTGGCGGCCGGCGGTGCGGTCGCGGGCGCGATCGCCCTGGTGATCTTCTTCGCGGTGCCCAAGCTGCTCGGCGACGAGGGCGCCTGGCTGCGCTCGGCGCTCGGCCGCAAGCCGTAGCTATTTTTCTTCACGCGAACCGGTACCCACTTCGCTCCAAAATGCTGCGCCGCCTCTCATTGCACGAGGTGGTTCCGCCGCCAGGTCTCGGCCACGAACTGCGATCCCTCGCGCGTCAGGTGGCCGTAATCCCATTGGACCGGGACGCCGCTCGTGGTCAGCGTGACGCATTGATCGGAGGGGCACAGCGTCTTGAAGGCCGAGATATAGGTCGCCCCCGAATTGCGCAGCGCCTGCGCCAGTTCCTCGTCCAGGGCCTTCTGGGCCCGCGAGCGGTTGCGCGCGACCATGCCGGCATCGTCGGAGAGGATGCTCTTGGTCAGGAGCTGCGGCAGCTTCTGCTGGTACTCGACGATGGGGCCGATGACGTAGACCGGGCGGCCGAACTGCTTGAGGCGCTCGACCGTGCTCAGTAGTCCCGCCACGTCGGCATGGGTCCAGCGCGCCGCCAGCACGACGGCGTCGCTCCCGGCCCGCGGCAGATGCTGTTCGAAGATATAGCGCATCAGGCCAAGGCAGCGCTCGGCGCCCTGCCCGTCCATCAGCGGCCGGCAGCCGGACGCGGTGGCCTGCTGGAAGTGGATGTCCGTGAAGGTCGTGGAGAGCCCGCTCCAGAGCGCCGCCGCATGGCTGTCGCCGACCAGCAGATAATCCTTCCGCGCCGCGTCCCGCCCCAGGCAGAGCTCCTTGCGGAAGAGCTCCAGGTCGTCGGACTTGCTCGTCAGGAAGCACGAGCCCTCGCGATAGCCGCTGGTGACGTCATAGCCGCCCATGCCGGCCAGCACCGCCTCCGCTTTGGCCGGATAGCGCCAGGCGGCGCCATGCCCGACGACTAGCGCGCCGCCAGCCACGAAGAGGAGCGAAGCCGCCACCGCCGCAGCCGTGAAGGCGCGGCGGCCCTGGCCCCAGCCCGTCGCGGTCCTGAACGGCTGCTCGACATAGCGCCAGGACGGAATCGCGCAGGCAAAGCAGAGGGCGAGCAGCCCGACCTTCTCGAGCCGGCTGAAATGATCGGTGACCTCATAGCGATAGAAGGCCTGGATCGGCCAATGCCAGAGGTAGAGCGAGTATGAGATCAGGCCGATGAAGACGAGCGGGCGCAGCGAGAGCAGCCGCGACACCCAGGTGACGCCGTTCTGGCCGGAATAGATGATCAGCCCGGCGCCGATGCTGGGCGCGAGCGCGGCGATGCCGGGAAAGAGCGTGCTTTCGGAATAGGTCAGGATGCTGAAGCCGATCAGGCCGAGGCCAAGGCAGCCCAGCCCCTGGCGCAGCCGGTCGCTGCCCGGCAGCGGAAACAGGCCAAGCGCCAGCAACGAGCCGATCAAAAGCTCCCAGACCCGCGTCGGCGCGAGGTAGAACGCGGCCGCCTGGTCCTTCTGCACCAGCCAGATTCCGGCGCCGAACGAGACCAGGGCAATGGCGAGGCAAGCCGCGATGGCGGCCCGCCGCCCGAAGCGGTGCAGCAGCGCCAGCAGCAGCGGGAACAGGATGTAGAACTGCTCCTCCACCGCCAGCGACCAGGTGTGGAGCAAGGGCTTGATGTCGGCCGGGTCGGCAAAATAGCCGACCTGATTGAGGAACAGGATGTTCGAGCTGAACAGCAGCGTCGCGAGTGCGCTTTGGCCGAGGCCGACAAGGTCGTGCGGCATCATGACGGCGAAGCCGGCGACGCAACTCGCGGCCAGCACGACGAAGAGCGCCGGCAGGATGCGCCGCGCTCGGCGCTCGTAGAAGCGCGCGATCGAATAGGAGCCGCTATCGAGATCGTCGCGCAGAATGCGCGTGATCAGGTAGCCCGAGATCACGAAGAAGATGTCGACGCCGACGAAGCCGCCCTCGACGAAGGGAAAGTTCAGGTGGAAGAGCAGAACGGGCAGGATCGCCAATGCGCGCAGGCCGTCGATGTCGGGACGATACATCGTCTTCCTCCAACACGTGGATCACATCCCCCTGGCCTCGTTTCCCTTTCGGCCTAGCCTTTCAGTGGTCTTTTGTTGTCGATGTCAGTTCTTGCGCGGCTCGCGAACGTAGAGGCAGCGCTTCGATGCGGTCGGGAAGCGCTCGTCGACCTGGAAGCCGAGGGCCGCCAGCCGCCTGTCCATCGCGGCGATGGCGTCTTCGCCGACGATCTGCGGATGCGTTTCGACGCCGATGGCGCGCACGCTCGGCATCGGGCAGGTGCCGAGCAGGTCGATCTCGCTGCCCTCGATATCCATGATGACGACCGTAGGCTCGATTTCGGCGAGCAGGTCGCGGAATGAGGTCGAGGGCACCGTCTCGGCGGCGGCATCACCGCGATCGAGCATGCTCGACGAAACCAGGGACTCCGAGAGATGGAAGGTCACCGGCCCGCCATCGAGCGAGACGACCGACTGGCGGGCATCGACGGCGTAACGGTTCATGGCGAGGTTGCGCACCAGAAGCGCGTGCATCGTCGGGTTGCCCTCCAGCGTCACGACATTGGCCGCGCCGCAGATGCGCGCGCAGAGCATCGTGATGAAACCGACGCCCGAACCAAGCTCGAGCACCCGGTCGCCGGGCCGCAAACAATATTTGACCAGCGCGGCCTCGGTTCTCTCATGCCGATCGAAGAGCAGGGCCCGGATGATCGCGTCATCCTTCAGCTGGTCACGGTCGACGATCAGTCTAATGCCGTCATTGCTGACGATTTGGGCGCCGCGCATTTCGCGGAACGTACCCTTTAACTTGCACCCCACGCGATCCAAAACGCTGAGTTGAGCCATCAACATCACCCTCCGCAACGTTATTCGGATTGTTTATCCTGACGGGGCGCCGCAAATTTCATGCCGTTCGGGAGCGCGGTCGGCGGAGGCGTTTGGCCCGGGAGTGCCGCAACGGGCCATGGTTCAGCTGAATCGATACTTGCTAGCCGCCTCAATACCCAATCGAGCGCCACTTCAGTTCAGATGTACGCGAAAGCATGACGCAACGTCTTCGTTGACGAGAACTGGCTCGCTCAAGCTCCGTGATGGGACGGTCACCGTCACCCGCAAGCGAAGATCGGAACTTATCTGCGCAGACACTCCCGCTAAGACGAGCCTGCACCAATTATATGCACGAAGCATTCGATGGCATATCTCCCATCAATACTTATAGATGGCAGAGCATATCCAATACAGAACAACGATGTCCATTTAGGCAATCTGCCCCGACATCTCATCTCAAGCGCCAATCATGCTCCTTGAACGCCGCCGGTTTCCCCGACAAGCTACATTGACGCGTAAATTCAAGCATTTGGGCGCATGTCTTGCTGATATAGGTCGACGATACCAATCAGCCGCGGGGCGAATACGCCACGTGGCGGCATCCGGACATGCCCTCGCTATTGATTGGCTGTGTAGGACGATCTGCCGCACGTGCGGACTGCGAGGATCGGTGGCGATATTCGATCTTGCCGAGAGTGATGCGGCCATCCTTAGCCGCGACGCGGAGTTCTGCGTCGTCGGCAGCGGGCTGGCGGGGCTGATCATCGCCTGGCGGCTGGCCAGCGCCGGGCGCCGCGTCGTCATTCTCGAAAGCGGCGAGCGCCAGCCGAACCGCCAGTTGCCCGTACGCGAGGCCCTGAACGGCTCGTCACGGCATGCGGGCATGATTTCGGGCGAATATCGCGGGCTCGGCGGCGCCTCCGCGCATTGGGGCGGGCGGCTCATCCCGTTGACCTCGCACGACATGCTGGCGCGGCCCCATGCCGCGATCGAGGCCTGGCCGCTCTCCCCCGCCGATCTCGGCCTCTATACGCCGCTGACCGAGACCTTGTTCAAGATCGACCACAGCTCGTTCGAGGCCGATTCCGCCGCCTCGCCGCCGCTGCCAGCCGCCGGAAGCATCGATGCGGACGTGGTTCGCCGCTTTCCGAAGACGCCGCGCTTCTCCAACCGCAACCTCGCCAAGGCGCTCGGCGTGCAGTTGCAGGGCCAGGGGCGGATCGAGACCTGGCTCAACGCCTCGGTCTGCGACCTGGTGCTCGACCGGGAGCGCGGCCGGCTCGCCGCCGTCATCGCGGCGAGCCCCAACCGGAAGCGGCTGGAAATACGGGCGAAAACCTTCTTCTTCGCCGCCGGCACCTTCGAGACGACGCGGCTGGCGCTCCATCTCGACCAGATCTCGGACGGGCGGGCCTTCGCCGGCTGCGAGGCGCTCGGGCGCTTCTTCCAGGATCACCTGCGGGTGGAGCTCGGCCAGCTCGCCATGCGCGATCCCTTCCTGACCAACCGGCTGTTCGGCCAGCGCCTGACGAGGTCGACGCGGCGCAGCATCCATTTCGAGCTCTCTCCCGCCGCGCAGCAGGAAGACGGCATCGCCAGCGCCTATATCGACATCCGCATCGCGCCCGCCCCGGACTCGCCGCTCAACGCCCTGCGCAGCCTGGGGCACCGGGTGCAGGGCCACCGGAGCGCGAAGTCAAATCTCGCCTCCATCAAGCAGTTGCTCGACCCGGGCTTCCTGGCCAGCGCCGCACTCTGGCGACTGAAATACCGGCAGCTTTACCTGCCGCCGGACATGTCGCTCTTCGCCGACCTGCGGATCGAGCAGGCGCCGCACCGGCAGAACCGGCTGCAGCTGGCGCAGCAGCGCGACGGCCTGGGCATGCCGGTGCTGGCGCTGGATTGGAGCCCGACCGAAGCGGACGAGCACACGTTCCAGGCCGCCCACAGGCGCTTCCGCGCCTATTGGACCCGCGCCGGGTTCGACGAGATCTGCCCCATCGCCTGGCCGGAAACCGCTGCCGGCGAACCGGCCCGCTTCATCGAACGGAGCGAGGATACGCTGCACCCGGCCGGCTCGACCCGCATGGGCACGGACCCCCGCGCCTCGGTCGTCGATCCCTTCCTCCGCTGTCACGGCGTCGCCAATCTCAGCCTGGTCAGCGCATCGGTATTTCCAAGTTCCGGCAGCGCAAACCCGAGTTTAACACTGCTTCAACTTGCGCTCCGCGCCGCGGATATACGTCTCTCCCAATAGACACCGCCGCACACGCCAAGCTCAGCCCAGATTCCTCCGTATAGCTTGCGCGGGCGCGACTCGTGCACCGCGCTTCACCTGCACTCTCAAAAGACCTTTTCCAATTTCAATTGGCTATTCCCGGGCCGAATTTGCGATCGTCTTTCGACTCGTCGTCCACAAAACTACGACTCGCAAATAAAAATGGCACCTACCGCCATCTCCGGCGAATCCTGCATAGATTATAATCAATCCCTAAACCGAAAGATCAATTGGCCCGGGAGTTGCTAAGAATTCGATAACCAAATGATCGCGGTTTCAGAGTTCAGCGTCCGGGAGTCAATCGATGGCGGACTATAGTGCCAACTATCAGATGCCGGATACGTTGGGGCGGGAGCTCGTCCTCACCGAGCGTTTCCCTCACCCGATTATCAGCGTCCAACTCGCCGCCCTTGAGGCAGCGGCCATTATTGCTGTGGCAGCAGGCTCGCAGGCGTTCTACACGATCGCCTTCTGGGGCCAGCCGGCCAATCTCGACGTCGCCTTCGGCCTCGGCCTCGTCGTCGCGGCGCTCTACGTGCTGATCGCGCATGCGCGCGGGCTCTATCGTTCGCCCCGCATCCTGGCGAGCCGCGCTGCGCTGCCCGACGTGACCACGTCATGGTTCACCGCGGTGCTGATCGCCGCGATGTCGGCCTTCCTGCTCAAGATCGGCGACCAGTTCTCACGCGCCGTCGCCATCGCCACCTGCGGCGGCGGCCTGGCGACGCTGACGGCGGCGCGCATCCTCACCGCCTCGGCGGTCAAGTCCGGCATCAGGCTCGGCACCTTGCCGCCGCGCCGGGCGATCGTCTTCTTCGACCCGGTGACCGGACCCGACGAATTGCTCGCGGCGCTCGCGAGGCAGGGCCACCGCGTCATGCGCTGCCTGCCGCTGCGCGATGCCGCCGGCCGGCCCGAGACCGATCTCCCCGAAAAGATCTCCGACCTGGTGCGGTCCGAGCAGGTCGACGAGGTCTTCGTGACCTCGCCGATCCCGAACGCCGAGGGGTTCGACGCGCTGATGGCGCAGTTGCGGCGCCTGCCGATCGGCGTGCGCTTCGTGGCGCCGCCGGAGATGCGGCCGCTGCTGCAAAAGCCGATCCTCGATTGCGGGCCGCTCAAGACCTTTGAATTGCAACGGCCGGCGCTGCGCTCGCATGAGCGGGCGGTCAAGCGCGCGCTCGACATCACCGGGGCGCTGATCGCCCTTGCCTGCCTGTGGCCGGTGCTTGCGATGGTCGCTCTTGCGATCAAGCTCGACAGCCGCGGGCCGGTGATCTTCGCGCAGGATCGGACGGGCTCCAACGGCCGCATCTTCCGGATCTTCAAGTTCCGCAGCATGCGCACGCTGGATAACGGCCCGGTCGTCCGGCAGGCGCGGCGCGGCGACCCGCGCATCACCGCGGTCGGGCGCTGGATCCGCTCGACCAGCCTCGACGAGCTGCCGCAGTTCATCAACGTGCTGAAGGGCGACATGTCGCTGGTCGGCCCGCGCCCGCACGTGCTCGCGCATGACAGCCAGTACAGCGCGCTCATCGCCGACTATGCGCTGCGCCACCATGCGAAACCGGGCATTACCGGCTTCGCCCAGGTCTCGGGCCTGCGCGGCGAAACCGAGACGCCCGAGTTGATGGCCCGGCGCGTCGAGGCCGATCTTTGGTACATCGCCAATTGGAGCCTGTGGCTCGACATCAAGATCCTGTTCCGGACTGTCGGCGTCATCACGAACATCTCGAAGGTCTACTAGCGAGACCTCCGAGATGCGGATCGCGATGCGCGATTACCGAATTAACGACTTACGATCCTGTTCATATTGCGATTGATGCCTTGGCCAATTCGGTCTCAGAAGGGGCGAGATCTATGAAAATCTGTGTGATCGGCCTGCGCGGATTTCCAGGCGTGATGGGAGGCGTCGAGACCCATTGCGAGCAGCTCTACCCGCGGCTGAAGGCGATGCGCCCATCCGACGAGATCGTGGTCTTCGGCCGCAAACCCTATTTGCCCGGGCGGGAGACAGTGCACCAGGGCGTCCGCGTCGTGCCGCTCTACGCCGCCCGCAACAAGTATTTCGAGGCGATCAGCAACGCGTTCGTCGCCGTCCTCCATGCCCGCTTCAAGATCCGGGCCGATATCGTGCATATCCACGCGATCGGGCCCGCGCTGGTGGCGCCGCTCGCCAAGCTGCTCGGGATGAAGGTGATCGTCACCCATCACGGCGACGACTATCGCCGGGCCAAGTGGAACGGCATCGCCAAGGCGGCCCTGCGCGCCGGGGAGTATCTCGGCATGCGCTTCGCCGACCAGGTGATCCCGGTATCGCAATCGGTCACGCGCCGGCTTCGGCAGAGCTTCCCGGATCGCGCGGTCGCGCTGCAGCACATTCCCAACGGGGCCAACCATAGTCAGGGCGCGGGCTTCGCGCCGGCAGCGCTGCACCAGGACGTGGTGACGCGCCATCGGCTCGAGCACATGCGCTATGTCGCTTGCGTCGGGCGGCTGGTGCCGGAGAAATGCTTCGAGGACGTGATCGCGGCGTTCGAGCGCGTCCCGGACCTCGACCGGCTGGTGATCGCCGGCGGCGCCGAGCCCGACAGCCCCTATCTCAGGAAGCTCAAGGCGATGGCGGGCGACCGGGTGATCTTCACCGGCCCGCTGCCGCGCCCCGATGTCGAGACGCTGCTGGCGCATGCGGCGCTGTTCGTGCTGCCCTCCTCGCACGAGGGCCTGCCGATCGCCGCGCTGGAGGCGATCGCAGCCGGCGCCCCGACGCTGCTCAGCGACATCGAGCCCAATCTCGATATCGGGCTGTCCGCGCAAAACTATTTCCGGCTCCACGACGTCGATGAGCTCGCGGCGAAGATGCGGCAGGACCCGGACCAGTTCCGCATTGGCCGCGACCTGCTGCGGCGCTATGACTGGAGCGCGATCAGCGTGCAGACCAGCTCGGTCTATGACCGGCTCACGCTCGTGCCCGCCTGAGATGAGGGCCAAAGACGCTTGAACGCTCCCCCGCACCGCATGCCCATGGCAAACGACAAGAAGCGCATCGTCTTCGTCATCAACTCGCTGACCGGCGGTGGGGCGGAACGGGCCATGACCAACCTGCTGGCCTTCGCCCGCGACGACCTTGCCAATGACGACGTCCACCTCGTCCTGCTCGACCAGGAGCCGGAGCGGCACGAGGTCGATGCCTCCGTGCAGAAGACGACGCTGAATGCCCGCCACAGCCTGCTGCCCAGCCTCGTGCAACTGCACGGCGCCCTGAAGCGGCTGCGCCCCGACGTCACCGTCAGCTTCCTGACCCGCTCGAACTGCGCGAACGTGGTCGCCTCGGCCCTGCTGCGCCGCCCCTGCGTCATCAGCGAGCGGGTCCATACCAGCAGCCATTTCGGCAAGCGCCTCGCGAGCCTGGGCAGCCGGCTGATGGTGCGACTGCTCTACCCTTGGGCGGATCACGTCATCGCCGTGTCAGGCAACGTCAAGCAGGACCTGGTCGAGAATTTCGGCGTTCCGGCCGAGCGCATCTCGGTGATCGGCAACGGCATCAGCACCGACACGATCGCGGGGCGCGCAAGCGAGGCGCCTGCAATCGCGCTGCCGGACACGTTCATCGCCGCGGCCGGGCGACTGGTGCCGACCAAGAACTTCGCGCTGCTGATCGAGGCCTATCACCGCTCCGGACTGCCCTTCCCGCTCGTCATCCTCGGCGAGGGCCCGGAGCGGCCGAAGCTGGCCTCGCTGGTCGAGACGCTCGGCCTCGGCGGCCGCGTGCTGATGCCGGGCTATGTCGCCAACCCCTACCCGGTGATCAGGCGGGCGCGGATGTTCGTCTCGTCCTCGAACGCGGAAGGCTTCCCGAATGCGCTGGTCGAGGCGATGGCGCTCGGCTGCCCGGTGGTCGCGACCGATTGCGAGGCGGGGCCGGCCGAGATCCTGGATTCGGCCGAGCGCGCCGATCAGGAGCCGATCGTCGCGCCCTATGGCATCCTCGTCCCGGTGAATGCGCCGCAGGCGCTGGCGCGCGCCATGCAAATGATGGCGGAAGAGCCGATGCGGCTGAGCTTCTCGCTCAAGGCCAGGCAGCGCGCGGCCGATTATGCCCCCGATCAGGTGGTGAAACGCTATATGGCCGTCCTGGGAACAATCCTCTACAAGGCTGAGACGACGCCGGCTGCGGCAGACGGCAACGTGTTCCTCGGCCCATGAGATCGACGCCATGACAGCCACCCGCTCGGTACCGCGGCGCGCCATCGCCCGGCCCTGCTGATGAACCAAGCGGTTGGCCGTGAAACCTGGCTCGGGCGCTGTCTCGGCCGGATCGCCCGCGCGCTCGACCGGCACGCCGAAGCGCTACGCGTCGCTGCTGCGCTGCTCGGCCTGGTGCTCGCTGCGATCGTGGTCTTCAGCACGCTCTCGCCGCTCGCCTTGCGGCCAATGCTGACGAGCGATGCCGATGTCGAGCGCTTCCTCGCCTTTGCGGGCGTGGCCGGGTGTTTCGTCTTCGCTGCGCCGAAGCGCTGGCTGCTGATCCTGGGGCTTGCGGTCGTGCTCGGCGCCGGGCTGGAGGCCGCGCAGAACCTGCGCCCCGACCGGCATGGGCTTTGGCACGATCTCGACTGGAAGGCGGCCGGCGCCTGCTTCGGCACGGCCCTGGCGCTTGCCTCGCACGCCCTCCTGCGCCGCCTGGCGCGCCCGGAACGGCGCGACTGAGCGCCGCCCGCGCGCTCAGCGCTTCTGCATGCTGACGGCCAGATCGATGATCGGATCGGCCGACCAGGCAACCGCGTTGCCGCCGGCGGAACGGATGGAGCGGCTGATCGTCCGCTTGTAGTCGAGCCAGGATCCGATCACCTCGCGGCAGCGCCCGCACATGACGAGCGCCTCCTCGGTGATAGGAGTGGGAAGTTCAATCGACGGGGAACCACATTTTCGGCAAACAAAACCTGCGTCGCCTTGAGGCATCTTCATGGAATCCCCCGCACTCAGCGTGCTTCGACGCAATTCAGATCTGAAACAACCCAGCAATATTCAGGCCAGATTCACGAAGATCATTGGCGCCCCAGATCGTAAGCGATGCACCTCGCCCGCGGCGGCGCGGGCAAGCGGCCATTCCCTTTGCGGGGCCGGCCGAACGGCAGCCTGGAGCCGGGATTCGAGCAGGTAACGCTTGATCAGCGCCTATCACGGTAGAAAAGGCCATTAGATTGTTGAAAAAGGACATGATTCGAAGCGTTGCCGTAACTGTTTCAACCTTCCATTCACCAAATCGTCCCAGGATATGATGCATCCCGTTAGGTTACCCATCACCCCAACCGCTGCCTGTCGGTTCCGCGCAGCGAGAGAGAATAAAATGCTGGTCTTTCTGGTCGCTTGTAACGTGCTGACGGGCATCGCTGTGGGTTTGGCCTTTCGCGCCCGTGCGATCGTCATCGCCGCGCCATTGATGGCGGCGTCCACGCTCGCCTTCCTGCTGGTCAATGGCTTTGGAACGATCGAGGCGCTGCTCTGGACCGGCCTATGCTTGTTCCTCAGCCAGCTCGCGTTCCTTCTCGTCACGGTGCTGGAGTTCCGGGCGCCGAGGACGCGCAGCGCGGAGGCGCCGCATGTCGGCCTCAGCAAGACCCCCGAGGCCTGAGACCGTTTGATATTTCTACTGGCGCGGCCGTCTGACGTGGCCGTCTGCGCTTTCGGTGCTCACGTACAAACATACGCTCCGCTCCGGTTGCCGACAGCCACACCAGACGCCTCACGCCAGCGAAGTCTCGAACGGTCTCTGAGTGGCGCCGACGCACTCAGGCGGCGGCGGATTCCTTCACGTTCCGGTACTTCAGGTAGTAGGAGTTGTGATAGTACTTGCTGTCGAGATCGTCGTACTGCTTGAGCTTCTTCATATCGACGCGGTTGAGCACGACGCCGAAGAGCTTGTCCGCCAGGCCGTCCGACATCCGAACCGCCCGCTCTAGGATCTTGATGGTGGTGACGCCCCAGCGGGCGACGAGCAGCATGCCATCGACCATGCTGAGCGCCGCACGCACGTCGACGACGGGCGCGAGCGGCGCGAAATCCAGCACGATATAGTCGTAGAGCGTCGCCTGCTGGGCGAGCAGCTCGTGCATGCCCTTGCTGCTGAGGACGTCGAAGCTGTCGGCCTCGGACTCGACCGTCCGGCCCGGCAGGAAGTGGAGGTTCGGGTGCGAGGCGTTCCACCAGACCGCCTGGCTCAGGATCTCCGGCCGCTCCACGACCTCGACGAGGCTGAGCTGCGGGTTGGCCGTCAGCAGCATCGACAGCTTGGGATTGCGCAGGTCGGTGTCGATCAGCAGCACCTTGGCGCCGCCGCCGGCGATCAGGTGGGCGAAATTCGCCGCGATCGTCGATTTTCCCTCGTTGGGCAGACAGGACGAGATGCCGATGATGCGGCAGCGCCCGCCCGGTATCGTGAGGTCCGCGGCGATCTTGATGCTGCGGATCGTCTCGGAGAAGCGCGAGAAGCGCGCGCTCTCGACGACGGAGAGAATGCCCTCGCTCTTGAACTGGCGCTCGACCGGCTCGACCTTGATGCGGTTGGACGAGAACCAGCGCTTCCGCTTCGGCTCCCGGATCTGCAGGGCCGGGAGGATGCCGAGGCAGGGCGCGCCCGTCGCCTCGGCCAATTGGTCGCCGGTGCGGACGGCGCGATCGAGCAATTCGCGGAACGCCGCCAGCGTGGTCCCGACCGCGCCGCCGGCCGCCAGCATGATCGCCAGGATCAGCAGGGTCTTGGGCGCGGCCTTGTCGCTCGGCGGGTTCGCCATGGCCGCGACGCGGGCCTCGACCGTCGGGAAGGATTGCTGCTGGACCGTCTGGATGTAGCGCTGCAGGAAATTGTCGTAGAGCGCGCGATAGGTGCTGACATTGCTCTCCATCTCGCGGACCTTGGCGTACATCTCGGCCGCGCCGACGTTCTTGGGGTCGGCCTTGAAGGCGGTCAGCGCCTGGTCGGCCGCGACGGCGCGCTGGCCAAGCTCCTCCAGCCGGGTCTCCAGCCATGAGCTGGCGCGCTGGATCGCGCCGAGCCGCCCGGCGATGATGTCCTCGATATAGGCGTCGGAGAGAGCGTTCACGATCTTGGCCGCCTTGGCGGGATCGAGCGAGGTGAACGAGACCTCGATGATGTAGCTCAGCCCGACCCGCTTGGCGTCGAGCCGCTTCTGGAAGCTGTCGAGGACGGCCTGCCGGCTGGGGCGCACGTCGTCGCCGGCGGACGGGCCGTAGCCGAGATAGTTGATCACGACCTCGAGCGCGGAGGATGGCTGCACGCTGGTGAATTCGGGATCGGTCAGGAGCTTCAGGTCGTCGATGACCTTGCTGGCGATCCGCTCGGAGCCGACCAGCTGGACCTGACTCTCGACTGTGCCGACATCGACCGGAGCGCCAGTGAAGAGTGAGTCTTTTTGAAACAGATCGAGCCGGCGCGGATCGATGATGATCTGTGAAACGGCGCGATAGCTCGGCGGCGTCAGTAATGCGTAAGCCAGTCCGCACAGCCCGAAGAGCAGGATACTGCCGGCTATCAAATATTTCTGCCGAGCCAGCAAAGCTATGACGTAGGATATGTCGAGGAATGACACGGCCCCGCGGTCCTGCATCGATTCCGTAACCAGCATCGGCTTGAAATGCTCGTTGGCTTTCAGCATTGGTATCTCCATGCGCACTAAGCCGCCAGGCTTTCGATGGCTCGACGCGAATAACGTCTAGCAAGATGCATGCCGCAGCAGTTAGGTTGACCGCCTCCTGTTCTTTTTGCCGTCGCAGCGTCAGCGTCGCAAAAGCCTGCGCGCGGGAGCGCTCGCAAGACGCGCGGAAGCGCGCATGATGACCTTAGGTAATCGCCTTATTGCGCCACGCCGAAAAACCCTTCGGCAGCCACGGCCCACTTCTTGCTTTTCGAATTGCGGCGAGGTTTTTTGTTGGAGTTGCGCCAGTGGATATCGTGCATCTCTACATCCCGTCTTTCGCCGGTGGCGGCGCGGAGCGGATTTTCGTGCGCCTCGCCAACCACTTCGCCGGCTCGGGCCTGCGCACCCGCTTCATCGTCAACCGCCGCCACGGCCCATTGCAGGACCTGCTGTCGGACAAGGTCGAGCTGGTCGAGCTCAGCGCCCGCCGCAGCCGCAACGCGCTCGGCCGGCTGACCCAGTTCCTGCGGCGCGAAAAGCCCGGGCTCGTGGTCGTCGGGCTGACCTTCAACAACCTGACCGCGCTGCTCGCGTGCCTGCTGTCGCGCAGCAGCGCCAAGCTGGTGATCTGCGAGCGCAACCAGCTCTCCTTCGTCCTCGCCCAGTCGAACCCGCTGCGCCGCCTGGCGGTGCACGGCCTGATCCGCCTGCTCTACCCGCGCGCGCATGCCGTGACGGCGGTCTCCGGCGGCGTCGCCAAGGACGTCGCCAGGATCGCCGGGATTCCGCTCTCCGAGATCACGGTCATCCCGAACCCGCCGCCGGACGAGCAGGACATCGCGTCGGCGCGCGCCGCCGCCCCACCCCATCCCTGGTTCGCCGAGCAGGGCCCGGTCATCGTCGCGATCGGCCGGCTGGTGCGGCAGAAGCGCTACGACATCCTGATCGAGGCGCTGGCGCAGGTTCGCCAGACCAAGCCGGCGCGGCTGATCATTCTCGGCGAGGGCCCGGAGCAGGCGGCGCTGACGGCGCTGGCGCAGACGCGCGGCGTCGCCGATACGGTCCATTTCACCGGCTTCGCCATGAACCGGCTCGACTATCTGGTGCGGGCCGACCTCTACGTGCTGAGCTCGGAATATGAGGGCTTTCCCAATGCGCTGATCGAGGCGATCGCCTGCCTGGTGCCGGTGGTGAGCACCGATTGCGCCGGCGAAGGTCCGCGCGAGATCCTCGGCCCGTCGCTGGAACACGCGCTGGTGCCGGTGAACGACCCCGCCGCACTGGCGGAGCGCATGGTCGCGGAGTTGCAGGCGCCGGTCGCGGCCGAAGCGCTCGAAGCCATCGCGCGGCGGTATTCGCTGCAGAGCGCGGCGGATCATTACCTGCGACTGGCCACCTAGCGAGGCTGCCATGCTGAAGGCGTTCGACTATGCCTATGCCGTCTTCGGCCTGTTCTACATGGCGGAAGGCTTTGCCGGGCTGCTCTCCGCCGGCGCCGAGGAGGCGGCCGATGTCGGCTCGCCCGGCCTGCGCAATCTCGGCATCGCCATCGGCCTGATCGCCCTGCTGCGGATCATCGCCAGCCTGCCCGCGCTCAAGGAGACGCTGAACCGCTGCTGGCCGATGCTCGTCCCCGTTCTCGTGACCCTGCTCTCCATCCTGTGGTCGGGCGATCCGGAGCTGGCTTTCCGGCGCAGCTCGGCGCTGGTGCTGACCACGTTCTTCGGGCTTTTCCTCGCCATCCGCTTCGATGGGCGCCAACTGGTCAACTGCCTGCTGGCGAGCCTGCTGATCTATTGCGCCGCCAGCGCCTTCCTGATCGTCGCCATCCCCAGCATCGGCGTGCACACGGCGGCCGACACGCGCTTCTACGAGCATATCGGCGCCTGGCGCGGCCTCTCGCCCTTCAAGAACGATTTCGGCCGGATCGTCGCCTTCGCTGCGCTGGTCTTCGGCGTCGTGGCCTTCACCCGCCCGCGCGGCAATCTCGGCCTCATCGGCTGCGCCGTGCTGGCGGTCGGCCTCGTCGCGGGCTCGCATTCGGGACAGGCGATCTCGCTCCTCGTCCTGTGCGCTCTGGCGCTGGCCTATCTTCTCGCGCTCGGCAAGATGTCGCCACCGACGCGCGCAGCCTTCCTAGTGATGTCGCTGCCAAGCGCGGTCTTTCTCGTCGTGGTCGGCGACAGCGTGGTGGCGCTGGCGCTCGAGGCGCTCGGCAAGAACCCGACCCTGACCGGACGGCTCGACATCTGGCCAGCGGTGATCGAGGCCCTGCACGGCAATCTGCTGCTCGGCGGCGGCTACGGCTCGGGCTGGAAGACGCTGGTCAACGACAAGATGCAGGAGCTCCTCGGCCGCGAGATCGGCCATGCCCATAACGGCTATCTCAACCTGATCGTCGATATCGGCATCTTCGGCCTGCTCAGCGTCCTGTTCGCCCTCTTCGCGCTCGGGCAGCGCGTCTACACCGCCTTGTCGAGGCAGGGCAGCACGGAGCTCGTGCTGATGGGGGCGCTGACCATCATCTTCATGCTGCTTGGCAACTGGGTCGGCTCGTTCCTGCTCAAGTACAACACGGTCTTCTGGGTCCTGTGCGTCTACCTCATTTGCGAGTTCGGCCGCCAGGAGCGCCCCACGGTCATGCTGGTCCGGCGGGTGGCCGATTACGGTCGCTTTATTGGACCCGTACCGGCGTCAGCAAGGGCAAGCTTGGCGGCCCGGAGGACGCGGCCCTGACGTGACCGCCGGCCAGGTCAGGCGAGCCGCACGGCCCGCCATGCCTCGCAAGGATAGCCGGCCCCAATTTAGAGCGGACGCCGCAGCCGTTTCATTGACCACACCACAGTTACGTGAGCCTTCACATAACCACCCTAAGGACGGGCCGTGATACTTAGCCGGTTCTATTGACCTAGAGTCATCTATGGCGAATTGCCCATAAACTCATCAGTGATATTTATTGTTGTGCCTCAACCGAGTCACCAAGGTCGAAATCTGAAACAATATAGTTATATTTAGCCTCAGAACGACGGCAAAGACACGGCAGCGTGATACCTTTCCTTACGGCCTCGCGCGCATTGCTCAAACGCATCCATCTCTTTGGAGGTAATCCCCCGGACGGATGCCGCGGCGGGCTTCCAGCTGCTTCCCAGCGGAAATATTATTTCCCCAAGACAGCGCCCCATCCTTAAAGTCAAATTCGCACGAAACTTGATCGTTAAAAGCTTACCTTTGGTAAGCGATCGAACGCCTTTCGTATAATTTGCCTTCCGTATCGTCATAATTTACCTTTGCCCCAAAGCATTTGCCAAAGTAACTCGGATTCATCAGGAAATTAGAATAAAACATTCAATTGAATTAATATGTACTTCGAAATGTTTTTAACAATAGCGTCATTTAATCTGGCATCCCTCGGCAGAAATCAAAGCTGGCATGCATTACAAACCGCTAGGAAATGAGCGAGAATTATGCATAACTTACTCTTAGCCAGATGAGAGACATTTCCAGCAAGATTGCGGTGAAAATTGCGGCTAACTCTTAATCCTCTCGGGAGAGGCATCAATGAGTGGCGTTCCTACAATATTGATAGAACATAGCACCCTATTTCGGGAAGGACTCGGCAAGCTGCTGGCGAGAACGGGCTTTATCGTGACCGCGACCGTAGCAAGTGCCGATGAGATCGACGGTGAGATTTCGCCTGAACCAGAGCTCATGATCCTGGGCACCGGTGAAAGCGATTCCGGCCTGGAAAAGAACATCCGCAGACTTCGGGAGCGCTTTCCAAATTCGCGTCTCGTCGTCCTTGCCGATCAGTATAATTCAGATCAAGTCCACACCGCCTTTCGCATGTCCGCGCGCGGCTACCTGATGAAGACGATCAACTGTTCGACCCTGATCAAGTCGCTCGAACTGGTCATGCTCGGGGAGAGCATCTTTCCCTCCGCGATCCTGACCCGGATGGCCGACGAGCATGGGCTGGATATCGAGATCGAGGACGAGATCGCCGTCGAGGAGCCGCCGATCCTGCACTCATCCCGTTCGCTCTCCGCCCGCGAGATGCAGATCCTGCAATGTCTCGTGCGCGGACAGTCCAACAAGATGATCGCCCGCAACCTCGACATCGTCGAGGCGACGGTGAAGGTCCACATCAAGGCGATCCTGCGCAAGATCCACGTGCAGAACCGCACCCAGGCGGCGATCTGGGCGGTCAACCGCCTGGACCCGCCTCCCGCGATCCTGGACGGCCACAGCGCCATGGACGCCCATGGCTCGGCCTTCAAGCTGACGCGGGTGCACATGGCGCCGTAAGGCGCGTGAGAGCATGATGCCGAAAAGTGGGCACCGGTTTTCGGGCGACATCATGCTCTAACTCTTGGATGAGAGACGGATTCAGATTCCGGCTCTAAGGCCGGCCCCGTTTCCGGGGCCGGCTCTTCTCATTCCATCGTCACAGGTAGAGCTTGCGCAAGCTGGCGGCGATCGGCGTCCAGTCGCCGATCGCGATGGCCATGTCATGGGCGCTGGCCGCCATCGCGCTCCAGGCCTTCGGCGAGACCAGTGCGGCCTCGGCGAAGGACAGCGCGACGGCCGCCGCCGTGAGGTTGCGGATCACGATGCCGGCCCCTGCGGCCTGGAGGGCCTGGGCAAGGCCGGTCTCGGTCGAGACGATCAGCGGAAGCCCCGTCAGCGCCGCCTCGAGCGCGGCGATCGGCACGCCGTCGAAGCGCGAGGGCTGCACGAAGAAGTCCCAGTCCTGCATCCGGCGCTGCTTCTCCGCGCCAAAGCACGGCCCGTGGATGTCGACGGCGTCGGCAATGCCCGAGGTGTTGACCATCGCTGCGATGACGTCTCGGGCCGGGCCGGTGCCGATGAGCACGAGGCGGCCGGGGCCACCCTCGCGGCGATAGAGGGCGAAGCCCTCGACGAGGAGGTCGAGCCCCTTGTGGACGATCTCGTAGCGACCGCAGAAGCCGAAGGTCGGGAAAGCCGCGAAGGAGGCGACACGGCGCGGCGCTGGCGGCGCACCGTCGAGCGCGCTGGAAAAGGCGGCGTTGGGGATCACGCAGATGCGGGCGCGCGGCGCGAGGCGGCGGATCACGTCTGCCTCGGCTTGCGACACGGCCTGGACGAAGCGGGCGCGCTCGATGGCGCGACGCTCGATCAGCCTGAGGTAGAGCGCCGACTTCCAGTTCGCGACACGGCCCCGCGCGTCGATGACGTGGGAATAGCGGCCATGGACAGTGATGCCGAAGGCGAGGTTGCGCCGGGCCAGCTCCCGCACGAGCGAGAGCAGCAATGGCTGCCGGGCGGTGTGGATGTGGAAGATCGTATCGGGACCGGCGCCGGCGGTCAGCGCGGCGACGGCCTCTGGCACCATGGCGACGGGATGGCCCATGATCCTGGGGCCGTCGAGCGGCAGGATCAGCGTCGGCAGGTCGAAGGACTCCGCCTCGCCTGCCATGTCCTGCTGCCGCAGGAAGATGATCCGGGCATCGTCGCCGGCGGCGACCTGCTCGCGCGCGATCCGGCCCGCGACATGGTGGATGCCATTGGCGGCCGAAGGGTGCGGGCTGACGTCGTCGATGATGACATGGCGAATGTCGAGCCGCCGGCGCGCGCCGGCCGACGCGACGACGCGCAGTACGGGGCGTGGTCTAGACAACAGGTTGGCGCCCATCTGCGATCATCCTCGACAGGATCCATTGCGACGCGATCAGCCGCACGAAGCTCGACGCCAGGACGGCACCGCAGGCGCCGGCGACTCCGAAATGCGTGGCAAGCGGCAGGAACAGCGAGAGCGCGGCGAAGGTGCCGAGCCCGTTGATGAGGAGCGCGAGGCGGGCGGCGTCGACCCCGTGCATGTAGGAGCAGACCATGTCGGCCGAATAGCCGAGCAGCGCGCCGGCGGCGAGGATGCGGATGGGCAGGACCAGCCCGGCATAGGCCGAGCCCGCGCCGTAGAGCAGGTGCAGCACGAGCTCGGGGGCGACCAGCAGCACGCCGTAGCAGAGCAGGATCGGCAGCGCCCCGGCCAGGGCATAGGGCCGCGCCGCCAGCCAGGCGGTGCCGTAGCCATCCTGGAACTTTCGCGCCGCCGTCTGCGGAATGACGTTGCAGAGGCCGAGCAGGATCGGGTTGGCAAGGTTGATGACGTTGTGCGCCGCCTGGAAGGAGGCCGTCGCGGCCGCGCCGAACAGGGCGGCGAGCCCCCAGAGGAAGAGCTGTATTCGCGATGCCCCGGTCAGGTTGTTGGCGAGCGACCAGCGCCCGAGCGACCAGAAATCGGCCATCGTCGCGCGCAGGCGGCGCAGGTCGCGGAAATCGGCTCTGACCTGCCAGTAGTTCACCGCGAGCGCGACGCTGGAGGCCAGCGCCAGGGCGTAGAACACCTCGGCAAGGTCGACTGGCCCGTGCTGCAGCAGGAGCAGCACCAGGGCGACCTGCCCGAGACAGCCGATCAGGTCGCCGATCAGTGCGTCGCGATGGCGGAACTCGGCGAAGAGGCCGCGCCGCAGCGTTTCCTGCACCTGCGCAACGAAGAAATAGAGCAGCAACGGCACCAGCAGGTCGGCGCGGCCCATCAGCACGAGCCCTGTTCCGACGAGCAGCATCAGCGGCAGGCACAGGCCGGCGAGCAGGACGAGGCTGCGGCCGATCAGCTTTTGCCGCTCGTCCTCGGCCAGGACGGTGCTGCGGATCGACATCGGATAGAAGATCAGCGAGCTGTTGATCAGCTGGACCAGCATGAGCGTGCCGAGCACCAGCGCGAAGGCGCCGTATTCGGCCGGCGGCAAATGGCGCGCCAGCACGATGTTGAGCAGGAACGCCCCAAGGCTGACGACGCCCTGGTCGATCACCGTCCAGGAAGACCGGAGCAGAGAGGACCGGAGCAGGTGCGCGCTAACCCGCATGGGCGAGATTCGCCGAAGCGCTCCCGGTCGTCGCATCAGGCTGCGGGAGACTGGGGGCCGCGCTCTGCTCGCGCAGATCGCCATAGGCCCAGTCGAGATAGGCGGCCGTCTCGCGCATTCCCGCCGTGAAGTCGTAGCGCGGGCGATAGCCGAGCAGGCGCACAGCCTTCTCGCTGCTGGCATGGGCCTGCGAGCGGTAGAGCGCCAGCGCCTGCGGGTCCGGCAGGTAGCGCATGCCGAAGCGCCGCCCGCCGCCGCCGAAATAGACGCGCGTCACCAGGTCGTAGAGCGGCTTCGGCAAGGCGTCGTAGCCGGCCTGCAGGGCCTGGCGCGCCGTCGGCCAGCGCACGACGATCTGGATCAGCCGCTTCGGATTGGCCAGCACCATCTTGAGGTCGTGCATGAAGCCGTGATTGTTCTTCGCGATCGCGTCGGCCGGCCAATAGGACGGCTTGTTGGCGCGCACCGCCTCGGCGATCGCCTCATAGAACGAGGCCCAGATCACCGGCTCCGGCCCGGTCATGATGAAGCGCTCGCCCTTGGCTTCGGGGCGCTGCGCCGCGAGCACCAGCCCATCGACCAGATCGTCGATATAGACCGCGTTGCACAGCCCCTCGCCGAGATCGGGCAGGATGACCTCGCCGGTCAGCAGCATCTCGGCCGGAGCGTTGGTCCAGGGCTTCGAGAACGGGCCGTAGACGATCGAGGGCTGGACGATGCTGGCGTTGAGCCCCTCCTCGCGCGCCGCCTTGAGCACGCGCGCCTCGAGGTCGAGCTTGGTCCGGGCATAGATCCAGGAACGGTCGCCGTCACGGGTCTCCTCGGTCAGCACGCCGTCGGGGAAGGGCTCGTAGACCGAGAAGCTGCTGACATAGACGAAGCCCTTTGCCTTCTCGCGTTGGGCGGCCTCGATCAGCCGCTCGAGCCCGTCGAGGTTGAGCGTGCGCGCGCGCAGGTCGTAGGCGCAGTGAAAGACGTAGTCGGCGCCCTTTGCGGCGCGGTTGACCGCCTCGGCATCGTCGAGCCGGCCATGGACGATCTCGACCGGCAGCCGGGCAAGCCGCGTCGCCTGGCCGAAATTGCGGATAAGGCAGCGCACGCGCACGCCTTGCTCGACCAATCGCTCGGCCAGCCGGCCGCCAATGAAGCCGGTGGCTCCGGTGATCAGCGCAGTGCTGCCTGCGGGCAGCTTCGGCACGTCGCCATTTGCGCCGGTCGAAGGCCGGGCCGACTGCCAGGGCATTTCGAGCGTTTCCCGCGCGGCGTAGCAGCGCTCGATCAGCCCCACCGAGCGCAGGCCCTCAGTCCCGGTTATCCCCTTGGCCGCATCGCCGGCGACGCTGGCGCGGAAATCGCGCAGCTCGCCATCGAACAGCTCGGGAAAGAGCTGCATCGGCATCTCCGCCGGCGAGTGCCCCTCGTGCTGGAAGGAAAGCGCGTTGGGCGAGCCGGCCAGGACGAGGTTCTTCGCCAGATGGACCTCGGCGAAACCTTCCGTGCCCTCGATCAGGATCGTGTCGCGCAGGTCGCGCGTGCGGCTGAGCTCGACGCGGCCGGTGGCGCCCGAGGCCATCCGGCACTCAAGCAGGCAATCGGCCTCGACGCCGTGGCCGGCATCGTCGCGGTAGGTCAGCGAGGCGACGTCGCCAAGCCACCAGAGCATGAGGTCGAGCGTATGGGCGCCGGTATCCATCAGCACCCCGCCGCCGGCGAGGTCGCGCCGCAGCAAGGCGTCGGAGCTCGTCGCCCAGTTGAAGACAAAGCCCTCGCGGATGCTGAAGCGCTTGACCTCGCCCAGCACGCGCGCCTCCAGCAGCGCCTTGAGCCAGCGTGCGACGTGGAGATAGCGCCTGAGCAGGCCGACCCTGAGCGAGAGGCCGCCGGCCTCGGCAGCGGCGATCATGGCGCCGCCTTGCTCCGTGCTCACCGCCAGCGGCTTCTCCATGAAGAGGTGTTTGCCGGAAGCGAGCAGGTCGAGGCCGATCGGCCCGTGCAGGACATGCGGCACGGCGACGATGGCGGCGTCGAACTGATCGGCCACCTCGCGCCAGTCGCTCGCCTTGGCGATGGTGCGGCCCTTGCCGCCGAGCTTGCCGGCAGCGAGCGCTATGCGCTCGGGCGAGCGGTCGACCAGAACGCTCGGCAGCCAGCCGATGCGCCGGAGCGAGGGCAAGATGTGGTGATCGACGACGGCGCCGCAGCCGATAATGGCCAGGCGCGCGGAATCTTGGCGGGCTGAATCGTGCTGGGTCATGCAGGCGTCCCTCTCTGCATATGGGGGGCGGCAGCGATGCGCGTCTTCACGGGCGCGGATCGGGTTTGCGGCAGGCTGAGCACCCGCTCGTATTCGGCGAAGGCGCGGCTTGCGGCGCTCTCCCAGGTGAATTGCGCGGCGACGCGCGCTTTGGCGTGGCGTCCCATCTTGGCGAGGGTGACCGGCGCCCGCGCGAAGCGGCCAACCGCATCGGCGAGCTGTTCGGCATTGCCGGCCGCGACCAGCCGGCCGCTGCGCTCGTCGATCTGATAGGGAATGCCGCCGACATTCGAGGCCAGGACCGGCAGGCCGTAGGACATGGCCTCAAGGATCGCCAGCGGGAAGGTGTCGGCCAGCGTCGGGAAGACGAAGAGGTCGGAGCGCCGGAACAACGCCGCCACCTCGTCATCCGACAACCTTCCGGTCACGACGATCTGCTGATCGGGCCGGCGCGGTGCGGTTGCCAGGCTGTAGTCGACCTCGGCGCGCGTCTCGCCGCCGACGATCAGCTGGTAGGGACAGTCGAGCTGCGAGAAGGCCGAGAGCAGGACGGGCAAGCCCTTGTTCGGCGTGTGGTTCGCCAGGAACATGCAGGTGATCCGGCCCTTGCTCGGCTCGGCGATGCCGAGGCGGGCATAGATCGCCTTGTCGCCAGCGGGATCGGCGGGGCGCGGCTGCGGCACGCCGTTGGGAACGACCGCGAGTGCCTCGCCAGCAAAGCCCATCTGCCGGGCGATCTCCTTGTCGGCCGGCGAGAGCGCGAAGATCGCAGCGGCGTGCCGGACGGCCCAGGAGACCGGCTCCGTCACCAGAGCCTTCCAGACCAGCCGCTTCGGCAGGCCGAAGCCGTAGATGCGCTCGCCATTGGCGATCTCGTTGAAGCCGTGGGTCGAGATCACATAGGGCACGCCGGCGCGGCGGCAGGCGCGGGCGATCCGCGCCATTTCGAGCGCCGGCATCGGATTGTGCAGGTGCACGAGGTCGAAGCCGCCGGCCTCGATCAGGTCGGGAATGTTCGAGCGGTAGAACAGCGTGCGGTAGCGGTTGGGCACGCGGCGCCAGGGCAGCAGCGGCGGCAGGCTCACTTTCACGGGCACGCGACGCAGCTTGCCTTCGTCCGGACCCGTCTGCGATGCCATCATGTTGGCGACGGTGACCTCGCAATGCTCGGCAAGCGCGAGGCTGAGCTGCTCGCCGGCACGCCCGGCGCCGCTGACCGTCAGATGTGGCGGGGCCACGATGGCTGCGAGCACCCTGATCATCGATATTTCGCGGTCAGCGCCTCGGACAGGTCGGGCGCACGCCAGAGGTCGCTCAGGGCGTCGTCGATGGTGAATTCGGGCTCCCAGCCGAAAAGCTGGCGGATCTGGGTGGTGTCGGCGGCGAGGAAGGGCCGGTCGACGGCGCGGACGCGATCGCTGTCCTGCTCCAGCGCGAAGCGGATCTGGGCGATGCCGCGCAGCTTGCTCAGGATCTCGTCGACAGAATAGGGGTGCGAGGTGCCGAGATTGACGGTGACGGTCGCGCCCGGCTCCAGCCCGGCATCGGTCGCGATGGTGGCGAAGCCCCGCGCCGCGTCCTCGACATGGATGTAGTCGCGCTTCGGCCAGCGGTTGCCGAGCTTGAGCGTGGTGCGGCCGGCCTTGAGCTGCGCGACGATCTCCGGCAGCAGGTGCGGATTGGTCTCGCCCGGGCCGACGACGTTGAAGAGCCGGACGACGACGGCCGCGAGCGAGCGCTGCTTGGCGAGGTAGCGGACATAGTGCTCGCCATGCAGCTTGTTCAGCCCATAGACGTCGTTGGGCTCCAGCGCGGCGGTGCCCTCGCAATGCGGCTGGGTGTCGGGCTTGTAGACCGCGCCGCTACTGGCATAGACGAAGCAGCAGCCCTCCGGCGCGGCGAGCAGCAGGTTCATCACGCCGACCACGTTGGTCAGCAGGGCCTTGGCCGGCTCCTGCTCGCATTCCGGAATGTAGTGGATCGCCGCCAGGTGGATGATCGCATCCGGGCGGAAATCGGCGACCAGCTCGGCGATGGCGCGCTGGTCGGTGATGTCGACCCGCTCCAGCCGGATGCGCTTGAGCTCGTCGTCCGAGAAGCGGACCTGGCCGTAGCGGATATTATCCGCGATGCAGATCTCGTGGCGCCCGTAGAGCTGGCGGGTGACCTGGCGGCCGACATAGCCGTTGCCGCCAGTGATCAAAATGCGATCGTGGCCGTTATTCAATGTTACCTCCGTCGAAGCGAGGTCGGGCAAAGCTCAATCAAATGCTGCGTAGTATTTGCGGAACTTCCGGGTGGACGAAGCGCCGAAGAAGCTGTGGTAGCTCTGGTATTTGGCCGGGTTGACGCCGGTCAGCACGATGCCGTTGACGCGCACGGCAGCCTCGCGCAGCCGCTTCAGCGCGGCTGAGACCGTCGACTTGGGCGTGTCGTGCCAACGCACGGCCTGGATGACGATGTCGGCGACCTGCGCCAGGATGAGCGAGTCCGCCACGAGCATGACCGGCGGCGCCTCGATGAGGATGACGTCGAATTTCGAGCTGGCCTCCCGGACCAGATCGCCGATGGCGGCGTTGGCGAAGACCGCCCCGCCCTCGGACAGGCCGGTCCGGCGCTGGATGACCGAAAGCGGGGCCATGGACTCGCCGGCAACCAGCGGCAGGCTGCTGCGCAGGCTGGCGTTGCGGCGCTGAAGCACCGGCAACGGCTCGCCGCGCCGGCTCTCGAGGAACTGGCGGCGGCTCGACGCGTCGGCGACCATGTCCTCCAGCGCCGGCCGGTTCTCGCGGGCGGGCTCGCTGCGCGGCGACGCGTCGATGATGAGGACGCTGCGGCCCATCTCCATCAGGCTGAGCGCCAGGGAATCGACCACGAGCGACTTGCCTTCTCCGGGCAGCGCGGAGGTGACGAGCACGGTTTTCGCGCTGGTCTGGAACGCGGTCAGGCCGGTGGAAGCGGCGATCGCCCGCATGGTCTCGCGCCGCGCCGCGATGTCGAGCCGCATCGCGGTGCCCGAGGTCGCCGCGATCAGGCCCAGGCACGGGCAATCGGTCTCCGGCAGGACCTCGTCCTCGCGCCGGAAGCCGGTGTCGCGGCGTTCGAGCAGGAAGGCGAGACCGGCCCCCAAAGTCGCCGCCCCCAGCAGGGCGAGGCCAAGGACGAGGGAGGCCTTCGGGCCCGAGGGCGTATCGATCGGCTCGGCCGCGATCATGACCTGCGCGGCGACCGGCTTGAGATCCGAGAGCGCCTGAGCCTGGACGTAGCTGTCGCTCAGCGTCTTCAGGCGGTTGCGGATGGCGTCGGCCTTGCCCTGCAAGGTGCGCAGCTCGGCCTCGCGCGACTTGTTGTCGATCAGCGCGAGCTTGGCCTTGCGGGCACTGGCTTCGAGCCCGGCCTCGAGCTTGCGGGCATTGTTGACGTCCTCGGAGATGGTGGTGACGGCCTTGCGGACCTCCTCGCGCAGGCGGCTCTCGGTCTCGTCGAGCAGGGCCCTGGCGCGCTCGACATTGGGATGGCGCTCGCCCGACGCCGCAACCAGCTCGGCGACCTGCCGGCGCGCGGTCTCGCGGCTCTCGCTCAGGCGCTGGATCTGCGGCAGCGCCGCGATATCGGGCGGAATGGTGCCGTCGGCGACGGCGCGCGTGGCACGCTCCAGCCGCGCCTCCTCATTCAGCCGCGCCAGCGAGGCGCCGTTGGCCTGGCTGACGATCTCGCGCATCTGCTGCTGTTGCAGGGCCCCGCCATCGCTCGACGTGTCGATGATGTCGTAGGCGGCGCGGTAGTCGGAGGTGGCGCTCTCGGCCGCCTCCAGAGCCGTGCGCGCCTCCTTGATCTGGGCCGCGTACCATTCGCTCGCCCGGCGCGCTGCGGCGAAGCTCGTCTCGCTGCGGTTCTTCAGGTAGGTGTCGACGAAGAGGTTGGCGATCTCGGCCGCCCGCTTCGGATCCTCCGCAGTGTAGCCGATGTCGATCAGGTAGGAGCGGCTGTCGTTGCGCACCGTGAGGTTGCGCATCAACTGCTGGATCTCGTGCTCGCCGGCCGGCGGCGTCCCGCCGCGCTCGGCCGCCAGCTTGTCGGCCACCTGCCTGGCGATCGCCCGCGAGCTGATGAAGCGGGCCTCGGTCTCGACCAGGGCCGAGAGGTCGAAGGACAGCCCCCCGCCCTGCCGGCCGTTGCCGGTCTGGTCGTCACGGCCGAAATCGACCTGGACGAGCGCGTTCGAGGTGTAGCGCTTGTCGCTGCGCAGCAGCACGACCAGGGCTGCGAGCGCCGCCAGCGCCATCAGCGCGAGGATCATGCGCTTGCGCCGCCACAGGGTGAGCATGGCGCTGTAGCCGACGCTCTCGAAATGCCGCCGGACGGCGCCTTCCAGCCGGATCGGATTTTGAAAGGCCCAGTTCATCTGTTCCACGATCGTCCCGTGAGAGGGTTGTTCGACGCGCTTCGATGCGGTGATTGGACGGGGTTACGCAGGTGCATGGAAGCTGTGCGCTGGGAGTAATCCTATTGCGCTGCGGCGATGATGCTGCGGCGCAGCAGTATTGGGCAGGCGGTTGCATCAGGAGGCTGGCTGAACGGCCCTGCCGGCCTTGGCAGAACTTGGCGCTGACCTGGGCGGCAGAGCTCCCTCAGCGCCAGGTGACGGAGACCGGCTCGGCCGAACGGTCGGGCTCGCGCAGCCGCTCGACGCGCAGGATGTCGCCGGGTTGCAGCGGCGCGTCGTCGGTGACGCTCACCGTCTCGGCCTTCTGGTCGATCGTGCGGGTGACGAAGAGCGCGCGCCGTGGCGCGCCGCCGGCGTCGGCGACGAAGCCGACCTGGCGCAGCCTGAGCTCGCGCGTCGCCCGGGCCGTCGGCAGGGCCGCCTCCACCTCGGCGAGACGCTGCATGGTGTCCTGCAACTCGGTCCTGACCTGGCGCTGGTAGGCGTCCTTCGCCTGCTGGATCCGGATCGTCAGTTCGCCGCGGCTGATGTCGTTGCTGGAGATGTCGCCGGAGAAGCGGGCGATGTTGCCGCGGTTGCGCGCCTCTTCGCGCTGCAGCTCGATGCCGGTGTAGCGCCGGGCCAGGCCCGAGCTCATGAGCGTGTTGTAGTCGGTGAGATGCATCTGGACCAGCTCGAGCTGGCGCTTCTCGGCCGTGAGCTGGTCCTGGAGAAAGGCCTTGACCGTCTCCAGCTTCGGCAGCTGCTGCTCCAGCGTCGCGACCTGCTGCTGCAGGGCGTCGCTCTGGAAGGCGAGCATCTGCTGCTCGCCCTTGATGATCTGCGTCACCTGCTCGCTCGCCGCGCCGGGGCCGGTCAACTCGCCGAAATCGAGCGCGTTGCGGCCGTCGCGCTGCGCCTCCAGCCGGATGCGGCGGGCGATCAGGGAGGCGCGCGTCGTCTCCATCGTCCGCAGCCGCTCGTCGGCCTGGAGGTAGTCGGTGCGCAGCACGACCTGGGCCTGCTCCTCCGAGACGGTGAAGCCGCCGGCGAGCGCGACCGCGCCGATCACCGAGATGCCGTGGCGAAAGGCGTAGCTGCCGGACGTCTTGACGTCGCCGACCACGTAGATCGGCCGCGGCTCGGTCAGCCGCACCGAGACGACCGGCTTCTGCACATAGCCCTCGGCCAGGCGCTGCGTAATGCGCTGCTCGATCTCCTTGATGCTCAGGCCGAGCACGGGGACAGGACCGATCAGCGGAACCGTGACGGTGTTGGCGCCATCGACCATCGACTCGCCGGACAGCTCTGCCTGCCCGAAGACGAGGATGCTGAGGCGGTCGCCCGGGGCGACCCGATAGACGGGCGGCGCGTCGGGCGCCGCCAGCAGAGGAGCCGGCGCGGCGGCTGCGAGCGCTGCGAGCAGGGCAAGGCGCGCGGGCCAGGAGGCCCCAGCCCTGAGCCGGCTCTTATTATGGTGGGATAGAGCGCCTTGAAGTGTGGCGGAAGCGCGTGCTGGCATCACGGCTCGTCCTTCGTCGGTCATCGGAGACAGGCCCGGCGCAAGTGGCCGAGCACGAACAGACGAGAGCCTAAAGCAACGCGGGAACAATCCGGGCGCTATTCGGGGCAAGCAACAGGAGCGATGGGATTACTCCTGGAATTTACTGCTGCTTTTCCGACTAAACCACCGGCCTAACAGCGAGATTATGCAGTTTTCGCCATGCTGCGCAGCGACCTCGCGCATGGACATGCATCGTATCCCCGCCCCTGCAGCGAATTCATGATTGCCCGAAAACTTCATCCCACTCTCCTGCAGCAGCTCCCCTCGCGTTCAGCCAGAGGCGGAGTACCTCCAAAAACAGCTTCATTGGAAGCTCGCGCTCCAAAAGCGTCAATTGCATCGCTGCGACATCAAGTAAACGATGACGTCATGTTGATGAAAGAATTCACATTCGATGGCGTGCCTGCGCAGACATTCCGCAGAAAGCCCATTTCTGCGCCAACATGACGTAAGACTACGAATTTATACACGAAGTTACTGATACCTTCCCTGGAGATCAACGAGATGAAGCGAATTCTTGTAACCGGAGGGGCAGGTTTCATCGGATCCCACCTGTGTCGAAAACTTCTTCAGGGCGGCGATGAGGTGCTCTGCGTCGATAATTACTTTACCGGCAATCGAGGCAACATCGCTCAGTTGCTCTCGGTCACCGGTTTCGAGGTGGTCCGGCACGACATCACCTTCCCGCTCTATGTCGAGGTCGACGAGATCTACAACCTGGCCTGCCCGGCCTCGCCGGTGCACTACCAGCACGACCCCGTCCAGACGACCAAGACCAGCGTCATCGGCGCGATCAACATGCTTGGCCTGGCGAAGCGCCTGCATGCGCGCATCCTGCAATCCTCGACCAGCGAGGTCTATGGCGACCCCGAGATCCACCCGCAGCGCGAGGACTACCGCGGCCTGGTCAACATCAACGGCCCGCGCGCCTGCTACGACGAGGGCAAGCGCTGCGCCGAGACGCTGTTCTACGACTACCAGCGCCAGCACGGCCTGCAGATCCGCGTCGCCCGCATCTTCAACACATACGGCCCGCACATGCATCCGCAGGATGGGCGGGTGGTCTCCAACTTCATCGTCCAGGCGCTGCGCAACGAGCCGATCACGATCTACGGCAACGGCAGCCAGACCCGCTCCTTCTGCTATGTCGACGACCTCGTCGAAGGCCTGGTGCGGCTGATGAACGTCGAGGGCGAGGTCGCGGGCCCCGTCAATCTCGGCAACCCCAACGAGATCACCATCCTGCAGCTGGCCGAGACGATCATCGCGCTCACCGGCTCGCGCTCCGAGATCGTGCGCCGGCCCCTGCCCCAGGACGATCCGCGCCAGCGCTGCCCCGACATCGACCGCGCGACGCAGCTCATCCACTGGCAGCCGCGCGTCGAGCTGAAGGAGGGGCTCAGCCGCACCATCGCCTATTTCGACGCGCTGCTCGGCACCTCCGCGGCGCCGGTGCGGCTGGCCGAGCGGAGGGTCGTGGCATGATCCCCGAACGGACCCGCAAGGAGCCGGCGCGCGTCGACATTCTCGGCGTCAGGGTCAGCGCGATCAACCTGCCGCTGGCGCTCGACACGATCGAATCCTGGATCGCCGAGCGCAAGCAGCGCTATGTCTGCATCACCGGCGCCCATGGCGTGATGGAGAGCCAGCGCGACGAAACGCTGCGGACGATCCACAACCAGGCCGGGCTGGTGACGCCCGACGGCATGCCGCTGGTCTGGCTGTCACGCCTGCTCGGCCATTCCAAGACGCGGCGCGTCTACGGGCCGGACCTGATGCGGGCGCTGAGCGCGCTCTCGGCAAAGCGCGGCTATCGTCAGTTCTACTATGGCGGCGATGTCGGCGTCGCCGATGCGCTCTCCGCCGCCCTGACGCGCAGCTATCCCGGCCTTGCCGTCGCGGGCACGCTGAGCCCGCCCTTCCGGCCGCTCAGCAGCGAGGAAGATGCCGGCATCGTCGCGCAGATCAATGCGGCGAAGCCGGACATCGTCTGGGTCGGCCTGAGCACGCCGAAGCAGGAATACTGGATGGCGAGCCATGCCGGGCGCATCGACGCGCCGGTGATGATCGGCGTCGGCGCGGCCTTCGACTTCCTCGCCGGCCGCAAGGCGCAGGCGCCGCTCTGGATGCAGCGCAACGGCCTGGAATGGCTGTTCCGCCTGAACCAGGAGCCGCGCCGGCTGTTGCGCCGCTATGCCTGGATCGTGCCCGGCTTCATCGCCGCGGCGAGCGGGATGCTGATCCGGCGCGCCGCCTCGGCCTTCTGGCTGCGGGCCGTCCAGCGCCTGCGCCAACCCACGATCGGATGAACCCGCAACGACGCCATTCGGCCGGCTCGGCCGCTTCACTTCCTGGATCCACGGAGGGGATTATGACGCAGAAGACCGCTCTCGTTACCGGCGCCGGAGGCTTCATCGGCCACCACCTAGCCGACTATCTCGTCAAGAAGGGCCGCCATGTCCGCGGCGTCGACATCAAGCACCCGGAATATGCGCCGACCGCCGCCCATGAGTTCGAGGTCCTCGACCTGCGCAGCGAGAAGAACTGCGAGATCGCCACGGCCGGCGTCGACGAGATCTACCATCTCGCCGCAGATATGGGCGGCATCGGCTACATCACCTCCTCGCGCGCGCCGATCACGCTGCACAACACGCTGATCAACGTGAACATGATCAAGGCGGCGCGCGAGAACGGCGCGAAGCGCTTCCTGTTCTCGTCCTCGGCCTGCGTCTATCCGCAATACCTCCAGACCAAGCCCGACGTGACGCCGCTGCGCGAGGACGACGCCTTCCCGGCCGATCCCGAGGAGGGCTACGGGCTCGAGAAGCTCTACATGGAGAAGATGTGCCAGTACTTCAGCGAGGACTGGGGCTTCCCGACCAGGGTCGTGCGCTTCCACAACGTCTACGGCCCGCTCGGGACCTATGATGGCGGGCGCGAGAAGGCGCCGGCGGCGATCAGCCGCAAGATCGCCGGTATTCCCGACGGCGGCACGATCGAGATCTGGGGCGACGGCCAGCAGACCCGCTCCTTCATGCATGTCGAGGATTGCATCGAGGGCATCTACCGGATCATGCAGTCGGACTACGACAAGCCGCTCAACCTCGGCACGGACGAACTCGTGACGATCGACCAGCTCGTCGACATGGTCGCCGAGGTCGCCGGCAAGCGCGTGGTCAAGCGCCATGACGTCTCCCGCCCGCAGGGCGTGCGCGGCCGCAACAGCGACAATTCCCGCCTGCGCGAAGTCCTCGGCTGGGAACCGCGGATCATGCTGCGGGAGGGCATCGTGCCGACCTATCGCTGGATCGCGGAGATGGTCGCAGGCGAGAGCAAGCGGCCGGCTACGCAGCAGGCGGCGGAATAGCCGCTCCGAAGCGGCGCAATGAAAGCAGGGGCTAACGGCTATGCGTTGGGGGGCTACATCGGCCACAGTGCCACTGGACTGGAGCAAGCGCGCCTCGTCCGCCGGATTGCGGCGGCCGCTCCAGGCCTCCCGGCGGCGCGTCGCGGTCATCGCCGCGCTGGTCACGAGCGACTACCTGGCGACGGCGCTTGCCATCGCCACCGGGGAGATCCTGCTGCCGTCGTCGAGCTGGGCCTGGCCTGAAGCGGCTTTCGCGCTGTTCGCAGTGCTTCTGCCGTTGCATGCCTATCTCGGACTCTACAGCTGCTGGGGCTCCTGCCCGATCGAGCGGCTGCGGCTGCGCGCGCTCAGCGCGCTCGGCCTCGGTGCGGTGACCTTCATCGCCTTGCCGGCCTGGCACGCGCCGGTCGACATCGCCGCGCTCGGCATGGTGGCGGCGCTGCTCTTCGTGGTCGGCCACTATCTGGAGAGCCTGGCGCGGCTGGCTCTGATGCGCGCCGGCCTGTGGGGAGCGTCGACCATCCTGATCGGCTCTCCGGACAAATGCGCCCAGATGGGCCGGATGCTGCTCGCCCACCCCAAGCTCGGCCTGAAGCCCATCGGCATCGTCACCGACCAGGCCGAGGACGCCCGCTCCGAAACCACGCTGCCGCTCCTGTGCGGCCTCACCGAGGCGCATCGGCTGACCGGGCTGGCGGAGGTCGCCATCGTCGCGGCCTCCGACCTGAGCGAATCCGACATGACGGAGGCGCTGCGCCTGTCGCGGCTGCCCTTCCCGCACGTGATCGTGGCGGAGAGCGGCGGCGGCATCCCCAATCTCGGCCTGCATAGCCGCAACCTCGGCGCCGCCGCCGGGCTGGAACTGCGCTTCAACCTGTTCCGGCGCGGCAACCTGCTGCTCAAGCGGCTGATCGACCTCGCGATCGCGCTTCCCGTCGCGCTCGCCGCAGCCCCGCTCGTCATCATCCTGGCCGCCGCGGTCAAGATCGCCGACCCCGGGCCCGCCTTCTACCGGCAGCGCCGCGTCGGCCGCGACGGCAGCGTGCTCGACGTGCTGAAGCTGCGCACCATGTACGGCAATGCCGAGGAGCGGCTGCGCGAGCACCTGCAGAGCGACCCGCGCGCCGCCGCCGAGTGGGCCCGCTTCTTCAAGCTCAGCGACGACCCGCGGGTGCTGCCGGGCATCGGCAACGTCCTGCGCCGGTCCAGCCTCGACGAGCTGCCGCAGCTCTGGAACATCCTGCGCGGCGAGATGAGCATCGTCGGGCCGAGGCCTTTCCCGGCCTACCACATGAGCGGCTTCGACCCCGACTTCCAGGTGCTGCGCGTCAGCGTGCCGCCCGGCCTGACCGGCCTCTGGCAGGTCAGCTCGCGCAGCGGCGGCGATCTCGCGGTGCAGAAGGAGCAGGACCTGTTCTACATCCGGAACTGGTCGATCTGGCTCGACCTCTACATCCTGCTCGAGACCGTGCCTGCGGTGCTCACCGCACGGGGCGCGAAATGACAAGAGGCCTCGGAGACAACGAGGCCCATCCAGCGGCGGGACGCTGCGAAAGGCCTTGACTGTGCAGAGGGAACGGCGTGTCGAAATTCAATGGCTGCGCGCGCTCGCAGCATGCGAGGTCGTGGTCTGCCACTCCTTCCTCCTGACCAAGCACATCAGCACCAATGCCGCCCTGCCCGCCTGGTATCAGCCGTTTTCGGCGATGGGGGTCGAGCTGTTCTTCATCGTCTCCGGCTACGTGATCTGCATGCGCATCGGCACGTCCGAGAGCGGCTGGTCGTTCCTGCGCTCGCGCATCCTGCGCCTCTACCCGATGTACTGGCTCTTCACGAGCCTCGCGGTGCTGGCCTATGCGCTGAACAGCGCCTGGCGGCTGAACAACTTCACGCCCGACCTCGTCACCCTGGCGAAATCCTACCTGATCCTGCCGCAAATGGGCTTCCCGATCCTCGGCGTCGGCTGGACGCTCGAGCACGAGATGATCTTCTACAGCTCGGTCGCGGCGATGCTGCTGACGCTCGGCGGCGGCACGCGGGCCCGGCTCGGCCTGGCCTGGCTAATGGCCGCATTCGGCGCGACCGGGATCGTGTTCGCCGGGGTGCCGAGCCCGGTGATCGCGGGGGCGCCCGGCGCCGGCTCCTCGGCGATCGTCTCGCATGTCTTCAGCCCGTTCATGTTCGCCTTCGGCCTCGGCTGGCTGATCCGGTCATTGGAAGGCCTGCGGCCGGTCGAGCGGGCGCTGAGCGCGCTGCCCTTCGCCGCCTTCGCGCTCGCGGCGTTCTGGCTCGCGCCGGAATGGGGCCTGCACCCGATCTACCGCATCGGCGTCGCGGCCATGCTGTTCATCGGCTTCATCGCCTGCCGCGGGCTCTTCGCCGACAACGCGCTCAACCGGCTGGTCTGGAAGCTCGGCGACGCCTCGTTCAGCATCTACCTGTCGCACTGGTTCGTGCTCTCCGCCGGCGGCAAGCTGCTCGGCCATTTCGACGTGCCGGCCTCGCTCGTGCTGCCCGCGCGGATCATCGGCATCGTCCTCAGCATCGCGGTCGGCGTCGCGGTCTTCCTTCTGGTCGAGAAGCCGCTCGACCGCAGGCTGCGCCGGATGAGCTCCGGCGAGCCCGCCGGCAAGCCATTGCCACCCGACGCCGTCGCGGGTGGGCCAGCGCTCAGCGCGCTGCCTCCGGCATGATCAGCGTGCCGTGCTGCTCCTGGCCGAGCGCGCGAAAGCCGGCGAAATCCCCTTGGACGGTATCCCAGGCGAAGACCGGAACCTGCCCGGCGGGCGCGCGGTAGGTGTTGCCCTCGAAGGCGTTGGCGCCCTTCGCCATGATCGCGAAATTCTCGGCCGAGGGATCGGAGACCGAGACGCCGCCGGTGGCGCCGGCGCCCAGGAAGGTGACGTCGTTGCCGTGCACGCGGTTGCCGCGCGTCTTGTAGAAGCCGCCGCCGACCTTCCAGCGGTTCTGGTCGATCAGCATGACGGCCCGGCCGGACGGGCGCACGACGATGGTGTTCCCGGTGATATCGGCGAGTTCGGAGGCGGCGATCTGGATCTCGGCGCCCCAATACCAGCCGGCACCGGCCTGGTTGTTCTGGCGCAGCGTGTTGCGGCGGATCACCGCCTGCGAGGAGAGCTCGAAGAAGATGCCGGCGCCCTGGTTGAACTCGACGAGATTGTCCTCGAAGACCACGTTCGCGCAGCGCTCGTCGCACCAGAGGCCGGGGCCGTTATTGTGGTGGACGTGGTTGTTGCGGAAGGTGACCTCGGTGGCCACGGTGATCTTGACGCCGCCGGCGTCCCAGCCAGGCTCGAAGCCGGAGATGTTGTTGGCCCAGATCTCGTTGCCTTCGAGCAGGATGTCGACCCCGTCCGCGGTCGCGCCGATCTGGCCGTTATGGTGGATGTTGCAGTTGACGATGACGCCGTCGGCATCGACCGAGACGCCGGCGCCGCTGTTCAGCCGCAGCTCCGCATTCTCGACGCGCCAGGCCTCGCCATCGCCGCGGATCGCGCCCTCCTGCGCCGGGTTGGCATATTTCTCGACGGTCAGGCCGCTGATCAGCACGGACGATGCCGTGCTGTAGAAGGCATAGGGAACGGCGGTCACCTCGACGCGCCTGCCGCCGGGCGGCTCGGCCAGGACGATCTCCTGCTTCGGCCGGTCGTAGAAGAAGGCGCCGGGGCGGAGCAGCTCCTTGCGGGCGACCTGACGCTGCGGCTCGTCGTCGATGAAGACTCCGACAGGCCGCGCGCAGGCCTCGTAGCCCGGCGCGCAGACGCCGCGCGTCACCCCGATGGAAATATCCGCGCTCGCGGCCCAGAAGCGGCCGTCCGGCCTGAAGCCGTCGAGGAGCTTCGCCCCGCTCAGGATCGCGCCCGGCTCGCCGAAGAAGCGCTGCCCGTCCTTCGGCGCCGCGAATTGAAGACGGTGCAGTCCGGCCGCGATGCAGAAGCTCGCACCGGGCGCGGCCTCCTCCACTGCAGCGAAGAGCGATTGCTCGGTGCCGATGCGGATCGCCCCGGCCGGGCAGGCCTTGCGCTCGCCCGGCGCGGCCATGGCCGGGAGCGGGCCCAGCAGGAGGACGGCCAGCAGCCATGCCGCGCGCGTCACCGCCCGCCCCGCGCCAGCGAGCCCGGCGACAGCCTGACATCCTGGGCCGCGCCGTAGAGCATGGACGAGCCGATGCCGAGCCCGACGATGCACCAGAACCAGATGCCGAGCATCGGCCCCTCCAGCGCGACGTCGAAGGAAGCGTTGATCAGCTGCGAGAGCCCGTAGCAGCCGATCCAGATGAACAGCTTGGCCCAGTCCTCGTCGCCGTTCCGGCGCGCGGCCAGCATGCGCGAGAAGAGCAGCGCGAACCATGTCGCGAAGACGAACAGCCAGAGCGCAAGACCGGGCACGCCGGCGCGCGCCAGCATGTTGAGATGGGCGTTATGCGGCGCGCGGACCGGCTGGCCGCTGCCGCGGCCGCCGTCCTCGCCGACGACATAGCCGTCATCGATGGCGAGGTTCACGCCAAAACCCTTGCCGGTCCAGAAATAGGGGCCGTGCACGGTGTAGTCCTCGATCGAATGCCACCAGCGCAGCCGCCAGGTCTTGGTGCCGTCGAGGTTCGACGCGTCGCTGCGGCCGACCAGGCTCTCGACGTTGTTGATGAGTTGCGCCGGGCCGATGACGCGGCCGCCGTCGGTCTCGACCTGCACGCCGAGGACCATGACGAGCGACAGGATCGCGCCGCCCGCTGCTGCGATCGGCACGATGCGGTGGAGCTTGCCGCCAAGCAGCGCCGCAAGGCAGAGCGGAACGATGAAGGACAGCATCGCGCCGCGGCTGACCGACACCATGACGAAGCCGACCAGCACGGCCCCGACCCATAGCAGCGGAACCCGCCGCAGGCCGAGCAGCACGAAGACCGCCGCCCCGCAGAGATGGACCGACGCCTCCCCCATCCGCACGAAGACCACGGGCACGCCGGAGAACGGCCAGGACAGGATGTCGGAAAGGCCGCTGGTGGCGTAGGCCAGCGCCGCTCCGGAAAAGCCGTAGAACAGGGCGAAGCGGCTGTAATTGCCGATCAGCCAGCCGAGGCGCTGCGGCTTCTGCAGCAGGAGCGCTACGATGATGAAGGCGAAGACGCCGTAGATGGCGAGCACGCTGTCGCGCAGCGCATCGAAGCGGTAGAGCCCGAGATAGGGCAAGGTCCGCAGCACGACCCAGCCGATCAGCAGGACGATCGCGAGGCTCGGCAGCGTCATCAGCATGGCGAGCCAGCAGCCGGACGCCAGCAGCGCGACCAGTCCCAGCACGAGCACGATCTCGCTGACGAAGAGCGGCGGCACGCCGATATAGGCGAAGCCCTTGCCGAAGGTGGCATAGCCGAGCAGCAGGCCGCAGAGCAGGACGAGGTAGCGATCACCGAAATCCCGCCCCTGTTCGGCGCGGACGGGGTGGGCCGTCACCGGAGCTGTGAGCGAGAGCGGCATCGCTGTTCCTTGGGTAGCCAGATTCCGGCGCAGCCCCCGCCGCCGGCGTTCCCGTAGCGCCCGCGCGCGGCGGGCAGGTCCGGACAGGTCATTGAACGCGCAGCCGCAGGCGGCGTCGAGCCTCGCGCTTGGAGTACCTCCGATGAGCGCCAGCAGCGCTTCAGCTCAGGCCGCGGACCAGCAGCCCCAGGCGCTGGCGCAGGCCCGGCGGAAGCCGGCCGTAGAGACCGCGCAGGCGCGGCTTGACCATGGTGAGATAGGACACCGCCACGCGGCCCCTGAGCGAGACCGGGACGAGATAGTCGCGGATGCCGGTCTCGGCATTGGACCATTCCAGCTTGTGCCGGGTGGCCGGCGCCAGGAAGTCGAAGACGTCGATCGCAAGCTCCGGGCATTTCGCCAGCAGGTGCCAGAACAGCAGCCGCCCCGGAGCGTGTTTGGCGAAGCGCAGGTCGTAGCTCTGGACCAGCGACCAGTAGCGGCGCTGCCTGATCGCGCCGATCTCCAGCGCCGCCGTCCGCTCGCCGACCCGCAGCCGCGCCACGAAGAGGTGCCCGTCCCGCGCCAGGCGCAGCAGGCTGCCGTCACTGGCACCATGGGCGTAGCCGGCGCTTATCGTCGCCTTCTCCTTCTGCCATTCGCGCTTGAGCGCGAAGGCTTCGGCCAGCGCCTCGCATTGCTCCTGCGGCCGCGCGAGGATCTCGAAGCCGACCGGGCCCTGCTCCGCGAGAAGGCGCTCGTGGCGGCGCAGGGCATTGCGCGTGCGGCTGGTGCGCTGGGCCTCGGCCGGGGTCGCGGCGAGCAGGTGGAAATCGACCAGGGGCGCGCTCTCGCGCGACCGGTCGACGCCATGCGCGATCAGGTCGCGCAGGCCGGCAAGCTGCGAGCCGTTGCGCACCCGGCGAAGCTCGATCGCGTCGACATCGCGCATGGCGCGCACCGCCCGCCAGGCCATCTCGACCAGCGCCGCGCGATCCTCGTCCTCATCGACCAGCACGTCGCCATATTGCGTCGCAGGCTCCGCCAGCGCGTGGAGGATGCGGAACATCGACAGCGTCCGGATCGCCAGCGGCCAGAGCAGGACCAGGCGGGAGCCGCGCCAGATCGCGACGATGCGGGGTCGCTCGACCACGCCCGCCTCCCGCGCCGCCTCGACCCAGGCGAGGCACCAATCCGCCGTCTGGAAGATCGTGCAGTCGGCGCAGCGCTGCTCGAGCTCGCTCCAATGCCGATGAAGCGCCGCGACATCCTCGCGGATTTCGAGGCGCAAGGCCTCCTGCCCGCGCGGCGCCGCGGCCAGCCGAGCCAATGTCACCCCTGATCCACCCATCGCAAATGCCCCGATCCGCCCGTGAACCGCGAAGCCGAGCGGAGCCGGCCTACCGGCCGCCATGCCCGGCGAAAGTCATCCGTCCCGCCATCCGCGTGCGCCGCAGGACGCCCTTGAGCCAGCGCCCGCCGAACCGTCCCCAGCGCCGCGCCTGCCAGGCCGGCCCCGGCATCAGCGTCACCGCCTTGAGGGCATGGGCAGCCTGTTCCGAATTGCGGTCGACGGCCTGCTTTTCCGGGTCGTCGTAGAAGCTGGCGAGTTTGCCGGCCGCCATGCCATCGCTGGCGAACCAATGCGGGACATGCGCCTCGCACAGGCGCCAGACATCGTTCAGCGCCTTCTCGGTGCCGGTGCCGGCTGCCGGGCAGGACGTGGCGAAGGCGTCGCCGACCAGCACGATGCCGGGCTGCGCCAGGTTCTCCGCGACATAGAGATCGGCCGGGCGAACGCGGATGGGCGCCACGATGCCGAACCGGCCGAGCAGAGGCGCAAGCCCAGGCATGACGCGCAGCAGGGCCGCTTCCGGCGTGGCGCGGAACTCCTGCAGCCACGGGTCATCGGCCGTCCGGTAGGTCATCAGATTGGCACGCACGCCCTCGCCCATCCTGAACAGCGTCAGATAGGAGGTGCGGTCTTGCGGGCGCTCGCCGTAATAGGTCAGCGAGTCGAAGGCGAAGCGGCAGCGATCCAGCGGCACGATGTCGAAGCCGAGCGTGGTCGAATGGACCGGGCTCAGCAGCCGGCAGGTGATGCCGAGCGAGCGCCGCAGCGCCCAGTTCAACCCGTTCGCCAGCACGACGAGCCGAGCCTCGATCTCCTCGCCGGTCATCAGCGTGACGATCTGGCGGTCGTCGCTCGGGCGGATCGCCGCGACGGTGCCGGCAAGGAGCGGCACCTTGTCGGGAATGCCGGCCCGAACCGCATTCACCAGGTCCTGGTAGAGGATGCCGTATTGATCGATCGGCATCCTGTCGACCACACGGCCGAAGCGCGCGATCCAGAGATCGCCGCTGCACGCGGCCTGGGGCAGCACCAGGCCGGCAAGCCCCATCCGCCGCAGCAGCCGCACCGAGGCGGGCGCAAGCTTCTCGCAGCGGAAATCGGGGCGATAGACCGGATGCGGATCGACCAGCACGACCTCATGATCGCTGCGGCCGAGCAGCACCGCCGCGGCCGAACCGGCAAGACCTGCTCCGATGATGGCGATGTCGACCTGGCGCATGCTGCCCTCACGCCCCCGGAGCTGCCGCGGGTCCCGGGCCATGCCCGAGCCGCGCCCGCAGCTTCAGGGTCAGCTCGGCCCGCTTCCGGCGCGCGGCATGGTAGGCCTGCCGCGCCAGCGCCTTGCAGCGCAGGAACGCGCGTTCGCGCCGGCCCAGCACGGCCAGGCGGAGCGGGCGGGCCGAGCCGAGATCGATCAGGAAGTCGATGACCTCGTGCCGCTCGCCCCAGCGCTCGGCCTGGTAGCCGACATCCATGTGATTGCAGGAATCGGCCGACGCGACCGCGGGATCGGACAGTAGGTGCGCCGTCGTGTTCTCAAGCCCGAGGATGCCGGGCGAATAGCGCCGGTAGCGCTCGTCATAGGCGACCCGCCAGGTGAAGGCGCCCGGGCCGGAATAGAGCACGACGAGGATCGCGATCGGAACATCGTCAAGGCGCAGCGACTGCACTGAGACCCGTCCGCGCTCGGCCAGGCCCTGCAGCATCCGGCGTGTGAACAGCGCAGTCGCAGGGTCGGAGGCCAGCGCGCTGCGCCGCGCGCCCTTCCAGCCCGAGGCCTCCATGGCGAGGAACTCCTCGATTCCGACGGCAACGGCGGCGGGCTGCCCGACAGCGACGAATTCCAGCTTGCCCTGCTGCGCGAGCTGCCGCCTCATGCGTTCGAACCCGTGGCGGTGCTTCGCAGACATCGAGTTGGCCCAATAGGTCTTCGCGTCGAGCCGCGTTTCCAGCTTGGCGCGCCTGCGCCGCCCGATCGGCGTCCAGGCTCCCGCTCCGTCCAGCAGCGCCGAGCGCAGGGCGTCCATCAGGAGCGGGTCGTCGGAGACATCCCCGACCTGCACGATCTTCGGCAGGTCCGGCGCTTCCCGGATCGTCGCGAAGATCGCGGCGAAGACGGCGCGGGCATGGTCGGGATCGACGACGGGCGTTCCGAGATAGGCGACCGAACAGGGCGGGCAGACCAGCGCCCGATAGGGCCAGGACTGGCGCGTGCGCCGCTCGACGAACAGCCAGGCGCCGACCAGAAGCGGCGCCGGGCCGGGTTCGGCATCACGCCAGGCGAGCAGGACGCGAACCGGATACGGCCAGGCCTCGGCGACCGCGAGCGCCACCGCCGGGTCCATGAAGGCATTCGGCACGCAGGCGCGGGCGGCGAGCGAGGTCCAGGCTTCGGCCAGCGCGCCGAAGCGGGCGGCGTCGGCCAGCTCCACCCTGATATCGTTCTGGGCCAATGCCGTCGGCGCCACCGCCGTGGCAGTTCCGCGCGACGGCAGGCCGTCGAAGCGCTCGCGCAAAGCCGAGGACATCGTCATCGCGGCAGCCTTCCGGAAGTCTGGTCGCGGGATTGCGCGGCGCCGGGCGGTGCCACCTGGGTTTGCCCGCTCCCCGCTTCGCCCCGCTTCAGGGATCGGATCGCCGACGACACCCTCCCCGTGGCGACGCGCAGGGCCTTGTGCACGCGCCGGGCCTCGGCCTTGAGCCATTGGCGCGCGAACTCGGACGAGCTCAGCAGGGAGAAGCCGAGCGTTCGCCCCCGCCGGACGTCCAGCACCATGTCGAGGACCGGCTTACGCCCGCTCCAGAATTCGGCCATGTAGCCATCGTCGCGGTGATTGCAGGAATCGACCGCGCCGATTGCGGGGTCGGCGAGAAGCGCGGCGGTGACGTCCTGCAGCAGCAGGAGGCCCGGCCCGCAATCCCGCCGCGCCTCGTCATAGGTGGATTTCCAGGTGAAGGCCGTCGCGCCGGAGCGGATCGTCACCTGCATGGCGACCGGCCTGCCATCGCTGCGAAGCGCGGTGATCCTGACGAGCCCATGCGCGGCCAGCCCGTCGAGAGCCGGGCCGAAGAACGCCTCGAGCGCAAGCTCCCGCCGGATCGCGTGGCCGCGTTCGATCGCCTTGCCCTTCCAGCCGGCGACCTCCAGGGCGAGAAACTCGTCCAGCGCAGCATGCACCTCGTCCTGCGTGCAATGGACCGTGCAGCTCAACTGCCCGCTCCTGGCAAGGCGCCGGCGCTTCTGCCTCAGCGCCCGCTCGCGGCTGGCCGAGAGCGGCGCGGCTTCGGCGACGCCCTTGACGAGTTGCGGCCGGCAGCGCCGTTCGAGCTCGACATGGCGCGAGCCGCGTCGCGCCAGTTCGTCCATCAGCAACGACGCGACCGGGCCCTCCCCGTCGAAACCGTTGATCTCGATCAGCTTCGGCAAGTCCGGCTCCTCGGCGACCGCATCCAGCATCTGCGCCAGGACGGCAGCGGCGAGGCCGGCATCGAGCACCGGTATGCCGAGGCCGGCATGGCCGTGGACTGGGGTCTTGAGGACCTGGACCGGGATGTCCGAGGACGGGTGCCGGCAGGCGAAGGCCCAGGCGCCGGCAAGGCGAATAGGCTCGCCCGGCCGCAAGGATGCCCAGGCGAGCAGGACATGCACGCGCACCCCGTCGGCATGCGCCGCCGCAGCCACGAGGCTCGGCTCCATGAAGGCATTGCCGGCAAGCGCGCGGCCGGTCAGGTCCCGCCATTCCCGCTCGATCGTGAAGAAGCGCTCGGGCGTCGCGATCTCGACCGACATGGCGGGAGCGGTCGACACATGGCCGGAACGCCCAGCCGGCCGGGCAAGTCCGGCCTGCGGCGGTTCGCCCAGGATGATGACGGGCTCAGACAGCATGGTGCGCCCTCGATCAAGAGAGCGCGACTATATCCATGCCTGGCCGCAGCACCGGCCCCCTAATCGGGACTAACCCATTTTTGACGCGGCTGGCGCAATCATATTTTCTTGGCCACACAGTATTCCGGCCGCTCGCCTCAAGGTCACGCAGGGCGCCTTCTTGCAGCTGTCATCGATACGGCACGGACATATGAGACCCCTCCGACACAAGCGGCAAAGGCGGCGAGCAGCATGAATCGCGTCACATTCCTCGCGCCAGGCAGCGGCGGCGACCTGCGAATTCCGTATCGCCGCTGGAAGGACCATCCTGTCGCCGGCGCGGATTTTCCGGATATCGGCGCCGGCACGATCGATGGCCGGACGACGCAGAAGATCGTCTCGGCCCTGGCGCAGCGCCTGCCGGACCATGTCGAGGTGCTGGCCGGGATCGATATCGGCGGGCTGGGCCTGGCAGGCGCCCTCGCCTATCGCAACGGGCTCGGCTTCATCGAGATCCGCAAGGTCGACTCGATCCGGGTCGACGTCATCCGCAGCGTCATGGCCAATTACGAGCTCGGCAGCGGCGTCGTCGTCTCGAAGGCGAGCCGGTTCGAAGGCCGTTCCGTCGCCATTCTCGACGATGTGCTGATGTCAGGCGGCACTGCCGCTGCCGCCGTGCAGCTGATCCGCCGGCTGGGAGCCAAGTGCGTCACCGCGCTCTTCGTCTTCGAGCTGGCCGGAATGGCCGGACGCGAACGGCTGGAGCGGGAGGGCGTGGCGGTGCACGTGCTGGAAGCGCTGCCGCAGACGGGGCCGGATCGGCTCGACTAAGTGACGCGGAGCTGAGGACAGCCCGCAGCCTTGAATCGACCCGGTCAGTGCGTCGGCAAGGGCTTGAGCGGCCAGCGGCCGAGGAACTGGTAGTGCGACTGGCCGTGCAGGCTCCGGATCAGCACAAAGTCATGCGCCGTCCAGCGGATGGGCTCGATATCCGTTTCGGGCACGACGCATGGGTCATAGAGCATCGTAAGGTGCGGGGTGAACGAGCGCGCGACGAGCAGCCCATTTGCGGCCATGGCCCGCCCGAGGGCGGCGTGAAGCGTCCTCAGCCCCCATAATTGATCGCTGAACGACAACACGAAAGGGTGCTCCTCCCCGCCTCCGGGAAAACTCAGCGCGTGGTCGAAACCGACGGCAAAACCCGCTGGCGACATGCCATCGGCCGCCGCCGCCATGCGCGCGACGAGCTCAGCCTCCGTCCCGCCCGGCAATGCGCCGCCATGAAGCGTGACGTGATAACGCTCCGCAGCGAAACGCTGGCCCTTGAGCCGGTATCGCGATCGCAGCCAATCAGCGACATCATCGATCCAGGCCGCCGCCTCACGATCCGGCACCACCGCGAAAAAGTAGTTGTCCCGGCCTTGGGCCCAAGGCGCAACTGCGCCTTGGCGACCAGGAGTCGCTTTCAAAGGAGCACGCATCTCAACGCCTACTCAAACACAGACTGAATTGCCCTAATTTAGAACAAATAGAGAACACTGCAAGCAAGAAAATCTTCACGAATGACTCGGGCGCGCAAGGGTTTGGCCGTGCGCATCGGGCCGCCGATGCGCACGGCGCGCGGTCAGGCCCCGTGGGCCTCCATCGGGCGCACTTCGCAGACGCCCTCCCAGTCCCCGGCCAGCTCCTTATGCAGGTTCATGAACTCGAGCGCGCTGGCGAGGGCTTCGTCGCGGCCGGCAAGCTCGAAGATGGCATAGCCGCCGATAACCTCCTTGGCCTCGGTAAAGGGGCCGTCGATCACCTCGACCTTCCCGCCCGACAGCCGGACCTCGAAGCCCATCGGCTTCGGCAGCAGACCGCCGGTGTCGATCAACCTGCCCGCCGTGAACTCGCGCTCGATGAGCTTGCCCATCGCCTCCATCAGCGCGGGCGTAGGCGGCGCGGTATTACCGGTCTTGACCATCATCATGAAACGCATGTCTTCGTCTCCTTGCCGAGGGCACTGGCGCGACGACGTCGTGCTCCCACCCCTCAGGGTCTCGACGAACGAGCCCATGCCAAATCGACATCGAGACCAAAATATTTTTGCAGATCTCCGGTCTGCGCCGAAGGCCGCTCGTCGCGCCGCCGATTATCGCCAAACCCGAGAATGGGTCACAGCCCCGGCATTGCCGGTATGCCCTCCCGCAGCGCAGCGATCGCGGCGTCCACGACCGGCTTTCGCCGGTCATGGGCGTAGAGGCCGTACTGGACGGTCAGCGGCTCCGGCACGCCGGCCGACGTCTTCAACACCCGCATCGCCCCGGCCCGAACGGATTCGGCCGGCAGCAGCCCGATGCCCAATCCGCTTTCGATCGCCGCCTGCAGAGCCGTGACGCTCTGGCTCGTGAACGTGACCTTGTGCTCCCGGCCGGCCGCGACCAGCGCATCGATCATGCGCCGGCGCCACAGGCAGGGCGCGGCGAAGGCGACGAGGTCGAGCGGCCGCTCCGGATCTGGGGCATAGTCGGGGGCTCCGACCCATTGGAGCGCGACATTCCATGTGATCAGCGCATCGGCGGTGACGACCGAGGTGGGGCCGATCATGATGTCCAGGCCGTCTTCGCCCCAAAGCCGGCCGAGCGCGACGCTGTGCTCGACCACGACGTCGGGGCGGATGTCGGGATAGGCGCGGTGCAGCCGTCCCAAAGCGGCCGGCAACGACGCGGTCGCGATCTCCTCCGCGAGGCCGACGCGCACGACGCCGCTGATCTCGGCCTGCCGCAGACGCGTCACGGCCTCATCGCCAAGGGCGAGGATGCGGGTCGCGTAGCCCAGGAAGAGCTCGCCCTCGGGAGTCGGCACGACGCCGCGGCCGGTGCGCTGAAACAAATGCCGCTCGAGCAGGCCCTCGAGCCGGCGCATCTGCATGCTCAACGCCGATTGGGTGCGGCCGGTCTGCGCCGCGACCCGGCTCAGGCTGCCCTGCCGGCAGACCGCGACGAAGGTCCGGAGAAGGTCGAGGCCGATCTGGTCGGATATCATTTTTGGTGAACTCTGATGTCGCCGATATCAGCCTACAACCGTAGCTCGCTGCGCGCTATCTCCCGCCAAGCCCGGGCCGGCATGCAACGCAGCGAGGAAGCCGACATCATGAAAGCGATCCGTGTTCACCGCCATGGCGGGCCAGAGGTGCTGACCTATGAGGACGTCGAGATCGGCCAGCCCGGGCCCGGCGAGGTCCGCGTCCGCAACAGGGCTGTCGGCCTCAACTTCACCGACATCTACTTCCGCACCGGCGACTACGCGCCGCCTGCCCTGCCCTTCATCCCCGGCAACGAGGGCGCGGGCGAGGTCGTCGCGGTTGGTGAAGGCGTCCGCGATTTCGCGCCGGGCGACCGCGTGGCCTATGTCGAGATGCTCGGCTCCTATGCCGAGGAGCGCATCGTGCCGACCCGCTACCTCGTGCACTTGCCGGACGCCATCGCTTTCGAGACCGGCGCAGCGATGATGCTGAAGGGGCTGACGGCGCAATACCTGCTGCGCCGCACTTTTCGCGTCGCGGCCGGACACATCATCCTGGTGCACGCTGCGGCGGGCGGCGTCGGGCTGATCCTGACGCAATGGGCCAAGCATCTCGGCGCGACCGTCATCGGCACGGTCGGCTCGCCCGAGAAGGCCGAGCTTGCCCGCCGGAACGGCTGCGACCATGTCATCGACTACCGCAAAGAGGATTTTGCGGCGCGCGTACGGGAGATCACCGGGGGCGCGGGTTGCCATGTCGTCTATGACGGCGTCGGCAAGGCGACCTTCCCGGCCTCGCTCGATTGCCTGCGGCCGCTGGGCACCTTCGTCAGCTTCGGCACGGCCTCGGGACCGATCGAGCCATTCGACATCATGCTGCTGATGCAGAAGGGCTCGCTCTTCGCCACCTGGCAGCTGCTGTTCACGCATCTCGCAAAGCGCGAGGACGTGCTCGCCATGAGCGAGGAGTTGTTCGACGTCGTCCTGAGCGGGGCGGTAAAGATCCCCGTCCATGCCCGCCTGCCGCTCGCGGAGGCAGCGGAGGCGCACCGCCGGCTGGCGGCGCGGCAGACGACCGGCGCGACGGTACTGCTGACATAGGCGCCGGATCAGCTCCGGCGGCCGCCGCGGGCTTGGCTGGAGATCAGCCTCAGCCAAGGCGCCAAATGGAAGGTGCTCATCAGCGCGTACATCGTGACCATTCCGCTCAGGGGCGACGCATCATGCATCGCCGAACAGAGGATGTCCGGCTGACCGCGACCGAACATTGCCGTCAGCAGCGCCATGATCGCGAAGGTTGGCGCGGCCGCGAGGCCGAGCCAATCGGCAGTGCCGAAAGCGGACGCCGCGCTATTTTCACGACGGATCGCCACGGCCTCACTCAGCCCCTGCCGTAGTCGTCGTGGTGGCGCCACCACGGGCCGCCGGCCTCGTTGCGCCCCTTGGGCGCACGGTCGAGCCAGGGGAACATGCCCCAGATGCCGTCCACGCCGCGCGCATAGGTGGAGTAGGTATGGTAGACGACGCCATCCTCCAGCGCGAAGGCGCTCAGGCCCGGCCTGTCGCGTGCATAGGTCGGCACGTCGGTTCCGGACATGGCCGCGAACTCGGCGACAGGCCCGGTGGTCGGCAGCGCGTCCATCACGAAGCCGCCGCGCCGATAATTGTAGTCGATCGCTCCCGCCCGCTGCGCCTCCTCCGAGAACGAGACGTTGAAGTCGTAATTGAACTCGCCGCCGGCCGACGAGGCCCAGGGAAACGTCCAGCCCATTCGCTGCCTGAAGGCCTGCAGCTTGGCGAGTGGCGCCCGCGACACCGCCGTCAGCGTGACGTCATGGTTCGCCAGATGGACGACGATGCCGTTGAACCCGTCCGCGATCGCCGAGAGCCGCATCCAGAAGATCGACCCGGAGACCGGCCAGGTGCTCGCCACGATCCCGGCGCCCGGAGGCGGCGGCGATTCGGGGCTGACCTGGGCCGAGGGGACGCTCTGGGTGGGCCAGTACCAGGACCGGAAGATTCACCAGATCGACCCCGAGACGGGAGCGATCCTGCGCACCATCGAGTCCAACCGCTTCGTCACCGGGGTGACCTGGAGCGATGGCGAGCTTGGCACGGCACCTGGGAAGGCGATGAGAGCGATCTCAGGCGCGTCGATCCGCGAACGGGCGAGGTTTTGGAGCGGCTCGACATGCCCGCAGGCGTCTTCGTGTCCGGCCTCGAAGCCGACGGCGGCGAGCGGTTCTATTGCGGCGGCGGAAACAGCGGCAAGGTGAGAGCGGTGCGCCGGCCAAGGTGACGCTGCGCCGTGCGCCAGGGCTCCAATGCGCACCAACACCTGTTCGACGCGTCGCCAGGTCCTGTGAGTAGGACGCCCATGCGCCAATTTGTCGTGCACACGGGACTCTGCGGCCATAGCCTCGAAATCGCCGCCCATATCGGCGCAAATGCATATTGGACGCTACGGTGCGCACCCGAGAAAGATTTGGACCTATGACGCAAACACTTCCCGCCGACCTTGGCCCGAGCGCGGCTCAAACGGATGAAGCTGCCGAAGTCCGCGCCTTGTTCGAACGCCAGGTGCGAGCCGAGAATGCACACGACCTCGCCGGAATCGACGCCGTCCTCGCCCCCGACACGCCAGCCTACGCAGGCTCTGTCATGTTTGTGGCTCGCGCCGGGCAGTTTTTCGGGCGAGAAGCCGTGCTGCAGCGCTTCGAGAACAATTTCAGGGGCACCTGGCAGTTCGAACCGGAGATTGCAGAGTGCCGCATCACACGGCTCGGGCCGGACACAATGCACCTCTACGTGCCCACGCGGATCACGATTGGCGCCCCCGGCCAAGCGGCACGGACGCTGAGGTTCCTAATAAATCAGATCGCCGTCCGCACGACTCAAGGGTGGCGCTTCACCACCATCATCCCGGTCCCCGCCGAATAGGTCGTCAACGACAGCTTCGGCGCAGCCCTACCTGGAACATCCTTCGCCTACACGCCTCACTCCCACTCGATTGTTCGGGTGTGCTTTAAGCTACTGTTTTCATTTATGAAAATACCTGTCTCCGAAATGTGTCCGCTGCAAGGCCGCCATAATCTACGCTTTTGATTTCATTGAATAATTTGCCCAATCTGGGGCGGCTCATCTATCACCTACTATCGCATTTTCGATACACTGCCACGCCCTCCCGCAGAGCGGTTCATTCTCAGAAAAGTACCGTCAGCGAGGCACCTCATTCGTGGAAGGCCTTTATACGGTCGCACAAACTCGGCCGCTGTACCTGTCCGCTTGTCCTTCGACGTCGAGGCCGACGCGCCGCAAGAGAATCTCGGCACCTTGCTCGAGCTGACCGGGCGGTACCGCGCCGAGTTCCAGACGCCGAGTGGAAGCCTGAGCTGTCCGCGGCGCCGACCGTCGCCTAGGTATCGCCGGGGCGTCACGCCGCAACCGGGCGCGGCGTGCCGTCCTCGTCGGTGGCTTCTGGCTCCAGCGAGATCGGTGCGGTCATGGGATCGATGACCTCGAAGGGGCGTTCCACCTTCACTGGAGGCGCCCTGGCCAAGATGCGCAGCCCGGCGACGCCCGCGAGCAGAGCAGCCGCCGCCGCCATGAAATACAGCAGCCCGTCGATATCCAGCCGTGCCATGACGCCGGCTCCGACGATCGGCCCCAGCGCCGACCCCAAGCCACTGACGAGGATCAACCTGCCGCTGACGGCGACGACGCGATCGGCCGGCATGCGGTCGAGCGCGTGGGCGACGCAGACCGGATAGAGCGTCGACATGAAGCCGCCGAGCAACGCAGCCACCGGCAGGACGGCGGCGAGGCGCCGCGGCAGCAGCACCAGCAGGATGGCGGCAGCCGAGAATCCGAGCGCGAGCCCGGCCAGAACGACCCGCCGGTCGACGCGGTCCGACAGGCGGCCGACCGGGACCTGCAGCGCGAGCCCGCCCAATACCGCGACGAGCATGAACAGCGCGATGGTCTCCTGTGCGACGTGATTGCTCAGCATCCAGGCCGGCACGAGCGCGTAGAAGGCGCTGCTGATCATTCCGCTGATGACGCAGCCGACCACCGCGACGGGCGCCTGCCGGGTGAGGTCGCCATAGCGTAGCGTCGAGGCCTCCGGCGTGACCGCGGGTGGTTCGGCCCGCGTCGTGCTCACCATCACCAGGGCAAGCGCGAAGAGGGCAACGATGATGTTGAAGGGCGTCGACGACTGGATGGCGAGCTTGCCGATCAGCAGTTGCCCGGCGGCCAGCGCCAGAAACGTGCCGACCATGTAGATCGCGAAGACCCGGCCGCGCTGGTCGGCTTGCGCCTTGGCGTTCAACCAGCTCTCGGTGGTGATGAACAGGCCGACGCACCCCATGCCGATGACGGCCCGGCACAGGATCCAGGCGATCGGCGAAGCGAAAAGCGGCATCACCGCGGTCGCGATCACCACCATGCCGGCGAACGCCGTGTAGGCGCGGATGTGGCCGACGCGCTGGATCACCTGCCCGCTGCTCACCGCGCCTATGGTGAAGCCGATGAAATAGGCGCTGAGCACGATACCTGTCAGCGTCGCGCCGAAGTCCTCTACGGTGAGCCGCAGCGACAGGAAGGTGTTGAAGAAGCCGTTGGCGAGCTGAACGAGGCCCGTGGCAGCGATGAGCGTTCCGATCTGCACGAGCATTCGTTGCAGTCCCCGGATAATGCCAGCCGAAAGAACGCCTACCGTTGAAATGTGGACTGAGTGCGTCCCGGCAGCGGCGGTCCCTCCGTTCCCTGCTCAAGCGGCAAGGGTGTTCTTGTAGATTTTGCCGTCCTTCATGATGACCTTCAGATTCTTGTCCGGGTCCGCGATCAACCCGATTGTCTCGAGCGGATTGCCGTCGACCAGGAGGACATCCGCGAAGGCGCCCTTTTCGATGACCCCGAGCCGGCCCGGATAGGGATTGCGGAGATTCGACAGGGCCAGCAGTTCGGCATTCGTCGACGTGGCCATCTGCAGGATTTCGGCATTGCCATACCAGCGCGCCAGGTGCGTCAGCATCGTTCCCTGCCGGGCGGTCACGGCCGGAGAGAACAGCATGTCGGACCCCCAGGCCGTCTTGAGCTTGTATTTGCGCGCCAGTTCGTAGGCGGTGTGCGTCCCGGCGATCACCTGCAGCAGCCTTTCCCCGCTCGGGCCGGTCAGCGGCACGGCATCCTCGGTGCTCAGGAAGGGCTGGATGCTCAGCCAGACGCCCTTGTCGGCCATCAGCTTCGCCGTCTCCTCGTCCATCAGATGCGCATGCTCGATGCAGGCGGCGCCGGCGGCGATGGCGCGCTGGATCGTATTCGGCGCATAGGCGTGCACCGTCACATAGGTGTTCCAGTCCTTCGCCACGGCGACGGCGGCGCGAAGATCGGTCTCGCTGAAGGTGGACATGTCGAGCGGGCTGCGCGGCGAGGACACGCCGCCCCCACCAACGATCTTGAGCTGGGAAGCGCCCTGCATCAGCTGCTCGCGCGTGCGCATCTGCACCTCGCCGACACTGTCGGCGATCATGGCGCCGCCCAGCGTCTCGACTGAGCTGAGCCGATCGGAGGTACGCGGCAGGTCGGTCAGCTGGCGCAGGTCGCCATGGCCGCCGGTGGTGGTGATCATCGGCCCGGACGGATAGATGCGCGGCCCAGCGATCACCCCGTCGTCGATCGCCCGCTTGAAGGAGTAGACGGGGCCGCCCAGGTCGCGGATCGTCGTGAAGCCGCGCAGCAAGGTGCGCTCGGCCTCGGCCGTGGCGACGGCGAAGATATAGCCGGGATCCGCCGCCATCAGGATTGCCAGGGGCACGGCGGCAAACAGCGCGTGCCAATGCGCATCGATCAGGCCCGGCATCAGCACGCGGCCGCCGCAATCGATCGTGCGGGCGTCGGCAGGCGGCGGGCTGTTGGTCGTATCGACGGCGGCGATCCTGCTGCCCTCGACCAGCACCTGGATTCCGGTGCGAAGCGCGTCGGCCTTGCCGTCGAAGAGACGGAGGTTCCGGAACAGGACCGGGCCGGACGAGACCGCAGGAGCCGCGAGCACGGGCCTGGGCTGCCCCGCCGCGACCAGCGCCGCCCCCAGGCCAGCCAGGAAGCCGCGGCGCGAGAAATCGGTCAGGCGCTCCGAGACCCTGCGCATTTGCGGATTGTGGCAGATGCAGCCGCCGCTGCGGATAAGATGCTGGTATTTCGCTCCGACCCTGATCATCACCGCGCTCCCAAGGCTACAATCGATAGGTTCAAGGCGAGGCGCCGCAGGCCGCATGGACCAATGCGATCCGCCGGTGTCTCGCGCCCACGTGTTTCGGTCCTGCGCCCCGCGGCTTTCGCGCGGACGAGGCAGCCGGGAACCGGACCTTTCTCTAGAGGCCACACGACGTAGCCAGCGTTCGATCGCCGAGTTCAGCCAAAGAGGCTGCGCTCCGGCAATGGCAGGTCAATGACGGCCTCGCTCAACAATCAAAGCGAACCCGCCGGCCGAATTCATCGCGTCCGACGCAAGTACGGGTCCGCGATGTCGCCGAGCCGACGAGCGCGCCGCCGGCACCACCGATCGCTGCACCGGCCAGGGCGCCGCCGGGCCGGCCCGTCACGGCGCCGCCAATGATCGCGCCGGCTCCGGCGCCGATCAGCGCGCCACCGGCCGTGCGCTCTTCGTGCGCAGTGCAAGCAGCAAGTGTTGTGGAGAACGCCGCAATGATGAGAATTTTCTTCATGATCTACCCTCGGCCTCTGGTGGAAGTACTGCTGTGACGCCCCTGGCCTTCGCTAGAAGCGCCAGATGAGCGGCACGATGAAAACCGCGACGACGAAAAACCAGATCAGCAACGGCAGCCCGAGCTTCCAGTAATCGCTGAACGTGTAGCCGCCCGGCCCCATCACCATCAGGTTCGTCGGCGTGGCGATCGGCGTGAGAAAGGCCCCCGCAGCGGCGACGGCGGTGCTCATCAGCACCGGGCGCGGCGAGATGCCCATGCTCGCGGCCGCCGCGACGCCGATCGGGATGACGATGAGTGCAGTCGCCGTATTGCTGATCAGTTGGCCCATGACAGCGGTCAGCACGAACAGGCCGGCAAGCAGTGCAAACGGGCCGGCATCGCCGACCATGTAGACGAGGCGCTCGGCCATCAGCTTCGCCGCCCCGGTCTCGACCATCGCGGTGGAGAGCGGCATCATGGCGCCGACGAGGATAACCGTGGTCCAGCTGATGGCACGGTAGGACTGCTCGACGCTCATGATCCCGGACAGGATAATCGCGCCGGCGGCGAGCAGCCCGGCGACCGCCGGAGGCACGATGCCGGTCGCAAGCAGCAGCACCATCGCGATCAGGATGATGACGGCCTGCCTGGCGCCCGGCCCCATCGGCACGGCCTGGCGGCGCACCATCTCCGGCGAGCTCACGACCAGCACGTCGGGATCGTCGAGATGGATGTCGAGGGCCTTCCAGGTGCCTTGCAATAGCATCGTATCGCCGGCCTGAAGCACGATGCCGCCGGAATCCTTGGGTGCGGTCGCCGCGGCGATCTCCGCCCCGGCGCGCTGCACGGCCAGCACGATCAGGTCGCCGCTCTCGGTGACCATGCCCGGGAAGACGCTCTGGCCGATCAGGCCCGAGCGCGGCGGGATGACGACTTCGGCAAGGCCTGAGCGCTGGTTGAACAGCGTCTCCGCGCCCTCGCCCTGCTTCGCCTCCTCGCGGAAGGCGAGATGCAGCTTGGCCGCGAGTGCCGCGGCCGCGTCGGCGTCGCCCCGCACCAGCAGGTGATCGCCCTCGGCCACGAGAGATCGCCGCAGCGGACCCGCCGTGTCGGCCTCCTGAATGGCGACGAGTTGCAGCCCGGGAAAGGTGGAAAGGTCGATCGTGGCCGGCGCGACGCCGACATAAGGCGAGCTCGCGCGCACGCGCATCTGGTAGATGCCGCTGGCGAGCCCGTACTGCTCGACCAGGGTCTTGGCATGGCGGCTGAAATCGGCGGGCATGGTCGCGCCGTTGCGCTCCGGCAGCAGACGTTGCCCGAACAGGATGATGATCGCCATCGTGCCGGCGAGCAGCGGCACGCCGATCAGCGTGAACTCGAAGAAGCCGAAGCCGCCGAAACCGGCATCGCTCGCCGCCTCCGAGACCAGGACATTCACCGGCGTCCCCGTCAAAGCCAGCATCGAACCGGCATGGGCGGAGAAGACCAGCGGCATCAGCAATTGCGAGGAGTTTCGCTTCAGCCGGACTGCAATGACCACAACCACCGGCAGCAAGGCAGCAACGGCGCCGTTGAGGCTGATCAGCGCGGTCAGCAGCGAGACCAGAAGCATCGTCAGAAGGAGCAGGCGCGTCCGGCTTTCCTCGCCCGCCCCCCTGATCAGCAACTGTCCCGCCCAGGCCGTGACGCCGGTGATCTCGAGCCCGGAACTGACGACGAAGAGCGACGCGATGAAGATGACCGCGGGATCACCGAGGCCGCCGAGCGCCTGCGGCAGGGTCAGGACACCCGTCGCCCATAGCGACAACGCCGTCAGCATGGCGACGATGACCACCGGGATCCTGTTCCAGATGAACAGGACGACCGCGACGGCGATGATCGTGCCGGTATAGGCTATCGGGCTCAATCGCTCAGCTCCCTAACTGTCCAGCCGGCCCGTCGGCACGCCCCGAGGCGCAGAGCGCCGACGCGAGGGAGTGCCGGCGAGCCGCATCCGACAAGGCCTCAATCGTCCAGCGTCGCCATCAGGATGCCGAGACGGCAGCCTTTCTCGTATTCGTCGAGCTTCACGAATTCCTTGATGGTGTGGATCTCGGCCTGGCCGGCGCCAATGGTGATCGTGGGCACGCCGTGCTTGTCGAGCCAGTTGGCATCGAGCCCGCCATTGGAGAACAGCAGCGTCGGCTCGATGCCGAGGAGCTTGAGCGCCTTGGTGGCGCGCTGGACGACGGGGGTGTCCTTGCCCAGTTCGAACGGCGGATAGGCCGGCTGCCGGCGGAAGGTCACCTCGGCGGTGTCGCCCTCATGGTCCTTGACCGCAGCCTTCGCCTTGGCGAAGGCGGCCTCATAGCCATCGACGATCTTGCCCGCGAAGGTCAGCTCGGGGCTGCGCGCCTCGCCCTTGATGAAGGCGTAATCGGTGACGACGTTGGTCGCGTCGCCGGCCGCGACCGTGCCGCCCTTGCCGCCGAAGATGCCGACATTGCTGGTGCCGCGGCCATCGGGTTTGACGACCTTGCCGAACCAGCCGGCGTTGTGCGCCTCGGACAGGCCGATCGCCCCGACCAGCGTGGCCGAGATGCCCTTTTCGGGCGCCACGCCGGCATGGGACGCCCGACCCTTGATCTCGACCTCCCAGTTCTCCTGGCCGACCGCGCCGATGATCAGCTCGGAGGCGAGCTGGCCGTCGACGTTGATGCACATGACCGCGCCGCCAAGCTCCGCCGGCTTCAGCTCGCGGGCGCCGTGCAGGCCGCTTTCCTCGCGGACGGTGAAGAGCAGGGTGATCGGCGGATGGGGCAGCTTGTGCTTGATCAGCGTCTCGGCGAGTACCACCAGCAGCGCGACGCCGGTGCGGGCATCGCCGCCGAGCGCGGTCGTGCCGTCGGAGACGATACGGTCGCCCTCGCGCCTGGGCTTGGCGCCGGCGCAGAGCGGCACCGTGTCGAGATGGGTCGAGAACAGCAGGCGCGGACCGGGCTTGGTGCCGGGCAGGTCGACGATGAGGTTGCCGGTCTGCGTCGGCACCGGAATGCGCGTGTTGGCGTCGTCGAAGCGGATCGCCGAGGCCGGCACGCCGATCTTCTTCAGCGCATCGCTGACCGCGGCGGCGATATTGGCCTCCTGCCCGGTCACGCCCTCCACCGAGAGGAAGTTCATCAGGTGGTCGATCGCGGCATCGACATCGAGAGGGACGGAGGAACTGCTCATGATATCCATCCGATCAAGTGAGGGTTGCGTCGTTTCGGATCACGCGATCGGCCGTCACAGCCCCCAGGGCAGGCCGAGCATCTTCCAGACGGCGAAGAGGGCCGTCCACAGCACGAAAATCCACACGACATAGGGCAGCATCAGCGAGACGATCGTGCCCACGCCGGCGGACTTGTCGTATTTCTGGGCGAAGCCGACGACGAGCGCGAAATAGGCGTTGAGCGGGGTGATCGCGTTCATCGGCGAGTCGCCGACGCGGTAGGCCGCCAGCACGGCTTCAGGCTCGACGCCGAGCTTCATCAGCAGCGGCACGAAGACGGGCGCGAAGATCGCCCATTTGGCGATCGCGCCGGTCAGCAACAGGTCGATGATCGCCACGACGACGATGAAGCCGAGCAGCAGCGGCAGGGCGCCGATATTCGCCGATTGCAGCACGCCGGACAGGCTCAGCGCCATCACCGTGCCCATGTTGGTATAGGTGAAATAGGCGACGAACTGGCTCAGGACGAAGAACAGGAAGATCGTGCCGCCGAGGTTCTTGATCGACTTCTCGATCGCCGCGATCACCTCCGGCAGCGTCTTCAGCGTGCCGGCGCCGATGCCGTAGGTCCAGCCGGTCGTCAGGAACATCAGCATGATGAGGGCGATGAGCCCGTTCATGAAGGGCGAGTTGCCGATCAGCTCGCCCGTGGTCGGGTTGCGCAGCGGCGCCCCCGACGGCAGCGTCAGCAGGCAGAAGACCGCGATCAGCGCGAGCAGGCCGAAGCCGGCGAAGCGCAGTCCGCGGGACTCCTGCTCGGACAGCGTCGCGCCCTGCTCCGTCGTGGTGCCTTCGGCGGCGAGGGCCGGGTTGTATGTTCCTAGGCGCGGCGCGATCACCTTGTCGGTGATGAAGGCGATGAGGACGGTCAGGAACACCACCGACGCGCAGGAGAACCAGACGTTCGAGGCCAGGCCGATCGAGCGGTTGGGATCGACCAGATGGGCGGCGTCGTTGGTGAACTCGACGAGGACCGCATCGAGCGGCTTGATCAGCATGTTGACCGTGAAGGCACCGGCGACCGCCGCGAAGCCGAGCGCCAGGCCCGCGAGCGGATGGCGCCCGACTGCGAGATAGGCGATGCCGGCGAGCGGGATCAGGACCAGATAGCCGGCATCCGCCGCGATGCTGGCGATGATGCCGACGAAGGACAGGATGTAGGTCAGTGCCCAGCCCGGCGAGACGATGACGAGTTTTCGGATCAGCGCCGTCACCAGGCCGGATTCCTCGGCCACGCCGGCGCCGATCATTGCGACGATCATCAGCCCGACCGCGGTGAAGCCCATGAAGTTCGGGATCAGCGACGAATACATGAAGCGGATGCCGTCGATGTTCAGCAGGCTGCGTATCGCCGTGCTCGCCGTCTCGACCTGATGCGTCTCCGCGTTGATGCGCTCGAAGGTAACCGCCGCTCCGAACAGGCTGAGCACCGCCGACAGCACGATGACGATGCCGATGAGGATCAGGAAGATGACCACCGGGTGGGGAACCATGTTCCCCACCTTCTCGACGGCATCGAGGAACTTCTGCATCGTGGTCTTTGGCGCGACGCTCTCGATTGTCATCGTCTTCCCCCGTGCCGAAGGTTTCCGTGCCCCCGAAGGGGATGATGCAGCTGGCATAGCCGCCGGGCAGCGGCCCCGGATCTTCAGTCCGGGACCTTAGTTCTCCGCACGGATTGGGCATCGGCACAGAATCCCAAAACTTGGGCCGCCTGTCCCAAAGTTACCGTACGTATTGCCGCTACCGGACAGGTTCTTTATTCTGACGCCGATCGGAAGCCTCGATCTCATGCGGCGGATGGAGCGGGTCGACGTGAGACCAACGACCGGCAAAGGGCACGGCGGCGCGGCCGATCGCTGCTCGCTCACCAAGCTGCCCCGCGTTGTCGAGCCCGCGCCCCGAGGCTGGCCCTCGCGATGCCGCCCCCGGCATGGGCCGGTTGCGAGCATCATGCTGGCGCTCGCCCTCGCGAGTTGCGCATCCGCGCCGAGAGGAATGCTCGTGCCGGTCGCGCCCGTTCCTGGAACCGACCGCGTCAACATGCTCGCCGCGACCACGCGCGCGCCCTCCGACGAAACCGGTGTTCTCTATAGTGGCGACCGCGGCGACGGTGTCTCGTTCAGCAACATCGTCGTCTCCATTCCCGGGCAGCGCGAGATCGGCACCATCCAGCTGCCGCGCAGCGTGCCGGGCAATCCAGCCACGGATTTTGTCGTCACGTCCGCGAATCCTGTCGCCAAGGCGGAGCTCGCGAGCTGGTTCCGGATGACGGGCGGGCGACAGCGGCGCGTCTTCGTCTTCGTGCACGGGTTCAACACCCCATTCGACCGGGCGGTCTTTCGCTTCGCCCAACTGACGCACGATGCCGACGCCGAGGCTTCACCCGTCCTGTTCTCATGGCCCTCTCGGGGCCATCTGCTTGATTACAGCCGCGATTTCGACAATGCGTCGTATTCGCGCTCGGACCTTGCCTACCTTCTGAAGACGGCCGCGAGCAGCCCATCCGTTGGCGAGATCATCATCCTGGCCCATTCCATGGGAAGCTGGCCGGCGGTGGAGGCCATCCGGCAGCTGGCGCTGGAACGCGGCGGCGTGCCCCGGAAAATCAGCAACCTGGTCCTTGCCTCGCCCGATCTCGATGTCGGCGTGTTCAGGCGGCAGGTCGAGGACATGGGGCCGCAGCGTCCGCGGATCACGCTGTTCGTCTCGCAGAACGACCGGGCACTGCAGCTCTCCCGCTTCATCTCGCGGGGTGCGACGCGTCTCGGCGGAATCGACCTGACGCGCGATGAGTACCAGCAGCAGTTGGCAGGCCTATCAGGTATAACCGTGCTCGATCTCAGCGCCATCAACGCCGGCGACCGCATCAACCACGACCTCTATGCGGCCAGCCCCCAAGCGGTCCGCCTCATCGGCGACAGGCTGCTGCAGGGGCAGGTCATCACCGACTCGGACACGTCCGGCCCATTGCTGGCAGTTGATGCATTCGGTTCCGCAGCAACCTTGCTCGTCACCGCGCCGATACGGGTATTCGACGCCGCGTCGCCACGCCGATAAGAGCCGGATTGCCGTAGGGGATCAGTCACTTCCGCCAGCTTAGAAAATTTCAGCGGTTTATTGCTTGCCAATGTTAGCGCAGGGCGCGACACTTTCTTCAGCACATGTAGGAAATCAACCTTTTCGCGGATGACCTCGGCTCTAAGCTGCATCAACGTCAGTGGAAGGAGGATGTCGTGCGGGCCATCTCTTTTACCAGTCCGGAGGCATCGACCGACGCTGCTTTTGCTCGACGGTTCTCGACGAAGGACTTGCGCCCCGAAGACCAGTTCGATGCATGGCGCTCCCTGCTGGCCGAGACGATCGACCTGCTGCCGACGCCGGAAGCCGCGGAGACATTCGAGGCCGAATTTTCCTGCTGGACGTTCGGGGACGTCGTCTTCACGAGAACGCTCTACGCCAACGCGCCCGCGCGCCGTTGGCGGCACCGGCAGAGGTCCTTCCTCGACCATTGGTGCGTCGTGCTCGCGCATTCCCGTTCCGACCGCCAGGACTCGCTACCCTTGGCGAACGCGCGCCAGGGCAGTCTCAGCTTCCGCTCGCTGGCCCTGCCATTCGAGGGGCAGGCCGAGGATACGGAAGTGCTGACACTGTTCCTGCCACGGGATTTCTGCCGGGATGAGCTCGAGGAATTCGAGCGGGCGCATGACCTCGACATCGATCCCGAGTTAGGGGCTCTGCTGGCGGGCTACATGGACAATCTCGCCCGGCAGCTGCCGCATATACCGCCGGACCATGCGCACGGCCTGGCCGCCGCGACCCGCTCGCTCGTCGCAGCCTGCATCGCGCCGCGCGCGGAGCGCTCCGAAGCTGCGGAAGCTCCCCTCGCCTCGCTTCTGATCGATCGGGCCCGCCTCGTCGTCCGGCAGAACATGGCCGCCCCCGAATTCGGCCCCGAGCAGCTGGCCCGGCTGATGGCGATGTCCCGCTCCAAACTCTACCGGTTCTTCGAGAGCACCGGCGGCGTCGCCCATTTCATCAATCGCGAAAGGCTGCGCGAGGCTCATCGCCGGCTCAACTCGCCTCGCGACGCCCTCTCGATACACGTCATCGGCAACGAAGTGGGCTTCATCGATCACTCGACGTTCAGCCGGGCATTCCGGCGCGAATTCGGCTACAGCCCGACCGAGGCGCGCGAGCGGAGCCTCGCCAGGCTGCCTACGCAACCGCTTGGCCTCCACGACGCAACACCGGACATCGCGCCCAGTTCGTCAGCGGCACGAGGCAGCGAAGATGGCCGCACCGGCCCTCAATCATTCGCAGCCCCGCCGGCCAGCCGGCAAGGCTGAGGCATCCGGCATGAACCGGGCTACCGGGCGCCTCTCCTTTCTCTATGCGGCGCTATTCTTCGAACTCGGCGTCAATCTGCCGTTCTTCCCGCTCTGGCTGCGTTCGCAATCGCTTGGCGACGAGGCGATCGGGATCGTGCTCGCCGCGCCTCTGCTGATCCGCATTGTTGCCAACCCGGTCGTCGGCGCCCTTGCCGACCGGCATGGGCGCATGTCCGCCGCACTGGTCGTGTGCTCGGGCGCCGTCGTCATCGGAACTGCCCTGCTCGCATTTGCCCGCGGCTTCCTGCCGATCCTGCTCCTGGTGGTCGCGATTGCGCTCGCTCAAGGACCGCTGATCGCCCTGACCGATGCCGTGACCTTGCGCAGCCTGAACGGGTTGCGTTCCGCCGAGCTCCGTTATGGACGCATCCGCCTTTGGGGTTCGGCAGGCTTCGCCCTGGCCAGTCTCTCTGCGGGCTGGCTGCTCGACTGGCTTCCGGCATCCTCCATCATCGGAATGCTGCTGCTCTCGGCGCTGGCAACCGCGCTCGCTGCGATCGTCGTGGCGCGGATGCGCATGCCAGAGGCGCCAGCCGTTTCCGGGGAAACGACCGTGGGGCGTGGGCGGCCGCATCTGCTGGTCCTGACCATCGCCGGCGCAGCGCTCGTTCAGGCGAGCCATGCCGCCGTCTATGGCTTCAGCACGCTGCATTGGCAGAGCCTCGGCATTTCGGGCGGAACCATGGGCAGCCTCTGGGCAGCGGGCATCGTCTCCGAGATCACCGTCTTCAGCTTACTGGGACATGTCGTGCGCGGCCCAGCCGGCGCCGCCGCTCTGCTCGCCATCAGCGGAGTGGTTGCCACGTTGCGCTGGGCTGGGATGGCCGCGGATCCCGATATCGCCTTCGTCGTCCTTCTCCAGCTGATGCACGGCCTGACTTTCGGGGCGACGCATCTGAGCAGCGTCTTCCTACTCGCCAAATTCGCTCCGCGCGGGATGCTGGCCCAGGCTCAGGCCTGGCTGGCTGCCGGCTGGGCCGGGGCGATGGCGGCCCTGACCGCGCTTGCCGGCTATCTGTACGGCTCGTGGGGCGAGCACATCTATGGCCTGATGGCCGCTGCCGCGGGCGTCGGCGTCCTGCTCCTGATCCCCGTCGCGGCCAACCTCAGACGCGACGATCTCCTCCCGCTCGCCGTCGCTGCGGAGGTGGAGCCACCGCTCGGAAAATTGGGATGACCAGCGCAGAATTGGGATTCTGAGCTAATCCGCGTGTCCCGCGCTGTTGATAGCGTCCATTGCGCCATCCGAAGAGATTGGTGCGACGGATCTCGCTTTGCGTCCGAGATTCCACGGCCTCCGCCTTACGGTTGCCTGAGGAAAAGCATGATGAATCCGGAAGGCTTGCGGGAGAAACCATGTCGCGGCAGCGGGCTGACCGGCGCAACAAGTCCGCAATCGACGTCGGCCCGACCCACGGGGACGCAGGCATGAGCGCGCCTCGCACGGCCAGTTTCGCGCAATACCGGAATGCCGTGGCGCTCGCGGCCATCGTCGTCTCTGTCGCAGCCTGCAACCGAGACGACGCCATGGCTCCGCCACCTGTCCGGATGGTGCGCACCATCACGGTCGAGCCTCCGCGGGAAGCGGCCGATGTCAGCTTCACCGGGCATATCGAAGCGCAGGACCAGGCTTCGCTGGCCTTCCGCGTCAGTGGACGGCTGGCGGAGCGGACGGTCGGCGTCGGCACGAGCGTGCGCGAGGGCGACGTCGTCGCCCGCCTCGATCCGGAAAACGAACTCAACGAGTTGCGCTCGGCACGGGCCGCTCTCGTCAGCGCCCAAGGCCTGTTGCGGACAGCGGAGAACCAGTTGCAGCGCCAGAGCCACCTGCTTGAGCGCAATGTGACGACGCGGGCGGATTTCGAGGCCGCCGAGCAGGGGCGCACCGCGGCGCAGGCGCAGGTCGACGCAGCGCAGGCGCGCGTGCGGTCAGCGGAAGACGTGGTCGGCTTCACGACTTTGAAGGCCGACGCGCCGGGTCTGGTCACCCGCGTCGGCGCCGAGCCGGGCGAAGTCGTCGCGGCCGGCCGCATGATCGTGCAACTCGCCAGGCGCGAGGGGCGCGATGCCGTCTTCGAAGTGCCGGCCGATGCGGTCCGCACGCTGCCGCCCGACGCACGCGTGCATGTCGCGCTCTCCAGCGATCCGAGCGTGACGGTCAACGGTCGTGTGCGCGAGGTCGCGCCGCAGGCCGACCCGGTGACGCGGACGTTCCGGGTCAGGGTTGGCCTGTCCGAGCCGCCGCAATCGTTCCGCCTCGGCACGGCGGTCTCGGGCGCGATCCGAGGCAGCGAATCCTCCGGGACCGCCATCCCGGCGACGGCCCTGACACGGCGCGGGCAGGACACAGGCGTCTGGATCGTCGATCCCAAGAGCCTCACCGTCTCAATGCGGAAGCTCGACGTGCTCAGCGCCGACCCTGCCGAGGCCCTCATCCAGAAGGGCCTCGCACTTGGCGACATTGTCGTCACCGCCGGCGCCAGCCTTCTGAAGGAAGGCCAGCACGTCCGGCTGGCCGGGACGGAGCCGCGATGAGCTTCAACCTCTCGGAATGGGCGCTCAAGACCCGCTCGGTCGTGATCTACCTGATGATCATCGCGGTGGCAGCCGGCGTGCTCGCCTTCGTCCGGCTCGGCCGCAACGAAGACCCGTCCTTCGTCATCAAGTCGATGGTGGTCTCCGCGGCCTGGCCGGGGGCGACCATGGAGGACACGCTGACACAGGTCACCGAGCGGCTCGAACGCCAGCTCGAGGAGACGCCCGGCCTGGACACCGTCCGCAGCTACACGACGCCCGGCGTGACTACGATTTTCGTCAACCTGAAGGAGTCGATCCCAGCGCGCAACGTGCAGGACACCTGGTACAGGGTCCGCAATCTCGTCGCCGACATGCGGCATACCTTGCCGGCGGGCACGCTCGGCCCGTTCTTCAACGACCGGTTCGGCGACACCTTTGGAATCATCTATGGCTTTACCGCCGACGGCTTCACCAGCCGCGAGCTGCGGGACCATGTCGAGGCGGCCCGTTCGCGCCTGCTGCTCGTACCCGACGTTTCGAAGATCGAGATCATCGGCGCGCAGGACGAACGCATCTTCGTCGAGTTCTCGGTCAGGGAGCTCGCCAATCTCGGCATCGACCGCAATGCGCTGCTCGGCGCCCTGCAGAGCCAGAACGTCGTGCGGCCCGCCGGCATCATCCAGACGCAGGACGAGAAGCTCTCGCTGCGCGTCTCCGGCGCCTTCCAATCCGAGGCGGACCTTCTCAGCGTCAACTTCCCGGTCGGCGACCGCATGGTCCGCCTCGCCGACATTGCCACGGTGCGCCGCGGCCAGGCCGACCCGCCGCAACCGATGTTCCGGGTCAACGGCCAGGACGCGATCGGGCTGGGCATCGCGATGCGCGACGGCGGCGACATCCTGGCGCTCGGCCGGAACATCACCGAGGTCATGGCGGGGATCACCGCCAACCTGCCGCTCGGCATCGAGCCCTGGCTCGTCGCCGACCAGGCCGTGACGGTGGACCACGCCATCGCCGACTTCATGACCTCGCTCTGGCAATCGGTCGGGATCATCCTGGTCGTGAGCTTCATCAGCCTGGGCGTGCGCCCTGGACTCGTCGTCGCCCTGTCGATTCCGCTGACGCTCGCCATCGTCTTCGCCGGGATGCTGGTCAGCGGCATCGACATGCAGCGCATCTCGCTCGGCGCCCTGATCATCGCGCTCGCGCTGCTGGTCGACGACGCCATGACCACGACCGACGCGATGGTGACGCGCCTGGCGGCCGGCGAGGAAAAGACCAAGGCGGCGACCTACGCCTTCCAGAAATACGCCATGGCGATGGCGGCCGGGACCTTGGTGACCATAGCCGGCTTCGTCCCGATCGGCTTCGCGGCGAGCGGCGCCGGGGAGTACACGTTTACGCTCTTCGCCGTCGTCAGCATCGCCCTGGTCGTATCCTGGTTCGTGGCCGTGATCTTCGCGCCCGTGCTCGGCGTCGCAATGCTGAAGGCCCCGGATGCGGCATCGGCCGGCTCCGGACCCGGGCGGGTCGAACGGACCTTCAGGAACCTGCTCTCGCGTGCGATCAGGCTACGCTGGATCACGATCGCGGTAACGCTGGCACTGTTCGCGGCCTCCGTGCTGGCGCTACCGCTGGTGCCGCGGCAGTTCTTCCCGGCCTCCGACCGGCCCGAACTGCTCGTCGACCTCACGCTGCCGCAAAACGCCTCGATCTACGCCAGCGAGCAGCTCGCGACCCGCTTCGACGCGGCGCTGAAAGGCAATCCCGATGTCGAGCGCTGGAGCACCTATGTCGGCCGCGGCGCCATTCGCTTCTACCTGCCGTTGAATGCGCAGCTGCCCAACGACTTCTTCAGCCAAGCGGTGATCGTCGCCAAGGACGTTGCGGCGCGCGAGCGGCTGAAGACCAAGCTGGAAGCGCTTCTGGCCAACCAGTTTCCGAACGTCGTCGCACGTGTCTACCCGCTCGAACTCGGGCCGCCCGTCGGCTGGCCGGTGCAATATCGCGTCACCGGGCCTGATATCGCCGAAGTCCGGTCGATCGCGATGAAGCTCGCCCAGGTCGTCGCGGCGAATCCCAAGGCCGAGCAGGTCAATTTCGACTGGATCGAGCCGTCACGCGAACTGCGCCTGCGCGTCGACCAGGACGAGGCGCGCCGCCTCGGCCTGAGCTCGCAGGCGCTGGCGACGACCCTGAACGCGGTCGTCTCCGGCACGGTCGTGACGCAGGTGCGCGACGACATCTACCTCGTCGACGTCGTCGTGCGCGCCCAGGATGCCGACCGCGTCTCGCTGGAGACGCTGCGGACGATGCAGGTCGCCCTGCCCGGCGGCCGCTCGGTGCCGCTGTCGCAGTTCGTCACCTTCAGCTACGGGCTCGACGCACCGCTGATCTGGCGGCGCGACCGAGTGCCGAACCTGACCGTCGCCGCCGACGTCAAGCCCGGAACATTGCCGGAGACCGTCGTCACCGCGCTGCAGCCCGCCATCGACGAATTGAGGAAAACGCTGCCGCCGGCCTATGGCATCGCTGTGGGCGGAACCGTCGAGGAAAGCGCCAAGTCGCAGGCTTCGGTCATCGCGGTCGTGCCGGTGATGCTCCTGATCATGTTCACCGTGCTGATGGCGGAGTTGCGCAGCTTCAGGCTGCTCGCCATCGTGCTCAGCATTGCGCCGCTCGGCCTGATCGGCGTGGTCGGAGCGCTGCTCCTCTCCGGCAAGCCGCTCGGCTTCGTCGCGCTGCTCGGCATCCTCGCCCTGATCGGCATCATCACCAAGAACGCGGTGATCCTGGTCGGTCAGATCGAGGCCGAGCGGGCCACCGGCAAGGGCGTCGTCGAGGCGGCGCTCGATGCCGCCGGCACGCGCTTCCGGCCGATCATGCTGACGGCGGTCTCGACGGTGCTCGGCATGATCCCGATCGCGCCGACCGTGTTCTGGGGACCTATGGCCCTCGCCATCATGGGCGGCCTCCTCGTCGCGACAGTCCTCACCCTCGTCCTGCTGCCTGTTCTCTACGTTACCGTCTTCGGTCGCGGCTCGTCTGCACCGAAGACGGCGGGAGCCCCGGCCAAAGCCGCCATGGGAGTTTCTGCACGATGACGCACCTTTCAGAGACGCGGTTCCGGCCGGCCTGCATGGGCCTCGTTCGCAGCGTGGCCGCCACGGCGCTGGTCCTGGCCCTGGCCGCCTGCCAGAACGAGCAAGCCGCCACGACTGAGGGACGGCCAGTTCGCGTCGTGACGGTCGAGGCCGGCAAGCTCGCCAACGACGTCCAGCTGAGCGGCGAGATCCAGGCCGAGAAGAATGTCGGGCTCGCCTTCCGCATCGGCGGGCGCGTCACGGAGCGGTCGGTCAATGTCGGGGACAGCGTCAAGACGGGGCAGGTGATCGCCCGCCTCGCCCCGACGCTCGAGCAGAACGCGCTGACCGCCGCCAGGGCCGCGCTCGAAGCGGCCCGCGGCGAGGTCGACACCGCGCGCGGCACCTTCGCGCGCCAGGAAGGGCTGATGGCGCAGGGCTTCACCACCCGGCCCCGCTTCGACCAGGCGCTCAAGGCGCAGGAGGTGGCGCAGGCCCAGCTCGAGAATGCCGAGGCGCAGGTCGAGCTGGCACAGGATCGGCTCGGCTTCACCGACTTGCGCGCCGGTGTCGCTGGCGTCGTGACCACCCGCAATGTCGAGCCCGGCGAAGTCGTGCAGCCCGGGCAAATCGTGGTCCAGCTGGCGCGCGAAGACGGCCGCGACGCGGTCTTCAACGTGCCCGCGCGGCTGCTGGAGACGCAGGCCGGAGACAGCACCATCCGGGTCGCACTCGCCGACGCCCCCACTGTCACCGCGCTCGGCCGGGTCCGCGAGGTCGCGCCGCAGGCGGACCCCGTCACCCGGACCTTCCAGGTCAGGGTCGGCCTGCAGGACCCTCCGGAAGCCATGCGGCTCGGGTCGACCGTGGTCGGGACGCTGGAGCTGACCTCCGACTCGGTCGTCTCGATCCCTGCCAGCGCCCTGGCTCAGCAGGGCCTCTCGCCCGCCGTCTGGGTGGTCGATCCAGCGAAATCGACCGTCTCGCTGCGCAATGTCGATGTGCTGCGCTTCGATCCCGGCCAGGTCATCGTCTCGCAAGGACTGGAGCCCGGCGAGATCATCGTCTCGGGCGGCATCCAGGCCCTGCATCTCGGTCAGCGCGTGCGGCAGCTCCCGCCAGCGCCGGAGGTTGACCGCAATGCTGCCGCGCTGCCGCAACCGGGACACCCGGCCATGTCCCCCTCGTAATCGGAGATGGCACCACTCCGCCCGAAGCGGACAAGAGCGACCAGAACAAGTCCTGGCAGGATCACGCCATTTCTCCAGCCAAGCGATGCCATGATGCCCCCGTGGAGAGATTTTATGGAGATCATCCCCGCAGTCGGCGACGCGGAAAAGCTCAGGACGGAACTCCTCGTCGTCGGCGTGTTCAGCGGCGGCCCCCTGACCAGGTCGGCGCGTCGACTCGACCGGCGGGCGGCGGGCCGTCTGTCCGTGATCCTGAAGCGCGGCGAACTGGACGAAGCTCCCGGCACGACCCTGCTGATCCATCATCTGCCCGGCTCCGTCGCGGCCCGCATCCTGTTGGTCAGCCTCGGCAAGCGAGCGCTCTTCTCCGACCGGGCCTATTGTCGGGCTCTCGCAGCCACCGCCAAGGTCATCGCCGGGAGCGTGGCCTCCGAAGCCGTCGTGACCCTCGCGGAGAGCGAAGTACCCGGACGCTCGCTGAACTGGCGTGTCCAGCAGGCCGCGCAAGTCCTGACCGATGGCGGCTATGCGTTCGTCCTGCCGGAGACGCAGCCCTGCGGCTCAAAGGCGCGAGCCCGCGCAAGGCGCAGCATCATGCTGCTCGTCCCGCAGACCCTGACCTCCGAACTCGTCGGCGCCTTGCGGCGGGGCGTCGCGATCGCGGAGGGCGTCGCGCTGGCGAAAGACCTCGGAAACCTGCCGGGCAACATCTGTACGCCCGCCTACCTGGCCGAGACCGCGCGGGAGATGGGCGAGGAATTCGGCTTCGAGGTCGAGATTCTGGAGCGCCAGGATCTCGAGGCGCTCGGCATGGGGGCCTTCCTGGTGGTCGGCCGGAGCTCCGCCAACCCCTGCAAGCTCATCGTGCTGAAGTCCAACGGCGGCGGGATCGGCAGCAGGCCGGTCGTCCTCGTCGGCAAGGGCATCACCTTCGATATCGGCGGCACCCCACTGACGCCGGGCGCCGACCCCGACGAGATGAAGTTCAACATGAGCGGAGCCGGCAGCGTCCTGGGCGTGATGCGTACCATCGCGCGCCTGGCGGTGCCCATCAACGTCGTCGGCCTGATCGCCGCGGCCGAGAGCATGCCGGTCGGAAGCGCCAGCCGCCCGGGCGACGTGGTGACATCGATGTCGGGCCAGACCATCGAGATCCGCACCCACGAGGCCGAGGGCAGGCTGCTGCTATGCGATGTCCTGACCTATGCCGAGCGCTTCGCACCGGCCTGCGTGATCGATGTCGCGACCCTGACCGAGGCCTGCGTCGTGGCCCTCGGCTCGCATGCGAGCGGCCTGTTCGCCAATGACGACGCCCTCGCCGCCGAGTTGCTGAGGTGCGGGAGCGTGTCCGGGGACCGTGTCTGGCAGCTTCCGATCTGGGACGACTATGTCGGCCAGCTCGGCAGCAGCTTTGCCGATACCAGCAATCTCGGCGGGCGCGCCGCCGGCGCGATCACCGCGGCCTGCTTTCTGGCCCGCTTCGCCACGGCCTATCCTTGGGCCCATCTCGACATTGCCGGCACTGCCTCGATCTCGGGAGCCGCCAAGGCCTCGACCGGTCGCCCCGTGCCGCTGCTCGCCGAGTTCCTCATCAGCCGCGCCGCGGAATCGGCGCCGGCGCTCAGCCGCCCACTCTCCCAACCCCCAACAATGGAACTAAACTCATGAGCGATCTGGTTTTCATCGCCTTCCCGACCGAGCAGAAAGCAGAAGAGGTCCGTCAGAAGGTTCTTTCCCTCCAGCGCGAGTATCTGATCGAGCTCGGCGACGCCGTCGTCGTCGTCAAGGACGACAAGGGCAACGTGAAGCTCAACCAGATGATGAACCTCACCGCGGCGGGCGCGGCCTCGGGCGCCCTCTGGGGCACGCTGATCGGCTTCATCTTCCTGGCACCTCTGGTCGGGACGGCGCTGGGCGCCGCCTCGGGCGCGCTCGGCGGCAAGCTCAGCGATGTCGGCATCAACGACAAGTTCATGAAGGATGCCGCCGGCGCCCTCCAGCCCAACACCGCCGGCCTCTTCCTGCTGATCCGCAAGATGACGACCGACAAGGTCCTCGCCGACCTCAAGGGCGTCGGCGGCACGCTCATCAGCACCTCCTTCGACGAGACCAAGGAAGCGGCTCTGCGCGAGGCGCTGGCGGCTCACGCGACCAGCGAGGCGGCAGCTCCAGCGGCCACATGATGACGGACTGGGGCGTCGGGGCGGAAGCGGAGCGAGCCCAGTGGGCCACCGCAACCGCGCACCTCGACGACTTCCGGCCACTCCTGCCAGCGGAAGAGGACGTCGTCGCCAAGCTTCTGAGCGGGAGCTTCGACCGGCTCGGAGACGGCTCGCGCCCGGTCGAACCCGACCCGGCGCGGCTCGTCCGGGCGCGCTTCCTGCGCTTCCTCCTGCTCGGCGGCGAGGAAGGCTGCCGGCCGCATGAGAAAGGCATCAGGATCAGCGGCGCCTGGATCACGGAAGTGCTCGACCTCGAGGCCTGCCGCATCTTCCGCGACATCGGCCTGAACGACTGCCATTTCGAAGCGGCGCCCATCCTACGGGCCGCGATCATCAACCGCCTGTTCCTCGACGGCTCGCTGCTGCCGGGCCTCCAGGCCGAGCGGCTGGAGGCGCGCGGCGGCGTCTATCTGCGCGGCGCCGAGATCAATGGCGAGGTCAACCTCGTCCAGTCCCGCCTCGGCGGCAATCTCGAATGCGACGGCGCGAGCATCCGTGCCCCCGGCGGCTACGCCCTGCTCGCCCCCAGCCTGGAGGTACGCAACGTGCTGCTGCGCGGCTCGAATCTTCGCGGCGGCATCAACCTGTCGGGCGCGCAGCTCGCAGCCGATTTCGACTGCGCCGGCGCCGTCGTCACCCGCGCCGACGGCGTGGCCATCGAGGCGAGCGAGCTCGAGGCTCGCGGCAGCGTCTTGCTGCGCAGCGCCCGCATCGAGGGCGAGACCCGCCTGACGGCGTCCCGGATCGGCGCCGACATGGACTGCTCGGGCGCGGTTCTCGACAATCCCGGCGAGGCCGCACTGGACATGAGCCGCGCGGTGGTCGAGGGCGCGTTCTTCCTGCGCCGCGAGGCCAAGATCAATGGCATGCTGACGCTGACCGGCGCCTCCGTCGGCACGATCCATGACGAGGCCTCATCATGGCCGAAAACCGGCGATCTGCTGCTCAACCGTTGCCGCTACGGCGCCTTCATCGACGGTCCGGTCGATGCCGACAGCCGACTCGACTGGCTGGCGCGTCAGATGCCCGAACGCTGCGGCGAGGATTTCTGGCCCCAGCCTTATGAACAGCTCGCAGTCGTCTTTCGCGAAATGGGCCATGGCGAGGACGCTCGCGCCGTGCTCGTCGTCAAGGAACGCCTGCAGCGCAAGGCACGGCGAGCACGGGCCGGCAATCCCCTGCTGCGCGGACTTCTGACGGCCGCCGACGGCGTGCTCGGAGTCACGCTTGCCTATGGCCGTCAGCCTCTGCTGGCCTTCGTCTGGCTGATCCTCTTCTGGTTCCTGGGCGTTGTCATCTTCGGCTATGCCGAACATCGGGGCGCCGTGATGCCGAACAGCGCCGTGGTCCTGCGAGCGCCCGAATGGACCCTGTGCGGCATCGACAGATCCGAGCACCGCTCGCTCTTCGCTACCCAGCAGACGAACGGGCTGGCCGAGCCGGGCCAGACCCAGCTCGACTGCTTCCGCCGGCGCTGGGAGGCATCGAGCTACCCGGCCTTCAGCCCCTGGATGTACTCGCTCGATACGCTGTTGCCGGTGCTGGACATGGGACAAAGGACCTTCTGGCGGCCCAACCCATCCAAGCCGGGCGGTCGCATCGCCATCAACTATTTCTACTTCCAGTCGATCGTCGGCTGGGCTCTGAGCCTGCTGGCGGTGGCCGGCTTTTCGGGATTGGTGAAGTCGCCGTGACCCGGCCGCTCGCCTTGCAACCAGGATGAGAACGACATGACCAGCGCTCCCTCAGTTGCCAGCGCGGAGAGAGACCGCCACGGCACCGGCAAACGCGAGCTCCTGACCATCGACCTCGCGCTTCAGGGCGGCGGCGCGCACGGCGCCTTCACCTGGGGCGTGCTCGACCGGATCCTCGAAGAGGACTGGCTCGAGATCAACGCGATCTCCGGCACGTCGGCCGGCGCCATGAACGCCGCCGTGCTGGCTTCCGGCTATGCCAAGGGCGGACGCGAGGGAGCGCGCCAGGCGCTCGAGCTGTTCTGGCGCAAGGTCTCCGACGCCGCCCGGTTCAGCCCGTTCCAGCGCAGCCCGCTCGATGTCCTGCTCGGCCGCTGGACGCTCGACAACTCGCCGCTCTTCGTCACCATGGACATGATGTCCCGGCTCGTCTCGCCCTACAGCCTGAACCCGGGCGGGAGCAATCCGCTGACGGACATTCTGTCCGAGGTCATCGATTTCGGTTCGCTGGCCACTGGGCCGATCCAGCTCTTCGTCACCGCGACCAATGTGCGCACCGGCCGCGGCCGCGTCTTCCGCAACGCCGAGATCACGCCGGACGCCCTGCTGGCCTCCGCCTGCCTGCCGACACTGTTCCAGGCGGTCGAGATCGACGGCGACGGCTACTGGGACGGCGGCTATTCCGGCAACCCGACCATGACGCCGCTGATCCGGGACAGCCACGCGCTCGATACCATCCTGGTGCAGATCAACCCGGTCGAGCGCCCGGGCACGCCGCGCACCGCGCGCGACATCCTCAACCGCCTCAACGAGGTCTCGTTCAACGCCGTGCTGCTGAAGGAACTGCGGATGATGGCGATGCTGCAACAGCAGGCCAATCCCAAGAGCGGTGAATGCGAACGCTGGGCGAAGATGCGCATCCACCGCGTCACCAGCGCGGCGATGGCCGATCTCGGCTATTCTTCCAAGCTCAACGCGGAGTGGGAGTTCCTGACCATGCTCCACGACGAAGGGCGGCACTCGGCCGAAGCGTTCTACCGCGAGCACAAGGACGATCTCGGCAAGCGGTCGACGCTGGACCTCGACGAGTTGACCGAGGGGGTATGACCCCGCGAGACGGCGCGCCACGCTGCGTGTCCACCCGGACTTCGCTCGACCTGCCTGACCAGGGATTCAGATGACAACCGGCAAGATCCAACACGGCGCGCAGATCCTGATCGCGACCATCCTGGCAGTCGCCGCCCTCTCGGTGGCGAGCTCGGTGTTTGCGCCCGTCGCCTTCGCGCTCTTCATCATCGCGCTGGTCTGGCCGTTGCAGAAGGGGCTGCAAAGCGTGCTGCCCAAGCTGCTCGCGCTCGCCATCAGCGTCGTGATCATGGTCGTGGCCTTCGCCGGGTTCGGCTCGCTGATCGTCTGGGCCTTCGGGCGGGTCGGCCGCTGGATCGTCAGCGACGCGGCGCGCTTCCAGCTCTTCTACGACCAGATCACCACCTGGCTGGAGGGGCACGGCATCGCGGTGGCCGGCGTCTGGTCCGAGAACTTCAACATGGGCTGGGTCCTGCGCACGGCGCAGACCCTGACCGGCCGGCTCAACAGCACCATGAGCTTCTGGCTGGTGGTGCTGGTCTACGTCATCCTCGGGCTGCTCGAGGTCGATGATTTCGGGCGCAAGGTGCGCGCGATGCGCAATCGCGAGACCGGCGAGGTCCTGTTCCGGGGAAGTTCGGCCACCGCCGGCAAGATCCGGCGCTACATGCTGGTCCGGACGCTGATGAGCGTCATCACTGGCCTTCTGGTCTGGGGCTTCGCCACGCTGGTCGGCCTGCCGCTCGCGGCGGAATGGGGCTTCATCGCCTTCTCGCTGAACTACATCCCCTTCATCGGACCGCTGGTCGCGACGGTGTTCCCGACCGTGTTCGCGATGACGCAGTTCGGCTCGTGGCAGGCCGTGGTCGCCGTCTTCGCCTGCCTCAATCTGATCCAGTTCATCGTCGGCAGCTATATCGAGCCGCGCGTCGCCGGCAGCGCACTCTCGATCTCGCCCGCGACTGTGCTGTTCTCGGTGTTCTTCTGGAGCTATCTCTGGGGCGTCTTCGGCGCCTTCATCGGCGTGCCGATCACCATCGCCTTCCTGACCTTCTGCGCCCAGCATCCGTCGAGCCTGTGGCTGGCGGAACTTTTTGGCTCACCGGAGAAGGACCCTGAGCCTCTCAAGACGTAAGGTCCGCAGCCGGCTCCGGCGCGATATCGATCCGCTGCGGTGCGAGGAGCGCCAATCCGCCATCCGGCGCCGCAGCCAGCGTATGGATGTAGAAGCTCGTTGGCTGGTCATCCGTCGCTTCCATGACGGGAGACGGGGCCGAGACGATCTTCAGCGGGCCGCAGCGGCCGATCCAGTCGATATGGCGATGCCCGTGCATCGCGACCAGGCGATGGCCCAATGGCTTGAGCTGGCGCACGAAGCGGCTGCCATTGATCAGCGCCGTACCGATCCGCTCCGAGAAGGCCTTCGCCCTCCTGGGGTACTCGACCGGATGATGATGCAGGGCGATGATCCAGCGCGCCTTCGGAAACTGCCTGAGGATCGCGAGCATCGCCTGCATGTCCTCCTCCGCCACCAGCCCGAGCGCATTGGTGAAGGAAAAATGCGTTTCGGCATTCGAGTTGAGCAGCACCACTCCGAGCCCGTCTTCATCGGCCGGTGGCAGCACCATCGGGAAGACATCGGCCCAGATATTGGCCAGCCCTGCCGACAGGCGCAGCGTCCCGGCATCAGCGAAGCTCGCGATGGTCCGGCGATACGGCTCCAGCGCCTCCGATAGCGTGCCGCCGAGCTGTGTCCTGCTTTGGTCGAGAACACGGACACGCTCGCCCTGAACCGCAGCCATTGTGGAGAGCGTCCGCATCTGCCGCAGCCGCTTGCCCGGGCTCGTCGGCAGTTCCAGCCGGGCCGGATTGGCGCGGTCGACGATGTTCACGTCATGATTGCCGGGCAGGATGAAGGTCCGTTCGGACAGCGCGGGATGGCGCGCCAACGCGTCGAGGAACTCGGCCCATTCGGCCGAACGACCGGCATCGGTCATGTCGCCGGTGATCAGGACGAGATCGAGCGGGTCTTTCGCATGGATCTGGCCGAGCGTTTCGAGGACCTGGGCGAGCCGCTCGTTGCCGCGCGGACCGGCCCGGCCGCTCTCGATCCTGAAGCCGTAGCGCTCGCCGACGACATGGATGTCGGAGAGATGGGCGACGCGCCATCTGGCGGCTGAGGGCGGCACCTCGTCGAAGGCCGCCAGATCGCGCGGCTGGTCCATGCTCGCATCGGCCACGCCCCAGGCGAGCGAGGCGATCGCGAAATAGCCTGCCATCAGCACGACGGTATTGGCGAGCGCGGGAACGACCAGTCGCAAGGGCTGGGCGAGGTCCGCGAACTCGCCGGACCAGCGCGTCGATGGCCAGACGAGCGCGGCCAGCCCGGCGGCGGCAGCGCAGGCGCCGAGTCCGGCGCCGAACGCCGTCGCGGCCCGCAACCGGGCGCGCTTGTCCTCGCTGGCCTCCGACGCCAGAAAGCGTTCAGCCAGGTGTCGCAGACCCTCCCGGCACAGGGCATAGCCCGGCTGGACCATCAGCGAATTCAGCGACCAGAAGCTACGCTCAGCGGCTCGAAACAGCGGGCGGACACCATACCAGCCCAAGGCCGCGACCAGCGCGAGGATCAGCAATGGCCCGATGCTCGCGAGCGCGGTGATCCTGTCCGAGACTGACGCGAACCAGGCCGTGACGACCAATGGCGCGAGCCCGAGCAACAGGCCGGGCAGGCCGGCGAGGATTATCCAAGCCAGCGCGAGCTTGGGCAGGTTGATCTCTCCGAGCAGGCTTCCGGCGATGGCGAGCAGGGAGCGCTTCTTGGTGCTGCTGGCATCGTCCTCGGCGTCGCCGGCGCGCGGTTCGATGATCATGGCCGCGGCTCACTGAGCGCGACGCTGACGGTGCTGATCGGCCGAAACTGGCGCCGAACTGTCATGCTTCGCCCCCGCCGCGACGCCCGGACGGCCGAACCGGCCGGCCATGTCCAAGGACATACCGCCGATGCCACGGCCTTGCACGCGCTCGCGGCCGGCGCAACGCGGCCAGGGCCAGATTGGGACGCCAGGCACAGAAGTGGGACAGGTGGTCGATGACCGCCCAAGGGGCGAATGCTACTTTATTATCAGGCAATTAAGACGATTACTCGCCGATCTCATCAACGGTGGATGCCCATGACGCCAGCGATCGGCCCACGACCGCTCTCATCGCTCCTCGCCAGGGGTGTGGGCTTCCTGATCCTCTGGGTCGTCCTGATCGGCACGACGCCGATCAACCTGCTCATTGGCTTGGCCGCCGCAGCCGCCGCGACCTGGGCAAGCGGGCTGCTTTGGCCTGCCCATGGCGGGATCGACGCTCTCGGCCTCCTGCGCTTCGTGCTGCGTTTCCTGCCCCAGTCAATCGTCGCCGGCGTGGACGTGGCGCGCCGTGCGTTCGCGCCTCACCCAATGCTCCAGCCAGGGCTGGTCGCCTGCCGGACGAGCCTCCCAGCCGGGACGGCCCGCCGCGCCATGTGCGCGCTGATGAGCCTCCAGCCCGGCAAGCTGCCGGTCGCGGTCGATCCGGACGGCACGCTCCACATTCACTGCCTCGACCAGCGCGAGCCCATCAAAGAGCAGACCGCAGCGGACGAGGCGGCCTTCTGCGGCATGCTGCGGGACGGAGCCGGCCATGGCTGACATCCTGACCGGCGCAGCACTCTTCATCCTGGCCGTTACGGCGCTCGGTTTGTTCCGGGTGCTGCGCGCCGAATTCGCGGTCGAGCGCATGATGGCCGTGCAATTGCTCGGCACCGGAGGGGCCGCCGCACTCCTGCTTCTCGGAGCAGCCTCCGGGACGGGCGCGATGACCGACGTCGCCCTGCTGCTTATGCTGTTCGCCGCCTTCTCCTGCGCAGCCTTCGCACTCGGCCAGGCGAGCCCCAGCGTCGAAGGGGCCGAACGCAGGGAGGATGGCGCGTGATGGCACCGGCCGACGCCTTCACGCTGCTCTTCGTCACGGCCGGCGCGATCCTGTTTCTCGCCGGCACGCTCGGCCTGCTGCGCTTTCCCGATACGCTGAGCCGCCTGCACGCGCTCAGCAAGGCCGACAATCTCGGGCTCGGCCTGATCGTCATTGGCCTCCTGCCCCAATGCGACAGCGTGACGGCCGGCCTGAAACTGGTCTGCGTCTGGCTGCTGGCGCAACTCTCGGCCGCGACCGCGAGCCAGCTCATCGCCGGCGCCGTGTATCGCCGCAAGTCCGGCCCGTGACCCTGCTGCTCGACCTTGCTCTGGTCGCGTGGCTGCTGGCCTTGGCGCTGCACATCGCCCGCGTCCGCGACGACCGGAACGCCATCGTCGCCTTCATCGGCTTCGGCCTGCTGCTCGGGCTCGGCTGGACGCGGCTCGCGTCGCTCGACGTCGCGTTGACCGAGGCCGCGATCGGCGGCGGCGTCACCGGCGTGCTGCTACTCCGGGCCGAGGCGCATTTGCGCCCGGGCAAGGCCAGCGGCGCCTCAGTGAGCCACGGCGGCAAGACGCTGGCAGCCATCGCCTGCGCGATGGTCGCGGCCGGCCTCGCGCTCGCCGTCCTCGCCTTCCCCTCCCCGGCTCCGACGCTCGCGCCAGCCGCGGCGACGGCTCTGCCCAGCACCGGCCTCGGCAATCCGGTGACGGCGGTCCTGCTCGCCTATCGCGCGCTCGACACCCTGCTGGAAAAGGTCGTCCTCATCCTGGCGCTGATCGGTGTGTGGTCGCTCGCCCCCGACCATCTCTGGGGCGGGGCCCCGAGCCTGCGCCCGGACGTCGTGCCCGAGCCGCTCGCCTATCTCGCGCAGACGCTGCCGCCCTTCGGCGTCCTGATCGCGGTGTACATGTTCTGGGTCGGAGCCGATGCCCCGGGCGGGACCTTCCAGGGAGGCACCGTGCTTGCGGCGATGTGGCTGCTCGTCATGCTGGCCAGGTTGCGTCCTGCCCCCGAGACGCGGCGCAGATCAGTGCGGCTCGTCCTGATCGGCGGGCCGACGCTGTTCCTGGCGATCGGCTTTCTCGGCTTCGCGATGGCCGGCGGCTTCCTCGCCTATCCGGAGAGCATCGCCAAGCCGCTGATCGTCGGCATCGAGGCAGCCCTGACCCTGTCGATCGCCGCGACATTGGGCCTGCTCGTTGCCGGCCCCGCGCAGACGGCGCCCGGTCGATGACTGCCGCATGGCTCGGCCCGGCGACGCTGTTTGGGCTGTGCGGGGCGGCCCTCGTCGGCATCGGCCTGTTCGTGGTGATCACCCATCCCGGCCTCTTGCGCCGGATCGTCGGTTTCAACCTCCTTGGCGCGGGCATCTTCCTCGTCTTCGGCGCGGTTGCCCGGCGCGGGGCCGGCGCCGGCTTCGAGGGCGATCCGGTGCCGCAGGCGATGGTGATCACCGGCATCGTCGTCGCCTTCTCGGCCACGGCCCTCGCCGTCGCGCTGCTGCAACGCCTGTTCGACCTGACCGGGCGCGAGACGCTGGAAGCGCAGCCGGAGCATCTGCCGCGGAGCGAGCCATGACCCCGCTCGCGGCTGCGCCCGCCCATGTCGCGACGCCGGGCGGCTTCCTGCTTGTCCTCGCGGTCATGCTGCCGGTGGTCGCCGTGCTCGCGATGCTGGCCCTCGGCCCGCGCCAGACCGCGCGCATCGCACTGACGACCCTCGCCACCGGCCTGGGCGTCGCCATCGCCATCGTGGTCGAACTGCTGCGGACCGGCGCCGCACTCACCTATGTCGTGGGCGGCTGGCAGCCCCCGCTGGGGCTCGCATTGCGGGCCGACGGGCTCTCGGTGGCGATGCTGGCGATGACGGCCCTGGTCGTCGCGGCCATCGGCTTCTTCGCCCATGCGCAGCATGGGCTCGAACCCACGACGCGCCACGGCCGGGCGCCGACGACGTTCTGGATCCTGCTGATGGCGGTCTGGAGCGCGCTGAACGCGATCTTCGTCGGCGAGGACCTGTTCAACCTCTACGTCGCCCTGGAACTGCTGACCTTCGCTGCGGTGCCGCTCGTCTGCCTCGACGGCCGCGCCGAAACCGTGGCCGCGGCGCTGCGCTACCTGATGTTCGCACTGCTCGGCTCGCTGCTCTACCTGCTCGGCACCGCCCTGCTCTATGGCAGCTTCGGCACGCTCGACATCGGGCTGCTCTCGGAGGCAAGCGCGGAGGGACCGGGCTTCTCGGTGGCGCTGGCGCTGATGATCGCCGGCCTTCTCGCCAAGGCCGCCCTGTTCCCGCTGCATCTCTGGCTGCCGCCCGCCCATGCCGGCGCCCCGGCCGCCGCGAGCGCGGTCCTCTCGGCGCTGGTCATCAAGGCGCCGTTCTTCCTGATCCTGCGGCTCATCCTCGATGTCGCCCCGCCGCAGGCCGCGGCCTATGCCGGGCAGGTCCTCGCCATTCTCGGCGCCGCCTCGATCCTGTTCTGCAGCGTCATGGCGCTGAAGCAGGCGCGGCTGAAGCTGATGATCGCCTACTCCACGGTGGCGCAGATCGGCTATCTCTTCATCGTCTTCCCGCTCGCCGCCGGCAGCGAGACGTTGCCGCCCTGGGGCACGATCGCCTGGACCGGCGGGGCGCTCCAGCTCGTCTCGCACGCGCTCGCCAAGGCCGCCATGTTCCTGGCGGCAGGCGTCATCGCCGAGGCCTTCGGCCATGACCGCATCTCCGATCTCGGCGGCTTCGGCCGGGCGCTCCCGATCAGCGCAGCGGCTTTCGGCCTTGCCGGATTGTCGCTGATGGGGATTCCGCCGAGCGGCGGCTTCGTCGCGAAATGCCTACTGCTGACAGCTGCCGTCATTGGCGGCCACCCCTGGCTCGCCGCCACCATCCTGGCCGGCGGGCTGCTCGCAGGTGGCTATGTCTTCCGTGTCGTCGACCGCGCCCTGGCGACGCCGGCGATCCCGCTCGCCCCGCGCAAGCCGATTCCGCGCCGGCTCGAACTCGCGGCGCTGGTCCTGGCACTGGCGGCCGTCCTGCTCGGCCTCGTGCCGCTCCAGCCGTTCGGATTCCTGCAACTGGGCAGGCCCGACAGTCTGACGGTGATCGCGCCATGACCGCCTCCGGCCTGCTGCTGGCCGCCGCGGTGCTCGTGCCGCTCGCCATGGCGGCTTGCTGCCTGTCCCGCGGCATCCGCGCGCGCGCACCGTTCCTGCTCGCCGCCGCGCCGCTCCCGGCGCTGCTGGCTGCGTTCTTAGTCCCGGACGGCACCTTCGTGTTCTTTCCGGCTCCGTTCCGGATGTCGCTGGTGCTTGATCGGCCCGGCGCCATCCTGCTCGGCGGCGCGGCTCTTCTGTGGAGCGCTGCCGGCGCCTTCGCCTCGCCCTATATGGGCCGGAAGCCGGCGACGGTGCGCTTCGCGGTCTGGTGGCTGCTGACCCTGGCTGGGAGCCTCGGCGTCTTCATCGTCGGCGACGTCGCGAGCTTCTACCTCGTCTACACGCTGGTCAGCCTGGCCGCCTACGGGCTCATCGTCCACGAACAAACGGCGAGCGCACACAGGGCGGGCGTCGTCTATGTCGTCCTCGCCCTGCTCAGCGAAGCCTGCCTGCTGCTGGCCTTCGTCATGCTCGCGGCCAGCCATCCCGACGCCAACCCGCTGATCCGCGACGTCGTCGCGACCTTGCCCGCGTCGCCGATGCGCGACAGTATCATGGCCCTCCTCATCCTCGGCTTCGGGCTGAAGATGGGGCTCGTGCCGCTGCATATCTGGTTGCCGCTGGCCCACCCGGCCGCCCCGATGCCGGCCTCGGCCGTGCTCAGCGGCGTGGTGGTCAAGGCCGGCGTGATCGGCTTGATCCGCTTCCTGCCCTTCGAGACCGGAGTGCCGGTCTGGGGAACCGTGCTGATCGCGGTCGGAATCGTCACGGCCTATTATGGCGTCGCCATTGGCGTGACCCAGACGCGGGCCAAGACCGTCCTCGCCTATTCCACGGTCAGCCAGATGGGCCTGCTCGCCGTGCTGATCGGCACCGGCCTCGAAAACGCCGACACGGGCGCGACGACGCTTGTCGCCTATTACGCGGTGCACCACACGCTGGTGAAGGGCGCACTCTTCCTGGCCGTCGGCATCCTGGCCGCAACCGGCGGTGCGCGCCTGCGCCCCGTCCTGTTGCTGACGGCCATCCTCGCGCTCAGCCTCGGCGGCATGCCGCTGACCAGCGGCGCGCTGGCCAAGCTCGCGACCAAGCCGATGCTCGGCTATGGCGCACTCGGCTACGCCATGACCCTTGCCGGAGTCGGCAGCACGCTCCTGATGCTGCATTTCCTCGCGACGGTCGCCCGTGATGCCAGGCAGAATCCCGAAGCCTCGGCCCCGCCCGGACAGGTCTTGCCCTGGCTCGCAGTCGCGGCAGCTTCGCTGGTCATCCCCTGGTCGCTCTACCCCGCCATTGCCGGCGAGACCGTGCAGAGCCTGTTCCAGGCCGAGGCGCTCTGGAAGCTGCTCTGGCCGATGGCATTGGGTGGGCTCGCGATGATCGCCGTCAGCCGGCTTCCGAAATTGCGGGGAGCCATTCCGGAAGGTGATATCGTCGTGCTCGCAGAGGTTGGGAGTCCGGCCCTCGGCCGCCTGATCCTCGGCATCCAGCAGGCCGACGCCGCCTTGCGTCGATGGCCGGCAGCAGGGCTGTCACTCGTGACAATTGCAGCCCTGCTCGCAGGCGCGCTGATGCTTGGAGCCTGATCCATGTCACGATGCAGCATCCCGGTCTCCGGACGACACGCCGATGCAGGGGCTGAAACGAGCGGCGTCAGGGCCGGCCGCCGCTCCGGACGAAATACAAGCTTCCTCAACACGGGACGACGCGACACGTGAGCCCGATTGAAAGCACCGCGATCATCATCGCCGTCACGATCGCCCTGTTCGCGTGGAACAGGCTGCCGGTGATCGTCGTCGCCTTCGCCGCCGCCCTGTCGCTCTGGGCGGCCGGCGTGGTCACGCTGGAACAGGCGTTGGCAGGCTTCGGCGATCGCGCCGTGCTCTTCATCGCCAGCCTGTTCATCGTCAGCGCGGCGCTCGAAAAGACCGGCGTGACCGCCTGGGCCGGCCAGATCCTCATCGCCAAGGCCGGCGAGAACAACCGCACGCGCCTGCTGATCATCATCATGACGGCCGCCGGCTGCCTGACCGCCCTGATCAGCGGCGGCGGGGCGGTGGCGGCGCTGATGCCGGTCGTGGTCATGGCGGCGATCCGCCTGCGCCAGTCGCCCTCGCAACTGCTGATGCCGCTTGCCTTCTCCGCCCATGCCGGAGCGAACATGCTGCTCACCGGCGCGCCGAAGAACATCCTGGTCTCGGAGGCGCTGGAGGATGCCGGCCTGCCGGGCTTCGGCTTCGCCGAGTTCGCGCTGGTCGGGCTGCCGCTCCTGCTGGGCACGATGGCGATCATCCTGCTGCTCGGCAGGCGCCTGCTACCGGAGCAGAGCAGCGCGCGGCTGCCCGCCGATTTCAGTCGCCACGCCCAGACGCTGGTCGAGCATTACGGACTGGTCGACGGCGTCTTCCGGCTGCGCATCCGCGCCAGCTCCCCCTATGTCGGCATGGCGCCGGCGGATGTGGATTTGGCCGGGTATCCGGGCCTCGAGCTGATGGCGGTGCAGGCCGGGGCCTCCGCAACGCCACTGCGTGCGCCAGCAGTCTCCGAGGGCGACTACCTGCTGGTGAAGGGTGATGCCGAAGCGGCGGCAAAGTTCGCGGCGGAGAAGCACCTCGCCCTGCGCGACGATGCCGCCGACGAAGGGCAGAGCCTGTTCAGCCGTCATTCCGGCCTTGCCGAAGTCGTCATCCCGCCGCGCTCAGCCCTGATCGGCCGCCAGATGTTCCCGGGCATGGTCACCGATAGCGGCGACCTCGTCGTGCTCGCGGTGCAGCGTGCGGGCGCCGACCTCGAACCGAGCGATGTGCTCCAGGCCGGCGACACGATCCTGCTGGAGGGCAGCTGGAAGGCACTCGACCTCCGACTCGACGATCCCGACGTGCTAGTGGTCAACTCGCCCGATCTCGTCAGGCGGCAGGCCGTGCCGATGGGCACCGGCGCCGGTATCGCAGTCGCGGCGCTTGCCGGCCTCGTGCTGATGCTCGCCACCGGCATCGTGCCGCCGGCGGTCGCGGGGCTGACGGCAGCCTGCGCGCTGATCGTCGCGGGTATCGTCTCGGTCGAGCAGTCCTATCGCGCCATCAACTGGACGACCGTGATCCTCGTCGGCGCGATGATGCCGCTCTCGACCGCCATGGTGCAATCGGGCGCGGCCCAGCTCGTCGCCGACCACCTCGTCGCGCTCACGGGTGGCGCCGGTCCGCTCGTCTTTCTCGCCGGGCTCTTCGTGCTGACCGCGAGCCTCGGCCAGATCATGAGCAACACGGCGACGACCATGCTGGTGATCCCGATCGCCATGGCGGCGGCGACCAGCATGGGCGTCTCGCCGCGGCCGATCATGATGAGCCTATGCGTTGCTGGCGCAGCCTCCTTCCTGACCCCGATCGCCACCGCCACCAACCTGATGGTGATGGGCCCGGGCGGCTACAGCTTCAGCAGCTACTGGAAACTCGGCACGCCGCTGATGATCTGGTTCTTCATCATGTCGGTGTTCTACGTGCCGCTGATCTGGCGGTTCTGAGCGAAGTCCGACGCTACTTGCTGGTCGGCACCGCCGTCGATGCCGGCGCCATACCGCGCAACGGCTCGTCGACCCTGTCGATCAGATAGGGAAAGAACGGGTTCGACGACATGCGCAGCAGCGAATCCAGGTTCACGATGAGGGTGCCGCGCTCGCCCCGCGCCGCGACGGCGCCGAGCTTGATGCCAAAGTCCTCGCCCGGATCGGGGTTGAGGCCATAGAGCGCATCGCTGGTCGGAAACGGCAGGGCGACGTGGGAGAGCGAGAACACGTCGAACGGATAGGACAGGCCGAGATCGCGCACCGTCTCCGCGCTCGCGCCAGCCTCCGTCACCCGTTCGACCATGGCGCTGGAATCAGCGCTGGCATTGGTGATGACCGCAACCCGGAAATTGCGCGGTGGCGCCGGCAGGATGCGGGTCAGCAGCGTGTCGGAGGCCGAGCTGAGCAGCGGCCCGAACTTGGTCGAGCGATTCAGGTCGAACAGCACGAGCTCACTGCCATTGGCGGGAAGATGCGCATAGAGCGAGGTGATGATGGCCCGCGTGCTCACGGTGAAATCCATCACCGACTGGAAGGTGATGAGCGGCGCCAGGTCCTTCAACCGGTCAGCACGCGCCAGCTGCAAAATCTTCTGCTGCAAGGCATTGGTCAGCAGATGCGACTGCCGCGCGCCATTGACCGGAAACGAATTGTACTTGAACGGGTTGAACTCCGGCAGGACGCTCAGCCAGGCCGCCTTGGCAAAGCGCGGCAGGAACGCGGGCAGCGCCGCAAGCCCGGCGAAGCGCGCAAAGGCGGTAATGCCGACCATCGGTGAGATCAGCACGATGCGGTCCGGCCGCGCCAGCTCAGGGTTCTCGATCGCGTCGAGCGCATACATCAGTGCGAGCGCCCCGCCATTCGAGAAGCCGACCAGATGCAGCGGCACGTCGGGAGCGACACGCCGCCTCGCCTCTCGCACGGCCAGGCGCGTCGCCGCAAGCCAATCCTCCCATTCGACCTCGCTGAGGCCGGCCGGGACCGTGCCATGGCCGGGCAGGCGGATCGCGATGGCGAGGAAGCCGCGATCGCGATATTGCCGGGCGACATGGCGCAGGCTGTAGGGCGAATCCGTCAACCCGTGCAGGAAGACCGCAACGCCGACCGGCTTGCCCTGCGGCTCCATGACGTAGGACCGGTTCCAGTCCTGCTTGAAATGGCCGGGATAGATCGCGCTGCCATCGAAATAGCGATTGACCGGGATGCGCTCGTCCGGCGCCAGCTTCTGCGTGACCTCGGCCCGGACGCTGGCAAACGCGGCATCCTCCGCCTTCAGGTAGTCGGCCCAACTGCCGCGATCGAGCTCGGCGAGCGAGAGCTCCTGCGGGACGAAGGTATGCCAGGGCTCGAGCGGCGCACCGCGCTGGGTGTCGTAGATGCGCAATCCGAACAGGGAGAGCGCGACGATCACGAGAACCGCAGCGCCTCGCCTCAGCGTCTTGCCGATGAAACCACGCATCCTGTCGCCCTTCGGGAATCTCGTCTTCGCCCTCAGGCGGCGGCCCTGCGGGCGGCCAGCACGATCGCGATATAGGCCCAGCCGGCGAAGACGAGCGAGATGCCGACGAGCGTGCCGGGCGCATAGACCCCGTCATAGGGCAGCCGCAGCGCCAGCGCCGCGCCGACCACGATCGAGACGATGCCGGACAGGAACATCCAGACCACGCCGCGCCGCGCGCGCATCCTGAAGGCGAGCCCGAGCTGGGCGAGCCCCTCCGCCATCAGCACGAGCGCGATGACGATGGCGATGGCGACCGCACCCTTCATCGGGTTGAAGTAGACGAGCAGGCCACCGAGCAATTCGATCATTCCGACCAGCAATTGCCAGACGAAGCCGCCCCATTCCTTCATCAGGAAGGACTGGACGATCTTCACGATGCCGCCCACCGCCAGGACCAGTCCGAGGAACAAGGTGACGGCCATGGTCGAGATGGCAGGGCTCGCGATCGCGACGCCCCCGCAAATGATCAGGATGATCCCCAGCGCGATCATCTTGCCCGACAGCGCCCGGACAAGGCCGTGACCGGGCAGGTCTCCAGTTGATTGGGACAAGGTCTTGGCCATGGGTCCTGTATCCCCCGAGCTCCGCGTCCAGGCCGCACGTGCCGGCTGCCAGGCCGGAGACGCCTGAGAACGACCGGCGACCGTAGACACGCTTAGTTATGCCGGTCCTGATGAGGAGGCGGATGAGCAGGGAATCCCAAAGTTAGTCAGGGCATCCCGTTTTCTCGATTCCGGGTGAGGCGCCGGTCTGGTTTACCGACGCTAGTGCCGCCGTCTCGCCCCCCTCACTCCCACTCGATTGTTCGCTCTACAGTTAGCACATTGAAATTGCTGGTGTAAAAAATTTCGCGCCCGAAGACTACCGTCACCCGTACCGTCTCGAAAAGCTCGCTGTTGATTTCATTGGCAAATTTCGGCGTTTCCAGGAAACGCACCCTTCGCCATCTATCGACAGCATCGGACATTTTAAGCCGGCATCAGAGCCCAAAAGATTTCAGCTATATGCGGCCTTCCCAACGGCCTGAGCGAGCCAGGTTGGCAACTGCGGTACGGCCGCTACGAGTTCGCTGAAGTCGGTCGACGAAAGCCTGCGCTTCAATATCTTCAAAGCGGCGTCCGCATTCTCCGACCCCAGCCAGCCCAGCGCTCGGATCGCGCTGCCAGCCGGCCGATCCTCGAGAACCAGTTGCCATTTCGGCGCTTTTCGAAGCTCGACGACCTGCTTGCCAAAACTCATGCTCCGGGAACGACCCGAGGTCAGATAGACCAATCGAACAGGCACCTGGGTTGTGAGGCGAAGGCTGTTAGCCGCAGCAGCTCCACTCGGAACGACGACCTCGCCCCGCAGTCTGGCAAACGCCTGGACCGCCTGCTCGACCGACGGGGCCCTTGTGCCGAACCGACCTGTGACCGGACAAACATACACACCGCGCCCTGCCCGGATCAGCCGGCCCCGTTCGGCAAGGCGCGACAATGCCTGATCAATCGCCGCGCGATTGCCGAGATGGAGCAGCCCCTTTGCGGACACGGCGGCACCTTCGGGCAAGCCGCCCGCATGTGCCATGATCCGTTCTGCCAGTCCCTGCATCACGTCCTCGCCGTCAGAAATCTATGCAGTTTTCTGACACTTCTCAATCGCCAAAGCGCCACGTCGGCGATTAAGTTCGACCCGTCCCGCCATCCAGTCGTGTTTCCGACCAAAGCTGGACGCTCAACGTTCGGCACGCCTGTCCTGTCATCTCAATCCAAGATGGAGATGACCATGACCAGAACTCCCAATCGCCTTCCTATCTTGATGGCGCCATACGAGGACGGCAAACCTACCGAACTGCCCGAACATGCCGGCCCACCCACCGTGCTGACCGGGCTGACCCGGACGGCCCGCCGACATGAGCTGCGCATGATCGTTCCTCTGGCGGATTCGACGATTTACGACATGGAGGTCAGAGGCGAATTCCCGCGCCGCTTCTATCTCACGCCACGAAGCGTGGTGTGGGACCTCGGCGAGGTGGAGGCTTGGCTGAGACAGCGTCGTGCGGACAGTGATGCCGGCCGCATCAGGAAAGCGCCATCGCCTGACGTCCGCCTGCGCAAGACGCGCCCGGTGAGGGAGCGCTGAGCCCAGCGCATTGGCGGAGCCATCGCGCCGAACGGCGCGATGGCTTTCCGACGGCGAGTAGCTGCTGATCTCTCCTATCATGAGCGAGGCCCCGCTAGAATTCTTAAGGCAAACACGCTATATGACTATCTATATGGTCAGGAGCATGACATGGATGCGATCAATCTGGCGGACGCCAAAGCCCATCTGAGCGAGTTGGTCGACCGGGTCGAAGCGGGCGATTCGATCGACATCACTCGCCGCGGCAAACCGGTCGCGCGGCTCACCGCCGTGGCGAGGCCGCGCAAGCCGATCGATGCCGCATTGCTACAATCGCTGACGGAGGCGATGCCGCCACAGTCCCAGAGCGCCGCCGATCTCGTGCGCTCGATGCGGGATGGCGATCGCTACTGATGCTCTATCTCGACACGTCGCTGATCGTCGCGGCGCTCTCCAACGAAGCGATGACGCCGCGCGTTCAGGCCTGGCTGGCGGAGCAAGACCCGGCGCAGCTCCTGATCAGCGACTGGACCGTCACCGAGATGTCCTCGGCCATGGCGATCAAACTGCGGACCGGACAGATCAGCCTAGAGCAGCGAGCGGCGGCGCTCGCCACGTTCAACAAGCTCGTCGCCGAGAGCTTCACGATGCTAGGCGTGACAGGCGGGCAGTTCCGGGCGGCGGCCAGGTTTGCCGATCAGCATGCACTTGGGCTTCGTGCTGGGGATGCATTGCACCTCGCCATCGCCTCGGAGCATGGCGCCACGGTGCATACGCTCGATCAGCGGCTCGCCGATGCCGGGCCAGCGCTTGGCGTGCCAGCGCAGTTGCTGGCGTGATCCGGGCCTTCTCCAGCTTGGCCGGCCCGCTCGGGAGCCGCCATGGCCGGTGACTGGCCCGACGAGCAGAACGACGCAATCGTGGCGGACTATTTCGTGATGCTCGCGAACGACATCGTCGGGCGGCCCTACAGCAAGGCCAAGCACAACCGCTTCCTGCAGGCAGTGATCGGCCGCCCGCGCGGGTCGATCGAATATAAGCATCAGAACATCAGTGCTGTGCTCAAAGGTCTCGGTGAGGACTGGATTCCCGGCTACAAGCCCGCCTTTAATTTCCAGGCCTCGCTCGTCGATGCGGTGGTGCGATGGCTCGATCGCCATCCGGATTGGCTCGCCCCCACCGCGCGAATGGCAATGGGGCCGTCGCCAGCAGTGCTTCGGGAAGAAGCCATGCTGTGGATCGGCCCGCCGCCGACGCACAGCAATGCGCCGCCGCCTGACGAGCTCCAGCAGATGACCGCCATCGCCCGCAAATACGATGTCGCCGAGCGTGATGCCCGCAATCGAGCATTGGGCCGCGCAGGCGAAGAGCGCGTCCTTGCCCACGAGCGTGCCAGCCTGCTCGCTGTCGGTCGGACCGATCTTGCCGAGCGCATCCGCTGGGTGTCGCACGTCGATGGTGATGGTGCCGGCTATGACATCTTGAGCTTCGAAACCGACGGCAGCGATCGGCTGATCGAGGTGAAAACGACCAATGGCTGGGAGCTCACACCGTTTCACATCACGCGCAATGAACTGGCCGTTGCCGAGGAGCGTCGTGACGATTGGCGACTGGTGCGGTTGTGGAATTTCGCACGAGAGCCGCAGGCGTTCGAACTGCGGCCGCCGTTGGAGGCCCATGTGTCGCTGATGGCCACTAGGTTGCGTGGACACTTATCGTAGCCACAGGATGATTGCTGCGAGGGTGATCACGGCGAGGTAGTTCCTTGCGGTCTTCTCGAAGCGGGTTGCGACCCTTCGGAACTGTTTGAGCTTGCTGAAGCAGCATTCGACGAGGTGGCGCTGGGCGT
>NZ_QQTO01000001.1 GCF_003351345.1 Allobosea caraganae | reverse complement strand
TCCTGGCGGACATAGCCGAGGCGGATCAGGTCGGCGAGAAGGCGATGCGCGCCGCTCTTGGGCAGGCCGATCTCATCGGCCACCACGGTGACGCTGACGCCGCCCATCCGGGTCGACATCATTTCCAGCGTGCTCAATGCGCGGTCGAGAAGAGAGGCGGCCATGAGAAAATCCTGAACAATGTTCTTTTTAGAACATCGTTCAGTTTATGAGTCAACCCGCAACGGCGCGCTTGGAGATTCCTCCGCGCGAGGGTGAATGTGGCAGCGGTCGGCTCAGGCCGCGCGGCTCGCCACGACCGGGTGGCGCTCGCGCTGCCGGTCCTCCTCACGCGCATAGGCACGGCCGAAGCGGTTGGCGAGGAAGGCGTCGAGCGTGATGTCCTCCTGCCGGACAAAGCCGCGCTGCGGCAGCTCGCCCGCGGCGAGCAAGTCGAGCACCGCGCAAATGCCGGAGGCGGTGGTGATCTGGATGGCGCTGCGCATGATGCCGCCGACTTCGCGGCTATAGACCTTGTGGGCGTAGGTCTCCTGCACCAGCCGGCCGTTCTTCTGGCCGCTCACGGTGACGAAGATCACGACGACGTCCTGCAAGGTGCTCGGCAGGGCGTTCTCGAAAATGTCCTTGAGCACGTCGCGGCGATCGGCCAGGCGCAAATCCTGCAGCAGCGCCTTCATGATCGCGCAATGGCCGGGATAGCGGATGGTGCGGTAGTTCAGCGTCCGCACCTTGCCGGCCAGCGTCTCGCAGAGCGTGCCGAGCCCGCCAGACGTGTTGAAGGCCTCGTAGGTGATGCCGTCGAGCGAGAACTCCTCGCGCTCCTCCAGCGCCGGCACGAGCACGCGCTCGCCGCTAACTATCGCTTCACAGGGCTCGCAATACTCGTTGATGACCCCGTCCGTACTCCAGGTCAGGTTGTAGTTCAGCGCATTGGACGGGTATTGCGGCAGCGCGCCGACGCGGAGCCTCAGGCTGTCCAGCGCATCGAATCCGCCTGCCAGGTCGGCGGCGACGATCGAGATGAAGCCGGGCGCCAACCCGCATTGCGGGATGAAGGCGGCCTTGCTGGTCCTGGCCAGCTCCTTGACCCGCCTGGTGCTGGCGACATCCTCGGTCAGGTCGAGATAGTGCACGCCGAGCGGCGCGGCAGCCTCGGCGATCCGCGTCGTCAGGTCGTAGGGCGCGGCGCTGAGCACGGCAAAGCGGCCGGTTAGCAAGCGGGTCAGAGCGGTGGTGTCGGTGATGTCGATGGTCTGCGTCGCGACCGTCGCGCTGGTCGCTATCGCGGCGAGCTGCGCATTCGAGCGGTCGGCGACGGTGACGCGATAATCTCCGGTGGCGCCGAGCATGTCGGCGATGGTCGCGCCGATATTGCCGGCTCCGATGACGACGACGTCTTTCATGGCTGATCCCCCGGTTTCAGGCTCCCAGATTCGCTCGGGACGTCGTCGGATAGAAGCCACCAGCACGACGATTCATATGGGATTTTATGGCGAAGTGCCGTAAGCTTTCGTCATTATGTCGATGGACCAGACCGACCGGCAGCTTCTCGTGCTGCTCACCGAGAACGCCAGGGCGCCGGTGGCCGAACTCGGCCGCAAGCTCGGCCTTTCGCGCACGACGGTGCAGAGCCGCATCGAGCGGCTCGAACGCCGCGGCACCATCGCCGGCTATACGGCGCGGCTCTCCGACGAGCACGAGCGCGGGCAGGTCAAGGCTCACGTGCTGATCACCGCGCTGCCCAAGCTCGCGGCCGGCGTCGAGAGCGCCCTGCGCCGCATTCCGGAGGTTCGGACGCTGCATTCGGTCAGCGGCCAGTTCGACATGATCGCGATCGTCGTCGCGCCCTCGATCGGCGAGCTCGACCAGCTGATCGACCGCATCGGCGCGCTCGACGGCGTGGAACGGACGATCTCCTCGATCATCCTCTCGACGCGGATCGAGCGCTGAGCTCCACCGCCTAGCGCGCGAAGAGCGGGTCCTCGGTACGTCGCGGCTCCGCGTGCGAGCCTCCAAAGCCTGCTTCGATTTGCCAGAATCAAGCGCCGTCATCCCGGCAGAGCGCATACCCGTTCCGCTGCCCGGCGTTCCCTTGCCGAGCATCACGGATGTTGCGCCCGGCCGAGGCGACGGTCGCCGTTTCGCCTGAAACTGGTCGCAGCTTACAAACCCTAACGGCTTTCACAAGCCATAACGGGCTCACGGCCCGGGCGTCTGATTGGGTGTCCGGGCGGCACCAGAGATCGTCTCTGCCGCGGCCAGCGATCGCTGGCGGGAGGCACGTCATGGATTCCCTGGCTTCACTCGCCCCGCCCCCTGAGGGCGCAAGATCGCGGGATGCCCTGGTCGAGGCGCTTCTCGACGACGTCCGCAATGCGATGGAGCGCGATCCGGAAGCCGCTCACTCGGCGGCCGTGCGGCTGGTCTCCCTCCTCACCCCACAGGCTGCCGCGGAATCGGAGGTCGCTCGCGGCGGCCTGGCGCCGTGGCAGAAGCGCAAGGTCGATCGCTATCTCCAGGCGCACCTGCAGCACCCCCTGCGGCTGGACACGCTGGCCGAGCAGATCCCGCTCAGCGTCAGCCATTTCTGCCGCGCCTTCAAGGAAAGCTTCGGGACGACCCCGCATATGCACATCATCCGGTTGCGGCTGGAACTGGCGCAACGGCTGATGCTGACCACGCAGGACCCGCTCAGCCAGATCGCGCTGGCCTGCGGCCTGGCAGACCAGGCGCACCTCTCGAAGCTGTTCGGGCGCATGGTCGGCGAAGCCCCGAGCGCGTGGCGCCGACGCAACCTCACCGATGCCCAGGCAGACGCGGGAAGCCGACACTCGACGGCAAGCCAATCTGTCCGTGCCGCGCCGATGCGCGACTGCATGGCCCCGACACCCTGAACGCTGCTGGCGCGGGCTAAGCCGGCCTCCGCTTTGGAGGCCGGCGGAGACCTGCGTCAGCGCAGCGGCCTGAACGCGGCGCGGAGTTCGGCCGAGAACAGCGCCGGCTGTTCCCACGCGGCGAAATGGCCGCCCTTGTCGGCTACGTTGAAGTAGATGAGGTTGGCGTAGGTGCGCTCGGTCCAGCTCTTGGGCGCCTGGTAGATCTCGCCGGGGAAAACCGTCACTGCGACGGGGACTTTTGGGATCGGCCTGGCCGTGAAGGGCCCCCCGCCAAGCTGCGCGGCGTCCCAATAGGACCGCGAGGACGACGTCCCGGTATTGGTGAGCCAGTACAGCGTGATGTCGTCGAGCATCTCATCCGCCGTGAACACCTTTTCCGGTTCGCCGTTGCTGTATGTCCAGGTGGCGAACTTCTCGTAGAAGAAGGCGGCCATTCCCACCGGCGAGTCCGCCAACGCATAGCCCAGGGTCTGCGGGCGCGTGTTCATCATCTCGGCATAGCCGAAGCCATGGTTGTAGAAGACGTCGAGCGATGCGTAGGCGGCCTTCTCCGTCGCGGAAAAACCGGCCGGAACCGGCTGGCGGGTGCGGACGAGTTGCACCACCTCCGGGGGAACCGTGCCGGGCATGTTGGTATGGACGCCCAGCAGGCCAGACGGCGCCTGGACCGCCATGACTTCCGAGATGATCGCGCCCCAGTCGCCGCCTTGGGCGACGTAGCGCGTGTATCCCAGCCGCTGCATCAGCTCGTGCCAGGCGCGCGCGACGTGGGGAGGAGCCCAGTCGCCGTTGTTCGGCTTGCCCGAAAAGCCGTAGCCCGGATAGGTCGGCAGCACGAGGTGGAAGGCATCCTCCGCGCGTCCGCCATGGGCCGTGGGGTCGGTGAGCGGGCCGACTGTCTTCAGGAGTTCGAAGATCGAGCCGGGCCAGCCATGGGTCATGATCAGCGGCATGGCGTTGGCGTGAGGCGAGCGGATATGGGCGAACTGGATGTCGAGCCCGTCGATCTCGGTGATGAATTGCGGCAGGGCGTTCAGCCTGGCCTCGGCCTTGCGCCAGTCGTAACCCGCTCCCCAATAGCGCACGAGCGGCTCGATCTTCGCCAGCTGCACGCCCTGGGATTGATCGGCAACGGTCTCGCGCTCGGGCCAGCGCGTCGCGGCGACGCGGCGGCGCAGGTCGACGAGCGCCTCCTCCGGAATCTCGACGCGGAACGGACGGATCGCCGGGCGGTCGGCCGCGCCGGCGAGCTGGACGGGGAGCGCGCCGAAAGCTCCCGCCACGGCCGAGGCCGCGGCCACTGCCGTTGCAGAGGTGGCGAGAAAGCCGCGCCGCGTCGGCGGCAACAGGGCTGACGGCATGATGTTTCTCCTGGATGAAGTAAATTCTGGGAGCGGGCCATAGGTTCGCCCGCGCTTGTGTGTGTAATGCCGGCGTTGCGGCGGTTCTTTTCCAGGATTGCCGAAGATTGCCTGTAACGATCGTGTTCGACGCCTCGCGCGGTTACAAAGGAGACGCAGAATGCGCTCGACGAATGCTGCGACCGGCCCGGGCTTCGTGCGGTGCGGCGCCGGGCCCCGGTCTGGGGTGCGGCCGGGATCGGATCCGTGGCGGAAGCCGTCGCGGAGACAGGAGAGATGACGGTGCAGACGACGGACGCCGTCTTCTTCGGCCCTTTCAGCCTGATCGTGAGCGAACGGCTCCTGACCAGGGACGGCGCACCAGTCGAACTGGGCGCGCGAACCCTCGACACGCTGATCGCGCTGGTGTCCCGGCCCAACGAGGTCATCGGCAAGCGCGACCTGATGGCTCGGGTCTGGCCCGACGTCACCGTGGAGGAAGGCAGCCTGCGCTTCCACATCGCCGGCCTGCGCAAGGCGCTCGGCGATGGCAAGGACGGCGCGCGCTACATCGCGACCTTGCCCGGCCGGGGCTACTGCTTCGTCGCGCCACTCTCGTCTCCGGCAAACGGAGCCCGCAGGCCGGCAGCCACCAGCGTCCCTTTCAGGGGCGTGACCTTCCTGCCGGCGCGCCTGGAGCGCATGATCGGCCGGACGGATGCGGTCGCTGCGCTGTCGGCCCAGCTCGCGGCCTCGCGCTTCGTGACGATCGCCGGCTCCGGCGGCGTCGGGAAGACCACCGTTGCCGTCGCCGTCGCGCATGACCTGCTCGAAGGCTTCGACGGGGCGGCGCTGTTCGTCGATTTCGGCATGCTCAGCGACCCCGGCATCGTGCCGGTCGCCCTGGCGTCGATGCTCGGGATCTCGGTTCAATCCGACGATCCGATACCCAGCCTGATCGCCTATTTGCGCGACAGGCATTTCCTGCTGATCCTCGACAATTGCGAGCATGTCATCGAGGCAGCGGCGGGCCTGGCCGAGCGCATCTTCCTGGCCGCGCCGCAGGTCCATATCCTGGCGACGAGCCGCGAGCCCCTCAGGGTCGAGGGCGAGCACGTCCACAGGCTGGCGCCGCTGACCTTCCCGCCTGACGGTCCGGGCCTGACCGCCGCGGCGGCGCTGACCTTCCCCGCGACCCAGCTCTTCCTGGAGCGCGCCGCGGCGAGCGGCGCCCGCGTCGACCTCCGCGACGAGGATGCCGCGATCGTGGCGCGCATCTGCCGCAAGCTGGACGGCGTGGCGCTCGCGATCGAGCTGGCCGCCGGACGGGTCCAGGCCTACGGCCTGGAGCAGACCGCCGCGCTGCTCGACGAACGACTGACCCTGCTCTGGCTCGGGCAGCGCACCGCGCCCCCGCGTCAGAAGACCCTCCAGGCCACGCTGGACTGGAGCTACGGGCTCCTGTCCGAGCTGGAGCGCGCAGTACTGCGCCGGCTATCTATCTTCGCCGGCCATTTCACGCTCGCGGCGGCGCTGGCGGTCGCTTCCGACGCGGCCATCGACCAGGGTCGCGTGCTCGCCGCGATCGACAGCCTCGTCGCCAAGTCGATGGTCGCGACCCGGCCTGTCGGCGCGATGATGCGCTACCGGCTGCTCGATACGACGCGGGCCTACGCCCGGGAGCTCAGCGCCGCCGACGCCGATTTCGCCGATCTGGCCACGCGCCATGCCACCTATTACCGGCGCTGGCTGGAGCAGTCGGGAGCCGAATGGCCGAGCCTGCTCAACGCCGCGGCGGAGCGGGCGCCGCGCCTTGCCGACCTCAACAACGTGCGCGCGGCCCTGGAATGGTGCTTCGGCAGCAACGGCAATGCCGGGATCGGCGTCAGGCTCGCCGCGGCGGCGGCGCCGGTCTTCCTGGCGATGTCCCTGCTGACCGACTGCCAGCGCTGGTCGGAGCGCGCGGTGCTTGCCCTCGACGACGAGACGCGCGCCGGGCGCGAGGAGATGCATCTCCAGGCGGCGCTGGGGCTGTCGCTGATGTTCATTCGCGGCAGCACCGAAACGGCGCGCGTCGCCTTGGACAGAAGCCTCGCGATCGCCGAGGACAGGGGCGACGCCGTCGATCAATTGCAACTGCTGGCGCCACTGCACATCTTCCACCTGCGCCTCGGCGATTTCAAAACCGCGCTGCATTACGCCAGGCGCAGCTCCGCCGTCGCGGAGGCAATCGAGGACCCGGCCGCGCTCGCGCTGGCGCATTCCGTCCTGGGGATTTCGCTTCACATCACCGGCGACCTCGATGGCGCGCGCCGGGAGCTCGAGGCCGCATTGCGGCATGGGTCGAGCTTCCGCCGGGCCGGCACGGTCTATCTCGGCTTCGATCACCGCAATTGGGCCGGCATCGCGCTGGCAAGGACCCTGTGGCTGCAAGGCCATCCGGCCCAGGCCGTGGAACGCGCGCGCCAGACCGTTGCGGAGGCCGCGCGGATGGACCACCCGGTCGCGCTCTCCATCGCCCTGAACTGGGCCATCTCCGTGTTCCTCTGGACGGGCGATCTCCGGAGCGCCGAAGACTATACGGATTGGTTCATTTCGCGCGCCGAAACCCATTCGCTGACGCCCTATCTCGCGGTCGGCCGCGGTTACAAGGGGCAATTGGCCATCCGCCGCGGCGACGCCGAGGCTGGGGTCGAGAACCTGCTAGCCTCTCTGGAGACGCTCCACGCGGCGCGCTACGAGCTGGTGAGCACGGCCTTCAACATCTCGCTCGTCCGGGGACTTGCGGCGCTCGGCCGTTCCACCGAAGGCATCGCCGTGATCGACGAGGCGATCAGGCTGGTCGAGGCCAACGGCGACGCCTCCTACATGCCCGAACTGCTGCGCGTGAAGGCGATCGCTCTTCTCTCGCTGCCGCAACCCACGAGCGGCGACGCAGAAACCTGCCTTCGGCAGTCGCTGGACTTGAGCCGTCGTCAGGCCGCGCGGGCGTGGGAATTGCGCGCCGCGGTCGACCTCGCGGCATTATGGGCGGGCCAGGGCCGGCCCGATGCAGCCCGCGCGCTCCTGCAGCCGGTCTTCGCGCGGTTCGACGAAGGCTCGGATACAGCGGACCTGAAGGCCGCCGAGCGCCTGCTGGCCACGCTAGGCTAGATACTCAGCAATTTTGGGAAAAGCCCGGTCGGTTTCAGCAATATTCCCTGCGCGGCGTGCTGTAGCCCATCCTCAGAGTGCCGAGCCGCAAAGGCCTTCCCCGGCCGCGCCGGCGCCGTCTCCGAGGCCGCTGAGGATCCGTTCATGTCCGACCAGACCAACCCCGATCGCCGCCTGTTCCTGGGTGGCGCGGCAATGGCCATCGCCGCCGCCGAATTCGCCTTGACCGGCCCTGCGGCCGCCCAATCCGGCCGGACGACCCCGACGGGCGCGACGGGCGCGCAGACCTCGTTCGGCCCGCTGAAGCAGATCGACGCCGGTGTCCTGAATGTCGGCTATGCCGAGGCCGGCCCCGCCAATGGCCCGGTGGTCATCCTCCTGCATGGCTGGCCCTACGACATCCACACCTATGTCGACGTGGCGCCCTTGCTGGCCTCGGCCGGCTACAGGGTGATCGTCCCCTCGCTGCGCGGCTACGGCACGACGCGCTTCCTCTCCGGCGCCGCGGCCCGCAACGGCCAGCAGGCGGCGCTCGCCACTGATATCATCGCCCTGATGGACGCCCTCAAGATCGCGCAGGCGACCGTTGCCGGCTGCGACTGGGGTGCGCGGACGGCCAACATCGTCGCAGCGCTCTGGCCCGAGCGCTGCAAGGCCATGGTCTCCGTCAGCGGCTATCTGATCGGCAATGTCGAGGCCAACAAGATGCCCCTGCCGCCAAAGGCGGAGCTCGCCTGGTGGTACCAGTTCTACTTCGCCACGGAACGCGGCCGGGCCGGCTATGAGCAATACCGGCGCGAGTTCTCGAAGCTGATCTGGCAGCTCGCCTCGCCGAAATGGGATTTCGACGACGCCACCTTCGATCGCAGCGCGCCGGCTTTCGACAACCCCGACCATGTCGCCATCGTGATCCATAACTACCGCTGGCGCATCGGCCTGGCCGAGGGCGAGCGGAGCTATGACGAGCTGGAGAAGCGGCTCGCCGCAAGCCCGGACATCACCGTGCCGACCATCACGCTGGAGGGCGACGCCAACGGCGCGCCGCATCCCGACAGCAGCGCCTACGCGAAGAAGTTCACCGGCAAATACGCGCACCGGCTGATCGAGGGCGGCATCGGCCACAACCTGCCGCAGGAAGCGCCTCAAGACTTCGCCGCTGCCGTGATCGATGTCACCAGGCTCTGACTTTTAGCCCAGCTATCGGGCGTAGGCGCGCCGGAACCCACCCCGCCCTCCCCGTCAAAGCAGCGTTTCCGGACGAAGGACCTCATCATGCTCAACAAGACGCCAGGAGCGCAGCTAGAGCATCGGACCGAAAAGTGGAATCCGGTTTTCGGGATAATCCGATGCAATAACAAAGGCCTAGATCGCCACTTTGCGTCCGATAGGACGCACGGCGATCTAGCCAATCGAGCCGACAGGTCAGGGAGTTCTGACGATGACCGCCATAATTCATAACGCCCTCCTCACGGAGGCCCTGACAGCGCATGGCGGCGTTGAGCGTTGGCGCACCTACAACGGGCTGTCGTCGACCATCGTACCGGGCGGTCGCTTATGGGGGCTGAAGGGCATCGACATGCCGCCGATCCCGCGCGTCGCCACCACCGAGCTACGGCGGCAATGGATGTCCGTCACTCCGTTTGGCGATCCTGACTGGACCATGACTTGGCAACCGGAGAAGGTCGTCATCGAGACCGGCGCGGGCGATGTCATCGCTGAGCGGGAGAGCCCCAGGGAAGCCTTCGCAGGCCACGCGTACGATACATTGTGGGACCCGCTCCACCTCGCCTACTTCAACGGCTACGCCATGTGGACCTACCATGCGCTGCCCTTCTTGCTCGCCGAGCCGGGGTATGAGGTGGTCGACGTCCCGTCCGTAACACACGATGGCGAGACGCTTCGCGGGCTCGGCGCGCGCTTTCCCGACGGGATCCACACGCACACGCAGCAGCAGACCTTCTATTTCGGCGCGGATGGGCTGCTGCGACGGCATGACTATGAGGTGGACGTCTGGGCCCGCACCTCAGCCGCCCACTTCTTGAGCGACTATATCGAAGTAGACGGCTTCCACCTCCCAACCAAACGCAGGGTTCACCCGCGTGCCTCGGACGGAACCATTCAGTACGAGTTCGACACGGTCAGCGTGGACATGTCCGAATACGTACTGCGCTAAACGGCCCCCGACCCTCGCGAATGGCGCCGTCGCGGAACGGGTACCGGGAGCTGGCCGTCGTCCGGCCGCCGAACGCAGCTTCCTCCAGTCCTGCCGCGGCACCTCCGGCTGCCACCGGAGCCGTCAAGACCTGCTCCCCGCAAGAGCTTTCATTCTCGCCTCCACAGTTTCGTAGCCACTGCACCCGGCGCGATGGTGCGTCGACCAACCAGAGAAGGTCCAAAGTCATGATCAAGCCAGAGAAGGTGATCTACACCGCCAAGACCCACACCACCGGCGGGCGCGATGGCGTGTCGCGCAGCAGCGACGGCCGGCTCGACGTCAAGCTGTCCACACCAGGCGGAGCCGGCACCGGCACCAATCCGGAGCAGCTGTTCGCCGCCGGCTGGTCGGCCTGCTTCGAGGGGGCGATGGGGCTCGCCGCACGCAAGATGAAAGTCGCGCTCCCGCCCGATCTGGCCATCGACGCCGAAGTGGATCTGGGCACGACCGAGGGCGCCTATCTCCTCCAGGCCCGCCTGAACGTCAGCATCCCCGGCGTGGACCGGGAGACCGCGCAGGCCCTGGTCGATGCCGCGCATCAGACCTGCCCGTACTCCAAGGCGACGCGCGGCAACATCGACGTCGTCATCAACCTGGTCTGAGCAGGCCTTGCTGTCTCAGATGGGCGGGATGCGCCTCAGCGACCTTCTTCACCCCGGCCAATCCGGCCGGGCGTGCTGACGATCCTGAAGCCTTGCATCCTGCCGGCCCTGCCCGTCGCCCCGGCACGCGATGGCACCACCCGAGCCGCTCAGCTGGGCCGAAGCCGCAACGGGGGCGCCGCAGCTTCGGCCCAACGGTTCAAGCCGCCTGGCGTGAGATCTGGGCAGTGTGCCGAGCCACGATTTCGGCTTCGTCCCGCACCGCCTTTTGGACCGACGGAAGCGCATCCATGCGCGCCTTCCACGCCATGACGTGATTGAGGTGGTCTATACGGGCGCCGGAGCGCTCGTGCCAGAAGGTCCCCCACAGATAAGCGTCGGCGACGGTCAGCCTGTCGCCCTCCAAGAACGGCCGGCCGTCGGCGAGGCGGTCGTCGAAGACCTTATAGGCAGTGACGATCTTGCTGCGGGCCCAGGCGATGCCCTCTTCGGTCATCAGCTTGCGCATCAGCGGAATATGCTTCTGCGCAATCTCGGTCGCGATGAAGACGAGCAACTGCTCGTGCCTCACCCGGTCGAGCGTCCCGCGCGCCGGGAGTAGTCCCGCCTCGGGGTGCTGATCCGCGAGATATGACGCCAGGACGATCGTTTCAGTGAGCGGTTCATGCTTGCCGTCGTCGAGCACCAGCACCGGCACATAGCCAAGCGGATTGACCGTGAGGAAATCGTCATTGTTCGACGTCGTCTTGCCGGCGACGTCATAATGGATCAGCTCCAGATTCAGGCCGAGTTCGTTGGCGATGATCTGCACAGCTTCGGAGCAGGTCTTGTTCGCAATGTAGAGTTTCATGACAGGTGCCTTTCGCGATCATCTTTGCGATGGCCCTGATCTAATCGGCCCAAGCCAGGCGATAAACGGTGCATTGGGCGCTTCTGTGTCTCTCCATGAGAGACAATAGGGTTTGGTCCTCGCCGACCCTATTGATGCCGCCATTCGCTCGGCGTCGCAGGACAGGTAGGTGCCGGATTCTTCAGCTGAATGTACCCGCCGCCAGTAAATCCCGGCGGCTTCGCGCATAGCGCGAAGCGGGCCCGGTTCTCTGGAATTTCCGGAGTTGAGCCCGGGCGCACTGGCAATTTGCGAGACCCCCGAGGACGCAGTCCGGCAAGGCTCCGGCGAGCGGATCAGCGGATGAACTGGTCGACGTAGTCCGCGCCCAGCCCGTTCTGCGCGTAATGCGCCCTGCACTTGTCGAGGCGCGTGAAGACGTCGTCATAGCCGGTGTTGCGGCCGTCGGGATCGACGTAGATCATTGCGCCGTTGACCTGGAAGAGCGTGATCATCTCCTCGACATGGGCGTCGACGACGAGCGTGTGGGTCTCGCCCGGCGCCTCGTAGGCATAGCTGCCCTCCGTCGCGATCCAGTCATGCTCGAGATAGCGCCATTCGCCCTTGATGACGTAGGCATGGACCGGCATCGGGTGGCGATGGCGCGAGAGCACGCCGGACTTGCGCACGCGCAGCAGGTTCATCCAGTAGCCGCGCGACACGCACAGGCACAGCGGCCGGAACCAGACGTTGTCTTCGACAGGCACCCAGATCCGCTCATCGGTCGGGATGGCGTTCGGAACGATCAGCTCCGGCGGCGATTCCTTCGGCTGCGGATGCTTGTAGGGCTGCCATTTCTCGTTCGTCGAAACCGTGTCGACCATGTTTGCTCTCCTCGGCCCCGGCGGTGCCGGGGCCATATCGTTGCTGGGTTGGGCCATGGCGGCCCGGGCTACGCGCCACTCAGGAGCGGAGGAACTGCTCGACGGCGTCCCACATGCGGTGACGGTAGATGCCGAGTGGCGTGCTGTGGGCGAGGCCGGGCAGGATGGCGATGCGCTTGTCCCCGGCCGGCAGGCGCTGGAAGAAGGCGAGCACGTCCTCGACGGTGGCGATACCGTCATGCTCGCCGCGGACGATCAGCGTCGGGGCGGCGATCTTCTCGGGATCGACGATCGGCAGCTTGGTCGTCATGTCGAGATAGGTGCCGGTCGGCACCGAATCGGCATAGGCGCACTGGGCCTCGGCGCAGGCCTCGATCACCGCCTGCTCGCTGGTCCCAGGCAGGTCGCGGGTGAAGATGCTCTCGATGAACTTGCGGTCGATCGGGCGCCGGTTATGGGTGCGGAAGAATTCGATGCCCTCGCGCCGCTTGCCCAGCGTCGGCGAGTCCTTGCCGGTCCAGACGAAGGCGTCGAGCACGAGCCGCGCGACGCGCTCCGGCGCCGCCTGCGCGAAGCCCGCGGCGCGCAGGGCCCCCGAGGACAGTCCGTAGACGTGGAAGGAGGTCGCGCCGGTGAGGCGCGTGATCTCGTCCGTCGCCGCGATCAGGTCGGCGACGCCCGTGGCGATGTCCGAGTTGCCCTCGGTGATCGTCGAGTGGCCATAGCCTTCGTGATCGAGCGTCCAGACGTCCCAGCCTCGCCGTGCCAGCCAGTCCATGAAGGAATAATCCGGGCAGCCCGGCACCGTCAGGTCGAAGCTCGGCAGCGAGGACATGGACGAGCCATGCACCAGGATGACCGCCGGCCGGCCAGCCTCCGGCGCCGGCCCGGCCAGCCGCTTGCGCCAGAGGAAGAGGGACACAGCGCCTTTAGAGGCGCGGTGCTCTTCTCCGATGATCTCGGTCATCGTCATGTCCTTATTTCTTCGGCAGGAATTCGTTGGTGAAGGTCTTGGCGAGCTCGAGCGGGTGGTCGCCGCTCGGCTTGAGATAGTCGGCGGTCGCCTTGGCCTGCGCCTCGGACATCACGCCGTCCTTGCTCCAGGCCTGGTTCAGGAGCTTGAAGAGCTCGCGGTTCATCGCGTCGCTCATCTCCGGGTATTCCTTCTTCATCGCCGCCAGCGCCCGTTCAGGCTCGTCCTTGATGATGCGCTGCGCCTCGGCGAACACGGCCGTGACCTTGCCGAGCAGGTCGCGTTTCTTGGCGACGGACTCAGGCGTGGCGGTGAGCGACATGTAGATCATGTCGTTGAAGGTCGGGACCTCGCCGCCGATGAAGTCGAGATAGACGCCGCCGACATTCTGCTCGCGCGCAATCAGGCCCGCCGGTTCGGGCACGACCGCGGCATCGATCAGTCCGCGCTTCAGCGCGGCGATGTAGGAGCCCGTGTCGGCGCCGCTGAACACCATGCTGACATCGCTGGCCGACATGCCGTCGAGCGCGATCAGCGCGCGCGTCAGCTTGTCGCCGGAGCCGCCCTGGGCTGGCACGCCGATGCGCTTGCCCTTGAGCAGCCTGATCTTGGCGTCGGGGTTGAGACCCTTCGCCTCGGCGACCAGCGCGGTGCTGGCGATGACGTTGCTGGTCGGCCGGTTGACCAGGTTGAAGAAGGAGACCATCGGCTTGCCCTGGACTGCCGCGGCCAGGACGTGCTCGTAGCTGACAACGCCGAAATCGACGTTGCCGCTGAGGATGGCCTGCAGCGCGAGCGGGCCGCCGCCGACGACGGTCACCGTGGGCTCCAGGCCGTATTTCTGGAAGATCTTCTCCTGCTGGGCGATGTAGAGCCCGGCGGCATAGTAGCTATGACCGATATTGACGATCTTCACCGGCTCGGCCTTGGCACTGAGCGCGCTTGCGAGCAAGCTCGCGCCCGCGACGAGTATTCCGAATAGTTTCATTGTTCTTCCCTCCCTGTTTTTGGATTTATCGGTTGAGCACTCTCCAGTGATCCAGGCGCGAATGCGCCATTTCGATGAGCTGGTTGAGGATCACAGCGAGGATGCCGATGACGAAGAGCACGGCGAAGACGCCGGCGGTGTCGAACTGGGCGCCCGAGAGCTGCACGAGGTAGCCGAGCCCGTAGGAGGACGCGATCATCTCGCCGATGACCGCGCCGATCAGGGCGTTCGGCAGCGCGACCTTGAAGCCGGTGAAGATCCACGCGACCGAGGAGGGCAGGATCACCTTGCGCAGCAATTGGCCGCGCGTCGCCTTCATCAGGCGCACCGTGTCGAGCAGGTCCTCGTCGACGTCCTTGATGCCCTGGTAGGTGTTGATGAACACGATGAACAGGGTGAGGATCGCCGCCAGCGCGATCTTCGACTCGAGCCCGAGCCCGAACCAGAGCACGAAGAGCGGCGCCAGCGCCACTTTCGGCAGGGCGTTGAGCGCCCAGAGGAACGGGTTCAGCAGGCGCGAGTAGAAGCGCGACATCCCCAGCCAGATGCCGAGCAGGACGCCCATCGAGGCGCCGATCATGAAGCCCGCGATGGTCTCGTAGATCGTCGCCGCGATGTGCTGGAAGATCGAGCCGTTGGCCGTCCAGGTGTAGAGGCGGCGGAAGACGTCGATCGGGTTGGAGACGAAGAAATCGTCGACCAGCCGGCCGGACGCGCCCTGCCACATGAACAGCACAACGACGGCGAGCAGGAACTGGAAGCCCAGCATCGCGCTGTCGCCGAATTCGGAGCGCTCGTCCTGGGCCGGTTCGGGGAGGACGGACGTGACGTCGCCGGTTCGCTCGGCCGCGCTCATAGCCGGTCCTCCTTGTACTCCTGGCGGAGCTGCTCCCAGATGTCGTTGTAGATTTCGCCGAACTGCTCGGTGAAGCGGACGTTCAGCACGTCGCGCGGGAAGGGCAGGTCGACGTCGCGCGAGTACCGGATCGTCCCGGGCCGCCGCGAGCAGATCACCACCTTGGTCGAGAGCGTGATCGCCTCGACGAGGTCATGGGTGACGAACAGCACGGTCTGCCCGTACTCCTCCTTGATCGAGAGCAGCAGCTGGTGCATCGCGAGCTTCAGCTGTGCGTCAAGCGCGCCGAACGGCTCGTCCAGCAGCAGGGTCTCGGGCCGCGCCAGCAGCATGCGGGCCAGGCCGACGCGCTTGCGCATGCCGCCCGAAAGCTCGCTCGGCAGCTTCTCCTCGAAGCCGTCGAGCCCGACGCGCCTGATCAGCTCCTCGGCCGCGCGCTCGCGCTGCGCCTTGGGCACGCCCTGGATCTCGAGCGGCAGCGAGACGTTGTCGCGGACGTTGCGCCAGGGCAGCAGGTTGTCCTTCTGCGTCATGTAGCCGACGGAGGTGTTGACCGCCGTCACCCGCTCGCCGCGGTACTCGACCCTGCCGGTCGTCGGCCGGTAGAGGCCGGAGATCATGTTCAGCAGCGTCGACTTCCCGCAGCCCGACGGGCCGATCACGGCGACGATCTCGCCCTCGCCGATGCTGAGGCTGAGGTTGCGGACGGCCTCGACCGGCTCGCCCTTCTGCCGAAAGGTCTTACTGATGGATGCGAGCTCGATCATGCTCATCTGTCAGGGCTCCCGTCCCCGGCGCCGGATGGCCCCGGCGGAACGCTTTTGCGCACCGCCGACGCCTCCGGCCGTTCTTGGCTGGTTGAGCTGGCCTAGAAGATCATCCTCTGGTCGCCGCCATCGACGTCGAGGTTCGAGCCGCAGATGAAGCTGGAGCGGTCCGAGGCCAGGAACGCGACCGCGTTGGCGACGTCGCCCGGCGTGCCCCAGCGCCCGAGCGGCACATCGGCGGCCCAGCCCGCCTCCTGCTGCTCCAGGCTGCGGCTGACATAGATGTTGCGCTCGACCTGCGCTGTCCCGGCCGATGGCGGCCCGATATGCCCGACGGAAACGCCGGTCACGAGCACGTTGTCGGGCCCGAGATCGTCCGAGAGCGACTTGACGAAGGCGTGCTGCGCCGCCCCCACCAGCGCCGAGGCGATCCGCGCCTTGTGCGGCACCTTGGCGGCGTCGCTGATCAGCACCACGATCCGCCCGCTCTCCTGGCCGCGCAGATGCGGCGCGGCGGCGCGGGCGAGTTCCCACGGGCCGAGCAGCTTGCGCTGCACCAGCCCGGCGACCGCCTCAACCGGCACCTCCTCGATCGTGCCCGTGACCTCGGCGTCCGAGTTCAGCACCAGGACGTCGATCTTGCCGAAGCGGGCGATGGTCTCGGCAACGAGGCGCTTCGCCTCGCGCTGGTCGAGGCCGTCGCTGCGGATGGGGAGCACCTCGGCCCCCTGTCCCTTCAGCCGTTCGGCCGCGCGGGTGAGCTCCGCGCCGTCGCTGCCGACGATCACCAGCCGCGCCCCCTCCTCAGCCAGCGATTGGGCGATGGCCTCGCCGATCTTAGTGGTCGCCTCCGTGATGAGCGCGACCTTGCCTGTGAGCCCAAGCTCCATCTTCTGTTCCTCGCCTAACCGAAAACGTAGCGGTTGTAGCCGCCGTCGATGCTGACGGAGCTGCCGCAGATGAACCCCGCGCGGTCCGAAGCCATGAAGGCGACGGTGTCCGCGACCTCCTCCGGCGTGCCCAGGCGGCCGAGCACGGTCGCGCGGGTGAAGCCGGCCGAGGCGGTGGCCTTGTCGACGCCGCGCTCGCGCATCTCCTTGGCGACGAGCCTCGTCACCAGCTCGGTCTCGATGCATTGCGGGCAGACCGCGACGACGCGGATGCCCTGGCGCGCCAGCGCATCAGCCACGTTCTTGTTGAGCGCCATCTTCGCGACGTTGGTCGTGCCGGAGGGCAACCGGTCGGGATGGCCGTGGCGCGCCGCCTGGCCGATGACGTTGACGATCCGCCCGTCGCCTTGCCGGCGCATCGCGGGCATGACCGCCTGGATCATGCCGAGGAAGCCGAACAGCTTCTCATGAAGCTGCTTCTCCAGCATCGGGAAGGTCGTGTCGTCGATCGTGCCGCGGATATGCGTGCCGGCGTTGTTGACGAGGATGTCGACCCGCCCGAACCGATCCAGCACGGACTGCACCGCCGCCGGATAGGGATATCCCTCGGTGTCGCCGACATCGGCCGCGACGGTCATGACCTGCCCGCCGCCAGCGGAGAGCTCGGCGGCCGCCTCGTCGAGCGTGCTCTGCGTGCGCGCCAGGATGGCGACCGAGGCGCCCTCGTCGAGCAGGCGGCGGGCGATGGCCTTGCCCAGACCGCGGCTCGCCCCCGTCACCAGCGCGACCTTTCCCTTCAATCCAAGATCCACGTGCTTTCTCCTCCCAGTATCGCGGAGACCCGAGCTGGTTCCGCGAGCAATTCGTGTCGATGCGCTCGGTGGCGGGGTCAGTAGGTCGCCCTGCCCCCGGACAGGTCGAAGACCGCCCCGGTATTCACGGTGCAGGCGTCGGAGCAGAGCCAGATCGCGAGCTCGGCCACCTCATGGGGCTCGATCAGGCGCTTGAGCGGGCTCTTCTCGACCATCGCCTGCACGTGCTGCGGCGTCATCTGCTCGAGCAGGCGGGTCCGCACCGCGGCCGGCGCGAGCGCATTCACCAGCACGCCGGAGCCGGCGAGTTCCTTGCCCAGCGATTTGGTCAGCGCGATCACGCCTGCCTTGGCGGCGCTATAGGCCGAGGCGTTCGGCGTCCCTTCCTTACCGGCGAGCGAGGCGATGTTGAGGATGCGCCCCCAGCCACCTTTGCGCAGCAGCGGGACCGCGGCCTGGCACAGGTTGAACGTGCCCATCAGGTTGACCTCGATCACCCGCCGCCACTCGTCGGCGGGATAGGTCTCGAGCGGCACCGTCGCTCCCGCGTAGCCGGCGTTGTTCACGAGGATGTCGAGCTTCGGCAGGCGCTCCAGCGCCCGCTCGATCGAGGCGGTGTCGGTGACGTCGACCTGGACATGGTCGGGATCGTTGCTGGGATCGCGGTCCCAGATGACGGTCTGCGCCCGCGCGCCCCGCAGCATCGCGACGATGGCGGCCCCGATCCCGTTCAGCCCGCCGGTCACCACGGCGACCCGGCCCGAAAGGTCGTAGCGTGCGGCGCCCCGCACGGCCTGCATGTCGATGGCTGTCATCAGGCGCGCTCCGCCTGCCCGAACCTGGCCGCAAAGCGGGCCGAGTCTGGGCACATAGCTGCGCGAACGCCGGCATGGCCGGTCGCTGTCCCGCTGGGCATCGTTTCTTCCCTTGTCTATATTGTGGACTTTTTGTCCATCTGATGATCTATTAGTGTCCGATCTCCAGATGCTGTCAAGTGGCGTCATGATCGGAAAGCGGATCGGCGAGGTCACCGGCCCGCGAGCACGGCGCGCCACGCAGGGGTTTGGGCGAGGCTTGGGGCAGCCATCGCTTCGGGAGGCGAATCTGGCTACCGGACGGGCCCGGACCTATACTGAACCAGGGCAAGGCGGCCGTATTCCGGCTGCGTTCAACAGGGCATACCGAGCAACATGACCAATCTCGCCGGGACGATCGAGACGGACGAAGCCCCCTCCGCCAGGGAGAAGATCCCCGGCACGGCGGCCTTCTCGAAATTCGTCGCGGTGCTGCAGATCGTGGCGGATTCACCGGGCGAGCTCAGCATGGCCGAGCTATGCGAGCGGGCCCGCCTGCCGCGCCCGACCGTGTACCGCATCATTGCCGCGCTGCGGGCGGAGGGCTTCGTCGGCGATGCCGAGCGCCTCGCCCTGGGCCCGCGCCTGATCAACCTGGCATCGCAGAGCTGGGTGAAGTTCGACCTGCGGACGCTCGCCAGGAGCGAGATCGAGGACCTGCGCAACCTGACGGGCGAGACGGTGCACCTCGCGGTCCCCAGCGATACCGAGATGGTCTATATCGACAAGCTCGAAAGCCCGCAGGCGGTGCGCATGACCTCGCGCATCGGCACGCGCGTCATGCTCCATGCCAGTTCCGTCGGGAAGGCCTATCTCGCCGCGCTCGCCGAGGCCGAGCGCGCGACCCTGCTGGGCCGGCTCAAGCTGCTGCGCATGACGCCCCAGACCATCACCCGCCGCAAGGACCTGGAGGCGGAGCTGGAGCGCACCATCGCGCGCGGCTATTCGGTCGACGGCGAGGAGACTGAGCCCGGCACGCAGTGCCTGGGCGCCGCGATCCGCAGCCGCTCCGGCAAGCCGATCGGCGCGATCAGCGTCAGCGTGCCGAAATACCGTTTCGACCAGGCCGCCGAGGAGCGCTATCCGCAGCTCGTCGTCGAGTGCGCCCGGCGCATCTCGGCGAAGTTCGAGCACTCTCAGAGCCCGGCGGCGGACTGAGCAAGAGCCATCTCGGCGGGTATGAAGGCCGGCGGCGACGTGACGCCCGTCGCCGGGTTCACGAGGCTGGCCTCGCCCAGCAGCCAATCCTCGAAGATCGCGAGCGCCTGCGGTTTCTGGCGGTCACGCGGATAGACGAGGTAATAGGCCCAGGCCGTCTCGGCCCGGATGCCGAAGGGCTCGACCAGCCGCCCGCTGCGCAGGTCGTCCTGGATGAAGGCGGGCTGGGCGATCGTGATGCCGGCGAGGTCGATCGCCGCCTGGTAGGACAGCGCCGAGTTCTCGAACCTGATCCCGTCGGTGGCGTCGAGGTCGAACAGCCCCGCCGCGGCGAGCCAGGTCTCCCAATCGTTCGGCCGGTGCGTCGAGGAGAGCAGGGTGTGGTTCGCGAGGTCGCGCAGGTCGCGCAGCTTGCCCTCCGCGATCAGGGCCGGGCTGCAGACCGGCGTGACGGCTTCGCCGAAGAGCCTGATCTGGCAGACATTGGACCCGGCCGCGGCAGTCGGCCCGCAGGCGTCGGACTGGATGCAGGCCTCGACGTCGCCGCGCTGGAAATCCGCCGGCTCGTGCGAGGTGGTGATCTGCACCTCGATGCCGCGGTTCGCCGTGTGGAAGCGGGCGAGGCGCGGAACCAGCCAGCGCAGCGCAAAGGTCGGCGGCACGCGCAGCCGCAGCGCCTGCTTGCCAGACGGGCGGTGCAGCCGGTGCGTCGCGTCGGCGATGATGTCGAGCGCGGTCCGCACCGGCTCGAAATAGGCCTCGCCGTCGCTGGTCAGAACCGTCCCGGCGCGGTTGCGCGTGAACAGCCTGACCGCAAGCCGGTCCTCCAGGAGCGCGACCTGGCGGCTGACCGCGCCATGCGTCACGCAAAGCTCCTGCGCGGCGCGCGTAAAGCTCGCATGCCGCGCGCAGGCTTCGAAGGCTCTCAGCGCGTTGAGCGGAGGCAGGTTGCGGGCCATGGCGTTTCCCTTGTGAGTTTCTCTCACATTTCTATGCGAATAAATCGGTTGTGTGGCGGAAAATTATCGCCAAACCTCACCCTAGGCAACGAGCGGCCGTGCCGCCTGAAAGCAAAGCCTAATGCCCGCCAAGAGGCAACATGCAATCGAGGAGGAAACGAAAATGAAAACTCAGCATTTCCTGAGATGAAACGCTGACGCCTTTCTGGACGCGAAGACCCTTCGACCTGACCGGCGACCCAATCCATAGGTCACACGATGCTTGATACGATTGCTTCGGCGGGAGAGCCGAGGACTTTGCACGCCAAGCTTTGGGACAGTCACGTCGTTACGGAGCGGGACGACGGCACGACGCTGCTCTATATCGACCGGCACCTGGTGCACGAGGTCACCAGCCCGCAGGCCTTTTCCGGGCTGGCGCTGGCCCGGCGCCCGGTCGCGCGGCCCGAGGCCACCTTCGCCGTGCCCGACCACAACGTCCCGACGATCGACCGGCGGCTCGGCATCAAGAATGCGCTGTCGCGGCGGCAGGTCGAGGTCCTCGAGCTCAACTGCAAGACGCACCGCATCCCCTTCATCCGCCTCGACGATGCGCTGCAAGGCATCGTCCACGTCATCGGCCCCGAGCTCGGCCTCACCCAGCCGGGCGTCACGATGGTCTGCGGCGACAGCCACACCTCGACCCATGGCGCCTTCGGCGCGCTCGCCTTCGGCATCGGCACGAGCGAGGTCGAGCATGTGCTGGCGACGCAGACCCTGGTGACGAAGCGGGCGAAGTCGATGCGCGTCACCATCGATGGCGAGCTGCCCTTCGGCTGCTCGGCCAAGGACCTGGCGCTCGCCGTCGTCGGCAGGCTCGGCGTCGCCGGCGGCACCGGCTACGTCATCGAATACGCCGGAAGCACGGTGCGCAGCCTGTCGATGGAGGGCCGGATGACCCTCTGCAACATGAACATCGAATGCGGCTCCTCCTCGGGCATCATCGCGCCCGACGAAACCACCTTCGACTATGTCCGCTCGCGCGAGCACGCGCCTAGCGGCGGGGAATGGCAATCCGCCCTCGACTGGTGGGGCTCGCTGCGCAGCGACGACGGCGCCGTCTTCGACGCCGAAGTGCATATCGATGCCGCGACGATCGCGCCCTATGTCACCTGGGGCACCTTGCCCGACCAGGTCGCGCCGATCGACGGCCGGGTGCCAGACCCTGCCGACGCCCCGAACGAGCTGCAGCGCCAGGCGCAGGAGCGGGCGCTGGCCTATATGGGGCTGGAGCCCGGCCTCCCGCTCACATCGGTTCCGATCGACGTCGTCTTCATCGGCTCGTGCACCAATGGCCGGATCGAGGACCTGCGGGCCGCGGCGGGGGTCGTCGCCGGCCGCAAGGTCTCCAAGCATGTGCGGGCCATGGTCGTGCCGGGTTCCGGCCGCGTCAAAGCGCAGGCCGAGGCCGAGGGCCTGGACAAAATCTTCCTCTCCGCCGGCTTCGAATGGCGCGAACCGGGCTGCTCGATGTGCCTGGGCATGAACGGCGACCTGGCGGAGGCGGGCCAGCGCTGCGCCTCGACCTCCAACCGCAATTTCGAGGGCCGTCAGGGCCGCGGCGCCCGCACCCATCTGCTCAGCCCGGTCATGGCCGCCGCTGCGGCCTTGGACGGCCGCCTGTCGGACGTGCGCCGCCATCTCGGCCGGGACCGCCTGCATGGATAAGTTCACCCAATTGCGCGGCGTCGCCGCGGTGCTGCCGCAGGCGAATGTCGACACGGACCAGATCATCCCCAAGCAGTTCCTGACCACGACGGAGCGGACGGGGCTGGGCAAGGGTCTGTTCTACGAACTGCGCTACGACCCGCAGGGCGTGGAGATCGCGGATTTCGAGCTGAACCGCGAGCCGTTCCGGCAGGCGCGCATCCTCGTCGCCGGCGAGAATTTCGGCTGCGGCTCGAGCCGCGAGCATGCGGTCTGGGCGCTGCTCGATTTCGGCATACGCTGCGTCATCGCGCCGAGCTTCGCCGCGATCTTCCAGAACAACTGCCTGAAGAACGGCATCCTGCTGATCGCGCTTCCGCCCGAGGCGATCGAGCGCTGCCTTGCGGCGCTGCAGGAAGCCAACCTGCCGGAGCTGGATGTCGACCTCGAACGCCGGCAGATCACCTTGCCGGGCGGAACGGCGCTCCCGTTCCAGGTCGACGAAGGCAGCCGAACGCGGTTGCTCGAAGGCCTCGACGACATCGAGGCGACGCTGCGCCAGGCGGACGAGATCGCGCGCTATGCCGGCCGGTCGCGCCAAAGCTTCCCCTGGCTCTGGCGCGGGGAATCCCAACCCGCCGCGACGGAAACCTGAGGATGGCAAGCGCCGCCCCCGACCTTGCGCCAAATGCCGAGCTGCATTGGGTCGCCTATCTCGACCTGAAGCCGCAGATGACGGCAGCGGCGCTGGCCGGAATCGGGCAATGGCTGCAAGGGGACGGCTCCGCCGGCAGGTTGCGGGCCTGCTGGTATTCCGTGCTGGGGCCTGCACACCGCATCCTGCTCTGGCGCAGCTTCGACGGCGCCGCTGCCCTCGACGCCGCCGGCCTCGAACTCGCCTGCAGCGACAATCCCTATGGCGTGGGCGATTGCCTGGTCCGGCTGAGCGGCAACGCTTTCCGCAAGGTGCCTTTCGCGGGCGATCTCCCGGAGACGTCCGCAGGGCCGTTCTTCGAGCTGCGCGACTATACGCTCAAGCTCGACGGGCTCGACAAGCTGATGGAGCTCTGGCGGCCGCTGCTGCCGGCCCGGCTCAGCCTCGCGCCCTGGGTCACCGCCATGTACGCGCTGACCGGGACCGCGCCGCGCATGCTGCACATCTACCCCTGGACCAGCCTGGAGCAGCGCACAGAGATCAGGGACGGCGCCGCGGCCATAGGCTGGCCCCCGGCGGAGGCTCCCCGCCAGATCCTGCATCAGGACGTGACGATCTACCGTGCCGCCGAGTTCTCGCCGCTTGGGGGCGCCCCTTCATGTCAGGCCGCGGACATCCGCCAAGCGGAGCTTGCGCCATGATCGCGACGGCCATGGACAAGACCCGCTTCGACCTCACGCTGATGCGGCTGCACCCCCGCACGATGCCGGCTGCGCTCGAACGGGTGAGGCGCTGGCTCGAGGGCCGCCCCGGCCAGCTCATCGCCTGCCTCTATTCGGATATCGGCACGGTCAACCAGCTCCTGCTGCTGCGGCGCTTCGCTGATGCCGCGGACCTGCTGGCGGAGCGCGACGCGGCGCTGCGCGAGCGCGACCCGTTCGGCGTCAGCGAGTTCTCGCTCGGCCTGAGCATGGACCTGTGGGCGGCATTGCCCGGCATTCCCGCCCCCGGCCAGCCGGCGCGGGGTCCGCTCTTCGAGCTCCGCACCGACCGGCTCAAGCCAGGCAGGCTGGCTCGGGCGCTCGCCGCCTGGGGCAGGGCAGAGCCCGGCCTGATGCCCGCCGCCGGCTTCTTCACCCTCGCGGCAGATGCGCCCCAGATCGTGCATCTCTGGCCCTGGTCATCGGACGCCGGGCGCATCGGCCCGTCGGATGCCGACTCGCCGACCGACATCGCCGGCCGCCTCGGCGGGGCGGAGAACCTCGCAGCGCAGCGGACGGAACTCTTCCGCGCCGCCGCCTTCTCGCCGCTGCAATGATCGGGACGCCCGTGAGCATGCGCGTCGATGTGAAAGAGACCCCGGTGACCAGACCTTCGCTGCGACAGATCCACGATGCCGCCCGGCCGCTGGTGGTGCCGCTCGCCCATGACGCGCTCTCCGCCCGCCTGATCGAGCGCGCCGGCTTCCCCTCCTTCAACATCGGCGGCTCCTCGCTGCTCGCCGCCCGCCATGGCCTGCCCGATCTCGGCCTCGCCGGCATGGGCGAGATGGCCGCCGCGATCCAGGACATCGTCCAGTCCGTCTCGATCCCCTGCCTGGCCGATGCCGATGACGGCTATGGCGACGTCAAGAACGTCGTCCATACCGTGGAGACCTATCACCGCATCGGCGTGCGCGGCATGCTGATCGAGGACCAGTCGCGAGACACCAAGCGTCCGGGCGAGCAGGCGGCGCAGGCGGTCGTGCAGGTCGAGCTGATCGAGCAGAAGCTGCGCATCGCGCTGGAGCGACGCCCCGACCGCGACTTCGTCATCATCGGCCGCACCGACGCGGCCGGCACCGAGGGGCTCGACGCCGCCCTGCGACGCGCCGAGCGCTTCCTCAAGCTCGGCGTCGACGGCGTCTTCGTCGCCGGGCTCAAGTCGACCTCCGACCTCGAACGCACCGGCGCGGCCTTCAAGGGCCAGTGGAACATGACGGTGATGCCGGAGGGCGGGCGCATCGCCTGGCACACGCCGCAGGAGCTCTACGCCATGGGCTTCTCGCAGGTCGTCTACACCAACAGCCTGATCCTGCGAGCGACGGGCGCGATGGAGCAGGCGCTGGACCAGATCAAGGGGCTCGGCGCCGGCACGGCCGCGGCGATCGGCCCGGCCGAGGGGCTGGCGACGCAGGCGTTCGACGACGCCGTGCAGATGCGCAAATGGCGAGAAATCGGGGAAGCGTCCCGTGTCTAGAGCATCGGACCGAAAAGTGGAATCCGGTTTTCGGAACAATCCGATGCAATAGCAAAAGCCTAGATCGCCACATTGCGTCCGATAGGACGCACGGCGATCTAGCGACGGGGCGGGCAACGACAGAAGAACGAAAAGGGAGAGCGCTATGAGGACATTTCGAATTCGGGCTTTTGCCGCCGGCGCCGCCGTGCTGGCGGCCCTGGCGGCCGCGCCAGCCTTCGCCCAAGGGCGGCCCAAGATCACCGCCGCCCAGGCCGGCGACGGCTTCCAGTTCCTGACGCAGCAGCTCGCGATCAAGGCGGGCTTCTTCGAGAAGGAGGGCTATGACGTCGAGATCGCCGATGTCGGCTCCGGCCCGCGCGTCGTCGCGGCTTTGATGGGCGGCAGCGCCGTCTATAGCGGGCTTGGCCTGATCAACCTGCTCAACGCCCGCGCCCAGGGCGGCGAGCTCGTCGCGGTCGCCTCGGAATCGAGCCTGATCGACATCCAGCTCGTGCTTTCCAATGCCGCCATCGCCAAGACCGGCATCGACGCGGCCATGCCGATCGACGAGAAGATCAAGCGGCTGAAGGACCTGCGCATCTCCATCACCTCGCCGGGCAGCAGCACCGACACGATGCTGCGCACCCTGCTGCGCGCCCGCAGCATCGACCCCGACCAGGTGCTCAAGGTCATCCCGACCGGCGGCGGCTCGAACATGCTGGCGGCCCTGGAGAAGGGCGCCAGCGACGGCTTCGTCTGGGGCGCGCCGCAGACCCTGATGGCGGCGAATTCCGGCATCGGCAAGATCGTCATCGACCCGTTCAAGGCCGAGGTGCCGGAGGTGAAGGGCGTGCCCTACATCGTCATCACCACGACGATGGACACGATCAAGAAGAAGCCGGAGATGGTCCGCGCCACCGTGCGCGCCATGACCCGGGCGATGCAGTTCGCGCGCGAGAACCCGGAGGAGGCCAAGAAGGTCGTCCGCCCGGCCTTCGCCGAGATGGACGACAAGGTCTTCAACCAGGCCTGGGACAACTACTACAAGGCCATCCCCGAGACGCCGGCGATCTCTCGCGAGGAGTTCGAGCGGACCAAGACCTGGCTCAACATCACCTCGAAGAAGCCGCTGACCGTGGGCTATGACGAGTCGGTCTACGGCAAGTTCGCCGACGAGGCCGCCGCCGAGCTGCTGAAGAAGAAGTGACGGGGCGCAGCGTCGTGAGCACCGATCAAGCCGTGCGCACCAAGGCCGGAGAGCGCCGGGCCGTCCTGGTCTGGCAGATCGCCTTCGGCCTCGGCGCGCTCGCGCTCTGGGAGCTGACGGGGCGGGTCTTCGGCTCGACCTGGACCAGCCTGCCGAGCCAGATCGCCCAGCGCCTGCTGCTCTGGGGCGGCACCGACCTGTTCCGGCACGTCTACGTGACGCTGACGGAGGTCTTCGTCGGGCTCGCGCTCGGCACGGTCGCCGGCGTCGTCGCCGGGCTGGCGCTGGGGCGCACGCAGACTTTGGCGCTGGTCCTGCGGCCGATCATCGTGACGCTCTACAGCGTCCCGCTCGTCACGATGGCGCCGCTGCTCATCCTCTGGTTCGGGCTGGAGATGGAGTCGAAGATCGTGCTGGTCACGGTCGTCGTCTTCTTCCTGATGTTCTTCAACACCTTCGCGGGCGTGCAGTCGATCGACCCGCTGCTCGTCACCACACTCGACCTGATGGGCGCGACCACGCTGGAGCGGTACCGGAAGGTGATCGCGCCGGCAGCGATGGCCTGGATCTTCTCCGGCATCAAGATCGCCCTGCCCTATGCGCTCTCGGCCGCGACGACAGGCGAACTGCTCGGCGGCAGCTACGGGCTCGGCACCCTGCTGTCCCGGGCCGGCTCGCAATTCGACATGACCGGTCTCTACACGGCGCTGATCGTGCTGCTCGTCATCGGCATCCTGCTCAGCGAGGGCGTGGCCTTCGTCGAAAATCACCTGCTGAGGTGGCGCCATGTGGCGGAATAAGTCTCAAGACACAGGGGAGCACGCGCTCATGGAGCCCGTTTCCGCCGCGCTGCCGGAGAAGATCAACTTCTCGGGCGTCGGCAAGACCTTCTTCGTCCGCGGCACGGAGGTCCAAGCTCTTCAGCCGATCGATCTCGCGGTGCGGGCGCGCGAGTTCGTGGCGCTGGTCGGCCCGAGCGGCTGCGGCAAGTCGACCCTGCTCAACCTCGTCGCCGGCCTCCTCCAGCCGAGCGAGGGCAGCGTCACCTATGACGGCAAGCCGGTGCAGGGGCTGAACTTCCGCGTCGGCTACATGACGCAGAAGGACACGCTGCTGCCCTGGCGCAGCGCGGCCGACAATATCGGCGTCTCCCTCGAGCTTCACTGCCGCTCGGTCTCGAAGGCCGAGCGGGCCGAGCGCATCGCGGCGATGGTCGATCTCGTCGGCCTCAGCGGCTTCGAGAACCATTTCCCTGGCGAGCTCTCGGGCGGCATGCGCAAGCGCGTCGCGCTGGCCCGCACGCTGATCTACGAACCCGAGACGCTGCTGATGGACGAGCCCTTCGGCGCGCTCGACGCCCAGCTCAAGCTGGTGATGCAGGACCAGCTCCAGCGCATCACCCAGGACCGCAAGATGACGGTGCTCTTCGTCACCCATGATCTCGGCGAGGCGATCGCGATCGGCGACCGCGTCGTGGTGTTCAGCGGCCGCCCCGGCCGCATCCGGGCCATCCGCGACGTCACGCTGCCGCGGCCGCGCGACGTCTTCCGCATGCGCTTCTCCGAGGAGTTCAGCCGCCTGCACGAGGAGCTCTGGGACGAGCTCAAGGACGAAGTCGTCAAGGGCACGGATATCTGAGATGGCAGCGCGTTCGGCGACATCGATGCGGGTGAGGGCCGGCGACGGCCAGCCGCAGGGCGGCTTCACCGCGCTGGTGACGAGCCTGCCGGGTCTCATCATCGCCCGCCTGCTGATCCTCGCCGTCTTCCTGCTCTTCTGGGAATACGCGTCGGGCACGCTGATCTCGAGATTCTGGGTCTCGGCCCCCTCCGCCATCTTCGGCATGCTGGTGACCTGGTTCACGGACGGCTCGATCTGGCCGCATCTGGAGGCGACCCTGCTCGCCATGGGCGTCGGCTACCTCATCGGCTGCGGGCTCGGCGTCGGCTGCGGGCTCATGCTCGGCTTCCTGCCGATGGTCCAGCGCATCGTGATGCCCTATGTCTCCGGCCTCTACGCGTTGCCGAAGATCGCGCTCGCGCCGCTGCTGGTCATCATCCTCGGCATCGACATCCCCTCGAAGATCGCGCTGGTCGCGATCACCACGATGTTCCTCCTGCTCTACAGCACGCTCGACGGCATCCGCGACGTCGACCGCGACCTCGTCCAGACGCTCAGGCTGATGGGCGCGACGCGCGCCGAGATCATCCGCAAGGTGCTGATCCCGGCGACCCTGCCCTGGATCTTCACGGGCATGCGCGTCGCCGTGCGCTACGCCTTCACCGCTGCGGTGCTCGGCGAGCTGATCGCCGCCAACCAGGGCGTCGGCTACCTGATCGAGGCCAATGCCGGCCTCTACGACGCCACCGGCGTGTTCGCCGGCGTCTTCATCATCGTCGTCTTCAGCGTCGCCATGACCGAGCTGCTGACGCGGGTCGAGGGCAGGCGCGCGCCGCCGGCTTGAGGCAGGCCAGTTCCAAGAGAAGGTTTTCACCTGAATGACGGCTGTTCGAATTGCGATCATCGGGGCCTCCGGCGCGATCGGCGTGCGCCATGTCGGCTTCCTCCAGAAGAACCCGGCGACGGAAGCCTGCGCGCTCGTCGACACGGCGCCGCAGGCCGAGGAGCTGGCGCGCCGCAACGGCATTCCCTTCTTCGCCGACTACCGCGCCATGCTCGACGAGGTCCGCCCCGACGGCGTGATCATCGCCACGCCCAACCGGCTGCACGTGCCGATGGCGCTCGACTGCATCGCGCGCGGCATCCCCACCCTGGTCGAGAAGCCGATCGCCGACGAGATCGGGCCCGCGCTCGAACTGACGGCGGCGGCCGAGAGCAGCGGCGTGCCGGTCCTGATCGGCCATCACCGCCGGCATTCGCCGATCGTCCAGCGCGCCGTCGAGGTCATCAAGGCCGGCGAGCTGGGGCAGGTCGTCTCCGCCGTCGCCATGCATCTGCGCCGCAAGTCCGACGCCTATTTCAAGGCGCAGTGGCGCCGCGAGGAGGGCGGGGGGCCGCTGCTGATCAACGGCATCCACGAGCTCGACACGCTGCGCGTGCTCTGCGGCGAGATCGAGGAGCTGCAGGCGACGACCTCAAACGCCGCGCGCGGCTTCGCCGTCGAGGACACCGCCGCCATCACCATGCGCTTCCAGAACGGTGCGCTGGGCACGTTGACCCTCTCCGACGCAGTCCAGGCCTCCTGGGCCTGGGAGCTCTCCTCCGGCGAGGATGTCCGCTACGCGCAGGAGCTGACCAACGCCTTCCTGATCTGCGGCACGAAGGGCTCGCTCGCATTGCCGACGCTCGACCTGTGCTGGAACGAGCGCGGCGGCGGCGAGGCCGACCCGTTGCTGCGCAAGCGCCTGCCGATCGTCCCCGCCGATCCCTGGTATGTCGAGGTCGACCATTTCGCCAAGGTGATCCGCGGCGAGGAGAAACCTCTGGTGACGCCGGCCGACGGGGTGCGCACGCTTGCGGCCATCGAAGCCGTGAAGGAATCGGCCAGGACGCGCGCCTGGGTCAGGATCGACGATCTGATCGACCGGCACCGGACGCAGCCGTCGCCCCGCCAGACCGGTACGAGGAGCTGACCGGCATGTCTCAAGCCCACGAAGACAAGCGCATCGCCCTCGTCACCGGCGCGGCCCGCGGCATCGGCCGCGCCATCGCCGAGCGCCTCGCCCGCGACGGCATCTCCCTGGTGCTCGGCGATGTCGAGCGGGACCTGCTCGATCAGACCGTGGGCGAGTTCAACGCCGCAGGCCGCGAGGCGCACGGCCTCGTCCTCGACGTTTCCAGCGAGGATTCGGTCGCTGCGGCTATGGCGGAGATCGCCAGGCGTTTCGGCAGGCTCGACATCGTCGTCAACAATGCCGGCATCATGCCGCGCGTCGAGGGGCGCAATCCCCGCGTCGAGGAGACGCCGCTCGCGATCTGGCAGGCGACGCTGGCGGTCAACCTGACCGGCACGTTCCTGGTCTGCCGGGCCGCGATCCCGCTGCTGCGCAAGAGCCGCTCCGGCCGGATCGTCAACATCTCCTCGCGCGCGGCGCGGATGAGCACCTCGGGCAACAGCCATTACTCGGCCTCGAAGGCCGGCATCATCGGCTTCTCGCGCGTGCTCGCCAAGGAGCTCGGGCCGGAGAAGATCACGGTCAACTGCATAGCGCCCTCGGCCGTCGAGAACGCCATGCATCAGGGGCTCGCCAGCGCGCAGGCGCATATCGACAAGCTGACCCAGGACACGCCGCTGCGCCGGCTCGCGACGGGCGAGGACATCGCCAACGGCGTCGCCTTCCTCGCCTCCGACCAGGCGAACTTCATCACCGGCACCATCCTCGACGTCAACGGCGGCAGCTACATGGCCTGACGGCCAAGCGCCCGTCTCAACGATCCAGTCCGCGCAGGTTCCAGAGCGCGAGCAGCGTCGCGAGCGCGACGAGCGCGAAGGCGACGTCGAAACGCCCGCTGAACGAGAGCACGAGAGAGAAGCAGATCGGCCCGAAGACGTAGCCGGCAAAGATCAGCAGCGTCGCGCCGGCCGTCGCCTCGGCCACGAGCCCGGCCGGGGCACGCCGCGAGATCTCGGCGACCTGCACGCCGTTCCAGCTCGACACCGTGACGCCGGCGATGCCCACTACGACGACGAGGGCCGCCAGCGGCCAGTCCGGTGCGGCAAAGACCAGAGCCAGCGTCGTCACCGCCGAGGCGACGGTGTTCGCGCGCAGCACGGCGACGGAATTGGCGCGGTCGGCGAGCGCGCCGAGGACGATGCGGCCGAAGATGCCGGTCAGCTGCATGATCGCGAAGATCACCCCGCCCATCTCGAGCGAATAGCCCATCCGGATCACGGCGAACGAGACGAGGAAGGCCACCCAGCAGCCGTGGCCAATGCTGAGCCAGACACCGGCGAAGCTCAGCTTCAGCAGCTCCGGCGAGCGCGCCAGCGCCAGTAGCGGAGTCCTGATGTTGTCCAGCGCCAGGAATGTCCGCAGCCCCACCGCCTGGGCGATATCGCGCCCGGCATCGACCTGCCCGCGCAGCGCCTGCGTCGCCAGCACGACGATCAGCGTCGGCAGCAGGACCGCGCCCAGCACCGCCGGCCAACCGCCCTGGACGAGCGCGACCGGCAGGACCATCCCGGCCAGCACACCGCCGATCGGCACGCCCGCCTGCTTGATCGAGAAGACCAGGTTGCGCCGCGCCGCCGGGGTGTAGCGATGCAGGATGTCCGTGCCGGCCGGGGTCGACGGGCCATAGCCGAAGCCGATGAAGAAGCTCGCCAGCACGGCAACGGCCGCCGTCGGCCAGGACAGCATGACGGCGCCCGCGGCCGAAATCAGCAGGCCGATCTGCGAGGCGCGCACCGGGCCGAAGCGCCGCGTCAGCGGGCTGCCGATCAGCAGGAACACGATCGAGCCGACCATGCCGATGCTGGCGAGGAAACCGGCCGTGCCCTCGCCCCAGCCGAGCTCCTGCGCGAGTGCCGGGGCAAGCGTGGGAACGACGCGCAGGATGTAGGCCGCCGCCATTTGCAGGCCGAGCGTCACCAAGAGCGGCGCTATCCAGACCCAGCGCGTATCGGCTTTCGAATGCATACCGGTATCAGCCGTCCCACGCGCGCCGATGGCAGGCTCGGAGCTTAGCCCGATTCTCTGGACTCATCTCGGCAGCCGACCAAGAAATCGAGCCGCCGGTCAGCTGGTCACGCTGTCGGCCTTCGGCGCGCCGGCTTGCGTCAAGGGCGGACGCGCGCCGCTGGCGAACTCGTCGGTCAGCTTGGCCCTGACGCGCATCAGCCCGGCAGCGAGCAGGCCGCCATCGACCGGGATCTCCGCGCCGGTGATGAAGCTCGACTCGTCCGAGGCGAGGAAGAGCACGAGCTGCGCGCATTCCTCCGGCTGGCCGTGCCGCCCCATCGGGGTGACCATCCAATTGGCCTCCCAATGGCCCGGGCGCGCGTCGCGCTGGAAGGTCGTCTCCCAGATCTGGCCGGGATGGATCGAGTTGACGCGGATGTTCCAGTCGACCAGGTCCATCGCGGCACATTTGGTCAGGCCGCGCACGCCCCATTTGCTGGCGCCGTAGGCGACGTCGTAATGCGCGGTCATGCCGGCGGTCGAGGAGACGTTGATGATCGAGCCGCCGCCCGAATCCCGCATCAGCGGCGCCAGCGCCTGAATGCCGAGCAGCGGGCCGGTGAGGTTGACCTCGATGACGCGGTGCCAGCTCTCGATGTCGATGCTCATCAAGCCCTTGCGGCTGATCGTGCCGGCATTGTTGACGAGGACGTCGAGGCGGCCGAATTCCGCGCGCACGATGGCCGCGGCGGCCTCCCAGTCCGCGCGCTTGCTGACGTCGAGATGGATGTAGCGCGCCCGGCCTCCCGCCTGCTCGATCTCCACTGCCAGGCGCTGGCCCGGCTCGTCGGCAATGTCGCAGATCACGATCGCGGCGCCCTCAGCCGAGAAGAGCCGTGCCTCGACGGCGCCCTGCCCCGCGCTGCCGCCGGTGATCAGGATCGTCTTGCCTTGCAGTCTAGCCATAGCTGTTTCCTGTCCATGCCTTTGCCTGGCGAGAGGCGGGCGCGCCCGCGCCCCGCGTCATTCTTCCTGGAACGCTTCCTGCCGGATGCCGCGAATGGCGGGGACCGCGACGATGACCGCCAGGATGACCGCCACGGCGAGAAGCACGATCGAAATGGCGCTGCCGACGAAGACACCGTAATCGCCGCCCGAGATCAGCAGCGACCGGCGGAAATTCTCTTCCATCATCGGCCCCAGCACGAAGCCGAGCAGCAGCGGCGCGGGCTCGCAGTCGAGCTTCAGCAGCACGTAGCCAACGAGGCCGAAGAAGACCATCACGTAGATGTCGAAGACGCTGGAGGAGACCGAATAGACGCCGATCGAGCAGAAGACCAGGATCGCGCCGAACAGGTACTTGTAGGGCACCTTGAGGAACATCACCCAGATGCCGATCAGCGGCAGGTTGAGGACGACGAGGATCAGGTTGCCGACCCACATCGAGGTGATCAGCCCCCAGAACAGGGCCGGCTCCTTGGTGATGATCAACGGGCTCGGCTGGATGCTGTGGAGGATCATCGCCCCCATCATCAGCGCCATCACCGCATTGGACGGGATGCCGAGCGTGAGCAGCGGGATGAAGGAGGTTTGCGCCGCGGCGTTGTTGGCCGATTCCGGGCCCGCGAGCCCCTCGACCGCGCCCTTGCCCATTTCAGGCGCATAGCGCGACACTTTCTTCTCGCAGGCATAGGAGGCGAAGGAGGCCAGCGCCGCGCCGCCGCCGGGCAGCATGCCGAGCAGCGAGCCGATCGCGGTGCCGCGCACCATCGGCGCCACCATCCGGCGCATCTCGGTCCTGGACGGCCAGAGCGAGCGGAATGGCACCAGGATGCGCTCGGGCAGGTTGCCGCGCTCGAGATTGCTGATGATCTCCGGCAGGCCGAACAGGCCGACCGCAACGGCGACGACGCTGAAGCCCTCGGTCAATTCGGGAAAGGCCGAGGCGAAGCGGGAGGTCCCGGTGTTGATGTCCGTCCCGACAAGGCCGAGCAGGAGCCCGAGGATCACCATGGCCACCGCCTTCGACAGCGCGCCCGACGAGATCACGACCGCGCCGACGAGACCGACCGTCATCAGCGCGAAATTCTCGGCCGGGCCAAAATGGAAGGCGAAGTTCGACATCGGCCCGGCGAAGGCGGCGATCGCCAGCGTCGCGACCGTTCCCGCGAAGAAGGAGCCGAGCGCCGAGATCGCCAGCGCCGCGCCCGCACGCCCGCGCTTCGCCATCTGGTGGCCATCGATCGTGGTGACGACCGAGGAGGTCTCGCCGGGAAGGTTGACCAGGATCGCCGAGATCGAGCCGCCATATTGGGCGCCGTAGTAGATGCCGGCGAGCATGATCAGGCCGGAGGCCGGCGCCATGCCGTAGGTGATCGGCAGCAGCATCGCGATGGTCGCGAGCGCGCCGACCCCCGGCAGGACGCCGACGAGCGTTCCGACGACGCAGCCGATCAGTGCATAGAGCAGGTTCGCGGCGGTCAGCGAGACGGAGAAGCCGAGCAGGAGGTTGTTGATCAGGTCCATGGCCGGCTCCCCGTCAGAATGAGGGCCAGATCGGCATCTGCAACCCGAGCGCCCAGGCGAAGATGACGACGCACAGGACGCAAAGGACGAGGCCGGCGGCGAGCGCCTGCTTCAAGGAGTAGTCCGGCGCGGCACGGCTGGAGAGGAGGACGGCTCCGACGATCGCGAGGACGAGCCCGATATCGTCGAACAGAACGGCGAACAGGCAGATCGATCCGAGGACGAGGAGCCCCGCCTTGAGGTCGACCCGCTCCAGCCGCCGCAGCGCCTTGCCGCCCGCCGCCGAGCGGACCGCGATCACAGCGCCGGCGATTGCCAGCAAGGTCCCGAGCACGAAGGGAAAGTAGCCCGGCCCCATCTTCGAGGCCGTGCCGAGATTGTAGCTCGTCGCGGTCAATGCGAAGACCGCGCCGATCGCGAGACAGGCGCTGCCGAGCGCGAAGTCCTTGTGGTCTCTTATCTGCATGAAGTCAGCCGCGCCTTGGACGTCCCGGGCGGGGCAGGGGCTCCCCGGCGGCATCGCTGCCGGGCAACGCCCCTGCCCCGTTGGCCTGCTTGATCGAGTTGGCTACTGCTTCTCGAGGCCGAGAGAGCCGACGATCCGGCCGTATTTCTCGCGCTCCTTCAGGACGAATGCGCCGAACTCGTCCGGCGTCATCGGCTGCGGGCTGAAGCCGCCCTTGCTGAGCTGCTCGCGCGCGTCCGCGGGGGCGAGGACCTTGCGCACGTCTTCCGAGATCTGCTTGACGATGGCGTCGGGAGTGCCGGCCGGCGCCCAGAGCCCGAACCAGGTCAGGTTCTCGGCGCCCGGAGCTCCGGCTTCCGCGACGGTCGGCACCTCCGGCAGCAGCGCGGAGCGCTCCGCCCCCGTCACGGCCAGGGCGCGCAGGCCGCCTTGCTGAACCTGGGCGATCGAGGTCGGGATCGTCACGTAGTTGACCGGGATGCGGCCGGCGACGACATCGAGCAGGCCTTCCGCGCCGCCTTTATAGGGCACGTGGGTCATCTTCATGCCGGTGACGTATTGCAGCAGCTCGCCGCCGATATGGTCCTGCGTGCCGACTGCGGTGGAGGCCCAGCTGAACTTGCCGGGCGAGGCCTTCACCAGCGCGACCAGCTCCGAAAGCGACTTGGCCGGGACGCCGGGATGGACCGCGACCACATAGGCAGCCGAAGCGCTCAGCGTGATCGGCCTCAGGTCCTTGGCCGGGTCGAAGCCGAGATTCTTGTAGAGATATTGGTTGACCGTCATCACGCCGCCATAGCCGGCGAAAAGCGTGTAGCCGTCGGGCTTCGCGCGCGCGACGGACTGCGCGCCGATATTGCCGCCGCCGCCGGGCTTGTTCTCGACGATCGCCGTGTGCCCCCACAGCGCGCTCAGGCGCTCGGCGACGATGCGGGCGACGAGATCCGTGCCGCCGCCGGGAGGGTTCGGCACGACGAGCTTGACCGTTCGCACCGGGTACTGCTCAGCCCATGCGCCTGAAGACATGCCAGCCGCAAGGGCGGCGAGCAGCACTGTGACTTGACGACGATTCACCTTGGAATCCCTTCCCCTCGTTGTTTTTTATGATTGCGGCCAGCTTGCTCGGCTAAGCGAGAATACAGCACCGCCCGGCCGGAAGCGCTCAACGCTCTTCAAAAAGATGATCGCCGATGCCTTTCGTTTAAACACTGCCTATCGGCCCATGGATGGATACGCATTCGAATAATACAGGCGCCAACTTCTTCGAATTCGCGATCTAAACTGCGAAATTGATCTTAACCCAGCGAAGTCTTAAACAATATCAAGTCGCATCCGGCATGAATTCGTGAGCCATGGCCTAATCGCAGTCAATCGATTATTTGTGCGCCTGTTGTGAGGTCCGCTCACAATAGACGACGGGCGCATGAGCCGCGGACACCCTTCGTTCAACCCATTGCGCGCCTTCGGGGCAACGCCGCGCACCATCGCAGCTTCGCGCGCGCTGTGGAGACGAGTTGGGAGCGACTCACGGCGCCGTTAACCAGCCGGTGGCCGCGCTGGAGGGCAGGGTTCAGCTGCTCCGGCGGGAGTGCCCAGCTTTGTTCGGACGTGGCGCTTCCAATCGGTTCGTTGACCTATCTCGTCTGTCGCAGCGTGATCCGAGTGAGTTCGGACGGGCGGCCGAGCCGCAGAGCGAAGCCAGGCCACAAACCGGTGCCATTGTTGACGTAGAGGGTCATGCCATCGACCTCGTACCGGCCGGACACGAACCCTCCGTTGGACCGCGCAACAAGCCGGTCCAGGCCTCGGATCATGCCGCCATGCGTATGTCCCGACAGTTGCAGGGATACCCCGCGCTTGGCGGCCTCGCGCGCCCGCATGGGTTGATGGTCGAGCAGTAAAACGGGAGCGCCGGAGGGGGCTCCGACAAGGGCAGCACTCAGATCGGGCGGCGCATACCCTGAACCAGTGGCGGAGAGGTCGGTCACACCGGCGAGGACAAGACGCCTTCCGCCGCGAGACAGGACCGCGTGACCATTCTCAAGAACGCGCATGCCAAGCCGAGCATAGTGCCGCATCCATTCCGGATAGCTGAAGAAGTATTCGTGGTTGCCTGGAATGACGTAGATTCCATCGGCCGCCCGTAGGTCAGCCAATGGCGCGATGTCGGATCGCCGCGCAGCAAGAGGGCCATCGATCAGGTCACCGGTTACGACAATGAGATCGGAGCCAAGCGCATTCGACCGAGCCACCACCGCCCTGGTCCATTCCGCGGGAAAGAGGCGGCTTATGTGCAGGTCGGTCAGTTGCAGAATTTTATAGCCGTCGAACTGCGACGGCAGCCCGCGGATTCCGATCTCGACATCCTTTAGCGGCGGTACGCGTACCGCTTGATAAACACCGATCGCGGACAGTAACCCGGCGACCCCCGCCATGGCATAGCGAATGTTGTCATGGATGGTTATGCCACCTCGACCGATGACGAACGCAATGGCCGTCGACATGTCGAGTGCGAGCTGGAGGACGGCCAGGAGTACAATCGCACCGAACGCCCAGTTGAAGACGATGACAATGCTGCGTGGAAACTCAGGCGAGAAGACCGACCCTGACGAGAGACGGCTCCAAAGGTGGTACTGAGATGCCACGAGCAGCAGCAAGGCGGTGGCAGCCTTTACCGAAAGCGGCAACGATAGCGGCCAGAGGAACCGTGCGATGACGAACAGGCATGGCAGGCTGAAAATAAGGTGGAAGATCGGCTCTCTCCGTATTCGTGCTCGCGCAAACCGAGCAGCAGGCCAATCCGCCTAGGCGTCGATGGATCGGGATCAGGGACCGACGAGTTGCCCGCCGTCGACCACGATAGTCTGGGCGGTGACCCAGCTGGCCTTGTCGGAAGCGAGGAAGAGCACGACCTCGGCGACCTCCTCGGGCTTGCCCATCCGGCCGAACGGGATGTTGGCCAGCGTCGTCCGATAGAGTTCGGGGTTCGACGTCTTCCGATCCTCCCACGTGCCGCCCGGAAACTCGATCGAACCGGGCGCGATGGCGTTCACCCGGATGCCCTTCCGCGACAGCATCTTCGCCTGGCTCGCCGTGTAGTGCATCACGGCCGCCTTGATGGCGCCGTAAGGCGCCGAACGCGATGAGGCCCGCAGGGCCGAGATCGACGAGACGTTCACGATCGACGAACCCGGCTTCATGTGGGGGATCGCCGCATGGCTGCCGCGGACGACGGCCATCATATCGACGTTGAGCGAGGCGGCCCATCCCTCCTCGTCATCCGAATGGCCGAAGCCGGAGGCGTTGTTGACGAGGACGTCAAGCCCTCCGAGGGCCTTCACCGCCTCGGGCACGTAGGCCGCAATCGCATCCGCATCGGCGAGGTCGACGCTGGCCGCGTGAGCTGCGACGCCGAGCGCCTCGATCTCCCGGCGTGTCGCTTCGAGCGGCCCAGCGCCCCGAGCGCAGATTGAAACGGAGGCGCCGCCCGCCGCGAACCCGAGTGCGATGGAGCGTCCGATGCCACGGCTGCCGCCCATCACGATCACTCGCTTGCCGGTGAATTCCTTGGCCATGTGGACATTGCCCTTCCTGATTCTGGATCGACACCTTCATAGCCGAGGGAAGGGGTTGGGTTTCAAGTCCCGTCAGCATGGCGTGCAGGATGTCGAGGCGGGGCTTGAGCCACTCGCCGCGTCCGGCCGCCGACCGCCATCGTCGGTGATGTCACGCTGCAGCGGGCATGACGATCCCCGCTGCAAGCACTTGCAGCAGCGCCGCGAGCGGCAAAGGACGGCTGAACAGAAAGCCCTGCAGGGCGTCGCAACCATAGGCCTGCAGATAGAAGAGCTGGTCCGAGCGCTCCACCCCTTCGGCAATAGCGACCATGCCGAGCGAGTGCGTCATGGAGATGATGGCCTGTACAAGGGCGGCGTGAGCTCGGTCCTCGGTCATCTTCGAGACAAAGGCGTAATCCACTTTCAGGGTGTCGATCGGCAGGCGCGACAGGTAGCTCAACGACGAATGCTCCATGCCGAAGTCGTCGAGCGCGAAGCGGATGCCGCCTTCGGCCAACCGCTGCATGGTGCGGGTGGCCGCAGCCGCGTCGCTCAGGATCGCGCTTTCGGTGAGTTCCAGCTTCAGCATGCTGGGGGGCAACCCGGTTTCGCGCAGGATGGCGGTCACCGTATCTTCCAGACCAGCTTCCGCCAGTTGCACCGCCGAGAGATTGACGGCGACCGGGACAGAGACGGCGAGTTGATCGTGCCAGCCGCGCGCTTCCGTGCAAGCCAGTCGCAGCGCGTATTCCCCCAGCGGCACGATCAGCCCGGTCTCTTCGGCGACGGGGATGAACTGACCCGGCGAAATCATGCCGTGTTCGGGGTGCGCCCAGCGCAGCAGCGCTTCCACGCCGACGACGCGGTAGCTTCTGGTGTCGAGCTGCGGCTGGTAGTGAAGCAGGAATTCCTTCTTTTCGATCGCGCGGCGGAGATCTGCCTCCATGTTCCAGCGAAAGACAGCGGCCTTGGTCATCTCCGCGCGGTAGAACTGGTAGCGGCGTAGCGGGTTTGCCTTCACCCCGCTCAGCGCGGTGGTGGCAGCGCGAATGAGCCCGTCCGGCTCCTCGCCGTCACTCGGCGCAACGCTGACGCCTATCGCGATGCGAAGCGGCACATCGGCGCCATTGAACTCAAAACCCTGCTCGGTGGAGCGCAGGACCCGCGCGATGGTCGCGGCAAGCTTGGCTTCGCAACCGCTCTCACCGGAAAAGGCGAGGTAGCGGCCGTTGCCGACATGCGCCACCGTGTCGCCCGCCGCGAGCGCCGCCTGGATACGGTTTCCGGTCTCGTGCAGGGCGGCTTCACCGGCCTCGAGCCCCTGGCTGACGCGGATGTCGGCCAGGGAAGTCAGCTCCAGGCTCAACACGGCGACCGACACGCCGGAGCGGTGCATCTGCACGAGGGCCTGGGCTAGCCGATCGGTAAAGAGCGCCTGGTTGGGGAGGCCGGTAATGGCGTCGTGGTAGGAGAGATAGTCGCGCTCGGCCTCAGCCGTTTTCAATGCGGTGATGTCCATGCGCAACCCGGCGGTGCCGCCGTTGCGCATGCGTCGCTCGGTGACGAGCATCCAGCGGCCATCCTTCAGGCGGCGCAGGCTGTTGCCGCTGAGGTCGCGGTGCTCCGCCATTCTGGCGGCGAGCCATTCGGCCTCGTGCTCGACGGCGTCGGGATAGATGCCGCATGCGATTGCGGCCTTGAGAAGCTCTTCGAAGGTCGCGCCCGGCTTGATGATATCGGCGATCTCCGCGTGGAAACTCCGATAGGCCTCGTTCACCATCACGACGCGGTCCTCAGCGTCGAAGACGACAAAGCCCTCGGATATGCTGTCGACGGCGTCATGGAGCAGGGTCTCCGCCTCTTCGGCCCTGCGATAGGCTTCGATGATCGGGGTTTCGTCGCGCGTTATGCCGCGGTAGCCACGCCACACGCCGTTCCGGTCGAAGAACGGCACGCCGCTGCTGACGAGATGGTGGCGGCCGGCGTCTTTGCCGAAGCATACCCGGTAGTTTCTGAATGCCCGGCGCGCCGCGAGATCCGCCTTGTGCTGGCGCCAATCCTGGTCGCCGTCCGGTTCGGCGTCGGTCAGCTCCCAGCGCGTCTTGCCGAGGTTGCCGGCAGCGTCGAGCCAACTGCTGCGCTCGGTCGCTTCCGAGAAGAACGTGAAGCGATGCGCCTCGTCGGTCTCCCAGATCCAGTCTCCGGTCACTTCGACGATGTTGCGGAAGCGCTGATCCGCCTCGCGCCGTGCCAGCTCCTGCCGGGCGGCGGTCAATTCGCGCACAATCGCTGGCGCCAGCCGCGCCATGTTGCTCTTCAGGATCAGGTCGGCAACGCCGTTACGCATCAACTCGACTGCGGTCTCCTCGCCGATCGAGCCGGACACGACGATGACCGGCCGGTCGGGATCAGCCGTTTTGCTGAGCCGGAGGATCGTCGCGAAATCGGTTCCCGGCACGTTGAAGTCTGCCAGTACGATGTCCCAGGCATGGTTGCCAAGTGCATCCTCGATGCCGGACACCGTATCCACCACGCGATAATCCGGCTTCAGGCCGGCTCGCCGCAAGGTGAGAAGAAGCAACTCGACATCATCCGGCGCGTCTTCGATGATCAGCACCCGCGGCGCGTTCCCGCCGGAACCGGTGCTGGCATGGACCGCACTCACCGTGGCGACGCCTCGTTGAGAAGGAGCCAGTACATGCCGAGTTGGCGCGCAGCTTCCATGAACTCGTCGAAATTGACCGGTTTGCGAACGTAGCTGTTGCAGCCGAGGCTGTAGCCGTCGACCAGGTCCTGCTCTTCCCTGGACGAGGTCAGGATGACGACCGGGATCAGCTTGGTGCGCTCGTCCGAGCGGATGCGGCGAAGCACTTCAAGGCCATCGAGCCGGGGCAGCTTGAGATCGAGAAGGATGACCTGTGGAGTGCCCGGCTCCCGATCGGCATGGCCTCCCGTCGCGAAAAGATAATCCAGCGCCTCCACGCCGTCGCGGGCGACGACGATCTCGTTCCTGATGTTGTTCTTTCGAAACGCGCGCAGCGTGAGCTCCTCGTCGTCCGGATTATCCTCGACCAGCAGTATCGGCTTCATGGCAATTCGCCCCCTTACAACGCAAAGAAAAACGTGGCGCCGCGGCCCTTTTCCGCCTCGCCCCAAACCCGGCCGCCATGCTTGGCGATGATGCGCTGCACCGTCGCGAGGCCGATGCCGGTTCCCTCGAACTCGGTCATGGCGTGGAGGCGCTGGAAGACGCCGAACAACTTGTCGGCATGGGCCATGTCGAAGCCGGCGCCATTGTCGCGCACGAAGAAGACCGGATCGCCCGCGTGCATCATCTGGCCGAACTCAACCTGGGCAAGCTCGCGCCTGGAGGTGAACTTCCAGGCATTCTCCAACAGGTTCTCCAGCGCGATCTGCAAAAGCCGCGGATCGCCGCGCAGCTGAAGATCCGGCGCAATCTTGACCTCGATCTTCCGCTGCGGGTCGCGCTGCCTCAGGTCGGAGCAGATCTTGCGAGCCAGGAGGCTGAGATCGACGAGGTCGCTGGTGATCTCGGAGCGCGAGACGCGTGCCAGCTTGAGCAGGTCGTCGATGAGATTCCCCATGCGCTGCGCAGCGTTGCGCACCCGCATCAGGTAGTTTCGGCCGGTCTCGTCGAGGGCATCGCCGCAATCCTCGAGCAGCGCCTTGCTGAAGCCGTCGATGGAGCGCAGCGGCGCGCGCAGGTCGTGCGACACGGAATAGCTGAAGCTCTCGAGCTCCCGGTTCAGGTTCTGAAGCGCGACGTTGTCGCGGGCGAGGCGCCGATTGAGGTCGAGCACCTGCCTCTCGGCCTGGCGGCGGCGGTCGCCATGATAGGAGACGACCCAGGCGATCGCGGCAAGAAGCAGCAGCACCGCCGCCAGCGCCGTAAGATACTCCTGGGCCAGTTGCAGGTTGGCCTGCGAATAGGTCGAGGCGGGAGTGCGCGTGACCAGGAACCAGTTCGGCGCGGACGACGCCGGCGACAGGGTTTCCTGCCCCGTCATTGCATCGTCGGGCATCGCAACCGCCGCATAGCTGAACAGATCGCCGTCGGCGGAGAACTGGCCCGATTTGCCGGTGCCGTTGATTTGCGCCCAAGCCGCCGGATAGACGCTCGCAAATGTCGCGCTGCCCCGGCCAGGATACATGAAGCCCCACTCATCCGCGGCGCTGGGGCCGAGCAGCCAATAGCCGCGCGCATCGACGAGCCAGGCTTCGCCCAGCCCATCCACCGCGAGCCGCCTGACACGGTCCAGCACGCGCTGGCCCAGGTAATTGAGCACGATGACGCCGCGCTTGCGGCCTTCGGCGTCGAGCACGGCGGCGCCGACGCGGATGGTCGGCTTGATCGGCTGCTCGATGGCGCCGGCCTCGACGTTCAGATCGAAGGACGAATAATAGACCTGATCGGGCTGCAGCTTCAGCGTCTGCTGAAAGTAGTAGCGGTCCGCCTTGTTCTGCAGCTGGTCGTCGGGGACGACCTCGGGCGAGCCGGAGTTCCAGTTGACCCGCACGTTCTCCTGGCCGTCCAGGCCGATGAATCGGACCTGATCATAGAGGGCCCGGTGCCTGGCGAATGAGAGGTACTGGGCGAGCAGGATCTCTCGGTCAGCCGGGTCCCGAGAGGCCAGCCATTTTTGCAGCACGGGCTCGTCGGAGACGAATTCGGCATCGTTGCCGATCGCGGCCAGCGTCGTGACCAGCGTGGTGTAGCCGACCTCGACGAGCTGTTTTTGCCCGGACGCGATGACTTTCTGCGTGGCCGACAACTGCGTCGCGTAGAGCAGATAGAACACGAGCATCGCGGCCAGCGCGAGCGGTGCAAAGATCAGCACCGCGCGAGCGACCTTGTTCGCAGGGGTCACCTTCTGGATCGCCGCCTCGAGCATATTTGAAAGCCAAGCCCCCCGGCATCCAGCCCTCTTCTCTCGATTATTCCTGCCCTGAATCTGACGCTGCGTCACCAAGATTTCGACGAGCGGGCGGGCTTGTCGTTAGCTCGATTGTGCCGATGGCATTCGGTGAGGTTTTCGCGTCCGGGGCCGCCTTGCGATCCGCCGGAACGCAACGCTCGGCCGTCCTCTACCGGGCAACTGGCCGAAGACACGCAGGACCATGACTTCAAGGGAAACCTCTCCGTCATATTCTGAGCAAAAGCTGAAGTATCGGGGCCAGGCAAGCGATCGCACCAGAGCCTGGCGGCCGATCGCTACGCGTACCTCTTCTGCCCAGCGACCCTCTGAGCGCGATTATAGGAAGGTCCGTTTTCGGATCGGCTCATGGCGCATTCAGGCTGTGTGGAGAGGGAGGTTTGCGGCGGGTGCAAACTTAAAAAGTCCGCATCGAACGCAAAGCCGCCACCGATTTAAGAGCCGATCTGGCGGGCGCCCGCGACTAGATCGCCGTGCGTCCTACCGGACGCAAAGTGGCGATCTAGACCTTTGTTGTTGCATCGGATTTTTCCAAAAATCGGATTCCACTTTTCGGTCCGATGCTCTAAAACACGAATTGCGCCCAGCCGGCGGCGAAATCGCCCGAGCGTCCGCCGGCCTGCTTCAGCCGCTCGCCCGGCGTGTAGTGGACATAGGTCCCGCCGATCGTCAGGTGCTCCGTCGCGCTCCACTCGAACGACGCGCTGGTCTGCTGGCCGATGAAGCGCCCGCTCCCGCCGGGAGAGCCCCTGACCGGCGTCAGCGGCGGCGCATAGAAGGCGTCCGCCTCGGCCTGCTTCCAGAGCGGGTTCCAGCCGAGTGTGACGTTGAGCTTCGGCGTGAGCGCCAGGGTCAGGTTCGGTTGGAGGTCGAGCAGGTTCGCCGGCGCAGCGAGATTGGCCTCGGAGAAATAAGGCAGTTTCGGAAAGAGCGGGTTGAAGGTGCCGAGCCGGTTGTCGCGCAGGTTCCTGTCGCCGCTGATCGCGTCGGCGTTCAGCCCGAGACGCGGGGAGAAGGGCAGGTCGGCGAAGGTGTAGCCAAGATTGGCCGAGACGGTCCAGGCGCGGATGTCGGCGGTGCCGAAGCTGCCGAACTGGAAGGCCGCCTCGACATTCCAGTCGAAGCCGCTGCGCTTGCCGAAGAGCCGCGTACCAAGCGTGTGGCGTCGCTCGGTTGCCACGCCCTGGGCGAAGCGGGCCTCGTCGCGCTCCAGGCCGAGATAGTAGAGATCGGCCTTGAGGCCGGGCAGGGCGGGGATCGCGACCGTCGCATAGGCGCCCCAGAAGAGCTGGCTCCGGTCGTTGCTGTCGTTGAAGGTTCCGAGCTGCGGCGCGACCGGGCGGACGATGAAGGCGTCGATCCGCGTATCGCCGGCTCCGATCCAGGCGGCACGCACCCCGTCGAAGGCGCGGCGGATATTTGGGCTTTCGCGCACCGACACGAGGCGCGAGGAGCCGAAGCTCATTTCCTGACGGCCGCCGCGCAGCATGAGCGCACCGCCGTCGGCCGGCAGCGACAGCTCGCCGAAGGCCTGCAGGAGATCGAGCTGGTCCTTCTGCGTCGGCGGCGGCTCGCCGGCCCAGCCGGGTGCGAAGCCGCTCGCCAGTTCGAAGAAGCCCCTGGCATTGGGACCGAGATGCAGGTCTGCGAACAGGAAGGAGCGCAGCAGCGCATAGTCGTTGCGCCGGGGCGTGCCGAGGCCGAAGACCGGATCGCGCGAGGATTCGTAGCGGGCGCGCAGCTCGCCGCCCAGTGTCAGGTAGGCGGAGCCGTCGCGGTTGAGGGGTATCCATTTGAGCGGATCAAGCAGGTCCGTCTGCAAGGCCGGGTCGCGCAACGGCGACCAATCCTCGTTGAAGCGATGGTTTTCGTAGCTTGGGCGGCTGGCGGCGGTCTGGGCCAATGCCGGCTTATCATCGAGCCCAGGCGCCGCTGCCAACAGCGCGCCGGCAAGCAGGTGGAGGCGGCATCCAAGCCCCCATCCTCCGCTCATGCGGTGCGATCCGCAGCGCCGGCCTGGTCATTGTCGCGATGTGCGGACAGGCCGAGCAGATGCGTGACGACGGGAGCGTCCAGGCCGGCATGGAAGCGCGCCAGCTCGGCCTGGATGTCGGCATCGGCCTGCGAGACGCGCTTGTGCTGGCGCAGGTGCTCGGCCCAGGACTCGACCATGAACCATTCGACGATACGCTCGGGATCGGCAGCATCCTCGCCAACGCCCCAGGCGAAGGCGCCGTCGCGCCGCCGCTCCGGCGCGAGCCGGGCGATCGCGGCGAGGAAGGCGGCGCGGTTCTCGCGGGCGATGCGGTATTCGATCGTGATCGTGACCGGGCCGCGATCATGCTCGACCGGCTCGGCCATGGCGGGCTCGGGCCAATGCGAGGACGGCGTCAGGTCGGCCTCGCCCGCCGGCAGCGGCAGGCGCAAGGCCGCAAAGGCGACGACGACCAGCGCCAGCGCCGCCGCGACCAGCGTGCCGTGGATGCCGATCGCCTCGGCGACAATGCCCCAGAGCAGGCTGCCGGCGGCCGAGGCGCCGTTGAAGACGGTGAGGTAGATCGCCAGGCCGCGGCCGCGCACCCAGTTGGGCAGGATCGCCTGGATCGTGCCGTTGAGCGTCGTCAGCGCGGCGATCCAGGCGCCGCCGAGGATGAGCAGCAGGATGACTGCGAGCCATTGCGGCGGCACCGCTGCCAGCGCCGCCGTGATCGCGGCGGTGGCGAGCGCCGCGCCCAGCATGATGCCGTCGACGCCGGTGCGGGCCCGGATGCGCGGCAGCACGATGGCTCCGATGATCGCTCCGGTGCCGACCGCGCCCAGCATCAAGCCGTAGAAGCCGGCGCTGCCCTCGAGCAGCCGGCGGGCGACCAAGGGTAGCAAAGCCCAGATCGCGCTGGCGCAAATGAAGAAGAGCGTGGCGCGCAGCAGTACCCGGTGCAGCTCGCGGCTGGCGCGGGCATAGCGTAAGCCAGCCCGGAAGGCGCCGCCGAAATGCTCGCGCAGTTCGTCATCCGCTCCGGCCGGGCGCCGCCACCAGACCAGGGCCGCGATGACGAAGACATAGCTGAGCACATCCGCGCCATAGGTCGCGGCCGCCCCGAAGGCGACGAGAAGCGCCCCACCCAGCGCCGGGCCGATCGAGCGGGCGATGTTGAAGCCGAGCGAGTTGAGCGCGACCGCGTTGCGCAAATCGGATTTCGGCACGAGCTCGGGCACGATCGACTGCCAGGTCGGCCCCATCAGCGCCGCGCCGATGCCGCCCAAAAAGGTCAGCCCGACCAGGATCTCGACGGTGAGCTTGTTGGCGAGCGCCAGCGCCAGCAGGGTGGCACTGATCAGGCCGAGCAGGATCTGCACGCCGATCAGCAGCTTGCGGCGGTCGACAATGTCGGAGAGCACGCCGGCGGGAATCGCCAGCAGGAAGATCGGCAAGGTGCCGGCGACCTGGATCATCGCCACGGCCGAGGGCGAGCCGGAAAGGTCCGTCACCAGCCAGGCGCTGGCGACGTCGCGCATGAAGGTGCCGACATTGCCGAGGATCGTCGCCGCCCAGAGCACGGCGAAGACCGGCTGCCGCAGTGGCGAGAAGGCCGATGGCGGCGGCGCCTTCGGGGCAGTGTTGGGCATGTCGGCCATCAGGATCGTGCGCCTCCGGCGGAGCGGGAGGCGAGCACCGCCAGCAGGGCGAGGCCGCCGATGATCGAGACATGCTCGAAGAAGATGTTCTGGTGCAGGAAGCGCTCGCCCGCGGGCTTCAGCCAGAAGGCATGGGCGAAGAGCGTCGCGATGGCAGTGAAGCCGGCAAGAGCGGCCGCGCCGATCCAGGCATGGCGCCCGCCGGCAATCAGCAGGGCGGAACCGCCGAGCTGGGTGACGATGACCAGCACGGCGAAGAGCGCGGCGGGCTCGAACCCGGTCAGGCCCCGGACCTCGGCCGTCGCGCCACCGAGATCGGCGAGCTTGGCGATGCCGCTGAGCAGGAAGGGCAGCGCGACCGCGAAGCGGGCGAGGAGCGCCAGCCAGGACTGGCCGAGCAGGTTTTCAACGGCCTGCTGGATGGCGGAGAGCGGCGAGGCCGGCATGGCGCAAATCCTTCGATGACATCTGTCGCTCAGAAGGCCCAGCAGGAACAGCCGAGTGCGCCCCAGAAGGCGCCTTCGTCACGCGCCGGAGCGGCGGCCGCGAGCACGCCGGTATGGGCGTGGCCATGGACGCCGCAGGCGCTGGCGCAACCGCACGAAGCCGCGAAGGCATATTTGCGGTCGTCCAGCGCGGCGCGCTTCTGGTAGCCGCCGAAGCTCCTGACCGGCGACCAATCCGGCATGGCCGGCGGCAGCGGCGGCGCCAGACCGGCATAATCGCCGGTGCCATGGACCGGCTTGCCGCCGAGCAGGGTGAGCACGCTCTCGATATCCTGGATCTCGTCCTCCGGCACCGACATGTAGTCGCGGTCGAGCACGACGAGATCGGCAAGTTGACCGGCTTTGATCTGGCCCTTCTTGCCTTCCTCGGTCGAGAACCAGGTATTGGCCTGCGTCCAGAGCCTGAGCGCGCTCTCGCGGTCGAGCAGGTTGCGCTGCGGATAGAGTTTCAACCCGCCCAGCGTCTTGCCGGTGACGAGCCAGGCCAGCGAGACCCAGGGGTTGTAGCTGGCGACGCGGGTGGCGTCGGTGCCGGCGCCGACCGGCACGCCGGCCTCCAGCATGCGCGCGATCGGCGGAGTGCGCTCGGCGGCCTTGGCGCCGTAGCGCTCGACGAAATACTCGCCCTGGAAGCTCATGCGATGCTGCACGGCGATGCCGCCGCCGAGCGCGGCGATGCGGTCGATATTGCGGTCGGTGATGGTCTCGCAATGGTCGAAGAACCAGTGCAGGCCCTGCAGCGGCACGTCGCGGTTGACCTTCTCGAAGACGTCGAGCGCCCGCGTGATCGTCTCGTTATAGGTGGCGTGCAGGCGCCAGGGCCAGCGGTTCTGGGCGAGTAGCCGCACGACCGGTTCGAGATCGCCCTCCATCGACGACGGCATGTCCGGGCGCTCGACCCGGAAATCCTCGAAATCGGCGGCGGAGTAGACCAGCATCTCGCCGGCGCCGTTATGGCGGTAGAGATCGTCGCCCTGCCCCGGCTTGACCTGCTTCGACCAGCTCTCGAAATCGGCCAGTTCCTGCTTCGGCTTCTGGGTGAAGAGGTTGTAGGCGATGCGCAGCGTCAGCTCGCCATCGGCATGCAGCTTCTCGATGATGGCGTAGTCTTCCGGGTAGTTCTGGAAGCCGCCACCGGCATCGATCACCGTGGTGACGCCGAGCCGGTTCATCTCGCGCATGAAATGCCGCGTCGAGTTGAGCTGGTATTCCGGCGGCAGCTTCGGGCCCTTGGCCAGGGTGGCGTAGAGGATCGAGGCGTTCGGCTTGGCCAGGAGCAGCCCGGTCGGGTTGCCGGCATTGTCGCGCAGGATCTCGCCGCCGGGCGGGTTCGGCGTGTCCTTGTCGTAGCCGACGGCGCGCAGAGCCGCGCCGTTCAGCAGGGCGCGGTCGTAGAGGTGCAGGATGAAAACCGGCGTGTCCGGTGCGATCGCGTTGATCTCGTCCAGCGTCGGCAGGCGCTTCTCGGCGAATTGATGCTCGGTGAAGCCGCCGACGACGCGCACCCATTGCGGCGGCGGCGTCACCGCGACCTGCTTCTTCAGCATCTCCATGGCCTGACTGAGGGAGCGCACCCCGTCCCAGCGCAGCTCCATGTTGAAGTTCAGCCCGCCGCGGATGATGTGCATGTGGCTGTCGATCAGGCCGGGCACGGCGCGTCGGCCGCCGAGGTCGATGATCTCGGTCGCCGGGCCGGCCAGCGCCCGCATGTCCTGCTCGGTGCCGGCGCCGAGGAAGCGCCCGCCCGCGATCGCCACCGCCTGCGGGTTCGGATTGCTCTGGTCGAGCGTGGTGAAGCGGCCGTTCACCAGGATGAGGTCGGCTGTCATGGCGCTGGCTCCTGAGCCTGAGGTCTGGGCTGCGGCTGAACCGCCGAGAAGGGCCGACAAGGCGCCGGCCGCGCCGCCGATGGCGGCCTGCCTGCGTGTCGGGTTCATGACCGGGCGCTCCCGGACGTGTCGCGCTCGCCATCCTTGGCCGCGGGCCGCGCCGGCAGGGCGCCGAAGACGTGCTCGCCGCATTCGCTCCTGAGCCAGCCGAGGCTGAGCCTTTCGCCGGCTATCACGCGCTTGGCGATCGGCACGATCTGCTCGCCGGCGAGGATGCCGAGCAGGCCGATCAGCGCCACCACCGGCGGCGCCGGCGAGCGGACGTTGAGCAGGCTGTAGATGACGCCGACGAGGAGGCCGGCGCCCAGAGCCATGACGTAGAGCTTCATATCACCCTCCGGGCGGGTGGCAGCGAGTCGATGGTTTGAACGGTGTAAGGAGCGCGCCGGTCCCTGAGGGGCCGGCGCACTGCGACACTTAGCCTTCGTGCGCGCCGAACATGCTCTTGGCGTAGATGATGCCGAGCCCGTAGGCGCCGCCGAACTTCTTGGCGATGCCGGTGGTCAGCTCGTAGGTTCCGGTGCGGGCCCAGTCGCGCTGCAGCTCGAGGAGGTATTGCAGCGCCGTCATCGGCCGCGCGCCGGCCTGGATCATGCGCTCCATGGCGCGCTCATGCGCCTCATCCGAGACGTCGCCGCAGGCATCGGCGATGACATAGACCTCGAAGCCCTGCTCGATGGCCGAAAGCGCCGGGCCGACGATGCAGACGCCTGTCCAGAGCCCGGCCAGCACGATGCGCGGCTTGCCGATCTCGTTGACGCGCGCGATCACCGCGGCGTCCTCCCAGGTGTTCATCGAGGTCCGGTCGAGCAGCGCCTGGCCCGGGAAGGCCGCGGTGATCTCCTCGAACATCGGGCCGGAGAAGCTCTTCTCGGCGACGGTGGTCAGGATGGTCGAGACGCCGAAGCCGGCGGCGGCATGGGAGATCAGCGCCGCGTTGTTGCGCAGTGCGACGGCGTCGATCGACTTGGTCGCGAAGGACATCTGAGACTGGAAGTCGATCAGGATCAGCGTGTGATCCTGAGGTGTCAGCAGGGCTTTGCCCGGCAGCGGTTTGGCGGTTGGCATGTCGATTATCCCTGTGGCGATGGATCGATGGGTCGAGCTGACGCGCGCGAGGCGCAGTCAGTTTCGCGAATTCGAAATCGGCAACCGGCCTCGCGCCTGCGGGCCTGCCGCAGCGCCAACGCTGTTCTGGTCCCAAGCAGCCGGCATGGCGAAAGACTGGGGAATGGTGCGGAGACCGCGTGCTGGCCGGGATGGCCGGTGCTGACATTCATCGCTATCCGTTCTAACGATGGCGAAGTGTTACGAACGGGTAGCGGGTCGGAGCAATTATACTGAGGTGTCGCGCAGCTCCTGCCCGGGGATAGGCGGCGTGCTGGAACCGGAACCGGGACCGCGTGGCGAACGGCCGCCTCAACGGCTGCGCAACTGCGCGAGACAGTGCAGCAGTTCGTCCGGGTCGCATGGCTTCGACAGATAGAAGCCGATCCCGATCTCGCGCGCATGCTTCCGCGTCGCCTCATCCGGATAGGCCGTCACGAGCACGGTCGGGATCGCGATTCCACTCGCGCACAAGTGGGCGTACAGCTCGATCCCGCCCATCCCAGGCATCCGCATGTCGACGATCACGCAGTCCGACTGCGGCAGGAGCTTCGAGCCCAGGAAATCGGGCGCGCTCCGAAAGCCCGCGGCACCGAAGCCCATCGCCCTGACGAGGTCCACCAGCGCATCACGAGCCGAGGCGTCGTCGTCGACCACGGCGATCAAGGCGTTCCCGGGCATCCGTCGGCTTCTGTTATGCACGAGGCCGCGGGTGGACGTCGCAGCGGCCTCGTGGGTTCGGATGACCCCGAGCATGGAAAAGCCGACGGACCGGGACAATTATACTCTGGTGTCGTCCGGCTGGTTCGCATCCGCATCGGCCGCCAACCGATCCGCGATGCGCACGAGATCGGCCACCGTTTTCGCCCGCAGCTTCTGCATGACCTGGGCGCGATGCACCTTGACGGTGACCTCGCTGAGCTGAAGCGCCTGCGCGATCTGCTTGTTCATCTGGCCGGCCGCGACGAGCGGCAAAATCTCGCGCTCGCGTGGCGTCATCGTTGCCGCACGGGCACGCAGTTCGGCCAGCATAGTGGCCTTGGCGCGCGCGCGCCGGTCGAGCTCGATCGCGCGGTGCACACCGTCGAGCAACTCCTGGTCGCGGAAGGGCTTGGTCAGGAATTCGACGGCGCCGGCCTTCATCGCGGCGACCGACATGGGCACATCGCCATGGCCGGTGATGAAGACGATAGGCAGCGGATTGGCGGAGCGACCCAGCTCGCGCTGGAATTCGAGTCCGCTCAGGCCCGGCAGCCTGACATCGAGCACCAGGCAACCCGGCAGGTCCGGGCGTTGCATCAGGGTAAAGTCGCGCGCCGACTCGAAAGACGCGACCGAATAGCCGACCGACCGCAGCAGGCTTTCCAACGAGACCCGCATCGCGGGGTCGTCATCGACGACGAAGACGATGGACCGATCTGCGCTCATCGGATCGGCTCAGAAGAGCGCGGCGCCGTTGCAGGGGCTGGCAGAGTGAACCGGAAAATGGCCCCCCGCGGCACGTCGTCAACCGCCCATAGCCGCCCGCCATGGGCCTCGATGGTCGACTGGCAGAACATCAGCCCCATTCCCATCCCATCCGGCTTGGTCGTGAAGAAAGGCTCGAATATACGATCCTTGTCGACCCCCGCCAAACCAGCCCCGCTATCGGCGATGGCGACGAGCACCTCGCCGAACTCATGGCGTTGCGAGGTGACGCGCAGGAAGCGCGGTTCGGCGGTGCCGCGCATGGCGTCGACGGCATTGTCGACCAGGTTCGTGACCACCTGCCGCAACTGCACGGGATTGCCGATGACGGGGGGCAGATCAGCCTCCAACGCGGTCGAGACCGAGATGCGGCCGAGTCTGGCTTCATCGTTGCACTGGGTCAGCACGGCGTCGATGAGATGATTGAGATCGAGCGGCACACGCTCCTGAGCTCCCTTCAAAAACATGGTGCGGATGCCGGTGACGACCTTGCTGGCGTGGTGACCTTCCGTGACGATCCGTCCGAACGCCGCCTTCGCCTCGTCGATATGGGGCTGATCGCGCTCGAGCCAACGCAGCCCCGCCGAGGCGTTGGTTACCATGCTGGCGAGTGGCTGGTTGACCTCGTGCGCGATCGAGGCCGAGAGCGCCTCCATGGCGGTCAGCCGGTTCTGGCGGGCCCGGCGTTCGGCCAAGACCGAGCGCGCCAGCCGAGCATGGACCGTGGTTGCCTCCGACAGGAGAACGAGCAACACGAGGCTGGCTGAGGTCAATCCGTAGAACCTTCCGGCCCACCATCCGACGCTGAGCCGGATGCCCCCGCTGATATAGGAGATCAGCAGGATCTCGATCAGCAGCGTGAACAGCACGACCATCAGCCAGATGTCGAGCATCGAGCGCCGGCGCAGGCCCAGCGCAATCAGGCCGACACCGTACAGGGCCACGGCCGCCGCCGGTACGAAGCGCCACAGCCCGCTGACATTGTGCGCATCGACCATAAATTGCGGCAGCGCATCGTCGTGCGAGACGATGAACCACGTGGCGAGGGCCACGACGGCCAGGACGCTGGCGATGCTGCCAAGGATGATCCTTGGCGCGGAGCCCGACGGGAACTCGCGATCGGACAGGACAGCATAGGCGATTACGAAAAGCGGAAAGCTCAGACGCCTGATCGCCGCAATCGAAGCGGTACCCTGCAAGGCGCCGTCGAGCATGAGCGCATCGAACACGCCGGGAAAGGTCAACGCCCACGGCACCGCCATCACGCCCGATAGCAGATAGCCCACCGCGAGCAGCAGCATCGCCCGGGAACGCTGCACGTAGAACAGAGCCATGAGCAGCGCCGCGGTGAGCAACTCGACGACGAGCACGGCTGCGGCGTAGGCCGGCAGCAGGGCCTCGGTGCTGGCGGCCGGCTGGCGAGCGTAAGGCGCGGTCACGAGCAGCGCCAGGACCAGCAGCGCGGACAGGCTCGCCGCTAGCCGAAGCTGGTATCGGGTCGGCGGCGATGCCAGGGGCGAGAGCCCGCTGGGCATCGTTTCGAATGAACTCACAGAACCTCGCATATCGCCACGCACGACCAGCCAAGTGGCCGCGCCGGTCCGCTGACTGGGTACCACAATCAGCGCAAATCTGACGATCGATGTGATGCGGCTGGTCTTCGGGACTCATCTTGCCGGGCGCGGCCCGGATGGACGCATCTAACATCCGTTCCGGATTTCACGATTGCAGACGCAATGATTTTCAAAGTCCGCTTTCTGACGGCGGCCTAAGTTCCGCTTATGGCGCCGAGCGAGCGGATGGGCTCAGCACGCATCCATACTGCGGCCAAATTCGTCGCCATCACTGCTATAGATGGTGCGAACGCCGGAGGTGTCCCGGCAGGGAGCAGGAGCAGATTGTGACCGAGCGATTTGAACGGCATCGCCAACCCTGGACGCATGAGGAACTGGAGAAGCTAAAGTTGCTCGCCAAGAAGGGCATGGCACTGAAGGCGATTTCGAAAGCGATGACCCGCAGCGAAGAATCCATCAAAGACCGCGCCAAACTCGATGGCATCGGGATCGCCAAGCTCCGTTAGCCGTGCTCACGCCAAGGCCTTGGCCGCAAAGCCGATGGCCACTGTTGGACGATGATGCAACGTCCGTTTCAGGCGCAGCGTGTCCAAGGCCCTTTTCAACTGCACAGCTCTATCCACTGGCGAACCATCGTACTCCTTGAAGCTCGGAAGCCGGACGTTCGCTTCGATATGGGCCAGCATCTGCGGATCGTCGGCCTCGCTCACGGGTCGTTCCTGCAGGCCTTCATTCATTCCACAATGCCCGCTATGTGCCCCCCGACATCGGAGGCTCAGCGTGCGGCAAGGGTCCGCCGCAGCCGTGTGATGGCGCCTGGCAAGCCGCGCACCTTCAGCACGCGGCCAGTCTCGTTGTGTTCCTCGGACAGGACCCGCGCGCTTTCGTACACCTCGCCGATCAGCCCTTGTTTCGCATAAGGCAGCACCAGCACGTCTTCCACCATCGCCGCCTCGAAGAAGGCGACGATGGTGTCCCGCAACGCGCTCACATCCTCAGGCGCGTGGGCGGACAGCAAGATCGCGTCCGGATGCTTGTCCATCAGAGCCGCGCGCCCGGCAGCGTCCACCAGATCCAGCTTGTTGAGCACAAGGCGGGACGGCACCACATCCGCCCCGATCTCACGCAGCACACTACGGCTGACCTCCAGCTGCGCTTCATAGGTCGGGTCCGACGCGTCGACCACAAACAGCAGCAGCGAAGCTTCCAGTGCCTCCGCCAGGGTGGAGCGGAACGAAGCGACGAGGTCATGTGGCAGTTGCTTGATGAAGCCGACCGTGTCGGAGACGAGCACGCGGGGCCGGGTCTCCGGCTGCAAAATGCGGACAGTGGTGTCGAGAGTGGCGAACAGCTTGTCCTCTACCAGCACCTGGCTGCCGGTGAGGACGCGCATCAACGAGGATTTGCCCGCATTGGTGTAGCCGACCAGCGCCACTCGCAACTGGTCGCGGCGGGCGGATCGACGCTGGTCGCCGTCGCGCTGCACCGCTTCCAGCTGGTCCTTCAGCTCCGAGATCCGGTCGCGGATCTTACGGCGATCGAGGTCCAGGGTGCTTTCGCCGGCACCCGGGCCCTGCTGACGCCCGCCGCCTGCCGAAGACTCCCGCATGCGGGGGGCCACGTATTTCAGACGCGCCATCTCCACCTGCAGCCTCGCCTCGCGGGTGTTGGCATGGCGGTGGAAGATCTCGACGATGACGCCAGTGCGGTCCAGCACCTCGGCGCCGGTGGCGCGTTCCAGGTTGCGGATCTGGCTGGGCGAGAGCTCATGGTCGACGATGACGAATTCAGGCTTGCGGGTGGCATCCGGATCGGGCCGAACCGTGTCGACAGTCTCGCTGGCGCCTTCAAACCGTTGCCGGGCCTTGGATTTCGGAGGCGGCGCCATCGAGCCGACCACACCGGTGCCGCCGGTCAGCGCCGCCAGTTCCGCAAGCTTCCCGCTGCCCAGCAGCAACGCGGCGCCGGTGCTCTCGCGCTTCTGCGATACCCTGCCGACCACTTCATAGCCCAGGGTTTTCACCAGGCGCCCCAACTCCTCGAGGCTGGCTTCGTGTGCAACATCAAGGATATCCGGCGTCTGGATGCCGACGAGGACAGCCAGCGGAATCGGGGCTCTAGTTTCCATGAAAAGTTAAGTAGCACGGACGCGTCCAAGCTTCGACACGTTGCGTTAGAGCCTGAGCGGGCGCTGCGACGACCTCGGCAAGGCAGCAGCGTAGACCGGGCTGCCAGCCGACCTCCGCCAGTCGAGGACGTTTAGGAGTTGTCCGCTTTCGGGAGGTCAATCATGGCACGCGAATGACCCTGATGGGCATGAAGCGGCCGAATCCGCCTGAAACGATTCGAACGTTTTCACCGCCCGATGCCGTCGCATCTCCTACGCCGGATTCCCGACCCTTTTCGACCGGCGTAGCTCCGGCGGTCGAGGGTGGAATGAGGCGGTTCCAGCATAATCTGGCGTAGTATCCCCGGCGGATTTGGCGCGCCCGACACGATTCGAACGTGTGACCTTTGCCTTCGGAGGGCAACGCTCTATCCAGCTGAGCTACGGGCGCAATCCGTGCACGCTGGATAGCTGATTGCCGGCGCTTGGGCAACGAGGGATTTGGGCGACATCCGAGCTGGCTGTCGCCCTGGCGTGCCGACAGCCGCTCAGGCGATCCGGCCAGGTCGCAGGACACTGGCCGGCCAAGGATTTCAGGAGATGCGACGCAGCCGCCGGATCGTCCGCCGATAGGCACTGGCCTCCCGCAAGGGGCCCCCCACCCGTCAGGCGGAACGCTGGCGGTAGGTTTCGTCCGCATCGAAGAACGCGCTGGCGACCGGATCCAGCCCGTAGCGCTCGCGCAGGGTCTGGTCGGCATACTCGCTCCTGAACAGGCCGCGCTTGCGCAGGATCGGCACGACATGCTCGGCGAAGATCGCGAATTGCGTCGGCAGGATCGGCGGCATCACGTTGAAGCCGTCGGCGGCGCCGGAGACGAACCAGTCCTCGATCGTGGCCGCGATCTGCTCGGGCGTTCCGGTTGCCGTGAAGTGCCCGCGCGCGCCGGCCAGGCCGTGAAGCAAGGCGCGCAATGTCGGGCGCTCGCGCGCCACCAGCGCAGTGATGGCCTGCGCCCGGCTCTGCGAGGCCTGGACCAGCGACGGATCCGGAAAATCGTCGACCGACAGCACCTGATCGAGCTTGAGATGCGAGAAGTCGTGGCCGCCGAAGCGGCTTTTCAGGCGGGCGAGGCCGACGCTGGGATGGGAGAGTTCGTTCAGCTCCTCCCATACCCGGGCCGCCTCGGCCTCGGTCGAGCCGATCGCGGCGCTGATCCCCGGCAGGACGACGATCTGGTCGGCGCGCCGGCCCAGCGCACGCGTCTGGGTCTTCAGGTCGGAGTAGAACTCGATCGCCGATTCCTTCTGGAGATGGGCGGTGAAGACCGCCTCGGCATAGCGCGCCGCAAAGCCGCGCCCCGTCGTCGAGGACCCGGCCTGGACGAAGACGGGCCTGCCCTGCGGCGAGCGCGGCACGTTGAGCGCGCCCGCGACCTGAAAATGCTCGCCGCGATGGCCGATCTTGCGGACGCGGCCGGCGTCGGCATAGCGCCCGCTCTCGCGGTCGTCGGCGATGGCGTCCGCCGCCCAGCTGTCCCAGAGCTTCGAGACGACATCGACGAACTCGAAGGCGCGGGCATAGCGCTCCGCATGCTCGTGCTGCCGCTCCAGGCTGAAATTGGCCGCGGCCGCCGGCACCCAGGAGGTGACGATGTTCCAGCCGATGCGGCCGCCGCTGATATGGTCGAGCGAGGCGAACTGGCGCGCCAGATTGTAGGGCTCGCTATAGGTCGTCGAGGCCGTCGCGATCAGCCCGATCCGCTCGGTGAGCGTGGCGAGCGCCGCAAGCAGCGTGATCGGCTCCAGATCGCCCCTCGCCGCATGCTCGACCTCGTCTCCCAGCGCCAGCTGGTCGGCGAAGAAGACCGAGTCGAACTTCGCCGCCTCAGCCGCCAGCGCGAGATCGCGGTAGTGGGCGATGTCGGTCAGCGCGCGGCGGGCCGAGCCGTCATGCCGCCAGGCGGTCTCGTGGTGGCCGCGGCCGGAGATGAACAGGTTGAGATGCAGTTCGCGGGTCATGGCACGAGCCTTCGGCTGCGGGGTCGGATCTGGTTTCAGACGTCGTCGGAGACGCCGAGAGCGGCGAGGAGGCTGGTCCGCAGCGCCTCGAAGCGGGCGTCCGATTTCGGGCGCGGATGCGGCAGGCCGACATGGCGGTCGAGCACGATGCGGCCGTCATCCATGACCAGCACGCGGTCGGCGAGCTTGATCGCCTCGTCGACATCATGGGTGACGAGCAGGACGGTCGGCCTGCGCTGGCGGATGAGATCGAACAGCAGCCCGTGCATCCTGATCCGCGTCAACGCATCGAGCGCGCCGAACGGTTCGTCGGCGAGGAGCAGGCGGGGCTGGCGCACGAGCGAGCGCGCCAGCGCGACGCGCTGCTGCTCGCCGCCCGAAAGTGCGTTGGGCCAGGCATCCTCGCGCCCGGCAAGGCCGACATCGGCAATCGCCCGCCGGCCGCGCGCCTCGGCATCGGGGGCGCGGAAACCGAAGACGACGTTGCGCAGCACGGTCTTCCACGGCAGCAGGCGCGAATCCTGGAACAGCACGGAGCGGTCGTCGGGAACCGCGATCGTGCCGGAGCCATCGACGCCGTCGTCGAGGCCGGCGATCGCGCGCAGCAGCGTGCTCTTGCCCGAGCCGCTCTTGCCGATCAGCGCCACGAACTCGCCCGGCGCGAAGTCGAGCGTGACGTCGCGCAGGACCGTGCGGCCGGAGAAGCTGCGCGTCACGCCGCGCAGGCGGACTTCGGTGCCGGCGCGCTCCGGCGGCAGGTTCAGGGGCTGTGCGAGCGCGTTCACGAGTTGAGCGCCTTGCGGTAGCCCAGCGCCCTGCGCTCCCAGAAGCGGACGGCGAGATCGGAGCCGAGACCGAGCGCGGCATAGATCGCGAGGCCCACCACGATGATGTCGGTCTGGCCGTAGTCGCGCGCCCGGTTCATCAGGTAGCCGATGCCTTCGCTGGTGTTGATCTGCTCCAGCACGACGAGCGCGGTCCAGCAGGTGGTGACGGCCAGCCGCAAGCCGGTGAAGAAGCCCGGCAAGGCGCCCGGCGACGCCACCTCGCGCAGGAACTCGGACCTTGTGATGCCGACGCTGCGGGCAAGCTCGACATGGCGCAGGTCGATGCCGCGCAGGGCGGCGTGGGTGTTGATGTAGATCGGCACCATCACGCTCGACGCGATCAGCGCGATCTTCATGACCTCGCCGATGCCGAGCCAAAGGATCGCGAGGGGGATCAGGGCCAGCGTCGGCACCGCGCGCTTGATCTGGACGAGCCCGTCGATGGAGGCCTCGCCGATGCGGCTGAGCCCCGCTGCGAGCGCCAGCGCGAGTCCGATGGCGACGCCGATGCCGAGGCCGAGATAGGCCCGCTTGGCCGAGGCGAGGAAATGTTCGGCAAGCGTGCCGGAGACCAGAAGGTCGTAGCCGGTCACGAGCGCCGTCGACGGCGCCGCGAGGAATTTTGGCGAGAGCCAGCCGATGGCCGAGGCGAATTCCCAGACCAGGATCAGCAGCACCGGCCCGAACAGGATGCCGCCGCGCGGCAGCCGCCCGAACGCGAGCCGCGAGGGCTTGCGCGCCAGCGCTCCAGCCGGCGCGCCGGGCCTCGGCTCACTCTCATGACCCCGCTGCGGAAGATAGGGCGAGTAGACGTTGCTGCCGGCTGTGTCGGTCATGGCTGCAGCTCAGTTGGTCTTGCTGCCGATGACGTCGTCGAAGCGCAGATCGAATTCCTCACGCGCGTCCAGGCGCTTGGGCAGGTCGCCGGCCTCGAAGATCACATCGATCAGCGATTGCTGCTTCGGGATCAGGCTCGACAGCAGGGGGAAGGAGAAGTCGCCCTCGGATTCCACGATCTTGCGCGCATCCGCCGGCTTCAGGTTCTGGCGCTTGACGTAATAGGAGTCGATCCAGGCATCGGCGTTGCTGCGCGACCAGCGGTTGGCGTCGATCCAGTTCGCCACGAACTCGCGGATCGCGGCCGCCTTCGCCGGGTCGTCGAGCGCCTTCTGGCTGGCATAGAGATAGCTCAAGCTCTTCGGCAGGCGCCGGTTCTGCTCGCTGGGCAGGGCGCTGGCGCCGCGATCGGCGAAATCGGCGAGGTAGCGCGAGAAATGGGGCTCGTTCAGCGCGGCAACATCGACCTGCCCGGTGCGGACGGCATCGGGAAAGTCGCCGGCGCGAAGCGGAACGAGCTTGACGTCCTTCTTGGTCAGGCCCGCGAGTTTCAGCGCATTCAGGACGAAGGGCTGGCGCCCGGTGCCCTCGCCATAAGTGATGCTCTTGCCGCGCAAATCCTCCAGCGTCGCGAGCTTGAGGCCGGGACGGGCGGCGAAGAAGTAATCCGTCTCCGAGGAGACGCGCGCGGCGACGATGAGGACGCGCTCGCCGGCGGCATGAGCCTGGATCGGCGGCGTATTGCCGACGGAGGCGAGATCGAGCGCGCCGGCGCGGAAAGCCTCGAGGATCGCGGGCCCGCCAAGGAAATTGGCATAGGTGACGGTGCTGGACAGCTTGTCCTGTGCGCCGGAGGCCCGCATCAAGGTCTGCAAGGCCTCGTTCTGATCGGCGGCGACCAGCTTGGTCCCCTTCGGGACCTGGGTCGGAAGGGCAGGCTGCGCAAGGCCTGGCCCAGCGGACAGGCCGAGCAAGGACAGCTGCGCAAGCGTCGCCGCCAGCAAACCCATCGCGTTGCGGCGCGCCCTGTTGAACTGTCCGGAATGGAGGAATGGCATGTCGGAGCCTCGGCTGCGTCGCCCAATGCGAGCCGAAATCTTCCTCCCGTATCGTTCTCTATGTCAAATAGAATGTTCTTTTTAAAGAACAACGTAGAAGGGAAGGATTCTTTGCGATTCCTACGATCCGGGCACGAATCTCCTCGCCGAGCGCTTGGGCACGGATGGAGCGACGCTGCGGCAGCGGCAGCGCGTCACCCGCCCCAGCGCTGCCGCCAGGCGCTTGCGGCCAGCGCGCCGACGCATTCGATCGTCGGGGTCGGCACGCCGGTCCGGCGACCGAGCTCCGCCACCGCCGCGACGATCGCGCCGAGCTCGAGCGGCCGGCCCGCCTCCATGTCCTGCAGCATCGAGGTCTTCACGCCGATCAGGGTCGGGGGCACCTGCAGGCGGACTTCCAGGTCCGGCAGGCCGGCGACACCGAGCGCACCGGCGACAGCGACGCACTCCGCCATGATCGCCTTGGCCACCGCCCTGGTCGCGGGGTCGTCGGCGATCTTGTCGATCGCCGCCCCGGTCACCGCCGAGATCGGGTTATAGGCCGCGTTCCCGAGCAGCTTCAGCCAGACCTCCAGGCGGATATCGTCGCTCTGCTCGGCATCGATGCCGCCCGCCTTCAGGAAGGCCACGACCTCCGCGAGCCTGCCGCCCTGCGCCGCCAGAGGCTCGCCGATGATCAGGCGCTTCCTGCCGTTCCAGGTGACGACGTTCGGCGCGGGCCGGTTGGCGCCGATATAGACGACGCAGCCCAGGATCTGCCCGGCGGAGATGGCAGCGTCGATCGCGCCGTTCGCATCGACCGCCTGAAGCGTCCGGTCGCCGAACTGGGGACCGAGCCCGTCGAGATACCACCAGGGGATGCCGTTCAGCATCGGCAGCACGATGGTGGACGGCCCGACGAGCGGCCTGACGAGGTCGAGCCCGCCTTCCCAGTCCTGCGCCTTGAAGCCGACGATGACGAGGTCCTGGATGCCGGCGGAGGCCGCATCGGCCGTCGCCTGCACGGCCAGCGTCTGCGCGGCCACGGACGGCGCCTGCAGGGTCAGGCCCTCGGCCGAAAGCAGCGCCGCTGTCTGCGGCCGGGCGATGATGACGGGCTTCTGCCCGGCCTGGGCCATGTGCCAGGCGACGACCCCGCCGACCGCCCCTGCCCCAACGATTGCAACGCGCATGCCTGTGCTCTCTCCCGCCCGATCGCGACGACTATAGGAAGCCGCAGTCGATGCGATAGTGCCGCGCAGACATGGTCCCGGTATCAAGCGGGCATGATCGGAGGCTAACTCAGCCCCTTGCCGGCATCGGAGCCATGGCGCGCCTGCCGGGCGCGCAGGAACAGGATCCCCGCCAGCGCCAGGCCGATCACCAGGAACGAGACGCCGGTCGTCACGGTGCCGAGCGCGTAGATTTCTGGCGTCGTCACGGTCGAGGTCAGGGCCTGCAATTCGAGCGGCAGCGTGTTCTTCTCGCCGATCGCTTGCGAGGAGCGGGCGATCTCGTCCCAGGACAGGGTGAAGCCGAAGAGCCCGACGCCGATCAGCGAGGGCAGGATCACCGGCAGGATGACGTGGAAGAAGGTCTGCCAGGGCGTGGCGCCCTGGTCGCGCGCGGCTTCCTCCAGCCTGCCGTCGAAGCGGTTGAAGATCGCGAACATGATCAGCAGGCCGAAGGGCAGCGCCCAGGTCAGGTGCGCGCCCAGGCCCGAGGTGAAGATGCCCATCGCGGTCGAGTAGGTGTCGGCGATGAAGCCCGGCGCATAGGCCTTCACCACCTCGTCGAAGAGCCGGAACTGCAGGGCGATGCCGAGCGAGGTCACGATCGAGGGCACGATCAGGCTGGCGATGGTCACATAGAACAGCAGGTTCTGGCCGATGAAGCGCTTGCGGAAGGCGAGGCCGGCCAGCACCGAGAAGACCATGGTGATGACCATCACGGTGAGGCCGAGTTGGAGCGAGCGCCAGAAGGCCGACTTGATGTCGACGATGCCGCCGCCGCTCCAGAGCCGGCCGAACCAGTGCAAGGAAATCCCGTTCATCGGGAAGGTCATGCCGCCGGTCGGCCCCTGGAAGGAGAGCGCGAAGATCGCGATCATCGGCCCGTACAGGAAGAGCAGGAACAGGCAGAAGAAGGCGGCGAGCCAGTAGAACGAGGCGGGACGGCCCTCGCGCATGGCTAAGGCCCCCTCTGGAGCATGATGTCGTCCGAAAACCGGCTCCCACTTTTGGGCATCATGCTCAAAGCTCCTTCCGAATATCGACGAAACGGTTGAGCGCCGTGATGATCAGCAGCGTGATCGCCAGCAGGATCACCGCATTGGCCGCGGCCGGCGGGAATTGCAGCGCGTTCAGCCGGGTTTCGATGATCTTGCCGGCCGAGGCGATCTGCTGGCCGCCCATGACCCCGACCGTGATGAAATCGCCCATCACGATGGTGACGACGAAGATCGAGCCGATGACGATGCCGGGCTTGGCCAGCGGGATGACGACGTTCCAGAGGGTCTGCCAGCCGCTGGCGCCAGCGTCATAGGCCGCCTCGAGCAGGCGCTTGTCGATGCGCGCCATCGAATTGAAGATCGGGATCACCATGAAGAAGGTGAACAGGTGCACGAAGGCGAGCACCACCGAGAATTGCGAGAAGAGCAGCCATTCGATCGGCTCGTTGATCAGGCCGACATTGATGAGTGCGCTGTTGACGAGGCCGTTGCGGCCGAGCAGCGGCACCCAGGAGATCATCCGGATGACGTTCGAGGTCCAGAACGGGATGGTGCAGACCAGCGCCAGCGTCATCTGCATGGTGACGGTGCGGACGTGGAAGGCCAGGAAATAGGCGATGGTGAAGCCGATCACGAGCGTCAGCGCCCAGACGATCAGGCAGAACTTCACCGTCGAGAGATAGGTCCTCAGGATGGTGCAGAGCTCGGGCAGCTGGTCGTAGCAGCCCTCGAAAGTCTCGACGTAGCTGCGCGTCGTGAAGCTGGGGATGATCGAATAGTCGTTATAGTCCCAGAACGAGACCATCACGACGAAGAGCAGCGGCACGACGAAGAACAGCGCGAAGACCCCGGCGAAGGGCAAGGCCTGCAGCCAGGCCGGCGGCGCGTAGGCGGTTTTCGTCGCGGGCATCTCGGTTTGGTTCTCGTCTCGGTCGGAAAGCGGATCGCTTCGTCACACCCGCATCGTCATCCCGGGCAAGCGGCGAAGCCGCGCAGTCCCGGGATCCATCGTAGAGTTCTGAGCCTTACGATGGATCCCGGCGCTCCGCTGCGCTGCGGCCGGGATGACGTCGAGTTCTGTCAAACGCGGTTCACGCCGCGATGAACTCGTTCCACTTGCGGACCATGTAGTCGTTCTCGTCCATCACCGCGTTCCAGCAGGCGACGTTGCCCATGCGGTCGTCGTAGGAGCCGCCGTCGCGGCTGGCGCCGGCCTTCTCCAGCAGGGAACCATCGGGCGCCTTGATGTCCTTCTCGGCCGGCTTGCCCTCCATCCAGTAGGCCCATTCATAGGGCTCCATGTTGGCCTTGGCGGTGGGGAGCACCGCCGAGTAGTAGCCCTGGCGGTTGAGATAGGCGCCGGCCCAGCCGGAGAGGAACCAGTTGACGAACTCGTAGGCGAGCTCGGCCTTGCGGCCGGTGACGGACTTGGACAGGCAGAATCCCGAGGCCCAGGAGCGGTAGCCCTCCTTCAGCGGCTGGAAGGTGCAGGCGATGCCCTTGGTGCGCACGGCGGTGACGGCCGGCGACCACATCGACTGGATCACCGTCTCGCCCGAGGACATCAGGTTGACGCTCTCGTTGAAGTCCTTCCAGAAGGCGCGGAACTGGCCGCTCTTCTTCGCCTCGGTCAGGACCTTCATGGTCATGTCGATCTCGGCGCGGGTCATGTTGCCCTTGTCGGGATATTTGTAGAGGCCGGAGGCCTCGACCACCATGGCGGCGTCCATGATGCCGATCGAGGGGATGTTGAGGATCGAGGCCTTGCCCTTGAACTCGGGGTTGAGCAGCTCCTTCCAACTCTCGATCGGGCGCTTGATCAGGTCGGGGCGGATGCCGAGCGTGTCGGCGTTGTAGACGGTCGGGATCAGCGTCACCCATTGCGTCACGCCCGAAGCGAACTTGGTCGAGTTCGCGCCCTCGACGAACATCACCTTCTTGGGCGCGGTGCCCTGGTCGCCAATGACCTTGCCGTTGGGCAGCTGGCCCTTGGTGAAGACCGGCGTGATGTTGTCGAACTGCTTGATCTTGGTGGCGTCCATGGCGAGGATGTTGCCCGATGGCACCAGCTTCTTCAGGCTGAAATACTCGGTGTCGAGCACGTCGAAGGAGTTCGGCTGGGTGATGACGCGCTTGGTCACGTCGTCGGTCGTGGCCGAGATGTACTCGATGGTGATGCCGGTATCGGCCTTGACCTTCTTGGTGATGTCGTCGGACTGGTTCACCGCCGTGCCGAGATAGCGCAGCACCTTCGGCTCCTGCGACCAGACCGCGGGAAAGCCGGTGATCGCGCCCGAGCCCGCGGCGAGGCCGGCTGCGGCGCCGGCGCCCTTCAGCACCGCGCGGCGCGAGAGGCCTGTCGTGTCCTTCGTCCTTTTGGTCATCGTTCGATCCCTCCTCATTGATCTCGCTCGTTGATCTTGCTCGTCGTCAGGCGGCAGTTCCCAGCCGGTGGATGTCGGCCTCGTTCCAGCTCACGGCGACGGTGTCGCCGGGGTTGAAGGGCTCGGCGTCGAAGACGGCCTCGCTCAGGTTGGCGGTGAGTTCGGGGGCGAAATCCGCGGCGAGCCCGACCTGGACGTAGCTGCCCTGGTATTCGACATCGCTGACCACCGCGGTGCGGGCGGCGCCGTTGACGGCCTTGGTCAGGCGCAGCTTGTCGGTGCGCACCGCGATTGCGCCCGCGGCATCCGAGACGATGTTGTGGCCGCCGATGAAGCGGGCGATGAAGGCGGTCGCCGGTGCGTTGAAGATCTCGCGCGGCGTGCCGGCCTGCTCGATCAGGCCCTGGTTCATCACCACCATCAGGTCGGCCAGCGCCATCGCCTCGTCCTCGCCATGGGTAACGTGGATGAAGGTGATGCCGAGCTCCTTCTGCAGCTTTTTCAACTCGGCGCGCATCTTGATGCGCAGGAACGGGTCGAGCGCCGAGAGCGGCTCGTCGAGCAGCAGGATCTGCGGCTTGGTGATCAGCGCGCGGGCCAATGCGACGCGCTGCTGCTGCCCGCCCGAGAGCTGCGCCGGCAGGCGCTCGGCGTAGCTGCTCATGGCGACGAGTTCGAGCAGGCGCATCGCCTCCTTGCGCCGCTCGGCCTTGGCGACGCCGCGCATCTTCAGGGAGAAGGCGACGTTGTCGACGCAGGAGAGATGCGGGAACAGCGCGTAGCTCTGGAACATCATGGCGGTGCCGCGCTGAGCCGGGGCGAGGTCGGTCACATTGCTCGGCCCCAGGATGATGTCGCCTTCGCTGACCGCCTCATGGCCGGCGATCATCCGCAGCGTCGAGGATTTGCCGCAGCCGGAAGGTCCAAGCAGGCAGCAATAGGTGCCCGCCTTGACGCGCAGGTTGATCGCGTTGACGGCGACCGTCACGCCGTAGCGCTTGGTGACCTGAACGAGCTCGAGATCAGAACCGCGCACGCCCACCTCCTGGTTGAGGCGGATGCCTTACAAGCGCCATGCCAAAGCGATGGCGGGGCTTGCGCTGCGAGCCATCGGGCCGATTTGGCGAGGAATTGGCGCCTGCTGAGGCGATTGCACAATAAAATTGCAGTTTGACTGGAGATGTCGACACGTCCGGGCGCTCAGCTGCCACGGTAGGTTGCATAGCTCCACGGCGTCGCGATCAGCGGCACGTGATAATGGCCCTCCGGCTCGGCGATGCCGAAGCGCAGCGGCACCTCGTCGAGGAAGGGCCGCTCCGGCAGCGCAGGGCTCTTCGCCGCGAAATAGGGGCCGACATGGAAGACCAGCTCGTAGGTGCCGATGCGCAGCGGGCCGCCCCCGAGCAAGGGCTGGTCGGTGCGGCCGTCGGCGTTGGTACGGGTTTCCAGCAGCAGCGCCCGGGCGGAGTGCCCGATCTCGTAGAGCTGGACGCGGACGCCCTCGGCCGGGCAGCCGCTCTGGGTATCGAGCACATGCGTCGTGAGGCGCCCGGCGACCGCTGGCGCGCCGGGCCCGTCGACGCGCTCGACCAGCCTGAGCCGGGTGATATGGCCGATCTCGGCCAGCGCCGCGGCGAGCTCCGCACCGGGGGCATGGCCCAACCTCCTCTCGAAGGCGGCGAGCACGGCATCGCGCGTCTGCCGGCGCACGCAGATCACGAAAGGAATGCCGAAGCGCCCGTCATACTCGGCGTTGAGCCGCTCGAAGCGGGCGTATTCGGCGTCGGAGAGCCGGTCGAGCCCGAGCCCGGCCTGCTCGCTGACCGATTCCGCGGCCATCTCGCCGGCCCGCGCCGCCTTGCCGGCGAGGTCGGGGTGGAGCCGCACGAAGGCGAGCCGCTCCTCGATCGGCCGGCTCAGCACCGCCTGCATCATCGCTTCGTGCAGCGCCGCCACCGTCGCGAAGGGGCGCGCCGCGAAGCTGGCCTCGGCGACCCAGGGGGCGTGCTCGAAGATGCCGTCCAGCGCCGCGACGAAGCTCGTGCGGTCGGCGTCGTTCAGGGCGGCGAGGGTCAGGCGATCGGGCACGGCAGGTCCTCTCGATGGGGGGATGTCGCGGCCGGATAGCGGAAGGCCTCGCCGGCCCGGTCGCGGTCGTAGACGCACTCGCCGGCGACATAGGTCGCGCGCACCGCGCGGTCGTCGCCGAGCGTCATCAGCACGAAGAGGAGGTCCTCGATGCTGTCACAATAAGCGCTGCGGAAGCCGAGCAGCGGCGTCGCGCGGGTGTCGAGGATGCAGAGATCGGCATCGTAGCCGGGCTCGAGCTTGCCGAGCCTGTCGTCCAGGTAGAGTGCCTCGGCGCCGCCGAGCGTGGCGAGGTAGAAGGCTTGCGTGGCGTTGAGCTTCCGGTCCGTCAGCGCCGCGACCTTGTAGGCCTCGTTCAGGCTCTGCAATTGCGACAGGCTGGTGCCGGCGCCGACATCGGTGCCGAGAGCGACCTTGACCGGCCGCTTCGGATCGACCGCGTCGAACAGGCGGAAGAGGCCGCTGCCGAGGAAGAGGTTCGAGGTCGGGCAATGCGCCAAGGCCGCGCCGGCCTGGTGGCAGGTGCAGAAATCCTGCTCGTGCATGTGCACGGCATGGCCGAACATCGAGCGCCGCCCGACGAGCCCGGCATGGGCGTAGACGTCGAGATAGCTCGCGCGCGCCGGAAAGAGCTCGCGCACCCATGCGATCTCGCTCGGATTCTCGCAGAGATGCGTCTGCAGGAAGAGCCCGTCATGCTCCTTGAGCAGCGCGCCGGCGGCATCGAGCTGGGCTTCCGTGCTGGTCGGGGCGAAGCGCGGGGTGACGCAATAATGCTGGCGGCCCCTGCCGTGCCAGCGCGCGATCAGCGCCTTGCTCTCGTCATAGCCGCGCTGGGCGCTGTCGAGCAGGGCATCGGGCGCATTGCGGTCCATCAGGACCTTGCCGGCGATCATCCTTGCATTGAAGCGCTCGGCCTCGGCAAAGAAGGCATCGACCGATTGCGGATGCACGGTGCAGTAGACCATCGCCGTGGTCGTGCCGGCGCGCAGCAGCTCGCGCATGAACAGCCCCGCGACCCGCCCGGCATGGGCGGCATCGGCGAATTGCTGCTCGGCGACGAAGGTGTAGGTCTCCAGCCATTCCAGCAGCTGCGAGCCATAGGCGCCGATCATCTGGAGCTGCGGGTAGTGCACATGGGCGTCGATGAAGCCCGCGCAGATGATCGCGTCGGGATATTCGATGGGGACGACGCCGTCCGGCAGCGTGTGGCGCAGCTCGGCATAGGGGCCGCAGGCCTCGATGACGCCGCCCTCGATGATCACGAGTGCATCGTCGTGGTGGACGAGGCAGGTCTCGGCCGGCTGCTCGAACGGATTGCCGCGGAAGGAGATGGCGCGGCCACGCAGCGCCTTGGTCGTCGTCACCGCTCCATCTCCTCCGGTCAGGTTCAAGTGGTCGGGCGACGGCGAGCATCGGGGCTCGCCGTCGCCCTGTGCTCACGCAGGGTGCTGGACGAAGCGCTCGATATGGGCTGCCGCGATCGGGTTCGCGTTCGCCACCAGGTCGTCGAACCGGTAGTTGGCGATCTTGGCGATCTCGATCAGCCCGGCCGCCCGCTCCACGCCCGGCGAATTGGCCATGCGCGACCAGCCATTGGCCAGCACCCGCTCATAGCGCTCGACTTCGCGGGCGCAGACGATCAGCGGGAAGGCGAAGTGCTTGCGATAGGCGCGGGCGAGCTCCAGCACATGGCCCTGATCTTCCGCATCGAGCCCGTCGATGCCGGCGTTGACGTGGTCGAGCCTGTAGGCGTTGTCGGCGTCGCCCTCGCTGCCGAGATCGGCAAAGGAGTTCATCAGCTGCAGCTGCTCCTCGGCCGAGCCGGTCAGCAGCGCGTCGTGGAACGCCGTCCGCAGCGCGATCGTGTCGGCGAAGGGCTTCATCGCGTAGGCGCGCTCCAGGACCCAGGGCGTGTTCTCGACGAGCCCGCCGAAGGTCTTGCTGAACGCGGCGCTGCTCATGGCGTTGACGTCGGCCAGCGTGACCGCGTGATCGCCGGGCCTACCGGCGACGACCGTCGCGTGACCGGCGCCGAGATGGTTGAAGACGATGTTGAGCCCTATCGCCGCCACGGCGCCGAGCGTGATGCCGCTGCCGAACATGATCTGCGCCCAGGGCGGGAAGGCGTCGGCGACGAAGGGCTGCGCCGTGACCAGCATGCCCAGGCCGACGCTGGTGCTGACGATGACGATGTTGGCGTGGTTGTTGAAGTCGACCTTGCTCAGCGTCTGGATGCCGACGACCGCCACGGCGGCGAACATGGCAAGCGCCGCGCCGCCCAGCACCGGGTGCGGAATGCCGGCGACGATCGCCGCCGCCTTCGGCAGCGAGCCGAGGATGATCATGATGACGGCGGCGGCGGCGACGACCCAGCGGCTCTTGATCTGGGTCAGGCGGACGAGGCCGACATTCTCGGCGAAGCAGGTATAGGGAAACGAGTTGAACACGCCGCCGATGAAGGTGGCCAGGCCGTCGGCGCGGATGGCGCGGCCGATATCGTCCTGGCGGATGCGCTTCTTGACGATCTCGCCGGTGGCGTAGACGTCGCCGGTCGTCTCGACCATCGTGATGATCATGACGATGATCATCGACAGGATGGCGGTGATGCTGAAGGTCGGCATGCCGAAATAGAACGGCATGGTGTAGCCGACCCAATCGGCCTTCGCGACCTCGCCGAAATGGGCGTCGCCGAGTATCCACGCGACGAGCGTGCCGATGACGAGGCCGGCGAGCACCGCCACTGTGGCCATGAAGCCGGTCGAGATCCGCTGGATCGCCACGATCAGGGCCAGGGTGCCCAGCGCGTAGGCGATGTTCTTCAGCATGACCGGGTTCTGGATCGCGTTCGGGCCCTTGCCCATCACGATGTCATTGGCCGCGACGGGAAGCAGCGCGATGCCGATGATCAGGATGACCGAACCGGTGACGACCGGCGGGAAGAAGCGCACCAGCTTGGCGAAATGGCCGGCGACCAGGAACGTGAAGACGCCGGCGACGAGGACCGAGCCGTAGATGGCGAGAAGGCCGGGCGTGCCGCCGCCCGCGGTGAGGCCGATCGCGATCATCGGGCTGACCGCCGTGAAGGTCACGCCCTGCAGGAGCGGCAGCCTGACGCCGATCTTCCAGACGCCGACGGCCTGAAGCAGCGAGGCGATGCCGCAAGTGAAGAGATCGGCGTTGATCAGGTGGATCAGCTGCTGCTGATCGAGGTTCAAGGCACCGGCGATGATGATCGGCACGAGCACGGCGCCGGCGTAGAAGGCCAGGACGTGCTGGAAGCCGTAGGCGGCGAGCTGCCCGATCGGCAGCACCTCGTCCACCGGGTGGACCTTCCCGGCCCGGGCCGGCGGCACGTAGCCGAGTGCCGGGTTCGCATCTGCCAAGATCGTCATCGACATGTCTCCTTCAGGTCGTGGGTCCGGTGGGCTTCGTTTGGGTGTTGGTCTCAAAGGGTTGGAACCGGGCTGGCGCCGCCTTGCGGGCGCTACTCGCCCGGGACGGCGACGGCATGCTCCTGCGCTTGGAAGGGCGGCTCGACCGCGTCGCGGGCTTCGCTGCGCCGGAGGGCGTTGCGGCCGTCCTCGTCGAGCACCAGCCGGTAGAGCCGGTCGGCGGTGAAAGGCGTCTCGCGTAGGCGCACGCCGGTCGCAGCGCAGATCGCGTTGGCCAGCGCCGCGGCGACGGGGTTGTAGGGGCTCTCGCTCATCGACTTGGCGCCGAGAGGGCCGATGCTGTCGGAGGTCGCGGCGAAATGGACGGTGGTCACCGGCGTGTCGGCGAAGCTCGGGATGTGGTAGCCGCGGAAGGTCGGGTTCGCGACCTTGCCTTCGGCATCGATCAGCATCTGCTCGTAGAGCGCCGCGCCCAGCGCCTGGGCGACGCCGCCCTCGACCTGCCCGCGGCACTGCATCGGGTTGATGACGAAGCCGGCATCGGCGGCGTGGATGCTGCGGAGGATGCGGATCTCGCCCTGGCGGCGGTGCACGGCGACCTCGAAGCCCTGGACGTTGAAGGCGATCGAGCGCGACGAGCCGTCGGAATGGCCGATGCCAGACAGCGCGACGCCCTTTGCCATGGCGGCTTCCGCGAGTTCGACAAGGCTGATCCGGCGCTCGCCGGCCATGACGTCGCCGTCCACGAGCCGGCAAGTCGCGCGATCCACGCCCGAATGGGCGGCGGCGAAGGTACAGATCGCTTCGGCCAGCGCCTCGGCTGCCCGGCCAGTCGCCGCTCCCGCGACGACCGTGCCGGTGCTGCCATAGGCGCCGGTGTCATGCGCGATATGGTCGGTATCGGACTGGCGGATGCGGATCTGCGCTGGCGTTGCGCCAAGCATGGTCGCCGCGATCTGGGCATGCACCGTCGTCGTGCCGTTGCCGAATTCGGCCGTGCCGACGGCCAGTTCGTAGGTGCCCTCGGTCGTCAGCCGTATCCGGCTCTCGGCGCGGTGCCCGCGCGGCGGGATCGTCGCGATCATGGCGACGGCCATGCCGCGGCCAGTCAGCCAGTCGCCGGAAAGTTTCGGCTTCGGCGCGCCGTTGAGGTCGCGCTCGACCAGGTCGAGGCACTGGTCAAGCCCGTAGCTGCCGAAGGAAAGGTCATGCGCCACATGGTCGGCGGCGACGATCGGGTCCTCGGCCCTGACGACATTGAGGCGGCGGAAGGCGAAGGGGTCGATGCCGAGCTTGTGCGCGGCCTCGTCCATGGCGGATTCGACCGCGAAGATCGTCTGGCTCAGGCCGTAGCCGCGGAAGGCGCCGCTCGGCAGCGTGTTGGTGTAGACGGCGTAGCCATCGACCTTCTTGTTCGCGCAGCGATAGAGCGCGATCGCCTCGCCCGCGGCATGGAACAGCACGCCCGGCCCGTGATTGCCGTAGGCGCCGGTATTCGAGACCATGCGCATGGAGAGCGCGGTCAGCGTGCCGTCGCGGCGCACGCCGAGCTTCACCGTCACGCGCATCGGGTGGCGGCTGGTCGAGGCGGAGAACTGCTCGCTGCGGGTGAATTCGAGCTTCACCGGCCGGCCGGTCGTGAGCACCGCGAGCGCGACGATGTCCTCGGTGATCATCTCCTGCTTGCCGCCGAAGCCGCCGCCGACGCGCTCGCTGAACACCCGCACCTTGTCCTTGGGCATGTTGAACAGGGTGCAGAGCGCGTCGCGCGTCAGGAACGGCGTCTGCGAGCTGGTGCGGACATGCAGCCGGCCATCGCCGCCGAGCCAGCCGATGGCGCCATGCGTCTCCAGATGCGCGTGCTGGACGCGCTGCGACTGGTAGGTGGCCTCATGGACGAGGTCGGCCTCGGCAAAGCCGGCCTCGACATCGCCGGTCTCGCCATGCAGCTCGGCGACGATGTTGCGCGAGGCGTTGGCGATGCGCGAGGAGACCGGCTTGTCATGGATGACGGGCGCGCCCGGCCGCATCGCCTCTTCCGGGTCGAACACCGCCGGCAGCAGCTCGTAGCTGACCTCGACGAGATCGCGCGCCGCCTCGGCCACGGCCTCGCTGACCGCGACGATGGCGGCGACGCGCTGGCCGGCGAAGCGGATGATCGGATCGAGCACCAGCGTGTCGTCGACATCGTCGGTGACGTGCTCGTGCCGTGCGGTGGAGAAATGCTTCTGCGGCGCGTCCTCGTGGGTGAGCACCGCGATCACGCCGGGCAGCGCCAGCGCGGCGCTGGCGTCGATCGCGACGATGCGGGCCGAGGCGTGCGGCGAGCGCAGGATCTTCATGTGGAGCAGGCCCTGAAGCGGGCCGTCCGGCGCGACGTCCATGGTGTAGCGCGCCTTGCCGGAGACTACGGCCGGCCCGGCTGGCGCCGGCACGTTGCGGCCGCCGGAGGAGCCGGCGCCGTCCGCGTGCTTGTGGCCTGCAATGGCGTCGGCGATGGCGCGGTAGCCGGTGCAGCGGCAGAGATTGCCCTTGAGCGCGGCTGGCAGGTCCTGGCGCTGCGCCTGATCGAGGCAGGCTGCGGTCATCACCATGCCGGCGGTGCAGAAGCCGCATTGGAAGCCCTGCGCGTCGAGGAAGGCCTGCTGCATCGGATGCAGCCCGTCGACGCCGAGCCCCTCGATCGTCGTCACCTCCAGGCCCTCGGCCCGGAAGGCGGGGACGAGGCAGCTATGCACCGGCTTGCCGTCGAGATGGACGGTGCAGGCGCCGCAATCGCCGGCGTCGCAGCCCTTCTTGACGCCGAACCAGCCGAGCTCGCGCAGGAAGGTGCGCAGGCACTGGCCGGGTTGCGGCGTCGCATCGTGCTGCATGCCGTTGACGACGAAGCTCATCGACGCGGCTCCGCCAGCTCGCGCCTGATCTCCTCGGCGAATTCGAAGGTCATGTGCCGGCGCCAGTCCGGCCGGCCATGGACGTCGTCATAATAGAGTGCGTCGGGAATCGCCTCGGCAAGCCGCGCCGCCAGCTCGTTGGGGCCTGGCATATCGGCGAAGGCGAGCTGGACGGGCCGGCGGGTGGAGGCCGTCACGGTCAGGACGAAGTCTCCCGTAGCCGGCAAAGTTCCAATCAGGAGCACGCCGGAGCGACCGAGCTGCGAGAGCGAGGCGCGCCGGAAGGCGAAACGGCGAGAGAGAGCCTCGCGCGGCAGCGCGATGCTCCTCAGCACCTCGCCCGGGCGAAGCGCCGGCTGCAGCGGGCCCTCGACGAAATCGGCGACCGGGACGCGGCGCTCGCCACCTTCCGGCATCCAGATGGTGCAGACACCGTCCAGCGCCGCGCAGAGCGAGATCATCGGCCCGGCCGGCAGCGCCATGCAAAGATTGCCGCCGACCGTCGCCATGTTCCAGATCTTGAAGGAGGCGAGGAAGGAGCGGCAGCACAGGCCGATCAGCGGCGCCGCGATCCAGTCCGCCGGCGCTTTGAGGGCGTCGAGCGTCGCGACGGTGCAGGTCGCGGCGATCGAGAGCCCGGCTTCGCTGACCAGCAGAGGCGCCCAGCCGGCCTGCGACAGGTCGATCAGCCGCGTCAGGTGCGGCTGCGGCTCGGAGAACAGCCAGGTGCCGCCGGCGAGCCAGGCATCGCCCCTGCCGAAATCCGCCAGCTCGCCGCGGCTCCGGGGGCGGGCGATGGCGTTGATCGTGTTGAGATCCATGCTCTCCGCCCCCGCTTCTCAGCGCCTCAGGCCCGCCCGACCGTGCATTCGATCTGCCCGTGCGGCTCGTCCGTCGGGGTGAAGACCTGCTTGTCGCCGTTGCGGCCGAAGAGGCTGAGGTCGATCGGCAGGTAGTGCTTGTTGGGGCAGGCCATCGAGATCTCGGCGATCTCCGGCACGGCGGCGAGCACGGCCTCGCCCATCAGGTACATCGTGTTCTGCACGCTCGGGCTGTAGGTCGTGGCGAAGACCTTGAGCGCCGTCGCCAGCACCTTCGCATTCGCTTCGGGATAGGAGGACGGAGCCTTGGACCAGCGCCAGGAGGCGTCCATCGCGGTGGCGCACATCCGGTCGGCGGTCTCCTTGATCGTGGTGACCTCGTCCATGACATAGCCGACCCAGCCGGATTCCGTGGTCTTCATGAACGTGAAGTTCTCGATGCCCGAGGTCACAGTCGAACCCGCGCGCGTGGCGCTGAGCTTGACGAAAGGCTTGCCGTTGCTGTCGAGCAGGAAGCTGTGCTGGTGCGGCGCGCCGTCGACGAGGAGGCGCGCCCACTTGGTCTCGCTCGCGGTGACGTCGACCTGGCTGACCTGCAGATAGTGATCGAGGAAATACTTGGCCAAAGCCGCGGCGTAGGGCTCGTTCTCGGCGCCGACATTGTCGCGGGCGACGATGTTGACGATGTTCTTGACCGTGTCGGTCGCGATCGCCGTCGAATTGTCGTCGGAGGTGTAGTTCGCCGCGAAATCGCCTGTGAGCAGCGCCTTGACGGTCAGCTCGCGCACCTCGTGCCGGTCGGTCTCGCGCTTGACGCGCATGATGCGCACCCGGCCCTTGCCATAGCTGTTGCGGATGAGCGGCATGGATGACCCCTTTTCAGCAGTTCGGCCGGCTTTGGCTTCGAGCAGGCACAGCTTCGCCACCATCGCCGGACGTGCCGGCGAAGCCTTGAAACCCGTGCCTGATCCTTGGACACCGCCCCGTTCCGGTCTGAAGCCGGGATTTGATCTCGTGACGGCTAAGCTGATTGTAGGGATGGTTTCAGTTCTTGATATTTCCAATTGCAGAGCGCTACGCTGCCAATTCGGCAGCACGACTGCCGGCCGGGCGACGCTTCATGGCAAAGACCCATTCCGACGATGACGTTACGTCAACGAACAAGCCGAATACTCAAATTCGTCCGCGCGACCACGCCCTTTCACCAGCGTTGCTGGCACGTGTCTTCCATCAGCCGTCGCTGATCTATTTCAACGCGGTCGCCGAGTGCCTCTCCGTCCGCGAAGCGGGGCGGCGGCTCAACATCGCCTCCTCGGCGGTGACGCGGCAGATCGCCCAGCTCGAGGACGCCCTCGGCATGGCGCTGTTCCAGCGCGACGGGCGGCGGCTCACGCTCGCGCCGGCCGGCGAGATCCTCTATCGCCATGCCCGCCGCCTGACCCTGCCGCTGGAGGCGGCGGTCTCCGAGCTCGACATGCTGCGCGGGCTGAAGACCGGTTCGGTGCGCATCGCCACGGTCGAGAGCGTCGGGCTCTCCGTCCTGCCGCAGCTCATCGCCGATTTCGGCCGGCGCTATCCGCGCCTGCATCTCGACGTTTCCGTCGTCGCCTCCTCCGACGTGATCGCCCGGCTGGCCGACGAGCGCGCCGATGTCGGCTTCGGCTTCGTCGCCAAGCCGTCATCGCTGGTCGAGGTCGCGGTGCGCCGCGACGTCCGCATCGGCGTGGTGATGCGGCCCGACCACCCACTCGCCGCGGTGCCGCACCTGACGCTCGCGGCCTGCATCGCCCATCCGATGGCGGTGGCGAAGCCGGAGATCTCGATCCGCGAGGTGATCGAGCCCTTCCTGCAGCAATCGGCGCTGATCCTGCCGCCTCTGGTCGAAGTCGACTCGATCCGCCTGCTGGTCGAGCTCGCGCTGATAGGCGGCTACGCCTCGGTGATGACGCCGATCGGCGTGCAAAACGAGATCAAGAGTGGGACGCTGCTGTTCCGGCCGCTGGAGGACCAGGGCCTGCCGACCAACCGCTTCGGCCTGATGGTGCGGGCCGGCGTCAACCTGCATTTCGCCCCCGCAGTGTTCTACGACCACGCCAAGCACCATTTCGGCTCGGTCGAACTGCCCGGCGCGATCTGACGATCAGCCGTGGCCGTAGGCGTCGGCGGCGTCATTCGCCTCGGCCGGCGTTTCGGCTTTGTCGAAGACCGCGAGCCAGGCGGCGAGGTTTGCGGGCCTTGCCGGCGCTGCCGCCAGCTGCCGAAGCGCCACGCGTAACGAATGGCGCTCGAACCGACCGGCGGGCTCCAGGAAGCCGTCCGGGCTCTCCCGCGCGTCGATCGCTGCCGCCAGGCGCTGCTTCACCGCCACGAGCGACGCATCTCCGAACGCTACCAACAGTTCCTGGAAATGCGCGTGAGCCGCGCCGTCCCATGGCTTCGGCCGCCCCATCGCATCCTTGAGCGGGTGCGCCGGCACGAGATGGGCGAAGGGCACGAAGCCCTCGGGCACCGGCTCGGTCGCAGCATGGGTGCGGCCGGCGGCGAGCAGTTTTGGCAAGACATGGGTGTGCGGCCCCTCCGGACTCTTGCCGTCGGCCGGCGGGATGGGCTGGTAGACCTCGCAGCGCCCGGCCCGCGCAAGGAAGACGCGGTGCGGGCCGGCTGTCAGGATGGCGCCCATGGCCGGGTTGCCGGGCTCGAACAGCGAGCGGCCTGCCACCGAGCGCAAGGTCGCGATCAGCGCGGGATCGGCGCTGCGGATGCAGATCTCGACCTGCAAGGTGCCAAGCCCCATGTCGAAGAGGATGCCGGTGCGATCCTCGGGGCGTAGCGCTTCGGCATCGTGGCCAAGCTCGGTCAGGAGGGTTCGCCGGCTCATTGCGCAAGCGTCGACGGGCAGGCAGAGCGCGACGCGATGGCTCCAGCCCTGCCCGACCGCCGTCTCCGAGGCGAAGAGCCTGACCTGCGAGAGATCGCCGAAGCCGATGCCGCCGCGTCTCGTCACCGCGGCCAACCGCCCGGCTTCGTCCGTGATGGCCACGGTCTCGCCCGGATCGCGCATGAACTCGGCGATGGCGCCGAAGGTGCCGAGATTCCATTGCGTGCTGTCGGTGCGAAGCTGATCGCAGATCAGGCTGGCGATGTCCGGCGTCGTCATCGGGCGGTTTCCTTGTCGTTGAGAGAGTGCCAGGGCAGCACGAAGTCTTCGCCATCGCGTCTGCCGCGCGCGACGCTGATGCCGAAGGCCTGACTGAGGTGGTCGTCGCCGAGCACCGCATCGGGCGGCCCGTCGGCGAGGATGCGGCCCTGGTCGAGCAGGACGAGCCGGTCGCAGAAGCGGCCGGCCAAGGTGAGATCGTGCAGCACGACGACGACGCCGGCTCCGGAGGCCGCGACGCGCCGGAGCAGCGTCATCGCCTCGAGCTGATGGCGCGGGTCGAGCCCGGCCAGCGGCTCGTCGGCCAGCAGCATCTCGGCTTCCACCGCGAGCGCGCGGGCGAGCAGGACGCGCATGCGCTCGCCACCGGAGAGGCTGTCGAGCGTGCGGTCGCGGAAGGAGGCCGCGTCAGTAGCCAACATGGCCCGGGCGATCGCATCCTGGTCCGCCGCCGTCATTTCGCCGAGGGGCCGGCGATGCGGCAGGCGGCCGAGCGCGACGACGGCCTCGGCCCGCATCTGCCAGTGCACGGCGCCGCCCTGCGCCAGGAAGGCGATGCGACGGGCCAGGGCTTTGTGGCCAATGGCCTTGGCCGGCTCGCGGTCATAGAGCACGGCGCCCGCATGCGGCAGCAGGTTGGCGATGACGCGCAGCAAGGTGGTCTTGCCGGCGCCGTTGGGGCCGATCAGCCCGACGAGTTCACCGGTGCGGAGCGTGAGGTCGATGCCGCGCAGGACCGGCTTGCCGCCGAGCGCGACGGCGATGTCCTTGGCCTCGATCAGCATCACGCCTCCTGCCTGAGGCGATGGATCAGGCTGAACAGGAAGGGGGCGCCGATCAGGGCGGTGACGACGCCGAGCTTCAGCTCCGGGCGGATCGGCAGCAGGCGGAGCGCAGTGTCGGCCGCGAGCGTCAGGATGGCGCCGCCGAAGCCGCTGACCAGCAGCAGCCGGCCCGGCCGATGGCCAATGAGCGGGCGCAGCAGGTGCGGCACGACGAGGCCGACGAAGCCGATCGCGCCAGTGACCGCGACCGCGCTGCCGACGCTGAGCGCCGCACCGCCGATCAGCCGGGCGCGCAGCCAGGTCAGGTCGAAGCCGAGGCTGCGGGCGGTGTCCTCGCCGAGCGTGAGGCCATCGAGCGCCGGTGCGCAGGAGAGCAGCAGGGCCCAGCCCAGCAGCATCAAAGGCAGCACCAGCCAAACATGCACGAGGCTGCGATCGGCGAGCGAGCCCATCAGCCAGAAGACGATCTCGAGCGCGGCATAGGGATTGGGCGCGAGATTCAGCGCCAGCGAGGTCATCGCGCCGGCAAAGCTGTTGATCGCGACGCCGGCAAGGATCAGCGTCATCGTGCCGGCGCCGCGCCCGATGAAGCCGTAGAGCAGCAACACCGCAAGCATCGCCCCGGCGATGCCGCCAAGCGGCAGGGCGAGCGCGAAGGCGCCGGCGAAGCCGGAATAGAACACCACGACCGCGCCGAAAGCGGCTGCGCTGGAAATGCCGAGGATGCCGGGCTCGGCCAGCGGGTTGCGCAGCAGGCCCTGCATCGCCGCCCCGGCCATGCCGAGGCTGAAGCCGACCAGCGCGCCAAGCACCGCGCGCGGCAGCCGGAGCTCGGCCAGGACGAGAGCGGGCAGCGTCTGTCGGCCGGCCAGCCAATCGGCGAGCGCCGCCCAAAGGTCGAGGCGGGCATAGCCGATCGCGAGCGAGACCGCCGCCATGGCCAAGGTGGCGAGCGCGAGCAACAGAACCAGCCGCCAATAGGCGATCGGGGCCAGCGCCGCCGGGGTATCGAGGGCGGCGCTCATGAACCTCTCCGATCCGCGCTGGTCGCGTCGATCAGCAATTCGATGGCATCGACCACGGCCGGGCCGGCGCAGGTCCAGAGCTTCGAGGGCAGCGCCACAAGCTTCAGCCTGTCGCTCAGCCGGGCGAGGACGGGATGGTTCAGGATCTCATGGGCGAGCGAGGGCGGCCCGCCCGGCGTGGTGTTGAGGATCAGGATGTCGGCGCCGCCCAACGCGACCGTCTCCAGCGCGATCTGGCCGTAATTGTCGATGCCGAGCTCGGCGGCGAGGTTGCTGAAGCCGGCCGCCGTGAGGATCTCGTCGACCAGCGAGCCGCGCCCGGTGGTGAAGCCGTTCGGGCGCAGCACGATCGCCTTGGGATGATCGGGACCGCGCCGCGCCGCCAGCGCCGCGAGGCGTCCGTCGATCTCGGCGATCAGCGCCTGCCCGCGCCCGGGCTGGCCGAGCAACGCGGCCATCTCGGCTATTTGGGCGCGCATCTCGGCAAGGTTGCGCGGCACGCCGAACTCCCGCACCGGCACGCCGACACGCTTCAGCAGCGCGACGGTGCTGCGGGTGGTGTAGGCGCCGGCGACGACGAGATCGGGCTTCAGCGCCAGAACCTCCTCGACCAGCCCGTGATTGGCCGGGATGGTGCGGGCGAGCTTCGCCATGTTGGCGTTGCGCGGGTCCTGCGATAGCCAGGTCACGGAGGCGATCGCTCCGGGTTCCGCCAGCCGCAGCACCAGCTCGTCCGTGCACATGTTGAGCGAGACGATGCGCGCCGGTTTGACCGGCGCGTCGAGGGATCGGGCCGGGCCGCCGATCGCGGCCAGGCTCAAGCCGAGCAAAAGGGCGGCCCGCTTCATCACAGGGCGAACCGCAGGCCGCCGAACGCGCTCAGGCCGGGTACGAGATAGCCGACCGGGTTCTCGTAGCGCTTGTCGAACAGATTATCGACCCGGCCGAACAGGGTGAGCTTGTCGCTGAGCTTGTAGTCGGCGGCGAGGTTGACGATGGCCGCGCCCGGCGCCCGCAGGCGCGAGATCGAGAAGTCGCGGTTCCCGTCCATGCGCTCGCCGAGATAGATCAGCGTCGCCGAGAGGGTGAGCTTGTCGATCGGCATCCAGGTCGCGGTGACGCTGGCCTTGTGACGCGGCCGGCGCAGCAACTCCTGATGGGCCGTTTCGTCCTTGGCGAGCGTGAAGGTGTAGTCGGCCCTGACCTTGAACTGCGGGGTCAGCTCCAGCGCGGCGAAGCTCTCGACGCCGCTGGTCTTGGCCCGGCCGATATTGGTGTAGGAGGTGCGCGCGGCGTTGGTCAGGATCAGGTTGTCGATGTCGTTGTGAAAATAGGTCGCGCCGAAATTCACACGGCCGTTCAACAAAGGCTGCTCGAAGCCGGCATCCCAGCCGCGGCTCTCCTCCGGCTTGAGGTCGGGGTTGCCGTAGAAGTTGAAGGCCGGACGGGAATCGCTGAAGCGCTCGCTCAGCGTCGGCGCCTTGAAGCCGGTGCCGTAGCTCGCCTTCAGCTTGGTCTCGCTGCCCGGCACGATGTAGACCGGCGCGAAACGATAGGTGGTGTGGCCACCGAAGCTCTCGTCATCGTCGTAGCGGATATTCGCGGCGGTGAAGAAGCGGTCGCTCCAGTTCGACTGCAATTCGACGAAGGCGCCGGTATTGCCGTTCGAGGCGGTCAGGCTCGCCGTTTCCAGCCGCTCGTTCTCGTATTGCAGGCCCATGACCAGGGTCTGACCCTGGGTCAGCTTGAGGTCGCCGCGCCAGTCGAACTTGGTGCGCTCGCCGAGATTGTTTGTGGGCAGGCCGAGGATGCCGATCGCGTTGGGCGCGCGGTTCGAGCGATCCTGGTTGGTGTAGGAGACACTGAGCCGGTTGACGAAGCGGCCGTCGAGCGGGTCCCAGAGTATCTCGCCGCGGGTGAAGGCCTGCTTGTAGTCCTGAGCCGAGCGATAGGCGTTGGGCAGGCTCGGGAAGCCGGAATCGCCGGTCGAGAGCAGGTAGCCGTCGCTGTAGCGGCCGACCCAGTTGAGGCTGATCGTGTCCGTGAGCTTGAAGCCGAGCCGGGCCGAATAGCTCCAATTGTCGTAGGAATTCGGGTTGATGCGCCTTCCGGGCGGGACGAGGTTCGGCGGCGTCACCGGGGTCGAATCGGCCTTGAAATGGGCAATGCCGAAGGCATAGTCGAAGCGGTCGGCGCCGCCGCTCACACTGAGCGTCTGGTTGAAGGTGCCGTAGGAGCCGGCCTCGACCGAGCCCGTCACCTTGGGCGGGCCCTCGCCGCGCTTGGTCGTGATCGAGATGACGCCGCCCAGCGCATTGGCGCCGTAGAGGCCGCTTTGCGGGCCGCGCAGCACCTCGATGCGCTCGATGTCGCCGGTCAGCATCTGGCCGAAATCGAAGGAGCGGTTCGGCGTCGAGGGGTCGTTCACCTCGATGCCATCGATCAGCACCTTGACGTGGTTGGAGTTGGTGCCGCGCATGAAGACCGAGGTCTGCCCGCCCGGCCCGCCGATCTGCACGATGTTGAGGCCGGGCACCGAGGCGAGCGCCTGCGGCAGCGTGCGGCGCTGCTGCTGCTCGATCTCCTGCGCGGTGACGACGGTGACGGAGCTGGCGATCTCCTTTGCCGGCGTCGGCAGGCCGGTCGCGCTGACGACGACCTCGTCGAGTGCCATCGGCTGGCTGGAGGATTGCGCCCTCGCACTTGGCGAAAGCGCGGCGGAGATGGCGAGGGAGGACAGGACGAACGACAGGCGGCCGCGTCTTGCGGCCTTGGGGAAGCGGATCACAATGGAACCTCGGCGGTAACGTCAGTGGCACGTCACCGCGAACGAGATGTCCCCACCCACTCCCGAAGAACGGGCGCGCCTGGTTCAACCACCCATCAGCGCACCCCGGCCAATGTGCTCGCGTGTGACCACGGCTGACGGCAGGTCTCCTGGCTCGCGGGTCGCTGCCTTCACGCCGCCTTCCCAGGGCCGAGGTCCCAGTGGCGTATGGCGAAAGGCTCGCCGCTTACAGTTGCGGGGGCAGCCGCAGCATGGGGTGAGCGATCACCTTTCACTGCGTTCCCTTTTGATCCCGTGAGGGAACCGTCGCGTTCAGAAGTAGGGCGGAATTGCGGCGGGCGTCAACTGGGCGTTGGCCCCGCTTCGACAACGATCGCCATGGCGCGCATTTCTCCAGGCGCGATGCGCATGGTAACAGGCAGAGATTCACGGGACTTCGCCAGCATGCACGCCACCACACCCTCCCGCAGTTCGGATCGCGGCTCGCGCGGCTGGGTCGGCGACGCCATCGCGGTGCTTGAAGCGGACCAGCACCGCTCGGCCGACACCCATCTCTTCAAGCTCGCCTGCGCCGGGCTGAGTGGCATCGACATCTACCTGAAGGACGAATCGACCCATCCGACCGGCAGCCTGAAGCACCGGCTGGCGCGCTCGCTGTTCCTCTACGCGCTCTGCAACGGGCATGTCCGCGAGAACACGCCGGTGGTCGAGGCGTCCTCGGGCTCGACGGCGGTCTCGGAGGCCTATTTCGCCGAGATGATCGGCGTGCCGTTCTACGCGGTGATGCCGCGCTCGACCTCATGCGAGAAGGTCGCCGCGATCGAGCATTACGGCGGCACCTGCCATTTCATCGACGATGGCAGGACGCTCTACCAGGAGGCGGCGGCGCTCGCAGCCAGGCTCGGCGGCCACTACATGGACCAGTTCACCTTCGCCGAACGGGCGACGGACTGGCGCGGCAACAACAACATCGCCGAATCGATCTTCCAGCAGATGCAGCGCGAGCGCCACCCGGTTCCGACCTGGGTGGTGATGAGCGCCGGAACCGGCGGCACCTCGGCGACGCTGGGACGCTACCTGCGCTACAAGCGCCATGCCGCGAGGCTCTGCGTCGCCGATGTCGAGCATTCCGCCTTCTTCGACGGCTATCGCACGCGCGACGCCACCTGCCTTTGCGAGCGTCCCTCGCTGATCGAGGGCGTCGGGCGCCCGCGCGTCGAGCCCTCCTTCATCCCCGGCGTCGTCGACCGCATGGTCAAGATCCCCGACGCCGCCTCGATCGCGGCGATGAACGTGCTGTCGCGCCGGCTCGGCCGCCGCGTCGGCGGCTCGACGGGCACGAATTTCTTCGCGCTGTGCTGGCTCGCCAACGAGATGAAGGCGGCCGGCACGCAAGGCTCGCTGGTCACGCTGATCTGCGATTCCGGCGAGCGTTACCTCAAGACCTATTACGAGCCGGAATGGGTCGCCTCGAAAGGCCTCGACCCCGCGCCCTACGAGGCGAAGATCGAGACCCTGCTGGCTGGCGGCGATCTCGACTGCCGCCTCGACGAGGCCTGAGCCGGCAAGGCCAAGCCGGCAACAAGCAGTTCAAACTCAGATTAGACCTCTGCCTGAACGATTTTATGCAGCATATCATTTGGGAAACACTTGCAAAACACGCCTGAATAGCGTCGACTGAAGAAGAATCGGCGCCTCCACACCAGCAGCGCTGCTACGTCAGGCATTCGACGGTCAAGAGGCGAGGTGCGAGCCGATGACAGGCAAGCTTAGGCCGCCGTCCCTGAAGGACGTCGTGAAGCAGCTTCGCTATGACTGGTTCGGCAAGGACGTCCAGCAGACGCCGACCGTCAGCTACGTCTGGACGGCCGATCAATTCGGGCATTTCGGCCTGGGCTTCCAGATCACCTATCTCGTCGGGTGGCTTCTGGCGTGGATATTTCCGGCGATGCCGAGCTGGAAGACGGCGGTCATCGCGGCGGTGCTCAACCTCGCGCTATGGATCGTGAAGGAGGTGCTCGACATCGTGCGCGAGCGCAAGCGGCAGGGGCCGCTCTTCCCGCTCAACAGCCGCGAGCTCTGGTGGAACGTCGCGACCGCGCTGTTCTACATCGGGGCCGGCGCCATCGTCGCCGGAGCCGCGGGCTGGAGCGGCTGGCATGCGATCATCGCCCTGCTCATCCTGCTGGTGCCCGCCGCGGGGCTGGTGATCTGGTGGGTGCGCCGCAAGATGACCTTCCAGCAGGTCGGGCTGCCCTTCCTGTTCCGCCTGACCAACCTGTGCTCGAAGTTCCGCGACGCCGATGCCGGCCACCGCGAGACGGTCGTCGCGCTGTCGACACCGGCGTCCGTCAGCAAGTCGCTCCCCGGCATTCGTCATGTCGTGGTGACCGGCGCCGTCGGCTCCGGGAAGACCTGCCTCGCCTGCGGCATCGGCACCGAATACGCCTTCAGGCTGGGGATCGCGCGCTATACCACGCTCACCAAGCTGTTCGAGTCGGTCGCGGACTGCCTGCCGAAGGCCGCCTCCGAGAAGCCCCTTCCCGAGCTGGAGGAGCAGGACGGGCGCGTCCTCTGGCCTTGGCGCGATGTCGAGCTCCTGATCGTCGACGACGTCGATGCGCTGCTGGTCGAGCCGCCGCTGCCGGCCTTCGACACCAAGCCCTATGTCGAGGCGGCCGTCACCAAGCGGGCCGACGACCAGGCGGCGCTGCGCGAGATCGTCCGCCACCAGCTCACGATCGTCGGGATCGACAGCTTCGAGCCGCGCCGCACCGTCTGGATCGTCAGCGACCCGCAAGAGGCTGCGGCCTGGCGCGACACGATCGCCCAGTCGCTCGGGCTGGCCGGGGACGCCGCCGTCGCACTGCCGATCATCCATCTGGAGCGCGACGAGCAGGCGATCCTCGCTCTGGCAGCAACCAATTAAGGCTGCCTGAAGCTGATCGGCGAGGGCTGAGTCTTCCGGCCGCCATGAGGTTTCCTCCGGGCGGTTCCGCGGAGTAGGCTGACGGCCTTGCAAGGCGACAATTCCCTGCCGAGGATATTTGATGACATCCACCGTTAGCCCGCTCGCCGGGAAGCCGCTCGATCCCAGCCAACTGGTCGATGTCGCCAAGCTGCTTCAGGCCTATTTCGACCGTCCCGACCCGGCCGAGGCCAGCCAGCGCGTCGCCTTCGGCACCTCCGGCCATCGCGGCTCGTCCCTCCTGCTCTCGTTCAACGAGGCGCATATCCTGGCGATCGCCCAGGCGATCTGCCTCTACCGCAAGCAGCAGGGCATCGACGGGCCGCTCTTCCTCGGCATCGACACGCACGCCCTCTCCCGCCCCGCTTTTGAGACGGCGCTGGAGGTGTTCGCGGCGAACGGCGTCGTCGCCATGGTCGACGAGCACCTGCGCTTCACGCCGACCCCGGTGATCTCCCACGCCATCATCGGGCATAACCGCGGCCGCAGCTCAGGCCTCGCCGATGGCGTGGTGATCTCGCCCTCGCATAACCCGCCGGCGGATGGCGGCTTCAAATACAACATGCCCCATGGCGGCCCGGCCGATACCGACGCGACCGGCTGGATCGAGAAAGCCGCCAACGCGCTGATCGCGGACAAGCTCGCCGGCATCAGGCGGATGCCCTATGAGCGGGCGCTGAGCTCGGACCTCGTCCGGCGCTACGGCTATACCAAGGCCTATGTCGACGACCTCGCCGCCGTGGTCGACATGGAGAAGATCCGCAATTCCGGCGTCAGCATCGGCATCGACCCGCTCGGCGGCGCCGGGCTCGACTATTACGACCCGATCATCGCGCGCTACGGCCTCAACGCGACCGTGGTCGAGAAGAACCTCGATCCGACCTTCGGCTTCATGAGCGCCGACTGGGACGGCAAAATCCGGATGGATTGCTCGTCGCCCTACGCGATGACCGGCCTGATCGGCATGCGCGAGCGCTTCGACGTCGCCTTCGCCAACGACACCGACGCCGACCGCCACGGCATCGTCACCCGCAGCAGCGGGCTGATGAACCCGAACCACTACCTCGCGGCTGCCATCGCCTATCTCTTCACCAACCGGCCAGGCTGGCGCAGCGATGCCGCGATCGGCAAGACGGCCGTCAGCAGCGCCATCATCGACCGCGTCGCCGGCAAGCTCGGGCGCCGGCTCGTCGAGGTTCCCGTCGGCTTCAAATGGTTCGTCGATGGCCTCTCCGACGGCAGCTTCGGCTTCGGCGGTGAGGAAAGCGCCGGCGCCTCCTTCCTGCGCCATGACGGCACCAGCTGGACCACCGACAAGGACGGGCTCATCCTCGGCCTGCTCGCAGCCGAGATCACCGCCAGCACCGGCGCGGACCCGGGCGTGCTCTACGGTAAGCTGACGGCGGAGCTGGGCGAGCCGCTCTACGCCCGCGTCGACGCCCCCGCGACGCGCGAGCAGAAGGCCGTGCTGAAGACCCTGTCGCGGCAACAGATCAAGACGGACCAGCTTGCCGGCCAGCCGATCACGGCGATCCTGAACGAGGCGCCCGGCAACGGCGCCGCGATCGGCGGCGTGAAGGTCGTGACCGACGATGGCTGGTTTTGCGCCCGCCCCTCCGGCACCGAGGAGGTCTACAAGATCTACGCCGAGAGCTTCCGCGACGAGGCGCATCTGCGCCGGATCCAGGCCGAGGCGCAGGAGATCATCAACACAGCCTTTGCCGCGGCCAAGGGGTAGAGCCTCGCGCCGAGAGACCGTTTGGGAATTCGCTGGCGTGAGTCCGGCTGGCGTGGCTGTCGAGAACCGGAGCGGAGCGGACTTTTGGTCCGTGAGCACCGGAAGCGCAGACAGCCGCGTCAGACGGCCTCGCCAGTAGAATTCACAAGCGGTCTCTCAGGGGCAGTTGTAGCCGCCTCTGCCATCCGGCACGCAGCGGGAGCCGTTGGGCAGGTTGAGCGCGCCCGCGCGATCCCGGTTCACATAGGCGCCGTTCGGCAGCGTGAAGCCGCCGGTGCTGTCGACCGCGACGCGCGTCCCGTCGGGCAGGAGGAGGCCGCCGGCCCCGTCACTGGCGATGTACTTGCTCGCGGCCGCCGTCGGCGCCTGGGTGGGAACCCCGACGCGCGAGGAGCCGGCGCAGCCCGCGGCCAGGGCGGCGAGCGCAACGACGCCGGCGATGTGAACGGCATGTCTCATCTCTCGATTCCTCCGTACGATTTCGTTTTCTTGCAGCCCCGCCATGGCGGCGAATCTGCAACCTGGACAGAATGAGTTCGGGGAAGCTGGCCGATCGCGGCTGCTTCGGCAACCCGGAGAAAGCGCTGTCTTCCCGTGCAAGGGTGGCCCTTGCCGGCGGCGGCCGGTTGGTGAAGCTGCGGCCGGCATGGCCACGCGCTCGCCCGTCACGAAGGATCGCAGGATGTTCCTCAGCAATTCCGATCTCGTCGAACTCGTCGCGTTCCGGCGCCAGCTGCACCGCGCGCCCGAGATTTCGGGCGCGGAACAGGAAACGGCGCAAGCCGTGGTCAGGTTCCTGATGCCCAGCAAACCCGAGCGGATCATCACCGGACTCGGCGGCCATGGCGTGGCCGCGATCTACGAGGGCGCCGAGCCGGGGCCGACGGTCCTGGTGCGCTGCGAGCTCGACGCGCTGCCGATCGAGGAGCTCTCCGACAGCGAGCATCGCTCGCAGGTGCCGGGCAAGGGCCATCTCTGCGGCCATGACGGGCACATGACCATGGTCGCGGCGCTGTCGCGCGGGCTTGGCCGCCAGCGCCCGCAGCGCGGTCGCGCCATCCTGCTGTTCCAGCCGGCGGAGGAGACCGGCGCGGGCGCAGCCGCCGTGATCGCCGATCCGAAATTCAGGGAGATCGCGCCCGACTACGCCTTCTCGCTGCACAACAAGCCCGGCCTGCCGCTCGGCCATGTCGCGCTGTCGGAGGGCTACGCCAACTGCGCCTCGCGCGGCCTGCGGATCGTGCTGACCGGCCATACCTCGCATGCCTCGACGCCGGAGCACGGCCTTTCGCCGATGGCGGCGGTGGCCTGGCTGATGCCGACGCTGACGGCGCTTGGCCCCGGCGGCGCGCTGGACGAGGAATACGCGCTCGTCACCGTCACGCATGCGTCGATGGGCGAGCCGGCCTTCGGCATCGCGCCTGGCCGGGCCGAGATCTGGGCGACGCTGCGAACGTTGACCGACGCGCAGATGGGCTCGCTTTGCGAGCGCGCCGAGGCACTGGTCCAAGATGCGGGGCAGGAGACGGGGCTCGGCGTCGAGCTCAGCTACCACGACGTCTTCCACCATTGCGAGAACCACCCCGAGGCGGTGGCGCTGCTGCGCCGGGCGCTCGACGACGAGAAGCTGGCGCATGGGCCAACCGAGCCGATGCGCGGCTCGGAGGATTTCGGCCTGTTCGGGCGGCAGGCGAAGGCGGCGATGTTCCTGCTCGGCTCGGGCGAAGACTGCCCGCACCTGCACAATCCCGACTATGACTTCCCGGACGACATCATCGCGCCGGGCGCCCGCATCTTCATGCGCACGCTGCGCAATCTGCTCGGTTAACCATTCGGGTGCCGCGGCGTTAACCAGCCTCACACGCCCGACGCTGTTGGATAGCGCTAGTGATTCGTCAGCGTGGGGTGGCCATGGGCCTGGTTCTTCAGTTTCGCGTACCGGAGCGGCAGCCCGCCGAGCCGGAGTCCGAGCCGCTTCAGGTCGACCTCATGACCGCGGTCGATGTCGCGATCCGCGATCTCGACGACATCATCCCCTATATCTTCCATACCGGCATCCGCGAGCAGGCGGAGGCTTGCCGGCGCATGCTGCAGGACAGCTTCGACGCCGCGCTGCAAGCGGGCTAAGAAGACTCCAACCCGCTTCGGGACGGAGGGATATCCATGACTGCCGCCTATTCGCAGCTCGCTGCGCATTTCGGGAAGGTTGCCGCGCTCTCCAACGCGGTCGGCATCCTGCAATGGGACAGCGACGTGATGATGCCGAAGGGCGCGGCCGAGACGCGGGCCGAGAGCATGGCGCTGCTGCACGTGCTGCGCCACGGCATGGTGACCGATCCGCGCATCGGCGACTGGCTCGACACAGCAGACGGCGATACCGGACTCGGCGATTGGGAGCGCGCCAACCTGCGCGAGATCCGGCGCAGCTGGACGGTCGAGACCGCGCTGCCGGCCGATCTGGTCGAGGCCTCCAGCAAGGCGATCTCGGCCTCCGAGATGGCGTGGCGCCAGGCGCGGGCCGATGCCGACTTCAAGGCGCTGCTGCCCTATCTCGCCGAGGTGCTGAAGCTCCAGCGCGAGATCGGCCGGGCCAAGGGCGAGAAGCTCGGCCTCTCCGCCTATGACGCGCTGCTGAACGACTACGAGCCGGGCGGGCGCTCCGCCAAGATCGACGCGCTGTTCGACGATCTCGCCGACTTCCTGCCGGGGTTCATCGAGGAGGTCCTGGCGGTGCAGGCGCGCCGGCCGGCCTCGCCTGCGCCGGAGGGCCCCTTCCCGGTCGAGGCGCAGCGCGCGCTCGGCCTGCAGATGATGGCGGCGCTCGGCTACGATTTCGAGCGCGGCCGGCTCGACATCTCGACCCACCCGTTCTGCGGCGGCGCCGACAGCGATGTGCGCATCACCACCCGCTATGACGAGACCGACTTCTCGCGGGCACTGATGGGCGTGCTGCACGAGACCGGCCATGCGCTCTACGAGCAGGGCCGGCCGCAGGCCTGGCTGAGCCAGCCCGTCGGCCATGCCCGCGGCATGAGCCTGCATGAGAGCCAATCCCTGCTGGTCGAGATGCAGGCTTGCCGCAGCCGCGAGTTCATCGGCTTCGCCGCGCCGAAGATGCTGGAGGCCTTCGGCGGCTCGGGCCCGGCCTGGCAGGCCGACGTGCTCTGGCGCCGCTACACGCAAGTTCAGCGCGGGCTGATCCGCGTCGATGCCGACGAGGTGACCTACCCGGCCCATGTCATCCTGCGCTACCGCATCGAGAAGGCGCTGATCGCCGACGAGATGCCCCTCTCGGAACTGCCCGGCGTCTGGAACGCGCAGATGCGCGAACTGCTCGGCGTGACCCCGCCGGACGACCGGCTCGGCTGCCTGCAGGACATCCACTGGCCGAGCGGCGGCTGGGGCTATTTCCCGACCTACACGCTGGGAGCGATGACGGCGGCGCAGATCTTCGACGCCGCCTGCCGGGCCGAGCCGGAGATCCTGCCGGGGATCGGACGCGGCGACTTCAAGCCGCTGGTTGGCTGGCTCAGGGCGAACATCCACGGATTGGGCTCGCTCTACGAGACCGACGAGCTGCTGACGCGTGCCACCGGTCGGCCGCTCGATGCCGGCGTGTTCAAGGCGCACCTGAAGCGGCGGTACATGGGCGAGTAGGCGCGCCGGACTGCTGACGATTGCCCCCGAACCGGAAGGCACGGGAGCCCTCTCCTGTAAGGAGAGGGCTCCCGCGCTTCGTCTTGTTCTGCCTGCAGCTCCGGGTTCCGAAGCGCTTCGCCTCAGCCGCCGATGTTGAACGCCGCCAGCGCGGCCATGTTGACGATGTCGCTGTCCTTGGCGCCGAGCGGCACGATCTGGACCGGCTTGTCGAGGCCGACGATCAGCGGGCCGATCACGGTCGCGCCGCCGATCTCCTGCAGCAGCTTGGTCGAGATCGAGGCCGAGTGGAAGGCCGGCATGACCAGCACGTTCGCCGGCCCCTTGAGGCGGCAGAACGGATACTGCGCCATCAGATCGCGGTTGAGCGCGACATCGGCCGCCATCTCGCCGTCGTATTCGAAATCGACGCGCTGATGGTTGAGGATGTCGACCGCCTGCTGCACCTTCTCGGAGCGCTCGCCGGCCGGGTGGCCGAAGGTCGAGAAGGCGAGCATCGCCACGCGCGGCTCGTAGCCGAGGCGCCTTGCGACACCGGCGGCCTCGATCGCGATCTCCGACAGTTCCTGCGCCGTCGGCATCTCGGCGATGGCGGTGTCGGCGACGAGCACGGTGCGGTCGCGCGAGATCACGACGGAGACGCCGATGACGCGGTGGCCCGGCTTCTCGTCGATGACGCGGCGGACCTCCTCCAGCGCGATCGAGTAGTTGCGGGTGACGCCGGTGACCATCGCATCGGCATCGCCGAGCGCGACCATGGCGGCGGCGAAATGGTTGCGGTCCTGGTTGATCAGGCGCTGGCAGTCGCGGAAGAGATAGCCCTGCCGCTGCAGCCGCTCGTAGAGGTACTGCGCATAGGCGCTGTTGCGGTGCGACAGCCGGGCATTGTGGATTTCGATGCCGCGCGCCGCGAGATCGACGCCGAGCGAGGCCGCTGTCGCCAGGATCGGCTCCTCGCGACCGACCAGGATCGCCTTGCCCAGCCCCTGGTTGACGAAGGACATGGCGGCGCGGATGACCTGCTCCTCCTCGCCCTCGGCGAAGACGACGCGCTTGGGATAGCGCCGGACGCGCTCGAAGATGCGGTTCAGCGTGCCGGCGACGGGGTCGCGACGGGCCGAGAGCTGCGCCTTGTAGGCGGCGATGTCGACGATCGGTTTGCCGGCTACGCCGGTCTCCATCGCCGCCTTGGCGACCGCGATCGGCACGACGTGGATCAGCCGCGGATCGAACGGCACCGGGATGATGTAGTCCCGGCCGTAGCGCGGGCGCGAGCCCTGATAGGCGGCGGCGACCTCGTCCGGCACGTCCTCGCGCGCCAGCGAGGCCAGCGCCTCGGCGGCGGCGATCTTCATCTCCATGTTGATCGTGGTGGCGCGGACGTCGAGCGCGCCACGGAAGATGAAGGGGAAGCCGAGGACGTTGTTGACCTGGTTGGGATAGTCCGAGCGGCCCGTCGCCATGATGGCGTCGTCGCGGACGGCCGCGACCTCCTCCGGCGTGATCTCGGGATCGGGATTGGCCATGGCGAAGATGATCGGGTTCGGCGCCATCGAGCGGACCATGTCAGCGGTCACCGCGCCCTTTTGGCTGAGGCCGAAGAACGCGTCGGCGCCCTCCATCGCCTGGGCCAGCGTGCGCCGGTCGGTGATGGCGGCATGGGCCGACTTCCACTGGTTCATGCCCTCGGTGCGGCCCTGGTAGATCACGCCCTTGGTGTCGCAGAGGATGACGTTGTCGGGCTTGAAGCCCATCGCCTTGAGCAGCTCGGTGCAGGCGATCGAGGCCGCTCCGGCGCCGTTGATGACGAGGCGGGTCGACTTGACGTCGCGATCGGTCAGGTCGAGCGCGTTGATCAGGCCGGCGGCGGCGATGATCGCGGTGCCGTGCTGGTCGTCGTGGAAGACCGGGATGTCCATCAGCTCGCGCAGGCGCTGCTCGATGATGAAGCACTCGGGGGCCTTGATGTCCTCGAGGTTGATGCCGCCGAAGGAGGGGCCGAGATAGCGCACGGCGTCGATGAACTTGTCCGGGTCCTCGGTGTCGAGTTCGAGGTCGATCGAGTCGACGTCGGCGAAGCGCTTGAACAGGATCGCCTTGCCCTCCATCACCGGCTTGGAGGCGAGCGCGCCGAGATTGCCCAGGCCGAGGATGGCGGTGCCGTTCGAGATGACCGCCACGAGGTTGGCGCGGGCGGTGTAGTCATAGGCCTTCGTCGGGTCTTCGGCGATGGCCAGGACCGGCACGGCGACGCCGGGCGAATAGGCGAGCGAGAGGTCGCGCTGGGTCGCCATCGGCACGGTCGGCACGATCTCGAGCTTGCCGGGCCGGCCGTCCGAATGGAACAGCAGGGCTTCCTGATCGGTGAAAGTCGGGCGAGCGTGCTTGATCGGCTTCTTGTCGGACATGCGATTGTTCTTTTTGTGAGCGTTTCCTGGAGGCGGCGGACCATAAGGCAGCGCTAGGCCGCTCTACAAGGCGCGTCTGTCAATCAGGCGACATGACGGTCCAGCGAAATTTGCCTGCCTGCTTTTGCGCCGGACTTGAAGGCTTCAGAGCCGGCCGCGGACGCTGCGGACGAAGTCTCCGACATAGCGGTCGAGCGCGACGGTCTGGTCGCTGACCTGCCGGGCCGCCGCGACGACGCGCACGGCGGTCTCGCCGGTGCCGCGCGCCTCAGTGCCGACGCTGCCGACGCTGGCGCTGACGGCATTGGTGCTGCCAGCGACGAGCTGGGCGTCGGACGCGATGCCGGAGGCGATCTCGGCCTGGCGGCTGACGACCTCGGCAATGGCGCCGGAGGTCTGCTCGATCACGCCCATCGTGCCCTCGATATGGGCGATGGCGTCGGAGGCCTTGGCGGCGGCGACGCGGATATCCTGCAGCGTCTCGCCGATGTCGCGGGTCGCCCTCTGGGTCTGCTCGGCGAGGTTCTTGACCTCTCCCGCAACGACGGCGAAGCCGCGGCCGGCCGCGCCGGCGCGCGCCGCCTCGATGGTGGCGTTGAGCGCCAGCAGGTTGGTGCGCGAGGCGATGTCCTCGATGAAGTCGAGCACCGCGCTGACCTTGTCGGCAGCGGCGCTCAGGCCGGAGACGTCATGGCGGGTCGCGCGGACATAGCTTGCGGCGTCGCGGGCGGTGTCGTCGGCATGGGCGGTCTGGCGGGTCAGCTCGCGGATCGAGGCGTCGATCTCCTCGGCGGCCATCGCGACGCTGCCGACGCGCTGGGAGGCATGCTCGGCCTGGCGTGTGACGTCGACGGCGCGGAGCGCGGTCTGGCTGGCGCTCTCCGCCATCTGGCTCGCGGCCTCCTGCATGTCGCGGACGGAGGCGCCGACCTGGCGCAGCGCCTGCCCGACCGTGACCTCGAGATCGGCCGCAAGCTCGCCGAGCGCCGCCTTGCGCTGGTCCTCGACCTCGTGCCGGCGCGCCTCCAGCGACTTCTCGCCGGTGACGTCGAGCAGGATGCCGTCCCAGACCATCGTGCCGTCCCGCAGCCGGCGCATCGTCGCCTCGCTGCGCAGCCAGGCGATCGAGCCGTCCGGGCAATGGTAGCGTGCCTCGAAGCGCCAGAAATCACGCTGGCCCGAGGGATCGAGCCGCTCCCGCTCGAAGCGGGCCCGGTCCTCGGGCAGCATCTTGCGGAGCCAGATCTCCGGATCGCGCTCGACATCCTCCTTGGCGATGCCGAGCAGCTTGTCGATGCTGAACGAGGCGAAGTGATAGCTCAGCGACCCGTCGGGGTGCATCACGCGCTGATAGAGCGTGCCGGGCGCGCGGCCGATCAGCGCCCGCAGGCGATAGGCGGTCTCGCGCCGCTCGGCGTTGCCGAACAGGATCATGCCGCCGAGCATCGTGCCGGAGACGTTGACGACCAGCGTCATCAGCGCCGCCTCGCGCAGCATCGTCTCGACGATGGCCCAGTCGCCGACCAGCAGCAGCGGCGGGAAGAGCACGAACCCGGCCGCCAGGCCGAGCAGCCAGATGTCGCCGATGGCGAGCGTGCGCCGCTGGCGCTTCAGGTAGAAATGGATGGCGAGGCCGCAGATCGCGCTCAGCCCGATGCCGGCGAGGCCCGCCGCCATCCCGGCGCCGCCATTCGCATGGCGATAGGCCGCCAGCGGGGCGGCGACGAGGAGCGTCGAGAGCGTGCCGCCGAGGGGGCCGGCCAGCAGCACGACGATGTTGCGCGAGTCGATCGCCACCCCCGGCATGAGCATGAAGGGCTCGACCATGCTGCAATAGCCCGCCGCCGCGAGCACGATTCCGACGACGAGCTGATGCAGCCACCGGCGATGCTCGATCCGCGGCAGGACGAGCGCCAGCGCCAACGCCGCCAGCAGGACGAAGGACAGGCTTTCGATCAGATCGAGAATCAGCGCCATCAGCGGGCTTTCAGCCGGTAAGATTTCACCAACCATGCTTTCAATTGTTGAAAGCCGTCCTAACGGATGGCGCTGGCCGCGCATTTTGATAGCGTCCGCGCCATGCGCCGCGACGAGCCCACCATCCCGCCCGCCATCGACCTCTCCAGCGCCAAGGCGCCGGCGGATCCCGGCCGCGTCACGCCGATGATGGCGCAATATGTCGAGATCAAAGCCGCCAATCCGGACAGCCTGCTGTTCTACCGGATGGGCGATTTCTACGAGCTGTTCTTCCGCGACGCCGAGATCGCCTCGCGCACGCTCGGCATCGTGCTGACCAAGCGCGGCAAGCATCTCGGCGAGGACATCGCAATGTGCGGCGTGCCGGTCGAGCGCGCCGACGACTACCTGCAAAGGCTGATCGCGGCCGGGCACCGCGTCGCGGTCTGCGAGCAGACGGAAGATCCGGCCGAGGCCAAGAAGCGCGGCGCCAAGTCGGTGGTGCAGCGCGACGTGGTCAGGCTGGTCACGCCGGGCACGATCACCGAAGAGCGCCTGCTCGAGCCCGGCCGCGCCAGCCTGCTGGTCGCGGTGGCGCGGCGGAAGCTGACCGATTCGAGCGCGCTCTACGGGCTGGCGGCCGTCGACATCTCGACCGGGCGCTTTTCCGTGCTGGAGACGCCGCAGGAGCGGCTCGCGGTGGAGTTCGCCCGGCTGGAGCCGCGCGAGATCGTCTGCCCCGAGGCGATCCATGACGATCCCGAGCTGAAGGAGTTCTGGCGCGAGCTCAACGTGCCGGTGACGCCGCTGGCGCGCGAGGGGCTCGACGCCGCCTCGGCCGAGCGCCGGCTGAAGGAGTTTTTCGGCGTCGCCACGCTCGATGCCTTCGGCGCATTCAGCCGGGCCGAGATCGCGGCGGCCGGCGCGGCTTTGGCTTATGTCGAGCGCACGCAGTTCGGCGCCCGCCCGCCGCTCTCGCCGCCGGTGCGCGATACCGGCGGCGCGACCATGCTGATCGACGCGGCGACGCGCGCCAATCTGGAGCTGACCCGCACGCTCTCGGGCGAGCGCACCGGCAGCCTGCTCGCCGCGATCGACCGCACGGTGACGCCGGGCGGCGCGCGCCTCATCGCCGAGCGCCTGGCCGGACCGCTGACCGAACCCACCGCCATCGCGGCGCGGCACGACGCGGTCGAGGCGCTGGTGACGGATGCGCCGCTGCGCGAGGATCTGCGGCGCGACCTGGCGCGCGTGCCCGATATTGCCCGCGCGCTCGCCCGGCTCTCGCTCGATCGCGGCGGCCCGCGCGACCTCGCCGCGCTCGGCGCCGGCCTGACCGCGGCGCGCGACCTCGCCCTTGCGCTGGGCCAGCAAAGGGAACTGCCTGACGACCTCCAGAAGGCGGCCGATGCGCTCGCCGAGACCGACGCGTCGCTGCCGCTCAAGCTGACGGAGACGCTGGCCGACGAGCTGCCGCTCAACCGCCGCGACGGGCGCTTCGTCCGCGACGGCCATGACCCGGCGCTCGACGAGCTGCGCCTGCTCCAGGTCGATTCGCGCAAGGTCATCGCCCAGCTCCAACAGCGCTATGCCGCGGAGACCGGCAACCGGACCCTGCGGATCAAGCACAATTCGATGCTCGGCTATTTCGTCGAGGTGTCGCAGGCCGTCGGCGAGGAGTTTCTGAAGGAGCCCTGGCGCGCCACCTTCGTGCACCGCCAAACCATGTCGGACGCGATGCGCTTCTCCTCGGTCGAGCTCGGAGAGCTCGAATCGAAGATCGCCTCGGCCGCCGACCGGGCCTTGAAGCTCGAACTGACGATCTTCGCCGATCTGACTGCCACGGTTCTGGCCGAGGCCGAGCCGATCAAGGCGGCGGCGCTGGCGCTGGCCGAGATCGACGTCACCGCCGCGCTGGCCGAGCTTGCCGCCAGCGAGGGCTGGACCCGGCCGCTCGTCGACGAGGGCACGGCCTTCGCGATCAGCGCCGGCCGGCATCCGGTGGTCGAGGCGGCGCTGAAGCGTGACGGCAAGCCCTTCGTCGCCAATGACAGCGAGCTCTCGCCGCCATCGGCCAAGGCCAATGGCGGGCGCATCTGCCTGATCACCGGCCCGAACATGGCGGGTAAATCGACCTTCCTGCGCCAGAACGCGCTGATCGCGGTGCTGGCCCAGATGGGCGCCTTCGTACCCGCGGCGCATGCCCATATCGGCGTGGTCGACCGGCTGTTCTCGCGTGTCGGCGCGGCCGACGACCTGGCGCGCGGGCGCTCGACCTTCATGGTCGAGATGGTCGAGACCGCCGCGATCCTCAACCAGGCCGGCCCGCGCGCGCTCGTCATCCTCGACGAGATCGGCCGGGGCACCGCGACCTTCGACGGCCTCTCGATCGCCTGGGCCGCGATCGAGCACCTGCACGAGATCAACCGCTGCCGCGCGCTGTTCGCGACGCATTATCACGAGCTGACGGCGCTCGGAGACCGGCTCGACCGCGTCACCAACGCGACCGTGCGCGTCACCGAATGGAATGGCGAGGTCGTCTTCCTGCACGAGGTCGTGCCGGGCGCTGCCGATCGCTCCTACGGCATCCAGGTCGCCAAGCTCGCCGGCCTGCCGCCGGCCGTGGTCGAGCGGGCCCGCGCCATCCTCAGCGAACTTGAGAAGACCGAGCGCGAGAAGCCGGTCGCCTCGCTGGTCGACGATTTGCCGCTGTTTGCCGCGCCGGTCAGGCGGGCGGCTCCGGTGGTGGAGACTGTGCCGGCTAATGACACGCTGCGCGAAGCGCTGGCCGAACTCGACCTTGACGAGATGACGCCGCGCCAAGCGTTGGAGGCGCTTTATAAGCTCAAAGGGCTGGGGTGAGTCTCAGCCCAGCCGTCGAATGCTCGTGATCGCCCCAAAGCTGTTCTTCGAAATCCGATCGCGCGCCGTACGCAGCGGCTCGCGGTAGACGTTCATCGTATAGGCCGTCGCGTGCAGCAGGGTCTCGGCATCGGTCATAAGGCCGACATGGCCCTTCCAGAAGACGATGTCGCCGCGCTTCAGCCCCGACAGGCTGTCGTCGAAGGCGAGCGCCGTACCGAGCGCCTGCTCCTGCATGTCGGTGTCGCGCGGGGCGGCGATGCCGGCCGCGGCGAGCGAAACTTGCGTCAGGCCGGAGCAATCGAGGCCCTGGGCCGTCTTGCCGCCCCAGAGATAGGGCAAATGCTCGAAGCGCTCGGCGACTGCGACGAAATCCGACTCGACAGCGCCAGGCGGCTGAAGATGCCCGCGCCAGAGATAGCCGCCATCGGCAAGGACAAGGAAATCGCCGGACTCACCGCTCACTGCGACGGTGGCGCCCAAGGGCAGCAGAGCGAGCGGCGGCAGCTTGATGGAGGGGCCGGGATAGACATGGCTCAGCAGCGCCGAAACGCGGTGTGTGGGTTCAGGTGCGTCCGAGCGCAGCGCGTCGTCGGGCAGGTAGCCGACATAGCCGTCGCTGCCGAGCTGGCCCCAGGCCCAGCCCTCGTATTGCTCGTAGATCGCGACGACCTCGCCGGCGAGCGCCTCGGTGTCGAGCGGCGCATCCGGGCGCGGCTCGCGGCGCAAGGGCGCGATGGGCGCGACGACGCGCAGCATCACCGAGTCGGCGAAGGCGCGGGCTTCGACCTGCCCGGCCAGGTGGCGGGCGGCGAGGTCGGGGCGGGCGGGGGTCAGGCGGCGGTCGAGAATCGAGTTCATCGCGGCAATCTAGCTCCAAGCGGTTAACGCGCGAAGCCCGCTCAGCCTGCCCCTAACTCCCGCGAGCGCTGGACGATCAGGTCGGCCAGCCGCTCCACGGCGAGCGCACCAGCGACCGTGCGCTGGATGATGACGTTGCGCCTGTCGAAATCGTCGCGCTTGCGGCTGACGAGGCCGAGCTTGCCCATGGTGTCGAGCGCGCGGGTGATGACCGGCTTGGTGACGCCGAGCTGTTGAGCCAGGCCGCGCACCGTATGCGGCGGCAATTCGAGATAGATCGTCAGCAGGATCGCGGTCTGGCGGGCCGAGAGATCGGCATCGCCATCCTGCACCAGGTCGAGATGCACCTGCCGCCAGAGCCTGAGCGCCTGCGAGGGCCTGATCTCCAACGCCATGACTGAAGCGGCTCTGATCGTTTCGGATCCGTATCATTATCGGGTTGCCGCTGGGGCGCAATCTTTCCCGGAAAACAGGCTTAACCGGCAGGGTAAAGCTGCTTGACCAGCGCGTAGGTCAGCCGCGCCGCCTGGCATTCGCCGCCTTCCGGCCGGCCGGGCCTGGCGGAGGGGTTCCAGGCGTAGATGTCGAAATGGGCGTAGGACTGCGTCTTCTCGACGAAGCGGTTGAGGAAGAGCGCCGCAGTCACCGAGCCGGCGAAGGAGCCGCCTGAGACGTGGTTGACGTCGGCGACCTTCGACTCGAGCATGTCGTCATAGGGCGGCCAAAGCGGCAGGCGCCAGACCGGATCGTTGACCGCCCGGCCGAGCCGCGCGATCTCGGAGGCCAGACCCTCGTCATGGGTGTAGAAGGGCGGCAGTTGCGGCCCGAGCGCGACGCGGGCGGCGCCGGTCAGCGTGGCATAGTCGATCAGCAGCTCCGGCACCTCCTCGTCGGCCAGAGCCAGCGCATCGGCCAGGATGAGGCGTCCCTCGGCATCGGTATTGCCGATCTCGACCGAGATGCCCTTGCGGCTCGCCAGCACGTCGCCAGGCCTGAAGGCCGAGCCCGAGACCGCATTCTCGACCGCCGGCACGAGCAGGCGCAGCCGCACCGGCAGCTTCGCCCGCATGATCATGCGGGCGGCAGCGATCGCGGCGGCCGCGCCGCCCATGTCCTTCTTCATCAGCAGCATGCTGGCATCGGGCTTGAGGTTGAGCCCGCCGGTGTCGAAGGCGACGCCCTTGCCGACCAGCGTGACCTTGGGGTGGGCGGGATCGCCCCAGACCAGGTCGACCAGGCGCGGTGCGCGCGACGAGGCGCGGCCGACGGCATGGATCATCGGGAAATTGCGGGCGATGAGGTCGTCGCCGACGATGCTGACGACGGTCGCACCGCAATCCTGGCCGAGCTGGCGGATCGCAGCCTCGATCTCGCTGGGGCCGAGGTCGTTGGCGGGTGTGTTGACCAGATCGCGGGCGAGCGCGACCGATTCCGCGAGGATGCTCAGCTCCTCGCCAGCGACGCCCTCGGGCACCACGAGCCGCGCCAGGGCAGCCGGCCTCTTACGGTAGCGCTCGAAGCGATAGGCCTGCAGCAGCCAGCCCAGGGCGGCGAGGCCGGCATCGTCGATCTCCCCGGTCAGCGTATAATCCCCGGCCGGCAACACGGCGGCGAGGCGCCCCGGCGCGAAGGGATCGCGCCAGCGCGAGCCGGCCGGCTCGACGCCCAGAAGCACGGCGGAGATGGCGCCCGCGGCGTCGGGCAAGACAAGATGCTGCCCCGGTCGCGCCGCAAAGCCCTGCGCCTTGGCGAAACGGCCGGCCTCCGGAGCGAGCCGTTCGGCCAGTGCCGGCCAGCCGGATTTCGAGACGATGTGGACCGGGATCGCGGCTGGCGCGGAGGCGAGGAGCAAGCTGTGCACGGCGTTAGGAACCAGGTTGAGGAGGCCGGTCGGCGGGACCGGTTAAGGAAGCATTAGGGTTAACGTTTTATCACCGGAGCGACCAGAGCTTCCAATGCGGCGAGGCGAACGAGCCCATGTCCCCCAGCCTATCCCAGCCCGCCCGCCGGACCATGTCGAGCCGCCACAGCCTGTTCGCCGCCATCTGCCTGACGACGCTGGCGCTCGCCGGCTGCCAGAGCCGCGGCGGGCTCGGCGACATCACGGGCTCGATCAGCCCGGCGCGGACGCAGCCGGGCAGCCCGGCCGAATGGCAGGCGGAGGCCGACAAGTGGAGCCAGCGCTACGACGCGAACCAGAAGGACCGCAACGCCGCCTTCTACTACGCTCGCGCGCTACGCGCGCTCGGACAGCACGCCCAGGCGCTGGCGATCCTGCAAGGCGCCGTACTGACCCACAGCAACGACCGGGAAATGCTCGGCGCCTATGGCCGCTCGCTTGCCGATAACGGTCGCCTGAGGGAGGCCGACGAGGTGCTGGGCCGGGCACATTCGCCGGAGCGCCCGGACTGGCGCATCCTCTCGGCGCAGGGCACCGTCGCCGACCAGCTCGGCGAGCATCCGCGCGCCCAGCAGCTCTACGAGACCGCGCTGAAGCTCGCGCCGGGCGAGCCGACCATCCTGTCCAATCTCGGCCTGTCGCTGGCCCTGACCAAGAACCTGCCCGAGGCCGAGCGCGTGCTGCGGGAAGCTGCGACGTCAAACAAGAGCGATGCACGGGTCCGGCAGAACCTCGTGCTGGTGCTCGGCCTGCAGGGCCGGTTCGGCGAGGCCGAGGCGCTGGCGCGGCAGGACCAGAGCCCGGCCGAGGCCGCCCAGACCGTCGCCTACCTCAAGCGCAGCGTCAGCCAGCAGAACAGCTGGGACCTGCTGAAAACAGGCGGGGGAAGCAAGCCGGCGGCATCGAGGCAAGCTGCCCCGGCCCCGCAGGGCGCGCCACAGGGCTGAGTTCCCTGGAGCCCCCAAGATTGCAGGTCCACGCAGCCCAGAAGGAAAGGCCGGGGCAGAGCTCCGGCCTTTTTCCTTGGCGAGCCAATGGGGTTCTGAACGGCTTGGAGCATGCTGCTTCGGCACATGCGTGCGGCGCTCTGCTCACACGCCTTCGATGAAGAAGGCCTTCGACCTCGATCCGGCATGGCGATGCTTCACGGCGGCCTGGTAGGCTGGGCTGTCATACCACGCGCGAGCCGCGGTCATGTCAGGGAACTCGATGATCACCGCCCCTTCGGCCGGCTTCCCTTCGAGATGGTCGATCGCGCCGTAGACCGCGAGTGGCTTGAGAGGATGGCCCTGGCCGGCGGCGGCGGCCTTCGGCCCGTATTGCGCAAGCGCCTCGGCATCGACGGTCTCTTCGCGGATCATGACAAAATAGACGGGCATGCAGACTTCCCTTTCGATGATGAAGCGAGGCCGCACATTCGCAGCGGCGATCTAGGCCTTTGTTATTGCATCGGATTTTTCGGAAGCCGGATTCCACTTTTCGGTCCGATGCCCTCGATCCAGCTCAGACCTGCGCCAGGCCGCCATCGACGGGCAGGTCGATGCCGGTGACGTAGCTCGACTCGTCGGAGGCCAGGAAGAAGGCGGCGGCGGCGAGCTCCTCCGGCCGGCCGATGCGGCCGAGCGGGGTCATGGAGGCGAACATGGCCTTGGCGGCGTCGGAGGCTTCGTCATTGTCGAACTGGCCGCGAATGATCGGCGTTTCCGTGGCGCCGGGGCTGAGCGTGTTCACGCGGATGCCGCGGCCCTTGAGCTCCTGGGCCCAGGTGCGCGCCAGCGACCGGACGCCGGCCTTGGCAGCGCCGTATAGTCCGTGGGCAGGAATGCCCTTCACGTTGATGATGGAGGAGACGACGATGATCGAGCCGCCGCGGGTCATCAACGGCAACGCCTTCTGGACCGTGAAGACGACGCCCTTGAGATTAATGTCCAAGGTCTTGTCATAGTGCGCTTCGGACAAGTCGAAGATCTGCGCGTGCTCGATGAACCCGGCGCTGGCGAAGACGATATCGACCACGCCCTTCTCCGCTTTCACCTGGGCGTAGAGCCTGTCCAGGTCCGCCAGATCAGCCACATCGCCCTGGACCGCGGTGACGTTCCCGCCGATCTCGGCCTTCGCCTTGTCGAGCTCGGCCTGGCGCCGGCCGGTGATGAAGACGTGAGCGCCTTCGGCGACGAAGCGCTTGGCCGTGGCGAGGCCAATGCCGCTCGATCCGCCGGTGATCACGGCGACTTTTCCGTTCAGGTTGGACATGTTGTGCTCCACCGGTCCGCCACCACGATGACGGCGTTCGAGCCGACAGATGGCGCGGTGGGCAGGGCGCGGTAAGCTGGCCAGCGGGAATGAAGTTCATTCCAGATCGGCATGGGGAAGACTCGACGCGGTGGCGGGCGCCCCTCGCGGCGATTCTACCTGATCGGGAAGGGCCCCAGCTCCTGCTCGATGAAGCTGGCGAAGGCCCGGGCTTTCATGCTCGTATTCCGGCCCGTCGGGAACACCGCCCAGAGGTCGATCGGGGGCAGTTGCCAATCCTGGAGCACGCGCCTGACCCGGCCCGAAGCCAGCTCCGGCGCGAACATCCACTCGGATGTGATCGCAAGGCCCATGCCCGCGAAGACCGCCTCGCGCACGCCCTCCGCCGCCGTGAGCCGGATGCGGCCCCTGATCGTCACGGTGCTTTCCGCGGCGCCTCGCGTAAAATTCCAGACCGCGCCGCCGCCGCGCTGGTCGTAGATCACCGTCTGGTGCGCGGCGAGGTCTGCTGGGGTTGCGGGCTCGCCGGCGGTCTCGAAGTAGCTGGGAGTGCCGACCACCACGCGGGGGCCTTGCCCGATCTTGCGCGCCGTGAGCGAGGAATCCTGCAAATCGCCCATCCGCAGCGCGACGTCGATCCCCGCTTCCACCAGGTCGAGATTGCGGTCGTCGAGAAACACCTCGATGTCGAGGCCGGGGTGCATCGCCAGAAACTTGGGCAGGCACGGAACGACGTGCAGCCGGCTGAAGGTCACCGCTCCGCCGATCCGCAGGCGTCCCGTCAGCGCCGCCCCGACGCCCCGCGCCTTGAGCACTGCCTCATCGGCTTCCTCGATCGAGCGTCTGGCGTGCTCGTAGAAATTCTCGCCCGCCTCCGTTGCCGCCAGCCCCTGCGTGGTGCGCAAGAGGAGCTTGACGCCGACGCTCTCCTCCAGCTGCGCGATGATCTTGGACACCGCCGGCTGGCCGATGCGTAGCTGGCGGGCGGCACCGGTGAACGAGCCGGTGTCCACGACCCGGACGAACGCATCCATGGCGGCCAGTCGGTTCATCGTCATTCCCCCCTGGAATGAAACAGATGTCCAGCCAGCGGGTTCGTCGTCAAGGGCTCCAGGCGTCAGGAGAAGGCCGCATCCGGAATTCGTGCCGGCGCTCGCCACTCATACGATGGCGCGCAAATGCGGCCGGACCCGTTCGTCAAGGCTCCAAGTAAGATCCTGCGCAGGCGTCAGGCGGCCGCCGCAAGCATAGTCACTTCCACTTGAAGACCTGGACCAGCGCCGGCGTCAGAATGACCACGAAGAGCACCGGCAGGAAGAACAGGATCATCGGCACGGTCAGCTTCGGCGGCAGCGCCGCAGCCTTCTTCTCGGCCGCGTTCATGCGCTGGTCGCGGCTCTCCTGGGCGAGCGTCCGCAGCGCGCTGCCGAGCGGCGTGCCGTAGCGCTCGGCCTGGATCAGCGCCGTCGAGACCGACTTGACCCCTTCCAGCCCGGTGCGCCGCGCCAGGTTCTCATAGGCCTGGCGCCGCTCGGTCAAGTAAGAGAGCTCCGCCGTGCAGAGCGCGAACTCCTCCGCCAACGCAACCGACTGACCGCCGATCTCGGTCGAGACCTTGCGGAAGGCGAGCTCGATCGACATGCCGGATTCGACGCAGATCAGCAGCAGGTCGAGCGCGTCGGGAAAGGCCTGCCGCATCGAGGCCTGGCGTTTCGCTATTTGGTTGGAGAGGAAGATTTCCGGCGCCTTGATGCCGATATAGGCGGCGGCGATGACGATGCCGATCCGAACGATCACCGGCTGGCCGAAATCCTTGACGACGAAGACGTAGAACAGCGTGAAGAGAAACAGACCGATCGGCGTCACCAGCCGGAAGAACAGGAAGCCGATCTCCGCCTGCTGCCCGCGGTAACCGGCCATGGAGAGCTGCTTCTTGGCAGTCTCGGTGCCGAGCCAGTCGCCCAGCTTGAACCGGTCGACGATGCGCCGCATGTACTCCTTCGGCTCCGGGCGCAGCGACGCCTTGTCCTTTTGCCGGTTGAGCCGATCGCGCTCGCGGGCGCGCAGCTTCTCGCGCTCGGTGGCGACGTTCTTCATCCGCTTGCCGAGCATGTTGCCTTCGAGCAGCGGCATCGCCAGCGAGAGCACCGTCGCGGCCGCGGCAACGGCAACGAGCAGCATCAGCATGAACTGGCTGTCGACGAGCCTGGTGGTGATGAGATCGAGCATGAGAGGCCGCCTCAGATATCGAAGTTGATCATCTTGCGCATGACCAGCACGCCGATCAGCATCCAGAAGCCGCTGATCACGAGGCCGACCTTGCCGGCCTGGGTGAGCCAGAGCAGCTCGATGTATTTCGGGGTGCTGAGATAGACCAGGAGCGTCACCACGACCGGCAGCGAGCCGATGATCCAGGCCGACGCCTTCGCCTCCATCGACACGGCCTGGATCTTGTCGCGCATCTTGCGGCGCTCGCGGATGACGCGCGAGAGGTTGCCCAGGGTCTCGGAGAGGTTGCCGCCGGTCTTCTGCTGGATCGCCAGCACGATGCCGAAGAAATTGGCTTCGGCGCAGGGCGTGCGCTCGAACAGCTTGGCCGCGGCCTCGGTGAGGGGCAGGCCGAGCGCCTGGCTCTCGATGATCAGCCGGAACTCGGTCCCGACCGGATCGGTGGCCTCGTTGGCGACGATGCGCAGGCAATCGTTGAGCGGCAGGCCGGACTTGATGCCGCGCACGATGACGTCGATCGCATCGGGGAAGTCGTTGCCGAACTTCTTCAGCCGCCGCGTCCTGGCGCGCGAAACGTACCAGCGCGGCACGCCGAACCCCCCGATGAACAAGCCGAGCCCAAAGAAGACCAGGTTGGCCGTCACGATCAAGAGCAGGACACCGGTGACCAGGCTCATGATCGCGCTGACCACGTAGAACTTGCGCCGGCTCCAGCTCAGCCCGCCCTGAAGCAGGCGGGCTTCGAGCGTGAGCTTGTGGCGCGTTTTCTCGCGGTTCTCGATCTCCTTCAGGCTCTGCACGATCTGGCCGCGCTTCTGCCTGGCCTGCGCCTCGCGATCGACGATGCGGGCGGAGACGGGTGCGGCGAATTCCTTGCGGCGCTTCTCGGCGCGAGTCTGGCCGCTGAGCAGCGGGTAGAACAGCGCATAGGCCGTTCCGCCGGCCGCAAGGGTGGAGAGCGCTACCACGGCGATGAGACTGAGATCCATGACGTCGCCCCGCTCAGCCTGCCCGGTCAGGCTGCATTGACGTTGTCCTGGGACTCGAGCAGGTCGAGCGCGGCGGCGAGGCGCTGCTCCTCGCCGAAATAGCGCGCCCGCTCCCACAGGCGCGGCCGGCCGATGCCGGTCGAGCGGTGCCGGCCGATCAGCTTGCCGGCAGCGTCCTCCCCCAGCACCTCATAGGTCATCAGATCCTGGGTGATGATGACCTCGCCTTCCATGCCCATCACCTCGGTGATGTGGGTGATGCGGCGCGAGCCGTCGCGCAGGCGCTGGGCCTGGACGATCACGTCGATCGAGGAGCAGATCATCTCGCGCAGGGTCTTCGAGGGCAACGTGAAGCCGCCCATGGTGATCATGGACTCGATGCGGCTCAGGCACTCGCGCGGGCTGTTGGCGTGCAGCGTGCCCATCGAGCCGTCATGGCCGGTGTTCATCGCCTGCAGCAGGTCGAAGGCCTCCGGGCCGCGGACCTCGCCGACGATGATGCGCTCGGGCCGCATGCGCAGGCAGTTCTTGACGAGGTCGCGCATGGTGACCGCCCCGGTACCCTCGAGATTGGGCGGGCGCGTCTCTAGGCGCACGACATGCGGCTGTTGGAGCTGCAATTCGGCCGCGTCCTCGCAGGTGATCACGCGCTCGTCGAGCTCGATATAGTTGGTCAGGCAGTTGAGCAGCGTCGTCTTGCCGGAGCCAGTGCCGCCGGAGATGACGAGGTTGCAGCGCACCTTGCCGATGATCTTGAGGATCTCGGCGCCGGGCGGCGAGATAGCGCCGAAGCGCACGAGCTGGTCGAGCGTCAGCTTGTCCTTCTTGAACTTACGGATGGTCAGCGCCGGGCCGTCGATCGCGAGCGGCGGAGCGATGACGTTGACGCGCGAGCCGTCGGCCAGGCGCGCGTCGCAGATCGGCGAGGATTCGTCGACGCGCCTGCCGACCTGGCTGACGATGCGCTGGCAGATGTTCATCAGCTGCGCATTGTCGCGGAAGCGCACGTTGGTGAGCTGGATCTTGCCGCCGACTTCGATGAAGGTCCGGCCAGCGCCGTTGACCATGATGTCGGCGATGTCGTCGCGCGCCAGCAGCGGCTCGAGCGGGCCGTAGCCGAGCACGTCGTTGCAGATGTCGTCGAGCAGCTCCTCCTGCTCGGCGATCGAGAGCACGACGTTCTTCAGCGAGATGATCTCGTTGATGATGTCGCGGATTTCCTCCCGTGCCGATTCGCCGTCGAGCTTGGCCAGCTGGGAGAGATCGATCGCCTCGATGAGAGCGCCGAAGATCATGCTCTTCATCTGGTAGTATTCGTCGGATTTCGGCGTCTCGACCGGCACGATCGGCACCGGCTGGGCCGGCCGCCGCGCTTCGGACGCGGACAGGCGCTGCTCCGGCTGGCGGGCGAGCGCGGCCGGGGAAGCATTCAGGTTCAGGGCCGGTGCTGCGCCCGCGCCCGTGGATCGCTTTCCGAACATCTCATTCCTCTTCCGCGCCGGCGGGGGCCGGCGCGCGAACCGCGTCGTTCAGGCCCGCCGGCGCTTCAGCTTGGCGACCAGCGGCTCGAACAGGCTGCGCTTGCCGCGCTTGGCCTCGCCGCGGCCGGTGACCGCGCTTGCGATCTGGACGAAAGCCTCGTTGATCTTGCCGCCGGCCTGGACCTCGGCGATCATCTGGCCGTTATTGGCGGCGGTGCCGAAGATCTGCGCCTCGAACGGGATCGAGGTCAGCACCTCGACGCCGAGCGCCTTGGCGAATTCGCTGGCATCGATCTCCGGCCGCTTCGGCAGGCCGACCTGGTTGAGCACGAGCCGGGGCATCGAATCATTCGGCCGGCTGGCGCGGGCGAGGTCGATCAAGTTCTTGGCGTTGCGCAGGGAGGCAAGCTCCGGTCCGGCGACGATCACCACCTCGTCGGCGCCGATCAGCGCGCGCTTGACCCAGGCGCTCCAGACATGCGGCACGTCGAGCACGACATAGGGCACGCTGGCGCGCAGCAGCTCGAAGACCTGGTCGAACGCGTCCTCGGAGAGGTCGCAGGTACGGTCCAGGACCGCGGGCGCGGCGAGAAGGGCGAGATTGTCGCTGCAGCGCGACAGCAGCCGGTCGAGCATGTTGGCGTCGAGTCGATCCGGCGCGAACACGGCCTCGGAGATGCCCTGCGGCGGGTCCTGGTTGAAATCGAGCCCAGCGGTTCCGAAGGCGATGTCGAGATCGACGATCACCGTGGAGGCGTCGAGGTTGCGCGCGATCGCCCAGGCGACGTTATGCGCCAGCGTCGAGGCGCCGACGCCGCCCTTGGCGCCCATGACCGCGATGGTGCGGCCGAGATTGCGGGCTTCCGGCGCGACATAGAGCTCGGAGAGCGAGCGCAGGATGTCGAGCGGGCCCAGCGGCGCGATGAGGTAGTCGCTGATGCCGCGGCGGATCAGGTCGCGGTAGAGCTGGACGTCGTTGACATGGCCGATGACGATGACCTTGGTGCCGGCATCGCAAGCCTCGGCCAGGACCTCGAGGCTGGCGACCAGGGCGGCGGAGTCCGAGACCGTTTCGAGGACGATGACGTTCGGCGTCGGCGCCGAGCGGAAGGCCTCGACCGCCGCGGCCGGCCCCCCCATCTGGACGCGGGTATGCGCCTTGTCCATGCGCCGGTCGGAGACGGCCGTCTGCATCGCAGCGGAGATCGCCGGCGTCTCGCAGAAGGCCTGGAGCGTGATGCGGGGCAGCGGCGCGATGATGTCCTCGCCGCCGACGCTGGCCTGGGTTTCGAAGGCGTCCGCCGGGTCCATCAACGGCCTCCGACGGCAGAGTTGATCTGCGGCGTCTCCTGGCGGTACTGCGTCGAGGGGTCCTTGCCCTCGCGCAGCTTGGTGATCGCGTTCATGCGCTTGACGATGTCGACGCGGCCCTCCGTCCGGCTGCGGACGAGATCAATCGGATCGGCGACCTGGGCGGCGAGCAGCGCCTGGTTCGAGCAGCCGAAGTTCCAGAGCGACTCGTTGGACGCGTCGTGCTTCCAATCGGAGACGCCGGCATCCTGCGACCATTGCGCGCAACCATGCGGGACGCTCGCCTGGAGCGAGGCGAAGGTGAGCCGGATCGTCGAAGCGAGACCCGGGTCCCGGACCGGGTAGGTCTGTACCGTGAGCGCGCCGGGCGAGACGCCGCCGCGCGCCAACGCCTTGCGGATGCCGTCCAGCGTATCGTGCGCCGCCATTTCGCGCTGCGTTCCGGTGGGAACCTGGGCGACGAGGCCGCCCCGGCCGCTGCGCCGGTACTCGCCTGCAAAGGCCGCGACGTCTTCCGCCTGGCGGCTGTCGAGATCGCCGCCGGCGCGCCCGATGAAGACGTCGAGCGAGCGCGGCGCATCGCGCAGCACGATCGGATGGCGCTCGCGCACGTCGCTCGGCGCGATCGAGCCGGTGATATCGGCCTTGCTGGCGCAGGCGCCGAGCATGAGCGCCATTGCCAGCACGGCCGGGAGGCCGAAACGGAGCCTGTCCTGTGATCGAACCATCATGGTCCCGCCATCCCTTCGCATATCGACATCATTAGTCCGCAATGAAGCCGACGCGGCCCTTGTAGGCCTGCGGCAGCGGGCCGCTGCTGGTGCCGTAGATCTTGTTCAGGCGGCCGAGCAGCACCGTTTGAGCATCGTGCGCATCGACGAAGCCATCGTCGGGACGCTGGACCTGGTTCGGCTCGATCGGCTTGGCAATGTAGGGGGTCGCCGTGATCATCAGCTCGGTCTCCTCACGCTGGTAGTCCCGGGAGCGGAACAGCGTGCCGATGATCGGGATGTTCATCAGGCCAGGGAAGCCGTTGATCGACTGCTTCGAGACGCGCTGGATCAGGCCGGCCGTCGCCAGCGTGCCGCCGGAGGGCAGCTCGACCGTGGTGTCGGATTTGCGGACGCGGAAGGCGGGCGCGTTGACGGGGGCTTGAGCCTGGCCAAGCCCCTCAAGCCGGATCGAATTCTCGAAATCGAGCTCGGTGACCTCGGTCGCGATCCGCATGCTGATCTTGTTGTCGGACATGACAATCGGCGTGAAATTCAGCGCAACGCCGACGGGCTTGTACTCGATCTGCAACGTGCATCGGTTGGAGGTCGTGTCGCAGTTATAGCCCTTGGGAATCGGAACTTCGCCGCCGGCGGTAAATTTTGCGCTCTCGCCCGAGATGGCGGTCACGGTCGGCTCGGCCAGAACACGCGCAAGCCCGGCCCGCTCAAGGGCGCGAAGCGTGAAGTTGCTCGAGTTGCCTATGCCGGCAGTGACCGCGGTCTCGGCCAGCTGCTGCGGCTGCAACGGAAAGGGATTGGATATGCTCGGCGCGAGCGAGAAGTTCCCAAGCTTCCATTCACCGCTCGAATTGATGCCAAGCTGCTTGATCGCCTTGCGCGAGACCTCGGAGACCACGACCTTGACCATGACCTGATCGCGATCGCGGATCGTCAGCGAGTTGATCACCGCGCCCTTGGAGGAAGAAAGCAGGCCGGCCGTCGTACCGACGAAGGCATTGGCGATGTCGACGGCCTGGGTGGCTTCCGAGGCATTGGCGACGTTGCCGATCAGCAGGATCGAATTGCCCGCCGGCTTGATCTCGATCCTCGCGTTCGGCATCGCCGCACGCAAGGTCTGGCGGAGGACGTTGAGGTCGCGCCCGACCTCGATCTCCAGCGCCGAGATCTGGCGGCCTTCGGCGTCCATCACGAACATCGAGGTCTGGCCATCGGCGATGCCGATGACGAAGAGCTTGCGGGCCGAGCGGACGACGGCGTTGGCGACCTTCGGATTGGCGACGAAGACCTCCTTCGCATCTCGCGGCAACTCCACGATCACCGAGCGTCCGATCGAGAGGTCGAGCTTGCGGGCGATGGCGTGCTCGCTCGAACTGACGTTCAGGACAGGGGCCGGCACGGTCGACTGGGCGACGGCCGGGCCGCCGAGCAGCAGCGCCAGAGCCGGCAAAGCGGTGGAGAGGATGCGTCCGGCGGTCATTGCTTCACATTTCTGCTGGTGACGCCGTAGCGCACGAGGGTCATGCCGCCCTCCTCGGAGGGCCGGCCGGCATCGTTGGCATCCTTGAGGCTGCGCAAGGCGAGGGAGAGCGTGCCGCTCTTCTGCGCCTGCGCGACGATCTCGACCTGGCGCGGATCGAGCTCGAGCGTCGCCGTCTCGCCGACCACAACCTTCTCGCCATTGCGCTCCTGGATGTTCTGGCCGATCGCCAGCACCCTCACATTGGTCAGGATGGTCTCGCTGGTGTAGTTTTCGCTATTGGTGTTGCCGGTATCTTCCTTGAAGGTCCGGATCACGTCGGCGCGGTCGTTCGGCAGGATGAAGCCGCCGGCCGTGTTGGCACCGCGGCTGTCGGTCGAAATGGCGGTGGCGCGCTTGCCCGAGGGCAGCACCGCCGAGAGAAAGCCGCTCCCATCGGTCTTGATCAGCTTCTCGCGCCGGATCGGGTCGGAGGCTTGGAGGGCGACACGGGCAAGCTGTCCGATGACCTCCGCCTCGGCGCCGGGCGTCTCGTCCTTGCGCAGCACGCCGGCCGGGACGCTCGACGCGGGCCAATCGACCCAGCGCAGGTCATTGGCCGCCACCGTGTTGCCGAGCGGAATATCGGCGGCGGCGACCAGGACTGGGACTGTCGGGGCCGGCTCGTAGCGGGTGACGGCCGGGGCCGCCGGCCGCGAGGGCCGCTGGATAAGCAGGGCTGCGCCGAGGCCGGCGACAAGCGCTACAACCAGGATGATGATGCGGGCGGGACTCATGACGGCCGATCCTCGGCCAGCGCAAGCTGACCCATGGGAATGACCGTGCCTTCCGAATCGTCAACTTATGGTTAATCGGACGTATCTTTTTGCTGCTATCGCCTGTGTGGCGGCGAGCTCAGATGCCGATCGCCGCGCGCCAGATCGCGGTCTCCGGCAGGATGAAGAGCGCCGAGAGGGCCAGCGCAATGCCGTAGGGCACGCCTTCCTTCACCGAATGCAGGCGCCGGGCCCAGGGCCAGCTCTCGACAATGGCCGGCAAAGGATACGCGCGCAGCCTCAGGATCAGCACCGTCAAAACGCCGCCGAAGGCCGAGGCAACCAGCAGGTAAGGCATCAACTGACCGAAGCCGAACCAGAGCGCGGTCGCTGCTGCAAATTTGGCGTCGCCACCGCCGATCCAGCCGGCTGCGAAGAAGCCGAAGCAAATCAGCAGTACCAGGCCGCCCGCCGCAAAATGCCCGCCGATCTCGCTCCAGGACAGGCCGAGCAAAACAGCGCAAAGCGCAAAGACCGCGACCAGGGCCAGGCAGAGCCAGTTCGAAATCGTCATCGAGACGAGATCGCTTGCGGCGGCATAGGCCATCGCGGCGGGAAAGACGACGAGCAGGATGATCAGGGAAAGCGACATCGATCCGGTCCGGTAAAGCGCAATGCAATCGTTATGACCGTACCCGGTCACTAAAACCTTACGGAAGGGGACTGAATCTTCCGAACCACCAACCGCGAAAAGCAAAACGCCCCGGACCAGCCGGGGCGTTCGCTGAAGCGCGGTTGCCCGCCCCCGATCAAGCGGTGGGCAGAGCGCCGGCGATGCGGCGGAAGAGAGCGTCGAGGTTGGTGCCGAGCAGCGTGACAGCGCCGATGATGACAACGGCGATCAGGGCTGCGATCAGGCCGTACTCGATGGCGGTCGCGCCGGATTCGTCCTTGGCAAAGCGAGCGAACAGATTGGTCATGGGAGAACTCCTTTTATACCACGGTTTGACGGCTGCCTTGCTCTGGAACGGCTTCGGTCAGCGACAAGACGGACATTAGCGTCAGCGTCTTGCCGATCGGTTAAACGAAACGAAGAATTCGATCGATTTTGGGGGCATCGATTCGATGGTTAACTCCAACTTTATGGAATACTTGAATCGTTCCGCTCCGATCTTGAAAGCAACAACTCCGCTCTAGAGAAATAATACATGATTGCTATCAAGATTGCGGCTTGTCTCCTCGCTCAAAATTGGGGAAATCGTATCGAGTTCGACCGTATGCGCTTCCTTCCGCTCAGGCATAACGTAGCGATCCGACGCTTCGCCGGCTCGATCTTAGGGATTGATTCATCATTTTCGGCTTTGCTTCTCGTGATGAAAATCTTGGGGTCCTGCAATGTTGACTGTCTCGCCTGGAGCCTTGTTTCGTGGGGCGCTGGCGGCAGCGCTGTCGGCGCTCACCCTGTTGTCTCCCCCAGCCACGGCCCAGCCGGCGCCCGAGCCGGGCAAGACCGAGACGGTGCTGATCACCGTCGATCAGGCCAAGGTCATCAAGCTGCCTGAGAAGGCGCAGACCGTGATCGTCGGCAATCCCGGCATCGCCGATGTTTCGGTCCAGAAGAGCGGCGTCATGGTAGTGACTGGCAAGAGCTTCGGCGTCACCAACCTGATCGCGCTCGACGCGCGCGGGGGATTGCTGGCTGAGTCACTCGTGCGCGTGCGCGCGGCCACGGACTCCATCCTGACCGTGCAGCGCGGCCTGGACCGCGAAAGCTATTCCTGCACCCCGACCTGCCAGCCGACTGCGCAGATCGGCGACGCCAACAGCTATTTCGGCGATATCGGCGGGCAGATGACGCGCCGCAACGCGCTGGCGACCGGCGGCGAATCCAAATAGCGCGAGCGCCCAACTCTCGCCGGGCGGCGAGAAAAGGTGAACACCCTGCTAATGCCGATATTTCCTCTCCGTTAGATCACCTAACGGAATGGAAATGCTTTGCGGCTAAGTTTGTCGTTGCCGCGGGGACGTTTCTCGCCGGCAAGCGCTATCGGGCATGTCGGACCATGGCAGTTCACCCATATGACGGGCAGGATGAGGCGATACTGCAGTGCGGCACGCGCCGTCGCTGGCGCCGGCTCGTCCAGTTCCCCCGCGACCAGGGCGGTGCGACGGCGGTCGAGTTCACGCTGGTCGCCATCCCCTTTTTCGCGCTGATCTTCGCCATCATCGAGCTGGCGCTGATGTTCTGGACGGGCCAGGAGCTTGAGACGGCCGTTTCGCAAGTATCGCGCCGGCTGCTGACGGGCGAAGCCAGGCAGCGCTACACCAGCCCGGATCCGAAGAAGAACACCGACAAATTCAAACAGGACATCTGCGGAGCGGCGTCCCTGCTGGTGGATTGCGCAAAACTGACGATCGACGTCCGGACCTATGGGTCCTTCGCCAATGCGGACACAGGAACGGCAGGGAGCAGCCCGCTGCAGGGTGGCACCCTGAATACCGAGGGCTTCGGCTTCACCCAGCCGACAGGCGGCCAGATCGTCGTCGTACGGGCCGTGCTGGCCTATCCGGTGATATTCGCCGGCTGGAGCAACGTTCTCGCCAACATCAACGGCACCAGCGAGCGCGCGCTGACCGCGTCGACGGCGTTCCGCACGGAGCCCTTCCAATGAGGCATGGGATGAAGGCGATGTTGTCCCCGCGTCGCAACCGGGCCGCCCTGCGCCGATTGTGCCGGCGCCTGCGGCGCGAACCCAAAGGGGTCGCCGCCATCGAGTTCAGCTTCCTCGCATTGCCGATGGTCGCGGTCTATTTCGGGGTGAGTCAAGTCGCATCGGGTGTCATGATCGACCGCAAGGTCACCCAGCTCACGAGAAGCTTGGCCGACCTGACCTCGCAGGCCGGCTCCATCCCCGACACCGAGATGACCAATATCTTCAACGCCGCCCAAACGGTGATGGCGCCCTACACGAACCCGGACCCGGCCATGTCGATCACCAGCGTCGTGATCGATGCCAACCGCAGGGTCACGGTGTGCTGGAGCGAATCGCGCAATGGCGGCAGAAGCTACGATGCCGGCAAATCTTTTCCCGGTCTGCCGGAGGGGCTGCGCATCGCCAACACCTCGGTCATCGTGGCCAGCGCGAGCTACGAGTACGACGTGGTCTTCAAGAATCCGCTCAACAAGACCATGACGACGATCTCGATCGGCAATGCGCCGGTCTTCATGCGCCCGCGCATCGGCCAGATCAGCGGGGGCATCGAGCAGGTCGCGCGCGTCAAGAAGGGCTCGGGCAACACCACCACGACCACGGTGTGCTCGGGCTAGATCAGTTGGAGCATGGCCTACGCGAAAAACCGGTTCCCACTTTTTCGCGCCATGCTCCGGGAAGCAGCCGGCCAGATCGCCATGCATCCTATCGGACGCAAAGCGGCAATCTAGCTCTTTGATCTAGCATCGGATTGTCCGAAAACCGGATTCCACTTTCGATCCGATACTCTAGGCGGCCCAAGCCGTCAGCCGGCGCCCGGCTCGCTCAAATAGTCTGGTTATAGGCCCCGACTTCCGGGTTCTCGCGCATGATGCCGTCGATCGCGGCAAACATCTCGCGCATGCGCGCCTCCGAGGCCGGGCTTTCGCAGACCACGACTAGCTCGGGCTTGTTCGAGGACGCCCGGACCAGGCCCCAGGTGCCGTCCTCGTTGACGACGCGCACGCCGTTGACGGTGACGATGTCGCGGATCGCCTGGCCGGCGATCTTTTCGCCCTTGTCGCGCATCGCCTCGATGCGCTTGGTGACGCGCTCGCTGACCTGGTACTTGATCTCATCGGCGCATTTCGCCGCCATGGTCGGCGTGCCCCAGGTCTTCGGCACGGCGGCGTAGAGCTCCGCCATCGACTTATCCGGATTGCGGTCGAGCATGTCGAGCACGGCGATCGCGGTGACGACGCCGTCATCGTAGCCGCGGCCCACAGGCGCATTGAAGAAGAAATGGCCCGATTTCTCGAAGCCGGCGAGCGCGTTGAGATCGCGCACGCGGCGCTTGATGTAGGAGTGGCCGGTCTTCCAGTAGTCGGTCTTGACGCCCAACTTCTGCAATTCCGGGTCGGTGACGAACAGGCCGGTCGACTTGACGTCGACGACGAACTGCGCGCCGGGATGCAGCTTGCCGAGGTCGCGCGCCAGCATGACGCCGATCTTGTCGGCAAAGATCTCCTCGCCATGGTTGTCGACGACGCCGCAGCGGTCGCCGTCGCCGTCGAAGCCGAGCGCCACGTCGGCGCCATGCTCCTTCACGGCGTCGGCCATGGCGTGGAGCATCTTCATGTCTTCGGGGTTCGGGTTGTAGTGCGGGAAAGTGTGGTCGAGCTCGGCATCCATCGGGACGACCTCGCAGCCGAGCATCTCCAGGATCTTCGGCGCGAAGGCGCCGGCGGTGCCGTTGCCGCAGGCGGCGATGACCTTGAGCTTGCGCCTGATCTTGGGGCGGCTCGTCAGGTCGGCGATGTAGCGGGCCGGGAAATCCGGGACGAACTGATAGGAGCCGCCGCCCACGAGATCGAAATCCGCGGCGAGCACGATGTCGCGGAGCTGGCCCATCTCCTCGGGGCCGAAGGTGACGGGACGGTCGCAGCCCATCTTCACGCCGGTCCAGCCATTGTCGTTATGCGAGGCGGTGACCATGGCGACGCAGGGCACGTCGAGCGCGAACTGGGCGAAATAGGCCATGGGCGACATGGCGAGCCCGATATCGTGGACCTTGCAGCCCGCCGCCATCAGGCCGGTGACCAGCGCCATCTTGATCGAGGCTGAATAACCGCGGAAATCATGGCCGGTGACGATCTCGGGCTTCACGCCCATGCGCCGGATCAGCGTGCCCAGCCCCATGCCGACCGCCTGGACGCCCATCAGGTTGAGCTCTTTGCCGAAGAACCAGCGCGCATCGTATTCGCGGAAGCCGGTCGGCTTCACCATCGGCAACGACTCGTAGTCGAAGGTGTTCGGGAAGAGCTCAGGCAGGGGCTTGGGGAACATCAGGACATCCATCGCAAGAAAGAGCGTGAAGCAGACGAGGCACAGCCTGAACGAATACGGCGTGACCGCGGCGCATCCGCGACGCCGCTCCGCACATAACCGATCGGCGGGGGAATGGAAACGTCGCCGGAAGGACGGCCGCGCTCAGCCGCGCAGGATCATCCGGCCGGTCTGGACCTCATAGCCCTGCAGCTTGGCGAGAAAGGAAGTGCCGAGCAAGCTCATCGAGAGCGCGCCGGCCGGCAGCACGACCGCCTCGACATTGCGCACCAGGATCGAGCCCAGCCTGACCTCGCGCAGGTTGACCCGGGCGCCGCGCACCACGCCATTGGCCGTGCGCAGGCTCATGTTATACTCGGACGCGGCCGGGCGGATGCCGAGCGCGCGGGCATCATCCTCGGTCAAAGCGACGACGCTGGCGCCGGTATCGACCAGCATCTTGACGCGATAATTCTCGATCGTGGGGTGCACCACGAAATGGCCGCGATAGTCGGCGGCGACGGTCAAGGTGGGACGGGCGGGCGGCTGCTGCGGCTGGCCGGCGGGCGCGGCCTCGGCAACCTGCATGGCGGGGGCCTCGGAGGTCTCGCCCGCGAACAAGTCAGCCAGCCGCGCGCTGGAGCTCATCGCCGCATAGCCGACGGCAAAGGCCACTCCCACTGCCCAGACGATCGGCCGCTGCGCCATCCGCTCCCCCCTTTTATTGAGGGGAGCGTGCCGGGAAGAGCCTGCGGAAGCGTGAAAACGCCTTGTCGATTCGCGGGTTTCACGGCCGCCGAGGAACCTGAAGCGGAACAAGCTTAACCCATGGTCACCGCGACCATCGGGTTTTCAGAGGAACGTGCTGCCGACCAGCGCCTCGATCTGCTCCAGGCGCGGCACGCTCGGCTGTGCCCCGGCCACCATGCAGGCCAGCGAGCCGGCGGCGATGCCGCGCTGAAGCGCGCTCGAAAAGCCGTAGCCGCCGGCGAGCGCGGCCGCGAAGGCGCCGACGAAGCTGTCGCCGGCCGCGACCGTATCGACGACCTCGACCTTCGGCGCCTGCAGCCTGCGGCGCACCCCGCCCTGCCAGCCAACGACGCCATCGGCGCCGAGCGTGACGATGCAGGCGATGCGGCGCTCGGCATCGAGACGCCGAGCGAAAGCGTCGGGCTTCAGGACCGGCCAGCCGAGTGCCCGGCCAAGCACCTGCGCCTCGTGCTCGTTGACGATCAGGACGTCGACGGCGGCGAGCAGCTCGGGCGCCGGAGCGCGCGCCGGCGCGAGGTTGAGAATGACCCGCCCGCCGGCCCGCTTCATCAGCTGGGCGGCGATGATGCACTCGGCTTCCGGCACTTCGCGCTGCAACAACAAGATGTCGCGCTCGCCAAGCGTCAGGTCGTGCAGGGCGTGGGCGCTGGCATAGGCATTGGCGCCGGCGGCCACGACGATGTGGTTGGCGCCGGACGCATCGACCGCGATGAAGGCGGCGCCGGTCGGGGCCGCGACCTGCGCGACGTTGGAGGTGTCGACGCCATCCCAGGCGAGCAGCGAGAGCGCGGTGCCGGCGAAGGCATCGCGCCCGACCGCACCGACGAGGACGACTTGCGCTCCGGCCCGACGCGCCGCAAGCGCCTGGTTGCCGCCCTTGCCGCCCGGATGCAGCTGATAGTCCGGGCCCATCACGGTCTCGCCGGGCTCAGGCAGGTGCTCGACGATGGTGACCAGATCGACGTTCAGCGAACCGAAGACCACGATCACGCCGCAAGCCCTCCCGCGAGCCGCTTGATGCCGGCGATGAAGGCTGCTTCGGGCGTGGTCAACGTGTAGGACAGCCCCGTCGCGTCAAAGGCCTGGCCATAGCTTTCCGCGAGAGCGCCGTCGGCGACGAGATGGACGGTGCCGGGCTCGCCATAGAGCGCCCGTGCCCCGGCGATCTCCTGCCCGACCAGCAACGCCGAGAGATAGGGCCCGACCGCGCCGCCGCTCATGCGGCCGGCCAGAACCTCGGTGCGCGCCGCGAAGGCGGCGCTGAGCAGACCGCCCGGCCTGGCAGCGCCGGCAAAGCCGCGCCTGGCGCCCTCAGTGGCATCGCCCTCGCCCGGCTCCTCGGCGAGGCGCGCAAGAATCGAATGCTGGCGCAGCAGGCCATAGATCTCGCCGGTCATGAAGCTGGCGAAGCCGGTGATGCGGCCACCTTCGAGCCTGGCCCATTTCGAATGGGTGCCGGGCAGGCAGGCGATGCCGTCGTCCAGGCCGAGGCCGACGATCAGGGTTTCCTCGCCGCGCATGACGTCGAAGGCGCCCTCGTCCGAGGACAGGCCGGGCAGGATCGTCACCGTGGTGCCCTCCCCCAGCGCGACGGTGATGCCGGCCGAGGCAATCTGCTCGACCGAGGCCGGGCAGGCGACATAGGGCGCCTCGACCCAGCCGTTGCGGCTGCCGACCATGCCGGCGAGCACGATCGCGGCATCAGGCCTGGCGCGGCGGAAATCGCCGGCAATCGCTTCGAAAGCCGCCGGAAAGCCGCCGGATGGCACCGACTGGATGCCCTGGTCGGCGATCTTCCGGTCGAGCACGGCGCCATCTTCGCCGATCAGGAAGGCGCGGGCGCGGGTCGTGCCCCAGTCGAGCGCGATCACGGGTCTAGGCATGGCAGGCTCCGGCAAGGTGGCTGCCGGACGGGCGGCCACTCAGCATGTGAATAGCGCGATCTCGCCCAGCTTCAAGGCTCAACGCCGAGCCGCTTCAACGCTTCCCCGAAATCGGCACCGCCTCGGACTCGCGGCCGGTCCGGGCGAAGATGTCGCCGTGCACCGTGTGGGCGCGCCCGGCCTTGGGGTCGAGCACCAGCGCGGCGGCGACACCAGAGAACGCCCATCGGCATCGCCGCGCTGAATGACGCAAGGCCAGCGATCATGGGCGCAGGAGACCCGCCCTCACATGTCGAAGAAGACTGTCTCGCCCTCGCCTTGCAGGCGGATGTCGAAGCGAAAGACGCCGTCAGTGCCGCGCTTGGCGATCAAGGTCCCCCGCCTTTCCGCCGGAACCAGGGCCAGGACCGGATCGGTCTCATTCCCCGTCTCATCCGAGAAGTAGATCCGCGTCGCCAGCCGGGTCAGCACGCCCCGGGCGAAGAGCGAGACCGTCAGGTGGGGTGCCTGTTGCGCTCCATTCGGCCCCGGTAAGGCGCCCGGCCGGATCGTGTCGAAATGGTAGCCGCCCTCAGCCGTGGTCTCGGCGCGGCCAAAGCCGGTGAAGCCGGCATTGCCCTGGGCGTGGAAGCGCCCGTCGGCATCGGCCTGCCAGATCTCGATCATCGCATCGCCGACCGGCACACCGTCGCCATCATAGACATGGCCGCGGATGCTGATGCGCTCGCCGGCGACGGCCTCGGTCGCGACCTGCTCGTTGGCAAGCTCGACGCCGCCATAAGCCCGCGGCGTCAGCGCATAGGCGAAGAACGGGCCGATCGTCTGCGACGGGGTGAGGCCGAGATCGTCCTTGCGCTCAGTCATCATGGGGCTCCTCGATCGGCGTGGCGTTGCGGCCGCGCAGCACGATGTCGAACTGATAGCCGAGCGCCCATTCCGGCTCGGTCGTGGCGAGGTCGAAGCGCGAGATCAGACGGTTGCGGGCCTTCTCGTCGGTGACCGTCTGGAAGATCGGGTCGAAGGGAAACAGGGGATCGCCCGGAAAGTACATCTGGGTGATCACGCGCGACAGGAAGCTCGGCCCGAACAGCGAGAAATGGATATGGGCCGGGCGCCAGGCATTATGGTGGTTGCGCCAGGGATAGGCGCCGGGCTTGACCGTGGTGAAGCGATAGCGGCCCTCGGCATCGGTGACGACGCGGCCGGCGCCGGTGAAGTTCGGGTCGAGCGGCGCCGGGTGCTGGTCGCGGACATGGACGTAGCGCCCGGCCGCATTGGCCTGCCAGATTTCGATCAGCGTATGCGGCACCGGGCGGCCGTCCTCGTCGAGCACGCGGCCGAAGACGATGATGCGCTCGCCGAGCGGCTCGCCCTCATGCTGGCGGGTAAGGTCGGAATCGCCCGCCTGAACCGCGACATGGCCGAAGACCGGGCCAGACGTCTCGGAGAGCGTGTGCGGCAGCAGGATCAGCGGCTGCGATGGCGCGCGCTTCAGCGTGCTCTTGTACTCAGGCGACGCGTTGAGCGGATGGGCGTTGAGGCCATCGCGCGGATAGATCGGGCTCATGCCGCGACTCCATGGGCTTTGCGGGTGCGGGCGTGGAGATCGCGCAGGACGTCCAGCTCCTGGGCGGTCGGCGGCGGGGTCTCGGAGACCGTTTCGGCGAAGCGCAAGGGCCAGGCGCAGCCAGCCGCGACCTGCTCGCGGGTGACGCCGGGATGCAGCGAGACGACGGTGAGTTCGGAGGTCTCCGAATCCGGCTCCATCACGCAGAGATCGGTGATGACCTTGGTCGGGCCCTTGGTTCGGACGCCGAGCTTCTCGCGGTCGCCCTTGCCGGTGCCGTGGCCGAAGGACGTGATGAAGGGCAGCTTTTCGACGAAGGCGCGCGTGCCCATCGCCATGGTGATGAAGATCTGGCCGCAGTTGCTGGCGATCTCGGGCGCGCCGCCGCCACCGGGCAGGCGAACCTTCGGCGCGTCGTAGGGGCCGACGACGGTGGTGTTCAGGTTGGCGAAGCGGTCGATCTGGGCGCCGCCCAGAAAGCCGATGGTGATGCGCCCGCCCTGCAGCCAGTAGCGGAACATCTCCGGCACCGAGACGGTGGTGAGCGCCGTATCGCAGAGCTCGCCGTCGCCGATCGAGAGCGGCAGCACCGAGGGGCGCGTCGAGAGCGTGCCGGATTCGTAGATCAGCGTGATTTTTGGCGCATGGGTCAGGCGGGCGAGGTTGCAGGCGGCCGAGGGCGCGCCGATGCCGACGAAGCAGACCTCGTCATTGGTCAGCAGGCGCGCCGCGGCGACGGTCATCATCTCGGTGGGGGTGTGGCTCATACCAGTCTCCTCACGCTCGACCTGCCCCCTCTCCCCCTGCGGGAGAGGGTTGGGGTGAGGGGTCGCGCCGTGCCTTCCGGACACCGTTGCCGCCTCTGTTCGCCAGCCCGAGAGGTCGCGCGACCCCTCATCCGTCTCGGCTTCGCCGAGCCACCTTCTCCCGCAAGGGGAGAAGGGAAGGCGCGCCCTGTCGCTGACTGCATGATCACGCCGCCACCTTCCTAGCCTCGGCATAGCGCGCAAAAGCCTCCGGCCCCTGCTCCAGCACATTGGCCTTCATCCAGGCCGCGAATGTGTCGCGCTCGCGGGCTATCTTGTCCCAGGCGATGTAGAAATCGTTGCCGCGCTTGTAGTAGCCGTGGGCATAGGACGGGTAGGCGCCGCCGGGGACATGGGCGATCGCGGTCACCGTCCAGGACGGCAGGATGACGGCATTGGCGTTGCGCTCACCGAAATCATCGACGATCTCCTCGACCGTCACCAGCGAGCGCTTGGCGGCGAGCACCGCCTCCTTCTGCACGCCGACGATGCCTTCGAGCAGGACGTTGCCCTCGCGATCCGCCTTCAACGCGTGAATGATCGCCGCGTCCGGGCGCAAGGCCGGCACGGTCGCCAGCACCTCGCCGGTATAGGGGCAGGTCACGGATTTGATCTTCGGATTGACCTTGGGCAGGTCGACGCCCTTGTAGCCGCGGAAGACCGCGAAGGGCAGGTTGGCGGCACCGGCCTCATAGGCATTGGCCATGGCGGCATGGCTGTGCTCTTCCAGCTCGAGCTTGTTCGGCCAGCCATTCTCGACCGCGTCGCGCAGCCGGTGCAACGAGCCGACGCCGGGATTGCCGCCCCAGGAAAAGACGAGCTTCTCGGCGCAGCCCATGCCGATCATCTGGTCGTAGACCAGGTCCGGCGTCATGCGGATCAACGTCAGGCGCTTGCGGCCCTGGCGGATCGCCTCGTGGCCGGCGGCGTGCGGGATCAGATGGGTGAAGCCTTCCATCGCGACGGAACAGCCATCGCTCAGAACCGCCTCGATTCCCTGGGCCAGGGAGAGGAATTCCGCCACCTTGACATCTCCTCATATTGTGCGTTTATCGCACATCGTTTTGATTTTCGCACTTTATGACGCGATAGCGAGGGGGTCAAGCTTGGACGAGGGCAGCGCAGCTCCCGACCGCGACCACATGGCGGCGCTCGAAAAAGGACTCGCCGTGATCGAGTGCTTCGATGCGGCCCATGACAAGCTCACCATCGCCGAGGTGGCGCGCGCCACCGAGCTCTCTCGCGCCGCGGCGCGGCGCTGCCTGCTGACGCTGACCAGGATCGGCTATGCCGAGTTCGACGGCAAGTTCTTCCGGCTGACGCCCCGCGTGCTCCGGCTCGGCCATGCCTGGCTGGCCTCCTCGGCACTACCGCAAATGGTCCAGCCCTTCCTCGAACGCCTCTCGGAGGAGACCCACGAGTCGTCCTCGGCCTCGCTGCTCGACGGGCACGAGATCGTCTACATCGCCCGCTCGCAGCAACGGCGGATCATGTCGGTAGGGCTGTCGGTCGGCACGCGGCTGCCGGCCTTCTGCACCTCGATGGGCCGGGTCCTGCTGGCGGCACTACCGCCGGACGAGGCGAGGCGGCGCATCTTGACCGGGCAGCCGCGCATGCGCACCGCGCAAACCGTCGTCGATGTCGATCGGCTGATGACGCTGCTCGCCAAGGTGCGCGGGCAGGGCTATGCCATCGTCGACCAGGAGCTGGAGCTCGGGCTGGTCTCGATCGCCGTGCCCTTGATCAACCCGCGCAACGAGGTCGTCGCGGCGTTCAACCTGTCGGGGCAGGTGCAGCGCACCTCGGCTCAAGACATCGCCGCCCAGTTCCTGCCGCGCATGCAGGCGATGCAGACCATGCTGCGCCCGCTGATCAAGTAGAAACCCTTCGGAAACTCTTTTAAGCGCTGATCCTAGGGAGCATTTCGGCAGAAATGACCCTTTAGGGATACAGGAATGATCACATTGCAGGGCGGCGGCTACGCCGCGCGGATCGCGCCGGCAAGCGGCGGCATCATCAGCAGGCTCGACTGGACGGCGCCGGACGGGCGCCAGCATCCGCTCCTGCACGCGCCCTTCGGCGCGACGCCCTCGACCGCGGCGCCCAACATGTTCGGCACCTGGCCGATGGTGCCCTTCGCCAACCGCGCCTTCGGCGGGCTGGTCGACGATGGCGAGCGCTGCTTCCACGTCGCCCATAACAACCCGCGCGGCGGCGGCAACATCCACGGCTTCGGCTGGCAGTCGGCCTGGGAGGTCGTGCGGCAGAGCCAGGGCCATACCGTGCTGGAGCACCAGCGGACGGAGGGCGAAGACCCCTATCGCTACCTCGCCTGGCAGGAGATCACGCTTGCCGAGGACGGTATGACCGTCACGCTCTCGGTCACCAACGAGGCCGACACGGCACTACCGTTCGGGCTGGGCCATCATCCCTGGTTTCCCTGCGCCGAGGACACGACGCTCGGTATGACCGCGACGCGGGCGCTCACGCTCGACGACGCCTTTCGGCCGACAGGCTCGCATTCGCTCGAAAGCAGCGGGCCATATGCAGAAAACCCGGTCTTCGCGACCGGTGCCGAGCAGGCCTGGAACTTCCTCGACTGGGACGGCAAGGCGCGGATGGAGACGCCCTCGCGCGGGTTGGCGATCATGCTCAGCGCCGGCGAGAGCCTGCGCGTGCCGGTGGTCTGGGCGCCGGCCGGGGCCGAATTCGTCTGCGTCGAGCCGCAGAGCCACGCGATCGGCGCGCCGAGCGAGCCGGTGGTGCGGGAGATCGCGCCGCTGAAACGGCTTCAGCCGGGCGAGACGCTGTCAGGCTGGTTCCGGATCAGCGCCGAGACGCTCTAACTCAGCGCCAACCCGTCGGGCCGTAGCGAACTGGCTGATGCGGCTGATAGCCCAGCGCATCGGGCGGCAGGCTCGGGCGCATGAAGAGCTGGTCGCGGGCGGCATCCCAGTTCGGCGCGCGCCTCTGCTGGGCGATCGCGGCGGCCTTCTGCTTGGCCTTGGCCTGGGCAATCACGGCCTTGCTGCGATACTTCGCCTTGGCGAGCTTGGTCTTCGAGCCGCCCGAGGCCTTGGCGAACTGCGACAGACCATCGGAGGCGGCGCCGTTCAGCGCGATCCGGGTCTGGCTGGCGCCATGCTTCTTGACCAGCGCGAAGAGCTTGGCGGCATTGGCCGGGTGCAGGCGGATGCAGCCATGCGAGGCCGGGCGACCGAGCGCACCGACGGCGGTCGTGCCATGGATGGCATAGCCGCCGCGGAAGAACACGGCATAGGGCATCGCGCCGCCATACTTCCGCGAGTACCAGGAGCGTTCCAGCCGGGTCGGGCGATAGACGCCGTTCGGCGAGCGGAAGCCCTTGCGGCCGGACGAGATCGCCCAATTGTAGATTTCGCCGTCATCCGTCGTCACCTGCATGCGCTGGGCGGCGATGTCGACGCGGACCTGCACGCCGGCCTGAGCCGAGGCCACGCCGACGAGCGACAGGAATAGAACGGACAGGATGCCGAGGACGCGACGCATCACAAACTCCCGAAAACGCAGCTCTGAAAACGCAACTGTTGCTCACAGGCGTTGTCGGGCCGAAAGCTCCGCCGCCATTGCGACAAGAAAACGCCACTTGGCCGGCGCGTGTAAAGGGCCAAGAGGTAACGTGGTTTCCGGGATGGGTTACCGGCGGGGCCGCCCTGCCGATCCGGGCTTTGTCGCGACGCGGGCGACGCTGTAACAGGGATGCCGTCCGTCTTCCCTCCCGCGCGCCTCCCCCATGCTTGAATCAATCCTGCCGGCCGGCGTCTCGCCCGCCATCGCCCTGCTGCTGATCGGCGTCAGCTTCCTGACCTCGGCCTTCACTGCCGCCTTCGGCGTCGGTGGCGGCGTGGCGATGCTCGGCGCACTCGCGGGCACGGTGTCGCCTGCGCTGATCATCGCCGTGCACGGGCTGGTGCAGGTCGGCTCCAATGTCGGGCGGACCTATGTCCAGCGGGCGCATGCGGTCTGGCCGCTGGTCCTGCGCTTCAGCATCGGCTCGCTGATCGGCGTGCTGCTCGGCGCCGCCTTCGTCGTGGCGCTGCCGGAGCGGGTGCTGCTCGGCGTGCTCGGCGGCTTCATCCTGCTGATGGCCTGGGTGCCGAAGCCGCAGATCCCCGGCCTCGCCAAGGGCGGCATCGTCATCGGCGGCGGCATCTCGACCTTCATCACCATGTTCGTCGGCGCGACCGGGCCGTTCGTGCAGGCGCTGCTGCTGCCGCTCAAGCTGGAGAAGCGCCAGCTCATCGCAACCCACGCCGCCTGCACGACGATGCAGCACCTGCTCAAGGTGTTCGCCTTCGGGGCGCTCGGTTTCGCCTATGGCGACTGGCTGCCGCTGATCGCGGCGATGATCCTCTCCGGCTTCGCCGGCACGATGGCCGGGACGAAGCTGCTGGAGAACCTGCCGGAGCGCTGGTTCCTGGCGACGATCAAGATCGTGCTGACGCTGGTCGGGCTCGACCTGCTGCGCCGCGCCGCCGGGCTTTGGGATTAGAGCATCGGCAGCGAGCGCGGGCGCGGGCCGCGCGGGAAAGCGTCGTCGATCAGCGCGATGTCGCGCTCCGACAAGGTCAGCTTGAGCGCACCGGCATTGTCCTCGGCATGGGCGGGATTGGCCGCCTTGGGAATGACGAAGACCGAGGAGCGGCGCGTCAGGAAGGCGAGCGCGACCTGCCGGGCGGTGGCGCCATAGGTCTTGCCTATCCCGGACAGCAGGATGCCATGCGCGCTGCCCGGCGCCGGAAAATCGTCCTGGCCGAAGGGGCTGTAGGCGGTCACGGCGACGCCATGGCGCTCGCACCAGGGGATGACGGCGTGCTCGATCGCGCGCTCGCGCAGATGGTAGAGTACCTGGTTGCAGGCGATCTTGCCTTCGCCGGCAACGGCAAGCGCTTCCGTGAGATCGTCGGTGTCGAAATTGCTGACGCCCCAGGACAGGATCTTGCCCTCGCGCTTCAGCTCCTCGAAGGCGCCGAAGGTCTCTTCCAGATCATACGAGCCGCGCCAATGCAGCAGGTAGCAATCGAGCCGGTCGGTCTTCAGCCGAGCCAGGATGCGCTCGCAAGCAGCACGCATGCCGCTATGCGAGGCATTATGCGGCAGCACCTTGGAGACGAGGAAGACCTCGTCGCGCCGCCCGGCGATCGCCTCGCCGATGATCTCCTCCGAGGCGCCGGAACCGTACATCTCGGCGGTGTCGATATGGGAGAGGCCGAGATCGAGGCCGCGGCGCAGGGCGGCAATGGCCGTCTGCCGGTCGGCGTGCTCGATGTTCCAGGTGCCCTGGCCGATGGTGACGACCTCGGGGCCGTTCGTTCCGAAACGCTGCTTGGGCATAGGCTACTCCTCCGAGACAGGCATCGACGGGCAACGATAAATGTACTGCACCGCTTGATCGACAAGGAAATATCGCTACCTTGGGTTGCATAGCCTGTGGGGCATCGTGACATTGACGACCGTACCTAGCCACGAACTCTGGCGGCACACCGGGCGTGTGAAGCAGCACGCTCAAAGCGCCCCTGTTTTCATAACGGAGCGCGGAAAAGTATCGCATATGCTGCTGACGGTGGCGGAATACAGCAAGCTGGTGGCCAGATACCAGAGCTTGGCTGAGCCCGCCTATACCGGCGGCGTGCCGTTCGCCGAGAGCACCTCGCCCGCGAGATAGAGCGAACCGCAGATCAGGACGCGCGGCGGCGCCGGCCAGGAGCGCGCCGATATTTCGCGGAGTGCCTGCTCGACCGAGCCGGAGACCTCGGCATTGAGCCCCGCCTCGCGCGCCAGCGCCGCGACCTCCTCGGCCGGGCGGGCGACGAGCTGGTTCTGGATCGGCACCGCGAAGAGCGCGTGCGCCAGGCCCTTGAAATGACCGAGCGTCGCCTTGGCGTCCTTGGTCGAGAGCAGGCCGGCGATCATCACCAGCGGGGCCGGGTTCTTCTCTTCGAGGTCGGCCATGGCCTGGGCGAGGACGCGGCCGCCATCGGGATTATGGCCGCCATCGAGCCAGAGTTCGCTACCCGCCGGCACGAGTTCGGCGAGCTGGCCGCGCGCCAGCCGCTGCAGCCGGGCCGGCCATTCGGCGGTGAGCATGCCCTGCTCGAAGGCCTTGGCCGGCAATCCGCCATAGCCGGCGGCGCGGAGCGCTGCGATGGCCGTGCCGGCGTTGATATGTTGGTGCCGGCCGGCGAGGCGCGGCAGCGGCAGGTCGAGCAGGCCGTCGCCATCCTCGTAGACCAGCCTGCCGCCATCCTCGTGGACGTTGAAATCCTGCGCGCCGATCAGAACCTTGGAGGCGTGAACGCGCTCGGCAACGGCCTCCAGCACCGCGGTCGGCTCCGGCTCCTGCGGCGCGATCACCGCGGGCGCGCCGCGCTTGAAGATGCCCGCCTTCTCGCCGGCGATCTTGGTGACGGTGTCGCCGAGATATTCGGAATGGTCGAGCGAGACCGGCGTCACCACCGTGCAAGCCGGGTGAGCGACGACATTGGTGGTGTCGAACCGGCCACCCAGTCCGACTTCGAGCAGCAGCACGTCGGCCTTGTGCTCGGCGAAGAGCAGGAAGGCGGCCGAGGTGGTGATCTCGAAGAAGGTAATGGCATCGCCGGCATTGGCCTTTTCGCAGCGCTCCAGCGCCTCGACCAGCACGGCCTCGTCGACGAAGCGGCCGCCGCCGGGGGCGCCGAGCCGGATGCGCTCGTGGAAGCGCACCAGATGCGGCGAGGTGTAGACGTGGACGCTGAGGCCGGCCGCCTCGAGGATCGCCCGCATGAAGGCGATGGTCGAGCCCTTGCCGTTGGTGCCGGCGACATGGATCACCGGCGGCAGGTGGTGGTGCGGATCGCCCAGCCGCTCCAGCAGGCGCAGGATGCGGCCGAGCGAAAGGTCGATCAGCTTGGGGTGCAGCGCCAGGAAGCGCGCCAGAAGCGTGTCGGAAGACCCCATGTTGCGCTCGAACCGCCCGCCGAACCGATCAGGCGGCTTCGGTGACCGGCTGCTCCGGCTTCGGAGCCGCCTCCGGCGCCTCGACGGCGGGCTGCTTGGTCAGCAGGCGGCCGAGACGCGCCAGGGTCTCGGGGATGTCGTGGCGGTGGACGACCATGTCGACCATGCCGTGATCCTTGAGGTACTCGGCGCGCTGGAAGCCGTCGGGCAGCTTCTCGCGGATGGTCTGCTCGATGACGCGCGGGCCGGCGAAGCCGATCAGCGCGCCCGGCTCGGCGATGTGGACATCGCCCAGCATGGCGTAGGAGGCGGTGACGCCGCCGGTGGTCGGGTTGGTCAGCACGACGAAATAGGGCAGCCCGGCCTTGCGCAGGCGGCGCACGGCGACGGTGGTGCGCGGCAGCTGCATCAGCGAAAGGATGCCTTCCTGCATGCGCGCGCCGCCGGAGGCTGCAAAGACGACAAAGGGCGTCCTCTTCTCGAGCGCGGTCTCAGCCCCCTTCACGAAGGCCTCGCCCGCGGCCATGCCGAGCGAACCGCCCATGAAGTGGAAATCCTGCGCAGCAATGGTCAGCGGCAGGCCCTTGACCCGGCCATAGCCGACCTTGAAGGCGTCCTGCGCGCCGGTCTTGGCGCGGGCGTCCTTGAGGCGGTCGGTATAGCGCTTCTCGTCGCGGAACTTGAGCGGGTCGACCGCGACCTCGGGCAGCGGCACGTCGAGCCACTTGCCCTCGTCGAAGGTCAGGCGCAGCCGGTCGGTCGCGGTGACGCGCATGTGGTGGTTCGAGCCGGGGATGACGAAGCCATTGGCCTCGACATCCTTGTGGAAGACCATCTGCCCGGAATCGGGGCACTTGATCCAGAGGTTCTCCGGGCTCTCGCGCTTGAACAGCGTCTTGATGCGCGGGCGGACGACTTCGGAAATCCAGTTCATCGGATCATCCTTGAAACGTGAGACTGAAGCAGAGGCCGGTTCAGGCCGCTGCCTTCGAGCATGATGCCGAAAAGTGCGAAGCGGTTTTCGGACGACATCATGCTCTCAGTATTTCTAGCGAGAGACGGATTCACGCTTCAGGCTGATTCAGCCTGAAGCGATCCGGCTCGTGCCACCGAGCGGACGCCGGCGGCAAGCTCGCTGACCAGCGAGGTGACAGCCGAAACCGTCTTTTCCGTGGCCTTGCCCTCGGCATCGAGCGAAAGCCTGATACGCTCGACCAAAGCCGAGCCGACGACGACGCCGTCGGCACCCTTGGCAATGGCGGCGGCATCGGCCGGCGTCTTGACGCCGAAGCCGACCGCGACGGGCAGGTCGGTATGGCGCTTGATGCGGGCCACGGCATCGCCGACCGCATCATAATTCGCGATGGCGCCGCCGGTGACGCCGGTCATCGAGACGTAATAGACGAAGCCCGAGGTGTTGCTGAGCACTTTGGGCAGACGCTTGTCGTCGGTGGTGGGGGTCGCCAGGCGGATGAAGCTGATCCCGGCCGCCAGCGCTGGGATGCAGAGCTCGGCATCCTCCTCCGGCGGCAGGTCGACGACGATCAGGCCGTCGACGCCGATGGCGCGGGCATCCTGAAGGAAGCGCTCGACGCCATAGGCCCAGATCGGATTGTAGTAGCCCATCAGCACGATCGGCGTGTCGTGGCCCGCCGCACGGAAGGCCCCGACCATCGCGAGCGTCTTCTTCAGCGACTGGCCAGCCTTCAGCGCGCGCTGGCCGGCGAGCTGGACCGGGATGCCGTCGGCCATCGGGTCGGTGAAGGGCACGCCGAGCTCGATCACGTCCGCGCCGGCCTGCGGCAAGGCGTTGAGGATCGCGCTGGCGGTGTCGAAATCCGGATCGCCGGCGGTGACGAAGGTCACGAGCGCCGCGCGGCCCTCGGCTGCACAGGCCTTGAAGCGGGATTGGATGCGGGTCTGGCCGGTCTCTGTCATGGGCTTGCGGTTAGCATGAAGGGGGCGGGCTGGCGAGGGCTCAGGGCGCAATCCGCCAAACCGTGCGCAGCGAGCTGGTGACCGTCAGCTCGCCGGGTTCGACCGAGATCGGCGCGGCGCTCGCCGCCATGCGGAAGGCCCGCATGTCGCCGGAGGCGCGGCCAACAGCTTCGGCTTCCGCCTCGACGATCGACACGAGGTCGCCGACCTTGACGCCAAGCGCCTCGGCATAGAGCGCGGCGCGGGCTCTTGCCGCCTCGGCGGCCTTCTTGCGAGCTGCGTCCTTGGCCTTGCTCTCGTCGGCGAGGCCGAAGCTGATCCCGGACATCTCGTTGGAGCCGGCGGCGACCAGCGCGTCGATCAGCGGGCCGGCCTTGGCGAGGTCGCGCATGGTGATCGTCAGTCCGGTGCGGGCCTCGTAGCCGTCGATCGTGGCGGCGCGGGGCGGGCGCGGACCTGGCGTCACCGGCGGCTGGGTCATGCGCGGAATCAGCGAGACCTGCGAGGTGACGAGGTCGGCCGGCGCGACGCCGGCGGCCTTGACCGCCTCGACCAGCTTCGCCAGCGCGGGCGTGTTCTTGGACAAAGCCTCGGCCGCGGTCTTGCCCTCGCTGACCAATCCGGCCTGGATCGTCGCGATATCCGGCTTCACCCGGACCTCGCCTTCGGTGCGGATGACGATGCCTTCGGCGGGAGCCGCGTCGCGGTTCTGGGCCTGCGCCTGGCTAGACAAGGCCAGCATGGCCGCAAACAGGATCGCCTTCTTCATCATCTGCTCCTTCTCGGCGGAGCTCAGCGCGCCGCCAGAATCTCCGCCACCTGCGGAATGTCCTTGTCGCCGCGGCCCGACAGGTTGACCACCATCAGGTGGTCGCCGGGCTTCTGCGGCGCCAGTTCCGCGACACGAGCAAGCGCATGTGCCGATTCCAAGGCGGGGATGATGCCTTCGAGCTTGGAGATGAGCTGGAAGGCCTCCAGCGCCTCCTCGTCGGTGGCCGAGAGGTACTTCACCCGGCCGACATCGTTGAGCCAGGAATGCTCCGGGCCGATGCCGGGATAGTCGAGCCCGGCCGAGATCGAATGGGCGTCCTTGATCTGGCCGTCATCGTCCATCAGCAGGTAGGTGCGGTTGCCGTGGAGCACGCCGGGGCGGCCGCCGGTCAGCGAGGCCGCGTGCAGGCCGCTCGGAATGCCGTGGCCGGCGGCCTCGACGCCGTAGATCTCGACCGACGGATCGTCGAGGAAGGGGTGGAACAGGCCCATCGCATTCGAGCCGCCGCCGATGCAGGCGATCAGCGAATCCGGCAGGCGCCCCTCGAGCTCCTGCATCTGCTCGCGCGTCTCGCGGCCGATGATCGACTGGAAGTCGCGGACCATGGCCGGATAGGGATGCGGGCCCGCCACCGTGCCGATGCAGTAGAAGGTCGTCGCGACATTGGTGACCCAGTCGCGCAGGGCCTCGTTCATCGCGTCCTTGAGCGTCTTGGTGCCGGATTCGACCGGGACGACGGTGGCGCCCAGCATCTGCATGCGGAAGACGTTCGGCGCCTGGCGGGCGACATCGACCGCGCCCATGTAGACGATGCACTCCAGCCCGTAGCGGGCGCAGAGCGTCGCGGTGGCGACGCCGTGCTGGCCGGCGCCGGTCTCGGCGATGATGCGCTTCTTGCCCATGCGCCGCGCCAGCAGGATCTGGCCGAGCACGTTGTTGACCTTGTGCGAGCCGGTATGGTTCAGCTCTTCGCGCTTGAGGTAGATTTTTGCGCCGCCGAAATGTTCGGTCAGCCGCTCGGCGAAATAGAGCGGCGAGGGCCGGCCGACATAGTGCTTCAGGCCATAGGCGGTCTCGGCGTGGTAGGCCGGATCGGCCTTGGCTGCCTCATAGGCCTGTTCCAGCTCGAGGATCAACGGCATCAGCGTTTCGGCAACGAAACGGCCGCCGAACATGCCGAAGCGGCCGTTCTCGTCCGGGCCCGAGCGGAAGGTGTTCGGGTTGCGGGGCGCGTTCATGCTCAAGCCTGCCTTCTTACAAATCCTACGCCGCGCGACGTGCGGCTGCGACGAAATCACTGATCCGGCCGATATCCTTGATACCAGGCGCGGTCTCGACGCCGGAGGAGACATCGACGCCCGCCGGCCGGATGGTGCGGACGGCGTCCGCGACATTTGCCGGGTCGAGCCCGCCCGATAGCATGAAGGGCAAGCCGGGGTCGAGTTCGGCCAGGATGCTCCAGTCGAAGGGTTTGCCGTGGCCGCCGGGATAGGCCGCGTCCTTCGGCGGCTTGGCGTCGAGCAGGATGAGGTCGGCGACGGCGGCATAGGCGGAAATGGCGACGAGATCGGCCGCGCCGGCGACGCCGAGCGCCTTCATCACGCGCCTGCCGGTGGCGGCACGAATGGCCTCGACCTGCTCGGGCGTCTCGCGGCCATGCAGCTGCACCCACTCCGGATTGAGGTCGGCCACCAGCTCTGCCGCCTGCTGCACATCGAAATCGACGATCAGCGCGACGATCTCGGCCCGGCCGCGCGCGATCGCCGCCAGCTCCCGCGCCTTCTCCCGCGTGACGAAGCGCGGGCTCTTCGGATGGAAGTTGAGGCCGATCATGTCGGCGCCGGCAGAAAGCGCCGCTTCGAGCGTCTCCGGCGTGGAGAGCCCGCAGATCTTGACGAGGAAAGGAGCGACCGGTCGGGACATGTGCACGCCATATCATATCAGTTAGGGCCGGAGCATGATGTCGCCCGAAAACCGCTACGCACTTTTCGGCATCATGCTGTGAGCAGCGCCGCACTTGCGACATGTTGACGGGCAACGCAATGCTTGCGCGCAGAAGTAGCAGCACAGGGGCATCTGATCCGGCATGGGGCGGCGCGGTTTCATGGCTCTGGCGGGCGTGCTGGCGATCTTCGGCATCGCCGCGTCGGTCTTCTACGTCCTGAACCAGCCGAAGACCCTGCGCCTCGCCGTCGGCCCGCTCGGCTCGGAGGATGCGCGCCTGGCGGCCGGCTTCGTGCAGGGCCTGAGCCGCGAGAAGTCGCAGATCCGCGTCCGCCTCGTCCTGACCGAGGGCTCGGAGGAGAGCGCCAAGCGGATCGACGAGGGCCAGGCGGAGCTCGCCATCGTCAGGCCCGACATCGCCCTGCCCGAGCAGGCCGACACGGCGCTGATCATCCGCCGCTCCTTTCCGTTCTTCATCACCAGCAAGGACAGCGCGATCGGCCGCATTGCCGACCTGCGCGGGCGCAAGATCGGCGTCGTCCGCGACCCGAAGGGCAATCTGGCGCTGCTGAAGCTGGTGCTGGAGCAATACGAGGTCCGCGCGGAGGAGATCGAGATCGTCGCCCTCGGGCGCGACGAGGTCGTGGCCGCGGCGCAGGAGAAGCGCATCGACGCCTTCTTCTCCATCAACGCCGTCGGTTCGCGCACCAATAACGAGGGCCTCGCCCGGCTGCGCTCGGCCTGGGGCAACGACCCCGTCCTGATCCCGATCCGCGAGGCCGACGCCATCGCGGCCCGCCACCGGCCGATCGAGACCGGCGAGATCGTGCGCGGCGCGCTCGGCGGCGACCCGCCGCGCCCGGCCGAGAACCTGCCGACGATCGCGATCACCTCGCGGCTGATGGCGGCGCAGTCGCTCGACGACGGCACGGTCGGCGACCTCGTCAAGGCGCTGCTCGGCCTGCGCATGACGCTCGCCGGCGAGTTGCCCTCGATCCAGGGGCTGGAGGCGCCCTCGACCGACAAGGACGCGCCGCTCTCGGTCCATTCCGGTGCCGCGGCCTTCATCGACGGCGAGCAGGAAACCTTCTTCGAGCGCTATGGCGACTGGTTCTATCTCGGCGTGATGGTGCTCTCGGTGGTCGGCACCGGCTTCGCCGGGCTGCTCAGCCAGGAAAGCGCGGCGCGGCGGCGCAAGGCGATGGCGGGGCTAGACCGGCTGGTCGCCATGCTCTCCGCCATCCGGGCCGAGGAGGATGACAGGGCGCTGATCACCTATGAGCGCGAGGCCGACGCCGTCCTCGCCGACGTGCTGTCGAATTTCTCGCAGGGCGACGTCGACGCGGCCGGGCTCGCCGCCTACAGGCTCGCCATGGACCAGGTCGGCCGCGCCGTGGCCGAGCGGCGGCTCGTCCTGGTCGAGGCGCAGGCGCAAAATGACTGACGCGCCTTAAGCACAACGGCGTCCCTCGCGCGGACGAGGTTGCCCAAACGGCTTCCAACGTTTATGTGCAGCGCAGCGAATTCCAGATTCTCTTGTAGAGGGGCTGCGCCGGCCGGGCTTTTCCGTGCCGGCTTGCGGTCATGAAAAGGCCCTTTCGATGTCAATGCGCAACATCGCCATCATCGCCCACGTCGACCATGGCAAGACCACCCTCGTCGACAAGCTGCTGCAGCAGTCGGGCACCTATCGCGACAACCAGCGCGTGATCGAGCGCGTGATGGACTCCAACGAGCTGGAGAAGGAGCGCGGCATCACCATCCTGGCCAAGGCCACCTCGGTGGTCTGGAAGGACGTCCGCATCAACATCGTCGACACTCCCGGCCACGCCGATTTCGGCGGCGAGGTCGAGCGCATCCTCAACATGGTCGATTCAGCCATCGTGCTGGTCGATGCGGCCGAGGGCCCGATGCCGCAGACCAAGTTCGTGGTCTCCAAGGCGCTGAAGCTCGGCCTTCGCCCGATCGTGGCGATCAACAAGGTCGACAAGCCCGACGCCCGCGTCACCGAGGTGATCAACGAAGTCTTCGATCTCTTCGCCGCGCTCGACGCCAGCGACGAGCAGCTCGACTTCCCGATCCTCTACGGCTCGGGCAAGCAGGGCTGGATGGCGCATGACCCGGCTGGTCCGCAGGATCAGGGCCTCGCGCCGATGTACGACCTGATCCTCTCGCATGTGCCGGAGCCGCGCATCGAGGAAGGTCCGTTCCGCATGCTCGGCACCCTGCTCGAAGCCAACCCCTATCTCGGCCGCATCATCACCGGCCGCGTCGTCTCCGGTTCGGCCAAGCCCAACCAGATGATCAAGGTGCTCGCGGGCGACGGTTCGCTGGTCGAGACCGGCCGCATCACCAAGATCCTGGCCTTCCGCGGGCTCGAGCGCACGCCGATCGAAGAGGCCATTCCGGGCGACATCGTCTCCATTGCCGGCCTGGTGAAGGGCTCGGTCGCCGATACCTTCTGCGACCCGGCGGTCGAGACCGCGATCAAGGCCCAGCCGATCGACCCGCCGACGGTGTCGATGACCTTCATGGTCAACGACTCGCCGCTCGCCGGCACCGAGGGCGACAAGGTCACCACCCGCGTCATCCGCGACCGCCTGCTCAAGGAGGCCGAGGGCAATGTCGCGCTGAAGATCGAGGAAGCCAAGGACAAGGACAGCTACATCGTCTCCGGCCGCGGCGAACTCCAGCTCGCCATCCTGATCGAGCAGATGCGCCGCGAGGGCTTCGAGCTCGGCGTCTCGCGTCCGCGCGTCGTGCTGAAGCGCGATGAGTCAGGCCAGCTGCTGGAGCCGATCGAGGAGGTCATCATCGACGTCGACGAGGAGCATTCCGGCGTCGTCGTGCAGAAGATGAGCGAGCGCAAGGCCGACATGCTGGAGATGCGTCCCTCCGGCGGCAACCGCCTGCGCCTGGTCTTCCACGCCCCGACCCGCGGCCTGATCGGCTACCAGGGCGAGCTCCTGACCGACACGCGCGGCACCGCGATCATGAACCGGCTGTTCCACGACTACCTGCCCTACAAGGGCGAGATCGGCGGGCGCCGCAACGGCGTGCTGATCGCGATGGAGACCGGCGAGGCCGTGGCCTATGCGCTGTGGAACCTGGAAGATCGCGGCCCGATGATGATCGAGCCCGGCTGGAAGGTCTACCAGGGCATGATCGTCGGCGAGCACACCCGCGAGAACGACCTCGAGGTGAACGTGCTCAAGGGCAAGAAGCTCACCAACATCCGCACCACCTCGAAGGACGAGGCCGTCCGCCTGACGCCGCCGATCCGGATGACGCTGGAGCGCTCGCTGGCTTGGATCGACGATGACGAACTGGTCGAAGTCACGCCGAAGTCGATCCGCCTGCGCAAGGGCGTGCTCGACCCGAACGAGCGCAAGCGCTCGCAGAAGCAGAAGGAAGCCGTGGCCTGAGCCACCGCACTTCTGGCGCTGTCAGGAATAACGCCCTCGATAACAACGCCCTCGACGTCATGCTCGGCCTTGTGCCGAGCACCACGTCTTGACCGTTCATCGCAAGCGAAGACGTGGATGGTCGGGATGATCCTCGGGCCAAGCCCGAGGACGACCCCGACGGCGGAGCCTATCCCCGACGCCCTCCATTCGCGTCAGCCCGGCCTTGCGCTGGCAGCCGTTGCGCCGGTGCGCCGGCTCTGATCCTCTACGGTCCTTCCCATCGAAGGACTCCTCCCCATGCTCACCCGCAATCTCGGCCGCTCCGGCCTGCGCGTCTCGCTCGTCGGCCTCGGCTGCAACAATTTCGGCGGCCGGATCGACTTCGAGTCGGCCCGCAAGGTCATCGACAAGGCGATCGACTGCGGCATCACCCTGTTCGACACCGCCGACGTCTACGGCAATCGCGGCGGTTCGGAGGACGTGATGGGCCAGTTGCTCGGCGACCGCCGCAAGCAGATCGTGCTCGCGACCAAGTTCGGCATGAACATGGATGAGGCCGGCATCAAGAAGGGCGGCTCGCGCCGCTACATCATCGAGGCGGTCGAGGCTTCGCTGACGCGGCTGAAGACCGACTGGATCGACCTCTACCAGATCCACCGCGCCGACCCGCTGACGCCGATCGACGAGACGCTGCGCGCGCTCGAAGACCTGATCAGCCAGGGCAAGGTGCGCTATATCGGCTGCTCCAACTTCCCGAGCTGGCAGGTCGCGGATGCGGCCTGGACCGCCAAGACGCTCGGCACCGAGCGCTTCGTCTCCTGCCAGGACGAGTACAGCCTGATGGTGCGCGGCGCCGAGAAGGAGCTGATCCCGGCCGCCATGCACTACGACATGGGCCTGCTGCCCTATTTCCCGCTCGCCAACGGCCTGCTGACCGGCAAGTACAAGCGCAACGCGCCGCTGCCGGAAGGCGCGCGCATGACCCGGGAATCGCAGCGCGCGACCGAGGTGCTGACCGAGGTCAACTGGGAGAAGACCGAGAAGCTGACCGCCTTCTGCGAGGCGCGCGGCAAGACCCTGATCGAGCTCGCCTTCTCCTGGCTGGCGGCCCAGCCGGTCGTCTCCAGCGTCATTGCGGGGGCGACCAAGCCCGAGCAGGTCGAGGCCAATGTGAAGGCGGCAGAGTGGGCGCTGACGGCTGAAGAGCTTGCGGAGATCGATACGATCACGAAGTGAAGCCGTATCGATCGGATGCGGAAGCCCGCCGGAAAAGCCCTCTCCTGCAAGGAGAGGGTTGGGTGAGGTGTCGGTCGTTTGACATTGTAGCCGTGACCTACCCGTCATTGCGAGCGCAGCGAGGCAATCCAGACTGAAGCGCTCGACGTCCCCCTGGATTGCTTCGCTGCGCTCGCAATGACGCGGTTGGCTTTTTGCCTAACTGGTCCAACGGCCTACCCCTCACCCTGCCCTCTCCCTACGGGAGAGGGTTCCCCGCGCCTCTTACTGGTAGGGCAGCGCCAGACTGCTGACAGGCTTTTGCGCCAACCCGCGCAACACCAATGGACCGGTCCGCCTCGCCCGCATAAGGTCCGCGCCATGAGCACGACCGCACCCGATCTGAAGCCCGGCGACCATCTCTTCCTGGTCGATGGCTCGAACTTCATCTTCCGCGCCTATTTCCAGTCGATCAACCAGGACCGGAAATACCTCTCGCGCTCGGATGGCCTGCCCTCGGGCGCAGTCCGGCTCTTCGCCACAAAGCTCTTCCAGTTCGTGCGCGAGGGCGTGCTCGGCGTGAAGCCGACCCATCTCGCCATCATCTTCGACAAGTCCGAGAACTCGTTCCGCAAGACGCTCTATCCCGCCTACAAGGGCAACCGCTCCGAGCCGCCGGCCGATCTGATCCCGCAATTTCCGCTGATGCGCGAAGCCGTGCGCGCCTTCGGGCTGATCCCGGTCGAGCAGGACGTCTACGAGGCCGACGACCTGATCGCGACCTATGCCAAGCAGGCGCGCGAGGCCGGGGCCGACGTGCTGATCGTCTCGGCCGACAAGGACCTGATGCAGCTCGTCAGGCCGGGCGTCGCCATGTACGACCCCGCCTCGGGCGACGCCAAGAAGGGCGCAGGCTTCCGGGCGGAGCGGCGTATCGGCGAGCCCGAAGTGGTCGAATATTTCGGCGTCATGCCCAATAAGGTCGTCGACGTGCAGGCGCTGGCGGGCGACGCCACCGACAACGTGCCGGGCGCGCCGGGCATCGGCATCAAGACGGCGGCGCAGCTGATCGGGGAATTCGGCGACATCGAGACGCTGCTGGCGCGGGCCGGCGAGATCAAGCAGCCCAAGCGCCGGGAGACGCTGACCAATCCCGAGGTGATCGAGAAAATCCGCATCTCGCACAAGCTGGTGACGCTGGTCGACGACGTCGCGGTCGAGACGCCGCTCTCGCATCTGACGCTCGGCCAGCCCGACCCGGCCAGGCTCGTCGCCTTCCTCAAGGCGATGGAGTTCACCACCATCACCAAGCGCGTCTCCGAGGCCTACGAGGTCGATGTCTCCGCCGTCGAGGCCGATGCGGCGCTGGCGCCCGGCGGCTCGCGCGCGGCCGAGTTGAAGGCGCTCTATGTCGGCGGTGATGCCGTCGCAACATTCGCCGCCGCCCCAGTAGCAGCAAACGAGGGCGCGCCGGTCGCAAACGGCGCCGTCCCGGCCACGGCCTCCGTCTCCGCGGACGGACTGATGACGCCCGCGGATCTGGTGGCGCAGCGCCGCGACGAGGTGGCCAAGCTGCCGGTCGACCGCTCGACCTATGAATGCGTGCGCAGTTTGGCCGACCTCACCCGCTGGATCGGCTGGGCCTATGAAGCCGGCTACGTTGCGCTGGACACCGAGACCAATTCGCTCGACGCCATGCAGGCCGACCTCGTCGGCATCTCGCTCGCGGTCGCGCCCGGCAAGGCCTGCTACATCCCGCTGCAGCATCGCGGCGGCACCGACCTGTTCGGCGGCGGCATGGTCGAGGGCCAGATTCCGCTCACCGACGTGGTGACGGCGCTGAAGCCCCTTCTCGCAGATGCAAGCATCCTCAAGATCGGCCAGAACCTGAAATACGACCTGCTGATCCTCGAACGGCACGGCCTGACCGTGTTCCCGGTCGAGGACACGATGCTGATCTCCTATGCGCTCGATGCCGGCCGGAACAACCACGGCATGGACCGCCTCTCCGAGCTGCATCTCGGCCACAAGACGATCCCCTATTCCGAGGTCGCCGGCACCGGCAAGGCGCAGATCACCTTCGACAAGGTCGAACTCGACAAGGCGACCGCCTATGCCGCCGAGGATGCCGACGTCACGCTGCGCCTGTGGCGAGCGCTGAAGCCGCGGCTCGCGGCCGAGGGCAAGACCGGCGTCTACGAGGTGCTGGAGCGGCCGCTGGTCGACGTGCTCGCCAAGATGGAGCGGCGCGGCATCGCCATCGACCGGCAGATCCTGTCGCGTCTCTCCGGCGATTTCGCGCAGGGGCTGGCGCGGCTGGAGGACGAGATCTACACGCTCGCCGGCGAAAAATTCACGATCGGCTCGCCCAAGCAGCTCGGCGACATCCTGTTCGGCAAGATGGGCCTGGCCGGCGCGCAGAAGACCGCGACCGGGCAGTGGGCGACCGGCGCCGGCGTGCTGGAGGACCTGGCCGAGCAGGGCCACGAGCTGCCCGCGAAGATCCTGGAATGGCGCCAGCTCGCCAAGCTGAAATCGACCTATACCGACTCGCTGCCGGGCTATGTGAACCCGCAGACCCATCGCGTGCATACGTCTTACGCTTTGGCTGCGACGACCACCGGCCGGCTCTCCTCCTCCGAGCCGAACCTGCAGAACATCCCGATCCGCACCGAGGCCGGCCGCAAGATCAGGACCGCCTTCGTCGCCGAGAAGGGCCACAAGCTGATCTCGGCCGACTACAGCCAGATCGAGCTGCGCATCCTCGCCCATATCGCCGACATCCCGCAACTCCGGCAGGCCTTCGCCGATGGCGTCGACATCCACGCGATGACCGCGTCCGAGATGTTCGGCGTACCCGTCGCGGGCATGCCGAGCGAGGTGCGCCGCCGGGCCAAGGCGATCAATTTCGGCATCATCTACGGCATCTCGGCCTTCGGCCTCGCCAACCAGCTTGGCATCGGGCGCGAGGAGGCCGGCGCCTATATCCGCAAATATTTCGAGCGCTTCCCCGGCATCCGCGACTACATGGACCAGACCAAGACGGCGGTGCGCGCCAACGGGCTGGTGACCACGATCTTCGGCCGCGTCTGCCATTTCCCGGCGGTAGCCTCGAAGAACCCGTCCGAGCGCGCCTTCGTCGAGCGCCAGGCGATCAACGCGCCGATCCAAGGCTCGGCCGCCGACATCATCCGCCGCGCCATGGTGCGGATGGACGATGCACTGGCCGCCGCGAAGCTCGACGCGCGCATGCTGCTGCAAGTGCACGACGAACTGGTGTTCGAGGTGCCGGACGCCCAAGTCGAGGCGACCTTGCCGGTCATCACCAGGGTGATGGTCGACGCGCCGCACCCGGCCGTGCAGCTGCGCGTGCCGCTGCAGGTCGATGCCCGCGCCGCCGGCAACTGGGACGAGGCGCACTGAGGCTTCCAGCCGGGAGCGCCGGCCGGAACCTTCCCCAACGCCGAGCCGTTTAGGTCCTGACGCGCCCTTGAGCGTGGCGCGCGGGGGCCGGACCATGCTCAGCACATCTGCCTGGAAGCCGTTCCCACGCTATATGGCGGAGACCGAGACCGCCGAGGACACTGGCGAGGTCACGCCCTACGAGCACGACCTGATCCTGCGCTATGCGATCGTCGGCATCTTCGTCATCCTCGCCACCGCAGCGCTCTATCTCACGCGGGTCATCGCCCTGCCGGTGACGGCAGGCGTGATCTTCGGCCTCGTCCTGGGCCCGTCCGTCGATTGGCTGGTGCGCCGTGGCGTGCCGCAGCTTCTGGCGGCGGCGCTGATCGTCCTGCTCGGCGTGTTCGTGCTGCTGTCCGCCGTGACCGTGCTGGCGGTCCCCATCGCCGCCTGGAGCGACCAGTTCCCGGCGATGCTGGCGGCCTTGCGCGCCAAGCTCTCCGGCGTCTTCGCCTTCATGGAAGACTTCAAGAAGGCGACCGCCAGCCTCTCCGGCAAGGAGGGCGTCGAGCTCAACGTCTCCCAGGGCAATCCGCTGGTCGACATCGCGATGAGTTCCTCGACGGCCGCCGGCGGCCTGCTGATCTTCGTCGCGACCGTCTATTTCTGGCTCGCGACGCGCCGGCATCTCAAGGCCCGGGCGCTCAGGTTCTGCCTCGGGCGCAGCGCGCGGCGCTCGGCCGGCTCGTTCTTCCAGGAGATCGAGACCCGGGTGGCGCGCTATTTCGGCCTGGTCACGCTGATCAACTTCGGCATGGGCGTGCTGACGACGCTGATCGCCTGGCTGGCGGGCCTGCCCTTCCCGGTCTTCTGGGGTGCGATCGCCTTCCTGCTGAACTACCTCGCCTTCATCGGCCCGATCATCGTGGCGGTCATGCTGTTCGCGGCAGCCCTGCTCACCGCACCCCTGCTGATCAACGCGATCTGGCCAGCGGCGATCTACTATGTAATGCACCTCGTCGAGGGCAACGCGGTCACGCCGCTCTTCGTCGGCCGCGGGCTGACGATCTCGCCCTTCCTGATCTTCATCGCCTTCATCTTCTGGCTCTGGCTCTGGGGGCCGATCGGGGCCGTGCTGTCGACGCCGATCGTCCTGGTCGCACTGGTGGCGCAGGAGGAATTCGCCAGATACCGGCGAGCCCAGGCCGAAGAGTCCGACGCGGGCGGGCAGGCCGCGGGCAAGTCTGCTTGAACCTGGCGCGGAACCGGAGTTCCATTGGAACGTTGGCACTGCATGAACGCCGGGCTCCTCGGCGGGCACAGCATTTCACGCACAGGGGACGACAGACATGGCCACCACCGCCGCTTCCGCGAAACGCCAGGCGAGTGCCGCCGTCAAACGCGCCAAGGACGAGGCCGCCTCCGGCGCTGAGGATGTGGCCGAACGCGCCACGACGGCCGGGCGCCGCGCCAGCCGCGAGGCCGAGGCGCTGCAGGACAGCCTGATGCACAGCGCCGAGGAGCTGGTGGCCAATGTCAGCAGCAAGCTCAAGGCGGTCGGCGTCGATACCGACAAGATGGCCGATGTCGCCAAGGAACAGGCCACCGACCTGCAGCGCCTGATCGTCGAGGAGATCCGCGAGCGGCCGCTGCGCGCGCTCGGCTTGGCGGCGGCGGTCGGGCTGTTCGTCGGCTTCCTGTCGGCGCGCTGACCATGCTGGGGGGCCTGGGAGCGTTCATCGCGTCGGAAGTCGGCGGCGCAGTCAGGCGCAACGTCACGATCTACAGCCTTTACGGGCTCGCCGGCCTGCTCCTGTTCGGGGCGCTCGGCTTTGCGCTGGGCGCGCTGCATACGGCGCTTGCCGCCCACTACGGCTCGGTGTCGGCCAGCCTGATCATCGCCGGCGCGCTCTTGGTGCTGGCGCTGATCGCGTTCGGCGTTGCCGCCTATCTCAAGGGCCGGCCACGACCCTCCCGCCCGCTGGCGACGGCAGCGCTTGTCGGAGCGCCGATCGCCGCCAAGATGATGGGCTCGCGCATGGCTTGGCGCATGGGTTTGGCCGGCGCTGTCGTGGCGCTGGGCGCCGTGCTGGGCCGGCAGATCTTCAAGGCGACCGGCGGGAGCGGAGAAGACGAGGAGGCGTGAGAGACCGTTTGAGAGTTCTACCAGCGCGGCCGGCCAACGCGGTTGCCTGCGCTTCCGATGCTCGCGGACGAAAAGCCCGCGGCGCTCCGGTTCTCGACAACCACGCCAATCGGCTCACGCCAGCGAATTCTCAAATGGTCTCTGAGCGACTTTCCGTCACGGTAACCCGCGCATGGACTGGGCGCGTCTTTTTACGTAGGGATTGTCGACTCCGTCATTTATCACGGTGTCCATGCTCGCCCATGCAACGCAACGCGGTCGGTTGTCCTTGCTTCCGATGACGCAGCTCAGCGCGAGGCTGCGCTCCGCCACCACGACGATCGTCGCGATCGGCGTCGTCGGCGTGGCGATCGTGCTGGCCGCCTGGATCAACAGCTGGGCGATCGAAGCGGCGCGGCAGGTCTCGCTGTCCATCGAGATCCGCGAGCGGGCCGAGCGCTTCCTCGGCCATGTCCGCGACGCTGAGACCGGCCAGCGGGGCTATCTGCTGACTGGAGATGCCGCCTATCTGGCGCCGTTCACCAGCGGCCGCGCCGCCGCCATACCCGAACTCGACGCCCTGGAAGCTCTGGTCGGCAAGGACCGCCAGCAGAAGGAGCGGGCCGAAGTCGCGCGCACGCAGGCGACGCGCAAGCTCGCCGAACTCGAGACCACCGTCACGTTGATGCGCGAGGGCCGAAACAGCGCGGCGCTGGCGCTGATGCGCGCCGGCAGCGGCGTCGCGGCGATGGACGAGCTGCGTGGCACGATCCAGCAGATCCAGCTCGCCGAGAACATCCGGCTGGTCGCGCTCAACAACCGCGAGGAGCGGCGCCGGCTCTGGGCCAGCGCCGGCATCATCGTGGCGCTGGCTGGCCTCGCCTTCGCGGCCTGGCTGCAATTGCGCGCGCGCCAGCGCCGCAGCACCATGCTCGCCATGACCAATGCCGAGCTGGAGCAGATCGTCAGCGAGCGCACGCAGCAGCTCGAGGGCGAGCGCATCCGCATCGAGGCGCTGCTGCGCGACGTCAACCACCGCGTCGGCAACAACCTCGCCATGGTCTCGGCGCTGCTGAACGTGCAGAGCCGCCAGACCCGCGAGCCTGCCGTCAAGGCCGCGCTCGCGCAGGCGCAGTCGCGCATCCAGGCGATCGCCGCCGGCCAGCGCCGCCTGCGCCTGGACATCGAGACCGACGAGATCGACGCGCGGGCCTATCTGGAGGACCTGCTTACCGAGATCGGCAAGGCGGCGGAGGGGCGGCCGATCGAGATCACGCTCGACCTGGATGCGATCCGCCTGCCCGGGCGCGACGCCGTCTCCTTCGTGGTGATCGTCAACGAGCTCGTCACCAACGCAATCAAGCACGCCTTTCCCGGCACCATGCCCGGGCGGATCGTCATCGGCATGCGGCAGAACGGCGATGCCGAGAACGCGGCGCTCGTCCTGAGCGTCGAGGATGACGGCGTCGGCACGCCGGCCGAGCTCGAGACCAAGGGGCTCGGCCAGACCGTGATCGCCAGCCTGCTGCGCAGCATGCGCGCGACGATGGAGACGGATGCGGTCTCGCCCGGCGCCGAGCGGCCGGGCACGCGGGTGACGTTGATTTTCCCGAAGCGCTGATGACGGGCGGCCCGCGGCCGATGCCGCGTCAGTGGACCTTCAGCGCGCCCGAGACGAAGCTGACGATCTCGCGGGTCGAGAAGGGCTTGCGCAGGAAGCGCACGGCCCGCAGCGCCAGCGGCACGTCCGACGGCGTCGAGCCCGAGACGAAGGCGATCGGCGTGCCCTTGTCGAGCAGGCTGGCGGCGACGTCGAAGGTCTTGCCGCCGACCACGTCGATGTCGAGCAGGGCGCAGGAGAGAGGCGAGGCGGCGGCGCGGCGCGCCTCCTCGACGGATTCCACCACGATCAGCTCGGCACTGTCGCCAAGCTTCTCCATGACGGCGTATTCGATGTCCATGGCGATGAACGGATCGTCTTCGACTATCAGGATGCGGATGTCAGGCATCGAATCCGGCGTCCTTTCCTAGATCACGTCACCAAAAGCGGGAGCATGGCCTTTCGCGAGAAACCGGTTCCCACATTTCGCGCCATGCTCGACTCAAAACTCGGCCCCAGGCGGGGGGAACGTCGCAGATATGGCGTTGTTCCGGCCCGCGAGCGGTGGGCGGGCCGAAAGCATCAAATTAGACTAAACTTGCGCCAGGAAGGTTATCGAATCGTAACCATGGCGCGAAGGCCGGCCTCCGCGCAGGTTTTCGGCTAAAATTCAGAGCACGGCTTACGCGAAAACCCGGTGCCCGCTTTTTCGCACCATGCTCCAGGGCTCAGCGCCGGCGGCGCGGCGGCACCAGCGAGAGCTCGAAGCCGGTGACGCCGACGGCGACATTGTAGCCGCGGCGGCTCTGCAGGGAGAGGGGCTGAAGGGTTACCTCGTTGTTGACGCCGCCGACCAGGAAGTTGCCGGAGCCACCCGACGCGCCGGCCGAAGCACCCGCGGCCGCGCCGGCATAGGTGCCGGCAAGGGCGCCGAGCGGTGCGCGCGCATAGGGTCCGTAGACGCGCCAGGACATGGTGCTGCGCCGGATCGTGCCGACATCGAGGCCGAAGCTGCGAACCACGCCGCTATAGGCCTGCACGGGCCCGCGGCGCGGCGAAAAGCGGCATTCCATCGGGCGCTGCGAGGTCACGACCAGCCCGAGGCCGGGGCCGACACTGCAAGAAAGCCGGCCGGCGGGAGCACCCGTCTGAGCCTGAGCCATGGTGGGCGCTGCGCCGAAAGCGGCGAAGGCAAACGCGACCGCGGTCGCGACATTGGCAATCCGATGGCTCATCACGAATCTCCTAGACAAGATGGTTACCTGAAAACGCCGCATTCGCTCCACAGTTCCTAACCAATCTGGAACCCCAGCGGAGATCATACGTTAACATTCTACTTCGGCCGGAAATCCAGATGTCCATCCGTACCCCCCAAGCCCCGTACGCAAAACCCCTGCCGATGCAGCGCGGCCAGGACGAACTTCCGCCCTTCTGGGAGCTGGAAGACCTGATCGCGTCGGGGCTGGACGGGGATGCGGCCCTTGCCGTCCTGGCGCTCCGCCGGGAGCGACGCGAGCGCAGCCGGACCAGATCCCTCCCGCCTGACCTCTCCGAGCCCGCCCTCCCCGCCAGTGTCGACGACCTCTCGGACATCGTCTTCTAGCCCATCGCCGTCCTTATTGGCAGAATCGTGTCGAGGCCGAGCGCCGCGCCTGGATATCGACGTGCAGGTGGTTGGCGTGGGCGGCGTCCGAGCCCGGCCCGAGGCTGGTCGAGAAGGCGCCGCAGGCCGAATGGCGCACCGCCTGGACGAAGCGGCCCTGCGCCAGGCCGTCATGTTTCTCCACCACCACGTCGAAGCCACCGGCCTTCGGCTCCCCGACCGTAAAGGCGAAGATGTCGAGCGCCCGGCCGGTCGCATGCTCGCTGACCGGCCCGGCGCTTTGCCGGTTGCGGCGGCGGCATTCATAGCCGCCGCCGACCCGCAGGCGCGACAGCTCCTTGCCGAAATGGCCGCGCACCAGCGGCTCCAGGCTGCCGTCGAGCCAATCGGCCAGCGTGCGCGCCATGTCGCAGCCGATCGTAACGGGCGGATTGAAGGCGACCTCCCCCGGACCATCCGCCTTGCGAACGGCGAGCGCCTCGACCGTGACGGCGTCAGTGATCTGACAGGCCGGATCGGCTGACGAGACCGACTTCGGCTCGGCCGGGCGAACGCGGTTGCCCGGCACCGACGCAAGCGCGCGCAGGCATGCGCTTCCCGCCGGGTTCGCGGTTTCGCTGGAGGGCTCGACGACAATTTGATGTCCGCGCTCCGGCGCTGGAGGCGGGGCCGCAGGCAGCTGCGGCCGGGCGAACTCGGGCGGGCGCACAGGTGGCAAAGGGGCGGGCGCAGGACGGGGCGCTGCTCCGGCCGCGCTCAGGCTCAACGCCATGAAGATAGCGCCCGTTCCAACGACCCTGGCGCTGGCTCGCAATCGCTTCATCCGCTCCGTCGCTTTTGCGCGAGGGCTCACGCCGCCGGCTTCGAGAAGGCAACGGCTTCACGCGGGAAGCTGTTCCGCCGGGAAGCATAAGGCCGGTTGGAAACCGGAACCTTTGCCGGCAGGCAACTGTTTCCCAAAGGCAGCGATTCGAACGTCGAGGGATATCCGATGGCCGGCTGGGCCGTGACTTTTCTGATCGTTGCGCTGGTTGCGGCGATGCTGGCCTTCGGCGGCGTGCCCGGGCTGGCCGTATCGGTCGCGCGGGTGATGTTCGCGATGGCGCTCGCAGCTGCGGCGTTGACCGGGTTGATCGCCTTGCTACGCAAGCCCCGGTGAATCCGGCGGCGCAACGCGGCAAGCGAAGGGACGGGGATGTGAGAGTGGATGAGATGCGTTGGGTCGGGCTCGCGATGGTGGTGCTGCCGTTTCCTGTGCTGCTCGTGATCTACTTCATGGGTTGGTGACGCGGCCTCGACATCAAAAACCCGCGGCCCGAAGGCCGCGGGTTGAAAAAACATCAGAAAATTGGTCAGGCCGCCTTGCGGCCGGCGCGCCGGTCGAAGAACAGCGCCTGGCTGATCGCGGCCTTCACCGCCTCTGGCTGGAACGGCTTGGTGATCAGGAAGGCCGGCTCCGGCCGGTCGCCGGTCAGGAGGCGCTCGGGATAGGCGGTGATGAAGATCACGGGAACGTCGATGGCGGCGAGGATCTCGTTCACCGCGTCCAGCCCCGAGCTGCCATCGGCGAGCTGGATATCGGCCAATACGAGGCCGGGCCGCTTCTTGGCCACCGAGGCGATCGCCTCGCGGTGCGTGCGGGCGACGCCGGTCACGGTATGGCCGAGCTCCTCGACCATGGTCTCGATGTCGAGCGCGATGATCGGCTCGTCCTCGATGATCAGCACGTCGGTCGCGACCTGCTCGGCGATCTCCTGGCCGGCAAGCTGCACGAGGTTGGCCGCCTCGGCCGCAGAGACCTCCATGATCGACGCGACGTCCTCGATCGAGAAGCCCTCGACCGTGCGCAGCAGGAAGGCCTGGCGCGGGCGCGGCGTCAGCGCCTCGAGGTTGCGCTCGGCGGAGGAGCGCTCGAACCCCGAGGTTGCGGCGTTGATGTTGAGGCCCACCGACGACCAGAGCTTCAGGAAGGTCCGGTACAGGCCGATGCGGGAATTGACGTCGCGCGGGAAGACGCTGGGATCGACGACAAGCGCTTCCAGCATCGCCACCACATAGGCGTCGCCACTTGCTTGCGTGCCGCTGAGTGCCCGGCCGAAGCGACGCAGATAAGGCAGATTCGGCGCAATTTCTTTCGCAATCGACATGGATACGTCCTTTTTAAACTGCCGAAAATGAGCACCGGGAACGGCTTTCTGACAAGCGATTTATTTTTTGTTCCGGCGGGAACTTTTCCGGAAACCGACCGTTACTTTGGCCGGATGAGTGTCGGTACGCACAGCCTTTAGAATCGGTCTTGACCGCCCGGGGCGAACGGCGACTGAATAGTGAAATATCAACGGGACCCGTGCCAAAAGCGGGCCTGCGAGCGGGCGTGAGGGCAAGATGAGCAACGCGGATCTGGGGATGACGGAGCCCGACCGGGGCGACGAGCAGGAGCCGGTCCTGGACCCGAAGGTCCAGGAATCGATCGGCCGGTCGCTGAAGGCTCATTATGACGACCTCGTGAGCGCCCCGATTCCCGACAAATTTCTGGTCCTGCTGGCGCAGTTGGAAGCACAGGAACAACGTGCGTCCGCCGGAGGAACGTCCGATGAGCGCCTCTGACTTCAAGGACGGGCTGATCAAGGAGATCCCGAACCTGCGAGCCTTCGCGGCCTCGCTGTCGGGCTCGATGCAGCTCGCCGACGACCTGGTCCAGGACACCTTGCTGAAGGCCTGGGGCAATTCCGACAAGTTCGAGCCGGGCACGAGCCTGCGCGCCTGGCTCTTCACCATCCTGCGCAACACCTACTACTCGCTCTACCGCAAGCGCGGGCGGGAGGTGCAGGATTCCGAGGGCACCTATGCCGAGCGCATCGCCGTGCACGGCAACCAGGAGAGCCATCTCGACCTGGCCGATTTCCGCAAGGCGCTGGCAAAGCTGCCGGAGGAGCAGCGCGAGGTGCTGATCATGGTCGGCGCCACCGGGCTGTCCTACGAGGAGGCGGCCGAGATCTGCGGCGTCGCCATCGGGACGATCAAGAGCCGGGTCAATCGCGCCCGGACCAAGCTGGCCGAGCTTCTCTCCATCGGCGGTCTCGACGATCTCGGGCCTGACCGGCAGAGCGCGGCGGCCGTGCAGAGGACCGGGGCCGAAATCGTCAGACTCTGATGCGGCTGGCGCGGTTCAAGACCGTCAGAGGCCGGCTTCTGGCCCTGCTGGTCGCCATCGTCCTGCCGATCGCCTTCCTGACGGCGATCGCCGCGATCACGACCTATCGGACGGTCATCGCCTCGATCCAGTCCTTCCAGGCGCGCACGGCGGATGATTTCGCGGTGCGCACGCGCGTCTGGTATCGCGGCGCACTGCGCTCGCTGCTGGCGACGGGGACGACGCTCGCCGCCATGAAGACGGGCGATGGCGATTGCGGGCAGATCGAGCGCGAGATGCTCACGCAGATCGCCGGCTACCGCGCCGTCCATATCAGGATGCGCGACGGGCGGATTTGCTCGGCCTCGCTCGACGACCGGATCAGCACGGCCGATCTGGATTCCTCGGCGGAAGGCCTGAAGGGGCGGCAGGTGATCCAGGTCTGGGGCGGCACCGAGCTTGCCCGGGCGCGCTACGACCAGATCCGCGTGGGAGGTCAGCGCTACCTGGCGGTCTACGCGCAGAACACCACGGCCGGCCCGATGCAGGACGCGCTGCTGCTCGTCGACCCCGATCTGCTGAACCAGGTCTTCGACGTCAGCGGCAGCGATAGCGGCATTGCCGTCGCGCTGGTGAATCGCGGCGGCGATGTCATCACCAGCCGCGGGGTGGACGAGCAGGACGATTCCTGGCTCCCGGCACAGGAGATCGTGCCCCAGCGCACCGAGCGGTGGGAAGCGCCGAACCGCAAGGGCGATATGCGCTCCTACGCGGCCCGGCTGGTGGCCGAGCCGGACCTCTACGTCATCGCCAACTTCGACGACATGGCCGAGCGGGCGGCGCGGACGCAGTTCCTCGCCCTGCTGCTGACGCCGCTGCTGACGCTGGCGCTGCTCTGCTTCGTCTACCTGCGCGCCATCGACCGGCATTGCGTGCGCTGGCTGCGCGGCATCGAGGCCGCGGCGCGGGCCCGCGCGACGCTGTCGAGCGCGCGCGCCGCCGTCGCCGACGACATGCCGAGCGACATCCGCAGCGTCGCCGAGGCGTTCAACACCATGGTCGACGACCAGGAGGTGCGCCAGCGCCGGCTGCAGACCGCGCTCGACGACAACCGCTTCCTGGTGCGCGAGCTGCACCACCGGGTGAAGAACAGCCTGCAAGTCGTGCAGAGCTATATCGGCCTGTCCAAGCGCGACTATCGCGGCGAGGCGCGCCTCGCGCTCTCCGACGCCGAGTGCCGCGTCCACGTGCTCTCGGCCGCCTATCGCTTCACCCTGGCCGATGGCGAGATGCAGCCGGTGCGCGTCGACCTCTTCCTCGACGACGTCATGACGATGATCTTCAACCTGATCCGCCGCCGCGACCAATGGGTGACCAGCAAGATCGAGACGGTGTCCTCGCTTGCGGTCGACCGGATCATCCCGCTCGGCTTCATGATCGTCGACGTGGTCTCGCGCGCGCTCCGCAGCACGCCCGATGTCAGCATCATGGTGATGGTTGGCGATACCGACGCCGGGACGATCGAGATCACGATCGAAGCCGACCGCGCGATCACCTATAGCGAGCCGCCCAAGCTCTTCGCCGGGCTGCTGGCGCAGATCGAGGCCGTGCAGGTGAGGAAGCCGGAAGGGCGGGTGCTCGGCTCGTGGCGGGTGGTGCACCGGGGGTGACTACCCCACCAGCTCCGCCTGCTCGATGCTGACGCCGACGCTCAGGCCCAGGAAGGAGCCCGCCCGGCCGGTATAGCTGCCGGAGACCGGCGAGGCGTCCTCCGGCACGCGCGCCACCGCGACGCGCAGGAGCTGCCGGTCGGCGACGAGGTCATTGGTCGGGTCGAACTCGACCCAGCCGTCGCTGGGGATGAAGACATCGGCCCAGGCATGGGTCAGTCCGACCGCCGAGACGAGGTTGCCGCCCGCCATCGTCCGGTCATGGATATAGCCGGTGACGAAGCGCGCGGCGAAGCCCAGGCGCCGCGCCAGCTCGATGAAGAGCCAGGCATAGTCGCGGCAGGAGCCGCTGCCCCCGCGGATCGTGTCGGCCGGGTGCTGCGTGCCCTCGTCATAGCGCACCGCATAGCTCAGCCCGGTATAGATGGCGTGGGCCAGGTCGCGCAGGAGATGGCCGGAGCCCTGGCCGATGCGGGCGCTGAAATCGGCGAGCCATTGGTCGAGCACGCCGTCGGGATCGGCGGCGGCGAGGTCGAGATAGGGCTGGAGCACCGCATTCTCGGCCGGGCTGTAGGCGACGCCGGTCACGGCCGTCTCCGCTTCGACCTCGGAGCGCGGCAGGGCCGAGCCGAAGCGCTGGATCACGAGTTCGCTGACGATGTCGAGCGTGTCGGACGGCGCATCGAAATTCGCGACCGCGACCGAGTTGCCATAGGCGTCGTGCATCCAGCGCAGCCGCGCCCGCGGCGTGATCGTCAGCGCGGTGTCGACGACGCGCAGGTCGAAGCTGTCGCGCGGCCGCAGCATCAGCCGGTGCGGCCCGAACTGGACGGGCTCGGCATAGCGGTAGGTGGTGGCGTGGCGGATGCGCAGATACATGTCTCAACCTCTTACACGCCCGCCGCGACACAAAAAACAAGCCGCCCGGAGGCGGCTTATCAAGTGCGTCGCGCGAGGGGAGCGCTAGGTCGAGAACGCTGCGAAGGCGGAAAAGTTCCCGGGGCCAGGCTCAGCGCAGGATGGCGCGATCCGGATTCGCGAGATGCGCCTCCTGTGAGGTCGCGATCGCGCGCTTGGTGCGGTCGGCGGTGCGATGGGCCGGGTCGACTGAGGCGAACTCGGTCTCGGCCGGCAAGTTCTGGCGCTGCTTGAGCTGGGCGATCGTCGCCGAGCTCTGGTCGGCGGAGCCCTGGACGTCGGCGCCGAGGGTCAGCGCGCCGATGACGGCAGCCATGATTCCGAAGAAGGCGAAGGCGCGCCCGATGGGGGCAAGGCTGTCGTTCAACATACTGTCTCTCCCGACGCCATGATGACCGTGCGACGTCGCATGGTTTCCATCGGGAAGAACGTGATCTAACTCACAAAGTTCCGATTTTCCTGCATCACGGCAGCGCGAGCGTCAGGATTCCTCGTCATTGGCCGGCAGCCGGCTGCGGAACAGACGCCAGAGCGACTTGCCGAGGCGGCGCGAGGTCAGGTGCGCGCCCGCGAGCCGCTTCTCCAGCGTGATCTTGCGGTCGTGGAACTCCTCGAGGCCGGGGCGATGGCCGACGCTGATCATGGTCGACCGCGCCAGTTCCGCCTCGAACAGGCCGAGCAGCGAGTTCTGGCTGTCCTCGTCCAGCGCCGAGGTCGCCTCGTCCATGATGATGATGTCGGGCTTCTGGATCAGCAGGCGGGCGAAGGCGACGCGCTGACGCTCGCCGCCGGAGAGGATGCGGTCCCATTTGTCGTCCTCGTCCAGGCGCTTGGCGAGATAGGCGAGGCCGCAGCGCTTGAGCGCGGCGATGACGGTCTCGTCATCGGCCGGGCTCTGGGCCTCCGGGTAGAGCAGCACGGTGCGCAGGGTGCCCATCGGCAAATAGGGCTTCTGCGGCACGAAGGCGACGGTCTTGCCGCGCGGCAGGCTGATCGCGCCGGAGCCCCAGGGCCAGAGCCCGGCGAGCGCCCGGATCAAGGTCGACTTGCCGGTGCCGCTCTCGCCGACGATCAGCACCTTCTCGCCGAGGCCGATCACCACCGAGGCGTCGGCGATGACGACGCGGCCATTGCTGTGGGCCACCGAGAGGCTCTCGATGTGGATGGCGCCGTCGTCGCTCTCGCCGAGATGGATCTGCGTGTCGCTCTCCATGATGGTGCCGACGTCCAGGCCTTCCAAGGCCTCGGCCAGTTCGTCGACGCGGGTCACCGAGGCGAACCATTCGGCCAGCCTGACGAAATTGTCGACGAACCAGATCAGCGCCGCCTGCACCGCGCTGAAGGCCGCGACCACCTGCATGACGGCTCCTAACGTGACCTCGCCCGCGAGGTATTTCGGCGCGATCAGCAGCAGCGGCACGATCGGGAAGAGCGCTCCGTTGGTGTTGAGCACGAGCGCGATTACGCCCTGCTGGCGGACGACGCGCAGCCAGGCGGCGACGACGCGGCCGTAGTTCTCGCCGACGGAGGAGCGCTCGTCGGCATCGCCCTTGATCAACGCGATGCTCTCGGCGTTCTCGCGCAGGCGCGTCATCTCGGCGCGGAACTGGGCCTCGGCCTCGTTCTTGGCGGCGATGCGGCCGACCAGCGGCCTGCCGGTGACATAGGCCGCGAGCGAGGCGACGACCGCGTAAAGGATCGCGGCGAGCGCCATGTAGCTGGGAATGACGACCTGCATGCCGGCAAGCGTGAAATGGGCGGAGCCCGCGACCTGCCAGAGGATGGCAGCGAAGGTCGCGGCGGTGACGAAGGCGCTGATCAGCCCGATGGCGAACTCGGCGAGCGGCTCGATGGCGAGGCGGACATCCTCGGCGATGCGGTACTCGGGCGCCGCCTGCTCCTTCACGATGAACTGCATGCGGTAATAGCGCTGGTCCGCGATCCACCAGCCGGCGATGCGGTGGGTGAGGTATTCGCGCCAGCGCACCTGCAGCAGCATCCGGCTGATCACCACGCCCGACAAGGACAGCGCCGAGGCGGCGACCAGGACCGGCAGCCAGGCGACGACGCTCCAGACCGCGGCGACGTCGCGCTTGTCGAGCGCATCGAAGAACAACCTGTTCCAGGTGTTGATGCCGACGGCAGCGGCGAGCTGGGCGGCGATGAAGCCGAGCACCGTGATGGTGAGGAGCCAGGCGCGCAGCCGCGTCCCGCCCGTCCAGAATCGCAGCGCCAGGCGGAAGAAGCGGCGCATGCGCGAGCGTGCGGCGACAGGCGTCTCGGTCATGCTCTCGGGGCCCCTCCAGTCACGTCACGGTCGGACCAGGTCGCAGCGAGCCCGGCCCCAGACTTCTCGCGGTCCAGAGCCGCATTGCAGGAACGCCGGTGCGAGCAGCCCAGTTCCGGCCCTCGCGGAGATCATTACAGCGCGGCGCGCGGGAACAAGGCCACGACACCTGCGTTTGATGGGCACGATGTGGGGGAGTGCGTACAAAAGATGATCGGTCCCGGCAGCCAGCCCCGCCCTGGCGCGCCCTGCTTGGCATGCCCGCTCCGGCTCAGGCCCGCCTTCAAGGACAAATCCGACGAGGAGGTGCGCTTCATCCAGTCGATGAAGCTCGACCATCGCTGGCTGCCGGCCGGCGCCGACATCATCCACCCCGGCCAGGAGGATGCCGAGCTCTACACGCTCTTCTCCGGCTGGGCTTTCCGCTACAAATCGCTGCCGGACGGGCGGCGCCAGATCCTCAACATCCTGCTGCCGGGCGATCTCGCAGGCCTACAGGCCGCTCTGCTCAACGCCGCCCAGCACGGCATCGAGGCGCTGACCGATGTCGAACTCTGCGTCTTCCCGCGCAAGCGCGTCTGGGAGCTGTTCCAGCACCGGCCGGCCCTGTCCTACGAGATCGCCTGGCTCGGTTCGCGCGAGGAATGCCTGATCGACGAGAACCTGACCTCCGTCGGCCAGCGCAATGCCGGCGAGCGCATCGCGGCGCTGGTGATCTCGCTCTACCGGCGCGCCGAGGCGCTCGGGCTCGTGAGCGAGAACAGCTTCGAGTTCCCGCTCAAGCAGCAGCAATTCGCCGATGCGCTCGGGCTCTCGCTCGTCCACACCAACAAGACCTGGGCGAAGCTGCGCCGCGCCGGGCTGTTCTCGATCGCCAATGGCCGGCTGACCCTGCTCAACCCGCGCCTGACCGAGCGAATGGCGCTGCTCTTCGACGAAGCGCCGGTCCACAGGCCGTTGATTTAACGGCGGATTGGCCGGGCCCATCTCATTCCGCCCTTGAACGGCCTCATTCCGGCGGCTAACGTCGCGCCGCTGGCGAAGAACCGGCCCGACGTGCGTTTGCGCTGCCGGCGGCAAGAGGCCTTTGATGACACGCTCTTCGACCCCACGGGCGCCCCGCTCGCTTGCCTCCCGCTTCGGCCAATCCAGCGTTGCCGCGCGAATCGAAGGCGAGATGCGGGTCACCGCCGCCGAATTGGTCGACAGCGTGGCCGAAGCCCGGCTCAAGGTCGCCGCCGTGCGCTTCAAGGTCGAGGACGAGTTCCGCAGCCATGCCGGCAAGCTGAAGACGCGGGTGACGCGCGCGGCCGGCGAGGCCAAGGCCAAGCTCGGCGACGATGCCCGCTTCCTCAAGTCCTGGATCGACGCGCCGCTGCGCACGGGATCGGTGACGCCGTCGAGCCCGTTCCTGGCCCGGCGCATGGCCTCCTTCGTCGATCCCGAGCAGCCAGGCCCGGTGATCGAGATCGGCCCCGGCACCGGCCCCGTCACCGAGGCGCTGATCGAGCGCGGCGTCGATGAATCCAGGCTGATCCTGGTCGAGTACAGCCCGGAATTCTGCAAGCTGCTGCGCGAGCGCTTCCCGCGCGCCACCGTGGTCGAAGGCGATGCCTACGCGCTCTCGACGACGCTGAAGGACCATCTGGGCGAGAAGGCGATCGCGATCGTCTCCAGCCTGCCGCTGTTCACGCGGCCGCCGGCCGTGCGCAGCGCGCTGGTCAAGGACGCGTTCACGCTCGTCGTCGAAGGGGCGCCCTTCATCCAGTTCACCTATTCGGTGATCTCGCCGGTGCAGCGCAAGGGCTCGGGCTTGAAGGCCTTCGTCTCGGACTGGGTGCTGCGCAACATCCCGCCGGCGCGCGTCTGGGTCTACCGCCAGCACGTCTGAGCCGCCTCGCTCAAAGACTGCCGCTCACAGCATCGTGCCATTGCATCTGCGCAATCGCCCTCTGGCGAGAGCGTGTCTTGGTGGCGCGGCTGCAAAGCCTTAGACCTCTCCCGGCAGGTTTCCTCCTGCCCCGATATTCCGAGAGGCAACGATGTCCGCTCCCAAGATTCTTGTTTTCGCCGGCTCCTGGCGCGAGGGTTCGCTCAACACCAAGCTGGCCACCCTGGCGGCCAGGAAGCTCCGGGCGGCCGGCGCCGAGGTGAGGCAGATCTCGCTCGGCGACTATCCGCTGCCGCTGGTCGACGCCACCGGCTTCGGCAACGCCCCCCAGGCCGCGCATGACCTGCGGGCGCTGATCGACGCCCATGACGGGCTCTACATCGCCAGCCCGGAATACAATGCCGGCTACGCTCCGGCGCTGAAGAACGCGCTCGACTGGGCCTCGACCGCCAAGCCCGGCGCTCCCGCCTCCGGCCTTGCCGGCAAGGTCGTGGCGCTCGGCGGCGCCTCGCCCGGCGCGCTCGGCGCCTATCGCGGCCTGACCCAGCTCCGGACCTCGCTGGAGCTCGGCTTCGGCGCGCTGCTGGTGCCCGAGATGGTCGCCGTCGGCCTGGCCGACAAGGCCTTCGATGGGGACGGCGAGCTCACCGACGCACGCAGCAGCGGCTTCCTCGACGCGCAGGTGGCGCGGCTGGTCAAGCTCGCCGGCAAGGGCGTCTGAACGGCGGCCTCGGCACGGCTGGGACATAAGCGCGCGGCCGTGCGATTCCTGAAAAGATAACGATGGGTCATACAGAATCGTAACGCCTGCGATCTATCAGCCGATCAGGATTGCCGGCCCACTGCCTGCAACCTGAACGCGAGGCCGTGCAGGCGTGGGTGTCGAGGCTCCGAGCTACAGTTTGCCGCGCTGGCGCTGGACGCGCTGGCTGACCGATGCCGGCCATGACGTGCCCGCCGACATCAGGATCGCGCTGATCGGCTCGCTGTTCGGCACCTTGCCAATCTTCGCCGGCGGCGTAATCAACACCATGGCGGTGTCGCTGCTCATCGCCCTGCGCATCCCCACAGCGCCCTTCATCTTCTGGTGCGGCTTCGAGATCGCCTGCTGCCTGGCCAGGCTTGCCGTGCTGGTCAGCGCGCGGAAGCAGGCCGAGCGCGGCCAACCGACACCGACCGACCTCTTCGTCCTGCTCGGGCTCGCCTGGGCCGCGGGCATCGGCTACGGCACCTTCATCAGCCTGACGAGCGGGGACTGGGTCATCGCGGCGCTCGCCTGCCTCTCCGCCGCAGCCATGGTAGGGGGCACCTGCTTCCGGAATTTCGCGGCCCCGCGCATGGCGGGCCTGATGATCTTCCTGGTGCTCGGCGCCTGCTGCCTCGCCGCGCCCTTCCTGGGCGAGCCGATCATGCTGATCGTCTTCTTCCAGATCCCGGCCTATCTGCTCAGCATGACGGCGGCCGCCTACAAGCTCAACGCCATGCTGGTCTCGACCATGCGGGCCGAGCGCGAGCACGAGTTCCATGCCCGCCACGACATGCTGACCGGCCTGTCGAACCGCTCCGGCCTGTCCAAGGCGCTCGATCTTCGCTTCGCACGGGATGCGGGGTCACGCCGGCTCGCCCTGATCTATCTCGACCTCGACGGCTTCAAGGCCGTCAACGACACGCATGGCCACATGGCCGGCGACCGATTGCTGCAGCTCGTCGCCGAGCGCCTGCGCGGCATGGTCCGCGCCGGCGACCTCGCGGCGCGGATCGGCGGCGACGAGTTCATCGTGCTCTCCGGGCAGACTGAGACGGCGCAGCTGCTCGGCTTCGGCGAGCGCCTCATCCGCGAGATCTCGCTGCCCTACGAGCTCGACAATCGCAATGCGGTCACGGTCGGCGCCTCAATCGGGATCGCGCTGGCACCCGAGCACGGCACGGACATGGCGAGCCTACTCAGCGCCGCCGACATGGCGCTCTACCAGGCGAAGTCGAAGGGCAAGTCGCGCTGCGTGATCGCGCCGCCGGGCCTGCACGCCAACCCGTTCGCCGCGGCGACGCTGCCGTCAGGCGTTCCGCAGTTGCATTGACCCTATTCCAGCTCGCAGGGCCCGCTCGCCGGCGATAATTGCCAGATTCCGTCATCGGGCTGCGCCGGTATCCTGGCCGCGCCGTCGGCGATCTCCTCGGCGTCATAGGGGTTGGGATTGGCTGTGATGCCGTTGTTCCTGACCCGCAGCGTGCCATTGGGGCCGCGCTCGATCCGCCAGGTTCCGGCCTCCCATTCCGGCTCGCAGCGCAGGCCATCGCCGCTCGGCTTGCAGAAGCCGCCGAGCTGGTAGTCGAAGCCGCCGGCGGCGTTGCGCTGGCGCAGGTTGAAATAGAGCTGGACGTAGAAGCCGTTCATTTGCCCGTCGGGCCATTTGCTCGGCAGATGCAGCAGGCGGATGCGCGTGACCTTCTGGCCGGGATGGCCCTTGAGATGGGGCTCATCGTAGACGCGCTCCCAGCAGGCATCGCGCTTCAGGGGCAATTCGCGTTCGAGCGGCCGTGCAGCGGCCGGGTTGGCCAGCGCAGGCAGGAACATGGCGGACAAGAAGGCGGCTGAACGCATCGACTGATCTCCCAGCAGGCCCGATAGCGGCAGCATAGCCACCGTTCCGCCTGTTGCCACGCCCTTGACCGTCCAGCCGGGCTCGGGCTTGGTGCCGGCGCGAGGCAGCGGAGAGCGGACGTGGCAGATATCGCGACAATCGTCCGCGACGTGGCGCAGGAGATGGCGACGGAGACCGAGCGCGGCGCCGTCGCGACCTATATCCCGCCGCTGGCCAGGATCGATCCGAAACAGTTCGGCCTCTGCGTCGTCACGGCCGATGGCGAGATCCACAGTGCCGGCGAGGCCGAGGAGGCGTTCTCGATCCAGAGCGTCTCGAAGGTCTTCGCCCTGACGCAGGCGCTCGGCAAGATCGGCGACACGCTCTGGCGCCGGGTCGGGCGCGAGCCCTCGGGCACGCCGTTCAACTCGATCGTCCAGCTCGAGCGCGAGCAGGGCATCCCGCGCAACCCGTTCATCAATGCCGGCGCGCTGGTCGTCGCCGACGTCAACCTCGCCGGCCATGCGCCGCGCGTCGCCATCGGCGAGTTGCTGCGCTTCGTGCGCTACCTCGCCGAGGACGAGACCATCCTGATCGACGAGCATGTCGCGCGCTCCGAGCAGGAGACCGGCTTCCGCAACGTGGCGCTGGCCAACTACATGCGCGCCTTCGCCAACCTGACGCATCCGCCCGAGCTGACGCTAGGCGTCTACTTCCACCAATGCGCCATCGCGATGAGCTGCCGGCAGCTCGCCATGGCCGGGCGCTACCTGATGCTCGGCGGCCTGCTCGAACCCGGCGGCGCCCGGGTGATCTCGGCCCAGCGGGCGCGGCGGATCAACGCGCTGATGCTGACCTGCGGCCATTACGATGCCTCCGGCGATTTTGCCTTCCGCGTCGGCCTGCCCGGCAAATCCGGCGTCGGCGGCGGCATCCTGGCGATCGCGCCGGGCAAGGCCTCGATCGCCGCCTGGTCGCCGGGGCTGAACGAGAACGGCAACTCCAAGCTCGGCACGCTGGCGCTGGAGCGCATCGCCGAGGCGACCGGCTGGTCGGTGTTCAGCCCGGCGGAAGAGAGGCGAGCATAACTTGCGGGGCGGACGCGGCGCCGGACTCATTGGCGCCGGCGGTTGACGTTCGCCCACCTTCCGCTGAGTAGATTCTTTTGTGGCAACGCAACATAGGCCGGTCGATCAGCATTTAAAGTCTAGCCTTTCTCCAAATAGTTGTGCGGCACAACCTGCTGATTGCAATTAAACCATCGTTAACCACAACGCCTTAGATTCGATCAGGCTAAACTTGGAAACTGACGCGATGGATTGCCTAGGCCGAACCCTCGATTAGCTTTTCAAAGGTGTCGACATGCGCCCAGCATTGATCTCGCTGTGCCTTTTCTTGCTCGCGGCCGAAGCCCAGGCCGCAACGGCCACCAGTACATTCCAGGTCCAGATCAACATCCAGGCGACCTGCATCGTCGCGAGCGCGACCGACATGAATTTCGGCAATGTCGGCGTCCTGGCCAGCAATATCGACTCGACCAGCACGATCACCGTGCAGTGCACGACCACGACCCCCTACACGATCAGCCTCAATGCGGGAGCGCATGGCGGCAGCGTCACCACGCGCCAGATGAGCGGCTCCGGCGGATTGGTGAACTACTCGCTGTCCCGCGATGCCGGCCGGCTCCAGAACTGGGGCGAGACGATCGGCTCCGACACGATCGCCGGCACGGGCAATGGGGCGGGCCAGGCCTATCTGGTTTATGGCAGGGTTCCGCCGCAGACGACTCCAAGTCCGGCCCTCTATACCGACCTGATTACTGTGACCGTGACCTATTGAGCTTCACTGCCGACCGTTGAAGCCGGCGGCACCGGCCCGCTCAAGCCAGATCAGAAGCGCCAAGACTCAAGACCAAGCAGGGCAGCGCCATGTGGATGGGCCGCCCGAGGAGAAACTGCGCCAAATTCAAGAGGGACTAGTCATGAAAGCCGGATTTGCTCTGTCCTCTGCCTTCTGCCTGACGACGAGCTTCGCCTCCGCCGCCTCCCTGCAGGTCGCGCCCGTGCTGCTGGACATCCCGGCGCCTGGCGCTGCCACGACGATCACCTTGCGCAACACCGATCTCCAGCCGATCACGGCGCAGATTCGCGTCTTTCGCTGGACGCAATCGGCGGGCGAGGACCGGCTCGAGCCGACCAGCGACGTCGTCGCCAGCCCGCCGCTGATCGATCTGCGCTCGCGCCAGGACTATACGGTGCGCGTGGTGCGGGTCTCCGGAGGCCCGGTCGCGAAGCAGGAGGCCTACCGCCTCGTCATCGACGAGTTGCCCCGGCCGCAGCAGCGCTCGGGCACCGTGGCGCTCGTGCTGCGGCATGTCGTGCCGGTGTTCTTCACCGGCCGCGAGGTCTTGCCGCCGGAGATCGCCTGGAGCGTCAGCCGGCACGGCAAGGGCCTGCTGCTCGGCGCCGCCAATGCCGGCGACGCGCGGCTGCGGCTCGCCTCGGTCAGCATCCGCGACGCCGCGGGGAAAGCGGTCTCGGCCAATGCCGGCCTGGTCGGCTATTCGCTCGGGCGCTCCTCGATGCGCTGGACGCTGGCCTCGCCGGGCGGCGCCCCGGCCGCCGGCGCCAAGGTCACGATCACCGGCGCGACAGAAACCGGCCCGTTCAATGCGACCGCCGTCGTCCAGCCTGCGCCGTAGCGCCTGGCTGGTGGCTGCCCTGATGATCGCCCAGGCCTGTCTTGCCGTCCCGCGCGGCGCAGCCGCCAGCCGCGTCGGGCGGGACCTGCAGCTCGACGTCCAGCTCGGCGGCCATGCGCTCGGCCTGATCGGCGCCTTCCACCAGAGCGAGACCGGCGCGCTCTCGGCGCGGAGGGCCGAGCTGGAAGAGCTCGGCATCAAGGTGCCGCCCGCGTTCAAGCCGGGGGACGAGGTGCCGCTCGCGGCGATTCCCGGCCTGAGCTACCGCTATGACGAGAACGCGCAGCGCATCGACCTCCACCTGCCGGAGGCGGGCCGCCTGCCGAAGGTCTACGACGCCAGCCCGGCCCAGGCAGCCGCTCCGGCGGCCGGCTATTCCACGATCGGGGCCGTGCTGAACTACACGTTGTTCGGAAACTCGGAAGGCAAGCGGTTCCACGAATTCTGGCGCTATCCCGGCCTCTCGGCCAGCCTCGACGCGCGCCTCTTCAGCAGCTTCGGCGTGCTCTCCCAGACCGGCATCGTCAGCAACCGCTCGCTGCTCGACGACAAGGCCGAGGCGCTCAGGCTCGACTCGACCTGGAGCTATTCCGACCCGGCGACGCTGCTCTCCTACCGCGCCGGCGACACGATCTCGGGAGGGCTCGCCTGGACGCGGCCGATCCGGCTCGGCGGATTGCAGGTCCAGCGCAACTTCGCGCTCAGGCCTGACCTGATCACCCTGCCCCTGCCGAGCGTCAACGGCAGCGCAGCCGTGCCCTCGACGGTCGACGTCTTCGTCAACGGCGTCAGGACGATCTCGCAGGATGTCGGCAGCGGGCCGTTCCGCATCAACAACGTCCCGATCCTCTCCGGCAACGGCAATGCCAGCATCGTCGTGCGCGACGCCTCAGGCCAGCAGACCGAGACGACCCTGCCCTTCATCGTCTCCAGCAAGCTGCTGCAGCCGGGCCTCCTCGACTTCTCGGCCGAGATCGGCATGCCGCGCCTGCAATACGGGCTGCGCTCCAGCATCTATGCCGACGAGCCGGCAGCCTCGGGCAGCGCGCGCTACGGTGTGAACGAGCGCATCACGCTGCTGGCGCATGGCGAGGGTAGCAGCGGCTTCGGCGGCGGCGGGCTCGGCGCCGTGGTCGGGCTCGGCTCGCTCGGCCTGCTCAGCGCCGCCGGCTCGGGCAGCTGGCGCGACGGATCGACCGGCGCGCAGGCCTATGCCGCGTTCGAGACCCGCTTCCGCGACATCTCCTTCCTCGCCTCGACGCAACGCAGCTTCGGCAACTACCAGGACCTCGCCTCGGTGACGGCCTCGCCGATCTTCGCCGGTCCGAATGCCCCTGTCGTCGGCGACTATGTCGCGACAATCGCCTCCGCCGATGCCTGGACCCGCTTCCTGCTGCCGCCGCGCGCGCTCGACCGGCTCTCGGTCGGCTTTCCCATGCCGATCGTCGGCGGCGGCCTCAATTTCGGCTTCGCCCGCGCCAAGGACGTCGCGGGCCGCGCGACCAGGATCGTCAATGCGAGCTATACGCGCGCGCTGCCGAGCGGCGGCTCGTTCTACGCCACGGTGTTCAGCGACCTGGAGGATCGCGGCTCGGCCGGCATCTTCGCTGGCCTGTCCTTTCCCTTCGGCGGGAACATCGTCTCCTCGGCCGGCGCAACCCGTTCGGGCTCGGCCTGGGCGTTCGCCGCCGACGTCGCCAAGCCGATCCAGCAGGAATCGGGCAGCGTCGGCTGGCGCATCCGCGACGTCGAGGGTGCCAGCGGCCAGGGTCGGCGCTCCGCCTCGCTGGCCTATCGCGGCGATTACGGCCAGATCGAAGGCGGCATCGCCCAGAGCGACAACCACGTCTCCGGCACGATGCAGCTCGACGGCGCCATCGCCGCCGCAGGCGGCGGCGTCTTCCTGGCCAACCGCATCGACGACGCCTTCGCCATCGCCAAGGTCGGCGCGCCCGATGTCGACGTGCTGTTCGAGAACCGCGTCGTCGCCCGCACCAATGCCAGCGGCAGCGCGCTGATCCCGAGCCTGCGCTCCTACCAGGCCAACCGGATCTCGATCGATCCGCGCGGGCTGCCCGTCACCGCGGTGGCGGAGACGACGCAGGAGGTGACGGCGCCGCCCGACCGCGCCGGCGTGGTCGTCGATTTCGGGGTCAGGTCGGCAGCGAATGCGGCGATCGTCATCCTGCACGGACGCGACGGAAAGCCGCTCGGTGCGGGCTTGCGCGGCGCGCTGCTGCCAGGCCTGCGCGGCACGGTGGCGCAGGCGCCCGGCTTCGCCGTCGGCTATGACGGCCGCGCCTTCATCGAGCATCTCGGGCCGGAGAACGAGGTCGGCATCCGCCTTGGCGACGGCGGCGAGTGCCGCGCCCGCTTCGCCTTCGCCCCGCGCGAGAACATCCAGGTCACGCTCGGGCCGGTGCCATGCCAATGAGAGCGTTCCGCGTCATCGCAGCGGCCATCCTCGCGCTCTGGCTCGGCCTGCTGCTGACGGCGGGCGGCGCTTCGGCGCAATCCTGCTCGCTCAGCATCACGCCGCTGGTCTTCGCCCCGGTCGATGTAACAGCCAATGCGCAGGTCGACAGCACGGCGACGGCGACGGTGACCTGCACCGGCCTGCCACTGCAACTCGTCGGCGTCTGCATCGACCTCGGGCCTGGCTCCGGCGGCGCGACCGATGCGACCAACCGCTTCATGGTCAATGGCGCCAACCAGTTGCGCTATGGGCTGTTCAGCAATGCCGGCGCGACGCCCTGGGGCTCCAGCGCCTGGGCCGCGGGCGGCGCGGCTCCCGTGGGCCTCAACGTCAACCTGTCGCTCGGCGGCACGGGCAGTCAATCGGTGATCATCACCGGCCGCGTCTTCGGCGGCCAGCCGACCGTCGCACCGCTGGCCTATGCGAGCACGCTCTCGGGGATCGACGCCCGCATCCGCTATGGCCTGCTCTCCTTCCTGCTCGGCTGCAACCTGCTGACGATTTCGCAGACCAGCTCATTCACCGTCTCGGCGAACGTGCCGCCGACCTGCCGGGTGACCGCGAACGATCTCAATTTCGGCTCGGTCGGCGTCCTCTCCGGCCAGCGCGACGCCAGCACCAACCTCGCGCCGACCTGCACGAACGGCACGGCCTATCAGGTCGGGCTCGACGGTGGCGTCTCCAATGCGGCCAACCCGACCCTGCGGCGGATGACGAAGGGTGCGGAGTTCGTCACCTACGGGCTCTATCGCGACGCGGGGCGGGTACAGCCCTTCGGCGGGGCGCTGGGCGCCGATACCCTCGCGGGGAGCGGGACCGGTCTCGCGCAAACTGCCACGGTCTACGGGCGGGTGCCGCCGCAGGCGACGCCGTCGCCAGGGATCTATGGCGACACGATCGTCGTCACGCTGACTTACTGAGCCGCATCTCCCTGAAGCGCGTCCGGACGGCCTCGGCCGTTGGTCAATCGCCCGCTGCGGAACGCAGGCGCATGACAGCCCCTCCTGGCGGTATCCTTTTCCCGCGCGACCCGGCACCATAGCTTGATGCTCTGGCAAGACATGCTCCTAGGAAAGGCGACGTGCGATGAAGAAGGGGTCTGACCTCCTGGTTGCGGCGCTCGAGAACGAGGGCGTCGACCGCATCTTCGGCGTGCCCGGCGAGGAGAATCTCGACGTGGTCGAGTCGCTTCGCAAGTCCAGCATCCAGCTGGTGCTGACGCGGCACGAGCAGGCCGCCGCCTTCATGGCCGCGACCCATGGCAGGCTGACCGGCAAGCCTGGCGTCTGCATCGCCACGCTGGGGCCGGGCGCGCTGAACTTCTCGACCGGGGCGGCCTATGCCCATCTCGGCGCCATGCCGATGATCCTGATCACCGGCCAGAAGGCGATCATGACCGCCAAGCAGGCGCGCTTCCAGATCGTCGACGTCGTCGCCTCGATGAAGCCCCTGACCAAGATGACCCGGCAGATCGTCAGCGCCGCCAGCATCCCCTCGATGGTGCGAGACGCCTTCCGCGTCGCGATGGAGGAGCGGCCGGGCCCGGTCCATCTCGAACTGCCCGAGGATATCGCGGGCGAGGAGATCGAGGACGTGCCGGTGATCCCGGTCCACCCGCTGGAGCGGCCCGTTGCACAGGTAACGGCGCTCGACCGTGCCGCAGACATGATCCTTTCAGCCAAGCGGCCGCTGGTGATGATCGGCGCCGCCGGCAACCGGCCGCGCCTGGTCGAGGCGCTCTCGGCCTTCGTGCGGCGCACGCGGCTGCCCTTCTTCAACACGCAGATGGGCAAGGGCGCCGTCACCGGCGGCTCGAACCTCTACATGGGCACGGCGGCGCTGTCCGAGCGCGACTATGTCCATGAAGCCGTCGACCGGGCCGACCTGATCATCTCGATCGGCCACGACACCATCGAGAAGCCGCCCTTCCTGATGAAGAGCCAGGGCGGGCCGAAGGTGATCCATATCGGCTACCAATCGGCCAGCGTCGAGCAGGTCTATCATCCCGATGCCGAGGTGATCGGCGATATCGGCGCGACCGTGACCGCGCTCGCCGAGCGGCTCGGCGGCAAGCTCGATCCGGACGTGGCGATGCTCGACCTGCGCCAGACGATCCTGACCCGGATCAACGACCGCGCCGAGGAGGACCGCTTCCCGCCGACGCCGCAGCGCATCGTCCACGACGTGCGCGCGGTGATGCCCGAAGACGGCATCGTCTGCCTCGACAACGGCATGTACAAGATCTGGTTCGCGCGGAACTACCGCACCCATGTCGCCAACACGCTGCTGCTCGACAATGCGCTGGCCACGATGGGCGCCGGCCTGCCCTCGGCGATGATGGCGGCGATGCTCTACCCTGAGCGCCGCGTCATGGCGGTCTGCGGCGATGGCGGTTTCATGATGAATTCGCAGGAGATGGAAACCGCGATCCGGCTGGGCCTCAACCTCATCGTCGTCATTCTCAACGACAACGCCTACGGCATGATCCGCTGGAAGCAGGCGGTCGACAAGTTTCCGGATTTCGGCCTGACCTTCGGCAATCCCGACTTCGTCCGCTATGCCGAGGCCTACGGCGCCAAGGGCTCGCGGGTGACGAAGGTCGAGGAGCTGCTGCCGACGCTGGAGGCCGCCTTCGCCGGCGGCGGCGTGCATCTGGTCGACGTTCCCATCGACTATTCCGAGAATACCCGCGTGCTCGTCGAGGAGCTGCGCAACCGCTCGCCGGATGTCGAGTTGGCGTAGCCGAAGAGCCTTTCAAGGAGAGTTCCATGCTGCAAGTCGTGCAGGCATTCGATCGCGCGCCGATCGAGGAGATCGCGACCGACGATGCGGCCGCGCTCGAAGCCAAGCTGCAAGCCGCCGAGAAGGTCTTTCGCGACCGCGACCGCTGGCTCAAACCCCATGAGCGGATGGCGATCCTGCGCAAGCTCGCCGGACTGCTGGAAGGCAAGCGCGACCATTTCGCCATGCAGATCGCGCGCGAGGGCGGCAAGCCGCTGCCGGATGCGATCGTCGAGACGACCCGCGCCATCGACGGCGTGCACAATGCCGCCGACGAGCTGCGCAACTTCGCCGGCCGCGAGATTCCAATGGGGCTGTCGCCGGCGGCGGTGGGGCGCTGGGCCTTCACCACCAAGGAGCCGATCGGCATCGTCGCCGCGATCTCGGCCTTCAACCATCCGCTGAACCTGATCGTGCACCAGGTCGCGCCCGCTATCGCGACCGGCTGCCCGGTGATCATCAAGCCGGCCGGCACGACGCCGCTATGCTGCCGCGACTTCGTCGCGCTGGTGCACGAGGCCGGGCTGCCCGAGGCGTGGTGCCAGCTCTTCATTCCGGAGACGACCGAGCTGGCCGAGACGCTCGCGACCGACCGGCGCGTCGCCTTCCTGAGCTTCATCGGCTCGGCCAAGGTCGGCTGGTACCTGCACTCGAAGCTCGCCCATGGCGCGCGCTCGGCGCTGGAGCATGGTGGCGCGGCGCCCGCGATCGTCGACCGCAGCGCCGATCTCGACCAGATCGTCGAGCCGGTGGTGAAGGGCGGCTACTACCATGCCGGCCAGGTCTGCGTGTCGACGCAGCGCATCTTCGTGCACCAGGACATCGCCGCCGATTTCACCGAGCGGCTGGTGGCGCGCGTCGCCAAGCTGCGCGTCGGCGATCCCGTGCTGAAGGACACCGAGGTCGGCCCGCTGATCCTGCCGAAAGAGGCCGACCGGGTCGCGAGCTGGATCGACGAGGCCGTCAAGGGCGGCGCCAAAAAGGCGATAGGCGGCAAGCGCCTCTCCGAGACGGTGCTGGAGCCGACCGTGCTGCTCGATCCCGCGGCCGACGCGAAGGTCTCGCAGCTCGAGGTCTTCGGGCCGCTGGTCTGCGTCTACCGCTATTCCAAGCTCGACGACGCGATCGCGCAGGCGAATTCGCTGCCGGTCGCCTTCCAGGCCAGCATCTTCGCGCAGGACATCGACATCGCCCTGCGCGCCGCCGAGCGGCTCGACGCCTCCGCGGTGATGATCAACGACCCGACCACCTTCCGCACCGACTGGATGCCCTTCGCCGGCCGCAAGGAATCCGGCTACGGCACCGGCGGCATCCCCTTCACCATGCGCGACATGACGCAGGAGAAGATGATCCTGATGCGCCGACGCTGACGCGCCCGAGTGGGCGCTGGAACCTCTCCGCGTCATCCCGGACAAGCCGCGTTTGCGGCGCCGCTCCGGGGTCCATCGTAAGGCTCCGGCGTTTTACGATGGATCCCGGAGCTCCGCTTCGCTCCGTCCGGGATGACGGAGCCTAATTCTGGCAAGTCGCGCAGGACGGCAGAATGCTCCGATCGCCCGGCGTTGCTAAGCATAGCGGCTCGGCGGGCGGCGCAGGCCGAGGTTCTCGCGCAGCGTCCTGCCTTCGTACTCCGTGCGGAACAGGCCGCGGCGCTGGAGCTCAGGCACGACCAGCGTGACGAAATCGTCGAGACCGCCAGGCGCATCGGCCGGCTGGATCAGGAAGCCGTCGACGGCGCGGTTGGCGAACCAGTACTCGATGTCGTCGGCGACCTGGGTCGGCGAGCCGATCAGCGTACGCTGGCCGCGGGCGCCGGCGAATTTCTGGTAGATTTCGCGCACGGTCGGCTTCCCGGCGAGCATGTGCTCGTAGCGGCGCCTGTCCTGCGCGATCAACCCGGCCACGACCTCGTCCGGGAAGGGCTCGTCGTCGCGATAGGGCGAGAGGTCCATGCCGCGCAGCGCGTTCTGAAGCAGCTCGCGGCCGACATCGGGATGGATCAACGCCTGCAGCGCCGCGTGCTTCTCCTGCGCCTCCGCCTCGGTGCGGCCGACGATGGCGTTGAGGCCGGGCATGATCTTGATGTCGTCGGGCGTGCGGCCGTTCTTCACCGCGAGGTCCTTGAGCTGCTGGTAGATCTGCTGGCCCTGGGCCAGGCTGTGCAGCGGCGTGAAGACGATCTCGGCGATCCTGCCGGCAAGCTCGGTGCCCACAGCCGAGGCGCTGGCCTGCGCGATTACCGGATGCCCTTGCGGCGAGCGCTCGATATGGAGCGGGCCGCGCACCTTGAAGTGCTCGCCCTGGTGCCGGAGGAAGTGCAGCGCCTCCGGCTTGAAGTAGCGCCCGGTTTCGCGGTCGCGCACGAAGGCGCCATCGTCGTAGCTGTCCCAGAGGCCCTTCACGACCTCGACGAACTCCTCGGCCCGATCATAGCGCTCGCCATGGGCGTAGTGCTCGTCGCGGCCGAAATTATAGGCCTCCGAGGTGTTGGCGGAGGTGACGACGTTCCAGCCGACGCGGCCGCCGGTCATGTGGTCGAACGAGGCGAGGCGCCGCGCGATCTGGTAGGGCTCGTTGTAGCTGGTCGTCGCTGTCGCCACGAGGCCGAGATGCGTCGTCACGGCGGTGAGGCCGGCGAGCAGCGTCAGCGGATCGAGGAAGTTCATGTATTGCGGCCAGCGGCTCAGCGCCTCCAGATTGCCGTCGCGGGTGGCGACTGCATCGGCCAGGAACATCAGGTCGAACTTGCCGCGCTCGGCGATTCCCGCCATCTCGACGTAATGGGCGAAGTTGGTGCCGGCATCGATCTGCGTCTGCGGATGGAGCCAGGCGGCGACATGGTTTCCGGTCGGGTGGAAGAAGGCGCCGAGCTTGAGCTTGTCGGTGCGGGGCGGGGTCGACACGGGTAGTCTCCTCGGTGAGCGTGGGGTCGATTAGCCGGCCGCCGCGGGCAGGGCGGCATCAGTGGGGCGAGTTACCGCCTCGCCCTTCATCCGGGCCGGCTTGAAATGGGCGACGAGCTCATGCGCGCCGCTCGGATAGGTCAGGCGCGCGAAGGTGACCGGGTTGGCGGCATTCCAGGTCTGACGCTCGACGACGAGGCAAGCGGCGCCCTCGGTGATCTCCAGCGCCGTGGCCGCCTCGGGATCGGCTCCGGCGGCGCGGACCCGGTGCTCGGCCTCGGTCCAGGGCACGCGCGTCACCAGCCAGCTGCCGGGCGCCATCACCGAAAAGCTCTGCTCGGCGGCTTCAGGCACTGCGACGAGGTTGATCAGGCGCTGCTCCAGGCAGAAGGGCCGGCTGGCGGCAAAATGCCGGCAGATCACTTCGAGGACCGGCGCGGCCTCCGTGAGGCCAAGCGCCTTGCGGTCAGCGGCCGTGCTGCGCCGCTTGTGCCGGGCCAGCAGCTCATAGCCATGCGGCACGCCGAGTTCAGAGACCTCCGACTCGACGTCCTTGACCTCAAGGATCGCGGATTGCGATTTCGGCTGCCGGACGAAGCTGCCGGCATGGCGGCGGCGCTCGATCAGCCCGGCTGTGACCAGCTCGGTCAGGACCTTGTTCATGGTCATGCGCGAGCAGCCATACTGCGCGGAGAGGTCGAGTTCGTAGGGGATGCGATGGCCCGGCGGCCATGCGCCCGACAGGATCTGGTGCCGCAGCTCGGTCAGGATGCGCTCGTGCAGCGACTTTGAGGCCGTCCTTGCAGCTGCCATGTCGGTTGCGCTCAACGTCCCTTGTTCCCTGCCGGTTCCTGCCTGCACCACGATGCCACTCGCCGGCAATTGGCCATTCTTCCACCCTGCGTTCACGCGGCAGCGCTGTCGCGGGCCTCGAACGCGCGGAAGGTGCTGCCGTGGAAGACCAGCGGCTCCCGTTCCGGGTGCATCCGGATGGCCGAGACCTCGAGCAGGATGATCTCATGGTCTCCGGCCGGAATCTCGCGATAGAGGCGGCAATCGAACAGCGCGGTGGCGCCGTCGAGCAGCACGGCGCCAGCCTCGGTCTGCGACCAGTCGAGACCGGCGAAGCGGTCGCCCGTTTTCGCGGCGAGCTGGCGGCAGGCCTCGCCCTGCGCCGCCGAGAGGCAGCTGACGCCGATCCGCCTGGCGTGCTTCAGCTTCGCCCAGGTGGTGGAGACGCGCTGGATGCAGACCGAGACCAGCGGCGGCGCCAGCGAGACGCAGGCGAAGGTGCTGGCGACCATGCCGACCGGCGCGCCGTCGATGACGCTGCCGAGCGCGACCACGCCGCTCGGGAAGCAGGAGAAGGCGTCACGCAACAGCCTCGTGTCCGTGGCCGGGTGATCCAGGCGGATCAGCGATGTCGTGCTAGCCATCAATAGGTCTCGTCCCGGACGGCCGCGCCGCCCGACTTGCAGCCCAGCATGATCGGCCATGTCGAACTTGTCTATACATATTGACGGAAATCGGCGATGCCAGTCAATATGGCGGGCGCGACCTGCGGCAGCGTGCATGGTGCGGCGTCGTGTTCGCTGGCAATCTCCGGGGGGAGGAGCTGTGTTGCGGCCTCCGAGACTCGAACGACGCAAGCTACATGCCGCCCCGCTTTTCCGGCATGAGCGCATGACAGGCCTGACATGATTCCAGACAGACTCCGGATCGGCACCCGCGGCAGCGACATGGCGCTGGCGCAGACGCATCTGGTCCGCGACCGCCTCAAGGCCGCCTGGCCCGAATTAACGGAACCCGGCCGGATCGAGATCGTGGTGATCAACACCATCGCCGACCGCGTGCTCGACCGGCCGCTCTCGGCGATCGGCGGCAAGGGGCTCTTCACCAAGGAGCTGGAGCAGGCGCTGCTCGACGGCCGCATCGACCTCGCCGTGCATTCGATGAAGGATGTCGAGACCTGGCTGCCGGACGGGCTGGAGATCGCCTGCATCCTGCCGCGCGACGATCCGCGCGAGGCCTTCCTGTCGCACAAGGCCAAGCGGCTGGCCGACCTGCCGGCGGGCTCCAGCGTCGGCACCTCGTCGTTGCGGCGCGCGGCGCAGATCCTCGAAATGCGGCCCGACCTGCGCATCGCGCCGCTGCGGGGCAATGCCAATACGCGCCTGCGCAAGCTCGGCGAGGGCGAATGCGACGCGACCCTGCTGGCGCTCTGCGGCCTGCGGCGGCTCGGCATGGCCGAGATTGCCCAAGAAATCATCTCGACTGCCGAAATGTTGCCCTCTGTGGCGCAAGGCGCGCTCGGCATCGAATGTCGCTCTGCCGATTCAGCGCTCATCGACTTGCTGACGCCGCTGCGCTGCGTGACCTCGACGCAGCGCGTCCAGGCCGAGCGCGCGCTGCTGGAGGCGCTCGACGGCTCCTGCCGCACGCCGGTCGCGGCGCTCGCCGAGATCGAGCATGGCAGGCTGTCCCTGAGCGGCCTGCTGTTCACGCCTGATGGGCTCAAGCGCTGGTCCGCGACGGGCGAAGGCGCCCCCGCGGATGCCCACGCGATCGGCTTTGCCGCCGGGCAGGCGCTGCGCGAGGCTGCCGGCGATCTCTACGCCTCCCTGCTGCAATGAGCCGCCGGGCCTGCTGCCTCACTGGCACAGGCCTTGCTTATGTCTATACAAAAAGCGTCTACACAAAACGATGGGTATGAGACCATGCCGCGCAACGACAAGATGAAGCTCGGAACGTTCGTCTACACGTTCGGCTACAACCCCGCCGGCTGGCGCCATCCCGGCTCCGACGTGAACGGCGCCAACAGCTTCGCCCATATGCTGGAGATCGCCGAGATCTCCGAGCGGGGCAAGTTCGACTTCATGTTCCTGGCGGATTCGCCGGCTGCCGGCGTCGGCCATGTCGAGGCGCTGCAGCGGCTGCCGAACAAGATGAACCGCTTCGAACCGCTGACGCTGCTCTCGGCGCTGGCGATCGCGACCAAGGAGATCGGCCTCGCGGCGACCGTCTCGACCAGCTACACCGAGCCCTTCAACGTCGCCCGCATGTTCGCCTCGCTCGACCATCTCAGCGGCGGCCGGGCCTGCTGGAACATCGTCACCTCCGATCATGAGGAGACCGGCTACAACTTCAACCGCGAGGGGCTCGACCCGCATGCGCTGCGCTACGAGCGTGCCAGAGAGTTCGTCGACGTCGCCTTCGGGCTCTGGGACGGCTGGGAGCGCGACGCGCTCGTGCTCGACCGCGAGGCCGGGCTCTATCTCGACGCCGACAAGCTCCACACGCTCGACCACAAGGGCAAGCACTTCCAAGTCCGCGGCCCGCTCAACATCGCCGCCTCGCCGCAGGGCCGGCCGGTGATCGCGCAGGCCGGCGGCTCCGAGGCCGGGCTCGAACTCGCTGCCGAGACGGCCGAGGTCGTGTTCAGCCTGACCTCGACCTTCGACAAGAACAAGGCGTTCTACGACAACCTGAAGGGGCGGATGGCACGGTTCGGCCGCTCGCCGGACGGGCTCAAGGTCATGCCCGGCATCATGGTCAATGTCGGCGCGACCGAGGCCGAGGCGCAGGCCAAGATCGACTACATGGTCGACCGGCTGCACCCGAAGGTCGGGCTCCAGGCGCTGTCGGAATTCCTCGAGACCGACCTTTCGGGCGTGGCGCTCGACAAGCCCTTCCCGGTCGAGCTTCTGCCGAAACAGCCCAAGGGCTCCAAGGCACTGTTCGAGGTGCTGGTCGATTTCGTCAGCAAGGGCAACACGGTCGGCGAGCTCGTCAGGCTCTATGCGGAGAAGCAGACCGGCAACGGCATCAAGGGCACGCCGACACAGGTCGCCGACTTCATGGAGGAATGGTTCCTGGGCGAGGCGGCCGACGGCTTCATGGTGATGCTGCCGACGCTGCCGGCCGCGCTGAAGGATTTCGTCGAGCTCGTGGTCCCGGAATTGCAGCGCCGCGGCCTGTTCCGCAGCGAGTACGAAGGCCCGACATTGCGCGACAAGCTCGGCCTGAGCCATCCGGAAAACCGCTACACCGCCGCCAGGCTCGCGGCCTCCGCCTGAGCCGTTCCCCCGTTCAAGCCTGATGATTTTCAACTTTCTGAGGGAGTACCGACAATGCGCGCAAGACTGATCCTGGCCCTGGCGGCCACGTTGTCGCTCGGGATGGCGGCAGCGAAGGCCGACGTGCTCTCCGACGCCAAGAAGGCAGGCGAGCTGAAGATCGGCACCGAGACCGAGTTCGCGCCCTTCGACTATATCGACGCCGGCGACCATACCGGCCTCAACGTCGACCTCTTCTCCGAAGTCGGCAAGGAGCTCGGCCTCAAGATCACCTGGGTCGCCCTGCCCTGGGACGGCGTGCTGCCGGGCCTCGAAGCTTCCAAGTTCGACATGGTCGCGGGCCCCGCGATCATCACCAAGGCGCGGCTCGAGCGCTACGTCTTCTCGACCCCGATCGCCGAGGCGACCGTCGCCCTGCTGAAGAAGAAGGGCGACAATTCCGTGCAGAAGCCCGAGGACATCGCCGGCAAGACCGTCGGCGGCGGCCGCGCCTCCTCGCAGCTCGCCCAGCTCAAGACCTTCGCCGCGACGCTCTCGCCAGCCCCGACCGTGCGCGAATATGGCGGCTCGAACGAGGCGATGGCCGATCTCGCGGCCGGCCGCGTCGTCGGCATCTCGCAATCGCTGCCGAACGCGGCCTTCGCCGCCAAGCGCCGGCCGGATACCTTCGAGGTCGTGATGCCGCCCTTCGGCACCAAGGTCTATTTCGGCTACATCCTGCGCAAGGACGCCAACTCGGCCAGCTTGGTCGAGGCCATCAACGGCGCCATCATGAAGATGAAGGGCGATGGCCGGATGGCGGCGCTGCAGAAGAAGTGGTTCGGCCTCGAGTTCGAGACGCCGGCGGCCATCACCGATCCGGCGCTCTGAGCAGCGTATAGACGCCGGGACGGGATAGAGACGCGGCATCGACGATGAGTTGGAAGCTCTTCACCCTTCTCGTCCAGGCCGCCGGGGCGACGGCGCTGTTCAGCGCCTTCGCCGTCGTCGCGGGCATCGCGCTCGGGCTGTTCGTCTGCGGCGTCGCGCTGTCGCGCTTCAGGGCGGCGGCAGGCGTGGCCCGGCTCTATGTCAGCTTCTTCCGCGGCGTGCCGCTGCTGGTCCAGCTGCTGCTGGTCTATCATCTGCTTCCGGTGCTCGGCCTCAACGTCTCCAGCGCCACCGCAGCGCTCGTCGCGCTGACCCTGTGCACGGCGGCCTACCAGGCCGAGAACCTGCGCGGCGCCTTCCTCTCGGTGCCGAACGGACTGGTCGAGGCCGCCGATGTCGTCGGCATGACGCCGTGGCAGCGCTTCCGCCGGATCGAGGCGCCAATCGCGCTCCGGCTGGCGATCCCGGCGCTGCTGAACGAGGCGGTGGCGATCCTGCACGCCTCGGCCCTGATCTCCGTCGTCGGCGTGATCGAGCTGACCAAGACCGCGCGCGACCTCGCCGCCAGCACGCTCGAACCCCTGCCGCTCTATGCGATGGCCGGCGCGCTCTACCTCGTGATGAACATGGTGCTGGTCTATGGCGGCCGCTTGGCCGAGCGGCGCTTCAGCGTGAGGACGGCATGAGATTCGACGTCGCCCTCGTCCTCAGCTACCTGCCGGCGATCGGCTGGGCCGCGATCACCACGGTCGGGCTCTGGATCGTGGCGCTCGTGGCCTCCATCGTCATCGGGCTCGCCATCGCGGTGATCAGGCTGCATGGCGGCGCCATCGTCAACACGGTGCTGCGCCTGCTGGTCGAGGCGATCCGCGGCACGCCCTTCCTGATCCAGCTCTTCCTGCTCTATTTCGGCGGGCCGTTCATCGGGCTCACGCTGGAGCGGCTGCCGGCCGGGCTGCTGGCGCTCTCGCTCTTCGGCGGCTGCTACATGAGCGAGGTCTTTCGCACCGGCATCCGCGCCGTGCCCCGCGGCCATATCGAGGCGGCCGAATGCGTCGGGCTCAGCCAGATGCAGATCCTCAGGCGCATCCTGCTGCCGGAGATGCTGGTCCTCGTGCTGCCGGCCGGCACCAATATCGCGGTGGGCCTGATCAAGGAGACCGCCGTGCTCTCGGTGATCGGCGTGCCCGAGCTCACGGCGGTGATCAGCGGCATCGGCTCCGAGACCTACGCCTTCGTCGAGGCGCTGACCCTGCTCTCGCTCTGCTACTGGGCGCTGGTCGAGATCTGCGCGCGCCTCGGGCGCACGGCCGAACAGCGCCTCTCCCTCTACAGGTTCGCAGCGTGACAGCACCGATGATCATTCCCGCCGCCCAGGTCGACGGTCTCGACAAGGAGTTCGGCACCACCCGAGTGCTCGACCGGATCAACCTGACGATCCCCGCGGGTCAGGTCACCTGCCTGATCGGCCCGTCCGGCTCCGGCAAGAGCACGCTGCTGCGCTGCATCGCCATGCTGGAGGAGCCCTCGGCCGGCATCATTTCGGTCGGCGGGCGGCCGCTCGGCTTCAGCCTGGAGAACGGCAAGCGGGTCAAGCTGCCGACCGCGCATAACCGCGAGGTCCGCGGCCAGATCGGCATGGTCTTCCAGCAGTTCAACCTGTGGCCGCATATGACCGCGCTCGGCAATGTCGCGGAGGCGCTGAAGACGGTGCGGCGCATGCCGAAGGCGCAGGCCAACGAGATCGCCGGGCAGAAGCTCGACGAGGTCGGGCTGGCGCATCGCCGCGATTATTATCCGGCACAATTGTCCGGCGGCCAGCAGCAGCGCGTCGCCATCGCGCGGGCGCTGGCGCTCGAACCCAAGCTGATGCTGTTCGACGAGCCGACCTCCTCGCTCGACCCGGAGCTGACCGGCGAGGTGCTGAACGTGATGCGCAAGCTCGCGGAGCAGGGCATGTCGATGATCGTGGTCTCGCACGAGATCGGCTTCGTCGCCTCGGTCGCGAGCAAGGTCGTCTTCCTCGATCATGGCCGCGTCGTGCTCGACGGCACGCCGCAGGAGGTTTTCGCAAAACCGCGCCACCCGCGTCTGGCGCAGTTCCTCGACACCTATCTCGACCGCGAAGCGGTCATGCTGGCCTGAGAACCGGGCTCCGGGAGGACTCGCTCACATCCCCGGGGTCACCTCGATGCGCAGCACAGCCGCCGCCTCTACCTTGGCGCGGCTATAGAGCAGCGGCAGGTAGGCCTGCCGGCTCCAGGCGTCGAGGTGGTCGTCATAATGCCGGCTCTGCGGATCGCCGGACTGGCCCGGCGCGTTGACGAAGACGCAGTTATCCCATTCGCCGATGTCGAGGACCATGCGGAAGGAGGCGCCGACCGTCATCCCGAAGTCGTCCGGCCGGTAGTCGGCCGCGTTCGGGGTCAGGCCCGAGCCGCCCATGGCCATGCGGCGCGTGTTCAGGGTCTCGTCGCCGAGCAGGGCGGCGAGCGGATGGACGAATTTTGCGTGGTGCAGGTCGCCCCATTGCCATTTGGTCGGGTCGTCCCCGGCCCGGTTCATCGCCTCGCCCCAGGCCGCGACAAGCGTCCGCGCCAGCAGCGCGTCGCGCGCCGGCTGATCAAGTCGCTCATCCGGCACGACGAGAAGGTCGACGAGTTGCAGCGTGTCGTAGGCCGCGATGTCGTTCGCATCGAAATGGGCGAAGGCGCCGGGAGCCAGGTGCTCGCTGACGGCCTCGATGAGATGGTTGCGGAACCAGATTTCGAAGAGCAGGGCGGGAGCCGAGGCCCGGCCAAGCTCGCCATTCCAGCCGGCGAGCAACGCCCGCGCCTGTTCAACGACGGCTTCGGAGAATGACAGCCCGCCCAGCAGCGCAACCAGGCGGCGGGCAGGATCGGAGACAAAGCTGGTTTGCAGGCGGCGGCTGTCGGCGAGGCCGTGCTGCTTCTCCTGCCGCAGCTCCTCGGCGATGACCCGATAGCGCGAGGAATCGCACCAGTCGAAGCCGACCTTATGGGCCGCAACGTCGAAACCCTCGGGCAGGTTCATCTCGTTGGCGGTGGCGACCCAGCCGGCCTCAGGATTGTAGATGCGCGGATGCGCCTCCGGCTTCATGAAGCCGGCCCATTCATGGCTGCCGTCGCCCGCGACCGGGTGCAGCCCGTCCCAGTTCGGCCTGACCGGCACGAAGCCGGACATGATCCAGCCGATCTCGCCATGGATGTTGGCGAAGACGTGGTTCACCGGCGGCGTCAGCCAATGCGAGCGGGCCGCGACGAAATCGTCCCAGCTCTCGGCGGCCTGGTAGCGCAGGGCGCTGAGATAGGGCGCGGAGCCGGGCTCCGACCAGATCGAGCGCAGGGCATAGGCGCGCCGGCGCTCTTGGTCGATATGCAGGACCGGACCATGGCGGGTCCAGCACAGTTCGACCGGCCGATCGTCGCCGCCGGCGATCGCGATCGTCTCGGAGACGGTCTGCATCCCCTCCCAGCCATCCCCGTAGCGGTAGCGCGTCGAGTCATCGGGATGCAGCTCGTAGACGTAGAGGTCGGCCTGGTCGGCCGGATGGATCGTGAAGCAGAAGGCGCTGGTGCGGTTATGGCCGAGCGCGACGCCGGGAACGCCGGGCTCGCCAGCGCCGATGACGTCGAGCCCCGGCGCGCTGAGATGCGAGACGTAGCGCAGCGAGGGCAGCATGAGCAGGCGGTGCGGGTCGCTCGCCAGGATCGGCCTGCCCGTCTCGGTGCGGGCGGCGCTCACCGCCCAGTTATTGCTGCCGCCGACAGTCTCCGGCGCAGCGATATTCGCAGCGTCGAAGGCGGGCTGGTCGGTCGCGAGCGCGAAGATGGTCCGCACCTCCGACGGAATCGGTTCGGTGGCGATGCCTTCGGGCGCGATGAGGGTCCAGTCCGGCTCCAGCCGCTTGCGCGCCGCCTCGGCCTTCAGGCCGAAACGCTCGACCACGTCGGCGCGGGCAAGCTCGCGGCCGAAATTGAACAGCGGGCCGTGGCTGCGGATCCGGACGCAATCCTCGGCGGCCCAGCGCGAGGGCCGCGTGCCGGTGCGCAGGAACTCAACCGGCAGCCTGTCCAGCTCCGCTTCGAGGATGGCGATCCGGGCGTTGATGCCGGCGACGAAAGCCTCGGCGGCGGCTCGCGCATTCGGGCCGTAGCAGGCCCATTCAGCGTCCATATCGCCGCGATAGAGCATGAGGCGCGCGGCGCGGTCCGCCTCGGCAAAGGCCTCGCCATAATCGGCGGCGAGCAGGCCGAGGCCGCGCTTGCGCCAGATGTCGATCTGCCAGAGCCGGTCGCGCGCCACGGCCAGCCCTTGCAGGAAGAAGGCATCGTGCTGGGTGGCGCCATAGATATGCGGCACGCCCCAGCGGTCGATCAGAATCTCCGCGGGCGCGTCGAGCCCCGCAAGGGCGAGGATTTCGGTTGGGATGGTCGCAGCAGGCATGGTCCGCGTTTCCGTACGACGATGTGAGGTTGGCTTCAGCGGGGAACGCGGCTGACAAGGCATTGCCGGGCGGCCTTATTCAGGCCGCCCGGCGGGTCTTCAGCTCACTACTTCCAGCTCGCCCAGAAGAAGCGCGGGGTCTCGTCCGGGAAGGCCTTGAAGTCGAGCTCCTTGCTGAAGGCGTAGGGCACGACGAAGGAGTGCAGCGGGATCATCAGCGCACGCTCGGTGATCAGCTTGATCGCCTGGTCGTAGAGCGCCTTGCGCTTGGTCTGGTCGATCTCGGAACCGGCCTTCATGACGATCTCGGCGACTTCCTTGTCGCCGACCTTGTCGGAGGAGGACTGGCCGCCGACGAAGACCGGCAGCGTCGCCGAGACGTCCATGACCGAATAGCCGCCCCAATCCCAATAGCCGATCGGGATCTGGCCCTGGCCGAAGAGGTCGACCAGCGTCGCGCCCTGGATCACGGAGGCGTCGACCTTGATCCCGACCTTCTTCAGGTCCTCCTGCACCGCCGCGACCCATTGGGCGCTGCGGGCTCCGACCACCTTGGTCGAGAAGCCGTTGGGATAGCCGGCTTCAGCGAGCAGCGCCTTGGCCTTCTCCGGGTTGTACTCGTACTTCACGGCGGCATCGACGTTGCAGCCGAACTGGTCGGGGAAGCAGGGCGTGTCGACGACGCGCGCCTCGCCCTGGACCAGGAACTTGACCAGGTCCTTCTTGTTGATCGCGTAGGACATGGCCTGCCGGACCTTGACGTTGGCGAGCGGATTGCTCGCCGGGTCACCGCTGACCAGGTTGAGGTTGAGGAAGCCGATCCGCATCGATTCAGACAGCACGGCCTGGACCTTGGGCTGCGCGTTGAGCAGTGGCGCCTGGTCGGCGTTGAATTTCCAGATCCAGTCGGCCTTGCCCGACATCAGCTCGAGCAACTCTGTCGACTCGTCGTTGACGAGGCGGATCTCGATGTTGCCGATCGAGGCCGGGCCCTTGATGCCGCCGAAATACTCCTTGTTGCGGGTCAGGAAATAGCGGCTGACGCCGTTGATCTCCTTCATGACGTAGGGGCCGGTGCCGACCATGTTCTTGGCCATGCCCTCGGGGCCGACCTTGGCATGGTACTCGTTCGGGTAGATGAACAGAGCGCCGGAGAAATATTCGAGCGCCGCCGGGAACGGCGCCTTGAGCTGGACGTCGACCGTGTACTGGTCGACCTTCACGGCCTGCTTGATGAAGCTGCTGTTGTTCGGCGTCAGGATCTTGTTCTTGGGGTCGACGAGATAGTTCAGCGTGTAGACGACGTCGTCGGCGTCGAAGGCCTCGCCATTATGGAACTTCACGCCCTGGCGCAGCACGAAACGGATGGTGGTGTCGTCCTTCCACTCCCAGGAGGTCGCGAGCAGCGGCTCGAACTTGCCGGTGCGCGGGTCCTTCATCACCAGCGTGTCCATCACCAGCGTGGCGATGGTGATGCCGGAGCGCAGCTGGTTGTAGTGCGGGTCGACGTTGGGGACCGCCTCCTTCCAGACGATGCGCAAGGTGTCGTCGGCCTTGTTCGCCAGGCCCGGCGACGCGCCGAGGCCGACAAGGCCCAATGCGGCGGCTGCCGCGGTCAACAAGAACCTTTTCATGACGCCATCTCTCCTCTGAGAAGTTTTGGGCCGGTGGTACCGATCATCACTCCCGATCGATCGGCTTGTCCGGTCCTCGCTATGGGTTGAATGATCGCTACGCGACCGCGGCCACCTCGTTGTCGAGCAACGGGATGCCCTTGCCGGGCGCGATATCGAGAGCCGAGGCGAGGAGGCGGCGCGTATAGGCCTGCGCGGGCGCGCGCAGGATCTGCGCGGCGGGCCCTTCCTCGATGATCTTGCCGACATACATCACCGCCACCCGGTCGGCGAGGAACTGCACGACCTGGAGGTTGTGGCTGATCAGGATGAGCGAGATGTTGGCGGAGCGGCGCAGCTCGCTGAGCAGGTTGAGGATCTGCGCCTGCACGGAGACGTCGAGCGCCGAGGTCGGCTCGTCGCAGATCAGGATGCGTGGCTCGAGGATCAGCGCCCGCGCGATCGCGACGCGCTGGCGCTGGCCACCGGAGAGCTGGCTCGGATAGCTCGCGAGCGCGCGGCGCGGCAGGCCGACGGCGTCGATCGTCTCGGCGACCTTGCGCCGGATCGCGGCGCGGTCGCCGATGCCATGGACCTGCAGCGGACGCGAGACCGCCTGCTCGACCGTCTCGCGCGGGTTGAGCGAGGAATAGGGGTCCTGGAAGACCGGTTGCAGCACGCGCGCGATCTCCTTGCGCGAGAGCGACGAGATCGGCCGGCCGTTCAGGAAGACGTCGCCCGCGCTCGGCGCCTCCAGCCCGAGCAGCAGGCGCGACAGGGTCGACTTGCCACAGCCACTCTCGCCGATCAGGCCGAGCACCTCGCCTTCCCTGAGGTCGAGCGAGACGTCGTTGACGGCGTTGATCTGGCGCACCGGCGCCATCATGCCGGCCGTCAACCGGTAGGTCTTGCTGACGTGCCGCACGCTGAGGACGGAAGGTTTCGCGCTCATGCCACGGCCTCCTCCAGTCCCGCATGGACGCAGCGCGCGCTGCGTCCGCCGAGGTCGCGCAGGGCGACATCGCTCCGGCAGGCAGGCTCGGCCTCCGGGCAGCGCTCGCGGAAGGCGCAGCCGCTGATCTCGCCGATCAGGCTCGGCACCGTGCCGGGAATGATCTGGAGCGGCGCGCCGCTGCCATGCGCCTGCGCCGAGGGCAGGCAGCCCATCAGCCCGCGGGCATAGGGATGGCGCGGCGCGGCGAAGAAGGCGGCCGTCTCGGCCTCCTCCACCACTTCGCCGGCATACATCACAACGATCCGGTCGGCGACGCGCGAGGCGACCGCGAGGTCATGCGTGATCAGCAGCAGCGCCAAGCCGAAGCGATCCTTGAGATCGATCAGCAGCCGCAGGATCTGCGCCTGGATGGTGACGTCGAGCGCGGTCGTCGGCTCGTCGGCGATGATCATGGTCGGCTCGCACATCAGCGCCATGGCGATGACGACGCGCTGCCTGAGCCCGCCCGAGAGCTGGTGCGGGTATTGGCTCAGGCGCTCGCGCGGGTCGGGAATGCCGACCTGGGTCAGCATATCAACGGCGCGCTCGCGCGCCTCGCCCTTGCGGTTGGGGCGATGGCGGCGAAAGACCTCCATCAGCTGCTCGCCGATGGTCAGCGACGGGTTCAGCGCCGTCAGCGGCTCCTGGAAGATCATGCCGATCCGGTCGCCGCGAAGCTCGGACATGCGGCGCTCGCCGGCGTTCAGCACGTCCTCGCCAAGGAAGGAGATCGCGCCGGCTTCCCGTCTGGCGCCGCGCGGCAGCAGGTTGAGGATCGCCATCGCCGACATCGACTTGCCGCAGCCGCTCTCGCCGACGACGCAGACGGTCTCGCCGCGGTGGAGGTCGAAGGAGACGCCGCGCACGGCGTGGACGATGCCGGCGCGGTGCGGCAGCCGCACATGCATGTCGCGAACCGCGAGGACGGGCTGGCTCTCGCTCATCTCCGTAGCTGTCATCGCCCTTTGGCCTCCGGGTCGGTGACGTCGCGGATGCCGTCGCCCAGCAGGTTGACCGCGAGCACGAGCAGCATCATGGCGAGGCCCGGCAGCGTGATCAGGTAGGGCGAGAACAGGATGTACTGCTTGCCCTCGGCGATCATCAGGCCCCAATCGGGCAGAGGCGGCTGCACGCCGAGGCCGAGGAAGGAGAGCGCGGCGGCGATCAGCACCGCATTGGCCAGCTCGACCGTGGCGATGACGATGAGCTGGTTGAGGATGTTCGGCAGGATGTCGCGCCGGATGATCATCAGGTTGGAGCAGCCCATGGCGCGGGCCGCGACCACGAACTCGCTGTTGCGCAGTTGCAGCGTCGTCGCCCGGGCCACCACGGCGAAGCGGTCCCAGAGCAAGAGGCCGAGCACCATCACGAGCAGGTGGAGCGAGGGGCCGGCGATGAAGGCGATGGCGAGCGCGATCAGCACGGCCGGCATGGCCAGCCGGACCATGATGAAGAAGCGCACGGCGAAATCGATCCGGCCGCCGAAATAGCCGGCGCAGATGCCGATCGTGGTGCCGAAGATGCCGGCGACGAGGATGGTGCAGAAGCCGATCAGCAGCGAGAGCCGCCCGCCCCAGAGCAGCCGCGCCAGGTAGTCCCGGCCGAGATGGTCGGTGCCGAAGACGAACTCCCAGCTGCCGCCGCTCCAGACCGGCGGGCGCAGGCGCTTGACCAGGCTCTGGTCGAACGGATCGTGCTGGACGAGCCAGGGGCCGACCAGCGTCGCCAGCAGGATGAGGATGAAGAGCGAGCCGCCGATGACGACGCCGCTATTGCCGAGCCAGCGGCGGATCGCGTGGGCGCGCTCGGCTTTTGCCGTATCGGCCTCGACGCCTGAAGCGGACAGCTCGGTCACCGCCATCTACTGCTCCCTCAATCGCGGATCGAGGAAGGCGTGGAGCAGGTCGCTGACGAAGGTCAGCAGGCAGTAGAAGCCGCCGAGCACCAGGACCACCGCCTGGACGACGGGATAGTCGGCGCGGTTGATCGATTCCCAGGCGAGATAGCCGAGGCCCTGGATGCCGAAGACCGTCTCCAGCACGACCGAGCCGCCGACGAGCGCACCGAGCTGCACGGCGGCGATGGCGACGACCGGGATCAGCGCGTTGCGCAGGGCGTGCTTCACGATCACCGAGACCGGCTTCAATCCCTTGGCCCGGGCGGTGCGGACATAGTCGGCGCGCAACTGGTCGATCATGCCGGAGCGGGTCAGCCGCATGATCGTCGGCATGGTGGCGATGGCGAGCACGGCCGTGGGCAGCACCAGGTTCTGCCAGCCGGACGAGCCGGAGACCGGCAGCCAGCCGAGGTTCAGGCCGAAGAGAATGATCAGCAGCAGGCCGAGCCAGAAGGGCGGCATGGCCTGCCCAAGCACCGCGACCGTCAGCACGACGCGGTCGAACCAGCCGTTGGGCTTGAGCGCGGACAAGGTCCCGAGCGGCAGGCCGATCAGCAGCGCCGCGCCGAGGCCGAGCGCGCCGAGGCCGAGCGTGATCGGCAGGCGCTGGGCAATCAGCGTCGAGACGTTCTCGGGAAAGAACAGGGAGCGGCCGAGGTCGCCGGTCACGGCGCGCTGCGCCCATTCGAGATACTGCACCGGCAGGGGCTTATCGAGCCCGTAGGCGAGGCGGATGCGGGCGACGTCGGCGGCCTGCGCCTCGGCGCCGGCGACGCGCTGCGCCAGGTCGCCGGAGGCGCGCAGCAGGACGAAGCCGACGATGGAGACGGCGATGAGCACCGCGAGCGACAACAGGAATTGCCGGGCAACGTACCTGACCAACGCCTTCCCCTCCCGCCGGGCGGAATGCATTTCCGCTCTGTCGGCGACCTCAGGCAAATCGTCAGGCTGGCCAGCGCATTTGTCAATAAGCCGGACAAACTTTCCGGGCACTCCGGCAAATTCAGACGAAGATGGCCGCCATGCGCCACGGGCAGGGATGAATTGAGCCCGGGCGCCGCCCTATTCGTCAGGAAAGTTTACAAATAGGAGGGGCCATGCCTAGATTGCCCGCGCAGGCATAGAAGGGCGGTCGGGGAGGCGCTCGGACCATGGCGGAGAAGCTCAGGGTACTCGTCGTCGGCCTCGGCCATATGGGCGTCTCGCATGCGAAGGCCTATGACCAGATCGAGGGCTACGAGCTGGCCGGGCTCTGCGCTCGCAGCGTCGCCAAGCGCACCGATTTTCCGGCGGAATGGGCTGGTATCCCCCGGTTCAGCGACTATTACGAGGCGCTGGCCACGGTGAAGCCGGACGTGGTCGCGGTCTGCACCTGGCCGAACACCCACGCCGAATACGCCATCGCCGCTTTCGAGGCCGGCGCGCACGTCTTCCTGGAGAAGCCGATCGCGCAGACCGTCGCCGAAGCGGAGAGCGTGGTCGCGGCGGCCAAGCGCACCAACAAGAAGCTGCTGGTCGGCCTCTCGCCGCCGCACAGCCCGATGTGGGTGAAGCTGCAGGAGATCGCCAAGACGCTCGGCAAGCCGCTGGTCATGCGCATGAACCTGAACCAGCAATCGATCGGGCCGGCCTGGAACTGGCACAAGGACCTGATGGAATCGGCCTCGCCGATCGTCGATTGCGGCGTGCACTATGTCGATGCGATGTGCGCGGTGACGGGCGCCCGGCCGATCCGCGTGCACGCGATCGGGGCCAGGCTCAGCGACGAGATTGCTCCGGACATGTACAATTACGGCCAGTTGCAGGTGATCTTCGACGACGGCTCCGTCGGCTGGTACGAGGCAGCCTGGGGGCCGATGCTGAGCCAGACGGCCTTCATCGTGAAGGACATCATCGGGCCGAAGGGCTCGGTCAGCGTGATCTCTCCGGAGAACGTGCCGCCGACGCCGCAAGGCGCGACCTCGGCGACCTCCTCCGAGATCAGCACCCATTCGAAGATCCGGCCGCTAAGGCTGCACCACGCCACGATCGGCCCGGACAACGCGCTCGTCCATGGCGACGAGGACATCGAGATCGCCGAGGCGCTCACCCACGCCCAGCTGACCGAGCGCAAGCAGACCTACCTGCTCGACGCCATCCGCGAGGACTGGGACATGTCGGACCACATGCGCCGGGCCGTCGACAGCATGCGCATCGTGCTCGCCGCCGACGAGAGCATCCGGACGGGCAAGCTGATCGAGCTGCCGGCCTGACCGCCCGCCCGGCGAAACACCAGAAGACGCTACCTACCGGACAAAGCCATGCCCGCCTCGCGAGACCTGATCGACCTCACCGCCTGCGCCGCCGTCGAGGCCCTGAAGCGGGAGGAGGTCAGCCCGCTCGAACTGCTCGACGCGGTCGAGGCGCGCATCGCCGAGGTCGAGCCCAAGGTCAACGCGCTGCCGACGCTGTGCTTCAAGCGCGCCCGCGACCGCGCCAAAAAGCTGATGGAGCGGCCCGTGGCCGAGCGCGGCATCCTCGCGGGCCTGCCGCTGCCGATCAAGGACCTGACCGAGGTCGAGGGCGTCCGCACCTGCTTCGGCTCGCCGATCTTCGCCAACAACATCCCGACGCGCTCGAACATCATCGTCCACACGATCGAGGGCCAGGGCGGCGTGGTCTTCGGCAAATCGGCCGTGCCGGAGTTCGGCGCCGGCGGCCACACCTTCAACGAGGTCTTCGGGATGACGCATAATCCCTGGGACCGGAGCAAATCGGCGTCGGGTTCGTCCGGCGGCGCTGCCGTCTCGCTCGCCACCGGCATGGCCTGGATCGCGCATGGCAACGACCTCGGCGGCTCCTTGCGCACGCCGGCGAGCTTTTGCGGCGTCGTCGGCTTCCGCCCGAGCCCCGGCCGCGTCGCCCGCGATCCCGGCGTCACCGTCGACAGCCTGCTCGGCGCGGAGGGGCCGATGGCGCGCACCATCGCCGACGCAGCGCTGTTCCTCGACGCACTCTCCGGCGAGAACGCCCGCGATCCGCTCTCGCTGCCGCTGTTGCCGCAGAGCTTCCTCTCCGCCGCGCAAAACCCGCGCAAGCCACGCAAGGTCGCGTTCAGCGCCGATCTCGGCATCACCCCGGTCGATCCGGAGGTGGCGGCGATCTGCCGGGCGGCGGCCGAGAAACTCAGTGGCGAGGGCGTCATCGTCGAGGAGGCGCATCCAGACCTGTCCGAAGCGCACGAGGCGTTCCAGGTGCTGCGCGCGCATTTCTTCGCCGCCAGCCACGGTCCGAAGCTGCGCGACTATCCCGAGTTGCTCAAGCCGGAGATGATCTGGAACGTCGAGAAGGGGTTGAAGCTCTCGATGCCCGAGCTGCTCAAGGCCGAGGCGCAGCGCGCCGAACTGATCAGCCGGACCATCGCCTTCTTCGACGGGTACGACCTGCTGCTGACGCCGACCGCGATCGTGCCGCCCTTCCCGAACGAGCTGCGCTATGTCGAGGAGTGCAACGGCCAGCGCTTCGAGACCTATATGGACTGGCTCGCCATCGCCTATGCGGTGACGCTGACCACGGCGCCGGCACTCTCGATGCCCTGCGGCTTCACCAGGAGCGGCCTGCCGGTCGGCATGCAGGTCATCGCCCGGCCCCGCGGCGAACTCGATCAACTCGCCTACGCCGCCTTCATGGAGCCGGTCTTCGACGCCGCGCTCAAGCGGCCGATCGACCCGCGCTAGCGCTCTTCCGAGCCTTCACAGCCACCAGCCCAAACGCCGCCGCAACGTCCGATCCCCATGGGAGCGGGCGACGCTTGACGTTCCCGCATCAACCAGCGATATTAAGAAAATGAAATAGCGTTCCGGATTTTTAATGCGCTCCGCCATCGACCGCATCTTCGATCTGATCGAGGCCATTGCCTCCAGGCCCGACGGCGTGGCGCTGAACGAGCTCGCGCAGATGTCGAACCTGTCGAAGCCGACGGCGCACCGGCTGCTCAGCGACATGATCGACCGCGGCCTCGTCAGGCAGGCCGGCCCGAACGGCGTCTACTCGCTGACGCTGGAGATCGCGCTGCTCGGCTTCCGGCACCTCGCCAATGTCGGCTTCCTCGACATCTGCCAGCCCGAGCTCGACAAGCTGGCGGCTGATGCCGGCGAATTGGTGCGGCTGTCCTGGCTCGACGGCGACCGGCTGGTGATCGTGGCGGAGTCGCAAGGCGCCAAGCCCGGCCTGCGCTTCGACGCCAATCTCGGCCGCCCGGTGGTGCTGCACACCATGGCCGTCGGCAAGATCTTCCTGACCAGGATGCCGCGCGAGCAGGCGATGCGCCTGGTGCGCGAGCAGGGCCTGCTCGGCAAGCCGGCGAGCGGCCCCAACGCGATCCAGACCGAGAGCGAGCTCGAGCTCGACCTGTCGCGTTCCGAGAAGCAGGGATTTGCGCTGGCCTATGACGAGGGCGACCTCGGCACCGCAGCCATCGCCGTGCCGATCGTCGAGCAGGCGACCGGCCGCTTCCTCGGCGCCGTCGCGATCGTGGCGCCGACGGCGCGCTGGACCAAGGCGCGCCTCAGCGAATTCGCCCCGGCCCTGCACGCCACCGCCGCGGCGATCGTCGGCAAGGCGGCCATCGCCCCCTATTGCCGCCGCACCGAAGGCAGCGTCGGCCGGACATCGAGGCTCTAGGAGCGATCATGACATCGTCGAGCGGCACATGACATCGTCTGGCAAGCTGATGAGCCTCATGGTCGGCGTGCTGACGGCGCTGGCCTTCCTCCTGATCTGGGAGGTGGCGGTGCGCGCGCTCGGCGTCGCCGCCTATCTGCTGCCGCCGCCCTCGACGATCGCGGCCGACCTGGCGAAGAACTGGCCGCGCGTCATCAGCAGCTCCTGGCTGACGACGGGCAACATGGTGCTCGGCTTCCTGCTCAGCGTCGCCGTCGGCATCCCGCTGGCGATGATGCTGGCCTATTCGCCCTTCTTCGAGCGCTCGGTCTATCCGAGCATCGTCTTCCTGCAGATCGTGCCGAAGATCGCGATCGCGCCGCTCTTCATCATCTGGTTCGGCTTCGGGATGATGCCGAAGGTGCTGCTGGTCTTCCTGCTGACCTTCTTCCCGATCGTGATCAACGCCGTCGTCGGCTTCAAATCGGTCGATCCCGGCATCATGGAGCTGGCGCGCTCGACCGGTGCGAGCGGTCTGCGGACCTTCCTGAAGATCCGCTTCCCCAGCGCCTTGCCCTCGATCTTCACCGGGCTGAAGGTCGCAGCCGCGCTGGCCTCGACCGCCGCGGTGGTGGCCGAGTTCGTCGCCTCCGACAATGGCCTCGGCTACCTGATCGTCACCTATAACGGCCAGCTGATGACCTCGATGGTCTTCGCCACGATCATCGTGCTCGGGCTGATCGGCCTCGCCTTCTACTACCTCATCGAACTCTTGGAGCGCCTGTTGCTGCCCTGGCACGTCTTCGCGCTGGCCGAGCAGACCAAGCAAGCCTGACGGACACCAAGTCCGACGACAGCAAGCCTGACGAAGATCAGGCCCGGCAAGATCATCGAATCGGCAAGACCATTCGAATCGGGAGGAACGACAATGCGCAGACTGTTGAAATACGGCGTCCTGGCGGGGCTCGCCGCCGCCACGCTCACGGCGCCGGCCGGCGCGCAGGACAAGGCGAGCCTGCGGCTGAACTGGCAGCTGCTCGGCTTCCACGCGCCGTTCTACTACGGCGTCGAGAAGGGCTACTACAAGGACGCGGGGATCGAGCTCAGCGTCAGCGAGGGCCGCGGCGGCGCCGCGACCGCCCAGGCGGTCGGCGCCGGCAGCGACGCGTTCGGCCTGGTCGATGCCGGCACGGTGATCGTCAGCGCCGCCAAGGGCATCCCGATCAAGTCGGTGATGTCGCTGATGAACAGCGGCGTCTTCGCCGTGGTGGCGCGCAAGGAATCCGGCATCACCAAGGCCAAGGACCTCGAGGGCAAGACCATCGCGGTCACCGCCGGCGACGCGCTGACCCAGCTCTTCCCGGCCGTGGTGACCTTCAACAAGCTCGACGAGAGCAAGATCAAGTTCGTCAACGTCGACGCCGCCAGCAAGGTCATCGCCGTGCTGGAGAAGCGCGCCGACGCGACGCTGGGCAGCATCGACGCGCAGTCCTTCGTGATGGAGGCCAAGGGCGTGCCGGCCTCGGTGCTGAGCTATGACGATCTCGGCGTGAAGCTGGTCGGCTTCAGCATCGTGGTCAACGACCAGACCGCCGCGAGCAAGCCCGACCTCGTCAAGCGCTTCGTCAAGGCGACGCGCAAATCCTTCGAAGAAGCGCTGAAGAACCCAGACGCAGCAGTCGCCGCCGCGGTCAAGGTCAAGCCGGAGCTCGACCCCAAGGTCGTGCGCCAGCAGATGGACGTCTCGCTCGCCAAGCTCGAATCCGCCAACACGGCCGGCAAGCCGCTCGGCGTCGGCGCAGTCGCGGACTGGGACAACACGCTGAACCTGCTCAAGACCTACCAGAAGCTGGAGACCACCAAGACGGGCTCCGATTTCTTCACGAACGCCTATGCTGAGTAGGGCGCCCGTCAGGGCCGGGCACATCGTGCTGTCCGGCGTCGAGAAGACCTTCGTCCGCGGCCTGCGCAAGACGCAGGCGCTGAACGGGGTCGATTTCGAGATCGGCGAGGGCGAGTTCGTCGCCGTCGTCGGCCCCTCCGGCTGCGGCAAGAGCACCTTGCTGCGCCTCGTCTCGGGGCTGACTGCCCCGAGCGCCGGCAGCGTCCATGTCGGCGGCGAAGAAGTCGACGGCCCGCGCAAGGACACTGGCATCGTCTTCCAGAAGGCGACGCTGGTCGACTGGCGCGACATCCTCGGCAACGTCATGCTGCAGCTGGAGCTGCGCGGCATCGAGGGGCCGGAGCATCGCGAGCGGGCCCGTGCGCTGCTTACGGCCGTCGGCCTCGGCAACTTCATGGACCGCTATCCGCGCGAGCTCTCCGGCGGCATGCAGCAGCGCGCCGCGATCGCGCGCGGCCTCGTGCACCAGCCGACCATCCTGCTGATGGACGAACCCTTCGGCGCGCTCGACGCCCTGACGCGCGAGCAGATGCGGCTCGACCTGGAGGGCCTGTGGATCCGCGACCGGATGACGGTGTTCTTCATCACCCACTCGATCGACGAGGCGGTGCTGCTGGCCGACCGGGTCATCGTCATGACCGAGCGCCCCGGCACAGTCGACAGCGTCTTCGAGGTCGACCTGCCGCGCCCGCGCGGGCTCGCCGCCCGCAAGGACCCGCGCTTCGCCGACCTCGTCGACAAGATCACCCAGATCTTCCTCACGCGCGGCGTTCTCGACGAACACCGCTCGTCGCTCGCCTCCTGACCCATCGGAGCCATGACATGACATCGAACAAGGCCCTCATCATCGTCGGCGACGCCACGGAGACGGTCGACACGCTCTATCCGCACCTGCGCCTGCAGGAGGACGGCTTCATCCCGGTGGTGGCCGGCCCGGAGAAGCGCCAGTTCCAGATGGTGCTGCACGAGGTCAAGCCGGGCTGGACCATCACGCGGGAATGGGAGGGGTACACGATCGAGGCCGACATCGCCTTCAAGGACATCGACGTCAATGAGTATGCCGGCATCTTCTTCTCGGGCGGCCGCGCGCCGGAGTACATCCGCGACGATCCGGACCTCATCCGCATCACCCAGCACTTCTTCGACGCCAACAAGCCGATCGCCAGCATCTGCCACGGCGTCGAGATTCCGGCCCGGGCCGACCGCGTCAGAGGCCGCAAGATGTCCTGCGTGCGCAAGTGCCGGTTCGACCTCGAAATCTGCGGTGGGATCTTCGTCGACGAGCCCTTCGTGGTCGACGGCAACATGGTGAGCGGCCGGACCTGGCACGACCACGGCCATGTCATGCGCGAGTGGATGGCGATGCTGCGCGCCGAGCGCGACGGCCTGCGCAAGGTCGCGTAACGCTGAGCGCACGCCGCAACTTGTCCGCATCAAGCGCCGTCATCCCGGCCGTAGCGAAGCGGAGCGCCGGGATCCATCGTAAAGCGCCGAGCCCTACGATGGATCCCGGAGCGTCGCGGCTTCGCCGCTTGTCCGGGATGACGCGGAGAGGTTTCCGCGTAACCAAGGCATGCTCTAAGGCGCGACCCGGTATTTCGAGACCAGCCTCAGGCCCAGCACCGAGACCAGCAGCGCAAACCAGACCGGGTCGGCGCGGCGGAAGAAGAAGCTCTCCAGGCAGGCGGAGTAGATCGCGAACATCCAGATCCGGAAGAACAACTCGGCCATGGCCTTGTTGGCCTCGGTCTTGATGACGCGGTGGTGGTCGCTGAGCGGCAGGATGATCAGCACCATCATCGCCAGGGCGAAGCCGGGGGTGCCAAGCGCGACGACGAGGTCGACATAGCCGTTATGGCCATGGACCATGCCGAGCGCGATGCCGGTCTCGTTCTCCTTGATCTCGGCGTACTTGACGAAATCGCTGCCCCAGAAGCCCTCGAAGCCGTAGCCGAAGATATGGCGCTCCCAGAGCCGGTCGAGCGCGAAGCTCCAGATCTCGGTGCGTCCGGTGAAGGTCTGGCCCGGGCTGACGGCCTGGACGACGGCATTGACCGGTTCGAACAGCACCGAGCCGACCGTCGCCGTCAGCATCACCGCGAGCGGCCCGAGCGCCAGCAGGGCGCGCACGAAGATGTTGTCGATGCGGGCGCAGGCGAAGCCGATGCCGACCAGGAGCGGCGCCAGCGCCATCGAGGTCTTCGACTCCGTCGAGTAGAGGAAGAGCGCCGAGAGCGCGATGATCGTACCGCCAAGCGGGCGCGAGCGCACCTGCGTCACGAAGATGCCGATGAACAGGAAGATCACCATCATCGCGCCGGCGATGTTCTTGTGGTCGAACAGCCCGCGCCAAGCGCCGGCATGCTCGGGTTCGAGCGCATCGCCGGCGGAATGGACCGCGATGTCGGGAAAGATCACCAGGCCGGCATAGCAGACCAGGATGACGATCAGCGCCGCCCAGCCGAGCAGGCTGGCGAAATGGCGGATGCCCCGCGGCAGCAGCATGATCGCGCCGGCGATCACGATGACGACCATGGTGAAGCGGAAGGCGCGCATCGAGACGTCGGGCTGCGGCGAGTTCAGCACGCAAAGCGTCATCCAGACGAAGAAGACCAGCCAGACCGGCCTGAGATAGGCCTTCGCTGCAACGCGCCCAACTGAGACGAAGGCGCAACCGATGCTCAGCACCGCCATCAGCGAGAAGCTGATCTGGTTGACGATGTTGCTGCTCGCCTCGTTGTCGACCTCGTAGCTGCCGCGGAACGGCGCGGTCGAGATCCAGACGAGAAGGAAGGCGCAGACGAAGACGGCGCTGCTCAGGTAGTAGGTCGCTTCGTCGGCTTGGGAGCTGGCGGGCGGTGCTCCCGCTTCACGAAGGTCGGTCGCGCTCATCGGAGAGGCCTAGCCGGCTTCATTGACCACGAAGCCGCGGATCTTCGCGGCGTTCGGGCCGAGCGCGGCGTTGGCCTTCTCGATATCGCCCGCACCGGCACCGCCCTCGCGAATGACGAGCACGATGTCGTCGACCACCTCGGCGAAGCGCTGGGTCAGCGTGTCGCTCTCGATGGTGGCGCCGTCGATCACGATCGGGCCGAAGCGGCGGGCGGCATTGAAGAAGTCGCGGCCAATCTGCTCGGCGGTGACGAGGTCGCTGCGGCCGCGGCGCGGCAGGAAGAACAGGCCGGTGCCCTCGTCCTGAAGCGCGACGCGCACCAGCCCGGCGGCGCCGGAGACGACGTCGTGCAGGCCGGCCTCTGCGTCGGTCGCATAGACCTGGGTCAGGTTGTTCTCGCCCTGCGCCGCATCGACCAGCATGGCCGGCAGCCCTTCCAGCGCCGCATCGAGCGCGAGGTTGAGGGCCAGCGTCGAGGCGCCGGCACCGGGACGCAGGCCGAGCACGAGGATGCGCCGCCGCTCGCCATCCTTGGCAAGCGCGATTCTGATACTGTGGACGGCCTTGGCGAAGCCGGCATTCGGCTTGTCCATCACGTCGACGAGATGGGCCTTCTGCTGGAAGACCGAGCGCGGCTCGCCCTCGCTGCGGCGCCAGCGCCGGTGGCGCACGGCGGGCAGGGTCGCGAGCAGCGGCACAGCCGCAGCCTGCAGGATGTCGGGCATGCGCAATGACTGGCCGCCCTGGATCGTGGCGAAGCGCCGCCAGCCGGCCTTTTTCGGCACGGCATCGGACTTCACGGCGTCCGGAGCGGAGGCGAGCGGCGCCGGGGCGGCCTGCGCAACCGGGGCCGCTTCGGCGCTCTCCTCAGCTTCGGCCTTGTCGGTGCGCCGGCGGGTGAGGCGCCAGCCGCTGCCTGCGCCATTGCCATTGGCCGGAGGCGCCGGCCGCGCGCCGAGCAGGGCGAAGCCGAGCACGGCGAGCGCACCAAACCCGCCGCCGCCGATGCCGCCGAGCATGACGATGGTGCGCCGGGTGATACCGCTCTTCTCCAGCGGCGGGATGGCGTTGCCGATGATGCGCGCGTTGGTCGTGTCGATGCCGGAGAGCTCGCCGGTCTCGCGGGCGCGGCGCAGGAAGGCGTCGTAGACGACGCGCGAGGATTCGACTTCGCGCTCCAGCTCGCGCAGTTCGACCGAGGCGCGGCCGGCCGCATATTGCTGCGACTTGAGATCGTCGACCCGGCGGGAGATCTGCTTTTCGGCCTCGACGGCCCGGTCGTACTCGACCTTGGCGGCACGGGAGATGCGCGACAGCTCGTCGGCGATCTGGCGGCGCGCGTCGCGGACCTGCGCCTGGGCCGAGGCGAGTGCCGGGTGGCGCGCGCCGAGCGAGGCCAGGAGGTCGGCCTCCTTGTTCAGGGCCGCGCCGAGCTGCGAGCGCAGCGCCGTCATGGTGTTGGAGGCGACGGCCTCGGGAACCGAGCCGGCTTCGATGCTGGAGGAGTTCACCGCACGCGTCTGGTCGTATTTGGCCTTGGCCTCGGTCACCCGCGTGCGCAGCGCCACCAGCTGCGCATTGTTCAGCGCAAGCTGCTCCTCGCCGATGGTCTTGCCGCCGGCGCCGACGATGTTGTTGGCTTCCTTGTATTTCTCGGCCTTCTCCTCGGCCGTGCGCAGGCGGTTGCGCAGCTCCTCGAGGCGCGAGGTCAGCGCTTCGGTGGCGCGGTTGGCCGCTTCGGAGCGGACGGCGGCCTGATCCTCAAGGTAGGCGCTCGCCAGCGAATTGGCGATGCGCGCCGCCTTGAGCGCCTCGCGCGACGTCACGGAGATGTCGATGACGAAGGTGCGCTCGCCGCGGCGGACGGCGACGCTCTTGTCGAGCGCTGCGAGCGCATAGAGCATGCCGTCGCGCGGCGGGGCGCCGCTATTCGGCAGCAGGTCGGCGATAACGGCCGAAAGCCCGGTCTTCGTCGCCTCGCCGCCGAATTCCGGGTCCTTGTCGAGCCCCTCCTGCTTGATCACGCGCATCTTGATGCTGTCGGAGGCGATGATGCGCGCCTGGCTTTCGAGATAGGCGGTGATCGAGGTCGGGTCGCTGCCGACGGCGTTGGGCGAGACCTCGTTCTGGAGCACGCGCAGATCGCGCGGGTCGATGAAGAGCTGCGCCGTCGAGATGTATTTCGGCGGGACCATCAGGCTCGCCAGCGCCGCCAGCAGCGCGCCGACCAGAGCCGCCAGCACGATCCAGAGCTTGCGCCGCCACAGGGTCGTGACCAGCCAGAACGGATCGGCGAGGAGAGCGAGCTTCGGAGCCTCCGCTTCGGCACGCGCTTCGCGCTTGCCGGCAGGCTCCTCCGTCCTGTTGAGTTCGCCCGGGGCGTTCTCGATGGTGAACATCACGCTACGCTTCACTCTCAGAGTCCCGACCCATGCCGGGCCCGACTGCCGGCCCCCACAATGAGGGCAGGCAGTTACCAAACATCTCAGCCCAGGCCGCGCCGGTAACGATCCAGCACCTTCATCATCGGCTTGGGTTTATACTCCGTATCGAGCGGCAGGGGGCGCGCCTTGGCGCCGTCCCGGCGCGGGAAGGTTTCCGCGATCCAGGAATAGCGGTCACTGAGCCCCCAGGTCACGATCGCCCTGGGCTGGCGGGCCGAGACGACAGCGTCGAGGAAGGTCGAGACCAGGCTCGCCGCGGCGCGGTCGCGCACCGCCGGATCGGCCGGCAGCTTCCAGTCGATCACATCGAGCTCGGTGACCTCGACATCGATGTCGAGCTTGCCGAGTTCCAGCATGAATTGCCGGAGGCCATGGCTGTCGATTTCGCGCTCGCCATAGAGATGCGCCTGCATGCCGAGCCCGTGCACCGGGATGCCCTTGTCCTTGAGCCGGCGGATGATGCGCAGGGCGACCTCGCGCCTGATCGCGATGCGCGGATCGGGATCCTCGAAATCATAGTCGTTGATCACCAGCCGCGCCTTGGGATCGACGCGGGCGGCGGCGCGGAAGGCGATCTCGATATGATCGGGGCCGAGCAGGCGCTGCCAGATCGTGTCGCGATAGGGCTTCTCCAGCGTCGGCTCGTGCGCGATCACCTCGTTGACCACGTCCCAGGTCGCGATCCGGCCCTTGTAGCGGTCGACCACGGTCTCGATATGGCTGACGAGCTCGCGCTCGGCCTCGGCCCTCGTGCTCATTTCCTTGGCCCAGGGCGGCAGCGCCTCGCCCCAGAGCAGGGCGTGGCCGCGCACGGCCTGGCCGTTCTGCCGGGCGAAGCCGATGATCTCGTCGGCGCCGGAGAAGTCGAAGCCGGTCCGGTCGTGCCGCAGCGCCTCCCATTTGAGGTCGTTCATCGGCACGATGACGCTGCAATAGGTCTTCAAAGCCTCGCGATAGCGCGGATCGGCCCGGAACATCTCGATCTGCGCCGCCGAGCCGAAGGGGATCGCGGCACGGCTGGCGCGAGCGCCGCCGGCAGCCAGCCCGGCCGTCAGGCCGGCCGCTGCGGCCAGGGCGTCTCGTCGTGTGATGCGGCTCATGTTCCGATCCGGTTCAAGCGGAGCGCGCCCGGCGGCACGGTTCCGTTTCGTTTAGGGTCGCTCAATGCCTTTACGTTAAGCGGGGGCTGAGCACCCGCCCGGCACACGCACGGGCCGGGCCAGCCACCGCAACGGACCCCATGTCGCCTGACCGCGCCACCATCTCCGCCTACCTCACGATCCTGAGCGGCTCGGCTGGCCGGCTCGTCATCTCGCTTGTCTACTTCCTCATCGTTGCGAATACGTTGACCTTAGGTGAGTTCGGCCTGTTCGCGACCGCGTCCTCGACCGGGCTGATCCTGTCGCGGCTGCTCGCCTTCGGCTTCGTCTCGCCGGTCTATCGCGTCGCGACGGTGAAGCCGCGCCTGCTCGGGGCCTATCTCGCCGGCTTCTTCGGCCTCGCCGTGCTCTCGGTGCCGCTCATCCTGCTGGTGGCCGCGCTGGCCTATCGGCTGCTCTTCGAGGACCGGCTGGCGCTGCTGCCCTTCGCGCTGATCATCGTCTCCGAGGTCTTCGGCTGGCGCGTGGTCGAGCTGGTCTCGATCGTCAATAACGGCCTCAGGCGCTTCCGGCAGGCGGCGATCCTGGTCATCCTCGGCTCGTCGCTGCGGACGCTCGCGGCGATCGCCTTCTACTTTTTCGGCCATGCCAGCCTCGCGACCTGGGCCTGGGCCTATCTCGGCACGACCATGCTCTCGGCGGTGATCGCGCTCGCGTTCTTCCTGCCGCGGCTGCGCCTGCGCTTCGTCCGGGCGCTCTATCCGCGCCGCATGGCCGATGCGGTCTTCGCAGGCGCCGCCGAGATCGTCTTCTACGTCCAGGCCGAGCTCGACAAGCTGCTCATGCTGGCGCTCGCCGGCGAGCGCATCGCCGGGCTCTACGCCATCGCCATGCGGGTGATCGACCTCACCGCCATGCCGGTGCGCAGCTTCAACCAGATGCTGGTGCAGAAGATCATGCAGGAGCGCGGGCTCGGCGGCGGCGCGCGGCGGCGTGCGCTGGTCGAGGCGGCGATCGCGGCCATCTCGGTGGGCGGCCTCGTCGCCGTCATCCTGCTGCTGCTGCCGTTTCCGGGCATGCTCGGCCGCAACGTCTCGGAAGCCGCCTATCTCTTCCTGCCGATGCTGCTGGTGCCGGCCTTCCGCAACCTCGTTGAATACCATGCCGAGCTGCTCTACGCCCGCGAGCGCACCGGCTCGCGCATCGCGCTGCTCTGCGCCGTGACCGCGCTCAAGGCGGGGCTGCTCTCCTGGGTGATGACCCGCTTCGGCAGCGGCGACGACTGGGCGCCCTGGCTCAACCTCGTCTTCGGCGCGGTCTACCTGCTCTCGGCGAGCGTGACTTATCGGCTGCTCGGCAGGCGCTGAAAGGCTCTCGGATCACTGCGCCTCGAACAGCGCCCTGAGCTGCTCGACCGGCTGGCCGATGAAGGACTGCACGCCGACCGCGACCTGCCCCGGCCCGAGCACGTCCTCGAAGGTGCGCAGGCTGGCGATACCCTCGGCATCGCCGCCCCAGTAGACCTTGCAGAGTTCGAGGGCATCCGGCCAATGGCCGGCCTGATCGAGGCCGCGCACGCGATCGACGTAGTAGCCGTAGATCATGTACTCGGAAAACTGGCGCTGGCCGGCGACGGCCGAGACCCAGTCGCGCCCGGTGGTCTTCTCGATCAGCGCCATCATCGCCGCGACGTTGTCGCGCCGCCAGCTCACCAGGTTGTTGATGTAGTCGTCGCTCGGAAGGCCCGGCGCCGGCAGGCCAAGCAGGCGCGAGGCGCCCTCACACCAGGCGACATGATCGGCCATGCCCTGCTTGATGTTGGCCGGCTTGCGGTAGAGCCGGATGGCGCCATTCGCCTCAAGCGAGCCGAGATCGAAGGGCCGCAGGAAGATCATGTCGGAATCGGCGAAGAGCACGACATCTTCTGCCATCTTCAACGGAAGCGTGAGCTTGCGCAGCTGCTGGGCGTGCCAGCCGCGCAAAGGCGGCACACCGCGGCTGAGCGCGCCGAGTCCGGTCCAGACACGCCGGCGGCCAAGGGTGAGCGGGTCGGGCCAGGATTTCAGCCAGGACGGCAGCAGCTCGGCCTCGGCGATCACCCGCCGCTTCGGGCCCGCCAGCGGCTTGAACAGTGCGAGGTCCCTGTCCTCGACCAGCAGGTAATGCGCGCCATGGCCGCTGACGAAGCGGTCTATGCTGGCGCAGAGCAGCCGGCAGCGCTCGTAGTCGCCGGCATAGCTCGGCGTCGCGATGGCGTAGCTGAAGCTCATCGCGCCGATCTGCGCCCGAAATACCTGATGCGCAACATCCTGAGCAGGAAGGCCGGGTTTCCCAGCACGTAGCGGCGCCAGAGCCGGCCGGGCTCGAGCCAGAGCCGGTAGAGCCATTCCAGCCGCATCTGCCTGACAGCTTCGGGAGCACGCTCCACCTCGCCGGCGAGGAAATCGAACAGCGCGCCGACGCCGGCGGCAACGCTGGCGTGCCGGATATCGATCTTTCCGGCGATCCAGCGTTCCTGCAGCGGATTGCCGAAGGCGACCAGCAGGATGTCGGGACGCGCCTCGCGCAGCCTCAAAAGCAGGCCGGGCTCCTCGGCGGGCATGAAATAGCCGTGGCCGAGCACCTCGAAGCGATGCGCCTTGTGGTCCTGCGCCAGCCTGACAGCCGCGCGCTCGGCCACGCCGGGCTTGCCGCCGAGCAGCATGACCTGGAGCGGCCGGGCCTGCATCGTGAGCAGCGCCGGGATGAAGTCGGTGCCGTTGAGATTGGCCGGGAACGACTCGCCGTAAAGCAGTCGCGAGCCGATATCGACGCCGATGCCATCCGAGAGGATCAGGAAGTCGGCGAGCGCCCGCCGCAGCTCGGCGTCGCCTGCGGCCAGGTTGACCAGATGCGCGTTGCAGAAGGCGAGCTTGACGTGATCGCGCCCGCCGATCGCCTCGTCGAGCAGGCCAAGCGCCGCCTCGCGCGTCAGCGCGGCGATGCCGACACCGCCGATATCGCGCTTGGCGATGTCGGACCGTGGCGGCAGCGCCGTCGCCAATGCCATGTCGAAGGGAAGGTTGGCCGTCACGGTCGCGTCTGAATCCGGCATTTATGCCGCTACGTCATTGACGAACCGTCCGTTAGGTCAAGCTGAACCGCTCGATAGGGTGAACGCCGCCCTGTAACCGCCGCATTGCGCCTCGCCCGGCGGCTTTTTCTCCGTCCCAGAATGGCACATCCAGGCCAAGCCGCACCCTTTCCAGAACAGGTTACGGCGCAAGAAAGCTTTGAAATCGCGGAACAATCTCTCTTCTCCGGCACATTCTGGCGCAGCGCGCGGCGGCATGGCGCTTGCCGTTACGTCCGGTGAGGGCGCCCGAGCCGCGAGACCTGTCTCGTTCCGGGCCGTCCGCAGCGCCGCGTCGGGCAAGCGCGGCTCCGGAGAGCCTGTGATGATGAGCGTCAACGACCTGAACTACGCGGCGGCCACAGCGGCCGACGAACGCGCCAATGCCTGGCGGCACTGGATCGGCCTCGTCACCGCGCTGACCGACGCCGTCGTGGTCGTCGCCATCGTCTGCATCGCCTCGGTCGCCTACCATCTCGAGGCCTACGGCCATTTCGGCAACGCGCAGATCTCACTCGAACTGGCGACGATGGTCACTGCGATCTTCGTCTTCACCAACGTGATGCGCGGGCGCTACCAGCTCAGCAACTACCTCTCGACCAAGGGCCAGATCGCCTCGGCCTTCACGGTCTGGAACGTCACGATGGTGGCCTTCATCGCCTTCGTCTTCCTGGCCAAGATCGTCGACCATTATTCCCGCGCCGTCGTGCTGGTGACCTACCTCACCGGCATCCCGCTGATCACGCTGGCGCGCTCGGGCATCGTCCGCACCATCTCGATCGCCAGCAAGACCGGCCGCATCACCTCCGAGCGCGTCTTCCTGATCGGCCGCGAGGCCGACGTGATGTCCTTCGTCTCGCGCCACCAACCCTGGAACATCGGCTTCGTCATCACCGACGTCGCCTTCCTGCGCAGCAACGATTCCAGGCGGATCAACGACCCTGCCGCGGCGCTCGCGGCCGACCTCGCCACCGCCGCGGCGCGTTGCCGGCAATTGCGGCCGGACGCCGTCTTCATCGCCATGCCCTGGTCCGAGCAGGAGACGATCGACGCCTGCATCGACGCCTTCATGAACCTGCCGGTCGCGATCCACCTCGCGCCGGAGCGGATCATGGACCGTTTCGACAACCCGCATATCGTGCGGATCGGCTCGCTCGCCAGCCTGCGCCTGACCCGCCCGGCGCTCTCGGTCGTCGAGGTCGCCGCCAAGCGCGCCTTCGACACCATCGCCTCCGTGGCCGCCCTCGTGCTGCTGCTGCCGCTGCTGCTGATCATCGCGGCGCTGATCAAGCTCGATTCACCAGGTCCGGTGCTGTTCATGCAGCGCCGCTACGGCTTCAACCAGCAGCCCTTCCGCATCTTCAAGTTCCGCACGATGACCACGACCGACGATGGCGACACCATCCGCCAGGCGACGCGCAACGACCCGCGCATCACCCGCATCGGCCGCTTCCTGCGTCGCTACAATCTCGACGAGCTGCCGCAGCTGCTGAACGTGCTGGCGGGGCAGATGTCGCTGGTCGGGCCGCGCCCGCACGCGCTCGCCCACGACCACGAGTTCCAGCGCAAGATCGCGCTCTATGCTCGGCGCCACAATGTCAAGCCGGGTATCACCGGCTGGGCCCAGGTCAACGGCCTGCGCGGCGAGACCGATACCGACGAGAAGATGGCCAAGCGCATTGCCTGCGACCATTGGTACATCGACAATTGGTCGTTCTGGCTCGACCTGGCCATCCTGCTTAGGACCGTGTTCAGCCGGCGGGCGTATCGGAACGCGCAGTGAGGGATGAGTCTAACGTGCAGGTCGGGGCGGCCTTGGAAGCGCTGGCCTAGCCGGTTTCAGCCCGCTACCTTGCCGCCCGACATTCAAGCCGGGGGCTGACCATGAACCAGATCGATCTCAACGGCCGCGTCGCCATCGTCACCGGCGGCGCCCAGGGCATCGGGCGCGCCGTGGCCGAGCGCTTCGCCGCCAGCGGCGCCAAGGTCGAGATCTGGGATCTCGACGGCGCGCTTGCCGAAGCCGCGGCAGCCGAGATCGGCAAGGGCGCGACCGGCATCGCGATCGACGTCACCGACGCCGCGGCCGTGAAGACAGCGGCGGATGCGCTGGAGGCCCGCCTCGGCAGCGTCGACATCCTCGTCACCAGCGCCGGCATCGCCGGCCCGAACTTCAAGACCTGGGACTACCCGCTCGATGCGTGGAGCAAGGTCATGCGGCTCAACGTCGACGGAACCGTGCATTGCTGCCAGGCGGTGATCCCCGGCATGATCAAGCGCAACTACGGCCGCCTCGTCCTGGTCGCGTCGATCGCCGGCAAGGAAGGCAATCCCAACGCCTCGGCCTATTCGGCCTCGAAGGCGGCGGTGATCGCGTTGACCAAGTCGCTCGGCAAGGAGACCGCCGACAAGGACATCGCGGTCAACTGCATCACGCCGGCCGCCGCCCGCACCCGCATCTTCGACCAGATCAGCCAGGAGCATATCGACTACATGCTCTCGAAGATCCCGCGCGGCCGCTTCCTGCAGACGGAGGAGGTCGCGTCCATGGTCGCGTTCCTGGCCTCGGCCGAGAACAGCTTCACCACCGGCGGCGTCTTCGACCTTTCGGGCGGGCGCGCGACTTACTAAGCTTTAACGATGACCGCTTCGCTCCCCTCCGCCGCCGTGCTCGGCGCCCGTGCCTTCGCCGCGCTCGACGGCCTGAACCGCTTCACCGACGAACCCGGCAAGCTGACGCGACTTTACCTCTCGCCGGCGCACCGGCAGGCGGCGGAATGGACCAAGGGCGCGATGGAGGTCGCGGGCCTCGCCGCCTTCATCGATGCGGCCGGCTCGGTGCAGGGGCGGCGCGAGGGCGCGACGCCCGGCCTGCCGGCGGTGCTGATCGGCTCGCATATCGACACGGTGAAGGATGGCGGGCGCTTCGACGGCAATCTCGGCGTCGTCGCCGGCATCCTGACCGCGCAGGCGTTGCGCGATGCCGGTATCACCCTGCCGTTTGCGCTGGAGGTGGTGGCCTTCGGCGACGAGGAGACGGTGCGCTTCCCGACCTCGCTCTCGACCTCCTCGGCTCTCGCCGGCCACTACGATCAGGCCTGGCTCGATGCGCGCGATGGCGACGGCACCGTGCTGCGCGATGCGCTCGTTGCCTTCGGTGGCGACCCCACCGGCGTTCCGGCGTTGGCGCGCAAGCCCGGCTCGCTAAAGGCCTATCTCGAGGTCCATATCGAGCAGGGACCGCTGCTCGAGGCCGAGAACGAGGCGGTCGGCATCGTCAGCACGATCAGCGCCCAGAGCCGCGCCCGCGTCCGCGTCACCGGCGAGGCCGGCCATGCCGGCACGGTGCCGATGAAGCTGCGCAAGGATGCGCTCACGGCGAGCGCCGAGATGGCGCTGGCCATGGAAGCGATCGCCTCCGCCCATGACCAGGCGGTCGGCACGGTCGGCGTCTTCCGGCCCGACCCCGGCGCCACCAACGTCGTGCCCGGTGCGGTCGACTTCACCATCGACTTCCGCGCTCCGCTTGGAGAGACGGTCGCCAGCATGGACCGCGCCGTTCATGAGCGCTTCGGCGAGATCGCGGCACGGCGTGGCGTCGAGCTGACGATCACGCCCTATTCGCGCGAGGACGCGACGCCGATGGCGGCGCACCTCCAGGACGCGCTCGCAACCGGCATCGCCCGCGCCGGCTCGAACCTGAGCGCGCGCCGGCTGCCCTCGGGCGCCGGCCATGACGCCATGGCGATGGCGCGGATTTGCCCCTCCGCCATGCTGTTCGTGCGCTGCGAGAAGGGCATCAGCCACTCGCCGCTGGAGAACATGACCGAACTCGACGCGGGGATCGCGATCCGGGTGCTGCTGGAGACGGTGCTGGAGCTGGCGCGGCAGGGGTGACGCGCGCGTGAACGCTTACTCCAACGCCCCCACCGCCGCTTCCACCGCCGCCACGATCGACCCGTTCCGCACCAGCTCGATCGCCTGGTTCATCTCGCTCGCGTACCAGCGGTCGCCGTCGAGCGCGGGCGGGATCGTCTCGCGCAGCGCCTCAAACGCGGCTTGCGTGCCCTTGCCGAGCGGATGATCCTTCGCCGTCTCGGCGATCAGCGAGAGCGCCTGGCAGGCCATCAGGATCTCCATGGCGATGATCATCTCGGTGTTCTCGACCACCGTGCGCGCCTTGCGGCCGCACCAGGTCGAGTTCGAGACATGGTCCTCGGCATTGGACTTGCCCGGGATCGAATCGACCGAGCCGGGTCCCGACAGCGTGCGATTCTCCATCACCAGCGCCGACATCGAGCATTGCACCGTAGCGAAGCCGGTGTTGAGGCCGCGCTTGCCGGCGAGCAGGTTGCGCGGCAGGCCGTAGCTCAGCGTCGGGTCGACGAGGCGGGCGAGACGGCGCTCGCAGATCGAGCCGAGATCGGTCATCGCCATGGCCAGCAGGTCCATCGCCTGCGCAACGTACTGACCGTGGAAATGCCCGCCGGAGATCACGGTATAGCTGCCGCTCTCCTCGAAGATCAGCGGGTTGTCGGTCGCCGAATTGGTCTCGGTCGCGATGATGCGGGAGACGTAGTCCAGCGCCTCGCGGGCCGGGCCGTGGACCTGCGGGGTGCAGCGCAGCGAATAGACGTCCTGCACGCGCGGCGCCGGCGGCTTGCCTGCGGTGCGGCCAATCTCGTCCGGGTAGATCGTCTCACGGGCCGAGGCCGAGCAACGCTTCGAGCCCTGCGTGATCTTGACGATATTGCGGGCGACCAGCCCCTGGCCGGGATGCGGGCGGGCGGCATGGACGCGCGGATCGAAGGCGGCGAGCTCGCCGCGCATCGCCTCCAGCGAGAGCGCCATCGCGACATCGGCCGCCTTGACCAGCCGCTTGGCATCCTCGCTCGCCAGCACGCCGAGCGCCAGCGAGACGGTCGAGCCGTTGATCAGGGCGGAGGCATCCTTGGCGCCGAGCGCGAATTCCGGCGTCAGCCCGGCCTTGGCGAGGGCGTCGCGCGCCTTCATCCGCTTGCCCTTGTAGACCGCCTCCGCCTCGTCGAAGCCGCAGACGGCCGCCGACATGTGCGCCAGCGGCGCGAGGTCGCCGGAGGCGCCGACCGAGCCCTTCTGCGGGATGACCGGGTGCACGCCGGCATTGAGGCAGGCGAGCAGCCGCTCGACCAGCTCGACGCGCGGGCCGGAATAGTTGGAGGCGAAGGCGTTGGCGCGCAGCAGCATGGTGGCGCGCGTCACGTCCTCGGCGAAGGGCTCGCCGATGCCCGTCGCATGGGCGTAGACGCTCTTGCGCTGATACTCGGTCATCTCCGACATCAGCACGCGCTGGTCCTTGAACAGGCCGACGCCGGTGTTGAACGAGTACATGAAGGGCGCATCGTCGGTCATGAAATGCGCGTCGATATGGGCGCGCGTCGCCGCGATGCGCTCGCGGGCGGCGGGAGCCAGGCTCGCCTTCTCGTAGCGGCCGGAGGGGCCGGGCCTCGCGACCTTGAGAACCTGCTTGCCCTTCAGCGTGCGCCCGTCGATCGAAACAGCCATTCCGGTCCCTTCCACGTGATGATGCCGCCTCCTCTCACGAGGCAGGCCGCAAAAGCAATCTCCGGGCCTTGATGGGTGAGGTCAAGATTTCGCATTGGCAGGAATGGGTGGGATGCCGCATGGTCCGCCGCCCGCTCACGTGCAACGGACCACCTGCGACCATGTCCCGCCAGATCGACTACTTCTTCACGCTCTCCTCGCCCTGGGCCTATCTCGGCCACGCCGCCTTCGTCGAGACCGCGACCCGCCATGGCGTCGAGGTCAGCTATCGGCCGATGCCGGTGCGCGCCGTGTTCGACGAGACCGGCGGGTTGCCGCTGCCGAAGCGCCATCCGGCCCGGCAGCGCTACCGGCTGGTGGAATTGCAGCGCTGGCGCCAGCGCCGCGGTCTGCCGCTCTCCCTGCAGGCGAGGAGCGGGTCCTTCGATCCGTCGCTGGCCGACCGCCTCGTCATCGCGATCATCGCCTCGGGCTCCGATCCCGACGCCTTCCTGCGCCGCGCCTTCCATGCGCTCTGGGCTGATGCGCTTGACCTTGCCGACGAGGCGGTGCTCGCCCGCCTGGTCGCAAGCGTCGGCCTGGACGCCGAGCCGCTGCTGGAGGCCGCCGCGGCCCCAGCGAGCCATGAGCGCTACGAGCAGAATCGGATCGAGGCCATCGCCGCCGGCGTTTTCGGCGCTCCCAGCTACATCCTCGATGGCGAGTTGTTCTGGGGCCAGGATCGCGTCGAGCTGCTCGACGAAGCCCTGAGCGAGGGGCGCGCGGCCTATCTGCCGCAGCGCGTGCGGGACGACACTCAACCCGCGACACCGCGGACCATTTCGCGCTAGGTTCGTCTCCCGTAGGACGAAGGCGTTGCAGGAGACCGCCATGGACTACGAGACATTCTTCCGCGGGGAACTCGATTCCCTGCGCAAGGAGGGGCGCTATCGCGTCTTCGCCGATCTGGAGCGGCTGGCCGGCCGCTTTCCGCGCGCGCTCTTCCATGGCGAGGCCGGGCCGCGCGAAGTCACGGTCTGGTGCTCGAACGACTATCTCGGCATGGGCCAGCACCCGGACGTGCTGAAGGCGATGCATGAGGCGCTCGACGGCAATGGCGCCGGCGCCGGCGGCACCCGCAACATCGGCGGCACCAACCATTATCACGTGCTGCTGGAGCGGGAGCTGGCCGACCTGCACGGCAAGGAAGCCGCGCTGCTGTTCAACTCCGGCTACATGTCGAACTGGGCCTCGCTCTCGACGCTCGCCTCGCGCCTGCCCGGCTGCGTCGTCCTGACCGATGCGCTGAACCACGCCTCGATGATCGAGGGCATCCGCCATTCGCGGGCGGAGAAGCTGATCTTCGCCCATAACGACCCTGACGATCTCCGCCGCAAGCTCAGGACGGTCGATCCTTCCAGGCCGAAGCTGATCGCCTTCGAGTCGGTCTATTCGATGGATGGCGACATCGCCCCAGTCGCGGAATTCTGCGACATCGCCGACGAATTCGGCGCCATGACCTATATCGACGAGGTCCATGCCGTCGGCCTCTACGGCCCGCGCGGCGGCGGCATCAGCGAGCGCGAAGGCCTGACCGATCGCCTCACCCTGATCGAGGGCACGCTGGCAAAGTCCTTCGGCGTGATGGGCGGCTATATCGCCGGCTCCGCGGCGCTCTGCGATTTCATCCGCAGCTATGCCTCCGGCTTCATCTTCTCCAGCTCGCTGCCGCCGATGCTGGCCGCCGGCGCGCTGGCCGCGATCCGCCACCTCAAGGCGAGCTCGGCCGAGCGCGAGCGCCAGCAGGATCGCGTCTCCGCACTGCGGACGCGGCTCGACGCGGTCGGCATCCCGCACCTGCCCAATCCGAGCCATATCGTGCCGGTCATGGTCGGCGATGCCGTGCTGTGCAAGGCGATCAGCGACGAACTGCTGGAGCGCTTCGACATCTACGTCCAGCCGATCAACTACCCGACCGTGCCGCGCGGCACCGAGCGCCTGCGCATCACGCCCTCGCCGCTGCACTCCGATGCCGACATCGCGCATCTGGTCGGCGCGCTGACGGCGATCTGGGCCAAGGTCGGGCTGAAGCGGGCGGCCTGAGGCCGGCACGGCGCGTTTCGAGTTGCCGGGATGAGATGGAATTCGACTAACGCTCGAATTTGAGCGATCGGCTTGACCTGCGCTTCAGGCTCTTTCGCAACGGAGCCGAAGCATCTCACCACTATAATCCAAGCTCATAGCTTCGGCTCCATGTCGAAACCTTGGGTTTGGGGGACAATGATGATCGCAGTCGATGTGGACGGCATGCAGCCGTCGCAAATGCTTAAGCCGATCTACTCGCTTCAGGAATTGCTGCCGTCTCCGAAGCGGGCGGCGGCGAACCCCGTCACCGCAGCCGATCGCATGGTGGCCTGGGCAGCCAGCATGGATTTGCCTGCCGTCTGCGAGACGGAGGTCCTGCCGCGGCAGCGGCGCCGCGCCCCTGCCAAATCGGCGAAGCCGGCCAAGGCGGTTTCCTCGTCCCGTTGATTTGCCTCGCCGGCTTCCGGCCGTGACCTCCGGGTATTTCCGGAGATTACGGCGTCTGTCGGTCGTATTCCGCTCGTAATTTTGGGCTCCTCCGGCCGCTATTGACAATAAATGTCACCACTCGGTGGCTTATGGTTTTCTTAAGAAACGAAAAGCATAAAATTTTAGCGATTACTCTAGATATTGCCTTACTATATTTCAAAACGAAACTGAAGTAACCGAGCTCTATGCTTCACGATCTTACCCGCGGCCTCTCCATCAAGGCCGCATCTATTGGGAGAAGATCATGGCGGTTGAAGGCACCGGCAGCGCCTCTCGTTTGGCGCCGCCCAGATTGGCGGATGCGCAGGCCAATTCCGCGCCAGCGCAGCAGCGTCCCGCAGCCGCACAGCCCGGGGCGAACGAAACTCAATCGGCCCCGCTCGATCCGCCGATCGTGCTGCAGTTGAACGACAGCCCGCCCAGGTTCGCGCCGGTCAACACGCGGGACCAGGTCTCGCTCGGCCCGCTTACCGACTCCGCGCTCTCCGAGGAGGTCGCGACCTTGCTGGCCGCGCGGACCCGCGACCTGCTCTCCAGCCAGACAGCGTCGCTGACCAACCAGCCGTCGCAGACGATTCTAAGCCTGTTCCCGAACTAAGGGCTTGCCGGAGCGGCAGGCTTTAAACCGCCGCCAGCGCCTGCTTGAGATCGGCGATCAGGTCGTCGGGATGCTCCAGGCCGATCGAGAGCCGGATCAGCCCGTCGCCGACGCCCATGCTAGCGCGCACCTCGGGCGAGAAGCGCTGATGCGTCGTCGTCGCCGGGTGGACGATCAGGCTCTTGGCATCGCCGAGATTGTTGGAGATGCGGATCAACCTGAGCGCATTGAGCAGCCGGAAGGCCGCGTCCTTGCCGCCCGCGACCTCGAAAGCGACCAGCGTCGAGGGCCCGCTCATCTGCCTGGCGATGATCTCCGCCTGCGGATGGCCGGGATGGCCGGGGAAGGTCACCTTGGGCAGCTTGTCCTGGCCGAGCAGCCAATCCGCGACGATCCGGGCGTTCGCGGCCTGCTGGCGCACCCGCAGCGGCAAGGTCTCCAGCGCCTTCAGCATCACCCAGGCGTTGAAGGGCGACATGGCCGGGCCGGTCTGGCGCAGGAAGGTCTGGATCTCCGGCTGGATCAGCGCCTCCGGCCCGACGATCAGCCCGCCGAGACAGCGGCCCTGGCCATCGATGTGCTTGGTGGCGGAGTAGACGACGAGATCGGCGCCGAGTTCGAGCGGGCGCTGGAAGAGCGGCGTGGCAAAGACGTTGTCGACGATGAGCTTGGCGCCGACCTCCTTGGCGAGCGCGGCGACGGCGGCGATGTCGATCACCTCCAGCGTCGGGTTGGCCGGGCTCTCCAGGAAGAAGACCTTGGTGTTGGGCCTGACAGCCCTGCGCCAGGCCGCGATGTCGGGGCCGTCAACCAGCGTCGACTCGACGCCGTAGCGCGGCAGATGGTCCTCGACGACATAGCGGCAGGAGCCGAACAGGGCCTGGGCTGCGACGACATGATCGCCGGCCCGCACCAGGCTCATCAGGGCGGCGGTGACGGCGGCCATGCCGGTCGCGGTGGCGCGGCAGGCTTCTGCGCCCTCGAACGCGGCCATGCGGGCTTCGAGCATGGCGACGGTCGGGTTCGAGAAGCGGGCGTACTGGAAGCCCGGATCCTTGTTCAGGAAGCGCGCCTCGCATTGCTCGGCGCTGTCATAGACATGGCCCTGCGTCAGGAAGAGCGCCTCGGAGGTCTCGCCGAATTGCGAGCGCAAGGTGCCGGCATGGACCAGCCGCGTCTCGGGATGCAGCGCGGCCGCGTCCACCTGGAAACCTGACATGAACTGAACTCCGCCGTTCGTTATAACGGATACGGGGAATATCAGCTTCGCATCCGTTCGTAAAGACGAACGAAAATTCCTCTGGAATGGACGGGCTTAGTCCATTGTCGGCGCCAGCGGCGCGGCGCGGCCGAGGGGCTTGAGGAAGCCGGCGAGGTCGGCGGTGACGTGGTGGACATGGCCGGCCTCGACCGCGACCTGCTCCCAGGCCTCGCGGAACGGATCGGGCGTGCGCGGGATGATCAGCACCGTCTTCATGCCGAGCGCGCTCGGCACCAGCAGGTTCTTCTCGATATCCTCGAACATCGCGGCGCGGCCGGGATCGACCGCATGCTTTGCCAGGAAATTCTCGTAGGTCGCGCGCTCGGGCTTGGGCACGAAGCCGGCCTGGACGATATCGAAGATGTCCTCGAAATGACCGAGGATGCCGAGCTTGCCGGCGACGTTCTCGGCATGGCCGCGCGAGCCGTTGGTCAGGATCAGCTTGCGGCCGGGCAGCGCCGCGATGGCGTCGCCCAGCGTCGGATTGGGCTCGAGCAGGGTCAGGTCGATCTGGTGGGCAAAATCGAGGAAGTCGTCGGGATCGACGCCATGCTCCTCCATCAGCCCCTTCAGCGTCGTGCCGTAGCGCTGGTAATAATATTTCTGCAGCGCCCGCGAGGACAGGCCATCGAGCCCGAACAGCTCGGCGAGGAACAAGGTGATGCGCTCATCGACCTGCGGCCAGACCTTCGCCTCATGTGAATAGAGCGTGTTGTCGAGGTCGAAGATCCAGTGGTCGACGTGCGCAAAGGCCGCCTGCTCGGGAAGGAGCGGGACGGAAGCAGGAAATGTCGCGTTCTGGTTCATGGCTTGGGGCATGTCATGTGGCGATGCCATCATGACATGCAAGACTCTTGCAAAGTTATTTCGAAGGGGATGGACCCCTGTCCGAAAGTAGTTCTGCCCATGCCGTCATGCTCGCCCTTGTGGCTGGTATCCACGTCTTGAACGGTGCCCGCGATAGGCGAAGGCGTGGATGGTCGGCACAAGGCCGACCATGACGTGGGAGGGCGGCCTCGCCCTCAGCGCCGGATGATCGTGCCCGCGCCCGTATCGGTGAAGAGCTCGATCAGCACCGCATGCGGCACCTTGCCGTCGAGGATGACCACGGCCTCGACGCCCTTTTCCAGCGCGTAGATGCAGGTCTCGATCTTCGGGATCATGCCGCCCGAGATGGTGCCGTCGGCGATCAGGCGGCGGCACTGCTCGACGGTGAGCTCCGAGATCAGGTTCTTGTCCTTGTCGAGCACGCCGGGCACGTCGGTGAGCAGGAGCAGGCGCTTGGCGTTGAGCGCGCCCGCGATCGCGCCCGCGAAGGTGTCGGCGTTGACGTTGTAGGTCTGGCCGTCGGCGGCGGCGCAGACCGGCGCCAGCACCGGGATGAGCTCGGCCTTCAGGATGGCTTCGAGTACGCTCGTGTTGACCGTCTCGGGCTCACCGACATAGCCGAGGTCGAGCACCTGCTCGATCTTGGAATCGGGGTCGACGATGGTGCGCGTCACCTTGCGCGCAGTCACCATGTTGCCGTCCTTGCCGCAGAGCCCGACCGCCCTGCCGCCCTCGCGCGAGATGTAGCCGACGATCTCCTTGTTGACCGAACCGGCCAGGACCATCTCGACGATGTCGACCGTCGCCTGGTCGGTAACGCGCAGGCCCTGCTTGAACTCGGACTTGATGCCGAGCTTGTCGAGCATGCGCGCGATCTGCGGCCCGCCGCCGTGGCAGACCACCGGCTTCAGGCCGGATTGCTCCAGGAGCACGATATCCTCGGCGAAATCCTCGGCCGTCGCGGCATCGCCCATGGCGTTGCCGCCATATTTGATCACGATCACTTCCTGATCGTAGCGCTGCATGTGCGGCAGCGCCTGGACCAGGAGCTCGGCGGATTGCGACGGCGTCAGGTTGGCGGCGGGATCGGTCATCGGGCAGGCTCCGCGAGGGCGCGCGCGTCCGGCGCGCCGGCGCCTTCTAGAGCATGATGCCGGAAAGTGGAAACCGGTTTTGCGACGGCTCAGTTGCGCGGTGCGAACACGGCCGCGCCTGCGAGCGCGAGCCAGCCGCCCAGCATGAACCAGCCGCCGGTCGGCGCGGCGCGCGGGAACAGCGCCTCGTTGGCGAAGCCGCGCCGGGCGAGGTCGGCGGCGAACAGGGCCGCCCCAAAAATCAGCGCCGAGATCGCCAGCCGCGCCGCGAGATCGGCGAGGAAGCCGCCCTTGCGCGCGGCAGTCGCGCCCAGCACCGCCGAGGCATGGAAGAGCAGGATCTGGCCGGCGGTCTGGACATTCGCCGTGCCGGTGACATGGGCCGCCGCAGCGAGCAAGGCTACGCCGGCAAAGCCCATCAGGGCGGCGAGGGCGAGGTGGATTTTTGTGGCGGTCATGGCCGGCTGGTCTTGGTCCCTGGTCGCCGGGCTTGGCCGGCTGCGTGGGACCGAGAGGCGTCGAAGGGCCGCGTGAGGTCAAGGATGCGGGGGCGTGACGTGGTGACGCGACCGCGTCATGCTCCACGCTACCCTCGCCTCAGCGCGCGCCGCTCCGGTTCGTGCAGTTCATGAACGCCATATGCGCCGGCGTTCCGCGTCTCGCCGAGACCCAGCGCTTGCGGCCGGGGCGATGCGGGTCATCATAGACCCGCCCACCATTCTCGACGGCACATGTGCAGGAATGGCTATTCTTGAAACTGCGGCATTCAGGATGCGCACGTGATTGCGCCGAAGCATTCGACGACAGGCCAATGGCGCACAGCGCGCTGAAGCCCAAAATAGAGACGTATTTCATCTTACGATCGCCCCAATACGTTTCTTATACGACTTACGTATCCCGAGATGCGGTAAAAGTAAAACTTACCTATAGGCATCCCGGCTGACGTTACGGACTGCCGTTAGCAGCGCTCCGCCAGCACGCGCCCAATCGCGGCCCGCAGCTCCGGTATCCCGAGCCCCTTGTCGCTGGAGGTCAGCAGCACCTCGGGAAACGCCGCCGGGCGGCGCTTGATCTCGTCATAGGTCGCCTCCAGCATGAACTGCTGGTCGGCCTTCTTGATCGCGTCGCCCTTGGTCAGCACGACCTGATAGGACACGGCCGCCTTGTCGAGCGTCTCCAGCACGGCGCCATCGACGTCCTTGATGCCGTGGCGGGCGTCGATCAGCACGTAGACGCGCATCAGGTTGGAGCGGCCGCGCAGGTATTCGTGGATCAGGTTGGTCCAGGCCGCGACCTTGTCCCGTCCGACCGCGGCATAGCCATAGCCGGGCATGTCGACGATGGTCAGGCGCTCGTCATGGCCGACCTGGCGGAAGAAATTGAGCTGCTGGGTGCGGCCGGGGGTGTGCGAGGTGCGCGCCAGCGCGTTGCGGCGGGTGATCGCGTTGATCAGGCTCGACTTGCCGACATTGGAGCGGCCGGCGAAGGCGATCTCATGGCCGACCATCGTCGGCAGGTCGTCGATCTTGGTCGAGGCCCAGACGAAGTCCCACGGGCCCTCGAAGAGCTTGCGGGCGGTTTCGATCTCGTCGTCGGTGAATGGCGTCGGGGTGCTGCTGGTCATCGCCCCTGCCTACACGGCGGCGCGCAGCGCGTCGATGTCGACTGATGCGATCACGCTCAGATTGCGCGCGATCTTCTCAGGCTCCCAGTCCCACCAACGGATCGCCAGCAGTTCGGCGACGATCTCCGGCGGGAAGCGCAGCTTCACCACCTTGCCGGGATTGCCGACCACGACCGCATAGGGCGGCACGTCGCGGCTGACCTGCGCCCGCGTGCCGATGATGGCGCCGTCGCCGACCGTGACGCCCGGCATGATCACCGCCTCGCGGCCGATCCAGACGTCGTTGCCGATCACGGTGTCGCCGCGATGGCTCAGCGTCTCCGGCGTCAGCGGCGGCGCACCTGCCATGCCGAACATGGCGAAGGGAAAGGTCGAGAAGCCGCCCATCGGGTGGTTGGCGCCGTTCATGATGAACTGCGCGGCCTGGGCGATCGCGACGAACTTGCCGATGATCAGCCGGTCGCCGACGAAGTCGAAATGGTAGCGCACGCAGCGGGCGACGAAATGCTCCGGGCCGCGCGAGTCGTCATAGTAGCTGTAGTCGCCGACCTCGATCAGCGGATGGTCGACGATCGCCTTGAGGAAGGCCGTGCCTTTCCAGCCGGGGATAGGGTGGCGCGTAAGCGGATCGGGAAGCGGCATGGGGCGTCCTTCGCACAGGAGCCGAAAACGCAAAACCCCTCTCCGGTGGGAGAGGGGTTTTTCGGATGGCGGGGTCGGGCGGCCTACTTCGCCTTGTTGCTGTTCGCCGGTTGCGGCGCGCCTGGCGCGGCAGGCGGCTTCTTGCCGAACATGCCCTTGAGATTGTCGAACAGCTCGATCTTCACGCCCTGGCGCTTCATGATGTAGCCCTGCTGGGTCACCGAGAGCAGGTTGTTCCAGCTCCAGTAGATCACCAGGCCGGCCGGGAACGAGCCGAGCAGGAAGGTGAAGAACACCGGCATCCAGGTGAACATCATCTTCTGCACCGGGTCCGGCGGCTCCGGGTTCATCTTCATCTGGACGAACATCGTGATGCCCATGATGATCGGCCACAGGCCGAGATGCAGGAAAGTGGGCGGCGTGAAGGGCAGCGCGCCGAACAGGTTGAAGATGTTCGACGGATCGGGCGCGGCCAGATCCTTGATCCAGCCGAAGAAGGGCGCCTGCCGCATCTCGATGGTGATGAACAGGATCTTGTAGAGCGCGAAGAACACCGGGATCTGCAGCAGCACCGGCCAGCAGCCGGCGAGCGGGTTGATCTTCTGGGTCTTGTACAGCTCCATCAGGGCCTGCTGCTGCTTCATCTTATCGTCGGCATAACGCTCGCGCAGGGCGACCATTTCCGGCTGCAGCGCCTTCATCTTCGCCATCGAGGCGTAGGACTTGTTGGCGAGCGGGAAGAACAGGCCCTTCAGCAGCAGCGTGACGACCAGGATCGCGATGCCGAAATTGCCGACATGCTTGTAGATCCAGTCCATCACGAAGAAGAGCGGCTTGGTGATGAAATAGAACCAGCCCCAGTCGATCAGCAGCTCGAAGCGCTTGATGCCGAGGTTCTTCTCGTAGCCGTCGACCGCCGCGACTTCCTTGGCGCCGGCGAAGAGGCGGCCATTGGAGGCAGCCGAGGCACCCGGCGCGATGGTGATGGCCTCGCCGAGGAAGTCGGCCTGGTAGGTGCGGGCCGAACCGGTCTGGACCGAGGAATAGCGGCCCTCGTATTTGCGCGCCTGGTCGGGCACGACCGCGGCGGCCCAGTACTTGTCGGTGATGCCGACGAAGCCGCCGACCGCGTCCTTCCAGACCTTGCCGTTGGTGCCGGCCGAGAGCAGCGGCTCCTTGTCGATATGGTCGTAGGTGTATTCCTGCAGGCCCTGCTCGCCGAGATTGCCGATCAGGCCCTCATGCAGCACGTAATAGCCCAGCGTCGCCGGCTTGCCGTGGCGCACGACCTGGCCGAACGGGAACAGCGTGACCGGCGCCGCGCCCTTGTTCTCGACCTCGTCGCGGATCTGGAACATGGCGTTGTCGTCGACCGTGATGATGCGCTTGAACAGCAGGCCCTGGCCGTTGTCCCAGGTCAGGGTCAGCGGCTTGGCCGAGTTCAGGACCTGCCCGTCGGCGGTCCAGACCGTGGTCACGCCCGGCAGCAGCACGTTGGCGCCCGGCGCCGCGACCCAGCCGAAATCGGAATAATAGGCGTTGGGTCCGCCGAGCGGCGAAAGCAGGATGATGTTCGGGCTGTTGGGGTCGACGGTCTCGCGATAGGCCTTGAGCGAGACGTCGTCGATGCGCGCGCCGGTGAGTGCGATCGAGCCGGAGATCTTCGGCGTGTCGATGCGGACGCGCGGGCTGCGGGCGAGCGCCTGCTCGCGGGTCTCGACGGCGGGCGTCGCGGGCACGGCGGCGCCGGGAGCGGCAGCGCCGGCCGGCTGGCCGGGCGCGGCGCCCGGGGCCGGCACCGAGGTCGAGCCCGCCGGCACGTTCTGGGTCTGCGTCTGCTGGTTCTGCTGCGCGATCTGGCGCTGCTTCTCCATTTGCGGCACGCCGTAGAAGAACTGCCAGCCGAGCAACACGACCACCGAGAGCGTGATCGCCAGAATCAGGTTGCGGTTGTCTTCTTTCATCATGATCGGAAACAGGTCTCGCTGACGCTGACGCGGGCTACTTGGATTGCGGGCGCGCGCTGCCGGCGGGCGCGCGTCTCGGATCGCTCGGCTTGCGGCCGGGCTTGACGGGTCTGGCGCGATCGAGCGCGACCGAAAGGTCGGCGATCAGCGTCTTGAAATCGGTGGTGAGGCACTCGCGGCGCGCGACGACGACGAGGTCGACATCACGGGCCGTCTGATCGGCCAGCGCGGCCTTGGCGGCTTCGCGCAGGCGGCGGCGGATGCGGTTGCGCTCCACGGCGTCGCCGACCTTGCGCGAGGCGGTGAGGCCGAGGCGCAAGCCGTCGCGGCCGTCCTCGCCTCCGGCGTCGCGCACCTGCGCGGTGAAGGCAGACGAACGAAAACGGCGGCCATGCGCGGCCGCCGCCAAAAACTCTCTGCGTTCGGTCAGACGGGCGAGGCGCATGGCGATTGGCCAGTCTTCCGGAAAGGGCGCGCGATGATCACGCGCCTGCTGTTCAGGCCGAGAGGCGCTTGCGGCCATGCGCCCGACGGGCGGCGATGACCTTGCGGCCACCCTTGGTCGCCATGCGGGCGCGATAGCCGTGGCGGCGCTTGCGAACCAGCTTGCTGGGTTGATAGGTTCTTTTCACGGTCCGTCTCCGGGGCCTTGTTCAGCCCGCCCGCCGCAGCGCCCCCAGGGGACGTCCGGCCAGCCGAGCCTGTCATGCAAAAGGTCGTCGCCGCCGGTAAGGGCTGCGCAAGTCGCGGGCTTATGACGGAAGGCCCGGTTCAAGTCAATGCCGAAGGCGCATCCTGCGACGATGCCGCGCGGGAGCCTCATAGCCTGCTTGCGCTCGCCAAACATATACACGATATAGCGCCCGGGAGGTTGGCGAGGGACGTCTCACTCGCCAACCCGGTCAGGTCCGGAAGGAAGCAGCCGTAACGAGACCGAACGGGTCTTCGTCCAGCCTCCCACCTTAGCGGTCGCGCCACGTGTCAGTATCGCCACCAACTTCGGCGATCGGCCGTTGACCCTCGCGCGCCGAACCGCCAAACCAGAACCATGAGCGACGAGACCACGACAGCGCCCCCAGCCGACGAGCCAGGCTTTCCCGGCCTGTCGCCCGCGCCTGCGCCGGCCCAACCTGCTGCGCCAGCCCAGGCGGGCGCCGCCTACCGCGTCCTCGCCCGCAAATACCGCCCGGCCCATTTCGGCGACCTGATCGGCCAGGACGCGATGGTGCGCACACTCACCAACGCCTTCGCCGCCAACCGCATCCCGCAGGCCTGGATGCTGACCGGCGTGCGCGGCGTCGGCAAGACCACCACCGCCCGCATCCTCGCCCGCGCCCTGAACTACCAGACGCCGGACGGCAGCAGCGGCCCGACCACCGACCTGACGAATTTCGGCGTGCATTGCCGCGAGATCATCGAGGGCCGCCATATCGACGTGATGGAGATCGACGCCGCCTCCAATAACGGCGTCGACAACATCCGCCAGATCAACGACGGCGTGCGCTATGCCCCGGTCTCGGCGCGCTACAAGGTCTACATCGTCGACGAAGTGCACATGATGACCGGGGCGGCGTTCAACGCCTTCCTGAAGACGCTGGAAGAGCCGCCGCCGCACGCGAAATTCATCTTCGCCACCACCGAGATCCGCAAGGTGCCGGTGACGGTGCTCTCGCGCTGCCAGCGCTTCGACCTGCGCCGCGTCGATGCCGGCCTGCTCGTCGGCCACCTCGGCACCATCTGCCGCGCCGAGGGCGTCGATGCCGAGGAGGAGGCGCTCGCCGCCGTGGCGCGTGCCGCCGAGGGCTCGGTACGCGATTCGCTCTCGATCCTCGACCAGGCCATCGCCCACGCCGCCGGCAAGATCACGCTCGAGGACGTGCGCTCGATGCTCGGCCTCGCCGACCGCGCCCGCGTCATCGACCTGTTCGAGGCGGTGATGAAGGGCGACATCGCCGCCGCCCTGAACGAGTTGCGCGCGCAATACGATGCCGGCGCCGATCCGGTCGTGGTCCTGACCGACCTCGCCGAGTTCACCCATCTGGTGACGCGGCTCAAGCTCGTGCCGGAGGCCGCCAGGGATAACGGCCTCTCCCAGGCCGAGCGCACCCGCGGCGCCGATTTCGCCGGCCGGCTCTCGGTGCGGGTCCTTGCCCGCGCCTGGCAGATGCTGCTGCGCGGCATGGCCGAGGTGAAGCAGGCCGACAGGCCGGTGATGGCAGCCGAGATGGTGCTGGTGCGCCTCGCCCATGCCGCCGACCTGCCGACGCCGGACGAGGCGATGCGCCTGCTGCGCGACGGCGCCGGCTTGGGCGGCGGTAATGGCAACGGCAATGGCGGCTCGGCCCCGCGCCCGCCCTCCGGTGGCGGCAATACCGCGCTGGCGGCCCGGCCGGTGCTGGCCAGCGCCAATCCTGATCCCGTTCCCGCAGCAGTGCCCCGCGCCCTGGCTGGGCCGCAGATCGCGACGCTGGAAGACCTCGTCGCGCTCGCCTCGCAGCATCGCGACATCACGCTGAAGCTGGCGCTGGAGCGCGACGTCCGTCCGGTGCGCTTCGAGCCCGGCCGGATCGAGTTCGCGCTCGCCTCCTACGGCTCGCGCACGCTCGCCAACGACCTGTCGCGCCGGCTGAAGGAATGGACCAACCAGACCTGGATCGTCGCGGTCGTCAATGCCGAGGGCGGCGCGACCCTGCGCGAGCAGGCCGAGGCGGCGAAGGGCCAGCGCGAGAGCGATGCCGCCGCCCATCCTGCCGTCAAGGCGGTGCTGGAGCGCTTTCCCGGCGCGCGCATCGTCGATGTCCGCGATCCCCGCGCGGTCGCGGCCGATGCGACCGCTGCAAATGCGCCCGACGATGAATACCTGCCCGATGCCGAACCGCTCTTCGACGATAGCGAGCCGGATTTCGACGGCATCGATTTCTGAATGCTTGTCCCGGAAAAGTGGGAACCGGTTTTCCGATCAGGACAAGGGCAAATAGCACCGAGGGAAAAGCCATGCGCGACATGATGGGCCTGATGAAGCAGGCGCAGCAGATGCAGCAGAAGATGGCCGACGTTCAGGCCGAGCTCGACACGATCGAGGTCGAGGGCGCTGCCGGCGGCGGCATGGTCACGGTGACGATGACCGCCAAGGGCGCCATCAAGAGCGTCAGGATCGACCCTGCCCTGATGGTGCCGGACGAGCGCGAGATCCTCGAGGACCTGATCGTCGCGGCCTCGACCGACGCCCGCACCCGCGCCGAGCGCGTGATGCAGGAGCGCATGGCCGAGATCACCAAGGGCCTGCCGATCCCGCCCGGCATGAAGCTGTTCTGAGCCTTAGCGCCGCATGTCCCGCGCCGTTGCCGGCCCCGAGATCGAACGGCTGATCCAGCTTTTGGCCAAGCTGCCGGGCTTAGGTCCGCGCTCGGCCAGGCGGGCGGCGCTGCATCTGGTCAAGAAGCGCGAGCAGCTGCTCGGCCCGCTCACCGACGCGATGGCGACGGCGCGCGAGCGCATCGTCACCTGCACGACCTGCGGCAATATCGACACCTCCGAGCCCTGCTCGATCTGCCGCGACGGCCGCCGCGACGACAGCCTGATCGTGGTCGTCGCCGATGTCTCCGATCTCTGGGCGCTGGAGCGCTCGGGCGCGGTCTCCGGCCGCTACCATGTGCTCGGCGGCGTGCTCTCGGCGCTGGATGGCGTCCGGCCCGAGCACCTGACGCTGGACGCGCTGGTGGCGCGCGCCTCCGACCCGGCGGTGACGGAGGTCATCCTGGCGCTCAACGCCACGGTCGACGGCCAGACCACGGCGCATTTCATCACCGACCTGCTGACGCATCTGCAGGTGAAGGTGACCAAGCTCGCCCATGGCGTGCCGGTCGGCGGCGAGCTCGATTATCTCGACGACGGGACATTGGCGGCGGCGATCAGGCAGCGCACGGGGTTCTAATAGCCAAAGGCCTCCCCGTCATGGTCGCCCTTGTGGCGAACATCCACGTCTCCGCTTGCGATGAACGTTCAAGACGTGGGCACTCGGCACAAGGCCGAGCATGACGTCGGGGGCGTCTTCGGAAGTCGAGGGCGTCTTCAGAACTTGTAGCTGATGCTCGTCCGCACCGTGTGCATCGTGCTTTCCTGCTCGGTGCCGAGGCCCAAAAAGGCGCTGCGCGCGAAGCGGCTGAAGCGGCCGTAATCGGTGTAGCGGTATTCGATGCCGCCGATCAGGTGGTCGGTGAAGGCGTAGGAGAGGCCGCCGCCGGCAGTCCAGCCGCCGCGCGAGGTCTGCACGGTTTCGCTCAGGCCCGTCGCCGGGTTCGAGAGCCGGTAGTTGAACTCGGTGAAGGCGGCCCCGCCGGTGCCATAGATCATGAAGCGGTCGAGCGCGAAGCCGAGGCGGCCGCGCACCGAGGCCTGCCAGTCGCGGCTGACCCGGCCGATGCCGAGCGCATCGTTGAAGCCACCCTTGGCATCGACAGCCTCGAGATCCCCCTCGACGCCAAGGACGAAGCCGCCGAGTTGATAGTTGAAGCCGGCATGGCCGCCGCCGACGACACCGTCGGTGCTGTAGTCGAAGGCGACGCCGGCGAGAGCGCCGTTCAGCGCGACGAAGCGGGTCTTGTCCGAAGCCCAGGAATAGCCGATCTGGCCGCCGGCATAAAATCCGGTCCAGGAGTAGAATTCCGGCAGCACGGGCGCCGGCGGCAGCATGCCCTTGCGCGTCGGCAGGTCGCCGGCAAAGGCCGCACTGCTCGCCAGCAGGAGAAGGCTCGCCAGGCCGGCTTTCAGGGACTTGCTCATCGCGTTTGCTCGCTACTCGAACCGCGGGCCCTGCCGAATGCGACGCTGTGGCTGGCCCCGTTGCGGCGCTATTCCGGCGCCGATCCATCGCGATAGTTAGAAAGCGTTAAGGTTAACAAACGGATAAGCCGGCTCTTCCGCCCCGGCGCGGCCGGAACAAAGCCCGCCCTCTCGCGGTTAGCGAAAGACCGGCGCATGCCGCGACACAGCCCGCAATCGCGGCGGCGGAGACGTTCCGATGGCCTTGCTCAAACGCATCGCAGGCGCGGCCGGCGCTGGTCTGGCGCTCGGCTATGTCTGGGATGCGGCCTCGCGCCGGCTGCTGCGCCCGTTCAGGGAGGCGGCGCGCGGCCGCTTCGCCCGCACGCCGCTCGACATGACCTGGCTCGGCTGGAAGGACGTCGTGCTGCGCTTTGCCGGCAACGTCGCCGACAACCGGCTGAGTTCGCTCGCCGGCGCCGTCGCGTTCTTCACCCTGCTCTCGCTGGTGCCGGCGCTCTCGCTCTTCGTCACGATCTACCGCTATTTCACCGACCCGCTGACCATCGCCAACCAGCTCGACGATTTCACCGCGGTCTTCCCGCAAGCCGCCCGCGACCTGATCCACGAGCAGGCGATGCGGCTGGCGACACAGACCAACTCGACCCTGTCCTGGACCTTCATCGTCAGCCTCGTCGTCGCCGCCTGGAGCGCCAACGCCGCGGTGAAGGCCGTGTTCGATGCGCTCAACATCATCTATCGCGAGCGCGAGAAGCGCAGCTTCCTCAGGCTGAACCTCATCTCCCTGCTGACCACGCTCAGCGGCGTCGTGCTGCTGGCGGCGGCGCTGATCGTCATCGCCATCGTGCCGCTGATCACGGCGCTCTTCCCCTTCGAGCTGGAATTGCAGCGGCTTTTGAGCCTCGTGCGCTGGCCGGCCTTCTTCGTGGTCGCGGTGCTGTCGATCGCCTGCCTGTACTGGATCGGCCCGAGCCGCCGGCTGGCGCGCTTCGTCTGGGTGCTGCCCGGGGCGCTCGCCGCCGCCCTGCTCTGGGCCGGCGCGTCCTTCGCCTTCTCCTGGTATGTCGGCACGCTCGGCAACTACACCGCGACTTATGGTTCGCTCGCGACGATCGTCGTCTTCATGACCTGGCTCTGGCTCTCGGCCTGGATCGTGCTCGCCGGCGCCGAATTCAACGCCGAGCTCGAACACCAGACGGCGCGCGACAGCACGATCGGCCGGCCGAAGCCGCTCGGCCGGCGCGGCGCCACCATGGCGGACACGATCGGCCCGGCCATCGCCGAGGAGTAGACATGCTGAACCCCGAAGAGACCCGCCACGCCGACCTGCGCAGCGGCGCGAGCCCCTGGCAGTCCGGCCTGGCGCGGCCGCCGGGCGAGGCGCTCGCCGCCGACCTGCGCTGCGATGTCGTCATCGTCGGCGGCGGCATCACCGGCGCGATGCTGGCCGAGCACCTGAGCGCGCGCGAGCTGCGCGTCGTCGTCGTCGACCGCGAACGCCCCGGCTTCGGCAGCACGGTCGCCAGCACCGCCATGCTGCAATGGGAGATCGACCGGCCGCTGCGCGAGCTGACCCTGCTCTACGGCTTCGAGCGCGCCGCCGATATCTACCGGCGCAGCTTCAAGGCGGTGGAGGGCCTGCGCGAGCTGATCATCCGGCTCGACCTGCCCTGCGCCTTCTTCCCGCGCGACACGGTCTATCTGGCGGCCGGGGATGTCGGGCCACCGGAGCTGCGCGACGAGTGGGCGTTGCGCGAGCGCGCCGGCCTGCCGGGCACGCTGCTAGGCCACGACCTGCTGCTGAGCCGCTTCGGCTTCGACCGCGCGGCGGCCATCGTCTCGCCGGGCTCGGGCGAGGCCGATCCGCTGAGCCTGTGCCATGCCCTGCTCGCCAAAGCGGCCCAGCGCGGCGCCCAGCTCATTCGCGACGAGGCGACGGCCTTCGACGGCACCGGCGGCAGCGCCATGGTCGAGCTCGCCAGCGGCCATGTCATCGCGGCCGACCATCTCGTGCTGGCAACCGGCTACGTCATGCCCGATTGCGTCAGGAGCGACCTGCATCGCGTCGCCTCGAGCTGGGCGCTCGCGACCTTGCCGCAGCCGCCGCAGGCGCTCTGGCCCGGCCGCGCGCTCGTCTGGGAAGCTTCGGAGGACTACGTCTACTGCCGCACGACGAGCGATGGCCGCATCGTCATCGGCGGCGAGGACGAGGACAACGACGACCCCGACCTGCGCGAGCGCCTCGGGCCGGAGAAGACGCAGGCCCTGCTCGGCAAGCTTTCGGCTTTGCTGCCGGGCGCGCAGGCGACTGTCGGCCATGCCTGGTCCGGCGCCTTCGGCCAGACCGGCGACGGCCTGCCGCTGATCGGCCGGGTGCCCGGCCAGCCGCGCATGCTCGCGGCCTACGGCTATGGCGGCAACGGCATCACCTTCAGCTATCTCGCCTCGCGCCTGATCGGCGCGCTGATCGGCGGCACCGAAGCGCCGTGGTTCTCACATTTCGCCATCGACCGGCCGAACCCCGGGCCCCCGTAGAAAAGCGGGAGCATGACTTACGCGAAAACCGGTTCCCACTCTTTCGCGCCATGCTCTGCGATTGCACGGCTGCAATCGGGAACTTGCCGGCTGCTGGGGCGACAAATGCCGCAATTGGGATCATCTAATCCGGAAGGCGGCCGCAAGGCCGCGACATCATTCGGAGGCGGCCATGCTCGCGGTTTCGGACAGGGGTACTTCGCCGGCGCAGCTCGAGGCGCATAACGCGCCCTACCATATCGGCGCCGTCTCGCTGCGCGTGCGCGACCTTGCCGGGCTGACCGCCTTCTATCGCGACGCGATCGGGCTGAAAATCCTCTCGCAGGGGCCGGGCAAAGCGGTGCTCGGCATCGATGGCGAGCCGCTGGTGGTGCTGGAGGCCGGCGCACAACCGCCGAGCTCGAAGGCCGGCCTGTTCCACGTCGCGATCCTGCTGCCTTCGCGCGGCGACCTCGCCAACTGGCTGGCCCATGCCGCAAAGGGCGGCGTCAGGCTGGAGGGCGCCTCCGACCATCTCGTCAGCGAGGCGATCTACCTCTCCGACCCCGAGGGCAACGGCATCGAGGTCTACCGTGACCGCAGCCGCCCGGAATGGCCGCGCCGCGACGGCGCCATCGCGATGGCGACCGAGCGACTCGACCTCGACGCGCTGATCTCGGAGGCGAAGGGCGGGCCCTATCTGGGCATGCCGAGTGGCACCCGCATGGGCCATATCCACCTGCGCGTCGGCGACACCGCCCAGGCCGAGGCGTTCTATCGCGATGCGCTCGGCTTCGACCTGATGGTGCATTATCCCGGCGCCAGCTTCCTCGCCAGCGGCGGCTACCACCACCATATCGGCGCCAATGTCTGGCAGAGCCGCGGTGCTCCGGTGCGCAAGGATGGCGAGGCTGGGCTGGCTGCCTTCGAGCTGGTCGCGCGGGATGACGAGGCTTTTGCGGCGATGCGCGGACGTTTCCTGGCCGTTGGCGGCAGCGATGATGGTGACACGGCAATCGCGGCCGATCCCTGGAACAACCGGCTGGTTTTAAGGCGCTGATATCCTTCTCCCCCTGCGGGAGAAGGTACCCCGCAGGGGCGGATGAGGGGTCGCGCTACTCTTTCCGCTATGCCGAGAATGTCATCCGCCGTTGCTGCAATCGTCGCGCGACCCCTCATCCGTCAGCGCTTCGCGCTGCCACCTTCCCCCCCGCAAGGGGGGAAGGGAAGGGTAGCGCCCTCAGCGCTCCAGCAAATGGCTCCGCCGCGTCCCGCCATTGTCCGGCCGGAAGCCGAAGCTCTCCCAGAAGGCCGCCGCGCCTGAATCAGCCGCGTTCAGCGAGAGCCTAGGCGCCAGCGCCAGCCCCTGCTGGACCAGCGCGGCACCCAATTGCCGCCCGACGCCATCGCGCCGGCAAAGCGGGCGGACATAGACGTGGCGGATGCGCAGGAGGTCGTCGGCCGGGTCGTAAGGATCAGGCGTCACAGCGCCGACACCCGCCAGCTCGCCATCGCGATAGGCGGCGAAAAGCGCGAAGCGCTCGTCGCCGTCATGGTAGCGGCCGTCGCGCCACTCGTCCTGCAGCGTATCGACGAAGCGGTAGCCCTCGGCGCTCGCCTCGTCCTTCAGCCCGGCGAAATCGTCCGGCAGCGCGTCAGCGAGCCGGACGATCTGGACCGCGGCTGCGCTCACAGACCCTCGAACAGCGCGCTCGAAATATAGCGCTCCGCGAAGGAGGGGATGATGACCACGATGGTCTTGCCGGCATTCTCCGGCCGCGCCCCGACTTCGAGCGCCGCAGCAACCGCCGCCCCCGACGAGATGCCGCCCGGAATGCCCTCCAGCTTCGCCAGCGCGCGCGCCGTGTCGAAGGAGGTCTGGTTGCCGACGGTGACGACCTCGTCGATCACCGAGCGGTCGAGAATGCCGGGCACGAACCCGGCGCCGATGCCCTGGATCTTGTGCGGGCCGGGCTGGCCGCCCGAGAGAACCGGGGAATCCTCCGGCTCGACCGCGATGACCTTGAGGCCGGGCTTGCGCGGCTTCAGCACCTGGCCGACGCCGGTGATGGTGCCGCCGGTGCCGACGCCGGAGACGAAGATGTCGACATTACCGTTGGTGTCGTTCCAGATCTCCTCCGCCGTGGTCTTGCGATGGATCTCGGGGTTGTGCGGGTTCTCGAACTGCTGCGGGATGATCGCGCCGGGAATCTCGGCCTTGAGCTCCTCGGCCTTGGCGACGGCGCCGCGCATGCCGCCGGGGCCGGGCGTGAGCACGAGTTCGGCGCCGAGCAGTGCCAGCATCTTGCGGCGCTCCAGCGACATCGTCTCGGGCATGACCAGGATCAGGCGATAGCCGCGCGCCGCGGCGACAAAGGCGAGCGCGATGCCGGTATTGCCCGAGGTCGGCTCGATCAGCGTGCCGCCCGGCTTCAGCGCGCCGGAGGCCTCCAGCGCGTCGATCATGTTGACGCCGATGCGGTCCTTGACGCTGGAGATCGGGTTGAAGAACTCGAGCTTGGCCAGGATCGTCGCCTTGACGCCGCGCTCGGCCGGCAGCCGGTTGAGCTTGACCAGCGGCGTATCGCCGATCGTGTCGGTGATGGATTCGTAGATGCGCCCGCGGCCGGGAGCCTTGGTCGGAACGGGGTTGAGCTTATGTGCTGCGTCGGCCATCGGGCCCTCCCTTGCTCAGTGTTGCGTCAGGGTTAGCGCAATTCACAGGCAGTGTCGATTAAATCGAAATAACTACAGATCTAGATCGTGAAATCGGCCTTGACGCCGATCGTATCGAAGACGGCCTTGCGCTCGGCCTGCCGGCAGAGCTCCTCGACCGTGATGCCGTCGAGCTCGGCGAGATAGGCATCGGTGGCATTCTTCAGGGCGGGACCAACGACGTCGTCGATCAGCCGCGATTGCGGCAGGGGCACCGTGTCGTCTCCCACAGCCTGCATCGCGGCGCGCGCGATGTCGCCGGCGGTGATGCGGCGGCGCTCGCGGGCCAACTCGTAGCCGCCGCGCGGGCCGCGCACGCCCTTGAGGATGCCCGCCCGCACCAGAGCCTGCAACATCGTTTCGAGATGGCGCGGCGGCAGGTCGTGGCGGGCAGCCAGGAACTTTGCCGCAACCGGCGCGGGACGCGCATGCAGCGCGATATCGACGACCGCGGCGATGGCGAGCAGGGCGCGGCGCGACAGCATCATCATGCGGTGCCCCCGTTCGCGAGCGCCTTGCCGCCGGTGATGCCTGTCGAGCCATAGCCGCCGGCGCCGCGCGCGGTCTCGTCCAGCGCTTCGGCCTCGACCAGCACGGCCCGCGTGACCGGGGCGACGACCAGTTGCGCGATGCGGTCTCCCCGCGCGACCGTGAAATCCTCCGCGCCGAGATTGACCAGCACGACCGAAACCTCGCCGCGATAGTCGCTATCCACCGTCCCCGGCGAATTCAGCACCGTAACGCCGTGCCGGAGTGCCAGCCCGGAACGCGGGCGCACCTGCGCCTCGTAGCCAAGGGGGAGTTGCAGGGCGATGCCGGCCGGGACGAGCTTGCGCCCGCCTGGTGCGATCACCCAAGTCTCATCCGGCGGTAGCGCAGCGCGCAAATCCATCCCGGCCGCGCCCTCCGTCTCATAGGCCGGCAGCGGCAGGTCGGCGCCATGCGGCAGGCGGCGGACGGAGACCGCGACCATGGGCTCAGCTCCCCGCCTTCGACATCGCGGCGAGATGCGCGATCAGCCGCGTCGCGACCTCGGACTTGGGCAGGGTCGGCCAGGTCTCGACGTTGTCGGCGCTGACGAGGTGCACCGTGTTGGCATCGCCGCCCATCACGCCGGTACCGCCGACATCGTTGGCGACGATCAGGTCGCAGCCCTTCCTGGCGAGCTTGGCGCGCGCGTAGTCGATGACGTTGTCGGTCTCGGCGGCGAAGCCGACGACCAGCGCCGGCCGGTCGATCTCGCGGGCCGCGACGGTCGCGAGAATGTCGGGGTTCTCGACCAGCGCGAGCGCCGGCGCCTCGGCTCCGGCCTGCTTCTTGAGCTTGCCCGGCGCGGCCTCGGCCACGCGCCAATCGGCGACGGCGGCGGCGAAGATCGCGATATCGGCGGGGAGAGCGCTCTCGACCGCAGCCAGCATCTCGCGCGCCGACTCGACATGGATGGTCTCGACGCCGGCGGGATCAGGGATCGTCACCGGTCCCGAGACCAGCGTGACGCTGGCGCCGGCCGCGGCGGCGGCGGCGGCGATGGCGTGGCCCTGCTTGCCGGAGGAGCGGTTGGCGATGTAGCGGACAGGGTCGATCGGCTCATGGGTCGGGCCCGAGGTGATCAGCACGCGCTTGCCGGCGAGCGGCTTGGGACCGCTTGCGAGGCCGCCGGGATTGCGGCCGAGGAAGCCGATCGCCGGCGAAAGCCTGGTCTCGCCCGCCAGTGCCTGCTCGATCGCGGCCAGGATCTCATTCGGCTCGGCCATGCGGCCCGGGCCGCTCTCGCCGCGCTCGGCCATGGCGCCGGAATTCGGGCCGATGACGAGGACGCCGTCCTTTTCGAGCTGCGCCATGTTGCGCCGGGTCGCCGGGTGCTCCCACATGCGCGGGTTCATCGCCGGTGCGATCAGGATGCGCTTGTCGGTGGCGAGCAGCGCGGTCGAGGCGAGGTCGTTGGCGAGGCCTGTCGCCATCTTGGCGATCAGGTCGGCGGTGGCCGGCGCGACCACCAAGAGGTCGGTCGAGCGCGACAGCGCGATATGGCCGATATCGGCCTCGTCGGTCAGCGAGAACAGGTCGGTGAAGCAGCGCTCGCCGGCCAGCGAGGAGACAGCGAGCGGCGTGACGAACTCTTCGCCCGCCTTGGTCAGGATGCAGCGCGAGGCGATGCCGCGATCCTTCAGCCGCCGGATCAGCTCTAGCACCTTATAGGCGGCGATGCCGCCGCCGATGATCAGCAGGACGGAGCGGGAAGCGGACAAGGGCAGGCTCCTCAGGCGTGACGGGCGTTGGTAGCACTAGGCGGGCGCGGCTGTCATGGGGCGCCGCCTACCCTTCTCCCCCTGCGGGAGAAGGTGGCAGCGCGAAGCGCTGACGGATGAGGGGTCGCGCGACGATTGCAGCGTCGGGGCGTGGCATCCTCGGCATGCGGAAAGCGCAGCGCGACCCCTCATCCGGCGCTACGCGCCACCTTCTCCCGCAGGGGGAGAAGGGAAGACCGCCGTCACCTGAACGGCGGCTCGTCGAAACTCCTGAGCTTCCGCGAATGGATCGTGCTGCCGGCTTCCTTGAGCTTCTCCAGCGCCGCGAGCCCGATCTTGAGGTGCTCGCTCACCGCTCGCTCGTAGAAGGCGTTGGCGGCGCCGGGCAGCTTGATCTCGCCGTGGAGCGGCTTGTCGGAGACGCAGAGCAAGGTGCCGTAGGGCACGCGCAACCGGTAGCCCTGGGCCGCGATCGTGCCCGATTCCATGTCGACCGCAATGGCGCGGGAGAGGTTGATGCGGCGGCGCTCCCGGGTCCAGCGCAGCTCCCAGTTGCGGTCGTCCTGCGTCACCACGGTGCCGGTGCGCAGGCGCGCCTTCAGCCGGTCGCCCTTCTCGCCGGTGACCTCGGCGGCGGCCTCCTGCAGCGCGACCTGGACCTCGGCCAAAGCCGGGATCGGGATATCCGGCGGGACATGGTCGTCGAGAATTCCGTCCTGCCGGAGATAGGCGTGGGCGAGCACGTAGTCGCCGATGATCTGGGTCTGGCGCAGGCCGCCGCAATGGCCAACCATCAGCCAGCAATTCGGCCGGAGCACCGCGAGATGGTCGGTGATGTTCTTCGCGTTGGAGGGGCCGACGCCGATATTGATCAGCGTCACGCCCTCCTCGCCCTTGGCGCGGATCAGGTGGTAGGCCGGCATCTGGAAGCGGTGCCAGGGCGCCGACATCACCCGCTCGGCGGCGCTGACGTCGATGCCCTCGCGGTCGATGCGCACGCCGCCCGGCGTCACCAGCGCCTCGGCCGTGCCGGCCTCGATCTCGGCCAAGGCGAGGCGGACGAACTGGTCGACATAGCGGTGGTAGTTGGTCAGCAGCACCCAGGGCTGCACGGCGCGCCAGTCGGTGCCGGTATAGTGCACCAGGCGGCGCAGCGAATAATCGACCCTGACCGCGTCGAAGAGCGCGAGCGGGCGCGGCTGGCCCTCGACGATGTCGAAGGTGCCGTCGGCGATCTCGTCGCCGACCAGCGCCAGCAGCGGCGTCGGGAAGTAGCGGGCGAGCTCGGCGGCCGAGACCTTGCCGCGGCCGAACTCGTCGCCGCCGTCGAGCGCGTAGGGGTAGGGGATCTCCTGCTCGCTGATCCCGGTCTCGATCGTCGCGCCGTATTCCTCGACCAGCGGCTGGAGCTGGTCGAGCAGATAGGCGCGAAACTCGCCGGGCTGGGTCACCGTGGTCGAGTAGATGCCGGGCACCGCGAACTTGGCATAGCCGCGCCGCGTCGCCGCCGGCAGCTGCGAGGGTTCGTAGGTGACGCGCAGCATCGGGTAGCGGTAGCGCGCCCGCTCCTCGGCACTCGGCGGCACCTGCGTGTCGAAGAAGCGCTGGAGGTCGGCGCGCAGCGCGTCCTTGGCCTCCTCGTAGAGCATTTCCAGCCGGTCGACGGCATCCTGCGGCGTGGCGGCGGTCTCGAAGCTCATTCGCATCCTCCCCCTCGCTTCTAGAGCAGGATGCGAAAAAGTGGGAACCGGTTTTTCGCAAGAATCCTGTTCCGGCCTCTCGATGCGCGGCAAGCGCTCCTGACAACAAGTGGTCGCCGAATGCGAGAGGCTGCGCGGGAAGGAGGAAGCAGCCGCTTGACAGGGCAATTGGCGCGCCGTACTAAACCATAAAGTTAATTAACGTTCTGGTTAAGTCGATGCAGCCGGATCATCTCAGCACCACGCTCTCGGCCCTTGCGGACCCGACCAGGCGCGCGATCCTGGCGCGGCTGTCGCGCGGCGAGAGTTCGGTGACGGAGCTGGCCGAGCCCTTCGCGATGAGCCTTCCGGCGATCTCGAAGCACCTCAAGGTGCTGGAGCGGGCCGGGCTGATCACGCGGAGCCGCGAGGCGCAGTGGCGGCCCTGCCGGCTCGACCCCGGGCCATTGCGCGAGGTCTCGGAATGGCTGGAGCATTACAGCCGCTTCTGGGACCAGAGCCTGAACCGCCTGGAGGACTACCTCCAGGTCATGAAGACCGAGAGCGGCGACAAGCCCGCCTGAGGCGCTCGCGCCCGTCGAACCATCCACGTGAGGAACCGACCGATGCTGAAGATGATCCTGCTATCCGCTGCCGCCATCCTCGTCACCGGCGTCGTCATCGTGCTGATCCTGGCGGCGATGAAGCCCGACAGCTTCACCGTGCGGCGCTCGCTGGCGATCAACGCCCCGCCGGAGCGCATCTTCCCGCTGATCAACGAGTTCCGGAACTGGACGCAATGGTCGCCCTGGGAGAAGCTCGATCCGGCCCTGAAGCGCGACTATAGCGGCGCGCCCACCGGCATCGGCTCGGTCTACGCCTGGGACGGCGACAAGAAGGTCGGCCAGGGCCGCATGGAGATCGTCGAGGCGGCTTCTCCCAAGACGGTCGGGCTCAAGCTCGACTTCGTCAGGCCGTTCGAGGCCCATAACAACGTCATATTCGCGCTCGAACCTGCCGCGAGCGGCACCAACGTGACCTGGACGATGACCGGGCCGGTGCCCTTCGTCGCCAAGATCTTCCACGTGTTCATGAACATGGACCGCGTCGTCGGCGGTGATTTCGAGACGGGCCTCGCCAACATGAAGGCCGCCGCCGAACGCTAGAGCATCGGACCGAAAAGTGGAATCCGGTTTTCGGGAAAATCCGATGCAATAACAAAAGCCTAGATCGCTACTTTGCGTCCGGAAGGACGCACAGCGATCTAACCCCCCGTCTACACCCCGAGCAGAAGGAGGAAAGACCGTGTTTCCAGCCCAACCGACTGAGGATCATCGCTGGCTGCAGCAGCTGATCGGCGATTGGACCTATGAAGGCGAATGCATGATGGGGCCCGACAAGCCCAGCGAGACGTCGCGGGGCACCGAGACGGTGAGCGCGCTCGGCGACCTCTGGATCGTCGGCGAGAGTGAGGGCGAGATGCCGGGCGGCGGGGCCGCGACGATGCGCATCACGCTCGGCTTCGATCCGGCGAAGGGCCGCTTCGTCGGCAGCTGGGTCGGCTCGATGATGCCGATGCTCTGGACCTACGAGGGCCTCCTCGACGCCGACCGCAAGGTGCTCACCCTCGAATCCGAGGGGCCGAGCTTCTCCGGCGACGGCACGCTCTCGAAATACCGCGACATCATCGAGATCAAGAGCCCGACCGAGCGCCTGTTCTACTCGCAGGTCCTCGGGCCGGACGGCACCTGGAACCAGTTCATGACCTCCCGCTACAGCAAGCGCTGAGCGCCTGCTGCGACCGGCCGGCTCGGTTGAGCGCCGGCCACCTCTCTCCAAGGAGAACAGCGATGAAGCTCTCGACCTATCTCTTCTTCCCCGGCAATTGCGAAGAGGCCTTCAAGCACTACGAAAAGGTCCTCGGCGGCAAGATCACCGCGATGATGACCCATGAGGGCACGCCCGCGGAGGCGCATACCCCGCCGGAATGGCAGAAGAAGATCCTGCACGCCTGCATCGAGGTCGAGGGCCAGATGCTGATGGCCTCCGACGCGCCGCCCGAGCGCAGCTCCGGACCGATGCAGTCGGTCGCCGTCAGCGTCAACGTCCCGACCGTCGACGAGGCCGAGCGCATCTTCAAGGCGCTGTCTGATGGCGCCAAGATCAACATGCCGATGGAGGAGACCTTCTGGTCGCCGCGCTTCGGCATGCTGACCGACCGCTTCGGCACGCATTGGATGGTTGGCACCGACATGCCGGTGGAAGTGGCCGATTGCGGGGTCACGACCGCGGAAGTCGCGTGAGCGACCACCTTCTCGCCAGAGCTTGCCTCACCGACATGGCCGCCGCGATGCGCGGCCATGTCGCGCGCGGCGCTGTGGCCGGCATCGTCACGCTGGTCGCCCGTGGCGAAGACGTCCAGGCCGAGGCCTTCGGTCTCGCCGATCTGGATTGCGGCGCGCAGATGCGCCGCGACAGCATCGTCCGCATCGCCTCGATGACCAAGCCGATGCTGGCCGTGGTGGCGCTGACGCTGGTCGAGGAGGGCCGGATCGGCCTCGACGTCTCAGTCGAGCGCTGGCTGCCCGAGCTCGCCGGCCGCGAGGTGCTGCGCAGCATCGAGGGTCCGCTCGACGACACCGTTCCCGCGCGCCGCGCCATCACGCTGCGCGACCTGCTGACGCTGAGGCTCGGCCTCGGCGCGATCATGGCGCCGCCCGGCCACTATCCGATCCAGCAGGCGATGGCGGAGGCCGGCATCGCGCCCGGCCCGCAGAATCCGGTCGTGACGCCGGACGAATGGCTGAGGCAGTTCGCCTCGCTGCCGCTGGCGCATCAGCCGGGCGAAGTCTGGATGTATCATACTGGCTTCGACGTGCTCGCCGTGCTGCTCGCCCGCGTCGCCGGCACATCGCTCGACGACCTCATGCAGGAGCGCTTGTTCGGGCCGCTCGGCATGGTCGATACCGGCTTCCACGTGCCGCCAGGCAAGATCGGCCGGCTCGCCAGCGCCTATGCCCGCGACGCCGAGACCGGCCGGCTCGCGCTGTTCGACCCGGCCGCGGGCGGGGCCTATGCCGGCAGGCAGGCCTTTCCCTGCGAGGTGGTCTCGACCGCCGATGACGTGCTCGCCTTCGCGCGGATGCTGCTGGCCTGCGGCCGGCACGGCGCGCGCCGCATCCTGTCGCGCCCCACGGTCGAGCAAATGACGCGCGACCAGATCACGCCGGAGCAGAAGGCGAACTCGCCCTTCTTCCCCGGCTTCTGGGATAGGACCGGCTGGGGTTTTGGCGTGGGGATCATGACCAAGCCCGACCATCTCTCGGCCGTGCCGGGACGCTATGGCTGGGAGGGCGGCTTCGGCACCAGCCTCAACATCGATCCCAGGCAGGCCCTGATCACCATCTTCCTGAGCCAGCGTCTGATGCAGGGTCCGGATGACGACGCGATCAACCAGGAGTTCCAGAGATTGGCTTACGCGGCGGTTGCCGACTGAGGCAGGGCCATAGCCGTCATTGCGAGCGCAGCGAAGCAATCCAGGGGGACCATGCTCTACGTCCCCCTGGATTGCTTCGTCGCTGCGCTCCTCGCAATGACGCGTGGGGTCAGCTGAAGATCGCGTAGGCCAGCAGCGCCGCGATTAGCCAGAGCGCCCAGTTGCCCCAGCGGTTGCGCCTGGCTTCGGCGAGGCCGATCGCCTGGATGCTGCGCTCGTCCAGCGAAAAACCCTGGCGCGAGGCGTCCTCGAGCTGGCCGAGCACGCGCTCGGCCCGCGCCGCCGTCTCCGGCAGGCTGGCGAGGCTGAAGGCGAGCGTGCGCGCGCCGCGGCCGGCCTCCTCGATCCGCCCGAGCGGGCCGAGATTGCGGGTGATCCATTCGCGCACGACCGGCTCGGCCGTGGTCCACATGTCCAGATGCGGATCGAGCGAGCGCGCCACGCCCTCGACCACGACCATGGTCTTCTGCAGCATGACGAGTTCGGTCCGCGTCGCCATGTCGAACAAGCCGGTGATCTCGAAGAGCAGCGTCAGCACCTTCGCCATCGAGATCTCGTCGGCGCGCCTGTCGTGGATCGGCTCGCCGACGGCGCGGATGGCCTGGGCGAAATCCGCCACCGCATGATGGCCCGGCACGTAGCCGGCCTCGAAATGCACCTCCGCCACGCGGGTATAGTCGCGGGTGATGAAGCCGAGCAGGATCTCGGCGAGGAACCGCCGCTCCTTGTGGCCGAGCCTTCCCATGATGCCGCCATCGACGGCGACGAGGCGCCCTTGAGCATCGACGAACAGATTTCCCGGATGCATGTCGGCGTGGAAGAAGCCGTCGCGGATGGCGTGCTTCAGGAAGGACTGGATGACGTTGCGCCCGAGTGCCGCGAGGTCGTGGCCGGCGGCGCGCAGCGCCTCGACATCGGAGAGGCGGATGCCGTCGATCCACTCGTCGACCAGCACCTCGCGCGCCGTCAGCTGCCAATCCGGCACCGGCACGCGGAAATCGGCGTCTTCCTTGGTGTTCTCGGCGAATTCGGAAAGGGCGGCGGCCTCCAGCCTGAGATCCATCTCCATCGTCACCGAGCGCGCCAGCGTCTCGACCACGCCGGAAAAGCGCAAGCGGCGCGCCTCGGGCGAGCGGCTCTCGGCCAGCTCGGCGCCGAAGCGCATCGCCGCGAGGTCGCGGTTGAAGCGGTCGCGGATGCCGGGCCGGAGGATCTTGACCGCGACCTCCGAGCCGTCCTTGAGCCGGGCCCGGTGCACCTGCGCGATCGAGGCTGCGGCGACCGGCTCGCCGAACTCGACGAAGATCGCCTCGACCGGCTTGCCATGGGCGGCCTCGATCGCGGCGCGCGCCTGCGCCGTCGGGAAGGCCGGCATCCGGTCCTGCAGGGCCGAGAGGTCCTCGGCGATCTTCATGCCGACGACATCGGGCCGCGTCGCCATGAACTGGCCGAACTTGACGTAGGACGGGCCGAGCCGGGTCAGCGCCGCAGCAAGCCGCGTCGCGGAAGAACCGGCGCCCTTGCGCTCGATCAGCCTGCCGAGCTTGATCAGGGCACGCGCCGCCGGCGGCAGCACGGAGGGATCGACCAGCGCAAGCGCACCCTCGCGGGCCAGCACGAAGCCGACCCGCGCCATGCGGGCGAAATGGGCGAGCGCGGAGATCATGCGGCAATGCGCGCCGTGCTCTTCCCCGTCATGCTCGGCCTTGTGCCGAGCCTCCACGTCTTGCGACGCGGAGGAAGGGAAGACGTGGATGGTCGGGACAAGCCCGACCATGACGATGATTGGCCGCTCGCTCCAAGGAAAGAGGTCACAGCTTCCAGCCAGAATGCAGCGCCACGACCCCGCCCGTCATCGGCGTGAACGAGGCCCGGCGGAAGCCGGCGGCCTCGATCATGTTGGCGAAGACCTGCGGCTTGGGGAATTTGCGGATCGACTCGACCAGATACTGGTAGGGCTCGGCCTCGCCGGTGACGAGCCGGCCCATCGGGGGGATGACGTTGAAGGAATAGGCCTCGTAGACCTTGTCGAGCAGCGGCACGTCGACATGGCTGAACTCAAGGCAGAGGAACCTGCCGCCGCGCTTGAGCACGCGGTAGGCCTCGGCCAGCGCCTTGTCGATGCGCGGCACGTTCCTGATGCCGAAGGCGATCGTATAGGCGTCGAAACTATCGTCGGGCAGAGCCAGCTCCTCGGCATTGCCCTGGACGAAGGAGACGCGGTCATCGTCGGGAAAGCGCTTGGCGGCGCGCTCGCGGCCGACCGCGAGCATCTCGCCGTTGATGTCGAGCACAGTGACGTTGGTCTGCAGCCCGCCGGCCTCAAGGATCTTGAAGGCGACATCGCCGGTGCCGCCGGCCACGTCGAGATGGCGGAAGGGGCGGGTGCGCGGCGGGCGCAGGCTGGAGATCAGCGCGTCCTTCCAGACCCGGTGCAGGCCAACCGACATGAAGTCGTTCATCAGGTCGTAGCGGCCGGCGACCTTGTGGAAGACGTCGTCGACCTTGGCCTGCTTCTCGGCCAGCTTCACGGTCTCGAAGCCGAAATGGGTGGTGTCGGAGGCTGCTGTCACGGCTTGTCCCGGACCTTGTATTCTGTGGGTTCGCTATCTATTCGCGATGAATAGCGAAACGAGCCCGGCTTGTCGCGGCCCGTCTCGACGCATGTTGAAGAGCCAACGCCAATGCCCGAGCTACCCGAAGTCGAGACCGTCCGCCGCGGGCTGGAGCCGGCCATGCTGGGCCAGCGCTTCGCCAGCGTCGAGCAGCGCCGGCCCGACCTGCGCTTTCCGCTGCCCGATCGCTTCGTCGAGCGCCTGACAGGGCGCCGGGTCGAGAGCCTGTCGCGCCGCGCCAAATACCTGATCGCCGATCTCGACGATGGCGAGGCGCTGGTGATGCATCTCGGCATGAGCGGGCGCTTCGTGGTGGAAGCGCCGGGCACACCACCGACCGAGCCGGGCGCCTATTACAACGATATCGGCCGGCACCTGCAGCACGACCATGTCGTCTTCCACCTCGGCTCCGGCGCGCGCGTCACCTATAACGACGTGCGCCGCTTCGGCTTCATGGACCTGGTGCCGCGCGCCGGGCTGGAGACCTCGAAGCATTTCGCCGGCATGGGCATCGAGCCGCTCGGCAACGAGCTCTCGGGCGAGACGCTGGCAAAGCTCTTTGCCGGCAAGTTCGCGCCGCTGAAGGCCGCCCTGCTCGACCAGCGGCTCGTGGCGGGCCTGGGCAACATCTATGTCTGCGAGGCCCTGTTCCGCGCGGGGCTCCACCCGGAGGCCGAGGCCGGCACGATCGCGACCCCGACCGGCAAGCCGCGCCCGGCCGCGCATGCGCTGGCGCAGATCATCCGCGAGGTGCTGGAGGAGGCGGTCGCGGCTGGCGGCTCGACCCTGCGCGACTTCGCCCATGCCGACGGCTCGCTCGGCTATTTCCAGCACCGCTTCAAGGTCTATGACCGCGAGGGGGACCCCTGCGTCACGCCCGGCTGCGGCACGCTGGTGAAGCGGCTGGTCCAGTCGGGGCGCTCGACCTTCTATTGCGAGACCTGCCAGCCGAAGCGCTAGAGCCGGATGATTTCAGATGGCATCGCAAAGCGATCCCATCTGAAATCTGAATCCGCCTCTCATCAAAAAGTTAGAGCATGATGTCGTCCGAAAACCGGTGCCCACTTTTCGGCATCATGCTCTAGCCCTCCGTGAAGACCGCGAGGTTCGTCAGCGTCGAGCGCAGTCCCGCGGCGTGGTCGTCCTTGCCGATGCCCGAGGGCACGTTGTCGCAGCGGATGATCACCTCGGTGCCCTCCGAAACGGTGACGAGCTGCCAGGTCATCGTCATCACCCCGGCGAAGGCCGGGTCGTCAGACTCGAATTCGACCTGCTGAACGATGCGCTCGTTTGGCCTGATTTCGGTGAAGCGGACCTCGACGATGTCGGAATCCGCGGTCGCCTTGCCCTGCGCGGCGGGGTCTTCGTAGGTGAGGATCATCCGGTAGCCGCCGCCGGCGCGCAGGTCGAAATGCTCAAGCCGCGCCCTCATCCCCTTCGGCGGCATCCAGACGATGAGCGCAGCCGGATCCGCGAAGGCCCGATAGATGGCTTGCCGCGTCGCGCGGATCACCCGCGAGGCCAGATCCGTTCTCGTTCCACCGGGCATGAGCCATCTCCGAGCGTCGTTTCCCAGCCATTACAACGCATCGGGGGCCGGTTTGTCCCAGCCCGGCGCCGCCGCCCCATCCAGAGCGTGCGCCGCCACGCATGGACTTACGCCCACTGCCCCCGCTATTCCTGCTCGCCAAAGCAGCATCCGGGAGGCCGCCATGGCTTATGAGACCGTTATCGTCGAGGTGAAGGGCAAGGTCGGCGTCATCACGCTGAACCGCCCGCAGGCGCTGAATGCGCTGAACGGCCAGCTCATCGGCGAGGTCAACGCGGCGATCGACGGCTTCGAGGCCGATGCCGGCATCGGCTGCATCGTCCTGACCGGCTCGGAAAAGGCCTTCGCCGCCGGCGCCGACATCAAGGAGATGCAGGGCCGCACCTTCCCCGAGACCTATCTCGACGACAAGTTCGAGACCTGGGACCGGATCGGCAGGCGGCGCAAGCCGATCATCGCCGCGGTCGCCGGCTTCGCGCTCGGCGGCGGCTGCGAGCTCGCCATGATGTGCGACTTCATCATCGCCGCCGACAACGCGAAATTCGGCCAGCCCGAGATCAATCTCGGCGTCATCCCCGGCGCCGGCGGCACGCAGCGCCTGACCAGGGCGATCGGCAAGGCCAAGGCGATGGACCTCTGCCTCACCGGCCGGATGATGGACGTCGTCGAGGCCGAGCGCGCCGGCCTCGTCGCCCGCATCGTGCCGCTCGCCGAGCTGATGGCGGAGGCGCTGAAGGCGGCGGATGCGATTGCCGCGAAGTCGCTGCCTTCGGTGCTGATGGCGAAGGAATCGATCAACCGCGCCTTCGAGGTGACGCTGAACGAGGGCCTGCGCTTCGAGCGCCGCATCTTCTCCTCGCTCTTCGCCACGCAGGACCAGAAGGAAGGCATGGCCGCCTTCACCGAGAAGCGGAAGCCGGACTTCAAGAACGGCTGAGGGCGGGTCGCGGCGTCGGTCCTCCCATGCATGGCGGCAGCGCCGCTCTCTGACTTGATGCCGTGCCGCTCTTGCTCAACTGTGCGCCATCCAAGCGAGGAATCACGCATGACCGCCGCCGCCAGCACCGAGAGCGCCACCCAGCTCGTCCTGCCCACCTACGACGATGTCGTTACGGCTGCGAAACGCATTCAAGGCGCGGCCCATCGCACCCCGGTCCTGACCTCGCGCACCGCCAATGAGCGCAGCGGCGCCAGCCTGTTCTTCAAGGCCGAGAACCTGCAGCGCATGGGCGCCTTCAAGTTCCGCGGCGGCTACAACGCCATCTCGGCCCTGAGCCCCGAGCAGAAGCGCGCCGGCGTCGTCACCTTCTCCTCCGGCAACCATGCCCAGGCCATCGCCTATGCCGGCAAGCTGCTCGGCGTGCCCGCCACCATCCTGATGCCGCTCGACGCGCCGGCCGCCAAGGTCGCGGCGACGCGCGGCTATGGCGCCGAGGTCGTGCAGTTCGACCGCTACACCCAGGACCGCGACGCGCTCGGCCGCGAGATCGCGCAGACGCGCGGCCTGACCCTGATCCCACCCTACGACCATCCCGACGTCATCGCCGGCCAGGGCACCGCGACCAAGGAGCTGATCGAGGAGGCCGGTCCGTTCGACATCCTGCTGGTGCCGCTCGGCGGCGGCGGGCTGCTCTCGGGCGCGGTGCTGGCAGCCAAGGCGCTCAACCCCGAATGCCGCGTCTTCGGCGTCGAGCCCGAGGCCGGCAATGACGGCCAGCGATCGCTGCGCTCGGGCAAGATCGTCAAGATCTCCGTGCCCAAGACCATCGCCGACGGCGCCCAGACCGCCTTCCTCGGCAACTACACCTTCCCGCTGATCCAGCAGAACGTCGAGGACATCGTCACCGTGCCGGATGCCGCGCTGGTCGAGGCGATGCGCTTCTTCGCCGAGCGGATGAAGATCGTGGTCGAGCCGACCGGCTGCCTCGCGGCCGCAGCAGCCTTCACCGGCGCCGTTCCGATCGAAGGCAAGCGCGTCGGCATCGTCATCAGCGGCGGCAATGTCGATCTCGCGAGCTTCGCCCGCTTTGTCGGGGGCGAGGCATGAGCGCGCTCGAGACCATCCTCTCGCCGGACGTCCCCGCTCCGGCCGGGCACTACGCGCAGGCGGTCGGCTACAAGGACCTGGTCTTCGTCTCCGGCCAGCTCGCGCCGCGTCCCGATGGCAGCCACACCGCCGAAGAGCCCTTTGCCGTGCAGGCGCGCCAGGCGCTCGACAACCTGCTGGCCATCCTCAGGGCCGGCGGCTGCGGGCCGCAGGACGTGGTCAAGGTCACCGCCTATCTGGTCGGCGCCGGCAACTGGCCGGAGTTCAACCGGATCTACGCCGAGGCCTTCGGGGCGCATAAGCCGGCGCGCTCGGTCGTGCCGGTGCCGGAGCTGCATTACGGCTACCTGATCGAGATCGAGGCCATCGCCGTCCGGCGCGGTTGAGCAGGCTTTCCTTCTCACCGGGCGGGAGGAGGGAAAGATTCAGCGTTGACGCCGCAGGCCCGAGATACTATAGGCCTGCGTCTCGCGACGGCTCGCGCAAGCATCGGCCGCCGCTCACGCATTCCATCAAGGTAGCGGTCCGGACCCGCCAGGCAAGACGCCGGGCGCCCTGCACCGATGAAGACGAGGAACATCGATGGCCAATACGACGTCGGCCAAGAAGGCCACGCGCAAGATCGAGCGTCGCACCGAAGTCAACAAGGGGCGCCGCAGCCGGATGCGCACCTTCCTGCGCAAGGTCGAAGAGGCCATCGCGTCGGGCGACAAGGGTGCCGCCACCGAGGCGCTCAAGGCCGCCCAGCCCGAGATCATGCGCGCCGCTCAGAAGGGCGTCGTTCACAAGAACACCGCCTCGCGCAAGGTTTCGCGGCTGGCTCACCGGATCGGCGCCCTCGCCTCCTGAACCAGCCTGCTGCAGTCAGTTTTTTGACCTGATCGAACCCGGCCGAGAGGCCGGGTTTTTTCGTGGTTCCGGCGCTGGCTGTTGCAAAGGAATCACACCCGGCGCGATGCCGAAAAAGTTGCGTTCGCCAAGCCGATTCCGCAATCTTTCCACGGCTTTGCAGGGTTGACTCTCCGGGCGATTTCGGGGTCCGGAATCGCCTCCCTCGCGCCTTTTTACCGCGCAAATAAAGCTCATATTTTTCATGAGCTTAGCGGGCAAAGGATCGCGCGACCGAGAATCGCCCGAGCCGCCATGGGCGCTGCCGTAGGTCGCGAAAAAAAAGATTCGCGCATTCGCTGACTCGGCGTTGATGAAGAAAATCTTAAGTTCCCCAGACAATTGGCCCGCGCTTACCGATAGGTCAGATTAGCGCTGGCGGGCCTTGAGTCTCCGAAGCCGGCTGCAAGGGATATTGCCCCCGTCCGAGACCGCCCTGTAAGGTCCCTTCATCGCCGGCCGGACAGCAATGACCGCCGGGGACTTCCAGAGATTATCGACGTTTTTGGCTCGCGCCCAAGAAGGGTGGAGGATGCGGCTCTTTGTCTTGTTTAACGCCGAGATGAAGCGCGGCTCCGTCATTCGGCGAGCCTTCCAAGCGTAACCGTACAGATCGAGGCAGGTTACCCGCTGGTGCATGTCATTGCGCGGGAACCCTGTCCTATTGACCGGACAACAGCACCGGCGAGGGCGATCCCCACAAGGGCCGCCACCGACCGCGCGCGCCAAGATATTTTGAAATGGGGCAGACGAATGTTTGAGCGACAGGATAGGAGCGACATCATTGAAGCGGTGGCAGTGGCTGGGCCCGTGGTCGCGGCTGTGACGGCGGAGATCGCCGGCGAGGTCTCTCTGCCGGAAGCCTGGGACAGGGTGCGCCGGCGCCTGCGCGCCGAACTCGGCGAGGACGTGTTCTCGAGCTGGTTCGCCCGCGTCGAGATCGGCGGGCTCGTCGACGGCGTCGCCTACCTCACCGTGCCGACGCGCTTCCTGAAGAGCTGGCTCGAGGCGCATTACGCCGAGCGCCTGCGGGCCCATTGCGTCGCCGAGCTGGCTGCCGCCAACGGCATCGTCCTCTCCGTCCGCCAAGTGGCGCGCGATCCCGCCCCGGTCATCGTCCGCGAGACCGTCGCTGCGCGTCCCCGCCCCGCCGCCCCGGCTCCCGTCGCCGGCGCCGCCCCCGTCGAAAGCGCCGGCCAGCCCTGCGAGCGCGACCTCGTCGACGCCTGCGGCACGGTCCTCGACCGGCGCCTCAACTTCCAGAGCTTCATCTGCGGCAAGTCGAACCAGCTCGCCTTCGCCGCCGCCGAGCGGATCGCCGCCGCGCCGGCCGGCTCGACGCCCTATAACCCGCTCTACCTCCATGCCGGGGTCGGGCTCGGCAAGACGCACCTGCTGCAGGCGATCGCGCAGGATGCCCGCAGCCATGGCAAGCGCGTCGCCTATTTCACCGCCGACCGCTTCATGTACGGCTTCGTCGCCGCGCTGAAGTCGCAGACGGCGCTGGCCTTCAAGGAGAAGCTGCGCGGCATCGACCTGCTCATCGTCGACGACGTCCAGTTCATCCAGGGCCGCTCGATCCAGCAGGAGTTCGGCCACACGATCAACGCGCTGATCGACGCCGGCAAGCAGATCGTGGTGGCGGCCGACCGGCTCGCCAACGACCTGGAGGCGCTCGACGAGCGCATCCGCTCGCGGCTCGGCGGCGGGCTCGTGGTCGAGATCGGCGAACTGGACGAGGCGTTGCGCGCAAAAATCCTGTCGAGCCGGCTGGAGACGCTGCAGGCGGCGCATACGAGCTTCCACGTCAATCCCGACGTGATCGCCTATGTCGCCCGCGTCGTCGCCACCAATGGCCGCGATCTCGACGGCGCCGCCAACCGGCTCCTGGCCCATGCGACGCTATCGGGCCAGGCGGTGACGATGGAGACGGCGGAGGCCGCGATCCGCGACCTCGTCCGCACCCGCGAGCCGCGCCGCGTCAAGATCGAGGACATCCAGAAGCTGGTCGCGACGCGCTACAATGTCAGCCGCGCCGACATCCTGTCGGAGCGCCGGACGGCGGCGGTGGTCAAGCCGCGCCAGATCGCGATGTACCTCTCCAAGGCGCTGACGCCGCGCTCGCTGCCCGAGATCGGCCGGCGCTTCGGCGGCCGCGACCACACCACGGTTCTCCATGCCGTGCGCAAGATCGAGAAGCAGATCGCCGAGGACCGGCTCCTGCACGACGAGGTCGACCTGCTGAAGCGCATGCTCCAGGAATGAGACTTTCGGCCAGTCCCGCCGCCGCATCAGCGGCGGCGGGCGCTTTGGCTGTGACCTGACATGATGTCGCCCTTGCGCCGCGGGACAGCGTCCTGCAATGTCGCGGGCCATTCCGCCGCCCGGCTCACTCCCTGCCGAGCGCACACGCCAGAAGACGAACGATGAAGGTCACGGTCGAACGGTCCACCCTCCTGAAGTCGCTCGGCCATGTCCACCGCGTGGTGGAACGCCGCAACACGATCCCGATCCTGTCGAACCTGCTGCTGAGCGGTGACGCTGCCGGCCTGAAGCTGAAGGCGACCGACCTCGACATCGAGGTGGTCGAGACACTCGCCGCCGACGTCGCCGAGCCGGGCGCGACCACGGTGCCGGCCCATACGCTCTACGACATCGTGCGCAAGCTGCCCGACGGCGCCCAGGTCTCGCTCGAGACCACCGGCGAGACCGGGCTCGTGCTGCGCTCGGGCCGCTCGCGCTTCCAGCTCCAGACCCTGCCCGAGAGCGACTTCCCCGACATCACCGCGGGCGAGATGGCCCATCGCTTCACGCTGCCATCCGGCGAGTTCAAGCGCCTGATCGACAAGACCCAGTTCGCGATCTCGACCGAGGAGACGCGCTACTACCTGAACGGCATCTACCTGCATACGATCGACGTCGAGGGCCGCACCCTGCTGCGCGCCGTCGCGACCGACGGCCACAGGCTCGCCCGCGTCGATACGGCGGCCCCGGCCGGCGCAGCCGGCATGCCGGGCGTGATCGTGCCGCGCAAGGCCGTCTCCGAGATCCAGAAGCTCTTGGAGGACGGCGAGAGCGAGGTTTCGGTCGAGCTCTCCGCCACCAAGATCCGCGTCGCCACGGCCGATGTCGTGCTGACCTCGAAGCTGATCGACGGCACCTTCCCCGACTACCAGCGCGTCATCCCGAGCGGCAACGACAAGCGCCTGACCGTCGACAAGGGCGACTTCGCTGCGTCCGTCGACCGCGTCTCGACGATCTCGTCGGAGCGCGGCCGCGCCGTGAAGCTCTCGATGGGCGATGGCCGCATGACGCTCTCGGTGACCAACCCGGATTCGGGCTCGGCGACCGAGGAGATCGAGGTCGACTACGATGCGAGCCCGCTCGATATCGGCTTCAACGCCCGCTACCTGATGGATATCGCGGCCCAGCTCGACGGCGACACCGCCCTGCTCAAGCTGGCCGACCCCGGCTCGCCGACCGTGATCCAGGATCGCGAAGGCGCATCCGCGCTCTACGTGCTGATGCCGATGCGCGTCTAGGCACTTGTCTGCCGTCGCACGCCTGATCCTTCAGGACTTTCGTTCCTACGAGGCCCTCGATCTCACGATCGGGGGCCAACTCGTTGCGCTCATCGGCGAGAACGGGGCCGGCAAGACCAACCTCCTCGAAGCGCTCTCGCTCTTCGCGCCGGGCCGTGGCCTCCGGCGCGCCGATCTCTCCGAGATGGCGCGGCAGGATGGACCGGGCGCCTTCGCGGCCTCGGTCGCGCTTGGCGAGGACGGACCGCGGCTGGGCATCGGGCTCGGTCAAGCCGATGGCGAGGGCAAGCGGGCCAGGCTCGCGCGCATCGACGGCAGCCCGGCCGGGTCGGCCGTCGCCTTCAGCGAGTACATTCGGCTGGTCTGGCTGACGCCGGATCTCGACGGCCTGTTCCGCGGCTCGGCCGGCGAGCGGCGGCGCTTCCTCGACCGTCTCGTGCTCGCCGTCGATCCGAGCCATGCGGCACGCTCGAACGCGCTCGAACGCGCCCTGCGCTCACGCAACCGCATCCTCGAAGAGACGCCGCACGAGGCGAGCTGGCTCGACGCAGTCGAGCGCGAGATCGCCGAGCTCGGCGTCGCCGTCGCCGCCGCGCGCGCCGAGACGGTTGGCCGGCTGACCGCGATCATCGCGACGGGGGCCGACGAGGCCTCGCCCTTCCCGCGCGCCATGATCGGCCTCGACGGCGAGATCGACCGGCTGATCGAAGGCGTGCCGGCACTCGACGCCGAGGACCAGTATCGCGCGCTGCTGCGTCAGAGCCGCCAGCGCGACCGCGGCGCCGGCCGCACCCTGATCGGCCCGCAGGCCTCCGACCTGCTGGTGCGCCACGCCGCCAAGGGCATCCCGGCCGAGCAGGGCTCGACCGGCGAGCAGAAGGCGCTGCTGATCGGGCTCGTGCTGGCGCATGCCCGGCTGGTGCGGGCGATGAGCGGACTGCCGCCGCTCGTCCTGCTCGACGAGGTCGCCGCCCATCTCGACCCGCGCCGGCGCGCGGCGCTCTATGCCGGCCTGGCGGAGCTCGGCTGCCAGGTCTGGATGACCGGGGCCGACCCGGCGCTCTTCATCGACCTGCCGGCGGGCGCGCAGCGCTTCACCGTGACCTCGGGTGAGGTCGCGGCGACTGATTGAAGGCGCGGGGGAACCCGCGCCCTGTTCTGACTCGCCGAAGCTTCTGGGTCTCGCCTGACGTATCGGAATGGCGGCGGCGACCTCATCCGAATACGCGGCTGCCGCAGGTTGAGGCTGGCCATTTCCGCGCGTCTCAGGCACATCGGGAGCCATGCCGCATGCCAGCGAATCACAAGCGCGCGCGACGCTGAAATCAGTCTTCGGCTATGATGATTTCCGCCCCGGGCAATGGGAGGTGATCGAGGCCGCGCTCGACGGCCGCGACGTCTTCGCGGTGATGCCGACCGGCTCCGGCAAGTCGATGTGCTACCAGCTCCCGGCGCTCGTCACCGGCGGGCTGACGCTCGTCGTCTCGCCGCTGATCGCGCTGATGCGCGACCAGGTCGGCCAGCTCACCCGCGCCGGCGTCGCCGCCGCCTCGCTGAACTCGATGAACACGGAAAGCGAGGCCACTGAGGCCTGGGAGCGGCTGAATTCCGGCGAGCTGCGCCTGCTCTTCGTCTCGCCCGAACGGCTTTCGGGAGAGGGACTCGTCGGCCGCCTGCGCCGGCTCGGCGTCAACCGGCTCGCCATCGACGAGGCGCATTGCGTCTCGCAATGGGGCCATGACTTCCGCCCGGAATACCGCCTGCTCGCCAAGGTTCGGGAGGCGCTCGGCGGCGTGCCGGTGACGGCGCTGACCGCGACGGCCGACCGCCAGACGCGCGAGGACATCGCCCAGCAGCTCTTCCCGAAGCCGCCGCATCTGGTGGTGCACTCCTTCGACCGGCCGAACCTCAAGCTCGCCTTCGCGCCGAAGGACCAGCCGCGCCGGCAGATCGCCGATTTCCTCAAAAGCCACCGCGGCGGCTCGGGCATCGTCTATTGCTCGTCGCGCGGGCGCACCGAGCGCCTCGCCGAGGGTCTGAGCGAGAAGGGCTACAAGGCCTTCGCCTACCATGCCGGGATGGAGCAGACCCAGCGCAATCGCAACCAGGACGTCTTCCTGCAGGAGGACGGCGTCGTCATTTGCGCGACCATCGCCTTCGGCATGGGCATCAACAAGCCCGATGTCCGCTTCGTGGTGCATGCCGACATGCCGGGTTCGATCGAGAGCTACTACCAGGAGATCGGCCGCGCCGGCCGCGACGGCCTGCCCGCGGATACGCTGACCCTCTACGGCGTCGAGGACATGGCCCTGCGCCGCCGCCAGATCGACGAGAAGGCGATCGACGACGAGCGCCGGCGCATCGAGCACAAGCGCCTCAACGCGATGATCGACCTGTGCGAATCCGCGCTTTGCCGACGCTCCTCGCTGCTGGCCTATTTCGGCGAGCAGACGCCGCCCTGCCGCCATGGCCAGGCGCAGTTCCGCTGCGACCTCTGCGGCGGCGAGGCGACGCTGACCGACGCCACGCTCGATGCCCGCAAGCTGCTCTCGGCCGTGATGCGCTCAGGGCAGCGCTTCGGCGCAGCCCATCTCGCCGACATCCTCACGGGAACGATGAGCGAGACGATCCGCCGCCAGAACCATGACGGCCTCAAGACCTTCGGCGTCGGCAACGACAAGCCGAAAGCCGCCTGGCAGGCACTGACCCGAAAGCTCTTCGCCGCCGGCGCGCTGGCCGAGGCCAGCACCGAGCATGGCGGCTTCCGCCTGACCGAGAAGGGCGAGGACATCCTGTTCGGCCGCGAGCCGATCTCACTGCGGGCCGACGCCCTGCCCGATCGCCGCGCCCGCGCCTCCGAGCGCGCCGCCGCCCGCGCCGACGGGCTCGACGAGGGCACCGCCGGGCTGTTCGAGCACCTTCGGCAGCTCCGCCTCTCGATCGCCCGCGAGGAAGGCGTCGCGGCCTACATCATCTTCACCGACCGGACCCTGATCGCGATGGCGCGCGAGCGGCCGCTGGGGCTCGACCAGATGCGCCGGATCGAGGGCGTCGGCGAGCGCAAGCTCACCCAATATGGCGAGGTTTTTCTGGACGCGATCGCGACGTTCGCGGGCTGAAAATCGCCTCTCTCGCGTACGCACGCGTACGCGCGTGAAAAAGCCATCGTTACCAGCTATATTTGTGTCACGAATCAGAATTGCGGGCAGCACCCCGCCCGCTCAAGGACCCCTTCATGACTGATGCCATCAACGGCGCCGAGGAGTATGGCGCCGATTCCATCAAGGTGCTCAAAGGTCTCGACGCGGTGCGCAAGCGCCCGGGCATGTATATCGGCGATACCGATGACGGCTCCGGCCTGCACCACATGGTCTACGAAGTGGTCGACAACGCCATCGACGAGGCGCTCGGCGGCTATGCCGACCTCGTCACCGTGACGCTGAACGCGGAGGGCTCGGTCACCGTCACCGATAATGGCCGCGGCATTCCCACGGATATCCACACCGAAGAGGGCATCTCGGCGGCCGAGGTCATCATGACCCAGCTCCATGCCGGCGGTAAGTTCGACCAGAACTCCTACAAGGTCTCGGGCGGCCTGCACGGCGTCGGCGTCTCCGTGGTCAACGCGCTCTCGGTCTCGCTCAAGCTGCGGATCTGGCGCGCCGGCCATGAGCATTTCATGGAGTTCCACCACGGCGACGCGGTGGCGCCGCTCAAGGTCGTCGGCCCGGCCGACGGCAAGCGCGGCACGGAGGTGACGTTCACCCCGAGCCAGCAGACCTTCACGATGATCGAGTTCGACTACAAGACGCTCGAGCATCGCCTGCGCGAGCTCGCCTTCCTCAATTCCGGCGTCCGCATCGTGCTGACCGACGCCCGCCATGCCGAAGTGGTGCGCGAGGAGCTGATGTACGAGGGCGGCGTCGAGGCCTTCGTGCGCTATCTCGACCGCGCCAAGGCGCCGATCGTCGACAAGCCGATCATGCTGAGCTCGGAGAAGGACGGCATCACCGTCGACGTCGCGCTCTGGTGGAACGACAGCTACCACGAGAACGTGCTCTGCTTCACCAACAACATCCCGCAGCGCGACGGCGGCACCCATCTCGCCGGCTTCCGCGCCGCGCTGACCCGCCAGATCACCGGCTATGCCGAAAGCTCGGGCATCTCCAAGAAGGAGAAGGTCTCGCTTACCGGCGATGATTGCCGCGAAGGCCTGACCGCGATCGTCTCGGTCAAGGTTCCCGACCCGAAATTCTCCTCGCAGACCAAGGACAAGCTGGTCTCGTCCGAGGTCCGCCCCGTCGTCGAGAACGTCGTCAACCAGGCGCTCTCGACCTGGCTCGAGGAGCACCCGGCCGAGGCGAAGTTGATCGTCGGCAAGGTGGCCGAAGCCGCCGCGGCGCGCGAGGCGGCCCGCAAGGCGCGCGACCTCACCCGCCGCAAGGGCGCGCTCGACATCGCGTCCCTCCCAGGCAAATTGGCCGACTGCCAGGAAAGAGATCCGGCCAAGTCCGAGCTCTTCATCGTCGAGGGCGACTCGGCCGGCGGCTCCGCCAAGCAGGGCCGCGCCCGCGAGTACCAGGCCGTTCTCCCCCTGCGCGGAAAAATCCTCAACGTCGAGCGGGCCCGCTTCGACAAGATGCTCTCCTCCGAGCAGGTCGGCACGCTGATCACGGCGCTCGGCGCCGGCATCGGCCGCGAGGAGTTCAACATCGCCAAGCTGCGCTACCACAAGATCATCATCATGACCGACGCGGACGTGGACGGCGCCCATATCCGCACCCTGCTGCTGACCTTCTTCTACCGGCAGATGCCGGAGGTGATCGAGCGCGGCCATCTCTTCATCGCCCAGCCGCCGCTCTACAAGGCGGCCCGCGGCAAGTCGCAGACCTATCTCAAGGACGAGCGCGCGCTCGAGGACTACCTCGTCGACAGCACGCTCGACGGCGCGGTCTTCCGCACCGGCGACGGCGCTGAGCGCGGCGGCGCCGATTTGCGCGCCCTGATCGAGGAGGCGCGCGGCATCCGCAACACGCTGGCGCAGCTGCATTCGCGCTATGACCGGCGCGTGGTCGAGCAGGTCGCGATCGCCGGCGCTCTTCATCCGCAATCCGAAGAGAACGAGGCGCAGGCCAGCGAAGCCGCGGCCCATGTCGCGCGCCGGCTCGATGCGGTCTCGGACGATCTCGAACGCGGCTGGGAAGGCCGGGCGGCCGAGGGCGGCTTCATGTTCTCGCGGCTGGTGCGTGGCGTGAAGCAGGTCGCGGCGCTCGATTCGGGCCTGCTCGCCAGCGCCGAGGCACGCAAGCTCGATGCCGCCGCGGCCTCGCTGCGGGAGGCCTATGCCAAGCCGGGCACGCTCAGCCGCAAGGGCGACGACCACCTGGTCAACGGCCCGAGCGACCTGTTCGACGCGGTCAACGCCATCGGCAAGAAGGGCGTCTCGCTACAGCGCTACAAGGGCCTGGGCGAAATGAACCCCGACCAGCTCTGGGAGACCACGCTCGACCGCGACGTGCGCTCGCTGCTGCGCGTCAAGAACGACCAGAACGACGAGGCCGACGACCTCTTCGTCAAGCTGATGGGCGACGTCGTCGAACCCCGCCGCGAGTTCATCCAGACCAACGCGCTGAACGCGACGGTCGATACCTGACGCTGCGCGCAAGCATCGAACCCTGAGCGGGCTCGGGCCGAACGGGCTGCCGGGCCCGCCGAGCCTATGGCTGCTCGGCGGCGATCCCGGCGCAATGGCGCATCACGTCGGCGCCGGTCGTGTTCCAGGTCGTGATGCCGCCGGCCATGACGACCTGAACCAGACCTTCCGCCAGTTCGGGCAGGGTCAGGCCGAGCTTCACGGCGGCCGCAGCGTGGTTCTTCGCGCCGGCGGTCTGGCCGATCAGCGTGTCGAGCAGCGCGAAGATCAGCTCCTTGGTCTTGAGGTCGAGCGCGCCGCCGGCGTCGCGGTCGCGCATGATGGCGCTGCGCATCAGGCCGTAGCCGGCGAAGGCGCCGGGAGCATGCTCCGCCAGCAGCCTGAAATTGTCCGGCACCCGCCCGAAGGTCGCCTCGAAGCTCGCTATTCCCGCCTGGATCGCGGCTTCGGTGAGATCGTCATGGGCCATAGCGTCAACTCCTGGCAGGCTGGGTCACTTCGCGGATCGCAATGACCGAGCCAACCCGTCTCAGTTCTTGTCGGGCTTGCGGTACTGCTCGTTCTGGACGCCGAACTCCGAGATCAGGCGGCCAAGCGCGACCTTGGCGTGGTAGAGGCCGATCGTAGCTGAGCGGGTGCGAAGGCCCAATATCAGCCCGCGCGCGGGCGAGGCGGCCAGCAATGCAAGGCTCTTCGCCAGCACTTTCAGCCGCCCCCTGTAGCTCGGGTCGAGCCGGCGCTCGATCTGGGCGGAGATCGCGCCGTTGCGCAGGCCACGCGCCAGGATCCAGCCGAATTCGCTGCGCCGCCTGGACATGGTCTCGCGCATCGCGGCGTCCTGCACCCACCAGAAGCGGAAGCCGGCCTCCCCGGCGCGGCGGAAGAAATCGCTGTCGCCGCCGCCGGTGAAGTCGAAGCTCTCGTCGAGGAAGGGGAAGCCGAGCTTTTCCAGCACCTCGCGGCGGATCAGGTAGTTGGCGCTGGAATAGAGGATCGGCACCGCGCCCGAGACCGAATAATGCGAGCGGAAGACCGGGTGCGCTGCGAGCCAGGCGCGCGAGGCGTCCTCGAAATTCGACGTGACCGAGCCGCCGAAGAGCTGGGCGGGGGCGGATTTCACGGCACTCAGGAAGGCGTCGAGCCATTGCGGCTCGGCCTCCTCGTCATCGTCGATGCCGAGCACCTGCGTCAGCGCCGGAAAGCGCGTCAGCGCGCAGCGCCAGGCGGCGTTATAGGCCTTGCAGTTGCCCTGGCGCGGCTCGACGATGACGAAACCCTTGAACAGCCCTTCCGCAAGCAGCGCTTGCGCCCGCTTCGCGCCGGCGCGCTCGACGCCCTCGTTCTCGACGACGATCACAGCAAAATCGTGCCCGCCCTGCTGCGCCGCCAGCGAGCGCAAGGTGCGCTCCAGCAGGTCGGGACGCTTGAAGGTGGGGACGCAGACGACGCTCTGGACGTCGCGCAGCAGGGCTTCCGGCGAACCGGCCAGGATTTCGAAGGTCTTGGGCGCGTCGAAGCCGCGGATCGCCGGCACTTGCCCGCTTCCGGCCTGCTGTTTCGAGACTGGCGCTGCTGCTGTCATGGCCGCCACCATGCATGGGCTGACTTAAGGTTCGGTGAGCAGATTCGGCGAGACCAGGGCTGGCGACGCCAGAAGCCGTTGAGCATAGTCGGCACCAGCACTTGACCTGACGCGGCCCATATCGCCTCTGCTCTCATCGCTTCGCTGCGTCAGGTCCCGTCCTTTTGCGTCTCGCCTTCGTCACCTCGCTGATCCCGGTCGCCAAGCCCGATACCGGCTTCGAGATCGCCAATGCGGCGATCCTCGACGCGTTGCGCGCTGTCGGCCACGGGGTCACGGCCTTCGGCTTCCTGCGACCGGGCGAGGCGCCGGCCGAGCCGGCTGAGGCGGTGGTGGTCGACGCCGTCGATATCGAGAATGCCGCCGTATCAGCCAAACGCAAGCTGCAATGGCTGGCTTCTGCATTGGCACATGGCCTGCCGATCGCATCAGCCAAGCTGCTGATGGCCGGGCGCGGCAGGTTCGTGGAGGCGATCCGGGCGCGCGGGCCGTTCGACGCGCTGATCCTGAACTCGGTGATGCTGCCCGGCGCCTTTCCGGAACTGACCACGCTCGGCCCCTGCATCCTGGTCGAGCACAACATCGAGCATGTCTCGGCGCAGCAGAATGCGGCGCATACGAGCAATCCGGCCATGCGCTGGCTGTTCGCGCGCGAGGCGAGGCTGCTGGAAAAGATCGAGCGCCGGCTCTGGCGCGAAGCGCGCTTCATCTGGACGCTGGCCGAGGAGGACCGGGCGGCGCTCGGTCCCGACTACCAGGCCAAATCGGCGGCGCTGCCGCTCGTCTCCGGCGCGCAGCCGGATGCTGCCGCCGCGCCGGCCGAAGCCGCGACCGCCTATGATATCGGCCTGATCGGCACCTGGACCTGGGCGCCGAACTTCATCGGGCTCGACTGGTTCCTGCGCGAGGTCTGTCCGCTGCTGCCGGCCGATATTACGGTCGCGGTCGCCGGCCGGCTGCCGGGCGAGATGCCGGCCGTTTCTGCGCAGGTGAAGCTGGTCGGGCGCGTGCCGGATGCCGATGCCTTCCTGCGCTCGTGCCGGGTGCTGGCGCTGAGCAGCCGAGCCGGAACCGGCGTGCAGCTGAAGACGATCGAAGCGATGCAGCTGGGCTGGCCCGCTGTCGCGACCTCACTTTCCTGCCGCGGCTTCAGCGCGATGCCGGCGAATTTCACGCTGGCCGACAGCCCGGCCGGGTTCGCGGCGGCGTTGGTCGAGCGCGTCAGGGCTTCGCGCGCCGGGGCCGATCAGCGCATCGACGGCGCGGCCTTCATGGCCAGCCAGCGAACTGCGCTTGCGGCAGCATTAGCGCGCGGGCTCGAAGCGGCGGCGCGCTGAAGCACTATTCGGCGGCGGCCGCTGCCGGGCGTGGCGCCACGCCAGCGATCAATCCGAAAAGCGGCCCGGCGCCGACCATCACCAGCAGCACGCGGGCGATATGATGGGCCGCCACGAACGCAACTTCCGTGTGCAGCGCCAGCGCGATCAGGCTCATTTCGGCCAACCCGCCCGGCGAGTAGGCCAGGACCAGCGGGACGTGGCCATAGGTGGAGACCTTTGCCACGGCCCAGGCAAAGCCGAAGGTGCAGGCGAGCAGGATCACGGTCGAGCCGACGGAGAGCAGCAGCACCCGCAGGATGGTCTTCGGCGGCGTGCCGACGAAGCGGCAGCCGATGGTCACGCCGAGCACGAGCTGGGCGATGGTGACGATCTCGTAAGGCGGGGCGGATTCGCTCCAGCCGAGGAGATGGACGAGCGCGCTGACCAGCATGGGGCCCATCAGGTGCTTGGCCGGCAGCCGCAGCAGGTGGCCGGCCATGACCCCGAGAACCCCGCAGGCGAGCAGTGAAAGCTCGGCCAGCAGCGGCGTCTGCGCGAAGGACGGGCCGGAAGAGCGGTTGACGCTGAGCGAGACGCCCTCGATCCACTGCACGATGAAGGGCAGCGTGATCACCACCAGCAGGATGCGGGCGGAGTGGATCAGCGCGATGATGCGGGCATCGCCGCCCTTCTCCTCGCCGATCAGGACCATTTCCATCAAGCCGCCCGGCATGCCGGCGAAGAAGGCGGTGATGCGGTCGAAACCGGCGACGCGCTGGAAATAAGTGACGCAGCAGAACCCGCTGACGACCATGAAGACGACGAGGCCGGCGAGCGTCGGCAGCCAGTTCGGCAGCTGCGTGACGATATCGGGCCGAAAGCCGGCGCCGAGCATGACGCCGATGACCGCGCTCATCGGCGGCCGGATGACACTGGGCGCGGCGATCGGGGCCCGGAACAGCGCGGCGGCGGTGCAGAACACCATCGAGCCGAGCATCCAGGGCAGCGGCAGCCGTGCGAGAACGAAAAGCCAGCCGCCGAGACCACCGAGGAACAGGGCAAGCGCGAAGCGGCGATAAGGAAAGCGGTGGATGCTGAAGGCGCGCAGGCCGCTCACCCAATCGGACAGCAGGTCCCGCATGCCGCGCTCGCACCCCTCAAGCCGCAGAAGCCGGCCCCAAGCCGGACCATCGCCGGCTCGTACACTGCTTCGGCCGATCCAGACAGCCGCCAGCGCGAATGTCGGCCCTGCCACGAGGGCGGGACGCGGCTCCAGCCACAACCCAGCCATGTGCGCGCCCCTCTGGTTGTGCAGCCACGATTCGTCAATGAATTGATGGGAATGGGAGGACGAGCCGGGGCGCCTTCGCACCTGGCCGATGGTTCGGGCAATGAGCGAAGACCGGCAGGCCGGGCGGCAGCACCGCGCGGATTTCGACGATGACCTCGGCGACGGGGCGCCCTTCGGCCGCGCCTCCGACGAGCCCGACCCTCTCCCGGCGCAATCCGACGACGCAGCGCCGATCGTGCTCGCGTCAATTTCGGGCGTGACCGAATCCGGCGCGAGCGGCTGGCTGGCCACGCGCCGCCGGCGCTTCAGGCATTGGTGGCGCGGCGCGACGCCGAACCTGCGCGGCTCGATCTACATGGTCTCGTCGTTCCTCGTCTACGCGGTGATGACCGGGCTGTTCAAATATCTCGGGCCGATGATCCCGCTGGTCGAGATCCTGATGGTCCGCCAGATCGTGATGAGCCTGATCATCATCGCCTTCGCCATGCGCGAGCTGCCGGCGATGATCCATACCGATCGGCCGGGGCTGCAAGTCTTCCGCGGCCTCGTCACGCTCGCCTCGATGCTCTGCGGCTTCAGCGCCATCATCTACATCCCGCTGGCGCAGGCGACCGCGATCGGCTTCAGCCAGGTGCTGTTCGTCACCATCGCCGCCGTGCTGGTGCTGAAGGAGACGGTCGACCGCGCGCGCTGGGTCGCGACGATCATCGGCTTCGTCGGCGTGATCATCATGCTCAACCCCTCGGCCGACGGGCTGGACGTCTACGCGCTGATGTCGGTCGGCGGGGCGCTGTTCGGCGCCTGCGTCACCGTGAGCGTGCGCATGCTGGCCGCGAGCGAGCGCACCGACACCATCCTGATCTGGCAGGGCATCGTGCTGATCGTGGTGCTGGCCGTGCCGACCTGGTGGGTCTGGGTCTGGCCGACGCCGCAGCAATGGCTCTGGCTGATCGTGCTCAGCGTCTTCGGCACGGCCGGGCAATGGCTGCTGACGCGGGCCTATCAGGTCGGCGAGGCGTCGGCGCTGGCGCCGATCGACTTCAGCCGCCTGCTGCTGGCGAGCTTCACCGGCTTCGTCTTCTTCGCCGAGATCCCGGCGCTGCCGACCTGGATCGGCGCCGCCATTGTCATCGGCGCGACGCTCTTCACGGTGCGCAAGAACGCAAGGTCGCTGATCCCGGCCGCCTGACGCCTCAGAGCCCGTTTGAGAATTCGCTGGCGCGAGTCGACTGGCGTGGTTGTCGAGAACCGGAGCGCAGCGGACTATTGGTCCGTGAGCACCGGAAGCGCAGACGACCGCGTCAGGCGGCCGCGCCAGTAGAATTATCAACCGGGCTCTCAGGCCGCCTGCTGCAGCGCGCAGCCCAATTGCTTGAGAGCCTCGCCCCAGCCGTGCTCGCGGCCGCCGGCATCGTCGTAGCCGTCGAGGAAGGCGCCCTGCTCGGTGAAGACCAGCCTGGTGCCGCCGGCCTCCGGCTTGAACTCGATCGTGGTCAGCGAGACGGAGATGCGGGTCTCGTCGAGATGCATGTCGTAGCTGAAGACGATGCGCTCGTTCGGGACGATGTCCTGGTAGATCGCATCGAAAGCGTGGACCGTCCCGCCCTTGGGACCGCCCCGGCTGGTCTCGCGGCCGCCGACGCGAAAATCCATCCCGCCCTCGGCCGGGCCCCATTCCGGCGGCCCGCTGAACCAGCGCGCCTTGGCCTCGCGCGTGGCGAAGGCGGCGAAGACCCGGGCCGGCGTGGCATCGTAGTGCCGCTCGATGGTGAAGGTCGCATGCGCGACAGATCGCTTGGTCATGGCTCTCTCTCGGAGGATCGCGATGGCGGGAGGGGCCGGCGTCAGTCGCGCGCGGCCGGGAACATGTGGCGATAGGGGCCGGCCTCCTCGACCACCCGGGCGAAGGACGGGCGCTGCAGCAGCCGCTCGAAATAGGCGGCGATTCCGGGATGGCTGTCGCGGAAAGGCAAGACGCGGTCAGCATAGTAGAGCGAGGGCGCGGCGGCGCAGTCGGCCAGGGTGAAGTCCTCGCCCATCGCCCAGGTCTGGCCGGCCATGTCGCGTTCGATCATGTCATAGCTGGCGCTGAGCCGTGCCTTGGCTTCCGCGACACCGTAGGGGTCGCGGCTCTCCAGCGGCCTGAGCCTGTCGCCGACCAGCGCCTGCATCGGCTTGTGCACGTAGAGGTCGAAGAAGCGGTCGCGCAGGCGGGTCTGGAGGGCGAGGTCGCCATTCTCGGGGATGAGCCGGGTCTTGCCCGGATGGTATCGATCGAGATGCTCGATGATGATGCTGGATTCCGGCACGATGCGCTCGCCGTCGCGCAGCACCGGGAATTTTCCGACCGGCCAGAGCTTCAACAAGTCGGCGCGCTGCCCGGGATCACCGAGATCGACGAATTGCGGCGTGAACGGCGCGCCGTTCTCGTAGAGCGCCACCAGCACCTTCTGGCAGTAGGAGGAGAGCGGGTGGTAGTAGAGCGTGAGCGACATGGGCAGGCCTCGTTCGTATCAGGCGGCAGCAGCTTGGCGCTGCAGTTCCGCAGCGAGGTTCTCCAGGCCGGCGCGCGTGCCGAGTTTGCGCTCGTCCGGACGGTCGTAGCCATCGAGAAAGGCGGCCTGCTCGGTGAAGACGAGCCTTGTGCCCTTGCCTTCGGACCGGAACTCGACCGTCGCCAGCGAGACCGAGATGCGCCGCGTCCCGAGATGCATCTGATAGGCGTAGACGATGCGCTCGCCGGGAATGATGTCCTGGTAGATGGCGTCATAGATGTGATCGACGCCTTCGCTATCACGCGTCGAGAGGTGCTCGCGGCCGCCGATGGCGAAGTCGAGCTGGTGAGGCCCCGACGTCCAATCGCCATGGCAGGCGAACCAGCGCTGCTTCGCGGCGGGTTCGGCCCAGGCCGCGAAGACGCGGGTCCGCGACGCATCATAGAGGCGCTCGATGGTGAAGGTGGCGTGGGTCACGCTGCGTTCGCTCATCTGCCGGATCTCCTCAGGCCGCTGCCTGGTCGCGGGCGAGATGGTCGCCGAGCTTGTCGAGCATCTCGTTCCAGCCAGCCTCATGGTTCTCCGGCAGGTCGTGGCCGTCGAGGAAGGCGCCCTGCTCGGTCATGACGAGATGGCAGCCGCCATTGCCGGCGGCCTGGAACTCGACCGTCATCAAGCCGGCAGAGAGGCGCGTGCCGGCCGAGGTCATCGACCCCGCCGAGACGATGCGCGCATCGGGGACGATATCGAGATAGGTGGTGTCGTTGACATAGGTCTCGCCGCCGGCCGGGCCGAAATGGCTGCGATCGTTGCCGCCGACGCGAAAGTCGAAGCGCTCGTAGCCGGAGATCCAGCCTTCGCCAGGCAGGCCCCAGCTGAGCAGCGCCTCCTTGCTCGACCACGCCGCGAAAACGCGCTTCGGCGAGGCCCGGTAGGTCCGCTCGACGGTGATGGTGGCGTGGACGACGGAACGGTCGGTCATGTCTGCGGTCCTTCCTTCGGTTCTTCCGGATTCTCGGCGAGATAGGCTCCCAGCCTGTCGAAGCGCTTTTCCCAGAGCGTGCGGCGCTCGCTGATCCAGCGCTCGGCCGAGCGCAGGGCCTGGGTATCGACCTGGCAGGTGCGGACACGGCCCTGCTTCTGCGAGCGCACGAGCCCGCTCTCCTCCAGCACGGCGAGATGCTGCACCACCGCCGACAGGGTCATCTGCAAGGGGGCCGCGAGTTCGCTCACGCTCGCCGGCCCGTCGCAGAGCCGCTCGACCATCAGCCGGCGGGTCGGATCCGCCAGGGCCTGGAACATGAGGTCGAGCTGGGCTGGTTGGTGAAGCATACGCTTAAGTATTGCGCCGCGCGGCCCTTGTCCAACGATATTTTAGCAGTTGCTAAAGTGTCTGGTGGAGCTGCCCCGCGCCCGGTGCATTGCCTCTGGCGACCGCAACCGGCTATGAATCCCGGCACGCCTCCTTCGACGTGCTCCCGTTTTCGCTATCGAGCAGCCCCGAGGCTTATCCATCATGCGCATCGAGAACGATCCCAAGCTCGACTTCCGGGATGTCCTGATCCGGCCCAAGCGCTCGACGCTGGGCAGCCGCGCCCATGTCGATGTCAACCGCACCTTCCGCTTCGCCCATACCGGCAAGGACTGGACCGGCTTCCCGCTGATCGCGGCCAACATGGACGTGGTCGGCACGATGGCGATGGCGCGCGCCCTGCTGAAGCACGGTGCGATGGTGGCGCTGCACAAGCATTATAACGCCGACGACCTCGTCGCCTTTTTCAGGGAAAAGGAGTCGGCCAACGCATTCTACTCGCTCGGCACGACGGATTCCGACCATGACAAGCTGAAGCACGTCCATAAGCAGGTGCCGATCTCGAAGATCTGCCTCGACGTCGCCAATGGCTACACGGAAAAATTCGTCGACACGGTCAAGGCGACGCGCGAGGCCTTTCCCGATGCCGCGATCATGGCCGGCAACGTCGTCACCGGCGACATGACCGAGGCGCTGCTGCTGGCCGGCGCGGATATCGTCAAGGTCGGGATCGGGCCGGGCTCGGTCTGCACGACGCGCAAGATGACCGGCGTCGGCTATCCGCAGCTCTCGGCCATCATCGAATGCGCCGATGCCGCGCATGGCTTGAAGGGCCTGGTCTGCGGCGATGGCGGCTGCACCGTGCCGGGCGACCTCGCCAAGGCCTATGGCGGCGGCGCCGATTTCGTCATGCTGGGCGGCATGCTCGCCGGCCATGACGAATGCGAGGGCGAGATCCGCTACGAGGAGCATGACGGCGAGAAGGTCGCCGTCGGCATGACCTTCTACGGCATGTCCTCGGACACCGCGATGAAGCGCTATTCCGGCGGCGTCGCCAAATACCGGGCGTCCGAGGGCAAGACCGTCGAGGTGCCCTATCGCGGCCCGGTCGAGGACACGATGCAGGAGCTGATGGGCGGCGTGCGCTCGGCCATGACCTATATCGGCGCCGTCAGCCTGAAGGAGGTGCCGAAGCGCACGACCTTCATCATGGTGGGCAGCCAGCTGAACACGGTGTTCGGGAGCTAGGCCTTCACGAACCGCAGATCCGTGATCGCCTGCCGCGCCGCGCCCAGCACCGCCTCGACCAGCGGGCTGTGCTCGGCGAAGCGGTAGATGCAATAGAGCCGCGACGGCGTCGGCTCCTTCTCCGGCTGCAACGCGACGAGCGAGCCGTCGTTCAGGAAGGGCTCGATCAGCCGCGCCGGCAGCAGGCTGACGCCGAGGCCCGCCCTGACCAGTTCGACCACCAGCGCCACGCTGGTGCAGCGGCAGATCTGCCCAGGCTCGATGCCATCCTCCCTGAACCAGTCGATGATCTGGCGGTACATCGGCGAGGGGTGCGGGTTGGTGACGATCGGGGCGGAGGCGAGCCGCGCCGGCGTGATCTCGCGCGGCAGGCCAAGCGATGGCGCGGCCGCCCAGACCGCGTCCTGGATGCCGAGCTGGATCACCGCGAGCTTGGGGTCGCCGACCGGATTGACGACGAAGGCGAGGTCGAGCTGGCGCTCGACGACCTGATGTTCCAGCGCCGCACTGGTGCCGACGGTGATGTCGAGCTGGAGCGCCGGAAAGTCCCGCGCCAGGAGCTTCATGCAGTCGGACAGGCAGATCTGCGCGAAGGTCTCCGACAGTCCGACGCGCACCACGCCGGCCGCGAACAGGGCGCCGCCGATCAGCTCGCGGATGCCGCTGAGCTCGTGGATGAGCGACGACGCGCGCGGCAGGAGCGCGTCGCCGGCCGGGGTCAGCGTCAGCCGGCGCGCGACGCGGTCGAAGAGCGGGCGCTGGAACTGCGCCTCCAGTTCCTGCAGGCGCAACGAGATCGTCGGCTGGGCCAGGTTGAGGTGGCGCGCCGCCTCCTTCACCGAGCCGAGCCGGACGACCCAGAAGAAGGTTTCGAGCTGGGCCGTCGTCGGTCGCATGGCCTGATCCTCGCATGTCCCATGCATTGCCTTATGCAATGATGTGCCATCCGAAAATCAAATTTTACGATGCTCGCTTTGCTGTCTAGCTTTTCCGCAGGGGAGCTTTTGACGATAGAAGGACAAGGCGCATGGACCAGTTGCGCAAGAGCATTCTCGAGGATCTGCCGGAGATCGAGTGGATCAGCGATCCCGCCCTGCGGCAGGGCACGATCGACGCCTGGGCGCTGGCGCTGGAGAAGTCGAGCTTCTCGCGCATCAGCGAGATTCCGGGCGAGGCCAATCCCGGCATGATGGTGATGCGGCGCGGCGGCCAGAACGTCCATCTCAGCGGCGTGACGCGGCTCGCGCTCGCCTCGGTCGACTATTTCGCCGCGGTCTATCCGGAAGCGGTGATCGACCGCGACATCGTCATCGCCGGTGGGCTCTGCCACGATGTCGGCAAGGCCTTCGAATGCGATCCCGAGAACCAGAAACGCTGGAAGGCCGATGCCAGCCTGGTCGGCCGACCCTCGCTGCGCCACCCGGTCTACGGCGCCTATATCTGCCTGACCGTCGGCCTGCCCGAGGCGATCGCCCATATCGCCGCCTGCCATTCGCCCGAGGGCGACAACGTCAAGCGCAGCCTCGAATGCATCATCGTGCACGAGGCCGACGTTGCCTGGTGGACGATATCGGCCGCCTCCGGCCTGACGCAGGACGGCACGATACCCGACCATTTCACCAAGAAGTTCGAGCCCCGCAAGGCACGCGAGATGCAGAAGGCGGCCGAGTGAGCTGAATCCAATTCACGAGACCAACAAACGAGGGGATATGTCGATGATCGGAAGCAGGATTCTCAAACGGGCCGTCCTCATTGCCGGCATGCTCGCACTGGCGCTGCCGGCGGCCGCGCAGCCGAAGGAGGGCGTGCTCGCCAAGGTGAAGCGCGAGGGCGTGCTCAAGGTCTGCTACGCGCAGGTCACGCCCGACAGCTACAAGGACCCGCGCAACGGCCAGTGGACCGGCGTCTTCGTCGACCTCGTCAACGAGCTGGCGAACTGGATGAAGGTCAAGGTCGAGCCGGTCGAGGTGCAGTTCGGCACCGCGCCGCTCTCGCTCAACCGCGGCGATTGCGACCTGTTCGGCGCGAGCCTGCTCTACAACGCGCCGCGCGCGCTGGAGATCAACTTCGTGCGGCCCTTCGCCGCCAAGGGCATCAACGGCATCGTCAGCAAGGAGAAGGCCGGCCGCTTCAAGAAGATCGAGGACCTGAACGATCCCTCGGTCACCATCGCGGTCCAGGCCGGCAGCCGCGACCACGAGGTCTCGCAGCGCATCTTCCCGAAGGCGAAGCTGCTGGCCCTGCAGTCCCAGACCGACCTCGCCGTGTTCGACTCGGTGCGCCGCGGCGATGCCGATATCGCCTTCGCCAACGGCATCACGATCCGCTGGTGGACGAAGGTGCAAGGCAACGAATGGGCGGTGCCCGCCTTCGACGCCGATTTCAGCACTCAGCAGAACGGCTGGGCGATCCGCTACGGCGACTCGGACTGGAAGGACTTCCTCGATTCCTTCGCGGCCTGGATCGTCGCTAACAACAAGGCGGCGGAGCTTTATGATTCCTACCTGTCGCGGACCTCGCTCTTCGACACCAAGAAGTAATCCCGCCCGAGCGTGAGAGAGAGCAGCGATGCAGCGGACTCTGACTATCCTCTACGAGTTTCGCGACACGCTGCTCTACGGGCTCGGCGTCACCGTTTCGCTCTCGGTGCTGTCGATGCTGGCGGCGCTCGTCGTCGGGCTCATTGCGGCGCTGGGCATGCTCTCGCGCCGGCGCTGGCTCAGCATGCCCGCGACCTTCTATGTCGAGTTCTGCCGGAACACGCCGATCCTGGTGCAGCTCGTCTGGGTCCACTACGCTTGGCCCGAGATCTTCGGACTGAAGTTCACCGCCTTCTACTCGTCGCTCGTCGCGCTCACCCTGCAGACGAGCGGCTATCTCGCCGAGGAATACCGGGGCGGGATCGAGGCGGTCGACAAAGGCCAGGTCGAGGCGGCGAAGTCGCTGGGCATGACGCATAGCCGGCTGATGGCGCGGATCGTGCTGCCTCAGGCGATCATGCGCTCGGTTCCCGGTCTGCTGAACCAGTTCGTCACCTGCTTCAAATCGACCTCGATCGTTTCGGTGATCGCCGTGCCCGACCTGATGTACCAGGCCGGCCTCATCGTCAGCGCCACCTTCCTGACCATGCCGATCTACACGATCGTCGCGATCATCTATTTCGTCGTGGTCTTCGCGATCTCGCGCTCGGTGCGCTGGCTGACACGCAAGCTGCCGACCACCGGCTATTTCGGAGCCGCGGCATGACCGGGACCAGCGAGGCGGCCAAGCCCGCGATCACCTTCCTCGGCCTCAGCAAGTTCTTCGGCCAGCTCCAGGTCCTGCACGACGTCTCGGCGGTGGTGCCGCAGGGCGCGACCGTCGCGGTGCTCGGCTCGAGCGGCTCGGGCAAGAGCACGCTGGTGCGCTGCGTCAACCGGCTGGAGACCTTCCAGGGCGGAGAGATCATCGTCGGCGATGTCAGGCTGACGCCGGACGGCGCAGTGCACGGCAGCCGCAAGCTCAGCGACCGCCAGGTCGCGACGTACCGCACCGATATCGGCATGGTCTTCCAGTCGTTCAACCTGTTCCAGCACCTGAACGTGCTGAAGAACCTGATCGAGGCGCCGGTCGGCGTGCTCGGCTGGAGCAAGGACAAGGCGATTGAGCGGGCGCGGGACCTGCTCGCCAAGGTCGGCCTGCCCGACAAGGAGGAGGCCTATCCGAGCCGGCTCTCCGGCGGCCAGCAGCAGCGCATCGCCATCGCCCGCGCGCTGATGATGGAGCCCTCGATCATGCTGTTCGACGAGCCGACCTCGGCGCTCGATCCGGAGCTGACCGGCGAGGTGCTGAACGTGGTGAAGGCGCTGGCGCTCGGCGGGCGGACCTCGCTGATCGTGACGCACGAGCTCGCCTTCGCCCGCGACGTCGCCTCGCATGTCATGGTGCTCGACCATGGCCGCGTCACCGAGTTCGGCCCGGCGGCGGAGGTGTTCGGCCAGCCGAAATCGGAGCGCACCAAGCGCTTCTTCCAGAGCGCCGGGCTCTAATCCCAACAAAAAAGCCGGCCCAGAGCCGGCTTTCTCGTCATTCATTCGAAAATCAAGCTCTCAGCGCCCGACATTCCGGCGGTCGCGCCGGCGGTCGGCCGCCGGCTGGTAGGCGATGCGGGAGTGGTGGGAGCAATAGGGCAGGCCGGTCGAGGAGCGGGCGCCGCAGAAGCGGAATTCCGGGGTCGTCGGATCGCCCATCGGCCAGCGGCACATGTATTCGCGCAGGTCCATGATGGTGACGCGCTCGGAGAAGGGCACGACCACGTCCTCGGACGGCATCGGCGCGGCTTCCGCCTCGACCTCGGCCTCCGGCTGATATTGCGGGGCGAGCGCGTTGGCGCCGCGGGTCAGGCCGGCATTGCCGGCCATCGGATGGCTCGGCGCACGGGCCGGGGCCTTGCGGGCCGGACGCGGCGTGGAGGAGGCCGTCGGGCTCTTGGCGCGGCCGGAGAGGCCGAGCCGGTGGACCTTGCCGATCACGGCGTTGCGCGTGACGCTGCCGAGCTCGCCCGCGATCTGGCTCGCGCTCAGGCCGTCGTTCCAGAGCTTCTTGAGCAGCTCGACGCGTTCTTCCGTCCAGGCTCCGGCTTCGTTCATGGCTTCACCTGTCTCATCAAGCCTGTCCCTTGCGGGGCGGCTTAGGGGCCGATCGTGGCGGAATCCGAGACCGGCGGCGCCCGTCGCTAAACGGAAGCCGTTACACTCGAGAGTGACGGTACAGGGGACGCCGCACGAGATGTCGTATCTGACGAGGACGACCATACAAGATGGCCGGACTCGGGGACAAGAGTCCGCGAATCGGAAATTGAATTTTCCCCAGCCCATTCCCAAATGCCCGGTCAAGGCCACTACAGCAGAACACCTGTCCGAACGGCACGGAATTGACAGGGCGGGACGGCTTCAGCATAGTTATCGACGTGCTGCCGCCCCTCCGGGCGGCGCTTATGTTTTTGACGGGTCGGGATCTTTCGACGATGCGGATGACGGCGCGACGAAATGTCGGGAACTGGCTGCGACGATAGCGTCGCCAGCGGGTCGCATTAGGCTGTCATGCTTTTGCGCCCGCAATGCCGTTCCCAAGCCAGCGCACACCCGTTCTCATTCGTTCCGTCCGAGGATCGTTTTCCATGGCTCCCGTCCCCGCTTCCTCCCATAACTCGCTGCTGCTGCCGACCTATGCCCGCGCGCCGATCGCCCTCGAGCGCGGCGAGGGCGCCTGGGCCGAGACGGCCGATGGCCGGCGCTTCCTCGATTTCGGCGCCGGCATCGCGGTCAATTCGCTCGGCCACGCCCATCCGCACCTGGTCAAGACGCTGACCGAGCAGGCCCAGCGCATCTGGCACACCTCGAACCTCTATGCGATGCCCGACGGCGAGAAGCTGGCGCGGCGGCTCTGCGAGGCGACCTTCGCCGAACGCGTCTTCTTCACCAACTCGGGCGCCGAGGCGAACGAGTGCGCCATCAAGATGGCGCGCAAGTACCACGCCGCGAAGGGCAATCCCGAGCGCTTCCACATCATCACCTTCGAGGGCGCCTTCCATGGCCGCACGCTGGCGACGATCGCCGCCGGCGGCCAGCAGAAGTACATTGACGGCTTCGGCCCAAAGGTCTCGGGCTTCGACCAGGTGCCCTTCGACGACGAGACGGCGCTGAAGGCCGCGATCACCGACGAGACCGCCGCGCTGATGATCGAGCCGATCCAGGGCGAGGGCGGCCTGCGCAGCGTGCCGATGCGCTTCCTCAAGCTGCTGCGCGAGCTCTGTGACGAGCACGGCCTGCTGCTGATCTTCGACGAGATTCAGACCGGCGTCGGCCGCACCGGCAAGTTCTTCGCCTACGAGCACTACGGCGTGGCGCCCGACATCATGTCGGTCGCCAAGGGCATTGGCGGCGGCTTCCCGATGGGCGCCTGCCTCGCCACCGAGGAGGCGGCGTCGGGCATGACGCTCGGCACGCATGGCACGACCTTCGGCGGCAACCCGCTCGCCATGGCGGTCGGCAACGCCGTGCTCGACGTCATCCTCGAGCCGGGCTTCCTCGACCATGTCGCGCAGACCGCGCTGCGGCTGCGCCAGTCGCTGGCCCAGCTCAAGGACCACCATCCCGACGTGATCGAGGAGATCCGCGGCGAGGGCCTGATGCTCGGCCTGAAGCTGAAGACCTTGAACACGGACTTCGTCGCCGAGGCGCGCGAGGCCGGGCTCCTGGTCGTCGCGGCCGGCGACAATGTCGTGCGCCTGCTGCCGCCGCTGATCATCGGCGAGACCGAGGTCGCGGAAGCGGTCGCGCGCCTCGACAAGGCGGCCGGCGCGATCGAGGCCAATCTCAAGCGGCCCGCCGCCGAATAATCGAACCCTCCCAGCATTCCTGCGAAGGAAGCGCGACGATGCGCCATTTCCTCGATCTTTCCGATTTCTCCAGCGACCAGCTCAGGGCGATCCTGCGTGCCGGCGAGGAGATCAAGGCGCGACGCCGCACGCCCGAGGCGGCGGGCGACCGCCTACTCGAAGGCAAGGTCATCGCCATGATCTTCGAGCAGCCCTCGCTACGAACCCGCGTCTCCTTCGACGTCGGCATCCGCGAGCTCGGCGGCTCGCCGATGATGGTGACCGGCCAGGAGATCGAGCTCGGCGAGCGCGAGACCATCGCCGATACGGCCCGCGTGCTGTCGCGCTACGTCGATGCAATCATGATCCGCATGCTCGACCATGACGCCGTGGTCGAGATGGCGAAATACGCCACCGTGCCGGTGATCAACGGCCTGACCAAGCGCCAGCACCCCTGCCAGGTCATGGCGGATGTGATGACCTTCGAGGAGCGCAAGGGCTCGATCGCCGGCAAGCGCATCGCCTGGACCGGCGACACCAACAACGTCCTGACCTCCTGGGTGCATGCGGCCGGGCGGCTCGATTTCGAGCTGGCGATCGCGACGCCCGACGAGCTGGCGCCGCCGCCGGCCCTGCTCGACTGGGCCCGCAAGCAGGGCGCCAGGGTCAAGCTCACCAACCGGCCGGAAGCCGCGGTCGAGGGCGCCGATTGCGTCATCACCGATTGCTGGGTCTCGATGGGCGACGAGGAAGGCACGCGCCACAACCTGCTGCGGCCCTACCAGGTCGATGACCGCCTGCTCGAGCGGGCCGAGAAGGACGCGATCTTCATGCATTGCCTGCCGGCGAGCCGCGGCGAGGAAGTCACCGACGCCGTCATGGACGGGCCGCAATCGGCCGTGTTCGACGAGGCCGAGAACCGGCTGCATGCCCAGAAGGGCATCCTGGCCTGGTGCTTCGGCGGTGTCGCCGCCTGATGGCCGGTTCCGACGCAATCACGCAGACGGCCACGCTCGACGACCGGGTCGTGCCGTTCACGGTGCCCGATCTCGACGTGCGCGGCCGCGTCGTCAGGCTGGGTCCCTCGATCGACACGGTGCTGGAGCGCCATGGCTATCCCGAGCCGGTCTCGCGCGTGCTCGGCGAGGCGGCAGCGCTGACCGTGCTGCTCGGCACCGCGCTGAAGTTCGAGGGCCGCTTCCAGCTCCAGACCAAGAGCGACGGGCCGATCTCGATGCTCGTCGTCGACTTCAACGCGCCGGACAATTTTCGCGCCGTCGCGCATTTCGACGAGGAGCGGCTGCAGCAGGCCATCGCGGCCGGGGCGACCAGCACCGGCGAGCTGCTCGGCGAGGGTCATCTCGGCATGACCGTCGACCAGGGCACGCAGGCGACGCGCTACCAGGGCGTGGTGACGCTGACCAAGCAGAGCCTGGAAGAGGCCGCGCACCAGTATTTCCGCCAGTCGGAGCAGATTCCGAGCCGGATCCGGCTCGGGGTCGGCAGCATCGTCAACGGCACCGGCCGGCATTGGCGGGCGGGCGGGCTGATCGTGCAGTTCATGCCGCATTCGCCCGACCGGCTGCGCGCCGCCGACCTCCATCCCGGCGACGCGCCGGAGGGCCACGAGATCCTGGCGAGCGACGACCCCGACGGCATCAGCGACGATGCCTGGGCCGAGGCGCGCTCGCTGGTCGAGACGGTCGAGGACCACGAGCTGCTCGACCCGATGCTGGAGAGCGAGCGGCTGCTCTACCGGCTCTTCCACGAGCGCGGCGCCCGCGTCTTCGAGCCGATCCTGGTGCATGAGGAATGCCGCTGCTCGCGCGAGCGCGTGCTCGGCATGCTCAGAGGCTTCTCCACGGAGGACCGCCGCGCCATGATCGCCGATGACGGCACGCTCGGCGTCACCTGCGAATTCTGCTCGCGGCGCTATACGTTCGAGCCGGCCGAGGTCGAGGCGGGGCTGTCGCCCTCGCCCTGAGGCGGGCCGAGCCGCTCTCTTTCCTTCTTCTTCCCTTGGGGAGAAGAGACGGCATCTCAGCGCGGCGCGCGCTTCGCCAGAATCCGCTGCAAGGTGCGCCGGTGCATGCCGAGGCGACGGGCGGTCTCGGAGACGTTGCGGCTGCACAGCTCGTAGACGCGCTGGATATGCTCCCAGCGCACCCTGTCGGCCGACATCGGGTTCTCCGGCGGAGTCGGGCGCGAGTCGCGGGCCGCCGCCAGCGCCGAATGGATCTCGTCGGCATCGGCGGGCTTGGCCAGGAAGTCGAAGGCACCGAGCTTCACGGCGCTGACCGCGGTCGCGATATTGCCGTAGCCGGTCAGCACGATGCCGCGGGCCTCCGGCCGGCGCTCCTTCAGGCGGGCGATGACGTCGAGCCCGTTGCCGTCGGCGAGCCGCAGGTCGATCACCGCGAAGGCGGGCGCCGCCTCTTCCACGGCGGCCAGGCCCTCGGACACGCTCTCGGCGGTGCGGACGGAATAGCCGCGGCCTTCCATCGCCCGCGCCAGCCGGTGCAGGAACGGCTTGTCGTCGTCGACGAGGAGGAGGGACATGTCCATCTGGGTCGCTTCGCTCAGCGCCTGTTCCATCGAAACTCTCCTTCCGCCGGACTGTCCTGGCGGAATTGTAACCCGACTATCCGATCGGCGCATCTGGCCATCGACCGGACCAATCTCTCGAGCATGGCCTTATCGCAAAAGCGCGCCTCACTTTTGCGGAGCATGCCCTAACCCTAAGTAGTGATTAAACTTCCAGGTTTGAAGACCCAACCGGCTTGAGGTCGGCCTCAAAGACCGCCCGCGGCCAGGCCATGCGGATCGAGGCGCCGCTCGCAGGTGCCGGCAGATTCGAGAATTCGAGCGCCGCGCCGCCCCGCTCCAGCAGGGTCTTGGCGATGAACAGGCCGAGCCCCAGCCCGCCGCCGGCGCGGCTTTCGCCGCGTTCGCGCGACAGATAGGGCTCGCCGGCCCGCATCAGCACGTCCGGCGGGAAGCCCGGGCCATCATCGGCGATGGTCAGCGCGACATGGCTGTCAGTCCATTGCGCCGTGATCGTCACCTCCGACTTGGCGAAGTCGACGGCGTTGTCGACGATGTTGCCGAGGCCGTAGATCATGCCCGGGTTGCGCCGGCAGATGGGTTCGGGCTTCTCGCCGAGCATGTCGATGCGGAACGGCACGCCGAACGGGCGCTGCGGCCCGGCCGCCTCCTCGATCAGCAGGCGCAGGCCGAGTTGGTCGAGCGGCCCGGCATCGTCGTCCTGCAGCGAGGTCAGCTTGCCCAGGATGCCGCGGCAGCGCTCGACCTGCTCGCGCAGGAGCGTGATGTCCTCGGCCATCTCGCCCTCCGGCGGGGCGAGCCGCGACAATTCCCGCGCCACCAGCGCGATCGTGGCGAGCGGCGTGCCGAGCTCATGCGCGGCGGCGGCGGCCAGCCCGTCGAGCTGGGAGAGATGCTGCTCGCGCGCCAGCACGAGCTCGGTCGCGGTCAGCGCCTCCGAGAGGTCGCGCGCCTCCTTGGCGACGCGCCAGGCGTAGATGCCGGTGAAGCCCAGGCCCAGCACGAGGGCGATCCAGTTGCCGGCCTGGTAGTAGGGCGGCAGCACCGGCCGGTCCGGCCCGGCCCAGGGCAGCGGGAAGTGCAGGAAGCTGAGCAGGCTCGCCAGCATCACGGCCAGCAGCCCGAGCAGCAAGGTGCGCTGCGGCTGCAGGGCGGTGGCCGAGATCATCACCGGCGCCAGGAACAGGATCGAGAACGGGTTCTGCAGGCCGCCGGTCAGGTAGAGCAGCGCCGCGAGCTGGATGATGTCGAAGGCGAGCAGCGCCGTCGCCGCGTCCTCGCGCAGGCGGTGGCTGAGCGGGAAGCGTACCCGCAGCGCGATGTTGAGCCAGGCCGAGACCGCGATGACGGCGAAGCACCAGCCGAAGGGCAGCGGGAAGCGCAGCCCGAAATGCACGCCGGCGACGGCCAGGCTCTGCCCGGCAATCGCGAGCCAGCGCAGCCGCACCAGCGTGTCCAGCCGCAGGTGCCGGCCGGAGCGGGCGAGCGCGGGCTCGACCAGATCGGAAAAACTCGTCATGCCCTCGAACCCATGTCCGGCATCTCATTTGGCAGTGCAAAACTGTCACATTTCAGCATCGCAGGAGATTCTTAGCCTTTAGCCGGATTGAATGAGAACAAATTCGACCTAGGTTGCGTTGCTATGTTGCGGCGCATCATCGATGCATCGGGCATCGAGAAGGGTATTCGCTGCATGTACGGGGCTGCCATGTCGTTCGCCTATCATGCCTACGAAGCGGTTCATATGATGGTCAGCCCCGCCAGGGGCATGTCCGATGCGCTGCAACTCGCGTTCAAGAACCCGGCCAATCCGCTGACCTACACGCCGGTCGGGCGCACCATCGCGGCCTCCTGCGAGCTGTTCGAGCGCATGACGCGCCGCTATGGCAAGCCGGTCTTCGGCCTCGACGAGACCACGATCAACGGCGTCAAGGTCGCGGTCGAGGAGCGCGTCGTCTGGGAGCGGCCCTTCTGCAAGCTGACCTATTTCGACCGCAAGATCCAAGGCCGCCGCAAGCCGCAACCGAAGATCCTGCTGGTCGCGCCGATGTCGGGCCACTACGCCACGCTGCTGCGCGGCACCGTCGAGGCCCTGCTGCCCAACCATGAGGTCTACATCACCGACTGGACCGATGCGCGCCTCGTGCCGCTCGCGGCCGGCCGCTTCGACCTCGACGACTACATCGACTACGTCATCGCCATGGTGCAGACGCTCGGCCCCGACACCCATGTCATGGCCGTCTGCCAGCCGGCCGTGCCGGTGATCGCGGCGGTCGCGCGCATGGAGGCCGATGGCGATGCCAGCGCGCCGCGCTCGATGACCCTGATGGGCGGGCCGATCGACACCCGCCGCTCGCCGACGGTCGTGAACCAGCTCGCCCAGGAGCGCGGCATCGACTGGTTCCGCCGCAACTGCATCACCAAGGTGCCCTTCCCGCATCTCGGCATGCTCCGCGAGGTCTATCCCGGCTTCATGCAGCTCTCGGGCTTCATGGCGATGAACATCGACCGGCACGTCACGGCCCATTACGACATGTTCAAGCACCTCGTCGCCGGCGACGGCGATTCCGCCGAGAAGCACCGCGATTTCTATGACGAGTATCTCGCCGTCATGGACCTCACCGCCGAATTCTATCTCCAGACCGTCGATACCGTCTTCGTCAGGCACGCCCTGCCCAAGGGCGAGATGATGCATCGCGACAAGCCGGTCGACCTGAAGGCCATCCGCCGCGTCGCGCTGATGACGGTCGAGGGCGAGAACGACGACATCTCCGGCGTCGGCCAGACCCAGGCTGCGCATGACCTCTGCGCCAACATCCCGGCCGAGAAGCGCGTGCACTACCTGCAGAAGGGCGTCGGCCATTACGGCGTCTTCAACGGCTCGCGCTTCCGCTCCGAGATCGCCCCGCGCATCTCCGACTTCATGGTCAGCCTCGACATGGAAGCGGCCAAGACCCGCCGCGACGACAGTGCGAGCGAAGCCCGCAAGGCGCTGAAGGTCGCGAGCTGAGCATCCACCCTCTTCCGCATCGCCTGCGAATCCAGCACAATCGCGCGCGATGCGGCTCTCCCTGTTCAAGCGCAAGCCCGATCCGGACGCGATCGAGGTCGCCCATGCCGGCACGTTCTATGCCGTTGCGGTGAAGCGGCGCGCGGCAGCGCGCCGGATGACGCTGCGCGTCTCGCAGGCCACCGGCGAGATCACGCTGACCCTGCCCGAACGCGCCGATTTCCTTGCCGGCAAGCTCTTCGCCGAGGCGCATGGCGGCTGGATCGCAGCGCGCATCGCCAAGCGCCCGGCCTCGGTGCCGTTCGAGCCCGGCCAGATCGTGCCGTTCCGCGGCGTGCCCCACCGGATCGTGCACTGGTCGAAGGTGCGCGGCATCACCCAGGCGACCACCGACAAGGACGGCACCGCGATCATCGCCGTCGCCGGCGAAGCCGCCCATGTCGCGCGCCGGGTCAAGGATTTCCTGCGCCGCGCTGCGCTCGAGGACCTCGAACGCTCCGTGCGCCGCCATACCGCGACGCTCGGCATCCCCGCCCGCAAGATCACCATTCGCGACACGACCAGCCGCTGGGGCTCCTGCTCCTCCAAGGGCCATCTCAACTTCTCCTGGCGCCTGATCCTGGCGCCACCGCTGGTGCTCGACTATCTCGCGGCGCATGAGGTGGCCCATCTCAAGGAGATGAACCACTCGCACCGCTTCTGGGCCCTGACCCACAAGCTCTGCCCGCGCACGGAAGAGGCCGAGCTCTGGCTGAAGAAGCACGGCGCCGGCCTCCACGGCTTCGGCTGAGGCCAAGCCTCGACGATCTCCGCTCTCGCAGGTAACAGAACAACGCCGTCATCCCGGCCGGAGCGCAGCGTAGCGCCGGGATCCATCGTAAAGCTCCGGTGCTCTACGATGGATCCCGATCAGCGCCGCTTCGCGGCTTGTCCGGGATGACGCGTTTTAGAACACCCCGCGTAATCCTGACTGGTCGGACATCATTCCTCATGAAACTGCGCCCCGACACGCTGGCGATGACCGCCATCCTCGCCATGCTGACGGCGCTTGGCCCGCTCTCGACCGATTTCTACCTGCCCTCGCTGCCGCAGATCGTCGAGGTGATGAACACCACGGTCTCCGGCGCGCAGGCGACGCTCTCCTCCTTCCTGTTCGGCTTCGCTGGCGGCCAGATCATCTGGGGCCCGCTCTCCGACAGGCTCGGCCGCAAGCCGGTGCTGCTGACCGGGCTCGGCCTCTTCCTGATCGCGACGCTGGCCTGCTCGCTCGCGCCCTCGATCGAGGCGCTGACGGCGGCGCGCGCGTTCCAGGCGCTCGGCGCCTCCGGGCCGATCGTGCTCGGCCGCGCCATGGTGCGCGATCTCTATGACGGGCCGCGCGCCGGCCGCGAATTGGCGCGGATGGGGATGATCATGGGGCTGGTGCCGGCGGTCGCGCCGGTGATCGGCGGCATCCTGCAGGACCTCTATGGCTGGCGCTCGACCTTCATCGCCTCGCTCGTCTTCGCGCTCGGCCTGGCGGTGGCGATCGTGCTGGTCATGCCCGAGACCATCCGCGCCCGCTCGCCGGAGCGGCTCTCGCTCCTGGCGATCTTCCGCGGCTTCGGCGTGCTGCTGCAAAACCGGGCCTACCGGGTCTATGTCGGGCTGACCGCGCTCGCCTATGCCGGGCTCTTCGCCTTCATCTCCGGCTCGTCCTTCGTGCTGATCGGCATTTACGGCCTGTCGCCGCGCGATTACGGCCTGTCCTTCGGCTTCGGCGTGCTCGGCTTCATCCTCGGCACGATCATCGCGCAGCGCCTCGTCGGCAAGCGCGGCATGGACGGCGTCATCGCGCTCGGCGTGGCCTGCCTCGCGGCCGGCGGCGTGATCATGCTGGTCGCGCTCGCGAGCGGGGTCGGCGGCGCGCTCGGCGTGATCATCCCCTGGGCGATCTATGCCGCCGGCGTCGGCCTGACCATGCCGCAGGCCCAGGCTTCCGCGATGATGCCGTTTCCGGATCGCGCCGGGGCGGCCTCATCCTTCTCGGGCCTGTGCCAGATGCTGTTCTCGGCCTGCGTCGGCCTGCTCGTCGGCAAGCTGCTGCACGCTTCGGCCCTGCCGCTGCCGGCGGTGATGGCGACGCTCGGCGTCGCCGCGCTCGTGCTGTTCCACGCCTCGCGCGGAGTCCGGGCGAAGAAGGCCTGAGCGTTCTCCGGTGGCTTATTCTCAGCCCTCATCCTGAGGAGCAGGCTTTAGCCTGCGTCTCGAAGGATGGTTCAGTGGACTCGGGAGCCTCCTGGATCATCCTTCGAGACGCCGCTTCGCGGCTCCTCAGGATGAGGGCTGAATATCCAAACAGTCTCAGCCGCCGAACAGGCGCTCCAGGAAGTTGCGCTCCTGCGGCGCCGGCGGCACCCAGGCGCGGTCGCTGTCTGCCGTCTGGGTCGAGGCTGGCGGCTGCCCGCCCGCGACCGGCGCGCCATCGAAGATCGACCTGGGCGCGCCATGCCAGAGCCCGCCGGGCAGCGGCGACGGCTGCATCCCGACATGGGCGGTTTTCATGTACTTGCCCCAGATCTCGGCCGGCAGCCCACTGCCATAGACCCGCTTCATCGCGCTGTTGTCGTCATTGCCGAGCCAGACGGCGGTGACGAGCTTGGAGGTGAAGCCGACGAACCAGGCGTCGCGAAAGTCCTGCGTCGTGCCCGACTTGCCGCCGACCTCCCAGCCGGCAAGGTTGACCTTGCTGCCGGTGCCGCTGGTCATGGTCTCGTGGAACATCGCGTCCATCATCGAGAGCGGCTGGGGCTGGATCACCAGGCCGAAGCCGTTGCCCTTGCGCGCATAGAGCACCTTGCCGGTGGTCGTCTTCACCTCGCGGATGACGTAGGGCAGCACCGACTGGCCGCCATTGGCGAAGGTGGCGTAGGCGCTGGTGAGCTCGATCGGCGTCACCTCCGAGGTGCCGAGCGCCAGCGACGGATTGGCCTGCAGCGCCGAGGTGATGCCGAGGCGCTGCGCCGTGCGCACCACCTCCTTCGGCGTCACCTCCTGGTTGAGCTTCACCGCGATCGTGTTGATCGAATGGGCGAAGGCGGTCTGGAGCGTGATCGGGCCGCGATAGGTGCGGGTGTTGTTCTCCGGCTGCCAGCCTTTGATCGACACGGGCGAGTCGTCGCGGATCGTGTCCGGCGTCAGGCCGCGCTCGATCGCGGTCAGGTAGACGAAGGGCTTGAAGGACGAGCCCGGCTGGCGCTTGGCGGCGGTGGCGCGGTTGAACTGGCTCTTGGTGTAGTCGCGCCCGCCGATCAGCGCGCGCAGCGCCCCGTCCGGCGCCATCGAGACGACCGCGCCCTGGCTGATGCCCTGCTTGGCACCCTGCGCCGCGAGCGAATCGACCAGGATGGTCTCGGCCGAGGATTGCAGCTTGGTGTCGATCGTCGTCAGCACGGTGACGTCGCCCTCGACCGCGCCGATGAAGTCGTCGAGCACGTCCATGACGTAGTCGGCGGCATAGTTCACCGAGCCGGCGCCGACGCGCTCGGCCGCCTCGGCCGGCGCCACCAGAGCGGTCTTGGCCGAGGCCTGCGAGATGAAGCCCTGCTCGGCCATGGCCGCGATGACGAGCTTGGCCCGCGCTTCGGCGAGTTCGGGGTTGCGGTTCGGCGCCAGCCGCGAGGGTGCCTGCACCAGGCCGGCCAGCATCGCCGCCTCGGCGATCGTCACCGAGCGCGCCGATTTGTTGAAGTAGCGCTGCGCCGCGGCCTCGACGCCATAGGCGCCCGAGCCGAAATAGACCCGGTTGAGGTAGAGCTCGAGGATCTGGTCCTTGCTGTAGGTCTGCTCCAGCCAGAGCGCCAGGATCGCCTCCTGGATCTTGCGCGAGGCGGTGCGCTCCTGGGTCAGGAACAGGTTCTTGGCGAGCTGCTGCGTCAGGGTCGAGCCGCCCTGCATGCCGCCACGTCCGCGCAGGTTGGTGACCACGGCGCGGGTGATGCCGATCGGGTCGATGCCGAAATGCTCGTAGAAGCGCTTGTCCTCGATCGCGACGAAGGCCTTGGGCAGATAGGGCGGCACCTCGCCGATGGTGATCGTGCGCCCGCCGGTCTCGCCGCGATTGGCCAGCAGAGAGCCGTCGGCGGCCAGGATCGCGATGTTGGGCGGCCGCTTCGGCACGGTGAGCTGGTTGATCGGCGGCAATTGCGCGGCGTGATAGGCGATCAGCCCGCCCAGCCCGATCGCGCACCAGACGCCGAGCACGAGCATCCAATAGGCCAGCATGCCGAGCAGCGAGCGGCGCCTGCGCCCGCGTCGCCGGCCACCGCCGCCGCCCTTGGTGGATTTGTTGCGGCGCGGCTCCTCGCGTGGCGCCGGCTTGGCGGTGCCGCGATAGGAGCGGCTGGAGCGGTCGTCGGCGGACAGGCGCATGTCGGAATCGTCGCGGCTTCCGCCGCGCCCGCTCTCGAAGGACGGCTCGCGCCGCTCGCCGCCTCGTCTCGTCCGGTCGCTCATCCTGCCCCGTTCAGCCTGCACCCGCGCCCATGCGGCGCAGCGTTTTCAGACAGGATTCAAACATGGCGCTTTTAAGGGTCGGTTAAGCCCATGCGCGGGCGCAGAGCTGCGCTTGCAGCCGCGAAAGCGAACTGTGGTAAATCTGCCATTACTGCGCGCAACGCGCCGATCTGCCGGCACGGAAACGTTTATGTGAATTGAAAACCCATCGGAAGCCGACAGGGTGCGGCCTGCACGCGCGGCGGTTCTGGGCTGGGTTCCGCCGCTAAAGATGCCATCGCAACAAGGAAAGAGACATTCGATGTTCGATTCGTTGAGCCGCTACTCCCCGCAGGCGCTTGGCCTGCTCCGCATCGTCACCGCACTGATTTTCATCCTTCACGGCACCCAGAAGCTCTTCGGCTTCCCGGCCGCTCCCGCCAGCGGCCTGCCGGCGGCGTTCACGCTGTTCTGGTTCGGCGCGATCATCGAGACCTTCGGCGGCCTGGCGCTTCTGCTCGGCTTCCTGACCCGTCCGGTCGCCTTCCTCCTGGCTGGCGAGATGGCCGTCGCCTATTGGATGTTTCACGCCCCGCGCAGCCTCTACCCGACGCTGAACGGCGGCGACGCCGCGATCCTCTACTGCTTCATCTTCCTTTATCTGGTCACGGCCGGTGCCGGCGCCTGGAGCATCGACGGCAGCCGCTCGAAGGCGTGATCCGCCTCTCTTCCGTCATGGTCGGCCTTGTGCCGACCATCCACGTCTTCGCTCATCGCGGGCGGCGTTCAAGACGTGGATGCCCGGGACAAGCCCGAGCATGACGCGTAAAAAAAGCCCGCCTTCCTAAGGAAGGCGGGCTGCATTTTTGTAAGCACCGCCGAAATCAGACGGCGGCCGAGATCCAGCGCGAGAGATCGCTCTTGGGAGCCGCGCCGACCTTCTGCGAGGCCAGCTTGCCGTCCTTGAACAGCATCAGGGTCGGGATCGAGCGGATGCCGAACTGGGCGGGGATCGCCTGGTTCTCGTCGACGTTCATCTTCACGATCTTGACCTTGCCCTGCATCTCGCCGGCGATCTCCTCGAGCGCCGGGCCGATCATCCGGCAGGGGCCGCACCATTCGGCCCAGAAATCCACCACGACCGGCTCGGACGAGTTGAGGACATCGGCCTCGAAGCTCGCATCGGTCACCTTGTTCGTCGCCATGGCTTGGTCGCCTTTCAAAAAAAGAAGCAGCAGCGCTGCGTGTCGCCGACAAAGCTATGAATGCACCCCCTCCGGGTCAAGGCGCGCTCACAGTGCATTGAAGCAGGTCTACCCTGCGAGATTCGCCAGAACGGCGTCGAGCGCGGCAGAATCGGGCTCCAGCGTGGCGAGATTGGCGGTGTAGATCACCAAAGCGCGCACCGGCCGGCCCGGATATATCTGCCCGACCAGCGCCCGGTAGACCGCAAGCTGAGCCAAGGTGCCGGGCGGGATCGCGCCCGAATCGATCGGAGGCCGCGCCGCGGTCTTGAAATCGGCGATCAGGACGGCGCCGTCCGTGACGGCCAGCCGGTCGATCTGGCCGGAGACGCTGCGGATCGCGCCGCTCGGCAGCGTGATCGTGCCGGCAATCGGGACCTCGGCCAGCGAGCCCACTGCGAACAGTGCCGACAAGGTCGGATCCGCCAGCAGGGCGAGCGCCTGCGCCGCGATCTGCTCGCGCCGCGCCAGCGGCAGGCCGGCGCCGCGCATGGCGGTCAAGGCCTGCGCCGCCGCCTCGCGCCCACCCGACTCGATATCCGGCAGCACCTGCAGCAGCAGATGAGCCAGCCGCCCGGCCTGCGCCGCGGCTGCCAGGAACGGCCCATCGCCCGGCCGCTCGGCCGCGTCGGCGGCGCTGAGCGCGTTAGAGGGCTTCAGCGGCGGCAGGGGCTCGCTCTCGACTGGAACGGCGCGGCGCAGCCAGGCCGGTTCGATCATCGCGGGTTTCGCCGTGACGCTCTCCGGCCGGTCCAGCGGCTGCGGCATCGACACCATGAAGCGCTTGATCGCCTCCTGCCCGTCCGGCGCGGCGACGTCGCGCAGGCCGCTTGGCGAGGCGGCGAGCCCTGCCGCGATCATCGCGTACCAGCTGCCCTCCGGCGCCTCGCCCTTGGGTTGGGCGCCGCAGACGATCAGCCTGTCCTCGGCGCGGGTCATCGCGACATAGAGCAGGCGGTGATGCTCCTCGACGAATTGCGCGACGACCAGGTTCTTGGCCCGGCGCGTGGCTGTGGTGTCGGACGCCCGCGCCGGCGGCCAGATCGGCACCGGCGCGCCGAAGGGCGGCGCCACATCCATGATCTTCGGCAGGCGCTTCTCGCCGGGCTCCGGCGCGATATCGGCCAGGATCACGATGGTCGATTCCAGCCCCTTGGAGCCGTGCACGGTCATCACCCGGACCTCGCCGGCGCTGGTCGAGAGGTCGCGCTTCACCTCAGTGCCGGCATTGACGACGTGGTGCAGGAAGCCGGCGAGCGAGGGGCCGTGCTTGCGCTCGAAATCGAGCGCGGCGTTGAGGAAGGCGTCGAGCGCGTCGCCGGCCTCGGCGCCGAGCCGCGCCAGCGCGAGATTGCGCCCGCCGCCCGGCCCGAGCAGCCCGGCGAAGAAGCGGAACGGCCCGCAGCGCGCGGCCTCCTCGCCAAGCTCCGCCAGCCGCTGCTCGGCCGCAGCAAAGCGCGGCTCGTCCTGGCCGGCCTGCCGCAGGGCTGACAGCAGCGAGCCCGGCCGCTCCGGCGCGAAGCGCAACAGGTCCTCATCCGTGAAGGCGAAGAGCGGCGTCTTCAGCGTGGTCGCGAGCGCGAGGTCGTCGTCGGGCAGCAGCAGCGCCCGTCCCAGCACGACGAGATCCTCGACCGCCGGATGCTCGGCGAGACTGAGGCGGTCGCGCCCGGTCACCGGCACGCCGGCATCCTTCAGCGCCTTGACGATCGCCTCGAAGAGCGGCCCGCGCTGGCGCAGCAGGATCATCACGTCGCCGGCCCGGAACGGCCGGCCGAGATCGTCCCGGCCGTCGCGCTGCCAGCGCTTGAGCACGGTTGCGATGCGCTCGGCCAGCTTCACCGTGCCGCTGCGCCGCTCCGGCGCGTCGACCGGCGTCGTCCAGGCATCGGGCGGCTCGCTCTGGTCGTTGGCGGCGGTCGGCCAGAGATCGACCGTGCCGGGATCGTTGCGGCGCACGGTGTCGTGCAGCTCCGGCCGCTCGCTGCCGTCGAAGACGAGGCCGCGCGCATGCTCCGGCAGGGCGAAGACGGCATCGACCGCCTGCATGATGTCGGGCGCCGAGCGGAAGGAGGTGTTGAGGCTGACCGCCTCGAATTTCAGCTTGGCCGCGACGATGCGCTGCCCGAGCCGCCGGCGCTCCTCGCCGAAGGAGCGGGGAGCCGCGCCCTGGAAGCCGTAGATCGACTGCTTCTCGTCGCCGACGACGAAGATCGTGCGCGGCTTCGGCCCCCTGAGCGCCGCGCCCTCGCCGGCGGTGAACTCGTCGGCGAGCGCGCGCAGGATCGCCCATTGCGCCTCGCTGGTGTCCTGCGCCTCGTCGAGCAGGATGTGGTCGATGCCGGCATCGAGCTTGTAGAGCACCCAGGCCGCATCGACCCGCGCCAGCAGCGAGCGCGTCTTGGCGATCAGATCGTCGTAGTCGAGCAGCGAACGCTGCGCCTTGAGCCGCTGATAGGAGGCGAGCACGCGCGTCACCAGCAGGGCCAGCGCCGCGCTGCGGTCGCGCACCGCGATGGCGTTGAGCTGGTCCTGCGCGTTGGCGACAGCCGCATGCAGTTCCTCCAGCACCTCCATCAGGCCAGGCTCGAACTCGGATCTGCCCTTGCCGCGGATATTGGCGTTGATCGTGCCCTCAAGGGTGATGAAGCCGCTGCGGCAGGTCGCGACCGGATCGCCCGCAAAGCCCGCGGCCGTGACCGTCCGCAACGTCCCGGCAAAATTTTGGCGGGTGGCGCTGCCGGCATCGAGCGCCGCGATCAGCTCGCTCAGTCCCGAAAGGGCTCCAAGCTCGCGCCGGAAGTCATGCAGCACTGCCTCCGGCTTCAGGTCAGGCGCAATCGCGAGGAAAGCCGAGATGCCCGCGCGCATCTCCTGCGCCGCGCGTGGCCGGCCTGCGGCATCGCTGAACAGCGCGCGCTGGCGCAACGCCTCCTGCATGATCGCGTCAAAGGTGTCCTGCGCAGCCTGCTCGGCCAGCAGATGCAGCGCCTGCGCCTCGGCACCCCCAGGCTCCGCGGCTATCCCCGCCAGAAGCTCGCGCCGGGCATCGCGCAGCAATTCGGCCTGGGCCAGGTTATCCGCCACCTCGAAGCGCGGCGGCACGTTGGCCTCGAACGGCGCCGATTGCAGCACGCGGGTGCAGAAGGCGTGGATGGTCTCGATCTTCAGCCCACCCGGCGTCTCCAGCGCCTCGGCGAAGAGCCGGCGCGCCGCGTCGCGCTGGCCCGGCCGGGGCCGCTCGCCGGTCAACTTCTCCAATGCGGCGGTAAGATCGGCATCCGGCATGGTCGCCCAGTCGCCGAGCGCCCTGAAGACGCGGTTGGCCATGTTGGCCGCGGCCGCCTTGGTATAGGTGATGCAGAGCATGCGGCCGGGCGCGACGCCGTCCAGCAGTAGCCGCAGCACGCGGTTGACCAGCACATGCGTCTTGCCTGAGCCGGCATTGGCCGAGACCCAGGCGCTGAGATCGGGCTGCGCCGCCAGGGCCTGGCGCTGCTCGGTCTGCAGCGGGACGTTCCAGCCGGGCTTCACGGCTCGCCCCCGCTATCGTCGCCGCCGGGCGCCGCCGACCACTCCTTGACCCGCGCAAGCTGGTCATAGGGGCTGGCGAACCTGATGAACTCGGGCGCGCGCCGCGACAGATAGGCCTCGCGCCCGGTTCGCAGCGCGTCGAGATGCTCGATCAGCCGGTCGAGATGGCGCGTGGCGACGTCGGCCAGCGTCTCGCCGTCGAACTCGAGCGGCTTGTCCTTGGCCCAGCCCTTGGGGTCGTGGTGGAGCTTGAGGTAGAGCAGGGCCTCGACCGGCGTCGGGCCGACCATGTCGCGAAAGCCGGCGCGGGCGGCAAGCTCGGCCTCGAGCGTCAATTGCGGCGCAAAACCCTTCTCGACCTGCGCCTTGCTCGGCGGCGCGCCGGTCTTGAAGTCGATGATCCTGAGCGTCGGCAGCCGGGTGACCTCGACCCGGTCGGCCCGGCCGCTCAGGCGAAAGCTCGTCCCGTCCGCCAGCGCGAAGGTGTCGGCCGTGACGCGCTCGACCGCGACCTTCGCCAGCGTCGGCCGCCGCCTCTCCTCCCAGGCGATGAAATGCCCGGCCGTCAGCAGGAAGCGCGGCCACCAGAAAGCCTGCACCTCCGGCGTATCCGCAAAGTCGCGGAAGCGCTCGCCGCCGATACGGATCACCTGCGCCAGTGCATCGGCCGGCAATTGCTCGGGATAAGCCTTGGCGAAGCTCTCGACGATATCGTGCAGCAGCTTGCCGCGATCGGTGGCGCTCGGGTCCTCGATCAGCTCGGGCAGGGCGTCGAGCTTCAGGATCTTGCGGGCGAAGATCTGGTAGGGGTCGCGGTAGAGCGTCTCGATCTCGGTGACGCTGAGCGCCGTCGGCTGGAGATGGCGCGCCGGACGCGGCGCCGGCCGGCCGATCGGCTTCACCGCCGCGGGCTCGCCGAGCTTCGCGGCAAGGGCCGTCAGGCGCTTCCCTCTGTTCTCGGCCTCGGCCCAGACCGGCTTCGGCGTCACCGCCTTGAGCCGCTGCCAGAACCGAGAGGCGATGGTCTCGGCCTCGCCGGCCTTGCGGGCGCGACTCAACGTCACCTTCGCGGCCATGATTCCCGCAACGAAATCATGCGCGGTCTGGCCGATGCGGCGCTCCGGCGGCGACAGCCCCAGCTCGGCCCGCATCGGCCGGTTCAGGAAGGAATCGGTCTTGGTCTCCGGCGGCCAGACGGTCTCGATCAGCCCGCCGAGCACGACATGGTCGGCCTCCAGCAGGCGCGCTTCGAGCAGGCCCCAGATTTTGACGCGCGGATGGCCGGAGCCGGCGCGGCGCACGACCGTCTCGGCCAGCAGCCCGTCGAGGATGGCAACGAGGTCGCGCGCCCGGCCGCCTTCGGGCGCGTCGGGCAAGGCGCCGTCGATATCGTCGAACAGCCGCAGCAGCGCCTCGCCATCGGGGCCGGCGAAGGCGAGCGTGGCTCCGGTCTCGGTCAGGCTCAGCTCTTCGATGGCTTGGCGGGCGGCGCTGACGACGTCTGGGAAGGATGGGGCGGGTATTGCGAGCGCCTGGAGCAGCGGCGTCAGCGCAGTTTCCAGCGCCGCAAGCACTTGCCCGGCAGCAGCGATATCCTCGGCGCTCAGCCGCCGGCGCGGCAGCGGTGCATGTGACTCCGTCTGCAGCTTCGGCAGTCCGGCAAAACTGGCGCGCAGGCCGGCCAGCCCCTTCGCCACAGTCTCGCCGCGCCAGGCGCCGATCTCCAGCGCAGAGGCGCCCCGCGCCGCGATCTCACGCGTCAGGCCGAGCCGGCACAGCGGATGCGCCAGCAGGGCGACTGTGCCTGCGGGGGTCATCTCGGCAATCGCAGCGTCCAGGATCAGCCGAAGCAGGGCTCCGGCCGGCGCGCGCGCCAGCGGCAATCCGGCGGAATCATCGACCTCGACGTCCCAGCGCTTGAGTTCGACCGCGACGCGCTCGGCCAGCCCACGGTCGGGCGTGATCAGCGCCGCCTGCTTGTCAGGGTTCTCAAGCGTCTCGCGCAGCGCCACGGCGATGGCGAGCGCCTCCTCGCGCTCGTCGGCAGCCTCGATCAGGCTGATTCCGGCAAAGGCGGCCTCGGGATCCCCGGCGGCCAGCCGGCTTTCGAGCCCGGCCCAAAGCTCGGTGACCGATGCCGGCAGCATCGCCTCGCGTAGGATCGCGCCGCGCGCGAGGCGTGGCGCATCAGGCGCGGCGAGCGGCCGGACATCGTCGCGGACCGCTTCGAGCACATCAAGCAGATGGTGCAGCGCCGCCTGCGGGTGCGAGGGCGCCGGCTCCCTCTCGATCGCGTTCCAGGCCAGTTCCGGCAGGCCGAGGTCGAGATCGGGCAGCACCACCGCGCCATTGGGCAGCCGCGCGATCGCTGAGAGCAGCCGCGCCGTCGCAGGGATCGTGCCGGTCGAGCCCGCCGCGATGATCGGCCCGGTCGCGCCGCCCGAGAGCAGCCTCTGCCGCTCGGCCGCCAGCATGCGGTTGCGGAAGGCGGCAGGGTCGCAGGCGCCGCGCTCATTGAGGATCGCCGGCCAGGCTTCGGCGAGGATGGCGAGGAAGCTGGCATTGAGCTGCCAGACCTGGTCGAAGCGGCTGGCATCGAGCGTGGCCAGCCGCTCGACATCCACGCCCTCGGTCTGCATCTGGTCGAGCAGCGCCGCGAGATCGCCGGCAAGCCCCCAGGCCTCGCTCAGCGTCGCCGGCACCAGCGAGGGCTCGGATGGGTCGAGCTTGAGATGGCTGCGGTTGGCGGTGCGGCCCCAGGCATCGACCAGCTGCGTCAGCAGCATGCGCCGGGCCAGCTTGTCGATCGGACCGATCCGGTCCTGCGCCCAGGCTCCGGCGCCGATCTGCGCCGTCTCGGCCTCGTCGACATCGCCGAGCGGCACGATGCGGGGCAGCAGCAGCGGCTTGCCGCCGAGCTTGGCCGAGAGGCAGGCGGCGAAGGCGCGCGCCGCCCGGCGCGTCGGCAAATAGAGCGTGGCGCGCGCCATGGCCGCCGGATCGGCGGGGTCGTGGATTTTGCCGAAGCGCCCATCCAATACCGCCTGAGCCAGCACGTCGAGGAACGGCGCGCCGGCGGGGATGCTGAAGAGGTTGAGCGCGGGCACGAGGCCGCTCAGACCCGGAGCGCTTGCGCGGCGGCGAAGGCGGCCTCGGCCGGCGCGATCGCCTCGGGCGTGCCGACATGCAGCCATCGCCCGCGCAGGACCGTGCCGAACAGCGTGCCCGCCGCGATGGTGCGGTCGAAGAGCAGGTTGAGCGAGAACGGGCCGTCCGGCGTCTCCGCGAACAGCTCCGGCTTGATGATCGCGACGCCGGCATAGACGAAGGGCGCGCTCGCGGCCGCACCGCGCCGGGTTAGCCGGCCGGCGTCGTCGCGGAAGAAGTCGCCGGCGCCGTCGAAGCCGACGCTGCCCTTGCGCTCGGCCAGCAGCAACAGCATGTCCATCCGGCCTGCGTCCCAGGCCTCGGCCATGGCGGCGATGTTGGAATGCCCGCTCTCGCTCCAGAGCGAGTCGGAATTGACGTGGAAGAACGGCTCGCTGCCGAGCAATGGCAGCGCCTTCTTGACGCCGCCGCCGGTCTCCAGCAGCAGCGCGCGCTCATCCGAGATCGTCACGCGCGGGCTGCCGCGCCCGGCGACATGGGCCTCGATCTGCCCGGCGAGGTGGTGGACGTTGACCACGGCCTGCTCGACCCCAGCCTCGGCCAGCCGGTCGAGCGCATGGTCGAGCATCGTCTTGCCGCCGATTCTCACGAGCGGCTTCGGCAATCCGTCGGTGATCGGGCGCATGCGCTGGCCGAGCCCGGCCGCCAGAACCATCGCCCGGCGGATCGGCCGCGAACCGGTCTCAGTCACGCGAATCTCCCTGTCACGCCGTCACGCTATCAGGCACGGCGGGACGCGGCACTCAAGCCCATTCGCGGGCCGATTTGCGCTTGGGGCCTCAGCCCTCCGGCGCTTCGACGACCAGCGCGTTGTTGAGCACGCGGACGACCTCCTCTAGGCTCTCGCTGACGCCGAGGTTGAAGTCCTTTCCGAACGAGATGATCGTCTCGCTCGTGCCGCCCTTGTAAGTATAGACCACGCAGGTCTGCGCGGCGTTGACGAAGACCGGCTTCGAATCGATCGCGGATTTGAATTCGCAGAGCTTGGGCACTTGGATCTCCTGCCATCGCGGATCGGCTCGGCCGCGGCGCGTGGGTTTACTAGGGCGTTTCCCGATCGGATAGAATCGCGTCGGCCCTTGCCGTCATTGCGAGGAGCGTAAGCGACGAAGCAACCCAGGGGGTCTCGCTCGCCCAGTCCCCCTGGGTTGCTTCGCTGCGCTCGCAATGACGGTTCAGGCGGTCTCGAACAGCTTCGGCAGGTATTGCTGGTACCAGCCCTTCAGCTCGTCTAGTGCCGGATGTTCGAGGTTGCGGCGCAGATAGGCCTCGATGCGCGGCAGGTGCTTGAGATAGGCCGGCTTGCCGTCGCGCCGGTCGAGGCGGGCGAAGATGCCGGCGATCTTGGTGTTGCGCTGGGCGCCGAGGATCGCATAGGCGCGGGCGAAGGCGGCGAGGTCGAAACTCTCGTCCGTCGCCCGCCTCGCCGAGCCATAGGCGGCAAGCAGCCTGAGCTCCAGCGCCGCCGGCACGTCGACGCGCGCGTCCTGGCCAAGCGAGGCGAGGTCATAGGCCGGGTTGCCCAGCAGGGAATCCTGGAAGTCGATCAGCCCGAGCCTGGCATGGCCCTCGCGCTCCGGCAGCCAGATCAGGTTCGGCGAATGGAAGTCGCGCAGGGTCCAGGTCGAGGGCGCGTCCAGGACCTCGTCGAAGAGCCGGTCCCAGATCCGGCCGAACTCGGCCTTGGTCACGGCCGGCAAGGTCACGCCGGCGATATGCGGCGCGTACCATTCGAGCACGAGCTCGGTCTCGATCGTCAGCGCCTCGCGGTCATAGTCGGGGATGACGTGGTCGCGCCCCTCCGCCACCGGCAGGATGGTCGGCAGGGTATGGCGATGCAGGTCGGCGAGCAGCAGCGCCGCCGCCTCGTAGCGCTCGGGGATCGGGTTGCCGTCGTCGAGCACGCCGCCATCGCCGAGGTCCTCGATCAGCAGGAGACCGGCCGAGAGGTCCTGCGCCAGGATTTCGGGGGCGGAATAGCCGAGCGAGCGCAGGCCGCGATCCATCGCGACGAAGGCATCGACCGACTCGGCCAGATGCGCGATGGCGCTATAGGGCTTGCCGAGGCGGATCGCCGGCCCGTCCGGCCGCGCCGGCGAGATCATCAGGATCGCGGTCTCGCCGCTGTCCTGCGTCAACCGCTCATAGGCACGGGTCGAGGCGTCGCCGAGCATGAACTCGCGCCTGGCCTTCTCCCAACCGGCCGAATCAATCAGCTCGCGCGCCGCCACCGCGACCGAGAGCCGCGAGCGCCAGAGCACCCCGCCGGCGAGGCTGGCGACGCGGCCGGTCTCGGGGCGGTCGGGATCGACGTCGAGCACGATGTCGAGCCGGCGCCCGGCCGGCAGGCGCGTGCCGGCGCGATCCGGCCATTCGACCAGCGTGACGACACGGTCGAGATCCTCGATCAGGCCGATATCGTCGAGCTCGTCCGGCGAGCGGACGCGGTAGAGGTCGGCATGGAGCACGGTGCCGCGCGGCGTGTCGTAGCTCTGCACCAGCGTGAAGGTCGGGCTCGGCGCCTCCAGCGCCGTGTCATCCGCCAGCTCGCGCAGGATGGCGCGGGCCAGCAGCGACTTGCCGGCGCCGAGATGGCCGGAGAGCGCGACGATGTCGCCGGGCTTCAGGATCGCGGCGAGGTCGCGGCCGAGCCGCTCCGTCGCCGCCTCGTCCGCCAGCGCGATGAGATGCGCGCCGGCCCTAAGCGTATCGTCGCTCATTCAGCGGCGTCCGAGAGGGGCATGCCCTGCGAGGGGAAGATGGCGGTGACGCGCGTGCCGCGGCCCGGCGTCGAATCGAGTTCGACCTTGCCGCCATGCAGCTCGACGATCGAGCGCACGATCGAGAGGCCCAGGCCGACGCCGCGATGCTTGGAGCCGAGCGAATGGCTCTCGAACCGGTCGAACACCTTCTCCTTGACCTCGGCCGGGATGCCGCGGCCCTCGTCGGCGACGGTGATGCGGACATCGCCGCCGCTGCGGTCGGCGATGACCCTGATGGTCTGGCCGGGCGAGGAAAAGCCGATCGCGTTCGAGATCAGGTTGAACAGCACCTGGCGCAGCCGCTTGCCGTCGGCGCGCAGCGGCCCGGTCTGCGGGGAGATCTCGGTCTTGAGCGTGAGCTTGCTGTCCGTCAGCCGGTCATGCAGCCCGGCCGCGGCCTGGGCGATGGTCTCGGAGACGTCGACCTCGCCGAGTTCGAGCGCGAGCGCGCCATTGTCGATCGAGGCGAGGTCGAGGATGTCATTGATGATGGCGAGCAGCGCGCCCGACGAGCGCACGATATGGCCGGCATAGTCGCGCTGCTTCTCGTTCAGCGGGCCAACCGTCTCGGTGCCCAGCAGCTGCGCGAAGCCGATGATGTTGGTCAGCGGCGAGCGCAGCTCATACGAGACATGGTGGACGAAATCCTCGCGCAGCCGCGAGACCTTCTCCAGCGCCTCGTTCTTCTCGGTCAGCGCACGCTCGACGTTCACGCTGGCGGTGACGTCGGCGAAGGTGATCAGCGTCGCGCCATCAGGCAGGGGCGCGGCGGCGCAATCGAGCACCGAGCCGTCGCGGCGCTCCATCCGGCAGCCATAGTCCTCGCGCGCGTCGCGCACGCCGGTGACGGTGCTCTGGAGCTCGGTCCAGACCTCGTCATGCGGGTAGAGCGGGCGACAGAGCCGCACGACCTCGTCGATATGCGGCGCCGCGCTGGCGAGGTCGGCCGGGATCTTCCAGGCCTGGGCGAAGGCCGGGTTGGAGAGCTTGAGCCGCCCGTCCGAGCCGAACACGGCGACGCCCTCGCGCAGCGAGTCGAGCGTCTCGCGCTGCGTCCGCGACAGGGCGTTGAAGCGCGATTCCAGCGTGAAGCGCTCGGTCACGTCGTCGAAGAGATAGGTCACGCCGCCCTGCGGGTTGGGGCTGGCGACGACGTGGATCGTGCGTCCGTCCGGCAGGTACCACCAATCTTCGCTGGCGCGCAGGCTGGTATAGGCGGCCTGCACGCCGGCCTTCCAGCTGCGGTAGTCGCCGAGTTCGGGCAGGCGCCGCTCGGCCCGCAGCCGGTCGAGGATCTCGCCATCGCTCGGCTTGCCTTCGAGGAAGGCGGGATCGAGCGACCAGAGCGTCTCGAAGCCGGTGTTGGCGTAGACCAGCCGCTGCGAGGCGTCGAACACCGCGACCGCCGTCTTCAGCCGGTCGAGCGTGCGCACATGCGCGTCCATCTGGCGCTGCAGATCGACGCGCACCGCCTCCAGCTCGCTCATGTCGGTGGCGATGCCGGCAAAGCCGGTCGGGGTCGGCAGTTCCAGGATGTCGAGCGTGCGGCGCTGGCCGGCGACGACGGCGCGAGCCCGCGTCGAGAAGGTCTTGCCGTCATGGCGGGCCTGGGCCGCGCCCTCGCGCACGCCGCGCTCGAGCAGTTCGAGACCGCCCTTGACCGCCTCGGCCCCTTCGGTCGCCTCGACGGCGCGGGCATAGGCGGCGTTGGCCCAGCTCAGATGGCCGTGTGCATTGCGCGTCCAGACCGGCTGCGGCAGGCCCGACAGCAAGGTCGAGAGCGCGGCATGCTCGGCCGTCACCAGCTTGAACTCGTCCTGCAGCGCGAGCAGCTTGGCGCGCTCGCCCGTGACCTCGCGGAAGCGGATCACGGCGCGCCCCGCGACGGGCCGGCCGACGATATCGATGAAGGGCCCGGTCTTGCTCTTGAGCGTGAAGCCGAAGGCCTCGCCGCGCTGCTTCAGCGCATCCGTCGCCAATTCCAGCCGCTTGGCCTCGGTCGGCGCCGCCCAGGTGCCGTAGGCGAGGGCGAGCGTCGCGCCGGGCGCGCCGAGGAAGCCGCTATTGCCCTCGAAGAGGGGCTCGGCGTTTTGGCCGTTCCAGCTCACCACGACCTGCGGGTCGGCGTCGAGCAAGGCCGTCAGCCGGTCCTGCTGGCCGCGCGCCGCTTCGAGGTTGCCGGCAAGCTCGGTCTCGCGGCGCTGCCAGCGGGCGCGCTCGCGCACGTAGACGATCGAGGTCGTCGCGGCGAAGACGACGAGCCCGGCGAGGATCACCGAGAGGCTGCCGGTGCTCAGCGTGCCGCTCGGCATCGGATTGAAGATCTCGGCCTGGGCGAAGGCGGCGGCGGGTGCGACGCCGATGGCGAGAGCCGGAATGAGCGCGCGTTGGTGCCTCGCGCCGCCGCTCCGTCCCTGTCGCCTCGACCGTCTCATCCTGCTTCCGCCATTCTCTTCGCAGCTTGCCGCGCCGTTCGGCGAGGCCGGAATCCAGGCGGCGCGCCGCCTCCGGACCGGACGCACGCACACCACCGCGACACCCCAATTTGAGCGTTGATCCGGCCCGCGCGAACGCGCCCCAAGCCCCGAATCAGCCCCACTCTAATCACCGCTGGAGTCCGGCAGGAAGTACTTAATGGCAGGTAAAGAGGCAGAAAATCGCAGCCGGACTGCGAGGACGCGGCAGCAATCAAGCAGTTGAGTCTGCCTCAACGCCTACATCTATTAGTAGTGTCTCGGGCCATTATCCCGGATGCATCGGGCACAAAAAAGGCCCGGCGCATGCGCCGGGCCTGGATATCTTCGCGCGAATACGCCTGTCAGTAGCGATACAGCTCCGGCTTGAACGGGCCGGTCTGCGGCACGCCGATGTACTTGGCCTGGGCGTCGTTCAGGACGGTCAGCTTGGCGCCGACCTTGGCGAGGTGGAGCGCCGCGACCTTCTCGTCGAGATGCTTGGGCAGCGTGTAGACCTTGGTCTCGTACTTGGCGTGGTGCTTCCAGAGCTCGATCTGGGCCAGGGTCTGGTTCGAGAACGAGCAGGACATCACGAAGGACGGGTGGCCGGTCGCGTTGCCGAGGTTCACCAGGCGGCCTTCCGAGAGCAGGATGATGCGCTTGCCGTCGGGGAACTCGACCTCGTCGACCTGCGGCTTGACGTTGTCCCACTTGAAGTTCTTCAAGCCGGCGACCTGAATCTCCGAGTCGAAATGGCCGATGTTGCAGACGATGGCGCGGTGCTTCATCGCGCGCATGTGGTCGACGGTGATGACGTCCAGGTTGCCGGTCGCGGTCACGTAGATGTCGCCGCGCGAGACGGCGTCTTCCATGGTGACGACCTCGTAGCCCTCCATCGCCGCCTGCAGCGCGCAGATCGGGTCGATCTCGGTGACGAGCACGCGGCAGCCGGCCTGGCGCAGCGAGGCGGCCGAGCCCTTGCCGACGTCGCCATAGCCGGCGACGACCGCGACCTTGCCCGACATCATGACGTCGGTGCCGCGGCGGATGGCGTCGACCAGCGATTCACGGCAGCCATAGAGGTTGTCGAATTTCGACTTGGTGACGGAGTCGTTGACGTTGATCGCCGGGAACGGCAGGCGGCTCGCCTTGGCGAGCTCGTAGAGCCGGTGCACGCCGGTGGTGGTCTCTTCCGAGACGCCCTTGATCGCGGCGCGGGTCTTGGTGAACCAGCCCGGATTGTCCTTGAGCTGGCGCTTGATCAGCTTGAAGAAGATCGTCTCTTCCTCGTTACCCGGCTTGTCGAGGAACTCGGCCTTGCCGGCCTCGGCCTCGGCGCCGAGGATGATCAGCATGGTCAGGTCGCCGCCATCGTCGAGGATCATGTTCGGGGTGCCGCCATCGCCCCAGGTCGCGGTGCGCAGCACGTATTCCCAGTAATCCTCCAGCGTCTCGCCCTTGATGGCGAAGACCGGCACGCCGGTCGCGGCGATCGCGGCGGCGGCATGGTCCTGGGTCGAGAAGATGTTGCAAGACGACCAGCGCACGTCGGCGCCAAGCTCCGTCAGCGTCTCGATCAGCACGGCGGTCTGGATGGTCATGTGCAGGCAGCCGGCGATGCGCGCACCCTTGAGCGGGGCCGCGCCCCTGTGCTCGGCGCGGATCGCCATCAGGCCCGGCATCTCGTCCTGGGCCATGTTGATTTCCTTGCGGCCGTAATCCGCAAGCGCAATGTCCTTGACGACGTAATCCGACACGGGGCTGCTCCACTGAAATGCTGAATGACGGCGGGTCTGTAGCAGCCCGCGCCGGGGAAGGCAATCAAAGATATAAAGATGTCTTTATGTGTTTGGTTGTGACCGTCGTCCCGTGCGCGCCGCTGCGCGCAGTGCCGCTGCGCAGACACGGGACCGCGCGCGGAAAGGGGCACTTCTCTCTGATGCCGGTTTAGAAGGGGGCGCCTCTTCCGGAGAACGGTCCCGCATCTGCGCAGCAGCATTGCATGCTGCGGCGCGTGCGGGATGACGGCGGGAGCTACTCGCCCTCGCCGAACCTGTCGGCCACCAGCGCCGCCAGCGCCTGCAGCGCCGCTTTCGCGTCGGTGCCCTTGGCCACCACGGTGATGGTCGAGCCGATGCCGGCGCCCAGCGTCAGGATGCCCATGATCGAGGTCGCGCCGACGGTCTCGCCGCAGCGGGTCACGGTGATGTCGGACTCGAAATTGGAGGCGCATTGCACGAATTTCGCCGTGGCGCGGGCGTGCAGGCCCTTCTTGTTGACGATCTGGAACTCGCCATAGACGGCGCCTTCCGGAATCTCGACCTCGGGGCAGTCGCCCTCGTCGCTGTAGCTCTCGTCCACGGCGGCCCTCATTTGCCCGCCAGGACGCGGCTGGCGACCGTGATGTACTTCCGGCCGGCATCCTGCGCGCTGCTCACCGCCTCGTCGAGGGTCTTCTCCTCGCGCACGCTGGCGAGCTTGATCAGCATCGGCAGGTTGATGCCGGCGACGACGTCGATCCGGCCGGGCTCCATCACCGAGATGGCGAGGTTGGACGGCGTGCCGCCGAACATGTCGGTCAGCACGATCACGCCGCTGCCGTTCTCGACCTGCTCGACCGCGGCGATGATGTCGCGGCGACGGCCTTCCATGTCGTCATCGGGGGCGATGGCGATGGTGGCGAGATTCTGTTGGGGTCCGACGACGTGTTCGAGCGCAGCCCGAAACTCGGTCGCCAGATGCCCATGCGTCACGAGGACGAGTCCGATCATTCGCAATGGCACCGGAGAGCGCTGGGCGCCCGGACAAGGTCGCGGTTTATGCGGCAGGTGCGAAGGATAGGCAAGATGGCGCGCTTAAAACTTGTCAAAATCTAGGCGCCAGGCTCGTCGAGGAACAGCCGGAGCGCCGCCAGAACCAGCCTTTCGTCGCCGGTCCGGCCCCAGATCGTCAGGCGCGGCAGGTCGATGCCGAGGATATGCTCGACCAGCGCCTCCGGTTCCGGCATCCGCTCCGGCTCCTCGCCGATGCAATCGACCACGAGCCGGATCACGGCGGCGGGGAGGTGGGGCTCCGGCGTCAACCCGAGCCCGCGCCGCTCAACCAGTCCTTCGAGCGGCGAGACCGGCCGGGCGATGAGCCTGCCGGCCCGCGCGCTGAGCGCGATCCGGTCGTCTCCGACCAGCCTGGCGAATAGACCCTGCTGTTTCGCAACTGCGAGAAGAGCCAGCGACAAGAAGGACTTGCCCGTGCCCGACGCCCCGCGGACGAGCAGCCCGGCCTCGCCGATCGCGACCGCGCTGGCATGGACGCGCTCGCTCGCGCCCTCTCGTCCGGGTTCGCGCATGGGCTGGCTCAGGCGGCTTGCGGCACGGCCGGCAGCTGCACCACGAAGCGCGCGCCGAGGCAGGCCTCAGCGTCGCTCTCGTTGTCGTTGGCCGGGTCGGAGCGGTTCTCGGCCCGGATGCTGCCGCGATGCGCCTCGATGATCTGGCGCGAGATTGACAGGCCGAGGCCCGAATTCTGGCCGAAGCCCTCGTTCGGCCGGTCGGTGTAGAAGCGCTCGAAGATGCGCTCCAGCGCGTGGTCGGGAATGCCGGGGCCGTCATCCTCGACGCTGACCAGCACGTCCGGCCCGACGCGCGACAGAATGACGCGCACCGGCGTGTCCGGCGGCGAGAACGAGCGGGCATTGTCGATCAGGTTGACCATGACCTGGCCGAGCCGGGAATCGTGGCCCATCACCAGGAAGTCGTTGGGCCCGCCCGGGCGCTGGCCGCCACGCCGCTCGATCTTCAGCTCGATGCCGGGCTGGCCCTCGCGGCGGACCTGGTTCTGCAGCCCGACCACGGCCTCCAGGACCTGCGCCATGTCGACCGGCTCGGCCTCGTTGCGGGCGAGCTCGGCATCGAGGCGCGAGGCGTCGGAGATGTCGGAGATCAGCCGGTCGAGCCTTCGGACGTCGTGCTGGATCACCGCCATCAGCCGGCTGCGGGCATCGTCGTTGCGGGCGCGCGGCAGGGTCTCGACGGCGCTGCGCAGCGAGGTCAGCGGGTTCTTCAGCTCGTGCGCCACGTCGGCAGCAAAGCTCTCGATCGCCTCGATGCGGGAGTAGAGCGCCTTGGTCATGTCGCGCAGCGAGCCGGAGAGGTGGCCGATCTCGTCGTGCCGGCCGGAGAAATCGGGGATCTCCTCGCGCGACTTGACGCCCCGGCGCACGCGCTGCGCCGCGTCGGCGAGCTTGCGGATGGGTTCGGCGATGGTGCCGGCGAGCAGCACCGAGAGCACGGTCATGACGCCGGCGGCGACCGCGAAGACCTGGAAGATCGCATAGCGCTCGCCGGCGATGATGCTGTCGATGTCTCCCCCTTGAGTCGAAAGCAGCAATGCGCCGCGCACGGCCCGGAAGCGCTGCACCGGCACGGCGACGGAGACGATGGTCTGCCCGCGCGTGTTGACCCGCACGATGCTGGCCGGGACGCCGTTCAGGGCGCGCGCCACCTCCGGGTAGGACCTGCCGTTGGCGTTCTCGAAATCGTCGTAGGTCGGCACGTCGGCGCGGCCGAGCCGATTGCGCAGCATGTTCCAGGTGCGCTCGAGCAGCGGCGGCTCGTCGGGCTCGCCCAGCCGCGGCAGGTCGAGGCGGAGGATGTCGCCGCGCGAGTAGAGGTTGCGCGAATCGAGCGTCAGCATCCCGTCCTTGTCGTAGACGCGGGCGCGGGTCTTGGTCGGCGTCACCAGGCGGCGCAGCAGCGGCGCGACCTTCTCGGGGTTGATCGAGAAGTCGAGCGGGTCGTCGGCGATGCCGGCGCTCTCGCCGGCCTGGAGCTGGAGCAGCTTGTCGGGGTCGATGGTGATCGAGTCGGTCTCGACCGTGGCCGAGGCCGCGATCGCGCCGGCGATGATCTCGCCCTGGGTCAGCAGGCTCTGCACCCGGGATTCGATCAGCCCCTCGCGGAACTGGTTGAGGTAGAGGAAGCCGACGAGCAGCGCGACGAGCCCGGCGAGGTTGAGCACGACGATGCGCCGGGTCAGGCTCGAGGCGGCGCGCCCGGAGATGGCGCGCAGCGTCCTGCGGCCGACGAGCATCAGCCGTCGGCGCAGCCCGGCGCCCCAGCTGGGGCTCTCCGACGAAACCCGGTTGTCATTCTCGACACTGGCCATGTCCCTGGCGCGTCTCGCTCTTCAGCCCCTGGCTGTCATCGCCTCCGCCCTCCCCGCGAGGGCCTGGAAAGTCGCACGCTTGCGTGCGTGCCGCGCTTCACATCTCCTTGAAGCGGTAGCCGACGCCGTAGAGCGTCTCGATCATGTCGAAATCGACATCGACCTGGTTGAACTTCTTGCGCAGCCGCTTGATGTGGCTGTCGATCGTGCGGTCGTCGACATAGACCTCATCATCATACGCCGCGTCCATCAGCGCATTGCGGCTTTTCACCACGCCCGGGCGCTGCGCCAGCGATTGCAGGATCAGGAACTCGGTGACGGTCAGCGTCACCGGCTCGTTCTTCCAGGTGCAGGTATGGCGCTCCGGGTCCATGCGCAGCTGGCCGCGCTCCAGGGCCTTGGCATCCTCGGGCCTAGCGGGGGCGGTGGCGTCCTTGGCGCCGGAGCGGCGCAGGATCGCCTTGACGCGCTCGACCAGCAGCCGCTGCGAGAACGGCTTCCGGATGAAGTCGTCGGCGCCCATCTTCAGGCCGAAGAGCTCGTCGATCTCCTCGTCCTTCGAGGTCAGGAAGATCACCGGCAGGTCGGATTTCTGGCGCAGCCGCCTGAGCAGCTCCATCCCGTCCATGCGCGGCATCTTGATGTCGAAGATCGCCAGGTCCGGCGGGTTCTGCTTGAGCCCGTCGAGCGCCGAGGCGCCGTCCGTATAGGTCATGATGCGATAGCCCTCGGCCTCGAGGGCGATGGAAACCGACGTCAGGATGTTGCGGTCGTCATCGACCAGCGCAATGGTTGGCATAAGCTCTTTGTCTCTTCGCCCGTTGCAATAAAATGTCCACTCTCCCGCGAGAGCGGCCAAACCATGGCCGCAATCTAGCCCGGGCGTGACAATTTCGCTACGTCTCTGCCAGCAAAAAGACTGAAAGCGTTCAAGAGGTTCCATCGTGCAAGACTTGCCAGGGCAAGAAGAGGCGTCCCGAAGGCCGGCCCAGGACCCGATCAGGCCCACCGACGACACGGCCCGCACCCTGGCGCGCGAGCTCGTCAGGAGCGCCCGCCACGGCGCGCTGGCGACGCTTTCGGGCGACGGCCACCCCTTCGCCAGCCTGACCAGCCTCGCCACCGACAGCGACGGCACGCCCCTGATCCTGGTCTCCGCGCTCTCCGGCCATACCGGCAACCTGAAGGCCGATCCGCGCGCCTCGCTGCTGATCGCGCGGCACGGCAAGGGCGATCCGCTCGCCCATCCGCGCATCACCGTGCGGGTGCGGGCCCGGCGCATCGAGCGCGAGAGCGCGGAGGGCCAGCGCATCCGCCGCCGCTTCCTGGCGCGCCAGCCCAAGGCGCAGCTCTATGTCGATTTCCCGGACTTTTCCTTCTTCGCCCTGCCGATCGAGGGCGCCAGCCTGAATGGCGGCTTCGGCCGGGCCTATGAGCTGACGCCCGCCGACATCCTCAGCGATCTCGGACCGGCGCAGGCGCTCGTCGCCGCCGAGGAGGGCGCCGTCGCCCATATGAACGAGGACCATGCCGACGCCGTCAGGCTCTACGCCACCGCCCTGCTCGGCGCGCCCGACGGCGCCTGGCGCGTCACCGGGCTCGACCCGGACGGGCTCGACCTCGCGCTCGGCGACCAGGTCCTGCGCCTGCCCTTCGAGGCGCCGGTCGACGAGCCCAGCGCCCTGCGGGCGGCGCTGGTCGCGCTCGCCGCCAAGGCGCGCGCGGCGGCCTGAGCTGGCCTCTCGCGAGGCTGACGAACGCTACCGGGTTGGAATGGAGATTATGGCGCGCTTTTCCCTCTTCATCGCCACGCCGGCCTATGGCGGCAACCTGTGCGAGCCCTATGTGCAGAGCCTGCTCGGCCTGCGGCTCGCTCGCCTGATCTCGGCTAACAGCCGGGGAACCGCCCGGTCAGCGTGAAAGTTGAGGTAACTCGAACGGCTTTTTCAATCGATTTAGTTCGTTTCCAACGATTTAGGGGCTTCTCCGCGGCTTGAGCCGGCGTCATCATGGCCCTAAAGAGCCCGCCCAATAGGCCCTACCTCGTCGGCGCGCAGCCTTCGCTCCGCGCTCCACGACAACATCAGCACTCGCGCTCAGGCGGGTCCGCGTCTCGGGAGGATTCCAATGGAAACCATCGGTCTGTTCAACGCCGCTCACGGCGCCGACGCGTTCGGCTTCCGCAAGCTCAAGGCCGTCTACTGGAACCTCGAAGCGCCCCGGCTCTACGAGGAATCGCTCAGGCGCGGCGAATCCCAGATCGCCAGGGGCGGCGCGCTCTGCGCCGATACCGGCGCCCATACCGGCCGCTCGCCCAAGGACAAGTTCGTCGTCAAGGACGCCCAGACCGAGGGCACCGTCTGGTGGGAGAACAACGCGGCGATGTCGCCTGAGCATTTCGAGACCCTGCTCGGCGACTTCCTGGCCCATGCCGAGGGCAAGGAGCTGTTCGCCCAGGACCTCTATGGCGGCGCCGACCCGGCGCACCGGGTCAAGGCGCGCGTCTTCACCGAGTACGCCTGGCACTCGCTCTTCATCCGCAACCTGCTGATCCGGCCCGAGGTCGGCGAGATCGCGGCTTACGTGCCGGAGATGACGATCATCGACCTGCCGAGCTTCAAGGCCGACCCCAAGCGCCATGGCTGCCGCAGCGAGACCGTGATCGCCATCGACTTCACCCGCAAGATCGTGCTGGTCGGCAACAGCGCCTATGCCGGCGAGATGAAGAAGTCGGTCTTCACCTACCTGAACTACGTCCTGCCGACCAAGGGCGTCGTACCCATGCACTGCTCGGCCAATGTCGGCAGCAAGGACGATTCGGCGATCTTCTTCGGCCTGTCGGGCACCGGCAAGACCACGCTCTCGGCCGATCCCGACCGCACCCTGCTCGGCGACGACGAGCATGGCTGGTCGAAGGAGGGCATCTTCAACTTCGAGGGCGGCTGCTACGCCAAGACGATCAAGCTCTCGGCCGAGGCCGAGCCGCAGATCTACGCGGCGTCGCTGCGCTTCGGCACGGTGCTCGAGAACATCGTCATGGACGAGGTCACGCGCGAGGTCGATTTCGACGACCAGAGCAAGACCGAGAACACCCGCTCGGCCTATCCGCTCGACTTCATCCCGAACGCCTCGCGCACCGGCCGGGCCGGCACGCCGAAGAACATCGTGATGCTGACGGCGGACGCCTTCGGCGTGATGCCGCCGATCGCCAAGCTGACCCCGGCCGAGGCGATGTACCATTTCCTCTCCGGCTACACCGCCAAGGTCGCCGGCACCGAGCGCGGCCTCACCGGCGTCGAGCCGGAATTCTCGACCTGCTTCGGCTCGCCCTTCCTGCCGCGGCACCCGTCGGAATACGCCAACTTGCTGCGCGACTTCATCGCCAAGCACCATGTCGATTGCTGGCTGGTCAACACCGGCTGGACCGGCGGCAAATACGGCACGGGACGGCGCATGCCGATCCGCGTCACCCGCCGCCTGCTCTCGGCCGCGCTCGACGGCACGCTCAACCGCGCCGATTTCCGCCGCGACCCCTATTTCGGCTTCGCGGTGCCGACCTCGGTGCCCGGCGTCGAGCCGCACATCCTCTACCCGGTGAAGACCTGGCAGGACAAAGCCGAGTTCGCCGAAACCGCCAAGAAGCTGGTCGGGATGTTCGCCGAGAACTTCAAGCGCTTCGAAGGCCATGTCGACGATTCCGTCCGCGCGGCGGCGCCGACGAATTCGCTCGCCGCGTAAGCGGACATTCCATTCCGATGTGCTAGGAGAGGCGGCCATGAGCCGCCTCTTTTTCGTTGTGCTGAAACTCCTCCTCACGCTCGTCCTGATCGGCGCCGCAACCTGGGGCGTCGGCCTCCTGCTGTTCCGGTTGAACGGCACGATCGCGACCATCGCCGCGATCGGCTTCGGCATTGCGGCCCTGGCCGGGCTGATCGGCATCTGGACCGGTGCGCCGCGCCTGCCGCTCGGCTTCGCCGCGGTGTTCATCGGCCTGCTGAGCTGGTGGAGCGGCTTCCAACCCTCGCATGACCGCGACTGGATACCCGAGCTCGCCCGCCTGCCGCAGATCAGCCGCGAGGGCGACAAGCTCACCGTCGCCAACCTGCGCGATTTCCGCTGGCGCACCGAGGCCGATTACGACCAGCGCTGGGAGACGCGCAGCTACGACCTCTCGAAGATCGAGGGCGCCGACCTCTTCCTGTCCTATTGGTCGGGCGAGGTGATCGCGCATCTGCTGCTGAGCTTCACCTTCGCCGATTCGCCGCCTTTGACCTTCTCGATCGAGGTCAGGCGCGAGAAGGGCGAGGAATGGTCCTCGCTCGCCGGCTTCTTCCGCATCTACGAGATGGCCTATGTCGCCGCCGACGAGCGCGACATCGTCGGCCTGCGCACCCATGCCCGCGGCGAGGACACCCGCCTTTTCCGGCTCGCCGCCTCGCCGCAGCAGGCGCGCGACTTGCTGCTGGCCTATACGGCCGACGTGAACCGGCTGGCGAAGGAGCCGCGCTGGTACAATACGGTCACGACCAATTGCACCACGGTGGTCTACCACCTCGTCAGCACGGTCGCGCCCAGCTGGACCTTGGCGCTGCCGCTCGACCCGCGCGTGCTGATCTCCGGCTATTTGCCCGGCTACCTCCAGCGCATCGGCGCGGTCAGGACGGATATCCCGCTGGAGGAGCTGGTCCGGCGCGGCAAGATCAGCGAGCGGGCGCGGACGCTGTCGCTGGATGATCCGGATTTCTCGAAGAAGATCCGCGAGGGCGTGCCGACCGGGCGGCCGTAGGGTGTCGCCCTACCGGAAGAACAACACCGTCTGAACCAGGAATAGCGGGATCAACACCGCGCCCGACCACAGCATGTAGCCGAAGAAGCTCGGCATCCTGACCTTCCGGTCCTTGGCGATGGCGTAGACCATGAAGTTCGGCGCGTTGCCGATATAGGAGTTGGCGCCCATGAACACCGCGCCGGCCGAGATCGCGGTCAGCGTCAGCGCCCCCGTCGTCATCAGCGCCTTCGCATCGCCGCCGGCCAGCTCGAAGAAGACGAGATAGGTCGGGGCGTTGTCGAGGAAGGACGAGAGCGCGCCGGTCAGCCAGAAATAGGCGGTGTTGTTGGCGCTGCCATCCGGGTTCGAGACCAGCGCGACCAGCGGCGCAAACGCGCCCTCCCGCCCGGCCTGCAGCATCGCCAGCACCGGAATGATGCAGATGAAGATGCCGGCGAAGAGTTTTGCGACCTCCTTGATCGGCCCCCACGAGAACTCGTTGCCGGCGCGCACCGGCCCCGGCGTCAGGACCAGCGACAACCCGGCGAGGATGAGCAGGGCGATGTCGCGCAGGACGTTCTGCAGCTCGACATGGACGCCGTGGATGTCGAAGCTGACGCCCGGCTTCCAGCTCGCCGACATCAGGATGGCGAGGATGACGCCGCCGAGCAGCAGGATGTTGACCTTGCCCCAGAGCCTGACCTTGCTGTCCGGCGTCGGGTCGCGCAGCGGCGGGTAGTCCGCCTCCTTGCGGATGAGCCAGCTATCGAGCGCGTAGAACACCGCGAGCAGCACGACGGTGGCGAACGCGGTCTGCGGCAGCAGGTGCGTCGTCGTCCAGAAGAAGTCGACGCCGCGCAGGAAGCCGAGGAAGAGCGGCGGGTCGCCGAGCGGCGTCAGCGAGCCGCCGATATTCGAGACCAGGAAGATGAAGAACACCACGACATGGACGTTGAAGCGCCGGTCGTCATTCGCCCGCAGCACCGGCCGGATCATGATGATCGAGGCCCCGGTCGTGCCAACGAGGCTCGCCAGCACCGTACCGATCGCCAGCAGGACCGTGTTCGTCGCCGGCGTGCCGTCGAGATTGCCCATCACCAGGATGCCGCCGGCAATGGTGAACAGCGCGAAGAGCAGGATGATGAAGGGGACGTAGTCGAGCAGCGCCGTGTGCAGCAGCGCGCCGAGCGTCGGCTCGAAGCCGCGGAGCAGCACGAGCGGCACCAGCACCAGCAGCGACCAGAAGGCGGCGAACCTGCCGTAGCTCAGCTCCCAGAGATGCGGGAACAGCACCGGCCCGAGCGCGATCGAGAGCAGCATCCCCGCGAAGGGCAGGGCCCAGGCCGCCCCCAGCGTCGCCCCGCCGATGTCGCCCGCGGCCAGGGCCGCACCGGGCATCAGGCAGAGCGCGAGAGCGCCGCCGGCAAGCGAATAGGCCGTCTTCAAGACCCCACCCCGTTGTCCACTTGCCCTTTGTCCGCTTGTCGCGGTCGTCGTCATCATCTGTTTGCGCTGCTGGTTAAACAATGAGCCAAGGGCTAGCAACCGCATAGCGGATCGGCCTAGCTGCACAACGCCGGGTAGAATCGGCGCGCCTTTGGGGGGAATCCGACGATGCGGCCGCTTGCCTATGCCTTGACGTCTGCTCTCTTCGCCGCCGCGCTCGGCACGCCAGCCCAGGCCCAGGTCGCGGTCGACGAGATCCGCGCCCAGCTCTTCCTGGAGCGCTCCGGCAAGCTCTCGGAGAACCTCGTCGGCGGCAAGAAGGCGCTGTTCAACACGGTGACCGGCGGCGGCGATGCCGGCGAGCCGGCCGACGCGATCCTCGTCACGCTCGTCTTCAGCGGCGCCAAGAACACCAAGTCTTCCGACAAGATCGCCCGCGACCTCGCCTCGATCACCGTGAAGCAGCAGGCCAAGACCGGAGAGAGGATCCTGCTCCGGCGGGTCTATGGCGGCTTCCTGTTCGGCGAGAGCGGCCGCATCCACAAGGCCTTCCTGCTCGACAGCGCCACCTGCGCGCCGCTCGAGATCGAGGTCAAGGTCGGCCGCAGCCGCAAGGAGGCGAAGCTGGATTTTAGTTGCGCGGAATGAAGCGCGTCATCCCGTGCGCGCCGCAGCATGCAATGCTGCTGCGCAGGCACGGGACCGCATGGCGAGAAAAGCGCCTTATCCTGAACCGCCCTCGGAAAAGCGCTCTATTCTGCGGACGGTCCCGCATCTGCGCAGCGGCACTTCGCGCCGCAGCGCGTGCGGGATGACACCTGGACGTAGAAGAATCGTTATGTCCGCATTCATTTTTGTGGAACAATCTTCTCCTGCGCCGCCTTGCCCCGCCCCCCTGATTCTGGACCGACCATGTGCCGTTTCCTCGCCTATTCCGGCGTTCCGGTCTTCCTCGAGGATTTTGTCGCCTCGCCCTGCCATTCGCTGATCCACCAGTCGCTGCATGCCGAGGAGGCCAAGACCGGCACCAATGGCGACGGCTTCGGCGTCGGCTGGTATGGCGAGAAGGCCGAGCCCGGCCAGTATCGCGAGATCAGGCCGGCCTGGTCGGACGAGAACCTGCTCTCGATCTCGAAGCAGGTCCGCTCGCACCTGTTCTTCGCCCATGTCCGCGCCGCCACGGGCACCGCGACGACGCGGGCCAATTGCCATCCCTTCGTCCATGGCCGGCACCTCTTTATGCATAACGGCCAGGTCGGCGGCTATGCCGCGATCCGGCGCCGGCTGGAGGCGCTGATTCCCGATGAACTCTACGCCGCCCGCGTCGGCACCACCGATTCGGAAGCGCTCTTCCTGCTCGCTCTCTCCCACATGGCCGGCGGCCTTTCGGCCGGAGAGGCGCTCGCCGTCGCGCTGAACGACGCGCTCCTGCTGATGCAGGAGGCCGGCATCCGCGAGCCGCTGCGCTGTGCCGCAGTGCTGGCCGATGGCGAGACGACCCACGCCATCCGCTGGTCCTCCGACGCCAAGCCACCGTCCCTCTATGTCTGCAACCGCGGCGACAGCGTCGTCGTCGCCTCCGAGCCGGTCGATGCCGCCCGCGATTGCTGGCAGGCGGTGCCGCCCAATGCGCTGGTCACGGTCACCGGCGGTTCGGCGTCCGTCTCGGTCTTCGAGGTCGGGCTGAAGCGGGCGGCTTGAGCCGTCGCGCTTGCGTGAGAGCGCAGCCTGCGCCACATCGCGGGCGATGCGCGCCTCCGACAGCCCCCTTCCCATCGACGCCGTCCTCGACGATCTCGCGAGCGCGCTCTCGGCCGCGCCCAATGCCGTGCTCGTCGCCCCGCCCGGCGCCGGCAAGACCACGCGCGTCCCGCTCGCCCTGCTCGACGAGCCCTGGACCAGGGGCGGCAAGCTGATCCTGCTCGAGCCGCGCCGCCTCGCCGCGCGCGGCGCGGCCAACCGCATGGCCCAAACCTTGGGCGAGCGCGTCGGCGAAACCGTCGGCCTGCGCGTCCGGCTGGGATCGAAGATCGGCCCGAAGACGCGGATCGAGGTCGTCACCGAAGGCGTCTTCGCCCGGATGATCCTCGACGATCCCACGCTGGACGGCGTCGCCGCCGTGCTCTTCGACGAGTTCCACGAGCGCTCGCTCGATGCCGATTTCGGCCTGGCGCTGGCGCTCGACGCGCAGGGCGGCCTGCGCGAGGACCTGCGCATCCTGGTGATGTCGGCGACGCTCGACGGTGCCCGCGTCGCCAGGCTGCTGGGCCAGGCCCCGGTGATCGAGAGCGAGGGCCGCGCCTATCCCGTCGAGACCCGCTATCTCGGCCGCGACCCGCTGAAGCGCATCGAAGATCAGGTCACCGACGCAGCGCTGCTCGCGCTGAACGAGCAGGGCGGCTCGCTCCTCGTCTTCCTGCCCGGCCAGGGCGAGATCAGGCGCGTCGAGGAGCGGCTGCGCGAACGCCTGCGCGACCCCTCCGTCGAGATCGCCCCGCTCTATGGCGCGCTCGATCAGGCCGAGCAGGACCGCGCCGTGCTGCCGACCGCCAAAGGCCGCCGCAAGATCGTGCTGGCGACCTCGATCGCCGAGACTTCGCTGACCATCGAGGGCGTGCGCGTCGTCATCGATTCCGGCCTTGCCCGCATTCCGGTCTACGAGCCCGATATCGGCATCACCCGGCTCGAGACCCGCCGCGCCAGCCGCGCGGCTTCCGACCAGCGCCGTGGCCGCGCCGGCCGCACCGAGCCCGGCATCTGCTACCGGCTCTGGGAGGAAGCCGGCACAGGCGCCCTGGAGGCCTTCACAAGGCCCGAGATCCTGTCGGCCGACCTGAGCCCGCTGCTGCTCGATTGCGCCGCCTGGGGCGTCGCTGAGCCGGCAAGCCTCGCCTTCCTCGACGCTCCGCCCGCGCCGGCTCTGAAGGAGGCGCGCAGCCTTCTGCTGGCGCTTGGCGCGCTCGACGCCGACGGGCGCATCACGCCGGATGGCCGCGCCTTGCAGGCCCTGCCGCTGCCGCCGCGCCTGGCCCGCATGGTGGTTGCTGCAGCGCATTACGGCCAGGCCAGTCCCGCCGCCGATCTCGCGGCCGTGCTGGTCGAGCGCGGCCTTGGCGGCGACGGCATCGACCTCGCCGAGCGCGTCGAGCGCATGGGCCGCGAGCGCGGCGGCCGCGCCGCCGACATGCGCCGCCTCGCCGAGGGTTGGGCGCGGCTGGCGGAGAAGGCGAGCCCGCGCCGGCAGGACGCGCCGCTCTCGCCCGGCCTGCTGCTCGCGCTGGCCTATCCCGACCGCGTCGCCAAGGCCCGCGCGCCGGGCTCCGGCCAGTATCTCCTCGCCAATGGCCGCGGCGCGGCGCTGGAGCCGGCCCAGCGCCTGGCGCGCGAGCCCTGGCTCGTCGTCGCCGACATGACCGGCGCCGCCCAGCAGGCCCGCATCACCGGCGCTGCGGCGATCGGCGAGGACGAGATCATGCGGCTCGCCAACGAGGGGCTGGCGCCGCTCGCGCTGGAAGAGCGCACCGAGACCAGCTTCGACCGCAACGCCCGGGCGCTACGCTCCCGCGCCGTCCGGCGCTATGGCGCCTTGGCGCTGGCCGAACGTCCGCTGCCGGTCGAGCCCACCTCCGAGAACGCTACGATTCTCGCCAAGGGCATCGCCGGGCTCGGCATCGGCCTGCTGCCCTGGAGCAAGGGCCAGCTTCAGTTGCGCGAGCGTGCCGGTTTCCTGCGCAAGGCGGCGGGCGCTGGCGGCGACAATCCCTGGCCCGATCTCTCCGATGCGGGTCTCGCCGCCGAGCCGGAACTCTGGCTCGCGCCGCATGTCGAAGGTCGCGCCTCGCTCTCGGCCATCGTAACAGCCGATCTCGATTCGGCCCTGGCCGAGCTGCTGCCCTGGGACCTGAAGCGCCGGCTCGACGCGGAGGCGCCGACCCATTTCACCGCGCCGACCGGCTCGAACCTCGCGGTCGACTACGCCGCCGAGGCCGGGCCGACCATCTCGGTCAGGGTGCAGGAGCTCTACGGCCTGGCCCAGCACCCCGCGCTCGCCGGCGGGCGCGTGCCGCTGGTGCTGGAGCTGCTCTCGCCGGCGCATCGGCCGATCCAGGTGACGCGCGACCTGCCGGGCTTCTGGCGCGGTTCCTGGGCGGCGGTGAAGGCCGACATGAAGGGCCGCTACCCGCGCCATCTCTGGCCCGACGATCCAGCTGCCGCCCTGCCGACGACGCGGGCGAAGCCGCGCGGCACCTGAAGGACCGGCACGCGATGCCCGGCGCCTGGGCTTGTGCCATCGTTCGGCCTCAAGAGAAGGTGCAGATCGCCAAAGGCAAAGCCGCCTCGGGCGGCGCATCTCGGACAGCGAGGTCATCCGCGATGACCTGCGAAGCTTGCAGGGCATGATGAAACACCGCCGACTGCTCACCCTGCCTCTTCTCGTCGCCGCCCAGTTCCTTCCGCCCCTGCCTTCGGTTCATGCCGCCGATGCCGTGCAAAGGCGCGAATGGGCGACGCCGGTCGCAGCCGCGATGAACCTGCATCGCGTGACGCCCATGCTCTTCCGCAGCGCGCAGATTCACAAAGGCGATGTGAAGGCCATTCGCTCGCTCGGCGTCAGGACGATCGTCAACCTCCGCGCCTTTCATTCCGATCAGCGCCTGCCCGGGCTTGCCGGCATCAGGCTGGTCCGCATTCCCATGAAGACCTGGCACATCGAGGATGAGGACGTCATCGCGGCGCTGCGCGCGATCAGGGCTGCGGAGGCACTCGGCCCGGTACTGCTGCATTGCCAGCACGGCGCCGACCGCACCGGGGTCGTCACGGCGATGTACCGGATGGTGTTCCAGGGCTGGAGCAGGGAGCAGGCGCTGGACGAGCTGCGCAACGGCGGCTTCGGCTATCACACGATGTGGCGCAACATCCCGCGCTACCTGCGCAATGTCGACATCGCCGCGATCAAGCGCGCGCTGGGGTGAAGCGGCTGATCTTGCGGCGCTGGCACGATTGAATCGTGTTTGCTATTCTTGATCAGAGGAGACCGAGCCATGCGCAGCACCACCTCGCTCAGCATCACCTTGCCCCACGAGATGGCGCAGATGGTCAAGGACAAGGTCGCATCCGGCGAATATGCGTCGGAGAGCGAGGTCATTCGCGACGGTTTGCGGACCTTGCAAGCGCGCGATGCCGCGCTTGAAACCTGGCTGCGCGAGGAGGTCGTTCCCGCCTACGAGGCCTATCGGGCCGACCCGTCGCGCGCGATCCCGGCCGAGCAGGTCATGGCCGGGCTCGAGGCGCGCTACGATGCGAAGAAGAAGCCGGCCTCGGGCCGCGGATGAGATCGTTCAGGGTTCTCTTTGCCCCTGAGGCGCAGGACGATCTCGATGCGCTTTTCGCCTATATCGCCGATCGCTCGGGCAGAAGTCCGGCTCGCAGCTTCACCGGCAGTTTGACTGACTATTGTCTCGGGCTCGGCATCGCGCCGGAGCGGGGAACGCGGCGCGACGATCTCGCGCCGGGGCTACGGCTTCTCGGCTACCGGAGACGTGCGACCATTGCCTTCGTTGTGACGGCCGATGAGGTCATCGTGCTGCGCATCCTCTATCGCGGTCGCGACGTCAAAGCGCTGCTGGCGCCCGGCGACGACGATTCCCCGAACTGAACGACCTTCAATTCCCCATCCGATCGCGCCATTGCCGCTCGCCGGACATGCATTCCGTCCGCGGCTTCTGCGCCTGCGCCTTCTGGACCCGCGCCTCGCCGGCCGGCAGCTCGGCGATCTCGCGCACCAGCTTGGTGCGGGTGGCGTCGACGAACTGGTGGCGCTCGCGGATCGGGATGACGAAGGCGCCGATGCCGGTGACGACGCAGTCCTCGTAGTAGACGTCGAGATTGTCGATGTCGAAATAGCTCGCCTGCTTCAGCATCACCGGCAGGCCGTTGATGCTGATGCCCTTGTCGCGAGCCTCGTCGCGCGCCACCGTCACCGGGCGGCCATCATTGTTGGCGCCGTCGCCGGAGATGTCGATCACCTTGCGCATCGCCGTGACGTTGGCCTGGTCGAGCAGGGACATGCCGAGGTCGATCGCGCCCGAGATCGAGGTCCGCCGGCCGCGCCGCGTCGGCGCCTCGCCCAGCTCCTCAGCGAAGGCGATGGCCGATTGCGGGGTGTCGATGATCGTCCAGGGCTTGACCACGAACTGGAAATTGCCGCCGGCCCATTCGAAATAGGTCACGGCGATCTTGCCGATCGCTCCCTTGCCGATCGCCTCGTGCAGCTGTTTCGAGCGGAAGGCCTCGATATAGCCGTTCCGCTGCAGGGCGAGCTCGTCGATATCCATCGAGTAGGAGACGTCGACCGCGAGCACGAGCGCGACATCGACCTCTTCCGGTGGCGTCGAGGGCTGTTGCGCGTTCGGCGCCGAGCCGGTGCACAATCCGGCCGCCGCGAGACTCAAGAGACCGAACAGCCAACGCCGCATCGCCACCTCCCGTCGTCATATAGCCAAGCATGATGCCGAAAAATGCGAAGCGGTTTTCGGATCACGTCATGCTTCAAGCAAATGTCATGCGAGTGTGCGCTTCGATTTCGGTATCGCCAAGGGCGAATGCTGTGCAGCGTCAGCCTCTGCGGCGCGCATTCACGATCGTGACCGCCGCCGCGACCGCCTCTTCGACCGTCAAGGCTGACGTATCGAGGATCACCGCATCTTCCGCAGCCTTCAACGGCGCATCGCTCCGCCCCGAATCGCGGGCGTCGCGCCGGCGGATATCGGCCAGGATGCCTTCGAATGTGGCAGCCTCGCCGCGCCCGGCCAGCTCCCTGTGGCGCCGCGCCGCGCGCACCTCCGGCGTCGCGGTGACGAAGAGCTTGGCGGGGGCCTCCGGGCAGATCACGGTGCCGATGTCGCGCCCGTCGAGCACGGCGCCCTCGTCTTGCGCCGCGAAGGCGCGCTGCCGCTCGATCAGCCCCTTGCGCACCGCCGGCATCGCCGCGACCACGGACGCGGCTTCCCCGATCTCGCGGCCGCGCAGCGTCTCCTCGGCGAAGCCCGCCTGGTCGAAGCTGGCGACGATCCGCTCCGCCGCCGCGGCATCGCGGATGTCGTGGCCGGCATCGAGCATGGCGCGCGCCACCATGCGGTAGAGCAGGCCGGTATCGAGATAGGGCAGGCCGTAATGGGCCGAGAGCCGGCGCGCCAGCGTGCCCTTGCCGGAGGCAGCGGGGCCGTCGACGGCGATGACGAGCCGTCCGCTTCTGCCGTCTCCGCTCATTCGATCTCGGCGCCCAGCCCGTTCATCAGCGGGATGAAGCTCGGGAAGCTGGTCGCGATCATCGCGCCGTCATCGACCTGCATCGGCTTCTGCGTCGCCAGCCCCATCACCAGGAAGCTCATGGCGATGCGGTGGTCGAGATGGGTCGCGGCCACGCCGCCGCCGGCGACATTGCCGTTGCCGCCCTCGACGACGAGGTCGTCGCCGTCGATATGGCAGGTCACGCCGGCCGCCTTCAGCCCGGCCTCGACGGCGGCGAGCCGGTCGGATTCCTTGACGCGCAGCTCCTGCAGCCCGCGCATCCGCGTCGTGCCGCTGGCGAAGGAGGCCGCGACCGCCAGCACCGGGTATTCGTCGATCATCGAGGGCGCCCGCTCCGGCGGCACGGTGACGCCCTTGAGGCCGCCGGCGCGCACGCGCAACGTCGCCACGCTCTCGCCGCCCTCGTTGGTCTCGCTCTCGACGGTGATGTCGGCGCCCATCTCGCGCAGCGTGGCCAGCAGGCCGCTGCGCAGCGGGTTGGTCATCACGCTCTCGATCAGGATGTCCGAGCCCGGCACGATCAGCGCCGCCACCAGCGGGAAGGCGGCCGAGGACGGGTCGGCCGGCACTGCGATCGGCGCCGCCTGCAATTCCGGCTGGCCCTTCAGCACGACGCGGCGGCCATGGGCGCCTTCCCGGGTGACGGTTACCTCGGCGCCGAAATGCCTCAGCATCTTCTCGGTATGGTCGCGCGTCGCCTCGGCCTCGATCACCGTGGTCTCGCCCGGCGCCGCCAGGCCGGCGAGCAGCACGGCCGACTTGATCTGCGCCGAGGCGACCGGCGGCCGGTAGGTGATCGGCACCGCCTCCTTCGGCCCGCGGATCGTCAGCGGCACGCGGCCGCCCTCCCGCTGCTCGACCACCACCGCGCCCATCAGCTCGAGCGGATCGAGGATGCGCCGCATCGGCCGCTTGCGCAGCGAGGCGTCGCCGTCGAAGGTCGTGGTGATCGGGTGCGCGCCGCAGACGCCCATCATCAGGCGCGAGCCGGTGCCGGCATTGCCGAAGTCGAGCAGGCCTTCCGGCTGCTTCAGGCCGCCGACGCCAGCGCCCTGCACGCGCCAGGCGCCAGGGCCGTCATGATGCACGATCGCGCCGAGCGCACGCGCGGCCGCCGCCGTGCGCATCACGTCCTCGCCTTCGAGCAGGCCGGTGATCCTGGTCTCGCCGATCGCGAGCAGCCCGAAGATCATCGCGCGGTGCGAGATCGACTTGTCGCCGGGGACCCGGACGCGGCCGCAAAGCGGGCCTTTGGCGCGTGCGGTGACGGGGACGGGATGCTCGGCGTGCGCCAGGGTCGTAGTCTTTCATGGGAGCTGACGAAGAACGCAGGCTGCCTAGCATGACCTTCCCGCGCACGTCACGCACAAGCATGACGCCGAAAAGCGGGGGCCGGTTTTTCGGACGACGTCATGCTCCAGCCATTGAGCCGTGGACGACATCAGCGGCCCGGATGAAATCAGCATTTGACAGGGCCCTCTTGCCCGACTAACGGACGCGCCTGCTTTTCAGAACATGTCCGAAAATTGAAGGTCCGACGCAGTGGCGAAACCGGAACTTGGTACGAAGCGCGTTTGCCCAACAACGGGGCGCAAATTCTACGATCTGAACAAGGATCCCATCGTCTCCCCCTATACGGGGCAGTCCTTCCCGCGCTCGATGTTCGAGCCGCAGGCGAAGGCAGCGGCGGTGGCTGCGGCCAAGCCGGCCGATGACGAGGAGGAGGCCGAGGTCGCCGACGGCGCCGTCGAGCTCGTCTCGCTCGACGAGGCCGACGCCGAAACGGCCGAGAAGGACGTCGTCGTCACCAGCGAGGACGATATCGAGGTCGAGGACGACATCGCGCCGGAGGAGGACGACACCTTCCTCGAGGAGGACGAGGAAGGCGACGACGACGTCGCCGACCTGATCGACGGCGATATCGAGGGCGACGAGGACGTCTGAGGCGCCTCGCTGAAGAATTGACGGAAAACCGTCACAAGGGTGCTTGAGTCTTCGAGCTAGCCCGCCTATAGAGCGCTTCGCCGCGGTTGCGGCGAGCGGACATCGAGAGGCCGACGCCCACCAGGGCGAAGCCTGGATGTCCAGGAAAGACCCGGCCGATCCCCAAATCGGCGGCTTATGTGGGGCCATAGCTCAGTTGGGAGAGCGCTTGAATGGCATTCAAGAGGTCGGCGGTTCGATTCCGCCTGGCTCCACCATCCTTTCCAGCTTAAATAGCTGATTTAATTACAGAAAAATCCGACCTCCAAATTCCGGCCCTATCTCCGGCCCTAGTCTCGCGGCTGGATTGGCGCGGCGTTCCGTGGACGACTGCGGACAAAATGCTCTCCGTTTGACGCGCTATTCCGAAGCAGAATCCGAAGCGGGAGGAGGGCGGCGCTGCTGGCGAGCCCGAGCTGAACGAGCCTCCTTCACAAGTTTCTCCAGATCACTCGCCTTTGCCGGGAAGCTGCCTTGCGGAATCGGCAAGCGTTTCTCAGCGCGCCGAAGCTCGTTCACGAACGACACGAATTCGAGTGTGCTTTCGACCGCGAACTCTTGGGTCAGATCGTCCCGCCACGGCGCGGTTCTCAATCCCGCATAGGACGGTGCATCAAATGGGGAGCGGACCTCCAATGGCTCGGCCTGTGGGGGGACCGTCAGCCAGAACACTGCGTTGACCAGCTGACACGATGCCTCGACCAACCTCCGCTCGTCCTTATCGACGCGGTCGTAGCGCTCGTAGTGGGCGACCTTCTCGACCAGGAGGCGATCGACATCGCGAATGAACAGCACTTCGTCATCCGGCCGCTCCATCACGGCTGACTGGCCATAGTATGGAATGTCTCGCCACTCCGGCGCCGGTGTCCATCGCCCGCGATCATCAAGCCTCTTCATCCAGAGGCGAACGCTCAGATTATCCTTTGTCGTCACCGTTGCGTTCACGACGACGCGGTTGGCGCCGTGGAACCCCCTCTGTCGCTCCTCAAGAGCTTCAAAATTCGAGTAGCTGAGATAGTTGTCGAGATAGCGGTCGATCGGCCTGCTATCGCCTCTTAGCGCGCTCTCGCAATCGCTGAAAATGATCCTCGGAAAGTCACGGTAGTGGAAGCGCGGCTGCTTCCTCGGCGGAGGCCTCCAGAAGAGCGGAAGTCCCATTACCGAGATTGAGCAGGGCCGTGTTCTCGGGCAGTTCATCGGTGGCGGCCACGACCGCGATGGGCGCGGCGGCAGCCGTTGACGCCGCGGCCAAGCCGAGAAGCATACGGCGGCGATTGAAGATGGCGGCGGGCAAGCCGGTGGCGGCTGCCGCAACATGTGCGTTTGGCATCTGGTATCTCCGATGATTTGGGGGCGGGTTTCCGATAGCGAATTGGATCAGGCCATCATCGTAGGCATCACGAGGCCGGCATGACACGGATATCGGGTCGGTTGGCCAAGCTGGAGGTTGCCCACGCTATCCGCAACCCGGCGCGCAGCGTCGAGCGTCATATCATCCATGGCACCGATGAAGCCGAGCGCGAGGCCAAGATTGCGGCTATCGTCGCTGCCAGTCCCGAGAACGTCTTCTACATCTTCCGCATGATCATCAGCCCATACGAGGCCGTAAGGAGCGTCGCATGAGCCGGGAGATTTCTAGGCGCCTTGTGGCGCTCGAACGGGCGATACACGGCAACGGCATTCGCTACACCGTCAGCGACAGACCCCTCACGGATGAGGAATGGCAGGAGAGCCTTGCGGGCACGTTTGTAGATCAGCGAGAAGAGTTGAGCGCGGTTCTGACGGAGGGGGAATGGCAACAGCAATTTTGTGTTGGCTACCCGACGCAGAAGCCTTTGGCTCTGCTAGAAAGAATTATCTCTGCGTCCAGCAAGCAAGGCGACGTCGTGCTCGATCCATTCTGTGGTTGCGGAACAGCGGTTCACGCAGCTGAGAGATTGGGGCGCTCATGGATTGGGATCGATATCACCTACTTGGCGATCCAAGTTATCGAGGATCGGATCAAAACATGGTTGCCGTCCGCAAAATATGCGGTCGAAGGTATTCCTAAGGACGAATTCGCTGCTCGGAAGCTTGCGGAGCTTCCGCCGTATACCTTCCAGGAATGGGCCGTTGGTCGCATTGGAGGCCAAGCAAAGGGCAGGGGGCCGGATAAGGGAATCGACGGCGAGATTTCGTTCATCTCAGGTCCTGGGCGCTATGGACACGCAATCGTCTCTGTCAAAAGCGGTCGTCATGTTGGCCCGGACGCAATCCGAGTTCTCAAGAGCGTCGTTCAACGCGAGGGCGCCGATATGGGCGTGTTCATTTGCTTGAACGACCCGACTTCCGACATGAGGACTGAAGCGGCTTTGGGTGGTAGGATTGAACTACCTGGGGGTGAGCGGCCGCGCATCCAGATCGTGACGGTAAGGGATTTGATTGCAGGCCCAAACCTCGGCATCCTTACCGAACTCAACACCGTTAGAGCCACGCAGGAAGCTCGCGCCGTCCAGCGAAAGAAGCCCCAGCGCAAGCCGACGCCGGAGGAACTTCGCAGGGAGCCGCCACTACCGCCCATGCCGATAAGCGGCGGGAAGCCGGCTCGGCAACAACAGCCGTTGCCGCTGGAAGAGCCGCTACTGTTCAATCCAGTCGAAGCAAAAGCGAGGAAACGTCGCTAAATCACTGAATGCGCCATGCGGACCAATCAGCGCAAAAGTGCTCCAATCCAAAAGTCGCTCAATAGCGCGGCTATTTTGGGCCGTTAGGAAACCGTATCGCAGGTTCGAATCCCGCCCTTTCCTTTGTTGCCGTGCTCCCGTTTTACAGGACGAATAGCGGAACGGGTTTGCTAGCTGCGCCTCGTCGCAAGAACGACCGCGATGATATTTGCGAGCCGATCACGTACGAGGTATCGGGCGACCACAGCTTACGATTTTTCTGGCGCTGTAAAAATTGGCAAGCGAGGGCTAAACAGGTAGGTGAGGTTTTCAATTCACCGACACACTCAGATTGCAAAGATACTTCGATAGCGAAAGATTGAAGCAATTTGAAGGTGTTCGTCTGGTAGACGGCATTTTGTGGCTATTACCTTCCTTCTCAGAATTAAGGGGATAAGTAATGGTTGGTGATCCGGAACAGCCAAAATCTGAAGGCCCCATTATCCAGATCGTCGCGCCAGAGCCGGCAAAGCCGAAGCCATTCTTTCGCGAACACTTTGCCACCCTTATTACGACAACGACAGTAATACTCGGGGGCATTGGCGCTCTCATCACGATTGACGGAACAGCGAACCAGCCACCAGAAGCACAAATCGCGGTGCTCGCAAAAGGGATGGGGCGTCAGACCGCTCGCAAGATAGAAGATGGTCAGCTTCTTGTCGTGCCAACCGGCGTGCCGCTACTGCTGAGTGCAGACCGGTCGAGCGGGGACGGGGAACAGCTAGCCTACAACTGGGCGATAAGAAAGCTCCCGTGCGAACCAGTGCCGAGCGCTGGTTCGGCTTGCCCAAATGCATTGAGCCGCAGCGACATCTCGTGGCGGTGGCTTGCTCCGGAAGAGGGCTTTTACGCCGTCGCACTTACTGTGACGAACGACCCTGGCTGCCTCTGGATTCAAAAGTTGATCTTTTTTGCTTGCAGTAAAAGGAAGAGCATAACTACCATTCTGGAGGCCCGCGAACATACTAAACCTGAGATCGAGCTCGCCCCAGGGCCTGATAGAGCGAGTTCCGACTACACTTTCGATGTGGTGAGAACTTCTGCGTTCGACGACGGGCCGGTTACATTTGAATGGAGGGTTGACAACAGATTTGTTTCTCGGGGCGAGCAGTACACGCTAAAAGTCGACAGCCGAGACCGTCTGGCGCGGCAGCATATGGTTCAGTTGGTTGTCCAGGATAGCTGGGGTGGAAGATCACAACCGACTTCTCGGCAGGTTCAAATTCTGTTTGCGCCCGAGGCTCAACAGAGTGCCTCGGCCGCGCCCGCGCCCACTATAAACGATCATACAACAGCTGGGGCGCAAGCTCCGCCGGCTGCGTCTGAAGAGATACGCGGCGAGTCGCTGATACCAGCATCAGGACAGCCGCTCCGGTTCACCGCGCTCCGATCCACCGACGGTGTACTTCGTGCATTGCCGAAAGGCTCTGCTTTGTCGGGCTTGCCTGGGGCTCCGGGAGCGCCCGGAGCCCCAGGGGGGGCTTCTGGGCGAGCGGGCTCACCTGGTCAATCGGGCGACAGTGGAAAACCGGGCGCGCGTGGCGCCCAGGCTGCCGGCCTGGCACTTATCGCCGACAATCTATCAGGTCGGCTCGTTCTCGATACCAGCGGTCAAGCAGGCGGCTCGGGTGGTCCTGGTGGCTCAGGTGGGGCGGGCGGCCCCGGCGCTACCGGAACGCCATCCACTCCAGGCGTTTTTGATTGTCGGAGAGGTCCGGGGCGCGGCGGCGATGGCGGAGAGGGGGGGCGCGGTGGCGACGGAGGCGCAGGCGGCGATGGGGGGCCGGCAGGAAGTGTTGAAGTCACCCTTGGTCGAATCGAACCTGGCACTGTCCTTGAGATAATTGCGGTCGGCGGCCCCGGCGGTGTTTCGGGGCATGGTGGTCCGGGCGGCGGCGGTGGTCCGGGCGGTCCGGAGGGCCTTCCGATCGGATTTTGTAGAACTGCCGGAAGAAATGGATCTCCGGGGCCTAACGGTCAAGCAGGGGGAACTGGTCCGGTCGGTTCGACGGGAATGTCCGGCTCGATCGTACTGCGCATTGGTTCCGACCGGGTCATTACGGGAACCGGTCGCCTGCTTCATACAGAACCATAGTCGTCAGCGAACCTCCGGACGATGCGATCGACCAGCGCTCCGCGCGCAACCGACCTTCGGGTTGTCTCTTCTAACCGGGACCGCGTTGCAGCCGCATCCATCGCGTTTGCGGATCTGTCCATCCATGACATCGCCACGCAACGCGATATCGTGAAGGCTTCTGTGCCCGAGCTGATTCAGCTCCCGAAGGCCAACGGAGCCCCGGAGGCCGCTCCGCTCAAGGGGCCGAAGTCATCGACCAGCTCTCAGACGATCAAGTTAGCAACCTCGTGCTCGACGTCGCGCGAGGCCGCGCTGCGCTAGCCATCACGGCTCAGAGCCAGTAGCCTCCTACCGACCGCTCATAGCAAGGCAGCGTTACAAGATGGGGGGAAAAAATTGCCGGAGACACTTCCAGTAAAGTCAAAATGGCGAATATTTGTTGAGTTGTTTGGCGGTGGAGGAGTAGGGGCGGCGGCAATTTTCGGGTTGTGGACGCTCTACAAAGAGTGCCCCCAGCTTGGGTGCTTTGGTCCGCCTGAAAAGAGAACATTTAAGGTTACGCTTCCTGTTTATGCTGGCGGTCAAAGTTACGTCAAAATACCCCTGCGGTGCGCGGGGGCAGGTGATTATGCTTCATCGCCGCGGATTTATTCTATCCCACCAGCTCCTGCTCCTTACCAGCCGTATACCAGCGAGATAAAGGAAGGAGATCGGGTAGCGGGCTACCTTTTCACGTGGCTGAACGGGGTCAGTTACCAGGAGCGAGAAAACGAGAGTTTGTCGAAATTCGAGATGGAAATGCAGTGCACCGGCTCTGGTCGGCACTGATCCACCAATCCGCGGTCGGCCTACCCCTGCCTGTTAATTTCGAGGCAAAGTAGCGGCGATGAGTTGCGGGATGCGGGCGTAAGGCTCGTCGTCATAATCGACATACGTCGTTAGCTGCGCTCATTCCGTGTTGAGGCTGGAAATCGTCGACACGTCAACTTCGCGCTCTGCGGGGCAAGCGGCGTAGGCGACCTGCATCCGAAGCCAGGAGGCGGCGTCGGGTTCGATGGTCATGTTGGTGTCAGTGGACGGTGTTGCTGACTTGGATGCGGGCAAGGCGCTCAGCTTCGTCGCGAGACAGCTCTTCGCCGACTGAAAACCGCACCGCGGGTTTAAAGCCCGCCCTGTCCGCCCTGCCAGCGCTATCGGGCCGAGCGATCCCCATCGAGTATAAGTAGACGCCGGCATATTATACCAAACGGCTCTTTGTTAAGGTCAAACTGCTCATCGTCGGAAAAACGAATAGCGAGTACAGCTGGGGAATGACATCGCTACAAGGTGTGACCATAATGGCCACACCTTTCAGCCGCGCTATGCCCCGTTGCTCCAACGTCCAATCGACACTAGGATACTCGACACTCGCGCTTGGCGGCTTAAGTTCGGGGCGAATTCATATGTTAAAATTTGCTACGTTTTTTTATCTATCGCTCTCATGTCACGCGCTAGCGAGGCAGCCCGCAATTGATCCGCCATTTACGTTGTTTTGCCGACTGCAGCAAGAAACATGCGTTGACGGGGAAGCAGAGTGTAAAAGAGAGCCGCTTGAAATATACCGAAATGTAAATCTTTTCCATAGAACTTACTACGATCATAATACAGCCAAGGAGAATAGAATTAAGGACTACGATAACGAGAATATATTCTTTAGTGACATCGAGACCGTGAATCGCTTTACAGGTAGATGGACTTCTTTCTTCAGGCCAAATCCAAGAGTGTTTTTGCGAGAGCGTGGAACTTGCACTAGAGTAGATTTTATTCCGCCTCAAAAGCGTCAATTCTAGATTATTATGTATGTATGTCTGAAAGTAGCATTATATTGCTTCTTTTCTGTAAATTTATATATCGAGGTAAATGCTATAAATTTAACAGCACTCAATTATAGTTATTGATTATACGATTTTTTATTATCGCCTCTCGCGGGTGTCGCTTCGAATATTCGTATTTGATCGATTATTGTACTTATTGACGTTGTTATCCAAGTTGGGGTCGCGAGTATTAGTATTCTGCGGTCGGTAAGGGGCTGAATAACCGCCTTGAGGGCGCGCGTCTCGGCATTGACGCTCGCTACCGTTTCCAATGCAAATAGTCTCGGCAAAGGCTGTCGCGGATGCCAAGCACAAAAGCCAGCCCAAGATTACCGCTTTCATCTCGCAACCTTTCGGAGTTCGCCGAGAAAGTCTCATGTTTAGCCTAGACCATAAATTTGACGATAGTAAAATCTTTTCCGCTGAATCTGCATTCTCTTTTTTGAGGCAGGTGTTCTCTTTGGCTATTGAGCCTACTGCGAGTCCCACGATCTAGAATGCCCAAACGCTCTCGATATCGAGCATCCGACTTTCTACCCGAGATTATGCTCACGAACGCCAACCTAGCCGCCCTAGGCGCCAAGGGTGGTTTATGCAGTAATGCCGGAGCCGTTGAAAGGCGATCCGCAAGCGCTCCGCCGCCGCGCAGGACAATCCGGTCGTGGGCGTGAGAGGGTGAAAAATTCGCGGTGTCGCGCTTAGAGCGAACTGACAAAACTGACAAAAGTCACCTGGAAGAGGTTTTGTCAGTTTTGTCAGTTTCGGTTTCGGCCATTTGGCGATTTTTTCGTGTTCGCGCAGTGGATCAAGCCACTTGCCCACCGTTCAGCCCTCCACCCTCAAATTGGGGTTCCAGACGTAGAGAGTGCTCGGCCGCCCAGTGCTGTTGCTGCCGGTGACTTCGCGGCAGTGATGAGTGCCGAGCAGCACCTCGATCGCAGATGCAACCGCCTCTCGATCGGTCAGCCCGGTCCACTGCCTCCGCTGAATGTCACGGGCTGTGAACGCCTCGGGTAGCGTTCCGCGGCGTTCTACGACCAGCCGGGCGCCTTCCTCTGCCATCGTCTGTCCGGCTGCGTAGAGCCGGTTGGCATGCGTGCGGAGATAATCGGCCCAACCGAGAGCGCGCAGGATGGCGGTATCCCCAATCAGGTCGTCGCCGTCGCCCTCGATCATGTCGAAGATCAGCGCGAGGCTCGCGACCGTCTTCGGCATCTTAAGAATATGGCTCTCCAGGGCCGATGGGAGAGACCGGGAGCGCGCCTCCTTTTGGATGCCCTCCATCCACTCGCGGAAGGCGTCCTGCGCAGCGGGATCGAACCGCATGATACGCGGCTCGCCATCGGCTTGTGCGGGCATGTCTCGCGTGTCCCGGAAGATCCGATCTACCTCAATACGGGCCGCGGCGTTGGGCGAGCGGTCGACCCATTGCCAGGACGAACTCGCATCCGGCCAGACGGTCACTTGGAGACGCTGGAGCAGGCCGTCATTGCTGGAACCCGAGACGGCGCCTCGCACCAGCGGGATGATCCGCGAGGGCTGAACGCCCCCGATGATGGAGACGGTGCAGACCTCGATGCGCACCGTGCCGCGGCCGATCCGATCGAAGGTGAAGGAGCCGTCGCCGTTGAAGGCCTCCAGATAGAACGCCCGTTCGCCCTGGCACTCCTGATCTTCCATTCGGGAGAGGAAGCCAGGCAGTTCGTCGCGGATGAGCAAGAGGCCGTTCCGGTTCTCGTTCAGCAACTCGCCGAGCTTCTCCACGGTTGCGTCGTTGACGATTACCTCCGGCCCTAGTTTATGTGCCGGTTCGCGGCAACCTGTAAGCGAACGCTGCGAACCGATGTGGACATGATGGCACAGAATCACTCGTGAAACCAGAGGTTTACGGGTATCGTTATGGACGTCCATGGACCGCTATGGAAACTATGTTCGGCGGAGCCTGGCTCCACCATCCTTCTCCAAGTCGTTGATATCCTGAAAACCCGCTTGATTGCGGGGCTTTGGCGCGCTGATTCGTACGCTGACGCGGCACATGTCAGCCTCGCCAGCCCATGGCACGCCGTTCCGCTGGCGGCACTTTCATGCGCAAAGCCGATCGAGCCGATTTCGTTCGCGAGCGCGCTCCGAGCCGTGCCGCAGCCTCGACGGCGGCGGCAGCTTCGAAGTGCTCGGCGATCCTGCGGTTGCGCGCCTCATCATTGGGAAAGTGGAGCCGCCAGTCGGGCTTGATCTTGAGCTTCCGGAACGCGACCGCGCAGGGATGGCCGCGTACGTCATAGATGACCGATCGAGAGGCGGTTGCATCTGCGATCGAGGTGCTGCTCGGCACTCATCACTGCCGCGAAGTCGCCGGCAGCAACAGCACGGGCCGGCCATCCACTCTCTACGTCTGGAACCCAAATTTGAAGGTCGAGGGCTAAGCGATGAGCAAGTGGCTGGACCGCCTGCGTGAGCATGAAGAAAATCGTCGAATGGCCCAAACCGGGACTGACAAAACTGACAAAAGTCAGCCGGAAGGGGTTTGTCAGCTCGCCCTAGGCGGGAATCCGAGGATTCCTCTTCGATGGAAGATGAAGCGACAGCCCTCTTCGACCAGCGCGCCGGCATGCTCGAATACGAGTGCGGACTATCACGGGACGAGGCTGAGCGCCTTGCCTGGCTTCAGATCAACAACACCATTCATTGAGTGCATGCCCCAAGAGACAATAGCTTGCCCAGGTTCACCGCGCTACGTTAGTGAGGAGAGCCGATTTTCAGGGTTTCTCTTAGCCGGCATGACGTACTGCCGGAAAGCCCTCTGCTATGATCCAAGTGCGCGCGCCCACAGTTCAATTCCAGCATCGTATATGGACACCGTCATAAATCTCAGAGCGCGAAAAGCGTAATATTCAAAATCGTAGGTCTGGATGTTCAATACTTTCAGGACGTAACAGATAACAATCGCGATGATCAGGATGCTGATAAGGCCGAGCCAGTAATTGATCAATTCACCCAGCACCTCATTGATTCGGGCTCCCTTTCCGGTCAGCAGGGTGAACAGTGAGAAGGTCAGCGCTGCCAGAAGGATCGCACCGAGCATGCGCGGTTGGCCAGCGGAACCACCTGAAAGAGAGAGGCTGTGGCCAGCAATAGGACGGCAACGGTGCCGCATCGCAGCATTGCCTCACCGAACCATTCGGACCTGGTGGCCACAACGAGAAGCACAAAGCTCGCGACCACATAGGCCCACCAGGGAAAGGTCGCGAGGGTGCCGGCAACGACATAAACACAGGCCGGAAACAGAACGATCGAAAGCAATAGTCGCGCCAGTTCCTGCCCGGACATGGGTTCTCTGGGGTTGCCAGTGCGCCCAATGCGTCCTCCACTATCATGGGAGCCGAACGTGATCTGGCCGACCGTCGGTGGGCCGGGGGGCCCGAATCCGCCGCCTCCAGGCGGGGGAACCTGAGGCCTGGGCTCCAGCCCCCAGTCCTGCCGGAATTGCACCTGTTGCGGCGTAAAGGCCGCCGCACCATGGAGAGGCGTATTCCACGGGTTGTTACTCGACATGACGTATTCCGCGCGCTCGTTGTTAAACAGCAAATCTGGGCGGGCCGCTGCCTTTTGGAGAATAAGACCGCCTGGGCCTCAAGCTGCAGTCGAAAAACCTACCAAATATTCTTCTGCGTAAATCTCTCAAACTTCCCGCCATTGACTGGAGATCCATCGCGGTTCAGGTAGACGGTCTCGGCACTGTCATATGCGAACAGCTTCTCGCCTTTCGGCGAATACGCAAGTGTCCGCTGAACGGCCGTACCGTTTCTTTCGATGACGAACTTTAGAGCGAAGTGGCCGTTGACGCTAAGGAGCGAAGCGATCATTTGCCCGTCGGCATTGAACTGATTGTCCCAAACCAACTTGGTCCGATCTTTTTGCTCGGCCTCCTCTCGAACCATGTTACCGTGGTCGAATTGCCCCCGTGAAACAGGTGGATAGCATTCGGCCGTCAGGCACCGTGACATTCGTTGAACGGGATTGCCGAAACTGTCGTATTCATAAGCTGTCGTGGCGAATTTCTTCGATCCGTCATACTTGTCCAAGCGCATATACAGTCCAGTCTTTGGATCATAATCATAACCGAACCAATAGCGAGGATAATACCAGTAGGCTTTGGTCAGCGCCCCCTCGGTGTTGAACCACTTGCGTGCCCGGCTAAGGGGTGCGCCTTTTTGCGGATCGGTCAGGTTCAGTTCCTGCACGCCGTCCTTGTAGTTGAATACGGCTTCGAGCTGTCGCTCGCCGTCAGGACCCACATTTTCTGCCCCGATCGGACGCCCCGCCGTATCCCGACGGTAGTGCGTTACGTAGTTGACCGTACCATCCGGCCGTTTGGTTACATTCCGCGCCACGTGGCCGGTCGCGTCATCGTACTCAAGTGCATTGGTTTCAGCCTTTTGGCCAAAACGGTAGCGGGTAAATACCGACGGCCTGTCCTTGGTGTCACATTCGACGTCGTACCATGAGGCCGCATCGCCCTGCGCCGAGAGCCATTTCCGGTCCGCCCTTGGTCCAAGCAGAGGAGTGTAGCTCAACGTATCGAGTTGGGCGAAGACATAGGAGCCGCCGCAGCCCCCCACCGAAGCCGAAACCTGTGGGGAGACTTGCGCAACATGGAGATGGGGCTCCACCCGATCCGACAACAGGCCGCCTTGCCGGACAAGCGCCGTGTTGGGTGCATCATGTTTGTCGATTGCGCAGGCGGAATCCGCGGCCACCAGGAGAGTCAATAGAACGACCACCTGAGGATTCAACGCAGTTGCCAGACAATACACTCCCTGCCCCCCGGAGTGACGAGCCGTCTGGCCGGCACGATGCTGCTGATCCTCGATCGCAATCAAGACGAGCAAAGTGGGTAGGCCGTAGTCCGCACGAATTAGGCGAGCCTGGTAGGCGACGTGCTTGCACTCGCGACAAGCAATCCAATTTGAAGGTGGAGGGCTGAACGATGAGCAAGTGGCTGGAGCGTCGCCACGTGGGCAAGCGCCGGCGCCCGCCGACTAAGCCGGCCCATCATTGTCTTCATTATCGTAGATAAGATTGTTGACAATAAAGTCTTCAATTCATACGGTCTGAAGAAGAACAATGCACGCGGCGGCGGCCGGCGGCATCAGTGCCGGAAAACTGCGCGGGGCGCAGCGACTGACCAGCAGGCGCTGTCGCACGCTCCCGGGCCGATCGTGCGCAAGCAAAGCACCGGACAGGCGGGCGCGCGACCCTGGAGCGTCGACCGCTGCCGGCCTTTGAGCCGGACCCGGGAGGAGATTGGTGAGAATGCAGAACTGGGCTGGCAACTATGCATTCACGGCCGCGCGGCTGGATCGTCCGTCGTCGATCGATGAGCTGCGGCGCCTCATTGCCGCGTCGCCGCGGATCCGTGCGGTCGGGACGCGGCATTCCTTCAACGGGATCGCGGACACGCCAGGCGTCATGGTCGACCTCAGCGGCATCGCCCCGGACATCGTGATCGACCGCGCGCGGCTGACCGTGACCGTCGGCGCCGGCACCTCCTACAGCGTCCTGATCGACCGGCTTCAGCAGGAAGGTCTCGCGCTGCACAACCTGGCGTCGCTGCCGCATATCTCGATCGCAGGCGCCGTCGCGACGGCAACGCATGGCTCGGGCGATCGCAACCAGACCCTGGCCAGCGCCGTCGCCGGACTCGAACTCGTCGCGAGCGACGGCAGCGTCAGGCACGTCGTGCGCGGCGACCCGGACTTTCCGGCCGTGGTCGTCGGCCTCGGAGCGTTCGGAATCGTCAGCCGGGTGACGCTCGATGTCGGCCCGAGCTTCGACATCCGCCAGGACTCATTCGTCGACATGCCGTGGGACGATCTGCTCGGCAATTTCGACGCGCTCACCTCGGCCGCCTACAGCGTCAGCATCTTCACCAAATGGTCGGCGGCCACGGCGGGCCGCATCTGGCTGAAGACCCGGCTCGACGTGCCGGAGCCGGAGATCGCGTCTCTGCGGCTGCGGCCGGGCCCGCCCTACGCCGTTCCCGCGACCAGCCCCGACCCGCTCGCGCGACTCAATCCGTTCGGCGTGCCCGGGCCCTGGTCGGAGCGCCTGGCGCATTCGCCGCCCCATCTCCCGCCGACGCCCGCCGAGCAGATCCAGAGCGAGTACCTGATCGCCCGGCCGCGCTTCGCCGAGGCCGTCGCGATCATCCGCGCGATGGCGGACCGGGTCGATCCCGTCCTGCACGTCACGGAAATCCGGACGATGGCGGCAGACGAGCTCTGGCTGAGTCCGGCCTATCGGCAGGACACCATCGGCATCCACTTCACCTGGAAGTTCGAGGCCGAAGCCGTGGCCGCCGTCACCCGCGAGCTCGAGGCGGCGCTCATCCCGCTCGGCGCCAAGCCGCATTGGGGCAAGCTGATCCATGCCGATGCCGCGGCTCTGGCGCCGCTCTACCCGCGCATCGCCGAGTTCCGCGCCTGCGCCCGCCGCTACGACCCGGACGGCAAGTTCCGCAACGCCTTCCTCGACAAGCACGTGTTCGGGTGAAGGGGGCCGGGCCGGGGTACGCCCGCCACGATTGCGTTGTCGTCATGATCGTAAATGATAATGTTGACAATCTAGTCGACATTTTCTAGGGTTCGGAAACGGGAGACCAGCATCGCTTGCGCCCCTCGACGGGGCCGGTGGGAACGAGGCCGGCGGCCTGTTCGCGCTGGAGTAATGAAGGCCAAGTTGCGGAGCTGGCCGCCCCAAGCGCGGCGGATAGAAGGCGCGAATGAGCGCCACGCAAAAGCGATGAGCGTCGCCGGGTCGCCGGCAAATCTCTGCGATCGCGGGCAAGTCGCGGCGCCACATAAAAAGCGGGAGTCCCACAAAGGGACCTCAGACAGGGAGGCAATATGTCGGCTGCCGTCGAAAGGGCGCCCGTATCGGCCGCCGTGGCCGGGACAGGGTCGAAGCCCACCCAGAAGCCGCCGCAGTTGATGTGGATGGCCGCGCCCTCGCTGATCTTCGTCGCGCTGATGGTGGCGGTGCCGCTGGGCTACGCGATCTGGTTCAGCCTCAGCGACTTCCGCATGGGCAATGCGGTGACCAAGTTCATCGGCCTCAGCAACTATACCCGCATGGTGGCGGACCCGCTCTTCTGGAACGGGCTGAAGATCACCGTGCTGCTCTATGTTCTGGCGATCGTGCTGCAGCTCGTCCTGGGGCTTTACCTGGGGCTGCTGATGAACCGCGTCACGGTCCTCAAGCAACTCGTCCGCACCATCTTGATCTCACCTTTCCTGATGCCGCCGGTCGTGATCGGCATGATGTGGATCGTCATCCTCGACCCGTCGCTCGGGGCGGCGAACTACCTGCTCGAATTGATGCACCTGCCGCCTTCGGACTGGCTCGCCTCGACGCAGCTGGTGCTGCCGGTCGTCGCCCTGATCGACACCTGGCAATGGACGCCCTTCGTGGCGCTGCTTGTGCTGGGCGGATTGCAGACCTTGCCGACCAATGTCTACGAGGCCGCGCAGATCGACGGCGTCAGCCGCGGGAAGATCTTCCTGCACATCACCTTGCCGCTGCTCGGGCCGACATTGGTCACGGCCGCGATCCTGCGCAGCGTCGACCTGCTGCGCTTCTTCGACCTGATCTACATCACGACCCAGGGCGGGCCGGGCAACGCCTCGCGGACGCTCAACATCTACTCCTACCAGCGCGGCATCGAGTTCCTGGATATGGGCTACGCGAGCGCCATGATGCTCACGCTGACCACCATCATCCTCGGCTTCGTCTTCGTGCTGACCAACCTGAAAAAGGCTGTGTCATGGTAAGCCAGTCGAGCTCCCGCCGGATAGCCGCGGTCTCCACGACCCTCCAGGTCTTCGCGGTCGCGGTCGTCCTGCTCATCCCCGTGATCTGGATGGCGCTCTCCAGCCTGAAGCGGCCGGGCGAGGTGACGCGCTACCCGCCCACCGTGATCTTCGATCCGACGCTCGCCAACTACGCGAAGCTCTTCGCCGAGGTGCCGTTCTTCGAATACGGCCTCAACAGCCTGATCGTCTCGGTCGTCTCCACGCTGCTCGGCCTGGCGCTGGCCCTGCCCTGCGCGTTCGCCATCTCCTGGCACAGCGTGAGCTGGCCGGCGACCATCGCCCTGATCACCCGCATGGCGCCGGGCACCCTGTTCGTGCTGCCCTGGTTCGTGCTGTTCTCCAACCTTGGCATGACCGGCGGATATTGGGTGCTCATCCTCACCCACACCGTCATCACCATGCCCTTGGCGCTGTGGGTCCTGCTGCCCTATTTCGACGCGCTGCCGCGCTCGATCTTCGAGAGCGCCTTCGTCGATGGCTGCCGGGGCGTGAAGTGCCTCGTTCACATCGCCATCCCCCTCGTGCTGCCGGGGCTGATGGTGGCGATCATCCTCAGCTTCATCGCCTCGTGGAACTACTTCCTGTTCGCGCTGGTGCTCGGCGGCATCGATACCAAGACGCTGATCGTCGCGTCGTTCAACTTCGTCGGTGAGGGCGCGACGGACTGGGGCCGGCTGATGGCCGCCGCCGTCCTGATCTGCCTGCCGCCGCTCGTGCTGATTTTCATCATGCAGCGGGGCCTGATCAGCGGCCTCAGCGGCGGATCGGTAAAGGGCTGAAACAATGGCAAACGTCGCGATCAACTCCGTCGTCAAGCGCTATGGCAGCCACGTCATCCTGCCCAACCTGTCGCTCGACATCGAGGACGGCGAATTCTGCGTCCTGGTCGGCCCCTCCGGCTGCGGCAAGTCCACGTTGCTGCGCATGATCGCCGGCCTCGAAAGCATCAGCGACGGCACCGTCAGCATTGACGGGCACGTCGTCAACGACCGCCTGCCGAGCGACCGCGACATCGCGATGGTGTTCCAAGACTACGCGCTCTACCCGCACATGAACGTGAAGAACAACCTGTCCTTCGCCATGCGCATGCGCGGCGATCCGGCAGCCGAGATCGAGAAGCGCGTCAGCTATGCCGCCAAGGTGCTGCAGATCGAGCCGCTGCTCGAGCGCAAGCCCAAGGCGCTCTCCGGCGGCCAGCGCCAGCGCGTCGCGATGGGCCGCGCCATCGTCCGCGAGCCGAAGGTCTTCCTGTTCGACGAGCCGCTCTCCAATCTCGACGCCAAGCTTCGCGTCGAGATGCGGGCCGAGATCAAGCGGCTGCACCAGCGGCTGTCGGCGACGATGATCTACGTCACCCATGATCAGGTCGAGGCGATGACGCTCGCCGACAAGATCGTGGTCCTGCGCGCCGGCCATATCGAGCAGCTCGGCACGCCGGCGGAACTCTATCGCTACCCCGCCACCACCTTCGTCGCCAGCTTCATCGGCTCGCCGGCGATGAACCTGATTCCGGCGCGCCTCGCCCAGGCGATCGTCGGGCTGAAGGCAATCCTGCCCGATGGCAGCCAATCCGCATTGCCCGTTCTGGCGCGCCCCGGCGTGAAGGCCGAGCAGGCCAAGGCAGGCACCGACGTGCTGGTCGGCCTGCGGCCGGAGGACCTCGAACTGGTCGCGGCCGATGCGCCGGACATCTGGATGACCGGCTGGGTCGATGTCGTCGAGCCGCTCGGCGCGGAGGCGCTGGTGCTGGTCAAGACGGGGCCGGAGCAGGCGCAGGCGACCATCCCGCTGACCGTGCGCAGCCCGAATGATTGCGGCTTCAGGCCGGGAGAGCGGGTCGGACTGCGCATCGACGCGTCGAAATGCGCGCTGTTCGACGCCGGCGACGGGCAGGCGATCGGCTACGCGTAAAGCCGGGGTAGACGGGCGCGCAGGTGCTCCCGGTCGACATAAGAAACCACCAAAAGAAGAGGGAACTAAAATGGCAGCGAAGACCTGGCGTAAAAAGACTTGGCGCAATCTGCATGCGGGTGTCGGCCTAGCCGCGCTCGCAAGCCTGTCCGGCATCGCGCTGGCGCAGGCGCAGGAGGCCTTCAACTGGAAGCAGTTCGATGGCCAGACCATCACCTTCCTGTCGTCCAACCATCCCTGGCCGACGGCGCTCAACGAGTTCCTGCCCGAATTCACGGCCAAGACCGGCATCAAGCTCAAGTTCGACACCTATAACGAAGAGCAGATGCGGCAGCGCCTGACGACCGTCCTGCAGACGCGCTCGTCCGATGTCGACCTGTTCATGACCCTGCCGACCCGCGAGGGCCAGCAATACCGCGCATCTGGCTGGTATGCCGACCTGAAGCCGATGCTCGACGACAAGAAGCTGACCGCGCCCGACTACAACTACGGCGATTTCAGCCCGGTCCTGGTCAAGCTCTCGACCATGGACGCCCAGACGGTCGGCATCCCCCTCAACATCGAGGGGCCGGTCGTCTACTACCGCAAGGACCTGTTCGAAGCCTGCAACGTGCCGTTCCCCGCCACGCTCGAGGATCTGCCTGCTACCGCCGAGAAGCTGAAGGCCTGCAAGCCCGGAATCACGCCGTTCGTGTCGCGCGGGCTGAAGGGCGCGGCCTACTCGACCTTGAACCCGGTCTTCTTCAACTCCGGCGGCAGCTACGAGGACCCCGCCAAGGGCTTCCTGTGCAATGACAACGGCATCAAGGCGCTCGACCTCTACACCAGCATGCTGATCAAGTACGGCCCGCCCGGCGTTAGCAACTACACCTTCTACCAGATCACCGAGCTGATCGGGCAGGGGCGGGCCTTCATGGCGCTCGAATCGAGCAACGAGTTCGGCAAGCTGACCTCGTTCGAAGGGCGCCAGAAGGACATCGACGTGAAGCTGGTGCCGCCCGGCCGCGATACCGGCATCACCAAGCCGTCGGTCATCTCCTGGCACATCGCGATTCCTGCCTCGTCGCAGAAGAAGGGGCCCGCCTGGTACTTCATCCAGTGGGCGACCTCGGCGGAGATGGAGGCGCGCCTGGCGCTGAAGGGCGTCGCCCCGCCGCGCAAGTCGATCGGCGAGGACCCCAAGTTCAAGGCCTGGCTCAGCGAGTATCCCAATCGCACCAACTGGATGGGCGCGATCCTGCAGTTGGGCAGCATCGGCTCGAGCTTCGTCACGCCGAAGACGACCCGCACGCCCGAGGCGGTCGACATCCTCGGCGAATCGATCAGCCGCGTGCTGACCAAGGATGCCGACGTCAAGACCGCCGCCTGCGAGGCCGATACCAAGCTCAAGGCGCTCAACCAGTAAGAAACCGCCTCGGCCTGCTCCGCACCTTGCAGCGGAAGCCGGGGCAGGCTCTTGGGATGCAGCGCCAAACTCGGCCGCGGCGCTGCATCCCGCACGAACTGCGTCGCCATATTGCTGCCCAGCCACCTGCAAAGCGGGTGGCTGGGCAGTTTCGTCAGGTCCTGGCCCGCCCGCCGCCGTACAGCCGGCGCCTGGTCGGCCAGATTGTTGACAAAATATTCGACATTTTCTTATGCTGCCCAGGTAGAGGCCGGCCGCGTCCATATCGCCGTAAAATAACAAGCAGGGCCATACGCCCAAGTGCTGGCAGGTACAGCCCAGCGCACAGAAGGCATGAAGTCTTGCTGCCCCTCTGACGGAGGCTTGCACACCGGCTCCTCGCTAACCGCCATCGCCGAATAAAAACGGGCCCAGCAAACGGGCCGCGGCCTCAAGTCCACAGGGAGGACTATCATGACGGGCACGATTCTGAAGCCGAGCCGGCGTGCGCTCCTGCGCGGGGCGGCAGCATTGGGCGCGGCCGGCGCGATCGGCTCGCCGATGGTGCTGCGCGAAGCCCGCGCCCAGGCGCCGTTCAACTGGAAGCGTTTCTCGGGCACGACACTCGACGTGCTGATGGTGAAGAACCCGCGCTCCGACCTGGCTCAGAGCGGCGAGAAGGAGTTCACCGAGCTCACCGGCATCAAGGTCTCCTCCGAGCAGGTGCCGGAGCAGCAGCAGCGCCAGAAGGCGATGATCGAGTTCGCCTCGGGCAAGCCGAGTTTCGACGTCAGCAACATCTCGCTGCACGTCCAGAAGCGCCTTCTCTTCAAGGGCAAGTGGATGGAGGATCTCAGGCCCTATATCGCCGACGCCTCGCTGACCGCGCCTGATTTCGACTTCGCCGATTTCGGCGCCGGCCCGGTCGCCTATGCCAGGCAGGCAGACGGCTCGCTCGATACCCTGCCCACCTTCGTCGATTATTGGGTCGTCTACTACAACAGGGAGCTCTTCGACGCGAAGGGGGTGTCCTACCCGAAGACGATGGAGGAGATCGCCACCGTCGCGGCCAAGCTGCACGATCCGGCCAAGGGCATCGCCGGCTTCGTCTCGCGCGGCCTGAAGAACGCCAACGTCCCGGTCTGGACCAGCTTCGTGCTCGGGCAGGGCGTGGAGACGGTTTCACCCGAAGGCAAGCTGCTGACCGATACGCCCGAGGCGATTTGGGGGGCCGAACTCTACAAGAAGCTGAACAAGGATAGCGGCCCCGCCGGCGCCGTCGGCTTCAACTGGAACGAATGCCAAACCACCTTCATGCAGGGCCGCGCCGCGATGTGGCTCGACGGCATCGGCTTCGCCACGCCGCTCGAAGACCCGTCCAAGTCGCGCATCGTCGGCAAGGTCGGCTACGGCATCATGCCGCCGGGACCGAAGGCGCACTACGCCGGCATGTTCGCCGACGGCATCGGCATCTCGCGCGGCTCGCAGAAGAAGCAGGCCGCCTGGCTCTACATCCAGTTCATGACCAGCAAGGCGAGACAGGCCGCGATGCTGCGGACCGGCGCAGGCGCACCGGCGCGTTCCTCGCCCTATCTCGACAAGGAGCTGATCGCGCAGTCGAAGTTCGGCAAGCAGTATTTCGATTGCCTGCTGGCCTCGGCCAAGATCGCCCGCGCCGGGCTGCCGCAGATCGTGCCGGTGACCGAGTTCCGCGACGTCTTCGGCGTCGCGCTGACCAATGCCCTCGGTGGCGCCGACGTGGCGGCCGAGCTGAAGAAGGCGACCGAGACCTTCGCGCCAGTCCTGGCCAAGAGCGAACAGGGCTGAGGGGCTCCGCACATCCCGGTCGGCCTTGCGCCGACCGGCTTCCCTCGCGCCGATTTCCCGCGTTTGCCGGCTGACTGCGGCCCGCCCGTCAGTCGACCTGCCTCACCGCACCCTTGGCCGCGCTGGTGGTCAGGGCCGCATAGGCCTTCAAGGCCGTCGAGACCTTGCGCTTGCGCGGGGCGGCCGGCTTCCAGGCATCCTTGCCCTTGGTCTCCATCGCGGCACGCCGGCGCGCCAGCTCCTCGTCCGGGACCCGCAGGTTGATGCTGCGGTTGGGAATGTCGATCGCGATGACATCGCCGGTCTCGACAAGGCCGATCGCACCGCCCTCGGCCGCCTCCGGTGAGACATGGCCGATCGAGAGACCCGAGGAGCCGCCCGAGAAGCGGCCGTCGGTGACCAGCGCGCAGAGCTTCCCGAGGCCCTTCGACTTCAGGTAGCTCGTCGGATAGAGCATCTCCTGCATGCCCGGGCCGCCGCGCGGCCCCTCGTAACGGATCAGCACGATCTCACCGGCCTTGACCTTGTTGTTGAGGATGCCCTCGACCGCCGCGTCCTGGCTCTCGAAGATCACCGCCGGGCCCGAGAAGGTCAGGATCGAGGCGTCGACGCCCGCCGTCTTCACGATGCAGCCGTCGAGCGCGATATTGCCGTAGAGCACGGCGAGGCCGCCATCCCTTGAATAGGCGTGGTCGAGATCGCGGATCACGCCGGCCTCGCGGTCGAGATCGAGCTCCTCGAAGCGCCGGTCCTGGCTGAAGGCGACCTGCGTCGGCACGCCGCCGGGTGCCGCGCTGTAGAAGCTGCGGACGCTCTCGCTCTCCGTCTGCTTGACGTCCCAGCGCGCCAGCGCCTCGCTGAGGCTGGCGCTGTGAACGGTCGGCAGCGAGGTGTCGATCAGCCCGGCGCGATCGAGCTCGCCGAGGATCGCCATGATGCCGCCGGCGCGATGGACATCCTCCATATGGACGTTGGCCACGGCGGGCGCGACCTTGCACAGCACCGGCACGCGCCGCGACAGCCGGTCGATATCGGCCATGGTGAAGTCGATCTCCGCTTCATGCGCGGCGGCGAGCAGATGCAGCACCGTATTGGTCGAGCCGCCCATGGCGATGTCGAGCGTCATCGCGTTCTCGAAGGCCTTGAAGCTGGCGACGTTGCGCGGCAGCACCGAGGCGTCGTCCTGCTCGTAATGGCGGCGCGCCAGATCGACGATGAGATGCCCCGCCTCGACGAAGAGGCGCTTGCGGTCGGCATGGGTGGCGAGCGTCGAGCCGTTGCCGGGGAGCGCCAGGCCCAGCGCCTCGGTCAGGCAGTTCATCGAGTTGGCCGTGAACATGCCCGAGCAGGAGCCGCAGGTCGGGCAGGCCGAGCGCTCGATCACCTCGAGATCGGCCTGGCTGACCCTGTCGTCGGCGGCGGCGATCATCGCATCGACGAGGTCGACCTTCTTCAACACGCCCTCGGCGATGAACTTGCCTGCCTCCATCGGGCCGCCGGAGACGAAGACCGTGGGGATGTTGAGGCGCATCGCCGCCATCAGCATGCCGGGCGTGATCTTGTCGCAGTTCGAGATGCAGACCATGGCGTCGGCGCAATGGGCGTTGACCATGTATTCGACGCTGTCGGAGATCAGCTCGCGCGAAGGCAGGCTGTAGAGCATGCCGTCATGGCCCATGGCGATGCCGTCATCGACCGCGATGGTGTTGAACTCCTTGGCGACGCCGCCGGCCTTCTCGATCTCGCGCGCCACCAGCTGGCCGAGATCCTTGAGATGGACATGGCCCGGCACGAATTGCGTGAAGGAATTGACCACGGCGATGATGGGCTTGCCGAAATCGCTGTCCTTCATGCCCGTGGCGCGCCAGAGCCCCCTCGCTCCGGCCATGTTGCGGCCATGGGTGGTCGTGCGAGAGCGGTAGGCAGGCATGATGATCTCGATCGGTAGGTCAGAAACGAGAATGCTAACAATTCCAGCGTTGCCGTCAAAATGAGATTCCGGCGCATCGGCGGTGCGCCGGGCGCCAGACGCGGAGAAGCCGCATGAATAGCCAAGCGGGGACTGCTCCGGATCCTCGTCGAAATGGTCCGGAGAAATCAGATCCCTTCGACCCTTGAGGCGGCCCGCCTCCGTCGCGAGCGCCCTACCAGCTTGTCCCGCGCAGTCGCGCGCCGACCTCAGAGCACCGGTTCGGCCTGTCTTCCGAGTTCCTCCGCCGGAGGGATTCGGCCGCCTTCGAACCAGTAGGCCGCCGCCGCGCGCGACATCGCAGCGCCGTCGTGGCCGATCCCGCCGACCGTGATCAGCTGCCAGTTGCAGGGCACGCGGAGCCGGCTGGCCTCGGTGCGGGCGAAGTCGAGCATGAAATGGGCGCGCCCATAGCGGTGCGGGCCCTGCGCCAGCGCTTCGGCCTGCGCCGGCAGATTGGGATCGTCGGTGACGATGTCGCGGTCCCCGGCGAAGATGATCATCGGATAGGCGAGCCAGCGCACCAGCGCATCCCGGTCGAGACCGGCGCCGCCGAGCCCCTCCGGGAAGCGGCGTTCGAGCGTCGGCAGCGTGTACCAGCCCGAGTTGGCGGCCATCGCCGCCGTAAACAGCGCGCCGCCTTCCGTCGCCAGCATGCGATGCACGAACTGGCCGCCGGCCGAATGGCCGAAGATGCGAATGACGGGGCGTTCGATCACGCCACCGGCCCGCAGCGCGTCGAGCACGCGTTCCGGCACCGCATAGAGCCACTGCTCGCGCGGGGCGATCGCGCCATCATCGGTGACCAGCAGGCCGTTGTTGTAGCCTTCGGCCTTGGGGAAGTGCTCGTTGGGAAAGGTCGGCGCCACGATCAGCAGGCCGTGCTTCTCGGCCGCGTCGATCCAGAAATCGCGATAATCGTCGCCGTTGCGCATCATGCCGTGCTGCACGACGATGACGGGATCGTTCGGCTGGTGGCGCACCGGCCGGTAGACATTGACGGCGAGCGGCCGGTCCGGATGGCGGCCGTCGACGAAGGGCAGCGTGCTGCGCCCGAGCGGCGGATTGAGGGTCGTGGTGGTCATGCGGACTCCGAAGCCGTGTGCAGGTGGCAGGCGGCGCTGCGGCCGGGCGCGATCTCGGTCAGGACCGGCCGAACCTCGCGGCAAACCGGCATCGCCTGCTCGCAGCGCGGATGGAAAGGGCAGCCCGGCGGCGGCGCGAGCGGCGACGGCAATTCGCCCTTGAGCGGCTGGAAGGCCTGCTTGCGCCGCGCCGCCGAGGGTATCGCCGCGATCAGCGCCGCGCTGTAGGGGTGCGCGGGCCCAGCGAACACCTCGTTCGCCGCGCCGATCTCAACGATGCGGCCGAGATACATGATCGCGACCCGGTCGCTGATATGGCGCACCAGGCCGAGATCGTGGCTGACGAAAAGATAGGTCAGGCCGTGGCGGGCACGCACATCCATGAACAGGTTGACGACCTGCGCCTGGATCGAGACGTCGAGCGCCGAAACCGGCTCGTCGCAGACGAGGAAATCGGGCTTCACGGCCAGGGCTCGCGCGATGCCGATGCGCTGGCGCTGCCCGCCCGAGAACTGGTGCGGATAGCGCTCGCGATAGGCGAGATCGAGCCCGACCTCGCTCAGCGCCTGGTCCACCGCCTTGTCGATCTCGGCCCTGGGCAGAAGCTTGTGGACGCTCAGCGCCTCGCCGACGATGCGGCTGACCTTCATGCGCGGATCGAGCGAGGCGTAAGGGTCCTGGAAGATCATCTGGACCTTGAGCAGGAAATCGAGCCGCTCCTTGCCCTTGAGCCTGGCCACTGGCCGCTGCTCGTAGACCACCTCGCCCGCGCTCGGCTTCAGAATGCCGGTGACGACGCGCGCGAGCGTCGACTTGCCGCAACCGGATTCGCCGACGAGGCCGAGCACCTCGCCACGCCGCACGCTGAGATCGACGCCGTCGACGGCGCGCAGCACCGGGGGCGCCTTGCCCCGCCCGGTCGCCATCAGGATGCGCTCCGCCAGCGTCGGGCTACGGCGGAAGTGCTTGGCCACGCCCTTGAGCTCGATGATCGGCGCGCTCATGCCGCGTCTCCCGCCGGCACCGGGTTGTGACAGCGAAAGCTGTGCCCGCCCTGCCCCGTCGCGGCGGGGTCCTCATCGGCGCAGATCGGCTGGACGCGCAGGCAACGCGGCCGGAACGGGCAGCCGCTCGGCCGCGCGTCGATGCGCGGTGCGACGCCGTCGATCTGGTGGAGCCGCTCGCCCGGCGCGACCATGGTGGCGGAGGATTTCAGCAGCCCGATCGTATAGGGATGGCGCGGCGCGTCGAGCACCTGGTCGACGGGGCCGATCTCGACGATGCGGCCGGCATACATCACCGCTACCCGGTCGGCGAGTTCGGCCACCACGGCGAGATCATGCGTGATCCAGAGCACCGCGGTGCCGGTCTCGCGGCTGAGCTTCTGCACCTCGAACAGGATCTGGCTCTGGATGGTGACGTCGAGCGCCGTCGTCGGCTCGTCGGCGATGATCAGGTCGGGCGCGTTGAGCAGCGCCGTGGCGATGGCGACGCGCTGGCGCATGCCGCCGGAGAATTCATGCGGAAACTGCCGCAGTCGCGCCTCGGGCGAGGAGATGCCGACGCGCGCCAGCGCCTCAGCGGCTTTAGCCAGCGCCTCCGCCCGGCTGCATGCGCGATGCTCCAGGATCGCCTCGCTCATCTGCTCGCCGATGCTGAGCACCGGGTTCAGCGTCATCAGCGGGTCCTGGAAGATCATCGCGATGCGGTCGCCGCGCAGGGCGCGCAACCGTTCCTCGGAGGCGCCAAGCAGATCCTCGCCGTCGAAGCTGATCGTGCCGGAGACGATCTCGCCCGGCGGATCGATGAGCCTGACCAGCGAGAAGCCGGTTACCGACTTGCCGGAGCCCGATTCGCCGACGAGCCCCAGCACCTCGCCGCGCGCGACATTGAAATCGACACCGTCGACGGCGGGCCAGGCGCCGTCGAGCGCATGGAACACGGTCCTGAGGCCGCGGACCTCGAGCAGGGCGTCACTCATGAGCGCACGTTGAAGCTGCGGCGCAGCCTGTCGCCGACGAGGTTGAGCGAGACGATCAGCAGCACCAGCGCGATGCCGGGGAAGACCGCGATCCAGTATTCGCCCGACAGGAGGAACTCGAAGCCGTTGGCGATCAGCAGGCCGAGCGAGGGCTGCGTCACCGGCACGCCGACGCCGAGGAAGGAGAGCGTCGCCTCCAGCGTGATCGCGCTGGCGACGCTGATCGAGGCGACGACCAGCACCGAGCCGACCGAATTGGGCAGCAGATGCGCGATCATGATGTACCGGGTCGGCAGGCCGAAATTCAGCGCCGCCTCGATGTATTCCTTGCGCCGCTCGACCAGCGCGGAGGCGCGCATCAGCCGGGCGTATTGGGCCCACTGCACCAGCACGATGGCGAGGATGACCTTGTCCACCCCGCGCCCGATCGAGGCGAGCAGCACGAGCGCGATCAGGATCGAGGGAAAGCCGAGCATGAAATCGACGACGCGCATGATCACGGCATCGACCGCCCCGCCGAACTGCGCCGCCAGAAGCCCGGCCGAGATGCCGATGAAGAGCGCGCCCAGCGTCGCGGACAAGCCGACCATCAGGCTGGTGCGCAGGCCGTAGAGGATCGCGCTCAGCATGTCGCGCCCCTGCGAATCCGTGCCGAGCCAGTAGGTCACGCCGGTCATGCCGGCCTCGCCCGGCGGCAGGCGGTTGTCCATCACGCTGAGCGAGGCGAGGTCGTGCGGGTTCTGCGGTGCGATGACCGGCGCCAGCAGCGCCAGCAGCACCATGACGCCGAGCAGGATGGCAGCGCCGCGCGTCGTCGGCCGGCTGCGGATCCGGCGCAGCACCTTCCCGCGCAGCTGCGTATCGGCATAGGCCGGAACGGCCGGCGTCTTCGCCTTCGCGCTCATGCCATCTCTCCCGTCAGCTTCACCCGCGGGTCGAGCGCGGCGTAGAGGATGTCGACGAGGAAGTTGACGGTGACGAAGAGCAGCGTCGCGAGTAGGACGTAGGCGACGACGACCGGCCGGTCGAGCTGGTAGACCGAATCGATCAGGAGCTTGCCCATGCCCGGCCAGGCGAAGACGGTCTCGGTGATCGTCGAGAAGGCGACGAGGCTGCCGAACTCGATGCCGACCACGGTGACGACCGGGATCAGGATGTTGCGCAGCACGTGCCGGCCGACGATGCGCCGGGGCCTCACGCCCTTGGCGCGAGCGTATTTCACGTAGTCCTGCGTCATCGTCTCGGTGGTGCCGGCGGCGACGAGGCGGATCATCAGCGCCATGTTGGGGATGGCGAGGTTGAGCGCCGGCAGCACGAGATGCCGCAGCCCGTCCAGCGTCAGCAGGCTGGTCGAGATGCCGAGCACCGTGACCGTCTCGCCGCGCCCGGCGGTCGGCAGCCAGCCGAGCACGACGGCGAAGAGCAGGATCAGCATCATGCCCTTCCAGAAGCTCGGCAGCGAATAGCCCAGCACCGTGCCGGCCATGATGATGCGGGAGGGCCGGCTCTCCGGGTCGAGCCCGGCGAAGAGGCCGAGCGGCACGCCGGTAAAGATGGCGAACGTCATCGCCAGCAGCACGAGCTCGAAGGTCGCAGGCAGCCGGGCGAGGATCAGCTCGATCGCCGGCACGCCATGCACGAAGGAGCGCCCGAGATCGCCCTTCAGGGCATTGCCCATGAACACGAAATATTGCTGCCAGACCGGCAGGTCGAGGCCGAGGCGCCGGATCAGCGCCTCGCGCTCGGCCGCGCTGACCTGCGGCGAGACCAGCAGCTCGATCGGATCGCCGATGCCGTAGACGGCGAAGAAGACCACGACCGAAACCGCGAGCAGAACGAGCACGCTCTGGATCAGTCGCTGCAGGACATAGGCGGTCATGAGGCTCGACCGGCTCCGCTACGCGTTCCGCACGGGCCACCCTCGCGGGCGGCCCGTCGTTCCCAGGACTTATTTCGCGACCGGCTTCACCGACATCGCCAGCATGAACTGGTCGGCGCGGCCGGCAACGGTGAGATCGGACTTGAAGGCCCAGATGCCGCTCTCGAAGTGCAGCGGGATGAAAGCGTTGTCGGCGAGGACAAGCTTGCCGGCCTCCTGCAGAAGCGCTGCGCGCTTGGCGTCGTCGAGCGTGGTGATCGCCTCGCGGATCACCTTGTCGAACTGCTCGTTCTTGTAGCCGCCATAGTTCGAGCCACCGATCGTCTTGGCCTCGTTCGGGGTCGGCGGCCACTGGCGCAGGAAGGAGGCTGCCTCGCCGGTGGCGGAGCCCCAGCCGCCGAGCGCGACGCTGAATTCCTTCTTGGCGCGGCGCGGGAAATAGATCGCCCGCGTCATCGCGTCGACCTCGGTCTTGATGCCGACCTGGGTCAGATACTGCGCCACCGCCTGGGTGATCTGGCTGTCGTTGATGTAGCGATCATTGGTCGTCGCCACGGTAAGCTGGAAACCCTTGGCGTAGCCCGCCTCGGCCAGCAGCTTCTTGGCCGCCGCGGGATCATAGGCGAGCTTCGGCGGGTTCGGCTGGGTGCCGAACATGCCTGTCGGCAGGTACTGATAGGCCGGCTCCGCCGCGCCATCCATGATGCGCTTCACGATGGCGTCGCGGTCGATGGCGAGCGACATCGCCTGGCGCACGCGCGGGTCCTTGAGCGGGTTCTTGCCGTCCTCCGACTTGACGAAGGGGCTCTGGTCACGCGCGACGTCGAGCTGGAGGTAGATCACCCGGGTCGAGGGGGTGACGACATGGCCGAAGCGCTTGTCGCCCCTGATCCGGCCGAGATCGCGCGCCGCCGGGTTCTCGATCACGTCGTAGTCGCCGGCCAGAAGGCCCGCGAGGCGCGGGCCGGCATTGCTGACGGGCAGCAGGCGCACGCTGGCCCAGGGCTCGGCCTTGCCCCAATAGGTCGGGTTGCGCTCCAGCTCGATCGCCGAGCCGCGCACATAGGATTTCAGCTTGTAGGGACCGGTGCCGATGGCGAGCGTGCCATCGTTGAAGCCGCTGACCGTTGGCCAGGGGCCGGTGACGCCGCAGTTCTTGGCGACGTCGTAGCTGATCGGCCCATGCTCGACGATCCCGGCCGAGAGGATGCTGAGCGCCGAGAGCAGGTTCGGCAGCAGCGGCTCGGGATTGGTGGTGCTGATCACCAGCGTCTGCGGGTCCGGCGTCTCGACCGAAGCGAAGTTACCGGTGACGTCGGCGAAGGAATCCGAGACCTTGGTCTCGTTCTTCAGCGTCCGGCAGAAGGTGAAGACCACGTCCTCCGCGGTGAACGGCTTGCCGTTCGAGAATTTCACACCCTGGCGCAGCTTGAAGGTCCAGCGGTTCTTGCCGTCATTCTCCCAGGACGAGGCGAGGCTCGGATGCAGCTTCTGCTGCTCGTCCTGGCTGACGAGCGAGTCGAAGATATGCTGCGCCAAGGCGTTGTTCGGGGTGAGGTCGTGATAATGCGGATCGACGGCCGTCGGCTCCGACGCCAGCGCGATGCGCAGGGTTTGCGCCGAGACCGCGGTCGCGGGCAGGCAGAGGGCGGCAAAGGCCGCGGCGAACAGGGACTGACGCATGGTGAAATCCGCTCCCGACTTGGACGCTTTTGACAGCTTCATTTTCGTCTAGTAGCAAACATGAAAATATTTGAACGTCAATCGGGTGGCGACGCATGTCCCAGGGCCTGAAGCCGACGACGGATCTCTCCAACCGGATCGCGCAGAGTTACCCGTCGCTGAGCAACGGCCATCGCCGTGCCGCCGATTTCGTGCTGCAGCATCCGCTCGACGTCGCGACGATGACCATCGAGGGGCTGGCCGAGGGCAGCGGGACCTCCAACGCCACGGTGACGCGCTTCGTCCGGACGCTGGGCTATGGTGGCTATGGCGAGTTCCGCAGCGCGCTTTCGGCCGCGCTGAAGTTCGCGCACGACCCGGTCGACAGCTTCGCCGGTGCGCGCTCGGCCGCGGGGTCGACCTTCGCGACGTTCGCAGACGCCCTCGCCGACCAGGCCGCAAACCTCCAGGCCGCGCGCGACGGGCTGACGGAGGCAGCCGCGACGCGGGCCGTGGAGCTCCTGCTGAAGGCGCCGCGCGTCTTCATCGCCGCCTCCGGCGCGAGCCACCACGTCGCCTCCTTCCTCGAGGATGGGCTGGCTCTGTATCTCGATGCCGACGTGATCTTCGCATCCTCGCGCACTGGCCCCGAGCGCGCCATCCGCCACATGATGTCGGCCCGGCCGAACGATCTCGTCGTGGCGATCTCGGTCCCGCGCTACTCCCGCGCGACGCTCGACCTCGCCAACTTCGCCAAGAAGCGCGGCGCGGCGCTGCTCGTGCTGACGGACAGCCCGACATCGCCGCTCGCGCCGATCGCCGACGTCACGCTATTCGCGCCGGCCCGCAGTCGCCTCCTCCCGAATTCGCCGACGGCAGTGTTCGCGCTCGCGGATGCCCTGATCGCAGCCGTCGCGCGCGAGCGGCCGGACGCCGTCGAGGCATTGAAGGAACTCAGCGAAAGCCTACTCTGGACCTTTCACCAATAGTGCCAGACACATCGTTGCGTCAGGGATTCAACTATGAAAGGTTCGCGCCGCGCGGGCGCTTTTGTCAAACAAGATGCCCAGCCACAGGGATGGCGAGCAAGGTATCCAAGGAGAGCAGCAATGGCGAAGAAGCTATCACGGCGCGATGTGTTGCGCCTCGGGTCCCTGATTGCGGCGCCTGCCGTCCTGAAGCTGGCGTCCCCCGCCGCTGCGGCGGAGGGCCGCCTCAGGATCGCCTGGTGGGGCGGGGCCGACCGCGCCAAGCGGACGCAGGCCGCGATCGACGCCTTCAAGCGTCTGAACGTCGGCGTCGAGGTCGTCTACGAAAGCGTGGGCTGGGACGCCTACTGGACCAAGCTCGCGACGCAGGTCGCCGGCGGCAGTCCGCCCGACATCATTCAGATGGATTATCGCTACCTGCCGGAATACGCGCGACGCGGCGCCTTGCGGCCCCTCGACGATCTCATTCCGTCGGTCATCGACCCCAGCGACTACGTCCCGTCGGTCATCGAGGCCGGAAAGATCGATGGGAAGCAGTATGGCATCCCGATGGGGATGAACAGCGACGTCCTGCTCTACGACAAGACGATGCTCGACACGCTCGGCCTGCCGGCGCCGACTCCAGAGATGAGCTGGGCCGAATTCACGGCGCTCAGTGAAAGCATCACCAAGAAGGCCAACCGGCGCGGCTATTTCGGCGCCGCCGATCCGAGCGTGATGGAACCCGAGCTCGAATATTGGGTGCTGACGCGCGGGCGCACCCTCTACGACGCGTCGGGGCGCCTCGGCTTCACCCGCGACGACGCCGAGTCCTGGCTGACGCTTTGCGCCGAGATGCGGGCAAAAGGGGCGATCGCACCGGCCGACGTCGCCGCCACGGACAAGATCACCATCGACACCGACCTGCTGACGACGGGGCACGCCGCGATCACCTTCACCAACAGCAACCAGATCGTCGGCTACCAGACCGCGAACAAGGGCAAGCTCGGGATGGCCTTCCATCCAAAGGGCGAAAAGCCCGGCGAATACCTCAAGCCCTCGATGATGCTGTGCGTCGCCGCGAAGGCCGCCGATCCGAAGCTGGCCGCCGCTTTGATCGACTTCATGGTCCTCAAGCCCGACGGCGCCAAGCTGCTCGGCGTCGAGCGCGGCGTCTCGCCTTCCGAGAAGATCCGCGCACTCCTGGCGGGCGACCTTGATGAGACGGGCCGGATCCAGGTCGATCACCTCTCCGCGCTCAGCAAGCGGGGCCCCGCGCCCCTGCCGCCGGCGCCGCCAAAGGGAGCGGGCGAGGTCACGGCCCTGATCCGGCAGGCCGCGGAAAAGACCGGCTTCAAGCAGCTGACGCCGAAGCAGGCGGCCGACGAACTCGTCTCGGAGGCTGAGCGCGTCCTGGCCAGGGCCTGATGATGGCGGGCAGGATCGCCGGCAGCCAGGCGACGAAGACGGAGTAGACGAGCGCATTCGGCCCGAAGAAACGCGTCAACGCCACGCCAGCGCCAGGCGCCCGAGACGACCGCCACGGCGTGCGTGGCGGACGTGGAAAGCGTGCCCGCTGATCCACGGCGAGGATACCGCCCATGCGACATCTGCAGGGCGGGCGCCGCCCTTTTGGGTCCACAGTAGCCGGATCGCCTGCCGATCAGCCCAGCTTTAGTCGCGGTGCCTCCTTATGAATATGCGCATGTCCCCGGCCGACCCTTCTGCGATGACGTTTGAGGTGGGCCAGTCGGTCCCGCGCCAAGAGGACGCGATCCTCGTGCGCGGCGACGGCCGCTACACCGACGACCTCTCGCTGGAGGGGCAGCTCTACGCCGCCTTTGTCCGCAGCCCGCATGCGCACGGCGTCATCCGGGGCATCGATGTGTCGGGTGCCAGAGCCATGAAGGGTGTCGTGGCGATCTACACCGGCGGCGACCTCGAGGGCCATGGCTACGGCACGCTGAAGTGCCAGATCGACCTGCCCAACCGCGACGGCACGCCGATCAGGAAGCCGGTCCGCAAGGCGCTGGCAACCGACAAGGTCCGTTTCGTCGGAGATCCGGTGGCGATGGTCGTGGCCCGCAGCGCCGTGCAGGCGCGCGATGCCGCCGAGGCTGTCGCGCTCGACATCGAGATCCTTCCCGCCGTCACGGCGGGGGAAGATGCGGTCGCACCCGGCGCGCCGCAGCTCTATGACGACGTCCCCGGCAACGTGATCCTCGACTTTCACTATGGCGATGCCGAAAAGGTCGCCGCTGCGTTTGCCGGCGCCTCGCATGTGACCAAGCTGCGCATCGTCAACAGCCGCATCGTGGTGAACCCGATCGAGCCGCGCTCCGCGATCGGCAGCTATGACCGCAAGGCCAACCGCTACACGCTGCACGCCCCGAGCCAGGGCGCTTTCGGCATGCGCAACAACCTCGCAGCCGCGATGGGCGTCGCGCAGGAGCGGATGCGGCTCGTCACCGGCCATGTCGGCGGCTCCTTTGGCATGAAGTCCTCGGTGTTTCCCGAATATGTCGTGCTGCTGCATGCCGCGCGCCTCCTGAAGAAGCCGGTGAAGTGGACTGATCAGAGGTCGGAGAGCTTCGTTTCGGACCATCATGGCCGCGACATGGTCTTCGAGGCCGAGCTCGCGCTCGACGCACGCGGCACGTTCCTGGCGACGCGCTTCAGCGGCATCGGCAACATGGGCGGCTACCTCTCGCCCTTCGCGCCGATGATGGCGACGATGAACATCGGCAAGAACAGCATCGGCATGTACCGCACGCCGCTGGTGGAGGTGCAGAGCAAATGCGTCGTCACCAACACGGCGCCGATCGGCGCCTATCGCGGCGCCGGGCGGCCGGAGGGAAACTACTTCATGGAGCGGCTGATCGACACGGCCGCCGCGGAGATGGGGATCGACAAGGCCGCGCTGAGGCGGCGCAACCTCGTCGCACCGCAGCAGCTGCCCTGGGCCACTCCGATCGGGACGCTCTACGACAGCGGCGACTTCCCGGCCCTGCTCGCAAAGGCGCTCGAGGTGGCGGATTGGGGCGGCTACAAGACGCGTCAGCGCGACAGCCGCAAGGCGGGCAAGCTCCGCGGCCGCGGCATCGGCTGCTATCTCGAGGTGACCGCGCCGCCCAGCAACGAGATGGGCGGCCTCCATTTCGAGGCGGATGGCAGCGTGACGATCGTCACCGGCACGCTCGATTACGGCCAGGGCCACTGGACGCCTTTCGCTCAGGTGCTGACGAGCAAGCTCGGCGTGCCCTTCGACAAGATCCGCCTGGTGCAGGGCGACAGCGACCGGCTGATCGCGGGTGGCGGGACGGGCGGCTCCAAATCGATCATGGCGAGCGGCTCGGCCATCATGGAAGCGGGCGATCGCGTCATCGAGAAGGGCAAGCTCGTCGCCGCGCATCTCCTGGAGGCGGGTGTGGCCGACATCGAATTCGCCCGCGGCCGCTTCACCATCGCCGGGACCGACCGCTCGATCGGCGTCATGGAGCTCGCCGAGAGGCTGCGGACGGGACCGGCCCTGCCCGAGGAGCTGCCGCACAGCCTGGATGTCGACCATGTCTTCCAGGCGGCGCCGTCAGCCTATCCCAATGGCTGCCATATCGCCGAGGTCGAAATCGATCCGGAGACCGGACAGGTCGAGGTCGTCAGCTATGTCATGGTCAACGATTTCGGGACGCTGGTGAACCCGATGATCGTCGAGGGGCAGCTACACGGCGGCGTCGTGCAGGGCATCGGCCAGGCGATCTACGAGATGACGGCCTATGACGAATCCGGCCAGCTCATGACCGGTTCCTACATGGACTACGCGATGCCGCGCGCGGCGGACGTGCCCTTCTTCTCCTTCACCAGCCAGGGCATCCCGACCGCGAACAACCCGGTTGGCGCGAAAGGCTGCGGTGAAGCTGGCTGCGCCGGCTCGCTGCCCTCGGTGATGAACGCGATCGTCGACGCGCTCTCCCCCTATGGCGTGCGGCATGTGGACATGCCGGCGACCCCGCAGACCATCTGGAGGGTTATCCACGGGCGCAGATGAGACAATGTCGGCGAGCGTGCGGCGCAGGCGTCTGCGTGCAATCGTCCGCCGCTACAAGAGCAGAAGCTCGAAGCCTGCCCGAAAGCAGACCTCCCTGGGCGATCTGATTGAGGTTACCCACAATTACTCAGCGTGCCCCGACAAGGCAATTGAGGCCGCATAGTCGATCTGCTGTCCTTCCCCCAACAAAGAAAATCACCTGGGAGGATCGACAATGATGGGGCTTTCGCGCCGCCAATTCACGCTGGGCGCCCTTGCGACCGGCGCCTCGTACAGCGCCCTCGTGCAGCACTGCTCCGCGCAGGCCGCAGCAGCAGCAGCCACGCGCAACCTGCCCCGCACCCATGCCGGCAAGACGGTGAAGGTGATCTGGGGCAATACGCCGGCCTATGTCGGCTCGGCCGAGGTCGCCAAGGAGTTCACCGCGGCCAGCGGCATCAATGTCGAGTTCTCGGCCCTGCCGACCGCCGAGCGCTACCAGAAGATGGTGCTCGACACGACGACCAACACCAACTCCTTCGACGTCTACCTGGTCGCCTACCAGTGGAAGGAGCAGGTCGCTCCCTTCGTCATCGACCACACCAACATGGACAAGGAAGTCGCCGGCATCCCGCCGATGAACTGGGACGACTACGCGCCGCGTGCGCTGGCGGCCTATTCCAAGGTCGGAGACAAGCTCGCCACCGTCCCGATCAACGGCGACACCTCCTTCACCGTCTGGAACAAGGAGGCCTATCAGAAGGCCGGGCTCGATCCCGAACAGGGTCCGGCGACCTGGAAGCAGCTCGTCGAGAACGGTGCGAAGCTGAAGCAGGGCGACCAGTTCGGCTACAACATGCCGGCCGGCAAGACGATCCAGACCTGCTGCGTCTGGATCACCCTGTTCCACTCCTTCGGCGGCCAGTATTTCGACCAGGCCGGCAAGCCGCTGCTCGACAGCAAGGCCAGCGTCGAGGCGTTCCGCTACATGAAGGAGCAGCTCGCTCCGATCAGCCCTCCCGGCAACCTGACCTGGGATTTTCCCGAGATGATCGCCAGCGTCTCCTCGGCACAGGCCGCGCAGGGCTACATGTGGGCCGGCGGCGTCGGCTCGCTCTACGACCCGTCGAAATCGAAGATCGCCAAGGGGGTCGGCTATGCTCCCACCCCCGAGACGGTGTTGCTCGGCGGCTGGGGCCTCTCGGTCGGGTCGAAATCGCGCAATCTCGACGCGGCCAAGCTCTTCCTCGGTTGGTTCACCTCGCCCGAGATCGTCAAGCAGACCGCGCTGCTCAGCCTTTCCCCGGTACGCCGCTCGGCGCTGCTCGATCCCGACACCAACAAGAAGTTTCCCTTCTTCCCGACCGTGCTGAAGGCGATGGAGGGCAATGTCGCGACCTATGCGCCGATCAAGGATGCCGAGCAGGTCAACATCCAAATCTACGACGAGGCCAATGCCGTCTGCTCCGGCACCAAGACGCCTGAACAAGGCGCGGCCGCCCTCCAGGAGCGCGTGACGACGCTGCTCAAGCGCCGTGGCTACATCCAGTGAGCGGCCAGCCGTGACGAGTTCGCAAATGCTCGCGGCCGGAGGGCCTTCGCTCCCGGCCGGAGCCCGCAAGGCCTCGATCCACCGCCGCGCCCGGGTGCCGCTCGAACCCTACTGGTTCATGGCGCCCGCGGTCATCATGCTCGCGACCGTCTATCTCGGGCCAATGATCTATGCGGTGATGACCAGCACCACCCATTGGGTGCTGACCGAACCCGGCAGCGAGACTATCCGCGCCGGGCTCGAGAACTACACCGACGTGCTTGGGGCGCCGTCCTTCTGGCAGGCCGTCAAGGTCACTCTGCTCTATACGCTGACCTCGGTCACGCTGAGCCTGACGCTCGGCACCCTGCTGGCGCTGCTGCTCGACAACGAGCTGCATTTCGCCTCGTTTTTCCGCTCGATCATGCTGATCCCGATGGTGATCACCCCTGCCGTGATCGCGATCTTCTGGAAGCTGCTCTACGAGCAGGAACAGGGCGTGCTGAATTCCGTGCTGGTGGCGCTGGGCTTCGGCAAGGTTGCGTGGCTCGGGCTGGAACACGCCTTCTTCGCCATGGTGATCATGGATTCCTGGCAGAACACGCCGTTCTTCATGCTGGTCATCCTGGCCGGGCTGCAATCGGTCGACAGCAACCTGATGGATGCCGCCCGCGTCGATGGGGCGAACGTCTTCCAGCGCTTCCGCTACGTCGTCCTGCCCCATCTCGTGCCCTACATGCTGATCGCGGCCGCCTTCCGCGGCATCGCCACGATGAACGATTTCGACAAGATCTGGCTGCTCACCCAGGGCGGCCCCGGCGAGGCGACGACGACGATCACGGTCTACACCTACAAGATCGCCTTCTCATCCTTCGACATGGGCCGGACCACCGCGATCGCGATGATCTTCGTCGTCATCGTGCTGATCACCAGCGCGCCGCTGCTCAGGCACCTGTTCCGGACCGCGCGGAGGCCGGCATGACGCTCACTCTCTCGCATTCCACCAAGCGGCTGCTGCTCAGCCTGCTCTGCCTCGGGCTCGGCATCGTCTACCTCTTCCCCTATGCCTGGATGGTGCTGACCGGCTTCCGCTCGGCGGTGGACACGCTCTCGCTGCGCTTCATCTTCGAGCCGACGCTCGAGGGCTTCCGCAGCGTGCTCGGCGACAGCATCTTCCGCGCCTACATGCTGAACAGCATCATCGTCTCGACGCTGACGACGGCGGTGGTGCTGACGGTCGCGGCACCCGCGGCCTTCGCACTGGCGCATCTGCCGATCCGCGGCACCGGCTTCCTGCTCTTCGTCCTGATCGTGCGCATGGTGCCGGGCATCGCCATCCTGATCCCGATCTACCTCGTCGCCTCGCGCCTCGGCGTGCTCGACACCCATGGCGTGCTGATCGTGCTCTACGCCACCTTCAACCTGCCCTTCGCGATCTGGCTGCTGCGCGGCTTCTTCTGCGACGTGCCGGGCGAGATCCGCGAGGCGGCGATCATCGACGGCTGCTCGGAGCTGCAGGTCTTCCTCAAGATCATGCTGCCGCTGACCTCGAGCGGCATCGTCGCGACCGGCGTCTTCGTCTTCATCGCCGCCTGGAACGAGTTCCTGTTCGCGTTGGCGCTGACCAACAGCTTCGCCTCGACGGCACCGCTCGCCATGGTCGCCTTCCGCAGCGAATACGGCGTGCAATGGCCCTCGATCGGCGCCGCCGCCTTCATCATCTCGACGCCGGTCGTGCTCTTCGCGGTGGTGATGCAACGCTTCCTGGTGCGCGGCCTGACCATGGGCTCGGTCAAGGGCTGAAGCCCAGTCGTTCAGGCCTCGTCGATCGCCAGCGGATGCCCGGGACCGCGATGGCGCAGCACGAAGTCGAACTGCGCCATTCTCGCGAGCGCCGGCTCGGCCTCCGAACGCGCGCACAAGGCCGTGCCGAAGCCGAGGCTCCGTGCCTGCGCCAGGAAGGCAATCTCGCTCTCCAGGGTGAAGGAGAGCCGGCCGAAGGTCTGCGCGGTCGCGCCATCGAAGAAGCTGACGCTCGGCAGGTTGATCAGCCGGCTAACACCCTTGTCGCGCAAGGGGCCGAATATCTGCGGGCCGGAGCGCAGCCGATCCAGAGCGAAGACCCCGACATAGCAGCGCTCGCGCAGCTGCGCCGGGGCATCGAGCCTCCAGTCGCCGTCGATGAAGGCGTTGCAGTCATGGATCGGCAGCGCCCCAAGCCACAGGCCGGTCGCGGGGTCGAGCCCCGCCAGCCAGGGACAGACCAGAACAAGCTCGCCCGCCGCGACGCCCTCCCAATCCTGCTCCGTGCCGGCGACGATCCGGAACGGCCGGGACGGCTCGCCTTGCCGGGCAGGCAGCTTCGCCGCCCCCGGCATGCGCCGAAGCGGCTGCGGCTTTGCATAGGTCGAATCGGTCACGGCGCTCCTCCTTGGCAGGGGTTGCAGACCGGTCTGCCCCGCGCCATTCTCGGATGTCCTTGCTGGCGCCCGGCTTTCCCAATTCTACCCACCATTCCCAGTTTTGTCCTATTCGGCTGAGGGCGGCGCGGTCATTCTGATCGTGGAGATTCACTTCGGTCGCTCAAGGCCGCGGGCAGGATCTTCGCCGGGAGGTTGCCAGGACGGGCTCGCGCGGGCGCGACGACCGCTGCCTTTCACCTTCGACGGGCATTCATGTCGTTCCGAGGTGCCGATCTTGTCGCTTTTCCGCAGTCTTGAAGCGCCGCCGGCCTGGTGCACGCTTCGCTCCTTTGAAATCATCGACCTTCCCGAGAACCAGACGGCCGCGCGCAAGCAGGCAACCGCCAAGGAGCGCCTGCTCTGCACCGGCGGCACGGCTCAGATCATGGGTCAGGGCGGCTCCGTCATCCTGAAGGAAGGCCAGTTTCTCGACATTCACGACAAGCCGAGCTTCGCGGCCTGGAGCGTGATCGGCCACGGCGCCAAGACGCAGCTCGTGCGGCTTTGCGGCAGCTGGGGCGAGGATATCTCCGGCTGCGGCATCTTCCGCGTCGCTCATGAGCCCGACGCCACCAATAACGGCGATCCGGTCTCCTACCCCAAGGCGACCCGGGTCGATTCCCATTACCACGATTGCGACGAGTACTGGCTGGTCCTCGAAGGCCGCGGCACGGTCGTCGTCGGTGGCCGCTTCTTCGACAGCGGGCCGGGCGACTGCGTCGCGCTCGGCATGGGCCATCATCACGACATGGCGAGCGTCTCCGAGCCGGTGAAGGCCGTCTATTTCGAGACGTCGCTCGAGGGCCGCAAGCGCGTCGGCCATCTCTGGAACCACACCCACGGCCTTGCCCAGCCCCAGCCCGAGAGAATCTGAACCATGACGAAGAAGGTCATCCATGTCGGCGTCGGCACCTTCGGGCGGCGCTGGTGCACCGAGTTCCTCGCCTCGAACATCGCCGACGGCACGATCGAGGTGGTGGCGCTGGTCGATATCGACCCCAAGGCGCTCGAATTCGGCCGCAAGGCGCTGAAGCTGCCGGAAGCCGCCTGCTATACCGATCCCCAGGCCGCCTTTGCCGCCCATAAGGTCGATTTCTGCACGATCGTCGTGCCGCCCGGCTACCATGAGGCGGTGATCGACATCGCGCTGGCGCACAATGTCGACATCCTCTGCGAGAAGCCGATCGCCGACACGATGGCGGCCAGCGCCCGCATCGCCCGCAAGGTCCGCGCCGCCGGGCGCAAGATGGCGGTGACGATGAGCCACCGCTTCGACCAGGACAAGACGACGCTGCGCCAGGTCATTCGCGCCGGCCAGATCGGCCGGGTCAACAATGTCAGCTGCCGCTACTTCGCCGACATGCGCGAGCACCTCGCCTGGGGCGCCCTCTTCCGCCACACGATGATGGACCCGCTGATGATCGAGGGCGCGGTCCACCATCTCGACCTCGTCGCCGATTTCGCCGGGGCGCAGTGCCAGTCGCTGACCGCTTCGACCTGGAAGCCGGACTGGGCGAAATACGCGGGAGACACCGACGGCATCGTCATGATGGTGTTCCAGAACGGCGTGCGCGGCATCTACGAGGGCTCGTCCTCAGCGGCGGTCGGCCTGAACGACTGGATGAAGGAATATGTCCGCGTCGACGGCGAATTCGGCACGGCGATCCTGAACAACCGCGAGATCGAGATCTTCTCGCGCAGCCAGCTCGTGCGCCAGCGCTGCCGCGAAGGCCAGGGCCAGAAGATCCAGCTCATCACCCAGCCGAAATGGCTGAACAACTGGCTCATCGAGAAATTCTGCACCTGGCTTGACGGCGGCGCCGAGATGGAGACCCATGTCGAGGCGAACCTCCACGCGGCTGCCCTGATCTTTGCGGGGATCGAGAGCGCGCGCAGCGGCAAGACCATCGATGTCCAGGACTATATCCGCTCCTTCGACGGGTCGTAGCGTCAGGGCCCCGGCTCAGATGGGGCCGGACCTTTCGGGCTCCCAGCGGGAGCAGCCGCGCTTCATGGTCGGTGCCGCGATCGGCACTGGCATGGCGGCCCAATCGGCGACGCGCGGCGGCGCCGACTTTCTCATTGCCCTCAGCGCCGGCCGGATGCGCTGCATCGGCGAGCCTTCGGTCGCGGCCATGCTGCCCTTGCGCGACAGCAACGAGTTCGTGCTCAGCTTCGCCCGCTCGGAGATCCTGCCGCGCGCCACCGTACCGGTCTATTTCGGCGCGGCGAGCTTCGATCCGCGGCTTGATCTGGCCGATCTCGTCGAGCGCATCGCCAGGGCCGGCTTCAGCGGCATCGCCAATTTCCCGACCTCGATCCTGATCGACGGCCAGTACCGCGCCTTCCTCGAGCGCAGCGGCGTCGGCTTCGGCCGCGAGCTCGAATTGCTGCGCGTCGCGCGCGAGCGCGGGCTCTCGACGCTGGCCTATACCCATACTGCCGAAGAGGCGACTGAAGCCGCCAGGCAAGGCGCGGATATCGTCAATATCGACCTCGGCTGGAATGTCGGCGGCGTGCTCGGCGCCGTTTCGCATCTGCGCGTCGAGGATGCCGGGCTGATGGCCAACGCCATCGCCCAGCAGGTTCGCGCCGTCTCGCGCAAGACGCGCTGCCTCGTCGAGGGCGGTCCGATCGTCAGCCCCAAGCAGCTGGAGGAGTTCTGCCAGATCGCCCGGGTCGACGGTTATATCGGCGGCTCGACCATCGACCGCGTGCCGTCGGAGAGCGCGATCGAGGTCGTGACCGCCGCCTTCAAGGCGATCGGCATGGCGCGCCAGCAGCCTGACGGTCTCGACAGCCGCTTCAACCCGCGCCGTTTCCCCCGCCCGCTCTGGGGCCATTCGCAGGCGGCCGAGACGGCGCGCGCATTGTTCAACCGGCTGACCACGACCGACTATCCCGTCGTCATCGCCGGCGAGGCCGGCACCGGCCGGCGCGAGATCGCCCGCGCCCTGCATCGCTTCGGGCCGCGGCAGGCGCGCGACATGGTCAGCCTGCCCTGCGCCAACCAGGGCTCCGAACGGCTCAAGCTCGACCTGTTCGGCTGCATGGCCGGGATGCACCCGAGCGCCGTCAAGCACCGGCTCGGCTGGCTCGAGATCGTCCATTCCTCCTCGCTGCTGCTCGACGATGCCGACGAGATGCCGCTCGAGGTGCAGCGGGCGCTGTTGGACGCAGTCGAGGCCGGCTCGTTCTGGCGCCATGGCAGCGAGACGCCGTCACCGCTCAATGTCCGCTTCCTTGCCATCGCTGGCGAGGACCTGCGCCATCTCCCGCCCAGCCGGGTCGATCCGCGCTTCGCCGAATGGCTCGGCTGCTTCACGATCGTGCTGCCGCCGCTGCGCGAGCGCAGCGAGGACCTGCCCTCGCTGATCGATGAATCGCTGCGCACGATCGGCCTGCGCCGGCAGAGCGAGCCCAAGAGCCTCGACCCTGCTGCCTTCCGCCTGCTCGCCGCGCATCACTGGCCGGGCAACCTGCGCGAGCTCGATTCCGTGCTGGAGCAGGCCGTGCTGGCCTGCACCGGCAGCGTCATCCTGGAGCAGCATCTGCCACCGCTCGGCGCCGAAGCCGCTTCCTCCGCGCGGAATTTCAGTTCGGAGAAGGAGTGGATCCTGCACGGGCTGAAGCGCAACCGCTTCCGCCGCAGCCAGACGGCCGAGTATCTCGGCATCTCGCGCAAGACCCTCTACAACAAGATGCGCACCTACGGGCTGCAATCGATGGCGGCGCCCGAGGGAGAATGAGCTCAACTCCCAGCCCTCATCCTGAGGAGCCGCGAAGCGGCGTCTCGAAGGATGATCCAGGAGGCTCCGGAGATGGCTGGAGCATCCTTCGAGACGCGCCTACGGCGCTCCTCAGGATGAGGGCTGGGAAGTCTGACCGTCAACCTCGCGCCTTCACCGCCTTTTCCAGCGCCTTGATGCCCTCCGCAAATGTGCCCTGCCCGACCTTGTCCTTGATGTCGGCCTCATCGGCGGCGGAAACATCGAACTCCGCCATCCACTCGACGAAGGTCTTGTTCCCCTCGGTGACCGGCTTGACGCCGAAGGTCGCGACGTAGTTCTCGATCGGCATCGGCGAGACGATAATGTTGTAGGTGAAGCGCCGCTCCAGGTCGCTGAAGGAGAGCAGCCGCTCGCGCAGGTGGCCGCCATTGGTCAGCGTGAAATTGCGCACGCAGCCGACCCGGTCACTCGGCAGCCCGTCCTCGACATGGCTCTCGGCGATCAGCGGATGCCATTCGCCATGGCCGTTGAAGTCGCGGGCATAGGCCCAGACCTTGTCGACCGGCGCATCGATGATCCCGCTGACATAGACTTTCGCCATTTCCATTTCCTCCAGAAGTCTTTTGCTTCGCGTCTATTCGGCGGCCTTCGCGATCGCCTTGAAGCTGCGGGTCTGCGCCGTCAGCGAGGCCTCGGTCGGCAGCCGCTCCATCGAGCTGGCGCCATAGAAGCCATGGCAGTGGCGGCATTGCGAAAGGATGTAGCGGGCGTCGTCGGGCGAGGAGATCGGCCCGCCATGGCAGAGGATGATGATGTCCTCGCGCACCGCCCGCGCCGCTGCCGCGATGGCGTCGATCCTCGGCACGCAATCGGCGAGGCTGAAGGCCGTCTCGGCGCCGATATTGCCGCCGACGGTCAGGCCCATATGGGCGACGAGGATATCGGCCCCCGCCTCGGTCATCGCGACTGCCTCGGCCTCGTTGAAGACATAGGGCGTGGTCAGCATCTCCTTCGAGCGCGCCATGCGGATCATCTCGACCTCATGGCCGTAGCCCATGCCGGTCTCTTCGAGATTGGCCCGAAAGACGCCGTCGATCAGCCCGACCGTGGGGAAGTTCTGCACCCCGGAGAAGCCCATGCGCTTGAGGTCGTCGAGGAAGCTGTCGAACAGGCAGAACGGGTCGGTGCCGTTGACGCCGGCCAGCACCGGCGTGCGCTTGACCACCGGCAGCACCTCGCGCGCCATGTCCACGACGATCTCGTTGGCATTGCCATAGGCGAGCACGCCGGCGAGCGAGCCTCGGCCCGCCATGCGGTAGCGGCCGGAATTGTAGATGACGATGAGGTCGATCCCGCCCTCCTCCTCGCATTTGGCCGAGAGCCCGGTGCCGGCGCCGCCGCCGACGATCTTCTCGCCGCGGCGGACCATGTCCTGGAAGCGGTCGACCAGTTGCTGTCTCTGGAATGGGGGCATGGCTCAGGCCTCTGCTAGGGCTTCATGCATCTGGGCGACGAGCGCGTCGGCGAATGCAGGGTCGTTGATGGCGTAGGGCAGGCGCAGCAGCTTGCGGCGCGGCCCCGGTTTCAGCGTGCGTTCGAGCGCGTCGAACAAGGCCGCATCAGCGGCGGGATCGTGGAAAGCCTGACCCGGCATGTCGAGCAGCGAGACGCCGCCTTCGGGGATCAGGAAGCGCACCGGGCCATTGCAGCGATTGAGTCGCTCGCCAAGCCACGCGCCCATGCGGGCGTTCTCCTCCAGGGTGGTGCGCATCAGCGTCACCTGCGGGTTGTGGCGATAAAACAGCCGGCCGGCATAGCGCTGCGGCACGGTCTCCGGCGGCCCGAAATTGACCATGTCGAGCGCCCCGCAGCTGCCGACATAGGGCGTGCCGGTGCGGGCGAAGGCGCCGAGACGATCCTCCGTGCAGGGGAAGATACCGCCCATCAGCAGGTCGCAGAGCTCGGTCGTGGTCGCATCGATCGCAGCATGGATCAGGCCGGAATCGACCAGCTTCTCCAGCGATTGTCCGCCCGTGCCGGTGGCGTGGAAGACGAAGCACTCGAAGTCATCGGAGAGATTTGCCACCATCTGGTTCACGCAGGGCGTGGTGACGCCGAACATGGTGAGGCCGATCGAGAGCTTGTCCCCGGCGGATGGCGCGATCGTCGCGGCGCCCTTCACCATGCCCGCCACGGCATGAGCGGCATTGGCGATGACCAGCCGCGAGATCCGGTTGAGACCAGCGATGTCGGTGACCGAATACATCATCGCGATGTCGGTCGGCCCGACATAGCCGGCGACGTTGCCCGAGGCGACGGTCGAAACCAGCAGCTTCGGCGTTCCCACCGGCAGCGCCCGAAACGCCGGCGCAACCAGTGCCGTACCGCCCGAACCGCCGAGCCCGAGCACGCCGCCGACATCGTCCCGCGATGGCAGGAAGCGGGCGAAGGCCTCGGTCATTGCCGTGATCGCGGTGCCACGGTCGCCCGTAAAGACAGCCTGGGCGCCACCTGGATGGTGCGCCGCAACCTCGGCAGCGCTGATATCGGCGGCATGGCCATGCGGCTGCGTCGAGAGATCGACGATCACCGCCTGCTCGCCCATGGCCTGGATGGCGTCGCGGGCATAGGCCAGTTCGGCGCTCTTGGTGTCGAGCGTCCCGGCGACGTAGATGCGCTTGCCCATCGCGCCGCCCTCAGATCGGCTCGAGCGGCGGCATGATGCGCCGGTTCTGGAAGGGCTCGGCCTCGATCAGCGTCGGCGCCGCCCAGCGCACGGCATTGGCGATGACCTTGCGGATCGTCGCGTCGTGATAGGTCGGAAAGGTCTCGTGGCCGGGCCGGAAGTAGAAGATCCGCCCGCGCCCGCGCCGATAGCCGCAGCCGCTGCGAAAGGCCTCGCCGCCCTTGAACCAGCTCAGGAAGACGAGCTCGTCCGGCGGCGGCACCTCGAACGGCTCGCCATACATCTCCTCGCGCTCCAACTCGAAGAAGGGCGGGATGCCGGCAGCGACCGGATGGGCGGGATCGACCACCCAGAGCCGCTCCAGCTCGCCCTCGGCGCGCCAACGCAAGGTGCAGGGCGTGCCCATCAGCCGCTTGAACACTTTTGAGAAATGCCCGGAATGCAGCACGACGAGGCCCATCCCGGCATTGACGCGCTCGGCGACCGCCGCCGCCAGTTCATCCGAGACCTCGTCATGGTGGCGATGGCCCCACCAGACCAGTACGTCGGTCTCGGCCAGGCGCTTGGCGGAAAGCCCCTGCTCGGGCTCATCCAGCGTCGCGGTCGTGATCTGATCGAGGCCATTCTCGGTGAGCCCGGTCGCGATCGCGCCATGGATGCCGTCCGGATAGATGCCGGACACCACCGGGTTCGATTTCTCGTGCCGGAACTCGTTCCACACCGTCACGCGCATCGCTGGAGCCTCCAAAAGACAGATATCTGGATCATTTCAGCGCCCCCGCGGTCAGCCCGGAGACGATGCGCCGCTGCATGGCCAAAAAGATCACCAGGATCGGCAGCACGAAGATCGAGGAGAAGGCCATGACCCGGTGCCAGTCGGCATATTCGGCGCCGACGAAGCTGTAGATGCCGACCGTCGCCGGCTGCAGCTCCTGCTGGCTGAGCAGAGTGAGCCCGTAGACGAACTGGCCATAGGCCTGGACGAAGCAGAGCGTGCCGACGACGATCAGCGGCACCTTCATCAAGGGCAGCACGACCAGCCGGAAGGTCTGCAGCCTGGTGCAGCCATCGACGAAGGAGGCCTCCTCCAGCTCGAACGGCACCTGCCGGAACATCGGCCGCAGGATCACCAAGGCAAAGGCGAGCGTCTTCGAGGTCGTCGCCAGGATGACGGCGGCGAAGGTGTTGAGCAGGTCGATCGAACGGAAGATGATGAACATCGGCGTCGCCAGCAGCGCCTCCGGGAAAACCTGGAGCAGCAGCACGACGACGATCGCGACATCGACCAGGCGATTGCGCAGCCGGCTCATCGCATAGGCGCCCATCGAGCCGAGCACGAGCGTCAGCAGCGTGACCGGGATCGCGATGGTCAGGCTGTTGCGCAGGTAGCGCAGCACGTTCTCGCGCACGAAGACGTATTCGAACGCGGCGAGCGAGGGCGCCCGCGGCACGAAGGTCGGCGGGTTGGCGAAGATCTCGGCCGAGTCCTTCAGGCCGGAGATCAGCATCCAGTAGATCGGGAACAGGTAGATGCAGACGCCGATGATGGCGACGGCCGTAGCCGGCCAGCCGCCGAAGGGCAGCACGCCGAGCTGGCGGAGCCTGACGCTCATGACGCCGTCTCCTGCTTCAGCGTGCGGACGTAGAGCAGCGCCACGCCGAAGACGATCAGGAAGGCGAAGGAGCCCATAGCCGAGCCCACGCCAAAGTCGAACTGCTTGAACGAGAACTGGTAGGAGAGCAGCGGCAGCACGTTGGAGGCGTCGAGCGGCCCGCCCTGCGTCATCGCGAAGATCAGGTCGAAGGCGCGCATCGTGTAGATCGTCACCAGGCAGGCGACGGCGAGCAGCGCGGGCTTGAGCGCCGGCAAGGTGATGTACCAGAAGCGCGCCGCGCTGCCGGCGCCGTCGAGCGAGGCGGCCTCGTAATGCTCCTTCGGGATCGCGGTGAGCGCCGCCGCGATCAGGATCATGCTGAAGGGCATGCCGAACCAGATATTGGCTAATGTCACCGAGGTCAGCGCCACCGTCGGGTCCGAGAGCCAGTGGATCGGCGAGCCGACCAGGTGCAGGGCCGAGAGCACGTAGTTGGCGACGCCGTATTCGGTGGCGAAGATCCATTTCCACAGGGCACCGACGACCAGCGCCGGCAGCATCCAGGAGCAGAGCAGGAGGCCGCGCATGAAGCCCGCTCCCGGGAAATCCTGGGCGAAGAACAGGGCGACGCCGAGCCCGATCCCGACCTGGGCTACGACATTGCAGCCGACGAAGAGCAAGGTGTTGACCAGCACCTTCTGGAACGACTCGTCGGCCAGGACGGTGCGGTAGTTGTCGAGCCCGACGAAGGGCCGGATGAACTCGGTGATATTGCCGAGATTCACCTCCTGCACGCTCATCATCAGGTTGTAGGCGATCGGGAAGCCGACGAAGCCGATGAGATAGAGGATCGGGAGCGCCAGGAAGACATAGAGCAGCGCTGAGGGTGATCCCGGCATATCCTTTTTCGCTCCGAATTCGGCTTGGGCAGGCAGAAGGCTTGAGCAGGCAGGAGCGGCGGGTGGGCCGCTCCCCGTTCGCGTCAGATCACAACGGCGTCTTGGCCAGGATCGGCTTGATCTTCCGCGCCGCGTCGGCGAGCGCGGCCGCGGCCGGCTTGGTGCCGGTCACCGCCTCCTGCATCGCGATCTGGATCGCGCGCGAGATTTCCGGCCATTGCGGGTGCGGACCCCGCGCCCGGGCGCTCTCGAGCTGCTTACGGTAGATGCCGTAGGCTTGCGGCCAGAGCGGGTCGGAGACGGTGACGTCGGTGCGCGGCGCTAGCCGCCCGGTCTTCCAGCCCTCGTTCAGGATCTTCGGGTCCGACATGAACTCGATGAAGCGGAAGGCGCCGTCGACCTGCTTGGCGCCCTTGGGCACGACCCAGTCATAGCCGCCGAGCGCGGAGGCGGCGATGTCCTTGCCGGCCTTGACCGGCAGCAGCGCGAGGCGCCACTCGAACTTCGCCTCCTTCTGCAGGCGCGGCAGCTCCCACGGCCCGCACATCACCATCGCGGCATTGCCGGCCATGAAGGTGTTGGTGACCTCATACTGGCGCTGGTTGATGACGTCGCGCGAGGCGATGCCGTCCTTGACCATCCCGGCCCAGAACTCGAGCGCCTCGGTCGCCTCCGGCGCATCGAGCTTGTCGACCGCGCCGCCGGCCTGGTGCAGGAAGGGCAGGAACTGGAACACGCCCTCGTCGGCCTGCACGGCGCTGAAGCCGAAGCCGTAGACGTTCTTGGCCGGGTCCTTCAGCGCCTTGGCGGCGGCGAGCAGCTCGGTCCAGGTCTTCGGCGGCTTGTCGGGATCGAGCCCCTTCGCCTTGAACATGTCGGCGTTGTAGCAGAGCGCCAGGGTGTTGGCGTCGCGCGGCACGGCGAAGATGCGCTGCTTCCAGAGGCCGGAGGCCCAGGGGCCCTTGAAGTAGAGGTCCGGCTTGACGGTCGTCGACTTCCCGACGCGCTCGGTCAGGTCGGTCAGCGTGCCCTGCGCCGAGAAGCTGGCGACGACCGGGTTGTCGAGCGTCACCAGATCCGGCACCGAGCCGCTGGCGATCGCCTTGATCAGCTCGGAATCCATTTGCGGCCCGGGCACGATGCGCGGGTCGATGCGGTATTCGCTATGCGACTCGTTGAAGGCCTTGATGCCGCCATAGATCATGTCGGTCTCAAGCGTGAACGGGTGCCACAGGCTGATCGTCTTCGGCTGGGCGATTGCCGAGCCGGTAAGGGCGCATAGGATCGCAGCCGCGAGTAATCCTGACCTTGTCAGCACGATATCCTCCCTGGAGAGCTTTTCTGATTTTCGCTCTTGGGACGACTTCGCCGAGCAGGGTCCGCAGGCGCAATCCTGTCGACCCTCGCCAATGTGTAAAACTGGGCAACGAGCGAGCCCCTCGTCGTCGCGTTCAATCGGCCGGCGCGCGCCCGTCGCCTGCTCCCATGATCACGGGAGTGCCGGCCGGACAGCCGCACCACAAGCGCAGGAGCGAGTTTGACGAGGCGGGCGAGTGCCATTCCGGCGTCGACCTCCCCCCGCAACTGCGGCGGGCGCAGCTCGAGCCGTCCCGGCAACGGGACGGCCCGTTGCCGAAGCCGCTGTTCCGTAAACCTTGATCACCGCGCCCGGACACCAGGCGCATTCCGCCTCGGTCCATGAGTTTGCGCCACCGGAGCGCACGGCTCCGGCGGCCGTGCTACTCGATCGCCTTGAAGAGGTTGAGATAGCGCTCTCTGTCCTTGGCGGACCTGGCGGCCGGCAAGGGCGGGAGCTGGAAGCTCCAGGTTTCGGTGAGCGTGCGTCCGCCCAGCTCCAGCGCAGCACGCAGCTCGGAGGCCTCGGTCGAATCCTTGACCTTGACCCGATAGGTCAGGCGCCAGCCCTTGATGGCGGGGTTGGGCTGAAGCTCCGTTCCGACGATCTCGACATTGTCGTTGGCGCTGACGCGCGCGGCGACCGGCGCATCGGGCGCGAGATCGCCTAGCGAGGGGCCCTTGAAATCGACCAGGAAGGCGAGCGTGCCGTCATAGGCGCGGATCAGGTTGGACTGATAGACCTCGCCCGTGCTGCGCATGGTCTGCCAGACGTAGGACAGGCCGTCCTTCAGGATATCGGGCTCGTCCATGGTCCAGCGGACGCGGTAGTCGAACTGCATGGCCTGGCCGGGCGGCGGCAGCGTGTCCGGCGCCCAGAAGGCGACGATGTTGTCGTTGGTTTCGTCGGCCGTGGGGATCTCGACGAGGCGCACATGGCCCTTGCCCCAGTCGTTGGTCGGCTCGATCCAGGCGCTGGGGCGCAGATCGTAGCGGTCCTTCAGATCCTCGTAGCGCGAAAAGGCCCGGCCGCGCTGGAGCAGGCCGAAGCCCTTCGGATTCTCCGCCGCGAAGTTGCTGGTCGCCACCATGGAAGGGTTGTTGAGGGGGCGCCAGAGCCATTCGCCACTGCCCGTGTGGATCGCAAGCCCGTTGGAGTCATGGATCGCGGGGCGGAAGTTATAGGTCGGCGAGGGCTGGTTGGGGCCGAAGAGGAACATGCTGGTCAAGGGCGCGACGCCGAGCGCCGCCGGCGTAGCGCCCGCACGCAGGAAGACGCGCGCCTTGACGCCGAGCAGCGTCTCAGCGCCGGGCGTCAGGGTGAACTCGTAGGCGCCCGACGCGCGCGGCGAATCGAGCAGGGCATAGAAGGTCACCGACCGGTCCTGCGGCGCGGGGCGGCGAATCCAGAATTCGCGGAAGGCGGGAAACTCCTCGGCGATCGGCAGGCCGGTGTCGAGGGCCAGCCCGCGCCCCGACAGGCCGTAGATCTGGCCCTTGCCGATGACGCGGAAATAGCTCGCGCCCAGCACGCTCATGATCTCGTCGTTCTTGCCGGGCTGGTTGATCGGATACGTCACCCGGAACCCCGCCCAGCCGAGTTTGCTGGTCTGGTTGCGGTCGAAGCGCAGGTCGCCGAAATCAAAGCGGTCCGGATCGTAGCGGATCTCCTGCACGGCGCCGTCGACGATCTCGTTGATCTTCACCGGCGTGTTGAACTGCATCCCCTGATGGTAGAAAGCCAGTTGAAAGGGCGTGTCGAGCTCCACCCATGCGAACCGGTCGCGCCGGGGCTGCAGCTTCAGATAGTCGGAGAACTGCATCCTGCTGAAGACGTCGGGCAGGTTGCTGACCGGGGCGGCGTAGGGCGCATCCGCCAGCGCCTTCGCCCTGGCCGTCACCTCCTCCAGCCCGAAGCCGGTCGGCCGATCCTGCGCGAACGCCGACGTGCCGAGCGCGAAGACGCCGGCGGCCAGCCAGCCCAAAGCCGGGCGAAGGCGCGCCGAATCCGGCTTGCGCCGAGCCAAACGGCACCAAACCGAAGCCAATCTACGCCAGGCCGGAATGCGCCGGGCCTGATCGCAGAGCCCTGCCGCGGAACGGGTCGACAAGTTCACAGAAGCTCCTCTAAAAAGGCTCGAACGGCAGGGCGGCGCGCCCGTCCTGCGTTGGCGACGGCGCGCACGAGCACAAATGCCTATCATCGAGACAAGGGTCAAGGAATGAGCGCCAAACACCTCGACCTGCACCCGCGCCGCCTCCGGCGACCCCAATCGAAGTGAACAAACCCAGCATGGACAAAGCAAACGGTGTGCCAGTCGTCGACGGACGAGGGGCCGACTCCCGCACGGACGCAACCGGGGACGGCCTGTCCCGGCGCCAGGCCCTCGGCGCCATCGCCTCGGTCGCCTGGGCGGCGGGAATGGCCGCGAACCTGGCCACGACGGGGCCGGCGCAAGCCCAGACGCCGGTCGGGTTGGGCGTCAAGAAGGCCGATCCGGGCGCGAAGAAGGCCTTCATCGACGACCTGATCTCGCGCATGACCGTCGAGGAGAAGGTCGGCCAGCTGCGCCTGATCAGCATCGGCCCGGAGATGACGCACGCCCAATTGTCGGAGGAGATCGCGGCCGGGCGCATCGGCGCCTCCTTCAACACCGTCATCCGGCGCGACAACCGGCCGCTGCAGGAGGCCGCCGTCCAGCGCAGCCGGCTGAAGATCCCGCTCTTCTTCGCCTATGACGTCGTGCACGGCCATCGCACAACCTTCCCGATTCCGCTCGGCCTCGCGGCGAGCTTCGACATGGCGGCGATCGAACGCATGGCCCGCGTCTCGGCTGTCGAGGCCTGCGCCGACGGCGTGGACATGACCTTCGCGCCCATGGTCGACATCAGCCATGACCCGCGCTGGGGCCGCACCTCGGAAGGCTTCGGGGAAGACCCCTATCTCGTCTCCGAATCGGCGCGCGCCAGCGTGCGCGGCTTCCAGGGCCCTTCCGTCGACCGGCCCGACAGCATCATGGCCGCGGTCAAGCATTTCGCGCTCTACGGCGCGGTCGAGGGCGGGCGCGACTACAACACGGTCGACATGAGCCCGATGCGCATGCATCAGACCTATCTTCCGCCCTATCGCGCCGCGATCGAGGCCGGCGCGGGCGGCGTCATGGTCGCGCTCAACTCCATCAACGGCGTGCCGGCGACCGGCAACACCTGGCTGCTTCAGGACCTGCTGCGCAAGGAATGGGGCTTCAGCGGCGTGACGATCAGCGACCACGGCGCGATCGCCGAGCTGCTGAAGCATGGCGTGGCGAGTAACGCGCGCGAGGCCGCCAAGCTCGCCATCAAGGCCGGCATCGACCTGAGCATGGCCGACCAGATCTATCTGGCCGAGCTGCCCGGCCTCGTTGCCTCGGGCGAGATCGCGATGGCCGAGCTCGACGCCCGCGTGCGCGAGGTGCTGGGCGTGAAATACGATCTCGGCCTCTTCGCCGATCCCTTCCTGCGCATGGGCAAGCCCGCCGACGATCCGGTCGACGAGAAGGTCGACAGCCGCCTCCACCGCCAGCCGGCGCGCGAAATCGCCCGCGAAACCATCGTGCTGCTGGAGAACCGCAACCGGACCTTGCCCCTGAAGAAGGCCGGGACCATCGCGCTGGTCGGGCCGCTGGCCGATTCCGGGCTCGACATCCTGGGCAGCTGGTCGGCCCAGGGCGTGGCCGGGCTCGCAGTCACGCTGCGCGCGGGGATCGAGAAGGCGGTTGCGGGCAAGGCGCGCCTGCTCACCGCGCGCGGCGCCAACGTCACCGACGATGCCAAGGTCGTCGAGTATCTCAACTACCTGAATTGGGACACGCCCGAGGTCATCCAGGACCCGCGCAGCCCCGAGGCGATGATCGCGGAGGCCGTGGCCCTGGCCGCGCAGGCCGACGTCGTGATCGCGGCCGTCGGCGAATCGCGCGGCATGTCGCATGAATCATCGAGCCGCGTCAGCCTCGACCTGCCCGGCTCGCAGCGCGCGCTGCTCAAGGCCCTCAAGGCGACCGGCAAGCCGCTGGTCGTCGTGCTGATGAACGGCAGGCCGCTGGCCATCGGCTGGGAGAAGGACAACGCCGACGCGCTGCTGGAGACCTGGTACGCCGGCACCGAGGGCGGCAACGCCATCGCCGACGTGCTGTTCGGCGACCACAACCCTTCGGCCAAGCTGCCGATCAGCTTCCCGCGCTCGGTCGGCCAGATCCCGATCTACTACAACCACCTGCGCATCGGGCGCCCGCTCACGGAGGGCAAGCCCGGCAACTACACCTCGCAATATTTCGAGGAGCCGAACGGGCCGCTCTATCCCTTCGGCTTCGGGCTGAGCTACAGCCGCTTCACCCTGTCGGGCCTGAAGCTCTCGGCGTCCCGGATCTCGCGCGGCCAGAGCCTGACCGCCGAGGCGACGCTGGCCAACGAAGGCCCCTATGAGGGCGCGAACGTGGTGCAGCTCTACATCTCCGACAGCTTTGCCTCCGTGGCGCGACCGGTAAAGGAGCTGAAAGGCTTCCAGAAGGTGGCGCTGAAGCCTGGCGAGAGCCGCGTCGTGCGCTTCGAGATCGGCGAGGACCAGCTCAAATTCGTCAATGCCGAGCTGCGCGAAGTGCTCGAGAGCGGGCGCTTCGACGTGCAGCTCGGCCTCGATTCCCGCGACGTCCTGGAGCAGAGCTTCGAGCTCGCCTAGAGCATGATGCCGAAAAGTGGGCCCCGGTTTTCGGACGACATCATGCTCTAACTCTTTGATGAGAGACGGATTCAGATTTCAGATGGGATCGCTTCGTGATTCCATCTGAAATCATCCGGCTCTAGGCCGAGGGCGCGTTGATCGGGCTGTCTCGCAGGCCTGACGACGTGTGGCTGCGGACCGGCAGTCTCTGCGGCGGGCGCTGGCTGGGCCAACGCGCCGCCGCAGCTCCGCAAGCCTGACTTCAAGCCTGGGCGGAGCAATCCGCCGCGACTGGCTCAAGCTCTGCGGCCGATGCCGCGACCTGTCCGGTAGCGTGGTCCTCGGAGCGCTCGCGGCTCAGGAACCAGAAGATGATCAGCGCCGAGAGGATCGTGACCGCCGCGAGCGCGTGGGTCAGCGTCTCGAAGGCGCCGAAATAGCTTTGAACCAGCAGCGCGCGGCCGATCTCCGGCAGCAGCGTCGCGGCCTGCGCCAGGTCGCCGGTGGCGAGGCGCAGCCCGGCTTCCGACAAGTGCTGCGGCGAAGCTGTCCGCGCCTGACTGGCGAGGCCCTGCAGGCCGGTGCTGCTCAGCAGCGCCAGCCCGGCGCTGACGATGGCGAGCGCCACGCCCTCGCCCGCCACCTTCGTGGTGTTGAAGATGCCCGAGGCCATGCCGGCGCGGTCCTTCGGCACCACGGTGACCGAGAGACCGTCCATCAGGCCCCACGGCATGCCGGCGCCGAGCCCGATCAGCAGCATCGGCGCGATCGCCTCATGCGGCGCGCCCGGCCCGATCCGCCCGAGCCAGAGCAGGCCGGCGGCGGCGATCAGCAGGCCGAGCGCCGAGATCGCGCCGGCCGAAAGCCAGCGCGTGCCGGCTGCGGCGAGCGCGGGCACGACCACCATCGGGGCCGACAGCGCCATCATCAGCCAGCCGGCTTCGATCTCGCTCAGGCCTTCGATGCCGATGAAGCGCAGCGGCAGCAGGATCAGCAGCACCACGTAGGAGTAGCAGGTCGCGATCGGCAGCACCTGGACGCCGACGAAGCGCGGGTAGCGGAAGAGCGAGAGGTCCAGCATCGGCCGCGCGACCCGTGTCTCGACCAGGATGAAGCTTGCCAGCAGGATCGCCGCGCCGGTGAACAGGCCGAGCACCGGCGGGCTCGTCCAGCCGCTTTCCGGCGCCTGGATGATGGCGAAGGTGAAGAGCGAGAGCATGCCGGTGAAGCTGAGCGCGCCCGGCCAGTCCAGGCCGGCAGCGTTGGGATCGCGCGTCTCGCGCAGCCGCCGCATGCCGAGGACGAGCGCGCCCGCGCCGACCAGTGTGCTGGTCAGGAAGATCGAGCGCCAGCCGAATTGCGCGATCAGCACGCCGGCGACGATCGGCCCGAAGGCGAGGCCGATGCCGAAGGTCGTGCCGAGCATGCTGAAGGCGCGGATCCGGGCGCGGCCTTCGAATTCCTGCGCCATCGCCGCCGATCCGCCGGCCAGGGCGGCGGCTGCGCCGACGCCCTGGCCGGCGCGCAGCAGGTCGACGACGAGGAGCGAGGGCGCGAAGCTCAACGCCCCCGAGAACAGCACGAAGAGGGCGACGCCGCCGATGAAGATGCGCTTGCGGCCGAACTGGTCGGCGAGCGCGCCCGCCGTCATCAGCAGGCTGCCGAAGGTCAGCATGAAGGCGTTGGTGATCCAGGTCAGGGCGGTGGCGCTGCCGCCGAGGTCGCGGCCGATCGCCGGCGTCGCCACCGCGCCGCCGGAGAAGCTCAGCGGCAGGATCAGCGCCGCCAGGCAGACGATGAACGCGACCGATAGGCGGCCGGCGGGTTCTGGTTGGGGATGCATGCGCGGTCTCGCTTCGAGAGAAGGGCCGCCGGGTCGGCGGCGCTGCGCGAGAGGTAATTCGCCGGGCAGGGGCGATAAATACGAGGCAAGGCGACGCTCTGTCGCCTGAAGTGAGACAATGCGGCGTCGCCGATCGGCGCGATGAGGTGCTTACTTGCCGGTCTCGGCGGCCTGCGCCGCCAGCACGCTTGCGGCGAGCTGATCCAGCGCCGGGTCGGGGATGCCGTGCTCGTGCAGCCCTTTGCAGGTCTGGAACAGGTAGTCGGCGGCGCTGCCCAGCGCTCCCGAGGCGGTCGCGAGCCGCCGGACGACGTCGGGGGGCTCGAGCCCGCCGGCATAATACAGACCGGCGGGGTCGATGGTGAAGGCGATGGCGCTGCCGAAGCGCTCGCCGGCCTCGTCGAGCAGGTCGAGCCAACGCGGGATATAGGCGCCCGACAGCATCTCCCGCCGCCACAGGATGGCGAGCTCCGCTTCGAGCTTCTCCTCGCAGAGGCGGAAGGCGACGCCGGTGCAGTCGCCGCCCTGGTCCAGCCCGAGCACCAGGCCGGGATTGGCGGCCGAGCCGCGCCCCACCATCGTCGTCAGGCAGAAGGCGCGGTGCCAGCCGATGATGCGGGCGGTGCGCCGCTCGACGGCGTCGATGGTCGGGTTCCAGATCAGCGAGCCGTAGCCGAAGAGCCAGGCGTCGCCGGCCGGCCGGGCGGCGAGCGTCGCCTTGAGCGAGGCGGTGCGCTCGGCCTCGCTGAGGACCCGCATGGTCGGGGCGTCGCGGGCGACGAGGGCGTCGATGCCGCCGCTCTCGATCAGTTCGCGGGTGAGGAAGTGCTTGTCCATGGTTCGCCTCTGTATCATGGCGCGGTGAAATTTCGCCTGCGCGGAATCGTCCGGCCGCAATGAGCCTTGAGCGCGAAGCGAGATAAATGAGGCGAGAGGCGATGCTCTGTCGCCCATGAAGAGACAATTTGCGCAAGCTCGTGCTAGGCATCGGCAGGCGGGCGTTCCAGCGCCAACGGGGAGGGCGGGATGACGCGCGGGGCGTTGCCGATCGAGGATATCGCCAGCTTCATCGCGGTGGCGCAGAATGCGAGCTTCACTCGCGCGGCCGAGCAGCTCGGCACCAGCAAGTCGAATGTCGGCAAGGCGGTGCAGCGGCTGGAGGCCAGGCTCGGCATCCGCCTGTTCCAGCGCACCACGCGCGCCGTGCGCCTCACGGAAGAGGGCGAGACCTATCTCGAAGCCGCCCGCACCGCACTCGACGGGTTGAGCGAGGCCGAGGCCGCGCTCGCCGCCCGCCGCGAGGAGCCGGTCGGGCGCGTCAGGATCGACGTGCCGGTCGGCTTCGGCCGGCTGCTGCTGCCGGTCTTCGCGCTGGTGCGCTCGCGCCATCCGCAGGTCACGCTGGAATTGGCGCTGAACGACCGGCAATCCGACGCCGTCGGCGAGGGCTGGGACATCGTCGTGCGCGTCGGCCCCTTGCCCGATAGCGGCGACATGACCGTTCGCAAGCTCTGCGACCTCCGCCTTGGACTCTACGCCTCAGCCGACTACCTGGCGCAGCGCGGGCCGATCGCAGCGGTGAAGGAGCTCTGGAACCAGGAGGCGATCGTCTTCCGCTCCGGCTCGGGGCAGCTCCGGCCCTGGACGGTGCTCGACGGCGGCCGCGCCACCCAGATTGCCCCCAAGGCTGGCCTGGTGACGAGCGACGGCCGCGCATTGATCGATGCGGCCATCAAGGGTCTCGGCGTCGCCCAGATCTTCGACCGCGTCGCACATCCGCATGTCGTCTCCGGCGAGCTGCAGCACGTCCTGCCCGAGGCCGATGCCGACGGGCCGCCGGTCCATGCCTTGATCCCGGTCGGACGCCGCATGCCGCCGAAGACGCGGGTCGTGCTGGATCAGCTCGCCGAGTTCTTCCGCTGAACGCCGGCGCTGCAGCCTTGATTTGGCATCGGCTTTTTCCGAAAACCGCATGCCACTTTTCGGGCCGATGCTCTGGTCGCGAACTATGTGATGCGCATCACTGAAATGAAGGATGCGCGCGGGCTAGGGTTCGGGCATCGCAGCGATGCGATGGAGTAGCGCGGGTGCTCGCATTGAGCGCCGCACTGTCTTCATTCGTTTGTTTCTCCCCTAGACTGGCCCCGCTGGCCTCCGGCCGGTGGGGCCTTTTGTTGCCGCCGTCACGTCGAGCGCTCTTCGGGACCACCCCTCGCCGAAGGCCCGGGCACGGCCGGGCGCCCGCGACCTCAAAGGCGACATCATCCTGGGCGACAGGGGCCGCCATCGAGGCGAGCCAGGGCGATATGCTGAACATCAGAACCGGATCATGGGGTGCCGCGCTGGGCGTTGCCCTGCTCATCGCCGGCTGTGCGGGCGAACCGCGGCGCGCCGGGCCGATCAATGAGAAGACCTTGCAGTCGGTCGCGAATGTCCGCGTCGACCCTGCCGGCGCCATCAGGATGCTGAACGCCTATCGCGCCGGCCGTGGGCTCGGCCCTGTCAGGCTCGACCCGCTGCTGACCGCGATGGCCCAGCGCCAGGCCGATGCGATGGCCGCAAGCAACAACCTGTCGCATGATGCGGCCGGGAATTTCTTCTCGCGCGTCGCGGCGGCCGGGCTCGACACGGTGCGGGCCGGCGAGAACCTCGGCGGCGGCTATTATTCGACCGAGGAGGCCTTCGCCGGTTGGCGCAGCTCGTCGGAGCACAATGCCAACCTGCTGATGCCGCAGGCGACCCGCTTCGGCATCGCGCTGGCCAAGGATCCGCGCACGCAGTACCGGACCTACTGGGCGATGGTCGTTGCGGCCGAGCCGGAGAAGCGGAGCGAAGGGCCGGGCGTGCTGATGTCGCCGCTGGGGCCGGTTGGCGCGGGTGATAGGAGGTGAGCGCTCCTATCCGATCGGAGAGATAAGTCTGCTCGGCTCCTGGACCTCTACGCCTTTTGCTCCGATCGGATCGCATTCTGGATGCAAGCTCCAAAAACCGCATGGTTCCCGGCATGCGCCGCCTTCGAAGCTTCGATCCAATGATCTTTTCGAATGAGCCGGAGGTCGATGGGATGACCGGCATTTGAGGCGAGTTGTTCCAGGTAGAGGGCAAGCGTGCGGCCATTTCCTTCCCGAAACGGATGCACGTAATTGACGTCGCCGATGATCTCTCCGGCACTTTCGGCGAAGACCCGCGGCGTCAGTCCTTTCAGATAGGTCTTGGCGACGACCCGGCGGTGGACATCGGCCATACCGGTTCGGATGTAGCGAAGAAACTGGAACTGGTTGCCGCCCTTCGAAATCTCGACCGTGCGCAAGGTGCCGGCCCAATCGTAGACATCCTGAAACAGGTGCCGATGGATCGTTCGCAGGTGGTTGAGGTCGAAGTCACCATCAGGAATGCCTTCGCCGGCACGCTGGACGACCGAGCGCCGCTCGAAACGCTCCAGCGCGTGCTCGTCCCGCAAGCCCAGCTTGTTCTTGAGGACTTTATAATCCGGCGGATAGCAGTAGGCGGTGTCGCCGCTCATTCTGCGGCGGATATGAAGCCTGCCGCCAGTGCGCGTTCGGCGATGTAGCTCCGCCTTTTGTCGGGAGACCAGCCTTCGCGCTCGAACATCTCAAACATGGCCACGTCTGCGGTATCCAGCGGATTGTCCTCGATCTCCTGCAAATGCATGGCGACGAGCCGCCGCTCGCGGGCGATCTCCATGTCTGGCGAGAGCTGAGGGGCCGGCTTCTTGCTCATATCGGCATTCTAGCCGGATTTGCTTCCGGGCGCCAGAATGCAACCTCAGTCCCGCTCCGGAAGCACCCCCTCATGCCCGCGCCGCCAATAGGCGGCGACGAGATGGCGTTCCCTGGCCAACCCTCGCTCCTTGCGCAGGTAGCCGCGGATCGCGCGCGCCGCCTTCTGCTCGCAGCCGGCCAGCACGTAGGGCTCGCCCTCCGCCGGCCAGTCCACGGCTCGGATCGCCGTCTCCAGCAGGTCGGTCGTTCCCGGCTCGGCGCCGTTGCGGTGCAGCCAGCGCAGGTCGAGCGTCGCCGCTGAGGCGATCGGCTGCTCCTCACCGGCATCGGCGATCTCGAGCAGGATCGTTGCGCGCGCCGTCGTCGGGAGGCTCTCGGCGATGCGGGCGATGGCCGGAAGCGCGGTCTCGTCACCGCAAAGCAGGTACCAGTCGGCCGGGACGATCTCGCCACCACCCGGTCCCATCAACCCGATGGGATCGCCCTCCTGCGCCGTCCGGGCCCAGACCGAACCGGCCGAGTCCTCATGCAGCACGACGTCGATAGCGAGCTCGCCGCTGGCGCGGTCGAGGCGGCGGATCGTGTAGACGCGGGCAACGAGCTCGTCCCTGCCTTTTGGCCAGGCGACGCGCCCGTCCCTGCCAACGCTTGGCCAGCGCGGCTCGTGCCCCTTCGGCGGGATCAGCACGCGGACATGCAGGCCGCCCGTCTCGAAATGCGCGATGTCGCCGGCGAGCGTGACGCGGCGCATCTTCGGCGTGACGTCGCGGGCGCCGCGCACCGTCATGGCGCGGAAATAGGGGATCTCGGTCGCTGCCGCGCGATCGCCGTTCCAGGCAACGACAGGTGCCTCGCCCTCGGCGAATGCGACCAGATGTTCGGCCACCGAGGACTTCACGACGAAGAGATAGCCCTCGCTCGGCGCCTCGACGCGGATATCGAGTGCATCCACGCCCTCCGAGATCAGCACTGCGCCGAATGGCCCGTCGAGCCGGCTGCTACCGTGGCTGCGGCTGACCGTGCCATGCTCGACGAAATGCCCGCAGAGCTTGTCGTGCAGGCCGCGCGGATCGGCGAGCGCGACCCGCGTCGTCGCGATCAGCATTTGCGCCTCAGCCATCCGTGTCTCCGCGGCTCAAGAGCCAGATCAGGTAGGGCCCGCCGATCAGCGCGGCGAAGAGCCCGACCGGGACCTGGTAGGGAAAGGCGGCGATGCGCGAGAGCCAGTCGGCCAGGATCATCGTGGCGCCGCCGATCAGCACCGCGGCGAGCAACTGGTGGTTCCCACGCGCAAAGCCGGTCAGGCGGGCGAGATGCGGCGCGATCAACCCGATCAGGCTGAGTGGGCCGATCAGGAAGGAGGCGAAGCCGGTCAGCAACGCGCCGAATGTCGCCAGCGTAAGCCGGCTACGCGTCAGTCCCAGCCCGAGGCTGCGGCTGCTGCCGGCGCCGAGCGGCAGGATGTCGAGCCAGCGCCAGAACAGGAACAGCGGAGCGATCAATACGGCCGCCGCGATCACGCCAGTCCAAGCCTCGATCTCGCCGACGCGGTTGGTCGAGCCGGACATCCAGACCAGCAGGACGTAAGCACGGAGATCGCCCTGGGCGAGCACGGTCGAGATCAAGGCCATGCAGAGCGCGCCCATGGCGATACCGGCGAGCAGCAGTCGTTCCGGCCCGAAGCCGGAGCGCGCCGCCAGCGCGAGCATGACCAGCAGCACCGCGAGCGAGCCGAGGGCGATGCCGAGCACGAGGTAGAGCGGGTTCAGCACCGGCACGAGGAAGAGCGTCACCGCGAGCCCGACGCCACCGCCGGCGCTGACGCCGAGCACCTCCGGCCCGGCCAACGGATTGCCGGTCAGGCGCTGCATCAACGTTCCGGCCGCGCCCAGCATCGCGCCGGCCATGCCGGCAGCGACGATGCGCGGGCCGCGGAAGGGCAGCAGGTCGCTGAACACAGCGCCAGTCGCGATCTCCCAACCATCCGGGCCGCGCCCGAGTGTCAGCGCGACGATGACGAGCAGAACCGCGAGGCCTGCAAGCCAAATGGCGGCTGTCAGCGGCCGGCGCACGCGATGCGGCGCGGACGGCGGCAGTCCGGCCTGGGCGCGGTGCACCATGCGCACGCGCGGCAATAGCCAGAGCAATAGCGGCCCACCTAGCAGGGCCGTGGCGGCACCGGTCGGGGCGAGATCGGCCGTGCCCGAGCCGAGCAACTGCACGGCGCTGTCGGTCAGCGACAGGATGATCGCGCCGATCACGGGGGCTGCGAGCAGGATCTGGCGCGGGGTCCGCGCGCCCGCGATCCGGGCGAGCGCCGGCGCGGCGAGGCCGACGAAGCCGATCACGCCGATTTCGGCTGTGACCGTGGCGGCGAGCCAGACCGCGACCGCGATCACCAGCAGCCGCGCGCCATGCAGGGCGAGCCCGAGGCTGCGCGCGCTGCGGTCGTCGAGCCCGAGCAGGCCGAGCGGCCGCAACAGCAGCAGCGCAGCGGCAAAGCCGAGCGCCAGCCGCGGCGCCAGCGCGATGACCGCATCCCAGCTCTGCTGGTTCAGCGATCCCGCCCCCCAGATGAAGAGCGAGAGCACGTATTCGCCCTTGGCGAGGATCACGGTCGCGCTGAGCGCCGCCGCGATCAGCGAGATCACCATGCCGGAGAGCACGACCGTGATCGGGTCGAGTCCTCGCCGCCAGCTCAGGCCGAGGATGATGCCGACCGCGGCCAGCCCGCCGGTGAGCGCGACGGCCTCGCGAGAGAAGGCGATCAGCACCGGCGCATAGGCCGTGGCGATGGTCAGCGCCAGTTGCGCGCCCGAGGCGATGCCGAGCGTCGAGGGATCCGCGATCGGGTTGCGCAGCACCTGCTGCAGCAGCGCACCGGAAAGCCCGAGCGCCGCGCCGGCGAGCAGGGCGGTCACAGCGCGCGGGACGAGGCTTTGCCAGAGCAGGATCTGCTCGAGCGCCTGCGTGACCGCGGGATCGCCCGGCAGCGGCGGGCGCGTCAGCGCGACCGCCAGTGCGAGCACGGCGGCGAGAAGCGCCAGCCCGGCCCAGCCGAGGGCGGCGCGCGGCATGGCCGGCGCGCTAGCCAAGAGGCTTCGTTCCGGCATGGCCGAATGCCTCGACCAGCAGCCGCGCGAAGCGCCGCGCCGCCGGCAAGGCGCCATAGGGGTTGATCGAACCCAGCCGGAGCACGCGTCCGGCGCGCACGTTCGGCAGCGCGTTCCAGAAGGCGCTGCGGGCGAGGATGCGCTCGGCATCGGGCGGAACCGGCGGGATCATCACGATCCAGGCCTCCGGCACGCGCGCCAGTGCCTCCAGCCCGACCGGTGCCATGGCGGAATAGCTGGTCGCCTCCGTCCAGGCATTGGCGAGATTTAGCCGACTTAAGACTTCGCCGAACATGCTGTCGGCACCGAAGACGCGGAAGTGCCTGGGGTCGCCGAGATTGATCGGGATGACCGCCCGGCCGTCATGGCTCTTCAGCCGCTCACGCAATCCAGCGAACTCGGCCTCGGTCTCGGCGATATAGCGCTCTGCGGCCTCGGCGAGGCCGAGCCGCTGGCCGATGCTGCGCGTCATCCTGACGGCGGCATCGAACGGAGGCTGCCCGCGCGCATAGATCGCAAAGCTCTCCACCGGCGCTATCAGGCGCATGCGTGGCTCGGATGAGACGTAGAAGCTGGACGAGAAGATCAGGTCGGGCCGCGTCAGCCGCAGCAGCTCGAAGTTCACGGTGCCGCGCAGGCCGAGATCGGTGACAGAGGCGGGAACCGCCGGCTCGACCGCGACCTCATGGAATTGCAGCAGCTCCGTCGCCGCCACCGGCACGACGCCGAGCGCGAGCAAAGTCTCCAGCACGGCCCAGTCCACCGTCGCGACGCGCAAGCCCGCAGCGCGCGCCGGCGCGGGCAGGGCGATTGCGCCGGCAAGGGCGAGCATCTGGCGGCGGGTGAGACGCAAGCGTGTTCGGAACCTCTTCTGAGCCCTCATCTTGAGAGGCTGGCCGATCAATATATCCGGTAACGGGATCGGGCGCGCGAAGCCCCTCCCCCCTTGCGGGGAGGGTTGGGGTGGGGGGCGAAAAGTCCGAGCGATTATTCTCGTTGTGGCTTGCTTCGCTCATACAAGCCGCATCTCACCCAGTCATTCGCCCCCCATCCCCATCCCTTCCCCACAAGGGGGAAGGGAGTAGCCTCACCCTGGCCAAGAAGGGCCTCAGCTTCTTCAGATCCTACCACTTGTAGTGCGCGGAGACCGTCACGGTGCGGGCGTCGCCATAGCCGCAGCCGGAAATGCCCTGGCAGCTCTTCACGTAATCCTTGTCGAACAGGTTGGTGACGTTGAGGGCCAACCCCCAATTGTCGCGCTGGTAGCGAATGGCGGCGTCGACCAGGGTCGCGGCCGGCACTTTCAGCGTGTTCTCGTTGTCGACCCAGGACTTGCCGACATAGCGCAGGCCGGCACCAACGCTGACGCCTTTGAACATCCCCTCCGGGATGGTGTAGTCGGCCCAGAGCGAGCCGGTGATTTCCGGCACGATCATCGGCGTCCTGCCGACATAGGCCGGCCGCGTGTCCTTGGTCGTCTCGAGGTCGAGCGCGGTGAAGGACGCCAGCAGCTTGAGGTCCTTGGTGACGTTCGCCTTGGCCTCGAACTCGAAGCCCTTCGAGGTCACCTCGCCGAGCTGCTGCTGCGCGAACGGGTTCGTCACCGTCGGGTTCGGGTTGAGCACGTTCTCCTTGACGATCTGGAACACGGAGGCCGTGACCAGCGCATCCATGAAGCCGGGCTTGTACTTCAGGCCGGCCTCGATCTGGTGGCCGGTCTCGGGCCGGAACGGCTGGGCGTCGCCGCCGAGCAGGTTCGGGTTGGCGTCGAAGACCGGGTTGAAGAAGGTCGCGGCGCTGACATAGGGGGTCAGCCCATTGGCGAACTCGTAGGCGAGGCCGGCCCGGCCGCTGAACGAGGCCTCCTTGTCGTCATAGCTCGGCGAGAACAGCAGCCCGGCCGGGCTGACCGACTTCTTGGTGACGTAGTCGTAGCGGCCGTTCAGCGTCACCAGCCAGCCTCCGCCGAAGCGGATCTGGTCCTGCGCGTAGATGCCGACCTGGTTATGCTTGAGGTTCTGGTTGAGATAGACCCCGGGCAGCCCCTGCGGCGCGCCATAGGCCGGGTTGGTGACGCTGATCGGCGTCGCGCCGCCCGAGGCCTGGGTGTGGTCGATGCCGAAGAACTTGTAGTCGAGCCCGACCAGGAAGGAGTGGCTCAGCGGCCCGGTCTTGAACTCGCGCTCCAGCCGGTTGTCGATGGTGAAGCTGTTGACCGCCGTGCGCTCCTGGAAGCCGATGCGGTACATCTGGTAGTCCGGCCCGAGCGGCTGGAAGCGGTCGCCGAACTGCGCGTCCGGACCATAATAGCCGAAGCCGTAGGGGCCGAGCTGCGAGCCGGTCATCCGGCCCCAGCGCGCGTTCTGCGAGAAGGTCCAGTCGTTGAACGCGTGCTGGAACTCGTAGCCCAGCATCGCCTGCGTCCGGTCCTGGTCGTCGATCGCCGGCTCGCCCAGGAAGGCCTTGCGCCGGATCTTGCCGAAGGGGGCGTTCACCACCGTGCCGACATAGGGCAGGAAGCCGCCGCCGGAATGGACCTGGTCCAGCGCCGAATAATGCCCGTAGAGCGTGAACTTGGTCGCGCCCGTCGGCTGGTAGGTGATCTGCGGCAGGAGCGTGCCGCGGAAATCCTTGGAGACGTCGGTATACTGGTCGCCGCCGGCGATGCGCCCGGTCAGGCGCGTGCTCCAGACGCCCTGCTTGTCGCTGACGCCGAGGTCGAGCCCGAGATAGGCATTGCCGAAATTATTGATGCCGGCCTCGACATAGCCGAAAGTCCTGCCGTTCGGTCGCTTGCTGACCAGGCTGACGATGCCGCCGGGATTGGCGCCGCCATAGAGCACCGAGGCCGGGCCCTTCAGCACCTCGACCCGCTCCAGCGTGAACGGGTCGATCTGGAAGCCGCCGAACCCGTAGGAGTAGAGCGAGAGCCCGTCGAGGAAGACGCCGGTCTGCGTCGCCTGGAAGCCGCGGATGAAGAACCAGTCGGTGTCCGGGTCGGGCCCGAAGGTCTGGGTCGCGACGCCCGAGGTGTAGCGCAGGGCTTCGTCGACCTTGAGCACCTTGCGGTCGTCGAGCTCCTCGCGGCCGATCACCGAGACCGATTGCGGGATCGCCGTGATCGGCGTGTTCGACTTCGAGCCCGCGGCCGAGCGCTGGGCGACATAGCCGTTCACCGGCCCGGCGGCGGCCTCGCCTTCACCTGTGACCACGACAGGGTCGAGCTGGATCGCGCGGGCATCGCCGGCCTGCTGGGCCCGCGAGGCTAATGGTTGCAGCATGGCGACGAGAGAAACCGTCGAGATAAGAATAAATCTAGATTTCATTGCCGCGGGATAAAACATTTTTGCGCCCACCACGATCTGCTCTTTACACATGAGAACCATTGTAAACTGGCTCTACTCACGTGCCGCCCGAGTATCTTATCTGGCGCATATCAGTTCAGTCCTTTCCGGGATTGTTCATTCCTGTTGCATGTTGAACGTTCCTGTCCACTCGATTATCGTGAGGGCAGGCATTTCTTCAATTTCTGTCCGGCGTGGCGCTTCTGCACTGCCCCGGACGAGGAGCCGGATGATGACGTTTCAGCCGCGCATGAGGTCGATCCGCGAAGGCATCACGCTGCTCGACGATCTGAAATGGCGCTCCTGGAACGGCGTCATCGCCGATCTCTGGCAGGCGGAATGCGCCACCGGCGCGCGCGGCGAGTATGTCTCCGAGCATCCGCGCCTGTTCATCGTGCTCGACAAGACCGGCGGCGAGTTCACGACCCGGCTGGCCTCGAACGGCCACGCCATCTCCAGCCAGCACAGGCCGGGTTCGCTCAGCTATTTCCCAGCGAAGATGCCGGTCTGGGGCCGCACCGAGCGCAAGCTGCGCATCCGCCATCTCGACCTGCATTTCGACCCCAAGGAGGTGGGCGAGCGCCTCGGCGAGCCGCTCGACCCCGCAAGGCTGGCCGAGCCGCGCATCATGTTCAGCGATGAGCGCCTGCTGACGCTGGCCCGGCTGATCGCGACCGAATGCGCCGAGCCCAACGCCCGCCACGACCTCTATGGCGACGGCCTGACGCTGGCGCTGCTGATCGACCTGTTCAAGCTCGGCCGCCGGCCGGAGCGCAAGCGCACTCCGCTCGCCTCATGGCAGCTGCGCCGCGTCACCGACTATATCGAGGCCAATTGCGCCGGCAGCATCCGCCTGCAGGAACTGGCTGAGATGGTCGACTTGTCGCAATCCTATTTCAGCCATGCCTTCAAGGCTTCGACCGGCCTGCCGCCGCATCAATGGCAGTTGCAGGCGCGGGTGCGCAGGGGGCAGGATTTGCTGCTGCAGGGCGACCGCTCGCTCACCGAGATCGCGGTCGAGGCCGGCTTTTCCGACCAGGCCCATTTCACCCGCGTCTTCCGCCGCGTCGTCGGCGAGACGCCGGCCGCCTGGCGCCGCCTGCGCCAGAATTCGGATATTTTGATCTAGAGCCTGCCGTGATCTGCCAGAATTAAACGCCGTCATCCCGGACGGAGCGCAGCGGAGCTCCGGGATGACGCGGAGAGGTTGCTGCGTCATCGCGGCACGTTCCAGCCTTTCCGACTTTCAGCCTATCGACTCGTAGGCCGAAATCATCAACCATGGGTTGGTGCCGTAACGTCATAAGCACGACGGCCGCGGGGCGGGCATGTCGTTGCGTATCGATGTCCCAGGGCAGACAAGTCACTTCGGGCGGGACCGGTCATTGCCGGGTTTGCCCGACGAGATCGCATTCCTGATCCGCCACGGCGTCTCCATGGCGCGGCTGCAACGGATCGCCGCACGCGCCGCGCGCATCGGCGTCGATCCCGCGAGCGAGGCCATCGCCTCGGGGCTGGTGGGAGAGACGGCCTTCTATCGGGCGCTGGCGGCCGAGCTTGGCCTGCCGTTCTGCGATGACGAGCTTTCGTTGCGGGCGGGCGGCGACCTCAACGCCATCCTGGGCCAAGGCATCGCGCCGGTCGCAATGCCCGGAAGCGGCATTCGGCTCGTCCTGGCGCCGACCGGCCCGGCTCTGCGGCGGATGCTCGCCGGCGGCCCGCACCTTCGCAACGACATCGTCGTCACCACGCCGAGTCTCTTTGCCGCCGCCCTGCGCCGCGCCAACAGCCGCGTGCTGGCGAGCCGGATCGCCGGGCTCGGCTTGGAGCGGCAAAGCGCCCGCACCGGGATAAGCCGGGGGCAATATGTCACGGCCGGCTGCTGCATCGGGCCGACATCCTTCTTCGGAACGCTCGCGCCGCTCGAGACCATCCTTCTGATGATGCTGCTCGCCGGGCCCTTCTTCCTGGCCGTGATCTTCCTGCGGCTGGCGGCGGTGTTCGAGCCGCCTCCCGTCGAGGCCTGGCGCAGAATCCCCTGGCAGGTCGATGATGGCCGGCTGCCGGTCTACACCGTGGCGGTGCCGCTCTTCCGCGAGGAGAAGGTTCTCCCGAAGCTGATAAAGGCCCTGGCGGCGCTCGATTACCCGGCCGCCAAGCTCGACATCCGCCTGCTGGTCGAGGAGCACGACCATGGCTTGCGGCAGGCGCTCGCCAGGTGCGACCTGCCGCCCAATGTCGCGGTCATGGTCGTGCCGCGCGGGCGGCCGCAGACCAAGCCGCGCGCGCTCAACCTCGCGCTGCTGGAGGCGCGCGGCGAGATCTTCACCATCTACGATGCCGAGGACGTGCCCGATCCCTTGCAATTGCGGCTGGCCGCGGCGCAGTTCCTGCGCTCTCCGAAGGACCTCGCCTGCCTCCAGGCCCGGCTCGTCATCGATAATGGCGGCGACGGCTGGCTCCAGTCGCTGTTCGCGCTCGAATATGCCGGGCTGTTCGACGTGCTGAATCCGGGCCTGCTGCGTCTGCGCCTGCCGATCATGCTCGGCGGCACCTCGAACCATTTCCGCACGTCGGCACTGCGAGAGGTCGGCGGCTGGGACGCCTGGAACGTCACCGAGGATGCCGATATCGGCCTGCGCCTGCTGCGCGCCGGCTATCGCATGGACGACCTGCCCTCGCGCACGCTGGAGGAGGCACCGGACAGCTTCTCGAGCTGGCTGAAGCAGCGCATCCGTTGGAACAAGGGCTATGTCCAGACCCTGATCAGTCATCTCAGGGATCCCCTCGCGCTGCTGCGCGAGGCCGGCCGGGGCCCGACCTGCGCATTTCTGGCATTGGCGCTCGGCGGCATGGTCAGTTCGCTGCTCTATCCCGCCTTCGCCGTCGCGGTGGCCGCCGCCGCCCTCGACGGCTCGCTCTTCGCTGCAGGCAAAAGCTTCGGCGATGTCGCGACCGTCATGGCGGGAGCCGTCACCCTGTCGGGATCGCTCGCGCTGCTGGCCGCGCCAACGCTCGGCGCCGTCCGGCGCCGCGCCTTCGGCCTGCTGAAATACCTGCCGCTGCTGCCGGTCTACTACGCGCTGGTCTCCGTCGCGTCCTGGCTGGCGCTGGTCGAATATGCCCGCGCGCCGTTTCGCTGGAACAAGACCGAGCACGGCATGGCGCGGACCTCGCGCTATTCCGGGACGCCTTAAGATCCTGCCTCAAAGGTGCCGGAGCAGTTCCGCCGCCGCCTGTGCCGGCGGCTGCTCGATGTTGAAGCTGCCGACGAAGCCGCCGTTCTTGTCCATCAGATAGACCAGCGCGGTATGGTCCATCGTGTAGTCGCCATCCTTCTGCGGCACCTTCTTGGCGTAGGCGCGGTAGGCCTTCACCGTCGCGTCGATATCGGCCTGGCTGCCGGTCAGGCCGACGATGCGCGGGTCGAAGCTGCCGAGATAGCTCTTCATCACGTCGGGCGTGTCGCGCTCGGGATCGACGCTGACGAACAGCGCCCGCAGCTTCTCGCCCTTGGTCCCCGCCGCCCGCATCATCTCCGAGATCGAGAACAGCGTGGTCGGGCAGACGTCGGGGCAATGCGTGAAGCCGAAGAAGACCAGGAAGGGCGCGCCGCGCAGCTCCTTGTCGCTCAGGCTCTTGCCCTCGGCCGTGGTCAGCGTGAACGGCCCGCCGACGCTGGAGGCCAGGCTCTGGCCCTGCTGGCGTGGGCTGAAGGTGACGATCGCGGCGGCGGCGAGCGCCAGCGCGCCGATCAGGAAGACGACGAGGGGCAGGATGAGGCGGCGGTTCAAGATGTCCTCGCGCGGCAGCGGGTTTGAAGGTGAGCGCCTCAGAAGCAGGCGACGAGCGCGGCGATCAGCCCGTCGGTGAAGAGCCGGTCGCCCTCGCGCCACCAGAGCAGCAGCCCGGTCAGCAGCAGGCTGCCGGCCCCGCCGCCGAGCAGCAGGATGCCGGTCCGCGAGATTGGGGCGGTCGTCTCATCCTGCGTATGATCAGGCTGCGTCATGCCGGTGAACATAGTCGCAGCGCGCTGCCGCCGAAAGCGGCAACCGTGACGCAGGGGGCTTTGCCGGAACCTAGCGACGCGGCGTCTTCGGCAATCCCTTTGCCTCTGCCGCCAAAGCCGCGATCTGCTGATCCGCCTCGTCATGGCGTTGCAGCTTGCGGCTCTGATCGAAGCTTTCGTAGTGCCGCTCAGCGAGCCGCTTGGCGTCCTCGGCTTTCACCGATCCACCGGTTCGAAGGACGGCGCGTCCAAGCTGCTGCAATTGCTGGTCGAGCAGGGTCTGAGCGTCCTGCATGACAACCAGCCTGCCCAGATCCAGCTGGTCTTCGAAGATGTCGAGCAGGATCGTGGTGAGCCGGTTCAGCTCCTTCACCTCCCGGTCCGACAGGTAGTTCTTGGAGACGCCGACATCGCTCTTCCGAATGTTGTCGTTCGGCCACGTCCGCAGGCCCATGTTCTCGGCGGTGTGATCGGCCCGGCCGACGATGATTTCCGCGGGAGTCTGCGAGGTTACGGCGTAAACCAGCTTCGCCTGCGTGCGCTGGTAGAATGCACGGGCGATTTCCGCGCTGCCATCATAGTCCTGGCACAGGGCGCAGATCTTGCGCAGTTCGCGATAGACACTCGCTTCATCCGACCGGATGTCGCGGATGATCTCGCGCAGCTCGGCGACCCGGTCGGTATTGTCCGGCTGCTTGAGCCGCTGGGCATCGACCACGAAGCCCGTCCTGGCGAACTGGACCAGGATGCCGGTCGCCCAGCGGCGGAAGATAGTCGCCTGGGCGGATGAGACGCGGTAGCCGACCGATATCACTACATCAAGGTTATAGTGCTCGATTTGGCGGCTGACCTGACGAGCCCCCTCCTGCCGAACTTGTGCAATTTTTGCACTTGTTGCCTCAGCGTTGAGTTCCGCTTCAGCGTAGACATTGGCGATGTGTTTGGTGATGACCGAGCGATCGACACCAAAAAGCTGACCAATCTGGCCCTGCGTCATCCATAGGACTTCACCCTCGTAGCGGATATCGAGGCGCAAGCCCCTGTCGGTTCCGTAGACGAGGAATCGGTCGCCGGTTTCAGCGTCCTCGACCAGCCGGACCGGCTCGTTCTGATCATCTGCCATAGGTGCGCCCGGCCCAAGAGAGAGAACATAATGGCAACATTTCTAGCGGGATTTCGCCGTCAATTGCAACCTCCGCATGGTCCGCACGCGCATCAATCGAGCGGGCCGGCATCTCGCGGAGTACAATTCAGCGTGCGGCAGCCGTTGCGCACCGAACCTGAGTGGAGAAGCAGGAAGGAGGGTTGGAGCGGGCGATCGGGATCGAACCGACGACATTCAGCTTGGGAAGCTGACGTTCTACCACTGAACTACGCCCGCATGCGCTCGCAGCGACCGCTGATCAACGGCGAGGACGCGATTCTCTTAGAGCATGTTCCGCGAAAGTGGAATGCGCTTTTCGATGGGAGCGTGCTCAAAAAAATCGGCCGAAGGCTTCCGGCGCCGGTGTCATCCGGCAACTCGTGCGGGACGCCGCGCTTGGCTCAATCGTGAAAGTGCTTGGAGAGCTTGAGCGCCTGGCCCTGGTAGTTCGACTTCAGGTCGGCGCCGTAGAGCGCCTCGGGCCGGGCAGCCATCTTCTCGTAGACCAGCCGGCCGACGATCTGGCCGTCCTCGATGATGAAGGGCACGTCGCGCGAGCGCACTTCGAGCACGGCGCGCGCGCCCGTGCCGCCGGCGGCGCTATGGCCGAAGCCGGGGTCGAAGAAGCCGGCATAATGCACCCGGAACTCGCCGACGAGCGCGTCGAACGGCGTCATCTCGGCCGCGTAGTCCGGCGGCACGTGCACCGCTTCCTTGGAGGCGAGGATGTAGAACTGGTCGGGATCGAGGATCAGCGCGCGCGAGCCGTCGGACGGAATCGGCTCCCAGAACTCGGCGGCGCGATAGGCGCCGGGGCGGTCGACGTCGACCAGCGCGGTGTGGTGCTTGCCGCGATAGCCGATCAGGCCGTCGAACCCCGCGAGGTCGACGCTGACGGCGACGCCGCTCTGGAAGGAGGGCGTGGCCGAGCTGACCAAGGTCTCGCGCTCGTGCAATTCGCCGAGCGCCTTGTCGTCGAGCCTGGTCTCGCCGGCGCGGAAGCGGATCTGCGACAGGCGGGAACCGGAGCGCACCAGCACTGGGAAGGTTCGCGGCGAAATCTCGATGAAGAGCGGGCCCTCATAGCCCTCTTCCACCAGGTCGAACTCGCGGGCGCGGTCGGTGATGACGCGGGTGAAGACGTCGAGCCGACCGGTCGAGCTCTTCGGGTTGGCGGCGGCGCGCAGGCCCTTGGGCAGGGCGAGGCTCTCCATCAGCTCCGCGACATAGACGCAGCCGGTCTCCAGCACCGCGCCGCGCGTCAGGTCGATCTCGTGCAGGGCGAGGCTGTCGAGCCGCTCCTGCACGGTCCGGCCGGGTCCAGGCAGGAAGCTGGCGCGAACGCGATAGGCCTTCTCGCCGAGCCGGAGGTCGAGGCTCGCCGGCTGGATCTGGCCTTCGGCTGGCGGATGCGCCAATCCGATCACGCCTTCCTCGATGAAGGCACGGATGCGGCTGTCGGGCTGGATGCCGGGCGAGAAGGGCTGCAAGGCGATGTCGGACCAGTGAGAAGGACCACGGCTAGAGCATGATGCCGAAAAGTGGAAACCGATTTTCGGCCGACATCATGCTCTCACTTATTAATGAGAGCTGGGCGCAAAGGCCAAGCGCGCTCGCCCGCTTCATGCCCGCCCAGCGCCGGTTGTCCACGCGAGAATGATGCGGCGCGCTGCCGCTACGGGATTGACGCTGTCGGCAGCCGGCCCATAACAAGGCCGTCGCAGGTGGCCGAGCGCGGCTGGCCGGCGCCCGCTTCAGGGGTGGAGCAGCGAGCATGTACCAGGCACAGACCCATGACGTCCGCGTCATCGCCGTACCCGAGTTCATGGAGAAGGAATCCTCCCATCAGCAGGGCCGCTATTTCTGGGCCTACACCATCGAGATCATCAACCTGTCGCCGAAGACGATCCAGCTGATGACGCGCTATTGGCGCATCACCGACGGCAAGGGCGAGGTCCATGAAGTCCGCGGCGAGGGGGTCATCGGCAAGCAGCCCGTGCTGCGCCCCGGCGAGAGCTTCAGCTACACCTCCGGCTGCCCGCTGATGACGCCGGACGGCTCGATGCAGGGCTTCTATGCCATGCTCGGCGAGGATGGCACGGTCTTTGATGTCGAGGTGCCGCTGTTTCCCCTCGATTCCCCCTATGTGAAGAAGGTCCTGCATTGACTGCCCAGCCAAAGCCGAGCGCGCAGCGTTACGCGCCGCTCGAGATGCTCGCCCGCCTCGTCGCGTTCGACACCGTCAGCCACAAGTCCAATCTCGACCTGATCGCCTTCGTCGCCGATTACCTCGACGGCTGCGGGGTGCCCTATCACCGCTTCCCCAATGCCGAGGGCGACAAGGCGGCGCTCTTCGCCACGATCGGCCCGAGTGATCGCGGCGGCGTCGTGCTCTCCGGCCATACCGATGTCGTGCCGGTGGCGGGCCAAAACTGGTCGCGCGATCCCTTCACCCTGCATGTCGCCGATGGCAAGGCGTTTGGCCGCGGCGCGGTCGACATGAAGGGCTTCGTCGCGCTCGCGCTGGCGCTGGTGCCGGATTTCCTGGCGGCGAACCTCAAGACGCCGATCCACCTCTTCCTGTCCTATGACGAGGAGGTCTCCTGCCTCGGCGTCATCGACGGCATCGCCGCGATGGGTCATGAGCTGCCGCGCCCGCGCGCCGTCATCGTCGGCGAGCCGACCTCGCTCGACGTCACCGACGCGCATAAGGGCATCCGCACCTTCAACACGGTCGTCACCGGCTTCGCCGCCCATTCCTCCAAGCCGCAGCTCGGCGCCAGCGCCGTCCATGCCGGCGCTCTGCTCGCAGCCGAGCTCGACCGGATGGCGGTGGAGTTCGAGGGGCGGCGCGATGCCAGCGGCCGCTTCGACCCGCCCTACGACACGGTGCATGTCGGCAAGCTGCATGGCGGCATCGCCCGCAACATCCTGGCCGATCGCTGCGAGATCGCCTGGGAGGTGCGCAGCCTGCCGGGCTCGGACCCCGACGAGGTGCCGCGGCGCTTCGCGGCCTACGCCGAGACGGTGCTCGCCCGCATGCGCCTGACAGCGCCCTCGTCTACGATCGAGACGGCGATGACCTCGGACGTACCCGGCCTTGCGCCCGACCCCGGCTCGGAGGCCGAAGCACTTGCCATGCGCCTCGCCGGGCGCAACAGCACCATCGCGGTGGCCTATGCCACCGAAGCCGGGCATTTCCAGCGCGCCGGCCTGCCGACCATCGTCTGCGGCCCCGGCTCGATTGACCAGGCACACCAGCCGGATGAATACATCACGCTGGAGCAGATCGCCGCCGGCGAGGGCTTTATGCGACGGCTGCTGGAGAGCTGCAGGGCATAGCTGGTACTGGCGCGGTTTCCCTTCCCCCCCGAGGGAGGAGGGAAGAACCTAGACCTGCGGATCCTCGATCAGCGCCAGCCGGCCGGCCGCGAGCTTGGCGAAGGCGATGGTCAGCATCTTGCGCCTGGCCGGCGCCAACGGGTGGCGCGGCGCATCGCGCAGCAGCTCGCCGCCATAGGCGTCGGCGACGATCAGCCCGACATCGTCAGGCAGGATTTCGCGCGGGAATTCCGGCGCCACGGCAAAGAGGAAACCGTCGCAATACTCGCGGTAGTCCGGCCATTTGCCGTCGACGCGATAGTCCTCGATGCCGGATTTGACCTCGACCACCAGCAACTCGCCGGAAGGCGAGAGCGCGACGATGTCGCCGCGCCTGCCATTGGCGAAGGTCATCTCCTTGACGATGGCATAGCCGCGCTCGCGCAAATGACGGCCAGCGCCGCGGCAGACGGCGCGGGTGATGTCGGGCCGCGCAGGCGGTGGATTCAGGGCGGGATTGGCAACGGGCATTCGCTCATGTTCACTCTTTGTGCCTTGCTTGGCAAGCCGAACGAACCACAGCCCTCATCCTGAGGAGCGCCGTAGGCGCGTCCCGAAGGATGAGGGCTGAGCCTCTTCGGACTCGAGACGACAATCGGCACTAGGCATTTCGCCCCGCTCGACTATGGTGCCGCCGCCTTGGAACCCTATTTCGCCCCCCTCCTGATCGCCGTCGCCGCCGCCGCCGCGGCCGGACGGCTCTGCGTGCTGCTGCGGCCATTGCTGGTGCGCTATGCGTTGGCGCGGCCCAACGCGCGCTCAAGCCACCGCATCCCGACGCCGCAGGGCGGCGGCATCGCCGTGCTGGCCGGCGCCTTCCTGGCGCTGGGGCTCGTGCTGCTGTTCATGCCGCTCCCGGCTGGCGCGCGCGACACCCTGCTGCTGGTGATGGCAGCATCCGTCCTGCTGGCGATCGTCGGCGCCTGGGACGATATCAAGCCGCTGCCGGCCTGGCTGCGGCTGATCCTACAGGCGCTCTGCGTCGGGCTGGTGCTGCTCTACGCCGCGCCGGATGTCCGGCTGTTCCCGGCCCTGCCCTTGCCGCTGGAGCGGGCACTGGCGTTGTTCGCCGGCGTCTGGTTCGTCAACCTCACCAACTTCATGGACGGGATCGACTGGATCACCGTGATGGGCATCGTGCCGCTCTGCGGCGCGCTGGCGCTTTGCGGCATCCTCGGGCCGCTTGACCAAGGCAGCGGCCTGCTTGCCGCAGCGCTGCTCGGCGGGCTCGTCGGCTTTGCACCCTTCAACAAACCCTCGGCGCGGCTCTTCCTCGGCGATGTCGGTTCGCTGCCGATCGGCCTCCTGACCGCCTACCTGCTCTATCGCCTCGCGGGCACCGGCGCCTTAACTGCGGCGCTGATCCTGCCGCTCTACCATGTGCTGGATTCGACGATCACGCTGCTGCGCCGGCTGGCGCGGGGCGAGAAGGTCTGGGAGGCGCATCGCTCGCATTTCTATCAGCAGGCGACCAATAACGGCTACGCGGTCAGCGAGATCGTGGCGCAGGTGGCGCTGCTCAACCTTGGGCTGATCGTGCTGGGGGCGATGACCATCGCCTTCCCGAATTTCTGGGTGCAGTTCGCCGGATTGTTCGCCGCGCTGCTGCTGACGGGCATCCTGCTGCGCCGCTTCTCCCGGAAACGGTTCAGCCTTGCCGGCTGAGCGCGTCCTCGTCACCGGCGCCAGCGGCTTCATCGGGCCGCATGTCGTCGCGCGGCTACAAGCGGCAGGTTATCTGGTTCGTATCACGCAGCGAAACGCCGCTCCTGTCGCCGATGGCGTCGAGGCCATCGTCACCGGCGATCTCGCCCAGCCCATAGATTGGCGTCCCGCCCTCGCCGGCGTCAGCCATGTCGTGCATCTCGCCGGCCTCGCCCATGCCGGACCCGGGCTCATTGAGGCGCTCTACCAGCGCATCAACGCTGAGGCGACGCTCGAACTGGCCGAGGCGGCGCGGGAGGCGGGTATAGCCCGCTTCGTCTATCTCTCCTCGATCAAGGCGCAGATCGGCAATGTCGACAGCGCCGAGATCAGCGAAACAGACGAGCCCCGGCCCGACGATGCCTATGGCCGCTCGAAGCTCGCAGCCGAGCAGGGACTAGCGGCACTCGATCTCGACTGGGTCTCGCTGCGGCCGGTGCTGGTCTATGGTCCCGGCGTGAAGGCCAACATGGCGGCGCTGCTGAAGCTGGCGCGGCTGCCGGTGCCCTTGCCGCTCGGCGATCTCAAGGCACCGCGCTCGCTGGTCGCCGTCGAGAATCTCGCGGAAGCAGTCGCCTTTGCGCTGACGCCTCCCTGCCCGGCGCGGCGGAGCTACATCGTCTCCGATCCGGAGCCGATCAGCGTGGCCGAGATGATCGCGGCGATGCGGCAAGGTCTGGGGCGCAAGCCTAGCCTCGTGCCGGTGCCGGCCGGCCTGCTCAGGCTGGCAGCACAGATCGTCGGGAAAAGCGACGCCTTCGCCAAGCTCAGCGGCGGGCTGGTTGCGCGGCCGGATGCCCTGCTCAGGGCTGGCTGGCAGCCGCCGGCAGGGACAAGGCAGGCGCTGGCGCGGCTGGCCGCTTCTGCTCGCGCCGGCTGAAATCGGGGATCGCCTCGTCGAGCACCGCCTCGGCCATGGCGCGGTCATCGGCCTTCACCGCTGCCTCCAGCCGCGACTGCCAGCCCTGCATGCGGGCACGCGCCGCGAAGATCGGCTTGGCCGCCATGACGCCGTCGAGGCCGGTCTCGGCCATCGGCTCGTCGCGGGCGAAGAGGATCTCGTTCAGCCGCTCGCCAGGCCGCACGCCGGTGATGGCGATCTCGATATCGACATTGGGCTCATAGCCGGCGAGGCGGATCATGCGCTCGGCCAGGTCCATGATCTTCACCGGCTGGCCCATCTTCAGCACGTAGACGGCGGCGCGCTCGGCCTCCGGCCCATCGGCCCGGGCGTGCGATGCAGCCGTGAGCACGAGGTCGCAGGCCTCGCGGATCGTCATGAAGTAGCGGATCATCTCCGGATCGGTCACGGTGACCGGCCCGCCGCGCTCGATCTGCGCCTTGAACTTGGGCACGACCGAGCCGACCGAGCCCAGCACATTGCCGAAGCGCACGGCGACGAGCCGCATGCCGGCGGCGGCTGCGACGAACTCCGCATCGCGCGATTGGGCGTACATCTCGGCGAAGCGCTTGGTCGCGCCCAGCATCGAGACGGGCTCGATCGCCTTGTCGGTCGAGATCATCACGAAGATCTTGGCGCCGGCGGCGATGGCCGCGTCGGTGACGTTGATCGAGCCGAAGATGTTGGTCTTGATGCCCTCGGCCCAGTCGGCCTCGAGATAGGGCACGTGCTTCAGCGCCGCGGCGTGAATGACGATGTCGGGCGCGAAGCCCAGGAAGAGCGGATTCAGCCGGGCACGGTCGCGGACATCGGCGAGCGCGCCGGAGACGACCATGTCGTATTTCGCCGCCGCCAGCTCCTCGGTGACCTGGAAGAGCGCAGGCTCCGAGCTTTCGACCACGAGCAGCTCGGCCGCGCCGAAGGCGGCGCAGCGCAGGCAGATCTCGGAGCCGATCGAGCCGCCGCCGCCGGTGACGATGACGCGCTTGCCCTTCAGGAAGTTGCCGAGGCGCTCGCGGTCGATCTTGACCGAGGGGCGGACCAGCAAGTCCTCGATCTCGAGTGGCGCGAGCTCGTTATCGCGCGCGCCCTCGCCAAAGGTGTCCAGCCGCGAGATCGGCAGCGCCAGCTTGCGCGTGCGCGCCAGCCACTTGTCCGGCTCGGCCTCCGGCGCGAGCGCGCTGGAGGTCGCGACGATGCGGCGGAAGGCTTCGCCGCGCTCGGCCGCGTCGGTCGCCACGGTCTCGATCTGCGAGAGGAGGCCGAGCACCGGCACGCCGCGGATCGACTGTCCGAGGTCGTCGGAGCGCGGCGAGAGGATGCCGGCCGGGCGCAGCCGGCGCATCGTGCCCGATTCCATGGCACGGATGACCATCTCGACCTCGACGCCGCGGCCGAGGATCAGCGCCGGCAGGGCCGCGTCGCGCTGCGCCTGGTGCTTCGAGCGCGAGTACTTGAAGTAGCGATAGGCCAGCCGCGGGCCGCCGAGCAGCGCGATCTGGACCAGCCAGTAGAGCGCGATGGTGATCTTGCCGAAATAGAACGCACCGTAGATGTTCGGCGCGATCAGGACGTAGTCGATGACCAGCAGCGTCAGCGACAGGATCGAGACCGCCTTGACGATGTTGGACAGGTCCGGCAGCGAGGCGAAGCGCCATTTCGAGCGGTAGAGCGAGAAGAACCAGTAGACCGCCCCGGCATAGGCCACGAAGAAGGGCAGGAAGCTCGGCAAATAGCGCATGCGCTCATCGAGCAGCAGGCCCTCGAAGCGCACGAAGAAGACGAGCGGGATCGCCAGCGCCGTGACCACGAGGTCATGGGCGATGACGGCGAGCTTCTTCAGGTTCTGCTTGCTGTTGATGGCCATGCCCGCGGGGGTATCCCGCTCCCCAAGCAGCTTGTCAACGCAAGCCCGTCTGCGAATTCTCAGGCGGACTCTTTGGCCTTGGCCGCCGGCTGCTCCAACGCGGCCATGACGAACTCGATGAATTCCTCGAGCGTCGGGCCGGGAACGCGCTCGCATTGCAGGATCAGCAGCGGGTGATGGAAGCGGATCAGGGCGGTGCGGACGCAGCTCGTCGCCTGGTCCGGATCGATCTTGCGGAACTCGCCATTGTCGACGCCTTCGGCGATGACCCGGCGCAGCAGCGCGTCGAAGCGGGCGATATGGCCGAGGATGGCGTCCCAGCTCTCCTCCATCGCGGCGCAGACCATCTCCTGCATGCGCAGCTGGTCGGCGAAGCGGGCGGAATTGACGCGGTAGACTAGGGCGAGGATGTCGCGCAGGCGGCCGCCGGCCGAGCGCGGCTCGGAGGCGATCGCCGCCATGGCCTCTTCGAGCTCGCCCTTGAAGCGCGCCAGCACGGCTTCGTTGATCGACTTCTTCGAGTCGAAGAAGCGATAGACGTTGGCCGGGCTCATCCGCAGCGACTTGGCGATGTCGGCCACCGTCGTCTTCTGGTAGCCGATGTCGCGGAAGAAGCGCTCTGCCGTATCGACGATGCTCTGCCGCGTGTCGCGCTCGGGGATGCTCAACTCGGGTTTCCCGTTCGGTTGGTCGGCGGTGACGGGCGGGAATTGATCAGTATGACGAATTTCATCAATCGTCAACGCCATGGCGAATAAAGGCTTTATCCGGGCGCTGCTGCCAATTCCTGTCGGGAGATCGCTTGCTGAGTACTACGTCAACCCGCAGCGGGCAATGTCGTTCCCGTGATATTGGACCCGCGTCCAGGGTATAGTGAAGTGAAGAGACGGCGCGCTTCAGAACGAACGCGCATGGGCTAGCGCCAGGATCGCCTCGATATCGAGGTAACGCCCAAGATGAGCGGCGAGACGGTCGAGCACCGCGTCGACTTGTGCTTCATAGTTCAGACCTGAATTCAGCGCCCGGCCGGCAAGTTGCGCCAGGCAGGCGGCGCGGACGGCATCGGAGCTGAAGACGCCGTGCAGATAGGTGCCGGTAACGCGGCCATCGGCGCTGACCGCTCCTTCTGCCCGCTCACCGACGCGGAACGGCGCGCGGGCAGTGTCGGGCCCCTCGCTGCGACCGAGATGAATCTCGTAGGCTCGCCCCTCGGCACCGCTCGCAGCATGGCTGAAGGCGACCTCGCGCACGGTCTTAGCCTGCTCCAGCACAGTCTCGACGTCGAGCAGGCCGAGGCCATCGGCCTCGCCGGGCGGGCCCTCCAGCCCAAGCGGATCGCGCACGACGCGGCCCAAAATCTGGTAGCCGCCGCAGAGGCCGAGGACATGGCCGCCGCGGCGATGATGGGCTGCTATGTCGATGTCCCAGCCTTCGGCCCGCAGCATGGCGAGATCGCGCATGGTCGTCTTCGATCCCGGCAGGATGACGAGATCGGCGTCTCCCGGCAGCGCCGTGCCACGCCGGACCATGACGAGTTCGACCTTGTCCTCCTGCTTCAGCGGGTCGAGATCGTCGAAATTGGCGATGCCGGGCAGGACGGGGACGGCGACCTTGAGCACCGCTCCCCGCTTGGGCGCGCCGGCGCTGAGGTCGAGCCCGTCCTCGGCCGGCAGGTGGACGGCTTCGTTGAACCAGGGCACGACGCCGAGGCAGGGCCAGCCGGTCGCCCGCGAGATCGTCGTCACGCCATCGCGGAAGAGCGAGACGTCGCCGCGGAAGCGGTTGATGGCGAAGGCGCGAATCATCGCGCGATCGGCCTCGTCGAGCACGGCATGACTGCCGACCAGGCTGGCGATGACGCCGCCGCGGTCGATGTCACCGACGAGCACGGCCGGCACGTTGGCCGCGCGGGCGAAGCCGAGATTGGCGATGTCGCGGGCGCGCAGGTTGGTCTCGGCCGGCGAGCCGGCGCCCTCGACCAGCACGAGATCGGCCTCAGCCGAGAGCCGCTCGAAGCTCTCCAGCACCTTGGGCAGGAAATCGCCACGCCGGGTGAAGTCGCCGGAGGAAAGATGGCCGGCGACGCGGCCTTGCAGGATGATCTGGCTGCCGGTGTCGCTCTCCGGCTTGAGCAGGACCGGGTTCATGTCGACATGCGGGGCGACGCGGGCGGCGCGCGCCTGCAAGGCTTGGGCGCGGCCGATCTCGCCATGCGCGGTCGCGGCGGCGTTGTTCGACATGTTCTGCGGCTTGAACGGGCGCACCTTGAGCCCGCGATCGGCGAAGAGCCGGCAGAGCCCGGCCACGATCAGCGACTTGCCGACATTCGAGCCGGTGCCGAGGATCATCAGGGCGGGGGTGGGTCTGCGCTCGGCCATGCAGCTTGCCCGGAGCCGTCTGGAATCTCAGCCCTCATCCTGAGGAGCGCGAAGCGCGTCTCGAAGGATGATCCAGCGCCCTCCGAAACATCCTTCGAGACGCGGACTAAAGTCCGCTCCTCAGGATGAGGGCTCAGGGTGTTCCGGCCAGCCTCTTAGGCTGCGCCTTGGGCGCAGGCAAGCGATGCGGCGGGCGAAGGGAGGTTCACCGGCTCACGGTGTGACCTGCAGTTCCAAAGGGGCGAAGAAACCGCAGGCACGTCCGTGAACCGGCTGACGAGAGATAAACATTGATCGCTGATGAATGTCAACATTCATCAGTCAGTATGTTTTGGCGGGTACGCCATGTCCGGAAAGCGTGCGCGGCGGCGCAGGACGTGCTAGGGGCGCGGCCTCTTTCGCAGCCGAACCAGACGTAATTGCGATGAACCCGATCTTCTCCGCCCTGCAGACCAGCGTCTTCGAAGTGATGTCGCGCCTCGCGCGCGAGACCGGCGCGGTCAATCTCGGCCAAGGCTTTCCCGACGATCCCGGCCCGCTCGACGTGCGGCAGAAGGCCGCCGACGCCGTGGTCAACGGCTGGAACCAGTATCCGCCGATGATGGGCATCCCCGAGCTGCGTCAGGCGGCCGCGACCCATTTCAAGCACTGGCAGGGGCTCGACCTCGATGCCGACAGCGAAGTCATGGTCACCTCGGGCGCGACCGAGGCGATCGCGGGAGCACTGATGGCGCTGATCACGCCGGGCGACGAGGTCGTGCTGTTCGAGCCGATGTACGACGCCTACCTGCCGCTGGTGCGCCGGGCCGGCGGCATCCCGAAATTCGTGACGCTGACCCCGCCGGCCTTCGGGTTGACAGAAGAGGCGCTCGCCAGGGCCTTCTCGCCGAAGACCAAGGTCGTGCTGTTCAACAACCCGCTGAACCCGACCGCGACGATCTTCAGCGAGGCCGATCTCGACCTGCTCGCCGATTTCTGCATCCGCCACGACGCCGTCGCGATCTGCGACGAGGTCTGGGAGCACGTCGTCTTCGACGGCCACCGCCACAAGCCGATGCTGGCCCGACCCGGCATGCGCGAGCGCACGGTGAAGATCTCCTCGGCCGGCAAGATCTTCTCGCTGACCGGCTGGAAGGTCGGGATGGTGATGGCGGCGCCCAAGCTGATGCGGGTGCTGTCAAAGGCGCATCAATACGTCACCTTCACCACGCCGCCGAACCTGCAGGCCGCCGTCGCCTACGGGCTCGGCAAGGACGATTCGTATTTCGAGGGCATGCGCGCCGATTTCCAGCGCTCGCGCGACCGCTTCGCCGATGGGCTGAAGGGGCTCGGCTTCAGCGTGCTGCCGAGCGTCGGCACCTATTTCCTCAATGTCGACATCGCCCCGCTCGGCGAGAGCGACGACGTCGCCTTCTGCCAGCGGCTGGTGACGGAGAACGGCGTCGCGGCGATCCCGGTCAGCGCCTTCTATGCCGAGGGCGCCGTGAAAAACGTGGTGCGCTTCTGCTTCGCCAAGCACGACGCGACGCTGGATGCGGCGCTGGAGCGGCTGGCGGCTTGGAAGAAAGCCGCCTGAGTCCAAAGGCTTGATCGAAGTTTTTCAGCCCTCATCCTGAGGAGCCGCAAAGCGGCGTCTCGAAGGATGATCCAGTTCGCGGTCACAGCGCCCTCTGGAGTATCCTTCGAGACGCGCCTTCGGCGCTCCTCAGGATGAGGGCTGAGGTTCCTGCTTTCAGCCCTTGCGCAGCTGCTGGATCAGCGCGCCGGCCTCGACCAGCCGTGGCTCGAAGCGCTTGGCGTCCGCTGCGTGGTCAAGGCCGCGCAAAGTCTCGATGACGCCCATCAATTCGCCGGCGGCCTGCTCGGCCAGGGCGCGGTCGGACAATCTCCTGGCAAGTTGCAGCCGCGCCTCGGCACGGCCGCCGGCGCTCTGCGCCCACAAGGCCGGCACCGTCTCGCGCCGCCGCTCCTCGAGCGCAGCGTCGTAGGCGGCGATGGCTTCCTCCAGCACCACGTCTTCGCGGTAGTGCGCCGATAGGCTGGCGAGCGCGAAGCCGATGCGATCCTGCACCTCGGCCCAGTCGAGCGGAGCGCTGTCGCGCCTGCGCTGGTCGAGCACCAGCTTGAAGCAGTTCACCGCCGCCTCAAGCGCGGAGGCTCCACTGGCCCGAAGCCCCAGCGACACCAGCGCCTTGCCGAACTCGAACTGGAGGCGGGTCCATTCGCGCGGCGCATCGGCCTGGGTCGTCCCCGCCAGCGCGGTGCGGAAGGCATCGACGCCCTCCGCGAGCAGCACCGCATCGTCCTCACGCTCGCCGAGCCGCGCCAGAACCTCGCCCAAACGGCTATGGAACGTCAGCCATAGCCTCGGCGCCTGCTTCTCGCGGAGATCCTCCAGCGTCGTCCGATAAATGTCGGCGGCTTCACGCAGGGCCGACGTTTCGGGCTCGAGATAGGCCAATCCGGTCAGCGAGCGCGCCAGGCGCATCTGGGCCTCGGCCCAGGCCACCGTCTGCTCGAAATTGTCGAGCTTGGCGAGCATGCTGCGCAGATGGGTGATCGAGGCGGCGAAGCCGCTCCTGTCGCGGAAATCCGCGCCGATCCGCGCCAGCGCGTCGGCCTGCATCAGCGCATAGGCGCGGCCGCGCTCGGCTTCCGCCGATTCGGCGATGAGGGCAGCCTCGGCAAAGCGCTCGGCCGCGTCGCGATAGGCCTTCGGATTGAGCTGGAGCAGAGCGGTCGCGCCGCGGTCGGCGCGGCCCCTGGCGGCGATGAGCAGCCGCTCCTTCGACATCTTGTCGGCCGCGCTCACGCCGTCGAGATTGCGCTGCTCGGCCTGGGCGAGGGTGCGATCGGCCTCCGCGAGCCGGCCTTCCGCCAGCGCGCGCACCGCCTCGGCCCGCAGCCGGTCGAACTCGGAATCAAGTCCCAGCGGCGTCAGCAGGCGTGCGCGCAAGGCCCGGAAGTCGTCGGCCTTGCGCAGGAGATCATGCTCGATGCGGCTGAAATCCGGCTTCCCGGACGCCTCGCCCATCGAGGCCAGCACGCCGAGCAGCAGAGCGGGGGGCGCGCCCCCGTTCTGGACCACTCGGGCCAATATGCTGGAGAGTTCCGGGTTCATGCCCTACCGAATGATCACTTCGCAGCGACGACCGCGATCTCTACCGTGAATTGCGGCGCAGCGAGCTTGGCCTCGACCGTGGCGCGGCCCGGGGTCTGGCCCTCGACGATCCACTTGTCCCAGACGCCGTTCATCTCGGCGAAGGTCGAGATGTCGGACAGCCAGATGTTGACCATCAGGAGCTTGGTCTTGTCGGTGCCGGCTTCAGTCAGGAGGCCGTCGATGATGCCGAGAATGTCGGCGGTCTGCTCGGCGACGCTCTTACCCGCCGCCTTATCGGCGACCTGACCGGCGAGATAGACGGTGTCGCCGTGAACGACGGCCTTGGACATGCGGGGGCCGACACCGATGCGCTGAATGCTCATGATCAAGTCTCCTGAAGAAGGGATTTGCTGGTAGCGTGGCCCGCGCTCAGGTGCAAACGCTTACGCAGCGACCGCCCACCCAGCCCAAAGCAAGGCGTAGCGCGCCGCCTTGCCGATCAGCACCAGCAGGACGAAGCGGCCAAGCGGATAGTTCAGCGTGCCCGCGACCACGGTCAGCGGATCGCCGCCGACCGGCAACCAGGCGAAGAGCAGCGACGGCCAGCCGAAGCGGCCGAACCAGGCCTGCGCCTTGGCGAGTTTGTCGGGGTCGGGCCGCCACCTTGCCGGCAGCCGGTCGAGCCCGCCTCGCGCGATCAGCCGGCCGATCCACCAGTTGAGGACGGAGCCGGCCGTGTTGGCGAGGCTGGCGGTGACGAACAGCGCCAGCGGATCCACGCTCCCGGCCATGAGCAGGCCGAGGAAGACCGCCTCCGACTGCGCCGGCAGGATCGTCGCCGCCACGAAAGCCGCGCCCGCCATCAGGGCGAGCGAGCCGAACGCCTCCATTCAGAGGCGCCGCAGCGCGACCTGCTGGATGCGATGGCTCGCACCCTTGGTCAGGATCAGGCTGGCGCGCTGGCGCGTCGGCAGGATGTTCTCGCGCAGGTTCGGCAGGTTGATGCCGGTCCAGAGGTTCTGCGCGATGGCGAGCGCCTCCTCCTCGCCGATCTCGGCATATTTGCGGAAGAAGGAGCGCGGATCGCGGAAGGCGGTCTGGCGCAGCGTCATGAAGCGATTGACGTACCAGCGGTGCAGGTCGTCCTCATGCGCGTCGAGATAGACCGAGAAGTCGAAATAGTCGGAGACGAAGGGGATGGCCTTGCCGTCGCGCGGCATCCGGTTCGGCTGCAGGACGTTGAGCCCTTCCAGGATCAGGATGTCGGGGCGCTCGACTGTGACCTGCTCGCCGGGCACGACGTCATAGACCAGGTGCGAGTAGACGGGGGCGCTGACCGCCGGCTTGCCGGCCTTCACGTCGGAGAGGAAGCGCAGGATCGCCGCGCCGTCATAGCTCTCCGGAAAGCCCTTGCGCTGCATCAGGCCACGCCGCTCGAGTTCGGAATTGGGCAGCAGGAAGCCGTCCGTGGTGACGAGCTCGACCTTCGGCGTGTTCGGCCAGCGCGAGAGCAGCGCCTTCAGCACGCGCGCCGTGGTCGACTTGCCGACCGCGACCGAGCCGGCGACGCCGATGACATAGGGCACCTTCACCTCCGCCTCGGCGAGGAGGAAGCGCTGCGTCGCCTTGAACAGGCCCTGCGTCGCGGCGACGTAGAGCGAGAGCAGGCGCGAGAGCGGCAGGTAGATCGCCACGATCTCGTCGATCGAGATCGGATCGTTGATCGATTGCAGCCGCGTCAGGTCGTCGACGGAGAGCGTCAGCGGCGCATCGGCGCGCAGATGCGCCCATTCGTCCCGGGTGAAGGTCCGGTAGGGCGAGACCAGATCCGGATCGGCCGGGGCCGGGATGAGACGCTGGTCCATGAGGTGGCCCGCATTCCAGGCTTCGAGATTCAACGCGCTACTCGCTCGAGTTAACCGGGCCGCGCCGCTTTTTCGGCCAATCCCGACCGCACAGTGCGTGCCTCAAGCTGGCTCATCACATCGTGCAATGCAACATCGCGCGATAAAAGCACGACCAAGAGATGATAAAGCAGGTCGGCGCTTTCGGCGATCAGCTCGTCGCGATCGCCCTTCACGGCAGCGATGACGGCCTCCACCGCCTCCTCGCCGAGCTTCTTGGCGGCGCGCTCGGGACCGGCGGCGATGAGCCTGGCCGTCCAGGATTCCTCGGGCGAGGCTTTCGCACGCGCGGCGACGATCTGTTCGAGATCGGCGAGGGTGAAGCTGCTCATGGCTCAGTCCAGCCGCATCGCAAGGCCGGCCGCCGCCATGTGGGCCTTGGCCTCGGCGATCGTGTAGGTGCCGAAATGGAAGATCGAGGCGGCGAGAACGGCGCTGGCCCGGCCCTCGCGCACGCCGGCGACGAGGTCGTCGAGATCGCCGACGCCGCCGGACGCGATCACCGGCACCGAGACGGCATCGGCGATGCGCTGGGTCAGGCCGAGATCATAGCCCGACTTGGTGCCGTCGCGGTCCATCGAGGTGACCAGCAATTCGCCGGCGCCAAGCGAGACGACCTCGCGGGCAAAGGCGATGGCGTCGATGCCGGTGGCGTTGCGGCCGCCATGGGTGAAGATCTCCCAATGGCCTGATGTGACCTGCTTGGCGTCGATGGCGACGACGATGCACTGGTCGCCGAATTTTTCCGCCGCTTCCTTGACGAAGCCGCGATTGGTGACGGCAGCCGTGTTGATCGAGACCTTGTCGGCCCCCGCGAGCAAGAGCGCGCGGATGTCCTCGACCTTGCGGACGCCGCCGCCGACCGTGAGCGGCATGAAGCAGGCCTCGGCCGTGCGGGTGACGACATCGAACAGAATGCCGCGATCCTCGTGGCTCGCGGTGATGTCGAGGAAGCAGAGCTCGTCCGCGCCGGCGATGTCATAGGCCTTGGCGGCCTCGACGGGATCGCCGGCATCGACGAGGTCGAGGAACTTCACGCCCTTGACGACACGGCCGTCCTTGACGTCGAGGCAGGGGATGATGCGGGTCTTGAGGGTCATCGGTGCTGCTGGCCAGGGCGAAGTCGGAAAAAGCGAGCGCATATAGCGCCGCAGCCGCCCGACACGCAAACGCGGGCACAAAACGGCCGGATTGATCGGCGGCGCATTCCCTGCTCTCCTGCCCGCCATAGGCAAAAAGCCGAGGGGATTTCCATGACGACCACAACGACATTCAAGGGCCTGAAGCTGGCGGCGCTGAGCCTCGCCGCTGGGCTTGGCCTGAGCGCTGCCGCACTCGCCCAGGCTCCGACGAGCCAACTCGACGCGATCCAGAGCCGCGGCAACCTGCAAATCTGCACGACCGGCGACTACAAGCCGTTCACGCTGGCCAAGGACGGCAGCTACGAGGGCATCGACATCGAGCTGGCAAAATCGCTCGCCAAGGCGATCGGCGTCGAGCCGCGCTTCGTCGCGACCAAGTGGGGCGACCTGCTGAACGACTTCACCTCGGGCAAATGCGACATCGCCATGGGCGGCATCTCGGTGACGCTCGACCGGCAGAAGCGCGCCTTCTTCTCGACGCCCTACATGGTCAACGGCAAGGCGCCGATCGCGCGCTGCGCCGACAAGGACAAGTTCCAGACCGTCGCAGACATCGACAAGCCGGGCGTGACGGTCATCGTCAATCCCGGCGGCACCAACGAGCGCTTCGCGCGGGCCAATTTCAAGCAGGCCAAGATCGAGCTCTATCCCGACAACGTCACGATCTTCGCGCAGATCCTGGCGGGGAAGGCCGACATCATGGTGGCCGAGTCGATCGAGACCAAGGTGCAGGAGAAGCTCAATCCGGGCCTGTGCGCGATCAATCCGGACGAGCCGCTGCAATATGGCGAGATGGGCTACCTGCTGCCGCGCGGCGACGTGACCTTCAAGGCCTTCGTCGACCAGTGGCTGCACCTCGCCAAGGCGACCGGCGAGTTCGCCAAGATCTACGACCAGTTCGTGCGCTGAGCCTTGACCCGGGCCGGTACGCCGCCATGGCGCGCCGGCCCTTTCGCATAGCGGGAGCGGGTCGGCCTGGCCTGTTCGACACCCAGTTCAGCCGACCACCGGAGGCCCCATGGCGCTCAAGCCAATGTTTCACTCACTCGTCAACACGCTCGCCGCAGCCGCGGCAGGCCTCGCCCTGGCCGGCGGGGCGCTCGCGCAGGAGCCGACCAGCCAGCTCGACGCCGTGCAGAAGAACGGCGCCCTGCGCATCTGCACGACGGGCGACTACAAGCCGTTCACCCTGGCGGTCGGCGACGGCTACGAAGGCATCGACATCGACATGGCCAAGTCGCTGGCCAAGGCGATCGGCGTCGAGCCGCGCTTCGTGCGGACCAAATGGGCCGAACTGATGACCGATTTCACCGCAGGCAAATGCGACATCGCCATGGGCGGGATCGGCGTGACGCTGGAGCGCCAGAAGCGCGTCTTCTACTCGGCGCCCTCGCTGGTCACCGGAAAGGCGCCGATCGCGCGCTGCGCCGATAAAACGAAATTCCAGACGGTCGCTGACATCGACAAGCCGGACGTCCGGGTCGTGGTCAATCCGGGTGGAACCAACGAGCGCTTCGCGCGGACCAGCTTCAAGCAGGCCAAGATCGAGGTCCACGCGGACAACGTCACGATTTTCGACGAGATCCTGGCCGGCCGGGCCGATGTCATGGTCACGGAGGCGATCGAGACCAAGGTGCAGGAAAAGCTGAAGCCCGGCCTGTGCGCCATCAACCCCGACGCTCCCCTGACCTTCATCGAGATGGGCTACCTGCTGCCGCGCGGCGACGTCGTCTTCAAGGCGTTCGTCGACCAATGGCTGCATATCGCCAAGTCGACCGGGGAATACGCGCGGACCTATGACAGCTTCCTGCGCTGATCAGCCGGCAGACCCGACCGTCGCGCCGGCGACCCGCGCCAGCGCCGCCGCCGGGTCAATCCGCCCGTCGTAGAGCGCCCGGCCGGTGATGGCGCCCTCCAGGATCGCCGCATCGGCTGCGCAGAGCCGCTCGATATCGGCCATCGAAGCGAGCCCGCCAGACGCGATGACCGGGATGCTCAGCGCGTTCGCCAGCGCGATCGTGCCGTCCCAGTTGATGCCCTGGAGCATGCCGTCGCGGGCGATGTCGGTGTAGACGATCGCGGCGACGCCGGCATCCTCGAAGCGGCGGCCGAGATCGTCCGCTGCAAGCGCCGAGGTCTCGGCCCAACCCTCGACCGCGACATAGCCGTCGCGCGCATCGATGCCGACCGCGACCTGGCCCGGAAAGGCTTTTGCCGCCGCGCGGACGAAGCCGGGATCGCGCACCGCCGCCGTGCCGATGATGACGCGGCGCACGCCCTTCCTGAGCCAGCCCTCGACCGTCGCCATGTCGCGGATGCCGCCGCCAAGCTGCACGGGGAAGGCGACGCGGCCAAGAATGGCCTCGACCGCAGCCGCATTCATCGGCTTGCCGGCGAAGGCGCCGTCGAGATCGACGACATGCAGCCATTTGAAGCCCTGCGCCTCGAATTCGGCGGCCTGGGCGGCGGGATCGTCGTTGAAGATGGTGGCCTGCGCCATGTCGCCCTGCTTGAGGCGAACGCAGCGGCCTTCCTTGAGATCGATCGCGGGGAAGAGGATCACGGCTTCCATCCGAGGAAATTGCTGATCAGCTTCAAGCCTAGCTTCTGGCTCTTCTCGGGGTGGAACTGGGTGCCGACGATGTTGTCGCGCGCGACGATCGCAGTGACCGGCCCGCCGTAGTCGGTCAGCGCCAGCACATCCTGCGGCCGCTGCGGCGTCAGCGCGTAGGAATGGACGAAATAGGCGTGCAGCCCGGCAGGGCCGGTCTCGATGCCGTCAAGCAGCGCGTGCTCGTCCTGGGCGTGCAGGTTGTTCCAGCCCATGTGCGGGATCTTCAGGCTGTCATCACTCGGCCGGATCAGCGCGACGTCGCCTGGAATCCAGCCGAGGCCGTCGGTAATCTTATATTCCAGCCCGCGGCTCGCCAGGAGCTGCATGCCGACGCAGATGCCGAGGAAGGGGCGACCCTTACCGCGCACGACCTCCTCAAGCACATCGACCATGCCGGGCACGGCATCGAGCCCGCGCCGGCAATCGGCGAAGGCGCCGACGCCCGGCAGCACGATGCGGTCGGCGGCGCGCACGACGTTCGGGTCGCTGGTGACGTGAATCGTCGAGGCGATGCCGGATTCAGTCGCGGCGCGCTCGAAGGCCTTTGCGGCCGAGTGCAGGTTGCCCGAGCCGTAATCGATGATCGCAACGCTTTGGCTCATCGGCCGCGCGCCTCCGGGAAGAGGCCGATCACCGGCAGCGGGCCGGTATTGGCGTAGCGTGTGGCAGGCGGCAGCGGATCATGCGCCGGCTGGGTCGGCCGGGTTTCGAGTGCGCGCTCGAAGAAGCGGCGCTCGGCGCTGCCGAGATCGGGCGCCTCGACCACGTCGGCGAGGCGCCAGCCCTGGCGCTGGAGCTTGCGGGCGATCAGGTTCTGGCCCTCAAGGCCCAGGAAGAGCCCGATCGCGAACTGCGCCAGCAGCGCGGCACCCGTGGTGAGGCCGAGCTGAGTGCGGGCGTAGTAGAGCGCGCCCCAGACCAGCGCGAACAGGATGGTCGCCAGCCAGAGCCGCTTCGAGAGCAGCCAGAGCCCGGTGAAGACGAAGGCCGACCAGGTGAAGCTCTCCGGCAGCACCTGAGCCCGCTCGATCTCCTCGCGTTCGCCGCCGGCGCCCGGCGGCGGGATCATGACCGTGTAGAATGCCATTGTCCGGCTCCCTCAGAGCGCGCCCTTGGTCGAGGGCACGCGGCCGCCCTCGCGCGGATCGACTTCCAGAGCGTGGCGCAAGGCGCGCGCCAGGCCCTTGAAGCAGCTCTCGGCGATATGATGGGCGTTGTCGCCGTAGAGCGTCTCGACGTGCAGCGTGATGCCCGCATTCATCGCGAAGGCCTGGAAGAACTCGCGCACCAGCTCGGTGTCGAACGTGCCGATCTTCTCGGCCTTGAAGCTGGTGCGGAACACCAGGAAGGGCCGGCCGGAGACATCGATGGCGACGCGGGTCAGCGTCTCGTCCATCGGCAGGTGGACGTCGGCATAGCGGCGGATGCCCTTCTTGTCGCCGAGCGCCTGCCTCACGGCCTCGCCCAGCGCGATGCCGGCATCCTCGACCGAATGATGGTCGTCGATATGGGTGTCGCCCTTCACGGTGACGGCCAGGTCGATCAGCGAATGGCGGGCGAAGAGGTCGAGCATATGGTCGAAGAAGCCGATTCCAGTCGAAATCTCGGCCTTGCCGGCGCCGTCGAGCCCGAGCTTCACCGAAATATCGGTCTCATTGGTGCGGCGCTTCACTTCGCCCGAACGCATGCTGGCCTCTGTGATCTGAGGAATTCGGCGTGGCTTTAGCAGGCGCGAAGCGGGAAGACCATGGCGCTCCAAGCGCGGGCCTGACGTCTTTCCGTCCTCGCGCCGTCATCCCGGACGACCGTAGGTCGGCCTGGGATCCATCATAGAGCGCCGCGCCCTACGATGGATCCCGGAACTCCGCTTCGCTGCGTCCGGGATGACGGCGTGAGGTTTGGCAGCGATCGACAATCTCATCCGGCGGCTGGAAGCGCCCGAGGTAAGCCTTGGCACGCGGCAGCGCGTCATGCAGGAACTGGCCGGGCTCGCGCAGCCAGAGCCCGTCATAGGTCTTCGACTTCGGCTCCGAGATCAGCACGTCCTGCGGCAGCAGCACCAGCGTCGCATCCCAGCCGGGCCACCAGCGCCGCCCCTTGGCCCAGTAATGGGCGAGAAGGGCGTCTTCACAGCGATAGCCATGATAGTCGAATGCCGCCCGGCCATTGGTGACGAAGATATGGTTTCCCGTGAAACCCTCGGCCGGCCTGATCCAGACCGCATGGAAACCCGCCTCCGGATAGGCTTCAAGGAAGGCATAGGCCAGGATGTGGCAGGCGCCGCAGGCGAAGAAGACGCGTTCGGGCAGATTCCAGCGTTTGACCGGGTTGCTCTTGATACCGGGCTTCAGCCTGAACATGTTGGCAGCACCTGTTCCGACCAAGGCCGATCGCATGTCAGAGAGTAACGCCGCCCCCGTGATGCACGCCACCACCATCCTGATGGTGCGCAAGGGCGGGCGCGTCGTGATCGGCGGCGACGGGCAGGTCTCGCTCGGCCCGACCATCATGAAGGGCAATGCCAAGAAGGTGCGTCGCCTCGCCAAGGGCGCGGTGATCGCCGGCTTTGCCGGCGCGACGGCCGACGCCTTCACGCTGTTCGAGCGGCTGGAGGCCAAGCTCGAGCAATATCCGACGCAGCTGCTGCGCGCCTGCGTCGAACTCGCCAAGGACTGGCGCACCGACCGCTACCTGCGCCGGCTGGAGGCGATGCTCCTCGTCGCCGACAAGGAGGTCTCGCTGCTGATCTCCGGCACCGGCGACGTGCTGGAGCCGGAGGCGAGCGAGCATGGCGCGGTGATGGCGATCGGCTCCGGCGGCAACTACGCGCTGGCTGCGGCCCGCGCGCTGGTCGACATCGAGGCCGACGCCGAGACGATCGTGCGCAAGGCGATGAAGATCGCCGGCGACATCTGCGTCTACACCAACCACAACCTCGTCATCGAGACGCTGGAGAGCGCCTGATGCGCGAGGACGACCTCGACGCCGCCGTCGCGGAGGGCATCATCGACCGCGCCCAGGCGATCCGCCTGCGCCATCTGGCCGATACCAGGCGGATCGCCGAAAAAGCCTCCGGCGCGGCGCTGCCGCCGACCTTCGCGGCCGAGGATTCGCGCCCGGTCGACCCCGATGACGAGCGCTTCCGGCTGATCGGCGGCTTCAACGACGTCTTCGTGACGATCGGCGTCTGCCTGCTCGCCGGTGCGCTGCTCGGGCTGGCGCGGGTGCTGGGCCTCGACGAGGCCTTCGCGCTGGTCGGCCTCATCGTGGCCTGGGGCCTGGCCGAATGGTTCTCGCGCCGGATGCGGCTGGCGCTGCCCTCAATCGCGCTCGCCGTGATGTTCGCCGGTTCGGCGGGCCTGCTCGCCGGCATCGGCGTGGATGCCGCCGTGAGGCGCGGGCTGATCACGCGCTCGTCGGGCGAGGACTGGACCTTCGTCGCGATCGGGATCGCCGTCATGCTGGCGTCGCGGCTGCATCGCTGGCGCTTCGGCGTGCCGATCAACAGCGCGATTACGGCAGCGGGCGGCATCGCCACCATCATCGGGCTCCTGCTGGTCGCCGCGCCGGACCTCGTCCGCAACCATCTGAACTGGATCGCCTTCATCGCCGGACTGATCGTCTTCGCCGTCGCGATGCGCGCCGACATGGGCGATCCGCGCCGCCTGACCAGGCGCTCGGACAGTGCCTTCTGGCTGCACCTGCTCGCCGCGCCGCTGATCGTGCACCCGGTGATCCAGCTCGCGACCGGCGGCCTCGGCCAGCTCTCGACCTTGCAGGCGCTGATCATCCTGGTGCTCTTCGTCCTGCTCGGGCTGATCGCGCTGGTGATCGACCGGCGCGCATTGCTCGTCTCCGGCCTGAGCTATGCCGGCATCGCCATCGCCTATCTCGTCGCGCAGAAGGTCTCCGACGGGCTCGGCCTGCCGCTCGCCTTGCTCGGGCTCGCCATCGTCGTGCTGGGCCTCTCCGCTGGCTGGCGCAGCTTGCGCGCCTGGCTCGTGCCGCTCCTTCCCCTTGGCAGGCTCACCGACAACCTTCCTCCCATCGCCTTACCGGACGCAAGATGACCTCTTTTTCCCCCCGCGAGATCGTCTCCGCGCTCGACCGCTTCATCGCAAGGGCGAGCGGCAGCGAAGCCGTCTCAACCCAAATGCCGACGATGAAAGCAAATAGAAGGCTCCGTCAGTGACTTCGTTTTCCCCCCGCGAGATCGTCTCGGAACTCGACCGCTTCATCGTCGGCCAGAACGACGCCAAGCGCGCCGTCGCCATCGCCCTGCGCAACCGCTGGCGCCGGCAGCAGCTGGAAGGGCCGCTGCGCGAGGAGGTCGCACCCAAGAACATCCTGATGATCGGGCCGACCGGCTGCGGCAAGACCGAGATCGCGCGCCGCCTCGCCAAGCTTGCCAACGCGCCCTTCATGAAGGTCGAGGCGACCAAGTTCACCGAGGTCGGGTATGTCGGCCGCGACGTCGAATCGATCATCCGCGACCTCGTCGAGGTCGGGATCGGGCTGGTGCGCGAGAGCCGCCGCAAGGACGTCCAGGCCAAGGCCCATGTCGCCGCCGAGGAGCGCGTGCTCGACGCGCTGGTCGGCGCCACAGCGAGCCCCGGCACGCGCGATTCCTTCCGCCGCAAGCTCAGGGCCGGCGAGCTCGACGACAAAGAGATCGAGGTCGAGATCGCATCCGGCGCAGCGGGCGCACCGATGTTCGAGCTGCCGGGCATGCCCGGCGCCACGATCGGCGCGATCAATCTCGGCGACATGTTCGGCAAGGCCTTCGGCCAAAAGGGCAAGCCCAAGCGCGTGCTGGTCAAGGAGGCCTATGGCCCGCTGCTGACCGAGGAGAGCGACAAGCTGATCGACCAGGAGGCGATCGTCCATGCCGCGATCCGCGAGGTCGAGAATAACGGCATCGTCTTCCTCGACGAGATCGACAAGATCTGCGGCCGGGAAGGCCGTTCCGGGGCCGACGTCTCGCGCGAGGGCGTGCAGCGCGACCTCTTGCCGCTGATCGAGGGCACGACAGTCGCGACCAAGCACGGGCCGGTGAAGAGCGACCACATCCTGTTCATCGCGTCCGGCGCCTTCCACGTCTCGAAGCCGTCCGACCTGCTGCCGGAGCTGCAGGGGCGCCTGCCGATCCGCGTCGAACTGCAGCCGCTCGACATCGAGGACTTCAAGCGCATCCTGACCGAAACCGAGGCCAGCCTGATCAAGCAGTCGGTGGCGCTGCTGGCGACCGAGGAGGTCACGATCGACTTCACCCCGGACGCGATCGACGCGATCGCGCGCATCGCCGTCTCCGTGAACTCGACGGTCGAGAATATCGGCGCGCGCCGGCTCCAGACCGTAATCGAGCGCATTCTGGACGATATCTCCTTCACCGCGACCGACCGCTCGGGCGAGAGCGTCACGATCGACGCGGCCTATGTCGAGGCGCGGATCGGCGACCTGGCGAAGAATGCGGATTTGAGCCGGTTCATTCTCTGAAGCATGTCGTGACTACGCGGAAACCTCTCCGCGTCATCCCGGACAAGACGCGCAGCGCCGCCGCTCCGGGATCCATCGTAGGGAACTGCGCTTTACGATGGATCCCGGAGCTCCGCTGCGCTCCGTCCGGGATGACGGCGCTTGATTCTGAAAGATCGCAGCATGTTCTTATGGCCGAGCCGCTGACAGCGCGAGGCGACCTAGCATCCGTCTTCATTCTTGTTCATATTGAAGACGAATGGGAGATGAGACAATGTCCCGCACCACGACGATGACTGTGCGGCTGAGCGGTCCGCTCAGCGATTTCGTCGCCGCCAATGTCGGCCCCGACGGCGCTTATGAAAACATCAGCGAATATGTCCGCGACCTGATCCGCCGCGACAGAGAGCGCGCCGAGCGCGAGGCGTTCGAGCGGCTGAAGGCTGAACTGACGCACGCCTTCGCGGCTCCCGACACGTCCTACCAGCCGCTGACGGCCGCCGACGTGATCGCGCGCAACGAGGCTTGATCCTGGTATGGCCGCCATCCGCATCCAGGAAGCGGCCTCGCATCGCCTCGACGAGATCTACCGATACGCGCGCGAGCATCGGGGCAAGGATCAGGCCACCCGCTATATCACCGGGCTGTTCCAGGCGTTCGAGCGGATCCATACGCATGGCGTCGCCTCAAAGCCGGTGCCGGCCGAGTTCGGCGTCGATGGCTACGTGTTTCGCTACGAGCGCCATTTCGTCTACTGGCGCCGGCTCGACAATGGCGACATCGGCACCGTGACGATCCTGCATGAGCGCATGCACCAGATCGATCGCTTCCGCGACGATGCCAAACCGTGACGCGGAGATACCGGCCGTGAGCGACAAGGCGGCGCAGCCCTCCTCCCGCCTCGTCCGCGATTCCGCCGTCGTCGGCGCGGCCACCATCCTGTCTCGGCTGCTCGGCTTCGCGCGCGACGTGCTGATCGCGAGGCTGCTCGGCGCCGGGCCGGTGGCGGATGCGTTCCTGGCGGCGCTGAGGCTGCCGAACCTGGTCAGGCGCGTGCTTGGCGAGGGCGGGCTGAACGCGCCCTTCGTGCCGCTCTATCTCGAGATCAAGGCAGAGCGCGACGAGGAGGCGGCGAGGCGCTTTGCCGGCGAGGCGAGCGCGCAGCTCGGCGTGCTGCTGATCGTCCTCGTCGGGCTCGGCGAGCTGTTCGCGCCCTGGCTCGTGCTTGGGCTGGCCGGCGGCTTTGCCGACGAACCGGCGACCCTGGCGCTGGCGGCGCAGTATACGCGGCTGATGCTGCCCTTCCTGCTGCTGACGACGATGGCGGCGCTGCTCGCCGCCCTGCTCAATGCCGAAAAGCACTTTGCCATCGCCGCGATCGCGCCGGCGCTGATGAACGCGATCCTGCTCGGCGTGCTCCTGACGATGCTGTGGACCGGCTCGCCGCCCGAGACTGGAGCGAGCGTGCTTGCTGCCAGCGTCAGCCTGACCGGGCTTGCGCATCTCGCGATGATCGTGATCCGGCTGCGCAGCACCGGCCTGCCCCGGCTCAGCCTGCGCTGGTCGCCCGACATGACCCGGCTGATCCGCACCGGCGGCGCGACCTTGCTGGCCGCCTCGGCAGCGCAGCTCGTGCTGCTCGTCGCGACGCAGATCGCCTCGGCCGAGCCCGGCTCGGTCGCAGCTCTTTATTATGCCGACCGCGTCTTCCAGTTGCCGCTCGGCTTCGTCGGCGTGGCGATGGGGACCGTGGTGCTATCCGACATGGCGGCCGCGCAGGCGACCACGGCCGAACATGACGCGATGCTCGGGCGGGCGCTGGCGCTGGGACTAGCGCTCGGCGTTCCGGCGGCGACGGCATTGGCGGCGCTGGCGGGGCCGATCGTCTCCGTGCTGTTCGAGCATGGCCGCTTCGGTGCGGAGGATCGCGACCGCACCGAGGCGGCGCTGCGGGCCTTCGCCTATGGCCTGCCCTTCGCGGTGGTCGCGAAGGTGCTGGGGCAGGTCTATTTCGCTCGGCAGACGCCGCGTCCGGCGCTGATCGCGGGATTGGCGGCGGTGCTGATCGCCGTGGTCGTCGGCCTCATTGCCGGCAGTCGCGGAAACGCAGCGGAGGTCGCGGCGCTCGCCGCGAGCTTCGCCTTCCTGGTGCAGGCGGGACTCACCGCCTACTTCCTGCGGCGCGACGGGCTGTGGCGGCCGAGCGCCGGCAATCTGCGGCCGATCCTCGCCGTATTCGTCGCCAGCGCGGCGATGCTGGCCGCCCTGATCCTGATCCTGCCTGTTGTGAGCGGACCGCTCGGGCTCGAACAGCCCACCCTTCATCGGATCGCGGCGCTTGCGGGCTTATGTCTCGCGGGGCTTCTGGTCTATGGTCTCGCCGGCTTGGTTCTCGGCGCCTTCGGCCCGCGGCACTTGCGCCGCCGGCAGGTATGAGCCAGAAGGCCGCCTTCCCGTTCCCTGACTCGTGACGACGGAGCGCCCCGATGGCGGCCTTTCACCAGCGCGTCTTCTCCGGCATGCAGCCGACCTCGACGCTCCATCTCGGCAACTACCTGGGCGCGCTGATCAACTGGGTCGCGATGCAGAAGACGCATGAGTGCATCTATTGCGTCGTCGACATGCATGCGATCACGCAGGGCCTCGACGTCTGGGGCGGGCCGGCCGAGCTGACGCGCGCCACGCGCGAGGTCGCGGCCGCCTATATCGCGGCCGGCGTCGACCCGAAGGCCAGCATCATCTTCAACCAGAGCCAGGTGCATCAGCATGCCGAGCTCGCCTGGGTGTTCAACACGGTCGCCCGCCTCGGCTGGCTGAACCGCATGACCCAGTTCAAGGAGAAGGCCGGCAAGGACCGCGAGAACGCCTCGGTCGGCCTCTACGACTACCCCGTGCTGATGGCTGCCGACATCCTGCTCTACAAGGCGACGCATGTGCCTGTGGGCGAGGACCAGAAGCAGCATCTCGAGCTCGCCCGCGACATCGCCCAGAAGTTCAACAACGATTTTGGCGACCAGGTCGCGGCCAGGGCGCTCGGCACCGGCGATCTCGGCTTCTTCCCGCTGCCGGAGCCGATGATCCAGGGCCCGGCGCCGCGCGTGATGAGCCTGCGCGACGGCACCAAGAAGATGTCGAAATCGGACCCGTCCGATTATTCGCGCATCAACCTCACGGACGACGCCGAGACCATCGCCCAGAAGGTCCGCAAGGCGAAGACCGACCCGGAGGCGCTGCCCTCCGAGGAGAAGGGGCTGGAGGGCCGTCCGGAGGCCGAGAACCTCGTCGGCATCTATGCCGGCCTGAGCGGCGCGACCAAGGCCGAAGTGCTCAGCCAGTTCGGCGGCGGACAGTTCTCCGGCTTCAAGGGCGCGCTGGTCGATCTCGCGGTCGCCAAGCTCTCGCCGATCGCCGAAGAGATGCGCCGGCTGCTCGCCGACGTCTCGCATATCGACGCGATTCTCGCTGAGGGTGCAGGGCGCGCCGAGGAGATCGCGGCGCCGATCATGAACGATGTCAAGGACATCGTCGGTTTCGTGCGGCGGCGCTGAGCGGCGTGCGACGCTGCGGGCTTGCGCTACCCTTGAGGCACGGGCCACGATGACGGCTCCTGAAGCGGCGGCAGGATCATGACGATGGTCAAGCGACGGCGGTCCTACGAGGCGGGCCATCGCCCGAAATTCCTCGCGGTGGTCGATGACAGCGACGAATGCGCCAAGGCCGTGCGCTTCGCGGCGCGGCGCTGCGCGCGCATCGGCGCCTCGATCGTGCTGCTCGGCGTCGTCACCCCGCCCGAGCACGAGACCTGGCTCGGCGTCGGCGAGGTCATGCAGGCCGAGGCTGAAGCCGAGGCCGAGAAACTGCTCGACGAGGCCGCGGCCTCCGTGCGCGCGCTGGCCGGCCTGGAGCCGGAGAAGGTCGTGCGCACCGGCGTCAAGGCCGACGAGCTGGTCAAGCTGATCGAGGCCGACGAGGACATCTCGCTGCTCGTGCTCGCCGCCGGCATCGGCCGCGACGGGCCGGGCCCGCTGGTCAGCGCGCTTGCCGGCAAGTCGGCCGGGACCTTCCCGATTCCCGTGGCGATCGTGCCCGGGCACCTGGAAGACGAGGAAATCGACGCGCTCGCGTGAGGTAAGGCTTTTTACGATTGGATAACTCTAATCACTTCGATTCCTTCCGGCACTGAAAGTTTGCTCCTTGACAGAAATCGATTCTTGATTCTCACCGACGAGTCGCTTATGTTTGTTTCAGGCAGCCATGCGCCGGAACAACCCAGAGCATTCGAAAGATTGCAGGCGAGAGATCGCAATCATGGGCCGGGGGGCTGCCGCTCTTATTTCCACAGACCGATCATTTGAAGCTGCTGCTCATTAAGAGCAATCTCTTCATGTTTCGGAACGATTTTTACTCCGTAACTGAAATAATTCTTGTTACGATGGAAGGTGATAGGTTTAAGAATTTGTGCGTACCTGCTTTCACAGTTTCCATAGCGATCTGGTTCAAATCCAGCGGCAAATGATGATGCTATTGCGTCGGCAATCTGTAAGCTTGCATTGGCCTTGTGATCCTGTGCGTCAATCGAATCTATGTCGATAACGGGCCAGTGAATTCTGACATCTTGATCCTCTGATGCTTTTAATTTTTGCATATAACTCTTGAAATCGCTGTATGACATACCGCCACGTCTTGAGAAGGTGATTGCAACCTTACCATTCCCTTCCGGCACAATCGGCCTCATATCTCGGCAGAGCCACGATATTCTCTCGCTCAGATAGCGTGTCATATAAAAATAGAGCTGATTCTTTTCTGTATATACACTGTCTGGAATGGGTTCCTTCGCTGCAATTATGCTAATCGCCCGCAACGGCCTTGATGCTATATCCTGTACTACTACTAGCTTTTGGTTATGATTAAGTTCAGCAAAATGCAAAATTCTGCTTTTTCGTTCGGGCATCCGATTAGAAATGCCGTCCCTCCAACCAACTGCTTCTAGTGAATGCGTTTTCCTAAAGACGCATGCAGAAATGATCAGCCATTTTGACGACCCGCCGCGATCTCCAGGCTGGCGGAATCGTTTGAATCCATCGTCTCCAGACTCATCAATGTACGCAACGAAGCTATGCTGCATTTCCTTCAAATCCAAAAAATAGCTCTTGAGCGATACATCAAATAGCTAGCTGTGCGGATCAAAGCTAGGGTCTCAAGCGGCTGTTTTGACGCTGGAATGAGTCTAGGTAAGAGCCTATATCGGGAACAGGAGCGGCGGCCTTGAACCGTCCGTAACCGGAGGCGACCATGTTCATCCAGACCGAAGCGACACCCAACCCCGCGACCCTGAAGTTCCTGCCCGGCCGCACCGTGATGCCGGACGGCACGCTCGAGCTGCGCGATGCCGACCAGGCCGACCGCTCGCCGCTGGCCTCGCGGCTCTTCGCCGTCAACGGCGTCTCCGGCGTGTTCCTGGGCTCGGACTTCATCACCGTGACCAAGGCGACCGGCGAGTGGCCGCATCTCAAGCCCGCGATCCTCGGCGCGATCATGGAGCATTTCATGTCGGGCGCGCCGGTCCTCTCGGACGGCTCGCAGGCCGACGTGATCGAGGAGGGCGAGTTCTTCGCGCCCGAGGATGCCGCGACGGTCGAGACCATCAAGGACCTGCTCGAGACCCGCATCCGCCCAGCGGTCGCCGGCGATGGCGGCGACATCACCTTCCGCGGCTACAAGGACGGCACGGTCTACCTCGCGATGAAGGGCTCCTGCTCGGGCTGCCCGTCCTCGACCGCGACGCTGAAGCACGGCATCCAGAACCTGCTGCGCCACTTCCTGCCGGACGTGCGCGAAGTCGAAGCCGTCTGATCTAGCAAGAGAATACATGCGCATCCTCGCGATCGACACCGCGCTCGGCGCCTGCTCGGCCTGCGTGCTCGACGCGGGCGAGGCCACGCCGAGCGTGCGCGAGCAGGTCGCGATGGAGCGCGGCCACGCCGAGGCGCTGATGCCGATGATCGAGCGCGTGATGAACGCCGTCGACGGCGGCTTCGCCTCGCTGGACCGCGTCGCGGTCACGATCGGCCCCGGTAGCTATACCGGCCTGCGCGTCGGCATCAGCGCAGCCCGCGCCATCGCCTTCGCAGCCGGGATTCCGGCCATCGGCGTGACCACGCTGGCCGCCACCGCCGCGCCCCTGATCGGCCGCGAGCCCGGCCGGGTCATCGCGGCGGCGCTAGACGCCAAGCACGGCCAGGTCTGGTTCCAGGCACTGAACGGGCAGGGCAAGCAGCTCGTCTCGATCCGCCAGGTCAATCATCGCGACGCCGCCCGCGCCATCGGCGCCGGGCCGGTCAGCCTCGTCGGCTCGGCCGCGATGGCGGTGGCAAACGAGGCCTGGGCGATCGGGCTCGACGCGCTCGTGCTCGACGAGAGCAAGGCGCCCGACGTGACCTGGGTGGCGCGGCTCGGCCTGATCGCCGATCCCGAGGCCGCCCCGCCGCGGCCGCTCTACCTGAAAGCGCCAGAGACGACGCCGCAGGATCGCGCCCGCCTGCCGCGTCGTTAACAAATCCTCTATCCGAATGACTTGCCAGCGCGGCTGGCTGTGCCATCAAGCGGCATGGATTGGCTGCGTAAACTGCTGCACCCGACGGCCGGCCCGGCCCGCACCGGCCCGCTCGACGCGCGCCAGGCCCGCGATGTCGCGGCCCTGCACCATCTCGGCGGCTTCGCACGCGGTTGGGATCCGGGCGAATGCGCTGCGCTGATCGCGGATGCGAGCGTCGTCACCGACGGCGTCTTCGCGGGCAAGGCCTCGACCCCGTCCGGATTCGCGATGTCGCGCAAGGCGGCCGACGAGGCCGAGATCCTCAGCATCGTGGTGGCGACGGGCCAGCGCGGCAGCGGCCTCGGCCGCGCCCTGCTCGCCGCCCATCTCGGCCAGCTCGCGGCGATGGGCGTCACCTGCGTCTTCCTCGAGGTCGAGGACGGCAATGTCGCGGCCGACCGGCTCTACCGGCATTTCGGCTTCCGCGAGGTCGGCCGGCGCAAGGGCTATTATCCCAAGCCGGACGGCAGCAAGGCCACGGCGGTGACGATGCGGCTCGATCTCGCGTGACAGCGACTGCCGCCTCGTTCATGTAGCGCTCCGGACTGGAGCTGTGATTCACGCATGAATGGCCTACGCCCCGGCGCGATCCTGCGGCTTGTCGTGCTCGCGCTCTGCACGCTCGCGCTGCTGCCGGTGCAGCTCGTCATGCTCAGGCTCGGCCCGCACCATGGCTGGCGGCTGCCGCTGACGTTCCACCGCCTGGTCTGCCTCTGCCTCGGCGTGCGCCGGACGGAGCGCGGCACGCCGCCGCCGAAGGGCGAGGGCGGGCTGATCGTCGCCAACCACGTCTCCTGGCTCGACATCTGCGTGATCGGGGCCGAACGGCCGCTCTCCTTCGTCGCCAAGGCCGAGGTCTCGGGCTGGCCGGTGATCGGCTTCCTCGCCAAGGTCCAGCGCACGCTCTTCATCGACCGTACCCGCCGCTCGGCCACGGCCGGCATGACGGCCGAGATGGGGCAGAGGCTCGCCGACGGGCAATCGGTCGTGCTCTTCGCCGAGGGCACGACCGGCGACGGCACGCGCATCCTGCCGCTGCGCTCCTCGCTGCTCGGCGCGGTGCATGAAGCCATCGGCCGCAGCGGCGAGGACAACGACGTCACGGTCTACCCGCTCACCATCACCTATACTGGCTTCCACGGCATGGCCGGCGGCCGCGTCGAGCGCTCGGCGCTGGCCTGGTATGGCGATACCGAACTCGCACCCCATCTCAAGGCGATGTTCGAGGCCGGTGCGATCGATGTCGAGCTCACCTGGGGCGAGCCGATCCGGATGGGCCGCAAGACCTCGCGCAAGGAGGCGACGCGGCTCGCCGAGGCGGCGATCCGCACGGCCAGGAACGAGGCGGTCACGGGCCGGTCATTGTCCTAGGCTAATGCTGCCCGCGTTTGGCTCGGATGTTGCTTCGCCTGCAATTGTGAATGCGGGATCATTTCCACGGTGCAGAATCCGGAGTAAGGAAACGGTTTGGAGACCCGATCCGCAACGATGAAGAAAGTCCACATCAAGTCCTTCGGCTGCCAGATGAACGTCTATGACGGGCAGCGCATGGCCGATATCCTGGCCGGACAGGGCTACGAGGAGGTTGCTGCGCCCGAGGGCGCCGACCTGATCCTGCTCAACACCTGCCATATCCGCGACCGCGCCGTGCAGAAGGTCTATACCGAGCTCGGCAAGCTGCGCGACCTCAAGAACGAGCAGAAGGCGAACGGCCAGGAGACGAGGATCGTCGTCGCAGGCTGCGTCGCCCAGGCCGAAGGCGCCGAGATCCAGCGCCGCCAGCCGGCCGTCGACCTCGTCGTCGGGCCGCAGGCCTATCACCGCCTGCCCTCGCTGCTGGCAGAGGCCCAGCGCACGCGCGTGGTCGATACCGACCTGCCGGCCGACGACAAGTTCGGCTATCTGCCGGCGCCGAAGCCCGCCGCGATCCGCAGCCGCGGCATCTCGGCCTTCGTCACGGTGCAGGAAGGCTGCGACAAGTTCTGCGCCTTCTGCGTCGTGCCTTATACGCGCGGCACCGAGTTCTCGCGGCCCGTCGCGCAGGTTCTCGCCGAGATCGAGCGGCTCGCTGACGCCGGCGTGCAGGACGTCACGCTGATCGGCCAGAACGTCAACGCCTATCATGGCGAGGGGCCGGACGGGCGCGCCTGGGGCCTGGCGAGACTGATGCACCGCGTCGCCGAGGTGCCGGGCATCGCCCGCATCCGCTACACCACGAGCCATCCGCGCGACATGGACGACGACCTGATCGCCGCCCATCGCGACCTGCCGCAGGTGATGCCCTTCCTGCACCTGCCGGTGCAGGCGGGCTCCGACCGCATCCTTTCGGCGATGAACCGCAAGCACACCGCCGACGAGTACCGCCGCCTGATCGAGCGCGTCCGCACGGCGCGGCCCGACATCGCGCTGTCCTCGGACTTCATCGTCGGCTTCCCCGGCGAGAGCGAGGCGGATTTCGCGGAGACGCTGCGGCTGGTCGAGGATATCGGCTTCGCCTCGAGCTATTCCTTCAAATATTCGCCGCGCCCGGGCACGCCGGCGGCCGAGCTCACGGTGCAGGTCGCGCCCGAGGTGATGAACGAGCGCCTGCACCGCCTGCAGGAGCGCATCGAGCACCACCGCCAGGCTTTCAACCACGCCATGGTCGGCCGCACCATTGAGGTTCTGCTCGAACGCACAGGGCGCCATCCCGGCCAGCTTGCGGGGAAGTCGCCCTACCTTCAGGCTGTGCAGATCGAAACCAAGGCGAATCAGATCGGCGACATGGTGAAGGTGGTGATCGAGCGTACCGGCTCGAATTCCCTGTTCGGGCGGCTCGCCGCCCCCGAGGACATCGCCGCTTGAACCTGCTTGCCGCCAGCTCCCGGGCGACCGCGCTCTCCTGTCATCAGGATGAAACCGTCGCGCTCGGTTATGCTATCGAAACACCCGGCCCGACGCTCCTGTCCCGCCGGCATGCGCTTGAGGGAGACGACGCTTTTGGCACAGGCTGACTCGATGACCCCACGACCGGACCGAGGCCCCAGGCGCGAGAGCGCGCCGCAACGCGTCGAGAACCTGACGCGGGATGGGCTCCCAGCCACCGAAATCGTGTTGTCCTTCGAGGATAACGGCCTCGCCAGCCTCGTCTTCGGACATTACGACCAGAACCTCGCGCATCTCGAGCGCAGGCTCGGCGTCGTGATCAGCCCGAACGGCAACCACGCCACCATCAAAGGCCCGCGCGAAACAGCCGAACAGGCCGGGCGCGTGCTGAAGACGCTCTATTCCCGCGCCAAGGCCGGCGCCTCCGTCACGCTCGGCGAGGTCGACGGCGCGATCGAGGAAAGCAACGTGCAGCGTTCGCTGTTCCCGTCCGACAATGCCGGCAAGGCCTCGTTCGACGCGATCGTCACGCGCAAGCGCGGCCCGGTCAGGGCCCGCAACGCGGCGCAGGACGCCTATCTGCGCCAGCTCAAGCGCAACGAGCTCGTGCTCGCCGAAGGCCCGGCCGGCACCGGCAAGACCTGGCTCGCGGTCGGGCACGCCGTCTCGCTGATCGAGCAGGGCGTGGTCGAGCGCATGGTGCTGTCGCGCCCGGCAGTCGAGGCCGGCGAGCGGCTCGGCTTCCTGCCCGGCGACATGCGCGAGAAGGTCGACCCCTATCTGCGCCCGATCTACGATGCGCTGAACGACTTCATGGAGGCGCGCCATGTCGAGCGCGCCCTGCAGACCGGCATGATCGAGATCGCGCCGCTCGCCTTCATGCGCGGCCGGACGCTGACCAACGCGGTCGTGCTGCTCGACGAGGCGCAGAACGCGACCTCCGTGCAGATGAAGATGTTCCTGACCCGCCTCGGCGAGGGCTCGCGCATGATCATCACCGGCGATCCCACCCAGATCGACCTGCCGCCGGGCCAGCGCTCGGGGCTGATCGAGGCCGTCAGGCTGCTCTCCGGCGTCGAGGGCGTCGGCCATGCCAAGTTCGAGGAGGGCGACGTCGTCCGCCACGACCTCGTGCGCCGCATCGTCATGGCCTATGAGAGCGCCGCGCGGCGCGAGCGGGCCGAATGGGAAGAGCGTACGCGCCAGCCGCTGCCGCCCACGCCGGTCGAGGGCGACACCGAGGGCCTGAAGCGCACGCTGTCGCGGGAGCGACCGCGATGAACGACCGACCTCCCACGCGGCGCCAGGCGCCGCGACCGGACAGACTCACGATCTCGATCCGCCTGCAATCGCGCCGCTGGCGCGAGCTCGGCGACCTGCGCGAGCGTGTGAGCCAGGCCACAGAGGCCGCCCTGGCCGTCAGCGAGGTTAAGCCCCTGCCCGGGGCGGAGCTCAGCCTGCTGATGACCGACGACAAGCGCATCCGCAGCGTCAACCGCGACTGGCGCGGCCTCGACAAGGCGACGAACGTGCTCTCCTTCCCGGCCGCGCCGCCGGAGCGGATCACGGCGAGCCCCGTGCTCGGCGACATCGTGCTGGCCTTTGAGACCGTGCTGCGCGAGGCCGAGGACGAGGGCAAGAGCCCCGGCGACCATCTCAGCCATCTCGTCGTCCACGGCCTGCTGCACCTGCTCGGCGAGGATCACGAGACCGAAAGCGAGGCCATCCGCATGGAAGGCCTCGAAATCGCCGCGCTTGCGCGGCTCGGTATCGCCGATCCCTATGCCGGCGCCGAACTCGACACCGCCTCTTCGAACCAACCCAGAATCGACCGCCCCACACCATGAGCGACGACAGTCGATCAACCCAGAGCGAATCTGCCGGACGCGGCCCGGCCGGCTGGCTCGGCCTGTTCCTCGACCGGCTCGGCCTGCGCAACGGCGGCAGCATCCGCGAGGACATCACGGAGGCGCTGGCGCAGGATAGCGGGCAGCTCGCCGACCTGAGCGCGCAGGAGCGCGCGATGCTCTCCAACGTGCTCAGCCTGCGCGAGCGCCGCATCGCCGACGTGATGGTGCCGCGCGCCGACATCATCGCCGTCTCGGCCGAGACGACGCTGGGCGACCTGCTCGGCCTGTTCAGCCGGGCCGGCCATTCGCGTCTGCCGGTTTATGGCGACACGCTCGACGATCCGCGCGGCATGATCCACATCCGCGACTTCGTCGACTTCATCGCCGCCAAGGCGCGGCCGATGGCCGAGACCGAGGCGAGCGGGCCGATCCTCGGCGCCGTCGACCTCTCGGTGACGCTGCACTCGGCCAAGATCCTGCGGCCGGTGCTCTACGTGCCGCCCTCGATGCCGGCCGTCGACCTCCTGGTCCGGATGCAGGCGACGCGCACCCATATCGCGCTCGTAATCGACGAATATGGCGGCACCGACGGGCTGGTCTCGATCGAGGACCTGGTCGAGATCGTCGTCGGCGACATCGAGGACGAGCACGACCTCGACGAAGCCCCGACGATCGCGCCGGCGGGCGAGAACATCTTCACCGCCGACGCCCGCGCCACGCTGGAAGACCTCAAGGACGCGACCGGCATCGACCTGTCGCAGGCCGAGGTCGCCGAGGACGTCGACACGCTGGGCGGGCTGATCGTGACGCTCGCCGGCCATGTCCCGGCCCGCGGCGAGCTGATCCAGGGGCCGGAAGGGCTCGAATTCGAGATCCTCGACGCCGATCCGCGCCGGATCAAGCGCCTGCGCATCCATTGTGGCCTTACAGCGACGCTCGAAACTCCGGCGCCGGCGGAATCGGGCTGATGCCATTCTCAGCTCTGGCCGACAAGGTCATCCTCGCCTGGGGTTGGCCGAAGCGCCTGATCGCGCTCGTCGCCGGCGCGAGCGGCGCGCTCGCCCTGCCGCCGCTCGACCTCTGGCCCCTCATCGTCATCCCGATGACCGTGGCGGTCTGGCTGGTCGACGGCGCCGTCGGCGCGAGCTGGCGGGCGCGGTTTCTGTCGGCCGCAGCGGCGGGCTGGTGGTGGGGCTTCGGCTTCTTCCTGGCCGGGCTATGGTGGCTGGGGGCCGCCTTCCTGGTCGAGGCCGACAAGTTCGCCTGGGCGATGCCGCTCGGCGTCGTCGCGCTGCCGGCCTTCCTTGCCTTTTTCCCGGCGCTGGGCTTCGGCCTTGCCAGGCTGATCTGGCCCCATGGCGGCGGCCGCATCCTCATGCTCGCGGTCGCGTTGACGCTGAGCGAATACCTGCGCGGCCACGTCTTCACCGGCTTTCCCTGGAACGTCTACGGCATGATGCTGGCCGGCCAGGCCTGGATCGCGCAATTCGCGGCGATCGCCGGCCTCTACGGGCTGACGCTGGTCGCGGTTGCGATCGGCGCCGCGCCGGCGGTCATCGGCACCGCCAAGCCCGGCGCGGCGCGCTGGCGCATGCCGGCTCTGGCGCTCGCCGCGCTCTGCGGTCTGATCGGCTTCGGCGCCTGGCGCATTCCCGCGCAGCCCGCGGCCATGGTCAGCGGCGTCAAGCTGCGGCTGATGCAGCCCAACCTGCCGCAGGACGCCAAGTTCAGCCCGCAGAACGCCGAGCCGATCCTGGCGCACTACCTGAAGCTCAGCGACCGGGCGACGAGCCCGGCGACGCTCGGCGTGCAGGACGTCACCCATCTGATCTGGCCGGAATCGGCCTTCCCCTTCCTGCTCGGCCGCACGCCGCAGGCACTCTCGCGCATCGCCGCGCTATTGCCGCCGAACGCGACGCTGATCACCGGCGCGGCACGGGCGGGCGAGATGCTGCCCGGCGAGAGCCGGCCGCCGATCTTCAACTCGGTGCAGGTCGTCAACGACGAGGGCGTGATCGTCGCGAGCTACGACAAGGTCCATCTCGTGCCCTTCGGGGAGTATCTGCCGCCGATTCTCGAGACGTTGATCCGCAGCGTCGGGCTCTCGGAATTCGTCTCCGTGCCCGGCGGATTCGCCGCCGGAGAGCGCCATATGCCGCTGATCGTGCGTGGATTGCCCCCCGCCGCAGCCGTGATATGTTACGAAATTGTGTTTCCCGGCGCGGTGGTGCCGCAGGGGCCGCGGCCAGGCTTCATCCTGAACCTGACCAATGACGGCTGGTTCGGCCAGACGAGCGGGCCCTACCAGCATTTCGCCCAGGCGCGCCTGCGCACGATCGAGGAGGGCCTGCCACTCGTCCGCGTCGCCAATACCGGGATCTCGGGCGTCGTCGATTCCTATGGGCGGGTGATTGCAAGCCTGCCGCTCGGAACCGAAGGCGTGCTTGATGTCGGCCTGCCGCGAAGTGGATCTGCTACGCTTTATTCGCAACTCGGGGATGTCATTTTTGCAGGGCTCGTCATAGCATTCCTGCTTCTGTCACGGTTGCGAGGCGTTTGATCATCCCATTTGGAACCAGTTTACATGGGAGGCGGCATCAGGCATAAACGTAGCGCTAATAGACTTAAGTCTCATTGACACTCTATGACGTCTACCGCGACCCGCGGCCCTGCGGCGACGACGTGATCTAAGGCCTCGATCCATGATCAAAAAAGTGCCCAATCCGATCGACCGCCATGTCGGCAGCCGTGTACGCATGCGCCGGATGCTCGCCGGAATCAGCCAGGAAAAGCTCGGCGAAGCCCTGAGCCTGACCTTCCAGCAGATCCAGAAATACGAGAAGGGCGCGAACCGCATCAGCGCCAGCCGCCTGCAGCAGATCGCCAAGAAGCTCGAGGTGCCCGTCTCGTTCTTCTTCGACGGCGCGCCGAACGGCGACGCCACGCCAGACGGCGGCTTCGCCGATTCCAGCTCGACGGCCTATATCTCCGACTTCCTCGCGACCAGCGAGGGCGTGCAGCTCACCAAGGCCTTCGTGCGCATCAAGAGCGGCCGCGTCCGCCGCCGCATCGTCGACCTCGTCGAGGCACTTGCCGAGGAAGATGACCAAAAAGCCTGATTTTTGGTCTTCTACGTTCTTCCTGCCGAACATTCCTACCGTTTAACGGATTTCGGTGCTTGACGGCGAACGCGGGCGGCTGCAAGAAGCGCGTGCTGCCAGTCGGTCGGCCTCCGTTCGACTGGCCTTTGTTCTTTCCTGCATGAAGGATCCAGCGGCCGTGTCCCGTCAGAACTATCTGTTCACCAGCGAATCCGTGTCCGAAGGCCACCCCGACAAGGTCTGTGACCGGATCTCCGACGAGATCGTCGACCTGTTCTTCAAGGAGGCCATCAAGGCCGGCTACGAGCCCTCGAAGGTGCGCGTCGCGGCCGAGACCCTGGCGACGACCAACCGCGTCGTCATCGCCGGCGAGGTCCGCACCCATCTCGACGAGAAGCAGATCAAGTCGAAGGTGAAGTCCGCCGCCCGCAAGGCGATCAAGGCGATCGGCTACGAGCAGGACGGCTTCCACTGGAAGAAGGCCAAGATCGACGTGCTGCTGCACCCGCAATCGGCGGATATCGCGCAGGGCGTCGACGAGGCCGGCAACAAGGATGTCGGCGCCGGCGACCAGGGCATCATGTTCGGCTATGCCTGCCGCGAGACGCCGGAGCTGATGCCGGCCCCGCTCTACTACGCCCACAAGATCCTGGAAGTGCTGGCCAAGGCCCGCCATTCCGGCGAAGGCCCGGCCGCCAAGCTCGGCCCCGACGCCAAGAGCCAGATCACGATCAAGTACGAGAACGGCAAGCCGGTCGGCGTCACCCAGATCGTGCTCTCGACCCAGCATCTCGACGAGAAGCTGACCTCGGCCGACGTCCGCAAGATCGTCGAGCCCTTCATCCGCGAGACCCTGCCCGACGGCTGGATCTCGAAGGAGACGGTCTGGCACGTCAACCCGACCGGCAAGTTCGTGATCGGCGGTCCCGATGGCGATTCCGGCCTGACCGGCCGCAAGATCATCGTCGACACCTATGGCGGCGCGGCCCCGCATGGCGGCGGCGCCTTCTCGGGCAAGGACCCGACCAAGGTCGACCGCTCGGCCGCCTACGCCGCGCGCTACCTCGCCAAGAACGTGGTCGCCGCCAAGCTCGCCGACCGCTGCACGATCCAGCTCTCCTACGCCATCGGCGTCGCCAAGCCGCTGTCGATCTATGTCGACCTGCACGGCACCGGCAAGGTCGACGAGGCCAAGCTCGAGGTCGCGCTGGGCGAGGTCATGGACCTGACCCCGAACGGCATCCGCAACCATCTCGGCCTCAACAAGGCGATCTACGCCAAGTCGGCGGCTTACGGGCATTTCGGCCGCAAGGCCGGCCGCGACGGCAGCTTCTCCTGGGAGAAGACCGACCTCATCGACGCGCTGAAGAAGGCCGTCGCCTGATCCAACGCCCGGTAGCCCGGATATCGAAGGCCGGAGTGGCAGCGCTCCGGCCTTTGCTTTTGCGGCGATCCCATAGCTCTTTGATTTAGCATCGGCTTTTTCCGAAAACCGCATGCCACTTTTCGGGCCGATGCTCTAAAGACCTGCCATCATGAGCGACGAACACGACACGGAACGGGCCTTTTTCGGCCGGCGCAAGGGCAAGGCCCTGCGCGAGGGCCAGGCCGCGCGCATCGAGGGACTGCTGCCGGCGCTGCGGCTGCCCGAAGGCGAGATCGCCGACCTCGAGGCGTTGTTTCCGGTCCCGGTCGAGGCCGTCAGGCTCGAGATCGGCTTCGGCGGCGGCGAGCACCTGCTGTCGCGGATGCGCGAGAGCCCGCAGATCGGCTTCATCGGCTGCGAGCCCTTCGTCAACGGCATGGCGAAGTTCCTGGCCGTGGTCGAGCATGAGGGCCTGAAGAACGTCCGGCTCTGGGATGGCGACGCGGCGCTGCTGCTGCCGCGCCTGCCGGCCGGCGCGCTCGACGCGATCGACCTGCTCTATCCCGATCCCTGGCCGAAGCGCCGGCAGCGCAAGCGCCGCTTCGTCTCCGACCGGACGATCGGGCTGTTCGCGCGGGCGCTGCGCGAGGGCGGGCGCTTCCGCTTCGCCAGCGACATCGACGATTATGTCGGCTGGACGCTGGCGCGCCTGCTGCGCTCGCCCGATTTCGACTGGAGCGACGAGCGCGCCGACGATTGGCGCAAGCCCTATCCGGGCTGGGTGCGCACCCGCTACGAGGCCAAGGCGGTCAAGGCCGGGCGGGTGCCGAGCTACCTCACTGCTGTACGCCGTCGCGCATCCTGAGGAAGCCGAGCACGCGCTGGGCGGTGACCGGCGTCAGGTTGCGGAAGCTCTGGCGGGCACGCTCGACCGCGGGCAGCGAGGTGCCGTCGGTCTTGCGCAGGCCAATCAGCGCGCGCGTCGTCTCCCAGGACCAGCCGAGGCCGCGGCCGACGAGCAGGACGGCATCGCGATCGGGCCCCAGGATGATCTGCTCGGTCGCGGGCAGGCCGAGGCGGGCCAGCACGGCGATGCCGCAGATCGCGCGCTCGCTGTCGCCGGCGGCGGCGAATTCGGCGACCTTGGCCTCGTCGAGCCTGCCGGCATCGTCGAGCCGCTTGATCTCGGTGAGCGCGGCGCTGAAGCGGCCGAGCTCGTCATGGATATGGCCCTGCGCCGAGACGGCCTCGGCGCCGCGCTCGACCGCGCTCTCGACGGCCCCGGCCAGGCCGGGCTCGAGCGAGGCGGTGAGCCGGCGGCGAGCGGAGTTCTTGGCGGCGAGCATGAGCTGCTCGGTGAGCTCGGGCGGGACGTCGGAGCGGGTGCTGAGCATGGTCTGCAGCGCATCGTCCTGGACCGCGCGCATCACCAGCACGCCCATGCCATGGCGCGAGAAGCGCGCCGTCTGGTTGGCCGCGACGGCATGGGTGACGACCCGGCCGCCGCGCAGGATCAGGAAATCGGTGATGGGCTCGCCGAGATCGGGCCGCTCGGTGATGGCGAGCATATGGTCGCGGCCCTTGGCGGCGGAGATCGCGACGAGGTCCTGGTCGGTCAGCATCGGCGAGTGGATCAGGACCGGGCGGGCCACCGCGATCTCGTCGAGCGCGAGCTGGCGCATCACGCCGCCCGGCGCATTCGGCACGACGGAGAGCCGCTCGGCCAGCTCGATGCGGGCGCGCATCTCGATGGCGCGGGCGAGCCGGCCGATCACGACGTCGAATACGCTGATCTGGTCGTCGCCCATGCCGCGGGCGGTGCTGACGAACAGGTCGGTCAGGCGCGACAGGATCTGGGCGCGGTCGTCGCCGGACCCGCGCGCCATCGTCGTCTCAAGGTCGCGCAGCAAAGCGCTGACAGAACTCATCCGATAAAACTCCACGCAACTCCGGCTAAGCTAAGCCAGAAGAGTGACCAGCCGGTTAGCGTAACGGCAACTTGCTGCGAGGCCCTGCGCCGTGTTTGACCTTGCATGGCAGGCCGATGCGGATTAGATAGCGGCTTAACAGCTCTGGTTTCGGTGTAAGCCGATGATCAAGAGCGGGCCTGCCGGCCCGCTCTTTTTTGTTGGCCGCAGGCCCTGCCGGAGCATCCGGGCGGCCAGGCATGAGCGAACCGACAGCAACAGCAGATCAGGACAGGCGCGTCGTCACCGAAAGCGGCGTGGCCGCGCGCGTCGCGGCGATCATCGAGCCGGCGATCGTCGACCTCGGCTATCGCCTGGTGCGCGTGCGCGTTACCGGCCAGAATGGCTGCACCGTGCAGATCATGGCCGAGCTGCCTGACGGGACGATGAACGTCGAGGGCTGCGAGGCGGTGAGCCAGGCGGTGTCGCCGGCGCTCGACGTCGACGACCCGATCAAGGTGCCCTACCATCTCGAGGTCTCGTCGCCGGGGATCGACCGGCCGCTGGTGCGCCCGAGCGATTTCGCGCGCTGGGCCGGGCATCTCGCCAAGATCGACACCGACCAGATCGTCGCTGGCCGCAAGCGCTTCCGCGGCATCCTGCGCGGCTTCGAGGGCCAGAACGCCCTGCTGTCGCGCGACGACGCCAAATCGGAGGAAGAGCGCGACGTCGCCATTCCGATGAACCTGATCGACGACGCGCGCCTCGTCCTGACCGATGCGCTGATCATCGAATCGCTCAGGCGCGGCAAATCCGGCCTGCCGCCGGAGATGCCCGCCGCCGACGAGATCGCCAGCCCGAAGAAGGGCCGGGGAAAATCACTGGGACCGCGCCCGGGCAAGGCCCGCGCTGCCCCTGAAAACGACACCGAAGAGGAGTGAGCGCCATGGTTGTCAGCGCCAACAGGCTCGAACTGCTGCAGATCGCCGACGCGGTTGCCCGCGAGAAGTCGATCGACCGGCAGATCGTCATCGACGCGATGCAGGACGCCATCGCCAAGGCGGCGCGCTCGCGCTACGGCGCCGAAACCGACGTCCATGCCGAGATCAACACCAAGTCGGGCGAGCTCCGGCTGGCGCGCCACCTCCAGGTGGTCGACCAGGTCGAGAACGGCGCGGTCGAGATCACGCTGGCCGAGGCCAAGCGCCACAACCCGGCCGCCCAGGTCGGCGACGTCATCGCCGATCCGCTGCCGCCCTTCGATTTCGGCCGCATCGCCGCGCAGTCGGCCAAGCAGGTCATCGTGCAGAAGGTGCGCGAGGCCGAGCGCGACCGCCAGTACGACGAGTACAAGGACCGCATCGGCGAGATCGTCAACGGCGCGGTCAAGCGCGTCGAGTACGGCAACGTCTTCGTCGATCTCGGCCGCGGCGAGGCGATCATCCGCCGCGACGAGATGATCCCGCGCGAGACCTTCAAGGTCGGCGACCGCGCCCGCGCCTATGTTTACGACGTGCGCCGCGAGCCGCGCGGCCCGCAGATCTTCCTGTCGCGCACCCATCCGCAGTTCATGGCCAAGCTCTTCGGCCAGGAAGTGCCGGAGATCTATGACGGCATCGTCGAGGTCAAGGCCGTCGCCCGCGATCCGGGCTCGCGCGCCAAGATCGCCGTGATCAGCCGCGATTCCTCGATCGACCCGGTCGGCGCCTGCGTCGGCATGCGCGGCTCGCGCGTGCAGGCCGTCGTCGGCGAGCTGCAGGGCGAGAAGATCGACATCATCCCGTGGTCGCCCGACGTCGCGACCTTCGTCGTCAACGCGCTGCAGCCGGCCGAGGTCGCCAAGGTCGTGCTCGACGAGGAGGCCGACAAGATCGAAGTCGTGGTGCCCGACGAGCAGCTCTCGCTCGCCATCGGCCGCCGCGGCCAGAACGTGCGCCTCGCCTCGCAGCTCACCGGCTGGGACATCGACATCCTGACCGAGGCCGAGGAATCGGAGCGCCGCCAGAAGGAGTTCCTGGCCCGCACCGAGATCTTCATGAACGCGCTGAACGTCGACGAGACGGTCGGCCAGCTGCTCGCCTCGGAAGGCTTCCGCAACGTCGAGGAGGTCGCCTATGTCGAGCCGTCCGAGCTCGCCTCGATCGAGGGCTTCGACGACGACACCGCGGCCGAGATCCAGTCGCGCGCCCAGGAATATCTCGCCGGGGTCGAGGCCGAGCTCGACGAGAAGCGCCGGGCGCTCGGCGTCGAGGACGAGTTGCGCGAAGTCGAGGGCGTCACCACATCCATGATGGTGGCGCTGGGCGAGAACGACGTGAAGAACGTTGAGGACCTCGCCGGCTGCGCCACTGACGACCTGGTCGGCTGGACCGAGCGCAAGGATGGCGAGAGCACCCGCCATGCCGGGTATCTCGACGGGTTCGACCTGTCGCGCCAGGATGCGGAGGCGATCATCATGGCCGCCCGCGTCAAGGCGGGCTGGGTCGAGGCCCCCGTCGAAGACGAGACCGAGGCCAGCGACGAAGCGGCCGAAGCCTGAGCAAGGCCAGGACGCCAGACATGAAACGGCCGGAGGCGGCGCGGCTCGCGCGCAAGGACGGCCCGGAACGCAGCTGCGTCGTGACCCGCACGGTCAAGGCGCCCGAGGATCTGATCCGCTTCGTGGTCGGGCCCGACGAGGTTCTGACGCCCGACCTGCGCCGCAAGCTTCCGGGCCGCGGCGTCTGGGTGAGCGTCAGCGCCGCGACGGTGCAGGAGGCGATCAAGCGCAAGGCCTTCGAGCGCTCGCTCAAGACCAAGGTCGTCGTGCCCGCCGATCTGGTCGGGCTGATCGAAGGGCTGATGCAGCGCGATGCGGTGCAGGCGCTGGCCATGGCCAACAAGGCGGGGCTGGTCTCGACCGGCTTCGCCAAGGTCGAGGCGGTGATCGGCTCCGGGCGCGTCGCCGCCGCGATCGAGGCGAGCGACGGCGCCGAGGACGGCAAGCGCAAGATCGGCCAGGCGCTCAGGCGCGCAGCGGCTGAGCGAAGCGAGGCCGGATTGAAGGCGAGGGAGATCCCCGTCGTGACGCAATTCACGGCGGCTGATTTGGAATTGGCGTTAGGGCGGGCACATGTGATACATGCGGCCCTTGCTCCGGGACCGGCGGCCGAGGGTTTCCTCTCCCGCTGGCGTCGACTCGTTCGCTACAGGACGGGTGATGCCGGTGCATTGGGCCCAGAAAGCCCGGCTGACATCGACGATACAGACGAATTGACGACCGAACCGGCACGACCGAAAGCGGCAGGACCGAGCGAAGAATGAGCGATACCAAGACCCCGGGCGACAAGACTTTGACCGTCAGCCCCCCGAAAACCCTGACGCTGAAGCGTCCTGTCGAGCAGAGCACTGTTCGGCAGAGCTTCTCGCATGGGCGCTCGAAGCAGGTTGTCGTCGAGGTTAAGCGCCGCGTCGGTGGGCCCGAGGTCGGCAAGGAAGCGCCGGTCGCCCGCGCGCCCCAGCCGGCGGTCCAACCCGCCCAACCGCGTCCAGTGGTGCCGCAGCCGGCTCCCGCCGCGCCCAAGCCCGGCGGCATGCTGCTGCGCACGCTCTCGACCGACGAGAAGGATGCGCGCCAGCGCGCCCTCTCCGATTCCCGCGCCCGGGAATTCGAGCAGCGCCAGCGCGCCGAGGAAGAGGCGCGTCAGCGGTCCCAGCGCGAAGAGCGCGAGCGGGCCGAGCGCGAAGCCGCCCTGGCGCGTCAGCGCGAGGAGGAAGACCGCCGCCGCCAGGAAGACGAGCACAAGCGCCGCGCCGAGAGCGCTGCGCGTCAGCGCATGAACGAAGAGCAGCAGGCCCCGCGCCCGCAGCCTCCGCGCGAGTTCACGCCGCCGCCACAGCAGCAACAGCCGATTTCGGACGCCCCGTCGGCCTCTGCGAGCGCTCCTGCTGCCGCTGCCGCGCCCTATTCTCCCGCTCCCCGTCCGGCATCCAGCCCGCGCGGCGACTTTGCCCCACGCGGCGATTTCGCCGGACGTCCGCCGATGCGCGATGTCGGCGCCCGGCCGCCACGGATCGATTCCCGGCCGCCGCGGATCGATTCGCCGCGTCCGCCCCGCCCCGATGCGGCGGCAGCCGCGGCCGAGCCGGCCGTGGTGCGGCCGGCCCGCCAGGCCCCTTCGGCCGGCGCCCCGCGCAGCCGTCCCGATGATGGCGAGGCGCGTCCCGCGTTCCGCCGTCCCGGTGGCGCTCCCGGCGCGCCCCGTGGCGCTCCGGCGCCTGCGCCCAAGACCCCCAAGGTCGGCGAGAAGCCGCGCGGCCGCCTGACGCTGTCGACCGCCACCGGCGGCGACGACGAGAGGACGCGCTCCGTCGCGGCCTTCCGCCGCCGCGTGCAGCGCATGACCGGCCATCGCGCCTCCGACGTCGCCAAAGAGCGCGTGATGCGCGAGGTGATCATCCCGGAGACGATCACCATCCAGGAACTCGCCAACCGCATGACCGAGCGGGGCGTCGACGTCATCCGCCTGCTGATGAAGCAGGGCGCGATGCACAAGATCACCGACGTGATCGACGCCGACACCGCCCAGCTCGTGGCCGAGGAAATGGGCCATACCGTCAAGCGCGTCGCCGAATCCGACGTCGAGGAGGGCCTGTTCGACACGCCCGACACCGACGACACGCTGACGCCGCGCCCCGCGGTCGTGACCATCATGGGCCATGTCGACCACGGCAAGACCTCGCTGCTCGACGCGATCCGCAAGACTCACGTCGTCTCCGGCGAGGCCGGCGGCATCACCCAGCATATCGGCGCCTATCAGGTGACGACGCCGCTGGGCTCGAAGGTGACCTTCATCGACACGCCCGGCCACGCCGCCTTCACGGCGATGCGCGCCCGCGGCGCCAAGGTGACGGACGTGGTCGTGCTCGTGGTCGCGGCCGATGACGGCGTCATGCCGCAGACGGTCGAGGCCATCAACCACGCCAAGGCGGCCAAGGTGCCGCTGATCGTGGCGATCAACAAGATCGACAAGGCCGACGCCAATCCCGACCGGGTCCGCTCGGAGCTGCTGCAATACGAGATCCAGGTCGAGTCGCTCGGCGGCGAGACGCTGGAAATCGAGGTCTCGGCCAAGACCGGCCAGAACCTCGACAAGCTGCTCGAGGCGATCGCTCTGCAGGCCGAACTGCTTGATCTCAGGGCCAACCCGGAGCGCCCGGCCGAAGGCACCGTGATCGAGGCCAAGCTCGACCGCGGCCGCGGCCCGGTCGCGACCGTCCTCGTCCAGCGCGGCACCTTGCGCACCGGCGACATCGTCGTCGCCGGCTCCGAATGGGGCCGCGTGCGTGCCCTGATCGGCGATACCGGCGCCCAGATCAAGGAAGCGCCTCCGTCGCTCCCGGTCGAGGTGCTCGGCTTCAACGGCACGCCCGAGGCCGGCGACCGCGTCGCGGTGGTCGAGTCCGAGGCGCGCGCCCGCGAGATCACCGATTACCGCGAGCGCCAGAAGCGCGACCGCATCGCCGCCCGCGGCGGCGGATCGGGCGCGGGCCGCTCGCTCGCCGAGATGATGCGCGACCTCAAGGAGGGCGCCGGCCGCAAGGAGTTCCCGCTCGTCGTCAAGGGCGACGTGCAGGGCTCGGTCGAGGCCATCGTCGGGACGCTCGAGAAGGTCGGCAACGACGAGGTGCGCGCCCGCGTGCTCTCGTCCGGCGTCGGCGGCATCACCGAATCCGACATCACCCTGGCCCAGGCATCGGGCGCGGCGGTGATCGGCTTCAACGTGCGTGCCCACAAGGAAGCGCGCGAGGCGGCCGAACGGGCCGGCGTCGAGATCCGCTACTACAGCATCATCTACAACCTCGTGGATGACGTGAAGGCGGCGATGTCGGGCCTGCTGGCGCCGACCCTGCGCGAGACAATGCTCGGCAACGCGCAGATCCTCGAGATCTTCAACGTCTCGAAGGTCGGCAAGATCGCCGGCTGCCGCGTCACCGACGGCACGATCGAGCGCGGCGCCAATGTCCGCCTGATCCGCGACAACGTCGTGGTCCACGAGGGCAAGCTGTCCCAGCTCAAGCGTTTCAAGGACGACGCCAAGGAAGTGGTCGCCGGCCAGGAATGCGGCATGTCCTTCGAGAGCTACCAGGACATGCGCCCTGGCGACGTGATCGAGTGCTTCCGCGTCGAGGAGATCAAGCGGACGCTGTGAGGCTTCGCTTGTCGCGCGTCATGGCCGGGCTTGACCCGGCCATCCCCGTCCGAATAAGGCGCTCCCAGAGCATGGCGCGAAAAAGTGGGCACCGGTTTTTCGCGGAAGCCATGCTCTGACTTTTGATGAAGATCACGTCACGAGATGGCCGGGTCAAGCCCGGCCATGACGTTTCTACGATCCACGCTCATCCGGTCCGATCCCGGAGAACGAGAACCATGGCAAAACCAGTTAAAACCTCAGGCCCATCCCAGCGGCAGCTCCGCGTCGGCGAACTGATCCGCCACGCCCTGGCGGAGATGCTGGCGCGCGGCGACATCCATGACGACGTGCTGGCGAAATACGTCATCACCGTGCCGGAGGTCCGGCTTTCGCCCGATCTCAAGCTGGCGACGGCCTATATCATGCCGCTCGGCGGGCTGGACGTGAAGCCGGTGCTGAAGGCGCTGGGCGGCCATACCCGCTATATCCGCGGCGAGATCGCGCACCGGGTCAACCTGAAATACGCGCCCAATATCCGCTTCCTGCAGGATGAGAGCTTCGCGGAGGCCGAGCGCATCGACGCGCTGCTCTATTCCGAGAAGGTGCTGCCGGACATCCTCAAGCCGCCGCTCAAGATCAATCCGGACGACCATGACGATGACTGACGCCACCGCCCCGGAGGGAACGGAGCCGCAGAAGCCCGGCCCGCTGCCGCGCCCCAAGAAGCGCGACGTGCATGGCTGGGTCGTGCTCGACAAGCCGATCGGCATGACCTCGACCCATGCGGTCAGCGTGGTCAAGCGCGCCTACTCGGCCAAGAAGGCCGGCCATGCCGGCACGCTCGACCCGCTCGCGTCGGGCCTGCTGCCGATCGCGCTGGGAGAGGCGACCAAGACCGTCCCCTTCGTCATGGACGGGCGCAAGGCCTACGAATTCACCGTCGCCTGGGGCTCCCAGACCAATACCGACGATACCGAGGGCAGCGTCGTCGCGACCTCGGAGACGCGGCCGGACGAGGCGGCGATCGCAGCCCTGCTGCCGCGCTTCACCGGCACGATCCTGCAGGTGCCGCCAAAATTCTCGGCGATCAAGATCGCCGGCGAGCGCGCCTACGACCTCGCCCGCGACGGCGAGGAGGTGCAGCTCGAGCCGCGCCCGGTCGAGATCGACGCGCTCAGGATCGTGACGCACACGGCCGATGCCACGACCTTCGAGGCCGAATGCGGCAAGGGCACCTATGTCCGCGCCATCGCGCGCGACCTCGGCATCGCGCTCGGCTGCCTCGGCCATGTCGCGCATCTCCGGCGCACGCGGGTCGGGCCCTTCGCCGTCACCGAAGCGACCACGGTCGAGACGCTGCGGGACGGTGCCGGGGGCACTGAGGCAGCGCTCCGACCGGTCGAGACGGCGCTCAGCCTGATCCCGCAGATCGTGGTCCATCGCGACGCCGCGCTGCGCCTCAAGCGCGGCCAGAGCGTGCTGCTGCGCGGGCGCGACGCGCCGATCGAGGCCGAAGCGGTCTATGCGACGAGCGGCGGCGTCCTGATCGCGACGGGCTCGATCGAGAACGGGGAGTTGATCCCGCACCGGGTTTTCAACCTTTAGGCGCAACGATCCTAACGGTTTGGGCGGGAATGCGGCCAAATTACGTTAGGTAAACCCAATATCAATTCTTTACCCGCTACTTAGGCCTCGCATCTACGCCCGCGCGACCTGCCTGGGCTGAGCGGGGGCTGCCTTCCATGAAGAAACTGATGTCCGGCATGTCGATCCGGACGACGCTGGCCTGCATCATCGGCATGATGGGGCTGCTTATCGCCGGGATCTGCGGCCAGGAGCTGTGGTCGACCTATTGGCGGCACGAGGCTGCCGTGCAGGTCGCCCAGCTCTCCAAGCTGAACGAGAACCTGTTCGATGCGCTGGTGAGCTCGCGCTACGAGCGCGCTTCGCTGCAAACCGCCGTCATCCTGGCGACCGACAAGAACCAGTCCTCGATCGCGAGCTACATGACCCGCCGCAAGGAGGTCGACGACGCGATGGTGCAGGCGCAGGCCGCGATCAACGGCAGCGGCATCGCCGCCGTATCGGATGCGGGCCGCAGCCTCAATGCCAATTTCGACGCCAACAAGAAGCTGCGCGAAACCGTCGACGCCGAATCGAAGCTCGCGGTCACCGCCCGCACGCCCGGCCTGCCGCAGAACGTCCTGACCATCGGCGACCGCTTCCTGCAGAGCCTGGAGACGACCTCGGCCGTGGTCGAGAACGAGATCCGCAATCTCAGCCCGCGCCTGTCGGAACTGATCATCACCCGCTCGATGGCCTGGTCGGTGCGTGCGCAAGCCGGCACGTCCGGCCAGATGATCAGCTCGATCCTGGCGCAGGCGCGCCCGTTCACGACGTCCGAAGCCGATTCGCTGAAGCTCGCCGACGCCCAGGCCGCCTATGGCTGGCAGATGCTGCGGGCCGTCGGCGGTGGCGAGCAGGCCCCGCCCGCGATCCGCAACGCGATCCGCAAGGCCGAGCGGACCTATTTCTCCGGCCAGTTCACCGACCTCAAGGAAGACGTCGTCAAGGCGATGACGACCACCGGCAAGATCAACCTGAGCACCGATAAATGGCGTGAAACCGTCATTCCGGCGCTGGACACGATCAGCGAGGTCTCCAACGCTGCGATCACCGAGCTCAACCTCAAGGCCGATCAGGCCGCGAGCGACCTGACCTGGACGCTGATCCAGTACGCCGCCCTGTTCGCCGGCGGGCTGATCGTCGCGATCGCCGGCTATGTCGTCGTGCAGTCGCGGGTCACCGGGCCGATCGGCGTGATGACGGTGGCGATGCGCAAGCTCGCCGAGGGCGACCTCGCGCTCGAGATCCCCTATGGCGAGCGGCGCGACGAGATCGGCGGCATGGCCGGCGCGCTCAACATCTTCAAGGAGAACGGGTTGCGCGTCCGCGCCCTTGAAGAGAAGGAGCGGGCCGAGGCCGCTGCCAGGCTGGCGCGGGCCGAATCGATGGCTTTGGTCGTGACGGATGTGGGCGCGGTGGTCGCGGCTGCTGCGGCGGGCGACTTCTCGGCGCGGCTGCAGATCGAGGACGCCGACGCGCAGATGCAGCAGCTCATCGCCGGCATCAACGAGATCAACGCCGTGGTCGATTCGGCCACGACCGAGTTCG
>NZ_QQTO01000021.1 GCF_003351345.1 Allobosea caraganae | reverse complement strand
ACGCCCAGCGCCACCTCGTCGAATGCTGCTTCAGCAAGCTCAAACAGTTCCGAAGGGTCGCAACCCGCTTCGAGAAGACCGCAAGGAACTACCTCGCCGTGATCACCCTCGCAGCAATCATCCTGTGCTACGATAAGTGTCCACGCAACCTAGAGCATCGGACCGAAAAGTGGAATCCAGCTTTCGGAAAAATCCGATGCAATAACAAAAGCCTAGATCGCCACCTTGCGTCCGTCAGGACGCACGGCGATCTAGGCCGGCGGGGCTCAAGAACATGGCAGGAGGAGAGGCCTACCAGGCGATCGGCGCCCCGTCCCAGTTGCGGAAGCTCCCGCTTTCGGCCGTGCCTGAGGCGTCGATCGTCTTGATCAGCCCGGTCGCGCTCTGGCTCGGCGCGATATCGGCGCCCAAACCGCCCATGTCGGTCTGCACCCAGCCGGGGTGGAACAGGTAGATACCGACGCCGCGCGCCCGCACCTCGTTGCCGAACGCGACCATGGTCATGTTCACTGCCGACTTGGACGAGCGATAGGCGATCGAACCGGACGGGTTGTTGCCGATCGAGCCCATGCGGCTCGAGATCGTCGCGATCTTGCGGCTCTTCGAAGATTCGACATTTGGCAGGAAGGCCTGCGCCACGCGCAGCGGCGCGTAGACGTTGACCTCGAAGACCTCGCGCCAGGCGTCGAAATCCATGTCTACAGCCGATTGCCGGTCGCGGTTGCCGTAGATGCCAGCATTGTTGACGAGGACGTCGATCGGGCGATTGCCCAGCGCCACCTTCGCCTCAGCCACGCTCGCATCCGAGGTCACGTCGAGCGCGAGCGGCGTCACCTGCCCGGGATGCTTCTCCGCCAGCGCCCGCAACGGCCCGCTATTAGGATCGCGCGCCGCGGCGATGACATGGTCGCCGCGCGCCAGCAGCACTGTGGTCAGGGCAAGGCCGATGCCGCGATTGGCGCCGGTGATCATCCAAGTCTGAGGCATAGCCGTCTCCATAGTCAGAGGCCTCAGCTAAACCTCAACCCTTCGCTTTGCCATAGCCGCCAGCCGTCGGCGTCAGGACCGTGACCGCCTCGCCGGCATGCAGCAGGGTCTGGTCGCTCGGCTTCAGCTCCTCGATCTCGCCCGAGAGCCGGCGCACCAGCGTCTTGCCGACCTGCCCGGCCTCGCCGCCCTTCATCCCGAACGGCCGCACCTTGCGATGCGAGGCCAGGATGGCGCAGTCCATCGTCTTCAGGAAGCGGATGGTGCGGCTGGTGCCGTCGCCGGCATGCCACTCGCCCTTGCCGCCCGAGCCGAGGCGGATGTGGAAATCCTCCAGCACGACCGGGAAGCGCGTCTCCAGGATCTCGGGATCGGTCAGGCGCGAATTGGTCATGTGGACATGGACGCCAGACGTGCCGTTGAAGCCCGGCCCGGCCGGCGAGCCCGAGCAGATCGTCTCGTAGTACTGGTACTGGTCGTTGCCGAAGGTCAGGTTGTTCATCGTGCCCTGCGAGCACGACATCGCCTGCAGCGCGCCAAACAGCGTGTTGGTCACGGCCTGGCTGACCTCGACATTGCCGGCGACGACGGCGGCGGGATAGCGCGGCGCCAACATCGAGCCTTCCGGCACGATCACCTTGATCGGCCTGAGGCAGCCGGCATTCATCGGAATCGCGTCGTCGACCATGACGCGGAAGACGTAGAGCACGGCGGCGCGGGTCACCGGCGCCGGCGCGTTGAAATTGTCCTCGCGTTGCGGTGAGGTGCCGGTGAAGTCGACGGTCGCCTCGCGCTTCTCGCGGTCGACCGTGATCTTGACCTTGATGGCGCAGCCCTGATCCATCGGATAGGTGAATTCGCAATCGTGCAGCTTCGCCAGCAGACGGCTGACGCTCTCGGCCGCGTTGTCCTGGACATGGCCCATATAGGCCTGCACCACGTCGAGGCCGAAGGAGCGGATCATCTTCTTGAGTTCCGCCACGCCCTTCTCGTTGGCAGCGATCTGCGCCTTGAGGTCGTTGACGTTCTGCACGACGTTGCGGACCGGATAGCGCGCGCCGGTCAAGAGCTTGATCAACTCCTCCTCGCAGAAGCGTCCCTGATCGACGATCTTGAAGTTGTCGATATAGACGCCCTCTTCCTCGATATGCGTCGCCAGCGGCGACATCGAGCCCGGCGCGACGCCGCCGACATCGGCATGGTGGCCGCGGCTCGCCACCCAGAACAGGATCTCCTTGTCCGCTTCGTCGAAGACCGGCGTGCAGATCGTGATGTCGGGCAGGTGCGTGCCGCCATTATAGGGCGCGTTCAGGCAGTAGACGTCGCCCGGCCGGATCAGCGGGTTGTTCTTGATCACGGTCTCGACCGACTTGTCCATCGAGCCGAGATGCACCGGCATATGCGGCGCGTTGGCGACCAGGCTGGCATCCGAGGCGAAGACCGCGCAGGAGAAGTCGAGCCGCTCCTTGATGTTCACGGAATAGGCGGTGTTCTGCAGTGTCACGCCCATCTGCTCGGCGATCGACATGAACAGGTTGTTGAAGATCTCCAGCATCACCGGATCGGCCTTGGTGCCGATCGCGGCGTTCTGCACCAGCGCCTTCGAGCGCACGAGCACCAGATGGTCCTTGCCGGTCAGCTTGGCCGACCAGCCCTCCTCGACCACGACGGTCTGGTTCGGCTCGATGATGATGGCGGGGCCAGCGACGCTCTGGCCCGACGACATCGCCTCGCGCCTGACGACCGCGGCCTCGTGCCATTCGCCCTTGGAGAACAGGCGGGTGCGCTCGGCGATCTCCGGCGCGCCGGCGAGCTCAGCGTCGGTCGCCTCCTCGAACCTGGCTCCGCCGCCGACCGCCTCGACCTCGACGGCTTCGACGACCAGCGCCTTGGTCGCGTCCATGAAGCCGAAGCGCGCCTTGTGGGCGATCTGGAAGCCATCGACCATTTCCGCGCGAGAGCCGAACGGGATGGCGATGGCGGTGTCGGTGCCGGCATAGCGGATATGGGCGCGGACATGGATGGCGATGTCGCCCTCCGGCACGCCCTGCCCGGCGACCTCGGCCTTGGTCTCCGCACCAAGCCTGTCGCCGACGACGGCGATCGCGGCCTTGGCCTCGCCATCGAGCGGCACGTCGAGCGCCGCCGTCCGCGTCGCGCGGATTTCGGCCAGGCCCATGCCATAGGCCGAGAGCAGGCCAGAGAACGGGTGCAACAGCACCGTCTTGATGCCGAGCGCGTCGGCCACTAGGCAAGCATGCTGCCCGCCCGCGCCGCCGAACGAGTTCAGGGCATAGCGGGTGATGTCATAGCCGCGCTGCACCGAGATCTTCTTGATCGCCTCGGCCATGTTGGCGACCGCGATCTGGATGAAGCCGTCGGCGACCTCCTCGGGCGAGCGCCCGTCGCCGACCTCGGCCGCCAAAGCCGCGAACTTGGCTTTCACCGTCTCGACATCGAGCGGCTCGTCGCGCTTCTCGCCAAAAATCGCCGGAAAATAGGACGGGATCAGCTTGCCGACCATGACGTTGGCGTCGGTCACCGCAAGCGGCCCGCCACGGCGATAGGCGGCCGGGCCGGGATTGGCGCCGGCCGAATCCGGGCCGACGCGGAAGCGCGCACCGTCGAAATGCAGGATCGAGCCGCCGCCGGCCGCGACCGTATGGATCAGCATCATCGGCGCGCGCATGCGCACGCCGGCGACCTCGGTCTCGAAGGCGCGCTCGTATTCTCCGTCGAAATGGGCGACGTCGGTCGAGGTGCCGCCCATATCGAAGCCGATCACCTTGTCGAACCCGGCCGAGCGGCCGGTCTCGGCGAGGCCGACGACGCCGCCGGCCGGGCCGGACAGGATCGCGTCCTTGCCCTGGAACAGTTCGGCCGCGGTGAGGCCGCCCGAGGACATCATGAACATCAGCCGCGCGCCGGTGCGGGCGATGTCGAGCTCCTCCGAGACCTGCGCCACGTAGCGCCCGAGAATCGGCGAGAGATAGGCGTCGACCACGGCAGTGTCGCCGCGCCCGACCAGCTTGATCAGCGGCGAGACCTCGTGGCTGACCGAGACCTGCGGGAAGCCGATTGCGCGGGCGATTTTCGCCGCGACCTGCTCATGCGCCGGGTAGCGATAGGCATGCATGAAGGCGATGGCGACGGCGCGGAAACCGGCATCGTATTGCGCCTGCAAGGCAGCGCGGATCGCGGCCTCGTCCGGCGCCTGTTCGACCGTGCCGTCGGCAAGGATGCGCTCGTCGATCTCGGTCACGGCGTCGTAGAGCTGCTCCGGCTTGATGATCTCCTTGGCGAAGATGTCCGGCCTTGCCTGGTAGCCGATGCGCAGCGCATCGCGAAAACCCTTGGTGGTGACCAGCAGCGTGCGGTCGCCCTTGCGCTCGAGCAGCGCATTGGTCGCGACGGTCGTGCCCATGCGGACCTCGCCGACCAGCCCGGCCGGGATCGGCTCGCCCGCCTTGAGGCCGAGATGGTCGCGGATGCCCTGGACCGCGGCGTCGCGATAGGCGCCCGGATTCTCCGAGAGCAGCTTTCTGGCGTGAAGCTTGCCTGTCGGTTCGCGCCCGATCACGTCGGTGAAGGTGCCGCCGCGGTCGATCCAGAAATCCCAACGGCTCGCCGCCATGACACTCTCCCAAGCGTGACGTGAAACTGACTTGATAATTCATCGATAAATCGTCGATGAAACGTTGACAAGGCAAATTCGCCGATTACGATCGGCTCTGAGATCGGGACATGGCTGAGGGGCCGGGCCGATCGTGGGAGGATGTGATGGCTGGGTCAATCGCGACCGCGCGGAGCGCTGGCCGCTCGCTCGAAGGCTTCCTCACGAACCGCCGCGCTTCCCCCTCCCCCCGCTTGCGGTGGGGAGGGCTGGGGTGGGGGGGCGAGTGTCTTGGCACCATCGTTGAGTTTTCTCCTGCACGCCCCCCCATCCCTAACCCTTCCCCACCGCAAGCGGGGGGAAGGGGACATCTCGCGCCCAGTGGAGATGTCCGATGATCCGCACCGTCCTCGACAAGCTCTACCTCTTCGCCGGCTATGCTGCGGGCTTCTTCCTGGTCGTCATCTTCATCCTGATGATGAGCCTCTCGATCGGCCGCGAGATCGGCTTCAACATCCCGGCCGGCGACGATTTCGCCTCCTGGAGCATGGCGGCGATGGCCTTCCTCGGCCTCGCCCACACCTTCAAGTCCGGCGACATGATCCGCGTCGGCCTGCTGATCGACCGCTTCAAGGGCCGCACGCGCTGGTGCTTCGAGGTCTTCTCGCTCGTGCTCGGCCTCGGCTTCGTCGGCTTCTTCGCCTGGCACGCCGCGGTGATGACCTGGCAGAGCTGGCAGTTCAACGACGTCGCTGGCGGCGTCGTGCCGATGCCACTCTGGATCCCGCAGCTCGGCTATTCCGGCGGCCTCGTCATCCTGTTCATCGCCTTCGTCGACGAGTTCGTCCACGTCGTGCTGCGCCGGCAGGAGCCGCGCTACGAGAAGCCACCCGCCCAATCCGACGAGGAAATCGTCGAGCGCGCCATGGCGAGCGGAGTCTGAGCCATGGAAATGATCGAGATTTCCGGGCTCCTGCTCATCCTGCTCACCATCTTCCTGGCAGGCGGCGTCTGGATCGCCATTTCGCTGATGGCTTGTGGCTGGGTCGCGATGCAGTTCGTCGGCGGCGGCATTCCCGCCGGCTCGGTGCTGGCCACCACGATCTGGGGCAACAGCGCCTCCTGGACGCTGGCCGCGCTGCCGCTCTTCATCTGGATGGGCGAGATCCTCTACCGCACCAAGCTCTCCGAGGAGATGTTCCGCGGCCTCGCGCCCTGGCTCAACTGGCTCCCGGGCCGGCTGATGCATGTCAACGTGCTGGCATGCGGCATCTTCGGCTCGGTCTCCGGCTCCTCGGCCGCGACCTGCGCCACCGTCGCCAAGATCGCCCTGCCCGAGCTCAAGAAGCGCGGCTATGACGAGACGGTCGCGCTCGGCTCGCTTGCCGGCGCCGGCACGCTCGGCATCCTGATCCCGCCCTCGATCACCATGGTGGTCTATGCGGTCGCGGCCAACGTCTCGATCATCCAGATCTTCCTCGCCGGCTTCCTGCCCGGCCTGCTCGTGATGGCGCTCTATTCCGGCTACATCATCGTCTGGCACCTGCTGAACCCGGCTAAGTCGCCGCCGCCCGAGCCGACGATGTCCTTGCGCGAGAAGCTGAAGGAATCGGCGCAGCTGATCCCCTGCATGCTGCTGATCGCGCTGGTCTTCCTGTCGCTGCTGCTGGGCTGGGCCACGGCGACCGAATGCGCCGCCTGGGGCGTGCTCGGCTCCTTCGGCATCGCCTGGTGGTCGGGCACGCTGACCCGCGAGGCCTTCTGGGCCAGCGTGATGGGCACGACGCGCATCACCTGCATGATCATGCTGATCCTGGCCGGCGCCTCGTTCATGTCGACCTCGATGGCCTATACCGGCATCCCGGCCGCGCTGGCATCCTGGGTCGACAGCATGCACCTCTCGCCCTACGCACTGATCACGGCGCTGACGGTGATGTACATCGTGCTCGGCACCGCGCTCGACGGCATCTCGATGATCGTGCTGACCACCTCGATCGTCATCCCGATGATCAAGACCGCCGGCTTCGATCTCGTCTGGTTCGGCATCTTCCTGGTGCTGATCGTCGAGATGGCCGAGGTCTCGCCGCCGGTCGGCTTCAACCTCTTCGTGCTCCAGACCATGTCGGGCAAGGATTCCAACACGGTGGCGCTCGCCGCCCTGCCCTTCTTTTTTCTGCTGGTCGCCGCCGTCGCGATCATTACGATCTTCCCGCAGATCGTGATGATCCTGCCGCAACTGGCATTTCCGGGATGATGCAGCGTCAACAACAAGGGAACGGAGACAACACAATGAAGCGTATCGATTTCATCAAGGGCCTGCTGCTGGCAGGTGTTGCGGCCGGCTCGCTCGCGCTCGGCACGACCGGCGCCTCGGCGCAGGCCAAGTGGAACCTGCCCAACGCCTATCCGGCCGACAACCCGCACACCGAGAACCTCGTCGCCTTCGCCAAGGACGTCGAGGCCGCGACCGGCGGCAAGCTCTCGATCACGGTCCACGCCAATGCGGCGCTGTTCAAGGCGCCGGAGATCAAGCGCGCCGTGCAGACCGGCCAGGCCCAGATGGGCGAAGTGCTGATGTCGATCCACGAGAACGAGGACCCGATCTTCGGCATCGACGTCGTGCCCTTCCTCGCCACCAGCTTCGCCGATTCCAAGAAGCTCTATACGGCCTCGAAGGCGGCGGTGGAGAAGAAGCTCGACAGCCAGGGCGTCAAGCTGCTGTTCATGGTGCCGTGGGCGCCGCAGGGCGTCTACGCCAAGAAGGAGCTCGCCACCATTGACGACATGAAGGGGCTGAAGTGGCGCTCCTACAATGTCGGCACCGCCCGCCTCGGCGATCTGCTCGGCATGCAGTCGGTCACCATCCAGGCGGCGGAACTGCCGCAGGCGCTGGCGACCGGCGTCGTCAACTCCTTCATGTCCTCGGGCGGAACGGGCTACGATTCCAAGGTCTGGGAATCCCTGACGCATTTCTACGACGTGCAGGCCTGGATCCCGAAGGACGCCACCTTCGTCAACAAGGCCGCCTTCGACGCGCTGGACAAGCCGACGCAGGACGCGATCCTGAAGGCCGCCGCCACCGCCGAAGCCCGTGGCTGGAAGGCCTGGGAAGACAAGACCGGCTGGTATCTCGACCAGCTCAAGGCCAAGGGCATGAAGGTGCTGCCGCCGAGCGCCGAGCTCGCCTCCGGCTTCAAGAAGGCCGGCGAGACGCTCACCGCCGATTGGCTGAAGAAGGCCGGCGCCGACGGCCAGGCCGTGATCGACGCCTACAAGAAGATGTGAGTCGCTTGCAGCGTCGCCTGTCCCAGGGCAGGCGACGCTGCAACCTTGCGCCGCGAACATAAAGCCATGACCCTCGGCGTGCTCATGCTCGATACCGGCTTCCGGCGCTTTCCCGGCGATATCGGGACGCCGGAGAGTTTTTCAGGCCCGGTCCTGTTCGAGCGGGTGCCGCAGGCCACGGCGAAGCGCATCGTCGGCATCGCCGATGACGGCTTCCTCACCCCCTTCATCGCTGCCGGCGAGCGGTTGGTCGAGCGCGGCGCGACTGCGATCACCACCTCCTGCGGCTTCCTGATCGCGTATCAGGCGGCGCTGGCGGCCAAGCTGCCCGTGCCCGTCGCGACGAGCGCATTGCTGCTGATCCCGACGCTCCGGCAGATGCTGCCGGCCGGGAAGCGGGTCGGCGTCGTGACGTTCTCGAGCAGGAGCCTATCGCCAGCCCATCTCGCGGCTGCGGGCGCTCCGGCTGACACGCCCATAGCCGGTCTGCCGGAAGGCGGCGCCTTCCAGCGCGCCATCTTCGAGGACCCCGGCGAAGACAGCTTCGCCATACGCGAGACAGAGGCCGTCGCCGCGGCGAAAGCCCTGGTCGCGGCTCACGCCGATATCGGCGCGCTCGTCCTGGAATGCACCAACCTCTCGCCGCATCGCGCTGCGATCGCAGCAGTGGCGGGATGCCCCGCCTATGACCTCTGGCCGCTGGTCGGCCTGATCACGCAAGGAAGGACGCGCGATGCCCGGGCCTGATCCCAGCCCCGACGCCAAGCTGACCGAGACCCTGCTCGGGCCGATCGTCTCCTCCGGCCACCTCGCCTCGGGCGCGATGCCGGCGCTGTCGGAATTCGAGTTCGCGCTCAACATGACCGTGCACGCCTTCCAGCGCTGGATGCTGCGCTGCATGAGCGTCGCCGGCGTACCGGACCTGACGCCGATGGACGTGCTCGTGCTGCACAACGTCAACCATCGCGGCAAGGCCAAGCGGCTGGCCGATATCTGCCTCGTCCTCAACATCGAGGACACGCATATCGTGAACTACTCGCTGAAGAAGCTGGAACGCCTCAAGCTGATCAAGAGCGGCCGCAAGGGCAAGGAGAAGACCGTCGCGGTGACGCAAGGAGGCGAGGATGCCTGCCGGCGCTATGCCCAGGTGCGCGAGCAGCTCCTGGTCAAGTCGGTGCTGGCGACCAGCATCGACCCCGCCCGCCTCTCGGAGATCGCCGCGACGATCCGCTCGCTTTCGGGCCAGTACGACCAGGCGGCAAGGGCGGCGGCGAGTTTGTGACCCTCTTGGCTGGCCCGATCCTGGGCGAGCCGCTTTAGCGGCGCCGCAGCAGGCGCATGCCGCTCTTTTGTGCAGAGGGGTTGCATCCGCCGACGCAACACGCGAGACGGGCAACTCGTTCCCCTCCGTCCCGGCCAGCCCCACCCGATCATGCCCGCCAGACACGCCACGCTCCTCGGCATCGCCATGATGCTGCTCGGCATCCTGCTGTTCTCGATCAACGACGTGATGGGGAAATGGCTGGTCGCGACCTATACGGTCGGCCAGGTGCTGCTGCTGCGCAGCGCCGCGGCGCTGGTGGTGATCGCGCCCTTCGTGCTGAAGCAGGGCCTGAGCCGCACCTTGCGGCCGGAGCGGCCCGGGCTGCAGGTCCTGCGCGTCGCGCTCGGCTCCTGCGAGGTCGCGCTGTTCTACTGGGCGGTGTCCTACCTGCCGCTCGCCGACACGATGACGCTTTGGCTGGCAGCCCCGGTCTGGGCCGTGGTGCTGGCAGCGCTGCTGCTCGGCGAGAAGGTCGATGCCGGACGCTGGCTCGCGGTCGTCGTCGGCTTCATCGGCGTCGCCGTGGCGCTCAACCCGACCGGCCAGACCCTCTCGATGCCCGCGATCATCGCGCTGATCGGCAGCCTGTCCTTCGCCATCATGATGATCACCGGCCGGCAACTGCGCGGCACTCCCGACGTGACGCTGGTCGCCTGGCAGACGCTCGGCGCCTTCGTCATGGGGCTGATCCTGCTGCCCTTCGGCTGGGTTACGCCGACGCTCAAGGATGCCGGCTTGCTCGGGCTGCTCGGCATCGTCGCCATGGTCGCGCATATCTGCGTGACGCGCTCGCTCAAGCTCGCCGAGGCCTCGGTCGTCGTGCCCTATCAGTACACGCTGATCGTCTGGGCCCTGGTCTTCGGCTGGTTCATCTTCGGCGACTGGCCGACCCCGACCATGCTGATCGGCGCCGGGCTGATCATCGCGGCCGGCCTCGCGCTCCTGCTGCTGGAGCGCCGCAACGCCAAGGTGAGCGACATCCTGCTCCAGCCGGAAGAGATCTGACCTTTCTACCCCACAGCCCTCATCCTGAGAGTCTGACTCATAAATGCGTGAGCCCTCATCCTGAGGAGCCATTTTCTTGGAAATGGCGTCTCGAAGGATGCTCCAGAAGATGCTGTCACCGCGAGCTGGAGCATCCTTCGAGACGCGCTCTGCGAGCGCTCCTCAGGATGAGGGCTGAGGACACTCAAACCCCGCTCAGCTCGCGACGAACGGCACTTTCATCCGGTCGGTCGACTGCACGATGTGGTGGCGCATCGCCACCGCCGCCGTCACGCCGTCGCGACGGCCGAGCGCGCGGATGATCGCGGCGTGCTCAAGGAAGGCTTCGTTCAGCCGCTCCGGCTCGGCCACGGGCGGGCGCTGCGTCTCGGTGATGATGGGGCGGTAGAGCGCCAGGATGTCGCGCACCGCCCGGTTGCCGGCGATCTCGGCGATGGTCAGGTGCAGGTCGAAATCATGCGTCATTGCCTCGCGATAGCGCTCCTCGACGATCGCCCGCCGCATCTCGGTATTGAGCGCGTCGAGCCGGGCGAGGTCGTCATGCGAGGCGTTGCGCGCCGCGAGCTGCACCGTGAGCCCCTCGAGCGAGAAGCGCAGCTGGTAGATCTCGACCTGCGAGAAGCGCTGCTCGAATTTCCACTCGCTGAAATCGGCGGCCGGCTGCGAGAACGCCTCGGTGATGAAGGTGCCGCGCGCCGGCTCGACGCGGATGATCCCCATGCCTTCGAGCTGCAAGACGGCCTCGCGCACGGTCGGACGGCTGGCCCCCAGCCGTTGCGCCAGCTCGCGCTGCGGCGGCACCTGGTCGCCGGGCTGCATGCCCTCCTCGACCAGCAGGCGGCGGATCTGCTGGACCAGCTGCTCCGTCACCGGCCGCCTGTCCTTCTCGATCCGCATGCGTTTTCCTCCCGGCCGACCGTTGGTCAGAGCAGTTGACGCCCATCGGGTCGCATGTCAATTCGTGGCCTTACCGGTAAGGCCAGGTACGGATGCGCGCGGATCAGGTTCGCGTGCCGCCGCAGGACATGGCCACCAGCCACGAGGACGCACCATGGCCCTGATCAATTACCTGACCACGATCAAATTCGGCTTCGGCGAGATCGCCGGCATCGAGGCAGACCTTGCGAGCTACGGCATCAAGAAGCCGCTGATCGTCGCCGACAAGGGCGTGGTCGCGATCGGCCTGATCGCCGGCGTCCAGAAGGGCTCGGCGACGCTGGCCGCCGCCCCGGTCTTCGATGCGACCCCGACCAACCCGACCGAGGCCGCCGTGCTCGAGGCGCTCGCCCTCTACAAGCAGAATGACTGCGACGGGCTCGTCGCCATCGGCGGCGGCTCCCCGATCGACCTCGCCAAGGGCGTTGCCCTGCTCGCGACCCATGACGGCCCGCTCGAGACCTATGCCGCGATCCTCGGCGGCATCCCGAAGGTCAGCGCCTCCGTCGCCCCGGTCATCGCCGTGCCGACCACCTCGGGCACCGGCAGCGAGGTCGGCCGCGCCGCGTTGATCACCCTGAACGACGGCCGCAAGCTCGGCTTCATCTCGCCCTACCTGATCCCCAAGCTCGCGATCTGCGACCCTGAGCTGACGCTCGGCCTGCCCGGCTGGCTCACCGCCGCGACCGGCATGGATGCCGTCACCCATTGCATCGAGACCTATCTCAGCCCGCGCGAGAATCCGCCGGCCGAGGCGATCGCGCTCGACGGCCTGAAGCGCGCCGTCGCCCATATCGAGCGCGCCACCAAGGACGGCTCCGACCGCGAGGCCCGCAAGGAGATGATGATGGCCGCGCTCCAGGGCGGCCTGACCTTTCAGAAGGGGTTAGGGGCCGTGCACGCGCTCTCGCACCCGCTCGGCGGCCTCAAGGAGGTCTCGCTGCACCATGGCACGCTCAACGCCGTGCTGCTGCCGGCCGTGCTGCGCTTCAACGAGCCGGAATCGAAGGCGAAATACGCCGAGATCCGCAAGGCGCTCGGCCTTGCCACTGACGCCGACCTCGCCGTCTGGATCGCCGACCTGACCGCCCGCCTGGGCATGCCGAAGAACCTGACCGAGATGAAGGTGCCGCGCGGGGTCGTCGCCGCGATCTCGGAAGCGGCGGTGAAGGACCACTCCACCGCCTCCAACCCGCGCGCCGCCACGGCGGCCGACTACGCCGCGATGCTCGAAGCCTCGTTCTAACCGCTATCCTCGAGAGAAGAGCGCGGGGACCCCTCTCCCGTGTGGTAGAGGGCAGGGTGAGGGCCCGCCGCCAGACGCTTTGGCCGTGAGCCGGCCGCGGCACCGTTTCGACTTCGCCGGAGTCACGGCGGGCCCGCATCCGCCGCTGCCGCGGCACCTTCTCCCATCCGGGAGAAGGGAAGAGAACCGCTCGCCCAGTCGCCTGCCTGAGCGCTTTGGCGCACGGATCGAAAAGCCACAGCCTTCACCAAGATATGCGGCGACAGCGCTGGCGCCTTGATTCTCGCCCGCCACCCAGCCATCGTACCCACTCGGATTCCATCTGCCTGCACGAGGCTTGCCCCATGCGCCGCGCCCTGCTGCGAACCATCCTGATCTCGGCCGCCTGCCTCGCAGGCGCCGCCACCGCCGGTGCCGCGGACGGCCGTTCCAGCGCCCGCCATAGCGTTCGCTACGTCAATCCGGTGGATCGCGCCGAGAACCGCATCATCCCGATGTACGGCAACCTGCCGGCCTGCGACGACCCGGCCGTGCTCGGCGAGATCACCAGCTGGTTTGATTCGCGCGAGTCGAAATTCTGGGGCCCGCTGCGCGCCGTCTCCTATGACCGCATCCGGCCGATCGGCTACCGGCCCTGGGGCGACGACTTCATCCCGCGCCGCTTCTGCACCGGCCGCATCACCTTGAACGACGGCTCGCTGCACCGCGTCGACTATTCCGTGCGCGAGAATCTCGGCCTGTTCGGCTGGACCTGGAACGTCAATTGGTGCGTCAACGGCCTCGACCGACATCGCTCCTACGCGCCGGCTTGCCAGATGGCTCGTCCCGGCCCCGAGCGGTAATTCCAGGCCGTGAGGCTTATGCGCGCTTGGCTCTCGCTGCTGGCGCTGCTTGGCCTGATGGTCTCGGGCGCGCAGGCGCAGGGACAATATGGCCGCGGCGGCACGCCCGGCGATTTCGACTTCTATGTGCTCGCCTTGTCATGGTCGCCCGGCTTCTGCGAGCTGCAGGGCGACCGCGATCGCTCGAGCCAGCAATGCGCCGAGGGCGCCAATCTCGGCTTCGTCGTGCACGGCCTCTGGCCGCAATATGAGCGCGGCTATCCCAGCGATTGCGGTCCCTCCGGCCGCACGCCCTCGCGCATCGCGCTGGAGCAGGCGCAAGGGCTGTTCCCGTCCGAGAGCCTCGCCCGCTACGAATGGCGCAAGCACGGCACCTGCTCGGGCTCGAGCCCGAGCGACTACTTCGCCGATGTGAAGCGCGCCCGCGACAAGGTCGTGGTCCCGCCTCCGCTGCAGAAGAGCGAGCGCGACCAGACCTGGACCGCGATCGACCTTGAACGCGCCTTCACCGCCGCCAATCCCGGCTTGCGCAGCGACATGATGTCGGTCGCCTGCTCGCGCGGCGTGCTGCAGGAGGTCCGCATCTGCATGAGCAAGGACCTGCGCAATTTCCAGACCTGCCAGCAGGTCGACCGCTCCGGCTGCCGCACGCGCGAATTCACCGTGAAGGCAGTCCGCTAATCGAGCCCAGGTACTCTCGCGATGCAAGACCTTCAAAACTCGATCTGCATCGCATCTCCTAGAATGGTCGCGGCTTAAGCCATTTCGAAAATCTGTATAGAAGATAAAATGGCGGAAGAATGAACGAGAGATATGTGGCAATGAGCCAATATCCGCTCACTGAATACCTATAAATGTGATTTGTTATATCAGATTCCGTAACTCGATAAAGGTAGAAATAATATATAAGAATTATATAAAACAAAGATATCACAAATATCTTTATAGAAAGCTTTCCTTTAAGCAAAAAGTAGCCAATGAGCGGAATCATCGGAACAAGATTTATAAAAAAGAAATAATCAAAAACCTCCATCACCAGTGAAAAGCAATTTCCGCGGCAGGAATTCCCCTTACTCGCGAGCATATCAACAAATCCAAACAAAAAATAATAGAGCAAGTACAGAGCGGCAAAGGCGACACCTCCAAGGGGCGTGGTCCTGCCATTGGCTGTAAACCGCATCAAAAACCCTCTATGACGCCGCAATGAATTATCATCACAGCTTCCACGCCGGGAACTTCGCCGACATTCTCAAGCATGTCGTGCTGATGCGCATCCTGACCCATCTCGGCGTCAAGGACGCGCCCTACCGCATCGTCGACACCCATGCCGGCGCCGGGCGCTACGATCTTGGCTCGGACGAGGCGCTGCGCACCCATGAATGGAAGGACGGCGTCGCCCGGCTCGACCGCTCGCCGCTCGCTCCCGCCGTCGAGGAGTTGCTGAAGCCCTGGCGCGAGGCCGTCGCCGCCGCCCGCGAGCAGCATGGTCCCGAAACCTATCCCGGCTCGCCCTGGCTCTGCCGCCATGCGATGCGGGCCGAGGACCGGCTGATCGCCGCCGAACTGCACCCGCAGACCTACAAGAAGCTCGCAGCCGCGCTTGGCCGCGATTCGCGCTGCAAGGCGCTGGCGATCGATGGCTGGAACGCGTTGCGCGGCAATGTCCCACCGAAGGAGCGGCGCGGGCTGATCCTGATCGACCCGCCCTTCGAGGAGAAGGATGAGTTCGAGACGCTCGCGGCCGAGTTCATCTCTGCCCACCGCAAATGGCCGACCGGCATCTACGCGCTCTGGTACCCGCTGAAGGACCGCCGCGCCGCCAGCGACCTGATCGGCGCGATCGAGGATGCCGGCGTCAGTCGCCTGCTCCGGCTGGAGATCGAGGTCGACCGCCCGGAAGCCGCCGGCGGCCTCAGCGCAACCGGCATGCTCGTGGTCAACCCGCCCTGGAAGCTGGCCGAGGAGGCGAAAATCCTGCTGCCGGCCTTGACCGAACGCCTCGCGCAAGGGCCACAGCCGCGCTACCGTTGCGAGCCGATCCGTCCGGACGGCTGATTTCCCACAGTCTGGATATCCGACGATGCTGGTCTTGCGCTCCGCCCCCGCCTCCCCGTTCGGCCGCAAGGTCAAGATCGCCGCCTATGAGCTCGGCCTGATCGACAAGATCGAGATCACCGCGACCGACACCAGCGACCCAACCGAGGTGCTGCGCAGCCAGAACCCGCTCGGCAAGATCCCGACGCTGATCCTGGAGGACGGCACGACGCTGTTCGATTCCCGCGTCATCGTCGAATATCTCGACGAGCTCGCCGGCGGTGGCAAGCTCTTCCCGCGCGGCGCCGAGCGCTTCAAGCAATTGCGGCTGCAGGCGCTCGCCGACGGCGTCATGGATGCCACCCTGCTGCAGGTCTACGAGATCCGTTTCCGCCCCGAGGAGGGCCGCAACGCCGCCTGGGTCGCGAACCAGGCGGGCAAAGTCGGCCGCGCGCTGGCCGAGCTCGAAGCGGCCCCGCCGGCCTTCGAGCGCCCGCGCGTCGGCGAGATCGCGCTGGCCTCGGCGCTCGGCTATCTCGACCTGCGCCAGGAGGGCAAGTGGCGCGCGGCTCACCCCAACCTGGTCGCCTGGCTCGACGGCTTCGCAGCGAAGGTCCCCTCCTTCGAGGAGACCCGCGTCAAAAGTTGAGCTGCACGCGGCAACCTCACCGCGTCATCCCGGACAAGCCGCGTTTGCGGCGCCGCTCCGGGATCCATCGTAGGACGCCGGAGCCTTACGATGGATCCCGGAGCTCCTCTGCGCTCCGTCCGGGATGACGGCGTTTAATTCTGGCAAGGTCACAGCAGATTTAACAAAAAAGCCCGGTGGCCGAAGCCACCGGGCTGCATCACCGTGAGGTGATGAGGTGTAGATCAGAACTTGTAGTTCAGGCCGACGCGAGCAACCGAGAACTTGGTGCCGACGCTGCCGGTGAACGTGCCACCCGGCACCACGATCGACTCCTTGTCGAGGTCGACGTAGAGATACTCGGCCTTGACGGTCAGGTTGTTGGTGAAGGCGTACTCGAGACCGCCACCAAGCGTCCAGCCGTACTGGGTGTTGTCGTCGCTGACCGAGAAGCCCGGGCCCGAGATCTTGTTCTTGACGTTGCCATAGGCGAAACCGCCGGTGACATACGGCAGGAACCGGTCGAAGGCGTAGCCGACGCGGCCACGGACGGTGCCGAACCAGTTCAGCTCGTTCGAGGCGCGGAGGCCGAAGAACGGATCGGAAGCGGTCGCCTTCAGGTCGGCGCCCTGGAAGTCGGCTTCGACGCCGAGGACCCACTGGCCGATCTGGTAGTTGTAGCCGACCTGGCCGCCGCCGACGAACCCATCCGGATCATCGAAGCTGTTCAGGGTGCCGAGAGCCGACGAGTCGACCTGGCCCCAGGCGTAGCCGGCGTTGGCGCCGATGTAGAAACCGGTCCAGGTGAAGGCCGGCGGATAGTAGGGAGCCGCAACCGGGCCCTTGCGGGACGGCAGGTCAGCAGCGGAGGCAGCGCCGGCAGCGAGGATGCCGAGGGCTGCGACGCCCGAAAGCAGGTAGTTCTTCATGATATACTCCTTAGTAGACGTCGCTGGCACCGCATGGCGCGGCGTTCGATTTCGATGAACCTCTTATAGAACCCAATGGCATTCATGTCTGTTGCCGTCGAAGCACATCTGCGTCGCCGAGCGCGGCGAAAATGTGGCATGAATGGGGATGACTATTTCCAATTTATCAACGCGCGTTAATTATTGTTAAACCTCGACAGAAGCGAAGGCGAATACTAGTAATCCGTTTACCAAATCGCTGACGCAGCGAAAGAAACGCGCGGCGCAAACCAAGGTTCCAAGCCGACTGAACATAAAGATGGCTTGGCTCGCGCTGCCCAACATTGTCGCGCAAGCTGCCTGTTTGCTGGTCCCATGCCGAGAACCGCGTCTTTTCAAGCAACCTACGGTCATTTTCCGTCGATTGCCCGGCGCGCCCGATAGCCATCCCCGCCACAATGAAGAACGAATGTGGCAACCTGCTTGGCAGGGGCAGCCGCCATCGGGCATGGTCGCTTGCCGCCATCGCGCGGATGCCTGTCGTTCTTCCCTCTGTTTGAACCGCAAACTCCTGATATCAATCCATTCAATCTCGAATCGGGCGCTCCGCCCCGAAGCTCGGGCCAAGACGAGACGGGACGCGTGCCGCCGCTTTCGATATTCATCATCGCCCGCGACGAGGCGGATCGCATCGGCCGCACCATCAGTGCAGTGCGGGAGTTGAGCGACGACATCATCGTGGTCGATTCCGGCTCGACCGACGGCACGCAGGCCGTCGCCGAGGGCCTCGGCGCCCGCGTCCTGTTCAATCCATGGCCCGGCTATGGCCAGCAGAAGCGCTTCGCCGAAGAGCAGTGCCGCCACAATTGGATGCTCAACATCGACGCCGACGAGGTCGTGCCGGCCGATCTCGCCACCGAGATCGCCGCGCTCTTCGCCAACGGGGAGCCCGCAGCCGACGCCTATAAGCTGCGCATCGCCGAGCTCTTCCCGGGCGAAAACGCGCCGCATCGCTTCGCCTATGCCTTGGCCCCGGTCAGGCTCTACCGCCGCGACAAGGGTCGCTACTCGCCCTCCCCCGTGCACGACCGCGTCGATCTCCTGCCCGAGGCCAGGGTCGCCAGCCTGAAGGGCACGATCCATCACTATTCGGTGCGCTCGCTCGGCGAGCAGATGGCCAAGCTCAACGCCTATAGCGATGCCCAGGCCGACGATCTCGACCAGCGCGGCGAGACGATCTCGGTCTTCCGGATGGTGGCCGAGTTCCCCGCCAACTTCATCAAGGCCTATATTGGCCGGCGCCATGCCCTGCGCGGGATCTACGGCTTCATGACCGCGATGAACTTCGCCTTCTACCGCTACTTGCGCGCCGCCAAGCACTGGGAGCGGCGCCTGCAGCGGCGCGGCAGGGCCAAGAGCGACAATGTCTGACGCGGCGATGTCTGACGCGGCGATGCCTGAGGTCGCGCTCGTCACCGGCGGCGCCCGCCGGATCGGCCGCGCCATCGTCGAGCGGCTCGCGGCGGAAGGCTATGCCGTCGCGATCCATTGCCAGAACTCGCGCGCGGAGGCCGAGGCCCTTGCCAAAAGCCTGCGCGCGCAGGGTGGCCGAGCCGCGGTGGTAACCGGTGATCTCGCCGACCCGGCCGCGGTGGACGCCATCATCCCGGCCGCGGAGACAGCGATCGGCCCGGTGACGCTGCTGGTCAACAGCGCCTCGAGCTTCCTGGTCGACGATATCCGCAATCTCGACGTCGCGACCTGGAACCGGCAGTTCTCGATCAACCTGCGCGCGCCCTCGGTGCTGGCGGGCGCCATGGCGAACCGCCTCCCCGCCGATCGCGAAGGCTGCGTCATCAACATCATCGACCAGCGCGTCTGGAAGCTGACGCCGCAATACTACTCGTACACCCTGACCAAATCGGCCCTGCTGACCGCGACCGTGACCATGGCGCAGGCGCTGGCGCCCCGCATCCGCGTCAACGCGGTCGGCCCCGGCCCGACCTTGCCCAACCAATACGAGGGTGAGGCGTTGATGGCGGGGGAGGCGGCCGGCTCGCTGCTGCAACGCCGGGTCGAGACCGGCGAGATCGCCGACGCCGTGCTTTACCTCGCGCGGGCGCGCTGGGTGACGGGGCAGATGATCGCCGTCGATTCCGGCCAGCATCTGAGTTGGCGCACGCCCGACATCGTCGGCGAATAGCCGCTCTCCCGAGCCGGGAGCAAAAGCGCCCCGGGCCAGAGCCCGAGGCGCGAAAGCGATGAAATCACGGACCCTGAGGCCTTCGCGACTTCGCTGGGGTGAGTCGGCTGGCGTGGCCATCGAGAACCGGAGCGAAGCGTACGTTTGTACGTGAGCACCGGAAGCGCAGACGGCCGCGTCAGGCGGCCGCCCCAGTAGAAGTATCGAATGTCTCAGGCGGCCTTGTTCTTGATCAGGCCGACGATCGCGGTGAGGATCGCGCCACCGGCGCCGCCGCTGATCAGGTTGGTGACGATGCTGCCGACGCTGAGATTGCCCGAGGCCGCCGCCGCGGTGATCGCCGGCAGGACGAGCGGGATGAGCTGGCCGAGCGCCGTGCCGCCGAGCGCGCCGGCGATCGTGTTGCCGATCGTGCCGATGTCGAAGCTCGGCGCGACCTTGCCGGCCGCATTGCCGCCGATCGCGCCGGCGATGAGATTGATCAGAATTTGTTCCATGATAACCCCCGTGCAGCCGGATGCGGCCGCGGGGGAGAATGCGCCTGCGCGAAACGGCAGGCAATCGGTGACTTAACGGCAGCGAAAGCCGGAATTCCGGCTTTTCCTCAGCTCAGAACGATCGCCGAGATCAATCTGCCATAATCCGGCTCCGTGCGATGCGTCGTGCGGCGATAGCTGTAGAAGCGCTGTTCGTCGCTATAGGTGCACAGGGCCAGGTCGACGAATCGCCCAATCCCCGCCTCCTGCGCCCTGAGCGCGATGAAGGCCGGCAGGTCGAACATCGCATGGGCCGGCCGCTCCGAGGCATGGAAGAAGCGCGCATAGGTCGCGTTCTCCTGCTTGAAGCGCTCGATGAACTCAGGCCCGACCTCATAGGCCTTCGGCCCGATCGTCGGCCCGAGCACCGCCAGAATGCGCTCGCGCCGCGCGCCCAGCTTCTCCATCGCGGTGACTGTCGCCCCGACGATGCCGGTGAAGGCGCCCTTCCAGCCGGCATGCGCAGCGCCGATCACCCGCGCCTCGCTATCGGCGAACAGGATCGGCCCGCAATCGGCCGTCGAAATCCCGAGTGCGACGCCCTTGGCCACGGCCACCATCGCATCGGCCTTGGGCCGCTCGCCCGGCCATGGGCCGCTGACGATTTCGGCATCGGCCGAGTGCACCTGATGGATGTTGACCAGATGCGACGGCTCGACCTGGAGATGCGCCGCCATCCGCCTGCGGTTCTCGGTGATCGCGACCGGATCGTCGGCCGAGCCGAGCCCGCCATTGAGCGAGGCATAGATTCCGGTCGAGACGCCGCCCTCGCGGGTGAAGAAGGCGTGCCTTATGCCGGGCTCGGCGGCGAGATCGGGGGAGGTGATGAACATCGCTGCTTCCGGTTCGGCTGGTTCAGGTCTGCTGCTCTGGCAGGCGATGAAGGTCAAATCCGGGCAGACCCGGCAGGCCTGGATGCGATAGCGCCAGAACCTTGAACAATTCGCCCATGCCGGTCGCGCCGGTCTCGGTCAGCCGGTCGAAGGCGGTCGAGATCGCCGCCGCCTGCTCTGGCGTTGCCTTAGCCGACAGCGCTTGCGCCCGCTGTGCGAGCCCGATCGCGGCAAGGAAATCGCGCTGCGTCGCCGGGCCATGCACGGCAGCGCCAGCCCGCAGGCCGGCCTGCGCCATGCGCTCGAAATCGACATGCACCGTCAGGTCCGCCTCGCCCGGCTCGGCCAGCGGGTCGGCATAAAGCTGCTGCTTCATCGCCTGCAGCGTGTCGCCGAAGCCGGAGCGCGCCGAGCCATAGTCGATGAACAACGCCGCGCCGCCCGCCTGCGCGATATGGCTGGAGATCGTGGCGACGACATCGAGCGCCGCCAGCGGTTGTTCGAGGATCGCGCCTTCCGGCGCCACGATCGCGATGGCCGGCTCCGGCTCGGCGGCGAGCCCGAAGGCGAGTTCGCCGGCCGCATCGAGCCCGACCAGCCGCTCGCGCCAGCCGGAGCCGATCCGCATGAACTGATCGAGCGGCAGGGCATCGAGGAACTCGTTGGCGATGACGATGGCCGGCCCGTCGAGTGCTTCAGCGATGCCGTCATGCCAGGCCGGATCGGCCAGCCCCGCCAGCGGGCGCGCCTGCGCCTGCCGCAGCACCGGGCTCATCTCGACGAGATGCACCGAAAGCGCCTCCCGAAAGCCCGGCACGGCCTGCGCCGCCCGCAGCGCGTCGGCCATCAGCGTGCCACGCCCCGGCCCGAGCTCGATGAGGCGCACCGAAGCCGGCTCGCCCATCGCCCGCCAGACCGTCGCGGCCCAGAGCCCGATCAGCTCGCCGAACATCTGGCTGATCTCGGGCGCGGTGGTGAAGTCGCCCTGCGCGCCGAAAGGGTCGCGCGTCATGTAGTAGCCATGGCGGGGATGGCCGAGGCAGAGCGCCATGTAGCGGGAGATGCTGAGCGGCCCCTCGTCGCGGATCAGGCGGATCAGTTCCGCCTTGAGCGCGCTCACGCGGTCGCTTTCCGCGAGCGCAGCACCAGCACCAGCCCGGCGACGAACAGCGGCAGCGAGAGCAGCATGCCCATGGTGATGCCGCCGCTCAGGGCATCCACGTTCGCGCCGAACAGGAAGCCGAGCTGCGCGTCCGGCTCGCGGAAGAACTCGCAGACGATGCGCGCGACCGCATAGCCCATGCCGAAGATGCCGGCGGTGAGGCCCGGCCGCCTGAAGCTCCCCGCCCGCACCACCAGCGCCATCAGGATGAAGAGCAGGATGCCCTCGGCGAAGGCCTCGTAGAGCTGGCTCGGATGGCGCGGCACCGGCCCGGCATTGGGGAAGACCATAGCATAGGGGAAGTCCGGCGCCGGCCGGCCCCAAAGCTCGGCATTGATGAAGTTGGCGATGCGCCCGAGGAAAAGCCCGATCGGGACCACCGCAGCGTTGAGGTCGAAGATGCTCAGCGCCGGATAGCCGCGCTTGCGCGCAAACAGATAGAGCCCCGTCGCCGCGCCGATCAGCCCACCATGGAAGGACATGCCGCCCTGCCAGACCGCGATGATGTCCTGCGGCCGGGCGAGATAGCGCTGCAGGTCGTAGAACAGCACGAAGCCGAGCCGCCCGCCGAGCACGACGCCGAGCGCGACGAAAAGCAGCATGTCGTCGAGCTCCTCGGCCTTGGGCCGGGGCCGCCCGCCCCATAGCGCCTCGGCCGAGACCAGCTGGCGCGAATACCACCAGCCGCCGAGCAGGCCGGCGACATAGGCCAGCCCATACCATTTCACCGTCAGCGGGCCGAGTTCCAGCGCGACCGGATTGATCACGGGAAAGGGAATGGCGAAGACGGGCATGGGCAACTCGCGCGAGGCTCGGGCGCATGGTGATGGCCGCGCCGCTGCGATGCGGTCAAGCGAAAAGGCTACGCTCCCGGCAGAAGCGATCCTGCTTGAGTCCCGCCCGCAACGGCTGCACGACAGTCCGGAAACACCGACATGACGGAGCGCAGCCATGAAAAGACAGGTCATTCGCGTCGAGCCGCTCTCGACCTGGCTGGAGCGCTGGAAGGCGCCGACTTCGGCCGTCACCCGCCATGGCGACACGCTCTACGTCTCCGGCTTCCCGCCCTTCGACCCCGAAACCGGAGACATCCTGCCGGTCTCGATCGAGCGCCAGACCGAGCTGGTGCTGGAGCAGATGAAGCTCTGCCTGGAGACGGCAGGCTCCTCCCTCGACAACGTCCTGAAGTGCAACGTCTACTGCACCTCCGTCGAAAAATTCGCGGCGGTCAACGCGGTCTACGCGCGCTATTTCCCAAAGGACCCGCCGGCCCGGATCTTCGTCAACGTCCCAGCCTGGCCGGGGCCGTTCGACATCGAGATCGACTGCGTCGCGGCTGTGTAAAGCCCGCTGTGATCTGCCAGAATCAAGCGCCGTCATCCCGGCCGTAGCGAAGCGCAGCGCCGGGATGACGCGGGGAGGGTTCCGCTAAATCGCAGTAGGCTTAAGCCAAGCGTGGACCGAGGCGGCAGTGGCAATCAACGGCCCTTGCCAAGCTTCGAGATGCGTTGCAATCATATAGTCATATTGATATCATTGCTTTCGATTTATGAAAGTGCAATCACATGCCCTCCGTCACAGTCCGCAACCTCTCAGAAGAGACGCATCGCGCGCTCAAGCTGCGCGCAGCCGGACATGGCCGCAGCACCGAAGCGGAGATTCGTCTCATTCTTGACGCCGCGGTGAAACCGGAGCGGCGCGTCAAGCTCGGCTCCCTGCTGTCCGATATCGGACGGGAAGCGGGAGGTGTCGAGTTGGAGATTGCGCGCGATCGGACGGTGTCCGAGCCGATGCGCTTCGAATGATCCTGCTGGATACGAACGTCGTCTCCGAGCCCTTGAAGCTCGCGGGCGACGAGGCCGTGCTGAGATGGCTCGACGCGCAGGCCGTCGAAACACTCTACCTCTCGACCATTGGCCTAGCGGAAATGCTTTTCGGCGTTGCCGCGCTGCCGGAAGGAAGACGCCGAAGCGACCTGCGCATGCGCCTGGACCGCGACGTGATCCCCTTGTTCGACGGGCGCATCCTTTCCTTCGACCGGAGAGCGGCGGAAGCTTATGCCGAGCTTCGCGCCAAAGCACGGCTCGACGGGCGCGCGATTGCCCAGACCGACGGCTACATCGCCGCCATAGCCGCCGCGCATGGCTTCGCCGTGGCGACGCGCGATATCGGCGCTTTCGAAGCAGCGGGCGTGCGGGTCATCAATCCCTGGGAGGCATAGGCCCGGCGCTGATCTCCCACTCCTGACATGACGAAACCACCAGCACGTCTTACATCGACATCATGAATCGCGAACGCCAAGACGACCTGCCGGAAGACGAGTTCGAGGAGGAGGACAACACTCCCGCCCTGCCGCCGGCCGCCGATATCAGCGAAGCCTCGCCCTCGGAGCTGAAGCACGGCATCGAGGTCATCCAGCAATTCGCCAAGCACCTGCCGAACAAGCCCGGCGTCTACCGCATGTTCGATCGTGCCGGCGAGGTGCTCTATGTCGGCAAGGCCAAGAGCCTGAAGAACCGCGTCACGGCCTATGCCCGCGGCATGGCCCATACCAACGCGGTCGCGCGGATGATCTCCGAAACCGCCAACATGGAATTCGTCACCACCGGGACGGAATCCGAGGCGCTGCTGCTCGAATCGAACCTGATCAAGCAGCTCAGGCCGCGCTACAACGTGCTGCTGCGCGACGACAAGAGCTTCCCCTACATCCTGCTGACCGGCGACCATCCGGCCCCGCAGATCGCCAAGCATCGCGGCTCGCGCCAGCGCAAGGGCGATTATTTCGGCCCCTTCGCCTCGGTCTGGGCGGTCAAGCGCACCATCGATGCCTTGCAGAAGGCGTTTCTCCTCCGCTCCTGCTCCGACAGCTACTACGAGAACCGCACCCGGCCCTGCCTGCTCTTCCAGATCAAGCGCTGCTCCGGCCCCTGCACCGGCGAGATCTCGCACACCGACTATGAGGCGCTGGCCGCACAGGCGCGCGACTTCCTCTCCGGCCGCTCCTCGACGGTGAAGCAGACCCTCTCGGCCCGGATGCAGGAGGCGGCCGAGGAGCTCGAATTCGAGAAGGCGGCGCGCTATCGCGACCGGCTCGCGGCGCTCTCGGCCGTGCAGGCCGGCCAGGACATCAACACCCAGGGCGTCGAGGAGGCCGACGTCTTCGCCATCGACGAGCAGGCCGGGCATTTCTGCGTCGAGATCTTCTTCTTCCGCAACCACCAGAACTGGGGCAACCGCGCCCTCTTCCCGCGCGCCGACAAGAGCCTGACGCCGGAGGAGGTGCTCGCCTCCGTCGTCACCCAGTTCTACGACGACAAGCCGCCTCCGCGGCTGGTGCTGCTCTCGCATGAGGTCGAGGAGATCGGGCTGATCGGCGAGGCGCTCTCGGCCCGCGCCGGTCGCAAGGTCGAGGTCGCCGCCCCCAAGCGCGGCGAGAAGCTCGACCTCGTCGCCCACGCCCGGAAGAACGCCAAGGAGGCGCTCTCGCGCAAGCTCGCCGAGAATGCCGGGCAGCAGCACCTGCTCGGAGCCCTTGGCGAGGCCTTCGGGCTGCAGAGGCCGCCGCGCCGCGTCGAGGTCTACGACAACTCGCACATCATGGGCACGAATGCGGTCGGCGGCATGGTCGTCGCCGGGCGGGACGGCTTCATGAAAAGCCATTACCGCACCTTCAACATCTCCTCCGACACCATCGCCGGCGACGATTTCGGCATGATGCGCGAGGTGCTGAAGCGGCGGTTCTCAAGGCTGGCGAAGGAGAGCGGGGCTGCCCAACCGGACGCGGGAACCGCAACGGACTCTCCTCCCCCCGGCGGGGAGGAGTTGGAGGTGGGGGGCGAACGACCGGGTGAGCTCTCACCAGGCGGCCCCCCCCCCATCCCTCTCCCTTCCCCACAAGGGGGAAGGGAAGCGCCTGCTACTGCTCCTGCCGAGGAAGACGACTCCGCCTTCCCGTCCCGCCCCGACCTCGTCATCGTCGACGGCGGCAAGGGCCAGTTCGAGGCTGCCCGCAAGATCATGGCGGAATGTGGCGCGTCCGACATCGCGCTGGTCGCCATCGCCAAGGGCGAGGACCGCAACGCCATGCGCGAGACCTTCTTCATGGTCGGCAGGGAGCCGTTCAAGCTGCCGCCGCGCGACCCGGCGCTGTTCTTCATCCAGCGCCTGCGCGACGAGGCTCACCGCTTCGCCATCGGCACGCACCGCGCCCGCCGCAAGCGCGACATCACCAAGAACCCGCTCGACGAAATCCCCGGCATCGGCCCCTCGCGCAAGCGGGCGCTGCTGCTGCATTTCGGCACGGTGAAGGCGATCCAGCGCGCCAAGCTCGACGACCTCATGCGCACGCCGGGCGTCAACGCCGCCACGGCCAAGGCGGTGCATGATTTCTTTCACGATGCTTGAGGCATCTCGTCGCCTCGCGGGATTGCGTGTTGACGCTGTCACATGCCTGCTGCTTTGGTGACGGCGTGACGATATTTCCGGACGCCATAAGGCGGCGTGGCCCCTGGTCGCTGCCGAACCTCCTGACCTACGGCCGGATCGCCGCGATCCCGGCCCTGGTTGCGTTGCTGTTCTGGCCGCGTGACGACTGGATGCGCTGGATCGCGCTCGCGATCTACGTCGCGGCGGCCGTCACGGATTTCCTCGACGGCTGGATCGCCCGGGCCTGGAGCCAGCACTCGGCGATCGGCCGCATGCTCGATCCGATCGCCGACAAGCTCCTCGTTTGCGCGCTGCTGCTGATGCTGGTGGCCGACGGCACGATCCATGGCTGGTCGCTCTGGGCCGCCATCGTCATCCTCTGCCGCGAGATCCTGGTCTCCGGCCTGCGCGAATTCCTGGCCGAATTGAAGGTCAGCGTCCCCGTCAGCAAGGTGGCGAAATGGAAGACGACGGCGCAGTTGCTGGCGCTCGGCTTCCTCGTCGTCGGCCCCGCGGGCGACAAGGTTCTGCCCTATAATACCCAGATCGGCATCGTCATGCTGTGGCTGGCCGCGCTCCTGACCATCTATACCGGTCTGGATTATCTCAGCGCGGGCATCCGACACCTCGTCGAGGAGGACGAGCGCGCACCATGACGCTGACAGACACGCTGGCCGAAACCAGAACCCGGACCCTGAAACTCGTCTATTTCGCCTGGGTGCGCGAGCGCATCGGGCTGGCCGAGGAGACGGTCGAACTGCCGGCCGAGGCCCGCACCATCGCCGATCTCGTGCGCTGGCTGAAGACGCGCGGCGAAGGCTACGAGGCCGCCTTCGAGAACGAGGCGATCGTCCGCGCCGCCATCGACCACACCCATGTCAAGCCCGGCGCGGCGATCGCCGACGCGAAGGAGATCGCCTTCTTCCCGCCGATGACCGGCGGCTGAAGTGCTGGCGCATCCCGCGCTTCCATGAAAACGATGCCGGCATGTCCGCTTTCACGCAACTCACCCTCGACGTCATCCCGGACAAGCCGCGCAGCAGCGCCGCTCCGGGATCCATCCTAGAGCGCCAGAGCCTTACGATGGATCCCGGGACGGCGCTGCGCTTGCCCGGGATGACGCGTTCAGGTTCCGTCGAAACACCCGGTGCTTTGGCGGAGAGCGAACGATGACCCCGGTCATCCGCATTCAATCCGAGGATTTCGACCTCAACGCCGAGATCGCCGCGCTGACCGCCGGCCGCGCCGATATCGGCGCCATCGTCACCTTCGCCGGGCTCTGCCGCGACGAGGGCGGCACGCTCGCCGCGCTCGAACTCGAGCATTATCCGGGCATGGCCGAGGCCGAAATCGGCCGTGTCGCCACCGAAGCCGCAGGCCGCTGGCCCCTCAGCGGGCTCATTGCCATCCACCGTTACGGGATGATCAGGCCGGGCGAGCAGATCGTGCTGGTCGTCGCGGCCTCCGCCCATCGCCGCGCCGCTTTCGAGGCGGCCGAATTCATGATGGACTACCTCAAGACCCGCGCCCCGTTCTGGAAGCGCGAGCATCTCGTCGATGGCAGCATCGGCGGCTGGGTCGAGGCCAAGGGCGAAGACGACAAGGCCGCCGAGCGCTGGAGCTGACTATGTCCGCGGGACGATCCGACCGAATGCGCACGGCCCTGGCCATTGGCCTGGCGGCCACGGCGTTCCTGCCCGCCGCAGCCACCGCCCAGAGCGACGGCAAGAGCTTCCGCGATTGGACGGCCGGCTGCGACAACCTGAAAAGCTGCGCGGCCCTGTCCTTGCCCGAGGACGGCGCCGATACGGTCGGCTACCTCAAGCTCGAGCGTCCCGGCGGGCCGACCGGCGCCGCGTCGCTTTCGCTGAAGCTGGTGGGCGAGAAGCTCAAGGCGCCGCAATCCGTGCGGCTCTCGCTCGACGGTGCGCCCTTCCCGGCCGCTGGCAGGACCATGGCCGCGGCGCTGCCTGACGAGGAGACCGCGGTCGTCGCGTTCTCGGAGGCGGACACGGCGAGCCTGATCGCCGCCGCCCGCAAGGCGACGAAGCTCTCCGCCACCATGGCGGGCAAGAGCTACACGATTTCCCTCGCCGGCTCGGTGGCCGCCCTGCTCTGGATCGACGAGCAGCAGGGCCGGCTCAATACGGTGACCGCGCTGATCCGCAAGGGCGATGCCGCCGCGGGCACCGTTCCGCCAGCCCCTGCTCCACCCGTCATCACCGCCAGGCCGACGGCCGCGCCGCTCGACGAGAAAGCCGCGAAGGCGCTCGGCGCCGCCCTGCGCAAGCACCTCAAGACCGCCGCTCCCGATGCCTGCGAGGATAATGACGGCGCCACGTCCAGTCCCGACCAGGCCTGGCCGCTAAGCGCCACGCAGCAGCTGATCGGGCTCTATTGCGGCAGCGGCGCCTACAACGTCATCACCGGCTACTGGACCGTCAGCGGCAATGCGATGGCGAGCGCCCGCAGCGTCGCTTTCCCGCGCCAGGACGACAACATGCTGATCAATTCGGACTACGATCCGAAGACCGGCCAGATCAGCTTCTTCGCCAAGGGCCGCGGCATCGGCGATTGCGGCAGCTCCGGCAACTACGCCTGGACCGGATCAGGCTTCGCGCTGACCGCCTTCACCACGATGGGCGAGTGCCGCGGCCTGCCGCCAGACGACTGGCTGACATTGTTCCGAAGCGAGGTGAAGGTCGGGCAGTGAGCGGCGGCGGCCGCCGCTCACCAATCTCTCGGGGCCGGCCTCAGGCCGCCTTGGCGGAGGACGGCCGCACTGCGGCGGAGTAATCCTCCATGATCACCTTGCCCATGTTGCCGGTGATGAACTTGTAGGGCCCGATCTCGGAGACCAGCGTCACCTCGGCGGCCGAGCCGGTGATGAAGCATTCCGCGAAGCCGTCGAGCTCTTCCGGCCGGATGCGGCGCTCGATCACCTCGAAGCCGCGCTGCTGGCACAGCTCGATCACCGACTGGCGGGTGATGCCGTCAAGGAAGCGGTCAGCCTTGGGGGTGTGGATCACGCCGTCCTTGATGAAGAAGATGTTGGCGCCGGTGCATTCGGCGACATTGCCTTCCCAGTCGAGCATCATCGCGTCGGCATAGCCGGCGCGCTCGGCCTTATGCTTCGAGAGCGAGCAGATCATGTAGAGCCCCGCCGCCTTGGCGTGGACCGGGGCGCAGGCCGGGTCCGGCCGGCGATACTCCGCCACGTCGAGGCGCACGCCCTTCAGCTTCTGCGCCATGTCGAACATGCTCGGCCATTCCCACACCGCGATCGCGGTATGGATCGTATTGTTGATGCCGGAGACCGCCATCATCTCCGACCCGCGCCAGGCGACGGGGCGGATATAGGCGTCCTTCAGGCCGTTCTCCTTGAGGCAGAGATACTTGGCCTCGTCGATCTCGGCGACCGAATAGGGGATGTCGAAATCCATGATCTCGGCCGACTTGTGGAAGCGCTTCGAATGCTCGGTGCACTTGTAGATCACGCCATCATAGGAGCGCTCGCCCTCGAACACGCAGGAGCCGTAATGCAGCCCATGGGTCAGTACGTGCACCTTGGCGTCCTTCCACGGCACGAGCTTGCCGTCGAACCAGATCACGCCGTCGCGCTGGTCGAAAGGAATGACAGACATGGGAAACTCCTCTTGCACGTCTTCTTGCCCGAACTCCGCCACAGCACCTCGCGGGACGCAAGCGCGGAACGAATGCTGCGCCGCAGCGGGCGAATGCGACATTTTCAGTCGCTCAGCATGCTTGACCGGTAATCTTCCGTCTGAGATATGTCAACATGGCTGACATAAAAAGGGAGCGCGCCATGAGCGACACGCACGCCAGAGCGACCGAAGCGCCCCGGCCCGCCAGCGCCGAGGACGTGCCCTACGAGCTGATCGAGCTGCTTTTCTTTGCCTATCGCGACTTCGTCGGCGACCCCGACCGCATCCTCGCCGATTATAATTTCGGCCGCGCCCATCACCGCGTCCTGCATTTCGTGCAGCGCCGCCCGGGCCTGACCATCGCCGAATTGCTCGACATCCTGCAGATCACCAAGCAGAGCCTCAACCGCGTGCTGAAGGAGCTGGTCGAGACCGGCTTCGTCGAGTCGCGCATGGGCACGCAGGACAAGCGCCAGCGCAACCTCCACGCCACCACCGCCGGTCGCGAACTCGCCGTCCGGCTGGCGCAGCTGCAGGCCAAGCGCATCAATGCCGCGCTCGCCATCGTCGGCCCCGAGGCGGGCGAGGTCGTCGCGCGCTATCTCGCCGGGCTGATCGACCCTGCGGAGCGCCGGAAGGTACTGGGCTCGCTGGCCGGATCGGACTGACCAGCGTCCGGCGCGGACGTCTCCCGCTCGGATGACGACGTTTCAAAAGGTTAGACAATGTTATCCGGGGCGCGACGAAGGGTTGCCCCCGAGCTCGGCCGGCCTGTGCTATCCTGTGGGCGGAAACGCCGCGCTCCCGGAGCGCACGCGGACGGAAAAGGAGCCCAGATGGCCGTGAGCAGCGCCCTCAAGCCTGTGCCCGACGAGGCGCCGCATATCCTGGTGGTCGATGACGACCGCCGGCTGCGCGACCTGCTGGCGCGCTTCCTCGGCGATCACGGCTACCGCGTCACCACCGCCGCCAGCGCGGCCGAGGCCGATTCCCGGCTGGCCCATCTCGTCTTCGACGCCATCGTGCTCGACATCATGATGCCCGGCGAGAACGGCTTCGACTTCGCGCGCCGCTTCCGCGGCGATTCCAACGTCCCGATCCTCATGCTCACAGCCCGCGCCGACAGCGCCGACCGCATCAACGGGCTCGAGCTCGGCGTCGACGACTACCTCTCCAAGCCGTTCGAGCCGCGCGAGCTGATCCTGCGCCTCGGCAACATCCTGAAGCGCACGGTCGTGGTCGACACCGCGCAGTCCGGCACTCGGCCCGACTTCGTCCGCTTCGGCCCCTTCATCTACGGGCTGGCCCGCGGCGAGCTCAGGCAAGGCGAGGAGACCATCCGCCTGACCGAGCGCGAGCGCGAGATCCTGACCACGCTGGCCGAGCATGCCGGCGAGCAGGTGCCGCGCGAGCAGCTCGCCGCCCAGGGCTCGGCCGCCAACGACCGCACCATCGACGTCCAGATCAACCGGCTGCGCCGCAAGATCGAGCGCGACCCGGCCGACCCGCTCTACCTCCAGACCGTGCGCGGCATCGGCTACCGGCTGGTGACGGACCGGGGCTGAACTCGATGTCGAGCGACACGCATCACGCACGCCTTGCGCAGGCGGCCGGCCTCGGCATCGGCCGGGCCCGCGCCGCGCTCGCGCGGGGATGGGCGCGGCTGGCAGGCGCGCTGAAGCCCGTGCTCAAGTTCACCGAGCGCCCCTTTCGCCTCGTCGGCCGCTACATGCCGAAGGGGCTTTACCCGCGTGCGCTGGTCATCGTCATCGCGCCGGTGGTGCTGCTGCAATCGGTCGTCGCCTATGTCTTCATGGAACGCCACTGGCAGACGGTGACGCAGCGCCTGTCTTCGGCCGTCGCCTCGGAAATCTCGGCGCTGATCGACGTTTACGAGAGCTACCCACAGGATGCCGACGCCTCGGTGCTGGCGCGCATCGCGCAGAACCGGCTCGGCATGGATGTCGACATCATCCCCGACACCGACCTGCCGCCGCCCGGCCCCCGCCCCTTCTTCTCGCTGCTCGATTCGGCGCTCTCGGCCGAGCTCAGCCAGCAGGTCGCACGGCCGTTCTGGCTCGACACCGTCGGCCGCTCCAGCCTGATCGAGATCAGGATCAAGCTCGGGCCCAACGTCATGCGCGTGCTGACGCGGCGCAGCCAGGCCTATGCCTCGAACAGCCACATCTTCCTGCTCTGGATGATCGGCACCTCGCTGATCCTGCTCACCATCGCCGTGCTCTTCCTGCGCAACCAGATCCGGCCGATCCTGCGCCTCGCGGATGCGGCCGAGGCCTTCGGCAAGGGCCGCGACCCGGAATTCCGCCCGCGCGGCGCGCGCGAGGTCCGCCGCGCCGGCAACGCCTTCATCGAGATGAAGCGCCGCATCGAGCGCGCCATGGGCGAGCGCACCACGATGCTGAACGGCGTCAGCCACGACCTGCGCACCATCCTGACCCGCTTCAAGCTCTCGCTCGCACTTCTGGAAAGGTCTCCCGACCTCGACGCGCTCGAGAAGGACGTCGACGAGATGAGCCGCATGCTCGAGGATTATCTCGCCTTCGCCCGCGGCGACGCCGGCGAGGCGCCGGTCGAGACCGACATCCGCGCGCTGCTCGAAGAGCTGAAATCCGACGCCGAGCGCCAGAACCACCAGACCCATCTCAAGGTCGTCGGCGACCCGCTGGTGGTGATCCGGCCCGACGCCTTTCGCCGCCTGCTGACCAACCTCGTCTCCAACGCCGCCCGCTACGGCGACAGCATCGCGATCAGCGCCACCCATGACGCGCGCTACCTGATCGTGATGGTCGACGATGACGGGCCCGGCATCCCGCCCGACCAGCGCGAGGACGTCTTCCGACCCTTCTTCCGCCTCGACGAGGCCCGCAACGTCGATAGCGGCGGCACGGGGCTGGGTTTGGCCATCGCCCGCGACATCGCCAGGGCGCATGGCGGCGACATCATCCTGGGCGACTCGCCGCTCGGCGGCTTGCGTGCGACGGTGCGCCTGCCAGTGTGACCCGGCAAGCGGCCCAGCGATCACGTAAGTTTCAAACGACATCATAGCGTTGCCAAATGCTGGCAGATTAAATCACAAGAACTATTCGGCTCTGGGGAGACGCCTTGATGCTTCGTACGACTGTCAGGTTCCTGCTTCTCGCTCTCGCCCTCCTCTTGCCGGCGACCGCATTCGCCGAAGAGGTGGTCGATCTCGGCGGACTTTTCGGCGGCGGCAGGGCGCTGCTCAACAAGCCGGCGGGCAAAGCCAAGGCTGGATTGATCCTGTTGACCGGCGGCGACGGCAATATCGGCATTGGCGCTGACGGCAGTATTCAGGCCGGCGGCAACTGGATCGTGCGGACGCGCGGCGCCTATGCCCGCAGCGGCATCGCCAGCCTGACGCTCGACTACGGCGCCGATCCCACCAAGGCGATCGAGCTGATGCGCACCATCGCCCCGCGCGTGATCGTGGTGGCGATGAGCCGCGGCGCGCTCAAGGTCGGCGGAACGCTGGCCTCGCGGCCGGACGGCATCGTCTTCGCCTCCGCCCTGCTCGAACAGGCCCGTCCTGCGCTGGGCGATCCCGCAAGCCTGCCGCCGATGCTGATCATCCAACACCGCCAGGACGGCTGCCGCCTCTCGACGCCGGACGGCGCCATTGCCTTCCAGCAATGGGCTGGCAGCCGCGCCAGGACGGTCTGGATCGACGGCGGCACCACGCAGGGCGATCCGTGCCAGGCCCGCGCGCATCACGGCTTCGTCGGCCGCGAGAGCGCGGTGGTCTCGGCGATCACCGGCTTCGCCGGCTCGCTGCGCTGACCGCACGGCGCCTTCAGGCGCCACGCTCCGGCTGGATCACTGCAAGCTGCGCAAAGCGTTGCGCGGCGTGGTCGAGGAAGGCTCGCACCTTCGGCGCCAGATGCTGGCCGCTCGGCACCACGAGCTGCACCGGCAGCGGCGCCGGCTCGAATTCCGGCAGCAGGCGCACCAGCGTGCCGGCAGCGAGATCGTCGGCGGCCTGATAGGACAGCGGCCGCGCCAGCCCGCGCCCGGCGCGCGCCGCGATCAGGATCGACTCGATCTCGTTGACGATGAAGCGCGGCGTGATCGCGATGCGGGCACCGCGGCCCGGACCGCCGAAATGCCAGACCGGCCCCTGGCCCGTCGCGGCGCTGGCGATGGTGTCGTGCCCCGCCAGGTCGGCCGGCCGGCGCAGAGGCGCGCTCCGCTCCAGATAGGCCGGCGCGGCCACCAGCAGATGCCGCACCTCGCCGACCCTGCGCACGACGAGCCGAGAATCCGGCAGCGGACCGATGCGGATCGCGGCGTGCAAATCCTCCTCGATCATGTCGAGGTTGCGGTCGGCCAGCACGAGCTCGACCTGGATCTCCGGGTGCAGGTCGAGGAACTCGGTCACGATCGGCGTCACATGCCGCCGGCCGAAAACGAGCGGCGCGGTCACCCTGAGCAGCCCGCGCAGCGGCGCGGCCGAGACGCCGCGTAGCGCTGTCTCGTAATCCGCCAGCATGCGCCGCGCCGACGCCGCCAGTTCGCGCCCGGCATCGGTCGGCGTCAGCCGGCGCGTGCTGCGCGCGATCAGCCGGGCCCCGACGCGCTCCTCCAGCCCGGCCAGGGCCCGCGTGACCGCCGGGCGCGAGCGCCGCAACTGCCGCCCGGCCCCGGCCAGGCTGCCGCTGTCGAGGATCGCGACCAAGATCGCCAGCTCGTCGAGACGGTCCATCGCAGGTTTCTCAAACTGGAATTCTGAGTTTCAGAGATACCAGATTTCGCCCGATGGGCGAAACAATCACAGTCCACGGCACGATCACGCGAGGACAGACCATGCTCCAGCCCGACATCACCCTGCACGGCACGCCGCTCTCCGGCCACGCCCACCGCGTCGAGTTGCTGCTGCTCGCGCTCGGCCTGCCCTATCGCTACGAGGCAGCCCCCGCCGACGTGCGCCGCAGCGACGCTTTCCGCACACTGAACCCGCTTGGGCAGATTCCGGTGCTGCAGGATGGCGACCTCACCCTCGCCGACAGCAACGCCATCATGGTCTATCTGGTGAAGCGCTACGCGCCCGACAGCGACTGGCTGCCGGCCGAGCCCGTCGCCGCCGCGCAGGTCCAGCGCTGGCTCTCGATCGCGGCGGGCGAGATCATGCATGGCCCCAGCATCGCGCGGCTCGTCGCTCAATTCGGGTTCCAGGACGATCCTGCCCGGGCCGAGATGATCGCAGCCCGCGTGCTCGGCTTCATGGAGAGCCACCTCGCCGGCCGCGCCTATCTCGCCGTCGACCATCCGACGCTGGCCGATCTCGCCTGCTATTCCTATGTGGCGCATGCGCCCGAAGGCGGCATCCCGCTCGAGCCCTATCCGGCCGTCAGGGCCTGGCTGGCGCGGGTCGAGGCCCTGCCCTTCTTCAAGCCGATGCCGCGCTCGCCCATCCCGGTTCGGGCGGCCTGAGCCATGGACGCGCAGCCCTTCCATCCCGGCGAGCTGGCGGCGCAGGCCCGCGCCGGAATCTCCTCGCGCGGCGCCGGCATCCGCGAGTTCATGCCGGCCCAGCACCGCGACTTCTTTACGCTGCTGCCCTATCTCTTCGCAGCCGGGCGGGATGCGCAGGGCTGGCCGATCGCGACCGTGCTGGCAGGCGAGGCCGGCTTCGTGCTGAGCCCAGCGGCCACCAGCCTCAGCATCGCCGCCCTGCCCTCGCCGGACGATCCGGCTGACGCCGCCCTCCGGACAGGCGCGCCAGTTGGCCTGCTTGGCCTCGACTTCAACACGAGGCGGCGCAACCGAGCCAATGGCACCATCAGCCTGCGTGACGGGCGCGGTTTCGACGTCGCTGTCGCGCAGAGCTTCGGCAATTGCGCGAAGTACATCCAAACGCGTGACTCGGCCCGCGTCGCCACCATGCCCCGTCCGGTCGAGACCCTGTCCGGACTCGACACAAGCGCGCGGCGCCTCATCGCCGGCGCCGACACACTCTTCATCGCCAGCGCCTCGGCGGATGGCGTCGATATCTCGCACCGCGGCGGGCGGCCGGGATTCGTGCGCATCGATGGCGACACGCTGACCGTGCCGGACTTCACCGGCAACGCCTACTTCAACACGCTCGGCAACCTGCTGCTGGAGCCGCGCGCCGCGCTGCTCTTCGTCGATTTCAGCGGAGGCGACATCCTCCAGCTTCAGGGCGAGACGGAAATCGTCTGGGACGGACCGGAACTCGGCCTGCTGGAGGGCGCCGAGCGGCTCTGGCGCTTCCGTGTTACGCGCGGCTGGCGACAGACGGGAGCCCTGCCGCTGCGCTGGTCAACAGCCGATCCGGCGCCGACTACCTTGGCTACGGGGCTCTGGCAGGCCCGGACGGCTGCCTGATCAGAACAGCCGCCCGCCCTCGGGCACCTTCAGGCTCGGCCCGATCAGCACGACCTCGCCGTCGGCATCGGGCACGCCGAGCGTCAGCACCTCCGACATGAACTTGCCGATCTGGCGCGGCGGGAAATTGACGACCGCGAGGACTTGCCGGCCCGGCAGGTCCTCGGGGCGATAATGCTTCGTGATCTGCGCCGAGGATTTCTTGCGGCCGATCGTGCCGCCGAAATCGATCACCAGCTTGAGCGCCGGCTTGCGCGCCTCGGGATAGGGCTCGGCCTCGACGATGGTGCCGACGCGGATGTCGACCTTGAGGAAATCGTCGAAGCCGATTTGCGCGGCGGGTTCGGTCGGTAGGCTCAAAATTCCTCCCAGGCGGCGTCATGCGCGCTCGGCTCGAGCTTGCGGGCCGTCGCCGCGCCGCTCACCGGGGGCGCCGCCCTGCGCATAGGAGTAGCAGCGCGCGGCGCCGGCGCAACCACGCTCGCCATCTTGCGGGCCATCGCCTGCAAGCCGACGACCTCGCCGCCGACCCGGAAGCGCGAGACCAGCCCCGCGAGCCGGTCGGCCTCCTGCGAGAGCGCATGCGCCGCGGCGGTCGACTGCTCGGCCATCGCCGCGTTCTGCTGGGTCGCCTGGTCCATCTCGTTGACGGCGGCATTGACCTCCTGGAGGCCCGAGGACTGCTCCTGCGCGGCACCGGCGATCTCGGCCACCAGCGTGGTGACGCGGGTGATCTCGCCGGCCATGCGCTGCAGGGCATTGCCGGTCTGGCCGACGAGCGCGACGCCCTTCTCGACCTCGACATTCGAGGCGGTGATCAGCCCCTTGATCTCCTTGGCGGCCTCGGCCGAGCGCTGCGCCAGCGCCCGCACCTCGGAGGCGACGACCGCAAAACCCTTGCCGGCATCGCCGGCGCGGGCCGCCTCGACGCTGGCGTTGAGCGCCAGCAGGTTGGTCTGGAAGGCGATCTCGTCGATGACGCCGACGATCTGCGAGATCTCGTCGGCCGATTTCTCGATGCCGCCCATGGCGGTGACGGCATCGCGCACGATCTGGGTCGACTGCTCGGCCTCGGACTTGACCTGAACCGTAGCCTGGCTGGCGAGGCGGGCGCTCTCGGCGGTCTGGCGCACGGTCGCGGTCAGCTCGTCGAGCGCGGTCGCGGTCTCCTCGACCGAGGAGGCCTGCTGCTCGGTGCGCCCGGCGAGGTCGTCGGCGGCCTGGCTGATCTCGCCCGAACCTGCCTTCATGCTCTCGGTATTGGTCGCGATCTGCCGCATCGTCTCCTGGAGCTTGCCGATCGCGTCGTTGAAATCATCCTTGAGCTTGACGTATTCGGCGGTGAAGGCGGCATCGATCCGATAGGTCAGGTCGCCATCGGCGAGGTGCTCCAGGCCGGCGCCGAGCGCCTCGACCACCGTTGCCTGCTTGCGCGCCGCATCGGTGCGCTCGGTCTCGTTGCGATGGCGCTCCGTATCGGCCGCATCGCGCTGGGCGTTGGCCTGCGCCTCCACCCGCTGCTTGTCTTCCTCCATCTCCGCCTTGGCCAGCGCCGCGTCGCGGAAGACGATCAGCGAGCGCGCCATGCTGCCGATCTCGTCGCCGCGCTCGTCATGCGCGATCGGCGTATCGAGCGCACCGGCGGCGAGGCCCTCCATGCTCCTGGTCGTGTCCTTCAGCATGCCGTTGGCGCGGCGGCTGAGCAGGATCACCAGGCCGAGCATCAGCAGGCCGAGCGGCACCAGCACATAGGCGAGGTTGCGGACCATCCGGTAGAAGGCGTTGTCGACGTCGTCGACATGCACGCCGGTGCCGACCAGCCATTGCCATTGCGGCACGGCGACGATGTAGGAGATCTTCAGCGAGGGCTCCTTGTCGCCCAGCTTGAGCCAGCCATAGTCGAGGAAGCCCGTGCCCTTCGCCTTGGCGAGCGTGATCATGTCCTGGACGAAGAACTTGCCGTCCGCATCCTTGAGCGGCCGCATGTCGGTCGACTCGATCTTCTTGTTGGCATGCGAGACGCTGATGCCGTCGAAATTGACGACGAAATAGTAGTTGCCGTTATCGAAGCGGGCGTTCGCGATGGCGTCGAGCGCCATCTTCCTGGCGTCGGCCTCTTTCAGCTCGCCCTTCTGGACCCGCGCCACGTAGCCGTTGATCGTCGAGGCGGCGGCTTCGACCGCGTTCTTCATCTCGCCGCGCTTGAGCATGAGCATCTCGCCGCGTGCGCCGACGAGCGTGTAGGCCACGCCGCCGACGGCGATGACCACGGCAAGCGCCGCGATCAGGACGAAGGATTGGCTGATCGAGAGAGTGGTGAAACGCCTGAAGAAAGACATGGAGCCGCCCCTGGAGAAAGTGACTCTGCACTTTCTCCAGAAATGGCTAAGACCAAATTAACAATGCCCAGCTTTTGCCGCATTGATGACTCTACGGAAGCAAGACGCAACCCTAGGTCATCAAAAGACTTTCTGCAGATTCGACACCTGTTCAGATCGCCGGCGCATAGTCCTCGCCGCGCCGGTCGGCATCGCCGCGCTCGCGCCGGCGCACGCGCGGACGAGCGCTGCACAGAGCCCGGGCGAGCCCGCGCAGCGGAGCGGTGAGCCGGTGCAGGTCCTCCGCCCGCGACAGCACCCAGCTCGCGGTCTTCAGCTCGCGGTCGAGCCGCGCCAAGGTGCGCGACTGCTCGGCCTCGTCATCGTCGAGCCAGGTCTCCGCCACGCGCGCCATCAGCAGCACGGCGCCCTGGACGCGGACAGGACCGAGCCGGTCCTCGGTCGGGATGCCGACTGAGGCCAGCATGTAGCGCCAGGAATTGACCGAGGCGCGGTTGAGCGCAGCCAGCGTCAGCGGGTCGCGGCGCAGGACCGGCATGATCTTGCGCAGGCCCTCCTTATACGGCGTCAGCGCATCGAGCCGGCGCATCACCAGATCGAACATGCGCTCGCGGGCCGGCTCGGCGGCGAGGTCGTCGGAGGTGCCGGCGAGCACCGCCTCGTCGACGATCCTGGTCAGGCCGCCGAGGATCGCGAGCTTGGACGGGAAGAGGTTGCGAAGGGCGGCGAGCGAGACCCCGGCCTCGGTCGCGATATCGGTCAGCTCGATCTCGTCCCACGGGCGATCAGCCGCCAGCTTGAACAGCGCTCCGACCACGAGCCGGCGCGGATCGGCCGGGGCTGCGCTGACGGACGGCTCGGCGGTTGGAGGGGAAGCGGGTTTGCGCGCCATCTGACATCTCCTGTTCGCGAAGCGATCAGGAGAAGCTAGGCCCGGAACACGGCCTATGAAAGGCCGATCAGCCCGAAAGCTCCTCGGCGCGACGTTTGGCGGCAGCCACGGCGCGGCGAACCAGCGGCGCCATGCCGTTATCGGCCATCAGATGCTCCAAGGCGGCCGCCGTGGTACCGCCGGGCGAGGTCACGTTCTGGCGCAAGGTCGCCGGCGGCAGCGGCGATTGGTGCAGCATCTCGCCGGCGCCGATGATCGTCGCCCGCGCCAGCCGCTCGGCAGTCTCGGGCGGAAGGCCGATCGCGATGCCGGCCGCCGCGAGGCACTCGACGAGATGAAAGACATAGGCCGGTCCCGAGCCCGAGACCGCAGTCACGCAGTCGACCAGCGACTCATCGGCCAGCCATTCGACGATGCCGATGCTGCCGAGCAGCGTATCGGCCATCGTCTTCTGCGCGGCGCTGACGCCCTTGCCGGCCGCAGCACCGGTCGCGCCACGCTGCACCGAAGCCGGAAGATTCGGCATGGCGCGGATGATGGCGGTGGCATTGGGGAGACGCGCCGCGATGTCGCCCAGCGTCTTGCCGGCGAGGATCGAGATCACCAGCGTCTGCGGATGAACGAAGGCCTGCACGGTCGGCGCGGCCGTGTCGAGCATTTGCGGCTTGGTGGCGAGCACCAGAACCTCGGCCGGCGCGAGCGCCTGCGGGTCGAGGTTCAGGGCCATGCCCTTCTCCGCCGCGAGCGCAACCATCTCATCCGAAGGCTTGGGGTCGACTAGGCTGATCCCGGCCGGATCCATGCCGATGCGCAGCCAGCCTTCGAGCATGGCTCCGCCCATCTTGCCCGCCCCGATCAGGACGAGCGTCTTCGGCAGGGGACTGGTCATGGCGGCCTCTCTCGAACGTCATGCTCGGCCTCGAGCCGAGCATCTCAGGACCAGAAACCGGCTGGAGATGCCCGGGTCAAGCCCGGGCACGACGTTTAAGCACCGACGCAGACACCCGCCTCGAAGAGACCGTTTTGAGAATTCGCCGCTGCGAGTCGGCTGGCGCGGCTTTCGAGAACCGGAGCGGAGCGGACATCAGTCCGTGAGCACCGGAAGCGCAGAAAGTCGCGTCAGAGGACCGCAGCGGTAGAATTCGCAAACGGTCTCAGGCTTCGCCGACCGTCTCCAGCATGGCGCCTTCGAGTCCCTCGCGCGCAGTCTTTCCAGCCCAGACCACGAACTGGAAGGCCTGGAAATAGCGCTCGCAGGAATCGATCGCCGCCTTGATCAGCGCCGCCGCCTGCTCGTCGGTCGGCTCCGCTCCGCCCGAAAGCAGCAGCGCGTGGCGGTACATCACCACGTTCTCCGTGCTCCACAGGTCGAAATGGCCGAGCCAGAGCTGCTCGTTGACGAGGCTGACCAGCTGCAGCACTTCGGCGCGGCGCCGGTCAGGCACCTTCAGGTCGAAGGCGCAGGCGATATGGATCGCCTCCACCTCCGAAAGCCAGGTGATGGCGACATGGTATTCGGCCCAGCCGCCGCTCACGGCGACGGAGAGCTCGTCGTCGCTGTCGCGGTCGAAGGTCCAGTTGTTGAGGGCTGCCAGTCGTTCAATCAGATCGAGAGGATTGGAAGGCCGATCGAGTTCGGCGTCCAGATCAAGGTCCATCATGCCCAAGGTCCAACTGCCGGCCCCTGCGGGAGTGCAGGTCCGACTCGTTCGAGAACGGGAACACGGCGACGGAAAAAGGACGCAACCCGACTGCAAAGGCGAGGTCTCGATGCCGAAGCGGCCCTGTGGCCGAGGCGACACCGCCCCATTCTACTACTTGCCTTTGCTTCGCCAGCGGGCCCGGGCGGGCAGCTGGCGAATCACCTCTTTCATCGACGATAGCGCAGGCGCTGTGACGCTCCCAACACGGTCGTGACGCTCGTCGGATTCGGGGGGAAGGCTCAATCCCCGCTGGCGGCTGTCCACAGCCGTAAGGGCAACTGCCTTGTGGAAACGAGCCCTCATCCTGAGGAGCCGCTTTAGCGGCGTCTCGAAGGATGGTTCAGTGCCCTCTGGAGCATCCTTCGAGACGCGGACTTCGTCCGCTCCTCAGGATGAGGGCTGAGGGTGTCCGACCTCAGCTCTTGGCCTGCGCCGCCTCGAGCGCGGCCAGCCGCGCGGCGAGCTTGTCGTTCTCCTCGCGCGCCAGCAGCGCCATCTCGCGCACCGCCTCGAACTCTTCGCGGGAGACGACGTCGAGCTCGCGCAGCAGCCGCTCGATCTGCGTGCGCGCCACGGTCTCGACCTCGCGGCGCACGCCCTGGGCCGCGCCGGCGGCATCGGTCACCAGGCGGGCGAGATCGTCGAGAATGCGGTTCGAGGTCGTGACCATGGTTGTCTCCTGGGCGGAAGCAGCGTGCCTAGCACGATCGATATGGGAGACGAAGCCTCCCGCTGCAAAGGCGGCAGCCCTGCCGCAAATCAGGGCTTGGCCCACTGGCACGCCCCCCTTACTGATCGACGACGCTCCGCTACGGAACCCGGACATGGCCCTGCATTTCTCCCCCGCCGAGTTTGCCCGCCGCCGCGCCTCGCTCCTCTCCGCGATGCAGCAGGAGAAGCTCGACGCGCTCTTCCTGTTCCAGCAGGAATCGATGTTCTGGCTGACCGGCTACGACACGTTCGGCTTCTGCTTCTTCCAGTGCCTTGTCGTGAAGGCCGATGGCAGCATGGCGCTGCTGACCCGCTCGGCCGATTTGCGCCAGGCCCAGCATACCTCGAACCTGAGCTGCATCCGCGTCTGGAAGGACGGCAAGGACGCCAACCCGGCCAATGACCTGCTGGCGCTGGCGCGCGACCTGCGCCTCGCCGGCAAGCATATCGGCGTCGAGTTCGAATCCTACGGGCTCGTCGCCGCCAATGGCCGCAAGCTCGAGACCGCCTTCGCCGGCTTCAGCGAGTTCGTCGACGCCTCGACCATCGTGACGCGCCTGCGCGCCGTGAAGTCGTCGGAGGAGATCGCCTATGTCCGCGAGGCCGCGACGCTCTCCGATGCGGCCGACAAGGCCGCGCTCGACCTGATCCGCGACGGCGCCGACGAGGGCGACATCCTCGCCGCCCAGCACGAAGCGATCTTCTCAGGCGGCGGCGACTACCCAGCCAACGAGTTCATCATCGGCTCGGGCCAGGACGCCCTGCTCTGCCGCTACAAGGCCGGCCGCCGCAAGCTCTCGGCCAAGGACCAGATCACGCTCGAATTCGCCGGGGTCTATCGGCACTACCACGCGGCGATCATGCGCACCGTCGTCATCGGCGAGCCGCGCCCGCTGCACCTGAGCTACCACGCCGCCGCCAAGGCCGCGCTGCTGGCCTGCGAGGGCGAGCTGAAGCCCGGCCGCAGCGCCGGCGACGTCTTCTCGGCCCATGCCCGCGTCTTCGACGAGCACGGCCTCTCCGGCCATCGGCTCAATGCCTGCGGCTACTCGCTCGGCGCCAAGTTCACGCCGAGCTGGATGGACTGGCCGATGTTCTACGAGAACAACGACTGGCCGCTCGTGCCGGGCATGGTGATGTTCGCCCATATGATCCTGATGGATTCCGAGAGCGAGACCGCGATGTGCCTCGGTCGCACCTATCTGGTCGGTGAAAGCAGTTGTGAACCGATCAACCTGCCCGATCTGGACCTCGCCATCCGTTGAGCCTAAAAGGGCTGCGCAACGAATTCTTAAGAAATCCAACCCGTACGCAAAACAGGCGGGAGGCGTCATGATCGGTCGTTTGAGTGGCCTCGTTCTCGGCCCGGTAGTCGCGCTTGCGCTTGCGGGCTGCCAGGAGACCACCGCCACCGCGGAGCGTCCGCGCGTCGACGCGCCCGGCGTCCCGGTTTCGGTTCAGAGCATCTCCGGCGCGCCCGACCAGGTCACCACCCGCTTCGCCAGCATGCTCGGCGAAGCTGCGGCCGAGCGTAAGATGGAGATCGTTGCCGGCAACGCGCCCGCCCGCTTCCGGGTCCGCGGCTACCTCACCGCCCAGCCAACCGAGGACGGCCTGACCGCGCTCGCCTTCGTCTGGGACGTCTATGACGAGGCCAAGAAGCGCGCCCAGCGCGTCCAGGGCGAGAGCCTGGGCAAGCGCGGCGGCACTGAGGACCCCTGGGCCGGCATCGATCAGACCATCGTCGCCAAGGCAGCCTCCGATTCGATGGACGCGATCGCGACCTTCCTCGTCAGCGTCCCCGCCCCGGAAAAGCCGGCCGCGACCGACGCCAAGGGCAAGACCAAGACCGCCTCCGCCGCAACCGGCAAGCGCTCCTGAGAGAGCCCGCTCATCCTCAGCCCTCATCCTGAGGAGCGCGAAGCGCGTCTCGAAGGATGCTCCAGGAGGTTCGGAAGCCCACTGGAGCATCCTTCGAGACGCCGCTAAAGCGGCTTCTCAGGATGAGGGCTGTGGTTCCGCATAACCTGCCGCTACCAGCAACGCGCCGTAAGCAAGGCAGACAAGTACGATTCGCACTGCCTTTTTGCAGTGCAACAGTCGACTCATTGTCATCGCGCTGTTAAGAGCCCGTCAAATCGAGCTGCCTCCGCGGCCCGAACCTGCCAGTCTTTACGGTGCGCCCCGGCATGCCCTCTTCGATCAAAGTCGTCGCCGGCAATTCCAACCGGCCGCTCGCCGAAGCGATCTGTGCCTCCCTCGACATTCCGCTCGCCAAGGCGTCCGTCCGGCGCTTCGCCGACATGGAGGTCTTCGTCGAGATCCAGGAGAACGTGCGCGGCCAGGATGTCTTCATCATCCAGTCGACCTCGTTCCCGACGAACGACCACCTGATGGAGCTGCTGATCATCACCGACGCGCTGCGCCGCTCCTCGGCCAGGCGCATCACGGCGGTGATCCCCTATTTCGGCTATGCCCGCCAGGATCGGCGCGCCTCGGGCCGCACCCCGATCTCGGCCAAGCTCGTCGCCAACCTGATCACCCATGCCGGCGTCGACCGCGTGCTGACGCTCGATCTCCATGCCGGGCAGATCCAGGGCTTCTTCGACATCCCCACCGACAACCTGTTCGGCGCCCCGCTGATGGCGCGCGATATCCGCGAGCGGCTCGACTACAAGAACGCCATGGTGGTCTCGCCCGACGTCGGCGGCGTGGTCCGGGCGCGGGCACTCGCCAAGCGCATCGACGCCCCGCTCGCCATCGTCGACAAGCGCCGCGACCGGCCGGGCGAGTCCGAGGTCATGAACATCATCGGCTCGGTCGAGGGCCGCTCCTGCATCCTGCTCGACGACATCGTCGATTCCGGCGGCACGCTCTGCAACGCCGCCGAGGCGCTGCTCGACCAGGGCGCTCGTGAAGTCTACGCCTACATCACCCATGGCGTGCTCTCGGGCGGCGCCGTGGCGCGCATCGCCAACTCCAAGCTCAAGGAGCTGGTGATCACGGATTCGATCATGCCGACCGAGGCGGTCAAGGTGGCGCGCAACATCCGCGTCATCTCCATCGCCAACCTGATGGGCGAGGCGATCGAGCGCACCGCGAGCGAATCGAGCGTCTCCAGCCTGTTCGACTGAACGGTGCAGCGATGACCACCCCGGCCCCCTCCGATGCCGGCCGAGCGCTCGTCCTGTTCTCGGGCGGCCAGGATTCGACCGTCGCCCTCGCTTGGGCGCTCGAGCGCTTCGCTTCGGTCGAGACCATTGGCTTCGACTATGGCCAGCGCCACAGCGTCGAGCTGGAATGCCGCCCGGCGATCCGCGCGGCGCTGCTCGCGCGCGGCGGCCGCTACGCCGAGCGGCTCGGCCCCGACCACCTCGTCGATCTCAAGTCGCTAGGCGCGATCTCCGAGACGGCCCTGACCCGCGACAGCGAGATCGCCTTCTCCGAGAGCGGCCTGCCGACAACCTTCGTGCCCGGCCGCAACCTGATCTTCCTCTCCTTCGCTGCGGCAGTGGCTTATCGCCGCCACGCCAAGCACATCGTGCTCGGCGTCTGCGAGACCGATTATTCCGGCTATCCCGATTGCCGCGACGACACGATCAAGGCGATGCAGGTCGCGCTTGGCCTCGGGCTCGACCGCAGGCTCGTGCTGCACACGCCGCTGATGTGGCGCGACAAGGCGCAGACCTTCGCGCTGGCCAAGGCGCTCGGCGGCCAGGACTTCCTCGATCTCGTCATCGAGCAGAGCCATAGCTGCTATCTCGGCGACCGTCGCACGCGCCACGACTGGGGCTATGGCTGCGGTGCCTGCCCGGCGTGCGATTTGCGTGCGAAGGGCTATGCCGCCTATCTCGTTTCTCCGGAAGACAGTGGACCGAGCCATGAATCCTGATCGTCAGCGCCGCATCGAGGGCGTCATCGCGCTCATCCTCTTCGCGCTCACCATCCCGCTCGCCAATTGGCTGATCGGCAATGTCGGCACCGTCTGCGTGCCCAACGGCCCCTGCCTCGTGCCGGTCGCGCCAGGCTTGAGCGCCCCGAGCGGCGTGCTGATGATCGGGCTTGCGCTCGTGCTGCGCGACATCGTCCAGCGCCGCCTCGGCCCGGTCGCGGGCCTCGGCGCCATCGCCGTCGGCGCGCTGATCTCCGGCCTGCTGGCGCCGGCGGCCATCGTCGTTGCCTCGATGACCGCCTTCCTGCTCTCGGAGCTCGCCGATTTCGCGATCTACACCCCGCTGCAGAAGCGCAACTTCGTCGCGGCCGTGGCGGCGTCGAGCCTGTTCGGCCTCGTCATCGACAGCATCGTCTTCCTCTGGCTCGCCTTCGGCAGCCTGGATTTCCTCGCCGGCCAGATCGTCGGCAAGGCCTGGATGGTGCTGCTCGCTCTGCCGCTGATGCACCTGCTGCGGCGTAGGGATGAGCGGCTGGGGCTGGTGGCGGCCTGAGGTTGCGGAGACGATGCCGACGCAGCCAGCGCTGCTCACCCTGCTCCTCACCATCGCCCCGCTCACGATTGCCGAGGCGCAGGTCCCGCCTACCTTGCCTGAGCACCCCGGCTCCACGTTGAGCAGCGGCGCGCTGGAGGCGAGGCTGAGGGATGATCTCTCCGCGCTGGTCGAAGGCGAGGTCGTCGCTTCCGACGACCTGATCGCGGCGATCGATCGCAAGACCGGCGGAGACAAGGCGACGCGCATCGCCTTCGGCGCCAGCCGGAGCGCCGATTTCCGCGCCGTCATGGCCGTGATGAAGCGGCTGAACGATGCCGGGTTTCGCAATGTTGCGCTCGTGACCTTGCCTTAAGACGCTTTCCGATCAGGCAGAAGAGCTTCGGCGCCTCCGCGTCATTGCGAGGAGCATAGCGACGAAGCAATCCAGGGGGACTGGGTGAGCGAGACCCCCTGGGTTGCTTCGCTACGCTCGCAATGACGGCTTAAACTGATCCGGAACCTGCTTTGGCCGAATGAACGGGCGGCTTGTAACAAGGCCGTTTCCACATACACTGACGGCCTCTCAAAAGGCTTGGTCATGGGCACGCTCACCATTACCGCCAAAGGGCGGATCACGCTCGACGATCACTTGCTGAAGCATCTGGGCGTTCGCCCCGGCGCTAAGATCGCGGTCGAGAAGCTCCCTGATGGGCGCATCGGGATGAAGGCTTTGGAAACAGCGGCGGCACGACCGACCGGCTGCATCTCGGCTGCCTTCGGCTTGCTGAAGCGCGAGAACGGCCCCTCCCTAACGATCGAGGAGATCAATGAGGCTACGGCACAAGGCTGGGCCGGAGAGCCGTTGCCATAGCCGATCTCCGCCCGCTCCGTCTTGTCCTCCCGCCCATTTTCCCCTATGAGCCTCCTCGCGCCCGACTGACACCCTTGGAGGCACGGGCGCGAAGACCGAACCGGCCGCGTTGAGCGGCCGTCTTTTTTGAAGCAAGGACACACATCATGACCGCCGCGAAGCAAATCCAGGCTTCGGCGCGCGCCCAGGTTGGCAAGGGGGCCGCCCGGGCAGTACGTCGTCAAGGCCTGACACCCGCCGTGATCTATGGCGGGGGCGCCGCTCCCGAAGCGATCGCGCTCAACGCCAACCAGACCCGCCTGCTGATCTACGCCGGCCACTTCCTGACCACGATCTTCGAGGTCGATGTCGAGGGCAAGAAGACGCGCGTCATTCCGCGCGACTACCAGCTCGACCCGGTCAAGGATTTCCCGATCCATGTCGACTTCCTGCGCCTCGCCGCCGGTCAGACCGTCAAGGTCCTGGTGCCGATCCATGTCGTCGGCCAGGCCGATTGCCCCGGCCTGAAGGCTGGCGGCGCCATGCAGCTCGTCGAGCACGCCGTCGAGATCGACGTTTCGCCCGAGAGCATCCCGGACGCCTTCGAGGTCTCGGTTGCCGGACTTGAGATCGGCGACTCGATCCACTCCGATGCGCTCAAGCTGCCGGAAGGCGCCTCGCTGACCTCGCGCGAGAACCTCACGCTGGTCACGATCGTGCCGCCGAACGTCGTCGAGGACGCGCCGGCCGCTGAGGCTGCGCCTGCGGCCGACGCCAAGAAGGCCTGATTGCCTCAAGTCTGATGGACGAATGGGAACGGCCGGGTATAACCCGGCCGTTCTTGTTTTTTGGCCCCAGCATGATGCCGAAAAGTGGAAACCGGTTTTCGGGAAACATCATGCTCCAATGAATGCCCGCCGGAGTGCCCCGCCATGCTGATCTTCGCCGGCCTCGGCAACCCCGGTGCGCGCTACGCCCATAACCGCCACAATATCGGCTTCATGGCGCTCGACACGATCGCCCGCGCCCATCGCGCCTCGCCCTGGCGCGCCCGCTTCCAGGCCGAGGCCTGCGAGGCGGTGATCGGCACGCAGAAGGTCATCCTGCTCAAGCCGCAGACCTATATGAACGAGTCGGGCCGCGCCGTCGGCGAAGCCATGCGCTTCTTCAAGCTGACTCCGGCCGATGTCGTCGCCTTCCATGACGAGCTCGACCTCCCCCCGGCCAAGCTGCGCGTCAAGCTCGGCGGCGGCAATGCCGGCCATAACGGCTTGCGCTCGATCACGGCCATGATCGGCAACGAGTATCGCCGCGTCCGCATGGGCATCGGCCATCCTGGCGACAAGGCGCTGGTCCATGGCTACGTGCTGAACGATTTCGGCAAGGCCGAGCAGCCCTGGGTCGAGGATCTCTGCACTGCCTGCGCCGACAACGCCGCGCTGCTGGCCGCAGGCGACGATGCCGGCTTCCAGAACAAGGTCCACCTGTTCATGGACGCGCGCGGCCACGCGGCCGTGAAGCGGCTCGGCGAGAAGGCCGCGGATTGACGCGAAGACACGGGAACACGATATTCGTGTTTTAGTGCGGCTTTGAGGAGCCGGAAATGAAGAACCTGACCATCACCTTACCCCAAGAAACGATCGCACGCGTGCGGGTCGCTGCTGCGCGCGAAGGCAAGAGCATGTCGAAGTTCATGGCTGAGATGGTCGAGAAGCGGCTCGGCCAAACTCTGACGCAGAGAGAGGCTCTTGCCGCTTTCCTGGCTGGCCCTGATTTGCCTGGCATTGCCGCCGAACGGCCTGCACGTGAGGACCTCTATGCCGAGCGCCTGCTTCGTCGACACGAACGTGATGCTGTATCTGAAGGACCCACGGGAGCCGCAGAAGCAGGCCATCGCGCGAAGCTGGATCGCCGCGCTAAGCGAGCGTGACCTCATCATCATCAGCCCGCAGGTGATGAACGAGTTCGCCTATAACGTTCTGCGCAAGTTTCCTGCGATCGCGACCGCCGAACTCACCCAGTTCCTGCTGGCGATGGAGCCCTGGTGCAAGGCGCCGCTGACAGCGGCAACCTGCCTTGAGGGATTGGCCATCCACGGCCGCTACCGCTACTCGTTCTTCGACTCAACGCTGATCGCCGCGGCCCTCGCCTATGGCTGCGACATCTTGCTGTCGGAGGATCTGGCAGACGGCCAAAAGATCGGTAACCTGACGATCATCAACCCCTTCGAGACGGCTTTGGAGGCCGTTCTCGCGTCCTGACGCGCCTCACATCGGCAGCTGTGCGCCCGGCTTGGCGATCGTCACCCGGCTCGCGGTCAGCTTGCCGTCGGCCTGCCGGCTGGCCGTCATCGCCACCTGCGCGCCCGGCTTCAACTCTGCCGCTTCGGCCGGCGCCGCCATGATGATGTTGGCCTCGGGCGTGATCGTCACCTTCTGCTCGCCGCCCGGATAGGCCAGGACGAGATTGGCGCCGTCGACGCGCGATACGGTGTCGGCAACCGTGGCGTTGGTCATCGTGCTGTCCGGCAGCACGCCCCAGGGCCGATGCCCCTCGCCGGTGCCGCGCATCGCTTCCGGGAAGATGAAGACCTGCACGGCCAGCAGCGTGCCGTCCGGCTGCGGCCTTGCACCGACGCCGATGAAGCTGCCCTTCTTGATGTCGGCGACGCTGGCCTTGACCACGGCGCCGACCGAATAGTTTGGCGCGAGACTGATCGAGACCTTCTCGTCATTGCCGTTCTTCACCGTCAGGGTCGAGCCATCGACCGCCTCGACCTCGCCGCGCACGCGCGTTCCCGGCGCCTGCGCCTGGGACATTCCACTCGCCAGGACGAGGCCGGCAGCAAACAGGCTGGAAACAAGAATGCGCATGGAAAACCTCCGTCAGGCCAGCGATAGGGCGGCGCAGCAAAGTCCTGCGCCTCCATCTCCGGCCTCGCCATGCACGTTCGCGTGAGCCCGCCCGGCCCCCCGCCATCTTGTCTTTTGCCGCCCGGCACCCAATAAGGCCCGGGAGCAATTCACAGCGATGATCTCGCGACCGCCCCTTTGTGGCGGCAACGCAATGGACCAGTCACCATGGGCTTCAAATGCGGTATCGTCGGCCTGCCGAATGTCGGCAAGTCGACCCTGTTCAACGCGCTGACGCAGACGGCGGCGGCGCAAGCCGCCAACTACCCGTTCTGCACCATCGAGCCGAATGTCGGCGACGTCGCCGTGCCCGACGACCGGCTGGAGTTGCTCGCAGCGATCGCCGGCTCGAAGGAGATCATCCCGACCAGGCTGACCTTCGTCGACATTGCCGGCCTGGTGCGCGGCGCCTCGAAGGGCGAGGGCCTCGGCAACCAGTTCCTCGCCAACATCCGCGAATGCGACGCCATCGCCCATGTCGTGCGCTGCTTCGAGGATGGCGACATCACCCATGTCGAGGGCAAGGTCGCGCCGATCAACGATATCGAGATCATCGAGACCGAGCTGATGCTCGCCGATCTCGAAAGCCTCGAGAAGCGCGTGCTGCCGCTGGAGAAGAAGGCCAAGTCCGGCGACAAGGAGGCCAAGGAGCTGGCCGACCTGATGAACCGTTGCCTCGTGCTGCTGCGCGAGGGCAAGCCGGCCCGCCTCGTCCAGGTCGCGGCTGACGAGCGCAAGGCCTTCGAGATGCTCGGCCTGCTCTCCTCCAAGCCCGTGCTCTATGTCTGCAATGTCGAGGAGGCCAGCGCCGACAAGGGCAATGCCTTCTCAGAGCAGGTCAAGGTCCGTGCCGCCGAAGAGAATGCCATCGCGGTCGTCGTCTCCGCCAAGATCGAGAGCGAGATCGCGGTGATGCCGGCCGACGAGCAGAAGGATTATCTCGACGCTGTCGGCCTGGAGGAACCAGGCCTCAACCGCGTCATCCGCGCCGGCTACTCCCTGCTCAAGCTCGTCACCTATTTCACGGTCGGCCCGAAGGAGGCGCGTGCCTGGACGATCGAGAAGGGCACCAAGGGCCCGGCCGCCGCCGGCGTCATCCATAGCGATTTCGAGAAGGGCTATATCCGCGCCGAGACCATCGCCTATCCCGACTACATCGCCAACAAGGGCGAGGCGGGCGCGCGCGAGGCCGGAAAATTCCGGCTCGAAGGCAAGGAATACATCGTCGCCGATGGCGACGTGCTGCACTTCCGCTTTGCCAACTGACGCATTTCCAAGCGCGCCACCTGCCGGTAGGGGTGGCGCGACGCGTCGATCCAACGGAGCCACGGACGAGCCATGCGCTATTTCGAGGATTTCCCCCTTGGCGAGGTCAAGACGACCCGCGAGATCACCCTCTCGCAGGACGCCATCATCGCCTATGCCTCGCGCTTCGATGCCCAGGATTTCCATACCGACCCCGAGGCCGCCAAGCAGAGCTTCGTCGGCACGCTGATCGCCTCCGGCTGGCATAGCTGCTCGATCCAGATGCGGCTGATCGCCGAGGATTTCCTGCTCGATTCAGCCGCCATGGGCGCGCCGGGCATCGAGGAGGTGAAGTGGCTACGCCCGGTCAGGCCGGGCGACACGCTGCGCACCCGCCGCACCGTGATCGAGACCAAGGAATCGCGCTCGCGCCCCGAGATGGGCCTGGTCCGTTTCCGCTTCGAGCTGCTCAACCAGGACAACCAGCCCGTGCTGGAGCAGGTCAACTGGATCATGTTCGTGCGCCGAGGCTTTCCCGCCACCATCCCGCCGGGCGACTGGCTCGCCCATTCGCCGCGTTATGAACGGCCGACAATACAAAGCCCGCTCGAAGCCCCGGCCGAGGCGACGGAGCCGGCGCGCTTCTTCGAAGACCTCGAGATCGGCCGCCGCTTCGAGCTCGGCAGCTTCGTCTTCACGCCTGAGGAAATCGTCGCCTTCGCCCGCTCCTTCGATCCGCAGCCCTTCCACATGGACGACGCCGCGGCGCGCCAGAGCTCCTTCGGCCAGCTCGCCGCCTCGGGCTGGCACACGGCCTCGGTCTGGATGGCGACCATGGTCTCGCATCGCAAGCGCCAGCTCGCGGCAACTTCAGGGCGCGCGCCACGGCTCGGCCCCTCCCCCGGCTTCAAGAACCTGCGCTGGGGCAAGCCGGTCTTCGCCGGCGACCGCATCACCTACAGCTCGACCGTGGTCGAGGCCCGGGCCAGCGCCTCGCGGCCGCAATGGGGCCTGTTCTTCCACCGCAATGCCGGCGTGAACCAGCATGGCGAAGAGGTCTTCAGCTTCGATGGCTGCGTCTTCGTCGAGCGCCGGCCGGGCTGATCGCCGCCTGCTGACGGCCCTCACCCGTCATGGTCGGGCTTGTCCCGACCATCCACGTCTTTGGCTGCGATGAGCGTTCAAGACGTGGGTGCTCGGCACAAGGCCGAGCATGACGGCGGAGGCTCGTCGAAACGGCGCCCAGCCCTCAGCCGACCTTGCCGTAGCCTGCGAACTTGGCCGAAACGCGCGCCATCTCGGCCTCGTCGAGGATGACGGGCTCGAGCCCCGAAGCCAGCAGGTCGAGATACTGCCCGGCGAGGTTCTCGACCTCGGAGACGATCGTATGCGCACCGGCGAGACTCCCGCCCAGCGCGATGACGCCGTGATTGGCGAGCAGCACCGCCTTGCGGCCCTCCAGAGCCCTCACGGCGTTCTCGGCCAGCTCGGGCGTGCCGAAGGTCGCGTACTCGGCGCAGCGCACGTCTGAGCCGCCGCAGAGCGCGATCATGTAGTGGAAGGCCGGGATGCCGCGCCGGGCGCTGGCAAGCGCCGTGGCCCGCGGCGAATGCGTGTGCACGATCGCCTGCGCATCCGGGCGCGCCTTGTAGATCTCGACATGGAACGGCCATTCGGACGAGGGCTTGCGGCTGCCGTTGACCACTGTGCCGTCGAGCTTGAGCCGGATCAGGTCCTCGGCCCTGGTCTGCGCATAGGGCAGGCCGGATGGCGTGATCAGCATGCCATCCTCGAAGCGTGCCGAGACATTGCCGGATTTCGACGGACAGAAGCCGGCCTTGTCGATCGCCTGCGCGACCGCGACGATCTCCTCGCGCAGCGCCTGCTCGCTCATGCCGCCGCTCCGCGCGCCAGATCGGGGAAAAGCCGTGCCAGTCCTTCGCTGCTGGCCGGCGCCACGCCGCGCTCGGTGATCAGCCCGGTGACGAGCCGTGCCGGCGTCACGTCGAAGGCCGGGTTGGCGGCACCGCTGCCAGGCGCCACGATGCGGAAGGTGCCGACCTCGCCATCCTCGCTCAGGCCGGCAAGATGCGTGACCTCGCGCGCCGAGCGCTCCTCGATCGGGATCTCGCGCAGGCCGTCGCTGAGGCTCCAGTCGATCGTCGGCGAGGGCAGCGCCACGTAGAACGGCACGCCGTTGTCATGCGCCGCCAGCGCCTTGAGATAGGTGCCGATCTTGTTGGCGACGTCGCCGGTCGCCGTGGTGCGGTCGGTGCCGACGATGACCATGTCGACCTCGCCGCGCTGCATCAGGTGGCCGCCGGCATTGTCGGAGATCACCGTATGCGGCACGCCATGGGAGCCGAGCTCATAGGCGGTCAGCGCCGCGCCCTGGTTGCGCGGCCGGGTCTCGTCGACCCAGACATGGATGGGGATGCCGGCATCATGCGCGAGGTAGATCGGCGCCAGCGCCGTGCCCCAGTCGACCGTCGCCAGCCAGCCGGCATTGCAATGGGTCAAGAGATTGATGCGCTCGCCCGGCTGCTTTCCAGCGGCGATCTCGCGGATGATTCCGAGTCCGTGCTCGCCGATCGCCCGGCACAGCGCGACATCCTCGTCGCAGAGCGCCGCCGCTTCCTCATAGGCCGCTGCCATGCGCTCTTCGGGAGCCAGCGGCGCCAGGCGGTCGCGCATCCGCGCCAGGGCCCAATGCAGGTTGACCGCAGTCGGCCGCGTCGCGCCGAGCAGGGCAAGCGCTGCCTCAAGCGCCCCATCGGAAGCATCCACCCGCATCGCCAGCGCCACGCCATAGGCGGCGGTGGCGCCGATCAGCGGCGCGCCGCGCACCACCATGGAGCGGATCGCCTCGGCCGCCTGCTCGGCGCTGCCTAGCGTCACCGTCTCGAAGCGGAAGGGCAGCTTGGTCTGGTCGATGACGGCGACGCGCCAGCCATCCTGCGCCAGCCAGATCGTGCGATAGGCCTGACCGTTGATCTTCATCCTGCCTCAGTGCCCGCTGAAAGCGACAAGAGTGCGAACCGGCACGCCGAGCCGGCGAACTTTATCGGCGCCGCCGAGATCCGGCAAGTCGACGATGAAGCAGGCGGCAACAACCTCGGCGCCGAGCGAGGAGAGCAGGTTCACTGCCGCCTCGGCCGTGCCGCCGGTGGCGACGAGGTCGTCGACCAGCAGCACGCGCTCGCCGCGCTTGACCGCATCCTTGTGAACCTCGATCTCGTCGGTGCCGTATTCGAGCTGATAGGTCACGCTGACCGTCTCATGCGGCAGCTTGCCCTTCTTGCGCACCGGCACGAAGCCGGCCGAAAGCTGGTGCGCCACCGCCCCGCCGAGGATGAAGCCGCGCGCCTCGATGCCGGCGATCTTGGCGATCTTCAGGCCGGCGAAGGGCTGCACCAGCTCGTCCACCGCCCGGCGGAAGGCGCGGGCATCGCCGAGCAGCGTGGTGATGTCGCGGAAGATGATGCCCGGCTTCGGATAATCCGGAATCGCGCGAATCGCGTTCTTCAGGTCGAGGGAGTGGCGATGGTCCATGCGGGGAAGCTCGCTGCGGCGACGCGCCTTCCTTAGCGCATGCAACCATGGAATGGGAACTGCGACGCTAGGGCACCCGCAGTTCTGGAAAAGCGGTGGTCAGGCGGAAAGCACCCGCCCCGCCACCGCATCGAGCTTCGCCATCAGCGCCGGATCGCGGAACTCCGCTGGGGTGATGATCGCGTTGTCGAGCGCATTGTGGGAACCGGCCGGGCAGAGCTCGCGCTCGGCTGGGAAATCCGCCGCCAGCCGCGCCACCAGCCGGCGCGCCTTCTCGGCATTCTCATGCAGTACCGCGACCACCGAGGCGACGTCGACCGAATGCTGCTCGGGGTGCCAGCAATCGAAATCCGTCACCATGGCGACGGTGGCGTAGGTGATCTCCGCCTCGCGGGCGAGCTTGGCCTCGGGCATCGCGGTCATGCCGATCAGGTCGTAGCCGAGGCTCTTATAGGTCAGCGACTCGGCATAGGTCGAGAATTGCGGGCCCTCCATCGTCACCAGCGTGCCGTTGCGCACGAAGGGCAGGTCCTCGGCCGTCGCCGCCTCGGCGATGCGCGCCTGCAGGGCGGGACCGACCGGATGCGCCAGCGAGACATGGGCGACGCAGCCCTTGCCAAAGAAGGAGCTGACCCGCTTGGCGGTGCGGTCGACGAACTGGTCGACCAGCACGAACAGGCCGGGATAGAGCTCGGACTTGTAGGAGCCGCAGGCCGAGAGCGAGACGAGGTCGGTAACCCCCGCCCGCTTCATCACGTCGATATTGGCACGGTAGTTGATTTCGGAGGGCGGCAGCACGTGGCCGCGGCCATGGCGGGCCAGGAAGACCACCTTGGTCTGGCCCATGCGCCCGATGCGCAGCGCATCCGAAGCTTCGCCCCAGGGACTGGCGATGCGCTCCTCGCGCAGCTCGGTCAGGCCGGGCAGATCGTAGATTCCCGACCCGCCGATGATTCCAAGCACGGCTTCGCTCATGATCGATTCCTTTCGCTTTGCCGGAACAGGAACAGGCTTCTGTGACGGAGCGACAAAGGCTTGAGCAGATCACTCCACCCTCGCCATCGTCAAAACGAAAAAGGCCCCGTCACCGGGGCCTTTTCCAAAATCATCGCGCGATCAGTGCGCCGGGGAGCCATCGGGCATCCGGGCCCAGACCTTCTTCTTGGTGTAGTAGAGCAGGCCCGCGAAGATCGCGAGGAAGATCATCACCTGGAAGCCGAGGCGCTTGCGCGCCTCAAGATGCGGCTCGGCCATCCAGACCAGGAAGGCCGAGACGTCTTCGGCGTATTGATGCACCGTCTCGGGCACCTGGGGCTTGCCGTCCGCGCCCTTCGGGTACTCGATCTGCCCGTCCTGCAGCGGCTGCGGCATCGCGATCAGGTGGCCCGGCATGTAGTTGTTGTAGTTCTGGCCCGGCAGCAGCGGCGGGAAGCCTTCCGGCGGCTTGGCGTAACCGGTCAGCACGGCCGTGATGTAGTCCGGCCCCTGCTCCTGGTACTGCGTGAAGATGTCGAAGATGAAGGTCGGGAAGCCGCGCTCATAGGTGCGCGCCTTGGCCAGCACCGAAAGGTCCGGCGGAAAGGCCCCGCCATTGGCGGCGCGCGCCGCCTGCTCGTTCGGGAACGGCGCCGGGAACGGATCGGCTGGCCGGCCCGGCCGCTGGAACATCTCGCCCTGGTCGTTCGGGCCGTCGGTGACCTGATAGGTCGCGGCCAGCGCCATGACCTGGCCGGGCGTGAACTCGGGGCCGCCCGGCTGCGCCAGGTTGCGCATGCGCACGGCGTTGCCGAGGTTCATCGCGTGGCAGTTGGCGCAGACTTCCTTGACGACCTTGAAGCCGCGCTGGAGCTGGGCCCGGTCGAAGGTGCCGAAGGGCCCGGAGAACGACCAGTGCTGCGCCGGCGGCTTCACGCCGCCTTCGGCGGCCTGGACCGAGACGGTCGCGGCGGCAAGCGCAAGGCCGGTGGCGAGGCCCGTCAGGGCGAGGCGAAACGTTGAGGTCTTCATGTCTCGTCTCAGCCCTTGACGTTGGGTTCGGCGGCGGCGGTCGCGAGTTGCACGCCCGACGCCCCCTTGAGGTTGGCCAGCACGGAATCCGCGATCGAGGTCGGCAACGGCCGCGGCTTCTCGAAGATGCCGACCAGCGCCAGCACGACGAAGAAGCCGAAATACAGCACCGTGAAGATCTGCGAGGCGGTGACGTAGCCGCCCTCCGCCGGCATGGCACCGAGATAGCCGAGCGCGATGCAGACCGCCAGGAAGGCCCAGAACAGCTGGCGGGCGATCGGACGGTAGCTCATCGACTTGACCTTGGAGGTGTCGATCCAGGGCAGGAAGGCCAGCACCACGATGGCCGCGCCCATGGCTAGCACGCCGCCGAGCTTGTCCGGGATGGCGCGCAGGATCGCGTAGAACGGCAGGAAGTACCATTCAGGCACGATGTGCGAGGGCGTCACCGCCGGGTTGGCCGGGATGTAGTTGTCGGCATGGCCCATGAAGTTCGGCTGGTAGAACACGAAATAGGCGAAGACGAAGGTGAACACGACCATCCCGAAGATGTCTTTGATGGTCGCGTAGGGCGTGAAGGGCACGGTGTCCTTCTGGACGTTCTTCACCTCGACGCCGGTCGGGTTGTTCTGGCCGACCACGTGCAGCGCCCAGATGTGCAGGATGACCACGCCGAAGATCATGAAGGGCAGCAGGTAGTGCAGCGAGAAGAAGCGGTTCAGCGTCGGGTTGTCGACCGAGTAGCCGCCCCACAGGAAGGTCACGATCGTCTCGCCGATCACCGGCAGCGCCGAGAACAGGTTGGTGATGACGGTCGCGCCCCAGAACGACATCTGGCCCCAGGGCAGCACGTAGCCCATGAAGGCGGTCGCCATCATTAGCAGGAAGATCACCACGCCGAGGATCCAGAGCAGCTCGCGCGGGGCCTTGTAGGAGCCGTAGTAGATGCCGCGGAAGATGTGGACGTAGACGGCGACGAAGAACATCGAGGCGCCGTTCGAGTGCAGGTAGCGCAGCAGCCAGCCGTAGTTCACGTCGCGCATGATGTGCTCGACCGAGGCGAAGGCGAGCAGCGAGTTCGGGGTGTAGTGCATCGTCAGGATGATGCCGGTGACGATCTGCGCCACCAGCATGAACATCAGGATGCCGCCGAACGTCCAGAGGTAGTTCAGGTTGCGCGGCACCGGATAGGACACCGCGGAATCATGCATCAGCCGCACGATCGGCAAGCGGGCGTCCAGCCAGCGTTCGATGCCGGTCTTCGGGACGTAGGAGCTATGACCACTCATGCCGGATGCCTCGAGCCTGTCTCAACTTTGCAGGAAATCACGGATAAGCGCATCGCTCAGCCGATCTTGATCTTGGTGTCCGCGGTGAACGCGTAAGGCGGCACGGGCAGGTTCAGCGGCGCCGGACCCTTGCGGATGCGGCCGGACGAATCGTAGTGCGAGCCATGGCAGGGGCAGAACCAGCCGTCGAAATCACCCTTCGGGTCGCCGGGCGCGTTGCCGAGCGGCACGCAGCCGAGATGGGTGCAGTTGCCGTAGACGATCAGGTACTGCTCGTGGCCGGGCTTGGTGCGCTGCAGGTCGGTCTGCGGGTCGCGCAAGGTCGAGATGTCGACGGCGAGCGCCTCGTCGATCTCCTTCTTGGTGCGGTGCCGCGCGAAGATCAGCTTGCCGCGCCAGAACAGCTTGATCGCCTGGCCTTCCGCGATCGGGGCGAGGTCGAGGTCCATCGGCGCGCCGGCCGCGAGGACCTGCGCATCGGGGGCGAGCTGGCTGATCAGCGGGATGACGACGGCGCCGATACCCACGGCTCCGGCGGCGCCGGTCGCCAGCATCAGGAAATCGCGGCGGGTGGTTCCGGTCGCTGTCGTATCGGTCGCGTGAGCCACGATCGAATTCCTCTGCATTTCGTCCAGCCTGGAAGGGCTGTAAATTATCGCCTGACGCCCCTCATAGGTGCGCCCCTTCGCAGCCGCAATGCGGCGGCGCGTCGCCGTCGCGCTCTTTGGCATGCAGTTTTGACGAAGTCTACTGTTCCCGCCCACGCGCGGGCGCATAGCGGCGACCTGACGCGGACAGGTCACAAGGACCTGGGCACCCGGCCCTCTGCCCACGGTGACAAGGACTTATGCCGGAACCTTTTCCTCGTCGGCCACGGCGAGGAAGCCGCCCGACTGGTGCGACCACAGCCGCGCATAGAGCCCGCCCCGCGCGACCAGCTCGGCATGCGTGCCGGTATCGACGATTCTGCCCTTGTCGAGCACGATCAGCCGGTCGAGCGCCGCGATGGTCGAGAGCCGGTGGGCGATCGCGATCACGGTCTTGCCCTGCATCAGCTGCGTGAGCTGCTCCTGGATCGTCGCCTCGACCTCCGAGTCGAGCGCCGAGGTCGCCTCGTCGAGGATCAGGATCGGCGCGTCCTTCAGCAGCACGCGCGCGATCGCGATGCGCTGGCGCTGGCCGCCGGAGAGCTTGACGCCGCGCTCGCCGACGCGCGAGTCGAAGCCCCTGCGCCCGTCCTGGTCGCTCAGGCCCGCGACGAAATCATCGGCCGAGGCCCGCCTGGCAGCCTCGACGATCTCGTCCTGCGTCGCGCCGATGCGGCCATAGGCGATGTTGTCGCCGATCGAGCGGTGCAGCAGCGAGTTGTCCTGCGTCACCATGCCGATCTGCGCCCGCAGCGAATCCTGGGTGACGCCGGCGATGTCCTGCCCGTCGATCAGGATGCGACCGCCCTCGAGCGGGTAGAGCCGCAGCAGCAGGTTGACCAAGGTCGACTTGCCGGCGCCGGACGGGCCGACCAGCCCGATCTTCTCGCCCGGCCTGATCTCGAGGTTCAGGTCCTCGAACAGCCCGGCCTTGCGGCCATAGTTGAAGCGGACACGGTCGAAGCTGATCGCGCCCTTGCCGACCGCGAGCGGCACCGCTTCGGGCGCGTCGGTCAGATCATGCGGCTTGGCGATCGTCTCCATGCTCTCCTGCACCGAGCCAATATTCTCGAACACGCCGCGCACGAGGTGGATCAGCCAGGTCGACATCTGCACGAGGCGCAGCGCCAGGCCAATCGAGGCCGCGACCGCGCCCGGCGTCATCTCGCCCAGGCCCCAGAGATGCAGGCAGAGCCAGGCCGTCACCACCACGAGCAGGCTGTTCATCGCCTGCAGGATGACGCTGACCCCGGTGATCAGCCGCGACAGGTGCAGGAAGGAGGCGTTCCAGCGCGTCAGCGAATCGCGCACGGCCGAGCGCTCGGCATCGGAGCGGGCGAACAGCTTCACGGTCAGGATGTTGGTGTAGGCGTCGACGATACGGCCCGTCGTGGTCGAGCGCCCCAGCGAATTCGCCTCCGAGCGCTTCTTGGCGCGGGGCACGAAATAGACCAGCAGCGCGACATAGGCCGCGAGCCAGCCGATGACCGGCATGGCCAGCCAGATCGAGGTCGAGCCGAAGAAGCCGATCGCCACGGAGGCGAAGATCAGCGCGTACCAGAGGTCGTCGATGACCTCGATCGTCGCGCCGCGGATCGACTGGCCCGCCTGGATGACGCGGGCCGAGAGCCGCCCGGCGAAGTCGTTCTGGAAATAGGAGAGCGCATGGCCGAGCGTGTAGACGTGGTTGCGCCAGCGGATCTGGTTGGTGATCTGCGGCACCACGACCTGGTCGACGATGGCGTGGTTGGCGAAATAGATCAGCGGCCTGACCACGACGAGCAGGAAGGCGGCGCCGAAGAGCAATGTGCCGTGGTCGCGCCAGATCGTCGCCGGCGACTGCGTGGCCAGAAGGTCGACGAACCAGCCGACCATCAGGTACATCGCCGCCTCGATGCCGCTGAAGCCGAGGCCGGTGAGCATGATCAGGGCCATCCAGCCCTTCACGCCCTTGATGTGGTGCCACATGAAAGGCCACACGCCCTTGGGCGGCGTCTGCGCCTCGTCGAAGGGCGCGAAGACGTCGATGCGGCTCTCAAGGAAGCGGAACAGGGCGGCGAACATGGCGTACCGCCCTCCTTGGACCGGCATGGCGTCGAAATCTTGGCGACATATGGTGCCTTCAGCCCATCGCGGCCAGAGCCTTGACGCATATGCGATCGTCACCGCATGACAGCAGCGCATGTTGCGCCTCGCCCTCTACCAGCCGGATATCCCGCAGAATGCCGGCACGATGATCCGCATGGCGGCCTGCCTCGGCCTCGCCATCGACATCGTCGAGCCCGCCGCCTTCGATGTCTCCGACCGCAACTTCCGCCGCTCCGGCATGGATTATCTCGAACGCGCCGCGGTCATGCGGCATGATTCGTTCGCGGCCTTCGACGCCTGGCGGCGCCAGAACGGCTGGCGGCTGATCCTGGCCGAGACGGATGGCGCGACCGCCCATACGGACTTCGCCTTCCAGCCCGGCGACATCGTCATGGTCGGGCGCGAATCGGCCGGCGTGCTGCCCGAAATCTATGCGGCGGCCGATGCCAGCGTGCATGTGCCAATGCGCCACGGCCTGCGCTCGTTGAATGTGGCGCTCGCGGCGGCCATCGTCCTCGGCGAGGCACTCAGGCAAGTGGATGGGTATCCGAAGGAACCGCGGGGAACCCCTCTCCTGTAAGGAGAGGGGTTCCCCGCGCCTTCATGGAGTTGAAGACAGCGCGGATGAAATCGATGCAGGACCAGCAGACCCCGATACCCCCCTCCAGCCTGGCGCTGGCCGAAGCGATGAAGCCGCGCGCCGCCGCCTGGTTCGAGAGCCTGCGCGATCGCATCTGCGCCGCCTTCGAGGCGCTGGAGGATGAGGCGACCGGCCCCTTCCCGCCGGAAGCCGCGACGCCCGGCCGCTTCGTCCGCACGCCCTGGCAGCGCCGGAACCATGACGGCGAGCCGGGCGGCGGCGGCGTGATGTCCTTGATGACCGGCCGCGTCTTCGAGAAGGTCGGCGTCCACTGCTCGACCGTCTACGGCACCTTCCAGCCCGAATTCGCCGGCCAGATCCCCGGCGCCGCCGAAGACCCGCGCTTCCATGCGACCGGCATCTCGCTGATCGCCCATCCCTGGAACCCGCACGCCCCGACCGTGCACATGAACACGCGCTTCGTCGTGACGACCAAGCCCTGGTTCGGCGGCGGCGCCGACCTCACGCCGGTGCTGGTTCGCCGACGCACGCAGGACGATGCGGATGCGCAGGCCTTCCACGAAGCGATGCGGGCGCCCTGCGAGGCCCATCCCGAGGTCGCCGACTACGGGCGCTTCAAGGACTGGTGCGACGAGTACTTCTTCCTGAAGCACCGCAACGAGCCGCGCGGCATCGGCGGCATCTTCTACGACTATGTCTGGACCGGCGATCCGGAGGCCGACCTCGCCTTCACCAGGGCGGTCGGCGAGGCCTTCCTCGGCATCTACCCGCAGATCATGCGCGCCAACCTGGCGACGCCCTGGAGCGAGCCCGACCGCCACGAGCAGCAGGTCCGGCGCGGCCGCTATGTCGAGTTCAACCTGCTCTACGACCGCGGCACGATCTTCGGCCTTAAGACCGGCGGCAACGTCGATTCGATCCTGTCCTCGATGCCGCCGACGGTGCGCTGGCCGTAAGCCTCGTCACCGGGGGAGCACCGCAATCGCCTTCTCGATGAAGCCGATCTGCTCCGCCTCGCCCGCCGGGCAGCCGGCCTCCACCCAGCCATGCCGGGCGCTCTCCAGCACGCGGCCGATATCCGGCCCGGCGGGGATGCCGCGCTTCATCACGTCGCGCCCGCTCGGCAGGAAAGCGGGCGTGCGCCCGAGCTCGGCAATCGCCTGCTGCGTAGACATGCCATCCGAGCCAGCCGCCAGCAGCACGAGGCCGCCGGCAACCGCATCCGCCCCCAGGCGATGGGCGAGATGGCGCAGCGCAGCGACGCCTGGAATCTCGCCTCGCCCCGAAAGCCCTTCCAGCGCGCCGGCGATGCGCTCGATCCGGTCGAACTCCTCGTTCGAGAGCCGCAGCCGCTCGCGCAGCCGCAGCGCGTCCTCTTTGGCTGCGACAGCCAGCGCCGCCAGCCGAAAGGCCGGATAGACCTGCTCCCCGCCCTTTCCGCCTGCGACAGCCGCAAAGCGCGAGAGATACGGCACGCCGCCGAGCACCGGCATGAGCAGCCCGCCGCCGGCCATCGCCTCGACCGCCTGCACCGCGCCGGGCGCGACCAGCAGCTTCAGCAACTCGGCCCGGACGCGCTCGCGCGATAAGCCGTCCAGCCCCGCTCGCCCGGCGATGCAGGCCTTGAGCCCCGCCTCGTCCAGACTCCCTGCGCCATAGCGGGCATGGAAGCGGAAGAAGCGCAGGATGCGCAGATAATCCTCGCGGATGCGCTCAGCGGCATCGCCGATGAAGCGGATGCGCCGCGCCACGAGATCGGCGAGCCCGCCGCAATAGTCGTGGACCCGGCCCTCGCTATCGAGGCCGAGCGCGTTGACGGTGAAGTCGCGCCGCAGCGCATCCTCCGAGAAGTCGCGTCCGAAGGCGACCGTGGCATGGCGCCCGTCGGTCTCGACATCGCGCCGGAGTGTGGTCACCTCGAAGCTCTCGCCATCGGCGGCGAGCGTCACCGTGCCGTGCTCGATTCCGGTCGGGATCGCCTTGAAGCCGGCCGCCTTAGCCCGCCGCATCGTCTCCGTGGGCAGCGCCGTCGTCGCGAGGTCGATGTCGCTCGCCGGCTCGCCGAGCAGCAGGTTGCGCACGGCTCCGCCGACGACGCGCGCCTCCTCGCCTGCGCCGTTCAATAACGCCAGCACCTGCGCGACGCCCGGCCGCGCCAGGAACTCGGCGAGCCGAGCCTGCCCGGCTGGCGTCACCTGCTCGGCCTCGGTCATTTGAAATGGCCCGGCACCAGTTGGCCGTTCTCCATATGCGGCGGGTCGTAGGCGCCCTGGTTTCGGGGCGCGATGAAACCGCTATAGGCGAAGACGGCGATGCCGAGCACGAGCCCGGCCACGGTCAGCCGAAACAGATGCCCGTCCCAATGCTCGACATCGAGCGGGTTGCGCCGGTTGACGATGAGATAGCCCGCGAAAAGACAGAAGGGCAGAACGAAAAGCAGCAGCTCTTCGATGACGGAACGCAGCATGGGCGCGCTATCCAATCCTATCGCACTCGACGCATCGTCTTCACGCAAGGCGGGAGCCGCCTCGCTCGACGATGCTTCAACTCAGCCGGCGAGCCGCTCGTAGAGATTGCGGATCATGCCGGCGGTTGCGCCCCAGATATAGCGATCGCCGAAGGGCATCGCATAGTAGGTACGGTAACGCCCCTTCCACTCCCGCCCCTCGCGCCGGTGATTGGCGGGGTCCATCAGGAAGGCGAGCGGCGTCTCGAAGGCGTCGTCGACCTCATGCGGGTTGAGCGTGAGGTCGAAGGGCGGCGCGATCAGCCCGACCACGGGCACGATCCGGTAGCCCGTGCCCGTCAGATAGGCATCGAGGAACCCGACCGTCCGGACATGCTCGCGGGCGAGGCCGATCTCCTCCTCCGTCTCGCGCAGGGCCGTGACCACCGGCGAGCCGTCGACCGCGTCGACCCGCCCGCCGGGAAAGGCGACCTGCGCCGAATGGCTGCGCAGGCCCGAGGCGCGCAGCGTCAGCAGCACGGTCGGCCCCTCCTCGCGCAGCACGATCGGGATCAGCACGGCGGCCTGCACCGCTGCACGCTCATCGGGCGGCGCGATCGGCTCGGGCTGGTGGTCATGGTCGCCGCGCGGGCGGCTGATCAGGTCGCCATAGTCGGGCGGCTCATGCCGCAAGCGGGCGAGAGCCAGGTCGGCGATCTCGCTCGCCATCAGATTGAGAGGCTGCATTGAGCGCTAGAGTCCTTCGATCTCGCTGGCCGGCACGGCCGGGTAGAACACTCCCGCCGCCGCCACGCCGAACATCTCCCGGCCCTCGACCTCGCGGACCTCGCCGAGCGCCAGCAGGTCGTAGGTCAACGCCCGGGTCACCCTGGCCCAGAGGTCGCGCCTGACATGGATATAGGGCTTCAGCCCGCCCTTCGCCGCCCGCTCGAACCGAATCGCATGGCCGTCACTGATGCTCACCACGTCGTCCACCTGGGTGCGGAAGGCAATGGAGCGCCGGTCGCCCTCGCCCTCCACCGCCATCTCGACCGCCTGGAACGGCGCATCCTCGACCTTGATCCCGACCTTCTCGACCGGGGTCACGAGAAAGTAATCGCCGTCGTCGCGGCGCAGGACCGACGAGAACAATTTCACCAAAGCCGGCCGCCCGATCGGCGTTCCCAGGTAGAACCAGGTGCCGTCGGCGGCGATGCGCATGTCGAGATCACCGCAAAATGGCGGGTTCCAGCGCTCGACCGGCGGCAATCCGCGCGTTTTTCCATCGCGCAGGGCGGTCAGCAGCCGGTCCATCGCCTCAGCCGGTTGATTCATCGAAACGCCCGTCTCCGCCGCCTGCGGCATATTGGTTGCATCTGAGCCTTTGCCTTGAACTCCACATAATCGTGAAGCCGAGTTCTGTGCACCGGAAGCCTACAGGCCTTGAGCCCGCCGGATCGCCCGTCCACACTCAGGGCAACCTAGTCCGCCCCGATGAGGGTGAAGGAGATCGACATGGTGGCGCAAGCCCGGACTGAAGCGGCCAATCCGCCGATCAACCTGGATACCGGCATTGTCGAGGCGGCCGAGGCCGCGCTCGGCGCCATCGGCGCGGCCCGCACCGAGATCGGCCAGGTCATCTTCGGCCAGCAGAAGGTGGTCGACCTCTCGCTGATCACGCTGCTCGCCGGCGGCCACGGCCTGCTCGTCGGCGTGCCCGGCCTCGCCAAGACCAAGCTGGTCGAGGCGATGGGCACCGTGCTCGGCCTGAGCGCGCGGCGCGTCCAGTTCACGCCCGACCTGATGCCCTCCGACATCCTCGGCTCCGAGGTGCTCGACGAGAGCGCCGACGGCAAGCGTCATTTCCGCTTCATCAAGGGCCCGGTCTTCGCGCAGCTGCTGATGGCCGACGAGATCAACCGTGCCAGCCCGCGCACCCAGTCGGCCCTGCTCCAGGCGATGCAGGAGCACCACGTCACCATCGGCGGCGAACGCTACGACCTGCCCGCCCCCTTCCATGTGCTCGCGACCCAGAACCCGATCGAGCAGGAAGGCACCTATCCGCTGCCCGAAGCCCAGCTCGACCGCTTCCTGCTCGAGATCGACGTCGGCTATCCCGACCGCGAGGCCGAGCGCCGCATCCTGCTGGAGACCACCGGCGCCTCCGAGCACGTCCCCGTCCAGGCCATGACCGCCGAGACCCTGCTGTCGACGCAGCGCCTCGTGCGCCGCCTGCCGGTCGGCGAGAACGTCGTCGACGCGATCCTGGACCTCGTCCGCTCCGCCCGCCCGGGCGATGGCGACCCGGCCGTCACCGACAAGCTCGCCTGGGGCCCCGGCCCGCGCGCCAGCCAGGCGCTGACACTCGCCGCCCGCGCCCGCGCCCTGGTCGAGGGCAGGCTCGCGCCGTCCGTTGACGACATCGCCGCGCTCGCCGCCCCGGTGCTGAAGCACCGCATCGCGCTCACCTTCGCCGCCCGCGCCGATGGCGAGACGGTCGAGGGCGTCATCGCCAAGCTCGTGGAACGGTTGGGTTAGGACCGATTTGATGTTGCGCACGCGGGTTCTCAACCCGTCCGAACGCCAGCCGGCCCGGCCGGTCATCTCGGCCTCGCTCGATCTCGCGGCGCGCCTGCCGCGGTTGATCCTGGAGGCGCGGCGCGTCTCGGCCAGCGTGCACGGCATCCATGGCCGCAGGCGGGCCGGGCCGGGCGAGACCTTCTGGCAGTACCGGCCGCTGGTCACCGGCGAGTCCGCCTCGCGCATCGACTGGCGCCGCTCGGCCCGCGACGGCCATCTCTTCGTGCGCGAACGCGAATGGGAGGCTTCGCATGCGATCTGGCTTTGGATCGACCGCTCGGCCTCGATGGGCTTCGCCTCCTCGCTGGCGCAGGCCAGCAAGGTCGACCGCGCCCTGATCGCCGGCTTCGCGCTGGCGGAGACGCTGGTCGAGGGCGGCGAGCGCGTCGGCCATCTCGGCCTGACCCGGGCGCTCGCCTCGCGCCGCATCGTCGAATTGCTGGCCCAGGCCATCCTGGTCGACAAGAAGGCCGATGCCGACCTGCCGCCGGACGAGCCGCTGCCGCGCCTCGCCGACGCCATCATCATCACCGACGGACTGACCCCGGCCAATGCGCTCGCCAAGCGCATCGCCACCCTGTCGTCGAGCGGCGCCCGCGGCCATATCCTGCTGATCGCCGACCCGATCGAGGAGACCTTCCCGTTCAGCGGCCAGGCCGAGCTCTTCGACCTCGAGGACGGGCTCTCGCTGCGCGTCGGCGACGCCGGCGCCTGGGGCGAGGAATATCGCCAGCGGCTGGAGGCCCATCGCGACGCCATCAGAGAGGCCTGCCGCCGCGCCGGCTGGACCTTGACGCTGCATCGCACCGACCGGCCCGCCAGCGAGGCCGTGCTCAGGATCGCCAGCCTGATCGCCGCCTCGCGCGGCACCGGCCGCTAGGGGAATCGCGATCATGCTGAGCGCATTGCCGATCGCCTTCTCCGCCCCGCTCGCGCTCGCCGCGCTGGCGCTGCTGCCGGCGCTGTGGCTGATCCTCAGGGTGACGCCACCGCGCCCGCGCCGGATCGACTTCCCGCCGCTCAAGATCATGGCCGACCTCCTCGCCAAGCGCGAGCTGCCGGCGCATACGCCGTGGTGGCTGCTGGCCTTGCGCATGGCGATCGCCGCGCTGGCCATCCTCGCCGTCGCCGGCCCGATCTGGAATCCCCAGCGCGAGGCGGCCGTCCTGCGCGGCCCGTTGCTGCTGCTCGTCGATAACGGCTTCGGCGCCGCGACCGACTGGCCCGAGCGCCTCGCCATTGCCGAATCGCGCGTTGCAGCGGCCGGCCGCGAAGGTCGCCCGGTCGCCATCGTCGGCCTGGCCGAGACGCCCGTCGACATCGCCCTCTCCGAGCCGCGCGCCGCGCTCGACCGCCTGCGCGCCCTGCCCTTGCAGCCGCATGCGCCCGACCGCGCCGCCTATCTGCCGCGCATCGACGCCTTCCTGGGCACCTCGCGCGACGCCGAGATCGTCTGGATATCCGACGGGCTCGGCATCGGCGACGACAGCGCCTTCCTGGCCCGGCTGAAGCAGGAGGCCGCTTCCAGCCGCCTCTCGATCCATGCCAGCCCGCCTGCCCAGCGCGCACTGGCCGCGGCCGAGAACCTCGCCGGCGCTCTGACCGTCAAGGTGCTGCGCCCGACGACAGGCGCCCCGCCCAGCGGCCAGGTCCGCGCGCTCGACCTCAAGGGCCTGCCGCTGGGCGACGCGCCCTTCGTCTTCGGCCCGACGGAAACCGAGACGACCGCCCGGCTGACCCTGCCGATCGAGGTCCGCAACGCCGTCTCGCGGCTCGACCTCGTCGGCGAGGCCAGCGCCGGCGCCGTCGCCCTGCTCGACGACCGTGCCAAGCGCCGCCGCGTCGGCATCGTCTCCGGCACCACGACCGACACCGCCCAGCCGCTGCTCTCGCCGACCTATTACGTCTCGCGCGCACTCCAGCCTTTCGCCGAGATCCGCGAGCCGCGCGCCGGCTCCTCCGACCCGATCGGCGAATTGCTGGCGCAGAACTTGTCCGTGCTGGTGCTGGCCGATATCGGCGCGCTCGACCGCGACACCGCCGCCAAGATCTCGACCTTCATCGAGCGTGGCGGCGTGCTGCTGCGCTTCGCCGGCGCGCGCCTCGCCGCGGCAACTGACGACCTGACACCGGTGCGCCTGCGCCGCGGCGGCCGCACGCTCGGCGGCGGCCTGTCCTGGGATACACCGCGCAAGCTCGCGCCCTTCACCCGCGAAAGCCCGTTCTTCGGCACGCAGATCAACGACGATGTCCGCGTCAGCCGGCAGATCCTGGCGGAACCCGATGCCGATCTCGCGCGTAAGACCTGGGCTGCCCTGGAGGACGGCACGCCGGTCGTCACCGGCGAGCGGCGCGGCGACGGCGTCATCGCCATGATGCACATCACCGCCGATACGACCTGGTCGAACCTGCCGCTCTCCGGCCTCTTCGTCGAAATGCTGCGCAAGGTCCTGGCGCTTGCCGGCACCGGCCCGCAGGAGGCGCAAGCAGAGGATGCGCGCGTGGACACGCTCTCGCCGACACGGGTTCTCGATGGCCGCGGCGTGTTCCGCTCGCCGCCGGCCACCGCCCAGCCCGTCGCCCGCAGCTTCGTCGGCCGCGCCACGCTGGCGCATCCACCCGGCATCTATGGCCCGGCCGACGGCTCGCTGGCGGTCAATGCGCTTGCCCCCGCCGACACGCTGAAGGCGCTCGACCTCGCCAGCCTCGGCGCGCCGATCCTGCCGGTCGACCGCCCGGTCGCCCAGGATATCCGCCCGCAGCTGCTCGTGCTGGCGCTGCTGCTGCTCGTCGCCGACACCTTGGCGACGCTCTGGCTCGGCGGCCGGCTGCGCTTCGCCCGTCCCAACCGCGCCGCCACCGCAGCGCTGCTCTTCGGCCTCGGGGTCGCCCTTGCCATCGCCACGGGCGGCACGCCTGCCCTGGCGCAGTCGCAGCCCGTCCCGGCCGCCCCGCCGGACACGCGCCCGCCGATCCCACGCGAGCTCTTCGCCGCCGGCGCCGTCACCCGGCTCGCCTATGTCATCACCGGCGACAAGGCGGTCGACGACATGTCGAAGGCAGGGCTCGCCGGCCTCAACATCGTGCTCGGCGCCCGCACCGCGCTCGAACCCGGCGAGGCCGTCGGCGTCGATGCCGCCCGCGACGAGCTCGCCTTCTTCCCGATCCTGTACTGGCCGGTCGTGGCCGGTCGGCCGATCCCGGCGCCCGAGACCCTGCGCAAGCTCGAAGCCTACATGAAGGGCGGCGGCCTGGTGATCTTCGACACCCGCGACGCCATGAGCGCGCGGCCCGGCGGCGGCACCACGCCGGAGGGCGAGCAGCTCAAGCGCATGCTCCAGACGCTCGACATCCCCGAGCTGGAGCCGATCCCGCGCGACCACGTCCTGACCAAGACCTTCTACATCCTCGACGGCTTCGTCGGCCGCTACGACACCGGCACGACCTGGGTCGAGATCCTGCCGCCGGCCGGCGAGGATGGCCGCCGCCCGGCCCGCGCCGGCGACAGCGTCTCGCCGATCGTGATCACCTCGAACGACCTCGCCTCCGCCTGGGCAGTGAACCGCCGCGGCGAAGGCCTGGTGCCGATGTCCGGCTCCGATCCGCGCCAGCGCGAGATGGCGCTCAGGGCCGGCGTCAACCTCGTGATGTACGCGCTCACCGGCAACTACAAGGCGGACCAGGTCCATGTCCCCGCCCTGCTCGAGCGTCTGGGACAATAGCTCATGTGGAGTGTCTCGCTTGCCCCGCTGGTGCCGCTGCCGCTGCTGATCGGGCTTAGCCTGCTCGCAGCCGTCGCGGCCGGCGTCGCGCTCGTCCTGGCCGGCCGCAGCGCCATCCTGCGCGCCCTGGCGCTGGTCGTGCTGACCATCGCGCTAGCCGATCCCTCGCTCGTCTTCGAGGATCGCGAGCCGGTCAAAGACGTCGTCTCGGTCGTCATCGACCGCTCCGGCTCGAACCGCCTCGCCGACCGCTCCGCCCAGACCCAGGCCGCCCAGGCCGAGGTCGAACGGCAATTGCGCGGCGTCGCGGGCGTCGAGCCCCGCATCGTCGAGGTCACCGACACTCAGGGCTCCGGCGACGGCACCCGCCTGTTCGAGGCGCTGGCGGCCAGCATCGCCGATGTGCCATCCGAGCGCGTCGCCGGCGCCATCGTCATCACCGACGGCCTCACCCATGACGCCCCCGCCAATGCCGAGGCGCTCGGCCTGCGCGCGCCTCTGCACGTGCTGACCACCGGCCGCAACGCCGAGATCGACCGCCGCATCGTCCTGCTCGATTCGCCGCGCTTCGGCATCGTCGGCAAGGACCAGGTCATCCGCCTGCGCGTGCTCGACAAGGGCGGCCCCGGCCGCGCCGGCCTGACCATCCGCCGCGACGGCGAGGTCATTGCGCGGCGCGAGGTCACGGTCGGCGAGACCGTGCAGGTGCCGGTCAGGATCGACCGCGGCGGCCCGAACGTCGTCGAGATCGAGGCTTCGCCGCTGGAGAACGAGCTGACGCTGGCCAATAACCGCGCCGTCATCACCATCGACGGCGTGCGCGACAAGCTGCGCGTGCTGCTGGTCTCGGGCGAGCCGCATCCGGGCGAGCGCACCTGGCGCAACCTCCTCAAGGCCGACGCCAATGTCGACCTCGTGCACTTCACCATCCTGCGCCCGCCGGAGAAGCAGGACGGCACGCCGATCAACGAGCTCTCGCTGATCGCCTTCCCGACGCGCGAGCTGTTCCAGGTCAAGATCAAGGAATTCGACCTGATCATCTTCGACCGCTACGCCAACCAGTCGATCCTGCCGCTGCTCTATTTCGACAACATCGTCCGCTACGTCCGCGACGGCGGAGCCCTGCTTGTCGCGGCTGGCCCCGAATATGCCGGCGCGCAATCGCTCGCACGCACGCCGCTCGGCCAGATCCTGCCGGCGCTGCCCGATGGCAGCGTCATCGACGAGGCCTACCGCGCCCAGGTCAGCGATCCCGGCCGCCGCCACCCCGTCACCCGCGACCTGCCGGGCTCCGAGGTCCAGCCGCCGCAATGGGGCGAATGGCTGCGCATGGTCGGCGCCCGCGCCCGCTCCGGTTCGACCGTGATGACCGGCCCCGGCGACCGCCCGCTGCTGATGCTGGCGCGCGAGCAGAAGGGCCGCGTCGCGCTCTTCCTCTCCGACCATGCCTGGCTCTGGGCACGGGGCTTCCGTGATGGCGGTCCCTATCTCGACCTGCTGCGCCGCCTCAGCCACTGGCTGATGAAGGAGCCCGAGCTGGAAGAGGAGGCGCTGCGCGCCACCGCGCGCGGCCGCACCATCGAGATCGAGCGGCAGACGCTTGGCGACAACCCGGCCCCCGTCATCGTCACCGGCCCTGACGGCAACCCGCGCAGCGTGCCGCTGGAGCCCGGCCGGCCCGGCCTGTTCAGCGCCCGCGTCCAGGCGGGCGAATTCGGCCTCCACCGCATCTCCGCCGACAATCTCACCGCCTTCGCCAGCGTCGGCCCCGAGAACCCGCGCGAGCTGATGGAGGTGGTCAGCGACCCGACCAAGCTTCAGGCGCTGGCCGAGGCGACCGGCGGCTCCTCGCGCCGCATCGGCCAGGATAGCGGCTCCGCGATCAGCGTGCCGCGCATCGTCCCTGTCCGCTCCGGCTCGTCCTTCGCCGGCTCCGACTGGATCGGCCTGCGCATCAGCGATTCCGGCATCGTGCGCGGCGTCTCGATCTCGCCGCTCTTCATCGGGCTGATCGGCTTGGCCCTGCTCTTCGGCGCGCTGGTGGCGGGCTGGCTCGGCGAGACCGGCCGCAGCTTCAGGCGGAAGCCTGACGCAGCGGCGTGACGGCGCCGCGGCGCTCAGCCAGCACCCCCTCGACCAGCTCCAGCGCCAGGAAGCGCAAGGGGTTGGCCGGGCCGGGCAGGACGAGCTGCTCCGGCGGAATCGGCCTGAAACCGAAGCGGGCGTAATAGGGCGCGTCGCCGATCAGCATGATCAGGTCGTGGCCAGCTGCGCGGGCCGACTCGATCGACGCATTCATCAGCGCAGCCCCGATGCCGCGCCCCTCGAAGGCGGGATCGACCGTCAGCGGCCCCAGCACCAGCGCCGGATGGCCCCCGGCCGAAACCTGCGTCACCCGCACCGAACCTACGAGAAACGTTCCGACATGGGCGGCATAGGACAAGGCCGCGTCCTGCGGCACGCCCTCGCGCAGCCGGAAGGCGGTGCGGGCGAAGCGCCCCGGCCCGAAGGCGCGCTCGTGCAGGCGCTCGATCGCGGCGTGATCGGCGGGGAGTTCATGGCGAATGGTGAGCGGAAGCGATGTCATGGCGGCAGACCTGCGGACGACAGGGAGGCAAGAAGCCCGGTCAGCCATGCAGGCAGCCGGGCGCGAGGCGCGTTCAGCGCGTCGGTCGTCGCAGGAAGGAAGCGTCTTGCCGGTCAGCCATGGCGCGCCTGTAGCAGAGGTGTGACTCGGCGTCTACGGCCCTTCCCTTCTCCCGCAGGGAGAGAAGGGAAGATCACCAATCCGTCGAAGGAGAGTTCCCTTTGACGATCTCATCCAGGCGCCGCCGCGTGCCTTGCGTCGTCCCCGCCGGCAAATCGTCGAGCGGAAAGAACCCCGCCTCCGCGATCTCGCGATCCGGCTGCTTGACCTCCTCCACCACGAAGTCGCGCACGACGAAGACCGCGACATGGTCGCGCCGCGAGATCGCCCGGTTGAAGAAGACGCCGTGCAGCAGCGGCGTGCCGGCGAGCCTGATCCGCGCCTCCTCGTGCAGCTCCTTTTCCAGCGCCTGCTGCAAGGTCTCGCCCAGCTCGACGCCGCCGCCCGGCAGGTGCCAACCTGCAGTGTAGGTATGGCGGACGAGGAAGACCTCGCCCTCCCCGCGCAGCACGGCGGCCCGCACGCCCAGCGTCATGCCGCGCGACAACCAGAAATACAGGTGCAGAAGTCGCCGCATCGGCTTCGACATGCCCGGCTTTTCGCCCGAAACCGGGGTCGGAGCAGCGTCTCCCTGGCCGTGGACAGGTTTGCTCATGCCGGAGCTGAATCCCAAGGAAGGCTTAATTGTCTATGCAATTCACGCATAACGGACTCGTCATCTTAACTGTCGCAATGTCACAAACGCGCCCCAAATAAGGCAGATCAGAACGGTCATTCACTCGCTGGGGTTAAACATCATGCTTCTCGCCTTCATCACTGCTCGTCTCCGGGCCAAGCGCGCCTATGTCTGGAAGCCCGCTCTCACCCTGACCGACCCGCGCATCGTTTCGGAACTGACCGACTCGTTCAACTGAGTCGTGCCGACCGATCGTTGCAGGACGTAGGGGCTGCTCATAGAAGCCGGTGCGGGCGCGTCCCTGCCAGCTTCTATGAGCGGCCCTGCGTCTGCCTGCGAGCGCCTGCGCTGTCGCGGCGCTTGACGGCCGCCCTGCTCTAAGGGCAGGCACAGGGCGTGTTCAAACTCGCGCACCTGTCCGATCCGCATCTTGGCCCGCTCGCCAAGTTCTCGCTGCACGAGCTGCTCGGCAAGCGCGCGACCGGCTATGTCAACTGGCGCCGCAAGCGCCGGCACGCCCATGACATGGAGATCCTGGCGCTGCTGGTCGCGGATATCCGCGCGCAACAGCCGGACCACATCGCCTGCACCGGCGACGTCGCCCATATCGGCCTGCCCAACGAGTTCAAGACCGCCGTCAGCTTCCTCGACACGCTCGGCCCGCGCGATGCCGTCAGCTTCGTGCCGGGCAATCACGACGCCTATGCGCAATCGTCGCTGAAGCCGCTGGCGAACCTGCTCGGCCCCTGGTGCGCCGACGATGTCGGCGCGGCCGGCTATCCCTGGTACCGCAAGCGCGGCCCGGTCGCGCTGATCGGCCTGAACTCGGGCGTCCCGACCCTGCCGTTGATGGCGACGGGCCGCCTCGGCCGCGAGCAGATCGCCAGGGCCGAGGCCCTGCTCGACCACGCCAGGGCGGAAGGCTTGATCCGCGTCATCCTGATCCATCACCCGCCCTATCTCGGCGGCGCCAAGCGCGGCCGCGAGCTGGTCGACGCCGAGGCCTTCGAGGCGATGCTGAAGCGCAAGGGCGCCGATCTGGTGCTGCACGGTCACAACCACAAGTTCTCGCTGGCGTGGCGGCCGGGTCCGGAGCACGACGTCCCGATCGTCGGCGTGCCCTCGGCCTCGATCGGCCCGCTCGGCCATGGCGAGATGGCGACCTGGCACCTGTTCAAGATCGACGGCGACGCGAGCGCGCCGGCGATCAGCCTCGAGCAGCGCTGCTTCGAGCCCGACGGCACGATGATCCTGCGCCAGGAGATCGCGCTACGGGCGAAGCCGGTTTAGCTGGCTCCTCGCCCTGAGAGCATCTGAGAATTCGTCAGCGTGAGTCGGCTGGCGTGATCGTCGAGAACCGGAGCGGAGCGGACATTGGTCCGTGAGCACCGGAAGCGCAGACGATCGCGTCAGACGGCCGCGCTGGCGGATTGGCAGGTGCTTTCAGATGCAGCGCCCGCCGTCCACGGCGAGCACGCTCCCCGTAATCATCTCCGCCTCGTCCGAGCACAGGAACAGCGCCGCGTTGGCGATGTCCTGCGGCGTCGAGAAGCGGCCCCAGGGAATCGTCGCGGTGAAGGCCTTGCGGCGCTCCGGCGTGTCCTCGCCCATGAAGGTCGCGAGCAGCGGCGTCTCGCCGGCGACGGGCGCGAGCGCGTTGACGCGGATGCGATCCGGCGCAAGCTCCACCGCCATCGATTTCGAGAGCAGGTTCGCCGCGCCCTTCGAGCCGTTGTACCAGGTCAGGCCGGGACGCGGGCGCAGGCCGGCGGTCGAGCCGATATTGAGGATGACGCCACCGCCATGCTCGCGGAAATGCGGCACTACCGCCTTGGCCATCAGGAAGATCGACTTCACGTTGACGTCGAAGACGCGGTCGAACTCCTCCTCACTGACGTCGATCATCGGCTGGTTGCGATGGGTGATGCCGGCATTGTTGACGACGATGTCGAGGCGGCCGACGCGCTTGAGAATGCGCTCGACGGCACTGTTGACGCTCTTGGCCTTGCCGACGTCGCAGGCGACGGCGAAGGCCTTGCGGCCGATCGCCTTGGCGGCCTCCTGGGCCTTCTCGCGGTTGATGTCGAGCACGGCCACGCGCGCGCCCTCGCGCACGAAAGTCTCGGCGATGCCGAAGCCGAACCCCTGCGCCGCGCCGGTGACCAGCGCCGTCCTGCCCTTCAGTCTCATGGTGTTTCCCCGTGGTCTTCTCTGGCCCGCACTCTGATGCGATTTGCCGACGGCATAAATGCGCTTTCGCGATGAGCCGGATGCCGAAAACGTATGGCGTTCTGCCCTTCTCCCCCTGCGGGAGAAGGTGGCTCGGCGAAGCCGAGACGGATGAGGGGTCGCGCGACGATGGCAACGTCGTGCCTGGCATGCTCGGCGTTCGGATAGGTGGCGCGACCCCTCATCCGGCGCTGCGCGCCACCTTCTCCCGCAGGGGGAGAAGGGAAGAACGCTACGCCCCGATCTCTTCGCGCAGCATCTCCAGCACCAGCCAGCGCTCCTCGGCCTGGGCGATCTCGCGGGTGACCTCTTCGAGCCGCGCCGTCGCCTTGGCGAACAGCTTTGGGTCGCGCGTGAAAAGGTCGCCGGCAAGCGCCACATTGAGCTTGGCGGCCTCGGCTTGCAGGACCTCGACGCGCTTCGGCAACGTCTCCAGCGCGTGCTTCTCGTTGAAGGAGAGCTTGCGCTTGGATGAGGCCGGCGCCGGGGCCGCCGCCGCGGGCTTCACAGCCTCCGGAGCCGGCTTGGGGATCACCACGCGGGCCTTCGCCCCGACGCCGCGGCCGCGCTGGGCCAGCATGTCGGAATAGCCGCCGGCGAACTCGGTCCAGATGCCATCGCCATCGGAGATCAGCGTTGAGGAGACGACGCGGTCGATGAAGTCGCGGTCATGGCTGACCAGCAGGACCGTGCCCTGATAGTCGGCCAGCAGTTCCTGCAGCAGGTCGAGCGTCTCGATGTCGAGATCGTTGGTCGGCTCGTCCAGCACCAGCAGGTTGGAGGGCTTGGCCAGCGCCCGCGCCAGCATCAGCCGTCCCCGCTCGCCGCCCGAGAGCGCCCCGACCGGCGTGCGCCGCTGCAGCGGCTGGAACAGGAAGTCCTTCATATAGGCGATGACATGGCGCGGCTGGCCGCCGACCATGACCTGATCGGAACCGCCGCCAGTGAGCGCATCGCCGAGCGGCGTCGCCGGGTCGAGGCTCTCGCGGCGCTGGTCGAGCGTCACCATCTCCAGGGAGACGCCGAGCTTCACCTTGCCGATGTCGGGCTTGAGCTGGCCGGTCAGCAGATTGATCAGCGTCGTCTTGCCGGCGCCATTGGGGCCGACGATGCCGATCCGGTCGCCGCGCGCGATCCGCAGCGACAGGTCCTTGACCACGGCATTGCTGTCATAGGCCTTGCTGACGTTCAGCGCCTCGATGACGAGCTTGCCCGAGGTCTGGGCCTCGCTGGCCTCGAGCTTGACGGAGCCGACAGCGTGCCGCGCCGTGCGGCGCGAATCCCTCATCGAATGAAGCTCGCCGAGCCGGCGCTGGTTGCGCGTGCGCCGGGCGCTGACGCCGTAGCGCAGCCAGTCCTCCTCGCGGGCGATCTTGCGGTCGAGCTTGTGGCGGTCGAGCTCTTCTTGAGCCAGCACCTCGTCGCGCCAGGCCTCGAACTCGCCGAAGCCACGCTCGACGCGGCGCGTCTGGCCGCGGTCGAGCCAGATCGTCGCGCGCGACAGCGAGGTCAGGAAGCGCCTGTCATGGCTGATCAGCACCATGGCCGAGCGCAGCGACTTCAGCTCCTCTTCCAGCCATTCGATCACCGGCAGGTCGAGATGGTTGGTCGGCTCGTCGAGCAGCAGGATGTCGGGCTCGGGCGCCAGCACGCGGGCGAGCGCGGCGCGGCGCGACTCGCCGCCCGACATGGTCGCGGGGTCCTCCTCGCCGGTCAGGCCGAGCTCCTCGATGAGGTACTGGGCGCGGTAGTGATCGTCGCCCGGCCCGATCCCGGCCTCGACATAGGCGAGCGAGGTCTTGAAGCCGGTGAAGTCGGGCTCCTGCGGCAGGTAGCGGATGGTCGCGCCGGGCTGGACGAAGCGCTCGGCGCTGTCGGGGTCGACGAGGCCCGCCGCGATCTTCAGCAGCGTCGACTTACCCGAGCCGTTGCGCCCGACAAGGCAGACGCGCTCGCCGGCCGAAACAGCGATTTCGGCGGCCTCCAGCAGCGGCTGACCGCCAAAGGTGAGCGCAACGTCGCGGAGATGGAGCAGGGGAGCGGCCATGGAACAATCGAGTTGAGAGCGGAGCCGCGGGGATAGACCAGCAGCGCCGGACTGTCACGCCGCCAGACCCGGCTGCGACGGCTTGCGCGCGGCGGATTCCATTATAGGATACGAATTGTATCGTTTATTGGATTGACTCTCGTGGCGCGCACCTCATCCCGCACTCGCAAGCCCGCTCGCTTCGGCGACAATGGCGGCCCGCCGCTCGACGGGCCGCCGCCGCACCAGCCGGAATCGGGCAAGGGCGAGATCGGCCGCTACTACGATTGGCGCACCGCCTCGCGCCGAGCCTGGAAGAAGCCGCCTTCGATCGCATTGCGGCGCCAGGAGCGCGCCGAGGAACTCGGCCTCACCTACGAGGAATACACGCTCGAAATCCTGGAGCGCGGCTATTTTCCGCAGCCCGAGCATGTCGCGGCGATCATCGCCCGGCGCACTGAGCGGCGAAAGGCCGGCGGCATCGTCGGGGAGTCGCTGAAGGGAATGCGGCTGAAGCGCTCAGGCTCTTAGTAAAAGCGTGAACCATCACCGTCATTGCGAACGTAGCGAAGCAATCCAGGGGGACTGGACGAGCGAGACCCCCTGGATTGCTTCGCTTCGCTCGCAATGACGGAGGCGCCTTGCCGCCTTCAAGCTCTCAGGACGCGACGCAACGCCCTCGTCATCGGCCGCTCGAACCAACGGTAGACGACGAGCGCGGCGATCACCGCAGCAACCAAAGCCACCAGCACGAAGAGAAGCGGCCAACCTGGCGCGATACGCAAAAAGACCTCGCGCAGACCCCGGATCGCGAAGGGATGGACGAGGTAGAGCGCATAGGAGGCGTCGCCGACCTCCGCCAGCCCGCGCACCAGCGCCGAGGGCGCCGATTGCCCGCTGCCGGATGACGCCGCCATCACCAGCAGCGCCGCCGCCGAGCCGTGGAAGGCAAACATCGTCCACGACGTCATGATCCCCGGCAGGCGCGCCGCCACGAGCAGGATCGCCACGCCGAGCCCGGCCGCGAGCCAGCGATACTCGCCCGGGAGGCGGAAGCCGCGCCGGCGCAACAGCGCCAGCCCCATCCCGGCGGCGAATTCGAGCACGATCGGCTGGCCCCAGAAACCGAAGGGCAAGGGCAGCGTACCGGCCATCCAGTTGGCGCCGACGATGACGGCGAGCCCAAGCGTCACCGCAGGCACGACCGCCGCGCGCGGCAGGAACAGCGCCAGCCCGAACAGCACGTAGAACAGCATCTCGTAGTTCAGCGTCCAGCCGAGCGAATAGATCGGCTGGGCCAGCCCCTCCGTCGAGACCGTCGGCCAGAACAGGTAGGAGCCGGCGATCTGCGCCAGGCTCGGCGCGCCCGAGTTCAGCGCCGCCGGCAGCAGCAACGCAACCAGCAGGAACAGCGTCGTCGCGGCCCAGTAGAGCGGCACGATGCGCGCCAGCCGGCGCAGCAGGAACAGGCGCGGCCCGTCGCGATTGTCGAAGAGCTTCTCCGACGAGTGCACCATGATGAAGCCGGAGACGACGAAGAAGATGTCGACGCCAGCCATCCAGGGCAGGAGATAGGATGGCGTGAAGGCCGCGCCCGAGCGCTGCGCCAACACCGCCGCGTCCGGCTGGACATGATGCACCGCGACCATGAAGGCCGCGAAGGCGCGCAGGACCTGGATGCCGTAGAGCTGGTACAAGGAGTGGAAAGGCCTTGAAGCGAGGGAGGCGGCTCAGGCAAACCACAACCGGGCGGGATCGTCGAGGCCGAAACGGGCCGGCGCGGCAGCGATTGCCGCCAGTCCCCGCTCGGTCGCATCGTTGGTGGTGATGACGTGCAGCGCAAAGCGCGCCGCCAGATCCTCCATCGGCGGCTTGCCAGCGAAGACGGTGCGGATGCCGCCATGATCGGCGAGCGGCAGCAGCCGCGGCACGATGCCACCGGCGATATAGACGCCGCCCGTCGCCTTGAAGGCGAGCGCGAGGTCTCCGGCGACCCGCGCCAGCAGGCGCCAGAACGAGATCACCGCCTTCAGCGCCGCGGGATCGCCATCGAGTGCCAGCGTCGTGACGTCGGCCGCGCTGACCTTGGCCTCCAGCATGCCGGTCTCGGCCGCGACGGCGCGATGCAGCCGCACCAGCCCGTCGCCGCTCAGCAGACTCTCCACGGTGATGCGCGGCAGGCTGGCGGCGAGCAGCGGCCAGAGCTTCTCCTCGGTCGGATCTTCCGGCCCGACGCCGATATGGCCGGCCTCGGTCGGCACCAGCACGCCCCGGCCGCCGCGCGAGATCAGCGCCGCCGCGCCGAAGCCGGTGCCCGGTCCCAGCACGAGGCGCAGGCCGTCGGGTTCCGGCTTGCCCGCCACCAGCGTCTGGACGTCCCCAGCCTCAAGCACCGCGAGCGAGGCGGCAAGCGCCTCGAAATCGTTGACCAGCAGCCCCTGCTCGAAGCCGAGCGCGCCGGCGATGCGCGGCCCGTCAAAATGCCAGTTGGCGTTGGTCAGCTGCGCGCTGCGCCCATCGAGCGGCCCGGCGACGGCGAGCACTGCCGAGCGCGGCCGTTCGCTCAGGGTCGAGAGCACCGAGTCGAACGCCGCCTCGGGCGTCGGGTGATTGCCCGTGGGAATGCGCGCCAGTGGGACATGCTTCGCCCCGGCCGCTTCGACCAGCGAGAGGCGGCAATTCGTGCCGCCGATATCGGCGACGAGAACCGGGTGCGCGAAGGAGCCGGCATGCATCGCGTCAGGCCTGCTTGCGGTATTCGGCGAACCAGCCGAGCCCTTCGAGCGTGCCGGCCTTCGGCCGGTACTCGCAGCCGACGAAGCCGCCATAGCCGAGCCCGTCCAACTCGGCGAAGAGTTGCGGGTAGTTCGGTCCGAACGCGTCCGGCTCGTGCCGGCCGTTGGCGCTGGCGATCTGGACATGGCCCGAGAGCGGATAGAGCGCCTTGAGCTTGCCCGAGACGTCGCCATGGATCAGCTCGCAATGGTACATGTCGAATTGCAGCTTGACGTTGGGCCTGCCAGCCTCGCGAACGTAAGCCGCCGCCATGTCGAAATCGTTGAGGAAATAGCCGGGCATGTCCTTGCCGTTGATCGGCTCCAGCAGCAGGTCGATGCCGTGCTCGGCCAGCTTGTCGGCGGCATAGCCGATCGAGGCGCGATAGGCGTTCTGTGCCGCCGGATCCTTGGGGTCGGCGTGGCCCGCCATCATGTGCAGGCGCTTGACGCCGGTCTCATGCGCATAGGCCAGCGCCGTATCGATGCCGGCCCGGAACTCCGCCTCGCGGCCGGGGATCGCGGCCATGCCGCGCTCGCCCTTGGCCCAGTCGCCCGGCGGCAGGTTGAACAAAGCCTGCTCCAGCCCGCCGCCCGCCAGCGCCAGGCCGACCTGCTCCGACGGGTACTCGTAGGGGAACAGGAACTCGACAGCGTCGAAGCCGGCATCCGCGGCCGCCTTGAAGCGGTCGAGGAACTCCCATTCGTTGAACATCATCGAGAGGTTGGCGGCAAAGCGGGGCATGTCGGCCTCAAGGCTGGATCGGAGGCCGGCACGCTAGCGCGAAGTTCCTGCCACGTCATGGGGCAACGCAAAGGGACCGCGATGCGTTCCAGCAAACCCGCCCTCCGCCGTCATGCTCGGGCTTGTCCCGAGCACCCACGTCTTGAATGGTGCCCGCGATGAGCGAAGACGTGGATGGTCGGGACAAGCCCGACCATGACGGGTGAGGCGCCGTAGACGGTCAGGCTGAGCCTACTTCGTCTCCGGCTTCTTGGGCGGGTTGGGGTCGCTGGAGAAGTTGCGGAAGACCATGTCGGGCGAGGAGGTATTGTGGCGCGAATGGGTGGTGCGGCCCATCCAGATGTCAGTCGCCTTGCCGCCGCTGTAGTGCATCAGCGCCTCCTCGCGCCAACCCTTGGCGCCGGGCTCGCGGACGGCGATGCGGGCGACGTCGTTGTTGAACTCGGTGACGTACATCGAGCGCAACGCCAGGAAGGCCTTGCCGCCGGTCACCGGCTTGTCGAGCACGGCGTCGAGCACCATGCGGTTCTCGTCGACATCGTCGAGCCTGAGCGTGCCGGACGTGCCGTCCTTGAAGTTGAGCTTGAACGAGATCGTCTTCGGATCGAACTCGATCTCCTTGATGTTGACCACCGGCCGGGCGCCGTCCTGCTCGATCGGCCCGAACAGGAAAGACGAGCCATAGGAGGAATAGCCGAGATGCTCCGGCGGAATCGGCCGTGCCCGCCAGTAGCCATCCTGCGGATAGACCACCAAAACCTCGTAGGACTTGTCCTTGCCGAGCTTCCAGAGCTGGACGAGGTGCAGGCCCTTCTCGACCCGGTCGCCGACCTTGAAGGTCGTGTCAGCCGGGCGCCAGAAGGTCGGGAAGGTGTAGCCGACCAGCCAGTACTCGATGCTTTCGTAGAAGGTGATTCGGCGCGGCGGCGTCGGCGCCTTGAAGGCCGGGTCGCCCGTCATGTCGCAGGCGGTCCAGTCGGCGTCCCAGTTATCGCGGACGAGCCCGGCGATATAGGCCGGATGCGCCGCCTCGATCTGGAAGCGCCTGACCTCGGGCGAGATCGCCTTGATCGTGACGTTGTCCTTCTCGGCGCAGAGCACCGGTTCCGACTCGTTCCTCACCTCGACGGCGACGTCGCCCACGGCATGAGCGTGTGCGGCCGGAAGCAGCAGAGCAAGCGAAACGGCGAGCGTGCGGGCGAGACTGCGCATGACCATCCTTCGGAGAATCGGCTGAAGCCCGCCATCCTGGGCGAGGCGAAATGAACGCAAGCTGTCTGGCGCCCGCTTTGTTCCATGCGCTTCATAGAGAAGGCCACGCGCCGATGAAAGCGCGTGCTGGTCAGGCGCTCAACACGGCATAGACATCGCCGGAATTCGCCTGGTGCGGCAGGGCGCGGATATGGCCGCCCATCGTCTCGGCATCGACCGCCTCAGCGAAATCGAGCCGCTGGCTCTCGCCCAGCGCCAGGTTGAAGCGGTAGGGTCCGAGCGTCTCCAGCAGGGCGAGGCAGGCCTCGGCGACATCGCGCTGGATCGTGGTGAACTCGAAGGACACGGTCGGCAGCGCATAGGTCAGCCCGGCCAGCACATGCGCCTCGAAACCCTCGACGTCGATCTTGACGAAGTCGGGCCGGCCATGGCGCTGGATCAGCGTGTCCAGCCGGGTGCAGGGCACCGTGATCTCGCGGTCCCAGACCTGTTCCTCCCAGCCGCCGGCCCCGCGCGCCGCGCCGATGAAGGCGGCCGATGCAGTCGAGACCGTCGGGTTCGCGCTGTTGATGCGCAGCGCAATCGAGCCCTCATGGTCGCCGCAGGCGGCCTGGATCAGCGTCACCTGCGGGTCACGGCCATGGATCAGCCTGAGCGCGCGGGCCGGCCCCGGCTGCGGCTCCAGCGCCACCACTCGCGCGCCGAGGCGGCGGAAAGACGAGGTCCGGTCGCCGACATGGGCGCCGATATCGAAGGCGAGGTCGCCCGGCTTCAGGAAATTGGCGTAGAGCGCGTCCATCGCGGCCTTGCGCGCGGCATCGCCATGGTAGACTCGCAGCGAGCGCGACAGCGCCTTGGCGGTTCCTTTGGGATAGACGACCGCATTCACCTGCGCGCCTCGCTCTCGATGGCGGCAAGCACCGCAGGCGGATCGAAATCCTCCGGGATGCCGCAGAGCCCCATTCGCACGAACCACGCGCCGAGCCGTGGCGATGCGGTCAGCATCGCGAACGGAATGGCCAGCAGGTAGCCCGCAGTCAGCGGCAGCGACCAGAGCAGCACGGCGGGCGAAAGCAGCGCCAGCGAGCCGAGCACATAGAGCCCGAACAGCAGATGCGGCCACAGGCCAGCGAGTGCCGTGGCGAAGGAGAGCGAATGTGCATCGCGCGCCTGCCCGTTCCAGCCGATCCTGGCCCGCCCGAAGGCGAGCCCGACCATGAACAGCGTGGTGCGGAAGGACGAGACGGCGCCTTGCAGGAAGGCGAAGACGATCTCGATCAGCGCCGAAACGGCGAAGCGCAGTGCGCCGCCATAGCGCTTCATCCCGCCTTTGGTCAGGGCGATGTCGATCAGCCCGGCGAGCTTGGGCGAAAGGTACATCGCCAGGAACAGCACGTAGAGGGCTGCCGCCAGCCCGGCCGGATAGCCGACTATCCCGCCATCTTCGATCACCTTGACCGGCACGAGCGCGATCATCAGCGTCCAGGCCGGTAGCCCCAAGAACATCAGGATCGCCCAGACCAACTGGAAGCGGCTCATCGCCTTCAGGCCGGGCAGGTCGAGCAGCTTGAGATATTGCAGGTTGCCGAGGCACCAGCGCAGGTCGCGCTTGGCGAAGTCGAGCATGGTCGGCGGGTTCTCCTCCCAGCTCCCCATTTCCTCCGGCAGCACGCGCACCTCGTAGCCGGCGCGGCGCATCAAGGTGGCCTCGACCTGGTCGTGGCTCATCACCGCGCCACCCAGCGGCGGCCCACCCGGCAGCACCGGCAAATGGCAGGTGTCGCGGAAGGGCGCGATCCGCACCATGGCGTTATGGCCCCAGAACGGCCCGCATTCGCCGATCCACCAGGCCGAACCCATCGTGTAGGGCCGCATGCCCTGGCGCATGCCGAACTGGAAGACGCGGGCGAAGGCCGACTTGCTGGGCATGCCGACGACGAGGCTCTGCAGGATGCCAAGCTTGGGATGCGCCTGCATCATCTTGGCCAAGCGAAGGATGGCCTCGCCCGACATCACGCTGTCGGCGTCGAGCGGCAGCATGACGTCGTAGCGCTCGCCCCAATGCTCGCAGAAATCGCGGAGGTTGCCGGCCTTGAACCCGGCATTGTCGCTGCGGCGGCGATAGGTGACGCGGGCGGGCTCGCCGATCTCGCGGGCCCATTCGGCGGCGAGCCGCTCCTCGGCTTCGGCGACCTCGGGCACGTTCGTGTCGGAGAGGACGAAATAGTCGAACCAGACGCCCTTGCCGGTCGCATCCAGGCTCTGCTTGACCACGCGCAGCCGCTTGAAGGCGCGTGCCGGGTCCTCGTTGCGGAGCGTCATCAGGATCGCGGTGCGGATCGTCAGCGGCTCCCCCTCATCGCCGGCGGCAAAAGGCGCGACCTGCGCCATCCCGTCCTTCACGCCATGCAGCAGCCACAGGCCGATCACGGCATTCCAGAAGCCGAGCACCGTCCAGGGCGCGCCGAACAGGAAGGCGATGAAGATGACGAGGTCGACGACGCTCCAGCCGCCGGTGCCGAGCACCTGAGACAGGCCATAGAGCAGCGCGGCGAGCGTCGCGAGGTTGAGCCCCAGCACGAGCAGCCGGCGCCGGCGCAGCGCAGCTGCGGATTGCAGCCCGGCGGGCGTCAGGCCGTCCTCGCGCTCCCGCCCTTGCGCTGCCGGCTGGAACGTGGTCGGAGCGGGGCGCTGGTTCATGAGAACTCGCTAGGACGCGGGCAGACGAGGCGCGGAGGGAGCGGTGGACGTGACGGCCAAAGCCAATACGCCTGACCATGCCGACCGGATGCAGGCAAGGGCCCTCTGGTATATCGCGCCGTCTGAATGCGCCCTGAACGGCGTGAACCTGCCCGTACCGGGCCCGCAGGACTGCGTCATCCGCACGCTCTGGAGCGGCATCAGCCGCGGCACCGAGCGCCTCGTCTTCGAAGGCCGCGTGCCGCCCTCCGAGCATGAGCGCATGCGCGCGCCCTTCCAGGAAGGCGATTTTCCCTTCCCGGTGAAATACGGCTATTGCGCCGTCGGCGAAGTCGAGGCCGGCCCGGCGGAGATGCTGGGCGAGACCGTCTTCTGCCTGCACCCGCACCAGGACCGCTTCATCGCCGCGCCGGACCGGCTGCTCATCGTGCCGAAGAACGTGCCGGCACGTCGCGCCGTGCTCGCCGCCAACATGGAAACCGCGCTCAACGCGCATTGGGACGCCGCTTCGGGTCCGGGCGACCGCATCACCGTGGTCGGCGGCGGCGTGCTCGGCCTGCTCGTGGCCTGGATCGCGGCGCGGCTGCCGGGCGCCGAGGTGACGCTGGTCGACATCGACCCGCGCCGCGCCGGGATCGCTGCCGCACTCGGCTTCGGCTTCGCCCTGCCGAATGAGGCCCCGGGCGATGCCGATCTCGTCTTCCATGCCAGCGCCTCGGCGCCCGGTCTCGCCACGGCTATCGCCGCCGCCGGCTTCGAGGCCAGGATCGTCGAGCTCAGTTGGTATGGCGAAGGCGCGGTGCCCGCCCCGCTCGGCGGCGCCTTCCATTCGAAGCGGCTGCAGCTCATCTCGTCGCAAGTCGGCCAGGTCGCACCCTCGCGCCGGCCGCGCTGGAGCTATGGCAGGCGAGCTGCGGCGGCGATGGCGCTGCTGGCTGATGACAGGCTCGACGCGCTGATCAGCGAGGAAATTCCTTTCACGGAAGCCGCATCGCGGTTGCCGGATATTCTCTCCAAGGACTGGACAGGCCTGACCGGCGTCCTGCGCTATTGACCTGACATGGGGGCCTTGGCCTAGACATGGCGCCCGCCGGCGGCGTTCGCCGGCCTATCGGAGCCATCCGCGCATGTTTTCCGTCGAAGTCCGCGACCGCATCATGATCGGCCATTCCCTGCCCGATCCCTTCTTCGGCCCGGCGCAGAACATGCACGGCGCGACCTTCGTCGTCGACGTCGCCTTCTTCCGCGAGACGCTGACGCACCAGAACGTCGTGGTCGATATCGGCGCAGCGCTCGACGTTCTCAACAAGACGTTGAAGCCCCTGAACTACCAGAACCTCGACGCGCTGCCGCAGTTCAAGGGCGTGCTGACCACGACCGAATTCCTCTGCAAGTACATTTTCGACGCCGTCGCCACCGCGGCGAAATCGGGCGCGCTCGGCGAGGACGGCAAGGGCCTCGGCAAGATCCGCGTCACCCTGCACGAGACCGACCTCGCCCGCGCCGCCTATGAGGGCGCGCTCGCGTGAGCGAGATCACCTTCGCCATTCCCGGCGATCTCGACCTGCCGACCGGCGGCTACGGCTATGACCGCCGGCTGCTGCGGGAATGGCGCGAGACGGGCGTCACCGCCCGCCACCTCGCCCTGCCCGGCTCCTTTCCCAATCCGAGCGAAGCTGACCTCGCCGAAACGGAGCGGCTGCTCCGGGCGCAGCCCGACGATTCCGTGCTGCTGATCGACGGGCTCGCTTATGGTGCCCTTCCCGAGAGCCTCGCGGCCGGGTTGGCAGGGCGCATCGTCGCACTGGTGCATCACCCGCTCGGGCTCGAGACCGGGCTTACGCCGGAACAGGCCAGCGCCTTCATTGCCCGCGAGACAGCAGTCCTGCGCCATGCCAGCGCTGTCATCGTCACCAGCCCGGCGACGAAGCGGCTGCTGATCGCGGATTTCGCGGTTCCGGAAGCGCGGATCGCAGTCGCTCTCCCCGGCGTCGATCCGGCGAAGCGGGCTTCGGGCGGGCAGCCGGGTGAGCCATTGCAGTTGCTGGCAGTCGGCTCGCTGGTGCCGCGCAAGGGCTACGATGTGCTGGTCAAGGCGCTGGCCTCGCTCGCGAACCGACCCTGGCGCCTGACCATCATCGGCGCAGCCGACCGCTCGCCCGCGACGGCCCGCGCGCTCGCAGAGCAGATCGAAGCCGCCGGCCTGCGGGACAGGGTCGCGCTCACTGGCGCCATCAGCGATGAAGAACTCGCCCACGCCTATGACGCCGCCGACCTCTTCGTCATGCCATCGCTCTTCGAAGGCTACGGCATGGTGCTGACTGAAGCGCTCGCGCGCGGCCTGCCGATCCTCTGCACCACCGGCGGCGCGGCGGCCGAGACGGCCCCGGATGCCGCTGCGCTCAAGGTCCCGCCCGGCGACGCTGCAGAACTTGCCAAAGCCCTGCAACACCTGATTGATGAGCCCGGCGCCCGGCTCTGCATGGCCGATGCCGCCTGGACGAGCGCCGCCACCTTGCCGCGCTGGCGCGAGGCCGCGACGATTGTCGCCGAGATTTGCCGGAAGGTACGATAGATGAGCGGCTTTTCTCCCGACTGGCTGGCCCTGCGCGAGCCGGCCGACCACGCGGCCCGCAATCCCCAGCTTCTATCCTCCGTCGGCAGCTATTTCGCCGCCAAGCAATCGCTTACCATCGTCGATCTCGGCAGCGGCGCCGGCTCGAACCTGCGCGGCAGCTATTCGGCCCTGCCGAACCGCCAGCACTGGACGCTGGTCGACCATGACGAGAAATTGCTCGCCGTTGCGCGCGAGCGCCTCGCCGCCTGGGCCGATGAGGTGCAGGAGCAGGGCGAGGAGCTGGTTCTCAGCAAGGGCGAGAAGATCATCACGGTCGACACCCGCCAGGCCGACCTCAACAAGGACCTCGAATGGGTTTTGGGCTGGCAGCCCGACCTCGTCACCGCCGCCGCCTTGTTCGACCTCGCCTCGAAGCGCTGGCTCGAGCGCTTCGCCGCCGCCCTCGTCAGCCAGCGCCTGCCGCTCTACACCGTGCTGACCTATGACGGCCGCGAGAAATGGCAGCCGGAGCACCCGGCCGATGCCCGCATGCTCACGGCCTTCCACCACCACCAGCATGGCGACAAGGGTTTTGGCCCGGCCGCCGGCCCCGACGCCACCGAGATCGCCGCCGAAGCCTTCCGCAAGTCGGGCTTCGCCGTCTCGATCGGCGAAAGCCCCTGGCAGCTCGGCGAGGGCCAGCGCGAATTGATGCAGGCGCTCGCGGACGGGTTTGCCGGAGCGGTGCTGGAGACCGGGCATATCGACGCTCAGACCATTGCCGACTGGCTCGCGGCCCGGCGCAACGCCGAGTCCGGCCTGACCGGCCATCTCGACCTCTGGGCGCGGCCGGTCTGAGCCGCGACGGCTCTAGGCCGACGCTCCGCTTGCCTCCGGGCCGGTTGGAACAGGCACCGGCATCCACGTCGCCAGCGCGCTGCGTCCCGTCTCGGTCAGCGCATAGACGCCCCGCCCGGAGCGCTCGAACCAGCCATAGACGTTCCGGCGTAGGATCTTCTGCGCATCGGGAAAGGCTTGCTTGAGATCGCGCGGCCGTTGCGGCGCCGTCGTCATCGCCGCGGCGCAGGCGAGCGCCTGCTGGCGATATGCCGTCATCATCGGCTGGCGCGTGCTGCCGCCCAGGACGGGATCGCCCTGGCGCCGCCTGTGCTCCTCCACCAGCTTCGAGCGCCGCTTGGGGTCCTTCCGCGGCGTCGGCGCCGTCGGCGACACCAGGACGTCGACGCGGCCGGATTTGGCGACCCCGAGCAATCCGAAGCCGAGCCGGCGACAGAGGTTGCGATATCGTGCATCGCTCTCCCGCCCCTTGCCCCGGGCGGAGAGCTGCGCTGCCAGCCAGATCTCGTCGCCAAGGCTCATCCTGTCCACGCCCTGCAGGACGAGCTCCAGGTTGAAGCTCAGCTTCAGCTCGCCGATCACCACCACGGCCGGATCATCGTGCTTGAGCGCGACGAGGTCGCAGCGGCCGATCTCGCCCTTCACGCTGTAGCCGAGGTCTTCGAGGAAGCGCTTGACGGGCAAATAGAGGGAGGTTTCCACGCGGCGCTCCTGGACGGCTGGTCGCTCAGTATGGCGCGGCAGTCGTTTCCGAGAGGCAAACGCGGAAGCGGCGCTTCGGCCCATGGCTCGAGACCGTTTGAGAATTCGCTGGCGTGAGCCGGCTGGCGTGGCTGTCGAGAACCGGAGCGGAGCGTACGCTTGTACGTGAGCACCGGAAGCGCAGACAGCCGCGTCAGACGGCCACGCCAGTAGAATTATCAAACGGGCTCTCAGGCGGCGCGAAGCAGGAGGAACGCCGCCAGGAAACAGGCCAGGCAGATGCCGGTCGCCAAGGCCGGCGCCCAGAACCAGAAGCGCAGCGCAAGCACGAAATACGTGGCTGCAACGACGAGTGCCGCCACCTGAAGCGACGGACTGCGCGCGAAGACGGGGAAGTGGAGCCAGGCGATGGTCAACAGCCCGCCGCCGAACACGATCAGCCCGAGGCTATGGCTGAGGTTGAACCCGAGCCAGGCATCCCAAAGGTTGATGGATCGGTTCAGGGCCACGCGCGACTCCTGCATCGCACGGCGCACGCTCTCGTCGGTCGGGGTGAAGGCGCGGGGCGTCGAGATGTCCCGAAGCGTGAGGAACCCATGATAGGCGCCAAGCGCGATGAAGATGAGGGCGCCGCTAAACAGGAAGACGCGGGGCATGCTGTCAGTCTCCAGATCAGTCAAGGTGGACCCTGCGGAATGAGACCTAGGTCACTCTTCTGCCGCCGCCGTTCGTGCACATTGGGCGATCCACGCGTCGGGAGGCGATATGATCGCGATGCTCGCCGTTGTCACGTTCATGGCTGGCTTCATGGTGGGAGACGCGTTCGGCTCCCTGCGCTGGAGGCGGGCGGCGGAAGAGGCGCTCGCGCTGGCCGCCGTGACGCTGGCGCGCAAGCGCGAAGGGAAGAAGGCGTGAGCACCGGGCACCGCCGCCCACGGCCTAGCCCTTCGGCCACATCCGCCGGAACACGCCATCCCTGCGGATCAACGCGTGATAGACCACTGCCGCGATATGCATGCCGATCAGCAGCGCCATGCCGATGGCGAGCTTGCCATGGATATCGAGCACCCGCTTCGCCATATCCTCGTTCGGCGCGGCCAGGGCGGGCAGGTTGACCAGCCCGAAAATGTCCAGCGCCGGATAGAGCGAGACGCCGGTCCAGCCCAGCACCGGCACGATCAGCAGCAAGGCGTAGAGCGACCAATGCACCAGATGCGAGCCCGCCTTCTGCCACCATTCCAGCGTCGGCTCGTCCGGCGGCGCGCCGTGGATGAGGCGGTAGGACAGGCGCAGCACGATCAGCCAGAGCAGCAGGAAGCCGATCAGCTTGTGCGCGCTGTAGAGATTGTTGGTCAGGTCGTCCCAGAGATCGAGCGTGTTGCCGCGGTAGCTCATCGTCAGCCCGAGCGGCACCATGACGAAGACGGCGATGACGGTGATCCAGTGGAAGCTTCGCGCCGCGCCGCCATAGGCCGGCTGCGTCGCACTCGGGTCCTGCTCCTGCACCATTCCCTCCAAGCTGCTCGAAAGTCGCGTTGCCGTGGCGTTGCTGGTAAGCATTCATCTCAGGTTCAATCTGCGGCACCTATAGAGCGGGTGGCAACAGATTGGAGCATTGTCAGGTTCGGCCGACGACAGGGTTTTGACAACTGGAACCATCCGCCCTCCGGATATGTTTCCAGTTACGGAACCGGGCGTGCATCCGTATCGACATCCCGGTCGTACACGATAGGCTCCTTCGCCATACCCGGCGCAATCTGACGGACTATTCGATGCCCAAGCTGCCGATCACCAAGTCGCGTACGCTGTTCGGCCGCCCTCACGAGACGAGCCTGATCACAGTCGATCGCGCCATCGCCGAGTTCCGGGCCGGCCGCCCTGTGCTGCTGCGCAATGGCGAACACCTTGCGCTGGCGCTTTCGGCCGAGCTCGCCGACGAGGACCTCGTCAAGGGGCTCGACGCGCTCGCCAAGGGCCAGGCCCATCTCGTGCTCAGCGCCGCCCGCCTGCGCCGCCTTGGCGCCAAGCCGCGCAGCGAGGCCGGCATCCTCGCCATGCCCGCGATCGACCTCGCCCGCGTCGAGACGCTGGCCCTCAAGGTCGAGGCCAAGGTCGACGCTCCCGTCGCTCCCGCCGACGCCATCGACAACGCCGCACTCGAACTCGCTCGCCTCTCGCTCGTCCTGCCGGCGACGATCCTCGTGCCCGTGACGGCGGACGCCATCGCCGGCGAGCCGCTGGTCGAGGTCGAGATCGAGGCGCTGAACGCCTATCGCGCCGAGCAGGCGGCCTCGCTGAAGATCGTCGGCCGCGCCCCAGTGCCGCTCGAAGGCGCGCCCGAGACCGAATTCGTCGTCTTCCGCGGCGGCGAGGGCCTGCGCGACCAGGTCGCGATCATCGTCGGCAAGCCCGACCTCGCCACCGCCGTGCCGGTGCGGCTGCACTCGGCCTGCCTGACCGGAGACCTGTTCGGCTCGCTGAAATGCGATTGCGGCGACCAGTTGCGCGAGACCGTGCAGTGGATGGCGCAGAACCAGGGCGGCATCCTGCTCTATCTCGACCAGGAAGGCCGCGGCAACGGCATCTCCAACAAGATGCGCGCCTATAAGCTGCAGAGCCAGGGCTGGGACACCTACGACGCCGACGAGGTGCTTGGCTTCGACCTCGACCAGCGCCATTTCGACTTCGCCGCCGCGATGCTGAAACAGCTCGGCGTCAGCAGCGTCACCGCGCTCACCAACAACCCGCTCAAGGTCGGCGCGATCAAGGCTGCCGGGCTCGACGTGGCGGCGACGCAGCGCGTGCTCGGCCGCCCGACCGCGCATAACGTGCGCTACCTCACTTCGAAGCGAGACCGCGCCGGCCACATCATCGACATGGACGCGCTGATGGCGCGGGCCGCGCCGAAGGATTGATCGCTAGTCCGGCTTCGGGCAGACCGATGTGATGTCCGAGCCCGATCAGACAGATTCCCCGCCGCAAACGCCGCGCTGGCCGCTCGCCAGCGTGTTTTTCATCGTGTTCTGCGCCTGGTTCGCGCTGTCCTGGCCCTGGCTCTCCGGTATCGTCACCATCCCCTGGGACGCGAAAGCGCATTTCTATCCACAGCTACAATTCCTCGCGACGGCCTGGCATCGCAGCCTGTCGCCGTTCTGGACGCCCTATGTCTTCGCCGGCTCGCCGCAGGTCGCCGATCCGCAATCGCTGATCTTCTCGCCGCCCTTCGCGCTGATCGCGGCGCTGAACCCGGCGCCGAGCTTCCGCTGGAGCGATGGCACCGTGCTCGGCACGCTGCTGGTCGGCGCGTTTGCCATCGTCCTGCTGTTCCGGGACCGCAACTGGCACCCGGCCGGCGCGGTCGTCGCAGCGCTCTGCTTCGCCTTCGGCGCCTCGGCGGCCTGGCGCATCCAGCATGTCGGCCAGATCCTCAGCCTCGGCTATTTCGCCGTGACATTGCTCCTGCTGTCGCGCGCGCTGGAGCGGCGCTCGCTGGTCTACGGCTTCTGCTCCGGCCTCGCCGCCGGCTTCATGGTGCTCGGCCGCGATCAGGTCGCGCTGCTCGGCGTCTACGTGCTGGCCGGCCTGACCATTGCCGCCATCGCCATGGCGGAGCAGCCGCTGCGGGCGCTGCTGCGCAGCCTCGGCCCGCTGATCGCCGGCACGCTCGGCGCGATCCTGGTCGCCACCGTGCCGATCCTGCTCACCCTTTTCCTGGCGCAGGAATCGAACCGCCCGGTGATCGACCTGCTCGGCGCCGAGAAAGGCTCGCTGCACCCGGCCTCGCTGCTCACGGGGCTGATCGCCAACCTCTACGGCGCCAGCGGCCCGCTCGACAATTTCTGGGGCGCGCCGAGCCCGGCCTGGGAGCAGCGCTTCGGCCCGCTCGACCTCTTCCTCGCCCGCAACATGGGCCAGCTCTATCTCGGCCTGCTGCCGATGCTGCTGATCTTGACGATCGGGCTGGTGCGCGGCGCGCTGTTCCGGCGCGAGATCGTGGCGCTGACCATCGCCGCTGTCCTCGTGCTGCTCTATGCGCTCGGCCGCTACACGCCCGCCTTCCAGCTGCTGTTCCACCTGCCGGGCGCCGATTTCTATCGCCGCCCGGCCGATGCGCTCTTCATCCTCGGCGCGCTGCTGGCGATCCTCGGCGGCTACCTCACTCATCTCGTCATGACCGACACTGCCCCGCGCGGCAGCGTCTGGCAGAAGCTGGTCGAAGCCGCGCTGCTGCTCGGCGCGCTCGCGCTCGCCCTTTGGCTGGCCCACACCGTGGGGCGGCTCCAGCTTGCGATCGTCCCGGTCGCCACCGCCCTGCTCTGCGCCGTGCTGGCAATGGGCGCGCTGGTCGCGGCGCGCGGCTTTGCGCTCCGGGGCGCGACCATCGCCGCGGCAATCGTGCTGGCGGCGATGCTGGTCGTCGACCTCTCGGCCAATAACGGCCCGAGCGAGTCCACCGCCCTGCCCTCGACGAATTTCGAGATGCTGCGGGCCGACAGCAAGAACGAGACCATCGCCCTGCTCAAGCGCGAGACCGCCCGCACCGCCGCGCCCGACCGGCGCGACCGCATCGAGCTCGCCGGCCTCGGCTTCGACTGGCCCAATGCCAGCCTCGTCCACGAGCTCGACAACACGCTGGGTTACAACCCGCTGCGGCTCGGCCTCTACAGCAAGGCGACCGGGGCCGGCGACCATGTCGCCCTTCCCGACCAGCGCACGTTCTCGGCCCTGATGCCGGGCTATCGCTCGCTGCTCGCCGACATGCTCGGCCTGCGCTTCATCGCGACCGGCGTCCCGGCCGAGCAGATCGACAAGAGCCTGAAGCCCGGCGACCTCGTCCAGATCGCCCGCACCGCCGACGCCTATGTCTACGAGAACCCGCGCGCCCTGCCGCGCGTGCTCCTGGTGACGCAGGCGCAGAAGGCTGATTTCGGCGCGATCCTCGATAGCGGCCAATGGCCTGCGAGCTTCGACCCGCGCAGGACGGTGCTGCTGGAGCGCGATCTCCCGCCGCTGCCGGCGGGGCCTGACCAGGCCGGTTCGGTGAAGATCGTCGATTACGGCACGACCGAGGTCTCGCTTGCAGCCGAGGCGCCGCGCGGCGGCTTCGTCGTGCTCAATGACGTCTGGCACCATTGGTGGCAGGTCGAGGTCAACGGCAAGCCGGCCGAACTGCTGCGGGCCAACGTGCTGTTCCGCGCCGTCGCGGTCCCGCCCGGCCGCTCGACCATCCGCTTCGTCTTCCGGCCCTTCGAGGGGCTCTACGCCGATATCGGCAAGCTGGTGATGGCGCGCTACAAGCCGCCGGTTTGAGCCAAACCGGCCTTGCTGGGAACCACCCCGTCATTGCGAGCGAAGCGAAGCAATCCAGGGGGTCTCGCTCGCCCAGTCCCCCTGGATTGCTTCGCTTCGCTCGCAATGACGGCAAGGACTCAGGCCAGCGCCGCCATCGCCGCGACTGGGATCGCCGGCTGCCCAGCCAGCACCCTCGCGATGCCGGCGGGATCGACCTTGCCGCCGACGATCGTCTCCTCGCGATGGATGCCGCCGGCGACGAACAGGCTGTCGAAGCCCATCATCCTGGCGCCGGCGAGATCGGTGCGCACGGCGTCGCCAATGACCAATACCTTCTCCGGATCGATCTCGCGCCCGCCCCGCGCCTCGCGGGCAGCAGCCAGCGCCAGGTCGTAGGCAGGTCGATGCGGTTTGCCGGCCCAGGCGACGATGCCACCCAGCTCCTCGTACAACGTCGCCAGCGCGCCGGCGCAAGGCAGCAGGTCATGGCCGACATGGACGACGAGGTCGGGATTGCCGCAGATGAAGGGCAGCTTGCGCGCCGCCAGCCGCGTCAGCAGCGGGCGATAATCCTCCGGCACCTCGCGGCGGTAGTCGTTCAGCTCGGTCGCGACGACGAGCTCAGCCTCGTCCTCGCCGACGAGTTCGACATCGAGCCCCTTGAAGACGGCGCGATCAGCCTTCTCGCCGATATGGTAGATCTTGCGCGCGTCGCTCTCGGCGATCAGCGCCTTCGTCACGTCGCCCGAGGTCACCAGCCTGTCCCAGGCCGTGCGCGGCACGCGCTTGCCGTCGATCACGCCGGCGACCTGCTCGGAGGGTCCGGGCGCGTTCGAGAGCAGCACGACAGCGCCGCCACCCTGCCGGAAGCGGGTCAGCGCCGCGCAAGCCGGGTCGAGCGCCAGCACGCCGTCATGAACCACGCCCCAGACATCGCTGATCAGCAGGTCGTAGCGGGAGAAAAGCTCTCCCGCCTCATCCAGAATGGGAACGTTCATCGGCTGGCAGCCTCGGCCTCTTGCGCCATCCGCGCCTCGACATCCGCCCGTCGCGGCAGCGGCGCGACCGCGCCATAGCCCTGCGTCGAGAGCGCCGCCGCGACATTGGCATAGGCCGCCGCCGTGAAGGCATCGCCGGTGCGGATGAACTCCGCCAGCAGCGCGCCGTCATAGCAATCGCCCGCCCCGGTCGCGTCGATGGCGTCGACCTTGATCGGCACGAAGCGTTCGCGCCGGTCAGGCGTCGCCACCAGCGAGCCCTCATGGCCGAGCGTCAGCGCCACCACCTTGGCGCCGAGGCCGAGATAGTAGTCGACGATCGCGTCGGGCTCGCTCAGCCCGGTGAGCTGGGTCGCGTCGTCGAGCCCCGGCAGCACGATATCGGCCATGGCGCAGGCGGCGTGGATGATCGCGCGGGCCCGGGTCAGCGGCCAGAGCTTGAGGCGCAGGTTGGTGTCGTAGGCGGTGAGCACGCCCTGCGAGCGCGCCAGCGCGAAGGCCTCGAACACCGCGTCGCAGGCGCTCGCCGAGATCGCCTGGCTGATGCCAGAGGCCTGCACGACCTTGACCTTGCCGATCAGGTCGCGCGGCAAATCGCGCGGCCCGTAGAGGCTCGCGGCCGAGCCCGCGCGCAAATAGGAGAAGACATGGCCCTGCGGCCCGTGATCGACGAAATAGAGCCCGGTCGGCGCGGTCGGATGCGTCGCGACGAAGCGGTCATCGACGCCCTCCTGCTTCCAGGCGTCGCGGAAGCTGCGGCCGGGGCTGTCATCGCCGAGCGCGCCGGCATAGGCGACCTTCGCGCCCTGGCGTGCCGCCGCGATGGCGCAGTTGGAGGTATCGCCACCCAGGCCGAACAGGAACGAGCCCGCTTCGCCGCGCGTCGCGTTGAATTCGCCCAGCGGTTCGCCGATGCAGAGGATGTCGATTGTCGTGTCAGTCACGGGAAGGAACCATCTCGGGCGGGCAAGGCGCGGCTCAAGCCGACGGGCCTTCCTAGAACATCAGGCGCGAAAGTGCGAAGCGGTTTTCGCCTGCTATCTCAGCCCTCATCCTGAGGAGCGCCGCAGGCGCGTCTCGAAGGATGCTCCAGAGCGCACTGAACCATCCTTCGAGACGCCGCGGAGCCTGTCCTCGGGCCGGCCAAAGGCCGGACCCGGGGGCGGCTCCTCAGGATGAGGGCTCAGGTGTAACGGGGAACTACTCCGCCGCTTCCTGCTTCGGCGGCATGGTCATCAGCCGCTCGGCGATCTTGACGATCTCCTGGCGCAGCGCGGCGTTGTCGTTCTGCGAACCGGCCTCGCCGCCACCACGCTCCTGCTTGCGCAGTTGCGACAGCTCGCGCTTCGAGCGGGCGAGATCGGCCCGCACCTGCGCCAGCGCGCCCTTCAGCGTCTGCACCTCGGCATGGACGGTCTCGAGCCGTCCCTCGCGCTCGCGAAGATCCTCGTGCATCTGCGCAGCCTCCTCCTTCAGGCGCTGGCGCTCGGCCTCGCCCGTAGCCTTGACCTGCGTCAGCTCCGTGGCGAGCGCCAGCCTGTCCTGCTCCTCGACGTCGCGCGCCTTGTCCTGCTGCTTGATCGCCGCCTCCAGGCGCACGATCTCGGCCGCCGCCTCGCTGCTACGAGCCGATGCTGCGGCAAGCCCGGCCTCCGCCTCGGCAGCGCGGGCATTGAGCGCATCGGCGCGCAGGCGCTCGCTGTCGCGGTCGACGATCATCGCCTTCAGCGCCGCCGCCGTCTCGTCATAGGCGCGCTCCTTGGCGGCGAGCTTGTCGGCGAGATCGCCGCCCTTGCCTTCGAGCACGAGGATCTGGGTGCGGCTCTCGACCTGCGCGACCTTGATCCCATCATGCTCGCGGCGCAGCTGCGCCAGTTCCTTCTCGCGCTCCGCCAGCACGGACTCGATGCGCCCCAGGGTGTTGCGCGTTTCCGAGAGCTCGTTGGTGCGGGCGTCGAGATCCGAGCCGGTGCCGCTCAAGGCCGAGCGCACCTCGGCGAGATTGCGTTCGAGCGCCGCGAGGTCGTTCACCCGGCCTTCCAGCGCCGTCGCCGTGCCGGCATGGGCGGCGGTTTCCTTGGTGAGTGCGTCGCGCGTGCCAGCCAGGTCCGTGCGCGTCGAAGACAGGTCGGTTTCGAGCCCTGCTATCCGCGTGTTGCGCTCGCCGAGCTCGCGCTCCAGCCGGCCGATGGTCATGTCGCGGCGGCCGACCTCACCCATCGCGCCGGCCTTGGCGGCAAATCCGCTATCGGCCTTCTGCTCGAGCGCGCGCGCCTGCACGGCGAGCTCGGCGCGCAAATGGTCGCGATCGGCGGCGATCTCGGCCAGCGAAAGCGGAAAGGCCGCCTCCGCCCGCCTGCGCGCCAGCCTGTCGGCCCGCCGGGCAAGCGCCGGCAAGGCCGCCAGCGCCATCAGGCTGGCCGACAGAAAGCCGAGCACAACGAGCATGACGGCTTCGATCAAGGCATCGGGCTCCAGTCGAAAAGCGGTTCAGGCAGGGAAACCTGCCATGACCGCCCCGTCATGGCTAGTAAACGCCGTGTATCTAAGCGTTCTAGAGCCGAGTTCCAAGTCTCTGAAACAGGCTCTTTAGAATGGGTTCCAGGTCGCCTGCGGCGTGAATTTCAGGTAGCCGAGGTTGACGCCGAGCCGCCAGCCGAGGCCGGTGCGGATCGGCACCAGCATGACGCCCTCGGCCGCCAGGGCGGTGAAGCCGAAGCCGCCGACGAAATAGGCCGAGCCGTCGATGCCGACGAAGCGCTGGTAGAGCGCGCTCACGCTCGGCAGGTTATAGGCCAGCATCATCGTGCGCGCGCCCTCGCCGCCGAAGTCGAAGCCGACCGAGGGCCCCTGCCAGAACACCTTGCGGTCGCCGGCATTGCGGGTGAACAGCGTGCCCTCGCCATAGCGTAGGCCGCCGACGAAGGCGCCGGACGCCTCCTGGCCGAGCACGTAGCCATTGGGCTCGCCCCAGCGCTTGACGGCCTCTTCGACCGCGAGCGCCAGCCCGCGCGAGACGTTGCCGAAGAACTGGTGGCCCGAGGATACCAGCTCGTTCTGCGAGAAGGGGCGCGGCCCCCCCTGGGCTGCAACCGAAAGGTTGCTGACGCTCATGCTCGCGAGCGAGACGCTGCCGACGAGGAAGCTGCGGCGTGAAAGGTTCATAGGATCAACTCCGGGCTGGGCGCGACATGGGGCTTTTCCCCAAAAACGCGCGGCGGGCGCGGGAATCGCACAAATGCGCGATAGTTCGGTAACCAGTTTGATACGCCCCAAGAGTATCCAACCCGTGAAGATTTACGCAGCCGCGCTAGAGATGGATTCAGACTTCAGATGGGATCACAGGGGTGATCCCGTCTGAAGTCTGAATCCATCTCTCATCAAAGAGTTAGAGCAGGATCGATGCGAAAAACCGGTCCCCACTTTTCGCATCCTGCTCTAGCGGCCCGAAACTCTCCTGCGATCAAGGATTTGCCGCGATGAAGGCCGTAACATGGCAACGCTGGATTTCGATCGCGGTTGGCGGCTTCGCGCTGATGCTCGTGCTTCAGCCGGCTTTCGCCCAGCCGGCGGCGCTGCCCGCCGGCCTGCCCGAACTGCCTGCGCTCGGCGAGGAGATGCAGCGCGACACCCGCTCGGGCCTGGCGCTGCGCGGTTATGACCCCGTGGCCTATCAGGCGGAGGGCCGCGCCGTCGCCGGCCGCCCGGATTATGAGCTGAGCTATCAGGGCTATGTCTGGCGCTTCGCCACGGCGGCCAATCGCGAGGCCTTCCGCGATGCGCCCGAGGCCTACGAGCCCGCCTTCGCCGGCTTCGACCCGCTCGCGGTGAGCGAGGGCCGCGCAGTCGAGAGCGATCCCGGCCGCTTCGCCATTGTCGGCTCGCGCCTGTTCCTGTTCCGCAGCGAGGCAAGCCGCGGCCGCTTCATGGCGGAGACTGGGCTGCTGGCATCGGCCGAGGCGAGCTGGCCCGAGGTCAGCCGCCAGATCGCGCGCTGATCAACTGCGCGGCAGGCTATTCGCGGGCAAGGTGTTCGCGGCAGCGATGGCGCGCTGGGCCAGCGCCTCGCTGCTGGCGGCGACGAAGGGCGGATTGCGGAAATCGCCGCCCGGCCGGCCATAGCGCGGCAATTGCCCGTCGAGCAGCCTGACGACGCCGCCAGCCGCTGTCAGGATCGCATCGCCCGCCGCGATGTCCCATTCCATCGTCGGCCCGCCGCGCACGTGCAGGTCGGCCTCGCCGGCCGCGATGATGCCGAACTTGACCGCCGAGGACATCGGCATCGGCTCGTGCCCCGGCATCGTCTTCAGCACGCCCTCGCTCAGCGCATCGGCATGGAAGCGGCTGATCAGCGTCACCAGCCCGTCCTCCGGCGGCAATCTGACGCCGATGCGCTCGGGCTCGCCCAGCGCCGTGCCGTCGGCCGCGACGCGCTGGCTGAAGGCGTCTTCGCCCGAGAACCAGAGCCGGCCCAGTTCGGGCGCCACGATCGCGCCCGCAATCGGCCGCCCCTCGCGAATGATCGCGATCGCGACGCAATAGCTCCCGCCCGCCGCGAGGAACTCGCGCGTGCCGTCGAGCGGATCGAGCAGGATGAAGACCGGAGCGGCCTCGACCGCCTCGACGCTCTCCTCGCTGACCACCGGGAAATCGGGCAGAAGCCGCACCAGCGCTTGCTTGGCGGTATGGTCCGCCGCCATGTCGGCCGAGCAGACCGGCGAGCCGTCCGCCTTCACGCGCACGTCGCTGGCGGAGCGCATGGCGAGCAGCACGGCGCCGCTGAGGCGCGCGGCCTCGGCCAGTCGGAGCGCCAGGGCGTTGCGATCGCCGAGACGCGGGTCGTTGGGAGAGATCATCGCTGTCCTGCGCCTTCCGGCTGCCCGGATACGGTTAACCACATGCAAACCAAGATCGCACCATATCTTGTCGCAACGGCGGCCCGGATGCCGCGAGCGCCCCGAAACATCGACCCCAGGACAAGTGCCATGACCGCCATCTCGCTCGAGCCGCTCGACCTGGCCGCGCTGTTGTGCAGCCGCGTCTGCCATGATGTGATCAGCCCGGTCGGCGCTGTTGTCAATGCGCTGGAGGTCCTGGAGGAGGACGATCCGTCCATGCGCGACTTCGCGCTGGAGCTGATCAAGAAGAGCGCGCGCAGCGCCTCCGCCCGCCTGCAATTCGCTCGCCTCGCCTTCGGCGCGGCCGGCTCGGCCGGCGCGATGATCGACCTCGGCGATGCCGGCAACGTCGCCAACGGCTTCCTCAACGACGACAAGCTCTCGCTCGACTGGGAGGCGCCGCGCGCCCTCCTGCCCAAGAACCAGGTCAAGCTCGTGCTCAACCTGCTCGTGCTCGCGGCCCAGGCCGTGCCGCGCGGCGGAAAGCTGGTCTCGCGCACCACGGTCGAGGGCGAGCAGGGCCATTTCAGCATCACCGCCACCGGCTCGCATGCCCGCATCCCGGCCCATGTCGAGGATCTGATCGCCGGCCAGTCGGAGACCGGCACGATCGACGCCCACGCCGTCCAGCCGCTCTATACCGGCATGGTCGCCCGCGCCGCCGGCATGGGCATCACCTTCGCCATCGACGGCGAGACCGTGACGATCATCGCGGCCAAGACGATCTGAGCTGAATTGCCGGAAAGCGCCAAACCATAGATCGCGCCGCTATCGGACGAAGCAGTCCGGTAGCGAAAAACGTGATCTACGATAAAGAGTTAGAGCATGGCTTGCGCGAAAAGCCGGTTCCCACTTTTCCGCGCCATGCTCTAGCGATTTCCGCACAATCTCAACCGATCATAAACCCTTCGCCTGCATAGATTGACGCAGCGTTAGTTGCGTGGATCGTGATCGCCGGCATGGACGAGTTGCTGCAAGAGTTCCTCGGCGAGACCGGCGAGCATCTCGACACCGTCGACCGCGAACTCGTGCGCTTCGAGCAGGAGCCGAACAACCGCGACATCCTGCGCAACATCTTCCGGCTGGTCCACACCGTGAAGGGCACCTGCGGCTTCATCGGCCTGCCGCGGCTGGAAGCGCTGACCCATGCGGCCGAGTCGGTCATCGGCCAGTTCCGCGACGGCGCCAGCGTCAGCGCCAGCGCCGTCACCGCGATCCTGGAGACGATCGACCGGGTCAAGGAAATCATGGCGGAGCTTGCCGACAAGGGCCAGGAGCCGCCCGGCAGCGACGAGATCCTGATCGGCGAATTGCAGACTTTGGCCGAGCGCGCCCGCTTCGAGCTCGGGCAGGCGCGGCCGGCAGGCGCCCCGGCCGATCCCGTCGCCGCCTATCTCGCCCGCCACGGCACGCCGGCGACGGCCGAGGACGGGCTCGACCTCATCTTCCGCAACGCGCCCGGCCCCGAGCGCGGCCCCGACGGGCGCATCGACACGGCGCCGCGCTATGACGCCGCCGCCGAGGACACCACCTTGCGAGAGAGCCGGCCGCCCGGCCCCGCGACGCTGCGCGTCAACGTCGACACGCTCGAGCACCTGATGACCATGGTCTCCGAGCTGGTGCTGACCCGCAACCAGCTCCTCGAAATCTCGCGCCGGCAGGAGGATGCCGCGCTGAAGGCGCCGCTGCAGCGGCTCTCGCTGATCACGGCCGAGCTGCAGGACGGGGTGATGAAGACCCGCATGCAGCCGATCGGCAACGCCTGGTCGAAGCTGCCGCGCATCGTGCGCGACCTGAGCGGCGAGCTCGGCAAGCGCATCGAGCTCGTCACCGAGGGCGCCGACACCGAGATCGACCGGCAGATCCTCGACCTGATCAAGGACCCGCTCACCCATATGGTGAGGAACTGCGCCGACCACGCCATCGAGGCGGCGGCCGAGCGGCTCAAGGCCGGCAAGCCGGAGCACGGCACGATCCGCCTTGCCGCCTATCACGAGGGCGGCTCGGTCACCATCGCCATCGCCGATGACGGGCGCGGCCTCGACATCGCGCGCATTCGGAACAAGGCGCTCCAGCAGGGTCTGGCGCAGGAAGCCGAGATCGAGCGCATGAGCGATGCGCAGGTCAGCCGCTTCATCTTCCACCCCGGCTTCTCGACCGCCGAGAACGTCACCGCCGTCTCCGGCCGCGGCGTCGGCATGGACGTGGTCAAGGTCAATGTCGACGCCATCGGCGGCTTGATCGACATCGCCAGCACGCCCGGCCAGGGCACGACGATCACCATCAAGATCCCGCTCACGCTCGCTATCGTCTCGGCGCTGATCGTCGCCTCGGGCGCTGAGCGCTTCGCCATTCCGCAGATCGTCGTGCGCGAGCTGGTGCGGGTGAAGGCCGGCGCCGACCACCGCGTCGAGCAGATCAACGGCGCCCCCGTGCTGCGGCTGCGCGGCAGGCTGCTGCCGATCATCGTCCTCGCCGGGCTGATGGGCGTGACGCCGAAGGCGGCGGAGGACGGCTTCATCGTCGTCACCCAGATCGGCGAGCGCCAGTTCGGCATCCTGGTCGACAGCGTCTTCCACACCGAGGAAATCGTGGTGAAGCCGATGTCGAGCAAGCTCCGGCACATTCCGATCTTCTCCGGCAACACCATCCTGGGCGATGGCGCGGTCGTGCTGATCATCGACCCCAACGGCGTCGCCAGGCAGGTCGGCGCCTCGGTCTCGACCGACATGCCCGAGCGCGAGGAAGCGGCCCCGGGCGTCTCGCCGGCCGGCGAGCGCACCACGATGCTGGTCTTCCGCGCCGGCTCCGACAGCGTCAAGGCCGTGCCGCTCTCGCTGGTGACCCGGCTGGAGGAGGTCGAGGCCAGCGGCTTCCAGGCCAGCGGCGGCCGCATCCTGCTGAACTATCGCGGCCGCCTGATGCCGATCGTCCCGGTCGGCCAGGCCAGCATCCGCAGCGATGGCTTGCAGCCGCTCGTGATCATCTCCGAGGGTGACCTGACCATGGGCCTGGCGGTCGACGCGATCGTCGACATCGTCGACGAGTTCCTCGACGTCGAGCTGGAGGCGATGCTCGACCAGGGCGTGGTCGGCTCGGCGATCATCCGCGGCCGCGCCACCGAGATCCTCGACCTCGCCCACTACCTGCCGATGGGCGATCCGAACTGGCTGCGCCTGAGCCGCCGCGAGAGCGCTGCCGCGAGCCCGCACGTGCTGATGGTCGAGCCGTCCGACTTCCTGCGCGAGATGCTGGCGCCGGTGCTGAAGGCGTCCGGCCTGCGCGTGACCCAGACCGCCGATTTCGACGAGGCCCGGCACCTGGCCGCCGCCGGCGGCCTGAGCGGCGTGCTGGTCGATCTCGACCGCAAGCCCGACGCCGCCTTCGCCTTCGCCGCCGAGCTGCGCGCCGGCGCCAATGGCGAGCACCTGCGCGTCCTCGGCATGACCACCTTCGCCACGCCCGAGCTGCACGCCCGCGCCCGCGAGGCGCAACTCGACGGCATCGTCGCGAAATTCGACCGCCGCACGCTGCTCGCGGAACTGACGGACCACAAGCCCGGCATGAGGCAGGCGGCATGAACGGCAGGATCGACCAGGCCGCGAACGAGACCGCGCCGAGCTTCGGCGAGTCGCTCGACTACGTCACCATCACCATCGGCGAGCAGCTTCTCGGCCTGCCGATCGGCCGCGTCCACGACGTCTTCATCGCCAACCGCATCACGCCCGTGCCGCTGGCGCCGGCCGAGATCGTTGGCCTCCTCAACCTGCGCGGCCGCATCGTCACCGCGATCTGCCTGAACAAGCGGCTCGGCCGCCCGCTCTCGCTGAAGACCGACTGCAACGGCAAGTACGAGCTCACCGCCGTCGGCATCGACCATGGCGGCGAGGCCTACGCGCTGATCGTCGATGCGGTGGGCGAGGTCATGCGCCTCGACCAGTCCACCTTCGAGCCCGTGCCCGTGCATCTCGACCGGATCTGGGCCGCGCTCGCGGCCGGCATCCACCGCCTCGAAGACCGCCTCCTCGTCGTGCTCGACGTCGATGCGGTCCTGAAGATCGACCTTCCTCTGGCAGCCTGACGGCCGCACCCCCGTTCTGGAGATAAGACCATGAAATATTGTCTCGTCGTCGATGACTCCGCCGTGATCCGCAAGGTCGCCCGCCGCATCCTCGAAGGCCTGCAGTTCCGCATCGCCGAGGCCGAGGACGGCGCCCGCGCCATCGACGCCTGCAAGGGCGAGATGCCGGATGCGGTCCTGCTCGACTGGAACATGCCGATCATGGACGGCTACGACTTCCTGCGCACGCTGCGCCAGATGCCGGGCGGCAAGAAGCCGAAGGTCGTGTTCTGCACCACCGAGAACGACATCGCCCATATCGCGCGCGCCATGCATGCCGGCGCCGACGAGTACATCATGAAGCCGTTCGACAAGGAGATAGTCGCATCCAAGTTCCACCAGGTCGGCCTGCTGTGATGACGGACGCGGCGGCACCGGCCGTCGCACGCTTTCCCATGCAAAGACCCCTGTCCTCCCTCTTCGCAATCGCCCTGACGAACCGGACGCGCGCGGCATGATCATCGCCCCCTCCGGCAGCGCGGCCCTGCGCCCCAAGACCGTCGTCATCGCCGACGATTCCGTCGTCGTGCGCGGCCTCTTCGCGCGCTGGCTCGGCGAGAGCGGCCAGTTCCATGTCGTGGCGGTCGCCGGCGACGGCGAGACCGCGATCGAGCATGCCGGCCGCTACCAGCCCGACATCATGGTGCTCGACCTCGACATGCCCGGCATCGACGGCGTCACGGCGCTGCCGCAGATCGTCAAGGAGAGCCCGAAGACCGCGATCCTCCTCGCGACCACCCTGACCGAGCGCAATGCGCGCCTTGCGCTGCAATGCATGACCATGGGCGCCATGGACGTGCTGCCCAAGCCCGAGAGCCGCAGCGGCATGACGCTCTCGCTCGATTTCCGCAGCGAGTTCCTGAGCAAGCTCGGCAACATCGCGCAATCTTCTCATGCTCACGGCGCAGGCAGCGACCTGCCCGAGCCCGCCCTGCCCGCCGGCATCGTCGACCTCAGGCCACTGATCTCGGTGATGCCGCGCTATCTCCTGATCGGCGCCTCGACCGGCGGCCCGCGCGCCGTCGCCAAGGTGCTGGCCGATATCGACGACGGCTTGCAGGACCTGATCACGCTCGTCGTCCAGCACATGCCGCCGCTCTTCACCGCCTCCTTCGCCGAGCAGGTCTCGGCGCAGATCGGCGTGCCAGCGCGCGAGCCTTACGATGGCGAGCGGCTGAGCCGCGGCGCCATCTACGTCGCGCCGGGCGGCCGCCATCTCGGCATCGACCGCAAGCTCGGCCACATCGTCGCCAGCATCAGCGACGGCCCGCCGGTGCGCTTCTGCCGGCCCGCCGTCGACGTGCTCTTCAGCGACGCCGCCCGCCATCTCGGCCCGGCCGCGCTCGGACTGGTGATGACCGGCATGGGCAGCGACGGCACCGACGGCGCCGGCGCCCTGCGCCGGGCCGGTGCCGCCGTCATCGCCCAGGACGAGGCCACCAGCACGATCTGGGGCATGCCCGGCTCGGTCGTGCGCGCCCGCCATGCCAGCGCCGTGATCGCGCTCGACGGCATCGGCCCCGCCATCCGTTCGCTCGTCCGCGGAGGTCACGGCGCATGACCCAGGCGGATTTCGACTTCCTGCGCACCTTGCTGCATCTGCGCTCCGGCCTCTCGCTCAGCCTGGAGAAGCGCTACCTCGTCGAGAGCCGCCTCGGCATCCTCTGCCGTCGCCGCGGCATTTCGGGGCTCGACGCGCTGGTGCGGCGCCTCAGGCTCGACAACGACCGCGAGCTCGAAGGCGCGGTGGTCGAGGCGATGACCACCAACGAGACCTTGTTCTTCCGCGACCGCATGCCCTTCGACATGTTCCGCGACGTGATCCTGCCGGAGAAGCTCGCGGCCAACGTGGCCAAGCGCTCGCTGCGCATCTGGTGCGCCGCGGTCTCGAGCGGACAGGAGGCCTATTCGCTGGCGATGATCCTCGACGAGATAGCGCCCCGCCTCGCCGGCTGGAAGATCGAGATCGTCGGCACCGACATCTCGGCCGAGATCCTGGAGCGGGCGCGGGCCGGGCTCTACAGCCAGTTCGAGGTCCAGCGCGGCCTGCCGATCCAGCTCCTGCTCAAATATTTCAAGCAGGAGGGCGACAAGTGGCGGATCGCCGAGCGCATCCGCGGCATGGTCGATCTGAAGCTGCACAACCTGCTCGAATCGAGCGAGCATCTCGGCCAGTTCGACGTGATCTTCTGCCGCAACGTGCTGATCTATTTCGACGTGCCGACCAAGGCGCGGGTGATGGCGGCGCTGTCGCAACGACTGGCGCCGGACGGTGCCTTCATCCTCGGCGCGGCCGAGACGGTGATCGGCATCACCACCACCATCGTGCCTGACAAGCAGCACCGCGGCCTCTACCGCGACGGCCGCTCCAGCCGGGGCCAGGCGCCGAATTTCGGCTTCGCCTTCGACCGACCCAAGAGCCTGGTCGAAAGCGGCTCGCATATCTGAGGGCGATGCGCGCTGATTGGGCGCGATCCGGTCGCTCACCCTCTCCGTCATCCCGGACGCAGCGAAGCGGAGTTCCGGGATCCATCGTAGGGCGTCGCGCTCTACGATGGATCCCGGCGCTGCGCGGCTGCGCCGCTTGGCCGGAATGACGCTGGCGGGTCCGAAGGCGCCACAAACAAAAACCCCGCCTCGCGGCGGGGTCCCGTTCGACCTGTCGTTTACATCCGACGATCAGGTCAATGCTGTTATGTCATTCGATCATGACCGGCGAATGACGCCAGAGCGGGATGCGAAAAAGCGGAGGCCGGTTTTTCGCATCCTGCTCCAGCCCGGTTCAGGCCGGAATGCGTTCCTCGACCTCGGTCGGCTCGCGCAGCACGTAGCCGCGGCCCCAGACCGTTTCGATGTAGTTCTTGCCGTCCGACGCGTTGGCGAGCTTCTTGCGCAGCTTGCAGATGAACACGTCGATGATCTTGAGCTCGGGCTCGTCCATGCCGCCATAGAGATGGTTGAGGAACATCTCCTTGGTCAGCGTCGTGCCCTTGCGGAGCGAGAGCAGCTCCAGCATCTGGTATTCCTTGCCGGTGAGGTGCACGCGGGCGGCGTCCACTTCCACGGTCTTGGTGTCGAGGTTGACGACCAGGTCGCCGGTCGTGATGACCGACTGGGCGTGGCCCTTCGAGCGGCGCACGATCGCATGGATGCGGGCGACCAGCTCGTCCTTGTGGAACGGCTTGGTCAGGTAGTCGTCGGCGCCGAAGCCGAGCCCCTTGACCTTGTCCTCGATGCCCGCGAGCCCCGACAGGATCAGGATCGGCGTCTTGACCTTGGCGACGCGCAGCGAGCGCAGAACCTCGTAGCCGGACATGTCGGGCAGGTTCAGGTCGAGGAGAATGATGTCGTAGTCGTAGAGTTTGCCGAGATCGACGCCCTCTTCACCCAGATCCGTCGTGTAGACGTTGAAGCTCTCGGACTTGAGCATCAGCTCAATGCTCTGGGCGGTTGCGCTATCGTCCTCGATCAGCAGAACCCGCATGTCTCGTCCCCAATTTCGCCCAGAGGCAAGCCGGACCGCCTTGTTACCCGTCCCAGCCCCCATGGCCCTGGACGACGGCGTGCTTGCCCGATGAAACGCCACGCGACACGCTACGGAGAAATGGTTAACAAACCGTGATTCCCGAGCGCAAGCGCTTAACGGGGGAAAGTGCACGATCCTTGTCGAGGTGAGTCGAAATTGACACGGATCGGAAAACCATCACCCGCGAAATCGCCTTTCGCGGAGGCTTAGCTCGGACACAGGGATTAACATAACCCCTGCGACGCGCCGCAGCCTCGAAACACAGTGTTAATCACACAGGTAAACGAAAGGTTGACGGGAAGGCTCATGAGCAGCGCAAAACGCGGCAGCGGCCGGCTCGCGGACCTCGCCGCCACGATCGCCGGCTTTGATTCGGTCTCGGTCTACGGCCGCGTCACGGCGGTGCGCGGCCTGATGGTCGAGGTCTCCGGGCCGATCGGCGCGATGAGCCTCGGCGGCCGCATCGAGATCGAGATCGCGCCCGGAACCCGCGTTCCCTGCGAGGTCATCGGCTTTTCCGGGGAGAAGGCGCTGGTCATGCCCTATGGCGGGCTCGACGGCGTGCGCCGCGGCTGCCCCGCCTATGTCGACAAGGCGGCGCCGGGCATCCGACCGACCACGGCCTGGCTCGGCCGCGTCGTCGATGCGCTCGGAAGACCTGTGGATGGCGGCCCGCCCCTGCCGCAGGGCGAGCACCTCTCGCCCTTCCGCGGCGATCCGCCGCCGGCCCATGCCAGGCGGCGCGTCGGCGCCCCGCTCGACCTCGGCGTGCGCGCCCTCAACACCTTCCTGACCTGCTGCCTCGGCCAGCGCATGGGCATCTTCGCCGGCTCCGGCGTCGGCAAGTCGGTGCTGCTCTCGATGCTGGCCCGTTACGCAAGGGCAGACGTTAACATCATCGGCCTCGTCGGCGAGCGCGGCCGCGAGGTCCAGGAGTTCCTCCAGGACGATCTCGGGCCCGAGGGCCTGGCGCGCTCCATCGTCGTGGTCGCGACCTCGGACGAACCAGCCCTGATGCGCAAGCAGGCGGCGCTGACGACGCTGACCCTGGCCGAGTTCTTCCGCGACCAGGGCCTGCAGGTGATGTGCCTGATGGATTCGGTAACGCGATTCGCCATGGCCATGCGCGAGATCGGCCTCGCTGCCGGCGAGCCGCCGACCACCAAGGGCTACACCCCGACCGTCTTCGCCGAACTGCCGCGCCTGCTGGAGCGCGCCGGACCGGGCGTGGGCGACGGCGCCATCACCGGCCTGTTCACGGTGCTGGTCGATGGCGGCGACCATGACGAGCCGGTGGCCGATGCCGTCCGCGGCATCCTCGACGGCCATATCGTGATGGAGCGCTCGATCGCCGAGCGCGGCCGCTACCCGGCGATCAACATCCTGAAATCGGTCTCGCGCACCATGCCGCGCTCCTGCGACCCGGCCTTCTATCCCGTCGTCCAGAAGGCGCGCGCTACGCTCGCGACCTATGCCGACATGGAGGAGCTGATCCGCCTCGGCGCCTACCGCCAGGGCGCCTCGGCCGAGGTCGACGAGGCGATCCGCCTCAACCCGGCGCTGGAGGCCTTCCTGAAGCAGGCCAAGGACGAGAAGACCTCGCTGAAGGACTGCTACGCCAGGCTCGCCCAGATCATGGGCAGCTAGAGCTCTCGATCGCGCCGAGCCGGCGCACCAGCACCAGCATCGCAACGAGCGCGACCAACTGAACGATTGCCGAGATCACCAGCGTCACCGAGACGCCGAAGCGCTCGATCAACACGGCGAAGAGCAGCGGCGCCGTCGCGAAGGCGAAGTTCTGCGGCACCGTCAGCTGCCCGAGCATGGTCGCGAAGCCGCGCCTGCCGAACAGCGACAGCGGCAATGTCGCCCGCGCCACCGAGATCACGCCCATTGCAGCGCTGAACAGGCAGGAGAAGGCGATCGCCACCGGCGCCGAGCCGGGCGCGACTGCCATCAGCAGGCAGGCGAGCGGCCCGAGCAGCAGGCCGACCAGCGCCACGCGCTCGACCGGCAGGCGCTCGCCGGCGACGACGTCGACCAGGCGCGCAGCCAGCGTCGCCGGCCCGTTCAGGGTCGCGATCGCCACCGCCGTGGCCTGGCTCAGGCCCGAGCTCTGCATCATGCCGATCAGGTGCAGCGGCAGGCCCCACGAGACGACGCCGCTGGCGGAGAAGGCCGTCGCGACCAGCCAGAACGTGGCGCGCCGATGCGCGGGCGGCACCCTGCCCTCCTCGGCCACGGTGGCGGCAGGCTGGCCCGGCGCCGGCAGCCTGACCCGGCGCGCCGGGATCATCAGATGGATCGGCAGCACGATGACGATCTGGATCGCGGCGAAGACCAGCAGTGTCGTGCGCCAGCCATAAGCCGCCGAGAGCGCCGCCGTAAGCGGCCAGAACACGCTCGAGGCCAGCCCGGTGACCAGCATCATCAGCCCGATGATCCGGCGCGTGCGCTCGCCCGTCAGCTGCGCGACCGTGACGTTGCCGACATTGGCCAGCGTCATCGCATGGCCGATGCCGATGACGAACCAGGTCGCGAGATAGGAGACCGGCCCCTGCGCGAATGAGAGCAGCGCCAGCCCCAGCGCGCAGATCACCGCGCCCGCGCACATCGAGCGCCGCGTCCCGTAGCTGTCGAGATGGCGGCCGATCGCAGGCGCGACGAGCGCCCCCACCACCAGCAGCACCGTGATGCCGCCGAACACCACCTCGCCGCTCAGGCCGATGTCCCGGGCGAGATAGTTCCCCAGCACGGCGGGCGCGTAATAGGTCGAGCCCCAGCCGATGATGCGGGTGAGCGCAAGGCCGCAGAGCAGCAGCCAATGCTCGGAAAAGCGGGGCAAGGCAGGCAAGGGAGATCGTCCGGAGGGGCGCGGCGGGGCGATTCACCCCAATGAAGGGAGTGGACACTACAAGCTCCCGACAAGCGGCGTCAGCAGTGGCGACGCGCGCGCAATATGCATCGAAAGCGGGCCCTTCCGGTAAGGAACGGTCAACCTCCTTGGCTCATTGTACTTTTCGTCTCGCGGATCGAGTTCCGGTGGCGCGCCGAGGGGATGGCTCGTCGCCATGCGTAAAATCAGGAGTTGGACACGACATGAAGTCGCGGGAGACCCTCTTGCGTCTCAAACGCTTCCAGGTTGACGAAAAGCGTCGCCGGGTGAGCCAGATTGAGATGATGATCGCCGAGTTTCATCGGATGGCGACCGATCTGGACCGAGAGATCCAGAGCGAGGAAACCCGGGCCGGCATCTCCGACCCGGCTCATTTCGCCTATCCGACCTACGCCAAGGCGGCGCTCGGCCGGCGCGACAACCTGCGCCAATCGGCCGACAACCTGAAGGGCCAGCTCGACGAGGCCAAGGCCGAGCTGCAGGAGGCCTTCGAGGACATGAAGAAAGTCGAGATCCTCGACGACCGCGAGCGCGCCTCCGAACGCGCCGCCGAAACGGCCCGCGATCAGGCGGTGATGGATTCGATCGGCCTGCGCACCCGCGCCTGAGCTTCGATCAAATTTGAAATGCGAAAGGCGGGAGGCCGAAAGCCTCCCGCCTTTTTCATGCGATCACCGGATGGTGGGCGACGGAATCGCGCCGCATATGGCCGTTCAGCCGCGGATCGTCATCGACCTCGACGCTGCGCTTGAACACCTTGAAGCCCGAGCGCTGGTAGAATTCCGGCGCGCCCTGGTGGTCGAGCGTGCAGGTATGGACCCAGAAGCGCTGAATCGGCTTGGCCCAGGCCTTGGCCAGCGCCCGGTTCATCAGCCAGCGCCCGGCGCCCTTGCCGACGACGGGCTCGGCGAGGCCGAAGAAGGCGAGCTCGCCCTCGCCGGCGACGCGAAAGTCGAGTTCGAGCAGGCCGACATCCTGCCTCTCGTGGCGCACGGCGTAGAACTCGATCGCCGGATCGGCGAGCAGCGCCTCGATCTCGGAGACGGGCTTGACCAGCCGGCTGAACCACATCCAGCGCTCGCCGAGCAGGCGGTAGATCGCGAGGTAGCGCGTGGCATCATTGCGGCCGATCGGCTCCAGCGAGAAGCCGCCGAGCCCGGGCGGATCGGGCCGCAGCGGCGGCGCCGCCAACATTTCGAGCGAGGTGACGATGGCGGCGATCTTGCCGGGCGGCAGGTCGGTGATGCCGGTGAGGCTGATGGTGAGGCTGTCGCTCATGTCCGAATTCTGGATGGGCTTCTTGACGCAGGATGGCTCGGCACGATTGCCGGGGTCGCCGCGATCATGACACGATCGGGGTCGCAAGATCACGCCCCGATGACGCATGGCCAGCCCCCGTCCCGCAAATTGCCGGCGCCGCACAGGCGCCATCGCGCCCTGCTGGCCGCGCTCGCGATCATGCTGGTGGCTGTGCTGCCGCACGTCACCTTCGCCGCCTCGATGCTGCACGGCATCTCCCAGCCGCTAGCGGTGGCCGCGATGAAACTGCATGCGCCGGCAGGGCACGGCCTTGCCAGCGCCCACTCCGCCTCCGCCCCTTGCCACGAGCAGGCCAGCGCCGGGGATGAGCACGCTCAGCCGACCAAGCCGCCCTGCTGCATCATCGGCTGCGGCCTGATCGGCCTCGGGCCTGAGATCGCCATGCCGCGCGTCCTGGCGCTCAGCCATCGGCTTGGACCCCCGCCGCCCTGGTCCGGCGAAGGCGCCGAGATCGAACCCGCCGAACGCCCGCCGCGGTCGAGCTGAGAGCACCCCGAAATCCCAGCCTTCACGACATCCTGCTCGAACCCAGAGAGGTCGCAGGATTCTCAGATCACGAGGATGTTTCGATGACCAAGCACGCAAGCCTGAAACTCGCAGTCGGCCTGACCGGGCTCATCGCTCTCGCCGGCGTCGCGCTGGCGCAGCAGCACCAGGGCCACGGCATGAACCACGGCGCCATGGCTCCGGCCAGCGCCAGGGATTCGGCCGCGACGGCCGGCTACAAGGCCGCCAATACCCGGATGCACAAGGACATGGACATCGCCTACAGCGGCGATGCCGATGCCGATTTCGTCCGCGGCATGATCCCGCATCATCAGGGTGCGATCGACATGGCCAAGGTCGTGCTCGCCAACGGCAAGGACCCCGCGCTGAAGACGCTCGCGGAGGGCGTCATCGCCGACCAGGAAAAGGAGATCGCGCAGATGCGCGACTGGCTCAAGAAGAACGGAAAATAGCGGTTCGCAGCCGAGCGGGCGGCGTTTCCGCCGCCCGCTCTTGCACTTGCGCGAGCCCGCTGGCACAGAGGTCGCGGGTTCGCTCCAGGCAGGCACTCCCCGTGCTTCCACGCGCGCCGCGATGCCTCCTCAGCCTTTCTCGCAGCCCGCGGGTCTCATGAAACGCTATCTCGACTATCTCTGGCCGGTCGTCGGCCTCGTCGCGGTCATCTGGTCGGTCGACCTGCTCTGGGAGAAGCTCAAGGCCGAGGCCCTGACCAATGAGGCCGTCAGCGCGCGGCTCGAGCAGGCCGGCCTGTGGGAGAGCATCAAGATCGTCGCCGGCGGCATCGGCCAGAAGATCGCGCTGATCCCGCCCGAGGCCTTCTTGCATGCGGCGCTGGCGACGCTCGTCGCCTATGCCGCGCTCGCCTGGTACGATCGCATCGCCCTGATCCACCTCGGCAAGGAGAAGGGCATCTCCTGGTTCTACACCTCGCTCTGCTCCTTCGTGACCTACGCGCTCTCGCATAATATCGGCGCCTCGGTCTTCTCCGGCGGCATGGTGCGCTACCGCGCCTATACGGCCAAGGGGCTGACGGCGGCCGAGGTCGCAGTGCTGGTGGCGCTCACCTCCTTCACCTTCGCCTTCGGCACGCTGCTACTGCTGGGCCTCGTGCTGGTCGGCGAGCCGCAGATCCTGCGCCCGCTCAGGCGGCTCTCGGAATGGTTCGGCATCGGCGATGCGCAGGGGCGGCTGATCGGCTTCGGCCTGCTCGCCTTCGTCGCGCTCTACACGATCGGCTCCTGGCTCAAGTTCAAGCCGCTGAAGATCGGCAAGTTCGAGGTGATCTACCCGCGCCTGCCGATCGTGGCGCGGCAGTACCTCGCCGCCCCGCTGGAACTGATGGGCGCCGCCGGCATCATCTATTTCGCCTTGCCGGACCAGGGCAATCCGGGCTTCTTCATCGTGCTCGGCGCCTTCCTGCTCTCCTTCTCGGCCGGGCTGCTCAGCCAGGTGCCGGGCGGCGTCGGCGTCATGGAGGCGGTGTTCCTGGCGGTCATGCCCAGCGTCCCGGCCCCGGCCGTCTTCGCAGCGCTCGTGGTCTGGCGGCTGTTCTACCTGATCCTGCCGCTGGTGATCTCGCTGCCAGTCGTGCTCGCCTTCGAGCGCGACCAGCTCAAGAAGCACACCCGCATCGCCCCACCCCCGTAGGGCGTCAGCGCCTCAGCGCAATCGCCGCCGCGCCGAACATCAAGAGCGCGCCGATGCCCTCGGCCCAGCCGAACGGCTCGTTCAGCGCCGCCACGCCGACGGCAACCGCGATGGCCGGGCTGATGAAGGCGTAGAGCCCGGCCCGGAAGGCGCCCCAGTCGCGCAGCAGCCGCATGTAGATGGTGAAGCCCATCAGCGAGCCGCCGATGACCAGGAAGACCACGCAGGGCCAGACCGGCCATTGCACCAGCGCCTGCACCTGCTGAAGCCCGATCGGCTCGACGAGCAACGCGATCACCGTCAGCCCGATGCCGCCGATCATGGTCTGCCAGCCGGCAAGCGTCAGCGTCGGCATCGTCCCGGCGATGCGCCGCGACAGCACCGCGCCGAAGCAATAGAGCAAGGTGCCTGCCGCCACCGCGACCAGCCCCCAGAACTCCAGCGGGTCGCCCTGCGAGGCGCTGAGGCCGCCAAGCGCCCGCGTCGCGAACAGGAAGCCGAGGCCGAGCGTGCCGAGCCCGATCGCGGCGAGCTGCCGGCCGGTGATCCGGTTGCCCTCGATCATCCGGCTCGCGAGCAGGGTGTAGATCGGGATCGTCGCGAAATTGACGATGGCCGCGAGCCCCGTCGTGGCATGGGCCGTGCCCCAGAACAGCAAGGTGTAGTTGCCCGTATTGACCAGCAGCGCCGTGCCGATCAGCCGCGGCCAGGCTTGGCGCGGCACCGCCAGCACGTCCCTGCCGGCCCAGAGCAGCATCAGCACGCCCGCAAGCGAGAACCGCGCCGCCGCGAGGAAAACCGGCGGCACGTGCGCCGCGCCGACCTTGACCGGCAGCCAGGTCAGGCCCCAGACGAGGCACATCACGGCGAAGAGGAGGGCGTTGCGCGACATCAAGCGGTTCTCTGAAGCTCCAGCCCTCATCGCTGAGAGGCTGGCGTGAAATGTCTTGCGTGATCTCAAGGATGTCTCATCAGGCCCAAACGCACCGTCATCCCGGACGCAGCGAAGCGGAGCTCCGGGATCCATCGTGGGGCTCGGCGCTCTATGATGGATCCCGGGACTGCGCTGCGCTTGCCCGGGATGACGGCACTGTTGTGCTCGCTTCTCCACCCTTCGAGGGCCAAGTAATCACCTGTCCCGCAGGGAATGGGCCGCACGGCGCTTGCGCTCCAGCAATTCCACTATAGAAGATACGACGCTATGATAGTGGATGAACTCACGTCAAGGCTGGCCGAGCGCGTGCGCATCGAGCGCGAGGCGCGCGGCTGGAGCCTGAGCGACCTCGCCGAAAGGTCGGGCGTCTCGCGCGCCATGATCAGCAAGATCGAGCGCGGCGAGGCGAGCCCGACCGCGATCCTGCTCGGCAAGCTCTCCGGCGCCTTCGGCCTGACCTTGTCGAACCTGCTGGCCCGCGCCGAGACGCAGGGCGAACGCGTCAGGCGCCTCAAGGACCAGCCGAGCTGGCGCGATCCGCAGACCGGCTTCACCCGCCGGGCGGTCTCGCCCACCGGCGAAGCCGGGCTCGAGTTGGTCGAGGCCGAGCTGCCGGCCGGCGCCCGCATCTCCTACCCCGCCAGCTCCTACGCCTTCATCCGCCAGCAGATCTGGGTGCAATCAGGCGTTCTCGACTTCGAGGAGGGCGAGGCGACGACAAGGCTGGAGGCCGGCGATTGCCTGGAGCTCGGCCCCCCAGTCGATTGCGCCTTCAGCAACCCAGGACCCGGCGCGGTGCGCTACGTCGTCGTGGTGGTCAGGCGCTAGATCGTCCCGACGGTCTTCAGCTTCACCCGCGGATGAATCTCGGCCTGCGACAGCACTGGCGTCTCGCGGCGGAAGCGCTCGATGATCTGGCGCACGAAGGGCCGGGCCATGCCGGAGGTGACGAGCGAGGGCATCTCGCCCATGCGCGCCGCGTCCTCGAACTTCTCGCGCACCGTCCGCACGAACTCCTGCAGGCGCGAGGGCTGCATCGCCAGGTGCCGGTCGTCGCCGTTGCCGACGATCGATTCGGCGAAGACGCCCTCCCAGGCCGGCGAGAGCGTGATGATCGGCAAGTCGCCGTTATGGTTGGCGAACTGGGCGCAGATCTGCCGCGCCAGCCGCGAGCGCACGTGCTCGGCGATGTCGCGCGGGTTCTTGAGCGCGCCGGCCACCTCGGCGATGCCCTCGATGATGGTGGCGAGGTCGCGGATCGAGATGCGCTCGCCCAGCAGCATCTGCAGCACGCGCTGGATGCCGGTGGTCGAGATCTGGCTGGGCACGATCTCCTTGACCAGGTCGGCATGGTCCTTGGGCAGCTCGCGCAGCAGCTTCTGCACCTCGCCATGCGAGAGCAGCTCCGGCATGTGCGATTTCAGCACCTCGGTCAGGTGCGTCGAGATCACCGTGGCGGCGTCGACCACGGTGAAGCCGCGCAGCTGCGCCTCGTCCTGAAGCGCCGCGTCGATCCAGGTCGCGGGCAGGCCGAAGGTCGGCTCCATGACGTTGTGGCCGGGCAGGTTCACCTGCCCGCCCATCGGGTCCATCGCCATGTACTGGCCGGCATAGACGATGCCGTGGCCCGCATCGATCTCCTTGATCTTGATGTAGTAGTGGTTAGCCTCGAGCTGGACGTTGTCGACGATACGCACCGCCGGCATGACGAAGCCGAGCTCGGCCGCGAGCTGGCGCCTGAGCGCGCGGACCTGGTCGGTCAGCCGGTCGGCCCCACCGGCGGCGTTGACCAGCGGCAGCAAGCCATAGCCGATCTCGATCTTGAGCTCGTCGAGCTTGAGCAGGTCGTTGAGCGTCTCCTCCTTCGGCGTGCCGTCGGCCGCCAGCGGCGAGGCCGCGTCGGCGGCGGCCGCCTGCTTGTCGTCGCGCACCTTGGCGATCTGGCCGAAGCGCCGGGCGAGATAGCCGGCACCGCCAGCCAGGACCAGGAAGGGCAAGGCCGGGATGCCGGGCAGCACCGCGATCAGCAGCATCACCGCCGCGGACATGCCGAGCGCCTTCGGGTAGCCGGAGAGCTGCTTGCCGAGCGCCTTGTCGGCCGCGCCGCGCACGCCTGACTTGGAGACGAGCAAGCCCGCGGCGGTCGAGACGATCAGCGCCGGGATCTGGCTGACGAGGCCGTCGCCGACGGTCAGTTGCGTATAGGCGTGGGCGGCATTGCCGAAGCTCATGCCCTGCTGCGCCACGCCGATGATGATGCCGCCGAGCACGTTGATGAAGGTGATCAGCAGGGCGGCGATGGCGTCGCCGCGCACGAACTTGGAGGCGCCGTCCATCGAGCCGAAGAAGTTGGCCTCGTCCTCCAGCGCCTTGCGGCGGGTCTTGGCGACCTCCTGGTCGATCAGGCCGGCGGAGAGGTCGGCGTCGATCGCCATCTGCTTGCCGGGCATGGCGTCGAGCGCGAAGCGCGCCGCGACCTCGGCGATGCGGCCCGAGCCCTTGGTGATGACGACGAAGTTGACGATGATCAGGATGGTGAAGACGATCACCCCGATCACGAAATTGCCGCCCATCACGAAATTGGCGAAGGCCTCGATGACGTGTCCGGCCGCCGAGGCGCCCTCGTGGCCATGCGCGAGGATGAGGCGCGTCGAGGCCAGGTTCAGCGCCAGCCTGAACATCGTGACGATCAGCAGCACGGTCGGGAAGGCGGAGAACTCCAGCGGCTCCTCGATGAAGAGTGCGGTCATCAGCACCAGCACCGAGAGGATGATCGAGAGCGCCAGCAAGAGGTCGAGCAGGATCGCCGGTAGCGGGAAGATGAGCACCACGAGGATGCCCATGACGCCGATGGCGAGGAAGAGGTCGGGCCGGTTGAGCAGGTTGCCCATGGCACCGCGGGTCGGGATGTTGAAGCCGCCGCCAGCCCCTGCCGTCACATCGGTCATCGACTGAGCCTATTCCCCGCAGCCGCGCGATCCGCGCGAAAATCCATGCCCGAACATGCCGTTACGACACCCGGCAATTCTTGCCGGGTGCATGGTGAACGAGTGGTTAAGACCGTCAAAAAAACTCGACTTGGCGGGCGTACCTGAACAGGGTGTCAGCGACTCGCCGCGATTCGGCCCCATTCGGCCGCGCATGTCGAAGCGGGTCGATAGACTGGTTTCGATGCCGGATTTTGGAGGAATTCCATGAATAGACGTTCTTTTGTTTTGAGCCTTTTCGGTGGTCTCGCGGCTGCCGGCCTCGGCGGCGCTGCGATCGCTCAGGCCGCCACGGACATTGCCCCCGTCGCCCCGGCCCTGCCTGAGGCCGGCGCCGTCGACGCCGCCACCAAGGCCGCCCTCGACCAGACCGACGCCGAGTTCAGCCAGGTCGTCGTCGTCCGCCGTCCGTATCGTCGCCCCGTCGTCGTCCGTCGTCCCGTGGTCGTCGTGCGCCGCCCGGTCGTCGTCCGCCGTCCGGTCTACGTGCGTCGCCCGCGCGTCTACGTCCGCTAAGACGAAGCCATACCGACAAGAGGCGGCCTCCCTCCGGGGAGGCCGCTTTTTTTATGCCCGGCCGCAACCAGCGGGCCCCGACATCGTTGTCATACGCGCAGGGAGAGCCGCGATGACAGCGCCGGGACACGCTCAGCAGCAGGTAATCGAGACCGATATCCCGGCCAGGCTCGACCGGCTGCCATGGTCGCGCTTCCATACGCTCGTCGTCGTCGCGCTCGGCATCACCTGGATCCTCGACGGGCTCGAGGTCACGCTCGCCGGCTCCGTCTCGGGCGCGCTCAAGGAGAGCCCGGCGCTGTGCTTCACCAACACCGAGATCGGCCTGGCCGGCGCCGCCTATATTGCCGGCGCGGTCTTCGGCGCGCTGTTCTTCGGCTGGCTGACCGACCGGCTCGGCCGCAAGACGCTCTTCACCATCACCGTGCTGGTCTATCTGACCGCGACCGCCGCCACCGCCTTCTCCTGGAACGTTGCGAGCTTCCTGGTCTTCCGCTTCTTCACCGGCATGGGCATCGGCGGCGAGTACACCGCGATCAACTCGACCATCCAGGAACTCGTGCCCGCCCGCGTGCGCGGCTGGACCGACCTCGTCATCAACGGCTCGTTCTGGATCGGCGCGGCGCTGGGCGCGATCGGCGCCATCATCCTGCTCGACGCCGCGATCATCGATCCCGAGATCGGCTGGCGGCTCGCCTTCTTCATCGGCGCCGTGCTCGGCCTCGTCATCCTCGTCCTGCGGCTCTGGATTCCCGAAAGCCCGCGCTGGCTGCTCAGCCATGGCCGGGCCGACGAGGCGGCGGCGATCGTCGCCGGCATCGAGGCGCAATCCGGCATCACCTACAGCGCCAGCGAGAACCTGCCGAAGATGCGGCTGCGGCCGCGCGCAGTCACGCCGCTCAAAGAGGTCTTCGAATCGCTCTTCGTGGTGCACCGGCAGCGCGCCTTGGTCGGTCTGGCGCTGATGGTCGCGCAGGCCTTCTTCTACAACGCGATCTTCTTCACCTACGCGCTGATCCTGACCGATTTCTACCAGGTGCCCTCCGGCATGATCGGCTGGTTCATCCTGCCCTTCGCCGCCGGCAACTTCCTTGGCCCCCTGCTCATCGGCCGCCTGTTCGACACCTGGGGCCGCCGCCCGATGATCGCCGCGACCTATGCGCTCTCGGGCCTGTTGCTCGCGATAACCGGCTATCTCTTCGCGCAGGACGCCGTCACCGCGACGCAGCTCACGCTGTGCTGGAGCGTCGTCTTCTTCTTCGCCTCGGCCGCCGCCAGCTCGGCCTACCTGACCGTCAGCGAGACCTTCCCGCTCGAGATGCGCGCGCTCGCCATCGCGGTGTTCTACGCCATCGGCACCGGCGCCGGCGGCATTGCCGGCCCCTGGCTCTTCGGCATCCTGATCGACACCGGCTCGCGCATGAGCGTCTTCGGCGGCTACCTGCTGGGCGCGGTCTTGATGCTGGCCGCGGCGCTGATCGCGGCACTCTACGCGGTCAAGGCCGAGCGCCGTTCGCTCGAAGCCGTCACCCGGCCGCTGAACGCCGTGGACTGACCAGGACATCGGCTCGAAAAGTGGCATGCGGTTTTCGGAAAGAGCCGATGCCCAGGCACTGTAGCCGGCGCGCATTTTAGCCATGTGCGAAGAATTCTCGCGACCGGCAACAAATCGCCTAAAACTGCGTTATGGTTTCATGCTGTTTCGGGTCCTAGAACGACGCGGAACGCTGGACGAAACCATGTCCCGGAGGATGCCGTGGATAGACGCTCATTCATAACGACTTTGATCGGCGGCTTTGCCGCAGCAAGCCTAGGCGGCATCGCCGTAGCCGAAGCAGCCCCTACCCCCGCCAAGCTCGCACCGGAGCCAACGACGCCTCCGACTAGCGAGGGCGACCTATCCGCTGAGACGAAGCAGGGCCTCGACGGCACCGACGCGGAGTTCAGCCAGTACTACTACCGCCGCCGCTATTACCGCCCGTACGGCGTCTACCGTCCGCGCTACTACGCCCGGCCGCGTTACTATGCCCGGCCGCGCTACTATGGCCGGCCCTATTATCGCCGGCGGTTCTACTGAGATCCGGTAGCGAGCCCGTCCCTAGACCGTATTGAGACTTCGCCGGCGCGAGTCGGCTGGCGTAGCTGTCGAGAACCGGGGCGCAGCGGACTATCGTCCGCGAGCACCGGAAGCGCAGGCAGCCGCGTCAGTAGAAGTCGCAGATGGTCTCTCAGGCTGCGCTGATGCGTGCCTGACCGGGCTCCGCCACGACAATCCCGGACGCTGTGTACTCGCTCAGCTTGTTGCGCAGCGTCCGGATCGAGATGCCGAGGATCTTGGCCGCATGCGTGCGGTTGCCGAGGCAATGGTCGAGCGTATCGAGGATGAGGTCGCGCTCGACATCGGCGACGGTGCGCCCGACCAGCGAGCGCGTCATCGCATCGGCCGTCTGGGCCGCCCGCCCCGCCGGATCGCGCCCGGAGACCGGGCCGAGCGTCTCGCCCTCCGGCGTCAGCATCGCCTCGGCGTTGATCTCGCCGCCCTGCGCCAGCAGCACCGCGCGATGAACCGTATTCTCCAGCTCGCGGACGTTGCCGCGCCATGAATTGGCGAGCAGCACCTTGCGCGCGTCGGCCGCGACCGGGCGCAGCGGCAGCCCGTTGATCTCGGCATATTTCTTGGCGAAATGATCGGCCAGCGCCAGGACGTCGCCGGGCCGCTCGCGCAGCGCCGGCAGCCTGAGATGCACGACGTTGAGCCGGTAGAACAGATCCTCGCGGAACAAGCCGTCGCGCACGGCGTCGCCGAGGTTGCGGTTCGAGGTCGCGATGATCCTGAGGTCGACCTTGACCGGCTGCGTGCCGCCGACCCGGTCGATCATGCGTTCCTGCAGGGCGCGCAGCAGCTTGGCCTGCAGGCGCACGTCCATCTCGGAGATTTCGTCGAGCAGGAGCGTGCCGCCATGGGCCTCCTCGAACTTGCCGATGCGCCGCGCCACGGCGCCGGTGAAGGCGCCCTTCTCATGGCCGAACAGCTCGGATTCGAGCAGGTTGTCGGGAATCGCCGCGCAATTCACCGCGACGAAGGGCTTGTCCCTGCGCAGCGACTTCTGGTGCAGGTGACGCGCGATCACCTCCTTGCCGGTGCCGCTCTCGCCGGTCACCAGGACGGGCGCGTCCGAGCGCGCGATCTGCCCGGCGAGCTGGACGACGCGCTCCATCGCCGGATCGCGCCAGATCAGGCTGGTCTGGTCGGCGGCGACCGCCTCCAGCACGGCTGCGATCAGCTCCGGATCGGGCGGCAGCGGCACGTATTCGCGGGCGCCGGCCTGGATCGCGGCGACGGCCGCGCGCGCATCGGTCGAGGTGCCGCAGGCGACGATCGGCGTGCGGATGCGCTCGGCCTCAAGCGCCGCGACGAGCTTGGCGATCGGCTGGGCGACGTCGACCATGAGGAGGTCGGCGCCCTTGGCCCGCAGCACCGCCAGCGTCTGCTCGATGTTCTCGGTATGGGTGACGTTCGCCCCATGCGAGATCGCGATCTTGGCCGCGGTGATGATCGCGCCGCGCAGGCCGCCGACGATGATGAGACGCATGGCTCAGGTTCTCCCTGATTCTGAAATGGGCGCGGCGCGCATCAGCGGTCGGCCTTGATGATTTCGGTCATGGTCACGCCGAGCCGGTCCTCGACGACCACGACCTCGCCGCGCGCCACCAGGCGCTCGTTGACGAAGATGTCGATCGCCTCGCCGACGCGCCGGTCGAGCTCCAGCACCGTGCCGGGCGCGACCTGGAGCAGGTCGCCGACCGCGATGCGCGACGAGCCGAGCACGGCCGAGACCGTGACCGGCACGTCGAAGACCTGCTCCAGGTCCTCCGCCGTCTTGACCGGCACCGGACCGGAGCGCGCGACCGAGGCGTTGTGGTCGAAGGAGAGGTCGGCCGGGTTCAGCGGCGGCAGGTTGAGGTCGTTTTCGTGGCTCATGACGATCTCCGCTCGGTGCCGCCAAGCTGATGGGGCCCGAACAGGCTAGCGACCGCCTGCTCGACCAATTGTTCCAACCTGGCGCCGTCGACGACGAAGCCGCCATCGGCCCATTCGATTCGCCCATCGCCTATGGCGATGTCGGGTTGGCCGAGCACGACGAGGCGCCCGGCAAAGCCCATCTCGCGCGCCAATCCGGCAAGCATGCTCTCCACCGGCTCGACGGCTGTTTCGTTGACCCGCACCACCAGGTGCGGCGCCAGCCGGGCATGCCCCAGGCATTCGCGCACCGCCCGCTCGAGCGCGGCCAGCGGCTGCTGCGCCAGCGCGGCGCGCGCCAACCCCTGCGCCGTGACGATGGCGACCTGGGCGGCCTGCCCCTCGATCTCGGCGAGGCGCTTCTGCTCGTCCGCGACAAGCTTGTCGGCCGAGCGGACGAGCTTGCCGACGAGCGCGTTGAACTGGCTCTCGGCCTCGCGGCGCCCCTGCTCCTGCCCGGCGCTGAAGCCCTCCGCGCGCGCCGAGGCGATGTCCGCCTCGGTGGTCGCACGCCGGCCGCCCTCGCGGAAATCCGTGCCGAACATGAATTTCTTGGCAGTGCCCATCGTCAATAGACCAGCTCGTCCTCGGAATTGCCCTTGCCAATCACGATCTCGCCCTTGTCGGCGAGGTCCTTGGTCAGGGTGACCATCTTCATTTGCGCCTCGTCGACCTCCTTCAGCCGGAGCGGGCCGAGGCTCTGCATGTCGTCGGTCATGTTCTTGACGGCGCGCTGCGACATGGCGCCGAAGAAGAAGCTGCGCATCTGCTCGTTGGCGCCCTTGAGCGCGCGCGCCAGAGTGTCCTTGTCGACGACGCGCATCAGCGTCTGCAGCCCGGCCGGGTCGAGCTTGCCGAGGTCCTCGAAGGTGAACATCAGCGCGCGGATGCGCGCCGCCGATTCCTGGTTCGAGGCGTCGAGCGCCGAGAGGAAGCGGATCTCGGTCTGGCGGTCGAAGCTATTGAAGATCTCGGCCATCTGCTCGTGCGGATCGCGCCGGCGCGTCTGGGTCAGCGTCGAGACGAATTCGGTGCGCAGCGTGTTCTCGATATGGTCGAGTGCCTCCTTCTGCACCGATTCCATCCGCAGCATCCGGGCGACGACCTCGATCGACAATTCGTTCGGCAGGTGGCGCAGCACGTTGGCCGAGTGCTCGGAGCGGATGCGCGAGAGGATGACGGCGATGGTCTGCGGGTATTCGTTCTTGAGGAAGTTCGCGAGCACGACGGCATCGATATTGCCGAGCTTCTGCCACATGTTGCGTCCGGCCGGGCCGCGGATCTCCTCCATGATCAGCGCCACCTGATCGGGCGGCAGGATCTTCTCCAGCAGCGAGACGGTGCGGTCGAACGAGCCGGTGATCGCGCCCGCGCTGGAGAGCTTGCCGACGAAGTCCAGCATCAGCCGCTCGACCATGTCGGAATCGACCGTGCCGAGCTCCGCCATGGCGCGGGTGATGATGCGGATCTCCTCGTCGTCGAGCTCCTGCCAGATGGCGCGGCCGTGCTCCTCGCCGAGCACGAGCAGGATCACGGCAGCCCGCTGCGGCCCGTTCATGCCGGTATAGGTCATCGGTTCCGGCGCCGCGGACTCGTAGTCCGCAGTGTCGCGCCCGGAGTTCCGTGTCGCGATCGAGCGAGCCTCCATCGCCATGATTCAGGACCTCATGCCGCGGCTTTTTCGTGGATCCAGCCGCGCAGCACCGCGACCGAATCCGCCGGGTTCTGCGCGACCATGGCGCCGATCTTCTCGACCGACTGCGCCTTGAGCTGACCCTTGATCTGGGCAATGGCGAGCATCCGCTCGGACGGCGCGTCGACCTCGATGGTCTGCGTGTCGCCGATGGCCGCGAGCACGCGCGGGCTCGCCGGGTCGCCGGTGCCCTGGTCCTCGACCGCGACGCCGTTGCGCATGAAGGCGGGCATCGGCCGGACCTTGTCGGAGGCCAGCACCTGCTTCAGCAGCGGCCGCACCACGGTCATCAGCACGATCAGCGTCAGCAGCGAGATCACGCCGAGCTCGGCGAAGCGGATCAGGTCCTCCCTGGTGAAGGCGAGGAGCTGCTGCATCAATGTCTGCTCGGTCAGGTCGAGCGCCGGCTGCGGCGCCTCGGCGAAGCGCAGGTTGACGATCTCGACCTTGTCGCCGCGACCCTGGTCGAAGCCGACCGCGGTGCGCACGAGCTGGCCGATGCGCTCCAGCTCCTCCGGCGCCCGCGGCTGATAGGCAAGCTCGCCGGAGGGGCCGCGGCTATAGGTGCCGTCGACCAGCACGGCGACCGAGAGCTTCTGGACGCGGCCGCCCTCGACGACCTCGGTGCGCGTCGTGCGCGAGATCTCGTAATTGACGACCTCTTCGTTCTTGTTGTTGCTGTCGCGCGCGCCTTGCTGCGCCTGGTTCTGTTGCGCGCCGGGCAACTCGTTGCCGACCGTCACGGCACCGTTCTGCTCGTTGGTCGCGGAAGTCTCAGTCCGGTTCTGGCTGGAGCGGACGACGCGGCTCTCGGGGTCGAAGGTCTCCGAGCGGCTCTCGACGCGGTTGCTGTCGAGCGAGGCTGCGACCTGCACGCGCGCCCGGCCCTGGCCGACGATGCTGGCGACGATCTCCTCGACCTGCGCCCTGACCCGCTTCTCGATTGCCGACTGGCGCTCGTCGAGCCCGAGGCCGGCGAGGCCCTGCTCGCCCTGCGCGCCATCGGCGAGCAGCCGGCCGCGCTCGTCGACGATCGAGACGCGTTCGGGCTTCAGGCTGTCGACGGCGGAGGCGACGAGGTGGCGCACGGCGCGGACCTGGGCTGGGTCGAGTTCGCCGGCCAGCTTGAGCACGATCGAAGCGCGCGGCAGCTCGCGGTCGCGCTCGAACAGGCGCCGCTCCGGGATGACGAGATGGACGCGCGCGGCCTGCACCCGGCTGATCGAGCGGATGGTGCGCGACAGCTCGCCTTCGAGCGCGCGCAAATGGTTGATGTTCTGGACGAAGCTGGTCGAGGAGAAGGCGTCGCCCTTGTCGAATATCTCGTAGCCGACGCCGCCGCCCGACGGGATGCCCTTGCCGGCGAGGTCGAGCCGCAGCCGCGGCACGTCGGCCTTCGCCACCAGCACCGTCTGGCCGTCGGCGCGCAACTCGTACTTGATGCCGCGCGTGTCGAGCTCCTTCAGGATGGCGTTGACGTCGGTGGTCGAGAGGTCGGTGAAGAGCACGCTCATCGCGGGTTCCGACATGCGCAGCATGACGAAGCCGAAGAAGCCGATCAGCACGAGCGTGACGGCTAGCATCGCCGCCAGCCGCGCCGCGCCGAATCTCCTGAATTGCTCGACGATCCCGTTCACGCCGCCACCCGTTCCACAAAGCCGTGATGGCCGCGCGCAAGGTGCGGCTCACTAGGCAAGTTTTTCCCAGTGCATGGTTAGCAACCCGTTAACGAACCGGCCCGACGCTACGGAATCGGTGAATAAACTCAGGGCCGCTCGCTAGGAGGCCTGTTTCGGAAATCGCCCTAAGCTTTCCTTAGCAGAAACCCGGCTATTCGACGGATCGAGACGCCGGATTGCTTAAGCCGGCTACGGATATCCACCCAGGCCGACGCCCGAGATGCAGCAACGGACCACTTATGCTCAAGAAATCTCTGGTTCTTCGGGTGATCTGGCCGCTCGTCCTTGGTATCGGGACCTTGACGGCGGCGGTCATCTTCCTGCTTCCACCTGCTTTCGACCAGATGATCCTCGAGGAAGCCGCCCGGCAGAACCTGATCAAGGCCAAGCAGACCCTCGCCCTGCGCAGCTTCTACCTTGAGACCGTGGTCAACAAGGTCGCCGAGCACGGCACCATGAAGGTCTCCCCGGGCTATCGCACCGAGGCAGGCAGCGTCCCGTTCCAGGCATCCTTCATCAGCGACTATCTCAACCTGATCAGCGACGCCGACACCAAGGCCGCCTTCGTCAGCCCCTACCCTTTCCCCTACCGGGCCGACCGCAAGCTCGACGGCTTCCAGCAGGCGGCCTGGGAGGCGCTTCAGGCCAAGCCGGACGAGCCCTTCGTCCGGCGCGAGACGATCGGCGGCAAGGACTTCGTCCGCATGGCCATCGGCGACCGGCTGAAGGCGAGCTGCCTCAGCTGCCATAACGACCCGGCGATGGCGCCGAAGACCGGCTGGCGCGAGGGCGACGTCCGCGGCATCCTGGAGATCAGCCGCTCGGTCGACGCCATCCTGGAGACCAGCCACGCCACCTCGCGGACCCTGGTGCTGCTCTTCGCGCTGGGCGGCTGCGCCGTCGCGGCGCTGCTGATCTGGGCGATGCTGCGCTCGACCTTGCAGCCGCTGCGCAAGCTCACCGATGCCATCCGGCAGATGGCGGCCGGCGAGCGCGCCGTCATCCCCTGTACCGAGCGGAAGGACGAGATCGGCATGATCGCCGGCGCGCTCTCCAATCTCAGCGACAGCCGCGAGGCCGAGCGCCTGCTGGCCCGCGCCCTCGACGAGAACCGCAGCGCCCATCAGAGCGAGCTGGCGGCGATGGCGGCGAGCTTCGAGAGCGACGTCCACGGCGCCGTGACCCATGCCGCGACCATCGCCGAGACCTTGCGCCAGACCGCCGGCGAGCTGAGCACGCTCGCGACCTCGGCCGAGCTGATGGCCCAGGGCGGCGCGCTGAGCGTCGACGAGCTGCGCGACTGCGTCACCGTCTCCTCGGTCACCTCCTCGAGCCTGCTCTCCTCGATCATCGGTACCCGCCATGCCGTCAGCGCCATCGCCCAGAGCGCCCGCGTCGTCGCCGGCGAGGCCGCCAGCACGGACGCGATCGCGGCCCAGCTCGCCCGGGCGGCCGACGAGATCGAGAGCACGGTCGGCATGATCGGCGGCATCGCCGCCCACACCAACCTGCTCGCGCTCAACGCCACCATCGAGGCGGCCCGAGCCGGCGAGGCCGGCCGCGGCTTCTCGGTCGTCGCCTCGGAGGTCAAGGCGCTCTCCGTCAGCACGACCGCGGCGACTGCGGAAATCGCCAAACGCGTGCAGGCCATGCGGACCGGCGTCGCCAGCGTGCTCGGCGCGATGGCGACGATCACCGACGCCGTCTCCAGCATGGACGACGCCTCGACCGTGCTCGGCAGCTCCGTCGAGGCCGACGCCGCCAAGGCGAGCGACGGATCCAGCCTGACCGAGCAGGCCAAGCGCAGCACCACCGACCTGACCGCGACGCTCGACGCCATGCTGAGCAACGCCGTCGAAGTCAGCGGCCGTGCCGGACAGGTCGCGGCCTCCGCCCAGGACATGGCCGGGCGCCTCGACATGCTGACCGAAAGCGCCGAGCAATTCGCCATGCAATGGCGCCGGGACGCCACCGCCTAGGACCGGCGACGGGCCGCCGCCCGGACAAGCCTGTTTTGCATTCGGCCGTAATCGTCTAGACAGCGCGCGACGGAAGCGGGAGCATCGCGTGGCGAGCAAGGGCGTGCATCACGAGTTCCAGCCGGGCCATGACGCGGTGGAAGGGTCGAGCGACCGATCCTTCGGCCTGGTCTTCGCCGGCTTCTTCACGCTGCTCGCCGGCTTTAACGGCTGGCATGCCGGCCGTGCCTGGCCCTGGCTGATCGCGCTTGCCGCGCTCTTCCTGGCCGTCGCCCTGATCAAGGCCTCGCTGCTCGCCCCGCTCAACAAGCTCTGGACCAGGCTCGGCCTGCTGCTCGGCGCCATCGTCAACCCGATCGTGCTTGGCCTGCTCTTCTTCCTCGTCTTCACGCCGATCGGCGCGCTGGCACGCCTGTTCGGCAAGGATTTCCTCGGCCTGAAGCGCAAGCCCGAGGCCAAGACCTACTGGATCAGTCGCGATCCGCCGGGGCCGGAAGCGGCCTCGATGAAAGACCAATTCTGATGGGACGCTGCTGATGTCGTTTCTGCGAGAGTTCTTCCGCTTCATGGCGGCGAGAAAGAAGTTCTGGCTGGTGCCGGTCCTGCTGATCAGCCTGCTCTTCGGCGGCCTCTTGGTGCTGACCCATGGCAGCGCGGTCGCGCCCTTCGTCTACACGCTGTTCTAGAGCGCCATCGCCGATGCGCGTTCTGGGAATCTCGGGCCTCTACCATGACAGCGCCGCCGCGCTGGTCGTCGATGGCGTCATTGCGGCAGCGGCGCAGGAGGAGCGCTTCACCCGCCGGAAGCACGATGCCGACTTCCCGGCCAAGGCTGTCGACTATTGCCTCTCGGTCGCCGGCTGCGGCCTCGACGAGCTCGATGCGGTCGTCTTCTACGACAAGCCCTTCGTGAAGTTCGAGCGCCTGCTGGAGACCTATCTCGCGGTCGCGCCGCGCGGCTTCAACTCGTTCCGCATGGCGATGCCGCTCTGGCTGCGCGAAAAGCTGTTCCAGAAGAGCATTTTGGGCAAGGAGCTGCGCAAGATCGCGCCCGGTTTCGACGTCGAGAAGCTGCTCTTCACCGAGCACCACCTCTCGCACGCTGCCTCGGCCTTCTACCCCTCGCCCTTCGATGATGCCGCCGTGCTGACCATGGACGGCGTCGGCGAATGGGCGACGATGACGCTCGCCATCGGCAGCGGCAAGGACCTGAAGATCCACAAGGAGCTGCACTTCCCGCATTCGCTCGGGCTGCTCTACTCGGCGGTGACCTACTATACCGGCTTCAAGGTCAATTCCGGCGAGTACAAGGTCATGGGCCTGGCGCCCTATGGCGAGCCGCGCTTCGCCGCCCTGATGCTCGACAAGCTGATCGACCTCAAGCCCGATGGCAGCTTCCATCTCGACCAGAGCTATTTCAACTACGCCTCGGGCCTGACCATGACCAACGAGCGCTTCGCCGCGCTCTTCGGCCAGTCGGTGCGCCAGCCCGAGCAGTTGCTCACCCAGTTCCACATGGACATGGCCGCCTCGGTCCAGGCCGTGACCGAGGAGATCGTGCTGCGCCTCGCCCGCTCCGTGCGGGCCGAGACCGGCCAAAAGAACCTCTGCCTCGCCGGCGGCGTCGCGCTGAACTGCGTCGCCAACGGCAAGCTGCTGCGCGAGAACGTCTTCGACAACATCTGGATCCAACCCGCTGCAGGCGATGCCGGCGGCGCGCTCGGCGCCGCGCTCGCGGGTTATCACCTCTATGCTGGCCATGAGCGCCCGCCCCGCTCAGGCAACGGCGACGCCATGCAGGGCAGCTATCTCGGCCCGAGCTTCAGCCAGGCCGAGATCGAGGCCGAACTGACGGCGGCCGGCGCCCGTTTCGAGACGCTCGACGATGCCGCGCTGATCGAGACCACCGCCCAGGCGCTCGCCGACGGCAAGGCTGTCGGCTGGATGCAGGGCCGCATGGAGTTCGGCCCGCGCGCGCTTGGCAGCCGCTCGATTTTGGGCGACCCGCGCTCCCCGCAAATGCAGAAGACGCTCAATCTCAAGGTGAAGTACCGCGAGAGCTTCCGCCCCTTCGCCCCCTCGGTGCTGCGGGAGGATGTCGCCGACTGGTTCGAGATCGACGAAGACTCGCCCTACATGCTGCTCGTCGCCGACGTGCAGAAGGGCCTGCGCCGCGAGATGAGCGAGGCCGAGAAGGCACTGTTCGGCATCGACAAGCTCAACGTGCCGCGCTCGACCATCCCCGCCGTCACCCATGTCGACTATTCCGCCCGCATCCAGACGGTCCATGCCGACACCAACCCGCGCTATCACGCGCTGATCAGCCGGTTCAAGGCGCTGACCGGCTGCCCGGTCGTGGTCAATACCAGCTTCAACGTCCGCGGCGAGCCGATCGTCTGCAGCGCGAGCGACGCCTTCCGCTGCTTCATGGGCTCGGAGATCGAGCTGCTGGTCGTCGGCAACAGCGTGCTGCGCAAGGAAGAGCAGGACCCGGGCCTGAAGCTCGATTACAAGGAGAGCTTCGAGCTGGACTGAGGCAAGAGCTCCAGCATCGGCCTTTTCCCAAGGCCGCATGCCACTTTTCGGGCCGATGCTTCAGAAAGCACGAAAGGCGCGCCTTTCAGCGCGCCTCGAAACTGAAGCGGAAACTCCGTCGCCTGGATCGCCGGTTTACTGGCGATAATGCTGGATGCGCGTCGTGCGCAGCCCGGCAAGGCCGTGCTGGTCGATCGACATCTGCCAGCTCAGGAACTCGTCGACTGTCAGCGTATAGCGCTGGCAGGCTTCTTCCAGGCTGAGCAGCCCGCCGCGCACGGCGGCGACCACCTCGGCTTTCCGCCGGATCACCCAGCGGCGCGTATTCATCGGCGGCAGATCGGCGATCGTCAGCGGACTTCCGTCCGGTCCGATCACGTACTTCACCCGCGGTCGCAAAGGCTCGGTCATGATACACTCACACAACTCAACAGACCTACTTGAGTTGACCATAAGCCAGCTGCTTTAAGAATTGCCTAAAGCGATAGCGCCGCATTTCGCTATCCTGCGAGCACCCCGCCTCAGAGGCCGTTTGAGCCTTCGCTGGCGCGAGCCGGCTGGCGTGGCTGTCAAGAACCGGAGCGCAGCGAACTTTGGTCCGTGAGCACCGCAAGCGCAGACAGCCGCATCAGACGGCCTCGCCAGCAGAAGCATCGAACGGTCTCTCATGTCCCCTCGCTGCGCACGACGCTCTTGACCTTGTCGATCGGCACCGAGATGTCGCCGATCTTCAGGACCGGGATCAGCCCGTTGAAATCGACGCCGTCGACCATGCCCTTGATCTGCGTCTTGGTCGTGACCGGCTGGCCGTTGACGTCGACCGCATCGACCGTAAGCTGGTATTCGCCCGGCGCAGCGTCGCCGCCGATCGAGGTCTTGCCGTCCCAGACGAACTTCTGGTCGCCGGCGACCAGGTTCTGGGTCATCGTCCGAACGACGCTGCCCTTCGCATCCTTGATCGTGATCGTCGCGGTGCCGCCCTTGGCGGCGTTGACGCTCCACTCGGCCTTGCCGTTCTTGAGCTGGCTGCTGGCGCCGTCCGCCGTGATGGTCGAGCCGATATAGGCGACCGCGTTCGTCGCCGTGGTCGCCATGTTGATGCTGAGCAGGGTGCTCAGCGTCTCGTTGGTCTTGAGCTGCTGCTCGACGCCGGCGAACTGCACGAGCTGCTCGGTGAACTGATTGGTGTCGAGCGGGTCGAGTGGGCTCTGGTTCTTGAGCTGCGTCGTCAGCAGGGTCAGGAACTGGTCGAAATTGCCGGCGATCGACGAGCTGTTCGCCGCGCTGCCGGCAGCACTGCCGCTATTGTTGGTGACTGCGCCGGGGCCGTTGGTGATGGTCATGGCTGACCCCTTCAGATGCTGAGATCGACGCCGCCAAGCCTGACGAGGCGGCGGACGGGAACGGGCTGGGCGGCAATCGCGATGTCGTCGATCTCGGCGTCGGAGCCCGGCCGCGCGCGCTGCGGCGCCTGCTCGTCCTGCCGGTTCTGGCGGAAGCCGGATTGATCGCTCTGGTCGCGCAAGGTGATGTCGACGCCGGCATCGGAGGGCTTCAGGCCCGCCTGCTCGAAGGCGCGCTCCAGGGTCCGCGCATCGCGCTGGAGCAGGTGCAGCGTCTCGACCCGGTCGACCACCAGCTTGGCGCTGACCTCGCCCGCGTCGGAAATCTCGAGCTTCACGTCGATGCGGCCGAGCTCGGCGGGATCGAGCCTGATGTCGAAGCGCTTGCTGCCGGCGAGCGCCCGCAGGCCGATCTCGACCGGCACGACATGCAGCGGCGTCGGCTGCCCATCCGCCGCGTTGTGCTGGCCGTTGGCGAGCTGGGCTTGCGCCGTGGCAGCCGGATCGAGGCCGGTCGGCAGCACCGGAGCGTCGGACCTGCCCGCACGGGAATGGAGCAGCGCCGAAAAATCGATCGGGGTCAGGTTCGGCTGTTGCTGCGCGGTCTCGGCCGGTTTGCCGATCTCGGCCGGAGCGGCGGAGGTCGACGCCTCCGCGCCCCCGGCCTTGGCATGGCTCGCGTTGGCGGCTTCGGCGGACTTCACCTCCCCCGTCACCTTCTCCAGCGACGCATCGGTGCCAGGCGCGGTCGCGCCAGTGAGTCCCAATGCAGCGGCATCGAAGGGCAATTGAGCGGTTACAGCCAAACGCGGCCTCTTGTCGGATGCGGGCGCCGAGGCCGGATCCGGCTCGGGAGCCGCCTCGCCTCCCGCTGCCGTGAAAGCGGCCCCCGGAGGCACCGCGGGCACGGGCACGACGGGTACCACCTCGAGCTGGATGACGGCCTGCTGACCGCTTGCGCCCTGTACTCCGGGCGCCTCGGCCGAGACAGGAGCCGGAGCGTCGCCGACGGTCACGGCAGGCTGCTGCACCGCTTCGCTTCCCACAGGGAGCACCGGCGCCGGTTGGACCGGCTGCGCCGACGCGGGGTCAGGCATGGGCATCGGCAAGGCGGCGCCGGCATCTGCCGTCTCGCCCTCCTTCGCCTTGACCTCTGCCTTGCCCTCGCCCTCCGCCTTCTTGGGCTTGGCATTCGTCTCCCCGACCCCGCCTGCGGCCGCCTGCGCCGCCTCCGCAATCGCGACTAGCGCGCCGACATCCGGCTTCGGCTGCACACTCGCTGGTGCCGCGGCATCGGCCGGCTGGGATTGAACGGGTTTCGCCGCGGCTGGCCCGGCGGCGGGCTTCGCCGGGGCCGCTTGCGCGCCGGTCGAATCGGCCTTGTCCTGAACCGGCTTTTGCACCGCGGGCTCGCTCGCCTTGGCGTCGTCCTTCGCCTCCGCCGCTGGCCTGGCCTCGGCAGCCGGCTCCTCCGGCAGGCTGAACGGCGCGGCGTCGCGGCCGCTATCGGCCTCCGGCGCGCGGCGGCGCAGCGGCACCGGATCGGGGCTGGGCGACGGGAGCGGGTAGGACACGGCGGACATCGGCAATTCCGGATCGCGGGCAGGAGACGCACCCGGTATCGCGGTCAGCAAGTCTCTTGCCAGTGGCGCACCGATTTGATTTCAACGGCTTAGCTCGCCAAACCAGACCTGTTACGGGCAAGAATCGCCCGGCCTCCAGCACTGGCACGGCAGGATTTGCCGAGCACATGACTGGCAGCCTTCTGGCAAAGCCGGTATAGAGCCGCCACATACCGTTTTTTAACCGGACCGCCCCGCCCCTCATGACCGCGCTCAACTCCCTCGACATCGCCAAGCCGCCCGCGGCCACGCGCGTCGTCGCGGCGATGTCGGGCGGCGTCGATTCCTCGGTGGTCGCGGCCCTGCTGAAGCGTGCGGGCTATGACGTCATCGGCGTCACCTTGCAGCTCTACGATCACGGCGCCGCCGTGCATCGCGCCGGGGCCTGCTGCGCCGGGCAGGACATCCACGATGCCCGCCGCGTCGCCGAGGCGATCGACATCCCGCATTACGTGCTCGACTATGAGAGCCGCTTCCGCGACGCCGTGATCGAGCGCTTCGCCGAAAGCTACCTCGCCGGCGAGACGCCGATCCCCTGCGTCGAGTGCAATCGCACCGTGAAGTTCCGCGATCTGCTCGGCCTCGCCCGCGAGCTCGGCGCCGACGCATTGGCGACCGGTCACTATGTCAGCAGCCGCGCGCTCGCGAACGGCCATCGCGGCCTGTTCCGCGCCGCCGACGAGAACCGCGACCAGAGCTATTTCCTCTATGCGACGACGCAGGAGCAGCTCGACCTGCTGCGCTTCCCGCTCGGCGAGATCGACAAGACGCAGACCCGCGCGCTCGCCGCCGAACTCGGCCTCGCCATTGCCGACAAGCCCGACAGCCAGGACATCTGCTTCGTCCCGAACGGCCGCTATGCCGACGTGATCGAGCGGCTGAAGCCCGGCGCCGCCCGCCCCGGCGAGATCGTCCATCTCGACGGCCGGGTGCTCGGCCGCCACGAGGGCGTGCTGCGCTACACGGTCGGCCAGCGCAAGGGCCTGGGCCTCAGCGCCGCCGAGCCGCTCTACGTGCTCCGGCTCGATGCCGACGCGGCCCGCGTCATCGTCGGCCCGCGCGAGGCGCTCGGCATCCGCGAGATCAGGCTGCGCGACCTCAACTGGCTCGGCGACGTCGCCCCCGACGCGCTGCCGGAGGATGGGCTCGACATCGCCGTGCGCGTGCGCTCGACCCGCGCCCCGCGCGAAGCCAGGCTGCTGCGCGACGAGGCCGGCCTCAAGGTCGTGCTGGCGGGCGAAGAGGAGGGCGTCTCGCCCGGCCAGGCCTGCGTGATCTACGAGAATGCCCGCCCCGGCGCCCGCGTCCTCGGCGGCGGCACCATCCTGTCGCCGACGGCGCGCATCAGCACCACCAGTCCCGACCTAGCGCTCGCCTCCTGATTGCCGCGCCCGTTCCACCCCGACCCGACCGAGCCGCGCCATGCCCGTGACACATCATCTGGAAAGCCAGAAGCGGGCCTATGCAGTGTGGGCGAAGGTCTATGACAAGATCTACCAGGGCATGCTGGAGCAGCCGCAGCGCGAATCCGTCGCCGCCGCCTGCGCCTGCGGGCCCGACATCCTCGAGATCGGCGTCGGCACCGGGCTGACCCTGCAATATTTCACGCCCGGGTCGCGCGTCGTCGCGGTCGACCTCTCGCTCGACATGCTGAAGATGGCCGCGCGCAAGGTCGCGAACCAGGGCCTCGACCACGTGCTCGGCCTGATGGTGATGGATGCCTGCCGGCTCGGCTTCGCGACCGAAAGCTTCGATGCGGTCACCGCGCAATTCGTGATCACGCTCGTGCCGGATGCCGAGCAGGCGCTGGCAGAAATGGACCGCGTGCTGAAGCCGGGCGGCGAGATCGTCATCGCCAGCCGTCTCGTCGACGACCGCGACTTCGCCGCCCCGCTCTGGAGTGCGCTCGCCCCGATCGCCAAGGCGATCGGCTGGAGCGCCGATTTCAAGGTCAGCCGCCTGACCGACTGGGCCAAGGCCACCGGCCGCTACGAGACCGTGCATATCGGGCGAGGCTATTTCCGGGTGGTGCGGCTGCGCAAGCTCGCCTCCGCGCAGCCCCAGGCGGCAAATGGCGATGAGCAACTCGCCCTTGAGGCTTGACGAGCTAGCGCCCCTCCCCCTATATCGCGCCGTCTCGATGGAGCGCCGCCCTGCGGCGCACGAGGTCGGGGCGGGGTAGCTCAGCTGGTTAGAGCAGCGGAATCATAATCCGCGTGTCGGGGGTTCGAGTCCCTCTCCCGCTACCATCCATTTGAAAAGATAAATCAAGTGCTTGCGCCTCGCGCGTCCTTAGAACGGAATGTGATTTTGTGTTGCATCCGTACACAACACGTCCCGTTTGATTTCAACGGGTTACAACAAGGCCGCGCGAGATCCATGCAACAGGACGCAGTAGCGCTCCATGCCGCCCGCCCCGAAGATCGTGGCCGGCCTCGTAACCCGGACTAGCTTCGCCGGCCAACCCAGCCTCGGCGCCAAGCCCAGTCATGGATTAGCAATCACCCCGGACCACCGATCGCGGGCGGGCCAGGAGCGATGCTGAAGTTCCAGATCGCGTACGGGCTGCGTGATGAACCCTAAACCAACTTGGGGCAGACAACCTATAGTGAGCCGAGATCTGGCTACTGCAACGACCCGGGCGTCGGTCGCGCGCCATTCATCTGGGTGGCTAATCTTATCCGTTAGCGCTTGGAGTCTCCGAGGCGCTCAAGCGCGCCGTCGATAGGCTGTATTCGATGCACCATCCGGCCGGCCACAGCGAACATGCGGACGTCTCCGCTTCGGCTGTTCAGGATATCTTTCGGCATCAGGAAAGCAAATCCTGTATCCTCCATGGCTGGAGCGTCATAGTGATTGGCAACATCGAGCCTGGAAGTGCCTACGCCAGCAGTGAAAATGACGTTCTTTCCGCGTGTCAGGATAACATATTCGGCGGGTTTGAGTTTGGGAACCATCGCCGCCCAACCGTGAAGCAGAATCTTCCCGTCTTGATTTGCGCCCACGCCGACGAATCCACCGTCCGCCGGGCCGCCCGTTATCTCAGCCCAAGTCTCTCCACGACTGACGATCCGATCGCCCTCCACGACTGCGCCGTTGCGTATGAGTTGGTAGATGTTCTCGCGTGCTGCCAGCGACGCTGTTGTGAAATTTCTGGAATCTAGGCTGGCGTATCTGCCGCGAGCTCCGGCCAAATCGGTCCCAGGCGCAAAGCTCATGAACCGTTCAACGCGTTCCTCGATCACGACGGTGGGTTTCTCCTGCTCGACCATTCGGACAAAAAGGTCGTCGGAAGGCCTCGTCCAGGCGAAAACCGTTCGCTCGAATCCCTGACGAATGAACGGTGTAAGGGAGACCATGAACGAATCATGGAAGATCAGGGCGGTTGATTGCTCGCCTGGGCAGGTTGCGGCCGACATGGCTAGGACTGCCCCCACGTCCAGGCCGAGAGGCGGCAAGACTTGCCCCGGCGCGCAGGTCGCTTTGGATCCCTGCGAAGGAACAATATCCGCCTCGGAGCTTTCGGTTCTCGCCATGACCGCCAGATCTCGCGGCCTTGATGGTCCCAGAGCCAATGCGAATTCGCCCTCCGCCACCGGCGCATCGAGTGAGGCCATGATCCTCGAATAGGCGACCGAGGCTCCCAAAGAATTCCAGTGGGTGTCCGTCCTGAAATACAGGTCGTGCGGGAAGCTCCTCTTTGCGGTCATCTCGGCACGCAGGTCGATGACGCTAGGCTCAGCGGCAAGGCCCGCCATCAAATAGTCTAGTCTGGTTTTCCTCGCGGGGCGCAACAGCGGCGGCAGCTTATCGCGATAGACCGAGTGCTTGTCGGGCACGATGACGACCCGGTATTGAATCCCACGCTCGGCCAACCATGCTGCGCGTTGCTTCGTGCTGCTTACCCAGGCGTCAGTCAGTGCCTGGTCGGGAGGGGTCTTTCCGAGAAGATCGGATAACGAGCCATCCTCCGTATAGAAGAGCCAGCCGTCCTTTCCGGCGATGACCCTTGGCGACGATGACACGCCAAAGCCGTAAAAACTCAACCATGCCTGCAGATCAAGGAACGCCTTTCGGAAGCCGAAGCGATCATTGACAAAGGCCTCCAGCTTGAGAGTGAATGGCCGGGCTCCGTCGCGCACGGTTTGCAACTCGGGAAACGATGCGAGCTTTCTTTGCTCGGCATTCGCTGCGGGCTCGAACCAGAGGCCGACGAACGGAACCCCAATCATGAGGACGAAGGTGATCGTCATGATCAGGTTCGTAATCTGTCGCATCTCTAGAACCTGAAATAGATGAATGGGTTGTAGGTCGCTGACGCCAGCTCGGAGACGCACAGGGCAAATAGGATCGGGACAAGCAGCGCCCGCGCCAAGAAAATTGGCGGCCCGTCCTTATCCAGCCATTCGCCGAGAGGGGAAGGGTAAGGTTCCTTCGAATGCGAGGGAAAGCGTCGCGTCCTCCAGTCCCTGGCCCAGAATGTCGCGATCGGCGTCGAGAGCAGAACGCCCGCTGCGATCACGAACGGCAGTTTCGGCGTGACCAACGGCGCGATATCACCTGCAATGCCGACTGCATCGGACAGGCCGGACATCGCGTGCAGGAAGCCGACGGCATGGCTCAACGTATCCGCCTTGAAGAACACCCACCCGATCATCACCATGAAGATCGTGTAGGCGTGCGCCAGCGGGCGCGGCAGGCGGGCCTGGAAGCTTCCGAAGGGCCCTCGTTCGAGCGAAAGCAGCGCCCCGTGGAAGGCACCCCAGACGAGGAAGTTCCAGCTGGCGCCGTGCCAGAGGCCGCAGAGCAGAAACACGATGATCAGGTTGATCCGCATCGTTGCCTTCGATGCGCGGCTGCCGCCGAGCGGGATGTAGAGATAGTCCCTGAACCAGGTCGACAGCGAGATGTGCCAGCGGCGCCAGAACTCTCGCACCGAGCGGGAAATGTAGGGATAATTGAAGTTCTCGGGGAATTCGAAGCCGAACATGCGGCCCAGGCCGATGGCCATGTCGGAGTAGCCGGAAAAGTCAAAGTAGATCTGCAGCGTATAGCAGGTGATGCCGAGCCACGCCGTTGGTGTGGACAGGTCGGCGGCGGCAGTGGCGAACGCCGCATCCGCGACCTGCCCAAGCGGGTTGGCGATCAGCAGCTTCTTCGCCAACCCAAACACGAAGCGCTCGATGCCTGACCCAAACCGCTCGTATGAGTTCACGCGCAGCTTCAGCTGCTCGGCGATGTCGTGAAACCTGATGATCGGCCCGGCGACAAGTTGCGGGAACAGGGAGATGTAAAGGCCCATCGTCAGCGGGTTGCGGATCGCGCCGGCCTGCCCGCGGTAAATATCGACGATGTAAGAGATCGCGTGGAACGTGAAAAAGGAAATCCCGGCAGGGAGCGGGATGGCCTCTGGTTGGTCGCCAAAATCGTATAGTCCCGACAACGCAGAGATGATTACGGACGCAAAGAAGGTAAAATACTTAAAATACACGAGTATTATAATGTTTATTGTCACCCCAGCGCTAAGTATTAAAAACGCAACCCGCCGTGATTTAACTCTATCTATCAGAATACCGGTAAACCAATTCAATAAAATAGATAAAATCATAAGAAATACATAGCCTGGCTCGCCCCAGGCGTAAAAAAATAGGCTCGCCGCAAAAAGAATAACGTTACGAAACCGATAATCAGATAAGTAATAAAGCACCAATACGATAGGAAGAAATACAAATAAGAATATCGCAGAGCTGAATATCACGCCTTCCATCTTTCTATTTCTAGGATGGCGTCTTAGGCCAAGCCGAAATTAGGTTCCAGTACCCCTTACATCCGACCTTGGAACAGGTCAATTCAGCCTCCCTTACTCATCGTCAGTTGTTGCGATTGCTTGCAAATCAGCCCGTCCCTTGAGCTTTGGCACCGGCTCCGAGTGGTCTGCCCTCTGAAAAATGATCCTCCCTGAAGTATGGCTTTGAGCCTGATGGGGAACGAGAGAAGGCCGAGAAAGAGACATACGGCGGAGGAGATTGTCGCCAAACTGCGGCAGGTCGACGTGCTGACATCGCCGGCCCCCTGTCGCGGGAGCGCTCCGATCGATAGGCGGGACGGAAGTCACCTATTATCGCTAGCGGTCGAAATACGGCGGCTTGAAGGGCGGCCAGGTCAAACGCCTGAAGGAGCTCGAGGCTGAGAACACGCGGCTTCAGCGGGCGGTATCGGGTCTGACGCTGGAGAAGCTGATCCTAAAAGAGACTGCGTCGGGAGACTTCTGAGCCCCGCCCGTCGCAGCGCCTACGTGGGTGATATGATCGCTCGGCATGGCGTGTCGGCGCGCTTTACCTGCCGCGTTCTGGGGCAGCACCGTTCGACACAGCGCAAGACTCCGAGAATGCCCGAGGATGGGGTGCCATCCGCGAGCGCCCATCAGCCTCGGCACAAGGCCAATAGAAAGCCCTGCCACGTTAGGCCGACGGGCAGTTTGCCATGATCTGACCCGCATAGAATGTCGAAAGCGAATAGCGGTTCGGCTCATCCGGGGCGACGCCGGCTGCCGTGAATGCATCGCCTCCGACATATGGATGGCGACAAGAAGGGTCGCCGACTTAACTAGATGATGGCTTATCCCGCATTCGGAGATATTCGCCAACCCAGCGATCGCGGAGGGCCATCAATTCTCTCTCGCTCTCGTTTAGCGATTTGATCCCAGATTCGAACGCACCGCTCAACATGGGATTGGCGACGGCGGCGGCTTCGAAAATGTCATTGAGCGCAGGTGGGGCGACATCCTCGTGCTTGGAGCCGAGTTCGATGGCGAGGTTTCGGTAGAGCAGAGCCTGATGATGGCGCAGGTAAACTGTCTGCCGAGTTGCATAATATTCGCGCCTGATATGGCTACTCAGCTCGCCCCGCAACGCTGAGTAGCTTGCCGGCTTCTTACCTCGCACCAGCACGCTCGCTGCGAGGGCGCGTTGATCGAACGGGCTCATCGCCTTGAACAGCTTATTTGGGCCGCTGCGGTCGCGCTCGATCTCGTCCAGCGCGTCGGAGAGGCTCATGGCACGAAGCCGCTTCGCATCAGCGGCCGGGATGGCCTCAAGGAAGCGGCGCGTGATCGTCGATACCGCTTCCAGCGGCGATCCAGGCGTCGGGATTGTCGATTCCAGCAGAATGAAGTCATCGACCAGATGCGTTTCGGCTGCCTGAATGGTCATGTTGAAGAAGTGGCTGGGATAGCCATGGTAGCCTTGGAGGAAGGCGGTGTCGATGTAGAATTCGCCGCCCTCCTTGAGAACGCGGCGAACTTCGGCGACCGCCGCCATCGGGTCGTAGACGTGCTCGAAGACAGCGCCGGAACAGATGAGGTCTGCCGAGCCGCCGACGAGCGGCAAATGTTCCGCTTCCGCGACGAGATCAACATTGCTATTCGGCAAGACATCAATCGACAAGGCGCGGGGGTCAGGCGCCGGCACATTGCCGGAGCCCAGATTGATCACCAATGCGTCGGGTCTGTACTGCTCCGGCACATCGAACCGGGCAATGTTTTGTGAGACGTGCGACTGATCCGGCGGCGTCACGTGCATCGCTTGGATTTCCCGGACCAGAATCGGGATGCCGTTGATGATCGGATAGGTTTCACCGGCAGAGGAAACAAGTTTGTCATCAACAAGCCTAAGCTCCGTTCCTCTTCGCGGGCAGCGGAGCAGTGGAAGCAATCGGCTCAATTCGTAGGCCACGGCACGTTTCCTCTTCTTGCGCGTTTCATTCTGGTGACCACTGAACGAGTTCCGCCTGCGTCATTGCCGAATGGCAATCCCGCTTGGCTCCGTGAATTTCGGCTGCGTCCGGCGACATTGTCATAGGTCGTTGGCCGTTTCCGGGTCGGATGCCATGGCTACCCATCACATTATTTCTGCCTTCCTATCGCAATTCCCGCGAGTAGGGACAACCACCCTTTTGCCGCCATCCGCCGCCTTCCAGTGGCTTTTTTCATGCCCAGAGCTCTTTTGAAACTCGCTTGGAGCTGCCGCACCACTTTGCGGCACGCTTGCGGCCCCCTATTGAACTGGTCCGCCCTGAATATGTCTTGAGGCAGACAGGAGGACCGCAATGCTGAAGAAGCGCCATAAGCCTGAAGAGATCGTCGCGAAGTTGCGGCAGGTCGATGTGCTTAGTCTCGCGGGGGTAACCCGTCGCCGATGCGGTCCGCTCGATCGACGCGACGGAGGCGACCTACTACCGCTGGCGCCAAGAGTTCGGCGGCCTGAAGTCGGATCAGGTGAGGCGGATGAAGGAACTCGAGGCCGAGAATGCCCGGCTTCGCCACACCGCGGTCGATCTGACGCTCGACAAACTGATCCTCAAGGAGGCTGCGTCGGGAAACTCGTAAGCCCCGCGCGTCGCCGGGCCTGCATCGAGCATGTGCGGCTTGTCTTGAAGGTGTCCGAGCGGTAGGTCTGCCGTGTGCTCGGGCAGGATTGCTTGACCCAAAGCCGGATCCAATGCGGACGCGACGACGGGGAGCGGCTCACGGCCGATATCGTCGAACTCGCCCGCCGCTACGGTCGCTACGGCAGCCCCGCAAGATTGCCGAGCTGCTGCGGTCGCCCTCTGGCTGGGTGGTCACGACAAGCGGTTGGAGCGAATCTGGCGACGCTAGTCTAGGACGGCCCCGCCAAACGCGCTCGCCATATCCTTTGAACGAATGATGCCAGCGCCCGCGGGCCACGTCATAACGGCGCCGCGCATGGGCGAGTTCACCCCACCCAGATCGCTCGTCCCTCGCATATGGCCCCCCGCCAGGCGTCGTGCTTTGGCGGGGCTTTTTCGACTCCGCCACTCACCTTGAGGAGCCAAAGCGGAAGCGGCCTCGCAGCCCCCCCTAAATCCAGCCGCTCCGCCGGAAGCGCCAATACAGAAAGCCGCAGATCGTCAGGATGAAGCCCAGCACGACATAGTACCCAAACTCCAGCTCCAGCTCCGGCATGTGCTTGAAGTTCATGCCGTAGATGCCGGCGATCGCCGTCGGCACCGCCAGGATGGCGGCCCAGGCGGCGAAGCGCTTGGAGGTCGCGTTCTCCTGGCTCTGGCCGACCAGGAGGCTCGCCTCGAAGGCGAAGGCCAGCACCTCGCGCAGGCTGTCGATCTTCTCCTGCACGGTGCGGACATGGTCGGTCACGTCGCGGAACATCGGCCCCATGGCCGGGCTGATCTGCGGCAGCTCGCTGTTGCTGAGGCGCCGGCAGACCTCGACCAGCGGCCCGACCGCATTGCGCAGGCGCAGCAGGTCGCGGCGCAGCATGTAGAGCCGCTCGATGTCGGCCCGGGTCATCGGCTGCTTGAGCACCCCGTCCTCGATCGCCTCGACCTCGTCATTGATCGATTCCAGCACCGGCATGTAGTTGTCGACGATAAAGTCGAGGATGGCATAGAGAATGAAGTCCTCGCCCTTTGCCAGCGAGTTCGGGCAGGTCTCCCAGTGCTGCCGCACGGCGCCATAGGAGGTCGAGGCGCCGTGCCTGACGCTGACCGCATAGCCCTTGCCGACGAAGATATGCGTCTCGCCGAAGGCGATCCGCCCGTCGAGCATTTGCGCCGTCCGCGCCACGACGAAGAGCGCATCGCCATATTGCTCCAGCTTCGGCCGCTGGTGGGCGTTCTCGGCGTCCTCGATGGCGAGGTCGTGCAATGCGAACTGCGCCTGCACGCGGTGCAGCAGGTCGCGGTCGGGCTCCAGCAGCCCGATCCAGACGACATGACCCGGCTTCTGCGCCCATTCGCCGGCCTCGTCGATGGCAATGTCGGCGAAGCGCCGGCCGTTGAGATAGACGCTCGAGGCCACCACTCCGGCAGCGAGCGCTTCGGGCGCGCCCGTGACGAGCGTCGAGGCATTTGAGAGAGGCATCGCATCCACCCTTGCTTGCGAGCGGAGCGCCCGTCGAGGGGCACCCAATGGGTAGATTAGAGCAATTTTAGGTGCAGCGGATGTCGCTGCGCGCGACGGAACTGTATCGAACGCGTCAGAGACCGTTTGAGATTTCGCTGGCGCGAGTCGGCTGGCGTGGCTGTCGAGGACCGGAGCGGAGCGTCCGTTTGTACGTGAGCACCGGAAGCGCAGACAGCCGTCAGACGGCCACGCCAGTAGAAGTATCGAGCGGTCTCTCAGAACCGTTCGGTCGTCACCCCGAGCGCCTTCAGGTTGGTCGCCGCGTCGCGGTTGCCCTGTTTCGCCGCCTTGCGATACCAGTCGATCGCCTTGTCCTTGTCGGGCTCGACGCCGTTGCCCTTGATGTACATGGCCCCGAGCGTCACCTGGGCGTAGGCATTGCCTTGCTCGGCCGCCTTCCTGATCCAGACCTCCGCCTGCCTGTAGTCCTGCCTGAAGCCGCGGCCGGTGGCGTAGAGCACGCCCAGGCTGTTCTGCGCCTCGGAGAAGCCCTGGTCGGCCGCCTTGAGGAACCATTGCGCAGCCTGGATGTAGTCCTGCGCCACGCCCTGCCCGGTCTCGTAGAGCGCGCCGAGACGGAACTGGGCCTCGGCATTGCCCTGCTCCGCGGCCCGGCGGAACCAGTACACCGCGCGCGAGTAGTCGCGCGGGACGCCGCGGCCGGTCGCATTGAGAAGGCCGAGGCGCAGCTGCGCCTGCGGCATGCCCTGGCTCGCCGAGAGGCCGAGCCAATAGACCGCCTGCTCCAGGTTGATGCCGAAAACGTGGCCGAGATCGTACAGGCCGGCGAGGCTGTATTGCGCGTTGCGGTCGCCGGCCTCGGCCGCGAGCCGATACCAGACCATGGCCTGGGCAAAATCCTGCGGCACGCCGCGCCCGGCGGCATAGGCGTTGGCGAGGTTGTTCTGGGCCGGAACGTGATTCTGCGTCGCCGCCTTCTGGAACCAGAACGCCGCCTGCTGGTCGTCCCGGGCGACGCCGGTGGCGTTATAGTACATCAGCGCCAGGTTGTTCTGCGCCTGCCGCTGCCCCTGCTCGGCCGATTTGCGGAACCATTGCCGGGCCTTGTCGCTGTCCTGCGCGATGCCATTGCCGTTCAGGTACATGAAGCCGAGGAAGTTCTCGGCATCGGCGTGGCCCTGCTCGGCCGCCCTGCGCACCCAGCTCTCCGCCTGCGCCTTCTCGGCGCCGGCGGCCTGGCCGTTCAGGATCATCGCCCCCAGGCCGAGTTCCGCAGCGGCATAGCCTTGCTCCGCCGCCTTGCGATACCACGCCACCGCCTGGGCGTTGTCCTGGCCAAGTCCGCGCGAGCCGTACTGATAATAGGAGCCGAGGTTGAACTGGGCGACGGGATTTCCCTGCTCGGCCAATTTTATCCAGAAGGTGATCGGCGACTCGGCATTGTTCGGAAACTGCTCGACTTCCTTTGCGGAGAGTTGCGCCGGGATTTGCAGAGCAACTCCCAGCAGGACCGCCAGAACCCGAAACCGCATCCGCCCCTCTCCCGGAACATTTTACCTGCTGTGCGAGCCCGAATTTGGCTCGAATATCCCTGCCCTGTCCAGATTAACTGCCGGACACGATGTCACGCTGTTGAAATCTGTGATCGCTAGTTGCGCCTGAGACACGTCACCTGTCCGGGCAAAGTGCTGCCGCGCCACCTGCTTGATCTCCGCGGCGAATAGCCCGAATAGGATGAGGCCGCGATCGCTCCGGTCGCGGCCCGGATCATGCATCCCGGTCGTTCGACCATGGCTGCCGGCTCCCGGCGCCTCCACGATAGCTTGGTAGCGCGGGGTTAGATGACGAACGCCTCTCCACGCCGCATTCTCCTGACCGGAGCCGCGGGCTTCGTCGGCTTCCACGTCACCGAGGCCCTGCTCGCCCAGGGCGTCCAGGTCCTCGGCATCGACAACATGACGCCCTACTACGATCCGGCGCTGAAGCAGGCCCGGCTCGACCGGCTCACGCCCCGCAACGGCTTCTCCTTCGAGCCGATCGACATTGCCGATTACGACGCGCTGCAAGCCAGCTTTGCCGCCTATAAGCCCGATGCGGTGATCCACCTCGCCGCCCAGGCCGGCGTGCGCTACTCGCTCGACAACCCGCGCGCCTATGCCCATTCCAATCTCGACGGCTTCCTCTCCGTGCTGGAGGCCTGCCGGCACAACCCGGTCAGCCATCTGATCTACGCCTCGTCGAGTTCCGTCTACGGCGCCAACGCCAAGGTGCCGTTCAGCGAGCATGACGGCGCCGACCACCCGGTCTCGCTCTATGCCGCGACCAAACGCGCCAACGAGCTGATGGCCCATTCCTACGCGCATCTCTACGGCATCCCGGTCACCGGCCTGCGCTTCTTCACGGTCTATGGCCCCTGGGGCCGGCCGGACATGGCCTATTTCAAGTTCACCAAGGCGATCCTCGAAGGCCGGCCGATCGACGTCTACGCCGAGGCCGAGATGAGCCGCGACTTCACCTATGTCGATGATGTCAGCGAGGCGATCGTGCGCCTCGCCGCCCTGCCGCCCGCCTCCGACCCGAATTTCGATGCCGCCTCGCCCGACCCTGCCTCGGCGGCGGCGCCCTATCGCGTCTACAATATCGGCAACCACACGCCAGTCCGGCTCGACCGCTTCATTTCGGTGATCGAGCAGGCCTGCGGCAAGCAGGCGATCAAGCGCCATTTGCCGATGCAGCCCGGCGACGTGCAGGCGACCTATGCCGATGTCCGCGACCTCGCGGCCCGTGCCGATTTCAGCCCGGACACCCCGATCGAAGAGGGCATCGCCCGCTTCGTCGCCTGGTATCGCGAGTTCTACGGCGTCGCGGGCTGACCCTGGCCGCAGGCCTTCAAATCACCGACATCGCAACGCGCTAGCGCTGTCGCTCAGCCGCTTCGGCATCCCGAATGGCCGCGGCGAGGTTTGACTCGCTGTACCTAATGTGCAGTATACAGCATACTAAAAATTAAGGCGCCGTAGCGTAAAGCGCGCCGCGGAAGCCCTCGAGGAATCGCCAGGAGATCGCGATGACGTGCCCTGCTGCACGGCTATGGCGCATGCGCATATCCGCTCCTCACCCGCACTTCGCCAGGCCACCGCGCCTGGCCCGGCCTGCTGCCTAGACGCCCATGACGGCAGCATCCGCAGAGTTCCGAGCCCGCTTCCTCGCCTCCGGCGACGATGCCGATCTGCCGATCATCGACGCCCACCACCATTTCTTCGACCTCGACCGCAACTATCACCCCTGGCTCAGCGACCACCGGCTGAGCACCTTCCGCTACGGCGACTACTCGGCCATCTGCCGCAACTTCCTGCCGGAGGACTACCGGCGGGCGGCCAAGGGCCACCGCGTCGTCGGCAGCGTGCTGATGGAGGGCGAATGGGATCCGAAGGACCCGATCGGCGAGATGCGCTGGGCGAGCGGGCTTGAGGCCGACGGCCTGGCCGGCGCGCTGATCGGCCAGATCTGGCTCGACCGCGCCGATATGGCCGAGGTCGTGGCGGCCTGCGCGGCCATGCCGAAGGTCCGCAGCGTCCGCCACAAGCCGGCTGCGACCTCCCGCGAGGCGCATGATTCCCATTTCGCCGCGCCGGGCTCGATGCGCGATCCGCGCTGGCGCGACGGCTATGCCAGGCTTGGGCCCGCCGGCCTGCATTTCGACCTGCAGACGCCCTGGTGGCATCTCGCTGAGGCGGCCGAGCTCGCTCGCGACTTTCCGGATACCACGATCATCCTCAACCATGCCGGCCTGCCGGCCGACCGCAGCCCGGAGGCGCTCAGAGCCTGGCAGGCGGCGCTGGAGCGGCTGGCGGCCGAGCCCAACACCCGCGCCAAGATCTCCGGCATCGGCGTGCCCGGCCAGCCCTGGACGCTCGACCTTCAGAGGCCGGTGATCGACGGCGTCATCTCGGCCTTCGGGATCGAACGCTGCGCCTTCGCCAGCAACTTCCCGGTCGATGGCCTCACCGCCTCCTTCGGCACGATCTTCGACGTGTTCAAGGCGGCGACACGTTCGCGCAAGCCTGAGGAAAGGCTGGCGCTGTTTCACGACAATGCAGCCCGTTGGTACGGCCTCGAGCCGGCCAATGGGCCGGGAGAACTGGGATGACAGTGCAAGCATGGCTGCTGCGGGCAGTCGAGAACCTGCTCATCGCCGGCTTCGCCGTGATGATCGCCATGGTCTTCGGCAATGTCGTCCTGCGCTACGGCTTCAACTCCGGCATCATCATGTCGGAGGAGGTCTCGCGCATGATCTTCGTCTGGCTGACTTTCGGTGGCGCCTTCCTCGTCGCCAAGGATAACGGCCATCTCGGCATGACCAGCGTCGTCGAGCGGCTCGGCCGCAACGGGCGCTGGTGGTGCCGGCTTGCGGCGGAAGGGCTCTCGCTGTTCTGCATGGCGCTCGTCGTCATCGGCTGCTGGACCCAGACGGCGATCAACATCCAGAACGCCGCGCCGGTCACCGGCATCCCGGTCGCCGTCATCTACGCCGCCGGCTTCGTCTGCGGCATAGGCATCGGCGCGCTCAACCTGATCGCGCTGTTCGACCTCGTCACCGGCCGTATGCCTGATTCCGCCCTCGTCGTCGGCGCTGAGTCGGAGGAGCTCACCGCCTTCGAGGCCAAGCAGGCCGAGGAGCGCCGCAAGTGACCGTCTTCATCTTCCTCGGCTCCCTGCTCGGCGCCATGGCGATCGGCATGCCGATCGCCACTGCCCTGCTCGTCTGCGGCGTCGCGCTGATGATCGAGCTCGACAATTTCGACGCCCAGATCCTGGCGCAGAACCTCGTCAGCGGCGCCGACAGCTTCCCGCTGATGGCCGTGCCCTTCTTCATGCTCGCCGGCGAGTTGATGAATGCCGGCGGCCTGTCGAAGCGCATCATCGCGCTCGCCGTCTCGCTGATCGGCCATGTCCGCGGCGGGCTCGGCTACGTCGCCGTCATCGCGGCTCTCGTCATGGCGAGCATCTCCGGCTCGGCCGTCGCCGACACAGCCGCGCTCGCGGCGATCCTGCTGCCGATGATGAAGCAGGCCGGCTATAGGCTCGACCGCTGCTGCGGCCTGATCGCCTCGGGCGGCATCATCGCCCCGGTGATCCCGCCCTCGATCGGCTTCGTCGTCTTCGGCGTCGCCGCCGGCGTCTCGATCACCAGGCTCTTCCTGGCCGGCATCTTCCCCGGCCTGCTGATGGGCCTCGCCCTCGTCATCACCTGGTACATCATCGCCCGCGACGAGCCGGTGGCGCGCAGCGAGCGCGCCAGCGCCCGCGAGGTCGCCAAGACGGCACTCGACGGGGTCTGGGCGCTTGCCCTGCCCCTCCTGATCATCGGCGGCATGAAGGCCGGCGCCTTCACGCCGACCGAGGCCGCGGTCGTCGCGGCGGTCTATGCCGGGCTGGTCGGCTACTTCATCTATGGCGAGCTCAAGTTCGGGGATATCCGCCCGGCCATGCTCTCGGCGCTGAAGACCTCGGCGGCGGTGATGTTCCTGGTCGCGGCGGCGCTGGTCTCGGCCTGGCTCATCACCATCGCCGACATCCCCGGCGAGGTCGCCCGGCTGCTCGGCCCGCTGATCGACAACAAGACGCTGCTGATGCTGGCGATGATGCTCCTCGTCATCGTCGTCGGCACCGCGCTCGACTTCATCCCGACCGTGCTGATCCTGACCCCGGTGCTGATGCCGATCGTCAAGCAGGCCGGCATCGACCCGGTCTATTTCGGTGTCATGTTCATCGTGAACAACGCCATCGGCCTGCTGACCCCGCCGGTCGGCACGGTGCTGAACGTCGTCTGCGCCGTCGGCAACATCTCGATGGACAAGGTGATCAAGGGCGTCATGCCCTTCCTCCTCGCCCAGATATTCGTGCTCGCCCTGCTGATCTTCATCCCCGAGCTGGTGACGGTCCCGGCCAAGTTCTTCTACGGGCGCTGACCATCCAGCCAGCGCCTGCTCTGCCCACTCGAAATTCACAAACGAAGTCTAGGAGAGAGACCAATGACCCTGACCCGCAGAACCACCCTGAAGGGCGCCGGCGCCGGCATCGCCCTGTTTTCGATCGGCAACCCCGCCTTCGCCCAGGCCGCCCGCCTGCGCTTCGCCCACCCGCACCCGGAATCCGACAGCTGGCACAAGGCCGCGCTCACCTTCGCCGAGCAGGTCAAGACCCGCACCCAGGGTCGCTACGAAGTCCAGGTCTTCCCGAACGGCTCGCTCGGCTCGGATTCGCAGACGATCAGCGCCGTGCGCGGCGGCTCGCTCGACATCTGCCTGACCGGCAACCCGTTCTTCACCGGCCTCGCCCCCAAGCTCAACGTGCTCGACCTGCCCTTCCTGTTCCAGAGCCGCAAGCATGCCGGCGCGGTCATGGACGGCCCGATCGGCGACGGCCTGCGCCGGGATCTCGAAGGCTCCAACCTGAAGGCGCTCTCGACCTGGGAGATCGGCTGGCGCAACCTGACCAACAGCAAGCGCCCGATCACCGTGGCCGCCGACCTCAAGGGCCTGAAGATCCGCACCACGCCGAACCCGGCCCATATCCGCGCCTTCCAGCTGCTCGGCGCGATCCCGACCCCGATGGCCTTCACCGAGCTCTTCACGGCGCTCGAGACCGGCGCGGTCGACGGCCAGGAGAACCCGGTCACCCTGATCCTGAACGCCAAGTTCAACGAGGTGCAGAAGCACCTCTCGCTGACCCGCCACGCCTTCACCACCGGTCCGGTGGTGATGAACAAGGCCAAGTTCGACGCTCATCCCGCCGACGTGCAGAAGCTCCTGGTCGAGATCGCCGCCGCCTGCGCCGTGCAGCAGCGCCAGATGAACGAGGACACCGAAGCCGGCAGCCTCGACGCCCTGAAGAAGGCCGGCATGCAGGCTGTGGAAAACCCCGACCGCGATTCCTTCGCCAAGGTCGTCCAGGCGGAGGTCGAAAAGGAGTTCGTCGGCAAATTCGGCGGCGAGGTGCTGGAGCAGATCAAGAAGGTCTCGGTTTGAAACGGACGTGAACTGATACATTCCGGCTTGCCGGCACGCGCAAGCCGGAATGCACCGCGCGAGGGAGAAAAGGCAGCCGCTCGAATATCATATCGGATCAAAGCCTGATATCATGGATCAAAAGCAGAAACAGAGGTGTCGAACCAACGATTCCAGCGCTCCGATGACGAGATCCGACATTTCTAGAAGACGTTGCCTCCTCGAAAAGCTGCACCGTTGCATAAGGAGAGCCGGCACAACGTCTACAGCGGGCGTGACTGACGTTTATTCACGAGCTTTCAGCTTTTGCCCAAGAGCTCAAGCGGCATGGACATCTGACTTGCTGCTAGGTTGCGCTCGGCAGCGACCTGGTTTAAGCGCCCCGTGATGAACGATCAGACCAAGCGGATTCGCCAGAGAACTCGCGCCGCCCCGGCCAAGCACGCGCGCGACGGCTTCCTTGTCCTAGGCATGCATCGCAGCGGAACCTCGGCGATCAGTGGGACGCTTGCCAGACTCGGCGCAACCCCCCCGAAAACCTTGATGTTTGGCGGCGCGGACAATCCTAAGGGTCATTGGGAGTCCAACGTCATCACCGCCATGCACGACGAACTCCTGGCAAGTGCGGGAAGCCATTGGAGCGATTGGCGGTCGTTCAATGCGGACTGGTACGACACACCGATAGCCGGGCGGTTCAAGGAACAGGCCAAAACGCTGCTCGCCTCGGAATTCGGCGACGCGCCAATTTTTGTGCTGAAGGATCCGCGTATCTGCCGCTTCGCTGGCTTCTGGCTCGACATTTTCGCCGAAGAGGACATCACGCCCAGGCTCATCCTGCCTGTGCGGTCCCCGCTGGAAGTGGCTCGATCGCTGAAGGCCCGCGACGGCTCGCCTCTTAGTCACGGACTGCTGCTGTGGCTACGGCACGCGCTCGACGCTGAAGCAGCGACCCGTGAAATGACCCGCGCCGTCCTGCCATGGAATGCCTTCCTGAAAGATTGGCAGGAGCAAGCGTCACAAGTTGCGCTTAAATTGAACATCCAGTGGCCCAGACTGACAGACCTTATAGCCGCCGAGGTGGACGGTTTTCTAACAGTCGAGCTGAAACACGAAAATGTCTCAAATGATGAAGCCCAGCTTCACCCTGAAATGCATGAATGGGTGATGGCAAGTTACCAAGCTCTGTTAGAGCTTGCTAGCAATCCGGAATCCAACAGCGCGCGCGCGACGTTAGACGATATACGCATAAGGTTTGATGATGCCACGCGCCTTTTCGGACGAGATCTAGGAAGCCTTGAACATCAGATTAAGGACCTGACTGATGCGCTCTCTGGTGAGAGGCTAGCCAGAGAGCAAGAGAGCCAGCGCCACGTAAATAATCTTGCCGAAGAGCAAGGCACATATCAACAGAAGATCGTCGAGCTCGAAACGCAATTTGAGGCGCAACAGACACAAGCGAACGAGACGCGACACCACCTTGAGGAAACGCTTCGTGAGGAAGCGCAAAAGCACGCCTTGGAGCGTCAGCACCTTAATGAACTGCTCGCTTCCAAGGTTGAAGCGCTTCAAGAACAGCACTTAGCTTACGATCAGCTACGGGTTCAACACGACACGCTGGTCGAGGAGCATGCGGCGCATATCGCTCAGCATGAGCGTGAGAGATCCGAACTGTCTTGCCAGATCGAGGAGGCGAAAGCCCAGATCGACGAGGCGGAAGCGCGCCGCATCAATCTTGAGGCCTCTTTCGCTGAGATGCAAACCCATGCAAACCTGCTCCAGGGCAAATTGGATCGGCTTCGAACGCATCCGTTCAGATCTGTGCTGCGCTGGCTGACGGGGAAGGATATCTAGGTTGAGCCGTGACACGACCTGCCGCTTCGATGCAAATCGACCAGCCCTGAACACGTCGGCACTCATCAGTTTTTATCGTCTCCCGATCTGTCACGAAGCGGAAGACATTTCGATCCTATGCTCTCTCACTCACGGCCAAACATCTTAACTTAAGTCCATATCAAATTTACACAAAACCTAACAATAGATAGCCTTCGCGAGCGCCGCCAGCAAGCAAAGAAATGACAATGAGAAACAGCTTAAAGAAGACACTCCGGCCGGCGGTACTCTATATTGAGGCTAGAATACCCGCCGCTTATCGCGTCAGGCTTGCCATCAACCGACTCATCTCGGGCCATGGCAACCCCTTACCGTATAACGCGAATCTTCTGCTTACCCGGCAGGATGACGCGTCCTTCAACTTCGAAACGATTGAAGGGCGCTATGGGCACATTTGCAAGGAACTGACTGTCGCGCTTACCAAGACCGAGCCCCAGTTTCCCAGCGCTTTGGCGGCACATACACCTCCACACTTTTCTCTGCTGATGCCGGTGTACAAAACTCCAATCGCGCTCTTGGAAGCCGCCATACACTCTGTTCAAAGCCAAACCTTCCTTCACTGGGAGTTGTGCATTGTCGATGACGGGTCGATGTCCGAAGCGCTGGACGCCGCCCTCGATCGCTATCGTCAGCAAGATTCCAGAATTAAGTATCGCAAGCTCGACACAAATGCCGGGATCGCCCACGCCACCAACTGCGCATTGAAGATGGCGACCGCGCCGTTCATCGGTCTCATTGATCATGATGACGTCTTGATGCCGGAATGCTTGGCGACCATAAACGATGCTATCAGTTCAGAGGCATCAGTCGACGTAGTTTATTCGGACGAATTCAAAATATCGGAGAGCGGGAAAGTCGTAGAACTGTTCCCGAAGCCCGATTTTTCACCGACCTTGATGATCAATTGCATGTATACCGGACATTTTTCGGTTTACAGAAAAGAACTCGTGGAACGGGTTGGCGCTTTTCGTTCCAAGTATGATTTCTCTCAGGATTATGATCTGGCGCTACGTGTCTTTGAGCACACCACTTCGGTGCGGCATGTGGCACGCTACCTTTATGGGTGGCGGGCCATAGCCGGCTCAGCCGCAGCAGATGGAAAGCCTTACGCGCGATCATCGAATATCGCAGCGTTGCAGGACGCCCTGCGACGCCGCAACATTCCCGGACAGGCAGCCCCCCTGCCGGCGGCGAATAGAATTGAGATTCGAGATGCAGATCGAGCGTCTCTCCCACTTGTATCGATTATCATCCCTTCGGATAATTATACCAACATCAAGCACTCCATCGACAGCATCCGAGACAAAACACAATATAAGAACTACGAGATCGTTATTGTAACTAACAGTAAACTCATCAGTCGCCTGCGCGAAGAACCGCATGGCAACATTATATTCGTTCCATTTGACGAAAAATTCTCCTTCTCAAGGAAATGCAACGTCGGCGCTCTAGCGTCCAATGGAACATATCTCTGTTTTTACAATGATGACGTTCGCACCATAAGGAGCGATTGGCTGGACGAACTCGTCGACATTTTTGTTCATAAGGATGTCGGAATAGTTTCTCCGAAACTTATCTATGAGAACGGAAAAATTCAGTATGCAGGCATGGTGACCGGCGTAAGGCGGCTGGTCGGCACAGCCTTTCACATGTTCCCGCCGGATACCAGCGCACATTTCAACTTCGCGCAAAGTGTGCGCGAAGTCTCCATTGCCTGCGGAGCCTGCATGGTCGTCAGATCAAGCCTATATGCAGAAATCGGCGGTTTTGACGAACAGCGATTCCCGATCGCACATTCGGACATTGATATCAGCTTCAAGGTTCGGCAAGCTGGAAAAAGTTGCATTTACACACCCTACTCCGTTCTTAGGCATATTGGGCACCTATCGATAGGAGCATCGAAGAAAGAGGCAAAAGAAAAGGTTATCGAAAAACACGACCTGGAGCTGCTCAAAGTTTGGCCGCTGGAAACGGCTCGTGATCCATACTTCCCTGAGGCCATGAGATCGATCCTTTTCGTCGATTCTCAGGAAGAGTTTACAATTCACCCCCCACAGAAGAGAGCTTACAAGGCGGACGGCAAGTCCGCCGTGATATTTTCGCATGATCTTACTTCAAGCGGCGCGCCCCGTGTTGTCCTTGAGATCGCGAGGCTGCTAACGCGCCAAAACTGGTTCGTCGTCGTAACAACTCCTTCGGATGGACCGCTACGGCAAGAGCTTACCGAGTTAGGAGTTACTGTAATCACAGATGCGCTTGTCATGCGCAGACACGATACGATCAAAGACCTTTATCAGCAGTTCGATATTGCGATCGGCAATACGATTCTGTCCGCTCCGCCCCTCGCCCAACTGGCAGGACTGATACCGACCATGCTCTACTCCCATGAGAGTGAGCTGATCCTGGATTTGGCTGCCTCAAAATCCCAACTCATTACGGACGCGAAATCGCTTCCTTTTGTAGTGACCGGGAGCGTGCGCGGTTCGAATGCCCTGAAGGCGCTATCCATACCGAGCAGAATTTTAGAGTACGGTGTCGAACGATCTCAACCCACCTCGCTTCGTGAACAGACAAGGCCGGCGTCGAAGAACCTCCGCCTCAGCCTGTTCGGCTCTTTCGAGCCACGCAAGGGGCAGGACCTGGCGATTTTCGGGATGTCGTACCTGCCCGCGGCGGCGGCAGCTTCCTGCCATTTGTCCGTCGTAGGCCGAGTGCTTGATCCGGAATACGCAAGAATAGTCAAATCCTCCGCACCGGATACTGTTTCCTTCATCGGAGAAGTGCCCTTTCGGGAATACGCCGCGCTGCTCGCAGACTCGGATGCCGTTATCGTTCCATCCAGGGACGACACGCTGCCCTATGTGTCTCTCGACGCCTTGGCGTCGGGTAAAATTCTGATCGTCAGCGCGACCACAGGTACCAGCGCCTATCTGGAACATGGCGTTTCCGGTTTCGTCTTGTCGCACAATAGCCCCGAGGAAATCGCCCTCGTCATTCAGCGGGTTCACAACATGTCACCGTCGCAGCGTCGCGACATGAGCAAGGCGGCGATCGCTGTCTTCGAAAAATTCTTCACAATGACCGCCTTCGAGGAGAGGGTCGAACGCCATGTCGAGGAAGCCGTTCAATCCTTCCTTGCAGGCAGGAATCCGAGAGCATGAAAACACTTGTCATAGGAGGCGCGGGATTTATCGGTCTAAACCTGTCGGAGGCGCTACTCGCCGCCGGGCACTGTGTCCGAATCCTGGAGCGTGCGGGCGTGCAGCCCCCTGAGTTCCTTCGGAACAATCCGCGATTGGAATGGGTCAATGGCGATTTCGCCGTCGATTCCGATATCGAGCGAGCCTTGGAAGGTCAGGAATATGTCTTTCATCTGGCAAGTAGCACGCTGCCAAAGACGTCGAACGACAATCCTCGTCATGACGTCATTAGTAACGTTGTCGCGACGCTTGGCGTCCTGCAGAAATCCAAAGAGGCAGGCGTACGCCGCATCGTATTCGTTTCGTCAGGAGGAACGGTATACGGCCAACCTCAGTCCATCCCGATCACTGAAACCCATCCAAACCATCCGCTTTCATCCTATGGAATTTGCAAGCTTACTATCGAAAAATATCTCGAACTCTTTTGGCACCTCCATCAATTGCCATATTTAGTCTATAGGCTCTCAAATCCTTATGGACGATTCCAGAGGCCATCCAGCGCCCAGGGGGCCGTAACCGTATTCTTGGCGCGGGCGCTGCGCGGCGAAACAATAGAGATTTGGGGCGATGGCTCGGTCATACGCGATTACATCTACATTTCGGACGCGGTTTCAGGCTTGATGACAAGCTTGGCCTACAGCGGGCGCGAAAGAATATTCAATCTCGGAAGCGGCATCGGAACGTCCTTAAACGAGCTTTTGGCGATCGTATCGACCATTGTCGGCACACCCCCAAATGTCATTTACAAGCCCTCAAGATCATTTGACGTTGAAAGGAATATACTTGACATAAATAAACTCAGCAGGGAAACAGGTTGGGCGCCGAAGGTAAATCTCTACGATGGGTTAAAATTAACCAAAGATTTCTTAACAAAAGGGGATGGAATTTAGAAACACAATTTTTCCTTCGAACTCCGCGAGAAGTAAAATGAAATTGAGTTCCCGTTGCCGTGAATAAGATACCCCTCTCCCTTATCAGCCAACTCACGGTGCGAGAGGTCGCATCTCGATACCGCGGCTCGATGCTAGGCCTAATCTGGAGCCTCGCCACACCACTATTCATGCTCGCCGTCTTTACCTTCTTCTTCGCGGTGGTGTTTCAATCCCGTTGGGGTCAGGGGCAGACAAGCCCGACCGAGTTCGGCCTGATTGTTTTCGCGGGGCTTACACCCTTCAACCTTTTCGCCGAAATGGTAAGTCGCGCACCGAATTTGGTGACCGCGCAACCCAATCTGGTGAAGAAAGTCGTATTTCCTCTGGCGGTTCTACCGATTGTTGCAATGGGCTCCGCGCTTTTCCAAGCGGCAATCGCGATCGTCGTCCTGCTCGTATTCCAGATCACGCTTGGCTCCGGCTTTCACACCGTGGTGTTGCTATTGCCCCTGCTTGTCCTCCCGCTTTGCCTGTTCACGCTGGGCGTCACGTGGTTTCTCGCTGCCTTAGGTGTCTACGTTCGCGATGTCAGCCAGCTCATGCCATCTATCGTCACAGCGCTGATGTTTCTGAGTCCGATCTTTTACCCTTCCTCCAATTTGCCGGAATGGATTCGCCCGTTTGCAGCCAACAACCCCCTTGCCTTCAGCATCGAAACGGTGCGCGAGGCGGTTATCTTCGGCCGCCTGCCCAACCTCGTTATGTGGCTGCTTGGAATCGTCGGCGGCCTGATCGTCGCCGCGCTTGGCTACGCTTTTTTCCAGAAAACCCGCAAGGGCTTCGCCGATGTCCTCTGAAGTCGCGATCTCGGTCGGCAACCTCTCCAAGGTTTACCGCATCTACAACAAGCCGGAGCACCGGCTCGTGCAGATGGCGACGCTCGGCCGCATCAGGCCGTTCAAGGAGTTCGCTGCGCTGCACGATGTCTCGCTGGAGGTCAAGCGCGGCGAAACCATCGGCATTATCGGCCGGAACGGCTGCGGCAAATCCACCCTGCTACAGATCATCTGCGGCACACTCCAGCCGACGCAAGGGTCCGTGAAAGTCCGCGGGCGTATCGCCGCCTTGCTCGAACTCGGAGCCGGCTTTTCCGGCGAATTCACCGGGCGCGAGAATGTCTATATGAACGGCGCTATCCTCGGCTTCAGCCGCGAGGAAATGGACGCTCGTTTCGACCAGATCGCGCAGTTCGCCGGTATCGGTGAGTTCATCGAACGACCGGTGAAGACCTATTCGAGCGGCATGTATGTCCGGCTCGCCTTCGCTGTCGCAACGGCCGTCGAGCCCGATATCCTGATCGTCGACGAAGCACTTGCGGTTGGGGACGAGGCTTTCCAGCGCAAATGCTACGCCCGCATCGAAGCGATCAAGGAGCGCGGCGGCACCATCCTCTTCGTCTCCCACGGAGCGCAGACGATCGTGCAGCTCTGCGATCGCGCGATCCTGCTGGATGCGGGAGAGAAGCTGCTGGAGGGAGAGCCGAAGGCGGTAGTCAACCAATATCAGCGGCTTATCTCCGCCTCTTTGGAAGACCAGAAAAGATATCGACAAGAAATCAAATCAGGGCTCGCCATAGGAGCTACCACATCGCCCAAAGGTGAAACCACCGCTTCATTTTGGCAAAAAGACGAGAGCCGCCAAGAAGAGGATAAAACCTCATCGCATAACTACGACTCATTTGATGAAAATCTTAGAAGCGAGTCCATTGTCGAATATACGATAAATGGAGCGCAAATAAAAAACATAAGAATATTGGATGAATCAGGAAACGCCGTTAATTCAATCAGTTTCGGAAGGCCATATAGATATCAGTATGATGTTGAATTCTTAGAAAGCGCCGAGAATGCGGGTTTCGGCATGGCCATACGCGACACTTCCGGCCTCCATCTATTTGGACAAAGCTCAGGAGAAATAGGAAAAGGAAAGAAATTCAACAAAGGTGAGAAATTAATCGTTACGTTCCCCTTTCTAAATCTTCTGTCACCCGGATTGTATTATTGTAATGCCGGAGTAGGTAAGTACGAAGACGGCGAGGTCATGTATGCTCATCGCATCGTCGACGGCTTTGTGTTTCGCGTGCATCAGTTCGGCGCAGATCTCCTCTGCTCCAGCACCATCAATCTGAAAGCCGGCCCCGTCAGCGTGGATCAGCACGCGGAAATTTAAAACAATGCGCCATACCCCAACCTTCAAGCATCGCTTCATCGAGCCTAGGCTGCCACCGGTCTCCGCCTACCTTGAGCTTTTCCAGCAAATCTATGACAGCGGGACTTTTTCCAATTTTGGCCCCGTTTCTCGGCGGTTCGAAGCACAGATTCTCGCCAAGTACGGAGACGCCAACGAATGCTGCGTAGCGGCAGCTAACGCGACCGCGGGGCTTTCTGCAGCGCTAATCGCCGCGAATGTGAAGGGCGATGTCCTCGTCCCGGCATTCACATTCCCGGCATCGTCTGGCGCCGTACGAGCTGCGAATTTGAGACCCGTCATAGCTGACGTAGATGAGAAGACCTGGGCTCTCTCTGTCGAAATAATTGCGAGGCACTGTGAGGCTTCTCTGCCTGCGGCGGTCATGCTGGTATCCCCCTTTGGCATCAATCATGGGTTCGACGAGGAGATAGCGTTCTGCTTGGCCCGGGGCATCGCGGTTGTCATAGACAACGCTGCAGGCCTTGGCGTGCCACGCAAGCCACGCTGTACGGATCTCAACCTATTCGAGGTATTTTCCCTACACGCCACAAAGGCATTTGCGGTAGGGGAAGGCGGGCTCATATTCGGCCATGCCGAACGTCTGCAGGATATACAGAGCGCGCTCAATTTCGGCCTCGGCCGGGGGTATCAGAGCAAAGTGAACTGGGGCTTCAACGGAAAGCTTTCCGAATTTCAGGCTGCAATCGGCCTGGCTCAGCTGGACATCATCGACGAGGCCGTGCGCTACAGACAGGAGTTTGCAGCAGCCTATCTCGCTCGGCTGCCGACAATATTACCCGGCTCGGCCAGCTCCTCGCCTTGGCAGTGCTTCCCATACCTTCTGTCAAGCAAATCCGCCGCAGATCAGCTGGAACAGCGCGCAGCGATGGCTGGGATAGAGCTTCGCCGCTACTACCGCCCCAGCCTATCGAATTGGCCCGAGATCGACACGGCCCATGCATGCCCTGTCTCCGAGTCGCTCGCAGACAGGATGTGCGCGCTTCCGGTGAGAGCAACTAACGATCTCGCCAAACGACAGGAGATCGTAGAAGCGCTAGCCTCACTTATTGAACAGATTGAAGGCAACACGGAATGAATATCGAGTTCAGAATCCCGATCGCGCCAACACTAGGTTTTTTTGGGCAAGTTGAATTTTTTAATTTCTGCCTGCGTAGGCTTGGTGGAATCTACACCGAGGCCAAAATAAACGTATATGTTGGAGAAAATTTTAAAATTGGCGAAGCTATAAAGCAAAATTCGTGGAGTAACGACTACAACGTCGAGTGGAAAGCAGTTCCAGAACAAATTTTTAATAAGTACGACATGTACGGAACTGCAAATTGGCGCTACAATGATAAAACTGAAGCTAAAGTTGTTATTCAATCCGATGCGGACACGGTGCTTGTGCGCGACATAGACGATGTGATTCGTCAAATTGATATCCCATTTCCAGCAATAGCTGGGCACAACGCTCATTCTCCACCAGAAACAAAAGGCACCATACTCCCGGAATCGACTTCTGATCGATATTGGCCAGAAATATTTAGAATATTTAATATCGAATGGCCAAAAGAACTACATCAATATTCGATGGACGCTGAGGGACTATTACCAAAAATTCCACCCTATTTTAATCTTGGCTTTGTCGCAATGAACCCTCTAGCGCTTGAAATACTGGGGCGCAAAATCGATGAAGTGCACGAGCGCTTAACAAGTGTCACAGAGAGTTTCATGCGCTGTCAGATTGGCCTAACGTTAGTGTCACAGCGAGAAAAATTTAAGATTATTACGTTGGGAGCAGAATATAATATGTCAAATGATTCCACCCATCAAAAACTGAATCATAAGAAAAGAGAGGATTTTCGGGTGATTCATTACCTAAGAACTGCAGAATTAGATAGATCAAAGATATATGATCCGGACTATGTCAATGGACTATCCGACACGATGAACAATGACGCGAACAGCGTTATTGTTCCGCTCCTTAAAGAATGGCACTATCAAAGATAGGTCGCAGCGCAATGCAAACATTCTATAATGCCGAATACCTAAGCGATGGTGAAATATCAAATTTTAATTGGGCACAAATCGGGAATAACGTAAAAATTCACAAAACATGCATTATAGCGAATTCGGATAAGATTTTTCTAGGGAGCAATGTAAGAATAGATGCCTTCTGCATTTTATCTGCATCTGGAGAAATATACATTGAGGATTACGTTCACATAGCGGCAGGCGTCTCGATTCTGGGCTCAGGAGGAGCAAGAATCAAGAATTTTGCTGGAGTCTCCCAAGGAGTACGCTTGGTATCATCCACAGATGACTTCTCAGGCGAAGCGATGACTGGACCACTTATCCGTCCGGAGCTACGGAAAGTAACGTCCGGTCAAATCGTCATTGGTCAGCATGTGGTCGTCGGCGCCGGAACGGTCGTTCTGCCCGGCGTGACAATCGACACCGGTGCAACCGTCGGCGCGCTTTCTCTCGTTAACAAATCCTTAGCTCCGTGGAGCATTTACGCAGGAACGCCTGCCAAGCGAATCAAGGAAAGAAAAAAGAGGCCTCTTGAGCTCCAGAAGGAGTTTTTTGGCGACTATCCAGATCAGTAATTCCCGCCCATTCGCGTCAACTCACGATAGCTCGATCTGTGACCCGCCTCCATGCGACCCCATCGGAGAAGGCGAGTACGCCGCCGCCAACTTCGTCGGAAACGTAAACGAGGCCGCCCGCGCCAACTCCCGACGCACTGGGCAAAGCTGCCTTGCCGTACTGCCCCACCCGCATAGTGCCGGCGACATCGAGAAGCGCCTGAGGCGTCGCGGTCCCCACGCCGACCCGGCCGTCTCCCGTAATTTTCATCCGATCCGCACGTGCAGCCACTGTCTGTCCGGGCGGCGTGGTACGGATGATAACCGCGGTGCCATTGGCTGAAGAGGACCAGTCGCCGTCAGCCACCATGTCGATCTGGGCGGGAAGCGGAATGACGAACTGGGTACCGTCCCAACCTGAGCCAAGCAGCGCCATCAACCGGTCGCCGCTGAGCGGCGCCTGCGGCGACGCGAGCGTGCCGCGCGCACCGAAGCCTTGGATGCCTGCGCCAGGCGCCACGCCGGCGCTGCGGATATCGAGCCGCTCCTTGTTGGCGTCGCCCTGGATCAGCAGGCTGCCATTGCCTGCCGGCAGCGAATTGGTGCTGCTGTCGACGGTCAGGGGCGCGCCGGGATCCGGCGTGCCGATACCGACGAAGCCGGTGTCGCGTTTCACAGTCAGCGGCTGGCGCCAGGTGGCGCCGTCGCTGCTCACCTTCACCGAGACATTGTCGCTTCCCGCAAGGCCGATCTCCGCGCGCCCGGAATAGCCGGTCTGGAACAGCAGGCTCGCCGTATTGCCGGCCGCGGCCTTGTTGATGGTGACGCGGCTGTCGCTCCCCGCATGGGTGAACAGCGCCGCCGGGCTCGCCACCGCCAGCCGGTTCGTCGCGTCAGCCGTCGCGCCGATGCCGAGCCGATCGGAGGAGCGAACTTTCAGCTCCGTCCAGCCCGAGCCGTCATGGACCAGCGGCGCCTGATCCTGCGCCACCCAGGCCAGCCATCCCTGGCGCGGCGTGAGGAATCGCCAGCCATTATCCTCGAAGACGGCGATCTTGCCGGCCTGCCCCGCGAAGGCGCCGCTTGCACCTGCTTCCACGAGATGGCGGCTGCCCTCGACTGGTGCGGCTGGCGGCGTGGCGCGACGATCGGTCACCGCAAGATGCGTGAGCGCATCGAGCGCCAGCAGCGCCTCGTTGTGAGTGACGTGTTTCTGGGCCTGCGATGCGGCCAGCAAAGGCAGTTCGAGACGGGACGTATGGGCCATGAGACCTCCTGTGCAGGCCTCGATGCGTGGCATAAACAGACGGGAATGTCAAGATTATATTCCTATTACCATTCGGCCGAGCTTGCAGGATTGCCGCCTTGACCCGTCTCGGGGGCGGTCGGGAAGCTCGCGCCAAACCGCTCGTTCTTGCGGACGCCGGCCGGCTGGCGCTTGACTTCGCCTTCGCCGCCGCAGAGACATCCGCGCAACAGCGCCGCCTAGCCGGCAACAGCGTTTCCAGCAGAAAGATGGCAATGGATTCCCACCTCCGCGCGCTCGAGGCCGAAGCGATCGCGATCCTTCGTGAAGCCCGCGCCTGCTTTGCCCGGCCGGTCCTGCTCTACTCGATCGGCAAGGATTCCTCGGTCCTCTACCATCTCGCCAAGAAGGCGTTCGCTCCGACGAAATTGCCGATGCCGATGCTGCATGTCGACACGACCTATAAGTTCAAGGACATGATCGCGTTCCGCGACGAGCTGGTCGCGCGCGACGGGGTCGAGCTACTCACCGCCACCAACGACAAGGCGCTGGCCGAGGGCATCAACCCCTTCGATTTCGACGCCTCGACCTATACGTTCGCGATGAAGACGGTGCCGCTGCGCCAGGCGATCGATGCGCATGGCTTCGATGTCGCGATCGGTGGGGCGCGGCGCGACGAGGAGCGCTCGCGCGCCAAGGAGCGCGTGTTCTCGCTGCGCGAGCCCGGCCATGTCTGGGATCCGCGCAGCCAGCGCCCGGAATTCTTCGGCCTCTACAACACGCGGCTGCAGCCCGGCGCGACCATGCGCTGCTTCCCGCTGTCCAACTGGACCGAGCTCGACATCTGGCGCTACATCCTCGCGCAGGCGCTTCCCGTCGTGCCGCTCTACTTCGCCAAGGAGCGCCCCGTCGTCCGCCGCAACGGCCAGTTCATCGTCGTCGACGACGAGCGCTTCCAGCTGCTCCCCGGCGAGCAGGTCGAGACCGCACTGGTGCGCTTTCGCACGCTTGGCTGCTATCCCCTGTCCGCCGCGATCGAAGCGCCCGCCACCAGCGTCGAGGACATCATCCTGGAACTCCTCGCAACCAAGACCTCCGAACGCGTTGGTCGCATCATCGACCATGTCGGCTCGTCGATGGAGGACAAGAAGCGCGAGGGGTATTTCTGATGGCGAACGCAACGCACGCAGCGCAAACGCTGCCCGAACCGCTGCGGCTGCCGCGGCTTCGCATCATGACCTGCGGCTCGGTCGATGACGGCAAGAGCACGCTGATCGGCCGCCTGCTCTACGAATCCGGCGCGGTCTTCGAGGATCATCTCCTCGAAGCCGAGCGGGCGAGCGGCGGCACGCTCGATTTCTCCTATCTGGTCGACGGCCTCAAGGCGGAGCGCGAGCAGGGCATCACCATCGACGTCGCCTATCGCTACTTCACCACCGCCAAGCGCGCCTTCCTGATCGCCGATGCTCCGGGCCACGAGCAGTATACCCGCAACCAGGCGGCGGCGGCTTCGCAGACGCAGCTCGCCAACGTGCTCGTCTCCGCCGCCGACGGCGTCAGGGTGCAGACGCGCCGCCACATGGCGATCGCCGCTCTGTTCGGCGTGCGCCATGTCGTCCTGGCGATCAACAAGATGGACCTGGTCGACTGGCGCCGCGAGCCCTTCGACGAGATCGCCGGCGAACTGAAGGCCTTCGCGGCGAGCCTCGGGCTGAAGGTCGTCGCAGCGATTCCGCTCTCGGCCCGCAGCGGCGACAATGTCGTCAAGCACAGTGCCGCCCTCGACTGGTACGAGGGGCCAACCCTGCTCGACGTGCTCGAAACCTTCGAGCCGCCCGCTTCGAGCAGCGGCACGGCGATCCTGCCGGTCGCCCTCACCGGCCGGCTGCCGCATGGCGGACGGGTCTCCTTCGGCGAGATCGCAGCCGGCGAGATTGCCGTCGGCCAGGCGATGCAGACGGAGGCCAGGCTCGACGTCACGATCGCCCGCCTCTGGTCTGCGGGCGAAGCCGTCGAACGCGCTGGTGCCAGAGAGGCCGTCGCCGTGGAACTGGTTCCCGAGCGGGATCTCGGCCGGGGCGCCGTCCTGGTATCCGGCGACGGCGAGATCGCCCAGGCGACGCAGCTGCGGGTGCGCTTCGTCTGGCTGGGGAACGAGCCGCTCAGACCCGGCGCCAGTTATTCCTTCCAGCTCGGCAAGGGCGAGACGAACGCGACCGTTTCGCGCATCGAGGGCCGGCTCGACCTCCAGGACCTGACGATCGCCTCGACCGACGAGGAGATCGGGACCAATGATATCGCGGTGGGCCGACTTACCCTGGCGAAGCCGCTGCCGGCCCTGCCCTTCAGCGGCTCGCATGCGCTGGGCAGCTTCATCCTGGTCGATCGCATGACATCGCAGACGGTCGCGGCCGGCATCGTCCTCTCGGTCGAGAAGCGCAGCGGCGACACGCCGTGGCAGGCGATGCAGGTCACCCCGGAGGATCGCTCCAAGCGCATGGGGCAGCGTCCGGCGGTGGTGTGGCTCACCGGGCTGTCCGGGGCCGGCAAGAGCACGGTCGCCGATCTGCTGGACCGGCGCCTGCACGCGCTCGGGCGCCACGCGACCGTGCTCGACGGCGACAACCTCCGCTCCGGCCTGAACGCCGATCTCGGCTTCTCCGATGCCGACCGCGTCGAGAACATGCGGCGCGTCGCGCATGTCGCCGCGCTGATGGCCGATGCCGGCCTCGTCGTCATCGTCTCGCTGATCTCGCCGTTCCGCGAACAGCGGCAGGAGGCTCGCGAGGTGATCGGGCCCGACAGGTTCCTCGAGGTCTTCGTCGATGCCCCTCTGGAGGTCTGCCAGCAGCGCGACCCGAAGGGCTTCTACGCCCGCGCCCGGCAAGGCGGCATGCCGCGCTTCACCGGCATGGGAGCGGCTTATGAGCAGCCGCTGAATCCGGACCTGCACCTGCATACCGACCAGCAGACGCCCGAACAGGCCGCAGAGATGCTGGTTTCGGCGCTGCGCAAGCGCGGACTCGAGATTTGAAAGGGCCGGAACTTGAATTGAAAGGGCCAGGGCTTGCCCGGCCTTTGCCGGAAGCAGTTCAGGCCGTCGCTGCGAGTGTAAGCAAATTGTCATCTGACAATGGGAGTAAATCGCGGAGAACTGGTCGCCATGTTCGACTATGGAACATCTGCCTTTGGGCAAGCATCCCTTGCCTTGAAAACCTGCGTCCTGTAACGCGGCACGTCAGCCGGGGCCCTTTCCTCATTGAAGGGCAGCGATTCTTTCACACGGTATGGTCCTTACGATAACCTTCACTTCAGACTGACCGAACACGTCGCCGCCCGGACATCGGGCACCGCGTGCGAGGTCAGGGCTTGCAATGATTAAAAGGGGTATGGCGTTGCGGCGGATAATGGTTACAGGCGGATGCGGGTTCATCGGCTCGGCTTTGTGCCGGCACCTCGTCGGCGCCGGTCATGACGTCCTCAACCTCGACAAGCTGACCTATGCCGGCAATCCCGCCTCGCTGCGCGATATCGGGAACTCGCCCCGCTATCAGTTCGCGCAGGTCGATATTTGCGACGGCGACAGCGTCTCGGCGCAGATTCAGCACTTCCAGCCCGACCAGATCGTCCATCTCGCCGCAGAGAGCCACGTGGACCGGTCGATCGTCGGCGCCGGCGCTTTCATCGAGACCAACATCGTCGGCACGTTCAGCATGCTGCAGGCCGCCCGCGGCTATTGGGACAAGCTGCCGGGCGAGCGGCGCGACGCCTTCCGTTTCCTGCACGTCTCCACCGACGAGGTCTACGGCTCGCTCGGCGAGAACGGCTTGTTCACCGAGGCCACGGCCTATGATCCGAGCTCGCCCTATTCCGCCTCAAAGGCGGCCTCGGACCACCTCGTCACCGCCTGGACGCGGACCTATGGCTTCCCGGGCCTGATCTCGAACTGCTCGAACAATTACGGCCCCTACCATTTCCCCGAAAAGCTGATCCCGCTCGTCATCCTGAACGCGCTCCACGGCAAGCCGCTGCCGGTCTACGGCAAGGGCGACAACATCCGCGACTGGCTCTTCGTCGAGGATCACGCGCGAGCGCTCGACGTCATCGCCACGGAAGGCCGCGTCGGCGAGAAGTACAATGTCGGCGGCCGCAACGAGCGCCGCAACATCGACGTGGTCCAGACCATCTGCCGCATCCTCGACCGGCTGCGCCCAGGCGCCAAGCCGCACGAGGAGCTGATCACCTACGTCACCGACCGCCCCGGCCACGATCAGCGCTATGCGATCGACGCGACCAAGCTCGAGACCGAGCTCGGCTGGCGGGCCGAGGAGACCTTCGAGACCGGCATCGAGAAGACGGTGAGCTGGTATCTCGACAACGAATGGTGGTGGCGCCCGCTACGCGACAAGGTCTATGCGGGCGAACGGCTCGGCTTGCTGAAGCAGGCTGGCTGACACGATGAAGATCGTCGTCACCGGCACGAACGGCCAGGTCGTCACGGCGCTGCGCGCTCGCGCGGCAGCCATCCCCGGAATTGCGCTCGTCGCGATCGGCCGGCCCGAACTCGATCTCGCCGATGCTCGGGCCGCCTCTGCCGCCATCCGCGCGCTCGCGCCCGATATCGTCGTCAACGCAGCCGCCTACACCGCCGTCGACCAGGCCGAGAGCGAGCCTGAGCTGGCCATGGCGGTGAACGGCGCCGGCGCCGGCGCAGTCGCCGCGGCCGCTCGCGCGGCGGGCGCGGCGATCATCCAGATCTCCACCGACTACGTCTTCGACGGCACCAAGACAGCGCCCTATCTGGAAGACGATCCGGTCGGGCCGATCAGTGCCTATGGCCGCAGCAAGCTCGCCGGCGAAGAGACCGTGGCAGCCGCGAACCCGGATCACGTCATCCTGCGCACCGCCTGGGTCTATGCCGCGCACGGCAAGAATTTCCTGCGCACCATGCTGCGGCTGGCCGAGACCCGCGACGAACTCTCGGTCGTCGCCGACCAGCAGGGCTGCCCGAGCTATGCGCCCGATATCGCCGATATCGTGCTCGGCGTCGCCCAGCGCCTGCGCGACAAGCCGCAGGAGGCTGCAATGCGCGGCGTCTTCCACTTGGCAGGCGCGGGCGAGACCAGTTGGGCCGGCTTCGCCGAGGAGATTTTCGCCCAGGCCGCCGGACGCGGCTTGCCGCATGCCCGCGTCAGGCCCATCACCACGGCCGATTACCCGACGCCGGCCAGCCGACCGGCCAATTCGCGGCTGTCCGGCGACAAGCTCAAGCAGGTTTACGGCCTGGCGATGCCCGATTGGCGCGATGCGCTCGGGCGCTGCATGGACGAGATCATCAAGGAAACGAAGGCTACGCGGACATGAAGGGCATCATCCTCGCCGGCGGCAGCGGCACCCGCCTGCACCCGATCACGCTCGCCGTCTCGAAGCAGCTCGTGCCGGTCTATGACAAGCCGATGATCTACTATCCGCTCTCGGTGCTGATGCTCGCCGGCATCCGCGAGATCCTGATCATCTCGACCCCGCACGACCTGCCGCTGTTCCGCCGCCTGCTCGGCGACGGCAAGCGCTGGGGCGTCGAGTTCTCCTATGCCGAGCAGGCCGTTCCGAACGGGCTGGCGCAGGCCTTCGTCATCGGCGAGGATTTCGTTGCCGGAAACCCGGCTGCGCTCGTGCTCGGCGACAACATCTTCTACGGCGCCGGCCTGTCTGATCTCGCCGAGAGCGCCTCGAACCGCAGCAGCGGCGCGACCGTCTTCGCCTATCACGTGCCGGATCCGGAGCGTTACGGCGTCGTCGAGTTCGACAAGGACGGCAGGGCGCTGTCGATCGAGGAGAAGCCCGCCAACCCGAAATCCAACTGGGCGGTGACCGGGCTTTACTTCTACGATTCCGATGTCGTCTCGATCGCCAAGGCGGTCAAGCCTTCGGCGCGTGGCGAGTACGAGATCACCGACGTCAACCGCGCCTATCTGGAACGCGGCGACCTGCATGTGCAGCGCATGGGCCGCGGCTATGCCTGGCTCGACACCGGCACGCCGGATTCGCTGACCGACGCCGCCAACTTCGTGCGCACCATCGAGAAGCGCCAGGGCATGCGCATCTGCTGCCCGGAGGAAATCGCCTGGCAGAACGGCTTCATCGACGATACCCAGTTGAAGGCACTGGCGCTCGAGCTGGGCAAGAGCCCCTATGGGCAATATCTGGAGCGGCTCCTCGTCGAGCAGCACTGGCACCGGTAAGGGTGAGAGATCGGCCATGAAGATCGAGACGCTGCCCATCGAGGGCCCCCTGCTGATCGAGCCGACGCGAATCGGCGATGCCCGCGGCTTCTTTTCCGAGGCATTCCGGGCCGACCGCTTCGAGGAGGCGGCCGGGCCAGTGCGCTTCGTCCAGGACAACCACTCCGCCTCGGCCGCCCGCGGCACGATCCGCGGCCTGCACTACCAGAAAGAGCCGAGGGCGCAGGGCAAACTGATCCGCGTGACGAAGGGCGCGATCCTCGATGTCGCCGTCGATATCCGCGTGGGATCGCCGACCTATGGCCGGCATGTCGCCGTCGAGCTCTCCGCCGAGAACTGGCGCCAGCTCTGGGTTCCGACCGGCTTCCTGCACGGCTTCTGCACGCTCGTCGAGGATGTCGAGGTGATCTACAAGGTCACCGACTACTATAGCCGCGACCACGATGCCGGCGTGCGCTGGGACGATCCCGATATCGGCGTGGCCTGGCCGATTTCCGCCGAGGACGCCCGCCTGTCGGACAAGGACCGCACCGCGCCGCTCCTGCGCGAGATCGGCTCCGAGTTCACCTATCGCGGCTGACCGACCGCTCCGGCGCTGCGCGCCGGCTGCGACCTGATCGCACCGGACGATGCCGGGCCACCTGGCCGCCCGGCGTCGAGGACCCGTCCGCCCAGGTCGAGGACGTCATAGCCGGCCGACCATGCCGCAATGGTGAAGCAGCGCTCCAGGGCGTGATGCAGCGTTCCATCCGTCTGGCCTTGCTCGGCCTCGAAATCCTCCACGGCAAGGCCCAGGCGCCTGAGCGGCTCCAGTGCCGCCGGCCGGACCCAGAACATCGTGCCTTCGAAGAAGCCGAGCCGGGCGACGTCCCCTGCTCCCATCCGATCCGCCAGATCGAGCGCGCGCGCCTTATTGTCCGTCCAATAGGCCGGGTTCTTGTGATAGCAGCCGCCCCAACCGACGACGCCGACGGTGGGATCGGCGAACAGGTTCATGACCCGCCGGTTGGCGTTGCTCTCGCCGAACAGCAGGGCGAATAGCAGCTTTCGCCTGATGTTGCCGTCGAGCAAATGCGGGCTGCGCTTGGTGTGCACCTTGAGGACGATGTCGTAGCGGTCCAATTCACCCGCATTGAGCAGGCTCAGGAAAGGGGCGACGTCGCGCCCGCGATTGGGCACGGAATGGAGGTGCACATGGTCGCTCCCGGCGACGATGGCCTCGGCCTGCTCCCGCTTGTCGTGCGGAACCGTGACATGAAGCGGAACAGCGCCGGAAAGCAGCGCACGCTGCTTCAGGATCTCCGTCAGCAGCTCCGGATAATAGGCATGGGCGACGATGGCGATCGGCCCGACGCCCTTCACCGCGGCAGCTTCGCGCGCCAGCTTGCGCCTGAGCCTTTGCGCGCCATCGCTGACGAACACGCCGCCGATGGTCAGCGTGGCGAGCTTCTTCGCGACGTGCCGCGCGAATGTGGTCGAGAAGACGCCGAAGCGCTTGGCCGATGACATGGGTGCCGATGAATCGCTAAGCCAGGAAGCCGGTCGGGAAACGAACGCCGTATCTCATCACCCGTCGTGCCATATTCGCAGCCCATTCGTAAGCCACCTGCCTATCGTCGCGCGCACTCGTCAAATTTCGCCAGCCAACCCAGCCTTGGCGCCAAGCCCCGTCATGCACGAGCAATCAACCCGGATCACCGGTCGCGAGCGGGCCTCCATTGCTGCGACCAAAACCAATCCGCCTGAGGCTTCGGAATAAGCGACAAACAACGGTCCAGCGCGCGGGAGAACGTCATGCCGAGCCAGGGTTCCCCTTTGCATTTGCCGCGGCGGCGAAATCGACCGAGAAGATCATGGAAGCCAATAACGAAGAATGCGAGGGCGAACTCTAGCTGCTCGCCGCAATTTCGGCCGGCGCCGCCCCTAATCGATTGTGCCAACCATCGCGCAGAGCGCGCCACACAAGCTGCCGGGTTTCCCAGCCGAACCGGCGCGAGAACAACAGCAGGCCAATCTGCATCGCAAGGCGCCCGCTCACTTTGAGCTTCCACACCGGCGCAACGTATGGAAGCCTCAGCATCGCCGCGCTGTTGCGGATATAGAAAAAGCACCTCAGCCGGGGATACCGCAAAATCTGCGGCGTGCGGGCTTCGCATGCCGCAGTCGGCTCGCCCCAGCGATGGTCGAGCGTGATCTCCGAAGCCACAAGCGAATCGTAGCCTTTGCCGAAGGCCCGCAATCCCCATTCGACGTCGATCCCGTCGATGAAATACTCCGCTCGAAAAGGTCCGATCTCGTTCCAGGCGGCAATCGGGACCAACGAGCCGGAGGTCGGCGTAAAATAGACGGTGCCTTCGGCCTTGTCCCGCCATGCGTAGCGCAGGCGCCGGTAGTTCTCGCCATGCGGAGGAACGAGCCGCGGGCCGACCACGGCCAGCCTGCGCCCTTGCGCCTGGCGGCTGGCCAGAACACCGGCGAGCCTGGCGGCAAGGCCGGGTTGGGGCGTGCTATCCTGGTCCATCAACAGAATCTGGCTGGCGCCCTCGTCCCTAGCCGCCTCGACGAGGCGGTTGAGCCCGAAACCCAGCCCCTGGTTCTCGGCGGAGCGGATGATCAGCGCATTCTCGAACGTTGCGATCAGCCTTTCGGAAGCCTCGTCGATCGGCCCGTTGACGAAGATCATCAGCCTGTGCCCATCGCCGGTCAGGGGCACGAGCAGACGATCGAGCAGCGCGGCATCGGGCTTATAGAGAACGACAGCGACTGGCGGAGGCCTGGTAGTCAAACCGGATGACTGCTCACTTAGCATCGAGATAGCCGGCCTGTTCCAGTACCTGTGCAGGAGCAATATCCTGCCGAGCTCCGCAGGTACGGCATGGAAAAGCTCGTACCCCCGCACCGCCGGCTCGCTGGAGCATGATCATGCCAACGGATCATTTGGATTTTGAATAGCTTGGCCTGAACGCCCCTACAAGTAACAAAGCGATGGCGCATGAGATCGCGGTGGACCATCAAGTTTAACTCCCACGATCCTGAGATGAGTAGCCTTGATCAGGTAAACTCGCCAGCGTCTCGCACCTCCCCTGTCGGATAGGCCAATACCCCCTGAACCTATCCCCGGATTCGCAAGTTGACGATACGTCACAACGCGAAATCTGCCGGCCCGCTTTGGTGCGATCGCCGCCCCGGCGGCATGGATTCCCGTGCCGTGCCGGCGCCTTCAGGCATCCTTATATCATGCCTTGAAGATATTCGCGCCGTGCAAGCCGTGACGGGCACACGCGTTGCGCGTATCGACGACCAGTTTCGAGGCCTCCGCCAGCAGGGCGTAGTCGACGCCGTCATGATCGGTGGCGATCAGCACGGCGTCGAACTCGGCCAGCTGCTCTCTCGTCAGCGGCACGCTCGCGCGGCCGGTGAGCCAGGGGTAGCTCCGGGTCGGCGTCACCACCGGGATATGCGGGTCGTGATAGGCCGCCTGCGCCCCGCGCTGCTCGATCAGTTCGATCAGCTTGAGCGAGGGGCTCTCGCGCATGTCCTCGATGTTCTTCTTGTAGGCGAGCCCGATGACGAGGATGCGCGAGGCGCTCATGCTCTTGCGCAGCTGGGTGTCGAGCAGCTCAGCCAGCCGGTTCACCACGAGATAGGGCATGCCGGAATTGATCTGCCCTGCGAGCTCGATGAAGCGCGTGGTGATGTCGTATTCCCGCGCCTTCCAGGTCAGGTAGAACGGGTCGATCGGGATGCAGTGCCCCCCGAGGCCAGGCCCGGGATAGAACGGCATGAAGCCGAAGGGCTTCGTCTTGGCGGCGTCGATCACCTCCCAGACGTCGATGCCCATCGCGGCGTAGACGGTCTTGAGCTCATTCACGAGGGCGATGTTGACGGCGCGGAAGATGTTCTCGGTCAGCTTCACCGCCTCCGCCGTCGCGGTCGATGAGACCGGCACGGTCTTGACCACGATGGCCGCATAGAGCGCATCGGCCATGGCGAGCGCGTCCGCCCCGTCGCCGCCGACGACCTTCGGGATCGTCGAGGTGCCGAAATGCTCGTTTCCAGGGTCCTCGCGCTCCGGCGAGAAGGCCAGGAAGAAGTCCTGGCCACTGGTCAGGCCGCTCGCTTGCTCGAGGATCGGCCGCATCACCTCGTTGGTCGTGCCGGGATAGGTCGTCGATTCCAGCACGACGAGCTGGCCCTTGCGCAGGCAGCTTGCGATCGCCTCGCTGGTCTTGACCACATAGGAGAGGTTGGGCTCGCGCTGCTTGGTCAGCGGCGTCGGCACCGCGATCAGCAGCGCGTCGGGCTCGCCGAGCCGGCTGAAATCGCCGGTCGCGACGAACTGGCCCGATTGCACGCCCGCGGCGATCTCCTCCGCCGGGATGTGCTTGAATGCGCCGCGACCGGCATTGAGCTCGTCGATGCGCGCCTGATTGACATCGAAGCCGATGACCCTGATGCCCTGGCGCAGCGCCGCGAGCGCCAGCGGAATGCCGACATAGCCCAGGCCGATGATGCCGATGACGACGGAGCGGTCGCGGACGCGATCGATGAAGTTTCGCGCGGCTTCCGATGTCACGAGGCCACCCTGAGCTGATGGCGACAAAGGTCCGCCTTTCCGGGAGCGTCGCTTCTTCCAGAGAAGCCCGCCCCCGTCAACACGCGCCGCGGCGCCGTCTCGGCCGGGGGAAACGCTGCTACTGAGCTTCGATCTTGATCGAGGCCTTCGCAGCCACGTCCTTCCAGCGCGCGATATCGGCGGCCAGGAAGCTGCGGAACTCCGCCGGGCTGTTGCAGACCGTCTCACCGCCGAGCACCGCGAGCTTCTCCTGCACCTCCTTGTCGGCGCAGGCCTTCGCGATCTCGGCATGGAGCTTGTCGACGATCGGCTGCGGCAGGCCCTTCGGCCCGAGCAGGCCGAACCAGGCCACGGTCTCGAAGCCCTTGACGCCGGATTCATCGACGGTCGGCAGGTCCGGCAAGGCCGGAGCCCGCTTCAGCGTGGTGACGGCGAGCGGCTTGACTTGCCCGCCCTTCACTAGCCCGATCGCCGGCGGCAGGTTCACCGCCATGAACTCGACCTGGCCTGAGACGATGTCGTTCAGCGCCGGGCTGGCGCCACGATAGGGCACATGCGTCGCCTCGATGCCGGTCAGCACCTTGAGGTATTCGGTGCTCATGTGTGCCGACGAGCCGGCGCCGCCCGAGGCGAAGCTGAGCTTGCCAGGGTTCGCCTTCGCATAGGCCACCAGCTCCTTCATGCTGGAGACCGGCAGCTTCGGGCTCGCGATGAAGATGTTGGGCGCGCGGTAGATCAGCGAGATCGGCGTGAAATCCGCCTGGGCGTCATAGGGAATGTTGACATAGGTCGCCGGATTGATGCCGTGCGAGCCGGCATTGGCCATGATGAAGGTGTAGCCGTCCGGCGCCGACCTCGCCGTCGCCAGGGAGCCGATGACGCCGCCGGCGCCCGGCCGGTTCTCGACGACGAAGCCCTGCCCGAGCGCGATCCGCAGTTTCTCGCCGATCAGCCGCGCCGCGATGTCGGAGCCGTCGCCCGCCGGGCTCGGCACGATGATCGTGACCGGCCGCTCCGGCCATCCTTCAGCCCGCGCAGCCCCGGCCAGCGCGAAAACCGCCGCCGCCGCGCCGAGCACACGGCGTCCCCAGTCCCATACAAGCACGTTCTTCTCCAATATGATCAAATACGAGAATATTTTTCATTGACACGGGCAAACATACCAGATTTTTGATCAAATCAAATGGGCCAAATCCGCGCTGACGCCATCAAGGACCAGATTCGGGACGAGATCGTCTCCGGCGTGCTCGCCTTCGGCTCGAGGCTGCGCATCGACGAACTCGCCGGCCGCTACGGCGCCAGCCACATGCCGATCCGCGAGGCGCTGCGGAGTCTGGCGGGCGAGGGGCTCGTCGTCGCGGAGGCCAACAAGGGCGCCCGCGTCGTCAGCATCGACCGACGCCATGTCGGCCATCTCTTCAGCATGCGCATCGCCCTGGAGGTGACGCTGGCGCGCGAAGCAGCGACCGCGGTCACCGAGCGCGACCTCGCCGAGATCGAGGCTCTCGAACAAGAGCGTCTCGGGCTGGCCGAGCAGGGCCACTTCCGCGAAGCGGTCCAGACCAACCAGCGCTTTCACCGCCGCATCTACGAGATCCCCGGCAATCACGAGGCGCTCTCCGTGCTCGACCGGCACTGGCTGCTGCTGGCCGCGCTCTGGTCGCGCTTCGGCTACCGGCCGGAGCGGCTGGGCGGCGTCGCCAGCGACCATGACCACATCATCCGCGCCCTGCGCGACCGCGACGCCGAGGCGAGCGGCGTGCTGACCGCAGCCCATGTCACCAAGACGCGGCAGGACCTGCTGGCGCAAATGGCCCTCGCCCCGGAAGCCGTTCCATGACGATCACCCGCGCTGACCCGATCCGCCGCGTCCGGCTGCAGCTCGCCCGCATCAGCCCCAAGACGATCTGGGCCTTCCTGCGCGTCGGCTTCGCCTCCGGCGTCGAGGGCATCGGCGAGGCCAGCCTGAACGGCCGCGAGCGCGGGCTGATCGACGCCGCCACGCAGAACCTGCCGCGCTGGATAGAACGGGGCTTTGGCGACGAGCCGCTCGCCGGCCTGGCACAGCCCATCGCCGCCTTGCGCACCGCCTTCGACGTCGCCTGCCATGACGCCGCCGCCCGGCGCGCCGGCACGAGCCTGGCGGCAATGCTCGGCGGCGATCCCGCCGCCACGATCCCGCTCTACGCCAATATCAACCGCCGCACCGCCGACCGCTCGCCGGAGGGTTTTGCCGCCAGCGCCGCCCATGCCGTGGCGCGCGGCTTCGCGGCCTTCAAGATCGCGCCCTTCGACGAGGTCACGCGCGAGCGCTGCGCCGCTGGCGAAGGAGCGGCCGCGATGCAGGCCGGCCTCGCCCGCATCGCCGCGACGCGCGCCGCGATCGGCCCGGGGCGGCGCCTGATGGTCGATTGCCACTGGCGCTTCGACGATGCGATGGCGAGCGAACTGATCGAGGCCGTCGCGCCCTTCGACCTGCATTGGCTGGAATGCCCGATCATCGAGAATACCGAGACCATGCCGGTCCTGCGCGCCCTGCGCTCGCGCCTGAACGCGCGCGGCACACGCCTCGCCGGGCTGGAGGAGTTCGTCGGCGCCGAGGCCTTCCTCGCCTTCGCCCGGGCCGGCGCCTATGACGTGATGATGCCGGACATGAAATATGTCGGCGGCGTCGCGGAGATGCTGCGCACCGCCGAAGAACTGCAGAGGCAGGGCGTCGAGGTCTCGCCGCATAACCCGACCGGCCCGGTCTGCCACGCCGCCAGCCTGCAGGCCTGCGCGGCGCTGCCCGGCTTCACCATGCTGGAGATGCAGCTCGACGAGACGCCGCTGTTCTGGGAGCTCGCCTCGCCCGCCTTGCCGGGCGTCGACGGTGGCAGTTCGGCCGTCCCAGGCGGAAGCGGGCTCGGCATCGCGCTCGATGAGGCCTGCCTCGCGCCGCTGCTCTGCGTCGATCTGACGATCCCGGTCTTCGCCCCGGCGGCGTAGAGCCTGTCAGACCCTCAGCCCTCATCCTGAGAGTCTGACTCATAGCTCCCTGAGCCCTCATCCTGAGGAGCGCGAAGCGCGTCTCGAAGGATGCTCCAGGAGGTTCGGAAGCCCACTGGTTCACTCTTCGAGACGCCGCTAAAGCGGCTCCTCAGGGTGAGGGCTCGAATGTCCAGTCAGACACTCAGGATGAGGGCTGGAGTCAGTCTCGCTGGCCTACGACCTCACTTCCAGCTCGGCCGCCAGGCGGCGAAGGCTGCCTTGGTCGCCTCGTTGGCGGGGTAGAGCCCGAAGATCGAGTCGCCGGCGCGCACGCGCTCCTCGACATAATCCTCATAGGCCGTCTGCTCGTAGGCTTCCTCGGCCACCTCGTTGGCGACATGGGCCGGGAGGACGCAGACGCCCTCGCCATCGCCGACGACGATGTCGCCGGGATAGACCGCGACGTCGCCGCAGGCGATCGGCACGTTGAGATCGGCCGCGTGATGCCTGATCAGGTTGGTCGGGGCGCTCGGGCGGGTGTGATAGGACGGGAACGGCAGCGCCCCGATATCGGGCGAATCGCGAAAACCGCCGTCGGTCACGATGCCGGCGACGCCGCGTTGCATCAGGCGCGTCACCAGGATCGCGCCGGCCGAGGCCGCGCGCGGGTCCTTGCGGCTGTCGATCACCATGACATGGCCGGGCGGGCAGGCCTCGACCCCCTTGCGCTGCGGGTGCTCGACATCGGCGAACACGCCGAGATGATCGAGATCCTCGCGGGCCGGGATGTAGCGCAACGTATAGGCCTCCCCGACCATGCGCGGCGCATTGGCGCCCACCGGCCTGACATCCTGGATGAAGGCGTTGCGGAAGCCGCGCTTGAACAGGGCGGTGGTCAGCGTGGCGGTCGAGACGCGCTTCAACTTTTCGCGGTTCTCAGGGGTAAGGATCATGGTTCAACGTCTCGGCGGTTGGGGCGGGAAACAGATACCGTCATTGCGAGCGTAGCGAAGCAATCCAGGGGGTCTCGCGCAATCCCCCTGGATTGCTTCGTCGCTACGCTCCTCGCAATGACGGGAGCACGCCTTGCGGCAACTGCTCTCACTCAATCTTCACATTCGCCTTCTGCGCCACCTCGGCCCAGCGCTTGGTCTCGGCGGCGATGTAGGTGGTGAACTCCTCGCTGGTCGAGCCGACGGGATCGACGCCGAGCTTCTTGAGCTGGTCGATCACAGCCTGCTCGCGCATGATCGCCTGCGTCTCGGTCGAGAGCCGGGCGACGACCTCCTTCGGCACTTTCGCCGGCGCGAAGAAGCCGTGCCAGGAGGCAGCGGCATAGCCGGGAATGTACTCGGACAGCGCCGGCAGGTCCTTGGCGATGGGCAGCCGCTCCGGCGTCGCGGTGGCGAGAGCCCGGATCTTGCCGGCCTCGACATGCGGCCAGGCGATGGTGATGTTGTCGAAGGTCAGCTGGATCTGGCCCGAGAGCAGGTCCTGGGTCACCTGCCCGCTTGAGCGGTAGGGCACGTGCACCATGTCGGTGCCGGTCGAGACCTTGAACAGCTCGGCCGCCATATGCGTCGAGGTTCCCGCCCCCGAGGAGCCGAACGAGTACTTGCCGGGATTGGCCTTGAGCAGGGCGATCAGCTCCGGCACCGTCTTGGCCGGCAGGTCGAGATTGACCATCAGGATGTTCGGCACGCTCGCGACCTGCGAGATCGGCGCGAAGTCCTTGATGTGGTCATAGGGCATCTTGATGTAGACGCCCGGGTTGATCGCATGGCTCGACACCGTGCCCATGGTCAGCGTGTAGCCATCCGGGTCGGAGCGGGCGACCGTCGCCGCCCCCGTATTGCCGCCGGCGCCGACGCGGTTCTCCACGATGAAGCGCCCGCCCATCCGGGCCGCCAGCCGCTCGGCCAGGATGCGGCCGAGCAGGTCGGTCGTGCCGCCGGCGGCGAAGGGCACCACGATGGTGACGACCTTGCCGGCGGGATAGGCCGTCTGGGCCAGCACGGCGGGAGCGGCGAGAAGGCTGGCGCCGCCGGCAAGCACGGCGCGTCGGGTCAAATGGCTCAAGTCGTCCTCCCTTGGGTTGGTTCGCCGCTGCGCTGCGCAGCCGGCACGGCCCTTGGCGGGCCTCTTGGAGTGACGACATAGCACAGGCTTTCGCATTTGAAATCTGAAATTTCAGACTTGCTTCGGCTTGATGTTTTGGTATTTGCTGACGATGCAGGGTTGTTGCCTGGATCGGGATTCCGAGCCGGGCCGACTCACCTGCTGGAACCATGATGCTCGACCCGACCACGATCGAACCCGTCGCCCCTCACCTGCTGCGCTCCCTGCGCGAGCACGTGCATGAGCGCCTGCGCCGGGCGATCGTCGCCGGCAGCTTCCGCAATGGCGAGCGGCTGAACGAGCGCCAGCTCGCCGAGATGCTCGGCGTCAGCACGACGCCGGTCAAGGACGCCATCCGCAAGCTGGAGAGCGAGGGGCTGGTGCGCACCGAGGCGCGCCGCGGCGTCTTCGTCGAGTTCTCCGCCAGGCAGGCGCTGGAGATGGCGCTCGGCCGGGCCGCGCTCGAAAGCGTCATGACCCATATCGCCGCCAACCACATCAGCGACAGCGAGATCGTCGAGATGGCGCGGTTGATCGACGAGATGGAGCACGCCACCGATCACAGCGCGCTTGAGGACCTCGTCAACCTGAACGAGGCCTATCACGGCATGATCCACCGCATCTCCGGCTGCGCCTATCTGGAGCGCCGGCTCGACGGGCAGCGCATGTACGACCACGCCCAGCGCATCGCGCTGCTGGCGGTCAACTCCGAGCGCCGGCAGGGCTTCGTCGAGCATCAGGGAATTTTCGCCGCTCTGGCAGCGCATGACCCGGCGCTGGCGGAGCAAAGGATGAGGAGCCACATCGTCCGCTCGGCCAAGAGCCATGTGCGGCAGGTGTTCGGCGCGGATGCGGAGGGACTGGCCTATGACGAATGATCGCGTGCGTAGCGCTTTGCGCGGCATTTCCGGCGTGCACGTCACCGCCTGGGGCAGTGACGGCGAGGCCGACTGGACCGTCACCGGCAAGATCGTCCGGCGCATCGCCGAGGCCGGCATCCACAACATCGTCTCCGCCGGCAATACCGGCGAGTTCTATCCGATGACCACCGACGAGGTCGTGCGCAGCCACGCCGTCGCGGCCGAGGCCGCCGCCGGCAAGGCGCTGGTCACGGCCGGCATCGGCCGCTCCCTGCGCGAGGCGGTCGCGACCGGCAAGCTCGCCGCCAGGGCCGGCTGCGACGCGGTGATGGTGCATCACCCGCTCGACCCCTTCGCCGCGCCGCAATCGCAGGCCGACTACATCATCGCCATCGCCGAGGCGCTCGACGTACCCGTCGTCGCCTATATCCGCTCGGACGCGATCGGCGTGAAGGACCTCACCCGCGTCGCGACCCATGCCAACGTCGCCGGCGTCAAGTTCGCCTCGACCAACGTCATGCTGCTGGCCGAATGCGTCCGCGCCACCGAGGGCACCAGCGCTAACTGGATCTGCGGCCTCGCCGAGGGCTGGGCCGCGCCCTTCCACGCGCTCGGAGCGCGGGGCTTCACCTCCGGCCTCGTCAACGTCGCGCCGGAGCGCTCGCTGGCGATCTGGCAGGCGCTGGAGAAGAACGACTACGACCGCGCCCGTGCTTTGGTCAGCGAGATCGCCGGCTTCGAGACCATGCGCACCAAATACGGCAACGGCGCCAACGTCACGGTGGTCAAGGAGGCGCTCGGCCTGCTCGGTACCCCGGTCGGCCCGGTGCGCCTGCCCGGCCTGCCCGAGCTGAACGAGGGCGAGCGCACCGAACTGCGCCGCATCGTCGCCGGCTGGAGCGCCCAGCGCGCGGCGGCGGAATAGGCGCCACTTTCCATCACCCGCGCCGTCATCCCGGACAGCCGCTTTAGCGGCGCCGCTCCGGGATCCATCGTAAAGCGCAGTGCTCTATGATGGATCCCGGAGCTCCGCTTCGCTCCGTCCGGGATGACGTCTCGAATAAGACCAATGAGGAACCGCCGATGACCCATCCCCGCAAGACGCCCGAGACCCTGCGCAGCTTCCGCTGGTTCGGCGCCAGCGACCTGCGCTCCTTCGGCCATCGCTCGCGGGCGCTGCAGATGGGCTTCAACCATGAGGAGTTCATGGGCAAGCCGGTCATCGGCATCATCAACACCTGGTCCGAGATCAACCCCTGCCACACCCATCTGCGCGACCGCGCCGAGGCGGTGAAGCGCGCGGTCTGGGCGGCGGGTGGCTTCCCGGTCGAGATACCCGTGATGTCGGCCTCGGAGCAGTACCAGAAGCCGACGACCATGCTCTATCGCAACTTCCTGGCGATGGAGACGGAGGAATCGATCCGCTCCCACCCGCTCGACGGCGCGGTGCTGCTCGGCGGTTGCGACAAGTCCACGCCGGCCCTGATCATGGGAGCCTGCAGCGCCGGCCTGCCCTTCATCTTCGTGCCGGCCGGGCCAATGCTGCGCGGCAACTGGGCCGGCAAGGTGCTCGGCTCCGGCGCCGACGTCTGGAAGTACTGGGCCGAGAAGGAGGCCGGCAACATCACCGACGGCCAGTGGCGCGACATGGAGAGCGGCATCGCCCGCTCCTACGGCACCTGCATGGTGATGGGCACGGCCGCAACCATGATGAGCCACGCCGAGGTCCTGGGCCTCACCCTGCCCGGCGCCTCCGCCATCCCCGCCGCCGACGCCGCCCACCCGCGCATGGCCGCGGCCGCCGGCAAGCGCATCGTCGAGATGGTCTGGGAAGACCTGACGCCCGACCGCATCCTCAGCCGCAAGAGCTTCGAGAACGCGCTCACCGTCCATATGGCGGTCGCCGGCTCGACCAACGCGATCATCCACCTCGTCGCGATGGCCGGCCGCGCCGGCGTGCCGCTGACGCCTGATGATTTCGACACGTTCTCGCGCACGGTGCCGGTGATCGCCAACCTGCGGCCCTCCGGCGAATTCCTGATGGAGGATTTCTTCTATGCCGGCGGCCTGCCCGCGCTGCTGAAGCAGCTCGAGAGCAAGCTCCACACCGACGCTATGACGGTGACGGGAAAGCCGATCGCCGAGACCATCGCGCTCGCCAAGGTCTATGACGACAACGTCATCCGCCCGCTCGACCGCGCAATCTCGACCGAGAACGGGCTTGCCGTGCTCAAGGGCAACCTCGCCCCCAATGGCTGCGTCATCAAGCCCTCGGCCGCCGAGCCGCGCCTGCTCAAGCATCGCGGGCCGGCCCTGGTCTTCGAGGATTACGACGCGATGATGCGCGCCGTGAACGACGAGAACCTCGACGTCACCGCCGACCACATCATGGTGCTGAAGAATTGCGGCCCGGTCGGCGGCCCCGGCATGCCGGAATGGGGCATGCTGCCGATCCCGAAGAAGCTCTTGAAGCAGGGCGTGCGCGACATGCTGCGCATCTCCGACGCCCGCATGTCCGGCACCAGCTACGGCGCCTGCGTGCTCCACGTCGCGCCGGAGGCCTATATCAAGGGCCCGCTCGCAGCAGTGCAGACCGGCGACATCATCGCGGTCGATGTCGAGGCGCGCGGCATCTCGGTCGAGCTCAGCGACGCCGAGATCGCCGCGCGGCTGGCCAAATGGTCGCCGCCGAACCGCGACTATGCCCGCGGCTACGGCAAGATGTCGGCCGCCCATATCCAGCAGGCCGACAAGGGCTGCGACTTCGACTATCTCGAAGGCACCGCCAAGATCGCCGAGCCTGAGATTCACTAGGCCCGCCACCTCCGTCATTGCGAGGAGCGCAGCGACGAAGCAACCCAGGGGGATTGCGCGAGCGAGACCCCCTGGATTGCTTCGCTGCGCTCGCAATGACGGGGGAGGCTCCTCTGGGTAAGGGCTCTGTTTCCAAAAGGTCCGAAACTCGTCATGGCGCTGTAACGGCCGGGGATCATGGAACGCGCTCCCGCTAGGAGCGCCTGCCATGGTCACCCGTCGTCACGTCCTGGCCGCCGGCCTCGCCGCCCCTGCCTTCCTGCCCCGGCTGGCGCGGGCGCAGAGCGATACGCGTCCTGTCCTGCGCGTCGCCGTCCAGGCGCTGCCTGCGACGCTGGAGCCGCTCGAAGCGATCTCCAATGTCGGCCTGCGCGTCACCGACAACGTCTTCGACACGCTCTGGCGCCGCGACTTCCTGAAGGAGGCCAAGGAGGGCGGCCAGCATCTCGTGCCGCATCTCGCCACCTCCTTGCGCCAGCGCGATCCGCTGACCTGGGAGGTCAAGCTCCGCGGCGACGTGCGCATGCATGACGGCACCGTGCTCTCGGCCGACGACGTGCTCTCGACCTTCTCGCCCGAGCGCATGTATGGCCCGCAGGTCCAGCACCATGAGGGCCGGATCAATTTTGGCCATCTCGCCGGCGTCGAAGCCGAATCGCGCGACACCGTCCTGTTCCGCACCAAGACGCCCGACGTGGTGATGCCGCAGCGCCTCGCCGCCTATGGCGGCTGGATCCATTCGGCCAAGTTCTACAACGAGCAGGGCCAGGCCGGCCTGCGCCAGAAGCCGGTCGGCAGCGGCCCCTACCGCCTCGCCTCGTTCCAGCGCGACCAGCGCGCCGTGCTCGAAAGCCATGACGAGTACTGGATGGGCAAGCCGCCCCTGCGTCAGATCGTCTTCACCGTGGTGCCGGAGGCGTCGAGCCGGCTCGCCGGTTTGCATGCCGGCGATTACGACCTGATCACCAACCTCCTGCCCGAGCAGGCGCAGACGCTCGCCGGCCACAAGACGCTGGAAGCGGTCGATGTGCCGCTCGAATTCGCCCATATCCTCTATTACGACACCCGCAACCCGGTGCTGCAGGATGCCCGCGTCCGGCAGGCGCTGAACTATGCGGTCGACTACGACACGCTCGGCCAGTCGCTCTGGGGGCCGGAGTTCAAGCGCATGGCGGCGCTGCAGACGCCCTCGTTCGGCGCGCTCTACGATGCCGACCGCCGCGGCTTCACCTATGATCCCGAGCGCGCCCGCGCCCTGCTCAAGCAGGCGGGCTATGGCGGCCAGGAGATCGTGATCCGGATCACGCCCGGCTACTACCTCCAGATGCTGCTGGCCGTGCAGGTCATCCAGCAGATGTGGGAGGCCGTTGGCGTCAAGAGCCGGCTGGAGACGATGGAGAACCTGTCGCAGGTCGTGAACCCCGGCGCCGACGTCCGGCCGACCTCGATCGCCTTCCGCTTCCCCGACCCGCTCGGCGGCGGGCTGCTGGTGCACATGGCGAAGGACTACTTCATCCAGAAATCCGGCTTCTGGCGGCCGACGACCTTCAACGCGATCAGCGACGAATTGCGCCTCGCGACCGAGCCGGCCGAGCGCAAGCGGCTCTGGCTGCGCCTGCTCGACGAATACGAGGCCGAGGCGCCGGCCCTCATCCTCTATCCCGTACGCGAATACTTCGCCAAGCGCCGGGCCGTGAAGTGGACGCACTACCCGCTCTACTACATGGATTTCCGCTCTTACAACCTGAGCTTCGCATGACCCGCGTCGTCTTCCTCTCCGACCCGCACCTCTCGCCGACCCACGGCTTCTTCTGGCAGAACTGGCTGCTCGCCCGCGACGCCGCCGCCCGGGTCGACGCCGCCTGCACCATCGTCAACGGCGACCTCTGCATCGACGGGCCCGACAGCGACGCCGAGATGGCATTCGCCGCCACGGCGCTGGCCCTGCTGCCGGGCACCGTGCTGCCCTTGCCCGGCAATCACGATATCGGCGACGAGCCGCCGGGCCAGGACCCGAACCAGATCGTCAACGAAGCCCGCCTCGCGCGCTGGGACACCTTCATCGGCGCCGACCGCTGGCGCTTCCGCCTGGACGGCTGGACCCTGCTCGGCGTCAACGCCCAACTCTTCGGCTCCGGCCTCGCCCGCGAGGCCGAGCAGAACGACTGGCTCGACGCGATGCTCGCGGAGAGCAGGGGCGACCGGGTCGGGCTCGTGCTGCACAAGCCGCTCTTCGTCGAAAGCCCGGACGAGGCCTTGCCGAGCATCGCATCGCTCGGCCCGGCGCCGCGCGGCGAGTTGGTGCAGCGCCTGTGCCGGGCCGATATCCGGCTGGTCGTCAGCGGCCACCTGCACAAGCACCGCGACCGCAGCATCGATGGCCTGCGCCATCTCTGGCTGCCTTCGCTCGCCTTCTCCGGCGGGCGTGGTCTCGACGGTGACGCGCGCTGCGGCTTCGCCGTGCTGGATTTCGATGGCGACCATGTCGGCGTCGAGATCGTCCGGCCGCAAGGCATCGTCTCGCACGACCTCGACGCCATCAAGCAGCATGGCCGCTACCGCTTCCTGCGCGAGATGCCGCCCTGCCCGCCGGAGCTGGCGGCCTAAACGGCAGTTCGGCGCGGCCGGCCAGCGCTATTCCGCGCCGGGAACGAAGCTGACGACGAAATGGACGAGCTCGCTCTGTCGCGTCGTGCCGGTCTTGGCGAAGAGCCGCTGCAGATGGGTGCGCGCCGTCGTCTTGGCGATGCCGAGCCGCTCGCTGGCGGCGATCGTGTCGAGCCCCTCGCAGACCAGGCCGAGCATCTTGGCCTCGCTCGGGGTCAGTCCGTGGAAGACCTTGATCGCGGCGATGCTGGAGCGGATCGCCCGGCTGTGATCGCGGACGACGATGGCGAAGATCGACCTGGTCTCGTCGGCGAAGGCGCCGATCGGCGTGACGCTGACGGCCAGGACCCGCTCGCTGCGCGTCTCCAGCGCCAGCCGCAGCTCCGGCATCATCGCGCCGGCCTTGTTGCGCCGCATCCAGCCCTGGAGCCGGGCGTTGAAGTTCGCGCTGCGGGTGCTGAACCGGTCGTCCCCGACGATGCCTTCGCCCGTCAGGCGCGTCGCATCGCGGTTGCGCGAGAGGATGCGCAGGTCCTCGGTGACCAGGAACACCGCCGTTCCGTCGCTGACCGCGTCGTCATTGCTGTGGCGTGTGGGCCGGGCGGTGGTGAAGTGGGCCTCATGCCGTGGCCCGAAATCGATTGCGAGTGTCATTGGCCGTTCCCGTGCTGCAGTGTCTCCTGGTTGGTTTCACGAGAACGGCATCCGGTTTCGGACATTCGAAAATAATTTCTTTGAGCACCTTGCTTGGTCATGGGCGTACGCCTCGGCTAGGCTGCGGGCATGGCTCAGGATCATGTCGACCCGGATCAGCCCCACGGAGACGGCGCAGCGCCGGCCCCGCCGCTACAACTCGACCACCTGACGCGCTCGCTCTATGACGTACTTCACACAATCGCCCATCGCGAGCGGCTGCGGGCCGGCCGCCCCGCGACCTTGCAGACCACGGCGCTGATCAGCGAGAGCTACCTGAAGCTGCGCCAGAGCCGCGGCTGGAACAGCGAGGAGCATTTCCTCGCCAGCGCCGCAACCGCGATGCGCCATGTCCTGGTCGACGCAGCCCGCGCCCGCCTGAGCCGCAAGCGCGGCGACGGCATCAGGGCCGTACCGCTCGACGAGGAGCATGACGAGCTGCCTGAGGTCGACGATGGCGACGTCGTCAGGATCAGCGACGCGCTCGCCGCGCTGGAGCAGGTCGACGAGCGGCTGGTGAAGGTGGTCGAGTGCCGCTTCTTCGCCGGCTACAGCGAGGAGGAGACGGCGCGCATCCTCGGCATCAGCGCCCGCACCGTCCGGCGCGACTGGCTCCAGGCCAAGGCCTGGCTCTTCCGCGAGCTTCAGGGCGGCTGAACCGCCGGCTTATTTGGCGTTCTGCTCCAGGATCTCGCGCAGCTTCCTGACCTCGACCAGATGGACCGCACCAGCCGGCCCGGCCCTGTCGAGGATCGCTTCGGACGCATCGATATCGGCCCTGGCCCGAGTCCAGTCGGCGGCCCGCAAATAGAGCTGCGCCCGCACCGAGAGCGCCATGCCGTAATAGATGTGCTGCGCGCCGAAGGCTTGGGCTGAGGCCGCCAGCGCCTTGTCGATCTCGACTGCCGCCTCGCCATCGCGATCGCGCACCAGCAGGCCGAGCCCCCGGCTCTGGCGCAGCATGATCGTCACCGGGCTCGTCTCGCCGGCAAAGGCCGTGCCGATCGCCAATGCCTCTTCGAGAACCGGCAAGGCCTCTTCCGCCCGCCCCGTCGTCAGCAGCAGGCGGCCGAGATTGAGCTGCAACGCCGCAAGCGCGATCGAGGGGCCGTAGAGCTCGCGCCGCAGCGCGATCACCTCGCGCCACATCCCTTCCGCCGCTGCGACGTCGCCGCGCTGGAAGGCGATCGCGGCGCGGTTGTTCATCACGCCGATGCCGGTCGCCGAGCGCGTCCGCCCCTGCTGCTCCAGCAAGTGCTGCGCCGTCTTGAGGCTGGCCTCGGCCTCGTCCCGCCGGCCGGCTTCGAGCAGATGGACGCCGAGATTGTGATGCAGCGTCGCGATGCCGTCGCCGCCCTCGCCGAGCAGAGCCGACAGGCGCGAGATCGCGCCGCGCAGTAGCGCTATCGCCTCGTCGCGCTGGCTGCGCTCGCGCAGCAAGCCGGCCTCGATCCCGGCGGCCTCGGCCTGTTCCCTGGCATAGGCGCCGGCGTCCCCAGCCCAGAACGCCTTGGCCTGGCCAAGCAGCGCCGCGGCCTGGTCGAGCTGTCCCCGGCGAACCGAGACGGCCGCGAGCGTCTGGCGCGCATTGGCCAAGGCCCACCCGTCGCCGTTGCGCTCTGCGATGGCGATGTAGCGCTCGAGCAGCGGGGCAGCGGCGTTGAAATCGTCGAGCTCGGCATAGAGCTCGCCGAGCGTGCCGAGCAGCGTCACGGAGCCGCCATTCGCCTCGCGCCCGAGTTGCGCGGCGGTGGCGTCCAGCACCTGCTTGGCAGTGGCGAAGCTCGGGCCGCCGGCGCTCGAGGCCGTGCGCAGCAGCAGCATGACATAGTCGCGCACGGCGGAGGCCCGCTCGCTTTCGATGATGGCGCTCTGCCGCGCCGCCCGCGCCTTCCCCGCCTGCCAGAGCACGCCGCCGACGCCGCCCGCCAGCACGACCATGACTGCCGTCGCCGCCAGCAGCCGGCCGCGATTGCGGCGCAGGAAGCGCCGGGCCCGGTAGCCGAAATCGCCCGCCCGCGCCGCGACCGGCAGGAAGACCAGATGCCGCTCGATATCCTCCGACAAGGCCGCGACGCTCTCGTAGCGCGCCTCCGGCTCGTAGCGCATCGCCTTCTGGATGATGACGTCGAGATCGCCGCGCACCTGCTCGCCCGGCACGGGCGGGGCCTCCTGCCGGGCCATGACCTTGCTCGGCTGCGGCGGCGCGTCCTGCATGATGCGCAGGGCTCCGGCGAAGGGCGTGTCCCGGAGCCGCCAGGGCGAGCGGCCGGTCAACAACTCGAACAGGATGCCGCCGAGCGCGTAGATGTCCGTGGCTGTGGTTGGCCGGCGGCCCTCGAACTGCTCGGGCGCGGCATAATCCGGCGTCAGGATCGCCTGCGTCAGCGCCTCATTGCCGGTTTCGGCCAGGATATGCGCCACGCCGAAATCGAGCAGCTTGACCTGCCCCTCCGGCGTCACCAGCACATTGCCGGGCTTCAGGTCGCGGTGGACGATCAGGTTGCGGTGGGCATAGGCCACCGCGGCGCAGACGGTCTGGAACAGCCTGAGCCGCGCCTTGAGGCCGAGCCGCCCCGCCGCGCAATAGGTCGTGATCGGCGCGCCGTCGACGAACTCCATCGCCAGATAGGGCCGCCCGTCCGGCGCAGTGCCGCCGTCGATCAGGCGCGCGATGGCGGGATGCTCCAGCCCGGCGAGGATCTGCCGCTCCGTCCGGAAGCGCTCGACATGGTCGGCGGCCTCCGGGCGCAGCAGCTTGAGCGCGACGACCTGCTCGAACTGCCCGTCGGCGCGGGCGGCGCGATAGACCTCGCCCTGCCCGCCCCGCCCGATCAGCGCCTCCACGCGGAAGGCGCCGACCCGCGCACCGGAAGCAAGCGACTGGTAGCCCGGCGTAGCCGCCACCCCGCCCGTCAGCCCGGTCGCGCCGCCGCGCTCGAGGAAATCACCCGCGCTATCGGCAGCGGCCAGCAACGCCCGTGCCTCATCAAGCAATTCCCGCGGCAGGATCGAGCGCGCCAGCGCCACCTGGCGCTCGGCGGGGGCGAGTTCGACCAGATCGTCGAACAGCGCGCGGACCTTGATCCAGCGTTCCCGTTCCAGATCGATCGGCTGCTTCATCGTCATCCCAGGAAGCCGGATGGGCATGGCCCTCATCGCCACCCGCGCATCACTGTCGAGGAGCCGGGCAGGAGCGGCGTCCTCCAGATGAGGGACGCAAGGCGGGCGGGAAACATGTTGCGATGACGCCGACTCGTGGAGTGCGCCCATGCGCGGAAGCATCCGACCCGGCCTCATCGCCGCCGCGCTGATCCTGGCGCAGCAGGCGCCGGCGCAGTCGCCCGCATCCAAGCCCGATTATGACGGGCGCTTCACCGTCACCTATCATCCGGTCATGTGCCAGGTGCCGCCTTGCCCACTCGGCTCCTATACGATCGTGGCTGAGAACAAGCGGCTCGGCTCGGTCGGCAAGCTCGCGATCGACCCGGGAACGCCGGCGGAGCTGCGCAAACTGCTGGACGGTACCAGGCCCTATTACACCGGCTTGTCGATCGACGGCCGCCTCTGGCTCTCGGCCGGAGAAAGCCCGACCGCGACCATCCAGGCGCGCCGCGCCATTCCCGGCCAGTGGAAGCCCTGATGCGAGCCCTCCCACTTCTGGCGGCGCTCGTCGCCCTGACCAGCGCCGCAGCCGCTCAACAAGGTCGCTCGGTCACCATCGTCAACGGCACCGGCGACGTCATCCGCGGCATCCATCTCGCGCCGGCAAATGAGGATCATTGGGGGCCGGACCGGATGGGACCCAACCTGATGGAGCGCGAGCAGCGCGCCATCACCGTGCCCGGCAGCGCCTGCGCCTACGATATCCGCATCGTGCTCGGCCGGCGGCCGCGCGAGCAGCTCCTGTTCGGCGTCGACATCTGCAAGAGCCCGACTGTCACGGTCAACGGCCGCCAGGGCCGCATCATCGAGCGGGTCGAGTAAGCGCTTATTTGCAGCCCTCGCGGCAGCGCAGGCCACTGACCATCGCCTGCTCCTCGCCTTTGGTGGCGACCTCGATCAGCGTCCCGGCCTTCTTCCAGATGAAGAGGCAGTTGGCGGCGCCGGTGCCGGCGCAAGCGAACATCTCGGCGCGGCCGGTGCAGCGCTTGTCGCCCTCCCAGCATTCGTCGGCGCCCGGCAGCTTCGTCGGCTGCCAGCCCTGCTTGATCAGGCTGACGCGGAACTGCCCGTAGTCGCGCTGCTTCGGCAGGCCGGGCAAGGCCTCGGCGGCAAAGGCGACCGAAGCGGCAAATGCGAGCATAGCGGCCAGCACCGTTCTCATGGCGAGTTCCTCAACGTCAGAGATGGTCGACCGCGTTGACCGGCGCCCGCGCCGCCTCGGTCGTCTCGTAGAAGGGCGGCAGCGTACTCACCCCGGCGACCCCGGCAAGCAGCCCGCCCGGAAAGATCTGCACCGCGTTGCGCAGGTCGCCGACGGCGCTGTTGTAGAAGCGCCGGGCCGCCGCGATGTTGGCCTCGACCTCGTTATAGCTGCGCTGCGCCTCGATCATCGGGCCCGACGAGGTCAGGTCCGGATAGTTCTCGGCGACGGCAAAGAGCCGCGTCAGATCGGCGCCGAGCTTGGCCTCGGCCTGGAACTTCTCGCCGATCTTGGCGAAGTCGCGCTCGCCGACCTGCGGCGCCACCTTGGTGCGCAGTGCGGTGATCTCCTCGAGCAGCGTCTTCTCATGCTCCATGAAGCGGCGCGCGATGGCGAGCACGTTGGGGATCAGGTCGTGGCGCTGCTGCAGTTGCGCGTCGATGCCGCCCAGCGTCTCGTCGACCTTGTTCCGGCGCGTCACGATCGCCGCGTACCAGATGTAGAGCCCGACCGCTCCACCAAGCAGGATCACCAACAGAACCCACGTCATCGCTTGCCCCCTTGCTGGAATTCCGTGCTCGGCCGCACGGCGATGTGCATCTCGACCATCGCGTCGGCGAGACCGAAGATCATCGCGAGATCGCCTTCGAGGCTGGCGAGATGCGCGGCGGCATCCTGGCTCTCCAGCCCCGGCGGCTCGAACAGGCTGCCGGGATGGTAGCGGCTGAGCGCGAAGCTCATCCGCGTGCCCTCGATCAGGAAGCGCGGCGGGAAGAAGCTCTTCCCGTCCGACATCACCAGCAGGCGCTGCATCACGGCCGGCGTCAGCACGGCGCGCGCCTCGATCTGGTCGCTGCCATAGACGCCGTAGATCTCGTCGAAGACCGGGTCTTCGAGCCTGACCGGCATCAGCCCGTCGGGCGCCGAGAAGAAGCGGCCGCCGCGCTCGGCCTTGTCGGCGACGACCGTCGTACCGCGGAACGGCGTCGCGACGGCGAGGTCAATCAGGACGCCATGGAAGGTCGTGACGTCATCGTCATCGTTCTTGCGGGTCAGGTCGATCTCGCTGATCCGGATCGCATGGCCCCGATAGGTGCCTTCGAACACGTCGTCGGCACTGGCCTGGTCATGGCCCGGCAGCACGCCGTAGCTGCACAGGCTGCCGAGCGGCGGCATCGTGCCGATGCTGTGCTGGAGATCGCCATAGGCCTTGAGCAGCCGCGGCACGAGCTCGTGCTTGAAGGCGAGCGCATAGCGCGCGCCGGGACCGCCGACCGCATAGACCCAGCTGCCGATGCCGGCAAAGCCCAGCATGAAGAGGTAGACGAAGAGCGGCGAGCCGCTGCTTCGCGAGCCGGAGTTGCCGAGCGAGGTGAAGGCCCACGCCAGCAGCAGCCCCAAGACGAGCGCCGGCGGCACGAACAGCCGGACTCGCCGCCTCGCCTCCGCCGCGAGCCGCTGGCGCAGCTCCTCGAGCATCGCGATCTCGCCCGAGAATTGCGCGAGGTTCTGCGCCTGCGGCTGGACGAGGGCCGCGGCCTGGCCGCCCCCCGCCGGCTGCGGCGAGCCCGCTTTCGATTTCCTGTAATAGGACCAGACCAGATAGCCGAAGACGCCGATGACCGCGGCCGGAATCGCCAGGGAGATCGCCACACCGGCCAGGGCAGTGATCACGATCAGCAGGAAGCCGAGGATGCCGCCGATCACGCCGAAGCCCGATCCCGAGGAGATCGCGAGCCCAACGAGCGCAAAACCCGCGACCGGCACCAGAAAGAGCAGCAGCGGAAGCCAGCCGACATAGCGGCGGAACTTCAGTTCGAGCCGCTTCATCTCAACGGCCGTACGGGCTGGACCCTGCCGGCCTTCTCCGATCCTGCCTTGCGGCTCGCCCGGTTCCATCGCTTCGCCCCCGTCCGCTATCGCTGTCGCCGGAGGGCGCGCCTGCCGCGCCCTCTCATCGGGTCAAACGGGATCGGCGGCGAAATCCGGACATGGCCTGTGGCGCAGGGCGATGCGGCGGCGTTGCACATGGCGGCATCTGACCGGCGCGGGCCGGTTCAGGCGTCATGCAAATGGGGGATGATCGGGGGTCCGAAAGGCCTAATGCTCAAGCTCGCAGGGACAGCTTGTAGGAGTAGGCATCGCCCCGGAACAGACCTTCGACATATTCGACCATGCTGCTGTCGCGGCTGTAGCTGCGGCGCTTGATCAGCAGGCAGGGCACCGGCCGCTCGAAGCCGAACACGGCGCATTCCTCTTCGGTCGGCGCCGCCGCCTCGATGGTCTGCTCGCAGAGCACGAGCGGCGCGCCCAGCGTCTGCAGCACGGCGTAGACCGATTGCGACAGGTCGGCCTGGGCCAGTTCGGGCACGATCTGGAGATTGTACCAAGCGACCTCGCGCGACATCGGCACGTCGTCGCCGCTGCGGATGCGCACGAGCTTGAGGAAGAGCGCGTTCGAGGACAGGCCGAAGATCGAGGCGATCGAGCGGTCGGCCACCACGGCCCGCTCCAGGATGCGCGACGAGGGCACCCGCCCGAGCTCGCGCATCTCCTCCGTGAAGCCCTTGAGCCGGTCCATGCCGGGGTGCAGCCGCGCGCCCATGCCCTGGACGATCGAGCCGAGGCGGCCATGCGCACTCAGGAGCTTGCGCTGGCGCAGCGTGTTATAGCATCGCTGCACGGTGGCGCGGCTGATCTTGAGCTTCTCCGCCAGTTGCCGCTCCGCCGGCAGCGTCGTTCCGGCCGGCAGGATGCCCTCGCCGATCAGATGCGTCAGCTGATCCTCGAGCTGCTGGTAGAGCGGCTTCGCGGTATCGTCACGCAGCGCGATCAGGTTCGGCAAGGAGGGCCTTGCCGACGCGGCTGTCGCGGGATCGGTGTCGAACGGGGGCTGCATTCGCGTGCTTCTGCGCGGCACTGGCTATGATGGGGTCAGGGTGAGGGGTGAGCAGGCATGGCGAGCAGCATCTTCGTTCTAGGCAGTTTCGTCGTCGCCTGCTCGGCCAAGGTAGCACGCTTCCCGGCCGCGGGTGAATCGCTCCGCGCCGATATGCTGACCGTAGAGCCGGGAGGCAAGGGCTTCAATCTCGCCGTTGGCGCCGTGCGGCTCGGCGCCGCGGTCGACGGGTTGATGGCCATTGGCGATGATCCCCTCTCCGTCTTTGCCGCCCCGGCGCTGCGCCGGGCCGGCCTGCCGCTGACGATGCTGAAGCAGTTTCCCGGTGCAACGGGTGGTGGCGTCGGCTTTACCGATGCTACCGGGGAGAATTGTCTGGCCGTTCACGCTGGTGCGAACCTGTCCTTGTCCGCGCAGGATGTCGGAAGCGTGGCGGACGCGCTCCGGCAGGCCGGTCTGGTGCTGGCGCAGTTCGAAATTGCCGACGCGCCGATCATCGAGGCCTTCCGGCTGGCGCGCCAGGCCGGGATCAGGACCTTGCTCAACCCCTCGCCCTTCCGCGCGGTGAAGCCGGAGATTCTCGCCAACACCTCGATCCTCATCGTCAATGCCAGCGAAGCCTCTGCCCTTGCGGAGGCGCTGCCGCCCGCAAGCAATTCGGATGCCGCGGCCACCGAGGACGAGCGGCTGGCGCATTCCATCCTCCAGCACGGACCGGACACGCTGGTCGTCACCCGCGGCAACGCCGGGGCGATCGCCTTCCGCAAGGGCGAGCCGGCGTTGCGGCAGCCCGCCTTCGCCATCGAGGCGGTCGACAGCCTTGGCGCCGGCGATGCCTTCGCCGCCGGGCTCGCGGCGAGCCTGGTCGCGGGCCTGCCCTTCAAGGAGGCGCTGCGCCGCGCCGCTGCCTGCGGTGCGCTGGTGACGCAGCGCGTCGGGGTTTTCGAGGCGCTGCCCACCGCGACGGCGCTGCAGGATTTCCTGCACGCCCGCGGATAAAAGCCGCCGGCTCACATTGGATCGTTTTTGGACTTTCCATAAACACGCCAACGCGGTATCGATTGGGTTCTGCCCGATCATGCTGAGGGCGAAAACGGCGGCGAATGAGCGCGGCAGGGGCGAACCGCGTGACGCACCGTGACACGTCCGGCGGCGCTGGAGTTGGCTATGGCGCGCGCGAATCTCGATGCGGTCGTCGCGACGATCGATAGCCTTCTGCTCAGCGCTTATGACGCCGAGCAGATGCCCGCCGCCGTCGAACAGATACGGCAACTCTTCGGCGGGTCGAAAGCCTGCTTCGCCCGCGTCGGGCCGGACCTCGGTCCCGAGGACGCCGTCACCACCAATTTCGATCCTGTGATGCACCAGCGCGCCTATGAGGAGTTCGCCGAAGAGTTCGTCTCCTTCGGCCAGACGCTCAACAAGGTGCCGATCGGCCAGACCTATGCCGATCACGCCCTGATCGGCGAGGAGCGCCTGCGCGCCAGCCGCGTCTGGCGCGAATGGATGGCGCCGCAGGACATGTATGGCGGCCTGGGCAGCCGCGTTCTGGAGGCCGGCCCCTCCTTCTGGTTCTTCGACGTGCAGCGCGGCCGCAACCAGGACGCCTTCGACGCACAGGACGCAGCCCTGCTCGAACGCCTGACGCCGATCATGACCCGCGTCGCCGAATTGCGCCGCCATATCGGCTTCCTGACGCTGCAGCGGGACATGGCGCGCACTGCGCTCGACACGCTCTCCGTCGGCATCGTCATCGCCGATCCGCAGATGCGGCTGGTCTACGCCAACGAGACGGCCGACCAGTTCCTGGCCGAGCCGGAGGGCGCGCTCGGCCTGCGCACCGGCCGCATCTTCGCCCGCAGCGCGCAGGATCAGGCCGCGCTCAAGCGCCTGGTCGCGCAGACGCTCGCCCCGGCGCATGATCCGAATGCCCGCCGCACCCACCTGCAGGCGCATGCCGCCGGAGCCGAGGGCTGCAACCTCTCCTTGTGCGTGCTGCCGGTGCCGCCGGGCTACGGCCTGCCAAGCGCCTCGCCCAGCGTGATGATCGCCATCCGGCCGCTGGAGCCGGCGGCCGATCTGGTCGCAGCGGCGCAGCAGCTCTTCGGCCTGACCGAGACCGAGGCGAAATTCGCTTCGGCCCTCGCCTCCGGCCTGTCGCTGGCCGAGGCGGCGGAGGAGCAGCACGTGCGCATCTCGACCGCGCGCACCCATCTCGCCCGCATCTTCCAGAAGACCGGGATGCGCCAGCAGAGCCAGGTCGCGGCCCTGCTGCGCGGCGCGGAGCTGCCGGTCCGGTCGCGCTAGAGACCGTCCCGAGCCACCAAGAAGCGGGTTGGAACGCCTTGCGAGCCGCGAACGGCGCCGCATCAGGAGCATATGCTGTAAGCGGAACGACGCATCACGGTAGCCCCCCGGCCCGAACACTCATCCTGACTGAAGACTAGCCTCCAGATGCGAAAGGTTTCGTCCTCCATATGGGGGATGGCCCGAGAAAGCTGTGCCGCTACCCCTTTTCAGGAGGGTTCGGAGGGCGGCCAATGAACGGGTTTCGGATCGCGGCGGCGGCGCTTCTGGGGATCGCGGTGGCCCTGGCTGCGCCCGGCCCAGCTCGCGCCGATGCTGTGGCGGAACGCATGCTCGGCGCCTACCGCGCCTGGACCGCCAAGCACAAGTTGAAGCGGAGCAGCGTCGCCATCATCCGCGACGGGCACATCGTCGGCAGCGACAAGAGCGGCGCGACCTCGCCGCTCAAGCCCGAGCCGGTCGCCAGCGTCTCGAAGGTCATTACCGGCATCTGCATCGTCAAGCTGGTCGAGGCCGGCCGCCTGCAATACGACGCGCCACTTGGCGCCGTACTGGCCGGCTATTTCGCCCGCTACGGCCGCCCGGCCGACCGGCGCTTCAGCTCGATCACGGTGGCGCAGCTCCTCACCCAGACCAGCGGCATCGGCGACGCCAATATCGACCAGCACAAGCTCAGCCTCGCCGAGCAGATGCGCGACACGATCAAGCTGCGCCTGTTCCAGGACCCCGGCGGCAAGCACCAGTACGAGAACAAGAATTTCCAGGTGCTCGGCCTGATCGTCGAGCAGGTCACGGGCCAGCCCTATGAGGAGGCTTGCCGCCGGCTCGTGCTGGAGCCGGCCGGCGCCGGCGCGGCCCATATCAGCCTCGTCCAGCCCTTCATGTCGTCATGGGCCGGCTGGATCATCTCCGCCAGAGACATGGCCCTGTTCATGCGTCATTTCGAACCCCGCTTCGGCCTGCTCAAGACCGGCCCGCGCGACTGGCCAAAAGTGGATCTCGGCGATCGCTGGTTCTACAGCGTCGGAACCAGGCTGCGGCACAACGAGGATGACAGCTACAGCGCCGTGCACTCCGGCGTCTGGACCTGGGGTAGCTCCACGCTGAACTATCAGTTCATGGCGCGCTTCGTCTATTGGGGCAGCGGCATTGGCTTCGCCATGAACGCCTCGCCATCGATCGACGGGCTTGGCGAAGACCTCGAGCACGAGATGTGGAAGGCGTCGCTGCCGGTCGAGGCGGAGCTGCCGCGCCCTGCGCCGCAAGCCAAGCTCGACTACAGCACCAACCGGCCCGGCAATGACTACCGCAGCTTTATCCTGACGCGGGAGATGAAGGGGGACGTCTGTCGCAAGGCCTGCGAGGACGAGCCGCAATGCAAGGCCTACACGCTGGAGCGCCCCTCGCTGCCGCAGCAGCCCAACTCGGTCTGCCACCTGAAGAACCCGGCCCCGGCCCTCGCGGTCCGCGACTTCTGCTGCGCCTCGCAGGTACTGCGCTGAGCGGAGCGCCTGAAGCGAAAGGCCCGGCATGGGATCCCATGCCGGGCCTCGATGGCTTCGCTCCAGACGATCGAAAGCGGCTCACGCCACCTTGGCGATGGCCGGCTGCGTCTCCCATTCCTGACCCCAGATCATCACCGCATGGCCCGGCGAGACCTCGCGGAACTGGCGCACCGGCGGCACGTAGTCGGGCGCGCGCAGCGGGCTCTTGATCTCGTCGTTCGAGACCGGGCGCTTCTCCAGCCGGCGCGCCGGATCGGGCACCGGCACCGCCGCCAGCAGGCGCTTGGTATAGGGGTGCTGCGGATTGCCGAACACCGCCTCGCGCGGGCCGATCTCGACGATCTCGCCGAGATACATCACCGCGACACGGTGGCTGACGCGCTCGACCACCGCCATGTCGTGCGAGATGAAGAGATAGGCGAGCTTCATCCGCTCCTGCAGCTCGAGCATCAGGTTGATGACCTGCGCCTTCACGGAGACGTCGAGCGCCGAGACCGATTCGTCGGCCACGATCAGCCGCGGCTCGACCGCGAGCGCACGCGCGATGCAGATGCGCTGGCGCTGGCCGCCCGAGAACTCGTGCGGGAAGCGGCTCGCCATGTCCGGCAGGAGGCCGACGCGGCGCAGCAGCTCGGCGACCTTCTCGCGCGCCTGCGAGCGGGTGGCGAGGCCGTTGATGATCAGCGGCTCGGCAATGGCGGCGCCGACATTCATGCGCGGGTTGAGGCTGGCGAAGGGGTCCTGGAAGATCATCTGCATGCGCTTGCGCCGGTCGCGCAGCGTGCGCTGGTCGAGCTTCAGCACGTCCTCGCCGTCGAGCAGCACCGAGCCGGAGAGCGGTTCGATCAGGCGCATCACCGAGCGGCCGGTGGTCGACTTGCCGCAGCCGGATTCGCCGACCAGCGCCAGCGTCTCGCCCGATTGCAGGCTGAACGAGACGTTCTCGACCGCGTGCACCCGGCCCTTGACCCCGCCGAGCAGGCCGGCGCGGATCTCGAAGCGCGTCGTCAGGCCGCTGACCTCCAGCACCGGCCGCTCGCTGGCGGGCGCCACCGTGTCGGAGGTCTCGGTCGGCACGTCGGAGAGGCCGGTGGCGCGGTCGACGACCGGGAAGCGCATCGGCCGCGTGTGGCCGCCCATCGAGCCGAGCTTCGGCACGGCCGAGAGCAGCGAGCGGGTGTAGGGATGCGTCGGCCGGGCGAAGATGTCCTCGGTCGGCCCTGTCTCGACGGCCTGGCCGTTATACATCACCACCGTGCGGTCGGCGATTTCGGCGACCACGCCCATGTCGTGCGTGATGAAGAGGACGGACATGTCCTCCTCCTCCTGCAGCACCTTGATGAGCTCGAGGATCTGCGCCTGGATCGTCACGTCGAGCGCGGTGGTCGGCTCGTCGGCGATCAGCAGCTTCGGCTTGCAGGCCAGTGCCATCGCGATCATCACGCGCTGGCGCATGCCGCCGGAGAAGCGGTGCGGGTATTCGTGGAAGCGCGACTTCGCCGCCGGGATGCGCACCTTCTCGAGCAGGCGGATGGTCTCGGCCTCGGCCTCCGAGCGCGACAGGCCGCGGTGCAGGATCAGCGCCTCGGCGATCTGGAAGCCGATGGTCAGCACCGGGTTCAGCGAGGTCATCGGCTCCTGGAAGATCATCGCGACCTCGTTGCCGCGGATGTGCCGCATCTCGGGCTCCGGCAGCGTCAGCAGCTCCTTGCCGGAGAGCTTGATCGAGCCCTCGATCTTGCTCGAACCGGGGGGCGTCAGCCGCATGATCGAGAGCGCGGTGACGCTCTTGCCCGAGCCGGATTCGCCGACGACCGCGACCGTCTCCTTCGGCGCGATCTCGAACGAGATGCCCTTGACGACCGGGCGCCACAAGCCTTCGACGCGGAAGGAGGTGGTCAGGTTGGAAACGGAGAGAATCGGGCTGGCCATGTGCGGTTTCCGGTCGTTTCGATTGTCAGATCACGCGACGAGGGTCGAGCGCATCGCGCAGGCCGTCGCCGATGAAGTTGATGGAGAGCACCGTAAGGAAAATTGCGGCGCCTGGGAACATCGCCCAATGCGGGGCGACGTCGAGCTGGTCCTTCGCGTCGAACAGGAGCCGCCCCCAGGTCGGGATGTCAGGCGGGAAGCCGAGGCCGAGGAAGGAGAGCGTCGATTCCGCGATGATGGCGGACGAGACCTCGATCGTGGCGGCGACGATGACCGGGCCGATCGCGTTGGGCAGGATGTGGTGGACCATCTGGCGCCAGCTCGTCGCGCCCGACGCCTTGGCCGCCTCGACGAATTCCTTCTCGCGCAGCGAGAAGAACTGCGCCCGGACCAGCCGCGCCACCGGCATCCAGCGCAGGCCGCCGATGACGACGACGATCAGGACGAAGACGCCGCCCTCCAGGCCGAACACCGCCTTGAGCTGCTCGCGGAACAGGTAGATCACCAGCAGCAGCAGCGGCAGCTGCGGCAGCGACAGGAACAGGTCCGTCACCCACATCAGGAACGGGTCGAGCGCGCGCCGCGACATGCCGGCGAGCGCGCCGACGATGACGCCGACGAACGTGGCCACGACCATGGCCGCAAGGCCGACCGCCAGCGAGATGCGCCCGCCATAGATCATCCGGGCCAGGATGTCCTGGCCGAGATCGTCGGTGCCGAACGGATGGGCCCAGGACGGGCCCTGCAGCTGTGCCGAGAAGTCGATCTCGTTGATCGCCACCGGCCACAGGAACGGCCCGACGACGACGCCGAGGATGAGCATGCCGAGCACGAGCGCGCTGATCATCGCCAGGCGGTGGCGGCGGAAGCGGCGCCAGGTCTCGCGCGCCGGCGAGACCGACACGCCCCGCGCCGACGCGGCCACGGCCGGTTCAGCGGAAGGAGATGCGAGGGTCGAGCCAGCCATAAAGCAAATCCGCAATGAGGTTGAAGAGGACGACGAGGCAGGCGAAGACGAAGGTCACCGCCATCACCACCGGGGTGTCGTTGGAGAGGATGGCGCTGATCAGCAGCGAGCCGATGCCGGGGACCCGGAAGATCTGCTCGGTGACGATGGCGCCGCCGAACACGGCGGGCATCTGCAGCGCGACGAGCGTGACGACCGGGATCAGCGCGTTGCGCGCGACGTGGCGGATCGTCACCTTCTGCTCGCTCAGGCCCTTGGCCCGCGCCGTCGTGACGTAGTCGAGCCTGACCACGTCGAGCACGGCCGAGCGCACGTAGCGCGTATAGGAGGCCGCCTGGAACAGGCCGAGCACCGTGATCGGCATGATCGCCTGCCGCAGCATCTCCCAGTACCAGCGCCAGCCGGTCGCGGCGATGTCGGAGCGATAGACGAAGGGCAGCCAGTCCAGGTAGATCGAGAACAGCAGGATGAAGAGCAGGCCGGTGAAGAAGGTCGGCAGCGAGAAGCCGACGAAGGCGAGCGTGTTGGCGATCTGGTCGAAGAGCGAATACGGCCGCGTCGCCGCGTAGATGCCGACCGGAAGCGCGATCGCCAGCGCGAGCAGCTGCGAGGAGCCGACGACGAAGAGCGTGGTCGGCACGCGCTGCAGGATGAGGGAGTCGACGTTGATGCGGCTGGCGAAGGAGAAGCCCCAGTCGCCCTGCGCCATCGCGGCGAGCCAGCGGAAATAGCGCACCATCACCGGGTCATCGATGCCGAACTTGGCCCGCAGCGCGGCGCGCACCTCGGGCGGTACGTTGGGATTGGTCGCGAGTTCCTCGAACGGATCGCCCGGGGCCAGCGCCAGAACCGTGAACAGGATCAGGCTGATGGCCAGGAGGCTGGGAATGGCGATCAATAATCGCCGGATGAGATAGGTCGCCATGGAGATATCTCTTTATCGTTGGGCGTGAGCCGCAGGCTGGGCCGGCGGCTCGGAAGGGCCATGCTGCCACCCGCTTCATCGATCCGGCCGAGCCGGGTCGATGAAGCGGCGGTCCCGCCCGTCGCGGAAGTGCGTTACGGTTCCGCGACGGGCGTCGCCATGCTCAGGTGCGATACCAGGCCGCGAGGTTCCAGGTGTCGACGTCCCAGCCGCTATGGTCATGCGCCAGGTTGTTCACGGCCGCGGCGACGCGGGTGCGCGACAGCAGCGGCAGGATCACGTTCGCCTCGCAGAAGATCTCGTTGACCTTGATCAGGAGCGCTGCCCGCTTGGCCGGGTCGAGCTCCTTCTGCGCCGCCTTGTAGGCCTCGTCGGCCGCCGGATCGGAGTAGCGCGAGACGTTGCGGCCGAGCCACTTGTTCTCCTTCGTGGCGACCTCCCACGAGGCGAACTGGTTGAGGAAGCGCTCGGGATCGGGCTGCGGCTGCGTGGTGGTGTACATCTCCATGTCGACATAGAGCTTGGTGTAGGTGTCGGGGTTCGCCACGTCCGACGAGAAGAAGACCGAGGCGGTCACCGACTTCAGCTCGAGGTCGATGCCGGCCTTCTGGCAGGCCTGCTTGATGATCGCCTGCGTCTTCTGGCGCGGGGCGTTGATCGAGGTCTGGAAGACGTATTTGAGCTTCTTGCCGTCCTTCTCGCGGATGCCGTCGGAGCCGCGCTTGTAGCCGGCGTCGTCGAGGATCTTGTTCGCCTTGTCGATGTTGAACTCGTATTTCAGCTTCTGCGACTTGAACTGCTTCGGCTCGTTGACGAAGCTCGCCGTCGCGATGCCACCACGGCCGTAGATGAACTTCTGCACCGACTCGCGGTCGATCAGCAGGTTGATCGCCTCGCGCACCTTCGGGTCCGTCAGGGTCGGGTGCTTGGTCTTGACGCTGGAGCGCTCGCCGTCGACCTCGGTCCAGGGGTCGGTGGTGTTGAGGATGATGAACTCGATATCGCCCGAGACCACGGTGCTGACCTTGCCGCGGCCGCCGGTCTCCATGCGCTTCAGCACTTCGTCCTCGACCTGCAGGTTCCAGGCATAGTCGAACTCGGCAGTCTGCAGCACGGCGCGCGCCGCCGAGACCGCGTCGCCGCCGCCCTTGACCTCCAGCGTGTCGAAATGCGGCTGGTTCTTGACGTGGTAGTCGGCGAAGCGCTCGCCGGTCAGGATATCGCCCGGCTTGAAGTCGACGAACTTGTAGGGGCCGGTGCCGACCGGCTTCAGGTTGGCCGGCGCCTCGCGCGACTTGGCGCCCTTGTACTCGCCGAAATGATGCTTCGGCAGGATCTGGCCGGTCACGCCGACGAAGGCGTCGGCCCAGAACGGCGTCGGCTGCTTGAAGATGACCTTGACGGTCAGGTCGTCGATCTTCTCGACCTTGATGTCGGTGTAGGCGCCGGTGGTGTAGGCGGCGGTCGCCGGATCGGCGGCATATTCCCAGGTAAACACGACGTCGTCGGCGGTGAGCGGCTTGCCGTCATGCCATTTGACGCCCGGCTTCAGCTTCCAGATCACCTCCTTGCCATCGGCGGAAAGCCCGCCATTCGCCCTGGTCGGAACCTCCGCGGCGAGCTGCGGGGTGAGGTTGCCCTCCTTGTCCCAGCCGGCGAGCGGCTCGAAGAAGATGCGCGAGGCGATCTGGTCCTTGGTGCCGCTGGCGAAATGCGGGTTCAGCAGCGTCGGCGCCTGCCAGAGCAGGAGCTTCAGCGGGCCGCCGCCGCCGGCCTTGGTCGGCTTGTAGGGCAGCGACGCCTGCGCCATCGCCACGCCGTTCCAGACGAGCATCTGGCTGGCGATCGGAGCGGCGATGCCTGCAGCCACCACCTTCCGCATGAACGAGCGCCGCGACAGGCCTCCGTCCTTCACATCATCGATCAGTTTCTGCAGCTTATGCTCGTTCATGGAACCTCCACTGGTCCTCAGACCCACGTAACCTCGCGAGGGCTTCAGCCCTCATTTCCCCGAGACCCGAGAGCAAGGCATGTGCCAACCGATGCGTCAATTGTGCAGCGCAACGGTTGACGTTACGCCCTCCAGTCGCTGGACGGCTGGCACACCAATTGCTCAAATGGCGCGTTCCTCATCACCGTGAGACTAAAATGGACAACCGAAACGATCTCTGGCGCCATGTCGATGCCAGCAAGGAGCGCTTCATCGCGCTGAGCGAGCGGGTCTGGGGCATGCCCGAGGTCTGCTACACCGAGGCGCGCTCGGTCGCCGAACATGTCGCCGAATTGCGCCATCAGGGCTTCCGGATCACCGAGAACGTCGCCGAGATTCCCACAGCCGTGATCGGCGAGGCCGGCGAAGGCGGCCCGGTCATCGCCTTCCTCGGCGAGTACGATGCGCTGCCCGGCCTGAGCCAGGAGGCGGGAGTAGCCCAGCACGCCCCGATCGAGGATGGCGGCCACGGCCACGGTTGCGGGCACAACCTGCTCGGTTCTGCGGCACTGCTCGCCGCCACCGCGATGAAGGACTGGCTCGCCGAGAACAAGATCCCCGGCCGCGTGCGCTACTATGGCTGCCCGGCGGAAGAAGGCGGGGCCGCCAAGGCCTTCATGGTCCGCGCCGGCGCTTTTGAGGACGCCGACGTCGCGATCTCCTGGCACCCGTCGAGCTTCTGGGAGGTCACCCCGCCGCTCTCGCTCGCCAATACCCGCGCCGATTTCGTCTTCACCGGCCGCGCCGCCCATGCCGCCGCCTCGCCGCATCTCGGCCGCAGCGCGCTCGACGCCGTCGAGCTGATGAATGTCGGCGTCAACTACATGCGCGAGCACATGCCGAGCGACGCGCGGGTCCACTACGCCCTGCTCGACACCGGCGGCATCGCGCCCAACGTCGTGCAGGCCCATGCCCGCGTGCGCTATTCGATCCGCGCCCGCGACCTGCCGGGCATGCTCGAACTGGTCCAGCGCGTCCGCAAGATCGCCGAGGGCGCGGCGCTGATGACCGAGACCAAGATGGAGATGCGCATCGTCAGCGCCGTCTCGAACGTCGTCGGCAACGGCCCGCTCGAGCACGCCATGCACGATATCCTCGAAGAGCTCGGCCCGCCGCATTTCGACGATGCCGACAAGGACTTCGCCCGCCAGATCCGCGCGACGCTGTCGCCGCAGGAGATCGCCTCGTCCTGGCGCTCGATCGGCCTGGCCCAGACCGACGCGCCGCTGGCCGACTTCACCGTGCCTCTGGATGCGCCGCGCAACCCGATGATCGGCTCGACCGATGTCGGCGACGTCAGCTGGGTGGTGCCGACCGTGCAGGCCCATGCCCCGACGGTCGCGATCGGTACGCCCTTCCACACCTGGCAGGTCGTGGCGCAAGGCAAGGCTCCCGCCGCGCACAAGGCCATGATCCAGGTCGCCAAGGCGATGGCGGCAACGGGCGCCGCCGTGCTCTCGAATCCCGCGCTGATGGAAGCCGCCAAGGCCGACCTCAAGGCCCGCGTCGGCGCGGAGGGCTACATCTCGCCGCTCCCCACCGAGGTGAAACCACCGCTCACCATGTCGGTGGCCTGAAGCTGCTGGCCCCGTCCTCGCCGTCATTGCGAGCACCCGGGTCTTGCCTTCGGCAAGCCCGAGTACAGGCTCAGCGAAGCAACCCAGGGGCGTCTCGCTCACCCGGTCCCCCTGGGTTGCTTCGTCGGCTATGCCTCCTCGCAATGACGGCGAGGATGGGCTGCGATCCCAAACCGACTGTGCCGAAAGGCGAGCTACCGGCTGCGGCCTGTCTGTTGCATAGTCGCGCAGCGCAGCCTCAAAAGCGCATCAAAAAACCGGGGAACACATCATGAGATATCTGATTGCGGCGCTGCTCCTTGCCGGCGGCGCCTCGACCGCCACGGCGCAACAGCTCGCGCCCAGCCCGACGCTCGATGCGATCAAGGCGCGCGGGAATCTCGAATGCGGCGTGCATCTCGGCCTGCCCGGCTTCTCCTTCGCCAACGACAAGGGCGAGTGGAGCGGCATCGACGTCGACTATTGCCGGGCGCTGGCAGCCGCCGTCCTCGGCGACGCCAGCAAGGTCAAGTACACGCCGACTTCGGTGCAGCAGCGCTGGCCGATCCTGCAATCGGGCCAGGTCGACGTGCTCTCGCGCAACTCGACCATCACCTTCTCGCGCAACGCCACGCTCGGCCTGAACTTCCAGGGCATCAACTTCTACGAGGGCCAGACCTTCATCGTCCGCAAGTCGACCAACGCCAAGACGGCGGCCGATCTCGACGGCGCCTCGGTCTGCGTCGCCGCCGGCTCGACCGAGGAGAAGAACGCCGCCGACTGGTTCCGCGAGCGCAACCTCAAGGTCACCATCACCAACTTCCAGAAGAACGACGACGCCATCGCCGCCTATGATTCCGGCCGCTGCGACGCCTATACCGCCGGCGTCGGCGCCCTCGCCGGCCAGCGCGTCAAGCTCAAGGTCCCGGGCGACCACGTCATCCTGACCCAGCCGATCTCGAACGACCCGCAGGGCCCGGTCACCCGCTGGGGCGACGAGCGCTGGCAGCTGATCGTGCGCTGGGTGCTGAACGGCATGATCGCCGCCGAGGCGCTCGGCGTGACCTCCGCCAATGTCGACGAGATGAAGGCCAATTCGAAGAACTCGGAAGTCCGTCGCCTGCTCGGCGCCGAGGGCGGCTTCGGAGCCATGATGGGCCTGCCCGACGACTGGATGTACAAGGCGATCAAGCAGGTCGGCAATTACGGCGAGAGCTTCGAGCGCACCGTCGGCATGGGCTCGGCCCTGAAGATGGAGCGCGGCCAGAACCAGCTCTGGAGCAAGGGCGGCCTGCTCTTCACCCCGCCCTTCCAGTGAGAGCCTGAGGCTGGCCTGAAGGCCTGACGCCTTGGACAAGGCTCTCGCGTTCATCAACGACAAGCGCGTGCGCGGCCTGCTCTACCAGGCCGCGCTGCTGCTCGGGCTCGTCGGCCTGATCGTCTACTTCGTACGCAACGCGTCGGAGAACATGGTCAAGGCCGGCATCGCCTCGGGCTTCGACTTCCTCTGGCGGACCTCGGGCATCGAGGTGCCCTTCGTCCTCACCGGCTATACCCAGCAGGACAACATCTTGGGCCTGTTCTGGGCCGGCGTCGCCAACACCATGCTGGTCACGGTGATCGCGATCGCGCTCGCCACCCTGCTCGGCTTCGTCGTCGGCATCGCCAGGCTCTCCTCGCATTGGCTGCTCTCGACCATCGCCGGCGCCTATATCGAGTTCGTCCGCAACATCCCGCTGCTGTTCTTCGTGCTGTTCTGGTATTTCGGCGTCATCGCCGCCCTGCCGGCGCCGCGCGACTCGCTCAGCGTCTTCAGCGTCGCCTTCCTGAACAACCGCGGGCTGACCATCCCATTGCCCGATGCGCCGGCGAACTTCCGCTGGGCCCTGCTGGCGATCCTGCTCGCCTGGCTGGCGCAATGGCTGGTGGCGCGCTGGGCCCGGCTGCGCAAGGAGCGGACCGGCCAGGACGCACCCGTCCTGACGATCGGCCTCGTCCTCGTCATCCTCGTGCCGGTCCTGGCCGTGACCTATGCCAGCCTGACGACGCGTTGGGACGTGCCGGTGCTGCGCGGCTTCAACTATCGCGGCGGCTTCGTCGTCATCCCCGAATTCGTGGCGCTGCTCGCCGCGCTCGTCACCTACACCGCCGGCTTCATCGCCGAGATCGTCCGCGGCGGCATCCAGGCCGTGCCGCACGGCCAGACCGAGGCGGCCTCGGCGCTCGGCCTGCGCCGCCCCCAGATCCTGCGCCTCGTCACCATCCCGCAGGCGATGCGGATCATGGTCCCGCCAATGACCAACCAGTACCTCAACGTGCTGAAGAACTCGTCCTTCGGCGCGGCCATCGCCTATCCTGACATCGTCAGCCTGTTCATGGGCTCGGCCCTGACCAATACCGGCCAGGCGATCGAGATCATCGCGATGACGCTGGCGGTCTATCTGGTGATCGGCCTTGCCGTCTCCGCCTTCATGAACTGGTACAATGCCAGGATCGCGCTGGTGACGCGATGAGCGCCACTGCCGCCCAAAGCTGGCGCACCCGCCTGTTCGGCACGCCGGCAACCGGCGTGCTCACCCTCGCCATCGGCCTCTTCGTGCTCTGGATCGCCGTGCCGCTGATCCGCTGGGCGCTGATCGACGCAAGCTGGTCTGGCACCTCACGCAACGATTGCACCGCCGGCGGCGCCTGCTGGGTCTTCGTGCGCGCCCGCTTCGGCCAGTTCATGTACGGGTTCTACCCGCCCGACGAGCGCTGGCGCGTCAACCTCGCCGGCATCATCTTCGTGCTAGCCGGCGCCGCCATCGTCTTCGCTCCCGCGCGCCTGCGCCTGAAGCTCGGCCTCGCCGCGCTGGTCGTGCTGCCTTTGCTCGGCATCTGGCTGCTCGGCGGCGGGCTGAGCCTCAGGCCGGTCGAGACCCGCGAATGGGGCGGGCTGATGCTGACCGTGTTCATCTCGATCTATTCGAGCCTGATCGCGATCCCGCTCGGCATCGCCTTCGCGCTCGGACGCCAATCCGAGCTGCCGGTGATCCGGCTGGTCAGCGTGCTCTTCATCGAGTTCTGGCGCGGCGTGCCGATCATCGCGGTGATCTTCCTGGCCTCGCTGCTGCTGCCGCTGATCATGCCCGGCGGCATCGGCATCGATAGGCTGGCGCGCGCCGTGATCGGACTCGGCTTCGTCATCGCCGCCTATATGGCCGAGGCCGTGCGCGGCGGCCTGCAGGCACTGCCCGCCGGCCAGCGCGAGGCCGCGACCGCGCTCGGCCTGGGCTACTGGAAGGCGACCGGCTTCATCGTCCTGCCGCAGGCGCTGCGCATCTCGCTGCCGGCGATGACCAACGAGTTCATCGCGCTGGTCAAGAACACCACGCTCGTGCTCGTGGTCTCGATCCTCGACCTGCTCGGCATCGCCCAAGCCTCGCTCGCCGATCCGAGCTGGGTCGGCATGAACATGGAGGCCTATGCCTTCTCCGGGACGATCTACTGGCTGATCTGCTTCGCGCTCTCGCGCTGGAGCCGGCACATCGAAATGAGCAGCCGGCGCCGGTAGCCGGCCAGCTACTTGTTTGCAGCCGCGCCCTTGTCGAAGGCGTCGACATGGTTGCGGGCGATCGCCTCGATCGCGTCGAACACCGTGCGCAGATGCGCCCGCATCGCCCGCTCCGCTCCTGCCGCGTCACCGGCGCCGACGCAGGCCGCGATCTCCTCGTGCTGGCTCATGATCATGTCCGACCAGGACGGCGTCTCCAGCGACAGGCAGCGCACCCGGTCGAGCTGCGCCTTGACGCTCTCGATCAGGCTCCAGACCAGAGGGTGACCGGAGAGCCGCGACAATTCGGTGTGGAAATCTTCGTCGAGCCGGAAGAAGTTCGGCCGGTCGCCGGCCTTCAGCGCCATGCGCTGCTGCGCGATCAGGTTGTCGAGCGCCGCCTTGCCGGCAGCATTGATTCGCTCGGCCGCGAGCGACACCGTCCGGCACTCCAGGGTCTCGCGCACGAACTGGCTGTCATAGACCGCCGCGAGGTCGATCGGCGCCACGAAGGTGCCGACCTGCGGCACGACCACCAGAAAGCCCTCTTCGACCAGCCGCTTGAAGGCCTCGCGCACCGGCGTGCGGCTGACGCCGAACTGCACCGCCATGCGCGCCTCGGACATCGCCTCGCCCGGAAGCAGAGCCGCATTGAGGATGTCGGCGCGCAGGGCGCGGTGGATCTGGTCGGTGCCCTGGCGAGCAGCGGAAATGGCCATTGCAACGCCCTCGTTCACTAGTATACTAGCATACTTATCAGCACATCACGACGTCAACCGCCGTGACGTGAATCGCTCCGGAGAATGCGCGCAGGCGAGGCTTCGAGACGATCCGCGAACGAACACCGAAAAGGCGACATCCGATCGCCAGGAGGGGAAACCATGGCTCAGAACAAGCCGCTCAAGGCCACTCCGCCTGACGAAATCGGCGACGCCAAGCGCAATTAACTCGGCTATACAGCTACCAAACCGGCCAGGCTCCAACCGGCCTGTTCCCTCATCGCCAGTCCCGGCACGTCACCAACGTCCGCTCCAACCACGTGGCCCCATGACGATTCACGCAGCGAACTTTCGCGAGCTCAAGCTCGACAAACTCAGTCGCGATTTCGGCAGCTTCAACGCGCTGAAAGAGGTCTCACTGACGATCACCAAGGGCGAGTTCATCGCCCTGCTAGGCCCGTCCGGTTGCGGCAAGTCGACGACGCTGAACCTGATCGCCGGGCTGCTGCCCGCGACCGGCGGCGGCATCTGGCTCGACGACAAGCGCATCGACCAGCTGCGCCCGGAAGAGCGCGGCTTCGGCATGGTCTTCCAGAACTACGCCCTGTTCCCGCATATGAGCGTGAACAAGAACATCGGCTTCGGCCTGAAGATGCGCGGCGTGCCCAAGGCCGAGGCCGACCGGCGCGTCGCCGAGGCGGCCGCCCTGGTGCACCTGCAGGGCCAGACCGAGAAGCTGCCCGGCCAGCTCTCGGGCGGCCAGCAGCAGCGCGTCGCGATCGCCCGCGCCATCGTCGTCGAGCCGCCGCTCGTGCTGATGGACGAGCCGCTCTCCAACCTCGACGCCAAGCTGCGCCTCGAGATGCGCGCCGAGATCCGCCGCATCCACAACACGCTCGGCGCCACCACGATCTACGTGACGCACGACCAGGAAGAGGCGCTCTCGCTCGCCGACCGCATCGTCGTGATGCGCGAAGGCGTGGTTCGGCAGGTCGGCACGCCCGAAGACCTGTTCTCCCGGCCCGACCATCTCGACGTCGCCGAGTTCATGGGCTTCCGCAACACGGTTGCCGGCAAGGTCACCGCCGTCAACGGCGGCACGGCCCAGATCGCCATTGGCGGCGCGACCGTGACCGGCCGCGTCCGCGAGAGCGTCGCCGTCGGGCAGAGCGCCTGGGTCGCGATCCGGCCAGAAGACCTGCACCCGAACGCGCCTGGCCAGAGCGGCCTCGTCGCCAACCTGGTCTCGACCGAGTTCCGCGGCCGCGAGTTCGTCGGCTTCGCCAAGATGGAGGACGGCACCAGCCTCTCCTTCCTTGCCGAGCAGAAGCTCCAGCCCGGCGCCACCGTCACGCTCGGCGCCGATCCCGACCGCGTGCTCGTCTTCACCGGGGGCAAGGCATGAGCTCCGTCGAGGCGGTCAACGCCATTCCCCTGAAACAGAGGCTCGCCGCGCGCGGGCTCGACGGCCTGACCATGCTGGTCCTGCCGGCGGCGCTCTTCGTCGTGGCGCTGTTCATCTACCCGTTCCTGTACGGGCTGTTCCTGTCCTTCACGCCGAAGGCGGGCAACGCCTTCGCCAACTACACCCGCTTCTTCTCGGATTCGTTCCTGTACGGCACGATCGCGACGACGCTCTGGCTCGCTCTGCCCGTCACCATCGCCACGCTGGTGCTGGCGGTGCCGATCGCCTTCCGCGTCCGCCTGATGAAGCACCAGCGCCTGCTGACCACGCTGCTGGTGATCCCGATCACGCTCGGCACCGTGCTCGTCGCCGAGGGCCTGCTGAACTATCTGGGACCGCAAGGCTGGTTCAACCGCACCCTGATGACGATCGGGCTGATCTCGACGCCGATCAAGCTCCTGCACAATTACTGGGGCGTGATGCTCTCGCTGGTCATCACCGGCTTCCCCTTCACCTTCCTGCTGACGCTCTCCTACCTCACCGGCATCGACCCGGCGCTGGAACAGGCGGGTGCGACGCTGGGCGCGGGTCCCTGGGAGCGCTTCAAGAACATCCTCTTCCCGCTGCTGCTGCCGGGCCTCGCGATCACCTTCTGCCTGTCCTTCGTGCAGGCCTTCTCGGTCTTCCCCTCCGCCGTGCTGCTCGGCGCGCCGGCGGGTCCGACCCGGGTGATCTCGATCGCGGCCTATCAGGCGGCCTTCGAGGAATATGATTACTCCATGGCATCCGCAGTCGCGATGATCATGGGCCTCGTCCAGCTCGCGATCGTCGTTCTGGTGCTTGCCGCGCGCGGCATGCTCTATCGCGGTCCGGCCGGCGGCGGAAAGGGCTGAGCCACATGGTTGCCGATACCCGTCTCTCCACGAAGCTCTGGGCCGCCGCCAACTGGTTCCTGATCGGCTTCTTCCTGCTCAACCTGCTCGGCATGATCGCGACCGTGGTCACGAGCTCCTTCGCCACGCGCTGGCTCGGCACCTGGCTGCCGGCCGGCTGGACGACGCGCTGGTACTCCGCCGCCTGGGCCGAGTTCCAGCTCGGCGACGTGCTCAGCGTCACCTTCCAGATCGTCTTCCTGGTGGTGCTGTTCTCAGGCCTGCTCGGCGTGCCCGCCGCCTATGCCCTGGCCCGCCGCGACTTCCCCGGCAAGAAGCTGGTGATGCTGCTCTTCCTGCTGCCGCTGCTGGTGCCGCCGATCACCTTCGGCATCCCGCTGGCGACGGTGCTCTACCGGCTCAACCTCGCCGGCAGCATGTCCGGCGTCGTGCTCGCCAACCTCGTGCCGACCGTGCCCTTCGTCATCCTGGTGATGATCCCGTTCATCGAGCAGATCGACACGAAGATCGAGGCCGCGGCGCGGGTCTTCGGCGCCAACACCTTCAAGCTCTTCATCCACGTCCTGCTGCCGCTGCTCATGCCCGGCATCCTGGCGGCGCTGCTCCTGGTGCTGGTCCGCACCATCGCGATGTTCGAGCTGACCTTCCTGACGGCCGGCCCGACCAGCCAGACGCTGGTGGTGGCGCTCTACTACGCAGTCTTCGCCGCCGGCGTCCGCGCCGTGCAGTCGATCGACGCGATGGCCGTGGTCTACATGGTGACGACGCTGATCTGGCTGGTGATCGCGCTGCGCTTCGTCAACCCGACGCAGATCGTCGCCCGCGCCAAGCGCTGAGCCGACGACAAGTACCAATGGAAGGGCCGGCGCATCCCCGATGCGCCGGCCCTTCGCATTTCAAAATCCGGCACGCAGACAAGCGACCCCCCGTGGCAAAGCCGCTGGAGCCGTGTAGGGTTCAGGACTTCCACAAGGACTTCGCCTATGCGCCTGCTGCTTCCCCTGATCGCCACCGCACTTGTTTTGACCGGGTGCGTTTCACCCGAGGGACAGCGCCGCAGGGACCTCATCGCCGAAAGCCAGCAATGCCAGAACCTCGGCTTCGCTGCCGGCTCGCCGGAGCTGGCGCAATGCATGGACACCGCCGCCGCCTCCCGCTCCGCCGACGCTGATCGGGCCGCGGCCCAGGAGCGCGACTGGCAGAGGCGCGAAGACCAGAACTGGAAGGACTTCAACCGCACCCAGGGCAGCCAGCCTGCGGCCACGCCGGCACCGGCCCAGCCGATGAACTGCACCACGAACCAGACCACGACGACGGCCGGCAACACCACCGTGACCCGCTCGAACCAGGCCTGCTCGTCGTTCTGAAGGCGCGCGCGCCGTCTCGCTGCGGCGCAGCGACGACAACCCATTGAAATCGCGCCGCTCATTCCGCACCATGGCGCGGGGATTCACTTGCGTAATGGGGATTGATTGATGCGTTTGATTGCTGCGGCGGCTGCGGTCGTGCTCCTGGGCGGCTGCTCCACAGTCTCGTCCATGTTCTCCTCCTCCCCGTCCTCGGAGCGGCGGCCGACCGGCGACCTCGTCGAATCGAGCCAGCGCTGCCAGGGCCGCGGCATGCTGGTCGGCTCGCCCGAGATGGCGCAATGCCTGGACCAGGCCCGCGCCGGCTCGGCGGCACCAGCCCCTCCTGCCGGCCCCGCCCGTGGCCGCGCCCCTGCTCCCTCGGCCGAAGAGGCCGAGTAAGGGCGAGGCGCTCCGCCTCGGGCTTAAGCTGCGCGGCCGCCCTGCACCACGAAGCGGGCGCCGCCGCGGTCGACGATGTCGAGCATCTGACGGAAGCCGCCCGCCCCCGCCTCGAAGCTGCGCGGGCGCAGTTCCAGTCCATTCGCGCTCGCCAATGAATGGCCGACCATGCTGGCGGCCGGCGCAAGCCCGAGCAGGCCGAGCACGGTCGGGGCGATGTCGATGATGCCGCTCGGGCCGGATTCGGTGCGGCCCGCCTCGAAGCCCTCGCCCTGCACCATCAGGACCGTATTGAGCTCGTAGCGGTTCAGGCCGCCATGCATGCCGCCGCCGACCGGGACGTCGCCCTTGGTGATCAGGCCGAGGCCGGGATTGCCGTAGGCGTCGGCCTCGTTGCCGGAGCGCAGCACATAGACCATGTCGGGCTGGCGGCGATGGCCGAGATCGACCAGCGGCAGCGCGAAGCTGCCCTCGACCTCGCCCTCGACCTCGTTGCGCGCCGCCGAGAACAGCATGCCGAGCAGGTCCTGCTCGCGCAGCCAGGCCGCGATCGCATCGCGCCTCTCAATGCCACCCTCGAGGATGCGGATCTCGCCCATGTTGCCGCCGGTCATGGCGAAGCTCGCGCCTTCGAGCACCCGCTCGGCGGCGCGGCGGCCGGCATGGCCCTGCGCATTGATCAGGCCGGCGAGGTCGAGCGCATCGCTGCTCGAAATCTGGCCATGGTCGGAGGCGGCGACCACCGCATAGCGCTCGGCATCGGGCTGCGCCGCGACCCAGTCGAGGATGCGTCCGAAGGCGGCATCGACATGCTTGAGCACGCTCAGCGTCTCCGGCGAGCCGAGGAAGCGATAGTGGAAGGAGGTGTCGGGCTCGTTGAACCAGACCAGCGCGACATCCGGCTTCAGCGTCTCCAGCACATGCTCGCGGAAGACCTGTTCGGCATAGTCGGTCTCCTCGAAGCGCGGCAGGGTGCGCGGCGGCAGTGGCCCGAAGCGCGCGATCACCTCGTCGACCGCCTCCGGTGTCCGCGTGTGGTCGCGCCCGAAGATCGAAAAGGTCCAGTGCCCGTTCGCTCGGACGGACGGGTTGATCAGATAGGCCGAACCGGCCGAGCCGGTATGGACGACGGCGAGTTTCTTGCCGGCCTGGGCCAGCACGTCGCCAAAACTCTCGGCCTCGACGAAGCGGCCCCCGGTCTTCTCTTCCGCCAGCGCAATGTCGTCGGCCCGGCCGAGGTCGAGCACATGCTCGCGCGTGACCTCGGGAAACAGGAAGGCATTGCCCATGATGCCATGCACGCGCGGCGGCGCGCCGGTGGCGATCGAGGTCGTGGCGACGCGGGTCATCGACGGGAAGACGCTGCGCGCCTCGCGGAACCAGGTGCTCTGCCCGGCGAAGCGGGCGAGGTTCGGCGTCTGCTCCGGCGTGATGAAGTCCGGGCGCAGGCCGTCGAAGACGCAGATGACGACCTTGTCGGCCGCAGGCTTGGTGGTGGTCATAGGCTAAGTCCTCAGCGAAGAGTCGGGTCGAGCCGGTCGCGCAGCCAGTCGCCGACGAGGCTGACGGCGAGCGTGGTCAGCACGATCGTGCAGGCCGGGGCCAGCATGATCCAGGGCGCGCGGGTCAGGTACTCGCGGCCATAGCCGACCATGTTGCCGAGGCTGGTCATCGGCGGCTGCACGCCGAGGCCGAGGAAGGAGAGCCCGCTCTCCAGCAGGATCACCTCGGGGAAGGTCAGCGTCATCGAGACGATCAGCGTCGAGGCGATGTTCGGCAGGATGTGGCGCAGATAGACCCGCGACGGCGTGGCGCCGATCTGTCTGACCGCGCCGGCATAGCCCTGCGCGCCGGCCGAGATGGCGAGACCGCGTGCGATGCGGGCGTAGCGCTCCCAGCCATAGAGCCCCATCAGGCAAATGAAGAGCGACAGCGAGTTGCCGAAGAAGGCCAACACCGACAGCGCCAGGATCAGGAACGGCATCGCCGCCTGAAAGTCTGCCAGCATCAGCACGGCCTGCTCGGCCAGCCCGCGGAAATGCGCCGCGATGAAGCCCATCAAGGTGCCGAACACCGCCGAGATCACCGTCGCACCGAAGGCGACCAGCAGCGAGATGCGGATCGAGATGATCAGCCGCGAGAGCACGTCGCGGCCGAGTTCGTCGGTGCCGAGCCAGTGCAGCGGGTGGAAGGGCAGCGAGAGCCGGTTGCGCAGGTCGTAGGCGGTGAAGCGATAGGGCGTGATCCAGTCGGCGCACACAGCCACGACGATGATGAAACCGATCCAGATGATGCCGAACCAGACCAGCAGCGGGATGCGCTTCTTCGGCTTCGGCGCGGCCTTGCTGGCGACGACCGGGGCGGCTGAGGCTGTGATATCGGCCATCTCAATGCCCCCCGGCCTTGGCGCCGCTGCGCAGGCGCGGGTCGAGCACGCCATAGAGCAGGTCGACGATCAGGTTGGCGCTGACCATGGTGACCGCGACCAGCAGCAGGATGCACTGCACCACGGCAAGGTCGCGATTTGAGACGGCGACCACGAGCAGCCGGCCGACGCCGGGCCAGGAGAACACGCTCTCGACCACGACCGCACCCGCGATCAGGCTGCCGACCATGAAGCCGACGATGGTCACGGTCGGGATCGCCGCGTTCGGCAGGGCATGGCCGCGCACCACCTGAGCCCAGGGCACGCCCTTGGCGCTGGCCGTGCGGATATAGGATTGGCCGAGCACCTCCAGCATGGCGCTGCGGGTGAAGCGAGCCAGCACCGCCGCGCCGCCGATGCCGAGCGTCAGCACCGGCAGGATGGCGTGGCGCCAGCTCTCCTGCCCGCCCGAGGGCAGCCAGCCGAGCTGCACCGAGAAGATCAGCACCAGCACGAGCCCGAGCACGAAGCTCGGAATGGTGAAGCCGGCCACCGCCGTGATCATGACGATGCGGTCGGTCAGGCTGTCGCGGTGCAGCGCGGCGTAGATCCCGGCGGGAATGCCGATGCCGAGCTTCAGCGCCAGGGCAGGCAAGGTCAGCGCCAGCGTCGCCGGGATGCGTTCGGCCACGAGCTGGATTGCCGGCCGGCCGTCGCGCATCGATTGTCCGAGCTCGCCCTGCCCGATCGCCGAGAAATAGCGCAGGTATTGCAGCCAGATCGGATCGTCGAGGCCCCAGGCCTTGCGGAAGGCGGCGATGGCCTCGGGCGGCGCATCGACGCTCATGATGATCAGCGCCGGGTCGCCCGAGAGCCTGAGCACGATGAAGGCGAAGGTGACGACGAGCGCGACGGTGAGCGCCGCGCGGCCGAGCCTTATGAAGAAGAAGCGCAGCATCAGCTTGCGGCTTTCAGGAAGTTGGCCTGGTCATGCGCGACATGGCAGGCGGTCAGGCGGCCATCGGGCAGCGGCAGCAGCGCCGGGCTCTCGACCTTGCAACGCTCGCGCGCGGCATGGCAGCGCGGATGGAAGGCGCAGCCCGAGGGCCGCGCCGCGGGATTGGGCGGGTCGCCCTGCAGCACGATGCGCGGGCGGGCTCGCCGCCCCGGCACCGGCGCGGCCGAGACCAGCGCCTCGGTGTAAGGGTGCGCCGGGGTCGAGAGCAGCAGGTCGGCCTCGCCCTCCTCGACGATGCGGCCGAGATACATCACCGCGACGCGGTGGCTGACCTGCCGGATGACCTTGAGGTCGTGGCTGATGAAGAGCAGGCCGAGGCCGAGCTCCTGCTGGATGTCGACCAGCAGGTTGATCACCTGCGCCTGGATCGAGACGTCGAGCGCCGAGACCGGCTCGTCGCAGACCAGCAGGTCGGGCTTGGTCGCCAAGGCGCGAGCGATCACGGCGCGCTGGCGCTGGCCGCCGGAGAGCTCGTGCGGATAGCGCTCGCCCTGGTCGGCGCGCAGGCCGACCGATTGCAGCAGCTTCACCGCGAGCGCATCGCGCTCCTTGGCAGCGCCGATGCCATGGACGTCATAGGGCTCGCGCACCTGTTCGAGGATCGAGAGCCGCCGGTCGAGCGCGCCGAGCGGATCCTGGTAGATCATCTGCATCCGCGCCCGGACCTTGCGCCACTCGGCAGTGCCGAGCGCCGGCAGGGCCGAGCCCTGGAACAGGACGTCGCCGGCATCGGGCTTCTCCAGCCCGAGCGCGAGGCGGCCGGTGGTCGACTTCCCCGAACCGGATTCGCCGACGACGCCGAGCGTCTTGCCGCGCTCGACGGTGAGCGAGACGCCATCGACCGCTCGGACATCGACCGGGCGGCCGAGCAGGCCGCGGCGCATCGAATAATACCGCGCGACATTGCGGACCTGAAGCAGCGGCGCGCTCATGCGAAGACGAACTCCGACGTGCGCGCCGACTGGGCCTGCGCGGTCTTGATGCAGGCGGCGAAGCGGCCCTGCGCCTTCATGGCGAGCGGCGGCACGCCGGCATCGCAGGCTTCGCTGTGGCGCGGGCAGCGCGGTGCGAAGGCGCAGCCGGGCGGCAGGTTCCAGGGTTCGGGGACGTTGCCCTCGATCGGGTCGAGCCTGCGGCGCACGCCCTCGAGCGGCGGCAGCGCCGCGATCAGCCCCTGCGTGTAGGGATGCAGCGGCTGCTGGAACAGCTCGACGGCCTCGGCCGTCTCGATGATGCGCCCGGCATACATCACGCAGACCCGGTCGCAGGTCTGCGAGATCACGCCGAGGTCGTGGCTGATCAGCACCAGCGCCATGCCGGTCTCGCGCCGGATGTCGCCGAGCAATTCGAGGATCTGCGCCTGGATCGTCGCGTCGAGCGCGGTCGTCGGCTCATCGGCCACCAGCAGGTCCGGCTGGCCGGCGAGCGCCATCGCGATCATGACGCGCTGGTTCTGGCCGCCGGAGAGTTCATGCGGGAAAGCGTCGAGCCGGCGCGCCGCATCGGGAATGCCGACGAGGTCGAAGAGCCGCTTGGCCTCGGCCTTGACCGCGCCGCCCGATAGGCCGCGATGCAGCGCCAGCGCCTCGCCGACCTGCTTGCCCAGCCGGATCACCGGGTTGAGCGCGCTCGCCGGGTCCTGGAAGATCATGGCGATGCGCCCGCCGCGGACCTTGTCGAGCACGTCGGGCTTGGCTTCGATCAGCTCGGTGCTGTCGAGCCTGACGCTGCCGGTGATGCTGGCCTTCTTCGGCAGCAGGCCGAGCGCGGCGAGCCAGGTCACCGACTTGCCGCAGCCGGATTCGCCGACGAGGCCGACCGCCTCGCCCGCCGCGATCGAGAGGTCGATGCCGTGCAGCACCTTCACCCCGTCGAAGGAGACGGTGAGCCCGCGGATGTCGACCAGCGGGGTCTCGACGCTGCCGAACCTGTCGAGCCTCTCGCTCACGAGCGGATACCGCCCCAGTTACGCGCGCTGAAATCCATCACGAAGGACTGCGCCGCCTTCCACTGGATATCCTTGCGTTTGGCGGTGAAGTTCGCCGTCTGGTGCAGCACGGTGTAGGCGGGGTCCTCGCGCTCGCAGATCTCGAGCATGCGGCGGAAGGCGGCCTTGCGCTGGGTCCGGTCGGTCGAGCTCTCCAGCACGTCGGAGAGCTTGCCCATCTCGGCGTTGGTCCATTCGCCGACCTGCCATTGCTGGCCCGTCGGGCCATGGCTGGAGGTGATCGAGGAGACCGGGTCGTTGAAGGAGGCGCTGTTCGACCAGTCGCGCACCGCCCGCGTCGGGCCCTTGGCCAGGACCTGTGGGAAGTTCTCCTTGCTCTCGATCTGGACGTTGAGCCCGATCTCGCGCCAGCTTTCGACCAGCACCTGCGCGGTCGCGACCTGGTTGGTGTAGTAGTTGTTGAGCAGGCGGTAGGGGATCGTGTCGCCCTTGTAGCCGGACTGCTTCACCAGCCGCTTGGCCTCGTTCATGTCGAAGGCCGGCACATCCCAATCGGCGACGAACATGTCGCCGTAGAACTCCCATTGCAGGCCCTTCGGCACGCGGGTGCGGCCACCCCAGAGCGCATCGACGATGGTCTGGCGGTCGATCGCATGGGTCATCGCCCGGCGCACCAGCGGGTCGGCGAGTTGCGGATGGGTCTTGTCGAACACGGTCTGGCGATGGTTGCCGATCAGCCCGCCCAGCACCTCGGCGCGCGGGTCCTTCTCGATCTCGCCGATCTGGTCCGGCGGGATGTCGCAGGCGAAGTCGTATTCGCCCGAGCGCAGGCCGTTGATGCGCGAGGAGGTCTCGGGCACTTCGACGAAGCGGATGCTCTTCAGCGGCGGGCGGCCGCCCCAGTATTCGTCATGAGCGACGAGCGTAAGCGACTGGTCCGGCTTGAACTCGGCGATCTTGTACGGGCCGGTGCCGATCGGCTTGCGGGCCCAGTCGAGCCAGGAGGCGGTCTCGGCGAAGGCGCGGCGCGAGACGATGATGCCGATATTGCGCGAGAGGCGCCCTTCCAGCGTCACATCCGGCGTCTTGTTGACGAAGCGGATGGTCTGCGGATCGACGATCTCGATTGTCTCGAAGCTCGGGAAGGCACGCTTGGCGACCGCGACCACCTCGGCCGGCGGCTGCTTGCCGACCGCGCCGCCGGTGACCGAGCCGAACAGCCCGCTCTGGCCAGTCTGAGCCGAGCCGCCCCACATCCGGTCGACGCCGAAGGAGAAGGCAACGTCCTCGGCCGTCATCACGTCGCCATTATGGAACTTGACGCCCTGGCGCAGCTTCAGCTCCAGGGTGCGGTCGTCGATGCGTCGCCAGGAGGTGGCGAGGCCGGGCCGCAGCGAGAGGTCGCCGCCCCAATCGGTGTCGATCAGCGCCTCGGCATAGCTGTAGAAGGTACGTGTGCCGACATTGGACTGCTCGCGCAGCGTCTCCAGCGTGTTGGAATTGGCGATCTTCTGGACCGCGATGGTGATCGAGGGCCGGTTATCCGATTGCGCGATGGCGAAGCGCGGCAGGATCAGGCCGGCGGCCGAGGCGGCGCCGAGAGCGAGCGTATGGCGGCGAGTGAGTCCAGTCATCGAACCCTCCTGGTGGCGCAAAGGAAAAGCTGGCGTCGAGAGAAAAGGCCGGCGTCGAAACGAAAGCGGCGCGCCCTTTGAGGGGCGCGCCGTGATGGATGGGGATCAGCTCTGCCGGCCCCAGTTGCCGGCACGGAAGTCCATGGCGAAAGCCGGGGCGGCTTTCCAGGCGATGGCTTTCGGCTTGGCGGTGAAGGTCGCGTTCTGGTGCAGCACGGTATAGGCCGGGTCCTCGCGCTCGGCGATTTCCAGCATGCGGCGGAAGGCGGCCTTGCGGCGGGCGCGGTCGGTCGAGGTCTCCAGCTCGACCGAGAGCGTGTTCAGCTCGGCGTTGCTCCATTCGCCGGCCTGCTGCTGCTGGCCGTTGGGGCCGTGCTGGGCGACGATGGACGAGACCGGGTCGTTGAATGGCGCCGAGTTCGACCAGTCGCGCACGGCGCGGGTCGGGGTGCGCTCGAGAATCTGCTGCCAGTTCTCGACCATCCGGATCTCGACGTTGAGCCCGGCCTCCTTCCACATCTCGACCAGGATCTGCGCGGTCGGAGTCTGGTTGGTGTAGTAATTGTTGAGCAGGCGATAGGGGATCGGGTCGCCCTTGTAGCCGGACTGCTTGACGAGGTCGCGCGCCAGCTTGAGGTCGAAGGCCGGCACCGACCAATCCTCGACGAACATCTCGCCGTAATAGGGCCATTGCAGCCCCTTCGGCACGGTGGTGCGGCCGGCCCAGAGCGAGTCGACGATCATTTGCCGGTCGATCGAATGCGTCATGGCGCGGCGCACCAGCGGGTTCTGCAGCTGAGCATGGTTCTTGTCGAACACGGTGAGGCGGTGGTTCAGGATCGTGCCGCCCTGCACTTCGAAGGCCGGGTTCTTCTCGATCTGGGAGATCTGGTCCGGCGGGATGTCGCAGGCGAACGTGTACTGGCCCGAGAGCAGCCCGTTGATGCGCGAGGCCGTCTCCGGCACCTCGACGAAGCGGATCGACTTCAGCGGCGGGCGGCCACCCCAGTACTCGTCATGCGCTTCGAGCAGCAGCGAGACATCGGGACGGTACTCGGCCACCCTGTAGGGGCCGGTCGTGACCGGCTTCACGGCCCAGTCATTATAGGTCGCGGCCTCGTCGAAGGCGCGGCGGTTCATGATCTCGCTGCCATAGCGCGAGATGCGCCCCTCGATGGTCACGTCCGGCGTGCCGTTGACGAAGCGCACCGTGTACTTGTCGACGATCTCGACGCCGAGCAGGGCCGGCCAGGAGCGGCGCGCCACCGCCGGCACTTCCGCCGGCAGTTCCTTGCCGGCGCGGCCGCCGCCGACGACGAAATCGGCCGAGATCGTCTTGCCGACCACGGGCTGGCTGTCGCCGAACATGCGCTGCTTGCTGAAGCTGAAGGCGACGTCCTCGGCGGTGAGCTCGTCGCCATTGTGGAACTTCACGCCCTGGCGCAGCTTCAACTCGACGGTCTTGTCGTCGATGCGCTTCCACTCGGTCGCGAGGCCGGGAATGGTGTTCAGGCCGCCGAGCCAGTTGCGGCCGATCAGCCCTTCCCAGAGCGACGAGAAGAAGATCCGCTCGCCGACATTGGACTGCTCGCGCAGCACGTCGAGCTGGTTGGAATTGGCGATCTTCTGCACCGCGATCGTGATCGAGGGGCGGTTATCGGCCTGCGCGATCGCAAAGCGCGGCAGGATGAGGGCGGAGCCGCCGAGCGCTATTGCGCCGCGACGCGTGAGGGAACCGACCATGCTTCGTCTCCTGATGGGATGGCGTTGGGGTCGCGCTCTTCGAGCCCGCGCGGGCTTGAGCGGTAATGCGTCAGCGTCCGGTCGGCATGGGTCAGCCGCCAGGACAGGGCCTTCTGGGCGTAGTCGCGCACCAGCGCGGCATAGGCGGGGTCATCCGCCAGGTTGACGAACTGGTTCGGATCCTTGGCGAGGTCGAAGAACAGCGGCGGCAGCGCGGCGAAATGGACGTATTTGTAGTGCTCGTCCTGGATCACGCAGAGGCTGGACTGGTCCATGTGCAGGCCCAGAACCTGCTCCGGCTGCGAATAGTGCACGTCGCGGAAATCGTACTCGTAGTGCAGCTCGGTCCGCCAATTCGCCGGCCGGCCCTCGCTCAGGAACGGCATCACCGAGCGACCGTCGCAGGCGCGCGGCGCCTCGCCGCCGAGCCAGTCGAGGATGGTCGGCATCACGTCGACGCTCTCGGTGAAGGAGGGCTCGATCGCGCCGCGCTTGTCGTCTGCGCCGCGCGGGTCCTTGACCACCAGCGGGATGCGGAAGCTCTCGTCGTTGAAGCCGATCTTGCCGAGCAGGTGATGGTCGCCGAGCTGCTCGCCATGGTCGCTGGTGAAGACGATCAGCGTGTCGTCCCACTGCCCGGTCTCGTCGAGATAGGCGAAGACCCGGCCGAGGCAATCGTCGATCTCGGTGATCAGGCCGCAATAGGTCGCACGCATCTGGGCGATCTCGGCCGCGTCCATCGTCGCGCCCGAACCCTCGGCGCCGTGGAAGAACGAGCCGCGCTTGATCGAGTCGATGTAGAACTTGGTCAGCGGGTGCTGCGCGGCCTCCGCCTCGGGCGATTCAGCCCGCACCAGCGCCGGCATGTCCTCCGGCCGGTACATCGCATGGTAGGGCGCCGGCGCGACGAAGGGCGGATGCGGCCGGTAATAGCCGAGATGCAGGAAGAACGGCTTGCCGGCGCGGCCCTTGAGATAGGTCAGCGCCCGTTCGGTGAAGAAGGTCGAGTCCGAGAACTCCTTCGGGATGCGCGACGGCTTTTCGGTCGCGCCCGGCACGGAATCCTCGCCCTCCGGCAGCCAGATCTCCTCGCGCTTCTCCGGCAGCTCGAAGCCGTTCTGCGCCACCCAGCCGAAATAGCCGTCCATGTTGGGCTCGAAGGCGCCGACGGAGCGGAACCCGTCCATCAGGTCGCCGAGCACCAGGAAGCGCGGGTCCTTCTGCGCGGTCGTGCGCGGGTCCGGCGTCGTCGTGGTGTAGCCGACCAGCGCCGGGTCATAGCCGATGGCGCGCAGCGCCTTGCCGAGGTTGAAATGGCGCTGGTCGAGCGGCACCGTGTTCTGCACGGCGCGGTGATTCATCAGGTAGAGCCCGGTGAGCAGGCTGGCGCGGGCCGGGCCGCAGGGCACGCAGGCCGTGACGTGGTTGCTGAAGGTCACCCCTTCCGCGCAGATCCGGTCGAGGTTCGGCGTCTTCAGGAAGGGATCGCGCCCTTCGGCCCGCATCAGATGCGGGATGAAATCGGCTCGCCACTGGTCGACGACGATGAGAAGGACGTTGCGACGTGTCATGCCTGCCTCGCTTGATAACGAGGCCTCGGTAGGACTGGTGGATGACGGTCGCGTGACGCAACTTCGCGTATTTCAAGCCGGCTAATCTTCGCCTTGGCCGGTCGTTTCAGAACCCTGTCATGATGAAGTGAGACAGGCTCAAGCTCACATCCAAGCCAGCCCTAAAAGTATAGACTATTAAGTCGCAGCACGGCTATTGAACGCCGGATAGCGCAACAGATGTCAGCGCTCTTTTGCATCTGCATACTGCGGAGATACTGCAAGCCCTGGCGGGAGCCCCGCCGCATCCGCGCGCAAAACCACTGCGCCGAAGAATCAACGCTGCCATTGAACCGGTTCAATACCGCTAAAAAAGATCGGAGACGTCAAAAATTTTATCCACAGGCCCGCCGGGACTGTCCTCCCGCCGCCATTGCGAGGAGTCGAGCGCCGCAAGCACCGCGCAAAATCGAAACGGCCGCCAAGCTTGCCTTCACGGCAAATCTTGGCGGCCAGAGCCGGGGCATAACTCCCGCCAGAGGCGGTTCGAGAATTCGCTGGCGCGAGTCGACTGGCGTGGCTGTCGAGAACCGGAGCGGAGCGTACTTTTGTACATGAGCACCGAAGCGCAGACAGGCGCGTCAGACGACCTCGCCAGTAGAATTATCGGGCCGGCTCTCAGAACGGCGAGTTCGGGAAGTAGTGGTCCTTGGCGTTGTCCTTGGTGATCAGCTGGGCGTTGAGCACGTAGGTGCCGCGCATCGGCGCGCTGCCGTAGAAATGCGCGGCGGTGACGTTCATCGCGGTCGCGATCATCGCCGGCGGATAGGAGACGTCGGCCGGGATCATCTTGTCGCCGTCCATGACCTTCTTGATCATGTCCTTCATGCCGGCGCCGCCGAGCACGAACTTGATGTCCTCGCGCTTCGACTGGCGGATCGCCTCCATGATGCCGAGCGCCATGTCGTCGTCCGAGGCCCAGACCGCGTCGATCTTCGGATGCTTGGCGAGATAGTCCTGCATCACCCGGAAGGCGTCGTCGCGGTTCCAGTTGGCGTATTGCTTGTCGATGACCTTGACGCCCGAGCCTTCCAGCGCCTTCTCGAAATTCGTGACGCGCTCCTCGTCGATCACGGTCGGGATGCCGCGGAAGACCACGACATTGCCCTGCTTCAGGTTGTCGACGAAGTACTTGCCCGCGACGCGGCCGAATTCCGGATTGTTGCCGGCAACGTAGATGTCCTGGATCGAGGCGTCCTTCAGGCCGCGGTCGACCACAGTGATGAAGGTGCCGCGCTTCTTGACCTCGCGGGCCGGGTTGGTCAGCTCGTCCGAGTTGAACGGCAGCACCACCAGCGCATCGACCTTCTGCGCCATCAGGTCTTCCAGCGCGTTGGCCTGGGCCGCCCCGTCCGGCGAGGTCTTGACGATGACCTTGAGGCCCGGATGCAGCTTCTCGAGCTGCTTGGCCGTCTCCTCGGCATGATAGACCACGCCGCCGGTCCAGCCATGGGTCGCGGCCGGGATCGAGACCGCGATCGTTACGGTCTTCGGCTGCGCGAAGGCTGCGCTGGACAGGCCGGCTGCGAGGCCGGCCACGGCCAGCGATTTCAGGATCACATGTTTCATCGTTCTCTCCCTCCGTTTCGTTCTGTTTGAGCCATCAGCCGTTGCCGGGTGACTCTCCCCGGGCATAGTCACCGCGCCCGCTGCAAGCTGCGCTGCACGAGCATGGCGATTATAATGATGGAGCCCTGGACCGCGCCGACGAGGTATTCGGAGACGAAGTTCGAGAACACCATGATGTTGGCGACGAGTTCGAGGATCACGGCGCCCGCGACCGTGCCCCAGATCCGCCCGACGCCGCCGCGCAAGGCCGTGCCGCCGATGACGACGGCGGTGATCGCCTGCAGCTCCCAGAGCAGCCCAGTGGTCGGCGTCGCCGAGCCCAGCCGCGGCACGTAGATCAGCACGGCGATGCCGACGCAGACGCCCTGGATGACGTAGGTCAGCAGCCTGACGCGGTTGATCGGCACGCCGGAATAGCGCGCCACATCCTCGTTCGAGCCGATGGCGACGACATGCCGGCCGAACGGCGTCTTGTAGAGCAGCAGCGCGCCGAGGCCGGCGACCGCCAGGATGGCGAGAACCGGGATCGGGATGCCCAGGACCGAGCCAAAGTAGATCGGCCGGTACATCTCGCGCATGCCGGAATCGCGCAGCGTGATCGTGCCGCCCGCCGCCAGGAAGATCACCAGCGAGCGGAAGATGCCCATGGTGCCGAGCGTGACGATGAAGGGCTCGATCTTGCCAATGGTGACGAAGAGCCCGTTGAACAGCCCGCACGCGGCGCTGACCATCAGCGCGACGCCCATCGCCATCAGCAGCGTCGAGGTCTCGGCCCCGCCGAGCTTGTTCAGCGTCAGGATCATCAGCCCGGCGGTGAAGGCCGCCATCGAGCCGACCGAGAGATCGAGCCCGCCGCCGGCGATGACGAAGGTCGCGCCGACCGCGATGATCGCGATGAAGGCCGAGCGCGTCACCACGTTGGTCAGGTTCGAGGCGGTGAGGAAGTCCGGGTTGACCACCGCGCCCAGCAGGATCAGCGCGAGGAGCGCGATGAAGGGCGAGGCCGCGCGCAGGTCGAAGGCGAAGCGGCGGCGCTCCGGCGGCGGCGTGGTCGGTATGGCGTTCTCGGTCATGCTGCGCCGGCGGCCATTTCGACCACCTCCTCTTCATGGACTCCGGTGGCGAGGAACATGATCGGATCCTCGGCGATCTCGTCTCCGGTCACCTCGCCGGCGATGCGGCCGGCCTTCATCACGATGACGCGGTGGCAGAGCCCGATCAGCTCCGGCATTTCCGAGGAGATCACCACGATCGAGCGGCCTTGCGCCGCCAGTTCGGCGATGAAGCGGTAGATCTGCTCCTTGGTGCCGATGTCGATGCCGCGCGTCGGCTCGTCGATGATGACGATCCGCGGCTCCAGTAGCATCATCTTGGCGAGCAGCAGCTTCTGCTGGTTGCCGCCCGAGAGCTGGCCGGCGAGCATCTCCTTGCGCCGCGCGCGGATGTCGAAGGCGGCGATGGCCTTGTCGAGCTCGGCCCATTCCTGGCTTTCGGCGACGAGCCCGCTTTTGGCGAAGCGCGACAGCGCCGCCAGAGTCAGGTTCACCCGCAGGTCCTGCTGCAAGAGCAGACCTTTGCCCTTCCGGTCCTCGCTCAGATAGACGATGCCGGCCGCCATGCTCTGCGCGGCGTCGCGGAAGCTAACGGGCTTGCCCTCCTGCCTGACCTCGCCGCGGCAAGGGCGCAAGCCCACGAGCCCCTCGAACAGCTCGGTGCGCCCTGCCCCGATCAGCCCGGCAAAGCCGAGGATCTCGCCCTTGCGCAGCGCGAAGGAGGCCGTCTCGACATAGCCGGGCACCGCGACGTCGCGCGCCTCCAGCACGATCTCGCCTTCAGGCGCCGGCGTGCGCGGCGGATAGAGATTGGCCATGTCGCGCCCGACCATCAGCCGGGCCATGCCGGCGGGGTCGAGCTCGGCCGCATCGCGCGTCGCGACATGGCGGCCGTCGCGCAGCACGGTGACGCGGTCGGTGATCGCCTTCACCTCCGGCAGCCGGTGCGAGATGTAGAGTACCGCGACGCCCTTGGCCTTCAGCTCGTGGATCGCCAGGAACAGCGCCTCCGCTTCGACGCCGGACAAGGTCGCGGTCGGCTCGTCGAAGATCACGACGCGGTGCGGCGCCAAGAGCGCGCGGGCGATCTGCACCAATTGGCGTTGCGCGATCGACAGCTCGCGGATCGGCGTGTTCGGATCGAGCCGCGCGCCGAGCTCCGCCATCTTGGCGGCGGCGATGCGGTTCATCGCGGCATCGTCGACGAAGGGCCCGCGCCGCATCTCGCGGCCGAGGAAGAGGTTCTGCGCGATCGAGAGATCGGGCGCGAGCAGGATCTCCTGATGCACCAGAACGATGCCGCGGCTCTCGGCAGCGACCGGGTTGGCGAAGACGGTCGGCGCGTCATCCATGGCCAGCGAGCCCGCGCTCGGCTGCAAATGCCCGGAAAGGATGCGCATCAGCGTCGATTTGCCGGCGCCGTTCTCGCCGATCACGGCATGGACCTCGCCCGCCTTGAGCGCGAGCGGAATGCCGCGCAGCACCTCGACGGGGCCGAACGACTTACCGATCTCGCGGGCTTCGAGGACGAAGGCCATGGCTCAGCCGCCCCCCAGTTTCACCCAGGCGGCGCCCTTGGCCGAGGATTTTACTGCCGCCTCAATGAAGGCAACGCCTGCGACGCCGTCATCGACGCCGGGGAACATCACCGCCTTGTCCGGCTTGCCGCCGCTCCGCGCCGCTTCGATCGCCTCGGCCGCCTCGCTGTAGAGCGTCGCGAAGGCTTCGAGGTATCCCTCGGGATGGCCGGACGGGATGCGCGTCACCCGCGACGCGGCGCCATCGACATAGCCCATGCCGCGCGACAGCGTCTGCACCGGCTTGCCGAGCGGCGTGAACACGAGCTGGTTCGGATGCTCCTGGCGCCATTCCAGGCCGCCCTTGCTGCCATAGACCCTGAGCTTCAAGGCATTCTCGTTGCCGGGCGCGACCTGGCTGGCCCAGAGCATGCCGCGCGCACCGTTCTCGTAGCGCAGCAGGATCTGGACGTTGTCGTCGAGCCGGCGGCCAGGGACGAAGGTGGTCAGCTCGGCGCACAGCTCGGCAACGCCCAACCCGGTGACGAAGCCGGCGAGATGATGCGCGTGCGTGCCGATATCGCCGACGCAGCCGCCCGCCCCCGAGCGGGCCGGGTCGACCCGCCAGTCGGCCTGCTTCTGGCCGCTATCCTCGAGCTTCTCGGTCAGCCAGTCCTGCGCATACTCGACCTGGACGACGCGGACTTCGCCGATCTCGCCGGCAGCGACCATGGCCCGTGCCTGCCGCACCATCGGGTAGCCCGAGTAGTTATGCGTCACCATGAAGACGAGGCCACTCTCATCCGCGAGCTTCTTCAGCCTGAGCGCATCCTTGAGCGTCGTGGTCAGCGGCTTGTCGCAGATCACATGGATGCCGGCCTTGAGGAAGGCCATCGCCGCTGCGGCATGGACATGGTTCGGCGTGACGATCGACACCGCCTCGATGCCATTCGAGAGCCGCGCCTCGCGCTTCGCCATGGCGGCGAAGTCGTCGTAGCTGCGCTCGGGCTTGAGCCCGAGCGCCTCGCCGGAGCGCTTCGCTTTCTCCGGCGTCGAGGACAGCGCGCCCGCCACGAACTCGTAGCGATCGTCGAGCCGCGCCGCCATGCGATGGACACCACCGATGAAGGCGCCCTCGCCACCCCCGACCATGCCGAGGCGGATTCGTCCCGTCGGCGCTTTCAGCCCTTGCCTTGCCATCGCGGCCTCCCGCCGTGTCGTCGTTCTTGGTCTTGCTGCGATTGTCCCGGCCAGGTCAGAGGCCGAGCATCGCATTGATCTGCTTGGTGTCGGTCTCGGCCCCGGCAAAGTCGTCGAAGGCCTTCTCGGTGACCCGGATCAAATGGCTGCGGATGAACTCCGCGCCCTCGCGCGCACCATCCTCGGGATGCTTCAGCGCGCATTCCCATTCGAGCACCGCCCAGGAATCGTAGCCGTATTGGGCCATCTTCGAGAAGATCGAGCTGAAATCGACCTGCCCGTCGCCGAGCGAGCGGAAGCGCCCGGCCCGCGAGACCCAGGGCTGGTAGCCGGAATAGACGCCCTGGCGCCCGTCAGGATTGAACTCGGCATCCTTGACGTGGAAGGCCTTGATCCGCTCGTGGTAGATGTCGATGAAGGCGAGGTAGTCGAGCTGCTGCAGCACGAAATGGCTGGGATCGTAGTTGATCGCCGCCCGCTTGTGGCCGCCGACCGCATCGACGAACATCTCGAAGGTCGCGCCGTCGAAAATGTCCTCGCCGGGATGGATCTCATAGCAGACATCGACGCCGACCTCGTCGAACGCGTCGAGGATCGGCGTCCAGCGCTTGCCGAGTTCTGCAAAGGCCGCCTCGATCAGACCCGCCGGCCGTTGCGGCCAGGGATAGACATAGGGCCAGGCCAGCGCGCCGGAGAAGGTGACGTGAGCGTCGAGCCCGAGATGGCGCGAGGCCTTCGCGGCCTGCTTCATCTGCTCGACTGCCCAGGCCTGGCGCTCCTTGGGCTTGCCATGCACTTGCGGCGGCGCGAAGCCGTCGAAGGCCGTGTCATAGGCCGGATTGACCGCGACGAGCTGGCCCTGCAGATGGGTCGAAAGCTCGGTGATCGCGAGGCCGTGGCTCTTGGCAACCCCGGCGATCTCGTCGCAATAGCCCTTCGACGCCGCCGCCTTGGCGAGGTCGAACAGCCGCCCGTCCCAGCTCGGCAGCTGCACGCCCTCGTAGCCAAGGCCGGCCGCCCAGCGGCAGATCGCGTCCCATGAGTTGAATGGCGCGGCATCGCCCGCGAACTGGGCCAGAAAAATGGCCGGGCCCTTCACATTCGTCGGCATTCTCGTTCTCCCAACGTTTCCTCGAAGTCTTGTCGTTCTTGGCTCTTGTCGTTCTTGATCGGCTCAGCGCTCGTTGGCGCCGGCCGCTACGGGAGGTTGTCCCGCAGGAAGATGTCGATCCGGATACGCTCCTGCGCCGCCACGATCGGCTCGCCGGTGCAATGCGCCAGCAGCAGCCGCGCCGCCGAGCGGGCCTGGTGGCCCGGGTCCTGGTTGATGATCGCGTCCATCACGCCGAGCAGCAGCAGCCGGCGCGTATGCACGGTGAGGTCGTGCCCGATCAGGATGACCTCGCGGGTGCGCCCGGCCTCCTCCAGCGCATCGGCGATGCCCTGGTTGCCGGCGCCGATATTATAGATGCCGACGAGGTCGGGATGCTCGGCCAGGATCGCCTGCGCCGCCACCCGCGTCCGCTCGCGATCGTCGCGCCCGACCCGCGTCGGCAGGATGCGCAGGGCTGGATATTCATCGCCGACGACCTGGCCGAAGCCGAATTGGCGTTCGACATGGTCGCGCAGGCTGAGCGAGCCGGCGATGACGCCGACCGGGCCCGAGCGCGCGCCGGCGAAGCGGCCCATCAGCGTGCCGGCGGTGCGCCCGGCCGCGGTATGGTCGATACCGACATACCATTGCCGCCGGCTGGTCGGCACGTCCGAGACCAGGGTCGCGACCGCGACGCCGCGGCCGACCAGATCGTCGATCGCCGCCCTCACCCTCGGGTGGTCGAGCGCCACGACCGAGACGCCGTGATAATGGCTCTCGATGCCTTCCAGCGCCGTCGCCAGCGCATCGGGATCGAAAACATCGGTCTGGCGGATGTCGATGAAGGCGCGCTGGCCAGCGATCAGGCTCGCGGCCTCCGTCACCGCGTCGCCGAGATTGGTCATGAACGTGTTGGTGCCGGTGGGCAGGATGAAGCAGAAGCGGAAGCTGCCGCCATGGGCGAGCCGCGAGGCGATCGGGTCCGGCCGGTAGCCCAGCTTCTCGATCGCGGCCTTCACCCGGGTCACCGTCGGCCCGCGCACGCCGGGGCGGCCATTCAGCACGCGATCGACGGTGGCGAGCGAGACCCCCGCCTCCCTCGCGACATCGACCAGAGTCATGCGCAGCCCATCGATCCCCATAGGGCAATGATGGCATCGAAGGCATGAGGTACGCAACTCAGAATCTGAGGTATCAACTCAGCGATGTCTCAGCCTTCCGTCGCATGCCGTCCAAAAAATCCCCGCGCCGGACGGGCCTGCCCCGCTAGCGCGGTATTGAGTGGTGTACTAGTATGCATGCAACGCCCCATGCGCTGACGCAGAAAAGAGGGGCTAACCTTAGGGAGAGATCATGGTCGAGATTACCCGCCGCGGCGTGATTGCTGGCGCGTCCAGCCTTGCCGCGCTGCAAGCCACCGGCGCTTTCGCCCAGGGCGTGCAGCTTCCCTCCAGCCCCGTGTCGCTGAACATCATCGACGTCGCCGGCAACCTGCAGCTGACGCAGGTCTCGCTCGAGCGCTTCGCCAAGGAAAATCCGAAGCTGATCTCGCGCCTGAACTTCTCGCGCGCACCGTCGCCGGAATTGCCGGCCAAGCTCAAGGCGCAGCAGCAGGCCAACCGCGTCGACATCGACCTCGTCCTGACCGGCCCCGGCGCCATGTCGGACGGAATCCAGCAGGGCCTTTGGGTCGACGTCTGGAAGGCGCATGCCGACAAGCTGCCCAAGGCCGAGGCCGTCTATCACGACCAGGCGCTGATGATGCAGCGCAATTTCGGCCAGAACGAGGGCGTCGCCGTCGCCTATTCGCCATCGGGCCCGCTCTTCGAATACGCCGCCGACCGCCTGAAGAAGGTGCCGAAGACGGCGCAGGAATTCCTCGACTACGTCAAGCAGAACCCGAAGCGCTTCACCTATGCCCGCCCGGTCAACTCCGGCCCCGGCTGGACCTTCCTGCAGGGCATGCCCTACATCCTCGGCGACAGCGACCCGAGCGATCCCGCCAAGGGCTGGGACAAGACCTGGGCCTATCTCAAGGAGCTCGGCTCCGGCGTCGACTACTACCCGGGCGGCACCGCCGCGACGATGAAGGAGCTCGGCGAAGGCACCCGCGACGTCATCGTCTCGACGCTGGGCTGGGACATCAACCCGCGCGTGCTCGGCATCGTGCCGAAGGAGGCCCAGACCTTCGTGCTCGACAACACGCACTGGATTCCCGACACCCAGTTCATGTGCATCCCGCGCGGCGTGCCGAACGACAAGATCGCGGTACTGCTCGCGCTGATGTCCTTCATGCTCACGCCGGAAGCGCAGGCCGCGACCTACGACAAGGGCTATTTCTACCCCGGCCCGGCCGTGAAGAACGTGCCGCTCTCGATGGCCTCGCAGGAAAGCCGCGACGTGCTCAAGGAGTACGGCCGCCCGCACTACGACGAGCTGATCACCAAGCTGCCGACCCGGCCGCCGCTGACGCCCGAGCGTCTCGTCGCCGCCTTCCGCCGCTGGGACCAGGAAATCGGCGTCGGCCACAACGCGCCGCAATGAGGCGCGCCGAAGCTGAGGCCTCGTTGCCTCAGCCCTCATCCTGAGGAGCGCGAAGCGCGTCTCGAAGGATGCTCCAGGAGGTTCGGAAGCCCACTGGTTCACCCTTCGAGACGCCGCTAAAGCGGCTCCTCAGGGTGAGGGCTGCGATAAGAAGCTGGGCCTCCGGGCCCAGTCCCTGCCCCACGAAGTGAAGGAGTTGCAGCATGATCGCGTCCGAAGGCCTCTTCCGTTTCGGGTTCATGCTCTGACATGCGCTTCGCTGCCATCGGCCTCGACCACCGCCATATCTTCCATATGGTCGGCGATCTCATCGCAGCCGGCGCGACCTGCGTCGGCTTCGATCCCCGCACCAGCGACGAGCGCGTGCTTACGGGCTTCAAGGAGCGCTTTCCCGAGCTGAAGCCGGTCGATGCGGACAGGCTGCTCGACGACCCCACGATCGACTTGATCGCCTGCGCCAGCATCCCCTCGGAGCGCGCCGCCGTCGCCGTCCGCGCCATGCGGGCCGGCAAGGATTTCATGGTCGACAAGCCGGGCGTCACCAGCTTCGACCAGCTCGCCGCCGTCGAGGCGGCGGTGAAGGAGACCGGCCGCATCTTCTCGGTCTGCTTCTCCGAGCGCTTCATCGTTCCCGCCACGATCATCGCCGGCAAGCTGATCGCCGATGGCGCAATCGGCAACGTCGTGCAGACGCTCGGCGTCGGCCCGCATCGGCTCAACCGCCCCATCCGCCCGTCCTGGTTCTTCGACACGCAGTATTTCGGCGGCATCCTGACCGATATCGCCTCACATCAGATCGACCAGTTCCTGCATTTCACCGGCTCCACGGACGCCGAGATCGTCGCCTCCAGCGTCGGTCATTTTGGTGATAACGACCTGCCCGGCTTCGAGGATTTCGGCGAGGTCCTGCTGCGCAGCGACAGGGCCGGCGGCTATATCCGCGTCGACTGGTTCACCGCCGACGGCCTGCCGACCTGGGGCGACGGCCGCCTGACAATCTTGGGCACCAAGGGCACGATCGAGCTGCGCAAATATGTCGACATCGCCGGCCGCCCCGGCACCGACCACGTCTTCCTGGTCGATGGCTCCGGCACCCGCCATATCGACGCCTCCAAGGAACCGCTGACCTATTTCCGCAACCTCATTGCCGACGTGCAGAACCGCACGGAGACCGCGATGTCGCAGCAGCACGTCTTCACCGTCTGCCGCCTGGCGCTGGAGGCGCAGGCGAATGCCGTGCGCGTGCCGGTCAAGCCGCGCTGAACTCACGACAACAAGCCCGATTGAAAGAGGATTCGCCCGCGTGACACGCAAGCTCGGAGTCATCATCGTCGGCCTCGGCCCGGCCTCGCTGCCGCATTCGAAGAGCCTGCTCGACCTTGCCGACCGCGCCGACGTGCGCTGGGCGGTCAGCCGTTCGGCCGAGCGCGTTGCGGCTTATGCGGAGCAATTCCCCTTCCCGACCACGACGGACCTCGCCGCCGCGCTGGCCGACCCGAGCGTGGATGCCGCGATCGTGCTGACGCCGCCGAGCAGCCATCTCGAAGCCTCGACGCAGTGCCTTGAGGCCGGCAAGCACGTCCTGGTCGAGAAGCCGCTGGAGCTGACCACCGCCCGCGGCGAGCAGCTCGTCGCCAACGCGCGCAAATCCGGCAAGGTCTTTGCGGTCACGCTGCAGCATCGCTTCCGCCCGGCGAGCCTGCGTCTCAAGAGCGCCCTCAAGGGTGGCGAGCTCGGCACGCTCGAAGCCGCCTCGATCACCGTGCCCTGGTGGCGCCCGCAGGCCTATTACGACGAGCCCGGCCGCGGCACCATGGCCCGCGACGGCGGTGGCGTGCTGCTGACCCAGGCGATCCACTCTCTCGACCTGTTCCGCTCGCTCGTCGGCGTCACCAAGGTCGTCGCCGCGCAGGTCCGCACCACCGGCCTGCACAAGATGGAGACCGAGGACTACGTTTCGGCCCTGCTCGAGATCGGCAATGGCGCGCCCGCCACTCTGATGACGACCACCGCTGCCTATCCCGGCCATCCCGAGCGCATCGAGATCATCGGCACCAAGGGCCACGCCTCGCTGGTCGGCGGAAGGCTTGAGCTCGCCTTCCTCGACGGCACGAACGAGGTCGTCGAGGCCGAGGGCAGCACCGGCAGCGGCGCCAACATCATGGACTTCCCGCACGATGCCCACCGCGCCGTGATCGCCGATTTCCTCGACGCGATCGAGAAGGGTCACGAGCCCGTCGTGACCGGCGAGGAGGCGCTGGAGTCGCAGCGCCTGGTCGACGACATTCTCAAGGCCGGGCGGGCGGGCTAAGGCCTCCACCTACGCCTGCCTCTTACAAGGCCGCCCCACGCCGTCATGGTCGGGCTTGTCCCGACCATCCACGTCTTTGCCTGCGATGAGCGTTCGAGGCGTGGATACTCGCCACAAGGGCGAGCATGACGGAGTGTGCTGGAGCTCGCCCGCTTCAAGCCGGACCTCCCGCGACACCGCATACATCTTGCATGCAAGAGTTTTGGCGCTCTAATAGGCGATCTACCCGCCGGGATCGCCATGACCGAAAGCAACGACACCACCCCGCTGGCCTCCCTGCTGGCCCATTTGCCGACGCCTGAGCCCGGCCGGCGCAAGGGCAAGCTGCACAGCACCACCGTCGCGGTCCTGCGCAACATGATCGTCACCGGCGTGCTGGCGCCCGGCACAAGGCTGAACGAGCGCGAGCTCTGCGAGCAGTTCAGCGTCTCGCGCACCCCGGTCCGCGAAGCGATCAAGACGCTGACGCAGGACGGGCTGCTGCGCGCGCTGCCGAACTACTCCGCCGTCGTCTCCGAACTCGACCCCGACGAACTGAGTTCGCTGATCGATGTCGTCGTGGTGATCGAGGGCCTGGCCGGAGAACTCGCAGTCGCCCATGTCACCGACGAGGACATCGCCGAGATCGGACTGCTGCACTACCAGATGCTGCTGCACCACACCCGCGACGAGCTGCCCGGCTATTTCGAGGCCAACAAGGCCTTCCACCGCAGGATCGTCGAGCTTTCGCACAACTCCATCCTGGTCTGGGTCTGGGAACTGCTGGCGCTGCGGGTCGACCGCGCCCGCTTCTCCTCCAATCGCTGGCCGACGCGCTGGAAGGCAGCGATCCAGGAGCACCAGCTCATCCTCGACGCGCTCAGCGCCCGTGATGGCGAAAAGCTCGCGCGCACCATGCGCGAGCATGTCCGCAACGGCCTTTCCGGCCTGCTCACCTCGCTCAAGGCGGCAACCGAGGGCGGCGCGCCTCAAAACGATTGACCGCCGCTTTTCTTGCATGCAAGATTTCAATCAGGGTCGCATCAGATGGCCCGTCGAGTCCGGCTCAGCCGGGCCATGAGGAAACGCGACTGTCGCCGGCATCAGCCGCAGCGACGGCAAGCCGCCAACGTGCGGCGCTCCGGGGAGGGAAGCCATGAGTTCGACCACGAAACTGACGCGTCGCACCGTGATCGGCGCCGGCGCTGCGCTGGCGGTCTATGCGCCCAGCATCATCCCCGCGCGCGCCGCGGTCGAGCTGCGCCTGACCCACCCCGCCGACGTCACCCATCCCGTGCATACAGAAGGCGAGGCGATGGTGAAGCGCATCGCCGAGCGCACCAACGGTCAGGTCAAGATCACGATCTTCCCGAACAATGCGCTGGGCTCGCCGGTCGAGGCGGCGCAGCAGACCCGGCTCGGCGCCATCGACATGATGCTGCTCAACCCGGCCAATATCGAGGCGCTGTCGAAGACCATCGGCGTCATCAACATCCCCTACCAGTTCGACAGCTACGAACACGCCCACAAGACGCTCGACGTCACCGGGCGCGACTGGATCGCCGAACAGCTCAAGACCGCCGGCTTCACCTGGATCGCCAATTTCGAATGGGGTTTTCGCGCCGTCACCAACAGCCGCAAGCCGATCAACCAGCCAGCCGACGTGCAGGGCCTGAAGATCCGCGTGCCGCCTGAACTGGCGATCAAGGCCGCCTTCGAGGCGCTCGGCGCCAGCACCCAGACCATCGCCTTCCAGGAGGTCTATCTCGCGCTCGCCAACAAGGTCGTCGACGGCCAGGACAATCCGGTCGGCACCACCTTCGCCGCCAAGTTCTACGAGGCGCAGAAGCATCTCGCGCTGACCAGGCACATCTACGCCTCGATCATGTTCTGCGCCAACCCGCGCACCTGGACAACCAAGCTCACAGACGAGCAGCGCAAGATCGTCACGGAAGAAGGCACCAGGGCCGGCGCCGCCGCGCGCAAGGGCGTGCGCGACAACGAGGACGCCAACCTCGCCGCCATGCAGAAGGCCGGCGTCGAGATCACAAGGCCGGATGTCGGCCCGTTCCGCGACAAGATGGGCCCGGCCTACGACCAGCTCCGCAAGGCGCTGGGCGAGGACACCTGGACCGCCTGGACCAAGCTGGTCGCAGCCGCCCGCGCCTGACGCCGATTATGGTGCGCCGGGCGGAACACCCTCAGTCGTCATCCCGGACGGAGCGAAGCGGAGCTCCGGGATCCATCGTAAAGCTCCGGAGCCCCACGATGGATCCCGGAGCTGCGCGGCTCCGCCGCTTGTCCGGGATGACGCGGAGAGGTCTTCGCTCAACTGGAACATGCTCTGCCAGCGGCAGGCATCGTCATGACCGGAGCGGGCTCGCGCGCCGGTTTGCTCTTCTCTCAAAGCAACCGGCCTCATGCTGATCACGTCGATCCTGCTCTCCGTCTGCGTCGTCATCCTGCTCGGCATTCCGATCGCCGTCGCGCTCGGGCTCATCGCCGCGGTCACCATGGCCGCGACGGTTGGGCCCGACCTGCTGATCATCTTCATCCAGCGCACCTATGCCGGCACGACCTCGTTCCCGCTGCTGGCGATCCCGTTCTTCGTGCTCGCCGGCAACCTGATGAATGTCGGCGGCACCACCGAGCGCATCTTCCAGGTGGCGCAGCTCTGCGTCGGCCGGATTCGCGGCGGCCTCGCCCATGTCAACGTCATCGGCAGCGTGATCTTCGCCGGCATGTCCGGCTCGGCCGTGGCGGACGCCGCCGGCATGGGCGTGATCGAGCACCGCGCCATGACCAAGGCCGGCTATTCCGGCCGCTTCGCCGCGACGATCACCGCGGTGTCCTCGACCATCGGCCCGATCATCCCGCCGAGCATCCCCTTCGTCATCTATGGCAGCCTGGCCAATGTCTCGGTCGGCGCGCTCTTCCTTGCCGGCATCATCCCCGGCCTGCTGATGGCGGTGGCGCTGATGGCCGTCATCGCCGCCGTCGCCAAGCACATGAACCTGCCGCGCGGCGACGCGCTGCCGCCGTTCCGCGTGGCTGCCGGCATCATCGCCAAGGCCGGCCCGGCCCTGCTGCTGCCGCCGACCATCCTGCTGGTCATCTTCACCGGCATCGCCACGCCGACCGAGGCGGCGGTGGTCGCAGCCGCCTACGCCTTCATCCTCGGCCGCTGGATCTATCGCGAGCTCGGCTGGAACGACACGGTCGAGGTGCTTTGGGACACCGCCCGCCAGACGGCGCAGGTGATGTTCATCATCGCCGTCTCCGCCCCCTTCGGCTGGGTGCTGATCCAGCAGCAGATCCCCAACGCCATCCTCAACGCCTTCCTCTCGATGTCCTCCGAGCCCTGGGTGATCCTGCTGATCATCAACGCGGTGCTGCTGCTGCTCGGCATGTTCATCGAGGGCATCGCCATCATGATCATCGCCTATCCGGTGCTGCTGCCGATCATCCTGAAGATCGGCGTCGACCCGATCCATTTCGGCGTCATCCTGGTGCTCAACATCATGATCGGCCTGGTGACGCCGCCCGTGGGCCTGTGCCTTTACGTCGTCGCCGGCATCGCCAAGGTCTCGATCGCCGATCTCACGCGCGAGATCTGGCCCTATGTGCTGGCTCTGGTCGGCGTGCTCATGCTGATCACCTACATCCCGGCCATCTCGCTCTGGCTGCCCAACCTGCTCGGCTACGGAGTGGCGCGATGATCCCTGACCTGCTCAAGGCCGCCGATCGCGGCGTCGCGATTATCTGCAAGTACGCAGCGATTGCCTGCTTCCTGGCGCTGTTCGTGCTGCTCGGCGCCGCGATCATCCTGCGCCTCCTGCCGCTCTTCACCATCCAGGGCTATGACGAGATCGTCGAGCTGCTCTTCATCTGGATCGTGATGCTGACCTCGCTGGCGCTCTGGCGCGAGGGCGCGCTCTACCGGGTGATGATCTTCGAGGACCTGCTGCCGCATCAGGCCCAGCGCGCGCTCGAAATCCTGATCAACCTCGCCATGCTCGCCTTCGCGCTGATCCTCGCCTTCTATGGCTGGGAGTTCATGCAGATGTCGGGCGAGACCACGCCGTTCCTGCGGCTCGACAAGGGCTGGTGGTACGCCGCCATCCCGCTCTGCGGCGCGCTGATGGCGTTCTACAGCCTCGTCTGGCTCTGGCGGGTCATTCGCGGCCAGGCGGCGCTGGAATCGACCGCGACGCTGATCGGCTGAGACCGAACTGAAGAGGACGAACGAGATGGCACGTCTGAGCGGCAAGGCCGCGATCATCACCGGCGGGGCCGGCGGCATCGGCGCGGCGACGGGCGAGGTCTTCGCCTCGGAGGGCGCCAAGGTCGCGCTGGTGGATATCGACGCCGGCGCGCTGGCCGAGGTCGCCGCGCATATCCGCAAGCAGGTTCCGAGCGCGCAGGTGCTGGAGATCGCCCGCGATGTCGGCCGGGAGGCCTCGGCCGCCGCCATCGTCAAGGAGACGCTCGATGCCTTCGGCAGGCTCGACATCCTCGTCAACAATGCCGGCATCCGCTCCTACGAGCCGCTCGACGAGGCCAAGGCCGAAACCTGGCAAAAAATCCTCTCGGTCAACCTGCTGAGCTACGCCTATCTCGCCCGCGAGGCGCTCCCCGCCCTGCGCCAGTCCGGCAAGGGCGCGATGGTCAACATCTCCTCGACCCACGCCTACAACCCGCGCGCCGGCATGGGCCAGTACGACGTCGCCAAGGCCGGCATCATCTCGCTGACCAAGACGCTCGCCTTCGAGGAGGCCGAGCGCGGCGTGCGCGTCAACGCCGTCTGCCCCGGCCTGACGCTGACGCCGTTCCACGTCCGCCGCTTCGCCGCGACCGGCAAGACCGAGCACGACCTGCGCACCGAGAAGGTCGACCACAACATCCAGCGCCGCTGGGCCGATCCGAAGGAGGTCGCCTGGCCGATCCTCTGGCTCGCCTCGGACGAGGCCTCGTTCATGACCGCCTCGGTGATCATGGCCGATGGCGGCACGCGGGTCTGAAGCTCCACGAGAGCCGCCCGGAACCACAGCCCTCATCCTGAGGGGCGATCGCAGATCGCGTCTCGAAGGATGCTCCAGCGATCACTGTCGGAGCAAACTGGAGCATCCTTCGAGACGCCGCTTCGCGGCTCCTCAGGATGAGGGCTGAGGTTGGACCAAGCGGCAATCAGCTCTCCTCGATCTCCACCCAGTCCGGCGGCGAAGCGGCAAGCTCGATCCAGTCGAGCTCCTCCTGCATCGCGTGGAAGACGTCGTCTTCGATCTCGCCGCTGCGCCGCATCGCCGCGAGCTTGGCCCGCTTGGCGGCAATGCCGTCCCGGCACAGGTCGTTGATGTCGCCGACAGAGCGCGGATGCAGCCCTTTCTCGGCCGTGGCGCGGTCGCTGAGATAGGCCTCGCGCAGGTGCTGGGCCGCATCGCTCTCATTGCCACCGAGCTCGCCGAGCGCCGCATCGAGCAGCGCGAGCCGGGTCTTGGTCACCGCTTCGTCGAAGGATTCGTCCGGCGCGAAATTCAGCAGCGTGATCAACGGCCCAAGCGTCAGGCCTTGCAGGATCAGCGTGCCCAGCACGACGGCGAGCGCGCTGAGCAGGATGAGGTCGCGGCCGGGGAAGCCCATGGGCAAGGCCAGCGCAGCAGCCAACGTCAGCACGCCCCGCATGCCGCACCAGCCGACCAAAATGCCTTGCGCCAGGGTCGGCGGCGTCAGGGGTCCCAGCAGTCGGGGCCAGTAATTCACCAGCCTGTTGTAGAAGAGCACCCAGACCAGCCGAACCGCGATGGCGATCAGCAGCACGATCCCCGCGAAGCTGAGGGCCGGCCAGAGCTGGTCGAGATCGTGCCTGAGGATGATGGCGCGCGCCTGCAGCCCCATCAGCAGGAAGGCGAGCACGTTGAGCAGGAAGACCACGACCTCCCAAATCGCGTAGGAATGGATCCGGTCATGCGGCGATTGCCGCTCCGGCCCATAGCGCGCGAGCGTCATGGCGAGGGCGACCATCGTCATGACCGCGGAGAGATGCAGGCGCTCGGCGATGATCCAGGCTCCGAAGCCCGCGACGAACTCGAGCAACCTGCCGCCGAGCGTGCCGGCCAGGTGCGGCGCGATCATCAGGTAGCAGCGCGCGAACAGGATGCCGAGCACGACGCCCCCGGGCACCGCGATGGCGATGCCGAACATCTGCGCCGTCGAGGTCTCGGTCGAGGTCGCAGCCACGACTGCCGCGCTGAAGATCAGCAGCGCCACCGCGTCGTTGAACAGGCTCTCGCCCTTGAGCACGGTCACGGTCCGGCGCGGCAGGGCGAAGCGGCCGAGCATGGCCGTGGCAGCCGCGGCATCGGGCGGTGCGACCAGCGCGCCGAGCGCGATCGCGGCCGCCAACGGCAGCCCGACGATCGCCACGCCGGCCCAGGCGACGGCCGCGGTGGTCAGCACCACCGCGATGGCGGCGAGCGCAAAGAGCGGCAGCCAGAAGCGGCGCGCCTCCCGCGGCGCGAAATCATAGGCGGCATCGAGCAGCGCCGGCGCGATGAACAGCGCCAGCGCAAGCTGCGGATCGATGGCGATATCCGGCGCCCAAGGCAGCGCCGCGACCAGCACGCCAGCCAGCGCCAGCATGGTCGGATAGGGAACCGAGAGCCGGCGCGAGACCTGGAGCAGCACGATCGCCACCAGCACCAGGATCAGCATGTTCTCGAACAGGGCCATGGCCGGAACGTCCCGCGTGAGGAGCTATATCTCGCGGTAGAAGATCAGGCGGCCATGGCGCAACAGCTCGTTCATGAATTTGGTGAAAACCTCACCGCGTCATCCTGGGCAAGCGCAGCGCAGTCCCGGGATCCATCGTAAAGCTCCGGAGCCCTACGATGGATCCCGGAGCGGCGCGGCTTCGCCGCTTGTCCGGGATGACGGGCGTGTTTCCGGCGACCAGGCGAGACCTACAGCACCGCCAGCATGCCGCCATCGACATAGATGATCTGGCCGTTGACGTAGTCCGAGGCCGGCGAGGCGAGGAACACCGCCGCGCCGATCAGCTCCTCCGGCTTGCCCCAGCGCTTGGCCGGCGTGCGGCCCTTCACCCAGGCGTCGAACTCGGGGTTGTCGATCAGCGCCTGGTTCATGTCGGTGATCATGTAGCCGGGGCCGATCGCATTGGCCTGGATGCCGCTCGCGGCCCATTCCGCCGCCATCGCCTGGGTCAGCAGCTTGATGCCGCCTTTCGAGACCGTATAGGGCGCGACCGTGGCGCGGGCGAGCGCCGAGGTCAGCGAGCCGATATTGATGATCTTGCCGTAGCCCCGCGCGATCATGCGCTTGGCCGCCTCGCGGCCGATGACGAAGGCACTGGTCAGGTTGGTGTCGAGCACGCGCTGCCAATCGGCAGTCTCCAGCTCGACCATCGGCTTGCGGAACTGGATGCCGGCATTGTTGACGAGGATGTCGACGGCGGTCCCGGCCGCATCGAGCGCCTCGAAGGCGCTGACGACCTCGGCTTCCGAGGTGACGTTGAAGGCCACGGCATCGGCTTGATGGCCGGCCGCGCGGAATTCCTCGACGGCCATCGCGACGCGCGCCGGATCGGTGCCGTTGACCAGCACCTTGGCGCCGGCCTTGGCGAGACCCTCGGCCATGGCTCGGCCGAGGCCGCGCGAGGAGCCGGTGACGAGCGCGGTGCGGCCAGTGAGATCGAAAAGCGGGTTGCTCATGGGCTGATCCTCAAAGGCTGGTGCGACGGACCGTCAGGTCCGAGCGCTCGAAGACGGCGGGCAGCAGCTCGGTGCCGAGGCCCGGCCCCTCCATCGGCAGGACGTAGCCATCCTTCATCACCGGGATCTCGGTGACCAGCTCCTTGTACCAGCCGGTGTAGAAGGCCCGCACCGATTCCTGGATCAGCGTGTTGGGCTGGCTGAACGAGGCATGCACCGCCGCGGCGAAGCCGACCGGGCCGATGCAGTCATGCGGCGCGAACGGGCGGTGATAGGTCTCGGCCATCGCCGCGATCTTGCGGCCTTCCGTCAGGCCGCCGGTCCAGCACAGGTCGACCATCACGACATGCATCGCGTCGCGGTCGAGCATGTCCTTGTAGGGAAAGCGCGAGCCCAGCGTCTCGCTGGCGCAGACCGAGACCGTCGTCGAACGGGCGTATTCAGCCAGCGCCTGCGGCGAGGTCATCCGGATCGGGTCCTCGTACCAGGTCGGGCTGTAGGGCTCGAGCGCCCTGGCGATCTTGATCGCGGTCGGCAGGTTCCAGAGCGAGTGGAACTCGACCATGATCTCGATCTTGTCGCCGACCGCCTTGCGGATCTTCTCGAAGGGCTCGATCGCCTTCTTCATCTGCTCGGGCGTGATGGAGAGGCCCTGGTTCTCGATCGCGGGCGGGTCGAACGGCCAGATCTTCATCGCGGTGATGCCGCTTTCGAGCAGGCTCTCGGCCACCGCGTCGGCGCGGTTCATGAAGCCGTCGAGGTCTTCGTAGGGGCCATCAGACTCGCCGAGGTTCCAGGTCGAGACCGGCTTGATGTTGTGCGAGCGCACGTATTTGTAGCCCGCGCAGGTGTTGTAGATGCGCTGCTTGTCGCGACAGAGGCCGCCCAGCATCTGGTGCACCGGCTGGCCGCAGACCTTGCCGAACAGATCCCAGAGCGCGATGTCGACCGCCGAGGTTGCCCGCGATTCCACCCCGGTCGAGGCCTGGGCCATCGGCAGGTTGGTCATCTCCTTGTGCAGTGCCTCGATATGCAGCGGGTTCTTGCCGAGCAGCCGCATCGCCAGCGTGTCGTGCAGGTGCGATTCAACAGCACCCGCGCCGTAGAAGGTCTCGCCGAGGCCGATCACCCCGGCATCGGTGTGCACGCGCACCCAGAGCACATTGGCGAACTCCTCCGTCCGCAGCGTTTCGATCGCGGTGATCTTCAAAGCCTGCCTCCCTTGCAAAGCCTGCCTCCCTTGGCGGCGCGCGTCCTTCATCAGCCGGGACTGTGGAACGCTGCGATTTTCTGTCATGCTGCCGGCCTCAAGCACTCTCGGCGGCGCGGAACGAGGCGACCATAAGGGCGCTTGTAAAATATCACAATACGATTATTGTCTCTTCCAGAGCCGGGCCGGAGAACGAGCCTAGCCATAGAGGAAGCGTAAGATGGCCAAGGGAAGGAGCCAGCCGCGGCTGGTCGAGATCGGCGATACCGACGCCCCGAAGAAGCGCCGCAACCGGATCAACTTCTTCGAGCTCGCCTATCAGCGCCTCGAGGAGATGCTGGTCCGCTGCGAGCTCAGGCCGGGCCGCTTCCTCACCATGCAGGACCTTCAGGATGCCACCGGCTTCGGCCGCACGCCCGTGCACCACGCCGTCAACCGCCTCGCCGCCGACACGCTGATCGTCATCCGCCCGCGCCACGGCCTCCAGATCGCGCCGATCGACCTCGCCCGCGAGCGCGTGCTGCTGCGGCTGCGCCGCGACATCGAGCGCTTCGTCATCCAGCTCGCGGCCGAGCGCGCCAGCCAGTCGGACCGCAACCAGATGCTGCACATGGAGCGCCTGCTGCGCGAGAAGCGGGACTCTCTCACGCTCGCCGAGTTCAACACGCTCGACCGCAAGATCGACCAGATGATCCTGGCGGCGGCAAGCGAGCCTTTCCTCGAGCACACGCTGCGGCCGCTGCACACGATCTTCCGGCGCATCGGCTTCATCCATCACAGCTTCACGTCAGGCGACAGCAATCTCGACGGCACCACCGATTGCCATATCGCCGTGCTGAACGCGGTCGCCAACCGCCATGTCGAGCGCGCCGTCGCGGCCTCCGACGCCCTCGTTGCCTTCGTCGACGGCATGTTCGACGTGATGGAGGCCAGGATCGACCCCTCTCTTTTGGACTGCAGCGTCGAGCCCCTGCTCGGCGCCTGACTAAACGGAAAGCCTGCTAGCCCCATGCGTATCGTATTCCACGGCGAGAACGCCGCCTCCTTCAGCAACGGCTTCGCCGAGCTGCTCGACGCCAAGGCCGATATCCGGGTGCTGCCGGACGTGCTCTCGGGTGCCGATCGCGAGGCCTATGCCGCCGCCGACGTGATCGTCGCCACCAAGTTCGACGCCAGCCTGCCGGTGCCGCCCGGGCTGAAGCTCTTCCACGTGCCGGGCGCCGGCTACGACGCCGTCGACCTCGCCGCGCTGCCGCCGGCGACCACTCTCTGCAACTGCTTCGGCCACGAGCAGGCCATCGCCGAATACGTGATGAGCGCCCTGCTCGCCCGCAACATCCCGCTCTCTTCAGCCGATACCGACCTGCGCAAGGGCCAGTGGACGTATTGGGCCGGCGCGCCGGAGCGCGTCCATGGCGAGATCGCCGGAACGACCATCGGCCTGCTCGGCTTCGGCCATATCGGCAAGGCGATCGCGGCGCGCGCGAAAGCCTTCGAGATGAAGGTCGTCGTCGCCAACCGCAGCAAGGTCGCGACCTCCGCCCTGGTCGACCGCGCCTTCACGCTCGACCAGCTCGACGAATTCTGGGGCTCGGCCGATGCCATCGTCGTCTCCGTGCCCTTCACCGACGAGACCAAGGGCATCGTCGGCACGGACGCCCTCGCGAAGATGCGGCCGGACGCCGTGATCATCAATGTCGGCCGCGGCCCGACCATCGACGAGGCCGCGCTCTACGAGGCGCTGAAGCAGAAGACGATCGGCGGCGCGATCATCGACACCTGGTACCAGTATCCGGGTCCCGGCCGTGCGAACCCGCAGCCTTCGGCTCTGCCATTCCACGAATTGCCCAATATCGTCATGACCCCGCACATGTCAGGCTGGACCACCGGCACGATCCGGCGGCGGCAGCAGACGATCGCGGACAACGTCGGTCGCCGCCTCAAGGGCGAGGCCTGTATCAATGTCGTGCGCGAGGGCCGCAACACGCCTTGACGCTCTCCATGGAACCGGACGCGACGAAGCCGGATCACAACGAAAATAAGCCGGGAAACAAGGAACGACCCATGAAGTTCTTCAAACACCTCAAGACCGCCGCGGCCGTTCTCGCCCTTGGCGGCAGCCTTCTCGCCATGGCCGGCCAGGCCTCGGCCCAGAGCATCACCGACATCGTCAAGCGCGGCTCGGTCCGCATCGGCGTGCTGATCGGCGCCCCGCCCTACGGTTCGGTCGACTCGCAAGGCAACGCGATCGGCTACGATGCCGACGTCATCGCGCTGATCGGCAAGTATCTCGGCGTCAAGGTCGAGCTGGTGCAGCTCACCCCGCCGGCCCGCATCCCCGCGCTGGAAGCCAACAAGGTGGACTTCCTCGTCGCCACGCTGGCCCCGACGCCCGAGCGCGCCAAGGCGGTGATGTTCTCGATCCCCTACAGCGCCTTCCAGACCGGCATCTACGCCAAGAAGGGCGTCGCCATCAAAACCTGGGACGACCTCAAGGGCCGCAAGGTCGGCGTCAACCGCGGCTCCAGCGTCGAGCGCGAGTTCACCAGCCGCGAGAAGGAGCTGAACCTCACCATCCTGCGCTTCGAGGACGACGCCACCACCATGCAGGCGCTGTTCTCCGGTCAGGTCGAGGCCATCGCCGGCCCCGACGCCCAGGCCAACGCCGCCATCAAGGCGCGCGGCGAGACCGAGACCGAACTCAAGTTCGTCTTCGGCATGCAGCCCAACTCGATGACCATGCGCAAGGACGCCTACGAGCTGCGCCAGTGGCTCAACAACTTCATCTACTACGTCAAGCAGAACGGCGAGCTCGACGCGATCTCGCAGAAGTGGGTCGGCGGCCCGCTGCCGCCGCTGCCGACCTTCTGATCCGCCTGGGGATCGAACGGAAACACAGCCCTCATCCTGAGAAGCCGCGTCAGCGGCGTCTCGAAGGATGATCCAGCGCCCTCTGAAACATCCTTCGAGACGCGGGCTTGCAGCCCGCTCCTCAGGATGAGGGCTCGGGGCCTTTCCGCCGATCTCCAAAATATCGGCGCGACATAGTCCGTGTCGCGCCGGTGACCCTCGACCTCGAAGGCCGAAGGAGCGCGCCGTTGCTCTTCCAAGACGTCATTTCCAAATGGCCGATGATCCTGAACGGGGTCATGCTGACCATCGCGCTGTCCTTCGTCGCGATCGCGCTCGGCCTCATCCTCGCGACGCTGATGAGCGCGCTGCGCAGCCTCGCGGGCAGCTGGGCCGGCTACATCGTCGACGCCTATGTCGAGCTGATGCGCAACACGCCCTTCCTGGTCCAGCTCTTCATGATCTTCTTCGGGCTGCCGCAGATCGGCATCCGCATGAACGGCCTCGAGGCCTCGATCCTGGCGATGACGCTCAACCTCGCCGCCTATGCGACCGAGATCATCCGCGCCGGCGTCGACTCGATCCACAAGTCGCAGGTCGAGGCCGGGCTGGCGCTGGCGATGAGCAAGCGCCAGGTCTTCCAGTACGTCGTGCTGCAGCCGGCCTTCGCCCGCGTCTGGCCGGCGCTGTCGAGCCAGTTCGTGCTGATGATGCTGGCCTCCAGCATCTGCTCCTTCGTCTCGGTGCAGGAGCTCTCGGGCACTGCCGCGATCATCGAGCAGGACACGTTCCGCAGCTTCGAGACCTACATCATCGTCACCATCATCTACCTCGTGCTGGCGCTCTCGCTGAAGCTCTTCCTGAACTGGCTCGGCCGCAGGATCTTCCCCCAGGTCTCCGGGCTCGCCCGCGTCGCCGAAGCGCATGGGGAGGCCGCCTGATGCAGACCTTCGGTTGGCCCGAGGCCTATTTCATCCTCCGCTCCGCGAGCTGGACGCTGGCGCTCACCGCCATCGCCTTCGTCATCGGCGGCATCTTCGGCGGCGTCTTCGCCATCATGCGCCTGTCGCGGATCAAGCTGCTGCGCCGCTTCGCGGCCGGCTACATCCTGGTGATCCAGTCGATTCCCGTGCTCATGGTGCTGTTCATGAGCTATTACGGGCTGTCTGCCGTGGGCATCGAGCTGCCGCCCTTCCTGGCGGCCTCGGCCTCGCTCGCGATCTACGTCTCGGCCTATCTCGCCGAGATCTGGCGCGGCTCGATCGAGTCCGTGCCGCGCCAGCAATGGGAGGCCTCAGCCTCGCTGGCGCTGACGCGCGGCCAGCAATACCGCTACATCATCCTGCCGCAGGCCGCGCGCATCTCGCTGCCGCCCACGGTCGGCTTCCTCGTCCAGCTCGTGAAGAACACCTCGATCGTCCAGGTCGTCGGCTTCGTCGACCTGATGCGCGCCGGCATGCTGGTCAACAACGCGACCTACCAAGCCTTCCAGATCTTCTCGCTGGTGGGGGCGATCTACTTCGCAATCTGCTTCCCGCTCTCCCGGCTCAGCCGACATCTCGAAAAGGTGATGAATGCCAGCCGTAGTCATTGACGAAGTCCACAAGAAGTTCGGCACGCTCGAGGTCCTCAAGGGGGTCTCGCTCAGCGTCGACGCCGGCCAGGTCGTCGCGATCATCGGCCGCTCCGGCTCGGGCAAGAGCACGCTCCTGCGCTGCATCAACGGACTGGAGGTCTTCCAGGCCGGCCGCATCGAGGTCGCCGGCCATACCGTCGACCAGGATCCCAAGCGCCTGCGTGAGCTGCGCAAGGATGTCGGCATCGTCTTCCAGAGCTACAACCTCTTCCCGCACCTCACGGTCGGGCAGAACATCATGCTCTCGCCGCGCATCACGCAGGGCGTCTCCAACGCCGATGCGATGACGCTGGCCAAGGACGTGCTGGCCCAGGTCGGCCTCTCCGAGAAGTTCGATTCCTACCCGGACAACCTCTCCGGCGGCCAGCAGCAGCGCGTCGCCATCGCCCGCTCGCTGGCGATGCGGCCCAAGGTCATGCTCTTCGACGAGGTCACCTCGGCGCTCGATCCGGAGCTGACCGGCGAGGTGCTGATCGTCATGGAGAAGCTCGCCAAGGCCGGCATGACCATGCTGCTCGTCACCCACGAGATGAACTTCGCCCGCACCGTCGCGGATACGACCGTGTTCATGCACCAGGGCAAGATCTGGGAGAGCGGCCCCTCGAAGCAGCTCTTCGCCGCGCCGGAGACGTCCGAGCTGCGCAACTTCGTCAACGCTGGGGTGTCAGGCGTGCACTGAGGCGCGGCCGCCGAACGCCGCCGCGCCGGAAAGCGCGCTCCCCTTCTCCCCCTGCGGGAGAAGGTGGCTCGGCAAAGCCGAGACGGATGAGGGGTCGCGCGACGGTTACCGTGCAAAGCTTCAACCAAACTCAGCGATAGAGGGCAGCGCGACCCCTCATCCGGCCCTGCCGGGACACCTTCTCCCGCAGGGGGAGAAGGGAAGAGAGCGGCGCACCAGGTCGTCCCCCCTGAGTCCATAGTCTAATCGCGACCCAGGCTTGCCGGTCATTCATCGTATGATATGACCTTCGGCATGAGCCGCCCGTCGAGTTTCCATGCGCATCTGGTCGACCGCCTCGGGCGGATGATCGTCGCCGGCGAGATCGGCCGGGGCGGCACGCTGCCGCGCGAGGACGAGCTCGCCCAGCGCTTCGAACTCAGCCGCACCGTCATCCGCGAGGCGACCAAGACCTTGCAGGCGCTCGGCCTGATCGTCACCGGCCCGCGCGTCGGCTCCCGCATCCAGCCGCTCTCGTCCTGGCGCCTGCTCGACCCGCAGGTGATGGAGTGGCTCAGCGATGCCGACATGGCGAGCGGCTTCGAGCGCGACCTGCTCGAATTGCGCAGCATGATCGAGCCCGCTGCCTGCGCCTTCGCGGCCGAGCGCGGCAGCTCCGAACAGGTCGCTTCCATCATGGCCGCCCTCGCCGGCATGGTCGGCGCGCCGGACCGGGCCATGCACGAGGCTGCGGATTTCCGCTTCCACGACGCGGTCCTGCGCGCCTCCGACAATATCCTGCTGGTCCAGCTTTCGCCGATCCTGCACGCCATGCTGAAGGCCTCGTTCCGGCTGTCCATGCATGATCCCGTGCGGATCCAGGCCTCGATCACGCTGCATCGCGACGTCGCGAACGCCATCGCCGGGCGCGAGCCCGATCAGGCGCGCGCGGCCATGGTCGTCCTGCTCAAGAGCGCGCAAGCCGATATCGAACAGGGCCGGCGCCGGTCGAAAGCCGCCGCCGCCCGCCCGACGACAAGAAACCCGCCAAGAAATCTCAAAAGGAGCGCTCAATGCTAGCAACGGCCGAGCGATGGGTCTTACGCGCGCTTGAGGCCATCCTCGTCATCCTGCTTGCCGGGATGGTGGTGATGGTCTTCGGCAATGTCGTGCTGCGCTATCTCTTCAACTCGGGCCTCGACCTGTCGGAGGAGCTGTCGCGCTATTTCTTCGTCTGGCTGACTTATATCGGCGCGGTCGTGGTGATGCGCGAGAACGGCCATCTCGGCGTTGACACCTTCGTCGGCACGCTCGGTCGCAACGGCCGGCTGGTCTGCATGGTCCTCAGCGACCTGATCATCCTGATCTGCTGCGTCATGCTGCTCGACGGCACCTTCAAGCAGCACGAGATCAACGCCTCCTCCGTCGCCCCCGTCACCGGCCTGAGCATGAGCTACGTCTACGGCGTGCTCTACTTCGCCGGCATCGGCATCGGTCTGATCACGCTGGCGCGCCTTTACCGGGCCCTCACCGGAAAGCTCGCCTCCTACGAACTCGACGAGTTCGTCGGCGACTACAGCAACAGCCCCTCGCGCGACCTGAAGGGGCACCTGGAATGACCGTCGCCATCTTCCTGTTCTCGCTCTGCGGAGCGATGGCGCTCGGCATGCCGATCGCCTTTGCGCTGATCGTCTGCGCGGTCTGCCTGATGTTCTGGCTCGGCGTCTTCGACACCCAGATCATCGCCCAGAACATGATCGTCGGCGCGGACTCGTTCCAGCTGCTGGCGATCCCGTTCTTCCTCCTCGCCGGCGAGCTGATGAATGCCGGCGGCCTGTCGAAGCGCATCGTCAACTTCGCGCTCTCGCTGGTCGGCCATCTCCATGGCGGCCTCGGCTACGTCGCGATCTTCGCCTCGATCATCATGGCCTCGCTCTCGGGCTCGGCCGCGGCCGACACCGCCGCGCTGGCCTCGATCCTGCTGCCGATGATGCGCCAGGCCGGCTACGACACCGGCCGCTCCGCCGGCCTGATCGCGTCGGGCGGCATCATCGCCCCGATCATCCCGCCCTCGATCGGCTTCATCGTCTTCGGCGTCGCCGCCAACCTCTCCATCACCCGGCTCTTCCTCGCCGGCGTCGTGCCCGGCCTGCTCATCGGCCTGTCGCTGGTCATCGCCTGGTTCATCGTCTGCCGCCACGACAAGATCACCGTCTTGCCGCGCCGCACCGGCGCCGAGCGCTGGAAGGCGACCTGGGACGGCTCGCTCGCGCTGCTGATGCCGATCGCCATCCTCGGCGGCATCCGCTTCGGCATCGTCACGCCGACCGAGGCCGCCGTCGTCGCCACCGTCTACGCGCTCGTGGTCGGCATGTTCGTCTATCGCGAGCTCAAGCCGAAGGACCTCTACAAGGTCACGTTGATGGCGGCGAAGACGACCAGCGCCGTCATGCTGCTCGTCGCCGCCGCAGTCGTCTCGGCCTGGCTGATCACCCAGGCCAACATCCCGGCCGAGCTCACCAGCATCCTCGCGCCCTTCATGGACAACAAGACCGTCCTGATGATCATCATCATGCTGCTGGTGATGGTCGTCGGCACGGCGCTCGACTTCACGCCGACGGTGCTGATCCTGACGCCGGTGCTGATGCCGGTGATCAAGCAGGCCGGCATCGACCCGATCTATTTCGGCGTGCTCTTCATCATCAACAACGCCATCGGCCTGATCACGCCGCCCGTCGGCATCGTGCTCAACGTCGTCTGCGGCGTGGCGCGCATCCCGATGACGCTGGTGATCAAGGGGGTCTGGCCCTTCCTGGTCGCCCAGTCGATCATGATGTTCCTGATGATCCTGTTCCCGCAACTCGTGACCGTTCCGCTCGCCTGGCTGAGCGGTCGCTGATCCCAACCCACAACAAGGCAAACAGGGAGAAAGCCATGTTCAAAACCCGTCTCGTCTCGATCCTGGCCGGCGTAGCCCTCGCGGCGCTGGCCGGCACCGCCGCCCAGGCCCAGATCAAGGAGCGCAACATCCGCGTCTCCAACGGCATCAACGAGGACCATCCGGTCGGCAACGGCGTCGCCAAGATGAAGGCCTGCATGGCCGACAAGTCGGGCGGCAAGCTCAAGCTCCAGGCCTTCTGGGGCGGCGCGCTCGGCGGCGACCTGCAGGCGACGCAGGCGCTGCGCGCCGGCACGCAGGAGATGGTGATCACCTCCTCCTCGCCGCTGGTCGGCATCATGCCCGAGCTCGGCGTCTTCGACCTGCCCTTCCTCTTCAGCAACGAGAAGGAGGCCGACACCGTCCTCGACGGCGCCTTCGGCAAGTACATCTCCGACAAGCTGCCGGGCTTCGGCGTCGTCAACCTGTCCTACTGGGAGAACGGCTTCCGCAACCTGACCAACTCGAAGCGCGCCGTCTCCAAGGCCGACGAGCTCACCGGCCTCAAGGTCCGCGTGATGCAGAACAACATCTTCCTCGACAGCTTCAAGAGCATGGGCACCAACGCCACCCCGATGGCCTTCGGCGAGGTCTTCGCCGCGCTGGAGACGCACGCGATCGACGGCCAGGAGAACCCGCTCGTCACCATCGACACCTCCAAGCTCTACGAGGTGCAGAAATACCTGACGATGACGCGCCACGCCTACACTCCGTTCCTGGCGCTCTATTCCAAGAAGCTCTGGGACCAGCTCTCCGCGGAGGAGCAGACCATCCTGACCGATTGCTCGATCGTCGGCCGCGACGAGGAGCGCCGCGTCTCGCGCGAGCTCAACGACAAGTCGTTCGAGAACCTGAAGAAGCAGGGCATGCAGGTCTCCGAGGTCGCGCCAGCCGAGCTGACGAAGATGCGCGAGGCGACCGCCGCCGTGTACCAGCGCCACGAGGCGACCATCGGCAAGGAGACGATCGAGCGTCTCAAGGCCGACCTCGCCAAGATCCGCGGCACCAACTGATCGGAAGGCCCGCATCGTGACTTGCGATGCACTGGAAGCAGATCACGTCGTCCCGGGTGAGCAGCGCAAACCCGGGCCGGCGAGATAGGCTTCGATCAAGGCTATTCAATCCGCGTCATTGCGAACGCAGCGAAGCAATCCAGGGGCCTCACGCACTCCCCCTGGATTGCTTCGTCGCTGCGCTCCTCGCAATGACGATCAGTCGGCCGGATCACTTAAGGTTCAACAATGAAAATTGCCCGTATCGAACCCTTCATCCTGCACATCCCGGTCACTGGCGGCTCGATCGCCGACTCGACCCACCGCATCAGCCATTGGGGCGTCGTCGGCACGAAGATCGTCACCGAGGACGGCCTTGAGGGCTACGGCTTCACCGGCACCCATGCCGATCTGCCCTCCGACCGCCTGATCACCTCCTGCATCCGCGACTGCTACGCGCCCTTGCTGATGGGCGAGGACGCCTCCGAGATCACGCGGCTCTGGCTCAAGCTCGCCCGCAACCCCGCCCTGCAATGGGTCGGCCGCGCCGGCATCACCCAGCTCGCGCTCGCCGCCGTCGACGTCGCGCTCTGGGACCTCAAGGCCAAGAAGGCCGGCGTGCCGCTCTGGCACCTGCTCGGCGGCGCCACCAAGCAGAAGCTCGACGCCTACAACACCGATATCGGCTGGCTCTCGATCCCCAAGGACGAGCTCGTCGAAGGCGCCCGCATGGCGGTCGAGCGCGACGGCTTCCGGCGCGTCAAGATCAAGGTCGGCCATGCCGATATCGGCACCGACATCCACCGCCTGGAAGCCGTGCGCCGCGCCATCGGCGACCATGTCACCATGGCGATCGACGGCAACGGCAAATGGGACCTGCCGACCTGCAAGCGCTTCTGCGCCCGCGCCGAGGGGCTCGACATCCTCTGGTTCGAGGAGCCGCTCTGGTACGACGATGTCGGCTCGCATGCGGCGCTGGCAAAGTCGACCTCGATCCCGGTCGCGCTCGGCGAGCAGCTCTATTCGCTCGACGCCTTCCGCGCCTTCATCGCCGCCGACGCGATCCATTACGTCCAGCCCGACGTGACCCGCCTCGGCGGCATCACCGAATACATCCAGGTCGCCGAGCTGGCGCTGGCCAGCCGCCTGCCCGTCGCGCCCCATGCCGGCGAGATGAGCCAGGTCCATGTCCACCTCTCCTACTGGCACCAGGCTACGCCGCTGCTGGAATACATCCCCTGGATCAAGGACGCCTTCGTCGAGCCCGCCAATGTCGTCGACGGCTATTTCCTGCGGCCACAGCGTCCCGGCGCCGGCACCACGCCGACGGCAGACGCTATCAGCCGCTACGCCAAGTCGATCGCTTGAGATTGAAGATGAAGATCACAGCCGTCGAAACCATCCGCCTGACCGAATTCGGCAATCTCGTCTGGGTCAGGCTCCACACCGATGAAGGGCTCGTCGGCCTCGGCGAGACCTTCATGGGCGCCGCCGCGGTCGAGGCCTACCTGCACGAGAGCGTCGCGCCGAAGCTCCTGGGCAAGGACCCGCTCCAGATCGAGGCGCGCAATGCCAGCCTGAACAACTATCTCGGCTGGCGCGGCTCCGGCGTCGAGACGCGCGGCAACTCCGCCGTCGACATCGCGCTCTGGGACATCTACGGCAAGGCGATCGGCCAGCCGGTTTCGGTCGCGCTCGGCGGCAAGACCCGCGACACGATCCGCACCTACAACACCTGCGCGGGCTACAAGTACATCCGCGACGCCCGCTCGCAGGCCGTCGCCAACTGGCATGTCGGCGAGCAGGGCGGCCCCTACGAGGACCTCGAAGGCTTCCTCTACCGCGCCGACGAGCTTGCCCACTCCCTGCTGGAGCAGGGCATCACCGGCATGAAGATCTGGCCCTTCGACATCGCCGCCGAGCGCACCGCCGGCTGGGACATCTCGCCCCAGGAGCTCAACACGGCGCTGGAGCCCTTCCGCAAGATCAGGAAGGCAGTCGGCGACAAGATGGACATCATGGTCGAGTTCCACTCGCTCTGGAGCCTGCCCATGGCGAAGAAACTGGCCGAGCGGCTGGCCGAGTTCGACACCTACTGGCACGAGGACCCGTTCCGCCTCGACAACGTCCACGACCTCGGCGAATACGCCCGCCACTCCAAGGCCTGGGTCTGCGCCTCCGAGACGCTGGCCTATACCCACTCCTTCCGCGACTACCTGGAGACCGGCGCGGCGGGCGTGGTGATGCTCGACCTGTCCTGGTGCGGCGGCCTCTCGGAAGCCCGCAAGATCGCCGGCATGGCCGAGGCCTGGCACACCCCGGTGGCGCCGCATGACTGCACCGGTCCGGTGGTCTACGCGGCCTCCTGCCACTTCTCGCTGCACGCCCGCAACGCGCTGATCCAGGAATCGGTGCGGGCCTTCTACACTGGCTGGTACACCGAGTTGGTGACCGAGCTGCCCAAGGCGGAGAACGGCATGATCACCATGACCGACAAGCCGGGGCTGGGCCTGGAGCTGCTGCCCGGCATCGAGGAGCGCCCGGACTCGATCGTGCGCTTCAGCCGGGTCGAGGATCTCTGAGCCGGCCGTCCTCCTCCGGACGGGCGCAAACAGCCCGACCGGGCGAGCGGCTCTCTTCCCTTCTCCCGTGCGGGAGAAGGTGCCGCGGCCGCGGCGGATGAGGGCCGAACGGCAAACCAGTGAAACGGAAACAGAGCCGTGGTCAGCTCACGGCTACAGTGTCTGACGTCCGGCCCTCACCCTGCCCTCTCCCATCCGGGAGAGGGTTCCCCGCGCGAGCTGGAGGACCGTAGTGCTTCCATATAGCGACGCACGACCGCAGCCGGATCGTCTGCCCGCATCACCTCGCCCATCACCGCGATACCTGCGGCGCCAGCTTCCAGACACTGCGCTGCCCGCTCCGGCGTGACACCGCCGAGCGCGATGATCGGAACGCCAAGCTTGGCCGCGCGCTCGATTGCAGCCAACCCTAAAGCCGGGCCATAGCCCGGCTTACTCGCCGTCTCGAAGACCGGGCTCAGCGTGACGTAATCGGCTCCCGCTGCAATGGCTGCACGGATATCCGCCTCGCCATGTGCGGACATGCCAAGCAACGCCCTGACGCCCTCCCCGTCATGCTCGGCCTTGTGCCGAGCATCCACGTCTTGCAACGCTGGCGGTGGGCGCGGGCTTTCGATTAGCGACACGCCCAGCCCATCCCGCGCAAAGGCGTGGATGGTCGGGACAAGCCCGACCATGACGGGGGAGGCAATCTTGCCCGTTTCCAACATGGCGGATGACAGGTGCACGCCCGACGCCCCAACCTCCGCCGCCAGCCCGGCATCCCCGCCAATCGTCAGCACCGCCCCGGCCGCTTCGGTCAGCCGCAAGAGCCGCTGCGCCAGCTCCCTACGCTCACCGGCCTCAAGATCGCGATCACGCAGCCACACCCACCGCGCCCCGCCCTCGAGCGCAGCCGCGACCACCTCCTCCAGCGGCCGCCGCGCCTGATGCCGGTCGGTAACCACGAGCAACCGGTCGGGCAGCGCCCTCACGAACCGACCAACCCGAGCTGCGGGCTCGACGGCTCGGCCCGGCCGCGCCTTGGGATGCGCCCCGCCATCCGCGCCTCGTACCCCGCCTCGACCGCGTGGCGCATGGCCCGCGCCATCCGCACCGGATCATCCGCCTTCGCCACGGCCGTATTGAGCAGCACGCCGCTCGCCCCGAGCTCCATCGCGATCACCGCATCCGAGGCCGTGCCGATCCCGGCATCGACGATCACCGGTACCGGCGAGCGAGCGCAGATCAGCTCCAGATTGGCGGGATTGGCGACGCCCATGCCCGAGCCGATCAGCGAGCCCATCGGCATCACCGCCGCCGCGCCGAGATCGGCCAGCCGCGCGCAAATGACCGGGTCGTCGTTGCAATAGGGCAGCACGACGAAGCCGCGATCCACCAGCTGCCGCGTCGCCTCCAGCAATTCGCCGACATCGGGATAGAGCGTTTCGCGGTCGCCGATGACCTCGACCTTGATCCAGTTGGTGCCGAGCGCCTCGCGCGCCAGTTCGGCCGTGAGGATCGCGTCGCGCGCCATCTCGCAGCCGGCCGTGTTCGGCAGGAAGCGCCTGCCCGCGAGCAGCCGCGCCGTGTCCGAGCCATGGCCCTGCAGCGAGATCCGCCGCAGCGACAGCGTCACCAGATCGGAGCCACTGGCCTCGACGGCATCGAGCATGATGCGCTGATTGGGATAACCGGCCGTGCCGATGAACAGCCGGGAGGACAGCTCCACCCCGGCGATGACGAGGTTTTCAGTCTTTGCGGGCATATCAGCCTCCCGAGAACGCGCGGATGATCTCGACCTGGTCGCCGCTGGAGAGCGGCGTCTGCGACCACTCTGTGCGCCGCACCACCTCGCCATTCAGCGCGATGGCGAAGCCCTGCGGGCCGGACAGCTCAAGCTCGGCGGTCTCTTCCTGCCAGAGCGCCGCGAGGTCCTTGGCCGCGCTGTCGCGGTCCTCGCCATTGACGATGAGTTTCATTCTGCAGCCTCTTCTTGCGTGGACGCATTTTCTTGACGCGAACCGGTCTCCACTTCGCTTGAAAATGCTTTGATGGCCGCGAAGCGGGCCGCGCCGAAATGCGCCGCCGGCCCCGTGATGCGGTTGTCGGTGATGAGTTCTTCGAGCGCCGCCGCCGTCACCGGTGCGAGCAGATAGCCATTGCGGTGATGCCCGGTCGCGACCAGCAGGTTGGCGATGCCGGTCTCGCCGAGGATCGGCGCATCGTCGAGCGAGGTCGGGCGGAAGCCGGTCCAGATCGCCTCGACCGGCATCTCCTCGATCGAGGGTAAGGCGCGGCGCGCGCCGTCGAGCAGGGCATAGACGCCGCCGGCGGTGACCGTGTCGTCAAAGCCACGCTCCTCCATGGTGGCGCCGACGATCAGCGTGCCGTCGCTCTTCGGCGCGAGATGGACCTGCTCGGTCCAGACCACGCGCGAGAGCCCGCCGGTCTCCGGCGTGCTGCGCAGCGCCAGCGATTGGCCCTTGAGCGGGCGCACGGGAATGTCGAGCCCCGCGAGCTTCGTCCAGGCGCCGCCGGCCACGAGCACGACCCGCGCCTTGCAGACACCGCCCGGCGTCACGACGCCGACGGCCCGCCCGCCGGCCAGCTCCGGCTCGGCCTCGCAGCCCTCGACCAGATGCCCGCCGAGCGCGAGATAGGCCTGCCGCAGCGCCGCCATCACGCGCGGCGGATCGACCTGGTGATCGTCGGGGCAGAAGATGCCGGCGATCACCGAGGGCCGCAGACCCGGCTCCAGCGCCCGCGCCTCCGGCCCGCCGAGCCATTGCGCCGAAAGCCCCACCCGCTTCTGCGCCTCATGCCGGAAGCGCAACCGCTCGACCTCCTCGCGCCCGAGCGCGACGAGCAGCACGCCATCACTGCGATAATCGATCGATAGCCCGCTATCGGCCTCCAGCTCGCGGGCAAAGCCCGGCCAGAGTCGCTGGCTCTCCAGCGAAAGCGGCACATGCTCCTCGCCTCCCGGCTCCAGCTCGGCGGCGGCGGCGAGCATCCCGGTTGCGGCGAGGCTGGCGCCCTGCCCGGTCGTGCCGCGCTCGAACACGGTGACGTCGAGCCCGCGCCGCGCCAGCCGCCAGCCGATCGACAGGCCGATCAGCCCGCCGCCGATGATGGCGATATCGGTCTGGGCCGGAATCACGGGCACGCCGGCTGGCGAGCCGATCTCCGCCCGGCGAAATGTGGTGTGTGGCGGGCCTCTCATCGCAATCTCCTCGCCCGGCTTGGGGAAGGAGTTCTGCAACCCGTGGGGCTGCCGGCGCGTGCCGCGAAATCCAATCCCTCCGCCGGTATGAACCGGATCAGGTTCGAAGGATTTCCGCGCGCTTTCCCGGTTGCCCGGTCTGCCAGCGGTTTCTCAGCCCCTTGCCGGGGATCTCCCTGGAATGCGCGCAGTCTGGAGCAGAGCAGGCCCGGGCGTCAAGCTGGCATGCCACCGCACCCGGCCCAGGGTAGCCGGATCGTGAAGGCGGTCCCGGCCTCCGAGGGCTCCAGCGCGATCGCCCCGTCATGCGAGCGCAGCATCGACTGGGCGATGCCGAGACCCATGCCGGTGCCGCCGCTCTCGCGCCGCGTCGTGAAGAACGGGTCGAAGATGCGCCCGCGATTGCTGGCCGCGATGCCGTCGCCATCGTCGCTCACCCGCAGCTCAAGTCTATCATTCACCTGCCTCGCCGCGATGCGCAGGTTCTTCGCGTTGTGGCGCTGCGCGTTGTCGGCGAGATGCGAGAGGACGATCAGCGCATTGTCGGGCGACAGCCCGAGCACGCTTTCGGGCTCGCCCTCGACCGTGATGATCAGCGCCGGAAACGCATCGCGAACCAGCCCCACCACCGCCTGAAGCGTGGTCGAGCCCGCCATTTGCGGATTATCCGCGCGCGCCAGCTCGCGCAGCCGATCCAGCAGCCGGGTCAGGCGGTGGGTATCGTCGATGATGTTGCCAAGGAAGCGCTGGCGCTGCTCCTCGCTCATCGAAGCGCTGGAATCCTTCATCAGCTCGGCTGCGCCCTGGATCGAGGTCAGCGGCGATTTCAGCTCGTGCGAGACGTGGGTGGCGAAGGTGCTGATATAGGCCGAGCGCTCCGAGAGCCGCTCGGCCATCTCGTGAAAACTCTGCGACAGGCTGGCGATCTCGCGCGTGCCGTAATGCGCCGGCGGCGGCTCCTGCGCCCGCTCGCCATGGCCGATCGCCTGCGTCTGCGCGATCAGCCCATGGATCGGCCGCGTGATCGTGCGCGCGAAGACGAAGCCGATCAGCGCCGTGACGAGCGCGATGGCGAGGCCGGCGAAGATCACCTTCCGCCGCTCGGCGAAGAGGTGCTTGAAGATGTTGTTGGGCGTGCGCGAGGCATAGACGACGCCCGCCACCGCTTGATCGACCATCACAGGCATCGCCACGAAGACGCGGATGCCGGTGCCGCGGCTCCAGGAATAGAGCGGCGGCGCCGGCGAGTTAGAGATGCGCACGCGCAGCGCATTGCCATAGCGCCCGCGCAGAGCCGTCGCGACCTCCTCGACATCGGCCAGCGAACGGCCGAGTTCCTCGCGTCCCGCGATCACCGTTCCATTCGGATCGAGAATGCGGAAGCCGGCCAGCGTCACGTCCTGCGTCGCCGTGACGATGCCAGCCAGCCTGGCGCCGATCGCCAGAAAGGCCGGGTCGGCGGGCTTGGCCGGCTCGCGCGCATCGGGCCGGCGCGGCAGGATGTCGTCGCCGGCAAGGTCGAGGCTCGGCTCGATCGGATGATAGTCGCCGACCGGCGTGCGCATGGCCTGCTCGCGGGCGGCGAGCGAGCGATACTCGTCGCGGGTCGGAGCCTGGGAGCCTGCCGGCCGCGCCAGCGCGCGCGCCGCAGGATCGGCCTCGACCTCCCGCGCATAGATCGCGGCGATAGCCGCCGTCTGCGCGATCAGCTCCGACTCGGTCTGGTGGATCAGCTGGTTCTCGTAGAGCCGGAAGAAGAACAGGCCGATCAGCGGCAGCATCGTCACCGTCACCAGCACGACGAAGACGATCATGCTCAGCGTCGGCCGCCATTTGCGGCGCACCGGCGCCATCAGCGCTCTGCCTCGCAGGCCCCGAGCCGGAAGCCGACGCCGTGCACGGTCTCGATCGCGCTGGCGCAGCCGGCGGCGGCGCATTTCGCCCGGATGTTGCGGATATGGCTGTCGATGGTCCGGTCGGAGACATGGACCTTGCCGTCATAAGCCGCGCTCATCAGCTGCTCGCGCCCCAGCACCACGCGCGGCCGCGCCAGCATCGCCGCGAGCATGGCGAACTCGATAGCGGTCAGGCCGAGCTCGCGTCCGGCGAACGCAGCCGAGCGGCGCGCCGGATCGAGCGCCAGCTCGCCATGGCTCAGCGCCTTCGCCTCGCGCGCCTCACCATTCCCGCTCCCGTTCATCCGGCGCAGGATGACGTTGACCCGCGCCACCAGCTCGCGCGGGCTGAACGGCTTGGTGACGTAGTCGTCGCCACCCATCTCGAGCCCGAGAATGCGGTCGATCTCGTCCGAGCGCGCCGAGAGGAAGAGGATCGGCACCTCCGAGGTCCGGCGCAGCCGGCGGCAGACCTCCAGCCCGTCGAGCTCGGGCATGCCAATATCGAGCACGATCAGATCCGGCACGCGCAGCTCGGCCAGCTTTAGCGCCTCGCTGCCGTTGCGGGCGATCTCGGTCGCCATCCCCGCCTTCTCCAGCGCGAAGCAGATCACGTCCCGGATATGCGGATCGTCGTCGACGACGAGGATGCGATGCACGGAGAAGTCCTATCCTTCGGTCGGCTGGCTGGGCTTCAAATCGGGCGCGCCGGCGGCGCGGCGCTTTTTCAGATAGCGCCAAAGCCGGTGATCGCCAAAGCTCCAGCTTCGCCAGTCCCGCCTGGGATTTTCGACCCGCGCCGCCAGCATGTCCCGGCGCGCGCTCAACGCCTTGACGGTGCTGCCGTCAAAGTCGCCCTGGGCGCGGCGCTGGGCGATGAAGTGGTCGATCGCGGGAACGGCCTGAGGCCCCAGGCTTGAGAGATAGCAAAGGTCGAGCCCACGCCCTCCTTCGAAGGCATGGCGGATGTTGTAGCGCGCGATGACGTCGGAGAAATTCGCCATGCTGCAGGCATACAGCACGATTCCGGCCGCGATCAGGTTGCCGCCGACCAGCCAGCCATTCGAGCGGTTGAGCGCGATGCGCGCGATGATCATGACCAGCCCGAAAGCGACCAGCCCCATCCAGATGAAGGCGGCGACGCGCAGCATCGTCAGCGAATAGGCCGCGACGTAGAGGTCGAGCCGCAGGATCGACGAGACCACCAGCAGCACGTTCTGCCCGACGAAGAGATAGACCAGCCGGCGCATCAGCGGCGAGCGCTCGGCGCTGGAGCCCGGTCGCAGCGCAGCGAGCACGAAGCCGGCCGCAAGCAGCGCCGTCGCCATCAGCGGATAAGCGCCGCGATGGGCATAGGCCGCGTAGCTCATCCCGTCCGGCAGCGCGACGCCGCCCCAGAGATAGGCCGCGTCCATCGACGATTGCATGGCGAAGAGCAGGTTGAACAGCACGAGCGAACGCAGGATCGTGCCGTCCGACAGCAGCGCGAGGCCGGCCGGCTTCTCCTCGGCCTCAGTCGTCTCCAGCTTGGCAGCCGGCACTTTCGCCACACGCTGCTTGCGCGCGGTCACATAGAGCAGCGGCCAGGTCAGGCCGGCGACGATCAGCCAGAAGATCATGCGCGAGCTATCGAGAATCCCCAGCAGCGCGTAGATGTCGATGGCATGGAGCCAGCGGTCGATCAGCGGGTTGGCCGAGGCGAACAGCATCAGGAAGACGCCGCAGAGCAGCAGCGGCACGATCCAGAGCGAGAGGCGGCCGAGCAGCGTCTGCCGCTGCCCGATCACCCGCCTGCCGCGATGCTCGTGCAGCGCGGCAGCAGCCGAGCGCCAGGGTCCGGCAGCGTATAGGCCCAGCATCGCCCACAGCCGCGTCGCCAGCGCGCCTTGCCAATGCCCGGAGACCATCAACGCGAAGGCGCTCACGCCAGCCGCGCCGAAGGCGAGCGCGAGCAGGTTGGTGCTTTCGACCAGCGGAATCAGCGCGACGATGAGGATCGCAACCGCGGTCGCGATCTCCTTCCGGCGGGCGTTGAGCCCGTTCGCGATCAGGGAGAAGGCGCCCAGCGCGACCATGAACAGCAGCACGGAAATGCCGAGCCGACGCCCGTAGAACAGCCAGTCCGCCAGCAGGATCAGGGAAGCGCACGCGATGAGGCAGGTTTGCAATCGCGTCATGAGCCATTCGCGCGCGGCGGGTCCGTAGGTCTGGTCGGTCATGGGCGTTGCACCTTGAGGCGGGGGAAGAGGAGCAGGGGCGCGGCGCGCGCAGGGGCATCCGCCGCGATGACGGGGCGGGCTTCGGCTAGCGGCTTTTTGGGAGGGACAAGCCACCAGCCATCCCTGGCGAGGCTGGATGGCAGGCGGGGCAGGGCTTCAGGCGGCGGACGGCGGCGTCTCATGCCACCGGGATAGCGGCGCCGATTGCAGCCTAAAGGGAGCGGCTGCGCAGAAGCTCAGGCATTTCGTGCAGATTCCGTGCAGCCGAGCACGCTCAGGACGCGAGCGCTTCCTTGCCTGCATGCAGCAGCGCCAGATAGTCGCTCTGCGTGTTGCCGGCATGGGAGGCGAGCAGCGCCTTGAGTTCTTCGCCCCTCCCCGCCCTCGCTAGCGCCAGCATCTCGCGATGCTGGTCGATCGAGCGCTGGTTCAGCGTGGCATTGCGCGACAGGCGCGAGCGCAGGGCCTGGAGCCGGAAGGTGATCAGCGCGTAGGCATCGGCCAGGTAGTCGTTGCCGCTCATCGCCACCATGAGCTGATGGTACTCGCCGTCGCCGGTGCGATAGCCGACGATGTCGCCCTCCGCGAAGGCGCGCTCCATCTCGGCGAGGATGCGCTCCATGCCGGCAATGAGCCCGTCGGGGGCGCGCTCCATCGCCATGCCGATCGCCGCCACCTCCAGCACCGCGCGCAGCTCGGAGATCGCCACCACCTGCTCGGCCTCCAGGCGGAACACGTAGGTGCCGCGCTGCGGCTGGATGTCGACCAGCCCCTCGGTCCTGAGCTGCATCAGCGCCTCGCGCACCGGCGTCTTGCTGACGCCGAGCTCGCTGGCGAGCGCATTCTCCGACAGCGCCTCGCCGAAGCCGATGCGCCCGTCGATGATGCGCCGGCGCAATTCGTCGAGCGTCAATTCCTTGAGGGATTTTGGGCGGACCAGAACCATGCGCGTCGCTTTGCTCCCGGCCGCCCGACAGGTCGAAGGGGCTTGTGCCTGAAGTCTCATATCTGATATTCCAGTGTCGCACCGGCCGCAAGAGAGACAAGACGGCTGGGCTGGAGGGGACGCGGGCGCGAGCGGGATCGCGGACGAGTCCGAAAGTAACTGGCAGCTATAGCGGCGCGGATTGACTTCCGTAGCCGCCATATTGCGTTGAGAGCCAGCGTATAAATTACAGCCTATACCAAAGTTGTCTGATAACTTTGGCAATTCGCGCCATGGTACGCTTGACATTACCATACAGAGACGCAGACTGCGTTCATCGGCGTGACGAGACAGGCTCTCGAAATCTGCTCGTATGCGCCAGGAAGCCGGCAACGACCGGCCATACCGGGAGGAGATCAACCATGTCATTCGCGAAAGCGATTTCTGTGGCCGGAGCCGTCATGCTCGGCACGGCCCTATTCAGCCCCGTATTCGCCCAGCAGAACCTCACCCTCAAATCGGCAGACGTCCATCCCAAGGGCTATCCGACGGTCGAGGCCGTCGAGCGCATGGGCGCCAAGCTCGAGAAGGCCACCAACGGCCGGCTCAAGGTCCAGGTCTATCCGTCGATGCAGCTCGGCGGCGAGAAGGAGTTCCTCGAGCAGGCCCAGGTCGGCGCGCTCGCCATGGCGCGCGTCTCGGTCGGCGTGATGGGCCCGGTCATCCCCGAGCTCAACGTGCTCAACCTGCCCTATCTCTTCCGCGACAGCGCCCATATGCACAAGGTCGTCGACGGCCCGATCGGCGACGAGTTGCTCGCCAAGATCACCGCCAACGACAAGACCGGCCTGATCGGCATCGCCTGGATGGATGGCGGCGCCCGCAACATCTATGGCAAGCAGCGCGGCGTGGCCAAGATGGAGGACCTGAAGGGCCAGAAGATCCGCACCATGGGCAACCCCATGTTCGTGCAGATGATGAACGACATGGGCGGCAACGGCGTCGCCATGGGCTTCGACCAGCTCATCAACGGCCTGCAGACCGGCGTCGTCGACGGTGCCGAGAACAACGAGCCGAGCTATGCGTCCGGGCAGCACTACAACTACGCCAAGTACTATTCCCTGACCGAGCACCTGATGATCCCGGAAATCATCGTCTTCTCGAAGCGGGTCTGGAACACGCTCTCGCCCGAAGACCAGAAGCTGGTCATGAAGTTCGGCAAGGAGGCCCAGGCCGAGCAGCGAGGGCTCTGGCAGGACATGGTAAAGAAGTCGCTGGAAGACATGAAGGCGAACAACGTCGTCGTCACCACGGTCTCGCCGGAGGAGAAGAAGCGCTTCCAGACGGCGGTCAAGCCGGTCTGGGACAAGTTCGGCGCCGAGCACAAGACGATGATCGAGCGCATCTCGCAGGTGCAGTGAGCGCGGCGGCCCTGAGGCCGGATTGACACCGGCCCCGCCCGCAGGCTCGCGGGTGGGGCCGGCCTTCCCCGAACGGCGGAACCTCACATGATGCAGGCCTATGTCCGTGCCATGGACCTCGTGTCCAGGCTCACGATGATCATTGCCGGGGCATGCCTCGTCGTCATCACGCTCATCATCCCCTACGGCGTCTTCACCCGCTACGTGCTCAACGTCGCCGCCTCCTGGCCGGAGCCGATGGCGGTGCTGCTGATGATCTGGTTCTCCTTCCTGTCGGCCGCGATCTGCTACCGCGAGAACCTGCACATCGCCGTCAACATCATCCCGGACATGCTGAGCGGCGCGGCCAGGACGATGATCGGCTGGGTCGTCGAGCTCTGCATGGCCAGCACCAGCCTGTTCATGTTCGTCTGGGGCGCCAAGCTGGTGCAGACGACCTTCTACCAGTCGATCGCCGAATTTCCCTGGCTCTCGGTCGGCCTGACCTATCTGCCGATCCCGATCGGCGGCGCCATCACCACGCTGTTCGTGATCGAGCGGCTCTGGACCGGACGTCTCTTCCAGGCGGCCCATGAGCGCGACGACGCGCTTGCCCCGATCAGCACGGAATAAGCCGCCATGGATCTGCTCGTTCTCCTCGGCTCCTTCACCATCCTGTGCCTGGTCGGCATGCCGGTCGCCTATGCGCTCGGCCTCGGCGCCATCCTCGCCGCTCTGTTCACCGACCTGCCGCTCGAGGCGGTGATGCTGAAGGTCTCGGACGGCACCGACGACTTCGCCCTGCTCGCCATCCCCTTCTTCATCCTCGCCGGCGGCATCATGGCCGAGGGCGGCATGGCCGAGCGGCTGGTCAACCTCGCCAAGATCTTCGTCGGCTGGATCCGCGGCGGCCTGGCGCTGGTCAACATCCTCGCCTCGGCCTTCTTCGGCTGCATCTCCGGCTCGTCGGTGGCCGATACCGCCTCGATCGGCTCGGTGATGATCCCGCAGATGATCCGCGAGGGCTATCCGCGCCTGTTCGCGGTCAACGTCACCGTCTCCGGCTCGCTGCAGCCGCTGCTGATCCCGCCCTCGCACAACGCGGTGATCTATTCGCTGGCGGCCGGCGGCTCGGTCTCGATCGCCGACCTGTTCCTCGCCGGGGCGATCCCCGGCTTCCTGCTCGGCCTGTCGCTGATGGTGCTGGTGCTGGTCATCGCCCGCAGGAACAACTACCCGAAGGGCGAGGTCATTCCGCTGCGCCGCTCGCTCAAGATCGTCGTCGAGGCGTTCTGGGGCCTGCTGACCGTCCTCATCATCCTCGGCGGCATCCTGGGCGGCATCTTCACCCCGACGGAATCGGCCGCTGTCGCCTGCATCTATTCGTTCTGCGTCACCATGTTCATCTACCGCGACTACAAGTGGTCGGAGCTGCACATCCTGGTCGGGCGCGTCGTGCGCACGGTCGGCATGGTCATGCTGATGATCGGCTTCTCCGTCGCCTTCGGCTACATGATGGCGCTGATGCAGGTGCCCCAGCGCGCCGCCGAGTTCTTCCTCGCCGTCGCCGATAACAAGTACACGCTGCTGCTGCTGATCAACGTCGTGCTGCTGGTGCTGGGCACCTTCATGGACCTCGCGCCCATGCTGCTGATCTGCACGCCGATCTTCCTGCCGATCGTCAAGCAGTTCGGCGTCGACCCCGTGCATTTCGGCATCATCATGATCCTCAACCTCGGCATCGGCCTGCTCACGCCGCCGGTCGGCCCGACGCTTGCGGTCGGCTGCGCCATCGGCAAGGTTTCGATGGAAGCCGTCTCGAAGAGCATCATGGTGTTCTACATCCCGATGCTCGTCGTGCTGGCGCTGGTCACCTACGTGCCGGCGCTGACGCTCTGGCTTCCGAGCGTGCTGAAATAAGCCCGCCCGCCCTCTCTTCACCAGACTGCCTATGGAGTTTGCCATGACGAGTTCAGCTGCCGCGCCGACCTTTCCCGACCTGGCGGGGAAGGCGGTCCTGATCACCGGCGCCAGCACCGGCATCGGCGCCGCCGCGGCCGAGGGCTTCGCCCGCTCCGGCGCCAAGGTCGCGGTCCACTACAACGCGAGCAAGGACAAGGCCGAGGCCGTCGCGGCCAAGATCAAGGCGGCCGGCGGCACCGCCATCCTCGTCGGCGGCGACGTCACCAAGGACGGCTCGGCCGCGCGCATCGTCGCTGAGGCGGTCGCCGGGCTCGGCCGGCTCGACGTTCTCGTCAACAATGCCGGCGGCCTGGTGAGGCGCGTGCCGATCGGCGACTATGACGACGCGCTGATCGACGACGTCATCGACCTCAACATCCGCCACGTCATCCATTTCGTCCGCGAGGGCGCAAGGCACATGCAGGCGCAGGGAACTGGCGGCAGCATCATCAACGTCACCTCGATCGCGGCCCGCAATGGCGGCGGCGGCGGCGCGGTGCTCTATGCGGCGTCAAAGGGCTTCGTCTCGACCGCGACGCGCGGCTGGGCCAAGGAGCTCGCCGGCGCCAAGATCCGCGTCAACGCCGTCTCGCCCGGCGTGATCACCACGCCCTTCCACAAGCGCTATTCGACGCCCGAGCAGCTCGCCGCCATGCAGGCGACCGTGCCGATGAACCGGCTCGGCGTCGCCGAGGAATGCACCGGCGCCTTCCTCTACCTCGCCTCGGATGCGGCCAGCGGCTACGTCACCGGCCAGATCATCGAGGTCAATGGCGGCCAGTACATGCCGTAAGCCGGGTGGGGCGCGGGAGCCCCTCCCCTTGCGGGGAGGGGTTGGGGTGGGGGGCGAAAAGTCGAGGCGATCGTTTCCGTATTTTGCCGTTTCGCCTCGACAAGCAGCGCTTCACCCCCGTCGTTCGCCCCCCATCCCCATTACCCTTCCCCGCCAGGGGGAAGGGAGGTGTTTCACCATCCAGGTTCCCGACCAAACGTTCGGAAGAGCCGCTGAAAGAGGCAATGCGATGATCGATCCCGCCGCATCGCCCGGGCCGCGCCTCAAGGCGCCGCCCGGAGCCGTGGACACCAACATCCACATCCTCGACCAGCGCTATCCGCTGGCGCCGACCGCGCTGGCGCAGCCGCCCGATGCCGGCGTCGCCGAGTATCGCGAGGTGATGCGCCGGCTCGGCCTCACCAGGACGGTCGTGGTCCAGCCCACCGCCTACGGCACCGACAACCGCTGCACGCTCGACGCCGTCGCGGCCTTCGGACTCGATACGGCGCGCGCAGTCGGGGTAGTCGATGCCTCGATCAGCCCTGACGAGATGGCCCGCATGACCGCGGCCGGCATGCGCGGCGCCCGCTTCCACCTGCTTGGCGGCGCAGCCGTGCCGATCGAGCAGTTCGACGCCATCGCCGCCAAGGCGCATGAGGCCGGCTGGCACGTCCAGTTCCAGTGCGACGGCCGCCGCCTGCCCTACTACGCCGCGCAGATCCGCGCCTGGCCCTGCACGGTGGTGATCGACCATGTCGGCAAGTACCTGGAGCCCGTCGCGGTCGATGACCCAGCCTTCCGCTGCCTGCTCGACCTGGTCGAGACCGGCCGCGTCTACGTGAAGCTGTCCGCGCCCTACGAGACCTCGAAGCTCGGCGCACCGCTCTACGGCGATGTCGGCGCGCTCGCCAAGGCGCTGGTGCGCGCCGCGCCCGAGCGCATGGTCTGGGCGACGAACTGGCCGCATCTCGCGCTCACGGACAAGCCCGACGACGCGGGCCTCCTCGACCTGCTGCTCGACTGGGCCGGCGACGAGGCGACGCGCCGCCGCATCCTCGTCGACAACCCCACCGCACTCTACGGCTTCTGAAGGATACATACCCATGGCACGGCTCGCAGGATTGACCGCCCTCGTCACTGGCGGAGGACGCGGCATCGGCGCGGCGACCGCCCGCCGCTTCGCCCAGGAGGGCGCCCGCGTCGCCATCATGGGCAAGGGCGAGACCAGCCTCGCCGAGATGAAGGCGCGCTCGGCCACCGAGGGTCTGACGATGGAGACCGTGCTCGGCGACGTGACCAGTTCCGATGACGTGAAGCGGGCGATCGGCGAGGTCGCGGCGCGCTTCGGCCGCATCGACATCCTCGTCAACAATGCCGGCGCCAGCCATCCCCGGCCCTTCGAGGAGCGCACGGCGGAGGAGATGCTCCAGACGCTCAACACCAACCTCGTCAGCGTCTTCCTCTGCTGCCAGGCCGTCGCGCCCCATATGCTGGCGCAAGGCAGCGGCCGCATCATCAACGTCACCTCGGTGCGCGGGCTCGACCAGTGCGGCCGCGAGGGCGTGATGGACTATTCCGCCGCCAAGGCCGGCGTGGTGAACCTGACCAAGACGCTGGCCAAGCAGCTGGCTCCGGCGATCACGGTCAACGCCGTCGCGCCCGGCCATACCAACACCGACATCCTGCGCGCCCTGCCGCAGGAGGTGCGCGACCGCATGCTCGCCGGCACCTATCTCCAGCGCTTCGCCGAGCCGGAGGACATCGCCGCCGCCATCCTGTTCATGGCCTCGCCCGAAGCCTCCTTCATCACCGGCCAGCACCTCGTCGTCGATGGCGGTTTCTCGCTGAAGGCGGGTTGAAGCGTCCCGCTCCATCGCAAGCCACTGCATCAACTCATGCCCGGCCTGCGTCCAGCACGGCTAGGAACTGCGCGCGGGCTCGGACAGATTTGGCCGCCGGTGACGCAGGATCAGCACAAGCCCCCTGACGTCGGACGCGGCGCATTGCAACGCCCCTTGCGCGACTGAAAGCGTCGGGCCGATGACGAGGACCAGGACGCATGACGATCGGAGTGGGTGGGTCGAGCTTCGCGGAGGAACTCGCCAAGCTGAAGCCGATGACGGATGGCATCGAGCCGATCGCGGTGACGGAATACAAGGCCCGCATCGAGAAGGCACAGGCTCTGCTGCGCGAGCAGGGGCTGCAGGCGCTCTATCTCGACACCTCGACCAGCCTGAACTACTTCACCGGCATCCAGCTCGGCCTGACCGAGCGCCTGCATGGCGCCATCATCCCGGCCGAGGGCGAGGTCGTCTATCTCAGCCCCACCTTCGAGGAGCCGAAGACGCGCGAGCTGATGCGCTTCGGCGACGATGTCCGCTGCTGGGAGGAGCATGAGGACCCGACCGAGCTGGTCGTCGATACCATCCGCAGCATGGGCTATGAGAGCGGCTCTGTCGCGCTCGACCCGCACACGCCCTTCTTCATCGTCGACGGCCTGCGCAAGGCCGGCAACCGCTACTCCTTCACCAGCGGCAGCCCGGTCACCGCCACCTGCCGGCAGCTGAAGTCATCGGCCGAGATCGCACTGATCCAGCGCGCCATGGACGTGACCATGGAGGTCCACCGCGCCGCCGCCCGCGCCCTCCAGGTCGGCGTCACCACGACCGAGACCATCGACTTCCTCGACCGCGCCCATCGCAAGCTCGGGATGAGCTGGACCAGCGGCACCGCCCAGTTCGGCGAGGCCACCGCCTATCCCCATGGCGTGCCCTATCCGCAGACGCTCGCCGATGGCGACATGGTGCTGATCGACATGGGCACCAAGGTCGGCGGCTACCGCTCCGACATCACCCGCACCTACATCTTCGGCGAGGCGAATGCCCGCCAGCGCGAGATCTGGAACCTGGAGAAGAAGGCGCAGCTCGCCGCTTTCGCAGCCGCGGTGCTCGGCGCGCCCTGCGAGGCGGTCGATGCCGCCGCCCGCGGCGTCATCGAGGCGGCCGGCTTCGGCCCGGGCTACAAGGTGCCCGGCCTGCCCCACCGCACCGGCCATGGGCTCGGCCTCGACGTCCACGAGGAGGCCTTCATGGTCAAGGGCAACAAGACGCCGCTGCAGGTCGGCATGTGTTTCTCGGACGAGCCGATGATCTGCATCTACGGCGAGTTCGGCGTGCGCCTGGAGGACATCATCTACATGGCCGAGGATGGCGCCCACTGGTTCACCCAGCCTGCCCATTCGGTGGACGACCCCTTCGGCTATGAGGCCTGATCCGGCGGGCGGCTCGAACATGCTGTGATTTGCCAGAATCAAGCGCCGTCATCCCGGACGGAGCGAAGCGGAGCTCCGGGATCCATCGTAAAGCGCAGTTCCCTACGATGGATCCCGGAGCGGCGCCGCTTCGCGGCTTGTCCGGGATGACGCGGAGAGGTTGCCGCTTGGTCGCAGCAGACCTCAGTCCTGCGCGCCGCCCTCGGCAAGCGCATATCCCGGCAGGCGCGAGACCACGCCGAACACCGGGCGCAGGTGCTGCTCCAGCACCGCCAGCGCCGCGCCCTCGTCATGCGCGTGCAGGGCGGCGAGCAGCGTCCTGTGCTCGTCCCTGATCCGGTCGATCCGGTTCGGGTCCGCGGCCAGCGCCGTCATCGCGACGCGCTGCTGGCGCGATCCCAGCGACTGGTAGAGCTCCGACAGCACGTCGTTGCCGAGCGCGGCGATCATGGTGAAGTGGAAGCGCCGGTTGAGTTCGACCCGCTCGAAATGGTCGCCGCCGGCGCTCTCCTCGATCCTGTCGAGGATCACCGCCATCTCCGGCGGCACCGCGATCTTCTCGCGGCAGATCCGCGCGACGGCGTAGCCCTCGATCATCCGCCGGGTCTCGTAGAGATCCGCCAATTCCTGCGCCGTCACCTGCCTGACCTGCGCGCCGCGGCGCGGCAGCAGGTCGATGAAGCGCTCGGCCTCGAGCCGGTGGAACGCCTCGCGCACCGGCGTGCGCGACACCCCCATCGCCGAGGAGATCTGCTCCTCCTCGATGAACGACCCGCCGGTGAAGCGCCCGCGCAGGATCTGCTCGCGCACGTAGAGGTAGACCTGCTCGCGCGCAGGTTTTCCGGCCGGCTCCTGCGCCTCGCGCCGCCTCATGGTTGTCTCATCCGCCCCGGTTTCCCGTCATGATCTATAGCCAGCTAGGCCGTCGACGGCAAAACATCCACCACGTATACATGACGCATGGAGGCCATGCATCAAATGGGTGGCGGACGATGCGGAATGGCGCTCTTCTTGCTGGACAAGGGAACGCCACAGCCACCCGCCATAAGGGGAGCATCAGCCGATGACGATCTCACGCCGCACCGTTCTCGGAGCAGGTCTTGCAGCGCCGTTGCTGACCACGGGGCTCCTCTCCCGGCCAGCCTTGGCCCAGCGCGCCAACGGCATCATTCGCTACGGCCTCTCGGCCTTCCCGCCCAATCTCCAGCCCTGGGTCAGCACCGGCGCCTCGGCCGGCACGGTCAAGATGCTGATCAACCGCAGCCTCGTCGGCTATGGCCCCAATGGCGAGCTGCGCGGCGAGCTGGCGGAATCCTGGTCGATCGACGGCGACGGCGCCTGGGTCTTCAAGCTGCGCCAGGGCTGCCTCTTCCATAACGGCGAGCCGGTCACCGCCGAGGACGTGAAGTGGTCGATCGAGCAGATCGCCGGCGAGAAGTCGACCGCCTACATGCGCGCCCAGTTCCAGGGCGTGGAGCGCATCGAGATCCCCGATCCGCGCACCATCCGCCTCGTCACCAAGCAGCCGGAGGCGACGTTGCCGACCTGGTTCGGCAACTACAACACCTTCATCATCTGGCGGAAATCGGCTGCGAACGAGCCGATCGGCGCCGGCCCCTTCCGGCTCACCGGCCAGGAGCGTGGCACCTCGCTCGACCTCGTCGCCTTCGACAAGTTCTACAAGCCCGGCTTCCCCAAGCTGAAGGGCATCAAGTTCATCGTCTATGCCGACGAGAACCTGCGCAATGCCGCGCTCGTCTCGGGCGATGTCGACATGATCGAATACGTGCCCTGGCAGTCGATGGCGGCCGTCGAGGCCGATCCGCGCCTCAAGCTCGACTCGGTCGAGGGGCCGTTCATGGACGTGCTGTTCAACGGCACCAAGCCGCCCTTCAACGACCCGCGCGTGCGCCGCGCCGTCGCCCATGCGATCAAGCGCGACGATATCGTCAAGGCCGCCTTCTTCGGCCGCGGCAAGTCGCTCGAAGGCCTGCCCATCGTCGAGGGCACGCCCTGGTACGACAACGAGCTGGCGCATGGCTGGAACTACGACCCCGCCCGCGCCAAGGCCTTGCTCGCCGAGGCCGGCTTCGCCAACGGCTTCCAGACGACGCTGCTCGCCACCGCGCAGTTCGGCATGCACAAGGACACCGCGGAAGTGGTGCAGCAGCACCTGGCCGCGGTCGGCATCCAGTGCGAGCTGCAGCTGCCGGATTGGTCGACCCGCGTCAGCCGCGGCTCGCGCGGCCAGTACGACATGGCCATCCACGGCGTCTCCGCCGACAATAACGACCCGGACGGGCTGACCGTGGTGCTCGACACCACGCTCTCGCCGAGCCATGGCCGCTCCTTCAAGGTCGACGCTCCCCGCACCATCGCAGCGCTCGCCAAGGGCCGCGCCGAGTTCGACCAGGCCAAGCGCGTCGCCATCTACAAGGACATGCAGCGCGCGGCGCTGGAGGAGGTGCCGCTCGTCGGCCTGGCCTGGCGCTCGCAGGGCTATGGCATGGACAAGGGCGTCAAGGGCTTCACCAACCTGCCGGGAGCGCTGACGACATCGTCCGGCTGCATGCTCGAGGAAACCTTCTTCGGATGAATGCGGCCTGGCTCGCGCACCGCGTTGCGACCGCGCTGGTCCTGGCCTGGATCGTCGCGACGATCGTCTTCCTGGCGCTGCACATGGTGCCGGGCGATCCGGCTGAGCTGCTGCTCTCGACCGGCGGCATCTCGCCCGACCCCGCCTCGGTCGCCGAGCTGCGCGAGAAGCTCGGGCTCGACCGGCCGATCCTGGTGCAATACGGCGCCTTCCTGAGCGGGCTGCTCCGGGCCGACCTCGGCAACTCGCTGGTCGACGACTATCCGGTCCTGAGCGAGATCGCGCTGCGGCTGCCGCGCACGCTCGAGCTCATCTTCGCCGGGACGCTGCTTGCGATCGTCGTCGGCGTGCCGGCCGGGGTCTATGCCGCGCTGCATCGCGGCGGCACCTTCGACAAGGTCGCGTCGGGCGTCACCGCCCTGCTGCTGGCCGTCCCCGTCTTCGTCGTCGGCACGCTGCTTGTACTGATCTTCGCCCAGACGCTCAGGCTGATGCCGGCCGGCGGCTTTGCCCCGCTGACGCAGGACCCCGTCCTGCACCTCAAGCTCCTGACCCTGCCGGCCATCGCCATCGGCAAGGGGCTCGCCGCCGTGCTGTTCCGGATGACGCGGGCCGCGATGCTCGACGCGCTGGCGAACGACTATGTCCGCACCGCCCGCGCCAAGGGGCTCGCGCCGGGCCGCGTGCTCTTCGTCCACGTGCTGCGCAACGCGCTGAACCCGGTCATCACCGTGCTCGGCCTGCACATGGGCACGTTGCTCGGCGGCACCGTGCTGGTCGAATACGTCTTCAACTGGCCAGGCTTGTCGACGCCGCTGCTGCGCGCGGTCGAGGGTCGCGACTACCCGATGGTCGTCGGCATCGTCCTGACCATCTCCGTGCTCTTCCTGCTGATCAACCTGATCGTCGAATTCCTCCATGCCACGCTCGATCCGCGGGTCAGCGCGTCATGAAGCGGCTCTGGCTCCCGGGCGCTCTCGTCGCCCTGATCATCCTCGCCGCGCTCGCCGCCCCTCTGTTCGGCCTGCCCGATCCGGTTCGGCAGGACATCGCCCGCCGCCTCTCCGGCCCGATGCCGGGCGCCTGGCTCGGCCGCGACGAGTTCGGTCGCGACGTGCTCTCGCGCCTGATCTGGGGTGCGCGCACCAGCCTCGGCGTCGCCTTCGCCGCGGCGCTGGTGGCAGGCGTCGCCGGCATCCTGCTCGGGCTGATCGGCGGCTGGTCGCGCGGCGTCGTCGCCTTCCTTTCGGTGCGCAGCATGGACGTCATCCTGTGCTTTCCGCCGGTGCTGCTGGCGCTGCTCGTCGTGACCCTGCTCGGCCCGGGCGCGGCGACGCTGATCCTGGTGCTCTCGGTGCTCTATTTGCCGGGCTTCGCGCGGGTGACCTATGCCGAGGTCCGGGCAGTGCGCGGGCGCGACTATGTCGAGGCGACGCGGGCGCTCGGCGCCTCGACCTGGTACATGCTGCTGCGCACGGTGCTGCCCAACATCGCCGGGCCGGTCTTGGTGCAATTGTCGCTCACCGTCGCCGCCGCCGTGGTCATCGAGAGCGGCCTGTCCTTCCTCGGCCTCGGCGTGGTCCCGCCGTCCCCGTCCTGGGGCCTGATGATCCGCGGCGCGCGCGCCACCATGGAGCAGGCGCCGCTGCTGCTGCTCTGGCCCTGCGCCGCCCTGACCCTGACCATCCTGGCGATGAACCTGCTCTGCGACGCCCTGCGCGACGCGGTCGACCCACGCACCACGGAGGCGGCCAAATGAAGCCCGCAGCCGCGCCACCCGTTTTCCGCAGGGCAGGCCGCTGAGCCTGTCCCAATCCTGTAACCAACCACCAGGAAACGACCCATGGCCACCAAGACCGACCCGCTCGTCCATATGGGCACCATCACCGGCGGCGAGGCGCGCAAGCTCCTCGACGAGAACCCGGTCATCCTGCTGCCGATGGGCAGCCATGAGGATCAGGGCCCGCATGCCCCGATGGGCGACTACCTGCTGGCCGAGAAGATCGCCGAGCTGACCGCCATCCGCGCCTCGAAGGCCGGCGTGCGCACGCTGGTCGCGCCCGTCCTGCCCTTCGGCGGTGCCGACTGGTTCGGCTCGATGAAGGGCGGCATCGCGATCTCGCAGGCGACGCTGACCACGGTCATCGCCGAGATGGTCGATTCGCTGCACCGCAACGGCCTGACCCGCCTCATCGTGATCAACGGCCATGGCGGCAATGTCGGGCCGATCGCCGAGGTCGCGCGCGAACTCTACCTGCGCGAGCAGATCGTGCTGCCGAGCCTCTATCTCTGGCGCATCGGCTACGGCCTGCTGCCCGGCATCCTTGGCGCCGAGAAAGCCGCCGCGGTCGCGGGCCACGGCGCCGATCCGCTGACCAGCATCGGCCTGCATCTCTTCCCCGAGCTGATCCGCAAGGACCTGATCCCGGACGGCAAGCCGCTGAAGCGCGATCCGATCCTCGACCTGCAATTCACCGGGCTGGGCACCGCGAGCTTCGAGGGCGCCGAGGTGGCGATGCCCAACGAATACGACGAGACCTATAATTTCGGTGTCGCCAAGGGCGATCCCCGGCTGTGCTCGGCCGAGACCGGCGCGGCGCTGACCGAGAAGCTGACCGATATCTGCGCCCGCTTCGTCGCGCATTTCGCCGGCAAGGTCGAAGCCTGAGAGGTCGGTTCCGAGTGGCCGGTCTGAAATGCCTTATGCGATTTCAAGGATGTCTCATCCGGCTCAAACGCGCCGTCATCCCGGACGCAGCGAAGCGGAGCTCCGGGATCCATCGTAGGGAACCGCGCTCTACGATGGATCCCGGGACTGCGCTGCGCTTGCCCGGGATGACGGCACCGTTGTGTTCAACTCTCAAACCGTTGAAATCATCGCTTTCTTTATCGGTCAGACACTGAGGAGAGTCCGCGAGACGATCGCCGCCCCTCCAGCACGACCAAGATGGCGCCCCACGCCATGAAGCAGATCAATCGAGGCAACCTGTGAACTCCGCCCCCCTCCCGCCCCGCGTCGCCGAATTCACCTGCGAGAAGCGGCCCGCCACCGGCTCGCGCGGCATGGTTGTCACCAACCATCCCCTCGCCTCGGCGGCGGGCTCGCAGATGCTGCTCGCCGGCGGCAATGCCGTCGACGCGGCCGTCGCCTCGCTCTTCGCCCTGACGGTGGTCGAGCCGATGATGGTCGGCATCCTCGGCGGCGGCGTCGCCCATATCCGCATGGCCGATGGCCGCCATGTCGTGCTCGATGGGCTCTCGACCGCGCCGGCCAAAGCCAGTGCCACGATGTACGAGCCGCTCTCGCACGAGATCGGCAAGGCGCGCGACGTGCGCGACCGGCTCAACCTGATCGGCCCCAAGGCTGTCGCGGTGCCGGGCGCGCTCGCCGGCTGGTGCGAGGCGCTGGCGCGCTTCGGCACCTTGCCGCTTGCCGAGGTCCTGCAGCCCGCCATCGCGCTGGCCGAGCGCGGCTTCATCGTCAGCCCCTACCTCTCCGCCTGCATCGCCGACCACATCGCCGACCTCGCGCGTGATCCCGGCCTCGCCGCGCTGTTCCTGCCCGCCGGCCAGCCGCTCGCCACTGGGGCCCGGCTGGTGCAGGCCGATTATGCCCGAAGCCTGAAGCTGATCGCCGCGAACGGCCCGGCCGCCCTTTATGGCGGCCCGCTCGGCGAGGCGCTGGCGCACTTCATGGCGGAGAATGGCGGCCTGATCGATCAGGCCGATCTCGCGGCCTACAAGGTCGCGGAGCGCGAGCCGGTGCGCGGCCTCTATCGCGGCTACGAGATCGTCGGCCCGCCGCCGCCCTCCTCGTCGGGCGTGCATATCGTCCAGATGCTCAACATCCTCGAGGGCTACGATATCGGCGCGCTCGGCTTCGGCTCGGCCGATGCCGTTCACCTGCTGGCGGAAGCGCTGAAGATCGCCTTCGCCGACCGGGCGGTGGCAACGGCCGATCCGGCCTTCATCAAGGTCCCGGTCGAGCAACTCATCGACAAGGCCTATGCGCGCGAGCGCCGCGCCCAGATCGAGATGGGGCAGGCCAAGCGCTGGGCCGCCGGGATATCGGGCGGGGAATCGGCCGATACCACCCATGTCACGGTGGCCGACTCAGCCGGCAATGTCGTGGCGACGACGCAGACGATCAACGGCCTGTTCGGCGCCTGCACCCAGATCCCCGGCACCGGGATGATCGCCAACAACTACATGTTCAACTTCGATCCGCATCCCGGCCGCGCACTCTCGATCGCGCCCGGCAAGCGCGTCTTCACCTCGATGGCGCCGATGATGGCCCTGCGCGACGGCAAGCTCGCCTTCGCGCTCGGCCTGCCCGGCGCGCTGCGCATCTTCCCCTCGGCCCTGCAGGCGATCGTCAACCTGATCGACCACGGCATGAGCCTGCAGGAGGCGGTCGAGGCGCCGCGCGTCTGGACCGAGGGCGGCGCGCTCGAACTGGAGGCGGCGATCCCCGACGCCGTGGCCGCGGAACTCGCCGCGCGCGGCCACGTCATCGCCCGCGTCCAGCGCGTCGCCGGCGGCATGAACGCCATCGCCTTCAACCCGGACGGCACGCTGACCGGCGCGGCCTGCTGGCGCGCCGATGGCACGCCGGTTGCGATCTCCGGCGGGCTGGCGCGTGCCGGCGTCAGCTTCTCGACCAATTGACCCTTCAAGACACTGGACCGGACATGACTGAGACCATCGTCGTTCTCGACCCGATGACGCCGGAGCGCGCCGACAAGCTGCGCGCCCTGCTGCCGCCCGGCATGGCGCTCACTCATGGCACCGCGCGCGGCGACGAGCACCTGAAGGAGATCATCGAGCACGCAGACTACGCCATCGCCGGCCAGGTCGGCGTCTCCGGCGACGTGCTGCGCGCCGCCAGGAAGCTGAAGCTGCTGCATAAATGGGGCGTCGGCATCGATAATCTCGACGTCGAGACGGCCCGCTCGCTCGGCATCAGGGTCGCGCGCACCACGGGCAGCAACGCGATACCGGTCGCGGAGTTCACGCTCGGGCTGATGCTCTCGGCGCTGCGCTTCATCTCCTATGGCCATGCCGAGCTGAAGCAGGGCGAGTGGCGCGGCGGGCGGCTGCCGGGCGAGACCTTCATGCTCTCCGGCAAGACCGTCGGCATCGTCGGCTTCGGCGCCATCGGCATGAACGTCGCCAGGCTGCTCCAGGGCTTCGGCTGCAAGATCCTCTACTCGAAGCGCCAGCCGCTCGACGCCGGCGAGGAGGCCGCGCTCGGCGTCAGGCACGCCTCGCTGCCCGACCTGCTGGCGCAGTCCGACATCGTCTCGCTGCATTGCCCGCTGACGCCCGAAACCGCCAACATGATCGACAAGGCCGCCTTCGCCGCGATGAAGAAGACAGCGGTTCTGATCAACGTCGCGCGCGGCGGCGTCGTAGTCGAGCCCGACCTGGTCGATGCCCTGCGCTCCGGCGAGATCCACGCCGCCGCGATGGACGTGTTCTCGGTCGAGCCGCTGCCGGCCGACAGCCCGCTGCTCACGCTCGACAACCTCGTAGTGACGCCGCATCTGGCGGCGATCGCCGCCGACAACTTCGCCAAGACGGTGAACCAGATGTTCGGCAACATCCTCTGCGTCTCGCGCGGCGAGGCCGTGCCGGCGCGTGACCTCGTCGCCTGATCCGGCGCCGTGCGGTCAGGCAGCCCGACCGGCGATCTCTACCGAAAGCCGACGCTCGGCTTGGCCCGCGCCCGGCTCCAAGCTGAAGCTTGCAAGCCTGCCCGCGAAGGAGCCGGCCGGGCGCGCATTCACTTCGAGCTGATGATTTAGAGCTTCGCCTGATCACATCAGCCAAACGGGAAAGCTCAGCGGACTACTCCGCAAGAAAGCAGAAAAGTAGCTGGCTCAAGTATTGCATACCTCACTTTCTTGCTGTGAACGATCGCGGGATCGCCTACAGTTCCGGCACCGCGCCGGGCCTTGTCGCAAGGGAGCTGTAGCGTGAGATGAGCAACGCGCCGCGAAATGGCGAATCCCGGGAGGTCTGGCAGGCCCTGCGCGCCTGCGGCCCGTGGTTCGGCGGCGTCGCGATCTTCTCCGGCCTGGTCAACATCCTCTACCTGACCGGCTCGCTCTACATGCTGCAGGTCTACGACCGCGTCCTGACCAGCAGGTCCGTCGCGACGCTCATTGCCCTGTCCGCGATCGTATTGGCCGCCTTCCTGCTGCAAGGCGCGCTCGATGGCCTGCGCTCGCGCATGCTGGCGCGGATCGGCGCGCGCTTCGACCAGTTGCTGGCGCCGCGCGTCTACCAGGCCGTGGCCGAATTTCCGCTCCGCGGGCTGCGCGGCAGCGAGGCGACGACCGCGATACGCGACCTCGACCAGATCCGCGGCTTCCTCTCCGGGCTGGGGCCGACGGCCCTGTTCGACATGCCGTTCATGCCGATCTTCCTGGTCGTCAGCTTCCTGCTGCACCCCTGGCTCGGCTGGCTGGCGGTGGGGGGCGCGCTGGTCATCGTCGCGCTCGCCCTGCTCACCGAGCAGCGCAGCCGGGCGCCCGCGCAGGCGCTGGCCGAGATCGGCGCGCGGCGCGCGGAGCTGATCGAGACCACGAAGCGCAATGCCGAGGCCATGGCCGCGCTCGGCATGCGCCAGGCCTTCCTCGAACGCTACACCGCAATCAGCCAACGCCATGTCAGCGAGACCTTGCGCGCCAGCGATGTCGTCGGCGGCATCGGCGCCTTCGCCAAGGTGTTCCGGCTGGTCCTGCAATCGGCCGCGCTCGGGCTCGGCGCCTATCTCGCCATCCACGGCGAGATCTCCTCCGGCACGATCATCGCCGGATCGATCCTGACTGCGCGCGCGCTCGCGCCGATCGAGACCGCAGTCGCCCACTGGAAGGGCTTCGTCGCCGCGCGCCAGGGCTATCACCGGCTGGCGCGCAGCCTCGCGCAGGTCCCGCCACGCGAGCAGCGGCTGCCGCTGCCGGCGCCTGTGCGGGAGCTGTTGGCGGACACCGTCTTCGTCGCGCCTCCTGGACAGGCCAGGCCGGTCGTGAGCGGGGCCTTCCTGCGCATGGCCGCAGGCGATGCCGTCGGCATCATCGGCCCCACCGGCTCGGGCAAGTCGACCTTGGCGCGCGCGCTGGTCGGCGTCTGGCCGGCATTGAAGGGCAGCGTCCGCATCGATGGCGCCGCCCTCGACCAATGGGGCGAGCATCTCGGCCGGCATGTCGGCTACCTCCCGCAGGACGTCGAGCTCTTCGACGGAACGATCGCGCAGAACATCGCCCGGTTCGACGCCGCGCCCCAACCCGGCGCGATCATCGCGGCCGCCAGCGCCGCCGCCGCGCATGAGCTCATCCTCGGCCTGCCCCAGGGCTACGAGACGCCGATCGGCGAGGCCGGTGCCGCCCTCTCCGGCGGCCAGCGCCAGCGGATCGCGCTGGCGCGCGCGCTCTATGGCGATCCCTTCATCGTCGTGCTCGACGAGCCCAACGCCAATCTCGACAGCGAAGGCGACGAGGCGCTCAACGCGGCGATCCGCGCCGTCAGGGCGCGCGGCGGCGTCGCGGTCATCATTACCCATCGGCCCTCGGCGCTGGTCGCCGTCAATCTGGTCGCGATCCTGAAGGACGGGCAGATCGCCGCCTTCGGCCCGCGCGACGAGGTGCTGCACAGCTTGATCCAGCCTGCCATCGGGACGCGCCCGGCCCGCGCGCTGCCGGCATGAGCGCTGCCAACCTCATCACCGCCAGGCCAGACTATGTCGGCTCCCTGCGCCGACAGCAGCGCATCGGCCTCACCGTGATCGCGGTCTTCGCCGGCGCGCTCGGCCTCTGGTCGGCGACGACGACCCTGCAAGGCGCGGTCGCCGCCTCCGGCAACTTCGTCGTCGCCAGCGACGTCAAGAAGGTGCAGCATCCCAGCGGCGGCGTCGTCGGCGAGCTTCTCGTCCGCGAGGGCCAGCGCGTCGAGGCCGGGGACATCCTGCTGCGGCTCGACGAGACCGTGGCGCGCGCGAACTACCAGATCGTCTCCAAGCAGCTCGACGAATTCGCCGTCCGCACGCTCCGGCTTGAGGCCGAGCGCGACGGCGCGCAGGCGCTCCAGGTCACACCCGAACTCGAAGCGCGCCGGGACGAGCCCGCGATCACCCGGCTGATCGCGGCGGAGACGCGGCTGTTCGAGGTCCGGCGCGGCGCGCGCGACGGCCAGCGCGCGCAACTGCGCAAGCGGGTGATGCAGTTGCGCGACGAGATCACCGGACTCAGGTCGCAGCAGGCGGCGAAGGAGCGCGAGGCCGCCATCATCGCCGTCGAGCTCGTCGGCGTCGAGGACCTGTACAAGCGCAACCTGATCCAGCTGACGCGCCTGAGCACGCTGCAGCGCGAGCAGGCCAGCATCGAGGGGCAGCGCGGCCAGCTGATCGCCGGCGCCGCGCAATCCGAAGGCAAGATCGCCGAAACCGAGCTGCAGATCATCCAGATCGACGAGGACCAGCGCGCCGAGGCGATGAAGGAGCTGCGCGAGATCCAGGGACGCGAGGGCGAGTTGGTCGAGCGGCGCTCGGCGGCGCAGGACCAACTCAGGCGCATCGACCTGCGCGCGCCGAGCAGCGGCATCGTCCACCAACTTGCCGTGCACACGGTCGGCGGCGTGCTCCAGCCCGGCGAGCCGGCCATGCTGATCGTGCCGCGCGAGGACGACCTTCAGCTCGAGATCAGGGTCTCGCCGACCGATATCGACCAGATCAACCTCGACCAGACGGTGCGGGTCAAGGTGCAGGCCGGCAACCAGTCCAGCAATCCCGAGCTCGTCGGCACCGTGCTGCGCGAGAGCCCGGACATCACCCGCGACGAGCGCCAGGGCACGGCCTACTACATCGTCCGGGTCGCGCTGCCGCGCAGCGAGGTCGCGCGGCTCGCGCCACTGCGCGTCATCGCCGGCATGCAGGCGGAAGCCTTCATCGAGACCGAGGCGAGGACGCCGATCGCCTTCTTGCTGAAGCCGATCAGCACCCAGCTCGGCCGAACTTTTCGCGAGCGCTGAACGCCATTCGCGAAAGATCATAAAGCTTACCCAAAGAAAAGTTGGCTTAACATTTGCTTAATCAACATCGCGGTGTGTTGGTGGGGCTAGTCATGACTCAAGCAGTAGCGGCAGTGTGCTCCCGCACACTGGAAATTGTCGTCGCCGAAAACGCCGACGGAGTCGAGATCGTCAGCTTCTACAACGAGGTGAAGCAACTCGTTTCAGCCGATATAGAAATCGATAAGACCTTTGGAGCAGATGGGGAATTGCTCTCGAAATGTGCAATCACCATCGTCGATGGCATAACGCTTAAGCAGATATATGACGGAGCCGGAAATCTGGTCTCGATGACGGCCGTCGCTGCGGACGGAACGCCAGTCGACGTTGCCGTGACCAAGGCCGGCAAGACGACGACTTCGAGCTTCGATGCGAGCGGCGCGCTGACCCATTCGGTCGCGAGCGTTACGCATGGCAACGTCGTGACGAAGGAGTTCTTCGACGCGGGCGGCCTGCGCACCGGCGCCGAGGTCGTGACGACGGGCGCCGGCAAGGTCACGACCGAGCATTACGACGCGAACTGGACCCTGCTCTCCGCCCATCGCGAAACCCATACGGCCACGACCAATGCCGTCGAGGATTTCGACGCCAACTGGGTCCTGGTCTCCGCCCATGTCGAGACGGTCAGCGCCGACGGCCTGCGCCGCTCGGTCGAGGACCTTGGCCCCGGCGGCATCGTCAAATCCGCGACGGTCGTCACCACCAGCGGCGGCCGCACCGTGACCGAGCATTTCGGCGAGAACCGCGTCCTGCTCTCGGGCGAGGTGGTGACGAAGACGGCCGATACCGTCACGACGGAACACTACGACGCCGCGTGGAAGCTGACATCGGCGCATCGTGAGATCACGACCAGCGGCAAGACCTCGATCGAAGAGTACGACCAGAACTGGAAGCTGCTCTCCGCCCATGTCGAGACCCGCACGGCGACGCGCATCGCGATCGAGGATTACGGCCCGGACTGGCTGCTGAAATCCGGCACCGTCACCACGATCTCGGGCAGCAAGACCACGGTCGAGCATCTCGGAGCCGGGCGAGTGCTCCTCTCGGCGGAAACCTTCGTCGTCAGCGGCGACACGACGACGATCACCCATCTCGACGGCAAGTTGAAGACCCTCTCCGGCGAGAAGGTCACCGTCACCGGCGACGTCACCACGACGAAGTTCTACGACGCGGCCTGGAAGCTGCTCGGCTCGGAGAAGGTGAGCAAGATCGGCACGGTCACGCTGACCCAGAGCTTCGACGCCGCGAACAAGCAGACCGCGGTCCACGCCTTCGACGCGACGGGCATCGCCGCGACAGCGGTCCTGACCGCCGGCGACAAGGTCACGACCCTGAGCTTCGCCCTGGACGGGACGCTCGACCACTCGCTCGTCGCGATCACGAGCGGCAACGTCACCAAGACCGAATATCTCGACGCCAAGGGCGTCCGGCAATGGGCGGAGACGAAGACGATCGGGACCGACCAGGTCACCGTCGAGCATTATGACGGCAGCTGGAAGCTGCTCTCAGCCCATCGCGAGATCAGCACGGCGACCAAGACCTCGGTCGAGGACTACGACCAGAACTGGAAGCTCGTCTCGGCCCATGTCGAGACCCACACCGCCAACCGCACCACCGTTGAGGAGTATGGCGCCAACTGGCATCCGCTCTCGGCGGTGATCGTCGAGACCAGCGGCGACCGGACGGTCACGACCTATCGCGGCGACGGCAACGTCACGCTCTCCGGCACGGTGGTGACCACCGGCCCCGGCTCGGTCACGACCGAGCATTATGACGGCACCTGGACGCTGCTCTCGGCGCATCGCGAGATCCACAGCGACGCCAAGACCTCGATCGAGGAGTACGACGCCAATTGGGTGCTGGTCTCGGCCCATGTCGAGACCAACAGCCCGACGCGCCACGCGGTCGAGGAATACGGCGCGAACTGGCATCCGCTCTCGGCCACGGTGGTCGAGATCAGCGGCAACCGCACGGTGACCGAGCATCGCGGCGACGGCAACGTCACGCTCTCCGGCACCGTCGTCACCACCGCCGACGGACAGGTCACGACCGAGCAATATGACGGCAACTGGACCCTGCTCTCCGCTCATCGCGAGATCCACACCGAAGGCAAGGACTCCGTCGCCGACTACGACGCGAACTGGGCGCTGGTCTCGGCCCATGTCGAGACCGTCTCGGCCGACGGCTCGCGCACGGCGGTCGAGGATTACGGCCCGGGCTGGGTGCTCAAGTCCGGCACGATCGTCACCACCAGCGACGAGCGCACCGTCACCGAACATCGCGGCGAGGGCGGCATCCCCCTCTCGGCAACCGTCGTGACCAACACGCCGGGCCAGACGCTCACCGAGAACTACGACGGCGACTGGAATCTTGTCTCAGCCGTCAAGCAGACCCAGTCCGACAGCCGCACGACCACGTCGAGCTATGACGGCAACTGGACCCTGCTCTCCGAGCACGTCGAGACGCATACCGGCGCGCGCATCAGCGTCGAGGATTACGGCCCGGGCAAGGCCCTGATCTCGGCCCATGTCGAAACCATCGGCGAAAGCCGCATCGTGATCGAGGATTTCAGCTTCAACTGGCACCTGGAACACGCCCAGGTCATCACCAAGGATGCCGGCAAGACCACCTACGAGACCTATGACGGCGACTGGCACCTGACCGACGCCAAGGTCGTCATCCAGGACGGCGATGCGACGATCATCCGCGACTACGACGCGCATTGGCAATTGCAGCATGAGGAGCAGGTGCTGCACGAGGCGGACGGCACGGTCACGCAGCACGCAAGCTGGCTGTTGTATTAGGGCATCGGATCGAAAAGTGGAATCCGATTTCCGGAATAATCCGATGCAATAACAAAGACTTAGATCGCCTTGCGTCCGATAGGACGCACGGCGATCTAGGGTTGAGATCGGGCCTCGCATTGGGCGGCGGACCAGCAAGCTTGCTGCCCATCGTTGCCGCCCCGGTCCTCGAAAGCGGCCGCTGACGACGCGGTACCGAGCGAACCAGTCTGGGGAGCATAGTTCATCAATTTTCCGCGGGATGTTTGGCCCGCGGCATTGAGGAGTCTTGGCGGGAGTGCATCTCGATCACCAGCGGAACTGAATGAAGAGCACCGTAAATTTCGGGCTCACGAGGATTTCAACTTCGAAAGCAACTTGATCGTCCGGCGGTGTGTGCCGGCCCGAATTGGTGATGCAGAGATGCGGTTTCCGCCAGTCCAAAACCGAGGCGGCACAGGATTCCATCTCAGCCCCTGTTTGGCTGCTACCGCCCGGATTGGGTTGGCCATGAGATATTCTAAATCAGCAGTCCGCCGCCAAGCGCTCATCGCCCATAAGAAAAACTCACAGCGTTACTTTGCCTCTGCCGGCACGATGCCGTGGTGCAAGCCGCCCCTCTCCGCCAGCGCCACACGCACCTCGGCCAATTCCGTTCCCGCAAGATCCGCATCCACCCACTCGATGAATGCCTGCACCAGAGGCGTCGATCTAATCTCGTTGCGGCAGATCAGGAAGAAGGCGTCGGTCGCCGGGACGGTGATATCCAGCGGCACGACGAGCCGGCCGCTCGCCAGTGGCTCGCGCACGGTCACGCTGTCGCCCAGCGCGATGCCGTTCCCGTACATCGCGGCAGTAATTGCCAGATTGGCGTCGGACATGAAGTGCTGGCGCGCCTGCGACAGCACGTTGGTGGCTCCGGACGCCGCGAACCAGCGGCTCCACTCGCGCCCGGCGTCGCCGTGCAGGATCACTTGCTGCGCGAGGTCCTGGACATCGTGCAGATGGGCGGTTTTCAGCAATCTCGGGCTGCAGACCGGGAAAAGGTTGATGGTGGTCAACTCGCGGACCCAAACTCCGCTCCAGCTTCCGTCGCCATAGTGAATGCAAAGGTCGATGGCGGTCGAACTCACGTCGGCGGGATTGTTCGATGACGAAACGCGCAATCGAATGCCCGGAAACTGAGCCGAAAATGTCGCAATTCTAGGCAAAAGCCAGAATGACAGCAGCGCTGGAACGCAACTGATCGTCAGGTCGCCCTCCATCGAGGTCCGTCGCAGCCGGTTCGTAGCCTCCGCGATCGTCTCGAACGCCTGGCTGATCGAGGGCAGCAGCGCCGAGCCCTGGGCGGAAAGCCTGAGACGCGCGCCTTCGCGGTAGAACAGCTTCACGTCGAGCGTGGTTTCGAGCGCCCTGATCTGATGGCTGATGGCGCTATGAGTCACGTAGAGCTCGTTCGCAGCCTTGGTGACGGAAAGATGCCGAGCCGTGGCTTCGAATGCGCGCAAAGGGTTGAGCGGCGGAAGTCTGGGTGCCATGGCGCCGTTACCTTTCCTCACATCGCCGAGCAGCATTTATCAATTGCGCTGTCGTGAGCGATCTCAAAATACTGCACCTCGGAAGGCCTGAGATACTGCGACTAACCGATCCGAGCCGCTTCTGCGTTCGGATTGACGGCCCGGTGCCAGGCGCGTTTCCGCCTTCGCTTCAGCCTGCACGGCATGAAGCATGCCAAGAGGTCGGCATGGACCATTCGAACCTGGAACGCTTGCGCCGGAAGTACACGGGCGCCCATGGCGGCGAGCTGTTCGACCCGCGGTTCCGCAAGGTTGCGGACCGCATCTTCGACAAGTCCGGCACCCGCAGCCTGCCGTTCTCGGGCATTCCCACCTTCCTGTCGCTGCCCCACAAGCCGATCGACATGGCCGCTCCGGATTTGGGCGATCTCCAGGTCGCGTTGCTCGGCATCCCGATGGATCTTGGCGTGACCAATCGCAACGGCTCGCGCTTCGGGCCGCGCGCGCTGCGGACGATCGAGCGGATCGGTCCTTATAACGATGCACTCGGTTGCACGCCCGGCGCCGAGTTGCGCGTGGCCGATATCGGCGACGTTCCCTTCCGCAGCCGCTACGACCTCGCCATGGCTCATGCCGATATCGAGGCTTGCCTCAGCCGCATCGTCGCGGCGGGCGTGATACCCGTTTCGATCGGCGGCGATCACTCGATCAGCTATTCGATCCTGCGAGCCATCGGCCGGGACCGCCCCGTCGGCATGATCCATATCGATGCCCATTGCGACACCGGCGGCCTCTATGACCATACCAAGTTCCACCACGGCGGCCCGTTCCGCAACGCGGTGCTGGACGGCGTGCTCGACCCGCAGCGCACCATCCAGATCGGCATTCGCGGCGCCGCCGAATACCTCTGGGAGTTCTCGGCCGATAGCGGCATGACCGTGATCCATGCCAATGCCGTGACGCGTCTGGGCACTGACGCGATCGTGGCCAAGGCCCGCGAGGTCGTCGGCGACGGCCCGGTCTATCTCTCCTTCGACATCGATAGCCTCGATCCCGCCTTCGCGCCGGGCACGGGCACGCCCGAGATCGGCGGCCTGACGACGCGTGAGGCGCTGGCGCTTATCCGCGGCATGAAGGGGCTCGACCTGATCGGCGCGGATGTCGTCGAGGTGGCGCCCCAGTACGACGCCACGACCAACACAGCCCATGCCGGAGCGCAGATGCTCTTCGAGATCCTGTCGCTGATGTGCTTCAGCCCTTCGGTCATCGGCAGGGATGTCGAAGCCGTTTCGGCTGAGGCTGTCGAGGCCGCACTCGCACAGCTGGCGGAGTGAGGCGATGACCTTGAACAAGCCAGAGAAACTGATCACCGAGTCTCCGGTAGACCGCGCCATCCGGCTTGCGCCGATGGCCGCCGCCGCCGCGCCGGAGAGCGAACGGCTGAGGCGCCTGGCACAGCCACTCGTCGATGCGCTGGTCGAGGCCGGGCTGTTCCGGCTGCTTATGCCCGCCTCCGTCGGTGGCGAGGAGGTATCGCCGACAACCTTCCTCTCCGTGCTTGAGGTTATGGCCAATGCCGACGCCAGCACGGCCTGGTGCCTGTCGCAGACTTCGGTCTGCTCGACTGCGGCCGCATCGCTGAAGCTCGAGGTCGCCCGGGAGATCTTCGCCGATCCGGGCGCGATCCTCGCCTCCGGCTTCGGTGGCGGGCAGGCCCTGCTGGTGAGCGGCGGCCATCTCATCTCGGGAAACTGGTCGTTCGGCAGCGGCAGCCGCCACGCCACCTGGCTCGCCGGCTCCTGCACGCTCTGCGATGCCGGCGGCACGCCGCTGCGCAATGCCAACGGCCAACCGATGGCGCGGATGATGCTGTTTCCCCAGGGGATGGCGACCTTCTCCGAGACCTGGGAGGTCATGGGCCTCAAGGGTACCGGCAGCGACAGCTACGCGGTCTCCGAACTTTTCGTGCCGGAAAGCCATTCGTTCCAGTTCGGAGCGCTGGCTCAGCCGCATGCCCGCAGCCCGCTCTACGCCTTGCCGCCGGACTCGCTCTGGGCCGGCGGCTTCGGCAGCGCCTCGCTCGGCGTCGCCCAGGGCATGCTCGACGCGCTCATTGCGCTGGCCCAGGAGAAGACGGTCCGCGGCCAGAAGCGGCCCCTCTCTGAATCCCCGGTGGTGCAGGCGCTGGTGGCGGAGGCGGATGCCCGGCTGCGCGCCGCCCGGATGTTACTTCACGGCACGTTTTCGGAGGTGTGGGCGGCGATGCAGTCAAGCGGCACGATCGACCTCGCCCAGCGCGTGTCGATCCGGCTCGCCGCCAGCCACGCCATCCAGGAAGCCAAGACGGTGGTCGAGCAGTGCTACCACGCTGCCGGCACCAGTGCAGTCTTCACCTCGGCTCCGTTCGAGCGGCGCTTCCGCGACATGCACATGATCTCGCAGCACCTGCATGGCCGCCGAGCGCATTTCGAGACGGTCGGCCAGTTCATGCTGGGTTTGAGCCCGGACGTGGTCTTCCTGTGAGACCGGCTCTGGCGTGGCACTTGCTTGAGACAGCAGGGAAGCGAGGTCGCAGTTGAACTTCACGCATGCCGTCCGGGATGTGTTCGATCGCCCCGTCCGCCGCCTGGCCAGCGCGGGGCAACCGGCGCTCGCCGGTGCGATCTCGGTCGAGAACCTGACCAAGACCTATGGCAACGCCGTTGCCATCCGCGACGTCTCGCTTGCCATCGGCAGCGGTCAGTTCGTCACGCTGCTCGGCCCGTCGGGCTCGGGCAAGACGACCGTGCTGATGTCGATCGCGGGCTTCGTCTCACCGACCGCAGGCGAGATCAGGCTCAATGGCGAGCCGATCAACCACCTGCCCCCCGACCGGCGTGAATTCGGCATGGTCTTCCAGGGCTACGCCCTGTTCCCGCATCTGACAGTCGCACAGAACGTCGCCTTCCCGCTGCGGGTCAGGCATCGGCCGCGCACGGAGATTGAAGACTCAGTCCGGCGCGCGCTGGAGATGGTCCAGCTCGAGCGCTTCGCCGACCGGCTGCCGCGGCAGCTCTCGGGCGGGCAGCAGCAGCGGGCAGCGCTGGCACGGGCGCTCGTCTTCGAGCCGAGCGTCGTGCTCCTCGACGAGCCGCTGAGCGCGCTCGACAAGAACCTCCGGCACGACCTGCAGGCCGAGCTGAAAGATCTTCACAGCCGCGTCGGCCTGACCTTCATCTATGTCACGCATGACCAGCAGGAGGCGCTGGCGATGTCGGACGAGATCGCGATCCTGTCGGAAGGGCGGCTGGTGCAGATGGGCACGCCCGAGACGCTCTACGAACGCCCGGCCACGCGCTTCGTCGCCGGCTTCCTGGGGCAGAGCAACTTCATCTCGGGCACGGTCGAGCAGGCCCGGCGCGATGCCTTCGCCTATCGCGCCGGAGCGACCCTGCTGAGCCAGTCGGGCGGCCCGCAACAGCGCGACGGGGACAGCGTCACGGTCACCATCAGGCCGGAGAAGATCCGGATCCTGACCGAAGCCGAGACCGCGGATAACCGGCTCGAAAGCCGGATCGCCAGCTTCAGCTATCATGGCGGCCACTACCACCTGCAGGTCGATGTCGAGCATGTCGGGCGCATCGTGCTCGACGCTCCGACTTGGCGCCGCGAGGCGCCGTCCATCGGTCAGTCGATCACCATCGGCTGGGACGAGGACGCCTCGGTCGTGGTTGCGTCGTGAGCCGGCGGAACGCCCGATGAGCGCCCTGCAGGACGCCGCTTCCCCGGGCTATCTGGACCGCGCCCCCAGCCAGCTCCGGCGCCGGCGTTTCCAACTCGGCGACAACGCCGCCTTCTACGTGCTGATCGCCCCGGCGACGGTGCTGCTCCTGACCTTCTACCTCTATCCGCTGCTCCAGGTCTTCTGGATCAGCTTCACCGAGCCGAAGCCCGGCTTCGGCAACTACGCGCTGCTGCTGAGCCCGTCGGTGACGCGGGTCGCGCTGACGACGCTGCGCATCTGCGTCATCACGACCGTCATCACCGTCGTGCTCGCCTATCTCGTCGCCTACTGCTGGGTCCATGCCGGCCCGCGGGCGCAACGCGTCATGCTGCTCGGGATCATCCTGCCGCTCTGGGTCTCGGCGCTCGTGCGGGCCTTCGCCTGGATCACGCTGCTCAGGCGCGACGGCCTGATCAATTCGGCCCTTGCCGGGGCCGGCCTGATCGATGCCCCCCTGCCCCTGCTCTGGAACGAGTTCGGCGTGGTCGTCGGCCTGGTGCACTACATGCTGCCCTACGGCATCCTGCCGCTGGCGGCGAGCCTGCGCAGCATCGACGGCTCGCTGATGCTGGCGGCGCGGGGCCTCGGCGCCACACGCGGCCAGACGTTCAGCATGGTCTACCTGCCGCTCAGCATTCCCGGCATCGTCGCCTCCGCGATCCTCGTGTTCATCTTCTCCCTCGGCTTCTACATCACGCCGGCGCTGCTCGGCGGCGGGCGCAGCATGATGATCACCGAATACATCAGCATCCAGATCATCGAGGTGCTGCGCTGGGGGCTCGGCACCACGCTTGCGGTGACGCTGGTCATGATCATCGCGCTGCTGCTGGCGGTCGTCTCGCGCGTGCTCGACCTGCGCAAGCTGTTCGGTGCGAAATGAGCGATGCCGCGCTGACGCCGACCGCCCCGACCCGCATCGCGTCCTGGGTCGTGATCTGCTTCCTGCTACTGCCGCTGCTGGTCATCGTGCCGATCTCGCTGACCGACCAGGACTACTTGTCGATGCCGGTCGACGGCATCTCGCTCCGGCACTACGCCAACCTGTTCACCAGCCGCGAATGGCTCTGGAGCTTCACCCAGAGCCTGATCATCGCCTCGATCTCGACGCTGCTCGCGGTCAGCCTCGGGACGCTCTGCGCGATCGGCTGCTGGCGGCTCGGCAACCGCATCAGCGAGGCCGTGCGCCTGCTGATGCTGCTGCCGATGATCGTGCCGACCATCGTCTACGTCCTCGGCTTCTACCGCCTGCTCGTCGACCTGAAGCTGCTCGGCACCTATCTCGGCGTGATCATCTCCCATGTCGTGACGGGGATCCCCTACGTCGTCGTGATCGTCTCGACGGCGCTGGCGAGCTTCGACCTGCGCTACGATCAGGCGGCGCGCAGCCTGGGCGCGACCATGTCCCAGTCGATCCGGCTGGTGCTGCTGCCCAACATCAAGGCCGCCGTGGCATCGAGCGCGATCTTCGCCTTCATCCATAGCTGGGACGAACTGCTGATCGTGCTGTTCATCGCCGGCCGCTCGATCTTCACCCTGCCGCGCCGGATCTGGGACGGCATCAACGACAAGCTCGACCCGACCATGGCCGCCGTCGCGACGATGCTGCTGCTGATCTCCGCCGCGCTGCTCTTCCTCGATCTCGCCCTGCGCAAACGCGAAAGCTAACCGGCCATGCAACGTCTTCTCGTGACCGGCGGGACGGTCGTCACCATGGATCCGGGCCTCAGCGACCTCGCCCGGGGTGACGTGCTGATCGAGGACGGCCGCATCGTCGAGGTTGCGCCGAAGATCGCTTGCGCCGACGCCGAGCGGATCGAGGCTGCCGGCTGCATCGTCATGCCGGGCCTGGTCAACGCCCATCTCCACACCTGGCAGACGCCGCTGCGCGGCATCGGCGGGGACTGGGCCGGCTCGGACTATGACGACATCCTGCACTCGCGCCTGGCGCCACGCTACACGCCGCAGGACCTCCACGACGCGACCCTGTTCGGCGCGCTGGCGCAGCTCGATTCCGGCACCACCACGGTGTTCGACTGGTGCCACAACAACCCGACACCGGACCATACCGACGCCGCCGTCGAGGCGCTCGCTGCAGCCGGTATCCGCGCCGTGTTCGGGCATGGCTCGGCCAAGCCGCCGCCGGCGCCGGGCGCGCCGCATTTCTCCACTGTCGCGCATGGCTGGGACGAGATCCGCCGCCTGCGCCAGGGCCGGTTTGCCAGCGACGACAATCTGGCCACGCTCGCCGCCTGCATCCTCGGCCCTGATTACGGCACGCTCGACGTCTGCCGGACCGATTTCACTGAGGCGCGCGCGCTGGCGATCCCGACCAGCGCCCATGTCTGGGGCCAGAGCGGCCGGCTGGTTCAGGACGGCTATCGCCAGCTGGCGGCGGAAGGGCTGATCCCGCCGGGGCACAACGTCGTCCACGGCAACTATCTCGCCGACGACGAGCTCGACCTGCTGATCGACGCCGGCGCGAGCTTCACCTCCGCCCCCACGGTGGAACTGCGCAACCACGCCCGCGAGCCGCTCTCCGTCCGCCTGCGCCGGCGCGGCCTCGTGCCCTCGATCGGCGTCGATTGCGAGGCCCTCGCCTGCGACCGCATGCTCGACGCGCTGCGCTTCACCTTGCAGGCGCACCGGCTGTTCAACAACCAGGCGGCGATCCGGGAGATGACGCGGGCCGGCGCTCCCGCCCCCGATGCGGCGGGCTCGGTCGTCCGGCAGGTGTCGCTGACGACGCGCGAGGTTCTGGAATGGGGCACGATCGGCAATGCCCGCGCGCTCGGCCTCGCCGACCGCATCGGCTCGCTTACGCCGGGCAAGCAGGCCGACCTGCTGATCGTCCGCATCGACGGCGCCCATGTCATGCCGGCGAGCGATCCGGCGCAGGTCATGATCCAGCTGGCCCAGAACAGCGATATCGACACCGTCCTGGTTGCCGGGCAGATCGTGAAACGCGGCGGCCGTCTGTCGCATCCCGGCCTTGACCGCGCCCGGGCGAACGCCGCGGCCCTGGCGGAACGCCTGTTCGCGACCTTGCCGGCGGAACTGCGAGCCCGCTGCGCGCTCGCACCGGCGCAAGCCGCATGACCTCCGACGCCGCGACGATCGCTGCGGCAGAGGCTTCGGCATCGTTCAAGCACGCCATGCGCCGGCTGGCCTCGGGAGTCTGCCTCGTCACCACGCATGAAAGCGGGCTCGACCATGGCTTCGTCGCGTCGGCCGTGACCTCCGTCTCGGCTGAGCCGCCAACCTTGCTCGTCTGCATCAACCGCACGGCGACGAGCCACGACCCGCTGCTGCGGGCCGGCATCTTCTGCGTCAATGTCCTGACGCAGGCCCATGAGGACCTCGCCCGGCGCTTCAGCCGGCCGGAAGACCGGCATCTGCGCTTTGCCGACCGGAACTGGATCCGCCTAATCAGCGGCGCGCCGGTGCTGGAGGATGGGCTGGCGGGTTTCGACTGTCAGGTTGAACGCACGGTATCGGTGGCGACCCATACGATCGTCATCGGCCATGTCGTCGCGACGCGGACGGCGGGACCGGTCGAGCCCATGGTCTATATCGACGGGCGCTTCACCGCCGCGGCCTCGCGCGGCGGCTTTCACCCTGCCTTCGACTTCGATCGCGGCTGGGGTTGAAGACTGCCGGCCGGCGCCGGCGCAATGGTCCCGCGCAGGAAGCGGCGCTCGCGGCGATAGATGTAGCTCATGGCGGCGATGATGATCGCCGCGCCGATCATGACGTTCCACTCCGGCGGGCGCAGCCAGATCAACAGGTCGAGGCCGATCGCCCATAGCAGCGAGGCGTATTTGAACGGCGAGACGGTCGCCGCGTCGGCGAAGCGCAGGGCCTCGATCATGCAGTAGAGCGCGGTCATGTGGGCCGCGGTCATCATTGCCAGCAGCATGGCCTCTTGGAGGGTCGGCATGACGAAGCGGCCCTGCGACCAGACGAGGCCCACAATCATCGTCACGACCGAGGAATGCAGCATGGTCGTGATCGAGGAATCGGTCTGCGCCAGGCGGCGCGTGAGGATGTCCCGCAAGGCCGAGAAAGCTGCCGCTGCCAGTGGCAGCAGGGCATAGAGCGTCATGCCGCCGGAACCAGGATCGAGCACCAGCATCACACCGGCGAAGCCCGCGACGACCGCCAGCATCCGAAAGCCGTCGAGGCGCTCACCCAGCAGCACGGGTGCGAGCACGGAGACGAAGAGCGGATTGGCGAAGGACAGCGTCGTCGCGATCGACAGCGGCAGGTGCATCAGGCCGACGACGAAGGTGATCAGGCTCAAGGCGTTGAGCCCGGCGCGCAGGAGTTGGCGGCCGCGATTGGCAACGGCAAGCCGTGGGCTGCCCCTCCGCATCGCGAGAGCCAGCACCACGACGATGGCGGCGAAGGCCTGGATGCTGACGATCTGCCCCGCCGGCAGCTTGGCCACGAGGAGCTTCGTCAGCGCGTCGTTGATCGTGATCAGGAAGGAACTGACCAACGTCAAGATAATGCCGATCGCTGGACTCGTGGTCATCGCAACTTCCGCGGCCAAGTGCAGGACGAGCACTGCACATCAGCGGACTACGCTGGAAGCAGGCCCGAATCTTGCGAGTAATCCTCACAGGGAGAGCGACATATTATCATTTGCTGCGATGCGACAAGGGCTTGAGACTGACTTTGGGCCAACCGTGCAGGACGTCGCCTCGAATGGCGGACGCGACCGGCAAGTGCGCGAGGCGACGCTCAAAAACAGGGGAACGACGATGGCGGAACTGCAGACATTTGCGGAAGATTGCCGCGAGATTCTTGTCGAGAGACATCGCCGCGGCGAAATCAGCCGGCGCGGCATGATGCTGGCCCTGGGCGCGATGGGGCTTGCGCCCGCCGTGCTGCGAGGCGGCCCGGCCCTCGCCGCCGCGCCGGACGTCGTGATGGCGAACTGGGGCGGCGATGCGCTCAAGGCAATGACTGCGACCTTCGGCGCCAACTACGAGAAGAACGTCGGCGGCAAGATCGTCATGGACGGCACCGGCCCGAGCAACGGCAAGATCCGCGCCATGGTCGAGGCCAAGGCCGTGACCTGGGACATCTGCGACGCCGGTTCGGCCGCCATCGGCGAACTCGGCCCGCTCGGCATGCTCGAGCCGATCGACTACAGCGTCGTCGACAAGTCCAAGACGATTCCGCAGTTCATCTACGAATTCGGCGTCTGCAACTACCTGTTCAGCTTCGTCACCGCCTGGGACACGACCAAGATCAAGACGACGCCGACCCCCGCCGATTTCTTCGACATCAAGAAATACCCGGGCAAGCGCATGGTCCGTAAGGATGCGCAGCCGATGCTAGAACTCGCGCTGATGGCCGACGGCGTCGCGCCCGACAAGCTCTACCCACTCGACGTCAAGCGCGCCTTCGCCAAGATCGCGTCGATCAAGGAACACCTGCTCTATTGGGAGAACGGCACCCAGAGCCAAGAATTGCTGCGCAACGGCGAAGTCGTGATGGGCTGGCTCTGGCACACCCGCGCCAACCTCCTGAAGCGCGAGACGAAGGGCCGGATCGACTGGAACTTCAACGACGGCGTTCTCGTCTCCGGTCTCTGGGTGGTGCCGAAGGGCGCGCCGCAGGTGAAGCAGGCGATGATCGCGCTGAAAAGCTTCCAGGACCCCGAGCCGCAGGTCGGGCTGCTCGCAGCGCTCGGCAACGGCCCGTCGAACCCGGCCGCCAACGCCATCACGCCGGCAGAACTCCAGCCGATCAACCCCGGCGCGGAAGCCAATCTCGCTGTGCAGGCCAAGATGAACTACGACTGGTGGATGAAGAACTACGCCGAGACCTTGATCGCCTATCGCGACATGATCTCGTCGTGACGGGCACGCCCCATCGCGCCGGCCACCCAGAACTCAACAGGGGCGTCAGGCGCGCAGGGCTGGTCGATTTCGAGCTTCTCTCGGCGGGAGGACGGCCGCGCGTGCTCGTCCTCCACGGCCTCCAGAGCTTCAATGCCGACAGCGTCTTTCTTGGCGCCCTGGCAGAGCGGGGGCTGGCGTTTGCCGCTCCCGCCCTGCCGGGCTTCGGGGGGACGCCGCGCCCCGAGCAGTTCGACGGCGTCGAAGACCTCGTGATGAGCTGCCTCGACCTGATCGACGATCTCGGCCCGGAACCGATCGCGCTGGTCGGGCTGTCTTTCGGCGGCTGGATTGCCGCCGAGATCGCCGTGCGCTGTCCCCATCGCCTGGAGCGGCTCGTGCTCGTCGATGCGCTCGGCATCCGCGTCAACAGCCGCGAGACGCCCGACATCCTGCACCTGTTCAACGAGCCGGCTCCGGTCGTCGCCCATGCGACCTGGGCCGCCCCTGCCCACGCACCCGATTTCGCCGCAATGCCGGATGAGGCAGTCGTGACCTATGCACGCAACCGCGAAGCGCTCTGCCGCTATGGCTGGCGGCCCTACATGCATAATCCAAGGCTGAAGCGCTGGCTGCACCGCATCTCGGTTCCGACGCTGGTATTGTGGGGCGACCAGGATGGAATCGTCAGCCCCGATTATGGTCGCGCCTATGCGGATGCGATTCCCGGTGCGCGCTTCGAGCTCGTCGGCAATGCCGGGCACCATCCCGAGATCGAGCAGCCGCAGCTTCTCGCCGCCGCGATCGCCGCGTTCCTGACGCAGGCGCAACGGCGGGAGGTCGCCTGAATGCAGGCCTGGTACATCTGCGAGGCGCCCTACCCTTTCATCGACCGGGCGGTGATCGACGCGCACGGCTCGGCCCGCGCCAACCTGCCGAGCCGCTATTGCGACCCGCGCCGGGCCGCCGACATCTTTCACGAGGTCCTCGACGAGTTCCTGCTCTGCGACGAGCTCGGCATCAACGTCATCTCGAACGAGCACCATAGCGGCATCAACTGCCTGCACAGCGCCAGCCCGCTCTTCCTCGGCATCCTGGCGCGGCAGACCCGCAACGTCCGGATTCTGAGCCTGGGAACCCTGATCACCGTCCGCGACGATCCCGTGCGCGTGGCGGAGGAATATGCGACGGCCGACGTCATCTCGCGGGGACGGCTCGATATCGGCTTCGTCAAGTCGGGCGGGTCCGAGATGGCCTCGGGCAATGCCAACCCGGTCGGCATCAACGAGCGCTTCTGGGAGGCGATCGACCTGATCGAAGCCGCCTTGCGCCATCGCGACGGGCCCTTCAGCTGGGAAGGGCGGCATTTCCACCACCGCCACGCCAATGTCTGGCCCTCCTGCTGGCAGAACCCGCATCCGCCTTTCTGGGCGGCGACGGGAGATCCCGAGACGGGGCGCGAACTCGGCCGCCGCGGCTATGTCCACACCGTCTTCGCCAGCGGGGCGGAGCGGACGATCCGCGCCTGGGACGCGTACCGCGAAGGCAGCTCCGAAATGGGCCGGAGCGCGGCCCTCGACCGCTTCGCCTATATGGGCTTCACCTATGTCGGGGAGACCGACGAGGAGGCGTGGGAGGTGGCACGCCAACTGCTCTGGTTCCTCGAGGTCGGCGACATCGCGGCCCCGCACTATTCGAGCCTGCTCCCCGGCCAGATTCCGCCGGAGGTCGCGCCGAAGCTCTACCGCGCCGCGCAGGCGGCGGATGAGGTGGCTCATGCCGGCCGGCCGCCGCAGGGCCGCACGCCGATGACGGTCCAGGACGCGATCGCCCGCGGCATCATGTTCGCCGGCAACCCGGATACAGTCCGCCGCCAGATCGCGGATTTTCATGCCAAGGTTGGCGGCTTCGGGCATCTCGTGCTCATGGGCCGCTCCGGGATGATGACGCACGCCCAGACCGAGACGAGCATCCGTCTCTTCGGCCGCGAGGTCCTGCCGCGACTGCAGGAACTTGCGCCCCGGCTGGTGGCCTGAGTTCCGGCGATGGCCTGCAATCGCGAACCTGCCCGCATCCTCTGCTTCGGCGACTCCAACACCTGGGGCGCCGATCCAGCCGGCGGCGGTCGTCTTCCAGCCGCCGCGCGCTGGACAGGCGTGCTGGCCGGCGCCCTGGGGCCGGGACACGCGGTCATCGAGGAGGGAATGCGCGGGCGCACGACTGCGCTTGACGATCCCATGGTCCCCGGCGGCAATGGGGCCAGCTACCTCGCGCCCTGCCTCGTTTCGCATCAGCCGCTCGATCTGGTCATCCTGATGCTGGGCAATAACGACCTCAAGGATCGCTTCGGCCAGTCTGCCGCCGATGTCGCGGAGAACGTCGCCCGTCTCGTCGAGCTCATCCGCGCCGCCCCGATCGAGGGCCCGTCCGACCGAAAGCCCCCGATCCTGCTTGTGGCGCCGCCGAAGCTCGGCCCACGGGGTCCTGGCTTCGCCGCGATCTTTGCCAAGGCCGATCCCAAATCGGCTGTCCTGTCGGACGCGCTCGGGGCTGTGGCTGCGCGAGCGAATGTCGCCTTCTTCGATGCCGGTAGTGTCGTCGGAATCTCCGGCGGGGACGGCGTTCACTTCGCAGCGCCGGAGCATGCCAAGCTCGGGCACGCGTTGGCGCCACTGGCTCTGCGGCTGCTGCGAGCATGAATGACCGGGGCTTACGATGATCGATTTCCACTTCCACGCCATTCCGCCGCGCTTCGTCGATGCTGTCCGCCGTGGCGAGCTCGCCAACGTGCTTGAGATCGATGCGTCGGACGGCGACAACCGCCTTGTCTTCCATGCGCCGGAGGGCATTGCAGTCGAACCCGGCATGCGGATCCGCCCGAACGTTTTCGACGAGCACCTGATCCTGAGTGCCATGGACGCGATGCAGCTCGAAGCGGTCGCAATGAGCAGCCCGCCGGAGTACTTCATGTACTGGGCTTCGCCCGAGGACGGCGAACGCCTCGCGCGGCTGGTCAATGACGGCTATGCCGAATGGGCGAAGGCTTGGCCGGAACGGTTCCTGCCCCTTGCCACGGTGCCCATGCAGGACCCGGTCGCGGCCTGCCGCGAATTGCGGCGCGCCATTGGCGAACTCGGCCTGCGCGGCGTGGCGATCTGCACGCATGTCTCCGGCCGCGAGCTCGATGATCCGGTCTTCGAGCCTTTCTTCGCGACCGTGGCCGAGCTTGGTGTGCCGCTCTTCCTGCATCCGCAGAATGGCGGTGACGCCGCCCGTCTCGCGAACCACCACATGTGGAACGTCGTCGGCTTTCCGTTCGAGACCGCCCAGACCGCGACGCGGCTGATCCTCTCAGGCGTCCTGGCGCGCCATTCCGCGCTGAAGCTCGTGCTCGCCCATGGCGGCGGTTACCTGCCCTACCAGCTCGGCCGGCTGGACCATGCCTGGCATGCCCGCGAGCATCTCCGGCGCGCCTGCCCCGAGCCGCCCAGCGCCTATCTGCGCAACATCTATTGCGACAGCCTGGTGCATGGCGGCGTGGCCCTGCGCTTCCTCTCTGAAACCGTCGGCGCCGACCATGTCGTTCTCGGCAGCGACTATCCCTTCGACATGGGCTCGAAGGAACCCGTGATGGAGGTGTCTGCCGCCGGTCTCGACGCCAGGCGCCTGCGAACCACCGCGCTCGCGCTGCTCACCCCGGGGTGACGCTGGCCACGGGTGCGTTGCGCCCTCTGCGCGGACGGAAATCGGCGTGCGCAGCCCGGAACTCCAGGCTGCGCATGTCAGCGGCGACTCGACGTTCGCGCCAGGATTACTTGCGCGGTTCGCTGTTGATCATGATGGCGGGCAGCGTCGAGTCCGTCAGTTCCCACTTCGCGAAGATCTTCGCGTAGGTCCCGTCGTTGATCAGCTCCTGCAAGGCGTCGGCAATGGCATCGCGGAAGGCGACATCGGTTTTGCGGAAGGCCGCGCCGTAATAGACGGTGGTCAGGGGCTTGCCGATGACGCGATAGATTCCGCCTTCCTGCTTGCTCGTGAAGGGAATGGTCTCGCCACCCTGCACGGCAGCATCGGCGCGGCCCTGCTTGAGCTGCAACCGGGCATCGGGCGAGCTTTCGGTGCCGACCACCTCGATCGCCGCCTTGCCGGCTGCGACGCAGTTCTGGTCGCTCCAATCCTTGATCTGCCCGGGATAGGTGGTCGAGCGTATGGTCGCGACCTTCTTGCCGCAGAGCTCGCTCGGATCCTTCAGCGAGCTGCTGGTCAGGGTGTAGAACATCGCGCCGGCGCGCATGTAGTTGACGAAGTCCATCGTCTCCCGGCGCTGCGGCGTATCGGTTATGCCCGAGAGGATAAAGGCCGTGCGGCCAGTGCTCAGCGCCGGGATCAATTGGGCGAAGACCCCATCCGTGCGCTCGACCTTGAGACCGAGCTTCGCGGCAAGCGCATCGACCAGCTCAATGTCGAGCCCCATGAAGGCGTTGGTCTCGGGGTCCTTGTACTCCATTGGCGGATAGGTGGCGTTGATCGAGAGCTTGAGGACGCCCTCTGCCTTGATCGCGGCAGGAATCTCGCCGGCGGCGGCAAGTTGCGGAACAAGGGCGAAACCGAGAAGAGCCGCGCGGCACAGGAACTGCTTCAACATTGGAACCTCCAGCTTGGGTTTATCGGGCGGAGCCCGCACGGCATGCTCCGCCAGCGGCAGCGCGCCGATGGCGTGGGGTGAAGTCGACTTGCAAAAGGCCCGCCACCCTCGCCAGCGGCGTCGCGTCGCCGGGTTTTGAGCGGCAGCGCTGGGCGCGGTATCGGCTCGACGCGCCCGGCCCGACCGGTCGGTGCTCGAAGGCGCGTCATGGCGGCTACTCTTTGCCGGAGGCTGCACGGCACTCGTCGAAGATGTGCCTGGCCGTGCTCGGCGTGACGAAACGTCCGCCATTTTCAGCGACGTAGTCGAGAATGCCCGTCAGACGTTCCTCGTACTCGGGCTGCCCCATGGTGAAGGTGTGGCAAACCATGGAGACGATCTGCGGCTCCGGCGTCGCCTGCGCACGCGCAACCACCGCATCCCAGACACGGCTCATGGCCGGCAGGTTCGAGAATTCGTTGATGATGTAGTTCTCGCCGACGACGCGCGGCCTGGCGGTGCCAGGCGCCTTGGCATCCCAGGCCCAGGGAATCTCGAAGAGCGCGCCGGTCTCGCCCGGCGCGGCCGGACGGGCTGGAATCGTGGCCGACATGTAGTAGGCGCTGAGCGGCGCGCCCTCCCAGGCGGCGGCCTTGTCCAGCCAGGCGATGCCGGGCGCGCAGGACAGCTCGATGCCGATGCCCGCTTCCTTCACCACCGCGCCGATCTCCGGCGTGAAGCCGTGATAGCCGCCGCGATAGGCGGCGAAGGGCAGGCCGAGCCCGCGCATCGCCTCGGCCTTCCCAAGGATGAGCGGTCTCATATGCGCGATGTCGTAGTAGGTGCAGGAGCCCGGCTCCTTTCCCGGCGGCGGCCCGTAGAGGTCCTCCTCCGGATGCAGCACGAGGTCGGCGCCCTCCCCCACCAGCTCGCGCCAGAAATCGGTGAAGGGCGGCTCGAAGAAGCGGTCACGGCAGACCGGGCCCGTCAGAACGGTCCAGGCTGCCGCCCCGCCCGCATGCTCGGCCAATATCCGACGCATCCGGCCGTACTTCTTCAACAGCGACGCGTCGTCCTGATAGACCGAGACCGGATCGGGATCGCTGTCGACATTGATGACGAGATGAACGTCTGGCGGCATCGGTGCGGTCCAATCCTCTCCTCGGGGCGGTCGGCGCGACGAAGCGCCCGGACGAGCAGGCCGCCGACTCGCTGCCTGGCGCAGCACCGCAGTCTCCATCCCCTCTTATTCCAGGCACATCATGCGCACCGCCTGATGGATAATCAAGCAACTTGACTAAGCAGTAGGTGACTTGAATTTGAGCATCCGACTAAAAGGTCGGCGGGGTGTTGACCCACAGGATCCGGGCGACCCGATCCCCCGGATTCGTGTAGCCGTGCAGTTCCTCGGACGGGAAAAAGAATGAGTCACCGGCGTACAGCCGGCAGACCTGATCCCCGACGGTCAGGTCCAGCGTGCCCTCGAGGACATAGCCCATCTCCTCGCCGACATGCGAAATCAGCCCGTGGCTTCCGCCGCCGGGCACGACCTGGTGGATATTGACCTGAAGCAGGGCGTTCTTCGTCTGCGGGATCAGCCGCTCCAGCACGACGCCATCGGTCTTTTGGCGCAGGCGCGTGGTGATCGTCGGCCTTTCGCCGGCGCGCATGACGAAGAGCGGCCCGCCGCCCTCGGTCTCGTTGTTGAACATCGCGGCGACGTTGATGCCGAGCAGGGCGACGAGCCGGTGCAGCACGGCCAGCGACGGCTGCACCTTGTCGTTCTCGAGCTTGGAGATGAAGCTTTCGGACACGCCAATGCCGGCGGCGACATCCTTCAGGCTCATTCCCTTCATCAAGCGCGCGTGCCGCAGCCGGCCGCCGATCTTGATGTCTCCACCCGCGTCGTCGCCACCGCTGGCGGCATCAGCGCCTTTTTGTTCTCGCGCCATTCCAGTCTCCACGTTCGGCCAAGCGTTCGCGCTTACTTTCCTATTTGTCAATTGACTTGACAACGAAGCAGGGCGCGCCGAGATTGCCGGCCGAGACGTATGGGGAGTGATCAGGTGGCAAGCAAGGCCCATTCCACAACCGGCGCGGCCGGGCAGGTGGCGCCGCTCGCTGCGACGATCGCAACCCGGCCGCACGGACTAGCCAGGGGGCAGCAATGGCGATGATCGAGAACCCCATTCCCTGGCCGAACGGCGCGCGCTGCGCCGTCGCCTTCAGCTTCGACATGGACGCCGAGACCCTGCTCCATGTGAATTTCCGCGAAACCGCGCCGAACCGCGTCGCGATGTCCTCGATGCTGCGCTACGACACGAATGTCGCGGTGCCGCGCCTGCTCGAGATCTTCCGGCGCTACGACATGCGCCAGACCTTCTTCATCCCCGGCTGGTGCGCCGAGACCTATCCGGCTGCGGTCGAGAAGATCATCGCCGCCGGCCACGAGATCGGCCATCACGGCTACCTCCACAAGCGCCCGAACCTGCAGAGCCGCGACGAGGAGGCCCAGAGCCTCGGGCTGGGCATCGAGGCGCTGGTGAAGCTGAGCGGGCGCCGCCCGATCGGCTATCGCGCTCCGGCCTTCGCCTTCTCGAAAAACACGCTCGAACTGCTGCAGGCCGAGGGCTTCGCCTACGACGCCTCGCTGATGGGTGGCGACGTGCCTTATCTGATCGGCAACGAGCAGGGCGATCTGGTCGAGCTGCCGTCCGACTTCGTGCTCGACGACTGGATGCAATATGTCTGCCTCGGCGATTTCAACTACATGCTGCCGATCGCCTCGCCGGCGCGCGCCATGGAGGTGTTCCGCGCCGAGTTCGATGCGGCCTGGCGCCATGGCGGGCTCTGGATCTCGGTCTGGCACCCCTTCGTCTCCGGCCGGCTCTCCCGCGCCGACGCGATGGTCGAGCTGATCGACTACATGCAGGAGAAGGGCGGCGTCTGGTTCGCGCCGCTGGAGGAGATCGCCGCCCATGTCCGCGCGGTGACGGCATCGGGCGCCTGGACGCCGCGCCGCGACGAGCTGCCGTACTGGCCCGAGCCGCTCCCGGCCGATGCTCCGGTCTGATCAAGATGCCGCGCCGGCTCGATATCAGCCACTACATGCCGGAGGATCACGGCAGCCACGCCGATTTCATCGCGCCCTGGGCGAAGGCGGTCGAGGGGGCCTCGGCCGGCGCGCTCGCGCTCACCGTGCATTCGGGTCCGAGCCGCCTGGGCAAGCTGGAGAACCAGTACGCGCAGGTCGCCTCCGGTGCCGTCGATATCGCGCATTCACCGGGCGGGCTGCCGGAGGGGCGCTTCCCGCTGACGACGCTGATGAACCTGCCTTTCATGGCCGGCTCGTCCGCGCAGGGGACGCAGCTCCTCAACGCCCTGCTCGAACCCCATCTCGCGCCGGAATATGACGGCCTCAAAGTGCTGGCGCTGCATGCGGATTCGGGCGGCGTCCTGCATACGCGCGACGCGCTGGTCACGCGGCTCGAACAGCTCCGCGGCCTGCGCCTGCGCTGCCCGGCGGGGCCGATGGAGGCGGCACTGCGCTTGCTCGGCGCCGAGCCGGTGCCGCTGACCCCGCCGAACATCCGCGCGGCGGCCGAGGAAGGCCGGATCGACGGCGCCGTGATGGCCTGGGACGTGCTGGCCTATACCGGCACGGACGCGATCTTCCGCCACCACACCGACACTAAGCTCTACGTCTCGCCGCTCTATTTCGTCATGAACGGCGCGAGTTGGGGCGGCCTCGGCCCGCAAGAGCAGGATGCGCTGGAGCGCTGCTCCGGCCCCGCGCTCGCCAGCCAGTTCCCGCTCTGGTGGCGGGACTGGGAGGCGCCCGGCCGCGCGCTCGGCCTGGCCGAGGGGCAGGTCATGGGCACACTCGCGCCGGCCGAGCTGGAGCGCTGGCGCCAGACGGCAGCGCCCGCCGTCGAGGCCCATGTCGATGCGCTCGTCGCCGCCGGCCATGCCGGCGCGCGCACCACCTACGAGGCGGCTCTCGCGCTGCGCGCCCGCCATCCCGACCAACAGGAGACCTGAGCATGCCCCATTATCCCGGTTGGGACGCGACCTTCCGCGGCAAGGTCTGGCGCACCACGCATTTCCCCCGCATCAAGGAGGACATGCCGACCTTCCTGGGCGTGCCGCACGCCGTGAAGAAGAGCGATCTCGAAGGCGCCGACGTCGTCATCATCGGCGCGCCCTTCGTCGCCGGCTTCGGGCGGCAATATAGCGGCGTCGACAAGGACGAGTGGATCGAGGCGACGAAGCGCGTGCGCCAGCAGTCGATCCGCTACCGCTCGGGCTACATCCAGGATTTCGACCTCGACGTGTTCGAGCATCTCAAGGTCGTCGACTATGGCGACGCCGACATCCCGCCCGAGACGAGCTACGAAGGCACGGTCGAGAAGATCCTGGAGGCCCAGGAGGCGACCATCGAGAAGGTCAATGCCGCCCTCGACGTCGGCGCCATCCCGATCGTCATCGGCCAGAACTCGCCCTGCGGCTCCTATGCCGTCGGCAAGCCGATCGCCGACCGCGTCACCGGGCCGGTCGGGATGGTCAGCCTGGACACCCATTGGGACGCCTGGCCCTACGACTGGGCGACGATGAGCCCGCATATCGCCGGCTCGACCAACTGGAAGGACAAGCTCTACCGCGACTGCCCGAACATGAAGATCGCCAACCTCGTCGAGATCGGCGAGCGCGGCATGCTCGAGGACCCCGCGACAGTCAGGCGCTACGTCCGCGAAGGCGCCTGCTTCATGCCGATGTGGAAGATCCGCACTGAGCTCGGCATCGAGGGCTGCGTGCGCAACCTCGACCAGGCCTTCACTGGGACCGACGCGGTCTACTGCCATTTCGACATGGACGTGCTCGGCGGCGCCGGCCCGACCGATGGCGACATCCTCGGCGAGCTCGCCGAGCCGATCGGCATGACCGACTATGAGGCGATCCGGCTCGGCCATGAATGCGGCAAGCGCGGCGCCGACGGCCTGTCCTTCATCTGCATTCCGCCCGGCTCGGCCGTGACCTACCGCGTCATCGTCTACGTGATGATGTATTTCATGGCGGGGCTGGCGCTGCGGAAGCTGGGCAAAGCCGCCTGAGCGAGCCGTGGCGCGTGGCAGGAGAATTGCTGGCGGAGCTCCTTTCGGAGGTATGCCCATGCAATCCGCTTTCTCGCCCCCGCGGCCGTCGCCGTGGGGAGCCCTGCCCTCCCGCCTCTGGGGCACCCTGCTCCGCATCTGCGACCATGTCCGGTTCTCGGGAGCAGGCGGCAACGCCCCACGGGAGGTGGAAATGGACAGGCACCAGGCCGTGCTCGCCGCCCTTCGCTCATGGTGAGTGTGGGCCGGCGGGGCCGCCCCATCCTTCCGACAGCATCGTCTGTCGCAACGAAGCATAAGCGCCAACGATCGGGCGGACAGGATTGAGATGAACACGGAGCCGGAAGACATCGTCATCGTCCCGAAGCGCCACTACGGCCGGCTGATCGGCGCTGCGTTGGTTCTTGTGGCTCTGGGAGCGATTGTCCAGGCCTTCGCCGTCGGGCAGATCGAGTGGCCGTATGTCGCCAGGTTCCTCACCGTGCCGGTGATCCTGCAGGCCCTCGCCAACACCATCATCATGGCGATCCTCGCCATGATCCTCGGCCTGGTGCTCGGCGTGATCTTCGCGGTGATGCGGCTCTCGGCCAACCCGGTGCTGTCGAGCACGGCGCTCGGCTACATCTGGTTCTTCCGGGCGATCCCGGTGCTGCTGCAATTGCTGCTCTGGTACAATCTCGCCCTGGTCTTCCCGACCCTCGGCATTCCCGGCCTCTTCGCCTTCAAGACGGTCGACGTGATGACGCCCTTCGTCGCGGCCCTGCTCGGCCTCGGCATCCAGCAGGGCGCGTTCACGGCCGAGGTGGTGCGCGCCGGGCTGCTCTCGGTCGACCAGGGCCAGTACGAGGCGGCGCAGACGCTCGGCATGACCCGCCTCCAGCTCCTGTACCGGATCATCATGCCCCAAGCGATGCGGGTGATCGTTCCGCCGGTCGGCAACGAGTTCATCGGCATGGTCAAGCTGACCTCGCTCGCCAGCGTCGTGCAGTTCTCGGAGCTGCTCTACACGGCCCAGAGCATCTACTACGCCAACTCGCGCGTCATCGAACTGCTGATCGTCGCGGCCTTCTGGTATCTGATCGTGGTGACGATCCTGAGCCTGATCCAGGGGCGGATCGAGGCCTATTATGCCCGCGGCGTCGCCGTGTCGGCCAGGCGGTGAGGAACCTCGCCATGAACAGCATCCCTTCGCCGACCGCCATCGATGCCGACCACCTCGCCGGCGCCCCGCTCGTCCTCGCCCGGAAGGTCGAGAAGCAGTTCGGCACGCTCAAGGTGCTGAAAGGCATAGACCTCGCCATCTCGACGGGCGAGGTGCTCTGCATCATCGGCCCCTCCGGCTCCGGCAAGAGCACCTTCCTGCGCTGCATCAACCAGCTCGAGCGCATCGATGGCGGCGCGCTCTTCGTCTCGGGCGAGCGCGTCGGCTATCACCGCGTCGGCAACAAGCTCTACGAGCTCGACGACAAGGCGATCGCCCGCCAGCGGCGCTCGATCGGCATGGTCTTTCAGCGCTTCAACCTGTTCCCGCACCTGACGGCGCTGCAGAACGTCATCGAGGGCCCGGTCCAGGTGCTGAAGGAATCGAAGGCCGACGCTCGCGCCCACGCCTTGTCCCTGCTCGAACGCGTCGGCCTCGCCGACAAGCGCGACGCCTATCCCTCGCAGCTCTCCGGCGGCCAGCAGCAGCGCGTCGCCATCGCCCGCTCGCTCGCCATGCGCCCGGAGCTGCTGCTCTTCGACGAGCCGACCTCGGCCCTCGATCCCGAACTCGTGGCGGAAGTGCTGCGCGTCATGCGCGGCCTCGCCGAGACGGGCATGACCATGGTCTGCGTCACGCACGAGCTCGGCTTCGCCCGCGACGTCGGCCACCGCGTCGCCTTCATGGACCAGGGCCAAATCGTCGAGATCGGCGATCCCCGCTCCGTCCTGTCCGATCCCAAGGAGGTGCGCACGCGCGCCTTCATCAGCGCCGTCCGCCACTGACAGGCGTAACGATATATTGGTCGCCGGATAGGGCTCCGGCGGCCTGCATCCCGAGAGGCCGAAACATGACCACCGATTTCCCGCTCCGCATCGCCAACCCGGCCGATCCCGCTCCTGAATTCCCCTGGCCGAACGGCAAGAGATGTGCAGTCCTCCCGGCCTTCGACGTCGATGCCGAGACCGCCTGGCTGCAATATGACGCCAAGAACACCGACCGGCTGGTGACGCTCTCCTTCGGCGGCTACGAGGAGCGCGTCGGCGTGCCGAAGATCCTCGAATATCTCCGCTCGGTCGAGATCAAGGCGACCTTCTTCCTGCCGGGCTGGGTCGTCGAGGTCCATCCCAGGATGTGCGAGGCGATCGTCCGGGACGGCCACGAGATCGGCCATCATGGCTATTCGCACAAGCGCCCGGACCCCGCCGACTTCGAGCAGGACAAGGAGGAGATCGACAAGGCCTTCGAGGTGTTCAAGCGCGTGCTCGGCGTCACGCCGGTCGGCTACCGCGCGCCGTCCGGCGAGAACTACAACGAGCTGCTCGGCTATCTGCGCGACCGCGGCATCATCTACTCGTCCTCGTTCCGCGACGACATCCGCCCCTATCGGCACAAGCTGCGCGACGGCTCGAAGGGGCCGGTCGAGCTTCCCGTCAACATGTCCTTCGACGACTGGCTCTACGGCCTGTCGCAGCGCTTCTCCCCGCGCCCGATGTTCCCGAAGGAGCATGTGCTCTCGATCTGGAACGGCGAGCTCGACCAGACCCGCGAATGGGGCGGCCTCGTCTCGATGGTGATGCATCCGCAGGTCACGGGCCGGCCGATGCGGCTCGGCATCCTGCGCGACTTCCTGGCCCGCGCGCGCGGCTACGGCGACGTCTGGATCGCAACCGGCAAGGAGATCGCCGAGCACTTCCTCGCGCATGAGAAGGCGGCGGGGCTATGACCACCCGCATCAGCCGCGCCGATGTCGTCATCGCCTATGATCCGGCGGCGGATGACCACGTCTATCGCCGCGACCTCGACGTGGTCTTCGACGCAACGGGCATCCTGCATCTCGGCGAGGGCTGGGACGGGCCGGTCACCAGCGAGATCGACGGGCGCGGCTTCATGGTCATGCCCGGCCTGGTCGACATCCACTCCCACCCGTCGAGCGAGCCCGGCAACAAGGGCATGACCGACGAGGTCGGCACGCCAAAACTCTACAATTCCTCGCTCTACGAGTTCCTCTGGCTGTTCCGCGCCGATGCCGAGGGCATCCCGCATCTCAACCACGTCGCCTGGTCGGAACTGCTGATGTCCGGCGTCACCACGCTGGTCGACCTGTCCTTCCCGAGCGAGGGCTGGCTCGACCGGGCAGCGGCGTCGGGCCTGCGCATGGTGCTGGCGCCGATGTACCGCAACGGGCGCTGGTTCACACGCAACGGCTACACGGTCGAATACGAGCTCGACGACGCGGCCGGCCGCAAGGCGATGGAGGAGGCCTTCCGCATCATCGACGCCGCGCTGGCGCATGAATCCGGCCGCCTCTCCGGCATGGCCTGCCCGGCGCAGATCGACACCTGCACGGAAGAACTGCTGCGGGCCTCGATCGCGGCGGCGGCCGAGCGCGGCATCCCGATCCAGACCCATGCCGGCCAGGCGATCGTCGAATTCCACGAGATGGTCCGCCGCACCGGCCTGTCGCCGGTCCAGTGGCTCGACTCGATTGGCTTCCTCGGCCCCAGCGCCTCCATCGCCCATGGCATCTTCCTCGACGATCACCCCTGGGTGCGTTGGCCGACGCGAACCGACATGGCCCGGCTCGCCGAGACCGGGACCTCGCTCGCCCATTGCCCGACCGTGTTCGGCCGGCGCGGCGTCACCTTGCGCGATCTCGGCCGCTATCTCGCAGCCGGCGTTAATATCGGCATCGGCACCGACACCTTCCCGCACAACATGCTGGAGGAGCTGCGCCACGCCGCCGTCTATGCCCGCATCACCGGCGAGAGCCACGCGACCGTGACGACCGGCCAGGTCTTCCGGGCCGCGACGCTGGGCGGGGCGAAGCTGCTCGGGCGGGACGATATCGGCCGCATCGCCAAGGGCGCGCAGGCCGACCTCGTCATGGTCGACCTCACCCATCCGATGATGCGGCCGACGCGCGACCCGCTGAAGAGCCTGATCAACGCCGCCGCCGACCGCGCCGTCGCCCATGTCTTCGTCCAGGGCAAGCAGGTCGTGGCCAACGGCAAGGTCCTGACCATGGACTACCCGGCGGCGTCCGACGGGCTGGAGCAGGCGCAGCGCCGGGCGCTGGCCAAGGCTTCATCGCTCGACTGGGCCGGGCGCTCCGTCGACGAGCTCTCGCCGCCCAGCCTGCCCTGGGCCTGAGGGACGATCATGACCGCAGCGATCAGGACAGCTCTTGCCGCCAACGCGATCCGCGACGCCGTCGCGGCCCAGCGCGCCTGGGTCGAAAGCCTGTTCGACCGGCTCGCGGCCGGAAGCCGCGGCGAGCCCGGCATCACCCGCGACACCTATGGCGAGGGCGAGACTTTCGCGCACCGGCTCTTCGCCGAGCATGCCACGGCGCACGAACTGCGGATCACGCATGACCTCGCCGCCAACACCTATGCCACGCTGCCCGGCAGCGACCCCGACGCGCCCCGTCTCCTGATCGGCTCCCATCTCGACAGCGTCCCGCATGGCGGCAATTTCGATGGCGCCGCCGGTGTCCTGGCCGGGCTCGTCACCATCGCGGTGCTGCGCGCGCTCGGCATCACGCCGCGCTGCGACGTCACGACGATGGCGGTGCGCGCCGAGGAGAGCGTCTGGTTCCAGGTCTCCTATATCGGCAGCCGCTCGGCGCTCGGCACCCTGCCGGAGGGCGCGCTGGAGGCGAGGCGGATCGACGACGGCCGCGTACTCGCCGATAGCATCGCCGCCTGCGGCGGCGACCCAGACGCGATCCGCCGCGGCGAGCGGCATCTCGACCCGGCCGCGATCCGTGCCTTCCTGGAGGTTCATATCGAACAGGCGCCGAGCCTGGTCGAGTCGAAGCTGCCGGTCGCGATCTGCACCGGCGTCCCCGGCAATTTCCGCTATCCGGCGGCGCAGATCACCGGCCGGCACGACCATGTCGGCACGCCCCGCCGCTTCCGCCGGGACGCCGCCATGGCCGGAGCTGAACTCGCCATGGTGCTCGACAGAATCTGGGAGGAGGAAGAGGCAGCGGGCGTGGCGCTTGCCGTCACCTTTGGCCGCTTTCATACCGATCCCGCGGTCCACGGTCTGACGACGGTGCCGGGCGCCTTCGCCTTCAGCCTCGACGTGCGCGCCTATGACCAGGCGGTACTCGACCGGGTCGAGCAACGGATGCTCGCGGCGATCCGGGAGATCGAGGCAAGCCGCCGCGTCAGTTTCGAACTCGGCAAGCGCGCAAGTGCCGCAGTGGGTCCCGTGGACCCGGCCATCGCAAACGGCCTCGAAGCCTCGGCCGGTCGGCTTGGCATCCAGACAATGCGCCTTGGCAGCCCCGCCTCGCATGACGCGGCCGCCTTCGCTGCCGCCGGCGTGCCGATCGCCATGCTCTTCGTCCGCAACGAGCATGGCAGCCACAACCCGCTGGAGGCGATGGAGATCGGCGATTTCCTCGATGCCTGCGCCGTGCTTGCCGACTGGGTCGCGGCAGAGGTCGCCTAGCCTCGCCCCGCTCTCGCCCGAAGGATCGACCGCATGACCCGACGCGCCCGCATTCTCGTGATCAACCCGAACTCGAACGAGGCGGTGACCGAAGGCCTGCGCCAGGCGGTGGCGCCACTCGCCTTCGCCGAGGGACCCGAGATCATCTGCGAGACTTTGCGCGATGGCCCCTTCGGCATCGAGACGCAGGAGCACGCTGACAGCGTCACCATCCCGCTGCGGCGGCGCGTCGAGGCCGCTGATGATGTCGATGCCTTCATCATCGCTTGCTACTCCGACCCCGGCCTGCACGTAGCGCGCGAGGGCACCGCGAGCCCCGTCTTCGGCATCGCCGAATGCGGCGTGCTTACTGCGCTGACGCGCGCCGACCGCTTCGGCGTGATCGCGATCAAGTCGCGCTCGATCCCGCGCCATATCCGCTATCTCCGGCAGATGGGCCTGATGGACCGGCTCGCCGGCGAACGGCCGCTGGAGATGTCGGTGGCGGAGAGCGCCTCCGGGGAAGGCACACTGGATCGGATGATCGCTGTGGGCACCGAGCTCAAGGAGCGCGACGGCGCCGGCGCGATCGTGATGGGCTGCGCCGGCATGGCGCGCCATCGCCGCCCGCTCGAGCAGGCGCTCGGCATTCCGGTGATCGACCCGACGCAGGCTGCCGTCGCTATGGCGATCGGCACGCTCGTCGTGCGCTGAGGCTTGAAAAGGATGCTGAGATGACGGCGAGCTACGATCTGGTCATTCGCGGCGGTACGGTCGGCAGCGCGACCGGCAGCTTTGTGGCCGATGTCGCGGTCAAGGACGGCAAGGTCGCCGCGCTCGGCCTGGGCCTGCCGTCCGGCATGCGGGAGATCGACGCCAGCGGAAAACTCGTCCTGCCCGGCGGCATCGACAGCCACGCCCATGTCGAGCAGGTCTCCGCCGGCGGGCTGCTCAACGCCGACACGTTCGAGAGCGCCACGACCTCAGCCGCCTTCGGCGGCAACACCACGCTGATCTCCTTCGCCGCGCAGCATCGCGGCCTGGATCTCAGGCAGGTCGTCGACGAGTACGCGGCGCGAGCCCGGCGCGGCGCGCTGATCGACTACGCCTTCCACCTCATCGTCGCCAATCCCGACCGCAAGACCATCGAGGCCGACCTGCCGGCGCTGATCGCGGAGGGCCATGCCTCGATCAAGATCTTCATGACCTACGATCTGATCAAGATCGACGACGAGCCGCTGCTCGACCTGCTGCTGACCGCCCGGCAGAACCGCGCGCTGGTCTGCGTCCATGCCGAGAACCACGGCATGATCGCCTGGATGGGTAAAAAGCTCGTCGAGAAGGGCTATGTCGCGCCGAAATATCACGCGATCAGCCATCCGCGCGGCTCGGAGGCCGAGGCGTTCAACCGGCTGATCACGGCGGCCGAACTGCTCGACCAGCCGATCATGATCTTCCACGTCTCGACCGCCGAGGGCGCCGCGGTGATCCGCCAGGCGCGCGGGCGCGGCCTAAAAGTCTTCGCCGAGACCTGCCCGCAATATCTCTTCCTGACGAAGCAGGATCTCGACAAGCCGGGGCTGGAAGGCGCGAAATGGATGTGCTCGCCGCCGCCGCGCGACATTGCCGACCAAGACGCGCTCTGGCAGGCCCTGGCGCTCGGCGACATCCAGGTGATCTCCTCCGACCACGCCCCCTACCGCTTCGACGAGACCGGCAAGCTCTCGGCCGGACCGAATTCGACCTTCAAGCAGATCGCCAACGGCCTGCCCGGCCTGGAGACGCGCCTGCCGCTGCTCTTCGACGCGCTGGTCTCGAAGGGTCGCCCCGAATTCGCCGGGCGGGGGCTGGAGGCCTTCGTGCAGCTCACCGCCACGGCTCCGGCGGCTCTCTACAATCTGCCGAACAAGGGCGCGCTTTTGCCCGGCTACGATGCCGACATCGCGATCTGGGACCCGCAGAAGACCGTGACGATCACCGATGCGGCGATGCATGACCACGCCGGCTTCACCCCCTTCGCCGGCTACACCGCGACGGGCTGGCCGGAGCGCGTGATCCGGCGCGGCGAGGAGATCATTTCGCACGGCACCTGCATGGCGACGCCCGGCTCGGGCCGCTGGCTCGGTCGGACGGGTGGCTGGGCGGCGGAGCCATCCGGCCAGCTCGCCGTCGATATGGACCCTGCAACCAATTTTGGCGCTTCTCTCCTCTAGACGAGGTTATCGCTATTCCTCCCATGAGAGTTCGGGGTCCCGCCAGCCTGTTAACGACCCGGAAGCGCTGCGCGCTATCCGCGGACACGAGCGGCGACCGGAACCGCGCCTGCGAAACCCCTGGGAATCCTGCTGGTGCCGCTCATCGCGCCCGCTTCAGGTTCCGTAATCGCGTTTCAGTTGTTGCCGACGCGCAATCGGCAGGTCTTCATCGCCACGTGATCCCAATTCAAGAATGCAGTTTTTGCAACGACACCTTCGCCAATCCCATAATTCCGTTCTTTCGGCGTCGGCGCCGATTCAGTTTGGACCTCGAAAGACTCGGGCGGCACGAGATTCGCGCCCTGCTGCCCGCGAGGAGGTTACGGCGGATCGAACGAATGACCGGGAATGGCCCTGCTTGGTCGAACTTAGCGTAAAACCGATCCCATCATTAGGCCTAACGGCAATGGCGGGTCCGCCAGACTGCCCGAATGCGGTCGTTCCAATGTCGATAAGGCGCCAGCTAAGCGCCTTGGACACCCTGCCGAAATGGGCCACTCGCGGGCGCTCGTCTCCTTTACAGAACACAAAACCGGACCTCGCGATTGACCGGAAGCGGCCGTGCTGGCGGTCAGCCCTTGGGTTCGCTAGGCGCGCTATCCCGGACCGGCTGAGCAAACGCTGTATACGCCACCTCCAGCCCCCCGTTACCTAACGGCAACACCCGCCATTTAAAGCGCAAAATCAGGCGATTGCGAACGCCGGCTCAAGTTGCCAGCGTGGATGCCTCGCTAAGGTACTGCTGATTCTCCCCGGCATGGGCGCCGTTTGGTTGAATCCGACGTCTGGGGGATCCGGTGAAGCGCGAGCAAGTTGATCAGGCCGCCATTCGTGGCAAGTCGTCCGCGGGCCGCCGTGCCGCTCCCCGTGAGACAGGGCTTTGCCTCGCGCGTCGTCGTCGTGACCTGCTTGCGTCCTCGTGCCTCGCGCCGGTCCTGCTGCTCGTGATGGTGGCGGCCGGAGGCGTCTTGACGATCTCGCCGGCCCGGGGGCAGACGCTCCCGCCAAATGGATCTGTGGGCGCGGCGAGTACAGGCCTCCCGAGCACGGGCGGCGGTGGCGGCGGTGGCGGCGGCGCCGGGTTGCAAGTCACCACATCCAACAGCCTCACCACGACGGTGACAGGCGCCGCCGGCGGCGCGGGCGGGGGCGAAAATGCGTCCGGCTCCGCTGGTGGCAGCGGGAGCGGCACGGCCGGCGGAATCGGCGGGCCGGGCGGCGGCTCAGTCGGCGGAACGGGCGGCAACGGCGGCGGCGGGGCCACCGGCGGCGCAGGCACGGCAGACAGCGGGAGCAATGGCGGCCTCGGCGGCGGCGGCGGCGGCGGCGCGGCCCTCGTCCTCAACGGCTCATCCCTGGTCGTGACCACCAGCGGTGGCGTGACCGGTGGCATCGGCGGTGCCGGCGGCGGCGCGAATTCCTCTTTCAGCGGCAATCTGGGCAATGGCGGCGGGGGCGGCGCGGGCATCGCCTCGGCGAGCACCGGTCTGCAGGTCTCGAACAGCGGCACCATCACCGGCGGCGCCGGCGGCGATGCCGGTTTCCTCGGCTTCCTGGGGTCCGGCGCCACCAATGGCGTGGGCGGCGCGGGCGGGACCGGCGTCTCGCTGTCGGGTGCTTCGGCGTCGTTCACCAACACCGGCGCCGTGCGCGGCGGCGGCGGCGGATTGCTCAACACGCTGAATTCCTTCACCGGCAGCGGCGCGGGTGGTGACGGCGGCGCCGGGCTGGTCATCTCGGGGGCGGGCGGGACCGTCAGCAACAGCGGGACGATCGGCGGTGGCACGGGCGGCTACGATATCGACTGGAACGTCTCGCAGGGCGGTGCCAGCGGCGCCGGCGTCATCCTCGGCGGCAGCGGCGCATCGCTCGCCACCGGCACCGTGCTGACCAATAATGCGGGGGCCACCATCGTTGGTGCCAACCGTGCCGTGATGTTGGCAGCGAGCGGGCCGGACAATGGCGGCGCGGGCGTCTCCATCACCGGCAATTACAACACCATCAACAATGCCGGCACCATCACCGGCGGTCGCGCCGGCAACGCCGGCACCGCCGGTGTGCTCGTCTCCGGCGACAACAACCTCGTCGTCAGCAGCGGCACGATCACCGGCGGCGGCGCTGGCGGCACGATCGCTCCCTCGGTCCAGTTCGACGGCCACAACAATACTCTGGAATTGCGCGCCGGCTACGCGCTCGGCGGCGGCGCCAAGGTGAACGGGACGGGCGGCACGCTCGTCCTCGGCGGCACCGCCAATGCCGCGTTCGATCTGGCCCGCATCGGCACCAGCGCCACCAGCTTCAACGGCTTTTCGGCGTTCAACAAGACCGGCGGCTCGACCTGGACGCTGAACGGCATCTATACCGACACAAGCAACTGGAACGTGCAGCAGGGCACGCTGGCCATGGCCAGCCTCGCGGAGACGACGGGCACCGTCTCCGTCGCGAGCGGGGCGGCGCTGTCCGTCCTGGCGTTGAGCCGTGTCCATGGCCAGGTGACCATCGCCAATGGCGGCACACTGGTGACCACCACCACCACCAGCGCCGCGGCGCTCGACGGGCTCACCCTTTCCCCCAATTCCATCCTCGAGATGAACGTCACCCGGGCCGGGAACACTACGGGGCTGTTGACGCTCGGGAGTGGCGGCCTGGTCCTCGACGGCACGCTGAACATCACCGATTCCGGCAATGCGCTTGCAGCGGGCACCTATCGCCTGTTCAACGTCATCGGCACGCTGACCAACAATACGATGGTCATCGGCCCCGCGCCGATGCAATACTTATATAGCATAGATACCTCAAATCCGGTCTTTATTACCCTCCTGGTCGCATCCAATACCAGTTACTGGAACGGCGCGCAGGCCACCCCGAACGGCACGGTCAACGGCGGCAGCGGCACCTGGGACGCCGCCGCCACCAACTGGACCAACGCCACCGGCACGACATCGAAGGCCTGGGGTGGCTACGAGGCCGTCTTCCAGGGCACGCCCGGCACGGTGACCGTCGATAATGGCGGCGTCTCGGCCTATCTCACGCATTTCCTGGTGGACGGCTACACCCTCAGTGGCGGTCCCCTCACCCTGGCCAGCCTCAGCGCCGCAAAGCCGATCGTCGAGGTGGCCACTGGCGCCACCGCGACGATCCAGTCGGTCATTGCCGGCACTGCCGGCCTCGACAAGACCGGCGCCGGCACGCTGACGCTCACCGGCGCCAACACCTATACCGGCAACACCAGCATCACGGCGGGCACGCTGCAGATCGCCGGCAGCGGCTCGATCCTCGGCGACGTGGCCAATAGCGGCACGCTGTCGTTCAATCCCGGCAGCGACCGGGCATTTGCGGGCAACATCTCCGGCACGGGCTCCCTGACGAAGCTGGGCGGCAGCACGCTGACGCTGTCGATCGCCAACACCTATGCCGGCGGCACCACGGTCAGCGCCGGCGTGCTGAACGTCCGGAACGACAGCGCGCTCGGGACCGGCGCCGTGTCGGTCGCGAGCGGTGCGGCGCTCGAGGTGCAGGGCTATATCTCGCTTCCCAACGCCTTGACCCTCAGCGGCACCGGCGTCGCCAATGGCGGCGCGCTGCGCAACGTCTCGGGCGCCAATGGCCTCGACGGCGCCATCACGCTTGCCGGCGACACGCGGATCAACAACGATTCCTTCGACAGCGATCTCGGCCTCGTGGGCGGTATTTCGGGGAGCGGCCATACTCTCGTATTGGGCGGCAGTTCCGAGTACATCACGTCCGTCACTGGCGCCATCGCCACCGGGCTCGGCGGCGTCACGATCGACGTAACCGGGGCGGCCGGAAGGGTCATACTGGCTGGCGCCAATACCTATACGGGCGTTACCACGGTCAATTCCGGCACCTTGCAACTCATGTACGGCGCGGCGATCGCGGATACGGGCGCGGTCGTGGTCAATGCGCCCGGCTCGCTCCAAATCTATAACTCCGAGACGATCGGCTCGCTGGCCGGTGCCGGCTCGGTCGTGCTCAATTCCGGCTCGACCCTCGCGGTTGGCGGCGACGACAGCTCCACGAGTTTCTCTGGCGTCATCTCGCAATCCTCGGGCGTCGGCAGCCTGACCAAGATCGGCACGGGCAGCTTCACCCTGTCGGGCACCAACACCTATACCGGCGCGACGCAGGTCGATGGCGGCGAGTTGCGGGTCAACGGCTCGGTCCAGGGGACGGTCGGCGTCGCCAGCGGCGCGACGCTGGGCGGTTCGGGCGCGATTGCCGGGGCGGTGACGGTCGCCTCGGGCGGGACGCTGTCGGCGGGGAGCTCGCCGGGCACGCTGACGGTCGGGTCGCTGGAGCTGAACAGCGGCGCGAACACGGTGTTTGAGCTCAACAGCCCCGGCGTCGTCGGCGGCGGCACCAACGACCACATCATCGTCAACGGCAGCGGCGCGGCCGGCAATCTCGTGCTCGGCGGCACGCTGACGGCCAACGTCGCCTCGGCCGGCTACTACCGGCTGTTCGACGTCACCGGCGGCGGCGCGATCAGTGGCAGCTTCGACACGCTGGCGCTGACGGCGCCCTCGGTCGCGGGCGCGACGGGCACGGTCTACAACGCGCCCTCGGGCGTGCCGACGCAGGTCAACCTCGCGGTGCTCGGCACGAGCCAGGCGATGCAGTTCTGGGATGGCAGCGACCAGCTCGGCAACGGCACCGTCGACGGCGGCGCCGGGACCTGGAACGCCGGCAATGCGAACTGGACCGGCGCGCCCGGCCAGGCAGACTTCAACGCGCCCTGGTCGGACTCGGTCGGCGTCTTCTAGGGCATGGCCGGCGCGGTCGCGGTCTCGGGCACGCAGAGCTTCGACACGCTGCAGTTCAACAGCGACGGCTATGCGCTGAGCGGCGGTTCGCTGAGCTTCGGCGTCGCCGGTGGCGGCACGGTCAACACCTCGGCCGGCGTCACCACGACGATCGCCTCCAGCCTGGTCGACGGCACCGGCAGCAGCCTGACCAAGGTCGGGGCCGGCACGCTCGTGCTCACCGGCACCAACGGCTATACGGGCGGGACGACGATCGCCGGCGGCACGCTCTCGGTCTCGGCCGATGCCAATCTGGGCGACGCAGCCGGCGCGCTGACCTTCACCGGCGGCACGCTCGCGACCACGGCGAGCTTCGGCATGGTCCGCTCGGTCAGGCTCACCGGCGCGGGCGGCGTCGACGTGGCGACCGGCACGCAGCTGCAGCTCGGCGGCCCGGTCTCCGGCGCCGGCAGCGTGGCCAAGCTCGGGGCCGGCACGCTCGTGCTCTCCGGCGCCAGCAGCTACACCGGCGCGACGTCGGTCCAGGCCGGCACCTTGCGGGCCGGCGCGATCGGCGCCTTCGCGCCAGCCTCGGCCGTCACCCTCGATGCCGGGGCCGCGCTCGACCTCGCCGGCTTCGACCAGAGCATCGCCTCGCTCGAAGGCGCGGGCGACGTCACGCTGGGCGCGGGAACGCTGACGCTCGGCTCGAACGGACAGAGCACCGCCTTCTCCGGCGCGATCTCCGGCAGCGGCGGCCTGGCCAAGACCGGCAGCGGCGCCTTCACCCTCAGTGGCTCGACCAGCTACACCGGCGCGACGCAGGTCCAGGCCGGTACGTTGCGGGCCGGGGCGGCCGGCGCGTTCGCCTCCGGCTCGGCCTTCAGCGTCGGCGCTAGCGCGGTCCTCGACCTCGCCGGCTTCAGCCAGGGCATCGGCTCGCTCGCCGGGGCCGGCTCGGTCACGCTCGGCGCGGCGACGCTGAGCACGGGGTCGAGCAACGCCTCGACGACCTTCTCGGGCGCGATCTCCGGCAGCGGCGGCCTGACCAAGACCGGCAGCGGCGCCTTCACCCTGTCCGGCGTCAACAGCTACACCGGCACGACCGCGATCCAGGCCGGCACGCTGACCGTCACCGGCGGCGCCGCGATCAGCGATGCCGGGCTGGTCACCATCGCCGGCGGCGCGACGCTCGACGTCGCCCAGAGCGAGACGATCGGCGCGCTCGTCGGCGATGCCGGCGCCATCGTCACGCTCGCCGCCGGCCAGACGCTGACGACCAGCGACAACAGCGGCGCGAGCTTCGCCGGCAAGCTCTCGGGCTCGGGCGACTTCCGGCAGGACTTCATCGGCAAGACGACGGTGTCCGGCACGAGCGACTATACCGGCGCGACCTTCGTGACGCGCGGCACGCTGGTGGTGAACGGCTCGATCGCCTCGTCCTCCGGGCTGACGGTCGATGCCGGCGGGACCATCGCCGGCTCCGGCCAGCTGCCCGCGACGCTGGTCAACGGCACCATCTCTCCCGGCAACTCGCCGGGAACCCTGACCGTGAACGGCAACCTGACGCTGGGCGCCGGCTCGGTCTACATCGCCGAGGTGCAGGGCGCGGTCTCCGACCGGATCGACGTCACCGGCACGGCCGCGCTCGCCGGCACGCTCAGGATCGTGCCGCTCGGCGGCGCCTACACGTTCTCGACGCCCTACACGCTGCTCTCGGCCCAGGGCGGGCGCAGCGGCAGCTTCGGCACCGTCGACACCACCGGCAGCTTCGGCGACGGCATCGCGACCAGCGTCGCCTACACCGCGACCGACGTGCAGCTCACCCTGGCGCCGAACCCGCTGGCGCCGATCATCGACCCGGCCAGCCCGCCGGTAACGCCAGGGGGAGCGTCGCCGGCCCCGCGCCTCGGCGTCGGCCGGCCGGCCAACGCCTATGCGGTCGCAGCCGGCATCGACCGGGCGGTGGCGGGCGGCGCCAACCCGTCGGCGCTGTTCGGGCTCTACAACCTGCCGGCGGCCGCCATCCCCGCCGCGGTCAACCAGCTCTCCGGCGAGGTCCACACCGCCGCGCCCGCCATGGCGGTCTCGGCCGCCGACCAGTTCCTGCGCGCCATGCTCGATCCCTTCGCCGCCGGCCGGCTCGGCGACGGCGCCCCGGCGCCGGGGACCGCCGCCTTCACCGGCAAGGTCGGCAAGGGCAGCGACGCCCCGGAGCGGCCAGCCGTGCTCGACCTGCCGCGCTACTCGGTCTGGGGCGCGGCCTTCGGCTCGTTCGGCCGCAGCGACGGCGACCGGATCGCCGGCTCGGCCAGGCGCGACCTCGACGACGCGCATCTCGCGGTCGGCGCCGACGTCCGGCTGGCGCCCGGCACGACCGCCGGCTTCGCCGTCGCCGGCGGCAGCGCCCGCGCCTCGCTGGCGGGCGGGCTCGGCAAGGCCGACGCCGAGGCCTTCCAGGCCGGCCTCTACGGCATGACCCGGCTCGGCCCGCTCAACCTCGCCGCGGCGCTCGGCTATGCCAGGCTCGAGACCGACGTCACGCGCAGCCTCCCGGCGCTCGGCAGCGCGCTGTCCTCCTCCTACGCCACCACCGCCTGGAGCGGCCGGCTCCAGGCCAGCGCCGCGCTCGCGAGCTGGAACGGCCTGACGCTGTCGCCGCTGGCGGCGCTGCAGGCGATCCAGGTCCGCAGCCCCGGCGTCACCGAGACGAGCTGGAGCGGGGCCGCCCCCGGCGCGCTCCACCTCGCCAGGCGCAGCGAGACGACCTCGCGCTCCGAGCTCGGCCTGCAGCTCGACGTCCAGGCCATGCTCGGCGCGACCCCGGTCTCGGGCTATGTCCGGGCGAGCTGGGCGCACTACTTCCAGCGCGACGCCGACCTCTCGGCCAGCCTGGTCGGCCTGCCCGGCGCCAGCTTCGCCATCACCGGCGCCAGGCCGGCCCGCAACGCCGCCCTCATCGCCACCGGCTTCGACGTCAGGCTCACCCCCAGCGTCACGCTCGGCGCCCGCTTCGACGGCGAACTCTCAGGCACCTCAAACCGCTACGGAGGATCAGCACAGCTAAGGGTCAGCTTCTGAAGCGGGCCGGCGGCGGCATAACGATGCCGCCTTTGCAAAGCCGATCCTACTGCCCATTGCGGACGCTCCTGACGTCGGCAATGGGCCAAAACCGCCCTACGCGGCACCGGCCGAAGTGCGCCGGTACCGGCACGCAACTTCCGCGTGACAGCAGACCGCGACGCTGTAGCTACCGAGCCGGCTGTGGCAGGTTCTTCTGCTTCAGCCATTCGCGCATCTCACCGATCTCATGCGTCTGCGCGGCGATGATCTCCTGCGCCAGCTTGCGGTTCGCCGCGTCCTTGCCGTAGCGGAGCTGGATCTCGGCCATATCGATCGCACCCTGGTGATGCGGGATCATGCCGAGCACGAAGGCGGCGTCCGGATCGGAATGGGCGATGCCCTGCATCATCGGTCCGTGCATCCGCTCCATGACCTGCTGATAGGCGGCCAGCGCGGGCTTCGCATCGGCCGTGGCGGGCATGGCGTGGCCGGCATGGCCGCCCGCATCGCTGGCTCGCACCGGCGGCGCGCCGATGCCGCCCGGCACCTGCGGGCCATGCGGGTATTCCGGGCTGTACGAATGCGTCGCGATATCGGCCGCTGGGGTGCCGACCCGGCCCTCAGGTCCGTAGAGCGCGATGTGCAGGCCCCAATAGCCGGTGGCGAAGATCAGCAGCGCCGCGGCGAGCCCGGTCGGCACGCCGGCGAGCCTGCGCTTCAATGCCGGCAGGAAATGCACCTCGCGGGTATGGTCGGCCGCGATCGCGACGATGATCGCCATGATCAGCGCATGGCCGATCAGGTCGACGCGCCCGAACGGGTAGACCGCCGCGTTGAAGATCACGAAGAGCGCGATCGCCGAGAGCCGGCGCACCAGCGGCGTCCAGATCATGCCGAAGCCCATGGTGAACTCGGCCACCCCCGCCATCGGGATGAAGACGTCGCGCGGCAGCCCGAACGTCAGGAACGGCTTCTCGACCACCAGCGGGTAGAACCAGTCGGGATAGGCGAACTTCTCCAGGCTCGACCACATCAGCGCGATGGCGACGCCCCAGCGCAGCACCTCGAAGCGATGCTTGCGCCATTCAGGCTTGTCGGAGGCCTCAAGCACGAGATAGGCGGCGACGCCGACGCCGAGCGCCAGATAGTCGAGCAGGTGGAAGATGTCGTAGTCGCGCAGCGCCAGCAGCCACAGGCCGATGATGCCGGCGGCGGCGAGCGGCCGCGTCGCCCGCGGGATGACCAGGGCCGCGATCAGCAGCTGCGCCCACGAGACCCATTCGGCCGGCGTCTTCAGGTCGGGCGTCAGGTAGACGCCGCCGACCGCGAAGATCGCGACGAAGAACGCCGCGATGACGAGGCGGACGAATTCGTCCAGCCTCTGCCAGAGCGGGTCGGTGATCCGGTCCATGCCGGCCAGGATGGTCTCTCCCGCAGGCGATTTCTCGATCGCGCGGGTCGCCAGGAAGAAGACCAGCACAAGCGCGATGCCGGTCCAGAACCACGGGTTGGCCAGGGTGACGGCAATAGGCTGCGGCGGCGCCCCCACGATATAGGGCGCGAACCATTTCACATGGGCCGCGGCCGGCACCGAACCGAACAGCAATCCGGCCAGGGCGGGTAGCTGGACGAAAGCCCGGCGGCGTCCGGGGAGAGCGGGCCAGAAGCAGCGCATATTGGTGGCCGGCGGAGGTAGGGCGGGGCGCATGGCATCTCGCTGACTTACGGTGCGGCAGATGGCGGTTCTCAGGCCAACTTCCTAGCGTGGCAGGCGAGCATCGATCCAGTGTTTCATGTCGGCGATCACGCCTTCCTTGCCGAGATCGCTCAGCAGGTCGTGGGCGTGCCCGTCGTAGAGCTTCAGCGTCTTGTCGCTGGAGCCGGCCGTCTGGTGGAACAGGACGACACTGTCGCGGGAATTTCCGAGCCCGGCGAAATGTTTGGAAAACTGGAATGCATGGCTGGGGCGGGAGGATTCGAACCTCCGAATGGCGGTACCAAAAACCGCTGCCTTACCACTTGGCGACGCCCCAATGCGCCGCTGCCTTCTAAAGCGCGTCGTCGCGCCGCGCAACCATTGACGCGGGCTTCCCACAAGGCCCCGTGACACCGCTCCGTCAATTTTCCACGCTTTGCATGCTCGGCGCTGTTGCGCCCCGGCGCGGTGCTGGCTATAAGCCGGCCACCAGTTGATCGGAGTGTAGCGCAGTCTGGTAGCGCACCACGTTCGGGACGTGGGGGTCGCAGGTTCAAATCCTGCCACTCCGACCATTTTTCTCAGAGCTTTGCACCTTTGCCCCGCGCTGCCCTTTGGGCGCGCCGCGGGGCAGCTTGCCCAGGCGGAAGCGGTATTTGGCGCTCAGGCGGCGCTGTGGCAGCGCTCGCGCCCGCCGTGGCCCGCCTCCCCGCCAGAGCAGCGCCGCCAGCGCCAGGCACGGCATCGCGAAGGCCGCGACGAGCACGGCCCAGATCATCACGCTCGCAGAGACTGGGCCATCGGCCAATGATCTGTCCTCCCGTTTCCCGTTAGGGGAACGTCGCAGCGCGAGGATTGATCCGGCGGCCTCGATAGTCCCGGATCGCATCCGGCATGGCTTAGCCGACTATAGCACATCCTGGCTTGGCGGCAGCACGCGGGTGTCCGCCGCAGCCGGAACCGCCGCCTCGATCCCTTAGCCGATTTCTGAACGGCCGCCCAACAGAGCGCACATTACCAAAAAATAATGATTTCAAGGACCTCTGGCGACAGAGGCACCCCTTCCCCACATGGGCCGCCATCCTGGCCTAAGGCTGGCCAGTTGGGGAGGGTTTGATGGAAGCGCCTCGATCTGCCTTCGAAGAAGTCGTCACGTTGCGTCAGGCCAAGCAGCTCATCCAGTGCATGGCCCATGAGCAGAGTTTCCTGCTGCTCTCGGCTCCCGGGCTCGGCAAGTCCGAGCTGGTCTACGACGCGGCGCGCGAGGCGGGCCTGCCCTGCCGCTCGCTGCTCGGCACCCAGATCGCACCCGAGGATGTCAGCGGCATCCCGCGCATCGTCGGCGAGCGCTCGGTCTTCTGCCCGCCGCGCATCCTGCTGCCGGAGAAGCCGGAGCCCTTCTGCCTGTTCCTCGACGAGTTGCCGGCCTGCTCGCCGGATGTGCAGAAGGCGTTCTACTCGCTGCTGCTGGAGCGCAGGCTCGGCGAGCACGCGCTGCCGAAGGGCACCTGGGTGGTCGCGGCCGGCAACCGCCTGCAGGACCGCGCCCTGGTGCGCGCCATGAGCTCGGCGCTGGTCAACCGCGTCACCATCCTGCAGCTGCGCGTCGACGTCGCCGAATGGCTCGCCTGGGCCCAGCGCGCCGGCGTCAGGAGCGAGATCCGCAGCTTCATCGCCACGATTCCGGACGCGCTGATGCGGCCGGTGCCGGCCGAGCCCGTGCCGTTCTCGACGCCGCGCGCCTGGGCCCTGCTCTCGCGCGCCTTCGACATGGCGCAGAAGGCCGGCCTGCTCAACAACGAGACGCGCCGCGCGCTGGCCTTCGGCCGGCTCTCGCCCGAGGATGCGACCGTGTTCTGCGCGCTGGCGGAGGACGCGATCGGCGCGGTGCGCCCGCTGGAGGACTACCTGCGCAAGCCGGAATTCCTGCCCAAGGGCGATGCCGCCCGCTGGTTCATCCTCGATTGCATCCGGCAATTCGTCCGGGACGGCCGGGCCGACGGCCTCAAGCCGCAGGTCGTCAACCGCTTCCTGCGCAGCCTCTCCTCCGAGCACCAGCTCCTCGTGCTCAACGACATGGTCGAGACATGGGGGGCGCTTGGCGCCGACCGCGCCATGTTCGACCTCCTGCGCAAGGTCGCCGCGGCATGAGCGGCTCACCCGATCCTGCCATCGCCGCGCGCGCCATCCGCGCCCGGCTGATGAACGGGCTGCGGCTGGTCACCGCGCCCTTCCCGCATCTCGCGGGCCTCGCCGCCGCCGTGCGCGTCGAGCTCGACGAGCGCGTGCCGACCATGGGCGTCTTCGCCTCAGGCCGGCTGCTGGCGAATCCGGGCTTCACTGCGAGGCTCTCAGGCGACGACCTCGTCTTCGTGCTGGCGCATGAGCTGCTGCACCTGGCGCTGCGCACCCATGAGCGGGCGCGCGGCAGCGCCGCGCTCGAGTTCAACTACGCCCATGACTACATCATCAACGACATGCTCCGGCATGCGCTCGGCCGCGCCACGATCCCGGCCGGCGGGCTCGACATGCCCGGCGCGCGCGCGAAATCGGCCGAGGAGATCGTGCTGGAGATGCGCCGCACCGGCAACTTCATGAACTCGCGCACGCAGGTCTGGGAGGGCAGCATCGCGACCGTCGAGCAGGTGCTCGGCGCCGCCAGGCAGGCCCCGCCCGGCACGATGGGCGATGCGCTCGACGCCAGGCGCGAGCGCGAGCTCTTCCCCGACGATGCCGGCGATCAGGCCGGGCGGGCGCGGGCGATCCGCGATCTCGCGACGAAGGGCATGGTGCTCGCCAAAGCCATGGGCGTGCTGCGCGGCAAGGGCGATGCGGCCGGCGGGTCGAGCCAGAACGTCCAGGCCCGGCGCGGCATCTACCGCACGCCCTGGCACGTCGCGTTGCAGACCTGGCTCGAAGGCGTCGCGCCGGGCGAGCGCACCTTCACCCGCGCCTCGCGCCGCGGCAACGATACCGGCGATCTCGTGATGCCCGGCCGCAAGCGCTATTCCTGGATGCTGAACGTCGTCATCGACACCAGCGCCTCGATGAGCGACGAGATCCCGCTCGCCCTCGGCGCCATCGCCGATTTCTGCGACATGGCCGGCGTCGACGAGATCCGGCTCATCCAGTGCGACACGGTCGTCACCTCCGACGAGGTGCTCTCGCCGGCCGCGCTCGCCGACTACGAGGTCTCAGGCTATGGCGGCAGCGACCTGACGCCGGCGCTCGTCGCGCTGGCCGAGGACCCGCGCGTCACCGCCGCGATCGTCATCACCGATGGCGAGATCTCGTATCCGAGCGAGCCCGTGCCCTATGCCGTGCTCTGGGCCCTGCCGAAGGGCTCGGCCAACTTCCAGCCGCCCTATGGGCGGGTCATCACCATGCAGCCGGGAGACGCGCCATGAAAGTCGTCCAGGAACTCGTCGCCTATTTCGACAAGCGCGGAAAGCTGTCGCGCCGGCAGCTGAAGAAGCTGCTCGAGCAGAACTTCGTCGCCTCCGACGCCCCGCCGAACATGCACGGCCTCTGCGAGAGCGTCGGCGCGATCTACTACTTTCGCGTCACCGGCGTCACCGAGGGCCAGATCTGGGGCACGGACATCTATAGCGGCGATTCGATCATCGGCGCCGCCGCCGTCCATGCCGGGCTGCTGAAGCCGGGAGCGACGGCGGTGCTCCGGGTGACGGTGGTGACGCCGCCGGAGGAATTTCCCGGCACCGAGCGCAACGGCGTCACCAGCACGCAATATGGCCGCTACCAATACGCCTGGACGCTCTCAGTGATCTGACGCCACCAGCCCGAATCGACATCCGGCACGACGCAGCCCAAGATGGCGCGACCTGCGGATTTGGACGGAGCACGGCATGAAGCGCTTGATTCGGACGATCGGCATTCTCGGGATCGTGTCGCTGCTCGCCGGCTGCGACAAATGCGGCGACTGGGCCAAGTTCGACCTGTTCGACCAGGCGCCCAAGAGCTGCACCAGCAGCGATCCACAGGGCTGACACCCTCTCGTCATTGCGAGCGTAGCGAAGCAATCCAGGGGGACTGGGCGAGCAAGGCCCGTGGATTGCTTCGCTACGCTCGCAATGACGGCAATCGCCGAGCCAATGAAAAAGCCGGGGCGATGCCCCGGCTTTCTTGTCTCTAAGATGGAAAAACTCAGCCGCGGCGGCGCAGCACCGTCCAGCTCGCGCCGACCAGGCTCGTCGCCAGCGCCAGCTTGAGCAGGTCGCCGAGCAGGAAGGGCTGCACGCCGAACTGATAGGCCTTGGCGAAGCCGACGCCAGTGACGCCGCCGGCCATCTGGGCGCCGAAGGCGAGCCAGGCGAAGCCGAGGCCGATGATGAGCGCCTCAGCCGTGATCATGCCCGCGATCAGGCGCAGCACCGAGGCGCCGCGCTCGGCCGCCCAGCCGGCGACATAGGCCGCCGCGACGAAGCCGGCGAGGAAGCCGCCGGTCGGGCCAACGAGGTACATCATGCCGGCGGCGGCCGGCGGGGTGTTGGTGAAGACCGGCAGGCCGGCAAGGCCATAGGCGATGTAGAGCGCCACGGTAGCAGCGCCGAGGCGCGAGCCATAGGCCGCGCCGAGGCCGAGCACGGCCAGCGTCTGCAAGGTGATCGGCACCGGCCAGAACGGCACCTTGATCTTGGCGGCGAGCACCAGCAGCAGGCTGCCGGCGACGGCGAGCACGAGGTTGCGCGCCAGCTCGGCGCGACGGCCGGACACGCCGGGAAGAACCGCGTTGACCAGGGTCGGGGCCAAGGTCTGGGCCTGGAGAGGAAGCATATCGGCCATCCGTGTCATCCTGTTTCTCGGGCCTGCGTCTCGCAGCCGGCTTCCTTGTCTATAGGAAATGCGGCAAAGCCCCACAAGCCGGGCGGAGCATGATGCCGAACCGAAGGTCCGCGTTAGCGAATAGTGGGAACCGGTTTTCGGACGACATCATGCTCTAATTCTTTGATGAGAGCCGTGCGGAAACGGGCATGCTGACGTAGAGAGGCCGCATGAGCGACGAGATCGAATTCGACCGCACCGCCACCACGCCCGCCGGCGAGGTCGCCGAACTCAGCCCGCTGGTCCGGCGCATCATCGCCGGCAATAGCGGGCCGATGACCTTCACCGGCACCTGCACCTACATCATCGGCCGCGGCACGGTCGCGGTGCTCGATCCCGGCCCGGCCGACCCCGCCCATCTCGCGCGCGTGCTCAGGGCGCTCGACGGCGAGACGGTCAGCCACATCCTCGTCAGCCACACCCATCGCGACCATTCGCCCGGCGTCCCTGCGCTCAAGGCCGCCACCGGCGGGATCGTGGCCGGCTGCCTGCCGCACCGCGCCGCGCGCGAGCTGGCGCTCGGCGAGATCAACCCGCTCGAAGGCGCCGCCGACCGCGACTACGCGCCCGAACTCGCCATGCACGAGGGCGACACGATCACCGGCCCCGGCTGGACGCTCTCCGCTGTCGAGACCCCCGGCCACACCGCCAACCACCTCGCCTTCGCGCTGAAGGAAGAGCAGAGCCTGTTCTCGGCCGACCATGTCATGGCCTGGTCGACCAGCGTCATCGCCCCGCCGGACGGCTCGATGGCCGCCTTCATGGCCTCGATCGAGAAGCTGCGCGGCATGGAGCACCGCATCTACTGGCCGGGCCATGGCGGGCCGGTGCAGGAGCCGCAGCGCTTCCTGCGCGGGCTGGTCCAGCATCGCCGCCAGCGCGAGGCCGCGATCCTGAACCGGCTGAAGGCCGGCGACGAGCGCATCGCCGACATGGTCCCGCCGATCTACCAGGGCCTGCCGGCGGCCCTGCACGGCGCGGCGTCGCTCTCGGTGCTGGCGCAGCTGGAGGACCTCGTCGCGCGCGGCGTCGTCCTCTGCGACGAGCCGATGCCGATGCTGGCGAGCCGCTACTGGCTGGCCTGAGGCTCAAGCATTGAACCCTCAGCCCTCATCCTGAGGAGCCGCGTAGCGGCGTCTCGAAGGATGCTCCAGAAGGCGCTGTCACCGCGAGCTGGAACATCCTTCGAGACGGCCCTACGGGCCTCCTCAGGATGAGGGCTGGGAGATGGGCCTCCCTCAGCGCTCGCTGTTGAGCTGCTCGACTTCCGCCGTGAAGGCGGCGATCCGCGCCGCGTTCCCACCAAGATCATGCCAGCCGATGCGGGAGGCCGAGCGGATGTCGATGCGGCTGCCATCGGCGCGCGGGCGCACCCGGATGGTGATGTCCTCGGTGAGACGCAGCACGCGGCTGCGCGCCACGGCCTCGATCCGCCCGGCGCCGCTGCGCCCGCCCGGTCGCGTCGATTCCAGCACCTGCCAGCCCATCGCGACGGCGGCCTTGCGCGCGATCTCGAACGAGATCTCGGCCGGGACTTCGAGCACGATCGGCAGGGCCTTGGAGTAGGCCTGGCGCTGGAGGCGGCGCTGCTCGGCCGGCACGTCCGGCGGCACGCGGCCATTGCGGGCACCGAGCGCCGCGCTGGAGCGACTGAAGGCCGGCGGATCGTCGACATCCGTCGAGACGTCGATCAGCGCCGGCAAGGTCGCGAGCTTGAAGCCGCCATAGGCGACGGGCGCCAGCATCAAGAGCGCCAGCACGAAGGCCTGCACCGCCATGCCGACGCCGCGATGCCCGGCCTGCCAGATGCGGATGAAGGCGAGGATCGCCATCAGCAGCGCCAACAGCACGAGACCGTAGGCGCCTGCGATCGGCGCCAGCCCCTGCACCGACGGCTCGCTCAAGCGGTAGATCAGCACGGCCAGCAGCACGACCGTAATCGCGAACCAGATCAGCCGCCGGCTCCAGAGCGCGGCGCGCGAAATCGGCTCCTCGAAGACGAGACGGCGGTGCATGAGGATTAGGTGGCGGAGGACAGGGCGGAAGGCAAGCGGCCATTCATACCGGCCATACGACCTACACCTTCGTATGAGGCACCGAACCCTATGTACGATTCTCGATCCGGAGCCCGTCGCCTAGCTTTCCCCCACCACCTCACCCACCGTTGCGGAGCAAGGCTATGACGATTGCGGCCAACACCGACACCTCGGCCTCCGATCCAGCGACGACACTCGATCTGCCCCACAGCCGCACCTTGCCGGATATCCGCTCCGGCCTCACCCGGCGCAGCATCATCGTGGCAACCGCGAGCCTCTCGGCGGCAAGCCTTCTTCCCGCCGGAGCCTTCGCCCAATCCATCTCGCCGAACCATCAACCGAAAGGAGACCATCCCATGAGCAGCGGCTTCGTCAAGACCAAGGACGGCACCGAGATCTTCTACAAGGACTGGGGTCCCAAGAGCGCCCAGCCCATCGTCTTCCACCATGGCTGGCCGCTGTCCTCCGACGACTGGGACAACCAGATGCTGTTCTTCCTCGCGAACGGCTATCGCGTCGTCGCCCATGACCGGCGCGGGCACGGCCGCTCCTCGCAGGTGGATGCCGGCAACGACATGGACCATTACGCCGCCGACGCTTCGGCCGTGGTCGAGCATCTCGATCTCAGGAACGCCGTCCATATCGGACATTCCACCGGCGGCGGCGAAGTTGCCCGCTATGTCGCGAAGTTCGGCCAGCCCCAGGGCCGCGTGGCCAAGGCCGTGCTCGTCAGCGCGGTTCCGCCGCTGATGCTGAAGACCGCGAAGAACCCGGGCGGCCTGCCGATCGAGGTCTTCGACGGCCTGCGCAAGGCGCTCGCCGACAACCGCGCGCAGTTCTATCTCGATCTGCCGAGCGGCCCCTTCTACGGCTTCAACCGGCCGGGCGCGACGATCTCCCAGGGCGTGATCCAGAATTGGTGGCGCCAGGGCATGATCGGCGGTGCCAAGGCGCAGTATGACGGCATCAAGGCCTTCTCGGAAACCGACCAGACCGAGGACCTGAAGGCGATCACCGTGCCGACCCTCGTGCTCCATGGCGAGGACGACCAGATCGTCCCGATCGACGACAGCGGCCGCCTCTCCGTGAAGCTGCTCAAGAACGGCAGGCTGAAGACCTATCCCGGCTATCCCCACGGCATGCTGACCACCCATGCCGACGTGCTCAACCCGGAGCTGCTCGCCTTCGTAAAGGGCTGAGGGCGGCTCAGCGATAACGGGAGGGGGTGGGAGAACCAACCCCCTCCCTTTTCCACGAATCTACGCAGTCGGCAGGCGATAGTCCCTGAACTGCTCGCGCAGCGCCGTCTTCAGGATCTTCCCCGTCGCGGTATGCGGGATCGCCTCGACCAGCACGACGTCATCAGGCAGCCACCATTTCGCGACTTTGCCGGTCATGAAGGCGAGCATCGCCTCGCGGCTCGGCTGGCGCCCCTCCTTCGGCACGATCACCAGCAGCGGCCGCTCGTCCCATTTCGGATGGGCGACGCCGATGACGGCCGCCTCCATCACATCGGGATGGCCGACCGCGAGGTTCTCCAGCTCGATCGAGGAGATCCATTCGCCGCCCGACTTGATCACGTCCTTGGAACGGTCTGTGATCAGCATGTAGCCGGCCGCATCGATCGTGCCGACATCGCCGGTATCGAAGAAGCCGTCTTCGTCCAACACCTGCTCGTCCTCGCGCCGAAAATAGGCCTTCGTCACTGCCGGCCCCCGCACCTTGAGCCGGCCGAAAGTCGTGCAGTCCCAGGGCAGGTCTTTGCCCGCATCATCGGTCAGCCGGAACTCGACGCCGAAGAACGGATGGCCCTGCTTCATCTTGAGGTCGAGCAACGCCTCGCCTTCGAGATGCGCATAGGCCGATTTCACCGAGCAGAACGAGCCGAGCGGGCTCATCTCGGTCATGCCCCAGGCATGGGCGACGGTGACGCCGTATTTGCGCTCGAAGGCCTCGGTCATCGCCCGCGGGCAGGCCGAGCCGCCGATGACGACGCGCTTCAGCGTCGAGAGCGCCGCGCCACTCGCCTCCAGATGCTGCAGCAGCCCGAGCCAGACGGTCGGCACCGCCGCCGTCATGGTGACGCCCTCGCCCTCCAGCAGGCCGAGCAGCGACGGCCCGTCGAGCCTGGCGCCGGGCATGACCAGTTTGGCCCCGGTCATCGGCGCCGAATAGGCCAGCGACCAGCTATTGGCATGGAACAGCGGCACGACCGGCATCACCGAATCGCGCGAGGACAGGTTCATGTAGTCGGGCTGGGCCGCGGCCATCGCGTGCAGCACGTTGGAGCGGTGCGAATAGAGCACGCCCTTGGGGCTGCCCGTCGTGCCGGAGGTGTAGCAGAGCCCGCAGGCGGTGTTCTCATCGAGCTTCGGCCAAACGAAATCGGCGTCGGCCTCGGCCAGCCAGTCCTCATAGGCCACGGCCCGCTTCAGCGAGGTCTCCGGCATGTGGGCGGCATTGGTGAGGATGATGTAGCGCTCGATGCTCGGCAGCTTGTCCTGCAGGCTCTCGACCAGCGGCACGAAGGTGAGGTCGAGGAAGAGCAGCCGGTCCTCGGCATGGTTGATGATCCAGGCGATCTGCTCCGGAAAGAGCCGCGGGTTGACCGTATGCGTGATCGCGCCGATGCCGCTGATGCCGTACCAGAGCTCGAGGTGCCGGTCGGTGTTCCAGGCCAGCGTCGCCAGCCGGTCGCCGAGCCGCACCCCCTCCTGTTGCAACCGCTTGGCGATGCGCAAGGCGCGGTCGCGGGTCCGGGCATAGGTCGAGCGCCTGAGCGAGCCATCCTCCACCGCCCGGCTGACCAGTTCGCGCGTGCCATGCTGCACGGCGGCGTGGTCGATGATCCGGTGCAGCAGCAGCGGCCAGTCCTGCATCAAGCCGAGCATGCGCGTTCCTCCCAGGCTTATCCTTGTTGCCAGCAGCATAGCCGGCTCGCGGCGCGGGAACGATGCGCCATTCGGCGAGTTCCGATGGAAAAGCTCGCGCAAAATCACGAGATGGTTTAGATAAGAACCGATCCCGTTCGAGAGCCTAAGCCAGTGCCCGCGACCAACGCCGCTCCTCGCATCGAGCCGACCGATCCGGACCGCGTCTGGTTCCGCTTCATGCGGCTGCATCAGCGCATGCTCGGCCAGATGACGGCGCGCATCCGCGAGCTTGGCCTGTCGATTCCGCAGTTCGACCTGCTCTCGACCCTGACCGAGCGCGAGGGCATCAGCCAGAGCGAGCTGGCCGAGCGGCTCTACGTCACCAAGGGCAACGTCTCCGGCCTGGTCGACCGCCTCGTGCAGGCAGGCTTGGTCGAGCGCCGCGCCATCGCCGGCGACCGCCGCTCCTACGCGATGCACCTGACCGCGGAAGGGCGCCGCCTGGCCGAGGCCGGCATCGCCGCCCAGCGCGACTACGTCGCGACGACGCTGGGCAAGCTGCCGGGAAAAGACCTCGCCGAGCTCGACCGGCTCGTCCTGACCTGGCGCGACCTCGCCCGCGCCTCCGACGCGTAGTAAGCCGATGTATGCCGGTCTCGCCTTCGCCGGCGGCGGCAACCGCTGCTATTGGCAGGGCGGCTTCTACGAGACGGTCGCGCCGCGAATCGGCTTGAGGCCACGGCGCGTGGTCGGCGCCAGCGCCGGCGCCTTCGCCATGCTCTACACCGCGCTTGGCGCTGGCCCCTATGTCCGCGAGCGCGTCCGCGAAGGCTGCGCGGGGCGCACCTCGGAAACCGACTGGGCCGGCTTCCGCAGGGGCGGCAGGCTCTTCCCGGTCGGCGACATGTACCACACGCTGCTCAGCGAGCTGTTCACACCAGACAATCTCGCCGCCTTGCAGGCGCAGGCGGATTTCCGCGTCGCCATCTCGCGGCCACCGCGCTTCTGGCCCTTGCCTGTCGCCGCGATGCTCGGTATCGGCGCCTACCAGCTCGAGAAGCGTTTCTTCCGCCCGGTCCACCCCACCGCCGGCCGCCGCCTCGGCTTCAAGCCCGACCTGATCCGCGTCGCCGATTGCGCGGAGCCGGTCGATCTCGTCGCCGCGCTGATGGCGAGCGCCGCCGTGCCGCCCTTCATGCCGGCCGGGTTGGTCGACCGGCGCGCAGCGCTCGATGGCGGGCTGGTCGACAGCGCTCCGGCCTGGGCGCTCGCGGAGCTGGAGGCGGCCGGCGAGCCGACGCTCGTCCTGCTCACCCGCCCTTTCGCAGGCGTGCCTGAGATCGCCAACCGGACCTATGCCCGCCCCTCGCAGGTGATTCCCATCAGCCAGTTCACCATCAAGAACTGGGAGGGCATCCGCTTCGCCTATGAGCTCGGGATCCGTGATGGCGAGACATTTTTGCGTGGCTTGGAGAGGCGGGACCTCTCCGCGTCATCCCGGACAAGCGAGGCGCAGTCCCGGGATCCATCGTAGGGCTCCGACGCTCTCCCCGTCATTGCGAGCGCAGCGAAGCAAGGGCGGTGGAGCGGCACTCGGCCAAATCTCATCCCTTCTCCCGGTCGTAGTAGTCGACCGTGTTCTCGGCGCGGAACATCTTCCGCAAGCGCCGTTCCCCGCGCTTGCCCGCGACGATCAGCACCTTGCCTGAATCCGGGTACTCGCAGGCCTCGACCCCGACCAGCGTCGACAGCGCGAGATAGCGCATCGTCACCGTGCCGGTGTTGATGATCTGGTGAGCCACTTCCGGGCCGCCGGGCGGGCAGGCGATGACGTCGTGCCGGCGGATCGGATAGCGCTCGTCGCCGAAGCGGAGCTCGCCCTCGCCCTCCAGGATGAGGAACATCTCCTCCTCGCCATGGTGGTTGTGGAACGGGCACTGGACCTTGCCGGGTGGCAGGACGGTCAGGTTGTAGCCGAGGTTTCTCGCGCCGATATGGTCGCTGATCGTGGCGCGGCTCGACGTGTAGATGCCGTTCTCCTCGACATCGTCGAACGCGACCTCGTCGAGGTTGATGACCGGCTTCACCATCCGCGCCTCCCCAAAGCCGCCGGGCGAGCCGTGGCCGCGGCTCGCCTATCCCGGTGTCACGCGGCCCGAACCAGGCTGGGCGCTGCGCCCTTGCCGCGCACTTCCGCCTCCTCGAACTCGGCGGCGACGATCGCCCGCTCGAGCGCGGCCCGCAGCTCCCTGGCGCTTTCGAGCGTCAGCTCGATGCCGGCGCGCGCGCCGGGCTCGAGGCCGGTGTTGATGAAGTCGAGCGTGATGACGTCGGCCAGCGGCGCATGGCGCGCATGGTCATAGGCGACGACCGCCTGCGTCAGCGGAAACCACTCGTTCCCGCGCTTCGCCATGCCCTCCGCCGCGATGATCTCGACAATCGACGTGCACATGTCGGCTCCTCCTACTTCGCCAGATGCGTCTTGAAGAAAGCAAGGATCTTGCTCCAGCCATCCATGGCCTGCTCCGCCCGGTAGATCGGCCGGTGCCAGTAGAAGAAGCCGTGGCCGGCGCCGTCATAGCGATGGAACTCGTAGCTCTTGCCGTGCGCCTTGAGCTCGGCCTCGTGCTGGTTCACCTGCTCGGGGCTCGGCGCGCGGTCCTCGTTGCCGAAGATGCCGATCAGGGGGCAGGACAGGTCCTTGGTCAGCTCGATCGGCGCGACGGGCGTCTTGGCGTTGAGCTCGTCCGCGCCCATCACCACGCGGCCGCCCCAAAGCTCGGCGCAGGCGTCGACGTCCTGCTTCTGGCAGGCATAGATGAAGGCGTGCCGGCCGCCGGAGCAGGAGCCGAACAGGCCGACCTTGCCGTTATGCTCGGGCTGCGCCCGCACCCACTCCACCGCGGCCCCGGTATCGCCGACCACCTGGGCATCGGGAACGCCACCCTCGGCGCGCACCTTGGCGGCGACGTCGTCCGGATCACCCTCGCCGGCGCGCTCATAGAGATTGGCGCAGATCGCAAGATAGCCGTGATGCGCGAAGCGCCGGGTGGTCTCGATGTAGAACTCGCTCCAGCCGGGAAGATGGTGCACCAGCACCACGGCCGGAAAGGGCCCCTTCCCCTCGGGCTTGGCCACATAGGCCGTAATCGGGGTGCCCTTGTCGCCACTGATCGTGACGTTCTCGCAGATCATGCCTCGGTAGAATGACATCGGTATCCTCCACAGGCGCCAGCCTGGATCGTCCATGCGCTGAATACTAACGTTTAGGCAGCGCGCATGACAATTCATGCGCCGCCGAGCGCGCTTCTCGCAACCATCGCGACGATCGTCTCGAAGAGCTCGCCTTGCGCCTGCGCGGCCGTGATCTCGCCGGTCGCAGCGGCATAGGACAGCGCCTCGGCTGCGCCGAGCATCGCCCGCAGGCCGGCCGGGGCGATGGCGCCCGCGAAGGGAGCGAGCACGGCCCGGCACTTCTCCATGAACGCGGCCTCGTATTCGCGCTTGATCTCCGCCAGCTCCGGCGAGCCGGCCAGCGCCGCGATCACGCCGGGGATCTCGCGGCCCTGCGTCAGGACGCAGTCGACATAGGACGAGGCGATGACCGCGGCCTTGCTCGCCAGGCTCGGCTCGCTCGCCTGCAGCGCAGCGTCCATCAGCGCCGTCTGGCGCGCGTCATACGCGCGGTAGAGCGCCGCCAGCAACTCGGGCCGCGTGCCGAAATGGTCGTAGACGACCGGCTTGGTTACGCCGGCCTGTTCGGCCAGCCGCCCAAGCGTCAGCGCCTCCGTCCCCTCGTCGCGGGCAAGCCGCCACGCCACGTCCATGAGCTGGCGGTGGCGCTCCTCGCGCAGCAGGCGGCGACGCGGTCGCGGGCCGGAGGCTGGATCGGCCGGTAGGGTGCTTGACATCACTATATACCAAAAGTAACTTACCAAAAGTATATAAGCGACCTCCTTCATCCGCAATCAGGAGTTTTCGACATGCACGCGCTCGTCGTCGTCGCGCATCCCGATCCCAGATCCCTTAGCCACAGCGTCACCGCGCATCTTGCCGAGGGCATCGCCTTGTCCGGCCCCGGCAACAGCGCTGAAATCGCCGACCTCACGGCCGAGGGTTTCGACCCGCGCTTCACGACAGCCGACATCGCCGCCCACCTCCGGGAAGCGCCGGTCTCGGCCGATATCGCCGCCGAGCAGGCGCGGATCGACCGCGCCGACGCCCTCGTGCTGGTCTATCCGGTCTATTGGTGGTCGATGCCGGGGCTGCTCAAGGGGTGGATCGACCGCGTCTTCACCAATGGCTGGGCCTATGAGGAAGGCCCGGATGCCAAGCTGGAGAAGAAGCTGCGCCACCTTCGGGTCCATCTCATCGCCATTGGCGGCGCCGACCAGCGCACCTATGCGCGGCATGGCTATTTCGGCGCCATGAAGACGCAGATCGACCACGGCATCTTCGGCTATTGCGGCGCCAGCGTCGTCACGTCCGAGCTGCTGCTCCCGTCCGACGCGCAGTTTCCGGCGGGGCATCTGGAGACGGCCCGTGCGATCGGCCGCGACCTGTTCAACGCGGGCAAGCTTCGCGAAGCGGCTGAAGCAGCCTGACCGCAAACCGCCGCTGGCCAGATCTTCGGCCAACCGCACTCAAGCGTTCGTCTTCACCTTCTCGACCACCTGCCGCCCGGACCCCGCCTCAGTCCGCAGCACCAGCCGCTCGTCGGCTCCGATCGTGCCGAGCTGGATCTCCCGGTCGGGCAGCACCGCGGTGGCGTTCTTGGCCACGAACACCATTACCGGCCGCTGGTTGGCGGCGGCCCAGCGCCTGAACTGGCTGAGATAGGGCTCCTTGCGCCAGCCCTGGGCCGCGCCGGGGTCGACCTGCGCGAAGAGCCAGTTCGTCCGCGGATCGACGGTCAGCACGAAGCGGCTCTTGTCCGGCTTCCACTCCGGCCCGAGGAAGGTCTGCGTCATCCACAGGCAGTAGAACGAGCGGCACTCCGTCGGCCTCGTCGGATAAATCTTGCAGCCGCGCCCGGGCAGGCAATGCTGGCACCAGGAGCCGGCGACGCTGTCGACCTCCGGGTTGTCGTAGACCTTGCAGCAGAGCGCGCAGGTGCCGCAATCGCGGCCGGGCGCCGGCTGGTTCACCATGCGTGCGGAGTCGACCATCTCACCTCTCGAATTCGCCTGACCATGGCGAGCAGCCCCTCGCCTTGCAAGCGCCGAAGCAGCTCCCTCCCCCCGCTTGCGGTGGGGAGGGCCGGGGTGGGGGGACGGAAAGCCGGAGTGCTCCCCTTGAAGAGTAGCGCCAAGCCGAACTGCCCCCCACCCTAACCCTCCCCACCGCAAGCGGGGGGAGGGAATGGTCGTCGACGCTCGGCCTTGCGCCAGACTCTGCCTCGATCTGCGCGAAAATCGCTCAGCTCTTGCGCCGGCTGCGGGCTATGCTCGCATAAACACCGCATAAAGAACCGCCGCACCGAAGAGACCGGGAGTCCCGAGCCATGCTGTCAAACCTCGCCGTCCGCGACATCGAAACGCTGGTGCATCCCTACACCAACCTGGCGACGCATCGCGAGGTCGGCCCGCTCATCCTCGAGCGCGGCGAAGGCGTCTTCGTCTACGACACCGCCGGCAAGGGCTATATCGAGGGCATGGCCGGCCTGTGGTGCACCTCGCTCGGCTATTCCAACGAGGAGCTGGTCGAGGTCGCGGCCGAGCAGATGCGCAAGCTGCCTTTCACCCACATCTTCTCCGGCCGCAGCCATGACCCGGCGATCGAGCTGGCCGAGAAGCTGAAGGAGATCGCCCCGGTCCCGATCTCCAAGATCTTCTACGGCGCCTCGGGCTCGGACGCGAACGACACCCAGGTCAAGCTGGTCTGGTACATGAACAACGCGCTCGGCCGGCCGCAGAAGAAGAAGATCATCTCGCGGCTGAAGGGCTATCACGGCGTCACCGTCGCCTCGGCCTCGCTGACCGGCCTGCCGGCCAACCACACCGATTTCGACCTGCCGATCGCCGGCATCCTGCACACCTCCTGCCCGCACCACTACCGCTTCGCCCAACCCGGCGAGACCGAGCTGGAATTCTCGAGCCGCCTCGCGGCCGAGCTGGAGGAGATGATCCTGCGCGAGGGGCCCGAGACGGTCGCGGCCTTCATCGCCGAGCCTGTGATGGGCGCCGGCGGCGCGGTCACCCCGCCCGAGGGCTATTTCGAGAAGATCAACGCCGTGCTCGCCAAGTACGACGTGCTCTTCATCGCCGACGAGGTCATCACCGGCTTCGGCCGCACCGGCAACATGTTCGGCACCACGACCTATGGGCTGAAGGCCGACACGCTCTCCTGCGCCAAGGCGATCACCTCGGCCTATTTCCCGCTCAGCGCGGTGATGATCTCTGAGCCGATCTACGAGGTGCTCGTCGACCAGAGCCGCAAGATCGGCACCTTCGGCCATGGCAACACCTATGCCGGCCACCCGGTCGGCTGCGCCATCGCGGTCAAGACGCTGGAGATCTACCAGCGCGACGACATCGTCGGCCATGTCCGCAAGGTCGCGCCAAAGTTCCTGCAGCGCCTGGAGAAGCTGGCCGAGCACCCGCTCGTCGGCGAGGCCCGCGGCGTCGGCCTGATCGGCGGCATCGAGCTGGTCAAGGACAAGGCGACGAAGGCGCAGTTCGAGGCCAAGAAGGGCGTCGCCGCCAAGTCCGGCGCCTTCGCGCAGGACGAGGGTCTGATCGTCCGGCCACTCGGCGGCGACCGCGTCGCCTTCTGCCCGCCGTTGATCATCAACGAGGCCGAGATCGACGAGATGTTCGACCGCTACGAGCGGGCGCTCGCCAAGACCCTCGACTGGGTCAAGGCCGAAGGGCTGATCTGATCCGGGCCTTCCCTTCTCCCCCTGCGGGAGAAGGTGCCGGCAGGCGGATGAGGGGTCGCGCTGCCTCGCATTGTCGAGCTCGAAACAAGGTGCCGCTCGGCAATCGTCGCGCGACCCCTCATCCGTCTCGGCTTCGCCGAGCCACCTTCTCCCGCAGGGGGAGAAGGAAAAGCCTGCCGGGAGAAGTGTGACGCACTTAACGAACGCTTAACCGAAACGACGGCATCCTCGCAGACCGGCCTGAAAAGCCACGAATAAATCACGATCACGCCGTTTCGCTGACCTGATCGGAAGCGATGTTGCTTCTGTCAGCGGCCCAGGAACCACTGACATGTCGAAACCAGTGAAGCCAGGACCCATGCGCCCCCAGAATCCGCGTCAGCAGATGACGCAAGGCAATGCGACTTTCCACGATGCCGCGGCCAAGGATGCCTATGCATCCCGCTTCCGCCCCATCGCGTTCCCGGCGATTGCCGCCGGAACAAGACGCGCGCCCGCTGAGGAGCAGAACGCGGAGAAGAAGCCGGAGAATATCCCGGCGATCCTCCGCAACGGGTTCGACGACTGATTTGCCGACACTCTGACTTCTTCGAGACCCTCCAATGCTTGACCGGCGACGAGTTCTCCAAGCTCTCGCCGGTCTTTTTTTGGGCGGCTTCGGGACGGGCGGCTATGCCTATGCCTGGGAGCCCGCGCATCAGCAGTTGACGCGCTACCGCCTGACCCCGCGCGGCTGGCCGGAGGGCCGCCGCCTCAGGCTCGCCGTGATCTCCGATCTCCATGTCGGTGGGCCGCATGTGCCGCTGGAGCGCGTTGGCCAGATCGTCGCTGCCACCAACGAGCTGAAGCCCGACCTCACTCTCCTCCTCGGCGATTTCGTCGCCAGCCGCGCGCGCGAGGCGTCCGATCCGCCGATTCCGACGCTCGCCGCCGAACTCGCCAAGCTGAAGGCGTCGAATGGCGTCTACGCCGTGCTCGGCAACCATGACTGGTGGCATGACAGACCCACTCAGGTGAATCGCTCCGGGCCGACGCAGGTCGGCCTCGCGCTCGAGGCGGCCGGGATCAGGGTGCTGGAGAACCAGGCGCTGCGGCTGGAGACCAATGCCGGCCCGCTCTGGCTCGCCGGGCTCGGCGACCAGATGGCCTTCCTCAAGCGCGTGCGCGGCCTGCCCTTCGGCATTGCCGACCTTGCCGGGACCATGAGCCAGATCGCCGATGACGGCGCGCCGGTGATCATGATGGCACATGAGCCCGATGCCTTCGCCCGCATGCCGGAGCGCGTCGCGCTGACGCTATCGGGCCATACCCATGGCGGCCAGGTCAGGCTGTTCGGCTGGTCGCCGATCGTGCCGTCGCGTTACGGCAATCGCTACGCCTACGGCCATGTCCACGAGAACGGCCGCGACCTGATCGTCTCGGCCGGCATCGGCACCAGCAAGCTGCCGCTGCGGCTCGGCGTCCCGCCGGAGATCGTCTGCGTGGAGTTGGGTTAGGGCTGACTGCCGTTACGCAAGAACCCTCTGCGTCATCCCGGAGTTCCGCTGCGCTCCGTCCGGGCTGACGGCGTCTAATTCCGGCAAATCGCGGTATGCTCCCGCAAAGCAAAATGCCCGGCTCAGCCCGGGCATTGCATTCAAGTCCGCCGTCGCGTCTCGCCGAGGGCGCTCTCAGCTCACGATCACCTTGGCGCCGACAGCAGCGCGGTTGAACAGGTCGATCGCGTCGATATTGCGCATGCGGATGCAGCCGGACGAAGCCGAGCGGCCGATCGTCTCCGGCTCGTTGGTGCCGTGGATGCGGTAGAGCGTGTCGTGGCCGTTCTGGTAGAGGTAGAGCGCGCGGGCGCCGAGCGGATTGTCCGGGCCGCCCTCCATGCCGCCGGCGCGCGGCGCCAGATGCGGCCAGCGCGCGATCATCTCGGCCGGCGGCGTCCAGCGCGGCCACTCGGCCTTGCGCTGCACCACGGCCTCGCCGGTCCAGCCGAAGGCCTCGTCGCCGGTCGCGACGCCGTAGCGGATCGCCTTCTTGTTCGGCAGCACGAAGTAGAGGAACTTCTCCTTGGTATCGACGATGATCGTGCCGGGCGGCTGCCCAGTCGGATCGGCGATCTCATAGGGAAGATGCGTGAGCTCGGTCTCGAATTTCGGCACGAGCGCGATGTATTCGGCATCGCGCGTCGACAGAGCCGGCGCATTCACGCTCTTGTACTGGCACGCGCCCAGAAGGGTCGACAGCGCCACCGTGACAATCAAAGCCTGTTTCATATGTCCACCAGCCCACGCCTTGAGAGCGGCTTTTATGATGAATGAAGTGTTAACATTCCGTATCGGCACCACGATACGATGAACACCATTGCTATGCCGCTCCGTCTAAGCCCGAAACAAAGATGGTGCAACGAAGTTCCGATTCCGGCATGGGATTTGGCTTTTCGAGCCACAACCGTGGCAATATCGCCACGCATCACCGCCCGGACAGGGGCACACTAGGTACCGGCAGAGAGGTTGAGGCCCGTGACGACGCTTCTGATCACCCACCCATCCACCTTGCAGCACGCCACGCCGGCCGGCCATCCCGAGCGCGCCGACCGCATCCGCGCCGTCGAGCAGGTGCTGGAAGCCGAGCGATTCGCCGGGCTCGTCCGCAGCACGGCGCAGCGCGGCACGCTCGACCTCGTCTCGCTTTGCCATCCGCGCGAGTTCGGCGAGGCCGTCATCGCCGCCTCGCCGGCGAGCGGGCTCGTCCAGTTCGATGCTGATACGCTGATGTCGCCCGGCACGGTCGAAGCCGTGCTGCACGGCGTCGGCGCCGCCGCCCAGGCCGTCGACGAGGTCATGCTCGGCAAGGCGTCCAACGCCTTCTGCGCCATGCGCCCGCCCGGCCACCATGCCGAGAGCACCAAGGCGATGGGCTTCTGCTTCTTCAACAACGCCGCCATCGCCGCCCGCCATGCCCAGAAGGCGCATGGCGCCGAGCGCGTCGCGGTGGTCGATTGGGACGTGCACCATGGCAACGGCACGCAGGAGATCTTCTGGGACGATGGCAGCGTGCTCTACGCCTCGACCCACGAGATGCCGCTCTATCCCGGCACCGGCGCCTCCTCGGAGCGCGGCGTCCATGGCACGATCGTCAACGCCCCCTTGCGCGCCGGCGACGGCTCCGACGTCTTCCGCGACGCCTTCGAGAGCGCGCTCCTGCCGCGGCTGGAGGATTTCCAGCCCGACCTGATCATCATCTCCGCCGGGTTCGACGCGCATTGGCGTGATCCGCTCGCCAACCTCAACCTGGTCGAGGCCGACTATACCTGGGCGACGCAGAAGCTGATGGAGATCGCCGACCGCCACGCCAAGGGCCGCGTCGTCTCGCTCCTGGAGGGCGGCTACGATCTCGAAGGCCTGTCGAAATCCGCCGCCGCGCACGTTACAGCGCTGATGCGCGGCTGAAACTCAGCCGCTCACTCCAGCGGCTGCGTATCGGCGATCTCGATGCCGAAGCCGCTCAGGCCGACGAAGGAGCGCGGCGAGGACGCGAGGTTGACGATCGAGGCGACGCCCAGGTCGCGCAAGATCTGGGCGCCGAGGCCGACCTCGCGCCATTGCTGCGAGCGCTGCGCATCCGAGCCGTCCTCGACGCTCTTGATCGGCACGCCGGCCGAGCCGTCGCGCAGGTAGATCAGCACGCCGCGCCCGTCCTGCTGGAAGCGCCTGAGCGCGCACTGGATCGACTGCGCGCCGCCGAGCACGTCGGCGACGACATTGGCCCGGTGCAGGCGGGCCGGCACCCTCTCGCCATCGCCGACCTTGCCCATCACGAAGGCAAAGTGCTGCGTGTCCTCGAAGGGCGTGATGTAGACATGCCCGGTCATCTCGCCGAACTCGGTCTTGACCGGGAACGAGTGCACCCGCTCGACCAGCTTCTCGCGCGCCTGACGATAGGCGATCAGGTCGGCGACCGTGATCTGCTGCAGGCCGTGCTTCTGGGCGAAGGCGGTGATCTGCGCGCCCTTCATCACCGTGCCGTCATCATTGGCGAGCTCGCAGATCACACCGACCGGCGGCAGGCTGGCGAGCTTGCAGAGGTCGACGGCCGCCTCGGTATGGCCCGAGCGCATCAGCACGCCGCCATCCTTGGCGATCAGCGGGAAGACATGGCCCGGCCGCACGAAATCGGTCGCGCCCATGTTGCCGTTGGCGAGCGCGCGCACCGTGTTGGTGCGCTGCTCCGCCGAGATGCCAGTGGTCAGCCCGTGCTTGACGTCGACGGTCACCGTGAAGGCGGTGCCGAGCGGCGCGTCGTTGGACGAGACCATCGGGTCGAGCCGCAGGCGGCGCGCCTCGTCGGAGGTCAGCGGCGCGCAGACGATGCCGCAGGTGTTGCGGATGATGAAGGCCATCTTCTCCGGCGTGCAGAGCGAGGCGGCGATGATCAGGTCGCCCTCGTTCTCGCGATCGTCGTCATCGGTGACGATGACGATCTCGCCGCGGGCGAAAGCCTCGATGGCCTGGCTGACATTCTGGGACATGGTGGCCTCCCGGGGCCCTTGCAGGCCGAGGAAATCGTTCGGGGTTACGGCGCCGCCGGTCGCGGCAGCGATGCGCTCGGCGCTTTCGCGCGAGATCCAGGCGGTCTGGTCGTTGCAGAGCGCAGTGACGCTGGCGGGAGACAATCCCACCTTTCGCGCGAAGGCGCTGCGGGCCATGCCCTGTTGCTGGAGCCAAGTGTCGAGCTTCATAGGCGCAAGCTAATGCGCCGCCACTTCATTCGCAATGAAGCGGTGCATAATTTTCAGTGATACTGAATATCAGCGTTGGAAGGGCCAGCGCGGCTCGACCACGCCGACCTGTGCGCGATGCCGCAAAAAATGGTCCGCCAGCACGCAGGCGACCATCGCCTCGCCGACCGGCACGGCGCGAATGCCGACGCAAGGGTCGTGGCGGCCCTTGGTGAACATCTCCGCCTCCCCTCCCGTGCGGGTCACGGTGGCGCGCGTCGCCAGGATCGAGGAGGTCGGCTTTACTGCGAAGCGCGCCACGATCGGTTGCCCCGTCGAAATGCCGCCCAGGATGCCGCCGGCATGGTTGGAGAGGAAGAGCGGCTTGCCATCGTTGCCGGCGCGCATCTCGTCGGCATTCTCCTCGCCGGACAGTTCCGCGGCCGCAAACCCCTCGCCGATCTCGACGCCCTTGACCGCGTTGATGCTCATCAGCGCCGCCGCCAGTTCGGCATCGAGCTTGCCGTAGATCGGCGCGCCCAGCCCCGCCGGCGCGCCCTCGGCCACGATCTCCAGCACGGCGCCGATTGAGGAGCCCGACTTGCGCACGCCGTCGAGATAGCCCTCGAAAAAGGCGGCCGCCTTGGCATCGGGGCAGAAGAACGGGTTGTTGCCGACCTCGTCCCAGTCCCAGTTGTTCCGGTCGATCTTGTGCGGGCCCATCTGGACCAGCGCGCCCCGCACGATCAGGCCGGGCACGACCTTGCGCGCGATCGCGCCGGCAGCGACCCGCATCGCCGTCTCGCGCGCCGAGGAGCGCCCACCGCCGCGATAGTCGCGGATGCCGTATTTCGCCTCGTAGGTGAAATCGGCATGGCCGGGTCGGTACTTGTCCTTGATATCGGAATAATCCTTCGAGCGCTGGTCGACATTGTCGATCATCAGCCCGATCGGCGTGCCGGTGGTGACCTGCTGGCCGCTCGCCTCGTCGATGAAGACGCCCGAGACGATGCGGACCTGATCCGGCTCCTGGCGCTGCGTGGTGAAGCGCGACTGGCCCGGCCGGCGCCGGTCGAGATCGCCCTGGATGTCGGCCTCGGTCAGCGGCAGCAGCGGCGGGCAGCCGTCGACGACGCAGCCGATCGCCGGGCCATGGCTCTCGCCAAAGGTGGTGACGCGGAAGAGATGGCCAAAGGAGTTATGGGACATGGCAGCCTGACACGGTGACGCGTCAGGCTCTTAGCCGCATTTGCTCGGCGGCGGAACCCGCTGTCGGGTTGTGGGTCACTTAACGTCGACGACGATATCGGTGCTCCGGGTCTCGCGCCCGCCACCATCATCGGTGATCGAGTCATATTTGATCGTGAAGCGGTCCTGACCGCGAAAGCCAGGATTAGGGGTGTAGGTGGACGCCATATAGTCGATCAGCTTGCCATCACAGATACCGCCTTTATTCCTCAGCGGAGCCCTCATCAGGGCATGAGTAACGCGGCCATGCGCAGGTGCTGTCCATAGGCTAGGTTCGGGTGGCTCCCAGGTCTCGCAGCTCGGCGTGTAGTTTCCTCGCAACGCCAGAACAGGCGTGCCCACCTTGGTGGAACCTGTGAGCGTCTGATTGCAGCCGGCGACGAGCAGCGCCAGCGCGGCGCAACAGATGACAACCCTCAGTTTCATGAAATCCCCCCGCCCGGATTCGGACAGAGAAAATCAACGCGATCCGCCGCGCAGGGCTAGCTGCCGCACTGTTCCAATACGTAGCCTTACGGTTCCTCAGTGCGCAGCCACCGCCTTCGCCGGCACGGCCGGCGCACCCTCCCAGCGCGTATGCGCCGGCAGGTTCTCGCCCTTCATGATCACGGTCAGCAGGCCGATCTGGGCGTAGTCGCCGACATGGGTGTCGTAGAGCACGGTCGCGCCCGCGCCGACGCAGACGCCCTTGCCGAGCGTGACGCGGCCGACCTTCATGACGCGGTCCTCGTAGAGATGCGTCTGCAGGGCCGAATGCGCGTTCACCGTGCAGAAATCGCCGACCTTGATGCAGTCGAACTCGGTGATATCCGTCGAGTCGAGCCAGACACCCCGGCCGTATTTCGCGCCGAACAGGCGCAGGAACCAGGGCAGGAACGGCGTGCCGCGCAGGTAGTCGAACAGCACCTTGCCGCCCAGGCCCCAGTACAGCACCGCCACGGCCTCGGTGCGCATCGCCCAGAACGACCACATCGGCTTCATCACCGGCTTGTAGACGCCCATCAGCAGCCATTTCATCGCGGCGCAGATCAGCGCCTGCACCACCGCGATCAGCATCGCGACCCAGACGAAGTCGACCACGAGGCCGACCCAGTCGCGGTCGAAGATCTTCTGCTGCAGCACGAGGTCGACGGCGATCGTGCCGAAGGTGATGAACAGCATCGCCGGGAACGAGGTGTGCAGCGCCTCGAAGGCGCCGCGCGCCAGCTGCTTGCCGAGCGAGGGCTTGTAGGTCCAGTCGGCGCCGAGATCGACCTTCTGGCGGGTCGGCAGCCGGATCGGCGGCGAGCCGAACCAGGTATCGCCCGGCTGCATCAGCTCGTTGGCGGGTGGTTTCGACTTGATGCCGATCAGCACCCGGTCGGGGATGACGGCGCCTGGCGGCACCACCGCGTCGTTGCCGACGAAGACCTGGTCGCCCGTCCTGGTCATGTCGAGGCGCATGTAGCCGCGGCGCATGTCCTCGTCGCCGAAGACGACCTCGTCGGCGATGAAGTTGCCGGCGCCGATCCCGGTCAGGTCGTAGCGGCCCGACAGGTTGGTCGAGATCTCCGCGCCCTTGCCGATGCTGGCGCCCATCAGCCGGTACCAGAAGCGCATGTAGATCGTCGCGAACAGCGATGAGAGCGTCTCGAGCGTCACCTCGGTCGCCAGCGCCACGGTCCATTTGCGGGCGTAGAAGCCGGAATGGATCGACCAGGAGCCCGAGGTCACGCGCGGCAGGATCACCCAGCGCAGGCCCGCCATCAGCAGCACGGTGAACGCGATCAGCCCCATCGCGGTCGGCCAGGTCAGGATCGGCAGGTACCAGAGATAGCTGACATCGGACCAGCTCGCGATCCAGTCGTCGATCTGGTCGAACAGCCAGAAGGCCGGAAAGATCGGCAGCAGGCTGATCGGCGGCAGCACGACCAGCATGAAGACGTAGAAGACGGTCATCAGCGCGCGCCGCTGCGGGCTGGCCTCGGCCTGCGGCGGCAGCGAGTCGAGATCGACCATGCCGGTCTTGCGGGCCGGCGAGCCGTCCCAGATCTCGGCCTTGCCGACCTGGGTGCCGGCCGGGATCGCCGTCAGGTCGCCGATCTCGGCATGGTCGCCGATGACGCTGCCATGGCCGAACACCACGGAGGAGCCGGCATAGATATCCCGGCCGAGCGTGATCCTGCCGAGGATCAGCTTGTCGCCGACCGCCTCGCCGTTGGCGAAGGTGGTCTTGGAGCCGAGCGCCGTGCCCTCGCCGATCTCGATCAGGTCGATCGCGCCGGCTTCGTAGTCGGAGATGATGACGTCGCGCCCGACCTTGGCGCCGAGCAGCCGCCAGTAGAAGCGCATCACCGGCGTGCCCTGCAGCCACTTGATATGAACGAGGCCGGCGACGCGGGCGGCGAACCACCAGCGGAAATAATAGACGCCCCAGAGCGGGTAGACGCCCGGCTTGGTCTTGCCGAGCACGATCCATTTCAGCGCGATCGCGATCAGGCCGGTGACGATGGTGATGGCGACGTAGACGCCGAGCAGCGCGAAGACCTGTCCGATCAGCGAGAGGTCCTCGCCCGAGATCAGCATGTACGTGACGAAGATGCCGAGCCATTGCGCGGTGGCAAGGCCGATGATGACCGGCAGCACGGCGGCCTGCGCCAGTCCGCAAAGGAAGCGGCGCAGGAAGGGCGGCGGGGTGAAGGAGAGATCCTCGGCCACCGCCATGCCGCGCTCGTCGAGCAGCGCCGCCATACCGCGCAAGGTGCGGGCGCCATAGACGTCCTGCAGCGTGATGCCGGCATAGGTCGGCGTCTCCCGCATGATCGAGATGAAGCGCGCCGCCAAGAGCGAATGCCCGCCGAGATCGACGAAGAAATCGGCGTCGAACGGCAGGCTCTGGGCGCCCAGCACCCGCTTGGCGGCCTCCAGCAGCGCCGCCTCGGTGGCGTTGCGCGGCGGCTCCTGCTCGCCGGCGGCGGCGGGCGCCGTCAGCGGGGCCGCCTTCAGCATCTTGCGGTCGACCTTGCCGGAGACCATGCGCGGCAGCGAGCCGACCGCCTCGAAATGCGCGGGAACCATGTAGGGCGGCAGCTTGTCGCGCAGCGCCGCGCGCAGCACCGCGCCCTCGACCGCGACGCCGGGCTCGCCCACGATGAAGGCGACGAGTCGCTCGATCTCGTCATCCTGGCGCAGGACCACGGCGGCCTGGTTGACGCCGGGCTCTTCGGCGAGCTTCGACTCGATCTCGCCGAGCTCGACCCGGAAGCCGCGGATCTTGATCTGGTCGTCGATGCGGCCGTGGAAGACGATGTTGCCGGCGGCGTCGAGGCTCACAGCGTCGCCTGAGCGATAGAGCACGGGGTCGTCGCCGCCGAACGGGTTGGCGATGAACTTCTCCGCCGTCAGCTCCGGCCGGCCGTGATAGCCCTTGGCGACGCCGGGGCCGCCGATCAGCAACTCGCCCTGCTCGCCGGGGCCGATGAGCTTGATATCCTCGCTGACGACATAGGCGGAGTAGTTCGCGATCGGCTTGCCGATCGTCACCACCTCGCCCGGCTTGACCTCGGTCGCGGTCGCGACCACGGTCGCCTCGGTCGGACCGTAGGTGTTGAGGATGCGCCGGCCCGGCTTCGACCATTTCTGCACGATCGCGGGCGGCAGCGCCTCGCCGCCGAGCAGGATCAGCCGGAGCGAGGGCACGTCGGCAGGCAGGATGCCGAGCAGCGTCGGCACGGTGTCGATGACCGTGACGCCCGCGGTGCTCAGGATCTCCGGCAGCTTCTCGGCATCGCCCATCATCTCCGGCGAGGCGACGAACAGGGTCGCGCCGACGAGATAGGGCGTCCAGATCTCCTCCATCGACAGGTCGAACGCGACGGAGGCGCCCTGGAAGACGATGTCCTCCGGCGCCATGCCGTAGAACGCGTTCCCCGAGCGCAGGAAGTGGCAGATGTTGCGATGGCTGATGACGATCGCCTTCGGCGTGCCCGTCGAGCCCGAGGTGTAGATCAGATAGGCCGGGTGATCCTTGGTCAGGCCAGGCGCCCGCGCCGGCACGGCGACGCCGTCGTCCAGCGCCGCCAGTTCGGCCGGTGCCCAGACCTGGCGCTCGGTCGCAGCCGCCCTGCCCTGCCACTCCGCGCAGGTGACGATGCCCTTGGCGGCGGCATCGTTCAGGCAGGTCGCGATGCGCTCGACCGGCGCCTCCGCGTCGAACGGCACCCAGGCAGCGCCCGACAGCGTGATCGCGATCTGGGCGACGAGCAGGTCGATGCCGCGCGGCATCCACAGGCCGACCATGTCGCCGGGACCGACGCTCGACAGGACCAAGCCGCGCGCCTGCTTGCCGGCCGCCGCGAAGACCTCGTCATAGGAGAGCCGGCGCATCGCGTCGGTCAGGGCCGGGTGGCCGCCACGCGTCGCGACGCTGGCGGCGAATATCTCGCCCAGGACCTCGTCGCGGATCAGGTCCGGACGCGCCTCGCCCAGCACGATCGCGAAGGGGTTGGCGCTGCGGACGGCGCCCTCAACCGAGAGACTGCTGATATCGTTCATCATGCCCTGCTGCGGTCCGGCCGGGAGCGTGGGCCTTGGCGGGTACGCGTTGGCAAGCGCATCCGAAAGGCCGTTTTCCGGCTCAAGCGCACCTCAAATTCGCCCGGAACCACCGCATCGCCCGATGTGGATTTCCGGCCAAGCCCCCCGGCCGAGCACGTGCCGCTGCGCGGACCCCTGCTAGCACATCACCATTGCGCGGGCATCACTGAACTTCCGATGAACGGCGGGGCGTTTAATGGCGAGGCGCCGGGCCAACTGAAACAAGCGCGGGAGCCCTCTCCTGTAAGGAGAGGGTTGGGTGAGGTGTCGGCCAGAGCACCAGTAAAGCTGAACGCCGGCTGCGGTTGGCTCACGGCCACAGCGTCCAACGACCTACACCTCACCCTGCCCTCTCCTTACAGGAGAGGGTTCCCCGCGCCCTATTGTCTCGGTCTGCTCTATCGTTGCCGCCGCTTAAACCCAGGCCGCCTTGCCGGATGAGATCATCAGGATCTTCCCCTGCCAGATGTCGACCATCGCGGCCTCGCCGGGCGAGACCTCGCCGATCAGCGCCAGCACGGCGCGCGCCACGCCGCCATGGCTGACCAGCACCGTCTCGCGGCTGAGCCCTTCCAGCACCGGCCTGACCCGCTCGGCCAGCATCTTGTAGCTCTCGCCGCCGGGCGGCACGAAGTTCCACTTGTCGCGCTCGCGCACCAGGGCGAGCTCGCGCTCGGCCTTGCGGACTTCGCGCCAGGTAAAGCCTTCCCATTTGCCGAAGGTCAGCTCCTTCAGGCGCTCATCGGTGCGGTACTCCTTCGGTGGCAGCCCGAGTTGATGGCGCAGGATCTCCATGGTCTCGCGTGCCCGCTGCATCGGCGAGCCGATGAAGTCGAGCCCGTCATAGCCCTGGACCAGATCGCGCAGCCGCCCGGCCGCCTCCGCCGCCTGCTCGCGCCCAAGCGCGTTGAGCGGGATGTCCTGGCCGCCCTGGAGGCGGCCCTCCCGATTCCAGTCGGTCTCGCCATGGCGCACGAGGAAAAGCCGGTGGGAGAGCGTGATCGGGGTCATGCCGGGCTCATGCACGCTCGGCATCGCCGCGTCAAAGCGAGAGAGGGCGATGGGGCCATGCGCCGCAGCCATGGCGGGTCTTCACCTTCTCCCCCCTGCGGGAGAAGGTGGCAGCGCGAAGCGCTGACGGATGAGGGGTCGCGCAACGATTTCAGCGTCGGCGTGCGGCATTCTCAGTCATCGGAAAGCTCGGCGCGACCCCTCATCCGGCGCTTCGCGCCACCTTCTCCCGCAGGGGGAGAAGGGAAGAGGCCTCGCGCCTGCCGCCGCCGTCTCACATATTCCGCAAGAGCTTCATGCGTGTCCAATCTCGCTTTCCAATGGCCGCAACAGGCTGCGCTGTGTATAGGCGGCACTTCATCGCCCGGAATCGCGCAACGCCCTGATGACAGCCGCATTGACCTTGCCCAACGGCCGCAGGCTGGCGCTCGATGGCGCCCCGCTGCTGATGGGCATCGTCAACGTCACGCCGGATTCGTTCTCCGATGGCGGCCAGTTGCAGGATGCCGAGGCCGCCATCGCCCACGGCGAACGCTTGGCCACCGAGGGGGCTGACATCGTCGATATCGGGGGCGAATCGACCAGGCCGGGCCATGCCCGCGTCGATGCCGCAACCGAACTCGCCCGCGTCCTGCCCGTGATCTCGGGACTGAAGCGCAGCGACGTGCCTGTGTCGATCGACACCTACAAGGCCGAGGTCGCCGAGGCCGCGCTGAAGGCCGGCGCCTCGATCGTCAACGACGTCTGGGGCGCCCAGCGCGAGCCGGCCATCGCCGCGGTCGCCGCGCGCTTCGGCGCGCCGATCATCCTGATGCACAACCGCGACAGCATCGATGCCGGCATCGACATCTTCGCCGAGGTGTTGCGCTTCCTTGAGCGCTCCATCGCGATTGCGGTCGAGGCCGGCGTGCCGCGCACGCAGCTCGTCGTCGATCCCGGCATCGGCTTCGGCAAGACGCCGCAGCAGAATCTCTCGCTGATCCGCGACCTCGGCCGGCTCAAGGAACTGGGCTGCCCGATCCTGCTCGGTGCCTCTCGCAAATCCACCATTGGCTTCGTCACCGGGCAGAAGGTCGCAGCCGAGCGCGTGCCCGGCAGCATCGCCGCCCATCTCTACGGCGTCGCCCAGGGCGCCGCGATCATCCGCGCCCATGACGTGCGCCCGCATGCCGAGGCCCTCAAGGTCTGGGCGGCGATTGGAGAAGCCCCATGAGCCGAACCGGACAGATCCTCATCGAGGAACTCGACCTCTACGCCTATCACGGCCATTTTGCCGAGGAGGAGCGGCTCGGCCAGCGCTTCGTCATGGACCTCGTGCTCGACTGCGACCTGCGCGCCTCCTCCTTCAGCGACAATCTCGCGGATACGGTCGATTACGGCGAGGTCGTCGCGCTGGTGACGAAGACGTTCTCGGCCCGCCGCTTCAAGCTGCTCGAAGCGGCCGCCCGGGCGCTGGCCGAGGCGATCTTCGCCACGTATCCGCCCGTCTCTGCGATCAGCATCACCATGCGCAAGCCCGCCCCGCCGATTCCCGGCCGGATGGCAGCGGTCGGCATCAAGCTGGATTTCAACCGTGAAGACTGAATCGGCCCTCGCCTTCGGCGGCAATCTCGACGATCCGGTCGAGGCCTTCGTCGCCGCCCTGCGCGCCCTCCGGCAAAACCCCGCGAACGTGCTGCTGCGCCAGTCTTCGGTCTACCGCACCGCGCCCTGGGGCAAGCTCGACCAGCCCGACTTCCTCAACATGGCCGTGCTGATCGAGACCGACCTATCAGCCGGCGACCTCCTTGCCTTCTGCCTGGAGATCGAGCGCGAGCGTGGCCGCGAGCGCCTCGAGCGCTGGGGCCCGCGCACGCTCGACATCGACATCCTGACCTATGGCGAAGAGGCGATCGACCGGCCCGGCCTGCAGGTGCCGCATCCGCGCATCGCTGAGCGCGCCTTCGTGCTGACGCCGCTCAACGAGATCGCGCCGCATATCATGATCGGCGAGAAGAGCGTGGCGCAGCTGCACGCGGCGCTCATCGACGACAGCGTCCGCCTCGACGACGACGCGACGACGCGGCTGGGCTTTCTGCTGGGCGAGTAGCTACTCGCCCTTGTCGAGCGTGATGTCAGGCGCGTCAGGCACCTTCATGCCGACGACATGGTAGCCGGCGTCGACATGCAGGATCTCGCCGGTGATGCCGCGCGACATGTCGGAGACCAGGAACACCGCCGTCTCGCCGACCTCCTCGATCGTCACCGTGCGGCGCAGCGGCGAGTTGTACTCGTTCCAGCGCAGGATGTAGCGGAAATCGCCGATGCCCGAGGCGGCCAGCGTCTTGATCGGCCCGGCCGAGATCGCGTTGACGCGGATCTTCGACGGCCCGAGATCGGCCGCGAGGTACTGCACGCTCGCCTCCAGCGCCGCCTTGGCGACGCCCATGACGTTGTAGTGCGGCATCCACTTCTCGGCGCCGTAATAGCTCAGCGTCAGCAGCGCGCCGCCGTCGCTCATCAGCTTCTCGGCGCGCTGGGTGATGGCGGTGAAGGAGTAGCAGGAGATCAGCAGCGACTTGGAGAAGTTGGCCTCGCTTGTCTCGACATAGCGCCCGGTCAGCTCATCCTTGTCGGAGAACGCGATGCAGTGGACGACGAAGTCGAGCTTGCCCCAGAGCTTTTCGACCTCGGCGAAGACCGCATCGATCGTACCGGCGTCGGTGACGTCGCAATGGCCGACGACGTGGCCGCCGAGCTGCTGCGCCAGCGGCTCGACACGCTTCTTCAGCGCGTCGCCCTGATAGGTGAAGGCGAGTTCCGCGCCGGCATCGGCGGCGGCCTTGGCGATGCCCCAGGCGATCGAGCGGTTATTGGCCACACCCATGATGAGGCCGCGCTTGCCCTTCAGGACATGGGCGATCGGGGAGGCAGCGCTGGATTCCGGCATCTGAGACCTGCGAATTGGACGAAGCGGAGGGTCTCTTAGAGCAAGAATCCAAGAAGTGGAAAGCGATTTTCGGACAAGGCGGGGCTGCGACAGTGGGTAAAACGCCGGCTGGTTCGATTAGCCGGCTCGCGCTTTCAGCAGCGCCGTGAGCTCCGCATCGCTCTCCGGCATCTCGATGTCGATGCTGACGAAGAGGTCGCCGACCGCGCCCTTCTCGCCCTTCAGCCCCTTGCCGCGCAGGCGGAACTGCTTGGCCGTGCCGGTCAGCGGCGGGATCTTCATCTCGACCGGGCCGGTCAGCGTCGGCACGTGGATCGGCCCGCCCAGCACCGCCTTGCTCAGCGGCACCGCGATGCGCGTGCGCAGGTCGTTGCCGTCGATCGTGAAGCGCGGATCGGGCCTGACCTTGATCGTCATCATCACGTCGCCGCTCTCGCCGGAAAGCGGATCGGTATGGCCGAGCCCGCGCAGGCGCATGACCTTGCCATCGCTGACGCCTTCGGGAATCGTCACCTCGACCTCGCGCCCGCCCGGCAGGCGCACGCGCCGCGAGGCGCCGGAGACCGCCTCGGCAAGCGTCACCTCCAGCGTGAAGCTCTGGTCGGCCGGCTTCTGAGCCTCCGGCCGCGCCGCTCGGGCCCGCCTGGCCGCATCGCCGAAGAGCGAGCCGAAGATGTCGGAGGGGTCGAAGCCGGCCTCGGCCCCGCCGCGGCCGCCGCCCTGGCCGAAATGATACTCGAAGCCGCCCTGGCGGTTGCCGCCGCGCCCCGCGCCCATGCCCTCGAAACCCTGGAATTTGGGCTTGCCGTCGGCGTCGATCTCGCCGCGGTCGAACTGCTTGCGCTTGGTGTCGTCGCCCAAAACCTCATAGGCGCTGTTGAGCTCCGAGAAGCGGTCCTGCGCCTTCGGGTCGTCCTGGTTGCGGTCAGGATGCAGATCCTTGGCGCGCTTGCGATAGGCCTTCTTGATCTCGGCCTCGCTCGCCCCACGGGCGACGCCCAGGACCTGATACGGATCGCGCATGCATGAACCCCAATCGTACAAACGGATTGCCGCCCCATCGCCAATCCGGCGCAAGGCGGCTGCGCCCGCTATGTGGGGATGGTGTGGCCGGAAGGCAACATCCGAGTTAGGCCTAACCGAGGCTCAATATCAGCCTAGGAAGTGCCCTTCCAGGGCTGAGTCTCCTTGACGGCCCATTCGCCGCCGGAGGGCCGGCAAGCCGTGCCCTGGACCTTGCCGGGGGTCTTCTGGGTCTGGACGCTGGCGATGAAGGCGCGGCAGACCTCGTCCGAGCGCAGGAACGGGCCGCCGACCGGCGTGAACGTGCCCTTGATGCCGCTTTGCGGGTTGTCCCAGTTCACCGGCGCGCCATTGCCCTGCGGGTCGAGCGCCAGCGCCATGGCGCCGTCGGCCCGGCGGATGTCCTCCGGCCCGAGTTCGGACGCGAAGGCCGAGAGCGCGCTCGGCTGGGACGGTGCGCGCGCCGGCAGGGTCGAGGAGGTCGCCATCGCCACCTCGTCCTCCGCCTTGCTCGACAGGCCGAGAATCGGGAAGGAGATCGAGCAGCCGGCGCTGGCGAGGGACAAAAGCAGCACCGTCCCGACATAAGCCGGCCGCATGGGCGAGACGCGCCCATGAAGGCTGTGGATCGCCCCCACGGCTGACCTATATAAGCTTGCTGCCAAATTCACCGATTGCGCTCGCCCGACGCTGAACAGAACTTCTCGAGGATTAGACAGTGGAACCGTTAACGCCGGGTGACTTCACGCAGGCCGAGGAGCCTTTCGCCCTGTTTTCGAGCTGGCTCGACGAGGCCGCGCGCTCCGAACCGAACGACCCTACCGGGATGGCGCTCTCGACCGTCGATGCCGAGGGCCTGCCCAATGTCCGCATGGTCCTGCTCAAGGGCCATGACCGCGACGGCTTCGTCTTCTACACCAACACCCAGAGCCAGAAGGGCGAGGAGCTGCTCGGCCAGGGCAAGGCCGCGGCGCTGTTCCACTGGAAGAGCCTGCGCCGGCAGGTCCGCATCCGCGGCCCGGTCGCGCTGGTCACGGATGCCGAGGCCGACGCCTATTTCCAGTCGCGCGCCCGCGACAGCCGCATCGGCGCCTGGGCCTCGCAGCAATCGCGCCCCCTGGAGAGCCGCTTCGCCCTGGAGAAGGCAGTCGCGAGCTACGCGCTGAAATTCGGCCTCGGTGAGATCCCGCGTCCGCCGCATTGGACTGGCTTCCGCATCTCACCGGTCTATATCGAGTTCTGGCGCGACGGCGCCTTCCGCCTGCATGATCGCGTCGTCTTCCGCCGCCCCTCGGCGACGGAGCCTTGGACGCGCGCCCGACTTTACCCCTGAGGAATAGCCTTTCATGGCCATGCCCAAATTCGACTTCCCCAAGACCGAGCAGGGCAAGCGCCCGGTCATGCTGCTGACCGGGGCGAGCCGCGGCATCGGCCACGCCACGGTGATGCAGTTCGCCATGGCGGGCTGGCGCATCCTGTCCTGCTCGCGCCAGGCCTTCTCGGACAAATGCCCCTGGCCCTCGGGCGCCGACGACCACATCCAGGTCGACCTCGGCGACCCCGAGGACACGATGCGCGGCATCGCCGAGATCAAGAAGCGGCTGGCGGCCGAGGGCGGCAAGCTCAATGCGCTGGTCAACAATGCCGGCATCTCGCCGAAGGGACCGAAGGGCCAGCGGCTGGGCGCCGCCACGACCTCCTTCAACGACTGGCACAAGGTCTTCCAGGTCAATTTCTTCGCACCGATCATGCTGGCGCGCGGCCTGCTCGACGAGTTGACCATCGCCAAGGGCGCGATCGTCAACGTCACTTCGATCGCTGGCTCGCGCGTCCACCCCTTCGCGGGCGCCGCCTATGCCACCTCGAAGGCGGCGCTCGCCAGCCTGACCCGCGAGATGGCGGCGGATTTCGGCCCGCTCGGCATCCGCGTGAACTCGATCTCGCCGGGCGAGATCGACACCGCCATCCTGTCGCCGGGCACTGAGAAGATCGTCGAGAAGCTGCCGCTGCTCCGGCTCGGCAAGACCGACGAGGTCGCCAAGGCGATCTACTTCCTCTGCACCGACGCCTCGAGCTACGTCACCGGCGCCGAACTCCACATCAATGGCGGGCAGCACGTGTGAGCGGCGAGAGCGGGCAGATCATCAAGTTCCCGAGCAACGCCAAGGCACCGGCGCGGCCGGTGCTCGCCGCCTCCGTCGCGGTCTTCCGCGACGGCAAGGTCCTGCTCGCGACCCGCACCAAGCCGCCGGCCGACCAGCTCTGGTCGCTGCCCGGCGGCAAGGTCGAGGCCGGCGAGACGCTGGAAGAAGCCGCCCTGCGCGAGTTGGACGAGGAGGTCGGGATCAAGGCCCGGATCATCGGCTTCAACCGCCACGTCGAGATTTTCGGCCGCGATTCGGCGGGCGCCGTGACGCATCACTTCGTCGTCGCCTCCTTCGTCGGGGAATGGCTCTCGGGCGAGCCGACGACCGGGCCCGAGGCCGGCGCGGTGATGTGGGCCGACCCGCTGCGCCTCGGCGGCCTCGCCACCACGCGCGAACTCGGCGACGTTCTGCGCCGTGCCCACGCACTCTTCGGCGAGGCGGGAGGCGCGGCGTGAGGTTGGCGTTCTCCGCCATTCTGGCAACGGCGCTGGCGGTGGCGCCTGCCGCCGGCGCGCTCGCGCAGGCCCAGCGCCCGCCCGCCGCTGCGGCTCAGCCAGCCCCCGCGCCGGAGCCGCCACCGCCGCCCTACGAGCCGCAATTGCTCAAGCTCGCCGAGATCATGGGCTCGCTCGCCTATCTGCGCACGCTCTGCGCCGGCAAGGAGGCGCAGGACTGGCGCGAGCGCATGGCGGCCCTGATCGACGCCGAAGGCCGCACGCCGCAGCGGCTGGAGCGGCTGACCACCGCCTATAACCGCGGCTTCCGCGCCTATTCGGTGACGCACCGCGCCTGCACCGATGTCAGTCAGGAGGCCTCGACCCGCCTCGCGGCCGAGGGCGAGCGGCTCGCCAGAATCCTTGCCGGCCGTTATGGTGGATGACCGGTTTATGGCGGATAGGTCACAACTGGACGAAACTGTGTCTTTTTCAAAACTCTCGCGGTCATATTAACCTTTCTTAAACGCGATAGTGGCGCTGCGCGGCGCTCCTGCGTATGACTTGCTGGCTAGTTATCGCCGCTGGCGTGCCGAATCGGAACAGCTCCGTCAGGCATTCCGCGACCACGCCGCCGGGTTCATGCCTTCATGTCCATCCTCTCCGACGACCTGCCCCTCGACCCGTTGCTCGCCGACGATCGCAACGACGCGCGCCGCGTCGCCTACAGCTATGTCGAGGACGCCTTCACCGAGGCGCAGCAGGATGGGCTCGACAGCGACGCGCTCGCCCATGCCGCGCTCTTCGCCGCCTTCCGCACCCTGGTCGAGACCTATGGCGAAGAGGCGACGGCGGTCTTCTCCGAGACCCTCCCCGAGAAGGTCCGCGGCGGCTCCTTCACCACGGGCACGCGGCACTGAGCCTGGGCTAACTTACGAAGCCCGTCCGCGCGCCGCGAGCCGGGCTGTCTCCCAGCGCTTCAGCAGCAGCGCCCGCTCGCGCAGGTTCTTGGTCAGCGCCGCCGCGCGCTCGAACTCGGCGCTCGCTTCCGCATCACGCCCCAGCTTGGCGAGCAGGTCGCCGCGCACGCTCGGCAGCAGGTGGTAGGTCTTCAGCGCCGGCTCCGACGCCAGCGCGTCGACCAGCGCGAGCCCGGCCTCCGGCCCCTCGGCCATGCCGATCGCCACGGCGCGGTTGAGCTCTACCACCGGCGACGGCATCAGCGTTCCAAGCGCGCCATAGAGCGCCGCGATCTGGCGCCAGTTGGTCTCGTCGGCAGTGCGCGCCCTCGCATGGCAGGCAGCAAGCGCGGCCTGCAGCACATAGGGCCCAGCCGGAATCTTGAGCGCCAGCGCCCGGTCGAGCGCCGCGAGCCCGCGCCGGATCAGGAGCTGGTCCCAACGGCCGCGATTCTGGTCGAGCAGCAGCACCACCTCGCCTGAAGGACCGGTTCGCGCCTTGAAGCGCGAGGCCTGCAATTCCATGAGCGCGACGAGCCCGTGCACCTCCGGCTCCTGCGGCGCCAACTCGGCCAGTATCCGCCCAAGCCGCATCGCCTCCTCGCACAGCGCCGGCCGCAGCCAATCCTCCCCGGCGGTCGCGGCATAGCCTTCGTTGAAGATCAGGTAGACCACCTCCAGCACCGAGGCGAGCCGCGCCGCCAGCTCCCCGCCATGCGGCACCTCGAAGGGCACCTTCGCTTCAGTGAGCGTCTTCTTCGCCCGGACGATGCGCTGCGCCATGGTCGGCTCGGGCACCAGGAAGGCGCGCGCGATCTCCTCGGTGGTCAACCCGCCAAGCAGGCGCAGCGTCAGCGCCAGCCGCGCCTCGACGGAGAGGACCGGGTGGCAGGCGGTGAAGATCAGCCGCAGCAGGTCGTCGCCGACATCATCGTCCAGGGCTGCGTCGAGATCCGGTGCCACGAGCGCATCAGCCTCAAGCTCGTGGCCGATTTCCCTGTGCTTGCGCTGGAGCAGCTTGTCGCGCCGGATGCCGTCGATGGCCCGATGCTTGGCGGCCTGCATCAGCCAGGCGCCGGGATTGCTCGGCACGCCGGCTTCGGGCCATTGCTTCAGCGCCGCCTCCAGCGCGTCCTGCGCCAATTCCTCGGCGCGGCCGACATCGCGCGTGAGGCGCGTCAGCCCCGCAATCAGCTTCGCCGCCTCCATGCGGAAGACGGTCTCGATGGTGCGGTGTGCATCGCTCGCCGGCATGACGGGCGATACACACCATCTCCGCTACCGGAGGCAAGAGCGACGGAGGTCACACCCCGCCGATGCCCATGTCGCGGAAGCGCTGCGACGAGTCGTACTGCTCGAAATCGCTGAGCTCATAGAGCTCGCGCACCTCGATCTCGCAGGCCGTGCCCAGTTCGAAGGGCATCGGGAAGCGCTTGGTCCATTCGATAGCCTCCTCGCGCGTATCGGCCTTGATCAGCGTGTACCCCGCGACCAGCTCCTTGGTCTCGGCGAAGGGGCCGTCGACGACCTTCGTCTTGCCATCGGCGTCGTACTTGATCCGCCAGCCCTTGGCGCTCGGCTTCAGGCCGGAGCCGTCGAGCAGCATGTCGGCCTTCACCAGTTCCTCGTGATACGCGGCCATATCCGCCATCAGCTTACCGTCGTCGTCCGGAAAGATGCCGGCCTCGCTGTCCTTGGTCGCCTTGATGATGATCATGAAACGCATGGCTTGCTCCTTGAGATCGGTCTCTGAAGCCGGCCGGCCATGGTGCTGTCGGCCGGCTCCCGACGACACGTCGAACGACGCGCCGCGGGATCGACAGGCTCACTCGGAATTCTTCTTGGCCTCGGCCCAGACGCGCTCTTCCTGCGCGCGCAGCTCCGGCGTGAACTCCGCGCCGAAATCCTCGGCCTCGAATATCCTGCGGATCTCGATCTCGGACGGCCCCGGCATCGGGTTGGGGCAGCGCTTGACCCATTCGATCGCCTCGTCCATCGACTTGCACTGCCAGATCCAGAAGCCCGCGATCAGCTCCTTGGTCTCGGCGAAGGGTCCGTCGACGACGGCGCGCTTGTCGCCGTCAAAATGGATGCGCGCGCCCTTCGCACTCGGGTGCAGGCCGTCGCCGGCCAGCATGATGCCGGCCTTCACCAGCTCCTCGTTATAGGCGCCCATCGCGGTGAGCAGTTCGGTGCTCGGCATGATGCCGGCTTCGCTGTCCGTGGTCGCCTTGACGATGATCATGAAACGCATGGTCGTTCTCCCTGGGTTGTCATCGGAGCCGGCCGGCACCTTGCCGCATCCGGTCTCTACTGACACGTCGAACGAGGTCGACGAGAATCGACACGGGCCCCGAGAAAATTTCGAGGCCCTTCGAACTATCTCTTTGGCCCTTGCGAAAACCTCTCCGTCATCCCGGACAAGCCGCGTTTGCGGCGCAGCTCCGGGATCCATCGTAAAGCTCCGGAGCCCTATGATGGATCCCGGAGCTCCGCTCCGCTACGTCCGGGATGACGACCTGTGGCACCGAGGCAAACCGCCTCAAACCGCTCGCGGCAGCGCTTCCAAAAACCTCGCCGGCTCGCCCTGCGACGGCGTCGTGAGCTCGCGCTCCCACATCACCTTGCGACCACGCACATAGGTGCCGACCGGCCAGCCGGTGACGCTGACGCCGTCATAGGGCGTCCAGCCGCATTTCGACGCGATCCAGTCATTGGTGATGGTCTCACGCCGCTTCATGTCGACGATGGTCAGGTCCGCGTCCCAGCCGACCGCGATCCTTCCCTTGCCCTCGAGCCCGAAGATGCGCTGCGGGCCATGGCTGGTCAGGTCGACGAAGCGCTCCAGCGTCAGCCTGCCGGCATTGACGTGGTCGAGCATGATCGGCACCAGCGTCTGCACGCCCGGCATGCCGGAATGGCTGGCGGGATAGGCGTGATGCTTCTCCTCATGCGTATGCGGCGCGTGATCGGAGCCGAGCACGTCGACGATGCCCTGCTCCAACCCCCACCAGATCGTCTGGCGATGGCTGTCGTCGCGGATCGGCGGGTTCATCTGGGCGTAGGTGCCGAGCCGCTCGTAGCAATCCGGCGCGACCAGCGTCAGGTGGTTCGGCAGCACCTCGACGGTCGCGACGTCCTTGTGATCCCTGAGGAAGACCATCTCCTCGCCGGTCGAGATGTGCAGGATATGCACCCGCGCCCCGGTCTCACGCGCGATCCTGACCAGCCTCTTCGTGCAGGTCAGCGCCACCTCGGGCGAGCGCCAGACCGGATGGCTCGACGGATCGCCCTCGACGCGCAGGTTCATCCGCTCGCGCAGCATCATCTCGTCTTCGGAATGGAAGGCCGAGCGCCGGCGCGTCCGCTTCAGAATCTCGGCGACGCCCGTGTCGTCCTCGACCAGCAGGTCGCCGGTGGACGAGCCCATGAACACCTTGATGCCGGCAGCGCCGGGCAGCCGCTCCAGCTCGGCGACCTCATGCGCGTTCTCATGCGTGCCGCCGACCCAGAAGGCGAAGTCGCAATGCATGCGATGCCGGCCGCGCCTGACCTTGTCGGCCAGCGCCTCGGGCGTCGTCGTCTGCGGGATCGTGTTCGGCATCTCGAAGACGCAGGTCACACCGCCCAGCGCCGCGGCGCGCGAGCCGCTCTCCAGGTCTTCCTTGTGGTCGAGCCCCGGCTCGCGAAAATGCACCTGGCTGTCGATCACGCCGGGCAGGATGTGCAGGCCACGGCAATCGACCACTTCGCCGGCCGAGGCCTGGCTGAGATCGCCGATGGCCATGATCTTGCCGCCGGTGATGCCGAGGTCGCGCGCGCCGCTTCCGTCCTGGTTCACCACCGTGCCGCCCTTCAGGAGGACATCATAGCTCTGCGGCATCGGAAGGGTCCTGCTGGTTGAGGAAGGGATGGAAGCGGCCTACCTATCGGATCAACACACGTCCAGCCAGATTCTCAACCGGAAGCGAGCCATGCCGGCAGCTCATCTCAAGGCGGCCCACCTCAAAGACCGTGGCGTCATCCGCGTCAGCGGCGAGGACGCGCGCGACTTCCTGCAGAACATCGTCACCAACGAGATGGACCTCGTCACCGCCGACCACGCCGGCTATGGCGGGCTCCTGACACCGCAAGGCAAGATCATCAGCGATTTTCTGGTGATCGCGGTGCCCGAGTCGGAAGGCGGCGGCTTCCTGCTCGACGCGCCGCTCCTCCAGGTGCCCGATCTGATGAAGCGACTGAAACTCTACAAGCTGCGCGCCAAGGTGGCGCTCGACGATCTCAGCGAGGCGAGCGCGGTAATCGCCGCGACCGACGGCTCGCAATTGCCGGCCGATGCCGGCCTGACCTATGCCGACCCGCGCCTGTCCGAGCTCGGCGGCCGCGCCATCACCGACCGCGACGGCCTCAACGAGATCGCCAGCGAGGACATGGACGCCTATCACGCCCGCCGCATCGCGCTCGGCATCCCCGATGGCGGCCGCGACTTCGCCTATGGCGACACGTTCCCGCACGAGGCCCTGTTCGACCAGCTCGGCGGCGTCTCATTCAAGAAGGGCTGCTATATCGGCCAGGAGGTCGTCTCCCGCATGCAGCATCGCGGCACCGCCCGCACCCGCGCCGTGCCGGTGGTCTTCACCGAGGGCCTGAACCCGGAAATGGGTGTCGAGGCCAGCGCCGGCGGCAAGTCGCTCGGCCACATCGGCTCGTCCGCCGGAGGCCGCGGCCTCGCCATGCTCAGGCTCGACCGCGTCGCCGATGCGCTGGCCGAGGGCCAGACGCTCGCTGGCGGCGGCCTCGCCTTCACGCTGGAGAAGCCGTCCTTCCTGCACTTCCTCTTCCCGGGCGAACCGGGTTTCGGAGCCGCAGCATGACCGGGCGCGCTGCAGTCGAGGGGCCGGACGGCAAGTTCCGTTGCGTCTGGCCGGGCACCGACCCGCTCTACCTCGCCTATCACGACACCGAATGGGGCGTGCCGGAATACGATTCCCGCGCCCTGTTCGAGAAGCTGATCCTGGACGGCTTCCAGGCCGGGCTCGCCTGGATCACCATCCTGCGCAAGCGCGACGCCTTCCGCGCCGGCTTCGCCGGGTTCGAGCCGGAGGCGATCGCCCGCTTCGGCGAGGCCGACGTCCAGCGCCTGCTCGGCGACGCCGGCATCATCCGCCATCGCGGCAAGATCGAGGGCACGATCAAGAGCGCCCGAGCCTATCTCGTCATCAGCGAGAAGCAGCCTTTCGCCGATTTCCTCTGGAAGCATCTCGATGGCCGCGTCCTCCAGAACGCCTTCCGCACCCATGAGGAGGTGCCGACCCAGACCAAGGTCTCCGAGGCGGTCTCGAAGGAACTCAAGGCCGCCGGCTTCACCTTCTGCGGCCCGACCATCGTCTACGCCTTCATGGAGGCCTGCGGGCTGGTCAACGACCACGTCACCGGCTGCTTTCGCTGGCAGGAATGCGCGGCTTTGGCGCGTGACGCCCGGCCTGCCGCCTGAGCATGGCCAAGCCCCCCGCCTCGCCCCGGGCCTGGCAGCGCATGCTGTCGGGCCGCCGCCTCGACCTGCTCGACCCCTCGCCGCTCGACATCGAGATCGACGACATCGCCCATGGCCTCGCCCGCGTCGCCCGCTGGAACGGCCAGACGCAGGGCGCGCATTCCTTCTCGGTGGCGCAGCATTGCCTGCTGGTCGAGGCGATCGCAGGCCATCTCAACCCCGACTGGTCCGACGCCTGGCGGCTGATGGCGCTGCTGCACGATGCGCCGGAATACGTCATCGGCGACATGATCTCGCCCTTCAAGGTCGTGATGGGCGACGCCTATAAGAGCGTCGAGCTGAGATTGCTCGCGGCGATCCACCTGCGCTTCAGCCTGCCGGCCGAGCCTCCCGCCCTGCTCAAGCGCAAGACCAAGGACGCCGACAAGATCGCCGCCTTCCTCGAGGCAACGGAACTGGCCGGCTTCGAGCGCGCCGAGGCGCTGAAATTCTTCGGCCGTCCGCAGCCCCTGCCGCGCACGGTGATGGACTGGCTGAATCCCCTCTCGACGGAAGCGGCGCAGGAGCGCTTTATTGGGCGCTTCGTCGAACTGGGCGGGCGTTGACGCGCAGCCCCTATCTTTTCATTTACGGAACAAGTGCTCACGCTTCCTGCGCCTAGCGAAGAAAGTCCATCGGCGCAATAAGTCCCACCCGGAACGAAACCACCAGCGAGTACACGCCATGTCGACCAGTCTGAACCTGCCCAAGGGCGTCGTCATCACCGGCGCGATCGGCCCCCGTTTCGACGAGGTCCTGACCCATGACGCGCTCGCCTTCGTGGCCGACCTGCAGCGCCGCTTCAACGAGACCCGCAAGCGCCTGCTCGCGCTGCGCGCCGAGCGCCAGAAGCGCTTCGACGCCGGCGAGACCCCGGATTTCCTGGCCGAGACCAAGCATGTCCGCGAGGGCGACTGGAAGGTGGCTCCGATCCCGGCCGATCTCCTCGACCGCCGCGTCGAGATCACCGGGCCGGTCGATCGCAAGATGATCGTCAACGCGCTCAACTCCGGCGCGAAAGTCTTCATGGCCGATTTCGAGGACGCCTCCTCGCCGGTCTGGGCCAACATGGTCGAGGGCCAGATCAACCTCAGGGATCGCTGGGCCAACCAGATCGACTTCACCGACCCGGTCACGGGCAAGGCCTACAAGGTCGGCGCCAAGCCGGCCGTGCTGATCATCCGCCCGCGCGGCTGGCACCTGCCGGAGCGCCATATCGAGATCGACGGCGAGATCGCCTCGGGCGCGCTGGTCGATTTCGGCCTCTACCTGTTCCATAACGCCAAGGCTTCGCTCGCAGCGGGCTCGGGTCCGTATTTCTACCTGCCCAAGCTCGAGACCCATCTCGAGGCGCGCCTCTGGAACGACGTCTTCGTCGCGACGCAGACCGCGCTCGGCTTGAAGAACGGCACGATCAAGGCCACCGTCCTGATCGAGACGCTTCCCGCCGCCTTCGAGATGGACGAGATCCTCTACGAGCTGAAGGACCACATCGCCGGCCTGAACTGCGGCCGCTGGGACTACATCTTCTCCTTCATCAAGAAGCTCGCCCGCAACCAGGCCTATGTCCTGCCGGACCGCTCGCAGGTGGTGATGAGCAAGGCTTTCCTGCGCGCCTATTCGCTGCTGCTGATCAAGACCTGCCACAAGCGCAACGCCTTCGCGATGGGCGGCATGGCCGCCCAGATCCCGATCAAGAACAACCCCGCCGCCAACGAGGCCGCCTTCGCCAAGGTCAAGGCCGACAAGGAGCGCGAGGCCGGCGACGGCCATGACGGCACCTGGGTCGCCCATCCCGATCTCGTCCCGGTCGCCAACGAGGTCTTCGACCGGCTGATGCCGCAAGCCAACCAGCTCGGCAAGCTGCGCGAGGACGTCAATGTCGGCCGCGCCGACATGCTGGAGGTCCATGACGGCACCCGCACCGAGGCCGGCTTCCGCGAGAACATCCGCGTCGGCGTGCAGTACCTTGAGGCCTGGCTGCGCGGCCGTGGCGCGGTGCCGATCTACAACATGATGGAGGACGCCGCGACGGCCGAGATCAGCCGCGCCCAGATCTGGCAGTTCGTCCAGTACGGCGTCGAGGTCGATGGCGGCACCAAGGTCACCAAGGACCTGTTCAAGCGCTGCCTCACCGAGGAGATGGAGCGCGTGAAGGGCGAGGTCGGCGCCGACAACTACGCCAAGGGCCGCTTCCCGGAGGCGATCGAGATCTTCTCCAAGCTCTCGCTGGCGCCGGAATTCGAGGACTTCCTGACGCTCCCGGCCTACGGCAAGCTGAACTGAGACTTGGCGACCGTCTGCGCCTGATCTGCGGACGCTCTGGCGCGGACTTCGCAGCGACCACTTTGGAAAGACCACTCCGGCGCAGGCTGCCCGCGCCGGAGTGTAGAATTTTAGTTCTTCACGTCTTCGGCCGTGTTGGCGGAAGCTTGGTCCTGCTGCCTGCCGTGCTTGTCCTCGTTGCGCGCTTCCTTCGCCGCGGCTTGCTTGGCGGCCCGCTTGCGCTTGCTAAGGCGGTCGAGAATACGCGATAGCCGTGGTGAGCGCTGGCGTTGCGACATGTCGTCTCCAAGATGTGCTGAATTGATCCTGATCGTCTCGATTTCGTACGGCATAGGCTAAGCGAGCAGGATCAGCGCAAACGCCGGGCCAAATCGGCCAGGGCTTTGCAGGCACTTGGAGATGAAAGAGACTCTGCAGTGGGTTTCGGCGAACGCCAACCAAGTTCGGCGCCCGCCATTATTGCCGCTAGTCGATGCCGACGATGACCTTCTCCGGCCATTTCGGGTGACTGAACCAGATGCGGAGGGCCGTTTGCGTCGAGGGAACGATTTGATCGAAGATGATCTCCTCCTCGACGGTGTCGATGATGATCCGGCGCCGCGGCGTCTCCACTTGACCGACGAAACCGGGCGCGTAGCCGGGATCGACCTCCCTCGAAAGGCCGAAGGTCAGCTCTGTCGGGCCGTCGACTTCTGGATTTACACAGACAGCCAAGCATGAGGGGCTTGCGGCCACGAGACTGATCTTTGGATTGATTTTATCGGCGGGCACGTCGAGTGCCCCCCGCCATGAACGAAAACGATCGAATTGCTGGGTCGGATAACCGATTGGCGAGCCATGTTCAGCTTCTGTATCTCAAGCCATGAATAAAGCCACCTGTCAGATACTGCAGGATGCACATGAAGAATGGAAACCTGTTCTTCAGTGAACGCCAGAAAAATTCTGGCGCTCACTGTTACCGCCGTCAGTCGATGCCGATGATCACCTTCTCCGGCCATTTCGGGTGACTGAACCAAATACGAACTGCTGTCTGCGTTGAGGGAACGATCTGATCGAAGATCACCTCCTCTTCAACCGTCTCGACGACGATCCGCCGTCGAGGTGTTTCAAGTCGACCAACGAAACCTGGCGCGTTACCCGGGTCGACTTCGTTCGAAAGACCGATGGTAAGCTCGGTATCGCCATCTACCTCAGGGCAACAGGCCACCAGAAGGCAGGTTGGGGAGGCTGCGACGGGTTCTATCGCTCGCCCTACAGGTATATCTACCTTGCCTCCCCCCGAAATAACGACAAGGGAATTGCTGGGTCGAATAATCGCTTGACGGACAACCATCATCGCCTCCATTTCAGCCCTGTTATGGCACCACCTTGGCTCCTGCTGCAGCTTAAGCAATGCGGAACGAGCCACTGCTGTTGTCCAGGCGGCGACAGAGCATTGGGGCGTTGGTGATCGCCGATATAATTGCCGGACTGTGTTCCTGGCGTCGTTGCTCCGCACGTATGGCAGCCAAAAATGTATCCCATTCGATTGACATCCCGCTGCTCTTCCGCGTTCGTCCGGCCTGGCCCGCGGGCCGGTATCGAGTCGCGAGCAAATGGTCCAAAACCCAGCCCCATCCCCTGAAGCTCGCGCAGACGCCCTTCGGCCTGTCGCACAATGGCCTGATTGGTTGCGATCGAGCCTTCAATACCCTCCGAAATGCTGGAACCTGGCCGCCAGCGCGCATCTATCTCTTGCACCCGCCTGATTGCAGCCTGAGCTTGAAGCTCTGAGGCCGTCAGCCGCGCTTGTTGTGCCGGAGAAGCGTTAGGCCAGCTTCCGCCGCTACTGCGCGACCTGTTGCTTGCCTCGTGAACTGGCAACTCGTCAGATTCATCCGCCTCGCCGCCCCACTCTCCCAGCTCATCGCTTGGGGCCGCGAGCCCCTCTGCAATATCCCGATCGAACCCTACGCCTGGCGCTCCGCCAAGCCAGGTACTGGACCAATCACTGAGGGTGCCGCCCCCGCCACCCTCCCCGCTTCCACCGTCAGTCCATTGCCCGCCGTTCGGGCGCCCCTCGGGCACGCGAGGTTGGTTCGGGTTGTATTTCAGGGAGGGACTGTTTGCGCTGCGGCTCAACGCCAAACCGCGCCGCAGTTCCACCACCCAGAGTTCTATTCGCATTAGCGCGATATCGAGATCGAGGACCTCCCGCGCCCAGTTCGTGACCGTCATGCATGTGATCTCCGTCTTTGCGCGCGGATGATCAGGGAGGTCGGAGGGGGTGGGGATAAGTTGCTCGCTTATCCCCGCTGCGCGCTCAAACCCCATGCTTTGACAAGCGGCGGCGGCACGAGCTCTATCGCCCAGAACCTTGGAGCGCCGTCATGACTCGTCTCGTCTTTGTCTTGGTCGCGGTCGCCGCCATCCTCACCGCGATGCCCGCGTCGGCCAAACCACTCAAACCCGAGCGTTCCATCGAGGCCACCGGCGATTTCGAGGGCAAGAAGCCCGGCAAGCCAGCTAGGGACGTCAGCGGTATGGCCTGCCTGCCAGCCGTCGATGGCGAGCGGCGCTGCCTGCTGGGCAATGACGAGAATATCGACGCCCAGTTCGCGACGCTGAAGGGCAAGCGCATCACGCCGGGCAAGACGATCGCCTTGATCGGCACGGCGCCCTCACCCGCAGCGCTTGGCGCCAGGCCTTCGGTCGCCTGCCCGAAGCAGGGCGGCTATGGCGAGTTCGACAGCGAGGGCGCCGCCTTCGCCGCCCCCTATTTCTACGTCACCGGCTCGCATGGCTGCTCGCGCAACTCGGGCGAGTTCCGGCTCTCCTCCTTCCAGCTCGCCCGGATCAGGGTCGATGCCGCCGGCAAGCCGGAGGGGCCGGCCGAGTTGACCTACCGGCTCGGCGATGCGTTGCGCCGGGCGGCAGCGGCCGGCAGCTTCTTCGGCAAGGATTTGATGAGCGCCGATGGCTTGAATGTCGAAGGCCTTGCCGTAAGCGGCGACCAGCTTTGGGCCGGCCTGCGCGCGCCGGCTCCGGCCGGCAAGGCGGTGCTGGTCGGCACCAGCGTCGCCGCGCTGTTCGCAGCCGGCTCGGACCCGCTGAAGGCAGCGATCGATACCGTGACTTTCGACGCCGGCAAGGGGCGCGGCATCCGCGATCTCGCCGCGCTCCGTGACGGCCGGCTCGTTGCCCTGGTCGGCCCGCGGCAGGAGCAGGGCGTGCCCTATGCGCTCATCCTGGTCGATCCGCGCCAACCCGCGGCCGCGCGCGAACTCGGCGAATTGCCGGACCGCAAGAAGGCCAAGGCCGAGGTGGTCGCGCTTCTCGCCGAGACGCCGGACAGCCTGAGCATCCTCGTCGGCTATGACGGGCTGAAGGATGGCGGCTTCGAGGAATACCGCCTGCAGCTGAAATAAGTAGTCGCCTCGACGAATCGGCTATCCAGAGCCATGGACACGTCCCAATCCTTCCTCGCCCGGCTCGAGCCGCTCGTCGCTCGCTTCCGCACCGAGATCGCCGATCCGCGCGAGCATCTTGCGCTGGCAGATCGCGGAGCGCCACGCGCTCGACAGCCGCGACACTTTCCCGGGCCATGTCACGACAAGTGCGATCGTGCTCTCGCCCGACCATTGCCGGATCCTGCTGATCGACCATGTCGTGATCGGCCGCTGGCTCCAGCCGGGCGGGCATTACGAGCCGGCGGAGTTCTTCCACCAATCGGCCGCGCGCGAGGCGCTGGAGGAGACCAGCGTCGCCGGGTTGAAGCTGCATCCTTGGCATGGCGGCGGCGACCTGCCCTTCGCCATCGACAGCCATGACGTGCCGGGCAAGCCATCACGCGGCGAGCCGGCCCATATCCACCACGACCTGCAATATCTCTTCCTCGCCGATCCCGCCCTGCCGCTGGTGGCGCAGGAGGAGGAGGTCCATGCCGCAGCCTGGAAGCCAATCGCGGCGCTGGAGGAGATCGCGCCGCGCGCCTTCGCCCGGCTCGCCTCCGTCGCGGCGCCCTGAGGGCTGCTGTTGCGGCGGCGCAACATGTTATACTATTACACTCACGGAGGTTGCGCGGGCTCTCGCTTTGCCGGGCTTTCTGGACGATGGTCGCTTCATCAGCTCGACCAGAGTCGCTCCGGCCATCTTCGCCCTGAGCGGGTCTGAACCGCCCATAGGAACTGCCCGATGTCGCTCAAGCTCGCCGCCTCCGCCCTGCTCCTGAGCGCGGGCCTGACCTCCGCCTTCGCCGCCGACCTGCCCTCGCGCAAATCAGCGCCCGCGGCTCCGCCGCCGCCCTCCGCCTGCACCGAGAGCGAGGGCATCCCGACCGACGCCTTCGGCTTCACCACCGGCTCCGACGTCGCCGATGTCGGCTCCTTCGGCCCGAGCTTCACCTATGGCGGCGCCTACGGCACGCGCACCGGCCGGCTGAACAGCAATAGTGGCCAGTTGCAGGGCTCCTACGGCCTGTTCCCCTGCATGGAGGTCGGCCCTTACCTGCTCGGCAACTTCACCAACGCCTCGGTCGGCGGCATCAGCGCCGACGAGCGCAGCTTCGGCGCCGGCGTCGAGATGAAGTACAAGCTGCTCGGCCGCGACCTGCACGGCATCGGCCTGACCGCGGTCGTCGATCCCAGCTTCAACCGGATCGATCCCGAGGGCGCCGGCCGCTTCACCGTCTACAACACGGGCCTGCGCCTCTTCGCCGACAAGACGCTGATCCCCGGCAAGCTCTACGCCGCGCTCAACGTCTCGCAGGACATGACCTGGACCGGGCCGGACCCGTATGGCCGCTCCTCGACCCTGACGCTCGGCGGCTCGCTGGCCTGGCAGGTGCTCGACGGCGTCTATCTCAGCGGCGAGGTGCGCCACCAGCGCGCCTACAACACGCTCGGCTTCAGCAAGGAAGCCGGCTACGCCACCTTCGCCGGCCCCGGCGTCTACTGGCAGGCGACCAAGGCGCTGGCGATCTCGGCCGCCTACAACGTCCAGCTCGCCGGCAAGGCCAAGGGCGAGCCCGGCAATCTCGACCTGACCAATTTCAGCCAGCACCTGCTGAAGGTGAAGGTCTCGTACAGCTTCTGAGCTGGGTTTCTCGCAACCGCGCCGTCATCCCGGCCGCAGCGAAGCGGAGCGCCGGGATCCATCGTAGGGCTCTGTGCTTTATGATGGATCCCGGAGCGGCGCCGCTACGCGGCTTGTCCGGGATGACGCGGACCCCGTCATTGCGAGCGTAGCGAAGCAACCCAGGGGGACTGGGTGAGCGAGCCCCCTGGGTTGCTTCGCTACGCTCGCAATGACGATTGAGCTGATCGGGAACCGCTTCAGCGCAGCAGCGAGCCACCCGTCATCTCCGCCGGCTGCTCCAGCCCCATCAAAGCCAGCAACGTCGGCGAGATATCGGCCAGTCGCCCATCCGCCAGCGCCTTGGCCTGCCCGCCGATCAGCATGAGCGGCACCGGGTTGGTCGTATGGGCCGTGTGCGGCATACCGGTCACCGGATCGACCATCAGCTCGCAATTGCCGTGATCGGCCGTGACCAGCAGCGCGCCGCCGGCCTTCGTCACCGCCTCGGCGATGCGGCCTAGCCCGCCATCGACCGTCTCGACCGCCTTGATCGCGGCTGAGAGCACGCCGGTATGGCCGACCATGTCGGGATTGGCGAAGTTGAGCACGACGAGGTCGTACTTGCCCGAGGAGATCGCCGCGACCGCCTTGTCGGTCAGCTCCGCCGCCGACATCTCCGGCTGCAGATCATAGGTCGCGACCTTGGGCGACGGCACCATCACCCGGTCCTCGCCGGGATAGGGCGTCTCCTCGCCGCCGTTGAAGAAGTAGGTGACGTGCGGATACTTCTCCGTCTCGGCCATGCGCACCTGCTTCAGGCCGGCCTTGGCGACCGTCTCGCCCAGGCCGTTGGCCAGCGTCTGCGGCGCGAACATCACCGCCATCCGCTTGTCGAGCTCGGCGCTGTAGGAGGTCATCGACACGGCCTCGACCAGCGCCGGTACGCGCGAGCGCTTGAAGCCGGAAAACTCCGGTTCCAGCACCGCAGCCAGGATCTCGCGGATGCGATCGGAGCGGAAATTGAAGCTGAGCAAGCCGTCGCCATCCTGCATGCCGGCATAGGCGCCGATCACGTCGGGCATGATGAACTCGTCGTTGATGCCGACGGCATAAGCGCCAGCGACGGCCGCTTCCGCGCTGGCGAAGCCCTTGCCCTCGCCGAGCACCATCGCGGCCCAGGCCTTCTCGACCCGCTCCCAGCGATTGTCGCGATCCATGGCGTAGTAGCGGCCCGACAGGCTGGCGACGCTCGCGCCCTCAGGCAGCGCCGCGACGAAGTCGCGGACATAGTCGCCGGCCGATTGCGGCGGCGTATCGCGCCCGTCGGTGAAGATGTGGACGCGGACGGGAACGCCCTGCGCCGTCACGATCTTCGCCAGCGCGACCGCATGGTCCTGATGCGCATGCACGCCGCCGGGCGAGACCAGGCCGAGCAGATGGCAGGCGCCGCCGCTCTGCTTCAGCTTGGCGATCAGCCCCGTCGCCTCCAGCGCCGCGGCGATCGAGCCGTCGGCGATCGCCCGGTTGATCCGCGGCAGGTCCTGCATCACGACGCGGCCGGCGCCGAGGTTGAGGTGGCCGACCTCGGAATTGCCCATCTGGCCCTCCGGCAGGCCGACATCGAGCCCCGAGGTCTTCAGGAAGGCATGCGGCGAGCTTTCCCAGAGCCGCGTGAAGTTCGGCGTCTTCGCCAGCCTGACGGCGTTGTTCTCGCTCTCCTCGCGCCAGCCCCAGCCGTCGAGGATCATCAGCATCACGGGGCGGTTGGGCATGGCGCGACCTGTCGGCATCATTGGAGCGGGCTTGTGCGGATATCATGCCCGGACAGGGCGATGCGAGTGCTAAGAAGCGGGGGCCGATCCTATGGAGACCCCGATGATCAAGTTCTACTACCATCCCTCGCCCAACCCGGCGAAGATCGCGCTGTTCCTGGAAGAGACCGGCCTGCCCTACGAGATGGTGCCGGTCGACACCCGCCGCGGCGACCAGTTCAAGCCCGAGTTCCTGGCGATCAACCCCAACGGCAAGACCCCCGCGATCACCGACGGCGACGTCAAGGTCTTCGACAGCAACGCCATCCTGCTCTACCTCGCCGAGAAGACCGGCCAGTTCCTGCCCGAGAACACGCCCGAGGCGCGCGGCCAGATGCTGTCCTGGCTGATGTTCGTCGCCACCGGCATCGGCCCCTATTGCGGCCAGGCGGTGCATTTCTCCCTCCACGCGCCGGAGAAGCTGCCCTATGCGATCAACCGCTATGCCCGCGAGGCCGAGCGCCATTGGGGCATCATCAACGACCAGCTCGGCAAGCACCGCTACATGCTCGGCGACGCCTATACGCTGATCGACATGTCGGTCTGGGGCTGGGCGACCCGCGCTCAGTTCGCGCTCGGCGACGAGGCTTTCGGAAAGCTCTCCAACGTCAAGCGCCATCTCGACGAAATCTCGGCCCGTCCGGCGGCGCAGCGCGCCGTGGCCCTGAAGGAGCAGTTCACCTTCAAGATGGAGGTGGACGAAGAGGCCCGCAAATTCCTCTTCCCGCAGAACAAGCATCTGGTGGCGTAGGAAGACGCTGGCGGGCGCCTGCGAGGCGCCCGCTTGTCACTTCCCCTCGTCGCCGCTATCGCCGTCCTGCAGCGCCTCCAGCGGCGCGTCGAGCGTGAAGACGACGCCAGCGGGCGGGAAGGTGTTCTCGACCCGGCAGCGGGTCGAGGGGAAGGTGCGCTCGATCAGCCGCGAGCCGAAGCCGCGGCGCTTCGGCGGCTCGACCGGCGGGCCGCCGCTCTCCTGCCAGCGCAGGCGCAACTGCCGCTCGCCCTCCATGTCGTCGATCCGCCAGCTCACTGCAACGCGGCCGTGCTGGTTCGAGAGCGCGCCGTACTTCACGGCGTTGGTGCCGAGTTCGTGCAAGATCAGCGTCAGCGCCAGCGCCGCCTTGGGGCCAACCTGGATATCCGGTCCGCTGATCGCGAAGCGCTCGGGCTCGCCCTGGATGCCGACGACGCTGCCGACCACGTCGCGCAGCGTCGCATTCGCCCAGTTGCCGTTGACCAGCAGGTCATGCGCCCGCGACAGCGCCGCCAGCCGCGCGCTGAACGTCTCGCTTGCGGCCTCGATCGAACCGGCATTGCGGAAGGTCTGGGAGGCGATGGCCTGGATCATCGCCAGCGAGTTCTTGACCCGGTGCGCCAGCTCCTGCAGCAGCAGCCGCTGCTGCGCCTCGGCCTCCTTGCGCTCGGTCACGTCGATATGGGCGCCGATCAGCCTGACCGCCCGGCCGGCCTCGTCGCGCTCGATCTGCGCGGTCGCCGCAATCCAGCGCATCGCCCCGTCGGAGGGCCGGATGATCCGGTATTCGGCATGGTAGTCATGCACCGTTCCGGCCACCGCCTCGCGGAAATGGCCCTCGGTCACGGCCCTGTCCTGCGGGTGGATGCGCCGCACCCAATCCTCGTGGCTCTCGTTCACCGCCTCCGGCGGCAGGCCGTGAAGCATCAGGTATTCGGGCGAGCGCTTGTTGTTGAACCCGCCCCGCAGATCGACCTCGAGCCCGCCGACCCTGCCGATCTTCTGCACCTGCGCCAGCTCGCGCTCGCGCGCCCGCAGCGCCTGCTCGGCGGCTTCCTGCGCCAGCTTCGTCCGCATCGCCTCGGTCGTCTCGAAGACGATCGCGAGCACGCCACAGGGCTTGCCCGCTTCATCGAGGATCGGGCTGTAGTCGACGTTCAGCCAGACGTCCTCCGCGCGGCCGTTCCGGTGCAGCACCAGCGGCAGGTCGCGATAGGAGAGCTGCTCGCCGGCGCCAAGGACGGCATCCATCACCACGCGGTGGAAATCGACCACCTCCGGCCAGGCCTCGAAGACGCTCTGGCCCAGGATCTCGGGATGCCGCGCCCCCGCGATGACCGCGTAGGCGTCGTTATAGACCATGAAGCCTTGCCTGCCCCAGAGCAGCGTCATCGGCGTCGGCGAGGACAGCATGAGCTGCACGACCGCCTTCAAGGCGGCAGGCCAGCCCGAGGGCGCGCCAAGTGCAGACGAAGATGGGTTGAAGCCGCGCAGCAAGAGCCCGGTCTCGCCGCCGCCGATCGGCCAAGTCTCGTCTACCATCAAGTCTCGTCCGCCATTGACGGCATCGTCCCCCAAGCCCGTCGGCAAAGGCCGCCTCGCGCCCGAACGCTGGCTCACATCTGATTGCCACCGTGCCGTAGCGGCAGCAATAGCAGGCACATGACTGGCGCCCTGTGTCAAAAGACATGGCCCGCATCTGGCACGGCTCTGGCATTGCGAAAGGCAGTGGCAGAGTTCCGCATTTCGCGGCACTGTGCCGGCCGATTCCGCGTGACGGCCCCAGCCGGCGCGAAAAGGGACCCGCATGCCGACCGATATCGAGATTGCCCGCGCCGCGCGGCTGAAACCCGTTACCGCCATCGCCGAGACCGCCGGAATTCCGGAGCAAGCCCTCAATCCCTACGGCAAGTTCATCGCCAAGGTCGACACGGCCGCGATTCCCGATTTCGACGCGCGCCCGAACGGAAAGCTGATCCTAGTCACCGCGATCAACCCGACGCCGGCCGGCGAAGGCAAGACCACGACCACAGTCGGCCTCGGCGACGGGCTCAAGCGCATCGGCAAGAACGTCGTGATCGCGCTGCGCGAGCCCTCGCTCGGCCCCTGCTTCGGCGTCAAGGGCGGCGCTGCCGGCGGCGGCTACGCGCAGATCGTGCCGATGGAGCAGATCAACCTGCACTTCACCGGCGATTTTCACGCCATCACCAGCGCCCATAACCTGCTGGCGGCGATGCTCGACAACCACATCTACTGGGGCAACAAGCTCGACCTCGACGCCCGCAACATCGCGCTCCGGCGCGTCATGGACATGAACGACCGGGCGCTGCGCGCGACCGTCTCCTCGCTCGGCGGCAACGGCAACGGCTACCCGCGCGAGGACGGATTCGACATCACCGTCGCCTCCGAGGTCATGGCGATCTTCTGCCTGGCGCGCGACCTCGCCGATCTCGAAGAGCGGCTCGGGCGCATCGTCGTCGGCCGCAGCCGCGCCAAGCAGCCGGTCACCGCCGCCGAGCTCAAGGCGACCGGCGCGATGACGGTCCTGCTCAAGGACGCACTGATGCCCAACCTGGTGCAGACGCTGGAGGGTACGCCGGCCTTCGTCCATGGCGGCCCCTTCGCCAACATCGCCCATGGCTGCAACTCGGTGATCGCCACCCGCGCCGCGTTGAAGCTCGCCGACTACGTCGTCACCGAAGCCGGCTTCGGGGCCGACCTCGGCGCCGAGAAGTTCTTCGACATCAAGTGCCGCAAGGCCGGCCTGCGCCCCGACGCGGCGGTGATCGTCGCGACCGTGCGCGCGCTCAAGATGCATGGCGGCGCGGCCAAGGAGGCGCTCGGGCAGGAAGACCTGCACGCGCTCCAGGCCGGGCTCGCCAACCTCGCCCGCCATGTCGAGAACATCCGCAAGTTCGGCGTGCCACCCATCGTCGCGATCAACAACTTCACCAGCGACAGCCATGCCGAGCACGAGCTGATCCGCAGCTTCTGCCGCAACCATCTCGGCGTCGAGGCCGTGATCTGCCGGCATTGGGCCGAAGGCGGCGCCGGCACTGAGGAGCTGGCGCACAAGGTCGCCGAGCTCGCCGAAGGCGGCGACGCCGATTTCGCACCGCTCTACCCCGACGAGATGCCGCTGAAGGACAAGCTCGAGACGGTCGCCCGCGAGATCTACGGCGCGGCCGGCCTCTCGCTCGGCCCCAGGGTCGCGGCCCGCTTCGCCGAGCTGGAGGCGGCCGGCCATGGCCACCTGCCGGTCTGCGTCGCCAAGACGCAGTATTCCTTCTCGGCCGACCCGACTTTGCGCGGCGCGCCCTCGGGCCACCTCGTCCCGGTGCGCGAGCTCAGGCTCTCGGCCGGCGCCGGCTTCGTCGTCGCGATCTGCGGGGACGTCATGACCATGCCCGGCCTGCCGCGCGAGCCGGCGGCGGAGCGCATCCATATCGATGCGCAAGGTCAGATCGAAGGCTTGTTCTGATCGATTGACCTAAGGTTAAGCAATCCGGCCGAATGATCTTCGTCATCGATCGGATGGCGGCGCAGCTCGAAGCTGAGAACGACTTTCCGGCATGACATTCAGCCGTTGAGCCGGCGCGTCGGAGAAGGTCGCAGAATGAAGGCTGTCGCTGCCTGGTCGGCCTTCGCACGCAGCCTGAAGGCCCGTGTGCTGATGCTGACCCTGGCCGCGATGCTCGCCGTCGCGCTGCCCGCCTCCGCCGCGTTCCTGTGGATCGTCAACGCCACCGTTGTGAAGCTCGGCACGCTCTTCGCCGAAAAGCAGATCCTGTTCGACCGCTATCGCGGCCTGGAATCGCTGATGCGCGAGGTCTCGCTGGCCGAGACCGTGGCGCGCTCGCCCGCGATCGTCGCCTGGGCGCAGGATGAGGACGATCCCGAGAAGGCCGAGCGCGGGCTGGCCGAACTGGAGCACTACCGGCTCTCGTTCAAGGACAAGAGCTATTTCGCCGTGCTCGACGTCTCCGGCAACTACTACTTCAACGACAAGGACAACACCTACGAACTCGCCCGCAGGCGCTACACGCTCTCCCGCGGAAACCCGCGCGACGGCTGGTACTACAAGACGGCGGCGCTCGGCTCGGGCTGCCACCTCAATGTCGACCACGACGACAACCTCGCCGTCACCAAGGTCTGGATCAACTGCATCATCCGCCAGGGCGAGCGCGTGCTCGGCGTCATCGGCACCGGCGTCGACCTCAGCCAGTTCATCCGCGAGGTCGTCGACATCCCGCAGACCGGCGTGCAGAGCATCTTCGTCGACCGCAACGGCGCCGTGCAGGCCCACCGCGACCCGAAGCTCGTCGATTTCCACAGCCTGACCAAGGACCTCAAGGCCAAGAAGACGATCTTCAACCTGATCGACGACGAAGACGACCGCAGGGCGCTGGCGGGGATCATGGAGGAGGTCACGAAGGGCGAGGTGCTGGTGCGTTCGCGCTTCATGAAGGTCGGTGGCCACGAGATGCTCGTCGGCGTCGGCTATCTCGACCGGCTCGGCTGGTTCAACGTCACGCTGATGGACATCGACGAGATCATCGACCGGCGCCTGTTCACGCCAATCGCGATCCTGCTGGCCGCGATCCTGCTGGTGGCCGCGGGCCTGATGACCCTGCTCTTCGACCGCAGCGTGCTGAGCCGGCTGGCGCGGCTGGAGAACTCGGTCGCGCGCGTCCGCTCCGGCGTCTTCGGCGCCGCGATCAGGGACCACTCGCCGGACGAGATCGGCCGGCTCTCGCGCGCCTTCGACGAGATGGCGCAGAGCGTCGGCGACAATACCGGCCGGCTCGAGACCATGGTGCGCGAGCGCACCGAAAAGCTCGAGCGCCTCGCCCATCGCGACCCGCTGACCTGCGTCCTCAACCGCCGCGGCTTCGAGGAGGCCTTCGCGCAGGAGCAGAACCGCGCGCTGCGCGCTGGTCATCAATCGGCGCTGATGCTGGTCGACCTCGACCACTTCAAGACGATCAACGACGAATACGGCCATCAGGCCGGCGACCGCGTCATCGTCGAGATCGTCAGGCGCATCGGCGGCGTGCTGCGCAATTACGATGTCTGCGCCCGCTGGGGCGGCGATGAGTTCATCCTGCTCATCGCCGAGAGCAGCCCCGCCTCGCTTTCGGCCATCGCCGCCAAGATCGTCGCCGAGGTCAGGCGCGAGCCACTCCGGCTCGACGCCGATTGCGAGATAACGATGACGGTCAGCATCGGCGCCTGCCTGGTCTCGCCCATGGAGGAATTGTCGAGCGCCGCCGCCCACGCCGATGTGGCGCTCTACGCCGCCAAGCATGGCGGGCGCGACAAGTTCGTCATCCACGACCCGGCGCGCCATGGCCGTGCCGGCGATCCGAGGTTCAAGCTCGGCTGATCACCCGAAGACGAGCTGAACCTTCATCGCCTTCGACTTGTCCGCCGCCAGCTCAAACGCCTCGACCGCGTGCTCGACCGGGATCGAGGCCGTCAGCAGCGGCGAGAGGTCGACGGCCCCCGAGCCGATCATCTGCACCGCCCAGTCGAACTCCTCGTGGAAGCGGAAGGAGCCGCGCAGGTCGAACTCCTTGGCGACCAGCACGTTCATCGGCAGTGTGAAATTGCCGCCGACGCCGATCTGCACGATCACGCCGCCCGAGCGCACCACGTCGAAGGCGCCGGTCAAGGCATGCTGGTTGCCCGAGGCCTCGAACATCACGTCGAAGGCGCCCTTCTCGGCGCCGAACTCGCTCTTCAGCCTGTCAGGCTCGGCCATGACGTTGATCGCACTGGTCGCGCCCATCTTCAGCGCCGTCGGCAGCGGCTGATCGACCACGTCGGTCACCACGATCTCGGCCGCGCCCGCTGCCTTGGCCGCGACCACGGTCAGCACGCCGATCGGCCCCGAGCCCGTCACCAGCACGCGCTTGCCGAGCAGCGGGCCGGCACGCTTGACGGCGTGCAGGCAGACCGCGAGCGGCTCGGCGAAGGCGGCCTGCGCCGCCGGCACGTGGCCGGGCAGCTTCACGGCCTGGCGCTCCTCGACCACGAGCACGTCGCGAAAACCGCCCTGGACATGGGGGAAGCGCATGGCGCTGCCATAGAACAGCATGTCGGTGCAGTGCTGCTGCAGGCCCATCTGGCAATAGCGGCAGCGCCCACAGGCCCGGCTCGGATTGACCGCGACCCGGTCGCCCGGCCTCACCCGCGAGACCTCGCCGCCAACGGCGTCGACCGTGCCGGCGATCTCATGGCCGAGGATCAGCGGCTCGCGCACGCGGATCGTGCCGAAGCCGCCATGCAGGTAGTAGTGCAGGTCCGAGCCGCAGATGCCGCCGGCCTCGATCTTCACCCGCACGTCGAGCGGTCCGAGTTCGGGCGCCGTGGTCTCCTCGACGCGCAAATCCTTCTCGGCATGGATGACGACGGCGCGCATGGTGGCCTCCCGGCAATGGTGCTTGTTCGATTGGCTCAGGCATGGTCCGCAAAAGTGGACACCACTTTTGCGATAAGAACATGCCCGAGAAATAGATTGGCGCGAATTCTTGTCGTTCGGCCGATTCCGGCCGAACGGAAAACGCGCTAATCGATTGAATGCTGCTTAGCGAAACCACGCGAGCCGGCGCAATTTCAAAATCGTCGCAAGCATGCGTCGCAGGAGAGGGTCGCCCATGTCGCTGTCGCTGTTCAGTCTGGAAGGCAAGGTCGCGCTCGTCACGGGCTCGGGCCAGGGCATCGGCCTCGCCATGGCCGAGGGCCTCTCGGAAGCCGGCGCCCATGTCGTGCTGAACGGCCGCGACGAGGCCAAGCTCGAAGCGGCGCAGAAGGCCATCGCCGTCGCAGGCCGCAAGGTCTCGATCGCCGCCTTCGACGTCACCGACCAGGCCGCGGTCGATGCGGGCATCGCCGCCATCGAAGCGGATACGGGCGCGATCGACATCCTGATCAACAATGCCGGCATGCAGAAGCGCGGCGCCTTCACCGAGTACGCGGCGGCGGATTGGCACCAGGTCGTCGCCACCAACCTGCACTCGGTCTTCTATGTCACCCAGGCCGTGACCAAGGGGATGGTCGCGCGCAACCGCGGCAAGGTCGTCAATATCGGCTCGGTGATGAGCGAGCTCGGCCGCCCGACCATCGTGCCCTATACCGCGACCAAGGGCGCCGTGAAGATGATGACGCGCGGGCTCGCCGCCGAACTCGGCAAGCACAACATCCAGGTCAACGCCATCGGCCCCGGCTACATCGTCACCGAGCTGAACAAGGCCCTGATCGCCGACGAGACCTTCTCGGCCTGGGTCAGGAGCCGCACGCCGGCCGGGCGCTGGGGCGAGACCAAGGAACTGGTCGGCGCCGCGATCTTCCTGTCCTCGGCCGCGTCGGACTATGTCAGCGGCCACCTGCTGATGGTCGATGGCGGGCTGACCGCGGCGGTGTAGGGCAAACGGACGCTCCGTCTCTCAGCCTCGGCAGATTCCCGAGCTTGCGATCGTCGCCCTATCCGGCCTTTTCGGCACTCGCGGGTTTCGGCGAGACCCGGCGGCAGGCGCTCCGCGTAAAGCGCTCGATCTCGGCAAGGGCGGCATCCAGGCTGGGAAAAGGACCATGTTTCATGTCCTTCATCGTCTCCACCGCCTGCCCCGCCGAAACGATCCGGAACTCGCCTGCGGGTTCCTCGGTGATGTCGCCCATGGGCCGGCCCAGCAGGTCGGTCAAAAGCCATGCGGCCTCGTCGGCCTTCTGCGTGACGGTGATATCCACGAGGCGCTCGCTACGATCGGGGCCGCGGGGCGGTCGTCGGTGCAGGGGAAGCGGCCTGGCGCTTCTTCGGCTTCGGCGGGTTGGCCGCGAGCATTTCGCGATCCAACGCCTCCTTTTCCAGTCGCTGCGCCTTCAGCTTGGCCGTCTTCGCGTCGCGGGCCTGATTGACCATCTCCGTCTCGGAGACGATCCGGTCGCGCACCGACGATTGGGTCTGCGTCCTGAGGAACGCATTATCCGCATCGGTGCGCAGCTTCGAACGCTCAGCCATCGCTTTGACCTTATGCCTTCGCGCCGTTGCCGCGACCCTCGACAATCTCGTGGTGGCCGATCGCGCGCTCCTGCCCATCGGGACCGCGCACCCGATACTGCTCCTCCGCATTGTCCCGCGAGGGCATGACGCGCAGGATCTCGAACGGGCCGGGCCGGGGCTGGTTGGCCAGGTTATGCGTCAGGTTGACGAGATCCCCTGCCTTATACGCGATGGCGTTCATATGGACGTTCTCCTGGCAGGTGCGGCGTCAAAAACTGGCGCCGGTCAATCTGTGATAGCCGGTGCGGTGCCGCGAATACGCAATTCGGGCGGCGTTCTGGATCTTCTCGCGATTGGCGTCGAAGACGCCGAGGACGTCCGCTTCGACGTCGCCCGTGTCCGGGCTCAGCTTGCGCAAGGCCTCGAAATCGATCTGGAAGGTGATCTCCATCGACGCGTCGGAGCCCCAAAAGCTCACGCAGGAACGCCCCAGATCGAAGCGGCGGACGGGGTTGGGAAAGTTGAGGCCCATCGTCAGGTTCTTTCCTGTTTCGCGCGCCGCGACACTGATCAGGACGCCGACGCGACCGAGCGCATCAAGTCCTGGTGCGAAGACACGCAGGGCCGCGCCGGCGGCGCGGCGGGCAATCGGCCGAGCCGCGGATCCGCGTCGATCAAGCCAAGCACGTCCTCGCCGACCATGGCATCGAACTTACGAGCGAACAGGCAATTGCTTGCGAAGAGTTCGGGGTCGTCGGACACGCCCTGCCGAATTCCGTATTGCTCAAACAAATCGACTGTTTTCTCAAAGCGATCGCGCCGGAACAGATCAACCGCAAGGCGGCTTCATTCTCGGCGACCGTCCATCGCACATGGGGAATGGCGCCGCCCTTTGTAAGGCTGCCGCGATAATAAAAGCGGACCACGCAGCCGCACCGGCATGGAAGAGGCTCGCTCTCGCACCCATCCATCGTTCGATCACACGTGCAGCGGTCTCCGATGCGAGAGCACGACGGAGCGCACGAGGGAAGACCAACCGCACCTGGAGCCTCGTCGCTCCGCGAAATCAGGCCGCTGGGAAGGAGTGCATGAGCCGCGACATTGCCGTTCCGGGAAGCCCGCAGCTCAGCCGCCCCGCTCGGCATTCTCGTCGAGGCTCTTGTTCAGCATCTCGCGCGCCTTGGTGGCGCGCTTCTCGAACTCGTTGCGGATCAGCTCGAGCTTTTCCTCATCGAGCTCCTCGAGGTCGAGCAGTTCCTCGCGCGCGCCTTCCAGCCGCACGATCAGCTCGTCGAGCTTGATCTGCATCGCGGCCGTGTCGCGGTTCTGGCTATTCTGGATGATGAACACCATCAGGAAGGTGACGATGGTGGTCGAGGTGTTGATCACCAGTTGCCAGGTGTCGTTGAAGCCGAAGAACGGCCCCGACACGGCCCAGATCACGATGATCAGCAGCGCGACGAAGAAGGTCTGCGGCTTGCCCGCCCAGCGCGCCGTCGCCTGCGACAGGCGCGTGAAGAACGAGCGCTTTGACGGCGCGTTGTCGTAAGCGGTCATGGCTTCCCCCGCGCAGTGATGCGCATCCTAAACCCCCGCCGGGGCGATGCGTTCCACGCGGGCGTCAGGCCGCCTTCAGCCGCTCGGCATGCCAGGCGATGTGCTGGGCCATGAAGGTCGAGACGAAATTATAGGAGTGGTCATAGCCCTCCCGCATCGTCAGCTCGAGCGGGATGCCGGCGCTGACGCAAGCCACTTCCAGCAGCCAGGGCCGCAAGCCCTCCTGCAGGAAGCCATCGGCCGTGCCCTGGTCGACCAGCAATTCCTTGACCCTGTGCCCGTCGGCGATCAGCGCCGTACTGTCATAGGGACGCCAGCTCGCCTCGTCCGGCCCGAGGTACTTCTCGAAGGCAGGGCGCGACCAGCCCGCGGTCGAGGGTTGCGCGATCGGCGCGAAGGCCGAGACCGAGCGGTAGCGCTCCGGGTGCTTGAGAGCGAGCGTGATCGCGCCATGCCCGCCCATCGAATGGCCAAAAATGCCCTGCCGGCTCATGTCGAGCGGCAGTTCCTTCGCCACCAGCTCCGGCAGCTCATGCAGGACGTAGCTCTCCATGCGATAGTTCTTCGCATAAGGCTGTTGCGTCGCGTCGAGGTAGAAGCCGGCGCCGGAGCCGAACTGCCAGTTCTCCGGCTCGTCCGGCACGGCTTCGCCACGCGGCGAGGTGTCGGGGCAAATGATGGCGATGCCGTTCGCCGCCGCAGCCGCCCGGTACTCGCCCTTGTCGACGGCGTTCTGGTGCGTGCAGGTCAGGCCCGAGAGATACCAGAGCACCGGCACCGGCCCGTCCTCGCTCTGGTGCGGCAGGTAGACCGCGAAATTCATCGGGCAGGCGCAGGCGGAGCTGTCATGGCGATAGACGCGCTGCTGCCCGCCGAAGGCTTTCGATGAGGAGAGCAATTCCATCAGATGGTCCCTTTTGCTGCGGCGCCGAACACACCTCCACCGTCATCCCGGAGCGGCGCGGCTTCGCCGCTTGTCCGGGATGGCGCCGAGGTTCAGTGCGCGATGGATGGGGCCAAAAAACGACCGCTCAGTACACGACGACCGAGCGGATCGACTTGCCCTCGTGCATCAGGTCGAAGCCGTGGTTGATCTCGTCGAGGCTGAGCTTGTGGGTGATCAGGTCGTCGATGTTGATCTTGCCCTCCATGTACCAATCGACGATCTTCGGCACGTCGGTGCGCCCGCGGGCGCCGCCGAAGGCCGTGCCCTTCCAGACCCGGCCGGTGACGAGCTGGAACGGCCGCGTCGCGATCTCCTTGCCGGCCTCGGCCACGCCGATGATGATCGACTCGCCCCAGCCGCGATGGCAGCACTCCAGCGCCTGGCGCATCACGTTGGTGTTGCCGGTGGCGTCGAAGGAGAAGTCGGCGCCGCCGCCGGTGAGGTCCACGATCGCCTGCACGACCTTGTCGTTGCCGATCTCGCTCGGGTTGATGAAGTCGGTCATGCCGAACTTCTCGGCCATGGCGCGCTTGGCCGGGTTGAGGTCGACGCCGATGATCTTGTCGGCGCCGACCATGCGGGCGCCCTGGATGACGTTGAGGCCGATGCCGCCGAGCCCGAACACCACGACGTTCGCGCCGGGCCAGACTTTCGCCGTGTAGATCACCGCGCCGATGCCGGTCGTCACGCCGCAGCCGATATAGCAGATCTTGTCGAAGGGCGCGTCCTCGCGGACCTTGGCCAGCGCGATCTCCGGCAGCACCGTGAAGTTCGCGAAGGTCGAGCAGCCCATGTAGTGGAAGACCTCGCCGCCATCGCAGGAGAAGCGCGAGGTGCCGTCCGGCATCAGCCCCTGCCCTTGCGTGGCGCGGATCGAGGTGCACAGGTTGGTCCGGCGCGACAGGCAGCTTTTGCAACTGCGGCATTCCGGCGTGTAGAGCGGGATGACATGGTCGCCGACTTTAAGCGTCGTCACGCCCGCCCCGACCTCGCGCACGATGCCGGCGCCCTCATGGCCCAAAATCGCCGGGAACTTGCCCTCGGAATCCAGGCCCGACAGCGTGTAGGCATCGGTGTGGCAGATGCCCGTCGCCATCACCTCGACCAGGACCTCGCCCGCCTTCGGCCCGCCGATCTCGACGGTCTCGATCGTCAGCGGCTTCCCAGCCTCCCAGGCGACGGCAGCGCGTGTCTTCATGGTGATGTCCTCGTTGCTGAATCGCGTGGGGCCGACCCGCCCGGGGAGAGCCGGCGCCGCCGCCTAACTAGGGCGAAGGGATGACGGCTTTGTCAACGCGACGCCGTCCACCCGCAACGGGAGGGTGAAATGCAAACGGCGCGGATCGTGTGATCCGCGCCGCCGGCAGAGAATAGGTTCGTGCGCTTAGAGCTTGCTCTGATCTGCGAGAATCAAGCGCCGTCATCCCGGAGCTGCGCCGCAAACGCGGCTTGTCCGGGACGACGCAGAGAGGTTCCGCGCCAACAGGCGATCAATACTTGCGCACGACCGGCGGCTGATAGATCGGCCGCTCGACCGGGCCGCAGCAATCGGGATCGCCGAAATTCCAGCGCATGCCGATCTTGAAGTCGTGGCTGTCGATCGACTTGGCCTTCAGCGGCGCATAGGATTCCGCCAGGAAGGCGTTGCGGATCGGCCCGGACTGGGCGTCGCCGAGGTTGAGGTAGCGATAGCCGACTTCGAGCGTCAGGTTCTTGTTCACCTCGTAGCCGACGCCGGCCATGAGGGCCCAGGCGAGGCCGGTCTTGTCGCCGCTGCTGGCGGTGCCGAGCGTCGGCGAGACCGGGCCGAAGGGCTGGTTGGCGAAGACGATGCCCTGGTCGGTCAGGCCGCTGATCTGGTTGCGCGCCACGCCGATGCCGGCGCCGAGATAGGGCGTCAGGCAGTTCCAGGTGCCGAGGTCGACATAGGCGTTGAACAGGGCGACCATCGAGGACAGGTTGCCCTTGTAGGTGTTGGTCTGGTTGCCCAGGGCGAAGGGGTTGTAGATGCTGTCGTTGACGCCGACCGAGGAGCCGCCGCGATATTCCAGCGTGCCGTCGACGCGGAACCAGTTGTTGAAGCGGTAGCCGGCGCCGAGGCCGGCGAAGAATGCGGTCTCATCGGTCTTGCCGAAGAAGCTGCCGCCATAGGCGATGGTGTCGGCCTGCTCGTATTTGTCGACGCTCTGGACGCCGATGCCGACGTCGCCGCGCAGGTACCAGCCGGAGCCGATCGTGCCCTTCAGCCCAAGCGGCTCGGGCGGCGGCGGCAAGCCCACGCCCAGGTCAGCGGCATTGGCCATGGCGGCGGCACTGAGCGCCATAGCACCGGCAAGCGCAAAAGTTTTCAGGCTGCCCATGGCAGTGTCCTTCGAGTTTGCGCGAGCGAAACGCAGCCCGCGCGAGTTACCAATGGGAAGGACGTTGCCAGCGATTTCTTAAATGAGACTTAACCTTACCGCTTAACCACGAATTCTTTGGAAAATAATGCTGACGCTACGCGAGATGAGGCTTTCGCATCGCGTCTTTGCGGTAGGCTTCGCAGGGGTAGATGAAGAACCGGGGAGAGCCGCGCCTTCTCGGGCAGAGCGCGGGGAATCCCTCTCCCGAGGCCCCGCCGTCAGACACTGTGGCAGTGCCTTCCCCGTCATGGTCGGGCTCGTCCCGACCATCCACGTCTTTGCCACGCCCCAGCAGCTGCAACGCCGCAAGGCGTGGATGCTCGGCACAAGGCCGAGCATGACGGTGGTAGCTAGTTCAACGGCAGGCCCTCATCCGCCCCTGCCGGGGCACCTTCTCCCATCCGGGAGAAGGGAAGAGAGCCGTGCGTCCAGGCGAGCTGCCCGCCCTCAGGCCGCAGCCTTCGTCACCGCCTCGACGACCTCATCGACCGCGCGCATCACGAGGTCTCGGTCGTCGCCCTCGGCCATGACGCGGATCACCGGCTCGGTGCCGGAGGGCCGGATGACCAGGCGGCCGCTCGCGCCCAGCATCAGCTTGGCCGCCTCGATCGCGTTGACGACCGGCGTCTCCTTGAGCGGCTGGCCTTGCTTGTAGCGCACGTTCTTGAGGATCTGCGGCAGCGGCTCGAAGCAATGGCAGACCTCGGAGACCGGCTTGTCCATGCGCTTGACCACGGCGAGCAGCTGCAGCGCCGCGACCAGCCCGTCGCCCGTCGTCGCGTAGTCGGAGAGGATGATGTGGCCGGATTGCTCGCCGCCGAGGTTGTAGCCATGCGCCCGCATGTGCTCGAGCACGTAGCGGTCGCCCACGGCAGTCCGCGCCAGCGACAGGCCCAGGCCCGCCAGATAGCGCTCCAGCCCGAGGTTGGACATCACGGTGGCGACGATGCCCGGCTGCGACAGGCGGCCATCCTCGTGCCAGCTGCGCGCGATCACCGCCATGAGCTGGTCGCCATCGACGACATGGCCCTGCTCGTCGACGATCAGCACGCGGTCGGCGTCGCCATCGAGCGCGATGCCGATATCAGCGCGCAGTTCGCGCACCTTGCGGCTGATCGCCTCCGGCTCGGTCGAGCCGACATCCTTGTTGATGTTGAAGCCATCGGGCTCAACGCCGATCGCGATCACCTCGGCGCCAAGCTCCCAGAGCGCCTCGGGCGCGACCTTGTAGGCGGCGCCGTTGGCGCAGTCGACGACGATGCGCAGGCCTTCCAGGCTGAGGTTGCGCGGCAGCGTGCGCTTGGCGAACTCGATATAGCGGGCGTGGACGCTGTCGATGCGCTTGGCCCGGCCGAGCTCCGGCGAAGTCGAGAGATGCTTCGAGAGGTCGGAATCGATCAGCTTGGCGATCTCGGTCTCGACCTCGTCGTTGAGCTTGTAGCCGTCGGGGCCGAACAGCTTGATGCCGTTATCCTCGTAGGGGTTGTGCGAGGCCGAGATCATCACGCCGAGATCGGCGCGCATCGAGCGCGTCAGCATCGCGACGGCAGGCGTCGGCATCGGGCCGAGCAGCATCACGTCCATGCCGACCGAAGTGAAGCCCGCCACCATGGCGTATTCGATCATGTAGCCGGAGAGCCTTGTGTCCTTGCCGATCACCACGCGGTGGCGGTGGTCGCCGCGACGGAAGGCGATGCCGGTCGCCTGCCCGACCTTGAGCGCGAGGTCCGGCGTGATCACGCCATTGGCGCGGCCGCGAATGCCGTCGGTTCCGAAATATTTGCGTGCCATGTTTTTTTAAGTCCGGAGCGGGCAAATCACCCGGGAAAATCAAACGATTGAGAGCTTCTATAGCGGAAATGGGTTTCCGCCTTCTCACGTTTTGTGACGAATTTTTTCTTGATGGCGGCTCAGCAAAACCTGGCTCGCCCGGCTTCTGTGCCCGCCCATCATCGCAATGTGATCGGGATCACAGCGTCCCGTCATGAGCGACCGTCAGACTTGCCGCAGCGGATCAGCACGAGGACGCGCGATGCAACACGTAATGGCGATCATGGTCTCGACGGCAGTTCTCATCTCAGCTTCGGGTTCCGGTACGCTCGCCGGTCCCAAGGATGACGCCTTCGCGGTGATCCAGAACTGGGCAACGGCCTTCAACGCCAGCGATATCGACAAGATCATTGCGGCGTATACGCCGGAAGCCTCGGTTCACGGCACCACGGCCAACAGCCTGGCGGTGGGGAAAGACGCCTTGCGCGCCTATTTCGGGCCCGCCGCCCGCAGTCGCAACCAGGTCAAGCTGGCACAGGATGGCAGCGAGGCCACGACCATGCTTGGCGACGGTCAGGTCGTGGTCGCCGGTTTCTACGAATTCTCCGGAACGCGCCCGGATGGCCAGGCCTTCACGGCTCCGGCCCGCTACACGTTCGTGCTGGTCAAGCAGGACGGCGCTTGGCTCATCGCCCACCAGCACTCCTCGCCGCGCGCCCGTCCCGCACAATAGCGCGGCCCAGCAAAGCGAAAGGCGGCCGCGAGGCCGCCTTTCGGGAAGATTCACGCTGCGCCCGACAAGCTCACGCCTGCGGCTGCGGCTCCAGGCCGGCATCCGGCTCGTCGCGCTTGCGGCCGCGGCCGGCGCTCGGCACCGCCGAGTGGCGCGGGCCGGACGGCGTCTCGTCGATGTCGCGCGTCGGGCGCTTGCCGGTGAGCAGGTCGCGGATCTCGTCGCCGGTCAGCGTCTCGAACTCGAGCAGCGCCTCGGCGACCGAGACGAACTCGTCGTGGTGCTTGGAGATGATCTCCTTGGCGTCGAGATAGCCCTGGTGCACCAGCTTGCGCACTTCGCTGTCGATCTTCTGCGCGGTCGCTTCCGACAGGTTCTGGGTGCGCCCCATCGACATGCCGAGGAAGACCTCTTCCTGGTTGTCGCCATAGGCGACCAGGCCGAGCTCGTCCGAATAGCCCATCTGCGTCACCATCGCCTTGGCCATCTTGGTGGCCTGCTGGATGTCGCCGGTGGCGCCGGAGGTGATGTTCTCCTTGCCGAAGGTGAGCTCCTCCGCCACGCGCCCGCCCATGGCGACCGCGAGCTGCGAGGTGAACTCCTTGTACTTCATCGAGTAGCGGTCGCCCTCGGGCAGGAACTTGACCATGCCGAGCGCACGGCCGCGCGGGATGATCGTCGCCTTGTGCACCGGGATGCCCGCGGGGACGTAGAGGCCGACGATGGCGTGGCCGGCCTCGTGATAGGCGGTCAGCTTCTTCTCTTCCTCGGACATGGCCATCGACTTGCGCTCGGCGCCCATCATGACCTTGTCCTTGGCGTCCTCGAACTCGGCATGGGTGACCATGCGCTTGCCGCGGCGGGCCGCGAGCAGGGCCGCCTCGTTGACGAGGTTCATCAGGTCGGCGCCGGAGAAGCCGGGCGTGCCGCGGGCCAGGATCTTGAGGTCGACGTCGGGCGCCATCGGCACCTTGCGGACGTGGACGCGCAGGATCTTCTCGCGGCCGGCGACGTCGGGGTTCGGCACCACGATCTGGCGGTCGAAGCGGCCGGGGCGCAGCAGCGCCGGATCGAGCACGTCGGGCCGGTTGGTGGCGGCGATGATGATCACGCCCTCGTTCGGCTCGAACCCGTCCATCTCGACGAGGAGCTGGTTCAGGGTCTGCTCGCGCTCATCGTTGCCGCCGCCGAGGCCGGCGCCGCGATGGCGGCCGACTGCGTCGATCTCGTCGATGAAGATGATGCAGGGCGCGTTCTTCTTGGCCTGCTCGAACATGTCGCGGACGCGGCTGGCGCCGACGCCGACGAACATCTCGACGAAGTCCGAACCCGAGATCGTGAAGAACGGCACGTTGGCCTCGCCCGCGACGGCGCGCGCCGTCAGGGTCTTGCCGGTGCCGGGAGGGCCGACCAGCAGCACGCCGCGCGGAATCCGGCCGCCGAGGCGCTGGAACTTCTGCGGGTCGCGCAGGAACTCCACGATCTCGGTGAGGTCTTCCTTGGCTTCGTCGATGCCGGCGACGTCCTCGAAGGTGACGCGGCCGTGCGCCTCGGTCAGCAGCTTGGCCTTCGACTTGCCGAAGCCCATGGCGCGGCCGGCGCCATTCTGCATCTGGCGGGACATGAAGATCCACAGGCCGATGAAGATGACGAAAGGCAGCGAGTTGACGAGCAGCGCCATGAACCACGGCGTGCCCTCGGACGGAGCGCGGGCCGAGACCTGAACGCCCTTCTGCGCCAGCGTCTTCAGCAGCGCCGGATCGCTGTAGGGCACGTAGCTCACGAAGCTGCGGCCATCCGAGAAGGTGCCGGAGATTTCCGGTCCCGCCACGACCACGCTGGAAATCCGCCCGGCCTCGGACTCGTTGACGAGCTGGCTGTAGGGGATCTCGTTCGTGCTCGCGCGCTGGCTCGGGCTCTGGAACAGCGTGACGAGCGCCAGCACCAGCAGGAAGATCACCACCCAAAGGGCGAAGTTTCGAAAATTCGGATTCATCACCAGTCCGATCGGGCCGCCCGGTCCAACCGGAGAAGGCCAAGGGTTTCAGACGTTAATCTAGGAGCGACACGTGCCCTTGCCAAGTGAACAAAAGACTGGAAACGGGCTCATTACGGCGCAGGGTGAACGCCACGCCTGCGCATAGGCTCGCGCGCGAACGTCAGCGCGCCTTTGCGATCGAGCGCCAATACGCACCCCGATAATGTCCGCGTCATGGCCAGCCCCCTGCCTGCGGCGTCGATCAGCGCGAAGGCGCAGGCCTCAAGCCGTTCCAGGCGCGGCAGGTTTTCGCCATCGCCGCGAGCCGCGACGCCCTCCAGCCCGCGCCCGATCAGGCGCAGCACGACCTCGTCCGGCTCACCGGCCAGCGCCGTCAGATCAAGCCGCATCGCCGCGCCATCATCCGAAGGCACGAGCAGCGGCAGCAGCGCCGCGACCCGGTGTTCGACCGCAGCCTCGATCCGGCCAAGCCGCGAGGCCAGGGTCGCCAGCCGCTCGGCGCCCAGGCCTTCCTCGGCGAGGGCGGGCATCAGCCCGCGCCAGCGCACCCGCTCGAAGCGGGTATCGGCATTGCTCGGATCCTGGATGAAGGGCAGCCCGCGCGCGTCAGCCGTCGCGATGAGCCGCGCCTTCGGCACGCCGAGCAGCGGCCGGGCGAGGTCGATGGCACCCTTGCGGACGCGGGAGCGCATCCCGAGCAAGCCGGACGGGCCGGAGCCGCGCGCCATGCGCATCAGCATCGTCTCGGCCTGATCGTCCAAGGTATGCGCCGTCACCAGGACCGCCCCCCCCAGGCCATCGGCATGCTGGGCGAGGAGCGAGTAGCGGGCCTGGCGCGCCCGCTCCTGGATGCCTGAGGCCGGCTTGGGCCCGCTCCAGCGCAGGATCGCGTGCGGAACGCCGAGCTCGCGGCACAGCGCAGCCACCGCCTCGGCCTCGCCGGCGGAGGCGGCGCGCAGGCCATGGTCGACGGTCGCGGCGACGAGCTCCGGCCGGCCGGGCTGCCGGGCCCAGTCGCTCAGCAGCGCCAGCAGTACGACGGAATCCGGGCCGCCAGAGACGGCAACGAGCAGCCGCGTCTCGTCAGCCAGCCCGGCGAAGAGCGCCGCCGCCTCGCCGGTCAAGACCGGCTGGTCGCTGAAATGCTCCTGCGCCGGCGCGCTCACGCGCAGCGGGCGCGGCGCTGCTCGCGCTCGACGCCCTGGCGCACGGCGTTCGATGCGGCCGGATAATCGACCGAGACCTTGGCGAAGGTGGCGCAGGCCTGGTCGCGCGCGCCGAGGCCGTTCAGCGAGACGCCGAGCTTGAGCAGGCTGTCGGCACCCTTGCCGGCCTTTGGATAGTCGCGCGAGATCTTCAGGAACTGCTCGGCCGCCTCGCGGTAGCGCTGGCGCTGGAGATAACTCTCGCCGAGCCAGAAGGTCGCGTCCGCGGCGAGCCGGTCGCGCGGATAGCTCTGCAGGAACTGGCGAAAGCCCATCTCGGCCTGCTCGTATTCCTTGCGCAGCACGTAGGCGTAGGCCGTGTCATAGGCCTCCTTGGGGCTCGGCGCCGCTCCGGTCGCGGCAACGCTCGTCCCGCCGCGCTGCGCCGGCGGCAGCGCGCCTTGCGGCACGGCCCGTCCGACGCCCTGGAGATCGAGCGGCCCTTGCGAGGGCCCGCCCGCATAGTCTTCCTCGATGATGCCCTCGACGCTGCCGCCGCCGAGCGAGCGCGGCGCGCCGGCCGCCTGGGGCTGCGCATTGGGGTCGAACGCATCGCCGCGGCGCTGGCGGCCGGGCTGGGCCGGCGGCTGCGCGCCACCGGGAGCCGGCAACGCGGCCGGGCCGGGAGCAGCGCTGCCCGGACGGGCGCCGCCACCGCTGCGCTCGTTCAGGCGGAAGTCGACATCCTCCTGGAACTTGCGCAGCTGCTCGGTTAGCCGGCGGTTCTCGAACTGCAGCTGCTCGATCTGCCCGGACAGCGTCCGGACCTGGTTCTCGAGGCGCCCGGTGCGCACCGTGAGCTCGGCCGCATCCTGGGCCGATGCCGGCGCGGCCATCACCGATGCGGCCAGTCCAAAGGCCAACGCGGCCAGGACGCGGCGCACGCCCCGCGAACGATCAGACATTACGACGTCTCGAACCATCATGAAAACCGCGTTGCCCCCGTGTACGATGCGTTATCACAGCCCGCCACCACGGCCAAAATATGAAAAGGCCTGCGCTTTCACCGAAGAAAGCGCAGGCGTCTGCTCACTATCTCAAGACTGCCGCCAGCGGAGACCGCTTTGAGAATTCGCTGGGCTCGCCGGCAGAATTCGCAAACGGGCTCAGACGCCGCCGCCGGCGCCGTCGAGAACGGTTACGGCACGGCGGTTCTGCGACCAGCAGGAGATGTCGTTGCAGACCGCGACCGGGCGCTCCTTGCCATAGGAGACGATGCGCATCCGGCTGCCCTGGATGCCGCGCGAGGCGAGGTAGTCGCGCACGGTCTGGGCGCGGCGGGAGCCGAGCGAATAGTTGTACTCGCGCGTGCCGCGCTCGTCGGCGTGGCCCTCGATGGTGAAGGTGTAGCGCGGGTAGCGCTGCAGCCAGGACGACTGCTTGTCGAGCGTCGCGACCGCGGTCGAGGTCAGGTCGGTCTGGTCGGTCTCGAAGAAGACGCGGTCGCCAACATTGACGACGAAGTCCTGGGTGCTGCCCGGGGTCGCGGCGCCACCGGCGCCGAAGCCGCCGGCATCGGCGTTCTGATCCTTGGCGCAGGCGCCGAGCGCGAGCGTGGCGGCGATGGCGAAGGCGAAGCGGACGGCACGACCGCTGGCAAACGTGGACGGGAGCATGATTCTTCTCCGGGGCGATCAAATGACGGGGCGGGCCGACAGGCCTCGCGTAGGGTTCATCAATGGTGCGTCAACCTAAACGAGACCTTGCCAGAACAAGGCGAAGTGGCGGCATTGCGGCGTATGGTTAACCAATTGCAGCGAAATACCGGCATTTCGATGCTGTTGCTTTCCTGCATCAGCTTTCGCGATCGACCCTCGCCTTCAACTCGTCCGCGAGCCTGACCAGAATGCTCTCCGGCAACTCCACCGAGCGCAGCAGCCAGCGCCATTGCTCCAGGGCGAACTGCAGCCGGAAGCGCTTCTGCTCCTCCACGCTCGGGTCGGGCTCGACCACGAAGCGCGTCGGCCCGGTGAAGCCCGAGGCGCGGAACAGCATCCAGGCATTGCGCCAGCCGTCGAGCCGCGGCGCGGCCGCGCCGGTCTCGAGCAGGGTCGCCGCTCCCGCCGCGGGCCGGCCCTTGGCCATCAGGTCGGCGATGACGTCGGGCGTCAGGTAGTCCGCGATGACCGTCGTGACATAGCCGCCGACGATACTGGTCACGACCTGCCGGCTCATCGGATCGAGGTCGCGCGCCTGCGGATTGCGCGCGATATAGGCCCTGACGATCTGACGGGCGAAGCCGGCGCGCAAATCCTCGACGTCGATCTTGGCGACGATCTCCTCGGTGCGGCCGGCATTGGCCGCCAGCGCGAAGCGCGTCACCGCGACATAGGGCGATATCCAGTAGCCGAACGCGGCGAGGACGATGGCGAGGAGGGCGTAGCGGCGAAGGCGACGATGGGAGCGGCCCGGCTGCATTGGCTCGGACGCGCTGGATGGGTGAGACATACGGGTTCCCTGAACGGCAGGAACGGAGCACAGCCCCGGGTATACCGTCAACGATGTTGGGTGCCGATCGTTCCCGCCCGGTTGAGAGCAGGCGTCAGCGAGCCGAGGTCAGCAGCGGCGACCAACTCGGATCGGAGGCGAAGGCAGGCGTAGGCACAGGCACTTCGACGCGGCCGGTGATGTCCACCATGTAGAGCTTGCCGCCGGACTGGCCGCCGGGATCGCGGAAGAACATCAGGTACTGGCCGTTCGGCGCCCAGTTGGGCGCCTCGTTATGGAAGCCCTCGGTCAGGATGCGCTCGCCGGAGCCGTCCGACCGCATCACGCCGATGGCGAAGCCGCCGCCGCCCTGGCGCGTGAAGGCGATCAGGTCTCCGCGCGGCGACCAGGATGGCTGCGAATAGGAGCCCTGGCCGAAGGAGATGCGCTTGCCCTCGCCGCCGCCGGCGCCCATCAGGTAGAGCTGCTGCGAGCCGCCGCGGTCGCTCTCGAACACCATCTGCGTGCCGTCAGGCGAGAACGAGGGCGAGGTGTCGATCGCCGCGGTCGAGGTCAGCCGCGTCGTGGTGCGCGAGCCGATGTCGATGACGTAGAGGTTGGCGTTGCCGCCCTGCTGCAGGCTGAGCGCGATGCGCGCGCCGTTCGGCGAGAAGCGTGGGCTCGTGGTCATGTCGGGGAAGTTGCCGACGATCTGGCGCTGGCCGGTCTCGATGTTGAGCACGTGCACGCGCGGCTGCTCGCCGAGCCGCTGCGACATGTACGCGACCTCCTGCGCCACCGGCGAATAGCGCGGCGTCACCACCGAGACGTCGCCATTGGTCAGGTAGCGCACGTTGGCGCCGTCCTGGTCCATGATGGCGAGGCGCTTGCGGCGGTTCTCCTTCGGGCCGGACTCGTCGACGAAGACGACGCGCGTGTCGAAGAAGCCGCCGACGCCGGTGACCTTGGTGTAGATCGCGTCCGAGATGATGTGGCCGACGCGGCGGCTGTTGTTCGGGTCGGTGAAATATTGCTGCCCGTCGATCTGCTGGCCGGTGACCACGTCCCAGAGCCGGAATTCGGCCTTGAGCCGGCCGCTGCCGTCGCGCGAGACGCGGCCCGTCACCAGCGCCTGCACGCCGATCGCCTTCCAGGCGTCGAATTGCGGCACGGAATCGAAGGCCGGGTTCTTGTCGGGATGGCGCGCCTTGTCGACCGGCTGGAAATAGCCGGAGCGCTTCAGGTTGTTGGTGATGACGCCGGAGACCAGCACGCCGCTCTCGCCGCCGAAATCGGCGATGGCGATCGGCATCGGCTGGAACGTGCCCTTGCGCAGGTCGATGACGAGTTCGGCCCGCGCGGCGGCAGGCAGGAGCAGCGAGGCCGAGCCGGCCGAGCCGGCGAGCGCCAGCGCGTGGCGGCGCGTCAGCCCGGAGCGAGGAGCCGGGTGGGTCCCGGCGGTGGTGGCGGTGCGATGGATCACAGCACGTCCCTTGCGTCGAAATTGACGACGACGTCGCGCCAATCGTCATAAAATGAGGCGAATTGGGCCGGAATCCGCAGCGGCGCGCAGCGGCGCGTCGCCGTCAGCGCGGAATCGGCGGCGACCCGGAAAAGCGGGTCGGACGAGGAGTTGATCACGCCCGGCGTACCCACGAGCGAGCCGTCCGTGTTCAGCTTCATGCGCACGGCCGGCACGACCGAGCCCTTGGCGTTGGCCAGGCCGATCGGCACGTTCCAGCACTTCAGCAGCTGGTCCTGGATAATGCCGATGAGCTGGGCCCGCAGCGACGGGCTGAGCTTCTGCGACGAGCCGCGCTCGGTGCCGAGCGAGGCCGTGCGGTTGACCTGCGGCGCGGACGAGCCGGTCGACTGAGCCGGCTCCTTCGACTGCAGCAGCTTGTCGATGGCGTTGACGTTGAAGTTCTTGGCGACCTCGGCCTCGCGCTTGGCTTTGGCCTCGGCTTCAGCCTTGGCCTTGGCGACGGCGGCGATCTTGGCCTTGGCCTCCGCTTCGGCCTTCGCCTTGGCGTCTGCCTCGGCCTTGTCCTTGGCCGCCTGGGCCGCTGCGACCTTGGCCGCCTCGGCCTCCGCCTTGTCCTTCTCCTTGGCGGCCTCGGCCGCCTTGGCGTCGGCGACAGCCTTGGCCTTCGCCGCGTCAGCCTTCTTGGCGTCCGCCTCGGCCTTCGCCTTGGCGGCGGCCTTGGCGTCTTCCTCGGCCTTCTTCGCCTTCGAGGCCAGCTCGGCCTCCTCAGTGAGCTTCGCCAGCTCCTCGCGCTTCTGCTCGGCCTCCTGCGCGGCCTGGGCCTCGCTCTTCTGCGGCGGGGCCTTGGCGGCTTCCGGCGCCGGCTTGGGCTCGGGCTTCGGCGGTTGCGGGGCCGGGCGCGGCGGTGGCGTCGGAGCCGACGCGTTGTCGTCGGCGACCTTGAGCTCGGGCGGGCGCGTCGGCGGCGCCGGCGTGTCCTGCTTGGCCTCGCCCTGCTCCTTGCGCTCGACGATCTCGGACTTGCGCTCGGCGCGGGGCAGCGGCTGCTCCTGCACCTTCTCGGCCTTGCGCTCGCCGCGCGTGATCTGGTTCAGCGCGCTGGGATCGATCACCTCGACCGCGATCGCCTCCTCGTTCTCCGGCAGGGGCGCAGGCGAGGCAAACGCCAGCAGCCCCGCGACGAGAAACGTCACGTGGCCGAGCGCTGAGACCGCCATTCCCGGTTCGGAGGTAGAAAGCTTCACGCTCGAGTCGCCCTCGCCTTAAGCCGTCGTGATCAGCGCGTCGACGGCTCGGTGACGAGCGCGACGCGCTTGAAACCCGCCGAGGTGATGGTCGACATCACCGAGGCGACGCGCCCGTAATCGACCTGCTTGTCGCCGCGCACGTAGATGCGCTCGTCGAAGCCCTGCTTGGCCAGGCCCTGGAGCTTGCTCACCAGGTCCGGCTCGAGCGTCGGCTGATCCTGCAGGAAGATCTGGCCCTTGCTGTCGATGGCGATGGTGACCGGCTTCTGGTCGACGTTGATCGGCTTCGCGCCGGTCTGCGGCAGGTCGAGCGGCACGCCGGTCGCGATCAGCGGCGCTGCGACCATGAAGATGATCAGCAACACCAGCATGACGTCGATGAACGGCGTCATGTTGATCTCGGCGATGGCGCCGTGGCGCCGGCCGCGCCGGCCGCGTCGTCCCCCGGCCTTGGCGCCGGATGCTGCGGACATGCCCATGTCTCAGTTCCTCACGCCGCCAGCCGCTCGTCGATCTGCCGCGACAGGATCGCGGAGAATTCGTCGGCGAAGGCCTCGAGCCGGTTCTGCGCCTTGGCGACCTCGGCCTGGAGCTTGTTGTAGGCCATCAGCGCCGGAATCGCGGCGAACAGGCCGATCGCGGTGGCGAAGAGCGCCTCCGCGATGCCAGGCGCCACGACCGCCAACGAGGAGTTCTTGGAGACCGCGATCGCAGTGAACGAGTGCATGATGCCCCAGACCGTGCCGAACAGGCCGATGAAGGGCGCGGCCGAAGCGATGGTCGAGAGCACGAGCAGGCCCGATTCGAGCCGCTCGGTCTCGCGCTGGATGGTGACGTCGAGCACCTTGTCGATGCGCTGCGACAGGCTGGCGACCGAGCGCCCGCCATTCTCGAACGAGCGCTTCCATTCGCGCATCGCCGCGACGAAGACCGCGGCCATGTCGTTGACCGGGCGGGCGGCGAGTTCGCGGTAGAGCTCCTCGAGCGAGCGGCCCGACCAGAACACTTCCTCGAACGCATCCATGCCGCGCCGCGTGCGGCGGTAGAGCAAGGTCTTGTCGATGATGATCGACCAGCACCAGATCGAGGCGCTGATCAGCCCGAGCATGACCAGCTTGACGACGATATGGGCGTGCCAGAACAGCGTCCAGAACGACATGTCGATCTGCGGCGCGGCCTGCGCGACGTCGGCGGGGTTCATCCTGTCATCCTTCTGCCTGGGCGCCCGGCGCTTCCTGATGAAGCCCCGCACAGCCCCGCCGCACGCGTCGCGGGTGACCCGCGCCGCCGCCCGATCCGCGATCCGGGGATTTGCCGATGTCGTCAATCGCCTGTGAATCCGGCGAAAGATGGGCCGAAACGGGGTTTCCTGCGAAACGCATGCTCGGGTTCGAGTTAAGCCCCCAGCAAGGTTAATGCCGGGTATATGCCCCGCCGCCTGCGACAATTTCGCAGGCACCAAGCTGGCCAAGCGCCGCGCGCACGAACGAAAAAAGCCCGCCTCGTTGCCGAGGCGGGCCGATTCTAGCGGAGGCTTGGAAGATCAGGCGTTGGGCGCCGGGCTCTCCCCGCCGTCGCGGCGCTGGGCCATGAACTGGTCGAACTCGGCCTTGTCCTTGGCCATGCGCAGCTTGCCCAGGAAGTCCTGGAACTCGCGCTGCTCCTCCTCGAGCCGCCGCAGCGTCTCCTCGCGATAATCGTCGAAGGCGCGGTTGCCGCTGGTGGCAGGGCCGCGGCCCCAGCCGCCGCCAAAACCGCCCCCCTGGCCCCAGGGCTGGCCACCGCCGCCCATGCGCTCGCGCAGGTAATCCATCTTGCTCTGCAACCGGCTCATCCGATGCTCGTAGCGCTCACGTCCGCAACCATGTCCCATGCGTCCACTCCCGAACAGAAAGGCCAGGGTCGCCAGACCCAGCGGCCACCAGACCACGAACCCGAGCACCGCGAAGGCGAGCCAGGCCCCTTTCCCGTATTCATCAAGTTTGGCAACGATCGGCATCGATCCCTCTCGAAACTGAATGACAGCGACTGGCAGCCGCTGCAGGCCAACCTCCCCGATCGGCGACGCCGACCGTGTGAATGTAAATCACATTTACATATCTGGACCCAGCTGCCAAGCCTTTCAAGATGGCTCGTGTGAATTTTTGCGTGCCAGATCGCATCGCGGTCTTCGCCAAAAGTCAGAGCATGGCTTACGCGAAAAACCGGCGCCCACTTTTTCGCGCCATGCTCTAGCCTCAGCCAGCCTTGCCGGGCGGCAGGCCCAAGCCTTTGAAGTAGATCAGCATTCCGGCTTCGAGCAGATCGGCTGCCGACATCGGCAAGGTGCGCCGGCCGGCATCGGCGCGGCCGAATAGGGCGGCAACGCCATGCGACATGGCCCAGACATGCAGCGCCATCATGAGCGCCGGCGGGCGCTTGTCCTGCGGCAGGTCGGCGATCAGCGTCTCCGCCGCATTGCGCAGGAGCTGGAAGGAGCGGTCGGCGGCGGCGCGCAGGTCGGGGCTCGCATCGAGCGGGACGCCGGCCTCGAACATCGCCGAATAGAAGGCGGGCTGGTCGTGCGCGAAGGCGAGATAGGCCCGGCCGACGCGATGGAACGCCGCCTCGGCATCGGGCCTGCCGCCGTCCCAAGCCCGCGCCAGCGCTGCCTCGAAGGCCGTGAAGCCGCGCGCCGCGACATCCGCCAGCAACTCGTCGCGGTCGCGGTAGTGCCGGTAAGGCGCGGCCGGGCTGACGCCGGCCATGCGCGCGGCCTCGGCGAAGGTGAAGCCGCTCGGCCCCTTCTCGCCGATCAGCCCGAGCGCGGCGCGCACCAGCGCTTCCTTGAGGTTGCCGTGGTGGTAGCCCCGCGGCTGATCGGGCTCGTCGCGTTTCCAGCTCATGTTACGGGCACTAACATGGGGGCCGGCCAGCGTCGATGCCAGCCGAGGCTCAGATGATTTCCAGCCCGAGCCGGCGCCTCAGCCCATCGGGAATGCGCCGAGCCCGGCCGCCGCCGACGCAGGCGACTTTGACCTGCGCCGTGACCAGGACCTCCTCGCCGCGCAGCACGCGTTGGGCCACGTCCATGGTCGCTCCGCGCGCCGCAGTGGCCTGGGTCTCGATCGTCAGCACGTCGTCCATCACGGCAGGTTTCAGAAAGTCGATCGCCATGTGCCTGACGGCAAAGCCGAGCGCGGCATCGCCATCGAACAGCTCGCGCTGCTCGACGCCCAGCGCCCGGATCAGCTCGGTGCGCCCGCGCTCCATGAAGCGCAGGTAGGAGGCGTGATAGACGACGCCGGAGAAATCGGTGTCCTCGTAGTAGACGCGGATCGGAAGCTGGTGGACGGCGCTCATAAGGGTCTTTCGGCTGGACTGTCGCCCGGACCTTTAGCCTTGAGATGCCTCGAAGAACAACCGCCGCGCCAAAGCACACCACGCAACCCTACTTCTTGCAGGGCTTCTTCATGAACGAGCCGCACTCATAGGGCTGCGACAACGACTCGCGCACCGCATAGTCCTTGCCCTCGACGCGGTTGACGATGTCGTCGATGCGCCAGCTCCCGCCCTCCTCGACCATGCGGAAGCGCACGCTCACCGGCGACTTGAAGCTGAGGAAGCTCGCTGTCACCAGCGCCCGGCCATTGGCCGGCGGCTCGGTCACGCTGACGCGCAGGCTCTTCACCTCGCCATCCTGCCCGCTGATGAACGGGTCGGCATCGACATGGCCCATCTCGCCGCTCTCCTCCGAGTAGAGATCGTCGCGGGCGAACAGCGCGGCCAGGCCCTTGCTCATCAGCTTGTCGCGATGCGGCGGCCGCCAGGGCGGCGGCGCGGCCTTCGGCCCGGTCGAGGCCAGGCTGCGGATCGTCGCGGCATAGGCCGCCTTGACCGTGGCGTCGGGCGTCGCCTGGGCATGTGCGAAGGAGGCGGACAAGACCAGCACGCCGGCCGCGACCCATCGCATCAATCTGGCAATTCGCATGTCAGGTCTCCATTAAGGCGGAATAGTCCTGACCGCCATAAAAGACCCGAACGATCCTGATGCGCGTCATCTGAATGCGGTAGGCGATCAATGTTTTTCTATGCGGCACGACCAGTCAGCTTCGCCGCGAGCGCATCCAGGCGGGAGGATACCTCGGCAGCGGCCGAGTCAACTGGATCGGCGTCACCCTCGGCGATCTTGGTCCTGGCAGCGCGCAGTTTCTCCTGCCGCTGCTGTTCGGCATCGAGCCGCGGCTTCATCGCATCGCGCAAAACTTCTTCGGGGCTGGCGAAGCCACCGGCCTCGACCCGTGCCTGTACCAGGACCTCGATATCCTCGGGCACCTTGAGCGCCATGTTATTCACGCCACGGCCTTCGCGCGGCTTGGCGGCGGAACAGCCCTTCCCAATTCTTTGGCGGCCTCGATCCAGCAGGCAATCGCGTCCCGGACATTGGCGATCGCCTCCTCCGGCGTCTCGCCATCCGACATGCAGCCAGGAAGATCGGGCACGGATGCGAGATAGCCGCCTCCTTCCGAAATGGGCAGCGGCTCGACCAGCACGGCGTAGGTCAGATCATCCATGGTCAGCTCCCGGCCGACATCGCTCGCAGCTCATCGACGAACTTCACGAGCTTGCGAATATAGACGGGTTTGATCGGGCGACGAAATGGGATGGTGAGAATCGCGATCATCCGTGGGTGGGCGACCTTGTAGTGAGACCCGCCACCTGTCGGAGGTTCGCAGGATATGCCGTGGTCGTCGCAAAGGCTCTTGATGTCCGCCATCGTCCAGTTCGACACCGAATTGCGCCGCATCCGATCAAGCAGATCGGCGACGCGAGCCATCATTCCTCCTCATCCCCGAACAGCCCGAACTGCGCCACCTCGCGGTTCGGCTCGGGCATGCCGAGATGCCGGAACGCGTGCGGCGTCAGCAGGCGCCCGCGCGGTGTGCGCTGGATGAAGCCCTGTTGCAGCAGGAAGGGCTCGATGATCTCCTCGATCGCGTCGCGCGGCTCCGAGAGCGAGGCGGCGATGGTCTCGATCCCGACCGGCCCACCGCCGAAGTTGATCGCCACGGTCGTGAGGTAGCGCCGGTCCATCTGGTCGAGGCCGATGCCGTCGACGTCGAGCAGGTGCAGCGCCTTGTCGGCGACTGCGCGGGTGATCACCGGGTCGCCGTCGACGATGGCGAAGTCGCGCACCCGCCGCAGCAGGCGCCCCGCGATGCGCGGCGTCCCCCGGGACCGGCGGGCGACCTCGTTCGCGCCGTCGTCGGACATACCGATGCCGAGCACGCGGGCGCCGCGCGCGACGATGCCCTGCAGCTCCTCCACCGTGTAGAATTGCAGCCGGATCGGGATGCCGAAGCGGTCGCGCAGCGGCGTCGTCAGCAGGCCGGCGCGGGTGGTGGCGCCGACCAGCGTGAACTTGGGCAGGTCGATCTTGACCGAGCGCGCCGCCGGCCCCTCCCCGATGATCAGGTCGAGCTGGTAGTCCTCCATCGCCGGGTAGAGGATCTCCTCCACCGCCGGGTTGAGCCGGTGGATCTCGTCGATGAAGAGCACGTCGCGCTCTTCGAGATTGGTCAGCTGCGCGGCGAGGTCGCCGGCCTTGGCGATCACAGGACCCGAGGTCGAGCGGAAATTGACGCCGAGCTCGCGCGCCACGATCTGCGCCAGCGTCGTCTTGCCGAGGCCCGGCGGGCCGACGAAGAGCACGTGGTCGAGCGCGTCGCCGCGCGTGCGGGCAGCGTTGATGAAGACCTGGAGATTGGCCCGCGCCGCTGCCTGCCCGGTGAAATCGGCAAGCGACAGCGGCCGCAGCGAGGTCTCGCTGTCGTCGTCGCGACGCTCGGGCGTCACGAGGCGGCGGGGTTCGCTCACAATTCCATCTCCAGCTCCAGCGCGTCATGCACCGGAATATCCCTGTAGCCCGTCTTGATGATGCTCGGAATCACCGAGCGGTAGACGTCGATCGCCTCGGGATAGAGCGCCGACAGCCGGAAGCCGCGGCGCTGGTAGAAGGTCAGGCCCGGGATGTTGTCGTTGGTCAGCATCGCCCTGAGCTTTTTGGCCCGGGCGCGCCTGGCCGCCCAGATCACCTCGTTGAGCATCCTGATCGCGACGCCCTCGCCGGGTATCAGCGAGTGCAGCGCGCAGAGATAGGCGGTGTCGTCGCGGAGCGTCCAGCTCGCCAGAGCCGCCGTCTCGCCCGCCTCCGTATAGAGGCCGAGCGCGTCGATCTCCGCGACGTCATAGGTGTGCAGGTCGATCATCATCTTGTGCGAGCCCCACTCGCGCAGCATCAGTGCCAGCAGTTCGTGCTTGTCCGTGACGACATGCAGGACGAGGTCGGCAGGGACGATCATGACGCGGCCGCCGGCAGGCGCTTCAGGGCAAGCCACAGCGTTGCGGTGGCCAGAGCCCCGGCACCCAGCGCAACCGCGGTGGCCGGCCATGTTCCGGTCGGCTCGATCCAGGCCCTGACGGCCGCGCAGGCACCGCCGGCGAGCGCGGCATGAAAGACGCTGCTCCGTCGCTCGCCTGCGATGGCGGCGGCGGCTGCAGCATAGAGGCCAGTGAGCAGCGCGGGCACGAACCAGATCCGATACGAAAAAAGCAGGGTGAAGGGCAGCCACATCAGAACTTGAACCATGGCATCGCCGTCGTTGAAATAAAGCACCGGAGCCAGGGTCAGGGTGTAATATACTGTCATCACGGGCGGCCACGGGACGGCGAAGAACAGCGCGGCGAGCCCGAATTGCGCAAGCTTCCGCTTCTGCTCCCCGCTCACTTCGCCAGTTCCTTCAGCCCCAGCTTGATGAGCTGCGCCGTGCCGGCTCCCTCGCCCGCCGCTTTCGAGGCGGCAGCAACCGCAGCCACCGCCTGCGCCTGAGGATAGCCGAGATTGGCGAGCGCCGAGACGGCATCCGCGATCGGCTGCGGCAGCTTGCGATCCTCGAGCGCGCCGGCAAGCTGCACCACACCCGGATCGATATGGCCGAAGGCCGGCGCCTTGTCCTTGAGCTCGGCGCAAAGGCGCTGCGCCAGCTTCGGCCCGACGCCGGGCGCGCGCGCCACCGCCGCCTTGTCGTTGGTGGCGATCGCGGTCGCGAGCGCACCGGGCTCCAGCGTCGAGAGGATGGCGAGCGCCACCTTGGCGCCGACGCCCTGCACCACCTGCATCAGCCGGAACCAGTCGCGCTCAGTGTCCGACATGAAGCCGTAGAGCCGGATCGCATCCTCGCGCACATGCGTCTCGATCGCGAGCGCCGCCGCCTCGCCCGGCTTGGGCAGGCGCTGCAAGGTCCGCGACGAGCATTGCACGACATAGCCGACGCCCTGGACGTCGATGATCACGAAATCCTCGCCGTAGGAATCGATCAGCCCCTTGAGCTTGCCGATCATCGCTCGCCCTGCCCTGCTCTCATGCTTGCACCGCAACCTTTCACGAGGCTGCCCGCATCTGCGCCGTCAGCGTCCTGATGCCGCGATGCTGCGCATGGCAGATCGCGACCGCAAGCGCATCGGCCGCATCCGCGCTCTTCGTCTCGGCCTTGGGCAGCAGCACGCGAATCATCATCTGGACCTGCTTCTTATCGGCATGTCCGACGCCGACCACCGTCTTCTTGACCAGGTTCGCGGCATATTCCGCCACGCTCAGGCCCGCGATCGCCGGCACCACCAGCGCGATGCCGCGCGCCTGGCCGAGCTTGAGCGCCGATTGCGGATCGCGGTTGATGAAGGTCTCCTCGACGGCGGCCTCGTCCGGCTCGAACGCGGCGATCACGCCGGCGATGCCCTCGTGCAGCTGCTTCAGCCGCTCGGCCAGCGAAAGCTTGTCGTCGCTCTCGATGCAGCCGCAGCCGATGAAGCTGAGCCTGGTGCCTTCCGAGGCGATGACGCCCCAGCCGGTCTTCCTCAAACCCGGGTCGATGCCGAGGATGCGAATCGCGATGGTCATGGTTTGTACTCTAGCGTCTCGCAGCTTTTTGTCCCGTTACCGTCCCGTCGATCTCCCCGGCTCATCGATGCCATCACCATAACGGGGGTTGATCGCCCCGCGCCTTTCCAGTTGGTGGGGAAGATTATTCTCCGTCCCGCCGGTTCGATGCCCGACCTTCTCAGCCTGCTCTTCCCCAACCTCCCGGCCTCCGGCATCGCGACCCTGCTCGGCGCGACCTTGCTCGGCGGCCTGGTGCGCGGCTTCACCGGCTTCGGCTTCGCCATGGTCTTCATGCCGCTGGCGAGCCTGGTCATCGGCCCGGTCGCGGCGCTCGGGCTGATCTGGGTCATCGACGCGCCCTTCGCCCTGCCGCTGGCGGCGCGCTCGGCCAAGCGGGCGGAATGGAGCGAGGTCCTGCCGCTGCTGCTGACAGCGAGCCTCGCCCTGCCGGCCGGCATCGCGCTGCTGACCTGGCTGGAGCCGCTGACGATGCGCTGGCTGCTGGCGGGGCTGGTGCTCACGGCGGTCGCGCTGCTGGCCTCGGGCTGGCGCTATCATGGCCGACCGGGCATCCCGCTCTCGCTTGCGGTCGGCTCGCTGTCCGGCTTGTTCAACGGGCTCGCCAGCCTCGGCGGCATGCCGCTTGCGGTGTTCTGGCTCGGCGCGCAGCGCAACGACCGCCACAAGACCCGCGCCAACCTGCAGACCTATTTCGGCCTCTCGACCACGATCAGCGGCGCCGTGCTCTTTCTGAAGGGCATCATCACCATGGCCTCGGCCCTGATGGCGCTGCCGCTCTTCGCGGTCTACGGCGCCGGCCTGTGGATCGGCACGCACGGCTTCCGGCTCGCCTCGGAACGGACCTTCCGGCGCATCGCCTATGCGGTGATCTTCTTGAGCGCGCTGGTCAGCCTGCCGCTCTGGGACGGGCTGCTGGGGCGGTAACACGCACTCGCCGTCATGGTCGCCCTTGTCCCGACCATCCACGTCTTGCGACGCGGATGAAGGGAAGACGTGGGTGGTCGGGACAAGCCCGACCATGACGCGGGAGGCAGTCGCCCGCTCCGCGCAAGACTGACGCCGGCGCCTCAGGCGCTCAGCTTCGCCATGATCTCGTCGGCGATCTCGAAATTGGCGAAGACGTTCTGGACGTCGTCGTCATTGTCGAGCGACTCCATCAGCCGCATCATCGACGCCGCCTTCTCCTCGTCGAGCGGGGCAGCCGTGGTCGGGCGCCAGACCGGCTTGGCCGAGGCTGGCGCGCCGAGCGCCGCTTCCAGCGCCTTCGAGACCTCGTTCAGGCTGTCGAAGCCGCACAGGATGGTGTGGCCGTTCTCGTCGCTGATCACGTCGTCGGCGCCGGCCTCGATCGCCGCCTCCATCACCTTGTCGGCATCGCCGGCCTCCGGCGGATAGCTCACCTCGCCGACGCGGTTGAACATGAACGAGACCGAGTTGCTCTCGCCCAGGACCCCGCCCGCCTTGGCGAAGTAGGAGCGCACGGCGGACGCGGTGCGGTTGCGGTTGTCGGTCAGCGCCTCGACGATGACGGCGGCGCCGCCCGGGCCATAGCCCTCGTAGCGCACCTCGTCATAGTTCTCGCCATCATTGCCGACGGCCTTCTTGATGGCGCGCTCGATATTGTCCTTCGGCATGTTTTCCGCACGCGCCGCCAGCACGGCCATGCGCAGGCGCGGATTCATGTTCGGGTCGGGCATGCCCATCTTGGCGGCGACGGTGATTTCGCGCCCGAGCCGCGAGAACAGCTTGGCGCGCACTGCGTCCTGCTTGCCCTTGCGGTGCATGATGTTCTTGAATTGGGAATGCCCGGCCATGAAACTTGAGCCTCTATCCTTGCCGTCATGGCGCCCGGCCGACCGAAAGGGCGCGCCGGAGCGAAGATCGGGCCTTATAGGCGCGGCTCTCGCCGGCAGGCAAGCCGCAGCGCGCTTCCGCCGGCGCGATCGCAAATTGCCTGCATTTTCATCGCGCTCGGCCTATGCACTTGACGCAACGTTAAAGCATTCTTTGCCTGAATCCCCCACATTGGCACGGTAACGCCAACAACCGGCCGCGCGCCCGCACCTCTCGGATCCCATGACGACCGTGCCGAGCTCATCGATCGCTCAACAGGATCTGCGGCTGCGCGCCTTCCAGATCGAGGAAGCCGATCTCGCCCTGCTCCGCGGCCAGGCCGAGTTCGCCAGGGCGCGGCTGCCCGAGCTGCTGAACGAGATGCACGACCAGTTCAATCCCTGGCCGGAGATCAAGTTCGCGATCGAGATCGGCGAGGTCTACGAGCTGCGCCTGGCGCATTGGACCAACCTCATCTCCGGCAATCTCGGCGAAGCCTCGCTGAACTCGGCCCACCGTCTGGCGAGCGCCTTCCACCGCCACGACGTCCCCGCCTATGCGGTGGCGATCGGCCATGCCGTGCTGACGAACCGCATCGGCGCGGAGCTCGGAATCGACCGCGACAGCCTGCAGAAATTCAACAGGTTCTGGCAGCGGCGCGACCTCAGCCGGCGCATCGCGCTGCGCGCCGCGCTCAACAAGGTGGTGCAGTTCGGCCTCGAGCTGCTGCTGGAGACCTATGCCGAGGTCCAGCGCCAGAACCGCGAGCGGACCCTGGCCGAGATCTCCGCCTTCGAGCGCACGGTGCGCGGCGTGGTCGACACGGTCACCAGCGGCGCCGACAAGGTCGAGACCATGGCGCGCACGGTGAGCGGCGTCGTGCAGGACACCGGCACGCAGGCCGTCGTCGCGGCCCGCGCCTCGGACGAGGCCTCGCTGAACGTCCAGCACGTCGCCAGCGCCACCGAGGAGCTCTCGATCGCGCTGAACGAGGTCTCCACCGAGATCACGCGCGCCGCCCACATGGCCCATGACGCCAATGCGGCCGCGCTCAAGACCGATATCATCGTCAAGAGCCTGGCCCATTCGGCCGAGACGATCGGCTCCATCGTCGAGATGATCAAGACGATCGCGGCGCAGACCAACATGCTCGCGCTCAACGCCACGATCGAGGCCGCGCGCGCCGGCGAGAGCGGCCGCGGCTTCGCCGTCGTCGCCAACGAGGTCAAGCAGCTCTCGGCCCGCACCGCGCAGGCGACCGACGAGATCGCCGCGCAGGTCCCCGCCATGCAGGCGGCGACGCGCGAGGCCATCGCCGCGATCGAGAGCATCGTCGCCTTCGTCACCCAGATGGACCGGACCACCGTGACGATTGCAGGGTCGATCGACGAGCAGCGCGCCGCGACGCAGGAGATCGCGCGCAGCGTCAACCTCGCCGCCATGGGCACGCAGGAGGTGGCGCAGGCCGTCTGCGGCGTCAGCGAGATGGCGCTGGTCGCCGGCGCCAACGTCACCGAGGTGCTCGGCGTCGCCGAGGCGCTGGCCAAGCAGGCCTCGTCCCTCAGCGAGTCGTTCGAGAGCCTGGTGAAGCAGAGCCGGGTGGCTTAGGCGCGCTCCCAGCCCGTCGGCAGCGACTCGCTCAAGTTGGGGCCGACGCGAATGGCCCAGACCGCCTTGGCGAGCCCGGTCGCATCGTCGATGTCGACCGCGACGCCGGACAGCGTGCCGGTACCGGAGGCCGGCTCCAGCCGAGCGCCCGGCGTCTTCTGCAGGAAACGCCGCACCGGCTCCTCGCGATGCATGCCGAGGATGGAGTCGTAGTCGCCGCACATCCCGGCATCGGATTGATAGGCCGTGCCGCCAGGCAGGATGCGCGTGTCGGAGGTCGGCACATGCGTGTGCGTTCCGACGACGAGGCTGGCGCGGCCGTCGAGGAAATAGCCCATCGCCTGCTTCTCGCTGGTCGCCTCGGCATGGACGTCGACGATCACCGCATCCGCGACCTCGCCGAGCGGGCAGGCGTTGAGCTCGCGCTCGACCGCGCCGAAGGGGTCGTCGAGCGCATCCATGAACAGCCGGCCCATGACGTTGACCACCAGCACGCGCGCGCCGTTCCTGGCCTCGATCACCGCGGCGCCGCGGCCCGGCGTGCCGGCGGGATAGTTGGCTGGGCGGATCAGGGCGGGCTGGCGCTCGATGAAGACGAGCGCCTCGCGCTGGTCCCAGGAATGGTTGCCGAGCGTCACCACATCGGCGCCCGCGGCCAAAAGCTCGTCGCAGATCGCCTCGGTGATGCCGAAGCCACCGGCCGAGTTCTCGCCGTTGATCACGACGCAATCGAGCTTCCAGCGCTCGCGCAGGCCCGGCAACTGATCTTGCACCGCGAGCCGTCCGGGACGGCCGACGATATCGCCGAGAAAGAGGAGACGCATGGAGAGAGGCCCGCGAGACTGCAAAGACCTTCAGTGACGCGAACGCGCCCCCGAATCAACCGCAGCGAATGGTCTCGGCCTCGGTGACGATCCAGTCGAGCCGCTGGTCATGCGGCTCCGCCGGCACGGCCGCGATCTCCTGCGCGGCATAGGCGATGCCGATCGCGGTCACCGGGCCCAACTCGGACAGCGCCCGGTCGTAATGGCCCTTGCCATAGCCGATGCGGTAGCCGCGCCGGTCGAAGGCGGCGAGCGGCACGATCAGGATGGCGGGCTTCACCTGCGGCTGCAGCGGCTCGGGCACCAAGGTGCCGAACCCGCCCGGCACGATCGGCTCCCACGGCGCCCAGCGCCGGAACAGCATCGCCTTGTCGACGATAGCCGGCAGGCACAGCGCCATGCCCCTTTCGTGCAATGCTTCCAGGATCGGCCGCGGATCGGCCTCCGAACGCATCGGCCAATAGGCCGAGACCGGGCCCTCGCCGTCGAAGACCGGCAGGGCCAGGGCGCGCTCGGCGATGGCCTCGTCCCAGAGCAGCCGGTCGTCGATCTCGAGCGCGTCGCGGCGCGCAAGCGCTTCGGTGCGCAACTCGCTCTTGGTGCGGGAGGCGGCGGTCGGGAAGTCAGGTGTCATGGAGAGTGCGGAGCCACCATGGCCGTGGAATTTTCGATCCCGGGACACCTACTGAGTAGGTGGGCGCCATATGTCCGGGTCCAGGGACCCGGTCAGGGACAGCTCCCGAGGAGATCGTATGGGCCCGGGAATACATATTCTCACGCACCGGGCAGCCCCGCCAGAGCTATGTAGGATGCGCGCCGGCAAAGCGCCAGTGGCGATTGCAGCGGATCAGGCTGGAACATGGGCTCCTGCCCTCCCCGAGACCGTTTGAGACTTCGCTGGGGTGAGTCGGCTGGCGTGGCCATCGAGAACCGGAGCGAAGCGTACGTTTGTACGTGAGCACCGGAAGCGCAGGCAGGCGCGTCAGACGGCCTCGCCAGTAGAATTCGCAAGCGGTCTCTTCGCTCGCGCCAGCCCGTGCTGGATCACTCGATCGATCAGGTCGGGATAGGCGATGCCGGTCGCCGCCAGCGCCTTCGGGTACATGCTGATATTGGTGAAGCCTGGGATCGTGTTGATCTCGTTGATCACGGCGCTCATGTCCGGCCGCACGAAGAAGTCGACGCGGGCCATGCTGTCGCAGCCGAGCGCATGGAAGGCCTGCTTCGCCAGCCCGCGCACGCGGTCCGCCACCTCCTGCGGCAGGTCGGCGGGGACCACGACCTCGGCGCCGCTCTCATCGAGGTATTTGGCCTCGTAGGTGTAGAAGCCATGGCTCGCCGCGGTGACGATCTCGCCCGGGACCGAGACGATGGTCTCGCCATCGGCCTGCTCCAGCACGCTGCACTCGATCTCGCGGCCCTGGACGAACTCCTCGACCAGCACCTTCTGGTCGTATGTGAAGGCCTCGGTCAGCGCAGCCGCGAACTCTTCGGCGCTCGTCGCCTTGCTGACGCCGACCGACGAGCCCTGCCGGGCTGGCTTGACGAAGAGCGGCAGGCCGAGCGCCGCTTGCGCCTCCTCGAAGGACAACGCCTCGCCGCGCCGCGCGGTCAGCGAACGCGCCACCGCAAGCCCGGCCTCACGTAGCAGGCGCTTGGCGATGTCCTTGTCGATCGCATTGGCCGAGCCGAGGATGCCGCAGCCGGCCAGCGGCACGCCCGCGATCTGGGCCAGCCCCTGGATCGAGCCGTCCTCGCCGTTCAGCCCATGCAGGACGGGGAAGAGGATATCGATCGGCTTCAACTCCTCAGGCGCGACGCCCTGCGTCAGGCTGAGCAGCCGGCCGCGTCCTCCCGGCAGCAGGCAGATCTCGGCTCCGCTCTCGGGGATCGGGTCGGGCAGGACGCCGTTCTGCAGCTCGAGCAGGCGCCACTGCCCGCTCCGGCTGATCAGGATCGGCACGACGTCGTAGCGCGCCTTGTCGATCGCCTTCACCACGTTGCCGGCGGAGAGGAGCGAGACCTCATGCTCGGAGGATTGCCCGCCGAGGAGAATGGCGACCCGAAGTCTGTCGGTCATGAAGTCTCTTTCCGCTGAACCACTCGCGCATGGCGAATCAATGCAAATCCCGGAGGATTTGTGGCAGCCATGCTGCGGCTAGACGAGTTTCTTCTGCATGAAGACGCTGAGCGGATCGGGGCCATAATCCCCGAACGGCCCGCAGCGCGAAAAGCCCAAGCGCTCGTAGAGGCCGAGCGCCTCGTGATTCTTCACCCCGGTCTCCAGCCGGACCAGGCCTATCCCCGCCTCGCGAGCCCTGGCTTCGAGATCGACGAGGATCGCCTTCGACAGGCCTCGTCCGCGCGCCGCGGGAACGACCCACATCCGCTTCAGCTCGGCCCAGCCTTCGTGCAGCACGAGCGCGCCGGTCGCCACCGCTGCGCGGTCAGGATCGCGCGCCGCGACGAAGCACACATTCGCAGCGCGCAGCGCGTCGAGCGGGAGATGATGGTTGCTCTCGGCCGGATAGAGCGAAGCGGACAATGCCTCGCCGTCCACCAGTAGGGAAACGATGTCGGGCTTAGCCGGGTCTTCGATATCGATCTGGAAGGTCATGGCCGGAGATGTGATTATCCCACCGGCGCCGGCACCAGCGCACGCGCCACGCTCTCAATCCGCTCGGCCGCGGCGACGAGCGCTTCGGCCGCCCGCTCCTCGACCTCGCCGAGGAGCTGGTCGGCCGAGCCGGCATCGCCCCTCACCGCCGCGAGCGCATTCTCCAGCGAGGAGACGCGCTGCTTCAGCTCGGAGACCTCGTCGGCCACCATCAGCGCGGCCATGACGTGCAGCCGCATGTCGCCGATCTCGCCGAAGGCCTGGCGCATCTCGTCGATCTTGGCGTCGTAGAGGCTGGCGAGCCCCTCCAGGTGCGCCTCCTCGCCCTCGCCGCAGGCCATGCGATAGGCCTTGCCGGCGATCGTGACATTGACTTGCGGCATCGCCTCCCCCGGTTCTTGTTATTCTCGCGCCTGAACCCGCGCGATCACTGCGCCGACGGCGCCGATCGCCTTCTCCAGCCGCTTGTCGACATCGCCGGCAGCGCTCTCGACCTGGCCCAGCCGCGCCATGGTCCCGTCGAGTTCGGCCGCCAGTCGGGCACGGTCGTCCTGCATCAGGGTCAGCTCGGTTTCGAGATTGGCCCGTCCCCGCTCCGCCTCGATGCGGCGCCGCGCCGCGCCCTCGAGCTGCGCCAGCGCCCCGTCGAGACGCGCCAGCGCATTATCCAGCATCAGGCTCGCCACCGTCGTCTCTCCTCTCCAGATCGAAGCCGGCTTTACGATTCGTGAACCTAGAGCAAGTTCCGGACAAGTGGAAACCGGTTTTGCGCGAAGTACATGCCTGTAACTGTTGGCGCACTGGCTTATCGGGACTTTCCGTTGTTGAAACTGCGCGGCCCGCGCCGAATCGGCGCCCAGGTCGCAGCCGCTGCGCGCCTCTGGCGAATTGACTCCGGCAGAGCCGGCGGCCTAATCGAGCACCGCACGAAACGACGCCCCGAAAAGACCTCGGACCGTTGTCAAACCTGCCTCCCCGGCAGGGCCTGGCCATGGTCGCGCCCCTCCCGAAGGCCGGAACCCCAGCCGGAGTCAATGACGCCATGACCCTAGACCGCGCCCAGCACGACAAGCTCGCCAATGCCATCCGCGCGCTCGCGATGGACGGCGTCGAGCAGGCCAAGTCCGGCCATCCCGGCCTGCCCATGGGCGCCGCCGACGTGGCGACGGTCCTGTTTACCCGCATCCTGAAATACGACGCGGCCGAGCCGCACTGGCCCGACCGCGACCGCTTCGTGCTTTCGGCCGGCCATGGCTCGATGCTGCTCTACGCCCTGCTCTACCTCACCGGCGTGCCCGGCATGGAGCTCGCGGACCTGAAGAAGTTCCGCCAGATCGACTCGAAGACCCCGGGCCATCCCGAGAACTTCATGACGCTTGGCGTCGAGACCACCACCGGCCCGCTCGGCCAGGGTCTCGCCACCTCGGTCGGCATGGCCATCGCCGAGCGCATGCTCGCCGCCGAGTTCGGCAAGAAGACCGTCGACCACCACACCTACGTGCTCGCCTCCGACGGCGACCTGATGGAGGGCATCAGCCAGGAGGCCATCGCGCTCGCCGGCCACCAGAAGCTCAACAAGCTGATCGTGTTCTGGGACGATAACGGCATCTCGATCGACGGCCCGCTGACCATCTCCGACTCGGTCGACCAGGTCGCCCGCTTCAAGGCCTGCGGCTGGCGCTCCGAGCACGTCGACGGCCATGACCCCGACGCGATCGAGGCCGCGATCCGCCGCGCCCAGAAGTCGAGCAAGCCGACCATGATCGCCTGCAAGACCGTGATCGGCTTCGGCGCGCCCAAGAAGGCCGGCACCTCCAAGGCCCATGGCGAGCCGCTCGGCGCGGAAGAACTCGCCGCCGCCAAGAAGGCGCTCGGCATCACCGGTGGCGCCTTCGAGATCGCCGCCGACGTCCTCAAGACCTGGCGCAATTTCGGCGCCGCCGGCGCTGGCGCGCGCAAGGAGTGGCTCGCCCGCTACGAGACCCTCTCCGAGCGCAAGCGCGCCGAGTTCGAGCGCCGCCTCGCCCACAAGGTCCCGGCCAAGCTCGACAAGGCCATCGTCGCCCACAAGAAGGCGCTGATCGCCGCCCCGCAGAATGTCGCGACCCGCAAGGCCTCGGAGCTGGCGCTCGAGGTCATTGTGCCGCTTATGCCCGAGCTCGTGATCGGTTCGGCCGATCTGACGCCGTCCAACAATACGCGAACCAGCCACGCCGAGGACTTCACGCCGAAGACCCCGAAGGGTCGCTATGTCCGCTACGGCATCCGCGAGCACGGCATGGCCGCCGCGATGAACGGCATCCTCCTGCATGGCGGCTTCCGCCCGGCCGGCGGCACCTTCCTCGTCTTCGCCGACTATGCCCGCCCCTCGATGCGCCTGGCCGCGCTGATGGGCCTGCCGGTCGTCTACGTCATGACCCACGACTCGATCGGCCTCGGCGAGGACGGCCCGACCCACCAGCCGGTCGAGCAGATCGCCTCGCTGCGCGCCATGCCGAAGATGCGCGTCTTCCGCCCGGCCGACACGATCGAGACGGCCGAAGCCTGGCAGCTCGCGCTGGAGCGCACCGACGGGCCGACCGTGCTGGCGCTATCGCGCCAGAACCTGCCGCAATTGCGCACCGACGGCACCGCCACCAACCGCTCGGCCAAGGGCGGCTACGAGCTGCTGCCGGCCGAGGGCGGCAAGGCCCAGGTCTCGCTCTTCGCCTCCGGCTCGGAGCTCGAGCTCGCCGTCGCCGCCCGCAAGCTTCTGGCGGAGAAGGGCATGCGCGCCCGCGTCGTCTCGGTGCCCTCGCTCGAATTGCTGCTGCAGCAGGACGAGGCCACCCAGGCGGCGGTCATCGGCGACGCGCCGGTCAAGATCGCGATCGAGGCCGGCGTCCGCTTCGGCTGGGATGCGGTCATCGGCCATGACGGCGGCTTCGTCGGCATGCACTCCTTCGGCGCCAGCGGCCCCTACAAAGAGGTCTACAAGCATTTCGGCATCACGCCGGAGGCGGTGGTTGCGGAGGCGGTCAAGCGCCACAACGCGTAGTTTTTGGCGAAACGCTTGCACTTGGCCCTAGTTTGGCCGATTTGCCCGCGTGACTGGGCCCGATGCCGAAAATTGCGAAGCGGTTTTCGGACAACATCATGCCCAACTTTTGAATAAGAGCCCTGTTGCTTCAGTTTGAAGCGACGGGGCTCCGCGACAGATGTCGTGAATCGGCGAAGGAGAGGATTGAGATGACGGTCAAGGTGGCGATCAACGGCTTCGGCCGCATCGGGCGCAACGTCCTGCGCGCGATCATCGAGTCGAAGCGCAAGGATATCGAGGTCGTGGCGATCAACGATCTCGGCCCGGTCGAGACCAACGCCCATCTCTTCCGCTTCGACTCCGTCCATGGCCGCTTCCCCGGCACGGTGACGGTCTCCGGCGACACGATCGACGTCGGCCGCGGCCCGATCAAGGTCACCGCCATCCGCGATCCCAAGGACCTGCCGCACAAGGCGCTCGGCGTCGACATCGCCTTCGAATGCACCGGCATCTTCACCAAGCGGGATACGGCGGCCGCCCACCTCGCCGCCGGCGCCAAGCGCGTGCTGGTCTCGGCCCCCTGCGACGGCGCCGACCTGACGGTGGTCTACGGCGTCAACCATAGCGCCCTGACCGCCGACCACCTCGTCGTCTCCAACGCGTCGTGCACCACGAACTGCCTGGCCCCGGTCGTGCGCGTGCTGCAGGACGCCGTCGGCATCGACAAGGGCTTCATGACCACGATCCACGCCTATACCGGCGACCAGCCGACGCTGGACACGATGCACAAGGATCTTTACCGGGGCCGCGCCGCGGCGCTCTCGATGATCCCGACCTCGACCGGCGCCGCCAAGGCGATCGGCCTCGTCATCCCCGAGCTCAAGGGCCGTCTCGACGGCACCTCGATCCGCGTGCCGACCCCGAACGTCTCGGTCGTCGACTTCAAGTTCATCTCGAAGCGCAAGACCAGCGTCGAGAAGATCAATGAGGCGATCCTGAAGGCCAGCAGGCGCGGCCCGCTGAAGGGCATCCTGGCCGTCACCGACCAGCCCAACGTCTCGATGGACTTCAACCACGATCCGGCCTCGTCGACCTTCGCGCTCGACCAGACCAAGGTCATGGACGAGAAGTTCGTCCGCGTCCTGTCCTGGTACGACAACGAGTGGGGCTTCTCGAACCGCATGAGCGACACCGCCGTCGCCATGGCCAAGCTGATCTGACCTGTCTTACCAAGGCCACGATCCTCCCGCAGGTCGTGGCCTTGCCCACTGCATCAGATAGGATCGGATCGACATGGCGAAGATCGAGCCCACCGTCGCGACCCCGCCCAGCCCACAGGATGTTCCCGTGATCGCCCAGCCCAACGTCGCCAGCCTCGTGCCCGTCCAGGACGCCCCTGCTCCCGCGGCGCCTGCCGCCGAACCCCGCGGCCTCGACCAGCTCTCACGCATCGAGGAGAAGACCGCCCGGATCGAGGAGAAGTTCGCCCGCTACGAGGCCGTGCTGACCCGCGCCGAGGCTTCGCTGGAGCGCAGCGCCCACAAGGTCGACGCCGCGGCCGGCACCATGGACTTCGCCAGCATCCGCGACGAGGTCTCCGCCCTGCGCAGCCGCGTCGACGCGACGCCGCGCGCCGCCACCCTGTTCACCACGGCGATCATCACCGCGGTGCTCACGGTCGTCCTCACCGTCCTGGTGTTGAAGTTCGGCGTGCCGGGCGTGATGCCGAAGCTGCTGCCGTGACCGGCTTCCGCACGCTCGACGACGCCGAGCTCGCCGGCAAGCGCGTCCTGGTCCGCGTCGACCTCAACGTCCCGATGGAGGACGGCAAGGTCACCGACACCACCCGCATCGACCGCATCCTGCCGACCATCCGCGAGATCTCGCAGAAGGGCGGCAAGACCGTGCTGCTGGCGCATTTCGGCCGGCCCAAGGGCCGCGACGAGAAGAACAGCCTGAGGCAGGTCGTCCCGGCGCTGGCGCATGCGCTCGGCCAGCCGGTGATCTTCGTCGACGACTGCATCGGCGATGACGTCGCCAAGGCGATCTCGGCCGCCAGGAACGGCGAGGTCCTGCTGCTGGAGAACACCCGCTTCCACGCCGGCGACGAGACAAACGACCCGGCCTTCGTCAGCGCGCTCGCCGCCAATGGCGACCTCTTCGTCAACGACGCCTTCTCGGCCGCCCACCGCGCCCATGCCTCGACCGAGGGCCTCGCCCATGTCCTGCCGGCCTATGCCGGCCGCACCATGCAGGCCGAGCTGGAGGCGCTCTCGGCCGGCCTCGACAACCCCGCCCGCCCCGTGATGGCGATCGTCGGCGGCGCCAAGGTCTCGACCAAGCTCGAGCTGCTCGGCAACCTCGTGAAGAAGGTCGACATCCTCGCCATCGGCGGCGGCATGGCCAACACCTTCCTCGCCGCCCGCGGCGTCGATGTCGGCAAGTCGCTCTGCGAGCATGATCTCGTTGGCACCGCCCGCGAGATCGAGGAGAAGGCCAAGGCCGCCGGCTGCGAGATCCTCCTGCCCGTCGATGCGCTGGTCGCGCGCGAGTTCAAGGCCAATCCCGGCCACCGCGTCGTGCCGGTCGGCGACGTTGCCGCCGACGAGATGATCTTGGATGCCGGCCCGCTCAGCATCGCCGAAGTCGTGCTCAAGCTCGACACGGTCAGGACGCTGGTCTGGAACGGCCCCTTCGGCGCCTTCGAGCTGCGCCCGTTCGACACCGCGACCGTCACCGTGGCGAAGGCCGCGGCGGCGCGCGTCAAGGCCGGCAAGCTCGTCGCGGTCGCCGGTGGCGGCGATACCGTCGCGGCGATGAACCATGCCGGCGTGGCCGATGACCTGAGCTACGTCTCGACCGCGGGCGGCGCCTTCCTGGAGTGGATGGAAGGCAAGGCCCTGCCGGGCGTCGAGGCGTTGCGGCGAAGCTGATCCGCCCTCGCCGTTAGCCATTGGCGAGACTGGCGCGCCTTCGGGCTTGGCTGATCGTTCCGATCAGGCCAAAATCGCGCCAACAGCACGATTTTTGTTTGGGAGAGGACTGACCATGGCCCGCATCACCCTGCGCCAATTGCTCGATCATGCCGCCGAGAACGACTACGGCGTGCCCGCCTTCAACATCAACAACATGGAGCAGGCGCTGGCGATCATGGCGGCGGCGGACGGCACCGACGCTCCGGTGATCATCCAGGCCTCGCGCGGCGCACGCAGCTACGCCAACGACATCATGCTCAAGCACATGATGGACGCCGTCACCGAGATCTACCCGCATATCCCGGTCTGCGTGCATCTCGACCACGGCAACGAGCCGGCGACCTGCATGACCGCGATCCAGGCCGGCTTCACCTCGGTGATGATGGACGGCTCGCTCAAGGCCGACGGCAAGACCCCGGGCGACTGGGACTACAATGTCGGCGTCACCAAGACCGTCACCGACATGGCCCATCTCGGCGGCATCTCGGTCGAGGGCGAGCTCGGCGTGCTCGGCTCGCTCGAGAGCGGCGAGGGCGAGAAGGAGGACGGCCACGGCTTCGAGGGCAAGCTCAGCCACGACCAGCTCCTGACCAACCCGGACGAGGCGGTGAAGTTCGTCGCCGAGACCAAGGTCGATGCTCTCGCCATCGCCATGGGCACCTCGCACGGCGCCTACAAGTTCACCCGCAAGCCCGATGGCGCGATCCTGGCGATGAACATCATCGAGGAGATCCACAAGAAGCTACCGAACATGCACCTCGTCATGCACGGCTCCTCCTCGGTGCCGCAGGACCTCCAGGACATCATCAACCAGTACGGCGGCAAGATGCCCCAGACCTGGGGCGTGCCGGTCGAGGAGATCCAGCGCGGCATCAAGCACGGCGTCCGCAAGATCAACATCGACACCGACAACCGCATGGCGATGACCGGCCAGATCCGAAAAATCCTGTCGGAGAACCCCGGCGAGTTCGATCCGCGCAAGTATCTGAAGCCGGCTATGGAAGCCATGACCAAGCTCTGCACCCTGCGCCTGCAGGAGTTCAACACCGCGGGTCAGGCCGGCAAGATCAAGCGCATCGCGACCACCGCCGAGATGGCCAAGCGCTACGCCAAGGGCGAGCTCGACCCGACCTTCGGCAAGCAGAAGGCGGCGTGACCAGCCTGCTCCAGCGGGCGGAGCAAGGCTCCGCCCGCACGTCGCCCCGCCGATGAAGAAGGTCCTGTTCGTCTGCAGCCAGAATCGCCTGCGCAGCCCCACGGCCGAGCAGGTCTTCTCGACGCGACGCGACCTCGAGGTGGCGTCCGCCGGCACAAACCATGACGCGGACGTGCCGCTGACCAGCGAACTGGTCGCCTGGGCCGACCTCATCTTCGTGATGGAGCGCGAGCATCGCAACAAGCTGCAGCGGCGCTTCGGCAAGCACCTGAAATCGGCGAGGCTGGTCTGCCTCGACATCCCCGACGACTACGATTTCATGGATCCCGTCCTCGTCCGCCTGCTCGAAAGCAAGGTCACGCGCCACCTGCCCTAGTCTTTGGCGGCCGATGCGCCTTTCCGGCGCTGCAACGGTCCAATCCAGCCATGCTCTTCCGGCCGCTGGCTTTTTCTGATTGAACGAGACACCCGTTCGGGCCGCCTCTCCGGCTGCGCCCAGCCTTGAAGCGACAAGAACGCCCATGTCGATCGTCTTCTCCGCCTTCGTAGCGGTCTTTGTCGGCTTCGCCGCCTCCGTCGCCGTCATCCTGTCTGCGGCGCAGGCGCTCGGCGCCACCGCCGACCAGACCGTGTCATGGGTCGCCGCGCTCGCCATCGGCACCGGCCTGCCGAGCATCTGGCTGTCCTGGCGCTACCGCATGCCGATGATCTGCGCGTGGTCGACGCCAGGAGCGGCGCTGATCGCCGCAGCGAGTGGCTTCAACCTCGCCTCGGCCGTCGGCGCCTTCCTCCTCGCGGCCGCGTTGATGATGCTGACCGCCGCCTTCCGGCCGCTCGGCCGGCTGATCGAGCGCATCCCGATGCCGATCGCGTCGGCCATGCTGGCGGGTGTGATCTTCCGCTTCGTCGTCGCCGTCTTCGACGAGATGCGCCTGTCGCCGCTGCTGGTGCTGCCGTTGCTCGCGATCTTCCTCGTCGCGCGGCTCCTCAATCCCTTCCTCGGCGTCATCGCCGCGTTGATCGCGGGCATCGCCATCAGCTTCCTTGGCGGGCTCGCCCATTGGCCGGCAGGAGAGCTCGTGCTCACCCGCCTCGAATTCGTCACGCCGCATTTCGATATTGCCGCCATGCTCGGCATCGGCATCCCGCTCTATCTCGTCACCATGGCCGCCCAGAACCTGCCGGGCTTCGCCGTGCTCCGCGCCGCCGGCTACAACCCGCCGACGGCGCCGGCCCTCTTCGCCACCGGGCTCGTCTCGCTGCTGACCGCTCCTTTCGGCGCACACATGTCCAACATGGCAGCGATCAGCGCGTCGATCTGCACCGGCAGCGACACGCATCCCGACCCGGCGCAGCGCTGGAAGGCGGGCGTGATCTATGGCTTCGCCTACCTCGCCATCGCTGGCTGCACCGGCCTGCTGATCGCGCTGTTGCTGGCCCTGCCGAAGGCGTTCATCGTCGCGGTGGCGGGCCTGGGCCTCGCCGGCTCGTTCACGGGCGCGCTCGGACAAGCGATGTCCTCGGACAAGGAGCGCTTCGCCGCGGCCATCGCCTTCGCCGTCGCGGCCTCCAGCCTCTCGCTGTTCGGCATCGGTTCGGCCTTCTGGAGCCTGGTCGCCGGACTTGCGGTCTTGACATTGGACGCTGTGGCAGGCCGTTTGCGCGCAAGATCATGACAACGACAACCGCACCGACCCGCCTGATGCTCGTCACGCCCCCTGTGGCGGATGCCGAGGCCATCTCCTTCCGCCTGATGCAGGCCTTCGCCGGCGGCGATGTCGCAGCCGTGCTGCTGCGCCTGGCAGACGGCGACGAGCGCAGCCGCATCGAGCGCGTCAAGCGCCTGGTCGGCCCCGTCCAGTCCAACAACGTCGCCCTCGTCGTCGAGGGGCCGGCGGTGATCGCGACGCGCGGCGGCGCCGATGGCGTCCACCTCACCACCGGGCCTGAGGCCGTGGCCGAGGCCCGCTCCAGCCTGCGCGACGAGCGCATCATCGGCGCCGGCGGCCTGCGCGCCCGCCATGACGCCATGGATATCGGCGAGGCCGGCGTCGACTACGTGATGTTCGGCGAGCCACGCCCGGATGGCTCCGTGCCGCCGCTGCCGGCCGTGATCGAGCGCGCCTCCTGGTGGGCCGAGATCTTCGAGACGCCCTGCGTCGCCTATGTGCCCGATGCCGACGCCATCGTGCCACTCGTCGAGACCGGCGCCGAATTCGTCGCGCTTGGCGCCTGGGCCTTCGATGAGGGCCAGGACATCCGCGCGCTGGTCGAGCAGGCCAATGCCGCCATCGCCGCCTTCGCGGCGCGCAAGGCTTCGGCGCGATGATCGGCCTGCGGCGCGCCCTCGTGCTCGCCGGGCTCGTGCTTGGCCAAGCCGGCCTTGCGCAGGCGCCCAAGCTCGCCCCCGCGCCCAAGCCCGAGCTCGCGCCAAAAACCGACGCGGCACAGAAGCCTGACCTCGCCTATGGCGCCTACCAGGCCGGCCATTACCGCCGCGCCCAGACCGAGGCGCTGAAGCGCATCGAGGCCGACAACGGCGACGCCGCCGCCATGACCCTGCTCGGCGAGATCTACCGCCAGGGCCTCGGCGTCGCGCCGAGCCAGAAGGCCGCGACCGAATGGTACGAGCGTGCCGCCGAGCGCGGCGACGTCAACGCGATCTATGCGCTGGCGCTCGCTTTGCTCGAAGGGCCCGACAAGGCCAATCAGGCCCGCGCCGGCGCCCTGCTCGAGAAGGCTGCGGCGGCAGGTCACCCGGCCGCCAACTACAACCTCGCGCTCGCCCTGCTGGCGACCGGCCAGGAGCCTGACGCCAAGCGCGCCGTCGCCTGCCTGGAGATCGCCGCCAACGCCAATCTCGGCGATGCCGAATACGCGCTCGCCATCCTCTACAAGCAGGGCCGCGGCGTCGCCAGGGACGAGGCCAGGGCGGCGGATTGGATGGCCAGGGCCGTCGACAACGGCGCGATCGCGGCCGAGATCGAGTACGCGATCATGCTGTTCAACGGCAGCGGCGTGGCCAAGGACGAGGTCGCCGCCGCCAAGCTCTTCCTGCGCGCCGCCTACAAGGGCAATGCCATCGCCCAGAACCGGCTGGCGCGGCTCTACCAGGCCGGCCGCGGCATCAATCCCGACAGCGCCGAGGCGGCCGCCTGGCACCTTGCCGCCCGCGCCCAGGGGCTGAGCGACCCGGTGCTCGACCAGCTGATCGACCGGCTGACGCCGGAGCAGCTCAACCGCGCCGCCCAGCTCGCCGCCCAGCGCATCGAGAGCACGGCGCTGACCTCGGCCTTGACTACGTCGGCCGAGCCGCTCAAGTGACCGTCTGAATTGCCTCGCCGACTGGCGAGGCCGCTGTTTGACTCCGTGGCCGCTTATCTGCCGGCCCTATCGCGCGCCGCCATGCGCATGAGGTTTTGAGATGATCCGCTCCCCCCTGATGACCGTGATGACCGACGCCGTGATGAAGGCGTCCCGTTCGCTCAAGCGCGATTTCGGCGAGATCGAGAACCTGCAGGTCCTCGCCAAGGGCCCGGGCGACTTCGTCTCCAAGGCCGACCACAAGGCCGAGCAGATCCTGCGCGAATCGCTCGAGAAGACGCGGCCGGGCTACGGTTTCGTCATGGAGGAGAGCGGCGTCGTCATCGGCACCGACGAGAGCAACCGCTGGCACATCGACCCGCTCGACGGCACCCACAACTTCCTGCGCGGCATCCCGCACTGGAACATCTCGGTGGCGCTGGAGCGCGACAACCAGTTCGTCGCCGGCATCGTCTACGACGCCGCCAAGGACGAGCTCTTCATCGCCGAGAAGGGCAAGGGCGCCTATGTCAACAACCGCCGCATGCGCGTCTCCGGCCGGCGCGAGCCCGCCGACATGCTGATCGGCATGGGCGTGCCGCATATCGGCAAGGGCGGCCACCCGCTCTTCCTGCGCGAGCTCGCCGCCGTGATGCCGCGCTTCGCCAATGTCCGCCGCATGGGCTCCGCCGCGCTCGACATCGCCTACGTCGCTGCCGGCCGCATGGACGCCTATTGGGAGCGCGGCCTCAACACCTGGGATTTCGCCGCCGGCGCCGTGATGATCCGCGAGGCGGGCGGCACCTTCGGCACGCTCGACGGCAAGCAGCCGACCAGCGCGAAGGACATCATCTGCGGCAACGAGGCCGGCGAGCAGGCGCTGCGGGCGGCGCTGAAGGGCATCAAGGTCGACGCCTGAGGCCGCCGCTACAAGCGCCTGACATATATCTTTGTTCTTTCGCGCTTGATCATGACGTGGCGGGAGGCGACAGTCCTTTCGCGGCGGTGAGACCAAGATTGAGAGCCGGGTCCGGCTCGCGGCGAACGGAAGACGGGGCATGATGAAAGCGGACAGCGCGGCCGAGATGGTCGCGACAGCTCGGGACACGACCCGTTTCTCGCGTCCCCTACGTTACGTCATCCGCGCGGTCCTGTTCCTCGCCCTGATCGGCTTCCTCGGCTACATCCTCCATCGCGGGCTGGTCGACGCCTTCATGGCCAATCCCGGCCTGAACGGCCTGATCGTTGGCGCGCTCGCCGTCGGCTGCCTGATCGCGCTGCGCGAACTCTGGCGCCTGCACAGCGAGGCCGGCGCCGCGACCATCCTCGCTCAGGACCCCGCCCGGGCGCGGGTCGAGCGCGGCGAGGTCATCGCGCCGCTTGCCGCCGTGCTGCCGGCGCTGGAGAAGCGCACGCTCTCCCCGGCCCAGGCCGCGACCTTGCTCGAATCGATCGCGGTCCGGCTCGACGACGGCCGCGAGGTGCTGCGCTACCTTGCCGGCCTGCTCGTCTTCCTCGGCCTGCTCGGCACCTTCTGGGGCCTGCTCGACACGGTCGGCTCGGTCGGCGGCGTCATCAACGGCCTGCGCACCGGCGCGGAGGCCGGCGTGCTGTTCGACGAGCTCAAGGCCGGCCTGTCCAAGCCGCTGGCCGGCATGGGCCTGTCCTTCTCGGCCTCGCTCTTCGGCATCGCCGGCTCGCTCATCCTCGGCTTCCTCGAACTGCAGCTCGGCCAGGCCCAGCGCCGCTTCCGCAACGAGGTCGAGAGCTGGCTCGGCAGCCGCACCGCGGTGGCCGCCCTCACCCCCGCCGCCGCGATCGACGACCGCCTCGGCGAGCGGCTCGACCAGCTCACCGCCGCGCTCGGCGACGGCCCCAACAACCGCGCCGCGACGCAGGCTCTCTCCAACCTCGCCGAGGGCGTGCAGGGCCTGGTGCAGCACATGCGCTCCGAGCAGCAGCTCATCCGCGACTGGGTCGAGGCCCAGGCCGCCCGCGAGAAGGACCTGAAGCGCCTGATCGAGCGGCTCACCGCCACCCACCACAACGAGCCATGATCGCGCCATGGAGCCCTGTGATGCTCATCGCTGATCCCTCGGAGCGGATGTAACCATGGCCCTGTCGCGCGCCCATCGCCGTGAGCAGTTGAACTTCTGGCCCGGCTTCGTCGATGCGCTCTCGACGATGCTGATCAGCATCGTCTTCCTGCTCTCGGTCTTCGTGCTCGGGCAGTTCTTCCTGTCGCAGGAGATCACCGGCAAGGACACCGCGCTGGAGCGCCTCAACCGCCAGATCTCGGAGCTCACCGACCTGCTCGCTTTGGAGCGCTCCTCGAACCGCCAGGCGCAGGAGAGCCTGCAGCTGATGCAGTCGACCCTGACGCGCGAGCAGGCCGAGCGCGGCCGCATCTCCGACCAGCTCGCCGCCCAGAACGGCAACGCCCCGGTCCAGCTCGCCGAATCGCAGAAGGCCCTCGAGCAGGAGAAGCAGCTCTCCGCCCGGGCCCAGGCCTCGGTCGACATGGTCAACCAGCAGATCGCCGCGATGCGCCGCCAGCTCGCGGCGCTGGAGGAGGCGCTCGGCGCGTCCGAGGCCAAGGACAAGGAAGCGCAGGCCCGCATCTCCGAGCTCGGCTCGCGCCTCAACGTGGCGCTGGCCCAACGCGTGCAGGAGCTGGCGCGCTACCGCTCGGACTTCTTCGGCCGCCTGCGCCAGGTGCTCGGCACCCGCCCCGACATCCGCGTCGTCGGCGACCGCTTCGTCTTCCAGTCCGAGGTCTTCTTCGACGCCGGCCAGGCCGTGCTGAAGCCCGAGGGCAAGACCGAGCTCGACAAGCTCGCGACGATATTGGGCGATCTCGGCCGCGAGATGCCGCCGGACATCCCGTGGATCCTGCGCGTCGACGGCCATACCGACGCCCGCCCGATCCGCTCGCCGCAATTCCCCTCGAACTGGTCGCTCTCGACGGCCCGCGCCGTCTCGGTGGTGGAATACCTGGTCTCCCGCGGCCTCCCGGCCGACCGCATCGCCGCGACGGGCTTCGGCGAGTTCCAGCCGCTGGATGTGGCGACGACGGATGATGCGTACAGGCGCAACCGCAGGATCGAGTTCAAGATTACGGAGCGGTGAGATACCAACCCGCGCGCCCGGGGGTATCACCGCCCGTCATGGTCGCGCTTGTCCCGACCGTCCACGTCTTGCGCTCGCTCGCAGCAGCACTCTGACGGCATGTCAGCAAAGGAGGGGAGAGCAGAACTTGCGCTCTTGCCTGTGAGCGGACGTTGCCAGGGGGGTGGGCGTTCTTGAAAGTAGCCGACGCGTTGCAGAAACCGTGTGTTTTGGTTCCGAAAGCGCCTGATAGGTCCCTGGTGTCCCGTAGAACCACGCGAGATGATACCTCCTCAAACCGACACTTCTTCCAGCATCTTCGGGTTCGCGGCTATGACGCTTTTCCGTGATGAAGCTAAAGCCGCAGACCAGTTGGGGTGGCGCGCCCGAGCCTTCTTGATGACTTCCACGAGCCGGCGGAGACTGGCCCTTCGAAGGCGAGAAACGACCGCTGAAAGTTCTGAATCGCTTCTGCGCCTCGTTGCATCGAGGATTGACTGGAACGCAGCGGTGCCAGCGAGCATCCCAGTGACATGATGCTGGGCCGAATGAATGGGCACTACCTGGGCCGTCGGAATGCGTTTCGCGTGGTCAAAGTCGGGAGCGTATGAGGGATCGACGAAGACGTAGATCCGGCCGGAAACATCGGCGGATAAAATGGCGTCGCCAGTTCGGCCTTCTACAAAATGATGTTCGTAACGCCGATCGAATTCGGAGGAATGCGCCGGGTTTATCGACCATTGCGGACAAATCGAAAGCGTAGTTGATGCTTTCACTGGGCCGGAATATTTGGCCGCGCCGTAGCCACCCATGGATGGACCATACGTTACGACTTCTGAATATTTGGATCGTAGCCCCTCAGTCGCATCGAGCGCGCGCCGCATATTTGCTTCTGGATACCAATTTGGCCGCTTGCCCATGAAACCGAGCACGCTCAAGTTCATTTGATGCGCAAGGGGGCGACCAAAGAAGTTAGCACCGTCAGCCAATGCGTTCATCGGGCCAAAGGTCACAAGTAATATATCGCTCGACCCTTCGTGAAAAATCCCTTGTATCTCGTCATCATCGAACACGATCACTATGATTTTCTCCGCAATTTCGAAATATATCTGACCATATCTTGAATGCGGAAAGTGCTACAGCTTACGAAATAGCGCAACGTGGCGAGTGGATTTTTCGTCGTATCCATTCGCGAGTGGGTGAAGGGTGTCGTACATCAATCCTTTCAATTGGGCAGACCCATAATCGCCCCACACGGCACCTGTATCGATGAGAGGGCAGCCGATCTCGTCGGAGAGCTCGCGCATCGCCTGCCAATAGGCCGTTATGGGATACGCGTAGGGGCCGCCTCCTCCGGGGTTGCACGTCTCAAGAACGACGTCACCGGTGGGGGTGCAAAAGCCAATAAGCGTGCGCAGGCTCGCCTTGAAATCAGCCGGTGTGACGTTCTTTTGCCAGTCATTCAGCCCGTAGTTGATAACGGTGAGGTGCGGCTGGATCTGACTAATCGTGTTGGCGACCGAATAGGGCGATGTGGCTGCTGCAGCCATGGCGGCCGTCGCGCCACTGATCCCGTGATTGAAGACGGCGACCTCTTTGACGGCGGCGGAGTATCCATGCTGCGCGACCAGACGGATCGTGCCGCTGATTCCCGTGAACCGGACCGCGTGCCTCGCATTTGACAGATAGGACAGGCTCAGCTTGTGGAAGCCGGTCCTGCTGAAGGGGACCACCACCGCCACACCCCCGTCGATCGCGTAGCTGAAAGACGATGCGGCAGAAGCGTAGTACCAAACATCGAAATTCGTGCAGGGCATGACGGTCGTATGGGTGGCGGTGTTGCCGGCCTCAAGGCGGATGGTGTTACCGAAGGGGGTCGCCCCAGAGGTCGTGAGACGGTTGTCGCCATCCGCCAGGCCGCCCAACGCCATCATGGTCTCACGCGACCATTTCAAGTCGGCCGAGTTCATCCTGTCCGCCACGCGCTGAGGAACAGCCTTGGAATAAGCCTCGCCGCCCCACTGCGATACAGTCCCGACGCCGCGCGTGATACTGTCGCCCTCGTACAATACGCGGGTGTTTGCAATGCCGGTGCGCGTATCAGCGATCGCGGCGCGGAACTTGGCGAGGCTGTGCCTATCAAGGTTCTTCAATCCGCCCTCGCTATCCGCGCGACACGGAGACAGGCCGAAGCCCAGGGCGACAGAGCTAGCCAGAAATGCGCGCCGACAGAGGATATGAATCACGCAACTTGTCCCTAGATCTGCGTTTGGACTGGCGACACACGGGAACCAGACGTCGTGAGGTTCGCCTGGCGCTAAATTGCAGAAAGCGCCTCACGCTTTCAACGCCGACGCGCTCCAGCCAGGTCCTCCCAAGGCTCATCTCACGGCGTCTCGTTCCAGCACCTGCATGTGGCTCAATCCTCCGCGCCGCCTCCGGGCTACGGAAGCGGACCCTACACTCACGCGCCTCGCGGCGCTCCGCTGCCCCTCATGGTTTCGACGGTCGTGCGCAAGCGCGGGCGGGGTTTTGGCGTGCGTGGAGGGAGGGCGCGGAACCGCGACGCGCCCCCTCTCCCCCTGCGGGAGAGGGTTGGGGTGAGGGGTCGCGCGACGCTGGGAGGTTGCGCTTTGTAACAAAACGCTGGCTGTGAAAGTTGGCGCGACCCCTCATCCGGCCCTGCGGGCCACCTTCTCCCGCAGGGGGAGAAGGGAAGAGGGCCGGCTCGCCCGGTCGAGCTGACCCTACCGGCTCATCGCCTCAAGCGCGCTGCGCATCGAGGTGCTGGAGATGCCGAACAGGCCGGTATAGGGCCTTTCCAGGTCGACGATGACGAACATCACGCTGGAGATCGAGACCACGCCGATCGCCAGCACGATCGCCGCCAGCAGCTTGCGCGGCACCTGCAAGCCGAACGAGACGAAGACCAGCATCAGCCAGAAGATCACGATGTTGAGGAAGAGCTGCGACTGCGTGCCCTGCCCGTCCTCGATCACGGTCCAGCGGCGCTCCCGGAACTCGGCGAAGCTGCCGCGGCACTCGGCCGCCAGGTTCTTGTGCAATGTGTCCGGCGGATCGAACGCATTGATCTCGCGGCCGACCTCGCGGATCAGCGTGCTCAGCGCCGAACTCTCGCCCTGGCGCGCCATCGCGGCGGTGTCGGGATAGGCGACGCCCTGCGGCTTCGCCTCCTCCGGCCAGGTGCTGGCGATCACCGCGGCGGTGTAGCTGCGCAGCTTCTGGCGGGTCGCCTCGGCCTCCGGGCCATAGCCGCGCAGGCACTGGTCGAGCTGGGCGAGCTGGCCTGCATCGGCGTTGCGGTCGCGATAGGCGGTGTCGAAGGCGGCCTTGCCGCTGGAGAGCTGCAGGCTCAGCACCAGCGCCGCGAAGGTGACGAGCAGGCTGGTGACCAATCGGAGCGCCTCCATGTTGCGCTCCGACAGGTGCTCCTCCGGCAGCCAGCCGCGCAGCAGCAGGCCGAAGATCGCGCTGGCGCTGAGCAGGGCGCAGAAGAACAGAGCCGAGAGCAGCTCAGGCATTCGACCTCTCCCCTTCGTCGCGCGTCAGGCCGCTTCCAGTCCGAATTGCAGCGCAGCCAGCCTGGCATAGAGCCCGCCGCGCGCCTTGAGCTCGGCATGGCTACCTTCCTCTACGACACGGCCCTCGTCCATCACCAGGATGCGGTCGGCCGAGAGGATGGTGGCGAGGCGGTGGGCGACGACGAGCGTGGTGCGGCCCTGCATCAGCCGGTCGAGCGCATCCTGCACGGCGCGCTCGCTCTCTGAATCGAGCGCCGAGGTGGCCTCGTCGAGCAGCAGGATCGGCGCGTCCTTCAGCACGGCGCGCGCGATCGCGAGGCGCTGGCGCTGGCCGCCCGAGAGCGTGACGCCGCGCTCGCCGACGACGGTGTCGTAGCCCTCCGGCAGGGCGCGGATGAAGCTGTCGGCGGCGGCGAGACGGGCGGCCTCCTCGACCTCCTCAAAGCTGGCGCCGGGGCGGCCATAGGCGATGTTGTCGCGCACGGAGACGCCGAACACGGTCGGCTCCTGCGGCACCAGGGCGAAGCGCTTGCGCCACTCTTCCGGATCGGCTTCCGGCCCGGCGACGCCGTCGACCGTGACGCGTCCTCCGGCCGGATCGTAGAAGCGCAGCGCCAGCTGCAGCACCGTGCTCTTGCCGGCTCCGGACGGACCGACCAGCGCGACGCGCTCGCCCGGCCGGATGCTGAAGGAGAGGTCGTGCAGCGCCGAGGCCGTGCGGCTCGGGTAGGCGAAGGAGACGTGCTCGAAGGCAAGCTCGCCGAGCGAGGGCTCCGGCATCCGCTTGGGATGCGGCGGCGCGGCGATGGCGGGCTTGGTGGCGAGGATCTCGCCGAGCCGGCCGGCGGCGCCAGCGGCTGCCGAGATCTCGCCATAGACCTCCGAGAGCTGGCCGAGTGAACTCGCCGCCAGCACGGCGTAGAGCACGAATTGCGACAGCCGCCCGCTGGTCATCCGGCCGGCGAAGACTTCCGTCGCGCCGGTCCAGAGCACCCAGACCACGCTGGCGCTGACCAGGAAGATCGCGACGCCCGACAGGATGGCGCGCGAGGCGGTGGCGGAGCGCGAGGCGGAATAGGCCTCGTCGGAGGCTCGGGTGAAGGCGCCTGCCGTCTGCCGCTCGGCGCCGAAGGATTGCATGGTCCGGATCGCGCCGACGGCCTCGGAGGCGAAGGCCGAGGTATCGGCGAGCCGGTCCTGCGCCTGCCGCGCCCGGCGTCTGACCGAGCGCCCGGACAACACCAGCGGCAGCACGATCACCGGGATCGCGGCGATGACGATGGCCGAGAGCTGCGGGCTGGTGAAGATCATCAACCCGAGCGCGCCGATGACCATGATGCCGTTGCGCAGCGCGATCGAGGCGGTCGAGCCGAAGGTCGACTTGATCTGCGTCGTATCTGCGGTCAGGCGCGAAACGAGGTCGCCGGCCCGGCTCGAATCGAAGAAGGCGGGCTCCAGCCTGGTGAGATGGGTGAAGACGTCGTTGCGGATGTCCGAGACGATGCGCTCACCGATCGTCATCACCAGGTAGAACCGCGCCGAGCTTCCCAGCGCCAGCACGGCGACGACGCCGATCAGCAGGATGAAATAGCTGTTGGCGAGGTGCTGGTCGCCGCCGGAGAAGCCGACATCGATGACGCGCCTCACCGCCAGCGGCAGCGCCAGCGTCGCGGCGGAGGCGACGATCAGCGCCAGGATGGCGAGCCCGATCCGCCCCTTCTGCGCCAGCGCATAGGGCCAGAACGAGGAGAGCGAACGGAAATCGGGTCGTGCTTTTTTGTCGGTTTCGGGGCTGTCGGCCACGCTTCATTGTCCTGTCATGCTTGCGCTGCCGGCCCACGTACGATATGTGCACGCGACTTCACGACAGGCTCATACGAATTGTTCGACGGGCCGGCCAGCCCTGTCTGGTTAAGACCGTGCCCGCTTACGATTGAGGATTTCGCCATGAAGACCGGCATCCACCCCGAATACCACACCATCAAGGTCGTCATGACCGATGGCACCGAATACTTCACGCGTTCGACGCTCGGCAAGGAGGGTGACACCCTCAATCTCGACATCGACCCGAAGACCCACCCGGCCTGGACCGGCGGTTCGGCCCAGCTGCTCGACCGCGGCGGCCGCGTCTCGCGCTTCAATTCGCGCTTCGGCGCGCTGAGCGCTCTCGGCAAGAAGTAATTCGGGCGCGATCGACCTTCGATCGCTGTTCTCGACATAGAAAAAGCCCGGCCTCATCGGCCGGGCTTTTTGCGTATTCGGGCGGCGATTGGTCGCGGCGCCGCGGCATGAACCGAAGGCGCCGCACAGCCGATGGTTGCGATTCCGCGTGACTTTTGGATAGCCATAAGGGATATAAGAATATCCGCAAAGGGATATCCATGGCGCTCTTCGTAAAAGACCCGGAGGTCGACAAGCTGGCCAGCCGGCTGGCCGTCATCCGCAAGATCAGCAAGACTGAAGCGGTGCGGCAAGCCCTGCTGCATGAGATCGAGCGGGAGAACGCCAATCCGACGCTGGTCGAGCAAGGCGTGGCGTTCTGCCGGGCTCTGCGCGCACGCGCCGACGCCGAGCGTGCCCGGCCGGCGGACAAGGCATTCATCGATAGCCTCTACGAGAACGACTGATGTTCATCGATGCATCCGCGCTGACCGCGATGTTGACCGACGAGACGGATGCGCACGAGCTTTTGGCCCGATTGCAGACGGCCGCGATCCGCGTGACGTCGCCACTGGCGGTCTGGGAAACGACGATCGCCGTCGCCAGGATCCTTGGCTTGCCGGTGAGCGAGGCCGGCGCCGCCGTCGAGGATTATCTCAAGCTCACCAGCATCGCCGTGATCGGCGTCGCACCGGAGAGCCGGCGCGGCGCCATCGACGCCTATGATCGCTACGGCAAGGGGCGCCACGTCGCCGGGCTCAATTTCGGCGACTGCTTCGCCTATGCCTGCGCCCGGCAAGAGGGACTGCCGCTGCTATTCAAGGGCAGCGACTTCCCCCAGACGGATATCGAAGCAGCGTAGCGGGCGAGCCGCCTCCTCGCGCAGACCGGGTCAGCGCAACAGGCCGAGCCGGGCCTGCAGGCTTGCGAGCTGGCTCTGCACCGGGTTGGGCCGCTCTTCCCTGACAGCGCCGGACATCAGCCCTTCGAGATGGCGGATGCGGTCCTGCAGGCGGACGGAATGGACGATTAGGTCGCGCAGGCCCTCCGGCAGGCGCGCGGCCTCGTGGGCCGGGGTCGGCAGCGGCTCGGCGATCCTGACCTTGTTCTTCTCGGTGCGGGCCTGCTCGGCCGTCATCTCGCCCTCCGCGACGGCGCGCTGCACCAGCAACCACGAGGCGATCTGCATCAGCCGCGTCGTCAGGCGCATGCTCTCGGTCGCATAGGTCAGCGCGGCCTCGCGCGGCAGCGCGGCGGAATCGGCCCGGCCGGAACCGTCGAGATAGCTCGCGGTCTGCTCGACCAGCCCCATCCCCTCGCGGAACAGCAGCATGAACGCATCCGATTTGACGAAGCCGCGCGCGAAGGAGATCGCGCCGTCATCCTGGTCCGGCTTCAGCATCGTCATGTCGTTCATCGCGGCGTCTCCAATCGGCACGGCTTCGTGCGCGTCCGGGACGCCGCACAGCCAGATGCCGCCAACACCGCAAGGATAGCGCCGTCGCGCGCCGAGGGTACGGTAAGGTGTCGTTAACCTTAACGACCGTACGGAGACAAAAAAAGAGCCGCCCCGAAGGCGGCTCGAAGGTCAACAGGGAGGCGTCAAACAGAGTGGGCAGGAGCCACTCGACATCCAGACAAACTGGACGCTCCGATTCATACTTTAGAATCGTTAAGCAGCCGTTAACGGCTGCATTCGCATGCCGCTTTTTTGTGCCCCGTTACGGGTCAATCCAGCTTGCGGAAGAAGGCATCCGCCGCCGAGCGCGAGGCATCCTTCTTCACCCGCATCTCCCCCAGGCGCTCGATTTCGGCTTTCAGCGCCTCGATGCGCTGGTCGATCTCCGCCAGCGACAGCATCGACAGGTCCTGCCCGATCTGGTGGACCGGCTTCGGCGCCGGCCTGTCATCCTCTGAGAATATCGACATGGCTGCCTCGTTTCTGGTCAATGACGGCCGCGACACTAGAGCACGGCGAGCCTCAGTGAAATCACCAAGCGGCAACCCGGCCTTACCCGCCACCGCGCGGATCGGCAGATCAGCTTGGGCAAATCCGAAACGCTCCGGCTCTGGTCGCGCCGCTGGCATATGAGCATTATGCCAGCGAAGAGAGTCGGCCCGCCGATGAGCCGGCCGCGACGAGCGATGGGATGCGACCATGACCAGCCTGCCCGAGACCATGACAGTGATCGGCTTCGAGGCCCCGGGCGGGCCCGAGGTGCTGAAGCCGCAGACCCGGCCGGTGCCGCAGCCGAAGGCGGGCGAAATCCTCGTTGCCGTCACTGCTGCCGGCATCAACCGGCCCGACGTGCTGCAGCGGCTCGGGGGCTATAATCCGCCGCCCGGCGCCTCCGACATTCCCGGCCTCGAATTCGCCGGCACGGTGGTGGCGCTCGGCGAGGGCGTCGGCCGCTACAAGCTCGGCGACCGGGTTTGCGGCCTCGTCGCCGGCGGCGGCTATGCCGAATATGCCGTCGTGCACGAGAGCAACGCCCTGCCCGTCCCGGCCGGCCTGTCGCTGACCGAGGCAGCGGCGATCCCCGAGACCTATTTCACCGTCTGGACCAACGTCTTCCAGCGCGGCGCGCTCAAGGCCGGCGAGAGCTTCATGGTCCATGGCGGCACCTCGGGCATCGGCACCACGGCGATCCAGCTCGCCAAGGCCTTCGGCGCGACGGTGCTGGCGACCGCCGGCTCCGCCGAGAAATGCGACGCCTGCCGCGAGCTCGGCGCCGACCACGCTATCAACTACCGCGAGCAGGATTTCGTCGCGGCCGCCAGGGAGGCGACCGGTGGGCGCGGCGTCAACCTGATCCTCGACATGGTCGGCGGCGACTACATCAACCGCAACTACGAGGCCGCGGCCGATAGCGGCCGGATCGTCCAGATCGCCTTCCTCAACGGCCCCAAGGCCGAGGCCAATTTCAGCCGCCTGATGCTGAAGCGCCTGAACCATACCGGCTCGACCCTGCGCCCGCGCACCATCGCTGAGAAGGCCGCGATCGCCGCCGAGCTGGAGGCGAAGGTCTGGCCGCTGCTCGCGGAAGGCCGCTGCAAGCCGGTGATCTACAAGACCTTCCCGCTCGCGCAGGCCTCGGAAGGGCACCGGCTGATGGAGAGCAACGCCCATATCGGGAAGATCGTGCTGGTCGTGTGAGGGGCAGGTCATGCAGGACGAGGCCCAGAACGACGACGTTCGAGCGATCCGTTTGCTCATCACGCGGCAATTTGCGAGCCTGAGTTGGGGGCCGGCCAAATCACCGGATTGGGCGGGCTTGCAGAGCGATTTTCATGACAACGCCGTGCTATATGGGGCTTCGCGTCCAGCGACGTCACAATCGCCCGAGGCCTTCGCCGCACGGATGAAGGCGCTGGCCGAGACGAGCTTGCGCTCGTTTGATGAGGCTGTGCTCGGGACTGAGGTTCGTGTCTTCGGCAACGTCGCCGTCGCGGTTGCTGCCTGCGAAAGTACCGAGAACGGGACCCAGATCGACCGCAACGTCGAGATGATGCTCCTCCTCAAGGAAGACGGACGCTGGAAGATCGTGGCCCAGGCCTGGGATAGGGCTGACGAGGCGCAGCCGATTCCGGAAGGCCTTCTTGCGGGAAAAGCCGAGCTTGCCTGACCCCACGGGTAGTCGCTTGGCTTCCACGCCGCGATTCTGCCTCACGCTTTTCATGGACAGCCATCGCTGCTTTGCCTATAACGCGCGCCATCCTGCTCATCGTCGATGATTTGGATGGCCGGCCGCTGAGGCCGGTCGGCGCCTGAGAGCTATTGTCTGCGACGCTGTTCCGGCCTCAACCACCGGCATTCGAGATCCAGGAGATATCCCGTGTCACAATCCCCCCCGCTGATGCCGAAAGCCACCGCGGTCTGGCTGGTGGAGAACACGTCCCTGACCTTCGAGCAGATCGCCGAGTTCTGCAAACTGCACCCGCTCGAGGTGAAGGGCATCGCCGATGGCGAGGTCGCCGCCGGCATCAAGGGCCTCGACCCGATCACCTCCGGCCAGCTCACCCGCGAGGAGCTGGAGCGCGCCGCCAAGGATTCGAGCCACCACCTCCGCCTGGCCGAGCGCAAGGTCAAGGTGCCTGAGATCAAACGCGCCAAGGGCCCGCGCTACACCCCGGTCTCGAAGCGCCAGGACCGCCCGAACGCCATCCTCTGGCTGCTGCGCAACCATCCCGAGCTCAAGGACGCGCAGGTCATCCGGCTGATCGGCACGACCAAGTCGACCATCGCCCAGATCCGCGACCGCACCCACTGGAACGCCCAGACGCTGACGCCGATCGATCCGGTCAGCCTCGGCCTGTGCTCGCAGATCGACCTCGACCTCGAGGTCGGCCGCGCCGCCAAGGACCGCCCCGCCGTCATGGCCGAGGTCGGCTCGACCCTGCTGCCGGCCGAGGAGACCACGGCGCCGGAGCCGGTCCATGCCAACCAGCCCTTCGCCGACATGAGCAAGCCGAAGCGCGAGGAAGAAGCCGCCATCGACGTCGACTCCGTCTTCGCCAAGCTGAAGCAGCTCAAGCGCCCTGCTGACGAAGACGACGAGGACTGAGCGAGCTGAAGAGCGCGCGGCCGGCTCATAGCGGAGAACGGCCCTGGCGCCCGATCTGACCTTCTCCTTTCTGGGAACGGGCGCGCCACCGGTCAGCCTGCGACGCGCCGGCCCGTCCCACCTCGTCGAGGCCCCAGGCCGCAAGGTCCTGATCGATTGCGGCTCGGGCGTGAGCCAGCGACTGGTCGCGGCCGGCCATCGCGGCGCCGATATCGACCTGCTCATCGTCACCCACGAGCATTCCGACCACCTCGTCGATTTCTACCAGCTCGTGGTCTCATCCTGGCATCAGGGCCGCACCCGGCCCTGGCGCGTGCTCGCGCCGGCCCCCGCTCTCGCCAACATGCGGGCGCAATACGAGGGTTTTGCCCGCGAGCGCGCGTTGCGCATCGCCTTCGAGAAGCGCCCCGACGCGACCGGGCTCGACGTCCAGTTCGAAGAGTTGCGCGAAGGGACGATCCCCGGCCTCGGCGAGCTCGCGATCGAGGCCTTCCTGGTCGACCACCGGCCGGTCGAGCCCGCCTTCGGCCTCAAGGCCGTGCTGGCCGGCACGAGCCTGGTCTTCTCCGGTGACACCAGGCTGACGCCCTCGCTGGAGCTGGCGGCGCAAGGCTGCGACCTGCTGGTCTGCGAGGTCTTCATCGATAGCCAGATGCCGGTGGTACCGGGCCTCCGCTCGGCCGAGACGGTCGCGGCCGTGCAGGCCTATCACATGACGCCGGCCGTGGTGGCGCAGCTTGCGGCGCGAGCGGGCGCCAAGCTGCTCGCCTTGACCCACCTGGTACCGCCCGGCGCCGACACCGCATCGCTCGCCCGCGAGATCAGGACCGCCGGCTATGCCGGCCCGCTCGTCGTCGGCGAAGACCTGATGGCGCTGGATGTCGGCGAAAGGCTCCTGCGCTGGAATGGTGCGACGCTGGCGCTGTAAGGGCTCTATCCGAGCTTATCCAGCCAGGTCTCTGGGTCGCGTTTACCGTGCGAGACCCGCACGATGTCCACTCCATGAGTTTCTTCATGATAGAGGACGACATAGCTACCGATCGGGAAGAGCCTGACCCTCTCGCTTATATCAGCGCGGAGAACGCCCATGCCGGGCATGTCGCCCAGCCTGTCGAAGCGCCGGTAGAGATCGTCGAACCAGCGTTGCGCCGCAACCGGATTGTCGGCCTTGATCCAGGCCGTAATCGCCTCGATATCGCTCATCGCCTGAGGCAGAATGCGAAAGCCCATGAATGGTCAGGAACGCTTCGTGCCAAAGATGTTGGCGCGCATGCGAGCGAACGCCTCGTCGCCATCCACCGGCGGCCCGCTGGCGAGCCCCTCCTCATAGGCCTGCTTCAGCCGCGCCAACTCCAGCTCGCGGATCTCCTCGCGCTGCTCCCAAAGGCGCAGAGCCTCGCGCAGGACCTCGCTGTTGGAGGCATAAGCCCCACTTTCCACGGCCCTGTTCAGCCTGGCGTGCTGCTGGGGCGAGAGCGAGATGGTGAGGGGGCGCATGGCGTCGGTTTTCATGGTCCGACTATAGCAATCCTCATAATTCCTCACAAGAACGCATAAGGTCGACGCGCCGCGTAAACCACCTACCCGATCCCCCTGCCCTTTAGCGCCGCGCCGATCTCGTCCAGCACTGCCGGATCATCGATCGTCGCCGGCATGGCGTAATCCTCACCATCGGCGATCTTCTTCATCGTGGCGCGCAGGATCTTGCCGGAGCGGGTTTTTGGCAGGCGGTTCACCGTCAAAGCCAGCTTGAAGGCGGCGACCGGGCCGATCCGCTCGCGCACCAGCGCGACGAGTTCGCGCTCGATCTGCTCCGGGCCCTCGCTCACGCCCGCCTTGAGCACGACGAAGCCGCAGGGCTGCTCGCCCTTGAGCGCGTCCCTGATGCCGACCACGGCGCATTCGGCCACGGCCGGGTGCGAGGCCAGCACCTCCTCCATGCCGCCGGTCGAGAGCCGGTGGCCGGCGACGTTGATGATGTCGTCGGTGCGGCCCATGATGAAGACGTAGCCGTCCGCATCGATATAGCCGGCATCCGAGCTGTTGTAGTAGCCAGGGAAAGCCGTGAGGTAGGCCTCGCGGAAGCGTTGGTCGTCCTGCCACAGCGTCGGCAGGCAGGCGGGCGGCAAGGGCAGCTTGATCACGATCGCGCCCATCGTACCCGGCGGAACCGGCTTGCCGGCCTCATTCAGGCATTCGACCGCGTAGCCCGGCATCGGCACGGTCGGCGAACCGTGCTTGACCGGCAGCAGGCCGAGGCCGAGCGGGTTGCCGACGATGCAGGAGCCGGTCTCGGTCTGCCACCAATGGTCGATGACCGGCACCCTCAAGACCTCCTCGGCCCATTTCAGCGTGTCGGGATCGGCCCGCTCGCCGGCGAGGAAGAGCGCGCGGAACTGCGAGAGGTCGTGCCCGGCAAGATGCCTCGCCTGCGGGTCTTCCTTGCGGATGGCGCGGAAGGCGGTCGGCGCGGTGAACAGCGCCACGACCTTGTGCTCGGCGATCACCCGCCAGAACGCGCCGGGATCGGGCGTGCCGACCGGCTTGCCCTCGTAGAGCACCGAGGTCGCGCCATGCAGCAGCGGCGCATAGACGATGTAGCTATGGCCGACGACCCAGCCGACATCGGAAGCCGTGAAGAAGACCTCGCCCGGCTTCACGCCATAGAGGTTCTCCATCGTCCATTTGAGCGCGACGAGATGGCCGCCATTGTCGCGCACCACGCCCTTCGGCCGCCCGGTCGTGCCGGAGGTGTAGAGGATGTAGAGCGGGTCGGTGGCGGCGACCTCGACGCAACCCGCCTTGCGCCCGGCAGTCTTGGCGGCAGCGACGAGCGAGCGCCAGTTCTTGTCGCGGCTGACATGCATCGAGGCGTCGGCCTGCGGCCGCTGCAACACGAGGCAGGTATCGGGCTTGTGCGTGGCCAGCGCCAGCGCGCCGTCGAGCAACGGCTTGTACTCGACCACCCGCGTCGGCTCGATGCCGCAGGTCGCGGTCAGGATCAGCTTCGGCGCGGCATCGTCGATGCGGGTCGCCAGTTCCTTGGCCGCGAAGCCGCCGAACACGACCGAATGCACCGCCCCCAGCCGCGCGCAGGCGAGCATGGCGAAGACCGCCTCGGGGATCATCGGCATGTAGATGATGACGCGGTCGCCCTTGCCGACGCCGAAATCCTGCAGCACGGCGGCGAGCGTCGCGACCTCGTCGAGCATCTCGGCATAGCTGTAGCTCGCCTTGGCGCCGGTGACCGGGCTGTCATAGATCAGCGCCGGCTGCGCGCCGCGTCCGTCGCGCACGTGGCGGTCGAGCGCGTTGAAGCAGGTGTTGCAGGTCGCGTCGGGGAACCAGCGGCCGTAGACCCCCGCGTCCGCATCGAAAATTTGCTGCGGCGGCTTGATCCATTCGATCGCCTCGGCGGCCTCGGCCCAGAACCCGGCGGGGTCGCTCTGCCAGCGCGCGTAAACCTCATGATAGCGGCTTGCATGCGGGGCATTCATGGGACGCGTTCCTCTCCGCCGGATTCTGACCTAAACCCCTAGCGGCATGCCGGTTCCGGCGGGGCGATTTTGGGCGGATCGTGCGCACTCTCCCCTGCGGGCGCAAGCGCATGCGCGTCAGACTTTCGCCAGCCCTCTTGCGGCCTCTCAGGCCGGAATCCCGTACCCGGCCATGATCTTCGACCCCGCCTATCTCGCCGCCATGGTGCCCGCCGTCATTCTGGTGGGCTTAGCCAAAGGCGGCTTCTCCGGCCTCGGCCTGCTCTCGCTGCCGCTGATGGCGCTGGTGCTCTCGCCGGTGCGGGCGGCCGCGATCATGCTGCCGATCCTGATCGTGCAGGACATCGTCAGCGTCTGGGCCTATCGCCGCGAATTCGACAGGCGCAACCTCGCGATGATGCTGCCGGGAGCGCTGCTCGGCGTGCTCGCGGGCTATCTGCTGGCCTCCCGGGTCTCGGATGCCGCAGTCGGGCTCTCCGTCGGCATCATCTCGGTCGCTTTCGCCGCGCGCCGGCTCTTCGCGGACGGCAAGGCGCAGCAACTGGTGACGAAGGCCGAACTCCTGCCCGGCACGTTCTGGGGCGCGGTCTGCGGCTTCACCAGCATGATCGCCCATGCCGGCGGGCCGCCCTTCCAGATCTACGTCATGCCGCAACGGCTCTCGCCGCCGGCCTTCGTCGGCACCGGCGCGATCTTCTTCGCGCTGATCAACCTGATGAAGGTCGGGCCCTATCTCGCGCTCGGCCAGTTCACCCATGAGAACCTGATGGCCTCGGCCGCGCTCTTCCCGCTTGCGATCCTGGCGACACTCGCCGGCGTCTGGCTGGTGCGGCGCGTGCCGGCCGAGCGCTTCTACACGATCATCTACTGGCTCTTGATCCTGGTCGGCCTCAAGCTGGTTTTCGACGGCTTTACCGGCCTGCACCTGTTCTCCTGATGCTGCGCCGCATTGCGCCTCATCGGAAAAAGGGATGGATTACACCTTTGCCCGCGAGCGGCTAATCCTGCGGGGACAACCGGGATGGGCCCCTGATGACGAGCACGGCATACGATATCGACCTCGACCGCAACCCGGCGAATTTCCAGCCGCTGACGCCGCTGACCTTCCTCGAGCGCGCCGCCGCCGTCTTCCCGGACCATACCGCGATCATCCACGGCCCGCTGCGCCGGACCTATGCCGAGTTCTACGCCCGCTCGCGCCGCCTTGCCTCGGCGCTGGCGAAGCACGGCATCAGCCGCGGCGACACGGTCGCGGCCCTGCTGCCGAACACGCCGGCGATGCTCGAATGCCATTACGGCGTGCCGATGACCGGCGGCGTGCTCAACACGCTGAACACGCGGCTCGACGCCGCGATCATCGCCTTCTCGCTCGACCATGGCGAGGCCAAGGTGCTGATCGCCGATCGCGAGTTCTCGAAGACGGTCAAGGCGGCGCTGGCGCTGTGCAAGGTCAAGCCGTTGGTCATCGACTATGACGACCCGGTCTATGACGGGCCGGGCGAGCGCCTGGGTTCGATCGAATACGAGGATTTCCTCGTCACCGGCGACCAGGACTACGCCTGGGCGATGCCAGCGGACGAGTGGGACGCGATCACCCTGAACTACACCTCCGGCACCACCGGCGATCCCAAGGGCGTGGTCTACCATCATCGCGGCGCCAGCCTGCTCGCGACCTCCAACGTCGTCACCTGCGGCATGGCCAAGCACCCGGTCTATCTCTGGACCCTGCCGATGTTCCACTGCAACGGCTGGTGCTTCCCCTGGTCGATCTCCATCCTCGCCGGCACCCATGTCTGCCTGCGCCAGGTCCGGGCCAAGGCGATGTTCGACGCGCTTGCCGACCATGGCGTCACCCATCTCTGCGGCGCGCCGATCGTGATGTCGACACTGGTCCATGCGCCGGAGGAGGAGCGCCGGCATTTCTCGCAGACGGTCTCCTTCTTCACAGCCGCGGCGCCGCCGCCCGAGGCGATTCTCGCGGCGATGAAGCAGGCCGGCTTCGAGGTCGTGCATCTCTACGGGTTGACCGAGACCTACGGCCCCTCCGTCGTCAACGACTGGCAGCGCGACTGGGATGCGCTGTCGGGGCCCGAGCAGGCGGCGCTGAAGGCGCGCCAGGGCGTGCGCTACCCTGCGCTGGAGGCGCTCGACGTGCTCGACCCCGAGACGATGCAGCCGGTGCCGCGCGATGGCGAGACCATGGGCGAGGTGATGTTCCGCGGCAATGTCGTGATGAAGGGCTATCTCAAGAACCCGAAGGCGACGCAGGCCGCCTTCGCCGGCGGCTGGTTCCATTCCGGCGACCTCGGCGTGCGCTATGCCGACGGCTACGTCCAGCTCAAGGACCGCTCCAAGGACATCATCATCTCCGGCGGCGAGAACATCTCGTCCATCGAGGTCGAGGACGCGCTCTACAAGCACCCGGCCGTGCAGGCAGCTGCCGTAGTGGCCAAGCCCGACGAGAAATGGGGCGAGACGCCCTGCGCCTTCATCGAGTTCAAGCCCGGCCGGAGCGCGACCGAGGCCGAGATCATCGCCTGGTGCCGCGAGCACCTCGCGGCGTTCAAGTGCCCGCGGACGGTGGTGTTCGCGGAGATCCCGAAAACCTCGACGGGGAAGATCCAGAAGTTCAGGCTGCGGGAGACGGCGCGAGGGTTGTGAGCGGGGGGCGAGGTGAACTGAGCAAATCCTCGTCCCCATAAAGCGCAGAAAGGGCCGCCCTCGGCTATCGCAACGCCTGGGCGAGCGTCTCCCTCGCGACCAGCTTCAGGACTGCGGCACGGGCTTCGGGGCAGGCGGCGGTGGTTGCGGCGTCGACATTGGCAAGCACCGCCTTCAATGGCTCCGGCTTGAAGTCGTAGGCGCCGCCGACCGCCATGAGCAGGCCGTACTGCGCCATGACGCTATCCTTGCCCTTCCCTTCCTTGGCGGCCTTCTCAAGGATAGGGCAAATGCGCGCCGACAATTCGTCGGCAGCCGAGGCCGAAGCCGACAGGAGGACCAGGCAGCATAGGGCGGCAAGTCTGCGCATCGGCCTGTCCCTCTTCATGGGCGGGGAGGATAGCGCGACAAGAATGTGCCGTGTCGCGGGCAACGCCAAACACCGCATGCTCTGCCGGATCGCACCGTCGATCAAGCCGCCTCAGTCTCGCCGCGCCGGCTCGTCGCGTCATCATCCGAATGGATGATCTCCAGCGGTCGGCGGAGAGGCGGACAAGGGCTGGAAACGAACTGCGCGAGACGGCGAGTTGCTGCGCTCGCAACGACTGGCCAAAACAAAAGCCGGCCCCGTGAGGGACCGGCCTTGTCGGAATTCCGCTATTCGGCGGGCCTCCCCGCCACGCAACTCAATGCAGGGTCGGCTTCGGGATCGTCAGCTTGACGCGCTCGATCTCTTCCTTCAGCAGCAGCTTCTTTCGCTTGAGTTCGACGACGTCCAGCGTGTCCGAGGACGGGCGCGCCGCGGCCTGCGAGATGGCTTCCTCGAGCTGGCGGTGCTTGCGTTCGAGCTCTGCGAGATGGGTCTGCAGCGACATCTGGATCCTCCTGATGAGCAGTTGACGGGCCAAGTCTGGCATAGAGCCGGCTTCAAGTCTCTGGGGCAGTCGTGCACCGCACCATGAGATTCTGTGATCCTGAGCGACTCCTTACGCTGGCGACGCGAATGCGACGGGTCGCCCGCTTCCGGGCAATCGCGTCGCGCACTTGCCGCGCCGCTCGCGTCTGAGCATAGTCGCGCCCGATCGCGGCGATGATGAGACGGCTTCATGCGATTCGAATTGGGCGCTGAGGAGATCGAGGCCTTCACGGCCGAGCTCGCACGGCTGCGCGAAGAACACCGCGACCTCGACAGCGCCATCGACGCTCTCGAGCGCATGGGCGCGGTCAACCAGATCCAGGTGCAGCGCCTGAAGAAGCGCAAGCTCTACCTCAAGGACCGCATCTCGCAGATCGAGGACGCGCTGACGCCCGACATCATCGCGTGAGCCGCCTTTGCACGAAGTTCGGGCAAAGGCCGTGATTCGCCGCTTGCCTAGGACGCACCGGCCGGTCTAGATCGCGCGCTTCCCTGTTCTCGCCGGAAGCGAGTGTTTCATGGCCAAGCCCAGCCTGCGCGCGTCCATCCCCCCCGTCGCCATCATCATGGGCAGCCAGTCCGACTGGGCGACGATGCGCCACGCCGCGGAAACGCTCGACGCGCTCGCGATCCCGTACGACGCCCGCATCGTCTCGGCCCATCGCACGCCGGACCGCATGGTCGCCTTCGCCAAGGGCGCCAAGGCCGAGGGCTTCAAGGTCATCATCGCCGGCGCCGGCGGCGCCGCCCACCTGCCTGGCATGACCGCAGCGCTGACGCCGCTGCCGGTCTTCGGCGTGCCGGTCGAGTCGAAGGCGCTCTCCGGCCAGGACAGCCTGCTCTCGATCGTGCAGATGCCGGGCGGCATCCCCGTCGGCACGCTCGCCATCGGCAAGCCCGGCGCGATCAACGCCGCCCTGCTCGCCGCCGCCGTGCTGGCGCTGTCCGATGACGGCATCGCCGAGCGCCTCGACGCCTGGCGCGCCAAGCTGAGCTCGGCGGTGGCCGAGCGCCCCAAAGACGACGCATGAGCAGCAACGACGCATGAGCACCGACGCATGAGCACGCCTGATCCGACCGGCCTGGCGCCCGGCGCCATGCTCGGCATCCTCGGCGGCGGCCAGCTCGCCCGCATGATCGCCCTTGCTGCGGCCGATCTCGGCATCCGCGCCCATGTCTTCGCGCCCGAGGCCGACAGCCCGGCCTTCGACGTCGCGGCGCGGCACACCGTCGGCGACTACGAGGACGAGGCGGCGCTCGCCCGCTTCGCCGACGCGGTCGACGTCGTGACCTACGAGTTCGAGAACGTCCCCGCCGCGACCGCGGCCTTTTTGGCCGCGCGCACCCCGCTCCATCCCGGCGCCCGCGCGCTCGCGGTCACGCAGGACCGCCTGAGCGAGAAGAGCTTCGTCGCCGGCCTCGGGCTCGCAGTCGCGCCGTTCGCCCAGGTCGATTCGCTTGCCGATCTAGCGCGCGCCGTCGACACACTCGGCCGGCCCAGCATCCTGAAGACGCGGCGCTTCGGCTATGACGGCAAGGGCCAGGTCAAGATCGCGGCGGAGAGCGACCTTGCCGAGGCCTACGAGGTCATCGGCCATTTCCCGGCGATCCTGGAGGGCTATGTCGCCTTCACGCGCGAGGTCTCGGTCGTGGCCGCCCGCGGCACTGACGGCTCCTTCGCCGCCTTCGACGTCTGCGAGAACGAGCACCGCGACCATATCCTCGCCTTCACCCGCATCCCCGCGCAGCTGGGAGCCGATGCCGGCGGGATGGCGATCGAGGCCGCCCGCAGGATCGGCGAGGCGCTCGGCTATATCGGCGTCTTCGCCGTCGAGATGTTCGTCGTCGGCGAGGGCGCCTCGGAGCGCGTGATCGTCAACGAGATCGCCCCGCGCGTCCATAATTCCGGGCATTGGACCAGCGAGGGCGCCGAGACCTCGCAGTTCCACCAGCATGTCCGGGCCGTCTGCGGCTTCCCGCTCGGCTCCACGGCACGGCGCGGCACGGTCGAGATGGAGAACCTGATCGGCGATGCCGCCCTGCGCTGGCGCGAGCTGCTGGCCGAGCCCGGCGCGCATCTGCATCTCTACGGCAAGCGCGACGCCCGTCCCGGCCGCAAGATGGGCCATGTCACCCGGGTGAAGCGCTAGAGCCGGATGATTTCGGATGGAATCGCCAAGCGATCCCATCTGAAATCTGAATCCGCCTCTCATCAAAGAGTGAGAGCATGATGTCGTCCGAAAACCGGTGCCCACTTTTCGGCATGCTCTAGGTGGTGTGGACTCTTAGGATTCCCATTTTCCGGGGGTTGTGATTCAAGACTGCTTTTGGGAGGCAGTCTTGGGTGTGATGGATCGCCTTGTTCTGAACGACGCGGCCTGGGAGCGGATGGCGC
>NZ_QQTO01000033.1 GCF_003351345.1 Allobosea caraganae | reverse complement strand
GCTGAACTCGTAGAACAGAGCCTCTTGCGCCACCCGCCGTTCGCCCATCATTGCGCCGCCCTCCGTAAGGACGACTGAATCAGGACTTCACGCCCGCAGCAACGGCGACTTTTTCAACGACATCCGCGCTTTTCGCTCGGACAAGCGGTGGACGTTCTTGGGCCCACAGCTGACATCGCGCGACGTGCATCACGCACACAACCCAGTTGATGGCTGTCGATGACGACCTTTCCCGGCGAACCTAAACGCATCGCGGCATTTCGTATGGAGCTCGCGGCGGCGATACCGCGGTTCCCGAACAATGGTGCGAGTCTGCGCGCGCTGCAGCAGAAGCCGCTTGGCGAGTTGCTTATCGACTTTTTCAACTGGCGCATCCGATATGTCGGCGCCCGCCCGCGTGCTGTTGTCATCGATCCCTTGGCAAGCGCCTCGGCAGACCGGGGGGCCAAGCAGGGCATCATCGTGCCGTTTTTGGAGAAGGTGAGGCGCGGGGATGATCTCACGCCTCATCTTTCCTTGCAGCCCCACACACGCGGCTTCAGCCCGAACTCAGGCGTCCGCGGTGCGCCCGTCGAGCAGCGTGGGGCCGATAAGGATTTCATGCTCAACACGATGGGCTATCATCATCTCCATCCGAGTGTGACGATCGAACCCGGTGGCTTCGCTACGCGCACGGACGAGATCCTGCTCGCGCATGTGACGCGCGATGCCTTCACCGTTATTGGGCTGTTCGGGCATTCAGTGTTCGAAACCCATCCCGACGGCTCGCTTTCGCCTGAGCGCGCGCGCTCGTGGAAGGCGTTCGACGAGCACTCCACGCGCGGCGCGCCATCTGGCTCGGTCGTGGTGCAGGGGCTTATCGCGACGTCCGGACATTCGCTGCAGGTGGTCTTCATGGCCCAGCGCTATGCCCGCCAGATCATTGGCACCGACGCGCTGATCGACACGGCGGATTTCCAGCGCGATTTTTTCGAGCAGGCGGGTTTCCAGCCGCCGTCGAAGCCGAAGTTCGAGTGGCTGAAGCATCACCTCGATCTCGGCGTGCTGGAACAGAAATCGAATGCCGCCTGCATTTTCAGCAAGGGATTGAACTGATCCTGTCGATCAGCAGGAGGCGTTTGCACGCGCCCGCAAAACTATCCAACCTGGGTCGCTACGCGGGTCCACTCGAATATCCGCGCATATCGCCAACCTGTGGGGGCTTACTTGGCGGAGCACCGGGTTTACGCCGTGCCGAATGTCCGCTTCCGGGCAGTGATCAAATGTCCGGAAGTGGCGCGGACCCGCCTATGTGTTCGCCATTCTACGCTAGGGTTCTCCCCTCCTCTGAAGTCGCTTTACTTCGCTCGGGGATTGGACACAGATCGGATGAGTAAGTCTTGAGAGGGAGATCAACGCCGCTCGACGGAAGTCAGAAACAGACCGGACGGTAACGGCGCGGCAGCGAATATCGCCGCCGAACCTCCGCTATAGCCGCCGTTTATATCCCTCACTCCCACTCGATCGTGCCGGGCGGCTTGCTCGTCACGTCGTAGACTACCCGGTTGATGCCCTTGACCTCGTTGATGATGCGGGTCGCGGTGCGGCCGAGGAAGGCCATGTCGTAGGGGTAGAAATCCGCCGTCATGCCGTCGACCGAGGTGACCGCGCGCAAAGCCAGCACGTGGTCGTAGGTGCGGTGGTCGCCCATCACGCCGACGGTCCGCACCGGCAGCAGCACGGCGAAGGCCTGCCAGATCACGTCGTACAAGCCGGCCTTGCGGATCTCCTCCAGGTAGATCGCGTCAGCCTTGCGCAGGATGTCGAGCTTCTCCTTGGTGATCTCGCCGGGGCAGCGGATGGCGAGGCCGGGCCCCGGGAAGGGATGGCGACCGACGAAGGCTTCGGGCAGGCCAAGCTCGCGGCCGAGCACGCGGACCTCATCCTTGAAGAGCTCGCGCAGCGGCTCGACGAGCTTCATCTTCATGCGCTCGGGCAGGCCACCGACATTATGGTGCGACTTGATCGTCACCGAAGGGCCGCCGGAGAACGAGACGCTCTCGATCACGTCGGGGTAGAGCGTGCCCTGGGCCAGGAAATCCGCGCCGCCGAGCTTCCGCGCCTCCTCGTCGAAGACCTCGATGAAGAGCCGGCCGATGGTCTTGCGCTTGGCCTCGGGATCGGCGCCGCACTTGCCGAGTTCGGTGAGGAAGAGCTCCTCGGCCTCCACATGGACCAGCGGGATGTTGTAGCTGTCGCGGAACAGGCGGACGACCTCCTCCGCCTCGTTCATGCGCATCAGGCCGTGATCGACGAAGACGCAGGTGAGCTGGTCGCCGATCGCCTCGTGGATCAGCACGGCAGCGACGGCCGAGTCGACGCCGCCGGAGAGGCCGCAGATCACCCTGCCGGTACCGACCTGCGCCCTGATCTTGGCGATGGTCTCGGCGCGATAGGCCGCCATGCTCCAGTCCGGCGTGCAGCCGCAAATCGTCACGACGAAGTTGCGCAGCAGCTTGGCGCCATCGGGCGTATGCACCACCTCGGGGTGGAACATGGTCGAGTAGAAGCGCCGGCCCTCGTCGCTCGCCACGGCATAGGGCGCGTTCTCCGAGGTCGCCTTGACGCTGAAGCCGGCCGGGAGCTGGGTGACGCGGTCGCCATGGCTCATCCAGACCGGATAGCGGCCGCCCTCCTCCCAGACGCCCTCGAACAATGCCGACGGCGTGACGATCTCGACATCGGCGCGGCCGAATTCGGCGGCGTGGCCGCTCTCGACCTTGCCGCCGAGCTGCTCGGCCATGGTCTGCTGGCCGTAGCAGATGCCGAGCACCGGCAGGCCGGAGGAGAAGACCTCCTGCGGGGCGCGGGGCGAGTTGGCATCTGGCACCGAAGCCGGGCCGCCGGAGAAGATCACGCCCTTCGGCTTCATCCGGGCGAAGGCCTCGGAGGCCGACTGGAACGGCGCGATCTCGCAATAGACGCCGATCTCACGTACGCGACGCGCGATGAGCTGCGTCACCTGGCTGCCGAAATCGATGATGAGGATGGAGTCGTGGGGCTGGGTGCTCGTCATGGCGCTCGTTACTGCATCACCTGCGCCCACGCAACGGCCGAAACGGTCTCAGGCTCCCCGTTCCACGCAGGCCAGATAGAACCCATCGGTAGCCGTCCGGCTCGGCGACAATTGCAGGCCGAAACGCGTGGCGAAGCGAGCGAGCAGCGCGAAGTTGCCTTGGCCCAACGCCAACACTTCAGCAACAGGTACCGGCGCGAAGCCGGCATGCTTGCCGAGGAAGGCCTCGACCGCGCCGTCATTCTCCTCCGGCAGCATGGAGCAGGTGATGTAGGCGATGCGGCCGCCGGGCTTCGCTAGCTTCGCGGCGCGGGCGAGCACCTCGGCCTGGTCCTTGATGCGCTCGGCCAGCGCGCCCGGGCGCACACGCCATTTCGCATCGGGATTGCGGCGCCAGGTGCCCGAGCCGGTGCAGGGCGCGTCGACCAGCACGAGGTCAGCCTGCCCCATGACATCGCTCAACGCCTCGTGACCGCGGTTGCGCGGCACGCGGATCTCGACATTGGTCGCGCCGGAGCGTGCCAGCCGGTCGTGCAGCGGCGCGAGACGGCGGCTGTCGAGGTCGGTGGCGAAGAGCCGGCCCTGGTTCTGCATCAGCGCCGCGAGCGCCAGCGTCTTGCCGCCGGCGCCGGCGCACAGATCAATCACCGTGTCGCCGGGCTGCGCGCCGGAGAGCAAGGTCACGAGTTGCGAGCCCTCGTCCTGGATCTCGAACGCGCCCTCGAAGAAGCCCGGTTCGGTCTGCAGCGACGGGCCGCGCCCGTCCGGCCCCGGCAGGAAGCGGATCGCGTCGGGCGACCAGGCACCCTGCTCCGGGCCGAGATGAGCGAGGTCGCGCAAGGCCTTGTCGCGGTTGGATTTCAGCCGATTGACCCGGATATCGACCGGCGCGCGGCCGGCAAGCGCCTGGCCCTCGGCCACCACCTCCGTGGCAAAGCTCGCGGCGAAGGAGGGCCAGAGCCAGTCCGGCACGTCGGCGCGGACCCAGTCGGGCGCGGCAGCGAGATCGAAGGTGATCAGGCTCCGCGCCTCCTGCTCCGTGAGCCGCTCCGGCGCGTGATTCTCGCCCGAGCAGAGTTCGGCGATCTCCTCCATCTCCATGCCGCGCAGGCCCGCCAACATGCCGAGCACGAGCGCGCGCGGGCTTTCGTCGCCCATCGCGAAGGCGGAGGAGGCTTTGCGGCGCAGGGCGTCATAGACCAGCGTCGCGATGGCGGCGCGATCCTTCGAGCCGGCGAAGCGGCGCGACAGGCCCCAATCCTTCAGCGCGTCGGAGGCCGGGCGGCGGCGCCTGATGATGTCGTCCAGCACTTCGATGGCGGCGCTGATGCGGGCGGCGGGCGTCATGGCAGGCAACTCCCGAAGCGCGAGGCATCAGTGTGGAGGATTTGGCACAGGCTCATCTTTTTCTTTCGAGAAACGCAAACATGAGCCACCGGAATGCCCGTCAACGTTGCGGCGAGCTTGACGCGGTCGTTTCATAAGCTGCAAGACGTGGCAACTGCTTCCTCGCGACAAAAGGGTCTCGCCATGCAGCGCATCAGCCGCCTTACGCTTGCCGCTCTCATCACGCTCGGCCTCGCCGCCTGCGCCACCGCCCCGCAGCAGGACCTGACCCCGCCGCCGAGCAAGCGCCTCGACGCCAAGACCACGCTCGAGAACCGCCGCTGATAGCGGAAGGCGGAAGCGCCGATCGGCCTGGGCCGGCAGCACCTCCACCACCTCTTCGGTTTTGACGAAGCCCGCGCCGAGCATCTCGGCGCGGGCTTCGTTCATTTGGCGAGCCGTCATTCGTCTTGATAACCGTCCTGGGCTTCGCTGCCGCCGGAAGGAGCGCGCAGCGGAGCAAGAGTCGAGAACAAGAGTCGTAAGACTCCGCTTCACCGGGCTGTCACATCGTCTGATCATGGTCGCCGCGGTAAAAGACCGCGATCAAGGATCGGACCCATGAAGCACATGCTCCTGTCGGCCACGATGCTGGCCACCCTCGCCCTGACCGGCGTGCCCGCCCTCGCCCAGAGCCCGGCGCCGACGCTGGACGGCGCCAAGCCCCTCGTCGTCGGCCATCGCGGCGCCGCCGGCTACCGGCCCGACCACACCCTCGAATCCTACAAGCTCGCGATCGAGATGGGCGTCGACTTCATCGAGCCCGACCTGGTCTCGACCAAGGACGGCGTGCTCGTCGCCCGCCACGAGCCGATGATGGGCGGCACGACCGACGTCTCGACCCGCCCCGAATTCGCCGCGCGCAAGACGGTCAAGAAGATCGACGGCATCGATACCAACGATTGGTTCGCCAGCGACTTCACGCTCGCCGAGATCAAGACGCTGCGCGCCAAGCAGCCCTTCGACGACCGCGACCAGTCGCATAACGGCAAATACGAGATCCCGACGCTGCAGCAGGTGATCGACCTCGCCAAGAGCGAGAGCGCCCGCACCGGCCGCACCATCGGCATCTATCCGGAAGTGAAGCACTCGACCTTCCACGCCGCGCTCGGCCTGGCGATCGAGGACAAGCTGCTCGACCAGCTCAAGGCCGCCGGCTGGAGCGAGAAATCCTCGCCCGTGATCATCCAGAGCTTCGAGACCGCGAACCTGAAGTACCTGCGCGGCAAGACGCAGCTTCGCCTCTCCCAGCTCGTCGATGCCGACGATGTCGACAAGGATGGCGGCATCGTGCTCGCCGCCCCGTTCGACCGCCCCTACGACTTCGTCGTCACCGGCGACAAGCGCACCTTCAAGGACCTGCTCACGCCGGAGGGCCTGAAGGAGATCAAGACCTATGCCGACATCGTCGCGCCCTGGAAGCCCTATCTCCTGGCGGCCAAGCAGACCGTCGGGGAGGACGGCAAGCCGAAGGATATCAACGGCGACGGCAAGATCGACGAGCAGGACCGCGTGCTGATCGCGCCGACCAACGTGGTCAGGGATGCGCATGCGGTGGGGCTCTTCGTCCACACCTGGACCTTCCGCGGCGAGCCCAAGCGCCTCGCCTCGAACTACAAGGGCGACCCGGTGGCCGAGTACAAGCCGTATTTCGACCTCGGCATCGACGGCCTCTTCTCCGACTTCCCGGACCACGCCGTGAAGGCGCGCGGCGCCAAGTAGGCCTGGCTCAGCGAACCGGCTCGGCCGCCGCCCCAAACGAAAGCCCGCCTCGCGGCATGCGAGGCGGGCTTTTTTGTCGATCTGCTGCGATCAATCGCAGACGCGGGTGGTGCGCTTGACCATGCCGCGCGGCGTCTCCTCGCGGGTGGTCACGGTACGGCAGTCACCGCCGCGATAGCTGCTGCGCTCCCAACGCCCGCGCTCGCGATCCCGGTCACGGTAACGCTCCTCGCGGCGGATCTCGCGATCCATGCGCCGCTCGTGCGGGGCACGGGGATCGACCGAGACGCCACCAGGCCCAACGTTAATCGATTGAGCATAGGCCCCGCCCGTCATGAGCAGGACAGCAGTCATAGCAGGAATGATGAATTTCATGACACGTTCCTCCGATTTGCAACAAGGAACGGGCGTCATTCACGATTGTTCCCGAAATCCGCCGGGAGATAGATTTCACGATATGGCCAATAAAGCGCGCCATTACTGAAAAAAGCTTAAGCCAGAGATGCTTGCACGCGCTGGACGCGCATCTCAATAAAGCTCGACTTGATATGGAAACGGCGCGCCGATCGCTCGGCGCGCCGCATCTATTCGAGGATCAGGTCCTCAGTGCAGGATCTGGCTCAGGAAGAGCTTGGTGCGCTCGTGCTGCGGGTTCTTGAAGAACTCGTTGGGCTCGTTCATCTCGACGATCTGGCCGGCATCCATGAAGATGACGCGGTCGGCGACCTGGCGGGCGAAGCCCATCTCGTGCGTGACGCAGAGCATGGTCATGCCCTCGTCGGCGAGCGAGACCATGGTGTCGAGCACTTCCTTGACCATTTCCGGATCGAGCGCCGAGGTCGGCTCGTCGAACAGCATGATCTTCGGGCTCATGCAGAGCGAGCGGGCGATGGCGACGCGCTGCTGTTGGCCGCCCGAGAGCTGGCCCGGGTACTTGGCCGCCTGCTCCGGGATCTTGACCCGGCGCAGGTAGTGCATCGCGATCTCCTCGGCGTCCTTCTTGGGCATTTTCTTCACCCAGATCGGTGCCAGCGTCAGGTTCTCGAGGATCGTCAGGTGCGGGAACAGGTTGAAGTGCTGGAACACCATGCCGACGTCGCGGCGGATCTCGTCGATCTTCTTGAGATCGTTGGTGAGCTCCGTGCCGTCGACGATGATGTTGCCCTTCTGGTGCTCCTCGAGCCGGTTGATGCAGCGGATCATGGTCGACTTGCCCGAGCCCGAAGGCCCACAAATCACCAGCTTCTCGCCGCGGGCGACCTTGAGGTTGACGTCACGCAGCACGTGGAATTCGCCGTACCACTTGTTGACGCCGATCATCTCGACGGCGGTCTCGGTGTTCAGCGAAGTCGGCTTCAGGGCCGCCGGGCGGGTGTTCTTGGTTTCTGCCATTGCCATGGTCTTGGTTCCCTCTCAACGTCTTTGGCCAGCGGCGAGACGCTTCTCGACCGAGATCGAGTAGCGCGACATGCCCCAGCAGCACAGGAAATAGAACATCGCGGCGAAGGCATAGCCCGTTCCGCGCGTCGTCGGCGTCGCCCAGGTCGGATCGACCAGGGTCGCCTCGATGGTCCGCAGGAAGTCGAAGATGCCGACGATGGTGACCAGCGTCGTGTCCTTGAACAGCCCGATGAAGGTGTTGACGATGCCCGGGATCACGATGCGCAGGGCCTGCGGCAGGATGATCAGGCGCATCATCTGCCAATAGCCCAGGCCGAGCGACATCGCGCCCTCGTACTGGCCCTTCGGCATCGCCTGCAGGCCGCCGCGAATGACCTCCGCCATATAGGCGGCGGCGAAGAGCGCGACGCCGACCAGCGGCCGCAGCAGCCGGTCGGGCGAGTATTCCTGCGGCACGAACAGCGGCAGCATGGTGTTGGCCATGAACAGCACGGTGATCAGCGGCACGCCACGCACGAACTCGATGAAGACCACCGAGAGCAGCTGGATGATCGGCAGCTTCGAGCGCCGGCCGAGCGCCAGGACGACGCCGAGCGGCAGCGAGAAGACGATGCCGACGGCGGCGACCAGGAAGGTCACGGTCATGCCGCCCCACAGGCCGGTATCGACGCGGGGCAGGCCGACCGCGTTCTCCAGCAGCGCGATGATGCCGAAGGCGACGAGCGCCATCAGGATCAGGCGCTTGGGCCGATAGAAGCGCTTCCACGGTGGAGCCGCCTCCTCGACCGCCAGCAGCGCCGGCCCGGTATAGAACCTGGCGATCCCCGGAACGAAGGAGAGCACCGCGTAGTAGGCGGTGAGCGCCAGCAGGACCCAGAGCAGGATGTGCAGGAAGCCGGTCGCGCTGGGGCCGCCGAGCAGCAGCACATAGGCGCTGATCGGCAGCAGGACGAAGAAGAAGAACGCGCCGAGCTTCTTCATCGGCGCCTTGTTCCACAGCATCCAGACGATGCCGAGCGCGAACATGGCGAAGACGATGTTGACGCGCCAGCGCTCGCTGATCGGATAGGAGCCGTAGATGAAGTACTGGTAGCGGTCGGCGATATAGGCCCAGCACGCGCCGACCGGCCGGCCGATCTTGTCGGCAAGGCAGGCGTCGCGGTTCGTGCCGCTCCAGACCGCGTCGATGAAGTAGAAGCGCAGGATGCCCGGGACGCTGGTGACGACGATATAGGCGCAAAGCAGCGTCAGGATCGTGTTCAGCGGCCCGTTGAACAGGTTGGACCTGATCCAGGCGACCGGCCCGGCGACGGAAAGCGGAGCGGCTTCCTGCGGCAGGGTCTCGCGGCGGATGAAGAAGTTCGGGGCGTTTTCGGTGGTTGCATCGGTCATCGTGGCGCCCTCACCGTTCCACCAGCGCCATGCGCTTGTTGTAGATGTTCATGAAGAACGAGGTCACCAGCGAGATCGTGAGGTAGACCGCCATGGTGATCGAGACCATCTCGACCGCCTGGCCGGTCTGGTTCAGCACCGTTCCCATGAAGACCTGGACGAGGTCGGGATAGCCGATCACGACCGCGAGCGACGAGTTCTTGGTCAGGTTGAGGTAGTTCGAGGTGAGCGGCGGGATGATGACGCGCATCGCCTGCGGGATGACCACGAGCTTCAGCGTCGGGCCGGGACGCAGGCCGAGCGCATGCGCGGCCTCGGTCTGCCCCCTGGAGACGGCGAGGATGCCGGCGCGCACCACCTCGGCGATGAAGGCCGCGGTATAGGTGGTGAGGCCGACCAGCAGCGCGACGAATTCCGGGAAGATCTGGAAGCCGCCGGTGAGGTTGAAGCGGCCTTGCTGCGGCAGGTCGAAGGTCAACGGCATGCCGATGATGACGAACACGATCAGCGGCAGGACGAGGATGAGGGCGAGCGCGATCAGGCCGTTCGGATATTGCTTGCCGGTCGCCTCCTGCTGGCGCTTCGACCAGATGTAGAAGCCGATCGCGGCGATGATGCCGATGAACAGCGCCAGCGTGACCATCGAGAAGCCCGGCCCGAAGATCGGGCTCGGCGCGATCAGGCCGCGGTTGTTGAGGAAGATGTTCCCGGGCAGCGCGATCGAATTGCGCGCCTCAGGCAGCGGCTTCAAGACCGCGTTGTACCAGAAGAACAGCTGCAGCAGGAGCGGCAGGTTGCGGACGACCTCGACGTAGATCATCGCGAGCTTGGCAAGGATCCAGTTGCTGGAGAGCCTGGCGACGCCGATGAAGAAGCCCAGGAAGGTCGCGAGCACGATGCCGATCGAGGCGACGAGCAAGGTGTTGAGCAGGCCGACCCAGAAGGCCTGGCCATAGGTGCTGCCCGAGGCGCTGAACGGGATGAGCTTCTGGTTGACGTCGAAGCCGGCCGCGTTGTGCCAGAAGCCGAAGCCCGAGGCGATCTTCTGGGCACGCAGGTTCTCGATGGCGTTGGAGGCCGCCTCATAGATCACGAAGACCACGAGCGCGAGAAGCACGAGCTGGTAGACGTAACCCCGTATCTTGGGGTCGTAGAAAAGCGATGCTTTGCCCGGTTGCGGCGGTTGCGTGGAGACTGTCGACACTGTGGTTACGCCCTTTTCTTCTTTATGAGGCAGCTTCTTTGTCAGGCGGCGGCTGGTGAACCGGCGCCGCCCTTTCGGGCGCCGCCAGCTCGTCTCTCAATCCGCACCGTCCCCCTTCAAAGCCGGCGCGGCAGGCGGCTCAGCGGATCGGCGGCGCGTATTGCAGGCCGCCCTTGGTCCAGAGCGCGTTCTGGCCGCGGGCGATCTTCAGAAGCGAGCCCTGGCCGACGTTCTTCTCGAAAGATTCGCCATAATTGCCGACGTGTTTGACAATTCGATAGGCCCAGTCGTTGGGCAGGCCGATCGCCTCGCCGAACTTGCCCTCGGTGCCGACGAGGCGCTTGATGTCCGGGTTCTCGGACTTGAGCATTTCGTCGACATTCGCCTTGGAGATGCCGAGCTCCTCGGCGTTCAGCATGGCGAAATAGGTCCATTTGACGACGTCGAGCCAGTTGTCGTCGCCATGGCGGACGACAGGGCCGAGCGGCTCCTTCGAGATGATCTCGGGCAGCACGATATGGTCTTCCGGAACCGAGAGCTTCAGGCGCTCGGCGTAGAGGCCCGACGAGTCGGTGGTGAAGGCGTCGCAGCGGCCGGATTCATAGGCCTTGATCGTCTCGTCGGAGGTGGCGAAGGCCACGACCTCGTACTTCATCTTGTTGGCGCGGAAGAAGTCGGCGAGGTTCAGCTCGGTCGTGGTGCCCTGCTGGGTGCAGACCGAGGCGCCGGCGAGCTTCAGCGCGGAATCGATGCCGAGCTTCTTGCGGACCATGAAGCCCTGGCCGTCATAGTAGTTCACGCCGGCGAAGTTGAGGCCGAGCGCGGTGTCGCGCGACATCGTCCAGGTGGTGTTGCGCGAAAGGAGGTCGACCTCGCCGGATTGCAGCGCGGTGAAGCGGTCCTTCGAGGAGAGCGGGACGAACTTGACCTTCAGCGGGTCGTTGAAGATCGCGGCGGAGATGGCGCGGCAGAGATCGACGTCGAGGCCGGTCCAGTTGCCCTGCGCATCGGGAATGCCGAAGCCGGCAAGGCCGGGGCCGACGCCGCAGGTGACTTGGCCGCGGCTCTTGATCTGGGCCAGCAGTCCGGTCTGGGCCTGGGCCCCGCCGATGCAGACCGTCATGGCCGCGCCGACAAGCGCTGCACCGAAGTACTTATTCATGTTTATTTTCCCCTGTTTGTCGGAACGGGTTCCTGCCCGTTCTCGGTCGTCTTGCAAGTCCCGGACCAAGCTCCCAGCCGGTCAAATTCTCCTTTCGTCTCAGTGCCGTAACTGAAACGCGATGTCCTAACGGAAAAGGGCGCCGGCGGAAGCCGACGCCCTCGAGATTTCAGCTCAGCGCACCGGCGGAGCGTATTGCAGCCCGCCCTTGGTCCACAGCCCGTTCTGGCCGCGGGCGATCTTCAGCAGCGAGCCCTGGCCGACGTTCTTCTCGAACGACTCGCCGTAGTTGCCGACCTGCTTGACGATCCGGTAGGCCCAGTCCGTCGTGAGGCCGATCGACTCGCCGAACTTGCCCTCGGTGCCGAGCAGGCGCTTGATCTCCGGGTTGTCGGATTTCAGCATCTGGTCGACATTGGCCTTGGTCACGCCGAGCTCCTCGGCGTTCAGCATGGCGAAATGGACCCATTTCACCAGGTTGAACCATTGGGCGTCGGTGTTGCGGGTCGAGGGGCCGAGCGGCTCCTTCGAGATGATCTCGGGCAGGACCATGTGGTCGTCCGGCGCCGTCAGCTTCAGGCGCTCGGCATAGAGGCCGGAGGCGTCGGTGGTGAAGGCGTCGCAGCGGCCGGCGTCATAGGCCTTGACCGTCTCGTCCGAGGTCGCGAAGGCTACGACTTCGTATTTGAGGTTGTTGGCGCGGAAGAAGTCGGCGAGGTTCAGCTCGGTCGTGGTGCCCTGCTGGGTGCAGACCGAGGCGCCCGAAAGCTGGAGCGCCGAGGTGACGCCGAGCTTCTTGCGGACCATGAAGCCCTGGCCGTCATAGTAGTTCACGCCGGTGAAGAGCAGGCCGAGCGAGGTGTCGCGCGACATGGTCCAGGTCGAGTTGCGGACGAGCAGGTCGACCTCGCCCGACTGCAGGGCCGTGAAGCGGTCCTTGGCCGAAAGCGGGATGAACTTGACCTTGGCCGGGTCGTTGAAGATCGCCGACGAGACGGCGCGGCAGAAATCCACGTCGAGGCCCTGCCAGTTGCCCTGCGCGTCCGGCACGCCGAAACCGGCGAGGCCAGTATTCGAGCCGCAGTTGAGAATGCCGCGCGACTTGACCTGAGCCAGCGTCTGGGGCGCCTGCGCCGACGCCGCCGTGGCGGTGATCGCCAAGCCAAGCCCCGCGATCGCAGCAGCCAAAAATTTCTTCATCGTTGTCTCTCCCGTTGAGATCCTCCCGCCTGGCCTTGGCCTTAGGCGGGTCGTCGTCGGTTTCGTCGTCAGCCGGTGCGCGAGTTCAGCTCGGTTGCACATTAATTGAGCGACGTTCCCCGGATTCGATTGCCAGAGCGATGCATGAGCGTCAAGCAACGGCCCCTTTCCGATGCAGCCCCTTTCCAGCCTCCGCATCACATGCGACTTTCAGGGGGCGGTCAAGTTCGGCCGTCCCGCCCGTCACGATCTCCTCCCAAGCGCCGGCTCCATGAAAAAATTGCCTCCGTCCGACTTCGCGCAACTGCGCGAGAAGACCCGCCTCGTCCTGGCAGGCCGCGATCCGGCCGACAGCTACGGCTTCGTCAACCCCGCGATCGTGCGCGGTTCGACGGTGATCTATCCGACCATGGAGGATTTCCTCGCCCGCAAGGCGCGCTACACCTATGGCACGCACGGCAATCCGACGATCGACGCGCTGCTGGCGGCGCTGAACACGATGGAGGGCGGCGCCGGCGTCCTCGTGTGCTCGTCCGGCCTTTTGGCCTGCACCCTGCCGCTGCTGGCGGTGCTTTCGGCCGGCGATCACCTTCTGGTGACCGACAGCGTCTACCGGCCGACGCGCAATTTCTGCGACAAGATGCTGCCGCGCATGGGCGTCGAGGTCAGCTACTACGATCCCGCCATCGGCGCCGACATCGCCACGCTGTTCAAGCCCAACACCAGGGCGGTCTGGACCGAGGCGCCGGGCTCGCAGACCTTCGAGATGCAGGACATCCCGGCCATCGTCGTGGCCGCCCATGCACGCGACGTTCTAGTCCTAATGGATAACACCTGGGCGACGCCGCTCTTCTTCGATTCCCACAAATTCGGCGTCGACATCTCGGTCCAGGCCGGCACCAAATACTATGCCGGCCATTCCGACGTGCTGATCGGGACCGTCTCGGCCCGCACGCCAGAGCTCTACAAGCAGCTCAACGAGGCCTGGCAGGCGCTCGGCGTCATCATCGCGCCGGAAGACGCCTTCCTGACGCTGCGCGGCATCCGCACCATGCATGTCCGCCTGAAGGAGCAGATGCCGGCCGGCATCGAGATGGCGACATGGTTCGAGAGCCGTCCCGAAGTGGCGCGGGTGATGCACCCTGCCCTGCCGAGCGACCCCGGCCACGCGCTGTGGAAGCGCAACTTCACCGGCGCCTCGTCGCTCTTCGCGATCGAGCTCAAGCCGGTCTCGATGAAGGCGGTCGGGGCGATGCTGGACGGGCTCGTGCTGTTCGGCATGGGCGCCTCCTGGGGCGGCTATGAGAGCCTCGCCCTGCCCTTCGACTGCCGCGCCTATCGCACCGCGACCAAGCCCGGCTTCGAGGGCCCGACCATCCGCTTCCATATCGGGCTCGAGGATATCGACGACCTCAAGGCCGATCTCGAGGCCGGATTCGCCCGGCTCAGGGCGGCGGCGTGACCGGACGGGCGGCCGCGTCGGAGGCGGTCGTCTTCGCTTATCTCGACGAGCCGCCCTTTTGCTTTCCGCAGCCGGGCGGCGCCGCGCTCGGCAGCGATGTCGAGTTGGTCAGCGAGGCCCTGCGGAGGCTCGGCATCGCCTCGTTCGAGATGCGGCTGACCAGCTTCGCCGAGCTGCTGCCCGGGCTGATCGACGGGCGCTGGAGCATCACCACGCCGCTCTTCATCACGCCGGAGCGGCGGAAAAGCGTCGATTTCAGCCGTCCGGTCTGGGCGCTGGGCGACGGCCTGCTGGTCCGGCATGGCGATGAGGCGCGGTTCGGCAGCTATGCGGCGCTAGCCCGCGCTCCGGGCGCCCGGCTCGTCGTCGTCGCCGACCAGGTGCAGGAATTGTCGGGCCTCACGGCCGGTATTCCGCGCGAGCGCTTCCTGCGCGTCGCCACGCAGGAAGCGGCGGTGCAGGCAGTGAGAGAGCGTCGCGCCGAGGCCTATGCCAGCGTCGCCATGGCGCATCGCGGCTTTCTCAGCCGCAGTCCCGATCCGGGCCTTGCCGTGATCGCCATCGCCGCTGAAACGGGAGGCAGAGAGCCGGCGAAGGGTGCCTTCGCTTTCGCCAGGTCGCAAGGAGCCTTGAGGGCGCGGTTCGACGCGGCTTTGGACGCCCTGATCGGTAGCGACTGGCACCGTAACATGATGGCGCGATACGGTTTCGCGACCGCCGATTTCGACCTAGGCTAGCCCGGACCCGAGTTGGTGTCCTCGCCGCGGGCTCTCGCGCGCAGCACGAATTGCAGGTTGCGCAGATAGACGAACACGCCGAATCCCTGGCCGACGATGAAGACCGGGTCGCGCCGGTACAGCGCATAGACCAGCAGCAGCGCGCCGCCGCCGATCGAGAACCACCAGAAGGTCATCGGCACGACCGAGCGCTTAGCCTTCTCGCTCGCCAGCCATTGCACCACGAAGCGCATGGTGAAGAGCGCCTGGGCGACGACGCCGAGCAGCACCCACCAGTCGATGTTGTTGACGAAGACGTCGTGGAAGTAGTCGCCGATCTTGTGCTGGAGGTCGATCAGCATCAGCGCGCCTCCGAGACGATCTGCGGCACGCGCTTGCGCCGCCGGATCAGCCACCAGACGCCGGCAAGGTCGAGAATCCCGACCCAGAGCCGGTCGAAGAAGCCGTAATTCGAGACGCCCGTCAGGCGCGGCCGGTCGCGCACATCGACATGCAGCACTTGATAGCCCTCGCGCACCATCAAAGCCGGCATGAAGCGGTGCAGCGCGTCGAAATAGGGCAGCGCTAGGTAGGCCTCGCGCCGGAAGCACTTCAGGCCGCAGCCGGTATCGCGGGTGCCGTCCCTGAGGATGCGGACGCGCACGCCGTTGGCGATGCGCGACTGCCATTTCTTGAAGCCGGTATCCTTGCGGCCGACGCGCTGGCCCTGGACCATCCCGGCCTGGAGCCCGGCCTTCTGCAGCGCATCGAGCATCTCCGGCAGGAAGGACGGGTCGTTCTGGCCGTCGCCGTCGAGCGTCGCCACGACCGGCGCGCGGGCATGGCGCACGCCGCTGCGCACGGCAGCGCTCTGGCCGCACGATTCGGCGTGGCGGAGGACGCGCAGCCAGGGCCGCGTCGCCTGAAGCTCCGTCAGCGCGGCTTGGGTGCCGTCGCTCGAGCCGTCATTGACATAGATGACCTCGAATGCGCCGACGGGCTGGCAGGCCTTCTCGATATCGGCCAGCAGCGGCGCGACATTGCCGACCTCGTTGCGGACGGGCACGACGACGCTGAGCAGCGGATTGGTGGGCGAAGCTTCGGTCACGCGATCTTTATCCGGGAGAACGGCGCGCAAACTGCGTCAAGCCGGCGAACAGGGCAACTGCTTTCACTGGTATCCGTCAGGAACCACAGCCCTCATCCTGAGGAGCGCCGCAGGCGCGTCTCGAAGGATGCTCCAGAGCGCACTGGAACATCCTTCGAGACGCCGCTAACGCGGCTCCTCAGGATGAGGGCTGGAGATTCCAGACGAACTCTTGAACATCATTGGCGGGCGAATACGCCGATTTCGAGTGGCTTGCCACCGTTGATGTTGAAGCCACGGATGGTCGTGACGAGGCGCGGCACGGTGCCGGCCCTGGCGATGGCGGCCTGGAAGTCCAGAGCGAAACGCTTCTCGACCAGCGCGACGCGGCAGCCCGGCTGGGCAAGGAACGCGGCCGCAGCCGCGCCATCCGCCCCCATGGCAAGGTCGGTTCCGGTCAGGAAGACGAGGCTTGGCTCGCGATAGCCGACCGTCATAACCGCCGGGTTGGCGCAGCCGGCGGCGCGCACCGACTCGGCCAGGCGCGGCGAGAGATGCAGCGAGCGCAGGCTGTCATAGGCCAAGCCGAAGACGCCGATGCTGAGCAGCAGGCTCGCGACCACGCAGCGCCAGAGCGCGCCTTCGAAGTCGCTGCGGCGGAAGGCGTTGACCACCAGCACGGCGACGATGAGCGCCAGCGCCAGCACCGGCAGCGCGATGTAGGGCAGCGTGTGGTCGAAGGTCCAGTTGGCGTAGAGGATGACGCCGACCAGGGCGGCCGGGACGATGAAGACCAGCCAGGCCGTCGCGACCGCGCCGAAGCGAAAGCGGTTGATGCCGTCATTGACCACAGCCAACAGCAGCAAGGCCGTGATTGCTGGGTAGAGCGGCAGGACGTAATGCGGCAGCTTGGTCGGCACCGCCTCGAAGACGATCCAGGACGGGATGATCCAGGCGAGCAGGAACAGGATCTGCGGCTCGCGCCGGCGCACCCAGGCGAAGGGCACCGCCATCGCTGCGAACGCCGCCGCCGGCCAATAGGTGCCGAAGAAGATCAGGAGATACAGGCCGGGCGGCCCCCAATGCTTCTCCTGCCCCTCCGCGACCTTGCCGAGCATGTCGTTGCCGACGCTCTCGCTGAAGAAGGCGCCGCCGGTCTTCCAGGCGATGGCCGCGACCCAGGGCATCACCACGATCAGGCAGAGGATCAGCCCGCTGAGAGGCCGGAGCGGCTTGAGCCAGCGGAAACTGCGCTCGCGGATGCTGAGCACAATGATGGCGAGACCCCAGATCATCGGCACGATCGGCCCCTTGATCAGCAGGGCAATCGCCGTCGCGCCCCAGAAGACCAGCCAATTGCGCCGGTCGGGCACGAAGGGCAGCGAGCGCGTCCAGTCGAGCCAGGCGCGAGCGAGCGCGCCCATGGTCGCGACCGCGCAAGCAGCGAGAACCGCGTCGGTCTTGGCGATGCGCGCCTCGACGCCGAGCAGCACCGCCGCCGCCATCAAGGCACCGCCGAGCAAGGCGAGGCGCGGCGAGACGAAGGCGAGCAGAGCCCAATAGGTCAGCAGGACGGTCGCGATGGCGCCGACCAGCGAGGGCAGCCGATAGAGCCACATCTGCACGCGGGCATCGGGCACGCCGAAATGCTCGCCGGCCGAGACCGCGGCGCTCTGCAGCCAGTAGATGCCGACCGGCTTCTTGTGCCGGGCCTCCTGCTGGAAGCGGATGTCGACGAAGTCGCCTGATTCCAGCATCTGCTTGCTGGCCTGGGCGAAGCGCGGCTCGTCGCGGTCGAAGGGCGGCAGCGTCGAGAAGCCGGGCAGGAAGGAGCCGAGCGCGAGCAGGAGAAGCAGCGCGCAGGCGCGCCAATGGCTGGCGGAAGCGTATCCGGCAAGGCGCTCGAGCGCGGGACCTAACGAGACCATCGGCTATCCCTCGCGACCGGCCGGTCGCATCGATGCAGGCCAAAGCGGCGAGTGGACCCCAGCCCGCCGCATTGGCGAAGCCGGGAATTGCGCGGGGAATGACGAGCCTTTCGGGCGCGATCAAGGCGACAACCGCCGAACCGGCAGCGAGGCTGCGGTTTACGATGCGGCGCGGAGAGCCGCAAGCCGGGGCTCGAACGGGGCTTCCGCCTTCGTCAGGCCCGCTTCAGGAAAGCGGTCTTGAGCACGAGCCCCTTCACCTTCTCGGCGTTGCACTCGATCTCCTCGGGATCGTCCGTCAGGCGAATGTTCTTGACCAGCGTGCCGCGCTTCAGGGTGACCGAGGTGCCCTTGACCTTCAGGTCCTTGATCAGCGTGACGGAATCGCCGTCCTTCAGCGCCGTGCCATTGCTGTCCTTGACGTCGCTCATCGCGGTTCCTGATTGGTGGCAAGCCTGCGACCGGCCAAGCCGCCGCTGCGATTGGGAGAAGCGAATGGCGAGCCCGGCTGGATTCGAACCAGCGACCAGCAGCTTAGAAGGCTGCTGCTCTATCCATCTGAGCTACGGGCCCGTCTGGCGGAGGGCTTATGCCCTCACCGTCCGGAAATGCTCGAAGGCGCTAGATAATCCAGCATCGGATGATTCCGAAAACCGGATTCCACTTTTCGGTCCGATGCTTCAACGCGCCGGTTCAATGCGTCCACTGGCCGACGCGGTTGAACTTGAAGTTGTCAGAATAGGCCATCGAGCGGCGCTTGGGATTATGCGGCTGCTCGACGCGGTAGGGAATGCCGTTGCGCGTGGCGTAGGCCACCGCCTCGGCCTCGTTGTCGAACCAGAGCTTGACCTGGCTCTTCATGTCGCCCGACGAGGTCCAGCCCATCAGCGGCTCGATCTGGCGCGGCTGCTCCGGCTCGTATTCCAACAGCCAGCGCTCGGCCTTGGCCAGGCCGGACTGCATGGCGTTGCGGGCGGGGCGATAGATGCGTGCGGTCATCGTCTGGCTCGGCCGTCGTTGGTGTCGAGAATGGTCGGGGCACCAGGATTCGAACCTGGGACCCTCTGCTCCCAAAGCAGATGCGCTACCGGGCTGCGCTATACCCCGAAGACCCTTCTCGTCGCTGCGGTCTGGCTATCACGGCGCAGTGTCGCGCCGCAAGCTCAACCGCGCTCAGAGCCTGTTTGCTACTTCTACTATCGCGGGCGTCTGACGCGGCTGTCTGCGCTTCCGGTGCTCACGGACCGATGTCCGCTGCGCTCCGGTTCTCGACAACCACGCCAGACACCTCGCGCTAGCGAAGTCTCAAACGGGCGCTCAGCGCTTGAACAGCGGATGCTCGACCTTGTCGCCGGGCTTGATGCCGAGCTTGGCCGCGATGCCGCCATTCAGCTCCAGCACCGAAAGCACCGGCTCGCCGGAGGGGATCGTGCGGGTCGAGAGCGGCTCGGCGTTCTCGGCGATGCGCGCCACCGTGCCGTCGGTGCGGATGAACAGCATGTCGAGCGGGATGTAGGTGTTCTGCATCCACATCGCGACCGGCTCGCTGCCGCCGAAATCGAACAGCATGCCGCGGTCGGCCGGCATGTAGTTGCGGTACATCAGGCCGCGCGCCCGCTGGTCCGGCGTGCGCATGACCTCCACCTGGAAGGCGTGGCGCTGGCCACCGCTGGTGACGGTGAGCGTCTCAAGCCCGGTCGTGGGCGCGCTGCCCGCCTGCTGGGCGAGGGCGGCCAAGGGGACGAGGAACAGCCAGGCGAGGCAGGCTATCAGGACACGTCTGGCAGATTGCATGGTCTTCAGGCTCCATCGGCTTCATCGCCCGTCGCTGTCCTGCATCTGGAGGATGGCGAATCCGCGACAGATACGGAGAATGGCATGGTGCCGGTCAAGTTTTTCGTGGCCTTACCAAGCGGCGGCGTCTTTCTTTCGTCGCCGCCTTGCGGCAGGTTCGCAGGCGCAACATGGAGATGATGATGCTCGCTTCGACCTTTCGCAGCCTGTCCCGGCTCGGCCCGCTCACGGGTGCGGCCGCGTTCGCGCTGTTCGTGCAGCCCGTGGCGGCGGCCGATTTCCAGATCGACAACTTCAAGCTCGATCTCGGCGGCTTCGTGATCACGGCGCCGAAGATCGACGTCAAGGGCTCGCCGCTCGAGCGCGAGGCCTTCGTCTCCCTGTTCAACGGCTCGACCGGCGAAAGCGGCGTCGCCCGCATGAGCCGGTTCAACGCAGCGCAGATCAGCGCCGCCGAAGTCACGATGGAGCAGACGATCGGCTCCCAGAAGCAGGTCACGGTCTACCGCGACATCAGCCTCAGCGATATCCGCGAAGGCCGGATCGGGCGCGGCCAGAGCAGCGGCGCCACGATCAAGGCCAGCGGCGGCCCTGCCGGCGCCATGGACGGCGTGGCCAAGCGCATGAGCTACGAGATGGTCGACCTGCGCCAGATCGCGCGCGTGCTCGGCGAGCGCGCCACGCCCGGCAAGGACGAGCCGATGGTGACGGTGTTCGGCCGCTTCGAGCAGGAGGGCTACGCTTTCGACATGGGGGCGGTGGGCAAGATCACGCTCGGCAGGATGAGCGGGCGCGACGTCAAGGCCAGGGTCGGCTCCGCGCCGCTCATGGAGCTGTTCGGGCCGATCCTCGCGCAGGCCGAGGCCGACCAGAAGGCGCTGAAGGACCCGTCCCTGAAGCGCGACCGCGACCCCGAGGCCGACAAGCGCACGGCGCTGTCGATGTTCTCGCTGTTCGACATGTTCGAATATGGCAGCGGCGAGGCCCGCGACATGGCGATGGCCATGACGGTGCCGGCGCCGAAGCCGGGCGACAACCCGGTCAGCGTCGATTTCAAGATCGGCCGGATCGCCTATGGCGAGGACACGCCGGCCAAGTCCGGCCTGGTGATCGAAGGGCTCGAATTCAACAGCAACGGCGTCAAGGGCCGCACCGATTCGGCGAGCTATTCCGGCTTCTCCTTCGGCCCGGCGCTGCAGGCGCTGAAGGAGCTGCTGGCCAAGCCTGAATCCGAGATCAATCCGAACACGCTCGACTACCGCAAGTTCATCCCGCAGCTCGGCACCATCCGGATCGCCGGGCAGTCCGTCGAGGTTCCGCAGCCGATCAAGCCGGGCCAGCCCGTGCAGCCGCCGCTGCGCGTCGGGCTCGGCACGTTCGAGATCAAGGCCGCCGACCAGTTCAACGGCATCCCGACCAACTTGGCCCTGACCATCGACAAGCTGACCGTGCCGGTCGTCGAAGGCACCGGCAACCCGGCGGCGCGCGACCTGCTCGCGATGGGCTACCGCAACCTCGACCTCTCAGCCAGGATCGACCTCGGCTGGAACGCGACCAGCAACGAGCTCGCCATCCGCACGCTCTCGCTCGGCGGCGCCGGCATGGGCCAGTTCGAGGCCTCCGGCACGATCGGCAACGTCACCAAGGACCTGTTCGCCAGCGACCTCGCCCTGGCGCAGATAGCCGCGCTTGGCGCCACCGCCCGCAGCGTCCAGGCCAAGCTGCAGAATACCGGGCTGTTCGAGAAGTTGGTCGAGAACGAGGCCCGCAAGGCCAATCGCAAGCCGGACGAGGTCAAGCGCCAATACGCGATGATGGCGAGCCTGGGCCTGGCCGCGATCCTCGGCCCCTCCGACGGCGCCAAGACGCTGGCCGCCGCGGTCTCGCGCTTCGTCGCCCAGCCGGGCACGCTGAACGTCGAGGCGCGCGCCAAGAGCGCCGGCGGGCTCGGCCTCGCCGACGTGATCGCGATCGGCGACCCGACCGAGATCTTCGACAAGATCGACCTCAAGGCCACCGCGCAATGAGGATGGCGGCGCCCGGCCGCCCAACGACAGAAGCCGGCGGTGCGGCGCGGTGAGCGCGCCGGCCGAGCGGCCGTCAGGGAGACATAGGAATGATCGCGCCGCTTGAGGCGACTGTCGCGTGGCTGCGCCGGGCAGCGCCAGCCGCGCTGCTGCTGGTGGGGCTCGCCGCGAGCCCAGCCGGCGCGGGCGATTTCGAGGTCGAGAACCTGACGCTCGACTTTGGCGCCTACAAGGTCACGGCTCCCAAGCTCCAGGTCAAAGGCTCGCCGCTGGAGCGCGAGGCCTTCGTCGCGCTGTTCGACAAGAGCGCCGGCGAAAGCGGCTCTGCGCGCATGGCGCGGCTGAACGTCGACGAGATCAGCGCGCCCGAGCTCACCATCGAGCAGATTCTCGGCACGGAGACCGAGAGCACGACCTATCGCGCCATTGTCCTCAGCGATATCCGCGACGGCAAGGTCGCGCGCGGCGAGACGACGGGCGGCACGATGACCGGCAGCGATCCGATCAGGGGCGAGTACAAGGCCATCAGCGCCGAAGGGCTCGACCTGCGGCAGATCATTCGCGTGCTGGCCGAGCGCGCCGCGCCCGGCGCCGAGGAGAAGGCACTGCCGCTCTACAGCCTCATGACCTATGAGGGCGGCACGCTGGAGCAGTCCGGCTCCGTCAAGGCCTCCTATGGCAAGGCGAGCGACCGCAACCTCAAGGGCAAGGCCGGCCCGGCGAGCCTGACCGAGCTGCTCACAACGATCCTGCGCGAGGGCCAGGAGAAGGTGGCTGGCGCCGACAAGGACGACGACGCGCAGCAGGAAGCCGACAAGCGCGTGGCGCAGGCCATGATCGCGCTGACCGAGATGCTCGAGTTCGGCAGCGGCGAGCTGCGCGACCTCGTGATCGAGGGCACCATGCCGCTCCCCATGTCGTTGCGGATCGCCCGGATCGCCTATGGCGAGAACGCCTCGCCGCAGGGCGGCATGGCGGTCGAGGGGACGGAGTTCGGCATGGGCGGCGAGAAGAAGCTCGCCATGGTGAAGCTCGATTCGCTCAAGGCCTTCGATTTCGCCGTCGGCCCGGCCCTGAGGGAGCTGATCGGTGAATATGCGAAGCCGGACGACGAGGCCTTCGAGGATTGGCGCAAGCTCATGCCCAAGCTCGGTACGCTGCAGATCGCCGGCTTCACCTATGACATGCCCTTCCAGACGGGCTTCTCGATCGGCTCGCTCGAAGCCAAGGTCTCGAACCAGTTCGAAGGGCTTCCAACCGATCTCAGCATCGCCATCGAAACACTCAAGCTGCCGTTGAGCGGGCCGCTGCTGCTCTACACCAATGCGCTCTCCGGGCTCGGCTATCAGGAGGTCAACCTCTCGGCCAGGCTCGACCTCGCCTGGCAGGAGGCCACGAGCGAGATCGCGCTCCGCTCGCTCTCGCTCGACGGCGCCGGCATCGGCAGGCTTTCCGCCAGCGCCACGCTCGGCAATATCGGCAAGGACGTCTTCTCCAGCGACCTGGCGGTGATGCAGATCGCGGCGCTCGGCGCCACGGCCAAGGCGCTCGACGTCCGGCTGGAGAATGCGGGATTGGCCGAGCGGCTTGTGGAGGAGCAGGCCAAGCAGAAGAAGCGCAAGCCCGCCGATGTGCAGCGCGAATACGGGGCGCTGGCGAAGATCATGCTGTCGGGCCTGCTCGGCAAGTCCGCAGACGCCAAGGCGCTGGTCGATGCAGCCGCGCGCTTCGTCGCCAAGCCCGGGGTGATGACGGTCCAGGCCAAGGCCAAGGCGAGCAGCGGCCTCGGCCTCGCCGACGTGATCGCCGTTACCGACCCAGCCGAGGTTTTCAAGAAGATCGATGTCACAGCCAATGCCGAGTGAGCCCGGGGGCCTTCTGTCGCCCGAAGACGCGCTCTGGCGGCCGGACGCGCTCGCCGCGTGGTGGGCCGGGCTGCCGCAGGGCCCGCGCGGCTTCCTGCGCAAGCGGATCAACCCGGGCAACCAGACGCGGCTGCACCTGGCGCACCTGATCGCAAAACGGCCCGGGCAGATCAGCGCCGGCGCCTATACCTATGGCCGGCCGAAGGTGCGCTTTCCCGAGAGCGGGGCCAAGCTGACGATCGGGCGCTACGGCTCGATCGCCGATGGGGTCGAGATCCTGCTCGGCGGCAACCACCGCACCGAATGGGCGACGACCTATCCCTTCCCTGCCCTGCCCGGGCTCTGGCCCGAGGCAACGGGCATGGACGGCCATGACGCGACGCGCGGCGACGTCAGCATTGGCCACGACGTCTGGATCGGCTCGCAAGCGATGATCCTGTCCGGCGTCACGATCGGCCATGGCGCGGTGATCGCGGCCTGCGCCGTGGTGGTGAAGGACGTCGCGCCCTATGCCATCGTCGGCGGCAATCCGGCCCGCGAGATCAGGAAGCGGCTGCCGGAAGCCGATATCGCGGCGCTTCTCGACGCGCGCTGGTGGGATCTGCCGGAGACCGAGGTCCGGAAACTACTGCCGCTGCTGATGTCGGAGAATGTCGGCGGGCTGGTCGAGCGGATCAGGAGCGGCGCAGCAACCGGCGCTTGAGGCCGAGCGCGGGCTTCTCGACGCCGTACCAGGACAGGGCCGCGACGAGCAGCGTCAGCGCCAGCGCCGGCCAGAGCAGCGCCAGCGCACCCGTTCCCGGCAGCAGCACGACCAAGGCCTGCTGCACCGGCCAGCCATAGAGATAGACGCCATAGGAGAGATCGGCCGGCGGCTCGCTGCGCCGGCGCGTCAGCGCGGGCGCCATGGCCAGCACCAGAACGCCCCAGGCCGTGGTCAGGAACAGGGCCGCCTTATGGGCCGGCGTCGGCGAGAGCAGCGCCGTCAGCACCAGCGCCGCGGCAAGCCCCGCCAGCGAGAGCGGCACACGCTCGCGCCAGAGATAGGCGACGCCGCCGGCGAGGAAGATCAGCGGCAGGCGCAGCGCCGTCTCGACGCCCTTGGGACCGTGCGGCGCGACGATCTCGCGGCCGATCACGGCGAGCGTCAGGAGGATCAGCGCGCCAAGCGCCAGCTCACGCCGGGCCAGCAGGCCGGCAAGCCCAGCGATCAGCACGCCGAGATAGCACAGCGTCTCGTATTTCAGCGTCCAGACCGTGCCCATCGGGAAAGGCAGCGGATTGGCGTCGAAGACGCCGGGCAGCGGCGCAGCGCTCTTGAAGCTGATCAGCGTGCCCGAGATGAAGCGCCAGAGGCCGGGATGGCTAAGATATGAGCCGAGGTCGAGCCGCGTCATGGCGCTGCCGAGCAGGAGCGAGACGGCCAGCGTCGCCGCTATCAGCCCGGGCGCGATGCGCAGCAGGCGGGCGAGGATGTAGTCGCGCCAGCCGCGATTGACATAGCTCATCGTCACCAGGAAGCCGGAAATGGCGAAGAAGCCGTTGACCGCGTGCTCGCCGAGCGTGAAGCCGGTCAGGCGGGCCAGCGGTTCGTCCTCGACGGCTCCAGTCGTGACGCTGAAGGCGTGCGAGACCACGACGGCGAGCGCCAGCAGGAGCCGCAGCAGGCCGAAATTATTGTGCTCGTGGTCGAGCGCGGCGTCGATCGAGCCCTGCGGCGCGGAGACCGGCTTCATGCCGACAGCTCCGGCTTGCCGGCGAGCCCCTGCTGCTCCAGCGCCGTGACGCCGCGCCGCCAGGCCAACGCACCGGCCACCGAACCGGCATGGGCCGACATCTTGTCTCGATTCAAGATCAAGCCGTAACCCACTGCCTTTGCGCCATTTTCAAGGATCGTCCAGGGTGATGGGACCGGCAAGCCGTATTTGGCCGCGACATAGCCATGCGACCAGGCGAGATGCCAGCGCGCCCGGAAGCGGCGGGCCGGATCGGGCCTGCTGGAGCGGCCGCGCGCGTGCCGCACCTGCGCATCATGGACATGGACGAGGGCGTGGCCGGCATCGCGCATGCGGCGGCAGAGGTCGTCGTCTTCGTAGAACAGGAAGATCGCGGGATCGAAGCCGCCGAGCGCGAGAAAGAGCTCGCGGCGGACCAGCAGGCAGGCGCCGGACAGGAACGGCAGGCAGGCATCGCCTTCGGGAATGACCGCAGCCTTGGCCTGGTTCAGATAAGCCGGGGAAAGCAGCGAGCGCGGCTGGACGAAGACCCGGCCCGAGGGCTCGACGACGCGCGGCGCCAGCATGCCGGCATCGGGATAAAGCTCCGCCGCCGCCAGCAGCGCCGCGACCGCGCCGGGCTCGACGACGAGATCGGGATTGACGATCAGGACGAAGGGCGTGGCGCTGGCGGCGACGCCGATATTGTTGGCGCGGCCATAGCCCTCGTTGCGGGCGTTGGCGACGACCGTCGCGCCACGCGCCGCGGCGATCTGGGAGGTCACATCGCTGCTGGCATTGTCGACGACGATGGCTGGGACGCCCTCGCCCGCCAGCGCCTCCAGGCAAGCCGGCAGCACCTCGGCGCTGTCATAGGCGACGACGATCGCGGTGACGTTGTCTCGGAGCGGGGGCAAATCGCGGGCGGAAGGCGACATGCCTGCCTTCTGGCCGGGATCGGCCATGGCAGGCAAGCGGAATTCAGCGCCGGACGGCCAGTTCGCGCAATTCGCGTTGCACACTCAGGCGTTCGAGCGCGTCGCAACGACGCGGGGCGTTGTAGGACTTCACCGCGTAGCCGGCATTGGCCTCGACGAAGCGGCGGCGCTCCTGCGGCGCGAGCCGCGCGATGACGCGGGAGCGGTCGACCCGCACGCCGCAATCATAGCCGCGCGAGACCTGGGCCGCGGCATATTCCGGCGTGCCCGGAATCGGGCCGGCCGTTACGCAACCTGCAAGGCCGAGCACGACCGGGCTGACGGCGCAGAGCTTTGCGAACGACATCGAACAAGCTCAGAAGTCGAAATTGCCGGCGCGGACCTTGGCCATCCTGGCCTTCAGCTCCACCCGCTCATCGGCCGTACAGGCCTGCGGCTTGACGCCCTGGTTGATCGTGTCGGCCTCGGACACGGTGATGTAGGTCGAGCGGGCGCTCGCCAACTGCTCGGCCGTGGCGCCGCGGGTGCGCTCGGTCGCCAGGAACTGCTCCAGCGTGTTGGCGCGCGGATTGCCGGCGCGGCAGGCAGTCGAGCGCGAGACCAGGTTGGCGAACTCGGCCGCCCGGCCCGCGCTCGGGTTGGAGGACGAGACGCAGGCCCCGAGCGGCAGGGCAAGCAGGCAGGCGAGCGCGGCGGTCCGCGCTCCGAACAGGCAAGGCATGGCAGGTCAGCCGTTCTTTTCGGGCAGGTTGAGGCGGATGTGGAGGTCGCGCAGCTGCTTGAGCCCGACTTCCGACGGCGCGCCCATCAGGAGGTCGACCGCCTGCTGGTTCATCGGGAAGAGCGCGACCTCGCGCAGGTTGGTCGCTCCGGCGAGCAGCATGATGATGCGGTCGATGCCCGCAGCCATGCCGCCATGCGGCGGCGCGCCGTACTGGAAGGCGCGGTACATGCCGCCGAAGCGCTCGACCACGGTCTCCTCGCCATAGCCGGCGATCTCGAAGGCCTTCACCATCGCCTCGGGGCGGTGGTTGCGGATGCCGCCGGAGGCGAGTTCGTAGCCGTTGCAGGCGATGTCGTACTGGAACGCCTTGATCGCGAGCGGGTCGTCGTTCTGCAGCGATTCCAGACCGCCCTGCGGCATCGAGAACGGGTTATGCGAGAAATCGACTCGCTTCTCGTCCTCGTTCCACTCGTACATCGGGAAGTCGACGATCCAGGCGAAGGCGAAGGCGTTCTCGTCGATTAGGCCCAGTTCCGAGCCGACCTTGTTCCGGGCCGCGCCCGCAAACTTGTAGAACTTCTCCGGGTTGCCGGCGGCGAAGAAGGCGGCGTCGCCATCCTTCAGGCCGAGCGCCAGGCGAACGGCCTCGACGCGCTCGGGGCCGATATTGTTGGCGATCGGGCCGGCGCCCGCGCCCTCGCGCCACATGATGTAGCCGAGGCCGGGCTGGCCCTCGCCTTGCGCCCAGGAGTTCATCCGGTCGCAGAAGGCGCGAGAACCGCCAGCCGGCGCCGGAATGGCCCAGACCTGGTTCTTCTCGTCTTCCAGAATACGGGCGAAGACCTTGAAGCCCGAGCCGCGGAAATGCTCGGAGACGTCCTGCATCTCCAGCGGGTTGCGCAGGTCGGGCTTGTCGGAGCCATATTTGCGGATCGACTCGGCATAGGGGATGCGCGGCCAGCTCTTGGTCACCGACTTGCCGCCGCCGAACTCCTCGAAGACGCCGGAGATGACCGGCTCCATCGTGCGGAAGACGTCGTCCTGCGTGACGAAGCTCATCTCGACGTCGAGCTGGTAGAACTCGCCCGGAAGGCGATCGGCGCGCGGGTCCTCGTCGCGGAAGCAGGGCGCGATCTGGAAGTAGCGGTCGAAGCCCGCCATCATCAAGAGCTGCTTGTACTGCTGCGGCGCCTGCGGCAGCGCATAGAAATGGCCGGGATGCAGGCGGCTCGGCACCAGGAAGTCGCGCGCGCCCTCGGGCGAGGAAGCGGTCAGGATCGGCGTCTGGAACTCGGAGAAGCCAGAGTTCTTCATGCGGGAGCGGATCGAGTCGACGACCTTGCCGCGCAGCATGATGTTGTTGTGCAGCTTCTCGCGGCGCAGGTCGAGGAAGCGGTACTTCAGGCGGGTGTCCTCGGGATATTCGAGATCGCCGAAGACGGGCAGCGGCAATTCGCCGGACGGGCCGAGCACTTCCAGCTCGGTCGCGAAGACTTCGACTGCGCCGGTGGCGAGGTTGGCGTTCTCTGTGCCGGCAAGCCGCGGCTTGACCTTGCCGTCGATGCGGATGACCCATTCCGAGCGGATCTCCTCGGCCTTGGCGAAGGCGGGCGAATCCGGATCAATCACGACCTGGGTGATGCCGTAATGGTCGCGCAGGTCGATGAAGAGCACGCCGCCATGGTCGCGGATGCGGTGGCACCAGCCGGAAAGGCGCGCAGTGCTGCCGATGTCGCTCTCACGAAGCGCGCCGCAGGTGTGGGAACGGTAGCGATGCAAGGTCACGGCACTCGTCTTTCGGAAATGCAAAAAGGGCCCGCGCAAGGCCGGCCGAAGCTAGGCGCGTAAGCACACGCGCGCGGGCGGCTTGTCAAGAATGGTGGAGGCATCGCATGGTTGTGCCAATCAAGAATCTTCACGGCGCTCGCCGTGAGCGCCCGATGAGAGAGGGCGCAGCAGATGACGTTTGGGAAGACATTCGGCGGGGCGATGGCCCTGGCAGCGACGATCATGCTGGGATCGGCCGGAGCGGAGGCGCAGACACCGGCCTACGAGGCCGGGCTCAGGGTCGCCAAGAGCCGCAGCTACAAGAATCCTGAGTGCTATGCGCGCGTCTTCAGCGAGCATGCCCGCCTGATCAACCACCACACCAAGAAGAACTTCTGGTCGATCAAGGACGGGCCCCGCTTCAGCACCGCGGTCTGGAGCGAGTGCAAGATCAGCAGGTGAACCGGCGCCGGCGGGCCGGCTCACAACCGGCCCGCGCAGCCTTCGGCCGGCCATTACCGGCCTGACGAACAGTGTTCGCGCCAAAGCAATGTCCGGAACGTGCTTCTACAGCAAAAGCCCGTTCCACTTTCGCGGAACATGCTCTAAGCCGCTGACATGAGCCTCATCACCACCACTCAGGACTTGGCCGATGCCTGCGCGCGTCTGGCTCAGCATCCTTTCGTCACGGTCGATACCGAGTTCCTGCGGGAGACGACCTATTATCCCAAGCTCTGCCTGATCCAGCTCGCCTCGCCCGACGAGGCGGTGCTGGTCGATCCGCTCGCGCCGGAGCTCGACCTCGCGCCCTTCCTGGCGCTGATGACCGACGAGAAGGTGGTCAAGGTCTTCCACGCCGCGCGGCAGGACCTCGAGATCGTCTGGATCATCGGCAAGCTGATCCCGACGCCGCTCTTCGACACGCAGGTCGCGGCCATGGTCTGCGGCTATGGCGACTCGGTCGGCTACGAACAGCTCGCCAACGACCTCGCCAAGGCGCGGATCGACAAGTCCTCGCGCTTCACCGACTGGTCGCGCCGGCCGCTGACCGAGGCCCAGCTCGTCTACGCCGAATCCGACGTGACGCATCTGCGCGCGATCTACCTGGCGCTGGCGGAGGACCTCGCGGCGAGCGGGCGCGAGAGCTGGGTGGCCGAGGAGATGGCCGTGCTGAATTCGCCCGGCACCTACGAGGTCAAGCCGGAGAACGCCTGGCAGCGCCTGAAGGGCCGCATCCGCAAGCCGAAGGAGCTGGCTCTGCTGATGGAGGTCGCAGCCTGGCGCGAGCGCGAGGCGCAGAGCCGCGACGTGCCGCGCCAGCGCGTGCTCAAGGACGACGCCATGATGGACATCGTCCAGCGCGGGCCGCGCTCGGTCGAGGCGCTGGCCGAGCTGCGCTCGGTGCCGAACGGCTTCGAGCGCTCGCGCGCCGGCGGCGAGGTGCTGGCGGCGATCGAACGCGGCAATGCGCTCGATCCCAAGACCCTGCCGCGGCTGGAGCGCGAACGCGGCCGGCCGAGCAACGGCGCGGTGCTCGACCTGCTCAAGGTGCTGCTCAAGGCGACCGCCGATGCCGAGCGCGTTGCGCCCAAGATCATCGCCTCCTCCGACGATCTCGAGGCGATCTCCTTCGACGACGAGGCCGACGTGCCGGCCCTGCAGGGCTGGCGCCGCGAGGTTTTCGGCGAGAAGGCGCTGGCGCTGAAGAATGGCGGGCTCAGCCTGAAGATCGTCCGGGGCCGCGTCACGGTGGCGTGACGCAGCTTCGGCTCAGCCGGCCCGCACCTCGGGCTCCCGGCCGAGCAGGCGCGCGAGCTGCTTCAGGCGGCCCATGACGCGGTCGCTCGCGAGCGCCTTCAGGTCGTCGGGCATGCGCAGCACGAGCCGGCGGTCGACGCAGGTCAGCGAGACCCGCGGCAGGATCTCGGGCATGCCGGCCGAGAGCAGGTAGGCGACACGGAAGGCGCTCGCTAGAATCTGCGACTTCTCCAGCAGGCGCGGCGTCAGCAACCGGCGCAGGCCGGACGCCATCAGCGTGTCGCTCTTGGCGCCGGCATAGCGGTGGAAGACCGTCAGCGCCAGGAAGGCGCGGCCGGCATGGTCGACGCCGCTGAAGGCGGCATGCGCGATCACGTTCAGGCTCTGCTCGCCGCGATAATCCGGATGGGCGCGCCAGCCGATGTCGGAGAGCAGGCAGGCGGCGTCCTGCAGGCGCCGGTTGGCGCGGTCCTCGTGAAAGCCAGCGCTGGTGACGAGCCTGTCGATCCAGCCGATCAGGTCGGCGGCGTGGCGCGGATCGCGGGAGCGCAGCTGGTTGTAGTCCTGGGCGCCGCGCAATAGCGGGTCGACCTTGCGCTCGCGCTCGGGCAGCTGATCGTGCAGCAGGCCCTCGCGCACGCCGCTCGCCGAGATCACCACGGCGCGCGGCCGGCCGCGCTTGATCAGCAGGTCGAGGGTCAGAGCGCCATAGGCCAGCAGCGGACGGCGGGCCGAGGAGACGGCGTCGATCGATTCGAGCATCGACGAGTCGGCGCGCTCGACCAGGCGGGCGAACTCGGCGACGTCGCGGGCCGGCACGGTGTAACCGTGCATCACGCTGAGCGGATAGCCGGATTGGTGCTGGTGCAGCGTCGCCAGCGCGCGCCAGGTGCCGCCGACGGCGAAGAAATCCTTGCCGCGCATGGCGGCAAGCTGCGGCAGGTGGTCGAGCTCGTCGCGGACGATCTTCTCGGCCAGCTTCAGCGAGCCCTTGGAGCGGTCCATCAGTGCCAGGCCGCCGATCGGCAGGCTGACGCCCTCTCCCGCCCTGTCGCCATCGACGGCGATCAGTTCGAGCGAGCCGCCGCCGAGGTCGCCGACCACGCCATGCGGCTCGGCAAAGCCGGAGATCACGCCGAGCGCCGAGAGATAGGCCTCGCGATTGCCGGAGATCAGCTCGATCGGCTGGCCGACCGCCTTCTCGGCCTGGGCGATGAAGTCATGGCCGTTGGCGGCGTCGCGCGCGGCTGCGGTGGCGATGACGCGGATCGTGCCGACATGCATCGCCTCGCACAGGATGCGGAAGCGCACGAGCGCCTCGAGCGCCTTCGCCATCGCGTCGTCGGCGAGGCGCCCGGTGGTGGCGACGCCACGGCCTAGCCCGGCCATCTCCTTCTCGTTGAAGACCTGCGCGGGCGAGCGCGACAGCATCTCGTAGACGACGAGGCGGACGGAGTTCGAGCCGATATCGACGATGGCGAGGGTCTCGCCAAGGCTCAACCGACCCGGCACCAGGGCCAGGTCAACCCTTTCGGCCACGGCGCGCAAGGCTGCGAGGGCTGGAACTGGAGAGGGATTTTCCACGGCCGGACAAGCTCGGATTCGTCATGAAGTAATTATGGGCGTTGAACGACTCGTCGCTCGGCGGCGGGACAATGCGTTGCGAGCCGCCGTCGGGCAAGATGGTCCAGCTCTGCTCGTTGTCGAGGAAGTTGGCCAGCATGATCTGCTCGAGCAATTGCTGGTGCACGGTCGCGTTCAGGATCGGCGTCAGCGCCTCGACGCGGCGGTCGAGATTGCGCGGCATCAGGTCGGCCGAGGAGATGTAAAGTTTGGCCTTGGGCGAAGGCAGGCCGTTTCCGGCGCCGAACGCGTAGATGCGGGTATGTTCGAGGAAGCGGCCGACGATCGACTTGACCCGGATTCTCTCCGACAGGCCGGGTACGCCGGGACGAAGGCAGCAGATGCCGCGCACGACGAAGTCGATCTCGACGCCGGCCTGGCTGGCATCATAGAGCGCATCGATGATCTCGGGGTCGACCAGCGAGTTGCACTTGCCCCAGATCGCGCCCTTGCGGCCGGCCTTGGCATGAGCGACCTCGCCGGCGATGTCGTCGAGCAGGCGCTGCTTCAAACCGACCGGTGAGACCGACATCTTCTCCAGCTCGGCCGGCTCGGCATAGCCGGTGATGAAGTTGAAGACGCGGGCGACGTCCTGGCCCATCACCGGGTCGGCGGTGAAGAAGGAGACGTCGGTGTAGATCCGCGCCGTGATCGGGTGGTAGTTGCCGGTCGCGATATGGCAGTAGCTGACGAGCTGGCCGGCCTCGCGCCGCACCACCATCGAAAGCTTGGCGTGGGTCTTGAGCTCGATGAAGCCGTAGACGACCTGAACGCCGGCGCGCTCCAGGTCCTTGGCCCAGCGGATGTTGGCCTCCTCGTCGAAGCGGGCCTTGAGTTCGACCAGCGCCGTCACCGACTTGCCCGCCTCGGCCGCCTCCTGCAACGCGCGCACGATCGGCGAGTTCGACGAGGTGCGGTAGAGCGTCTGCTTGATCGCCACGACGTTGGGATCATGCGCCGCCTGCTGCAGGAACTGCACGACGACGTCGAAACTCTCATAGGGGTGGTGGACGATCAGGTCCTTCTGGCGGATGGCGGCGAAGCAATCGCCGCCATGCTCGCGGATGCGCTCGGGAAAGCGCGCGTTGTAGGGCTTGAACTTCAGGTCGGGCCGGTCGACGCCGACGAGCTGGGAGAGCTCGTTCAGGCCGATCATGCCCTCGACCTGGTCGATCTCGTCCTGGTCGACCTTGAGCTCGCGCACGATGAGCTGGCGCAGATGGACCGGCATGCCGATGCTGACCTCGAGCCGGATCACGACGCCACGGCGGCGCTGCTTCAGCATGGTCTCGAAGACGCGGACCAGGTCCTCCGCCTCCTCCTCGATGTCGAGGTCGGAATCGCGGATGACGCGGAAGGAGCCGGTGCCCTTGACGTCATAGCCGGGGAAGAGCTTGCCGATGAAGAGCGCGACCGTGTCTTCCAGCGTGATGAAGCGGTGGCCGCCATCGCGCCCGAGATCCGGCAATTCGATGAAGCGGTCGATCTTGCCGGGGACGCGGATCAGCGCGTCGAGCTGGCGGCCGTCGCTGGTGCGCTCCAGGGCGAGCGCGATGGTGAAGCCGAGGTTGGGGATGAAGGGGAACGGGTGCGCCGGGTCGATCGCCAGCGGCGTCAGCACCGGGAAGACGTAGTGGAGGAAATGGTCCTCGAGCCAGGTGCGCTGCTGCGGGCGGATGTCCTGCGGCCCGAGCAGGACGATGCGGTTCGCGTGCAGCTCGCGCTTGAGCTCGACCCAGCGCGCCTGCTGGTCGGCGGTGAGCGCCGAGGTCGCCCTGGCGATCTCGATCAGCTGCTCCGCCGGCGTCAGCCCGTCCTGGCTACGCGTGATCACGCCGGCCTTGAGCTGCTCGCGCAGGCCCGAGACCCGGACCATGAAGAACTCGTCGAGGTTGTTGGCCGAGATCGAGAGGAAGCGCAGCTGCTCCAGCAGCGGGTGGTTGCGATTCGAGGCCTCTTCCATGACCCGGCGGTTGAACTGGAGCCAGGAGAGCTCGCGGTTCATGAAGCGGGCGGGCGAATGGCGCAGGGCGAGCTCGGGTTCGGGCGCAGCCTCCGTGGCTTTCAGGTCCGAGGGCTCGATATTCATGCGCTTCACCGCCGTTCTGGATGCTACTCTGGCCACGTCGGTCTCCTGTCGGACCTTGAATACATCCTAGCGTGACGGTTCCGTGACAAGCGAGTGCGTTTCGCGTGGCGGCCCGGCCTCCCCGGCGCGTGGTCCTGCGTGCGGCGAGAGGCCATCTTGCGCAGGGCGCATCGCTCCTGTTTGGTAACCGGAGCCGGCGAAGCGGGAGGCTTCGCCGTGGCGACACGATCCCGATACTCCCGAACGAGGACCGCTTGAGCGACAGTAGCATTCCGCATGACGATGGCGACATCGTCTATCCGGCCGCCATACCCTTCGTGCTGGTCCACCTGGCCTGCTTCGGAGCGATCTGGAGCGGCGTGACCTGGACCTCGGCCTGGCTCGCGATCGGGCTCTACTGGCTGCGCATGTTCGCGGTGACCGGCGGCTATCACCGCTATTTCTCGCACCGCTCCTACAAGACGAGCCGCATCGGGCAGTTCGCACTGGCCTTCCTGGCGCAGTCGACGGCGCAGAAGAGCGTGCTCTGGTGGGCCTCGAAGCACCGGCACCACCACCGCTACGCCGATACCGAGCATGACGTGCATTCGCCGGTGCTGACCTCCTTCGGCTATTCGCATGTCGGTTGGGTCTTCAGCAAAGGCCATGACCGCTTCGACGACACGAGCATCCAGGACCTGACCCGGTTTCCGGAGCTGCGCCTGCTGCACCGGTTCGAGCTGGCCCCGGCCGTTCTGCTGGCGCTGGCCTGCTTCGCGATCGATGGCTGGGCCGGGCTCGTCGTCGGCTTCTTCTGGTCGACGGTCGCGGTCTATCACGCGACCTTCTGCATCAACTCGCTCGCCCATGTGCATGGCGACAAGGACTATGTGACCGGCGACGAGAGCCGCAACAACTGGTGGCTCGCGATCATCACCATGGGCGAAGGCTGGCACAACAATCACCACGCCTATCAGTACAGCGTGCGCCAGGGTTTTCGCTGGTGGCAATGGGACCCGACCTATTACCTGATCCTCGGCCTGTCCAAGCTCGGCCTGGTCTGGGACCTGAAGGCGCCGCCGCAGGCCGTGGTCGAACGCTCGCAGGCGCTGCCGCCGCGGGTGATCGAGCGCTCGGCCGAGCGGCTGGCGGCCTCCGTCCCGCTCGACCGGGTCGTCACCGCCTTCCGCGAGGCCTATGCGGCGAGCCCCGGCCTGGCCGACCTGCACCTGCCCACGATGACGCTGGCCGACCTCAAGGCGGCGCTCGCCGACATGCAGCACCGCGCCGGAGACAGGCTGGCGGCAATGCAGCAGCAGGCCCAGGACGCCGTGGCGCAATGGCACCTGCCGAGCCGAGAGGAGCTCAGCGAGAAGGCGGCGGCGATGTTCGTGCGCACGCCCTCGCTCGACGCGATCGCGGCCCGCGCGCATGAGCTGCTGATCGAGGCGATGCATGCGCGGCTGGTTGCGGTACCTGCTCAGGCGGCTCCAGGCGCAAGCGCTTAAGGGACGGCCCGCGCCTCACCCTTCCGCGCGAATATAGACGAACGCCTCGATGCCGGATTTGAGCGTCACCGCCACCCGCTTGTAATCGGAGACCTCGTAACTGTCTGCAGCGGCGACCTCCGCCGGCGTGATGCGGAAGACGGTGCCTTCGACCTCGTCGGCCGGATTGCCGCTGCGCGCCAGGATCGGGTGATGCGTCTCGCCGCTGGTGGCGACGACGTCGGAGTCCTTGATTTCGACCATCGATCGCGAAAAGCCGACCAGCGCGTCGTCATGGCCTTCGAGCTCGCGGCCGAAGGTGGCGAGCTGGACGTTGCGCTGGCGCAGCGTGCCATACGAGAACAGCCAGATATTCGCGTCAGCCGGCATCCCACCCTCCCCGGTCAATCCACATCCTGCGGAAACAGCTGCGCCAGAACCTCGCCCGCCAGTGCGCGGGTGACGCGGCGGCCGCGCTCCAGCGAGAGCCGGTCGAGCGCATCGACGATGGCGCGCGCGGCGGCGAAGGAGCGCTCCATGCGCAGCGTCAGCGCCTCGATGATGCCGGTGTCGACGACGAGTTGGCGGTCGATGAAGAGCTTGACCAGCAGCGCCCGCAGCAGCGCGTCGTCAGGCGGGTCGATCGTCGCATGCGGCGCGAGCCTGAGCCGCGAGAGCAGGTCCGGCACGCGCACGCCCCAAAGGTCGGGCGCGGTGCGCGCCGTCAGCAGCAGGAAGCCGCTCTTGGCCTTGACCGCGTTCAGCAGATGGAACAAGGCGGCCTCATCGCGCGGCCCTAAATCGCAATCCTCGACGACGAGCGCGCCGCCCGAGACCAGATGCGGCACGTTCGCCTCGGTCACCTCGGTGACCGGCACGGTCCAGGCATGGGCGCGCGCGGCCCAGATGGCGGCGAGATGGGTCTTGCCTGCGCCCTCCGGCCCGACCAGGCGCAGCCAGGCATCGGGCCAGTTCGGCCAGGATTCGACCAGGCCGTAGGCGGCCTCGTTCGAGGGGCCGACGAGAAAATCCTCGACGCCGTGGCGGCTGTCGACCGGCAGGTCGAAGGCGAGTTGGCGCGGGCGACCGGGAGAAGCGGGCTTCGGCGGCTCAGACATCGGCCTCGAGGCGCTTGTGGATCTCGGCCGCCTTCACGGCGTCGCCACCATGATAGATGTTGCTGGCGAGATATTGTCGGAGCGCGAAGCGGCAGAGAACGCCGATGACCGCCGCCAGCGGCACTGCCAGCAGCAGGCCGACGAAGCCGAACAGCGTGCCGAAGGCGAGCAGCGCGAACATCAGCCAGACCGGGTGGACGCCGATCGAGTCGCCGACGAATTTCGGCTGGAAGATGTTGCCTTCGAGGAACTGACCGATGCCGAAGACGGCGAGCGTCGCCAGCGGCCAGGTCCAGTCCGGCCAGAACTGCACCGTCGCGACGCCGACCGAGAGCACGAGCCCGGTCAGCGAGCCGACGAAGGGGATGAAGGAGAGGAAGCCGCTGATGATGCCGATCAGCGCGCCGAAATTGACGCCGAGCAGGCTGAGGCCAATGGCGTAGAACAGGCCGAGCAGCAGGCAGACCAGCGCCTGGCCGCGCAGGAAGCCGGCGATCGCCGTGTCCATTTCGTGCAGCAGGCCGCGAATGGTCTCGCGATGGTCAAGCGGCAGCCAGCCATCGACGGTCGCGCACATCCGGTCCCAATCGACCAGCAAGTAGAAGGTGATGACCGGGGTCAGCACCAGGAGCGAGAACACGCCGACGATCGCGGTGCCGCCGGTCCAGAGCGATTGCAGGACGCTGCCGAGCCAGCTCGTCGCGGAGCCGACGAGATTGCCGAGCGAGCTTTGTGCGTCCTCCGCCAGCTTGGTACCGCCGAAGCGCTCGATCAGCGGCGCGCCGCGTTCGAGGATCAGCGCCTGCAGCTTGGCTGCGTCACCAGGCAGGCGCGCGACGAGGCCCGTGAGCTGCTGTGCCAGCAGCGGCGCGAGCAATACGAGCGCGAGCACGAAGATCAGGATGAAGACGACGAGGATGATGATCGTCGCCGTCAAGCGCCCTACGCCGGCGCGCTCCAGCCGGTCGGCCAGCGGATCGAGCAGATAGGCCAGCGCCAATGCCGCGATGAAGGGCAGCAGGACCTCGCGCAGCAGCACGAGCAGCAGCACGAGCGTCACGAGCGAGACCAGCCAGAAGCCGATTTGACGCTGCAATGTCATGATCAGGAGGCCCCCAGCAGATCCGGCATCGCGTTATGGTCCGCACTCCCATGAAATCATGAGAGCATGATGTCGTCCGACCGGCTCCCGCCCCTCGGCATCATGGCCGAGACATGGTGAGCGCCGGGCGGGGTTCCAAGCTGCCTCCTCTTGGCGGCAGCGATCAGGCCGCCATATGGCGCAGCCAGAAGGCGAGATAGGCCGCCATCGAGCCGAGCGTCAATATGGCGACCGCGAGCTGGCCGAGCTCGCGCGCCGGGCCGGGATCGACGCCGAAGGCCGCGCTGCCGAGCACGAGGGCGGCGAAGATGACCTGAGCCGCCGTGTTGAGCTTGCTGACGAGGAAGGGCGCCATGACGAGCGGCTTCGCCATCACCCAGGACAGGATCACGGCCGAGACGATCATCAAGTCGCGCGAGACGACCAGGATGACCAGCCAGACCGGAATGACGCCGACCATGGCGAGCGTGATGTAGATCGAGACGATCAGCGCCTTGTCGGCGATCGGATCCAGGTAGCCGCCAAGCTCGCTGGCCATGCCGAAGCGCCTGGCCAGGATGCCGTCGAGCGCGTCCGAGATGCCGGCGATGACGAAGAGCGCGAAGGCGGCCTGCCAGCGCTGATTGACGATCATCAGGATGACGAGCGGCACGAGAATGAGCCGGCCGATCGTGATCAGATTGGGAAGCGTCATCGAGGATTCGCCGGCTCCTTCTCGCGAGAGATTAAGAGATGCAATCGCAAAACGCGAACTGCGTAGCGTATGACCCGCGCCGTCATCCCGGACCGAGCCCCCGGGTCCGGCCCATGGCCGGCCCGAGGACAGGCTCCGCGGAGCTCCGGGATCCATCCTAGAGCGCCGAGCCCTACGATGGATCCCGGGACTGCGCTTCGCTTGCCCGGGATAACGGCGGAGGGTGGGCAACGGCGAAGTTATCGACATAAGCACGCGGTAATCGGCCCTTCGCGCTTGCAAGGCTAGGCAGGCTTGCCTATCGCTCGCCCCGGAACAAGGAAGGCGGATCGCATGAGTAAACCGGGCGCGAACGGACTGACCTATGCGCAGGCGGGCGTCGACATCGACGCCGGCAACGCGATGGTCGACGCCATCAAGCCGCTGGTGCGGGCGACGCGCCGGCCCGGCGCCGATGCCGAGATCGGCGGTTTCGGCGGGCTGTTCGACCTGAAGGCGGCCGGGTTCAGCGACCCTATCCTGGTCGCGGCCAATGACGGCGTCGGCACCAAGGTCAAGATCGCGATCGAGAGCGGGCTGCACTCGACGATCGGCATCGACCTCGTCGCGATGTGCGTCAACGACCTGATCGTGCAGGGCGCCGAGCCGCTGCTCTTCCTCGACTACTACGCCACCGGCAAGCTCGACCCCAAGGTCGGCGTCGAGATCGTGCGCGGCATCGCCGATGGTTGCCGGCAGGCCGGCTGCGCGCTGATCGGCGGCGAGACCGCCGAGATGCCCGGCCTATACGCCGAGAAGGACTACGACCTCGCCGGCTTCGCCGTCGGCGCGGCCGAGCGTGGCTCGCTGCTGCCGCGTGCCGACCTGGTGCCCGGCGACGTCGTCTTCGGCCTGCCCTCCTCCGGCGTGCATTCGAACGGCTATTCGCTGGTCCGGCGCATCGTCGCACTGTCGGGCCTGGGCTGGGACGCCCCTGCCCCGTTCGCTCCGGAGACCAGCCTGGCCGAGGCGCTGCTGGTGCCGACGCGGATCTACGTGAAGCCGCTGCTGCAGGCGCTGAAGGCGACCGACGGCATCAAGGCTCTCGCGCACATCACCGGCGGCGGCTTCCCCGACAACATCCCGCGCGTGCTGCCGGACGGGCTCGGCGTGGCGCTCGATCTCCCGGCGATCCCGGTGCCGCCGGTGTTCTCCTGGCTCGCCAAGGTCGGCGGCGTCGTCGAACGCGAGATGCTGCGCACCTTCAATTGCGGCATCGGCATGATCGTCGCGGCCGAGGCGGCCAAGGCCGACGAGGTCGAGGCGGCGATGAAGGCGGCGGGCGAGCAGCCGGTGCGGCTCGGCGAGATCGTCCCGGCGACCGAGGGCAGCGAGGCGGTCAGCTATCGCGGGGCGCTCAAGCTGTGACTTCGGCTACGCGAAAGCGGAGCGCGATCCTGATCTCGGGCCGCGGCTCCAACATGATCTCGCTGATCGCGGCGGCGAAAGCGGCCGACTTCCCGGCCGAGATCGCGCTCGTGCTCTCCAATCTGCCGGATGCCGGCGGGCTGGCGCGGGCAGCCGAGGCCGGCATCGCCATCGCCGCGGTCGACCATCGCCCCTTCGGCCGGGATCGCGAGGCCTTCGAGCGCGCGATGGACGAGGTGCTGCGCGTCAACCAGATCGAGCTCGTCGTGCTCGCCGGCTTCATGCGCGTGCTGACGCCCTGGTTCGTGACGCGCTGGCAGGGCCGGCTGATCAACATCCACCCCTCGCTGCTGCCGCTGTTTCGCGGCACGCATACGCATAGGCAGGCGCTCGATGCCGGCGTCGGCGAGCATGGCTGCAGCGTGCATTTCGTCGTGCCGGAGCTCGATGCCGGCCCGGTGATCGCGCAGGCCAAGGTGCCGGTCCTGCCGGGAGACGACGAGGACGCGCTCTCGGCCCGCGTCCTCGAGCAGGAGCACAAGCTCTATCCGCTGGCGCTCGCCGAGGTCGCGAGCGGCCGGGCGGTGCTTGCCGGTGACGCGGTCATCCGGCGCTGATCGGCGCAGTCGGCCTCGCCCCTTGCCGCGCGCCGCGCCTCGGCTTCGGCCTCTTCCGTACGCCAACGCTTCAGGAGATCGGCCCGGCGCGCCGGGTAGCGCTCCTCGCGCAAGTCGAGCTCGGCGATGCGGTCGGTGCGGAAATGGCGGAAGGCCTGGCGCAGCTCGCACCAGGCGATGACGAGGCGAACGCGCTCATAGAAGGTCAGGCCGATCGGCCAGATCATCCGCTGCGTCTCCTGCCCGGCCTCGTCGCGATAGCGCACCGAAATCTTGCGCCCGAGGCGGATCGACGCGCGAATGCCGGCGACATCGACCTGGTCGACCGGCATGTCCGGGCCATAGGCCGGCGCAAACAGCGCGCCGTCGAGCAGGATCGGCTTCAGATGCGCCGGCAGCACGGCCGCGACCTTGCTGACCACATCCTCCGCCGCGCGCGCCAGCACCGGGTCGGCGCGCTCGGTCAGCCAGCGCATGCCGACGAGCACGGCCTCGATCTCGTCGGGCGAGAGCATCAGCGGCGGCAGGTCGAAGCCGGCGTCGAGCACATAGCCGATGCCGGCCTCGCCGCGCACCGGAACGCCCTGGCGCAGCAGAGCGCCGATGTCGCGGTAGATGGTGCGGACGGAGACGTCGAGCTCCGAGGCCAGCGTCTCGGCCGTCACCGGGCGGCGGCGGCGGCGAAGGCCCTGGATCAGATCGAGCAATCGTTCTGCGCGTTGCATGGCGAAGTTCCCACCGATCGGTTTCGGGAGGACAATGCTCTAACGGTCCTGACAACAATTGTCAGCAGTGTGTCAGGAGAGCCCGATCGGCCGGGCAGCTTGCGCAGTGCGGCAAAAAGCGGGTACCGGTCGGCACGAAGAAGACGCGTCAGAACAAAAGCTTAGGGCGGCCCACGGTCCTGCCGGATGGGAAAGCTGCTCTAAAGGGGGGACTTCGGATGATCACGCTGCATGTTTTCGGACCCGGCTTCGGCCTGCCCGACCCGAGCCCGTTCTGCATGAAGGCGGACCTGCTGCTGCAGATGTCGGGGCTGCCCTTCGAGCGCAAGCGCGGCAACATGCGGCGCGCGCCCAAGGGCAAGCTGCCAGTGATCGTCGATGACGGCTTCACCATCGCGGACTCGACCTTCATCAGGCTGCATCTCGAGCGCAGGCACGGCGTCGATCTCGACAAGGGCCTGACGCCCGAGCAGCGCGGCACCGCCTGGGCGGTGGAGAAGATGCTGGAAGACCATCTCTACTGGATGGTGGTCCAGGAGCGCTGGACCAACGAGGCCAATTTCGACCGCGGCCCGCGGCATTTCTTCCAGGCCGTGCCGGCGCCGCTGCGGCCCATCGTCATCAGCATGATCAAGCGCAAGGTCCGGCAGAACCTGCATGCCCATGGCATGGGCCGCTACAGCCCTGAGGAGCGGCTGGAGCTGGCGCGGCAAGCTGTCGGCGCCGTCGCCGCCATCCTCGGAGAGCGGCGCTACCTGATGCGCGAGGAGCCATGCTGGGCCGACGCGACGGTCGGCGCCTTCATGGTCGCGTCCTTGAGCCCGGTCTTCGAGTCGCCGCTGCGCGGCGTCATCGAAGACCACCCGAACCTCGTCGCCTACGCGGCGAGGATCAGGGAGCGCTATTTCGCCGACCGGGACGGCGTCAGAGCGGCCGCTTGAGCTTGCACTGGTCGATGAAGCCCAGTCCCTTGGCGCGGGCCGAGTCGTTGAAATAGCCGGTATCGCGGAAGGCCTGGATCTCGTCCTTGGTCATCGCGCTGACCGTGCCCTTGGCGTAGCAGCTGCAGGCCGAGTGCACCGCCTCGCGGGTCGTGCTCATCAGGCGGGCCTGATTGTAGAGGCAGGCGTCGAAGGCGCGCAGCTGGATCATGTAGGGCGTCAGGTTCTTCGCCGTCGGGTCCGGCGGCGGCAAGGGAGCGGAGCTGCTCGCGGCATGGGCCGAAGCTCCCATCAGCATCAAACCACCGGCCAGCAAGGCCGCACCCATCCGCCGCATCATCATGTCTTGAGCCCAATCCTCGAAAACCGCCTACCCGGCAAAGATTATGCCGCGGCGCATGCGGCGCGGATGGTCCACAGCGCTCCATAAACGTCAAGAGCACTTGGCGTCACGCTCGCTTGATCCAGACCTTGTTGTCGTGGAAGGCCGCGCCGCCGAAGGGGGCGACGGCATCGGCGCCGGTGATCGTGTTGATGCCGCGGCCATGCCTGTGGGCGGCATTGGGCCAGATCGATTCGGCGATGACGACGCCGCGGACCATGCCCTCGAACAGCACCGCCTTGAGGTGGACGCTGCCGCGGCGGTTGCCGACGATCACCTCGTCGCCGGCGGCGACGCCGAGAGGCGCGGCGTCGTCGGGATGCAGCATCAGGGTCGGGGCGCCCTCCTTCTTCCTGGAACTCGGCGTCTCGGTGAAGGTCGAGTTCAGGAAGCTGCGGGCCGGACTGGTGGCGAGCCGGAACGGATGGGCCTCGTCGGCGCCTTCCAGCACGTTCCAATGGTCGGGCAGGACCGGCATCTGCTGATATGGCCCGACCGGCCCGTCATTGCTGTTCGGCACCTTCGGCCAGTCCGGCTTGAAGCGGAACTTGCGGTCGCGGTAGCCGAAGCCGTCGATGTAATGCGCCGTGGCGAAATCAGGCTGGATGTCTTTGAAGTCGTTGGTGATCAGCTCAGCCAGCGTGCCGCGACCGCTCTCCTGCAACGTCCAGTCGGCGAGTTCGCGCGGGCTCATCGCAAAGCCGCGATGCTCGGCGCCCAGACGCGCTGCGAGGCCAGAGATCACCTCATGGTTCGAGCGGCACTCGCCGGGCGCATCGACCAGCTTGCCGCCCCACATGATGTGCTGGTGGCCACCGCCCTGGTAGATGTCGTCATGCTCCATGAACTGCGTCGCCGGCAGCACGATATCGGCCATGGTGGCGGTCTCGGTCATGAACTGCTCGTGCACGACGGTGAAGAGGTCGTCGCGGGCGAAGCCCTGCTTGACCAGCTCCTGCTCGGGCGCGACCGAGACCGGGTTGGTGTTCTGGATCAGCAATGCCTTGACCGGGCCGCCCTGCCGCAAGGCCTCGGCATCGCCGGTGAGCACGCGGCCGATCTGCGACTGGTCGAGCTGGCGGATCGTCGGATCGAGCTTGTCCAGCCCCTCAATCAGGCCCTTGCGCCATTTGTAGATGCCGCTGTTGCTGTGGAAGGCGCCGCCGCCTTCGTATTGCCAGGCGCCGGTCACGGTCGGCACGCAGAGCGCGGCATGCATGTTGACCGCGCCGTTGCGCTGCCGGGCGAAGCCATAGCCGAGCCGGAAGAAGCTCTTCTTGCGGGTGCCGACGAGTGCCGCGAATTCCTCGATCTGCGCGACGCTAAGGCCGGTGATCGCCGCCGCCCATTCCGGCGTGCGGCTGGCGAGATGCGCCTCCAGCTCGTCCGGCGCGTCAGTATGGCGGGCGAGATAGTCGCGGTCGGCATGGCCGTCGCGGAACAGCGCGTGCATCACGGCGCAGGCAAGCGCGCCATCGGTGCCGGGCCGCAGCACCAGCGCCAGATCGGCCTGGGCCAGGGTCGGGTTGTGGTAGATGTCGATCGCGACGATCTTGGCGCCGCGCTCCTTCCGCGCCTTGATGGCGTGGTGCATGACGTTGACCTGGGTGTGCACGGCATTCGTGCCCCAGATCACCACGCAATCGGACTTGGCCATCTCGCGCGGATCGGGCCCGGCGAGGCGCCCGGTGCCGGCGATGAAGCCGGTCCAGGCCATGGTGGTGCAAATCGTCGAATACTGGCCCGAGTAGCGCTTGACGTTCCGCAGCCGGTTGATGCCGTCGCGCATCACCAGACCCATCGTGCCGGCATAGTAATACGGCCAGATCGCCTCCGAGCCGCGCTCGGCCTCGATGGCTAGGAAGCGCCGGGCGATCTCGTCGAGCGCCTCGTCCCAGGAGATGCGCTCGAAGGCGCCCGAGCCCTTCGGCCCGGTGCGGCGCAGCGGGTGGAGCAGCCGGTCGGGATGGTGGATGCGCTCGGAGTAGCGCGCGACCTTGGCGCAGATCACCCCGTCGGTGTAGCTCTGGCGCTTGCTGCCGCGGATGCGGCCAATGCTGCGCCCGTCGATGACCTCGACCTCGAGCGAGCAGGCCGAGGGACAATCATGCGGGCAGACCGAGGGCAAATGCGCGATGCGTGGCAGTTCCGTCATCCAAGTTTCCTAGAACAGGAACAGGGAAAGCGGAAGGCGGCTTTGCTCCGGCGCAGGGCCAAGCTGCCGCAAGGGCATGGCATTCGCGTCCAAACCTCTGGAAAAATATCGAAATCCGGCTGGCATTATTTCGGTTTATCTGCGTTCGATCGCCGTCCCATCAACCGCTGGTTAAGGTCAATGATTCAGATTGTCGGCATCCTGTTCGCCAAAGGCGCCTCGGCGCTGGAGTCCGACTAATGCGTTGCGTTGCGTACCTGGCGGGCCTTGCGGCCTGTCTCGCCCTGTCGTCTCCTGACCGCGCCCAGGCGCAGTCGAGCGACTATACCACCCTCACCTCGCCGCAATCGGCCCAGAACTGGTACCTGACGGTCGGCGCCGGGCTGCGCTACCAGCCCGATTATACCGGCTCGGACGATTACGTCTTCCGCGCCCGGCCGATCATCTCGCTCGGCCGCGGCCTGAAGAGCACCTGGTGGTCGGCCGAGGACGATCCGACGCTCACCATCGGCTTCTTCTCTGGCCAGGGCTGGCGCGTCGGCTTCTCCGGCGAGCTGCTGTGGAAGCGCAAGGCCGACGTCAACCCGGCCCTGGTCGCTGTGCCCGAGACCAAGTTCGGCGCCGAGGCCGGCGGTTTCGTCGAGTTCTACCCGACCTCCTGGCTGCGCGCCCGCGCCGACCTGCGCCGCGGCATCGTCGCGCATGACGCGCTCGTCGCCGACTTCAAGCTCGACGCCTTCCAGCGCATCGGCGCCTGGACGATCGGCGCCGGCCCGCGCATGAGCGTCGTCGGGGCCGACTACCTGCGCACCTATTACGGCTCCTACACCGCCGGCGGCGGCGGCCTGCTCAAGCGCTTCAACGCCGGCGTGCACACGGTGGGCGCCATCGCCCAGGCGACCTATAACTGGACCGACCAGATCTCGACGACGGCCTATGTCGAGTACAAGTACCTCGTCGGCGACGCGGCCCAGGCCCCGATCGTCAAGACCTGGGGCTCGCGCAACTCCTTCACCTTCGGCGTCTCGGCGAGCTACGCCTTCGACACCGGCTTCCGGTAAGGCGGCCAAGCTCTCGGCGGCTATTATGGCAACGGGGACGACAAGTCGTCCCCGTTCCTGCGACCCGGCAATGGCCACCCGGGATCATGTTGCCCAGACTGAAGATAGCCTAGGTTTCCTGACGTATTGGATGAATTCGCGCGGCTAGTTCAGGCTCGCGAATGTGCAATAGGTCACAGACTTTGCTTCGGGCGTAGACCTTAAGAGCCAGACGGTGCGGCGCTGACACCGTGCCGACATATTGACAAAGTATTACCGCCGCGCACAAAGTTTTGGCGTTCGAAGATCAGAACGCAGGCAATCGCGATCTAGTTTGGCTAAAGATCGTGCACCGTGACGTCGTAGGGGGCACTATGTACCGCGGCAAAGGTCATATAGTCCTTCGTGATAGCAGGACCGTGACTGTCGGTTACCAATACGACAGATCAAAGAAGTCCGGCGTCTGGGAAGGTACGTTAACCGGCGATATGAGACTGCTGGAACGCGGCGTCTTCTTCGACGCAATTGCGCTGATCTGTGTCAGCGGCACGATCATCGATCTCAAGATCACGACTTATAGTGACACGCTGGCGACCTTCAAGGGCGTCACCCGGGCGCAGCCTGTGACGCGAAGCGGCGCTCCGTTGCGGCTGCTGGCGGAGCGGGCGCATGTCGCGCCCCGGGCTCGAAGCGTGCGCGACTGGCTTCGCGCCTAATTCAAACTCTGAAGTGCCGCCGGGCGCCTGCGCCCGGCGGCTTCTCAGCTCAGCCGACGATCTCATTGCCGGCAAAGAACTGCGCGATCTCGAGCGCGGCGGTCTCCGGGGCATCGGAACCATGGACGGTGTTCTCGCCGACCGACTCGGCGAAGAGCTTGCGGATGGTGCCCTCGGCGGCGTTGGCCGGGTTGGTGGCGCCCATCACGTCGCGATAGGCCGAGATGGCGCTCTCGCCTTCCAGGACCTGCACGACGACCGGGCCGGAGGTCATGAACTCGACCAGCTCGCCGAAGAACGGGCGCGCGGCGTGGACGGCGTAGAAGGTCTCGGCCTGGGCCTTGGTCATCTGGATGCGCTTCTGCGCGACGATGCGCAGGCCGGCCTTCTCGATGACCGCGTTGACCGCGCCGGTGAGATTGCGCCGCGTCGCGTCGGGCTTGAGAATGGAGAAGGTACGCTGGACAGCCATCGTTGAATCCTTGGGAACAAGCAGGGAAAAGTGGCGCGCTTATAACTGCGGCGCTACCGGGCCACAAGGCGCGGCGACGGCCTGAAACGCTTGAAAGCGAAGCTGAGCCGGCTCCCGCAAACATCCCCGTCCCCTATCGGCAGCTTGAAGCCACATCGCGTTCGGATATAGTTCATATCTGAACCATGCGGTCACAGCTGGTCATAACAAGGGAGGAAGGCATGGCTACCATTTCGCGCGCCGGCGGGGCGCGGCTTCTCGGCTTCGCGGCCCTCATGCTCGGTTTCAGCGGCCCGACGCTGGCGCAGGACGTCACCGGCACCTGGCTGCGCGACAGCGGCGCCTCGCGCGTACGCTTCCAGAAGTGCGGCGAGGCGATGTGCGGCACCATCGCCTGGCTGAAGGACCCGACCGGCCCGGCCAAGCTCGGCCAGCGCATCTTCTACGACATGAAGCCCGACGGCACGGGCAAATGGAGCGGCAGCGCCTTCAACCCCGAGGACGGCAAGACCTATTCCGGCACGATGACGCTCGCGGGCGACGCGCTGACAACCTCGGGCTGCGTGCTCGGCGGGCTGATCTGCCGCTCGGTGAAGTGGTCGCGGTCGAATTGAGGCGCGGCGTAGCACCCTCCAACTGACCAACCTCCCCGTCATGGCCGCCTTTATGGCGACCATCCACGTCTTTGCTTGCCATAAACGTTCAAGACATGGGTGCCCGGCACAAGGCCGAGCATGACGGCAGAGGGTGTTGTTCCGCGAAGCGGGCTTACCTCAACGCGCCTTCTGGCCGAACAGGACCGCCTTTTCCTCGGGCGTGCTGATGCCGGCCGGGTTGCGCAGCTCGGCGCCGACTGCGATGCCGCGCTGGACGGCCGGGCGCGCCTGCATGGTCTCGAGCCAGCGCGCGACGTTCGGGAACTGCTTGATGTCCTGGCCCTGGCGCTCCCAGCCGCGGGCCCAGCCGATGCAGGCCATGTCGGCGATCGAATACGCACCGCAAATGTAGTCGCGACCTTCGAGCCGGCGGTTGAGCACGCCGTAGAGCCGGTTCGCCTCGTTGGTGTAGCGCTCGACGGCGTAGGGGATCTGCTCGGGCGCATAGAGGCGGAAATGGTGGGTCTGGCCGAGCATCGGACCGAAGCCGCCCATCTGCCAGAACAGCCATTCCTCGACGGCGACGCGGCCGCGCTCGTCGGCCGGATAGAATTGTCCGGTCTTGCGGCCGAGGTACTGCAGGATCGCGCCGGATTCGAAGACCGTGATCGGCTTGCCGTCCGGCCCCTCGGGATCGATGATCGCCGGCATGCGGTTATTCGGCGAGAAGGCCAGGAATTCCGGCTTGAACTGGTCGCCCTTGCCGATGTTCACCGGCACGATCGTGTAGGGCAGCCCGCATTCCTCCAGCATGATCGTGATCTTGAAGCCGTTCGGCGTCGGCCAATAGTAGAGTTCGATCGGCTGGGTCTGGCTGGCGGACATGAGGCTCTTCCTGTCGCGGTTGCTCGGCGACAGGTTTAGGCTGCTTCCGATGATGCTGGAAGCCGCGCAGCCCGCTCAGGCCGCGGGCTCGCCATGTCGTGAAGGCGTGCGCCATCACACCACGATCTTGAAGCCCTCGTGACTCTGGTCGAAGCCGAGGTTGCGGTAGAAGCGGTGCGCGTCGAGGCGCGACTTGTTCGAGGTCAGCTCGGCCACCTCGGCGCCCCTGCCCTTGGCGAAGTCGATGGCAAACGCGATCATCACCGCGCCGATGCCCATGCCGCGGCATTCCGGCGCGACGTGGACGCTCTCGAACTTGGCGCGCTTGCGGCCACGCGAGACGATGCCGGGGATGAGCGTGACCTGGAAGGTGCCGATCACCTCGCCCTCGCGCTCGGCGACGAAGAGCGTGTTGTCGGGGCTGGCGGCGATCTCGTCGAAGGCGTGCTCGTAGGACGGATGGGCCGCCTCGGCCTCGATCTCGGCCGGCGTCAGCGTCTGGGTGGCGGCGCCGAGCATGATCAGAGACGCCACCCGCCTGATATCCTCGCGCCTGGCAGGGCGGATGGTGATCTCGGACGGGTCGGTCTTGGTTCCGCTCATGGCGCAGGCTCCTTCAGGCAGCATCGCGCCGGCTTTAGAGCATGATCTGCGCCGGCGGAACCGTCCGCCTCAATCGGCGAACAACCGCTTGGCCATCATCAGGGTATTGGGCGTGTCCTCGCGCCCGTCGAACCGGGCCGAGCGCTGCAGGAAGAAGCCCATGCGCTCGTAGAAGGCGATGGCGGGCTCGTTCTGCAGCTCGACCTCCAGCCGCGCCACCGGCGCCTGCGGGAAATGCGCCAACGTGACCTGCAGCAGGGTGCGGCCGATGCCGACGCCCTGATAGATCGGCAGGACGTAGAGCCTTGTCAGCAGCGCCGCCCGGTCGCGCTCGCGCCGCGCCGAGGAGGTCGCGATGATCTCCTCGCCGACCTGCGCGACGAGAAAGGCCTCGTCCTCGCGGTCGAGCTGCGCGCTCAGGTTCTCCAGCGAATGCCAGGCATTGGTGATCTCGGCGACGCGCTGCCAGCCATAGATGCCATCATAGGTATCGTGCCAGGTCTCGACCAATAGCGCGCGAACGGCCGGAAGATCGGCCGCGACCGCATCGCGGATGATGAGCCCGTCTGGCGTCACGCGTTTACTCGATGCCCAGCTTCTTCTTCAGGATGTCGTTCAGCGCCTGCGGATTGGCCTTGCCGCCCGAGGCCTTCATCGCCTGGCCGACGAACCAGCCGAGCATGGTCGGCTTCAGCTTGACCTGCTCGACCTTGTCCGGGTTGGCCGCGATGATCTCGTCCACCGCCTTCTCGATCGCGCCGGTGTCGGTGACCTGCTTCATGCCGCGGGCCTCGACGATCTGGCGCGGGTCGCCGCCCTCGGACCAGAGGATCTCGAACAGGTCCTTGGCGATCTTGCCGGAGATGACGCCCTCGCCGATCAGGTCGACGAGCCCGCCGAGCTGCGCGGCCGAGACTGGCGACGATGTCACGTCCTGGCCTTCCTTGTTCAGGCGGCCGAAGAGCTCGTTGATGACCCAGTTGGCGGCAGCCTTGCCGTCGCGCCCCTTGGCGACCGCCTCGAAATAATCGGCCTGCTCGCGCTCGGCCACCAGCACCGAGGAATCATAGGGCGAGAGACCGTATTCGGCGATGAAGCGCGCCTTCTTGGCGTCGGGCAGCTCCGGCAGATGGACCTTCAGCTCGGCGACGAAGGCGTCGTCGAATTCGAGCGGCAGCAGGTCGGGATCGGGGAAGTAGCGGTAGTCATGCGCCTCTTCCTTGGAGCGCATCGAGCGGGTCTCGCCCTTGCCGGGATCGTAGAGGCGGGTCTCCTGGTCGATCTTGCCGCCATCCTCGATGATGCCGACCTGACGGCGCGCCTCGACCTCGACCGCCTGGCCGATGAAGCGGATCGAGTTGACGTTCTTGATCTCGCAGCGCGTGCCGAGCGGCTCGCCCGGGCGGCGCACTGAGACGTTGACGTCGGCGCGCAGGTTGCCCTTCTCCATGTCGCCGTCGCAGGTGCCGAGATAGCGCAGGATGGTGCGCAGCTTGGTGACAAAGGCGCGCGCCTCGTCGGCCGAGCGCAGGTCGGGCCGCGAGACGATCTCCATCAGGGCGACGCCGGAGCGGTTGAGGTCGACGAAGCTCATCGTCGGATGCTGGTCGTGGATCGACTTGCCGGCATCCTGCTCGAGGTGCAGGCGCTCGATTCCGACCGTGATCTGCTCGGTCGGCGACAGATCGACGACGATCTCGCCCTCGCCCACGATCGGGCTCTTGTACTGGCTGATCTGGTAGCCCTGCGGCAAGTCGGGGTAAAAATAGTTCTTGCGGTCGAAGACCGAGCGGTTGTTGATGCGCGCGTTGAGGCCAAGGCCGGTGCGGACCGCCTGGCGGATGCATTCGGCGTTGATCACCGGCAGCATGCCGGGCATCGCGGCGTCGACAAGGCTGACATGAGCGTTCGGCTCTGCTCCAAAGGCGGTGGAGGCGCCGGAGAAGAGCTTGGCATTGGACGTCACCTGGGCATGGATCTCCATGCCGATGACGATCTCCCAATCGCCGGTGGCGCCCTTGATCAGCTTCTTGGGGTCGGCGGGGCGGGCATGCGCGTTCATTGCGGTCTTCCGGCTCGAAATGTGTCGCGTATCGGTTAAGACCTCGGGAGGCGGGCGGCAAGCCTCAGTTATCGTGCGGGTGCTGTTGCCATCCTGTCACCCCGTGGCGGGAATGTTGCTTATCTGTCGTCATTCGGCGCCCGTGTCGAGTGACGGAACTTGACAATCGTCAGCGCCGCCCATTTGGTGCAGCGCACGATTGGAAACCTGTCTCGGTTGTGCCGATCCCGCTATCCGGAGTTTTTCCATGTCTGTTCGCCTTGCACGGAGCCTTGCACTCGCCACCATCGCGGCCGCGGCCGCCATGTCGGTCGGCGCTGCGTCCGTAGGCGTTTCCTGGGCCCAGGGCGCGCCGCCGGCTCCCACGGTCCAGATTGCGACGCCGCTGGCCAAGCGCGTGACCAACTGGGACGAGTTCACCGGCCGCTTCGAGGCGCGCGACCAGGTCGAGATCCGGGCGCGCGTCTCCGGCTTCCTCGACAGCATCCATTTCAAGGATGGCGAACTGGTCAAGAAGGGCGACCTGCTCTTCACCATCGACCAGCGGCCCTACCAGCTCGCGGTCGACGCGGCACGCGCCGAGGTCGCCCGCACCGCGGCGCAGGTCGATCTGGCCAAGAACGAGGTCGAGCGTGCCGAGGGCCTGACGCAGAACCGTACGATCACCGCCCGCGACATCGACCAGCGCCGCGCCAATCTCAACGGCGCCCTCGCCCAGCAGCAAGCGGCCGAGGCCAATCTGAAAACGGCCGAGCTCAACCTCGAATGGACGCAGGTGCGCGCGCCGCTCGCCGGTCGCATCTCGAACAAGCGCGTCGATGCGGGCAACCTGATCGCCGGCGGCCAATCGGGCGCGACGCTGCTGACGACGATCGTCTCGGTCGATCCGATCAACTTCACCTTCGACGCGTCCGAGGCCGACTACCTGCGCTATTCGCGCCTCGCGAGCGCCTTGCGGCAAAACGCCAACCGCGAGCAGGGCAGCCCGGCCCAGGTCCGGCTGTCGGATGAGAAGGAGTGGAAGCGCAGCGGCAATATCGACTTCGTCGACAACGCGCTCAACGCCCGCTCCGGCACGATCCGCGGCCGCGCCGTGTTCGAGAACAAGGACCAGTTCCTGACGCCCGGCACCTTCGGCCGCCTGCGGCTCTTCGCCGGCGAGACCGACGCGCTCCTGGTTCCGGACGCGGTCATCGTCTCCGACCAGGCCAGCAAGATCGTGCTGACGGTCGGAGCCGACAACAAGGTCGTGCCGAAGCCGGTCACGCTCGGTCAGATCAGCGATGGCCTTCGCGTCATCACCCAGGGGCTGACCAAGGACGACAAGGTCATCGTCAACGGCTTAGCCAGCCCGATGGTGCGGCCCGGCGCGACGGTCGCGCCGCAGCCGACCGAGATCAAGGTCGCCGCGACCAATTGACGGCCTGACGGCCCGCGCCTTCAACAACGGCTGCGGACGGTCTTGTCCGTTCGCCCTGCCCAAGTCTCTTTAGCGCAATCCCGGACGGGAAACCGGTCTCCACTTTCCCTGGAATTGCTCCAGAGCATGATGCCGAAAAGTGGGAACCGGTTTTCGGACGACATCATGCTCTCACTCTTTGTTGTAGAGACGGATTCAGATTTTAGGTCGAACCGACCTGAAATCATCCGGCTCTAGGCCAGGACCAAACCATGTTTCGCTTCGCGCATTTCTTCATCGATCGCCCGATCTTCGCGACCGTTCTCTCGATCCTGCTGACCATCGCCGGCGCCATCGCGCAGCGTAACCTGCCGATCGCCGAATATCCCGAGATCGCGCCGCCGACGGTCACGATCACCGCGACCTATCCGGGCGCCTCGGCCGAAGTCGTCGCCGCGACCGTCGCGGCGCCGATCGAGCAGGAGGTCAACGGCGTCGACGACATGCTCTACATCTCGTCGCAGTCGACCGGCGACGGACACCTCACGATCAGCGTCGTCTTCAAGGCGGGCACCAATGTCGACCAGGCCCAGGTGCTGGTGCAGAACCGCGTCTCGGCGGCCGAGCCGCGCCTGCCGCAGGACGTGCGCACGCTCGGCCTCCAGGTCCGCAAGGCCTCGCCCGACTTCCTGATGGTCATCCACCTGCTGTCGCCGGACGGCTCGCGCGACCAGCAATACGTCTCCAATTACACGACGCTCAACGTGAAGGACGTGCTGACGCGCGTCGACGGCGTCGGCGACGTCCAGGTCTTCGGCGCGCGCGACTTCTCGATGCGGGTCTGGCTCGATCCGGCCAAGGTCGCGTCGCGCAACCTGACGGCGGGCGATGTCGTCGCCGCGATCCGCGCTGCCAACGTCCAGGTCGCGGCGGGCGCGATCAACCAGCCGCCGGCAACGTCGGACCGCGCCTTCCAGCTTTCGGTCAACACGCTCGGGCGCCTCACCAGCATCGACGAGTTCTACAACATCGTCGTGCGCTCGGATGCCGATGGCGGCACGATCCGCCTCCGCGACGTCGCCCGCGTCGAGCTCGGCGCGCAGGACTACCTGTCCAACTCCTATCTCGACAACAAGGAAGCCGTCGCGATCGGCGTCTTCCAGCGTCCGGGCTCGAATGCGCTGGCGGCATCCGAATCGCTGATCAAGACGATGCAGGAGCTGTCGAAGAACTTCCCGTCCGGGGTCGAGTACAGGATCGTCTACAACCCGACCGAGTTCATCGCGGAATCGGTCTCGGCCGTGGTGCAGACGCTGCTCGAGGCGATCGCGCTCGTCGTCATCGTGGTGATCCTGTTCCTGCAGACCTGGCGCGCCGCGATCATCCCGATCATCGCGATCCCGGTTTCGCTCGTCGGCACCTTCCTGGTCATGAGCGCGGTCGGAATCTCCTTCAACTCGATCTCGCTCCTGGCGCTCGTGCTGGCGATCGGCATCGTCGTCGACGACGCGATCGTCGTGGTCGAGAATGTCGAGCGCTATCTGGCGAAAGGCATGAGCGCCAAGGACGCGGCGCACAAGACGATGGACGAGGTCGGCGGCGCCCTGCTCGCGATCGCGCTCGTGCTCTGCGCCGTGTTCATCCCGACCGCCTTCATCACCGGCCTGCAAGGCACGTTCTACCAGCAGTTCGCCGTGACGATCGCAGCTTCGACGGCGATCTCGTGCTTCGTCTCGCTGACCTTGTCGCCGGCGCTGTCGGCGCTCCTGCTGAAGCCGCACAGCCACGAGGAGCCGAAGGGCTTCTTCGCGGCGCTCACTGCGCCGCTGCGCTGGTTCTTCAAGTATTTCAACAAGGCCTTCGACTGGCTCTCGCGCAGCTATGGCGCGGTGACCTCGCGCCTGATCCGTTTCGGCGTCGTCATGCTGCTGATCTACGCAGCCCTGATCGCGGTCGCCGGCCAGCGCCTCGTGTCGATTCCGACGGGCCTGGTGCCGCAGCTCGACCGCGGCTACTTCATCGCCGTCTTCCAGCTGCCGGCGGGCTCGTCTTTGCCGCGCACCGATGCGGTCATCCGCAAGGCGACCGATCTGATGCTGGCGCGGCCCGGCGTGGCCCATGCCGTCGCCTTCGCCGGTCTCGATGGCGCGACCTTCACGCTGGCGCCCAATGCCGGCGTCGCCTTCGTCACGCTCACCGACTTCAAGGAGCGGGCCAAGGCCGGCCTCACCACCCAGGGCATCATCAACGACCTGCGCGGCCAGTTGGGGCAGATCGGCGAGGCCTTTGCCCTGGTGATCGAACCTCCGGCCGTTCCCGGCATCGGCAATGGCGGCGGCCTCAAGGGCTATGTCCAGGATCGCAGCGGGCGCGGCCTGGCGGCGCTCGAGGGCGCAACCTGGGCCGTGGCCGGCACGGCCGGCCAGAATCCAGGCATCCAGCAGCCTTTCACCCTGTTCTCGACCAAGACGCCGCAGATCTACGCCGATATCGACCGGACCAAGGCCGAGATGCTCGGCGTGCCCGTGACCCGCGTGTTCGAGACGCTCTCGGTCTATATGGGCTCGGCCTATGTCAACGATTTCAACATCCTCGGCCGTACCTTCCGGGTGACGGCGCAGGCCGACAATCCCTACCGGCTCGACATCCGCGACGTCGCCGCGTTGAAGACGCGCAACGCCGATGGCGAGATGGTGCCGATCGGCTCGGTCGCGACCTTCTCCGACACGACCGGCGCCTATCGCGTGCCGCGCTACAATCTCTACCCGGCCGCCGAGGTGCAGCTTTCGATGGCGCGCGGCTTCTCGACCGGCCAGGGCATCGCCGCAGTCGAAAAGATCGCGGAGCAGGTGCTGCCGGCCGGTTTCGGCTTCGAATGGACCGAGATCGCGCTGCAGGAGAAGCTCGCCGGCAACACGGCCATCATCGCCTTCGGCCTCGCCGTCGTCTTCGTCTTCCTGCTGCTGGCTGCTCTGTACGAGAGCTGGACCCTGCCGCTCGCCGTCATCCTGATCGTGCCGATGTGCATTCTCGCGGCCATGATCGGCGTCGGCTACAAGGGCTTCGACCGCAACGTGCTGGTCGATATCGGCCTCGTCGTGCTCGTCGGCCTCGCGGCGAAGAACGCGATCCTGATCGTCGAATTCGCCAAGCAGGCCGAGGACGAGGGCATGAGCCGGCGCGAAGCCGCGATCGCGGCAGCCAAGACCCGGTTGCGGCCGATCCTGATGACCTCGCTCGCCTTCATCCTCGGCGTGCTGCCCTTGACGATCTCGATCGGCGCGGGTGCGGAAATGCGTCAGGTGCTCGGCGTCGCGGTGTTCTCGGGCATGATCGGCGTCACCGCCTTCGGCCTGCTGTTCACGCCGGTGTTCTACGTGATGGTGCGCTGGCTCGCCGGGCTCTTCGAGAAGAAGAAGCCCGCGGCAACCGAACTTCATGGGGATGCGCACGCGCCGCATGCATGATCAAATACGCCCCACGCCGGTCGGCGCGGGGCGTATTTGAGGGGCGGCGATGCTGGGCTGGGTGATGTTCGCGCTCGCGTTGGGCGGCGCGGCCTTCGTCGCGAAGGTGGTCTGGCCGGCGCATCAGCGCCTGAAGCGGGCCGAGTTCATTCGCGGCTACGCTTGGCCGCCCGGCCTGCTCGACAAGCTGCAGGCGCATTATCCAGGCTTCTCCCGCAAGGAGACCGCACTGGTCGCGAACGGGCTGCGGCAGTTCTTCCTGGCCTATCTCAACTCCGGCGAGCGCTACGTCGCGATGCCGTCGCAGGTCGCCGACGAGCTCTGGCACGAATTCATCCTCTACACCCGCGCCTATCAGGAGTTCTGCGGCAAGGCCTTCGGCGCCTTCCTGCACCACACGCCGGCCGTCGCGCTCGCGCCCGGCCGCACGCGCGACAATTCCGGCCTGAGGCGGGTCTGGTGGCAGTGCTGCAAGGAGGAGAACATCGACCCGCGCAATCCGACGCGGCTACCGCTGCTCTTCGCGCTCGACACCAAGCTCAAGATTCCGAACGGCTATCTCTACCACCCCGATTGCGAGCAGCTGCGCCGCAACGGCAAATCCGGCTCGCAATGCGGCGGCGATTTCTCGGACAGCTCGATCGATGGCGGCACTGATGGCTTCGGCGATGGCGGGAGCAGCAGCAGTAGCGATGGCGGCGGGGATGGCGGGGGAGACAGCGGCGGGGGTGATGGCGGCGGCTGCGGAGGCGGTGGCGGCGATTGAGCTGCCTTCCCTTCTCCCTCTTGCGGGAGAAGGTGGCTCGGCGAAGCCGAGACGGATGAGGGGTCGCGCGACGACAGCAGCGTCGGTGCATGACATCCTCGGTTACTGGATAGGACAGCGCGACCCCTCATCCGCCCCTGCCGGGGCACCTTCTCCCGCAAGAGGGAGAAGGGAAGAGGCGCTGCGTCGGCGTGTAAGGGAAGTCTCCCTCCAATCTCAAACAAGAGAAAAGGGCCGCTGACGCGCCCTTCCCTCATCCGACCCGGCTTCGCCAGCCCACTTTCTCCCCCGAGGGAGAAAGGTTAGGCCCACCAGCGCTCCGGCACGGTGAAGCGGCCGGCGGCCTCCTCGATGACCTGGCCGATCGAGAACAGCGTCTCCTCGTCGAAGGGCCGGCCGATGAGCTGCAGGCCGAGCGGCAGCCCCTGCGAGTCGCGCCCGGCGGGCACGGCGAGGCCCGGCAGGCCGGCCATGTTCACCGTCACCGTGAAGATGTCGTTCAGGTACATCTCGACCGGATCGGCCGAGCCCTTCTCGCCGATGCCGAAGGCGGCTGACGGCGTCGCCGGCGTCAGCACGGCGTCGATACCGGCCGAGTAGACATCCTCAAAGTCGCGCTTGATCAAGGTGCGGACCTTCTGCGCCTTGAGGTAGTAGGCGTCGTAATAGCCGGCGGAGAGCACGTAGGTGCCGATCATGATGCGGCGCTTGACCTCGGCGCCAAAACCCTCGGCGCGGGTCTTCTCGTACATCTCGACGATGTCCTTGCCCGGCACGCGCAGACCGTAGCGGACGCCGTCATAGCGAGCGAGGTTGGACGAGGCCTCGGCCGGGGCGACGATGTAATAGGCCGGCAGGGCGTATTTCGTGTGCGGCAGCGAGATGTCGACGATCTCGGCACCAGCCGCCTTGAGCCAGGCGATGCCCTGCTGCCAGAGCGCCTCGATCTCGGGCGACATGCCGTCGAGACGATATTCCTTCGGGATGCCGATCTTCATGCCCTTGACCGAGCGGCCGACGGCCTTCTCGTAATCCGGCACGGGCATATCGACCGAGGTCGTGTCCTTGGGATCGTGGCCGGCCATGGAGCGCAGCATCACGGCGCAGTCGCGCACCGTCTTGCCGATCGGCCCGGCCTGGTCGAGCGAGGAGGCGAAGGCGACGATGCCCCAGCGCGAGCAGCGGCCATAGGTCGGCTTGATGCCGACCGTGCCGGTGAAGGCGGCCGGCTGGCGGATCGAGCCGCCGGTATCGGTCGCGGTCGCGGCGAGGCAGAGATCGGCGGCGACGGCCGAGGCCGAGCCGCCCGAAGAGCCGCCCGGCACGAGATAGCTGCCCTCGATCGAGCCGGCAGCCCCTGCCCCGACATTCGAGCCGCTACGGCGCCAGGGGTTGACGACGTTGCCGAAGGCGCTGGTCTCGTTCGACGAGCCCATGGCGAACTCGTCGTTGTTGAGCTTGCCGAGCATCACGGCGCCATCGCGCCAGAGCTGGCCCGACACCGTCGATTCATAGGCCGGCACGAAATTGCCGAGGATCTTCGAGCAGGCGGTGGTGCGCACGCCCTCGGTGGCGAAGAGGTCCTTGATGCCGAGCGGCAGGCCTTCGAGCGGGCCGGCCTCGCCCTTGGCGAGCTTGGCGTCCGAGGCCGCGGCCTGCTTCAGCGCATGCTCCGGCGTCTCCAGCACATAGGCGTTGAGCGCGCGCGCCTTCTCGACCGAGGCGATATGGGCCTGGGTCAGCTCGGTGGCGGAGAAGGTCTTGGCCTTGAGGCCGTCGCGGGCCTCGGTCAGCGTCAGGCGGGTGAGATCGGTCACGTTTGAATATCCGGTCGGCTGAATGGGAAGCGACCCCGGTCGTGCTTCGCGCGTCCGGGGTGGTCGAATGAGCGCTTCAAGCGCTCATTCGACCACCTTCGGCACCATGAAATAATCGTCTTCGGAGACGGGCGCGTTGGCGACGATGCGATCGGCGATCTCGCCGTCGTTCACGACGTCCGCGCGCTGCGCCATCGCCATCGGCGTGACCGAGGTCATCGGCTCGATACCGGTGACATCGACCTCGTCCAGCTGCTCGACGAAGCCGAGGATGGCGTTGAGCTCGCCTTGCAGCTTGGGCAGCTCGGACTCCGGCACGGCGATGCGCGCGAGATGCGCGACGCGCTTGACGGTGGCGAGATCGACCGACATGGCAGGCTCCTGGAAACTTTGGCGCCAAAGGCGCTGAAACTCACCAGCGCTATAAGGCGGCGGCTGTTTGCCCGCAACAATGCTGCGTCGTTAAACGAGGAAACGCGGGAGCCCTCTCTTGAGCTGCGCCTGCCCCCCGTCATTGCGAGCGTAGCGAAGCAATGACGGTGGAGGCTGCCCGCGCCTTGTCCGGTTACATCAGAGCGTAACCGCCTCGCCCTTCTTCGGCACCACGGCCTGGACATTGCTGTCCTTCAGCGCCGCGACGAAGGCATCGGCATTCTGGTCGATGATCGGGAAGGAGCCGTAATGGCAGGGGATCGCGACCTTCGGCTTGACGAAGCGGGTCATCGCCAGCGCGGCGACCTTGCCGCCCATGGTGAAGCGGTCGCCGATCGGGCAGATGCAGATCTCGACGCCGTGGATCTCGCTCAGCAGCGCCATGTCGCTGAAGATGTCGGTGTCGCCCATGTGCCAGAGCGTCTTCTCGCCCTGGGCCTTGATGATCGCGCCATTGGCTGAGCCGAGCGGGAAGCCGACGCCGGCCTCGACCAGCCCGGCCGAATGATCGGCCCGGACCAGCGTCACGGAGAAAGCGCCGAGATCGATGGTGCCGCCGGTGTTCATCGGCTCGAACGCCTTCAGGCCCTTCGAAGCCAGGTACATGCACAGGTCGAAATTGCTGACGACCGTCGCTCCGGTGGCTTCGGCGATCGAGAGCGTGTCGCCGATATGGTCGCCATGGCCGTGGGTGACGACGATGTGGCTGATGCCCTGCGAGATCTCGGCGACATTGCCCTCGAAGGCGGGGTTGCCGGTGAAGAACGGATCGATCAGCAGCGAGGCGCCGGCAAGATCGACGCGAAAGGCTGATTGGCCGTACCAGGTCAGTTTCATCTCAGGGTCTCCAGCGGCACGAGAATAGCGGCTTATCTAGGCCCGTTCGAGCGCGACACCAAGTCGACTTTGCCGGCGGGCGCGTGCAGGCTCGCCCTCACGATTCCACGCCGGGGTGACGCCATGACCGACGCTGCAACGCTGTCCCGCCGCATCGCCCAGGGCCGCGGCGACGAGCCGGCCGACCTCGTCATTCGCGGCGCGAAGCTGCTCGACCTCGTCACCGGGGCGCTGGTCGAAAGCGATATCGCGCTTTGCGGCGACACCATCGTCGGCACCTATGGACGCTACGAGGGCCGCGAAAGCTTCGATGCGACTGGCCTCATCGCCGTGCCAGGCTTCATCGACACGCATCTGCACGTCGAATCCTCGCTGGTGACGCCGCTCGAATTCGAGCGCTGCGTGTTGCCGCATGGCGTCACCACCGCGATCTGCGACCCGCACGAGATCGCCAACGTGCTCGGCAGCGAGGGCATCGAGTACTTCCTGCGCTGCGCCGAGGCGATGCGGATGGATTTGCGCGTGCAGCTCTCGAGCTGCGTGCCGGCGACGCATCTGGAGACGGCCGGCGCCGAGCTGACCGCGGCCGACCTCGTCAAGCTGATGAACCACCCCAAGGTCATCGGCCTCGCCGAGTTCATGAACTTCCCCGGCGTGCTGCATCGCGATCCCGGCTGCCTCGCCAAGCTGGAGGCCTTCTCGCATCGCCATATCGACGGCCACGCGCCGCTGGTGCGCGGCATGGACCTGAACGGCTACCTCTCAGCCGGCATCCGCACCGACCATGAGACCACGACTGCCGACGAAGCCCGCGAAAAGCTCGCCAAGGGCATGGCGATCCTGATCCGCGAAGGCTCCGTCTCGAAGGACCTGCATGCGCTGATCCCCCTGATCAGCCGCGACGCCTCGCCCCTCCTGGCCTTCTGCACCGATGATCGCAACCCGCTCGACATCGCCGAGGAAGGCCATCTCGACTACATGATCCGCACGGCGATCGCTGAAGGAGCGGACATTCTCGCGACCTATCGCATCGCGACGCTCTCGGCCGCGCGGAATTTCGGCCTGTTCGACCGCGGCTTCATCGGGCCGGGCAAGCGCGCCGATATCGTGCTGGTCGAGGATCTCGCCGCCTGCCGGGTGAGCCAAGTCTTTGCCGGCGGCAGGCTGGTCGAGGACGCGCTCTTCGCCGACCGCAAGCCGGTCTCAGCCGTCGGTCTCGGCAGCGTCAAGAGCCGGGCGCTGATGGAGGCCGATTTCAAGGCTTTGGCGCGCACTGGCGAGACGCCGGTGATCGGCGTCGTGCCGGGCCGGATCATCACCGAGCGCCTCGCCATGACCCTGCCCTCGAGCGATGGCGAGGCCCTGCCCGATCTGGCGCAGGACGCGGTCAAGGTCACGGTGATCGAGCGCCATGGCAGGAATGGCGGCAGCGCGACGGGCTTCGTCCACGGCTTTGGCATGAAGCATGGCGCCATCGCCTCCTCGGTCGGCCATGACAGCCACAACCTCTGCATCGTCGGCGTCGACGCGGCCTCGATGGCCGCGGCCGCGAACCGGCTGATCGAAATCGGCGGCGGCTTCGCCGTGGCCGATGGCGGCAAGGTCACGGCCGAGCTGGCGCTGCCGGTGGCCGGGCTGATGAGCGACCAGCCGTTCGAGACGGTGCGCCACGGTTTGGAAGGCTTGCGAGCGGCCGCAAAGGCGCTTGGCGTCGTGCTGGCCGAGCCGTTCCTGCAAGTCGCCTTCCTGACCCTGCCGGTGATCCCGCATTTGAAGATCACGGATAAGGGGCTGGTGGACGTGGATCGATTCGATTTTGTGTGAGGTCAGGTTGCCGCCAGAATGACTTTGTCATACTTTGTCTGGAAGTAGGAGGCACAGCATGACCCGAACAAGCCGGCCCATGACAGTGACGCTTGGCGAGATGCAGGCCAAGGTCGAAGCCCGCGTCGCTTCCGGCGATTACGCATCGGCCAGCGAAGTCCTTCGCGCCGGCCTGCGCGCGCTGGAACGCGAAGAGCGCGAGTTCGACGCCATTCTGAAGGCCAAGGTCGAGGAGGCTCTCGCCGATCCGCGGCCATCGATCCCTGCCGAGGAGGTTTTCGCAGAGCTTCGCGCGTTGCATGCGAGCCGTGTGGCGGCGAAACGTGAGAAGGTTTGAGGTCCACTTCTCACCAAGCGCCAGACAGGACCTCCGCGAAACCTATCTCTGGGTCGCAGAACACAGCAGCGAGGAGACCGCACTTCGCTTCGTCACGCGCACAGAGACCGTATGGGCCGGCCTCGCCCACTTTCCGAAACGTGGAACGCGCAGGGACGACCTGCTTCCGGGCATGCGGGTATTTGGCCTTGACCGCCGCGTGACCGTCGCGTTCCGCATCGACGGAAACCGAGTCACCATCCTGCGCGTGCTTTATGGCGGCAGAGATTTAGGCCAAGCGCTGGATAACGATGGTCGCTAACTCACGCAGAAATTAGGATTTCCTCCGCAACCTCAATCCCTTGTGCCTTGGCCTTCTCACGCAGATTCAGGCGCCTGACGCCCGGCAGGCGCGTGCCTTCCTGCTCCTCGATTGCGTGCGCCAGGAGTTTCATGCGCTCGGCGAACCAGTTGCCGCCCATGCCCGCGGGGTCGATCGCGAGGATGAGCTGGCCGGTATCGGGCGGGCCACCCTTGTCGTCGATGAAGGGGGAGGCCTGGAAGGCGAAATGGGTGCCGACCAGGGCGGCGGCGAGGATCTCGACCATCATCGCCAGCGTCGCGCCCTTGGCGTCGCCGAGCGGGACCATGGTGCCGGCGAGCGCGGCGGCGGCATCGGTGGTCGGCTTGCCGTCGACGTCGAGCGCCCAGCCCTCTGGGATGCTCTCGCCCTTCTGCCGAGCGGCGACGATCGGGCCGCGCGCGACCTTCGACAGCGCCATGTCGATCACGACCGGCTCGCGGCCGGCGAGCGGCGCGGCGAAGGCGATCGGATTGGTGCCGAAGACCGGCTTCGAGCCGCCCCAGGGCGCGATGGCAGCGGGCGTATTGGCGAAGAGCAGCGCGACCAGCCCCTGCTCCGCCAGGCGCTCGACATGCAGGCCGGCAGCGCCGCAATGGCTGGAGCGGCGGATCGGCGCGGCGACGATGCCCTGCTGGCGCGCGAGTTCGGGAAGCTCGCTCACGGCGAGGTCGATCGCCGGGTAGGCGAAGCCATGGGCGGCATCGATCGCCAACACGCCCGGCTTGGGCCGACGCGCGATCGGCACGGCCTGGCCATCGATCTTGCCGGCCTTCAGCATGGCGAGATAGGTCGGCACGCGCGACAGGCCGTGGCCCTTCAGGCCATCGGCCTCGGCCATGACCAGCGCCCAAGCGACGGAGGCGGCGTTGGCCGGCGAGGCGCCGGCCTGCGTGAAGAGTTCGGCGACCCTGGCCTCGGCCTGTTCCAGCGAAAGCTTCACAGCCGACCCTCCAGTGCCGCCATGACGCGCTCGGCGACGAGGCCGGAGACGCGGCCATTCGATTCGACGGTGTTGCCGGCGATATGTGGGGTCAGGATCAGGTTCGGCGTGCCGGCGAAGAGCTTGGCGCCGCCGCGCAGCGGCTCCTCGGCGAAGACGTCGAGCGCCGCGCCGCCAAGCTTGCCGCCCTTCAACGCCGCGACCAGCGCTACCTCGTCCATGACGCCGCCACGGGCGGCGTTGACCAGCACGGCATCCGATTTCATGCGGGCGAAGGCGTCCTTGCCGATCAGGCCCTTGGTCTCGGGCGTCAGCGGCAGGTGGATGCTGATGACGTCGGAGGTTGCCAGCAGCGCGTCGAGCTCGAGCCGCTCGGTATTCTGCCAGACCGGATCATCGGCCGCGACATAGGGATCATAGGCGGCGATGGTCATGCCGAGCAGCCTTGCATGCTGCGCGGTGTCGCGGGCGATGGCGCCGAAGCCGACGAGCCCGAGCCGCTTGCCGGCGATCTCGCGGCCGATCAACTGGGTCTTGGGAAACTCGCCGGCCAGCATCGCCGCATTGGCGAAATAGGCGCCGCGCAGGAGCGTCATGGCGGTGCCGATGACGTATTCGACCACCGAGAGGCTGTTGGCACCAGTCGCCGGGAAGACCTTGATCTCGCGGGCGGCACAAGCGGCCATGTCGATATTGTCGAGCCCGACGCCGAGCCGGCCGACGACCTTCAGCTTCTTGGCCGAGTCGAGCATCGCGCCGCGCACCTGCGTCTGGTTGCGCACGATCAGGGCTGGGACGCCGGCGACCAGCTTCGCCAGCTCGGCCGACTTGTCGAAGAGGTCGGGATCGTGATGGACCTTATAGCGCGCCTTCAGCGCCTCCACCGCGGCCTCGTCCATGAATTCGGTGATGACGATGTCGGTCATACTCAGCCTAACGCGAGGAGGCCGCCGGTGACGACCACGAGGATCACGAGAGAGGTTCCGGTCACCAGCGCGAGATGGCGCCAGCCGAGCCGGGCCATCGCGGCGATGGAGGTGCCCAGGCCCAGCGCCGCGATGGCGATCAGCAGACCCCAGCGCGAGGCTTCGAGCAAGCCCGCGCGGATCGGCGGATAGATGCCCGCCAGCGCCGGCTGCATCGCCAGCACGCTGTTGAGCAGGCACAAGGCCAGGAAGACGATGGCGAAGACCGGCACCGGCACCTTGGCATGCCCGCCGACCTTGCCGGCGCCGTCGCGCGCCAGCCACCAGCCGACGATCAGCACGGCCGGCAGCAGCATGAAGACGCGGAAGAGCTTGACGATGACTGCGGCGTTGGCCGCCTCGTCCGAGACCGACTGGCCGGCGCCCACCACTTGCGCGACGTCGTGGATGGTGGCGCCGAGCATGATGCCGGTCTGCTGGGCGTTGAGGCCGAGCCAGACGCAGATCAGCGGGTAGCCCAGCATCGCCAGCGTCGAGAGCGCGTTCATGGCGATGACGGTGAAGGCGACGTCGGCCGATTTGCCCTTGTAGTCGGGCACGACCGTCGCCGTCGCCAGCGCGGCCGAGGCGCCGCAAACGGCGGTGGCGACGCCGGCAAGCGCGCCGGTGCCGCTCTCGCGGCCGAGCCAGCGCGCCAGCAGGAAGCCGGAAACGACCGTGAGCGCCATGCCGGCGACGACGAGCAGCGCAGTCGAGAGGCCGAGCGCGATGATGTCGCCGAGCGCGATGCGCAGGCCGAGCAGCGCGATCGCCCAGCGCAGCAGCTTCTTGACGCAGAAACTCATGCCCGGGACGAAGCGCGGCGCATTGGCAAGCGGGTGCAGGAGCATGCCGAGCACCAGCGCGATCACCACCGAGGGGATGCCGATCTGCGATCCCAGCAGCGTCTTCAGCGCCGGCTCGGCATAGTCGGAGGCGATGGCGACGACGACCGACAGCACGATGCCGTCGACGAGCGGGCGCCAGGCGCTGAGCGGGGAAGAGGTCGCGGCGGTCAAGAACGCGCTCCGGGCTCGTTCATTCAGGAATCGAAGGCGGCAGGAATCGAAGGCAGGGCGGCCCGGCGGGCCGCCCTGCCCGTTAGCGGGTCGTCAGGCCGAGCGATAGAGCTTGGTCATCGAGAATTCGCGGTGACCAAGTGTCTCGGCGGCGGTGAGGCGGCCATTGGCGGTGCGCACGATGTTCTGGATCAGCGCGTCGCCGGCCTGCGGGATGGTGAGGTCGCGGCGCAGGATGCCGGAGACGTCGACGTCGATATGCTCCGGCATGGTCCGCATCGTCTTCGGGTTGCCGGTGATCTTGATCACGGGGACGATCGGGTTGCCGATGACGTTGCCCTGTCCGGTCGGGAAGGTGTGGACGACATAGCCGCCGGCCGCCATCAGGGTCACGCATTCGGCCGCGGCCGAGGAGGTGTCCATGTAGTACAAGCCCGGCCCGCTCGCCGGGGTCTGCGCCGGCTCGAGGATGTCGATGAACTTGCACTCGCGGCCGATCTTCTCGAGGTTGCCGAGCGCCTTTTCCTCGATCGTGGTCAGGCCGCCGGCGATGTTGCCCTTGGTCGGCTGCGAATCCGAGAGGTCGTCGGTCTTGTGCGCCTCGATGACGTCGTCCTGATAGGCCTTCCACATCTTGTACCAGCGCTCGCCGATTTCGGGCGCCGCCGCGCGCGCCTTGCAGAGATGCTCGGCGCCGGTGATCTCGGAGGTCTCGCCGAAGACGCCGTAGACGCCGCGCGGGATCCATTTGTCGTACATGTTGCCGACGGTCGGGCAGGAGGACAGGCCGGTCGTGGTGTCCGACTCACCGCATTTGGTCGAGACCCAGAGCTCCTCGATGCCGCATTTCTCACGCTGCAGCTCGGTCGACCACTGCACGAACTCCTTGGCGACATAGGACGCCTTGGCGATGGTGGCGATGTCGCCATGGCCTTCGATGCCGAAGCCGACCACCGGCTTGCCGGTCTTGGCAATGCCGTCGACGACGATCTTGGTCCAGCCATCCTCGATGCCGATGACGATGACGGCCGCGACGTTCGGGTTGGCGCCGGTGCCGATCAAGGTGCGGAAGTGGATCTCGAGATCCTCGCCGAACTGCAGGCGGCCATAGGCGTGCGGAATCGCCAGCGTGCCCTTGATGTTGTTGGCGACGGCCTCGCAGGCGGCGTTGGAGAGATCGTCGAGCGGCAGCAGCAGCACGTGGTTGCGCACGCCGACGCGGCCGTTCTCTCGGCGCCAGCCGTGGAAGGAATCGAGGCTGCGGCCGGTGGGACGCCTGACCATCGGGGCCTTGAACTCGGGCGCCTCGATCTTGCGGCCCTTGATGCGGCCGAGCTTGCCCTTCACGAGGTCGAAATTGGCGACGATCGACATGGCGTTTCCTCTCTTCTTATCGGGTGGCTCGACCGATCAGGGAGCCGATGGTGTCTGGCATTAGGCGGGGAACCACCGCGTCATCCCGGCCGCAGCGAAGCGGAGCGCCGGGATCCATCGTAAAGCTCCGGAGCCCTACGATGGATCCCGGAGCGGCGCGGCTTCGCCGCTTGTCCGGGATGACGGTGTGCTTCCTTGCGAACTCATGGGAAAAACCTGCTCACCAGCGCTTGGTCTTGGCGTTGTGGACGTGCAGGTGCTCGCCCTGCCTGATGTCGGCGACGGCCTTGCCGATGTCCTGGCCGTATTTCCAGATCGTATCGCCCGACTTGATGTCCTTGAGCGCGACCTTGTGGCCGATCGGGATGTCCATCTTGGCGGTCAGGCGGAAATCGGAATTATCGTGCGTGACGACGCCCAGCATGTCGGTCCCGGCCTTGAGGCCCTCGACGACGACGACGCCGACCGTGTCCTTCTTTTCGTGCACCAAGAGATGGGGCTTGCTCATGGATGGCCTCCTTCGGTCCTCGCGGCAGGAATGCAGCGCCTCTCGACGGGGCTCGACCTGCGCCTCGCCAAGTCTTATATAAGACACATGAGTGTGCACAAGCTCGAAAACGCGGGACGAGGCGGCGACGCCGGCATGGCCGAGCCGCTCGGCTTCCGGCCGCTCTACCGGCAAGTGAAGGCGATCTTCGTGCGCCGGCTGGTCGACGGCGTCTGGGCGCCGGGCGAAGGCCTGCCGAGCGAAGGGCAGCTCGCGGCCGAGATCGGCGTCAGCCAGGGCACGGTGCGCAAGGCGCTGGACGAGCTCGCGGCCGAGAATCTGGTCGTGCGCAGGCAGGGCCGCGGCACCTTCGTCGCCGAGCATGACGAGCGCCGCATCCTGTTCCAATTCTTCAAGCTGGTGCCGGACAATGGCGAGCGCCGCTTTCCGGATAGCACGGTGCTAAGCGCCGAGACCGGCCTCGCCGATGCCGCCGAGCAGGCGGCGCTCGACCTCACGGCCAAGGACAGGGTCATCCGCGTCCGGCGGCTGCGCTCCTTCGAGACCGTGCCGCTGATCGTCGAGACGCTCAGCCTGCCGCAACGGCTCTTCCCCGGGTTGGAGGCCGGCCCGATCCCGAACAACCTCTACAGCCTCTACGCGGCGCGCTATGGCATTACCATCGCCCATGCCCGCGAGCGCCTGAAGGCTGTCGCACTCAATGCGGACGATGCCGGCCTGCTCGGCGTCGCCGCCGGCTCGCCCGCGCTCCAGATCGACCGGCTCGCGCTGGCGCTCGACGGCATGCCGGTCGAGCGCCGCCTCAGCCTTTGCCTGACGGAGGAGGCTCACTACCTGTCGGATCTACGCTAGCTCCGAAACGGAGCTGCGCTCATAAAAGCCGCCGCAGAGCGGTTCATCACAACCGGAGGAACGAATGATCGCCAAGATGCTCACGCATGAGACGACCAGACGCGTTGCGCTTGCCGGCTTGCTGGCGGTGGGGCTCGCGGGCCCGGCCATGGCGCAGAACTTTCCCGCGAAGCCGCTGACCCTGATCGTGCCCTTCGCCGCCGGCGGGCCGAGCGACGTGATCGCCCGGCTGCTCGCCGACCATATCGGCCGCACGCTGAGCCAGCAGGTCGTGGTCGAGAACGTCGCCGGGGCCGGCGGCACGGCCGGCGCCAAGCGCCTCGCCTCGGCCGATGCCGATGGCTACACGCTGCTGATCCACCATCTTGCTCTCGCCGCAGCGCCCTCGCTCTACAGCAATCTCGGCTATGACACGCTGACGGCCTTCGCGCCGGTCGGGCTGGTCAATACCGGGCCGATGGTGGTGGCGGGCAAGCTGGCGCTGCCGCCGGTCGACGGCAAGGCGTTCTTCCCCTTCGCCAAGGCGCAGGCCGACAAGCTGACCATCGCCCATGCCGGCGTCGGCTCGAACTCGCATCTCTGCGCCGTGCTGATGTCGCAGGCCCTCAGTGCCAAGTTCGCGCAGGTCGCCTATCGCGGCACCGGCCCGGCCATGAACGACCTCGTCTCCGGCCAGGTCGACATCCTCTGCGACCAGTCGACCACCGCCGTGCCGCAGGTCCAGGGCGACAAGATCCGCGCCTATGCGGTGACCTCGACCGGGCGGCTCGACGTGCTGCCGAACACGCCGACGGCGCGCGAGATCGGCACCGATCTCGAAATGACGATCTGGCACGGGCTCTATGCACCCAAAGGCACGCCGGGGCCGGTGCTGGACAAGCTCAACGGGGCACTCAAGGCGGCATTGAAAGACCCGACGGTGCTCGACCGCTTCAAGGCCGTCGGCACCAACGCCTTTCCCGAGGCCGAATGGACCCGCGACGCCCACGCCAAGCGCTTCGGCGACGAGGTGGCAAAATGGGCCGTTTCGCTCAAGGCCGCCGGCGTGACGTTGCAGAGCGCGAACTGAACCCCTGATGCCGCACCGCTCGCATCAGCGGGCGGTGCGTGCTACTCGCGCCGCATGTCAGCCAATCTGGTGCCGCTCGAAGCCTTCCTTGACCTGCCCGACCATGCACGGCTGCTGGGGCTCGACCTCGGCACCAAGACGATCGGGCTCGCCCTCTCCGATGTCGAACGCCAGATCGCGACGCCGCTGGAGACGATCAAGCGGGTCAAGTTCGGGCTCGATGCCGCCGCGCTCCTGAAGATCACGCAGAAGCATGCGGTCGCCGGGCTGGTCATCGGGCTGCCGCTCAACATGGACGGTTCGGAGGGGCCGCGCGTGCAGTCGACCCGCGCCTTCATCCGCAACCTCGCCCCCCTCACCGCCCTGCCGATCGCCTTCTGGGACGAGCGGCTCTCGACCATGGCCGTGACCCGGACCCTGCTCGACGCCGACGCCTCGCGGGCCAAGCGCGCCGCCGTCGTGGACAAGATGGCCGCCGCCTACATCCTCCAGGGCGCGCTCGACCGGCTGATGCGGATGCCTGCCGCCGATCCCGAAAGCTGACATGGAAACGCCGCCGCGGATCGCTCCGCAGCGGCGTAAATTCCGATCCGGCGCAGCCTCGGCTACGGAATCACGTAGCCGCGCTTGATCGCCTTCTTCTGCGCGTCGCGGTGGTTCTTCACGGCCTGCTTCTGGTCATCCAGGCTCATGCCCGCCATCGGGTTGCGTTGCTGGCGTTGGCCACGATCGAAGCGATCGCCGCGGTCAAAGCTGCCGCGCCGGTCAAAGCCGTCCTGGCGCTCGTTACGGCGCTCGTAGCGGTCGCCGCGATTGCTATACGGATCGCGGCCATAATACTGGGCCGAAGCCTGTCCCGACCACAGCACGCCGGACGCAACCAGCCCCAGCCCGGCCAGAACGGCCTTGCGAACAAAACCCATCGAATTCCCCCCAAGATGCAAAAGCCATCGGTGCGGCAGGTCTACGCCGCAACCTGCTACCGGACTGCTACCGGGAACGCCGGATCTATCGATCCGGCGCTCGATTTCGGTCCAGCTACATTATGCGCTCAGCGATAGCTGCCGCCGGCGGGATCGCGGATATTGTCCGGGATGTAGCCATAGCCGTAGCGCGGAGCGTAGTAGCGGGCGCGCGGCGCGTAGACGACCGGCGGCTCGGCATAGACCGGTGCATAGCCATAGCCGGGCTCGTCGTAGTAGCCGTCATTGTAGTACGGATCGGCATAGGCCCGGCGATTGGCCGCGATCGCAGCCGCGCCGAGAACGCCCAAGCCGACGCCCGCGGCAATTGCCGCGCCGCGATTGCCGCCGCGATGCCAGCCACGGCGGTAATACTGGCTGTAATCGGCCGGCGCCTTGTCGAGGCGGCTGGCGTCGAAGCCGACCTTGCGCTGCTCGGCGAAGGCCGGCGTCACGAGTGCGGCCGAGCCGATGGCGGTGGCCGTCAGAACCGCGATGGCGGCTGTCTTGAACGAAGCCATGTCTGATCTCCTATGGTCCTCAGGTTCGAGGCCCCCTCTTCACGCGAAGCGGAATGCGCTTCGCTTGAAAGAGCCTCGGCCAGAACTTGAGCGCAGCATCGGGCCGATCGGTTGAATGCGGCCTGAACCAATCGCGGCGGGATTGCGGCGGGCGCAGGCCCGTGCCGATTGGAAGCGCTTGTTCAGTGCTCGCCGCCATGAGAGGTGTGGCCACCTTTCGACGCCGGCTCCATCTTTCCCAACCCCCACTCCCCTGGATTGTTCCCCACCCTGCCCCAGCGGCAGCAATCCGCGCCCGCCAGATCCCCGCATGACTCCCATCATCAACAGCCTGATCGCCATCTTCCTCGTGCTCGCGACCGGCTGGGCGCTGAAGGCCCGCGGCTTCGTCTCGCCGGGGCATTGGTCCGGGGTGGAGCGCCTGACCTACCAGGTGCTGTTTCCGGCCGTGGTGATCCACACGCTGGCGACCGCGGACCTGAGCAAGCTGCCGGTGCTGGCGATGGGGCTCGCCCTGGTCTGCGCCATCCTGATCGTCTCCGGCGGCCTCCTGGCGACGCGGGTGCTGCTGGAGCGCGGCGGCATCAAGGGACCGGCCTTCACCTCGATCCTGCAGGGCTCGGTGCGCTGGAACACCTTCGTCGCCCTGGCGCTGGCGGCCGGCCTGCACGGCCGCGAGGGCGCGGCGCTGATGGCGATCGCGGTCGCGGCGATGATCCCGCTGCTCAACGTGCTCTGCGTCATGGTATTGGCGCGCTATGCCGGCGGCAGGCCGATGAGCACGAGCGAGACGATCCGCTCGATCGCGGTCAACCCCTTCATCTGGTCGTCGGCGGTCGGCCTCGCGCTCAACCAGGTGCAGTGGATGCTGCCGGCCGCGCTGACGAGCTATGTCGACATCCTCGGCCGCGCCTCGCTTGGCGTCGGCCTGCTCGTCGTCGGCGCCGGGCTCGACCTGCACCGGCTGCGGCAGCCCAACTTCGCCCATGGGCTCGCCATCTTGCTCAAGCTCGTGGTGATGCCGGTGCTGGCCTGGGCGCTGGCGCGGCAGTTCGGTATCTCCGGCCCGGCGCTGACCATCACGGTGATCGCCGCCGCGGTGCCGACGGCGACGGCCGCCTATTTCCTGGCGCGCGACATGGGCGGCGACGCGCCCCTCATGGCCGAGATCACCACGATGCAGACCCTGCTCGCACTCGCCACCCTGCCCGTTGCGGTGCTGCTGCTCGGATAATCCGGTTGCGCCCGGAATATCATGCACGCAAAGATTGCGTTACGCATCGTTATCGGCAATTGTCTGGAAACGACACTGCCGCAGGCGGGCCATTCGCGCTCGTTGCGAGGGGCCTATCGTCATGAACCCGCGAAACCAGAAACCGGCTCAAGCGGCCGAAACCATCAATGAAAACAATGCCATGCCATCGGATCCGCAGATACCGAATCCGGCACGGCGCACGCTGACCGAGATGAGCCCGGCAGAGCGGAATCGATTTCAACTCCAGGTTGCCGAATATACCGAGAGCATCTGCGCCGACCTGCGGGCGATGGCCCAAGCGGCCGAGCTGGACGGACTCGCCTACTTCATCGACATGGCGCGGCTCGAGGCATCGGTCCAGGTGGAGAGCCGCCAGGCCCGCGCCGAATCGGGCTAGAGCAGCGCACCGAAAAGTGGAATCCGGTTTCGGAACAATCCGATGCTAGATCAAATTGCCAGGTCGCCGATTCTGCGTCCGAAAGGACGCCGGCGATCTTGGCCCGCGGCACATACCATTCCTTAAACCAAAAGTTGCATCATTGGCCACATACAGCCAGTGAGGTATGCGATGCCGCCCGAAAGCATGAGCGACGCCGTTCGCGTCCAGAGCGAGACCGGGTCCTTCGGCACGCCGCCGAGGCCAGCCAATGATCCGCTGGGCTGCCACGCGACGCAGCCGCACGCGCAATGGCTGCGCTCGGAGGCCGCCGGTCATATCGAACAGCTGCTCGGCGAGCTCGGCAGCATGGCCCGGGCAGCCGAGCTGCGGCACCTGTTCTATCTGCTCGACATGGCCCGGCAGGAAGCAGGCACCCAGGCGCAGCGCTGGCAGCGCGGCTAGATCGCCGTGCGTCCTACCGGACGCAAAGTGGCGATCTAGGCTTTTGTTATTGCATCGGATTGTTCCGAAAACCGGATTCCACTTTTCGGTCCGATGCTCTAGCCTGAGGTCAAACCGCGCGGGTCAGCGCACCGCCGGGATGGCGCAGGACGGTGCCGTCGAGTTCGAGCTCGACAAGTGCGCGGCTCACCTCCCGCACTGGGCACCCGCTGGCGCGAACCAGATCGTCGATCGAGACGGGGGCCGAGCCGAGCAGGCCCAGCAGGCTGATGCGGATATCGCGCGGGCCGGCCTCGGGCCGCGTCGCGGGCTCGGCCCAGGTCGCTGCGGTGGCGAGCGCCGCCAGCGGCGCCGACGCGATCTCGGGCAGATCGAGCTCGTCCCAGAGCGATTCGGGCGCCTCAGAGCCGCCATCCTCGCGCATCAGCGTCAACTCCGATGGGAACGGTGCCTCAAGGCTCAGCAACGGCGTCAGCGCCTCGATGACATGGGCAGCCTCGGCGCAGAGCGTCGCGCCTTCGCGGATCAGGTGATTGCCGCCCTCGGCGCGCGGATCGAGCGGCGAGCCCGGCACGGCGAAGACCTGCCTGCCCTGCTCGTTGGCGAAGCGCGCCGTGATCAGCGAGCCCGACTTGCGGGCGGCCTCGACCACCACCGTGCCGAGCGACAGCCCCGAGACCAGCCGATTGCGGCGCGGGAAGTCGCGCCCGCGCGGCGCCCAGCCGAGCGGCATCTCGCTGACCGCCGCGCCGGTGCCTTGCAGGCGCTCGAACAGCCCGAGATTCTGCGGTGGATAGACCTCGTCGAGCCCGCCGGCCAGCACCGCGACCGTGCCGGTTTCCAGGCTGGCAGTGTGCGCCGCCGTATCGATGCCGCGGGCCAGCCCGGAGACCACGACGAAGCCGGCCTCGCCAAGCTCCTGCGCCAGCCTGGCCGTGAACTTCATCCCGGCGGCCGAGGCGTTGCGCGAGCCGACCAGCGCCACGCAGGGACGCAGGAGCGTCGCCCCCTCGCCCAATACGGCAAGCAGCGGCGGCGCTGAGTCGATCGCCTGCAACGGTATGGGGTAGTCGGGCTCGCCCAGGGCGATGAAACGCGCGCCGAGCCGGCGCATCGCCTCGAATTCACGCTCGGCCTCGGCGATGGTGCAGATACGGATTCTGCGTCCGCTCTCCCGCGCCAGATCGGGCAAGGCATCGAGCGCAGCCGCGGCACTGCCAAAGCGGTTGGTCAGGGCGCGGAAAGTGCGCGGGCCGATGCTCTCACTGCGGATGAGGCGCAGCCAATCGAGGCGCTGGCGATCGGTGAGCGCGATGCCAGCCATTCCGCCTCAGCCCTTCTGGCCGATCTTGCCCTCGCTGCCGGCGAGCAGGCGCTTGATGTTCTCACGGTGCATGAACCAGAGCAGCAGGGTCAGCACACCCATCAGCAGCGCCGCCATATGCAGCCCCGCCCAGAACCAGAGCAGCAGCGGCGTCAGCAGGCTGGCGACGAACGCCGAAAGCGAGGAATACCGGGTGAGATAGGCGGTGCTGAGCCAAAGCGCGGCGAAGACCAGCGCGATCGAGAGCTTCACGCCGATCAGGATGCCGAGATAGGTCGCGACGCCCTTGCCGCCTCTGAAGTTCAGCCAGACCGGGAAGAGATGGCCGAGGAAGGCACCGAGCCCCGCAACCAGCCCCGCCTCGCGCGAGCCGAAGAGGTAGGTTGCGAGAACGACCGCGACCGTGCCCTTCAGCATGTCGCCGAGCAGGGTCAGCGCCGCCAGCTTCTTGTTGCCGGTGCGGAGCACATTGGTCGCGCCGATATTGCCCGAGCCGATGCTGCGCAGGTCGGGTCCGCCGGAGAGCCGCGTCAGCACGATGCCGAAGGGGATCGAGCCCAGCAGGTAGCCGATGACCAGGGCCGCCAGAATCACGGGCCAGGACAGGCCCAGGTTCACCAATTCCGGCATGCCGCTCCCCGCTCCGCCGCCACGTTCCTAGCCTAGACCGGCTCGGCCTCGTAGACCACTGCGCCTGCGACCAGCGTCGCCTGGACGATGCCCTGCAGGCGCGCCTCGTCGAAGGGCGAGTTCTTGGCGCGCGACTTGAGCTTGCGCTTGTCGACGACATAGGGCGCATCGGGATCGAGCAGGATCAGGTCGGCGGGCGCGCCGACTGCCAGCTTGCCGCAGCGCAGCCCGAGCAGTTCGGCCGGCCGCGACGACAGCGCCGCCAGCAGGGCCGGCAATTCGATCTGACCGGCATGGAGCAGCCGGAGCGAGGCTGAGAGCATGGTCTCGATGCCGAGCGCGCCGTTGGCGGCCTCGCTGAAGGGCTGGCGCTTGGTCTCGACGTCCTGCGGGTCATGATCGGAGACGATCACGTCGATCACGCCCTCGGCCAAAGCCTCAACCATGGCGAGGCGCTCGTCCTCATGGCGCAGCGGCGGCGAGACCTTGCAGAAGGTGCGGTAGTCGCCGACGTCGTTCTCGTTCAGAGTCAGGTTGTTGATCGAGACGCCGCAGGTGATGCGGACGCCCTCGGCCTTGGCCCGGCGCACCAGCTCGACCGATTCGGCACAGGAGATCATCGCGGCGTGGTAGCGCGCGCCGGTCGCCCTTGCGAGGCGGATGTCGCGCTCCAGCATCATCGTCTCGGCCTCGACCGGAATGCCCGGCAGGCCCTTGCGGCTGGCGAATTCGCCCTCGTTCATCACGCCATCGCCGCGCAGGTCGGGGTCCTCGACGTGGTTGATCAGCAGCGCGTCGAAATCGCGCGCGTAGATCATGGCGCGGCGCATCACCTGCGGGTTCTTCACGGCCTTGGCGCCGTCGGTGAAGGCGACGGCGCCGGCCTCGAGCAGCAGGCCGAACTCGGTGATCTCCTTGCCGGCGATGCCCTTGGTCAGGGCCGCCGCCGGCAGGACGTTGACGATCGCCTTGTCGCGGGCGCGGCGCTTGATGAAGTCGATGATGGCCGGATCGTCGATCGGCGGGTCGGTATCCGGCCGGCAGACGATGGTGGTGACGCCACCGGCCGCGGCGGCCTGCGAGCCGGTGCCGAGCGTCTCGCGGAACTCGGCGCCGGGTTCGCCGAGATAGGCGCGCAGGTCGACGAGGCCGGGCGCGACCACGAGGCCGCCGGCATCGAGCCGCTTCACGCCCTCGCCCGTCGCCGGGGCCTCGCCCCAGACCACGTCGGCGATGACTCCGCCGCGCAGCAGGAGCGCGCCACGCTGCTGCCGGCCCGAAGCCGGGTCGACCAGCAGGGCGTTGACGATCGCAAGCTCGCGCATCTCAGGCATTGTCGCGTCGAAGCTCCGCTTTAGCGTCTTGTTTCTGCGTGAACAGCATCGTCCAGAACGCCACCAGCCCCCAGAAGAGCAAGCAGAGCAGCGCCCCGGAAATGACGATGAACCAGGTCCAGCCGGCGCTCGGATCGGCGAAGAGGAAGCCGCTCGCGCTTACCAGGTAGAGCCCGACGAAGACGTAGCGCGCCCGGCGCATCTGTCGCAGCAGCCAGCCAAGAAAAAGGTCCATCGACCTCAGCCATTGGGCAGATGCTGTGCGAGCGCGTCGAGCACCGCCATGCGCACCGCCACGCCCATCTCGACCTGCTCGCGAATCAGCGATTGCGCGCCGTCGGCGACCTCCGAGGAGATCTCGACGCCGCGATTCATCGGGCCGGGATGCATGACCAGCGCATCGGGCTGAGCGAGCGCGAGCTTTTCGCGGTCGAGCCCGAAATAGCGGAAATATTCCTTCGACGAGGGGACGAACGCGCCGTGCATACGTTCGAGCTGGAGCCTGAGCATCATCACGATATCAGCGCCTTCCAGGCCCTTCTTCATGTCGGTGAAGACGGAAAGGCCCATGCGTTCGATGCCCGCGGGCAACAAGGTCGAGGGCGCAATGAGTCTGACTTTCGCGCCAAGCGCGTTGAGCAGGATGATATTGGAGCGCGCCACCCGGGAATGCAGGATATCCCCGCAGATGGCGACAGTGAGGCCGGCGATGCGACCCTTGTTGCGGCGGATGGTGAGCGCGTCGAGCAACGCCTGCGTCGGGTGCTCGTGGGCGCCGTCGCCGGCGTTGACCACGGAGCAGTCGACCTTGCGGGCCAGCAGGTTGACCGCGCCGGCGGCGTGATGGCGCACGACGAGGATGTCGGGCCGCATCGCGTTCAGCGTCGCGGCGGTGTCGATCAGCGTCTCGCCCTTCTTCACCGAGGAGGACGCGACCGACATGTTCATGACGTCGGCGCCGAGCCGCTTGCCGGCGAGCTCGAACGAGGCCTGCGTGCGCGTCGAGGGCTCGAAGAACAGGTTGATCTGGGTGCGGCCGCGCAGGGTCGCGGTCTTCTTCTCGACCTGCCGCGAGAGCGCGACATAGGTCTCGGCCCGGTCGAGCAGCGCCTCGATATCCAAATGCGACAGACCCTCGATCCCGAGGAGATGGCGGTGCGGATAGAGCGGCGCTGGCGATGTCATTTGAAGACCGCTGTGTAAGCGCGAGTCGCGGCCCACGCAAGCGGAAGCACCGGCCTCAGGCAAGCTTTTCCAGGAGAGTTCTCATTCCGGCTTCAAGGAGTAGACATGGCTCTCGCTGGGGAACTGCCGCGCCTTGACCTCATCGGCATAGGCCGAGACCGCATTCCTGACCGCCTCGGCCAGATTGCCGTAGGTCTTGACAAACTTTGGCACGCGCCCGGTCAGGCCGAGCATGTCGTCGAGGACGAGGATCTGCCCGTCGCAGGTGACTGAGGCGCCGATGCCGATGGTCGGCACGTCGACGCGGCGGGTGATTTCGGCCGCCAGCGGCTCCGAGACGGCCTCGACCACCAGCGAGAAGGCGCCGGCCTGCGCGACCGCTTCGGCATCAGCGAGAATCGCCGGCCATTCCGCCTTGCTGCGTCCCTGCGCCTTGAAGCCGCCGAGCACGTTGACCGCCTGCGGGGTGAGCCCGACATGGCCCATCACGGGAATGCCGCGCTCGACCAGGAAGCGGACGGTCTCGGCCATGCGCACGCCGCCCTCGAGCTTGACCGCGCCGCAGCCGGTCTCCTTGAGGACGCGCGCAGCATTGCGCAGGGCCTGCTCGCGGCTTTCCTCGTAGCTGCCGAAGGGCAAATCGACCACGACGAGCGCCTTGCGAGTCGAGCACATCACGGCCTGCCCGTGCAGGATCATCATCTCCAGCGTCACCGGGACGGTGCTGTCGAAGCCATAAACGACCATGCCGAGCGAGTCGCCGACCAGGATGAAATCGGCGAATTCGTCGACGATCGCCGCCATCGGCGCGGTATAGGCGGTCAGCGAGACGATCGGTTCGCCGGATTTGCGCTGGCGGATATCCTGCGCGGTCACCCGTCTGGTCTGTGCTTGCGACGACACGGTGCCCTCCCCATCTTGGTTGCCGACGCTGGTAACGGGTCCGTCCGGCGCCGAAAAGCACAATCGGCGTTTGACAGAGCGGACGGCCTGAACCACCTTCGCGCGCAATTCCGAACCTGCAGCAGCGCCCCGGCGCCAAGCTCGGCCGAGCAGGCACGTTGCGTGCTTGCCCCGCCCTTTGCCCTACGAGACTGAAACCGCCATGAAGCTCCTCGTCGTCGAGTCGCCGGCCAAGGCCAAGACGATCAACAAATATCTCGGCTCCGACTACGAGGTTATCGCCTCGTTCGGGCATATCCGTGACCTGCCTGCGAAAGACGGCTCGGTCGATCCCGAAGCTGATTTCAAGATGCTCTGGGAGATCGAGGGGCGCGGCGCCAAGCAGGTCGCGGAGATCGTCAAGGCGGTCAAGGGTGCCGAAAAGCTCATCCTCGCGACCGACCCGGATCGCGAGGGCGAGGCGATCTCCTGGCACGTGCTGGAGGCGTTGAACGAGAAGCGAGCGCTGAAGGGCATCCCGGTCGAGCGCGTCACCTTCAACGCCGTGACCAAGGACGCCGTGCAGAAGGCGCTGGCCAATCCGCGCCAGATCGACCAGGCGCTGGTCGATGCCTATCTCGCCCGCCGGGCGCTCGACTATCTCGTCGGCTTCACGCTCTCGCCGGTGCTCTGGCGCAAGCTGCCCGGCGCCCGTTCGGCCGGGCGCGTGCAGTCCGTGGCGCTGCGCCTGGTCTGCGACCGCGAGCGTGAGATCGAGGCCTTCCGGGCCCGCGAATACTGGTCGCTGGTGGCGACGCTCGCGACCAAGACCGGCGCGACCTTCGACGCGCGGCTCGTCGGCGCCGACGGCAAGAAGATCACGAGGCTCGACATCGGCACCGGCGCCGAGGCCGAGGCCTTCAAGGCGGCGCTGGAGACGGCCCTGTTCAACGTGGCCGAGGTCGAGGCCAAGCCGGTCAAGCGCCACCCCTACCCGCCCTTCCAGACCTCGACGCTGCAGCAGGAGGCATCGCGCAAGCTCGGCATGGCCCCGGCCCGCACCATGCAGGTGGCGCAGCGGCTCTATGAGGGCGTCGACATCGGCGGCGAGACCGTCGGCCTGATCACCTATATGCGGACCGACGGCGTCGACATGGACGGCAGCGCCATCACCGCCGCCCGCAGCGTCATCGGCAAGGAGTTCGGCAACCAATACGTCCCGAGCGCCCCGCGCAAGTACACGGTCAAGGCCAAGAACGCGCAGGAGGCCCACGAGGCGATCCGCCCGACCGATCTCGCCCGGCTGCCGGCCATGGTCGCGCGCCAGCTCGAACCGGAGCAGGCCAAGCTCTACGAGCTGATCTGGATCCGCACCATCGCGAGCCAGATGGAATCGGCCTCGCTGGAGCGCACCACGGTCGATATCGCCGCGAAGGTCGGCGCCCGCCTGCTCGACCTGCGCGCCACCGGCCAGGTCGTGCTCTTCGACGGCTTCCTGAAGCTCTACCAGGAAGGCCGCGACGACGAGGAAGACGAGGACAGCAAGAAGCTGCCGCCGATGGCGGCCGGCGACCCGCTCGAAAAGCGCAACATCGCCGCCGACCAGCACTTCACCGAGCCGCCGCCGCGCTTCTCCGAAGCGAGCCTGGTCAAGCGCATGGAAGAGCTCGGCATCGGCCGGCCCTCGACCTATGCCGCGACGCTGGGGACGCTGCGCGACCGCGAATACGTCCGCATCGATAAGAAGCGGCTCGTGCCCGAGGACAAGGGCATGCTGGTCACCGCCTTCCTCGAAAGCTTCTTCAAGCGCTATGTCGAGTTCGACTTCACGGCGAGCCTGGAGGAGAAGCTCGACCGCGTCTCCAACGCCGAGATCGACTGGAAGGCGCTGCTGCGCGAGTTCTGGGAGGAGTTCACCAAGGCGATCGCCGGCACCAAAGAGCTACGCGTCACCGAGGTGCTGGAGGCGCTGAACGGCGTGCTCGGCGAGCACATCTTCCCGGCCAAGGGCGATGGCAGCGATCCGCGCACCTGCCCGACCTGCGGCACCGGCCAGCTCTCGCTCAAGCTCGGCAAGTTCGGCGCCTTCGTCGGCTGCTCGAACTATCCGGAATGCCGCTTCACGCGGCCCCTCTCCGTCCCCGCCAATGACGGCGAGGCAACGGCCGAGGGCGGCCAGGGCACGCCCGGCGTGCGCATCCTCGGCAAGGACCCGGTCACCCAGCAGGACGTCACGCTGCGCGACGGCCGCTTCGGCCCCTATGTCCAGCTCGGCGAGGGCGAGAAGCCGAAGCGCCAGAGCCTGCCCAAGGGCATGAGCGCGGCAGCCGTCGACCTCGACAAGGCCCTCGCCCTGCTGGCGCTGCCTAAGGAGGTGGCGAAGCATCCCGAGAGCGGCGAGCCGATCCTGGTCGGCATCGGCCGCTACGGCCCTTACGTCCAGCACGGCAAGACCTACGCCAATATCGACAAGGACGACGACGTCCTCCAGCTCGGCGGCAACCGCGCCATCGACCTGATCGTCGCCAAGGAGAGCGGTGCCGGCGGCGGGCGCTTCGGCAGAGGTGCAGCCGTGCCGGGCCGCGATCTTGGCGAGCATCCCGGCGGCGGCAAGCTCGTCGTGCGCGCCGGCAAGTACGGCCCCTACGTCAACTGGGGCAAGGTCAACGCGACCCTGCCCAAGACGATGACGCAGGAGAGCCTGACGCTCGAACAGGCGGTCGAACTGGTCAACGCCAAGGCCGAGGCCAGCGGCGTGAAGGGCGGCGGCACGAAGGCCAAGGCGGCAAAGGCCCCGGCGAAGAAGCCCGCGGCCAAGGCCGCAACTGCAAAGGCCGCAACCGGAAAGGCTGCCGCCAAGCCGAAGGCTGCGGCAAAGCCCAAAACGGCGGCGAAGGGCTAAGGCCCGGCGGGAGCCGCGCGTTAGCGCGACTTCCGGCGCAGATGGCAGATCTGCACCCGCCCGCCGCGGCCATCCGCGTGCCATGCGCAGCCGGCATTGCGCGGCTCGCGGCGATACAAATGGATGATCGCGCGATTGTTGCGATCATAGGTCCGGTTAGAGAAATCATGCCCGCCGACGCGGACATTGCGGCCGAAACGGACCTCCGACAGCGCGGGCGTGGCCGAGCCCAGGACCGTGCAGCCGAGCGCGAGCAACAAGCTGGCTAGCGGCGCAACAGCCCTGAACCGAGATACCGCGCCCATGGCCTTCTCCAAACGCTGATGCGGGATCGCCGCCGCCCGGCACTCACAGGCTGGCGACGACCACCAGGCGCTTCACCTCGCCGCGCAGATAGGCCTGCAGGAACTTGTCATAGTCTCTGAAGGAGACGCAGCCGTTCGAGTCGCCGCGCGGCCCGAGCAGGTAGGTATGCGTCAGCAGGCCGGCGCGGCCATGGATCTTGCCGCTGCCGCCGACCGGATTGAGCCGCAGCGCCCGCACGCCGTGGAACAGCGCCTCGCGCTCGGTCAGGTCGTAGACATGCGGCGGCGTCACGCCCTGCATCCGGACATGGGCGAAGCGGGGGTCGTCCATTTTGTCGCCGAGGCCGGAATGCGCCTCCAGCCGGTCGCCATTGGGCATGTAGACGGTCTTCGCCGAGATGTCGTAGATCGCGGTCGCCTGGGCCGAGACGGGCGCCGCCGAACTTGGCAGCGTCGGGCTGAGCTTGCGGCCGCGGGAGCGGTCAACGACGTCATCCTCCGGCGCGGCATAGGCCAGGGCCGGGCCCGACGAGCGCTGCACGCCAAAAAGCTTCTCGAAGAAGGAGCGATTGTCCTCGGCTTGCGCCGCCGGGGCGGCAGCCGTCCGCGTCCGACGCGAGAGCGGGCGCTCGGCGACGCGCGGAGCCTCGGGTGAGGCCGGCGGTGTCAGGTCGGAGGGGCGCGGCACCGGCACGGGCGCGCCCTGGGCAAGCCTCGCCGCCGGTTCCAGCGCCGGCAAGGGTAGCGACGGCGCGCTGTCCGGCTCCTCCGCCGCGGCGGCAAACTGCTCGACTGGAGCTGCGGGCGCAGGCGACGCCGACTGGAAGCCGGCGCCGAGCGGCGCGGCCTCATTGAGCGGGCGCGGCGCATGGCCAAGCGAATAGCCAGGGTCGAGCAACGGATCGTAGCGCCCGGCCGAGGCGACCACCTTCGGCGGCGCAAGCACCGGCGTGAGCTCGCGGACGGCGGATTCCCGGGGGGCCTGGCTATTGTCGCGGACCACGATGCCGATCAGAGCGGCGATGCCGAAGGCCAGGACGAGGAACACCACCCTGGGGAAGCGCGAGCGGCGTCGATAATAGCGAGAGCGCGAGGCGAAGCTGCGTTGCCGATAAGTCGTGTCTCTCATACGCGGCACTCTCGGGATACTCGGATACTCCTTCCCGCCCCCGACGCGCGTCGACACCCGCCCCACTCGCGAGGTCGCGAGCGAGCCGTCCTGCCGGCCCGACTATCAGTAAAGGGAAGCCCCAAACGTCGTTCGATTCATAAGGCGCGCGCTTGGTTAATCACGCGTGAACCACGATCATCTTTTTTGAGGCACGCATTTTCAGCGGCACCGCCATCGTCCCGTCCCGGAATGGGCGCTTGAAGCCGGTCGGTTGGGCAGGATTTGGGCGTTGGCGCGGCGGGCTCGGGTCACGGAGACCGTTTGAGACTTCGCTGGCGTGAGTCGGCTGCCGTGGCCGCCGAGAACCGGAGCGGAGCGGACTTCATGTCCGTGAGCACCGGAAGCGCAGGCGGCCGCGTCAGACGGCCTCGCCAGTAGAGGTCTCAAATGGTCTCAAGCCGCCGCCTTGCGAAAGGAGGCACTGACCGCGTCGAACTCCACCTTCGCCTTGAGCGGCAGATGGTCGGAGGCCTTGCGCGAGAGCGGCGTGTCGTGGACGGCGAGCTCCGTGATCAGCCCCTGCGGCCAACCCAGGATCCGATCGAGCGAGAGCATGGGGCGCTGCGAGGGGAAGCTCGGCAAGGGCAAGGCGCCGCCGAAATAGGGCTCGAGCACGTTGAGCGCCGATTTGCGGCTGCGGCGCCATTCGTTGAAATCGCCGAGCAGGATCGTCGGCATCGGGGTCAGCTCAAGGAAGGCGCGCAGGAGCACGTTGGCCTGGTCGACGCGCGAGCGCCGGAGCAGGCCGAGATGCGCCGCGATGACGCGGAACTTGCCCTCGCCAAGATCGAGCTCGGCCACGACGGCGCCGCGCGGCTCCAGCCCCGGCAGGGTCAGGCGGAAGCGGCGGTAATAGGCCGGCTCGCCGCGCACGAGCAGGGCGTTGCCGTGCCAGCCATGGCCGTCGACATGGTCGGACTGCACGAGGAGGTGCAGGCCGGTTTCCTTTTGCAGCACTATAGGGTCGAGCAAGCCGATGCGCTGTCCGAAGCGGCGGTCGACCTCCTGCAGCGCGACGAGGTCGGCGCCGATCTCGCCGAGCACGCCGATGATGCGGCCGGGCCGCACCAGCCGGTCGGTACCGCGGCATTTGTGGATGTTGTAGGATGCGACCTTCACCTTGGCCTCGGCATGGCGTGCTACAGATAAGGCATGAGCAGCCGTGCGGCGGCGTCACGAATCTTGACGATGCCCCATCTGGCGTCGATCTCGGCCATCATGATGGGGTCGGTCAGCTTGCGGTCGATAGCGGCGCCAAGGCGCCCTGCCAAATCACTATCATGAAACTCGACTGTGAGCTCAAAGTTCAGCCGCAGGCTGCGGGCGTCCCAATTAGCGCTGCCGACCAGGCACCAGGCATCGTCGACGACCATAAGCTTGGAATGGTCGAAGGGTGGCGGCGAGCGCCAGAGGCGGCAGCCCATTTTCAGCAGGGGGCGGATATGGGCGTAGACGGCCCAGCCGACGAGGCGATGGTTGTTCCGTGCCGGCAGGACGATGTCGACGGTGACGCCGCGCAGGGCCGCCAATTGCAGGGCCGTGAGTAATTGCTCGTCCGGCAGGAAATAGGGCGTCGCGATCCTGATCGAGCTCTTCGCCGAGCTGATCGCGGCCAGCAGCACGAGCACGAGCTGGTCGACGCTCTGGTCGGGGCCGGACGCGATCGCGCGGGCCGGAGCGGCGCCATGCGCGTCATAGGCCTGCGCACTCCAGACCGGATCGTCGAGCGTCTCGCCCGTGGTGAAGGACCAATCGTCCTGAAAGCTCGCGGCGATCTGATTGACGACAGGGCCCTCGATGCGGAAATGCACGTCGCGAACCGGCTCCGCCGGTTGCGTCGCCAGCAGGTTCTCCGCCCCGATATTGAGGCCGCCGATGAAGGCGGTCCGGCCGTCGATGACCATGATCTTCTTGTGCAGCCTGAGATCGAGAAGCGGCATCTTCCAGGGCAAGAGCGAATGCAGGTATCGGGCCACGGGCACCCCGGCCCGGTGCAGGCGGTGATAGGCGGCCGAGTGCAGGAAGCCGCCGCCGAAGCCGTCGATCAGCACCCGGATCGCGACGCCGCGCTGATGCGCCCGCGTGAACGCCGCGATGAACCTTTCGCCGGCCTCGTCCGTGCGGAAGATGAAGGTGGCGAAGACGATGCTGGTCTGCGCGGCCTCGATGGCTTCGAGCATCCGCGGATAGGCTTCGTCTCCGCAATGCAGGATGTCGGTGACGCGGCCCGGCTCGCTGTCGATGCCGGTGATCTTGTCGACGGCGGTGAGCAGGCTGTGATCGGTCTTGCGTGCCCTGCCCTTAAGCGCGACGTCCGGCCTCACGCCGCCCTCGGCGCCGCGCAGACGCTGCGCCCGGCGTTTGACGCGGTTGATCCCGAGCAGGAAGTACAGGAACGGCCCGAAGAAGGGCGAGAGCCACGCGAGGCCGATCCAGCCGATCGCCGCCGCGACCTCGCGCTTCTTGAACAGGGCATGGAGCGTCACCGCGCCGGCGCTGGCGAAATGCGCGATCGTGAGGAGCAGGGCCCCGTGGTCGAGCAGGGGCGTGGCGAGCGCAGCGGCATCCATGTCGCTGATGGCGTACTACGAATCCGGCCGGCTGTAAGCTCGGGTCTCCTTCTCTCCTCGGGGGAGAAGGTGGCAGCGCGAAGCGCTGACGGATGAGGGAAGTCAGGCGTAAAACATGACGACGCCCGCGACCTGCCCCCTCTCCCCCTGCGGGAGAGGGTTGGGGTGAGGGGGCGCGCAACGCTTGCCGGTCTTCGTCCGTCAAGACCGCCAGCGATTCCGACCTGCGCGACCCCTCATCCGCCCCTTCGGGGCACCTTCTCCCGCAGGGGGAGAAGGGAAGTCAGAGCGGCTTCAGGCCCGCCTCGATCTGCGCCCGCTTCGCCTCGAGGAAGGGCGGCAGCGAGAGCTTCTCGCCCATCGTCTCGGCCGGCTCGTCGGCGGAGAAGCCGGGCTCATCGGTGGCGATCTCGATCAGCACGCCGTTCGGCTCGCGCAGGTAGAGCGAGCGGAAGTAGAAGCGGTCGACCTTGCCGCTATTGGGATAACCGGCCGCACGCAGCCGCTCGGCCCATTCGTCGTAATCGCCGAAGGTCGGCGTGCGCAGCGCGAGATGGTGCACGCCACCCGCCCCTTCCCGCGCCTGCGGCAGGCCGGGCTCGACTGCGACGTGAAGTTCCGCCGCCGGGCCGCCCTCGCCCACGTTGAAGACGTGGATGTCGCCGGCGGCATGGGCCGCGTCGCGATAGTTCGAAGCGCGCTCCAGGCCAAGCAGCTGGGTCAGCACGGCCTCAGTGCGTTCGAGCTGCGGCACCGAGATCGTCACCGGGCCGAGGCCGCGGATCTGATGCTCGGCCGGGACCGGGCTCTTCTCCCAGATGGCGAAGGGGATGTTGCCGCCATCGGCGATCAGCGTCAGGCGCTGGCCTTCCGGATCCTCGAAATCGAGTGCGGCGCGGCCGTTGATGCTGCGGATCTCCGAAGCCTTGACGCCGGCCGCGGTCAGCCGCTCGCGCCACCATTGCAGCGAAGCCTCGTTGGCGACCCGCAGCGAGGTGCGGACGATCGCGTGCGTGCCGCGCTTGGCCGGAGGCGCCGGCCAGTCGAAGAACGTCAGGTCGCTGCCGGGTGAGCCGGCGCCATCGGCATAGAACAGGTGATAGGCGGTGGTGTCGTCCTGGTTCACCGTCTTCTTGACCAGGCGCATGCCGAGCGTCTCGACATAGAAGCGGCGGTTCAGCGGCGCATTGGCCGAAATCGCGGTGACGTGGTGGATGCCCGTGAGCTTCATCGCTGACCTCATGATCTCCGGCGGGCCGAGATGACCCGCGCTTGGTCCCTGAGATAGCGGCTCTACCGCCGCATGCTAGCCGGTGTGCGCCAAGCACGACATTGCAGCAGCGCAATGAAACGGTCCGATGAAGCCGCCACGTCATTGCGAGCGCAGCGAAGCAATCCAGGGGAGTGCGTGAGGCCCCTGGATTGCTTCGCTGCGCTCGCAATGACGATGTCTCAATGCGACTGCGCGTGGGCGCTCGGCTTGGCCTTGAGCTTGAGCTCGGTCAGCTCCTCACGCTCGCGCGGCGTGTTGCGCATGAGCTGGTCCTTGCCGGGCTGGTATTGCACCGGCTGCGGGATATCGACCCCGTACCAGGCCGCCGCGCGCAACACGAAGGACGGATCGGCCAGATGCGGCCGGCCGAGCGCGACGAGGTCGGCCCGGCCCGAGGCGACGATGGTGTTGACCTGATCGGCCGTGGTGATGTTGCCGACGCACATCGTGGCGATGCGCGCCTCGTTGCGGATGCGATCCGAGAACGGCGTCTGGAACATGCGGCCATAGATCGGCCGGCTGTCATTGACGGTCTGGCCGGTGGAGACGTCGACGAGGTCGCAGCCCTCCCCGGCGAAGGCGGCGGCGATCGCGACCGAATCTTCGGCCGAGAGGCCGCCGGCCTTCCAGTCGGTGGCGGAGACGCGCACCGACATCGGCTTCTCGCGCGGCCAGACCTCGCGCAACGCGCGGAAGACTTCGAGCGGATAGCGCAGCCGGTTCTCGACCGAGCCGCCATACTCATCGGTGCGGTGGTTGGTCAGCGGCGAGAGGAAGCTCGCCAGCAGGTAGCCATGGGCGCAGTGCAGCTCCAGCATGTCGAAGCCGGCGCGCTCGCCACGCTGCGCCGCCGCGACGAACTCGTCGCGGACGCGGTCCATGTCGGCGCGGGTCATCTCGCGCGGGACCTGGCTCTCGGGGTAGTAGGGCAAAGGCGAGGCCGAGATGATCGGCCAGGCGCCCTCCGCGAGCGGACGGTCCATGCCGTCCCACATCAGCCTGGTCGCGCCCTTGCGCCCGGCATGGCCGAGCTGGAGGCAGAACTTAGCCGACGAATTGGTGTGGACGAAGTCGACGATGCGGGTCCAGGCGGCTTCCTGCGCATCGGTGAAGAGCCCGGCGCAACCGGGCGTGATGCGGGCATCAGCGGCGACGCAGGTCATTTCGGTGACGATCAGGCCGGGGCCGCCCACGGCCCGCGAGCCGTAATGCATCAGGTGCCAGTCGCCCGGCATGCCCTCTTCGGCCGAATACTGGCACATCGGCGAGAGCACCATGCGGTTGGCGATCTCCAGTTCGCGCAGCTTGAACGGCTGGAAGGCGGGGGGAACCGGCCTGCCGTCGCGCTTGCGGCGCGCGTCGGGACCGACCTCTTCGGCTACCAGCTCGTCAATGGCGGCAACGAAGTCCGGGGCGCGCAAAGCGAGGTTATCATAGGTGATCGCCTTGGAGCGGGTCATCAGGCCGAAGGCGAAGCGCAGCGGGTCGAAATCCCAGAAGCGGCTGAGCTGCTCGAACCAGACCAGCGAGACGTCGGCGGCATGCTGGGTCTTCTCGACCTCCTCCCGGCGGGTGCGCTCATAGAGCGCGAGCGCATCAGTGACATCGAGCTTGGCCGCACCGAAGGCGCGATGCAGCGCGATCGCGTCCTCCATCGCCAGCTTGGTGCCAGAGCCGATCGAAAAATGCGCCGTCGCCTTGGCGTCGCCGATCAGCACGACGTTCTCCGAGACCCAGCGCTCGCAACGGATCATCGGGAAGTTGCGCCAAAGCGAACGGTTGGTGACCAACTTGTGGCCCTGAAGCTCCTCGGCGAAGACGCCCTCCAGGAAGGTGGCCGAGGCTGCCTCGTCCATGCCCTCCAGCCCGGCCCTGGCGAAGGTCTCTGGGTCGGTCTCCAGCACCCAGGTCGAGCGGCCGGCCTCGTACTGGTAGCAATGGGCGATGAAGAGCCCGTGCCCGGTCTCCTTGAAGAAGAAGTTGAAGGCGTCGAAAGGGCGGGTCGAGCCCATCCAGGTGAACTTGTTCGGGCGAAGATCGGTCTCGGGCTTGAAGCGCTCGCGCCAGCCTTCGCGGATGCGGCTGTTGATGCCGTCGGCGGCGACGACGAGGTCGAACTCGCGCTTCAACAGCTCGATATCGGCGGCCTCCTCACCGAACTTGAGGGTGACGCCGAGCTGGCGCGCCCGCTCCTGCACCAGCATCAGCAACGAGCGGCGCGAGCAGCCGCAGAAGCCGTTCCCGGACACGCGATGGACGCTGTCCTTGAAATGGATTTCGATGTCGTCCCAATAGGCGAAGTTGTCGACGATCGCCCGGTAGCTCACGGCATCCGCCGCCTTGAACATGTCGAGCGTCTGATCGGAGAAGACGACACCGAAGCCGAATGTGTCGTCGGCCTGGTTGCGCTCGAAGACCGTGACGTCGAGCGCCGGCCAGTCGCGCTTCATCAGGAGCGCGAAATAGAGCCCAGCAGGCCCGCCGCCGACCACCGCGATACGCATCCGCGCTCTCCCAAATTGCGATCTGAATTTATTTTAAGCCTGAAATAATTTCTTCTCAAGAGGCTTGCGGCCGGGCAACGCGAATCCGCGCCTCAACCGAGCAAATTTCAGCGAGAAGCGGGTAGAAGGCTCGCCACCCTCTGCGTGTCTCTCAGCGCAGCCGCATTCACAACCAGCTTGCAAATTCCTTTAGACCTAAAATATATTCCAGGCAGGAGGAGCGGCGGCATGGATCTGGCGGGACGGCATACTCTGGTCACCGGCGGCGGGCGCGGCATCGGCCGCGCCATCGCCGCGGCGCTGAAGGCAGCCGGCGCGCGCGTCGCGATCATCGGCCGGGACGAGGCCATCCTGCAAGCGGCCGTTGCCGGCGGCACCGCCGATGCCTATGCAGCCTCCGACGTGCGCGACGAGACGGCCATCGCAGCGGCGATGGCGGAACTCGCCAAGCCACAGCCCTTCGACATCGTCATCGCCAATGCCGGTGCGGTCGAGACCGGGCCGTTCATGAAGAGCGATGCCGAGCGCTTCCGGCGCATGCTCGAACTCAACCTGATCGGCACGGTCAACGTCTTCCACGCCGCCCTGCCCGGCATGGTCGAGCGCCGGGATGGCCGCCTGATCGCCATCGCCTCGACCGCCGGCCATCGCGGTTATCCCTACGTCTCGGCTTACGTCGCAGCGAAGCATGCGGTTGTCGGGCTGGTGCGCTCGCTGGCGCTGGAGACGGCGCGCACGGGCGTGACCGTCAACGCCGTCTGCCCCGGCTATACCGATACCGACATGGTCGCGGGCGGCGTCGCGGCGATCACGGCCAAGACCGGCAAGTCGCAGGAGCAGGCGCTGGCCGAACTGGTGAAGGACAACCCGCAGGGCCGGCTGGTCCAGCCGAAGGAGGTCGCGGCTGCCGTGCTCTACCTCTGCGGCGCGGCAAGCGCCTCGGTCACCGGCCAGTCGCTGCTGATCAATGGCGGGGAGTTTTAGAGCATGGAAACGCCCGCCCCCGGCTTCGTGCTCGACCGCGAGACCAAGGCCAATGAGCGCCCCGGCGATCACAAGGACGAGCTGCGGCTCTGGCTGCGGCTGCTGACCTGCTCGACCCTGATCGAGACCGAGATCCGCAACCGGCTACGCGAGGAGTTCAAGACGACGCTGCCGCGCTTCGACCTGATGGCGCAGCTGGAGAAATCCACGACCGGCATGACGGTCGGCGAGGTCTCCCAGCGGCTGATGGTCTCGAACGGCAACGTCACGGCGGTGGTCGCAGGGCTGCTCGCCGATGGCCTGGTCGACAAGCGCCCGGCGGCGCAGGACCGGCGCGTGCAGGTGCTGACGCTGACCGCGCTCGGGCGCAAGAGCTTCAAGGCCATGGCGGAGCGGCACGAGGGCTGGATCGCAGAGCTCTTCGCCGGGCTCGACCATGTCGAGATCAGCCAGCTCTTCCGCCTGCTCGGGCAGACCAAGGGCTCGCTGCACCAGGCCATCAAGCGCCGCGCCGATCAGGCGAATGGCGAAGGAGACAGCGCATGAGCGCCGCCAACGCCACGACCCTGCCGCTCAGCGATTTCAAGCCGGAGCATTTCGAGCTTTCGGTCGCTGGCAAGCTCGCGACTGTGACGCTGAACCGGCCGGAGAAGAAGAACCCGCTCACCTTCGAGAGCTATCGCGAGCTGACCGATTTCTTCCTCGCGGCGCAGAAGGAGGAAGAGGTCAAGGCGATCGTGGTCACCGGCGCCGGCGGCAACTTCTCCTCGGGCGGCGACGTGTTCGAGATCATCGGGCCGCTGGTCGCGATGGAGACCAAGGACCTGCTCAAGTTCACCCGGATGACCGGCGAGCTGGTCAAGGCCATGCGCGCCTGCCCGCAGCCGGTCATAGCCGCCATCGACGGAATCTGCGCCGGCGCCGGCGCGATCATGGCGATGGCCTCCGACATCCGGCTCGGCACGACTGACGCCAAGATCGCCTTCCTGTTCAACCGCGTTGGCCTCGCCGGCTGCGACATGGGCGCCTGCGCGATGCTGCCGCGCATCATCGGCCAGGGCCGCGCCGCCGAGCTGCTCTATACCGGCCGCGTGCTGCGCGGCGAGGAGGCGGAACGCTGGGGCTTCCTCAACCGGCTCGTCGCCAAGGAGGCCGTGCTCGCCGAGGCTCAGGCACTCGCGGCCGAGCTGGCCGATGGCCCGACCTTCGCCAACGCCATGACCAAGCGCATGCTCGAAATGGAATGGGCGATGTCGGTCGAAACCGCAATCGAGGCCGAGGCCGTGGCGCAGGCCTTGTGCATGCAGACCGAGGATTTCGCCCGCGCCTACCATGCCTTCGCCGCCAAGCAGAAGCCGGTCTTCGAGGGCAATTGAAATGGTCTCCCTTGGCATCGGTATCCTTGGCGACACGCTCGACTGGCCCTTCTTCGAGGACCGCCACCGCGCCTTCGCCGAAGAGCTCGCCGCCTGGGCCGACGCCACGCTGCCCGGCCTGCCGCATGACGATGTCGACGCCGCCTGCCGGGCGCGGGTGAAGGCGCTGGGCGAAGCCGGGTTCCTGAAGGCCGTGGTGCCGGCCGCCCATGGCGGGCTCACCGAGGCGCTCGACGTGCGCACGCTCTGCCTCGCCCGCGAGACGCTCGCTGCGCGCGATGGGCTGGCCGATTTCGCCTTCGCCATGCAGGGGCTCGGCACCGGCTCGATCAGCATCGCCGGCTCCGAGGCGATGAAGACCCGCATCCTGCCCGGCGTGCGCGACGGCAAGCGGATCTCGGCCTTCGCGCTCTCGGAGAAGGAGGCGGGCTCGGATGTCGCGGCCATGGCCACCACAGCCACGCCCGACGACAACAGGCATGTCCGTATCGACGGCGAGAAGACCTGGATCTCGAATGGCGGCATCGCCGACCACTACGTCGTCTTCGCCCGCTCCGGCGAGGCGCCGGGCGCGCGGGGCTTATCCGCCTATCTGGTCGAGGCCGATACGCCCGGCCTGAGCATCACCGAGCGCATCGACGTGATCGCGCCGCATCCGCTGGCGACGCTGCGCTTCGATTCCTGCCGCATCCCGGTCGAGAACCGCATCGGCGGTCCCGGCGACGGCTTCAAGGTGGCGATGGCGACGCTCGACATTTTTCGCTCGACGGTCGGCGCCGCCGCGCTCGGCTTCGCAAGGCGGGCGCTGCACGAAACGGTGTCGCATGCGAATGCGCGCAAGCTCTTCGGCGGTACGCTCGGCGACCTCCAGCTCTCGCAGGCGGCCATCGCCGACAGCGCGGCCGAGGTCGATGCCGCCGCCCTGCTGGTCTACCGCGCCGCCTGGACCAAGGATAAGGGCGCGGCCCGTGTCACCCGCGAGGCGGCTCTGGCCAAGCTCGTCGCCACCGAGAACGCCCAGCGCGTCATCGACCGCGCCGTGCAGATCCATGGCGGGCTCGGTGTCACCAAGGGCGTCAAGGTCGAGGAACTCTACCGGGAGATCAGGGCGCTGCGGATCTACGAGGGCGCCAGCGAAGTCCAGAAGATCGTGATCGCGCGCGACCTGTTGAAGACGCACGGCAGAAAGCCAGGGGAATGAGATGAACACCGCGGATTTCGTGCGGTCGGGGCATCAAGACAGCTTCGCGCGGGACAATCTGCCGCCGCGCGAGAGCTGGCCCGACCTGCTTCTGGAAGAGGCCGGCCTGGACTATCCCGAGCGGTTGAACGCCGTCACCGAACTGCTCGACCGCCATGTCGCGGACGGGCGCGGCGAGCGCATCGCGATCGTCTCCGACCATGCAAGCTGGAGCTATGCCGAGCTCGCCGAGCAGGTGAACCGCATCGCCAACGTGCTGACCCGCGACCTCGGCCTCGTGCCGGGCAACCGCGTGCTGCTGCGCGCCGCCAACACGCCGATGATGGTCGCTTCCTATCTGGCGGCGATCAAGGCCGGCGGCGTCGTGGTCGCGACCATGCCGATGCTGCGGGCAGGCGAATTGGCCTACCCGATCAGGAAGGCGCAGATCGCGCTGGCGCTCTGCGATCATCGGCTGGTCGACGATCTGAAGGCTGCGCAGAAGCAGGCGCCGGAACTCACGCGCATCGTCACCTGGGGCGGCGGCACGCAGGGCGATCTGGAGGCGTTGGTCGCGCAGGACGGCTATGAGCTTTTCGAGGCCGCCGACACCGCCCGCGACGATGTCTGCCTGATCGGCTTCACCTCGGGCACCACAGGCGAGCCCAAGGGCACGATGCATTTTCACCAGGACCTGCTGGCGATCTGCGACTGCTATGGCGCGCGCGTGCTGAAGGCCTCGCCCGAAGACCGCTTCATCGGCTCGCCGCCGCTCGCCTTCACCTTCGGGCTCGGCGGGCTCGTGCTGTTCCCGATGCGGATCAGCGCCGCGATGGTGCTGCCCGACAAGGTCGCGCCGCCCGATCTCATCACTGCGATCGAACGCCATAAGGCGAGCGTCTGCTTCACCGCGCCGACGGCCTATCGCGCCATGCTCGACAAGCTGGAAGGGCGCGACATCACCTCGCTGCGCATCTGCGTCTCGGCCGGCGAGAACCTGCCCAAGGCGACCTTCGACGCCTGGAAGACCGCGACCGACCTGCCGCTGATGGACGGCATCGGCGCGACCGAGATGCTGCACATCTTCATCGGTGCACCGCGCGAGGCGATCCGCCCTGGCTCGACCGGCCTGCCGGTGCCCGGCTACGAAGCCAGGATCGTCGATGCCGAGGGCAAGGAGGTGCCGGACGGCACGCCCGGCCGCCTCGCGGTGCGCGGCCCGACCGGCTGCCGCTATCTCGCCGATGCGCGCCAGGGAAAGTACGTCGAGAAGGGCTGGAACATCACCGGCGACACCTATCTGCGCGATGCGGACGGCTATTTCTGGTACCAGGCCCGCTCGGACGACATGATCATCTCGGCCGGCTACAACATTGCCGGACCGGAGGTCGAGGCCTGCCTGCTGATGCACGAGGCCGTGGCCGAATGCGGCGTGGTCGGCGCGCCCTGCCCCGATCGCGGGCAGATCGTGAAGGCCTATGTCGTGTTGCGCGCCGGATTGCGCGGCGATCCTGCGCTGGTCAAAACCTTGCAGGAGCACGTCAAGGCCGCTATCGCGCCCTATAAGTACCCTCGCGCCGTCGAGTTCGTCGCGGCACTGCCCAAAACCCCGACCGGCAAGCTCCAACGCTTCGCCCTGCGCCAGATCGCGCGCGGCGAGGCTTAAGCGCCTGCCCCTCCAAGAAACGGCCTAACGGCCCAAAAGACCGAGGCAACGCCCATGTCCAACGATTCCCGCGCCATCCTGCCCGAGGGCTGGCCCGTGCCGCGCGGCTATGCGAACGGCATGGTCGCGCAGGGGCGCGTGCTGGTCACCGGCGGGCTCGTCGGCTGGGACAAGGACGGCGTCTTCGCCGAGGGCTTTTTGGGCCAGCTCCGCCAGACGCTGGTCAACATCAAGGCGGTGGTCGAGGCCGGCGGCGGGCGCATGGAGGATATCGTGCGGCTGACCTGGTACGTCACCGACATCGCGACCTACCGCGCCAGCCTGAAGGAGATGGGGCCGGTCTACCGCGAGGTGCTTGGCCGGCATTTCCCGGCCATGGCGGTGGTGCAGGTCGTGGCGCTGGTCGAGCCGCAGGCGCTAATCGAGATCGAGGCGACAGCAGTGATTTCGGGCTGAAACGTCATTGCGAGCGCAGCGAAGCAATCCAGAGGGAGTGCGTGAGGCCCCTGGATTGCTTCGCTGCGCTCGCAATGACGATTAGGTCAGATCCCCGCGCCGTCGCGCAGCGTCGCCGAGGGGTGCTTGCGCCAGAGATGGGCATGCAGCGCCCGCAGCGACGGCCGCAACGCGATGTCGCCCAGCGCCAGCGCGCCCGAGAGATCGGCGCGCCCGGTCAGCGCAAAGGCTGCGGCGAACAGGCCGGCCGTGCTGAGCACGCGCCAGCTCACCGTGCTCCACCACAGACGCCGCTCCGGCGTGCCGCGCCGGCCGACCAGGCGAATGGCGGCCTGCCGCGCGCGGCCAAGCGCGCCCTCCTCCGGCAGCGGCTCGTCGCGGCCCGGCCGCGCCTCCGCCGCGACGAAGCCGAAGGCCACCGTCTCGTTGCTGATGCGGTCGAACAGGATGAAGCCGCCGAGTTCGCGGCTGTCATCATAGGGCAGCGCCACCAGCGGCCGGTCGAAGCGCAGGGTCGCAAGCCCGATGCCGTTCATGAGCAGGCTCTGCGCCGGAACGGGCTTGAAGCCCTCGATGTCGATGCTGTGATGCAGCGTCTCGACCGTGGCGTTAACCGCCTGCGTGCCGAGCTTCAGGGCGAACTGGCCGCCTTCCAGCATGGCGCGCTCGCCGGTCCAGAGCAGCTTCGCCTTGAGCTCGCGGCGCACCGGCAACGGCGCATCGGTCGCGACGAGGAGATCGCCACGCGAGATGTCGATCTCCTCGGTCAGCGTCAGCGTCACTGCCTGGCCGGCGGCGGCATTGCTGGTGTCGCCGGCGGCGCCGATGACGCGCGCGACCTTGCTCTGGCGCCCCGAGGGCAGCACCGTGACCGGATCGCCGACGCGGATGCGGCCGCGCACCGGCGTGCCGGCATAGCCGCGGAAATCGAGATCGGGCCGGTTGACCCATTGCACCGGCAGGGCAAAACCGTCCTCTCCTCGCGCCGCCTCGGCAACCGCCACGGTTTCGAGGAAGGGCAGCAGCGCCGGCCCGTCATGCCAGGGCATGGCCTTGGACGGGCGCATGACGTTCTCGCCATCGCGGGCCGAGACCGGGATGAAATGGACGGAGGCGAAGCCGAGGCTCTTCACCGCCTCGCGGTAATCGGCGGCGATGCGCTGGAACACCGCCTCGTCATAGCCGACGAGGTCCATCTTGTTGACGGCGACCACGACGTGGCGGACACCGACCAGCGAGACGATGAAGGAATGCCGGCGCGTCTGCGGCAGCAGGCCCTTGCGAGCGTCGATCAGGATGATGGCGAGATCGGCGGTCGAGGCGCCGGTCGCCATGTTGCGGGTATATTGCTCGTGGCCGGGCGTGTCGGCGACGATGAAGCTGCGCTTCTCCGTGGCGAAATAGCGGTAGGCGACGTCGATGGTGATGCCCTGCTCGCGCTCGGCCGAGAGCCCGTCGACCAGCAGGGCGAAATCGGGAGCCGCTCCTTGCGTGCCGAACTTCTTCGAGTCGCTGTCGAGGGCGCTGAGCTGGTCGTCGAAGACCGCCCCGGCCTCGTAGAGCATGCGGCCGATCAGGGTCGACTTACCGTCATCGACCGAGCCGCAAGTGATGAAGCGCAGCAGCGACTGCTGGCCGACGCCGGTGAGGCCAGAGGCATCGTTGGCGGGAAGCGGAGCGGCGGCGCTTGGGCGCTTCTTCTCGACGGCCAGACCCATCAGAAATAGCCTTCCTGCTTCTTCTGTTCCATCGAGCCGGCGCCATCATGGTCGATGACGCGGCCCTGGCGTTCGGAGGCGCGCGAGGAGCGCATCTCGGCGATGATGTCGGTGAGGTTGGCGGCCTCGCTCTCGACCGCGCCGGTCAGCGGATAGCAGCCGAGCGTGCGGAAGCGGACCATGCGGGTCTCGACGACCTCACCGGGCAGCAGTTCCATGCGCTCGTCGTCGCGCATGATCCAGGCGCCGTCGCGGCGCACGACCGGGCGCGGCGCGGCGAAATAGAGTGGCACGACCGGGATGTTCTCGAGTGCGACGTAGTCCCAGATGTCGCGCTCGGTCCAGTTCGAGAGCGGGAACACGCGAAAGCTCTCGCCGCGATGCTTGCGGGTGTTGAAGAGCTGCCAGGGCTCGGGGCGCTGGTTCTTCGGGTCCCAGCGATGCTCGGGCGAGCGCAGCGAGAAGACGCGCTCCTTGGCGCGGCTCTTCTCCTCGTCGCGGCGGGCGCCGCCAAAGGCCGCGTCGAACTTGTGGAGGTCGAGCGCCTGCTTGAGGCCTTGCGTCTTCATCACGTCGGTATGGACGCGCGAGCCGGAAGCGAAGGGGCCGATGCCGGCCTTCACGCCCTCCTGGTTGATGTGGACGATCAGGTCGAGCCCGAGCCGCGAAGCCGTCTCGTCCCGGAAGGCGATCATCTCGCGGAACTTCCAGGTCGTGTCGACATGGAGCAGCGGGAAAGGCGGCTTGGCCGGATAGAAGGCCTTCATCGCCAGATGCAGCAGGACGGCGGAATCCTTGCCGATCGAATAGAGCAGCACCGGCTTGTCGCAGGTCGCGACGACCTCGCGGATGATAAAGATCGCCTCGGCTTCGAGCTTCTGGAGATGGCTGAGCTGGATCATGTTCTTATGCCTCCGCCGGCTCGGGCGCCTTGGCGCGCACCAGCTTGCCGTCGGCGCCGACATGCAGGCCGCATTCCTTGGCAGCGTCGTCCTCCCACCACCAGCGCCCGGCGCGCTCCGGCTCGCCAGGCGCGATGGCGCGGGTGCAGGGCTGGCAGCCGATCGAGACGAAGCCCTTTTCGTGCAGTGGGTTGAGCGGGATCGCTTCCGCCTTGGCGAAGGCGAGCGCCCGCTCGCGCGACCAGTCGAGCAGCGGGTTGAACTTGATCAGCCCGCGCTCGGCCTCGGCCTCGGCAAGCTGGACGCCGCCGCGCGCGGCCGACTGGTCGGCGCGCAGGCCGGTGACCCAGACATCCGCCCCCGCGAGCGCGCGCCCAAGCGGCTCGACCTTGCGGATGTCGCAGCAGGATTTGCGGGCATCGCGCGACTGATAGAAGCCGTTGATGCCGTTCTGGCGAACGTAGAGCTCTATCGCCTCATGGCGCGGGTAGAAGGGCCGGATCACCACGCCATAGCGCCGCTCGGTCTCCTCCCACAGCGCATAGATCTCGGGAAACAGCCGGCCGGTATCGAGCGTGACGATCTCGATGGGCAGTTTCGCGCTGGCGATCAGATGGGTGAGGACCTGATCTTCCAGGCCGAAGCTGGAGGTGAAGACGATGCGGCCAGGGGCGGTCGCAACGAGGCCTGCCAGCCGGCCCGCGGCATCCGCCGCGTCGAACGCGCGCACCAGCCCCGCCGCCCGCTCCCGCAAGGTGGTTTCGCTATGGATGGCGCTCCCGGACTCAGTTTTCAGCCCGTCCGAGCGCCGATCGGAGACGAGCTGGTCCAAGGCCATGACACACGTCAGCGTTCGGTAAATCGAACACTTCAGCTATACCCGCAGGCCCTAATGATCAATTCACAGGCAGTAGCGTGGTTTTTCTTATTTCACGTCGAAAGTAGAAGAACCTTCCAGGGAAGCGGCAGAATCGGCTTTCGCGGCCGATTCTGCCGCATGAGGTGGTCAGATCCCGCGCGTCGCGCCGCCGTCGATCCTGATCTTGGCGCCGGTGACATAGCTCGCGCGCTCGCTGGCGAGGAAGGCGACGACGTCGGCGAATTCCTTCGGCGTGCCGTAGCGCCCGGCGGGAATCGTGGCGCGCGAGGCGGCGGCGGTCTCCTCGATGCTCTTGCCGGCGCGGTCGGCGGCGGCCTGGTCGAGCTGGGCGACGCGCTCGGTCTGGATGCGGCCGGGCATCACGACGTTGACGGTGACGCCTTGCGAAGCCACCTCGCCGGCCAGCGTCTTCGACCAGGCGAGCACGGCCGAGCGCACGCCGTTCGAGAGCGCGAGCCGCGGGATCGGCTGCTCGACGCCGGACGAGGTGATGGTGATGATGCGGCCCCAGCCGCGCTCGGTCATGCCGGGCAGGAAGGCCTGGGTGAGGTGGAACAGGTTGGCGGCCATCGACTCGAAATAGGCGAGCCAGTCGGCGCGGGTCGCCTCCCTCGCCTCCTTCGGCGGCGGGCCGCCGGAATTGCCGATCAGGATGTCGATGCCGCCGGCATGTTCGAGCACGCCGGTCAGCGTCTCCACGGAGTTGATGTCGGAGAGGTCGAGGCTGGCGGCGACGATGCGGCCGCGCGCGCCCTCGGAGCATTCGTCGATCCAGGCGTCGATCGCCGCCGTGTTGCGGGCGGCGGCGATCACGGTCGCGCCCTCCTCCGCGAGGGTGCGGGCGATGGCCGCGCCGAGGCCGCGGCTGGCGCCGAGCACGAGGGCGCGCTTGTCGTGAAGTCCGAGATCCATGATTCCCTCGTATGTGCGAGACGCGATGGCGCCGAAGGCCCGTCGCGATGGCAATTGGTGCCAGCGCGATCGAAACAATTCCTGCTACAGAACGCCGCCCAGGGGCAATGCCCGGCCGAGCCGTGATCCGCGTGCAGATGGCGATAGTGCCGCCTAGCGGGCCGTTTGCCTGTCAGAAAGACGACAAGCTTGGAACTGCCTGGCAGCTTCCAGCAGCAAGCCGCATAATCGTCACCGGCATCGCCTATCGACCCAATTGACAGGTCCGCGCAATCAGCCGAAAACCTGTGCGATTTCAGAATAATAGTGCGATAATCGCACAATTTAGGGAGAGCTCGATGACATCCAGATTTGCCTTCACGCGCCGGGCTGCCATCGCGCTCGGCGGCGCACTCATGCTCGCCGGCGGCCCGGCCCTGGCGCAGGAGACGGTCAAGATCGGCCTGATCCTGCCGATGACCGGCCCCTTCGCCTCGACCGGCCGCCAGATCGAGGCTGCGGCCAAGCTCTACATCGCCGAGAAGGGTGCGACCGTCGCCGGCAAGAAGGTCGAGCTCATCGTCAAGGACGATACCGGCACGCCGGACGTGACGCGGCGCATCGCGCAGGAGCTGCTGGTCAACGACAAGGTCAGCTTCCTCGCCGGCTTCGGCCTGACGCCGCTCGCCTTTGCCGTCGCGCCGCTGGCGACGCAGTCGAAGACGCCGATGATCGTGATGGCGGCGGCAACCTCCTCGATCACCGAGCAGTCGCCCTTCATCGTCCGCACCAGCTTCACCCTGCCGCAGGTGACGATCGGCATCGCCGACTGGGCGGCCAAGAACGGCGTCAAGAAGGCGATGACGCTGGTCTCCGACTACGGCCCGGGCATCGATGCCGAGAAGGCCTTCAAGGACCGGCTGACCGCAGCCGGCGGCGAGGTGACCGGCGAGGTCCGCATCCCGCTGCGCAACCCCGATTTCGCGCCGTTCCTGCAGCGCGTCAGCGACGCCAAGCCCGACGCGCTCTTCGTCTTCGTGCCGTCCGGCGTCGGCTCGCAGTTCATGAAGCAGTTCGTCGAGCGCGGGCTCGACAAGTCGGGCGTGCGCCTGATCGCCACCGGCGACGTCACCGATGACGACATCGTCGACAGCATGGGCGACGTCGCCCTCGGCACGATCACCACGCACCACTACTCGGCGAACCATAACTCGCCCGAGAACAAGGCCTTCGTCGCCGCCTTCACCAAGGCCGCCAACGTGCGCCCGAACTTCATGGCCGTCGGCGGCTGGGACGGCATGCACCTGATCTACGAGGCGCTGAAGAAGACCAACGGCGCGACCGATGGCACGGCGCTGGTCGAGGCGATGAAGGGCATGAGCTGGACGAGCCCGCGCGGCCCGATCTCGATCGACGCCAAGACCCGCGACATCGTCCAGAACGTCTATGTCCGCAAGATCGAGAAGGTCGACGGCCAGCTCTACAATGTCGAGTTCTCGACGTTCGAAGCGGTTCCGGACCCGGTCAAGGCCGGCAAGTGACCGCCGAAGGCGGTCATCCCGGACGCGGCGAAGCCCGATCCGGGATCTCTGGACGAGAAGGCGCCCCGTTCGGCGCCTTCTCCTGATCGATTGAAGCAGTACCGGAGCCCGTCCCCTTGCTGACCATCCTGTTCGACGGGATCGCCTATGGCATGCTGCTCTTCGTGCTGGCGGCGGGGCTTGCCGTCACGCTCGGGCTGATGAACTTCGTCAACCTCGCCCATGGCGCCTTCGCCATGGCCGGGGGCTACGCCACCGTCGTCCTGATGAACCGGTTCGGTGTGCCGTTCCTGGCCTGCCTGCCGCTCGCCTTCCTGTTCAGCGCCGCACTCGGCCTGCTCTTCGAGCGCACGCTCTATGTCCGGATGTACGAGCGCAGTCATCTCGACCAGGTGCTGTTCTCGATCGGCCTGGTCTTCATGGCGATCGCCGCGACCGACTACCTGATGGGCTCGTCGCAGCAGAACATCCACCTGCCCGCCTATCTGCAGGGCCGGATCACGATTGGCGGCGTCGGCATCGGCATCTACCGGCTGTTCCTGGTGGTGGTCTGCGGGCTGATGGCGCTCGGCCTGCAATGGATCCTGGCGAAGACGCGCTTCGGCAGCCAGCTGCGCGCCGCCGTCGACGACAGGCGCGTGGCGCGCGGGCTCGGCATTCCCGTGGTCAAGGTCTTCGCCATCACCTTCGCCTTCGGCTCGGGGCTGGCGGGTCTGGGCGGGGCGCTCGGTGCCGAGATCGTCGGGCTCGACCCGACCTTCCCGCTCAAGTTCATGCTCTACTTCCTGATCGTGGTCACGGTCGGCGGCACGTCGAGCCTGACCGGCCCGTTCCTGGCGGCGCTGCTGCTTGGCGTCGCCGACGTGATGGGCAAGTACCTCGTGCCGCAGCTCGGCGCCTTCATCATCTACGCGATGATGCTGGCCGTGCTGATGATCAGGCCGCAAGGCCTGTTCGCGCGGGGACGCTGAGCCATGCTCCAGTCCAATCCGGCCCCGCAGCAGGACGCCAAGCCAGTGCTTGGCCCCGCCGCCTTCCTGAAGGCGAAGGCCGCCTGGCGCTGGCCTGAATTTCTGTTCTGGATCAGCGCCTTCGCCTTGATTCTTCTGCTGCCGAATCGCCATCTCCTGCTCAACGAGATCGCGATCCTCGGCCTGTTCGCACTCTCGCTCGACCTGATCCTCGGCTATGCCGGCATCGTCTCGCTCGGGCACGCCGCCTTCTTCGGCGTCGGCGCCTATGCGGCCGGGCTGCTGACCAAGTACGGCGTCACCGAGCCGGTGAGCGGGCTCGTGCTCTCCGGCGTTGCAGCAGGCTTCGCCGGCTTCCTCGCCAGCTTCATGATCCTGCGCGGCACCGACCTGACCCGGCTGATGGTGACGCTTGGCGTGGCGCTGATCTTCCACGAGATCGCCAACCGGCTCGACTGGCTCACCGGCGGCGCCGACGGCCTGCTCGGCGTCGCGCCCGGGCCGATCCTCGGCCGGTTCGACTTCGATTTCGCCGGGACGACCGCCTATGTCTACAGCCTGACCGTGACCTTCCTGCTCTTCCTCGCGGCGCGGCGGATCGTCCATTCGCCCTTCGGCCTGTCGGTGAAGGCGCTGAAAGACAACCGCCTGCGCGCAGCCACGATCGGCATCGCGCCGAACCGCCGGCTGATCGCGATCTACACGCTCGGCGCGGTCTATGCCGGCATGGCCGGGGCGCTGCTGACCCAGACCACCCAATTTGTCTCGCTGGAGGTGCTCGACTTCGCCCGCTCGGCCGATGCCCTGCTGGTGCTGGTCATTGGCGGCTCCGGCTATCTCTATGGCGGGCTGATCGGCGCCATCGCCTTCAAGCTGATGAAGGACACGCTCTCGGCGATGACCCCGGCCTACTGGATCTTCTGGATGGGCTTCATCCTGGTGATCCTGGTGCTGATCGGACGCGACCGGCGGATGGCCGGGCTGGCCCGCCCCTTCGCGCCGCTGCTGCGGCTGCTCGGGGCTCGGCGGCCATGAACCCGGCGCTGCGCACCATCGGCCTCGGCAAAAGCTTCGGCGGCTTCAAGGCCAACGCCGACGTCTCGCTTTCGGTGAAGCAAGGCGCCCGACATGCGCTGATCGGCCCCAACGGCGCCGGCAAGACCACCTTCATCAACCTGCTGACCGGCGTGCTGCCGCCAAGCGCCGGCACGATCTGGCTGAATGGCGAGGACGTCACCTATGCCAGCCAGCAGGGTCGCGTGCGGCGCGGTATGGCCCGCACCTACCAGATCAACCAGCTCTTCGCCGAGCTGACGCCGATCGAGACGGTCAGCCTCGCCATCGCCGAGCGCCAGGGCACGGGCGCGCGCTTCTGGTCGCGGGTCGGGGCCGATAGCGCGGTGATCGATGAGGCCGAGGCGCTGCTCACCCGCATGCAGTTGGGCGCGATGATGACGCGGCGCACCTCGACGCTGCCTTATGGCAAGCAGCGCCTGCTCGAGATCGCGCTCGCCATGGCCTGCAAGCCAAAACTGCTGCTGCTCGACGAGCCCGCCGCCGGCGTGCCGGAGGACGAGCGCCACGACGTGCTCGACAGCGTCGCGGCGCTGCCGGAGGACGTGACGGTCCTGCTGATCGAGCACGACATGGAGCTGGTCTTCTCCTTCGCGGACCGCATCTCGGTGCTGGTGCAGGGCGCGCTCTTCGCCGAGGGCACGGTCGACGAGATCTCGAGCGATCCGCGCGTGAAGGCGGTCTATCTCGGGGAGGACGCGCATGTCTGACCTCCTCGTCATCGAGAACCTCGTCTCCGGCTATCGCGACGCCGTCGTCATCAACGGCCTGTCGCTCTCGCTCGAAGCCGGCCAAGCGCTCGCCCTGCTCGGCCGCAACGGCACCGGCAAGACCACGCTGATCGACAGCATCATGGGCCTGACCCGGCATGTCTCGGGCCGCATCAGCTTCAATGGCGAGGACATCACCCGGTTCGCGCCGGAGCGGCGCGCGGCGGCCGGCATCGGCTGGGTGCCGCAGGAGCGCAACATCTTCCGCTCGCTCACGGTCGAGGAGAACCTGACCGCCGTGCAGCGCGGCAGCGCCTGGACGGTCGAGCGGGTCTACGCGATGTTCCCGCGGCTGGGCGAGCGCAAACGCAATCTCGGCAACCAGCTCTCCGGCGGCGAGCAGCAGATGCTGGCCGTGGCGCGGGCGCTGATGCTCGACCCGAAGCTGCTCTTGCTCGACGAGCCGCTGGAGGGCCTCGCCCCGATCATTGTCGACGAATTGCTGGCCGCCATCGCCAGGTTGATCCGCGAGGAGAAGCTGACCGTGATCCTGGTCGAGCAGAAAGCGCGAAAAATCCTGCCGGTGACAGACCGGGCCGTGATCCTCGACCGCGGCGCGATCGTGCATGCCGCCACATCCGCCGAGTTGCTGGCCGACGAGGCCGCCATGGCAGCACATCTCTCCGTCGCCGAGCGCCCGGCCCGGCCGAGACGTTCAACCAACCCGGTCCCGCCCGACGCGACCGGACACAACGCTCCCTGACCTGAGGAAACGAGCATGACCAAGACCATCCCCCCCTTCCGCGCCGACATGGTCGGCAGCCTGCTGCGCAGCGCGCCGCTGAAGGACGCCCGCGAGAAGCACGCCGCCGGCACCATGGACGACGCCGCCTTCAAGGCGATCGAGGATGCGGAGATCCGCAAGCTCATCAAGAAGCAGGAGGCGATCGGCCTGCAGGGCATCACCGATGGCGAGTTCCGCCGGGCCTACTGGCATTTCGACTTCATGGAGGAGCTCGACGGCGTCGACGCGATCACCGCCGACTCAGGGATGAACTTCAAGGGCGGCGTCGGCATCTCGAAGTCGCTGCGGATCACCGGCAAGATCGGCTTCTCCGGCCATCCGATGGTCGAGCATTTCCGCTTCCTGCGCGACAACGTCTCGACCGGCTCGACGCCGAAGATGACCATTCCCGGACCGAGCATGCTGCACTATCGCGGCGGCCGGAAGATGATCAACATGGGCGTCTATCCGGAGATGGACGCGTTCTACGGCGATGTCGGCAACGCCTATAACAAGGCCGTGCACGCCTTCTACGATGCCGGCTGCCGCTATCTCCAGCTCGACGACATCTCCTTCGCCTATCTCTGCGACCCCGAGCAGCGCGAGATGCTGCGGGCGCGGGGCGACGACCCAGACCATCAGCCCGAGATCTATGCCGGCATGGTCCAGACGGCGCTGAAGGACAAGCCGAAGGACCTCGCCATCACCATGCATCTCTGCCGCGGCAATTTCCGCTCGACCTTCATCGCGTCGGGCGGCTACGAGCCGATCGCGGACGTGCTGTTCAACACCATGCCGGTCGACGGCTACTTCATGGAATGGGACAACGACCGCTCGGGCGGCTTCGAGCCGCTGCGCTTCCTGCCCAAGGGCAAGCACGTCGTGCTCGGCCTGGTGACCTCGAAGACCGGCGTGCTGGAGAGCAAGGACGACCTCAAGCGCCGCATCGACGAGGCCTCAAAGTATGTTTCGCTCGACCAGCTCTGCCTCTCGCCGCAATGCGGTTTCGCCTCGACCGAGGAGGGCAACACGCTGGCCGAGGACGAGCAGTGGAAGAAGCTCGAGCTGATCGTCGAGACGGCGCGGGAGGTTTGGGGCTGAGGGCTCCTTCCTTCTCCCTCTTGCGGGAGAAGGTGGCTCGGCGAAGCCGAGACGGATGAGGGGTCGCGCGACGATGGCCGCGCGGCGCCTCTGACAAACTCAACGAGCAAGGGCGGCGCGACCCCTCATCCGGCGCTTCGCGCCACCTTCTCCCGCAAGGGGAGAAGGGAAAGCCGCGCCATCCCGCCCCCTCCTCAGTTCACCGACACACCCCAGAACCGCGGCTTCTGGCCGGGCCAGCCCTCGAACCCAACCACGTTCCTGCGCACAGCGGTCGAGCTGACACGGGTGCCCCAGACCACCATCGGCATGTCGTCGAGGTAGAGGCGCTGCAAATCGTCGTAGAGGGCCTGGCGCTTGGCGGCATCGCTCTCGGCGAAGAGGCTTTTCAGCAAGTCGCGCGCCTTGGGATTGTCCCAGGGCTTGTCGGCCTGGCGGGCCTTGTCGCCGGTGAAGCGCTCGACGATGAAGAGCGGGTCGAGATAGGGCGTGACGTTCCAGACCATCATCTGGTAGCGCCCGGCATAATAGCGCTCGAACTGCGCGCCGAACTCCAGCACCTCGACATCGGCGTTGAGCCCGACCTCGCGCAGCATCGCCTGCACGTAGATCGCGGTGTCGGCCATTACGGCGTTCTGCTTGTTGGTCAGGATGACGATGCGTTCGCCCTTGTAGCCGGCAGCGGCGATCAGCGCCTTGGCCTTGGCGGGATCGAACTCGGCACCAGTCTTCTGCACCGGGCCGTAGAAGGCGCTCGTCGCCGGGATCAGCGAGGCGGAGGCCGGCACCTTGCCGTCGAAGAGCGCGCCGGACAGGCTCCCGCGGTCGATCGCATAGTTGATCGCCTGCCGAATGCGCTTGTCGGCGAGGACCGGGTCGCGGGTCTGGAGCGGCAGGGCGTAGATCGCGGCGAGCGGCGTCGTCAGCACGGTGACGGAGGGGTTCTGCTGCAACTCCTTGACCTGGTTGCTGTCGGCCTCGGGCCAGAGGTCGATCTTGCCCTGGAACAGGGCGAGCTTGGTCGATTGCGCATCCGGGATCAGCTCGATGCGGACCTTCTCGACCTTAGCGATCTTGGCCCCGGCGAGCCCGTCCGCCGCCTCGCTGCGCGGCTTGTAGCCGTCGAAGCGCGAGAGCTCGACGAACTGGCCCTTGCGCCATTCCGACAGCTTGAACGGGCCGGTGCCGATGGCGGCGATCCAGTTACCCTCAGCATCGACGGAAGCCGGGTGGGCGATGCCGGTCGAGTCGCAATCGGCCCGCGCCATGGCGCTGAGCAGCGCGCCGCTCGGGCTGGCGAGATGGAAGGCGACATGGCCGTCGTCGAGCGCCTGCACGCTCTCGACCTTGATCGCGTTCGAGCCGTCAAAATTGCCGCGGCAGGGCCAGGCCGATTTCGGATCGAGGAAGCGCTGCCAGGTCCAGACGACCTCCCTTGCGGTCAGCGGCGCGCCATTGTGGAAGGTGATGCCGTCGCGCAGCGTGAAGGTGTAGGTCTGCTTGTCGGCGGAAACCTCGATCTTATCGGCCAGCATCGGCGCGACGCTGCCGTCGCTGCGCCAGGCGACGAGCCCCTCATAGACGTTCTGCAGCACGCTGCCGGTCGAGATGTCCGGGCTCTTGCCCGGCATCAGGCCGCGGATGTCGGCGTTGATCACCGTGCGCAGCGTCTGCGCCGAGGCGGCTCCCGCCAGCAGCACGGAGCCGATGAGGATAGCCAGGGCGGCGCGCTTGCGGCGGCCCGGCACGCACCCAAATACCATCATGATCTTCTCCCGATCTCTCAATTCGTAAGCGTTTGCTCGGCCGCATCGCGGCAAAGAACGGGAGTCGCGCCCCGCTTTTCAGCGAGCCGCACGAGCCGCTCCAGCATGGGCAGGCGCGCCGCGCGGCCGATGCCGATATCGGCGCGGGGATGGAAGGTCAGGCAGGCATAGCCGTCGACGCCGAGCAGCGCGGTCAGCTCTTCGCCGAGCAGCGCCTCAGCGCGGTCCTGCGTGACGCGGCGGCGGAAATGGGTCGCGTCGGTCAGGCCTTCGGAAATGGGCAGCTCGACCATGCCGGCGCCACCGTACTGCGCGAGCGAGTACGGCGCGTCGTCGTCGAGGAAGCTCGAATCGTAGCGATAGCCGAGCCGTTGCAGGATCGGGATGGTGCGCTCGGAGAGCGTTCCGGTCGGCGAGCGGAAGCCGATCGGCGCCGTACCGGCAAGGCGGCTCAGGAGGTCGTGGGCCTCTTCGATGACCGCGTCCTCGTCCGCACCCAGCTTGGAGTGGTCCTCGAAGGCGCGGCCGTTGCTGGCGAGCTCGTGGCCGTCTTTCAGGCAGCGCTCAAGCAAAGCCGGGATGCGCTGCGCCTCGCTGGAGGGCCAGAAGAAGGTCGCCTTCAGGCCGTAGTCGCGGAGCGCATCGAGCACGCGGGAAAGCCCGATGCGGTAGGTGTAGCGGCCATGGGCGTCGCGGCCGAATATCTCGGCTTCGGGGATGGTCGCGGCTTCCGGGCCGATGCCGTGGACGTTGACGGTGAGGAGAAGGCTCATTGGCGCGGCTCCCGCCAGGTTGCGGGATTGGCCAGGCAATGGTCGGCGATCTCGTTGCAGGTCATGAAGCGGGTGCCGGGCTTCGCCTTGGCATAGGCGAGGAAGCGGTCGACCGCCGCCGCGCGCGCCGGCGTGCCGGAGCCGCCGCCGGCTTTCGGATGGACGGTCAGGTGGACATAGCCGTCGCGGCCGCTGATCGCGTCGAATTCCTGGACGAAGTTGCGCTCGACCTCGGAGGCCAGCGCGCCGCCGGTGAAGTACATCGGGAAATCGTCGAGCGAGACGGTGTTGTTGGGCACAACCGCGAAGCCGTCATCGAGCAGGTAAGGCAGGTCCTCGTCCTTCTCGCTGGCGTCGTAGCGATAGCCGAGGCGGCGCAAGGTCGGCAGCGTCAGCTTGCTCTTGCGGCCGGAGGGCGAGCACCAGCCGACCGGGGCCTCGCCAGTGACATCGGTCAGGATGCGATGGGTCTTCTCCAGCAGCTCGGGCTCGCGCTCGCCGAGGTCGAAGCCCTCGTGCTGGTAGCCATGGGCCGCGATCTCGTGGCCGGCCGCGTGCATCTTGCGGAAGGGCTCGGGCCAGTGCTCGGCGTCATAGCCGCAGCAGAAGAAGGTCGCCTTGATGCCGTGGCGATCGAGCATGTCGAGATAGCGGTCGACGCCGCGGCGCAGCGCGTAGTTGCCGCGGCTGTTGATGCCGAGCGCGTTCTGGCCGCGCCCGGCCTCGACGGCGGGGCCGTCGACATGGATGGTCACGCAGATCACGGCCTCAGCGCCGCCGGGCCAGCGCGGCTTGTTCGTACTCGTCATCTCGTAGGCTCCGGACCGATATCTCTGCAGTGCAGGAAGGGACGCAGGAAACCCCTCCCCCTTGTGGGGAGGGGCTTGGGGTGGGGGTCGAAAAGTCGGAGCGATTGCCTCTCCGATCTCCCCGCCCCGCCGGTACAAGCAGCGCCGCACCCCGTCATTCGCCCCCCATCCCCCTACCCTTCCCCACAAGGGGGAAGGGAGGAGCCTTCCCGTTCAACGTTTCGCGTCAGGTCCGGGCCGCTTCGCCCGCGCCGTCCGACAGGCGCCAGAACAGGCGCACGCCGCCATCGCCCGTACTCTCCAGCCCCGGCACAGCCGAGAGCAGCTTGCGGGTGTAGTCGTGGCGCGGGTTGTCGAAGATCGCGTCGCGGCTGCCTTCCTCGACGATCCGGCCCTCGTGCATGACGATGACCCGATCCGCGACCTGCTCGACCACGCCGAGGTCATGGCTGATGAACAGGCAGGAGAAGCCGTGCTTGCGTTGCAGCTCGGCGAAGAGCTCCAGCACCTGGGCGCGCACGGTGACGTCGAGGGCCGAGACCGGCTCGTCGGCGATGACGAAGCTCGGCCGGCGCACCACGGCCCGTGCGATCGCGATGCGCTGGCGCTGGCCGCCGGAGAGCTCGTGCGGGTAGCGGCTGGCGAAGCCTTCGGCGAGGCCGACCTCGGTCAGCACCTCCTGCACGCGCCTGGCCTTCTCGGCCCTGGCCATGCCGGGCACGAGCCGGAGCGGCTCGCCGACGAGATCGCCGATCGTCATGCGCGGGTCGAGTGAGGAATACGGGTCCTGGAAGACCATCTGGCAGTTCAGCCGGTAGTCCCAATAGGCCGTCTCGCTCCTGTCGATCGGCTTGCCGTTGAAGCGGATCTCGCCGCCGCTCGGCTTGACCAGCCCGGCGATGGCGCCGCCGAGCGTGGTCTTGCCGGAGCCGGAGCCGCCGACCACGGCGACGACCTCGCCCGGCTGGACGTCGATGCTGACGCCGTGCAGGGCGCGCTTGGGCGCCTCCTTGCGGAAGAAGCCCTGGCGGCCGCCATAGTCGACCGTGAGGTCACGCACCGAGACGATCGGCGTGTCCGCCTTCGGCAGATCGCGCACCGGGCCGCGCAGCGGCATCGCCGCGAGCAGCTTGCGGGTATAGGGATGCTGCGGCCGGGCGAGCAGGTCCTGGGCCAGGCCCTGCTCGACCACGTCGCCCTGCTGCATCACGATGATGCGGCTGCAATAGCGCGCGATCATGCCGAGATCGTGCGAGATCATCAGCACGGCCGTGTTGTTGGCCTTGGTCAGGTCGACCATCAGCTCCAGCACCTCGCGCTGGACGACGGCGTCGAGCGCCGTGGTCGGCTCGTCGGCCAGCAGCAGCGCCGGCTTCAGCAGCATCACCGAGGCCAGCATGATGCGCTGACGCATCCCGCCGGAGAACTGGTGCGGATAGGAGGTCAGCGCGCCCTCGGGATCGCGGATGCCGATGCGCCTGAGCATGTCGAGGATCAGCGCCTTGCGCTCGGCGGCGCTGAGCCTGCGATGCAGCGCTAGGCCCTCGTCGAGCTGCTGGCCGATCAGCATCGACGGGTTGAGCGAGGTCATCGGCTCCTGGAAGACCATGCCGACGCGGGCACCGCGCATCTCGCGCAGCGCCTTCGGCGCCATGGTCATGACGTCATGGCCCTCGAAGCGGATCGCGCCGGAGATACGGCGCACCGCCGGCGGGATGAAGCCCATGATGGCGCGGGCGGCGAGCGTCTTGCCCGAGCCGGATTCGCCGACGATGCCGACCATCTCGCCGGGCGAGACCGAGAAGCTGACATCGTTGACGACGCGCTTGCCGGTCGAGTTGATCGCCAGCGTCAGCTTGTCGACGCTGAGCAGCGGCGTGCTGTTCTCGGCCATCACATCCCCCTCATGCGCGGGTCGAGCCTGTCGCGGACGGCATCGCCCAGAAGGTTGATGCCGAGCAGGGTGAGCGAGATGCACAGGCCCGGGAAGATGCCGAGCCACACCGCCTGGCCGATATAGGGCCGGCTACCGGCGAGCATGTTGCCCCATGTCGGGGCCGGCGGTGGCACGCCGAGGCCGAGGAAGGAGAGCGCGCTCTCGGCCAGCAGCACATAGCCGAACATCGAGGTCGCCAGCACGGTCAGCGGCGCGATGCAGTTCGGCAGGATATGCCTTGCCATCGTGAAGAGCTCGGAATTGCCCATCACGCGCGAGGCGGCGATGAACTCGCGCTCGCGCAGCGAGAGCACGGCGCCGCGGACGATGCGGGCGACCGAAGGCGTGTAGGCGATGCCGAGCGCGGCGATGATGCCGTATTTGTTGGCGCCGAGCACGGCGAGCAGGCCGAGCGCCAGCAGGATGCCGGGGAAGGCCAGCAGCGCGTCGTTGAAGGCCATGACGATGCGGTCGAACCAGCCGCGGACATAGCCGCTGACCACGCCGATCGCGGTGCCGAAGACGACGGCCAGCGTCACGGTGAGCAGGCTGATCCAGGCGCTGGTCGCGGCGCCGGCCATCAGGCGGCTGCCGACGTCGCGGCCGAACTCGTCGGTCCCGAGCCAATGCGCGGCGCTGGGCGCGGCGAGCTTGGCGCGGAAGCTGAGCTGGAGCGGATCGTAGGGCGTCCAGACCGCGCCGATCAGCGCGACGACGATCAGCGTGCCAATCAGGAATCCGCCCAGCAGGGCGTTGGGTGCGAGCCGTTTCATTGCGCCGTCACCCTTGGATCGAAGATGGGATAGCACAGGTCGATCACCAGATTGACGACGACATAGGTGAAGGCGACGAAGAGCAGGCAGCCCTGGATCACGGGGTAATCGCGGGCGAAGATCGAATCGACCAGCAGCCGGCCGAGGCCGGGAATGGTGAAGACGGTCTCGACCACGGCGATGCCGCCCAAGAGGTTGCCGAGCACGAGGCCGATCAGCGTCCAGGTCGGGCCGAAGGCGTTCTTGAAGGCGTGGCGCCAGAGCACAGCGCCTTCCGACAAGCCCTTGGCGCGGGCATGGGTGATGTAGTCGAGCCGGAGCACCTCTAGCGTCGAGGCGCGCGCCATGCGCAGCAGGACGCCGATCTCGTGCAGGAACAGCGTCATGATCGGCATGACGAGGTAGAGGATGCCGCGCGTCGCATCCTCGCTGATCGAGACGTAGCCGACGACCGGAAGCCACTCGAGCTTGAGCCCGAAGAAGAGCAGCAGCAGCAGGCCGAGCCAGAAGGTTGGAATCGAGAGCAGCAGCGTCGCCAGACCGACGAGGCCGAGGTCGAGCGAGCTGTTCTGGCGCCAGGCAGCGATGACGCCGGCCGGCACCGCGACGAGGACGGCCAAAAGGACCGCGACGAGCACGATCTGCGCGCTGATCCAGAAGCGCTGCAGGATCAGCGGCAGCACCGCCTGCTGCGAGGAGATCGACTGGCCGAGATCGCCATGCAGCAGGTTGCCGAACCAGATGCCGAACTGGACCGGCAGGCTCTTGTCGAGGCCGAGCCGGCCCCGGAGGTCAGCGAGGCTGGCGGGGTCGGCGAGGTCGCCGAGCATGAGCTGCGCCGGGTCGCCCGGGATCAGCCGGATCAGGACGAAGACCGACACCGCCACGATCAGCAGCGTCGGCAACGCCATCAGGATGCGCGTCAGCGCGAAGCGAAGCATGCGGTCCCCTCCCCGTCAGCCCAGCGGGTTCAGTTGGCGACGCCGACTTCCCAGAGGCGCAGCTTCGACATCCACGGCTTGACGCCGGAGACCCGCTTGGAATGAGCGACGATGTCGACGTCGTTATGGGTGAAGATGGTCGGCACCTGCTCGATGAAGCGCTTGTGCAGGTCGTCGAAGATCTTCTGGCGCTCAGTGACGTCGGCAACGACCATGCTCTTGTCGATCAGGGCGAGCGCCTCGGGGTCTTCCCAGACCTTGCGCGGCTGCTTGTCCTTCGGCCCGGAGATCTGCTCGAAGCCGAGTGCGGGGTCGAAGCGGCCGGAATAGGAGAAGGCCTCCATCTGGTAGTTGCCCTTGTTGTAGCGGTCGAGCTGCGTCGCCCACTCCAGGACTTCGATGTCGGCGTTGATGCCGACCGCCTGCATCATCTGCTGGGCGATGACGGCCGTGTTGAAGCTCGGCGCGGTCGAGCGCTTGTTGGCGAGGATGGTGATCTTCTCGCCCTTGTAGCCGGCCTCCTGGAGCAGCTTCTTGGCCAGCGCCGGGTCGTATTTGAAGCCCTGCTTCTCGGCCTCGCCGAAGTACTTCGAGGTCATGTAGATCGGCGAGTTGTTGGGCTGGCCGAGATTGTTGGTGACGTTGGCGACGAGCTCGGGGAAGTCGATCGAGGCCGCGATCGCCTGGCGCAGCTTGACGTTCTTCAGCACAGGGTCGCGCGTCTGAATGATCATGCCGTGCCGGACCGGGTTGGTGCCGGTCACGACGTTAAGCTTCGGATGCGCCTTCAACTCGGCGGCGTCGATCTCGGGCACCGAGGCGATGTCGAGCGAACCGGCCATCAGGCCGGCCTTCACGGTCGCCGCGTCAGGGATGACCATGAACCTGGCTTCCTTGACCAGCGGGCGCTTCGACCCGAGCATGCCGTCGCGCGTGGCGCCCTTGGGCGAGACATAGCCCTCATAGGCGAGAAGCTGGATCGACTGGCCGCGCTTCCATTCGCCGAGCTTGAACGGGCCGGTGCCGATCGGCTTGTCCCAGCTGCCATCGGCCTTGACCGAATCCTTGTGGATGATGGCGGTGCCGCCGCAATCGGTGCGGGCGAGCGTGTCGAGGAAGAGCGCGTTCGGCGCGTTCAGCTCCATGACGAAGGTGTTGGCGTCCGGCGCGGTGGCCGAGACGACCTTGAGCCCGTTGCGGCCGTCGAGATCGCCGAGGCAGCGCCAGTCGGTCTTCGGATCCATGTAGCGGGTCCATGACCAGAGCACGTCGGCCGAGGTGAGCTCGGCGCCGTTGTGGAACTTGACGCCCTTGCGCAACGTGAAGGTGTAGGTCTTGCCGTCCTGGGAAAGATCGACCTTCTCGGCCAGGAGCGGGCCGACCGAGCCGCCCTCGTCATAGCCGACGAGGCCCTCGACGATGTGGAGGACGACCGTGTCGGTGTTGTCGTCGCGGTTCACGCCCGGGTTGGACGAGCGCATGTCGGCGTTGAGCACGGCAGTGAGCGTTTGGGCCTGAACAGCGTGGACTTGGAAAGTTCCGGCCGAAAGGGCCAGGGCGAAGGCGGAAGCAAGAATACGGTTCATCGACGATCCCCTGTTTTTTGATATTTTAGACTTGTTGTCTCACGCGGCCTTGGCACGGCGCGCCTGCAATACGCCGGCCAGGAAATCCTGGACCCGCGGCAGGGCCTTTGGGCCGTCATGCGGCATGTTCGGCACCAGGTCGAAGCGCACGGCGATGCCGTGCTCCTCGAAGGATGTCTTCAGCGCGGCGAGGCGCTCGGGCCGGTTCTTGCCGGCATGGTTGGCGTCCGGCATCCAGTTGCGGCCGCCTTCCTTGTGGGTGATCTCCCAGGTCTCGAGATCGGCTGCACCAACGATCATCTGCACCGGCACCTTGGCGATGGCCGCGGGGTCGATCTCCAGGCCGAAGAGCTCCTCGACGTTGCGGGTGCCGACCCAGAAGTCGCGGGTCGGGTCGAGCAGCGTCACCGAGCCGGGCGCGCCGACCGTGCAGGCCCAGAGCCGCTGCGGGTGGAACATCAGGAAGCGATGGGCGAAATGGCCGCCGCCGGAATAGCCGAACAGCGCGAACTTGTCGGACTTGAGCCCGTAATGCGCCACGACCTCGGCGACCATCTCGATCAGGACCTGATCGTAGCGGATGTCGCCCTCGCGCATGTACTTGAAGCCGTCGCGGTTGCCGTCGCCGCGCACGCCGATCGGGAAGAGCGGCGCCAGGATGATGCAGTTGTTCCAGCGGGCGAATTCGGCGAAGCCGTCGCGATAACCGACGAAGCCGCGGCCGGTGCCGTGCATGGTCACGACGATCGACGGCTCCTCGCCCTGCCCGAGGGTCGGCGGCACGTAGAGGCAGTAGCTGAAGCGCGGATCGTATTTGCAGGCGATGACCGGCGTGCTTTCGAGATCGTACATCGCATGGCCGCGGGCGGCCGCATCGGACTCGGGCGCTTCAACCGTCGCGGGGGCAGCAGTCATCGGACTTCCTCAATTGGCAGTTAAATTGGCGCCAATTTAGTTGCATAGTCGACGAAGTCTGGCAAGCTGCCCATACGGCCTGCTAGCCGGCGCATGGCCGGATGGGCTAGGGAACAGCCATGACGAGCGTGATGCGGAAGCGGAAACAGAAGCGGGCCCTGGCCGGCGAGATCGCCGAGGCGATCCGCTCGGGCGGCTATCGCGGGGGCGAATGGCTGCGCCAGATCGACCTCGAGGAGAAGTTCTCCGCGACGCGTTTCGACGTCCGCGCCGCGCTCGACGAGCTCGTCGTGCTCAAGGCGATCGAGCATGTGCCCAATCGCGGCTACCGCGTCGCCGAGATCGACACCGCGACCCTGCGCCATATCCGCGAGACGCGCGTCGTCATGGAGACGGCGGCGGTGCCCAACATCGTCGCCGCGGTCGACGCCCCCACCCTCGCCCGGCTGCGCGACCTCGCCGAGCAGTTCTCGGCCGCGGCCCGCGAGGGCACGCGCGCCGACCAGAGCCGGGTGAACAGCGAGTTCCATCACCTGATGTATCATCTCAGCGGCAATCCCGTGATGGAGGAGATGATCTGGAACCTGCGCGACCGCTCGCGCGGCTCGAATGTCACGGTCTGGATCTCGCACGAGGCGCTCCTTCGCAGCGACCGCGACCATCACGCCATGCTGGAGGCGCTGGAGGCGCGCGACGCCGCGCGCCTCACCGAGCTGATCTCCGGCCATATCCTCAGGAACGACCCATGAGGGCATCGCCGGCTAATCGGCGACGCTGACCTCCCAGAGCCGCGGCTTCGACAGGATCGAAGGCTGGTAGCCCTTGACCTTCTTGCTGAAGACGCCGGCGTCGAGGCCGTTATAGAGCATCACCATCGGCACCTGCTCGATGAAGCGCTTGTGCAGCTCGTCGAACAGCTTCTGGCGCTCGGCCTTGTCGGAGACGACCATCGACTTGTCGAGCAGCGCCAGTGATTCCGGATCGTCCCAGACCTTGCGCGGCTGCTTGTCCTTGGGACCTGCGATCGACTCGAAGCTCAGAGAGGGGTCGAGGCGCGCCGAATAGGGGAACGCCTGCATCTGGTAGTTGCCCTTGTTGTAGCGGTCGAGCTGCGTCGCCCATTCCAGCACTTCGATGGTGACGTTGAGGCCGACCGCCTGCAGCATCTGCTGGGCGATGACGGCGGAATCGAAGCTCTGCGGGTAGCGCTTGTTGGCGAGCATCACGATCGGCTCGCCCTTGTAGCCGGCCTCCTGGACCAGCTTCTTCGCAGCGGCCGGATCGAATTTGTAGCCCTGCTTCTCGACCGGGCCGTAATAGGCCGATTTCAGCGGCACGATCGAGTTGTTCGGCTTGCCGAGGCCATCGGTGACCGCCGCGACGACTTCGGGCACATCCAGCGCCATCGCGATGGCCTGGCGCAGCTTGAGGTTCTGCAGCAGCGGATCGCGCGTCTGGATCAGCAGGCCGACCAGGCCCATGGTCGAGACGACCCCGACCTCCACCTTGGGATTCTTGCGCAGCTCGGCGACCTCGCTATTGGCGACGTCGGGGACGATGTCGATGTCGCCCCGCAGCAGCGCGGCCTTGGCGGTCGAGCTATCGGGGATGATCAGGAAGCGGACCTCGTCGACCAGCGGGCGCTTGCCGCCGGTGTAGCCGTCGATCTTGCCGGGCAGGCTGGCATAGTCGGCGAAGCGCTCGAGCCGGATGTACTCGCTGCGCTTCCACTCGCCGAACTTGAACGGGCCGGTGCCGATCGGCTTGTCGAAGCTGCCATCGGCCTTGACCGAATCCTTGTGCATGATCCCGGTCATGCCGCAATCGGTGCGGGCGATGTTGGCGAGGAAGAGCGCGCTCGGCGTATCCAGCTTGAACACGACCGTCGCCGGATCCGGCGCCGTCACGGACTCGACCTTGGCCCGGCCGCGCCCGTCGAATTCCGAGAGGCAGCGCCAGTCGGTCTTCGGCTCCATGTAGCGGTTCCAGGACCAGAGCACGTCGGCCGAGCTCAGCTCCGCGCCGTTATGGAACTTGACGCCCTTGCGCAGGGTGAAGGTGTAGGTCTTGCCATCCGGCGAGACGTCGACCTTCTCGGCAAGGAGCGGCTTGACCTCGGCATCGTCGCCATAGGCGACGAGCCCCTCGACCATATGAAGCACGACCGCGTCGGTGTTGTCGTCGCGGTTCACGCCGGGGTTGATGCTGCGGATATCGGCGTTCTGCTGCACCTTGATGATGGATGCCGCCAGCGCCGGGCCTGCCATCAGGGCAGCCAGGGCGGCGCCCGCGAAGGCGGCCGCCGCAATCGGTCTCAAAACCATGATCACTCCTCCGTCTTTCTGCGTTTCAGATTGCCCGGCGCGGGCCGCCCTCTCCGGTCTCCGCGCCGCGCAAACCTACTTCTCCAACGTCATTCGGCTGCGACCGCCAGCGTGACCGGCTCCTCGGTCAGGCTGTAGCGGGTGAACTGGCGGTTCAGCGCCGGCAGCGGCGCGACTTCCATGATCCCGCGCGCCGGCTGCATGATCACCATCGAGACCGTGGCCGAGAGATTGCCGGTCTCGTTGGGACGTGGCGGCCGGCAGACGGCGTAAGGCGTCAGGAAATCGTCGAAGAGCGCATTCTTCAGGTCATCGACGCTCAGCTTGCGGCCGGCTTCGTTCAGCAGCTTCTTGACGCGCCAGTCGCGATAGAAGCTCTCGGGCACGCGCGGCGTGCCGGTATCGGTGATCTTGGTTAGCGCGATCTGGCCAACCCAGTGGTTGGCGTGCACGATTAGGCCATCCTCGGGATAGATCGGGAAGGCGGCATCCGGCGCGCATTCGAAGTCGATGGCGAAGCCGGCGACGGTCGAGAGCATCATGTTGTTGGAGCAGGACTTTGGCGTTGCCGCGACCGCCTTCATCGCCATGGCGAAATGCTCCTGCTCCAGCACCTTGCGCCGGATCAGCGCCAGCGGCACGCCGACCTGCGTGAAGTCGCGCTCGCATTCGAGGTAGTTGGCGGTGATCGAGACGCCGGCCGCGTTCATGCCGCAGCGTGCGAGGCCGCCGGCCTCGACGAAGGTGAGGAAATCCGGGCCGTCGTCGCGGCGCACGCGCAGCACGATCGCGGTCTCGGCGCACTCGGCCTTCCAGTCCCAGTTCTGGCCGTGGATCAGCTCGCCGGTGGCGCTGCGCTCCGGCATGATCACCGCGCCGGTGCAGCCGTCGTCGAGCTCCTCGCCGGCCTCGACGGGCTTGGCCTTCTCCAGCCGAGCCTTGGCCACGACCTCGGTGCGGGCGTTGATCATCACGATGTCTTCGAGCGTGACGCCGGCACCGTCGGCGATGCCGCGCATCTCCTCGACATAATGGGCGCCAAAGGCCTCGATCTCGCGGGCGAAGGCGTCGATCAGCCGGGTCTTGGCGGCGGCGTCATAGCCGAGCTCGGTGAGCTGGCCGCCATAGAGCTCGATCGAGCGCTTGACGCGCTTGGTCACGGCGGCACCATGCTGGCGGCCGCGCTCATAGGGCGTGCCGGAGACATCGACGAAGGGAAAGGGTTCAACCATTGGCAGGGCCTCCTCGCGCGTACTGGCGTACCGCCGAAAAGAAATGTATTTCATCTTGATCTAAGACAGGCAAGAGCATTTTCATGGCAAACCCGACCCGGCTTCAGCGCGAGATCGCGGAGGCCATCCTGCAAATGGCGCGCGATGATGGGCTGGAGGCCGGCACCTGGCTCAACGAGAACAGCACGGCCAAGCGCCTGAACGTCTCGCGCACGCCGGTGCGCGCCGCGATCGACCATCTCGCCGAGCAAGGCTTCGTGCGCCGCCATTCCAACAAGGGCGTCGAACTGGTCGCCCTGCCCGGCGTCGCCAGCGACGCGAATGCGACGCCGGATGCGACCGAGCTTGCTTTGGTCAAGCTGGCGCATGACCGCGAGGCCGGGCTGATCGCAGACGAGATCTCCGAGATGGAGGTGATGCGGCGCTACGAACTCGGCCGGCCGGAGGTGCAGCGCCTGCTCGCCCGCCTCGCCGATCTCGGCATGATCGAGCGCAAGCCGGGCTATGGCTGGCGCTTCCTGCTGGCGCCGCGCGACCTCTCCGTCCACGACGAAGCCTACCGCTTCCGGCAGATGATCGAGCCGATGGCACTGCTGGAGCCCGGCTTCCGGGTCGAGCCAGGCTGGATCGACGAGATGCGCTCGCGCCATCACGAGACGCTGAAGCGGCCGTGGCGGGACAGCTCCGCCATCTCCTTCTACGAGATGAATGCCGATTTCCACGAGGGTCTGGCGGAGGCCTCCGGCAACCGCTTCATCCATGCCGCGATCAAGCGGCAGAACCAGCTCCGGCGCCTCTCCAATTATGACTGGATCTTCGGCTTCGAGCGCGTCGAGGTGAACTGCACCGAGCACCTGCAGATGCTCGACTATGTCGAGGCTGGCGATCGCGAGGTCGCCTCGGCCCTGATGCGGCGGCATCTCCAGCGCGCCAGCCTGCTGCGCGGTCCGGACGGCAAGCCGAGTTGAGGGCTGCCGTAAGGCCACTATCCTCTATTGTCTTTTCTTTTATTAAAACACACTATCCGGCACCGCCTCGGCGCTGCCGGTGCGGCAATCCCTGCGCGCCGGAGACCAGACATGCCAGCCACAGCCCTTCGCAGCGAAGCCGAGCGCGGCAATGAGCCGGACGCGTTCTGGATGCCGTTCACGCCGATGCGCGCCTTCCGGCAGGATCCGATCCTGTTCGACCGCGCCGAGGGCATGCATTACATCACGCCGGAAGGCCGGCGCGTGCTCGACGGCATGGCCGGGCTCTGGTGCGTCAATGCCGGCCATGCCCAGCAGCACATCGTCGAGGCCATCCGCGAGGCGGCCGGCCGGCTCGACTTCGTCTCCTCCTTCAAGATGAGCCACCCGGCAGCGCAGGCCTATGCAGCCCGTCTCTGCGATTTCGCGCCGGAGGGGCTCGACCATGTCTTCTTCGTCAATTCCGGCTCGGAGGCGGTCGACACGGCGCTGAAGATCGCCCGCGCCTATCATCATGCGAGGGGCGATGCGCGCCGGACCAAACTGATCGGCCGGGCCAAGGGCTATCACGGCATGGGCTTCGGCGGGCTCTCGGTCGCCGGGCTCGGCCGGCAGAAGCGCGGCTTCGGGCCGCTGCTGCCAGAGGTGGCGCACCTGCCTTTGCCCTATGATGCCGGCCTTGCCTTCTCGCTCGGCCAGCCGGAGCGCGGCGCGGCCTATGCCGAGGATCTCGAAAAGCTGCTCGACGTGCATGACCCGCTCAGCGTCGCCGCGGTGATCGTCGAGCCGGTGATCGGCTCGGGCGGGGTCTATCCGCCACCAAAGGGCTATCTCGAGCGCCTGCGCGCGATCTGCGACAAACACGGCATCCTCCTGATCTTCGACGAGGTCATCACCGGCTTCGGCCGGCTCGGCGCCCCCTTCGCGGCGCAGGCGCTCGGCGTCACGCCCGATATCATCACCTGCGCCAAGGGCATGACCAATGGCTCGGTGCCGATGGGCGGCGTCATCGTCTCCGGCGATGTCTACGGCGCCTTCATGGCCGGGCCGCCCGACGTAATCGAGCTGTTCCACGGCTACACCTACTCGGCCCATCCCCTCGCTTGCGCTGCCGGCCTGGCGACGCTCGACGTCTTCGCCGAGCAGGGCATCATCGCGCAGGCCAAGGCGAGTTCGGTCACCTGGCAGGCGCGGGCGCACCAGCTGAAGGGCGCGCCGCATGTGGCCGACATCCGCACGCTCGGCCTGCTCTGCGCGATCGAGCTTTCGCCGAAGCCAGGTGCGGCCGGAACGCGCGGCGCGGCAGGGGCGAAGGCCTGCCTCGATGCCGGCGTGCTGGTGCGCGGCTCGGGCGACACGATCGTGCTGTCGCCGCCGCTGATCATCTCGCAGAGCGAGATCGACGAGGTTTTTGGCGTGATCGAGGGCGCGCTGGCGACGCTGGACTGAGACGCCCTCCCCGTCATGGTCGCCCTTGTGGCGACCATCCACGTCTTCGCCCGTCGCATGCGGTCGGTAAGACGTGGATGCTCGGGACAAGCCCGAGCATGACGGCGGCGGCTGGACTACCGCTTCAGGCTGACTTCCCAGGCCCGAACGCGCGACTCCCACGGCACGAAGCCATCGACACGAGCCGTCGAGGCCCAGGCCTCGACCGAATTGAACAGCATCACCAGCGGCGCGTCGGCGATCATGCGCTTGTGCAGGTCGTCGAAGATCGCCTGGCGCTCGGTGACGTTCTCGATCTTCGAGGCCTTGTCGAGCAGCGCGATCACGGCGGGATCGTCCCAGACCTTGCGCGGCTGGTCGGCCTTGGGGCCGGTGAAATGCTCGAAGCTCAGCGCCGGGTCGAGCCTGGCCGAATAGGAATGGACCATGAGCTGGTAGTTCCCCTTGAGGAACCGATCCATGTGGGTCGCCCATTCGACGACGTCGATATCCGCGTTGACGCCGACCGCCTGGAACATCGACTGCAGCACCACCGCGATGTTGAAGCTCGGCGAGGATTTTCGGTTGTTGGTGGTGATCTTCAGCCGCTCGCCCTTGTAGCCGGCCTCGGCGAGCAGCTTCTTCGCCTGTGCCGGATCGTACTGGTAGGAGAGGTTCTGGACCTCGCTATGGTAGGTCGACTTGGCGTGGATGGTCGAGTTGTTCGGCTTGACGTCGAGATCGGAGATGATCGCGACGAGCTGGCCGAAATCGATCGCGGCCGCCAGAGCCCGCCGCATCGCCGGCTTCCTGAAGACAGGATCGTTGGTCTGGAAGAGCAGCGCATGGCGCGCCGCGGTCGGCACGGTCTGGACCTTGATGCCGGGCTCCTTGCGCAGGGCCGCGACATCGGAGCTGAGCACCTCAGCGATATCGATCTGCCCGGATTGCTGGCCGGCCTTGACCGAGGATGAGTCAGGCACGATCAGAAACTTGACCTCCGGCACGAGCGGGCGCTTGCCACCGGCGAAGCCGTCGAGCCCGCCGGGCAGCGACTGGTAGCCGTCGAACTTCGTCAGCACGATCTGCTGGCCGCGCTTCCACTCGCTGAACTTGAATGGGCCGGTGCCGACCGGCTTGTCCCAGCTGCCATCGGGTTTGAGCGAATCCTTGTGAATCACGGCGGCGCTGCCGCAATCGGTGCGGGCGAGCGAGAACAGGAAGAGCGCGTTCGGCTCGTTGATGCGCATGCGCACGGTGGTGGGCGAGACCGCCTCGATCGCCTCGACCTTGAGCCCGTTGCGGCCGTCGAAATCGGCGAGGCAGCGCCACTCCGTCTTCGGGTCCATGTAGCGCTGCCAGCTCCAGACCACATCTTCGGCGGTCACGGGCGCGCCGTTATGGAAGGTCAGGCCCTTGCGCAGCGCGAAGCTGTAGGTCAGCCCATCCGGCGAGGTCTCGATCGTCTCGGCCAGCATCGGGCCGACCGTGCCGCCCTCGCGATAGGCGACGAGCCCCTCGACCATGTGCAGCGTCACGGCGTCGGTATCGTCGTCGCGGTTGACGCCGGGGTTGATGCCACGGATGTCGGCCTTGAGCGCGACGGTCAGCGTCTGCGCCGCGAGCGGCGTGGCACCGAGGCCGGAGAGAACGGCAAGCGCGGCGAGCCAAGTGCGTGTCATGACGAGCACCCTTCCCTTCTGATCCGATGCATTTTCTTCACGCGAACCGGCCTCCACTTCGCTCGAAAATGCTTTGGCGATCACGCCGCGACTTCGACGGCGACCGGATCGTCCTTGAGGCTGTAGCAGGTGAAGTTGCGGTTCAGCGCCGGCAGCGGCGCGACCTCCATGATGCCGAGCCCAGGCTCCATCAGGATCATCGCGACGCTCGCCGTCAGGTCGCCGGTGGCCCCAGTGCGGGGCGGGCGGCAGACGGCATAGGGCGTCAGGAAATCGTCGAAGAGCGCGGCCTTGAGGTCCTCGCGGGTCAGGAAGCGCTGCGGCTCGGTCAGGAGCTTGCGCACGCGCCAGTCGCGGTAATGGCTGTCGGGCGAGGATGAGAGGCCGGTATCGCGCAGCTTGGTCAGCGCGACCGGGCTGATCCAGTGGTTGGCGTGCACGATCAGGCCATCCTGCGGGTAGACGGGGAAGGCCTCGTCCGGCGCGCATTCGAAATCGATGGCGAAGCCGCTGTTCTGGCTCAGCATCATGTTGGTCGAGCAGGCTTTCGGCGTCGTCGCGACGAACTTCATCGACAGCGCCAGATGCTCCTGCTCCAGCGCCTTGCGGCGGATCAGCGCCAGCGGCACGCCCTCCTGGCAATAGTCGCGGTCGCTGCGCAGGTAGTTGCCGGTGACGCAGATGCCGGCCGAATTCATGCCGTGGCGGCCGAGCCCACCGGCCTCAACGAAGGTCAGCACATCCGGCCCGTCCTCGCGGCGGATGCGCAGCACGATTGCGGTCTCGGCGCATTCGGGCTGCCAGTCCCAGTTCTGACCCTGGATGATGCCGCCGCTCCAGCTGCGCTCGGGCAGGATGATGGCGCCGGTGCAGCCATCGGCCATCTTCTCCTCGTCCTCGTCGTCATCCTCGATGGGACGCGAGGCGAGCAGCCGGGCCTTGGCGACGACCTCGGTGCGGGCGTTGATCATGATGATCGCGTCGAGCTCCAGCCCCGCGCCATCGGCGATGCCGCGCATCTCCTCGAGATAGGCGCCGTCGAAGGCGGCGATGCTGCGGCTGAACTCGGCGATCAACTGCTCGCGCTGGCCCGGGCGCAGGTCGAGCTTGTCGAGCTGGCCGGAATAGAAGCGCGCGCTGCGGCGTACCCGCTCAGTGACCGCCGTGCCATGCTGCCGGCCGCGTTCATAGGGCGTGCCGGACACCGAGACGAAGGGAAACGGCGCGATCATCCACAGGCCTTGTGTTTTTTGCATCAACGTTGTGCATGGAGCCATCGCCAAACGTAGCTGTCAATGGCAAGAAGATATTACTCTGGGGAGATGCCTTCCGTGCCGAGCGGGTTACATCACGAAATCATCGGCGACATCTTGCGGCTCGGCCGCGACGAGGCCTGGGCCGTTGGGGTGCAGGTCGGGGAGAAGCCGCTGGCCGGCCGGCTCGGCGTGTCGCGCACGCCGGTGCGCCGGGCGCTGATCGACCTCAGCGAGCGCGGCATCCTCAGGCGCGAGCCCGGCGCCGGCTTCAAGCTCAACCGCCCGATCGATGCGGCGGTGATCGAGCAATGCGGCGAGGAGGCGGCCGGCAATGGCGACCTCTACCAGAAGCTCCTGATGGAGCGCTCCTCGGGGCTGATCGGCGAGGAGGTCACCGAGAACGCGCTGATCGCGCGCTTCAACAGCTCGCGCGGCGATGTCCGCCGGGCCTTGCAGAAGCTCGCGGCCGAGGGCGTGGTCCAGCGCCAGCGCGGCCATGGCTGGCGCTTCAGCGAGAGCCTCGACACGCCGCAGGCGATCCTCGAGAGTTACGCCTTCCGCGAGGCGGTCGAATGCGCGGCGCTCGGCCAGCTCGACTACCGGATCGACCGGGCCGAGCTGGAGCGGATGCGCGGCGCCCATCAGGCGCTGATGGCAAAGCCGGCGGCCGAGATCGCGCCCGACGCCTGGTTCCAGGTCAATGCGCATTTCCACGAGACGCTGGCCTCATGGTCGCGCAACCGCTTCTTCCTGCAAGCAGTGAAGCGGCAGAACATCTTGCGGCGCATGCATCAATTCGCCGATTTCCCGCAGCTGACACTGGGGCAGATCGCGCAATCCTGCGAGGAGCACCTCGCCATCCTCGACGCGCTCGCCTCAGGCGACCGGCGGCGGGCGGCGACCCTGCTCTCGGCCCATCTGCGCCAGGCGGCGCAGGACTGGCATAATCCCGGCTGAAAACCACAGCGCGATTACCGGGCGATTGCGGGACGCGCAAAAATGCTTTGCGGACTGCCCCGTTTCCGCCGCACCTGCCCAGCGCCTAACCTGCGGCCGCAGCCAGCCGAAGGACGACGATGAGCTACAAGCATTTCCAGGTCGAGGTCAGCGAGTTCATCGCCACCGTGACCTTCAACCGCCCGCCCGTGAATGCGCAGAACCGCGAGACGCGCGAGGAGGCGATCCGCATCTTCGACCAGCTCAGCGACCGCGACGACGTCCGCGTCGTCATCCTGACCGCAGCCGGCAAGACCTTCTCGGCCGGGGCCGACGTCAAGGAGCGCGTCGGGCTGGTGCAAGAGCCGGGCGACTACATCTCCCATAACCGCGTCGCCCGCGAGTTCTTCTACGCCGTCGCCGATTGCACCAAGCCGGTGATCGCGGCCGTGAACGGCCCGGCACTCGGCGCCGGCTTCGCGCTGATGCTGGCCTGCGACATCATGCTGGCGACCGATACCGCCTATGGCTCGATGCCCGAGGTCGATGTCGGCCTTTCCGGCGGGCAGAGCTTCGTCATGGAGCATTTCACCAAGTCGAAGGCGCGCTACCTGTACTTCACCGGCACGCGCGTGACGGCGCAGGAGCTCTACCGGCTCGGCATCATCGAGAAGGTCGTGCCGGTGGAGGAGCTGATGCCGGCGGCGCTGGAGATCGCCCGGATCATCGCGGCCAAGAGCCCGCTCGCCGTGCAGGGCGCCAAGCGCGGCTTCAGCACCACCGCGGAGATGCCGGTGCGCGACGGCTATCGCTACGAGCAGACGATCACCGTTGCGCTCTCTCATACCGAGGATGCGAAGGAGGCGCAGCGCGCCTTCGTCGAGAAGCGCAAGCCCGTGTTCAAGGGGCGGTAATTCCCGCTCGAACAACCGCAGCCCTCATCCTGAGGAGCGGACTTTAGTCCGCGTCTCGAAGGATGGTCCAGTGCGCGCTGGACCATCCTTCGAGACGCGCTTCGCGCTCCTCAGGATGAGGGCTGTGGTTCCTTAAAGCCGTTTAGATCCGCCGTCTGCCGCATTGCGGCTGGCGGCGAAGCGCGACATGCTGCCCCGCCCCGTGCTGGGGCGGGGGACGACCGAGATGCCCACCTGCGTGATCCTGGACGACTACCAGAACGTCGCCCTCGCCTCTGCGGATTGGAATGGGCTGCGGCAGCGCATCGCCATCCGCGTCAGCAACGACACGGTCGCGGGCGACGCGCTGATCGCACTGCTCGCGGATGCCGAGATCGTCGTGATGATGCGCGAGCGCACGCCCTTCCCGGCCGAGCTCTTCGCCGCCCTGCCCAAGCTGAAGCTGCTGGTCACCACCGGCATGCGCAACGCCTCGATCGATTTCGCAGCGGCGGCCCGCCACGGCGTCACGGTCTGCGGCACGGCGAGCGCGCCCGGCACCACGGCCGAGCTGACCTGGGGGCTGATCCACGCGCTAATGCGCGCGATCCCGGCAGAGAACGCGAATTTCCATGCCGGCGGCCCCTGGCAGACCAGCGTCGGGCGCGACCTGCGCGGCGCGACGCTCGGCGTGATCGGGCTCGGCAATCTCGGCCAGCGCGTCGCGCGCGTCGGCGTCGCCTTCGACATGCGCGTGCTCGGCTGGAGCCGCTCGCTGACCGAGGAAACGGCGAAGTCACTCGGCGCCGATCGCGCCGCGACATTGCACGACCTGCTGAAGCAGTCCGACATCGTCAGCATCCATGTGCCGCTGAATGCCGGCACGCGCGGGCTGATCGGTGCGGCCGAGTTCGCGGTGATGAAGCCGACGGCGCTGCTGATCAACACCTCGCGCGGACCGATCGTCAATGAGGCCGCGCTGATCGAGGCGCTGACGGCCGGCCGGATCGCCGGCGCCGGCCTCGACGTCTTCGATGTCGAGCCGCTGCCGGGCGATCACCCTTTGCGCGGCCTGCCCAACCTGATCGCGACGCCGCATCTCGGCTACGTCACCCAGGCGAACTACCGTGCCTATTTCACCGGCGTGGTCGAGGACATCGCGCGATGGCTCGATAACGACCCGGTGCGCGTGATCACGGGCTGAGGCTTGCTCGCGCCCGGCGCTAGCTGGCCGATCTCCTCGTCAGTGCGGTTTTGCACATATCGCAAGAATGCTTCCCGGCCGCGTTCGTTGCCGGCTCGGCATGGTCCGGCTAGCGCTCGCGCTGCTATAGCTGGTCCGCCAGCGGATCTTGACGAACGGGACGCCATGCCAGAGCGCAGAAGCATCGGAACCTTCGACCATATCGTGATCGGCGCCGGCTCGGCCGGCTGCGTGCTGGCGAACAGGCTGTCAGCCGACCCGCGCCGCAGCGTGCTGGTGCTGGAGGCTGGCGGCGACGACAACTGGATCTGGTTCCATATCCCGGTCGGCTATCTCTACGCCATCGGCAATCCGCGCGCCGACTGGCTGTTCCAGACCGAGCCGCAGGCCGGGCTCGGCGGCCGGGCCCTGCCCTTTCCGCGCGGCAAGGTCGTCGGCGGCTGCTCGGCGATCAACGCGATGATCTACATGCGCGGCCAGGCGGCCGACTATGATGGCTGGCGCCAGCTCGGGCTCTCCGGGTGGGGCTGGGACGACGTGCTTCCGCATTTCCTGGCGCATGAGGACCATATCGATCCGCCAAACGGCCTGCACCGCTCCGGCGGCGAGTGGCGCGTCGAGAACCCGCGCGTGCGCTGGGACGTGCTCGACGCGATCCGCGATGCGGCTGAGGCCGCGGGCATCGCCCGGATCGCCGATTTCAACTCCGGCGACAATGCCGGCTCGGCCTATTTCCAGGTCAACCAGAAGCGCGGCCGGCGGATGAGTGCCTATCGCGCCTTCCTCAAGCCGGTGCTGAGCCGGCCCAATCTGAAACTGGAAACCGGCCTGCTGGTCGAGCGCATCGTCGTCAGGGACGGCAAGGCAGTCGCAGTCGAGTTCTCGCGCGGCGCCGAGAAGCTTCGCGCCGAGGCGAGCGGCGAGATCGTGCTCAGCGCCGGGTCCTTCGGCTCGCCGGCGATCCTGGAGCGCTCGGGCATCGGCGACGGGGCGCGGCTGCAGGAACTCGGCATCGAAACGCAGCGGCATCTGCCCGGCGTCGGCGAGAACCTGCAGGACCATTTGCAGATCAGGCCGGTCTACAAGGTCGAGGGCGTGCGCACACTCAACACCGACTATGCCAAGCTCTGGCGCCGGCCGCTGATGGCGCTGGAATATGCCGCCTTCCGGACGGGGCCGCTGACCATGGCGCCCTCGCAGGTCGGCGCCTTCGCCAAATCATCGCCGGACTATGCCACCGCCAATCTCGAATTCCACTTCCAGCCGCTCTCGCTCGATAAATGGGGCGACGGGCTGCACAAGTTCGGCGCCTTCACCGCCAGCGTCTGCAACCTCAGGCCGTCGAGCCGTGGCAGCGTGCACCTGAAGGCGGCGGATGCCGTGCAGCAGCCGGCGATCACGCCGAACTATCTCGATACCGACGAGGACAAGCAGGTCGCGGTCGATGCGCTGAAGCTGGCGCGCCGGATCGTGGCGCAGGCGCCGCTCGCCCGCTTCCATCCGCAGGAATACCTGCCCGGCGCGGAGGCCAGCTCCGACGAGGCGCTGCTGGATGCCGCCGCCAAGTACAGCACGACGATCTTCCACCCGGTCGGCACCGCCAGGATGGGCCGCGACGATGATCCGATGGCCGTGCTCGACGAGCGCCTGCGCGTGCGGGGCGTCGATGGCCTGCGCGTGGCCGACGCCTCGGTGATGCCGCGCATCACTTCGGGCAATACGGCGGCGCCGACGATGATGATCGCCGAGAAGGCTGCAGCGATGATCAGGGAAGACGCGCAGGCACGCTAAGGCGCCTACTCCACCTTGACGCCCGCCACATCGATGATCCGCTTCCACTTGCCGCGCTCGGTCTCGATCACCGCCTGAAGCTCGGCCGGGGTGCCGCCGGTCGGGAGCATGCCCTGCTCCTCGAAGTGCCGCCTGATCTCGGGCAGCGCCAGAATCTCGTTCACCGCCGCGTTGAGCCTGGTCACGGCCGCATCGGGCACACGCGCTGCCGTGGTGATGTAGAGCAGCGTGAAGGCGTCATAGCCCGGCAGGCCGTCCGCGATCGGCGGCAGGTTCGGCTCCAGCGAGACGCGCTCCGCCGTAGAGACGCCGAGCGCCCGGAGCTTGCCATCGCGCACCTGCGGCATCATCGCGGTCAGCGAATCGATCGCGCAATCGACGCGGCCGCCGACGAGGTCGAGCAGCGCCGGGCCGGAGCCACGATAGGGCACATGGACCATGTCGATGCCGGCCATGGTCTTGAACAGCTCGACGGCGAGATGGCTGGCCGAACCCGGGCCGTTGCTGGCGAAGTTGAGCTTGTCCGGATTGGCCTTGGCATAGGCGATGAACTCGACCGTGGTGTTGGCCGGCACGGAAGGGTTGACCACGAGCACGCTCGGCAATTGCGCGACATGGACGACCGGGCGAAAATCCTTCATCGCGTCATAGGGCAGGTTTGCGTAGAGGAACGGATTGGTCATCTGCACGCCGGGCGTGGCGATGACGATCGTATGGCCGTCGGGCTCGGCCTTGGCGGCGGCATCGGCGCCGATCGAGCCGGCGAGCCCCGGCCGGTTCTCGATGACGAAGGCGACGCCGAGCACGCGCCGGAGTTCCTCGGCCAGGAGCCGCGCCGCGACATCCGAGCCGCCGCCAGCGACGAAGGGCACGATGAAGCGCACCGGCTTGGACGGCCAGGCCTGGGCCATGGCCGGGCCGGACGCTGCGGCAGTGAGCGTGGCGCCTGCGCCAGCCAGAACTTGGCGACGATCGAGCATGGTTCATCCTCCGCATGCGGCTCTTGTTGGCGGCAGAGCTAACAGCGGCAACATGCGCGCGAACATCGCCAGGCGGCGTCGAGCAGGTGTGCGGCAGATGAAAAGCTGCGGCTTATGCCACTGCCGGTTGCGGCGCTTTCGCAGGGCGCAAACCTGCCCTTCGCTTGGTGACGATGGTTGCGCTGCGGCAGCCTCGGTAACGTTCGTTCGCCGAAACGCATCGGGCCGCCAAGCAACGAGCGGCCGACGTCCGGCTGAGGAAACGCTCTCGAGGAAAGGATCCGGCCGATGATCGGGCGTATCGTCTTGGCCCTGCTCGTCCAGTTGGCCGTGCTTCTGCCCGCCGCCGCGCAGGGCAGCGCCGACGGCTTCCCCAGACAGCTGATCAAGATCATCGTGCCCTACCCGCCGGGCGGCTCGACCGACCCGGTGGCACGCACAGTCGCCGAGGAGCTGCGCGCCCGCTTCAACCAGCCGGTCATCGTCGAGAACAGGCCGGGCGCGGCCGGCTCGATCGGAACCGACGCGGTCGCGAAGGCCGATCCCGACGGCTACACCGTGCTGTTCCACACCTCGGTGATCACGGTCGATCCGAGCTTCAAGAAGCACCTGCCCTATAACGTGAGCAAGGATTTGCGGCCGCTCGCCCAGGTCGCGATCGGCCCCTACCTGCTGGTGACGCATCCCTCGCTGCCGGCGAAGACCGTCGCCGAGTTCATCGCCTATGCCAGGGCCAATCCAGGCAAGCTCAATTTCGGCTCGGCCGGCCAGGGCTCGTCGGGCCACCTGATCGGCGAGCTCTTCGGGCTGCAGACCGGGATCGACATGGTGCATGTCCCCTTCCGCGGCGGCGGCCCCTCGATCCAGGCGCTGATGGGCAACGAGGTGCAGTTGCTGTTCGACACCGTCACCGCCTCGCGCGCCCTGGCCGAAGGCGGGCAGATCAAGGCGCTCGCCGTGACCAGCCCGGAGCGCTCGCCGCTGATGCCGGAAATGCCGACCATGCGCGAGAGCGGCATGAGCCAGGGCTTCGAGCAGGTCTACTGGCTCGGCTTCTTCGTGCCGGCGGCGACGCCGGAGCTGATCGTGACCAAGCTGAGCGATGCGATCATCGACATCGTCAAACAGCCGAAGATCCAGGACTGGATGAAGCTGCAGGGCCTGGTGCCGCGCGCGCTCGGCCCGGCCGCGTTTAAGACCGTGGTCGAGCGCGACATCGAGACCTGGCGCACCGTGATCCGCGACGCGAAGATCGAGGCGCAATAGCCGGGTTCGAGGCTTTGCACCCTCGGCCCTCATCCTGAGGAGCGGGCTTCAGCCCGCGTCTCGAAGGATGCTTCCTGTGGGCGCTGTCATCGCGAGCTGGATCATCCTTCGAGACGCCGCTGCGCGGCTCCTCAGGATGAGGGCTGTAATTTCCGTTAGGCGCTTCAGGCCGGCGGCAGCTTGTCTGGCGTCACCGCCTCCAGCGCGAGATCGCTTTCATCCTTCAGGTCGACGCCCGTCAGCGAGCGGCGGAAGGCTTCCGCGATCAACCAGGAGAGCTTGAACGCAGCCTGCTCATAGCTCAGCCCGCCGGGGCGGATGTTCGAGATGCAGTTGCGCGCCGCATCGCTCAGGCCGGGCCGCGGCGCGAAGGTGAGATAGGCGCCGAGCGAATCCGGCGAGGACAGGCCGGGCCGCTCACCGATCAGGACTGCGACGGCCCGAGCGCCAAGCGCCTCGCCGACCTCATCGCCCAGGGCGACGCGGGCCTGGCTCGCGATGACGAGCGGAGCGAGGCGCAATCCCTGGCGCCGCAGCAGCGGCAGGAGCCCGGCGATAAACGGCGCGGCGTTCTGGTGGATCGCGGTCGAAGAGAGGCCATCGGCCACGACGAGCGCGAGGTCGAAATCGCCTCGACGCCCGGCCAGCGCCACCCGGCTCTCTGCCGACAGCCGCCGTCCAAGGTCGGGCCGCCTGAGATAGAGGTCGCGCGAGGGCGCGGCGCTCTCGACCTGCACGGTCTCGACCGGCAGGGTCGCCAGCGCCGTCGCGACCTCCTCCGCCCGAAACGGAATATGCACGGCGTCGCGGGCCTGCGCATGGGCGAGGCCGAAGCGCAGCACCTCGCGCGTCGGCAGCGAGGCGCCGGAGCGGCCGAGGCCGATGCGGGCCGGAGTCAGCCGGGCCAGCGCGGCCCAACGCTCGGCGAGCGGGAGCGGCTCGTCGCTCATGCCGCCCTGCCTTGCACCGCCGCCAGCAGCGCCTGCCGGCCGCGCCCCGTGCTCAGCTTTCCAGCCGCGTCGGTGATCTCCATGCGGCGCAGCCAGGCCTCGAACTCGGGCGCGCGCTTCAGGTCGAGCACCTCGCGGATGTAGAGCTGGTCGTGGAAGGAGGTGGACTGGTAGTTCAGCATCACGTCGTCGGCGCCGGGCACGCCCATGACGAAGTTGACGCCGGCGGTGCCGAGCAGGGTCAGGAGCGTGTCCATGTCGTCCTGATCGGCCTCGGCATGGTTGGTGTAGCAGATGTCGCAACCCATCGGCACGCCCATGAGCTTGCCGCAGAAATGGTCCTCCAGCCCGGCGCGGATGATCTGCTTGCCGTCATAAAGGTATTCCGGGCCGATGAAGCCGACGACCGTGTTGACCAGCAGCGGGTCATAGGCGCGAGCCACCGCATAGGCGCGCGCCTCCAAGGTCTGCTGGTCGACGCCGTGATGGGCGCCGGCCGAGAGCGCCGAGCCCTGGCCGGTCTCGAAATACATGACGTTGTCGCCGACCGTGCCGCGCTTCAGCGAGCGCCCCGCCTCCATGCCCTCCCTCAGCAGGGCGAGCGAGACACCGAAGGAATCGTTGGCCTTTTGCGTGCCCGCGACCGACTGGAAGACGAGATCGACCGGCGCGCCCTGCCCGATCAGCGCGATGGCGCTGGTGACATGGGTCAGCACGCAGCTTTGCGTCGGGATATCGAAGCGACGGATCAGTTCGTCGAGCAGGCGCAGCAGGTCGCCGATGGCAGCAGGGCTGTCGGAAGCCGGGTTGATGCCGATCACCGCGTCGCCGCAGCCATAGAGCAGGCCATCGACGATCGAAGCGAGGATGCCGGCGGCATCGTCGGTCGGATGGTTGGGCTGGAGCCGCACGGCCATGGTGCCGGGCAGGCCGAGCGTGTTGCGGAACCGCGTCACCACCCGGCACTTGCGCGCGACCAGGATGAGGTCCTGGTTGCGCATGAGCTTCGAGACCGCCGCCGCCATCTCCGGCGTCACGCCGGGAGCAATCCCGGCGAGAACCTCCGTCGTTGCAGCTTCGGAGCAGAGCCAGTCGCGGAATTCGCCGACCGTCAGCGCGGCAATCGGCGCGAAGGCAGCGGCGTCATGCGTGTCGAGGATCAGGCGGGTGACCTCGTCCTGTTCGTAAGGGACCAGAGCCTCGCTCAGGAAAATCCGCAGCGGCAGATCGGCGAGCGCGATCTTCGCCGCCATGCACTCCTCCATGCTGGCAGCGGCGAGGCCGGCCAGCATGTCGCCCGAGCGCAGCGGCGTCGCCTTCGCCATCACCTGCTTGAGGTCGGCGAAGACATGGGTCTGCCGTCCGACCGTGACGCGATACGCCATTCTGCCCGTCTCCACTGCGGCGCCATGCTAGTGCGGATACGGGCCCAGGCAAATCGCAACGCCGCGGCTTCAAAGGTTTGGATCGCATAAACCGCGCCGTCATCGCTGCTCAGCGCCGATACCTGCTTCGTGACCTAGATCACAGTCCCGGTCCGGCCCTGGGAGCTATCATGCGGTAACCGCGTTTCTTCCAGGCAGCGCGGCCCGCCACAGTCTCATCGCGACTGGCGGCGCGTCTGGGCTCGGCGGAGCGCAGGCCACCATGAACCCAGGAGTGCGATTGACTGCCGAGACGATCACGCTGACCGAGGAGAAGGAGACCCTTCTCATCACGCTCTACGGCAAGGCGGGCGAGAGCCACCTGCCCGATTCCCTGCTGAAGGACCATTTTGCCGCCGAGGCCGTCAGCAAGATCGACTACGACTTCTCCAAGCTGAAGCTCGATCGCGACTTGATGATCGGCGTCGCCATGCGCGCCCATATCCTCGACGGCTGGACGCGCGAATTCCTCAAGCGCTATCCCGACGCGACCGTGCTGCATCTCGGCTGCGGGCTGGACAGCCGCGTCTTCCGCATCGATCCCGGCCCCGGCATCCGCTGGTTCGACGTCGACTACCCCGAGGTCGTGGCGCTGCGCCGCAAGCTCTATCCGCAGCGCGACAACTACACGCTGATCGGCTCCTCGGTGACCGACCCGGCCTGGCTTGAGGCGATCCCGCAGGACAAGCCGACAATGATCGTCGCCGAAGGGCTCCTGCCCTACCTCCTGCCGGAGGAGGTGCACCGGCTCCTGCAACGGCTGACGGCGCATCTGCCGCGCGGAGAGCTCGCCTTCGACGGCTACAGCAACCTCGGGCTAAAATTCCTGCGCAACCTGCCCTCCGTCCGGGCAACCGGGGCGAAGCTGCTCTGGCCGCTCGACGATCCGCGCGAGCTGGAGCAGCAGGTGCCGAAGCTCAGGCTGCTGAACGAATTCCTCGCCTATGACCCGAAGGGCTACGACCCCGAGCAGGTCTCGCGGATGTCCTGGCTGGCGCGCCTGACGATTCACGTCTTCGCAATGATCCCGCCCCTCGCCCGCATGGGGCGGTTGCTGCACTACCGCTTCTGAGCCGCTTCGGATGACGCCGACCGTGCCAGGCTGCCGCCGGCGCTCGCCGTCCGGCCTCGCCGCAGATTTGGTCGGAACTGTTGTCCGGTTCGACGGTTCTCCCTGGCAATCACGGAGGACATCGCATGAGCCATCATTCCGACCAGGACCACGCCTGGGACCTCATGGAGAAGATCGGGCTGTGCATGCTGGTGACGCATGACGGCACAGGCGACGCATTGCGGGCACGGCCGATGAGCGCCCATGTTGTGCGCGACGAGGAGGCCGTCTTCTTCCTGAGCGATGCGCGCCATCACAAGGACGACGAGATCGAGATCAACCAGAATGTCTGCCTCGCCTTCGCCGATACGGACGGGCAGGCCTATGTCTCGGTGACCGGAACCGCGAACGTGCTCGACGACCGCGCCAAGATCGGCGAGCTCTGGTCGACCGCAGCCAAGGCCTGGTGGAAGAGCAAGGACGACCCGAACATCCGCGTCCTGCGCGTCATGCCCTCGATGGCCGAGTTCTGGGACAGCCCGGGCAAGCTGGTGACGACGGTGAAGATGGCCGCGGCCGCCCTGACCGGCCACCGGCCGAGGCTCGGCGAGAACCGCAAGGTCGCGCTCTGATGGTCCCCGGCACGCAGGAGAGACGGATATGAGATTGCTGGTTCACCTGGTCGGCGCCTGGATCGCGAGCGAGGCCGCCGCCGGCCGCTATCCGCGCCCGGTCGCGATCGGCCTTGCGATGCTGGTCTCCCGCCTGGGGCCGCCGACCATCGCGGCCACCCTCGCGACACTCGCCTTCAAGAGCCTGCGCGACGGTGGCGCTTTCGACGGCGTGCTCGCGCCACGGGCCGCCCCTCGGCGCCGCGCAGCCGCCGCCCGGCGCAGCGCTTAGGTCCCGAGCGGCACGTCCGGGCGGATTCTCGGCGACATCTTTCCTAAAGGCAGTTGCCAATGTCGCGAATTGTCATAAAAATCCGATGGAAAGATGGAACCATTCTTGCGTAGCGGCGTTTGCGGCCAAAACGTGGGGAGGAGCGGGTCATGAACGGGGTGGTGTTGAGTTCCGCGTTGGTACTGGTGGGCGGCATGTCCACCGTCATCTTGGGCGGCATTCCCGCCCACGGCCTGTTCGCCGAACTCGTCTGGGCGACGCTGGCGCTGGCCGGGATCATCACCGTCGCCGGCATCGAAGCCTCCAGCTAGTTTCTCCCCAAGAGCCCGTCCGAGCACTCCGCGGCAACTGCCGTTCCGGAGGGTTTTGCCGGCGGCCTCAATCAAGCCGAGCTTCCGTGCTGTTTAGGGGCTTCACCAGCGTGGGAGGCTCGTCGTGAACACAGCCAATCTCCAGCTCGAAGGCCTGCTGATCGCCGTCGCCGAACTGAGCCGCCTGCTGGTCCGCAAAGGTCTCGTCGAGGCGTCCGAGGTCGAGCAGGCGCTCGCCACCGCCGAGGCGAGCCTGCGCGCCGACCTGCCGCGGATGGGGCAGCTCAGCGGTAGCAATGTGGAGGCCGTCTGCTTCCCGATCCGCTTCCTCAGCGCGGCCCTGCGGGCGAAAGGCGGCGCACCGCTCGCCTTCTCCGAACTGGCCTGCCAGGTCGGGCAGTCGAAGCCGTCGCGCCCCACGCCCTTGCCGCGGCCGCTTCTCTAGATCGCCGTGCGTCCTATCGGACGCAAAGTGGCGATCTAGGCTTTTGTTATTGCATCGGATTCTTCCGAAAACCGGATTCCACTTTTCGGTCCGATGCTCTAGATCGCCGTGCGTCCTTTCGGACGCAAAGTGGCGATCTAGGCTTTTGTTATTGCATCGGATTTTTCCGAAAACCGGATTCCACTTTTCGGTCCGATGCTCTAGTTCCAAAGCTCAAGGCGCCGCCGCAAGTCGGGGCGTCGGCCATCGCAAATTCCAGCCATCACACATTCATGGAGCTGGCCTATCGGATCCGCGCATTCGATGAGGGCCGCCATGGCAGCACGTTGGACACTCGGAACGCCGCCGGTGCGCAAGGCAATGAGCGAGACCGTCGAGGTGACCGATGGCGACCGCGTCGAGCGGGCCCGCTTCCGGCGCCCCGCCAGCGAGGGAGCCGAATTGCGGAACGTGGGCTGGCTCTGCGAAGACGGCCGGCCGCTCGACTGGCAGCCCACGCATTGGCGGCCGATCCTGCCGAAGCCGCCGACCTTCGTGCTGGATTGAGCAGGCGGCGCGCGCCGACAATCTTCAACCGATTGCGCTGCGCCGCTGCCCCGCTAGATCGTCGTGCGTCCTACCGGACGCAAAGTGGCGATCTAGCCTTTTGTTATTGCATCGGATCTTTCCGAAAACCGGTGCCCACTTTTCGGCATCATGCTTTAGAGTTCGGATCATGACCGAGCGCGACCTTCGAAGCCAAGCCGCCTCCCGGCTGGTCCTGATCAACCCCAACACGAATGCGGCCACGACCGAGGCGATGCGCGCCATCGCGCAGGAGGCGGCGCCCGACGGGGTCGTGGTCGAGGGGCTGACGGCGCCGCATGGCGCGCCGCTGATCACCCATGCGCAGGCGCTCGCCGTTGCCGGCGAGGCGGTGCTCGCCCTGGCTGAGGGGATCGCCGCCGCGCCGCCGGCTGGCGTCATCGTCTCGGCCTTCGGCGACCCGGGGCTGGAGGCGCTGCGCCGGCGCCTGCCCTGCCCCGTCACCGGCATCGCCGAGGCCGCGATGCTGGAGGCTGCGGCCGGAGGGCGCAGCTTCGCCGTGGTGACGACGACGCCCGATCTCGTCGCCTCGATCGAGGCGATGGCGATCGCCTATGGCCATGGCCCGCGCTTTCGCGGCGTCGCGCTGACCAAAGGCGACGTCCATGCCGTGATGAGCGACCCGCAGCGGCTCGTCGATGCGCTCGCGGAGGCTTGCGGCGAGGCCATCGACAGGTGGCAGGCGCAGGCGCTCGTCATCGGCGGCGGCCCGCTGGCACAGGCCGCGAAGGCCCTTTCCGGGCGCTTCGGCGTCCCCGTCGTCGCGCCGATCCCGGCTGCCGTGCGGCTGGCGCTGCTGCGCCAGGTGAAATAACCCCGCGCGCGCTCCGCATATCCAGCGGGACGAGGCCATTGCAGCGAAACGCCCGGCAAAGCCGGCTGGGCGCCAGCGCGCCTGTGGGAAATTATGGTGTTTTGTCGATTATTTTGCGTGGACGCGGCCAAAGCTGTCATCATGGGCTTTCAACCGCGAAGTCTAGACATTAAGTCTCGCGACACCTCGATTTCCCCAGCGACGAAATGCCTCCAATCGATGAAGAAGGCGAAGCGCCCGTCCGGCGCGCCCCGCGTTCAGGTCGGCGCGCTGCCGATCCGCCGAGCGGCAGATGGCTCGGTCGAAATCCTGCTCGTGACCTCGCGCACGACGCAGCGCTGGGTCGTGCCCAAGGGCTGGCCGGTGAAGGGGATGAAGGACCACGACGCCGCGGCGCGCGAGGCCTATGAGGAGGCCGGCGTCGTCGGCAAGATTGAGAAGAGGTCGAGCGGCAGCTTTTCCTATTGGAAGCGCCTGCCCGACAGCGTCGTGCTTTGCGAGGTGAAGCTCTACCGGCTGGAGGTGGAGCGCCAGCTCGTCGCCTGGCCCGAGCAGGGCCAGCGGCGCAGCCAATGGTTCAAGCCGAACGACGCCGCCGACCTCGTCGACGAGGCGGAGTTGCGGGTAGCGATCAGGGCGCTGGCGACCGGGGCCGGCTGAGGCGTCAGGCTGGCGGGATCAGCGTCACGCCCGACTTGGCGAAGGAGAGCCAGACCGGGGCGCCCTGCTCCAGCATCTCGGGATGGCCGTGCTGGATGACGAAGAGGTCGCCGACCGGCGTGTCGACGACGATGTCGAGATGGTTGCCGAGATAGGCGCATTTGCGGATCGTGCCGGGCAGGACCGAAGCATCCTGAACCTTGGACAGGAGCAGGCTTTCCGGGCGGATCGCCACCTTCGCCGGCCCGGGCTGAAGCTCGCGCGAAGGCAATGGCACGGTCGCGGGACCGATCGCGACGCTGGCCTGCCCGTCCGCGACGGACTTGATCGTGACATCGATCAGATTGGCGTCGCCGATGAAGTCGGCGACGAAGGCGTTGGCCGGGCGCTCGTAGAGATCGCGCGGCGAGCCCTCCTGCGCGATGCGGGAATTCGACATCACGATGATGCGGTCGGAGACGGCCAGCGCCTCCTCCTGATCATGGGTGACATAGGCGACGGTGAGGTTGAGGTTCTGCTGCAGCTCGCGGATCTCCTCGCGGACGCGCCGGCGCAGCTTGGCGTCGAGGTTGGAGAGCGGCTCGTCGAAAAGCAGGACCTGCGGCTCCAGGACCAGGGCCCGCGCCACCGCGACGCGCTGCTGCTGCCCGCCCGAGAGCTCGGACGGGTAGCGGTTCTCGAAGCCCTTCAGGCCGACGAGGGCGAGCTTGGCCATGGCCATCTCGCGCGCCACCTCCTTGCCAAGGCCCTTCACCGTCGGGCCGTAGGCGGCGTTCTCGAGGACGCTCATATGCGGGAAGAGCGCGTAGGACTGGAAGACCATGGAGACGTCGCGGTCGGCGGCCGAGAGCTTGGTGACGTCCTTGCCGCCGATCAGGATCTGGCCTTCGCTGGCGATCTCGAGTCCGGCGATCATGCGCAGGGTCGTGGTCTTGCCGCAGCCGGAGGGGCCGAGCAGCGTGACCAGCTTGCCGGCCTCGATGGTGAAGTTGACGTTGTCGACCGCGGTGACGCTGCCATAGCGCATGCTGACATTGCGGAATTCGACGGATGCGGGGCCGGCTTTTGCCATGATTTTTCTGTCCTTTATCCGATCGCGGGAGCAGGTGCCGGCGTCGCCGCCACGGGGGCGGCGACGCGCCGGCCGAGCTTGCGTTCGCCGACGCCAAGCTGGATCAGGCCGATGCCGGCGGCCATGAAGACGATGAGCACCGAGGAATAGGCGATGGCGAGGCCGAACTCGCCGGCCTCGACGCGCCCGACGATATAGGCGGTCGAGAGGTTGTACTCGGCCGAGACCAGGAAGATCACGGCGCTCACCGCCGTCATGCTGCGCACGAAGCTGTAGATCAGCGCCGCGACGAGCGCCGGCCGCAGCAGCGGCAGCACGACGCGCCAGAGCGTGGTGAAGCTGCGCGCCCGCAGGGTCGTCGAGGCCTCGTCCAGGCTCTTGTCGATCTGCGACAGCCCGGCGATGCCGGAGCGGACGCCGACCGGCATGTTGCGGAAGACGAAGGTGATGACGAGGATCAGGCCGGTGCCGGTGATCTCGATCGGCGGCACGTTGAAGGCCAGGATATAGGAGACGCCGAGCACCGTGCCGGGAATGGCGAAGCTCAGCATGGTCGCGAATTCGAGCAGGTGGCGGCCGCTGAAGCGCTGGCGCGTCAGGAGATAGGCGGTCAGCAGGCCGATGATCGCGGTGAGCGGCGCCGAGATCGCGGCGAGCTTGATCGTCGTGAAAAACGAGTTCCAGGCCGAGCCGTCGAAATAGAGGCCGCGGCTGAAATCGATCGAGAAGCCGGTCTTGTAGTGCTCCAGCGTCGGCGTGTAGTCGCGCCCCATCGTCTTGACGAAGCCGCCGACCAGGATGACCAGGTAGATCACCGCGGTCAGCGAGACCCACGGCACGATGACCAGCCCGGCGAGCCAGGTGACGCGGCGCGGCAGCGGCGTCGGCAGGCCGGAATCGCCCTTGCCGGTCACGGTCGTATAGGACTTGCCGCCGAGCCAGCGCCGCTGGATCCAGAAGGCGCCGAGCGTGAAGGCAAGCAGCACGAAGGCCAGTACCGCGGCCTGGCCCTGGTTATGGGCGGCTCCGACGACCGCGAAGAAGATCTTGGTCGAGAGCACCTCGAAATTGCCGCCGAGCACCAGCGGGTTGCCGAAATCCGCCATGCTCTCGACGAAGCCGAGCAGGAAGGCGTTGGCGATGCCGGGCTTGAGCAAGGGCCAGGTCACGGTGCTGAACGTCGCCCAGCGCTTGGCGCCGAGCGTCTGCGACGCCTCCTCCAGGCTCGGGCTGATGCCCTGGACGACGCCGATCAGGACCAGGAAGGCGATCGGCGCGAAGGCCAGGACCTGCGCCAGAAGAATGCCCGGCAAGCCGTAGATCCAGCGCGAGCGCGGGATCGCGAACCACTCATAGAGCAGGTTGGAGAACAAGCCGGAGCGGCCGAAGAGCAGGATCAGCGCAAGGCCGATGACGAAGGGCGGCGTGATGATCGGCAGCACCGTCAACAGGCGCATGACGCGCTTGCCCGGCATGCCCGTGCGCAGGATCAGCAGCGCGCAGGCGAGCCCGAGCAGCGTGGTGGTGACGCCGGTCAGCACGGCCAGGATCAGCGTGTTCCAGGCGACGCCGCAATTGGTGTTCGCGGTGACGCAGCCGAGCCCCCAGATCGACGCGCTGAAGAGGCGCTCGAAGAAGGCGGCCGGCGCGAAGGCGCCGGCCTGGTCGACCAGCGCGCTGCGCAGGATCGTGATGACGGGATAGAAGATGAAGAGCCCGATCAGCAGCACGATGATGCCGATCGAGGAGGTGGTGAAGATATCGCCGCGGCAGATGCCGCGATAGGCGAGCCCATGGCAGAGCAGCAGCAGCAGCGAGAGCACGGTCAGGAAGGCGCCGAAGCCCATGCCGCCCTGCGCCGTATCCGCGCCGCCGCCACCAAGCAGGGCGGCCAGCGTCGGCAAGCCCTGCCCCTTCAGCGTGATGGCGAAGCCCTGCGCGAAGAACAGCGCGAGCCCCGCCAGTCCAGCGCCGATCAGAATCCGGCCGACGGAGGCGGCGTTGCTGCGGCCGAGCTGGAGCGTCGCGAGCACGAGCAGCGCGCCGATCGGCAAGAGCCAGGGCGCGGTGCCCGACAAGGCCAGCGCAAGCGCGCTGCCGGCCTTGCCGAACGGATAGCCCGCAAGCCAGCCGAACTCGGTCAGGCTCATGCCATCGGGCAGGTACCAGGGGATGATGGCATAGCCGAGCCAGCCGAGCAGCAGCACAAACCGTGTCACGGGGCGCATCTTTCCGACCTCTTATTATTTTATTGTTCAGCCGCTTGTTGTGCCGGAGCGATCACTTCGGCAGGGGCTTGACCTCCTTGTCCCACTTCGTGAGCAGCCGGGTGCGTTCGGCCGAGGAGCCGTATTTGACGAAGTCGTAGTTGATCAGCTTCATCTCCGACATCTTCGGAGCCTGCGGGGGAACCACGGCGTTCTTGTTCGACGGCACCTGGTAGGACTTCGCCGGGGCGGCCAGCGCCTGGGCGGCGGGGGTCAGCGCCCAGTCGTAGAACTTCTTGGCGTTGTCGAGATTGCGCGCCCCCTTGATGATCGACATCGAGCCGATCTCGTAGCCCGTGCCCTCGCAGGGGGCGACAGCCTTGATCGGGTCGCCCTGGACGGCGAACACGACGGCGTCATGGATGAAGACGATGCCGACGGCCGTCTCGCCCAGGCTCGCGGCCTTGGCCGGGGCCGCGCCGGACTTGGTGTACTGGCTGATGTTCTTGTGCAGGGCCTTGAGATAGTCGAAGCCCTTATCCTCGCCCATGAGCTGAACGATGGTCGCGAGCATGTTATAGGCCGTGCCCGAGGAGTTCGGGTCGGCGACCTGGACGTCGTCCTTCAGCTTGGCGTCGAGCAGGTCGGCCCAGCATTTCGGCTCGGCCAGGCCCTTCTGCTTGATCTGCTGCGTGTTGAAGCCGAAGCCGAGCGCGCCGGCATAGATGCCGATGGTGCGCTTCTGAGCCGCCCGCCACTGCGCCAGGGACCAGTCCTGCATGTCCTTGTTGGCAGCCGACTCGTATTCCTGGGTGAGCCCCTCTTCAGCGGCCTGGAGATGGGGATCGCCTGTGCCGCCCCACCAGATGTCGCCACGCGGGTTGGCCGATTCGGCCTTGAGCTGGGCATAGATCTCACCGGCCGACTTGCGGGTCATCGCGACCTTGATGCCGGTCTCCTTCTCGAAGGTGGTGCTCATGGCGCGGCACCATTCTTCCTGGACGCCGCAATACATCACCAGCGAGCCCTGCGCCTGGGCCGGAGCCGCGACGAACGCGGCACCAGTTGCGAGCATGGCCAAGGCACTGGCCCGAAGCCATTGATATCCCTGCATTGTCTTCCTCCCGTCTAGGTTTGTTCTTGGTCTTGTCGTTGGCTTGATAGTGATGCTTTGTCGGCAAAGGTCAATTAGTCTTATGCCGGCTTATTATCCCCGTGATCTGCTCCAGTTCGCGCGTCAGGCCAGGCGTGCAGCACAGGACCGGATTGCCCTCGGCGATGCCCTCCCCGCTAAAGAAGTCGTTGACATCGGCGCCGGCCTCGCTGGCGATCACCAGGCCGGCGGCGACGTCCCAGGCATTGATGTGCAGCTCGGCATAGGCCTCGGTCCGGCCGTTCGCGACATGGCAGATGCCGAGCGCCCCCGAGCCGCCGCGCTTGACCGAGGCGCCGACGCCAAGGCCGCGCCCGACCATGGCGAGATAGGTCTCGTTGGCAATGCGGGTGGACCAGCCAAGCTCGATATAGGCCCGGCCGATATCGGTCGCGCCGGAGACCTTGATCGGCTCGCCGTTCATCGTCGCGCCCTGCCCGCGCCGGGCGATATAGACCTCCTCCAGCGCCGGGGCCGAGATGATGCCGATCTCGGGCACGCCGTTGAGCAGAAGGCCGATCGAGACGCACCAGTTGCGGTCGCCGCGGGCGAAGTTCGAGGTGCCGTCGATCGGATCGATGATCCAGACCGCGTCGGCCGCCTCGCCACCGCCCTCCTCGCCGATCACGGCATCATCCGGGAACAGCACGGCGAGGCGCTCGCGCAGGAACTCCTCGACCGCGCCATCGGCCACGGTGAGCCAATCCTGCGCGCCCTTCATGGTGATGCCGAGGCTGTCGCGCTTGTTGAAGTAATCGAGCGCGAGCTGGCTGGCCTCCTGGACGAGGCCAAGCACGGCGAACTGGCGAAGGTCGAGTTCGGCCGGCGTCATCAGAGCGTGTCCAGGGCGACTGCGACAGGCTTGCCGGTGCGCTTCGATTCGGTCGCGGCGTCGGCAAGGATCTGGGCCTTCAGCCCGTCGAGGCCGGTCGGCACCGGCGGCTTGCCACCGCGGCACGCCACGATGAAGGCGTCGAGCTCGGCGCGGTAGGCGGCGGCATAGCGCTCCAGGAAGAAGTTCTGGACGGGATCAGCGCGGAAGCCCGCCCCGGTCGCGATCTCCACCGTGGTCTCGTGGATGTTGCCGGCGCGCAGCATGCCCTTCGAGCCATGCACCTCGATACGCTGGTCGTAGCCATAGGTGGCGCGGCGGGAGTTCGAGATCTGGGCGATGCGGCCGCTCGCGGTACGCATCAGCACGGCGGCGGTGTCGACATCGCCGGCCTCGCCGATGGCGGGGTCGACCAGGGCCGAGCCAACAGCGAAGACTTCGACCGGCTCCTCGGCGAGGAGGAAACGCGCCATGTCGAAGTCGTGGATCATCATGTCGCGGAAGAGCCCGCCAGAGCGCTTGACGTAGTCGACCGGCGGTGGCGAGGGATCGCGCGAGATCACGCTGACGATCTCGATCGCGCCGGCATCGCCCTGGCGCAACCGGCTCTCCAGCGCGGCAAAGTTCGGGTCGAAGCGGCGGTTGAAACCGATCATCAGCGGCTTGCCGGACTGCGCCACCACCTTGAGGCAGCGGCGGATGCGCTCGGCGTCGAGATCGACCGGCTTCTCGCAGAACACGGCCTTGCCGGCCGAGACCGCGGCTTCGATCAGGTCGGCATGGGTGTCGGTCGGCGTGCAGATCAGCACGGCGTCGAGCGTCGCGTCCGCAAGGATGGCGTCAGCCGTCGCGACCTTGGCACCAGCTGTGGCCGCGAGCGAGGCAGCCGCCTCGGCCGAGGCGTCGGCCACCGAAACCAGCGTCGCGTCGGCTCTCGCCGCGACGTTCAACCCATGAATCCGGCCGATCCGCCCGGCACCCAGCAATCCAAATCGCATTGTCGTCTATCGTCCTGAAGTCATGATTGAGTGACCCCGGACCGCATCAATCATGCGCGCCGAGGATGGTCTGATCGAAGTCGATATTGGCGCCGGTCATCAGCCCCGATTCGCCGGAGGCCAGATAAGCGACGGCCTTGGCGACCTCGCGCGGATCGATGAGGCGGCCGAAGGGCCGTCCGGCGGCGGCCTTGTCGAGCCAGCCATCCTGCGCGCCGTGGCGCAGGCGCATGATCGCATCCTCGCCCGGCGTCGCCATCCAGCCGATATTGAGGCCATTGACGCGAATGCGGTGTGACATCAGCCCGTAGGCCGCGTTCTTGGTCAGCGCCGCCAGCGCGCCCTTGGAGATGCTGTAGGCCGAGAGGAAGGGCTGGCCGCCATGGGCCGACATCGACTGGATGTTGACGATCGCGCCCTCGATCTTGTCCCGGCGCATCAGCGTCGCGGCATCCTGGATCAGGAAGAACGGCGCCGTCAGGTTGACCGCCATGATGCGCTCGTAGAGCTCCGGCGTCGTATCGAAGATCGTGCCGCGATCAGTGTCGCCGGCCGCGTTCACCAGGATATCGAGCCGGTCGAAGGCGCGCTCGGCCGCCGGGACGACGGTCCGGACGGCTTCGAGGTCGGCAAGGTCGACCACGTGGAAGCGCGCTTCGCAGCCCCCGGCCGTCAGGCTCGCCGCGACCGCCTCGCCACGCTCGCGATTGCGGCCGGTCAGCAGCAGGCCGCGCGCCCCGCGAGCGGCGAATTCGCGCGCGATGGCCTCGCCGAGGCCTTGACTGCCGCCGGTGACGATGGCGACCTTGCCATTCAGCTCCCGGCTGTAGACGGATGATTCCGGCACCTGACGCGTCGCTCCCATCATCGATACGGCATAAATTTTTTGTTCTTCTTGACTATTGGAATAAACATTCCATTCTCCGCCAGCGCAAGTCAAGGCCACCGGCAACCGGGATAGCATGTCGTCGCAATTTCAGCAGGAGCCGCCCCGGCGGGACTTCGACAGCTTCGTGGCGCTCGTTCGCGAGCGCGGCCCGCAATTGCCGAAAAGGCTGCGGCAGGTCGCCGACCATGCGCTCGCCAATCCCGACGACATGGCGTTGAACACCGCCTCGCAAATCGCTGAAAAGGCTGGCGTTCAGGCGTCCACGCTGGTGCGCTTCGCCCAGGCGCTGAACTATTCGGGCTTCAGCGAGCTGCAACAGGTCTTCCGCTCTCGGCTGCGCGAGCAATTGCCGGATCACCGCGAGCGGCTGGCGGCCCTGCGGGACGAGGGAGCCGCCGGCCCCAACATGGCGCAGGTGCTGCTCGACGGCTTCGTCCAGGCGAGCCAGACCTCGCTGACCCGGCTGCAAGCGACCATCAGCCACGATGCGGTCGACCGCGCGACTACCCTGCTCGCCGAGGCACAGACGATCATCCTCGTCGGCGCGCGCCGGATGTTCCCGGTCGTGTCCTACCTCGCCTATGCCTTCGGCAAGGTCGGCATACGCTGCGTGCTGGTCGACAACGTCGCCTCGCTCGGCCCGGAGCAGGCGGCCATCGCCAGGGCCGGCGACGTCGTGCTCGCGGTCAGTTGCGCACCCTATTCGCCGGCGACGATCGATATCGCGGCGCAGGCCCATGCGCGCGGCGTGCCCGTCATCGCACTCACCGACAGCGCGCTCAGCCCGCTGGCCGAGCGCTGCACGCTCTGGCTCGAAGTCAAGGAAGCCGATTACGGCGCCTTCCGCTCCGTCGCCGCCACCTTCGCGCTGGCGATGACGCTCGCCGTCGGCACCGCCGAGAAAGCCCGCCCCGATGCCTGATCCCACACTCGACCTGATCTCGATCGGCCGCTCCTCGGTCGATCTCTACGGCCAGCAGATCGGCGGCCGGCTCGAGGACATGGGCAGTTTCAGCAAGGCCGTGGGCGGCTGCCCGACCAATATCGCCATCGGCACGGCACGGCTCGGCCTGAAATCGGCGGTGATCACCCGCGTCGGCGACGAGCAGATGGGTCGCTTCATCCTGGAGCAACTCGGGCGCGAAGGCGTCGAGACGGCCGGCGTCGTCATCGATCCCAAGCGCCTGACCTCGCTCGTCATCCTCGGCGTGCGCGACGAGAAGACTTTTCCGCTGATCTTCTACCGCACCGACTGCGCCGATGCGGCGCTGAGCGAGAGCGAGATCAATGAGGCCTTCATCGCCTCTGCGAAGGCCGTGGTGGTCACCGGCACGCATTTCGCCATTCCCAATGCCGCCGCGGCACAAAAGAAGGCGATCGGCTTCGCCCGCAAGCATGGCCGCAAGGTCGTGTTCGATGTCGACTACCGGCCGAACCTCTGGGGGCTGGCCGGCCACGGCGCCGGCGAGGAGCGCTATATCCGCTCGGACAGCGTGACCCAGCACCTGCAGGCGATCCTGCCGGATTGCGACCTGATCGTCGGCACCGAGGAGGAGCTGCATGTCGCCGGCGGCTCGGAGGATACGCTCGCCGCGATCCGCAGCATCCGGGCGCTGAGCGCGGCGACCATCGTCTGCAAGCGCGGACCGATGGGCTGCGTGGTCTTCCCGGCTGCGATTCCCGCCTCGATCGAGGACGGCATCAAGGGGCCGGGCTTCCCGGTCGAGGTCTACAACGTGCTCGGCGCCGGCGACGCCTTCATGTCCGGCTTCCTGCGGGGCTGGCTGCGCGACGAGCCGGTCGAGACCTGCTGCGCCTGGGCCAATGCCTGCGGCGCCTTCGCCGTGTCGCGGCTGCTGTGCTCGCCGGAGAGCCCGACCTTCCCGGAGCTGCAATATTTCCTGGCGAAGGGTTCGTCGCACCGCGCCCTGCGCCACGACGTCGACATCAACCACATCCACTGGGCGACGACCCGCCTGCCGCAATCGGCAACCCTGATGGCGCTGGCGATCGACCATCGCAGCCAGCTCGAGGACATGGCCGACGAGGCCGGCGTGCCGCGCGAGCGCATCGCCCCGTTCAAGCAGCTTGCGGTCGAGGCCGCCGCGCGCGTCGCCGATGGACGGCCGGGATTCGGCATGCTGCTCGACGGCCGCCATGGCCGCGAGGCGCTGTTCCGGGCCGGCGACCACGGCTTCTGGATCGCCCGGCCGCTGGAAGTGCCAGGCTCGCGGCCGCTCAAGCTGGAGACGGACGAGGCCGGCTCGCTTGGCGCGGAGCTGGCCGAATGGCCGGTCAGCCACATCGCCAAGTGCCTGTGCTTCTACCACCCGGACGACGGCGCTGCGCTCAAAGCCGAGCAGGAGCGCGTGCTGAAGCGCGTGGCGCTGGCCTGCCGGCAGGTCGGCCGCGAATTACTGGTCGAGATCATCGCCTCCAAGCACGGCCCGCTCAGTGACGACACGATGGCGGCCGTGATGCGCCGGCTCTACGAGATCGGTATCAAGCCTGACTGGTGGAAGCTCGAGGGCCAACCATCGCCCGCTGCCTGGGCCGCCATCGACCAAGCCATTGCCGATAACGACCCCTATTGCCGCGGCGTCGTACTGCTCGGGCTCGACGCGCCGGCCGAGGAGCTGGAGCAGGCGTTCCGGCAGGCGCAGACCGCCAAGTCGGTGAAGGGCTTCGCCGTCGGCCGCACCATCTTCGGCGAACCGGCGCGGGCCTGGCTCGCCGGCAAGATCGATGACGAGGCGGCGACAGTGATGATGGCGCAGCGCTTCGCGCAGCTCGTCGCCGCCTGGGAGAAACGCTGATGAGCACGATCAGGCTCACCATGGCGCAGGCGCTGGTCCGGGCGCTCGCCGCGCAGAAGACGGTGATAGACGGCGAGACGCTGCCGCTCTTCGCCGGAGTCTGGGCGATCTTCGGTCATGGCAATGTTGCTGGCCTCGGCGAGGCGCTGCACGGCATCCGCGACAGACTGCCGACCTATCGCGCCCATAACGAACAGGCGATGGCACATTCGGCGATCGCCTTCGCCAAGGCCTCGCGCCGGCGCCGGATGATGGCGGTGACGAGCTCGATCGGCCCCGGCGCGACCAACATGGTCACCGCCGCCGCCGTCGCGCATGTCAACCGCCTGCCGCTGCTGCTGCTGCCGGGCGACGTCTTCGCCGGGCGCCGGCCCGACCCGGTGCTGCAGCAGATCGAGGATTTTGGCGACGGCACGATCTCGGCCAACGACTGCTTCAAGCCGGTCTCGCGCTATTTCGACCGCCTGACCCGGCCGGAGCAGCTCATCCCCGCCTTCGAGCGCACTATCGCCGTACTGACCGACCCGGCCGAATGCGGGCCGGTGACGCTGGCCCTGTGCCAGGACGTGCAGACCGAGGCCTATGACTATCCCGCGAGCTTCTTCCGCGAGCGGATCTGGCGGCCGCGGCGGACACGGCCCGATGAGGGCGAATTGGCCGAGGCCGTCGCGCTGCTGAAGGCCGCGAAGAAGCCCTTCGTCGTCACTGGGGGCGGCGTGCTCTTCAGCGAGGCGGAAAGCGCGCTGGCGCAGTTCTGCGAGGCGCATGGCCTGCCGGCCGGCGAGACCCAGGCTGGCAAGAGCACCCTCCCCGCTGCGCATAAGCTCAACCTCGGCGCGATCGGCGTCACCGGCACGGGCGCAGCCAATGCGCTGGCCGAGGAGGCCGATGTCGTGCTGGCGGTCGGCACGCGGTTGCAGGACTTCACCACCGGCTCGCGCACGCTCTTCAACCCTGACTGCCGGATCATCGGCCTCAACGTGCAGCCCTTCGATGCGGGCAAACACGGCGCGCTGCCACTGATCTGCGATGCGAAGGCTGGGCTGGCCGAACTCGACGCGGCGCTCGCCGGCCATCGCGCGCCGCAGGCGTGGAGCGCGAAGGCCGAGGCCGCACGCGCCGATTGGCTGAAGGCGGCCGAAGCCCATACCGCGCCTGGCAACCAGCCCCTGCCGAGCGACGCGCAGGTGATCGGCGCGGTGCAGCGCTGGAGCGAGCCGTCCGACGTCGTGGTCTGCGCCGCCGGCGGCCTGCCCGGCGAATTGCACAAGCTCTGGCAGCCTGGCGCGGCCGGCGGCTACCACATGGAATACGGCTATTCCTGCATGGGCTACGAGATCGCCGGCGGACTCGGCGTGAAGATGGCCGATCCCTCGCGTGAGGTCGTCGTCATGGTCGGCGACGGCTCCTACCTGATGATGAATTCCGAGATCGCGACCTCGATCATGCTCGGCCTGAAGCTGACCATCGTGGTGCTCGACAATCGCGGCTTCGGCTGCATCAACCGGCTCCAGAATGCGACCGGCGGCGCTTCCTTCAACAACCTGCTGGCGGATGCCCGGCACGAGACCCTGCCGGAAATCGACTTCGCCGCGCATGCGGCCTCGCTCGGCGCGCTGGCGCAGAAAGTCGCGGGCGTGGCCGAACTCGAAGCCGCGCTGAAGGCCAGCCGCAGCCACGCGCGCACCAGCGTCATCGTCATCGACACCGACCCGCTGATCTCGACCGGGGATGGCGGCCATTGGTGGGATGTCGCGGTGCCGGAGGTTTCCGCGCGCGCCGAGGTGAAAGCCGCCCGCGAGCGCTACGACGCCGCGCTGAAGCAGCGAGCCTGAACGAAGGACCTGAGACCATGACGATCCGCATCGGCGCCAATCCCATTGGCTGGTCGAATGACGATTTGCAGGAGATCGGCGGCGCGACCTCGCTCGAAACCTGCCTTGCCGAGGCTCGGCAAGCCGGGTTCGAGGGCATGGAGCTCGGCCACAAGTTCCCGCGCGAACCCCAGGCGCTGAAGGCGGCGTTGGCGCCGTTCAACATGGCCTGCATTTCCGGCTGGTATTCGGCCGAACTGCTCAAGCGCGATGCGATTGAGGAGATGCGGCACCTGCGCCCGCATCTCGACCTGCTCAAGGCGGTGGGCTCGACCGTGCTCGTCTTCGCCGAGACCTCGAACGCGATCCATGGCGACCGCTCGAAACCGCTTTCGCAGCGACCGGTGCTGCAGCCTGACGAATGGAAGCAGTTCGGCGAGCGGATCACGCAAGTCGCCGAACGGACGCTCAGTGAAGGCGTTCGGCTGGTCTACCACCATCACATGGGCACGATCGTCGAGAGCGAAGCCGATATCGACGCCTTCATGGCGGCGACCGGTCCGGCCGTGCACCTGCTGCTCGATACCGGCCACGCCACATGGGGCGGCGCCGACCCGGCAAAGCTCGCGACGCGCTATCGCGAGCGCATCAGCCATGTCCACGCCAAGGACGTGCGCAAGCCGGTGATGGAGCAGGCCCGCCGGGAGGGCTGGAGCTTCCTCGACGCCGTGCTCGGCAAGGGCTCCGAGCTTGGCGTCTACACGGTGCCGGGCGATGGCATGGTCGACTACCCCGCCGTCTTCCGGGCCCTGCCGAGCTATTCCGGCTGGGTCGTGGTCGAGGCCGAGCAGGACCCGGAAAAAGCACATCCCCTGACCTATGCCACTAAAGGGGTAATCCATTTGAAGTCGAGCCTGAAGGAGGCTGGACTGATCTAAGTGCGGAACAATTCAAGATCAGTGAAGTTTGAGCCAAGTTCTACGATTTCTGACCACAGATTCTCCATTTTTACCACAAAACTTGACCTGAACTGAGCTCACCTCACGTGGAATGCTCCAGAGGCTGTCTATGTCGAAGCTGCTCATCAAGCCATCCGCACCGGACCGGGATGGCAGGATTCACGAAGTCACCCCACAGACGGCCGGATGGGACTATGTCGGCTTCGAGGTCTATCGCCTCACTGAGGGCCAGGAACTCTCCCGCGACACGGGCAGCCGCGAGGTCTGCATCGTGCTGCTCTCGGGCACGGCTGCGGTTCGGTCAGGCGACAGGGAGTTCGGCGAGATCGGCGGGCGCGCCTCGCCCTTCGAGCCCGATCCCTGGTCCTTCTACGTGCCGGCACGGGCCAGTTGGAGCGTCACGGCGCGCGGCCCCTGCGAGCTTGCCGTCTGCTCGGCGCCCGGGCAGCCCGGCCTGCCGCCACGCGTCATCGCGCCGAAGGACGTCGCCAGCGCGACGCGCGGCCAGGGCAGCAACACCCGCCATGTCCGCAACATCCTGCCCGAGACCGAAGCCGCCGAGAGCCTGCTCGTGGTCGAGGTCATCACGCCCTCGGGCAATTGGTCGAGCTACCCGCCGCACAAGCACGACCGGGACCGGCTGCCACATGAATCGCAGCTCGAAGAGACCTATTACCACCGCCTCTCGCCGCCGCAGGGCTTTGCCCTGCAGCGCGTCTACACCGACGACCGCTCGCTCGACGAGACGATCGCCGCCGAGGATGGCGATGTGGTGCTGGTGCCCGAGGGCTACCACCCGGTCGCGGCGCCGCATGGCTACGACCTCTACTACCTCAACGTCATGGCCGGGCCGAAGCGCATCTGGAAATTCGTCGACGACCCCGCGCATGCCTGGATCGTCAAGACCTAGGGTCGCGGACGGGGCTATGGTCAGCTAGGCTGCGGCGCCGGCCATCCGCGCAGGCGAATCCACAGCGAGAGACCATCATGCAGTTCCGGCCCGATATCGGCACGCTCTCCCCTGCCGTCCTCAGCGAGCTTGCCCCAGGCGGCGTCCTGCGCGCCGGCATCAACCTGTCGAACTTCCTGCTGGTCACAGGCCGGACGGCGGATGGCGACCCGGTCGGCGTCTCGCCCGACATGGCGCGGGCCGTCGCCGATAATCTCGGCGTCGCCATACGCTATGTGCCCTATGCCTCGCCGGGCCTGCTGGCCGACGACGCGACGCAGGACAGATGGGATATCGGCCTGATCGGCGCCGAGCCGCAGCGCGCGGAGGTGATCAGCTTCACGCCCGCCTATACCGAGATCGAGGCGACCTATCTGGTGCCGGCCGGATCGCCGCTGAAGCGCATCGCCGATGTCGACGCTGAAGGCATCCGCATCGCGGTCACCGGCCGGGCCGCCTACGGGCTCTGGCTGGAGCGCAATATCGCCAAGGCCAAGCTCGTGCGCTCGGACACGTTGGACGAGGCCTTGAAGGACTTCGTCGACCAGAAGCTCGATGCGCTCGCGGGGCTGAAGCCGCGGCTGATCACCGACCTCCAGCAGGTTCTGGGCGCGACGATGCTGGAAGGCCATTTCATGACGGTCCAGCAGGCGATCGGCACCCCAAAGGCGAAGGGCGCCGCGCTCGACTACCTGACGAAATTCGTCGAGGCCGCCAAGGCCTCGGGCTTCGTCGCCGGGCTGATCAGCAAGCACGGCGTCGACGGCCTGAGCGTGGCGTCCTGACGGCGGATCGCTTTTGACGAAGGGGCGGAGGTTGCCGACGACGCAGGCTGCCCGCCGGCTCTACTCGAACAGGTCGGCGTGCTCGGCTTCGATGCGCGGCAGGGTGCGCAGGATTTCGGCGAGGTGGTTGCGGATCTCGGCGGCGGCCCGCTCGCCGTCGCGCGCGTCGATCGCCGCCATGATGGCGCGGTGCTGCTCGATCAGCGGCAGCATCGCGCTGCGGTCGGCGATCGTGAGCTGGCACAGCCGGTCCATGTGGGACTTGATGTCGCGCAGCGCCTCCCAGGCCAGCGGGCAGCCGGCGCCGTCGCAGAGCGCGGCGTGGAACATCTCGTCGTAGCGCTGGAAGCTCGCGTGGTCGTCGGCCAGGGCGAAGTGCTCCTGCATCGCCAAAAGCCCGGTGATGCGCTCGCGCACGCCGCCGTCGAACGAGGCGCAGGCGCGCTGCACCACCGCCGTCTCGACCGCCTCGCGCACGAAGCGCGCCTGCATCATCCGGCTCACCGAGATCTTCGCGACGACGGTGCCGCGCTGCGGCAGGACCTGCACCAGCTTCGTCCTGGCAAGGCTGATCAGAGCCTCGCGCGCCGGCTGCCGCGAGACGCCGTGGCGCTCGGCGATGTCGGCCTCGGACAGCCGCGTGCCAGGGCGCAGCTCCATCGCGACGATCGCGCGCTTCAGCTCGGATTCCAGTTGCAGCGCGGTCGAACCCTTCTCGTTGCCGGCGCTCAACACGTGCTCCTCCTTGGCAGCCATATCTGCGCCAACCAAACTGCCATACGATAACATGCCGCGAAATGCCATTGGCGACAACCGAACTAAAGGACATACCGACGTGTGTCCGCCGAAAGCAAGCCTGTTTGCCTGGAGATGAAAATTCGCAGTCGCAGAGGGCGATGACCGGCGAATATTTCTAGGATCGGACAATCAGCGCCGAGATCCGATCACCTTCCCTCTCGGGACGCCATGCGAGCGCTCACGCCGGGCGAGCGAATGGACCATGTCCCGGGAATTCCGAGGCAGGCTGGCGTTGGCCCCCGCCGTGTTCCGAGATCGCCAGTGCTCGCGCCATCTCGTTTCGCACGATCATGAGGCCTTCGTCGCCGCCGAGCCCCGGCTTGGCCAGCATCACCTCGGGGCGGAACGCCAGGCCGATATGGGAGCTGACGCGCGCCGACTGATCGGTCTCGTTGGCGCTGCCGCCCAGGCAGAACGCCATGCCATGCACGCGGCAGGCGGAGATCGCGCTCATGCTGCCGGTGATGCAGCCGAGATCGGGCATCTTGATGTGCAGGTAGTCTCCGGCGCCGGCAGCGGCGAAGGCGGCGAAATCCTCGAGCCTGTTGCACCATTCGTCGACGCCGATGCGCAGGCTGCGCCCCCTGCGCCGCATTGCGGCGGTCAGCTCGACATAGACCTCGATCTGCTCTTGCCGGCTCGCGGCCAGCCATGGGCACTCGATGCGCAGCGCGAACGGCGCGGCGGCGTCGGCGAGCCGCTCGAGGAAATCGAGCAGATGCGCGTCGGGCGCGCGGAACAGCCGGCCCAGATTGCCGCTCATGTCGAATTGCAGGGTGGGATGATAGTCCGGCTCGCCGAGCGCCTGGATGCGCGCGGCCATGCGCCTGATATGGCCGAGCAGCGCCTCGCCGGCCCGCCCGAGATGCCTGTCCGGATCGGTGATGAAGCTGTGCGGCAGCACGTCGACGCGCTTCAGGATCAGGCGGTCGAGCGCCTCGTGATCGTCCATGGCGGCGCAGGCCAGCAGCAGCGGCGTCTCGCGCGGGTCCGGCAGGTTGTATTCCGCGCAGATCAGCCGGGCCATCGGCTGCCGCCGCGCCAGCGATGCCGCGTGCAGGAGCGCCTGCCCGAGGCCGTAGCGGATCGCGACCGGCCAGGGCTCGCCATTCTCCCTGGCGGCATCGAAGCTCTCCGCAAGTCCACGCCAGCCGAGAGCATCAGTGCCGACCAGCCGGTCGCGGAGTTCCGTGCCGAGCCATGGCAGAACGCGATCGGGAGCAAAGGGCCCTTCCCTGCCGGCCGATCCGGCATAGGCGACGTCGACGCAATCGCCGAAGCCGATCTGCCCGTCTTCGAGCCGGAGCATGATCGACAGGCTTTCCGCGGGCTGGACGATCCGGGAGAAGCCCGGGGTGCGGGGTGCGCCCTTCCACGAGAAGCCATCGGCAACCGCGCCGGCGCGGAGCGCGGCGGCATCGATGTGGAAATGGCCCGCGCACCCCTTCGCGAGTAGTACTTCCGTGATCTTCATGGCTGGCTCGCCTCGTTCAGTTCCGGCCAATGACGCGGCGCTTCGCCATGAAGCGCGGCGAGGTGCACCGGGTCGACGGCAAGGGCGGGCTGCGTCGCGACATGGGCGAAGCTGGCATCCTCGCCATCGAGCGAGAGCGCAACGAAGCCGGGGCTGCGCTGCGCGAAGGGCTCCAGGTCATGGCTGGCGCGGCCGACCAGCGCGGTGCTCGGCAGCCATAGCTGTGGCGTGCCGCCCAGGACGACCGAGCGGTGGTGGTGATAATGCCCGGAGACGACGAGCCTCACCCGGCCCCGCTGCGTCGCAGCCGTGAGCCTGGCCTGCGCGGCCCGGCCGACGCAGTTGGGCACCTCCGCTTCGGAGCTCGTCCAGACGGCGAGCGGCTTATGCAGCACCAGCACGACCGGCCTCTGCCCGGCGTCGCGCATGACGTCGTCGAGCCAGGACCATTGCTCGTCCTCGCGGGCGAGACCGGTTCCGAAGAGCTGAGCGTTCAGACCGACGATGCGCCAATCGGCGATGTCGATGGCGAAGCGGTCGGTGCCGTGGGTGGCGAGGAAGGCTTCGACGCGCCCGGCGGTGACGGATTGTCCCATCCACGGCTCGGCGACGTTGTCGCCCACGTCGTGGTTGCCGGGGATGAGGCGGACATCGCCCGGCAGGCCCGCCACGGCCGCCGCGGCGAAGGCCCGGTCATCGGCATCGTCGCAATCGTCGAAGACGAGGTCGCCGGCGACGATCGTGGCGGCCAGCGCCAGGGCTGTGATCTCGCTCCTCACATGGTGCCAGGCCGGCACCGTATAGGCCCGGCGGCGCGACAGATGCGGGTCCGAGAGGAGTGCGACGACAGCGCGCGCCATCAGCCCGCCCTCATGTTGTCGGGCCCGAAATCCATCTGATGGGCGGGGTATGGCCGCCAGTCGAGGTCCGCGCGCAGGCCGTAGAACATGTTCTGCATGAAGAGCAGGACCATCGGCGGATCCTCCCATTCGAGGATGTCGAGCATGCGCGCATGCATGCGCCGTCGCTCAGTCAGGTCGCTCGTGCCGGCGATCCCTTTGCAGAGGCCGTTGAATTCCTCGTTGAACCAGCTGTCCTCGGTGCGCTGCAAAGCGCTGTCAGGTCCGAAATTGCGGACCATGCCGGCCAGCGGATCCGGGAAGAGCATGACCGAGGAGTAGTTGTACATGCCGGAGCCGGGCCGGCGGTACCATTGGGCGTAGTTCTCGACCATTTCGATCTGGACGTTGACGCCGACCGCCTGCCACATCCCGACGAGGGCCTCCGTGGTCTGGCGCTCGGCCAGGTAGTAGGTGCCGGTCGTCCTCAGGGCGATCGGCTCGCCGCGATAGCCGGATTCCTGCACGAGCTTGCGGGCGAGGTCGGGATCGAAGACCGGCGCGCGCCGCTTTTCGTCATAGAGCGCCCCATAGCTCGGGGACTGGAGCCCGTTCGGGATCGTGGTCTTGCCGAGCCAGATCGTGTCGACGAGGAGCTGGCGGTCGACGGCGAGGCTCAGCGCCCGCCGCAGCCTGACGTCGCGCAGTTGCGGATTGTGCTTGGCGTCGAGGATGACCATGCGGGTCACGTTCGAGCCGGCCTCGACGACCTTGAAGCCGCGGCGGCCCTCGATCTCCGTGACGGCGTCGGGGGTGACGTCGGTGGCGATGTCCCAATCGCCCGCGAGAAGGCCGGCGAAGCGCGCCGCCATTTCCGGGACGGCGCGGAAGTTCACCCCCGCCAGTGGGGGCCGCCCGCCCCAGTACTCGTCATGGGCGGTGAGCTTGATGCCGTAGTCGCGCCTCACCTCGGCGATGCGGTAGGGGCCGGTCCCGACCGGCCGCATGGCCCAGCTCTGCCAGTTCGGCGCGGCGCGGAAGGCGGCGGCGCTGATGATCTGGCCGCCCCAGGCCGCGATGCGCCGGTCGAAGACCGGATCGTCGGTGTTGGTGATCAGGCGGACCGTGCGCTCGTCGATTTTCTCGGCGCGCTCGAAGGTCGGCAGGAAGCCCTTGGCCGAGGACCGGCCGGGCGCATTCGGCCCCATCAGCCGCTCCTCGCCGAGCGAGACCAGCACGTCCTCGGCCGTCAGCTCGCGCCCGTCATGGAACTTGACCCCCTGGCGCAGGCTGAACTCCCAGGTCCGGGCATCGCGCTGCGACCAGCGCTCGGCCAGGGCGCCGCGCACTGCCAGGTTGTTGCGGTAGTCGAGCCCGAGCAGGCCCTCGAACACGTTGTACTCCGTGCGGTACCAGACGGAGGTGGTGCCGGGCGTGTCCATCGGCTCCATGGTCGGCGGCAGCGCCTGGGACGCGACCGTAACCGTCCGGCGCGCCTGGGCCCGGGCGCGCGGCGCCGCCGCGAGCGCGATGGCGCCGGCACCCGTGGCGAGAAGCGTGCGGCGTGAGATTTGGCTCATGGCGTCCTCCATCTGAAGTCCCGGCATGGCTACGGGGGCCGCTTGACCTGTCGATGACAGAATGTGACTGGTTATGCCGTCTATTGACCGCTTCATCCGCGCCCGTTCGCCCATGCGAGCAGAAGCGGCCAGGGAACACCGAGCGATGCAGGGAATTGAGCGATGCTTGCCAGCGCCAGACAACAGCGGATTCTGGAACTCCTGAGCGCGGTCGCGGAGGTGGAGGTCGCGGCCCTCGCCGCCGACCTCGGCGTGTCGATCGAGACGGCCCGCCGCGACCTCGTGGCTCTCGAGCAACGGCGGCTCCTGCGCCGGGTTCATGGCGGCGCCGTCGCCCTGCCGCCTCCCAACCTGCCCCCGGTCCAGTTCCGGATGGACCAGGCCGCCGGCGCGAAGGCCGACATCGTCGAGGCGGCGCTGCCGCTCATTCCAGCGGGCAGCCACATCTTCCTCGGAGCGGGATCGACGATGCTGGCGCTTGGAAAGCGCCTCGCCGACCTGCCGGTCCGGACCACCTTCGTGACGAACATGATCGACATCGCGGTGGCCTTGCGCCGGGGCGTCCACGACGTGCACCTGACCGGGGGCGAGATGCACCCGGACACGCATGCGCTCGGCGGGCCGGAGGCGCTGCGCTTCCTCGAGAACCGGCTCTTCGACCTCGCCGTCACCGGCGCCGCGGCGATCGACGCCGAGCATGGCGTGATGGGGCCGACCACCGCCCATGCGGCGATTACCGACATCCTGCGCCGGCGGGCGCGCCGCCGCATGGTGCTGAGCGATCACTCCAAGTTCGGCCGCAGCGACCGCTACCGCCAGGGCGACCTTGCGGAGATCGACGTGCTGGTCACCGACAGGCGCCCGCCCGAGCCGTTCCCGGCGCGGCTCGCCGCGGCCAAGGTCGAGCTCGTCATCGCGCGGCCCCGCTAGAGCCGGATGTCTCTCATCCAAGAGTTAGAGCATGATGTCAGCCGAAAACCGGTGCCCACTTTTCGGCATCATGCTCTAGGCACGCCAAGCCCGCTCACGGTCAAATGAGGCGGTGTTGGAAGGCGAAGTCGAGGCAGCCATGGATGTGGCGCTCCAGGATCGCGTCGGCCTGGGCCGCATCCCGGCTCAGCGCGCATTCCAGCAAGGCCCGGTGCTCGTCGGCGGCGACCGGGCCGCGGAAGATCACGAAGACCATCTGGTAGCGCAGGTAGCGATCGTAGATGCCCGAGTGAAGCTCCAGCAAAGCCTTGGAACCGCAGGCCGAGACGAGCGCCTGATGGAACTCCCAGTCGTAGCGCTTCCATTGCTGGGTCTTGGAATCGTCGCCGGCCAGGAGGCTCGCCTCCATCCGCGCCAGCTTGTGATGGGCCGCGACGACGCGGCCCTCCCATTCCATGTCGCCTGCCTGAAACGACTTCACCAGCGCGTCCTTCTCGATCAGCAGGCGCAGCGCAGCGATCTCCTTCAGATCCTCGGCCGAGCAGGGCGCGACCTGGAAGCCGCGCTGCCCTTCCGCCGTAACCAGCCCCTCAGGCGTAAGTCGGCTCAGGATTTCGCGCAGGGTGCTGATGCCGACGCCATAGACCGGGCGCAGCTTTTCCAGGGTAAGGCGCTGCCCCGGCCGCAACCGCCCGAAGACGATGTCCGAGCGGATCCGCTCATAGGCCTGTTCGCCCGTCGAGATGGGCGCGAGCTCGTCGCCCACCATATCCGTCATCACGTCCGCCATGCTGCTGCACTCGCACCTTTGCGGGGACCGATACTACGAGGCGCGGCCTTCACAAAGCAGGATGGTCGCGCCCGTCAGGGCAAATCCATATCACCAGATGATTTTTATATTATCAGTTGATCTCTCTTTGGCCAGATGTGATCATCAGCTCTGGGCTGGGGCGGCAGGAATACGCGCATGGGCAATCGCATCTACGTTCTCAACGGCCCGAACCTTAACCTGCTGGGCCAGCGCGAGCCGGCCGTCTATGGCACGACCACGCTCGACGAGATCCGCCAGCGCTGCGTGGACAAGGCCGGGGCGCTCGGCTTCGAGGTCGATTTCCGCCAGACGAATTTCGAGGGTGCCCTGGTGGAGAGCGTGCATCAGGCGCGCATCGAGGCCTGCGGCATCATCATCAATCCGGCAGGCTACACCTTCACTTCGGTCGCGCTTCTCGATGCGCTGAAGATGTTCGACGGCCCCAAGATCGAGCTGCACATCTCGAACGTCCACGCCCGGGAAAGCATCTACCACAACTCGCTGATCTCCCGGACCGCGACCGGCATCATCGTCGGCTTCGGCGCGGCCGGGTACGAGCTGGCCATCCAGGCCATGGCCGGGATGGCCAGGCGAAGCTGAGGCCCGCGCACTCACGCCATGGAACCGCTCTTCGCCCCGGCAGAAACGAGATCGATGGCGCGCCGGCGGCCGGGTCCATCAACTGGCGAGCATGCGCAGCACCGTGTCGATGGTGCTCGCCCGCCGGCGCTCGCGGGCGCCCGGCGCGCCCATGTCATGCCCGAAGACCTGCCGGATGCTCGCCCGATTGGAGACGTTGTAGAAGCTGAGCGCGCTGATCGTCAGGTGGATGTCGATCGGGTCGAGCCCCTCGCGGAACGCGCCTTCGCGCCGGCCGCGCTCGTAGATCTCGCGGATCATGTCGATCACGGAGAGGTTGAGCTCGCCGATCTTGGCCGAGTTCTCCAGGTGCCGGGCATGGTGGATGTTCTCGACCATGACGAGCCGGACGAAGTCCGGGTTGTCGGCGTGGTAGTCGAAGGTGAAGCCCGCCAGCGTCGCGATCGCCTCGCGCGGCGGCAGCACTGCCAGATCGAGGCTGCGCTCGAAATTGCGGATGCGGGCGTACATCTCTTCGAGGACGGCGCGGTAGAGCCCCTCCTTGTCGCCGAAATAATAGTAGATCATGCGCTTGCTGGTCGAGGTCTTGGCCGCGATCTCATCGACCCGCGCGCCGCTCAGCCCGTTCTCGACGAACTCGGCGCGCGCGACCGCAAGGATGTTGCGCCGGACGCCCTCGGGATCCTGGGTCCAGCTCGCCGCCTTCCTGCCGCCTGCCCCGCGGGGCTTGGCCGGAGTCATCTCTTCCATGTCGAACCTTCCGGCCGCGGCCATCGTTCCATCGGGAGCGATGGGAAATGGACCATGCAGTTAATTTGACTTGACCAATTGAACCAGTTCGTACAATTAACATCGATCAGCGCTCGCGCAACCTCTTCTGCCGATCGCGATCAAAGCGTCCAAGACGGGGCGCCGCTGCCGAAACGGGACTTGCCGAGACGGGACTTGCCGAGACGGGACTAGCAATGACGGGACTTGGACCGACCCAGCCAGAAGGTCGGCCGTTCAGGGAAACGCCATGAACTACAAGCTCGACTTCACGCCGGTACTGGACGGGCTGCCAAGCCTGCTCATCGCTTGCCTCGGCACGTTCGCGCTGGCGCTGGGCGGCATGGTCCTCGCCATCATCATCGGCATTGGCGGCGTGATGCTGCGCGATTCCCGCATCGCGCCGGTGCGCTGGTTCATCAAGTCCTTCGTCGAGGTGATCCGCAACACGCCGTTCCTGGTGCAGATCTACTTCATCTATTTCGCGCTGCCGCTGGCTGGCCTCAGGCTCGACCCGACGCCCACCGCGATCATCGCGCTCGGCATCAATGGCGGCGCCTATGCGATCGAGATCATCCGCGGCGGCGTCCAGTCGATCGGCAAGGGGCAGATCGAGGCGGGCCTCGCACTCGGCCTGCACAAGGCGCAGGTCTTCCGGCTGATCGTGCTGAAGCCGGCGCTGCGGGCGATCTTTCCGTCGTTGACCAGCCAGTTCGTGCTGCTGACCCTGACGACCAGCATCGCCTCGGCGATCTCGGCCTACGAGCTGACCTCGGTGGCTCAGCAGATCGAGACCTCGAGCTTCCGCAGCTTCGAGGTCTACGGCGTCGTGACCGTGTTCTACCTCGTCATCTCCTGGCTGATGATGCGCTTCTTCGGGATGATCTCGACGCGCTATTTCAGCTATCCGGTCAAGTGAGGAGGGCGTCATGGGCTCAGACGAATTCCTCTTCCTCCTCGCCGGCCTGAAATGGACCGTGGCCCTGTCGGCCGTCGGCTTCCTCGGCGGCGGCATCGCCGGGCTCGCCGTCGCGCTGGCTCGGACATCGGAGATGCCGCTGCTGGAGCGCGTGACGGCGGGCTACATCGCGCTGTTCCAGGGCACGCCGCTCTTGATGCAGCTCTTCGTCGTCTACTACGGGCTGGCCCTGATCGGGCTCAAGCTCGACGCCTGGGTCGCGGTGTCGATCGGCTTCACGCTGCATGCCAGCGCCTATCTCGGCGAGATCTGGCGCGGCTCGATCGAGGCGGTGCCGAAGGGCCAGACCGAGGCCGCCAAGGCGCTGAGCCTGAACTACGTCTCGCGGATGAAGGACGTCATCCTGCCGCAGGCGATCCGCATCTCGCTGCCCGCGACCATCGGCTTCCTCGTCCAGCTGATCAAGGGCACGTCGCTCGCCGCCATCGTCGGCTTCACCGAGCTGACCAGGGCCGGAAACATCATCTCGAACCAGATATTCGCGCCGCTGCTCGTCTTCGGGATCGTCGGCGTCCTCTACTTCATCATGTGCTGGCCGCTCTCGCTCTATGGCGCCCGGCTGGAGCGCCAGTTCGCTGCGACCACACGCTAGCGCCTTACCCAATCACCAAGGCCTCAAGGCCATTTCAACCGAGGGAGAGAGATCATGAAGAAGCAAGCCAAGGGACTGCCCAGCCGCCGCCACCTGCTGCTCGGAGGCGCGCTTGCGCTCGCCGCGCCGGCGCTGCTCTCGCACTCCGCATTCGCGATCACGCCGGCCGAGATCAAGGCGAAGGGCAAGCTCGTCGTCGGGATCCAGGGCGACAACCCGCCCTGGGGTTTCGTCACCAGCGGCGGCAAGCAGGACGGTTTGGACGCCGATATCGCGACGCTGTTCGGCAAGGAGCTCGGCGTGCCTGTCGAGTTCGTGCCGCTCGAGGTCAACAACCGCATCCCGGCGCTGACCACGGGCCGCGTCGACGTGCTGTTCGCGACCATGGCCATGCTGCCCGAGCGCGCCAAGGCGGTGCAGTTCTCCAAGCCCTATGTCGCCAACACGATCGTGCTGATCGGTCCGAAGAAGGACACGATCAAGACCAACGAGGACATGGGCAAGTTCACCATCGGCGTCGCCAAGGGCGCGGCGCAGGACACGCAGGTGACCAAGAACGCGCCCTCCACCACGACGATCCGGCGTTATGACGGCGATGCGCCGAGCATCCAGGCGCTGGTCTCCGGCCAGGTCCAGGCGCTCGGCGGCAATATCTTCTACATGCAGCGCATCGAGCAGGCCCGCCCGGGCGAGTTCGAGAACAAGCTCGAATTCCAGAACCTCTACAACGGCGCCTGCACCCGCCTCGGCGAGAAGGAGATCAACGCCGCGATCAACACCTTCGTCGACAAGATCAAGGCCAATGGCGAGCTGCAGAAGATCTACGACAAGTGGATGAAGGTCCCCGTCCACAAGTTCCCCGACAGCCTCGAAGGCATCGCCTTCACCGCCAGCTGAGCGGCAGAATGGATCGGAGCCCTGAGATGACAAGCCAATCCTCGCATGCGCAAGCAGCGGACGGCGCCATGATCAGCATGGCCGGCGTCGAGAAATGGTATGGCGACTTCAAGGCTCTGACTGACATCAACCTGTCGGTCCGCACAGGCGAGAAGATCGTCCTGTGCGGGCCGTCGGGCTCCGGCAAATCGACGCTGATCCGCTGCATCAACCATCTCGAGGCCTATCAGAAGGGCGAGATCCGCGTCGACGGCATCCTTCTCGGCGACAGGGCCAAGACGATCGACGCGATCCGTCGCGAGGTCGGCATGGTGTTCCAGCACTTCAACCTGTTCCCGCACATGACAGTTCTCGACAACTGCATGCTGGCGCCGATGCGCTCGCTGCGCGCCAGCAAGGCGGAGGCCGAGGCGACCGCCCGCCGGCTGCTGGCCCGCGTGAAGATCCTGGAACAGGCGGAGAAATATCCGGCCCAGCTCTCCGGCGGCCAGCAGCAGCGGGTGGCGATCGCCCGCGCGCTCTGCATGCAGCCCAAGATCATGCTGTTCGACGAGCCGACTTCCGCGCTCGACCCGGAGATGGTCAAGGAGGTGCTCGACACCATGATCGGCCTGGCCGAGGAGGGCATAACGATGATCTGCGTCACCCACGAGATGGGCTTTGCCCGCCAGGTCGCCGACCGCGTGATCTTCATGGCGAGCGGCGCGATCGTGGAGGAAGCGCCGCCGGCCGAGTTCTTCACGGCGCCCCGGCACGAGCGCACCCGGCAGTTCCTGGGTGAGATCCTCCGCAAGCATTGAGTATTGCAAGCAGCGCTGCCGCTCCAACCGCCTGACAGGCAAGTCGTCGAGGAGACCGAAATGGGTGACGTGGAAAGAAGGCCGCTTCAACTCGGCATCCTCGGCGCGGCGAATATCGCCCGCGCCTTCACCAGCGGCGTCGCGCCGTCGACGACCGTGAAGGTCGCGGCCGTCGCCAGCCGTGATGCGGCGAAGGCCGAGAGCTTCGCTGGGGAGTGCGGCATCCCGCGCTTCCATGGCTCTTACGAGGCCCTGCTGGCCGACCCGGCGATCGACGCCATCTACAATCCGCTGCCGAACTCGCTCCACGCCGAATGGTCGATCCGCGCCATGGAGGCGGGCAAGCACGTGCTGTGCGAGAAGCCGCTCGCGACCAGCGCTTCTGATGCCCGCGCCATGTTCGCAGCCGCGAAGCGCCTCGGCCGTCATCTGGTCGAGGCCTATCCCTATCGCGCCCAACCGCAGACGCTGAAGCTGCGCGAATTGCTGGCCGCAGGCGCGATCGGCAAGGTCCAGCTGATCCGCTCCAGCTTCGGCATCACCTTCTCCGACCCGAACAATATCCGCCTGAGGCCCGATGTCGGCGGCGGTGCGCTGCTCGATGCCGGCAGCTATGCGGTCAGCCTCGCGCTCCTCGCCGCCGGCGAGCGGCCGGAGCGGGTCAGCGCGACGGCGCGCTGGAGCGAGACCGGCGTCGATCTGAGCACGGTCGCGACGCTGGAGTTCCCAGGCGGCGCATTGGCGCAGATTTCCGCCAGCTTCGCCACGGCGTTTCATCGTCATGCGCTGATCGCGGGCGATGGCGGCACGATCGAGACGACCTATCTCAACCATCCGCCGGTGGGCGGGCCGCCAATCCTGACGGTGCGGCGCGGCACGACCAACCTGGTCGCCCCGGAGATCGTCGAGGTCGCACCCGGCAACGGCTTCCGGGCCGAGGCGGAGTCGTTCGAGCGGCTCCTGCGGCACGGCCCCGAACAATGGACCGGCGCGACGCCGGCGGAATCCATCGACATCGCGCTGACGCTGGACGCGATCCTCGCAAGCGCCCGCTCCGGCGCCGCCGTGCGCGTGGGCGCCTAGGGCAGCCGGCAATTCGAAAGCGCGTTCGCCATGATCCGCGGCACCACCAAGCTCATCGTCCATCTCGGCTACCCGACCGAGGCGTTCAAGGCTCCGATGATCTACAACCCCTATTTCGAGAAGCACGGCATCGACGCCGTCGTGGTGCCGATGGGCTGCAAGGCGGAGGACTATGTCCGGTTCCTGAAGCTGGTCTTCAAGCTCTCCAACATCCACGGCGCGCTCGTCACCATGCCGCACAAGGTGACGACCATCTCGCTGCTCGACGAGGTGCTGACGACGGCGAAGGTGGCGGGTTCCTGCAACGCCGTGCGCCTGGGGCCGGACGGCAAGCTGGTCGGCGACATGTTCGACGGCGAGGGCTTCGTGCGCGGCGTCCTGCGCAAGGGCCGCAAGCTCGCCGGCGCCCGGGTGCTCGTGGTCGGCTGCGGCGGCGTCGGCTCCGCCATCGCCGCGTCTCTGGCCAAGGCTGCCGTCGCAGAGCTTGCGCTGTTCGACGCCTACGCCCCGCTGGCCATCGGCCTCGCCGAGCGCTTGCACCTGCACTATCCGCTGCTCCAGGTCACGACCGGCTCCGCGGACCCGAGCGGCTTCGATATCGTCGTCAACGCAACCCCGCTCGGCATGAAGGCGGGCGACCCGCTCCCGATGGACGTCAGCCGGATCGCGCCGACGACATTCGTCGGCGAGGTTGTGATGGCGCAGGAAGTCACCCCGTTCCTCGATGCGGTCCGCGCGCGCGGCTGCGAGTTCCAGATCGGCGCCGACATGCTCTTCGAGCAGATCCCGGCCTATCTCGAGTTCTTCGGCTTCCCGACGACCACGCCTGACGAGCTCCGCGCAGTCGCGCGGGTCAGCTATTAGGAGATGCGCGCATGATCCCGTCGATCGCCACCGTCTGCGTCTCCGGAACGCTCCAGGAGAAGCTCGAAGCCATCGCCGCGGCCGGTTTCACCGCGGTCGAGATCTTCGAGAACGACCTCATCGCCTTTCCCGGCTCGCCGGCCGATGTCAGGCGCATCTGCGCCGACCTCGGCCTGACCATCGTCACCTGCCAGCCCTTCCGCGATTTCGAGGGCATGCCGGACGCGAGGCGGGCGCGCACCTTCGACCGGGCCGAGCGCAAGTTCGACCTGCTGCAGGAACTGGGCACCGACCTGCTCTTCGTCTGCTCCAGCGTCTCGCCCGAGGCGCTCAGCGGCATCGACCGGCTCGCCGCCGATTTCGCCGAGCTCGGCGAGCGGGCGGCCAAGCGCGGCCTGCGCGTCGGCTACGAGGCGCTGGCCTGGGGCCGGCACGTCTACGACTACCGCGACGCCTGGGAGATCGTGCGCCGCGCCAACCATCCCCAGGTCGGCATCGTCCTCGACAGCTTCCACATCATGTCGCGCGGGCTCGACCTCGCGACCATCGGCACGATCCCGCGCGACCGCATCTTCATGGTGCAGATGGCCGACGCGCCCCTGCTGCAGATGGACCATCTCTCCTGGAGCCGGCACTGGCGCTGCCTGCCCGGCCAGGGTGAGTTCGCCCTGCCCGACTTCATGAAGGCGCTGGTTTCGACTGGCTTCGACAGCTACCTGTCGCTGGAGATCTTCAACGACCGCTTCCGCGCCGGCTCGGCCCGCTCGGTCGCGCTCGACGGCCACCGCTCGCTGCTCTGGCTGCTCGACGAGACGGCGCGCCAGGTCGGCAAGCCGATGCCGGGCGCGCCGGCCATGCCGCCGCCGGCTCCCGTCGAAGCGGTCGAGTTCATCGAATTCGCCGTCGTCGAAAGCGAGAAGGGCGGGTTCGAGCGCCTGCTGCGCGCGCTCGGCTTTACCAGGACCGGCTCGCATCGCTCCAAGGACGTCGACCTCTGGCGGCAGGGCGACATCCGCATCATCCTGAACAGCGACGAGGACGGCTTTGCCCATAGCTACCAGATCACCCATGGCTCCTCGGTCTGCGCCATCGCCCTGCGCGTCCCCGACGCGCGGGCCGCGACGCAGCGGGCCAAGGCGCTGCTCGACGTGCCGCATGCCGGCGCGGTGGGACCGGGCGAGCTCGACATTCCCGCCGTCCGCGGCGTCGGCGGCAGCCTCGTCTATTTCCTCGACGGCGGCTCGGCGCTCGGACGCTGGTCGGAGGTCGATTTCGTGCCGACGGGCGAAAGCGAGCAAGCGGCCGGGCTGATCGCGGTCGACCACATCTCGCAGACCATGCAGTACGAGGAGATGCTGACCTGGCTGCTATTCTACACCTCGCTGTTCGATGCCGGGAAAACGCCGAGCCAGGCGGTGATCGATCCCGGTGGCGTGGTCCAGAGCCAGGTCGTCGAGAGCGGCGTCGGCGCGGCGCCGGGCAGCGGCCTGCGCCTTGTCCTCAACGGCTCGCAGAGCCACCGCACCATGTCGGCGCGCTTCGTCACCGACTTCTTCGGCTCGGGCGTGCAGCATATCGCGCTGGCGACGAAAGACATCCGCGCCACGGTGGCGCGGCTCGCCGCCAATGGCGTGGCGATGCTGCCGATCCCCGAGAACTACTATGACGACCTCGAAGCCCGGGCCGATCTCGACCATGCCGAGATCGCCGCGCTGAAGGCGCTCGACATCCTCTACGATCAGGACGCGCACGGCACCTTCCGGCAGGCCTATACGGCGACGCTCGATGGTGGCTTCTTCTTCGAGATCATCCAGCGCGACGGCTATCGCGGCTATGGCGCCGCCAATGCCGGCATCCGCCTGACCGCGCAGGCCAGGCTCGCCCGTCCGATCACGGTCCCGGGCGGCCTCCCCCACGCACAGGGGTCGGCGACATGACCACCCCCTGCATCATCACCGTCGCAATCACCGGCTCGCTGCCGACCAAGCGCGACAACCCGGCGGTGCCGATCTCGATTTCCGAGCAGGTCGAGTCGACGCAAGCTGCGTTCGAGGCCGGCGCGACGCTGGCGCATTGCCATGTCCGCACCGACGAGGGCACGCCGACCTCCGACCCCGAGCGTTTCGGCCGATTGCTGGAGGGCCTGCACCGGCATTGCCCTGGCATAATCGTACAGCTCTCGACCGGCGGGCGTTCGGGCGCCGGGCGCGAGCGCGGCGGCATGATCCCGCTCAAGCCGGACATGTGCTCGCTCTCGACCGGATCCTGCAATTTCCCGACGCGGATCTACGAGAACAACCCGGACCTGGTGGATTGGCTGGCGAGCGAGATGCTCCAGCACGGAGTCAAGCCGGAGATCGAGGCCTTCGACCTGTCGATGATCTTCAAGGCGGTCGAGATGGAGAAGGCCGGCCAGATCAAGGGACCGCTGCATGTCCAGTTCGTCATGGGCGTGAAGAACGCCATGCCGGTCGACCGCGCGGCATTCGAGTTCTTCGTCGCGACGCTAAAGCGGCTCGCGCCGGACGCAACCTGGACCGGCGCCGGCATCGGGCGCGACCAGCTCACCCTGAACCGCTGGTCGCTCGAACTCGGCGGCCATTGCCGCACGGGGCTCGAGGACAATGTCAGGCTCGACCGCAACACGCTGGCGCCCTCCAACGCCGCCCTGGTCAAGCGCGTGGCCGACCTGGCCGGGGAGCATGGGCGCCACGTCGCCTCGGTCGCGGAAGCGCGGAAGCTCTTGCGGCTGCATCAGCTCTGACGATGGACGTGATGCATATGGCAATTCCAGCCTCGGTGATCGAGGCTCTCGCCGGGGAAGCCTCTCTTAATTCGCCCGAACTCCGCTGGGTGGTAGATCGCAGCGTGTGAAGCCCTCATCCACTCGCCGCACCGGGCACCAGGCAGAAAGCCTGGTCCTGTACGCGTCCCGCGACCAGGGGGACAGGGATTGAAGGACGGGCAAGGCTGCCGCCTGGGCTTGCGCGTCGGCAAAGACCGCGATGCTGCGATAGGAATCGTCGCGCAAGTAGACCACGGCGCTGCCGATGCCGGCCCGGCGCGCCCGCGCGATCTCGTCCTGCGCCGCTGCGAGCGAGGCATCTCCGCCGAAGACGATAATGAAATCGTCGCCCGCCGCAGGCGCGGACGGAGCCGCCGGGCTGTCGAGGGGCCGTGCCGTCATCTCGGCAATCGGCGGGCCGGTCGGCGACACCGCCAGCGGCCAGCCCGCAAGCAGCCACGCCTTGTCGAGATCGGTGATCCGGAGCCGACCGTCGAGGCCAGCGGTGGCGAGGTAGCTGCCATCCGCCGAGATCGCCAAATGGGTGATGACGTCGCCATGGCCGGGAAGCGCCACGGTTTGCGCCGTCGCCGGGTCCGCCATCGGATCGTCCGGCAGGCGCACGAGATGGATCGCCCCGTCATTCCCCGCAATGGCGAAGACGTTGCCCCGCGGCGACAAGGCCGCGGCGCTGCTTCGCCAGACGGCGCCGAGCAGGGCGTCGACGATCTCGGATTCCGCGGCTTGGCCGAGGCCGTTCTCCTCGGCGAATTCTCGGAGCCGGGCAGAGGTCACGGGGCCACGAATGCCGTCAACGGCTCCGATCTCGAAGCCGCGTCGAATCAAGGCTCGCTGTATCGAGAGCGTCAACGTCTCCGTCCACGGCCCGCCTCGTCGCTGCACGCGCAATTGCGGCAGGGGATAGCGCTGCAGAACCGGGGCCTCCGTCTCCGTCGCGCCCTCCGCGAGCCGCGCGATATGAATGCCGCCATCCTGGCCGTAGACCATCAGGACGCGGCCGTCCCGTGACAAGGATAGGCCATCCCTGGCAACGATGGTGGCCGGGTTGGGGACCGCGGGACGGCCGCGAACCGTCAAGGCGCCGGCCGGGCGCAACACCCGCAGGGTAAGGTAGTCGCCCGGGTTCTGGCGGTAGAGGTTGATCGTTCCGTTGGCCCCGGCCGTGGCGAAGCGGACGGTGCTGCCAGTCGCGATGTCACGCCCTGCGATGGCGACGACCGCACCGTTATGCAGCAGCGCGATGTCGGCATCGCTAATCGTTTGCCGGATCACGACCGGCGCGCGGCCTGACCAGTTCACGACCCTGACCGCGCCGTTGCCGTAGCCGACGACGAACGCTTCTGCCTCGGGCAGGAGGCGAAATCCGCGCGCCGCGGTGATCGTCGCGTCCACCCCCCAGCGATCGAGAAGGCCGTTGAGCTCTTGCTGCTGAGGATCGTCCTGCCCGCGCGGGTCCTTCGTCAGGACCTGCGACTGCTGAGCCGTTCCCGGGCCACGCCTCGGCGAGAGACCGAATAGCCGGTTCGACAGCGGCAGAACGAGGCCGTCAGGGACAGGGCCGCCATCGGCCTGGTACATAGCGCCGTCGAGGCCGGGCTCCTGCGAAAGCCAGACCGGCCTCGGCTCAGCGCCGTCGAGCGTCGGCGTCAGGGAGACGATCGGCTCGCGCGGGCGGCTGGCGGACTGGCGCGAGACCATGCCGCCCGGCGTCGCGCTGAGGATGGTACCGGAGTGCAGTCCGACGAAGAGCGGCCCGCCGGCTGCGGGGCTCCACGCCAGCGCGCTGATGCCGTCGCCTGGCACAAGCGGGATCGCCGCACCGGCTGGCGGATTATCGGCCGTTACCGCTGCGAGCAGGAGGCTCGTCGCTACGTCCCGCTGCACACGATGCATGAAGAAGCCTATGGCGAGGGCGATCAACAGCGGCGCGACGAGTCCGGCCAGCACGAGGACTAGGCCGCGCACGCGAAGCACCGAGCGCAGCCAGCGCGCCAGACCCGGCTGCTGCTCGCCTCCCCCGTCGGCAACGGTGCTGGCCTGGGTTCCGTCGACGGGCGCGGCCATCATGTCGGACCCGTGCGCGCCGGCGCGCGTGTCGAGGGGGCCGTCACCGTCAGCCGCGGCAGGATTGCGGCCGCGCTCAGCAGGAGGCTGACGATGACGAAGGCAGCGAGCGGCCACCAGGCGCCGATCGGATGCGGGGCCTCGGCCGGCATCGGCCATAGCCAGGAGGCGATGGCGGCCCAAGCAGCGAAGCCGGCGATCCGCCAGAAGCCGCGGCGCAACCAGCGCCTGTTCGCGTCCGCCGCGACCGCGGCTGCGATCGCCGCCGCGTCGACGGGCGGCGGCTCGGGCGTCGTGCCGGCACGCTCGAGCACGACCTCGTCATCGCTCAGTGGCTGGCCGCTCCAGTCCGGCTGCCAGACCGGCAGGTTTCGAAGCTCGGCCAGGGCCGGCCGCGCGCCGGATAGCAGCCCGTCGATGACGCCTTTCGCCATCCTCTGCTCCCGATCGCTCAACTCGGCGAAGGCAGCGATACGAAGCCAGTCCGGCAAGTGGCCGCTGCGAAGCCATGGCAACCCGCAGAGGCGCTCCAAGATGGCTTCGGTGAAGATACGGGGATTGGCCGGCTCGCCGAACCGGCGCAGCCGCTGGCCGAGGCAGAGCGTCAGATCGAAGCGCAACTGCGGGTAGAGGCCGCAGGCGGCGAACCAGAAATAGCCGGCGCCGAGCCAGCGCTGAATCGCTTCGACGACGACCTTCTGCGTCTCCGGGGCGGGCGGGAGGGCGAGGCGAAGCGACAGCAGGCGGTCCTCGTTCCAGAACAGGCTGGGCCGTGGCGGCGTCGGGTCGGGTGCGATCATCGCCGACGCCTCGTCGCACCAGCGCATGATGCGGGCCTGCAGCCGGGTTTCCGCGGCGGCGAGCCTCAGCGCACGGCGCGGCCGGCCCTCAGGCGCAGACGGGGCAAGTCCGAGCGCGAGATCGCCGAGCCCAGTCATGGTCGCGCGGCCGATCGGCGCGTCGAGCGCAAAGGCGAGCCGCATCTCGCGCTCGCCCCATTCGGCCACGGGCGTCGGTGTCAGCAGCATGCGCCGCGGCCAGCAGCGCAACTCGGCGATAACGAAGGGATAGGGGGTCTGTCCGAGCGGTTCGAGCAGTTCCTCCCCGTCGCTGACCAGCACGAGCACCGCATCCGCGTGCAGCTCGCGCAGGCCGCGCAGGTCGAGGGTGCGGCGTGGTCCGCGCCCGGCCTGCGGATCGGCCCGCGCGGTCGCCGTCAGGGAGCGTGGATCGGGCGCGTAGTCATAGGCGGTGAGCGTGACGCCGGCTTGCGACAGGGCCGAGAGCAGCCGCAGCACCCGCGCCCGCTCATGGTCGTGGCGGTGGCGCCGGCGGACCAGGAAGACGAACTCGACCGCCCGGCTGGCCGGACGCATCACGGTGATAAGGTCACCGTCCGAGGCCAGCGTCGCCCGCAGGCTGCGGGCGGCATCGAGCCGTCGTCCGGGACGGTCCTCGCGCAGCCGCAGCAGGCGCCGCGCCGTGCGCGTGCCGTCGAGTTTCGGCGGTGGGTCGAGCCAGGTCTGGAACAGCTCCGGCAACCCCTTTTCGCCGGACCTCGCATTGCGAATGACGTCCCGCCGCAGGCTCGCGGCCGCGCGCAGGCGGTCGTCGAGAAGGCGGTGCCGCAGTGCGGCCCGTCCGGAAAACGCCCAAGCCGCCGCCGGAATCAGGATGGTAAAAGGCAGGAGCACGATCCACCACGGCCAGGACGGGGCAAACGCGCGCGCGGCTGCGGGCGTGGCCAGTGCGGGGCCGGAGGCCTGCGCTTGCGTCCATTGGCGGCTCAGCTGGTCGTCGGTGCCGATCATGGCTTCGAACGAGGCCGTGCCGTCGCCGACCGTGGCGGCCGCCGCTTGCGCGGTATAGTGGGCGAGCGCGAGTGCGCCGAGCCTAGTATGCGGCACGGGTCGGTCGGCGGGAAGCGGGAAGCGACGCAGCATCCGGGCCAGCAGGCTCGCGGGCGGCCCGAGATGCGGCCATTCGCCCGAGAAGCCGATGGCAAGGGCGCGCGGCGTCAAGTCGTCGCCATATTGCTCGATCGCCCGCAGCGTGGTCCTGCGCATGAGCTCATAGGCGGAGGCGTTGCGGCTGTCGCTTGTGGTCTCCGCCATCATCTGGCGCGCCTGATCGTACGGTCCCGGCTCGACCTCCGGCCGGGGGCGTTGCCACGGGCTTCTCTGGGCCTCGACCAGGATGACGACGACGACGAAGCAAGCCAGCAGGATGGCAAGCGAGATGCCGACCCGCCGCCTGGCCAGGTCGGCGATGTCCTTCGTCGAGACCGTGATCCGGCTGCGCAGCCATGTCGTCAGCCGCTCGATCCATCCCGGCCGGGGTTGCGCCTCCAAGTCGCGCAGGACGTCGCGGTAGGCTTCGTCGAGCGCGGCCGCGGCCTCGCTCGTCTCGGCCAGGACCGGCCGCAGGTATTTCAGCCAGAAATCGCGCTGGTCGCCCTCCGGCACCCCGCCGCTGGCATAGGCGGCGATGCTGATCTGCAGGGCGTCGATGCGCTGCTGCGGCGTCACGCGGTAGAGCATCGAACCCATGCCGCTGCGCGCGCGGCCGATCTCGTAACGCGCGATGAGGCGCTCCAGCATCGGTCTGTCGAGCCGGAAACCCATCGCGTTCACGCCTGCTTCGTCAGCATGTCGAGGATCCTGCTGTCGCGTTTGAGCTTGGCGAGGGCGGGCCGCACCACCGCGAGATCGGTGCTCTTCGACACCGCGAGCAGCGCCGCCGCGTCGAGCATCTCGGCGATGCCGGGCTTCTTGTCCGGGTCCTGCCCGCGGAAGTCCAAGAGGAGCTTGACCAGGTCTGCGATGCTCCCGTCGCCGAGATTCCGATCCGGCCGGCCTCTCAGGCCCATTCGTTCGAGCCGGGCCGTCAGACCGCTCGCGATGATCCGCTTCAGGATGTCGCCCTCAGGGAAGTTGATCTCGTGGAAGATGCAGCGGCGCAGGAAGGCGTCCGGTAATTGTCGCTCCTCGTTGGAGGTGATCAGCACCACCGGCCGCAACTCCGGCGACAGCGCATAGCCGGGCGGCGTCTCCGGTGGCGGATCGCCGGGGAATTCCCGGACGCGGAAGCTCATCGTCTCGATTTCATGCAGCAGGTCGTTCGGGAAATCCTTCGACGCCTTGTCGATCTCGTCGATCACCACGACGGAACGTCGCGGCGGGGCGGTCGGCTTCTCCGGATCGGGCCGGTGCTTGCCGCGCAGCAGCGGCGCGACCGCCGCGCTCTCATGCGCCTCGATCAGCGCCCGGCCCAGCGCCTGGAACTCGACATAGTCTCCGACATCGTCGTACAGCGCCGCCTTGGCGACGCCGTCTTGCGTCTCCCGGAGCTGCGCGGCGCGGAAGCGCGAGAGCGCGTCATAGGTGTAGAAGAGCTCACCGGCCTCGGAATTCGACTTCACCGAATGCAGGTACAGGCGGTCGATCCCCAGCCGCCGCGCGATGGCATAGCCGAGTTCCGTCTTGCCGCAGCCCGGCTCCCCGGAGACCAGCAGCGGCCGGCCCAGCGCCAGCGCCACGTCGACGGCGGCGACGACGTCGCCGTCGAGCTGGTAGCCCTTGCCCTTCAAGGTCGGCGCACCGTTTTCGGTGAGCGCGACGGCATCCGCCCGCGCGCCCTCCCTGTCAACATTCCAGATCGCCGCAAACTGGCCGAAACTCATCGCATCTGCTCCCCTGCCGGATTCGGGTCGTCGACCGCGCTGTTGATGTAGGCGACGAGGCTTTCGTCGAGTTCCTTGGCGACCTCCGCGAGCGGCCTCGTCCGGCTCGCGTTGAAGCTGGCGCGCAGCGCCGTTGCGAAGGCCGCGTTCTCGCCCCAGGCCTGCTCCAGCTGCTCGCGCCACTCGTGAAGGTCGTCCCTGTCGATGTCCTCAAAGCGCAGGCAGACGCCGCAATGAGGTGGCGCCTGGCCGACGCACCACAGGTTCTCGAAAGCTTCCCCCAGCCTGCGGCCGGCATCGTCGTCGGGCGTCATGAAGATGACGATCACCTGGATCTTGTCCGGACTGCCGGAAAAGCGGTCGGATACCTTCTTGGCGAAGGCCTCGATCAATTGCCGCTCGGTCTCCGCGGCCCATTCGATGTCGATCGACGTCTGCAGGATGAGGAGGTGGCTGCCCTGCGCTTCGAGTTGCAGCAGCTCGTTCTGGAGGCGCCGCAGCCGCCGCTCGTGCCTGCCGGACGCGGCTCCCTCGAGCTTAGGCCAGCGCGGTGCCGACACGTTCCGCGTCGGCGGCGTGAGACGTCGCTTCAGGGCGCCGATCCGCTTGGTATCGCGACGCTCGGCCGGCCCGTTGAAGATGAGATGCTGCAGACGATCCGCGAAGTATTCTTGGCCGTCGCTTTCCTTGCAGACGATCACATGCACCAGCGGCAGGTCGTCGCCCGGCGGGCTCCAGCGGAGCTCGCCGTTGACCGCGACGATGAGATCGTTCTCTGGATCACTCCGATCCATCAGGCACAGTGCCGCCTGCTTGCGGGAGGTTACGTTGATTGGATTCGGCCGAGTGTTTCGCGCTGGAAGCGGGATGTCGAGGATCAGGTGGGCTAGGGGATGTCCCCTAAGATCATTTGCTATCAGGAGAATGGGGATGGCGCGGCCCTCGCCGGCGCCGTTGCCCCAGTTGTGCAGCGCGACCAAGGCGAAGCCTCTGTTGACGGCGAAGCATGGGCTGCCCGAGGAGCCGACGCGCGTCGACGCGTTGTGGACGACGCGCCGCCCGCCGGCGGCAGCCCCGTCGACGATCATGCCGTCCGCATAGATGAGGCTCTGCTGCACACGCGTCCAGCCCTCGCCCCAGGGATGCTGGAGGATCCACACGTCCTCTCCCGCGACAGGTACGGTCGCGCGAGCCGAGAGTGGAATCCAGCCGCGCTGACGCCCGTCGGCCGCAGGCAGCTCTCCCATCTTCCTGGCGATTCTGATCACCGCGTAGTCGAGATGGGTCGGCGGGAAATCGCCACCCGGCAGGATGTCGCCGGGCGCCGGCTCCCTGGACGTCACCACCTCGGCTATCCGCACGGTCTCGCCCAGCATTGCGTGGCCTCCCGACCCCGGGGTGACATAGTCGAAGCGGCATTCGGCTGCTTCGAAAGCGGCCGCCCTGGCGGCATCGTCGTGCTGCGCCTCGATGAGCGCGCTGACGACGTGATAGTTGGTCAGCACGTAGTCCTTCGAGATCAGGAAGCCGGTGCCGTCGCGGGGGCCGGCGTTCTCGATCGCGCAGATGCTGCGGATGGCCTGCTCCATCGCGGCCGGAATGCCGACAGGATTGCCGCCCGCGAAATCTGGCATGAGCGCCGGCCCGCCGCTCAGCTCACCGGAACGGTCTTGAGAGACGCCGGCAGGGCCCAGGCTGTCTGGCTATCATAGCTTGCCGGCTCCGGCTTGACCGAAATATGGATGTGGTGGTCGTGCGGGTTGGCGCCGGTATAGCGGCGCCAGCCCCAGGCCGGAGCGCCGCCGACGGCGGATGAGTTCGCGATCCGGCGGTTCCAGATGATGTATTTTATGCGCGGATCGCGCTGCTCGCGGAATGCGGCCGCCAGCGTTCCGGCGTCGCAGCCGAGGTCCGGGCTGTGGGTGATGTCCATGGCGGTCACCACGCCGGTCGCGCCGTCCCTGACCCAGGGGTTATGGTCGGAGGCGCTCGACTCGTGCCTGCGATCGCCGATCGTGCCATCGCTGGCCTTGTTGCGGCGCGGCGCCAGCGCATCCACCTGAATCCGCAGCGCGAGCAAGGCCTTGGCGACGCGCCACGCCGTCATCGTCGAAGCTTCGGTCGCCGATGGCGTCGGGTCCGGATCGTCCGGGTCGCCATGCAGGTCGGCATCGGCCTCCGGGCCGATCGCCCGGGCGAGTTCGCTCGCCGGAATCTCGTCTCGGGGATGCGGGGCTGCTTCCGCGTTCAGTTTCGCCGCTTCTTGGTCGCTCATCTGCGTCCTCCCTGGTTGCGTTTGAGGTCTTCCGTTCGTTTGCCACGGCTCTAGTCCACGGCGACCGCCAACTCCTGGGCGACCGCTCCTGTCGTCACCTCCACCTTGCCGGTCCGCCCATCGGGCGCGCGCGCCTCGATGACGAAACGCCCGGGCGGCAGTGCCAGGCGAAACCAGCCGTCTGCGTCGCACCGGATCGCGATCTCCGGCGTCGATGCCGTGCCGCTGGCGACGAAGACGAGCGCCGCACTAGCACCGGCACCATCGGGTGTCGTGACGCGTCCGCGGTGCAGGACAGGCTCGGCATCGCTCACATGCGGCTCATGGCGTTCAGCCGGTCGCGGCGTCCGCCGCGATCCACTCCTGGATTTTCTCGACCACCTCCGGGATGATGCGTGGAGCCGAATTCACCCGCAAGCCGATGCTCGCCGGCGTGCCGCCGAGGCCGTAGGCGTGAATGCCGACGACGATCGGATGCGCGTTCTCGTCCGGGAAAATATAAGACGGACCACCGCTCTGGCCGCCCGACGTATCGACGTCGTAGAAGATGCGCCGAGGCGTCACCGCCTTGATCCGGTTCTTCGCCCAGTAGAGCTCCATGCCGTTGCCGGGGCTGGCCGGGTAGCCGCTGACATTGACCAGAAAATCGGTCAGCTCGGCGTCAGTGAAGGAGCCGACGCGGAAGACCTCCTGATCAGTGAAGAAGGCCTGTTCGAGATGGATCGCCGCGATGTCGAAATCGGCGTCCTGCCGCTCCAGCCATGGCGACAGGGTCGAGAAGCGCGCCGAGACCTTGGAGCCGAAGGGCGCGCGCTCGCGGTCGCGGCCCGAGGTAACCGTGATCTTGTGGGCCCAGCCGCCGAGCTGCTTGCGGTCGTAGACGCAATGCCCGGCCGTGATCAGCGTGCGCGGCCCGACCAACCAGCCGGTGCCGATCGCGCGGCCCCAGGGCGCTTCGATGTCGAGCGCGCAGATCAGCTTCCACGGATAGAGCTCCGTCGACACGATCCGGGTGCGCTCGTCGGCCCCCAGCACTGCTTCCAGACCGGTATCTGCCGGCAACTCGATCGGGGTCGAGCTCTTGCCGACAACGACGCGCCGTTTCACCGTATCCGGCAGCGGTGTCGGTTCCACTGGAGCCTGCGTTACCAGCGTTTCGACCGCCTTAGGCAGCGGTATATCGGATTCGGTGTCGGGCTTGGTTATCGATTCCAGCTTCATCGCAACCCCCTATTTGCTGATCGACATGGCATGCGGCATCAGGATGTCCCGCCCGCCGACCCTGCGCTGCAGGCGTTCGGCCGCGGCCGCAGATGCGTCCGAGGCCTCGCTCTCGGTGCCGGGCTGCGTCGCCGTCAGCAGGGCGAGGCTGACCTCGGCGTCGCGGCGCGACCAGTCGACCGGCAGCGCCGACGCCGCCGGCCCCAGCACGCTGGCGGCTAGGTCGCGAACCGAGGCGCCGCGGGATGGAACCGCCGCCGCGACCGCCGTTTCCTCCGCCCCCTCGCCCAGGCCGTCGTCGAATGAGGCCTTCAGCAGCGCTTCGGCATCGATGATGCCGGCGCCCATCCCGTGCGAATCCCAACCGGCGGGTACACGCGCCGTCATGCGCAGCAGCCGCCGGAACATGGCCTGCACCGTCTCGCCGCGCTTGCGAGCCTCGCCGACCGCCGTCGCGCGGCCGTGATAGGCGAGCCAGCAGGCGGCGACGCCGGCCGTCAGCGCGACGGCGAAGCTCGTGCCCTGCCCCTGGCCGGCATCGCCGGTCTGGGCCGCCGCGCGATAGACGTTCTGGGCCGGAGCGGAGATGTCGACCGCCGATCCGCGGCAGGTGCCCGGCCAGGCCCGGTCATGGGCGTCGATCCCCGCCACCGCGATGCAATCCTCGTAGCGCGCCGGCCAGACCACCTCGGAGACGCAGTTCCCGGCCGCCGCGAGCACGATGACATCGGCCGCGACGGCGCGCCCGAGCGCCCGCCACAACGAGAACGAGGCGATCCCGCCGAGCGACATCGTGATGACATGGGCGCCGTTGGCGACGGCATGGTCGATCGCCTGGGCCGTCGTGACCTGCGACAGCCGCACCACGCTCTGGATCGCCCGGATCGGCATGAGGCTTGCGGCTGGCGCAGTGCCGGAGACGTCGAGCGATTCCGGGCTCACCGCGACGCTCGCCGTGGCGGTGCCATGGGCGGGATTGCCTTCCGGCAACAGCGGATCGGTCGGGTCGGTCGGGGTCTTGCCGTCGCCGAGGAGGTTCAGCGGCTTTACGATCCGGATGCCGATGAGCTCGGCGTGACCGGTCACGCCGGTATCGGGCTGCGCGATGATGATACCCTGTCCCTGGGCCGGCCGGTTCCCGGCCTTCGCCAGGGCCCAGGCGGCCGGTATCGTGATCGCCTCGAGCGCCCAGCGCTTGCGGGACTTGAGCTCGCCCTCCTCGCCGACCCAGCAGCCGGGCAGCAGGTCGGCGCTCTCGGCATCGGCCGGGCCCTCCGGCCCGAGGCGCTGGACCGGCATCACGGCGTGAATGATCTCGGGCTCGACGACGGCGAAGCCGTAGCCGTCGACGATGGCATCCGCTGCGGCGAAGGCCGCCGGCGCGTCGGCGAGCCGATGCTCAGGCAGCACCAGCAGGGCCTCGCCGGCCGCGTTGCGCTGCTCGACCTGCGCACCCAACGCAGCGAGATCGCGCTGCAGGGCCGCGAGAGCCGGGGCCGCCGCTTCGGGCGACGACGGGAACAATGCGAAGCGGGCCGGCAGATCGCCCGACCTGCGTGGCGCCACCGCCGCCGCTACGAGGTTCTCGACTGAGTTCGGCATGGACATCCCCTCGCCCGGCGCTGCGATCAGGCGCCGGCATAGACGGTGAAGCCGAGGCGTGCGTCCATCTCCGGCGAGTAGATGCCGTCGGCCCCGCCCAGCACCTCGGCCTGCCGTTCGCACAGGGCCTTGCGCGTCAGCGGGCCGAAAATGCCCCGAGCGTCGGGCTGAAGCCCGAGCGCCCGCTGCAGCGCCTTGACGCGCTCGCCCTGCGATCCGTGGCGAAGGCGGCGCAGGCTCGGCTTGCCGAGGCTGCCCGCCCTCAGCCGCGCCGCATTGGCGAAGTCGAGGCCGGTCAGCAGCAGCGCCGAGCGCTGCTCGCCATCGGGTGCGCCATCAATCCCCGCCGCCTTGCGGAACCGCTGCCAGACGCCGACATGCTGCCCGCCGGTGAAGCGGCCCGGCAGCGTCAGGCAGCCCGCCGAGGAGAAGCCGACGTTCAGGATGCCTGGATGGATGTTGTCCCCGGGCGTCGCGACCACGAACACGTCGCTGCGATCATAGACGACGTCGGACAGCGAGCGCTGGACCACGACGGCCGATGCTCCCGTCGCGGTCGTCGAAAGGCGCAGCACGCCGGGGATTTCGCCCGGCTTGTTCTTCTTGTGGGTTCCGACGGTGAAGGTGTAGCAGCCGGTCGGCAGGATGTTGCCGGTCAGCCCGCTGAGCGGCGTGCCGGCCCGAGCCTGGTCGAAGCAGTTCAGGACGTATTGAGCGTTCGGCACTGTCGAGGCGCGATAGGCCGAGAAGCGCCGCGTGCTCGGGTGGAAGACGCCGATCACGCAGCGAAACTCGCGATGGTCCGGCCGCTGGTCGATCAGGTCGAGGCTGGCGACGTTCTCCCGATCGCCGCTTGCCAGCGCAGCCCCGCGAATGGCGAGCACGATCGGCTCCTGCAGTGGCTTGAACGCGTTGGCCTCGATCAAGGCGTCGATGTCCTCGCCCATCACCGTGAAGGCCGAGCCTGCCGCCGCCAGGTCGAGATGAGCGTAGTCGGGCTGGTCGCGGTCATCGGGATTCCAGCGCACCGCCCCGATCGTCACGGCCGCCTCGAGCCCCGCCTCGCCGGCGCCCTCGAGCAGCAGCGCCTCGTCGGCATCGTCGCTTTGCTCGATGGCGAGGTCGTCGAGGAGTTCGCCGGCGCGTCCCGGCAGCTCCATCTCTGCCGCCTCGGTCTCGACGGGCGCCGTCAGGCTCTCCAGCAGGCGCTGCTCCTCCAGCCCCGCCAGGAAGAGCTGGGCCTCGCCCTCACGCCGCTCCGCCAGGCTCGACTGCTCGCCCCAGATGCGCTTCATCGCGCGCAGCTCCACCGGAATCCGCCGGAAGGAGACGGCGTCGCCCTGTCGCATCAGCTTGGCGATGGCGCGCATCTCGCGATAGCGATCATCAGACGCGGTGAAGGCCGGACCCCGGTTGAACACGAGGCTGAGCAAGGCGCTGCGGGAGTGCGGATGCAGCCGGTCGAGATTGTCGAGGGCCGAGAACAGCTGCCGGATCAGGCGGGGCAGCTTGGCTTTGTCGAATTGCTCGATCGCGACGGCCCACGACACGGTGATGTCGCTCAGGCTCGCGACCAGCTGCCTGGCCTTGACCACCTTGGCGTCGCGGTTCGGCGCGACGGTCTTGAAGCCGATGGTCTGCGCCAGGCGCTGGAACTCGGTCGCCGGCAGCCGGCTCTGCCATTGCTGGGAGAACTCTGCGGGCGTGTGATAGCCGAGATCGAAGCCGCAGCCGATCGTGATGCCGGAAGAATATCCCGGCCAGACGGGGCGGCCGCGGATGACGCTCTCGTAATAGGCCTTGCCGCCGGTTTCCCAGCGCACCACAAAATCGTAGCCAGCTTGAGAAATCGAGGCGCGGGGATCCGCGGGGACGGGCGTCGCTTCCGTGCCGACCCCATCCGGAGCCGGCTGATCCGCGAGCGCTGCCGCGCCGGGCTCGCGATAGGACAGCGATTCCGCGATGTCGGCGTCGCGGACGCCGCGGAGCAGGCGCTCGACCAAGGGTGATGGGCTGGACGATTCAGGCATCGGACATGCTCCTTACGTCGCCGGGGCAGGTCAACCTTCGGTTGCGTCGGTCGAAAAAAGCCGTTGACGCTGCGGTAAAATCACTTAGATTTTTTACTTGTGCTTCAGCGGAAATTTTACAGAGCAATAGTTCTATCGAACTTTGTTGCATGAACGACATAAATGTCAACAGCAACGACCCCAGAGTAAGCGGTCGAATTTAATGTTTTAATGACATCTACGACAGGTTGAGTGCGGTTGGTCACAGAGGCGCGGCGGATAGTCGGGTATCGCGAAGTGATGACGCGCTAAGAACCTGGCGACACCTGCTGATCTGAGTTGCACGGAATTGCGCGGAGGCTCCGATGGCTGTCTACCGGATTGTGCGGGATAAGGTCGTGTCCGAGGCGGATTTCCAGGCGCATGGCCAGGACATCGCCGAGAGCCTGGGCGGGCTCGATGCCGAAACGGAAACCAAGACGCCTTTCAACCCGATCGGGTTTGGGCTGCCGCTGACGGTGATGATCCGCCACGTCTATACCGGCTGCTTTCCCGAAAGCGGCTTCTTCTCGGGCGGAGACGGCGATGTCGCCGTCGTCTCGGGCGTCAAGGATTTCGACGTGTTCGCGGCCAGTGCGCGGGCACTGAACCTTATCGCCAAGAACCAGAAGGCCGGCGCGCATCTGCACGGGCCGAGCGCGTTCAGCGAGGGGACGACGCTGGTGACCTATTCCCCGGCGGTTCTGGCCAAGTCGATCACCCTGACGGTCGAACTCGCCGTCGCGACCTTCCCCGCGGCCTTCGTCGCCTCCGTCGCCTCGGCCTTCTCGTCGCTCGCCGGGCTGCCGATCCTGATGCCTTATGCCGGCTATCTTCTTGGCGCCGGCCAGCTCGTCAAGATCGGCGGCGATCTCGGCCATTCGCTGCTGGACAAGCCGGTCTTCTCGGTCACGGAGCCGCTCAACTTCAACCTGCCCGGAGCGGAGCCGGCCAGGGCGGATTTCCGCGTGCTGTCCAAGGGGCTGCTGCAGGCGGATCGGTACGACTATGTCGACGGCAAGGGGCTGATCGACCGCGCCAGCCGGCGGCCCTATGACGGCGCCGAGCCCTATATCGTCATCAGCCTCGACGGCGCCGCCGACAAGAGGCTGGAGAAGTTTGCGCCAACCGTCGCCAGCGCGGAGATCTTGCAGCGGTTCTTCCAGATGAAGGACAACCAGCAGGCCGTCATCGAGAGCTTCGTCGAGGGCATGAGGCTGGTTTCGGACCTGAAATACCGCGACCAGGCCGTCGGGCTACAAGCCGAGATCGCCGCAGCGGAGGAAGGCTCGCCGGAGCGCAAGGAACTCGAGAAGCGGCTCGTGGCGGTCGCCAAGAACATCTCCAACCTGACGCTGAAGCCGCCGGGCAAATGATCACCCGGAAAATGTGACAGTGCGCCAGGTGCCGTCCCGCGTCTTGCGCGGCTGCTCTTCGGATCAATGGGAGTGAGCATGGACAAGGGTATCGACACTTACATCTCGCTGCATTTCAAGGACCTCGAGCAGTCGCCCGCGGGCGGCCAGGAGGAGTTTGTCGCGAAGGTCGCGCCGGGCGGGCTCGAGAGCCTCAACACCATGGCCGGCGTCACCTTGCCGGACGGCGTGCCGGCGGATAGCGCGACGGAGGCGACCATCACGGTCCGCGCCGGGCCGGACGGTCAGCGCCGGATGTCGGAGGCGGACAGGGTGCTGGGAATGCAGGCGACGAGGAGGCGCCCGAGCATCCCCGTCCTCATCCAGCTGCGCCAGGCCAATTGGGACCGGGACGTCCCCGGGCTGGAGAAGGGCTCCAGGCTGGGGCGCATCCTCTCGGCGATGGCCGACGAACGGGCGATCAGGACGCTTGCCGAAGACCCGGACGTGATCTCCGTCGAGGCGAGCCGCGGCGGCGGGCTGCCCGAATGCGTTCAGTCCATGCCCTGGATCGGAGCGCCGCTGGCGCATGCGGCGCCGCTGAACCAGCGCGGCGCGGGCGCCATGGTGGCCGTGATCGACGGCGGCATCGACGTGCTGCACGAGGCGTTTCGCGACGGTGCGGGACGCAGCCGCATCCGCGCCGTCTGGGACCAGCGCGACAGCACCGGCCGGGCGCCGAGCGCGGTCGCTCCGATGCTCTATGCCAACCAGACCTACGGCACCTTGCACACCCGGACCGATATCGACCGCTACATCGCCGCTGGCGCAACCCCCGTCAGATTGGGGCGCGATTCGATGGGGCACGGCACCCATGTCGCCTCGATCGCGGCCGGCAGCCCGTTCACGGCCTCATACCGGCCGGCAAACGCGCTGCCCGGCAGCGCGCCGCAGACGGTCGCGTTTCCCGGCGGCGTCGCTCCGGAGGCCGACATCGTGGTGGTCATCCCCAAGCTCGAGGCCGATATCGGCGATCCGCAGAGCCTCGGCTATTCGAAGACGCATATCGATGCACTGGCCTTCATCAGAAGCATGGCCGACGACGCCGGGATGCCCGTGGCGGTCAATGTCAGCCTCGGCATGAATGCCGGCGCCCATGACGGCACCTCGCTACTCGAGCTCGGCTTCGATGCCTTTACCGGCGGCGGGCGCGATCCCGGCTACGTCATCGTCAAATCCGCCGGCAACGAGTTCGGCCATGGCGGGCATGCCTTCGTGCGGCCCTTCCAGGGCGGAATGATTCCGGTCGTCTGGACGACGAAGGCGGCCTCGCGCCGCGAAGACTATCTGGAGTTCTGGTTTCCCTCCAGCGACGACCTCGTCTTCACCATCGTCGCTCCGACCGGGCTGCGCTGCACGGTCGACAGGGGCGCGCCCTCCGCCAGCGCCCATGATGGCCGCGGCGCCTTCTCGGTCTACGCCTCGCTGACCCAATTCCATGCGGATAACGGCGACAGCAAGCTCCTCATCGTGGTCCGCAACAACGCCGGAGGCGCGATCCAGATCGGCGGCGAATGGCGGCTCGAGATCCTCGGCAGGGCGGTGTTCTCGGAGCGCGGGCTTCACGGCTGGGTCGAGCGCGAGGACGCGGCCCGGGCGGTTCACTTCGACACCGGGAGCGTCGACGAGCTGACGCTCAGCATCCCCGGCACGGCCCGGACCGTGATCACCGTGGGCGCCTGCGAGGCGCGCGACCCCCTGGCGCTGTCGCGGAACTCCTCCCGGGGACCAACGCGGGACGAGCGGCTCAAGCCCGAGCTCGTCGCTCCGGGTGTCGAGATCGTCGCGGCGAAAGCAGGAACCACGAACGAGCTTGTCGCCATGACCGGCACCAGCATGGCGGCGCCGCATGTCACGGGCGCAGCCGCGCTGCTTCTCGCGCACCGCGCCGCCAGCGGCGCCGACCAGCTCAACGCCGTCCAGATCAGGGCGGCCCTGAGCCAGAGCCTGAATTCCTATAACGGCCGCTGGCAGGCCGGCTTCGGCAATGGGCGCCTCGACGTGGTCGGCCTGCTGCGCGCCTTCGCGTAGGAATCGAGCGGCCAACGTTTGGAATGATCGACGGCAATCGAGCAGCGAGAGCGGGGACGCCATCATGAAAAGCGAGCGAATTCTGGAGAGGTTGCGCGGGCTCAACGATGAGATCAGGCGGCAGGACCCGCGCCTGCACGAAGAGGGCATGGCGGCCCGCAGCGGGCAGGAAACTGGGACGCTCGAGGGCCTTCCGGGCGGTGCGGTCGAAAGCGCCGTCCACAGCGAGAGCATAGTGATGCGGCGGCTGCGCCCGGTCCTCGCCGTCAAGGGCGGCACGACCGAACTCGCTTTCGCCGATCCGGCCGAGAGCGAACTCTGGAAGGAGCGGCTGGCCGGCGCCAAGGAGCATCTCGACCGCGCGATCCGGGCCGTCGGGCGGGTGGAGTTGCAGGGCGGCAGGCTCGACTGGGTCGGCACCGGCTGGGTGGTCGCCGAGAACGTGCTCGTCACCAACCGGCACGTCGCCCAGGAATTTGCCCAGCGCCGCGGCGAGGGCTTCGCCTTCCGGATGGGCTCGCAGGGGCTGATGAGCGCCCGAGCCGATTTCCTGCAGGAGATCGACAATCCGGCCGCGCTCGAATTCGAGCTGCTGCGGCCTCTGCACATCGAGGAGGAGCCCGGCCCGGACGTCGCCTTCTTCGAGATCAAGCTCACCAGTGGCGACGCCAGGCTGGCCGAGCCAATCAAGCTCTCGGCGACGATCAGGGAGACCCCCGCCGTCGCGACGATCGGCTACCCCGCCTATGACAGCCGGATTCCCGAGCCCGATCTGATGCTGCGGCTCTACGGCAACGTCTTCGACAGCAAGCGCCTCGCGCCCGGCGCGGTGACGAAGATCGAGCAGACGAGGCTCCAGCACAATTGCACCACGCTCGGCGGCAATTCCGGCTCCGTCCTCGTCGATCTCGATAGCGGCCTGGCCGTGGGCCTGCATTTCAGCGGCAGCTTCCTGGCGACCAACTACGCCGTCAGGGCCGATGTGGTCGAGGATCTGCTGCGCCGCGTACGCAGCGGCCGGACGCGACGGGAAACGGCGAACCCGGTCCCGCCCCCGGCACCGCCGGTCCGCAGCAAGGCCGCCGCCCCGCAGGGAGCGTCGGGCTCGGCCAGCCTGACGATACCGCTCACCATCACGGTCTCGCTCGGCGGGCAAGCCGGCCTGGAGCCGCCGGCGCGCCGCTGGAGCGGAGCGCCAACCGAGCCCGATGACGGCGGCGGCGAGAGCGGAGGCGAAGAGGCCAGGCCGGAGGACTACCGCGACCGCGAGGGCTACGCGGCCGATTTCCTGGGCGAAACAGTCCCGCTACCGAAGGTCGAGCGCGCCGCGAGCGACGTACTGACCTACGACAACGAGGGGCAGCAGGACAGCGTCTTGCGCTATGAGCATTATTCGGTGGTGATGAGCCGGTCGCGGCGCCTGTGCTTCTTCAGCGCCACCAATATCGACGGCAACCTGTCGCGCAAGAGCGCCCGCGTCGGTTGGAAATGGGATCCCCGCATCCTGAAATCGCAGCAGATCATGAACGAGTGCTACGGCAACCCGCCGCGCTTCAGCCGCGGGCATATGACGAGGCGGGAGGATCCCGGTTGGGGCGATCCGGTCACCGCCAAGCGCGGCAACGAAGATTCCATGCACGTCACCAATGCGACGCCGCAGATGCAGGCCTTCAATGCGCCGATCTGGCTGGCGCTGGAAGACTACGCGCTCCAGCACGCGCGCGAGGACGACATGAAGATTTCCGTCTTCACCGGTCCCTATTTCAGCGATCACGATCGGCCGATCTATGGCGTCAGGATACCGCTGGCGTTCTGGAAGATCATCGCCTTCATCCATGACGAGACCGGCCGGCTCTGCGCGACCGGCTACGAGATGAACCAGGAGCAGAATCTTCCGTCGGAGGAGGAGTTCGTCTTCGGCGCCTTCACCTCGCCCCAGCTCGGCACAGCGGCGCAGGTGCCGATCCACACCATCGAAATGCGCAGCGGCCTGAATTTCGGCCCGCTTGCGAGCGTCGATCCGCTGACCGGACAGATGGAGGGGATCGGCGAAGCCGAGAGGCCGGGGCTGCTGGCGCTGGAACAGATTCGGTTCATATGAGTGCGCTGGAGGCGCTGAGGCGCGTGCGCTCGCTAACCAATCTGGCCAACGTTGCAGGCGGCAGGCACATCAGGGACACAGTCGGGCGGGTGAAGCGGGCAGTGAGGCCCGCCTGGGTGAGATCCGGCAGCGCTTCGGGAGGCAGCCGTCCGGATGGAGGACCTGCGGCTCGCAGTGGCCTTCGGTGCGCACTTGGCGACCAAGAACCCGAAGCTCGGTACGACCTGGGGTGCTGCGATGCTCCGAAAACGTCCTTGAATCTCAGCCGCTGGTCGCGGCGATCACCGCGTCCACATCGGTCACCACGGCCACGTTCTGGAGCGCGTAATTGACTGAGGCCGTATGCCATTCGGCGTTCATGGTCGAGCAGGCATCCTCCGGCACCACCATGAAATAGCCCTTGTCGGCACCAGTGCGGGAGGTGTGCTCGATCGACATGTTCGTCCAGGCGCCGGTCACGATGACGACGTCGCGGCCGAGCGCCTTGAGCACGGTCTCCAGCCGCGTGCCCTCCCAGGCGCTCATGCGCTGCTTCTCGACGATGTGATCGCCGGCCTGCGCCTCCAGCCCCGGCACCGGCGCGGCACCCCAGCCGCCGCGCACCAGGGCGTTGGCGTCGGCCAGCCCCTCGAAGAGCGGCGCGTTCATGGTGACGCCCGGCGCGCCGGCCTCGACGATGAACCAGACATGGATCACCGGAATGCCGCGCGACCGCGCCGCCTGCGCCAGTCGCACCGCATTGGCGACCGCGTTCTGCTCCCGGCAATGCGCGGGCGAGCCCGAGGAAGCGAAGGCGCCGCCTTCCATGACGACATCGTTCTGCATGTCCTGGATGATGAGCGCGCAGCGTGAGGGATCGAGCCGGTAGCCCGGCGCCGCCTTCTTCACCCCGCTCGCCGCGACGGAAGCCGCGGCGGTGACGTCCGAGATCGGACGCCCGCCTGCGCTGCCGCTATCGGAGCGCGCGCGCTGGCTGCTGCCGACTTTCATATAGGGCTCGAGCCGCGGGCCGATCTTGGTCTCGACTGCGTAGAGAGAATGCGTCGCGGTCAGGAACAGCGTGCGCCAATCCGGTCCGCCCCAGGTCAGGTTGCCGACGAGCTCTGGCACGCGCAGCTTGCCGATCAGCTCGCCCTTGATCGTATAGACCCAGACGCCGCCGGGGCCGCAGACCCAGACATTACCCCGCGCGTCGCATTTCATCCCGTCGGGCACGCCGGGCTCGCTCACTGATGCGATGCCGGAGGCGAAGATGCGGCCGGAGCCGAGGCGCCCGTCCGGCAGGATGTCGAAGACGCGGATATTGTGCTGGACCGTGTCGTTGACGAAGAGCCGGTCCTCGGTCGGGCAGAAGCAGAGCCCGTTCGGCTGGTCGAACAGGTAGCGGTCGACCAGCAGCTCCGGCGCCCCGCCGCCCGGCGGAATCCGGTAGACGCCCTGGAAGCCGAGCTGGCGTGGCCGCTCGACGCCGTAGACCGGCATGCGTCCGTACCAGGGATCGGAGAAGTAGATCGACCCGTCCGACTTCACGCAGACATCGTTCGGGCTGTTGAGCTCCATGCCCTCGAAATGCGAGGCCAGCACCTCGCGACTGCCATCCGGCCGTTCGCGCACCAGTGTCGAGGTAGCGTGCTCGCAAACGATGAGGCTGAGCTCGGCATCGTAGGTCATGCCGTTGCATTTGTTCGCCGGCCGCATGACCTCGCGCACGCCGCCCTTGTCCCAGCGGCGGCGCACGTCGCCGGGCATGTCCGAGAACAGCAGATACTGCTCCCGCGGGTGCCAGACCGGGCCCTCGGTGAACTCGAAGCCGGTGCCGAGCTGGCGCACGGGCGCCCACAGGTCGATCAGCTCGGCGAAGGCGGGGCGGACGGCGACATGGGTTGTCATGGCGGCGCCGGACTCAGGCCGCGAACCAGTTGCGCGCCGGCAGCGACTGCACGACAGGACCGGGGACCGCCATGTCCATGCGGCCGACAACCTGGCCATGGGCGATCTTCGCCGGCTTGTCGTGCACCGGCAGCAGGAACTTGCCGACGGTGAGCAGCTTCTTGATCGCCGCCTTCTCCTCGCGCTTGGAGACGCCGTGATTGCCGGTGGTGCGCGGCTCGTTGGCATGCAGCTCGTGGAAGGGCGTGACGATCTGGTCGTTGAAATCGTAGATCACGTCGCCGCAAATTATGGCGCGGCCCTCTACCGTGTCGACATGGACGTTCATCGAGCCCTCGGTATGGGCGCCGGCAGCCTCGATATAGCAGCCGGGGAAGAGTTCGATCATGCCGGAAAGCTCGAGATCCTCGAAGCGCAGCGCATCGCGCGTATGCAGCCGGTCGATCAGGTGCTTGATGTCGGGCGCGGGATATTGCGGGTGCATCAGGCCGGAGACGGAGTATTCGAGCTCGCGCCGGTTGACGAGGACCGTCGTGTTCATCGGGAAGAGCTCGTCCTTCCCGGCATGGTCGATATGGAGATGGGTGTGCAGGACATAGCGCACGTCGCCCATCCGCACGCCGTATTTGGCGAGCTGGTTCTCGATCATGTTCTCGTGGAACTGGAGGCCGCGCATGCCGAGGCTCTCCATGATCTGGTTGTGGCGATAGCCGGTATCGACGACGATCGGCCAGGGGCCGCCAAGGACCAGGAAGCCATAGGTCGGGACGCGGCGGGTGCGGCCGCAATCGCGCCCCAGCACGAGGAAGCTCGATTCCAGCTCGATATCGCCGTAGTCGAGAATCTTGATTTCGAGCGCCATGGAATTCCTCCCGTCACTTGTCATCGAGGCGGTAGACCCGCCTCGCGGTTTCGTTGAACACTTTGCCGAAGACGCCCTCGGGCACGGCCGCGCGGTGCGCGCCGATCAGCTCGGAATAGGTGGTCCAGAGCTTCTCGATCGGAAAATTGGAGCCGAACAGGCAGCGATCGGCCCCGAACAGGGCGAGTGTCTGCGCGGCGATGAAGGCGATGTGCCCGGCATCGTTGCGACGCAGGAAGGTGCCGAGGCCGGAGAGCTTGCTCGCGATGTTCGGCTGCGCCGCAAGCGAAGTCATGCCGTCGCGCCAGGCGGCGATGCCCTCGGTCGAGAGATCCTCCAGCATGCCGGCATGCTGGAGAACGAAGGTCACGTCCGGGCAGGACGCGGCAAGCTCGGCCGCACCCGCCATCTGATCGGCGAAGACCTGCAGGTCGAAGCTGAAACCGTAATCGGCCAGCCGCCCGATATTGGCGACGAGCCGCGGATCGCGGGCAAGCTCGGGGCCGCCTGCGAAACGGTAGAGCGTATTCTGGTGCCAGTGAATCTGCATGCGCACGCCGCGGACCCGCTCGTTCCGTGCGAGCAGGTCGAGCTGCGGCCTCGCATCCTCGGCGAGCATGTCGGCATAGGCGACGATCGCGATCGGGAAGCCCGCCTTCTCCGAGGCGCGCGAGACGTAATCGACCTCGTCGAGAAAGCGGTCGACCGCCCAGTTCGCCTGGACGTAGACGGCCTGGGTCACACCCTCGGGCCGGGCATCGGCGAGATATTCCGAGACCGGATAGTCGCGCCGGATCGGCTCATAGGGGCCGAAGATGCGCGGCTGCATCGGGCCGAGCAGCCAGGGCAGATCGGCCTGCCGCCAAATGTGGAAATGAGCATCGACGATATCGGTCATGCAGCCTCCGTGCCTCCGAGCGAGAGGATGTGGCGGCAGATCCGCGCCGTGCTGCCGCCATCGGTGAGGCTGTCGAGCATTGGCGCGACCAGCCGCAGCGCCTCGGTCTCCGGCCGGTAGCCGGGATCGGCTGCGAGCGGCGTGAGCCAGTCGATGCGATGGGCCCGCGCCGCAAGCCGCGTCACTGCGTTGACAAGCGCCGCCGGCTCGCCGCGCTCCAGCCCGTCCGACAGCACGATGACGACCGCGCCGCGCGCATAGGAGGCGAAGCGCGGCACGGCGAGGAAGGCCCCCAGCGCGTCGCCGATGCGCGTGCCGCCATCCCAGTCGGCGACCAGCCCAGAGGCCTCGGCCAGGGCCTGCTCGCGCCGGCGCCGGCGCAGCGCCCGCGTGACGCGGCTGAGCCTGGTGCCGAAGGTGAAGACTTCCACACGCGGCGCCGCCTGCACCACGGCATGGGCGAGCGCGAGATTGGCGTCGCTGCGCTGCTTCATCGAGCCGGAAACGTCGATCAGCAGCAGGATCGGCCGGGGCCGGGTGACCCGCCTGAGCTTCTTGAGGTCCATCACTTCGCCGTCATGGCGGATGGCGGCCTTGAGGCTGCGCGCGAGATCGACCATCGGTCCCCGCCGCGCGCCGCGATGGCGATAGCCGCGCCGCCGTGGCAGCGCCGCCGGCAGCGCCCGGCCGAAGCGACGCAGCGTCTCGCTCTCATCGAGCGTCCGCAAGCCACGGATGGAGAGCGCCTCGGCTCCGGTCGCGGCCTGGCCGGTCTCGTTGACCCCCTCGCCGATCAGGACCTCGCGCGAGCCGGAATCCTCCTGGACCGACATGTCCTCGTCGGGCTGCCAATCGTCCTCACCCGGCTCGGCCAACGCGCCAAGAAAATGCATGTCGAAGAGCGCGTCGAAGCGCTCGCGCTGCTCCGGATGGGGGCTGAGCGTGGCGGCGGCCGCCTTGCGAACATGCTCCATGCTGCGCGGCCCGAGCAGCTCGACCGCCATCAGGAAGGAAGTGGTCTGCTCGGGCGCGACCGCGATGCCGTGCTCGCGCAGCAGCGACGGGAAAGCGACGAAAGGCCGGGCTGCGGCGGGGAGCGGCGCGATCATGCCGACGCCCCCTCGATCAGCGGTAGGGCGCGACGCTTCCCGCTCCCTCCCCCCGCTTGCGGTGGGGAGGGTTGGGGTGGGGGGCAGTGCCGCTCGGCGCGACGATGAAGGACGGAGCTCCGGCTTTCCGCCCCCCCATCCCTAGCCCTTCCCCACCGCAAGCGGGGGGAAGGGGACATGGCAGCGCTTTTCGTCATTGCGAGGAGCGCAGCGACGAAGCAATCCAGGGGGACGCAGAGCACTGCCGCCCCTGGATTGCTTCGTCGCTGCGCTCGCAATGACGTCCGGCCCCTCATGCCGCCAGCCCCGGGATGATGAGCGGCAGGCGCGGGCGCAAATGGGCGAGGTCCTCCTCGTCCTTGATCGCGGTGCCGAGCGAGCGGCGAAAAGCCTCCGGCCAGGGCGCGCCGGTCTGCGCCAACGCGGTCGCGGCCTCAGCCCAGTCGACGGCCTCGGCGACTCCCGGCGGCTTGGCGAGCGGCTCCCGCCGGAGCAGCCCGACGGCATGGACGACGGCGCGCGCCGTGCCCTCGGCTACGGCCGAGGAGCGCAGCATGATGATCTGCGCCTCCCGCTCCGGCTCGGGATAGGCGATGTAGTGGTAGACGCAGCGGCGGCGCAGCGCCTCGTGCAGCTCGCGGGTGCGGTTCGAGGTCAGCACCACGACCGGGCGTTCGGCGGCACGCAGCGTCCCGCGCTCGGGAATCGAGATCGAGAAATCGGAGAGGAATTCGAGCAGGAAGGCCTCGAATTCATGGTCGGAGCGGTCGATCTCGTCGATCAGCAGCACGGTCGAGTCCGGCCGGCGCAGCGCCGTCAGCATCGGCCGCTCGATCAGGAAGTCGTCGCGGTAGATGTCGAGCGTCTCCCCTTCGCGGGCTTGCCGGATCGCGAGCATCTGGCGCGGATAGTTCCACTCGTAGAGCGCCGCCGACGCGTCGATACCCTCGAAGCATTGCAGGCGGATGAGCTGGCGCCCGAGGATGCCGGCGAGCGCCTTGGCGGCCTCGGTCTTGCCGACGCCGGGCGCGCCCTCCAGCAGCAGTGGCTTGCCGAGTGCGAGCGAGAGGTAGCCCGCCGTGGCGATGCCGTCATCGGCGAGATACATCGCCGCCTGCAGCGCCTCGGCGAGGGCCTCGGGGCTCGATATCCCGGCGACGGTGGTGCGCAATGCCATGCCGTCACCGCCAGTTCACGGGGCCGCCGCGGCGCGGCCCGGGCTTGACGCCGCCATTGGCCTTGATGCCGCGCAGGATCTTCTCCGGCGTGATCGGCAATTCGTCGACGCGCACGCCGATCGCGTTGTAGACGGCGTTTGCGACGGCGGGCAGCACCGGGTTGGCACACATCTCGCCCGGTCCCTTGCCGCCGAACGGCCCGTCCGGCGCCGGCCGTTCCAGCACGGTAACGTGGTAGGGCGCGATGTCGCCCGGCCCCGGCATCAGGTATTCGTTGAAGTCGCGCGGGCCGTGCTCCGGGTTGGGATAATAGGGCTCAGGCGTCTCGTAGAGCGCGTGGCTCATGCCCATCCAGGCGCCGCCCACAAGCTGCTGCTCCACCATGCGCGGGTTGATGACGCGGCCGAGCTCGTAGGCGCTGGTCATCCTGAGCACCTCGACCTCGCCGGTCTCGTCGTCGACCGTAACGTCGGCGACGAGACAGGCATGGGCGAAGGCGGTGTTCGGGTTCATCTCGCCAGTATCGGCATCGACCGCCGAGAGCGGGATTAGGAAGATGCCGCGCCCGGCGATGGTCTTGCCCTGCTTGAACTGCGCCGCCTGCGCCGTCGCCTTCACCGTGATGGTCTTCGACGGCGCGCCGCGGACATGGATGTTGCCGCGCCCGTCGGTGACGAGATCGGCGGCATTGACCTCCAGCTCCTCGGCGGCCGCCTCGAGCAGGACGCCGCGCGCCTCGCGCGCCGCGACGATGATGGCATTGCCCATGCGGTGCGTGCCGCGCGAGGCGAAGCTGCCCATGTCGTGCGGGCCGGTATCGCTGTCGGCGGTGTCGACATAGACGTCCTCGATCGGCACTCCCAGCGTCTCGGCCGCGATCTGGCGCGAGACCTGCTTCATGCCCTGGCCGAGATCGATGGCCGAGAGCGCGACGGTGAACTTGCCGTCCGGATTGGAATGGATCAGCGCCTGGCTCGGATCGCCGCCGAGATTCATGCCGATCGGATAATTGACCGAGGCCATGCCGCGGCCTTCGTGACGGGCCATCTCAGCGCCTCCTCGTGCCGAAGACCGACGAGAACCGCACCGCGCCATGCTGCGTCTGCGCCGGGGCGGCAGGTGGCGGGGCGGGCGGCGGCGGCGACGGCTGATAGGCCGGCGGTGGCTGGTAGGCCGGGGCCGGCGGATTGGAGGTCTGCGCCGGCTGGTAGGGCGGCAGCGCCGCTATCGGCTGCGCGGACTCGTAGCGCGGCACCTGCGTGGGCTTGGCCCGGCCGTCGCGATCGCCCTCCATCACCGGCTGCTTGCTCAGCGGGATGCGCGCGGTGCCGGCAGGCAGCACCTGGCTCGACGGCGCGTTGCGCGTATCAGGCCGGCCGATCTGGCCGCGCTGGTCGAGCGGCGTCGCTGGGATCAGCGCCCGTTCGCCCACGCCGCCGGTCAGCGATGACTGCCGCTTCGCCTGCTCGGAGAGCGGCCAGTTCGCCTTCTCGGCCACGACCTGCACGCATTCGATCAGCGCGGTATTCTTGGCGACGCGGCGATGCGCCTTCATGTCGCCGTCGCGATAGGCGTTGAGGACGCGGAATTCCATCGGGTCGAGATTCGCCGCCTCGGCGAGCCGGTCCATCTGGACTTCCAGCGCGAAATCCACCGCCGTGACGCCAAAGCCGCGCATCGCGGTGGAGGGGCAGCGGTTGGTGTAGGCGACATAGACGTCGGAGGCGACGTTCGGGATCCAGTACGGGCCCGGCAGATGCGCGGTGCACTTGATCGCGGCATAGCTCGACAGCCGGGTATAGGCGCCGGCGTCGAAATAGCTGCGGATAGAGCGGGCGACGATGCGCCCGTCCCGCATCAGCCCGTCCTTGACGTAGATGCGCTCGGCCCCGCGCGGCGAGCCGTAGAGCATCTCCTCCTCGCGATCGAGCACGAAGCGCACCGGCTTGCCGGTCAGCATCGCGCCGAGCACGGCGAGCGGCTCGGTCAGCGCGTCGACCTTGCCGCCGAAGCCGCCGCCGACCGTGCCGCCGATGAAGTGCAGGCGGTTCGACTCGACATCGACGATCTTGGCCGCGGTGCCGAGCGCGAAGAACAGGCCCTGCGCGCAGGAATGCACGACGAAGCGGCCGTTCTGCTCGGGCGCGGCGATCGAGCCGTTGGTCTCCGTCGGCGCGTGTTCGATCGGAGACATCTGGTAGCGGTGCTCAAGCACCATGTCGGCCTGGGCGAAGGCCTTCTCGACATCGCCGAAGCGCAGCTTCTGGTGGTCGTAGCGCTGGTGATATTCGAAATAGTTGCCCGGATAGGTCTCGTTGACCACCGGTGCGCCCGGCTTCAGCGCCTCCTCGACGTCGAACACGTTCGGCAGCAGGTCGTAGTCGATGCGCACGAGCTGGCGCGCCGCCAGCGCCGCAGCCTCGCTGTCGGCGATGATCGCGACCACCGGCTCGCCCTTGTAGCTGACTTTGTCGACCGCCAGCGACGGTTCGTCGTCCTTGCCGAAATTGATCAGGCTCAGCAGCGTGTTCTTGTTGACCGGCACGTCCGCGCCGCGCAGCACGCGCTTCACGCCCGGCGCCCTTTGCGCGGCGGCGATATCGATCGAGCGGATGCGGGCATGGGCATGCGGGCTGCGCACCACCTTGAGATGCAGCATCCCGTCGAAGGCGTGGTCGTCGAAGTAGCGCGTGCGCCCAGTGACGTGCCCCGGCATGTCCTGCCGCTGCAGCCCCTTACCGATGACGTTGAGGTTGTCGTCGCGCTCGTCGGCGAAGATGTCCTTGCGCATTTCCAGCATGGCAGCCTTCTCCCTCAAGCCCGGCGCGCGCCGGGGGCGCTCGCGGCGGCAAGGATCGCAGCGATGATCGGCTCGTAGCCGGTGCAGCGGCAGATGTTGCCGCTGATGCCCTCGACGACCTCGTCGCGGCTCGGGTTCGGGTTCTTCGCCAGCAGCGCGCGGGCAGCCGTCAGCATGCCCGGCGTGCAAAAGCCGCACTGGGCAGCGAAATGGTCCATGAAGGCGGCCTGCAGCGGGTGGAGGTCCGGGCCATCGGCCATGCCGGACGCCGTCTCGATCTCGCGGCCCTCGCAGGCGACGGAGAGCGTGAGGCAGGCAAGCTGCGGCTCGCCGTCGACCAGCACGGTGCAGACGCCGCAAGTGCCCTGGCCGCAGCCATATTTCGGCGCGAAATCGCCGAGCCCGCGCCGCAGCGTGTTGAGCAGGGTCTCCGGCGCGTCGACGAAGGCGGCGCGGTCGGAGCCGTTGAGCCGGAACTGGACCGGTATCTTGGCCATGCGCGCCTCCCTAGCGGCCGTCGCCGGCCAGCAGCCGGCCGAGATGAACGGGCATGACCTCGCGGCGATACCACTCGCTGGCGATCGCATCGGTCGCCGGCCGGCAGCCTTCCAGCGCCGCCTGCTTGGCCGCCTGGATCGCGCCGGCATCAAGCGCCTTGCCTTCGAGTGCACGCTCGACGCCCCGCGCCCGGATCGGCGTCGGCGCCATCGCGCCATAGGCGACGCGCGCCTGCGCCACCCGGCCACCGGACAGCGGCAGATGAGCCGCGATCGACAACACCGAGATGCCCTTCGGCTTGACGCGGGCGACCTTGCGGAAATGGAACTCACTGGCGTTCTGCGGCCGCGCGAACTGGACCCCGGTCACCAGCCCCTGCCCGCCCCGTTCGCGGGCCGCCAGAAACTCCTCCAGCGGCATCGCCCGGCCCGAGCCGTAGCCCGCCTGGACCACGATCTGCGCGTCCAGCGCGAGCAGCGCGACCGTGAAATCGCCATAGGGCGTATCGGCGAAGAGGTTGCCACCGATCGTCGCCATCGTCCGGATCGCCGGGCCGCCGATCCCGCGCGCCGCCGGATGCAGGAAGGCGAGCTCGCGGCTGGCCAGGACCATCGCCATGGTCACGCCGGCACCGAGTTCGATGCGCGGCCCGCCGGCATTCATCTGCCGGAAGACAGGGTCGACGACGCGCACGAGCGTGCCCTCGGTCAGCCGGCCCTCGTTGACGTCACGCATCACCAGCGTGCCGCCGCCCACCAGCCGGGCGTGCCGGTCTCCCAGCAGGATGCCCGACGCTTCCGACAGGCTGGCGCAGCTTCTCACGTCGAGCATGTCAGGCGTCCTCGCGTGCGAGTTCGGGCAGGCGGCGGACGGCCTCGATCCCGTTGGTGTAGACCTCGTCGCCGACGATCCTCGCTAGCTCGGCTTCCCGTCCCGGCGGCGTGGTGAAGCGGCTCTCCCAGTGCCAGAAGCTGCGATTCCCGTCGGTGACGGGCAACAGCCGGACATGGGCGACGTAGTTGAAGAGCGGGATCGGCGTATCGAGCAGGCAATAGCTGAACGTCATTTCGAGATCGGAGAGCGTGAGCAGTTGCTCGCGCAATTCGCTGCCGTCCTGCAGCGTGAAGCGTCTGATGCAGCCAACCCGGTCGGATGGGTGCCCGCGCTCGATCTCGCTGACCCTGACGATCGGATGCCAGCGCTCATGGCCGTTGAAGTCGCGCAGGACCGACCAGAGCCGGTCCACCGGAGCGTCGATGATCGTGCTGCGGACGACATGGGGCATGGCTATCCCCCGAAAGCGCGCTTGAGGGCGTCGAAACCGCCCTGGAAGACATTGGTGCCAATGCCCGCGACGAGCTCGGCCTCTTGCTCGGGCGCGCAGTCGAAATCGGCCGACCACTCGATGAAAGTGCGCTCCTGGTCGGTGATCGGCGTCAGGCGCAGCGTCGCGACATAGTTGGTCAGCGGCATCGGCGAGTCGAGGATCGCGTAGGTGCAGAACATGTCGTAGTCGGACAGGCCGAGCAGTTGCTCGCGCAGCCGGTCGCCGCTGCGCAGCGAGAAGGCGCGAATGCAGCCGACCTTGTCGGAGGGCTCGCCATTCTCGATCCGGCTCTCGGCGATCCGGGGATGCCAGTTCGGCAGGCCGTTGAAATCGCGCACGCGGGCCCAGACCCGGGCGGCGGGGGCGGCGATGACGCTGGAGGCGTAGACACGGGCCATGGTTCAGCGCCTCACGACTTCTTGCTCGAACCGGCAGCCGGATCGGCGCCCGGTCCAGTGCCCTCGCCACCACCTTCCTTCGGCTTGGCGGGCTGGGCATCCTTGGCGACGCGCTGCAGGTCGGAGGCCTCGCGCATCAAGCCGCCCATCTTGGCGAGGTTGCCGCCCTCGATGCCGATCTCCTTCAGCACCTGGTCGATCATCGGCGCCTGCACCCGGTAGCGCAGGGCCGACTCGATGACCTCGTCGGTCGGAGAGCGCGCCGCGCCTCCCGCGCCGCCACTCGCGCCGGCGCCCGCAAGCCCGTCGACATGGAGGATGCGGATGCCCTCGATCTTCTCGAGGGGCTTGACGCTCTCGCGCACGATGCCCTCGATCTTGTCGAGCAGGCGGCGGCGGAAGAGCCCGTAGCGCGCCCCGTCGCTGAGGACGTTCTCGGCCTCGTAGAGCAGCTTCTGCGCCTCGGCATCGACGGCTCGGCGCACCTTCTCGGCTCCGGCCGCGATGCGCGATTCCTCGGCCGCCTTCTCGGCCAGCAGGACCTCGACGGTCTTGCGGCGCCTTGCGCCCTCGCTCTCGCGGACCGTCTTGACCTGCTCCTCGGCCTCGACCGCCTTGGCGCGGGCGATCTCGGCGCTGGCCTGCGCCGCCGATTCCTCCAGCGACTTGGCATAGAGCGCGATCGCCTTGTCCATCGCGGCGCTCTCGACCTCGCGCTCGCGGTTGATCTCAAGCTTGCGCAGCTCGCGCTGGCGGCCGACGCGGGCCTCGTCGAGCCCCCGGTCGGAGGAGATGCGGGCGCGCTCGACCTCCTCGTTGGAGGCGATCTGGGCCTCTTGCAGCGCCTGGCCGCGGGCGATCTCGAGCTGCTCCAGCGCCTGGCGGCGCTCGATCCGGGCGGCTTCGAGCGCCTGCTCGCGGGCGATGCCGACGGTCTCGACCTGCTGGCTCGCCGTGATCTCGGCCTGGCGCAGCACCTTGTCGGCATCGGTGCGCTCGACCTTCTTGGCCGCGAGCGCGATGGCGCGGTCCTCCTCGGCGACCTCGACCGCCTTCTTCTGGGCGATCTGATGCATCTCGCGGGTCTTGCTCGAGTCGATCCGCTCCTTGTCGAGGCCGAGCTCGGTTGTGATGCGCTGGCGCTCGACCGTGTCGCGACGCTTGAGCTCGGCTGTGTCGAGTTCGGCCGAGCGCTTGATCTCGAGCTCCTTGGTGGCGAGCTCGGCGGCGATGCGCTCGGCCGCATTGACCCGCTCCTGGGCGATGCGGGCGGCCTCGGTCGCCTCGCGCGCCGCGATCTCGGCGGTGTCGATCGCCTGGTTGCGGGCGATCTCCAGATTGCGGACCTCCTCGTCGCGGCGGATGCGTTCGCTGGAGACGGTCTTCTCCTGGCTGATGCGGGCCTTCTCGATCGCCTCGCGGGCCGAGATCTCGGCGGCCTCGATCGCCTCGGTGCGTCCGATCTCCAACAGGCGGGTGCGTTGGTCGAGCGCGATGCGGTCGGCCGCGATCGTGTTCTCCTGCGCGATCCGCGCCTTCTCGATGGCTTCGCGCGCGGCGATCTCGGCTTCGTCGAGCGCCCGATTGCGCGCGATCTGCAGGGCGCGCACGCGCTCCTCCTGGGCGATGCGGGCGGTTTCGACCGATTCGCGCGCCGCGATATCCTCCTCGTCGAGGACACGCGTGCGCTCGATCTCGCGATTGCGGACCTCCTGCTCGCGGCCGATGCGCTCGGCGCTGATCGTGGCCTCCTGCACGATGCGCGCCCGCTCGGTCGCCTCGCGGGCGGCTATCTCGGCTCCTTCCAGCACCTTGGTGCGCTCGATCTCCTTCTGGCGGATATCGCGCTCGGAGGCGATGCGGGCGACGCTGATCGCCTGCTCGTTGGTGATGCGCGCCTTCTCGACCTGCTCGCGCGCGCCGATCTCGGCCTCCTCGACGGCGCGGGTACGGTCGATCTCCTGCTGGCGGATGTCCTTCTCGGAGGCGATGCGCGCCTCGCTGATCGCGCGCTCGTTGGCGATCCGCGACTTCTCGATCTCCTCGCGCGACTGGATCTGGGCCTGCTCGGCCTCGGTGTCGCGGGCGGCGCGCTCGCGGGCGATCTCGGCGCGCTGCACGGCGCGCTTGATCTCGATCTCGCGCTGCTGTTCGAGCCTGGCCCCCTCGCTCTCGCGCTCGATGTCGAGCGCCTGGCGCTCGGCTTCGAGGTTGCGGGTGCGGATGCGGATCATCGCGCCCTGCTCGATGTCGTTGCGCAGCTTCCGCTTGTCCTCGATCTCCTCGATGATCCGCGTCAGGCCTTCCGCGTCGAAGCGGTTGGACGGGTTGAAATATTGCAGGTCGGTCTGGTCGAGATCGGTCAGCGCAACCGATTCCAGCACGAGCCCGTTCTGGTCGAGCGCCTCGGCGGCGGCGTCCTTGACGCGCTGGACATAGGTTCCGCGCTGCTCGTGCATCTCCTCCATCGTCATCTCGGAGGCGACGGTGCGCAGCGCCGAGATGAACTTGCCGGAGAGGAGCGCATTGAGCTGGTCGGGCTGGAGCGTGCGCCGGCCGAGCGTGGCGGCGGCGACCGAGACCGCCTCACGCTGCGGCCGGACCCGGACGTAGAACTCGGCGTCGATGTCGACGCGCATCCGGTCGCGGGTGATGAGCGCGTCGTTGTTCGCCCGCGTCACCGCCAACTGCAGGACGTTCATGTTGACTGGCGTGACGTCGTGGATGATCGGCAGGACGAAGGCGCCGCCATTGATCACGACCTTTTCGCCGAACAGGCCGGTGCGGACGAACGAGACCTCCTTCGACGAGCGTCGATAGAGCCAGTTCACCAGATAGACGATGATGGCGATGACGATCACCGCCACGATCAGCCAGAGGATCAGCGATCCGATCAGTTGCCCTGTCATGGTGACGTTCTCCCCGCCCGAATTCGATTGCCGCCGCGCACCGCCTCAGCCCTCATCCTGAGGAGCGCTCCACAGGAGCGCGTCTCGAAGGATGCTCCAGCGGTCACCGGAGCCTCCTGGAGCATCCTTCGAGACGCGCCTGCGGCGCTCCTCAGGATGAGGGCTGTGGGGCGGACGGACTGTCATGATTTCCTGCTCCTGCCGGCTTTGCGTGCCGGTCTCTTGGTCGCTTGCATGCGGCTGATCTGCTTGAAGGCGCGGGTCCGGTCGCTGATTGCGACCTCGACCGGCAGGCGCTCCATCGAGGACGCGCCATAGAAGCCGTGGCAGTGCCGCGTGTTCTTCATGATGAACTCGGCATCGGCCGGCTCGGCGGCCGGACCGCCATGGACGAGCACGATCACGTCTTTCCTGACCTTGAGCGCCGCGGCCGCCCAGCGGTCGACGAGCGCCGGGCATTCCGCCAGCTTCAGCGCCGTCTCGGCGCCGATCGAGCCACCCGTCGTCAGGCCGAGATGGCAGACGATGATGTCCGCGCCCGCCTTCGCCATCGCCCGCGCATCCTCCTCGCAGAAGACGTAGGGCGTGGTCAGCAGACCCTTCCGGTTGGCAAGCGCGATCATCTCGACCTCGAGCCCATAGCCCATGCCGGTCTCTTCGAGATTCCTGCGGAAGACGCCGTCGATCAGCCCGACCGTCGGGAAATTCTGGACGCCGGCGAAGCCGATCCGCCTGACCTCGTCGAGGAAGACGTCCATGCGGCGGAATGGGTCGGTGCCGCAGACGCCCGCGATGACCGGCGTCTTCTTCACCACCGGCAGCACCTCGGCCGCCATCTCCATGACGATGGCGTTGGCGTCACCATAGGGCATCAGCCCCGACAGCGAGCCTCTGCCTGCCATGCGATAGCGGCCGGAATTGTAGATGACGATGAGGTCGATGCCGCCGGCCTCCTCGGATTTGGCCGAAAGCCCGGTCCCGGCGCCGCCGCCGATGATGGGTTCGCCGGCCGCAACCATGGCCCGGAAGCGCTTCAGCAGGGCGGCCTTATCGAAAACCGTCATGGCCTGCCCCCACCGAGCCGCTCGCGGCGCCGGCCGGCGTGCAGCGTGCGGAACTGCTGCACGAGGGCGGCGGCGAAGGCCGGGTCGTTGATGTGGAGCGGCAGGCGGATGAGCTGGCGGCTGGCGCTGACGCGGACGGTCTGCTCCAGCGCCTGGAACAGCGCCGCATCGGCGGCCGGATCGTGGAAGGGCTTGCCGGGCGCATCCAGCGCCGAGACGCCGAGCTCGGGGATCAGGAAGCGGACCGGCCCCTCCATCAGGTTCAGCCGCTCGCCGATCCAGCGGCCCATGCGCGCGTTCTCCTCCGGATTCGTGCGCATCAGCGTGATCTGCGGGTTGTGCGGATAGAGCGTCCGGCCGCGATAGCGCTCCGGCACCGTCTCGGGCGCGGCGAAGTTCACCATGTCGAGCGCGCCGACCGAGCCGACATAGGGGATGCGCGTGCGGATGATCGCACTGAGGCGATCCTCCGTCGCCGGCAGGATGCCGCCCATCATCATGTCGCAGATTTCGGTGGTCGAGACGTCGATCACTGCGCCAATGAGGCCGGAATCGACGAGCTTCTCCATCCCCCGGCCACCGGTGCCGGTGGCGTGGAAGACGAGCGGCTCCCACTCGGCCCCAAGCAGCTTGCCGACCTGCTGGACGCAAGGGGTGGTGACGCCGAACATGGTCATACCGACGAGCGGCTTCTCCGCCTCCGCCCGCCGCAGCGGCGCCTCGCGCCTGAGTTCGGCCAGCCGCGCCTTCGCCATTGCCGCGATGGCGCGCGCGCCATTGCCGAGCACGACGCGCGAGAGCCGGTTCAGGCCCTGCACGTCGCTGACCGAGTACATCATCGTCATGTCAGTCGGGCCGACATAGTGGCGCACGTCGCCTGCGGCCATGGTCGAGATCATCAGCTTTGGCAGGCCGATGGGCAGGAGCTGCATGGCCGGGGTCGCCATCGCGGTTGCGCCCGAGCCGCCGGCGGAGATCACGCCGATGACGCCCTCCTGCCGGGGCAGCCAGGCCTTGAACGCCTCGGTCATCGCCGCCACCGCAGTGCCACGATCGCCGGATGAGATTCCGGCCGAGCCTCTGGGATGGGCAAGCGCGATCTCCTGGGGCGTCACGTCGCCCCCAGTGCTGCGCCCCGAGGTCGAGAGGTCGACGAGCCGGGTCCTCAGGCCTTCCGAGCGGATCAGGTCGCGAATGAAGCGCAGCTCCTCGCCCTTGGTGTCGAGCGTGCCGGCGACGACCACGTAGGGCTCGCCGGCCGCAGTGGCCGCGAGCGGACGGACATCTGCGAGGCGGCGGCCGTCGAGCGTCGCGAGCGTCGGCCGCGAGATGGTGCGGGCCTGCGCCTCGATGCGGGCCGCCGGCACGGGCTGGGACCAGCGCGTCGGGATCACTGGGTTGGCATTGTAGACGCGGGTCGGCCCAGCAGGTGCGACGGGCGCCGCACCAGCCGGCTGCGTGCCAGCCGCGGCGGGCTGCGGCGCGCCGTCGGTCTCGTCATGGCCGTGACGGCCGACGCCGAGCAGGCGCTGCTGCAATTCGCGGTCGCCTGCGAGCGTCGCCGAGGCGATGATGCGGTTGACCCGGCCGTTGACCATGATCGCGACGGGATCGGACATCTGCGTGGCGACGCCGATGTTCTGCTCGATCATCAGGATGGCGACGTCGCCCTGCTCGGCGAGCCGGACCAGCATCTCCTCGACATGGGCGACGATGACCGGGGCGAGGCCCTCGGTCGGCTCGTCCATGATGAGCAGGCGCGGGTTCATCAGCAGCGCCCGGCTGATCGCGAGCATCTGCTGCTCGCCGCCCGAGAGCTGCGCGCCGCCATTGTTGCGCCGTTCGGCGAGTCGTGGGAACGCCTCGTAGATGCGCTCCGGCGTCCAGGCGCCGCGCTTGCCGCGCTGCATCAGCCGGAGATGCTCGTCGACCGTCAGCGAGCGCCAGAGCCGGCGGCCCTGCGGGACGTAGCCGATGCCGAGGCGCGCCACCTCGGCGGGCGAGCGACCGGCGACCTCCTCGCCGAAGAAGCGGATGGAGCCGCCGCTGATCGGCACCAGCCCCATGATCGCCTTGCACATGGTGGTCTTGCCCATGCCGTTGCGGCCGACGACGGACAGGACGCCATGGTGGAGCGTCAGGTCGACGCCCTGCAGCGCATGCGAGCGACCATAGAAGACGTTGAGCCCGGCGATCTGCAGGACGGGCACGCCCGCGGGGGGCGGAGCCTTGAGGCGTTCAGCCATGGCCGCCCCCGAGGTAAAGCTCCTGGACCTCGGGATCGGACTCGATCTCGTCCGGCCGGCCTTCCTTGAAGATGCGGCCGTTGTGCATCATCGTCACGCTCTCGACGACGCGCAGCGCCACGTCCATGTCGTGCTCGATGATGATGTAGCCGATATGGGCCGGCAACGAGGTCAGGATGGCGACGAGGTCGCGCCGCTCGGTCGGCGAGAGACCCGCCGCCGGCTCGTCGAACAGGACGAAGCGCGGCGCGCCCGAGAGCGCGAGCGCGATCTCGAGCTGGCGCTGCTGGCCATAGGCGAGCTCGCCGACGAGACGGTCCTTCACCGGCGTCAGGTGCACGGCTTCGACAAGGTTCTCAGCGGCGTGGACGAGCGTGTCGTCGCGGCGCGGGCGCAGCAGCGAGAAGCGGTTCCGCGAGACGCCGCGGCAGGCGAGATAGACATTGTCGAGAACCGACAGGCCGGCGAAGAGCGACGAGATCTGGTAGGTGCGCCTCAGACCGCGCCGGATGCGCTCCTGCGGCGGGAAGGCGGTGACGTCCTCGCCGAAGAAGCGGATGACGCCGGAACTCGGCGCGAAATCGCCGGTGATGCAGTTGAACAGCGTCGTCTTGCCGGCCCCGTTCGAACCCAGCACGGCCCGCCGCTCGCCGGGCTGCACCGATAGCGTGATGTCGGAGAGCGCCGCGAGCGCGCCGAAGAGCCGCGAGACGCCGCGCAGCTCGAGCGCGTTCGCCGAGCCCGCCGTGCTTAGCCGCTCATGCATCAGCGGGACCGCGCTCATGACCCGCCCCCTGGCCCGCCGCCGCCGATCCGCATATCGGAGGCGCGCGTATCGCGGCTCCGGAGGTAGCGGTCGCGCAGCCGCTGCCAGATGCCGACGAGCCCATCCGGCGAGAACAGCACGATGACGAGGAAGCCGAGCCCGATGAGCAACTGGTAGCGCTTGCCGTCGAGGCCGACCGCCTCGAGCAGATCGAGCGAGAAGGTGCGCAGCAGGACATAGACCAGCGCCCCGATGAAGGGGCCGATCGGCCGGCTCAGGCCGCCGACCACGGCGATGATGAGAATGTCGACGACCGGCCCGACGCCGGCCGTGCCCGGCGAGATCTGCCGCTGATACCAGACGAGCAGGATGCCGGCGCAGGCGGCGATCACCGCCGCGAAGGCATAGGCGGCGATGCGATGGGCCATGACATCGAAGCCGAGCGCCGCCATGCGCCGCGGATTGTCGCGCGTGCCCTGCAGCGCCAGGCCGAAGGGCGCGCGCGCGACATAGACGACGACGGCATAGGCGAGCGCGGCGCAGCCGAGCGTCAGGAAATAGAACGGCAGGTTGCTGCCCCAGTCGACCCCGAGGAAGACCGGCGGGACGATGCCGTTGAAGCCGCTGAAGCCGTTGAAGATCGTATAGTTCTGCAGCGTCAGGTAGTAGAAGGCCGATCCGATCGCGAGCGTGATCATGATCGTGTAGATGCCCTCGGTCCTGACCGAGAGCGCCCCGCCCACCGTGCCGAACAGTGTCGCGATGAAGATGGCGACCGGCACCGCCATCCACCACGGCCATTTCAGACTGATCTGGACGATGGCGCTGTCGCCGAGGATCGCGACGAGATAGCCGGCGAAGCCGGCGACCGTCATCTGGATCAGGCTGACGATGCCGCCATAGCCGGCGAGGAACATCAGGCTGAGCCCGATCATCCCGAGGATCATCGCGTAGGCCAGGATCTGGATGAGCCAGAACGGGCTCACGACCAGCGGCATGACGAGGAGCAGCCCGGCGACGATCCAGAACGACATGCCCTGCCGCATCAGCCAGTCGCTGAAGCCGTCGCCGGTTGCGGCGCGATGGGGGACAGGGCGTGTCCCGGCGATCGCCACGTCAGCGCCTCACCGCCGCCAGGCCCTGCGGCCGGATCGCCAGCACCACGACCATGATGACGAAGGTCAGCATCACGGCATAGGTCGGCATGTAGACCGAGCCGAACTGCTCGGCGAGGCCGACGATGAGCGCGCCCATCGCCGCCCCGGGGATCGAGCCCATGCCGCCGACGATGACGACGACGAGCGAGGAGAGCAGGATCTTGGTGTCCTCGCCGGGCTGGAGCGACTGGAAAGTGCCGCCAACGACGCCGGCAAGCCCGGCCAAGCCCGCGCCGAAGGCGAAGACCATCATGAAGACGAGCTGGACCCGCACGCCGGTGGCCGAGAGCATGTCGCGGTCGTCGACGCCGGCACGCACCAGCATGCCGACGCGCGTGCGGTTGAGGGCGAGCCACATCAGGACGCCGAGGATGATCGCGCCGATCAGGATCGCGATGCGCACCAGCGGGTAGGTCATCATCACCGCCTCGCCATTGCTGCGCAGCGCGACGACGAAGGGCAATTGCACGGGGCCGGCGAGCCAGTCCGGCGCCGTGACCTGAAACGTGTCGCCGCCATAACCCCAGAGCAGCAGGTCGGCGACGATGATCGAGAGGCCGATCGTCACCAGCGTCTGCCGTAGGTCCTGCCCTTCCATCCAGCGGAAGAGGAGAACCTGCATCAGCAGCCCGGCCAGGCCGACGATCAGGAACGCGGCGATCAGCGCGATGAGCCAGGACCCGGTCAGGTTGCCGATGCTGTAGCCGACATAGCCGCCGAACAGGTAGAGCGAGCCATGCGCCAGGTTGACGTTGCGCATCAGGCCGAAGATCAGCGTGAAGCCGCTGGCGACGAGGAAATAGAGCGCGCCGAGCGTGATGCCGTTGAAGAGCGCGCTGAGGAAGACCCGCTTGCGCCCGAACATCTCCTCCATGCCCGGCGTCCAGACGGAGAAGACGAGCCAGAGCACGAGCGCGGCAACGACCAGGATGATGAGTGACCAGATCGGGCGGCGGGCGAGGAACTCAGCCATGACGCGCCTGCTGCGGCGGTGCGCCGCCGACCATGCGCAGCGCGCGACGGTAATCGCTGGGCGCCATGCCCATATGGGCCGTGAAGAACCGGGTGAAGACGCTCTGGCAGGAGAAGCCGAGCCTGTCGCCGATCACGGTGACGGGATCGCCCGACTGGACGATCCGGTCGAGCGCGGCGTCGAGGCGCACCGTGTTGGAGAAGACGGTCGGCGTGACGCCGATCTGCTGCCGGAACAGCTTGAAGAAATGCGCCCGCGAGAGCCCGGATTCGCGGGCGACGCGGACCAGCGCCCCCTCGGAAGACGGGCGCGCCTCGAGCAGGCGGCAGGCGCGCTGCACGCGCCGGTCGACCGCTCCCTCCGGCGCGAGATGCAGCAGCGAGGAGGCGAGATCGGAGCCGATCGGCTCGCTCGAGGCCTGCGCCAGCGCCATCAGCACGGGCGCCAGGGTGAGTTCGCGGTGTTGGGACAGCAGCATCTCAACGGCCTTGTCACGCCAGGCGGCGAGTTCGCAGGTGACGACGAGTTCGGATGACGGAAAGGCGATGGCGCCCGGCGGCGTCATCGTCTGCTCCGCCAGCCATTCCGGCTTGAGGTAGACGACCAGGAACAGGCCGTATGAACCGCTGACCGCCGGCTGGAAGTTGTGCGGCTCCCACGGATTGATCGCCACGCCCATGAAGGGATCGACGAGGATCTGCCGGCCATTGACGGTGACCAGCCCACGCGAGCCCTCCAGGAAGAAGATCAGGTGCGCTTCCCGGTGGGCGTGCAGCACCAGCGGCCGGTCGAGATCGTAGATCGACACCCGGCCGAAGGGCCCGTGGCAAACCGCGACTGCGCGACTCATGGTTCCTCGCGTAACGATGCCCGGCAGTCAGGCTCGTCCCAGCGGGCAAGCCTTCCCCGAGGCGACCGGCGAACTGGTGCCGGACGGCGTCGGAAACCGGGGCGTGGCAGGGGCGGAGGGGGCGCGCATCTCGCGTTGCCCCCCTCCGCTTAAGCCTCAGCGGCTTATTGCTTGCACTCGGGGTTGGTCCGGGAGGGCAAGCCAACAGCCTTGAAGGCATCCGCCGAAAGGCCCAGCGTCTGAGGCACGTCCGGCACCGTCTTGACGAACCTGTTCGTCAGGTCGCCGTTCGGCAGCTCGGCGACCTCGGTGATGAAGGTCGTCGCGATCGCGTGGCGATTGGCGTCGAGCTTGACCTTGCCGTTGGGCGCGTCGAGCTCCGTCTTGGCGAGTTCGGCACGCAGCTTGGCGCCGCCATCCGAGAGATCGCCGTTGACCTTGCCCATCGCGATCGCCAGCGCATTGAAGGCGTTGTAGTAGTTCGTCGCGAAGAGCGACGGGCTGGCGAAGCGCTTATCGGCCGGGAACGCGTCCTGATAGGCCTTCACCCAGGCCTTCCACTTCGGATCGTCCCATTCGTCGGCGACACCGCTGGAGGTGGGCGTGCCGACGAGCAGGCGCTTGGCGGCGCCGCGCGACGACAGCACCGTCTGGTCGGCCATGATCGAGCCGCCGATGAACTTCGCCTTGCCGCCGGTCTGGCCGTATTGGTTGAGGAAGTTGACCGCATCGCCGCCGCCGAGGCCGAGGAAGACCGCGTCGACATCGTCGGGGATGTTGGCAATGACGGAGCCGAAATCCTTGGTGCCGAGCGGCACCCACTGGCGCTGGGCGATCTGGCCGCCGGCCTTGCAATAGCCGAGCGCGAAGCCGAAGACCTGCGTATAGGGGAAGGAATAATCTTCACCGATCACGGCGATCTTCTTGTAGCCCTTGTCCTTGAAGACGTATTCGCCGAGGCCGGCCATCCATTGCGCGCCGTCGCTGTTGAAGCGGAAGAAATTCGGCGACGGGTTGACATAGGTGGTCTCGAGCGCGCCGGACGAACCGTTGATCATGACGAGGTTCGGCACCGTCTTGCTGTAGTCGCGCATGGCGATGCCCTCGGACCCCGACAGCGGGCCAAGGATCAGCTGAACCTTGTCCTGCTCGACGAGCTTGCGCGCGGCGCGCAGCGCCGAGTCCGGACTGGCGTCGGTCGCGACGATGATGAGCTCGATGTCGCGGCCCGCGATCTTGTTGCCGGCCTGCTTGGCGGCGATCTGCACGCCGCGCACGCCGTCTTCGCCTCCGGATGTCAGCGCGCCCGAAAGCGTCGCCATCACCCCGATCTTGAGTTTTTCCTGAGCCTGAGCGGCACTGGCAGCCGCCACGAGAGAACAGGCCGCGACAGCGGCCAGAAGCGCCTTTCGCATACGTTCACCCTCCCTTTGATGCGGCAGCGCCGAAGGATAGAACGGCGAAGCCGACGGCGGATTTTTGTTTCCGCTCTAAAGTCAGGCTATCACAGGGTGACCGGCTGCCAAGCGCGCGGACATTGCGCACGGTCTGCTTTTTCCCGGGAGCGGCGCAGCGAACATGCTCATCCCGACCTGGGAGGTCGCGAGTGGCCGCACCGTCCGGCACCGCAGATTGCGAATAGGCGGCAAGACGCTGGATTGCCACCTCGCATGTCAAGGCTGCCGCAAGCCCTCTTCGGAATGGAAAGGGCGCCCTTGTGGGGCGCCCTTTCTCTTTGCCGCCCGCCGTGCCCGTCTCAGGCTGCGAAGCGGAAGTCGTCAGCGGTGAGCGCGGCGAGCGCGATGTTGCTGAGCGTCAGCGTGTGGTCCTGGTCCAGCGTGATGACCACGTCGTGGCCGACCTGATCCGCCGCCGCCGTGACCGCAGCAAAATCGGCGAACAACCCAGCAGCGAACTGGATGGTGTCCGAACCCGAGCCGGTCAGCGTGAAGTCACTGATCACGTCACGGCCGAAGCCGGCGGTGAAGACGAAGCTGTCATGGCCCGAGCCGCCCGAGAGCACGTCATCGCCAGCGCCGCCGGTGATGACGTCGTCACCCGAGCCGCCCTTGATCTGGTCGTTGCCGGCGCCGCCGAGGACGATGTCGGCATCCGAGCCGGCGTCGATCACGTCGTTGCCGTCGCCGCCATCGAGCCTGTCGGTGCCCGAGCCGCCGTTGAGCGCATCGTTGCCCTGGCCGCCCGAGACCTGATCGCCACCCGAGCCGCCGTCGACCGTGTCGTCCCCCGCAGCGCCGGCGATCGTGTCGTCGCCTGCGCCGCCCTTCAGCGTATCGTTGCCGGCGCCGCCGTCGAAGCCGTCATTGCCATTGCCGCCAGTCACCACGTCATTGCCCGCGCCGAAGAGCAGCTTCTCGATGTTGCTGAAGCTGTCGCTGCCGATGCCCTCGCCCGAGACGCGGCCCGCGCCGAAGTCGACCGAGACCGGCCCCGTCGCCGCCGAGAGATCGAGCGTGTCGTCGCCGGCTCCGCCGTCGATGAGGTCGTCCCCCGCGCCGCCGTTGAGGACGTCGTTGCCGGCTCCGCCATCGAGATGGTCGTTGCCGAGCCCGCCGATGAGGCGGTTTGCAGCGTCGTCGCCGATCAGGATGTCGTCACCCGAACCGCCGATGACGTTCTCGATGCCGCTGAGTTCGTCGGCGCCGATGCCGTCGCCATTGGCCTCGCCGGCAGCGAGGTCGAGCACGATGCCCGCGGCGTCGCCGGAGTAGTCGGCCGTGTCGATGCCATCGCCGCCGTCGAACAGGTCGTCGCCCGCCCCGCCGATGAGGACGTCGTTGCCGGCACTCCCGATCAGCTCGTCGTCGCCGGCACCGCCCTTGAGGACATCGTCGCCCTCGCCGCCGTCGAGAAGGTCATCGCCCTCGCCGCCGTCGATGGTGTCGTTGCCGGCGGCGCCGTGGACCTCGTCGTCGCCGAGACCCGCCAGGATCACGTCGTCACGCGACGTGCCCGTGATGATGTCGTCGCCCGGCGTGCCGGCCGGCACATCGGCGGTCTTGACGAAATGCACGTCGTCGAGCGCCACGCCGGCGCCCCAGGAGTCGGCGACCCCGGTGTCGATGAACTCCAGCCTGTTCGAGCCGTTGCCGGAACCGCCGACCACGTCGAAGCTGTAGGTCGTCCAGCTGGCGCTGGTCTGCGGCGGCAGGCCCTCGAAGATGACCTCGCCGTTCCACAGCACCCGCACGCCGTCATCGTTTCTGACGTTGTCGGAGTCGGAGAGCGAGAAGCTCACCTTATAGGATGCGCCGGTTTCGACATGGTCGATCGTCTGGCCGAACTTGTTCCTGGCCGCCAGATTTGAGCTATCGAGGTCGATCCAGAACCGGCCATCCTTGGCGTGGACGCCGCCGTAATTGTCCAGGTGCTGCTCGATGCGGTTGACGTTCGTCCAGCCGGCAATGGCCTTGTCGTTGTTGCGATAGCCCCAGTCGGCGCCGCCATTGTAGTCGGCGGATTGGCTGAGATCCTCGAAGCTGCCGTTGACGATGAGGTCGGTGCCGACCGGCACGCCCACCGGCGGCAGCGCGTTGACGGTCAGGCTCAGGGTCGCCGTATCCGTGCCGCCCTTGCCGTCGGAGACGGTGTAGCTGAACGACGCGTCGCCCGAGAAGCCCGCGGCCGGCGTGAAGACGACGTTGCCGTGAGCGTCCAGGGTGACCGAGCCGCCGACGCCTGCCGTGACCGACTGGATGGCGAGCGCATCGCCGTCCGCATCGGTATCGTTGGCGAGAAGGTCGGCCACCGCGATGCTCAGGACGGCACCGGCATCCGTGGAGAAGCCAGCATCATCCGCCGCGACAGGCGCAGCGTTGGTCACGACCTCGGCGATCTTGACGAAGTGGATGTCGTCCAGCGCCGCACCGGCACCCCAGGAGTCGGTGACCCCGGTGTCGATGAACTCCAGCCTGTTCGTGCCGTTGCCGGAGCCGCCGATCACGTCGAAGTTGTAGGTCGTCCAGCTGGCGCTGGTCTGCGGCGGGATGCCATCGAAGATGACCTCGCCATTCCACAGCACGCGCACGCCGTCATCCATTTTCGCATTGTCGGAGTCGGACAGCGAGAACGAGACCCGGTAGGTCGCGCCGGCTTCGACATGAGCGATCGACTGGCCGATCTTGTCAGGGGTCGTGCCCGTCTGCGAATGGTCCATGTCGATCCAGATCCGGCCATCCTTGGCGTTGACGCCGCCGTAATGGTCCCAGTGCTGCTCGATCCGCTTGTTGGCAGTGTTCGTCCACCCAAGGATCTGGCCGTCCTGGTTCCGGTAGCCCCAGTCGCTGGGGCCGTTGCTGCCGGAGGATTCGCTGACATCCTCGAAGCTGCCGTTGACGATCAGGTCGGTGCCAACGGGGATGCCCGGCACGACGGTCAGGTTCACGGCCGTCTCGGTGAAGCCGCCATGCCCGTCATTCGCCAGGAAGGTGAAACTGTCCGCGCCGGTGAAGCCGACCGCCGCAGTGTAGCGATAGCTGCCATCCGCATTGAAGACGAGCGCGCCATGGGCCGGGCCCTCGCCGAGGCTGTAGGCCAGCGCGTCGCCATTGGCGTCGGTGGCCGCGACCCTGCCGCTGAGCGGAATCTCCTGGCTGACGACGAGATTGGCCTCCTCGGCCTCCGGCGCGACGTTGCCCGGAGTCGGCAGCATCGGATCGGCGAGCTTCACGAGATGGACGTCGTCGAGCGTGGCGCCGAAGCTCGCCCCCGCGCCTTCGAAGACGAGTTCGTTCGAGCCGTTGCCGGCCCCGCCGGTAACGATGAAGTGGAGGTCGCTGCCGGTGCTGGCCGGGATGCCCTCATAGATCACCTGGCCGCCCCAGAGCACGCGCACGCCGTCATCGCCCGTCGGCAGGTCGGCCAGCGAGAAGCTCAGGCGGTAGGCAGCGCCGGTCTCGGCGCCGTCGATCTGGTGCGCGAGGACGCCGTCGCCGAAATCGCCAGCGGCGACGAGATCGGTCCCGACCGCGATCGTCGAGGGGGCGGCGAAGCCAGGCGCGCTGGCCAGCACGGCCTGAAGGCCCGGCAGCAGGGCGGCGATTTCGGCATCGCTCCCCTCAACGGCAAGCGCCGCGAGCTGAGCGCCGGTGAGCGTCAACCCGTCGGCGGTGGTGATCGAAGCGGGCTGGTGCGCCGCATCGACACCATCGAGCAGGACGAGCGCGTCGCTGCCGGAGCGGATGATCAGGTTGTTGCCGGCGCGGATGACGGAGATGCCGGCCGGAGCAATCCCGTCGAACCGGATCGTGCTGGTGCTGTCGAGCGAGACCAGGTCGATGCCGTCGCCGGCGCGGAAGACCACCTCGTCGCCGCTCGCGACGATGACGTCGTTGCCGACGCCGCCGGAGAGCACGTCGGCGCCCTCGCCGCCGGAGAGGAAGTCATTGCCGCTGCCGCCGATGAGCTGGTCATTGCCGGCGGCGCCGAAGAGCAGGTCGTTGCCGCCGTCGCCATAGAGCACGTCGTTGCCGCCACCGGCACGGACGATGTCATCGCCCGACATGGCATAGACGACGTCGGCGCCGGCGCCGCCATTCGTCACATCCCATTGATCGGTGCCATAGGCGACATCGGCATTGTTGAGGAGCTTTTCGAGCGCCGGACGGGCCAGTTGCGTATTGTCGTTGATGATGCCGTCAACCCCGAGGTTGAGGGCGTTCTGCACGTCGGCAAGCGTTCCGGCGACGGTCCAGCCGTTCACCTCGAGGCCGGCCGCATGCGCCGCCGCCACCTGCTCCTTCGTGATCAGGCCCATCTGGGGTGCGAGGGCGTCCAGTTCGCCCATCGAGCCATTCGGGTTCGTCACGTTGGCGATTGTCGCGTCAGTGATCCCGTCCGTCAGCCAGACCAGCGGGAAATCGACGTGATACTTGGTCTCCATCAGGTCGCGGAGAACCTTGTGGTCCGTGGCGAAGGTCTGGAAGACGATCCGCTCGGGATCGGCGAAGTCGTTCGCGACGAGTTTCGTGAGCAGGGCGTCGTAGGTCGCATAGCCGGAGCTCTTGGTCTCGATCAGGATCCCGAGCTTCCGGCCGGTTTCGACCTCCATCTCCTTCGTCAGCGTGATGAGCTCCTCGAGGGTGACGATACCCGGCACCGCCGCGCGCACTTCCGCCAGGGTCAAGTTCGCGATGCCGCCGGGAAGGTCGTCATGGTAGCTGACCAGCGCGCCGTCCTTGGTCAGGCGGAAGTCGGTCTCGACGAAGTCCGCCCCGTATTTGAACGCCCACTTGTAGGAGTCCATCTCGTTGTCCGCATAGGGATTGGTGCCACGATGGGCGTAAAGAACGGGCTTGTCAGCCATGGCTTATCTCCAGAAAAGGCAACAGAAGACCGTCCTCGCCGCGGTGCTGCGGCGAGGGTGAAAAACGCGGTGCGGTTCGATCATCGGGCCGCGCCCTTGCGGGCGCGGGGTCATGGGCAAGGGCGACGGGCTACGTCGGCCCCGAACTCTTGATGAACTGGACGCCGGACTGGTCCAGCATCCGTTGAATTCTTTCCGGCGGGTCCGTTTCGCAGAACACCGCGGTGACCTGGTCGATGCGCCCGCCATGGACGTAAGCCGGGCGGGTGAACTTCGAGGAGTCGAGCACGAGGTAGGACTTGCGGCAGTTGCGCAGCATCGCCTCGCGCACGCGCACCTCGTCCTGGGAGAAATCGAGGAGCGAGCCGTCCTCGTCGACCCCGGCGACGCCGAAGATCGCGATGTCGACCTTGTACGAGGCGAAGAACGCGTCGATCGACGGGCCGCAGACGTCGAGGTCGCTGCCGCGCACGGTGCCACCGGCGATCGCCAGCGTGAAATCCGAGCCCCTTGCCACCATCAGGGCGAGCGGCAGGTTGTTGGTCACGACCTTGAGGTCGCGATGGGAGAGCAGCGCCTCGGCGACGATCTGCGGCGTGGTGCCGATGCCGAAGGAGAGCGACGCGCCATCGTGCACATGACTGGCGACGGCGGCAGCGATATTCTGCTTGGCTTCGCGGTTCAGCACGGAACGGTCCTTGAATGCGAGGTTCTTCCCCTGCCCGACGCTCTCGATGCCGCCATGGCGGCGCCGGGCGAGGCCCTGATCGCACAGGGCGATGAGGTCGCGGCGGATCGTCTGCGTGGCGACCGCGAAATGCGCCGCCAACTCCTCGACGGTGATGAAGCCCCGGCTGCGCAGCATGTCGGCGATGGCCGTCTGCCGCCCGTCCGAGCCATTACGCATGCTCAAATGAATGCCCTGTGTGTTCATATGAGTTCTATAGCGCTCGCCGGTGACGCTTTCGCGACGGTGAACGCATTCTTAAAAATTCCCGCGCCCGTCGCTTCCACATGCATATGGCGAGAGTTTCGGCCATCGCCCCGCCGTGGCATCAGGGCGCGGCGCGACGCGTGAAGACACTGTTACGCCGGCAAATATACCGAAAATCGGCGATTATGGTCGGTTTCGAGCTCGCATCGCTTCGCGATCGAATGAAGCGCGAGACGACCCGCCGTCATCTGCGGCGTGCCGCAAGCACGATTGCGGTGCGGTTCTCAAGTCATGCGCGAATGATCAAAAAAATCCAAGAACTCGCTCATTTGAATTTCATATGAACGTCATCGATCTGACGTAGCCACGTCAACGGCACGCCCTACCAGCATACGCTCTTCCCGAAACGGCGCTGCGCCGCCCTCGGAGAGATGCCGTCCGGCGCCATCGATGGCTGCCCGTCCCTTTCACGATCCCTGGGTCACCCGACATCCGAACGTTCCGCCGCACGCCACTCCGTCATCGAGTTTCATTGTCATGTCCGCCTCCTCCTTCCTGAGCATCCAAGGGCTGAGCCGCCGGTTTTCGGCGCGTTCGGGGGTCGGCGAGTTCTCGCTTGCGGTCGAGCGAGGGCAATTCGTGGTGCTGCTCGGCCCCTCCGGCTGCGGCAAATCGACGACGCTCAGGCTGATCGCCGGGCTTGAGACACCGGATGCGGGCCGCGTCGAGATCGACGGGCGCGACGTCACCGCGCTTTCGCCCTCCGAGCGCGGCCTCTCGATGGTCTTCCAATCCTATGCGCTGTTCCCGCATCTCGACGTGGCCGAGAACATCGTCTTCGGGCTGAAGGTGCGCGGCGTCGCGCGGGCCGAGCGCCGACACCGGCTCGACGAGGCGCTGGCCATCACCGGGCTCGAAGGGCTCGAGGACCGCAAGCCGGCCAAGCTCTCGGGCGGCCAGCGCCAGCGCGTCGCTTTGGCCCGCGCCATCGTCGCGGACCACCCGCTCTGCTTGATGGACGAGCCGCTGTCGAACCTCGACGCGCAACTGCGCCACAGCGTCCGGCAGGACATCCGCGCACTGCAGAAGCGGCTGGGCATGACCGTCATCTACGTGACGCACGACCAGACCGAGGCCATGAGCATGGCCGACATCGTGGTGCTCATGCGCGACGGCCAGATCGAGCAGGCCGCCAGCCCGGCCGAAATCTATATGGAGCCCGCGACCGCCTTCGCTGCGAGCTTCGTCGGCACGCCGCCCATGGTGATGCTGCCGGCCGAGATGCTCGACGCCGGAGCCTGCCCCCCCGCCGGGGCGCCCGCGGACATGGTGTTCGGCGTTCGTGGCGAAGACCTCGCGCTTCACCCGGAAGGCCAGGGCCGGCTCGCCGCCCAGGTCGTCGAGCTGGAATTCCTCGGCGCCGAGACTTTCGTCCATCTCGAGGTCGCCGGTCCGGTCCGGCTGATCGCGCGCGTGCCCGGCCGCCCTGCCGTCGTGCCGGGCGAACGCCTCTCCCTCGATTGGCCGCGCGAGGCGACGCACTGGTTCGACCGCGCCAGCGGCCGGCGCATCGCGCGTCCCTCTTCAGCCCTCGCCCCTTCACCCACCGACCGGCCGCAAAGCATGCCGGCCCTCCCCTCAGCAGCGAAAGGTCTCTGATCATGAAATCTCTTCTCGCCGGCCTCCTTCTCGGCCTGGCTGCCGCCGCGACGCCCGCCGCCGCCGCGCCGACCAAGCTCACCATGTATTATCCGATCGCCGTGGGCGGCCCGCTCACCGACGTGGTCGACGGGATGATCAAGGGCTTCAAGACCGAGAACCCGGATGTCGACGTCGAGGCCGTCTATGCCGGCAACTACGACGACACCCGCATCCGCGCGATCTCGGCGATCAAGAGCGGCCAGCCGGCGCAGCTCTCGGTGCTGTTCTCGATCGACGCCTATGACCTGATCGAGCAGGACCTGATCGTGCCCTTCGAGGAGGTCGCGACCTCCGAGGACGACAAGAAGTGGCTCGGCAGCTTCTATCCGGCGCTGATGGCGAACGGCAAGATCGACGGCAAGACCTGGGGCGTGCCGTTCCAGCGCTCGACCATCGTGATGTTCTACAACAAGGACATGTTCCGCGAGGCCGGGCTCGACCCGAACCAGCCGCCGCGCACCTGGGACGAGATGGCGTCTGCCGCCAAGAAGCTGACCAAGGACGGCCGCTGGGGCCTGATGATCCCGACCACCGGCTACGCCTATTGGATGTTCCAGTGCTTCGCCATCGAGAATGGCAAGGAGCTGATGAGCGCCGACGGCACCAGGACCTATTTCACCGATCCGGCCGTCGTCGAGGCGCTCGCCTTCTGGCGCTCGCTCTCGGCCGAGAAGAAGGTCAGCCCGGAAGGCGCGATCGAATGGGGCACGCTGCGCCAGGCCTTCACCTCGGGCCAGACCGCGATGATGTGGCACACGACCGGCAACCTCACCGCCGTGAAGAAGGAAGCCAAGTTCGATTTCGGCGTCGCCATGCTGCCCGCCAACAAGCAGCCGGGATCGCCCACCGGCGGCGGCAACTTCTACCTGTTCAAGCAGGCCAAGCCCGACGAGCGCAAGGCGGCGCTGAAGCTGATCAAGTACATGACCGCTCCGGAACGCGCCGCGCAGTGGTCGATCGCCACCGGCTATGTCGGCGTCAGCCCGGCCTCCTACGAGACCGAGGCGCTGAAGCAGTACGGCAAGGAGTTCCCGCAGGCGATCGTGGCCCGCGACCAGCTCACCGTCGCGATCTCCGAGTTCTCGACCTATGAGACCGGCCGCGTCCGCGACGCGCTGAACAACGCCGTGCAGGCCGCGGTCGTCGGCAGCAAGACCCCGCAGGCGGCGCTGAGCGAGGCCCAGGCCACCGCCGACCGGCTGCTGAAGCCCTTCCAGAAGTAATCTCAACCTGAGCTCGGGGGCGGCCGCGCCGCCCCCGCAGCTTGTTTCGCGGAGATAGATCGTGGCGGACATGACGAGACAGCGGGAGCGCAGGCGCACGGCCCTCTATGGCTGGATGCTGCTGTCGCCAGCGCTCGTCCTGCTCACCACCTTCGCCTTCGCCCCGACCATCGCGACCTTGTGGCAGAGCCTGTTCTCCGCCGGCACGAGACGCCGCCCGGCGGCCTTCGTCGGGCTCGACAACTATGCCGACCTGATCGCCGACCCGGTGTTCTGGCGCGTCCTCGGCAACAACCTCGTCTATGCCGGCGTCACCGTGCCGGCCTCGATCGTCATCGCGCTCGGCATGGCGCTCTGGGCCAATGCCAATATCCCCGCCCGTGCCTTCGTCCGCGTCGCCTATTTCACGCCGACCATGCTGCCGATGATCGCCGCAGCGAATCTCTGGCTGTTCTTCTACACGCCCGGCATCGGCCCCTTCGCACATCTCGGCTTCGGCTCCGTCAATTGGCTCGGCCAGCCCGATACGGCGCTGTGGGCGGTGATCGTCGTGGCGATCTGGAAGGAGGCCGGCTTCTTCATGATCTTCTATCTCGCGGCGCTGCAGACGATCCCGCCGGACCTCAAGGAGGCGGCGCTGATCGAGGGCGCCGGCCGCTGGACCTATACCCGCCGCGTCGTGCTGCCGCTGCTGATGCCGACGACGCTCTTCGTGCTCGTCAACGCGCTGATCAACTCCGTCAGGCTCGTCGACCAGCTCTTCATCCTGACCAAGGGCGGGCCCGACAACGCCTCCAAGCTGATCCTCTACTGGATCTGGGAGCTCGCCTTCTCCTATTTCGACGCGCCGCGCGCCGCGGCGATGACCGTCCTGGTCCTGCTGATGCTCGGCCTCGTCGCGATCGTCCAGTTCGGCCTGATCGACCGGCGGGCACATTACCGATGAGAGCGGCGATGCAGCGCTGGTTCACGCTCGATGCCCTTGGCGCGCTCGTCCTGGCGCTCGCCTGGATATCGCCGCTCGCCTATGCGGTCTGGGCGGCCTTCCACGACGTGCACGCGGCCGTGGGGCTCGACCTCTCCGCGCCCTGGACGCTCGCCAATATCCGCGCGGTCTGGCAGCAGGCGCCCTGGCTCGCCTATATCGTCAACACGATCAAGCTCGTCACCACGGTGCTGATCGGCCAGCTCGTGCTCTGCACGCTCGCCGGCTTCGCCTTCGCCCGCTTCGACTTCCCGGGACGCGGCGTGGTGCTCATCCTCGTCCTGCTGCAGCTCTTCATCCTGCCGGAGGTGCTGATCGTCGAGAACTACGCCACCATCGCCCGGATCGGCCTGTTCGACACCACGCTCGGCATGGGGCTGCCTTATATGGCGAGCGCCTTCGGCATCTTCCTGTTGCGGCAGGCCTTCAAATCCGTGCCGAAGGAGCTCGAGGAGGCGGCGCGCATCGAAGGCTGCTCATGGCTCGGCGTGCTCTGGCGCGTTTATATTCCCGCCGCGCGCCCGGTCTACCTTGCCTACGCGCTGGTCTCTGTCGCGACGCACTGGAACAACTTCCTGTGGCCGCTGATCGTCACCAACTCGCCGCAGACGAGGCCGCTCACCGTCGGGCTCTCGCTGTTCGGGGCGCCCGAAAGCGGCGTCGACATCTCGCTGATCAGCGCCGCGACCTTGATGACCATCGCCCCGCTGGTCCTGGCCTTCATCATCTTCCAGCGCCAGTTCATGCAGGCCTTCCTGACATCGGGCATCAAGTAGCCGCGCGATCCGCAGGGTCTTCCGAGATGATGGCGCGGCCTACGGGAGTCGAACCCGTCTCCCCAGCGTGAAAGGCTGGTGTCCTAACCGATAGACGAAGGCCGCAGGGCTTCGGCTGCAAATCATTGCAACCCATCGGAAGCGGCGCGAGCTATAGTGCGACAGGCCCGGCTCGGCAAGCCCGAGTTTGCCCATCTCTCCGCCATGCACAGCCGATGGCCCGTCAAACCACGCGGGCGAGGTCGAGGATGCGCAATTCGGCCGTCTCGTTGCCGCCCCAGCGGTTGAGCGTGAGGGTGGCGGCGAGGTGCACGGTCTCGCCGCGCGCGGCCAGCAGCGCCTGGCCGAGTGGCTCCTGCGCCGCGCGGAAGGCGATGCCGCCGATCGTGGCGCCGTCACCGCTGCGAAGCTTGATGCGGATATGGCCACCGGTACCGATCTCCCTGACATCGGCCAGGCGATGCGAGGGGAAGACGAAGGCCGGCTCGGGACAGCCGGAGCCGAAGGGGCCGGCCTTCTCGATCTCGGCCAGAAGCCGTGGGTTGGCGCCGCCGGCACTGAGCGCCGCATCGATCAGCAACGCCTCGCCCTCGCGGGCGGCGGCGACTTCGGGCGCCAGGCGCCCGGACAAAAAGGCGTGGAAACCGGCCGCCTGCCCGGCCGCCAGCGTGATGCCGGCCGCCATGGCGTGGCCGCCGCCCTTCAGCGCCAGCCCGGCCTCGACGGCCTGGCGCACGGCGCGGCCGAGATCGACGCCCGCGACCGAGCGGCCGGAGCCGGTCGCTCCGCCCTCCCCGTTCACGGCAAGAGCGAAGGCGGGGCGACGGAAGCGCTCCTTCAGCCTGGCGGCGACGAGGCCGACGATGCCGGGATGCCAATCGGGCGACGACGCGAGCAGGACGGCGAGCTCGGGCTCGCTCATCAGCGCGTGATCGGCCTGAGACACCGCCTCCTCGACTGCGCGCTTCTCGATCTCCTGCCGCTCCTGGTTGAGCCGGTTGAGCTCGGCGGCGATGCTGCGGGCCTCGACCTCGTCATCAGTCAAAAGCAGCCGCGCGCCGAGCGCCGCATCGCCGATGCGCCCGCCGGCATTGATCCGCGGGCCGAGCAGGAAGCCGAGATGCCAGGGCTGGACCGGGCCGTCGAGGCCGGAGACATCGAGCAGCGCCGCCAGGCCGGGGCGCGTACGGCCGCGCAGCATCGCGATGCCCTGACGGACGAAGGCGCGGTTCAGGCCCTTCAGCGGCACGACGTCGGCAACGGTGGCGAGGCCGACGAGATCGAGCGTCGCCAGCAGGTCGGGCTCGCTCCGCGTCGTCCAGAAACCCTGCCGGCGCAGGACGCGGTTGGTCGCGACCAGCGCGAGGAAAACGACGCCGGCGGCGCAGAGATGGCCGAGGCCGGAGAGGTCGTCCTGCCGGTTCGGGTTCACCAGCGCCGCGACCTCGGGCAGGTGCTCGGGCGCCTGGTGATGGTCGAGCACGACGATGTCGAGCCCGAGGCGGCGCGCTTCGGCCAGCGGCTCATGGCTGGTCGTGCCGCAATCGACCGTGACGAGCAGCGTCGCGCCCTCGCCCGCCAGCATGCGGATGGCCTCGCTGTTGGGGCCATAGCCCTCTATCAGCCGGTCGGGAATGTGGATGCGCGGGCGGGCGCCGGCCTCCTTGAGAAAACCGGCGAGCAAGGCGGCCGAGCAGGCGCCGTCGACATCGTAGTCGCCGAAGATCGCGACCTGCTCGCCGCTAGCGGCGGCGTGCGCCAGGCGCTCGGCGGCTTCGTCCATGTCGACCAGCGTCGAGGGATCGGGCAGAAGGTCGCGCAGCTTCGGTTCGAGATAGCGCTGCGCATCCGCCGCCTCGACGCCACGGCCGGCCAGCACGCGCGCGACGATGTCGGGAATGCCCTCGACCTGCGCCAGCGCCTCGGCCCGGCCGAGCCCGGCGGCATCGAGCCGGTCGCGCCAGAGCCGGCCGAGCACGGACCGGGCGACGCCGAGAAACGGGCGCTGGGCGATGACGTTCATGTCATTGGGGTCGCGCAGCGCGGCGCCCTCGTCAACAAGAACCACCCTACTTGTGACAGCCGTCCACTGCACATCTTTGAGCGCATGATGTGATCCGAAAACCGGTGTCCACTTTTCGGCATCATGCTTTAGTGCCTCAACCAGAACAAAACAGGGGAACGCCTGCCATGCCTGATGACGCGGATGTCATCGTCATCGGAGCCGGCCTGGCCGGGCTCGTCGCCACCGCAGAGCTTGCCGACGCCGGCCGCAAGGTGATCCTGCTCGACCAGGAGCCCGAGCAGTCGCTCGGCGGCCAGGCCTTCTGGTCTTTCGGCGGCCTGATGCTGGTCGATTCAGCCGAACAGCGGCGCATGCGCATCCGCGATTCGCGCGAACTCGCCTGGCAGGACTGGCAGGGCTCGGCCGGATTCGACCGGCCTGAGGACGAATGGCCGCGGCGCTGGGCGCTGGCCTATGTCGATTTCGCCGCCGGCGAGAAGCGCTCATGGCTGCACCAGCAGGGCATGCGCTGGTTCCCCGTGGTGGGCTGGGCCGAGCGCGGCGGCGCGCTCGCGACCGGGCACGGCAACACGGTGCCGCGCTTCCATGTGACCTGGGGCACGGGGCCTGGCGTGCTCGAACCTTTCCTGCGCCGGGTGAAGGAGGCAGAGGCGAAGGGGCTGGTCTCGCTGCGCTTCCGGCATCGCGTGACGGGGCTCCCGACGAGCGGCGGGGCGATCAACGGGGCCGAGGGCGAAATCCTCGCATCCAGCGAGGTGGCGCGTGGCGAAGAGAGTTCGCGAGAGGTCGCCGGTTCCTTCGCGCTGAAGGCGCAAGCCGTGATCGTCACCTCCGGCGGCATCGGCGGCAATCACGATCTCGTCCGGCGGCAATGGCCGCAGCGGCTGGGCGAGCCGCCCAAGCGCATGCTCTCGGGCGTGCCGGCGCATGTCGACGGCGAGATGCTCGGCGTCGCGGAGGCCGCAGGCGGGCGGCTGATCAATGGCGACCGGATGTGGCACTATGTCGAGGGCATCCATAACTGGAGCCCGCTCTGGCCGGGGCACGGCATCCGCATCCTGCCCGGCCCGTCCTCGCTCTGGTTCGATGCCCGCGGCAACCGGCTGCCGGTGCCCTGCCTACCCGGCTTCGACACGCTGGCGACGCTCGACCACATCATGAAGACCGGGTTCGACTATTCCTGGTTCGTGCTGACGCGCAGCATCATCGCCAAGGAATTCGCGCTCTCCGGTTCGGAGCAGAACCCCGACCTGACCGGCAAGAGCTGGCGCAAGGTGATCGAACGCGCGACCAAGGGCATTCCCGGCCCGGTCCAGGCCTTCATGGACAAGGGCGAGGATTTTATCGCCGAGAGCGATTTCTCCCGGCTGGTCGCGCGGATGAACGCGCTCAGCGGCGACGATCTGCTCGACGAGGCACATCTGCGCGGGCAGATCGAGGCGCGCGACCGCGAGATCGACAATCCCTTCGGCAAGGACCTGCAAATGACCGCGATCCGCGGCGCGCGGGCCTATCTCGGCGACAGGCTGATCCGCACGGCCAAGCCGCACCGCATCCTCGACCCGGCGCATGGCCCGCTGATCGCGGTGCGCCTCAACATCCTGACGCGGAAGTCGCTCGGCGGGCTGCTGACCGACCTGTCGTCGCGGGTGCTCGGCGCGAATGGCGAAGCCCTGCCCGGCCTCTACGCAGCTGGCGAAGCGGCGGGCTTCGGCGGCGGCGGCCTGCACGGCTACCGCGCGCTCGAAGGCACCTTCCTCGGCGGCTGCATCTTCTCGGGCCGGATCGCCGGGCGGGAGGCGGCGAAGGCGGTGGGGTGAACCCTTCCGTCTCTCCGAATAAAAAGGCCGCCGCTCTCGCGAGCGGCGGCCAGGAGTCGACGCCGTTTGCGTGATCCGGACCCGCGCCTGGTCATGCGCGATGCCGGATGCGGCGGCGATAGGTACGGCGACCGCTTGAGCGAAAACGTCCGGCCAGGATATTCCCTGTTCAGATAGGTTCTGCAGATCAGAGCAGCATGTTGCCGCAAAGACGCGCCACCGCCTGGGCGCGGGTCTTGGCGCCGAGCTTGCGCTTGGCGTTCTCGACATGGGCATGGGCCGTCGCCTGCGCGATGCCGAGCTTCTCGGCGATCTCCGCATCCGACAGGCCGTCGGCGACGAACCACAGGCAGTCCCGCTCGCGGGCCGTCAGCGCCGGGAATGGCAGCGGCGGCTCGGCCAGGGCCGCCATGCGGTCATGCGCCATCACGGCCGCAAGCGTGATCGCCTGCAGCTGCCGCGGCGACAAGTCGAAGCGTTCGAGGCCGAAGCTGACGATGCCGAAGCGGCCATTCGGCTCATGGCAGGGCACGGCGAAACCGTCCGCTATCCCGACCTCCCGCGCCACGGCGAGGCCGCGCCAGTTCTCGAGATCGCCGAAGCCCGGATCGCTCCAGCGAAAGGCCGAATGGCGGCGCGCCGGGGCGAGGATGACCGGGTTGCCGCGATCCAGCTTTTCGCGCGCGTAAGCGTCGAGCCATCCCGGCACCGAGAACTGCGCATAGAGCCGGCGCTTGGCGACGAGCCTCGGCACGGCCATGGCCTGCGAGTTCGGGAACGAGCCGGCGAAGAAGCCCCTCGCACCCAACGGCGCGAGGGCATCCCGCAAGACGAGCCCGGCGGCTTCCGGAGTCGCTGCTGCAGCCAGGCCGGAGATGAGCTCCAGGGCCAGGTCTATGGCCGACATGACCGGGCCCGGGCCCGAGCTCTCAGCGTTCCGCCGAGGCGGCCCAGATGTTGACGCCGCCCTCGCCGGCATGCTGGTCGATCAGCTTGAGCTCCTCGGCCGTGAAGGAGGGCTTCGCCAGCGCCGCGACGCAGTCGGCGACCTGCTCCGGCCGGCTCGCGCCGATCAGCGCCGAGGTGACGCGGCCGCCGCGCAGGACCCAGGCGATCGCCATCTGGGCGAGGCTCTGGCCGCGGCTGGCGGCGATGTCGTTCAGCGCCTTGATGCGGCGCAGGTTGTCGTCGCTGAGGAAGCCGTCGCGGAACGAGGGCGCCTTCTTGCCGGCGCGGCTGCCCTCGGGCACGCCGCCAATGTACTTGTTGGTCAGCATGCCCTGGGCGAGCGGCGAGAAGACGATCGAGCCGATGCCCTCCTCGTCGAGCGTGTCGAGCAGCTTGTCCTCCTCGATCCAGCGGTTGAGCATCGAATAGCTCGGCTGATGGATCAGGCAGGGCGTGCCGAGGCGGCGCAGGATCGCGGCGGCTTCGCGGGTGCGCTGCGAGTTGTAGGAGGACAGGCCGACATAGAGCGCCTTGCCCTGGCGCACAGCGGTGTCGAGCGCGCCCATCGTCTCTTCGAGCGGCGTGTTCGGGTCGAAGCGGTGCGAGTAGAAGATGTCGACATAGTCGAGCTTCATCCGCTTCAGGCTCTGGTCGAGGCTGGAGAGCAGGTACTTGCGGCTGCCCCACTCGCCATAGGGGCCGGGCCCCATGCGATAGCCGGCCTTGGTCGAGATCACCAGTTCGTCGCGATGGTCGGCGAAGTCCTGGCGCAGGATCTCGCCGAAGGCGGTCTCGGCCGAGCCGGGCGGCGGGCCGTAATTGTTGGCGAGGTCGAAATGGGTGATGCCGAGGTCGAAGGCCGTGCGGCAGATGGCGCGGCCGGTGTCGTGCGGCGTGGTCTCGCCGAAATTGTGCCAGAGGCCGAGCGAGATCGGCGGCAGCATCAATCCGCTGCGGCCGCAGCGGTTATACTTCATCGTGTCGTACCTGGTCGCGCTGGCCATTGTTTCCCCCCGGAATCCGGTTCTCAAGTCAGGCCGGCATTGTCCTGATGCAGCAGGTAAAATCCACCGCCATTGCGGGAACAGCGGCGATGACGCCTCGGCATGGCCAAGCTGCCGGGAACCTCAGCCCTCATCCTGAGGAGCCGTGAAGCGGCGTCTCGAAGGATGCTCCAGAGAGCACTGGAGCATCCTTCGAGACGCGAGCTAAAGCTCGCTCCTCAGGATGAGGGCTGAGGGTGTTCTGGGCCGCGAAGCGGGCAGGCGCCGCCCTGCCCTTAGTCGAGCTTGAACTTGCCGAACTCGCGGTGCTCGCCATAGATGCGGCGGACCGTGCCGGTGATCGAGCGGTAGACGATGGTCTCGGTCTCGATGACGTCCTTGCCGAACTTGACGCCCGAGAGCATGCCGCCATCGGTGACGCCGGTGGCGGAGACGATGACGTCGCCCGAGGCCATTTCCGACATGTCGTATTTCTTGTTGGGGTCGAGGACGCCCATGCCGTGGGCGCGGACCCGCTTCTCCTCGGTGTCGAGGATCAGCCGCCCCTGCATCTGGCCGCCGACGCAGCGCAGAGCCGCAGCCGCGAGCACACCCTCGGGTGCGCCGCCAATGCCGAGATAAAGGTCGATGCCGGTCTTCTCCGGCTCGGTGCAGAAGATCACGCCGGCGACGTCGCCGTCGGTGATCAGGCGGATGGAGGCGCCGGTCTTGCGCACGGCCTCGATCAGCGCGGCGTGGCGCGGCCGGTCCATGATCAGCGTCGAGATCTCATGCGGCTTGACGCCCTTGGCCTTGGCCAGCGCGTTGATGTTGTCGGCCGGTGAGGCGTCGAGATCGATCACGCCCTGCGCATAGCCGGGGCCGACCGCGATCTTGTCCATGTAGACGTCGGGCGCATAAAGCAGCTGGCCGGCGCCGGCCATGGCCATGACGGCGATCGAGCCGGGCATGTCCTTGGCGCAAAGCGTGGTGCCCTCGAGCGGATCGACCGCGATATGCACCTTAGGGCCAGTGCCGAGGCCGACCTTCTCGCCGATGAAGAGCATCGGGGCCTCGTCGCGCTCGCCCTCGCCGATGACGATCTCGCCGTCGATCGGCAGGCGGTTGAGTTCGCGCCGCATCGCATCCACCGCCGCCTGGTCGGCCGCCTTCTCGTTGCCGTGGCCGCGCAGGCGGGCGGCGGAGACGGCGGCGCGCTCGGTGACGCGCACCAGCTCCATCGAGAGAAAGCGTTCGATGATCTGGGCGGAGGAGATCGTCAGTTCGGACATGCGGCGGTTCCCTTTATCTGGCGTCGGGGCATTTGGCGGCAGGCAGTTGAACGGCAGCCTAACAGACTGCCCGAGCCCACTGCCCTATTCCCGTTCGATCCTTATCACCTGCGGCGGCTCGGCAATGTGACCATCGGCCGTGACCTTCTCCAGCGCGGCGCGGATCGCGGCCTCGCTGGTGGCGTAGGTGATCAGCACGACCGGCACCGGCGCCCCGGAGCGGCCGCCTGGATCGCGCGCGACGGCGGCTTCGGAGCGGCGCTGGACGATGCTCTCCAGCGAGATGTCGGCCTCGGCCATGCGGGTGGCGATCGCGGCCGCCGCGCCGGGGCGGTCGGCAACGGCGAGGCGCACGTAATAGCCGCCCTCATGGCGCTGCATCGGCGCGCGCGTCGGCTGCTCCAGGCGGGCGATCGGCAGGCCGAAGGGCAGCCCGGCAGTGCCGCGCGCGACATCTGCGATATCGGCGACGACGGCGGAGGCGGTCGGGTCGCCGCCGGCGCCGGGGCCGACCAGCGTGATCTCGCGGACGGCGTCGGCGTCGATGGTCACCGCGTTGGTGACGCCCATGACCTGCGCGATGGCGGAGGATTTCGGCACCATGGTCGGGTGCACGCGCTGCTCAATGCCGGTCTTGGTGCGTTCGGCGACGCCGAGCAGCTTGATGCGGTAGCCGAGCTCGTCGGCCATCTTGAGGTCGAGCGGCGCGATCGAGGAAATGCCTTCGACATGAATCGCTTCGGCGTCGATCTTCGTGCCGAATGCGAGGCTGGTCAGGATGGCGAGCTTATGGGCGGTGTCGTAGCCCTCGACGTCGAAGGTCGGGTCGGCCTCGGCATAACCCAGGCGCTGCGCGTCCTTCAGGCAGGCCTCGAAGGTCAGCCCCTCCTGCTCCATGCGCGAGAGGATGTAATTGCAGGTGCCGTTGAGGATGCCGTAGAGCCGGGTGACGTTGTTGCCCGAGAGCGCCTCGCGCAGCGTCTTCACCACCGGGATGCCGCCGGCCGACGAGGCCTCGAAGGCGAGCGCGACGCCCTTCTCCTCGGCCAGCGTCGCCAATGCGACGCCATGATGGGCGAGCAGGGCCTTGTTGGCGGTGACGACCGATTTTCCAGCCGAAAGCGCCGCCTCGACCGCCGCCTTGGCCGGGCCGTCGGAGCCGCCGATGAGTTCGACCAGGCAGTCGATCTGCGGCGAGCGGGCGAGCTCGACCGGATCGTCGAACCAGGCGAGGCCGGAGAGGTCGATGCCGCGGTCGCGGCTGCGGTCGCGGGCGGAGACGGCGGTGATGCGCACCGCGCGGCCGCAGCGGGCGGCGAGCGCGTTCTCCTGGCGTCGCAGGATGCGCAGCACCGAAGTGCCTACCGTACCGAGGCCAGCGACACCGATGCGCAAGGGGGCAAGACCGGAGGAAGAAGCGAGCGTCGTCATGCCGCCGGGGTCGCATGCGGCAACGGACGAGTCAACGGAGGCGGCGCGCAAGGCGGCCCCGAGCGCTTCGCGGCGCCGTCGGGCTCAGGGACGCAGCGCCGTGACGACGAACGCCTTCACCTGCCCCTCGATCGGCTCGCTGCCGAAGCGGCGCGTCAGGGCCTCGGCCGCAACCCGGGTCGCCGCCTCCAGCCCATCGCCGGGCGAGCGCGCCTCGATCTCGCTGCGCAAGGGCGTGCCCTGGCAGAAGGCGGTCGCGACCTCCTGGGCAGAATGCGCCCGGCACGTCCGGCTCAGCGCCTCGATCATGACGGCGTGGAAGCCGGCCTCAGTGAGTTCCTCCCGGATGCGCTCGGGATCATGATAGCCATGCGGCGTCCGCTCGATGAAGCGCGGCGGATCCTCCGGGAACAGCGCCTGCACCGCGTCGGAGACGACATGCGGGAATTCGTTCGCCGCCATCCCGTCCCAGGCGTTGAAGAGGTAGTGCCCGCCGGGCCTCAGCACCCGGAGAGCCTCGCGATAGGCCTGCACCTTGTCGGGGAAGAACATCACGCCGAACTGGCAGGCGACGAGATCGAAGCCCTTGTCCCCGAACGGCAGCAGGCTGGCGTCAGCCTGGCGCCAAAGGATGGCGGCATCCGCCCCCTGCCGCGCCGCGGCACGGTCGAGCATCGCCTGATTGAGGTCGGTGGCGGTGATCTGCGCCTCGCCGTTCAGTCTGGAGGCCATGGCGCGGGTCAGCGCCCCCGTGCCGGCGGCGATCTCGAGAATCGCCCGCGGCTTCAGCCTGGCGACGCGCCCGGCGAGATCGTCGGCATAGGGCTCGAAGATCAGCGGAACCAGCAGGCGATCGTAGATTTCCGGGATAGGGCCGGCGAAGAGCTTGTCTGAGGTGGCCATGCACGCTCCTCCGCGACAGGACGATCGATCATCGCGCCAGCGGCCCGAAGCCCGTCGCAAAGCGGGACCGGGATCGCGCCATCATAGGCCGGCTCCTCCCGTGACTGCAGCGTAAGAAGCGCGACCCAGCCTGCCTAGATCGCCGTGCATCCTATTGGACGCAGAGCCGCGATCTAGGCCTTTGTTATTGCATCGGATCTTTCCGAAAATCGGATTCCACTTTTCGGTCCGATGCGCTAGTCGAAGCGGCAGACCACTTCCGCCGCGAGCCGGCGCAGCTTGCCCTCGCCGAAGGTGAGATGCAGGCGCAGGGCCTGCCTGCCGAAGGCGGTCGTCTTGATGGTGCGCAGCGCTTCCAGCGTCTCGCCGGTCCAGGTCGTGGCGTTCTCGATCTGCGGCTGCCAGAACCAGGGCTTGGGCGGCACGATCTCGATCGTATTGATGACCTGCTCGGCCTCGGCCTGTGCCATGCCGAGCGGCAAATAGCGGCTGGCGATCTCGGTGTCGTCGCCGCCGCACTCGCCGGAGCGGGTCGCGGTCAGGACGTCAGCGACCAGCTGCGACTTCGTCTCCGGCGTGCGGCCGCGCGAATAGTCGAAGGTGGTGACGAAGCAGACCAGCGCGAACAGGCCCAGGACGATGCCGATCAAGCGGCCTTTAGACATGCCGAGCCCCTGCCCTGAACGATCAGCCCCGCTCCCGTCTTAGAGCGCGAAGGCGCCGGGCGGAAGCGGGAATGATGGAGCAGGCTCTTCACCCAGCCTTCGGCATCTGGATGACGTTGTGCAGCGTCTGGTCGGCGGTCTTCAGGAAGCGGCCGACATTGCGCGCCGCCTGGCGGATGCGCTGCTCGTTCTCGACGATGGCGATGCGGACGAAGTCGTCGCCATGCTCGCCAAAGCCGATGCCGGGCGCGACCGCGACCTCGGCCTTCTCGATCAGCAGCTTGGAGAACTCCAGCGAGCCGAGATGGCGGAACTTCTCGGGGATCGGCACCCAGGCGAACATCGAGGCCTGCGGCGCCGGGAAATCCCAGCCGGCCTTGCCGAAGCTCTCGACCAGCGCGTCGCGGCGCTTGCGGTAGATGTCGCGCATCTCGCGGATGCAGTCGTCGGGGCCGTTCAGCGCAGCGGCGGCGGCAACCTGGATCGGCGTATAGGCGCCGTAGTCGAGATAGGATTTGACGCGTGCCAACGCCGCTAGCAGGCGCTCGTTGCCGACGGCGAAGCCGATGCGCCAGCCGGCCATGGAGAAGGTCTTCGACATCGAGGTGAACTCGACCGTGACGTCCATCGCGCCCGGCACCTGCAGCATCGAGGGCGGCGGGTCGTTCTCGTCGAAATAGACCTCGGCATAGGCAAGGTCCGAGAGCAGGATGAGATCGTGGCGCTTCGCGAAGGCGACGAGGTCGCGGTAGAAGTCGAGCGAGGCGGTATAGGCGGTCGGGTTCGCCGGATAGCAGGTGACGAGCGCGATCGGCTTCGGCACCGAATGCAGGATCGCCCGCTCCAGCGCCGGGAAGAAGGCCGGGGTCGGCTCGGCCGGGACCGAGCGAATCACGCCGCCCGCCATCAGGAAGCCGAAGGCGTGGATCGGGTAGCTCGGATTGGGCACCAGCACGACGTCGCCCGGGCCGGTGATGGCCTGCGCCATGTTGGCGAAGCCCTCCTTCGAGCCGAGCGTGGCGACGACCTGCGTGTCCGGGTTGAGCTTCACGCCGAAGCGGCGCTCGTAGTAATGCGCCTGGGCGCGGCGCAGGCCGGCAATGCCCTTGGAGGCGGAGTAGCGGTCGGTGCGCGGCTTGCCTGCGGTCTCGACCAGCTTCTCGATGACGTGCTTCGGCGCCGGCAGGTCCGGGTTGCCCATGCCGAGGTCGATGATGTCGACGCCCTTAGCTCGCTCGGCTGCCTTGATCTTGTTGACCTGTTCGAAGACGTAGGGCGGCAGTCGTTTGATGCGGTGGAAATCGGTCATTTCGAACAGGTCCTTCGCCGAGGTCGGCTTTCCCTTTTTAGCACGCGGGTCAGATTTTTGCGCGGGCAGTCCTTAGCACCGCATCTTTCGTCAGGGCAGTCCCAAAAACGCAAGATTCAACGAAAGGCCCAACTCTTGGCCGGGAAGCAACACCTCACGGAACGGCAGCGGGCGCCGGCGGCGGGGTGGTGCCGAGCTGCTTGGCCTGATTGCCGGCGGCCTCGTTGGAGATGCGCTTGGCCTCCAGGTCGGTTTCGAGCTTCTTGAAATCGGCGACCGGCTTGCGCGGCGCGGCGCGGGTCACGGCGCTGCCGACAGGGATGTAATCCGCCTCGGCCTGGCGCGCCTCCTTGACGAAGGCCTTCGATTCCTGCGGCGTGGTCGCGAAACCGGTCGCCTCGGCGATGTCCTTGCCGCAGCCGGACAGGACCAGGCCCTGCGCCGCCACCGCCAGCAGGAGCGCCAGGCGCCGTGTCATATTGATGTGGGACGACATGAACTGGCCCGGCACGTTGCAAAATTCGCTTTTTCTACCATATCGGTTAGGTCCTTAATGGGACCAAAATGGGGAGCCAAGTGCTCTCGCATAAGAAACGGCCAAGGGAGAAGAGCCATGTGCCCGCCAGCGGACGACAAGTCGAAGGGGGCGAACGGCCCGGACGACACGCTGGCGCCCGATTTCGACCTCCTCGCCCAGAACATGGGCCGCCTGATGGAAGAGGCCGGCAAGGTCACCGCCGCCTATCTCAAGCCGATCGAGCGCGGCGAGGCCAAGACCGGCGCGGCCGACGAGGCCAGCGAGATGGTCAAGACCATCGGCCGCGTCGCCGAGCGCTGGATCAGCGACCCGCGCAAGATCATCGAGGCGCAGGCCTCCCTGACCAGCGACTTCATGAACCTGTGGAGTTCGACGCTGAAGCGCGCCGGCGGCGAGGAGGCCCCGGCCGTGGCCGAGCCCGACAAGCGCGACGCGCGCTTCGCCGATCCAGACTGGTCGGCCCACCCGATGTTCGACTTCATCAAGCAGGCCTATCTGATCGGCTCGCGCTGGGCCGAGTCGATGGTCGACAAGGCCGAGGACCTCGACCCGCATACGCGTGAGAAGGCGCGCTTCTACGTCAAGCAGATCGCGAGCGCGCTCTCGCCTTCGAACTTCGTCGCCACCAACCCCGAATTGCTGCGCGAGACCTTGCGCCAGAACGGCGAGAACCTGGTGCGCGGCATGAAGATGCTGGCGGAGGACATCGAGGCCGGCAAGGGCGAGTTGAAGATCCGCCAGTCCGACGCGCACGCCTTCGAGGTCGGCGTCAACATCGCGACCACGCCCGGCAAGGTGATCTTCCGCAACGAGATCATCGAGCTGATCCAGTACGCGCCCTCGACCGAGACGGTCTTCAAGCGGCCGCTGCTGATCGTGCCGCCCTGGATCAACAAGTTCTACATCCTCGACCTCAACGCCGATAAGAGCTTCATCCGCTGGTGCGTGGCGCAGGGGCTCACCGTCTTCTGCATCTCCTGGGTCAATCCGGACGAGCGCCACGCCGCCAAGGATTTCGAGAGCTACATGCGCGAGGGCATCTTCGCGGCGCTCGACGCGATCGAGCAGGCGACCGGCGAGAAGAGGGTGACCACGATCGGCTATTGCGTCGGCGGCACCCTGCTCGGCGTCGCCCTCGCCTACATGGCCGCGACCAAGGACAAGCGCATCGAGAGCGCGACCTTCTTCACGACGCAGGTCGACTTCTCCAAGGCGGGCGAGCTCTCGGTCTTCGTCGACGAGGAGCAGATCAAATCCGTCGAGGAGCAGATGGCGCAGCGCGGCTATCTCGACGGCTCGCGCATGGCCGGCGCCTTCAACATGCTCAGGCCCAACGACCTGATCTGGTCCTACGCGATCAACAACTACCTGAAGGGCAAGGTGCCGACGGCGTTCGACCTGCTCTACTGGAATGCCGATTCGACGCGCATGCCGGCGGCGAACCACTCCTTCTACCTGCGTAGCTGCTATCTGGAGAACAGGCTCTCCAAGGGCGAGATGCGGATCGGCGGCAAGGCGCTCGACCTGAAGCAGGTGACGATCCCGATCTACAACCTCGCCGCCAAGGAAGACCACATCGCCCCGGCTCAGTCGGTCTTCCTCGGCTCGCAGCGCTTCGGCGGGCCGGTGGAGTACGTGATGGCGGGCTCGGGCCACATCGCCGGCGTGATCAACCCGCCGGCCAAGATGAAGTACCAGTACTGGGCCGGCGGCTCGCTCACAGGCTCGTTCGAGGACTGGGGCAAGGGCGCGAGCGAGCATCCGGGCTCGTGGTGGCCGCATTGGGTCGAATGGATCAAGGCGCAGGCGCCCAAGCAGGTGCCGGCGCGCGAGCCCGGCAGCGGCAAGCTCGCGGCGCTCGAGGATGCACCGGGGAGCTATGTGAGGATCAAGGTGTAGGCTGCGCTCGCCACACCACTCTCCCCGTCATGGTCGGGCTTGTCCCGACCATCCACGTCTTCGCTGATGAAGGATCGGGGCCAAGACGTGGATGCTCGCCACAAGGGCGAGCATGACGGCGAGGTTTACAAGGCCGAATAAAAAAGCCGGCCCAAAGGCCGGCTTTTGCTTGCCGAAATGGCAGTCGCTCAGTTCTTGCGGACTACCGGGCGAACCGGGATCGTCTCCGTCGGGTCGTCCCAGCGATAGGTGATGCCGGCCGAGACGACATGGACCTGGGGCTTGGCCTCTGCCGTATAGAGCACGGCGCCCTGCTGCGGGTGGGAGCCGGAATAGTTCACGCTCGCGTTCTGGACGTGGATGTAGGTGTAGCCGAGGTCGAGCTTGATCTTGTTGGTGACCTGATAGCTCAAGCCGGCCGACAGCCAGAGGCGGTCATTGTCCGAGATGAAGACCGTGCGGTTGTCGTCGTTCACGGCCGAGAGCTCGTAGCCGACGCCGGCGCGCAGGGTCAGGTCGCGGTTGTACTTATATTCGACGCCGGCCGAGAAGAACCAGCTGTCGTCGTACTGGAAGTTCAGGCTGGTGAAGGGCACGCCGAAATTGCTGGCGACGATCGGGATGCGGCGGAAGCGGCTCCAGTTCGTCCACTCGATGCCGAGATGAGCCTGCCACTGATCGTTGATGACCTGGGAGAGGCCGAACACGACCGAGTCGGGCAGGTTGAGGTTGGCCTTGATCGGGTTGGACCCGACACCCAGGATCGGCGCAACCGCGACCGGGGTCTTGAACGTCCCCTCCAGCGTATGGTGGATCATCGAGCGGTAGGCTAGGCCGATATTGGTTCCCTGCCACGGCGTCAGCGTCACGCCGAGCTTGTAGCCGAAATCGATCGAGTCGCCTTCGAGGATGGTGTTCGGCGCGGTGGCGGTGACGGCCGCGGCCTGCTTCAGGTTGGTCTTGAAATACTGGACCTGCACGGCAGCGCCGACGGCGAGCCAGTCATTCACCTGGTAGCCGATCGTCGGCGAGACGTTGAACGTCACGACGCGGGCCGAGCGGCCATAGATCTGAGCCGCATTGAACTGATTGTCGGGCTTCGAACGCAGGCCGTAGGGCGTGCCGGTGGTCATGCCGATCCAGAGGCGGTCGGTCAGCTGCCACGCCGAGTAGGAGGCGGAAACGATGGCACCGTCCCCGCCGATCTCGCCCGTGCCCAGCGGGCTGCCACCAACGGCCGTGATCGGAGCGGTTCCACCGCCGGGCAGCCGAACCCGCGTCGGGGATGTCGGGTCGTAGCTGGCGCTGGGCGCGATATAGGTGAGGTTCCAGTTGCTGTTGCGACCCGGGAACATGGTGATCGTGGCCGGGTTCCAGGCCATCGCGCCCATGCCGATGCCGCCCGAGGCCGCGCCGGCGAAGGCCATGCCGAGACCCTCGGCGCTCGCGCCGCTGCGCAGCGAGAAGGAGCTGGCCGAGGCGGCGCCGGCAGCGAGAAGAGCAGCGACCGAAACGGTTGCGGCGGCAGTGTAGCGAACGAAGCTCTTCATCGAAGATCCCATCCCCGGGGTTGGTTGGCGTTTCTTTCAGGCAAATCACCTGCTTCGATGACGAGCATGCCGTGCGCGGTTTGTTGCCGCAATCCCGCCTTGAATGCCGCAAAAACGCCATCAGCCTTGATGTTAACGCTTCGTCATCCCTGAAATCGCGCAAAAAGAGCCGTTTTTCGCGGGTGAGTGGAGAAAGCAGTGCGAAAAATATCGTTTACATACGAACTATCGCAGGTTTTTGGGCATGATGCTCCGAAACCGGGCAGCGCCGCCTCTTGCGCGATCAGGGCGCTTTCGTGGCAATCGTTGTATTCCCGCAACAATCTTGCGGCCCACGCCATGCAGCCGAGCCATGCGCCGGAACGGGCTTGCCTCTGAAGGGCCACCCGCACAGGATCGCGCCGCATCACCGGAGCCTCCGCAGGACGCTCTTTATATCGATTGAAACGGGGGAAACGACGTGAAACTGGTTCGTTATGGCGCGTTCGGCGCCGAGAAGCCGGGTCTGCTCGACGCCAACGGGACGCTGCGCGACCTGTCCGGCAAGGTCGACGACATTGCGGGCAAGGCGCTGACCGCGGCCTCGCTGGCGAAGCTCAAGGCGCTCGACCCCGCCACGCTGCCCGCCGTGCCGGGCTCGCCGCGAATCGGCGCCTGCGTCGGCGACGTGCGCAACTTCATCGCGGTCGGCCTGAACTTCGCCGACCATGCGGCCGAGACCGGCGCGGCGATCCCGGCCGAGCCGATCCTGTTCAACAAGGCGCCGAACTGCATCGTCGGCCCGGATGACGACGTCATCATCCCGAAGGGCTCGGTCAAGACCGACTGGGAGGTCGAGCTGGCGATCGTGATCGGCGATGGCGGCTCCTACATCGCCGAGAAGGACGCGATGGCGGCGATCGCCGGCTTCTGCGTCTGCAACGACGTCTCCGAGCGCGAATACCAGATCGAGCGCGGCGGCCAATGGGCCAAGGGCAAGGGCTGCCCGACCTTCGGCCCGCTCGGCCCCTGGATGGTGACGACCGACGAGATCGCCGACGTGCAGAATCTCGGCATGTGGCTCGATGTCGACGGCGTGCGCGTCCAGAACGGCTCGACCAAGACGATGATCTTCGGCGCCGCCTATCTCGTCCACTATATCAGCCAGTTCATGCAGCTCGACCCGGGCGACGTCATCACCACCGGCACGCCGCCCGGCGTCGGCCTCGGCTTCAAGCCGCCGCGCTTCCTGAAGGGCGGCGAGGTCGTGACGCTCGGCATCGAGGGCCTCGGCACCCAGAAGCAGAACTTCGTGCCCTACAAGGGCTGAGGGCTACGCGCATACCGGAGGGCGGCCGTCGCGTGTGGCCGCCCTTTGCATTTTCAGACTTCTCACCTGGACTTTCCTCAGCCCTTATCCTGAGGAGCCGCGAAGCGGCGTCTCGAAGGATGCTCCAGATAGCTCCGGCGCCTGCTGGAGCATCCTTCGAGACGGCCCTCCGGGCCTCCTCAGGATGAGGGCTCAGTTTGCCCACCTATCTTCAGGCCGCACATAAAAAGACGCCGTCATGGCTGCTTGACCCAGCCATGACGGCGTTCGTGTCCACGCCGCGAATTATGTCGCTCAAGCCTGCCGCAAGTGCTGCACAAGCGGCGCAGACGAGTTCCGTAAAGCGATTGAGGCTCTCACGCTTCCCCAACGGCTACTCCCATTTGGGATGTATCCCTGCGGTATGGTGCGTCGATCAAGTATATGTGAACGGCCAGCCATAAAATGCTGTGCCGGCTCATCCTTGCAGCCACCCAGGCAAAAGGCCCGGCTTTTGGCCGAGCCTTGCGGATTCCGGCCGAGAGGCGGTTTCAGCCTTCGGCCAGCCCCAGCATCAGGCGGATGTTCTGCACCGCCGCGCCCGAGGCGCCCTTGCCGAGATTGTCGAGCTTGGCGACGAGCACGGCCTGGCCGAGATCGTCGCTGCCGAAGACCCGCAATTCGAGCTGGTTGGTGTCGTTGAGCGATTCTGGCTCGAGCTTGCCGCTCGCGTCGGCGGGCAGGACCTTGACGTAGGTCGAGCCGGCATAGCGCTCGGCGAGCGCGGCGTGGAGATCGGCGACCTTGGGCTTGCCCGGCAGCGTGTCGAGATGCAGCGGCACCGAGACCAGCATGCCCTGCCGGAAATTGCCCACGGACGGCACGAAGATCGGCCGCCGCTCCAGCCGCGAATAGACCTGCAGCTCGGGCAGGTGCTTGTGCTTGAGGCCAAGGCCATAAAGCTCGAAGGCCGGCGCGGAACCCGCCTCGTGGGCCTCGATCATGCTCTTGCCGCCGCCGGAATAGCCGGAGACCGCATTGACCGTGACCGGGTGGTCCTGGGCGATCAGCCCGGCATCGATGAGCGGCCGCAGCAGCGCGATGCCGCCGGTCGGGTAGCAGCCGGGATTGGAGACCCGGTTGGCGTTGGCGATCTTGTCGGCATGGCCGGGCGCGAGCTCGGCGAAGCCGTAGACCCAGCCCGGCGCGACGCGATGGGCGGTGGCGGCATCGACGATCTTGGGCGAGGCCGAGCCGAGCTCATCGGCAAGCGCCACCGATTCCCTGGCGGCATCGTCGGGCAGGCAGAGCACGACGAGGTCGACGCCGGCCATCATGTCCTTGCGGGCGACCGGATCCTTGCGCTTCTCGGGGGCGATGCTCTTGACCACGACCTCCGGCAGCGCCGCGAGCCGGTCGCGGATGCCGAGACCGGTGGTGCCGGCTTCGCCGTCGATGAAGATGGATTTCAGGTTCTGGCTCATCATGGCCCCCGAAGCGCACTGGCGCGGATTGGTTGGTCGGCTTCAGACATAAAAAAACCGCGCTCCAGGCGCGGTCGCGGACGTTTCGGACTTCAGCCGAGCGTCATCGCGGGCGCGCCGGGGCGGCCTGTTCACTGCGACGTCGGGTCGGGTTCGCGATCATGGCGCCGTATATGTGCGCGGATGCCGGAGCTGTCAATGATTTCCGTGACGCGGGAGCCCTCTCCTGTAAGGAGAGGGTTGGGTGAGGTGTCGGCCGCTGGACGCTGTAGCCGTGACCTGACCGCCGCTCCACTGTCATTGCGAGGAGCGCAGAGACGAAGCAACCTAGGGGGACCGGGTGAACGAGACCCCCTGGGTTGCTTCGCTGCGCTCGCAATGACGGGGGTTCAGCCTCGCTGGTCCAACGGCCTACACCTCACCCTGCCCTCTCCTTACAGGAGAGGGTTCCCCGCGCCCTACTCGGCTCGGTGACGGAAGCGCCTCAACCCGCCTTCTTCAGCGCCAGCGCCTGGATGTAGTGCTGCGCCACCGCCGCGCCCGCGATCGCGGTGGCGTCGGCATGGTCGTAGGGCGGCGAGACCTCGACGATGTCCATGCCGCGGAAATCGAGGTCGCGGATGGCCCAGACCATGCGCAGCGCCTCGGCCGCGGTGAAGCCGCCGGCGACCGGCGTGCCGGTGCCGGGCGCGAAGGCGGGGTCGAGCGCGTCGATGTCGAAGGTGAGATAGGCCGGCACCGAGCCGACCCGCAGCTTGATGCGCTCGATCACGCCGGCGACGCCGAGCTCGTGCGCCTCGTAGGCGTTGAGCACCTCGATGCCGCAATCGCGCGGCGCGACCGTGCGGATGCCGACCTGGATCGAGCGCTCGACGTCGATCAGGTCCTCGCGCACCGCCTCCAGCATGAAGGTGCCATGCGAGATCGCGCCGACGCCGTCATCCCAGGTGTCCTGATGCGCATCGAACTGCACCACCGCGAGCTTGCCGTGGCGGGCGACATGGGCGCGCAGCAGCGGCAAGGTGATGAAATGGTCGCCGCCGAGCGTGACCAGATGCGCGCCGGTGGCGATGATCGCGGCCGCCTGGTGCTCGATCGCCTTGGCGCAGCCCTGGAGATCGCTGCGCGGCAGCAGGCAATCGCCGTAATCGACGGCCGAGAGATGCTCGAACGGATCGATGCGCGAGGGATATTGCGCATCGCCGTCGAAGATCGCGCTGACGCGGCGCAGCGCCTGCGGCCCGAAGCGGGTACCCGGCCGATTGGAGACCGCGAGGTCGAAGGGCACGCCCCAGATCACCAGATCGCAGCCGGAGACGTCCTTGCTGTAGCGGCGGCGCATGAAGGAGAGCGCGCCGGCATAGGTCGGGTCATGAGCCGGGCCACGCCTGTCGCCGGTGAAGGCGTGGTCGATGGTCGGGGTGTCGGCGGGTTCGGTCATTCTCGTTCCATCGCAATGTCAGCGCCGGCCGGCCGCGAGCCAGACATAGAGGCACCAGGGCAGGATCAGCGCGAGCCCCGTCAGGACCAGCCGCAGCGTGGTCCAGGCGACGGGATAGTTGAGGGCGCGCCCATCGAGCTCGGGCACGCCGTGGATCAGGCCGAGCGCGAAGGCCGGCGCCAGGAAAATGAACAGCGCCCGGCTGACGCGCCAGCCGCGCGGCTGCTCGGTACGCGACAGCGCGAGCAGCGCGGGGACGGCGATCATACCGAAGGCGATGAGGACGAGCAGGATGCGCATGGCGGGCCGGGCGGGAGCAGGAGGCAGGGATTTAGCATGAAGCGCCGCGCGCTTCAGCCATTGGGAGGCGGCATCGCAGCCGATTCTGTCGTTTCATGAGCGCAACCAGCAACATTGCCAAGCGCGTTCTCCCCTTCTCCCCCTGCGGGAGAAGGTGGCCCGCCGCAGGCGGGTCGGATGAGGGGTCGCGCGACGATAGCAGCGTCGGTGTGTGACATCCTCGGTTATTGGAAAGGGCAACGCGACCCCTCATCCGCCCCTGCCGGGGCACCTTCTCCCGCAAGGGGAGAAGGGACGAAACGCACGGCTTCGTGAAGCCCGCCTCAGAATCATCGCAGAGTTTCGAACTAAAGCCACAAGATCGTCGATTTGCCCCCCGCATCCTTGCCTGTCCCTGCCATCCAGACAGGGCGAGATAGCCTTGATCAATCGATATCGCGGCTTCGGAGGCTGATATGAAGAAGACACTGGTTGCAGCGGCGTTCGCCCTGACCCTGGCCGGCGGGAGCGCCGCCCTACTCTCCCCGGCTTTGGCCAACACGGCCTGGCTGGATTCCACATCGGGCACGAGCGCCCGGATCATCACCGTAGCCGCCACCGCGACTCCGCAGAAGACCCAGACCCTGGTTACCCCGCAGCCGCAGGCGCCGCAGGAGTATCCAAAGTACCATGACTCGCAGACGGCGACCTACATCAACCCGGGCGCCAAAGCCGCTCCATGCCACTTCACCCAGGCTCAGGTCGAAGGAGTCATGAAGCAGGTGGAAGTCTGCGATTGACCTTCACGCCGGGCCACTCGGGCCTGCCCGAGGCCCGCTATCAAGGGCGGAGCCGGCTTTCGCCGACTTCGCCACCAAAGCTTCTCCTACCGCGCCGTGGCCGCTGACCCCTTGGGCCGTCGGCGCCGCTCAGCGCCCGCCGCCGACCCGGACGATCGAGCCGACCATGTAAGAGGCGGCCTCGGACAGCACGAACAGCACGGCCTCGGCGATCTCCTCCGGCTGCGCGGCGCGCTTCAGCGGGATCGTCGGCGCGATGCGCGCGACGCGGCCGGGCTCGCCGGACGAGACGGCGTGGATGTCGGTCTCGGTCATGCCCGGTGCCACCGCATTGACCCGGATTCCGGCCGGGGCCAGCTCCTTTGCAAGACCGATGGTCAGCGACTCGATCGCCCCCTTGGAGGCTGCGTACCAGACGAACTCGTCGGGCGCGCCCAGGCCGGCGGCGATCGAGGAGATGTTGACGATCGCCCGGTTCTTAGCCGCCCCGTTGGCGAGCAGGGCGCGGGCGGCCTCGCGCGCGACCAGGATGGCGCCGGTGACGTTGACGTCGATGCAGGTGCGGATCACCTGCGCATCGGCCTCGGCCAGCTTGCTGCTGGGGCCGGTGATGCCGGCATTGTTGACGACATGGGTCAGCGGCCCCAGCGCCGCCTTCGCCTCGGCGAAGATGCGGGTGATGTCGGCCTCGCTTGCCATGTCGCCCTGGACCGCGACCGCCCTGGCGCCCGCCGCCGCGCAGGACGCGACGACCTTCGCCGCAGCCGCCGCATCGCTCTGATAGTTCACCGCGACGTCGTAGCCGCGCTGCGCGGCCATGATGCAGGTCGCGGCTCCGATGCCGCGGCTGCCGCCGGTGACGAGAAGAACGGGACGCGGCATGGAATCTTCCTTTGCTTCGAAGCGAGCCCTCATCCTGAGGAGCCGCTTTAGCGGCGTCTCGAAGGGTGCTCCAGCAGACGCGGGAGCCTCCTGGAGCATCCTTCGAGACGCGCTTCGCGCTCCTCAGGATGAGGGCTGTGGGAGACGCATCCAATACGAAAAGGGCGGCTCTTGCGAGCCGCCCTCTTGCATAGCGTGAAGGACTGAAACGATCAGCGCTTCGAGAACTGGAAGCTGCGGCGAGCCTTGGCGCGGCCGAACTTCTTGCGCTCGACGACGCGCGAGTCGCGGGTCAGGAAGCCTTCCTTCTTGAGCGGGCCGCGAAGCTCGGGCTCGTAGAAGGTCAGGGCCTTGGAGATGCCGTGGCGCACCGCGCCGGCCTGGCCGGAGAGACCGCCGCCCTTGACCGTGACGATGACGTCGTACTGGGTGGCGCGGTCGACCAGCAGCAGCGGCTGCTGCAGGATCAGGCGCAGCACCGGACGGGCGAAGTAGACCTCCTGATCACGGGTGTTGACCGTGATCTTGCCCGTGCCGGGCTTGATCCAGACGCGGGCGATGGCGTTCTTGCGCTTGCCGGTGGCATAGGCGCGGCCCTGCGCATCGATCTTCTTGACGTGGACGGGAGCCTCGGGCTGGGTGGACTTCGCCACCTGGCCGAGCTGCTCGAGAGACTGAAGAACCTCGGCCATTGTCAGACCCTCGCATTCTTGCGGTTGAGCGCGGCGACGTCGAGCGCCTCGGGCGACTGGGCGGCGTGGGGATGCTCGGCACCCTTGTAGACGCGCAGGTTGCCGAGGATCTGGCGGAAGAGCGGGCCACGCGGCAGCATGCGCTCGACGGCCTTCTCGACGATCCGCTCCGGGAAGCGGCCTTCGAGAATGAACTTGGCGGAACGCTCCTTGATGCCACCGATATAGCCGGTGTGGTGGTAGTAGATCTTCTGATCGCGCTTGCGCCCGGTCAGGACCACCTTATCGGCGTTGATGACGATGATGTTGTCGCCGCAATCGACATGAGGGGTGTAGGCGGCCTTGTGCTTGCCGCGCAGACGCATCGCCACAACAGAGGCGAGACGGCCGACGACCAGCCCGGAGGCATCGATCACTACCCACTTCTTCTCGACGTCGGCGGGCTTGAGCGAGATGGTCTTCATCGCGGCACCCCTTCGGTTTGCTTGAGAGAAACGACAAGCCGCCGGAGACCGGCGGCGCTGTGGGGCGGTGGATAGGTCCAATGGCCCTAGGTGTCAAGCGTGATACGCGGGCCTCAACGCAGAAAACCGCATTGTTTTCAGAGCAGTGGCTGAAACGGTATCCAGATACCGTAATCCATCACGGCTATCCTGACCTTCTGCCACAGGATCGTGATCGCTTGCCCGACCAGCCGGCCTGCGTTTGCGCAGTCAGCCGCTTGACTTAGAGCGCGCTCGAACCCGTAGCAGAACCAGCGTCGTGACGAACAAGGCAAACCATGAAGATCGGTGACCTCGCCAGGCGCACGGGACTGTCAGCGCATACGATCCGCTACTACGAGCGGATCGGGCTGCTGCCGCGCGCACCGCGCGATGCATCGCGCCAGCGCGGCTATGACGCCTCGATCCTGACCTGGATCGCGTTTCTCGGCCGTCTCAGGACGACCGGGATGCCGATCCGGGACATGCTGCGCTACACGCATCTGCGCGAGCGCGGCCCAGGCACACTGGACGAGCGCCGGATCCTGCTCGAAGCGCACCGCGCCAAGGTCCGGGCTCACCTCGCCGAGCTGCAGGACTGCCTTGCCGTCCTCGACACCAAGATCGCCGGCTATGCCGGCCCCGACACGGTGGAGATGGACAATGACGCTACCACGGACCAACGAACACGAGCGGTTCGAGAGGGGCTTGCGCGCCCTCTCCGAGATTGACGGCCATGCCGGCGAGAAGGTCGTCGCGCAGCTCGCCGACATCGCCCCGGATTTCGCGCGCTACCTGATCGAGTTCCCCTTCGGCGACATCTATTCGCGCCCGGGCCTCGACCTCAGGAGCCGCGAGATCGCGACCATCGCGGCGCTGGCTGCGCTCGGCAATGCCGCGCCGCAGCTGAAGGTACATATCGAGGCGGGCCTGAATGTCGGGCTCAGCCGCGACGAGATCGTCGAAATCCTGATCCAGATGGCGGTCTATGCCGGCTTCCCTGCCGCGTTGAACGGGCTCTTCGCCGCGAAGGAGGTCTTTGCGGCTCGTGGGCTTTCCGGACAGGAGCGCGCGGCATGATGATGTCCCTCTTTCGCGCGGCCTTCGCCAGCGGCATCGTCGCCCTCGGCATGGCGGCCCTTCCGGCTCCCTTTGTCACGCCGGCGAGCGCCCGAGACAGCGCGCCGGCTGCGATCCCCGAAAAACTCTGGAGCGGCTTCAGCTCCCCGGTCGGCATGGGCTTTGACGCGGCCGGGAATCTCTATGTCGCGGAATGGAGCGCGGGGCGCATCGCGCGGATCGACCCGCGGGGCAATCGCTCCGTCTTCGCCGATGGGCTTTCCGGCCCATCCGGACTGGCGGTCGGGCCCGACGGCGCGGTCTATGTCGCGTCCTATTCCCGCGACGAGATCTATCGCTTCGCCCCTGACGGCTCCCGCAGCGTTCACGTCACCGGGCTGGCGACGCCCGCCGGGATCGGCTTCGACCGCGCCGGCAGGCTGCTCGTCGCCAACCGGCGCACCAACCAAATCCTGGCGGTGGGTGGAAACGGCCAGCTCGTCGCGGTGATCGATGGGCTGAACACCCCGGTCGGGGCCGTGCAGACGCCGGATGGCGGCCATGTCGTCTCCAATATCGGCGGCGGCGTCACGATCCTGCGCCCGGACGGCAGGCGCATCGAGGCCGGCTCCGCCTTCGCCACCCCCGGCCCGGGCGTCGTGGTGACCAGGGAAGGACGCGTCTTCGTCGTCGATTACGGTGGCACCACGGTCCGGGAAATCCTTCCGGACGGGAGCAGCCGCGCCGTCGCCGACGGCTTGAGAAGCCCGGTCGGGCTCGTCCTGGCTCCGGATGGCCGCTCCCTGCTCACCGCCGCCTGGGGCGACGGGACGATCTATCGGATTTCAATTCCTGATTAGGGTGGTTTCCGATCAGCTCTCCCCGTCATTGCGAGGAGGCGCAGCCGACGAAGCAACCCAGGGGGACCGGGTGAGCGAGACCCCCTGGGTTGCTTCGCTGCGCTCGCAATGACGGCGCGGGGCCGAAGCGATTCCATCTGATCGGAAAGCGCTGCGGGGTTCAGGCCTTTCAACGCTCGGCCGGGATCGAATAGGTCCCGGTCGCGTGGCAGACGAGGTCGCTCTCGCCCTGAGACGTGAGCAGCACCTCGCCGACCGCCAGCCGCTTGCCGAGCTTGAGCAGCCTCGCCTCGGCGATAAGGGCGCTCTGGCCCGGCTTGCGCAGGAAGTTGTAGTTGAGGCTCGTCGTGACCGCGAGCTCGACCGGGCCGATCTGGGCGAGGATCGCGACGTAGAGCGCGAGGTCCGCCAGCGCCATCATGGTCGGGCCCGAGATCGTGCCGCCCGGGCGCAGGAGCCGCTCGTGATAGTCGCAGCGCATCCGGGCCGTCATCGGCCCGACCTCCTCGATGAAATAGGTGCGCCCGCCATAATGGATCTGCGGGAAGACCTTATCGAGAAAGGCCTCCAGTTCGGAGACGCTCATGCGGGTGGTCATCGTGCGGAAAACCGGAGGCTGGCTGCGACTGCCTCCCCTTGCAGCATGACCGTCGGGCTCCGACAATAGGCAGGGATGCGAAAGGCCGAGCCATGAACCTGCACCACAAGCCAGATGCGGCCCCATTCCTGCTGCGCGAGGATGCCGACGGCATCGCCACCTTGACCCTCAACCGCAGCCCCTCGCGCAACCCGCTGAGTGAAGGCATGCTGGCGGCGCTGAGCGAGGCTTTCGCCACCATCGCCGGGGATCGTTCGGTGCGCGTCGTCATCCTCGCAGCCGATGGCCCGGTCTTCTCGGCCGGGCACGACCTGAAGGAGATGAGCGCGCATCGCGCCGATTCCGATCGCGGCCGGGCCTATTTCAAGGACGTGCTCGGGCGCTGCTCGGCGATGATGCAGCAGATCACCGCCCTGCCCCAGCCGGTCATCGCCGCGGTCGAGGGCACGGCGACGGCGGCCGGCTGCCAGCTCGTCGCGACCTGCGATCTCGCGGTCGCGGGCGACGGCGCGCGGTTCTGCACGCCCGGCGTCCATATCGGCCTGTTCTGCTCGACGCCGATGGTGGCGCTCTCGCGCAACCTCTCGGCCAAGCACGCCATGGAGATGCTGCTGCTCGGCGAGATGGTGCCGGCTGACGAGGCTATGCGGATGGGGCTGGTCAACCGCGTCGTGCCCGCCGGCGAGGCGCCCGGGGAGGCGCGCCGGCTCGCGGCGGTGATCGCCTCGAAATCGCCAGCGACGGTCAAGATCGGCAAGCGCGCCTTCTACGAGCAGCGCGAGATGAGCCTCGCCGCCGCCTATGACCACGCCTCGGCCGTGATGGTCGAGAACATGCTGGCGCGAGATGCCGAGGAGGGTATCGGCGCCTTCATGGAGAAGCGCCAGCCGGTCTGGCGGGGCGAGTAGCTGATATTGCTGGAAGGCGGAGCTCTAGAAGGAGCCGCACGCGGGTCTGGCCAGGCCTCCGCGTGCGGCCGAATGCTTGCGGTCAAACGCCAGCGCGAATTCTGGCCGCCCGGCTGAGCCAGCCGGACGGAACGCGCGTCAGACGATCGCCGGGTTGGACTGCGGCGCCTCTTCCGGGAGCGCCTGAGCCTCGCCATGATGGTCGTGAGGCTGCGGGTTGGCCGGAAGCTGCAGCACGGTCACCGCCTGTCCCTCGGACAGGCTGGTCACCATGATCACCTGCCCGTCGGGCAGTTCGAGCGCATCATGATGCGCGTAGGGCTTGTCCAGATCGACCTGGCGGAAGCGAGCGACCTTCGCCGCGATCTTGCGGTGCGGCAGGAAGCCGACCACCCGATCGCATTCGATGTCGTTGTCGAAAGCCAGCTCCGTGCCGGGCATCACGCAGACAGCGACATCAGGTTGACCGACGGCGCAGAAGCCGCGTGTGCTCGAGTTGGCGAAGCTCGTGCTCTTCAGCACATCGCCAACCTTCGCGGGAGTGGACATAACATGGTGCAGACTATAATCGCACATGACAGACCCTCCTTTCACGATGAACGCCGGGGTTGCCCCCCGAGCGGACCTTATTGGACCAAAAAAGCGTGGCGAACCTGTGTTCGGGAGGGCGCAATCACGCCTTGTTCGCCGCGTTCACAGATCACGTTTTCAGGATGCCGGCCGTGAACCACGATTCCTATGACGATGCGCTTATCCGCCGCATCCTGCGCGAGGTGAAGACCATCGCCCTGGTCGGTGCCTCCGCCAACGAGGCGAGGCCGAGCTGGATCGTCACCAAATACCTGCTCGACCGCGACTATGACGTGATCCCGGTCAATCCCGGGCTCGCCGGCCAGACCCTGTTCGGCAAGACGGTCTACGGCTCGCTCAAGGAGATCCCGAGGCCAATCGACATGGTCGAGATCTTCCGCAACTCGGAGGCCGCCGGCCCGATCACCGACGAGGCGCTTGCGCTAGAGCCCTTGCCCAAGGTCATCTGGATGCAGCTTTCGGTGCGTAACGACGCGGCGGCGGCGCGAGCGGAGGCCAGGGGCGTCACCGTGATCATGAACCGCTGCCCGAAGATCGAGTACGGGCGGCTCTCCGGCGAGATCGGCTGGCAGGGCATCAATTCGCGGATCATCTCGAACAAGAAGCCGCAACTAGCCGGCAAGGGTTTCCAGAAGCTGACGATCAACCGGCCGGGGACCTGATCCGGCGAGACATTGGAGACGGCGATGCGCGAGGAGACCACGACCTGCTGCATCGCCGGGGGCGGCCCGGCCGGGATGATGCTCGGCTTCCTGCTGGCGCGGGCGGGGATCGACGTCATCGTGCTGGAGAAGCACGCCGACTTCCTGCGCGACTTCCGCGGCGACACGATCCATCCCTCGACGCTTGAGCTGATGCATGAGCTCGGCCTGCTCGACGAATTCCTGAAGCTGCCGCACAACAAGGAGCGCCAGATCGTCGCCCGTTTCGGCGAGGACGAGGTCACGATCGCCGATTTCAGCCATCTGCCGGTCAAGGCGCCCTATGTCGCCTTCATGCCGCAATGGGATTTCCTCGATTTCCTGGCCGACCATGGCAAGGCCGAGCCGCATTTCCGGCTGCTGGTGAACGCCAAGGCCGAAGGGCTGATCGAGACTGGCGGACGCGTCGCCGGCGTCAACGTCTCGACGCCGGAGGGGCCGCTGACGATCAAGGCCGACCTCGTCGTCGCGGCGGATGGGCGCCGCTCGGACCTGCGCGCTGCCTCCGGGCTTTCGGTCAATGTGCTCGGCGCGCCGATGGACGTGCTCTGGTTCCGGCTGTCGCGGCAGGAGAGCGACCGCAACCAGACCTTTGGGCAGGTCGCGGGCGGGCGCTTCTTCATCATGCTCAACCGCGGCGACTACTGGCAATGCGCCTTCATCATCCCGAAGGGCTCGCTCGAGGCCCTGCAGGCGACAGGGCTCGATGCGTTCAAGGCGGGCATCGTCGCGCTCTCGCCCTTCCTGGCCGACCGCATGCCGGAATTGACTGATTGGGACGAGGTCAAGCTGCTCTCGGTCGCGGTCGACCGGATGCCGCGCTGGTGGAAGCCGGGCTTCATCTGCATCGGCGATGCCGCGCATACGATGTCGCCGATCGGCGGCGTCGGGGTGAACCTCGCGGTGCAGGACGCGGTCGCGGCCGCCAACCTGCTGGCCAGGCCGCTGCGCGAGAAGCGCCTCGGTGATGCCGATCTCGCCGCCGTTCAGGCGCGCCGCGAATTCCCGGCCAAGGTGACGCAGGCGATCCAGATCGCGATCCAGAACCGGGTGATCACACCGCTGCTCGCGAGCAAGGGACCGATCACGCCGCCGTTGCCCTTGCGCCTGCTCAACTGGTTCCCGATCCTGCGCCGCATCCCGGCAAGGCTGGTCGGCATGGGCATCAGGCCGGAGCATATCGGGCCCGAGCTCAAGCCGGTGCAGCCGCTGCGCTGAGCCGGCCTCTCACTTGAAGCCGCGATCGAAGGACTTCAGCCAGCCGGGCACGGCTTTGGGCGATTGCGCCGGGATCTCGTAGACCCAGGGTCCGGGCTCGCTCCAGGCGATCCGGATGATGAAGCTCTTCGGCCGCCGGGCCTGAAGCGCGCGCGACATGTTCAGCGCCAGGCGCTCGAAGGTGACGTCGCTGGAATAGCGGTAGTTCGGATCGACCTTGTCGTTGAAGACGAGCAGGTTGTTGGTGAACTTGACGAAGAGCTTGCTGGCGTCGCCCCGCTTAGGCTCGATGGAAACCGTGCCGGACATCTGGAAGTCGCCGGCATCGCGGTTGGAGCCGTGCAGCACGGCGTAGCCCGTGACGTAGCCGCCGGAGGCATCGCCCACCTCGGCATGGAACTGGGTCTTGTAGGGCTGGAACGGCAGGCTGACCCGACCATCCGCCAGGACCTTGCCTGCGCTCTGGGCTTCGTCGCGTACGAAGGCCGCGTAGCGGACGAGATGCTCGTCGATCTGCCCTTCCAAGCCCTTGTCAGCCCGCATGTAGTCGGCCCACTTCTGATTGTCGAAGACCTCGACATCCTTGGCCTCGCCGCTGAACCAGAGATCGAAAAGCTCCTGCGCGTGCTCCCTCAAGACCAGGCGTATGCCAACCAGGAGCAGCCGGGCTGCGATCAAATCGTAGCTCTTCTTGGTATCGATGGTCGGGCGCGACAATGAATTGCTCCACTTGACTGAAAAGGCCTGAAATATCCGGGCGAAGACAATAAATGCCGTCACCGAGGCGTCGTATGCCGCAGTGAAAACCGGCCTCTATACCGCTATCAAACTGTCCGTCAGGCTCAAGACCGACCAATTACCATGCAATCCAAGCACTTTCCCCCTTCGAACCATAGTTGACAGGGCCCCATCGTTCGATAAAAAGAACGATCTGGCCGTCAAGACTGAACAGGAGCATTTCGATGACCGACCGCGCCCCGGGTTTCCATACGCTCGCCATCCATGCAGGCGCCGCTCCTGATGCCGCCACCGGCGCGCGCGCGACGCCGATCTACCAGACGACCTCTTTCGTCTTCGACGATGTCGACCATGCCGCCTCGCTGTTCGGGCTGCAGGCCTTCGGCAACATCTACACGCGCATCGGCAACCCGACCAACGCGGTGCTGGAGGAGCGCGTCGCCGCGTTAGAAGGCGGCACGGCGGCGCTCGCGGTCGCGTCCGGCCACGCGGCCGAGTTCCTCTGCTTCCACGCGCTGATGCAGCCGGGCGACGAGTTCGTCGCGGCGCGCAAGCTCTATGGCGGCTCGATCAACCAGTTCAATCACTCTTACAAGAACTTCGGCTGGAACGTGATCTGGGCCGATTCCGACGATCTGGAGAGCTTCGCCGCCTCCGTCACCCCGCGCACCAAGGCGATCTTCATCGAGTCGATCGCCAATCCGGGTGGCGTCGTCGTCGACATCGCCGGCATCGCGGCCATCGCCAAGGCGCACAACATCCCGCTAATCGTCGACAACACGATGGCGACGCCCTACCTGATCCGCCCGTTCGAGCACGGCGCCGACATCATCGTGCATTCGGCGACCAAGTTCCTCGGTGGCCATGGCAACTCGATCGGCGGCATCATCGTCGATGGTGGCTCGTTCAACTGGGTCGGCGACGAGCGCTACCCGATGCTGTCCAAGCCGCGGCCGGAATATAACGGCATGGTGCTGGCCGAGACCTTCGGCAACTTCGCCTTCGCCATCGCGACCCGCGTGCTCGGCCTGCGCGACATGGGCCCGGCGCTCTCGCCCTTCAACGCCTTCATGATCCTGACCGGCATCGAGACCCTGCCGCTGCGCATGCAGCGCCATTGCGAGAACGCGCTCGCGGTCGCGACGCATCTCGCCAAGCATCCGGCCGTGAGCTGGGTCAGCTATCCCGGCCTCGCCGGCGACAAGTACCACGATCTCGCCAAGCGCTATTCGCCGAAGGGCGCCGGCGCCGTCTTCACCGTCGGTCTCAAGGGCGGCTATGACGCGGGCGTGCAACTCGTCTCGAAGCTCGGCCTGTTCTCGCACCTCGCCAATATCGGCGACACGCGCTCACTGGTGATCCACCCGGCCTCGACCACCCACCGCCAGCTCTCGGACGCGCAGAAGACCGCGTCGGGCGCCGGGCCGGAGGTGGTGAGGCTCTCGATCGGGCTGGAGGACGTCGCCGACCTGATCGGCGATTTGGATCAGGCACTGGCCTGAGCGTCGGCTTCACCCTCCGCCGTCATCCCGGACAAGCGGCGAAGCCGCGCAGATCCGGGATCCATCGTAAGGCTCCGCAGCGCCCTATGATGGATCCCGGAGCTCCGCTTCGCTCCGTCCGGGATGACGCGTTGAGGTTGGTCAGACCCCCGTGGGATGCGCCGTCACCGTCGAGCGCGTCACATGCACCACGGCCATCGCCAGCACCATGAAGGCGAGCGCCTGGTGCGCCAGCCCGGCCCAGAGCGGCACGACCAGCAGCAGCGTGACGATGCCGAGCGCCGCCTGCGTCAGCGTCAAGCCGGCAATCGCGGTGGCGCGCTTGGCCATCCCTGAGCCCGGCGTGGCGCTGCGCATCGTGAAGGCGTGCCAGAGCGCGGCCGCCAGCAGCAGATAGGCTCCGAGCCGGTGGTTGAACTGCACCAGTGCGACGTTGTCGACAAAATTCTCCCAGAAGGAGGGTTGCGCGAACAGGGTCGAGCCTGAGGGCACCAGCGCACCGTCCATCAGCGGCCAGGTGTTGAAGGTGAAGCCGGCCTTGGAGCCGGCGACGAGGCCGCCGAGCGCGACCTGAACGAAGACCAGCGCCAGCAGCAGCAAGGCAAAGCCACGCCCCCGCGCCTCCTCGATCCGGCGCGGCGGCGTCAGCCAGGTGGCAAAGGCCACGACCGAGGCGAAGAACAGGCCGGCGAAGCTGAGGTGCAGGGTGAGCTTGACCGGCGCGACGGCGATCATGCCGGGCTCGAGGCCAGACGCAACCATGATCCAGCCAATCGCACCTTGCAGGCCAAGCAGCAGGCCCATGCCGAAGAGCACGGCGCTCTGGCGCCAGGGCAGCAGCCGGCGCAGCGCCACGACCAGGAAGCCGGCGAGATAGACCAGCCCGATAAAGCGGCCGAGCTGGCGATGGCCCCATTCCCACCAGTAGATGAACTTGAACTCGGACAGCTCCATGCCGGTGTTGAGGAGCTGATATTGCGGGCTCAGGCGGTATTTTTCGAACTCGGCCGCCCAGGCGGCGTCGCCGAGCGGCGGCAGAGCGCCGGTGATCGGCTTCCATTCGGTGATCGAGAGGCCGGAGCCGGTCAGCCGCGTCGCGCCGCCGACCACGACCATGGCGAAGACCAGCGCCGCTACGATCCAGAGCCAGCGCCGGATGCCGGCGTGATTGGTGCTGCGCGCTGCGGCGTCCAGGGGCTGATTAAGAGCGATCGTCACGGAACCGAGGCCTCTGGTCGCAGGTATCGCGCTTCACAAGCGCCGTCGCGGGTGACAGATAGACCCGCTGAAACCCGCGAACAACGCCCGCAATGCCGCAGCCGGAGCCGAAATGACCCAAAGCCATCGCAAGCTGATCGGCACCGTCGTGATCCTGGTCTTCGTTTGCGTCTATGCGCTGGTCGCGATGGCGCTGGCGCAGGGGCGGATCACCGAGGCGTCGAAGCTCGTCCAGGGCATCGCCTATGTCGCTCTCGGGCTGGCCTGGATCCTGCCGCTGCTACCGCTGATCAAGTGGATGGAGCGGAAGGACAAGGCCTAGCCTGCATTCACCTTTCTACCCCTGTTCCAAGCTAGGAACGGCAGCCCCGACAGCAGCGCCCGCACCGCCACGTCGCTCTGGTGGTAGCCATTGAGCGAAACTCGCGGCAGCGCATGCAGGTGCGCCGCGTGCTCCGCGAAGAGGTGCCCCGGCCGCGTCGTCACGGCGCTGGCAAAGCCCGCCTCCCGCGCCAGGGCGAATTCCCGCGGCCCGGCCGAGCCGGGGTCGCCGACCGGATAGGCGAAATGCCGGATCGGAATGCCGAGCTCCGCCTCCAGCCGCGCCTTGCTCTCAAATATCTCGCGCCGCGCGACCTCCTCCGGATGCTTCGCGAGCATCGGATGGCTCAGCGTATGCGCGCCGATGGTCACGCCCAGCGCACCGGCAAGCGAGCGCAGCGTCTCCCAAGGCAGGCATTCGCGCTCGACCAGGGCGGCGCTGTCGATGCCGGCCTGCCACGCCAGTTCGGCGGCCGCCGCGAGCAGCGTCTCCTCCGGCCCCTTGCGCAGGCGCCAATAGAGCGTGTCGAAAGCGCCCTGCTTCTCGGCATCGCTCTCGGTTCGGGCGCTGAAGCGGCCCTCCGGCAATTCGAGTTCGATGCGCGGCAAGGCGCGGATCGCCTCCTCCAGCTCCAGCCACCAGAGCCTCGCCGTGCGCTCGGCGAAGCCCGGCGTGACGAAGGCCGTCCAGGGCGCGCCATGCTTGGCCAGCACCGGCCAGGCATGGTCGAGATTGTCGCGATAGCCGTCATCGGAGGTGATGGCGACGAAGAAGCGGCCGGGCTTCGGATCGGCCAGCCGCGCCAACGCCTCGTCGAGCGAGACGATGTCGTAGCCCTCGCTGCGGATCAGGCCGAGCGTCCGGTCGAGGAATTCCGGCGTGATCTCCAGCAGCCGGTTCGGCGCGAAGCCGCGCGCGCGCCAGGGCCGGACATGGTGCAGCGTCAGGATCACGCCGCGCCCCTGGGCGAGGCCCCGGCCCCAGCGATCGGCGCCAGTCAGCGCGATGGCCTTGAAGGCGGCGGAGAAGGCTTGGTGGCGCAGGCTCATCGGTCTCGTTTCAGCGTATCCGCCAAGGTATCCGCGAAGCCATGCCCTTGCGTGAAGTGGTAACCACTGCGCTTGGAGATGCCTTAACGTTATCCGCCGATGCTTCGGCGTCTGGCGCTGATCTTGGCAGGTCTGTTCACAATGCCGGGTTAAGGAAGGCCGATCGCGTTGCCGAAGGATCCGTCACCCATGTCCGCACTCGCCGAACGCCCTGCGGGCCTGCCTCTGGCCGAGAGTCGGAGCCTGAACGGCGCGGCGCGGCCCTGGCGCAGCATCGCGATCACGCCCGACCTCGCGGCGATCGAGGCGGAATGGCGCGCGCTCGAAGCGCGCGCGCTGGTGACGCCCTATCAGTCCTTTGGCTGGATCAACGCCTTCGTCGCGACAGTCGGCGCCGCGCACCGCATGGAGTTCCGCCATGTCGTGCTGCGCGATGCGACTGGGACCGCGCAGGCGATCCTGCCGCTCACGATCACGCGCCGGGGCGGCATCCGCTTCGCCGAGTTCATCGGCGGCAAGCACGCCAATTATCATATGGGCCTCTACGCTCCCGAATTCGCCGCAGCGCTCGACGCCGACGCTGCCCGCGCCATGCTCGGCGAGGTCGGCGCCGCGCTCGGCGGGCTCGACGGGCTGATCTTCGTCAACCAGCCGACGGAGTGGCAGGGCGTGCCGAACCCGACCGCGCTCATCGCGGCCGGGCCGAGCCCGAGCGGCGCCTACAAGCTCGCGCTCGACCAGGACGATTGCGACGGCACCTTGAAGCGCTCGATGAGCTCGCATGCCCGCAAGAAGCTGAAGAACAAGCGCAACCGCTTCGCCGGCTTCGGCAAGTCGACGCTGGTCCGCGCCGAGGAGCCGGGCGAGATCGAGCGCGTCATCGACGCCTTCCTGGCGCAGAAGGCCGTGCGCTTCCAGGCCATGGGCGTGCCCGATCCCTTCGCCGACCCGTCCGTGCGCGAGTTCCTGCGCCAGGCGGCGACGCCGGGCCTGAGCGTCTCGCCGCCGCTCGAACTCTATTCGCTCGATGTCGACGGCCGCTCGGTCGCGACCTATGTCGGCGCCGTGCAGGCAAGCCGCTTCTCCGGCATGGCGACCTCGTTCGACATGGACAGCGAGATCGCCAAGACCAGCCCGGGCGAGATCCTGCTGGTCGACCTGATCAAGCTGAAATGCCATGCCGGCGTCACGGTCTTCGATCTCGGCGTCGGCGAGGCCCGCTACAAGACGACGATCTGCGATGAGCGCGACGAGCTGGTCGACACCTTCCTGCCGCTGACCGCCAAGGGCCGCGCCTTCGCCCTGTTCAGTCGCGCCAAGCGCGTGGCGAAGCGGCGGATCAAGAGCTCGCCGCTGGCCTTGAAGCTGGCGCAGCGCGTTTCGGGCTGGCTCAACCGGCGCGGCAGCCGCGCGGACATCGAAGACTAGGCCATCGCCTCGTCGGGCGCGCGGGTCGAGAACGGCACGGGCGCGGCCGGCGCATCCAGGACCAGTGCGACCGGCGCCTTGGTCAGGTCGGCGAGCCGATAGGCCGCCTCGACCGCGTGGCCGTTGCCGACCTGCCCGGCCATGACCAGCACGCCCTGGGCGCGACCGACGAGCGGGGCAAGCTCGGCGCTGTCGTCGCCGGAGGCGGCCACGACCAGCACCCAGTCATAGGTCTCGCAGAGCGCATCGAGTGCGACCTCGATCAGATCGGGCGCGGCGAAGACGGCGGCACGCCCGGCCCGGCCGGCGCCGATGCTGTGCAGGCGGGAGCCCGGCTCGCGCATGATGATGTCGGAGAACAGCACCTCGCCGGCGAGCAGCTCCGAGAAGCCGGGACGCGTACGATCCTCGTCCCTGCTCAGGTCGACGACGATGCAGCGGCAGCGCTGCGCCAGCAGCTTGGCGAGGTCGAGCGCCGTGGCGGCGCCGGACGCGCCGCCGTCGAGCACGGCGACGAGCGGGGCCATGCCGCGCGCCGGCTCGGCGACGCGCTCGGCGAGGTCGGCCAGGGTCTGGTCGGGATCGGCGAGGTCGAGCGTGATCTGGCCGAGGCGGCCGGCATGGGTCAGGAGCCCGGCGACGCGCTCGCGGCGCTGGTCGCCCTTGGCGGAGCGGGAGCCGGCGGCGGCACCGACCCAGCCCGGCGCACGGCGCGGCTCGCGCGGGGTTGCGGGAGCCCCGGCATTGCCGTTCAGCAGCTCGCGCGAGACCACCGTCGCGAGCGCGACCAGGAAGGTCGCCAGCGTCGAGACGATCATGACCGGGATCTTCTTCGGGAAGGACGGCTCGGTCGGCTCGATGGCGCGCGAGATGATGCGGGCGTCGGCCGGCGTCGCGTTCTGGGTGTCGCGGGCGATCGCCTCGCGATAGCGGCCCATATACTGCTCGAGCTGGTCGCGCAGCGTGCGGGCCTCGCGCTCCAGCGCGCGCAGCTGCACCTCGCTGTCATTGGCCGAGGAGACGTTCTTCTTCTGGCCGTCGAGGGCGGCGGTGAAGCTGTCGACGCGCTGGGCGGTGATCTTCGCCTCGTTCTCGAGCATGCGCACGGTGCGCTCGGCGGCGGCGCGGATCTGGCCCTCGAGGTCGGCGAGCTGGGCGCTGAGCTCCTTGATGCGCGGATGCTCCGGCAGCAGCGTGCGCGATTCCAGCGCGATCTGGGCGCGCAGGTTGACGCGCTGCTCGATCAGCCGGCGCACCAGCTCGTTGTTGGCGACATCGGGAATCTCGAAGGTGCGGCCCTGCTTGATCGCATCGCGGATCAGGCCGGCCTTGGCCTGCGCCTCGGCCTGCTGGCTGCGGGCGTTGGAGAGCTGCGACGAGAGGTCGGCGAGCTGCTGCGAGGTGATGGTGGTGTTGTTGGCTCCGACCAGGAGGCCGTTGCGCGAGCGGAAATCCTCGACCTTGGCCTCGGCCTCGGCAACGCGCTTGCGCAGCGGCTCGATCGTCGTCGAGAGCCAGGAGGAGGCGCTGCGGGCGGTGTCCTGCTTCGCGGCCTCCTGCATGTCGAGATAGAGGCTGGCGATCTCGTTGGCGCCCTTGGCGGCGAGCGCCGGGTCCTGCGAGGTGAACTCGACCGCGACGATGCGGGAGCGGCCAACAGGATAGACCAGGACCCGGTCGTAGTATTTTTCGAGCACGCGCTCTTCCGGCGAGCGGTCGGCCGGATGGGCGCCGAGACCGACCAGAACGCCGATCTTCTTGATGGCGTTGAGCGCGCCGGCGCCCGAGTCGAATTCGGAATTGCCGACAAGCCCGATGCGCTTGATCGCCTCGCGGGCCAGATCGCGCGACATGATGACCTGGACCTGGCTCTGCACGCCCTCGGCGTCGAATTGCTGGCTCGACGATTCCCCGCCGGCCAGCTGACCCGGCCGGGTATAGAAGCTGTCGCGGTTCTCGAGCAGGAGGCGCGCCTCGCCGGTATAGCGCGGCGTCACCAGGTTGACGGCGACGAAGGAGAGGCCGAGCGCAACGAGGCTGGGACCGATGATCCAGAGCTTGCGGCGCTTGATGGCGGCCCAGAGCGCGCCGAGGTCGAGCATGTCGCCGCGGCTTTCGCCGGCACTCCGCGCTTCGCTATCGGTTCGAACGGTCATGACCCATCCATTCACGCAAAACTCTCGCGTCCGGGACAGGACGCAACGTCAATGAAAGCTGATTAAGGTTAGTGGCGAGTTAAGATGCGGAATGGCCGGAATGCCGCAGATTGGGCCGCGATCAGCCTTTGTTAACCATATCGCCCTACCCATGACCCTAGGTTACGCATGGGTATCGCACGTGATGAGTCGACCACTCGCCTCTCTCGCTTTGGCCGCCGCTCTGGCGGTGAGCGCCTGCGCGCCGCGCTATGTCGCGCCTGAACTCGGGATCGCGGATACCCAGGGACCCTATCGGCTTGCGAGCGGCGACAAGCTGCGCATCATCGTCTTCGGACAGGACAATCTCTCGAACGTCTATGCGGTCGACGGCACCGGCCGCATCTCGATGCCGCTGATCGGCGCGGTCGACGCGCAGGGGCGCACGACCCAACAGCTCGAACGCGCCATCGAAGGCCGGTTGCGCGGCGGCTTCCTGCGCGAGCCGAAGGTCTCGGTCGAAGTCGACGCCTACCGGCCCTTCTTCGTGCTCGGCGAGGTCACCAATTCCGGGCAGTTCCCCTTCGTGAACGGCATGACCGTGCAGACCGCGGTCGCGATCGCCGGCGGCTTCACCCCGCGCGGCCAGCGCGACTGGGCCGAGGTCACCCGCCAGATCGACGGGCAGACGGTGACCGGCGCAGTGCCGATCACCTACCCGGTCCAGCCGGGCGACACGATCGTCATCAAAGAACGCTGGTTCTGAACCTTTTCCTCAGCCCTCACCCTGAAGAGCCGCGTAAGCGGCGTCTCGAAGGATGGTCCAGAGCGCACCGAAGCATCCTTCGAGACGCAGCCTATCGGGTGCTCCTCAGGATGAGGGCCGAGGTTCCGAATTCTCGATAGCTGAACGAGAGACGCTCATGACCGACGGCTCCGGCGCCCGGCCGCTGCGCATCCTGCATGTCTTCCGCGCCCCGCTGGGCGGGCTGTTCCGCCATGTGATCGACCTCACGCGCGGCCAGGTCGAGCGCGGGCATCAGGTCGGCATCTTCTGCGACTCGACCACCGGCGGCACGCGCGCCGACGAGGTCTTCGCCGAGCTTTCCGGCAAGCTGGCGCTCGGCGTCACCCGCGTGCCGATGTCGCGCTATCCCAGCCTGACCGACGCGAAGGCGCAGTTCAGCGCCATCTCGACGCGGGCGAAGCTCAATCCCGATGTCGTGCACGCGCATGGCTCGAAGGGCGGCGTCTATGCCCGCCTGCCGGCCCTGCTGACGCCTGGCCGGCGCTACGCCACCGCCTACACGCCGCATGGCGGCAGCTTCAACTACAAGCCGGGCAGCACCGAACACCGCGTCTACATGTCGGTCGAAAAACTGCTCGAACGCGCCACCGACATGTTCCTGTTCGAGAGCGCCTTCATCGCCGGGCGCTTCGAGGCGCATGTCGGCCACAAGCCGCGCACCGACCACCGCATCGTGCTGAACGGCATCTCGGAGGCCGAGTTCGAGCCGATCGACCACGGTTCGGCGGCGTTCGACCTCGTCTATCTCGGCGAGTTGCGCCAGGCCAAGGGCGTCGACACGCTGATCGATGCGCTCGCGCTGCTGAGGCAACGGGACAAGCTCGAACCGCGCCTCCTGATCGTCGGCTCCGGCCCGGACGAACAGGAACTGCGCCAGATGACGGTCGACCGTGGCATCGCCGGGCAATGCGTGTTCGAGCCGCCGGGGCCGATCCGCCGGGCGCTGTCGAAAGCGCATATCATGGTGATTCCGTCGCGGGCGGAATCATTGCCCTATGTCATCCTGGAGGCGGCGGCGGCGGCGCAGCCGCTGATCTCGACCGATGTCGGCGGCATCAAGGAGATCTACGGCCCGCAGCATGCGCGGCGGCTGATCCCGGCCAACGACCCGAAGGTACTGGCCGAGGCCATCCGCGCGATGCTGGCCGCGCCCGCCAGCGAGAGACGCGCGCAGGCGGCCGAACTCGCAAGCTATGTCCGCGAGAACTTCTCGCTCGACGCGATGATCGACGGCGTGCTGGCGGCCTACCGGGCCGTGCTGGCGAAGCGCGCCGGCTGAGGCAAGCTCACATCAGCTTGAGCGCCACCACGCCTGCGATGACCAGCATGATGCCGAGCCAGCCGGTGAGGTGGATGCGCTGGCCGAAGGCGAGCGCGCCGATGATCGCGGTCAGCACCAGGCCCGCCCCGCCCCAGACGGCGTAGGCGACCGAAAGGTCCATGCCGCGGATCGCCTGCGCCAGCGCGGCAAAGGCGCCGGTGACGAGGACGATGCCGAGCAGGCCGGGCAGCCTGCGCTTCAGGCCGTCGGAGAGCTTCAGCAGATAGGTGCCGCCGAGTTCGAGCACCACCGCCAGCGCGAGCCAGAGCAGCGCCAGCGATTGCGGAAGAAGCGACGTGGTCACGCCAGCCTCCCCGCGTCATCGCCGGGGCCAATGTCGGGGCCATGCCCGACGCCGCGTTCGAGCAGGACGATGCCGGCGATGATCGCGGCCAGCGCCATGGCCCGCTCCGGCGAAAGATGTTCGCCGAAGAGGATGTGGCCGGCAACCGCGATGCCGACGATGCCGAGCCCTTCCCAGACCGCATAGGCAACCGCCATCGGGATGACGCGCAGCGCGATGCTGAGCAGGGCGAAGGACAGCGCGATCAGCACCAGGGGCAGCAATCCCAGGAGCCAGGGGGCGGAGACGACCGACTTCAGCGCGGCCGTCGCGACGATCTCGACGGCGATGGCCGCGAGCAGAATCAACCAATGAAAAGACATGTTGCACACGGGCGAAGCCGGCGCTGGACGTCGCGGGGGCGACTCTAGGCAGCTAGGCAAAGTTCGAGTTTGAAAGACGAGGTCCGGATCGAAAGGCCGGGGCGGCCATGAACCGCGACGGCAGCACAGCGGGACGTCCTCGGGTCAGAAAGACCCCAGACAGTTTCCGCTCAGAAATGTGCTTCTCAGACACTCATCGCCGGCAGATATGCCCACTCGTTTGCTTTCTGTCAACTCAAAATGACTTTTTAGGGCCGAATCCATAGGCAAACGATCGAAAAAACACTTCGCAATACCTGAGCTAATACCTTGGCCGACCGAGGGAAAATCGACCTTTTCGGCGACGGTGGGAATCTGCGCCATCCACTGGCCGTCCACCGGCCGCCCAGCGCACCGCTCTTCCGTAAAGTCGCGACGAATCCCGGGAAACAACGAAGCTTCCGATTAAGTCTTCCGAGAGCTTTTTCAGCTATCGCAACGTCAGGCTTGGGGATCGCATCAATCCGGCCTGGCGTAAGGGTGAGTAACATGGGTGCTTTCGATGTCCGCGACCTGATCAAGGTCGACGCGGCGGCGACCGCGACATCCGACATGATGGGCAGGAGCGCGGGCAGCACGACCCGCGCCTTCCATCCATTGGCCGAGCGCATCGCGGCGATGCCAGTGAAGCCGACGCTCTCGCCGGTGATGATCGAAGGGCTGGTGCGGCTGTTCGACGTGATCGCCATCGCGGCTGTCGGCGGGCTGGTCTACTGGCTCTACGTCTCCGGCAATGTCGAGAGTTCCCTGCCCTATCAAGTGACCATCCCGCTGCTTGCGGTCGGCGCGCTCGCGGTCTTCCAGGCGCTGCATCTCTACCATGTCGGTGCGCTCAGGCATTTCATCCCGACCGCCGTGCGGCTGACCGCCGGCTGGACCACGCTCTTCCTCGTCGCACTCGCCGCCTTCTTCTTCCTGAAGATCGGCGACCAGGTCTCGCGCGTCTGGCTGGCCGGCTTCTATGCGGGCGGCCTCGCCACCCTGCTGAGCGAGCGGCTCGTCGTCACGCTCGGCGTGCGCCACCTCACCCGCATGGGCCGGCTTGAACGCCGCACCGCCATCGTCGGCGGCGGCGAAGCGGGCGAGGCGCTGATCCGCGCGCTCGAGGCCCAGCGCGACACCGGCTTGCGCGTCTGCGGCGTGTTCGACGACCGCAACGACGACCGCTCGCCCGATCTCGTCGCCGGCTACCCCAAGCTCGGCACGATCGACGACCTCGTCGAGTTCGCGCGCCGCACCAAGCTCGACCTCGTCATCTTCACCTTGCCGATCTCGGCCGAGGCGCGGCTGCTGACCATGCTGCGCAAGCTCTGGGTGCTGCCGATCGACATCCGCCTCTCCGCGCATATGTCGAAGCTGCGCTTCCGGCCGCGCTCCTATTCCTATATCGGCGCCGTGCCGGTGCTCGACGTGTTCGACCGGCCGATCGCCGACTGGGACATCGTGGTGAAGTGGCTGTTCGACAAGGTCGTCGGCATCGCCGCGCTGATCCTGCTCTCGCCGCTGATGATCGCGACCGCGATCGCGATCAAGCTCGACTCCAAGGGCCCGGTCTTCTTCAAGCAGAAGCGCTACGGCTTCAACAACGAGCTGATCGAGGTCTTCAAGTTCCGCTCGCTCTACCATGAGATGGCCGATTTCGCCGCCGCCAAGCAGGTCACCAAGGACGATCCGCGCGTCACCCGCGTCGGCCGCTTCATCCGCAAGACCTCGATCGACGAGCTGCCGCAGCTCTTCAACGTGGTGCTGACGGGCAACCTCTCGCTGGTCGGCCCTCGCCCGCACGCCATCCACGCCACCGCGCAGAACCGCGCCTACGAGCAGGTCGTCGACGGCTATTTCGCCCGCCACAAGGTCAAGCCCGGCATCACCGGCTGGGCCCAGGTCAATGGCTGGCGCGGCGAGACCGACACCGAGGACAAGATCCAGCGCCGCGTCGAGCACGACCTCTACTATATCGAGAACTGGTCGGTGCTGCTCGACGCCTACATCCTGTTCAAGACCCCGCTTTCGCTCGTCACCAAGAACGAGAACGCCTATTGAGCGCGCTCGCCCACCGGCAGGGCGTTGACGAGGGCCGCCGGCAAGGCGGCCTCAGGATTTCCCATGCCGCATTGAAGCGCGGCACGCTCTGGCTGCTCACCGCCGTGAGCTTCCTGGCGATGATCGAGCCGTCGCCCTACGAGTTCATCTTCCTCGTCACGTTGTTCGTCTTCATGCTGACCGGCCTGCGCCTGTCGCAGAAGCTTCTGCCGATGGCCGTGCTGCTGCTGCTCTACAATATCGGCGGCGTGATCTCGCTGATCCCCTGGATGGACGAGGAGCCCTCGGTCCGCTTCACCGCCGTCTCGGTCTACCTGATGATCACCGCGATCTTCTTCGCCGCGATCATGGCGGAGGATCCGATCGGCCGGCTGGAGACGCTGCGCAAGGGCTATCTCTTCGCCGCCTGGTGCGGTGGGCTCGCCGCCATCCTCGGCTATTTCGACGTCGGCGGGCTCGCCGGAATCTTCACCTATGCCGCGCGCGCCTCCGGCACCTTCAAGGACCCGAACGTGCTCGGCCCCTTCCTGGTGCTGCCGATCGTCTTCACCTTGCAGCATGTGCTGATCGGCCGGGTCGGGTTGATGCGCGGCGCCATGGTGATGAGCGTGCCGCTGATGGCGCTGTTCCTGTCCTTCTCGCGCGGCGCCTGGGGCAACCTCGCCGGCTCGACGCTGCTGATGGTCGGGCTGCTGTTCCTGACCGCGCCCAACGCCTCGCGCCGGACGCGCATCGTCGCGCTGACCTTGCTCGCCCTGGTGCTGGTCGTCGCCGCGCTCCTGGTCGCGCTCTCGTTCGAGAACATCCGCAGCGTCTTCGAGATCCGCGCCAGCCTCGACCAGAGCTACGACCAGGGCGTGACCGGGCGCTTCGGCAGCCAGCTCCGCTCGATCCCGCTGCTGCTCGACGCGCCCAACGGCTTCGGCCCCCTGCGCTTCCGCTGGCATTTCCCGGAAGACCCGCACAACGTCTACATCAACGCCTTCGCCTCCTATGGCTGGCTCGGCGGCTTCACCTATCTCGCGCTGATGGCAATCACCTGCCATGCCGGCTGGAGGCTCGTCTTCACCCGCACGCCCTGGCAGAACCATGCGATCGCGATCTGGTCGGTGCTGTTCATCACGATCCTGCAGGGCGTGCAGATCGACACCGACCACTGGCGCCATTTCTACCTGATGTTCGGGCTGCTCTGGGGGCTGGCTGTGTTGAGGGCGCCTGAGAGTTCAGCGCGTTGAACGGTGGTACGATTTTATGCTACCATCCTCTCCCATAACGTGGATGGCAGGAGGTCGGCCATGGGTGAGGCTGCCGAGAAGCTCAGCATCACAATGACGTCGGAGATGGTCCGCGAGATTCGTGCCAGCGTCGAATCCGGTGAGTATGCCTCGACAAGCGAGGCGCTTCGCGATGCTGTGCGGCTTTGGCAACGTGATCGGGCTGAGCACGCTGAGCGACTGGCAACAATCCGCGCCCGCATAGCCCGGTCTGTCGCGGACCCGCGCCCTGGCCTCACCCTCGACGAGGCGCGGAAACGACTCAGCGCGCATCACGAACGCACGGTCGCGGCGCATGCCAAAGGCGGCTCTTAGCGTCATTCTTCTCGAAGAGGCCGTAAGCGATCTCTCCGAGATTTATGATTATATCTACGGAGCCAGCGTTGATCCTCTGACGGCAGAGCGCTTCGTCACTCGCATCTTCGATTTCTGCGGAAAAATCGGGATGATGCCGCGAGGCGGACGACCCCGCGACGATCTTTCGCCGGGGCTGCGCACCTTCCCATTCGAGCGGCGCACCGTCATCGCCTATCGCATCGTCGGCGACACCGTCGAGATCACCAACATCTTCTATGGCGGACGCGACTACGAAGCCCTGTATCGCGACGCGCCGGGCAAGGCCGAGTAGTTCAATCGCGCCCCTTCCGCACCACGACATAGGCGTGGGTGGTGACGAAGTGCCAGCCGATCTTCGCCGACAGCGCGTTGAAGGCGTGGTCGGCCTCGCGGATGCCAGGCATGCGCTTGAAATACTCGTGGCCCCAGAAGGGCTGGACGTGGACGTCGCTGAAGCCCGCCCGGTTCAGCATCGGGCCGAGCAGCGCCGGGTTGCCGCGGCACCAATCGTAGAAGGCCGGGAATTTTGGGTCGCCGCCGCCGTCGCGCCTTGCCGGATAGAGCGCGTGCACGATGGCGCGCGAGGCTTTCTCCGGCAAGATGTGGTTCAGCGTGAAGACCGGGGCCCAGAGCGTCGGGAAGAAGGCGAGCGCGACGCCGCCTGGCGCCAGCAGCTCATGGATGTTGCGCCAGGCCTGCTCGACATCGTGGACATGCTCGAAGACCATGCGCGAGACCATCAGGTCATAGGCGCCGCGCCGAACGTCGGGCTCGGAGAGGTCGCCGGCGATGTCGAAGCGCGCGGTCTCGAGGCCGGCCGGGGTCAGGGCGAGTTCGCCCGCATCGATGTCGTTGACGATCAGGTCGACGCCGTGCCGCGCCGCCTGCTCGGCCGTGAAGAGCGGGTCGCGCCCGCCGCCGATCTCGCAGACGCGGCGCAGGCCGAACTGGCGCGACAGGTTCAGGATGGTCGGCTCGTAATTCTCCCAGGCCCAGCGCGCATGCCAATCCGGGCGCAGGCCCTGGAAGAAGTTTCCAAGCGAGCCCGACGCTTGCGCGCTCCCGGCCGAAACCGGCGCGGCCCGCCGCTCCGTCGTCGCAATCACCAAAGACATGGCGTCTCTCCGCCTCAAGGACCCCCGTCCGGGACGCAAGATGCGGACGAAGCGACGTTGCGGCAATCGAAGCCTTAATTGAAGGTTAATACCGCGACGCCGCAACTGTGCCGCTTCGGGGCGTTGCGCGGGCGGTGGATAGTTCCTCAGGCAGAGTGCCAAAGCGCGTTGCATCCTGCTCCGCCCGCCTCTATAAGCCGGCCTGTCGGAGCGTAGCGCAGCCCGGTTAGCGCACTAGTCTGGGGGACTAGGGGTCGGAGGTTCGAATCCTCTCGCTCCGACCATTTCATCCAAGCGATCGCTGAGTTGAGAACCGCCAAAGCGCGGAATTTGGCGTTTGGGAACGAAGCAAGGCCTATGAACCGAGAATTCGGGCAGAAGGTCCCGACAAAGCTCCGGCGGATGTTCCCCGGCGGCTCGCGGATCGCCACATCATCGCACCAACAGAATCAATCGCCGCAGACAACCGCGCTCGCACTGCTCGCTTTCGGGTTGTTTGGGATCGTCGTGTCGTTGCTGGTATTGCGGCTATGGGCCGGCCTGATCTCCTAAAACGCTTCCGGATCAGATAGAATCGCCTCGGCGCCCCATCATCATCATGAGCGCAGCGAAGCAACCCGGGGGGCCTCGCTCGCGCAATCCCCCTGGGTTGCTTCGTCGGCTGCGCCACCTCGCAATGGCAGCTAGAGCTGATCGGAACCGCGCTAGATGATCGCGACGTCGGCGGTCGTCAAATGCAGCCCAGTCGCAAGTTCGGCGAATTGGATGGCTTGTTGGGCTCCGGTGCCGTCGGCGTCGTAGAAGAGTTTGCCGGTCGCGGAATCATAGACGATGCGGTCGCTCGAATCATGCGCGGCCGCGCCGGTCCAGAATGCCTCGCCGGCCAGCGCTCCCGCCTTGCCGACCGTCAGGAAGACGCTGTTCTCCAGGCGGAGCGTGTCGTCGGCCACCGAGAAATCCACGATCCTGTCGATATTATTCGGCTTCAGCACGGTGTCGAACACGAAGGTGTCGGCGCCTGCACCGCCCGTCAGGATGTCGTTGCCCTCCCGGCCATTGATGACATTGGCGCCGGCATTGCCCGTGATCGCCTGGCCGAACTCGTTGCCCACCAGCTTGATGGCGCCGGTGCTGGTGGCCGAGATGGTCTTCAGCGCCTCGATCTCCTGCCCGGCGGCGAGCGTGTAGCTCGTGGACGTCAGCACCGTGTCGTGCCCGTAGCCGTTGCCGTCGAGCACCTGATCGGAGGCATTGCCGACATAATAGGTGTCATCGTAGATGGCGGTGGTCGGCTGCGCGCCCGTGTCGTGCCAGTCTACGGGGGGAAGGTTGCCGACTGCGTTGTCCGAGACGCTGGTGTGGGTCGTCGGAACGTCCACGCGCAGCCATGTCGTCTTGTCGAAGAGATTGCCGGTGATCGTGACATCGTCGCTGGGCCAGGGCGGGTTGTGGATGACGCCGCCGGCGGGCGAGACGCCGACCGCATATTGATGCGCGACGTCGTGAATCCAGTTGTCGGCGATCTCGACGTCCTGGCCGCCGATCACCCGGATGCCCTGCTTGAGCGTGTTCTCGACCTCGTTGCCGACGACCCTGATGTCCTTGACCTCATAGCTCTCGGCACCGATGAAGCCCGGCCAGAAATAGGCCTCTTCGGTGTAGCCGCCGATGCCGATGCCGTGGCTGGCGGCGCCATCGACATGGTTGTTCTCGATGAGGACGTCATAGGAGCCGCCCTTCACGTTGATCGCCACGCCGCCGGAATTGGTGACGGTGTTGCCGGAGATGACGAGATGGTGGACGCCGACCGCGTCGATGCCCTCCTCCGTACCGGTGGAGCCGGTGATCGTGTTGTTCAGCAGCGTGATATGCTCGACCTTGCTGAGCTTGATGCCGTCGCCGGCTCCGGCCGTGATGACGGAGTTCTGCACGACGATATTGGTGGCCGGATCGAATTCCGAGCCGCTGATATGGGCGTGGACATGCATGGCGTTGCCTGATGAGGAGGTGGGACCAACCACCTTCAACCCATCCAGGACGACGTGATCGACCCGGCTGATCTCGATCGTGTCCTTCGTCTGCGATGCCGGCCTGATCTCCGCGGCGCCGGGGCCGTCCACGGACACGATCCGGAGCGGCGCCGCTTCGGTGCCCCCCACTCTGACGGAGACGTTTTCGGTGTAGACGCCGGCCTTGACCATGATGGTCGAGCCGGGCGCCGCATGGTTGATGGCGGCCTGGAGCGAATTATAGGGGTCCGCGGCCGTGCCCAGAGCTCCGGCCCTGCCGCTGGTGGAGACCCAGATGACGTTACCTGGCGTGGAATCCATGGTCACCTCCTGGTCGCTGAGTTCGCTACCGTCGAGTTCGTCTTGGCCGTTTCCCGCTATCTTCGAATGGCCGTCGGTTCGAAATGCGCCGATTCTTGAAAGGCGAGCGAAGACAAGCACTCTGCCGCACGCAGCGCTTCAACGCCACGCGTGTACGCCGAATAAGGCTCGATGAGTTCATAGTAGAACGTCACGATAACAATCGCGCAACAAAATAGACCCCGAGCGGCATTTGCTTTGCGCAATAATTTTGTACATTTAGCGTAAAATTTATACATAAGATGCGGGAATACGCATCTGCATATGCGGCAGGCAAAGCGCTCCCGAACCGCGCGCGATCGGAAGCCGGGCCGGCGACGCGGTCGCCGCCAGCATGCACTCGCACGCACGCCTGCGGATCATCGGCCGGCCGGCGCTTCCTCGCCGGTCACGGCACAACAGCCTGGATCAAGCGAAGACTAGCAAAACCGAGAGGTGCCGAGACCAAAGTCCCTAGACGCCAACCGCCTGAGACCGCAATCTAACCTGCGAAACTTCTCCTCCCGGTCAACGTTTCAACAGCTCCAGCGGAGCACGAACTAGCAGATGAAACCATCGGCCGAAGCATATGGCATCGCCGTTCCTTGGTATGAGGAAGAAGACTTCACGCTGCTGTGGGGCATGTCGCTCGACCGCGACGAGGTCGTGCCCGACTACAAGACCTGGCACCGCAACGCCTCGGCCGTCGTCAACCAGAACCTGGAGCGCGGGCGGACCGTGCAGATGGTGACGATCCGGCCGGAGCTCTTCCTCGACTGGCTGCTGGAGAACCGGCTCAAGAACACCGCCACCACCCGCAAGCGCTATGTCGAGGAACTCGCCGTCGCGCGCGCCGAGCTGATCGAGGACGACCTGTCGCCGACCTCGCCACCACCGACGATCTCGGATCAGTAGCCCCGGCCCTCACTTGAGGAATTCCGGCGAGATCAGGCTCGGCAGGAAGAGCACGACCTGCGGCCAGAGGATCATCAGCACCAGGACCGCGCACATCGGCAGCAGCATGATCATCACATCCTTGAGCACGTCGATCAGCCGCATCTCGGCCATCGCGCAGGCGATCAGCAGGCACAGGCCATAGGGCGGCGTCACCAGGCCGAAGGCCAGCGAGACGATGCCGATCATGGCGAAATGCACGGGGTCCATGCCCGCGGCCTGGGTCAACGGCTGCAGGATGCTGCCGACGATGATGATCGCCGGGATCGCATCGAGGAAGCAGCCGACGACAAGGAAGACGAAGGCGACGAAGAAGCCCATGCCGGTGACGCCGAGGCCCCAGGTCGAGACATTGGCGAGGATGGCTTCGGGCATCTTGTAATAGGCCATCAGCCAGCCGAAGGCGGTCGCCGTGCCGACGCAGAACAGCGCCACCGACGAGAAGCGGCCGGTATCGACCAGCGCCTCGTAGAAGCCGCGCCAGTTCATCTCGCGGTAGATCAGGATCGACAGGAAGGTGGCATAGAGCACGGCGATGCAGGCCGACTCGGTCGCGGTGAACCAGCCGAAGATCTTGCCGCCGATGATGATCAACGGCGTCAGCAGGGCCGGGATCGAGACCCAGAGGCCGATGCCGAGTTCGCCCCAGCTGGCACGCGGATAGGTCGGATAGCCGCGCAGCTTGGCGTAGACATGCACGGTCGCCATTTGCGCGACGGCGATGAGCGCGCCCGGGATGATGCCGGCGAGGAAGAGCGCGCCGATCGAGGTGGTCAGCGTGCCGCCCCAGACCACCATCAGGATCGAGGGCGGAATGATCACGGCCAGCACCGAGGAGACCGCCGTGATCGCGACCGTGAAGCTGTCGTCATAGCCCTCCTTGCGCTGCGCCTCGATGAAGATGCGCGACTGGCTTGCGGCATCGGCGGTCGAGGAGCCGGAGATGCCGGCGAAGAAGAAGGAGAGCACGACGTTGATCTGCGCCAGCGAGCCGGGAAAATGCCCGACCATGCTGCGCGACAATCGCATCAGGCGGTCGGTGATGCCGCCGATATTCATCAGGTTGGCGGTGAGCAGGAAGAACGGCACGGCCAGCAGGATGAAGGAGTTGTAAGCGTTGAAGGTCTCCTGCAGCAGCATGCTGGAGGAAAGCCTGGGCTCGATCAGCAGGATCGGCAGGCAGGCGAGCGCGAGCGAAAACGCGACCGGCACGCGCATGATCAAGAGAACGAAGAACACGCCGAACAGGATCATGGCCGCCTGGCCGGAGGAGAGGACTGAGCCGGTCATGCGTCTTGCCCTGCCAGGATGCGGAAATCGTCATGGATCTGCTCGGCGAGGAAGAGCAGCCAGCTCGCGCCGGCGATCGGCCAGGCGATGTGGATGATCCAGAGCGGCAGTTCGGCGAGTTCGGAGATGCGGTAGATCGCCTGCTCGGTGAACTCGATGCCCATCCAGAGGAAGACGACCGCGATCAGCAGGAGGCAGAAGCGCGAGAACAGCCGCAGCGCCGCGTTCTGCTTGGGCGAGAGGCGTGGCCAGATGTCGACGTCGAAATGGGCGCCCTCGCGCACGCCGACGATCGAGCCGATCATGATCGTCCAGACGAAGAGGAAGCGCGCCATCTCCTCGGTCCAGATGTAGTGCGGGATCAGGTGGGTGAAGCGCGAGACGATCTGCAGCGTCACCGGGATGATCAGGATCGCCAGCATCGCGGCGAGAAGCATGCAGAGGAACTTGTAGTAGCCCGCCAGGGCGCGGCGCCAGAAACCGGCCGCAACGGGACTGTCGACGCTCATGCTCATGGGCGTTCCAGACATTCGATTATGGGGAGGGAGGCCGCTGGAACCGGTGGCTCCAGCGGCGGATTCAGGCGGCGAGAGAGATCACTGGACGGCGTTGATCTTCTCGAGGATGCCGTGCGCGTCGATCTCCTTGGCGTATTCGATCAGCACGGGGTCGACGGCCTTCTTCATCGCGGCGCGGTCGGCGAAGGGGATGCGCTTCAGCTTGCCGGCCTTCTCCAGCGCTTCGAGCTTGGCGGTGTCCTCGCTCGACTCGACCTGGCGGCCATGGGCGGCGCCTTCCTTGCCGCCCTTCAGCACGCAATCCTGCAGGTCCTTCGGCAGCTTGCGGAAGGTCTTGCCGGAGAAGGCGAGCGGGCGGATCGTGATCGCGTGCTCGGTCATGGCGAGCTGCGGCGCGACCTCGTAGAAGCGCATCGCCTCGACGCCGGCCGCCTCGTTCTCGCCGGCCGCGATGACGCCGTTCTGGATGCCGTTATAGACCTCGTTATAGGCGATCACGGTCGGCGCCATGCCGGCCGCCTGGAAGGTGCGGCTCCAGATCGGGGCGCCCTGCACGCGGACCTTGAGGCCCTTGATCTCCTCCATGTTGCGGACCGGCTTGTTGACGAAGATGTTGCGCGTGCCGCCGCCGCCATAGCCGATCAGCATCACGTCGGCGCGTTTGGCGATCTCGTCGGCGATCGGCTTGAACAGGTCGAGTTCGATGACCTTGGTCCAATGGGCGAGGTCGCGGAAGATGAAGGGCGCGTCGATGAACGGCGCCGCCTTCGAGAAGGTCGACATATGCGCCGGAGACACGATGGCGTAATCGACCGCTTTTCCTGAGGCCATATACTCGAAATACTGCTTCTCCAGGCCGAGCTCGCTGTTCTTGTGCAGCACGAAATTGATCGGCTTGCCGTAGCAGGCCTTCACAACTTCGCCGAACTTGGCCATCGCCTTGGTGAAGGCGTGGTCATCGTTGAATTGCGAAGCTCCGTGCAGCTCTATTGCCGGCTGCGCACTTAGCGGGGTCGCGGCAAGAAGCGCCGCGCCCAGAATCCATCTGATTCTCGACTTGAGCATTTCATCTTTCCTCCCTGGTCAGACCTCTGATGGGTCTTAGGAAAAAAGTATGACGACGAAGGGATGGGGGCGCAATACCGGCGCGGCGCTAAGTCACCGAACCGCGCCCAAAGTCGCAAGCTTCGCAATAGTGCGAACGGGCTCGGCTGTTCAGAACAATGGCCGCGGCGATTGCTGCTGAGATAGCCGCTCGTATCCCGCAGCATTCGGGCGTAAGCTCATGGAAATGGGTGGCTTATGCGGGAGGACAGAGATGGCTAGCGAGGACCGCAAACCACGCGCCTGGCACGACGTGCACAGCGTTCAGGAAGCGCCGCGCGAGAAGCAGAAATCGAGCGGGCGGATCGCGGCGGAAGAAGCGGCGGCGCGCAAGAAGATCGAGGCCCTGCGCGCGCAGCGGCTGGCCAGGGAAGCGGAAGCGGCGGCAAACCCGCCTCCGCCGAAGCCAGCGTCTCCCAGCAAGAAGAAGGCCGCGACCTAACCCGTCATTGCGAGGAGCGTGAGCGACGAAGCAGCCCAGTGGGTCTCGCTCACGCAGTCTTCCTGGGCTGCTTCGCTACGCTCGCAATGACTGGTCGACCTCAGGCCTTGTCGAGCCAGGTCTTGAGCAAGCCGATATCGGCCTGCGACAGGCCATGGCCGGTCGGCACGGTGCGATGATCGACCGCCGCGCCGTTGCTTGCCAAGGTCGTCGCCAGCCGCTCCGCGTCATCGGCCGGCACGATCGGGTCGAAGGCGCCCGAGAGCAATTGCACCCGCTTGCCGGTGAGATCGGCCCGCGGCGGCTTGGCGAAGGGCGACATCGCCCGCAGCAGAGCCGCGCCCGCCAGCACCTCCGGCCGGAGCAGCAGCAGGCTCGCGGCGATGTTGGCGCCGTTCGAGAAGCCGACCGCGACCGGGGCCGCGAGGCCGTATTGCCGGCTGATATCCTTGATGAAATCGGCGAGTTCATGCGTGCGGCGGCGCAGGTCGTCCTCGTCGAAGACGCCTTCGGACAGGCGCCGGAAGAAGCGCGGCATCGACCCTTCGAGAACCTGCCCGCGCGGCGAGAGCAGGGCCGCGCCGGGCGCGACCATGCGGCCGAGCGGCAGCAGGTCGCGCTCGTCGCCGCCGGTGCCGTGCAGCAGCAGGAGCGGCGTGCGGTTGGCGTCCGTGCCGGGCTCGAAGGCGTGAATGAAGGAGGTGGTCGCGACAGCGTCCATCTTGCATCTCCGGTTGAGCGTGAGGGAACCGCCCTGCCCCGTCGTCGCGACGGCGCAAGGCGGCCTTGTGGTCAGGCCAGTTCGGGCAGCACGGCCTCGATGCGGCTGCGCTGGCTCTCGTACTGGGCCGGTAGCTTCAGCGCCTGGCCGAGCGTCTCCGGCGCCTCGTCGACGGCGAAGCCGGGGACGTCGGTGGCGATCTCGAAGAGGACCCGGCCGGGCTCGCGGAAATAGACGGAGCGGAAATAGTTCCGGTCCTTCTGCTCCGTCGTGCGGATGCCGTGGTTCTCGGCGAGGCGGCGCACCATTTCCTGCTGCGCGGCGTCGTCGGTCGCGCGGAAGGCGATGTGGTGGACCGAGCCGGCGCCCTGGCGGGCCGGCAGGAAGCCGCCGGCGCCGCGCAGGTCGATGATGTTGCCGAGCGGCGTGCCTTCCGCCTGGTAGCGGATCAGCGTGCCCTCGCGAGCGATCTCCTTGAAGCCGAAGACGTCGCTCAGGATCGCCCCGGTCGGGGCCGCATCGTCCAGCAGCAGGCTGACGCTGTGGAAGCCGCGGATGGCGTAGTCGGCCGGGATGCCACCCTCGCCCCAGGCAGGCTCGGACTCGATGCCGGGCACGCCGACGATCGAGAGCCGCATCCCGTCCGGGTCGCGGAAGGCAAGCACCGTCTCGCCAAAGCGCTTCTGCGGCTGCTCGTGGACGACGCCGTGCTCGACCAGGCGATGCGTCCAGTAGCCGATAGCGCCCTCCGGCACGCGGAACGCGGTCTCCTGCGTCTCGCCGACGCCGAGCCGGCCCGCAGCCGCATGCTCCCAGGGGAAGAAGGTCAGGATCGTGCCGGGCGCGCCGGCCGCGTCACCATAATAGAGGTGATAGGTGCCGGGATCGTCGAAATTGACCGTCTTCTTGACCAGGCGCAGGCCGAGCACGCGGCCGTAGAAATCGAGGTTGCGGCGGGCCGGGCCGGCGATCGCCGTGACGTGGTGGATGCCGTTGATCTGCATGATGCCCTCCTCCGGGCTGGTGAGGCGGGGGCGCCTCGTTGGGAAGGAAGGTCGTGCGCCAAGGCCCGAAAAGCCAGGGTCGAATCATTGCGCCTACGCAATCTCATTGTTGGAATTGAACAATTTGAATTGCATCGATCGCCGGTCATCTTATGCCCCGAGACCAGCCCGGTCCCTACCTCGGAGAAACGACCATGATCGACAATCGCCTCGCCCCCTACGGCGCCCTCGGCCTGCGCGTTGCGCTCGGCCTGATGTTCATCGCCCACGCCTATCTCAAGCTGGTGATCTTCACCCCGGCGGGCTTCGCCGGCTTCCTCGGCCAGGTCGGCCTTCCCGGCGCCCTCGCCTGGCCGATCATGCTGGCGGAACTCGCCGGCGGCTTCGCCATCCTGATCGGCTTCTACGGCCGCGTCGTCTCGGTGCTGCTGCTGCCGGTCCTGCTCGGCGCGCTGATGGTCCATGCCCCCAATGGCTGGGTCTTCAATGCCCCGAATGGCGGCTGGGAATATCCCGCTTTCCTGGCGCTCGCCGCGCTTGCCCATGGCCTGATCGGCGACGGCGCGCTGGCCGTTCGCCCCGTCCGCTTCGGCGCGCAGCCGGTTCCCGCCGCAGCCTGAGCTGTCGATTGCAATCGCGACCGCATGGGGTAACCCTGCGCCAGCACTCTTCGCCGCCGCATGGCTCGCACCATGACGGCGGCGAATGCGTGCGGGTCACTAGTGCATCGGACCGAAAAGTGGAATCCGGTTTTCGGAAAAGTCCGATGCAATAACAAAAGCCTAGATCGCCACTGTGCGTCCGATAGGACGCACGGCGATCTAAGATCGAGAGCGACACCATGCCGAACGCGGCCAAGATCCTCGCCTGGGACGATTTTCGCCTGATCAAGGCCATCGCCGAGGCGAAGGCGCTGCCGGCCGCCGCCGCACTGGTCGGCCTCAACCATTCTACCGTCTTCCGCCGGCTCGGCCAGATCGAGGATGGGCTCGGCCTGAAGCTGTTCGAGCGGCATCGCAGCGGCTATGTGCCGACGCCGGCCGGCGAGGAGATGGCGCAGCTCGCGGAACGGCTCGACGGCGACATCACCGCCTTCACCCGCAAGCTCGACGGCCAGGAGATCAAGCCCGCCGGCGAGCTGCGCGTCACCACCAACGACACCTTGCTGGTCGACCTGCTGACGCCGGTCTTCGCCGCCTTCCTGGTGCAGTGTCCGGAGATCCGGCTCGACATCCTGCTCGGCAACCAGGCGCTGAACCTCTCCAAGCGCGATGCCGACGTTGCGATCCGCGCCACCGACACGCCGCCGGACACGCTGGTCGGCCGCCGCGCCGCCCGCATCGCCTGGGCGCTCTATGGCCGCGCTGGCGATTTTCCGGAGAGCGACTTCCCCGCCATGGACGAGCTGCTCAAGCGCAACTGGGTCTCGCTCGGCGACCAGTTCTCCGGCTTCAAGGTCGTGCGCTATCTGAAGGAGCACGTCGCGGCCGAGCGGGTGATCTACAAGGTCAACAGCGTCCTCGGCCTGTCGGAGGCGGTCGAGGCCGGCATCGGCATCGGCTTCCTGCCCTGCTTCATCGCCGACACCAAGCCTGGGCTGACCCGGCTGAGCGAGCCGGAGAACGGGCTCGCCGCCGATCTCTGGCTGCTGACCCATCCTGATCTCCGGCATTCGCCGCGGGTGCGGCTGTTCCTGGATTTCATCGCAGCGGAGATCGGCAAGGCCCGGCCGCTGATCGAAGGCGCGCGGCCGATCGCGCCGCGCGGCGACCACCTCCTGCCGGAGCCCCGCGATGCCACCACTAGGTGATTGGGGCTTCCTGGTCTGGATCTTCCTCGCGTCGATTCCGTTGGGACTGGTTGCGGCGGGCTATTGGGCGCGCGGCCTGCGCAAGGCCCGCCCGAAGGTGCCGCCCGGAGATCCCGGCAACCCGGTCTGAGCAGCGAAAAGCCCGCCCCGGCAAGCCGGAACGGGCCTCTCACATGGGAAGATGGCTGCGGTTACGCCGCCTGACGGTTGATGCCGGATTCGGCCAGCTTGGTCAGCTTGCTGTCGGCCGCGAACTCCTCGTCGAGATTCTGCTGCAGCAGCGCTGCGCAGTCATTGCGGCCAAGCTGCTTCGCCCAGGCCGCGAGCGTGCCATAGCGCGTGATCTCGTAGTGCTCGACCGCCTGCGCGCAGGCGATGATCGCGGCATCCAGGACCTGCTTGTCCTCGACCTCGCCGGTAACGTCCGAGGCTTCTTGGAGGATGCCGTCGATCGCCGGGCAATCGACGCCCTCGACCTCGACGCCATGGAGCTTGAACACCTGCTCGAGCCGCTGGATATGCCCCTGCGTCTCGCCGCGATGCATCTCCAGGCCCTGCTTCAGCTTCGCGTCCGTCGCCTTCTCGATCATCTTCGGCAGCGACTTATGGATCTGGTTCTCGGCGTAGTAGATGTCCTTGAGGGTGTGGACGAAGAGATCGTCCATCGTCTTGATATCCTTGGAAAACAAACCCATGCCATCCTCCTGTCGTGGGATCTTGCGACGGTGACAGCCGGCGCCGCAGCAGCGGCGCGCCTCCCCAGTCACGCAACGTGAACGATCCCATTCGGTTCCGAAATTGCGGCGGGGCCCGATCGCGGCCAGAATGCGGGGTGCTGAGGATAGCTTTGGGCTCGCGACATGGAAATCATCGTTCCCGTCCTGATCTGCGTCTCCTTGATCTGGCTGATCGGCCGGCGCGTGCCCTGGAACGCCAAGCTGACGACACTCGTGGTGACGCTCGCGGTGGTCGTGCTGATCGTCTGGCTCGATCGCAGCGGGAACTGGCCGGACGCGCTCCGCCGCTGACGCGCCCGGCGGCCGCCGCTCAGGCGACCAGCTTCAGCCCGATGATGCCGGCCACGATCAAGCCGATGCAGACGAGCCGCAACACGCCGGCCGGCTCGCCGAACAGCCAGATGCCGAGCGCCGCAGTGCCGACTGTGCCGATGCCGGTCCAGACCGCATAGGCGGTGCCGACCGGCAGCTGCTTCAGCGCAAGGCCGAGCAGGCCGAGGCTGATCACCATGCTGGCCAGCGTCAGCGTGGTCGGCACCAGCTTCGTGAAGCCTTGCGTGTATTTGAGGCCGATCGCCCAGCCGATCTCGAACAAACCGGCGACGAACAGGTAAAGCCAAGCCATGACGGCGCTCCTTGAACAGGGGCGAGGTCGTCCACGCCGTTGGGGAAGGAACGCGGCCTGGCCGCGGAGGTCGTCCTCGCCTGCCGATCTAGGCAGGCCTGCTGCGTGCTTCAAGAGCGCGCGCTATCCCTTCTCCCCTCGGGGGGAAGGACGCGGCGGCTCAGGCGCCCTCGCCCATGGCCTGCGGCTGGAGCACGGCCCGCAGCACACGCTGGCATTCGGCCAGCTCGGCGAGCACGGTTGCGAGCACGGCGATGTCGTCGCGCTCCTGCGCTGAGGGCCGCGGTTCGGCGGCTTCCGGCCGCCAGGACGGCGGGGCTTCGCCGGCATGGTCGGTGTCGACCGGCCCCGCGCGCAACGGCAGCGGGGCGAGCATGTCCGGCACAGCGGCCGCGACCTGGGCGCCGATCGGCGCGCCGCGGCCGATGGCCTGGACATGGCGCGGCCCCTGGTCCTTCAGGATCCGCTGCAATCCCTTGATGGTGTAGCCTTCGCCGTAGAGCAGCCGGCGGATGCCCTTCAGCAGGGCGACATCATCCGGCCGGTAGTAGCGGCGCCCGCCGCCACGCTTGAGCGGCTTGATCTGGGAGAAGCGCGTCTCCCAGAAACGCAGGACGTGTTGGGGAATGTCGAGGTCGTCTGCGACCTCGCTGATTGTCCGGAAAGCATCTGGGCTCTTGGTGTCCAATTCGGCCTCTGAATCGCCGGTGTGGAACTCCAGACTCACTCTTCGTCGCCCTCGCCCGCCTGCCCGTTGATGCGCGCCTTCATCACATTCGAAGGCTTGAACACCATCACGCGACGCGGCTCGATGGGAACTTCAACGCCCGTCTTCGGATTACGCCCGATTCGCTCGCCTTTGTCTCGCACGACGAACGAGCCGAAAGACGACAGCTTCACATTCTCGCCGCGCGCGACCGCGTCGCAAATCTCGTCCAGGACAGCCTCGACGAGCTTGGACGACTCCGTCCGCGACAGGCCAATTTTCTGGTAGACAGCCTCGCACAGATCGGCGCGAGTGACCGTTTGCCCCGCCATTCATAGCCTCCAAGGCGTTATTGGTGTGCGGAAGGACCACCCACCCTTCGCCGTTACGGACGCAAGAACGCTATGCGCCCGAGCGTGCCCGGTCAATCCTCGAACGGCCATTCAACTCTACTCTTCAGTAAAACACGTGAGATTTCAGGGGAATATATCGAAAATACCCGGAGTTTCGATGAATCTATTCACCAACGGATCAAGGCGGAACCCCAGGTGAAGCCGCCGCCCATGGCTTCGATCAGGACGAGCTGGCCGGGCTTGATGCGGCCGTCCTTGTGCGCCTCCGCCAGCGCAAGCGGGATCGAGGCGGCCGAGGTGTTGCCGTGCCTGTCGACGGTGACGACGACGCGGTCATGGTCGATGCCGAGCTTGTCGGCCGTGGCGTCGATGATGCGGCGGTTGGCCTGGTGCGGCACGAACCAGTCGATGTCGTCGCCGCTCAGGCCGGTCTCGGCGAAGGTGTGGCGCACGGTCTCGGCCAAGTTGACGACGGCATGGCGGAAGACCTCCTTGCCCTCCATGCGCAGGAAGCCGACCGTCTTGGTCGAGCCGGCGCCGCCGTCGACGTAGAGCTTGTTCTTGTAGCGCCCGTCCGAGCGGATATGGGTTGCGAGGACGCCGCGATCCTTGAGCGTGCCGTCGCCGGCTTCCGCCTTGAGCACGACGGCGCCGGCGCCGTCGCCGAAGAGCACGCAGGTGGCGCGGTCCTCCCAGTCGAGGATGCGCGAGAAGGTCTCGGCGCCGATCACCAGCGCCGCGCGCGCCGCGCCCGAGCACAGGAACTTGTCGGCGGTGGCGAGGCCGAAGACGAAGCCGGAGCAGACCGCCTGCAGGTCGAAGGCGGCGCCGTCGGTGATGCCGAGCCCGGCCTGGATCTGCGTCGCCGTGGCGGGGAAGGTATGGTCAGGCGTCGCGGTCGCGACGATGATCAGGTCGATCTCGGACGGGTCCATGCCGGCGTCGGCAAGCGCGGCCTGCGCCGCCCTGAGGCCGATCATCGAGGTGGTCTCGCCATCGGCCGCGACATGGCGCTGGCGGATGCCCGTGCGCTGGACGATCCACTCGTCGGACGTGTCGACGCGCTGAGCCAGCTCGGCATTGGTGACGATACGTTCCGGCAGATACGAGCCGCAGCCGCGGACGACAGAGCGCAGTTTGGACAAAGTAACCTGTTCCCTACTCGACGGTGGCCGCGGGTTGCGGCGCCGCCTCCGGCCGCACCGAGGCGGCCACCATTTCGCGGACCTTCGCCATCAGGTTCTCGCGCGCCATCTCATAGCCCAGTTCGGTGGCGCTTGCGAAGCCGATCGCATCGGTGCCGCCATGGCTCTTGATGACGATGCCCTCGAGCCCCAGGAAGACGCCACCATTGACCTTGCGCGGGTCCATCTTGTCGCGCAGCGCGGCGAAGGCGCCCCGCGCGAAGAGATAGCCGATCTTGGCCATCAGCGAGCGGTTCATCGCGGCGCGCAGATAGCCGGCGATCTGGCGGGCGGTGCCCTCGGCCGTCTTCAGGGCGATGTTGCCGGTGAAGCCCTCGGTGACCACGACATCGACCGTGCCCTTGCCGAGATCGTCGCCCTCGACGAAGCCGTGATAGTCGAGATGCGGCAGGTTGCCCTCGCGCAGGATGCGGCCGGCTTCCTTGACCGCCTCGACGCCCTTGATCTCCTCGACGCCGACATTCAACAGGCCGACGGTCGGCCGGTCGAGATCGAAGACGACGCGGGCCATGGCCGCCCCCATCACCGCGAGATCGACGAGATGGCGGGCATCGGCGCCGATGGTCGCGCCGACATCGAGCACGATGCTCTCGCCGCGCGCCGTCGGCCACAGGCAGGCGATGGCGGGCCTGTCGACCTGCGGCATCGACTTCAGGCAGAATTTCGACATCGCCATCAGCGCGCCGGTATTGCCGGCCGAGATCGTGACGTCGGCCTCGCCGGTCTTGGTGGCGTCGATGGCGCGCCACATCGAGGATTTGTAGCGGCCATAGCGCAGGGCCTGGCTCGGCTTGTCGTCCATCTTCACCGAGACCTCGGTGTGGTGGAAGGTCGTGACCGCCTTGAGCTTGGGATGGGCGTCGAGCAGCGGCAGGACGAGCTTCTCGTCGCCGAACATGACGAAGCGCGCATCGGGCCGACGCTCAAGCGCCAGCGCGGCTCCCGGAACGACGATGGAAGGGCCGTGATCTCCGCCCATCGCATCGAGCGCGATTGTAACCGGTCTGGTCATGAGGTGATGGTCGATCCCGGATGCGGCCGCCCTTCGACGCGGGGCAGCTCGATGCGGGCCGGACAATAGCGACTTGGCCGCCCGCCGCAAGCCAAAGCAATAGCGGATAAAGCGCTCATTCGCCCCGCTTCAGCTTCGCCAGCACCGCGAAGGGCGATTCCTCCTTGGACGTCCCGAGCTCCGTGTCGAAGCTCGCGCCGGGCTTGCGCGGATAGGGGTCCAGCGCGAGCGACAGGAATTCCACGGTGATCGTGCCGAGGTCGACCATGCCGTCGATGATCGGCTCCGGCGGGTCGGCCTCGTTGAGCATGATCTCGAGGTCGATCTCGCCCTTCTCCTCGCGCTCTTCCTGACGCTGGGCCGCGGCCAGCACCTCGGCCTCCGGCGCGAAGTCGAGCTTGAGCGGAACCTTCAGGCGAACCGGGAACGGCTCGAGCGTGACGATGCAGGTCTGGTGCAGCTCGGCGACGATCTCGCCCTCGAGCTTCACGCGCTCGCCGTTGCGGGCGAGCTCGTAGCGGGCTTCGAGGGATTCGAGCGAGGCGAGGTCGAGCGCGCGGGCGATCTTCGCCAGCACGTCTCCCGTCGCGGTGACCCTCGCATGGCTGCCGCGCGGCTTGATGGTCTCGACCCGGATCGGCTGGCTCAGCGGGGCGCTGGTTTCAGGCGCCATGATGGCTCTCTTGGCTGGAAAGGGTTGGGAAAAGCGCGTCCTGCACCAGAATTGCGTCAAGATCACGCCCGGCCAGGGCGCTCACGACCTGCCGCGCATAAGCGGCCAGGGGCCCGGCGCCCCCGCCGCAGCCGGCATTGCGGCGGAGAGCCTCGACCAGCTCCGCCGGATCGGGCGAGGCCAGCGCGCTCTCATAGGCCTGAACACGTCCGTAGAACATCTGGCCGATCTTCTTCATGCGCTTGGGCACGGCGATGTCGCTGATGCCGCTCTGGCGAAAGCCGAATTCGAGATAGGAAAAGCAGGCGTCGACGAGGTCCTGCGCCAGGCCGTCGGCCGGCGCCGGCAACTCGCGCAGCCGGCGCAGGACGAGGAAGACGTGCAGGGTGAGCGATTCGAAACGGCCCTCGAACGTGTCGGGAATGCCGCCTTCGAGATAAAGCGCAGGCTGGCGCGACGCCGCGGCAACGCGCTCGAACAACGCATTTACGGGTGCAAGTCGTTCCGGGCGCTTGCCGAACAAGCCGAAGATCACGCGCGCAACTCCGCTTGCTGCCTCTGCCTTGCCAAAGCCATCCTCGGGCGTTACGCCAACCATGACCCGTTTGACAAGCGACTAGACACTCCCCTTCCCGTTCTTGGCCTCCCTGCCTCTGGATTGCCCTGCATGACCGATACGACCCGCCGCGTGACCCTGCTCGGTCTTCTCGCGACCTCGTCTCTCGCTCTGGCCGGCTGCGGCGCGGACAGGGGCGGCTTCGTCTTGCCGACCTCCTCGGGCATGAACGAGGAGTTCACCCGCGGCTTCGTCATGGATGACGGGCTGATCGCGCAGATCAAGCCGGGCATGGACGTGCAGCAGGTGCTGCAGATCCTCGGCACGCCGTCGACGACCTCGACCGTCGGCAACCGGACCTTCTACTACATCAGCCAGCGCGTGCGCCGGCGCTTCCAGTTCCAGGACCCGGCCGTGATCGACCAGAACGTGCTGGTGATCTATTTCAACAAGGGCTTCAAGGTCGAGCGCATCGCCAATTACGGCCTGCAGGACGGCGTGGTCTTCGACTTCATCAGCCGCACCACCGCCGCCGGCGGCGAGGAGCAGAGCTTCGTGCGCAACCTCTTCCGCGGCGTGACCAAGTTCAACCCGCTCGGCGGGTTGGGCTCCTGACGAGCCCGCCAGAGCTTCGGACGGCGCAAGACAAAAGCCCCGCAGCGACGCTGCGGGGCTTTTTCGTGCCTGTGGACAGCTCAGCGCGCCTTGCGCTCCGGCAGCGTCATCGCCGCCACGCCGATCACGACCAGCACGAGACCGATCCAGGCAGTGGGGCTGAGGCGCTCGCCAAGGAAGGCGATGCCGATGGCGACGCCGAACGGAACTCTGAGGAAGGAGACCGACGTCGTGCCGACCGGGCCGAGCGTGCGGATCAGCCGGAAGTAGATCGCGAAGGCGAGCGCCGTCGAGAAGGCCGCGAGCGCCAGCAAAGCGAGGATCGACTCCTGCGAGGGCGCCAGCGTCCAGGGCCGGTCGACGATCAGCGAGAGCGGCAACAGGACCGCGCCACCGCAGATCAGCGAGCCGGCGGCCGGCATCAGCGGGTCGAGACCGGTGAAGTTGCGGCCGAACAGGGCGGCGCAGGCATAGCACACCGTCGCCAGCACGATCGCAAGCTGCGGCACGAGCTCGCCGGCTACCCCACCGAAGGCCTCGACGCCGACGACCAGCATGATGCCGGCAAGCCCGGCCGCGACGCCGAAGGCTTTGCGCAAATCGACTTTGCGCTGCGCGGCGAAGGCCAACGTGAGCAGGAAGACGAAGACCGGCGTCGTCGCGTTGAGGATGGTGGCGAGGCCGGCATCGACGCTGCGCTCGGCCCAGGCGATCAGCGTGAAGGGCAAGACGCTGTTGAGGCAGGCCTGCAGCATGAAGCGCCGCCAGGTCGCGAGATCGCGTGGCAGGCCGAGGCCGCGCCAGCGGATCACCGCGACGAGGATGGCGCCTGCGATCAGCGTGCGGGCCGCGATCAGGGTCAGCGGCGGGATCGTCTCCACGCCGAGCTTGATGAAGGTGTAGGAACCGCCCCAGAGCGCCGCGAGCACGAACAGCAGCGCGATCTCGACGGCATGGCTGGGCTTGGCGGCGGGAACGGCGGCGGCTTCTACGGTCATGGCTCTCTCCTCGGGCTGGAGGGACCATGGCATCGCAGGGCACCCGAAGCTTGCAGGAACGCTACGCTCCCGGCCGTAGTACGGTCTCCATCGTCATGGTCGGGCTTGTCCCGACCATCCACGTCTTTGACTGCGATGAGCGTTCAAGGCGTGGATGCTCGCCACAAGGGCGAGCATGACAGGGAGGGTCGGCCCCGGCCATAGCTTCAGAATCTGATTCAAGCAGCGGACATCCCGATTCAGCATCATCCGGCAAGCTGTTGAAAAAGCAAAAGAAAAACCCCGCGGATCGCTCCGCGGGGCCTGGTCGTGCGGGCTACCGGCCCGGCTCAGGAATGGGCCAGGATCGCCAGCAGCAGGAGCGCGATGATGTTGGTGATCTTGATCGCAGGGTTCACGGCGGGGCCCGCCGTGTCCTTGTAGGGGTCGCCGACGGTGTCGCCGGTCACCGAGGCCTTGTGGGCTTCGGAGCCCTTCATGTGGCGCACGCCGTCCTTGTCGACGAAGCCATCCTCGAAGCTCTTCTTGGCGTTGTCCCAGGCGCCGCCGCCCGAGGTCATCGAGATGGCGACGAAGATGCCGGTGACGATGACGCCCATCAGCATGGCGCCGACCGAGGCGAAGGCCTGGTTCTTGCCGGCGATGGCGTTGATGGCGAAGAAGGTCACGATCGGCGCCAGCACGGGCAGCAGCGACGGGATGATCATTTCCTTGATCGCGGCTTTCGTCAGTAGGTCGACGGCGCGGGCATAATCGGGCCGCTCCGTGCCCTGCATGATGCCGGGCTTCTCCCTGAACTGACGACGGACCTCCTCGACCACCGAACCGGCGGCGCGGCCGACCGCAGTCATGCCCATCCCCGCGAAGAGGAAGGGGATGAGACCGCCGAGCAGCAGGCCGACGACGACGAAGGGGTTGGACAGCGAGAAGTCGACCGTGACGCCCTTGAAGTACTGGAACGTGGTCGAGCCCGCCTTGTTGGCCTCGCCGATGAAGAAGTTGAGGTCCGAGGTATAGGCGGCGAAGAGCACCAAGGCGCCAAGGCCGGCGGAGCCGATCGCGTAGCCCTTGGTGATCGCCTTGGTGGTGTTGCCGACGGCGTCGAGCGCGTCGGTGGAGTGCCGGACTTCCTTGGGCAGGCCGGCCATCTCGGCAATGCCGCCGGCATTGTCGGTGACCGGGCCGAAGGCGTCGAGCGCCACGACGACGCCAGCCAAGGCCAGCATGGCGGTGGTCGCGATCGCGATGCCGAACAGGCCGGCGAAGCCATAGGCGACGATGATGCCGGCGATGATCACGATGGTCGGCAGCGCCGTCGCTTCCAGCGAGACCGCGAGGCCCTGGATGACGTTGGTGCCGTGGCCGGTGACCGAGGCCTGGGCGATCGAGACGACCGGGCGCTTGCCCGTGCCGGTATAGTACTCGGTGATGACGACGATCAGCAGCGTCACCACGAGGCCGACCAGCGCGCAGGAGAAGAGCCCGCCCGAGGTGAAGGTCACGCCCTGGACCGTGGTGAACGAGGCCGCGAAGCCGCCGAACAGCCAGTAGTTCACGATCGCGATCGCGCCGACAGAGAGCACGCCCGCGGCGATGAAGCCCTTGTAGAGCGCGCCCATGATCGACTGGTTGGCGCCGAGCTTGACGAAGAAGGTGCCGATGATCGAGGTGACGATGCAGGCCGCGCCGATCGCCATCGGGTAGATCATCATCGCGCCGAGGACCGGCTGGCCGGCGAAGAAGATCGCGGCGAGCACCATGGTCGCGACCAGCGTCACCGCATAGGTCTCGAACAGGTCGGCTGCCATGCCGGCGCAGTCGCCGACATTGTCGCCGACGTTGTCGGCGATCGTGGCCGGATTGCGCGGATCATCCTCCGGGATGCCGGCCTCGACCTTGCCGACGAGGTCGGCGCCGACATCGGCGCCCTTGGTGAAGATGCCGCCGCCGAGGCGGGCGAAGATCGAGATCAGCGAGGCGCCGAAGCCGAGCGCGACGAGCGAGTCGATGACGATGCGGCTCGAGGGAACGTTGCCGAGCACCTTGGTGAGGAAGCTGTAGTAGACCGCGACGCCGAGGAGGGCGAGGCCTGCGACCAGCATGCCGGTGACCGCACCCGCCTTGAAGGCGACGTCGAGGCCATCGCCAAGCGACTGCATCGCCGCCTGGGCCGTGCGCACGTTGGCGCGGACCGAGACGTTCATGCCGATGAAGCCGGCAGCACCGGACAGGACGGCGCCGATCAGGAAGCCGATGCCGACCCAGGGGCCGAGCAGATAGGCCAGGACTACGAAGAGCACCACGCCGACCATGGCAATGGTAACGTATTGACGCTTGAGATAGGCCTGCGCGCCTTCGGCCACCGCACCGGAAATCTCCTGCATGCGTTGGCTGCCGGCATCGCGCTTCATGACGTCGCCATAGGCCCATATGCCGTAGACGATCGAAAGCGCGCTCAGAAGGATAATGATAAGCAAGGCGGACATCGGTGCTCCTGTCCTTGAGGTTTCTTCCCACGCGAGCGTTGTCGCGAACCTATGATTATTGAACGCCAATGATGCGGAGACGGGCGGGGAAGATCGCGCCCGGAATACGATCGCCAGAGTCGACCCACAGTTTCGACAAGTTTCCACCGGAACGCAAACGGCGCGACTGACAAATCTGCGCGAATGTCAGGCAAGCATAGCCGGCGCTGCGCGCCAGCCGAAGCAGGCGCGCCGCCGTTCGGCTAAGCTGTTCAGTTGTCAGAAGGCAGCGGGCGCTGCCCGCTTCTGCAGCCCCTGCCACGCCACCAGCGCTAGCGCGACCGCGACGGGCGGGAAGACCAGCCAGTTGACGCTCTCCCAGCCGCCGGCATTGAGCAGGCCTCCGGCCGAGAAGGAGGCGATGGCGACCGAGCCGAAGACCAGGAAGTCGTTGGCGGCCTGGACCTTGACCCGCTCCTCGGGGCGGTAGCAGTCGGTCACCAGGGCGGTCGCGCCGATGAAGCCGAAATTCCAGCCGATTCCGAGCAGGATCAGCGCCAGCCAGAAATGCCCGACGCTGAGGCCGTGCAGGCCGACGATGGCGGCAAGCGCGGTGAGCAGGAGGCCCGTGGCCGTGACCTTCTCCTTGCCGAAGCGGGCGATCAGCTTGCCGGTGAAGAAGCTCGGGCCGAACATCGCCAGCACGTGCCACTGGATGCCGAGCGCCGCCTCACCGATCGAATGGCCGCAGCCGACCATGGCGAGCGGCGCCGCCGTCATGACGAAGCTCATCAGGCCGTAGGCGACCAGCGCAGCCGTGACCGAAGCGATGAACTTGGGCTGGCGCATGATCTCGGAGAGCGGCCGCCCGCCAACCTGCTTCGCCGCGGCGACCGGCGGCGCGCGCAGCTGGAACACGACGGCGATCGCCAGCAGCGCCAGGCAGCCCTGCGCCAGGAAGCTTGCGGCGAAGGGGGCGGCCGGCGTCAGGTCGCGCGTCCAGTAGACCGATTGCGGGCCGATGATTCCGGCGGCGAGGCCGCCGAACATCACCCAGGAGATGGCGCGCGGCTTGAAGCTTTCGCTCGCCGTGTCGGCGGCGGCGAAGCGGTAGCTCTGGACGAAGGCGCCGTAGAGCCCGCACATGAAGGTGCCGATGCAGAACAGCCAGAACAGGCGCCCGCCCGCCCCCGCCGCCGCGACGCTGGCGGCAACGGCGCCGGTCAGCGCGCCGATCAGGTAGCCGCTGCGGCGCCCGAGCCGGCGCATCAGCATGGCCGCCGGGATGACGCCGGTGGCAAGGCCGAGCTGCATCAAGCTGACGGGCACGGTGGCGAAGGTCTTGTCGTCGACCAGTTGCGAGCCGACGATGCCGCCGAGCGAGATCACGATGGCCGGGCTCGCGCCGCCGAGCGCCTGGGCGCAGGCCAGGACGAGCGCATTGCGCTTGGCGACGACGTCGCCCTCGGTCACCGAAACATGCTGGTTCATCGCAAAGGCCGCCGATCCAAGCCCGGCAACCTAGGGCGTGTCCTAGCAGGTGCCGTCAGAAATGGGCGAAGGAGCCTTGCGCGAAGACGCGCTCCCTGCCCTGTTCAAGAAACCGCGCCACGCCACTATCTGACGTGACCCGGCCGATGCGCGCGAGGCTTATCCCGGCCGCCTCGGCCGCGGCGACCATAGCAGGATATTCTCCTTCCGAGGTCGTCAGGAGAATTTCGTAATCGTCTCCGCCGGTCCAGGCCAGTTCCGCCAATGCGGGAGCGGCCATGATCGCAGTGCGTGCCGCATCGGAAAGCGGGACGGTGTCGAGATCGATCTCTGCCCCCACACCGGAGGCGGCCAGCAGCTTGGCGAGATCGCCGACGAGCCCATCGGAGATGTCCATCGCCGCCGAAGCATGAGCCTGGAGTGCAGCGGCGAGCGCAAGGCGCGGGCGCGGATGCAAATAACGGTCGGCGAGATGGCTGCGCCCGGCCTCGCTGAGCTTCACCACCCAGTCCGGCTTGTCCGGGCCGTGGACCTTGAGGCCAAGCGCGCCGTCGCCGATCGTGCCGGAGACGAGCACCAGATCACCCGGCTTCGCGCCGGAGCGCAGCACCATGCGGCCGGCGGGGACGCTGCCGAAAGCGGTGATCGAGAGCGTCAGCGGCCCCGGCGTCGAGACGGTGTCGCCACCGACCAGCGGGCAAGCGCCCTCCTCCGCCATCGCTGCCAGCCCCTTGGCGAAATCGGCGAGCCAGGCTTCGGTCCAGCCCTTGGGCAGCGCGAGCGTCAGCACGAAGCCATCGGGCCTGGCGCCCTTGGCGGCGAGGTCGGAGAGGTTCACAGCCAGCGCCTTGCGGGCGATCGAGGCCGGCGGATCGTCTGCGAAGAAATGCACGCCGGCGACGAGCGCATCGGCGGTGACGACGAGTTCGTAGCCACGCGCCGGACGCAGCAGCCCGGCATCGTCTGTCAGGCCCAACCCGGCCGGGCCGGCGATCGGCGCGAAATAGCGGGCGATCAGTTCGAATTCGCCGGGACGACTCATGGATTGGCGCGCCACTTCTCCCTCCCCCCGCTTGCGGTGGGGAGGGTTGGGGTGGGGGGCAGTGCCGCTCGGCACGGCGATTCAGGACGGAGCTCAGGCTTTTCGGCCCCCCACCCCAGCCCTCCCCACCGCAAGCGGGGGGAGGGAGAAGAGAGGTCACGGCGGAACGCCTTGTCCATGCGAGTCTCGTTACGCCGCAGGCGCGTCGAATTCGTCGGCGCGGAAGTCGCGGGCCAGCTTGTCGAGCACGGCGTTGACCATGCCGATCTCCTCGCCCTCGTAGAAGGCGCGGGCGACGGCGACATATTCGGAGATCACGGCGCGGGCCGGCACGTCCTTGCGGAAGGCGAGCTCATAGGCGCCGGCGCGCAGGATGGCGCGGACCACGGCCTCGACGCGCTTCAACGGCCAGCCGGTGGCAAGCACCTCGTCGACCGAGCGGTCGACCAGGCGCTGCTCGCGGACGACGCCGCCAAGCAGGTCGCGGAAGAAGGCGATCTCGGCCTTGGGAAGCTCGATATCCTCGACCTCCTTGCCGATCCAGAAGGCCTCGAACTCGGCCATCGCCTCGATGACGCCGCGGCCGCCGATCTCCATCTCGTACAGCGCCTGCACGACCGAAAGCCGCGCGCCGCGGCGCATTTCGGCCCGGCTCACGAGGATTTATCCGCGAGCGAGCGCTTGTAGCGCAGCACGGCGAGAGCCGCTTCCGCCGCGCCGCCACCCTTGTCCATCTCCGAGCGATTGGCGCGGGCCCAGGCCTGCGCATCGGTCTCGACGGTCAGGATGCCGTTGCCGAGCGGCATGGCATAGGCGACCGAGATGTCCATCAGGGCGCGCGAGCTTTCGCCGGCGACGATATCGTAATGCCCGGTCTCGCCGCGAATGACGGTGCCCAGCGCGATCACCGCCTCATAGGGATCGACGGCCTCGTCGGCGGCGCGCAGGCCGATGATGATGGCCGAGGGGATTTCGAGCGCGCCGGGCACGGTGACGACGTCGACGCGGCACTCGGCCTTGTCGAGCACGGCGAGCGCGCCTTCGAGCAGTTCGTCGGCGAGCTTGTCGTAGAAGCGCGCCTCGACCACGAGCACGCGCGCGCCGTCCAGCGGGGCGGCGGGAGTTGCGGCCTTGTCGGCCGAGATCTGCCGGGGTCCGGCCATGGTTCTTGTCCTTGCTGGATGTTGAGGCCGCTGGTTACTCGCCCCGGCCGGCCTCTGCAAGCCGCGCGGCATACCGTGCCATCAGATCGACCTCGACATGAACGGGGTCGCCCTCCCCGCGCTCGCCCCAGGTGGTGACGCTGAAGGAGTGCGGAATCAGCAGCACGGTGAAGACGTCGTCCTCGACCGTGTTGACCGTGAGCGAGGTGCCGTCCAGGCAAATCGAGCCCTTGGCGGCGATGAAGCGCGGCAGACCCCGCGGCGCGCGGACATGGAAGCGCGCCGTCGCGCCCCAGGGCTCGTCCGGATCGGGCGCGATCGGCTCGATCTTCAGGATGGTGCCGACGCCGTCGACATGGCCGGTGACGAGATGGCCGCCGAGTTCGTCGCCGACCTTGAGCGAGCGCTCGAGATTGATCTTCGTGCCGGGCGCCCACTCGCCGACCTGCGTCTTGGACAGGGTCTCGGCCGCGGCCTCGACCTGGAAGATGCAGCCGGCCTCGCCATCGGTGCGGGGCTTCAGCGCCGTCACCGTCAGGCAGACACCGGCGCAGGCGATGGAGGCGCCGATCTCGATTCCGGCTGCGTCATAAGGGCTGGCGATGGCGAGGCGCTTCAGGCTCGGGCCCTTGCTCTGCGATTCCACGACCGTGCCGATGGCGGTGACGATGCCGGTGAACATCAGGCGATCCTCTCATAGCGCTCGAAATGGTCGTGGCTGATCAGCCCGGCCTCCGCAAGCCGGTACAGGTCGGGGTTGGCCAGCATTTCTGCAAGGCCCGGACGCACGGCAACGACGCCCTGCTCGCCGAGCGGCTTTGGCGAGGTCGAGACGATGACCTCATCGGCCAAACCAGCCAGCGCCAGCTTCTCGCCGATAGTCGGCCCGCCCTCGGAAAAGACGCGGGTGATGCCGCGCGTTCCCAGCAGCGTCAACGCCTCCGCGAGGTCGAGATGGCCGTCCGGCCCGGCCGACACCCGCATGACCTCGACGCCGGCTGCGACCAGGGCAAGCTCGCGCTCGACCGGCGCGGCCTCGGTCGCGATGACCCAGACCGGAACCTCACCTGCCGTCTGCACGAGCCGTGAAGCCAGTGGCAGACGCAAGTGCGAATCGAGGATGACCCGGATCGGCGAGCGCTTGGCCATACCCGGCAGGCGCACCGTCAGCATCGGGTCGTCGGCCAGCACCGAGCCGATGCCAAGCATGATCACATCGTGATGGGCGCGCTGGAGATGGACCCAGGCACTCGCGGCCGGGCAGGACACGGCGATGGGCTTACGCGCGGCCGTGCCGGCAAAGCCATCGGCGGTGCGGGCGATCTTGAAGGTTACCATCGGCCGCCCCTGCGTGACCCGCAGGACATGGCCGCGATGAGCGCTTTGCGCCTCCGCCTCCAGCACGTTGGTGGTGACGCTGATGCCGGCCGTGCGCAGCAGGGCAAAGCCGAGGCCGCGAAAGCGCGGGTTCGGATCGGCCATGGCCGAGACGACGCGCCGGACGCCGGCCAGGATGGTGCGCTCGACGCAAGGCGTCGCGGCACGGATCGTGCGGTGCGAGCAGGGTTCGAGCGTGACGTAGAGCGTGCCGCCGATCGCGGCGCTGCCGGCGCGGTCGAAAGCATGCGCCTCGCCATGCGGGCGGCCGCCGGGCTGGGTATGGCCGCGGGCGACGATGACCGGACCGTCGGCTGTGTCCTGCGTGACGATGGCGCCGACGCAGGGGTTCGGCCAGGTCGTGCCCTGCCCGCGCGCGCCATAGTCGAGCGCCTGGCGCATGAAGGCGCGGTCGACCGCGCTCTGGTCAGTCATCTTGGCGGGCGGGCGGCGGAACCGTCACGGCTTCGAGCTCGTCGGCGCTGAGCTGGCCCAAAAGCTCTTCGAAATCACGGGCTTCGCGGAAGTTCTTATAGACCGACGCGAATCTCACATAGGCGACGTCGTCGAGCGATTTCAGCCCTTCCATCACAAGCTCGCCAATCGTGGAGCTGGAAACCTCGCCTTCGCCCGAGCTTTCGAGCTGGCGCACGATGCCGTTGACCATGCGCTCGATCCGCTCGGGCGCGACCGGGCGCTTGCGCAGGGCGACCTCGATCGAGGTCTGGAGCTTGTCGCGGTCGAAGGCGGTGCGCCGGCCGGAGCGCTTGACCACGGTCAGCTCGCGCAGCTGCACGCGCTCGAAGGTGGTGAAGCGGCCGCCGCAATCGGGGCAGACGCGGCGGCGGCGGATCGAGGCGTGATCGTCGGTCGGCCGCGAATCCTTCACCTGCGTGTCGAGGGAGCCGCAATAGGGACAGCGCATGGCGGGTTCTCAGGGGTTCGGGTTCTCGGTTTCGCGTGCCAGCGCAGCTCTGAGATTGGCGCTGGACCATGACGGCCAACCCGTTCCTGCAAAGTCGCGATCATGAGACCAGATATCGGCCTCGGCCTGCCAAGCCAGTGCAAGCACGTGAGCATCAGCGGAGTTTCCGTTCCGTGAAGCCGGAGCGAGCATCAACGTTTTTGCAGCTTCTGGAATGAGTTGGGCATATTGCTCATGGGCGACAACCGAGAGAGCGTCGACAAGCTTGGGAGCAAGAACTGCCGAAGGCTGCCCCTCGTCGGCGAGGCGACCAGAAACCCCGATGACCTCCTCGACAGCACGCTGCGAGATGGCGAGGATACGCCGTTGGCCAACGAACTCTAGCACCTCGCCTGCCCGCAACCCGAGCGCGCAGCTCAGGACGATGTTGGCATCGACGATGAGAACTCGCGAAGGCGGTCGCACGTCAACCTTCGCGCTCTTCCAAACGGCGTTCCAGCTCGGCAGTCTCCTCAGGCGTCCGGCGCTTTGCCAATTCGCGGGATGTCTGGATCAACTCGCTGATGCGGGCGGCTCGCTCTCCGTCGATCAACGGCAACGCCGATGGAGCCGCATCCGGCTGAAATTCATGATCATCATTGCTCGCATGTGCACGCGGCAGTGAAACAGCGTGCCGCGCCGCCATGCGTCTCAACTCGTCGATCGTGATCGCCGTCTTCATCGTCATACCTCGCAGTCACGAGATAGTAGCACAATGCCATGCTTCAAATAGGCTCGCGGTCTCAATAGATCGGGAACCTCGCCGTCAGCGCATGGGCCTTGGCCTTGACCGCCTGCTCGACCTCGGCATTGCCCTCTTCGCCATTGGCAGCGAGGCCGTCGAGCACTTCGGCGATCAGCTCGCCGACGAGCTTGAACTCGGCGACGCCGAAGCCGCGCGAGGTCGCAGCGGGGGTGCCCAGCCGGATGCCGGAGGTGACCATCGGCTTCTCCGGGTCGAAGGGGATGCCGTTCTTGTTGCAGGTGATGTGGGCGCGGCCGAGCGCGGCTTCGGCCGCCTTGCCGGTGACCTTCTTCGAGCGCAGGTCGACCAGCATCAGGTGGTTGTCGGTGCCGCCGGTGACGAGGTCGAAGCCCTTGGTCTTCAGCGTCTCGGCCAGGGCCTTGGCGTTCTCGACCACGGCGCGGGCATAGATCTTGAACTCCGGCTGCAGCGCCTCGTGGAACGACACCGCCTTGGCGGCGATGACGTGCATCAGCGGGCCGCCCTGGAGGCCGGGGAACACGGCCGAGTTGATCTTCTTGGCGATGGCCTCGTCATTGGTCAGCACCATGCCGCCGCGCGGGCCGCGCAGGGTCTTGTGCGTGGTCGTGGTGACGACATGGGCGTGCGGGAACGGCGAGGGATGGGCGCCGCCCGCGACCAGCCCGGCGAAATGGGCGATGTCGACCATGAAATAGGCGCCGACCTTGTCGGCGATCTCGCGGAAGCGGGCGAAGTCCCAATGCCGGGCATAGGCCGAGCCGCCGGCGACGATGAGCTTGGGCTTGTTCTGGACGGCAAGGCGCTCCAGCGCCTCGTAGTCGATGACCTGATCGACGACGCAGACGCCATAGGGCACGACCTTGAACCACTTGCCGGACTGGTTCACCGGGGCGCCATGGGTCAAGTGGCCGCCGGCGGCGAGGTCGAGGCCCATGAAGGTGTCGCCGGGCTGCATCAGCGCCATGAACACGGCCTGGTTGGCCTGGCTGCCGGAATTCGGCTGGACGTTGGCGAACTGGCAGTCGAACAGCCGGCAGGCGCGCTCGATCGCGAGCTTCTCGGCGATGTCGACGAACTGGCAGCCGCCGTAATAGCGCCGGCCGGGATAGCCCTCGGCGTATTTGTTGGTCATGACCGAGCCCTGGGCTTCGAGCACGGCCTGCGAGACGATGTTCTCCGAGGCGATCAGTTCGATCTCCTCGCGCTGGCGGCCGAGTTCGAGTTCGATCGAGCGGAAGATCTCCGGGTCGACATCGGCCAGCGAGGCGCCGAAGAAGGAGTTGGAGAGGTGCTTGTCGCGCGCGGCTTCGGTCATGTCCGGCTCCTAAAATGTGGCGGCCGATCCGGGCTCGGCTCCGTCGGGGCGTCCCTATCATGCGGCAGGCGGGCCGTCCAAGTGATAGATAGACGGGAAAGCGGTTGCGCTCCCGTCACCCGGCGGTCTTGAGCGCCCCGCCCGCCCGTTTACGGGACGGGTGATAAGCGAGTCGCTTGCGCGACGCTGCCTTCAGGAGCGCGCGGAAGGTCGGGCACTCCAGATGCGTCGGGGCCGGACAATCGGCGACATGGCGAAGGATGTCCCGCAGCGTCCGCAGATCCAGGATCTGCCGCTGCAGTTCGCCTGCCTTGGCATGCAACAGGGCGCGGGGAATGTCGGGCTGGCCGTTCTGACCGAACATGCCGGCGATCTCGACCAGAGAAAAACCCGCCGCCTTGCCCATGCCGACGAGCGACAATTTCAGAAGCACGTCGCCATCGAACTGCCGCCGCAGCCCGTGTCGTCCAAGGGAGGAGATCAGGCCGATCTCTTCGTAGTAGCGCAGGGTCGACGCCGGCACGCCCGAGCGTTGCGCCACCTCCCCGATATCCAGAACCGGCATGCTTGACCTCAAGTCGACTTGAACTCGTACACTCTGCCGGACCAGTGATTTCGGCAAGAGGTAAAACCATGGAAAACACTTACGGCACAAGGTCAGGACCGGTCTGGCGGGACCCGCGCGCAATCGCGCTGCTGATGGCGGCATCGCTCACGACGATGGCGAACGCGACCATCAGCCCGGCGCTCCCGGGGCTCGAACGCCTGTTCGCGGACGACCCGAACGCCGCGATGCTGACGCGCCTGCTGGTGCCGGCGCCTTCCCTCAGCGTCGCCATCTGCGCTCCGCTGGCCGGGCTCGCGGTGGACCGGATCGGGAGGCGGCCGCTGCTGCTCGCCGGGGTGATCCTGTTCATCGTCTCCGGATGCGCCGGGCTCGTCCTCCCGGACCTGCCGACGATCTTCACGAGCCGCCTCGTCCTCGGCGTCGCGGTTGCCCTCATCATGACGGCGCAGACCGCGCTCATCGGCGACTACTTCACCGGCAACGACCGCACCGCGCTGACGGGATTGCAGATTTCCGCGCGGAATTTCGGCGGCCTGGTCTTCATCTCCCTGGCTGGATGGGTGGCCGCGATCTCGCCTCGCCTGCCCTTCGCAGTCTACGGCCTCGCCGCCGCCTTCCTGCCCTTGATGTGGAGGGCCATCGTCGATCCGCCCCGGCCCGCGCACGCAGGCGGCGCCAGGCCGGCAGACGGCAGCGAAGGGCAGCGATCCTGGCGCGCCCTGCTCGCGCTGCTGGTGCTTCTCCAGGCGGCGACCAACATGATCTTCTTCATCATGCCGACCCAGTTGTCGTTCTTCTTCGAGGCCGAAGGCTACGATGGCGCAGTCATGACCGGCGCTGCCCTCGGCGTCCTGATGCTGTCGGGCGGCTGCTGCGCGCTGCTCTACCCTCGCATCCAGCGCGCGGTCGGCTATGCCGGCATCTTCGCCCTGGGCTACGCCGCGATGGCGCTGGGGTTTCCAATGTTGATCCTCGCCTCGACGGCCCTGCCGGCCCTCAGCGCAGCCGCAGCGATCGGCGTAGGCTACGCACTGGTCTCGCCGAGCTTCGTCGCCCTCGCGTTGAATTTGGCCCCACCCCGGCAGCGAGGACTGGCCGGGGGCATTCTGACGGCATCCGTCTTCATCGGCCAATTCTGCTCGCCGCTTCTCAGCACGCCCTTGATCGCAGGCTACGGCTATGCGGGGCTGTTCTGCGGCAGCGCAGTGCTGCTCGCGGTCATGGCCGCCGCGGCCGTGCTGGTCGGCAGCGCGCGCCGACTCCGCGGAGAATACAGGCCGGCAAAATGGAGAATGCGGTCTTGCGCGCGTCCGAATCCGGTTGACCCATCGGCGCGATTGCGATGACTCGGTTATCGCCGCCCGCGCGATCGTCGCGCTCCGACATCGGCCTGTCATCGGCAGGCTGCGACATCTGCAAGACAACGTGGAGGATGCGAGCGTGACGAGCGAGCCGAACGACGCCGACGTTCAGACCAAGACCTGGCCGCCGCAACGCCGCTCGCCCCTGCACGCGTTCTTCGAGAGCGGCGCGGCGGCCGGCGTGCTGCTGGTACTCGCCGCACTGAACGCGATGATCATCGCGAACTCGCCGCTCAGCGTCGTCTACTTCAAAGTGCTCGAACTCAAGATCGCCGGGCTGAGCCTGCTGCATTGGATCAATGACGGGCTGATGGCGATCTTCTTCCTGCTCGTCGGGCTGGAGATCAAGCGCGAGTTCATCGAGGGCCAGCTCGCGACCTGGTCGCGGCGCGCCCTGCCCGCCTTCGCCGCGCTCGGCGGCATGATCGCGCCGGCGCTGATCTACCTGCTGATCGCCCGCGGCGACCCGGCGGCGATTCGCGGCTGGGCGATTCCCGCCGCCACGGACATCGCGTTCGCACTCGGCGTGCTCGCCTTGCTCGGCTCGCGAGTCCCGGTCTCGCTCAAGATCTTCCTGACGGCCCTAGCGATTCTCGACGATCTCGGCGCGATCCTGATCATCGCGCTGTTCTATTCGGGCGAGCTCTCGCTCGCGATGCTGGCGGCCGCCGCGATCTGCATCGCGGTACTGGCCTTGATGAACCGCTTCGGCGTGCGCTCGCTCCTGCCCTATCTCGTCGTCGGCGCCCTGCTTTGGTTCTTCGAGCTCAAATCCGGCATCCACGCCACCCTGGCCGGCGTCGCGCTGGCGCTGACGATCCCGCTCGGCGGCCGCGGCGCGGAGAGCGACGAGCCCGAGCATTCGCCGCTGCACAAGCTGGAGCATGGGCTCCATCCTTACGTCTCCTATTTCATCGTGCCAGTGTTCGGCTTCGCCAATGCAGGGGTCGCGCTCGCGGGCATGACGCCCGCGCTGTTGCTGACGCCGGTGCCGCTCGGCATCATGCTGGGCCTGTTCCTCGGCAAGCAGATCGGCGTGTTCGGCTTCGCCTGGCTGGCGGTCAAGCTCGGCTTCGGCACCATGCCGGCCAAGGCTAGCTGGCCGCAGCTCTACGGCGTCTCGCTGCTCTGCGGCATCGGCTTCACCATGAGCCTGTTCATCGGCGCACTCGCCTTCGCCGGCAATGCCACGCTGAACGACGCGACCAAGATCGGCGTGCTGGTCGGCTCGGCGATCTCGGCCGTGCTCGGCTATGTCGTGCTCCACGTCGCCGGGGCCAGGCTCGCGGTGCCGGACGAGGAGCCGGCCAAGCCGGCCCCATCGATCCTGGGGCGCAAGCGCGCGCGCTGACGCGGCCGTCACCGACCACCTAACGAAAACGGGCCGCCGATCGCTCGGCGGGCCGCTTCAATTCAAAGCTTCTGACGAGCGCCTCAGATGTCCTGCTCGCCCTGCAAGGCGGCGACGGGCGACGGGCCGAGGCCATCCTTGTTGTAGATGTCGTCGCGGAACTGCACGCCGCCATCGGGCGTCGCCCAAGCAGTGACGTAGACCCAGTAGCACGGCACCGGGTCGGAGATGCGGGCGTTGATGCGCTCGCCCGAGGCGATGACCTCGTCGATCTTGGCGCGGTCCCAGCCGGGGGTGTTCTTGAGCAGCCAGGCGATGTAGTCGCGCACGTTCTGGACGCGGATGCAGCCCGAGGAGACGAAGCGGTAATCGTCGCCGAAGATGCCCTTCGACGGCGTGTCGTGCATGTAGACGCCATGCGGGCTCGGGATGTTGATGCGCACGAAGCCGAGCGAGTTGAAGTCGCCGCCCGGATCCTGGCGGAAGGTGTAGCGGGTCGCCTCGTCCGAGCGCCAGTTGACGCGATCAGGCGGAATCTCGCCGTTCGGGCCGATGATGCGGATCTTGTTCTCGGTGAGGTAGTTCGGCTCCTTCTGCATCTTCGGGATCAGGTCCTTGCGGATGATCGATGCGGGAACCGTCCAGGTCGGGTTGAAATTGACTTCCGGGATCTTGGTCTGCAGCAGCGGCGACTGGCGGTCGATCTTGCCGACGCCGGCGGCGTGCCGGGTCGCGACATGGCCGTTCTCGACCGTCTCGACCATCGCGGCCGGGATGTTGGCGACGACGTAGCGCTGGCCGAGATTGCCCGACCAGGTGCGCAGGCGCACGACATTGGTCTCAAGCTGGCGGATGCGGCGCTCGATCGGCACGTTGAGCGAGGCCAGGGTCGCCTTGGTGAGCGTGCCGGTGGTGGAGAGGCCGACGCGCGACTGGAAGCGGCGCACGCCCGCCTCGACATAGGAATCATAGACGTTGCTGGTGCCGGCGGAGGCGTCGAGATCGCCGGTGATGATCAGGCGCTGGCGCAGGGCGACGACGCCGGGACCGCGCGAGCCGACGCTCAGGCGCTCGCTGACCTGGAGCACGGGCCAGCCGCCGCGGGCGGCCAGCTCGCGATAGGCGGTGATCGCCTGCTCGGTCGCCTGGAAGCTTTCCGCAGACAGCATCGGGGTGGAGGAGCGCGCGACGGCGTTTCGGGCGCCGGAATCATAGCTCTGCCGCCACTCCGCCTGTTGGGCGAAGGCCGGCGCGGCCACGCTCGCCGCCACTCCGGAGAGCAGCGCCAGCACGGTTTCACGGCGGGTCAGGCTGAAATTCGACATAGTACCCCTCTTCCACGTCCCTATAGAGCCAGGCTTGCGCGCCCATGCGCCACAAAACACCAAGCCGGCTCCGCCCTGGAAAGGCGACCCGGCTGCCAAGCGACGATCCAATACCAGAGTTAACGTCTCGTGAGCGCGGCGTTTTTAGGGCAATGGAAGCGAAGAGGAAGACTCGGTTTCGACATGCGTGATCTGAGCCACAGTCCGGCGAGGACCTCTGCCGTCAGGTCGGCAAAAACCTCCGCGCCTTGCGGGCGGAGGCCGGGCCGATGTGATGGAAAGCCGCCGGGTGCGGCTTTCGCGACCGAAATCAGAGCTTGTAGCGGATCTGGTCGGTCCAGAAGCGCTCGAGGCGCAGCAGGGCGTTGTTCATCCGCTCGAAATCGTCGGCCGCGATGCCGCCGATCTGCTCGACCGTCTGGACATGCTTGTCGTAGACGCCCTTCACGAGATTGTGCACCTCGCGGCCCTTCTCGGTCAGGCTGATGCGGACCGAGCGGCGGTCGATGCGTGACCGGGCATGGTGGAGATAGCCGAGCTCGACCAGCTTCTTGACGTTGTAGGAGACGTTCGAGCCGAGATAGTAGCCCCGCGTCCTGAGCTCGCTGGCGCTGAGCTCGGCGTCGCCGATATTGTAGAGCAGCAGCGCCTGGACGCTGTTGACGTCGTCGCGGTTGCGACGCTCGAACTCGTCCTTGATGACATCGAGCAGGCGACGATGCAGCCGCTCAACAAGAGTGAGGGACTCAAGGTAAAGAGGCTTCACCTTGAGTTGAACCTCTTCCGACACGGCCGGAGCCGAAGTCTTTACGCTCGCTTTCATGGTATAATCCCGCCTGTTGTATGTCGGCCAGGATTGTCTCCCGGTCCGCTTCTGAGGAACACCATAGGCGGCGCGGATGAAAACGAGTTTAAATATCAGGATGAATCAGGGATTTACCCCTTTGGGTGAATCCAAAATGAACTCAGAAACGCTTAAGCTAAAGCGTTTGTTACCATGACTCGCCGCAATCGACGGGCCCGATGACCGCATAGGACGCTCCAGCCCTCATCCTGAGGAGCCGCGAAAGCGGCGTCTCGAAGGATGATCCAGAGGGCGCTGGAGCATCCTTCGAGACGCGGACTTCGTCCGCTCCTCAGGATGAGGACTGTGGTTCCGGACGGCCAAGCCGTCCTTACGTTTCTTCGTTCTCGGCCGCCCAGGTCGCCAGGAAATAGGCCACCATCAGCGCCACATAGGTTCCGATCAGGTAGGGCGTGATCGGCAGCAGCCGCGGGAAGAAGAAGCCGAGCAGGAGCTGGCTGACCGCCGCCAGGAGCCAGAGCACGCCGCCCCAGGTGCTGGTCAGCCAGAGCCCGACGGCAGCAACGAGGTCGATCACCGCGAAGTAGACCGTGATCGCCTGCGAGCTGAGCAGTTGCTCCTCGAACGGAAGCTGCCCCTCGGTGCCGATGCCGAAGATCACGGCCCAGGCCATCAGGCCCTTGGCCAGCCAGGCGATGGAGAGCAGGCGCAGCAGCCAGACCAGCAGCAGCCGCCAGCGCATCCGGCGGCGCGGCGCCTCGACCATGCCGGGCGCGCCGACGACGCGCTGGCCGCGCAGAGGTTCCGTATCCCCTCGCCCGAGTCCCATGCTCAAGGCTCCAGCACGAGTTCGTCGGCACCGAGCGGCGCGAAGTATTCGGCGATGGCCTCGGGCTTCACGGCCTCGAGGCTGGCCGGCTGCCAGCGCGGCGCGTGGTCCTTGTCGATGACGACGGCGCGGACGCCTTCGTAGAATTCCGGGCTGCGGGCGATGCGCGAGACGATGCGGTACTCGGTGCGCATCGCCTCGTTGAAGTCGAGCGTGGCGCCGCGGCGCATCTGCTCGAAGGCGATGGCGACGCTGGTCGGCGATTTGACGCTCAGCGTCTGCAGCGTCTTGCCGGCGAAGCCGTTGCCGGCCTTGGCCTTGCGCTCGAGCCGGTCGAAGATCGCCGGCAAATCCGGTGCGCCGAAGCATTCCGCGATGGTGGCGCGATCAGCCGCGAGCCGCTCCGGGCCGGGATCATGGGTGAAGCCGGCAAGGATGTCGTCGACCGCGCTGCGTCCAGCCAGCGCGTCGGCAAGCTCGGCCATGCGCCCGCTCGGCACGGCATGGGTGGCGAGGCCGAGCGCGACGGCATCGGCGGCGCCCACCCGGTCTCCGGTGAGCGCGAGATAGATGCCGGCGGCGCCCGGCAGGCGCGGCAGCGCATAGGTCGCGCCGACATCGGGGAAGAACCCGATGCCGACCTCCGGCATGGCGAAGAGATAGCGCTCCCCGGCGATGCGATAGCCGCCATGCAGGGAGATGCCGACGCCGCCGCCCATGACGATGCCGTCGATCAGCGAGAGATAGGGTTTGGGATAGCGCTGGATATGGGCGTTGAGGACGTATTCCTCGCCCCAGAACTTGAGCATCTCGCCATAGTTGCCGGCGCGGCCGAGATCGTGCAGCGCGCGGATGTCGCCGCCGGCGCAAAAGGCCTTCTCGCCGGCCGCCGTCAGGACGATGCGGGTGACCTTGGGATCGCGCTCCCAGGCGTCGAGCGCGCGCGCCAGTTCGCGGACCATGCCGAGACTGAGCGCGTTCAGCGCCTTCGGCCGGTTCAGGATGACGACGCCGGCCGCGCCACGGGTCTCGCAGATGATCTCGGGTTCTTGCGGCATGCCGCGGACGTCCTCGGTTGCGCCGCGGTTCTGGGCCGGGGCGGCGGCGCTTGTCAACGCGCGGGCTCTCCCAGCCCCGCCTTGGTGGTTGCGACCATCCACCTCTGTTTTGGAATGGTTCCGATGTGCTATGCGTCGCGCAACAAGCAAGATCGGCGTCCCGTCGGACGGAGGCATTTCCATGGCATCTCGGGTTGTGCGGCCGTTTCCGGCTCCGCTGGCGCGGCAGGACGAGGTGCCGGCCACTGCGTTGCAGAGCGCGGACTCGCTCGGGCTGATCCGGCGCATGCGGCGCAACCGCAAGGCCGAATGGTCGCGCCGGCTGGTGCGCGAGAACGTGCTGACCACCAACGACCTGATCTGGCCGATCTTCCTGGTGGATTCCTCGCAGGCGCGCACGCCGGTCGTCTGGATGCCCGGCGTCGACCGGCTGAACATCGAGGAGGCCGTGCGCCAGAGCGTCGAAGCCGCCAAGCTCGGCATCCCCGCCATCGCACCCTTCCCCAATGTCGAGAAGTCGCTGCGCGACGCGACCGCCTCCGAGGCGCTCAACACGCGCAACCTGATGTGCCGGGCGGTGCGGGCGATCAAGCAGGAGGTGCCGGAGCTCGGCATCATCTGCGACGCCGCGCTCGACCCCTATACCTCGCATGGCCATGACGGCGTGATGGCGGGCGAGACCGTGCTGAACGATGCCAGCGTGCGCATCCTCACCGAACAGGCGCTGGCGCTGGCCGATGCCGGCGCCGATGTGATCGCACCCTCCGACATGATGGACGGGCGCGTCGGCGCCATTCGCGCCGGGCTCGACGCGGCCGGGTTCGACCAGGTCCAGATCATGTCCTATGCCGCGAAATACGCCTCGGCCTATTACGGCCCGTTCCGCGACGCCATCGGCACCAACGCCACCCTGATCGGCGACAAGCGTACCTACCAGATGGACCCGGCCAATTCGGATGAGGCCATCGCGGAGGTCGCGCTCGACCTCGAAGAGGGGGCCGATATGGTGATGATCAAGCCCGGCCTGCCCTATCTCGACGTGATCGCGCGGGTGAAGGACCATTTTCGCGTGCCGACCTTCGCCTACCAGGTCTCCGGCGAGTACGCGATGATCCAGGCGGCGGCGCTGAACGGCTGGCTCGACGGCGACAAGGCGATGCTTGAGAGCCTGATCGCCTTCAAGCGCGCCGGCGCCGACGGGGTGCTGACCTATTTCGCGCCCCGGGTTGCCGAGAAGCTGAAGGCGATCGGCTGAACACGAGTTTCAACGCACCGCAACTGGCGCTAGCGTCAGCGCGATGCGCCCCGCCCTCCTCCTGCTGATTCTGTTCGGCCTGGCGCTTGCCGGCTGCGGCGGGCGTTTCGATACGGATCAGACGCGGCTGTGCCGGCAGGCGATCCCGCCGCTCAACCCGCCCGGCGCGCGCATCACGATCGAACGCGACACGACCGGGCCGCGCGCCAACGCCCTGCGCATCCTCTACAAGGTCGAGGCCGGATCGACGTTGGCGCGCACGCGCTATATCGACTGCCTCTTCGCCGGCGAGGGCATCGGCTCGCAGCGCGGCGCGCTGATCGGCGTCGCGACCGACGGAAGGCCGATGAACGATGCCAGCTTCTACCTGCTGCGGCGCTTCTACCTGGAGAACCGCGAAGAGCCCGCGCCCGATCCCGGCTCGACCCGGCTGGAGGACCTGCCGGAGATCCCGTTCGGCCTGGCCTACGGGCTGCAGCAGGCCTTGAGCGCCCTGCCCTCGGCCGCGGTCTATGCGCTGCTCGCCTCGGCCTACGCGCTGATCTACGGGCTGACCGGCCGCATCATCCTGAGCTTCGGCGAGTTCGCGGCGCTCGGCGCGCTTGCCTCGGTCGTCGGCGTGGCACTGCTGGTCTCGGCCTCGCTCTCGACGCCGATCTCGGGGCTGGTCATTGCGTTTGCCGTGGCGATGGCGGTCTCGGCCTTCCATGGCTTCGCCATGGGCCGCTTCGTGCTGCGCCACATGCAGCGGGCCAATGGCCAGCAGGTGCTGATCGCGACGATCGGCCTTGCCATCGGACTGTCCGAATATCTGCGGCTGGCGCAGGGGCCGGACCTGCGCTGGCTGCCGCCGGTCTTCAACGAGCCCTGGGCGCTGGCGCGGGCGGAGGGCTTCGTCGTCACCGCGACGCCGGTCGGGCTCGGGCTGGCCGCGTTCGGGCTGGCGCTGACGCTGGGGCTCGTGTTGCTGATCCGGTATTCCGGCTACGGCCGGGCCTGGCGCGCGGTCTCGGATGACGAGCGGACGGCGTCACTGTTCGGCGTCGATGCGCGGGCCGTGCACGACAAGGCGCTGATCCTGGCTTGCGCGGCCTGCGGCGCGGCCGGCGTCATCGTCACCGTGATCTACGGCGGCATGGGTTTTGCCGGAGGGTTCACACTCGGACTGAAGGCGCTCGTCGCCGCCATCCTCGGCGGCATCGGCTCGGTCTCGGGCGCCTGCCTCGGCGCGCTCAGCATCGCGCTGTTCGAGGCGCTCTGGTCGTCGACGATGCCGCTCGAACAGCGCGACATCGCCGTCTATAGCTTGCTCGCCGTGGTGCTGATCCTGCGCCCCGGCGGCTTCTTCGGCGAAGCCGAACTGACGCCGCGCCAAGTCTGAACGCGCGATGTCTGAAATCCGTCCGGCCTGAAATGGGAAACACATGACCAGCGCGCCCTTCGCGATCACCCTTGCCGATATCGCGGCGGCCGCGCGCCGAATCGAGGGCCATGTGCTGCGCACGCCGCTGGTGCCGGCGCCGCGCCTCTCCGAGCTCACCGGCGCGACCATCCTGGTCAAGCACGAGAACATGCAGGCGACCGCCTCGTTCAAGGAGCGCGGCGCGGTCAACAAGCTGCTCTCGCTCGACGAGGCCGAGAAGGCGCGCGGCGTCATCGCCATGTCGGCCGGCAACCATGCCCAGGCCGTGGCCTATCACGCGCATCGCTTCGGCATCCCAGCGACGATCGTGATGCCGGAGACGACGCCGCTGGTGAAGGTCGAGAACACCCGGGCGCATGGCGCGCGCGTGGTCCTGTATGGCGAGACGCTCTATGAATCGGCGCAGAAGGCCCGCGAGCTGGCCGAGGCCGAGGCGCTGGTCTTCGTCCACCCCTATGACGACGCCGCCGTGATGGCCGGCCAGGGCACGGTCGCCAGCGAGATGCTGGCCGATGCGCCCGATCTCGAGATGCTCGTCATTCCGCTCGGCGGCGGCGGGCTGATGGCGGGCAACGCCATCGCGGCCAAGGCGATCAAGCCGGAGATCGAGCTGATCGGCGTCGAGGCGGCGCTCTACCCGTCCTTCTACAACGCGGTGAACGACAAGGACCTGTTCATCGGCGGCGCGACGCTGGCCGAGGGCATCGCGGTCAAGACCGTCGGCCAGCAGACCCTGCCGATCGTCGCCAGCCTGGTCTCCGACATCGTGCTGATCGGCGAGGACCTGATCGAGCGCGCCGTCAACGCCTATGCCAGCCTGCAGCACACGCTGGCCGAGGGCGCGGGCGCGATCGGGCTTGCCGCCATCTTCAAGGAGCCCGAGCGCTACAAGGGCCGCAAGGTCGGGCTGCTGCTCAGCGGCGGCAATATCGACACCCGCCTGCTCGCCGCGATCATGGTGCGCGAGCTGGAGCGCGAGGATCGCATCTGCGCCTTCCGGCTCACCGCCAGCGACCGTCCCGGCCTGCTCGGCAAGGTCGCGAGCCTGCTCGGCGAGCACGGCGCCAACATCCTCGAGGTCAGCCATGGCAGGCTCTTCCTCGACGTGCCCGCCAAGGGCGTGACGCTCGACGTCACCGTGGAGACCCGCGGCGAGGCGCATACGCGCTCGATCGAGGCGGCGCTGAAAAATGATGGCTATGCGCCGCGCCGGATCCTGCCGCGCGGCCTTGCAGAACAGGACCGCTGATCAAACATTATGGCGGCACGGGCGGATCATCCGCCCGCCAGGACAGGGGCCGTTTCCGATGAGCGACCGCAGCTACCAGCAGCCGATCACGCCGATCGAGCCCTATGCCGTGCCGAATGTGCGCGGCGTGCTCGGCTCGCGGCTCTTCGCCTGGATCGGCGACATCGTCATCCTGTTCATCCTGGGCTGGCTGATCTTCTTCCTGCTGCTGCTCCTCGGCATCGTCACCTTCGGCGCGACCTGGCTGCTGATCCCGATCGCCACCGTCGCGACCGCGCTCGGCTATGCGGCGCTGACGATTGGCGGGCGCAGGCAGGCGACCTGGGGCATGCGCATGGCCGGCCTCAGGGTCGAGACTGTGACCGGCGCGCGGCCGGACGGGCTTGCCGCTGCCGTGCATGCGCTGCTGTTCTACGTCGCCGCCGGCACGGTCGGGCTCTGGGTGCTCGACATCCTGTGCGGCTTCGTCCGCGCCGACCGCCGGCTGGGACACGATATCCTGACCGGATTCGTGATCGTACGGGCCTGATTTGCCCAAAGCCTGCGCTTGTTGCTGCCGTTGCTGCTGTTACACTGTCGTTTAGAGCCGTTTCCGGAGCGACCTGACCTTGACGCGCCCGTTGCGGGATGCCCCGCAATTCTACCTGACCTCGCCGACTCCTTGCCCCTATCTGCCCGGGCGCGAGGAGAGGAAGGTGTTTACGCATCTCGTCGGCGGCCGGGCGCGCGACCTCAACGACGTGCTCTCGCAAGGCGGCTTCCGGCGCTCGCAGAGCATCGCCTATCGACCCGCCTGCGAGACCTGCCGCGCCTGCATCTCGGTGCGCGTCGTCGTCGACGACTTCAGGCCCTCGCGCGGCTTCCGCAAGGTGCTCTCGCATAACAGCGACCTGATCGGCGAGACGCTGCCGCCGCAGCCGCGCTCGGAGCACTACTCGCTGTTCCGCGAGTATCTCGACGAGCGCCATCCCGATGGCGGCATGGCGACGATGTCGGCGCTCGACTTCGGCATGATGGTCGAGGACACCCATGTCGACACCTCGCTGGTCGAGTACCGCCGGCGCGGGCCCGATAGCGGCTTCACCGGCCGCGGCGAGGGCGACCTCTACGCCATGGCGCTGACCGACCGGCTCAGCGACGGGCTCTCGATGGTCTACTCGGTATACGATCCGATGCTGGAGGCGCGCTCGCTCGGCACTTTCATGGTGCTCGACCATATCGAGCGGGCCCGCAAGCTCGGCCTGCCCTATGTCTATCTCGGCTATTGGGTCGAGGGCTCGCCGAAGATGTCCTACAAGGCCCGCTTCCTGCCGCAGGAGCGGCTGAGCGCGCAGGGCTGGGAGCGCGTCGACAAGGGCTGAGGCCCGCTGCTCCAGAGCAAATGCTTGAAGGGGAGCACTGCCGTTCATGAGGGGCGCAAGCCCTCCCCCCGCTTGCGGTGGGGAGGGTTGGGTGGGGGGCAGTGCCGCCTGGTGTCACGCGGAAGACCTGGCGAGACCCGCTTTCCGGCCCCCCATCCCTAACCCTTCCCCACCGCAAGCGGGGGGAAGGGGACGAGCCTGGCCTTCAAGCGATTGCCCTGCCCGCCGCGCGGCCAAACGGCGCAGCGCCATCGCATGACCAAGCGTTGACCGGCGGGCGGCTGCGCCTTAGCCCTTTGGCATGGGCGGGAGAGTGCAGGCAGCAGGCTGGAAGCGGGGCGCCGTCGCGCTGCTCTGCACCTATGCGCTCATCCTGCACGCCGTGCTGCTGGCGCTCGGCTCCGGCCTTGCGGCCGCGCCCTCGCCGCTGCCGCAACATGTGCTCTGCCTGCCGAGCGGGGGTTCCGGGCCGGACACGCAGCAGGGCAAGTCCGAGCATGGCCCGATCTGCTGCGCGCTCGGCTGCCTCGCCAGCGCCAACGGCGTTCCGCCCGTCGCCGGCACCGCCCTGCCCTTGCGGCTTGCCCGCGTCGCCGAGGCGCGCTTCCTGCCGCACGCCGCGCCAGCCGTCCCGCCGGGCCGCCCAGTCTATCCACTCGGAGCCCGCGCGCCACCTGCCCTGACCTGAAGCCCTTCCCAGCCATCTTCAGGACAGGACATCACCATGACCACCATCTCCCTGGCGGAGACCGCGCCTGCGCGCGCGTCCGCTTCGTTCTACCGCGCCGTCTGGCGCTGGCACTTCTATGCCGGGCTGCTGACGCTGCCCTTCCTCATCCTGCTCGCGGTCACCGGCGGGCTCTACCTCTTCCGCTACGAACTCGACGGGCTGATCCATCGCGACCTCAAGCAGGTCGAGATTCGCACCAGTGCCATGGCCGCGCCGAGCGCGATCGTGGCGAATGCGCTCGCTGCGATCCCGGGCCAGGCCGTGAAATTCGTGCCGCCGGAGACACCCAGCGCCTCCGCCGAGGTGACGATCCGCACCGCGGACGGCACACGCAAGGTCGCCTATGTCGACCCCTATGATGGGCATGTGCTCGGGCAACTGCCGGACAAGGGCACGGTGATGTGGGTCGTCAGGCAGATCCACAGCCTGGCCTATTTCGGGCCGGTGGCGAACGGCGTGATCGAGATCGTCGGCGGCTGGGCGATCCTGCTGGTCGCGACCGGGCTCTACCTGTGGTGGCCGCGCGGGCGCAGCGGCGGCGTGGTCTCGGTGCGCGGCGATGCTGGGAAGCGCGTGTTCTGGCGCGATCTCCATGCCGTGACCGGCGCCTTCGCCGGGCTCTTCGTCGTCTTCCTGGCCGTGACCGGCATGCCCTGGTCGGTGTTCTGGGGCGATCAGGTCAACCGCTGGGCCAACGGGAATAATTTCGGCTATCCCGCCGGCGTGCGCGTCGCGGTGCCGATGTCGGACGAGCACCTGCACCATGCCGGCCCGACCTCATGGTCGCTCGAACAGGCGCGCGTGCCGGAATCGGTAGCGAAGGCGGCTGCGCCGATCGGCCTCGATACGGCGGTGGCGAAGTTCGACGCGCTCGGCCTGACGCGCGGCTATGCGGTCAACCTGCCGAGCGGCCCGGCCGGCGTCTATACCGGCTCGGTCTATCCCAACGACCTGTCGCGCCAGCGCGTGATCCATCTCGACCAGTATAGCGGCGAGCCGCTGATCGACATGTCTTTCGCCGATTACGGCCCGCTCGGCAAAGCGCTGGAATGGGGCATCAACGTGCATATGGGCCAGGAATTCGGGCTGGCGAACCAGCTCTTCATGCTGGCGGTCTGCCTCGCCATCATCCTGCTCGCGGTCTCGGCCGGGGTGATGTGGTGGAAGCGACGCCCGGCCGGCTCGCTCGGCGTGCCGCCGATGCCGCCGCGCCGGCGCACGCTCTACGGCGTCTTCGCCATTCTCGGCATTGGCGGCGTCATCTTCCCGCTGGTCGGCGCCTCGCTGCTGGCGATGCTGGCGCTCGACCGGCTGTTCTGGCCGATGGCGAAGGCCTGACGCAGCGGACCGGCCCGCGCGATGCCGCTGCGGGCCGGTCACTTCTGGGAAACCATCCGATCAGAGCATGGCGCGAAAAAGTGGGAGCCGGTTTTTCGCGTAGGCCATGCTCTAACTTTTTGATGAAGATCACGTTTTTCGCAATTTGATGGGTCCATCCAATTGCGACGTGATCTTGGGTCAGCTTCACGCCAGTCGGCGGCTTAAGACTAAATCAAGATGCCGCAACGTTACTATTTGAATTCCTCAAAGGCAGAACGCCGATGTTAGACTCCTTGTCGAAGATGCCGATCGAAATGTCGTCGGATACGCGGCGGCAATTGCTGAACGCGGTCACCGACCTGTTCCTGCTCGACCAGGAGCCGAGCGAGCTTTCCAAGGAGCATTACGGCGAGATCGCCACCCATTCGCTCAACCATCTCGATAGCCCGGAGCGGCAGGCCTATGCCGAGCAGGTCGCGGCGGTGCCGAGCCTGCCGCATCAGGTCGCGGTCACGCTCGCCGGCGATCATGACGGCGAGGTCGCCCGCCTCGTGCTGAAGCTCTCGCCGGTGCTGACCGATGCCGACCTCGCGGCGATCGCCGTCAGCCAGTCGCAATACCATCTCGTCGCCATCGCCGAGCGCGCCCGGCTGTCCTCGGGCCTGACCGACATCCTGGTGGAGCGCGGCAATCGCGACGTGCTGCACACAGTCTCGAACAACGAGGGCGCCGCCTTCTCCGACAGGGGCTTCGACAAGCTGCTCGAGCGCGGCGGCAGCGACATCGCGATCAGCAGCGCGCTCGCAGCCCGCGCCGACCTGACGCCCGACCGCGCCACCCGCGTGATGCGCATCGTCGAGGAGCTCAACGACAGCGGCGGCCTGTGGTCGAAGCGCCCCGACGAGGCGGTGACGCTGGCGCGCCAGGCCCGGCAGCAGCGGCTGGAGGTGAAGCTGCTCCAGAGCGAACTCACCGAGGGAACCCGCTCGCTCGACGACGTCATCGCCATGCTCGCCCGCGAGGACCGGGCCTACCACCTCGCCCAGGTCATCGGCCAGGCGGCCGACATAACGACCGAGCAGGCCCTGCGCGTGCTGATGCAGCGCGATGTCAGCGGCATCGCAGTGACCTGCCGCTCGCTCAATGTCGGCACGCCGGCCTTCGAGGCGGTCCTGACCATGCGTGTCAGGCGGCTCTATTTCGCCCAGAAGAACATCAAGGACGACCTGCGCGGCTACGCCACCCTCGACGGCGCCACCGCCGAGCGGACCATGCGCTTCCTCAAGATGCGCACCAAGCTGCGCTGAGAGCTCTTCGACACCACCCGAGCCTCATCCGCCCACAGGCGCGGCGTCGCCACAAATCCGCGACATTCGCCCGCCCATCTGCTAGCTTCCAACGGAAGTTCGGCCGCAAGGGTGCCTTCAACGTGAGATTACCGATCCTGACCGGCGCGCTCTGCGCGCTCGCCATGACCGCGGGCGGCGCGAAGGCCCAGGCCTTCCTGCCCTTCACCGGCTTCGCGCCCCTGCCCTCCTTCGCCTGGTCGGAGCCGACGCTGGCGCCCGGCGGCGTGAAGTGGGACGGCTCCTACGCGCGCATCTCAACCGGCTTCCAGGTGTCGAGCTCGAAGCGCTACGGCACCTATGCCGGGCCGACCATCGGGCTCGAGGCCGGCAAGATGTGGCGCGAGGGCGATTTCGTCTACGGCATCGTCGGCGCCGTCGAGTACACCCGACCGTTCGGCGGTTACGACACGCCGCGCTTCGGCAACGCCGTCTATACCAGCGACATCGCCGGCGCCTTCCAGCTCAAGGCCGGCTACCTCGCAGCCGAGAACGTGCTGCTCTACACCAAGGTCGGCATGGTCGCCGCCAACGAGACCTGGCGCTTCGGCGCGAGCCCGTTCTCGGCGCCGTTCAAGCAGAGCGACATCGCGGTGAGACCGGAAGCGCGCGCCGGCGTCGAATGGGCCGTGACCAACAACCTGACGCTCGGCCTCGAAGTCGGCATCGTCGGGCAGGCGATCAGGCCCTGAGCTTGAGAGTTTGATTCAAGGCGTTGGCGGGTCGATTCAAGATGATGACGTAACGTCATGAAACTGAATCGTTCTTCGGCGGAGTGAGCGCGCCTTCCCTTCTCCCCCTGCGGGAGAAGGTGGCTCGGCGAAGCCGAGACGGATGAGGGGTCGCGCGACGCTCCAAACGTTGCGCGCGGCGTCCTCGACATTCGGAAAGCGCGGCGCGACCCCTCATCCGCCCCTTCGGGGCACCTTCTCCCGCAGGGGGAGAAGGAAGAGCACGCTACCCCCCGAACTTGTTGTTCTTCGGGAAGCCCTTCGGCGGCAACCTGCCCGCTTCAGCGCGGTGGCCGAGCCATTCGGTCAGCTCGCCTTCCGCCACGGTCCAGGTCCGGCTGGAGGTGTCGAGCCAGGTCAGGCCCTCAGTGAGCTTGAAGACCTTGGCGTCCGAGACGCCGCCATCCTTGTAGCGCTGCAGGCGCACGCCCTTGCCGCGGCCCATCTCCGCCACTTCGGAGAGCGGGAAGCAGAGCAGCTTGCGGTTCTCGCCGATGATTGCGACATGGTCGCCCTCGGCCGGGGCCGCCAGGATCGCCACGACCGGCACTGCGACATTGACCACCTGCCGGCCCTTGCGGGTGTTGGCGACGACGTCGTCGGTCGGCGCGACGAAGCCGCGCCCGTCCGAGGTCACCATCAGCAGCTTCGTGCCCGCCTTGTAGGGGAAGGCGGAGACGATATCGGCCGTCTCCTCCAGCTCGATCATCAGCCGGATCGGATCGCCGAAGCCGCGCCCGCCCGGCAGTTTCGAGGCCTCCAGCGTGAAGACCTTGCCGTTCGAGGCCAGGACAAGGACCTTCGCCGTCGTCTCGGTGAAGAACCCGAGCTGGAGCGCGTCGTCGCCCTTGAAGGTCAAGGTCGAGAAATCCTGGACATGGCCCTTCAGCGCCCGGATCCAGCCCTTCTTCGAGACCACGACCGTGACCGGCTCGCGCTCGACCATGGCCTGGGTCAGGTCGATCTCGGTGGTCTCGGGCATGTCGGCGAAGTCGGTGCGGCGCTTGCCGATCGCGGTCTCCGGGCCGAAGAGCTTCTTCACCTCGCGGATGTCGTGCGAGATCAGCTTCCACTGCGTCGCCTCGGAGGCGAGCAGGTCCTCGATCTGGCCCTTCTCGACCGTGAGTTCGTCGAGCTCGGTCTTGAGCTGCATCTCCTCGAGCTTGCGCAGGGCGCGCAGGCGGGTGTCGAGGATGGCGTTGGCCTGGACCTCGCTGAGCTCGAAGAAGCGCATCAGCTCGACCTTCGGCTCGTCCTCCTCGCGGATGATCTTGATGACGCGATCGAGGTCGAGATAGACGATCAGCAGGCCGCGCAGGATCTCGAGCCGCTTCTCGATCTGGCCGAGGCGGAAGCGCGAGCGGCGCAGCAGCACGTCGCGGCGGTGGTCGAGCCAGGCGCGCAGGGCCTCGTTCAGGCCGAGCACGCGCGGCACCAGCCCGCCGGTCAGCACGTTCATGTTCATCGGGATGCGCGCTTCCAGCTCCGAGAGCCGGAAGAGCGATTCCATCATCAGGTTGGGATCGACGGTACGGGCGCGCGGCTCGATGACGACGCGGATGTCCTCGGCCGATTCGTCGCGCAGGTCAGCGACCAGCGGCAGCTTCTTGTCGTTGAGCAGCTCGGCGATCTTCTCGATCAGCCGGCCCTTCTGGACCATGTAGGGGATCTCGGTGACGACCGCGAGCCAGGTGCCGCGGCCCTGGTCCTCGACATGCCAGCGCGCCCGGGTGCGGAAGGCGCCGCGGCCGGTGCGGTAGGTCTCGATCATCGAGGCGCGCGTCTCGACGATGATGCCGCCGGTCGGGAAATCCGGGCCGGGCACGAAGGTCATGAGCTGCTCGGAGGAGGATTCCGGGTGCTGGATCAGATAAAGCGCCGCATCGCAAAGCTCGGCGGCGTTGTGCGGCGGGATCGAGGTGGCCATGCCGACCGCGATGCCCTGCGAGCCGTTGGCGAGCAGGTTCGGGAAGGCGGCCGGGAGGACGATTGGCTCCTCGTCCTCGCCATTATAGGTCGGGCGGAAATCGACCGCGTCCTCTTCGATCCCGTCGAGGAGCAGACGCGCAACCTCGGTCATCCGCGCTTCGGTGTAGCGGTAGGCGGCGGCGTTATCGCCGTCGATATTGCCGAAATTGCCCTGGCCGTCGACGAGCGGATAGCGCTGGGCGAAATCCTGCGCGAGGCGCACCAGCGCGTCATAGACCGACTGGTCGCCATGGGGGTGGAAGCCACCGATGACGTCGCCGACGATCTTGGCGCATTTCCTGTGCACCACGCCCGGATTGAGCCGAAGCAACTGCATCGCATACAGGATGCGGCGGTGGACCGGCTTCAGCCCGTCGCGCGCGTCCGGCAGGGCGCGGTGCATGATGGTGGAGAGCGCATAAGCGAGATAGCGCTCCTCGAGCGCCGTCTTCAGATCGATGCGCTCGGTCTCGTCCTCCGGCGGCGGATCGACCGGTTTGCCCATGGTGTACTCGACCTCGATTTATACGGCGGCGGCGCCAGGCCAGCCTTGCGAATCACTTGGCATGACGATGCCGGCCCGGCGCAAGCGGTGCAAAGCGTCATAGCGCCCCGAGGCCGAAAAAGTCAGTGGATTCGTGCGGCGAGCTCGATCAATCGCGCCCGCTCCGGCGGCTCCTGGAGACCGCGCGGCTCGTAGAGATGGCGGCGCAGGAAGAAGCCGGTCAGGGCGAAGCCTGCCGCGATATCGGCCGGGGCCGGCTGGCGGGCGCCCTGCCCCTCGCTGAGGAAGGCAGGCAGCCTCAACAGGCGGTCGAGATAGGGCTCAGCCGCCTTGCGACTCACGGCCTTGCCGGATTTCGGCGAGACATGGGTCAGGTCCTCGTTCGCGCCGGTGACGGCGCAGCGCACGAGGTCGAGTCCAAAGCCGAGCTCGGACAGCATGGCGATCTCGAAGCGCACGATCAGCGCCGGCGCCAGCAACGGCTCGTCGAGATGCTCGATCAGCACCGAGAGCGCCTCGTGCAGCCCGGGATGCGGATCACGCTCCGGCAAGAGCCGTAGCAGTGCGGCGATGGTGGCGAGGCCGTAGAGCGCGACCGGAGCGGCCATCAGCCTTGCGGCGTGCGAGGTCAGCAGCTCGATCCTGTACTCGCCGAGATGCTCGTCGAGCCGAGCCCGCCAGGTCAGCGCCACCGCATTGCCGGGCTGGAGCACCGGCTGCACCTTGGTGGAGCGGCCGCCGCGGACGAGGCCGAGATGGCGGCCGTGCCCGCGCGTCATCACCTCCAGGATCACGGCGCTCTCGCCATGCTGCCGGATGCCGATGATCGTGCCCTCGTCGCTCCACTCCATCGCGTGAGTTAGGGCGGCGCAGTGGCGAGGGTCAATTTTCTTCGTTTTCCCGGCGCGCCTTTCTCGTCATGGTCGGGCTTGTCCCGACCATCCACGTCTTCGCTTATCGCGGGCACCGTTCAAAACGTGGATGCTCGCCACAAGGGCGAGCATGACGGCGCGGTCAGGCGTACTGCGCCACGCCGGCGCCGAAGGACCAGTTCTCGCGCGTGGTCTCGACGAGGTTGATGAAGATGTCGTCCGGCTTCAGGCCGGGGTCGCGGCGCAGGTTCTCGGCGATCTTCGCAAAGAGCGCCTTCTTCTGGGTGACGCCGCGGCCGGCGCTGACCGTGAGCTGGATGATGACGAGCCCGGCCGAGCGCGCGAAGCCGAAATAATTGGCGTTGAAGATGAACTCGTCTGGATCATGCTGATGGATCACGGCGAAGAGATCGTCCTCGGGAACCTCGAAAGCCTCGCGCAGCGCCCGGTAGACGCCGTCGACGATGGCGGCGGGCTCGGAGGCGGGACGGCCGCGCCTCATGGAAATGCGGATCAGGGGCATGTTGGCTCTCCGGTTCGGGCGAGGCCTTGCCTCGCCGCCCCGATAGCTAGCGCCAAGGCATTCATCGTAGTAGGGTATTGTTATAGATATCAATCATACGGATTTTGGATCTATGGGTGGCGCTTCACTCGATATCGATGCGGTCGCGGCCTTCCTCGGCGCCGCCGACCTGCGCAGCTTTACCCGCGCGGCCGAGGCGCTGGGCACGACGCAATCGCTGGTCAGCACGCGCGTGAAGCGGCTGGAGGAGGTTCTGGGCCGCGCCCTGCTCCAGCGCCATCCGCGACTGGTCAAGCTGACTGCCGAGGGCGAGCGTTTCGTGCCGGCAGCGCGCGAGCTGCTCGCCGCGCATGAGCGGGCGCGCGCCGCCTTCACCGAGACATCGGAGCGAATCGCCGTCGGGATCAGCGAGCAGGCTGTCGGGGCCGATGCGCCGGCCCTGCTCGCGCGGCTTGCGGGGCATGACCCGACGCTGGTGATCAACCTGACGATCGACCGGTCGAGCGTGCTGGAGGCGGCCTTCGAGCGCGGCGAGATCGATATCGCGGTGACGCGCCGAATCGGCGGCGGGCGTGTCGGCGAGACCCTGCGCCGCGACGTCTTCGGCTGGTTCGCGGCGCCGTCGCTGGCGCGCGATGCGACCGCGCCCCTGCCGCTGGTCAGCCTGATGACCGAATGCGGGCTCAGGCGCCATGCGATCGAGGCGCTCGGCCGCGCCGGCATAAGCTGGCGCGAGGCCTTCATCGGCGGCGGCATGGCGGCCGTGCTGGCGGCGGTTCAGGCCGGGCTCGGCGTCTCGCCGCTGGCAGCGCGGATCGCACCACCGGGCGCGGTCGATGTCGGGGCGGCCGGGGGGCTACCCGCGCTCGGCTCGTCCGAGGTCGTGCTCAGAAGCAATGTCGCGACACCGCGCGGCAATGCCTTCGTCAGGGAACTCGCGGCAGCGTTTCGGACGGCGCGCTAAACCAATTTCCCGTCATTGCGAGCGTAGCGAAGCAATCCAGGGGGCTCGCGCACTCCCCCTGGATTGCTTCGCTACGCTCGCAATGACGTGGAGGTCGAAGCAGCCGCGCTAGCCGCCCCGCGGAAACTCCAGCCCCATCTCGCGATAGCGCTCGGGATCATCGGCCCAGTTCTCGCGCACCTTCACGAACAGGAAGAGATGGACCGTGGCCTCGGCCGCCTCGGTGATCTCCTTGCGCGCGGCCTGGCCGATCGCCTTGATGGTCTGGCCGCCCTCGCCGAGCACGATCTTGCGCTGGCCCTCGCGCTCGACATAGATCGTCTGCTCGATCCGCACCGAGCCGTCCGGCCGCTGCTGCCATTGCTCGGTCTCGACGGTGGAGCGGTAAGGCAACTCGTCATGCAGCCGCTCGAAGATCTTTTCGCGCGTGATCTCGGCGGCGAGGAAGCGCAGCGGCGCATCCGAGATCTGGTCCTCAGGGTAGAGCCAGGGGCTGAGCGGCATCCGGGTCTCCAGCCAGGACAGCATGTCCTTGACGCCGTAGCCGGTCAAAGCCGCGATCATGAAGGTCGTCTCGAACGTCGTGCGCGCGTTCACCTCGGAGGTGATGGCGAGCAGCTTCTCCTTCGGCACCGTGTCGATCTTGTTGAGGATCAGGAACTTCGGCTGCTTCAGCTCGGCGAGCCGTTCGAGCAGCTTGACGTTCTCCTCATGGTCGAACTTGGCGACGTCGATCAGCACGCCGATCAGGTCGGCATCGGTCGCGCCGCCCCAGGCGCTCGTCACCATGGCGCGGTCGAGCCGGCGCTTGGGCGCGAAGATGCCGGGCGTGTCGACGAAGACGATCTGCGTCGGGCCCGTCAAAGCGATGCCGCGCACCTGGGTCCGCGTCGTCTGCACCTTGCGCGAGACGATCGAGACCTTGGCGCCGACGAGCTGGTTCAGCAGCGTCGACTTGCCGGCATTGGGCGCGCCGATCAGCGCGACGAAACCTGCCCGTGTGGGCTGTGAGGGCTGTTGCGCCTCAGCCATTGCCGACCTCCATGGTTTCGCTCCAGAGCCCTTCACGGCGCAGGAACGCCTCGGCCGCGGCCTGCTCGGCCAATCGCTTCGATGGTCCCTCCGCCTCGGCGTCGGGCAGTCCGCTGATGCGGGCAGCGACGCGGAAGAGCGGGGCGTGATCCGGCCCCGAGCGACCGCGCTCGCTATAGGTCGGCGTCTGGTAGCCACGTCCCTGCGCCCATTCCTGCAGCGCAGTCTTGGCGTCGCGCAAGGGCCGGACCGGTTTCAGCAGGCGCTCGCCGAAGGCCCGCTCGATGAGGTCCCGCGCGGCACTATAGCCGCCATCGATGAAGACCGCACCGATGATCGACTCGCAGGCATCGGCGAGGATCGCCTTGTTCTTGCGGGCTCCGCCAAGGATCTCCCCTTCGCCGAGCCTCAGGAAGGAGCCGAGATCCCAGGCGATCGCGACCTCGGCGCAGGTCTCCTTGCGCACGAGATCGGCGAGGCGGCGCGACATGTCGCCCTCCTCGGCCTCGGGATAGCGGGCGAAGAGCATGTCGGCGATGCTGAGGCCGAGCACGCGGTCGCCGAGAAACTCGAGCCGCTGGTAGCTGCCGCGACGCGTGCCCTCGGCGCTCATATGGGTGAGCGCGGTCTCGAGCAGGCCGCGATCGGCGAAGACATGGCCGAGCTTCGCCTCCAACCGCGAGAGATCGGGCAGCTTCCGGGCGTGATCGTTGGGTTTCGTCACTTGATCGTCGAGAACAGGCGGTTCCAGCGAACCGTCCAGGGCCATTCCCAGATCCGCCAGGCCGAGGCGCCGTCCTCGATCGAGAAGAAGATGATCTCGGCGCGGCCGACGAAATTCTCGAAGGGCACGTAGCCGACGCTGACATCGCGAGAATCGAGCGAGTTGTCGCGATTATCGCCCATCATGAAGTAGTGGCCCTCGGGCACGAGGAAGACCTTCGTGTTGTCGAAGGAGCCGGTATCGCCCTCGCGCTCGATGATCATGTGGCTGACGCCCTCGGGCAGCGTCTCGCGATACTGGATGACCGGGACGTTGCGGCCCCAGTTGTCGGTGGTGACGTAGTCGGCGATGCGCTCGCGCTTCACCGGCTGGTTGTTGATGTGCAGGATGCCGTCGATCATCTGGATGCGGTCGCCGGGCAGGCCGATGACGCGCTTGATGTAGTCGGTCGAACCGTCGCTCGGCAACTTGAACACCGCGATGTCGCCGCGCTTGGGCGGGGCCGCCCAGACCCGGCCGTTGAACAGCGGCGGGCTGAACGGGATCGAGTGCTTGGAATAGCCGTAGGTGTACTTGGAGACGAAGAGGTAGTCGCCGATCAGCAGCGTCGGGATCAGCGAGCCCGAGGGAATGTTGAAGGGCTGGAACAGCAGCGTGCGGATGACGAGGGCGATGAGGAGCGCCTGGACGACGACCTTGATCGTCTCGAGGATGCCGCCCTCCTCCTTGACCGCCTTGCCCTGCTCTTTCGCCATCTTCTTGATCTCGGCGTCGTTGGCCACGCGGGCGCTCCTTCATAATTCCAACGCGCGGGCATAGCGGAGTATTGGACGGGGGACAACGCGCTTCCCAGCCTATCAGCACGAGATTGGGGCATGATCTCGTCGAAATGGCCGCGCCGGGAGCCGGCCCGTCATGCGCGCGTCGCCATATTGCGGGGCGAGGCAATCCGGCCGGGACGAGTCACTGCCGAAAAAATAGCCGGGGAGATGATCCGGAACGAGTCCCAAGGTAAGCTCGACATCGATTCGGCGAACCAGCGTTCGATCGAATTCATGCGCAGCTCCTCCAGAGACCGGCGACGCCCCTGCCGAGCCTCGTTGCTGCTGCAACGCACAAGGGCGCGGAAAAGGTTCCAACTTGGCCGCCGAGGCCGCTCAGACCAAGGCGCCTGCCCTGTGGCAAGCGTCGGTTAAGGCTAACGTCTCGTTTACGCCCTGCCTCTATCCCGGCTCCGGGCTGTTGTGTGCGCAGCGTCCCACATCGACTCAGGGGGTTCCTCATGAATGCGAAGAAATACGTGGCCGAGGTCATCGGCACGTTCTGGCTGACCTTTGCCGGTTGCGGCAGCGCGGTGATCGCCGCCGGCTTCCCGCAGGTCGGCATCGGCCTGCTCGGCGTCTCGCTCGCCTTCGGCCTGACGGTCGTCACCATGGCCTACGCGATCGGCCATGTCTCGGGCTGCCATCTCAACCCGGCCGTGACGGTCGGCCTTGCGGCCGGCGGGCGCTTCCCGGGCAGCCAGGTCGTGCCCTATATCGTCGCCCAGGTGATCGGCGGCATCCTCGGCGCGCTCGTGCTCTACCTGATCGCCAGGGAAGCGCCGGGCTTCGACCTCGCCAAAGGCTTCGCCTCGAACGGCTATGGCGAGCATTCGCCCGGCCAGTACAGCCTGATCGCCGGCTTCCTGATCGAAGTGGTGATGACGATGATGTTCCTCTTCATCATCATGGGCTCGACCCATGGCAAGGCGCCGGCCGGCTTCGCCCCGCTCGCGATCGGCCTGGGCCTGTGCCTGATCCACCTCGTCAGCATCCCGGTGACCAACACCTCGGTCAATCCGGCGCGCAGCACCGGCCCGGCGCTGTTCGTCGGCGGCTGGGCGCTGCAGCAGCTCTGGCTGTTCTGGGTCGCGCCGCTGATCGGCGGCGTCCTCGGCGGCGTCATCTACCGCTGGCTCAGCGACGAGCCGGAAGGCGAGATCACCGGCCGCGGCTGATTATACAGTCGCACGAAATTGACGAACCGCCCGCCCCTCTCGGCGGGCGGTTTCGTTTTGACGGACGCTATCGAAGGCTCAATGCCACTCGACCCAGCGGCCATGGTAATCGGCCCGGCCAAGCTCGCGCTCCGCGCCGCCGGGCCATTTGCCGAGCGTCACCGCGGCGCTGTCGCCATCGGCCTCCATGCGCAGCCAATAGAGTGGGCGCTCGGCCATCGCAGCTGCGCCGGCCTGCATCATCGCCGCGGTGATGCGCTGCTTGGTCGGCTCGGGCAGGTATTGCCACATGATCGTGTGCATCAGCACGCGCGCCCGGCTCGTCGGCGACGTCTCGGACAGCCTCGCCTCGACCCAGGTCGCGGCATCTTCGCGCTCGACCCGCCAGGGCGCGGCAGCCGCGGCGTCGAAGGCCGCTTCGGTGGTGCTGAGGCGATCGGCCTGGTCCGGCCAGATATAGGAGAGCACGCGTTCCCGATCCTCCCGGCGCGACGGGTCGAGCGGGTTGAGATCGCAGGCGCGTCGTGCCGCAACCGCAAGCGGCGCATCGAGCGGCGGCAGCGTTCCGCGCCATTGGCTCCTGATCGTGACCGGCGCGTCCGCACTACCCCATTCGGCCGAGCCAAGCTCGTAGCGATAGCGCTCGAAACCGAGATTGAGCCCGGCGCTGGAGCCGATCTCGATCAGATCGAGCGGCAGACCCGATTCCCTGGCGATGACCAGCGCGCCGCCGAGCAGCACGGCGCAGCGCTTGACCTCGTTGGTCTGGGGCGGACTGTCGAGATAGCTGGTGAGGAAGGCGTCATGCCCGGCAATCGCGGCGCTCAGAGCCTGCCAGAGCGGCTCAGCCTGGGTCTCATTCGGCGGATAGGCCGCTCGCAAGGCCAAGTCCCGCCCGGACCGCGCCAATGCGTTCAAGGCACCGGCCGCACGCAAGGAGAGCGCATCGGCCCGCGGCTCGCCCGGCCAGTCGAACATGCGCCGGCCGAAGGCGCTGGTACGGTCGAGGCGCTCGGCGAGCAACTCGCAAACCAGCGCTGTGAAGGGGGAGCCGAGCTGACGGCAGCCCCTGGCCTGGCCGATGAAATGGGCGCGAAGGCGCTCCTGGTTCGTGCCATCGCCGCCATGCGCCATATCCGGACTCCGTCAGACGGCCTTTGGCCGCGCCTCGATCACCACGAAGGCCTGCGCCAGCGGCGGATCATCGGTCAGCGACACATGGATGACCGCCTCGCAGCCCGGCGGGGTCATGGCCCGGAGCCGCGCCGCGGCACCGCCCGTGAGCCGCATGGTCGGAGCGCCGCTCGGCAGGTTCACCACCTCCATGTCGCGCCAGAACACGCCGGCGCGCAGGCCGGTGCCGAGCGCCTTGGAGCAAGCCTCCTTGGCGGCGAAGCGGCGCGCATAGGATTCCGCACGCGTGGCGCGCCGGTCCGACTTGGCGCGCTCGCCAGCAGTGAAGATACGATGCGTGAAGCGCTCGCCGAAGCGGTCGAGCGAGTTCTGGATGCGGCGGATGTCGCAGAGATCGGAGCCGATGCCGAGGATCATGACGGCAGGCTTACGCGGCGGCGCGGCCTTCGTCCATCGCCGCGCGCATCAGCGCGATCGATTGCTCGAGCCCGAGGAAGATCGCCTCGCCGATCAGGAAATGGCCGATGTTGAACTCGACGAACTCCGGCACGCCGGCAAGCTTGCGCGCCGTGTCGTAGTCGAGCCCATGGCCGGCATGGACCTCCAGGCCGAGCGACGTGCCGAAGGCGGCGCCGGCGGCCAGGCGGCGGAACTCGACCTCGGCCTTCTCGGCATGGCCATCGGCGACAGCGTGGCACCAGGTGCCGGTATGGAGCTCGACCACCGGCGCGCCGAGCTTGACCGCCAGCGCGATCGGCGCCTCGTCCGGCTCGATGAAGAGCGAGACGCGGCAGCCGGCCGCCTTGAGCCTGACGATGCCAGGCCTCAGCGCGGCCTCCTGGCCGACGACGTCGAGTCCGCCCTCGGTGGTGCGCTCCTCGCGCTTCTCCGGCACGAGACAGGCTGCATGCGGCTTGAAGCGCTCGGCAAGCGCGATCATCTCGGCGGTCGCTGCCATCTCGAAGTTCAGCGGCACGGTGAGTTCGCTCGCGAGCCGCTCCATGTCGGTGTCGCGAATGTGGCGGCGATCCTCGCGCAGATGCGCGGTGATGCCGTCGGCGCCAGCCTTCACGGCCAGGTGCGCGGCGCGAACCGGGTCGGGCCAGGTGCCGCCGCGCGCGTTGCGCACGGTGGCGACGTGATCGATGTTCACGCCCAGTCGCAACCGGCTCGTCGTCATGGCAGCCCCCTCGCCTCTCATCCGCTGCATAGACCCACGCCCCGCCCGGCTCAAGGCAAGGAAATTGATCGCGCGGACCACGTTCGCTGATGGGTGCGGAGCGATTGTCCCGGACTTCTTGTCGATTTGGTAACCGCGGCAGCAAACACCTCCCCTATGGGAAAGCTCTCTTAAGCGCTCGCGCGTAGCGTCACGGATCGTCGCAAAGAGGCAAAGGCAGCCCGCCCGTGCAGCTCGCAGTCAACAAGAGCGGATTCGAGAACGACCTTTCCCCCGACCGCCGCGATCTCGGCCAGGGGCCGGACCGCGCGCTCGGCCACGTGCTGGCCTGCAACGGCGCGCGCGCGACGATCGGCGCCACGTTGGAGCAGGGCAGCCGCATCCCGCAGGAGGCCTGGACCGTCGGGCGGATGATCTCGATCAATCTCGGGCACAGCCGCATCGTCGGCATCGTCTACCAGATCAAGGCCGTCGAGCAGAGCTGGGACGACCGCGGCGCCAACGACGTGCATGTCGAGGTCGAGCTCGTCGGCGAGGTGCTCGAAGGCGGGGACGGCCGGCAGCGCTTCCAGAGCGGCATCACTACCTATCCGCCGGTCGGCGCGGTGGCGCACCGCATCCGCGCCGGAGACCTCGCGCTGGTGCATGATCTCGGCGGCCGCGGCGGCACGGCCATCGGCCACCTGACCCAGGATGCCAGCATCCCCGCCACGGTCGACATCGAGCGCATGCTGTCGCGCCATTTCGCGCTGGTCGGCACCACAGGCGTCGGCAAGTCGAGCGCAGTCTCGCTGCTGCTGCGCAAGGCGGTCTCAGTCAAGCCGCAGCTCAGGGTGCTGATCCTCGACCCGCACAACGAATATGCCCATGCCTTCCCCGACAAGGCCGTGACGATCGAGGCCTCGACGCTCGACCTGCCCTTCTGGATGTTCCGGCTCGACGAATTCGCCGACGTCGTCTTCCGCGGCCGGCCGGACCCGGACGAGGTCGACATCCTGCGCGAGGTCATCGCCGCGGCGCGGGCGCGCTATCGCACGATCTCGGCCCAGGACATGCTGCGCGACCTCAACAGCACGCTGCTGAAGCGGCCGCTCGACCCAACCGCACCGCGGCGCGGGCCGGACAATGCCGGCTCCTCCGCCGACGCGCCGCTGCCCTACCGGATGACCGACGCCTTCACGGTCCTCGACGAGCTGACCGGCCTACACGAGATCCGCTACCCGCGCACCGCCTTGCGCGCGCTCAAGGTCCGGCTCGAGACTCTCTATGCCGACCCGCGCTACCATTTCATGTTCGCGCGCGCGAACATGATCGAGAGCATGAGCCCGGTCATCGGGCAGGTCTTCCGCATTCCGCAGCACGGCAAGCCGATCACGGTGTTCCAGCTCGCGGGGCTGCCCTCCGAGGTGGTCAACTCGGTCGCGTCCGTTCTGGCGCGCATTTCCTTCGACCTGGCGATGTGGAGCCAGGGCAGCTACGAGATCCTGCTGCTCTGCGAGGAGGCGCATCGCTACGTGCCCGCGGACACCGCGCTCGGCTTCGCCCCGACCCGCCGGGCGATCGCCCGCATCGCCAAGGAGGGCCGCAAATATGGCTGCTATCTCGGCGTGGTGACGCAGCGCCCGGGCGAGCTCGACCCGACCATCCTGTCGCAATGCTCGACGATCTTCGCGATGCGGCTCGCCAACGACCGCGACCAGCAGATCATCCGCTCGGCCATCGCCGATGCCTCGGCCAGCACGATCAGCTTCCTCTCCGCCATCGGCAACCGCGAGGCGATCGCCTTCGGCGAGGGCGTGGCGACGGCGATGCGGATGCGCTTCGCCCAGCTCCAGCCGCACGAGCTGCCGGCCATGGCCATCGCGGAGCATGACGGGCTGGCGCGCCGCGAGCCGGGGCTCGATGAGCTGGTCAGCCGGATGCGCGGAAACGGCTGAGCCTGAGTTCGCAAGAATCTTGCATCCAGCCGGCATTCGCTGTATGGCCGGCTCAGATCATCTTTCCCTGCATCGCTAAGATCAGAAGGAGCCGTTCCATGGCTCGCGTAACCGTTGAAGACTGCATCGACAAGGTCGATAACCGCTTCGAGCTCGTGCTGCTCGCCAGCCACCGCGCCCGCATGATCGCGTCGGGCTCGCCGATCCTGGTGCCGCGCGACAACGACAAGAACCCCGTCGTCTCGCTGCGCGAGATCGCCGAAGAGAAGCTGAAGCCCGAGGATCTGAAGGAAGACCTGATCCACTCGCTGCAGAAGCATGTCGAGGTCGACGAGCCCGAGGCCGAGACCGTGCCGCTGCTCGCCGCTCCCGGCCAGAGCGCCTCGACGCCCGATTCGGAAGTGCAGTTCGACCGCATGAGCGAAGAAGACCTGCTGCGCGGCCTCGACGGCCTGGTGCCGCCGACCGAGAGCGCCGACGACGAAGACTGAGCGAGAGCGCTCCCCCCGCAAAAGTGCATCCCACTTTTGTGGGATATGCTGTAAAGCCCGGCAGTGCCGGGCTTTTTCATGACGCCCATCCGATTTCGTCTTGCCGCCTCCGATCGCCGTGCCGATATTGAATGATTGCAAACCATTGGCAGGTGTTACTGGGACCCGCATGGGCATGATGCGGCAATATGAGCTCGTTGACAGGGTCAGGAGCTACAATCCGAACACGGATGAGGACCTGCTCAACCGGGCGTATGTCTACGCCATGCGCGCGCACGGCACGCAGAAGCGCGCCTCGGGCGACCCGTTCTTCGCCCACCCGCTCGAAGTCGCGGCGATCCTCACCGATCTGAAGCTCGACGATGCGACCATCGTCGCCGCCGTGCTGCACGACACCGTGGAAGACACGGCCGCGACGCTCGAAGAGATCGAGAGCATGTTCGGGCCGGATATCCGCCGGCTCGTCGACGGCCTGACCAAGATCAAGAAGCTCGACCTCGTCTCGAAGAAGGCGGCGCAGGGCGAGAATTTCCGCAAGCTGCTGCTCGCCATCGTCGACGATGTCCGCGTGCTGCTGGTCAAGCTCGCCGACCGGCTGCACAACATGCGCACGCTGCACTTCGTCGCGCCCGAGAAGCGCCTGCGCATCGCCGAGGAGACGGCCGAGATCTACGCGCCGCTCGCCGGCCGCATGGGCATGCAGGAGCTGCGCGAGGAGCTCGAGGAGCTCGCTTTCCGCCATATCAAGCCGGAGGCGCACGAGACCATCACGAGGCGGCTCGAAGAGGTTACCGAGCGCGAAGGCAGCGTGATCAGCGCGATCGAGCTCGACCTGAAGGAGAAGCTCGCGGCGCGCGGCATCCAGGCCGACGTCTCCGGCCGGCGCAAGCGGCCTTATTCGATCTGGCGCAAGATGGAGCGCAAGTCGGTCTCGTTCGAGCAGCTCTCCGACATCTTCGGCTTCCGCGTCATCGTCGACACGCTGGAGGATTGCTACCGCGTGCTCGGCATCGTCCACACGACCTGGCCGATGGTGCCGGGGCGCTACAAGGACTACATCTCGACGCCGAAGCAGAACGACTACCGCTCGATCCACACCACCGTGGTCGGCCCCGGCCATAGCCGCGTCGAGCTGCAGATCCGCACCGACAGGATGGACCGCATCGCCGAATACGGCATCGCGGCCCACGCCCACTACAAGGACGGGCGCACCACAGAGCTGACCCAGTTCGCCGATGAGAGCCGGGCCTATCAATGGCTCAGGCGCACGGTCGACCTGCTGGCCGAGGGCGACAGCCCGGAGGAGTTCCTCGAGCATACCAAGCTCGAACTGTTCCACGACCAGGTCTTCTGCTTCACGCCGAAGGGGCGCCTGATCGCCCTACCCCGCGGCGCGACGCCGATCGACTTCGCCTATGCGGTCCATACCGATGTCGGCAACACCGCCGTCGGCGCCAAGATCAACGGCCGCATTGCGCCGCTGCTGACCGAGCTTCAGAACGGCGACGAGGTCGAGATCACCCGCGCCGAGGGCCAGGCGCCCCCAGCCGCCTGGGAATCGCTCGTGGTCACCGGCAAGGCCCGCGCCGCCATCCGTCGCGCCACCCGCACCGCGGTGCGCCGGCAATATGCCGGGCTCGGCCGCCAGATCCTGGAGCGCGCCTTCCAGCGCGCCGAACGGCCCTTCACCGACGACAAGCTCAAGGCCGCGCTGAAGCGGCTGGCGCGCACGGCTGTGGACGACGTGCTGGCTGCCGTCGGGCGCGGCGAGATGTTCTCCGGCGACGTGGTCAAGGCAGTCTATCCCGATCTCGAGCCGGAGAAGCGCACCGCCTCGGGCGATCCCAAGGCCGCCAGCAACGGCAAGGGCTGGTTCGAGCTGCGCAAGGGCGACAACCTTAAATTCAAGCTGCCGGGCGAGACGCCGGGCGCCAACGCCATCCCGATCCGTGGCCTCGGCGGCGACCTGCCGGTACGCTTCGCACCCGATGGCGGCGCGGTACCGGGGGACCGCATCGTCGGCATCCTGACGCCGGGCGAAGGCGTGACGATCTACCCGATCCAGTCGCCGTCGCTCGCCGCCTTCGACAACGAGCCCGACCGCTGGCTCGACGTGCGCTGGGACCTCGACGACAAGGCGCCGCAGCGCTTCCCGGCCCGGATCGCGCTGAACTCGATCAACGAGCCGGGATCGCTGGCGCAGATCACCACGACCATCGCCGAGCATGACGGCAATATCGACGCGGTGGCGATGAACCGGCCCAACCCCGATTTCACCAATGTCACGATCGACCTGACGGTCTGGGACCTGAAGCATCTCAGCGCCATCATCAGCGAATTGCGCGAGAAGCGGGTGATCAGCCGGGTCGAGCGCGTGGTCGGCTGACCTGCAAAATCGGCCTCGCAGAAAAAACGCCGCGACCGCTCCATTGCTGTGGTTTGCCAAAATCTGAAGCTTGAAACATCGCGCGGTCCGCAGCTAAGACGTTGCAGTTTTGTGACCGGATTAGACCAAATGACCGACGATCAGGTTCTGGCCGAATTTCGCGATGCCGGGGCATTGCTCGAAGGCCATTTCATTCTATCCTCCGGGCTGCGCAGCCCGCTCTTCCTGCAGAAGATGTTCATCTTCCAGGATCCGGAGCGCACGGAGCGCCTGTGCAAAGCGCTCGCGGCCAAGATCGAAGCCGCCTTCGGCACAGTCGATTATGTCGTCTCGCCGGCTGTGGGCGGCATCGTGCCCGGCTACGAGACGGCGCGGCACCTCAAGGCCAAGGCCGTGTTCGTCGAGCGCGAAGACGGCCAGTTCAAGCTGCGCCGCGGCTTTGCCATCCCGGCCGGGGCGCGCGTGGTGATGGTGGAGGACATCGTCACCACCGGCCTGTCCTCGCGCGAATGCCTGGCCTCGATCGCCAACGAGCCCGGCACCATCCTCGGCGCCGCCTGCCTGGTCGACCGCTCGGCCGGCAAGGCCGATCTCGGCGTCCAGCTGGTCAGCCTGCTCTCGCTCGACGTGCCGGCCTATGCGCCCGACAAGCTGCCGCCGGAACTCGCCGCCATTCCCGCGATCAAGCCCGGGAGCCGCGGCTTGACCGCCTGAGCCGCCCTTTTTAGCCAGCTGCGGCGAGACGCCACACCACAACCGCGGTACTGCTGAAAAATTGGCGGTCATTCGACATGGTTAGACCGCCATCTTTCTTAATCCTGTCATTTAAGGCATTCTTCGAGCCAGGAGTCATTACATGGCCGCCGACCCGCGCATTGCGCTCTTTATCGATGGCGCCAATCTCTATGCCACGTCGAAACAGCTTGGTTTCGACATGGACTATCGTCGCCTGCTCAAGGAATTCCAGGGCCGCGGCAATCTGATTCGGGCGTTCTATTTCACCACCCTGGTCGAGAGCGAGGAGTATTCCTCGATCCGCCCGCTCGTCGACTGGCTCGACTATAACGGCTACCGGGTCATCACCAAGGCGGCGAAGGAATTCACCGACGCGACCGGGCGCCGCCGGGTGAAGGGCAACATGGATATCGAGCTCGCCATCGAGATGCTCGAACTCGCCCCGCATCTCGAGCAGATCTACCTGTTCTCCGGCGATGGCGACTTCCGGCCGCTGGTCGAGGCCGTGCAGCGCAAGGGCGTCAAGGTCTCGGTGGTCTCGACCATCACCACCAACCCGCCGATGGTCTCCGACGAGTTGCGCCGGCAATGCGACGAGTTCCTCGACCTGTCGCACCTGATGCCGAAGGTCGGGCGCGATCCGGCCGAGCGCGCCGCGCGCGGCCCGGGCGCCCCCGGCACCCCTGGCAATCCCAGCCTGGAGCGGCGCTACGGCATCCGCCAGGGCGACGAGACCGTCGACGGCTGAGCCTCACGTCGATCTTGCATTCCCGACCGCCGCATGGCTCGGCGGCGATCTCTTGACCACCGCACCGATGGGCGGTCCACACTGGGCCGCACCATAACAACTGGGAGGGTTTACCGTGGATCGCCGTCGCTTCCTCACTGCGTTTGCCGCCGGCTCCGCCGGTACACTCGTGCTTGCCCGCCCCGCGCTCGTGCTGGCGCAGGCTGCGCCCGCCCCGGCCGCAGCCCCGCCACCGGTCTTCACCCTGCCGCCGCTCGGCTATGGCTTCGATGCGCTGGAACCGAATATCGACACCGCGACCATGCGCATCCACTACAGCGCGCATCACCAGGCCTATGTGAACAACGCCAACGCCCTCGTCGGCCAATGGGCGGGGCTCCGGACGACGCCGATCGAGACCATGCTCGCCGATCTCAGCGCCGTGCCTGAAAATGTCCGCACCGGCGTGCGCAACAATGTCGGCGGCCATTGGAACCACTCGTTCTTCTGGGACCTGATGGTGCCGGGCGGGGCGCAGCAGCCCTCGGCCGAGCTCAAGAGCGCGATCGACGCTTCGCTCGGCTCGGTGGCCGACATGGTGACCAAGGTCAACGCCGCCGGTGCCGGCCGCTTCGGCTCGGGCTGGGCCTGGCTCGTCGTCGGCAAGGACAAGAAGCTCGCCATCATCTCGACTGCCAACCAGGACACGCCGCTCGAGCTCGGCGCCCGGCCGGTGCTCGGCGTCGATGTCTGGGAGCATGCGTACTACCTCAAGTACCAGAACCGCCGGCCCGAATACCTGGCCGCCTGGTGGAAGACGGTGAACTGGGACAAGGCCAACGCGAACTTCAAGAAGGCTGTCGGCTAAAGCCGCTCTCCCGTCATTGCGAGCGCAGCGAAGCAATCCAGGGGGACTGCGCTCTACGTCCCCCTGGGTTGCTTCGTCGGCTGTGCCTCCTCGCAATGACGGTGGAGCTCTTGCTCCTGCCGCATCTCGTCCTTACTGAGTGTAGGTTACACTCAGTAAGTCGATGGAGACGGCACAAGTGGCGGGGACCAGGCGTCTGGCCAAGGGCGAGCGGCGCCAGCAATTGCTGGCGACCGCCTTCGACATGGTGCGCCGGGACGGCACCGACACCCTGACGCTCGCGACGCTGGCCGAGCAGGCCGGCGTCACCAAACCGATCACCTACGAGCATTTCGGCACGCGGGCCGGCCTGCTGCTGGCGCTCTACCGCGACTACGAGGAGCGGCAGAACGCCGCGATGCATGCCGCCATCGCGGCGAGCGGCAGGACGCTGACCGAAGTCGCCGAGATCGTCGCCACCGCTTATGTCGATTGCGCCTTGACCTCCGGGCCGGCAAGCGAGGAGATCGCCGCGACGCTTTGCGCCTATGAGGAGACCAAGGACTTCCTCCAGGCCTCGCGCCGGGCCTGCATTGCCGGATATGCCGGGGCCTTCTCGGCCGTCGCCGCCGTTCCCCCGGAGCGCAGCGAGGCGCTGTTCTCGGGCATTTTGGGCGCGACAGAAGCACTGGCGCGCTCGGCCACAAGCGGCCAAATCACGCGCGAGACGGCGATCACGACGATTGCGCAGATTGCGGTCGGGGCGGTGAAGGAGGCAACGTCTCGATAGGATCGCGCCGCTCATCCAACTCTCGACGTCATCCCGGACAAGCTGCGAAGCCGCGCCGCTCCGGGATTCATCGTCGAGCACCGGAGCCCTACGATGGATCCCGGTTCTGCGCTGCGCTTGCCCGGGATGAAGCGGTTAGGTGCTTGCCAGATGTCATGGCCCGAAGGCCGAGGCGAGCGAAGCCTAGCCGCCGGCCTTCATGATCCGCGCCTTGTCGCGGTTCCAGTCGCGGGCCTTCTCGGTCTCGCGCTTGTCGTGCAGCTTCTTGCCGCGGCCCAGCCCAAGCTCGACCTTCGCCCTGCCCTTGTCGTTGAAATAGACCTTGAGCGCGATGACGGTGAAGCCGTCGCGCTGGATCGCGCCCATCAGCTTGTTGATCTGGCGGCGATGCAGCAAGAGCTTCCGCGGCCGGCGGACATCGTGGTTGAAGCGGTTGGCTTCGAGATATTCCGGGATATGGGCGTTGAACAGGAAGAGCTCGGTGCCCATCGGCCCGGCATAGCTCTCGCCGATCGTCGCCCTGCCGCCGCGCAGCGACTTGATCTCGGTGCCCTGCAGGGCGATGCCCGCTTCCAGCGTCTCCATGATCTCGTAATTGTAGCGCGCCTTGCGGTTGTCGGCGGCGAGTTTGTAGCGCTCCGGATCCGGCTTGCTCATGCCGATCGCCCGAAGCCATAGGCCTTCACGAGACCGGCCATCGCCTGCGATTCCGATTCAGGGTCGGCGCTCAAGCCATTGAGAACGCCGAGCTTGTCGGCCTCCTGCCGGTTCTGGCTCAGCTTGAACTTGCCGACGATCGCGGCGATCTCGATCTCGATGCCGACAATGCCGCGCGTCTGCGCCGCAATGAAGGGAGCCGGCGCATCCGAGACCGACCAGGGCTCGGCGCGCGGCGCCTCCTGCTGGCGCGTCAGCGATTCGAGCTGGGCCATCAGCCACTCGCTATCCTCGATGGCGCGGGCCGGGCCGCGCACCTGCACGGTGACGTAGTTCCAGGTCGGCACGACCTTGCCGTGCTCGCGCTTGGCGGCATACCAGGCCGGCGTGATGTAGCGCTCGACGCCGGTGAAGACGACCAGCGTCTCGGCCCCGGCCGCAATGGCGCGCCATTGCGGGTTCGGCCGCGCCAGATGCGCGCGCAGGATGCCCTGCTCGCCGAGCTCCGGATGCAGCACGAAGGGCACGGGGTTGGCCAGCAGCCCGCCCTCGCCCGCGGTCACCAGCGTGGCGAGCGGATTGGCGCGGATGACCTCGTGGAGGGCATCGCGGTCTTCGACCTTGAAATGGCTTGGCTCGTACATCTCGCTCTCCCGGCGTTCAGCCGGGGCAACCGGACGAACGCAGCGCCTCTATCTAGGCATTCAACAGGCCGGCGTGAACCATGGCCTCGCGGATTACCTTGCCTGTGGCAGCCGTCACCGGCACCAGAGGCAGGCGGACCTCGTCCTCGACGCGGCCGAGCAGGCTGAGCCCATGCTTGGCGCCGGCCAGGCCCGGCTCCTTGAAGACGGCGTCATGCAGCGGGATCAGGCGATCCTGGATCTTGAGCGCCGTTGCGTATTCGCGCTTCAGCGCTGCGACCATCAGGTCCGAGCACAGCTTCGGCGCGACATTAGCGACAACGGAAATGCAGCCATGGCCTCCCGCCGCCATATAGGCCAGCGCCGTCATGTCCTCGCCGGAGAGCTGGATGAAGTCCGGCCCCATGGCGTGGCGCTGCAACGAGACGCGGGCGAGGTTGGCGGTGGCATCCTTCACGCCTGCGATGTTCTTGAGTTCATAAAGCCGCGCCATGGTCTCGACCGACATGTCGATCACCGATCGCGGCGGGATGTTGTAGATGATGATGGGTATGCCGACCGCGTCGTTCACCGCCTTGAAGTGCTGGTAGAGGCCTTCCTGCGTCGGCTTGTTATAGTAAGGCGTCACCACCAGCAGCGCATTCGCGCCGGCCTTCTCGGCATGCCGGGCGAGCGATATCGCCTCCGCAGTGTTATTCGACCCGGCGCCTGCGATGACGGGAACCCGGCCCCTGGCCTGATCGAGGACGATCTCCGTGACCTTGCCGTGCTCGTCATGGCTAAGCGTCGGGCTCTCGCCGGTGGTGCCGACCGGCACCAATCCGTGACTGCCATTCTCGATCTGCCACTCGACCAGCGCGCGCAGGCCGGCCTCGTCGACCTTGCCGCCCTTGAAGGGCGTCACCAGCGCGGTCAGAGAGCCGGTGTACGGCGCATGCTTGGTCATGATCGAGGCGTCCCACAGAAAACCCACAATGAGTGGGCAAGAGACATAAACCGTTGGCCGGCACGCGCAAAGCCGGCAACCCATCAAAATCCGTGGCCGTAGAGTTAAGGCTTCATCAACCGCCTTCCCCGACCATCACGACTCAAGCGTCGTTCCAGGACCCTTTCATGTTCAGGTCGCCTGCCTCCAGACGACTGACTACCATTGTCTTGCCGGCGCTGCTCGCCTTCGCCGCGACCGCGCTCGCCGGCGACGACAGCGAGCACCCGCTGCAGGAGCAGCGCCTCGCCGCCCTGGCCGATGTCCAGACCACCGGAGCATTGCCGCCCTATCCCAGCGACCAGTTGCGCGACGACGCAGCGACGCCCGATCTCACCGTGCTGAAATCGGCGGTAGAGGCCTATCGGCGCGGCGCGCTCGACGATGGCGACAAGCTGGCCGAGATGATCGACGACCGCACCGCGCGCGCCCTGCTCGAATGGGTGGCGATCCGCTTCGGCGGCGGCGCGGTCGATTTCGCGCGGATCAACGCCTTTCTGAGCAGCTATCCGAACTATCCGGCCACCACCCTGTTTCGGCGCCGCGCCGAAGAGGCGCTGATTTCAGAGAAGAAGAGCAATGCGGTGATCCGCGCCTTCTTCCATGCGCAGCGCCCGGTCAGCCCGGTCGGGCGGGTGGCGCTGGCGCGCGCACTCAAGGCGGAGGGCAAGGCCGACGAGGCGGCGGTGCTGATCCGCGAGACCTGGCGCAAGGACCATCTCGGCCAGCCGCTCGAAAAGCTGGTGCTGGCGGAATTCGACGGCGTGCTGACCCAGGCCGACCACCGCCTGCGCACCGAGCGCTACCTCTTCAACGGCAAGGCCGAGGCCGCCTTGCGCAACGCGGCGCGCGTCTCGGCCGACTACGTCAAGCTGGCGCAAGCGAGGCTCGCCAGCGCGAAGGCGAAGAGCCCGCTCCCGGCCAAGCAGATCGACGCCATTCCGGCCTCGCTGCGCGGCGACCTGTCGTTCCTGTTCCTGCAGGCGCAGCAGGCGAGGCGCGCCAACAAGCCAACTGAAGCCGCCCAGTTCCTCGCCAAGGCGCCACGCGACCCGGCCCTGCTCGGCGATGGCGACGAATGGTGGGTCGAGCGCCGCCTCACCGCCCGCAAGCTGCTCGACGAGGGCAATGCCGCCAAGGCCTATGAGGTCGTGGCCGGGCATGGCGCCGAGGACAATGCCGAGCGCATCGATGCCGAATGGCATGCCGGCTTCATCGCGCTGCGCTTCCGCAACCAGCCGGGGCTGGCGCTGGCGCATTTCACCGAGGCCGCCAAGCTGGCGGAGACGCCGATCTCGGTCTCGCGCGCCGCCTACTGGCAGGGCCGCGCGGCCGAGGCGATGGGCAATACCGAAGGCGCCACAGCCCATTACGAGGAGGCCGCCGCCCATCCGATCGCCTATTACGGCCAGCTCGCCCGCGCGCGGCTCGGCCTCTCCGATCTGCCCCTGCGCCGCGCCAGCGCGGCCATCCTGACGCATCTGCCGGCACATCGCGGCGTGCGCCTGCTCTACCAGATCGGCGCGCGCGATCTTGCCGGGGTCATGCTGATCGACCTGGCGCAGCGCCTGCACACCACGCCGGCGCTGGAGGCGGTCGCCGCGATCGCCCGGCGCGAGGGCGACGTCAAAGCCCTGCTCGCCGTCGGCAAGACCGCTTTGCAACGCGGCTTCCCGCTCGACACCGCCGCCTTCCCGACTTTCGGCGTGCCGGATTTCCCGGTGCTGGGCGATCCGATGGAGCGGGCCATCGTCCATGCCATCGCACGGCAGGAGAGCGCCTTCGACCCGACCGCAATGTCGCAAGCCGGAGCGCGCGGGCTGATGCAGATGATGCCGGCAACCGCGCGCGAGACGGCGCGCCGCGCCAACCTGCCCTTCGACTGGCCGCGGCTGGGCCAGGACGCGCTCTATTCGGCGCAGATGGGCGCGGCGCATCTCAACGACCTGCTGAAGGACTGGCACGGCTCCTACATCCTGACCTTCGCCGCCTATAATGCCGGCTCCGGCAACGTGAAGAAATGGATCGACGCCTATGGCGATCCACGCAAGCCGGAGGTCGACGCCGTCGATTGGGTCGAGCGCATCCCGTTCTACGAGACGCGCAACTACGTCCAGCGCGTCATGGAGAACCTGCAGGTCTACCGCCAAAGGCTCGACCAGCGCAGCGCCTATCTGATCGACTATGATCTGAAGCGCGGTGGCGGGCGCTCCGGCGACTAGAGCATGATGCCAAAAAGTGGGCACCGGTTTTCGGACGACATCATGCTCTAACTCTTTGATGAGAGCCGGCGCGCGATGCAGGCGCCCCAGAACAGGCTCGCGAAGAACCATGTCGGCGGCTCGAAGCCGGCCTCCTTCAGCAAAGTCGCGACCGCAGCTTCCGAATGCGGCGGGTCGGCGCCTTGCAGGATCTTGCCGAGCTTGGCTTGAACCTCGTCGACGCCTGCGCCGTGCATGCGCCAGCGTTCGGCCCAGGCCGCGAGCAGCAGGGGCCGGCTGGCATAGGCATAGCGATTCCCGGCCAGGACCAGCGGCGCGCCCGGCTTCAGCCGCGCGGCGAGTGCGCGCAGCAGCTCACGCTTGGGCTGGTCACCGGGAATGTGATGCAGCACGCCGATCAGGGTCGCGGCGTCGAAACGTGCTTCGACCGGCAGATCGTCGATATAGCCAAGATGGATTTCCGTGCGGTCGAGCAACCCATGCTGCCGCAGCTTGGCAACCGCAAGGTCCAGCATCGGCTCGGATGGATCGAGCGCAGTGAAGCGCCAAGCCGGCTCCAGCGCACCGGTCGTGACGATCTCTTGCCCACCACCGCCCGCGCCGACTACGAGGATATGCGCAGGCGCGCCTTGGCCGAGTGCTGCGGCAAGCATGCAGGCGGAGAGCTCGTGGCAGGCATCATAGCCCGCCAGAGCGATGCGACTCTGGGTTTCGTATTCGGCAGCCCGGCCCGGATCGAATTTCCGCGCCGCATCAGCGGATGCAGTAGCCAAGACCATTATCCCTTGACGTGGCGGCCGGAGAACGGGATCAGCGCGGTCGCTCCATTAAGCCGGCTTGAGTTGAGCTTGGCCGGGTTCGCAGGTAAGCCGCAAGCTACTTCGGGGAATATCTCACGCGCGAGGACAGCATGAGCGCTGATACTGGCTTTCGATCACTCTTCATCACAGCCCGCGATGGCCTGAAGCTGCACGCCCGCGACTATGGTCCTCTGGCCGCAACCGCCCTCCCCGTGATCTGCCTGCCCGGCTTCGCGCGCACCGCCGCCGATTTCCATGAACTGGCACTCGCGTTGGCGCAGGATGAGGCCAGGTCGCGGCGCGTGCTCGCGCTCGATTATCGCGGGCGTGGCCGCTCGGGCTACGACAAGACCTGGGCCAACTACGACATCCGCGTCGAACTCGACGACGTGATGCAATTGCTGACCGCGGCCGGGATCGAGCAGGCGATCTTCATCGGCACCTCGCGCGGCGGCCTTTTGACCATGGCGCTGGCGGCCGCCCGCCCGACCCTGATCAAGGGCGCGGTACTGAACGATGTCGGGCCGGTGATCGATGCGCGCGGCCTGCTGCGGATCAGGGGCTATGTCGGCAAGCTGCCGGTACCGCGCAGCTTCACCGAAGGCGCCGAGATCCTGAAGCGCCTCTCCGACCAGCAGTTCCCGCTCTTCGGCGATGCCGAATGGGAGATGATGGCGCGTCGGACCTGGACCGAGCGCAACGGCAAGCTCGTGCCCGATTACGACCCGAACCTGATGAAGGTGCTGGAAGAGCTCGATCTCGAAGCGCCGCTGCCGGTGCTCTGGACCTATTTCGACGGGCTCAACGCCGTGCCGCTGCTGGCGATCCGCGGCGCCAATTCCGACCTGCTCGCACAGAAGACCCTGCTGGAGATGGCCGAGCGCCATCCGGACTGCGAGACCTTCGTCGCGCCCGGCCAGGGCCACGCGCCGCTACTGGGAACGAAGGACATGGTCCGGCGCATTGGCAAGCTGATCGGCCGCGCGGAGAAGCGGGCGGCCTGAGCGGCCGCGCCTAGATCGCCGTGCGTCCTATCGGACGCAAAGTGGCGCTCTAGGCTTTTGTTATTGCATCGGACTTTTCCGAAAACCGGATTCCACTTTTCGGTCCGATGCTCTAGGCCTTGTCCGGATCTTCCGGTTTGGGGCGCTTCCGCCGGGCCGGCTTCGCGGTTTCCGCCGCAGCTTTGGCGCCGTCGAGCGTCTTTTTGGCATCGCCAGGCTTGGAGACCTCCGCGCTGGCCTCGGCGACATCGCGCGCGGTGATCTCGATCGGTGGGACGACCCCGTCAAGCTGCTTTGCCGTCGCGCTCCCAGCTGCGACCGGTTCCGGCATCGCGGACATGAGCGTGCCGCGAATGAGGCAGGCCAGGCCGCAGCCAACGAGATAGGCCGCGAGATAGAGCAATCCCGTCTCGATCCAGAGCGCGGCCGCGCCATTCACGCCCTGGAGCCCGGTCAGCGCAGCGACCACCAGCCAGGCGCCGGCGAGATAGGGCAGCGGCCCGGAGAAGCGCAGGCGCCCGGTGCAGCTGATCCAGCCCATGACGCCGCCCATGGCGAAGGCCGCGAGCAGGAACCAGGCATATTGCGTGGCCAGATAGAGCATTCCGGCCCCCTACTTCTCGACCGTGAACTGGACGCGCCGGTTCTTCACCTTGGCCTCCGGCTCATCATGGCCGACGAGCGGACGCTGCGCGCCATAGCCCTTCACCACGAGTTGCGCCGCCTCGATGCCGCGCTTGACCAATTCATCGCGGACGCGCTGGGCGCGGCGATTGGAGAGGTCGAGATTATCGAAGCCGTACCTCTCGCCGTCGCGATTGGCATGGCCCTCGACCGTGACGCGCGCCGCCGGGCATTGCTTCAGGATGCCCGACGCCTCGGCAACGGCACGCTCGGTGATCGGATCGAGCACGACCACCGCCGTACCCTGGCCAAAGAGCACGGAGTAGCGCTTGGTCAGCGCGTCGAGATCGTTCTGGCAGGTATTGGGCGGGTCGATGACGCAGCCGGTCTGGCGCAGGCCGATATCGGCGCGCCCGCTGATGCCAGCCGGCAGGCCGGAAGCGACGCTGGTTTCGATCTCCGACTTGATCAGGTCGCGGCAGGTCAGGCCCTGGATCTCCACGCCGGCCTCGCTCAAGCGGATCGTGCCGAGATCGAGCCGCAGCAGGTCGGTCATCGCCGCCTGCGCCGCCGCGCCGAAACCGGCCGGTGCTCCCGGAACGATGCGGGCCTCATCCGAAACCTTGCCGCGCAGGGGGGAGGCCTCCAGCAGCGCGAGCACGGCAGCGCGCGCCTGAGCGTCAGGCCAATAGCCCGACAGGCTGGCGCCCGACTTGTCGGCCGCGATCGTCAGCCCATAGGGCCGGATGCCGACCGAACCGAGAGAGAGATTGCCGGAGAGATTGCCGGGCAGTGGCCGCCGCCCGAGCAATACCTCAAGCCCGCGCCATGAATCCTCATCCGCGACCGAGCCGGCAAGCGCTGCCGTCACGCCGTCGACCGCGACCGAACCGCGGCTGAGCTTGCCGAGGACCTCCAGCAGGAAGTCGGTCGCCGCACCGTATTCCGGCGTGTCGCGCAGGTTCGGCTCGAGCGTCAGGCGGTCTTCGACTGCGGCGGAGGTGGCCGCCTTGCGCGCAGCCTCCAGCAGCGCCGACCTCGCCGCCTCGTCGCGCACCAGCCCGCTCAGAACGATGCCCCCATCATCCTTTTGCGCCTGCCAGCGCAAAGCGACGGAGGGTGGCGGTGGCGCCGGTGGCGCGACAGGCGGTGAAGCGGCGTCACGACCAGCCGAAGCGCTCGCCGCTTGCTGCCCCGCCGGCGCACTCTGTGTAGAGGGAAGCGGCTGGCCGGAAGGCGCAGTCGGTGCCGACGTCTCCTTCGTTGCAATCGCCGCCGGGCTTCCGGCCGGCACTGGTGCGGCTCCATCGGCAACCGGCGCTGGCGGAGGGTCGATGGAGAGCGAGAGCGGCGGAATATCCGGCAGGGCCGGCATGGGTGGCGGCGGCGGTGGGCATTCGATCGCAGCCTGCGCGACCGAGTCGGGCCCGTCCGTCTGGGCGATCAGGAGGCGCAGGGCCTGGCAGGAATCGAACTCCAACGGGCCGGCACCGGTCAGCGCATAGGCATCAGCGTTGAGTTCGGCCTTGCCGCTGCGCAGCCGGGCCAGATCCGCAACGGCGCGCGTGACCTTCGCCATGAAGGCGCTGGGAACCCCGAGCGCCGGCTTGGTCCGGTCATCGATCCGCGCAGGTTCGGGAAAGCTCCGACGCAAGGCCGCCGCAATCTGTCGCCTGGTTTCGTCCGATGGATAGAAGCCGGCAACCGCGATCGACCCATCGGCAGATTTCTCGGCGCTCCAGCGATACGGGCTCAGCAATGGCGGTTCGAGATTGCACTCGACCAGCTTGAAATCGCCCTGCCCTGCCGCCGCCTTCAATGCCAGGAAACTCTCCGGCGTACCGGCCTTGCCCTCGATGCAGAAGCGGGTGTCGTCCAGGGCGACCTTGCCGATCGAGAGGCTGGACAATTTATCCAGAAGCGCCTGCGTCATCGCCGCAAAGCCCGCCGGCGCGCCGAAGGCCAATTCCTGGCGGTCATCGATCCGGAGGCCGGGCAATGCGGTTCGCGCCGCCGCGACATTGGCCCTGGCCGTCGCCTCGTCCGGTACGAAGCCGCTCAGGACGGCGGACGTGCCGTCCCGCGTAGCCGCCCAGCCATAGGGCGTCTTGGCCACGGCCTGCGACAAGCCGCCGAGCGCGCGGCGAACGCCGAACTCGGCCCGCAACTGCGCCATCGCCTTGGAGGCGCCATCGGATGACAGGGCCTCGCCGCTGATCGAGACGTCGCGGCCGGTGACCTGCGCGGTGACGGCCCGGGCGCCCGGTGCCTGGCCTGCAGCCTCCGTCGCGATTGCGACGGCGCGGCGGGCGACATCGCGCTGGACTGCGTCACCCAGGACGAGGTTGCCGGCCCCCCAAAGCAGGGCGAGAGGAACCAGACCCCAGAGCCAACCTGCCGGTTGCGCCATCCCAATCCCCGCCTCGATGCCAGCCCGGAGCTTCTGGTCGGTACGAAGCATGTCAGGACCGTCTCCGGGCCAACCGCTCCAGAGAGCCGCATGGGCCGATCACCTGACATATTCCGTTACGCGAACCGGCACTTATCTCGCTCGACATGGCCTTGACCTGTCAAGCGCAGCATTGCCCGTAAGTCATGAAATCCAAAAGAAAAAGCCCCGGGTTTCCCCGGGGCTTTCCACTAAAGATCGGAGGACCGATCAGAAGTCGCGCTGGATCCGGAGACGGCCAGCCCAAGCATCGTCGTTCTTGATGCTGAGGATGCCGCTGCGGCCACCGTAGTTCTGAGCCTCGCCGACCGGGTTACGAACGTCGAGGTGGGTGTAGAGAACCTCAACGCCGATATCCAGGCCAGAAACCGGCGACCAGATCAGGTTGGCAGCGATGTTGTACTCCTTCGGGTCGAGCGAACGAGCGAAGGCGCCGAAGCTAGCCGCATCGATGTACTTCAGCTTGACCTGGGAGTACGAAGCGGTGATCTCGGTGCGCAGCTGGGGGGTCCAGAAGTGCTTGAGAGCCGCAACGAGCGACCAGCCCGAGCTGTTGTCGACACTGCCGGTGATGGTGTTCAGCGTGGCATCGGCGAGGGTCAGACCACCGAGACGGCCGACGCCGAAGGTGCCCGGATACCAACCGATGTAGCCGAGAGCGCCATCAGCGTAAGCAGCCTGCAGGATCAGGTTGTCGCCAGCGGCGAGCATCGGCAGGTTGATCTTCACGCCGCCCTGGATCGCCCAGACCATCTCGTCGCCATCAACCGGCGACTGGACAGCAACCGACGGCAGGCCGACGGAGTACTTGCGCTGGCCGACCGCGCCGGACAGCTGAGCCGAACCCCAGCCCTGATCGACGCGCAGCGAGCCGATGAGGTCCGGATAGTCCTGGCCCTGAACGACGGCGGTGCCGTAGGTGCCACCGAGGAGCGTCGGGGTGAAGGTCACGCCCGGCAGTTCGCGGTTGTTGGTGCCCGAGACGCGATCTTCGAGCGAGACCGTGGCCGAGAAGCCCGAACCGAAGGTGGCGGTGTAGGCCAACAGGTTCAGACGGGTGTCCGACGTACGGGTCGAAGCGAAGTTGTAGTCGTTCGCGTAGAAGTCGAAGAACGACTGAGCGCGACCAGCGGTGATCGGGCCGAACTGGACGAAGGCCAGATCGACGAGAGCGCTGGAGGCAGCGGTCGGGGCAGCGCCGCGGGTCGAACCCGGGATGACAGCGCCGGTGTTGAACGGCGTGACGCCGCCGGAGTTGTACAGGCCGGTGTTGTTGGTCAGCTCGTAGCGGAAGAAGGTACGCAGCGTGCCGTAAGCGGTCGCGGTGCGGGCGTCGATGTTCAGACGGCCACGGGCGCGGGTGCCGTAAGCATCCTGGTAGTCGCCGAAGCGGGTGCCGACGGTGTACTCAGCGCGAACACGGCCACCAACGCGAAGGCAGGTATCGGTGCCCGGGATGTAGAAGAAGCCTGCGCCGTAGGCGGAGCAGACGCGAACGTATTCGACCGGAGCGGCCTTCCGCGAGGGAAGGTCGGCGGCCTGAGCCCCGGCGACCGCGGCGATGCCGGCGGCGGAACCGAGGAGGAGGCTCTTAACGAGCTTCATTGGTAACCTCCAAAAGAGTTTCGAGACCCTCGGGCTTCAGCGTGTCCTTGCAGGTGGCCCCAGGAGACCAAACCGGCGAACCCGCCTATCCCGGTCTTTCGCCCGCGTCCCTGAACCATTCAGAGGCGAAGACGAAAAACAGCGACCGGGAACGTCCCGACGCATCAACACCATACGAAAGCCGGATTGCCGATCAACCGAGATCAGGCCGCCGCATGGCCCCAGGGGGTGCTTTGGAACCCGGTGTTGCAGGCGCGCCACGCTTTGAGGGGCGAAATTTACCACGCGTTAACCGCGCCACCCCGATCCCGCCGTTCGCATGGACCCGGTGTCGCAGAATCGTCAGCCCACCCAAGTGCGCCGTCAGCCGCCGATTCTCCGGTTTCCAAACTGCGCGTAGGCGGAGCGAGGGCTAGTATTCCCATTCGGCGCCGACGCCGACCGAGGCGCTGCCGTCGGCTCCCGTCTCGGCCTGGATCTTTAGCCGCTTGGTGACGTCGATTCCCACCGAGATGCCGCTATCCTCGGGTTTGGCGCCGGCTTTCACGCCGACGGAGACGTTGTTCCCGATATAGCGGGAAGCACCGATGGTCGGGCTGCCGCTCGCGCTCATCTGGATGTCGAGATTGTCGACGCCGAGCGACTTGCGCAGCCGCTCGAACGAATCGTCGCCGCCGCCACCGGCGAATTGCGCCGCCGTCTGCGCCAGTTGCAGCGCCTGGAAGGGCGAGAGCGAGCCGGAGGCGCGGGCAAAGAGCAGGCGCGACAGCACCTCGTCCTGCGGCAGTTCCGGGCTCGAGGTGAAGGCGAAGGCCGGCTGGTCAGCCTGGCCGGTGATCAGGATGCGTGCGGTGACGTCGGCGGCGCGCGTCTCGGCGACGAAGTCGAGCTCGGGAATCACGCCGCCGGCGAAGGTCAGCCGGCCGCGGCTGAAATCGAGCCGCTGGCTGGCGATGGAGAGCCGGCCGCGCCGAAGCTCGAAGCCGCCATCCAATACTGGCGCCGAAGAGGTGCCGCCGACGCGCAGCTCGCCGCCGAGTTCCGCGTCGATGCCGCGCCCGCGGATGAAAACGCGATTCGGCGCGGACACCGTGATGGCGAGCGCAGCCTCGAAGGCGGTGGCCTTACCGCCCTTGCCCGCCTTGGCCTGCGCCTTGCGCTGGGCGGCAAGCCGTGCCGCGGCCGTGCCGGTCGCCTTGACGTGGCGGATGCCGTCGACCGGGCGCAGCGAGGCCGGCAGCCGGTCGGGCACCGCGACGTCGAGCGAGACGACACCGACCTTGCCGCTGACGCGCGGGCGCTGGGCCAGCGGCCCGGAGAGCTCAAGGTCGAGATCGGCGACGGCCGTGACGATACCGCTGGAGACGAGCTGGGCCCGATTGCCCTGGATGCGCAGTTGGCCGGGGAAGCCGGCGGCAGGATCGACCTTGACCTGGCCGGAGGCCGAGATCGTGCCGCCGTTGGGCGTCTTGGCGCCGGCGCGCTCGATCGTCAGGTTCTCGCCATTGGCGGCGATGCGGGCCTCGATTCCCGTCAGCTTCACGCCCTGGAGCGCGTCGGTGAAGCTGCCATTGGCGAAGGTCGCGGCACCGCTGAGCCGAGGAGAAGCGGCTGTGCCGCCGGCGCGCATGTCGAGCGCGAGCGTGCCGGTGACGCGCTGGCCTTGCGCCGCGATCAGCGAATTTGCGAGCGCGGCGTCCACCCTGCCCTGCGCCGCGAGGTCGAGCGCGCCGGCGGCGCTCAGCGGCGCGGTGCCGCGAATCGTCAGGTTGGCGCCTTTGCCGGCGACGAGGGTGGCATCGACGCTGGTCTCGCGGCCGTTGAGGCGGCCATTGCCGTTGATCTCGATCGGCGGCAGGCCGGCGCTGCGGGTCTCGGGCGTGACCAGGCGGGCGATGCTCAGTTTCCACGGGCCCGACAGCGCATCGGGCTTGCCGGCGATCTGGGCTTCAGCGTTGAGCGTCCCAGAGAGATCGAGCGATGGGGCGGCCAGCTTCGCGGCCGAGAGCGGCACGTTGCTGGCGCTGACCTTGAGATCGAGGGTTTCGCCGGCGCGGCCATCGACGCTGATGCGGCCGCCATCAACGGCGAGCGCGAAATTGGCGATCTCGACGCCGCCTGCGGGGAAACTGAACGCAGCCGGGCTGGCGAGAGCGATGCGGCGGCCGTCGCGGCGCGCGTCGAAGGAGGCAAGTTCGAGCCGCAGCGGCTCGCCCGGCACGAGCCGGCCGGCGCCGTTGAGCGCGAAGCCACGGGCCGCGGCGGAAAGGGTGAAGTCGCTGGCTTGCGCGCCACCCTTGGCATCGAAGCGGATCGAGGAGACCGGCTCACCGGCGATCACGGCGCGGTCGACGGCAACGGCGGCGTTGATCGCCGGCCGGCCGTAGAGATCGGTCGCGCCCGCGGTCGCGTCGAGCTTGTCGAGCGAGACGCCGGCGGCGTTGATGCGGCTGCCGCGGGCCGTGAGGTCGAGGCTCTGCTTGCCCTCGGGCAGCGCCAGCGTCAGGTCGGCATCGAGCTGGCCGCCGAGCTTGGTGAGCGCCAGCGCCGAAAGGTCGTCGAGGTTGCGGGCGGCAAGTGTCAGACGGCCGACGGCGCGTTTGGCCGGATCGACCGTCACGGCGCCGTTGAGCTTGACCGAGCCGATGGCGATGTCGAGCGAGGACAGGTTCCAGCCATCGTCCTGGGTGCGGGCGAGTTGGAGGGCGCCGGTCGCCGGCTTGCCTTCGATCTCGCCGTTGAGCGTCACGCGCGAGTCGAGCGCGCCCTGCAGGTCGCGGATGACGGCGTCGATGGCGAGGCGCGGGATCGGGCGGCCGAGCGCGCTCGCATTGGTGACCGCGATGCGGGCGGTGGCGTCGAGCTTGTCCTGCGGGCCATTGAGTTGGGCAGTGATCTCGCCGCGGCCGGAGAGGCGCGGATCGGCGCGCTTCAGGTCGGGCAAGGTGATCGCGGCGCGCAGGTTGGAGGCTTGCGGGCCAATGCCGCCATCGGCGGTGACGGCAAGATGCTGACCGGCCAGACGCAGGCCGGAGACATTCGCACCGCCGGTTGCAAGGGTGCTAACCTGACCGGCGAGCGTCAGGTCGCCGCCGATGAGCCGGTCGAGCGCCGCTTCGCCGGTGACGAGGTTGTCCGTGCGGCCGGTCAGCGTGGCCGAATAGGCATTGTCCTTCGGAACCGCGTCGAGCGAGGCGCCGAGCAGCGCCTTGCCGGAGAGCTTGCGCCCGGCCAGCTCGTTCAGGCGCGAAAGGTCCGGCAGGGTCGCGTTGGCCTGGCCGAGGATGCGGGCCTTGCCGAGCCTGCCCTTGTAGTCGAGCTCGACGCCGGACATGGCGAGCCGCAGCGTCTCGAAATCGGCGCTGCCCTCCCCGTCCCCGGTGCCGCGCAAGGTGAAGGTGACGCGGTCGCCGACGATGCGCGCGATCCTGGGGTCGGCCAGCGCGACGCCGGTGGCATCGCCGTCGGCGACGAGCGCGATGCGGGTATTGGCGTCGCCGATGGCGCCGTTCGGCGTTGCGGTGAAGCGCGCAGCGAGCTTGCCGAGGTGGCCGAGCGGCAGGCGGGCATCCTCGGCGTCGAAGCTCGCGGTGATGCGGGGGCCGGCGGCTGGCCCGGCAATGGTCGCATCGAGCGCGAGCTTGCCGATCTCGCTGCCGGAGGCGACGGTGCGGCCATTGGCGTTGGGGATCGCGCCAGCGGTGATGCGGAAGTCGAGATTCTTGTCGGCGCCGTAGCGGCCGCGGACATCGAGCCGCGCCAGCGCCGAGACGAGCGCGAGGTTGCTGACATTGACCGAGCCGTCATCGACGATGCCGATGGTGCCGTCGAGCTTGGTCGATCCGGCGAAGACCGGCGCCAGCGGCGGCGGCATCAGGCCTTCGATGCGGGCGTCGAGCGCGAGCGCCAGATTGCGGGCATTGCCGGCGCGGGAGAGATTGGCCGACCCTTGCGCGCCAATGGTCGGGCCAGCGATGAAGGTCAGGTTGGAGCGGAAGCTATCGAGCGGGCCGTCGCCGTTGAGGTCGAGCTTGACCGGCGGCTGATCCGGCAGGCCGGCGACATGCGCGATCAGGCCGCCCCGCGGTTCGTCGACCTTGGCGGCGACCTGAAGCCGCGTCGATTGCGGCACGAAGCCCAGCCGCACAGTGTACTCGCCAGCGGCATCGAGGCGGCGGGCGTCGAGCCTGAGGTCGAGCCCTTCCGAAGGCGGGCCGAGCGTGGCGGACCCGGTTGCGCCAAGGCGGGCGGGAACGCCGACGAGCGGCGCACCGAGCGAGAGCTCGTTGAGCTGGAAGGCGCTGATGATCACCTTCAGCGGCAGTTCCGGCAGGATCGGCTGGTCGCTGGGCGGCGGAGCCCCGGGCGGCTGCGGCGCCGGCTTGCGCAGGATCTCGAGCTTGCCGATCTCGAGCCGGTTGACCTCGAGCCGGCGCAGCAGCAGCGCGCTGCGGGTCCAGATCAGCCTGACGCGGTCCAGCCGGAGCCAGGGGCCGTCGCGGTCGGAGAGCACGATGTCGCGGATCGCGACGTCGGAGGACAGAGCGCCATCGACCGCGCCGATCGAGACCTGGCTGTTCGGCGTCGAGAGCGCCCGCGAGATCAGGTCGGCGACGATGCCCTTGTCGCTATCGGCGTTCTGGGCTTCGCCGGGGACGCGCGAGAAGATCGCCAGCCCCGCCAGGAGCAGGAGGGCGAGGAGCGCCAGGCGCGAAAGGTTCGGCCGCTTCCTCATCAGAAGGCCTGTCCGATGCTGATATAGACCGCAACGGGCTTGTCGCCCTTGCGCGGGTTGAGCGGCGCCGCGACATCGAGCCGGATCGGCCCGATCGGCGTATAGTAGCGCAGGCCAAGCCCGGCCGAGAGCGCCAATGTCTCCTTGAAGTTCGGGAGCTCCGACGCGAAGGCCATGCCGGCATCAAAGAACGGCACGATGCCGATCGTCTCGGTGATCTTGATGCGGGCCTCGGCCGAGGCCTCGAACAGGCTGCGACCGCCGGTCAGGCGGTTGAGCGGGCCGAGCGGCGAGAGCGAGCGATAGGCATAGCCGCGCACCGAGCCGCCGCCGCCGGCATAGAAGCGCCGCGTCGCCGGGATCTCGTCGAGATCGGCGCCGGCGATCGAGCCGAAGCCGACGCGCCCGGCCAGGACGTAGCGGGCGTCCTCATCGAGCGCGTAGTAGCCGGCGATCGACGCCTTGGTCTGGAAGAGCGCGTTGGTGTTGTCGCCGAACATGGCATAGGGCGCCACCGAGGCGGTGGCGCGGATGCCGCGGGTCGGGTCTAGCAGGCTATCGGTCGAATCGTATTTCACCGAGAGCGGGATGCCGACGAGGGTGTAGTCGACCTGGCCGAGCACGTCGCTGGTCTGGCCGCGCTCGACCTCCAGCCCGGCCTGGACCGAGAAGGTGTCGCTGAAGCGGCGGCGGATGCTGGTCGTGATGTTGGCGTAGCGCGCGGTGTAACCGCCATAACGATTGGTGCCGACGCGCTCGCGCGTGGCCATGCCGTCGACCAGCAGGTCGTAGCGGCTGCCATTCAGCGCCGGCTTCATGAAGCTGAAGGAGAAGCGGCCACCGAGATCGGACTGCTCGAAGTCGCCGAACCGCTGGATCGAGCTGCCGTCGATGCGCGGCGCCAGGAAGATGTCGGCTTCGAGCCGCAGGCGCTCGGCGCCGCCGAACAGGTTGCGGTGCTCCCAATAGGTCTTCACCGCCGGGCCATCGATGGTCGAGTAGCGAGCGGAGAAGCCGATCAGACGCTTAGGCCGCTCCGTGACCTCGACGAAGATCGGCAGGTTGCCGTTGCCATCGAGCTTGTCGCCCTCGCGGATGCGCGCGGAGCCTATTGCCGGGATCGAGGTGATCGACTTGCGCGTATCCGCCAGCGCCTTGGGTGAATAGGGATCGCCCGGTTCCAGATAGATGAAGGAGCGCACGACCTCGGGCGGGACATCGACCGTGCCGCCGATGGCGATGTCGCCGAAGCCGGCGAGCGGACCGGGATCGACGACATAGGTCACGTCCATGATGCGCGCGGCATGATCGACGACGGGCCTGAGCTCGACGATCTTGGCGAGCGGGCGCGACTGGGCGCGCAGGTAGTCGACCAGCGCGGCTTGAGCCGAGCGCAGGGCCGAGGCCGTCGCGGCATCGCCGGGCTTGAGCTTCGCGACCTTCTGGGGATCGGCGATGCTGGGAGCGCCGACCTCGCCGCGCTCCAGAATATCGACCTTGCGCAGGCCGAAGACCGGGCCGGGCGCGATTTCGACCTTGATCGGTGCCGGCTCGCGATTGCGATAGGCTTCGAGGGCGCGCACCAGGCCGGCATCCGGCTCGCCGCCGACGCGCAGGCGGGCGCCATCGACTTCGAGCGTCACGTCGGCGTTGAAATAGCCCTGCGACCAGAGCGCATCGACCAGCGGATTAAGGTCGGCGGCCATGCGGCGCGCCAGCGTCTCGCCATCGGGCGGCGCATCCTGCCGCAGCCGATAGAGCAGCGAGGCGTCCTGCAAGGTGCGGGTCAGCGCCTTGGCATCGGCGGCGTCGCCGAGGTCGAATTCGAGCTTGTAGGGCAAGGTGTCGGCGCTGACCGCCGGCGGCTGCTCCTTCGAGCCGAACAGGCCGAAGATGTCGAGCGAGGAGAAATCGAAGGCTTCGGCCGGCAGCGGCTGGACGGCAAGCATAGCAGCGGCGGCGCAGCCGCTCAGCCCCGCAATTCTCCGCCCCCTACGCCGCCATCCCCGCATCCATCCTCCAACGCAACACCACTAGAACCAACAGAATGAGATGACTTTATGATCACGCCGCGCCTCGACCACAATCTCGCGCGCGGCGTCCCCACCTCATCGACCCGCCCGAAGTCAGGTTAGGCTCATATAGCCTCATGGTAACCAGACGGTTTCAGGAAGTTCTGATCGCATCCTTTGAAAGATGCGAGATCATCGATCAAGCCAGCGCGCAATCAAGCCAGCGCGAAGGAGATCGCCGCCAGCGGGTCGAGCCTGGCGATGACCGGGCCGAGATTCGGCGCCAGCACGCCGCCGCACAGGCTGCCGGTGGTGATGACCTGGCCGGCGACGAGGCCGCCAAGCGCGCTCTCGTGCTCGCGATTGGCCCAGGCCAGGACCGGGGCGAGCGCGTCGCCGTTGCCGTGGACGGCCGGCTTGTCGTAGAGCACGTCGCCGTCGAGCTCGATCGTGCAGGTCAGCTCGCCGATCGAATCGAAGACCTCGAACGGCACGTCCTGGCCGATCAGGTAGCCGCCATGGCCCATCGCATCGGCGAGCCAGAGCGGGAACTGGACATGGGTCCAGTCGGCGATGCGGCTCTCGACGACCTCGATGCCGACGAAGGCGCTGTGGCAGTGCTCCAGCAGCTCGGCGCGCGAATAGGGCTTGCCCGGCCGGCGCGGCATGTCGCGGCCGAGGCGAATGCCGATCTCGATCTCGACGCGCAGCTCGGCGCCCGGCACCGAGCGATAGGTGTCGCCCGGCTTGAGGAACGGCCCCGGCATCAGGCCGATCAATCCGCGGCCGTCCGGGGCGATCGAGACCTTCCAGCCGAGATGGGAATAGCCCATGGCGCTGCTGACATCGGCCTGGACCGAGAGCGCCTCCTCCAGGCTGGCGGGAACCGGCAAGGTCTCGATATCGACCAGGCTGCGCTCGCGCCGCGCCTTGACGAAGGCGTCGCGCAACGTGGTTTCGGTCGTCGTGGCCATGGTTTCGTCCCTATCGGTCGAGAGTCGGTCTTCGCGCATCGTGCGCCGGCCGCCCGCTGCTTGCCAAGCTGCTACAGCAGCGAGGCGGCTTTGAACAAGCGGCACCGCTTCGAGGCATTGAAATCGGCATCATACGATGCTTATATCGTGCTTCATTGGAGGTCAGCATGCGAACCACCATCGCCCTCGACGACGACCTCGTTGCCCAAGCTCAAGCCTATACGGGCCACAAAGAAAAATCCGTCCTGGTCCGAGAAGCGCTGAAAGCATTGATCGAGCGCGAAAGCGCGCGGCGCCTGGCGCGGCTCGGCGGCACAGAGCCCGATCTCGAAGCCGCACCCCGGCGGCGGCAAGCCCCCCAAGCATGATCCTGGTCGATACGTCGATCTGGATCGACCATCTGCGCGCCAAAGACAGCATGCTCGCCGGCCTGCTCAAGACCGGCCACGTACTGATGCATCCATTTGTCCTAGGCGAACTCGCGCTCGGACATCTGCGCCAGCGCGAAATGATCCTGCGCGATTTTTCGCACCTGCCGCACGCGATCATGGCGACACATGTGGAAGTACTACATTTCATCGAGCGCCACGCCCTGTTCGGCTTGGGCGTGGGACTCGTCGATGTCCATTTGCTCGCCTCGGTCCGCTTGACCGACGGAGCTAGCATTTGGACCCGCGACAAGCGCCTCAACGGCGTTGCCAGCCAATTGGGGCTGGCAGCTACACTGCAGTAAGCGCCAGACCTTCACTTCCCCCAGCGCAGCGCCAGCGGGTCGAGTTCGCGCGCCAGCTCGATCAGGCCCTCGCGGGTCTTGGGGTGCAGCGGCGTCAGCGGGTGGCGCACCGCCTCGCTCTTGATGACGCCGCCCTCCTTCATCACCGCCTTGGCCGAGCGCAGGCCGCATTGGCGGTTCTCGTAATTGATGATCGGCAGCAGCTTGCCGTAGAGCGCGGCAGCGCCCTTGCGATCGCCCGAGGCGTGCAGGCCGAGGATCGGCTTGATCAGGTCGGGGATCATCGCGCTCGTCATCGTGCCGGTGGCGCCGGCATCGAGATCGGCCATCAGGGTGATGCCCTCTTCGCCGTCGAAGGGGCCGACGATGGCGTCGCCACCGGCCTCGATCAGCGCGCGCAGCTTGTTCGCCGTGCCCGGCACCTCGATCTTGAAGTAGCGGACGAGCGGCACCTCCTTCGCGAGCCTAAGCATGAAGGGCACGGTCAGCGTCACGCCCGAGAGCGGCGCGTCCTGCAGGATGATCGGCAGGCCGCATGCATCGGCCACGGCCTTGAAATGCTCGATCATGCCCTGCTCGTCGGCCTTGAGCAGCGCGCCGTGATAAGGCGGCATCATCATCAGCATCTTGGCGCCGGCATCGGCCGCGGCCTTGGCACGCTGCGCGGCGATGCGGGTCGAGAAATGCGAGGTCGTGACGATGACCGGCACGCGGCCCGCGACCTGCTCAAGCGAGAGCCGCATGACATGGTGGCGCTCCTCGTCGGTGAGCAGGAATTGCTCGGAGAAGTTCGCCAGGATGCAGATGGCGTCGCAGCCCTGGTCGACCATCAGGTCCATGACGCGCTTGTTGCCCTCGATGTCGAGGTCGCCATTGTCGTGGAAGATGGTCGGCGCGATGGGGAGAATGCCCTTGTAGGGTTCGGTCATGGCGTCATCTCGCAAGGCTGCAGTGGCGGACAGGGAGGGATTTGAATGGGCGGTCAGACCGTGCTCTGGGCGGTGCGGCCGCGCAAGCGCTGCGCGATCATGCCGACCAGCGGCAGGAGCAGCAGGACCACGCCGATCGCCATCAGCGTCGAGACCAGCGCATTCGACCAGAAGATCGAGAGCGAGCCCTGGCTGAAGATCATCGATTGGCGGAAGGCGTCCTCGGCCTTGTCGCCGATCACCATCGCCAGCACGAGCGGCGCGATCGGGTAGTCGAGCTTCTTGAACAGGTAGCCGACCACGCCGAAGGCGAGCGCCAGCCAGATGTCGAACGACTTCGAGGCCACGGTGAAGGCGCCGATGAAGCAGATCGCCACGATGATCGGCCCGATGATGGCGAAGGGGATGCGCAGGATCGAGGCAAACAGGGGAACGGTCGCGAGCACGACGATGACGGCGACGACATTGCCGAGATACATCGAGGCGATCAGGCCCCAGACGAAATCGGGCCGGTCGGTGAAGAGCGTCGGGCCGGGGTTGAGGCCCCAGATCATCAGGCCGCCCATCATCACCGCGGCGGTGGCCGAGCCGGGAATGCCGAGCGCCAGCATCGGCAGCATGGCGGAAGAGCCGGCGGCGTGGTCGGCCGTCTCGGGTGCGATCACGCCCTCGGGCTCGCCCTTGCCGAACTTGGCCGGGTTGCGCGAGGTGCGCTTGGCCATAGCGTAGCTCATGAAGGAGGCTGCGGTCGGCCCGCCCGGCGTGATGCCCATCCAAATGCCGATCAGGCTGGAGCGCAGCAGCGCCACCCAGTAGCGCGGCAGCTTGGCGGCGGTGCGCAGGACGTCGCTGATGCGAACCTTGGCCTGGACGCCCTCGAACTTCAGCCCCTCCTCCATCGTGATGATCAGCTCGCCGATGCCGAACAGGCCGATGACCGCGATCAGGAAGCTGACGCCGCCGAGCAGCGCGTCGAACTCGAAGGTGAGCCGCACGTTGCCCGAGACCGAATCCATGCCGATCGAGGCGAGCGCGAAGCCGACGCCCATCGAGACGATCGCCTTCAACGGCGAGGCGCCGCCCAGCCCGATGAAGCTGGCGAAGGTCATGAAATAGACCGCAAAATATTCGGGGGAGGAGAATTTCAGCGCGAATTTCGCGACCCAGCCGGAGAGCAGCGTGATCAGGATGACGCCCGCCATCGCCCCGAATCCGGCGGAGAGGAAGGCGAAGGAGAGCGCTTCCGTAGCCCTGCCCTGCTTGGCCATCGGGTGGCCGTCGAAGGTGGTCGCGACCGAGGAGGGCTCGCCGGGGATATTGAACAGGATCGAAGTGGTCGAGCCGCCGAAGAGCGCGCCCCAATAGAGCGAGGTCAGCAGGATGATGGCCGAGACCGGGTCCATGCTGAAGGTCAGCGGCAGCAGCAGCGAGACGCCATTGGGCGCGCCCAGGCCCGGCAGGACTCCGACGAGGATGCCGAGCAGCACGCCCGCCATCATCAGCAGGATGTGGTGCGTGGTCAGCGCCACCGAAAAGCCGTGCATCAGGGAGGCGACGTTATCCATGAGCGGGCACCTGTTCCAGATATTGCAGGGTCAGAGGCCGAGCAGCGGCTCGAGCGGCCCCTTGAGCAGGCCGATCTGGAAGAACTTCTCCAGCGCGAGATAGAAGAAGGCCGCGGCTCCGAAGGCCGTGGCCAGCGAGGGCAGCCAGCCGTAGCCGCCCTGGAAGCGCATGGCGAAGACGAGGTAGAGGATCGTCGCCACGTACATGCCGAGCGTGACGCTGAGCACGACGAAGGCGAGCAGCGGCAGGAAGAACGAAGCGACGCGCTTGAAGCGCTCGGCGTCGAGGAAACTTTCCTGCAGCCCGGCGTTGCCGGCAATGCGCCTGCCGATGGTCAGCGCAAGTGTGCCGAGGCTGGCGAGCGCGACGAGCAGCCCGGTATAGAACGGGAAGGCGCCGGGCTGGGGTCCGGATGAATCCCAGCCGATGCCGAATTCGAGCGCGCCGTAGACGATGATCAGCCCAAAGGCCATCGTCGCCACGGCGGTCGCGGATTCGGCCCAGAAGCGGGTGATCATGAGCGCGCTCCCTTTTTGATCGGCGCCGGCCGTCGCAGCGTTTTCACGCATCATCCCGGCCGGAGCGAAGCGCAGCGCCGAGATCCATCGAAGGGCACCGCTCCATGATGGATCCCAGGCCGACCTGCGGTCGCCCAGGATGACACTGAACGATGGCGGCGGTTATTTCACCACCCAGCCTTCGGCCTCGAAGACCTTGGCATTGGCCGCATCGTCCTTGGCGACGAAGTCGGCGAATTCCTTGCCCTTCATGAAGCGGCCGGTCTGCGCGGTGCGGCTGACGAATTCCTGCCATTCCGGCGTCTTGGAGACCTTCTCCATGATGTCGGCGTAGAAGGTCACGGCATCGGCCGGGACGTCGGCCGGCAGCCAGACGGTGCGCGGCATCTGGAAGGTCTCGAGCGGCAGGCCCGCTTCCTTGCAGGTCTGGATGTCGCCCCAGCCCTTGCCCTCGAAGACCGGGTCGCTCTTGGCGAGGCGGACCGGCGAGAAGACGCAGAGCGGCTTGACCTGCCCGGCCTTCCACTGGCCGACATTCTCGTTGGGATTATTGGTGTTGGAATCGACATGCGCGCCGGCGAGCTGCACCGCCGCGGCGCCACCGCCCTGGAACGGCACGTAAATCCACTTGGCGCCGGTCGCGAGCTGGATCATCGCGGTCAGCGTCTGGTCGGTGTCCTTCGACTGGCTGCCCGCCATCTTGAAGGTGCCGGGCTTGGCCTTGACCGCCTCGATATAGCTCTTGGCGTCGTTATAGGGCGCGCTGCCATTGACCCAGATGATGAACTCGTCGAGCGCCAGCGCCGCGACCGGGGTCAGGTCGGAGTACTTGTAGCCGAGCTTGGCGACGTAGGGCAGCAGATAGGCGTTGTTGGTGCCGAAGATGACGCGGTGCGGGTCGCTCTTGTTCTGCCTGCCATAGACATAGCCCTCGGCGCCCGAGCCGCCGCCCTTGTTGACCACCACGATCGGCTGGTCGAACAGCTTGTTCTTGGTGATGATCGACTGGATGACGCGGGCGAAATTGTCGGTGCCGCCGCCCGGGCCGGAGGTGACGACGAACTCGACCGGCTTGGTCGGCTGCCAGGCCTGGGCCGCGCCGGCGAAGCTGACGGAAGCAGCGGCGAGGCCGGCTGCGATGCAGAGATTCTTCATGCGTCTCTCCCTGGTTGATTGGCTGTCGGGCGGCTCATGAAACGGCCGCCCTCTGATTAAGTTCGAAACTCAGGCCGCGGCCTTGCGCGCCGCCTTTCCTTCATTGGCCATCTTGATGGCGAGCGTCAGCGCGGCGCGGGTGGCGCCGAGATTGGCGATGCCCTTGCCGGCGATCTCGTAGGCCGTGCCGTGAGCCGGCGTGCAGATCGGGAACGGGAAGCCGCCGATCAGCGTGACGCCCTTGTCGAAGCCGATCAGCTTCATCGCGATCTGGCCCTGGTCATGGTACATGGTCAGGACGGCGTCGAAATCGCCGTTCCTGGCGCGCAGGAAGACGGTATCGGAGGGGAACGGCCCCTCGACCGTGAAGCCCCTGGCCTTGGCCGTCTTCACCGCAGGCTCGATCGTGTCGATCTCGTCGCGGCCGAAATTGCCGCCATCGCCGGCATGGGGGTTGATGCCCGCGACCGCGATGCGCGGCGGGTTGAAGCCGGCGGTGCGCAGGTTGGCGTCGGCCAGCGTCAGCGAGCGCAAGATGCGCTCCTGGGTGACGTTCTTGGCGACCTCTGAGAGCGGGATATGCGAGGTGACGCGGCAATTCCACAGGCCGTCGAGCACGTTGAACTCGCTCGCGGCGCCCTCGAAGCCGATCGCATCGCGCACGAAGCGGATCTCGTCGTCATATTCGGGATAGGCGAAGCGCATCGCCGCCTTGTTGAAGGGCGTGAAGAAGACGGCGTCGGCCTTGCCGTCATTGGCGAAGCGCAGGGCACGGCGGAAGTTCCCGGTGGCGAAAGTGCCGCCGGCAAGCGTCGCCTTGCCGCGCTCGAGCTGCGTCGCGGGATCGAAGCTGCCGAGATCGACGAAGACCGGCCTGGCGGATTCGGCCGGGATCTCGTCGCCGTCCTTGATCACCAGCACGTCGGGGTCGGCCTTGCCGTCGGCAGCGCCGAGATCGAGCAGGCGCTTGTCGCCGAAGACGACATAGCGGGCGCAGGAGCGCAGGTCCGGCTCGGCCAGGATGCGGGCCAGCAGTTCCGGGCTGATGCCCGAAGGGTCGCCCATGGCGACGGCGATGGTGGGCAAGGGTCCGTTCGCGCGCGTTTCCATGTTCTCGTTCTCCGCAGCTTCGGCTTGCCGTTTGACCTAGCATGCTAGGCTTGAGGCAACAAGTATGCTGTATGCAGCATAATCCGATTGTTGTAGAACGGCTGTAACGGCGACCGTCCAAGAGTCGTGACGGGTACCGATACGGGAGGCACAGCATGAACTTTCACGCGCATTACGCCAGCATCAAGAAGCCGGTGGAAACCTGCCTCGTGGGCAGCGGCAGCTTCGGCCAGAGCTTTTTGGGCCAGGCCAGGCGGATGAAGCTCGTGAATGCGCGCATCGCCGTGGACATGACCGCGGACGGCGCGGCACGCGCGATGGCGTCGGCGGGCATTCCGGCCGGCGAGATTGCGACCTGCGAGACCGCAGCCGAGGCCAAGGTGGCCTGGGATGGCGGCCGCTACGTTGCCGCCGGCAAGCTCGACACCGTGATCGGCCTGCCCTTCGACGTGCTGATCGAAGCCACCGGCGGGCCGGAAGCGGCCACCCGCCATACGCTGGCAGCAATCGCGGCCGGCAAACATGTCGCGCTGGTCTCGAAGGAGGCCGATAGCGTGGTCGGGCCGGCCCTCGCCCATCTGGCGAAAGAGAAGGGCGTGGTCGTCACCCCCGTCGATGGCGACCAGCCGAGCCTGCTGATCGCGCTCGTGACCTGGGCCGAGGTGCTCGGGCTCGAGATCATCGCCGCGGGCAAGTCGAGCGAATACGACTTCGTGCTCGACGCCAAGACCGGCGACGTCGCCTGCAACGGCGTCACCAAGCCCCTGCCGGAACTGCGCGAGCATTGGCTGGCAGGCGAGCGCCCAGCCGTCTCCGTCAGCGCCGAGCGCGCCCGCATCCTGGGTTCCGCCTTCCCGCTGCGGGCGGTGCCCGATCTCTGCGAGATGACGCTGGTCGCCAATGCGACCGGGCTCTCCGCCGACACGCCGGCCTTCCACTCGCCGCCGGCGCGCATTCCGGAGCTCGCCGACCTCTTCGCCGGGCAGCGCCAGGGCGGGTTGATCTCGGGCACGAACCGGGTCGACGTCTTCCACCACATCCGCCTCGCCGAGGAAGCGAGCTTCGCCGGCGGCGTCTTCATCGTCGTGCGCTGCGAGGACGACACGACCTGGGAGGTGCTCGCAGGCAAGGGCCATGTCGTCAGCCGCGCCGCCGGCACGGCGATGATCTACCTGCCGCGCCACCTGCTCGGCGTCGAGGCCGCGACCAGCGTGCTCGACGCGGTCGGGCTCGGCCGCTCCGGCTACGGCGACGACTACCGTCCGCGCCACGACCTCGTCGCGGTGGCGCAGCGCGATCTGCCCGCCGGCACCGTGCTGCACATGGGCGGCCATCACCACAACATCGACGGCGTCGGTGCCGAGATGCGCCCGGCGGCAGCGCTTGCAGCCGAGCGCCCTGCCCCGTTCTACCTCATCGCCGACCGCAAGCTGACGCGCCCGGTCAAGGCCGGCGAGGCGATCAAATTCGGCGATGTCGAGATCGACGAAAGCTCGATCCTGCTGCAGACCAGGCTCCGGCAAGACGCGATTTTCGCCGAGAACCAAGTGGAGCGGGCCGTCGGGGCGCGTTGACAGGCCGAGGAGCCCATGCCGTAACGATGTAAATGGAGCGGCAATGACAAGCGAGGCTGACATCACCAGCGAAGCGCCCGAGCTCTACCCGCGCATCACGCGCCGCACCTTGCACGAAGAGGTGCTGGAACGCCTGCGCGACATGATCATCGAGGGCCGGCTAGGGCCGGGCCAGCGCATCAACGAGGGCCAGGTCGGCGCGCAGCTCGGCGTCTCGCGCACGCCCTTGCGCGAGGCGATCAAGACGCTCGCCAGCGAGGGCCTGGTCGAGATCCAGCCGGCCAAGGGCGCCGTCGTGCGCAGGTTCACCGCCAAGGACCTCTACCAGGTCCTGCAGGTGCTCAAGGCGCTCGAGCAGCTTGGCGCCCGGATGACCTGCGAGCAGGCGAGCGACGCCGCGGTCGCGGCGATCAACGCGCTGCACATCGAGATGATGGAGCTCTACCGGGCCGGCAACCGGCTCGAATATTTCAAGCTCAACCAGGCGATCCACAGCGCCTTCGTCGCCTCCTCCGGCAATGACGTGCTGGTCGAAATGCACAGCACCTTGCAGTCGCGGATCAAGCGGCTGCGCTTCATCGGCAATGAAGGCCCGGTGAAATGGGCCGGCGCCGTGGCCGAGCACGAAGAGATGATGGTGGCCCTGCTGAAGCGGGACTCCGACACGCTCTCCGAAATCATCGGCCGGCACATGGACTCGACGCTGGAGCGCGTGCGCGAAGTGCTGTGAGGCGGAAGCGCTTTTAGCATCGCAGGGAACCTCGCGCCGGTTCGGTCGTTCCATGGCTATCCATGGAAACCGGCGGAACCCCGATGATTCTGAAACCGTTCCTGCTTGGGCTGGCAGTGCTCGCCCTCGCGGCCCTGCCGCTGCGGGCGCAGACGCCCCAGGCCGAGCAATTCATCGCCGAGGCCTCGGTCTCGAACATGTTCGCGGTCGAGGCCGGCACCCTCGCCTTGCAGAAGAGCAACTCGACCGAGATCAAGACATTCGCGCATCAGGCGGTCAATGACCGCACGACGCTCGGCACCGGCCTGCGCCAGATCCTGGCGAAGCGCTCCGGCATCAGCGCGCCCGACATGCCCGACGAGAAGCGCCTGGCGGTCCTGCGCGACCTCGGCAACCTCCAAGGCGCGGAATTCGACCGCGCCTATGTGCTCGCCCAGCAGAAGGCGAACGAGGAGACGGAGGCGATGTTCGCGGCCTATGCCCAGTCCGGCAGCGACGAGGAACTGAAGAGCTTTGCGAGCAAAGCCCTGCCGATGCTGCAGGACTATGCGAAGCAGGCCAAGAAGCTGCCGAGCACGAATTGACGCTGAGGCGCTCGAACGCCTCGCTCCCCCGTCATTGCCGGTGAAGCCTCGCTTCAGCGCTTCGCCGCCGCGTGATGAGCGAGATCTTCAGCCGGCAGGGCCTGGCCTATGACATGCGGATCAAGGCGCGCTTCGGCACCACCGTGTGCTCGCTGGTCCGGGCCGGGCTCGGCATCGCCGTGATCGACCAGCTCACCGTGGCGCATGGCTCGATGCAGGGCATCGTCGCTGTCCCGATCGAGGAGCCGACGCAGTTCCAGACCTATGTCGCGATCAAGAACGACAAGGCGCCCTCGCTCAACGCCGAAACCTTCGTGAAATTGCTGCGCGAGGAGATGAATGCCGTGGTATCGCCACGCCCAGCGCAGTCGCGAGTCGATGTCGCCCAAAAGATAACATCGGGTTAGGTAATCACGACGGATTGGTTATCGCGTTATGAAGCCAAATCTGTCTATCTGAGCTATGGCACACCCGCTATCAGACGGGTGACCGAGGGAGAGACATGGCGGTATTTGCCACAGCGAAGAAGGCGCAGCGCGTGCTGCTCGGGCTGATCGGCTCGCCGATCGCCCATTCGGCCTCGCCAGCCATGCACGAGGCGGCGGCGCGGGCGGCCGGCTTCGAGGCGCATTACCACCTGATCGAGGTCGCCGGCGCCGGGCGCACCGATCTCGCCGTGATGCTCGAAGGAATCTGCCGGCTCGGCTTCGCCGGCGCCAACGTCACCTTCCCCTACAAAGAGGCCGTGGTCCCGCTGCTCAACCGGCTCTCGCCCGAGGCCGAGGCGATCGGCGCGGTCAACACCGTCGTTGTCGAGGATGGCGAACTCGTCGGCCACAACACCGATGCGAGCGGCTTCGCCGCCGCCTATCGCAACCTGAAGCGCCGGGACGGCGACCGGCCGGTCGCGATCATCGGCGCGGGCGGGGTCGGCCGGGCGATCGCGTTTGCGCTGATCTCCTGCGGCGTCACCCGCCTGCGCCTGTTCGACCTCGACCGCGACAAGACGGCAGCCCTCGCCCGGCTGCTCGAACGGCGCGCGGATGTCGAGATTTCGGGCAGCGTCGCGGCTGCCGTCGAGGGCGCTGCCGGCATCGTCAACGCCACACCGCTCGGCATGCTGCCAAACCGGGACACGCCCGTGCCGCCGACGCTGATCGAGGCCGCGCAATGGGTGGCTGACGCGGTCTACCACCCGCTCTGGACGCCGCTCCTGCTCGCCGCGCAAAAGGCTGATGCGACGGTGATGACCGGGCGGGAGCTGGCGATCCACCAGGCACTCGACGCGTTCCGGCTGTTCACCGGCGCCGAGCCGTCCGAGACCGCGATGAGCGAGACGTTCGACAGGGTCATGGCGGAGCGGGCCGAGGCGGAACGAGCCGCGTGAGACTAACCCGGCACGGGGCCGGGCGAGACAAGAAACTGATTCAAGTAGAGGAAGCAACATTATGAAAATGCAGTGGATTCTGGCCACGGCGCTGAGCGCGGCCTTGGGCTTGCCGGCCTTGGCGCAGGACAAGGTCAAGCTCGTCGACGTGGTCGAGCTCTCGGGCGCGGGCGCGACCGCCGGCACCAACTGGAAGAACGGCATCGACCTCGCCGTCGCCGACATCAACGCCAAGGGCGGCATCCTCGGCAAGCAGATCGAGATCACCCATTACGACACCCAGACCAATCCGGGGAACACCCGCGCCGCCGTGCAGCGCGCCATCGACGAGGGCACCTATGCCGTGCTCGGCCCGGTCTTCTCCGGCCCGATCGGCGCCTCCATGCAGATCGCGCAGCGCGCCGAGATCGCCCAGTTCGTCGGCGGCGAGGCCGCCAACCTGACCATGCAGGGCAACAAGTACCTGTTCCGCACCTCACTCAGCCAGACGGCGGCGATGCCGAAGATCGCGGCCTATCTCAAGAACACCGTCAAGGCCGGTTCGGTCGCCGTGGTCTGGGTCAATAACGACTTCGGCAAGGGCGGCCGCGACGCGATCCTCCCCGAGCTCGAGAAGGCCGGCATCAAGGTCGCCGTCGACGTCGCGACCGAGCAGGGCCAGGCCGACTTCGCCGCCGACGCGATCAAGGTCAAGAACTCCAATGCCGACGCGATCTTCGTCTACCTGAACGAGGAGGAAAGCGCCCGCTTCCTGCGCGCCGCCAAGCAGCAGGGCGTCACCAAGCCGATGGTCGGCGAGACCACTCTGCTCGGCTCCAAGGTGATCGAGCTCGCGGGCGAAGCCGCCAACGGCGTCAAGGGCCATGTCGGCCTGTCGATCGACGCGCCGATCCCGGCCTTCCAGGAATTCGGCAAGAAGTTTCAGGCCAAGTACAACTACGTCTCCGACCATAACGGCCTGAAGGGCTACATGGCCGTCTACATGATCAAGTGGGCGACCGAGAAGCAGAAGACGTTCGACAAGAAGGGCGTCGCCGACACGCTGCGCGGCGCGACGATCAAGCCCTCGGACGAGCCTGGCATCATGATCGAGACTACGATCGAGCAGAATGGCGACCTCGACCGCGAGAGCTTCCTGGCCGAGGTCAAGGATGGCAAGCAGGTGATCACGGCGACGCTGCCGAAGATCAAGCCGTAAGGGCTGACGAGCCGCGTCCTCTCCCTTCTCCCACCCATCTCGGGCTTGCCCGAGATGGGCAGATATAGGTGCCAAAGTCGGGAACGCCCGATTTTGGTGCGGGAGAAGGTGGCTCGGCGAAGCCGAGACGTATGAGGGGTCGCGCAACGCTCGCAGCTTTAATCGCGTCGGATAGGCTGTTCGCCGGATAGACCTGAGCGACCCCTCATCCGGCCCTTCGGGCCACCTTCTCCCGCAGGGGGAGAAGGGAAGAACCTCCTTCCGACGCGCCACACGAGCGAGAGCCCGCCATGGCTGAATTCATCGCCTATCTCATCGCCGGCATCGCCACGGGCGCGATCTATGCTCTGGCCGCCATCGGCTTCACGCTGGTCTGGCAGACCTCGCAGACGATCAACTTCGCCCAGGGCGAGTTCGTCATGCTGCCGGCCGTGCTGGTGCTGCTCGCGATCAAGCTCTTTGGCGCTCCCATCTGGCTGGGTGCACTGATCGGCATCGCCGCCTTCATCCTGATCTTCGGCGCCGGCTTCAAGCTCGCGGTGGTCGATCCGATGATCAAGCATGGCGTGCTGCCGCTCGCCATCGCCACCATGGCGCTCTCGATCATCATGAAGGAAGGCGCCAAGGACGCGTTCTCGGCCGAGGCGCAGAACTTCCCCTCCTTCGTGCCGACGCAGACCATTTCCGTGTTCGGCGCCTCGATCTCGCTGCAGCATCTCGCCATCATCATCGTCGCCTTCGCTGTGATCGGCCTGTTGCAATGGTTCGTCGGCGGCACAAGGCTCGGCCGGCAGATGCAGGCGACGGCGCAGAACCCGACGGTGGCGCGCATCCTCGGCATCCCCGTGGAGCGCATGGTGCTGCTGACCTTCGTCATCAACGCCGCGCTGGCAGTCGTCGCCTCCGCGCTGATCTCGCCGATCTACCTGGCGAAATTCTCGAATGGCGAGGTCATCGGCCTGTTCGCCTTCATCGCGGCCATCGTCGGCGGCTTCAACCAGGTGCGCGGCGCGTTGGTCGGCGGGCTTGTCGTGGGCATAGTCGACAGCATGGCCGCAGCCTACATCTCGACCTCCTACCGGCTGGCCGTGCCGCTCGTCCTGCTCGTCGTCATCATCCTGCTCAAGCCGGAAGGCCTGATGGGCCGCAAAGAGGAGCGCCGGGTATGACCGCGCCCGCAACCCATGGCGCAGCGACCGAGCGGCGCGGCCTCGCCCTCCCCAGCTCCATCGACGGCACGCTGGTCACGCTCGTGCTCGGCGCCGCCATCCTCTGGTTCGCGCCGGCCGGCATGGGCCGCTACGGCACCTACGTACTCTCGCTCTGGCTGGTGATGAGCATCGCCGTGATGGGGCTGAACCTGACGCTCGGCTATGCCGGCCTGAAATCGCTGGCGCAGGCCGCCTTCATGGGCTTGGGCGCCTATGCGACGGCGCTGCTGACCAGCAAGCTCGGACTGAACTGGTACGCCGCCTTCGCGATCTCGGGCCTGCTGACCTTCGCGGTCGGGCTCGTGCTCGGCTTCCCGGCCTTGCGGGTCCAGGCGCATTATCTCGCCTTCGTCACGCTCGCCTTCTCGACATTGATCTGGCTGATCCTGCGCAACGAGCAATGGCTCACCGGCGGCGTCTTCGGCCTCTCCAACATCCCGCGGCCAAGCTTCCTCAGCGTAAAGCTCGACGGCGCGCTGGAATTCCACCGCTTCGTCGTGGTCGTGACCTTCATCCTCGCGGCCGCGCTGTGGTGGATGATCCGCTCCCCCTGGGGCCGCGCCTTCATGGCGCTGCGCGAGAACCCGGTCCGCGCCGCCAGCCTCGGCGTCGACACCCGCATGTACACGCTGCTCGCCTTCGCGATCGGCTCGGCCTATGCCGGCTTCGCCGGGGCGCTCTACGCGCCGCTGGTCGAGTTCATCGACCCCTCGCCCTTCTCGCTGTCGCAGAGCTTCTTCCTGCTGCTGATGGTCGTCGCGGGCGGCTCGGGCTACCTGCTCGGCCCCTTCATCGGCGCGCTGCTTGGCGTCGTCCTGCCGGAATGGCTGCGCGTCGTCGGCTCGCTCTACCTGATCGTCTTCGCGACCATCGTCATGCTGCTGCTGATCGCCTGCCCGCAGGGCGTCAGCGGGCTGATCGAGCGCGGTTGGGCGAAGCTCACCGGCAAGGCGGGAGGCCGCTGATGGGTCAGGTCCTCGAAGTCAGCAACATCCACAAGGCCTTCGGCGGCATCAAGGCCGTGAACGGCGTCTCCTTCGCCGTGCAGGAGGGCGAGATCCTCGGCATCATCGGGCCGAATGGCTGCGGCAAGTCGACCCTGTTCAACTGCATCCTCGGCCAGCTCGAGCCGAGCGAGGGCTCGGTCAAGCTCGACGGGCGCGACGTCACCGGCATGCGCCCCTCCGACCTCAACCGGCTCGGCGTCAGCCGCACCTTCCAGCTGCTGCAGGTCTTCCCAGAGCTTTCGGTGCGCGAGAACCTGATCCTGGCCGGGCAGGAGCACGAGGGCACGATGCTCTCGCGCTTCTTCGGGCGGCGCGATGCCGGCCTCTCCGAGAAGGCCGACACAATGATCGGCTTCTTCAAGCTCGGCCATCTCGTCGACGCCAAGGCCGGCGGGCTCTCCTACGGCCAGCAGAAGCTGCTCGACGCCGCCATGGCCTTCATGGCCGGCCCCCGCCTCGTGCTGCTCGACGAGCCGGCGGGTGGCGTCAACCTCACCATGCTGGGCGACCTGAAGGAGCGGCTGCGCGCCATCAATGCCGAGCAGGGCGCGACCTTCGTCGTGATCGAGCACAACATGGACTTCGTCATGTCGCTGTGCACGCGGGTCGTGGTGCTGGCCGAGGGCAAGGTGCTGGCCGAAGGCACGCCGGCCGAGGTCAGGGCCAATCCGCAGGTCGTCGAAGCCTATCTGGGACATTGAGGAGCGACGCCATGGACGCACATATCCTCGAACTCGACGGCGTGGTCGGCGGCTACGGCGCCATGACCATCCTGAACGGCACCACCTTCAAGGTCAGGCGCGCCGCGATCACCACCGTGATCGGGCCGAACGGCGCCGGCAAATCGACCGTGTTCAAGGCGATCTTCGGCCTGCTCAAGGTGCGCGAAGGCCAGATCCGGCTGGAGGGCAAGGAGATCACCAACTGGAACCAGCGCAAGCTGCTGGAGGCCGGCATCTGCTATGTGCCGCAGGGCCGCAACATCTTCCCGGAGCTGTCCGTGCGCCACAATATCGAGCTTGGCGCGGTCGCGGCTGGCTCTGATATCACCGACATGCCGAAGCGGCTGGAGGCGGCGCTCGACCGCTTCCCGGCGCTGCGTCGCAAGGCCGACCAGCAGGCCTCGACCCTGTCCGGCGGCGAGCAGAAGCAGCTCGAGATCGTGCGCGGCCTGCTGCTCGACCCGAAGCTCGTGCTGATCGACGAGCCCTCGATCGGGCTCTCGCCGATGCTGGTGCAGGAGACTTTCGGCATCCTGCAGGACCTGCGCTCGCGCGGCGTCACCATCCTGATGGTCGAGCAGAACGCCCGCTCGGCCCTGGAGATATCCGACGAGGGGCTGGTGCTTGAACTCGGCCAGACCCGGATGCAGGGTCCGGCAGCCGACATCCTCGCCGACCCACGCGTCGGCCAGCTCTTCCTCGGCGGCGCGATGACGGAGGCGGCATGATAGCCGTGCTGCTCCTTCCCTTCTCCCCCTGCGGGAGAAGGTGGCTCGGCGAAGCCGAGACGGATGAGGGGTCGCGCCGCCTTACCCGCATTTATCGGTTAGCGCGGCGCGACCCCTCGCCCCAGCCCTCTCCCGCAGGGGGAGAGGGGGCAGGTCGCGCTTCCAGTGAAGGGTCTGCACTGTGACCGCCAAGCTCCAGATCGCGCTGATCGGCGCCGGCCTGATCGGCCGCGCTCATCTCACCCGCATCGAGTCCTCCGCTGATTGCGAGCTCGCGGCGATCTGCGACCCGAGCGAGGCGGCACAGGCGTTGGCAGCCGAACGCGGCGCGCGCTGGTTTCCCTCGCAGCGCGAGATGCTGGCGCTGATCAAGCCCGATGGCGCGATCACCGCCACGCCGAACGCGCTGCATGTCCCGGGCGCGGTCGATTGCCTGGAAGCCGGCGTGCCGGTGCTGGTCGAGAAGCCGCTGGCCGAGAGCGTCGCTGCGGCGCAAAGGCTGGTCGAGGCGCAGGCGCGCACCGGCATCGCCGTGCTCGCCGGCCATCACCGCCGCCACAACCCGATCGTGAAGGAGGCGCGCCGCATCGTGCAATCAGGCGAGATCGGCCGACTGGTCGCGGTCAACGCGCTCTTCCTGATCAAGAAGCCCGACGATTACTTCGACGTCGCCTGGCGGCGCGAGCCCGGTGGCGGCCCCGTGCTGATCAACCTGATCCACGACATCGACAATCTCCGCTTCATCTGCGGCGAGATCGACAGCGTGCAGGCCATGGCTTCGAACGCGACACGCGGCTTCCCGGTCGAGGACACGGCAGCGCTGATCTTCCGCTTCGCCAATGGCGCGCTCGGCACCGCGACCGTCTCGGACGCGACGCCCTCGCCCTGGAGCTGGGAGCTGAGCTCCGGCGAGAACACGGCCTATCCGCAGCGCGAGGGGCATTGCTACCTGATCGCCGGCAGCGAGGGCTCGCTGTCCCTGCCGAAGCTCGAGCACTGGCACCATGAGGGCCGGGCCGGCTGGTGGGAGCCGCTGTCGCAGGCGGATCGCAGCGTGGCGCCGGTCGAGCCGCTGGCCGAACAGCTCCGGCATTTCTGCGCGGTCATCCGCGGCACGGAACAGCCGATCACCAGCGCCGCCGATGCGGCCCGCACGCTGGCCGTGGTCGAGGCCGTGGCGGAGGCGGCCAGGACCGGCGGCACGGTGGCGCTTTCGGAAGCCGCGGCGCCCGGAACGCAGCATAGGCCTTGAAGGGCGGTGCTGTTCCTGGCGGAGCCCAAAACTAGCGGCTCAGGCAATCGGGCTGATATGCTCGAACACCAAGCGAAGCCTCGAGGAAACGCCGTGAAGATCCGCGCCGCCGTCCTGAATGCCAGCCCCGTCGCCGCGCCCTATGCGCAGACCAAGCCGCTCGCGATCGAGGAGGTCGAGCTCGCGCCGCCCGGCCATGACGAGGTGCTGGTGCGGGTGCGGGCAGCGGGCCTGTGCCATTCCGACCTCTCGGTGATCGACGGCAACCGGCCGCGCCCGGTGCCGATGGTGCTCGGCCACGAGGCGGCGGGCGAGGTCGTCGAGCCCGGCGCCGGCGTGAGCGACCTCAAGAAGGGCGACCGCGTCATCATGGTCTTCGTGCCCTCCTGCGGCCATTGCGCGCCGTGCAGCGAGGGCCGGCCGGCTTTGTGCGAGCCCGGCAATGCTGCCAACGGGATCGGCGAGCTGATCGGCGGCGGGCGGCGGCTCTCGGCCGGGGGCAAGCCGGTGCATCACCATATCGGCGTCTCCGCCTTTGCCGAATACGCCGTGATCTCGCGCCATTCGCTGGTGAAGGTCGAGGCCGATATCCCGCACGAGATCGCCGCCCTGTTCGGCTGCGCCGTGCTGACCGGCGTCGGCGCCGTGGTGAACACGGCGAAGGTTCGCGCCGGCGAGACCATTGCTGTAGTGGGGCTGGGCGGCGTCGGGCTGAGCGCGCTCCTCGGCGCAGTGGCCTCGGGCGCCTCGCGCGTCATCGCGGTCGACCTGGCGGAGGACAAGCTCAGGATCGCACGTGAACTCGGCGCGACCGACACGTTCAACGCCGCCGATGCCGACGTGGTCGAGAAGATCAGGGCAGCGACCAAGGGTGGCGTCGATCACGGGCTGGAAATGGCCGGCTCGGTCAAGGCGCTCGACCTCGCCTACCAGATCACGCGGCGCGGCGGCACGACGACGACCGCCGGCCTCGCCAATCCGGCCCATTCGCTCTCGCTGTCGCCGGTGCGGCTTGTCGCCGAGGAGCGGACGCTGAAGGGCTCCTATGTCGGCAGCTGCATCCCCGTGCGCGACATCCCGCGCTTCATCGACCTCTACCTGCGCGGCAAGCTGCCCGTCGACAGGCTGCTGACCAGCACGAGCGGGCTCGACGGGATCAACGAAGGTTTTGACGCGCTGGCGGAAGGGCGGACGATCCGGCACGTCATTCTGATGTGAAGTGCGGGGTTTTGATGTAAGGCGCGGGAGCCCTCTCCTGTAAGGAGAGGGTGGGGTGAGGTGTCGGCCGTTTGACACTGCTGCCGTGACCTAACCGCCGTCCCCACCGAGTTTCACTGGTGTTCTGGCCTACACCTCACCCTGCCCTCTCCTTACAGGAGAGGGTTCCCCGCGCGTTGTTCTGCGCCGTCGCGTTTATCCGTGCTTGTGCACGATGGTCTTGGTGACCGCGAACTCTTCCAGCGCCAAAAAACCCTTCTCGCGGCCGTGGCCGCTCTTGCCCATGCCACCGAAAGGCAGTTCGATGCCGCCGCCGGCGCCGTAGCCGTTGATGAAGACCTGGCCGACGCGGACGCCCTTGGCGACGCGCTGCTGGCGGCCGCCATCCCTGGTCCAGACCCCTGCGACAAGGCCATAGGACGTCGCATTGGCGAGCTTGATCGCGTCGCCCTCGTCCTCGAAAGGGAAGGCGGAGAGGACCGGGCCAAAAACCTCCTCCTGCTCCAGCCTGTTGCCGCGCGGCACCGGGCCGAACAGGGTCGGCGTGACGTAGAAGCCGCCATTGGGCACGCCCTGCGCGATCTGGCCCTCGGCGAGAAGCGGGATACCCTGCTCGCGCGCCTGATCGACGAAGCTTTGCACGCGGCTGCGCTGCCTGGCGTTGATCACCGGGCCGCAATCGAGGTCCATCTCGGGTGTGCCGGCGCGCAGCTTGACGAACTCCTTGGCGACGGCGCCGACGAACTCGTCATAGACCTCCTTCTGGACCAGCACGCGGCTGCCGGCCGAGCAGGTCTGCCCGGTGTTCTGGACGATGGCCTTGCAGACGATCGGCACCGCCGCGTCGAAATCGGCATCGCTGAAGACGATCTGCGGCGACTTGCCGCCGAGCTCGAGCGTGCAGGCGATCAGGTTCTCGGCACAGGCCTTCTGCACCAGCTTGCCGGTCTCGGGCGAGCCGGTGAAGGACATGAAGCCGATGCCGGGATGGGCGGTGAGCGCCGCGCCGGCCTCATGGCCGCGGCCGGTGACGATGTTGATCGCGCCATCGGGGAAGCCGACCTCGCTGGCGAGCTCGGCGAGGCGCAAGGCGGTCTGGCAGGCCTCCTCGGCGGGCTTGAGCACGACGGCATTGCCCATGGCGAGCGAGGCGGTCAGCGAGCGGCCGAACATCTGCGCCGGGTAGTTCCAGGGCAGGATATGGCCGGTGACGCCATGCGGCTCGTGCACGACGTTGACCGTGTAGCCATTGAGGAACGGGATGACGTGGCCGTGCACCTTGTCGGCCGCGCCGCCATAGAACTCGAAATAGCGCACGGTCGCCTCGATATCGGCCCTGGCCTGCGCCATCGGCTTGCCGGTGTCGCGCGCCTCGATCTTCGCCAGCTCGTCGAAGTGGTCGGCAGCCTTGGCGGCAAGCTTCGCGATCAGCCGGCCGCGCTCGGCGGCGGTGAACCTGCCCCAGGCGCCCTCATAGGCGGCGCGTGCGGCGCGGACGGCGTCGTCGATGTCCTCGGCGGTGCCGCAGGCGATGCGGGTGAACTCCTCGCCGGTCGCGGGCGCCAGCACGGCCATGGTCTCGCCGCTGCGGCCGGCGACCTGGCGGCCATTGATGAAATGGGTCATGGGGTTTGCTCCATCCGTTTGAAGACGCTTCGAGCATGGCGGGATCCGGCTTGGCAATTGCCCGAAAAGCCACCGCGCCGTGCGCGCAAGACAGGGTCCGCCCTATTGACGACAAGCGCGGGAGCCCTCTCCTGTAAGGAGAGGGTTGGGTGAGGTGTCGGCCGTTTGACACGGCAGCCGTGAGCTAACCGCGGCCCGGTCGAGTTTCACCGGTGTTCCGGCCTACACCTCACCCTGCCCTCTCCTTCCAGGAGAGGGTTCCCCGCGCTTTTCTTGGATAGGCCTGAAGCAGAGATGACCATCGACATCGCCGCGCTGAAATCCTGGATCGGCAGGAGCGAGGAAGCCTCCGACGTCGTCACGCCTCGGCTGGTGCAAAGCTTCGATGCCACCTTCGCGCCGCACCTCGCCGGTCGCGCCGAGGGCGAGGCGCCGCTGGCGCTGCATTGGTGTCTGGCGCCACCGATCTCGCCGATGGCCGCCATCGGTCGGGACGGTCATGCCGCCAAGGGTGAGTTCCTGCCACCCGTGCCGCTGCCGCGCCGGATGTGGGCCGGTGGGACGATCGAGACCCTCTCCCCGCTGCGCATCGGCGACGAGGTGACGCGGCGCTCCACGATCGGCGACGTCTCCTACAAGGAGGGCCGAACCGGGCCGCTCTGCTTCGTCGCGGTCGACCATGAGATCGTCACGCCCCGCGGCGTGGCGCTGCGCGAGCGGCACAACATCGTCTACCGCGAGGCCGCGAAGCCCGGTGCGCCAGCAGCCGCCGCCCCTGCCACGGCCGAACCGCGCGAGGCCGACCTGACCTGGGAGGTCGAAAGCTCGCCGGTCTTCCTGTTCCGCTATTCGGCGATCACCTTCAACGGCCACCGCATCCACTACGACTATCCTTATGTCACGGAAGAGGAAGGCTATGCCGGGCTTGTCGTGCACGGGCCGATCCAGGCAACGCTGATCCTCAACATCATCGCGACGCTCTCGGGCGGCGAGCCGATCAAGCTCGACTATCGCGGCGTCGCGCCGCTGATCGCCGGCGCGCCGTTCAAGGTGAAGGCGAAGCGGCTGCCTGATGGCGCCACCGCGGCCTGGACCGAGGGAGCCGATGGCGGCTTGCGCATGGAAGGCGTAAGCCGGCTAACTTGACGCCCGGATTCAGCCTGGCTCGAAGTTCGGCGTGTCATGGTCGTGCCGCAGTGCTAGCGTCTCGTGGTGCGCGCAACACTCGGGAGACGGCCAATGGCACGCGACATCCGGTTCAATCGCCGTGACACATTGAAGGCCGGAGCCGCCATAGCAGCCAGCGCCGCCCTGCCCGCCTCGCTCGCCGCGCAGAGCCCGGCCAAGCTGAAGCTGCGCGTGCTGGAGACGACCGATCTGCACGTCAACGTCGTGCCCTACGACTATTTTCGCGACGCCGCCGACGATACGGTCGGCCTCGCCAAGACCGCGAACCTGATCAAGATCGCCCAGGCCGAGGCCAGGAACAGCCTGCTCTTCGACAATGGCGACTTCCTGCAGGGCTCCTCGCTCGGCGACTATGTCGCCTACAAGAAGGGGCTGAAGGCCGGCGACACCCACCCGATGGTCGCGGCGATGAATTCGCTGCCCTATGTCTGCGGCACGCTCGGCAATCACGAGTTCAACTATGGGCTGGACTTCCTCGAGAACGGCCTGGCCAAATCCGAATTCCCGCTGGTCTGCGCCAATGTCGCCAAGACCGAGGGCGCGCCGCTGATCGACCCCTGGATCGTGGTCGACCAGAGCCTGGAGGACGAGGCCGGCTCAAAGCACGTCCTGAAGATCGGCATCATCGGCTTCGTGCCGCCGCAGATCATGCAATGGGACAAGGCCAATCTCGACGGCAAGCTCGTCGCCACCGACATCGTCGACGCCGCGCGCAAGCACCTGCCCGACCTGCTCGCGGCCAAGCCCGACCTCGTCATCGCGCTCTGCCACTCGGGCATTGCCGGCGGCGAGCGCAAGGGCATGGAGGAGAACGCGGCGCTGCACCTCTCGAAGCTCGACGGCATCGACGTCATCCTGACCGGCCACCAGCACCTGGTCTTCCCGGGCGGCAAGGCCTTCGACGACATTCCCGGCGTCGACAACAAGAAGGGCGCGCTCAACGGCAAGCCCGCCTGCCAGCCCGGCTTCTGGGGCTCGCATCTCGGCATCGTCGATCTCGACCTGGAGAAGCGCGACGGCGCCTGGAAGGTCGCCGATTTCAAGGTCGAGCCGCGTCCGATCTACGAGCGCACGCCCGATCGCAAGATCGTCCCGAAGGCCAATGCCGAGGCCAATGTGCTGGCGACCGTGAAGGCCGACCACGAGGCGACGCTTGTCTACATGCGCGAGCCGGTCGGCGCGACCGCGAGCCCGATCAACAGCTATTTCGCGCTGGTGACGGATGACCCCTCCGTGCAGATCGTCTCCGAGGCGCAGGTAGCCTATGTCCAGCCGCTGATGGCGCAGACGCGCTGGAAGGATTTGCCGATCCTCTCGGCCGCCGCGCCGTTCAAATCGGGCGGGCGGGCCGGGCCGGCCTTCTTCACCGACATCCCGGCCGGGCCGATCGCGATCAAGAACGTCGCCGACATCTACCTCTATCCGAACACGGTGCAGGTGGTGAAGGTGACCGGCGCGCAGGTGCGCGAATGGCTGGAGCGCTCGGCCGGCATCTTCAACCGCATCGATCCGGCCAAGACCGAGGAGCAGCCGCTGATCGACCCCGGCTTCCCGGCCTTCAATTTCGACGTGATCGACGGCGTGACCTACAAGATCGATGTCACGCAGCCCTCGCGCTATGACGGCAATGGCGGGCTCGCCAATGCCAGCGCGCACCGCATCGTCGACCTCGCCTTCGACGGCAAGCCGATCGACGAGAAGGCGGAGTTCATCGTCGCGACCAACAACTACCGCGCCTCGGGCGGCGGCAATTTCCCGGGCACCAAGACGACCGTGGTGCTGGAGGCGCCGGACCTCAACCGCGACGCGATCGTGCGCTACATCATCGAGAAGAAGACGATCGAACCCAAGGCCGACGGCAACTGGGCGCTGAAGCCGCTGCCGGAGGGCGTGATCGTGACGTTTGTGACCTCGCCGGCCGCGGCCGGGAAGCTGCCGGAAGGGCTGAAGGCCGAGGCGGTTGGGGATGGCGGCGAAGGGTTCGCGAAGTACCGGCTGCGGGGGTAAAGCTTCAGTGCAACGGCCGCGCTCCTTCAATGGATTGGCCGGCATCCATCTCCGTCACCTCCGAGACTGACCGCTGTCGCCTTGGCGCGCCGGTCTCAAAGGTCACGCGAGGCCCCACAGGCGGCATCTGGATGCTGATCGCCGTGCTCGTGGAGATTGGTGAGAAGGCCGCCGCCGGCTCGCGCTCCTCGGCCTTCCCCTGCCCCGTCCGACTCACTTCGGCCTCGTAGGCATCGGCGCTTTCGCGGTCGAGTTGGCGCAGCCGGGCGATCTCGCCCTTGAAACGACCGAGCTGGCGCAAGGCCTTCTTGAAGGTGCCGCGCAGCTCCGGCCGCAAATAGGTCAGCGCCGTCGCGCGGTCGCCGATGCCGTCCTTCAGGACGACGAAGAGCGCCGTCGCCATCACGCGGTCGTTGACCGGCAAATAGCCGCCGCCCCGCCACCAGCTCCAGTCGCCGCTCGTGACCCGCTCCGGGCTGGTGTTTGAGAGGAAGACGCCGAAGCCGAGAAAGGCGGTGCAAAGGTCGATCACGAACTCGTACTCCTCCGCCTCGACCGGCAATTCCGTGCCGGGCGGCACGAGGACATGCGCGAGTTCGTGCACGAAGGTCGAGACCAGGTTCTCCTGATCCTTCAGCAGGTCGGCGTCGTAGGAGATCTCGAAGGCGCCCGGCGCGAGCATGCGACAGGTGCCGAGCGGCTCCGGCTTGTCATGGACCAGCGCGACGCGCTCATTGACGATGGAGCCTCGGCGCGGCGGCTGCTGGACCAGATCGATCCGGCATTCCGGGCCGACCCGGATATAGCGCCTGATCTGGTCGAAGATCCGCTCCGCCAGCGCGTGGCCGCGCTCGTCATCGGCGATGAAATGGCCGCGCCCGGCGACGACGAGGGTGGAGTCGCCCATCGAATAGCCATCGGCCAGATTGCGGATGAACCACTCGAAGACGCCGAGCTGCCAGGCCACGGTCTCGTCGTCGATGATGCGCGTCGGGAAGGGCCACATCTCAACCGATCTCTCGCTATTCCCGCAGAAGAGCCAACATGACGAGCCATCGTCGACAAAAGGCCGGCGAAGCCAAAGTATCGTTACTGTTTTTCGAGGCTTCGCCTCCCCCGTCAGGTTGATTTGACGGCGGCCTCACGCGCTTCCACCACCATGCCGTGCGTGAACTCGACAAGCTGCTCAACGGATAATATCATCCCTTCCTGCGGGTCGAAGCAGATGCCATCATGTCCGGCAACGAGCGCAGCGGCGACTGCCAAGGCAAATGCGCCTTCCATATAATCGCCGCCCCAACGGAAGGCGACGATCCGTGCCAGCGGGCTCAGCGCACCGTCGAACAGCTCCGTCACTTCCGGTTCGTACTCCGGCTCGAAGAAGTCGATCTCCACGCCGGTCTGCTCTCCGGCCAGCGCACCGGGTTGAAACCCGCCTGCCTTCTCGAAGACGACCTCGGCATCGAATGCGAGTTCGATCCCCAATTGCCGGCTCGACTCCACCAGCGTTTCAACGGTGATCGGGTCTCGCGTCGGCAACGCGACATACAGTTCCATGGACATCGGAATGACCTCGACTCTGCGGCTGGATTAGCGGATTGCGTGTTTGTTTTCGATTTTCCCTCTATGAGTGAAATGATATTTGTTCATGATTTGTTTCGCAATATCCCGTGTGCGGAAATTCGCGAATCCACTCAAAATTCTTACTGATCCATCTAACTAGAGCCTGTGGTGATCTGCCAGAATCAAGTGCCGTCATCCCGGACGCAGCGAAGCGGAGCTCCGGGATCCATCGTAGAGCGCCGGAGTCTTACGATGGATCCCGGAGCTGCGCGGCTTTGCCGCTTGTCCCGGATGACGCGGAGAGGGTTCCGCGTCATCGCAACATGCTCCAGTAGTTTTGGCGCATGATGGAAGTAGGCGAGCCCCCTACCCCTCCACCAGCCTTCTCGCAATCACCTGCGCCTGAATCTCCGCCGCGCCTTCGAAGATGTTCAAAATCCGCGCGTCGCAGAGCACGCGGCTGATCGGGTACTCCAGCGCAAAGCCGTTGCCGCCATGGATCTGGAGCGCGTTGTCGGCCGCGGCCCAGGCGACGCGGGCGCCGAGCAGCTTGGCCATGCCGGCCTCGAGGTCGCAGCGGCGCTCAGCGTCCTTCTCGCGGGCGGCGAAATAGGTGAGCTGGCGGGCGATCAGGATTTCGGACGCCATCATCGCGAGCTTGTCGGCGACGCGCGGGAAGGCGATCAGCGGCTTGCCGAACTGGATGCGCTCCTGGGCATAGCGCAGGCCGAGGTCGAAGGCCGATTGCGCCACGCCGACGGCGCGCGCCGCGGTCTGGATGCGGGCGGCCTCAAAAGTCTGCATCAGCTGCTTGAAGCCCTGGCCCTCAACGCCACCGAGCAGGTTCTCGGCCTTGACCTCGAAACCGTCGAAGGCGAGCTCGTATTCCTTCATGCCGCGATAGCCGAGCACCTCGATCTCGCCGCCGGTCAGGCCCGCGACCGGGAAGGGCTCGGCATCGGAGCCGCGCGGCTTCTCGGCGATCAGCATGGAGAGGCCGCGATAGCCGGGCGCGTCGGGATCGGTGCGGACCAGCAGCGTCATGATGTCGGCGCGGACGGGGTGGGTGATCCAGGTCTTGTTGCCATGAACCTTCCAGACGTCACCATCCCTGACCGCCTTGGTGCGGAGCGAGGCGAGGTCGGAGCCGGTATTGGGTTCGGTGAAGACGGCGGTCGGCAGGATTTCGCCGGCGGCCAGCTTCGGCAGCCAATGCTCCTTCTGGGCGTCGGTGCCGCCGCAGAGGATCAGCTCGGCGGCAATCTCGGAGCGGGTGCCGAGCGAGCCGACGCCGATATAGCCGCGCGAGAGCTCCTCCGAGACGACGCACATCGAGACCTTGGTCAGGCCCATGCCGCCGAATTCCTCGGGGATGGTCAGGCCGAAGACGCCGAGCTCGGCCATCTTCTCGACCACCGGCATTGGGATGTAGTCATTGGCGAGGTGCCATTCATGGGCGTGCGGCGTCACCTCGGCGGCGCAGAAACGGCGCATCTCGGAGCGGATCGCTTCCAGCGTCTCGTCGAGGCCGGGGTCGCCGACGCTGGCGAGCCCGTCGCTCTGGCTGAACAGCGCGACGAGCCGGGCGCGGTTCTCCGGCGTGTTGCCCTCGGCGATCAGCGCCTCGGCGGCCTCGCTGCAGGCTGAAACGATCGCCTTCTGCGACAGGCCGAGCGCCGGCAGGCGCACGATCTCGCCCTGGCTCATCGGGATGCCGCCAAAAATCTGCGCGGCATACTCGCCGGCACCGATGCGCAGCGCGTAGTCCTCGACCGCGCCATAGCGGTCCTCGGCCTGGAGGCGCTCGCCATAGGCCTTCATCTCGCGCAGGGCCATGACATAGGTCGCGAGCCAGGACAGGCCATGGGCAGCGTGCTGCTCGGCTTCCAGCTTGGCGGCGGAGATCTTGCCGTCGACCAGCACCTTCTGGCGCACAGCGGCGACGGCCTCCTCCAGCAGGGTCTCGAAACCGGGCAAGGCGGCGGCGATCAACGCGATGGCGGAGCTCTGCATCGCGGGCTTGAGGGCGGCTTCGGCGCTCATGGCTTCTCTCCCCTTGTTGCGATGCAGCATAAGGGAGATTTCGCGGATTGCGAAAGCCGTCTTTCGGAGAAGACCGTCATTGCGAGGAGCGAAGCGACGAAGCAACCCAGGGGGACTGCGCTCTACGTCCCCCTGGATTGCTTCGCTGCGCTCGCAATGACGGCGCTATTTCCGGCTGGCGAGCACGACACCCAAAATCGCGACCGCCATGCCGGCGAGCTGGACCGGGCTCAGCGTCTCGCCGAAGAGCAGCCAGGCCTCGACCGCCACGGCCGGCGGCACGAGGTAGAGGAAGGTCGCGGTGCGCGAGACCTCGCCACGGCGGATCAGCCAGAGATAGAGCCCGATGCCGCCGAGCGAGAGCGCGACCACCGACCAGGCCAGAACCAGGGCCATGGTCAGGTTCCACTCGATCCGCATCGGCTCCAGCGCATAGGCGAAGGGCAGCGTGACGATGAACGCGGTGAGGTATTGCCAGGCGGTGACGGTGCGCAGGTCGCCCGTGACGACATGCGCCTTCTGGTAGAAGGAGCCGAGCGTCACCGCGAGCATGCCGATGACGTTGACGATCACAGGCAGCAGGATCCCGGCGAGCGCGACGGGATCGACGCCGACGAGCTTGGGCTCGAGCACGAGCGCGATGCCGATGAAACCGCAGAGGATGCCGGCCCAGCGCACCGGCGAGATGCGCTCGCCGACCAGCATCGGCGAAAGCAACGCGCTCAGGATCGGCTGCAGGCCGGCGATCAGGCCGGAAATGCCGGCCGGCAGGCCATGGCGCACCGCCCACCAGACGCCGCCGAGATAGACCGCGTGCAGCAGGATGCCGGTCACGATGCAGTCGAGGATCGCCCTGCCTCTGGGCCAGGGCGCCCGCATGGCGAAGGCGATCGCGGCGATCAGCAGGCCGGCGGAGGCGTAGCGCACCAGCAGGAAGGTCAGCGGGTCGGCGTAGAGGGCCGAATAGCCCGCGACGATCCAGCCGCTCGACCAGAGGAACGTGAAGAGCAGCGGCATCAGCCGCAGGAACAGGGCGGAATCGAGCATGGAACCGGCTTTCTAGGCGCCTGATAAGCCGGATGATGGCAGTTGTCGCCGCCATCGACGCCGATGGGCCATGTGCGGGGAATGGGGCTGGCGCGCGCCTTCCCTTCTCCCTCTTGCGGGAGAAGGTGGCTCGGCGAAGCCGAGACGGATGAGGGGTCGCGCGACGATAGCAGCGTCGGCGCGTGACATCCTCGGTTATTGGATAGGACAGCGCGCGCCCTCATCCGCCCCTGCCGGGGCACCTTCTCCCGCAAGAGGGAGAAGGGAAGAAGGCGTGTCGCTTGCCTCCGGACTTGCCGCTTCCATCGCAAGCGTCACACAATCCCCGGCCCGCCGTCCCGAGCCTGCCCATGTCGCTGCTTTCCGTCCCGGTCCGAGCCTTCGAGCGCTTCATCGCCCATGATTCCTGGGCGATCGCGAGCCATATCGCGCTCTCGGTGCTGATGTCGCTGTTCCCCTTCCTGATCCTGGTGACGGCGCTTGGCGGCGTCTTCGGCACGCAGGACGCGGCCGACGAAGCCACCATGCTGCTGCTCGAGGCCTGGCCGCGCGAGATCGCCGTGCCGATCGCGCGCGAGGTGCGCTCGGTGCTCACCGCCGTGCGCGGCGACGCGCTGACCTTCGGCGCGTTGCTGGCGCTCTACTTCTCCTCCTCAGGGGTGGAGGCGCTGCGCATCGGCCTCAACCGCGCTTATGAGGCCTATGAATGGCGGGCCTGGTGGCATACGCGGCTGGAATCGATCCTCTACGTGGTCGGCGGCGCCGTGTTCATGCTCGGCTTCGCCTTCCTCGTCGTGCTCGGGCCGCTGCTGCTGCGCGGGCTGGTCGGCTTCCTGCCGGAGCTGGCGCCGCTTTCGGCCGCGCTCAGCTTCCTGCGCGTCGCGGCCGCGACCGTGCTGATCGTGCTGGCGCTCGTCGTCGCGCATAAGCTGCTGCCGGCGCGGGCGCCGCATATCGCGGTGCTCTGGCCCGGCATCCTGGTGACGCTGACCTTCTGGCTGCTCGGCGGGCTCGGCTTCGGCTGGTATCTCGACGGCTTCGCCGGCACCTATGTCACGACCTATGCCGGGCTCGCCACCGCGATGATCGCGCTCGTCTTCCTCTACTGGCTGGCTGCGATCTTCCTGTTCGGCGCGGAGCTGAACGCCGCCTACGCGATCAGCCGCAAGCCGCGGGCGGAGCCGGGCGAGGCCATCGCCTCGCTGTAGGCTCAGGCGCCCAGCGCCTCCGCCACATCCTCGAAGTTCCGCAGGCCGGTGCGCGGGGCGTAGACCAGCACGGCCATGTTGCCGGGCGCATGCTCGTTCTTCCACATCTTGTGATGGGCGAGCGGAATCTTGTCCCAGGGGAAGACCTCGGACATGCAGGGGTCGACGCGGCGGTCGAGCACGAACTGGTTGGCGGCGCTGGCCTGCTTGAGATGGGCGAAATGCGAGCCCTGCACGCGCTTCTGCCGCATCCAGACATAGCGGGCGTCGAAGGTGATGTTGAAGCCCGAGGTTCCCGCGCAGAACACGATCATGCCGCCGCGCTTGGCCACGAGGCAGGAGACCGGGAAGGTCGCCTCACCCGGATGCTCGAAGACGATGTCGACATCCTTCTTGCCGGTGATGTCCCAGATCGCCTTGCCGAACTTGCGGGCCTCCTTGGTCCATTCGGTGTATTCGGGCGAGTTGACCTTGGGCATCTGGCCCCAGCAATTGAAGTCCTTGCGGTTGATCACGCCCTTGGCGCCGAGGCTGAGCACGTAGTCGCGCTTGCTCTCGTCCGAGATCACGCCGATGGCGTTGGCGCCGGAGGCGGCGCAAAGCTGCACGCCGAAGACGCCGAGCCCGCCCGAGGCGCCCCAGATCAGGACGTTGTCGCCCGGCTTGATCGTGTGCGGGGCGTGGCCGAAGAGCATGCGGTAGGCGGTCGCCAGCGTCAGCGTGTAGCAGGCCGATTCCTCCCAGGAGAGGTGCTTCGGCTTCAGCATGAGCTGGCGCGACTGCACCCGGCAGAACTGGGCGAAGGAGCCATCCGGCGTCTCGTAGCCCCAGATGCGCTGGGACGAGGAGAACATCGGGTCGCCGCCATTGCACTCCTCGTCGTCGCCATCGTCCTGGTTGCAATGGACGATGACCTCGTCGCCGACCTTCCAGCGCTTCACCTTGGTGCCGACGGCCCAGACGATGCCCGACGCATCGGAGCCGGCGATATGGTGCGGCGCCTTGTGGACGTCGAAGGGCGAGATCGGCTGGCCGAGACCTGCCCAGATGCCGTTATAGTTGACGCCGCCGGCCATCACGAGGAGCAGCACCTCCTCCTCGCCGATCGCCCAGGTCGGCACGACCTCGATCTGAAAACTGTCCTGCGGCGGGCCGTGACGCTCGCGCCGGATCGTCCAGGCATACATGTTGGCCGGGACATGGCCGAGCGGCGGCAGCTCGTCGAGCTCGTAGAGATCCTTCAGCGGCACCTGCGACGGCGCGTCCTGCAGCGTGGCCATGGCCTTCTCCCTTTTATCCCGTCGTGAGCGGCCCGACGGCTTTGGAGGGATCATGACGCCTAATGCTGCGCTGCGCCATCCCCCTTAGGGCCTATGACGCAGCGCAACAACACGAACTGGAAACCATGGCGCGCGGTTCCGCGTGCCTGCCGATGCGGCCATGCTATTTTTACCCGGCAAACCGCCGGAGGCCGCCCATGCGCTTTCTCCCGCCTATGCCTGGCCTATCCTATTTGCCCGCCGAACATCTGATCCTGCTCGCCGGCCTTCTGGCGATGGTCGGATTCCTTGCCGGCTGGCTCGCCGACCTCATCCTGAAGGAGGAGGGCTTCGGCATCATCGTCAACGGCCTGATCGTGATCGCCGGCGCGCTGCTCGGCTTCATGCTGTGGGCCCGGATGGGTTATCCGGTCGGCAACAACAAGCAGTTCATTGCAGCACTGGTGACGGCGATTTCGGGCGTCCTGCTGCTGGTCTCCTGCGGCATCGGCAGGCGCTTCGTCTGAGGCGGCTTGCCTCGCCGCCTTGAGGCCACGAGATTGGCGGCATGGACACGGTCAAAGAGATTCGCGGCGTCAAAGTCCTGACTTGCGGCGCGGACGGCGCCCGGCTGGAGGGCGAGCGCGATATCGGCTCGTTCCTCGGGGACGCCTGGGCGGCGGATGCGGGCATGGTCGCGATCCCAGTCGCGCGGATCAGCGCCGATTTCTTCAAGCTCAGCACCCGGCTTGCCGGCGAGGTCGCGCAGAAATTCGTCAACTACCGGGTTCAGCTCGCGATCATCGGCGACATCTCGCCCTGGCTCGCCGAGAGCAAAGCGCTGCGCGATTTCGTCTACGAGTCGAACCGCGGCCAGGCCCTGTGGTTCCTGGACGACATGGCAGCGCTTGAGGAGCGGCTCGCGCCGGCCCCGGCTTCGCCGTCAGGCTGAGCGGCCCGCCGCCAGCATGTAGTTGACATCCATGTCGCGCGCCGCCGACCAGCGGCCGGTGAGCGGGTTGTAGACCACGCCGGTGCTCTCGCCGAGTTCGAGCCCGCTGCGCTCGATTGCATCGCCCAGTTCGTCGGGGGTGACGAACTTCTCCCAGTCATGGGTGCCGCGCGGCAGCCAGCGCAGGATGTACTCGGCGCCGACGATGGCAAGCGCATAGGATTTCAGCGTGCGGTTGAGCGTCGCCATGACGAGCAGCCCGCCCGGCTTCACGGCCGCGCAGCAGGCAGCCACGAAAGCCTCGACATCGGCGACATGCTCGACCACCTCCATGGCGAGCACGATGTCGAAGCTCCTGCCCTCGGCGACCAGCGCCTCGATGGTCTCGGCGCGATAGTCGATCGAAAGCCCCATCTTCTCGGCATGGGCGCCGGCGACAGCGATGTTGCCCTGCGCCGGATCGAGCCCGGTCACCTCGACGCCGAGCCGCGCCAGCGGCTCGGAGAGCACGCCGCCGCCGCAGCCGATATCGACCAGCGTCAGCCCCTCCAACGCCTGCATCGACTTCGGATCGCGCTCGAAGCGCTCGCAGGCGAGGTCGCGGATGAAGGCGAGCCTGACGGGATTGAACTTGTGCAGCACGGCCATGGGCCCTTTCGGGTCCCACCAGGTCTTGGCCATGGCGTCGAAGCGGGCGATTTCGGCCGGATCGATCGTCGAGCCTTCGCGCGCCGCTGAAGCCACCATCATCCTGTTTCCCCGTTTTCGCCAGCCGAGACACGGCCGCATTGACAGTTTCCGTGCCGCCCGTCATCTACACCCGCCCTTCGCCCGGCGCGAGGGGTCGTTTCGTCCCGGCCCGGCCGGGCGCTGGTAAGAGAGCCTTTGGACGCTATGGCCCGTCTGGTGATGAAGTTCGGCGGCACCTCTGTCGCCACTGTCGAGCGCATCAAGAACGCCGCACGCCACGTCAAACGCGAGTTCGATGCCGGCAACCAGGTCGCGGTCGTGGTCTCCGCCATGTCGGGCAAGACCAACGAGCTCGTCGCCTGGTGCAAGGAGGCCTCCGGGCTCTACGACCAGGCCGAGTACGACACCGTCGTCGCCTCGGGCGAGCAGGTCACGTCCGGCCTGATGGCGATCGTGCTGCAGGAAATGGGCATGCCCGCCCGCTCCTGGCAGGGCTGGCAGGTGCCGCTCTTCGGCTCGGACGCGCATGGTTCCGCCCGGATCGAGGGCGTCGACGGCGCCGGCATTTTGGCCGGATTCGACCGCAATCGCGAGATCGCGGTCTGCTCCGGCTTCCAGGGCGTCAACCCGCGCACCAACCGCATCGTGACGCTCGGCCGCGGCGGCTCGGATACGAGCGCGGTCGCGCTTGCTGCGGGCCTCAAGGCCGATCGCTGCGACATCTACACCGATGTCGACGGCGTCTACACCACCGACCCGCGCGTCGTGCCCAAGGCGCGGCGCATGGACAAGGTCTCGTTCGAAGAGATGCTGGAAATGGCCTCGCTCGGCTCGAAGGTGCTGCAAGTGCGCTCGGTCGAGATCGCCATGGTCCAGCGCGTGCCGACCTATGTGCGCTCCTCCTTCGACGACCCCGAAAACCCCAATCCCGGCACCCTCATCTGCGACGAGGACGACATCGTGGAACAGCAGATCGTCACCGGCATCGCGTTCTCGCGCGACGAAGCCCAGATCACGCTCCGGCGCGTGGCCGACAAGCCCGGCGTCGCCGCGGCGATCTTCGGCCCCCTCGCCGACGCCAACATCAACGTCGACATGATCATCCAGGTCGTCTCCGACGACCAGGCGACGACCGACATCACCTTCACCGTGCCGACGGCCGATTACGAGCGAGCCAAGACCCTGCTCGAATCGATGCACGACATCATCGCCTACCAGTCGCTGCAGGGCGCCAACGACGTGGTGAAGATATCCGCCATCGGCGTCGGCATGCGCAGCCATGCCGGCGTCGCCGCCCGCGCCTTCCGGGCGCTGGCCGAGAAGGGCATCAACATCCGCGCCATCACCACCTCCGAGATCAAGTTTTCTGTGCTGATCGACGCGGCCTATACCGAGCTGGCGGTGCGCACGCTGCACTCGTTGTACGGGCTGGATGCGGCGTAGCAATCCGGCGACAGCCGAGCCGTAATCGTCATTGCGAGCGCAGCGAAGCAATCCAGGGGGTCTCGCTCACCCGGTCCCCCTGGATTGCTTCGTCGCTGCGCTCCTCGCAATGACGGTGCGTTCTAATCGGCAATTGTAGCAGCCGCGAAGGCCGGACCTGCGAGCTTGCGCGCGTGATCGCGCAGGTCGGCCGGCCAGGCCTCGCTGAGCGCGAGAAAGCGGCTCCTGTCGCCGGCATAGAGCGCCCGGGACGCTTCCTCATAGCCAGGCTGGTTGCCGAGCATTGCCGACATGAAGCGGTCGGCCGCTTCCTGCGCCTGACGCACTGATACGCCTGAGCCGTCGCCCTTGCGGGCGGCTTCGACCAGCTTGCGCAAGGTGACCGAGGCGCCGCCGGGCTGCGCCGCGAGCCAGTCCCAGTGTCGCGGCAGCAAGGTGACCTCGCGCGAGACGACGCCGAGCTTTGGGCGGCCGGTGCTGCGCGGCGCTTCGGTGGCGGGCTCGGCAGGCGGCTGCAAGCGCGCCGCGATCTCCTCCGGACTGCCGCGCAGGTCGAAATCGATCTGGCGTCCGGTCAGATCGTCGAAGATCAGGATGGTGCTCGGGCTGACCCTCTGCGCCGCCTTCACCGAAAGCGCGACAGCCAAGGGAGCCCCCGAGGCGAGCAGGCGCTCGCCGGCGAAGGCCGTGCAGGTCGATTGGGTGATCATGTCTCTCTCCATTTCCTGAGAGGCTTTTACCCGGGTATTATCATAAGTCAATATCACCCGGGTAAAATTATCCGCGGGTGAAAGGCTCGACCGGATCGGCCCTCAAACTTGCGTCGCGTTGACCCGCGCCCCTGCCCTCACGATGATGCCGGCCATGACGACCGGCCCCGCTGCCTCCGCTCCCGAATTCGACGCCGCCCGGCTCGACGCTTTCCTGGCTGGCGCCCTGCCCGGTCGGGTCAGCGGCAAGATGGAGTTGGAGCGGATCAGCGGCGGGCAATCGAACCCGACCTTCTTCCTCTCCTATCCTGAGACTGGCGCGCGGCTGGTGCTGCGCAAGAAGCCGCCAGGGCCGCTGCTGCCCTCGGCCCATGCGGTCGACCGCGAATACCGCATCCTGAAGGCGTTGGCCGGCTCGAACGTGCCGGTGCCGCCGGTGCTGCTGTTCCATGGGGAAGACGACGTCGTCGGTACGCCCTTCTACCTGATGGAGCGCCTCGACGGCCGCGTGTTTCACGACACCACCTTGCCCGGCGTGACGCCCGATGAGCGGCGGCAGATGTATTTCGCCATGGCCGACACCCTGGCCGCGCTGCACCGCTTCGACTGGCAGGGAGCGGGCCTCGCCGATTACGGCAAGCCCGGCAACTACTACGCCCGCCAGCTCAGGCGCTGGGGCAAGCAATGGCGCGAAACGAAGACGCGCGACATCCCGGCCGTTGACCGGCTGATCGACTGGCTCGGCGCCCATCTCGACGCGAGCGAGGAGACGACCATCGTCCATGGCGATTTCCGGCTCGGCAACCTGATGTTCGCACCCGGCGAGCCACACGTCATTGCAGTGCTCGACTGGGAGCTCTCGACGCTCGGCCATCCGCTTTCCGACGCCGCCTTTTCCTGCCTGCCCTGGCACTCAACGCCGGACATGTATGCCGGCATCGTCGGGATCGACCGCGAAGCGTTGGGCATCCCGACGCAGGCCGAGTATCTCGACCGCTATTGCACGGCAGCCGGACGCAAGGACGGACCCGGCAATTTCCACATCGCCTTCTCGCTGTTCCGCTTCGCCGTCATCCTCGACGGCATCGCGGCGCGCGCGAAGGCGGGCAATGCGGCGGCGGAGAACGCCGTCGCGGTCGGCGAGATGGCCGAGAGCTTCGCGCGACGGGCTGAAGCCCTGATCGACGCATAAATCGAACGAGGACCGCCATGGATTTCGCCTATTCCGACAAGGTCGAGGCCCTGCGCGCCAGGCTGCAGGATTTCATGGACGCGCATGTCCAGCCGGCCGACGCCGCGTGGAAGCACGAGGTCGAGGCCGGGCGCTACCCGATGGCGCTGATCGACGGCTTGAAGGCCAAGGCCAAGGCGGACGGCCTGTGGAACCTGTTCCTGCCGGCACTGAAGCCGGATGAGCCGGGTACGCGGCTCGCCAATCTCGAATATGCGCCGCTGGCCGAGATCATGGGGCGGATCTTCTGGTCGTCGGAGGTGTTCAACTGCAACGCGCCCGATACCGGCAACATGGAAATCCTGCACATGTTCGCCACGCCCGAGCAGCGCGAGCGCTGGCTCGTGCCGCTGATGAACGGCGAGATCCGCTCCTGCGTCGGCATCACCGAGCCGGGCGTCGCCTCCTCCGACCCGACCAACCTCCAGACCACGATCCTGCGCGACGGCGACCACTATGTCGTCAACGGCCGGAAATGGTGGACGACCGGGGCGCTGCACCCGAACGTCAGGTTCTGCATCCTGATGGGGCTCTCCGACACGCGCCCCGAGGCCTCGCCGCATGCGCGCCACTCCATGGTGATCGTGCCGATGGATGCGCCCGGCGTCACGGTGATGCGCAACCTTCCCTTGCTCAATCATTACTCGCCGGAGGGCCATACCGAGACCGATTTCGCTGATGTCCGCGTGCCGGCCGCCAACCTGCTTGGCGAAGAAGGCGCGGGCTTCGCGCTAGCGCAGGCACGGCTTGGGCCGGGCCGCATCCACCATTGCATGCGCACGATCGGCCAATGCGAGGTCGCGCTCGAGCTGATGGTCGAGCGCGCCCTCCAGCGAAAGGCTTTCGGCCGCAACCTCGCCGACTACGCCAATGTCCAGGACTGGATCGCCGAGGGGCGGATGGAGATCGACCAGGCGCGGCTGCTCTGCCTGCGCGCCGCCTGGATGATGGACAAGCACGGCAACAAGGCCGCCCGCACCGAGGTCTCGGCGATCAAGGTCGTGGCGACGCGGCTGCAGACCAAGATCGCCGACCGGGCGATCCAGGTCTTCGGCGCGGGCGGGCTCTCGAACGATACGCCGCTCGCCTTCATCTATAGCTGGGGCCGGGCGCTGCGCTTCATCGACGGGCCGGACGAGGTGCATCTGCGCACGGTCGCCCGCGCCGAGATCAAGAAGCGGCAGGCGAGCAACCGCAGCACGATGGCCGAGCAGGGCGTGAAGCTGCCTTATCTGAAGCCGGTTTCCGGCTGATACGAAGCCAGAAAGCGGGTGGCTGCATCACGCCGGAGCATGAGAGCGTCTCGACACGTAGAACGCTTGTCGAGAAGGCCAAAGCCATGTCCGCCATCGCCAAACCGCGCAACGCACCCTCACCCGCCGCCCGCGTCGACGATCTCGACTGGTCGCGCATCGAGGCCGAGCTGGACTCGCACGGCGTCGGCCTGACCGGGCCGCTGCTGGCACCCGAGGACTGCGTCGCGCTGGCCGGGCTCTACCCGGATGGAAGCCGCTTCCGCAGCCGGATCGTCATGGCCCGGCACGGCTTCGGCAGCGGCGAATACCAGTACTTCGCCAATCCCCTGCCCGAGCCGATCGCCAGCTTGCGCCCGGCCGTCTATGCGCGGCTGGCGCCGATCGCCAATCGCTGGAACGAAGCGCTCGGCATCGCCCAACGCTATCCGGCAACGCTCGACGGCTTCCTGACGCTCTGCCACCAGGCCGGCCAGACGCGGCCGACGCCGCTGCTGCTGAAATACGGCGCTGGTGACTATAATTGCCTGCACCAGGACCTTTATGGCGACCTGTTCTTCCCGTTCCAGATGGTGATCCTGCTGTCGCAGCCCGGCTCAGACTTCACTGGCGGCGAGTTCACGCTGGTCGAGCAGCGCCCGCGCATGCAGTCGCGGCCGGAGGTGGTGCCTCTAGCTCAGGGCGAGGCTGCGATCTTCGCCGTGCAGCACAGGCCGGTGCAGGGCACGCGCGGCACCTACCGGGTCAACCTGCGCCATGGCGTCAGCCGGGTGCGCTCGGGCGAGCGCTACACGACCGGGCTGATCTTCCACGACGCGAAATAACGGCCGCTAGTGCGAGGCCTCTTCCCGTCATTGCGAGCGCAGCGAAGCAATCCAGGGGCCTTACGCACTCCCGCTGGATTGCTTCGTCGCTGCGCTCCTCGCAATGACGGCTCGGCGTGAGCGCTAGTGCAGCGCTTCCTTCTCCATGCTGCCGCGCAATCCACCGGGAATGCAGAGCTTGGGATAAAGCCGCGACATCTCGCGGATCAGGAACTTCGCCGGCACGTCGAAGAAGGCGCCATGGTCGGCAAGATAGGCCATGAAGGTGCGACCCTGGCCATCATAGCTTTGCAGCAGTGCATCGCTCTTGCCATCGAAGGGCAGCGGCGCGACGCCGAGCTTTTCACACAGCGTTTCGTTGAAGGTCGGCGAGGCCTTGAGCCAGCGCTCGCCGAGATAGATTTCGGTATAGCCGTGATAGGCGAAGACATCGGTGCCAACAGCCTCCAGCAGGCGCGGCGTGGCGAGGTGGTTCCTGACATCGGCCAACCCGACGCGCGCGGGAATACCGAGCACGCGGCAGAAGGCGGCATAGAGCGCCGCCTTGCCGACGCAATAGCCGGTGCCCGCGGCGAGCACGGCGCTGGCGCGATAGGTGCCGGGGTCGAGATAGTCGCCATAGGGATCGTAGCGGATGCCGTCGCGCACCGCCTCGTAGAGGATGCGGGCCTGCTCGATGGGATCGCTGATGCCGGAGGTCAGCAGCTTCGCCTCCGCGATCACGGAGGAGTGGTCGCTGTCGACGAATTCGGCCGGGCTGGTGAAGAGGATGCGGTGGCTGTCCTGCATGGCTTGCTTCCTAGAAAAAGCATGATGTCGTCCGAAAACCGGTTTCCACTTTTCGGCATCATGCTCTAGCGGCCGGTGAAGCGCGGCGGGCGCTTGTCGAGGAAAGCGGCGACGCCCTCGCTGAAACCCGCTGTTGCGGCCGAGGCCATGAAGGCGCCGCGCTCGGCATCAAGCTGTTCGGCCAGCGTGCGGTCACCGGCGCTGCCGAGCAGGCCCTTGACCCGGCCATAGGCCTGCGTCGGGCCATTGGCGAGGCGCCGAGCCAGTTCCGTCGCGGCGGCCGGCAGCATATCGGGCGGGACGACGCGGTTGACGAGGCCGAGTCGCAGCGCCTCGCCGGCATCGATCGTATCCGCCAGCAGCGCCAGTTCCTTGGCCTTCTTCATCCCGACGATGCGCGGCAGGTGATAGGTGCCGGAGCCGTCCGGCGTCGCGCCGATGCGGGCATAGGCGAGGGTGAACTTGGCGTTCTCGGCCGCCACGGCGAGATCGCAGGCGAGTGCGAGGCTGAAGCCGGCGCCCGCGACCGCACTGTGCAGGCAGGCCACGCTCGGCTGCGTCAGGCCGTCGAGCCGGCGCAGGCCTTCGTGCAGCGGGTCGATGATCGCCTTGATCGCGGCCTGCGGATCGCCGCCCTTGGTGAATTGCGAGACGTCGCCGCCGGCGCAGAAACCCCTGCCCTCACCCTTCAGCAGGATGACGCGGACATCGTCTCGCGCCGCGATCTCCTCGATGCGGGCGAGGAAGGCCTCGGCCATCTCGGCGTCGAAGGCGTTCAGCACCTCGGGCCGTTTCAGCGTGAGGGTCGCGATGCCGGCCTCGACCGCGAGCAGGACGGAGGTAGAAGAGGTCATCGGCAGGCTCCGGAGCGCGGGTGTCGCTTCGGTTCTAGCATGGCGGCTCCGGAAGGCGCGCCTTAGACGAAAGAGACGCGGGAGCCCTCTCCTGGAAGGAGAGGGTTGGGTGAGGTGTAGGCCAGAACACCAGCGAAACTCAGCGGAAGCGCGCGGTCAGGTTACGGCAGCAATGTCCAACGGCCGACACCTCACCCTGCCCTCTCCTTACAGGAGAGGGTTCCCCGCGGGTCCTTGCTTCACGCTCAAGTCACGGCCACCTTCGGCGCGTTAGCCTCGACATTGCCCTCCAGCGCCGCCATCGCGGCCTGGACACCGCCGCTGCGATGCGGCACGCCGGCTGCCGCCAGCCCCATCTCGACGCCGGAGAGCGCGCCGATCAGCGTCAGCTCGTTGCACTCGCCGAGATGGCCGATGCGGAAAACTTTTCCGGCGACCTTGCCGAGGCCCGAGCCGAGCGAGATGTTGAACTTCTCCAGCGTGACCTTGCGATAATGGTCGGCGTCATGGCTCGGCGGCATCAGCACGGCCGTCAGCACCGGCGAGTATTCGGCCGGGTTCTGGCAGAGCACTTCCAGCCCCCAGGCCTCGACCGCCTTGCGGGTCGCGGCGGCCAGGCGCTTGTGGCGGGCGAAGACGTTGTCGAGCCCCTCCTCCCGCAGCATCGCGACGGCCTCCTTCAGGCCGTAGAGCAGGTTCGTCGCAGGCGTATAGGGGAAGAAGCCGCCGGCGTTGGGCTTCAGCATCTCCTGCCAGTCCCAGTAGGAGCGCGGCATCGTGTTGGTCTTGGAAGCCGCCAGCGCCTTCTCGGAGACCGCGTTGAAGCTGATGCCCGGCGGCAGCATCAGGCCCTTCTGCGAGCCCGAGACCGTGACGTCGACCTGCCACTCGTCGTGCCGGTAATCGACCGAGGCGAGCGAGGAGATGGTGTCGACCATGAACAGCGCCGGGTGCCCGGCATTGTCGATCGCCTGGCGGATCTCGGCGATGCGGCTGGTCGAGCCGGTCGAGGTCTCGTTATGGACGACCATCACGGCGGTAATCTTGTGCGCGCGGTCCTCGACGAGTCTCGCTTCGATTGCGGCGGGATCGGCGCCGCGACGCCAATCGCCCGGCAGGAACTCGACATTGACGCCCCAGCGCGTCGCGATGTTGCGCCAGAGCGTGGCGAAATGGCCGGTCTCGGCCATCAGCACGGTGTCGCCGGGCGAGAGCGTGTTGACGATCGCCGCCTCCCAGGCACCGGTGCCGGAGGCCGGGAAGATGATGACGGGCTGCGTGGTCTTGAACACGGCCTTGCTGCCTTCGAGCACCTCATGGCCGAGGCGGGCGAACTCGGCGCTGCGATGGTCGATGACCGGCATGTCCATGGCGCGCAGGATGCGGTCCGGCACCGGACTCGGGCCCGGAATCTGCAGGAAATGGCGACCCTGCTGCGTGGCCATGGCGGTTCCCTTTCTCTGCGCCGAGGCGCGCTGATGAGCTTTCGCAGTTTTTGCATTCATTTTTTAGCTTTGCAACCGAACAATAGAACGCAATACTCTGTGCCAGCCGAAGCATGACAGGTACGAGCTTGGACACGCAGGAGATCGACGCCCCCAACAGCAGACCGGCAGACGAGATGCTCGGCGAGCCCTTGCGCGCCGCCCCCTCGCTCCATGACGGCCTCGTCGCGGCGCTACGCGACTATATCGTCGAGGGCAATCTCGCCGATGGTGCACGCATTCCCGAGCGGCTGCTCTGCGAAAAATTCGGTATTTCCCGCACACCCCTGCGCGAGGCGCTCAAGGTGCTGGCCGCCGAGGGGCTGATCGACCTGCTGCCCAATCGCGGCGCCCGCGTGCGCGCTTTCAGCGATGAGGATCTGCGCGAGCTGTTCGACGTGATGGGCGGGCTCGAGGCCCTGGCCGGGCGCCTCGCCTGCGAGCGCATTTCGGACGAGGAAATCACAGAGATCGAGCAGGTTCACCACGAGATGTACCGCTTCTACCTGCGCCGCGACATGCACGGCTATTTCCAGCGCAACCAGGAGATCCACCGCCTGATCGTCGAAGCGGCAGGCAATGCGACGCTGAACGCGACCTATGCCAGCTTCGCCGGGCGAATCCGGCGGGTGCGCTATGCGGCCAATCTCGACAAGGAGCGCGACCGTTGGGGCGAGGCGATGCGCGAGCACGAGGCCATCCTCGACGCGCTGCGCCGGCGGGCCGGCAGCGAACTCAGCGACATCATGTTCCAGCACCTGCGCAACAAGCGGAAGGCGGCGCAGCACCAGAGCGATGCGCAGACCTCCGAACGCAGCGCCCCGAGCTGAGCCGCCGCCAATGCTCGACGCTCACAGCGGCTCATCCTCGTTCACAATTTCGACCATCCCTGCCTTCAAAATGAATGCAAAACTGAACGATCGGACTGACGCCCGATGACCCATGCCTCCCCTCTCGGCAAACAGGGCTCGCGTAATCTGGGATTGGAGCGGCGGCTCGCGCAGGCGCTCGAAGGCGAAGTGCGCTTCGACGCCTTCACGCGCGGGCGCTACGCCACCGACGCCTCGATCTACCAGATCGTGCCGCAGGGCATCGCCTTCCCGAAGAACGAAGCCGATATCGCCGCCGCTCTCCAGATCGCGGCCGAGCATGGCGTGCCGGTGATCGCCCGTGGCGGCGGCACCTCGCAGAACGGCCAGCCGATCGGCGATGCGCTGATCCTCGACATGAGCCGGCACTTCAACGCGATCCGCGACTATGACCCGGCTTCGCGCACGATCTCGGTCGCGCCCGGCATCGTGCTGGAGCAGCTCAACACGCATGTGAAGAAGGACGGGCTGTTCTTCCCCGTCGAGCCCTCGACCGCGAGCCGCTGCACCATCGGCGGCATGGCCGGCAACAACTCGTCGGGCGCGCGCTCGCTGCGCTACGGCAAGATGGTCGACAACGTCATCGCGCTCAGGGCGCAATTCCATGACGGCGAGGCCTTCGCGCTGGGCGAGAGCCCGGTCGGCGACAATGCCTCGGTCAGGGCGCGCGACCTGATGACCCGCCTGCTCACACTTGCCGATACGCATCGCGACGAGATCGAGCGCGTCTTCCCGAAGGTGCAGCGCCGAGTCGGCGGCTACAATCTTGACGAGTTGCTGCCTGTCAGGCCGAACCTGTCGCATCTGCTGGTCGGCTCGGAGGGCACGCTCGCGATCACCACCGAGGCGACGCTGAAGCTTTCGACGCTGCCGGTGCATCGCGTCATGGGCGTCTGCCATTTCCCGAGTTTTCGCGCGGCGATGGAGGCGACGCGGCATATCGTGGCGCTCGGGCCGGTCGCGGTCGAGCTGGTCGACAACAACGTGCTTGTGCTCGGCGCCGACATTCCGCTCTTCGTGCGCACGCTCGCCGACATCACGCGGGGCCAGCCGAACTGCCTGCTGCTGGTCGAGTTCGCAGGCGACGATCTCGATGCGCTCCGACGCGACCTCAAGCGGCTGGACCAGTGCATGGCCGATCACGGCTTTGCCGATGCCGTGGTCGAGGTGGTCGAGCCTTCCAGGCAGAAGCCGGTCTGGGAGGTGCGCGAGGCCTGCCTCAACATCATGATGTCGATGAAGGGCGACGGGAAGCCGGTCTCCTTCATCGAGGATTGCGCCGTCCCGCTGGAGCATCTCGCCGACTACACCGACGCCGTGACCGAGCTCTTCGCCCGGCACGGCACGCGCGGCACCTGGTATGCCCATGCCTCGGTCGGCTGCATGCATGTCCGGCCGATCCTGAACATGAAGGACGAGGCCGGTGTCGCGGCGATGCGCGGCATCGCCGAAGCCGCCTGCGATCTGGTGCGCCGGTTCAAGGGCTCCTATTCCGGCGAGCATGGTGACGGCATCTCGCGCTCCGAATTCGTCGAGCCGATGTTCGGGGCGACGCTGACGCGGGCCTTTGAAGAGGTGAAGGACGGGTTCGACCCGCAGAATAAGCTCAACCCCGGCAAGATCGTGCGGCCGCTCAGGATGGACGACCGCTCGCTGATGCGTTTCCCGCCCGGCTACGCCTCGCCGATCCCGGCCGAGACCGCGCTCGACTGGTCGGACTGGGGCGGGCTCGGCGGCGCCGTCGAGATGTGCAACAATAACGGCACGTGCCGGAAAATGTCCGGCGGCACGATGTGCCCGTCCTACCGCGCCACCAGGGATGAGCAGCACCTGACGCGCGGGCGGGCGAACACGCTGCGTCTCGCCATCTCGGGCCAGCTCGGGCCGGATGCCTTCACTTCGGACGAGATGAAGCAGACGCTTGACCTGTGCGTCTCCTGCAAGGGCTGCAAGCGCGACTGCCCGACCGGCGTCGACATGGCGCGGATGAAGATCGAGTTCCTGCACCATTATCACCGGCGCCACGGCCTGCCGCTGAAGGAGCGGCTGATCGCCTATCTGCCGCGCTATGCGCCCTGGGCAGCCAAGCTGGCGCCGCTAATGAACCTGCGCGACAGGATTCCGGCGCTGGCGAAGCTCTCGGAGCGTTTTCTCGGTTTCAGCGCGAGGCGCTCGCTGCCGGTCTGGCGCAAGCCCTGGGCGCAGGTGGGCAACGCCGCGAGTGCCGCCGAGGTGCAGGGAGACGGGCGCGACATCGTGCTCTTCGGCGACACGTTCAACCGCTACTACGAGCGCGAGAATCTCGAGGCAGCCGAGCGCGTGCTGGCGGCCGGCGGCTACCGCATCCACAAGGTCGAGCCCGCCGATGGCGGGCGCCCGCTCTGCTGCGGCCGGACGTTCCTTTCGGCCGGGCTGGTCGATGAGGCGCGGGCCGAGGCGAAGCGCACGCTCGGGGCGCTCGCTCCCTACGTCGCCAAAGGCGCGCGCATCGTCGGGCTGGAGCCGTCCTGCCTCTTCACCTTCCGCGACGAGTTCGGCGCGATCCTGCCGAAGGACGAGGTCGAGCCGGCGGCCAGGGCGGCATTCCTGCTGGAAGAGCTGCTGGCCGCCGATCTCAGGGCCGGTACGACCCGATTGCCGCTGAAGAACCAGGCGGGCCGGATCGCGCATCTGCACGGGCATTGCCACCAAAAAGCCTTCGACGCGATGGGCGCGGTCGAGGCGACCTTGCGCGCCATTCCCGGCCTGGAGGTACGTCCGATCGAGTCGAGCTGCTGCGGCATGTCCGGCGCCTTCGGCTATGGCGCCGAGACGATGGACGTCTCGCTCGCCATGGCCGAGCTCTCTCTGCTGCCGGCGGTGCGCAAGGCTGGTATTGACGACCTCATCGTCGCCGACGGCACCAGCTGTCGCCATCAGATCCACGATGGCGCCAGCCGCGAGGCGCTGCATGTCGCGCGCGTGCTCGACATGGCGCTGGAGCGCTGAGTTCAAGCTGCGTTTGCGACGGGCACGTCTGCATCCTGGCGCATGGTCAGCCAGCCGCCCGAGCGGCTAAAGATAGCCAGCGCTTTGTGCGGCGCGACATCGAGGTCCGAGGCGAATCATGACCAGCCAGCTCTTCAGCCCCTACAAGCTCGGCGCGCTTGAGCTCAGCAACCGCATCGTGATCGCGCCGATGTGCCAGTATTCGGCCGAAGACGGCAAGGCCACCGATTGGCACACGATCCATCTCGGCCATCTTGCGCTGTCGGGCGCGGCCCTGCTCTTCATCGAGGCGACGGCGGTCGAGCCGGAAGGGCGGATCAGCCCGCTCGATGTCGGGCTCTGGTCGGACGAGACCGAAGCCGCGCTCGGCAAGGTGCTCGACGCCATCCGCAAGCATTCCGACATGCCGATCGGCATCCAGCTCGCCCATGCCGGGCGAAAAGCCTCGGTCGCGGCGCCCTGGCAGGGCGGCGGCCAGCTCGGGCTCGACCAGGGCGGCTGGCAGACGCTGGCCCCCTCGCCCATCGCCTTCGGCAGCCATCCGCGCGCGCCATTGGCACTCGACCTCGCAGGCATCGCCCGCATCCGCGAAAACTTCGCCGCCTCGGCCAAGCGCGCCGCAAGGCTCGGCCTGAATGCGATCGAACTGCATGCGGCACATGGCTACCTGCTGCACCAGTTCCTCTCGCCGCTCTCGAACCGGCGCGAGGATCAATATGGCGGCTCGCTGGAGAACCGCATGCGGCTACCGCTCGAAATCTTCGATGCGGTGCGCGAGGCCGTGCCCGCCTCGATCCCGGTCGGCTTCCGCGTCTCAGGTTCCGACTGGGTCGCGGGCGGCTGGGATATCGAGCAGACCGTCGCCTTCGCTGAGGCTCTGGAAGCACGCGGCGGCGACTTCATCCATATCTCCGGCGGCGGGCTCTCGTCCGAGCAGCAGGTGCCGCTCGGCCCGAACTACCAGGTGCCCTTCGCCCGCGCCGTGAAGCAGGCGACGGGGTTGCCGACCATCGCGGTCGGGCTGATCACCGAGCCGGACCAGGCCGAGGCGATCATCGGCACCGGCGATGCCGACCTCGTCGCCCTGGCGCGCGGCATGCTCTACGATCCGCGCTGGCCCTGGCATGCCGCCGCCCAGCTCGGCGCCAGCGTCAAGCCGCCAAGCCAGTACCTGCGCTCGCAGCCGCGCCAGTTCGGCAAGCTCTTCGGCTGATGCCGTGAGCGACAACCCGCTGACCAACCCGAACATCGCCCATCCCGCCATCGACGATGCCTCGATTGGGCTGCTGGTCCGGACCTTCTATGGCCGCGCCCACGAGGATGATGTGATCGGCCCGGTCTTCGCCGCGGCCGTCGCGGACTGGGACGACCATATCGCGAAGATCACCGATTTCTGGAGCAGCGTGATGCTGCGGACCTCGCGCTATAATGGCCGGCCGATGCGCCCGCACCTGATCCTGCCGCTGGAGGGCCGGCATTTCGACCGCTGGCTCGCGCTGTTCGAGGAGACCGCGCGCGAACTCTTCGCGCAGGACGTTGCGGAGGCCTTCATCATCCGCGCCCGGCGGATCGCCGACAGTTTTGAGATGGCGATCGGGACGCAGCGCGGCGAAATGCGCGCGCCGCGCCATAGCGTGCGGCCTCTCTAGCTCTTTGATTTAGCATCGGCTTTTCCGAAAACCGCAGGCCATTTTTCGGGCCGATGCTTCAGCCCGCCCTCGCCTCGCGCAGCCAGTCCAGCGCCTGATAGCGCCAATAGGTCAGTTGCACCGCCGCCCGCCCGGCCGGCCCGCCATTCCAGACCAGGCCGAAGGGCTCGAACAGGCGGACGCGGTCGGATTGCCCGGTGATCGCCTCCGCGACGACGCGGCCGCCGATCGCGGTGGTATTGAGGCCATGGCCGCCGAAGCCGAGGCAATGCCAGACATTGGGCTGGAGTTGGCCAATCTGCGGCATCAGGTGGCGGGCATAGGACATCAGCCCGGTCCAGGCCGCTTCGACCTTGATGCCGTCGAGCTGCGGATAGGTGTCGGTGATGCTCCGGCGCAGCATCTCGGCCAGCCTGCGCGGCTCCGAGGTGCGCGTGGTGATGCGGCCGCCCCAGAGCAGGCGGCGCCCATCGTCGACGAGGCGGTAATAATCGCTGGCGCGGCGGTCATCGAGGGCTGCGGCGCGGGTCCGGATCGCGGTGGCGAGCCGCTCCGGCGCCGGCTCGGTGATCAGGACATAGGTCGCGATCGGGAGCTGGCTGTCGCGCAGCCTCGGTACCAGCCGGTCGGTATAGCCGCCGCCGGTGAAGACGACATGCTCGGCCCGGACCTCGCCGGCGGCGGTGCGGATGATCTTCTCGGGCTGGTCGAGTTCGGCCGAAACCGCGCGCGAGTGCTCGAAGATCCGGCCGCCCGCCGCCTCGATCGCTGCGGCAAGCGCGCGGGCGTAGTTCAGCGGGTGGATGTGGAAGGCCTGGGGATCGAGCAGCGCCTGACGGTATTTCTTCGAGACCAGCGTCTCGCGGACCTTGTCTGTGTCCCAGAAATCGAGCCGGTAGTTATGGCGATCCCAAGCCTTGTTGCGCATGCGCTGCAGGCTGCCCGGATCGTTGTAGCGGATGACGCGAAGGATGCCGTCGACGCGCTGGGCATCCGTGATGCCGAGGGCGCGGATGTTCTCCGCGACGATATCCATGCCCTCGATCGAGAGGCCGTAGAGCTTGCGCGCCGGCTCCTCGCCGATCGCCGCCTCTAGCGAGGAGAGGCCGCGCGAATAGCCGGGGCTGACGAAGCCGCCATTGCGGCCGGACGCGCCCCAGCCGACCGCCTCGGCCTCCAGCAGCACGACAGAGCGCCCTGCCCGCACCAGTTCGAGCGCCGTCGTGAGGCCTGCGAGGCCGGCGCCGATGATGCAGACATCCGCAGTCTCGATGCCGGCCAAAGCCGCCCGTTCCCGCGGATCGGCAAGCGTGCGGGAATAGTAGCTATCGATGTATGGAATCATCACGGCACCAAACGCATCACCGGGATGATGGCCGATCGCCGGCCGGCGGCATAGCAGCGCGAGCGCTCAGGTGCGGCTGTCGAGCAATGCGTAGGCCGGGCGGACCAGGCCTTCGAGCAAGGCGCGCTCTGGCCGCACGCGCGAGAGCGCGCGCAATCCGAACAGGACGGCCAGGAGGTGGCGCGCGAGATCGTCTGCCGTCTGCGCCGTAGTGATCGTCCCATCCCGCTGGCCGGCGACGGCGCAGCGGCGGAAGAAGGCCTCGATCCTGTCGGTCACCTCCGCGACGGCATCGCGGAACTCGGGATCGTGCGGCGCCAGTTCGAGGGCCGAGTTCACCAGCATGCAGCCCTTGCGCTGCGGGTCGCTCAGGGAGCGCTCGATCACCTCGTCGAAGAAGCCCTCGATCGCCCGGCGCGGCGGCAAGAGACCCTCCAGGCGGCTGACGCGCTCGGCGACCGTGCTCTCGACATAGCGGTCAAGCGCGCGGCGGTAGAGCGAGCGCTTGTCCCCGAAAGCGTTGTAGAGGCTGGCCCCGGTGATGCCCATGGCGCTGGCGAGATCGCGCATCGATGAGGCCTCGTAGCCATGCGACCAGAAGCGCTGGACCGCGGCGTCGAGCACCGCAACCTCCTCGAACTCCCTCGGCCGCGCCATCGCACCCCTCCCGGCATGAACGCCGCGCGCTGCCGCCATTCGTCCAGCGCCAAGACATTATAAAACGATCGTTCTAAAACACCAGAGCGCTCGATTGACGCGTCCCGACGCGACTGGGAGATTTCGATGGCCATGGGTATCGCGCAAAAGGGTTCGGACAGCCGCTCGCCCGCCGAGCGCTCGCTGCTCGCCGGCTTCACCTGGGCGGCGATCTCAGTCGCGATCTTCTCCGGCTGGTTCGTGGTGACGCGCTTCAGCGTCACCCGCGAGCTGCGCATCTGGGACATCACCGCGATCCGCTTCAGCGTCGGCGCGCTGGCCCTGCTGCCGGTGCTGCTCACGGCCAGGCTGCCGGCCCGCGCCTGGGGGCTCGGGCTCGTCTTCGCCGTGCTCTGGGGCGCGCCCTTCGTGCTGCTCGTCGCGCTCGGCCTGCAACTCAGCAGCGCGGCGCAGGCGGCCTCGACCGCGCCGACGCTGATGCCGGTTTTCTCCGGGCTGATCGGCTGGCTCGTTCTGCGCGAGAGGCCGGGCAAGCCGCGCCTTGCCGGCTATGCCGCGATCGTCGCCGGGCTGGCCATCCTGTCGATCGCGACCGCACCCGCCAATGGCGCGTTCAACCCGTCCGGCCTGATCGCGCTTGCGCTGGCGGCGGCGATGTGGGCGCTCTACACGCTGATCTTCCGTCGCACCGGGCTGAGCGCGCTTCAGGCGGCGGCACTGATCTGCTTCTGGTCGGCCCTGCTCTTCCTGCCCGTCTATCTCTGGCTCGGCCTCGGCCATCTCGACCACGCCTCGATGCAGGAGCTGGTGCTGCAAGGCATCTATCAGGGCATCCTGATGAGCGTCGTCGCCGTCATCACCTTCAACCGGGCAGTCGCGCTGCTCGGCTCCGCCGCGGCGACCGCGATGATCGCGCTCGTTCCGGTCGCGGCCTCGCTGATCGCCATCCCGGTGCTCGGCGAGGTTCCGAGCCTGCTTGCAAGCGCCGCGATCCTGATCATCGTCACCGGCGTCGTGCTTGCCGCGCGGCCCCAGCCAACCCAAGTCGAAGGAACAGCCTGATGCGTTTGCTCGTGGTGGGGGCCGGCTCGACCGGCGGCTATTTCGGCGGGCGGTTGGCAGCGGCCGGGCGCGACGTGACCTTCCTGGTGCGGGCCCGCCGGGCCGCGCAGCTCAAGGCCGAGGGGTTGCAGATCGTCAGCCCGCATGGCGACCTGACGCTCCAGCCGAAGATCGTCACGGCCGAAAGCATCGATGGAACCTATGATGCCATCCTGCTGAGCGTGAAGGCCTTTTCACTGGCAGCTGCGCTCGACGACCTCGCGCCCGCAGTCGGCGCCGACACGGTGATCGTGCCGGTGCTCAACGGCATGAAGCATGTCGATCTCCTGCAGGCTCGCTTCGGCAAGCAGGCCATCGCCGGCGGCGTCTGCAAGATCGCGGCGACGATCGACGCGCAGGACCGCGTCGTCCAGCTCGCGCCCTTCCATGACCTCGCCTATGGCGAGTTGAGTGGAGCTAGTTCCGAGCGGATGGCGGCACTCGACGTGTTCATGCAGGGCGCTGGCTTCGATGCCCGGCTGTCGCCGACGATCCAGCGCGAGATGTGGGAGAAGTGGATCTTCCTGTCCTCGCTCGGCGCCATCACCTGCCTGATGCGCGGGACGATCGGCGAGACCGAGGCCGCGCCGGGCGGGCTCGCCTTCGCGAATGCGCTGTTCGAGGAGGTCGTGGCCATCGTCAGGGCCGTGGGTACGCCGCCTGGCGAGGGCTTCCTCACGACGATCCGCGGGCAGCTCACCGCCAAGGGCTCGCCGCTGACCTCCTCGATGTATCGCGACCTGCAAAAGGGTGGTGCGATCGAGGCCGAGCAGATCATCGGCGACCTGCTGGCACGCGGGGAGCGGGCGGGGATCGCCGCGCCGCTGCTGAACGCAACCTACGCGAACCTGTCGATCTATCAGGGACGCGTCGGGACGGCGTAGCGGATCGCGGCCAGCGACATCCGTTTGCGATCGCCCGGCTCCTGTGCTGCAACGGCGCAGGACCTTTGAGGCTGGCTGCGATGACGACATTCCTGAGCGACGGGCCGGAGCAAGCGAAGGCGACCATCCTGCTTGCGCATGGCGCGGGAGCGCCGATGGATTCGGCCGCGATGACCGCGATTGCGAAGGCGCTCGCCGGTGCCGGCCTGCGCATCGCCCGCTTCGAGTTCGGCTACATGGCGAGCCGCCGCACCTCCTCGGCGAAGAAGCCGCCACCGCGCGCGGACACGCTCAAGCCGGAATACCTCGCCGCCATCCAGTCGCTTGGCGCAAAGGGACCGCTGATCATCGGCGGCAAGTCGATGGGCGGCCGCATCGCCAGCATGCTCGCCGATGAGCTGCACGCGTCCGGGCGGATCGCGGGCCTGCTCTGCCTCGGCTATCCCTTCCACCCGATCGGCAAGCCGGAGCAGCTGCGCACCGAGCATCTCGCCGGAATGACGACGCCGGCGCTGATCGCGCAGGGAACCCGCGACCTGTTCGGCACGCGCGAGGAGGCCGCCGGCTACACGCTCTCGAAAGCCATCGAGATCCTCTGGCTGGAGGATGGCGACCATGATTTGAAGCCGCGCAAGGGCGTGTCCGGCTTCTCTGCCGCCGATCATTTGAAGACGCTGGCGGAGACTGTCTCGGCGTGGGTGGACAGGGTCGTCCGCTAGGCCCGCGCGACCAGCCGGCGCATCTCCTCGACCGTCGGAAAAGACGGCGTCGTGCCGCGCCGCGTCACCGAGAGCGAGGCGGCGGCCAGCGCAAGCGCCAAGGCGTCGGGCAGCGAGCGGCCGAGCGCGAGCGCGCCAGCGAGCGTGCCGACCGTGACATCGCCCGCCCCCGAGGTATCGACGACATCGACGGTCGCGACCGGCAGGTGAACCAGGCTGGCGAGGTCGGCCAGCAACGCGTCATTGGCGCCCCGCGTGACGATGGCCGCGCCGGCGCCGGCCTCGATCAGGCTGAGCGCCGCAGCCTCGTCGACGAAGCCCGTCAGACTCTCCGCCTCGCCGGCATTGGCGACGACGATATCGGCCTCTGCCGCGATGCCGCGTTGGTCCCAGGCGATGGGCGCGGTGTTGAGGATCGTCGTCGCCTCGCGCGCCCGCGCCGTCCGCAGCGCCGCACGCGTGGTCGCCTCGGTGAGGTTGCCCTGGAGGATCAGGATGTCGCCCGCCCCGAGGCTGGAGGCCGCAGCGACGGCCGCCTGGGCCGAAAACCAGCGCGCGCTCGCCGCGGTGCTGACGATGGCGTTCTCGCCGCCTGCGGCAATCGAGATGATCGAGATGTCGGTCGGGTGCGGCGAGGCCAGCCAGCCTGTCTGCACCGGCTCGGGTCGGAGCGCCTCGCGCAGGAAGCGGCCATCGGCATCCTCGCCAAGGGCGGCGACCAGCGTCGTCGGAACGCCGAGCCGGGCGGCCGCGACCGCCTGGTTCAGGCCCTTGCCACCGGCGCAGCGGAACTCCGTCTCGGCCAGCACCGTCTCGCCCGGCGCCGGCAGATGCCGGACCGACAGGATGACGTCGACCGTTGCGTTGCCGATGACGAGGACGCGTTTCACGCCCGCGCCGTCCTGACCACGTCCATGAAATGGGCGACGCGCTTGGGGTCGACCTCGTTCCACCAGCCGCCCTCGTGCTTGAGCGAGCTGGCGACGATGACCGCGTCGGCGAAGCCGAAGATCGCGGCGACGTTCTCCGCCGTGACGCCGCTGCCGACAAGCACCGGCAGCTTGGTCGAGTCGCGCACGGTCTCGAGCTGGTCGAGGCGGGCGCTGTCGCCAGTGCGCTGGCCGGTGACGATCACCGCGTCGGCGTCGAAGAACTCGCTGTCGCGGGTCAGCTCGGTCAGCGTCCGGTCGGCGGTGATGGCGTGGGCGCCGTGCTTGACGTGGACATCGGTGAAGATCGCGACGTCCTTGGCGCGCAGCCAGGCGCGATAGCGGCTCGCCTGCCCGGCCTTGCCCTCCATGAAGCCCTCGTTGGCGACATAGGCATTGGCCCATTGGTTGACGCGGATGAAGGCCGCGCCGGACGCCTTGGCCACGGCCAGCGCCTGGACCGCGCCATTGGCGAGCACGTTGATGCCGATCGGCAGCTTGCTCGCCTGGGCGACGCGATGGCTCATCACGGCCATGGTCGCGGCGGTCTCGGGGCCAAGCTCGTCAGGCTTGGCGAAGGGGATGTCGCCATGGTTCTCGACGATGAGGCCGTCGACGCCGCCATCGCGATAGCGCAGCGCCTCGGCCTCGGCATAGGCGTAGATGCGCTCGACCGGATCGCCGTCGTAATGCGGCGAGCCCGGCAACGGCAGCGAGTGGATGACGCCGATGACCGCCTTCCGCCGCCCGAACAGGCGCTGGATGGCGTTCTCCTTGTCACGATAGATCGACTGCGACACGGTCTGTACTCCGGCTGGTCTCAGGTGTGATTGCAAGTTCGGCCGCGCTTTCGCGGCAGCCGGTCAGATCATCGGCCAAAGGGCGCAACTCCTGCGCTCCGAAGCACGTGACGGCGAGGCTGCCGGCGATGCAGGCGAGGCTCGCGGCCTCGCGCGCAGAGCGCTGGTTCAGCCAGGCGGCCAGGAAGGCGCCGACGAAGGCGTCGCCCGCGCCGGTCTTGTCGATCACCGGGACGGGGATGGCCGGCACGTGGTCGATGCGCCCGCCGCGGGTCAGCGTCGCCGCGCCCTCGGCGCCCAGCGTGACGGCGACGATCTCCGGCCAGGCATCGGCCTTTGCGGCGCGTGCGGCAAGGTGCTTCAGCCCGGCCTCGGGCTCGGCCGGGCAACCCGGGATCATCGCCAAGGTCTCCCGGTGCAACACGACGATGTCGAAGGCGGCGAACATCTCCCCGGCATGCCGCGCCAGCCACTCCGTCGTCAGCCCCGTCGCCTGCATGCTGGTGCGGAAGCCCTTGGCCCGCGCCGCCGCCATCAGGCCGATCTGGCGCGGCACCTGATAGCCTTCGAGATGCAGGCACCAGCTGGTGCCGGCCGGGTCGTTGGTCTCGATGAAGCGGCGGACATCGACCTCGGCGAGGTTCGAAGGCTCGTTGATGATCGTGCGCCGACCATCGGCCTCGACCATCACGATGGCGCGGTCGAGCCGGCCCTGGCGCGGTTCGCGCGGCACGATCAGATCGACGCGGCGGTCGGCCAGCTCGGCCGCGGCCCAGTCGCTCTCCTGGTCCATGCCGATCACCGTGATCAGCGAGACCGCCAGTTGCAGCGGCGCGCCGAGCCCGGCGGCGATCGCCGCGACATTGGCCGCCGGCCCGCCGATCGACTTGATGATCTCGCGCGAGAGCCGGCGCTCCTCGCGCTCGGGCAGCCGGTCGAGGCAGGCGAAGTAATCGACGCTGACATAGCCGACCGCGGTCAGCCGCGGCACGCTCGCATCGAGCTTCGGCTCGAAATCCATGCGCTTGCGCGAGGTCAGCGCGCGCGCCGATTCCGCCGGCCGGAAGGAGAGATCGGCAATCGCCTGCTCGACCTTGCGGCGGGTCTCCGGCGCGACCGTGACGCGGCCGTTGATCACATTCGAGACCGTGCCCTTGGAGACGCCGGCGGCCTGCGCCACGTCGTCGATCGTAGCGTTGCGCTGCGCATTCGCGGGGGAGTCGCCGCTCATGCCGCGCACCCCCATCCAAGCCATGCCGAACCGTCCCCAACGCATGGGGCGGCTCGATACTTGCATGGGCTAAGCATTGACAGATGCATGGTCACCGGGAAGTATCATCTCGATTGAACCGGTTCAATAGCCATACCCCCGAGAACCATGCAAGTCGTCGTGACGCGTCTGCTCAGCCTGTTGCCGGTCCTGTTCGGAACGTCGCTGGTCTCGTTTTTCCTGATCAGGCTGGTGCCGGGCGATCCGGCGCTGGCGCTGCTCGGGCTTGAGGCCGACAACGCCGCCATCGCCGCGCTGAGGCAGAAGCTCTCCCTCGATCAGCCGCTCGTGGTGCAGTACCTCTCCTGGCTCGGCAACGTGCTGACAGGCGATTTCGGCCGCTCGATCCAGGGCGGGCGCGAGGTCTTCCCGCTGCTGATCGGCGCGCTCGGCCCAACCGCACTGCTCGCCTTCGCGGCGCTGCTGGTCTCGCTGGCGATCGCGCTGCCGGCCGGCATCATCGCCGCGACCCGGCGCAACAGCGCGGCCGACTACTCCGCCTCATTCCTGGCCTTGTGCGGGCTCTCGATGCCGAGCTTCTGGCTCGGCGTGCTGCTGATCCTGGCGCTCTCGATCTGGCTGCCGATCTTCCCCTCCTCCGGCTATGCCTCGCCGCTCGCCTCTCCCGTTGAGTTCCTGCGCCATCTCGTGCTGCCGGCGCTGACGCTGGGCGCCGCGCTCGCAGCCGCCACCATGCGCATGACGCGTGCGACCATGCTGGAGGTGCTGCGCAGCGACTATGTCCGCACCGCCAAGGCCAAGGGGCTGGCCGAGCGCTCGGTCGTACTGCGCCACGCCCTGCCCAATGCGCAGATCCCGATCATCACCCTGATCGGCATCCAGATCGGCCAATTGCTCGGCGGCGTGGTGATCACCGAGACGGTGTTCTCCTGGCCCGGCATCGGCAAGCTCACGGTCGATGCGATCTTCGCCCGCGACTATCCGGTGGTGCAGGGCGCGGTGCTGCTCACCGCCGCGCTGTTCGTGCTGATCAACTTCGCCACCGACGTGATCTACACGCTGGTCGACCCGCGCGTGAGGGCGAGTTGAGCGACGTTCCGGCACAGGTACTGCCGCCTGCGCCGCGCGGCATGCTGGTGAAGCTCCTCGCCGACCGGCGCTCGGCCGCCGGCGTGGCGCTCGTCGGGCTTGCAGTCGTGATGGCGCTGGCCGCGCCGCTGCTCGCGACGCATGATCCGAACAATCCCGACTTCATCGCGATCCTGGCGCCCCCCTCCGGAGAGCATTTCTTCGGCACCGACGATCTCGGCCGCGACACGTTCTCACGCATCGTCTACGGCGCGCGCACCTCGATCCTGGTCGGGGTGCTCAGCGTCTTCGCCGCCTTCATCCTCGGCACGGTCGCCGGGCTCGTCGCCGGCTTCTTCGGCAAATGGGTCGATGCGCTGATCATGCGCGTCATGGACGTGATCTTCGCCTTCCCGAGCATCCTCTTGGCGCTGGCGATCACCGCCGTGCTCGGCCCGAGCCTGACCAATGCGGTGCTCGCGATCGCGGTGGTCAACCTGCCGGTCTTCGCCCGGATCGCGCGGGCGCAGACGATGGTCGTGGCGCGGCTCGATTTCGTCGAAGCGAGCCGCGCGCTGGGCGCGGGCACGCCGCGCATCCTGTTCCGCACCATCCTGCCCAACATCCTGACGCCCGTGATCGTGCAGGGCTCGCTGCTCTTCGCCGCGGCGATCATCACCGAATCCTACCTGTCCTTCCTCGGCCTCGGCGTGCAGCCGCCGACGCCGACCTGGGGCAACATGCTGCGCAACGCCATCGGCTTCCTCGACCTAGCGCCGTGGCTCGCCTGCTTTCCCGGCCTCGCCATCTTCCTGACCGTGCTCGGCTTCAACCTGCTGGGCGACGGGCTGAGGGACAGGCTCGACCCGCGCGACGCATCGCCGGGCTGAAGTTCCAACGATCGCCAACACCAAAACCAACAGGGGACTATCGCCATGCCAAACGGACTTTCCCGCCGCAGCCTCATCGCCTCTCTCGCCGCGACGCCGGTCGCGCTCTCATCCAGCCTGAGCTGGGCTCAGGCCGCCCGCACGCTGACCGTCGGCGTCGTCTCCGACCCGGTGACGCTCGACCCCGCCATGATGGCCTCGTTCTTCGAGCTCTCCGTGCAGTTCAACATCCACGAGCCGCTGGTGAGCGTGACGCCGGAGATGAAGATCGAGCCCGGCCTCGCCAGCGTCGAAAACCCGGACCCGCTGACCTACCGCTTCACGCTGAAGCCGAACCTGACCTTCCATGACGGCACGGCGCTCGACGCCGCCGCCGTGAAGGCCAATTTCGACCGGATGATGGACCCTGCCCTGGGCTCGCCGCGCCGCAGCGAGCTCGCGCCGGTCGACAGCGTCGAGGTCACCGGCCCGACCACCTTCACCATCAAGCTGAAGACGCCCTATGCGCCGTTCCTGCAGGTCATCGCCATCCGCGCCGGCATGATGGTCTCGCCGACGGCGGTGAAGGCGCTCGGCGCCGATTTCGCGACCAAGGCGGTCGGCGCCGGCCCCTACAAGGTCGTGTCCTGGACCAAGAACTCCGAGCTGGTGCTGGAGCGCTTCGACGGCTACTGGCGCGGCAAGGCGCCGATCGAGCGCATCGTCTTCCGCCCGATCGCCGACGAGACCGTGCGCCTGGCAAACCTGCGCTCCAGCACGGTGCAGCTCGTCGATGCGGTTCCGGCGCAGACCGTCGCGGCGTTGTCGCGCGAGGCGAACGTGACGCTGAAGCAGTCGCCCGGCATCGGCTTCAACGCCTTCTCGTTCAACTGCACCAAGGCGCCCTTCGACAATCCGGCAGTGAGACGCGCCTTCGTCACGGCGATCGACCCGCAGACCGTGCTGCGCGCGGTCTATTTCGGCACGGGCAGCGTCGCCTATGGCGCGATCCCGCCCTCGATCGGCTGGGCCTACGATCCCAAGTTCGCGCCCTACAAGCCGAGCGCCGACGCAGCCAAGAAGCTGCTTGCGGATGCAGGCATCACCAGCGCGGTGCCGGTCTCGATCACCGTGACCAACTCGCCGGCGCAGGTGCGCACCGCCGAGATCCTGCAGGCGCAGGCCAACCAGGCCGGCTTCAAGGTCGAGGTCAAGCAGATCGACGCGACCAGCCTGATCACCGTGCTCCGGCAGAAGGACTTTGACCTCTGCATGTCGCCCTGGTCGGGCCGCACCGATCCGGACGGCAACATGTACAACTACTTCACCAAGACCGGCCCCAATAACTTCGCCGGATACCAGAGCGACAAGGTCACCGACCTCTTGGAGAAGGCCCGCTCGGCCCCGGTCGAGGCGGAGCGCGCCAAGCTCTACCGCGAGGCCGAGGCCGCGATCGCGCAGGATGCGCCGATGCTCTTCCTCGCCTTCCCCGCGACCTTGCAGGCTTCCGCAAAGACGCTCGACTGGGTGCAGTATCCCGACGGCGCCTTCCGCCTGCAATTCGCCAAGTTCGCCTGAGCCCGGGCGAGCCCCGCTTTTCGCCGCCGGCCCGTCGGCCGGCGGCGCATTTCAACTTGAGACATGAGCGACATGGCCAAGAAGATCCTGCTCGCCGGCGAAAGCTGGACCTCGACCGCGACCCATATCAAGGGCTGGGACCAGTTTCCCTCGGTGACGCATCACCGCGGCGCCGACGACTTCCTCAAGGTGCTGGCCGATCCCGGCTTCGACTTCACCTACATGCTCTGCCACGAGGCGGCCGAGAGCTTTCCAGCGACTGTCGAGGAACTCGCGCAATACGATGCGATCATCCTCAGCGACATCGGCGCCAACACCCTGCTGCTGCCGCCGGCGGTCTGGATTCAGTCGAAGCGCTTCCCCAACCGGCTGAAGGCGATCCGCGACTACGTGCTCGGCGGCGGCGGCCTGATCATGGTCGGCGGCTATTACAGCTTCCAGGGCATCAACGGCGCGGCGCGCTATCACAAGACCCCGGTCGAGGCCGTGCTGCCGGTGACGATGCAGCCCTATGACGACCGCATCGAGATGCCCGAGGGCATCGAGCCGGTCGCGGCGGCGAAGGCTGCGGCGCACCCCGTCATGGCCGGCGTCACGCCGACCCTGCCCTATATCCTCGGCATCAACGAGGTCGTGGCCAAGCCCGATGCGGATGTGCTGCTCAGCCTGCCGGCGGATGAGGGCGGCCAGCCGCTGCTGGTCTGCGGCACGGCCGGCAAGGGCCGCAGCGCCGCCTGGACCACCGATATCGGCCCGCATTGGCTGCCGAACGAGTTCCTGCACGCGCCTGCGTTTCGGACGCTCTGGCTGAATCTGCTCGGCTGGGTCGCCCGCGCCTGAGCTTGAAGCCACGTCGAGGCGAACCCCTCGCCGTCATTGCGAGCGCAGCGAAGCAATCCAGGGGGTCTCGCTCGCCCGGTCCCCCTGGATTGCTTCGCTGCGCTCGCAATGACGGTGGGCGCCAACGCGATTCCATCTGATCGGAAACCGCTCCAGTTCAGACGGTCACGCCCAAAAGGCTCGCGTGAGCCGAGACGATGCGCCAGCCGTCGGGCGTGCGCACTAGGGTCTTGGTCTCGCGGCCGGACAGCGTCTCGCCATCGCGCTCGTATTCGGTGTTGGCGGTGGCGAAGTCGCGGCCATAGGTCGTGATCACCGTGTTGAGCAGCGTGCGACTGAAACGGCCGAGCTTGCCGCTGCGCCGGAACTCCGAGATCGCCTGCCAGCCGCGCAGGTTCTCTCCGACGCCGTAGCGGGTCGTGTGGCCGGAGTTCCAGAAGATCTCCTCCATGACCGGGATGTCGTTGGCCTGGAGCGCCTGCTCATAGCGCTCGAAGACGGCGCGGACTTCCGCGACCACGTCCGGCAGGTTGATCTCCATCGCAATCCCTCTTGTTCGCTCGTTGAAGGCCTCGGCCGGTTCAGCCCGGATTGGGCAGCTCGCCGACATAGCGCGCCCGCGGGCGGATCAGCCGTCCGCTCTGATACTGCTCGATGGCGTGAGCGATCCAGCCGGTGCAGCGCGCGGCGGCGAAGATCTGAAACGGCGCGTCCTGCGGCAGATGCAGCGCCTGGGCCAGGGCCGTCAGCGCGAAGTCGATATTGGGCAACTCGCCGGTCATCGCCTCCGTCGCCCGCTGAATCCCGGCATATTCGGGCGGCAGCGCAAAGGCGTCGAGCAAGGCGCGCGCCCTGGGATCGCCTTCCGGGTAGAGCGGATGGCCGAAGCCGGGCACCGACGCGCCGAGTTCAAGCCTCGCGTTGATTGCGGCCTCGATGCCGTCGCGCCTGGTATCGCTGACGAAGGCGCGCACGCGCGTCGACATGCCGCCATGCAGCGGCCCCGATAGCGCCGAGAGGCCGGCGAGGACGCAGGCCGCCAGCGATGCGCGCGTCGAGGCCGTGACCCGCACCGCGAAGGTCGACGCGTTCAGCTCGTGATCGGCGAGCAGAACCAGCGCCCGGCGGATGAGGTCGACGCCGGCCTCGCAGCCCCAGGCGCGAGCGATGCGCTCGTGGATGGGGCCCTCGCCCGGCCGGCCGGCGACGGCATCGACCAAGGCGTCGAGCACGGCCGCGGCCTCGAAATACAAGGCCTTGGGCGCCCGGCTGCCAATGACCGGGTCGCTGGCGGCACGGGCGGCGATCATCGCGAACATGCGCTGGCTGCCAGTGCCCTCGCCGACGATGTTGAACTGGGTCGGGAAGCGGGCATCGCCGCAGGCCCAGAGCAGGCGGGCGACGTCCTCGAGCCGAGCCGTCCGCGCCAGAATCTCCGCGTCCTGGCCGCGATACCAGAGCCGCCCCTGCGCGACCGTGGTGATGCTGGAGGCCAGCACCGGCTCGCCCCAGGCGATGGCGTCCTCGGCGATCGCGGCGTTCCGCCGGCCGCGCGTCTTGCGATATTCGAGCCTTGCGACGTCGGCGGCGCGGTAGAGGCTGCGGCGCGGGTCGCCCGCATCGCCCTTCGCCTCGATGCGCCCGCGGCTGACATAGGCGTAGAGCGTCTGCGGCTTCAGCGAGAGCCGCTTCATCACCTCCTGCGCCGTCAGCCAGTCGCTCACCTGCTATCGCTCATCCGCATATGTTGATTTTTTCGTTCAAGATTGATTCTACCTAGCTCAATCCCAATCCTCAAGACGGTTCTTGAAAGGAGAGTCCGATGTCGGATGGGCTTGAAAACGTCGTCGCAGCGGAGACGATCTTGTCGGAGGTCGATGGCGCGGCTGGCCGCCTGGTCATACGCGGGCACCTGCTCGACGAACTCGCCGGGCACACCAGCTTTGCCGAAGCAGCAGAGCTGATGCTGCATGGTTTCTTCGATTATCTGCCCTCCGGCGCGGATTTCGAGGCGGCGCTCGGCCGCAGCCGGGTCGAGGTCTTCGCGGAGGTCGCGGGTCTCGATGAGACCCTGAAGAACCGGACGCCGGTCGAGGCGGTGCGCGCGCTGACGGCGCGGCTGGCCGATGGCGACGATGTCGCCACAGCGCTGCGGCTGCTGGCGGCGCCGGCCGTGTTCACGCCCGCGGTCGTCAGGGCGCAGCAAGGGCTCGCGCCGGTCGCGCCCGATGCGACACTGCCGCATTCGGCCGATATCCTGCGGATGATGCGCGGCGAGGCCCCGAGCCCGGCGCAGGCGGCGGCGCTCGACGCCTATCTCGTCACGGTCTGCGACCATGGGCTCAACGCCTCGACCTTCGCCGCCCGCGTCGTCGCCTCGACGCGCGCCGGCCTCGCCTCGGCCGTGCTGGCCGGCTTGAGCGCTCTGAAGGGGCCGCTGCATGGCGGCGCGCCGGGGCCGGTGATCGAGATGCTCGACGAGATCGGCGAGGCCGGCAATGCCCGCGCCTGGCTGGAGGCGGCCCTGCAGCGCGGCGACCGGCTGATGGGCTTCGGCCACCGCATCTACCGGGTGCGCGACCCGCGCGCCGACGCGCTGAAGCGCGCGATCCGCAAGCTCGACGCGACTTCAGGCCGGCTCGCCTATGCCGAGGCGGTGGAGCAGGCGGCGCTTGCCATCCTGCGCGAGCGCAAGCCGAACCGCGCCCTGCAGACCAATGTCGAGTTCTACACGGCGCTGCTGCTGGAGGCCCTCGCCTTCCCGGCCGACAGCTTCACCTGCGTCTTCGCCATGGGCCGCACCATCGGCTGGCTCGCCCATGCGCAGGAGCAGATCGCCGGCGGCCGGCTGATCCGGCCGCAATCGCGCTATGTCGGCCCGACGCCGCAGCAGGCGGCCTGAACCACCGGCAACAAGAGCTTGGAGCCCATTTGAGACTTCGCTGGCGTGAGTCGGCTGGCGCGATCGTCGAGAACCGGAGCGGAGCGTACGTTTGTACGTGAGCACCGGAAGCGCAGACGATCGCGCCAGACGGCCGCGCCAGTAGAAGTATCAAACGGGCTCTTACGGCGCCGGACTGCCATGGAGCTGGTGGACGGCGTCGATCCGCGCCTCGATCTCCGGCGTGATGACCACGTCGACCGAGGCGAGATCGGCCTTGAGCTGTTCGATGCTGGTCGCGCCGATGATGTTGGCCGTCACGAAGGGGCGGCTGGTGACATAGGCGATGGCGAGTTGCGCCGGGTCGAGGCCGAAATCGCGGGCGATGGCGAGATAGGCGTCGATGGCAGCCTCAGTCCCCGGCTTCTCATAGCGGTTGCCGCGCGAGAACAGCGTGACGCGGGCGCCGGGCGGCCGGGCGCCGCGCTGGTACTTGCCGGTGAGATAGCCCTGCCCGAGCGGCGAATAGGCCATGAGCCCGACCTGCTCGCGCTCGCAGAATTCGGCGAGTCCGACCTCATAGGTCCGGTTGAGCAGGTTATAGGCGTTCTGGACGCTGGCGACGCGCGGCCAGCCCTTCACCTCCGAAAGGTGCAGGAAGCGCGACAGGCCCCAGGCGGTCTCGTTGGAGAGGCCGATATGACGGACCTTGCCGGCGCGAACCAGACCATCGAGCGCATCCAACGTCTCCTCGATCGGCACCTCGGAGCCGTCGCCGCCGCGCGACTGCGCATGCGCGCCGCCGCCGAAGAGCGCCAGCGGGCGGTGCGGCCAGTGCAGCTGGTAGAGGTCGAGATAGTCGGTCTGGAGCCGGGCCAGCGAGTTGTCGATGGCCTCGTTGAGGTTCCTGGCGTCGAGCCGCGGAAACTGGCCGTCGCTGCGCAGGTAGGTCCGGTCGCTCGGGCCGGAGACCTTGCTGGCCAGCACGATCTTGTCGCGCTTGCCGCGCGCCTTCAGCCAGGTGCCGATGATGCGCTCGGTCGAGCCTTGCGTCTCCTTGCTCGGCGGGATCGAGTAGTTCTCGGCCGTGTCGATGAAGTTGATGCCGAAATCCAACGCGTGGTCGAGCTGGGCATGGCCCTCGGCCTCGGTGTTCTGCTGGCCCCAGGTCATGGTGCCCAATGCGATCGCCGAGACGCGGATATCGCTGCGTCCGAGCTGACGGTACTCAATCATCGTGAAATGCCTCGTGGGATCGGTTCGACGGGGACGCGGGTTTTGCGGGAATGCGTCCATCTGTGGCGCGGCGAGTGCCGCGCGACTGTAACGGCATTCCATTGAAGCAATGATCACGCGCGAGGAAAAGCGTCCAGATAGGACGTGCCATCAGCGGTTTCCCGGCAAGGTAGGGCTTTGGCTCCCCTCCTGGCATTTTCGCCATGCGCTTGGGGCGACGGCGCTACGCGCGGCCGGCCGGCCGGGTCCCGTCCGCGCCGCCCTGCGCCTCGCCCCAGAGATCGGCCTGGGCGAAGAACTCGCGCACGAGCGGGAGATGGCGGCGCTCCGCCAGGCAGACCGCGTATTCGCGGATGACCTGCCTGGCGTCGTGAATGGGCACGAAGCTGAGCCTGGTATCGTGGCCGAATTCGTGGCGGGTGACGGCGCTGATGCCGAAGCCGGTCGCGACCGCCTCGCGCACGCCTTCGCGGGTCGAGATCTCCAGCGTCGGGCCGAGCGTGACGTCGTGCTCGGCGAGGTTGCGCTCGAACATCTCGCGGGTCAGCGATCCCCGCTCGCGCATGACGAAGGGCAGGCCTGCGATGTCCGCCATCGCGACGGAGGCGCAGCGCGCCAGCTCATGCTCGTTCGGAACGCAGAGCCCGAGGCTCATGCTGGCGAAATGGCGCGCATAGAGGCGCGGGTCGCCCGGCAGCCGGGCGGTGATGCCGACATCGGCGCGATAGCTCACGATCAGCTCGACGACCCGGTCGGAATTGTCGATCGCGAGCGTGAAGCCCAGCCGCGGCCGCACGCCCCGCAGCCGCGCCAGGACCGGCAGGGACAGGAAGGCGCCGTCGGCCGCGACGCGCAGATGCCCGCCGGTGCGCCCGGCCTCGTCGCGCAGGAAGGCGCGCGCCTCCGCCTCGGCGGCGAAGAGGCGCGAGGTCAGCTCGAACAGCGCCTGCCCCTCCGGCGTCAGCACGACGCCGCGCGGCTTGCGCTCGAAGAAGTTGATGCCTGAGCTCGCCTCGAGTTGGCGCACCTGCGCCGACAAGGTCGACTGTCCCGTCGCCATTTCGCGGGCGGCCTGGGAGAAGCCCCCAGCCAACGCGACGAAATGGAAAGCCCGCAGCTGCGTCGTGGACATGAGGCCCTATCCGGCCCCGGCGCGACAGCCTGATGACATCGCCGCGCCAGGGCCGGAAAAGGGCCGTCCCATCGATTCCAACGAACGCAGTCTCGCGCAGAAGACGGCCGCTTGGCGGCGATCGAGCCAGCCGGCCACCGCCTCTCTAGCCGGGGAAACATCGCGCCGGACGGCCATATCACGCAGCGTCCGTGGTCTGGCTATCATTCTCTGCAGCGTCGAGCCGAAGTATTTCCATTGGTCCTGAGGATACCCGGTATCGACAATTTGAATGGATCGCGAAACCGGATTTTCACCGGCCTGTCATCTCGGCCTCCCAGTTCTTCACGCCGAAGGCAGGAGCCATTTCTGGACTTCTGCCGCCGCCACTCCGGTCCATAGCCGGCACGACGTTTCTTGAGGCAGTGAGGACGAAGCCATGACCAGCATCATCAAGTCGATCCAGGATATGATGGTTACGCCCGACGCGGAGAACGCGACGATCGACCTCTCGACGATCTTCTCCGGCACCAACCTCACCTACACCGTGCAGGTCGGCGAGGAGACCGTGGTCGATCCGACCATCGTCGACGGCAAGCTCGTGCTCGATTTCGGCGAGCTGGGCTTCTCCGACATCAAGATCACCGCGACCGACGCCCAGGGCTCGGCGATGAGCGACTATTTCCGCGTCCGCGTCGCCGGCGAGCACGCCTATACGGTCGCGGTCTTCCCCGACACGCAGGACTACACCAGCAACCCCTCGCTGAACCACATCTTCGGCGACATGACCCAGTGGCTCGTCGACAACAAGGACAGCCACAACATCCAGTTCATGGTCCATGTCGGCGACATCACGCAGAACAACCTGTCCTCGCAGTGGGACATCGCCGAGGCGGCGCTGCGCAAGCTCGACGGCAAGATCCCCTACTCGCTGCTGCCCGGCAATCACGACCAGGCCAGCGGCGGCTCGGCGGCCGACCACAGCTCGGTCTATCTCGACGAGCGCTTCTCGCCCGACAAGCAGAACGGGACCAATCCGGATAATTTCGGCGGCGCCTACGACCAGGAAAGCACGAGCGCGCGCAACACCTACAACACCTTCACGGCGCCTGATGGCACCAAGTGGCTGGTGCTCTCGATGGAGTTCGGGCCGCGCGACGATGTGATCCGCTGGGCCGGCGACGTCATCGAGCAGCATCTCGACCACCGCGTCATGATCGCCTCGCACTCGCTGACGAGCTTCGCCGGCCGCCAGGACCCGCTTGCCGCCCCGCTCTACGACGAAGGCGCGGGCTACGATTACGGCATCGGCAAGGATCCGCGCGGCGCCAATGACGGCGAGACGATCTACCGCGAGCTGCTCGCCAAGTATCCGAACATCAGCATGACCTTCTCCGGTCACATCTTCGGCGACGGCGCCGAGACCGATGTCAGCTATTCGCAATACGGCAACCCGGTCTACCAGTTCCTGGTCAACTACCAGAACGGCATCTCCCGCGAGATCACCGGCAACGGCAACCCGGCGCTGGGCAACAACGGCGGCAACGGCGCCATCCGCCTCGTCGTGATCGACCCCGACAACAACACCGTCTCGACCGAGACCTACTTCACCCAGTTCGACGACTATCTCGACGGCTACCGCGTCAAGCCCGAGCTCGACCGCGACGGCCTGACCGGCGAGTATCGCGGCCACCAGGAAACCTTCACCGACGTCGATTTCGGCGCGCCCGAACTCTTCGCCATGGCCAAGGCCGGCGACGACCTGCAAGTGTCGGCCAGCGCCGGCGAGGACAAGGCGAGCGTCCAGCTCGACGCCTCCAAATCGCTCAATCCGAACTCGGAAGCGCTGAGCTATTCCTGGACCGACGAGAACGGCGACGTGGTCGCGACCGGCGCCAACGCGACGGTCGACCTCGACCTCGGCAAGCACAACCTGACGCTGACCGTCACCGACGCCGCCGGCGTGACGACGACCGACAAGGTCGTGGTGATCGTGCAGGGCGACGATACCCTGCTGGTCGAGACCTTCAACGACGGCAACGCCGATGGCTGGAGCCGCCCGGGCCAGACCGTCACCGCCTCCACCGGCTCGACCTCAGGTTACGGCATCGTCGGCCTGCCGGCGGAAGATCCGCGGGTTCCCGCGCCTGTCGACGCCACGGTCACCGCGATCCCGAAGCTGACCAAGGCGAATGGCGGCATCCTGCTCAAGATCGACGACGCCGCGGCCGGCACCGTCGTGAAGTCCTATTCGCTGGTTTATGACGTCTACCTGAAGTCGGGCGCCTGGTTCTCCTTCCTGCAGACCGACCTGACCAATGCCACGGACGGCGAGCTCTTCCTCAAGGGCGGCGCCGGCATCGGCATCAACCAGGATTATGAAGGCTCCTTCAGCTTCAACGCCTGGCACCGCGTCGCCTTCACCATCACCGACCGCGGCAGCGACGTCCTGATCACCAAGTACATCGACGGCCTGAAGGTCGGCGACACCGTTCAGTCCGGCACCAATTACGGCCGCTATGCCATCGACCTCAGCAAGGGCATGCTGCTCTTCGCCGACGAGAACGGCGACACCGCGCCGGCCTATGTCTCCAGCGTGCTCTTCACCGACAAGGTCTATACCGGCGCCGAGATCGCGGCGCTCGGCGGCGTCAAGGCCGGCGGCATCGTCGACACCCTGCCCTCGGGCCTGTCCAAGGAGATCGACTTCTCCAACCCGGCCGTCGCCGCCGGCTTCGGCAACGGCGCGACCTCCGGCAAGGCCTCCGATTACGGCATCGGCCTGCTGCCCGGCGCCGATGTCCCGGCTCCGCAGCCTGACGAGGCGAATGTCTCCTTCATCCCGAAGCTCGCCACCAACCAGGCGCTGACCCTGACTCCGGCCCAGCCGCTGCCGACCGGCGTCTACGTCGTCTCCAGCTACACCCTGGCTTTCGACATTCTGGTGCCGGGCGCGGGCGCGGGCGGCTACACTTCCCTGTTCCAGACCAATACCAGCAACGCGGACGACGCCGATTTCTTCATCAGGAACAACAATAACGGCACCGGCAGCATCGGCATCAACCAGGACTATAAGGGCACCTTCCACTACGACCAGTGGCAGCGCGTGGTGATCCGCGTCACCGACACCGGCGACACCGTCACCATCTCAAGGTTCATCGACGGCGTGCTGGTCGGCAGCCAGTCCATGGACGACGACCGCTACACGATCGACCTCGCCAAGGGCCTGCTGCTGTTCTCCGACGAGGATGGCGAGACCTCGAACCTCTATGTCTCGAGCTTCCTGTTCTCCGACAAGCTCTACACCGACCAGGAGATCGCCGATCTCGGCGGCGTCAAGGCCGGCGGCATCGTCGATGAGCAGCCGACGCCCTATTCCGTGCAGATCGACTTCAGCCAGCCCGGCATGGTGGACGAGTGGGGCAATTCCTCGGTCGTCGCCGGTGATGTCGGCGCCGGCGTCGGCAACTTCCTGGTGAAGGGCACCGCCGCCTCGCGTCCCGAAGGGACGGACGGCATGCCGGCGCCGGAAGGCGCGCTCTACGAGCAGTCCGACGCGGTGGGCAACATCCTGGTCTGGGGCTCGGCCGGGGCGAAGAACTGGTCGGACTACGTCTACGAGATCGCGCTGACCTCGATGGATAACGATGCCATGGGCGTCGTCTTCTACTATCAGGACGAGCGCAACTACTACCGCTTCAGCATGAACGGCGAGACCAACCGCCGCGAGCTGGTCAAGGTGCAGGACGGCGTCCAGACCGTGCTCGCCTCCACTGCCGCCGGGCTGCAGTTCAACGCCGAGCTGTCGCTCAAGGTCGCGATCACCGACGGCCGGATCGACATCTTCCTCGGCGACCGCAGCGTCTTCGGCGGGCCGGTCGTCGACGGCACCAACCCGCTCACCCACGGCACGATCGGCGTCTATTCCAGCGAGCAGCGCAGCTCGATCTTCGACGACGTGGTGGTGACCCGCCTCGACCTGACCGCCCATGCCGGCGAGAACGAGCGCGCCTACGACCTCGACGGCGACGGCAAGGCGAGCGTCACGCTCGACGCCGGCAGCTCGTTCGGCCGCACCGACATCACCTCCTATGTCTGGACCGACAAGGACGGCAACGTGGTCGCGACCGGCAAGAACCCGGCCGTCGAGTTCGCCGCCGGCCTGCACCAGCTCACGCTGACCGTGACCGACGCGGCGGGCAAGACCTCGTCCGACCGCGTCGACATCGACATCGTCGACAAGTCGAAGCTCCTGGTCGCCGAGGACTTCTCGTCCGCGGCCTCGCTGTCGAAATGGACGATCGTCGACGAAGGCGAGTTCGGTGGCGTCGGCACCGGCGGCAAGTCGTCGGAATGGCACGTCACGGCAGACGGCAAGCTGATCCAGACCAGCGACCTGCAGAGCCGCGAGCTGACCTGGAACGGCGCCAGCAACCCGGATGTCTGGCAGGATGGCTGGAGCCCGCTCGGCGACGGCGTCAACGTGCTGCGGCTGGGCACCTACGCGCTCTACAACGATCCGGCCGCGCGCAACTGGGACGACTACGCCATCGAGGCGACGTTCCAGACGCCGGATAATGACGGTCTCGGCTTCCTGTTCCACTACACGGACAACAAGAACTACTACAAGCTGGAGCTCGACGCCGAAGGCACGCTCGACCGCAGCCCCTCCAACGGCGCCGGCAGCATCTTCAACCTGATCCGCATGCGCGACGGCATTGAGGAGATCCTCGCCCAGGTTCCCGGCAAGTACGAGCCCGGCCTGGCGACGCAGCTGCGCGTCGAGATCGTCGACAACCGCATCCAGGCCTGGCTCGGCGGCGAGCCGCTCTTCGCCTACGCCATCGAGGACCATGGCAACGAGAAGGGCACGTTCGGGCTCTACTCATGGGGCAACCAGGGCCTGAGCTTCGACGACGTCCGGGTCACCGATCTCTCGGCCACGCCCGACACGCCGGTCGGGGGTCCGACCGAGTTCGACGACACGCTCGTCGGGAGGGCTGGCGACGACGTGATCAACGCGCTTGCCGGCGACGACATCGTCTCCGGCCTGGCGGGCAACGACACGCTCGACGGCGGCAGCGATGACGATACGCTCGATGGCGGCGAGGGCAACGACGTGCTGCTCGGCAACATCGGCGACGACGACCTGATCGGCGGCGCGGGCGACGACACGCTCGTCGGCGGCGTCGGCGACGACACGCTCGATGGCGGCGACGGCACGGACATCGCCGACTATTCCGGCGACACCGCCGGCGTGGCGGTCGATCTCGCGGCCGGCACCGCCGATGGCGACGCGGCCGGCTCGGACGAGCTCTCCGGCATCGAGACCGTCATCGGTGGCTTCGGCAACGACAGGCTGACCGGCGATGCCGGCGCCAATACACTCCGCGGCCAGGCCGGCAACGACGTGCTCGACGGCGGCGCGGGTGACGACGCGATCGATGGCGGCAACGGCATCGACACGCTCGCCCTCCTCGGCGCAACCGGCACGGTCCTGCTCGACTTTGCCGCGCACAAGGCCTCGGGCCAGGGCATCGGCACCGACAGCTTCAGCAGCATAGAGCGCGTGCTGTTCGGCGATGGCGACGATACGATCCGGCTTATCGCCGGAGCGGCTGCGGCGATCGATGGCGGCGCCGGCCATGACGTGCTGGAGCTTGCCGCGGCAGGCGAAAACACGCTCGGCCCGATCGCCGGGATCGAGGTGCTGAAGCTCGTCGACGGCGCCTGGACGGTGTCTCAGGAAGGCGCGGCGATCGCCTTCCAGGACGGCGCCCAGACCCTGCGCGTCGACCTCGACCTGCTCGGCGACAACCAGTTCGCCGGGACGATCTCGGGCTTCGGCCAGGAGGACGTGATCCAGCTCCAGGGCATCGGCGACGCCAACGCCGCCACCCTCAGCGCCGGCAACTTGCTCACCGTCCTGGGCGGGGCGATCGGGCCAATCACCCTGCAGCTCGATCCGGCGCAGGATTTTGCCGGCATGGCCTTCAGCGTGGCGTCGGACGGCAATGGCGGGATCAACCTCAGCTACGCTCCCGTCGCCACCGACGACACGCTGACTGGTGGCAATGGCAGCGACGTGCTCGACGGCGGCGCGGGCAACGACACCGTCACCGGCGGCGCCGGCAATGACACGCTCACGGGCGGCACCGGCAACGACGCGGTCGATGGCGGCTCGGGCGCCGACCTCGTCTCCGGCGGTGCCGGCGAGGACGTGCTGAAGGGCGGCTCCGGCGTGGACGTCATCGACGGCGGCGACGGCGCGGACAAGCTCGACGGCGGCTCGGACAACGACATCCTGACCGGCGGCGCGGGCGACGATGCCCTGGCCGGCGGCTCGGGCGACGACCGGCTCATCGGCGGCGCCGGCAATGATACGCTGACGGGCGGCTCCGGGCACGATGCCTTCGTGTTCCAGGCCGGCATGGGCAACGACCTCATCACCGACTTCACGCTGACGGGCTCGAGCTCGGACGTGATCGAGATCGACGCCACCCTGTTCGCCAACCTCGCCTCCCTTGTGGATGTGATGGCGCAGGACGGCCGCAACGTGGTGATCACGGTAGATGAGAACGATACGATCACCCTCGCCAATGTCTCGCTCTCCTCGCTCCAGACCGACGATTTCCGCTTCGTCTGAGCCGGCGAGAAGCACCCATCAATGAGGAAGGGGCGCCAATGGCGCACCTTTTTCGTTGTGATATCTGTCCGAGGCGAGCCGCTCGCCCGGGATCAGCGCCCGGCTTCGGCCTTGCCGGCGCGGTCGAGCGCGGCGAACTCCTCGTCCGAGAGCTGCAGCGCCGCAGCCGCGACGTTCTCCTCGAGATGGGCGACTTTCGAGGTTCCCGGGATCGGCAGCATCACCGGGCTGCGCTTGAGCACCCAGGCAAGCGCGACCTGGCTCGGCGCCACGCCATGGTGATGCGCGATCGTGTCGAGCAGCGAGCCGGGCTTGGCGAGGTTGCCCGCTGCGAGTGGATACCACGGGATGAAGCCGATGCCGTGCGCGGCGCAATAGTCCAGCACGTCCTCGCTGCCGCGATCGACGAGGTTGTAGCGGTTCTGCACGCTCGCCACCGGGAAGACCTTGCGGGCGGCCTCGATATCGGCGACCGAGACCTCGCTCAGGCCGGCATGGCGGATGAGGCCCTCAGTGAGCAGCGACTTGATGGCGGCGAACTGCTCGTCGCGCGGCACTTTCGGATCGATGCGGTGGAGCTGCCAGAGGTCGATCCGCTCGACGCCGAGCTTCTGCAGGCTCTTCTTCGCCTGGCCGATCAGGTAGTCCGGGCGCCCGTTCGGCGCCCACTGGTCGGGGCCGCCGCGGGTGAGCCCGCCCTTGGTCGCGATCAGCAGGCCGGAATAAGGGTGGAGCGCCTCGCGGATCAGCTTCTCCGAGACGTCCGGCCCATAGGAATCGGCCGTGTCGATGAAGTTCACGCCGAGCTCCGGCAGGCGCTTCAGGGTGCGGATCGCCTCGGCATGGTCGCTGGGCTCGCCCCAGACGCCACGGCCGGTGATGCGCATCGCGCCGAAGCCGAGGCGGTTGACCGTGATCTCGTTGCCGATCTTGAAGGTGCCGGATTGGGCTGCGTTCGGTTGAGACATGAAACGGGTCCTCAAAAGCTTGAATTCAGCAAATTCGATGGCGGGCACAGCCAATCGGCGGGATTGCGCCCGGCCGCCGCGCCCGCTGCCCATGTGGGGCGCCAACCCGGCGCCGATAACCGCAGCCCAGGGCGAAACGGCATGAAGCGCAGCTTATCAATCGCGCGCAATCGCCGAAATCGTGCCCGCGGCGGTCCCTGACGGCTTCGTGATATCGAATTCGTCAATTGCGCCCGGTTGCCGGCTTAGTCTCGCTAACGGGTCCGCTGTCGAGGTTCACCATGAAAATCCGTCCCCTGCTCTCACTCGCCCTGGCCGGGCTGATCGTGCTGGCGCCGCTCGCCATGGCCGAGCAGGCCTGGTCGCAGGACGCCGGGCCGTCGCGGCGGGGGCCGAGCCAGTCAAGCCAGCAGGAAGGCCGGGCGGAGAGCCGGCAGGAGGCGCGGCCCGCAGCGCCTCAGGGAGCAGCCTTGCCGGCACCTTCGATCACCCGGCACGACCTCGCCCTGCCCGGCCGCACGCTGCGCTACACGGCCACGGCCGGCGCGCTGCCGGTGCGCGACCAGTCGGGGCGTGTGCTCGCCGAGATCGCCTATGTCGCCTATGTGCTCGACCGCGACCAGGGCGCCCCCGCCACGGCACGCCCCGTCACCTTTGCCTTCAATGGCGGACCCGGCGCGGCTTCCGCCTATCTCAACCTCGGGCTGATGGGCCCAAGGCGGTTGCCCTTCGGCCGGCAGGGCGACGTGCCCTCGATGCCGCCCCTGCTCGTCGACAATGCCGACACCTGGCTCGACTTCAGCGACCTCGTCTTCATCGACCCGGTCGGCACCGGCTTCAGCCGCTTCGCCCCCGGCGGCGGCGAGGCGCGCGGGCTGCTCTGGTCGGTCGAGGGCGACTACAAGTCGCTCTCTCGCTTCATTGCCAACTGGCTGCGGCAGAACGACCGCCTCGCCTCGCCGAAATATCTCGTCGGCGAGAGTTATGGCGGCTTCCGCGCGCCGAAGATCGCCAGCGAGTTGCAGACAAGCGACGGAGTCGGCGTCTCCGGCATCATCATGCTCTCGCCGGTGCTCGACTTCACCTATCAGCGCGATGCCGGCGGCTCGCCGTTGCGTTGGGTGGTGTCGCTGCCCGCGATGGCGGCAGTGAAGCTCGAGCGCGACGGCAAGCTCTCGCAGCAGGCGCTCACCGACGCCGAGCGCTATGCCACCAGTGACTACCTCGCCGACCTGCTGAAGGGCCCGCGCGATCGCGACGCGGTCAAGCGCATGACCGAGCGGGTCTCGGCATTGACGGGGCTCGACCGGGCGCTGGTGGAACAACTCGGCGGCAAGGTCGATGCCGGCACCTTCCTGCGTGCGCTCGACCGCGACAAGGGCCTGGTCGGCAGCCCCTATGACGGCAGCGTCGCCTCTCTCGATCCCGATCCCGAAGCCGCCCGCAGCCGGGCGCCCGACGCCGTGCTCGGGGCGATCACCGCGCCGCTGACGAGCGCCATGCTCGGCTATTATGCGAGCGAGTTGAACTGGCGGCCCGACGGGCGCTATTTCCTGCTCAACGACGAGATCGCCCGGCGCTGGAGCTACGGCCAGGGTCGGGGCGACCGCGAATCCATGCACGAACTGCGCAGCGCCCTGGCGCTCGATCCGCGCCTCCAGGTGATCGTGGCGCACGGCTTCACCGATCTGGTCACGCCCTATTTCGAGAGCAAGCTCCTGCTCGACCAGTTGCCGGCGCTGGGCGATCCGGCCCGCGTGCAGCTCAGGACGTTTCCCGGCGGCCACATGTTCTACGCGCGAGACGCCTCCCGCGCCGGCCTGCGCGAAGCCGCCCGCGTCATGATGGAGAGCCGGCAGGGCCTGTGAGGGGCCTGTCATCCAGCGCCATCTGCCAGAAATCCGCCTCCAGCAGCGAAGCCTTGGCGAAGAGCGCAGCGAGTTCGCTGAAGCGCCGCTCGGTCATCGCCCGGGCGGCGAGATCGTCGAGATGGCGGCGGGCCATGGCCGCGATCTCCTGATAGGCATCGCCGGCATATTCGCCGATCCAGTCGCGATAGGGATGGTCGCCGAGCGCGGCCGTACCCGCGGGCGCAAGCCGCCGGCCGATCTCGGCATAGCCGACGACGCAGGGCGCCAGCGCGACGTGAAGGTCGAGCAGGTCGCCGGACATGCCGCAATCGAGCACGAAGCGCGTATAGGCGATGGTGGCCTGATGCTCGGGAGCCGCCTCGATCTGGCCCGGCTGGAGCCCCCAGCGCCCGCAGAGCCGGACGTGCAGGTCCATCTCGACATCGAGGATCGCGGACAATCCCGCCTGCGCCGCCCGCATGTCGGCCAGGGTCCGGCTCTTGTAGACCGCGAGCGCGTAGGCGCGGGCGAACTGGATCAGGAACAGGTAGTCCTGCACGAGATAGGTCCGAAACGCCTGTTGAGGCAGCGTGCCCGCGCCCATCTGCCGGACGAAGGCGTGATCGACATAGCTCGTCCATTCGGCCGGGGTGGCCTGCTTGAGGCGATCGAAGATGTCCAAGTCAGCCTCGCTATGAGCCGAACAACGACATGCCCTGGGTGATCGCATTCTTCTCCAGCCGGCAGGCGACGCAATAGGCCGGGTTGAAGACGTTGGCGACGTCGTAGCGCACGGCTTGGCCGAGCAGGTGGCTCGCCTCGGCAGCGTCCACCCCGAGATCCTCGACGATCCAGCGGAGCATCTCCGTCGTCGCGAACTGGAGCGGCTGGTCGAGCGGCCGGCCGCTCGCAAGGGTGATGATGTCGGTCGCGGTCTCGCAGCGCGGCCAGCGGCCCGGCGCATTCTTGCGCAGATGCAGCGTGAACTCGATCTCGAAGCTCGTCTCGATGCCGGTTCCGACGATCTCGCCGTCACCCTGGCAGGCATGCCCGTCGCCGAGGAAGAACAGGCCACCCGGCGCGGCGACGGGAAAGGCGATGCTCGCGCCCGGCCCGAAGCGGCGATAGTCCATGTTGCCGCCATAGGAGCCGCTCGTCGCGGTGGAGATCGCCTGTCCGCGCTCCGGCGCAACGCCGAAGCAGCCGATCATTGGCGTCAGCGGGAAGCTCCAGCCCGAAATGCGCTCGGAAACACCGATCAGCTTGACGGTGCCCGCTGCGGCATCGATGGCCCATTCGAAGCGCTCGCTCTTGGGCAGGTCGGCGACCGTGCGGGGATCGACCACCTGCGGGGAGACCGGCGAGTAGGTCCAGCCGGTCGCGCGCGTGGGGGTCATGCGGTCGATGGTCACGATGAGCGCATCGCCGGGCTCGGCGCCCTCGACGAAGAACGGGCCGGTCATCGGGTTGCCGCGCGGCGCGCGCGTCACGCCTTCGTGGTCGGCGCCGGCGGCATCGAGCGTCGTGGTGATGATCGTGTCGCCGCTGGCGACGCTGAGGACCGGGGGCAGCGTGCCGATGACGTTCGAATAGCTGGTCGGGACGAAGCGATGAACGGCCATGGGTGCTGCCAGTCTTGTCGGGGCTTCAGGAGCGACGCCGGGACGAATCGAGCCGCCGCGGCGCCGGAAGCAGCGATGCTAGTGGGACCAGCGCTCGCCGCAACCATGGCTGCCGCATCGCAACCCGCGTGCCAGCATGCAGATCGCTTTTGCAGCCCCGAGCCGCGCAGGGCTCAACGGCGGGCGTTCGCCAGGGCGGGATCGCCGCGCCAGGCATCGACCGACATGGTCGGCAGGTCGAAATAGTCGCGCGTCGTGGCGTAGCCGTGCCCGCCCATGCGGCCGATCGCGTCGAGGGCGACGGGGTCGACATAGTGCCGGTTGGCATCGACCGTGTCGGCGCGGAAATGCGCGTAGACGACCTCGCCCAAAATGATCTCGCGCGAATTGCCGATGCCGAGCGTGGTGTGGTGCCTACACTCGAAGGCCGCGGGAGCCTGGCCGATCCACGGACAGGGCACTTTTACGCCCGGCATCGCGGTCAATCCCGCCTCGGCCAGTTCGTCGATACCCGGCTCGAACGGCACGGCGCAGACGTTCATGCCCGCGAGCAGCGCGTCGGAGACGATGTTCACCGTAAAGGACAGCGTCTCGCGGACGTTGCGGCCGGTGTCTTTCTGGCCGCCCACCTGTCGGTACTCGACGCCGAGCGCCAGGATCGCCGGGTCGGCCGAGAGGCAGTTGAAGAAGCTGAACGGGGCCGCGTTGACCACGCCCTGCGCATCGACCGTCGTCACCAGCGCGATCGGCCGCGGCACGACGGCGCCGATCAGGAGCTTGTAGCGCTCGCGGGGCGTCAGGGCGGCGAAGTCGAAGGTGACGACCGGCGCTGTGTCGGCAGGCGGCGTGTCCGGGCGGGCATGGATGGTCACGATGGATTGAGTCCTTCGCTCAGTGCGTAGGGCGCGAGCAGGTCGCGAATGTCGCGTTCGCCGCGCGGCGTCAGCAGCGCGCGCGTCACCACGGCCTGCAAATGATGGTCCATCAGGCTGGCGGCGCGAGCGCCATCGCCCGAGCGCAGCGCCTCGATCAGCTGGCGGTGCTCCGAGACGGCGCAATCGGAGGAATGCGGGCGGCCGTAGATCGCCAGGATCAGCGAGCAGCGCGAGCTGACCTCCTGGACATAGCGCAGCAGCAGCGCGTTGCCGGTCATCTCGGCGAGCTTGATGTGGAATTCGCCGGCGAGCCGGATCGATTCCGGCCCGTCCTGGCCATGCGCCCTCTCCTCCAGGCGGACATGCTCCTCGAGCTCGGCTGCCTGCGCCGCGGTCAGACGCCCCGCGAGGCTCTCCGCCACCTGCCGCTCCAGCCCGCGCCGGACGTCGAAGACGTCGCGCGCCTCCTCCAGCGTCGGATAGGCCACCGAGGCGCCTTTGTTCGGCTTCAGCTCGACCAGGCCCTCGATGGCGAGCCGCCCGAAGGCCTCGCGCACCAGCGTGCGGCTGACGCCGAGCTGCTCGCCGATCGTATCCTCAGGCAGCTTCATGCCGGGCTTCAGCGCCTGCTCGATGATCGCGCGCCGGAGCGCTCGGTATACGGATTGCGCACGCAATCCGGGGGCACGGGATTCCGTCATGGCGGCCAGGTTTCGCGTTGGTTCCGAGAGATGTTGGCCACTCGATGACACGGGATGCCGCTCCACTCCAGTTTTTCCCTTGTCTTCAATAATCGCATACAATACGATCTCTCAATCGTATGCAAGATTGATTATTAATCGCACACGAACTGCCGCAGAATGCGCCACGCTGGTTAAAATGGCGGCAGCAACGAGGGGTAGCGGGCCGCACGAGCGCCGAACGCGCCGAGGCTCATCGAGAGGAGAGATCGATGAAGAAGCATTGGCTGCTGGCTGCCGTCGCCGCGCTCGCGCTCACCGGCGCTGCAGAGGCGAAGACGCTGAAATGGGGCGCGGCGCGCGAGATCGCCTCGCTCGACCCCTATTCCTTCGGCGAGACCTTCACGCTCTCGGTGCTCAACCACGTCTATGAGGGGCTGGTGCGCTATACCGGCGACCTCAAGATCGAGCCGGCGCTGGCGGAGTCATGGGAGACGCCGACGCCGACCACCTGGCGCTTCAAGCTGCGCCAGGGCGTCAAGTTCCATAACGGCAACCCGTTCACCGCCGACGATGTGATCGCCTCTCTCGACCGCGTCACCCACGAGACCTCGCCGCTGAAGGGCAACCTGCCGGCCTATAAGAGCTCGAAGAAGATCGACGACTACACCGTCGAGATCGAGGTCAACGGCCCCTACCCGCTGCTGCTCAACGACCTGACCAACATCTACATCTTCGACAAGGAGTGGATGGAGGCCAATAACAGCCTGCTGCCAACGGATTCCGGCAAGGGCGTCAAGGGCTACGCCACCGACAACGCCAACGGCACCGGACCGTTCTCGATCGAATCGCGCCGGGCCGATTCGAAGACCGTCTTCATCAAGAACCCGAACTGGTGGGACAAGCCGCAGCACAACATCGACCGGATCGAGTTCACGCCGATCACCTCGGCCGCGACCCGCGTCGCCGCCCTGCTCTCCGGCGAGATCGACTTCACCAATGTCGCGCCGCTGCAGGACCTGCCGCGGCTCTCGGCCTCGCCCGACGTCAAGGTGCTGCAGACCAGCGAGCTGCGCTCGGTCTTCTTCGCCTTCAACCTCGGCAACGCGCTGTTCGAGAGCGACGTCAAGGACAAGAACCCGCTCAAGGACATCCGCGTCCGCGAGGCGATGTACCGCGCCATCGACATCGACGCGGTGCAGAAGCGCGCCATGCGCGGCCTTTCGCGCAATACCGGCGCGCTCGTCGCGCCCGCCATCCCCGGCTACGAGCCGTCGCAGGACGTGCGCCTGCCCTTCGACCTCGACGGCGCCAAGAAGCTGCTCGCCGCCGCCGGCTACCCCAACGGCTTCTCCTTCCAGATGAACTGCCAGAGCGACTCGCTCGTCAACGAGGAGGAGTTCTGCCAGGCGGTCGCCTCGATGTGGTCGCGTGCGGGGCTCAAGCCCAATCTCAGCCTGGCGCCGCGCAGCCAGCAGGCGCCCAAGCGGGTCAAGGGCGAGTTCGACGTGATCTCGTTCGGCTGGGCCAACGAGCCGATGATCGATGCCTACTCGCTGCTGGTGCAGGTGCTGCGCTCGAAGAGCGGCACGGGCGGCGTGTTCAACTGGGGCAATTGGGGCGACCCGCGCATCGACGCGCTGACCGACAAGGCCGGCGTCGAGCTCGACAACGCCAAGCGCATCCCGATGATGCAGGAGGCCCTCAAGATCGCCAAGGCCGAGCAGCTCTTCATACCCTTGCACCAGCAGCCGATGGCCTGGGCGATCGGCAAGAACGTCGAATCGACCGTCCAGGCCTCGGACAACAAGCCGCGGCTCTGGCTGACCAGGATGAAGTGAGCCGACCTGTCCCCGGCCGGATCGCGCAGGTCCGGCCGCCCTCCTGAACGGAGCGCGCGCGATGCCGGCCTTCCTGTTCAAGCGACTGCTCAATGCGGCCGGCGTCATGCTCGCGGTCGCCTTCCTCGCCTTCCTGATCTTCCGCTTCGTCGGCGACCCCGTCGAGCTGATGCTGAACGAGCAGGCGAGCCAGGCGCAGCGCGACGAACTGCGCGTGCGGCTCGGCCTCGACAAGGGCTTCGTGCTGCAATTCGCCACCTTTGTCGGCAACGCGCTGCGCGGCGATTTCGGCATCTCCTTCCGCAACCAGCAGGACGTCTTCACGCTGATCTCCGAGCGCTTCCCGGCGACCTTCGAGCTCGTGCTGGTCGCGACCTTCCTGTCGCTGGCGGTCGGCATCCCGCTCGGGGTCTACACCGCGATCCGGCGCGACAGCCTCCTCGCCAAGACGCTGCAATTCGTCTCGGTGCTCGGCGTCTCCCTGCCGAGCTTCGCGCTCGGCATCCTGTTCATCCTGGTCTTCTCGGTGACGCTGCAATGGCTGCCCGCCTTCGGGCGCGGCGAGGTCGTGCAGCTCGGCTGGTGGAGCACCGGCTTCCTGACCTCGTCGGGCCGGCGCGCTCTGATCCTGCCCGGCATCACGCTCTCGCTCTTCCAGATCACGCTGGTGATGCGGCTCGTCCGCGCCGAGATGCTGGAGACGATGCGGACCGACTTCATCCGCTTCGCCCGGGCGCGCGGCCTGACGCTCCGTTCCGTGCATTTCCGCCACGCCCTGCGCAACTGCCTGATGCCGGTGATCACCGTCACCGGCCTACAGATCGGCAACCTGATCGCCTTCGCGCTGGTGACCGAGACCGTGTTCCAATGGCCGGGCATGGGCCTGCTCTTCGTCCAGGCCGTGACCTTCGTCGATATCCCGGTGATGGCGGCCTACCTGATCGTCGTCTCCTTCATCTTCGTCTCGCTGAACACGCTGGTCGACCTGCTCTATGCCTTCGTCGACCCGCGCCTGCGCGACGACGCGATCTCGGGAGCCGCCAATGCCCGCTGACGCCGCACGGCCCGGCCGCCTGCGCCGCTTTCTCGACAGCGATATCGGCTGGAGCTTCAAGCGCACGCCGGCCGCCTGGCTCTCGGCGCTGGTCCTGTTCCTGCTGATCGCCAGCGCCTTCCTGGCGCCGCTGATCGCACCGCAGAACCCCTACGACCTGAGCCAGGTCTTCATCGACAAGGCCGAGATCCCGCCGATCTGGAGCAAGGATGGCGAATGGCCCTTCCTGCTCGGCACCGACCCGCAGGGCCGCGACGTGCTCTCCGCCATCCTCTATGGCACGCGGGTGTCGCTGATCATCGGCTTCGCCAGCGTCGTCGTCTCGATGGGACTCGGCGTCACCATCGGGCTGGTCGCCGGCTTCCATGGCGGGCGCATCGACAACCTGCTGATGCGGCTTGGCGACACCGTGCTCTCGATCCCGACCCTGCTGATGGCGATCCTGGTCAGCGCCATCTTCCGCGAATTGCTGCCGCCGCCGCTGCGCGAGCCCTTCGCCGCGGTCGTGCTCGTCGTCTCGATCTCGCTGACCAACTGGGTGCAGTACGCCCGCACCGTCCGCGCCTCGACCATGGTCGAGCGCCGCAAGGAATACGTGCTCGCCGCGCGCATCATCAAGGTCGCGCCGTCGCGGATCATGCGGCGGCACATCCTGCCGAACACGCTGACGCCGGTCATGGTCGCGGCGACGCTCAATCTCGGCCTCGCCATCCTCTCGGAAGCGACGCTGTCCTTCCTCGGCGTCGGCATGCCGATCACCCAGCCCTCGCTCGGCACGCTGATCCGCATCGGCAACCAGTACCTGTTCTCCGGCTCGTGGTGGCTGGTGGTGTTCCCGTCGCTGCAGCTCGGCCTGATCGTGCTCAGCGTCAACCTGCTCGGCGACTGGCTGCGCGACGCGCTGAACCCGAAACTCCGCTGACAAGAAACCTGACGAGGAAACGATGGCCGACCTGCTGCTGCGCAACATCCGCCCCTATGCCGGCGCACCGACCGACATGCTGCTCCAGGCCGGGCGCATCGCACGCATCGGCAAGGGATTGACGGCTCCGGAGGGCGTCGCGGTCGAGGACGGTCGCGGTGATATCGTGCTGCCCGGCCTGGTCGAGGCCCATACCCATCTCGACAAGAGCCTCTGGGGCCTGCCCTGGTACGTCAACGAGGTCGGCCCGAAGCTGCTCGACAAGATCGACAACGAGCGCATGAACAAGCGCGCACTCGGCATCGATCCCTACCGCCAGTCGGCGCGCCAGAGCATCCAGTCCTCGCTGATGGGCTCGACCCATATCCGCAGCCATGTCGACGTCGACACCGAGCATGGCATGTGGGGCATCGAGGGCGTGATGCGTACCCGCGACGAGTATCGCGACATCGTCGACATCGAGATCGTCGCCTTCCCGCAATCGGGCCTGCTGCGCCGGCCGGGCACGCTGGAGCTGATGGACGAGGCGATGAAGCTCGGCGCGGAAGTCGTCGGCGGGCTCGACCCGTGCACGATCGACCGCGACCCGAAGGGCCATCTCGACGCCGTGTTCGCGCTCTGCCAGCGCTACGGCAAGCCACTCGACATCCACCTGCACGAGCCCGGCGAGGTCGGCGCCTTCTCGATGGACATGATCATCGAGCGCACCCGCGCGCTCGGCATGCAGGGCAAGGTCACGATCAGCCACGCCTTCTGCCTGGGCACGCCCGACCCGGCGCTGATCGACCCGCTGATCGCCGGGCTCGCCGAGCTCGACATCGCCATCATGACGACGGGCCCGGCGAGCCGCCCGGCCCCGCCGGTGAAGAAGCTGCTCGAAGCCGGCATCCGGGTCTGCTCCGGGTCCGACGGCATCCGCGACACCTGGGGCCCCTACGGCAATGCCGACATGCTGGAGCGCGCCATGTTCATCGGCCTGCGCAACAACTTTCGCCGCGACGACGAGCTGCGGCTCGGCCTCGACGTCTGCACCTGCCAGGGCGCCAGGGTGATGGAGGTTGCCGGCTACGGCATCGACGAGGGCTTTATCGCCGACCTCGTGCTGGTGCCGGGCGAGACGGTCGCAGAGGCGATCGTCACCCGGTCGCCCAGGCGCCGCGTGATCAAGCGCGGCAAGATCGTCGCCCGCGACGGCGTCTCGATCCGGACCGCGCCGTGACGCTGCAAGCTGCCAGGAGGCCAGAGGGCCGCATCCTGCTGACGGCGCGCTGGCTCGTTGGCCATCGCAACAGTCGCCATATCCTGATCGAGAATGGCGAGATCGTCTTCGAGGATGGCGCGGTCGTCTTCACCGGGCATAACTTTGCCGGCGAGGTGGCGCGGCGGATCGACTATGGAAACGCGCTGATCGGCCCCGGCTTCGTCGATCTCGACGCGCTCTCCGACCTCGACACCACCATCCTCGCCTATGACAACCAGCCGGCCTGGAAGAAGGGTCGCGTCTGGCCGCGCTTCTATCTCGATGCCGGCCCCTACGAGATGTACTCGCGCGACGAGCTGGCCTTCCAGAAGAAGCACGCCTTCGCCACGCTGATCCGCAACGGCATCACGACGGCGCTGCCGATCGCCTCGCTGTTCTACCGCGAATGGGGCGAGACGCCGGAGGAGTTCGGGGATGCCGCCGAGGCCGCGGCCGCGCTCGGCCTGCGCGCCTATCTCGGCCCGGCCTATCGCACCGGCAACCAGGTGGTCGAGGCGGACGGCAGGATCACCACGCATTACGACGAGGCGCGCGGCCTGAAGGAGCTCGATGCCGCCGTCGCCTTCTGCGAGCGCTTCGAGGGCGCGGCCGGCGGATTGATCCGCACCATGCTGGCGCCGGATCGGATCGAGACCTCGACGGCGGAGCTGCTTAAACGCACGGCTGCAGCGGGGCGTTCGCTTGGCGTTCCCGTCCGGCTGCATTGCTGCCAGTCGAAGATCGAATACGAATTGGTCCTCGCTCAGCATGGCATGAGCCCGCCGGAATGGCTGGAAAAGCTCGGCTTCCTCAACGAGCGCACCTTGCTGCCGCACGGTACCTACGTCTCCGGCAGCAAGCACATCGCCCGTCCCGGCCGCGATCTCGAGATCATCCGCGACGCCGGATCGACCATCGTGCATTGCCCGCTGGTCTCCGGCCGGCACGGCAACGCGATCGACCATTTTGGCCGCTATCGCGCGCTGGGCCTGAAGATCGGCATGGGCACCGATACGAGCCCGCCCGACATGATCATGAACCTGCAGGTCGGCATGATCCTCGCCCGCGTCATGGCCGGCAACGCCACCGACGTGCGCAGCGAGGACTACTATGACGCGGCCACAATCGGCGGCGCAGACGCGCTCGGCCGGCCCGATCTCGGCCGGCTCCAGCCGGGCAGCCGCGCTGATATCACGGTGTTCGACCTCGACCGCCCGCATCTCGGCCAGGTCATCGACCCGATCCAGACCATGCTGCTCGCCGGCCACGGCCGCGACTTCTCGACCGTGATCATCGACGGCCGCTTCGTCATGGAGGACCGGATCATCCCAGAGATCGATGAAGCCGCCGACAAGAAGCGGGCGCAGGCGCAGTTCGAGGGCGTGATGGCGCGCTATCCCGAGCGCACCCATGGCCACCCGCCGATGAGCGAGATCTTCTCGTCGAGCTATCCGATCGCACGCAAGGAGGCCGCCGCATGAATGCGCCGACGTCAGCCGCGCTGCTCTCGGTCCAGGACCTGCGCATCGTCTTCGACGGCCGCCGCGGCCCGCTGACGGCGCTCGACGGCGTCTCCTTCGAGATCGCGCCCGGCGAGATTTTGGGCGTGGTCGGCGAATCCGGCGCGGGCAAGTCGCTGACCGGCACGGCAGTGATCGGGCTGCTCGATCCGCCCGGCCGGATTTCGGGCGGCAGCATCCTGCTCAACGGCCAGCGCATCGACGATCTCCCCGCCGAGGCGATGCGCAAGCTGCGCGGCCGCCAGATCGGCGCGATCTTCCAGGATCCGCTGACCTCGCTGCACCCGCTGCTGACCGTCGGCGACCAGCTCGTCGAAACCATCATGACCCACCTGCCGGTCAGCAAGGCGCAGGCGCGGGAGCGCGCCCTGCAATTGCTCAGGGAGGTCGGCATCCCCGCCGCCGAGACCCGGATCGACCAGCATCCGCACCAGTTCTCCGGCGGCATGCGCCAGCGCGTCGTCATCGCGCTCGCGCTTTGCGCCGAGCCGAAGCTGATCATCGCCGACGAGCCGACGACGGCGCTCGACGTCTCCATCCAGGCCCAGATCACCACCTTGCTGAAGCGGCTCTGCCGCGAGCATGGCACGGCGATCATGCTGGTCACCCACGACATGGGCGTCATCGCCGAGACCGCCGACCGCGTCGCCGTGATGTATGCCGGGCGCATCGTCGAGATCGGCCCGGTCGAGGAGGTCACGCGCCGGCCGCGCCACCCCTACACGGCCGGGCTGATGGCCTCGATCCCGAGCGTCCACCAGCGCCATGCCGAGCTCAACCAGATCGACGGCTCGATGCCGCGGCTCAACGCCATTCCCGCCGGCTGCGCCTTCAACCCGCGCTGCGGCAGCGCGACCAGCTTCTGCCGCGAGCACAAGCCCGGCCTGCCACCATCGGGCCACGCCGCCGCCTGCCATTTCCCCTTGCGGGAGGCCGCGCATGCATGAGGACGTGACCACGCTCGCTCCGGGCCTCGACCGAAACCCGGCCAATGGTGGCGGCATGAGCAACGAGGCCATCTTGACGGTCAAGGCGGCCTCGTGCCGGTTCGACGTCTCGCTGCCGGCGCTGACGCGGCTGATCTCACGCGCGCCGCGCCGCATCCTGCGCGCCGTCGAGGCGGTCAGCTTCGCGATCCCGCGCGGCACCACCTTCAGCGTCGTCGGCGAATCCGGCTGCGGGAAGTCGACGCTGGCGCGGATGGTCGTCGGCCTCCAGCGTCCCACCGAGGGCAGCCTGCGCTTCGCCGACATCAGGCGCGGCGACGGCACGTTCGGCCCGCCGCGCGTGCAGATGATCTTCCAGGATCCCTATGCCAGCCTGAACCCGCGCTGGCGCGTCGGCGACATCATCGCCGAGCCGATCCGCGAGTTGAAGCTGCGTTCAAGCGAGGCCGAGACCGGCATCCGCGTCGGCGACCTGCTGGAGGTCGTCGGCCTGTCCCGCACCGACGCGACGCGCTTCCCGCACGAGTTCTCCGGCGGCCAGCGCCAACGCATCTCGATTGCGCGTGCGCTCGCGACCGAGGCCGACTTCCTGGTCTGCGACGAGCCGACCTCGGCGCTCGACGTTTCCGTGCAGGCGCAAATCCTCAACCTGATGGTCAGGCTGCAGAAGGAATTCGGGCTGACCTACTTGTTCATCAGCCACAACCTCTCGGTGGTCCGGCACATGTCCGACCATCTCGCGATCATGTATCTCGGCCGCTTCGTCGAGACCGGGCCGGCCGAGCAGGTCTTCAATCGGCCACGTCATCCCTATACGCGGCTGCTGCTCGAGACGATCCCCGATGTCGAGAAGCCGAACCGCGAGCGCCGGCCGATGTCGGGCGAAGTACCAAGCCCGATCTCGCCACCATCGGGCTGCGCCTTCCACCCGCGCTGCGCCATCGCCGTCGAGCGCTGCCGCAGCGAGCGCCCGCTCCTGCGGAACGATGGCGAGATCAGGCTCGCCTGTCACCTGGCGTGACAGGATACGTATCCTGCTGCGGCCGCCACGTTCCGCTGGGTGGAGCCGCAGCCTATGAGGCGCTGGAGGCGATGAAGAACGCCTTGCCGGCCTGATCGACCTGCGCCGCCTCGGCCTCGCGCCGGCGGATGTCGTCGACCCTCGCGCCCGGTGGCCCGGCCATCGCAGCGGCAACTAGGGCCTCGACGCTCTCGGCTGGCCCGCACAGCACGGCTTCCACCGTGCCATCGGCCCGATTCCGAACCCAGCCGGTGACGCCTGCGGCGAGCGCGCGCCCGCACAGCCATTGCCGGTAGCCAACTCCCTGAACCCGGCCGGATATGATGAGGTGGAGTTCCATTTGCTTGGCGGCCCATGTTTCCGGCGCTTCGACCTGCTGACCTCCAGCGCGAGGCCCAAGCCCGTCGCAGCGCGATGATCACATTGGGGGCGGGCTTCGTCGTCTCGCCGCCATTATCGGCAAGTCATCCTGCATAATCCTGCAAGGCCACTCAACCGGACCAGCGCGAAACGGAGATCAGGACATGTCGGACAGCGTCGCAGACCAGTTCGCAGCCACCTTGGCCGCCGTCGGCGTCAAGAGAATCTACGGGGTCGTCGGCGACAGCCTGAACGGCTTGACCGACGCGTTGCGCCGGCAGGGCAAGATCGAATGGGTCCATGTCCGCAACGAGGAGGTCGCCGCCTTCGCCGCAGGCGCCGAGGCGCATCTGACGGGCGAGCTCGCGGTCTGCGCCGGCAGCTGCGGGCCGGGCAACCTGCACCTCATCAATGGCCTGTTCGACTGCCATCACTCGCGCGTGCCGGTGCTGGCGATCGCGGCGCAGATCCCCTCCTCCGAGATCGGCTCGGGCTATTTCCAGGAGACGCACCCGCAGGAACTGTTCCGCGAATGCAGCCACTACCGCGAGCTCGTCGCGGGCGCCGACCAGATGCCGCGCGTGCTGGAGATCGCCATCCGCGAGGCCCTCGGCAAGCGCGGCGTGTCGGTGGTGGTGATGCCGGGAGACGTCGCCCTGCAGAAGGCTGCGGAGGCTCCCGCGACGAAGCTTGCGGGCCTGCTGCCGAACCGGCCCGTGGTGGTCCCGCCGGCCGGCGACCTGGAGAAGCTGGCGGCGCTCCTCAACGGCGATGCCCGCGTCACCCTGCTCTGCGGCTCCGGCTGCGAGGGCGCGCATGACGCCCTGCTGGCGCTCGGCGAACGACTCAAAGCGCCGATGGTCCACGCCATGCGCGGCAAGGAGCATGTCGCCTGGGACAACCCCTACGATGTCGGCATGACCGGGCTGATCGGCTTCTCGTCCGGCTACTACGCCATGATGGATTGCGACGTCCTGCTGATGCTCGGCACCGATTTCCCCTATCGGCAGTTCTATCCGAAGGGTTCATCCACGAAGGTCGCGCAGGTCGACATCCGGCCCGAGCAGATCGGGCGGCGCACCCCGGTCGATCTCGGCCTCGTCGGCGATATCCGCAGCACGATCGAAGCGCTGCTGCCGCATCTCAAGGACAAGCAGGACCGCGCCCATCTCGACAAGGCCGTGGCGCATTACGGCCGCGCGCGGAAGGACCTCGACAAGCTCGCGGTCGGCACGCCCGGCAAACGGCCGATCCACCCGCAGCAGATCGCCAAGGCAATCAGCGACCTCGCCTCCGACGACGCCGTCTTCACCTGCGATGTCGGCCTGCCCACCGTCTGGGCGGCGCGCTACCTCGCCATGAACGGCAAGCGGCGCCTGATCGGCTCGTTCTGGCACGGCTCGATGGCCAATGCGATGGCGCAGGCGATCGGCGCGCAAGCCGCTTTTCCGACGCGCCAGGTGATCTCGCTGTCGGGCGATGGCGGCTTCACCATGCTGATGGGCGATTTTCTTACCCTTGCCCAGCTCAACCTGCCGGCGAAGATCGTGGTCTTCAACAATGGCGCGCTGGGCTTTATCGAGGTCGAGCAGAAATCGACCGGGTTCCTGCCCTTCGGCACCGATTTCAAGAATCCGAACTTCGCGGCGATGGCGGAAGCGGTGGGCATCAAGGGCATCCGGATCGAGGACCCGGCCGATGTCGAGAGCGGCATCGCCGCCGCGCTCGCCCATGACGGCCCCGTTCTCGTCGACGCCGTCGTGGCGCGCACCGAATTGCCGATCCCGCCGGCGATCACCGCCGAGATGGCGAAAGGCTTCACGCTCTATATGCTGAAGGCGGTGTTCAGCGGCCGCGGCGACGAGATCGTCGATCTCGCGCGGACCAATCTCTGGCATTGACCATGGCCGCGTCACCGGCCGCAACCTCTGCAAATGCGCCGACGATCGGGATCGTCGGCGCAGGCACGCGTCACTCGGATGTGATGTTGTACTTCGTGACGATCGGCCGCCATTTCTCGACTTCAGCCTTGACCATCTTCTCGAACGCCTCGGGCGTGCTCCAGCTCGGCGTGATGCCGGCGCCGGCCAGCTTCTCCTTGGTGGCGGGGCTCTTGAGGATCTCCACCACCGCCGCGTTCATCTCGGCAAGGATTTCGGGCGGCAATCCCTTGGGCGCCTCCAGCCCGTACCAGGGCTCGGCGGTGAAATCAACGCCGAGTTCGCGCATGGTCGGCACATCCGGCAATTGCTCGAGCCGCTTGTTGCCGATGATCACGAGCGCCCTGAGCTTGCCCGCCTTGATCTGCGGCAGGTAACCGCCGGTCAGGTCGATGACGGCGTCGATCTGGCCCGAGAGCATGTCGCTGACCATTTGCGGCGCGCCGCGATAGGCGACGAGGTTGAACTTGATGTCGAGCAGGTCCTGCAGCGCCAGCTGGGTCATGTGCGCGTAGGTGCCATGGCCGGGATGGCCGAACTGGACCTTGCCCGGATTGGCCTTGGCGAAGTCGAGGAACTCCTTCGCGGACGTCGCTTGAAGCCGCGGACCGGCAACGACCAGCATCGGATCCTCGTTCGTCACCGTGACGAAGCTGAAATCCGTCAGCGGGTTGAACGGCAGCGCCTTGAAGGTCAGCATGTTGTTGGCGGCCGGGCCGGGCGTCGAGACGATGAAGGTGTAGCCGTCCGGCGCGGCCTTCGCGACGTAGTTCTGCCCGATGTTGCCGGTGGCGCCGACCTTGTTCTCGACGATGACCGTATTGCCCCATTTCTTCTGGAGGCCGTCGGCGATGACCCGCGCGACGATGTCGGCGCCGGTCCCGGCCGGCCACGGCGCGACGATCGTCATCGTGCGGTCCATCGGCCATTTCGCGATGGCGCCGGTGACGCCGGCGGCGACCGTGCCGGCCCCGATGAGGCAGGCCAAAAAGACGTGTCGAATGAAACGCATGGCTAGCTCCCTACCCTGAAATCAGCGGGCTTCGTTCGGCAGAGCGTTCAGAGTCTCTCAGTGAGCCCGATGCCGGCAGACTAGGTCTGCGACGCCCGCGGCCGCGTGCGAAACCATGATGATTTCGGCCCGCGAAAATGCGGCTCGCATCCGCGACAACGCGGCTTGGTGCTCTAACCTGAGCTGAAAGAAGAAGCCGGCCCGGAGGAAGCCCATGGAGTTGCGGGTGCAGCGCGCCCAGGTCAGCCTCACCGACCTGGTCACGAGTGTCATGCTGCTGGGCACGGCGGGGTTTTTCGCGTTCACCGCCTGGCGCGGCCTCAAGATCGGGACGCCAGGCGCGATGGGGCCCGGCTTCTTCCCCCTGATGATCGCGACGCTGCTTGCTGTGCTCGCGCTCGTGATCGGCGCCCGCGCCTTCAGCCATGCCGCGCGGCCGGCGCGCGTGGCGGGCCTGCGCGCCTTCGCCCTGGTGCTCGGCGCGCCCGTGGCCTTCGCGCTGCTGATCGGCCCCGGCGGCTTCATCCTCGCGATCGCGACAAGCACGCTGATGGCGTGCTGGAGCAGCCGGCTGATGAGCTGGCGCTTCGCCTTGCTCGTCACGCTCGGCCTCACCGCGCTCTCGACCGGGATCTTCGTCTACCTGCTGAAAATGCCCGTATCGCTGTTCGGCTCCTGGGCCGGACTCTGAGAGGCCGTCATGGATCTGTTCTCCAATCTCGAGCTTGGCGTCGCGACGATGCTCAAGCCCATGAACATCCTGTTCTGCTTCGTCGGGGCATTCCTGGGAACGGCGGTCGGGGTGCTTCCCGGCGTCGGGCCGCTGGCGACGATCGCGATGCTGCTGCCGATCACCTTCAAGGTCTCGCCGGAGGCCTCGATCATCATGCTCGCCGGCATCTACTACGGCGCGCAATATGGCGGGTCGACCACCGCGATCCTGATCAACCTGCCGGGCGAGGCCTCGTCGGCCGTCACCGCGATCGACGGCTACCAGATGGCGCGGCAGGGCCGGGCCGGCACCGCGCTGAGCATCGCGGCGATCGGCTCGTTCATCGCCGGCACGGTCGCGACGGTGCTGATCGCGCTGTTCGCCATCCCGCTCTCCATGCTGGCGCTGAGCTTCGGGCCGGTCGAGTACTTTGCGCTGATGACGCTTGGCCTCGTCGCCTCGATCACGCTGGCGAACGGCTCGCTCGTCAACGCGCTGGCGATGATCCTGTGCGGCCTGCTCCTCGGCACGGTCGGCACCGACATCTACACGGGCAGCGCGCGCTTCACGCTCGGCCTCGACGGCCTGGCGGACGGCATCCCCATCGTCGCCTTCGGCGCCGGCATCTACGGCATTTCGGAGATCCTCACCGGGCTCGAGGAGGAGCTCACCAAACCGGCCGAGGTCGCGCAGATCTCCAGCATGATCCCGTCGCGGGAGGACATGCAGACCGCCCTGCCGCCGATCGCGCGCGGCACGATCCTGGGATCCGTCCTCGGCGTGCTGCCCGGCGGCGGCCCGCTTCTCGCCTCCTTCGGCTCCTATGCGCTCGAAAAACGCGTCTCGAAGCATCCCGAGCGCTTCGGCAAGGGGGCGATCGAGGCCGTGGCCGGGCCGGAAGCGGCGAACAACGCCGGCGCGCAGACCTCCTTCGTGCCGATGCTGACGCTCGGCATCCCCTCGAACCCGATCATGGCGCTGATGATGGGGGCCCTGATCATCCAGGGCGTCACGCCGGGGCCGGACTTCATGAACACCCACCCAGCCCTGTTCTGGGGCGTCATCGCCTCGATGTGGATGGGCAACCTGATGCTGCTGGTACTCAACCTGCCGATGATCGGCCTTTGGGTCAGGCTGCTCCGGATTCCGCAGCGGGCCCTGTTCCCGGCGATCATCGCGTTCGCGTCGGTGGGCGTCTATTCGGTCAACACCAACCCGTTCGACCTCGTCGTGATGGTGGCCTTCGGCTTCGTCGGGTACCTGATGACGAAGCTGCGCTGCGAGCCGGCGCCGCTGCTGCTCGGCTTCGTCCTGGGACCCATGATCGAGGAATATTTCCGCCGCGCCATGACCATCTCGCAGGGCGACCCGATGATCATCGTCCAGAAGCCGATCGCGGCGGCGATGCTGGCGCTCGCCGCGGTGATGTTCGTCGTCGCGCTGATGCCGACCATCGCCAGGAAACGCGACGAGATCTTCGTCGAGGACGCGAAGTAGCCGCGAGGCCGCTGCTCTAAGCCAGCGAGAGATAGCCGCCATCGACCGGGATGGCCGCGCCGTTCAGGAAATTCGAGGCGGGGCCGGCCAAGAACACCGCGATGCCCTCGAAATCCTGCGGGCTGCCCCAGCGCCCCGCAGGCGTGCGCGCCAGCACCCGGTCGTTGAGGCCGGGAATGTCGCGGCGGGCGCCCGTCGTCATGTCGGTCTCGATCCAGCCCGGCAGGATGGCGTTCGACTGGATGTTGTCCTTGGCCCAGGCGCAGGCGAGCGCCTTCGTCATCTGCAGGATGCCGCCTTTGCTGACGACATAGCCGATCGAGAAGGGCGAGCCCATCACGGAGACGATCGAGCCGGTATTGATGATCTTGCCGCCGCCGGCCGCGAGGAAGTGCGGGTAGCAGGCCTGGGACAGCACGAAGGCGCCGGTGACGTTGGTCTCGAAGACCTCGTTCCATTCGTCGAGCGTGTAGTCCTGCGGCGCCCGGCGATAGCTCATGCCGGCGTTGTTGACGAGGATATCGACCTTGCCGAACTGCGCGACCGTCGCCTCGACCAGTGCGCGGCAGGATTCCGGCTTGCGGACGTCGAGGGCGAATTCCAGCACCTCGACGCCGAAGCCGCGCAGCTCCGCGGCGGCCTGCGTGTTCTTGGCGGCATTGCGCCCGGCGACGACGATCGAGGCCCCGGCCTTCGCCAGCCCCCGCGCCAGCCCGAGGCCGATGCCGCCATTGCCGCCGGTGACGATGGCCACCCGGCCTGAAAGATCGAACATGGTCGTGGCCATTGGCAGTGCCTCCCCGGACCTGGTTCCCGTGCGTCTTCATGCTCGAACGGGTTGCGCTCTCCCGCGAGATTAGGTCAGCTGCGAGGCGTCGGCTGGCTTGCGGCCCTGGATTTCGCGGTCTGAAAATGGGCCATGCCCAGGTCGAACCGGGGATGCCGGAATGTCAGGCTGGATGGCTACGGTCTGGCCTTTGAAGTGGAGCGCATCTTGCCTTTATCCGAACCGCCGCTCGTCGATTCCCATTTCCATGTCTGGCGCGAAGACCTGCCGCTGATCGACAGGGCCTGGCACCGGAAAGGGCGGGACGCGACGATCGAGCAGTTGATCGAGACGCTCGACACGCATGGCGTGACCTTCGGCGTGATCGCGGCCGCGAGCCTGCACGGGCTCTACAACGACTATGTCCGCGCGGCGCTGAAGCGCCATCGCCGCCTGCGCGCCACCGCGACGGTCGCGCCGACGACCGACATCTACCAGCTCGAGCGGATGCAGGCGGAGGGCTTCGTCGGCATCCGCTTCGTCTGGGAGCTGCTCGACGAGATCCCCGACATTCATAGCGGCGACTACCGCATGCTGCTGCGCCGGGTCGCCGATCTCGGCTGGCACGTCCACCTGACCGACCGGGCGCACCGCTTCGCCGACACGGTCGCGGCGGTGGAAGCTTCGGGCGCGAAGGTGGTCATCGACCATCTCGGCCTGTTCGATACGCCGGAAGGCATCAACGGCGCGGCGTTCAAGACGCTGATGGCGGCGGTCGAGCGCGGCCGGACCTGGGTGAAGCTCTCGGGCGGGTTCCGCTTCAAGCCGGCCTCCGAGGCGAAGCAATACGCCCAGGCGCTGGTGAAGCTCACCGGAGGCGAGCGCCTGGTCTGGGGCAGCGACTGGCCCTTCGCCGCCTTCGAGGACGAGGTCACCTACGCCGACACGATCGCCGCCTTCGAGGATTGGGTGCCGGACCCCGCGGTCCGGCGGATCATTTCCGGAACGACGCCGCTTCGCCTGTACTTCACCTGAGAGTCTGAGCAAAAAGGGGATCGATGCTACCGGATCGAGCGCGCGAGCCCCTCCCCCTCGCGGGGAGGGGTTGGGGTGGGGGGCGAAAAGTCCGAACAAGCAGCGTCATTCCTGAGCCACCATCACCGGTACAGCCGCCAGCAAATGAGCAGCGCAGCACCCAGTCGTCCGCCCCCCATCCCCATACCCTTCCCCGCAAGGGGGAAGGGAGGAGTCCAACTCTCCGGCCGCAGAGGCGCTTTTCGGGCGGACACCAAGGCCCCGTCAGGCCGCGGCGCGGTCGAGGCCTACCAGTGCGGCGGCATTCCCCGAGATCATGCGGGTGATGTCGTCATTCGAGTAGCCGAGCGTCAACAGCATGCTCACCATGTGCTTGAAGCCAAGGATCGGATGGCCGTTATTGCGCTGGCCGAGATCGGAGCCGAAGAAGGTGCGGCCGACGCCGGCGGCCTCGATCACGTCCCTGAGCTCGTCGGGACGATGATTGCGCTCCGTGGTCACGGGCACGTACATGCCGATCGAGTGCTCGATATAGGCGCCCATGCCGACCAGCGCGCGGATATCGGCCAATGACGCGCCGATGATGTAGGTCGGGTGGTTGGTGACCATGCGCGTCACCCCGCGCCGCTTCGCCTCCTCGAACAGGGGCCAGATCTCGCGGATGTTGAGATGGCCGGAGGAGAGCACCGCGTCATGCGCGGCGATGAGATCGAGGATCGGCCCCAGCTCCTCGCGAAGCTTGCCGGCGCCATCGAGCACGCTCAGCGGCTCGGCCTCCGGCATCGCCTTCGTGGGACGCGGGAAATTGCCCTTCGGGTCGAGCTTGCCGCGCTCGTAGGCGACATGGTTGGCGGCCGACAGCGTCGGCATCCAGACATAGCGCGCGCCGATATTGAGGCCGTGGGCCACGGCGAAGCGGTTGAGCCCACCCATCGAATTGTTGAGCGGCACGCCTGACAGCAGCGTCACCCCGCGCGCCGCGAACAGCGTCTGAAGCTGGGTCACCAGCGGCGTCGCGCCATAGAAATGGTCCTTGACCAGGACGGCGCGCATGCCCGCCTGCGCGGCCTCCTCGAGCGCGGTCGCGCTGTCGAGCGAGCGCGGCATCAGCGAGGGGCCGGAATGACAATGAAGGTCGACGGATCCGACCAGGAGCCGCTCGACGGCCGGACGATGAGCCGCGGGTATCGCATGCTCCGGTGTCAGTTCGAATGCCATAGCCTGTTTCCATGTGCGCGATGGGAAGCGCATTAGACAGCGGCATCGGCACGGCCGGCGGGCTAACTGACGCTATTTCGCCCCATGGAACACAGGTCCCGGCCCGCCATTTTTTCGCGACGACCGCCTCTCGCGCGATCCGTTGGCAACCGGTCCCGTCACTGCTCGACGAGGACCTCCTCGCGGCCCTTGCGGACCCTCGGGAACAGCGTCGCGCAGAACATGGCCAGGGCCGCGAGCAGCAGCACGACGGCGACGGGGCTCGACACGAACTTGGTCCAATCGCCGTCGCCCAGAATGAGGACCCGGCGGAAATTGGCTTCGAGCGAGTCGCCGAGCACGAAGCCGAGCAGGAGCGGCGCCGCCTCGAAACCGAGCTTGGCCAGCGCAAGGCCGACGAGGCCGAAGCCCGCCATGAAATAGACGTCCTCGGGCAGCCGGTTCACGGAATAGAGGCCGATGCAGCAGAACAGCAGGATCGCCGGGAAGAGCAGCCGGTACGGCACCTTCAGCAGCGAGACCCAGAGGCCGATCAGCGGCAGGTTGATCACCAGCAGCATCGCGTTGCCGACCCACATGGAGGCAACCATGCCCCAGAACAGGTCGGGATGCTTGGTGAAGACCTGCGGGCCCGGCACGATGCCCTGGATCGTCATCGCGCCGAGCATCAGCGCCATCACGGCGTTGGGCGGCAGGCCGAGGCTGAGCAGCGGGATGAAGCAGGTCTGCGCGGCGGCGTTGTTGGCGGCCTCCGGCCCCGCGACGCCTTCGGGAGCGCCGTGGCCGAAGCGACTGGGATCGCGCGAGATCTTCTTCTCGACGACATAGGAGGCGAAGGGCGCGAGCAAGGTGCCGCTGCCGGGCAGGATGCCGAGCAGCGAGCCGAGGAACGTCCCGCGCATCACCGGCCCGGCGGAGCGCCGGAGCTCGTCGCGGCTCGGCCAGAGCCGGCCGATCGCCGCCTGCACGACCGGGCGCCCCTCGGCGTTCTCGACATTGTGCAGGATCTCGCCGATGCCGAAGATGCCCATGGCGAGGATCGAGACGCTCAGGCCCTCCAGCAGCGAGGGGAGCCCGAAGGTCAGGCGCTGCGCGCCGGTCTCCATGTCGGTGCCGACCGTGGCCAGGACGATGCCGAAGAGCACGGCGAGGATCGCTTTCAGCAGGGAGCCGCCGGCAAGGACGATGGCGAAGACGAGGCCGAGCACGATCAGCGCGAAATAGTCTTCCGGCCCGAGATAGAGCGCGATCCGGCCGAGCGGCTCGGCGAAGGCGCCGATGACGATGGTGGCGACGCAACCGGCGACGAACGAGCCCAGCGCCGCAAGCGCGAGCGCCGCCCCGGCCCGGCCGTTCCGCGCCATCGCGTTGCCGTCGATGATGGTCACGATCGAGCTGGCTTCGCCCGGCATCCGCACCAGGATCGCGGTGGTCGAGCCGCCATATTGCGCGCCGTAATAGATGCCCGCGAGCATGATCATCGAGCCCACCGGCGGAATGCCGAAGGTGAAGGGCAGCAGGATCGAGATCGTCGCGATCGGCCCGATGCCCGGCAGCACGCCGATCAGCGTCCCGATCAGGCACCCGAGCAGGCAGAGCAGGATGTTGTTGAACGTCAGCGCGATGGACAGGCCGAGTTCGAGGTTTGCGAGCAATGACGTCATGACATCAGAAGCTCAGGCCGGGAAGAATGACGGCCGGCATCGTCAGCTTCAGGACATAGCTGAACAGCACGACGCTGAAGACGATGAGGATGAGCGATACGGCCAGCAGCTGGCGAAAGCGCACGTCCGGCGCGGCGAGCCCGCCGATCAGAAGCGTCAGCAACCCGGCCACCGCATAGCCCAGCCGAGGGCTGACGAAGCCGAACGCGACGACGGCAAGCGTGACGAGTACGGCCGGGCGGAACGGCAGCCGCCCCAGACCCGGCCCGGTCCTGAGCAAGCCGCGGGCGATCAAGGCCAGCCCGCCGACCATGATCACGTAGGTGCAGAGACGCGGAAAGAGCGCGGGCGAGAAGGCCGAGTAGCTCGTGGTGGTGATCAGCGACAAGGCGTACAGGATCACCGCGGAGATCAAGATGACCGCGACGCCGGCCACGACGTCCTGCGGCCCGCGCACCCATTGCCGGCCGCGCCCTGCCCCCGATGCGCTCATCTCACAGGCCTCCGGCGGCGCATCCGCTCACTCTTTCTGCAGGCCCGCGCGCCGGATCATCTCTTCCCAGCGCGTCATTTCGGAACGGACGAAGGCGTCGGCCTCGTTCTGCGTCATGACGGTGGGTTCGAGGCCGAGCTGCCTTAGCCGGTCGCGGACCTTCTCGGAGCCGAGGACGATCCTGCTCACCTCCTGATTGAGCCTGTCGAGGATCGGCTGCGGCGTGCCCGCGGGCGCAAAGACGGCGAGCATCGAATCCGTGACGACGTCGAGGCCCTGCTCGCGCATGGTCGGCACGTCCGGGAAGGCGGCCGAGCGCTTGGCCGTCGTCGAGGCGAGGAGCCGCATCTTGCCGGCCTCGACCGGGGCCCGGCCACCGGCAATATCCGTCACCATGAGCGGCAGGCGGCCGCCGAGGAAGTCCGTGTTCGCCTCGACCTGGCCCTTGTAGGGGACCTTGCGCATCCGGATGTCGGCCATGCGCCCGAAGGTCTCGCCGGTGACGAGGACGCTGCTCTGCCAGAACGGGAAGACGAGCTTGCCGGGATTGGCCTTGCCATAGGCGACCACGTCGGCAAGCGACTTGAACTCGCTCTCCATCGGCACGGCGATCAGCCAGGGGCTGCGGCCGATCGAGGCGACCGGGACGAGATCCTTGAGCTGATCGAAGAGCGGGTCCTTCATCAGGTTGGGGTTGAGCGAATAGGTCGACTGCGCCGTGAACAGCAAGGTGTAGCCGTCAGGCACGGCGCGCGCGACGACGGCCGAGCCGATGGCGCCGTTCGCGCCGGGCCTTGCCTCGACGACGATGGATTGACCGAGCGCCCGGCTGAGCTCGTCCGAGACCGTGCGGGCGATGACGTCGGTGCCGCCGCCTGCCCCGAACGGCACGATCATGGTGACCGGCCGGCTCGGATAGGTGTCGGCGGCCATCGCGGCCGATGCCGTCGAGAGGCCGATGACACAGGCAAGCACTGCGGCCAGGGACTTTGAGAGCGGGATCATGTGGCTTGTCCTCCCGAGTTTCTTGTTTGCGGTCCACGTTTCTTGTTGTCGATCGATAGGGCGCGGCGGCGTTTCAGTCCGGCGTGAACAGGGTGCGGGCGATGTGGCGGACGCCGCCATTGAGCTGGATCGGATCGTCCCTGGTGTTCATGTAGTAGACGGTGAGCAGGCGTCCGGGCGCGACCTCGACGACGCGGGGATAGCCGAGGTCCCAGCTGCCGCCATCGTCGCGCAGGATGAGTTCGGAACCCCAGCTACGCCCGCCGTCCTCGCTGACGCGGGCGCGGATGCCGTAGGGGGCGAGCCGGTAGCCGTAGACGCAGACGATCCGGCCATCAGCCATTTCGACGATGTCGCCGGGGGCGCCCCAATCGTTGACCCGCGACAGGAAATGCCAGGTCCGGCCGCCATCTCGGCTCTCGAAGACATCGGTCCAGAAGATGCCGCGCGCATCGCGCTGGAAGCGCAGGGACGCGAGAATGCGGCCATCCGCCAGGGCGAGCGGCCGTGCGTAGAGATGCCGGATGGCCCCGAAGAGCGGCAGCTCGGTCCTGTCGCTCACAGCCGAGCCGCCCTCGATGGCGGGCGTGACGAATGAGAGGAAATTCCAGCGCGCGCCGTCTGTGCTGGCATAGATCAGCGGCCTGTTGGTCCAGCCGTCCGGCGTCGTGGTCGACATGCCGAGCAGCGCCACGCCGTCCCCGCGGATGGTCGGCGGCCCATGCCCGGTCAGGGAGCCGAGGCCGTGCAGCGGCAGCAGGATGGTCCGGCGCCAGTTGCGCCCGGCATCGGCGGAGATGCGCAGCCAGGCGCGGCTGTCGGGCTTGAGCAAGGCCGGCATCGCACCGGACATCACGATCACGTTCGGATCGAGGAAATCGAGCGGCGGCTCGTCATCGTAATTGTCGCCGCCCGTGCGGTCGATCTCCTCTGCCGAGGTGCCGAGGTCGAAGACGGTGTTCAGGCTGTCCTGGTCCCAGCTCTTGCCGCCATCGCTGGAGCGGATCGTCTTGAGCTGGCCCTGCCCCACTGTCAGGCGGGTGTGGCTGATCTCGGCGGCCTCGTCATAGGTCTTGGCGATCTTCTTGAACCCGGTCAGCAGGCTTCCATCCGGGAACGTCCACAAGCCGCAATAGAACGGCCAGCCGCAGAAGGCGGCATCGTCGCGGTGGACGATGCCGTGCTCCGCGTCAGTGCTGCGCCTCGGCTTGTGGAACTGGATAGGTGCGTTCATGCGCGCCCCGATGCTACTTTCTCGGCAGGCCCTACTTGTCGTCGAGATTGGGATTGGTCGTCGGCACGCCGCCCTCGAACCAGGTCTCGAACTTGCGGTATTCGTAGAGCCAGCGGCCGTCGGGCTGCCTGACGCAGCGGTCGGTCATGTGGGCGATCTGGATCGGCGGGTTGGTCGGCAGGATCGGCTTGCCGTCCGCCGCGAAGAGCAGCAGGTACCAGTTGCAGGTGGCGCGGTCCGGGCCGTCCAGGACGACCCGGAAATTCGTCACCGCGTGGACGGCGACGCGCGGTCCGCGGTCGAGGCGATACTGGTAGAACTGCTGGATCTTCGCCTTGCCCTTGTAGCTGGCATAGGTCGACTCGAAGAGCGCGTCGTCGGTGTAGTAGTCGCCGGCATTGCGTCCCCAATTGGTGTCGACGTCGTGCCAGTAATCCGCGAGAAGCGCTTCCAGCTCATGCCTTGCGCGCATGCGATCTTGAGAGTCCATTGAATCCTCGATTGGCTTGCCCGGAGGCAGGGAGACTGGCCCCCGGGGGAGAGATTTGACCCGGAGGCGGAAAGGCTTGAGCGGAAGCTAGCGCGGCATTCGGCGCGGCTGCGCGGTCATTTCCCATGTTTCATTCGATGAAAATGACGCTGCCCGCCGATGGCCGCGGCGCATTTCGCGGGCGTTTTGGTTTCGGAGCCTGAAATAGCTTCGGAACGGGTTGGCGGCCGGCGACACGGCGCGACTACCGTGGGCGATGGCCTCGCCGAGGTGGCGAGCCCCATCCGGCGACAGGCCGGCAACCCTTTCTCAGGAGAGCGCAGTGACGGAAACGGCAGCACGACAGGCCTCGGTTGCCTGTTTCGACACGATGGCAGCGCAGGAGACCGATGCCGCCGGGACGCGCACCTGGATCACGCGGGGCGGCAACTTCGTCGTCACGGTCTCGCGCGTGAAGCCGGGCGCGACGCTGGTCCGGACCGACAACGCCGACGAGTACATGGTCATCCTGCCGCCCGGCACGACGGCGACGATCAAGGCCGGCAACGAGGAGATCGAGGCTGGCGAAGACTCCCTCACCATCGTGCCGCCCGGCCCGAGCGTGGTGACGGCCCGCAGCGAAGGCCTGATCGCCCGCATCATCACCAGCCAGGCGAAGGACCTGCTCGACAAGGCCTGGAACGCCGCGACCTATGCCGACGGCGCGCCCGAGGTGGCCCCCGTTCAGCCCTGGCCGGACCCGGTCGACGGCTTCAAGCTGCGGCACTACCCGCTGGCGCCCTTTGCCGACCCCAAGGGCGAGCGGATCCAGCCGCGCCTGTTCCGCTCCACCAACATGATGGTGAACCTGTTCGCGCATTATCACACCCGCCGCGACACGGCCGCGCTCAGCCCGCATTGGCACGAGGATTTCGAGCAGGCGTCGCTGACGCTGCACGGCACCTGGATCCACCATCTGCGCTGGCCGTGGAACGCCAACCTGGCCGAATGGCGCCCGGACAATCACGACGAGATCCCGACCCCGTCGGTGATCATCATCCCGGCCAATGTCGTCCACACCTCGCGGGACACCGGCAACGGCGAGTCCTCGCTCTACGACATCTTCTGCCCGCCCCGCCTCGACTTCGCCAGCAAGCCCGGCTTCGTCCTCAACGAGGCGGAATATCCGATGCCGGAGACGGACGGTTCGAAGATCGTCACCAAGGGCACGCTCCTGTCCTGGCAGAAGAGCGCGTGAAAATGCAGGGCCGGATCGCGGCGGTTTTTCCTCGACCTGACCTGCATTCGGCCCAACGATAGGCGACCCTTCGCCGGAGCGCATGCTCCGGCGAAGCTGCAACAGACGGGGCCATGATGACGACACGCTTCCCGTGACCGCGCCCAACGGCGGAATCCACCCTATCGCCCGCACGATCTTCCCGCCGGACTAGCCGCGCACCTGCCGCGCGAACCCAGCCACCGGCACCCCACACGGAAACGGAACCCTGCAATGGCCAAGATCATCATCAGCGCCGCCATCACTGGTGCGATCCATACGCCCTCCATGTCGGAGCATCTTCCCGTCTCGGCCAGCGCCATCGCGGATGCGGCCGTGGAGGCGGCCGAGGCCGGCGCCGCGATCGTCCATCTCCACGCCCGCAACCCGCAGACCGGCAAGCCCGACCAGTCGCCCGAGGCCTTCCTGCCGATCGTGCAGGCGATCAAGCAGCGCTCCGACTGCGTCATCAACCTGACCACCGGCGGCTCGCCGACGATGGGCATCGAAGAGCGCCTGGCTCCGGCCAGGGAGCTGAAGCCGGAACTGGCCTCGCTCAACATGGGCTCGATGAATTTCGGGATCTATCCGATGCTGGAGCGGACGAAGACCTTCCAGCACGACTGGGAGCACCCTTATCTCGAAGGCTCTCGCGACCGAATCTTCAAAAATACCTTTGCAGATATCGAACACATCCTGCGCACCGGAACCGAGAACGACACCCGCTTCGAGGTCGAGTGCTATGATATCGGGCATCTCTACACGCTGTCGCACTTCGCCGATCGCGGCCTGATCAAGCCGCCCTTCTTCGTCCAGTCCGTGTTCGGCATCCTCGGCGGCATCGGCGTCCACGCCGAAGACGTGATGCACATGAAGCGCACCGCCGACCGGCTGTTCGGCGACGACTACCGCTGGTCCGTGCTCGCCGGTGGGCGCCACCAGATCAGGATCGCCACCATGGCCGCCACCATGGGCGGGAACGTGCGCGTCGGGCTGGAGGATTCCCTCTGGATCGGCCCGGGCAAGCTGGCCCGCTCCAGCGCCGAGCAGGTCACGCTGATCCGCGGGATCGCCGAGCGGCTCGGCCTCGAGCTGGCATCCTCCGACGATGCGCGCGCCGTGCTGGGGTTGAAGGGCAGCGACAGGGTCGGCTTCTGAGCCCGCTTGATAATTCTACTATCGCGGGCTTCTGACGAGGCGGCGATTTCGCAGGGCGAAACGTATCGTCCCAAACCGTCGCGGCCCTCGTTTCATGCTACGATCCTCCCAACAACAAAGTGTCCGGGATCACGGACACTGACATGGGAGAAACGCTATGGAAGGTCTCCGGCATCCGGAAGACATGGCCAATCTCGACCAGGTCTTGGCCGCCCGAGCGGCGAGCGACAACGCTCTACGCCAAGGGAAACCAAGCCAAGAAAAACCAAGCCAAGAAAAACCTCCTGCACAACGCTGCCGAACGAATTCCCGGCGCGGCCTGTCCGACCCCGGCAAGCGGTCCTATCCCCCGGTGCAATCCGTCAAGCGCGCGCTGGAAGTCCTGAGGGCCGTGAACCGGCTGCGCATCGCCTCGGTGACGGCGATCCACGCCACCACCCACCTGCCGAAGCCGACGATCATCAGGATGCTCGAAACCCTGATGGCGGATGGCTACGTCGCCCGCGACAACATGTTCGGCGGCTATCGCGTGACCTGCCGGGTGCATGAGCTGACCAAGGGCTATGACGGCATATCGATGGTGATCGAGGCCTCGCGCGTCCCCGCCATCGAACTCACGCAGCGGATCAAATGGCCGATCGGCATCGGCGTGCTCGATGGCGACGCGATCTCGATCCAGTTCTGGACCGGCGCGATCAGCCCCTGGGCCCATACCAACACGGTGCTGGGGTTGAGGCCGACGCTGCTGAGCTCGGCGATGGGCCGGGCCTACATGGCCTATTGCCCGGAGGAAGAGCGGGAGAAGATCCTCGCCTGCCTGCGCGACGACCCGCATCACGAGTTCGACGCCCAGACGGAGGCCGACTTCCGGCAGTTGCTGAGCCGCCTGCGCAGCACCGGCAAGGCGGGCTTCGCCGTCCGCGACCCGCGCACGGAACCCAAGCAGATGACGACGCTCGCCATGCCGCTGATGTTCGACGACCGCGTGCTCGCCACCATATCGGTGAGTTTCTACAAGACGGCGGTGCCGCTGCAGAACATCAGCGCGCAGATCGTCGCCCCGCTCGGAGAAACCCGCCGCAAGATCGAGGAGAACCTGGCCCTGCTGATGCGCGGCGCCGGCGCTCCGCCGGTCGAGGCGGGCCGTCTGCCCACCGGCCTGGCGCCACTTTCACCAGGCTGATGAGGCCCGGTGAAAGCGACCGGTGGGATCCGCCCGCGGCCCTTAGAGACCGTTTGGGAATTCGCTGGCGTGGGTTGGCTGGCGTGGCTGTCGAGAACCGGAGCGCAGCGGACATCGGTCCGTGAGCACCGGAAGCGCAGACAGCCGCGCCAGACGGCTGCGCCAGTAGAATTCGCAAGCGGTCTCTTACCAAGCTGCCGGGTCGCCGTAGTCCTTGAGCGCCGCGCTCGCGGCGGATTTGAGGAAGTTCTGGTCGTTGGAGACGATGAAGGCCGTCGCTCCGAGGTCCTTCATCGCTTTCGCGTCCGCCTTGCTCGACACCATGACCATCGTCGTCCTGTCCGCGGCGCGCGCCGCGGCGGCGATCCGCCTGACGGCGGCCTCCATGCGTTCGATGCCGAGGGCGGCGGTCAGGTCGCCGCGGCCGATGAAGAAGGCGTCGATGCCCTCGACCGCGGCGATCGCGTCGAGTTGGTCGAGCGCGACCTCATCCTCGATCATGGCCACGCAGGCCACCTGCGCGTCCTGCGCCGCGATGTGATCGTCAAAGGACGCGCCGCCGAAATTGCCGGCCCGCGTCGTGTTCGAGAAGCCGCGGTTTCCGCCGCGGTAGCGGCAGGCGGCCGCGATCATCCTGGCCTTCTCCGGCGAATCCACATGCGGGACCAGGACGCCGGTCGCTCCCAGGTCGAGGACGGAGAGGATGCTGGCCGGCGTCGGCTCGGCGACCCGGACCAGCGCGGCCGTTCCCGAAGCCCTGGCACCGAGGCAGGCCATGTCGATGGAGTTGCGGTCGAAGGGCGCGTGCTCCTGGTCGATGATCACGAAGTCGAAGCCGATCGATCCGACGATCTCGGTCGTGTGGCTGGTCGGCGTCTTGATGAAGGTTCCGAGCACATGCTCCTTCCGGCTGATCCGGCTGCGAAATTCGGTGGCGGCAGGGCGGGCCCCAGACATCGATGCGATCTCCTGTCGGTGATGTGGAGTCGGACGGGCCCATCGGCACCGCCGCGAACTGGCGATCCTTCACTCCTATCCGATCGCGGGAGCCGACAGCCGGGGGCAGAGATTGATTTTCGACCGGCGAAACAGGCCCAGTTCCGTTCGGTGGACGACGTCGTGCGATGTATGAATTTAAAAAACGGGGAAGCGCCATGACATCCAGATTCAACAAGCATTCCTTGCGATTGCTTATTGCCGCGCCCTTCTGTGCCTTCGCGATGACTGGAGCTGCGGCAGAAGCCGCCAAGTGTCCGAGCGGGTTTCCCGACAAGCCGATCCGCTTCGTGGTCGGCTTTGCGGCCGGCGGCGGGACCGACGTCATCGCGCGCTCCATCGCGAACGCGATGGAGAAGCAGCAGAAATGGACGATCGTCGTCGAGAACAAGCCGGGGGCCAATGGCGGTGGCATGGCGGTCTGGCTCAAGAGCCAGCCGGCCGATGGCTACATCGTCGGCGTCGCCGGCACCGACGCCATCTCGGTCAACCCCGCCCAGGGCAATGTCGGCTACACATGGCGGGATTTCGACTATCTGGGATCGGGCATGCAGACCTGGCTCGGCCTCGTCGCGCTGTCGGACCGGCCCTATAGCGACCTTGCCGGCCTCGTCGCCTACGCCAAGCAGAAGGGCCGCGCCACCGTCTCGGTCGCCGGCATCAACCAGGAAGTGCTGATCCGCCAGCTGGCGGAGGAGTTCAAGGTCAACCTCATCGCAGTGCCCGGCACGGGGGCGGCGGAGGCGATGACGAGCGCTCTCGGCGGCCATGTCGACGCCACCACGCAAGGCACGCTGCACGTGGCGCAGATCAAGTCCGGCAAGATGAAGCAGCTCGCCTCGATCATCGACCGGCGGGTGCCCTATGCGCCGGATTCCGGCACGCTCGCCGAGCAGGGCTCGAAAGCCCAGCCGCTGAACTCCCACACGATCCTGATCACGCCGCGCGGCCTCGCCGAGCCCGTCAAGACCTGCCTGAAGGAGGCCGTCGCGCAGGCCGTCAAGAGCCCGGACTACGAGGCGCAGATGGCCAAGTTCGAGAACGAGGCCCTGAATCTCGGCGAGGACGGCAACCGCGACCTCAACGCCCGCCTGGCCGACTTCTACGCCAGCATGCTCGCCAAGAAATAACGCGCGGCTTGCGAAGCCGCGACCTCGTTTCCGGGGGGACGGCGCGCGCTCGGCCCGACGGCAGATTGTCTTGAGGACGCACCATGGCGATCAATCAAAAAGACCTGGGAGCGGGCTTGAGCTTTCTGCTCCTGGCGCTGGTCTACGGCTGGATCGCCTATCGCGACCTGCCATTCGGCGTCATGCTCAACATGGGCCCGGGCTATTTTCCGCTGGTCCTGTGCACCATCCTCGCCGGCATCGGCGCGCTCCTGACGATCCGCGCGCTGCTCGCTGGCCTTCGCACCGGCCTGCCCGGCCGCTTCGCCTGGCGCCCGGTCGTCGCGATCTGCCTCGCCGTCATCCTGTTCGGCACATTCCTGCGCGAGCTCGGGCTCTTCGCCAGCGTGTTCTGCACGGTGCTGATCTGCTCGCTCGCCAGCGCGCGGATGAACTGGCTGCAGGCCGGTCTGGCGGCCTTGATGCTGGCGGTCATTTGCACCGGCGTCTTCGCCTATGGCGTGCGGCTGCCGCTGCCGGTCGTCGGCACCTGGTTCACGGGGCTCGCGACATGGACCTTCTGAACCATCTCGAGCTCGGCTTCTCCGTCGCCTTCCTGCCGATAAACCTCGCCTTCTGCCTGCTCGGCGCCTTCCTCGGCACCGTCATCGGCGTGCTGCCCGGCATCGGCCCGCTGGCGACGATCTCGATGCTGCTGCCGCTGACCTTCGGGCTGCCGCCGGTCACGTCGCTGATCATGCTCTCAGGCATCTATTACGGCGCGCAATATGGCGGCTCGACCACCGCGATCCTGGTCAACCTGCCCGGCGAGGCGTCGTCGACCGTGACGATGATCGACGGCTACCAGATGGCGCTGCGCGGCCGCGCCGGGCCGGCACTGGCGGCGGCGGGGCTCGGCTCGTTCTTCGCCGGGACGGTCGGGACGCTTCTCGTCGCCGTGGTGGCGACGCCGCTGACGGCGCTGACGCTGAGCTTCGGGCCGACGGAATACTGCGCCCTGATGATCATCGGGCTGGTCTCGTCGATCGCGCTGGCGTCCGGCTCCCTCGTCAAGGCGATCGGGATGATCTGCGCCGGCCTGCTGCTCGGCCTGACCGGGACGGACATCTACACCAACCAGCCGCGCTTCACCTTCGGCATCGTCGACCTGCTCGACGGGCTCGACTTCGTGGCGATCGCCGTCGGCGTGTTCGGCATCAGCGAGATCCTGCGCAACCTCGAGAACGAGGATCTCCCGCGCACGGTCATCGGCAAGGTCACGGGCCTCTGGCCGAGCCGGGACGACCTGCGCCGCATGATCGCGCCCGCCTTGCGCGGCACCGCGATCGGCTCGCTGCTCGGCGTGCTGCCGGGCGGCGGCGCACTGCTGTCGTCCTTCGTCAGCTATAACCTCGAGAAGAAGATCTCGCCCAACAGCGCCGAATTCGGCAAGGGCGCGATCGAGGGCGTGACCGCGCCGGAATCCGCCAATAACGCGGCGGCGCAGACCTCCTTCATCCCCATGCTCTCGCTCGGCCTGCCGGCGACGCCCGTCATGGCCCTGATGATCGGCGCGATGACGATCCAGGGCATTACGCCGGGGCCCAACGTCATCGTCGACAAGCCGGACCTGTTCTGGGGGCTGATCGCGTCGATGTGGATCGGCAACGCCATGCTGATCGTGCTCAACCTGCCGCTGATCGGCATCTGGGTTAGCCTGTTGCGCGTGCCCTACAACATCCTGTTCCCGGCGATCGTCACCTTCTGCTGCATCGGCGTCTACAGCGTCTCGAACTCGCCCTTCGGCGTCTACCTGATCGTCATCGCCGGGCTGGTCGGATACGTCACGTCGAAGTTCGAGTGCGAATGGGCGCCGTTCTTCCTGGGCTTCGTCCTCGGCCCGCTCTTCGAGCACCAGCTCAGGCGCGCGATGCTGATCTCCGGCGGCGACCCCACGGTCTTCCTGACCCGGCCGATCAGCGCCGTGCTGCTGGCGGTCGCGGTCGTCGTCCTCATCATCGTCGCCATGCCGGCGATCGCGCAGACGCGCAAGCAGGTCTTCGTCGAGGACCAGGCCTGACCCGAGCGCCAGCAGCCTTCACCCCGCACGAGCTACACCCGCCACAGGAACGACAAGCGATGGAATTCGCCCGCAAGGACTTCAAGGTCAGAACCATCGACGATGTCGAGATCGGCATCCGCGGCGTCCAGCTCGCGACGCCCGCGGCAGCGCCGGCGACGCCGATGATCCTGATGCACGGCACGCGCATTCCCGGGATCAGCGAGTTCGACCTTCCCGTCGAGGGCGGCTCGCTGGCGGAAGACCTCGCCCGCGCCGGCCATGTCTGCTTCATCCCGGACGCCCGCGGCTTCGGGAACTCCCAGCGCCCCAAGGAGATGGATCAGCCGCCGCAGCCAACCAAGCCGATCGTCCGCTCGCTGGAGATAACCCGCGACATCGACGCGGCGGTGAACGCGCTACGCGCCGAGACCGGAGCGGAACGCGTGGGCCTGTTCGGCTGGGGCACGGGCGGGACGCTCGTCTTGATGTACGCGGCGCTCTGGCCCGAGAAGGTCAGCCACATCATCCTCTACAACCCGCTTTATGGCGGCGTGCCCGACCACCCGGAGATCGGCAGCGGCTCGCGCTGGGAGGCTCCCGGCCAACCGGGGCGCTTCAATCAGGAGAAATACGGCAACTACTACTTCAATCAGGTCGACATGCTCCGCAAAGGCTGGGATCGGCAGATTCCCGTCGAGGACAAGGATTCGTGGCGGGACCCGCGCATCCTCGCCGCGTTCGAGCAGGCGCTGATCGATGGCGATCCGACCAGCCTGGAACGGGAGCCGCCCAGCTACCGCAGCCCCAACGGCATGCTCGAAGACAGCTTCTACATGGGGCACGGGCACAAGCTCGTCCACGCCAGCCAGGTCTACTGCCGGGTGATGGTCATCAGCCCGGAATACGACCTCTGGACGCGCGCCGGCGATATCGCGGCGCTCAGGGAAGACCTGGTCCATGCGGAAGAGGTCAGGGTCTGGGAGCCCAAGAACACGACGCACTACATCCTGCTGGACCGGCCCGAGCGGGGCAGGAACGAAGCCTTGAAGCGCATGAAGAACTTCCTGTCCGGCGTCCCCGACTGAGGACGATCAGCCCGCCTCCCCGGCCAGGTATCTGGTCAATTCCGCGCTCGACATCTCGCGTGCGAGCCCCGCTGCCTGGCCTGACCACATATTGGAAAAGTCCGGCTTGCCCTGCTTCTCCGTCACGGCGCGCAGCGGCGCGAGCGCCCCGCCTGCGGTCGGAAATGCCGGCGCCAGCTTCGAAAGCGGGCCGAGCTCGCGCATGACGCGGTTGACGATGCCCCGGGCAGGACGCCCGGTGAACAGGTTCGTCAACGCGGTGCCATCGTCCCGCGCCACCAGCAGCGCCTCGCGATGGAAGGCCGGAATCTTCGCCTCGGGCGTGAACAGGTAGGCCGTGCCGACCTGAGCCGCTGAGGCCCCCAGCGCGAAGGCCGCGCGAACCCCGCGCGGGTCCGCGATCCCGCCGGCCGCGATCACCGGGACCGACACCGCGTCGGCGATCTGCGGCACTAGCGCCATGGTGCCGACCTGGGTCGACATGTCGTGGTGCAGGAAGTCGCCGCGGTGGCCGCCAGCCTCGTAGCCCATGGCGATGACCGCATCGACGCCGCGCTCCGCGAGCCAGCGCGCCTCGGCAACCGTCGTCGCGGAGGCGATGATCTTTGCCCCCGTCCGCCTGACGCGTTCGAGCAGTTCCGGCTTCGGCAGCCCGAAATGGAAGCTGACCACCTCCGGCCGATAGGCTTCGACCACGTTGCAGTAGACGTCGTCGAATGGCGCCCGCCCCGTGCTCGGAACCGGATCGGCCGGGTCGAGCCCAAGCTCGACATAATATGGCGCGAGCACCGACCGCCACGCCATCTGCGCGGCGAGGTCTGGCACCGGCTCGGCATGGGCGAAGAAGTTCAGGTTGATCGGCTTGCGCGTCGCGCCGCGAATCTGGTCCAGCGCCGCCTTCATCTGCTCAACCGAGAGCAGCGCGCCCGGCAGCGAGCCCAGGCCGCCCGCCTCGCTCGCCGCGATGACCATTTCCGCCGTGGTGGCGCCGGCCATCGGCGCCTGGATGATCGGAAGCGCGATCCCGAAGAGGTCGATGATCCGCTTGTCTTGCACGTCGCCCATGGCCCGGTTCTCCATCGCTTGTCGGTTTCGAGCGGGCGTCAGACGGCCGCCTCGCCTCCGCCGGCGCTTCGCCTGCGGTATTCCGGTACGGTGACGCCGCCGACGCCCCAGCTCTCCATCTCGACCTCGTCGATGACGACGAAGGTCGAGTCGTGCGGCTTGCCGAGCACCTCGAAAAGCAGATCGCTGACGCCCTTGATCAGCGCAGCCTTCTGCCCGGGCGTCGTACTCGTCGCGCCAGGCGCCGTCCCTTCGCGGGTCACCTTGATATTCACATAAGGCATTGTCGCTCTCCTGAAGAGTGGGCGCAGGCGCCGCGCGCCGTGCGCTTTTTCACTTCCCGGTCATCAACGGCCGGCGTGCTGGCCGCCATCGACGTGGATCGTCTCGCCGGTCACGAAGCCGGCCCGCTCGAGGTAGAGGATCGCGTCGACGATCTCGCCGACCTCACCCAGCCGCCCCAGCGGATGCAGGGCGCTGAGGAATTCGTGGGTTTCCGGCGCGTGCATCGGCGTCCTGATGATGCCGGGCGCCACCGCGTTCACGCGAATGCCGCTCTTGGCGTATTCGATCGCCAGGCCGCGCGTGACAGCGTCGAGGCCGCCCTTGGTCAGGGTCGCCAGACCCGAGGGCACATTGGCAAGCGGCTGGTCGACGAGCGCCGTCGTGATCTGGACGACATGGCCGCTGCCCTGCTTCACCATCTGGGCAATCGCGAACTGGGTGACGTGGAAGAAGCCGGCGACGTTCACGTCGACGACATTGCGAAAGTCCTCCTCGGTGTACTCCGTGAACGGCTTGCCGATGAAGATGCCGGCATTGTTGATCAGCGTGTCGACCCGGCCGAAGCGTTCAAGCGCCGTCTTCACCACGCGCTCCGCGACGCCGCGCTCGCCGATGTTGCCGGGCACGGCGACGATGCCCTCGTCCTCGCTCGGCTTGATGTTGCGGGAGTTGGCGACGACGACATAGCCGTTGTCGCGATAGCCCTTGACGATGCCGGCGCCGATGCCCTGCGAGGCACCGGTGACGATGGCAACCTTCAGTTCCTTGCTCATGATCGTTCTCTTGGGGTTGGGCGCCCCGGCGCTCCCACGCCGCTGACTGATGGGGATCAGGTTCAGGCCTGGAAGGAGATCTCGGGCACCTCGTTTCGAAGTGCCATGAGAGATAACCCCGTTCACATCTGCGCAAAATTGGCTAGTATCTCTCAATGGCTGTTAAAAAACGCACAGAACCGGACTGGCAGGATGTTCGCGTCTTCCTCGCCCTCGGCAGGCATGGGAGCCTGTCCGCGGCGGCGCGGACGCTCTCGGTCAATCACGCGACGATCGCACGCCGGATTCAGTCCCTCGAAGCGACGTTGGGGGAAAAGCTCGTCGAACGGCGCCCGGACGGGTACGTCCTGACGTCTGCGGGCACGCGCACCCTCGCGGCGGCCAGCGACATGGAGGCGGCCATTCAGACGCTCGGCCGGGGCGGGACGGACGGTGCCCCGCGAGGCCTCGTGCGCGTGAACGCGTCGCCGGCCTTGTCGCAGGGCTTCCTGATCGCCCGCCTGGCGCAGCTTCCGACGCAGCATCCCGGCCTGGACATCGACCTGGCCACTGATCTGCGTTCGGTGAGCCTTGAACGGCATGAGACGGACATCGCCATCCGCTTCGGGAGACCGCAGGACGGCGACCTCATCGGCAAGCCGCTCGCGACCATGGGATACGGCTTCTACGGCACGGATTCAGTCTGCCGACGCGTGGAAGGCGGGACTGAGCCCGTCTTCGTCGGCTTCGACGAGGTCAACGCCTTCGTGCCTGAAGCGATGTGGCTGGCCCGCCAGTTTCCCCGGGCGCGCGTGTCGTTCCGGGCGAACAACCAGGTCGCCCAGGCGACCGCCGCCAAGGCGGAGGCGGGTCTGGCGCTGCTTCCCCACTACATCGGCCGCACGGAACCCGAGCTGCGCCATTGCCGGCTCGAACTCGCTCCGCCGCCACGGGAGGTCTGGCTGCTGACGCGACGCCACGACCGCAAGGACTTGCCGATCCGGACGGTCGTCGAGCACCTGATCGGGATCTTCGCCCGGGAACGCGCCCTGTTCGAGCCGTCCGACGCGTAACTCCGGACCCGCTCAGGCGCTCCTGCGCCTTGCCACGGCATAGCCGCTCTCGGGCCGCGGCAGGCCGTAATGGTCGCGCAGCGTCGTGCCGGAATACTCCTCGCGGAACAGGCCGCGCTTGCGCAGGATCGGCACGACCTCGGCGACGAAGGCGTCGAAGCCGCCGGTGAGCCAGGGCGGCATGACGTTGAAGCCATCGGCGGCGCCGGTCTCGAACCAGGTCTGGATCTCGTCGGCGATGCGCTCGGGCGTGCCGGCCAGGACCCAATGGCCACGCGCACCGGCGAGCCGCTTGATCAGGCCGCGAAGGGTCGGCTGCTCGCGGTCGACGATGTCGATGACGAGTTGGAAGCGGCTGGCGATGCCCTTGGGGCCGCTGGTATCGATGAGATGGCGCGGGAACGGGGCGTCGAGATCGTAGCCGCTCAGGTCGACGCCGAGCATGCGCTTGAGCTGCTCCAGCGAGGCGGCCGGCTGGATCAGGTCGTTGATCTCCTCCTCCAGCCGGTCGGCCTCGGCTTGCGTCGAGCCGATGAACGGGCTGATGCCCGGCAGGATGCGGACATGCTCGGGATGGCGGCCGAGCGCGACGGCGCGCTTCTTGATGTCGTCGTAGAAGGCCTGCGCGCTGGCGAGCGTCTGGTGCGCGGTGAAGATCGCTTCGGCATGCTGCGCGGCGAAGGAGCGGCCATCCTCCGACGATCCGGCCTGGACATAGACCGGCCGCCCCTGCGGCGGGCGCGCGACGTTGAGCGGACCGCGGACGCGATAGTGCTTGCCGGCATGGTCGATGCGGTGGACCTTGTCGGCATCGGCGAAGACACCGCTTTCGGCGTCGGCGACGAGCGCGTCGTCCTCCCAGCTGTCCCAGAGCTTGGTCACGACTTCGAGGAACTCGCGCGCCTTCTCATAGCGCTCGCCATGTGGCGGATGCTCGGGCAGGCCGAAATTCTGCGCGGCGCCGGCATCGCTGGTGGTGACGATGTTCCAGCCGGCGCGGCCGTTGCTGATATGGTCGAGCGAGGCGAAGAGCCGGGCCAGGTTATAGGGCTCGTTATAGGTGGTGGACGCCGTGCCGATCAGGCCGATGCGGCTGGTCGCCGCCGCGATCGCTGTCAGCCAGGTGATTGGCTCGAAGCGCAGGCGCGCGGAATAGCGGATGTTCTCGGGCAGCGACGGCCCGTCGGCGAAGAAGATCGCATCGAACTTCGCTGCCTCGGCCCGGCGCGCCAGCTCCTGATAATAGCCGATGTCGAGCACGCGCTGCGGCTCGGAGTCCTTGTAGCGCCAGGCCGCCTCGTGATGGCCGCCGGGGTAGATGAACAGGTTCAGCGTCAGCTGGCGCTCAGGCTTGGACATGGAAACCTCGCTTCGCATCGCCGCTCGAGAACATCGCCGCTGAAGAGCACATCCGGGTGCGGCGTCTGCGCCCTCGCTCGGCCGGGGCCGTCCCTCACCGCCCGAAAAGCATGCCGGCGAGGCCATCGACGGGTCAAGAGAAGCGTTTTTTAAAGAGAACGGACCCCAGAGAACAACCAGTCTGTTTTTGCCCGGCATCCGCAAATGTGGCGGGACCATCAACAGTATGGCCGCAAACCACTTAATTCATCTCCGAGGCAAGCTCAGAATAGGTGAATCCTCTCACCTATTCTGTTCTTTAAAAAGAACATTCTCATTGACGCGCCACATCCGGGTCGCCAGATTCTCCGTCATCGCGCGGGCCGTTCGACGCCTGCCATTCGACAGCATCAGGAGCGACCCATGACGAAGCCAGGCAACCTGCTTTCGCGCCGGCAGGCGACGGCCCTGCTCGGAGGCCTGGCGCTCGCCGCGACCGGCACTGGCGCGGCCCACGCCGCCGAGGGCCAGCTCCGCATCGCCAAGCAGTTCGGCGTCGTCTACCTGCTGCTGAACGTCGCCGAGGACCAGAAGCTGATCGAGAAGCACGGCAAGGCGGCCGGGATCGACATCAAGGTCGAGTATATCCAGCTCTCGGGCGGCTCCGCCGTCAACGATGCGCTGCTCTCGAACAATATCGAGATCGCCAGCGCCGGCGTCGGCCCGCTCTTCACGCTGTGGGACCGCACCCACGGCCGGCAGAACGTCAAGGGCGTCGCCTCGCTCGGCAACTTTCCCTACTACCTCGTGACCAACAACCCGAACGTGAAGACGATCGCGGACTTCACCGAGAAGGACCGCATCGCGCTGCCCGCGGTCGGCGTCTCCGTGCAGGCGCGCATCCTGCAATGGGCCTCCGCCAAGCTCTGGGGCGACAAGGAGTTCGCCAGGCTCGACAAGATCAGCGTGACCCTGCCGCATCCCGAGGCCGCGGCCGCGATCATCAAGGGCGGCACCGAGATCACCGGCCATTTCGGCAACCCGCCCTTCCAGGAGCAGGAACTGGCCGACAACCCGAAGGCGCGCATCGTCCTGAACTCCTACGACGTCCAGGGCGGCCCCTCCTCCTCGACCGTGCTCTACGCGACCGAGAAGTTCTACAAGGACAGCCCGAAGACCTATAAGGCCTTCCTCGACGCCCTCGACGAAGCGGCGAAATTCGTCGTCGCCAATCCGGAGCATGCGGCCGACATCTACATCAAGGCCAATGGCGGCAAGGCCGACCGCAGCCTGCTGCTCAAGGTGATCAAGAACCCCGAGGTGAGCTTCAAGGTCGAGCCGCAGAACACGCTCGGCCTCGGCCAATTCATGCACCGGGTCGGCGCGATCAAGACCGAGCCCAAGGCGCTGAGCGACTATTTCTTCGCCGATCCGCGCATCGCAGCCGGCAGCTGAGCCGGCAACCCCGCAATGACCCTCCTTACGGCCGATCGAGCGGCGCAGGCTGTCGTTCCGGTGCAGAGACGGGCGGTAGAACCCGCCGCCGTTCCTGCGACCGCGGTCGGCTCAGCGCCTGCGCCGCTGCTGCGCGTCGCCGGCGTCTCGCTGGAGTACCGGACGCCGGAGCGCGTGGTCCGGGCCACGCACCGGGTCGATTTCGACGTCTACGAGGCCGACCGCTTCGTGCTGCTCGGGCCGTCGGGTTGCGGTAAGTCGACCCTGCTCAAGGCCGTGGCCGGCTTCATCGCGCCGATCGAGGGCGAGATCGTGCTGGGCGGCGTGCCCGTGCGCGAGCCGGGACCGGACCGCATCGTCGTCTTCCAGGAATTCGACCAGTTGCCGCCGTGGAAGACCGTGGCGCAGAACGTCGTCTTCCCGTTGCGCGCCTCGGGCGTGCTCGGCCGGCGCGAGGCCGAGGCACGTGCCAGGCACTATATCGACAAGGTCGGGCTGTCGCAGTTCGCCGACAGCTATCCGCACCAGCTCTCCGGCGGCATGAAGCAGCGCGTCGCGATTGCGCGCGCGCTCGCCATGCAGCCGAAAATCCTGCTGATGGACGAGCCCTTCGCGGCGCTCGACGCGCTGACGCGCCGCAAGATGCAGGAGGAGCTGCTGGCACTGTGGGACGAGGTCCGCTTCACCCTGCTCTTCGTCACCCATTCGATCGAGGAGGCGCTGGTGGTCGGCAACCGCGTGGCGCTGCTCTCGCCTCATCCCGGCCGGGTCCGCGCCGAGGTCAACAGCCATGATTTCGACCTGCACAGCGTCGGCAGTAGCGCCTTTCAGGAAGCGGTCCAGCGCCTGCACGAGCGGCTGTTCGAGAGCGATCCAAACGCTGCCCCCGGCACGCCGGCCGCGCCGCGATGAACCAGCTCGTCTCGCCGCCGATCCGCCCGGAATACGACCGGGTTCTGGCGCCCTTCGTCGAGGCGCCGGTCGAGCGCGCCCTGCCCTTGTCGGTGCGGCTCTGGCAGCAGGGCTGGCTGCGCAAGGGCCTGATCATCGCCGCGCTCGCCCTGCTCTGGGAGGCGCTGGCGCGCTGGCAGGATAACGAGCTGCTGCTGCCGACGTTCCTCGCCACCCTGTCGGCCCTGGTCGACGGGCTGGCCAGCGGCGAATTGCTGGAGCGGGTGCAGATCTCGCTGACCGTGCTGGCACAGGGCTATCTCGCCGGCATCGTGCTGGCCTTCCTGCTGACGACGCTGGCGGTCTCGACCCAGCTCGGCCGCGACCTGCTCTCGACGCTGACGGCGATGTTCAACCCGCTGCCGGCGATCGCGCTGCTGCCGCTGGCGCTGCTCTGGTTCGGGCTCGGCTCGGGCAGCCTGATCTTCGTGCTGATCCACTCGGTGCTCTGGCCCATGGCCCTCAACACCTTCGCGGGCTTCCAGGGCGTGCCCGAGACCCTGCGCATGGCCGGGCGCAACTATGGCCTCAAAGGCCCGGCCTACGTCCTGCAGATCCTGATTCCGGCGGCGCTGCCCGCCATCCTGTCGGGCCTGAAGATCGGCTGGGCCTTCGCCTGGCGCACGCTGATCGCGGCCGAGCTGGTCTTCGGCGCGGCCTCCGGGCGCGGCGGGCTCGGCTGGTACATCTTCCAGAACCGCAACGAGCTCTATACCGACCGCGTCTTCGCCGGGCTTGTCATGGTGATCGTGATCGGGCTCATCGTCGAGAACGTGGTCTTCGCGACGCTCGAGCGGCTGACGATCCGGCGCTGGGGCATGGCGCGCTGATGCCGTTTGCGCCCGGGATGGCGCAAGCCTGCCTCCCGAGGCGCTCGACATGTCGCAAAGCGCCGCAGCCGAATGCGGCTAGCCCGCATCATAGGCACAGCGGAAGCCGACATAGACGGCGTAGAAATCCGCCGCCTTCCATTGCGCACCGTCTGCCTGCGTCTGCGGCAAACCGTACCACCAGGAGCCGCCGGCCGTCAGCGCCTCGCTGCCACGTCGATCCGCGAGCCATTCCCAGACGTTGCCGCCCATGTCGTAGAGGCCATTGACGCCGCGCCTGGTCGCGCCGGCGGGAGCGTGACGCTTCCACTGGTCGCTGCCGGATGTGTTCATGCCGGCGGAGTCGTCGCCGACGGCGTAGGGATAGGTTCGCCGGCGCACGAAGCCATTCTCGGGAACCTCGCGCTGCTCGGTATAGGCGGCCTGCCGCCATTCGGCGAAGCTCGGCAACCGTCCGCCAACGGAGGCGCAATGGTCGCGCGCCTCGCTCCAGCTGACATGGACGGCCGGATCATCCGGCGCACCGGGCTGGCCCGACGGCGTCCGAAAGGTCCAGCCGGGCCGGCGCGTCCAGCCTGCGGCGTATTCGAAGCCGCCGCCCTCACGCTCTGCCGCGGTGCGCAGGTTGCGGGCGGCGGCGAAGCGCTCGAAGGCCGCGATCGTCACCTCGGTGCGGTCGATGGCGAAGGCGCCGAGCCTGACGCGATCCTCCGTCTGCGCCGAGGCCGGCCCCGCAGCACTGATACTGGCCAAGATCGCGACCAGCAGGATTGCGGGATATCGATCGCAGGTCCGCATCATCCATCTCCTCAGGCTTCGGGGCGACATTGTTTAGCGCGGAGAGGGTGACGCTCCCCTCTCAGCACCGGCTCTCACGACAAGCGCTGGCGCAACTGACCCTGCGAGCGGCGGATGAGGCCCTGGTACATCTGGGCCTTGCCCGGATACCAGGGCGTGGCAGCGATGCGGTCGAAGCCGGGGATCGTCTCCATGTGGCGGACCATGCGCTGTCGCATCGCCTGATCCGGCAGCGGCCCGCGCAGCGCTCCGACATTCTCGGCCGCGTGGGCCGGATCGGCGGTCGCGGCCAGCACGCAGGTCACGGCCGGGTGCGACATCGCGAATTTCAGGAAGAACTGCGCCCAGTTCGCGGCGCCGAACTCTCTGGCGAAATCGGGCAGCGGCCGGCCCTGCACGACCTGGAACAGCCGCGCCTTCTCGAAGGGCATGTTGGTGAAGACCGCGACGCCCCGGTCGCGCGCCGCCGGCAGGATGCGGCTCTCGGCGGCGCGGTTGAAGATCGAGTAGTTGACCTGGACGATGTCGAGATTGCCGGCCTCGACCAGGGCCGCCAGCGGCTCATGATACTGGTTCTCGTAATGCGAGATCGCGGTGTAGCGGATCAGCCCCTCCTTCTTCCAGGCGCGCAGATAGGGCAGCACGACATCGACATTGACCAGGCTGTGCACGTGCATGGCGTCGATCCGCTCGCGCCAGAGCGCCCGCTGCGAGAGTTCGAGGCTGCGCCGGGCCTGGCTCTCGTCGGCGAGGTACTCGCCGGTGGCCCAGACCTTGTTGGCGATGAAGAGGCGCTCAGTGATGCCGAGCTCGGTCGCGAGCTGGCCGACGCTGTATTGCGCGCTGCCATAGAGCGGCGAGGTGTCGACGACGCGGGCGCCGGCATCGGCATAGGTCTTCATCACCTCGCGCAGGTTGTCGCGCTTGGCGCCGGGCAGGAGGTCGAAGACGAGGAAGGTACCGAGGCCGAGCGCCGGCACCGCCTCGTTGCTGGAGGGGATGGCGCGGGTGGTGACGGGGCTCGCAGCTGCGGCCGTGCCGGCGCCCGGCACGGCCGGAACCTGGGCGTTCGCGGCCGGGATGCCGAGCGGGCTGGCCATCGCCGCTGTGGCGCCGAGCACCGAGGCCGCGCCGAGGAAGCTGCGCCGGTTCGTGGTGAGGCTGGGTGTCTTCGGCTTGTCCATCATGCGTCTCCGGGTTCGCAGCGCCGCGTCGGTGCGGCCTGGTGCTGGAGATGGACGAGTGCGGGCGGGTTTTCGCGCGGAATCCTGACGGCATCAGCCTGATCCTGATGCGGAAGAGCGCGGTACGGAGGTCTCGCCCGGCGCTCGCCGAAACGTGAATTCTCGACGCCAATCTCAGGTTGAAGCGCAGCCGAAAACCCGTTTCAGGTCGAAGCTCGCATAACGAGAGGCAGAATGCGCCGGACGGTTTCCGACGACAGCACGATCGAGCGGTTGAGCACGCGCCCTGATGGCTGGCGCCGCACCGCCTGGACCGGCGGCTCCTTCGAGACCGCGCAGCGCCCTTTGACGACGCTGGTCGAGGGCTGCATCCGCTCCGACCGCCACCTGATCATGGTCACCTTGCGCGGCGGAGCCGAGCGGCACGAGATCTGGGCCGATGACGGCCATCGCTATGACGGGCCGGACCGGCCGGGCTCGGTCTCCTTCCTGCCGGCGGGCTGCGAGCGGCGCCTGCGCCTGCGCAACGTCGCCTGGCGCTGGGCCGCGATCGGATTGCAGCCCTGCGAGACCTCAGTGCTCGGCAAGGTCGGCCCGTTCAGCGGCGCGGTGGACGACGTCCTTTCCGGGCTGCTCGCCGAACTGGAACGGCTCGACGCGATCGATGGCGGGCTCGACGCCGCCTATTGCGAGACGATGAGCCTGGCGATGACGCAGTACATCGCGCAGCGCTATGGCCGCGAGGGCATGCAGGCGGGCGCGCCGATCACGCTGCCCGCCTGGCGGCTGCGGCGCGTGACCGACTACATCGACGGCGCGCTTGGCGGCGAGATCCGCATCGCCGAGCTGGCAGGGCGCGCCGGCCTCTCCGAGGGCCATTTCCACCGCGCCTTCCGCACCACGACCGGGCAGACGCCCCTCGCCTATATCCAGCGCCGGCGCGTCGATGCCGCCATGCAGATGCTGGCGCGGGAGAAGGCCTCGATCGTCGATGTCGCGCTGCGGGTCGGCTTCGTCAGCCCGACCCATTTCGCCCGCGTCTTCAGGAGCGTGACCGGCAAGAACCCGTCGGATTATCGCCGGGATTTCGGGCTCGGCTGAGCCTCACCTGCCGGCGTGGCTCCGCGCGAACTCGACGAAGACCTTGAGCTTGGGCGGCGTCAGGCGCCGGCTCGGATAATAGATGTGAAAGGGCTCGTAGCTCGGGCAGTAGGCTGCCATGACCTTGATGAGCCTGCCCTCGTGCAGGTGCGCGGCGGCCAATCGTTCGGGGGCGAAGGCGAGGCCGGCTCCTTGCACGGCGGCCTCCACCATCAGCGGCATCGTATTGACCGACAGCCGGGGCGTCGGGGTGAAGCTGACATCGCGGCCGTTCTCGCTGAATTCCCATGAGGCCACGGCGCGGGTCGAGGCAAAGCGGTAGGCGATGCAGCGATGGCGGGCGAGGTCGGCGGGGCGCTCGGGCGTGCCGTGCTCGGCGAGATAGGCCGGGCTCGCCAGCAGCGCGAAGCGCAGCGGCCCGCCCAGCCTCAGCGCCACCATGTCCTTTTCCAGAAGCTCGCCAATGCGAAAGCCGGCATCGAAGCCGTGCGCCGCCAGATCGACGAAGCCGTCATCGAAGACGAGGTCGAGCGCGACATCCGGATAGGCCGCGAGGAACGGCCCCATCAGCGGCTCGATCAGGAGCGGCCCGGCGATCCAGGGCAGGCTCAGGCGCAGCGTTCCGACTGGGTGATCCCTGGCCTCATCGAGCGCGGCGCCGGCCGCCTGGATCTCCTCCGCCGCCGGGCGCACCCGCTCGAGATAGGCGGCACCGGCCTCGGTCAGGCCGACGCTGCGGGTGGTGCGGTTGAGCAGCCTGACGCCGAGCCGCGCCTCCAGCCCACGCACCGCCTCGCTGAGCGAAGGCGGCGCTACTCCGAGTTCGGCCGCGGCACGCGTGAAGCTGCGCGTCTCCGCGACTTTCAGGAAGGCGACGAGGCCGCTGAGTTGGTCGAGGCGCATTGTGAGGTTTTCCCGAATAGCTCAATCGGACATAGCCGATTTTTCCATGCAGCGGGAGATGCGATGCCTTGCTCGTCCAACCCGGAGACGAGCCATGCCCCACACCCCATTCCCACCGACGCGCCGCGCGCTCCTTGGCCAGACGGCGGGCCTTGCCGCGCTGGTCGCCTCGGCCCTGGCGCCGGTCCAGGCCCGGGCCGCCAGCCCGAGAGACGTCGACAGCGTGCGCCGCTTCTTCGCGCTGATGCAGCGCAAGGAGATCGAGGCCTGGGGCGAGCTCTGGGCCGAGAACGGCCGCATCATCGTGCCCTACCCACCCGCCGGCTTCGGCACCAGCATCGACGGCAAGGCCGAGATCCTGCGGGCCTTCCGCACGCTATTCGCCAATTTCGAGAGCTTCGCGGCCGAGTTGACCGGGCTCTATCCGGCGGCGGATTCAGACGCGGTCTGCGTCGAGTACCGGGTCAGCGCCCGGCTGCTCAACGGCACCGAGTACAGCAACAGCAATATCGCGGTCTTCCGGTTCGAGGCCGGGCTGATCAGCACCTATCACGACTATTTCGACCCGCGCCGCTTCCAGGTCGTCGTCGACGCCCTGCCGAAGCCCTGAGCCCGATCACATCCAGCCAGCACGGAGACGAGCGATGCCCAATCTGTTTCGGCCGACCCGCCGCGCCTTCCTCGGACAAGCCACTGTCGCGGCGTTCGGCCTCAGCCTTCCCGGAGTTTCCATGGCCACCACGCTTTCCGCCGGCAATGGGCCGGCGCCGCAAAAAATCCGCTTCGACGCCGGCGACAGCTTCGTCGTCGGGCATCTGTATCTGCCTGACGGCTACAGCGCAGAGCGGCGCCATCCCGCCGTGGTGATCGGCGGCTCGCTCACGGCGGTGAAGGAGCAGATGGGCGGCATCTACGCGATCGAAATGGCCAGGCGCGGCTTCCTCGCGCTCGCGATCGACTATCGCCATTACGGCGAAAGCGGCGGCGAGCCGCGGCAATACGAGAACCCGGAGAGCAAGGCCGAGGATCTGGTCGCAGCGGTGAGCTATCTCGCCGCGCGTCCAGATGTGCGCCCGAGCGGCATCGGCCTGCTCGGCATCTGCACCTCCGGCGGCACCGTGCTCTACGCGGCAGCGCGCGACCGCAGGATCGCGGCGATCGCCTCGGTCGCCAGCCATCTGGCAGAGCCTTCGATCACGCCGCTGCTCTATGGCGGGCCCGACGGCGTCGCACGCCGCCGTGCGGTCGGGCGCGCCGCCCGCGAGGAGTTCCAGCGCTCCGGCAGGAACGCGCTGATCCCAAGCTATCACGACAGCGACCAGAGCGCCTCGCATGTCGGGCCGATGCCCTACTACATGGACAAGGCGCGCGGCGGCGGCGTGGCGCAATGGACCAACGCGCTTTCGGTGATGTCCTGGGAACCCTGGCTCGACTTCGACCCGGTCAGCCAGGCCGCCAAGATCACGGCGCCGGCCCTGATCGTCCATTCCGATGGCTGCGCCCTGCCCGACCAGGCGCGCAAGGTGCACGGCCTGCTGCAGGGGCCGAAGACGCTGCATTGGACCAGCGGCGACCATTTCGCCTTCTATGACGGGCCGGACAAGGTGCGCGAGGCCGCGGACGTCACCGCCGCGCATTTCCGCAGGCATTTCGCCTGAGCGGTCGATGCCGCCCAATGCCCGTCATGCGTCGGCAATGGCCCGAACCGCATCGTTCGAGGACAAGCGGGAGGGTTCGAGCGTTGGACGGATGTCCGAGATCAGCTTGATGAGGTCGGCCTGGCGCTTCGTGCCGGTCTTGGCGAAGATGCGGCCGAGATGGGTCTTCAGCGTATTCTCGCTGATCCCGAGCGAAGCAGCGCTCTTCGCCGGCACCGATCCCGTCCCGACCTGCAGAAGCACGCGCGCCTCCGCTGGCGTGAGGTCGAACAGCGTCGTGAGCACGGCCTCCGGCAGCGGCGAGGCGGAGGTCGTCGTCGACACGAAGACCGCGGCGCAGGCCGGCCGGAAGGCGGCGCGCGCGGTGCCTTCGCTCAGCGGCAGGACATAGGCGACGGCGGGCGGCTGGCCGGGCGCCGAGATCGGCAGGCCTATACCGCGCGAGCCGAGCGAGGCATCTGCCGTCGCAGCGCGGGCGATCGCGTCGAGCAGCGCGCGGGCCGGCACGGGGTTTTGCGCCTGGAGCAGGCCATTCTTGGACAGAATGGGGCCCTGCGTCGAGAACATGGTTTCGGCGACGGGGTTCGCATAGAAAATCGCGCCATTGGCGCCGGTGAGGACGATTGCGGTGGCAAGGCTGTCGAGCGTCTCGCGATAGAAATGAGCCGCGACGCGCGCATGGTCGAGCAGGTCGCCGATCAGCGAGGCACGGCGCAAATGCGGCGAAAGCAGCGCCAGGAAGCGCTGTTCCTCGGCTGAAATCACGTCCCGGTCGGTGCGAATGGAGGTGCCGAGCAAGCCGATTCGGTCGGGCGTATGCACGAACTTCGTCATGCAACCCTCGCGCAGGCCCTGCGGCCCGGCCCAATTCCGGTAGAATACCGTCTGCCGGAGCTCGGCCTCGCTCATGTGGGAGAGCGTGGTCAAAGGCGTATCGATATCGCCGATGACCGCTGCCTTCAGGCCGGGAATATCGTCGAAACCGTATTCTTCCTGGAGAATACGCATCTGCGCGGCGTCCCAGGGCGATTGCGCAGCGAAACGGCCATGACTGTCGGTGGGATTAGCCAAGGCTATGGTGGTATAGGCGGCATCGACAGCCTCCGTGATACGGACCAATACATCTTCCCAACCCGCAGGATTCAAGACGCAGTCGTAAATATCGCCAATAATAGAAGACAGTACTTCTGCATCTAAATTCTTCATAGTCGCCTCTGTCGCCTGCCTTCCTCCGCTCATGCCCGATCGCGAGCCGTAAAACAACACGCAGAAACTGACGGACTGCCCGCGACGACCGGGCCTTCCGAGCCCGACCGGCCAATTCCTGCGGCGTCATACTTCCGGGTGACGACAGGGAAGGGACGGCTCGATTAGGACGGGCGGACGGGCCGCTAAGTCACAGCGTTCACCCCTATTTTTCAGCCCGCATCGTTTGACGCGGGATTTGCCGCTAGATCGCTTCGGGTGGGCTATGACGTTGGTCGTCAACAGCAATAAATCGACGAATTTCCGCCGCGCCATCAGGTACTCAGCCAGTTCAAGCTATCGGGCGTTGGCGCTAGCGCTCGGCACGGCCGCGCTTGCCGGCCTCGCCCTGCCGCTGCCCGCGACGGCCAAGGATTGGACCGGCGCAGCCTCGACCCACTGGTTCGATCCGACGAACTGGAACGCTGCCGGCGTCCCGACGGGGGCCGACGACGTCAACATCAATGACTTCACGCTGCACCCGGCTTGGATCAACGGCGCTAATGCCCAGGCCGCAGGGATCATTGTCGGCGATACCGTCAATGGCGGCCTTGTCATTTTGAACGGCGGAACGCTCGACAGCAGTGCCGGCATCATCGGCAATCAGATGGGGTCTAACTTCGCCGGGGGAGTGAACGTTTCCGGGACAGGTTCGATCTGGACCAGCAGCTCGAGCATCACGATCGGCAATCTCGGCTCGGTCGGCGGCACCGGCTTCGGCACGCTGGGCATCGACAGCGCCGGTGTGGTCAACGATGTCGAGGGCGTCATCGGCGCGGGCGCGGGGTCGATCGGGTTCGTCAACGTGACCGGCGCGGACTCGGCCTGGAACAACAGCTCCAAGCTGACCGTGGGGCTTGGTGGCTCTGGGACGTTCAATATCCTGGCCGGCGGCACGGTCACCAGCGTGGGTGGCGAGGTCGCCGTTGGCGTCGGCTCCGTCGCAACCGTCAAGATCGATGGCGCCGGATCCAGCTGGAGCAATAGCGACATCCTCGCCGTCGCGCGATCCGGAACGGCCACATTCGACGTCCTGAACGGCGGCAAGCTGACGAGCAATATCGCTTATCTCGCTTTCAACGCGGACTCGAATACCGTGATGACGGTCGATGGAGCGGGTTCAAACTGGATCAACGCGGGCTACCTTTATGCTGGCTTCAACGGCACGGCGTCACTGACGATCTCTAACGGCGGCAAGGTTGAGAATGCATTCGCGGTGATCGGCGCGGGCAACGGCGAAGGCACCGTCAATGTCACCGACGCGAACTCTACCTGGACGAACAACGGCGATCTGACCGTTGGCGGGACGAGTAAGGGGACGCTGAATATTTCCAACAGCGGCACGGTCGCCAGCAGCTCTGGCCTCCTGGCCAACGACCCGGGCTCTCAGGGCGCGGCCGTCGTCGATGGCATCGGTTCGCTCTGGGCCGTCGGCGGGGAGTTCTCCGTCGGGTTCAGCGGCACCGGCGACCTGACGATCAGGAACGGCGGCAAGGTCACCAGCGCCAGCGGCGGTCTGGCAACGAATATCGGCGCGACCGGCACCGTGACGGTCGATGGCGCGGGCTCGGCCTGGACCAACACCACCGACATGATCGTCGGCGTGCGCGGGACCGGAACCCTGACCCTCAAGAACGGCGGCACGGCCGGCAACGTCAACGGCACCTTGGGCTACGATCCCGGCGCGACGGGCACGGCGCTCATCGACGGTGCCGGCTCGGCCTGGACGAATACGGGCAAGCTGACCGTCGGCCGCGATGGCAACGGCACCATCACCGTCGCAAACGGCGGCGCCCTGACGGATGCCAACGCCACCATCGGCCAGAATTCCGGCTCGACCGGCACGGTGACCGTGGATGGGGCGGGCTCGGCCTGGACCAACGGCAACAGCCTCGTCGTCGGCGAAAGCGGCTCCGGTACGCTGCGGATACTCAACGGCGGCAAGGTGACCAGCAACGATGCCACCCTGGGCTTCTTCGGCGGATCGAGCGGAACGGCAACTATCGATGGGGCCGGCTCGAACTGGACGGCCAATGGCGCGATCTCCGTCGGCGGAAGCGGCGCCGGCACGCTGCGGATACTCAACGGCGGCAAGGTGACCAGCAACGATGCCACCCTGGGCTTCTTCGGCGGATCGAGCGGAACGGCAACTATCGATGGGGCCGGCTCGAACTGGACGGCCAATGGCGCGATCT
>NZ_QQTO01000017.1 GCF_003351345.1 Allobosea caraganae | reverse complement strand
GCGGCTGCTGCGGCGGGCGACTTCTCGGCGCGGCTGCAGATCGAGGACGCCGACGCGCAGATGCAGCAGCTCATCGCCGGCATCAACGAGATCAACGCCGTGGTCGATTCGGCCACGACCGAGTTCGCCCAAGCGCTCCAGGCGGTCGCCGCCGGCGACCTGACCAGCCGCGTCGAGACCGGCTATCGCGGCCGCTTCGCCGACCTCAAGGACGCCATCAACGAGACCGTCGACCGCCTGTCGGACACCGTCCGCACCATCCAGGTCACGGCGTCGGACGTCGGCCTCGCCGCGCGCGAGATCAACCTCGGCGCCGACGACCTCTCCAAGCGCACCGAGGAGCAGGCCTCCTCGCTCGAGGAGACCGCCGCCACCACCGAGGAGCTGGCAGCCTCGGTCAAGGCCAGCGCACAAGCCTCGAAGCAGGCGGCCGAGATCGCCGGCGAGGCGATGCGCGCCGCGCAAAGCGGCGGCTCGATCGCCGGCGAGGCGGTCGAGGCGATGGCCCGCATCGAGAGCGCCTCGAAGAAGATCTCCGACATCATCCGCGTCATCGACGACATCGCCTTCCAGACCAACCTCTTGGCGCTCAACGCCGCCGTGGAAGCGGCCCGCGCCGGCGACGCCGGCAAGGGTTTTGCCGTCGTCGCCTCGGAGGTGCGGACCCTGGCGCAGCGTTCGGGCGAGGCGGCCAAGGACATCTCGGCGCTGATCTCCTCGTCCAACGCCGAGGTCGGCGCCGGCGTCACCCTGGTGCGCCAGGCCGGCGCCTCGCTGACCGAGATCCTGCAGGCCTCGCAGAAGGTCGCCGCCACCATCGCCGAGATCTCGACCGCGTCCGGCGAGCAGGCCAACGGCATCGACGAGATGAGCCAGGCCGTCGCCCATCTCGACGAGATGACCCAGCAGAACGCCGCCCTCGCCGAGCAGTCGGCCGCCTCCGCAGCCTCCCTCTCCGGCCGCATCGGCGAGCTCAACACCCTCGTCGCAGCGTTCAAGAC
>NZ_QQTO01000004.1 GCF_003351345.1 Allobosea caraganae | reverse complement strand
TCCTCGATCGTCACCACCGGTGCCTTCTCCGACGGCGTCCTGGCGCAGAGCATCGGGGGCGGCGGCGGCGCTGGCGGCTCGGTCAGCGTCGGCGGCATCCTCGCGAGCGTCGCAATCGGCGGCAATGGCGGCGACGGCGGCGCCGGACAGAACGTCACGGTCGATAACGGGGTGATCCCGCAGCAGAACGGCCCGGCCGGAGTTGCCGGCACCACGATCTCCAGCCACGGCGACAATTCGACCGGCATCCTGGCGCAGAGCATCAGCGGCGGCGGCGGGCGCGGCGGCGATGCTTTTTCGACCAATTTCGGTCCGCTCGGCCTCTCGATCGGCGGCAATGGCGGCACCGGCGGCCAGAGCGGCGCCGTCTCCGTCCAGAACAACGGCGTCGTCGTGGCGAGGGGCGACTACGCCACCGGCATCGCCGCGCAAAGCATCACCAGCGGCGGCGGCATGGCTGGCGCGGCGCACACCTTCAATGCCGGCGCGCAGATCTCGGCCTCGGTCGCGATCGGCGGCAGCGGCGGTGCGGGTGGCGCGGCAGGCAATGCCTCCATCGGCAATGGCGGGATGGTGGTCACCGGCGGCGACCATAGCTACGGCCTGCTGGCGCAGAGCATCTCGGGTGGCGGCGGTGCCGGCGGCTCGGCGACCAATCACAACTTCCAGGTCTCGGCTGGCGATACCCCGTCGGTGAACCTGACGCTGACCATGAGCGGCGCCGGCGGCACTGGTGGAAGCAGCGGAACTGCGAGCGTCATCAATAGCGGCGGCGTCCTGACTAGCGGCACCTCGGCGCATGGCATCGTCGCGCAAAGCATCACCGGTGGTGGTGGCGCCGGCGGATCGGCCGGCGCGGCGGCGGTCACCGTCACCTCGCCCAGCATCTCGGTGACGACCACGCTTGCCGGCAAGGGCGGCGACGGCGGCGCGTCGAGCCTCGCCTTCGTCGGCAACAGCGGCCTCGTCCTCACCCTGGGCGACGGCGCCAACGGCATCCTGGCGCAAAGCATCTCCGGCGGCGGCGGCCTGGGCGGCGCCTCCAGCTCCGATACCGGCGACTTCACCGACGGCAAGTACAAGCTCTTCCAGTTCACCGTCGACAGCGGCGGCAGCGGCGGCACCGGTGGCACGGCGGGAGGGGTGAACGTCATCAACACCGGTGGCATCCTGACCTTCGGCGACTATGCGGCCGGCATCCTGGCGCAAAGCGTCGGCGGTGGCGGCGGAGCCGGCGGCAATGCCGTGGCCAATGGCAGCGGCAACACCTTCAGCGTCAATGTCGGGCTCGGCGGCAATGGCGGCAGCGGCGGCAC
>NZ_QQTO01000006.1 GCF_003351345.1 Allobosea caraganae | reverse complement strand
CGAAGACGAAGCTGTCATGGCCCGAGCCGCCCGAGAGCGCGTCGTCGCCTGCGCCGCCGGTGAGGCGATCGTCGCCCGAGCCGCCCTTGACCACGTCGTCGCCCGCGCCGCCATTGACCGTGTCGGCGTCGGAGCCGGCGTCGATCGTGTCGTTGCCGTCGCCGCCATCGACGATGTCGATGCCCGAGCCACCCTTGAGCACGTCGTCACCAGTGCCGCCGGAGACGGCATCGGCGCCCGAGCCGCCATCGACGCTGTCGTTGCCGAGGTTGCCGAGAAGCGTGTCGTCGCCGGCCCCGCCGGTGATCGCGTCGTTGCCGGCGCCGCCGTCATAGAGGTCGGCGCCATTGCCGCCGCTGAAGACGTCGTCGCCGGCATTGGCCGGGCCGTAGCTCAGGTAGCTGCCGCCCTGGCCGTCGGCGGCCAGGGTGAAGGCCATGCCGGCATAGTCGTCGGCAGGGTCGAGGTGAAGCGTCAGCGTGGCGCCCGCGCCGCCGGTCACGGTCAGCAAATTGCCCGCCCCGAGCGTCGCCTGCGCCCCGGTGAAGCCGAGCAGCTGGATGCGGTCGTCCTGACCGAGGCCCGAGAGCGTGCCGGTGAAGCCGGCCTCGATCGCCAGGGTCTGCGCGCCGTCCTGGAAGGCGAGGTTGGCGCCATGGCCGGTGACCGTCCAGTTGCCGGCAAGGTCGAGCTGCTCGACGCCGGTGAGCGCGCCCAGCGTGCCGTTCCCGGTCAGCACCAGCCGGTCATGGCCGGCACCGCCGTCGATCGGCCCGACCGGGGCTGAGGCGGCGACCAGCGTCACGACATCGTCGCCGTCACCCAGCCGGAAGGCCTCGATGCCGGTGAAGCTGTCCGTGCCGAGCCCGGCCGCGCTCGCCTTGCCGGCGGTGAGGTCGAGCAGGATCGCGCCGGTCGCGCCGGCCAGCACCAGCGTGTCCGAGCCCTCGCCGCCGATCAGGGCGTCGTCGCCCGCGCCGCCGTCGAGCGCGTCGTTGCCGGAGCCGCCATTGAGCGTGTTGGCGGCGGCGTCGCCGGTCAAGGTGTCGTTGCCGGAGCCGCCGAGCACGGTCTCGATGCCGGAGAGCTCGTCCTGGCCCGAGGCCTCGCCGATGGCGCTGCCGGTGGCGAGGTTCACCACGACGCCGGCGGTATCGGTGCCGTAATCGGCCGTATCGACCCCGTCGCCGCCCTTGAGCACGTCGTCGCCGGCCCCGCCGGTGAGGCTGTCGTTGCCCGCGCCGCCGTCGAGGTCGTCGTCGCCGCTGCCGCCCGCGAGCGCGTCGTTGCCCTCGCCGCCGAGCAGCGTGTCGTCATCCGCCCCGCCGTCGAGCGTGTCGTTGCCCGCCAAGCCGCTCAGAACGTCGTCGCC
>NZ_QQTO01000022.1 GCF_003351345.1 Allobosea caraganae | reverse complement strand
TCAGTTGTCAAACAGCGAGGCTTCTACAAAACAGACAGTGCTCTAAGCCGATCTCTCGGCTACAAGGCCCAGCGTTCTAATGAAGCGCAGTAGAGCGGCCCCGCACACCGGCGGCGCCGTCTCGATGAGTGGTGTTTAGGCGAATCAGGTTTGGACTGTCAACACCGATTTTGATTTTTTTCGAGAGATGCACATTCCGGCTGCGTTCCGCCCGCCCGGTCCCCGGTCGAGCTGCCTCCGCGCCGCCGGCGCAGGGCCGCACACAGCCGCGCCAGCAGCGTTAGCCACCCTGGGGCGGCGGGCCCCGGAATCGGCCTCGCCACGCCCCCAAGGGCGCGCCAAGGCCTATTCCCTCCGAAACGGTCTTCAGGCGGCGTCGCCGGGATGGTCGACATAGACCAGGCCCTGGCGCGCCAGCTCCTCGCGCATCTTGTACATGTCGAGGCCGAGCACGCCCGAGGCGAGACGCCCGCGCTTCTCCTCCTCGTTGGCCTTGCGCGCCTTCGCCTTGGCGGCGACATCGGCGGCCTCCAGGCGCGGCACGACGAGCACGCCGTCATCATCGGCGACGATGACATCGCCGGGAGCGACCGCCGCGCCGGCGCAGACCACCGGGATGTTGACCGCGCCCAGCGTCGCCTTGACCGTGCCCTTGGCCGAGATCGCGCGCGACCAGGCCGGGAAGCCCATCTCGTGCAGCGACTTCACGTCGCGCACGCCGGCATCGATGACGATGCCGACGACGCCGCGGGCCATCAGCGAGGTCGCCAGCAGGTCGCCGAACATGCCGTCGGTGTTGTCGGTGGTCACAGCGACGACCAGCACGTCGCCGGGCTGGCACTGCTCGACCGCGACATGCAGCATCCAGTTGTCGCCGGGCTGCGCCAGCACGGTGACGGCGCTGCCGGCAATCGCGGCGCCGGCCCAGGCCGGGCGCATATAGGGCTTCAGCAGGCCGGTGCGGCCCATCGATTCATGGCTGGCCGAGACGCCGCACTCGGCGAGGTCGGCGATCACGCCCGCGTCAGCGCGCGGGATGTTGCGGACGACGATGGTCTTCACGCCAGTTCCTCCAGAACCATCGGGAAGAGGCGCTGATAGGCCTCGCCATAGGTCATCGAACGGCCCGAGTTGCGGCCGCCCTGCATGCCGCGGTTGAGCGCGACGCGGGTGTAGTATTCCCAGAGGTGCTTCTGGGCGGCGAGGATCTCGAAGGCGGCGCGCTTCTTCTCCCAGACGTCGTCGATGTTGAGGATGACGTTGGGCTTGTAGTCGCATTGCTCGGGCTGGTGCGGCTCGAACAGGAAGACCGGCGGCGCGGAATAGGCGCGCGTCGGGTCGGGCTTGTGGCCCATGGCCTGGGCGATGATGCGGGCCTCCTGGGCCAGCCGCGTCGCCTCGGGGTGGTCGATGTTGTAGGGGTCGGCCAGCGCGTGGGTGAGCACGAAGGCCGGCTTCAGCTCGTGGTTGATGTCGACCAGCCGGTCGAGGATCGCCTGCGTGCCGCGCAGCGGATAGTCGCCGGCGTCGAAGAACTCGATCTCGGCGCCGAGCAGCTCGGCGGCGCGCTGCGCCTCGTCGCGGCGCTGCTCCTTGACCTCTGCCATGCTGACGCCGGCCTTCTTCCAGGCGAACTGGCTCTCGCCGCGCTCGCCGTAGGAGAGGCAGGCGATCTTGACGCGATAGCCCTTGGCGGTGTGGAGCGCGATGGCGCCGCCGGCCCGCCAGACGAAATCGCCGGGATGGGCGGTGACCACGAGTCCGGTCTTTTGAGATGCAGTCATAGTGGGGACTTTCGATGTTGGAACTCGCGCATCGGCCCGAAAAGCGGATTGCGGTTTTCGGAAAAGCCGATGCAAAAACAAGAAGCTAGGTCATCGAGCCGGATACGGTATCCGGTTCGATGACCTAGCGCTCAGGCGGCGTCGGCCCTGGCGTAGGTCGTGCCGTCGAACAGGACGCGGGCGGTGCGCAGCAGCCCGGCGCGCTCGACGACCGGGTGTTCGGCCGTGCCGCCGACCTCGATGCGCACGCTGAACTCGCCGGTCGGATGCTCGACCGAGAGCGTCTTGATCCGGCCCTCCGGTATCCTGGCGACGGCGGCTGCGGGCGAGCCCGGCAGCACGCAGGCTGTGGCGACCGTCACCGCCGCGAAGACGCCGATCGAGGCGTGGCATTCATGCGGGATGAAGTTGCGCGTCGAGACATGGCCGCCCGGCTGCTGCGGCGGCGCGACCAGCGAGATCTTCGGCACGACCTTCTTGCTGACGTCGCCGAGATTCATCAATGGGCCGCAGGCGAGCCGGATTTCCTCGAGCCGCGCCTTCAGCCCCATGTCGGCGTCGAGCGCCTCGCGGCTCTCATAGCCGGTGCGGCCGACCGCGGAGGCCGCAAGCACGATCACCGGCATGCCGTTATCGATCAGCGTGACGTCGACGCCGGCGACATGGTCGACGACATTGCCGGTCGGCAGCAGCGAGCCGCAGACCGAGCCGGCGGCATCGAGGAAGTCGATCGTCACTGGCGCGGCCGTGCCGGGCACGCCGTCGATCCGGGCGCTGCCGGCATAGTTGACCTTGCCGCCGGGCGTCTCGATCAGGAGCTCCGCGATCGTGCCTGTGTTGATGGTGCGGACGCGGACGCGGGTCCGCTCGCCGGTCGGCTGGATCAGCCCGCGCTCGATCGCGAAGGGGCCCACGCCGGAGAGGATGTTGCCGCAATTCGGCGTGGTGTCGACGACCGGCTGGGCGATGCCGACCTGGCCGAACAGGAAGTCGATGTCGCAATCGGGCAGGGTCGAGCGCGAGACGATCGCGGTCTTGCTGGTCAGCGGATGGGCGCCGCCGACGCCATCGACCTGGCGCGCATCGGGCGAGCCGAAGATGCTGAGGAGCAGGCGGTCGCGCGCCGCTGGCTCGGAGGGCAGGTCCTCGGCCAGGAAATAGGCGCCCTTGGACGTGCCGCCGCGCATCAGCATGCACCTGACGGGAATCTGCATCGTGAACCTCCCTTGCGTTGCGGTCGCCGTGCGGCGCCGAACTGTTCTCAGTGGGCGAGAAACTCAGTGGGCCAGAATTTTCGACAGGAACTCCCGGGCGCGCTCGCTCGCCGGAGCGGCGAAGAACTGCTCCTTGGCGGCGTCCTCGACGATGCAGCCCTGGTCCATGAAGATGACGCGGTCGGCGACGCGCCGGGCGAAGCCCATCTCATGCGTCACCACCGCCATGGTCATGCCGTCGCCGGCGAGCTCGATCATCACGTCGAGCACTTCGCTGATCATCTCGGGATCGAGCGCCGAGGTCGGCTCGTCGAACAGCATCACCTGCGGGTCGAGCGCCAGGGCGCGCGCGATGGCGACGCGCTGCTGCTGGCCGCCGGACAGGTTCGCCGGCTTTGCATCGGCTTTGGCTTCCAATCCGACACGCTTGAGCAGGCTGCGCGAGCGCGCTTCCGCCTCGGCGCGCGAGCGCTTCAGGGCGCGGACTTGCGCCAGCATGATGTTCTCCAGCGCCGTCATGTGCGGGTAGAGCTCGAAATGCTGGAAGACCATGCCGATGCGCATGCGCAGCTTCGGCAGGTTGGTGCGGGGCGAGCCGACCTCGACGCCTTCGACCGTGATGCTGCCGGACTGGAACGGCTCCAGCCCGTTGATGCACTTGATCAGCGTGCTCTTGCCGGAGCCCGACGGGCCGCAGACGACCACGACCTCGCCCTTGGCGATCTTCGTGCTGCAATTGCGCAGCACCGGCGTCGCGCCATAGGCCTTGGAGACGCCGTCGATGACGATGGTGGGAGTGTCCATTGCGTTGACCTTGAGAGCGGCTGCCATCAGCTCACCGCCAGCCGCGCGTAGAGCCAGCGGCCGATCCCGGAGAGGATCAGGCAGATCACCAGATAGGTGAGGGCGACGAAGGCGAGGATCGCCACCGGCTGGAACTCGCGGGCGTTGACGAGCATGGCGTTGCCGGTGAACTCCGACACGCCGATGACCGAGGCCACCGAGGTGAACTTGAAGAGCCGGACGTACTGGTTGAACAGCGTCGGGATGATGCGGCGCACGGCGAGCGGCACCACGACGAAGCGCAGCGCCTGGCCGCGCGTCAGCCCGGTCGCGAGCGCCGCCTGGGTCAGCGTCGGCTTCACCGTCAGCAGGCCGCTGCGGATGTCCTCGGCCAGATAGGCGCCGATGAACAGGATGAAGGCGACGACCGTCGCCTTGTAGGCGGTGGTCTGGTAGCCGAACAAGGCCGGCAGGCCGAAGAAGGCGATGAACAGCACGACGAGCAGCGGCGTGCCGCGGATGAACTCGATATAGACGCGCGACACCACTGAGAGCACCGGCACGCGGCTGTAGAGGATCACGGCCACGAGCAGGCCGAGCAGCGTGCCGCCGACCGCGACCATCGCCGAGATCTGCAGGCTGGTCGCCAGCCCCTGCAGCATGAAGGGCAGGTTCTTGAGGATGACCTCAGGCATCTGCGACCCTCCGGGTCAGGCCGTCGCCGCGCGTGCCCGACAGGATGGTCAGCGTCTGGCTGACCAATGTCACCAGCGCGAGGTAGAGCAGGCAGACGGTGATGTAGATCTCGAAGGTGCGGAAGGTCTGCCCCTCGATCGCGCTCGCCTGGTAGGTGATGTCGGCGACCGCGATGACAGAGGCCAGCGAGGAATCCTTGATCAGCTGCGAGAACACGCTGGCGAGCGAGGGGATGATGGCGCGGATCGCCTGCGGGTAGACCACGAAGAGCATGGCCTGCGCATTGGTCAGGCCGCTCGCCAGGGCCGCCTGGCGCTGGCCGCGCGGCACGCTGCCGATGCCGGAGCGGACGATCTCGGCGACATAGGCGCCCGAATAGAGCGAGAGCCCGAGGACGCCGCACCAGAACGCCGGAATCTTCAGGAAAGCCAGGCCGTTATACCAGAAGTACATGTGGATCAGCAGCGGGATGTTCCGCATCGACTCGACATAGGCGATCGAGAGCAGGCGCGGCGTCCGGCCCTGCGCCGTCGCCGCCGTGCCCACCACGACGCCGATCAGGATGGCGAGCACGAGCGCCGCCGCCGAGAGCAGGATCGTGGTGACGAAGCCGTCGAGGATAAGAGCGCGGTTGTCCCAGATCGGGCCGAACTGCAGGGTGTAGTTCACCGGTCAGACCTTCTGTGCCGGCGGGCCTTTCGGCCCGCCGAATCCCGCTTTTTCACGGCCAGGTTTCGATGGGGTAGGTCGGGTCCGCGTTGAACCACTTGCGGTAGAGCGCGCTGTATTCGCCGGAGGTCCACAGGTCCTGGAGGGCGAAGTTCACGGCGTCGCGCAGCTCGGAATCGCCCTGGCGGATGCCGATGCCGAAGGGCTCGACGCTGAAGAGCTCGCCGACGATCTTGAATTTTGGATTGTCCTTCAGGAAGCCCTGCAGGATGTTGAGGCTGCCGGTCAGCGCGTCGACGCGGCCCTGGGCCAGCGCCAGCCAGGCGCTGTTATAGTCCTTGAAGGCCGTGACCTTGGCCTTGGGCGCGGCCGCCGCGATGTTCTTCTCCAGCGTCGTGCCCTGCTGGACCGCGACTTCCTTGCCGTCGAGGTCCTTCAGGCCCGCGATCTTGCTGTCGCTCGCCACCATCAGCGACTGGCCGCCGGTGTAGTAGGTGATGCTGAAGTCGATCGCCTTGTCGCGCTCGCGGGTATGGGTCATCGAGGCCGCGACGATGTCGACATTGCCGCTGACCAGCAGCGGCACGCGGGTCGGCGAAGTGACCTTCACGAACTCGACCTTGACGCCGAGCTTCTCGCCGATCTTGCGGACGATATCGAGGTCGAACCCGGCAGGTTCGTTCTTGTCGTCGAGGAAGCCGAAGGGCGGCGTGTCGTATTTGACGCCGGCCCGGATGGTGCCGCGCTCCTTGATCTTGCTCATGCTGTCGGTCTGGGCCTGCGCCGCACCGAGCGGCGCGAGCGCCGCCAGCGCGGCGATGGCCGCGGTAAGCTGGAAGTGTCTGCGGTTGATCATCGCCTTTGGTTCCCCTGTTTTTGGTCGATCACTTTGATGTCAGGCAGCGAGGCCGGCGCGCGCGATGCGCTCGAGGGCTTCCTCGAGATCGGCGTCGGGGCAGGTCAGCGACAGGCGCAGATGGCCCTTGCCGGGCGCGCCGAAGAAGGAGCCGGGCAGGGACGAGACGTCGATCTCGTCGAGCCAGCGCTTGGCCACCGCGACGTCGTCGCCGGCGATGGCCGGGAAGAGGTAGAAGGTCGCGGACGGCATGCTCGTGGTGATGCCGTCGATCTTCGACAGGCCGGCCACGGCGGTCTCCAGCCGGCGGCGGAAGGTCTCGCGGTATTGCGGCACGACCTCGTCATAGAGCGAGAGCGCCTGGATGCCGGCGAGCTGGATGAAGTCCGGCACGCAATAGACCGAGTGCTGCATGAACTTGAGCACGGCCTTGGAGAGGCCGGCCGGCATCATCAGCGCGCCGAGCCGCCAGCCGGTCATGCCGAACGTCTTGGAGAAGCTGTCGACGACGAAGGTGCGCTCGCGCCCGCCCGGCAGAGCCTGCGGGCTCGGGAAGCGGCCGCTATGCAGCAGGTCGCAATAGACCTGGTCGAAGACGATCCAGATGTCGTGGCGCACGGCGAATTCGACGAGGCCGGAGATCTCCTCAGTGCTCAGCACGCGCCCGGTCGGGTTCACCGGCGAGTTGATGATCACAGCCTTGGTGCGCGGCGTGACGGCGCGCTCCAGCATCTCCAGGTCGAGCCTGTCGAGCAGCGCCAGCGGCACGGGCGTTCCGCCGCAGAGCCGCACGCAGGGGCCGTAGCTGACCCAGCCCGGCTCGGGCACCAGCACCTCGTCGCCGGCTTCGACCAGCGCCATCAGCGCGGTCAGCAGCGCGAACTTGCCGCCGGGCGTGACGATGATGTCGTTGGGATCATAGGCGGTGCCGGAGCGGGCTTGCTCGCGCAGCGCGATCGCCTCGCGTAGCGCCGGCAGGCCGGCGGCCGGGCCGTAATGGGTCGCGCCGCCGCGCATGGCGCGCTCGGCCGCGTCGATGATGCGCGGGTCGGTGTCGATGCTCGGATCGCCGCTCGACAGCGCCAGGATGCGCCGGCCGGAAGCCCGCGCCGCGCGCACGCGCTCGGTCATCTCGACCGTGGCCGAGGGCTTCAGGGAGGTGACGCGATCGACGAGAGATAGAGGCATGGAAACAGGCTCCTCGCGCGAGCAGGCCGCTCAGGCGGATTGGTGGGCGGATTGGGTGGCGTCGGGGGCGAAGCTGAGCTGCGACCGGTCGCAGGGCGGGGCGCGGAAGCCGGCGGCGGCGAAGGCGACCATCTCGGCGAGCGCAGCTTCGAGGTCGGCCGGGTCGCACTGGCCGCCGGAGAGCGCCTGTATGCGGCCCGGGTTCGACAGCGTGTAGTAGTGGGCGCCGAGCAGGAAGTGGAACCGCCAGTAGACGTCGTTGGCCGAGAGATGCGGCGTCGCAGCCGCAATCGCCGCGATGAAGCGCTGGCTCGTCGCGTTGAAGTGCTTGGCGATCAGGTTCTTCGAGAGGTCGGCCTGCTCATGGGCGACGACCGAGCGCAGCCGCATGAAGCGGCGCGCGCCCTCGTCGTCGGATGGCTGGGCGAAGGACGGGCGCAGATAGGCTTCGAGCACCTGCTCCAGCACCGGCCCGCGGCCGGGCCGCTCGGCGCAATCGTCCAGCAGCTTCAGGCGAGCCACGTTGATGGCGCCCGAACGCCGCGCGAAGATCTCCTCCAGCAGGATCTGCTTCGAGCCGAAATGATAATGCACCGCGGCGATGTTGGCGTCGCAGGCGCGGGTGATCGAACGCACCGAGACGGCGCGATAGCCCTGCTCGGCGAACATCTCCTCGGCCACATCCAGAATGCGATCTGCCGTGGCAGCCGGCTGGCTTTCGCTCATGCCAATCCCGTTCAAACGACCAATTCAATCACTCTATTGAAATAGGTGTTTGCGGGAGTCAAGCCGATTCAGGCAAGCAAGAGACGGTCCAACTCTGGGAGAGGCGAGGCAGAGGTGGCGCAGCGCCGCGCATTCCGGCAGTTGGCTAAGTCGCCGCCGTCCGGCCCGCATCCGCCGCGATCTTCATCCTGGCGACATCCGGCTGCCGCAGTTTTGGGGCGATGCCTTCCGGCTCGCGGCGCGCCTTCGGTGTCTGCGCTCCACCGGTTTCCAGAGGCAGCCCAGGGTGGACCAATCCGAAGGGCTGGATCAAACTGTGATTCCGTCTTGTGTCCCGGTTTTTCCGTCCGCGTAAGGCAGCAGATTTTCGGGCGAAGATGACGATTTCCAAGCAAGATACTGCCGATGGATTGAAGCTCTGCGCCATCATACCCAGCCGAAATCACTATCGGGCCTTGGGCGGTATCGTCGATGTCTTGGCCACGCAGGGCATTCCGGTCTTCGTCGTCGATGACGGCAGCGATGAGCCCGCCGCGCGCGCCATCGCGTTGCTGCATGATCCAGCCAAGGGCGTCGAACTCATCCGCTTGCCGCGGAATCAAGGGAAGGGCGGGGCCGTCGGCGTCGCCATGAAGGCCGCTGCCGCGGCCGGCTATAGCCATGCCGTGCAGGTCGATGCGGACGGGCAGCATGATCTGCAGAGCCTGGACGCCCTGGTCGCGGCGGCGCGGGCGCAGCCGGAGGCGCTGATCTCGGGCCTTCCCGTCTACGACCGCTCAATCCCGCGCGGCCGGGCCATCGGCCGCTGGCTGACGCATGTCTGGGTCTGGATCGAAACGCTGTCGCTGCAGATCAAGGACAGCATGTGCGGGTTCCGGGTCTATCCGCTGGCCGCCGCTCTGCGCGTCTTGAACGAAGAGCATGTCGGGCGCCGGATGGATTTCGACACGGAAATCATGGTGCGGATGTTCTGGCGCGGTGCTCCCGTGGTCCACGTCCCGGTGCGCGTGACCTATCCGGACGGCAACATCTCCAATTTCCGGCTGTTCAAGGACAACTGGCTGATCACCTGCATGCATACGCGGCTGTTCTTCGGCATGCTCTGGCGGCTGCCTGCGCTGCTGAGGCGGCGTCGGCCCTCCGCTGCCCCAGTGAGCCATTGGGCGGGGATGGCGGAGCGCGGCACCTATTGGGGCATGCAGTCTTTGCTTGCCGTCTATCGCCTCTGCGGCCGGCGGGCCTGCCTTCTCGCCATGAAGCCCGTCGTATTCTACTTCTTCCTCGTCGGCGCCGAGCAGCGCAGGGCGTCGCTGGATTTCCTCGCGCGCATCCGCGCGCTCAAGGGCGAGCCTGCGCCGAACTGGCGCGACGGCTTCCGGCATCAGTTCGACTTCGCCACCAAGGCGCTCGATACGTTCATCGGCTGGGCGCGGCCCAAGCAGATCGGGCCGGTCGAGATCGTCGGCGGCGACGCGGCCTTGGCCCATATCACTGAGGGACGCGGTGCGCTGCTGATCGTCTCGCATCTCGGCAATGCCGAGATCGCCCGCGCCGCGCTGGCCGCCCATGTCGGCCGGCCCGTGCACGTGCTGATGCACACGGTGCAGGCGCGGCGCTACAACGCGATCCTGCGCTCGATCCTGCCCGGCGTCGGCTCCAACGTCATCGAGGTGACGGAGATCGGCGTCGATACGGCGATCGCCCTGTCGGAGCGGATCGACCGCGGCGAGTGGCTGGTGATCGCCGGCGACCGCATTCCGGTCATGAGCCAAAGCCGGGTGAGCGAGGCCATGTTCCTGGGCGAGGCCGCGCCTTTCTCGCAAGGGCCCTACATCCTGGCCGCCTTGCTGAACTGCCCGGTTCTCACCCTGTTTTGCCTGCGCGAGGGCAAAGGGCACCGCGCCTATTTCGAGGGCTTTGCCGATGCGGTGGTCCTGCCGCGCAAGGCCAGGGCCGAGGCGCTGGCGGCCTATGCCGCGCTCTATGCGCAGCGGCTCGAGCACCACTGCCTGCAGCAGCCGCTGCAATGGTACAATTTCTACGATTTCTGGGCTGCGCCGGCGTCACGCGAGCGGTGACGTCGGCAACAGAAGGCCAGCCACCAATGACGTGCGGCCGGTGCTGAGGGCGGAACGCGTCGCTCTCAGCGCCCGAACTTGACGACGGTGCCGGTCAGGCGCACGGCCGTCTTAACATTGCCGATGCCGCACAGATATTGCGCGGTGCTCTTCAGCGGCGCGTCGCCATGCACGCTGACGATGTTGATCACCGCGTCGCCGCCTTCATTGGCGGCTCGCTTGATCAACTGCCCCAGGGCCTCGGCGAAAGCGTAGTGGCAGCCGGAGCTCGTCTCGGGGTCGGTGCGGCCGGCGCTGCCCCTGCGCTGGCTGCTCCATTCGCCGATCGTCTGGCTGACGCGCGGATGCCTCTGGTTGCCGAAATAGACCTTCACGTCGCTCCGCAGGGCTGTGGCTTCCGGGGTTCTCATCGCGTCGTCGAGCGATTGCAGGGAGCGGTCATTGCGCGCCATCGCGGAAAACGAAACAAGGCAAATTGCGCCGACTAAAAGAATACGGCCTGAATTCCTCATGACATCCCTCTCAAGCTAGTCGAAATATCAAAGACGTGTTGATTCCGCCGAAGGCAAAATTGTTGCTCATCAGAAGCTCTGTTTCAACGCGCCGCGCCTGTTTCATCACATAATCCAGGGGCGCGCAGCGCGGGTCCACGGAGGTGAGGTTAGCTGTCGGCACAAAGCTTTTCTCGCGCATCATCTCGATGCCGAGCCAGGCCTCCAGCGCGCCGCAGGCGCCCAGGGTATGGCCGAAATAGCTCTTGAGCGAATGGATCGGCATGCCATCGCCGAAGACCGCGTGGGTCGCCTGGCTCTCGGCGATGTCGCCCGATTCCGTCGCCGTGCCATGGCCGCTGACGAAGCCGATCTCGGATGCGGGCAGCCCGGCATCGTCCAGGGCGAGGCGCAGGGCGACCTCCATCGTGGAGGCCTGCGGATGGGTGGCGTGGTGGCCGTCGCAATTCGTGCCGAAGCCGACGATCTCGGCGTGAATCTGCGCGCCGCGCGCCAGGGCGTGCTCGCGTTCCTCGACGATCAGCGTCGAGGCGCCTTCGCCGATCACCAGCCCGTCGCGGGTGATGTCGTAGGGGCGGGGCGTCAGGCCGGGATTGTCGTTATTGGTCGAGGTCGCGAACAGCGTGTCGAAGACGGCGACGTCGGAGATGTCGAGCTCGTCGCCCCCGCCCGCGATCATCACGTCGGCCTTGCCGCTCTGGATCGCCTCATAGGCGTAGCCAATGGCCATGCTGCCTGACGTGCAGGCGGTCGAGGTCGGAATGATGCGGCCGGTCATGCCGAAGAACAGCGCGATGTTCACCGCAGCGGTATGGCCCATCACCTGGATGTAGCTGGTGGCGTTGAGCGTCTTGGAGGCGCCGTCCTTCATCAGTTCGGCAAAGCTGAGAATGGGCGCGATCGAGCCGAAGGACGAGCCGTAGGCGACGCCACAGCGCCCGGTCTTGAGCGCGGGATCGCCAAGCAGGGCGGCCTGACCCAGCGCCTGCTCGGTCGCGTAGACCGCCATGCGCGACACCCGCCCCATGGTGCGCAGCTGCTTGCGGCTATAGCGCTGATCGACGGAAAAATCGGGGACGGGCGCGGCGAGCCTGGAATTGACGCCGGTATACTGATCCCAATCCATGCGGCGGATGGCCGTGCGGCCGGCATGGAGGTTGGCGCGGATATCGGCCCACTCATTGCCGAGCGCAGTGACGCCGCCCATGCCGGTGATGACGGCGCGGCGCGTCAAAACATGCCTCCGTTCACCGAGATCACCTGCCGCGTGATGTAGGCGGCCTGCTCCGAGCACAGGAACGAGACCAGCGACGCGACCTCGTCCGGCTGCCCGACACGCCGCATCGGCACGGTCTTCAAGGCCTCGTCGAGAATGGACGGATCGAGCATCTGCGTGTCGATCAGCCCCGGCGCGACGCAGTTCACGGTGATGTTCCGCTTGGCGAGCTCGATGGCCAGCGCTTTGGTGGCACCGATGATGCCGGCCTTCGCCGCGCTGTAATTGACCTGGCCGCGATTGCCCATGATGCCGGAGACCGACGAGATCGTGACGATGCGCCCGCCTTTGCGCTCGCTCACCATCGGCATCACGATCGGCTTCAGGACATTGTAGAAGCCGCCGAGATTGGTATCGAGCACGCTGTCCCAGTCTTCGTTGCTCAAGGCGGGAAAGGCGTTGTCGCGTGCGACGCCGGCGTTGAGCACGGCGCCGTAATAGGGGCCGTGCTCGGCCATATCCGCTTCCAGCGCCGCTTGCGCCGCCTCGCGTTGCGACGTGTCGAACGACATCAGGCGGCCGCGCCCGCCGGCAGCGACGATCTCGGCGAGCGTGCTTTCCGCGCCGGCGCGGTCCTTGGCGTAATGTACAAGCACAGTGAAATTATCGCGCCCCAAGCGAAGCGCGATGGCCCGGCCTATGCCTTTGCTTGCGCCTGTAACAAGCAGGGTGCGCATCATGTCCCGCGTTCCGAGGTTTGATCTTGAATCAAGTTGGAAAGATCATCCGGCTGGTAAACGGTCAATTGCGCTTTTGCCAGTTCGGATTTTCCGGCAGGGCGATACACTGCGCAGTCGAACTGGCCCATGCCCGCGTCGCGGTAGACCGGCCTGGCGCTGATCTCGAGCGTCTCGCCCTCGCCGAACCAGTCGAGGGCTGCCGAGAAATTGCGCGTGCCCAGCAGGAAGCCGATCTTGACCGGCTGCTGCGCCCGCAGCGCCTCGACGCCGATGAAGGCAGCGCAGCTTTGCGCCATCCATTCCATGGCGATATGCGCGGCGATGCCCTTGCCGCCGACGAAGAACGGGCAGGAGGGGCGTATCGTCAGCTCCGTCCGGATCTCGTGCTCGCTCCACTCCCGGATGCCGTCGATCAGGATCATCGGCGCTCGGTGCGGCAGGACGGCGTCGAGCGGGTAAAGCGATTGGCTCATCTCATCGCCTTCCCAGGATGATCGCGACGTTGCTGCCGCCGAAGGCGAAGGAATTGCTCAGCATCGCGACGCGGCCTTGCCCAGGAAAACATTCGCCTGCACCGGTCAGGTGCAATGGCGCGATCTCCTCGTCGCGAACCCCATCCCAGAGCTGGGGCGGCAATAAGCGGGATGGATTATACTCCTGTGACAGCGTCAGCCACAGGAAGGCGGCCTCGCACGCGCCTGCCGCGCCAAGCGTGTGGCCCGTCATGGCCTTGGTAGAACTGCACGGCGTCTGCGCCCCGAAGATCGCGTGGACTGCCCGGCCTTCCATGGCGTCGTTCAGCGGCGTCGCGGTGCCGTGCAGGTTGACATAGGCGATGTCGCCGGCCTCGCAGCCGGCATCGTCGAGCGCCGCGCGCATGGCGTTTTCTGCTCCCGCTCCCTGCGGGTCGGGTGCGCTGATGTGGTGGGCGTCGGAGGTCTCGCCGATGCCCATGAAGACGATCTCGCCGGGCTCCTTTTCGAGCAGGAACACGGCCGCTGCCTCGCCGATCGTGATCCCGTCGCGGTTCCGGCTGAACGGATTGGCCGGTCTGGCGGAAACCGAGGCGAGCGCGGTGAAGCCGCTCGGCGTCATCCGGCACAGCGAATCCGCGCCGCCGACGATGGCCGCGTCGACGAGCCCCAGGCGGATCAGCCGCCGCGCCGTGGCGAAGACTTTCGCGCTCGACGAGCAGGCGGTGGCGATCGTGTAGGCCGGGCCGGTGAGGCCGAGGAATGCCTTGACGAATTCGCTGAGGCCGCCGGTTTCCTGCTGCGCATAGTCGAAATGCGGGGGCCATCGCCCCGCCTTCACGCGCTCCGCGAAAGCCGCCTCGCCTTCGGCGATGCCCGAGGTACTGGTGCCGAGGATGACGGCGATGCGATTTGCTCCGTAGCGCCCAATCGCGCGATCGAGATCGGGGCGGATCTGCTCCAGCGCCACAGCCATCATCCTGTTGTTGCGGCAGTCCCACTTCGCCAGCCCGGCTGGCAGGGCAGGGGTGTCCCCCATGACCTCCCCGACCAGAGCCTGTCGCCCAGGGATGAGATCGCCGCGCGTCCGAAAGCCGGCCTGGGAGCCCTTGAACAGGTTCTCGGCGGTCTCGGCCTTGCCAGTCCCGATGGGTGTCACCAGCCCCATGGCGGACAGGCTGAGATGCTCCGTCACCGCAGGACTTCCGCGGACTGGACATCGACGTCATAGCCCCAGGCGAGGTTGGCGTAATGCAGCGAGCCGTTCAGCGTCTTCGGCGATTTCAGCTCGTACTCGGCGCGCAGGACCTCCTTGTCGCGGCAGCGCAGCAGGCGCGAGGCCCTGCCCAGCTCCAGCGCGCAGCCGGAATCCTTGAGGGCGGCTTGCAACGCGGCAGGCTGGCCGTAGAGGATCATCATGTCGGCGAAGATCGCGTCGGCGCGGATGCCCGGCGGCAGCCAGGATGCGAGCTGGGACTCGAGCTTGCCCTCGCGCCAGGCCAGGGTCACGGCGCGGCGCCCGAGCGAATCGAGCAGGATCGCGCGGACCTCGCTCTTGCTCATGACGAGCTGCGCTTCGAGATTGATGGACTGCTCGCCGAAGCGCATGGTCAGCACCTGCGTGACCTGGCCCTTGAACGCGAATTCGGCGGGGGAGATGGCGCGGATCGGCAATTGCGGGCCGATCAGCATCGTGGCCTCGCCCGTTCCTGCTGAATTTGTATCGGATGCGCAGCCGGCCAAAGCAAAGAACAAGCCGCCTATCAGCCAATCGCGCCACGGTCGCATCAAGGGCCCTTTTCTTGTTACGGGCGCTTATAGCACAAGGATCGCAGGCTTCTAGGAGCCGCCGGGCTCTTTGAGGGCCGGGGCAGCTATCGGGGCCAGCAGGCCGGCGAGGGCGACGCCCAGCAGGACGGTGAGGCCGAAGCTCGCCACGACGGGCGTGCTGGAGAAGCCGAGGACGCCGAAGGACAGGATCGTCGCCAGCGCCGCCAGCCACACGGCCAGCAGCGTGATCGGCCGGCTCTCCGCTTTGCCCTCGGCGCAGAAGACCGAATAATCCATGGTGAAGGAGAGCAGCAGCACCATGGCCATGGCGTTGAAGAAGGTGAAGGCATAGCCGAGCAATCCCAGCGCGCAGGGCACGACCAGCAGCGCGACGAAGGACGGCGCCAGCGCCCGCGCGGCGCCGCTTGAGCCGTAGCGCCACGCCGCGAGCAGCGAGATCACCCCGAGCGAGCAGGCGAGGAGCACCAGCGCGCGAAAGCGGTAGAGGCCGAGCAGGGCGCTGAGATCGGCGGTCGGATCGACGAACTTGATCCCGGCCATGCCGGCGATCTCCTGCCTGATGCGCTCGGGGCTGGTAACGCCTTGGAGCGTGACGACATGCAGGCCGGGTTCGAGCACGAGCTCGTTGAGGAAGGGGATGGCGCGGCTCTCCAGCGCCGTGGCGAGCGCGAGCTTTTCGTCCGGCGCCGGGTTGAGGTCGCCGGCTTGCAGGCCGATCGCCTCCAGCAGCTCCGCGCGGAATGGTTCAATGAGTTTTTCGCGCTGGAGCCGCTGGTTCTCCGCCTGCCGCGCCAGCGATGGCACATAGGCAGCCGGCGACTGCGCTGTCTTGATCAGGCCGGATTTTTGCCATTGCCCGAGCATCGGCGCGATCTGCTCTTCGAGTTGCAACGCCCGCTCGTCGCTGGCCGCTTCGACCAGCAGATACTGTGTGGTCAGATTCAGGCCGGTGACGGCAGTAATGGCGCTTTGATCGGCTATGAGCGACGCGTCGAGCGGCTGCAGTTTCCTGAGGTCGTCATCGAAGCTGATGCGCCCGAGGCCGGCTGCCACGATCACGACGAGGACGCCGCAGAAGCCGAGCCGCAGCACGCGCCACCGCCTGTCGGTCCAGAGCCGTGAAAGCCCGGTGATGAAGCGCAGGGTTTGCGCCGCATGGGCCGGCCGCTTGCGCCTGTCGGCCAAAGGCAGCCACAGCACGGTCGTGATATAGGCGCTGACCAGCCCGACGGCGGAGAAGATGGCGATCTGGCGCAGGCCCGGGAAGGGCGCGATCGCCAGCGCGCCATAGCCGAGAACGGCGATCAGCAGCGCCATGGACAGGCCGGGCAGGATCTCCTTTAGCCGTTGCTCAGGCGTCTTGTCCTCGGCCGCAAAGATCGTCGCCGTATAATAGAAGCCGTAATCGGCAGCGACGCCGATGAGGCTGATGCCGAACAGCAGCACGGCGACATGGACCTGCGCAAAAACCAAAAGGCAGGCGCTCAGGCCGCAGACCACGCCGGCGGCGATCACCAGCAGGTTCAGGAACAGGGGCCGCAACCCGCGAAACGCGACGAGGATGAGCAGGATGGTCCCGGCGAGCGAAAAGCCCGCTAGCCAGGAGGATTCGTCGATGGCCTTATGCGCGCCGGCCTCCGCGAAGAACACCGCGCCGAGGCGGCGGATAGAGGGAGGGTCCAGCCTGTCCAGCGCGGCCTCGTAGCGATTGAAGGTCGAAACGATGGTCTGCTGGACCGTGAGGTCGAACGGGTCGGCAAGTAAATTAGCCGACAAAAGAATATGCGTGCCATTCTCGTCCCGCAGCGCGAGCATGCCCTCGTCCAGCGCCAGCTTCGTGGCCGGAAAGGGCAGGTTGAGCAGGAACGAGGGCAGGAGCAGGAACGGATCGGCCTTCAGCAGGCGCGCATCGGCGATCGCGCCGGGGCCGACGATCTGCGCCATCGCCCGCTCCGCGAGGTCCTGGCCCTGATCGGCCAGCAGTGCGTCGCGGTCGCCCGGCGAGAGCAGGCCGGCGCGATGGGCGAAATAGAGCGTGCCGAGCTTCCTGAACTGGTCGGGGCTGAAATCATCGCCGATCGGCCTGACGAGCTTCGTCTCTTCGAGCGCCTTTGCCAGTTCGGCGGCGCGGGCCCGCGCCTGCGCGCGGTCCTTATGGCTGATCAGGACGATAAATCGCTTCGCCAATGACCGGGAGATCAGGTCATTGGCCTTCTGCCGCGCCGGGTCCTGCTGCTCCAGGGGCAGCAAGGCGGTGAGGTCCGTGCGCAGCGGATTCGCTTGGCGGAAGCTGAAAACAAGAAAAATGCCCGCGGCGACCACCGCGAGCAGCCAAAGCAGGCTGGCTTGGGAGCGCGTCAGCGCTGCGCCCTCACCAGGAATTCCTCTTCCTCCGGCGTCAGCCGGCCGGCTTCCAGCTTCTGGTTGGAGAAGGTCAGCACGTCGCGGTCGTCATTGGTCTTCACCACCTCGACCTCGTCGAGAAGTTTTTGGCCACGCGCCTTGATCGCCTTGATCGGCAGGTTGGGATCATCCGCCCTGAGGCTCTCGAGGTGAATGGTCCAGGCCTGGCCATTCTGTTGGCGGGTCAAGGTGAAGGCGCCTTGCATGGCGTCCCAATTTCCGGTCAGCGCCGCGCCGAACATCGTATAGAGCTTCGCCATGACCGGGAGCTTGCTGGCGCTGAGGCGCAGCGTCTCCTTGCCCTTCACGTCCTGGACCAGGCCGGCCTCGGTCATCACCGTCACCGTCGCGAACGGCCTTTTCGTGGTCCAGATCAAGCCCTTGCCCGCGACCAGCGTGAACACGCCGGAGCTTCTGACGGGATTGTCGAGGCCGCTGAGATAGCGCTTCTGCTCGAACTGCCCGCGCAGGATCTGGCCCTCCTGCAAGGTCGTGCTCTGCGCCTGCGACGGCAGGGCCTGGAGCAGCAGCGCGAGGAAGGACAGGGTGAGTGCGCAGGCGATCGGCCTCAGCGCGTCACCGCAGAACTGCAGGCCCGAAGCCCGAGGCCCGGTCGAGCTATGCCCCATCACGAAGCGCCTCCACTTTCCTGATGAACTCCGGCGGGCAATCGAGCCGCAGCTCGCCGGTCCCAGCATCGACGCAAAGCTGGATCGTCTGCGCCTTCGTCAGCAACTCGCCGCTTGGATCGTCGTTGATGCGGTAGGCGATCTTGATGCGGTTCTCGTATTCGAGCAGCGTCGCGCGGATCGTGAGCTTCTGGGCCAGGCGCGCCGGCTTGACGTATTTGATCTGCATGTCGACGATCGGCCAGACATAGCCTGAGGCCGCCATCTGCGGATAATTATAGTCGAGCCGGTCGAGCAGCGCGCCGCGGGCCAGTTCCAGGAAGCGCGGATAATTGCCGTGCCAGACGATCTGCATCGGATCGAGATCGTAGAACTGGACCTCGGCTTTGGCCTCGGCAAAAATACCCATCTCAGCGGCTCTCCCCGTGCTTCAGCCTGATCGAGCCGGATGACAGCACGTCGCCCTGATCGGCATAGTCGAAGCGTAAGGCGCCATTCTTGTTGGTCAGCGTCAAAGTGACGGGTCTGCCGGGCAGGAAGACCCGGCGATACTTCACCTGGAACTGGGTTCCCGCCTCCAGCACGAGCTGCAAATGGCGGGCGGCCAGTTCGATCGCCCAATTGATCTGCACGACGCCGGGCACGATCGGCGCCTCGGGAAAATGGCCGGCGAGATAGGCAAGGTCGGGGGGCGCGGAGAGATCGATCTGCACGCCGTCTGCGGTCGGGCGCACCATCGATATGTCGGGCTCGGTTCTGCCGGACAACTGCGTCGTAGGGGCATTACTCATCAAACAATGTTTCGACGTCGCGCTGGCTGATCTTGCCTAGGGCGCCGCGTGGCAATTGCTCAACGAAGCGCCAATGCCGAGGCAAGCTGGCAGCTTCGAGATGAATTGCCAGAGCGGCGCGTATCCTGCGGTTAAACCGGAAAGCGCCTTCATTGGCAAGAAACCCCGCCCCCGCCCCGCTCGGCACGACGCAGGCGGCAAGGCGCGCCGGATGGCCGCGCACGATGACGATGGCGTCCTCGACATCGGCCAGTTCGCGCAGCCGCGCCTCGACCTCGTCGAGGCTCACCCGCTTGGCCTCGATCTTGACGACGCGGTCGCGCCGCCCGAGCAGGTCGAAGCCTGCATCGTCGCGCCTACGGACATGGTCGGCGAGCACCGCCTGCCCACCCGGGATATGCGGGGCGGTCGCGCTGGCATGGCCCGACGGGTCCTGCGACAGTTGCACGCCGGGCAGGGGCCGCCACGGCTCCCCGGAGCGATCATGCAGGCGGCTGGCGAGCGCGCCGGTCTCCGTCGAGCCGTAGATCTCCGTCACCGCGCAGCCGAAGAGCTCCTGCGCCCGCTGCGCTGCCTCCCCATCGAGCGGCGCGCCGGCGCTGAGGACGCAGGCCGGCCGCCTTGCCGATGGCAGCGGCGCGAAGCCGTCGAGCCGGTGCAGATGGGCCGGGCTGGTGACGAAGACAGCGCCGATATCGAGCTCGGCCAAAGCCTGTTCCAGGAATTCCGGCGTCTCCTCTGCGAAGGGAATGCCCGAGATCAGCGGCCAGACCAACCGGAAGGCCAGGCCATAGGCATGGTGATGCGGCACCGTCCCGCAGACCGAGCGGAACCCTGCTCGCTGCGCGGCGAACAAGTCGGAGATCGCCTCCGCCTCGGTGACGAGATGGCGCAGCTCCTTGTCGATCCGCTTCGGCCCGCCGGTCGAGCCGGAGGTGAAGAAGCAGATCGGCGCGGTCAGGGCGATCTCGGGCCATGCCGTGCCTCGGGCGTCGTCGCTTCGCTGGAGCCGGTGCTGCACGCCGGAGAAAGCATGCTCTCGATCGCCGACGAGCAGCCCGGCATGGTCGGTCAGCCCCGCCAGGGTCGCAGGCAGGTCGTTGGCGGCAAGGATGGTGCGCTTGCGGCAGGCGGCCAGCGCGAACAGCCCGACGGCAAACCAATAGAGATTGGCCGTGGACAGGATTGCGGCCTCGTCGGGCCTCTGCCCCAACAGCCCGATGTTGTGGTTGAGGTCGGCAATGAACTGCCGCCGCGAGACCAGTTCGCCATCGCTGCGACAGGCAATGGGCCGGTCCAGTTCATCACGCCAACCCATCGGAATGGGCATGAGGCCGCCGGCCGTCATGACGGCATGCGCCTGAGCCGGCGGAACAGCCACTCGCCGCCGAACAGGCTGCCGCTGATGAGGTAGTTGATCAGGCTGGTCCAGAGCAGCCAGAGTTCCAGCTTCCCGCCGAAGGCGAGGGCGGCTGCGATCAGGCCGTTGGCCAGCAGCCAGAGAGTCCATAGCAAGGTGATGCGCGCGCAATAGGCTCTCGCCTCATCCGGCAGATCCGGATGCCGGGCGCGGGCGAAGCGTTCGATCAGGCTCGGCGGATGCAGCAGCGACAGGCCGAAAGCCGAGGCGAAAGCCCAGCTGATCAGGCTGGGATAGGCGAGGCTGGCCAGGGACTGGTCGACGAGGCCCATGACGATGAGCGCTGCGCCGATGATCAGGACGGTCGGGTGGTTGAGGTTGAGCGGTCCCACGGGAGCCAGCAGGTAGCGGGCGGCCAGCAGCGCCAAGGCCACCAGAACGAAGACTGCAGGCGAGACGGTGCCATGGCCCCAGTAGGCCAGCACGGGATAGGCCAGGCCCAGCACGATCAGCAGCGCGCGCATGGCCGGGCCCACGGAGGTCGAGCCTCGGTTCAGGCTTGCGCCTTCATCATCGCGTCGACCCGGTCGGCGACATCGGCGACGGTGCGGGCCGACTTGAAGTCGTCCGGCTTGAACTTCTGGTCGGTGAGGTCCTGCAGCTTCACGATCAGGTCGACGGCGTCGATGGAATCGAGGTCGAGGTCTTCATAGAGCCGCGCGTCCGGCGTGACCTTGTCGGCCGGGACTTCGAAGACGTCGACGAGATACGACTTGATCTGCTGGTAGAGCTCGTCACGCGACATGGTGTTGAGGGTCTTTCTGTTGCGAGCGGACAAACCGAGCTAAGCTGCCAACCGTCCGAAAATGAAGTTTGACGTCGTCCGTTACGGTTTCGATGGTCAGGCCGAACGTCTTGCGCAGGGCGACGCCGAGCTCGAGCGCATCGATGGAATCCAGGCCCAGTCCTTCGACGAAGAGAGGCTCGTCGCTGGCGATATCCTCCGGCTTGAGGTCTTCGAGCTTGAGGCTATCGATGATCAGCCGCTTGATGCGTGTTTCCAGTTCATCCATTCGCCAGCTTGTCCTCGTAGTAGGCTGAGACCATCCTGACCAGCTTTCGGGCGGCCAGAGGTCGTCCATGGTCGTTCAGCATATGCTTTACCGATAACATTTCTCCTACATCGACGCGAAATACCGGCCGGCGCGGAGGAATCGCATACCATTTCTGCCCCTTCAAGAGGGTCGGCGGCGTGCAGGTGATGGTGACGAGCTGGATGTCGAGCCCCAGCATGAGGGCGACGTTGGCGAAGCCGCGCTGCAGCCGCATCGGCTCGCCGGGCGTGGTCCGGGTGCCTTCCGGGAAGACGATGAGGCAGGTCTTGTCGTCGATGCTCTGGCGGCAGGCCTCGATCAATTGCTCCGTCGGCAGGGCGTTGCTGATATAGCCGGCGCCCCGCACCAGGCGGCCGAGATAGGGGCTCTCCCAGAGCGACTGCTTCACGATGCATTGGGCGCGCGGCATCAGCGCCATCAGCATGACGACGTCGAGCAGGGACGGGTGATTGGCGATCACCATCCGGCCCGGCGCGTCGCGCAGTTTGTCCAGGCCCCTGTAGTCGAAGAAGGCCAGCCGCATCAGGCGCATCGAGCCGATATACGACCTGAAGAGCAGGTGGATGATGTACTGGTTGCGCTCCCGCCGCAGCCGCGGGTCGCGCGTCGTCAGGCCGACGATCGGAAAGGCGATGGCCGCGATGGCCGCGCCGCCGCCGAACAGGATGGCGAAGAAGAAGCCGGTCCCGAGGATGCGGTAGATGCGGCCGAGCCGGTCAAGCATGCCGCCAGGTCCAGTCCCAGTGTTCGCCATGCGAAACCGCCTGCGCCTCGCCCGAAAGAAGGAAGCGCAGAAAATCCAAGGCGGCCGAAGGCGACGGGTCTCCGGGGCGGCTGGCGGGCTCCTGCGTCAGGATGATGTCGTCGCCGTCCATGCGCGGCGCCGTCAGGCCGAGCACCATGACGCAGGGCAAGGCGCTTTCAGGGCCGGCGAGCCCGGCGAATTCATGCGGCAGCTTCTCATCGGCGTAGAGCAGCAGGATGGGCGTCTGCGGGCGTTCGGCGATGCATGCGGCGGCCTCGAGCAGGCCGCAGGCGAAGGACTCGGTGCCCGCCGCCAGGGCGATGTGCCCCTGCCGGTTTTGCGCGTGGATCGACAGCAGCCCGGCAAGGCCGTGATGGACGGACATGCTGAATTCGGCCGGCGACAACTCCTCCTCCTGCGCCAGCGCCAGCAGGGTCTGGCGCGCCCGGCTGAACTCGCCATGGCGGGAGGCCTGGACATAGCGCGCCTCCTGCACGATCTCGGTGAAGCCCAGGGCGCCGGCAAGCAGGGTCTGCCCCATCGGGGTCGCGCGCCGGCGCAGGGACAAGGGCAAGGCGACGGGGGGGACGAAGTCGTCCTCGCGGCAGGGACCGGCCCAATCCCGCCATTGCGCGCTCGAAATCCGCTCGGACGTCCATGCGAACCAGTTTCGAACCGCAAATCTCATGAAAATTTCGCTTGGCATCGGAGACGGTTCTCATAGCTTGGCTGCCTTGCGTCGGCCATCCAGTTTCGCGTGTAATGTTCGATATTCCGGCCTTTTCCCTGCCGATATCCCTTCCGGAGCGCGCCAGGCCGCAGGGCCGGATCACCCTTGCTTTGATGGGCGAGGAGGGGGCTTTTGCGCGGGAACGTCTCGGTGGCTGGTCGCACCCGGCGGACAAGGCCTATTCGCCGTCCTCCCAAGCCGCCCGGGCGCTCCTGCGCTACATGCTGAGAGGAGAGGTTGACGCGTCTCGCCAGCGCTCCATCCTGCGCGACCCGACCGGCCGGCCCGTTCTGGAGGCCGGCGCGCGGGAGGTTACGCCGGTCATCTCGATCTCGCATGCGAACGGTTTCGTTGCCGCCGCCTATGGCTTCGTCCCCGGCCTGGGGCTCGACCTCGAATGCAGCGCCAAGGAGCGCGATATCGCGGGCATCGCTGAACTGGCGTTTGGCCCGGCCGAAAGACGACAGGTCGCGCAGGATGGGCCCAAAGCGTTCTACCGGATCTGGACGGGGCGCGAGGCTCTGGCCAAGGCGACCGGCCGCGCCTTCGCACAGCTCACCGATCGCTGCGATTATTTGGCCGGTCCCGTCTCGGGCGGCGTGATGCGTGCGCATGTCGATGAGACGGCCTGGTCCGTCGCGCACGCCAAGCCGTCGGATCAGATGTTCCTGTCCATCGCCTGGCGGGACTGACGTTACCGGTCCATCACCGCATGCGCGGCGTGGAGGCCCGACAGCACGGCGGCCTCGACGCCGGGGCCGGTCGCGGTGCCAGCCCCGGCCAGGAACAGGCCGGGCACGGGCGAGGCGACGGGAGGGCACCATTGACCCCGCGCCGCGCCATAGATGCTGCCGTTCTCGGACTGGATGTAGTGCCGGAATGTCGGCGGCGCCGCGACTTCATAATGCACGATATGGTCTTCCAGGCCGGGGATCACCCGGCCTGCGGCGGCGATCAGCTTTTGCGCGTAGAGCTTTCTGGCGTCCTCGTCCTGGGCCGGGCTGAGCGCGAACCAGGAGTGCGCCTCGGCTTCAGGCAGCAGATGCAGCAGGCTCAGGGCGGCATGGCCGGCCGGTGCCAGGGTGGAATCGATGGCGCTGGGATTGCCGAGTCCGAAGATCAGCCCGTCCTGCTCGACGAAGACGCGCGCCGGCAGGTCCGGTATCGCGTCCAGGCCGAAATTGATCAGGATCGCCGAGGGGCCGCGCTTCAATTGCTTGAGCCTCTGCCGGTAGCGCGGGGGGAGGTCGTAGGGGCCGAGCAGCGCGCCATGGCTGGCGCCGATGTCGGCATTGCTGATGACGGCGGGCGCGTAGGCCGCTTGGCCCGACGCCAGTTCGATGCCCGCGATCCGTCCGTCGCGAAGAATGAACGCGTTGACGCGGCTCTTGAGGCGGATCTCGCCATGATGCCGCTGGATCGAGCGGCAGAGCAGGTCGGGCAGTTTTTGTGCGCCGCCGGCTGGGTAGAAGCCGCCGCCGATATAATAGCCGAACAGCGGCACCATATCGGTGAGGCTCAGACAGGCCGGATCGTCGGTGACGTATTCGGACAGGATCTTGAAGATGCTGATCAGGGTCGGATTGCCGATATGGCGCTCCAGAAGCGCGACATAGGATTGCCCTGCGGCTCGCGCGGCGTGTTCGAAGCGCTGCCCCGATTGCATCTGCGCGGACGCCGTCACGGGGCGGTAATCCGCCGCCGCCATTCCGGCATAGAGCTCATCGTAGACCAGCCTGATCTCGCGCAGGAGCGCGCTGATGCCAGCAGCGTCCTCAGCGAAAGCCGCGCAGAGGACGCGTTCGAGCCCGTCCCAGTTGCGTGGGAGATCGAGCGTCGTGCCATTGACGACATAGCGATGCTGAACCGGCAGCCAGTCCAGCGAGTCCTGCTCGCCGATCTGGCTGAGAAGATGCCGCACCGGCGCCTGCGGGCTCAACCCGCTGATGTCCTGCACGCCCGCATCGAAGACGAAGCGCCGGGCGACGCGGTTCCTGTCGCGCGGCTTGCGGACCCAGGACGTCATGCAGCCGCCGGGGCGGTCGTGACCCTCAGCGACCAGGACCTTGTAGTTGTGCCGCGCCAGCAAGGCCGCGGCGGAAAGCCCGGCCATCCCAGCGCCGACGACGATAACGTCGTAGTGCTGGTCGGAGTGCCCCGACCGCATAGCCGTCCGCTGCTTGTCTGGGGCGCTCATCCCGGCCGTCTATAGGAACGCGGCCCTATTCGTTCAAGCCGGTATGAGCCGCCGCAGACGGAGCCAGCCCGACCGATTCCCGCAGGATCAGGTCCGCGGGGAGGATGCGGTGCGGCGCGCCCGCCTTGGCCTCGGTCAGGTCGATCAGCAGGGCGGCCAGGTGCTCGCCATGCTCGCGCACCGGGCTGTAGGTCGCCGTCAGCGGCGGATTGAACTCCGACGCCCTGATGCCGCGCAGGCCGTCGTCGTGACAGGCGACGGAGACGTCGCGGCCGACCTTGAGCCCACGCTCCGCCACCGCCCGGTAGACCCCGCGCGCCAGGAAGATCGAGCCGCAGACGAAGGCGGTGGGCGCGTCGGGCCCTGCCAGCGCGCGCGTGGCGCAGTCATAGCCGGCGCGCTCGGTCATCGGCGTCTCCAGCATCTGCGCTGGGGCCGGGTCGAGGCCACGCGCGGCCCAGGCCTTGTAGAAGCCCTCGGCGCGAGCCGCGGCGTAGCGGAACTGCAGGAACGAGTTCAGCGCGACGATCCGGCGATGGCCGTAGTCGAGCAGCAGCCCGGTCAGCCGCTCGAAGATCGCCTCGTTGTCGATGTCGACGAAGGAATAGGGGATCGCGACCTCGCTGCGGCCATGCACCACGAAGGGCAGGCCGAGATCGGTGAGCAGCGCGATGCGCGGGTCCTGGACCAGCGGCCTGGTGATGATGACGCCGTCGACCGCCTTCGAGGAGGCGAGCTTGCGCAGGACCGTGCCCTCGTCGCCGGTGAAGGGCGACATCAGCAGGCTGTGGTTGCGCCTGGTGACGACATCGCTGATGCCGGCGAGCACGTCGACGAAATTCGTCTCCTCCAGCTGCAGCCGCTCGATCGGGAAGACGAGGCCGATCGCCTCGGTACGGCCGATCGCCAGCCCGCGCGCCCTTGCGTTCGGCTGGTAGCCGACCTTCTCGGCTGCCGCCATCACGCGGCGGCGCGTCTTGTCGGGGATGCCGGGATGCTCGCGCAGCGCCCGGCTGACTGTCGATTGCGACAGGCCGAGCTGCTCCGCCAGGGCCTTGAGGCCGGCGGGCATTGAGGGCAAGCGCTGGCTATTTTTCGTCATCACTCACTCGCGGCCGCGCAGCTCGCGACGATCGAGGGCCTTTAGCGCATATTCGGCGCCATATCAATTAGCGTTGATATTCAATGCTTTAAATGCACGGAACGGAGGTTCTCTGCCGCGATGTTGACTCGGTATGGCCAACGTCATATTATGCAAGCGCTTGCATAAACAAAGAGCCGAAACAGGCTCATAGTATCCTCGGGAGGATCGACGATGAGGAAGTCCCTGCTGGGATTGCGCCGGGCTGTCTCCAATCTATGCGCGCTTGCGGCCGGGGCCGCCTGCCTCGCCATTGCCGCCGTCTCGCCGGCGCAGGCAGTCGAAATTCAGTACTGGCAATATCTCTTCGACTCGCGCGTCCAGGCGATGACCCTGCTGATCAAGGAGTTCGAGGCCGAGAATCCCGGCATCACCGTCAAGCAGGTGACCTTCCCCTATGCCGATTATCAGACGCGCATCGTCGCCGCGAAGGCCGGCGGCAGGGGCCCCGACGTCGTCCAGCTCTTCTACGGTTGGCTCGACAACTTCATTGCCGGCCGCCTGATCCAGCCGCTCTCGAAGGAGCGCTTCCCGGCTGCGCAGGTCGAGAAGGACTTCTTCCCGATCGTCTCGGCGATGAAGTACCGCGACGAGTATTACGGCCTGCCGACCGCCGTGCGCACCATGGCGATGTTCTACAACAAGGACCTGTTCCAGCAGGCCGGGCTCGACCCGGAGAAGCCGCCGAAGACGCTGAGCGAGTTCACCGCCGCCGCCAAGGCCATCGCCAAGCGCGACGCAGCCGGCAACTACCAGACGGTCGGCGTCGCCATGGACATCTCCCGCCAGGACCACAACTGGTGGCGCGAGATGCTGGTCCGCCAGTTCGGCGGCGAGCCCTATTCGGCCGATGGCTCCAAGGTCACCTATAACAGCGAGGGCGGCCGCAAGGCGCTGGAGTTCTACACCGGCCTGCAGACCCAGCAGAAGGTCAGTCAGGAAGGCTTCATGGACGAGGGCCAGGCCGCCTTCCGCGCCGGTCTCGCCGGCATGGTGATCGACGGCACCTTCCGCATCGCATCGTTCAAGACGATCACAACCTTCAAATGGGGCGTCGCCGAGCTTCCGGCCTCCGATGACGGCATCCGCTCGAATTTCGGCAGCTACTTCGCCAACGCGATCGGCGCCAGCGCGACCGGGGAGAAGCTTGCGGCGGCCGAGAAGTTCCTCGCCTTCATCACCTCCGAGAAGGCGATGAACGTCTGGCTCGACAAGGTCGGCGAACTGCCGGCGCGCCGCACCGTGGCGATGACCGAGAAGAACCTGGCCGACCCGGTCTACGGCCCCTTCATCCGCGGCCTCGACTACTCGCACACGACGCTCTTCGTCGACGAGGCGGCGCAGCGCCAGGTCGCGATCGACATGATCAACGGCGTCCTGCTGAAGAACCAGCCCGCCGCCGAGGCGCTCGCGGCCGCCGTGCCGAAGGAGCAGCGCATCATCGACGCCCGCAAGGTCAAGTGAGATGTCGGTGACGAGCGCGGCGGCCGGCCGCGACGAGGTGCCGGCCCGCCTCTGGGACCGGCTGCGGATCTCGACCAAGCAGGTGATCTGGGCCTGGGGCTTCCTCGCCGTCCCGATCCTGTTCTTTACCGTCGTCAGGTTCTATCCGACCGCGCAGGCCTTCTACCTCTCGGTCACCGATTGGGACCTGCTGCGCGAGGCGAATTTCGTCGGGCTCGAGAACTACCGGACGATGTTCGCCGACCCGCTGTTCTGGCAGGTCTTCCGCAACACCTTCGCCTACTTGCTGGTCGGCACGCCGCTCAGCATCGTCATCTCCTTCGCCATCGCCTACTACCTCGACCGCGTCGTCATCCTGCACGGCTTCATCCGCGCGCTCTACTTCCTGCCCTACCTGACGACGGCGGCGGCGATGGCCTGGGTCTGGCGCTGGTTCTACCAGCCGCCGCCGATCGGCGTGATCAACGACCTGCTCATCTTCCTCGGCCTGCCGACGCAGCCCTTCCTGCGCTCGGTCGACCAGGGGCTCTACGCCATCATGGCGACGGGGATCTGGGCCCATCTCGGCTTCCAGATCATCATCTTCCTCGCCGGCCTGCGCGCGATCCCGACGAGCTACTACGAGGCCGCGCGCGTCGACGGGCTGGGCGAGCTCGCCGTGCTCGGGCGCATCACCTTGCCGCTGCTCAAGCCGACGACCGTCTTCCTCGTCGTGTTCTCGTCGATCGGTTTTCTCAGGATCTTCGACCAGGTCTACAACATGACCAGCAACGACCCCGGCGGGCCGCTGAACTCGACCAAGCCGCTGGTGTTGATGATCTACCAGACCGCGTTCTCGTCCTACCAGATGGGCTATGCGGCAGCGCAGACCGTGGTCCTGTTCACGATCCTGCTGACGATCTCGATGGCGCAGCTCTGGATCCTGAGGAGCCGCTGAGATGAGTTCCGCACCTCAAAGCGCGGCCGCAAAGCCGCTCCGCCCCGGCCGGATCATCGCCTGGACGCTGCTCCTGCTTGGCGGCCTCGTCATGGTCACGCCGCTGCTCTTCATGTTCTCGACCTCGCTGAAAACCGCCGGCCAGGTCTACGACCTGCGCCTGGTGCCGGCGGCACCGACCTTCGACAACTACGTCAAGGTGCTGTCGGACGGGCGCCTCGGGCGCTGGTTCTTCAACTCGCTGCTGATCTCGACCATCGTGACGCTGTCCTGCCTGTTCTTCGACAGCCTCGTCGCCTACGCGCTGGCTAAGTTCCAGTTCCGCGGCCGGCAATTCGTCTTCATCGCCATCCTTTCGACCCTGATGATCCCGACCGAGATGCTGGTGATCCCCTGGTACCTGATGGCGAGCAAGCTCGGCTGGATCGACACCTATTGGGGCATCATGTTCCCCGGCCTGATGACGGCCTTCGGCGTCTTCCTGATGAAGCAGTTCTTCGAGACCGTGCCGAACGACTTCCTCGAAGCCGCCCGCGTCGACGGCCTGAACGAGTTCCAGATCTGGTGGAAGATCGCGCTGCCGCTGGTCACGCCAGCCTTGTCGGCGCTGGCGATCTTCACCTTCCTCGGCAACTGGACGGCGTTCTTCTGGCCGCTGATCGTCACGACCGACCACGACCTCTACACGCTGCCGGTCGGCCTCTCCAGCTTCGCCGTCGAGCAGTCGATCCAGTGGGAGCTGATCATGACGGGCGCCTCGCTCGCTACGATCCCGACCCTGCTGATCTTCCTCTTCTTCCAGCGCTACATCGTCCGCGGCGTCATGCTCGCCGGCGTCAAGGGATAGGTTTCGGCATATGAAGGCATTGCAGGCCAGCGACCGGAGCGTCTTTCCCGATCCGGTCTATCGCGAGACCGTGCTGAAGCCGCTCTTCGACGGCGCCAAGCGCCATCTCGCCTCAGCCCTCAAGGCCGTCGACCGGGCGCATCTGGTCATGCTGGTCGAGACCGGCATCGTCTCGCGCGAGCAGGGCGCGACCATCGCTGGGGCGCTGGAGGCCATCGCCGCCGAGGTCGATCCCCTGACCCTGTCCTATACCGGCGCGGTCGAGGATTACTTCTTCCTGATGGAAGGCGAGCTGAAGCAGCGCGTCGGTGCCGATATCGGCGGCCGGCTGCACACGGCGCGTTCGCGCAACGACATCGACCACACCCTGTTCAAGCTCGTGCTGAAGCAGCATGTCGACCGTCTCCTGCTGAAGTGCCGGACCCTGCTCGGCGCGCTCGTCGACACCGCCGAGCGCGACAAGGCCGTGCTGGTGGTGGCCTATACCCATGGCCAGCCGGCCCAGCCGACGACCTATGGCCACTACCTCGGGGCGGTCATCGAGGTGCTCGTGCGCGACATCGAGCGGCTCGAGGCGGCCCGCGCCATCATCGACCTCTCGCCGATGGGCGCGGCGGCGATCACCACCTCGGGCTTCCCGATCGACCGGGCCCGCGTCGCGCATCTGCTCGGCTTCGCCGGGGCGATGCCGAACTCCTATAGCTGCATCGCCTCGGTCGACTACATCACCTCGATCTTCAGCGCGATCGAGCTTTTGTTCCTGCATCTCGGCCGCCCGATCCAGGATTTCCAGGTCTGGTCGAGCTTCGAGGTCGGGCAGCTCTACATGCCCAACGCCTTCGTGCAGATCTCCTCGATCATGCCGCAGAAGCGCAACCCGGTGCCGATCGAGCATCTCCGCCATCTCTCGGCCCAGACGGTCGGCCGGGCCCGGGCGGTCGTCAACGTCATGCACAACACCCCCTTCACCGACATGGTCGACAGCGAGGGCGACACCCAGGAGATGGGCTACCAGGTCTTCGAGGTCGCCGGGCGCGTCCTCGACCTGCTCGCCGTGACCGTGCCGGCCGGCGCGATCGATTCGGCCCGTGTCGCGGTCAACCTGCGGCGCTCCTGCGCGACGATCACCGAGCTGGCCGACACGCTGGTCAGGGTCGAGGGACTGTCCTTCAGGCTCGCGCACGGCATCGCGGCGCAGGTCGCCCGCACCGTGGTCGCACTCTCCGGCGACCTGCCGAGCGATGGCTATGCGCCCTTCGCCTTGGCCTTCAAGGAGCGCGCCGGGCGTGACTCCTCGATCGGTCCCGACGAGTTCGCGCGCATCGTCTCGCCCGAGCATTTCGTCGCGGTGCGCGAGCGCTTCGGCGGGCCGGGCCCGGCCGCGCTCGACGCCGCGATCCGCGGCTATCGCACGGCGCTCAAGGATTTCGAACAGCGGGCCGAGGACAGGGCTCGGCGCGAGAGCAATGCCGCGGCGGAGCTCGCCGCGCGCTTTGCCGAACTGGTGGGAGGGGCCTGATGGCCAGCATCGAGCTGCAGAAGATCGTCAAGAAATACGGCGCGGCGACCGTCGTCCACGGCATCGACCTGACGATCGCGGACGGCGAGTTCGTCGTCTTCGTCGGCCCCTCCGGCTGCGGCAAGTCGACCACCTTGCGCATGATCGCAGGCCTTGAGGACATCTCGGGCGGGACGCTGCGCATCGGCGGCGACGTCGTCAACCACCGCGAGCCGAAGCATCGCAACATCGCGATGGTCTTCCAGAACTACGCGATCTACCCGCACCTGACCGTGCGCCAGAACATCGGCTTCGGGCTCTACACCTCAAAGCTGCCGAAAGCCGACAAAGACAAGCGCATCCTGGAGACGGCCCACCTGCTCGGGCTCGAGCCTTATCTCGACCGCCGGCCGGCTGCGCTCTCGGGCGGGCAGCGCCAGCGCGTCGCCATCGGCCGCGCCATGGTCCGCAGCCCGCAGGCCTTCCTGTTCGACGAGCCGCTCTCCAACCTCGATGCGCAGCTGCGCGGGCAGATGCGCCTGGAGATCAAGCAGCTCCACCAGCGCCTCGGCACCACCATCGTCTTCGTCACCCATGACCAGGTCGAGGCGATGTCGCTGGCCGACAGGATCGTGGTGATGCGCGACGGCCGCATCCTCCAGGTCGGCGCGCCGATGGAGCTCTACAACCGGCCGGCCGACATCTTCACGGCCCGCTTCATCGGCAGCCCCGAGATGAACATGGTCGATGCGACCGTCCGCGGCGGCGCCCTCGACTTCGGCGCCAACGCCGCGGCCCTGCGCAGCTTCGGGCCGGTCTGGCCGGAAGGGCTCAGCGGCGCGGAAGACGGACGCCCCGTCGTCGTCGGCCTGCGGCCGCAGGAGCTGACCCTCGCCGGCCCGGACGATGAGCGCCACGCGCTCCTGATCGAGGGCACGGTCCGGGTGGCCGAGCCGCACGGCTCCGAGACCTTCGTGCTGATGGACCTGCAGAACGGCGCCATCGTCGCCCGCGCCCCGTCCGAGACGGTCTATCGGCCGGGCGACAAGCTCCGCTTCGGCGCCAGAGAGGAGAACATCCGCATCTTCGACGCCGCGACGGAGAAGCGCCTGCACTAAGGCAATGGCCGGTCGAGGTTGGTGCCTGATGATCATACGGGCGTCGTGGAGATAATTTCGATGGGTATCAACGCCACGCCAATGACTCAGTATAGAAATATTACGTTGGGTTAGATCGATGATTTGCTATCGTGTCAATTGCGTAAGCAGAAGTATGACATTCAATAAAGACGTATTTCGGATTCTAAAACTATAGATACATTATATTAAATGGTTTAAGTTGATGGGATGGGGGATATTTGTGCGGATTGTGTCCGCTTAAATTTGAAAGACAGGGATTTAAGCTGTAGGTTTAAGGCGAATGTTTTGCCTGCCTGCTGTGCCGACCGTCGTCGGCAAAAAGGCCGGGCTTGCGAGGCTTGCCTTGATCCGTCGCTCAGCATCCTCGCGAACGTCGACCGTCGCCGCTGCCCTGTCGTCCTGCCGCGGCGCGTTCATTGCGGTTGGCGCCTTCTCGGGCGTCATCAATGTCCTGATGCTGTCGGGCTCGCTCTACATGCTGCAGGTCTATGACCGCGTGCTGAGCTCGCGCAGCGTTCCGACCCTGATCGGCATTTCGCTGCTGCTGCTTGCGGCTTTCGCGCTGCAGGGCTTCCTCGATGCGGTCCGGCTGCGCATGCTGGCCCGGATCGGGGCGCATTTCGACGAGCAGGTCTCGCCGGCCGCCTTCGCCGCCGTGCAAAGGCTGTCCCTGCTCGGCGCGCGCTCCGAGCAGTCGATGCAATTGATCCGCGACCTCGATCAGGTCCGGGGCTTCCTCGCCTCGCTGGGGCCGACCGCCCTGTTCGACATGCCGTGGATGCCGCTGTTCTTTCTCGGCTGTTTCCTGCTGCATCCCTGGCTCGGCTGGCTTGCGGTTTCCGGCGGCTGCGCGATCCTGCTTCTCACCTACCTGACCGAACTGGGCACCCACGAGGCGAACAAGGCCCAGATGGCCAGCGGCGCCAACCGCTATGCCATTGCCGAGGCCAGCCGCCGCAATGCCGAGGCCTTGACCGCGATGGGCATGGCGCCGGCCTTCCAGCGCAAATGGCGCGAGGCCAATCTGCGGCACGTTCGCGATTGGCTCGCCGGCTCCGACGCGACGAGCGGGCTCGGCTCCTTCGCCAAGATCTTCCGCCTGGCGCTCCAGTCGGCGGTGCTCGGCCTGGGTGCCTACCTTGCCATGCACGGCGATATCTCGGGCGGCTCCATGATCGCCGCCTCGATCATGACCTCGCGGGCCCTGGCGCCGATCGAGATCGCGGTGGCGCATTGGAAGGGCTTCGTCGCGGCCCGCCAGGGCATCACGCGCCTGCAGCAGGTGCTCGATGCGCCCGGCATGAGCGAGCGCGAGCGCACGGGCCTGCCGCCGCCGCGCCACGAGCTTTCGGTCGACAATTTGTTCGTCGCCGCTCCCGGGCGCCAGGCGCCGATCTTGCAGGGCGTCTCGCTGCGGCTCACCGCCGGGCAGGGCCTGGGGATCATCGGCCCGAGCGCATCCGGCAAGTCGACCCTGGTGCGCGCCCTGGTCGGCGTCTGGCAGCCGCTCAAGGGCGAGGTCCGGCTCGACGGAGCCGCGCTCGAGCAATGGGGCTCGGCCGAGTTCGGCCGCCATGTCGGCTATCTGCCGCAGGACATCGAGCTGTTCGACGGCAGTGTGGCCGAGAACATCGCCCGCTTCCAGGCCGAGGCCACGGATGAGGCGATCGTCGCGGCGGCGCGGGCGGCCGGCGCGCATGAGCTGATCCTCAAGCTGGAGAGCGGCTATGACACGCGCATCGGCGAGGGCGGCGCGGCTCTCTCGGGCGGCCAGCGCCAGCGCATCGGCCTGGCGCGGGCGCTCTTTGGCGAGCCCTTCCTGGTGGTGCTCGACGAGCCCAACTCCAACCTCGACCGCGACGGCGACGAGGCCTTGACCGTCGCGGTCAGGGGCGTGCGGGCGCGCGGCGGCCTCGTCATCGTCGTCACCCACCGCCAGACGGCGATCGCCGGCGTCGACCAGCTTGCGATGATGGCGGAGGGCCGCATCCAGGCGTTCGGCCCGAAGGAGGAGGTTCTGCAACGGGTGCTGCGGCAGGGCGGCCTGCCGGGCGCGAAGCGCCAGGGGGCGGTATCATGATGGCGGAAGGGGGCGGCGAGCGCTCGCAGTTCAAGAGCTCGCTCAGGAGCCTCGCCTTGTCCGGCGGCGCCGGCATCGCGTTGTTCGCCGGCACGGTCGGCGTCTGGGCGGTGACGACGACCCTGTCGGGCGCCGTGGTCGCCTCCGGCCAGTTCGTGGTAGACAGCAGCGTCAAGAAGGTCCAGCACCCGACCGGCGGGGTGGTCGGCGAGATTTTCGTGCGCGAGGGCGACCGCGTCGAGCGGGATGCGGTGGTCATCCGGCTCGACGACACCGTGACCCGCTCCAACCTCCAGGTCGTGCTCAAGCAGCTCGGCCAGTTTGCCGCCCGGCAGGCGCGGCTGCAGGCCGAGCGCGACGGCCGCGCCGCCATCATCGTCGCGCCTGAGCTGGCCGGCCGCCTCGCCGAGCCGGCCATCACCGAACTCGTCGCGGCCGAGCAGAGCCTGTTCGAGGCGCGCCGCGCCTCCCGCGACGGCCAGAAGGCGCAGCTCGCCAAGCGCGTCGACCAGCTTGCCGACGAGGTTCGCGGCCTGCGCGCCCAGCAATCGGCCCGCGACAGCCGGGCGGCCCTGATCGAGGAGGAGCTGCTCGGCGTCCGCGATCTCTACGCCAAGAGCCTGGTCGCGTTGAATCGCAAGACCGCGCTGGAGCGCGAGGCCGCCAGGCTCGAGGGACAGAAGGGCCAGCTCATCGCCTCCGTGGCGCAGTCCGAAGGCAAGATCGCGGAAACGCAGCTCCAGGTCATCCAGGTCGATGACAGCCTGCGCGAGGAGGTGATGAAGGAGCTGCGCGAGATTCAAGGGCGGAGCGCCGAGCTGGTCGAGCGCCGGATCGCGGCCGAGGACCAGTTGAAGCGGATCGACATCCGCGCGCCGAGCGCCGGCTTCGTCCACCAGCTCGCAGTCCACACGGTCGGCGGCGTGATCACGCCGGCCGAGCCCGCCATGCTGATCGTCCCGGCCGGGGATGCGCTCGAGGTCGAAGCCCGCGTCAATCCTCCCGATATCGACCAGATCGCGCTTGGCCGGCCGGCCCAGGTCAAGATCCACGCCTTCAACCAGCGCAGCACGCCCGAGCTCTCTGGCACGGTCGCGCGCATCTCGGCCGATACCAGCCGGGACCAGCAGGCCGGCGCGGATTTCTACACGATCCGCGTCTCGATATCGCCGGCGGAATTCGCCCGCATCGCACCGAACCGGGTCAGCGCCGGCATGAAGGCCGACATCTTCGTCAAGACCGACGACCGCACCCCGCTCCAGTACATCGTCAAACCCCTCGCCGATCAGATCGCGAAGGCGTTCAGGGAGCGGTAGGGACGCTTCCGGAGCTGTGCGGTTGCGGGTGAGCTGGACGAGATGAGGTTGACGTAATGTCTGCGTGGCCCGTGCAGGGGGATTGGCAGTCATGATTCCAATTCGATATGCCGATGAGCTTTCGGTAATTTAAAAGTATCTGAATTTATTTATTTCGATCAAAGAATTTTGGATGACAAGAACGGCAACGTAGATTTAAGTGTAATACTGATAGTCGGAAGATATTATATCAATATAAGGTTACGTAAGGAAAATAATGATCCAGAAAGTGGCGGAGTTATTTGACGGCATAGGCCGATCGTCATCCGAATAAAGGATGGACCGGTTAAAATTCAGTGCCATCATCACGCTGGGGTTTGGGTTGCTGATGGGCGCCAAAACAGCATCGCCGAATTTTCGCATGGGCAGAGCTGCACGCCGACGGCGCGCAGCCTCGAATGACTAACCGCGATAGCATCCAGGGAGAAGGCGATGGTCACTTACGTCGGAACGCTTGGTAGCGACATCTACACCGGCACTGATGCCGTCATGTACGGGTTGGATGGCAATGACAACCTCAGTGCCACCGCCGGCTCACACACATTGTATGGCGGTGAGGGCACCGACCGCTTGAATTTTCAAGACGGAACGAACTCCTACGGCGACATGTATGGCGGCAGCGGCGATGACAACTTGGATGCCGATGAATCGAGCTTCGCCGGCACTGACGACATGTATGGCGACGAAGGGAACGACGTCATATATGCCTATGCCGGTGCCGATCGCCTCGACGGAGGCCAGGGTAACGACCTGCTATATGCCGGCGCCGGCATAGACTACCTCTATGGCGGAGACGGCGGTGATACCCTTGATGGCGGCGCCGATGCGGACTCGCTCTATGGCGGCCGCGGCAACGATACTCTGCTCGGTGGGACCGGGGCCGACCTGATGATCGGCGGCGAGGGCGAGGACACCTACGAGGTCGACAATGTCGGCGACCGGGTGTTCGAGTTCGCCGGCCAGGGCATCGCCGACAAGGTCTTCGCCTATGTCGACTTCGCGCTTCCCGACGCCGTTGACAACCTGATCATGGGCGGCAACGCCGTCTACGGCACTGGCAGCAGCACCGACAACATCATCATCGGCAATGCGCAGAACAACGTCCTCCAGGGCGGCGCCGGCTACGACACGCTCACGGGCGGGGCTGGCTCCGACCTGTTCGTGGTCAGGCCCGGCTTCGGCGTCGACGTGATCACCGACTTCGTCGCCGGCGCCGGCACGCCGGATGCGGTCGTCTTCTCCACCGCGCTGTTCCAGAGCTTCGCCCAAGTCTACGCCAACTCGGCCCAGGTCGGCGCCGACACCTGGATCGGCGACGGCTACGGCAACACCGTCGTGCTCCAGAACGTCAACCGCGCCGCGCTCCACGCAAACGATTTCGGCTTCGTCTGACGCGCGTCTGGACGGCTCCCCGGGCGGGCGTTTCGTCCGCCCGGTCTTGATCGCGCTCGCGGTTAGCCGGCCAATGTGCCGCGCTTGTCTGTTCCCTCGATGGGAGGGTTGCATCGGCGCAACTAGAGATTGAGCGTGACAGCAAAAGAAAACCCTGTATCACTGAGGCCAAGATCAAATCTCACTTTGTGATACGGAGCGGTATTATGCCTACGCTTTATGGCGGTGACGCTAATGAAATATCGGATCACTTAGACTATGATTGGTATTATATGGGTAACGGAGACGATGTCGTTTTCGCTGCTTATGGGTCGTATAACTATTTTGAAGGCGGGTGGGGTGACGATTATATTTCTGTAGACCCGGCGGCTGCCGGATTAGACATTGATGCTTACGGTGGCAATGGAGATGATTGGCTGCAAGGTGGGGCAGAGATCGACTACCTCTACGGAGGTCTCGGCGACGATTTCCTAGTGGGTGGGCCCGCCGCGGCCGATTCGGGCGACTACCTGGAGGGCGGTCAAGGTCGGGACGCCCTGTATGGCGGCGCCGGCAGCGATCATATCTATGGGGGCGATGGTGATGACGGCGGCACGGATATCGTCGTTGCCCTCGGCGGCGTCGTCGCTTCCGGACTCTACGGCGGAGCGGGCATAGACTATCTTGAGGGCGGTATCGGCAACGACAAGCTCGACGGCGGCGCTGATTCGGATTGGCTCGATGGCGGCGTCGGCGACGACGTCCTGCTCGGCGGAACCGGAGCCGACGTGATGCTCGGCGGCAGCGGAAACGACACCTACGAAGTCGACGACATCTCGGACATCGCCTTCGAATTCGCGGGTGGCGGCGTCGCCGACAAGGTCTTCGCCTATGTCAACTTCGCGCTTCCCGATGCCGTCGACAACCTGATCATGGGCGGCAACGCCGTCTACGGCACCGGCAATGCGACCGACAACATCATCATCGGCAACGCCCAGAACAACGTCATCCAGGGCGGCGCCGGCTATGACACGCTGACCGGCGGCGCTGGCTCGGATCTGTTCCTGGTCAGGCCCGGCTTCGGCGTGGATGTGATCACCGACTTCGTCGCCGGTGCGGGCTCGCCGGATGCCGTGGTCTTCTCCTACTCCGTGTTTTTGAGCTTCGCCCAGGTTTACGCGAACTCGGCCCAGGTCGGCGCCGATACCTGGATCGGAGATGGCAAGGGCAACACCGTCGTGCTGCAGAACGTGCTGCGCACCTCCCTGCATGCGAACGATTTTGGCTTTACGTTTTAAAGCGCTTATCCTGACGTGCTTGGTTATGACGCCGCCGCCGGCGTGGTCCGATGGCGTCGCGTTCGGATGATGTGCCTGGCCTCGTGAACGGGCGACCCGGTGGCGCAGCATGAGCTGCGCCACCGCCGCATCGCATGTGCCGACCACCGCGCAGCTCGCGGTAGAATCACCAGTATCCGGTCTTTTCGGGCGTAGATGATCAGATTTTAGATTATAAGTATTTGAGGTGATAAACATCTATTTGATGACGTAAGGTTATGTATGTAGTATAAAGTATATAAAATCTGGACAAAATAGACCTTTTCTGCTATCTCGGCGGCTGTTCTGTTAAAAAATGCTTTGAGAAGCGCAATTCTATGCGTCTGAATGTTTCCTTCAGGGCCGGGGTATCGCGCGCTCTCTTTGAGAGAGGGGCTCAGCTCCCTCTCGCCGGAGGCGAGCCGGCCCATTCGTTGCGCGCGAGCGGCGCGGGCGCGGGGAGCGTTGCTCCTTCAGGGCTCTCCCTCTATCGGCGCATCGGCCGCCGTGGCCTCAGGTGGCTCCGTCCTGTTGTCCTGCCGCTGCTGACGCGCCTGCAGGGGCGCGTGACGGCGGGCGTCGAAGCGTCGCAATTCGCCCAGCAGCAAACCCTGGCAATCGCGACGCTGCTGGCGGGAAAACAGGAGATGCTGGATGTCGTTGGCCAGTATTCCCGGGAGACTAACGAGGCTCTGCGAGTCCTGACGCAAAGGTTGGCCCAGGTCGAGGCGAGCGCGAGTGGTGCCGCTACCGGCCTCGCCAGGGTCGAAACGACCGCGGGCGCGACCGCCGCCGGCCTGGCCAGGGTCGAAGCGACCGCAGGCGCCACCGCCGCCGGCCTGGCCAGGGTCGAGAACTATGCCGGCCAGTTGCTCCGGTCGCGTGCGGTGCCCCTGGGCACCGAAGTTCTGTGCAGGACGTCCTTCGGCTGGCTCCTGGTGCCGGCGGAGGATCTGCGCCTCGTATCGACCATGGTCGAAGTCGGGGATGCGTTCGAGCCCGGCACCTCCCTCGTTCTGCAGCGGATGCTTGGGCCCGGTGATCAGGCCGTGGACGTCGGCGCCAATATCGGCTCGCTGACCCTCGTGATGGCGGCGTCCGTGGGCACGGGCGGCAAGGTCGTGGCGTTCGAGCCGACCCCGCGTTGCGCCGACCTGCTGCGCCGGACCATCGCCCTCAAGGGCGCCGAGGGCGCCGTGACGATCGTCCAATGCGCCATCGGATCCGCCGAGGCGACGGCCAAGCTCCACCTGGGCTTGACCTCGTCCCATAACAGCCTCCTGCCGCTCGCGGATGGGGAGGGCGGCATCGAGGTCCCGGTCAGGACGCTCGATTCCGCCCTGCCGGACGGCATGCATCCCAAGCTCGTCAAGGTCGATGTCGAAGGGATGGAGCTGGAGGTCCTGCGCGGGATGCCGCGCCTGCTGGAATCGACGCCGGGCCTTGCGATGATCGTCGAGTTCGGTGCCTCTCATCTCGAGCGGCTCGGCATGGACCCCGCCGGCTGGCTTGGCGCCTTTGCCGAGCATGGCTTTCGCCCCTGGGAGATCAGCGAGGGCGACGGCAGCATTCGGGCGATCGTCCCCTCGGATCTCGACGGCGTCTTCTCGGTCAATCTCCTGATGCTGCGCCGCCCGCCATCCGATTGGCCCAAGCTGGTCGTGCGCACATGACGCCGCTCGTCATCCTTGGAGCGGGCGGGCATGGCCGTGTCGTGCATGAGCTTGTCTCCGCCCTCGGCGGCTTCTCGATCGTCGGGTTCCTCGATATCGGCGTGCAGCAGTCGTCTCTGCATCGCTCGCCGATTTTGGGTGGCGACGATCTCCTGCCGCAACTCTGGTCGCAGGGCGTCCGCCACGCCTTTGTCGCCCTGGGGCAGAACCGGCTGCGGCAGCAGGTCGGGGCGAAGGTCCGGGCGTTGAATTTTGGCCAGCCCTGCCTCGTTCATCCCTCAGCCTTCGTCGCGCCAAGCGCGAGGCTCGGGGACGGCGCGCTCGTGATGGCCCGGGCCGTGCTGGGCACGGATGCGGCGCTGGGCGAGCATGCCATCCTCAACACGGGTGCGATCGTCGACCATGACGGCATGCTGGCAGACGCATGCCACGTCGCCCCGGGCTGCGCCCTGGCGGGGCAGGTCACGGTCGGCGCCAGGACGCTGGTCGGCGTGGGCTCGTCCGTCAGGCCCGGAATCACGATCGGGGCGGACGTCGTCATTGGCGCCGGATCTGCCGTGGTCTCCGACCTGCCCGATGGCGTTTGGGTCGGGGGCGCCCCGGCGAAGCTGCTGCGGAAGCCGTCATGACCGCCTCGCCTCAACGCATCGCGTTGATTTCGTCCGCAGTGCCTCCCGTCGAGGGCGGGTACCGCTTCGTCGTCGAAGGGCTGGAGGAGGAGCTTCGGGCGCGCGGCCACCTCGTCGAGACCATCTATGTCCCGAGTTCGGATGACCCGGAGACGGTCCTGGATCAGATGCTCGCCTTTCAGATGATCGAGCTTGAAAGCCATTTCGATCTCGTCGTCACGTTCCGCGCCCCGTCCCACATGGTGCGGCACAGCCGGAAGATCTGCTGGTTCATCCACCACCAGCGCATGTTCTACGATCTGTGGGGAGACCCGCAGCACAGCTCGCTGCCGGACAACGCCCAGTACAGGGGCTTGCGCGACGCGGTGCGCGCGGCGGACACGGCCGCCCTTGCCGGCGCCCGGCGCCTGTTTGCGAATAGCCAGGCCGCCGCGGATGGGCTGAAGACGTTCAATGGTCTGGACAGCGAGGTTCTCTACCCTCCCGTGGCCGCCCCGGAGCCGGAGCGGCGTATCGCCGAGTCGGGCATCGGCTGGGATGCCGTGATCGGGCGGCTGCTGGCATGAAGGTGCTCGTCCTCAACAGCCGGGTGCCGTTCGTGCGCGGAGGCGCCGAGGCCCTGTCGCGCGAGCTCGTCCTCCAGCTTCGCATGGCCGGGCACGAGGCCGAGGAGATGCGGATTCCGTTCTCATGGAACCCGGCCGAGCGGCTCGTCGACGAGATGCTGATCGCCCGCAACCTGCGGATCGAGAATGTCGACCGCGTGATCGCGCTGAAATTCCCCGTCTACCTGGTTCCGCATCCCAACAGGGTCGTCTGGCTGCTCCATCAATACCGGCAGGCCTACGACCTCTTTGACGCCGGCATGTCGAACATTCCCGACGACGCGTCGGGAGAGGCGATCCGCGGCGCGATCCGGCTGGCGGATGAGGAGGCCTTCCGCTCGGCGCGGCGCCTGTTCGCGATATCGGAGGCGGCCAAGCGCCTGTCCCGCTACCACGGGATCGAAGCCGAGGTCCTGTCTGCTCCGCTCAACGACCCCGAGCTGTTCGCGGGCGGCCCGAGCGAGGATTTCGTCTTCGCCGGCGGTCGGGTGAACGCGGCCAAGCGCCAATCGCTTTTGATCGAGGCGCTTCGCCATGCTCCTGGCGTCAGGCTGGTGATCGCAGGCCCGCCTGACGATCCGGCGATATCGGCCGATCTGGTTCAGCTCGCGCGCCGTCATGGCGTGGAAGATCGCGTGACGCTCGATCTCCGCTATCTGCCGAAGGAGGATATCGCCTCCCTGGTCAACAGGTGCCGCGCGTCGGCCTATATTCCGTTCGATGAGGACAGTGTAGGCTATGTAACGATGGAAGCTTTCCGTGCCGCGAAGCCCGTCATCACCACGACGGATTCAGGCGGGGTTCTTGATATCGTCAAGAACGGGCGGAGCGGATTGGTTGTAGAGCCGACGGCTGAGGCCTTGGGCGCGGCGATGACTGCGCTCGTCTCGAATCGAAGGCAGGCGCAAGAATTCGGCGAGGCGGGGCGGGACATCCTCGATGCCTGCAATTTCACCTGGGAAACAACGCTGAAGAAGTTGTTGGCATGATGCTGAGAATCGCTTGGCTCAGTCCCTGGAATACGAAATCGGCGATCGCGACCTTCGGCGCGCCCCTGGTCGCGGAGTTGCGGCGGCGCGGGCATGAGGTCTCCGTCTTCCGCACGGAGGTCGGCGCCGCGGCCGAAATTCCGAGCCGGTGCGATTCCGCTCCGGTGCGGATGCTGGGCGCTACGTCTCCGCAACAGCTGCGGGCGGATTTCGACGGCGTCATCGCCAATATCGGCAATAATTTTTCCTATCACGGCGCGCTTCCCGACCTGATGGACCGCCTGCCGGTGCTGGGGATCTTTCACGACGGCTTCCTGGCGCACCTGGCTGACGTCTGGGCGGAGGATTGGCTGCCGGCCTCGCAATCGCCGCGGCGGCTTGCCGAGGCCGTCTACGGCGCCGGCAACGGCGGGGCCGCGGAGTTCTGGCTGCCGCTGGAGCAGATGGTCACTGAGCGGCCCATGCTCGAATGGCTCGCTCCGATGGTCTCGGGAGCGGTGGTTCACTCGCATGGCTGGGCCGGCCGGCTGCGCGCGGCCTGTTCGGGCGCTGTGACGGTCCAGCCTTTGACCATGCCCGACGACGGCATGCCCGAGCCGCCGCAGCCCGGGCCGACGCTCGTCGTCGCAACGATCGGCGACGTGAACCCCAATAAGCAGGCCGACCAGGTCCTCCGCGCGATAGCGAGCCGGCCGGACCTGAAGGCGCATTGCCAGTACCGCCTGATCGGAGAAGTCGGGGCCAATCAGCGGACGTGGCTCGAGGGGCTCGCGGCCGAGCTCGGGATCGCGCCGCCGCGCTTCACCGGCTGGATCGACGACGACGCGCTGAAAAACGAGATGAGATCGGTCGATGTCGTCTGCTGCCTGCGCAACCCCATCATCGAAGCGGGTTCGGCCTCGCTGATCACGGGCATGCGTTCCGCTCGTCCGGTGCTGGTGTCCAACCACGGCGTCTACGCCGATGTCCCGGCCGATCTCGTCCTGCGCTGCGAGCCTGGGCGAGAGGCGGCGGACGTGGCCCGCCACCTGACCGCGATCCTGGCCGATCGCGCCGCCGCCGCCGCGATGGGGCGGCGCGCCAGGGCCTATGTCCGGGAGACGAACTCGGCGGAGCGCTATGTCGACGGGCTCCTGCCCGCCTTGGCCGCGGCAAACGCCGCCGCCCCCGCGATCGGCCTGGCGCGGCGCCTCGGGCGTCAGTTCGGAGAGCTCGGCATGTCGCCGGACTCCCCGCAAGGCCAGCGGCTCATGGCTGCCCTATCGGATATGTTTCAGACAGAGAGGCAGGAAAATGCCCGCGCTTCGTCCCATGCAAAGTAAAGCAGAACCGCGTCGCCGCATCCCGGTCTACAGGCCTGACCTGTCCGGACGCGAAAAGGAATACGTCGTCGATTGCCTGGATAGCACCTGGATATCCTCGATCGGCTCTTACATCGAACGCTTCGAGGCCTCCCTTGCCGACATCACGCGGGTTCCGCGCGCGATCAGCTTGTGCAACGGCACCGTAGCCCTTCATTTGGCGATCCATTGCCTCGATATCGGGCCGGGCGATGAGGTCATCGTCCCGAGCTTCACCTATATCGCGTCGGTCAACGCCATCGCCCAGACCGGGGCCATCCCGGTCTTCGCGGAGAGCCGGGCGCGCGACTGGCTGTTGGATCCCGCGGCGATCGAGCCGCTGATCACGGCGCGCACCCGCGCGATCATGCCCGTGCACCTCTATGGCGCGATCTGCGACATGCCGGCGATCATGGCGATCGCGGAGCGCCATGGCTTGAAGGTCATCGAGGATTGCGCGGAGTGCCTCGGGGCGTCCCTGAACGGCGTCCACCCCGGCGCCTTCGGCGATGTCGGGACATTCTCCTTCTTCGGGAACAAGACGATCACGACCGGCGAGGGCGGCGCGGTGGTGGCGCGCGATCCGGTCCTTGCCGCCCGCATGCGCAAGGTCAAGGGGCAGGGCCAGAGCCTGACCCGCCGCTACTGGCATGAGGAGCTCGGCTTCAACTACCGCATGACCAATATCGCCGCTGCGATCGGCCTCGCCCAGAGCGAGCGCCTTGGCGATATCCTGGCCCGGAAGCGGGCGCTCGCGGCCCGGTATCGCGCAGCGCTCGCGGCCTTCCCCGTCGAATTCCAGATTCCCGACCAGGGCGTCGAAAGCAGCGAATGGCTGGTCTCGATCCTGCTGCCCGACGCATGCGACCGCGAGCGCCTGATGGCCGACATGATGGCCGATGGCGTGGAGACGCGGCCTGTCTTCTACTGCGCGCATCTGATGCCGATGTACCAGCACCTGGCGGTTCGCCCGCTGCCGATCGCCGACAGCATCTCGCGGCGCGGCATTTCGCTGCCATCCTTCCCGGACCTCGGCGCCGAGGACCAGGACTATGTCGTCGCCAGCCTGCGGTCGGCTTTGGCGGCGCAAGGTTTCCTATCCTAGAGCATTATGCCCAAGCGGCTCACCAGCGCACGAAGCGCGGGAAGACCAGCGCTCCGAAGCCGGCCACCGCCGCCATGGCGAGCGGATACCAACTGGCCAGGAATGGCACTGCGTCGTCCGGGCAATGCAGGCTGTAGGCGACGGTCGCCAGGCCGGCGGAGGCGATGCCGGCGCTGAACCCGGTCAGGCGGCCATCGACCGGCGCGCCGCGGCGGGCCAGCACCAGCAGCGCCACGAAAGGGCAGATCGCGTAGAGTGGCACGGCGATGAGGCATGCCAGCCAGTAGCGGCCGAAGACCAGCGCGCTCCACTGCCCGGCCGGCGCCTGCGCCAGCGTGGCGAGCGCCCAGCCCACTACCAGCGCGAGCGGAACGGCCGCCAGCCAGAGCAGGTGGCCGCGCTTCAGCCCAGGCCGCAGGCTGCTCTGGAACACGCCGAGCGCAACCACCGCCACGCTCGCCCCGAGCGCAGCCTTGGCCAGGACCGGCAGCGTCATCCAGGCGCTGGCGAAGTCGTGCCGCGCGCCGAGCGTGACGAGCACGAGCCCGGCCGTGACCGCGAGCGCGGCGAGCGCCGCCAGCCAGGTCGCGCGGCGCAAGCCGCCGGTGTCCACCTTCTGGTGGCTCGCGGTCATGAGGGAGATCAGGTCGTCGGTCTGCATGTCTGATCTTGAAAATGCGCTCTGGTTGAACGGGAATTCGCGGCGAGCCGGCGAAAGGTTACGTCGGGCAGAAGGTTACGTGGGGGCGGGATCGCATGGGCTCAAGCCGGCCTCTTGCCGCGCTTCGACAGGAACTTGGCCATGGCCTGCAGGCCGCGATGGATCGCGACCTTGGCCGCCGTCTCGGTCATGCCCGCTGCATTCGCCGCCTCGGCTACGCTGGCGCCCTGGAGCTTGACCCGGTCGATCAGCCGGCGCGTGCGCTCCGGCAAGGCCTGCATGGCGCGCTCCAGGTCGAGCCTTGCGTCCGAGCCGCCGCTCTCGGGCGCGGCGAGCTGATAGGCCTCGTCGTCGATCGGCAGGTTGCCGGCGTGGCGGCCCGAGCGGCGCAAATGGTCGACCAGCTTGTAGCGCGCGATCGCATGGGCCCAGGCGGTGACAGGGCTCGCCGGATCGTAGGTGTGGCGCGAGAGGTGCAGCGCCAGCAGCGTCTCCTGCAGCACGTCCTCGGCCTCGCTCGCCTCGCTGCGGCCGGCGCGCGCCAGCATCTGCCTGAGATAGCCGCGCAGGCGGGCGCTGATCGCGTCGAGGAAAAGCCGGTAGGCCGCGGCGTCGCCGGCGAGCGCGGCGAGGAAGACGGGGCGCAGCTGCGTTTCGAGTTTGGCGAGCGACAAGGCGATGCGCTTTTCCGGATGGCGAGACGGAAATCGCTTATTCCGTCGCATGCCGGCATGGGGCTCACAAGCCCGTGACCGGGCGATGAAGCCGCCCCGCCATCCGGCTACGCTCGCGCATGCGAGGCGCTGTCCAAGACAGAGCACGCGGGAGGAGCCTGGGCATGGCGGCGGGATTGCGTTTCACGGTGGCGCTTGCGGCCGTTCTCGCCCTGTCCGGCCCTGCGCTGGCGCAACAGCCGAAACCCGTCGATTCCTGCCCGACTGAGGGCGGCTGCCAGGTCGAGGGCGGCCATTACCGCATCATCCTGCCGCAGCAGGCCGCCTCCGGGCAGCGCAGCGGCGCGATCATGTACTTCCACGGCTATCAGGGCTCGGCCGAGGAGACGGTCGCGGATCAGGCGCTGGTCGCGGTCGCCCAGCGTCTCGGCGTCGCGCTGATCGCCATGGACGGCATGGGCCATAGCTGGTCCTTTCCCGGCTCGCCGGCGCATAACCGCGACGAGTTCGCCTATGTCGGCCATGTGCTCGACGATGTCTCCGGGCGCTTTCCCGTCGATCCCGGCCGCATCATGGCGAGCGGCTTCTCGCAGGGCGGCTCGATGGTCTGGTACCTGGCCTGCCGGATGCCCCAGCGCTTCGCTGCCTTCGCGCCGATCGCCGGGGCCTTCTGGGAGCCGCTGCCGCATGATTGCACTGGGCCGCGCCCGAACCTGATCCATGTCCATGGCACCAGCGACACCACCGTGCCGCTGGCCGGCCGCTCGCTGCGCTTCGGCTACAGGCAGGGCGACGTCTTCAAGAGCCTCGCCATCCTGGCGCCCGGTGGCTGCACCGCGCCGTGGGCGGCAGAGGTCCAGCGCGCCGCGCCGCCTGAGACGCTGACCTGCCGGCTCGCCACGGATTGCGGCGGCCCGGCCCGACTCGAGCTCTGCCTGCATGCGGGCGGGCACATGGCCGATCCCGCCTGGGTCGAGCGCGCCTGGAGCCTCGCCATGCCGATCAGCGCGCCCGCCGCGACCGCGGGCGCGAAGCTCAATTTTCCGTGAGGGTGTAACCGAAGCGCCTGCCGGCGCGACCTCTCTCGCGGAGCCGCCAGAGCATGGCTTGTGCGAAAAAGTGGGAACCCGTTTTTCGCACAAGCCATGCTCCGCCTTTGAGCGGAATGCCGGGGAGAAGCCATGCGCCACGATACGAGTTCAGCGGAGAGGATTTCGGGAGCAGCCCCGGCCGATCTTGTTACAGGCGCCGATCTCCTCGCGGCGCGGCTCTCGGCGGCGGGCGCGACCCACGCCTTCGGTATCCCCGGCGGCGAGGTGCTGGCGCTGGTCGATGCGCTGGAGCGCGCCGGCATCCGCTTCCTGCTCGCCAAGCACGAGAACGCCGCCGGCTTCATGGCGGAGGGGCTCTGGCACACGACCGGCGCCCTGCCGATCCTCGTCGCGACGCTCGGGCCGGGCGTCGCCAACGCGGTCAACGTCGTCGCCAACGCCCGGCAGGACCGCGTGCCGCTGGTCTTCATCACCGGCTGCGTCGATCAAGCCCTGGCCGAGAGCTACACGCATCAGGTCTTCGACCATCAGGCCGTGCTGCGGCCGCTGGTCAAGGCGAGTTTTCGCGTTGCGCCGGGTACGGAAGACCTGGTCATCGAGAAGGCGCTCGCCATCGCCACCCGCGGCCGGCCCGGCCCGGTCCATATCGACCTGCCGATCTCGGTCGCCGAGGCGCGCACGGCGCGCCGCCCGCCACCAGCCATGCCGAGACAGCAGATCTCCATCCCGGCCGATCTCTCGACCGCCCGCTACCTGATTGCGAATGCCAGGAAGCCTCTGGTCATTGCTGGGCTCGACCTCGTCAACCAGGGCGGCGCAGCCGCGCTCGACCAATTCCTGACGCATACCGGCGCGCCGTTGTTGACCACCTACAAGGCCAAGGGGCTGGTGCCGGAGCATGACCCGCGCGTCGTCGGCGGCGTCGGCCTCTCGCCCAAAGCCGACGCGATCGTGCGCCCGCTGATCGACGCGGCCGATCTCATCGTGCTCGCCGGCTACGACCCGATCGAGATGCGGCAGGGCTGGCGCAACCCCTGGCCGGCCGGCAAGCGCGTCATCGACATCGTTGCCGAGGACATGCCGCACGGCATGCACGGCGCAAGCCTGCTTCTGGAGGGCGATGTCGGCGCGATCCTGACGCTGCTCGCCGATGGCAGGATGCCGGAGGGCGCCTGGCCGGATCGCGAGCCGGCGGCCATCCGCAAGATCGTTCGGCAGGCCTTTGCGGCGCCCTCCGCCTGGGGCCCGCATGCCGTGTTCGAGACCCTGCGCCAGGCCGCCCCGGCCGGCACGGTCGCAACAGCCGATTCCGGCGCGCACCGCATCCTGCTGAGCCAGGTCTGGGAGTGCGACGGGCCGCGCCGTCTGCTGCAATCGACCGGGCTCTGCACCATGGGCTGCGCCCTGCCGCTCGCGACCGGCGCGGCGCTAGGCTCGGGCCGGCCGGTGCTTTGCTTCACCGGCGATGCCGGGCTGGAGATGGTCCTCGGCGAGCTCGCGACCTTGCGCGACCTCAAGCTTCCCGTCGTCATTGCCGTCCTCGTCGACGAGAGCCTCGGCCTGATCGCGCTGAAGCAGCGCCAGCTCAACCTCAGGCGCACCGGCGTCGATTTCGGCGCGACCGATTTCGCCGCGGTGGCTCAGGCCATGGGCGGCCACGGCGTGGCGATCTCCGACCGCGACGGCCTGAAGCGCGAGGCGGAGGCGGCGTTCCGGCGCGACGGCTTCACGCTGCTCGCCTGCCGGATCGAGGCCAGGGATTACGAGGGAGCCTTCTGATGAGCCAATCCCACCAGAAGGAGAAGCGGCCGCGCGACGAGCGGCTCGACGTCTTCCGCGGCATGACCATGCTGATCATCTTCGTGGCGCACCTGCCGGAGAATAGCTGGAACGCCTTCATCCCCGCCCGCTTCGGCTTCTCCTCCGGCGCCGAGCTCTTCGTCTTCTGCTCCGGCGTCGCCAGCGCGCTCGCCTTCGGCAGCGTCTTCGTCAGGCGTGGATTGCTGCTCGGCGCGGCGCGCATCGCCTACCGCATCTGGCAGGTCTACTGGGCCCAGCTCGGCCTCGTGCTGGCGCTGATCGCGCTCGCGACCCTGCTCGACCGCGCCTTCGGCCTCGCCGAGCTGGCAAAGCAGTTCCCGCCGCTGCTGAGCGACCCCGAGAGCGCGCTGCTCGGCCTGGCGACCTTGACCTGGCAGCCGGATTATCTCGACATCCTGCCGATGTACCTCGTCATCCTGGCGCTGGTGCCGGTGATGATGGCGCTGCGGCGCCTCCACGCCGCACTGCCCTTCCTGCTGGCCGGGCTGCTCTATGCGCTGGTCTGGGCGGAAGGGCTCAACCTGCCCGGCAATCCCTGGAACGGCGCCGGCTGGTTCCTCAATCCCTTCGCCTGGCAACTCGTCTTCTTCATCGGCTTCTTCATCGCCATGAAATGGCTGCCGGTGCCGCGGCTCGGCGACACCAGGCTGATGCTGGCCGCGACCGCTTTCCTCGCGCTCTCCGTGCCGCTCTCCTTCTGGGGCATTTTGGAGCATTGGCCGGCGGCGCAGGCCCTGCGCGACCTGATCATCCCGGCGGCCGAGAAGAGCAACCTGCACATCCTGCGCGTGCTGCACTTCCTGGCGCTCGCCTATCTGGTGCTGAGCCTGATCGAGCCGTTCCGCGCGCGGCTCGACAGCGGCTTCGGTCATCTCCTCATCCTGATCGGCCGGCAATCGCTCGCGACCTTCCTGGCCGGCGTCGTGCTGGCCCGGCTCGCCGGCACCGCCGCCGACATGGCCGGGCGCAGCGAGCTCGTCGTCGCGCTGCTCAACCTCACCGGCTTCGCGCTGATCCTCGGCGTTGCCGTCGCGGTCGGCTGGTTCAAGAGTGCGCCCTGGAGCGGGCCGGCGACCAAAACAGAACTGCAAAAGCCTGAGCCGCAGCGGCAGGACGAGCCGGCCATGGCGGCGGCCCTGCCAACACGGGTCCGTGAAGCGAGTTGATCTCCGCTTGATCGGCCGCCTGCGAACTCCCTGATGAGCGCCTCGTTCGGGCGCTGCAATGGAGCAGCCTCATGTATCACGACCTCTCCGGCGACTGCGTCTCCGTCGCGAACGACACCGCAAGGCTTGCCTGGAACGACACGTTGGAGGCCCTGCTGGCCCATGCCGCAGCGACGCCCGAGCATCTCGCCCGCACCTTCGCGGCCGATCCGGATTTCGCCTTGGCCCATGCCGCCAAGGGCCTGATGCTGCTCTCGCTGGCGCGGCCCGAGCTGCTCGGCGCCGCCGGCGATTGCCTCGCCAAGGCGCAAGCCTCCATCGCGCTCCGCCCGGTGACGCGGCGCGAGCGCATGGTCACCGAGGCGCTGGCGCTCTGGCTGGCCGATGCCCCGCGCCAGGCGGCGCAGCGGCTGGAGACGATCCTCGAAGCGCATCCGTTCGACGTTCTCGCGCTGAAGCTCTCGCACGGCCTGCGCTTCATGCTCGGCGACCAGCCCGAGATGCTGGCGAGCCTGCGCCGCGTCGCGCCCGGCTTTGGCGAGGGCCACCCGCTCGCCGGCTATGTCAACGGCTGCTACGCCTTCGCGCTGGAGGAGCAGGGCTTCTATGCCGAGGCCGAGCGCGCCGGCCGTCGCGCCGTGCATCTGAGCCCGCGCGACGCCTGGGGTCGCCACGCCGTCGCCCATGTGCTGGAGATGACCGGCCGCGCCGACGAGGGCGTCGCCTGGCTCGGCGATGGCAGCAACTGGGCCCACGCCAACAATCTGCGCTTCCACATCGTCTGGCACCTCGCCCTGTTCCGGCTGGAGCGCGGCGAGACGGCCGAAGTGCTGCGGCTCTACGACGACGACATTCGCGGCGAGCAGACCGACGACTACCGCGACATCGCCAACGGCGCCTCGCTGTTGGCACGGCTCGACTATGCCGGCGTCGATGTCGGCGGCCGCTGGGAGGAACTGGCGGAGAAGGCGGAAGCGCGCATCCACGACGGCCGCCTCGTCTTCGCCGACCTGCACTATGCGCTCGCGCTGCTTGGCGCCGGCCATCATGACGGGGCCGAGACCATCGCCCGCTCCCTGGTCGAGCACGCCCATACCCATCCGAGCGGCGAGCGTCGCGCCGCCGCCCGCAACGGCGCGCTCGCGGCCTTCGGGCTGATCGCCTTCCGCGAGGGCGACTATGCCGAGGCCGCCCGCCTGCTCGGCGGCGCCCGCAACGGCCTCGTCGCGATCGGCGGCAGCCATGCCCAGCGCGACCTGTTCGAGCAGGCCTATGTCGAGAGCCTGATCCGCTCCGGCAGCCATGACCGGGCCGCCCGCATCCTGAGCGAGCGCCTCGCCCGCCGCGGCGGCTCCAACCTCTTCGCCGCCCGCCGGCTGGCGCAGCTGCGCAGCCGTCCCGCCGGCCGCGTCGCCGCGCTCGCCATTGCCGCGACGCCCCTCGCCATCGCCCACTGAACCCCAGAGACGGGAACCCACGCCATGACCACCGCAACCATGACCCGCAGCTTCGCCTTGCCTTCGTCCCGCACCGTGCTCAACCTCGCGCTTGGCGGCTTCGCCGCGCTCGGCTTCTGGGAGCTGTTCTCGGCCGTGCCGACCGCCTGGTTCGCCGAATACCCGCTGGAGCCGCCGGAGCTGGTCAAGTCGCTCTTCGCAAACCAGCTCGGCCTGACCATCTCGACGCCCACCGCCAAGTTGCTGCACTTCACCACGGGCTTCCTGCTCTACCCGCTCGGCTACTGGATCCTGACCCGCCGGGTGAAGAGCTTCGGCATGCCGGCCGATGGCTGGATCTGGGGCGTGATCACCTACTTCATCGCGCTCGGCTTCTTCGCGCCGCTGGCGGGCCAGCATTTCCTGCTCAACGACGTGCCGCGCCTCTCCTTCATGAGCCTCATCGGTCACGCGATCTACGGCTACCTCGCGGCCTATGTCTTCGAGATCCTCGAAGCGCGCCCGGCCTGAGCGTCACACCACAAGGGAGAAACGCCATGCTCGACAGGCGCAGTTTCATCCTGCTCGCCGGCGCGGCTTTTGCCGCGCCCGCCGCCCGGGCCGATGCCGGCCGCCCGGTCAACACGCTCGGCTCGACCGACGGCGTCGCGATCCGCGGCTACGACCCCGTTGCCTATTTCCGCGACGGCGGCCCGCGCCTCGGCAAGCCGGAATTCTCGGTGCGGCATGGCGGCGCCACCTGGCGCTTCGCCAGCGCCGAGCACAAGGCGCTGTTCGAGGCCGCTCCGGAGCGCTACCTGCCGGCCTATGGCGGCTTCTGCGCCTACGGCACCTCGCGGGGCTATCTCGTCAAGATCGAGCCGGAAGCCTGGTCCATCGTCGATGGCAGGCTCTACCTCAACTACGATACCGGCGTGCGCAAGACCTGGCTCGGCGCCACCAGGAAATACATCGCCCGGGCCGAGGCCGGCTGGCCGAACCTGACCGCGAAGGACATCCGCTAGAGCTGTTTCAACCGCCCCGCTGCGCCGTCGAGCCGCGGACGATCAGGGCTGGCGGCATGACCACGCGGGTCGGCGTCGTCTCCGGCGCGGCGATCAGCGCCAGCAAATGGTCGGCGGCCTCGAAGCCCATGCGGTAATGCGGGATGCGGATCGTCGTCAGCGGCGGGCGCATCCGGTCGGCGAAGGGCATGTCGTTGAAGCCGGTCACCGAGATGTCCTGCGGGCAATTGAGCCCGGCCTCCTCGATCGCGGTCAGGCAGCCGATGGCGAGCCAGTCATTGGCGGCGAGGATCGCGGTCGGGCCGCCGCCGGCCTCCAGGAGGTGGCGGGCGCAGCGATAGCCCTCGCGCTCGGAATAGGTCTCGGCCGCGACGAGCAGGCGCCCGTCGAAGCCGCGGGCGGCCTTGCGCGCGGCGGCGAGGAAGGCGTCGCGGCGGGCGACGCCGGTCGAGGTGTCCTGCGGGCCGGCGATATGGGCGATGCGCTCGTGCCCGAGCCCGGCGAGATGCGCGAACATCTCGCTGATGCCGCCGGCATCGTCGCCGATCACGGCGGTGACCGAGGCGTCGGCGATCTCGCGGTTCATCAGCACCACCGGCACCTTGCGGGCGAGCGCCTCGAGCTGCTCGGCATCTTCGAGATGGGCCGAGGCCAGGATCATGCCGTCGAGGCGCCGGTCGAGATAGGTGTCGATGATAGAGCGTTCCTTGGCCGGGCGGAAATCGGAATTGGCCAGGATGGCGCTGTAGCCCTCGGTGCTGAGCCGGTCCTCGATGCCGCGAAACATCGGCGGGAACATCGTGTTGGTCAGGTCGGGCACGATGACGCCGACCATGCGGCTGCGCTGCATGCGCAGGCTGGCGGCGATGGCGTTGCGGCTATAGCCCAGTTCGTCGGCGATGCGCCGGACGCGCTCGACCACCTCCGGCGAGAGCCGGCGCGACAGGTTCGGGTCGAGCGCGCGCGAGGCGGTCGACTGGTGCACCTTCGCGGCGGCCGCGACATCGCTCAATTTGGGTCCGCGGCTCACCGAATCCTCCTGACAGCCACCATAGCTAGCGCAAGCGCCGCAAACAGCAAGTGCATTCGATTGCACGATCCTTGCATTCAGGCTAACCACGGGAACCGCGGGGATGCGGCAAGGGGACGTGGCAAGGGGACGAGGTATGAGCAGCGAGACGAGCGCGTCGGCGGGGCAGGCGGGGGGCGACCTCGAGGCGCGGCGCTATCTCACGGTGTTCCTGCCGCTCTGGGTCGCGATGGTCGCGCTGCAGAGCGGGCTCCTGATCCACGATGTCGGCGCGGCCTGGATCATCTCGCGCGAGACCGAGAGCCGCAGCCTCGTCGCGCTGGCGCAGACCGCCTCCGCGCTGCCCTTCTTCCTGTTCGCCCTGCCGGCCGGGGCGCTGGCGGATATGGTCGAGCGGCGGCGGATCGTGCAGGCGGCGGCGTTCGGGCTGGCCGGGCTGTCGCTCGTCGTCGCGCTGGCGGCGCTCAGCGGCACCATCACGGTGCCGCTGCTGCTGCTCGCCTCCTTCGTCAATGGCTGCTGCAACGCCGCCTTCACGCCGTCCTGGCAGGCGATGACGCCGGAGCTGGTCAGCGGCGAGCGGCTGCAGGGCGCACTCGCGCTCAACAGCCTCGGCGTCAACATCGCCCGCTCGATCGGGCCGCTGACCTCGGGCCTGCTGCTCTTCGCCGCCGGGCCCGCCGCCGCCTTCCTGTTCAACGCCGTGCTCTATTCCGCGGTGGCGCTGGCCTTCATCATGATCGCCCCGCGCAGCGCGCCGATGGCGGCGCAGGAGAGCCTGCTCTCGGCCGTGCGCGGCGGGCTCGCCTATGTCCGGCACGAGCGCGGCCTCCAGGCCGTGGCGCTCAGGGCCGTCGCCTTCTTTATCTTCGCCGCGACCTTCTGGGCGCTGGTGCCGGTCGTGGTGCGCGAATGGTTCCACGGCACCAGCCTGATGCTCGGGCTGATGGTCGGCAGCGTCGGGCTCGGCGCGATCATCGGCGCACGCGCGCTGAAGAGCCTGCGCCGGCGCTTCGATCTCGACCAGCTGATGCTGGGGGCCGGCCTGCTCGCCGCGCTCGCCATGGCCTGCGTGCCGCTGGCGCCGCTTCCGGCCGCTCTCGCCGCCCTGCATGCCGTGCTCGGCTTCTGCTGGCTGCTCTCCTTCTCCTCGATCCATCTCGCCGCGCAATTGCGGCTGACGCCGTGGATCCGGGCGCGCGGCACGGCGGTCTACCTGATCTCGGTCTTCGGCTCGCTGGCGGTCGGCAGCTTCGCCTCCGGCCTGCTCGCCGACCATCTCGGCATTTCCGTCACGTTCTGGCTCTCGGCGGCGGGGCTGCTGCTGGCGACGCTCGCGGCTTTCGCCCGCCTGCGCATCGCCATCGCCGCGCCGGTGAAGCTCGCCCATTCCGCGATCCTGCCGGCGGTGACGGTGCTCGACCGCGACGCCGCGATCATGGTCACGATCACCTACGCGCCGCGCGACGGCGAGCAGCAAGCGGCCGAGCGCGTGCTCTCGCACCTGAAGGCGGCCCGGCTGCGCACCGGCGCGCGCTACTGGTCGAGCCAGCGCACCGGCACGCTGCTGGTCGAGCGTATCGGCTACGATAGCGGCGAGCGCCTCGGCCGCTCGGCCATGCGGCACATGGCTGAGGACGTCGCAGCCGAGGCCGAACTGCTCGGCCTGCTGGCCGAGGCGCCGGAGATCGCGATCGCGCAGGAAACGCCCAGGGCTGCGCAAACGGGCGGCAGCGCCAGCAAGTGAATTGAGCAGAGGCGGCGCATGGCCCCGCTTTCCGCTGCGAAGCCGGCCGAAAGCGGCTGGCACGGAACTTGAATGACGTGAGCAATCGATTGCAGAACTCGAAAGGACTCGCCGTGATCAACCGCAGACAGGTTCTTTCCGCCGGAACGGCCACGTTCGCCGGGCTCGCCATGCCAAGCGTCCTGCGCGCCCAGCCCGTCACCAAGATGCGGATCGGCGTCGTGCCGCTGCTCTCGTCGGGCCCGCTCTTCATCGCCGTGGCCAAGGGCTACTTCCAGAAGGTCGGCATCGAGGTCGAGCTGCGCACCTTCGCCGATGGCGCGCTCGCCATTCCCGCCCTCGTCGCCGGCGAGCTCGACGCCACGGTGGCGACGCTCAATGCCGGCCTGTTCAACGCCGTCTCGAAGGGCGCCAACTACAAGCTGGTGCTCGACCGCGGCAGCGAGAAGCCGGGCTTCGGCTCGACCACGATCCTGGTCAGCAACAAGATGTACGACGCCGGCGTCACCGGCATCGACAAGTTCGCCCTGCTGAAAGGCGCGCGCTTCTCGATGCAGGCTCCCGGCGGCATCGACCACTACCTGCTCGCCAATGGCCTGCTCAAGGCGGGGCTCGACCCGCGCACCAGCGCGACCTATGCGAGCGGCCTGACCTATCCCGACATCATCAAGAGCATGGGCACGGGCGTGACCGACGCTGCGCAGTGCCCGGTCCCGCTCGCCTTCCTGGCCGAGAGCAACAATGTCGGCAAGATCATCGGCACCGGTGCCGACATCGTGCCGAACGCCCAGCTCGGCTGCTGGACGATGCCGACCAAGTTCCTGGAGGGCAACCGCAAGGCCGCCGTCGCCTTCGCCATGGCGCATATCTACGCCGCCCGCCTCTTCGTCGAGGCCGCCAAGACCAAGGACCCGGAGATCGTCAAGATCATCGCCGACGCCACCAAGGTTCCCGGCGCGCTGATCGAGAAGGCCGCGCCGCGCTGGACCGGCTACGACCATGAGGGCATGCCCAACACCCAGTCGGTGCTCGACCAGGCCTCCTTCTGGGTCGACACGATGAAGCTGATCTCAGGTCCCGTACCGAAGGACGCGCTGTTCGACCTCGGCATCGCCGAGGAGGCGGCGGCGGCGCTGAAGTCGAAGAACCCCTTCGTCTGAGGCCGGCGCCGTGACCTCTCCCGTCATCGATATCCGCTTCGAGGATGTGCGCCTCGCCTGGGAAACCCGGAAGGGCCCGCCGACCGTGGCGCTCGACCGGATGCGCTGCGCCATCCCGGCCGGGAAGGTCACGGCCATCATCGGCCCGAGCGGCTGCGGCAAGAGCACGATGCTGCAATTGGCGCGCGGTTTCCTCGAGCCGAGCGAGGGCGAGATCCGCTTCGTCGACCGCCGCTCCGGCCAGTCGGCGCCGCGTCCGCCGATGGCGACGGTGTGGCAGAGCTTCAACCTGTTCCCCTGGCTGACCATCCTCGACAACGTCGCCTTCGGCCTGGAGATGTCCGGCGTTCCCAAGGCGGAGCGCCATGCCAGGGCGATGGAGGCGCTGGCCAAGGTCGATCTGCGTGGCTTCGAGAGCAAGTATCCGCGCCAGCTCTCGGGCGGCATGCGCCAGCGCGTCGGCATCGCCCGCGCCCTGGTGATGAAGCCGGAGATCCTGCTGCTCGACGAGCCCTTCGGCGCGCTCGATGCCCAGACCCGGCTCGTGCTGCAGGAGCAGGTCGCGCAGATCGTGCAGGAGACCGGCGCGACGGTGATCCTGATCACCCATTCGATCGAGGAGGCGATCCTGCTCGGCGACACGATCTTCGTGATGACGGCAAGGCCCGGACGCATCTCGCGCGAGATCGAGGTCGCGCTGCCGAAGCCGCGCCTGCTCGCCGACCTGAAGCGGCCGGAGGCCGTCGCCCTGTTCGAGGAGATCTACGACCTGCTCAAGGACGAGGTGGTCAAGGCGATGACGGGCGAAAGCGGAGCGCATTGATGGCGGGGGAGACCACCATGCCGACCGAGGCCGCCGCTGAACCGAACGCTGGGGACAAGCCGGCGAAGCCCAGGCCGCAGGTGCCGTGGTTCAGGGCCGTGCTCGACGACCAGCGCCTCATCGGCTGGAGCTTCCTGATCGCGCTGCTCTGCGTCTGGGAGTTCATCGTCATCCAGGCCAAGATCTCGCCGCTCTATTTGCCGCGCCCGACGCGCGTGGTCGCGGTGCTCTGGCAAAACCTCATGGAGGCCGACCTCGCCACCGATCTCGGCCTGACGCTCTACCGCATCTTCGCCGGCTTCCTGATCGCGCTCGTCACCGGCGTGCTGCTCGGCGTCTGGATGGCGGTGTCCAAGCCGGTCAAGGCGATGGCCGACATCCTGATCGCGGCGCTCTACCCGCTCCCCAAGGTGACCCTGATCCCGCTCCTGGTGATCTGGCTCGGCACCGGCGGCCCGTTCATGCTGACGATCAGCTTCATGGGCGCCTTCTTCCCGATCGTGATCAACACGGTGGTCGGCGTGCAGCAATGCGAGCCCGGCCTGATCCTGGCGGCGCGCGACCTCGGCGCCAACCTGCGCCAGATCGTGCTGCGCGTGCTGATCCCGAGTGCCGTGCCCGCGATCTTCGCCGGCATCCGCATCGGCCTGGGCATCTCGATCATCCTCGTCGTCGCCGCGGAGATGGTCGTGGCCAAGGACGGGCTCGGCGCCAAGCTCTTCGTCGCCGGGCAATTGCTCGACACCGAGCTCGTCTTCGCCGTGCTGCTCGTGCTGGCGCTGCTCGGCATCCTCATCACCAAGGGCCAGGACCTGATCGACGATCGCCTCGGCCTCTGGCGCACCAACTGAGGCGCCCGGCCTCGTCACCAACAGCCATCCGAAGGAGCCTTGCCATGTCGCTGTCCAACGCCACGCTTCAGGTCGTCCAGCCCGAGCCCGACAAGGCTCATATGATGCCCTATGCCCCGGCCGTCCACATCGTAGGCGCCTGCAACCTGATGTATATTTCCGGGGCGACGGCCTCGCCGCTCTACCACAACCACCCCCATATCGACAGCGAGCACGACCACTCCAACGACATCGGCGTGCAGACCCGCAACGCGATGGAATCGATCAAGTCGATCCTCGACACGGTCGGGGCGACCTGGAGCGACGTGGTCAAGATCACCAAGTACCTGACCGACATCCGCGACGCCGACGGCATGCATGCGGTGATGCGGCCCTATTTCGGCGACTGGCGCCCGGCCTCGACGATGATCTGCATCAACCAGCTCTCCTCGCCCGGCGCCCGCGTCGAGCTCGACATGATCGTCGCGGTGCCGGCGGGCTGATCGGTACCCTTTTGCTCGAAGCCGGAAACCCTCCCGCGTCATCCCGGACAAGCGGCGAAGCCGCGCAGCTCCGGGATCCATCGTAAGGCGCTGAGTTTTACGATGGATCCCGGAGCTCCGCTTCGCTCCGTCCGGGATGACGCGGAGAGGTTTCCGCCTCACTCCAAATGCCCCAACTGCGAGAACTGCGATGGCCCGCCTGCTGGTCAAGAATGGTTATGTCGTCACGGTCGATGGCGGTCGCGCCGTCCATCCCGACGGCTTCGTCCTGATCGAGGACACCCGCATCGCGGCGCTCGGCGCGATGGCCGAATTGCCGGCCGATGCGCAGGCCGACGAGGTCATCGACGCCGCCGGCTGCCTGGTCGTGCCCGGCCTGATCAACCTGCACCAGCACCATTGGTACACGCTGTTCAAGGGCCTCGCCGATGGCTACCTGCTGGAGGACTGGATCACCGGCTTCGTCTTCCCGCTGGTGCGCCACCTCGACGACGGCGCGATGCGGGTCGCAAGCTATCTCGACGGCATGGAGATGCTGGCGACCGGCACGACCTGCTCGCTGAACCACTCCGTCACCACGACGACACCGTCGATGGTCCGCGCCATCATCGAACCGCAGGCCGAGCTCGGCATCAGACAGGTCTTTGCCAAGGAACTGCGCTGCCGCACGCCGGGCAATCCCAACCACCCGCTCAGCCTCGATGAATCGCTCGCGGCCATGGCCGAGGAGGTCGAGCGCTGGCAGGGCGCCTCCGATGGGCTGGTGCGCATGGCGATGGTGATCGAGGCCAACGCCCACTGGATCGCCGCCGGCATGAGCACCGACGAATTGGTGCGCAAGGGCTACGAATTCGCCCGCGACCGCGACCTGCGGATATCCGGTCATATCGCCGGCGGCACGCTCTCGCTCGACAAGGGGTTTCTCAAGCACCTGCGCGCCACCGGCCGCACCGACGTGCAGTACCTGATGGAGCTCGGCGTGCTCGACAAGCACTGGCTGATGATCCACGGCATCCACGTCACCGATACCGACATCGCCCAGATGGCCCATGTCGGCTGCCATTTCGTCTACACGCCGAGCAGCGAGGCGATGCGCGGCGGCGGCATCGCGCCCTTCGCCAAGGCGCAGGCCGCCGGCGTCAACACGGCGCTCGGCACGGACGGGCCGATGGTCGACTACTCCGTCGACATGATCGAGCAGATGAAGATCTGCACCCTGATGCAGCATGTCCGCCATCTCGACCCCACCCGCATGCCGGTCGAGCGCACCATCGAGATGGCGACGATCAACGGCGCCAGGGCGCTCGGGCTCGACCACGAGATCGGCTCGCTCGAACCCGGCAAGCGCGCCGACATCGCGATCTTCGACATGCGCAAGCCCCATATCGGCGTGCTCAACCGCCCGCTCTCGACCTTCGTCAGCGCTGGCAAGGGCACGGACGCCAAGGCAGTGATCGTCAACGGCGCGGTGGTCTATCGCAACAGCGCCTTCGCCAACGGCCCGTCCTTCGACGAGGTGCTGGGCGAGGCGACGCAGCGCGCCAGGCAGATCGCCGAGGCGGCCGGGCACGGGCCGCGCTTCGCGCCGGCATGGCGCTAGAACTTGCTGTGATCTGCCAGAGCTAAACGCCGTCATCCCGGAGCGGTGCCGCCTCGCGGCTTGTCCGGGATGACGCGGAGAGGTTGCCGCGTCATCGCAACACGCTCGGCTGTCCTCGGACGCGAGCCCATCTCCGCCTGTGCCGCCGCGGACGATCCGCCGCCACCCTCCCGATGAATTCCAGCATTTCCGGAATTGAAAATGGATGCGATGGCGGTATAGCCTGTCGCAGGTCCGCGGGCGGCCGTAAGTATTTCGTCGGCTTGGTCAAGGCCGGCGCTTTGACTTTACGGAATGGCGCTGTGACCTAAGCTGGATGAAAGTTGTTCTTCCCGCGCCGGATGAAAGATCAAGTCGATAGGCCGCCACATGCTTCGATATGTCTTGCTGATCTCCGTCGCGTCTTTGGCCCTGGCGGGTGGGGTGGCCGCGCAGGACGCTGCGCCGCGTCAGAATAGCCTGCCGGTGACGGCGAACGCTGCGGCAGCTCCCGCGACCGAGTGCGATCGCCTGTCGAACGTGCCGCCCGAGCGCGTGATTGCCACGCCCGACGAGCCCGGCCTCCGGTTCAACCAGGGCGGCGGCGCCACGGAGATCGACCCGATCATCGCGGCCTGCCGCGCGGCGATGGCGGAGTACCCGTCCGAGTCGCGCTTTGCCTTCCGCCTCGGCCTCGCGCTGAAGGCGGGGCAGGACGGCGAAGGCGCGCGCGAGGCGCTCCTGATGGCGGTGATGCTGGGCTCGCCCGGGGCCTTCGACGAGACGGCGGGCACGCTGGCTGCGGGCGGCACTCCCGACGAGGCCAAGAACGGCGTCTCGCTGTTCGAGGAGGCGATCGGCCTCTTCAGCCATCCCGAATTGAAGCGCGGCCTCGCTTTGGCGTTGCAGCGCGCCCCGGAGCCGCTGCGGGACGAGGCGCGCGCGATCCGGCTGCTGGAGGAGGCGGCCGGCCAGGGCGCGCTGCCTGCCATCGTCGATCTTGGCGTGGCCTATCAGTTCGGCACCGGCGTCGAGACGAGCCTGGAGACGGCGCTGCAGCTCTACGAGACGGCCGATATCCAAGGCAGCGCCTATGGCGCCTACCGCGCCGGCGAGCTCTATCGCGACGGCCCGGCCGAAATCCGCAGCGTGCCCCGGGCGATGCTGTTCTACACGCGCGCCGCCGATCTCGGCTATGCCGCGGCGATGAACCGGCTCGGCCAGATCGCCGAGAACGGCGAGGCGGGCATCCAGGATTACGACCGCGCCTTCCGCCGCTATTCGGAAGCCGCGGCGCGCGGCTACACCGCCTCGATGTCCAATATCGGCTACATGTACCAGAACGGCGCCGGCCGGCCGATCGACTATGCCAAGGCGCGGGAATGGTACCTGAAGGCCTTCGAGCGCGGCGATGCCTGCTCCGGCAACAGCATCGGCATGCTGCATGACCACGGCCGCGGCGTGAAGTTGGACATGGCCGAGGCGCTGCGCTGGTTCCAGAAGAGCGCCGCCGTCAATTGCTCCAGCGCGCTTAGCAATCTCGGCTACGCCTATCAATATGGCCGCGCCGTGCCCGCCGACAGCAAGAAGGCGCTGGGCTTTTACGAGCGCTCCGCCAGCCTCGGCAACGGCTCGGCGCTGAGCAATCTCGGCTATGCCTACAAGAATGGCCTGATGGGCCTCGCCCGGGATCGCGCCAAGGCCCGCGACTATTACGAGCGCGCCGTCAAGGCCGGCAATTCCACGGCGATGAACAATCTCGGCATGATGTACCTGGAGGGCGACGGCGTCGCCAAGGATCAGGCGAAGGCGCTCGCGCTCCTGCGCCGCGCCGCCGACGAGTTCGAGCTGAATGCGATGAACAACCTCGGCTATTTCTACGAGCGCACCGACAAGGCGCTGGCCATGCGCTATTACGAGCAGGCCATCGAGCGCGGCTCGCTGCCTGCCAAGCGCAACCTGGCGCGCTTCCTGGCGCGTTCCCCGAGCGATTCCGACGACGCCGCCCGCGCCAACAAGCTCTACCGCGAGCTCGCCGCGACCGGCGAACCCAAGGCACTCTACGCCTATGCCCACCGGCTGGACGATGACGGCTGCCATGAGGCCGACATGCGCCTCTCCGACGATGACGATACCGTCGCCGACGAGTGCGAGGAGGTGGTGCGCGCCTGGCTCGGCAAGGCCGTCGCGGCCGGCGACAGGCAGGGCATCGAGCGGCTGGCGGAGATGACGGCAGAAGGCGAGGGCGGTCTGCCCGACCCGGTGGAGGCCGACCGGCTCTACAAGCTCGCCATGGCCGCCGATCCCGATTCCGAGATCGCGCTCACCTACGCCCGTCGCCTGCGCGCGGGCGATGGGCTGAAGCAGAACCAGGCCGAGGCGCGCAAGCTCTACCTCAAACGCGCCGAGGACGATCGCGATGCCGGCTTCGCGGCGGTCGACATGCTGCTGGCCGGCGAGGGCGGGCCGCGCGATGCGCCGGCGGCCGTCGCGCTGCTCAAGCGCCTCTCCGACGAGGGCGCCAAGCGGGCCAACGTCATGCTGGCCGGGATCCTGCGCAAGGGCGACCAGGGCGTGTCGCCCGATCCCGCCCAGGCCCGGACCCTGCTCACCTTCGCGGTCTTCGGCAGCTATGAGCCGGCCCGCGTCCCGCTGGCCGAGATGGTGCTGAACGGCGAGGGCGGCGAGCGCGATCCCGAGATGGCGCTGACCTTGCTGCGCTCGGGAGAGGACAATGCCGAGGCGCGGCTCAGGGCCGCGGCGATGCTGGGCAAGGGTGAGGGCGTCAAGCCCGATCCGCAGGCCGCTCTGGGCGAGCTTCGCTTCGTCGCCGACAAGCTGGCGGATATGCGCGCCTGCCTGCCCTTGGCCGAGTTCTACGCCCGGGATTTCGCCGACAAGGCCAAGGCCAAGGTCACCGACAAGATCGGCCCCGTCGAAACGTCCTCCGGCGAGGACCCGGTTCGCGCGGCGGCCGAGAGCTACCTCTGCGCGCTCGCCAATGGCGCGCCCGAGGCGAAGGCCCTGCTGCTTAAGCCGGAGCCGAAGCTGCCGCGGCCGATCCTGCTCGCCGTCAAGGCGCAACTGGCAAAACTGTCGGACCAGCCGATATCGAGCGGGCCGCGCTTCGACAAGCCGGTGCTCGACCTGCTCGACAAGCTGCAACTGGCGGTCGGCCGGCCGATGCGGGACGGCAACCGGAGCTATTTCCAGTCCATGGTCAGCCGCTGGCGCGATCCGGTGATCGGCCGGGAGGCGGAGGCCAAGGGCGCCGAGAGGCCGGAGAATATCGGCTGGAAGATGGGCTATCGCCTGCGCGATGCCTGGCACGAGCGCATTCGCGCCGCGAATCCGGAGGAGCTGAACAAGCCGGAACCGCCTTGGCGGCGTCCCCGGCCATAAGGCCCCGACGCCGCGCTGAGCGCTCCTACCAGCGTCCGTACCCGTAGCCGCCATACCAGCGCGGCCCGAAGGCGGTGTCGAACTGGTAGCGCCGGGCGGCGGAGCGGTCGAGGTCGACGTCGAGCAGGCAGCGCGAATAGGCGTCGGTGCCGGGCCGGAAGCCGTAGCCGCCGCAGCGACCCTCATCGGCGGCGCGCTGCTGCTCGGCGGTGACGCAGCCGCTGCCGGCGAGCGCCAGGGCGAGCACTGCAACGGTTTGGATCTTCATGGCCCCTCACTTCGCTCGCTGAACGGGTGCGGCCATGAACCGACAGAATTGCGTCAAGATTTCGAACGGCCGCCTACGACACCCGCGTCATCAGCTCGTGGGAGATCGCCTTGGCCGTGGCCAGCACGGCGGCCCTGAGCCTCTCGATGCGCTCCTCGGCCTCGGTGTTGAGGAAGGGGATGCTCACCGCCGCCACGATCGCGCTGCTGCGGTCCCGCACCGGCGCCGCCACCGCCATCACGCCGGCCGAATATTCGCCATTGTCGACGGCCGAGCCCTGGCGCCGGATCTGGGCCAGGCTCTTGCCGATCTCCTCGGGGTCGCACAGCGTCTTGTCGGTATAGCGCGGCAGCGGCCCGTTCAGGATGCGGGCGATGTCGTCGCCATCCATGTAGGCGAGCAGCACGCGGCTGGCTGCGCCGGCATGCAGCGGCAGCTGCCGGCCAGGCCGGACCGTCAGCCCGTATTCGCCGGAGCTATGCGCCACCGCGATCACCAGCACCGCGTCGCCGTCGCGCACCGAGAGCTTGCTCGCCTCGCCAGTGGTCTGCGACAGGCGCTCGAGATGGTTGTTGGCGATCTCGACCAGGTCGGAATCGCGGGCGTTGACCACGTTGGCGGCAAAGGACAGCAGCCGCGGCCCGAGCACATAGGAGCCCGACAGGCTGCGCTTGACGACGTTGCGCGCCTCCAGCGTGTTGAGGACGCGATAGACCGTCGAGCGCGCCATGTTCAGGAAGTCGCTGAGCTCGCGGATGCTGGTCCCGGCCGGCCGGCGCTCGATGATCTCGAGCATGTCGAGCATGCGCTCGATCACCGGGACCTGATTGCCCTCGCGGCGCTTCGAGACCGCCTCGTCTGAATCGATCGTCATTGGCACCTGTCCAAATTCCGCCGGAATTCCCCGCGGTATCGCATCGATATTGCGCTGACCAGCCCGCAATTGCTGGCCCGACGAGGCCGCGGCACCAGACCGGGCAGAATTTTTCCTCGGCACGAATTCCCGGATTGACAGCGCGGCGAAATGCTCCGAAGTTATGTCGGAACAAGAGTTGTTCAAATAGGAATAGATCGGATCGATGCCGATTGCAAGCGGAACCTCGCGAGGGGCGAGCCGCGGCAATCGGGACCGGCAAGCCGATCGTCCTCCAGGGAGACGAGATGTCGGGCAAGTTCAGGTTCATGCACACGATGATCCGGGTCGGAGACCTGGATCGCTCGGTTGCGTTCTATTCCGGCCATTTCGGCATGAGCGTCGTGAAGAAGGTCGACGTTCCCGAGGCCAAGTACACCAACGTCTTCATCGGCTACGGCAACGAGAACGACGATCCGATGATCGAGCTCACCTATAACTACGGTGTGCCGAGCTATGATCTCGGCAGCGGCTTCGGCCATCTCGCCATCGGCGTGCAGGACATCTACGGCGTCTGCGAGAAGCTCCGCACTGCGGGCGTCAAGATCGTCCGCGAGCCCGGCCCGCTGAAGTTCGGCACCGTCCACATCGCCTTCATCGACGATCCCGACGGCTACCGCATCGAGCTGATCGACGTCGATACCGGCGATTACGGCCAGGCCAAGGCCTGAGGCATCCGCTTATCCCGGGCCGGCATTGCGCCGGCCCGGATCACCCATCGCTTCATCACAAGAACAAGCCCGAAACGGGCCAGGCAACGGCCGCCGGGCGGCCGTTCCGGAGGAGACCGACTATGGCCTTCGTCAGGATCGACGGCGTCAAGAAATCCTATGGCAATGTCGACGTCATGCATGGCGTCGACATCGAGATCGCCGATGGCGAGTTCGTCGTGCTGGTCGGCCCCTCCGGCTGCGGCAAGTCGACCTTGCTGCGCATGATCGCCGGGCTCGAGCAGATCAGCGGCGGCCATATCCGCATCGACGACAAGACCGTCAACGACCTGCCGCCGAAAGAGCGCGACATCGCGATGGTCTTCCAGAACTACGCGCTCTACCCGCACATGACCGTGGCGCAGAACATGGGCTTCTCGCTCAAGCTCCGCCGCTCGCCCAAGCCCGAGATCGACCGCAAGGTCGGCGAGGCCGCCGCCATCCTCGGCCTCGACAAGCTGCTGGAACGTTATCCCAAGCAGCTTTCCGGCGGCCAGCGCCAGCGCGTCGCCATGGGCCGCGCCATCGTGCGCGATCCGCAGGTCTTCCTGTTCGACGAGCCGCTCTCCAACCTCGACGCCAAGCTGCGCGTGCAGATGCGCGCCGAGATCAAGTCGCTGCACCAGCGCCTGAAGACCACGACGATCTACGTGACGCATGACCAGATCGAGGCCATGACCATGGCCGACAAGATCGTCGTCATGCTTGATGGCCGGGTCGAGCAGATCGGCGCGCCGCTCGATCTCTATGACCGCCCGGCGAGCAAGTTCGTCGCCGGCTTCATCGGCTCGCCCGCGATGAACTTCGTCGATGGCCGCATCGCCGCCGCCGATGACGCGAACTTCGTCGCCAGGGACGGCACGCGCCTGAAGCTGCCGCAGATGCCGCGCAGCGCCGACAACCGCGAGGTCATCCTGGGCATCAGGCCCGAGCACCTCGAACTGGTGCCGGCCGGCACCGAGGGCGCGATTTCGGCCCAGATCCAGGTCGTCGAGCCGACCGGCTCGGAGACCTTGGTCTCGGCGCGCGCCGCCGGCAGCCAGATCACCGCGGTCTTCCGCCACCGCCACGACTTCAAGGCCGGCGACCAGATCAGCCTGCTCGCCGATCCGGCCAACATCCACCTCTTCGACCCTGCCAACGACTACGGCGCGCGGATCAATTGAACGCTCCCCGCCTGGGCGGAGCCTTCCGCCCGCGGGTTCAACGAGGCCGGCGCCAAGCCGGGCCATTTTCGAGGATACGACCATGACGGCTTGCAGCCCAGAAACCATTGCGTTGCTGAAGCAGGTGCCGACGGCGGCGATCACCGGCCTCCTGCTCAAGAAGTACGGGCTCAGGATGCGCGCCATCCCCGGCCTCGTGCCGATCGACGGGGCCAAGTGCCGCTTCGTCGGCCCGGCCTTCACCCTGCGCTACGTGCCGATGCGCGAGGACATCGCGCTCGCCGTCGACATCGGCAACCCGGCCAACGCCATGCTGCAGGCGACTCAGCAGATCCCGGCAGGCAGCGTCTTCGTCATGGACATGTGCGGTAACGGCGCGGTCGGCGGCCTCGGCGACGTGCTGGTCACGCGCATGCTGGTGCGCGGCGTCGTCGGCGTCGTCTCCGATGGCGGCATGCGCGACGTCGCCGAGATCCGCTCGCTGGGCATGCCGACCTATTGCAAGGGCCCGGCCGCGCCGGCGAGCCCCTCGGCCCTGATCCCGATCGCGATCCAGGAGCCGATCGGCTGCGGCGGCGTGCTGATCTATCCCGGCGACATCATCGTCGCCGACGAGGATGGCGTCGCCGTCATCCCGGTCCATTTGGCGGCGGAGGTGGCGACGCAGGCCATCGAGAAGGAGGCGCTCGACGGCTGGGTTCGCGAGCGTGTCGCAGAGGGCGGCGACATTCTCGGCCTCTACCCGCCGAACGAGGCCAACCTCGCGAAGTTCAAGGCCTGGAAGGCGGCGCAGGGCTAGCAATATGTCGCCTGGAATCCACAGCCCTCATCCTGAGGAGGCCCGAAGGGCCGTCTCGAAGGATGCTCCAGCAGACACGGGAGCCTCCTGGAGCATCCTTCGAGACGCGCTTTGCGCTCCTCAGGATGAGGGCTGAGGGTCTAGGTGAACGCAGATCCGCCGGAGCAAACCATGCGCATTCACATCCAGAACCATCCTAACGACGGCAATCCGCGCGCCACCCTCGAGCAGTGGCACGAGGCGGTCGCGCGCGCCGGCGACAAGGGCAGGGGGCTGGAGATCAGTATCGGCCACACGGAAGACGAGTTTTCCGCTGCGGCCGGCGCCATGAATGCGCTGATCACCTCCTCGCGCGTGGTGCAGAACTTCCTGCCGGCGGTGACGGCGCCGAGCCTGAAGCTGGTCTTCCTGACCCATGCCGGCGTCGACTCGCTGGCCAAGGGCAGCTTCATCCCGCCGGGCGTGACGCTGCTCAACAATAGCGGCGCCCATGGCGCCAAGGCGGCCGAGTTCGCGCTCATGGCCGTGCTGATGCTGGCCAATCACCTGCCCCTCTTCGGCGACCAGCAGCGCCAGGAGCTCTGGCAGCGCAAGCTCGCCTCCTCGGTCGCGGGCCGGCGCGTCACCATCATCGGCATCGGTTCGATCGGCGGCGCCATCGCGCAGCTGCTCAAGGGCCTCGGCATGCACGTCACCGGCGTCAGGACCAGCACGGAGCCGCACCCGCATTGCGACCGCGTCGTCGCGACCAGCGATCTCGACAAGGCGCTGCCGGAGACCGAGTTCCTCGTCCTGGTCGCACCGCTGACGCCGCAGACCTTCGAGATGCTCAACCGCCATCGCATCGGCCTGCTGCCTGCGGGCGCCGGTGTCGTCAATATCGGCCGCGGCGAGCTGGTCGAGCAGGATGCGCTGCTGGACGCCCTCGATTCCGGCGCGCTCGGCGGCGCGGTGCTCGACGTCACCACGCCGGAGCCTGTCCCGCCCGGCCATCGGCTCTGGAAGACGCGCAACCTGATCCTGACCCCGCACATGTCCTCGGGCGATCCGCTGACCTACATCCCGCGCAGCCTCGACATCTTCCTCGACAATATCGACGCGCATCGCGCCGGGCGGCCCCTGCCGAACGAAGTCGATCTGGCGCGCGGCTACTGAAGAGAGCTTGAAGCACATGCGCTACATCCCCTTCGGCAAGACCGGCCTCGAACTCTCGCAGATCGCGCTCGGCGGCCATGAGTTCCTCAGGAGCGGCCTGTCGCGCGGCTTCAACGAGGATTTCGCCAAGGCGGTGACGCCCGGCTTCATCGCGCCCGATTTCGGCGGGCCGAAGCGGCTGGATATCCTGAAAACCGCCTACGATCTCGGCATCAACATCTTCGACGTCACCATCGACTCGGAGAAGGAGGCGCTCGGCCGCAACTTCGCCGAGCTGCCGCCGCCCTATCCGGTCTATGTCCAGACCCGGCCGGAGGGCATGTGCTACGGCTACGACGAGGGCAACCGCAAGATGCTCGACTACGGCCTGCTCAAGGCCGAGATCGAGCGCGGCCTCAAGCTGATCCGGCGCGAGACCGTCGACTTCCTCAACATCGGCCTGATCAACTGGTCGATCGACGGCACGCCGGACTACATGGCCCGCCTCGCCGACAATCTCGGCCGCCTCAAGCAGGACGGCCTGATCCGCTTCGCCGTCGCCGATTCCCATGCCGGCCAGCGCCTCTACCTCGCCGAGCTCAACTCCGGCGGCTTCGACGCGGTCAATCTCGACTTGAGCCTCGGCGAGTTCGACGGGCTGGAGCAGGTCGTGCCGCGCGCCCGCGAGCTCGGCCTCGGCATCATCACCCGCGAGGTCTTCTTCAAGGGCGAGCTCTTCACCATCGCCGACGAGGTCGGCCTGAGCGATCGCGGCGCCGTCGCCCGCACCGCCCTGGCCTGGCTCGGCCAGCAGGATGCCGACCTCATCATCCTCGGCGTCGACAACGCCGAGCAGCTCCGTGCCAACGCCGCGACGCTCGAAGCCGGGGCCTCGGCTCTCGACGCCGACCTGCGCGCGAAGCTCGAAGCGGGCGAGGGCTTCAAGGCCTACAAGGACAAGCGCACCCGCATCTTCTTCGAAATGCCGTGACGACCCGCCGTGGAGCCCGAAATGACAAGCTTTTGCGCTCCCGACAGTCGCTTTTGAAACGAAAATCTTGACAGAGCCGATGCAACTCGCCACGATCAAGACAGAACACGTATTATTCAAATGGGAACAATCAAGACTGGCGGGCGGGCGCGGATTGACGCGGATCGGCCGCTGCGCCGCAGGCCATCCGGGCCGGAGCAAACCGGCCCGAACGGGGCGAGACCCGCAACCAGCAAATAAGAAATGATCAGACAGGGAGGATGAGTAAGTGACGATATCGACGTTCAAGGTCCGTCTCGCGACGGCTGCCGCAGCGCTCATGCTGAGCGCCTCCGCCCATGCGGGCGAGGTCAGCTGGTGGGTCTCCGAGCCGGGCAAGGTCAAGGCCCAGCAGCTCGCCACCGAGTTCGAGAAGGAGAATCCCGGCATCACCGTCAAGCTCCAGGCCAACCCCTATGGCGGCCTCGAGGGCAAGGTGATGATCGCGGTCAAGTCCGGCATCCCGCCGGATCTGATCGAGGTCCAGAACTCCTGGATCCCGTCCTATCAGGCGACCAACGCGCTTGAGGATGTCGGCGCCGCCATCAACCAGAGCGTGCCGCTCACCGACTTCGTCCCGGCGACGCTCGCCGCCTGCTCGGTCGACGGCAAGATCTACGGCCTGCCCTTCCAGGCCGAGGCGCTGGCGATGCTCTATCGCAAGGACCTCTTCCGCGACGCCAAGCTCGATCCCGAGAAGCCGCCCCAGACCTGGGACGAGATGATCGAGGTCTCGAAGAAGCTGACCTACACCGCGCCGAACGGCCAGCGCCGCTATGGCTACGGCATCGCCGGCGGCGGCGCCGAGGGCCAGGGCAACACGCTCTACCGCTCGCTGCCCTATATCTGGATGAATGGCGGCGACATCCTCTCCGCCGACATGAAGAAGTCGACGCTGAACACGCCCGAGGCCATTGCCGGCGTGAAGTTCTACACGGACATGCTGACCTCGCTGAAGGTCTCGCCGCCGTCGACGCTGGAGAATGGCGGCCTCGAGCTGCGCCGCCTGTTCATGGCCGGCACCATCGCCATGTACCAGGGCACGCCGACCGAGCTGGAGCGCTTCGCCCAGGATGCGCCGAACCTCGACTACGGCGTCGCGATCATGCCGCATCCGACTGGCAAGGAGACCTCCGCGCTGCTCGGCGGCTGGGGCTTCATCGTGCCCAAGGCCGGCAAGAACAAGGCCGAGGCGCTGAAGCTGCTGCAGTTCCTGGCCAAGCCCGAGCGGCTCGCGCTCTACACCCGCACCTTCCCGACCACGACCACTTCGATGAACCTGCCGCGCTTCGCCGATCCGAAGCTGGACGCGTTCAAGGTGATGATGACCCATGCCCGGCCGCAGCCGCCGATCGGCTCCTGGCTTGAGATCTCCAGCGCCTACTACAAGAACATCCAGGAAGTCCTGATCGGCGGCGCCTCGCCGAAGGACGCGATGGCCGCCGCCGACAAGGCCATCGACGCCATCCTCAAGAAGTAAACGCCGTCATCCGCCCCGCCCGTGCCTGAGCGCATGGGCGGGGGCGGTTCGATACCTGCCTGGAACCACAGCCCTCATCCTGAGGAGCGGGCTTCGGCCCGCGTCTCGAAGGATGCTCCAGAGGGTGCTGGATCATCCTTCGAGACGCGCTTCGCGCTCCTCAGGATGAGGGCTGCGGTTCCGGGCGGCTTTCAACTCACGCGGCTTCCGCGAGAAGAACGATGCAGAACGCAGCACAATCCATGGCCCAGACACCTGTCCAATCCCCGCCGCGCCAGCCGGAGCGCAGCGCGCCTGCGCCGCGCGGGCGCATCGGGCGCTACATCGCCGCGCATAAGGATGGGCCGACCTTCTTCATCCTGCCGGCGATCGCGCTGCTGGCGACCTTCATCGTCTACCCGATCATCTCGACGCTCATCATGAGCGTCACCGACGCCAACGGCGCCTTCGTCGGCGCCGCCAACTACGTCAACATCATCGAATCCGACCGCACCGCGCGCGCCACGGTCAACACGATCTACTTCGTCACGGCCTCGATCATCCTGCAGCTCATCCTCGGCACCGCCGCCGGCATCGTGCTGAACGAGCAGTTCCGCGGCCAGGCGATCGTCCGCGCCTTGACGCTGATCCCCTGGGTCATCCCTGGCATCGTCGGCGCCATGACCTGGGCCTGGATGTTCCATACCGATTACGGCGTCATCAACTACATCCTGATGTCGAATGGCTTGGTCGAGGACCCGGTGCGCTGGCTCACCAACCCGAGCATCGTGCTGCCGGCGCTGACGGCGGTGAACGTCTGGAAGATGTTCCCCTTCGTCTCGATCATGGTGCTGGCCGGCCTGCAGTCGATCCCGGTCTCGCTCTACGAGGCCGCCCGCGTCGACGGCGCCACCTTCCGCGACGAGGTGCTGCACATCACCTTGCCGCAGCTTAGGCCGATCCTGGCCTCGATCACGCTGCTCTTGATCATCGCCGGCGTGAACTCGATCACGATCATCTACGCCATGACCAAGGGCGGCCCGGCCGACCGGTCGTTGATCACCTCGATCCAGATCTTCGTCGAGGCGTTCCAGTACTTCAATTTCAACCAGGCCAGCGCGCTCTCGGTGATGTTCTTCATCGTCTCGACCGTGTTCATCGTCGCGCATATCTGGCTCGACGGCCGCCGGAAGGGGCAGTGACATGAAGACTGGTGCCCGCAGCCCCTGGGTCTACCTGCCCGTCCTGATCCTGCTCGCGATCACGGTCGTGCCGTTCTTCTGGATGATCGTCTCGTCCTTCAAGAGCCTGGCCGAGCTCTACAGCATGCCGATCACCTGGCTGCCCAAGGTCACTACCTGGGCGAACTACAAGAAGGTGCTCTTCGACTCGAACATCCCGCGCTATTTCTGGAACAGCACGGTCGTCTCGCTCGGCTCGACCATCATCGCGCTGATCTTCGCGACGCCGGCCGCCTACGGCTTCTCGCGCTTCGAGTTCAAGGGCCGCGGCGTCTGGCAGACGCTGATCCTGATGTCGCACCTGCTGCCCTCGGCGGCGCTGATCGTGCCGCTCTACATCTTCCTCGGCTACCTCAACCTGCTGAACACGCTGGTCGGGCTGATCCTGGTCTATCTCGTGCTGACCCTGCCGCTCAGCATCTGGATGCTCACCGGCTACTTCAAGAGCATCCCGGTCGAGCTCGAGGAGGCCGCGATCATCGACGGCGCCTCGCGCTGGGGCGTGCTGTTCCGCATCATGCTGCCGCTCTCGCTGCCCGGCATCGTCGTGATCTTCCTCTATTCCTTCGTCGCGACCTGGAACGAGTTCATCTTCGCGCTCTCCTTCGCGAACGACTCGACGGTGAAGACCCTGCCGATCGGGCTGGCCGAATTCTCGACCGAGTACGACACGGACTGGGGCGCGATCATGGCCGCCTCGGTGATCATGAGCCTGCCGATCGCGGCGATCTTCCTCGGCCTGCAGAAGGTCTTCGTCGGCGGCATGATGTCGGGCGCGATGAAGGGTTGATCTCTCGCGGGGCGCTTGCCGCGCCCCGCTCCCACCTTACCACTCAAGGACTATGGGCCGCCGCCAAGCGGATGGCCGTTCGGAGCAGCGTCACATGAAGATCTCGTCGATCACCCCCTGGATCGTCAAAGCCGAAGGCACCTTCTTCGGCGAGTTCCTCTTCGTCGAGGTCCAGACCGACGAGGGCGTCACCGGCTGGGGCGAGATCACCACCTCGACCCGCCTCGCCAACCGCACCGTCGCCTCCGCGCTCAGGCACCTGAACGACCTGCTCGTCGGCGCCAACCCGCTCGACATCGAGAGCATCTGGAACCGCACCTATCGCAACTTCACCTATATGGGCAGCCGCGGCGCCGCCGCGCTCTGCCTCAGCGGCGTCGACATCGCGCTCTGGGACATCAAGGGCAAGGTGCTGGGCCAGCCGATCTACGAGCTGCTCGGCGGCAAGGTCCGCGAGGACGTGCTGCTCTACACCCATCCCGACCAGGGCAAGTTCACCACCAAGGAGGGCGTGGTCGAGGAGATCATGGGCATCGTCAACTCCGGCCATACCGCGCTGAAGTTCGATCCCTTCCCGCATCTCAACGGCCTGCAGATCCGCCGCAACGGCTATCTCGACGGCGAGCTCTCCCGCAAGGCCGAGCGCATCGCGGCCGAGCTCACCGCGCTGATCCGCGAGACCACCGGCCCCGACATCGAACTGCTCATCGACGCCCATGGCCGCTTCAACGTGCCGACCGCGATCCGCCTGTGCAACACGCTGGAGGATGCCGGCAAGATCGACTGGTTCGAGGAGCCGGTGCCGCCGGAGAGCTATCACGCGCTGAAGCAGGTGCGGGAGAAGATCAACGTGCCGATCTCGGTCGGCGAGCGCCTGCACACGCGCTGGGAGTTCGTGCCGATCCTGGAGAACCGCCTCGCCGACTACATCATGCCCGACGTCACCTGGACCGGCGGCATCAGCGAGCTGAAGAAGATCTCGACCATGGCCGAGGCCTATTACATCCCGGTCTCGCCGCATGACGCCTCGGGCCCGATCAACGTCGTCGCCGGCGGCCATGTCATGATCACCGTGCCGAACTTCTACCGCATCGAGACCTCGATGCACGACCTCTCCTGCTACAACCGCTTCATCGAGACCCCGCTCGACAATACCGGCGGCAGCCTGAAGCTGACGACGAAGCCCGGCCTCGGCATCGCCATGGACATGGACTTCCTGCGCGGCAACATCATCGACGGCTTCGGCCGGCTGGATTGATCAGCCTTCAGCCACACCCGCGACGTCATCCCGGACAAGCGGCTTCAGCCGCGCAGCTCCGGGATCCATCGTAGAGCGCTGAGTCCCATGATGGATCCCGGCGCTACGCTGCGCTCCGGCCGGGATGACGCCGCGCTTTTCCAACGAGGGGACAGCGAACGCCTGTCGCCCTCGCTCACGCCGCCGTCTGAGCGAGCGTCACACCTGTCAGCCGCTCCGAGGCCTCCCAGAGCCGCAGCCAGATCTCGCGGTCGAGCGCCGCCTCGACGATCTTCGCCCGCCTGGGCGAGCCCTTCAGCTCGTAGAACCCGTCGGGACCGTAGAGCATGCCGCCCTCGGCCTCCGGCGACGTCGCCGCATAGAGCGTCGGCAGCGCGCCGGCTGCGGCCGATTGCGAGGCGAAGGGCGCGATCAGCTTGCTGAAAAGCTCCATCAGGCTGGGCCTGCTCCGGCCCATCCGCGGGCCGGCGCTCTGCAGCCCGGTCAGGGCATAGCCGGGATGGGCCGCGTTGCTCATGAGCGGCCAGCGCGCGGCGCGGGCCCGGCGCTCCAGCTCCAGGCTGAACATCAGCGTCGCCAGCTTGGACTGGCAATAGGCCGCCCAGTAGCCATAGCGCTGCCTGGATTGCAGATCGTCGAAGTTGATCCGCCCGGAGCGATGGGCGAGGCTGCTCAGCGTCACCACGCGCGGCGCGGTGCCGGCCAGCAGTCGCGGCAGCAGCCTCAGCGTCAGCGCAAAATGCCCGAGATAATTGGCCCCCAGCTGCATCTCGAAGCCATCCACCGTCTCGTGCCGGGTCGGGATCGCCATCACGCCGGCATTGTTGACGAGCAGGTCGAGCCGCGGCGTCGTCTGCGCGATCCGCTCGGCGCAGGCTTCCACGGAGGCGAGGCTGGCGAGGTCGAGCGGCTCGAAGCTGACCTCGGCGCCGGGATGGGCCGCCCGGATGCGGGCCAGCATCTCGGCTCCCTTGGCTTCGTTGCGCGAGGCCAGCACGACCCGCGCTCCTGCCCCGGCGAGGGCCAGCGCCGCCTCAAAGCCGATGCCGCTCGTCGCCCCGGTGACGACGGCGGTTCGTCCGGCCTGGGCCGGAATCTGTTCGACGCTCCAGCCTGACATGATCGGCGCTCTCCGTTTGGGGGGACGAAGCAGCGCAACCACGCCGCCCGGCCGACGCACAAGGCCATTGCCTTGGCGTCTGCTGCAACCTATATCTGCATCAAGTGCAAATTTGCAATAGATAAGAAATTGCAATCTGTGCGACGCCGCCCATCACTCATTTTCATCGACAGACGGACCCCATGACCTCAGCCGCAGCCACCACCTGCTCCGATTTCGTTCAGTTCTTCCGCCTTTGGGCCGCCAATCCCTTGCAGGTCGCCGCCGTCGCTCCCTCGGGCGAGGCGCTCGCCAAAGTGATGACGCAGGAAATCGGGCCGGAGGATGGCCCGGTGCTCGAGCTTGGCCCCGGCACCGGCGTCTTCACCCGGGCGCTGCTGGCGCGCGGCGTCAGCGAGACCGACCTGACCCTGGTCGAATACGGCTCGGATTTCGCCCGCATGCTGGAATTCCGCTTCCCGGAGGCCCGCGTGCTCTGGATGGATGCCTCGCAGCTCACCCGCTTCGAGCTCTTCACTGGGGCGCCGGTCGGCGCCGTGGTCAGCGGTCTGCCGCTGCTCTCGATGTCGCCGCGCAAGACCATCGCGATCCTTTCGGGCGCCTTCACCTACATGCGGCCGGGCGGCGCCTTCTATCAGTTCACCTATGGCCCGCGCTGCCCGGTCCCGCGGCCGATCCTCGATCGGCTCGGCCTCAAGGCCACCCGCGTCGGCCGCGCCCTGCGCAACATCCCGCCGGCGGCGGTCTACAAGATCACCCGGCGCCAGCCGCTCGGCTCGGGCCGCCGGCGCTTCGAGCCGATGCCGGCGTAACCGGCGCAACATTGCCTCGGCAGGCCCAGGGGGATAGGCCTGTCGAGGGGGAATACCAGGCTGACGAATTCGATGCGCGTTCCGGAAGACACGATCAAGGCGAACGAGGGCCTGCGCGAGCGCAAGCGCCGGCAGACGCGCGAGCGCATCGCCGACGCCGCCAAGACGCTGTTCCTGGAGCGCGGCTTCGATGCGACCACGATCGAGGAGATCGCGGCCGCGGCCGATGTCTCGAAGCGCACCTTCTTCGATTATTTCCCGAGCAAGGAAGACGTCATCTCCGCCTGGCAGGACAGGTTCGGCGAGGTGATGGCCGAGGCCGTCCTCGCCCGCCCGCCGGGTGAATCCCTGATCAAGGTGGTCGAGGAGGCGCTGATCGGCTCGGTTCTCGTCTCGGCGGCCGATCCGCAGGCGCTGGCGCTGGGAAAGCTCATTCGCGAGACTCCGGCGCTGCGCGGCCGCGAGCAGCTCAAATACGTCAAGCTCGAGCAGAAGCTGGCCGAGGCGCTGGCCGCGCGCACGCCTGACGAGGCGAACCGCCTGCGCACCCGCCTGCTCGCCATGATCGTCGTCGGCGGCATGCGCGTCGGCGGCGAGTGCTGGCACGAGGACGGCGTGCCCGAGGACGTCGAGGGCTTCGCGCGCGATATCTTCGCCGCGATCTGGTCCGAGCTCGCCGCCTTCGGCCGCTTGGGCGGGGAGTGCTGAGCACCGGCTCATCGTAGCGCTCTGCCTCATGCCGTCATGCTCGCCCTTGTGGCGAGCATCCACGTCTTGAACGTCACCAAGGAGAAGCGAAGACGTGGATGGTCGGGACAAGCCCGACCATGACGGGGAGGGGGCCGGCTTGCCCTCTCGTTCCGCGCCATGCCAGATATCAGCAGGGCACGCTGACGGGCAATCCATGGCTTCGACCAAGCGCCGCAAGGCCAACGGGGTGGACGGGGACCGCGAGGTGCTCGATCTCACCGGCTATGTCCCCTATTTCCTGACGGCGATCTCCAACACCTGGTCGCGCAGCTCCTCGCGGCTCTATCTCGAACGCTTCGGCGTCGGCGTCACGGAATGGCGCATCATCTCGCAACTCGCGATCGAGCCGCGGATCGGCGCGCAGCGCATCTGCGAGATCATCGGCCTCGACAAGGGCGCGGTCAGCCGTGGCGTCGCCGCGCTCGTCGCGGCCGGCCATGTTGGCGAGAGCGCCGATGGCCGCGACGCCCGCCGCCAGGTTCTGGAACTGACGCCGGACGGCTACGCCCTGCACGATCGCCTGATCGCACTGGCGATCGAGCGCGAGCGCCTCGTTCTCGCCGATTTCACCCAGGAAGAGGTGGACCGGCTCCTCGCGCTGCTGCGCCGCATCCACGCGCGACTGCCGGAGCTGCGCGAGTTCGCCCCCGCGCCAGACAAGCCCGCCAAACGCCGCTGACAGGCCGCGGAGCTACAGGAGAGAGTTCGATGAGCTGGTCGGCCCGGCAATACACCAAGTTCGAGGACGAGCGGAACCGCCCGATCCGCGATCTCCTCGCCCAGATCCACAGCCTGCCCGTCGCGAGCGCCGTCGATATCGGCTGCGGCCCCGGCAACTCGACCGAGCTGCTCCAGGCCCGCTTCCCGCAGGCCGGCGTCGCCGGCATGGACAGCGACGCCGACATGATCGCCGCCGCCCGCAAGCGCCTGCCGGCGATCCAGTTCGAGCTTGCCGACATCGCAAGCTGGCAGCCGCAGCAGTCCTATGACGTCATCCTCTCCAACGCCGTGTTGCAATGGCTGCCCAGGCACGAGACCCTGATGCCGTCGCTCGTCGCCCGGCTCGCGCCCGGCGGCAGCCTCGCCGTGCAGATGCCGGATAATCTCGACGAGCCCGCCCATGTCCTGATGCGCGAGATCGCCGCCGACGGCCCCTGGGCCGGCAAGCTCGCCGGCGCCGCCGGCCTGCGCGCGCCGCGCCACGACGCCGACTGGTACTACCGCGTCCTGCGCGACAGCTCAGCCGGCATCGATGTCTGGCGCACCACCTATCACCATGCGCTTGCCGGCGGGGCCGGCGCGATCGTCGAATGGTTCAAGGGCAGCGGCCTGCGCCCCTTCCTCGCCCCGCTCGATGACAACGAACGCGAAGCCTACCTCGCGCGCTATCAGGCTGAGGTGGCGAAAGCCTACCCGGCGATGCCCGACGGCACGGTGCTGCTGCCTTTCCCGAGGCTATTCATCGTCGCGACGCGGTGAAATTGGGCGACGCCATCCATCAAGGGCGGGGAACCCCTCTCCTGTAAGGAGAGGGGCAGGGGTGAGGTGTAGGCCGTTTGACGCTGCTGCCGTGGCCTGCCCGTCATTGCGAGCGCAGCGAAGCAATCCAGGGGGTCTCGCTCACCCAGTCCTCCTGGGTTGCTTCGCTGCGCTCGCAATGACGGGGAGGGGACCGCAGGGTTCAACCTCACTGGTGTTCTGGCCGACACCTCACCCTGCCCTCTCCTTACAGGAGAGGGTTCCCCGCGCCTCGTTCGGCAAGCTTGAGCATCAGGCGTAGCGCCGCGCCGCCAGCCCATGCGCCCGCCTGAGCGCCGCGACGTCGAGCCCCGGCACCGCCCCGTCGACCACCCGCCAGCGCCCGCCGACCATCACCCGGTCGGCGCGGTTCGCGCCGCACAGCACGAGCGCCGCGACCGGGTCATGCGCGCCGGAGAAACGCAGTTCGTCGAGTTTGTAGAGTGCGAAATCCGCCTGCATCCCCGGCGCGATCGTCCCGATATCGGAGCGCCCGAGGCAGCGGGCCGAGCCCTCCGTCGCCCAGCGGATCACGTCGCGCGCGGTCACTGCGGCCGCGCTCCTGTAGTGTAGCCGGTTGATCAGCAGCGCATGACGCAGCTCCTCCATCAGGTTGGAGCCATCATTCGAGGCCGAGCCGTCGACGCCCAAGCCCAGCGGCGAACCCGCCGCCTCCAGCTCGCGCGTCTTGCAGAAGCCGGACGCCAGCACGCCGTTCGAACTCGGGCAATGGCAGACACCGACGCCCGCCTTGCCGAGCCGCTCGCACTCCTCGCAGGAGAAGTGGATGCCATGCGCCAGCCAGGTTTTCGGCCGCATCCAGCCGGTCTCCTCCAGCAGGTCGAGCGGCCTCTTGCCATAGACCTCCAGGCAATAGGCGTCCTCATCCTGCGTCTCGGCGAGATGGGTGTGCAGCGGCGCGTCGAACCTGCCTGCCAGCTCGGCACTTTTCGCCATCAGCGAAGGCGTCACCGAGAAGGGCGAGCAGGGCGCCAGCGCGATCTGGATCATGCTGCCCGGCCTGGGATCATGGAACAGCGACAGCACCCGCTCGCTATCGGCGAGGATGGTGTCCTCGTCCTGCACCACCTCGTCCGGCGGCAGCCCGCCATCCTTCTGCGACAGGTTCATCGAGCCGCGCGATACGGTCATGCGGATGCCCAGCGCCCGCGCCTCGTCCACCGCGATGTCGACCGCGCTCTCCAGCCCCTTCGGGAACAGGTAGTGGTGGTCGGCCGCCGTGGTGCAGCCTGACAGCAGCAGCTCGGTCAGCGCCACCCGCACGGCGAGTCTGAGATCGTCGGGGTTGAGCCTGGCCCAGAGCGGATAGAGCGCCTTCAGCCAGGGAAACAGCTCGCGGTCGATCGCGGCCGGATGGGCGCGGGTCAGCGTCTGGTAGAAATGGTGATGCGTGTTGATCAGGCCGGGCAGCACGACGTGCTGCGAGGCGTCGAAGACTTCGTCGACAGGGAGAGAGGGCGCGCCTCCGGCCGGCACCAGCTCGACGATGACGGAGCCATCGGCGACCACCCCACCGGCGGCCTGTTCTGCGACGATGCCGAGTGGGTTCTTGATCCAGAGGCGCATGAGCGGGTTCTCGACGGCGCCGGAAAGCGCTCGGGGAACCCTCTCCTGTAAGGAGAGGGCAGGGTGAGGTGTAGGCCGTTTGACCAGTTGGGTGAAAAGCTAACCGCTCCCGGGGTTCAGGCCAATGACATCTGGCCTACACCTCACCCCCACCCCCTCTCCTTACAGAAGTGGGCTCCCGCGCTTTTCCTTGACGCCACGACCTCCATCCGCCATCGCTCGCGGCGCAATTTCGAACGCCGGAGCCGCCCCATGTCCCTGACCGATCTCGCCGCCACCATCGACGCCGCCTGGGAGAACCGGGCCGAGATCGGCGTCAACACGCAAGGGCCGGTGCGCGAGGCGGTCGAGCAGGTCATCGAGATGCTCGATGCCGGCCAGGCCCGCGTCGCCGAGAAGATCGACGGCGAATGGGTCACGCATCAATGGCTGAAGAAGGCGGTGCTGCTCTCCTTCCGCTTGAGCGACAACAAGATCGTGGCGAACGGCCCGGGCGAGGGCGTGTTCTGGGACAAGGTCCCGTCCAAGTTCGAGGGCTGGGGCGAGAACCGCTTCCGCGCCGCCGGCTTCCGCGTCGTGCCGCCGGCCGCCGCCCGCCGCGGCGCCTACATCGCGCCGAATGTCGTGCTGATGCCGTCCTACACCAATATCGGCGCCTATGTGGACTCAGGCACCATGGTCGACACCTGGGCGACGGTCGGCTCCTGCGCCCAGATCGGCAAGAACGTGCATCTCTCCGGCGGCGTCGGCATTGGCGGCGTGCTCGAGCCGCTCCAGGCCAACCCGACCATCATCGAGGATAACTGCTTCGTCGGCGCCCGCTCCGAGGTGGTCGAGGGCGTCATCGTCGGCGAGGGCTCGGTGATCTCGATGGGCGTGTTCATCTCGGCCTCGACCAAGATCGTCGACCGCGCCACCGGCCAGGTCCATATCGGCAAGGTGCCGCCCTATTCGGTGGTGGTCTCCGGCTCGCTGCCGGGCAAGCCGCTGAACGACGGCACGCCCGGCCCCTCACTCTACTGCGCCGTGATCGTCAAGACGGTCGACGCCCAGACCCGCGCCAAGACCGGCATCAACGAGCTGCTGCGCGACTGAGCCTCCCTACTCGGCCTCCCCCGTCATGGTCGGCCTTGTGCCGACCATCCACGTCTTCGCCTGTCGCGGGCACCGTTCAAGGCGTGGATGCTCGGGACAAGCCCGAGCATGACGGCGAGTGGGTGGTGCCAGCTGTCAGCCCACGGGCGACGGCGCGCCGCTGCCGACCGGCGCCGGCGTCGCCGAGGGATGCTCGACCGCTCCTGGCGAGGCCGAGATCGCGTCGCGCAGCGCCTGTTCGCGGGTGTGGTCGAGCGAGGTCTTCAGCACCACGCCGCCCGAACCCTTGATCGCCTCGAGCACCTTGTCGGCGGTCATCTTGCGGATCAGCAGGAAGAGCGCGGCGTTGCCCGGCTGCAGGCTGCCCGAGAGCTCCTTCATGAAGCCGTCATCGACGCCGTAATCGGTCAGCGCCCCGCCGAGCGCGCCCGAGGCCGCGCCGATCGCGGCGCCGAACACCGGCATCAGGAAGATCGCGCCGATCAGCAGGCCCCAGAAGCTGCCCGAGACCGCGCCGAGCGCCGTGGTGTTGAGCAGCTGGTTGAGCTTGACCTTGCCGCCCTCGTGCATGACGGCGATGGCGGCGTCGCCGATCTCGATCAAGTACTCCTTCTGGAGACCGATGATCTTCTGGCGCATCTCCTCGGCCTTGGCCTCGGTCGGGTAGACGATGACGACGAGATCGGACATGGGGAACGCTCCTGTTGCGACGATCGCGCGAGCTTGTAGGAGGGGTGTGACAGGCTTGCGGCGGGCAACACGCTTGAACGTATGAGCGGGAGCCTTGTTCCCGCGCCCTTGCTCCCCGCGTCTGCCCTCAATCCCCCGCCACTTCCTTCGCCGCCTCGATGGCGCTGCCGCGCAGCGGCATCTCCTTCATCATCAGCAGGAAGAGCAGCGCCATCGCGAAGCCGGCGAAGGTCGCCGCGAAGACGTACTGGAACAGCGTCACCATCGTGTCGCGGTCGACGGTTCCCGCGCGCAGCGTCTCGGCCGAGAGCCCGGCCCCGCTCGTGCCCATGCCGCCGAGCACGATCGCGCCGAACACCGCGACGATCAGCGCCCCGCCGATCTGGCGGAAGAAGTTCGCCGTCGCCGTCGCGGTGCCGAGCTGGTGCAGTTGCACGGCGTTCTGGATCGAGACGGTCGCGACCGGCAGCAGGGTGCCGAGCCCGAGGCTGATCACGGCCAGCACGCAGACGAAGGGGATCAGCGGCATCCGCCCGGCATAGACCACGATCAGCGCGGTGCCGATCAGCGCGATGGTCAGGCCGACCATCGGCACGCGCTTGTAGTGCGTCAGCTTGGTCATCGCCCGGCCGGACATGGTCGCTCCAATCACCGTGCCGCAGCTGAGCGGGATCAGCCCCATGCCGGAATTGGCGGCGGAGAGGCCGGCCACGGTCTCGAAATAGAGCGGCAGGTAGATGGTTAGGCCGATGAAGGTGCCCATGCCGAAGCCGGCCGCGATCGTGCCGGCCCGCACCACCGGATTGGCCAGGATGTCGGGCGGGATCAGCGGCTCGTCGGCCATCCGCAGCCGGGCCGCGAAGCCGATCCAGAACAGCACAGACAGGCCGATCAGACCGTAGATCTGCACTGAGGCCCAGGGGTAGCGCACCCCGCCCCAACTCAGCGCCAGCAGCAGCGTCATCGTCGCGCTGGTCATCAGAGCCGCGCCGAGCAGGTCGAGCTTGTGCGGCCGCTCGTGCCGCGGCAGGCGCTTCAGCGCCGAGTTGGTCATGTAGTAGGCGAAGAGGCCGATCGGCAGGTTGATCCAGAAGATCATCGACCAGTGCAACGCCTCCGAGATCACGCCGCCCAGCACCGGCCCGAGCAGCGAGGCCGAGACGAAGACGCCGGCGATGTAGACCTGGTATTTGCCGCGCCGCTTCGGCGGCACCATGTCGGCGATGATGGTCTGCGCCAGCGAGATCAGCCCGCCGCCGCCGAGCCCCTGGACGAAGCGCGCCAGCACCAGCAGCCATAGGCTCGGCGCCATCGCGCAGGCGATCGAGCCGATGATGAAGACCACGATCGCGGTCAGCATGGTCACGCGCCGGCCGTGGATGTCGGCGAGCTTGCCGTAGAGCGGCGTCACCGCGGTCGAGGCGAGCAGGTAGGAGGTCACGATCCAGGGCAGGTGCGCGACGTCGCCGAGCTCGCGCCCGATCGTCGGCATCGCGGTGGCGACGATGGTCTGGTCGAGCGCCGCCAGGAACATGGCGAGCACGATGCCGATCAGGATGTCGCGGATATCCGCCTCGGTCAGCGCCGGTTGCGCATGAGCATGCGCCGCGTGGAGCTCATCCGCTTCGACCCGCTTGTCCATCGGTACCGCAACCCGTCCTGTGTGAGGGGAATGATACTAGTCTATAATCAGGCCGAGCCATGCACCAGCGTCAGGGGTGCAGGGCGGAACTGCGGTGGATGAGTGAGCAGGTGCAGCATGCCGCCACAACGCCGCCCTTTTGCTTTGCTGCCAGCGTGCTAAGCTGGCCGCCTGACGCCGCGCGAGGGACGGGCGAGGGGGCGGGAATGCACCGGTTTCTGCTGCTCGGTTTCCTCATGCTTCCCACGCAGGCCGGGGCGCTCGACCTCGCCGGCCGCTATGGCTTCGCCGGGGAGTGGGAGGTCAGCGCCACGCTCATCGAGGCCGCCCCCGGCTCCTGGCGCTCGCGCGATTTCTCAGGCCCGCTCCGCATGAAGCACCTGGCGATGTGCGGGCCGGGCGAGGTCTCGGAGAAATCCGGCGCGCTCAAGCTGAGCCGCCTCGGCCGTACCCGCTATTCCGCGAGCCTCACGCTCGGCGGCGAGGAGTGCAGCGTCTCCGGCACGCTGTCGCAGGACGAGGTCGCCTTCGCCCGCTGCGGCGCGCAGGGGCAGATCCCGCTGCGGCTGTGGGTGAAGTGACGATCGGCTTCGAGCACCAGGCGTCTCTACGCTGTCTCCGCGGGTGTATTCCCGGCTGCGTAGAAAGGGCTAACCCATGCTGGTAACGACAAAGGCCCTGGTGGAGCGGGCCATGCAGCTGGACCTCGCCTATGCCATACAGCGCATGGGGCTGATCGCGGCGCGGCCGGGCAATCCTTTTGGGATCGCCATTCAGGACTTCGGGCAGGCGACCGCGCTGGCCGCTTCGCAACTGCCATCGCCGCGCTTCAACCGGCTGGTTGGACTGACACCGGACGAGGCGCTCCTGCTGCCCGATATCCTCGCCTGGTTCGCAGCCCAAGGCGTCTCGCCGCGCATCGAGATCAGGCCGGGCAGTCTGGACGCGGCCCTGGCCGATGCCTTGGCTCGCGCCGGCTTCCGGCAGACAGGGTTCCATGCCTCGCTGGTCGCGCAAACCACGGCGACGCCAGCGCTAGATGACGTTATCCGTCCCGTCGAGACGCCGGCAATAATGGACGAGTTCCTCGACACTTATCTTGCCGGTTGGGGCTTCCCGTCCGCAATTCATGAAGGCGCGAAAGGCAATATGCGTGGCTGGCTCGGCCTTCCCGGTTGGCACCTTTATCTGGCCCAGATCGATGGCCGGCCGGCAGCGACGGCAATCCTCTTCCTGGATGGGGAGGTCGGCTATCTCGCTGATGCATGCGTTCATCCGGCTTACCGCGGTCGCCGCCTGCACGCCGCCCTGCTGGCGCATCGCCAGAATGAGGCTGTGCGGTTAGGTGCTGGGTTGCTGTGCGGCCAAGCGGATTTCGCTTCAACGAGCCACCGGAACATGGAACGTTCCGGTCTTCGCCTTCTGCACACCCAGTCGGAATGGTTGGCGAAATGATGTCGGCTCAGGACGGCGCCCGAAGTTGGCTTGTCCACGCGCCCTGGATTCGGCATTAGGGGCTAAGGCGTCGCTTCTCTACGGGGACAACCTTCCGACTTATCCCCGCCACCCAAACCGCCCGTATTCTCCCCTCGCTCCGCCCGACCAAGGGGGCTGTCGCGAGGCATCGTGCGGCCGGGCGGGGTGCGGTTTTCGCAAGGTCGTGCCGTTGCGGGCATGGACGGCGGAGGTGCTGGAGGGCCGCCGGGCAGGTGGCTCAAGCTGCTTGGTCCCTGAGTCGGGATAAAGAAGGCCGCCAGCGCATCAAACAGCCGCGCGCGCGGGGTCGGTGTGGCCGTACTTGGCGGTGACATCGACACTTCCATCGACATCGACAAGGCGCGCGCACCGTCGAGGCGCGCTGCCGCATCCGGCCCCGCGCATCCCCCTGGATACGCCCAAGCCCGAAGCCCCGCGGCGAAAGCCGGCGGGGGCTTCGGTGCGCGCCCGCCTCGTCACCCCGACTGGCCTCTCCCGTCATGCTCGGGCTTGTCCCGAGCACCCACGTCTTCGCCTGCGATGAACGTCCCAAGACGTGGATGGTCGCCACAAGGGCGACCATGACGGCGGGGGCGGTGCCCTTCCTCAAATGAACTCCCCAAAGCCCTTCAGATACTTCATCCCGGTATCGCACATCACCGTCACGATGGTCGCTCCCGCTCCCATTTCGCCCGCAAGCCGCAGCGCCGCGACGACGTTCGCCCCGGTCGAGGTGCCGCAGAACAGGCCCTCCTCGCGGGCGAGCCGGAGCGCCATCGCCCGCGCCTCCTCGGTCGAGACCCTTTCGATCCGGTCGGCCACGCCCGTCTGCCAGAGCGGCACGACGAAGCCCGCCCCGATCCCGTCGATCTTATGCGCGCCTGACGAGCCGCCCGAGAGCACGGCCGATTCCGCCGGCTCGACCGCGACGATGCGGATCTGGCCGTCATGCTGGCGCAGCCTCTCGCCCGTGCCGCGCAAGGAGGCGGCGGTGCCGACGCTCTGGACGAAGGCGTCGACCTTGCCCTCGGTCTGCCGCCGGATCTCGTCGCCGAGCCGGTGATAGGCGGCGAGCTGGTCGTGGTTCTTGAGCTGGTCGGTCCAGAAGGCTCCGGTCTCCTCGGCGATGACGCGGGCGGCCTCGATCATGTCGCGCGTCAGCTTTTCGGTCTGCCCCCCACTCTCGCTCTTGATGACCTGAAGAGTCGCTCCGAGCAGCCGCATATGGTCGAGCTTCTCCTTCGCGAAGGCGTCGGAGGAGACGATGTGGAGCGGATGGCCCTTCACCGCGCAGACCAGCGCGAGCGAGACGCCGGTGCTGCCGCCGGTATATTCGACCACCGCGCCGCCGGGCTTCAGCCTGCCGTCGGCCTCGGCCGCCTCGATCATCGCGAGTGCCTGGCGGTCCTTCATGCTGCCGGTCGGGTTCGCGCTTTCGAGCTTGAGCAGGATGCGCGCGCCATTGGCGGGCACGATCTTGCGCAGCGGCAGGAGCGCTGTGTTGCCGATGCGGTCGAGGATGGTTGGAAGCGTCTCGGTCATGCTGGCCTGTCCCGGTTTCGGTGCAGGGCTTATGGGCCGGGCAGGGGGCTTCGTGGGGTACGGAATCAGGACCGCTTCATTCCATCCTGGCGCCGCGCTCGGCCAGCAGCTCGCGCAGGATCGAGCGATGGCAGCGCGTCTCGTCCTCGCAATAGCAGCCGACCGAGAGGTCGCTCTTATGCGAGAGCGTCGCGATCAGGTCGAGCGTCCGGCGCGGCGAGGGCTCCGCCATCTCGGCCTTGAAGGCGCGGGTGAAGGTGTTCCATTCCTTCTCGGTGGTGGCGGTTTGCGCCTGCTTCACCAGCTCGGCGCTGGGCGAGAGGTCCGGGTACCAGACGTCGAACCAGTCATCTGTGGCATAGCGCTCCTTGCGCACCCCGCGCGGCAGCCGCCTGACGGTGCCGATCCGCGTGCCCTCGTCGTGGAGCCGGGGCGTGCCGAGGCGGACGATGCGGAGCGTCATGCGGAAACCTCGTTCGTTCGCGCAGATGCGATATGGGCGAAGAGATAGCGCTCGAACCAGTTTGGGAAGGCCTTCGCCAGCGCGCGCGGCCCCTCGACGCTCAAGCCCAGCCGCTGCGCCTCGACGAAGCCGACATCGCCCCGCCACCACGCCACCAGCGCGGGAAGCCTGGCCCGGACGCAGAGCGGCTCGGGAAAGCCGGGGTTCTGCGTGCAGAAGGAGGCCTCCGTCGGCTTCAGCAGCATGAAGCGGGTCCGGCTGCCCTCGATCTCGAAGCGGATGACGATCGGCTGCTTCGGCACGGCGTCGAAGCGCACCCGCCTTTGCATGTCGAGCAGCAGCGGCTCGATATCGACCGTCTCGTCCTCGGCCTGGCGCCGCAGCCAGCGCTGGCCCCAGGTGCCGAAGGCGCTGACCAGCGCCGCCAGCTCCTGGCCGGCTTCGGTCAGCACGTATTCGGGGCCATGCGCGCCCTCGCTGCGCGTGATCGCGCCGACGAGGACCAGTTCCTGCAACCGCTCGGAAAGCATGGTGCGCGAGATGCGCGGGATGCCGCGCCGGATATCGTTGAAGCGCCGGCTGCCGCAGAGCAGCTCGCGCACCACGAGGAGCGTCCAGCGGCCGCCGAGAACCTCATGCGCCCGCGCCACCGAACAATATTGACCATGAGCCGTCATGGCGCGAGCCTAGCATGCCCGTGCCGTGAGGGCGGTACGGATTCCGGACCGCTCAGCGCTCGCGCCGGAAGACCATGCCGCCATGGTGCAGCACGTCCAGCGAGACGAACTCGCCATCGGCGCTGAAGCCGGTATCGTCGACATAGTCGATATGGCTGCCGGTGACGCTATAGCGGCCCTGATAGGCGCTCCTGCGATTGCCGCGCTGCTCGTCATAGCGCCCGTTCGGCAGCAATTCATGGCGGATATGGCCGTTTTCGGTCACCCACATCCCGACATAAGGGTGCGGCGCGCTCCGCTCGGCCCGGGCTGTCTCGGTCATGGTCTTCTCCTGGGCGATGGCCGGCCCGGCAGCAAGCAGCGCGAGCGCGGCAAGAAGGGGTGGCTGCAGCAAGGAGCGCCTCACGGCTTGGTTCCCGCGGCAGCGCGGCGCTCGGCGAAGAGCGCGCTCAGCGTCTGCGCCGCCTCGATGGCGCGCGGGAAGCCGGCATGGACCGTAGTCAGATGCACGATCTCCTTGAGCTCGGCCTCGGCTACGCCGAGATTGAGCGCGTAGCCGGCATGAACCTTGAGGAAGGGCTGGTTGCCGAGCGCGGCGAAGGCCGAGACGGCCGCAAGCTGGCGGGTGCGATGGTCGAGGCCGGGCCGGCCCCAGACATCCCCGAGCGCGTAGTCGGTGATCGCGTCGGCGAGATCGGGAAAGTCCCGCCGCAACCCTTCGAGCGTCGGCTGCGCCTGGCCCCTGTTGAGGTCGCGGATCACCGCCTCGCCGCGCCGGCGCCGTTCGTCGGCCGATGCTTCGGCGAGCGCCGGCCCGGCACCGAGCGCCACCACGGCGAGCAGAGCCTTGAATGAAACGATTGTTCCGAGAGCCATCGAGTTCCTCCTCCTTCGTTCGGACAGGAGCGACGATGAGGCCGGCGCGGATCCGAGCGGTAGATCGTTCCTGCGCGATGCTTGCACGATCCTCCAGCGATCGTGATTGCGCGGTCGGCGTCTCCGCTTGCTCCGCCCAGCCATCGGCGCGAACCTCGTTCGGTCAGGGAGGATTGCCCGGCAGCAAGCCGCGGCGGCGCAAAGCAAGGACGTCACCGATGAGCATGCGAGATTGGGCCGGGCGCGCAGCCGTGGCCGCGATTCTGTCGTTCGCCACCTTCGCCGCCTCGGCGGCGGACTATCCCGCGCCCAAGCGCGGCACCTGGGTCGCCAAGGATTTCCGCTTCCACACCGGCGAGGTGATGCCCGAGCTCAAGCTCGGCTACGCCACGATCGGCGATCCCTCGGGCGAGCCGGTGGTGATCCTGCACGGCACGGCGGGCTCGGCTGCGAGCATGCTGAACCCGGCCTTTGCCGGCGAGCTGTTCGGGGCCGGCCAGCCGCTCGACGCTGCCAAATATTTCATCATCCTGCCCGACGCGATCGGCACCGGAACCTCGACGAAACCCTCGGATGGGCTCAGGGCGAAGTTCCCGCGCTACAATTACGACGACATGGTCGACGCCCAGTATCGGCTGATCAGCGAGGGGCTCGGCCTCAAGCGCCTGCGCCTCGTACTCGGCAACTCGATGGGCGGCATGCAGACCTGGATGTGGGGCGTGAAGCATCCAGACTTCATGGACGCTCTGGTGCCGATGGCCTCGCAGCCGACGGAGATGTCGAGCCGGAACTGGATGATGCGGCGCATGATTATCGACGCCGTCCGCAACGACCCGGACTGGAAGGGGGGCGAATACACCGTGCAGCCGCCCGCCTTCAGGACCGCAAACGTCTTCTTCGGCATCGCCACCAGCGGCGGCACGCTCGCCTACCAGCAGCAGGCGCCGACCCGCGAGGCGGCCGACAAGCTGCTCGACGAGCGCCTGAACGCGGCCTTCACCGCCGATGCCAACGACTTCCTCTACCAGTGGGATTCCTCGCGCGACTACAACCCCGCGCCCGGCCTGGAGCGGATCAAGGCGCCGCTCCTGGCGATCAACTCAGCCGATGACGAGCGCAACCCGCCCGAGACCGGCACCCTGGAACGCGAGCTGAAGCGGCTGGCCAATGGCAAGCTCCTGCTGATCCCCGCCAGCGCGGAGACGCGCGGCCACGGCACCACCGGAAACGCCAAATTCTGGGGCAAGGACATGGCCGCCTGGCTGGCAGGCGTACCGAAGCGCGCGGCGAGCGGGGACTGAGCGGGGCAGGGTGCGCGAAAAAACGCTGCGACGCAGCGTCAGATTGCGATTGCGCGAAAGCGAAACCGCGCTACTCTCTGCGCCCAGCCATCATTTGGCCAAAGAAAAAAGGGCCACGCCGAAGCGCAGCCCAAGTCTAGGGAGGAAACGCCCAAGGAGGGCGACGCAGCATCTCTGCTGCGGTGCACTTGAAGTAGGGTGTGGCCGTTCGTTCGGCAAGAGGAAAAGGGCAGCAGCGCTGCCCTTTTTTAATGCGTGGTTGGCGATGCGTTGCTGTTTGGTCACAGCCGGCATCAGCCCTGCTGCTGGACCGCCGCCGGATCCATCCACATCACCTCCCAGATATGGCCGTCCAGATCCTGGAAACCATGGGCGTACATGAAGCCGTGATCCTGCGGCTTGTTGTAGGTCGAGCCGCCGGCCGCGACCGCATCCGCGACGATCTTGTCGACCGCCTCGCGGTTCTCGCGCGAGAGCGCGATCAGCACCTCGCTGGTCTGGGTGGCGTCGGCGATGGCCTTGGGCGTGAAGTCCTTGAACTTGGCATGGGTCAGCAGCATCGCGAAGATCGTGTCGCTGATCACCATGCAGGCGGCGGTCTCGTCGGTGAACTGCGCGTTGAAGCTGAATCCGAGCGCCTTGAAGAAGGCCATCGACTTGTCGAGGTCCTTCACCGGCAGGTTGACGAAGATCATTTGGGGCATGGTCGCTCCTTGGGCTTTCTTGGGGGGCTGGAGGGGAGGGGGCCCTGCGGCAGGGTGGTGAAACTAGGAAAGTGCCATCAGGTCCTGCCGCAATCGGTCAGGATCGGAACCGGGTAGCCCGGCCTCGACTGCATCATGCGTGCGCTGCCAGATCGGCACGGCGCTCGCGAGCAGCGCAATTCCCTCCGGGGTAAGCTTGAGCCGGCGGCTGCGCTTATCCCGCGGATCGGGCGTCACGATGACAAGCCCGCGGCGCTCCAGCGGCTTCAGCGCCGCGGTCAGCGTGGTGCGGTCCATGGCGAGCAGGTTGGCGACCGGGCCGAGCGGCGGCGGCTCCGGCCGGTTCAGCGACATCAGCAGAGAGAACTGGCCGTTGGTCAGGGCGAGCGGCCGCAAAGCCTCGTCGAAACGCCGCGCCAGCGCCCGCGCCGCGCGCTGCACATGCAGGCACAGGCAATAATCGCGCACATGCAGGGTCGTCTCGAAGGGAACGGAAAGGGGCTTTGACATCGGAGTTTTATGTTGATATCAACGTATTTAGTCAAGTGGTTAAATACGCCGGCCACGCGGCTGGATCCGCAAGAAGGAGGACGCGTCATGCAACAACATCCCATCGTCTCGCGTGAGGAATGGCTCGCGGCCCGCCAGGCGCTGCTGGCCCATGAAAAGGAGGAGACGCGGCTGCGCGACAAGGTCAGGGCCGCGCGCCAGGCGCTGCCCTGGGTCAAGCTCGGCAAGGACTATGCCTTCGAGACGCCGACCGGGACGCGCAAGCTCGCCGACCTCTTCGACGGCCGCAGCCAGCTCATGATCTACCATTTCATGTTCGGCCCGGACTGGGAGGCCGGCTGCCCCGGCTGCTCCTTCCTCGCCGACCATCTCGACGGCACCTTGCCGCATCTCAACAACCACGACGTCACGCTGGTCGCGGTCTCGCGCGCGCCGCTCGCCAAGATCGAGGCCTATAAGCGCCGCATGGGCTGGGGCTTCCCCTGGGTCTCGTCCTTCGGCAGCGACTTCAACTCCGACTTCCACGTCTCGTTCACGCCGGAAGAGCTGGCGAGCGGCGCGGTGGACTACAATTTCCGCAGGACGCCGTCGGGCGACGCCCATGACGAGTTGCCGGGCCTGAGCGCCTTCATCCGCAACGACGAGGGCGAGGTCTTCCATACCTATTCCGGCTATGCGCGCGGCTCCGAGGACGTGATCGGCACGCTGATGCTCCTCGACCGCGCCCCGCTCGGCCGCAACGAGAGCTCGACCATGAACTTCGTCAAGCGGCATGACGAGTACGAGCAGGCGCCGAAGGCGCATGCCTGCTGCGCTTGAGGGGTGAGCAGCGCCTGGAAGGATAAACGCGGGAGCCCTCTCCTGTAAGGAGAGGGTGGGGTGAGGTGTAGGCCGTTGGACGCTTTTGCTGTGACCTGACCGCAGCGGCAACATACAGATTTTGTTCGAAGGCCGTGGTTGGCAAAGCCGCGGCTCTCGTTCAGCTTCACTGGTGTTCTGGCCGACACCTCACCCTGCCCTCTCCTTACAGGAGAGGGTTCCCCGCGCCTTAAGCTGCAAGGTGGCCTCCATGCTGCTGCTTGACCCCGCCAGAACCCATCTCGTCGTCATCGACGTCCAGGCGCGGCTGATGCCGGCGATCTTCGATGGGGCGCGCGTGCTTGCCAACGCCCGCCGGCTGGTCGCGATCGCCGGGCTGCTCGACATTCCCGTCCTGCTGACCGAGCACAACCCGGCCGGATTGGGCGGCACCGTGCCCGAACTCGCCGATAGCGGCCCGGTCATCGCCAAGATGAGCTTCGATGCCTGCGGCGATCCCGACTTCGTCGCGGCCCTGCCGGATGACGACGAGGAGCTCGTGCTCTGCGGCTGCGAGGCGCATGTCTGCCTCGGACAGACCGCGCTCGGGCTGATGTCGCTCGGCCGGCGCGTCATCGTGGTGCAGGACGCCGTCGGCTCGCGCAGCCCGGAGAGCAAGGCGGTGGCGCTGCGGCGGCTGGAGCGGCACGGCGCCGAGATCGTCACCACCGAGATGGTCGCCTTCGAATGGCTGCGCAGCGCGGAACATCCGCAGTTCCGGGCGGTTCTGAACCTGATCAAGTGACGGGGCGGCCCAGTTTCAACATCATGTCGGCCTAGCTTGCCCGCACTGGGCTTCCCGCGCCCGGCCGACAGAAGGAGACGCTCGATGCTGCGCCGTTCCTTTCTCCAGTTTGGCCTTGCCGGCCTTGCTGCCCCGGCCCTGATCGGCCGGGCCACCGCGACCGCGCCGGACGCCACCGGCACGAAGTTCAATGTCACCTATTTCGACGTGCCGGCGATCAAGGGCGCGCGCGACGTCACCGATGCCGGCGACGGCACGATCTGGGTCTGCGGCCAGCGCAACGGCACGCTCGGCCGTTTCGATCCGCGCTCGGGCCAGCTCAAAATCGTCGAGCTCGGCCACGACGCCGCCCCCCATGGCGTCATTCGCGGTCCTGACGGCGCGGCCTGGGTCACCGAGGGCGGCCAGAACGCCATCGCCCGCGTCGACGACAGGACTCACAAGGTCGACCTCTTCAAGCTGCCGGCCGAGCGCGGCCGCGCCAATCTCAACACCGCGATCTTCGACAAGAACGGCATCCTCTGGTTCACCGGCCAGAACGGCATCATCGGCCGCTTCGACCCAGGAACGGCGAAGCTGGAGATCAAGGACGCGCCGCGCGGGCCGGGCGCCTATGGCATCACGCTGACGCCCTCGGGCGAGGCCTGGTACGCCTCGCTCGCCGGCAACCACATCGCCCAGATCAACACCGGGACCTTCGAGATCACCATGGTCGAGCCGCCGACGCCGGGGCAGGGCGCGCGCCGGGTCTGGTCGGATTCGAAGAACCGGGTCTGGGTCAGCGAATGGAACTCCGGCAATGTCTCGGCCTACGATACGCTGAGCGGCACCTGGAAGACCTGGAAGCTGCCGGGCGACAAGCCGCGCCCCTATTCGGTCTATGTCGACGATGCCGACAAAATCTGGCTGACCGATTTTTCCGCCAACGCGATCGTGCATTTCGATCCGGTCACCGAGGCCTTTACCGGCTTCGCGAGCGACAAGCCCGGCGCCAATGTCCGCCAGATGGATGGCCGCACCGGCGAGGCCTGGGGCGGCGAGAGCGGCAACGACCGGCTCGTCCGCATCCAGACGGTGAAGCAGGCGTGAGACCAGGCTTCGCCGTTGGCGTCGCGCTGCTGCTGAGCCAGCCCGCCATGGCGCAGGATGTGGCGCGCGGCGAAAGACTGTTCGAGACCTGCCGCTCCTGCCACAGCCTCGATTCGGGCAAGGCTGGCATGGCCGGCCCGCATCTCGCCGGACTGAATGGGCGCACCGTCGGCTCGGCTGCCGGCTTCGACTATTCGCCGGCACTGAAGGCAGCCGGAGCGCAGGGCGTGCGCTGGGACGCTGAGCGGCTCGCGGCCTACCTCGCCGATCCCGAGGCGATGTTCCGCGGCAGCTGGATGAGCGCGCCGGGGCTCGGCGACCCAGCCGACCGGGCCGCGCTGGCGGCGTTCCTGATGCAGCCCCGTTGACTAGAGCGGCCGCTTGATCGCCTTGGCGATGACGCCGACGATGCCTTCGCGGAACAGCAGCACGCAGACCACGAAGATGCAGCCCTGCACGACCGTGACCCAGGCGCCGAGGCTGGCGAGGTAGTTCTGCATGGAGACGATGACGAGCGCGCCGGCGATCGGCCCGAACACGGTGCCGAGCCCCCCGACCAGCGTCATCAGCACGACCTCGCCCGACATCGACCAGTGCACGTCGGTCAGCGAGGCCAGCTGGAAGACGATCGCCTTGGTCGCGCCGGCCAGCCCGGCCAACGTCGCAGAGAGCACGAAGACCGCGAGCTTGTACTGGTTGGCGCGATAGCCGAGCGAGATCGCGCGCGGCTCGTTGTCCCGGATCGCCTTGCAGACCTGGCCGAAGGGCGAGTGGATGATGCGGTAGATCAGGAGCAGCCCGGCCATGAAGATGACCGCGACCAGCCAGTACAGCGCCCGGTCGTCGGTGAGGTCGATCAAGCCGAAGAGCTTGCCGCGCGGCACCGCCTGGATGCCGTCCTCGCCGCCGGTGAAGCGCGGTGCCTGCAGCGAGAAGAAATAGACCATCTGGGCCAGCGCCAGCGTGATCATGGCGAAGTAGATGCCCTGCCGGCGGATCGCCAGCGAGCCGAAGACGGCGCCGAGCACGGCCGCGATCGCGGTGCCCGACAGGATCGCGAGTTCGGGCGTCAGGCCCCAGTTCTTGGCGGTGTAGGCCGAGACATAGCTCGCCATGCCGAAATAGGCGGCGTGGCCGAAGGAGAGCAGGCCTCCGTACCCAAGCAGAAGATTGAAGGCGAGCGCGAACAGCGCGAAGCACAAAACCTTCATCACGAAGACGGGATAGGCCACGAAGGGCGCGACCGCGAGCGCGACGGCGAGCCCGATGAAGATCGCGCGGTGCAGCCGCTCGGTGCCCTTGCTGGTCTCGGTGACGGCGAGGCCGGCTGCCGGAGCGTCGGTCGAAATGACGTCTGCCATGGTCAGATCCTCGCAATCTCGAAGGACACCGCGCTCATGCCGTCCTCCCGAACAATCCGGCCGGCTTCACCAGCAGCACCAGCACCATGATGATGAAGATCACCGTGGCCGAGGCCTCCGGGTAGAACACCTTGGTCAGGCCCTCGATCAGCCCGAGCGTGAAGCCGGTGACGATCGCGCCCATGATCGAGCCCATGCCGCCGATCACGACGACGGCGAAGACGGTGATGATCAGGTCGGCGCCCATGTTGGGGTTGACCGAGTAGATCGGCGCCGCCAGCACGCCGGCGAAGGCGGCGAGCGCCACGCCGAAGCCGTAGGTCAGCGTCACCAGCAGCGGCACGTTGATGCCGAAGGCCTGGGTCAGGGTCGGGTTTTCGGTCGCGGCGCGCAGATAGGCGCCGAGCCGGGTCTTCTCGATCATGAACCAGGTCGTCAGGCAGACGACCAGCGAGGCGACGACCACCCAGCCGCGATAGTTCGGCAGGAACATGAAGCCGAGATTCTGGCCGCCCGCGAGCTGCGGCGGGATCTGGTAGGGCAGGCCGGACGAGCCGTACTCGTTGCGGAACAGGCCCTGGATGATCAGTGCTATGCCGAACGTCAGCAGTAATCCGTAGAGATGGTCGGTCTGAGTTTCGCTCGGCGCGAAGGGCCGGCGCCAGGAATAGGCGCTCGAGGCGGCAAGCCCGATTCCAATGGCGATTACGAATTTCACCGCGACGCTCATCTCGCTGAGGCCGCGGGTCAGCGCCACAAAGGCGACGAGTGCCACCGCCACGAAGATGACGCTTCGCGTTTTGTCGGAGCTGTTGAGCTGGGCGATGAAATTGCGTTCGATCAGCACGCCCGTCGCGCCGACGATCAGCGGCGCCAGCAAGAGCGCGACCCAGTAGTTCATCCCGAGATAGTTCAGGCACATCCAGGCGACGAAGGCGCCCATCATGTACTGCGCGCCATGGCTGAAGTTGATGATGTTGAGCAGCCCGAAGATCACCGCCAGCCCGAGGCTGAGGATGGCGTAGAACGAGCCGTTGATCAGGCCGAGCAGGACCTGGCCGAACAGCGCCTGTGGCGGGATTCCGAGAAGCTCGAACATGCGAAGTTCAACTCATCCTGAAAGTCGGGTGGTCGCCTCGAAATTTCGCGGCGTCATCCCGGGCAAGCGCAGCGCAGACCCGGGATGACAGCGGAGGGGACGGCTAGCTCACTTCTTGATGAACGAGCAGCCGCCCTCGCTGAGCGGGCGGAAGGCCTGCTCGGCCGGCAGCACCGCGATCTGCTTGTAGTAGTCCCACGGGCCCTTCGATTCCGACGGCTTCTTGACCTCGAACAGGTACATGTCGTGCAGCTTGCGGCCGTCCTCGCGGACCTTGCCCTTGCCGAAGAGCGGGTCGTCGGTCGGCAGCTCCTTCATCTTGGCCATGACGGTGGCGGAGTCCTTGCTCTTTGTCGCCTCGACCGCCTTGAGATAGTGCAGCAGGCCCGAATAGACGCCGGCCTGGACCATGCTCGGCTTCTTGCCGCCGTTCAGCTTGGCGAAGCGGTCGGACCAGGCGCGGGTCTGGTCGTTCGTGTCCCAGTAGAAGGACTCGGTCAGGACCAGGCCCTGCGCCGTCTGCAGGCCGAGCGCGTTGACGTCGGTGATGAAGACGAGCAGGCCGGCGAGCTTCTGCCCGCCCGCGACGATGCCGAACTCGCCCGCCTGCTTGATCGAGTTGATCGTGTCGCCGCCGGCATTGGCGAGCCCGATCACCTTGGCCTTGGAGGCCTGGGCCTGGAGCAGGAAGGACGAGAAGTCCGTGCCCGGGAACGGCGTCTTGACCGCGCCCAGCACCTTGCCGCCGTTCTTGGTGATGATCGCCGTGGTGTCGCGCTCCAGAGCGTGGCCGAAGGCGTAGTCCGCGGTCAGGAAGAACCAGGTGTCGCCGCCGGCCTTGACCATGGCGCCGCCGGTGCCCTGCGCCAGCGCGTAGGTGTCGTAGGTCCAGTGGATCGTGTTGGGCGAGCAGGCCGAGCCGGTGAGGTCGGAGGCGGCGGCGCCCGAGTTGATGAAGATCTTGTTCTTTTCCTTGGTGATCTGGTTGACCGCGAGCGCGACCGAGGAGGTCGGCACGTCCATGATCACGTCGACGCCGTCCTGGTCGTACCATTGCCGGGCGATGGTCGAGCCGACGTCGGGCTTGTTCTGGTGGTCGGCCGAGACGATGTCGACCTTGATGCCCTTGTCGGCGGCCTTGAAGTCCTCGACCGCCATGCGCGCGGCGATGACCGAGCCTTCGCCCGAAAGGTCGGCGTAGAGGCCGGAGCGGTCGTTGAGCACGCCGACCTTGACGCTGACCTGCGCGAAGGCGGTGCCGCTCATCAGCGCGGCGAAGGCGCCGGCCAGAAGCAGTGACTTGAGTTTCATGGTGTCTCTCCCTGAATGGTCATGTCGTTTTCGACTTGGCTTCAACTGCGAAGACTTGGTTCAAACCCCGAGATAGCCGTGGAGCTTGTCGATGTTCTGGTCGAGCTCGGCATTCGGGATCATGTCGACGACCTTGCCCTGCTCGACCACGTAGTGCCGGTCGGCGACCGTCGCGGCGAAGCGGAAATTCTGCTCCACCAGGATGATGGTGAACCCGTCCTGCTTCAGTTTCGCGATGGTCCGGCCGATCTGGTCGATGATGACCGGGGCGAGCCCCTCGGTCGGCTCGTCGAAGAGCAGCAGGTTCGCGCCGGTGCGCAGGATGCGGCCGATCGCCAGCATCTGCTGCTCGCCGCCGGAGAGCTTGGTGCCCTGGCTGTTGATCCGCTCCTTCAGGTTCGGGAACAGCGTGAAGATCTGCTCGAGCGAGAGCCCGCCCGGCTTCACCACCGGCGGCAGCAGCAGGTTCTCGTGCACGCTGAGCGAGGCGTAGATGCCGCGCTCCTCCGGCACGTAGCCGATGCCGAGCCGGGCGATGGTCCGCGAGGGCAGCGCGATCGTCTCGGTGCCTGCGAGCTTCACCGAGCCCTTGCGCTTGGCCATGATGCCGATGATCGACTTCAGCGTCGTCGTCTTGCCGGCGCCGTTGCGCCCGAGCAGGGTCACGACCTCGCCCGGCGCGACGTCGAAGTCGATGCCGTGCAGCACATGGCTCTCGCCGTACCAGGCCTCGAGCCCGCGCACGGAGAGCAGCGGCGCGGCAGCCGCGGCCGGCACCTTGGCCTGGGTCGCCTCAGTGAGCATTGCCGACTCCCGAGCCGATATAGGCCTCGATCACGCGAGGGTCCTTCGAGACGGTGGCGTAGTCGCCCTCGGCCAGGATCTGCCCGCGCGCCAGCACAGTGATGCGGTCCGACAGCGAGGCGACGACCGACAGGTTGTGCTCGACCATCAGGATGGTGCGGTTCTGCGAGACCTTGCGGATCAGCGCCTCGATGCGCTCGACATCCTCGCGGCCCATGCCGGCCATCGGCTCGTCGAGCAGCATCATCTCGGGGTCGAGCGCCAGCGTGGTGGCGATCTCCAGCGCGCGCTTGCGGCCGTAGGAGAGCTCGACCGCCGGCAGTTCGGCAAACTGCGCCAGGCCGACAGCCTCGACCAGCCGCATCGCCTCGCCGTCGAGCGATGACAGCACGTCCTCGGAGCGCCAGAAGTCGAACGAGTCGCCGCGCTTGCGCTGCAGGGCGATGCGGACGTTCTTCAGCACCGAGAGCTGCGGGAACACCGCCGAGATCTGGAAGGAGCGGACAAGCCCGAGCCGGGCGATCTCGGCCGGCCTCCGGCGGGTGATGTCCTTGCCGTTATAGACGATCGCGCCCCGGGTCGGAGGCAGGAATTTGGTCAAGAGATTGAAGCAGGTCGTCTTTCCCGCCCCGTTCGGGCCGATCAACGCATGGATGCTGCCGCGCCTGACCTTCAGGTCGACGCCGTTGACGGCGGTAAAGCCGCCGAATTCTTTCGTGAGACCTGAGGTTGAAAGAATAATATCCTCAGACATACCACGTATCCATGGCCGTCATCTTGGTCCATTCTTGAGTTGTTCGTTTCCCCTTGCCGCCATGCTGCACCGCGCATATCGCCCATGTCAACGGCGCGGAGGCGGCGCTCTTCCGCACCGGCAATGGCAAAAAAGCCAATTGCGACCAAAGGCGTAAGCCTAATGTCTAGGCGCGCGACAAGCTGGGCGCCGCCGCTCTTTCGCGATCCCCGGCGCCACTGCAGCCTAGCGGGAAATCAGCCGGCTCAGCAAGGCCGCGGTCCCGTCCCGCCACGCGAATCGATTTGCCGCGCGCCGCAAATCGCGTCGGCATCATTCATATGAAGGGTGACGCATATCACAGAACATTCTATTGGCTGATGTCATGTTTCTTTACTTTAGCGCCATGTTGGCGTGTAGTGTAGCTACCAAGTTCCTTATGTGTCGTTCTGCTGCCCCGGCCCGAACAGTCTCATCCTGAGGAGCCCCCGGCCAGCCCTGCGACGCGGACTTGAAACAAGGGGGAATGGCCGTGAAGACCGTCGTCGCGTTCTGGCTTTCCGCATTCCGTGCCGGGATCGTCGTCATTCTCGGCGCCTTGCTCTGCCTGGCAGGCTTTGCCCTCCCGGCCGCCGCGGCGCCCGACCGCCGCGTGGCCCTGGTCATCGGCAACGGCGCCTACACCAGCGTGACCCAGCTCCCCAACCCGCTGCGCGACGCGAAGGCGGTGTCCGCCTCGCTGAAGCGGCTCGGCTTCGAGGTCGTCGAGGGCTACGACCTGAAGATGGACGAGATGACCGCCGTCGTCCGCGACTTCGCCCAGAAGCTCGACGGCTCCAAGGCCGGCCTCGTCTACTATGCCGGCCACGGCATCGCCGTCGGCGACGAGAACTACCTCCTGCCCGTCGACATCTCGCTGAAGTCCGAGGCCGACCTCGACTTCAAGGCGGTCAACGTCCAGCTCATCCTGCGCCAGATGCAGCGCGACGAGCGCGTCAACATCGTCATCCTCGACGCCTGCCGCGACAATCCCTTCGTCGCCCAGCTCGCCGGCAAGTCGCGCTCCGTCTCGCGCGGCCTCAGCTCGATCGAAACCCAGTCGGCCTCCGGCATCCTGATCGCGTTCGCGACCGACCCGCGCGCCGTCGCGCTCGACGGCGACAAGGACGGCAACAGCCCCTTCACCTCCGCGCTGCTGCGCCATATCGAGACGCCGGACGTCTCGATCACCACGGTCATGGACCGGGTGCGCGCCGACGTCTGGGAATCGACCAACAAGAAGCAGAAGCCCTGGACCAATTCGTCGATCATCGGCGAGTTCAAGATGAACCCGACGCTCAAGCTCGCGGCGGTCGACCCCTCCGTGCAGATGGCGTCGCAAGGGGGCGCAGGTGCGGCTGCGATCGGCGCCGCCGGAGCCGCCGCCATTGCCGCCGTCCCGGCCGTGCAGGGGCTCGACCGCAGCCAGATCGACGTCAAGATGTGGGAATCGGCCGAGCGCGGCAATTCCACGGCCGACTACAGGGCCTATCTCGAGAGCTTCCCGACCGGCCAGTTCGCGGTCTTCGCCAAGAACCGCCTCGCCAAGCTCGAGGAGCCGGCGGCTGCTCCGACCGGCGGCGCGGCTAATGCCGCAGGCGCTTCGCGCCTTGCCGTCGCGACGGACGAGGCCCTGAAGGCCGAGGCCGGCAACCAGCAGACCGAGACCGCGCTCAAGTTCGCCGCCAAGGACCGGCGCGAGCTCCTGACCCGCCTGCGCGTCAGCGGCTTCAAGTCGGCGGCCAGCGGCACCTTTGGCGCCGCCCAGCGCAAGGCCATCACCGAATGGCAGAAGTCGCGCAGCGTCCCGCCGACGGGCTTCTTCACCGCCTCCCAGGTGCAGGCGCTGCGTCTGCAGACCGAAGCCGCCTATCAGGCCGTGCTCGAGGCCGAGAAGCCGGCTCCCAAGGCGGCGGCCAAGCCGCAGGGCCAGCGCAAGACCCGCAACGCGGCCCCGGCGCAGGACGAGTACGTGCCGACCAGGCGCTACACGGCTCGCGAGCGCGAATATGTCGGGCGCGACCGCAGCTACGAGCCCGATCGCTACCAGCGCTCCCAGGACAATTCGGCCGCAGCGGGCGCGATAGGCCAGTTCATCGGCGGCGCCGTGCTCGGCGGCTTCGGTGGCGGTTTTCGGCGGCGTTGAAGCGCCGCTTAGCTCCATCGTCATTGCGAGCGCAGCGAAGCAACCCAGGGGGACCGGGTGAGCAAGACCCCCTGGGTTGCTTCGCTGCGCTCGCAATGACGGCGAGGGCTACCGCCCCACCGCGGCGGCAAAGACCTTCGCGATATCCTCCAGCCGCCCGGCATAGCCCTCGCAGGAGAGCGAGACCCCCAGCTTGGCGCCGGCCGCCGCGAACATCAGGCTGGCGATCAGCACCTCCAGCTCGATTCCGACCTTGGCCAGCGCGATTTCGCCAGCCGCATCCGTCTCGGTGAACAGGCGCCTGGCGAAGCCGATGAAGATCTGCTCGAAGGCCTGCATCTCCTGCACGGCGATATCAGCCATCACCGCCTTCAGCTCGGCCAGATGCTCGCCAGTGCCGAAGCTGGCATAGGCCGTGGCGTAGTGAGCCTGCAGCAGCGCCGTGAGCCGGGCCGGGAAGGGCGCCTCCAGCGCCATCACTTCACGGCAACGTGCTTCGACACGATGGCCGATCAGCGTGAACATGGCACGGAAGACGTCGTCCTTGCCTTTGAAGTGCAGGTAGAGCGTCGCCTTGGCGAGCCCAGCCTCCTTGGCGATGTCGTCCATCGAGGTGCGCTTGTAGCCGTAGCGGGCAAACAGGCGCAGCGCCGCATCGGCCACCTGCGCGATGCGGTTCGTCGTTTCATCGGCGAGAGCGCCGGAACTTTCGCTGCGGTCGGCCATTGCAGTCTTGACAAAATCCAAACTGGGCGCCACTATCCTAGTTAGACTCAAAACGTCTAACTAGTCCAGTCGCGCGACCCAGGACTACGGATCAATCGCTCGCATCTGATATGTCAGATCGGGCCGCCGAGAGCGAGCCTCTCGATCCGCACCATGGTGCCGCGCTGTGTCATGCCCAGCTCGGAGGCAACCATGGTCTCACTCAAGGTCAACGGAACGACGCATAGCGTCGATGTCGACGACGATACGCCCCTGCTCTGGGCGATCCGCGACAATATTGGCCTCACCGGCACCAAGTTCGGCTGCGGCGTCGCCCAATGCGGCGCCTGCACCGTCTACGTCGACGGCCAGCCCGTCCGTTCCTGCGTCACCCCGGTCTCGGCGGTCGGCGACAGCGAAATCACCACGATCGAGGCCATCACCGGCAAGGAAGCCGAGGCCGTGCAGGCCGCCTGGACGGCGCGCGACGTGCCGCAATGCGGCTATTGCCAGTCCGGCCAGGTGATGAGCGCCGTCGCCCTGCTCAAGGAAAACAAGAAGCCGACCGATCGCGACATCGACCTCGCGATGAACGGCAATCTCTGCCGCTGCGCCACTTACGTCCGCATCCGCGCCGCGATCCACGATGCGGCCCGCGCGCTGGAGATCTGACCATGACCGCACATGACCCCAACCTCTCCCGCCGCAACCTCTCCCGCCGCACCTGGCTGAAGGGCGCCGGCGCCCTCGTCATCGGCCTGCACCTGCCCGGAACCGCCCGCGCCCAGTCCTCCGGGGCCGGCGCAGCCTTTAGGCCCGGCGGCAACGCCACCTTCGCGCCCAACGCCTTCATCCGCGTCGCGCCCGACAACAGCGTGACCGTGCTGGTCAAGCATATCGAGTTCGGCCAAGGGCCTTTCACCGGCCTCGCCACGCTCGCCGCCGAGGAGATGGATGCCGACTGGAGCCAGATGCGCAGCGAGCACGCGCCGGCCGACGTCAAGCTCTACGCCAACCTCGCCTTCGGCGTGCAGGGCACCGGCGGCTCGACCGCCATCGCCAATAGCTGGGAGCAGATGCGCAAGGCCGGCGCCACCGCCCGCGCCATGCTGGTCCAGGCCGCCGCCGATGCCTGGAAGGTCCCGGCCGCCGAGATCACGGTCGTATCGGGCGTGATCAGCCACGCCTCGGGCAAGCAGGGCCGCTTCGGCGAGTTCGCCGAGGCAGCCTCCAAGCTGCCGGTGCCGGAGAACGCGCCGCTGAAGCCGGCCTCGGCCTATAAGCTGATCGGCAAGGAGGGCGCGGTGAAGCGCCTCGACAGCTACGACAAGTCGCGTGGCAAGGCGCAGTTCACCATCGACATCCACGCGCCCAACATGCTGACCGTGGTCGTGGCTCGGCCGCCGCGCTTCGGCGGCAAGGTCGCGAGCTTCGACGCGGCTGCGACGCTCAAGGTCAAGGGCGTCGTCGACGTCAAGCAGATCGGCTCCGGCGTCGCCGTCTACGCCACCGGCATGTGGCCGGCGCTGAAGGGCCGCGAGGCGCTGAAGGTCAGCTGGGACGAGAGCGCCGCCGAGAAGCGCGGCAGCCGCGAGCTGATCGCCGAATACCGCGCGCTCGCCCGGCAGAAGGGCACCACCGCCGGCAAGCATGGCGATGCCGAGGCCGTGCTCGCCAAGGCCGACAAGGTCGTCGAGGCCGAGTTCGTCTTCCCCTATCTGGCGCATGCGCCGATGGAGCCGCTCGACGGCTACCTGCAATGGGACGGCACGGAAGCGCTCGCCCGCTTCGGCAGCCAGTTCCAGACCACCGAGCACCAGACCATCGCTGCCATCCTCGGCCTGCCGCCGGAGAAGGTGAAGCTCGAGACCATGCTCGCCGGCGGCAGCTTCGGCCGGCGCGCGCAGGTCAGCCAGCATCTGGCGGCCGAACTCGCCATGGCTGCCAAGGCGATCGGCCCCAACCGCCCGGTCAAGCTGGTCTGGACCCGCGAGGACGACCTCGCCGGCGGCTATTACCGCCCGCTCTTCGTCCACCGCATGCGCGGCGCGGTGAAGGACGGCAAGATCACCGCCTGGGCCGACAACATCGTCGGCCAGTCCTTCTTCCTCGGCACGCCCTTGGAGGCGATGGTGGTGAAGGACGGCATCGACGCCACCTCGGTCGAAGGCGCCAACGAGCTCTTCTACGAGATCGCCGACTTCAACTGCGAGGTCGCCAACCCCAAGGTCGGCGTTCCCACGCTCTGGTGGCGCTCGGTCGGCCACACCCATACCGGCTATGCGGTCGAGTGCTTCATCGACGAGCTGCTGCAGGCGGCGGGGCAGGACCCGCTCAGCGGCCGCATCGCGCTGATGGGCGACAAGCATGCCCGCGCCATCGCCGTGCTCAAGGCGGTCGGCGAGATGGCGAACTGGAAGGGCCCCGGCCCGGTCGGCGACAGGGCGCGCGGCGTCGCGGTGGTCGAGAGCTTCGGCTCTTTCGTCGCCCAGATCGCCGAGGTCTCCTTCGTCGACGGCGAGCCGAAGGTGCACAAGGTCTGGTGCGCGGTCGATTGCGGCGTCGCCGTCAATCCGGACGTGATCCGCGCCCAGATGGAGGGCGGCATCGGCTTCGGCCTTGGCCACGCGCTCTATGGCGAGCTCACGCTCGACCAGGGCAAGCCGGTCCAGGCCAACTTCGACAGCTACCGCTCGCTGCGCATCCAGGAGATGCCCGAGGTCGAGGTCAAGATCATCGCCTCGACGGTGGCGCCGACCGGCGTCGGCGAGCCCGGCGTGCCGCCGATCGGTCCGGCCGTGGCGAATGCTCTGGCCGCGCTCGGCCAGCAGCGCCCGCGGCAGCTGCCGATGGTCGGGAGGACGGTGTGATGCGGAGCGGGTTGCTTCTCTCCGCAGCGGCGGGCTTTGGCCTCTGCCTTGCCGGCAGCGCGCTGACGCTGGCCCAAGCGCCTCCGACGGCCGCCTCGCTGCGGCCGGTCGAGAGTTTTGGCACCATCGCCAACCAGCGCGACCGCTCGGTCGCGCTCTTCGCCGAGATGGGCAAGGTCATCCAGCATCCGCGCTGCATGAACTGCCACCCGGCGACCGAGCGCCCGCGTCAGACCGATGCCAGGCGCCTGCATCAGCCGCTGGTGGTGCGCGGCAAGGACGGGCACGGCGCCCCGGCCATGGCCTGCACCACCTGCCACGGCAAGCAGAACTACGATCCCGCCCGCATTCCCGGCGATGGCCACTGGGCGCTGGCGCCGGCCTCGATGGCCTGGGAGGGCAAGTCGCTCGCCCAGATCTGCGAGCAGCTCAAGGACCAGAACCGCAACGGCAGCCGCGACCTCGCAGGCCTGGTCAAGCACGTCACCACCGACACGCTGGTGCTCTGGGGCTGGAAGCCGGGAGCGGGCCGCGAGCCCGCGCCGGGCACGCCGGAGCAGTTCGGCGCGCTGATGCAGGCCTGGGCGGATACCGGCGCGGCCTGCCCGGCTTCGTAGAGTGCGGCGTCGTAGAAGAATTGGCGCGGGCACCGCGGGGAACCCTCTCCTGTAAGGAGAGGGCAGGGTGAGGTGTAGGCCGCTGGAAGGTAGGGTGCTCGCCTAACAACGGCGGAAGCTTACGGACTGGCGGCAGCCCTGATCTTCGCAATTGCTACATCGAAATCGTTCAGCACTTCGTCATTCGTCAATCTGACGACGACGAAGCCGTGCTGCTCGATCTCGTGCGTCCGCGCCGCATCGTAGTTCCGCTCCCAACCATGCTGCTTTCCATCGATCTCGACGATCAGCTTGCGTTCGAGACACATGAAATCGACCGTGTAGTTCAGCAATGGAGCCTGCCGCCTGAACTTCATTCCGTCGAGGCGGCGGCTGCGGAGCGTGTTCCAGATGACGTCCTCGGGTTTCGTGGACTGCTTCCTCAGGCGTCGCGCGAATTCCTGCTGTTCGGTCGTCATGGTGTAGTCCCCCAGTCGAGCTTCAATCTGCTAACGGCCTACACCTCACCCTGCCCTCTCCTTACAGGAGAGGGTTCCCCGCGCTGCCCGCGCCTTTCGTCTAGTCCATGTTGAACCGCACCATGCGCTCGGCTAGTGCTGTGGGGAGGAAGCTCTCCTGATCCCAGCGGCAAAGGCACAGCGATGAAGAAGGTTTTCCCCGATGCGGCGGCGGCGCTTGCCGGCGTCGTCAAGGATGGCATGACCATCATGGCCGGCGGCTTCGGCCTTTGCGGCATTCCCGACAAGCTGATCGAGGCCATTCGCGATTCCGGCGCGAAGAACCTGACCTTCGTCTCCAACAATGCCGGCGTCGACGGCGCTGGCCTCGGCATCCTGCTCGAGACCCGCCAGATCAGCAAAATGATCTCGTCCTATGTCGGCGAGAACAAGCTCTTCGCCCAGCAATACCTCGCCGGCGAGCTCGAGCTCGAATTCACCCCGCAGGGCACCTTGGCCGAGCGCATCCGCGCCGGCGGCGCCGGCATCCCGGCCTTCTTCACCAAGACCGGCGTCGGCACGCTGATCGCCGAGGGCAAGGAGGAGCGCGAGTTCGACGGCGAGCGCTACATCATGGAGCGCGGCATCTTCGCCGACATCTCCATCGTCCATGCCTGGAAGGCCGATACCGAGGGCAACCTCGTCTACCGGAAGACGGCGCGCAACTTCAACCCGATGATGGCGACCGCCTCGCGCTTCACCGTGGCGCAGGTCGAGAACCTGGTCGAGGCCGGCGAGATCGACCCCGACCACATGCACACGCCCGGCATCTTCGTGAAGCGCATCGTCCACCTCGCCGACCCGGTGAAGCGCATCGAGCAGCGCACCACCCGCCCGCGCGCAACCGCCTGAGGAGCAACGACCATGGCCTGGACCCGTGACCAGATGGCCGCCCGCGCGGCCAAGGAACTCAAGGACGGTTACTACGTCAATCTCGGCATCGGCATCCCGACGCTGGTGCCGAACTTCATCCCCGACGGCATGAACGTGCAGCTCCAGTCGGAGAACGGCATGCTCGGCATGGGCCCCTTCCCCTATGAGGGCGAGGAGGACCCGGACCTGATCAACGCCGGCAAGCAGACCATCACCGAGCTGAAGACGACGAGCTATTTCTCCTCGGCGGATTCCTTCGGCATGATCCGCGGCGGCCATATCGACCTCTCCATCTTAGGGGCCATGCAGGTCGCAGAGAATGGCGACCTCGCCAACTGGATGATCCCCGGCAAGATGGTGAAGGGCATGGGCGGCGCCATGGACCTCGTCGCCGGCGTCAAGAACGTCGTCGTGGTGATGGAGCACGTCGCCAAGAACAAGGACGGCTCGGAATCGCCGAAGCTGTTGAAGGCCTGCGACCTGCCGCTGACCGGCTCGCGCGTCGTCGACATGGTGATCACCGATCTCGGCGTCTTCAGCCTCGACAAGGCCAATGGCGGCGGGCTTACGCTGATCGAACTGGCAGAGGGCGTTTCGCTCGACGAGATCAAGGCGAAGACGGAAGCCGAGTTCAAGGTCGCGGTTTGATGGCCTGACGCAGGTCGCGGAAAACCCGCGGGGAACCCCTCTCCTGTAAGGAGAGGGGCAGGGGTGAGGTGCTGGCCGTTGGACGCTGCTGCCGTGAGCTAACCGTCATTGCGAGCGTAGCGAAGCAATCCAGGGGACCGGGCGAGCGAGCCCCCTGGATTGCTTCGCTACGCTCGCAATGACGGTGTAGGACCGCCCACCTTACTGGTGTTCTGGCCTACACCTCACCCTGCCCTCTCCTTACAGGAGAGGGTTCCCCACGCCTGCTTGCTTAGGGTGAGGGGCGCCCGCGCCCAACCTCCCAGCCATGCCGGACCAGCTCCGGATCGGCATGCTCCTCCTGCGGGTAGCCGACGCAGAGCCAGGCGATCAGCTTCCACTCAGGCGGCGTGCCGAGCGCGGCGCTGACCGCCTCCGGCTCCAGGATCGACACCCAGCCCACGCCGACGCCGCGCGCCCGCGCCGCGAGCCAGAACTGCGTGATCGCGGCGACGACCGAGTAATCCAGCATCTCCGGCATGCTGCGCCGGCCGAGGCCGTGGCCCTGCTCGGTCGCGTGGTCGCAAAACACGGCGAACTGCTCGGGCGCCTCGCGCAGGCCTTCGAGCTTGAGCCGCGCATAGAGCGCCGCCTGCTCGCCCTCGTAGTCGCCCAGCGCCTCGGCATTGCAGCGCGCAAAACTCTCCCGCACCGCCTGTCGCTGCTCCGCATCGCTCACCCGGACCCAGCGCCAGGGCTGCGAATGGCCGACCGAGGGCGAGAGGTCGGTGAGGTGCAGGAGATGTGCGACCAGCGCCTCCGGCAAGGGCTCCGGCCGGAAGCGGCGGACATCGCGCCGCCATGCCAGAAGTTCGTCGAGACGAGCGGCAAAGGCCTCGTCGAAGGCCGGCGAGGCGCTCATACCTGCGCCGGGAGGCTGGCGATGGCGTGGAAGAACGAGCCGGTGACGTTGCCGCGCCGGCTGCCGGCGGGAGCGGGCGCCGAGCCATGTGGGTCGGTCACCGCGGCAAAGGAGGCATCATCGCCCTGCGAGACGATGGTTGCGTAGTGGAATTCGTGGCCGGTCAGCGCTTGTCCGGCCTTGCCGAGCGGACCATTCGCCTCGATCACGGCGCGGCGATAGCCGAGGTTCATCTTGCGCTTGGCGAAGCTGGTCTCAACCGAGAGCAGTCCGGCCATCACATGCGAAACGCCATCGGCATCGATCAGGCTCTTGCCCAACACCATGTAGCCGCCGCATTCGCCATGGACAGGCCGTGTCTCGGCGAAGCTGCGCAGTCCCGACAGGAACGTGCTCGCGGCCGCAAGACGTCCTGCATGCAGCTCGGGATAACCGCCGGGCAGCCAGCAGGCATCGCAATCCTCAGGCGGTGCCTCGTCCGCCAGCGGCGAGAACGCCACCAGCGTCGCGCCCGCCGCGCGCCAGCCGGCCTCGACATGCGGATAGACGAAGCTGAAGGCGGCATCGCGCGCGATGGCTATGCGCTGGCCGGGGGCGGGCAGGGCGGGCGCAGCGTTTGAGCCGGCTGGCAGCATGGTTGGCCCTGCCGCTGCAATCACCGCATCGAGATCGACCGCCGCCGACACGGCTTCCGCCAGAGCATCGAGCCGCGCGTGCAGATCCTCGGTTTCGCCGGCCTGCACCAGCCCGAGATGGCGCTCGGGCAGGATCAGGCTGGCCTCGCGCGGCAGGGCGCCGAGCACGGGCAGGCCGATCCGCGCCATGCCGGCGCAGGCGAGGCGGCGGTGCCGCTCGCTCGCGACCTTGTTGAGGATCACGCCTGCGACCTTGATGCGCTCGTCATAGCGCATGCAGCCGAGTGCAACTGCCGCCGCCGATTGCGCCTGACCGGAGACATCGATGACGAGCAGGACGGGCCAGCCGAAGAAGGCGGCGATATCGGCGCTGGCGCCGGTATGGCCTTCGGGTCCGGGCACGCCGTCGAATAGGCCCATCGAGCCCTCCGCGATGACGATATCGGCGCCTTGCGTCGCCGCGCCCGCGATCTGCCGAAGCAGTGTGTCCGGCATCGCATAGGAATCGAGATTGGCGCTCGGCGCGCCGGTCGCGGCGGCGTGGAAGGCCGGGTCGATATAGTCGGGCCCGCATTTCAGCCCGCGCACGGTGAGGCCGCGCTTCACCAGCGCGCGCTGGAGGCCGAGCGTGATCGTGGTCTTGCCCGAGCCGGAGCGCGGCGCGGCGACCAGCAATCCGCGCGCGTTCATACGCCGCCGCCCGGCCGGAAGCGGCGGTCATAGCCGGCGGAGTAGAGCGCGCTCTCGCCGAAATCCTCGGAGCCGAGCGCCGGGCCGACCAGGATCAGCGCGGTGCGCTCGACGCCGGATTCCTGCACCTGCGTGGCGATGGTTGCGAGTGTGCCGCGCAGCACGCGCTCGTCCGGCCAGGAGGCGCGGAAGACGATCGCGACGGGACAATCGGCGCCGTAGAACGGCGTCAGCTCAGCCACGACCTGCGCGATCACATGGATCGAAAGATGGATCGCCAGCGTCGCGCCCGAGGCGGCGAAGGTCGCGAGTTTTTCCTTCTCCGGCATCGAGGATGCCCGGCCCGAGGTGCGGGTCAGCACCAGAGATTGCGCCACGCCGGGCAAGGTCAGCTCGCGCTTCAGAACTGCCGCGGCGGCGGCGAAGGCCGGTACGCCGGGCGTCACCGAATAGGGGATGCCGAGGGCGTCCAACCGGCGCATCTGCTCAGCCGTGGCGCTCCAGATCGAGAGGTCGCCCGAATGCAGCCGGGCCACGTCCTGGCCGCTCGCATGCGCCGTCTGGATTTCGGCGATGATCGCGTCGAGATCGAGCGGGGCGGTGTCCACGATGCGCGCACCCGGCGGGCACCAGTCCAGCATCGCCTTTGGGATCAGCGACCCCGCATAGAGGCAGACCGGGCAGGCGGCGATCAGGTCGCGCCCGCGCAAGGTGATCAGGTCGGCGGCGCCGGGGCCGGCGCCGATGAAATGCACTGTCATGGCGCGCTCCGCTCCGCGCTTCTGGCCAGAGCGCAGGTGACGCGGGCGGTGGCGATGCGCGGCTGGATCAACTCGGCGCCCGGCCCGGCTGCCGCCAGCGCGGCCGCTTCCGCTACCGAGCCGACGCCATAGAGCGCGGCGATCCGGGTCGAGCGCGTGGCGCAGGAGGCCTCAAAACCCTTCAGCGCCTCGTCGGGAATGGCGACGAGCTCTGCATTGCGGGCTTGCGCGGCGGCGACGATGCCGGGCTCACGGAGGCGGCTGGCGAGCGTGGCGAAACGGCGCACAGTCTCAGCAGAGATATTTGCCGCCGCCAATGCACCGTCCAGGCAGGCGAGGATATCCGCCTCGCTCGTGCCGGGGCGCAGGCCGATGCCGGCGACGACCGAAGCGCCGGTCATGCCAACCACCCGTTCGCGTCATTGCGAGCGTAGCGAAGCAATCCAGGGGGACGTAGAGCGCAATCCCCCTGGATTGCTTCGCTACGCTCGCAATGACGGTTCAATCCGTCCGGGATGACGGCGGAGAGGTTGGTGGGGCAATCCGTCACCGCTTCACCACCCGCCATTGCGTCACCGGCAGCGCCGCGCGCCAGCCATGCATCGTGCCGACGGCGTCGAGATGGCTGATGCCGATGCGGCGCAGCGAGCCGCCATGCTCGGCGTAGAGCGCGGCCAGGCGCGCTTCGCCCTCCAGCGTCACGACGTTCGCAACGAGCCGCCCGCCCGGCTTCAGCGCCGCCCAGGCCGCCTCGAACACGGTCGCGTCGGTGATGCCGCCGCCGATGAAGATCGCGTCCGGGGGAGCCTTACCGGTGAGTGAAGCAGGCGCCGCGCCGGTGACCACCTCGACCGAGAGCGCGCCCAAGCTCATGCGGTTGCGGCCGATGCGCTCGGCCCGCTCCGGCTTCTGCTCGAAGGCGATGGTGCGGTTGCCGGGATTGCGCAGGCACCATTCCAGCCCGATCGAGCCCGAACCGGCGCCGATATCCCAGAGCAGCTCGCCGGCACGCGGCCGCAGCGCGCTCAGCGTAATGGCGCGGATCTCCGACTTGGTGATCTGGCCGTCATGCTCGAACCAGTCCTCGTCGAGCCCGGTCGCCAGCGGCAACACCTGCGCATCGGGAGCGGCGACGAGGTCGAGCGCGATCAGGTTGAGCGGATCGACCGTGCCGAAATCGAAGCTGTCGGCCGTGCATTCGCGGATCTGCTCGCGCGGGCCGCCGAGTGCCTCCATCACCACCATGCGCGAGGCGCCGAAGCCCCGCGCGCGCATCACCTCGGCGACGCGCTGCGGCGTCGTGCCGTCCCAGGCCAAGGCCAGCACGCGCCGGCCCGGCTGCAGGAAGGGAATGATGCGCTGGAGCGCGCGGCCATGCAGCGAGACGCGGCCGCTCTCTTCTTGAGGCCAGCGCAGCCGGTTGCAGGCCAGCGCGAAGCAGGAGAGCTGCGGGAATATCTGCATCTCCTCGGCCGGGATCGCCTTCGCGAGGCCGGCGCCGATGCCGTAATGGAAGGGATCGCCGGTCGCGACGACGCAGACCTTGCGGCCGCGCTTGGTCAGGATCATCGGCAGCGCGTTGCGGAAGGGCTGCGGCCATTCCGCCGCCTCGCCCGGCACGTCGCCGATCAGCGCGATGTGGCGGGCGCCGCCATAGACCAGCTCGGCGCCGTCCAGCGCGGCCAGGGCCTCGGGCGAAAGCCCGGCGCGGCCATCTTCGCCAAGGCCCACCAGCGAGAGCCAGGGCTGCGCCGCTTCGGGGGCGGTTCTCGACAGTTCATCCATTTCGGGCGACAACACTGACATGACGGTTCTGATCCTAGGCGGTACCAGCGAAGCTGCTGCGCTCGATCAGCTTCTCGCTGAGCAGGCGCCGGAGATTCGCGCGATCATCTCTCTGGCCGGGCATACGGTCGATCCCAGGCCGATGAACCTGCCGGTGCGCGTTGGCGGCTTCGGCGGCATCGACGGGCTCAGAGCCTATCTCGTCGAGCAGGGCATCGTCGCGGTGGTCGATGCCACCCATCCCTTCGCGGCGATCATGCCCTTCCATGCCGAGGCGGCCTGCAAGGCGGAGAATGTGCCGCTGCTGGCGATCCGCCGCGATTCCTGGAAGCCCCAGAAGGGCGACCGCTGGAAATCGGTGTCGGACATCTCCGCGGCCGTCCGGGCGCTCGGCAAGGAGCCGCGCCGCGTCTTCCTGACGATCGGCCGGCTCGACCTGCCTGTCTTCGCCGATGCGCCGCAGCACCGCTACCTCGTGCGCGCCATCGAGCCGATCGGCGACCGCCTGCCGCTGCATGGCGTCACCGTCATCCAGCAGCGTGGCCCGTTCGATGCCGAGGACGAGGAGGACCTGATGCGCCGCGAGGGCGTCGAGGTGCTGGTCAGCAAGAATTCCGGGGGCCCCGCCACGGTCGGCAAGCTGATCGCGGCGCGAAGGCTCGGCCTGCCCGTTGTCATGGTCGAGCGGCCGCCCAAGCCCGATGTCGGCTATGTCGACCATATCGATCAGGTCCTGCCCTGGCTGGTGGCCCAGGGGCTCTTCGTCACCGAGCGCGGCGTGTAGACGATCGGTTTCTGGCCCGGCCGCGCGATCAGCCGTGTGGACGATGCTCCGATCATCACCAGCGTCGCCATGTCGGCCGTCTCCGCCGCCGCAACGGCCTCGGCCATCGAGAGTATCCGCAAAGCCTCGTCGCGCCGTCCGACGGCGCGGGCGAAGATGACCGGCGTCTCCGCCGGGCGATGCTTCGCCGCCAGCGTGAGCGCCTCGCCGAGCTGCCAGGGCCGGGCCTTCGAGATCGGGTTATAGAGCGAGATCACGAAATCGGCTGAGAGAGCCGCCTCCAGCCGGGCGGTGATCACCTCCCAGGGCTTGAGGTTGTCCGAGAGCGAGATCGCGCAGAAATCGCCGCCGAGCGGCGCGCCGGCCCTGGCTGCCGCCGCCAGCATCGCGGTGATGCCGGGCTCGACCGTGATCGGCAGCGCAAGCCAGGCCGGATCGCCGGCTTCGAGCGCCTCGAACACGGCAGCGGCCATGGCGAAGACGCCGGGGTCGCCGCCCGAGACCACCGCGACCTTGCCCCCCCCGGCGGCGAGCTCGAGCGCATGCCGGGCACGGTCGAGTTCGACCCGGTTGTCGGAGCCGTGCTTGATGCAATCCTCGCGCGCCGAAATGCGGTCGAGATAGGGGCCGTAGCCGACGAGGTCGCTGGCGGTATCGAGCGCGTGCTGCGCCGCCGGCGTCAGCCACTGCGCCTCGCCGGGGCCGAGCCCGACGATTGTCAGCGAGCCCAGGCCGGCACTGAGCCGGGAGGGCCCAACCTCGGGCAGATCGAAATAGATCGGACGCTCGCTCATAGCCGCCGCCCTTCGCCGGGCACCAGCACCATCGAGAAATAAGGTGCGATATCGTCGGCCTTGTCGGCGAGCCGCGTTACCACCTGACCGGCCATGGTGGCGCGCTCCACGTAAATGGCGCGGCCGATCAGCCCGGCGGCGTCGAGCGCCCGGCGCACCTTCGGCAGGTTGCGGCCGAGCTTCATGATCACGGCCGCGTCGGTGTCCTTCAGCCGGCGGGTCAGCTCCGCCTCGGCCAGCGTGCCGGGCAGCACGGTCATGACGTCGTCGCCCCAGGTGATCGGCGCCTCGGCCCTGGCCCACGCTCCCGCCATGCCGGTGACGCCGGGCACCACCTCGGTCGGGAAGCGATGCGCCAGCCGGCGCCAGAGATGCATGAACGAGCCGTAGAAGAACGGATCGCCGTCGCAGAGCACGGCGACGCTGCGTCCCGCCGCCATCTCGCCGGCGAGCTGCTCGGCCGCTGCGTCGTAGAAGGCGGAGATCGGCCCGTCATAGGCGGCGTCGCCGACATTGGCCTCGACCGTCACCGGGAAGGCGAGCACGATCTCGCGCTCGGGATCGGGCGGCAGCACCGCGTCCGCGGTGGCGCGGGCATTGCCGCGGCTGCCTTTCTTGCAGAAATGCACCAGCTTGTCGGCGCTGGCGATGATGTCGCGCGCCCTGACCGTCATGTAGTCGGGGTCGCCGGGGCCGAGCCCGACGCCGAACAGCAGGATTCCCGAGCGATCCGCGCTCACCTTCTCACTCCCGCTCTTGCGCGAGCGCATTGACGGCCGCCGCCGCCATCGCCGAGCCGCCGCGCCGGCCCTGCACGGCGAGGAAGGGCACGCGCCCGTCCCCGGCCAGCGCCAGCTTCGACTCAGCCGCGCCGACGAAGCCGACGGGAATGCCGATCACCGCGGCGGGTTTCGGCGCGCCGGCATCGAGCATCTCGAGCAGCCGGAACAGAGAAGTCGGCGCGTTGCCGATGACCACGAGCGCGCCGGCAAGGTGAGGGCGCCACAGCTCCATCGCCGCGGCCGAGCGGGTCAGGCCCATCTCCTTGGCGAGGCCCGGCACCCGCGCATCGTCGAGCGTGCAGATCACGGCGTTCTCGGCCGGCAGGCGGGCGCGGGTGACGCCGTTGGCGACCATCTTGGCGTCGCACAGGATCGGCGCGCCGGCTTTCAGCGCCGCCTCGGCGGCCTCCGCGAAATCATCGGACATCGCGACATCATCAGGCAGGTCGGTCATGCCGCAGGCATGGATCATCCTGACCACGACGCGCGCCGCCGTGCCGGAAAAGCGCGAGAGATCGGCCTCGGCCCGGATGATGGCGAAGGAGCGCTCGTAGATCGCGGCTCCGTCGCGGATATAGTCGTAACGCTCGCTCAAACTTTTGGTCCCGAAGCCCGGCCTGTGATGAGGCGGGTGTGAAAATCCTGTCCCGGCTGCAGACGCTGCACAATCTGCGAAAGGTCAAGCCGTTGGGTGGGCGTGTCCCGCGTCGTGCCGTTGAAAACCAAATCGTAGCGGCCGTCATGCCCGACCAGCGTCAGGTCGGCGGCGGCCGGATGAGCGCAGGATTTTACGCAGCCGGAGACGTGCAGCGTGAGGCCGCTTGCCAGCAGTGGTGCAGCAGCCTCGGCCAGAACAGCCGCATCGCCGCTCGCCGGCGTCTCGCCGCGCGAGCAGGCCGGCGCGCCGGCGCAGGCCTGGACGGAAAGGCGAGGGTCCATGTCTTGGGTGATCAGGCCGAGCGCATCGGCTGCGGCAAGAACGGCCTCGGCTCGCTTCTGGTCGAGCCCTAGGAACGCCAGGCCGCGCCAGGGCGAGCAGCGGATTTCGTTACTGCCGTTTCTACCCGCGATGTCAGCGATCTCTGCGAGCGTCCCTGCATCTGAACGGCCGAAGGGCAGGCCGATGATGGCGGCGAAACGACCATCGCGCAGGGCGAAGAGGCCGGCGCGGGCCGGGGCGGGGCATCTCTGCGGTGCGCTGGCCATAGGCAGGCCGCTCGCTTCGATCAGCTTCGCGAGGCCGGCCGGCGGGAGGTCGCGCAGGCGCCGGATCGCCGATGGCTCGGCGCGACGGCCCGCTGCCAAGCCATGCAGCAGGCCGATGACGGCATCGGCGGCGTCGGACGGAGTCACGGGCCCGAGCCATGTGTCATCCGGCAAGCCGATGGCGATCTTGCCTTCCTCCGCCGCGACGACGCGCAGATCGGCGGCAAAATCGTCCAGCGACAGCCCGCCGCCATCGACGATCACGCCGGCTTTTGCCGGCAGCCCAGCGACCATGCGCGCATGCTGCCCGATCTCACGCGCCAGTGCGGCGGCGTCGATCAGCTCGGACGGATCATGCCCCGCGAGCGGCGAGGTCAGCACCAGCTTCTGCGGGCCGTCATGTTCGGTCTCGTCGACCAGATGCTCCGCCAGCAGTGCCTCGACCAGCGCCGGATGCGTTTGCGCGCTCACCCCGCGAAGCTGGAGATTGGCACGTGCCGAGATCTCGATCAGGCCATTGCCATGCATCTCGGCCAGTTCGGCAACGCGTCGCAACTGGCCGGGCGTCAGCGCATTGCCCGGCGGGTGCAGGCGCACCAGCCAGCCGTCGCCGGTCTCCATTGGCCGCAGCGTGCTCGGGCACCAGCCGCGCCGCAGCGCCTCCCTGGAATCCGGCTCGGATGCCCCTGAGCCCTCATCCTGAGGAGCCGCGTCAGCGGCGTCTCGAAGGATGCTCCAGGAGGCTCCGGAACCAGCTGGAGCATCCTTCGAGACGGCCCTGCAGGCCTCCTCAGGATGAGGGCTCGAACTGTCGGTCAGATTTTTGGGCAGCGGGCTCATTCCGCCGCATCCTTGCTGGCGAGGAAGGCTCCGACCGAGTTGCGCCGGCTCGTCCAGAAGCCGTGCCGCTCGGCCTCGCCGAGGCGGGCGCGGATCGAGGCGGCGGCCGGGGCGTTGGCGGCTTCCAGCGCGTTCCACACGGCCGGGTTGGCGCAATAGGCCTGGAACACGGCGTCGAACAGCGCCGGTGGCACCGCATCCGTACTGGCCGCATAGACGAACAGCGTGTCGACGGTCTCGGCCAGCTCGGCCGCGCCGCGCCAGCCATGCTTGAGCTGGCCCGCGATCCAGCGCGGATGGCAGAGCCGGCCATGGACGATGCGCGAGATGTCCTCCGCCAGCGTGCGCGCCTTCGGCGTTTCCGGTTTCGAGCTGTCGAGGCTGTAGAGCGCGGGGGCCGCACCCAGGCTCTCGGCCGCCGCGGCGAAGCCGCCGATGACATCGGCGGCGCTGGTGGCCTCCAGGATGTCGCGGCCGGCCGTGTCGCTGACATGGACGAAAGCGTTGGCCCCTTTGATGCGCTGGGCGAAGCCGGCATCGGCCTCGGCCGTTCCCTCCGCGCCGCCATAGGCATGGCTGCTGGCGGCGAGATAGGCGTTGGCGAGATCGCTTCGCCCGGCCCAGTCGCCATCGAGCGCGCGGTCGGCCATGGCCGCGCCATAGCGGCCGGGCGCGGCGCCGAAGATGCGGGCGCCAGCCTCGCCGCGGCGGCGAGCGGCGGCGGGCTCGTTCCACTCATCCGGTTCGTCGAGCGCGGCGACGGCGCGCGCGGCGGCGTCGATCAGCGCGATCTGGCTCGGAAAGGTGTCGCGGAAGGCGCCGGAGATGCGCACGGTGACGTCGGCGCGTGGGGATAACAGTTTCGGCTGCGGAATGACCGTGAAGCCGGTCACCCGGGTCGAAGCGAGGTCCCAGAGCGGCTCGACGCCCATCAGCGCCAGCGCATGGGCGATGTCCTCGCCGCCGGAGCGGAGCGTCGGCGAGGCCCAGAGGTCCATGGCGATGCGACGGGGATAGTCGCCATGGTCCTGGAGATGGCGTTCGACCACGGCCCTTGCCGCGAGCGCGCCGAGCTTTGCGGCGGAGCGGGTCGGGATCGCGCGCGGGTCGAGCGTCGAGAGGTTGCGCCCGGTCGGCAGCACATCGGCCTGGCCGCGATGCGGCGAGCCGGCCGGGCCGGGCGGAATGAAGCGGCCGTCGAGCGCGCGCAGCAGGTTGTCGCGCTCGCTCTGCGAGGAGGCGGGATCATGCGCCGCCTGCCCGAAGACGTGCAGCCCGTCGCGGAAGGGCAGTTCGGTGATGTCGCAGAGATGCGCGTCGAGGGCGGTGAGCGCGCCGGCCATGTCGAGGTCGGGCGTGACGCCGCAGGCCTCGGCCAATCCGCTCGCCTCGGCGCGCTCGCGGATCTCGCGCGCCACCAGCTCGGCCCGGCGCGGATCGAGCACCTGCGCCTGCGAGAACTCCTCGACCAGGTCGCGCAGCAGCCCGACCTCGCCGGCGGCCTCGGCATTCATGACCTGCGGCGGCAGGTGGCCGAGCGTGACGGCCGAGAGCCGGCGCTTGGCCGGGGCGGCCTCGCCGGGATCGTCGACCACGTACGGGTAGATCACCGGCAGAGCGCCGATAGCGAGGCGTGGCCAGCAGGCGGGGGAGAGCGCGACAGCCTTGCCCGGCAGCCACTCGGTCGTGCCATGGGTGCCGAGATGGATCAGCACGTCGATGCCGGCGGTCTCGCGCAGGCCGAGATAGAAGGCGAGATAGGCATGGCCTGGCGGCGCGTCGGGGTCGTGATAGCGCGCCTTGCGGTCGGGCGATGAATCGCGCGGCGGTTGGAGGGCGATGGTGAGCTTGCCGGTGGTGAGCGCGCGGAAGCGGAAGGCGGTGCCGTCGCGGGCTGGGTCGGTGGCGGGGTCACCATGGGCGGCGAGGAGCGCGTCACGGGCCACTTCTGGAATGGCGGTGAGCCAGGCGCGGTAGGTTGATAGCGGGACGGCGAAATCGGACGGACCGCTTGTCAGGGCCTGCATCAGGCTGCCGTTTGGTCGCCTCTCACCGTCGTTGCGAGGAGGCGCAGCCGACGAAGCAATCCAGGGGGACTGGGTGCGGGAGACCTCCTGGATTGCTTCGCTTTGCTCGCAATGACGGCCGACATCATAGCCCGCTTCCACCAGCAACTCGTGGATCGCCGTCACGCTCGCCGGCGTATCGAGCCCGACCGCAAAGCCGGCCCGTCCCCCGCGCGCCGGATAGTCCGACATCACCAACGCGAGCCTGCGTTCGCCGACAGGCTTGCGAGCCAGCGCGATCCAGCTCGTCGCAAGATCGGCCAGTGCCGCGACCCCGTCCGCATCCGGCACCAGCCGGCGGATCGTCAACCCGGTCGCCGGATCGACCTCCTCCGCCTTGAACGCGACCGGGATCGCCCCCAGCCGCCCGTCGAATTCCGGCAGCGCCACCTGCATGGCGATGTCGACGCCGGAGAGCCCGCGCGGCGATGCCGCCCAGGCTTCGCGCGGACTGCCGACCGGCACGGCCTGCAGGATCGGGCAATCGGCGGCGTCGAGGACGAAACCGGCGCCGTCGCGGGCGGAGAAGGCGGTGGTGGTGACGATGGCCGCTGGTTTGCGTTGCGCAATCAGAGCGGTGAGCTCGGCGGTGACGGCGGGGTCTTTCAGGCTGGTCAGCGCGAGGATGAGCGGGGCTTGGCCGCGTGCGCGCAAGGCCTCCGCGATCGCTTCGCCCATGGCCGTGTCGCCGGCCGAGACGGCGGAGCGGTAGACCAGGATCGGGACGAGCAGGTGGGCGGCGGGGAGGTGTGCGAGCGCTTCCGGCCACGCGCTCGGAGTGCCGTTGGCATCGAGCGCGAAGAGCGCTGGCAGGATGACGGGAGGCTCGTCTCTCTCTACGGAAAGGTCGGCGCGACCCCTCATCCGTCCCGGCTGCGCCGGGCCACCTTCTCCCGCAAGGGGAGAAGGATACCCCGGCGGCCATTGCTCCCTTCTCCCCTTGCGGGAGAAGGTGCCGGCAGGCGGATGAGGGGTCGCGCGACCGTTCCCATAGGCGGCGATCAGGCTCAGCAGTCGCCGCATGTTCTCAGCGCCGCCGCCCGCCAGGAAATAGCCCAGCAGCGCCTCGGCGAATTCCGGCGCGACCGTCCCATATTCCGCCAGCCGCGCATCCGGCCGGTCATCTCCCGGCAACACCGCCAGCGCCACGTCCTCGCGTCGGCAGGCTTGCGCCAACTGCTCGATGCCATAACGCCAATAATCGAGCCCGCCGAGGCAGCGCACCAGCACGAAGCCGCTTCGCGCCGCCGTCTTCTCGATCAGCAAATCGATCGAGAGCGGATGCTTCAGCCGCCGCAGCGAGGCGAGGCGGAGGTTCAGCCCGCCACGCCCTCCGCCGTCATGCTCGGGCTTGTCCCGAGCATCCACGTCTTGAACGTCGATGACGGACGAGCCCGGCAAAGACGTGGATGGTCGGGACAAGCCCGACCATGACGGGGATGGAGTCACCTCGCACCGAACCGCAGCCGCCAGCGCCGAGAGGTCGCTGTCCGAGAACGACAGCACCAGCACATCCCCCGGCGGCAGGGCGAGATCGACGGCGTCTTCGCCGTCGTCGAGCCTGATCTCGCTGGAGGGGAGGAGGTGCATCGATGGTCAGCCCGCGAGCGCGGCCTCCACGGCAGCACGGTCGAAGCCCTTTAGGCCGATGACCACGAGCCGCCCGTCGCGCGCCTCGTCCGCGCCCCAGGCCCGGTCATAATGATGGCCGACGCGCCGGCCGACGCCCTGCACGACGAGCCGCATCGGCTTGCCGGGAATGCCGGCAAAACCCTTCAGCCGCAGCACGCCCTCGGCCTCGGCCGCCTTGGCGACGCGGGCGGTCAGCTCCTCCGGCGTCGCGACATCAGGCAGCGGCAGCGAGACGCTGTCGAAATCGTCGTGGTCATGGTCCTCGCCCTCGCCGTGATGCGAGGGGCGCCCAGCGAGGTCGCCCTCGGCGGCGGCGCCGAGGCCGATGATCAGCGCCGGCTCGACCTTGCCGTGGGAGGTCTCGACGATCTTGATCGCCTTGGGCAGGTGGGCGGCGATCTCGGCCTTGACCCGCTCGCGGCCGGCGGCATCGACGAGGTCGCTCTTGTTGAGCAGGATCAGGTCGGCGCAGAGGATCTGGTCCTCAAACACCTCCTCCAGCGGGTTGTCGTGATCGACCGAGGCGTCCTGCGCGCGCTGCGTGGCGAGGGCCTCCGGATCGTCGGCAAACTGCCCTTCCGCCACCGCCGGCCCGTCGACCACGGCGATGACGCCGTCGACCGTGACGCGCGAGCGGATCGCCGGCCAGTTGAAGGCCGAGACCAGCGGCTTCGGCAACGCGAGGCCGGAGGTCTCGATCAGGATGTGCTCGGGCGGGTTCGGGCGGTTCAGCAGCTTCTCCAGCGCCGGCACGAAATCGTCGGCGACGGTGCAGCAGATGCAGCCGTTCGGCAGCTCGACGATGTCCTCGGCGGTGCAGCCGGAGATGCCGCAGCCGGCGATGAAGGAGCCGTCGAAGCCGAGATCGCCGAACTCGTTGACCAGCACGGCGAGGCGCTTGCCGCCGGCATTTTCGAGCAGGTGGCGGACGAGCGTGGTCTTTCCGGCGCCGAGGAAGCCGGTGATGATCGTGCAGGGCACCTTGCCGAGTGAAGTGGGCTGGCCGAGCGACGGGGTAGGAGCGTTCATGGCTTATCCTTGCTGTGGCGGTGCCGGCAGAGGCGGCACGCGCGCGACCACGCCCTTGCGGAAGGAGGCGGGCCTGTCTTTCCAGGCGACGATGCCGTTGGCGCTCGCGGCGTAATGCGTGGCGGCGCTGACGATCTCGTCGGTGTGAGTGTCTGTGTCGAGGTCGCCGATCAGGTAGGTCCATTTGCCGCCGGCCGCGAAGGCGACGGTGCAGGGCCGGTCGCAGACGGCGAGGCAATCGACCGGCTCGACCGGGATGGTGCTCCCCGCCAAGGCGATGCGCTCGCGCAAGGCCTCGGCGAGCGCCAGGCCCGGCCGGTCAAAGCCCTCGGGCAGGTCGGCCCGGGAGCGCTGGCAGGCAACGCAGACGAAGATCGTGAGGTCGCCCTCCGACATGTCCGGCTCCTTCTGGCGCGATCCCAGAGGATCGCGCGGCCCTCAGGCCGTGGCGGGCGCCGCAGTGGCGCGACGGCTGACCCAGGGCCAGATCACGCCGACGGCGAAACCGGTGACCAGCCAGAGCGCGGCCTGGATGCCGAGCGAGAGCGCGGTGAAATGCGCCGCGATCTCGGCCGGGACCTTGCTCTCGGGCGCGGCCGGATGCGGCGCACCGATGACGTGCGGGGCGAGCATCACCAGCACGGCGAGCGCGCGCAGCCAGGGCGCCTCCATGCGCAGGAAGACGAAGAGCCCGCCGGCCGTGGCGAGCGCGGTCGCGATCCACCAGATCTGCCGGTGCACCAGCTCGGCGGCGGCGCTGCCGGGCAGCTCTGGCGCCAAACCGGCGGCAGGCACGAGGCCGAAGGCGAGGAAGCCGCAGGCGGCCCAGATCAGGGCGCGGCGCTCGTCGATGGCGTCGCCCGCCGCGATCATGCCGCCGAGCAGCAGGGCGGCGAAGCCGATCGAGGTCGCGATGGTGACGAGCGTGGTGAAGGCGGTGCGCTGCAGCCCGTCCTCCGGCTTCCACTCGGCATGCTCGGCGCCCTCGTGGCCGCTATGGGCAAGGATGAGCTTGGCCTCGCCCGAGAAGGCGGCCTGCTGCGCTTCGAAAGCGCGCATGGCGGTCTCGTAGGTCTCTGCCTTGAGGATCAGCGGGGTGGTGGTGACGTGCTGGAGCGCGGCGATCAGCAGCCCAGCCAGAAGCCCGGCCAGCAGGCTGACCGTGAGAACGCGATTGACCATGATGCTCTTCCCTCAGTGGCAGGGAAAGGCGAGGGTGTGGCGCGTGTCGTGAGCGGCGTTGTGGATGCTGGTCGAATGCGCGAAGCCGACCGTGAAGACCAGCACCGAGCCGAGCACGAGGGCGGCGACAGCAGCCTTCGCCCGTTCGGAGACGCTGGCCTGGCTCGAGATCGAAGCCGTGTTCGTGTTCATCTTGGTCTCCTTGGCCACCCCACCGGCGGCCGATTGGATTGCAGCGACTAGGACGGCAGGTCTCCTGGCTCGCGGGTCCAAATTCCGTGCCGCCTTCCCGGGTTGCCCCAGTGGCCGATGGCGCGAAACTCGCCGCTTACAGTTGCGGGGGCAGCCGCGGTATCGCACCGCGTTCCCTTTTCACCTCGTTGCCGAGGCACCGTCGGTTACGATCATTAGCCATGTGGACGAGGCTGTGCAATGCACCGATCGTCATTGCGAGCGCAGCGAAGCAATCCAGCGTCTCGCGCAGTCCCTCTGGATTGCTTCGCTGCGCTCGCAATGACGGTTTTTCCGACAGAGGCTCCGGCTGTGGCGACGATCCTTCCTCCGCTCACCCTCGTTCTCGGCGGCGCGCGCTCCGGCAAGAGCAGGCATGCCGAGGCGCTGGTCGAGGCACTGCCGCCGCCTTGGAGCTATATCGCCACCGCGCAGGCCTATGACGACGAGATGCGGGAGCGCATCGCCGAGCATCGCGCCCGCCGCTCGGAAAGCTGGACGACCATCGATGCCCCGCTGGCCTTGCCTGATGCGATTCGGCAGGTTCCGGCTGGCCGGGCGGTCCTGGTCGATTGCCTGACGCTCTGGCTGACCAACCTGATCCTGGCCGAGCGCGATGTCGCCGCCGCGAGCGCGGATCTGATCGCGGCCTGCGCCGTGGCCTCTGGCCCGATCGTGCTGGTCTCCAACGAGGTCGGGCTCGGCATCGTGCCGGAGAACGCGCTGGCGCGGCGCTTCCGCGACGAGGCCGGGCGGCTGCACCAGAGCCTTGCGGCGAAGGCCGACCGCGTGGTCTTCATGGTCGCCGGCCTGCCGATGCAAGTGAAGTGAGGTCTGTGATGACGATCGACGCCGAGGAGGCCGCCCGCCACAAGGCCAAGATGGTGAAGCGCAAGGCGGTGCAGGATGCCGAGATCGCCGGAAAGACGCGCGAGAAGGGCCTGCTCATCGTCAACACCGGCCCCGGCAAGGGCAAGTCGACCGCCGCCTTCGGTCTGATCCTGCGCGCGCTCGGCCATGGCTGGCGCATCGGCGTGGTCCAGTTCATCAAGGGCGCCTGGTCGACCGGAGAGCGCAAGGCGCTGGAAGCCTTCGGCGATCAGGTCGCCTGGTACAGCATGGGCGAGGGGTTTACCTGGGAGACGCAGGACAAGGCCCGCGACATCGCCGCCGCCGAGCGGGCCTTCGCCAAGGCGAGGGAGCTGATGGCCGACCCGGAGATCCGCCTGCTGGTGCTCGACGAGCTCAACATCGCCCTGCGCTACGACTACCTGCCGCTGGCCGAGGTGGTGGAGACGCTGGCTGGCCGCCGGCCCGACCTGCACATCGTCGTCACCGGCCGCAACGCCAAGCCGGAGCTGATCGAGGCTGCTGATCTGGTGACCGAGATGACGCTGGTGAAGCATCATTTCGCAGCGGGGGTGAAGGCGCAGGAGGGGATCGAGTTTTGATGGTTCAGTCGCGGGCGATGACGTGCAGCGCCTGCGCTCCCGATTTGACGGCTCCTGTGGCCAGTCGGCGATCTAATGTCGCGAGTTGGCCACCGTGCTTGACGGCGAGCGCGAGGAGATAGCTGTCGGTCACGTGCCGCGAGCTGAGCAGAGCGTTCAGATCGATCAGGTCAGAGTCGAGCAGGCTGACATCGTCTGGCCAGAAGACGTGTCCCGGGACATTGCGCAGATCACTGAGGATGGTGGCTATTCGCGCGGGAGAGCCGCTGACGCTTTCCAGCGGATAGCTCGAATGGCCGAGAATGCGGATGACGCCGTTCTCGACGATTGGGCAGGTGGCCCAGGCCGTGGCGCCGACGCGCCCAAACCAATCATGCGCAACGTCGTGGTGGACGTGCTCTGGATCGATCAATGCGATGACTACGCTGACGTCGAGCAGGAACGTCACGGGTCCTCGTCGCGAAGCGCGTTGACGAGTTCCAGCGTTATCGGGGTGCCACCGGGGCGCCGCGGCAGCAATGGGATGCCGTTGCGGTACTCGATCTGCTGTGCGGCGGGCAGGGAACGTCTCGCCAGCTCGGAAATCACCTCGCCGACCGAGCGGTGCTGCTCACGCGCCAATTTCTCGGCTGCGCGCACGACATCCTCATCGATTGTGACATGCGTTCCCATAATAGGCTCACTTCCCGTTCAGCGAGCAATATAACGTCTTAGATGGCGCGGCGTAAGGTGATCGTTCGACCCTGCTACAAGGCGATCACAATGGCTGTCCCCGCGCCCAGCCCGGCCAATCCCCACAACAGCCCACACGCCCGCCGATAAAGCCGTAGCGCCCTTCTGATATCGGCCGCGCCGGCCTCCGCCCGCCCATCGCCCATCCAGCCGTCCTCGACGCGGGTCTCGCCGTAGATGCGCGGCCCTGCCAGCCGCAGCCCCAGCGCTCCCGCCATCGCCGCCTCCGGCCAGCCGGCATTGGGCGAGCGGTGATAGCTGGCGTCGCGCCTCACCGCGCGCCAGGCATCGGCGGGGTTCGCATCCCGGTCGAGCGCGGCGGCCGCGACCAGCAGCAGTGCCGTCAGCCGCGAGGCCGGCAGGTTGACGAGGTCGTCGAGCCGCGCCGCCGCCCAGCCGAAGGCGAGGTGGCGCGGGGTCTTGTGGCCTATCATCGAATCCGCGGTGTTGACCGCCTTGTAGAGCGCCCCGCCCGGCAGCCCGCCGATGCCCAGCCAGAAGGCCGGCGCGACGATGCCATCCGAAAAATTCTCGGCCAGGCTCTCGATTGCGGCGCGCGCGACGCCGGCCTCGTCGAGGCTCTCGGGATTGCGGCCGACGATCATCGAGACCGCCTTGCGCCCCTCCGCGAGCCCACTGCTCTCCAGCCCCTCGGCGACACGGGCGACATGCTCGTGCAGGCTGCGCTGCGCCAGCAGGCTGGAGGCGACCAGCGCCAGCGGCAGCAGACCGAACGGCCCCAGCATCCGGCACAGAGTGGTCAGTGCGAGCGAGATGGCCAGCGTGATCGCCAACAGCAGGATCAGCGCCAGAACGCCCGCCGCCTTGCGCCGCGCGAGGCTGTCGCCCTCCCGGTTCAGCCCCCGATCCAACCGCGAAATCAGCGCGCCGATCCAGGTGACGGGATGGCCGATCCATGCGTACAAGCCCTGCGGATAGCCGCAGGCCGCCTCGATCACGAGCGCGGCTAACAGGAGCGGCAGGGTTTCGGACGGGCTCATGCGGGTGGAAAACGGTCTTGGCTGGAGGAAAGAACTTGGTTGAGGGTGAGGTCTGGCATGGCGGCGATCTGGCGACGGCGAAAGCGCTGTTTCCGGAGGCGCCCGAGCCCTGGATCGATCTCTCGACCGGGATCAACCCCATCCCGTACCCGGTTCCCGCGCTGCCGTTAAGCCTCTGGCAGCGCCTGCCGGGCAAGGCCGACGAGGCGGCGCTGCTGGCGGCGGCGCGAAAGGCCTATCGCGTGCCGGATGCGGCGGGCCTCGTCGCGGCGCCGGGCACGCAGATCCTGATCGAATTGCTGCCGCGCCTTGCAGAGGGGCCGGTGGCCGTGCTTGGCCCGACCTATGCGGAGCACGCCCTGGCCTGGCGCAAGGCCGGCGCTCCGGTGCGAGAGATCGCGGGCCTCGAAGAGATCGGCGACGCCAAAACTGTCGTGCTGGTCAACCCGAACAACCCCGATGGCCTGCTGATCGAGCGCGTCCGCCTCGCCACGCTGGCGCATGAGCTTGCCGCAAAAGGCGGCCTGCTCGTCATCGACGAGGCCTTCATCGACTTCACGCCGCAGGCCAGCCTGATCCCGGAGCTGCCGCCGGCGACGCTGGTGCTGCGCTCCTTCGGCAAGACTTATGGGCTCGCGGGTCTCAGGCTCGGCTTCGCGATCGGCGAGCTCCGCCTGACGGAGGCCCTGCGCGCCGCGCTCGGACCTTGGGCGGTGGCGGGGCCGGCGCTGCATGTCGGCGCGCTCGCGCTCGCTGATTCCGGTTGGCTGGCGGAGACGGCACAGGCCCGCACCCGCGACGCCGCCCGCCTCGACGCGCTGCTCGTGCCTCACGGCCGGATCGTCGGCGGCACCGCGCTCTACCGCCTGCTCGCCACCCCCGCTGCCCCCGCGCTCTTCGCCCATCTCGGCTGCAATGGCCTCTATGTCCGCCGCTTCCAGAACGATGCGAGTTGGCTGCGCTTCGGCCTGCCGGGCGATGAATCGGCGTGGCAACGGCTTGCCGCTGCCCTGGCCTCATTCGTGCCTGTGCCGGGCGGCGTCGCGTAGAGGCTGCATGCATCGGACGCGGAGACGGGACGGATTTCCGCCGATAAGCTCGCGATCAACGACAATCAGGGGACGACGGAATGAAGTCTTGGCCTAACGAGCGCGATCTGACGATCGGCTTCGCCCATGCCGCCTATCAGCTCGGCGCCGAATTCGCGACGCGCGGCCGGGCCGCCGCGAGCTTCGAGGTCCGCACGCTCGACGAGCTTAAGGCCCGCGCGCCCGAGGCCGATGTCATCGTCGTCTCCGGGCTCTGGCGCAACGAGCTGATCGCGACCTGCCCGAAGCTACGCTTCGTCCAGTCGATCAGCGCCGGCACCGACCAGTTCGACAAGCCGGCCTTCGCCGAGGCCGGCATCCGCCTCGCCAGCGCCCAGGGCGGCAACGAGCGCGCCGTCGCCGAGCACGCCATGGCGCTGATCCTCGGCCTTAACAGACAGATCCACCTCGCCCGCGACAATCAGGTCGCAAAATTCTGGCGGCCGATGATCGGCGAGCGCGGCAGGCGCGAGGACGAGCTCGGCGGCAAGACCTTGGTCATCGTCGGCCTCGGCCGCATCGGGCTCAGGCTCGCCGCGCTCGCCTCGGCCTTCGGCCTGCGCGTCATTGGCGTGCGCCGCCAGCCGCGGCGCGAGCCGAATGTCGACGTCGTCGTCACGCCCGACCATTTGCACGAGGTCCTGGCCGAGGCCGACCTGGTGGCGCTGACCTGCCCGCTGACGCCCGAGACGGAAGGGCTGATCGGCAAGGACGCGCTCGCCGCCATGCGTCCCGGCTCCTTCCTGATCAACGTCGCCCGCGGCCGCGTCGTCGACGAACAGGCGCTGCTGGCGGCTCTGGCCTCGGGCCATCTCGCGGGAGCAGGGCTCGACTGCTTCCACGACGAGCCGCTGCCGCCGGAATCGCCCTTCTGGACGCTGCCCAACGTGATCGCCACCCCGCACAGCGCCGGCGAGACCCGCGCTTACGAGACCAACGTGGTCGACATCCTCCTCGACAATCTCAGCCGCCTCTCGCGCGGCGAGGTAGTGCTGCGCAACCAGATCGTCTGAGTAAATCGCGCCCACCTGCCGCAAGTTGCCGAAAGGTCACGTTGCCAGCCTTTCGGCGGATTGCGAACGGCCATCAATTGGCGCGCGCCTGACCTTACGACATCATTCGCTTTGGGCTGGGATAACGAGCCGGCGTGGCGTGTTGATTCGTCATTGGGTCTGGCGCTCGTGATCTGCCTGCCCCGTCGAGCGCCGGTCCGCAGGGGCGTTTGGGGGCAGGTATGCATCATAGCGGGACGTTGGCAGTCGGGCGACTGAACGAGGCGCCGCGCCTTTCGGCCGGTCAGCGCGGGCGCCGCCCGCTGCTGTCGATGCGCGCGAGCCTGCTCGCCCTGATGATCGCGCTCGCGCCGGCCGCCGCCTTGGCCGACGGCTTCGCCACGGACACCGCCTCGCTGAACGCGCAGATCGCGGCGGCCAATGCCTCGGCGAGCGCCTACACGATCACCATCCAGAACGACATCACGCTGACCTCGGCGCTGGCGGCGATCAACAACGCCTCGGGCGCCCCCATCACCGTCAAGAGCGCTGACGGCAGCGCCTTCACCATCAACGGCAACAACGCCTTCCAGATCTTCACGGTCAATGGCGGCACGGCTTCCTTCGAGAACCTCACGCTCGCCAACGGCCTGGCGCGGGGCGCCAATGGTGCGATTGGGCAGGACGCCGGCATCAACGGCGGTGGTGGCGGCGGCGGCGGCCTCGGCGCGGGCGGCGGGCTGTTCGTTGCAGCCGGCGCGAGCGTCGACGTCGCGGGCGTGAGCTTTGCGGATAACCGCGCGGTTGGCGGAAGTGGCGGGGCCACGGTGTCCACGACTCTCAATGTCGGCGGTGCCGGCGGTGGCTTGAATGGTGCTTCAGGTGCCTCAGGCGGCCTGGCCAATGGCGGCGCGGGTGGTTCCGGCGGCTTCGGCGCTGGCGGCGGCGGCGGCGGCGGTAACAGTGGCGCCGCCGGAAACGGAGGCAGTGGCGGCTTTGGCGCTGGTGGCGGCGGTGCGGGCGGTGGTGCGCCGAACGGCGTTCGCGGCGCCGGCGGCACCGGAGGTGGAAACGGAGGCGATGCCGGAGCCTTTTCCTACGCGGGCGGCGGCGGTGGCGGGGCCGGCTTCGGTGGCGCGATCTTCGTCGATCAGGGCGGCTCGCTGACGCTGCGTGACACGGGAGTGAGCTCAAGCGATTTCGCGCATGCCGTGGCGGGCGGTGCGGGTGGTGGGGCCTTTTTGGGCAGCGCCGGCTCGGCCGCGGGGCAGGCGATCTACCTGCGCGGGACGACGGCGACGATCTCGGTCGACGCCGCGGTCTCGCCATCCGGCCTGACCTATGCCGGCACGATCAGCGGCGATGGCGGCCTCACCAAGCGGGGCAGCGGCCTGCTCGCGCTCAACGCGGCCAACACCTTCACCGGCGATTTCACGCTCGACGGCGGCACTGTTCGCGCCGGGAAGAGCAGCGCGCTCGGAACCGGCCTGCTGCTGGTCAAGAGCGGCACGCTCGAGATTGCGCCTAACCTCAGCATCGGCAACACCGCCGTCCTGGAGTCCGACTTCACCATCAATGTGGGCCCCGGCCTCGCCGCCCGCTATGCCGGCGACATCCTGGAAAGTTCCGGCGGCTCGTTCGGTATCGTCAAGACCGGCGTCGGCACGCTCGCGCTGAGCGGTGCCAACAACTATTCGGGCGCCACCATCGTCGAGGCCGGAACCTTGCTGATCCAGGCGGACGGCGCCTTGCCGCAGGCGACCGACGTGACGGTGAACGCCAGCGGAACCCTGCAAATCGAAGACGGGCCGATCAATCCCTGGATTGGGTCGCTGTCGGGGACCGGCAAGGTCGTGATCGGCATCGACGCCACCTTGACCGTCGGCGCCAACCCCGTCGCGACCGTTTTCTCCGGCGAGATCTCGGGCGAGGGCTCCCTGTCCATGGATGGGCCGGGGAAGCTCACCCTGACGGGCACGAGCAGCATCGGGGGCCTGCTCATCCTCTGCGGCTGTTCGAGCCCGACGCTGGAGGTCGACGGCGGCTCGCTCAGCGTCGGCGATCCGTCGGGCGGAAGCGGCGGCATCGTCGTGCAGGGCGGGACGCTGCGCGTCGTCAACGGCGGCACGCTGAACATGGTGGACCCGGCCGGATTCCTGATCGTCGAGTCCGCGGTGGAGGTCTCCGGAGCGAATTCGGCCCTGATCGTGGAGGGCTTCACCGCGATCGGCGCGTTCGATCCGAGCACCGTGACGATCAGCGCGGGCGGCGCGATCCACAGCAAGTCGGGAGCGGCGCTCGAGGGGGCCGGCCCCGCGCCGACCGTGACCGTGACCGGGGCAGGCTCGACCTGGACTGTCGATAACGGCCTGTTCGTCGGCGGCTTTTCCTTCGGCGGCAGCGGCGCTGTCGTGATCTCCGCCGGAGGCGTCGTCAACTCGACAGCGTTCACCTCGATCGGCGCCGATCCCGATCCCGCGCTCGGCCTTACCGCGAGCGTCACGGTGACCGGGGCAGGGTCCATATTGAACGCGGATAACGGCCTTCTGGTCGGCTACCCCGGCTGCGGCTGCGGCGACTATGCGGGCGTGCTCACCGTCGCCGATGGCGGCACGGTGAACGCCGCGGCTGGCATCGAGATCGGCACGCTCGGCACGCTCAACCTCGGCACCGGCGGGCTTGCCGGCTCGATCGTCACGCCGACGATCACCAATGACGGCGGCATCGTCGCCGACTTCACCGACAGCGCGACGCTGGCCGCCGATATCAGCGGCGTGGGAACGCTGACCAAGCAGGGCGCCGGCACGCTCGTCCTCAGCGGCGCCAACAGCTATACTGGCACGACCTTCCTCAACGGCGGCATCCTCAGCGTCGCCTCCGACGCCAATCTCGGCGATCCGTCGAGCACGCTCGCCATGAACGGCGGCGTGCTGCGCGTCACCGGCACGGGCCTCACCTCCCTCGGCGCCCGCCCGTTCAGCTTCGGCGCGGCCGGCGGCGGCTTCGACATCGCCGATGCCGGCAATACCTTCACGCTGACCCAGTCGCTCTCGGGAGCCGGCGGGTTGAGCAAGGCCGGCGCGGGCACGCTGGTGATGACGGGGCCTCAGAGCTATTCCGGCGCGACCAGCGTCACCGGCGGCATCCTGCGCGCCGGCGCGGCCAACGTCTTCTCGTCCAGCTCCGCCTTCGATATCGCGGCCGGCGCGCGGCTCGACCTGGCGGGCCTGGACCAGACCCTCGCCTCGCTCGCCGGCGCCGGTTCGGTCGATCTCGGCGCCGCCAGCCTGAGCGTCGGCGGTAACAACGCCTCGACGAGCTTCTCGGGCGTGATCGGCGGCACCGGCTCGCTGACCAAGCAGGGCACGGGCACGCTGACGCTGACTGGCGCAAATACCTATTCTGGCGGCACGAGGATTTCCGGCGGCACCTTGGTCGGCAATGCGGCGAGCCTCCAGGGGCCGATCGTGAACAACGCCGCGCTGGCCTTCGACCAGGCCGGGGCCGGGACATTCGTCGGCGTGATCTCCGGTACCGGCTCGCTGACCAAGCAGGGCGCCGGCGCGCTGACCCTGACCGACGCCAACACCTATTCGGGCGGCACGGTGATCGCTGATGGCACCTTGATTGGCAACACGGCGAGCCTCCAGGGGCCGATCGTGAACAACGCCGCGCTGGCCTTCGACCAGGCCGGGGCCGGGACATTCGTCGGCGTGATCTCCGGCACCGGCTCGCTGACCAAGCAGGGCGCCGGCGCGCTGACCCTGACCGGCGCCAACACCTATTCGGGCGGCACGGTGATCGCTGATGGCACCTTGATTGGCAACACGGCCAGCCTGCAGGGGCCGATCGAGAACAACGCTGCTCTTGCCTTCGATCAAGCGACGGACGGCACCTTCGCCGGCGTCATCTCCGGCACCGGCTCGTTGGCCAAGCAGGGCGCGGGCACGCTGACGCTGACCGGAACGAACCTCTATGCCGGGGCGACCGTCCTCAATGGCGGCGTCCTCCGGGTCGCATCAGATGCCAATCTCGGCGCCGCCTCGGGCGCCCTGGCCTTCGACGGCGGCACGCTGCGCATCGACGGGATCGGCTACAACCGGGCCAATCGGGCGATCGCCCTCGGCGCAGCCGGCGGCACTCTCGACGTCGCCAACTCGGCCAACAACTTCACGCTGACCCAGTCCATCACCGGCACCGGCGGCCTCTCGAAGGCGGGAGCCGGCTCGCTGACCCTGACCGGCGGGAACAGCTACTCCGGCGGCACCACGATCAGCGCCGGCACGCTGGTCGGCAACAGCACGAGCCTCCAGGGCGCCATCCTCAACAATGCGGCGCTGGTCTTCGATCAGGCTGCGGCCGGGACCTTCTCGGGCGCGATCTCGGGCACGGGCACGCTGGTCAAGCAGGGGGCTGGCAGCCTGAACCTCACCGGCACCAGCACGCTGAGCGGCCCGACCACCGTCTCGGCCGGCCTTCTCGCTGTGAACGGCTCGCTCGCCAATTCGGTGGTGACGCTGAGCGGCGGCACGCTCGGCGGCAGCGGCACGGTCGGCGGCATCAATGTCCAGAGCGGCACGGTCGCTCCCGGCAACTCGATCGGCACGCTGAACGTCGCCGGCAATGTCGGCTTCGGAGCCGGCACGGTCTATCGGGTCGAGCTCGACGGGACCGGCGCGAGCGACCGGATCGCGGCGACCGGCGCCGCCACGCTGAGCGGCGGCCAGGTCCAGGTCCTGGCGGCAACCGGGGCCTACGCGGACTCGACGCGCTACAGCATCCTGACCGCGCAGGGCGGGGTCAGCGGTCAGTTCGCCAGCGTCACCTCCGACCTCGCCTTCCTGACGCCGTTGCTGAGCTACGATCCCAACGCCGTCGTGCTGACCATGACGCGCAACGACACCGATTTCGGGCCGCAGCCGGGGCCGCGCGCCTTCGTCGCCGCCACCCGCAACCAGGCCGGCGCGGCCAATGCCGCGCAATCGCTCGGGACCGGCAACCGGCTCTACGACGCCTTGCTCGGCACCACCGCCGAACAGGCCCGCGCCGGCTTCGATCTGCTCTCCGGCGAGGCGCATGCGCAGGCCGTCTCGGTCGCGATCGAGGACAGCCATCTGGTGCGCGAGACCATCCTCAACCGGGCGCGCGCACCATTCGGCGCGGCAGCGTCCGGCGGCAGCGTCCAGGGCTCCTTCACGGCCGACCTGCCTGGGCACGCCGCGGTCACGGCCATGCCGGCGCCGGCCTTCGAGACGCGGCGCTTCACGATTTGGGGCGAGGCCATTGGCGCGCAGGGCTCGACCGACCGCGACGGCAACGCTGCCTCGATGAGCCGGCGCGGTGGCGGCATGCTGCTCGGCGCCGAGCTGGAGCAGGGGCAATGGCGCCTCGGCGTTGCCGGCGGCTATACCAAGACCGATTTCGACCTCGATGCGCGTCGCTCGGATGGCGACGTGTCGAGCGTCCATGGCGCGCTCTACGGTGGGGCGCGCTTCGGCGCGATCGCGCTCCGGGCCGGCGCCGCCTATGCCTGGAACGATGTCGACGTGAAGCGCAGCGTCGGCTTCCCCGGCTTCGCGGACTACCTGCGCCTCGACGGCCGCAGCGCGACCGCGCAGGCCTTCGCCGAGATCGGCTATGGCATGACGCTTGGCCCGGTGGCGCTCGAGCCCTTCGCGCAGATCGCGGCGGTCACCATTCGCACCGAGCGCGAGGCCGAGCAGGGTGGGGCGGCGGCGCTTACGGTGCTCGCCCGCGACCAGAGCCTCGGCTTCACCACGCTCGGCCTGCGCGCCGAGATGCAGCTCGGGGCGCTGCCGCTGGTGGCGCGCGGCATGCTCGGCTGGCGCTACGCTTTCGGCGATACGACGCCGGCGGCCGATCTCGCCTTCGTCAGCGGCGGCCTGCCGTTCCGCAGCTACGCCACGCCGATCGCGCGCAACGCGCTGCTGGCCGAGGCGGGGCTGGCCTGGAAGGTCTCGAACGCGGCGACGCTGGGCGTCAGCTACAGCGCCGCGATCAGCGACAAGGCGCGCGATCAGGCGCTCAGGGGCCGGATCGACATCGCCTTCTGAACGCCAAGCCTCAGATCATCCCGAAGGATCCGCGGGGAACCCTCTCCCGCTTCGAAGTCGGGTCTACCCGACTTCGACACTCGGAGTTCTGATCTTGGGCAAGCCCGAGATCAGTGAGGGGGCAGGGTGAGGGCCGGACGCCAGACGCTGCTGCTGTACCCTTCCCGTCATGGTCGTCCTCGGGCTTGACCCGAGGATCATCCCGACCATCCACGTCTTTGCCACGTTGCGGCAGCGTTGCCGTTGCAAGGCGTGGATGCTCGGCACAAGGCCGAGCATGACGGCGGTAACTGGATTGACGGCAGGCCCTCATCCGCCTCTGCCGGGGCACCTTCTCCCATCGGGGAGAAGGGAAGCTCGCCCCGTCCTACGCCTCGTGCAGCCGCCGATAGATTCCGTCCGCCTTGACCAGCTCGGCATGGCTGCCCTGCTCGGCGATGCCGGTGGTGTCGACCACGACGATGCGGTCGGCGTCGCGGATCGTTGCGAGGCGGTGCGCGATCATCAGCGTGGTGCGGCCCTGCGACAGCTCCGAGAGCGATTGCTGGATGGCGCGCTCGGTCTGCGTGTCCAGCGCCGAGGTCGCCTCGTCGAGGATCAGGATCGGCGGGTTCTTCAGGAAGATGCGGGCGATGGCGAGGCGCTGCTTCTGGCCGCCGGAGAGCTTGACGCCGCGCTCGCCGATGATCGTGTCGAGCCCGTCGGGCAGCGCCGCGATGACCTCGTCGAGCCGGGCGCGCCGGGCCGCCTCAACGATCTCGTCTTCATCAGCCTCCAGCCGGCCATAGGCGATGTTCTCGCGCATCGTGCCCGCGAAGAGGAAGACGTCCTGCTGCACGATGCCGATCTGCCCGCGCAGCGACGCCAGCGTCATCTCGCGGATGTCGATGCCGTCGATGGTGATGCGCCCGCCCGTCACCTCGTAGAAGCGCGGCAGCAGCGAGCAGATCGTGGTCTTGCCGGCGCCTGACGGGCCGACGAAGGCGATGGTCTCGCCCGGCTTGATCGTCAGGTCGATGCCGGCCAGCACCGGCCGGCCGGTCTGGTAGGAGAAGGCGACCTTCTCATAGGCGATCTCGCCCCGCAGCCGCGGCACGGACTGCGCGCCCGGCCGGTCGGCGATATCCGGCTCGGTGTCGAGGAACTCGGTATAGCGGCGGAAGCCGGCAATGCCCTTCGGATAGGTCTCGATCACCGAGTTGATCTTCTCGATCGGCCGGAAGAACACGGTGATCAGCAGCAGGAAGCCGACGAAACCGCCCTGGCTCAGGGAGCCCGCGATGACGAAATAGCTGCCGGCGACCATCACCACCATCTGGGTCAGGCGCATGCTGAGATAGCTCAGCGAGGTCGTGGCGGCCATGATCCGGTAGGCGTCGAGCTTGGTCCGGCGGTAGTTCTGGTTGTCGTCGGCGAAGAGCCGGCGCTCGTGCTCCTCGTTGGCGAAGGCCTGCACGACGCGGATGCCGCCGACATTCTCCTCGATCCTGGCATTGAAGCTGCCGACGCGGCCGAAGAGCTGCTGCCAGTTCTGCGTCATGCGGCCGCCATAGCGGCTGGTCAGCCAGCCGGTCAGCGGCACGATCGCGGCGGTGATCAGGGCGAGCTCGACGCTGACCGTGAACATCAGCGCGAAGGCGCCGAGCAGGGTCATGATCGCGATGAAGAGGTCTTCCGGCCCGTGATGCGCGACCTCGCCGATCTCCTCCAGGTCCTTGGTCAGCCGGGCGACGAGATGGCCGGTCTTCTGGTTGTCGAAATAGCTGAAGGAGAGCTTCTGCAGGTGGTCGAAGGCCTTGCGGCGCATCTCGGTCTCGATGTTGATGCCGAGCATGTGGCCCCAATAGGTCACGATCGCCATCAGCCCGCCATTGGTCAGGTAGATCACGACCAGCCCGGCGGCGCAGGCGAGGATCAGCCCCCAGTTCTGGCTGGGCAGCAGCTGGTCGATGAACAGCTTGACCGCGATCGGGAAGGCGAGCTCGAGCAGGCCCGACAGCACCGCGCAGGAGAAATCCAGCGCGAACAGCCCGCGATGCGGCGCGTAATAGGCGAAGAAGCGGCGAAGCATGGGTCCGATGTCTCGTCTCGTCCGGCGCGGCCGGCACGAACGGCGTTTCAGCCTTCTATAGGCAGGGCGACGCCCGCGCGAAATGCCCTTGCGCGCATGGCCCGGCATTCTACCGGCTGGTGTGGCTTAACGGCGGCGCTGCGCCCGCAACGACGCGTTGGCCGAAGCCGGGCCTAGGTTGCTCAGGGTGTGAAGCGCACGGGGATCGTCAGGGCGATCGTGCCGCGGCCGGCCGGCGGCGCCGGGACGGGGTTCGCGCGCTGAAGGATCGCCAGCGCCGCCGCATCGAGCTCCGCATCCCCGGAACTCCTGGCCAGGCGCGCGACGAGCATCTGGCCGCCGCGGTCGACGCTGAAGGCGATGGGGACGATGACCACGGATGGGACCCGCCGCTGAACCTGCCTGGCGAAGCGGCTGATATGGGCGCTGACCCTGCCGCGCCAGGCCGCCATTTCGTCGGGCGTCGCCTCGGCCCGTCCGAGCGAGGCGATGGCGGAGGACGGTGCTGCGGCCGCGGCCGCCGAAGGCGGCGGCGCGGCGGCCTGCTCCATCTTCGGCTTCTGCCGCTCGACCGGCTTGCGGCGCTCGACCAGCTTGGGCTTCGGCTTGGGCGGCACCGGCTTACGCTCGACCACCTTCGGCTTCTCGATCTTGGGCGGCGGGGGCGGCGCCAGCACGGCGGCGGGCTCTGGCAGCTGCGGCAGTTCCGGCAGCTTGATCTCGGGCTCTGGCAACTTCACCGGCTCGGGCTCGGGTTCCGGCACAGGCTCGGGCGGCGGCGGTTCCGGCTCCTTGACCGGTTCGGGCTCGGGCTCCGGGGGAGTCGGCTCCGGCTCGGTCTCGGTCGGCTGCGGCGCCGGCGGCAGCTCGCTCGGCGCCGATTCGGGCGCGACCGAGACGGCGGCGAGCTCGATCATCACGGCGGGCTCGGGCGCTCCGGCGGCAGCCTCGTTCGGGCGCCAGCTCAGCGCAAACCAGGCCAGGCTGCCATGGGCAGAGATCACGACCAGCGCGGCCATGGCCCAGCGCAGCAGCGCCGGCCAGAGGCGCCGGGGCGCCGGTTCCGCGTCGAGGGGTCCAAAGCTCATGGCCGCGCCCCGGCGGCAGGGGCGGGAGCAGCATTGCCCTGGCCGGTATCCTCGATGCCGACCAGCGCGATCTTGAGGTAGCCGGCATTGCGCAGGAGGTTCATCACCTCCATCAGGTCGCGATAGGCCACAGCGCCGTCGGCGCGCAGGAAGACGCGCTGCTCGCGGTCGTTGGCGGTCTGCCGGTCGAGCACCGCCTGCAGCGCCTCGCGCGGCACGCCGTCATTGCCGAGCGCGAGCGAGAGGTCGCCCTTCACGGTCAGGAACACCGGCTTGTCGGGTCGCGGCTGCGGCCGCGCGTTCGAGACCGGCAGGTCGACTGCGACATCCACCGTCGAGAGCGGCGCCGCGACCATGAAGATAATCAGCAGCACCAGGATGACGTCGATGAAGGGGGTGACGTTGATGTCGGCGACTTCGCTGAGATCGCCATCCTGCGGGTCCTTGAGCGAGACGGCCATGGCTCACTCCGCCGGCATCAGCCGCGGCATGGCGACCGGCTGCGCGGGACGTTGCGTGGCGGTGCGATGGGCCCGCTCCAGGTCGCGCGAGAGATGGCGCAGCACCTCGCCGGAGGCATCCGAGAGCACGGCGCGATAGCCGGTGATGGCGCGGGCGAAGACGTTGTAGATGATCACGGCCGGGATGGCGGCAATGAGCCCGATCGCGGTCGCCAGCAGCGCCTCGGCGATGCCGGGCGCGACGACGGCGAGGTTCGTGGTCTTCGACTGCGAGATGCCGATGAACGAGTTCATGATGCCCCAGACCGTGCCGAACAGGCCGACGAAGGGCGCGGTCGAGCCGATCGTGGCGAGCAGGCCGGTGCCGCGCGCCATGCTGCGGCCGGCCCGCGCCTCGATGCGCGACAGGGCGATCGCGACGCGCTCCTTGATGCCGTCCTCCGAGAGGTCGGCCGAGCGCGCGGTCTCGCGCCGGGCGGCTTCGACCAGGTCCGCGACCGGGCCGCGCCTGGTGCGGTGGACCGTGATCAGCTCCGCCGCGGCCTCCAGGCTCTCGGATTTTTCGAGCCAGCGCGCCGATTGCGTGGCCCGCGACTTCGCCGACATCAGCTCGATCGCCTTGGCGAGCCAGATCGTCCAGGTCACCAGCGAGGCGAAGGCGAGGCCGAGCATCACCGCCTTCACGACGATGTCGGCCGCCATGAACATGCCCCAGGGCGACAGGTCATGCGGCAGGCCGGTGGTGATGGCGGGCGCGGGGCCGGCGGCTGGAACTGGCCCCGGCGCTGCGGCGGCGAGGCCGACATCGGGTGCGGGCGCGGCAGCGGCGGGCGGCGAAACGGGAGCGCTGGGCGCCGGCGGTGCGGTCAGCGCCGGGGCAGGTTGCGCGCTCGGCTGCGGCGCCGGCTGGGCGATGACCGAGGCCGACGAGAGGATCAGCGCGATGGCCGGCACCAGCAGCCGCAAGGCGAGGCGGCTCGCTTCGGCTCTGACCGAAGCACGGTCGCGATGAGCATTGTCCCTGTCAGTCATTCCGGTGAGCTCTCTGTCCCGCGTAGTCAGATGAGATCTGGATTTGCCAAGCATTCGAACAGATTAGTCTTTCTTTAGAAAAAATCTAAACTGATCAAATCCCATCTTCGCGTTACTGGCGAGTCGAGGGGCGGTTGTCAAAGCGAAACATCGCTCTCGCGATGACGTGACGCTATTGTTTCCCTGCAAGAGATGCATGCGGTGTGACCCCGGTATGAGCTTGGCGGCCGAACCCGGACAGGCGATCCGGCGCCGGCGTGGTCGATTAATATTTCCAATATTCCGGAAATATCGATTGACTGGCGGCGACAGGCCAGGAATCCTGAGCGCATGCAAACCGATGACGCCGCCGCGAAGCTCGAAGCCCTGGGCAACCCGACCCGGCTCGCGCTCTACCGCCTGCTGGTGCGGGCCGGGCACCCCGGTCTCCCGGTCGGCCGATGCCAGCAGCGCCTCGGCATCGCTGCCTCGACCCTGTCGCATCACCTGAAGACGCTGATCATTGTCGGGCTGGTGAGCCAGGAGCGCGATGGCACCACGCTGATCTGCAGGGCGAATTTCGGGATGATGGGCGAACTCGTCGACTTCCTCGTGGCGGAATGCTGCATGGATGGCGCCTGCGCCGCGAACGGCCCCGCAGCGAGAGAGGTTCTCCAAGCCTGATGCCCGACGTGTCTTTTCCCGCGCCCGCAGGCGGACGCGGGTGGTCCCTCATCCTCGCCCTCGGCATCACCCAGGTCATCGGCTACGGCACACTCTACTATGCCTTCGCCGTGCTGGCTCCCCGCCTGACCGCGAGCTTCGGCTGGGCGCCGGAATGGACCTATGGCGGCTTCGCGGCGGGGCTCCTGATCGGCGGCGCGGTTGCCCCCTTCACCGGCCGGATGATCGACCGCTACGGCACGCGGCTGGTGATGACGCTCGGCTCCGCGCTGGCCGGGCTGTCATTGCTGGCCCTGGCCGAGGCGCGCGGCCCGGTGAGCTACTTCGTCGCGATGATCGCGGTCGAGATCGTCTCGACCATGGTGTTCTACGACGCCGCCTTCGCTGCCCTGACCCAGGCGCGTGGAGCCGGCGCGCGGCGCGCCATCAGCCAGCTCACCCTGATCGGCGGCTTCGCTTCGACCCTGTTCTGGCCGCTGACCACGACGCTGCTCGCCTGGCTGGATTGGCGCGGCATCTATCGCGCCTACGGGGTGCTGCAACTCGTGCTCTGCGTGCCCTTGCATCTTGTCCTGCTGCCGGGCCGGGTCAACCGCGCGCCCGAGATGCCGAAGCCGGACGGCGCCGCCCCAGTCCTGGCCGCCACCTATCTCGAAGGCGAGGCGCGCCGCAGCGCCTTCATCCTGCTCGCCTTCGCCTTCTCGCTGCAGGGCTTCGTCGTCTCGGCGATGTCGATCCACCTGCTGACGATGTTGCAGGGGCTCGGCCTGAGCGCGGCGGTCGCGGTCACGATCGGCGCCATGGTCGGCCCGTCGCAGGTCGCCGGGCGGCTGGTCGAGATGCTGTTCGGCAAGAACGTCTCGCCGGTCACCACCGCCTGGCTCTCGGCCCTGCTGATGCCGCTCGGCTTCCTCCTGCTGATGCTCGGCAGCACGACGGCGACGCTCGCCGGTCTCTTCGCCATCGCCTATGGCATCAGCATGGGGCTGGGCTCGATCGTGCGCGGCACCGTGCCGCTCCAGCTCTTCGGCCCGGTCGGCTACGGCGCCATGCTCGGCAAGCTCTCGGCGCCGGGGCTCGTCATCAAGGCAGCCGCCCCGCTCGCCTTCGCCATGCTGATCGAGCGCGCCGGGCTGATGCCGGGCAACGCACTCATGGTCGCGCTCTCGGCGCTGGCCGCCTCCGCCCTGTTCCTGCTGGCGCGCAAGGTCCGCTGAGCCGGCGCCGGCTCCGTCATCATCAAGCGAGTTCCGTCATGCGGCTGCGCGACCTGCCCGATCCAGCGACTTTTCCGGCGTTGAAGCCGGAGCACCTCATGTTGCGCCCGGCTGGGAACCTGCCCGATCCACCCGGCCATCCCCCGCGCATCCTGCTGCTCTACGGCTCCCTGCGCGAGCGCTCCTTCTCGCGGTTCGCCACCGAGGAGGCGGCGCGGCTGCTCACGCTGTTCGGCGCCGAGGCGCGCATCTTCGACCCCTCCGACCTGCCGCTGCCCGACCAGGTCAAGGGCGACGACCATCCGGCCGTCAGGGAATTGCGCGAGCTCTCGATCTGGTCTGAGGGGCAGGTCTGGTGCAGCCCCGAGCGCCATGGCCAGATCACCGGCCTGATGAAGGCGCAGATCGACCATCTGCCGCTCGAGATGGGCGGCATCCGCCCGACGCAGGGGCGTACGCTCGCGGTGATGCAGGTCTCAGGCGGCTCGCAATCCTTCAACGCGGTCAATACGCTGCGCCTGCTCGGGCGTTGGATGCGCATGGTCACCATCCCCAACCAGTCGAGCATCGCCATGGCCTACAAGGAGTTCGACGAGGCCGGGCGGATGAGGCCGTCATCCTACTATGACCGCATCGTCGACGTGATGGAGGAACTGGTCCGCTTCACCATCCTGCTGCGGCCGCATGCGGCGGCGCTGGTCGAGCGCTATTCCGAGCGCAAGCAGAAACAGATCGTCGTCGATCCGGCGGCGGACCTGTCCGCCATCGCCACCGCGCATCAGCACCGGACTGTTTGACCGGCGCGGCAAGCTGCCTAGAGCATCGGACCGAAAAGTGGAATCCGGTTTTCGGAAAGATCCGATGCAATAACAAAAGCCTAGATCGCCACATTGCGTCCGATAGGACGCACGGCGATCTAGCTGCGATTGAACGACAAGGCGCCTGCGACCGCCAACCCGACCAGCGCCCCCGCGATCTGCGCCAGCACGAACATCGGCACATGCTCCAGCGCGATGCCGGCGAAGCTCGTGGTGAAGCCGCGCGCCAGCGTCACCGCCGGGTTGGCGAAGGAGGTCGAGGCCGTGAACCAGTAGGTCGCGGTGATGGTCAGCCCGACGATGACGGGCACGCTCTCCGGCCGCGCCTTGAGCGAGCCGAGAATGGCGATGACCAGCGTGAAGGTCGCGACCGCCTCCGCCAGCCAGAGCGGGGCGCCGGTCCGCGCCGTCGTGCCGATCATCAGCGGCGCCAGCCCGAACATCAGGTGTGCGATGGCGGTGCCGGCGAGGCCGCCGAGGCATTGCGCCAGCGCATAGGGCCCGAGCTCCCGCCAGGGCAGTTCGCGCCTGACAGCGAAGACGAGGCTCACCGCCGGATTGAGATGCGCGCCCGAGACCGGCCCAAGGATCGTGATCAGCACGACCAGGATCGCCCCGGTCGGGATCGTGTTGCCGAGCAGCTGGATCGCGACGTCCTGCGACAGCCTGGTCGCCATGATGCCGGAGCCGACGACCGTGGCGACCAGGATGCCGGTGCCGAGCGCTTCCGCCAGCAGGCGGGTGGGGAGGGGGCGGGCCATGTCAGGCTATGGCAACGCGCCGGCCCTGCGCATCGATCAGCGGCTCGCCGTCTTCCTTGTTCAGCGGTCCAAGCTGCGGCAGCGGCAGGATGTCGAGCACCGCTTCCGAGGGCCGGCACAGCGCGACGCCCCACGGCGTCACCACGATCGGCCGGTTGATCAGGATCGGGTGTGCGGCGATGGCGTCCCAGATCGCCTCGTCGCCGATGGCGGGATCGCCGAGGCCGAGCTCAGTGAAGGGCGTGCCCTTCTCGCGCAGGATGGCGCGCAGCTTCAGGTTCATGCGCTGGAGCAGCCGGGTCAGCAGCGCCCGGTTCGGCGGCGTCTTGAGGTACTCGACGACATGCGGCTCGACTCCGGCATTGCGGATCAGCGCCAGCGTGTTGCGCGAGGTGCCGCAATCGGGGTTGTGGTAGATCACGATGTCGGTTGTGGCGGGGTCGTGCTTCACGCGGCTTGCTCCAGGTTGATCGTCGTTCAGGCGCTGCGCGCGCCCCACCAGCGCCGGATCGCGTCGCGCGTCTGCATCGCCACCGCGTAGACCGGGCTCGCCTTGAGCCAGGCCAGCATCTGCGAGCGCAGGCCGTCGAGCAGCGTCATGATCCAGTTGAGCCAGCGATAGGTCAGCAGCTTCTCGCGGCCGGCATGGTAGATGCGCTCGACGATCAGGAAGCTGGCGAGATGGGCGAGGACCAGCACGGTGGCGCCCAATCCGACCTGCTCGCGCGCGATCAGGACGAGGCCGACCAGCTTCAGCGGCTCGGCGATGGCGAAGGGGATCGCCAGCAGCGCCAGGATGGCGAGGCGCGGCTGGCGCGCGATGAAGGCCTCCGCCTGCGCGACCAAGCGTCGCTGCGAGACCCAGCCCGCGATCGGGCGATAGAGCGGGCGGACGACCTCGTCGATCAGGATCAGGACTGAAAGCACGCCCTGCAGGACGAGCATCAGGGCCCGGCGCAGGCCGAAACGTCCCTGATCTGGCGGCGGCGCTGAGGTCATGGCGCTCTCATACGCCGTCGCGGGCGCTGGTTGAAGAGGCGATTCGCCGCTTCGCTCGCGACAGCCTGACAGGATCGTGAAAGCCCGGACCTACGAGTTTGTCCAAAAAGAAGGTTAGCTCCTGCCCGGGCGCCGCCGATGGGCCGCGCCGACGGGAGCCAGGCTTGAGCAGAAGCGGCAGGCAGGAGCGATATTTGCGGGCGGCGGCGGGCCTGGCCCTCTGTGCGGCGCTGTTCGCCATTGCGGCGCCGGCCCGGGCTGCGGCAGACAAGGCGCTGGGCGAATACCTCGCCTCCGAATGCACCTCCTGCCACCAGCTCTCCGGCCGCTCCACTGGCGGCATCCCCGCGATCATCGGCTGGCCGGAGCCGCAATTCGTCGCCGTGCTCGAATCCTATGGCCGCAAGGAGCGCGACAACCAGGTGATGCAGGCCATCGTCGCGCGCCTCAGCCACGACGACATGGCCGCGCTCGCCGCCTATTTCGGCGCGCTCAAGCCGAAGCCCTGAACCCGACATGCGGAGGATGTGCCGATGAAACTCACGCGTCGTGATCTGGCCGCCGGCTCCGGCGCCCTATTGGCCGCGAGCACGCTCGCCGCCCCCGCCGTGCTCGGCCAGGCCAAGCCGCGCGTCGTCGTGGTCGGCGGTGGCCCGGGCGGGGCCACGGCGGCGAAGTACATCGCCAAGGAGGGCAACGACGCGATCACGGTGACGCTGGTCGAGGAGAACGAGACCTACCAGACCTGCTTCCACTCCAACCTCTATATCGGCGGCTTCAAGAGCTATGACGAGATCGTCCATCGCTATGATGCGCTGGCCTCGGCCTACGGCATCGCGCTCGTCCGCGCCCGCGCCACGCAGATCGACCGCGACAAGCGCGAGGTCGTGCTCGCCGATGGCCAGCGCCTGGCTTACGACCGGCTCGTGCTTTCGCCCGGCATCGACCTGAAATACGATTCGGTGCCCGGCTGGTCGAAGGACGCCGAAGAGCTGATGCCGCATGGCTGGAAGCCCGGCCGCCAGACGCAGCTCATCAAGCAGAAGCTCGACGCGGTGCCCGATGGCGGCGTGATCGTGATGATCGCCCCGCCCAACCCCTATCGCTGCCCGCCCGGCCCCTATGAGCGCGCCTCGATGTTCGCGCATGTGCTGACGCAGACCGGCCGCAAGCAGGCCAAGATCATCATCCTCGATCCGAAGGAGAGCTTCTCCAAGCAGGGCGTCTTCCAGCCCGACTGGGAGAGGCGCTATGGCGCGATGATCGAATGGCTCGGACCCAAGGTCCATGACGGCATCAAGTCGGTCGATCCCAGGACCGGCACGGTCGTCACCGGCTTCGAGAGCTACGAGAACTGCGCCTTCGTCAACGTCATCCCGGCCCAGATGGCGGGCGCGATCGCGCGCGATGCGGGGCTGGCTCCGGCCGGCGGCTATTGCGCCATCGATCCGGCGACGATGAAGTCGACGGCGGACGCCAGCATCTTCGTGCTCGGCGATGCCTGCAATGCCGGCGACATGCCGAAATCGGCCTTCTCGGCCAATAGCCAGGCCAAGGTCGCGGCGATGATCGTGCGCGGCGAACTGGCCAATGGCCGCACCTTCCCGGCGCGCTACGTCAACACCTGCTGGAGCCTGGTCGACACCGACGACGCCATCAAGGTCGGCGGCCGCTACGAGCCGAAGGAGGGGCGCATCGCCGCGACCGACACCTTCATCTCGCAGCCGGGCGAGAGCGACGAGATCCGCCGCCAGACCCAGGCCGAGAACCTCGCCTGGTACGCCGCCATCTGCGCGGACATGTTTACGTGATGGCCTTATTCTCCGCTTAGAGCGTTTCGAACCTATCCGATTCCCGCACGTTTCGTGCGGCTCTACCCGTCGACCGAAGGACAGATGATGAAAGCCATTCTTGCCCAAGCCGCTCTTGCCAAAGCCGCTCTTGCCGGCGCCACGCTCCTGACCGCCGCCATGCTGCTCGGGACCTCCGCCAGCGCCCAGGACGTCGCCGCCGGCGAGCGCTCCTTCAACAAGTGCCGCGCCTGCCACCAGCTCGGCGAGACCGCCAAGAACACGGTCGGCCCGATCCTGAACGGGCTGTTCGGCCGGCACACCGGCTCGGTCGAGGGCTACAGCTATTCCGCGGCCAACAAGAACGCCGACATCACCTGGGACGATGCCACCTTCGCCGACTACATCAAGGACCCGCGCGCCAAGGTCCCCGGCACCAAGATGATCTTCGCCGGCATCAAGAACGAGCAGGAGATCAAGGACCTGACGGCCTATCTCAAGCAGTTCGACAAGGACGGCAAGAAGCTCTGAGAGAGAGCTTGGAAACCAGAGCCCTCATCCTGAGAGGCGGGCTTGAAACGTCTTGCGCGATTTCAAGGGGTTCTCCTCTGGTCCCAACGCGCCGTCATCCCGGACGGAGCGAAGCGGAGCTCCGGGATCCATCGTAGGGCTCGGCGCTCTACGATGGATACCGGGACTGCGCTGCGCTTGCCCGGGATGACGGCGCCGGAGCGCTCAATTCTCACAACGTTGAAATCATCGCTTTCTTTATCGATCAGGCTCCGAGGAGCGATCCGTAGGATCGCGTTTCGAAGGGTGAGGGCTGAGGTTCCAAGTCGATCGGCGGGTCTCGAAGCCGGCGCCGATTCGGTCGTCGTCCCACGCTACCTGCCGCCTATGGCATAGGCGTGCCCGGTCAGAAACCTGTCGTAACGGAACGATATGTCGCAGGATGAAGACCTGCGTCCGGCGGCATTGCAACATAACAGTTAAAAACCGCTGCTAAGCCAGCTTTCCATGCGTCATGTGCTGCTGGTGACGCATCCGGGCCGAAGCACGTCGAAACACGTCGCCACTCACCCGAAACTCCGCACAGCGCCGGTGTGTTGGAGCCCAGAGTGGGAGGTTCGGTCGAATCCCGGCAAGTACGGGTCGAGCAGCCATTGCTGCTGGGCGGAATTCTGGCCTTCGCAGCGCTGGTCTGTCTGATCGCGGCCGGTGGGCTCGTGCTGGCGCAGCGCGGTCGCGTCGAGCGCGCCAGCTTCATCGAACCGCTCTCGCATGAGCGGCTGGAGGCGGGCTTTGCCCTCTATCGCCAGCATTGCGCCTCCTGCCACGGAGCCTTCCTCGCCGGCGCGCCCGGCTGGCAAGCCGATGCCAGCCTCCCTCCGGCGCTGAACGAGACCGGCCACGCCTTCAACCATAGCGACCTCGACCTGTTCCAGCGGGTCGCGGCCGGCGCGCGCGCGCCCGGCGGCCGCATCAGCATGCCCGCCTTCCGCGGCGTGCTCGGCGATGACGAGATCGTGACCGTGCTCTCCTACATCGCGGCCTGGTGGCCGGAGCAGGAGCGGCTGCGGCGCAGCGGGCCGGATTGGGTCTTCCCCGCGACCTGTTCTCCCGGCGCGGCGCCGGAAACCCCGGATAGGGCAGGTCGAAGCTGATGCTGCCTGCCAAGTCGAGTGGCCGCGTCGATTTCGCGGCCCTGCCTGTCCTGCCTCTGCTCCTGGCCGTCCCGCTCGCCGTCTGCCTCGGCGGGCGCGCCGAGGCCCATGTCAAATGGTTCGCGGCCTATAACGTCGCCGCCGCTCCGACGGCGCTGCCGGAGGTCTTCTCCGGTTCCTTCGTGATCATCGCCGCGCTCTCGGCCCTGTTGATCCTGATGGTCTATCTCTGCGACCGGACGATCGAGGCGGTCATTCCGGCCGATATCGTCGAGAACCTCTTCGCGGCGGCGAAGCCGCTCTCGGGCGACATCCTGCGGATCAGCCTTGGCGCGTTCTTCCTGTGCCTCTGGACGATCGGCGGCATCATCCTGACGCCGGAGCTGAAGACGAGCAGCGAGGCGATCTCATGGTTCCAGCTGTTATTCGCGCTGACGACCCTGTCCTGGCGGACGGTTTGGATAGCCGGCTTAGGTATTTTCGTCCTTTACGGGATCGCCATCGCAGATTATGGCCTGTTCCACCTGATGGATTATCCGCTCTTTCTTGGAATAGCGGCCTATCTCATCATCCGTTCGCTGAAGATCGAGCGGCTGCGGCCTTATGCGCTGTCGATCCTTTACGTCGCCATGGCCCAGACGCTGCTCTGGGCCTCCGTCGAGAAATGGGCCTTTGGGGCGTGGACCATGCCGTTGCTCGCGCAACATGAGCGCATCACCCTCGGCATCGACCATCGCATCTATCTTATATTAGCCGGCTTCGTAGAATTCGTCGCCTCCTTCCTGCTTTTATACGGCCGCACCAGTCAAAGGCTGGTCGCTTTCACGCTTCTGGTGATCTTCCTGGCCGCGGTCATCGATTTCGGCAAGATCGACGCAGTCGGTCACAGCATGATCATCGCCACGCTGGCCGTCACGATCATCAACGGCAACACGATCATCAATCGCGTGCTGCAGAACCACATCCCGTCCTTCATGATCGGCGGCTCGGAAGCTGTCGTGACCTATCTCGGCTACCTGCTGCTGTTCTTCACGATGTATTACGGCCTGCACGGCCTCATCTATGGCAGCCTGGGCTAGGGGCGGGCAGGGGATGGTGATCCAGGCTCCGGGCAAGGAACAGGGCATGAGACAGGGCAGGGCGCGTCGGCGCCCGCGCGTCGCCATGCTGCTGGGCGCGCTGCTGGTCTCGCTCGCTGCCGGCTGCTCGACCCTGGACGAGATGGTCGATGCAGGCGAGCCCGAGCTGGCGCAGGCGAGCCTGGCGCTCTCGCCGGAGGCGCAGCAGCAGCGGGCGCGTGCGCTCGCCCACCGCCCCGGCACCGCCGCCTTGCGCGCCGCCTATCGCCGCCCGGCCAGCCTGCCGGCCGAGGCGGCCGCTTCGCTTGAAATCGTCAGCCTCGGTGACAAGCTGTTCCGCTCCCGCGAATTGTCGCGCCAGCGCAGCATTTCCTGCCTGAGCTGCCATGAGCCGCGCGCCGCCTGGTCGGACCTGCGCGCCCGGCCGGTGGCGGATAACGGCGTGGCGATGACGCGGCGCTCGCAGACGCTCTACGACATGGCCTGGCAGAGCAGCTTCCTCTGGGACGGCCGCCAGGATTCGCTCGAAAGCATGGTCAACGGGCCGATCGCCTCGCCCGACATCATGGGCCTGCCGCTCGACGACATGGTGGCGCGCCTGCAGGGCCTGCCCGACTTCGTCGCCGACTTCCAGAAGGCCTATCCGGAATTCGGCATCACGCCCGAGACGGTCTCGCACGCGCTCTCCGCCTTCATGCGCACGCTGCGTTCGCCCGCCACCCGCTTCGACCGCTGGGTCGGCGGCGACGACAAGGCGCTGAGCCCGGCCGAGCTGCGCGGCTTCCAGCTCTTCAACGGCAAGGCCAACTGCTTCGCCTGCCATTCCGGCTGGCGCTTCACCGACGAGGGCTTTCGCGACATCGGCCTGCCGGCGACGAGCGACCGCGGCCGCGGCAAGATCAAGCCGCAGATCGAGAGCCTCGCCTTCGCCTTCAAGACGCCGACCCTGCGCGGCGTCGCCGATCGCCCGCCCTACATGCATGACGGCTCGGTGCGCAGCCTGGAGGCCGTGATCGAGCATTACGATCGCGGCGGCCTGCGCCGTCCCAGCCTGTCGCCCGACATGTTCCCGCTCGGCCTGAGCGCACAGGAGAAGGCCGACCTCGTCGCCTTCATGCGCACGCTTTCGCCCGGCCCGGGCGATGCCAGAACAGCCAGCACGGCACCCACGGAGGAGGCGCAACAGCCATGATCAGAACCGGAGCTTTCGTCGCGGCCCTGCTCGCCGGCCTCTCGCCCGCCTGGGCGAAGGAGGTCACCGTCACGCAGAAGGGCCAGCAGTTCAACCCGCGCACGCTGACGCTGAAGGTCGGCGACGAGATCGTCTTCCTCAACGACGACACCGGCACGCACAACGTCTTCTCCGAGAGCCCCGGCAACGCCTTCGACCTGAAGGCGCAGCGCCCGGGCACGCGCACCAACGTCACCTTCTCGAGCGCCGGCCAGGTCGACGTGCGCTGCGCCATCCACCCGACCATGCGCCTCTCGGTCACGGTCGAGTAGGCCGCGGCATCAGCCAAAACTTCAGCTTACCCAGCGGAGCGCGCCTGACCATGCGTGCAACTGTCATATTGGTGCGGTCCTGTGCACGGCTGGACGGGCGCCGCGAGGATCATCGGTGAAAATGACGGTCAAGCGCAAACTCTACGGCCTGGTCGCGCTCGGGATCTTCATCGCGGCGCTGGTCGCGTCCGTGGCCGTCTATGGCGTCGCCTCGATGTCGCGCGCCAGCCATTCGATCTTCGACAACGCGCTGCTGGTCAACAAGAACGTCTCGACGCTGGTCGTGCTGTTCGAGCAGAGCCGCTCGCTGGTGCGCAGCATCTCCTCGGATTCGAGCCAGGAGACCGTGGCCAAGGCCGCCGCCGCCTTCGACGCCATCGACCAGAAGCTCGCCGACACCTCGATCGACGCCTTCCGCTCGATCACCAACGAGGGCGTGCGCGAGGTCGTGACCTCCTTCATCGACAGCCTCGACCGTTCGCGCCAGGTCTCGCAGGATATTTTCAGGGCCTGGCTCCATGGCGACAAGGCCAGCGCCGCGACCCTGCTCAGCGTTCACGGCGCCAGCAACGAGCAGGCGATGCGCGATGCGCTGGGAACGCTGACCGCCTTCGTCGACCGGCTGGCGGCCGACGATCTCGCCGCGCTGGAGCGCACCCAGCGGATCACGATCTGGGTCGCGGTGGCGGTCGCGGCGGTGATGCCCTTCCTGATCTACCTCGCCTTCCTCGTCGCCCGTCAGATCGCGGTGCCGATCGCCTCACTCACTTTCGCGGCGCGCGATGTCGAGCGCCGCAAGTTCAAGCCGGATTCGATCGAGAATGTCGCCGCCCAGCGCAACGAGCTCGGCTCGCTCGCCCGCGTCTTCCAGAAGATGGCGGTCGACGTGCAGCGCCGGGAGGAGGAGCTCGAGGCCGAGGTCGAGGCCCGCACCCACGACCTCGCCGCCAAGAACATCCTGCTGGAGAAGTCGCAGCACCGCATGGAGACCGAGCTCGACATCGCCCGCTCCCTGCAGGGCGCGATGCTGCCGCAGCGCATGCCGAAGCACCCGAGCTATTCCGGCCGCGCCATCATGCGCCCGGCCCGCGAGCTCGGCGGCGATTTCTACGACTTCTTCATCATCGGCGAGGACGAGATCGGCCTCGTCATCGCCGACGTCTCGGGCAAGGGCGTGCCGGCCGCCTTCTTCATGGCGATCTCGCGCACCGTGCTGCAGGCGAGTGCCCGCGAGCGCCGCTCGGCCGGCGAGTGCCTGGCCGAGACCAACAGCATCCTGTGCGAGCAGAACCCGCTGGAGATGTTCGTCACCGTCTTCTACGGCATCCTCAACCTGCGCACCGGCGTGCTGAACTACGCCAATGGCGGCCATAACCCGCCGGTCGTGGTCCGCGAGGATGGCGAAGTCACCCAGCTGCCGCAGACCGGCGGCATGGCGATGGGCATCATGGCCGGGCTGGTCTACCAGGAGGGCGCGGTCACGCTCTCGGCCGGCGACACGCTCTTCCTCTATACCGACGGCATCTCCGAGGCGATGGACGGGGACGGCCACGAGTTCACCGTCGACCGCCTGCTCGCCTCGCTCTCCGAGAGCCATCGCCAGTCGCTCGACATCGTCGTCTCCAGCGTCACCGACGCGGTCAGCGACTTCGTCGGCGATGCGCCCCAGCACGACGACATGACCTATCTCGTGGTGCGCTACAAAGGCCCGCCGGGCGAACTGGCGACGTTCAATGGCGCCCGGGAAAACGCTGAGCTCGCCGAGCCGGCCTGACCTGTTTCATAAAGCTCTGTTTACCGCCCTGCCTCAAATGAGGGGAGGGTGTCGTAAAGTCATCCAACAGTCATCGAAGCTTCAAGAACCGAGGTCATCACTGTCCGGCGCGGCCGAGCTTGCGCGTCTTGCGGCCGCTGTGGGCGTCGATGTCAGAAACCGAAACTCCGTTCGATCAACGCATCCTGATCGGCGCGGCGGCCGTGTCCGAGGACGCGCCTGCCGGGGCTGATTCGCGCGGTGGTCCTGAGTTCGAGGAGCTCGAAGCCCAGCTGCGCCGGATGGAGACCGATGGCCCCGCCGCCGTGAACTGGCGCCAGGTCATCGAGCACGCCAGCGCCATCCTCGGCACGCGCGGCAAGGACCTGCTGGTCGGCGTCTGGCTCGCCTATGCGCTGGCGCGCGAGGAGCGCTATCGCGGGCTCGCCGTCGGCCTCGGCATCATCAAGGGCATCGTCGCCGAGCACTGGGACGGCATGCAGCCGCCGGTGGCACGCGAGCGCGCCCGCGTCGGTGCGCTCGAATGGCTGGTCGGCCGCGTCGCGCCGCTGCTGGAGGGCGAGGTCGCGGAGGGCGATTGGCCGGCCGTGCTCTACGCCTACGACCAGCTCGGCGAAATCGACACGCTGACCAGCGCGAAGCTGCGCAAGGAGCAGGTCGGCTACGGCGATCTCCTGCGCGCGCTGCGGCCCCATCGCGACGCGGCCCGCCGCGGCCTCGAAGAGATCGCGCAGAAGCAGGCCCGGGCCGAAGCGGAGGCCAAGGCGCGCGAGGAGCAGGCGTCGCAGCCTGCTGCCGCTCCGTCGTCGCCCGCGCCGGCTGAGGCCGTGCCCACCCCGGCACCCGCCGCCGCGCCGGCCCAGCCCGCGCCGGCGGCAGTCCCCGCCAGTCTCGACCTTGCCTCGATCGATCAGCTGCCCGACACGCTGCGCGGGCTTTCCGCCGCGCTGATCGCGCGCAGCATCGCCGATCCCGGCGCCTATCTCCTGTCGCGCATCGGCTCCTGGTGGCGCATCCGGCAGCTGCCGCCGAACGAGGGCGGCAAGACCGGCGCCATGCCGCCGGTGGAGGAGCTTGCCGCGGTCACGGCCCTGCGCGGCGCCGGCCAGAATGCCGAGGCGCTGCGCGCGCTGAACGAGCTGGTCTGGACCGCGCCGTTCTGGCTCGAAGGCCACCGCCTGACCGCGGAGATCCTCGCTTCGCTCGGTCCCGAGCATGCGGCGGCGCGCGCGACTGTTGCCGGCGCCATGTCGCTGCTGCTGACGCGCCTCCCGGAGCTGCTCGACCTTTCCTTCAACGATGGCCGGCCCTTCGCCGACTCGGCGACGCGCAGCTGGATCGAGCAGAGCGGCGCGGGCGGCGGCGGCAGCGGCTCCGCCGGCCCCAGCGACGGCGTCGACCGCGCCGTCAGTGCGGCGCGCTCGCTCGTCGCAGAAGGCAAGGCGCCCGACGCGCTCGAACTGCTGGCCGAGCTGACGCGCGGCGAGATCGGCGGCCGCACCCGGCTCGTGCGCCAGATCGCCCAGGCGCGCTTCTGCCTCGACGTCGGGCTGATCGGCGCGGCCCTGCCGCTGCTCGACCATCTCGAGGCGATGCTGAAGGCCCATGACCTCGAAGCCTGGGAGCCCGCGCTCGCGGTCCAGGTCGCCGAACTGCGCTTCCGGGCGCTGACCCATTCCGACGCCCCGCGGCTGATCCTCGAGGATCGCCGCAGGACCGCTCTGGAAGAGACGCGGCTCCGCCTCGTCCGGCTCGATCTCGCGACGGCCGCAAGACTGTTCCGCTGACTGATTCACCATTGAAGCTGGGGAGAGTGTGATGTCGAAGGAAGTATCGGTGGCTCCGAAAGAGCGCATCAACATCAAGTTCAAGCCCGGCACGGGCAACGCCAAGGAAGAGGTCGAGCTGCCGCTCAAGCTGATGATGGTCGGCGACTTCACCGGCCGTCCCGACGACCGCACGGTCGAGGAGCGCGCGCTGGTCGACGTCAACAAGGACAATTTCGACGACGTCCTCAAGGGCCACGAGCTCAAGCTCGACCTCGCCGTCGAGAACAAGCTCGAAGAGGGCACCGACGCGCCGGAGGTCAAGGCCAGCCTCTCCTTCGGCAAGCTGAAGGATTTCGAGCCGGAGCAGGTCGCCCGCCAGGTGCCGGAACTGCGCAAGCTGCTCGAGCTGCGCGAGGCGCTGGTCGCCATGAAGGGCCCGCTCGGCAACGTTCCCGCCTTCCGCAAGGCGATCCAGAGCGTGCTCGAGGACGAGGGCGCCCGCGAGCGCCTGCTCAAGGAACTGACCGGCCCGGCGCCGGACAAGACGCCCTGATTTGCTGATCGACAGGACATCGCCATGAACAATCCGCAACTCCAGTCTGAGGGCGCGACGCTCGTCCAGACCGAGGACTCGATCCTCGACCAGATCCTCGGCGAGACCAAGCTGCAGCCGAGCGACGAGGGCTATGACGTCGCCCGCCGCGGCGTCGCAGCCTTCATCGCCGAGCTGATGCAGCCGGCGCGCAAGGACGAGAAGATCAACAACGCGGTCATCGACCAGATGATCGCCACCATCGACCAGAAGATGTCGGCGCAGCTCGACGCGATCCTGCACGAGGAATCGTTCCAGAAGCTGGAATCGGCCTGGCGCGGCCTGAAGTTCGTCGTCGACCGCACCGATTTCCGCCAGAACATCCGCCTGGAGATGCTCAACGTCTCCAAGGACGAATTGCTGGCCGATTTCGAGGACAGCCCGGAGGTCGTCAAGTCCGGCCTGTACAAGCACATCTACTCGGCCGAGTTCGGCCAGTTCGGCGGCAAGCCCTACGGCGCGGTCATCGCCAACTACGAGATGTCCGCGGGCAACCAGGACGTCAAGCTGATGCAGTTCATGTCGAGCGTCGGCGCGATCTCGCATGCGCCGGTCATCGCCTCGGCCGGCCCGCAGATGTTCGGCGTCGAGAAATACGAGGACGTCGCCAACCTCAAGGACCTCGAGTCGATCTTCGAGGGTCCGAAATACGCCAAGTGGAACGCCTTCCGCGAGACGGAGGACGCGCGCTATCTCGGCCTGACCGTGCCGCGCTTCCTGCTGCGCCTGCCCTACGGGCCGGAGACCACCCCGGTGAAGTCCTTCAACTACCAGGAGACCACGGCCGGCGACACCGACCGCTATCTCTGGGGCAACGCCGCCTACACCTTCGCGACGCGCCTGACCGACTCCTTCGCGCAGTACCGCTGGTGCCCGAACATCATCGGCCCGCAATCGGGCGGCGCGGTCGAGAACCTGCCGGTCCACACCTATGAATCGATGGGCCAAGTCCAGTCGAAGGTGCCGACCGAGGTGCTCGTCACCGACCGGCGCGAATACGAGCTGGCCGAGCAGGGCTTCATCGCCCTGACCATGCGCAAGGGCAGCGACAACGCCGCCTTCTTCTCGGCGAACTCGGTGCAGAAGCCGAAGAACTTCGGCAACACCGCCGAGGGCAAGCAGGCGGAGCTGAACTACAAGCTCGGCACGCAGCTACCCTACATGATGATGATCAACCGCCTGGCCCATTACATCAAGGTGCTGCAGCGCGAGAACATCGGGTCGTGGAAGAGCCGCGAGGAGCTCCAGGACGAGCTCAGCAAGTGGATCAGCCAATACGTCGCCGACCAGGAGAACCCGTCCGCGGACGTGCGCTCCCGCCGGCCGCTGCGCAAGGCCGAGATCATGGTCGAGGACGTCGAAGGCGAGCCGGGCTGGTACCGGGTCGGCATGTCGGTCGTGCCGCACTTCAAGTACATGGGCGCCGACTTCACGCTCTCGCTCAAGGGCAAGCTCGACAAGCAGTGAGCCCCGCGCCGGGGCGCGCCTGAAAGCGCGCCTTGGCCCCGCTCGCACCTTAGGCCCGCCGTCCCGGCGGGCCTTCTCCTGCCTTGGGCGAGATCATGTTTTCCAAGAGCCTGTTCGAACGCCTTGAGACCGCCGTGGAGGGGCAGGCCGCCCAGCCCGGCGCGGTCGACCGCTGGGAGCTGGCCGACAGCGTCTTCGCCAGCGTGCGGCGCATCCTGAATGCCAGGCAGGGCTGCTGCGAGATCCGCATCGATTTCGGCATGCCCGACCTCAACGACATCTCGAAGGAAGCCTCCGAGACCGTTCCGGCGATCGCGCGTGCCGTGAGGTACCAGCTCGAGACCTTCGAGCCGCGCCTCTCGCAGGTCCAGGTCCGGGTGCTGCCCGAGAGCGACCGTCCCGGCGATTTCGCCTTCGGCGTCAGCGCCGTGCTCAAGGTCGGCGACGAGGGCGAGGCGATGAAGTTCGACACCGTGCTCGGCAGCGACCGGCAAATGCGGCTGCGGACCTGAAGGCGCCCCGAACGATGTCGCTCAACGCCTATTACGAAGACGAACTCTCCTATCTGCGCGAGCTTGGCCAGGAATTCTCCCAGGCCAATCCCAAGCTCGCCGGCTTCCTGTCGCGCGAGGCCAACGACCCCGATGTCGAGCGGCTGCTGGAGGGCTTCGCCTTCCTCGTCGCGCGCCTGCGCCAGAAGCTCGAAGACGAGATGCCGGAGCTGGTCCACGGCCTGATCCGGCTGCTCTGGCCGCATTACCTCAGGCCGCTGCCGCCGATGAGCGTGGTCGCCTTCGACGCCGCCGCGAGCGCCGCCCAGGCCGTCCGCGTCGCCTCCGGCACGACCCTGGCCTCGCGCCCGATCGACGGCGTCTCCTGCCGCTTCCGGACCTGCTATCCCGTCGACGTCCTGCCCTTCGCCATCGCCAAGGTCGAGACCGAGAACCGGCCGACCACGGCGCGGCTCTCGCTGACCTTGCAGGCGGTCGGGCGCGGCACCTTGCACGCGCTCGCGGGCGGGCGCATCCGCCTGTTCTTCAACACCGAGCGCGAGCCGCAGATCGGCCGCTCGCTGCTGCTCTGGCTGCAGCGCTCGGCCCGCAGCATCACGGCGGTCACGGATGGCGGCGAGAGCCTGACCCTGCCGGCGAACTCGGTGCGCGCCGTCGGCTTCGAGGATGACGAGGGCGTGCTGCCCTATCCGGCGAACGCCTTCATCGGCTTCCGCCACATCCAGGAATACCTCGCCTTCCCGGCCAAGTTCCTCTTCGTCGACATCGAGAACCTGGCCGGGCTGGCCCAGTTCACCGGGCGGCAGGTGACGTTGAGCTTCGAGTTCTCGCGGCCGTTCCCGGACCAGATCCGCATCGGCGACGGGCATATCCGGCTGAACTGCACGCCCGTGGTCAACCTCTTCGGCCATGACGCGCATCCGCTCCGCATCGACCGCTCGCGCAGCGAGTACCGCGTCGCGCCGGGCGGCCAGCAGGGGGCCGCGATCTACAGCGTCGACAAGGTCGTCGGCTATGTCCAGGGCCGGGCCGAGCGCATCGAATACGAGCCCTTCGAGGCCTTCCGCCACGACGCGCCGGGCCTTGCCGACCAGAAGCTGTTCTACCGCGAGCGCCTGCGGCCGGCGACGGTCGGGCGCGGCGTCGACCATTACCTCTCCTTCGTCTCGCGCGCCGACAAGTCGGTCAATCCGCCGGCCGAGATCGTCTCGGTGGCGCTGACCTGCACCAACGGCGCGCTCGCCGAGCGGCTCGCCATCGGCGCCATCGACCAGCCGACCTCGGAGACGCCGGCCACGGTGACCTTCGCCAACATCATGTCGGTGACGCCGCAGGCGCCGCCGCCGATCGGCGAGAACCTGCTCTGGCGCCTCGTCTCCAACCTCTCGCGCAATTTCGGCTCACTCGTCGATGTCGGCGCGCTCAGAACCATCATCGCCAGCTACGATTTTCGCGCGGTGCACGACGCGCAGGCCCGCCGCCGGCTCGAATTGCTGCTGGAGGGGCTGGAGAGCTTCGAATCCAGCGTCGAGGACGGGTTGATGCGCGGCATGCCGGTCAGGGTGCGCCGCATCGTGCTGAGCGCCGCCGAGAGCAAGATCGGCGGCGAGGCGGAGCTCTTCCTGCTCGGCTCCGTGCTCGAGCGCTTCTTCTCGGTCTATGCCAGCATCAACAGCCTGCATCGCTTCGCGATCAGGGGCTCGGAAAGCAAGGTCGACTACCTATGGCCGCTGAGGACGGGGACGACGAGCGCGATCTGAGCGGGATCGAACCGCTCGACGCGGCGGCGATCCAGTTCTTCGAGCTCTGCGTGCGACTGGAGGAGATGTTTCCGCAAGCCGGCGGCATCGGCGGCACCGCCGCGCCCGGCCAGGAGAGGGTGCGCTTTCGCGCCAATCCGACGCTGGGCTTCCCGGCGGAGGAACTCGCCTCCGTCACGCTGCCGCAAAGGCCGGGCGAGGCGGTGCAGGTCGTCGCCAACCTGCTCGGCCTGCACGGCCCGTCCTCGCCGCTGCCGCCCGCCTTCACCGAGCGCATCATCTTCGCCGAGGATGGCGGGGCGCTGCGCGACTTCTCCGACTTCTTCAACCACCGCCTGCTGGCGCTGCTCTTCCGCGTCTGGAAGCACTATCGCCATCATCATCGCTATGTCAGCGGCGCCACCGACCCGATCTCGGGCGCGGTCGCGGCCCTGTTCGGCATGCACGGCACCGAGGCCGACGACGAGCTGCCGGCGCGCACGCTGCTGCTGCCCTATGCCGGCATCCTGGCGCTCTACAGCCATTCGGCGCCGATCGTCGCCGGCGTGGTCCGGCATTATTTCGGCATTGCCTGCACCATCGAGGAGTTCGTGCCGCGCGAGATCGTCATCCCGCCGGAGGATCGCTTCGAGCTCGGCGGGCCCAATGGCGAGCTCGGCATCGGCACGATCTGCGGCGAGAGCATGCGCGACGTCATGGGCAAGTTCCGCATCAGGCTGGGACCGCTCACCGCGGCGCAGTGCAACGACCTGCTGCCGGATGGCGACGCCTTCCGCACCTTGCAGGACCTGATCCGGCTCTCGATCCGCGAGCCCTATGCCTGGGACCACGCCTATGTCCTGGCCAAGGGCGAGGCGGCCCCGGCGAAGCTCGGCGAATCCCGGCTCGGCTGGTCCGGCTGGCTCGATCCGGACCCGACGCAGGATATCGAATTTGTCGTATAACCTGCCCTATCGTCACATCACTGTCTTCCAGCTGACGCAAGAACCGCTGGGATGCGGATTCCAGCGCGGCAACGCGAACGAACCCGCATGCGCGACGATAGCTCGATGCGCGACGATAGCTTGGCGGGGGGCGGAATGAGACTGTTGCTGACCGTGCTCAGCGCGCAGCGCAGTAACCTCGGCGAGCGCTCCACCCACGCTTTCGACATGGCCGGCGGCATCATCGGCCGCAATGCCGGCTGCGAGTGGAGCCTGCCCGACGCCAGCAACACGCTGTCTTCGCGGCACGCGGCGGTCTCGCATAACGGCCACGGCTTCGTCGTCACCGACACCAGCACCAACGGCGTCTACCTCAACAGCGTCGACGCGCCGATCGGCCGCGGCCAGTCGGCCCCGCTCAGCAATGGCGACACGCTCTACATCTCCGACTACATCATCTCGGTCGCGCTGCTGAAGGAGCCGGCCCAGCCGGCGGCCTCGCCGCTCTACGCGCCGCCGCCCGCGCCGTTCCCGGCCGGTGCGCCGATGCCGCCGGTGTTCTCGCCGCTGCCGACGCCGGCGGGCACCGTGCCGGGCGGCTTCGCGCCGCGCCCGGCTGACAGGCTCGGCCTCTCGATGGACGATCTGCTCGGCCCGGCCCGCACCGTCCTGCCGCAGCCGCAATTCGCCCCGCCTCCGGCCGCGCTGCCGCTCGCCCTGCCGCCGCTCGCTCCGGCTGCCGTGCTGGCCCAGGCGCGCCCGGCCCCGGTCATCCCCGACGATTTCGATTTCAGCGATCTGATGGCGCCGGGCGGCGCGGCTCCGGCAGCGCTGCCGCCAATGGCTCTGCCCGTGCCGCCGCCCGCTGCCGTGACGAGCTTCAACTCACCGCTGCCCCCGCCGGCGGCGCCGATGCCCATGCAGGGCATCCCGGCCGATTTCGGCCTGGCTGCCGCGCTTCCCACCACGCCGCCTGCGGTCCCGCCCGCCCTCGACGGCTTCGCACTGCCGAACCTGCCGCCGCAGCCAGGCCCAGTGCTGCCGCCGGTACCAGCTCCCGCCGCGCCTCCCGAGACAGGGCCGGCCGCGCCGATGGACCCGCTCGCGATGCTGCGCCACCGCGCCATCGCGCGCGCGGCCTCGATCGACCTGTCCCGCCCGAATGGCGAGGCCGCCCCGCGTGGGGCCGAGCCCGCTCCTCAGGCCGCGCCGCGCCCGGCCATCGGGGCGGTCGCGATGCCCGGCGGCATGAATGTCGATGCGGCCTCGGACGCCGCCATCTTCTGGCAGGCGCTCGGGCTTGATGCCGACGCCATCCCCGCTGCCTCGCGGCAGGACATGCTGGCCGAGCTCGGCCGCGCCATGCGCGAGACGGCGTCGGGCCTCGTCGCCATCCTTTCGGCGCGCAAATCGCTGAAGGACGAGTTCCGCATCGACCAGACCCGGCTGGCGGCGCTGGAGAACAACCCGTTCAAGTTCTTCCGCAGCGGCGACGATGCGCTGCGCCGCGTCATCGCCGAAGGCAAGCCCGGCTACCTGCCGCTCGACCGGGCGGTGAAGCAGGGCTTCTCCGACATCCAGGCGCATGAGGTCGCGACCGTGGTCGCGATGCAGAGCGCGCTGCGCAAGCTGCTGGCACGCATGGCCCCGGCCGCGATCGAGAGCGGCACGGAGCCCGGCCTGCTCGGCCGCAGGCCCGACAAGGGCAAGCTCTGGGACCGCTATGTCGAGGCCCATGGTGGCCTCGCCAGCGATCTCGACCGGACCACGCGCGAGATGCTGGCTGAGGAATTCGCCCGCGCCTACGCCGAGCAGACAAAAGGCGCCGCGGCGGAGACCGGACGATGATTCAAGGCCCTGGCCGCCTGTCGCTGCCGACGCGGCGGCTCTTCTGCCGAAACCTGCTGGTCCTGCCCGGCCTCGCCGCACTCGGCGGCTGCGGCGGCGGCGCGGCCAGCGTCAAGACGAATGCGCTCGAGTTCACCATCCAGGCTGATCAGGAGATCAACCTCAACGAGAACAACGAGCCCTCGCCGATCGTGATCAGGGTCTACGAGCTCAAGACCAAATCGGCCTTCGAGCAGGCGAGCTTCTTCGAGCTGCTCGACGGCGACACGACCAAGCTCGGCGCCGATCTCGTGGCCAAGCGCGAGTTCGAGGTGAAGCCGGGCGACAAGAGCACCTTCACCCGCGATTCCCCAAGTGACGCCAAGCATATCGGCGTCATCGCCGGCTTCCGGCAGATCGAGGCGGCGACCTGGCGCTCGGTCGTGGACATCGTCCAGGACCGAAACAACAGCTTTGTAATATCAGTGACAGCACTCGCGGTGAAGATCGAACTCGCTGGCGCCACGCGTTCGATGCCCGGCCTGTTCTGACATTGCGGCAGGGCAGGCGGGGCACAGCATTGATACGGGCGACGACCATGAACAGGCGCGAGGATTCCCGCTGATGACGCTGATGAGCAAACCGCTCTGGTCGGAAGGCATGCTGATCCGGCCGCAGCATTTCCAGCAATATGACCGCTGGATCGAGCACGTCGTCGAGGGTCGCACGGCCGGGCTCGACGCCTTCGGCTGGGGCCTGCGCTCGCTCTCGCTGTCCAGCGAGCTGCTGCCGCTCGGCCGCTTCGGCATCGCCGGCATCAGCGGCGTCATGCCCGACGGCACCGTGCTGGGCAACGCCTCCCATGCCGGCTTCGAGGCCCGCGCCATCCCGCCCAACACCAAGAACGCGTTGATCAAGGTCGCGGTCTCCGTGCGCGGCCTCGACGGCGCCGAGATCGGCGGCGACGGCCGCCAGCGCCGCTACGAGGCGGTCGAGCAGCCGATGCGCGACACCACGGCGCCGGGCAAGGGCGCGGTCTCGCTGCGCGTCGCCAGGCTGGTGCCGCGCCTCCTGATCGAGGGCGAATCCGAGGACGACCTCGTCACCATGCCGATCGCCCGCATCAAGGAGCTCGATGCGGCCGGCGCGATCATCCTCGACGAGAACTACATCCCGCCCTGCCTCGACTTCCACGTCTCGCAGCGGCTGATCCGCATCGTCAACGAGATCCGCTCGCTGCTGCGCAGCCGCGCCGAGGCGCTCGCCGGCCAGGCCGATCCGGCGCAGGCGACGGCCGAGAGCGGCGGCCTCGTCGACCTGATCATCCTCTCGATCGTCAACGGCCAGGAAGCGGTCTTCGACCATTTCGCCGCGACGCCCGGCCTGCATCCCGAGACGGTCTACCGCGCCGCGCTGGCGCTCGCCGGCCATCTCTCGACCTTCACCCAGAAGCGTCGGCGTAGCGCCGACTTTCCGGCCTATCGCCATCCCGACCTCGACGCCGCCTTCGCGCCGGTGCTGGACCAGCTCAGGCAGCTGCTCGCCACCCTGGTCGAGCGCAACGCCGTCGCGCTGCCGCTGCAGGATCGCGGCTATGGCATCCGGCTCTCGACCATCTCCGACCGCACGCTGTTCCAGGATTGCCGCTTCGTCCTGATCGCGGTCGCCAGCGTGCCGACCGAGAGCCTGCGCAGCCAGCTGCCGATCTCGATGAAGATCGGCTCGGTCGAGCAGATCCGCGACCTCGTCAACCTGCAATTGCCCGGCATCCCGCTGCGGGCGCTGCCGGTGGTGCCGCGCGAGCTGCCCTTCCTGCAAAGCGGCGTCTATTTCGAGCTCGACCAGAGCGTCGAGCTCTGGCGCAACCTGACCCGCTCCGCCGCCGTCGCCTTCCATGTCAGCGGCGACTATCCCGACCTGCATCTCGAATTCTGGGCGATCCGCGGGAAGCGTTCGTGAAGCAGGTGCCGGACCCGAGCCTGGACGCTCCCACCGTCGTCGGCCACAAGCCGACGGGGCTGCTGCAGCCGCGCGCGCCCTCGCCCTCCGTGCTCGACATCCCGACCACCCCGATCATGCCGCCGCCGCCGCGCGGGGCTGGGCCGATGCCCGGCGCCGCCATGCGCGCGCCGACCATGCCCGGCTTCGGCGGCACCGACGTCGCCGCGCTCCAGCCGCGCGAGCCGGCGGCGAGCGGGCCGGGCCGCAGCGTCAGCATGCAGCTCGCCAGCGAGCCGACCGGCCCCGCCGACGCGATCATCGCCGCCGCCGGGCCGCTGCTCGTGCTGGTGGCGCAGCTGCGCGACGCGGTCGAGTTCGCCGACGTCACGACGTTGCGCAACGAGGTCGTCAACCAGATCCAGAAATTCGAGGAGCTCGCGGTCAAGTTCGGCGCCTCGGCCGGGGACGTCACTGCGGCGCGCTACATCCTCTGCTCGCTGATCGACGAGACGGTGATGACCACGCCCTGGGGCAGCGCCAGCACTTGGAGCACGAGCTCGTTGCTCAACCGCTTCCACAACGAGACCTGGGGCGGCGAGAAGGTCTTCGCCATCCTCGACAGGATCAAGGGCGACGCGAAGAAGAACCTCGTCCTGCTCAAGCTGATCGACATGGTGCTCGTGCTCGGCTTCGAGGGCATGTTCCGCGTCCTCGACGGCGGCCGCGAGCGCCTCGCCGACCTGCGCGACGAGGTCGGTTCGCTGGTGGCGCAGCACTCGCCGCCGCCGCCCTCCGAGCTCTCGGCCGAATGGCGTGGCTTCAGCGGCCAGCGGACTCTGCGCACCTTCCTGCCGCTCTGGGTCGTCTTCGCCGTCACCGGCGTGCTGCTGGTCTGCATCTACGGCTACCAGCGCTACAAGCTGACGGCCAACCTCTCGCCCGTGGTCGAGCAGCTGCGCGGCCTGAACGCCTCGATCGGCCCGCTCGGGGGCACGGCGCCATGATCCGCTCCTTCCTGATGGGCTTCCTGAGCTGGCGCGGCATCGTCACGCTGCTCGGCCTCGCCGCGCTTTGCGCCGTGATCTGGTTCGCCGGCCCCTTCCTCGTCTTCGGCGACATGCAGCCGCTGGCACCGGTCGAGAACCGCGTCACCACCATCGTCGTGCTGCTCGCCGGCCTCTTGGCCTATGCCCTGATCCGGCTCTTCCTGGCGCGGCGCGCCAATGCCCGCATGATCAAGTCGCTGCTCGACACCGAGGGCCTGGCCTCGATGGCCGATAGCGGCGGCGTCGAGGAGGTCGCGATCATCCGCGAGCGCTTCGAGGAGGCGCTGACCACGCTGCGCGACACGGTCTTCGAGGGCAAGAAGGGCAATGGCTACCTCTTCGAGCTGCCCTGGTACGTCATCATCGGCCCGCCCGGCGCCGGCAAGACCACCATCCTGAAGAATTCCGGGCTCGACTTCCCGCTGGCGCGCAAGTTCGGCTCCGATCCGGTCGCCGGCCTCGGCGGCACCCGCCATTGCGACTGGTGGTTCACCGAGCAGGCGGTGATGATCGACACGGCCGGGCGCTACACCACGCAGGACAATGGCAGCGCCGTCGACCGCGCCGCCTGGCGCGGCTTCCTCGACCTGCTCAAGGCGCATCGCCGCCGCCGCCCGCTGAACGGCATCATCATCGCGATCAGCCTCTCCGACATCCTGCTCCAGAGCGAGGCCGAGCGGAAACGCCACATCGCCGCCCTGCGCTCGCGCCTGCAGGAGCTGACGCAGACCTTCGGCATGGAGCTGCCGACCTACCTGCTGATCACCAAATGCGACCTGATCGCCGGCTTCACCGAGTTCTTCGACGGGCTCGGCGAGCCACAGCGCGCCCAGGTCTGGGGCATGACCCTGCCGCACGACCAGAACCTCAACACCAAGCTCGCCGAGACCTTCGACCAGGGCTTCCGCGGCCTGTGCGAGCGGCTGGAAGCGCTGATGCCGGAGCGGGCCCATTCCGAGCGCGGCCTGGCCCGGCGCGGCCGCATCTTCGTCTTCCCCAAGGAATTCGCCAGCCTTCGCCGCGACATCGGCAGCTTCGTCCACGAGGTCTTCAAGCCGAGTCGCTTCGAGGCGCATTCCAAGCTGCGCGGCGTCTACTTCACCTCCGGCACGCAGGAAGGCACGCCGATCGACCGCGTGCTCGCCGCCTTCGGCCGCAGCTTCGGCCTCTCAGGCAGCCAGCGCGCGCCCTTCTCGGGGCAGGGCAAGGCCTTCTTCGTCAACCGCCTGCTGACCGACGTCGTCTTCGAGGAGCAGGGGCTGGTCGGCGTCGACCGCAAGCTCGAGCGCCGGCTGGTTGTCGCCCAGAGCGCTGGCTATGCGGTCGCGGCCGCGCTCTTCCTCGGTTTCTGCGCGCTCTGGTGGGGGGCGGCGAGCCGCAGCGAGGCCCGCATCGGCGCCACCGCCCAGGCCGCGACGATGGCGCAGTCGCGCATCGCCGAGATGGGCCAGCGCCCGACGCTCGCCACCATCCTGCCGGCGCTGAATGCGGTCGAGACCGTGCGCGACGCCACCGGCCATGCCGATTTCTTCGCCTGGCTCGACGGGCTCGGCCTCGCCGCGACGCCGACGCTGGCGCCGCTCGCCGACGATCTGCGCGACAAGCTCCTGACCGACCGGCTGCTGCCGGGCGTCGGCAGCCGCGTCAGCGAGCGCCTCAACGGCCTGATCCAGGTCGGCGGCGACGCCGAGGCAATCCGCGACCTCTTGCGCAGCTACCTCATGCTCGGCGATTCCTCGCGCTACGACCGCGCCGCGGTGCTGAAGACCTTGCGGGAGGAGGCGCAGCTCGCCTTCCCGATCGACCGCAGCAAGCTCGCTGAGATGAACGGCCATATCGAGCATCTGATGGGCCTGCTGCCGCGGCCGATGATCCTCGATGCCCGGCTGGTCGACTATGTCCGTTCGCGCCTGACCCGGACGCCGCGCACCGAGCAGGTCTATGCCCGCCTGCTGCGCGAGGCCGCGCAGAACCAGCGACTGCGCCCGGTCAACCTCGCCTCGGTCATCGGCCCCGGCAGCCTCCAGATCGCCTCGACGCGCTCGAGCGACGCGGTCTCGGTCATCCCCGCGGCCTTTACCCGCGAGGGCTTCTACGAGTTCCTGCTGCCGCGCCTGCCCGTCCTGATCCGCGAGGAGCTCGGCGTCGACTGGGTCACCGGCGGCGACAAGGCCAGCGACGGCGTCGTCCAGACCATCGCCAAGGAGGTGATGGAGCGCTACGTCGCCGACTACACCCGCTCCTGGCAGGCGGCGCTCGCCAACGTCTCGCTGGTGCCGTTCGGCGACATGCAGCGCGGCCTCACCGCCGTGCAGGCGCTGGCCGGCGGCAACTCGCCGCTCGAGCGCCTCGTCGGCGTGGTCAAGACCAATACCGACCTGCCTTTGCCGGGCGATCAGGCGGCGGCTGCCGCGACGGCGGCCTCGCCGATCCCGGCCGCGCTCGGCGGCGGGCTGATCGCGCAGGCGGCGAGCGGCGCCGCCAATGCCGGCGTCGCCGCCGCGCTCGGCGATGCGCCCTGGCCGGGCATCGCCATCGGTGCGCCGTTCAAGCCGCTGGTCGAGCTGGTCGCGCCGCCCGGTGGCGCCCAGCCGCAAATGGCCCGCGTGCGCGAGCTGTTCAGCGGCGTCTACGGCGCGCTCAGCAACGTCGCCAATGCGCCTGATCCGCGCCAGGCCGCCTATCAGCTCGTGGTCAGCCGCAAGAGCTCGGGACCGGACCCGCTGGCGCAACTGCGCGCCGATTCGGCGCTCAGGCCCGATCCGGTGCGCGGCGTCATGCGCGACGTCGCCAATGCGAGCTGGGCCTCGGTGCTTGGCGGCGGGCTCGGCTACGTCAACGAATCCTGGCGGCGCGACGTGCTGCCGGTCTGCCAGGGCGCGCTCGACCAGCGCTATCCGATGTTCGGGGATGGCCGGGACGAGGTCTCGCTGCGCGATTTCGGCGATTTCTTCCGGCCCGGCGGGCTGATGGACGATTTCTTCCAAAAGTACCTCTCGCCCTTCGTCGTCGACCAGCGCACCGGTTTTGCGCCAGCCGTCGTCGACGGCGCCGCCCTGCCGCTGCGGACGGAGGCCCTGCAGCAATTCGCCCGGGCCCGCGCCATCCGCACCGCCTTCTTCTCCGGCACCGGCGCGGCGCCTTCGGTGAAGTTCAGCCTGCGGCCCTCCTTCCTCGATCCGCGGCTGCTGCGCGCGACGATGTCGATCGACGGCCGCGATCTGGTCTATCGCCATGAGGCGACGCGCGCCTACGACCTGGAATGGCCGACGCGCAGCGAGGCGAGCTCGGTCTCGGTGACCCTGACCGACCTCAACGGCAAGGACACCAGGATCGAGAAGACCGGCGCCTGGGCGCTGTTCCGACTGGTTGACGCCTCCAACATCGCGGCGCGCGGCGGCGCCGACCAGTTCAGCATCACCGTCAATGGCGAGGGCGGCACGCGCGTCTCCTATCAACTGCGCGCCTCCAGCATCAACAACCCGTTCAGCCTGGGGGTGCTGCGCGCCTTCCGCTGCCCCGATTCGCTATGAATGCGCGGCCCGTCGCCGGCCTGTTCGGGAAGCTGCCCTGGGAGGGCGATTTCATCCAGCGCGGCCTGCCCGCGCGCTTCGTCCGGCCCTGGGACGACTGGCTGTCGCGGGCCATGGCGGCGAGCCGCGAGGCGCTCGGCCCGAGTTGGGCCGACGCCTATCTGCTGAGCCCGGCCTGGCGCTTCGTCATCGAGCCCGGCATCCTCGGGCCGTCGGGCTGGGCCGGCGTGCTCGTCTCCTCGGTCGACCGCGTCAGGCGCTTCTTCCCGCTGACGCTGGCGCTGGAGCTGCCGGCCGGGTTGGCGGCGGTCGAGGGCGCGGTATCGCTCGGGCCGCTTTGCACCATCCTTGAAGAGACGGCGCTCTCGCTGATCGACGCCGATCAATCGCTCGATCTCGTTCTGGAGCAGACGGCGCTGCGCGCTGAGGCCGCATTGATCGTGATGCGTCCCCCGCTGCCCTTCACCGGGAGCCCGGCGGCCGCGGGAGCCTCTGTTGTGGTCGCGCCGGCGGGGGACGACGCGCCGCTGACCGCGCTCGCCGGCTCGGCTGCGGGCGAGGCCGAGAGCGGCTGGTGGCATGATCGCTGGAGCGGGCACGTGCCGGTCGCGCTTCGCTGCGAAGGCCTGCCGCCGCCCATCGGCTTCGCCGGCTTCCTCGATGGCGACTGGCCGCGCCATGGCTGGAATGCGGTTGCCGTCGAGGCTGGCCGATGAGCGCCGCCACGCCGCTGATCTGGGATTCCTCCTCCGCCACGATGCAGGGGCCGAAGCACGACGAGAACCAGGACGCCTTCGCGTCCTGGCCGGAGGCCGGGCTCTTCGTCGTCGCCGACGGCATGGGCGGCCATACCGATGGCGGCCTCGCCAGTCGCTCCATCGTCGAGATCCTCCAGACCGTGCTGGAGCCGGGCGTCGAGCTCACTGTCCGCGTCGCGCTGGCCGAGGAGGCGATCGAGGCGGTCAACACCGCCCTGCGCGAGAAGGCCGACACGCTGCCGAGCCGCGACATCATCGGCTCGACCGTGGTGGCGCTGCTGGTCGGCGACGATCTCGCCGTCTCGCTCTGGGTCGGCGATTCCCGCATCTATCACTACAGCAAGGGCGTCCTGCGCCGCCTGACCCGCGACCATACGCTGGCCGAGGATAGCGACGTCACCGAGGGCAATCTCAGCGTGCTGACCCGCGCCGTCGGCTCGACCCGGCATGTCGAGATCGAGCGCGCCGTCACCGAGGTCGCGCCGGGCGATACCTTGCTGGTCTGCAGCGACGGCCTGACCAAGGCGCTGAGCGAGGAGGAGATCGCCAGCTTCATGGCCGAGCCGCTGCCGGGGCTGGCAGAGCGGTTGGTGGCGCGGGCCGTCGTCAGCGGCGGCCGCGACGACACCACCGCCATCGTCGCCCGCTGCCGGGCCCCGTAGCAAGGCCATGAAGAGCGTTCGGGGCAAGATACCGCATCGGACCGTCGAGCGAGCGCTCCCCGTTCCGCTCGGCACCAAGGTGCGCGGACGCTTCAAGATCATCGACGTCATCGGCCGCGGCGGCATGAGCACGGTCTACCGCGCCATCGACCTCGTCCGCGTCAGGGCGCGCGCTGCCGATACCGATGTGGCGCTCAAGGTCATCGACGTCGACGAGGGCTATCGACCCGACGCGATCGCGCTGCTGCACCGCGAGGGCAGGCGGCTGCTCGAACTGCAGCATCCGAACATCGTCCGCGTCTACGATTCCGACGAGGACGGCTCGCTGCACTTCCTCGTCATGGAGCTGCTGCGCGGCAAGACGCTGGCCAAGGTGATGGAGGAGCGCGACGGCAGGCCGCTCGAGCCCGCGCTCGCCATGCGCGTCATCCGCGGCGTCGGGGAGGGGCTCGCGGCAGCGCATGCGCAGGGCATGATCCATGGCGACGTCAAGCCGGGCAACGTCTTCATCACCCGCGAGGGCATGGTGAAGCTGATCGATTTCGGCACCGCCCAGGGCATGGCCCGGCGCGACCACGAACTCGACCCCGACGAGGACGCGACCTCGCATTATGTCGACCGGATGCGCGCGGTCACCCCGGCCTATGCCTCGCTGGAGATGCTCGCCGGCGAGCTGCCCGACGCGCGCGACGACGTCTTCTCCTTCGCCATCATCGCCCACCTGATCCTGTCGGGCGCCCACCCGTTCGGCGGCCGGACGGCCGAGCAGGCGCTGAAGGAGGGGCTCTCGGCCGCCCGCCCGCACAAGCTCGCGGCGGCGCGCTGGGTCGTGCTGCGCGAGGCGCTGGCGCTGATGCGGGACGACCGGATCGCGACCATCGCCGCCTTCTCCGGCCGGCTCGCGCGGCCGGCGCTGGCGGATTATTGGCAGGCGCTGCGGCCGCAGATGCGCCGCGCCGCGCCGGCCGCGAAAGAAACCGCCGCGGAACCAGAGCCGCCTCCGCCAGCGTCGTAAACCTGTCAACCGCGCCGCCTAGCTTACGCTACGTCCCCTCTCTCCGCCTGCGCGCCCGGGACAGGCGCCGGGCGGCGTGTTTCATGCTCGCATCAACCTGCTTCCCGAGGCTGCGCCACCATGGCTGACACTTCCCATGATTTGACGATCGCCCTCGAGCTGGCGTCGGGCAGCATCAAGGACGGCATCCATGTCGAGTCGTTGAAGGGCCGCGAGGAGATCTCGCACCCGTTCAGCCACCGCGTCACCTTCCGCTCGAAGGACGAGATCAAGGTCGACGACGTGGTCGGCGAGGTCGCGAAGGTCACCGTGACGAGCGAGGCCGGCGAACTCGTCGTCAACGGCGTCGTGACCGAGTTCTCGGCCGATGACGCGCTGGGCGACCAGGGCTTCCTCTACGCGGTCGAGATCGCGCCGCGCCTCAAGCTGCTCGACCTCAGCCGCCAGAACCAGGTCTACGGCACCAACAGCAAGGTCACGGTCAAGGACATCATCAAGGGCGAGGTCGACGGCACGCTGACCAATGCCAGCCACTCGCAGAAGGTCGAGGCCGAGCTCAATCTCGACGCGACCTACCGCGAGCGCGAGTTCATCGTCCAGTACAACGAGACCGACCTCGCCTTCCTGTCGCGCTGGTGCGAGGCCAACGGCATCTTCTACTTCTTCAAGCAGGGCGACAGCGGCGAGACCGTGGTCTTCGGCGATTCCAACGTCGCCTTCGCCGAGGCGGAGACCGGCCGGCTGCCCTATCGCAACGGCCACAGCGCGCTGGTCACGACCCAGGCCGCGGTGACCTCGTTCCGCTTCTCGGCCAAGCCGGTCACCAAGTCGGTGATCCTGCGCGAGTACAACCCCGACAAGCCGACGCTGCCGCTGCGCTCCAGCTACGAGGTCGAGAAGGGCAAGACCGGCACCGTGGTCGAATACGGCCAATATTTCCTCGAGCCGGACGAGGGCGACTATCTCGCGCAGGTGCGCGCCGAGGAGATCGCCTGCCGACGCCAGGTCTTCCGCGGCACCAGCAACGCGCCGCAGCTTCGCCCCGGCCTGTTCTTCGATCTCGACGGCCACCCCTCGCTCGACAACCGCTACCTGATCATCGCCGTCGAGCATGCGGTCGCGACGCCCGCCCCGTCCGGCTTCGGCACGGCCGAGGCCGTCGCCGGCCAGCCCTATGTCAACCATTTCGAGGCGATCCCCTTCGCCACGCCCTTCCGCCCGGAGCGCAAGACGCCGCGCCCGCTCGCGGCCGGCCTGTTCACCGCCCATGTCGATGGCGAGACCGACGGCTCGCGCGCCGAGGTCGACGATCACGGCCGCTACAAGATCAAGCTGCGCTATGACGAGGGCGACAGCAGCGACGGCAAGGCGAGCGAGTACATCCGCAAGGCCGAGCCCTATGCCGGCCCCTCCGATACCGGCATGCACTTCCCGCTGCTGAAGGGCACCGAGGTCGTGCTCTGCTGCGTCAACGGCGACATCGACCGTCCCATCATCGTCGGCGCCGTGCCGAACCCGCTGACGCCGAACGTCGTCGCCAGCCGCAACCAGACGCTGAACCGCTTCCGCTCGCCCTCGGGCACGCTGTTCGAGATGAACGACGGCCCGTCTTCGTAAGGCGTAGGGGTGGTTGAGCCCTCATCCTGAGGAGCGCTCGCAGAGCGCGTCTCGAAGGATGCTCCAGATGGTTCCGGAGCCTCCTGAACCATCCTTCGAGACGCCGCTTCGCGGCTCCTCAGGATGAGGGGATGAGGGTGTTCCTACTCGTCCCCTGAAGCACGGCGGGAAAGCTGCGACATGACGACGATCTGGCAAGCTCCGACGCAGGAGATCGACCCGCTGACCGAGCTGGTGCTCGAGGCCATTCGCAGCCAGATATTCCCGATCGCGCCGGTCGGCGTCAACCTCCAGGCCGTGCCCGGTGCCGCCTGGCGCGAGGCCATGCTGAAGGACGGCCGCTCCGTCCGCATTGCGCTCACCGTCGCGCCCGGCGAGCAGGCCCGCTTCGGGCTGCGGGCCTGCGCCAACATGCGCGTCTCCGGCGAGGTCGCAGTCGACGACCACGGCTATCGCGTCGCCTCCGAAGTCATCGTCGACCTGAAGACCCGCGCCATCCTCTCCTGCGATTGCCGGCTGGAAAGCCTCGGCCGCATCGGCGCGCGCTAGGATAATCGTGCGGTAATGCGGAAACCTCTCCGCGTCATGCCGGAGCTGCGCTTCGCTCCGTCCGGGATGAAGGCGCTTGATTCCGGCAAATCGCAGCGTGCTCCAACTGCTCGACATATTCGTTCTCAGTCCGGAACGCAGGCTTCAGACCGCTTCCTGGACAATGATCGGAATCCGCCAAAACCAGGCGCGGCGACGCCTTCGCGCCACAGTTCCGGACAATGCCGGGCAGGCGGTTAACCTTCTCCAGTCCCCTACGTCAGCCGAGCTCTTCCGACGCTGAGAACGGGCCTGCGCAAGAGCGCGGTATCGCGCAGGAATCTGCGCAGTCACAGGCCTGACATCTTCGGTGATAATGAAGCGATTTCAATGGTTTGGTTCGTCGATGACCTTTGGTACGGCGCTTGCGGTGATAGTGGCACCGGCGAGCGCCGGCTGACCTATCAGGAGTTAAGACCATGGCACTCGACGCCTACATGACCATCAAGGGCCAGAAGCAGGCCGACATCTCGTCCGAGGCGAGCACCATCAAGAGCGCCGGCGCCGGCGCCAAGTACGACAAGCACGGCAACGAGATCACCATCCTCGCCTTCACCAGCGGCGTGATCAACCCGCGCGACCCGAAGTCCGGCACCACCACCGGCGCCCGCATCCATCAGCCGGTCACCTTCACCAAGGTGTTCGACCGCTCCTCGCCGCTGCTCTGGCAGGCTCTCGCCACCGGCGAGACGCTGACCGAGATCGTCTGCAAGTTCTTCCGTCCGGACACCAGCGGCCTCGGCGAGCCGGAAGAGTTCTTCGAGTACAAGTGGGAAAACGCCAAGCTCTGCGAGGGCAAGTCCTATCTGCCGCTGACCGTCGCCCAGGGCAACGATCACATGCGCCCGATGGAAGACTGGTCGTTCACCTATGAGAAGGTGACCTGGAAGCACACCAAGGCTTCGACCGAAGGCACCGATTCCTGGCAGTCGGCCTGATCGTTCGATACCGGTCGCCGCCCCGCTTGCGGGGCGGCGACCTCTTTTCGGCCGACACTTTTTTCCGCGATTTCCCTACGGGAAGCCGCTGGTGTCATCGCAGGGTCATTCAGTCCTTGTGAGGTTGCGGGCAGGTCGGTTGCCGGCTTGATCAGTATTGAGTCGATCGGTCGCCGGCATTGCGACAGCGGGGGCGTTTTCATGGTTCAGGTCGATCTCAAGCAGCTTCTCGGGCGCCTCAACCCCTATGTGAAGCGCGCGCTGGAAACGGCTGCCGGGCTCAGCGTCGGGCGCAGCCACTACGAGGTCGCGGTCGAGCACCTGCTGCTGGTCCTGGCCGATGACGAGCAGCGCGACCTCGGCGTCATCCTGCGCCATCACGGGCTAGACGCCTCCGGCCTGAAGCGCGGCCTGACCCGCGCGACCGAAGCCTTCAAGACCGGCAATGCCGGCCGCCCCGTCTTCGCGCCCGGCCTGATCGAATTACTCACGGACGCTTGGCTCGTCGCCTCGGTCGAGCTCGGCCAGCAGCAGATCCGCTCCGGCGCCGTCCTCGCCGCGCTGCTCTCCAGCCCGAGCCGCTATGCGATGGCCGACTGGTTCGAGGAGCTGCGCGCCATCCCGCTCAGCGAGCTCAAATCGAAATTCCGCGACATCGTCGCCTCCTCGGCCGAAGAGCCGACTGGAGCCAAGCCGGGCGAGGCCGGCACTGCGGCCAAGGGCGGCGATGTCATGCCGGCCGACGGCGCGCTCGCGCGCTTCACCGTGAACTTCACCGAGCAGGCCCGCGCCGGCAAGATCGACCCGGTCTTCGGCCGCGACCGCGAAATCCGCCAGATGATCGACATCCTCGGTCGCCGCCGCAAGAACAACCCGATCTGCGTCGGCGATCCCGGCGTCGGCAAGACTGCCGTGGTCGAGGGCCTGGCGCTCAAGATCGCCGAGGGCGACGTTCCCGACTTCCTCAAGAACGTCGAGCTGGTCAGCCTCGACCTCGGCATGCTCCAGGCCGGCGCCGGCGTGAAGGGCGAGTTCGAGAACCGGCTCAAAGGCATCATCGACGAGGTCAAGGCCTCGCCGAAGCCGATCATCCTCTTCATCGACGAGGCCCACATGCTGGTCGGCGCCGGCGCCTCGGCCGGCGGCGGCGATGCCGCCAACCTGCTGAAGCCCGCACTCGCCCGTGGCGAGCTCAAGACCGTCGCCGCAACGACCTGGGCGGAATACAAGAAGTACTTCGAGAAGGACCCGGCGCTCGCCCGCCGCTTCCAGCTCGTCAAGCTGGACGAGCCCTCGCCGGCGGAGGCGATCACCATCGTGCGCGGCCTGCGCGCCGCCTATGAGAAGAGCCACGGAGTCTACGTGCGCGACGATGCCGTCGCCGCCGCCGCCCAGCTCTCGGCCCGCTACATTTCCGGCCGCCAGCTGCCCGACAAGGCGGTCGACGTGCTCGACACCGCCTGCGCCCGCGTCAAGCTCTCGCTCTCGACCAAGCCGGCCACGATCGACGACCAGGAGCGCCGGATCGCGACCTTGCAGCGCGAGCTTGCCGCGCTGGAGCGCGACCGCACCACGCTCGGCCGCGACAACCCGCGCATTGCCGAGATCGAGGCCGAGATCGTCAGGATCGAGGCTGAGAAGGTCGAGGCAACCGCGCAATGGGAGCGCGAGAAGGCGCTGGTCGACCGCATTGTGAGCTTGCGCCGTGAGCTCGGCATCGGGCCGGAGGGCATGGCCAAGGCCGAAGCCGAAGCTGCCAATGACGACGAAGACGATGATGAGGATGGCGCCGAGGACGAGGCTTCGGACGCCGATGCCGCTCGCAGCGCCGCCGAGCTGGAGCTGCAGGAGGCCGTCGCCGAGCTGGAGAAGACCCGCGGCAAGACGGCGATGATCCATTACGAGGTCACAGCCGACGCCGTCGGCCAGGTCATCTCGGACTGGACCGGCATTCCGGTCGGCAGCATGGTCAAGGACGAGGCCGCCGCCATCCTCGGCATGGCCACGAACCTGCGCCAGCGCATCAAGGGCCAGGACCACGCCGTCGCCGCGTTGGACGAGGGCATGCGCGCCGCCAAGGCCGGCGTCAACAATCCCGGCCAGCCCATGGGCGTCTTCCTCTTCGTCGGCACGTCGGGCGTCGGCAAGACCGAGCTCGCGACGCAGCTCGCCGATCTCCTTTTTGGCGGCGAGCGCTTCCTGATCACCATCAACATGTCGGAGTTCCAGGAGAAGCACACCGTCTCCAAGCTCGTCGGCGCGCCGGCCGGCTATGTCGGCTATGGCGAGGGCGGCCTGCTCACCGAGGCCGTGCGCCAGCGGCCCTATTCGGTCGTGCTGCTCGACGAGTGCGAGAAGGCCGATCCGGAGGTGCTCAACCTGTTCTACCAGGTCTTCGACAAGGGCACGCTCGCCGATGGCGAGGGCCGCGTCATCGACTTCAAGAACACGGTCATCATCCTGACTTCGAACCTCGCCACCGACATCATCACGGCGCTGGGGACGCAGGAGGAGAAGCCCTCGACCGCCGAGCTGACCGAGGCGATCCGCCCGACGCTGAACCGGCATTTCAAGCCGGCGCTGCTGGCCCGCATGCAGATCGTGCCGTTCTACCCGCTGATGCCCGACGTGATGGGCGAGATCGTCCGGCTCAAGCTCAACAAGGTCGGCAAGCGCCTGCGCGAGAGCCAGAAGATGAGCTTCGCCTATTCCGACGTGGTGGTGGAGGCGATCACGGCGCGCTGCACCGACGTCGACACCGGCGCGCGCAATATCGACCACATCGTCAACCGCACGCTGCTGCCGGAGATCGCGACCGAGATCATCAGCCGGATGGGCGACGAGGCCGCGCCCGACTCGCTCTTCGTCGACATCGATGCCGAGGGTAATTTCACCTACAGCTTCGGCGGGGACGTGCCGGAGCCGGTGGCGGAGGCGGCCGAATAAGGTTTAGCGCCGGATATCGGGGCCGACCATGCAGGACCCGCTCGCGGTCGCTGAAGAACTGATCGAACTGACCACCACGCTTGCGACCGAGCGGCGGCTTGAGGCGCTGCTTGGCGCGGTGGTCTCGTCGGCGCGCCGGCTGACGCGCGCCGAGGGCGGCCGCGTCCTGGTGCTGGATCGCACCGGCCGGCACCTGCACGGGCTGATCGGCCAGAACGAGTGCGCGCCGGAGGCCGCGGCCTTTCCGGACACGGTCTCGGTCTATTCCGAGGGCAACGCCTTCAACATGCGCGACGCCAACGTCTTCAGCGCCGTGACCGGGCAGATCGTCAATCTCGCCGACCTCTACGACTACACCAATTTCGATGTTTCGGCGCTCTACGCCCATGACGCCAGGACGGGCTATCGCACCCGCTCCTTCGTCGTCGCCCCGCTCTGGAACGTCGAGGGCGTCACGCTCGGCGTCCTCCAGCTGATCAACATCCGGCTGACGCCGGATGGCGAGATCGGCGCGCTGCCCAAGGCGTTCGAGCGCATCGTCGCCTCGTTTGCGGCGCATGCCGCAGTCGCCATGGCCAATGCCCGGCTGTTCGAGGAGAACCGCCAGCTCATCCGCCAGCTCGACCGCAAGAACGCCGACCTCGCCCAGGAGAATACCAGGCTCAAGGTGATGGCGACGGTCAGCGACGACCAGGTCGTCGGCGAGAGCCCGGTCTTCCAGGCGGCGCTCGACCTCGCGCGCCGCGCCGCCTCCGCCCCGGTCGCAGTCTTGCTGCTGGGCGAGACTGGCACCGGCAAGGAGGTCTTCGCCCAGGCGATCCACCGCTTCGGCAAGCGCCGCGGCCGCCCCTTCATCGCCCAGAACTGCGCGGCCTTGCCCGAGACCTTGCTCGAAAGCGAGCTCTTCGGCCATCGCAAGGGCGCCTTCTCCGGCGCCGTCGCCGACAAGAAGGGGCTGGTGCACGAGGCCGATGGCGGCACGCTCTTCCTCGACGAGATCGGCGACATGCCGCTCGCGCTCCAGGCCAAGATCCTGCGCCTGCTCGAAGAGGGCTCGGTCCGCCGCCTCGGCGACACCAAGCTCGAGAAGGTCGATGTCCGCATCGTCGCGGCGACCAATGCCGATCTGCCGCAGAAGATCGCCCAGGGCAGCTTCCGCGAGGACCTCTACTACCGCCTCAGCGTCTTCCCGGTGCAGATCCCGCCGCTGCGCCAGCGCCCCTCCGACATCCCCAAGCTGATCGATTTCTTCCTGACCCGCATCGCCAAGACGCATGGCCGCTCCTCGTTCGCGCTGACGCCGCGCGCGCTCGATGCGCTCTGCCGCTGGCGCTATCCCGGCAATGTCCGCGAGCTCAAGAACATCGCCGAGCGCGCCGCGCTGCTGGTCGACGGCGACGAGCGGATCGACCTAAAACATTTGCCGGCAAATCTATCGGCGACGCAGGCGCCCGACATCGTCGTGCCGTCGTCGACGACGGCCGCGAACCACGCCAGCCTGCGCGCCGCCGTGCGCCATTACGAGGCGATCGTGATCGAGAACCGGCTGCGCGAGACCGGCTGGAACCAGAGCCGCGCCGCCGAATTGCTGCAGATTTCGCGGCGCAGCCTGGTCGAGAAGCTCCAGCGCTATGCGATCAGGCCGCCAAGCTGATATGAGAGACCGCTTGCAAATTCTACTGGCGAGGCCGTCCGACGCGGCTGTCTGCGCTCCCGGTGCTCACGTACAAACGTACGCTCCGCTCCGGTTCTCGACAGCCACGCCGGCCAGCTCACGCCAGCGAATTCTCAAACGGTCTCTGGGAACGTTCGATCGCAGTGAGGCGGGACCACATGGATAGCGTCGCGGAGCTCGATCGCTGCCTGCAATCGTTCTTCGCCGGCCGTCTGCCCTTCGACAAGCTCGTCATCGCCCTGAAGAGCCTGCGGGCGCAGGGCGATCCGCATGGCGCCATCCCCGAGCGGCTGCAATATTGGGTCGATCTCGGTCGCCTGCCGGCCGATCTCAAGGCGCATCTCATCGCCGAGCTGCAAGCGGGCGCCGCCGCCGCGCCGCAGGCCTATCTCGACCAGCCGACCGTGCCGCTCGCCCGTCCGGCCGGGGCGCAGCCGGCGCCGGAGATGGCGCTGCCCAAGGCCGAGACGATGCGCGACAAGGTCGACGAGGTCGTCGTCAACGCGCTGATCGGCGGCTTTACCGGCCTGCGCGGCCGTGGCGGCGAGACGGCGCCGCGCCAGGATGCGGCGCTCGACGCCAGCCTCGCCGATTTCCGCAGCCTGCGCTTCCGCCGCGACGCCAGCAATGCCGAGGCCGGCCGCGCCCGGCGCTTCGAGCTCGACCCGCGCCAGGAGAGCCGCGCCATCGGCACCGGCGCGATGCTGAAGGACCGCTTCATCCTCGACAGCGAGATCGGCCGCGGCGGCATGGGCGTGGTCTACCGCGCCGTCGACCGGCGCCGGCTCGAGGCGATGCACCGCCAGCCCTATGTCGCGATCAAGCTGCTCTCCGGCGATTTCCGCCATCATCCCGAGGCGCTGCGCACGCTCGAGGCCGAGGCGCGCAAGGCGCAGGAATTGTCGCATCCCAACATTGTCACGGTGCATGATTTCGAGCGCGACGGCAGCCATCTCTTCATCGTCATGGAACTGCTCGAAGGCGAGCCGCTCGACAATCTGCTGGCGCAGGCCGGTGGCGTCGGCTTGCCGCCGGCGCAGGCGCAGGCCGTCCTGCACGAGCTCTGCGCCGGCCTCGGCCATGCCCATGCGCGCGGCGTCATTCATGCGGATTTGAAGCCAGCTAATATTTTTGTCGCCGCGAACCGCGAGGTGAAGCTGCTGGATTTCGGCATCGCCAGCGCGACGCGCGATTCCGGCTTCGATCCGGCGGCGCTCGGCGGCATGACCTTGCCCTATGCCAGCCCGGGCATGCTGGAGGGCGCCCCACGCAATGCCCGCGACGACGTCTATGCGCTGGGTTGCGTCGCCTACCTGCTGCTGAGCGGCCGGCACCCGTTCGAGATGGCGCCGTCGTTGGAGGCGCGGGAGAAGGGGCTTGTGCCCGTCAGGCCAGGCGGGGTGTCGGAGCAGGCCTGGGGTGCGATCGCTGCGGCGTTGAGCTTCGATGCGGGGCCGCGGCCGGCCGATGCGAGCGCTTTTCAGCGCGCCTTCTTCGCCGGATAGGCGCGGGGAGCCCTCTTCTGAAGAGTAGGAGGCTCAGCCGACGCTCTGCGCCGGCATCTCGAAGGGCAGGTCCACCAGCGCGCCGATCGCGGCGATGCCCTCGGCATAGGCCGTCTCCGGCGCCAGCAGCGAGTAGAGCCCGCCGCTGCCGAGCCGCACCATCTCCTCGGTCAGCGGCAGCACCGCCGCCACCGGCACCCGATAGGTGCTGGCGATGCGATCCGACAATTGCCGGAAGTCGAGCGAGGGCAGCACCTTGTTCACGATCAGCAGCAATTGCGGCACGCCGAGCCGCCGGGCCAGGTCGAGCGTCACAGCCGTGCCCTGGTAGTCCTGATGGTCGGGCCGCAGGATCAGCAGCAGCGTGTCGGAGATCGCGATCGAGAGCAGCGTCTCCTCGTTGACGCCGGGATGGGTGTCGATCAGCAGGTAGTCGAGCTGGAGGCGCCGCGACAGCTCCTGGAAGCCATCATTGAGCAGGTTGACGTCGTAGCCCTCCTTGATCACCCGGGCGATCTCGCCCGGCCGGATGCTGGAGGGCACCAGCATCACCGAGCCGCCGACCGAAGCCGGGTGGATTCCGGCATTGCTGACGAGCCGGTCGGTGACGTCATGCGCGGCCTCCTCGACCTTGCAGCGGCCCCAGAGGAAGTCGTTCAGCGTGTAGCGCAGCTGGTCGGGATCGACGTTGAACAGCACGTGGATGCCAGGCGACTGGATGTCGGTGTCGACGATGGCGACGCGCCGGCCCTTATGCGCCAGGTTCGCCGCGATGTTGGCGGTGGTGTTCGATTTGCCGGTGCCGCCCCGGTAGGAATGGGTCGAAACGATCACGGTCATGAATCGGCGGCCTCGCTTGTCGGGGTCGGACGCTGGCGCTGGCGCATCGCCTGGGCCCGTTCCTGCAGGCCGCGGAAATAGTCGGTCTCGACGATCTCCGAGACCTCGCGCTCCTTGCGGGTCTGGTCGATCTCGATGGTCAGGCGCTGGACCTGGCTGCGCAGGGTGACGTTCTCGGTCGTGACCGAGCGGTTGGCCTCTTCGAGCCGGCGGTTGGCCTCCTTGAGCTCGGCCAGCATCTCGCCGAGCCGGTATTCGCGCGCCTCGATCTGCACCGCCATGCTGGCGAAGGCCTCGGCCAGCTCCTGCACCACGACGGGGGCGCCCTCGTCGATCGTCATCGCGAACAGGCTGTCGATATTGTCGTAGTCCCCGCGCGCCAGCTCGCCGCAAAGCTCGCGCAGCCGCCTCTGGAATTCACTCGTGTCGTCGCTCACGCCGTTCTCTCGACCAGGAGTTAAGTGCACGATCTCGCCCGAAAGCCGGTTCGATTGCTTGGCACCATGCTCTGGCCGCGCACCTTAGAGGACCGATCATGACAGAACGAAAAAACTTTCCGGCAAGATCGACTCAAGCCTGGCTATCCCCAGCGAATTCCGGCCCCTCCCGGCAGTCATGGCGGGATGCGCGCAGGGCGCACGCGCCCGGGCCGCTGCGTCAGAGGCTGTGGGTTGTTACGTCATCGTAATCGAACCTTCGCAATAGGACTCTAGTCTCGTTATTCGAATAAGAGTTTTGGGCTCGGGGCGCCGGCATGTTGGCTCGCGGAATTCATGTCGTGCTGCGCAGCGACACTCACGAAATCCGCAAGCTGGCGGATGCGATCGAGTATCTCGCCGATTCCCTGCAATTGCCGCCGCCCATGGTCTTCCGCCTCAATCTGGCGCTTGATGAGCTGATCACCAACACCATCGCCTACGGCTATGCCGAGCGGAAGGATGGCGAGATCGACATCGAGATGCGCCGCCATGACGACCGCGTCGTGGTCAAGCTCATCGACCGCGCCATCGCCTTCGACCCGTTCGAGGTCGACGTCGCCGACACCACCTCCGCGCTGGAGGAGCGCGCGGTCGGCGGGCTCGGCATCCATTTTGTCCGCACGCTCATCGACGAGGTGAGCTATACCCGCGACGACGACCGCAACGTCATCACCTTGACCTTGCTGTTCCCGCCCCAGCTCGCCACCGCCGTGGATGCCTGACATGCCGGTTCTCGCGACCAAGGCGGCGGCGTCCCGCGCACTCAAGATGGAGATCGTCCGCTCATGATCGAGTCGGATTGGGTTGAGGAAGTGCTGGTGCTGGCCCTGAAGGGCCGGCTCGACAGCGTCAACGCGGGCGCCGTCGAGCTGCAGATCACCGACGAGATCAAGCGGGGCGCCAACCGGCTCGTGCTGGACTTCTCCGAGGTGCCCTACGTCTCGAGCGCCGGCCTGCGCGTCGTGCTCGTGGTGGCGAAGCGGCTGAAGGAGGTCGGCGGCAAGCTCGTACTCATCGGCCTGACGCCTTCGGTCCACGAGGTCTTCGCCATCAGCGGCTTCCTGCAGATCCTCACCGTCTGCGAGGACCGCGACGCGGCGATGGCCAAGCTCGGCGAATAGGCCCTTCGGGCGGGCGCTGCCGCGGCCCGGTGATCGTCCGAATTCGCGGTCAAGCTGCCCTTTCGTCACGTCCATGTCATGCGCGGACGAGACGGTCGAAATCTCTCGATTTCCGTTGCCGCTCCGGGTTTCGCCTCGCTCATGGCCCTGATCATCAAACCGCGCAGTCTCGGCTTGTTGACCAAGACGGAGCGTCGAGCCGTCGGCGCGAGCTTCATCGTCTCGGCCTTCGGCCTGTTCGACCTCGCCGACCCCGATCCCGACCGGCTCCAGGGCGACCAGGCGATGTGGATGATGGCGGCGAAGGAGCTGCCGCCGGGCGCGGTCTTCGATCTCGGCATGCCCAAGCCGACGGCGGAGGTGCTGGTCGCCGGCCACGCTGCCGCCCCGGGCGGCGCGCCGGTGCAGCGCATGGGCCTCGCCTGGGCGATCGGCAATCTCCAGAAGCAGCTGCTCGTCACCGGCGACCGCGTCTGGCGGATGGCTGGCGCGACGGCGCTGCCGACCGAGCCGGTGCCCTTCGTGCAGATGCCGCTGACGCCCGCCCGCTGCTTCGGCGGCGAGGGCCATGCCGCCAACCCCACAGGCACCGGCTTCCGGGCGCAGGAGCGCCTGATGGCGCGCGAGACGGTCGCGCTGCCCAATATCGAGGTGCCGGAACTCGCCGTCCGCTCGATCGGCGATGCGCCCGCGCCGCCGCGCTTCGGCCCGGTGGCGGTCGATGCCAGGGAACGCCTGCAATATGCCGGCACCTATGACGACCACTGGATCAAGAACCTGGCGCCGGCACTCGCCGATGACGCCGATCCGCGGCTCTTCCTGTTCGCGCCGCCGGACCAGCGCCTGCCGGGCTATCTCGCCGGCGACGAGGGCTACGGCCTGCGCAATTTCGCCGCCGACGCGCCGGAGGTGCAGCGTCATCTGCCCGGCTTCCGCGTGCGCTGCTTCATCGGCTGGACCGATCCGCAGAAGCCGATGGTCGAATTGCCGATGCGGATCGACACGCTCTGGCTCTTCGCCGGCGCCCGCCGCGGCGTCATGGTCTATCGCAGCGCGACGCCGGTCGAGGATATCGAGGCGGCCGATGTCGCCGATGTCATGCTGGCCTATGAGCGGATGACGGATGAGCCGCGCCCGCTCAGCCATTACCTCCAGGTCCGGGCGCTGCGCACCAATCCCGAGACCGCCTATAAATACGCCTTCGCCGAGCATCAGCTCGCGCCTGCCCTGCCGCAGGACGTCCTGGACGCCCGCAACGCCAAGCGGCGGGCGCTGGCGCAGGAGCGCCGCAGCAAGCGCCGCGACGACGCCGAATGGATGGCGCGGCAGGAGCTGGCGCGCTCCGGGGTGCCGAAGGAGCTCTGGCCGGCGATCGAGATCCCCGAGTTCGAGGACGACGACGTGCCGATGCCCTTGCCCGAGGAGATCGCGGGGGGCGAGGTCGATTTCGCCGAGATGCTCGATGCGCTCGAAGCGCTCCAGGCCAAGGCCGAGGCCAAGCTCGACGAAGTCGCCCGGCAGCAGCATCCGGCGCTGGCGGCGATGCAGGAGATCGCCTCGGGCCAGGCCGAGCCCGGCGCGATCGACCAGTTGCTGGCCATGCTCGACATGCCGGAGGTTGCCGGGCAGATCGATGCCGAGATCGCCAAGCTGCCCGGGCCGGGCGAGCTCCCGGCCGTGGCCGAGGCGAGCGCGCCCGAGATGGAGGCGAAGCTCGACAGCCTCGGGAACTGGCGCAAGGCCATGCTGGACGCGGCCGATCCGGAGGTCGATGAGGCAGCGCAACTGGCGCTGGCGCGCGCCCGCTTCCTCGGCCTGCCGGAGGGGCGGCCGCTGGAGCACGTCCGCCGCGAGCTGAGCGGCGACAGGCTGGCGCTGCCCGACTTGCCCGACCTGCCGGACACGGCCATTCCGCCGCAGGCCGAAACCGCCAGTGAATCCTCTCTCGAAGAGGCCCTGCGCATCCTTGAGACGACGCCCTACGCGCCGGTCGAGGCCGCCGAGCAGCTCCGCGCTGCCATGGACGAGGTCGACGCCAAGCTTGGCGCCGCGCTGCCGAACCTCGCCGGCGAAGGCGGTTCGCCGCTGGCGATCCTGGCCGCGGTCCCTGCTTCTTCCGCTCCCAGGCCCGCCACCACCCGGGCCGCGCTCGACGACGCGGCCGCGCAGGTCGCGCAGGGCAGGGCGGAGGTCGAGGCGGGGCTCGACCAGGCCGAGGCCCAGATGGCGGGACCGGTGCTGGAGATGCGGCGGCTTTCGCCCCAGCCGCTGAAGCCCGACACGCCGCTGACGCCCGCGGTCGCCCAGGCCTTCGGCGCGCTCGTTGCCGAGCAGTACCGCGCCGGCATCGTGCTGGCCGGCCGCGACCTCGCCGGGGCCGACCTCTCAGGCATCGACCTCTCCGGCGCCGACCTCTCCGGCGCCCTGCTGGAGAACGCCCGGCTCGACGGCGCGCGCCTCACCGGGGCGAACCTTGCCCGCGCCACCTTGTGCGGCGCCTCGCTAGTCCAGGCCGATCTCAGCGGCTGCGACCTGAGCGAGGCCAATCTCTGCCAGGTCGACGCCCGCGGCGCGCGCTTCGAGGGCAGCCGCATCATCGAGGCCAGCCTGTTCGGCGCGCAATTCGCGCAGGCCGTGTTCGACCAGGCCGAACTGCGCAACCTGACGCTGATGACGGTGCCCTTCACCGCCGCTTCGTTCCGGGGCGCGCGCCTCAGTGACAGCGTCTTCATGCGGACCGATCTCTCCGGGACGAACTGGCAGGGCGCGGCGCTCGAGCGCGTGCATTTCATGGATGTCGACTGCCCCCGCATCGTGATGGCCGGAGCGCAGCTCTTCGAGGTCGGCTTCGTCATGGCCCGGGCGGCCGGGGCCGATTTCAGCGATGCCACCCTCACGAGCGTGCTCTTCGCCGGCGAGGCCGACCTGCGCCAGGCCAGCTTCGCCCGGGTCCGAACCGAGAAGCTCGCCTTCCAGAAAGCCGACCTGAGCGACAGCGACTTCGGCAAGGGCCGTCTCGACGGCGCCTGCTTCGTCGAGACGGTCCTCGCCCGCGCCAACTTCCGCGAGGGCTCGCTGAAGCGGGCGCTGCTCTCGCGCAACGACCTGACCGGCATCGACTTCTTCGCCGCCAACCTGCTCGAGGCGCAGCTGAACCGCGCCGACCTCAGGGGCGCATCGCTGCGCGCGGCCAACCTGTTCGGGGCCGACCTCGCCGATGCCGCGCTGCTGGGCGCGGATTTCAGCCGCGCCAATCTCGGCCGGACCCTTCTTGCGGTGGCGAGCGATGGTTGAAAGCCTGTTCGAGCATCTGAGCCATGACTGGCCCTATCGCGACGGCGTCCTGGACGGCCAGGACCTCTCCGGCGCGACGCTCGCCAAGGGCACGGTGCTGAAGACCTCGTTCCGCGGCAGCTCCTTCGCGGGCGCGCAGATCCGCGACATGAACTTCGTGGACTGCGACTTCACCGGCGCCAGCTTCGACGGCGCGCAGGTCGCCGGCAGCACCTTCATGAACTGCATCGCCGGCGAGACGCTGTGGCGCGAGGCGCAGTTCGAGACGGTCGTCCTCATGGCCTGCGCGCTGGACCGCGCCAATTTCAGCGGCGCTCAGCTCGCCAGGTCGACGCTGATGCGCTGCGGCCTGGCCCAGGCGGTCTTCGCGCAGGCGGGGTTCGAGACCTGCGGCCTGATGGAATGCGGCCTCGATCAGATCGACCTCACGCAGGCGAGCCTGCGCAACACGGCCATCATCAAGGCCGATCTGCGCCGCGCCCTGCTCGACGGGCTCGCCTGCGACACGATCCTCCTGACCGATTGCGACCTGACCGGGCGCGATCTGCGCTCGCTGACGCTGGCGCGCGCGAACCTGTCCAAGGCGATCCTCAACCAGGCCAATCTCTCCGGCGTCGATCTCAGCGGGGCGCTGCTGCTGGAGGCGAGCCTGGTGGGGGCCGATCTCTCCCGCGTGGTCGCGCCCAGCGCGATCTTCGTGAAGGCGGATCTGCGCGGCGCCAACCTGTCGCAGGCGAGTTTGAGCAATGCCGTCTTCCAGGAGGCGGTGCTGGCCGGCGCCAATTTCGACGGCGCCCAGCTCGACATGAGCGTCTTCAGCAGCGCCGACGCGCGCGCCGTCTCGTTTCGCCGCGCCAGGCTCGACTACGCCCTGTTCCATCATGCCGACGTGACCAGCAGCGACTTCAGCGGCGCGCGCTTCCTGCGCACGGACTTCCACTGCGCCACGACCGAGGGCGCGATTTTCGTGGGACAAAGCGGCAGCGCGCTCGAAACCGACATGGCGCGCGCGGTCGGCGAACTCTACGATCCGCGCGTGGTCAAACCTTTCGAGTTACGTAGGTGAGTCATGTTCTGGAATGGTAATGGCCCGATGCCGGGCATGAACTTCGCCTTTCCTGACGTCTGCCTGGTGCCGACGCCGGCCGGGCCGATCCCGACGCCGTTTCCTAACATCGCGCTGACGCCGACCGCGATCCCCAATCAGGTCAAGGTCCTGGCGATGTGCATGCCGACCCATAACGTCATGACCGTCACGCCGCTCTCGAACGGCGACAATCCCGGCGTCGCGATGGGCGTCGCGTCGGGCATGGTGATGGGCCCGGCGACGGCGGCGATGGGTTCGACGAACGTGCTGATCGGCGGGCCGCCGGTCGCCAAGCTGGCAATGCCGGCCAAGCAGAACGGCCTCAGCCCGAATACGGTGGGGATGACCATTGCCCCGTCGCAGATCAAGGTCATGGCCTTACGTTAACCGGCTTTTAATTGCCGACTGGAGCGCCCCGATGTCCGCGACGGAAGATGAGATCATATCAATCGGCTTGCCCTATTTCCGGGTGGTGCAGCCCAAGACCTCGACGGCGGCATTCAGCGAATCGTCCTATCTCCGGCTCGGCAGCTACATCGTCGGCGCGGCCGAAGAGGACAGCCTGCTCACAGGGCTGAAGACGACGACGAGCACCGTGTCGGAGACCAACAAGTCGGCCATCGACCAGGCCGGTGATGCGATCAAGAATGAGAAGGGCGACCCGGCCAAGGACTTCAACGCGACCAGCCAGTCGACGAAAGTCTACACCACCACGCCGAGCGCCCCGATCCTATCCAGCAACAACGGCGCGCTGATCTACACCGACAGCGACCTGCAGATGAACGTCCTCGGCGCGGCGCTGCAGAAATACGGCAAGGGCAACAATGTCGAGGTCACGACGGCGGACGCGGCCTACAACGTCAAGGCCGGCAAATACGACCTTTCGGCGGCCAACGGCGTCTTCATCAAGGGCGGCACCAAGGACGCGCCGGCCAATATCGAGCTGACCGCTGGCGGCTACATCAAGCAGACCGCTTATGGCGACCTCGACGAGGTGACCTACGGCATCACGACGAAGCGCTTCCACGGCATCGCCAACGACTTCTTCATGGGCCTGAAGAACAACTTCTTCTTCGGCCTGGAGACCTCGGTGAAGCTCGCCGGGATGATCTCGATCATCATGAGCGCCGAGGCGTCCTTCAGGCTGTCGACGCGCTTCTCCCTGACCGTGTCCAAGGACCTGAACATCTCGCTCGGCGGCGTGCTGAACATCTTCGTCGGCGAGAAGATGGACATCATCGTCGGCGGCGATCTGAAGGGGGTGATCGGCACCTCGGTGAAGATCGTCATGGGCCCCGACACCAAGATGGCGACCAACGACACCAAGATCCTGACGGCGACCGACATCAAGATGGCGCCGGTGGGCGACCTGAAGAAGGTCGGCGTCAACCTCACGGTCTGCGAGTTCGACCTCAAGGTCGAGATGGCGGCGATCAAGGGCGGCGAGATGGCGGCGCAGAAGAAGACGATGCAGTCGACCGTCACGACCCTCGCGACCGAGTTCGGCTCGGCCTACTTCACCACCAAGACGATCAACATCTACGGATGATGCGCGCGGGCGAAAGCGAGCCGGCGGCTCTGGCAACCCTGGCGGCGCTTGCCGCCGGCGCGCAGCAGCCTTGCTCCCTGGCGGTCGGCCGTGTCCAGCGTTGCGACGAGGACCATGCCGGCCTGACGGTCGAGATCGACGGCCGGGCGCTTCCGGCGCAGGTCGCGGTCGGCTGCCTCGTCCGGCCGATCGAGGACGACCGCGTGCTCGTGGTCGATGGCCCGGCCGGCGCCTTCGTCCTCAGCGTGCTCGAGCGCACCGGGCCGAACTATGCGACGCTGGCCTTGCCCGGCCATGGCAACCTCGCCATCGAAGGCGAAACGCTCTCGCTGACGGCCCGTCAACGCCTGGCGCTGAAGGGCGAGCGGCTCGACCTCCAGGCCAAGGCGCTGAACCTCATCGCCGAGAAGACGACCTGGCTGAGCAAGGCCGTGACGACCATCGCCGAGCGCTGGCGCATTTCGGCCAAATCGCACGAGACCAGCGCCGACATCCTGACCGAGAAGTCGCTCAACCGCATCGCCATCGTCGACCAGATCGACACGCTGCGGGCCGAGACCCGCTCGGTCAAGATCACCGGCGTCGCCAGCGAGACGGCGCAGAGCAAGGTCATCGCAGTCGCCGACGATCTGCGCATGGACGGCAAGCGCATCACCATGGGCTGAGAGACCATTTGCGAATTTGACTGGCGCGGCCGTCTGACGTGGCTGTCTGCGCCTGCGGTGCTTGCGGACATTAGTCCGCTCCGCTCCGGTTCTCGACAGCCACGCCAGCCGACACACGCCAGCGAAGTCTCAAATGGTCTCTGAGGGCTCGCATGAGTCATCGAACAGCGGCAGGATCGCACTTGAACCCGTCTCCATCCTTCCCGGCGGTCACCGTCGCCGACCAGGTCGCCACGGCCCAGGGCTTCGTCGCCGCCGGGCGCTTCGACGAGGCCGAGGCGCTGCTGACGGACCTGCTGCAGCGGCATCCGAACCATGCCGACGGGCTGAACGCGCTCGGCGGCGCCGCGCTCGCCCGCAAGGACCTCCAGCGCGCCCATGCGGTTCTGGCGGCGGCGGCCACCGCCTTCCCCGACCATTTCGGCCTCGTCAACAATCTCGGCATCGCCCACCAGATGGCCGGCAGGCTCGACGACGCGATCCTCTGCTTCGAGCGCGCGGCTGCGCTGGCTCCCGAGCTCGACGCCCCGCTGCAAGCGCTGGCCACCGCCCGCTTCCTGAGCAAGGACTTCGCTGGCGCCGGCGAAGCGGCGGCCCGCATCCTCGCGCGGACGCCCGATGCGGCCGATGCGATCGGCCTGCTCGGCCTGCTCGCGCTGGCCAATAGCGACGGGGAGGAGGCCGAGCGCCTGCTGCGCCGGGCACTAGTGCTCAAGCCCGGCGATGCCGCCAGCCTGCGCGCGCTCTCGCTCTGCTGCTTCGAGCGCGGCGGCTTCGAGGAGGCGCTCAGCCTGGCCGAGCGCGCGCGCCTGGTGGCGCCGCTCGATGTCGACGTGCTCGAACACCTGGCGCGCTGCCAGGCGGGCATCGGCGACTATCGGCAGGCGGCGGCGACCTGCCGCAAGCTGCTCGCCTTCGCGCCGAACCATCTCGGCATTCGCGAGACCCTGGCCCGCATCCTGATCCTGACCGGCGAGACCGATGCTGGCATCGCCGAGATGAGCCGCGTGGTGAAGGCCAATCCGGGCTCGGCCGAGAGCCTGCTCGTGCTGGCGGCGACGCTGCGCTTCGCCGGACGCGCCGAGCAGGCGCTGCCCTTCCTTACACATGCCTTGAAGGTCGATCCGGGCAATGCGAATGCGCTCCGCCTCGAATCCGAGATCGCGCTGGCGCTCGGCAGGTTTCCGCCGCGCGCCGTAGCCGAGCAGCCGGTTTCGCCGCGCGTCTTCGTGCCGCCGATGCTGATGGCGTCCGAATTCGTCCTCTTCGCCCGCTTCCTGCCGCGGCTGGCGCGAGAAGGACGGCCTGTCGAACTGATCGCCGACGAGCGCTTCCTGCCGCTGGCCGGCCATCTCTCCGCGCCGATCGCGCGCGCTGCGCCCGCGCCCGACGAACTCGCCATCGCGCTGCCGGCGCTGATGCGCTGCTTCGACCTCGACGCGGCCACTATCGGGGCGGGCGTTCCCTACATGCAGCCGGATCCGGCGCTCGACCGGCGCTGGCGCCAGGCGTTCGAGGAGTATCCGCGCCCCTGGATCGGCGTGATCTGGGAGGGCCAGGCCGCCGGCCTTTCGATGGCGCAGCTACGCGCCGCCATGCCGGCTTCGGGCACGGCGATCAGCCTGATGACCGGCCAGTCGCGCCACGACCTCGCCGCTTGGCCGGAGGCGATCGACGCGGGCCGCCACATGGACGATTTCGGCCAGATGATCGCCGCGATCGCCAATCTCGACATCGTCGTCGGGCCGGACGTGCTGGCGCTGCACCTTGCCGGTGCGCTCGGGCGCGCCGGACTGGTCGCGGTGCCGACCGGCTATCCCTGGTACTGGGCGGCGCGGGCCGGGCGCTCGCTCTGGTATCCGAGCGTGGATGTCCTGGCGCAGGCCCGGCCGGGCGACTGGTCTGGCGTGATCGCGGGTTTGCGCGAGCGGCTGTCGCGGGGCTCCGAGGCTGAGAGCAAGCTCACGAACTGAGCCGCGTTCTTCCTTCTCCCCCTGCGGGAGAAGGTGGCTCGGCGAAGCCGAGACGGATGAGGGGTCGCGCGACGACTGCAACATCGCGTGTGGCATTCTCTGTCATCGGAAAGCGCAGCGCGACCCCTCATCCGGCGCTGCGCGCCACCTTCTCCCGCAAGGGGGAGAAGGGGAGGCGCGCGCTCGCCAGCCCTCAGCGGCGCTCGAAGTCGCGGTGCACGTCGTGGGCGACGATGCCGGCGCCGTCCGGCGGGATCGTCAGCCAGTCCTTGCGGGTCAGCGTCTGCCTGGTGTCCTCGTAGCCGGAATGCCAGTGCTCGGTCATCGACGTCCGCGAGAACTCGTAGTCCTTGGCGTGGCCCTCGTAGGATTTCTGCTGGTAGATCAGCTGGAGGATGGTGTGCTCCGGCATGCGCGCGAGATCGTCGCGCAGCTTGCGCTCGTCCTCGGTCAGGTCGCCGTCGGGGATCTTGGTCAGGGCCTGGTGCGTCTTCTTCTTCCAGTTCTGCAGCAGCTGGAACAGGTCGGTGGTGAGGCGGGTGCGCGAGGAGTACATGATGTCCTTGTGCCGGCCCATCACGTCCTGGAGCGTGCGCGGCAGCGGCCCGCGCGCCGAGAACAGGTCGACCTGGAAGATCAGCGAGTTCAGCGTGTCCTCCTGCGCCAGCAGATGCTGCAGCGGCGTGTTGGAGACGATGCCGCCATCCCAGTAATGGTCGGTGCCGATCTGCACGGTCGGGAAGGCCGGCGGCAGGGCGCCCGACGCCATGACGTGCTCGGGCAGGATGGTCTCGTGCATGTTGTCGAAGTAGACGAAGTTGCCCGAGATCGCGTTGACCGCGCCGACTGAGAAATGCACCGCCTTGGTGTTGATCAGGTCGAAGTCGCACAGCTCCAGCAAGGTGTCGCGCAGCGCCGCGGTGTCGTAGAAGCTGGTCGCGTCGTTGGAGCCGGCGAAGGCGACCCAGGGATTGGTGCGGCGCGGCTCGAAGAAGCCGGGCTGGCCGAGCATCATCGTCGCCATCGCGCTGGTCGCGTTGCGCGCCTGGCGGAAGATGTCGCCCTCCGGCGTGAACCACCAGACCTTGCGGTCGGTGATGCGGTCCCAGAACGCCTGCAGCCGCTCCAGCCGGCGCTCGCGCGGGTTGCCGGCGATGATGGCGGAGTTGATCGCGCCGATCGAGACGCCCGAGACCCAGTCCGGCTCGATGTCGGCCTCGTGCAGCGCCTGATACACCCCGGCCTGGTAGGCGCCGAGCGCGCCGCCGCCTTGCAGCACCAGGGCGACGCGGTCGCAGCGGTCGGGGCGCCAGCCGAGATAGCGGCTGCCGGACAGGGAGGCGGTGGAGGGAGCATTCATGACGCAAGTATCCCTGAGTTGACGCGCTGCAACAAAGAACATTGCTGAGGACTGCGAGGTGACACCCGTGTGACGCAAGTAGTAGGCGCTGCGACTGTCATCTTAACGTCAGACAAGCTTCATCGCTGCGTCAGCTTGCTCTTCCACGCCAGAAGGCATGGTTTTTGCGGCGCACACAAGTGGCGCCGCGCCACATGAAGGAGAGCAGCATGCTGAAGGGCAAGACGGCCGTCGTCACGGGCTCGACTTCGGGCATAGGGCTCGCCATCGCCCGCGCCTATGCGGCGCAGGGCGCCAACATCGTCATCAACGGCTTCGGCGCGCCCGATGACATCGAGAAGGAGCGCGCCGGCATCGAGGCCGAATTCGGCGTGCAGGCCCGCTACTCCGCCGCCGACATGGCCCATGGCGGCGCCATCGCGGTGATGATCGCCGAGGCCGAGGCCGAGTTCGGCTCCGTCGACGTTCTCGTCAACAATGCCGGCATCCAGTTCGTCTCGCCGATCGAGGAGTTCCCGATCGAGAAGTGGGACGCGATCATCGCGATCAACCTCTCGGCCGCCTTCCATGCCACCCGCGCCGCGCTGCCAGGCATGAAGCAGCGCAAATGGGGCCGCATCATCAACACGGCCTCGGCCCACGCGCTGGTCGCCTCGCCGTTCAAGTCGGCCTATGTCGCCGCCAAGCATGGCATCGCCGGCCTGACCAAGACGGTCGCGCTCGAGGCCGCCACCTTCGGCGTCACCGTCAACGCGATCTGCCCCGGCTATGTCTGGACCCCCCTGGTCGAGAAGCAGATCCCGGACACGATGGCGGCGCGCGGCCTGACCCGCGAGCAGGTCATCAACGACGTGCTGCTCGAGGCCCAGCCGACCAAGCAATTCGTCACCAGCGAGGAAGTGGCCGATCTCGCCGTCTTCCTCGCCTCCGACTCGGCCAAGTCGATCACCGGCGTCATCCTGCCGATCGACGGTGGCTGGACCGCGCACTGAGGATCCGACCATGAACCGCCAGCAGATCCTCGACCTGCCCTCGATGCCGCTTGCCGGCCCGAGCTACCCGGCCGGCCCGTACCGCTTCGTCAACCGCGAATACATGATCATCAGCTACGAGACCGATCCGGAGCTGATCCGCCACCACCTGCCCGAGCCGCTGATGCCGCTCGACCAGCCGATCGTCCACTACGAATGGATCAAGATGCCGGATTCCTCTGGCTTCGGGAACTACACCGAGACCGGCATCGTCATCCCCTGCAAGTTCGGCGACGAGGAGGTCAGCTTCGTCTCGCAGATGTACCTGGACATCGAGCCGCCGATCTCGGCCGGCCGCGAAATCTGGGGCTTTCCGAAGAAATACGCCCATCCCAAGCTCGAACTGGTCAAGGACACCCTGACCGGCACGCTTGAATATGCCGGCCAGCAGGTCGCCATGGGCACGATGGGCTACAAGCACGAGAGCCTGGCCGGCAACGGCGTCAAGACCACCGCGATCCTGACCAAGACCCAGGTCAACCTGAAGATCATCCCGGGCGTCGATGGCGAGCCGGAGATCTGCCAGCTCGTCGCGCTCAACCTGACCGACATCACGGTGAAGGGCTCCTGGATCGGCCCCGGCCGGCTCCATCTGGTGCCGCATGTCAACGCGCCCGTAGCCGACCTGCCGGTGCGCAAGGTCATCGGCGCGCACCACTTCATCGCCGACCTGACCTTGCCCTTCGGCCGCAAGATCCACGACTACATGAAGCCCTGAGCGCCCTTCATCGCGGCGCCGCGGACGATCCGGCCCTCGCTCCCGAAAGGAGGCGAGGGCTGAGGCTTGCGTGGGGCTGGAGGGCCGCCTCGGCGACGTGGCTGACGCAACGTGATTCGCGCGCGGGCGCCCCTGCATACTGGATATCTCGGAGCCCGCCGGGCCGCCTGCGCTGCGGCAAATCCCTCCACGGCAGCGATTAACGGAAAAATATCACAAACCCGCGTAACCGACGCATCTTGTATACATCTTCCCTTGCCGTAACGGGCTCCGGGCGATAGTCGTTGCGGCGCCGTAACGCGACGTCCGCGGACCCGCTCGCTCGGGTCAGCCTTCAAGAGACGCGTTCGAGGAGGCCGCCGCGTTTGCCGGCGGAGAGGTTCGCCCATGCCGGGCGGATCCGAGTGGGGAGTTCGATGGGGCGTAGCAGTCGCATTCTCGAGACGATGAAGTTCATCGCTCCGCTGGCGTTTCTGGTCGTCGTCTGGGCGATCGTCGTTCCCGTTTTCCAGGTCAACCCGCAGATCTTCCCGAGCGTCCCGGCCGTCTTCCGCGCCGGCCTCGACAGCATCCTCAACGGCACCCTGATCGTCCATGTCGGCGCCAGCATGGGCCGCGTCATCCTCGGCACCGTGCTCGCCGTCCTCGTCGCCGTGCCGCTCGGCATCCTGATGGGCATCAGCAAGGGCGTCTCGGACTTCCTGACCCCGCTGCTGCGCTTCTTCTCGGTGCTCGCCGGCATCGCCTGGATCCCGCTGGCGACGCTCTGGTTCGGCTATGGCTTCGGCGCCATCATCTTCGTCATCTTCAACGGCGTCTTCTTCATCGTCGTCTACAACACGCTGCTCGGCGTCTCGACGATCCCGCTGTCGCTGCGCAACGCCGCCGCCTCGCTCGGGGCCGGGCCCTGGGCGCTGTTCACCGAGGTGCTGCTGCCGGGCGCGCTGCCCAACATCGTCACTGGCATCCGTACCGGCCTCGGCTTCGCCTGGCGCGGGCTGATCGCGGCCGAGATGATCGCCACCAACGTAGGCCTCGGCTACATGCTCTTCGTCGCCCGCGACTTCTACCAGACCGAGGTCATCGTCTTCGGCATGATCGTCATCGGCGTGCTCTGGCTGCTGATCGACCGGCTCGTGCTCGCCCCGCTCGAACGCGCCACCGTCGAACGCTGGGGCCTGGTGCGCTGATGAACGCTCTTCTCCCGCTCTGGGCCTTCTGGGCCCGCGCCACCAAGCAGTTTCCGGTGCTGCAGACGCTGGCGCCGTTCGTGCCGGTCGTCCTGCTCTGGCAGGCCGTCGCGAGCTGGGGGCCGTTTCCGCCGGCCTTCTTCCCTTCGCCGATGGACGTCGTCCGCAATTTCCAGATGCTGATGTACAAGGGCATCCTGCCGGAATATCTCGGCGACAGCGTCGCGCGCCTCGCGGCCGGCGCGGCTGTGGGCATGGCGATCGGCATCCCGCTCGGCCTGCTGATCGGCCTCAGCAAGCGCGCCTATGCCGCGCTCTGGCCGATCGTGCTGTTCTTCCAGGCCATCGGCGACATCGCCTGGCTGCCGATCCTGATCATCTGGTTCGGCTTCGGCCTGACCACGATGGCCTTCGTCATCGTCTACACCGTGGTCTTCCCGGTGATCTTCAACACGGTGCTCGGCGTGCGCTCGGTCAAGACCGACCTCTACCGCGCCGCGCAGAGCCTCGGCGCCCCGCCATGGCGCATCCTGTTCGAGGTCGTCATTCCCGGCGCGCTGCCCAACATCATCACCGGCCTGCGCAACGGGCTCGGCTATGGCTGGCGCGCCCTGATCGCGGCCGAGATGATCGTCGGCACCAGCGGCATCGGCTTCATGATGTTCGATGCGCGCCGGGCCGGCTCCGTGACTGAAATCGTGCTGGGCATGATCGTGCTCGGCATCCTCTGGTACATCGTCGATGCCTGGGTGCTCGCGCCGATCGAGCGCGCCACCGGCCGGCGCTGGGGACTGGTGACACAGTGAAGAATCTCAGCCTGAAATCGCTGTCGAAGACCTATTTCGACCCCTATGCCGGCAGCCACTACACGGCGCTGCACGACATCACGCTCGACGTTCCCGCCGGCGAGTTCGTCTCCGTCGTCGGCCCGTCGGGCTGCGGCAAGTCGACCATCCTGAACATGGTCGCCGGCTTCATCCCGCATTCCGGCGGCGAGATCCTGGTCGGCGGCCAGCCGGTCAAGGGCCCCGGCCCGGATCGCGGCGTCGTCTTCCAGTCCTTCGCGCTCTTCCCTTGGAAGACGGTGCTGGAGAATGTCGGCTTCGGCCCGAAGATGCGCGGCGTGCCCAAGGCCGAGCGCGACGAGATCGCCCGCGAATACCTCGCCATGGCGGGCCTCTCGCACGCGGCCGACCGCTATCCGAACGAGCTGTCGGGCGGCATGCAGCAGCGCGTCGGCGTCGTCCGCGCGCTCGCCAACAAGCCCGACGTGCTTCTGATGGACGAGCCCTTCGCCAGCGTCGACGCGCAGACGCGCATGACCCTGCAGGAAGAGCTGACCCGGATCTGGGAAGAGCGCCGGCCGACCGTGCTCTTCATCACCCATGACGTGCCCGAGGCCGTGTTCCTGGCCAACCGCGTCGTCGTGCTCTCCAAGGGCCATGTCCTGGCCGATGTCCCGGTGCCGCTGGCGCGCCCGCGCGTCTGGGACAAGCTGGTCGAGGACGAGGAGTTCAAGGACCTCTCGAACAAGGTCCTGGCGCTGGTGAGGTCGGCATGAACGTGCTGCGCGCCGCGCTGGGCAACCGGCGGGGCCTGATCCTGCTGGTCTGCCTCATCGCCTGGCTCGCCTGGCAGGCCTTCCTGTTCATTGCCGCGCCCGGAAAGATCGCCGAGGGCTTTCCGGATCGCCAGCGCGTCAACGCGCTGATCACGCTGCCCTTCACGCCCGAGCGCTTCCACATCCTGGTTTTCCAGCGCTACGGCCGCGTCTCCGGCACGGACGGCAACAGCGTCGAGTTGCGCAACATCGACAAGGGCCAGCTTGGGGCAATCGCCCGGTATTATTGGGTCCAGCGGATCGAACCTTTGCAGCAGGGAGGCTAGGAATGATCACACGCAGAACGGTACTCGCAGCAGGCGCGGTGCTTGCGGCGCCTCACATCGCCCGGGCGCAGACGCTCGTGAAGATGAAGGCCGGCATGGTCACCGGCATCGACCAGATCGGCCTGCCGATCGCGCTCGAGCGCGGCTTCTTCGAGAAATGGGGCCTCGACGTCGACATTGCCCGCCCGTACGCGACCGGCGTCGACGCGCTGAACGCGCTCCAGGCCGGCGAGAGCAACATCGTGCAGGTCGGCGTTCCCATGATCGGCGCCGTGCTGCGCGGCATGGACCTCGTCGCGCTCGCCAACTACTCCGGCAACGCCACGACCCGCGGCTCGGACGCCACCATGGCGCTGATCGCGCGCTCGGATGCCGGCATCGCCAAGGGCGACCTCGCCGCCCTGAAGGGCAAGAAGATCGCCGCCTCCTTCGGCACGATCAACCACCTCTACATCCTCGCTCTGATCGAGAAGGGCGGGCTGACGCCGGCCGACGTGACGCTGGTCAACACCCCGCCGCCGGACATGACGGTGGCGCTGCTCGCCAAGGGCATCGACGCCTTCGTCGGCTGGGACCCCTGGCCGGTCGTGGCGCTGAAGGACGTTCCCGGCGCGATCGAGGTCATCCGCGGCGGCGGCGTCATCTCCTATGTCGGCTACAATGTCGGCCTGCGCCCCTGGGTGGCGGCCAACGGCCCGATCATCGAAAAGTTCCTCGCCGCGCTGTCCGAGGGCGACCAGTGGATGCGCAAGGATCCGAAGCGGGCCGCCCAGGTGGCGACGCGCTGGATTCCGGGCCTGAAGCAGGACGTCGCCGAAGCCTCGATGGAGTTCAACATCCAGCAGGCCGACCGCCGCCTCTCGGCCAATAACTACCGGGCGCTCTGGGCGGCGGAGGACCGGCTCAACCGCCTCGGCTTCATCAAGGACACGTTCGACGTCAACAAGCACTTCGAGCCGAAGCACATGCTCAAGGTGATGGCCGACAATCCCGCCCTGTTCAGCGACCTGCCGCCGATCCCGGCCGATGTCGCGATCGGGCCTGGCTTCACCTTCAAGCCCTGATCGCCAGGGCCATGACGAGACAAGCAGCGGCCGGTGTTCCGGCCGCTGTTTTCGTTTCGATCAGCGCTCGAAGCCCATTTCGATGGCGAGATGGCCGGCCGCTCAGGGCTCAGGTCCGGTTGTAGACGTCCTCGTAGCGGACGATGTCGTCCTCGCCGAGATAGGAGCCCGACTGGACCTCGATCAGCTCGAGCGGAATCTGCCCGGGATTCTCCATCCGGTGCACGGCGCCGAGCGGAATGTAGACCGACTGGTTCTCGCCGATCAGGTGCACCTTCTCATCGACGGTGATGCGCGCCGTACCTGATACCACGACCCAGTGCTCGGCCCGGTGGAAATGGCTCTGCAGCGAGAGCTTGCCACCCGGCTGCACCGTGATGCGCTTGACCTGGTAGCGCGTGCCGCGGTCGATCTGCTCGTAATCGCCCCAGGGCCGGTAGTTGCGCAGGTGCTCGATGGTTTCCTTGCGCCCCGCCGCGGTCAGCCGGGCGACGAGCTTCTTCACGTCCTCCGATTTCGACTTGTTCACGACGAGCACGGAATCGCGCGTGGTGACGACGACGACGTCGTCGAGGCCGACGACCGCCGTCAGCAGGTGCGGCGAGTAGATATAGGAATCGCGCGAGCCCTCGAACACGGCGTCGCCCTGCGCGGCGTTGCCGTCGCCATCCTTGTCCGCCAATTCCCAGACCGCCGCCCAGGAGCCGATATCCGACCAGGCGAAGTCGGACGGGATGACGGCCGCGAGCGTGGTCTTCTCCATCACCGCGTAGTCGACCGAGGTCGCGCGCGCCTTGGCGAAGGCCTCCGGGTCGAGGCGCAGAAAGTCGAGATCGCGCTTGGCGCTGCCGACCGAGGCGGTGACGTTGGCGTGAAGCTCAGGCTCCAGCCCGGCGAGCTCATCGAGGAACACCCGCGCCGAGAACAGGAAGTTGCCGGAGTTCCAGAGATAGCCCTCGGCCACGTAGCGCTCCGCCGTCGCGGCATCCGGCTTCTCGACGAAGGCCGCGATCGCATGGGCGCGCGCGACGCCGTCGAGCGCCGGGCCGGGGCGAATATAACCGTAGCCGGTCGCAGGGCCGGTCGGCTTGACGCCGAAGGTGACGATCCTGCCGGCCGCAGCGGCGACCTGGCCCGCCTGCACGTCGGTCATGAACTTGGCGACGTCCGGGATCGCATGGTCGGCGGCCAGGACCAGCATCAGCGCGTTCGGGTTCTGCGCGGCGACATAGGCTGCTGCCGCGGCGATCGCCGCGCAGCTGTCGCGGCGCATCGGCTCCAGGATGATCTCGCCCTTCGAGCCGAGCGCGCGCACCTGCTCGGCCACCAGGAAGCGGTAGTCGTTGCCGGTGACGATGACCGGCGGCGCAAAGCCGTCCCCGGTGACGCGGGCGAGCGTTTCCTGCAGGAGCGACCGCCCGCCGCCGAAGGCGAAAAGCTGCTTCGGATAGGTCTCGCGCGAGGCGGGCCACAGCCGGGAACCGGCGCCGCCGCAGAGAACGACCGGGACAATCAAATCAGTCACGTACCAACCTCACGCATTCGTCGACGAAACGTCGCATGGAACGTTCGTCGAGCTGCTGCCTGACCCCGGCGCATAGAGCGTCATAGAGCCCGGGTTCAAGGATAATTCGCTCTACGGCCGCAGCCAATGCCTGCGCCGAGGTTTCCGTGGCAACGAGGCCGTCGACCCCGTGCGTGACCTGCTCGGGCAAACCGCCGACCGGGGTCGTAACCACCGGTAGGCCGGCGCCGAAAGCAGCCGCGATGACGCCGGATTGGCTCGCCTCGACATGCGATACGATCATCAGATCGTATCGTTCGAGCGCCGAGCCGATTTCCTCGTCGGTCAGCCAGCGGTTCACGACCTCGACGCCGAGCGCCGTCACGTGCCGGCCCCTGGGCCCGATCTCCCCCTCGCCGAATACGCCCGCCTCGACGGCGTACCCCTTCGCGCGCAGGGTTTCCACCATGTCGAGGAAGAGCGGCAGGCCCTTATAGGGCATGATGCGGCCGAGAAAGAGCAGGCGCAGCGGCTGGCCCGCCCCTCTCGCGCCGCGCTTGCGTGCATTATGGTAGGACAGGATGGGGTGGAACAACGTGACGAGCCGGCGCTGATCGAGCTTGCGCAAGGTCTTGAGATGGGTCGCGACCGACGTGCTGAGCGTGATGACGGTGTCGGCCTGGCCCAGCGCCAGGTCGGTCACGCCCTTGACGAGGCTTGTCGAATCCCCCGGGTGCGCTTCCGCGTCATGCGCGACGGCCAGGTACTTCGCCCCGGCCTTGTGGACATAGCGCGCCAGGGCGGCAGACCAGACATGCGGCATCAGGTCGATGACCGCAGAGATGCGGCGCGCCTTGATCTCGGCGGCAAGACGCCGGCCGATGAGCGGGATGCGCCAGGCCGAGAGCAGCGCCCCGCTATGGTTGCGGAACGTGTCGATGCCGACGAGTTCGGCGCCGAATGCGGAATAGAGGTCGAAGTTCTCGTTCTGCCTGGAGATGCAGACGCTGGCCCGCAGGCCCGGTACGCCGGCCGCGGCCTGCATCGCTTCGAGCGTGAAGCGGGACATCGCGCCGCGCCGTCCGAGGTAGAGCAGCAGAATCCGCGCTTCCGACTGCCCGGAAGGGTCATCGCGCAATTCCAGCTTGCTCTTGTGTGCGCCCATCTGGCTTGGCCCCGAAGGTGTTGGACCGACTTGCTCGCCGTTTCTTGTTTGAAGCGGGTCACCGCGGGGCATGTTGCCGGTGGCCGCTGTTCAGCGATATCGGTGGCTTGATGCCGATGGCGCCATTCGGTCGTAGCGCGTTGTCGCCTCATCGCCAAGTCCCCGCCCGCCGGCCCCCTTTGGAACGGCGAAGGGACGCTGGTTCGAGGGCGGAGGCTAGTTCCGATCGAGGATCGCCTTGATCCGTTCGACGTGGCGCGCCGGATCGAAGAAGTTGCGCGCCTTCTCGATGCCGGCTGCGCCCAGCCGCCGACGCAGCCCTGCATCGGCGCGCAAGGCCCGCAGTGCGGCCGCTGCCTCCTCGACAGCGGGATCGGCCCAGGCCGCGTCTGCCGGGTTCTTCCAGCGGATGCCGGCGCCGCCATAGTTCCTTTGCGGGTCTTCGATCGGGATCAGCTTGAAGCCGATCGGGATTCCCGCATCCGAGGTGAAGAAATCGGTGTTCCCGGACCAGTTGGTGGCAATGACCGGAATCTCCCGCATCATCGCTTCGGCGATCGTGAGGCCGAGCCCCTCGGCGCGGTGGAGCGACATCACGACGTCGGCCCGCTGGTAGAGTGCGTCGACGCCGGCATCGTCGAGCACGTCGCTGTTCATCACGATGTTGGACGCGCCAGCGGCGGCAAGCTGCATCTGGCGAACGCCTTCGGGCCAGGCCGCGCCGTTGAGGTACTTGACGATGAGCAGCGCCCCAGGATCGTCGCCGAAGGCCTGGCGGAAGGCCGCGATCGAGGCGCAGGGGTTCTTGCGCGCAAAATTCGAGGCGATGTTGAAGGCGACGAGAACGGTGAACGGTCCGCCGCCAGCGTCTTTCGCGTGGTGAACCGCGTGCGGCTCCAGCGGATAGGACACCAGATGGACCGGCCTGTCCCCGACCATCGGCCGGACCGCGTCGGCGACGAAGCGGGTGCTGGCGCATACGCCGTGCAGGAAGGGGAGCGCGGGGCGCCAATCCTCCGGGAGAGCCGGCAATTCCCAGAACCAATGCGCCAGGATCCGCTTGTTGCGAACGAAGCGCTTGCCGAGAACCGCGATCACGCGCGGAACGACCGGCCCGCTGACATGGAGGATGACGGTTCCCTCGCCGAGGAGTTCGCTGCCATCCTCGAAGTCGAAGCCGGAATAGTTGGCCTCGTGCAGGAGCAGGCTGGTGATGTCGATGCCGTAGACCTTCAGGCCCGCCGCCTTCAGGGCGTCATGGGATTTGCGCGCCGCATCCCCCAGCCCGGAGGCCTGCCGCAGCATGCCGACGATGACGATCGGCTGCTTCGCCTTGGCGCGCGGCGTAATGGACGGGGCCTGCCACGCGGAGATGCGGGCGAATGCGAACCGGCGCGCCGCCACGGGGAGCCGACGCCAGACATGTTGGTGAATAAACCGGAGAACGGGATTTCGCACGGAAAGCTATTTGAACCTTGATTGGGGCGCGACGCCCGGTCTGCCCTGCTGATCCGCCAGAGATACACAGCCGGCAGGGCTGGCGCCACAAGACATCTATGGCGCGAGGCGCGAGGCCGTAGCGTACTTGCTGAGGAAATCCTGATAGGAGGCCCGCAACCCGATATCGAGAGGCGTTTTGGCTCTCCAGCCGAGCTTGTGGAAACGCGTGACGTCCATCAGCTTTCGCGGCGTTCCGTCGGGCTTGCTCGGATCGAGCACCAATTCGCCGGCATAGCCGACCGTCTCCTTAACCCGCTCCGCCAACTCGCGGATCGTGATGTCGTGCCCGACGCCGACATTCAGCAGCGGCGCCTTGTCCGGGCTCGTCAGGGCGTCGAAGTCACCGTCCGGGAGGCCGAGGAGGAAGGCGATGGCATCCCCCACATCCGACGAGAACATGAACTCCCGGCGCGGCCTGCCGGACCCCCAAACCGTCACGGAGGGCGCGCCCTTGACCTTCGCCTCATGGAAACGGCGGATCAAGGCGGGCAGCACGTGCGAATGATCGGGGTGGTAGTTGTCTCCGGGCCCATAGAGGTTGGTCGGCATCAGCGCGAGGTAGCGCCTTTGATGCTGCCTGTTGAAGGACCAGCACGCCTCGACGCCGGCGATCTTCGCCAGCGCGTAAGGGCGGTTCGTTTCCTCGAGCGGCCCGGTAAGGAGGTAGTCCTCGCTTATCGGCTGGGCGCAGTCGCGCGGGTAGATGCACGAGGAGCCAAGAAAGATCATTCTGTCGACGCCCGATGCATGGGCTGCATCGAAGACGCTCAACTGGATCGCAAGGTTATTATGAAGGAATTCGACCGGAAAATTTGAATTTGCCAAGATGCCGCCGACTTTTGCGGCGCACATGACGACGTGGTCCGGGCGATAAGTCATAAAGAAATCACGCGTCGCAGTCCGGTCGGAAAGATCAAGATCGCTATGCGCGCGCGTTATAAGATCGTATTCTTTCAGGCCTGCAAGTGCGGCGACGGTAGCGGATCCGACGAGGCCGCTATGCCCGGCAACGAAGACTTTCTTCATTTTAGTCCTTCCGCGCGGCATGCTTGCGCAGCTCAGAGAGTTTTGCCGGTTTGGATATCAGATTGCGTGCACGTCGCCAGAAAAATAGGGCCGGACGAAGGACCGCATACCGGCCGGCGGCCCGCCGAAGCGCCCATGCCAGCGAGTTGCCCGGCGCCGAGGATGGTGCCGTCGACGTCTCTGCGCGCCCGTCTGCCTCCGGGGCGCTCAGCGCGGGGTGCTGATAGCGGTCCTGGTAGAGCGTCGCGCTCGGGGTGAGGATGAAGTCCACGAGCGCCTGCTCCGCCTGCTCCCACAAGGCTCGGCCGAACAGCGCTCCCTGTCTCGCCTGGCGTCCGAGCTCGGCGATGTTGGAGAAGTCGAGCGCAGCCGGATTCCCGCTGTCATAGAGCAGGCCGTTCACGCCCGGCAGGATGTACTCGTTCATCGTCCCGTGATTGGGCGCTACGACGCATTGTCCCCGCGCCATCGCCTCCAGGAAAGATTGGCCGATGCCTTCCTCGAGCCGCGGCGCGAAGTAGATGTTCGCCCGCGCGATGATCGCGTTGAGTTCCGCCTTGTCGTCGAACCAGGTCGATGTGGTGATGTTGTGCCGCGCCAGCTCCTCCGCAGAGGGAGGGGTGGCCGGCGGCGTCCCCGGATCTGTCGCCAGGTGAACGTGAAGGCTGTCGAACCTGGTTTTCGCGATGAGGCGGCGAATGACCCGCCACGGCAACTCCCGCTCCCTGCGGAGCCAGAAGAACCCATGCAGCCCCTGGCCGGGCGGCGGCGGATAATCGGCGGCAGGTTGATAGTAGCGCGCGAAATGGCTGGCGATGCCGAAGCCGGTCGTCATCGCATGCACTGCGTTTGAGAAATTCAGGACCTTGGAGCCCTGAAACGGCTCCCAGAACGCGGACAGGTTGAGAAGCGGTCCCTGCCACAGGCCGAACTGATCGAGCATGGGGATGTAGATGACGTTGGGATGCGCGCGTCGGAAGTTCATGCCCGGCGGCGGGCAATACGACTGGAACATGATCACCACGTCGTAGGAGCGAACGGCCTCCCATGCGACAGGCGCGCCGCCCTGCCAGGCCTCGTCCCAGAACTCGTCGACGACATGCCCGTGCCTGCGCAAAATCTCCGGCAGGAAGCCGGTGGATTTCGTGGTTCGGTGGAACGAATGATCGACGTAGGCGACGGTTGCCACTCAGTGCCTCGCGCGGATGGATGAATACAGGCGCCTGGCCGCGTTATGGGCCGCTGGATACTTGCGGAGGGTGTCGCTCAGCAGATCCTTTACGGTCATGTCATACCACTTGACGGGCGTCACATTCGCCTCCGGCGGCATGCGAAGTTCGAGCTTTTCAACTGACGCCCAGGCGATCGCCTGCAGGAGGTCCGGCTGGGATGCGTGGCGCGCAAAGAGGTCCTTCAGGAATTCCGTGAGATCGGCTGGAGGCTCCGGCAAATCGGGTTGTTTCCCAAGTACAAAGAAAGAGACGTGGAGGCCGGAAACATCCGCTGGGGTCAGTGTTGGAAACCGTTCGGCAGCGACGCGCATGCTTTCGATGCCATGGCCCCTGGCGTCGCCCGAGACTCCGCCCAGTGAGTAGTTGATGGTTATTTCCTTCGTATAGACAAATTCCACTCCCGCATCGAGGCAGGCCATGATCCATTTGAAGTCCGCCGCGATCTTGTACGATGTATCGTAGCAGCCGGACGCCTCGTAGGCTTCAGGAGTTGCGTAAATGCCGTTATGGCAATCATTGGCGCATTTGAAGTAGCAGCCGGGATGCACGAAGGCGGGATCCCATTGCATGTCGCCATGCTCCGTTTCCACCCTGGCGGCCGTCAGGAGAAGGGCGGCGCCTTTGGCCTGCCTCATGCGGTCGACGGCTATTTCCGCCGCGCGCGGCTCGAGCCAATCGTCGGAATTCAGCACGCAGATCAGCTGGCCCCGCGCGAGTGGAATGGCCTTGTTCACCGCGTCGTAGAGACCGCCATCAGGCTCTGAGGCGAAATAGTCGAGCTTGTCCGCATAGGTGCGGATCAGATCGAGCGTTCCGTCGGTCGAGGCGCCGTCCAGCACGACGTGCTCGACATAGGGATAGGTCTGCCGCTGCACGCTTTCGATCGTGCGGGCGAGGGTGGCCGTGTTGTTCCTCACGACGGTGACATAGGTGACGAGCGGCTGCTCCTCGCTGCCCGTCTTGAGGATGCCGCGTGTGCGCAGTCCACCCTCGGTCAGTTCCTCGCCCGGCTGCTTTTGCAGGCGGTCCTGCCAATGCGGCCAGCCTGCCTCCGGTCGGCGCGTCGATGGTAGCGGCGCCTCCCCGGAAAAGCGCGGCCCGTGGCTTCCGTCCAGGTATGCGACGAGGTTGGCTTCGAGGCTCCCATCCGCTCGCCTCGCGCGGCCGATCAGGCTGCCCGGAGCCAGCGGCCGCTTGGGGCGATTGGCCGGCCGCGCGGCATGGCGCATGTAGGCGTCGCAGAGCGTATCGGTCACGATCTCGGCGCAGCGTTCCCAGTTGAACAACCCGGCCCGCTCAAGCCCGGCCTCGGCGAGCTGACGCCGAAACGCCTCCGATGCTTCGATCTTGCGCAGGGCCGCGGCCGCTCCCGGGAGGTCGTCCGGGTCCAGCAAAAGGGCGGCCTCCCCCACGACTTCCGGAAGGGAGGAGTTGTCGGCGCAGATCACGGGCGTTCCGCAGGCCATCGCTTCCAGGGGAGGCAGGCCGAATCCCTCATAGCGCGACAGGTAGATGAAGCACAGCGCATCGCTGTAGAGCGCCGAAAGGTCGGGGTCCTCGACGAAGCCGGTCAGAACGACTCGGTGCCGCCAATCGTGAGCCGCTGCCAGGGCGCTTTCGAGCTGTTCCAGCTTCCACCCGGACATGCCGGAGAGCACGAGGTGCATCTGGCTCGTCGGGTTCTGCTCGAGATAGAGAACGAACGCCTTGACGACCTGGTCGAGGTTCTTGCGGATCTCCAGCGTCGCCAGGCTCAGGACGTAGGGTACGTCGGCGGGGATGCCGTACCTGCTGCGAACCGCGGCCTTCCGGGCCGCGTCGGCGCAAGGTTGGAACGCGGGGCCCGCAGCCAATGGGATCACGGTTATCTGCTGCGGGCTCAGGTCCGGTCGATGCGCCAGCAGGTCCGTCTTCGTGGTTTCCGAAATGACGAATATGACGGTGTGCGCGTCGAGGCTGTCGATGATGCGCCGGACTTCGGCCGCCGCCTCGGCGCTGAAGAAATCCGGGCGGTTGATCGCGATCAGGTCGTAGATGATATGAGCGTGCAGCAGTTTCTCATCCAGCAGCCAGTTCGACGGGGCGACGCCGAAGGGCGACAGGAGAATGTCGGCATCGTCGGAAGGCGAGGCGTCATCCGCGTCGTGGCGCGCTGCCGTGAGGCCCTTCTCGGCGACATAGGGCGCGGCCTTCGCTTCGTCGCCATCCCTGTAGAAGAGCCGCGCGTCCAGCCGCGGCGACGCCGCGAGGCGGGGAAACAATTCGTCGCACACCCGATAGACGCCCGTCTTCACGCCTTGCGCGAGAACGTACATGTCCAACGCCAGGCGCGGCGCGGGCGCATGGGAGGTCATCGGCACGGTATTTTCACGCGGATTTTCCATCGAAGCTGTTGGATCCGTCTTATGGACAGTCTCTTGGGCGTTCAACGTAGCTGCCCGCTGGGTTGTTCGACGTTACCGTATCGAGCGGGTCTGGCATGACGTCGGCAGCGTGACCCGGGCTTTCGCGTTTGAATGCGACGATCACGATCTCTGCCGGCGGGCCGAGGATCGACCACGGCAATGCGCGGCGGGAGCGTATGCCGATCCGCGAGCTCAGCCCGGCTCGCCGCGGTGATGACATGCTGCTGCCGCCGCACAGCGGGGACCATAACCGACTCTGCCGCGGTCAGGAACGGGCGACCTGCGCGCGCCACTCGTCCAGCACCTCCGAAATCGTGCTTTCGAAGCGGCGGAACGGCGACCATCCCAGCGTTTCGCGCGCCCGGTCGGCATTGCCGACGATGCGCGGGAGATCGCTGGGGCGCATCCGCGCGGGATCCCGGACGACGCCAATCTTGACGGTGCTGAGCGCCAGGAGGCTTTCGAGCACGTCGCCGATGCGCCTGGGCACGCCCGACGCGATGTTGAAGATCGTGCCGGGCGCGAGCGTAGCCGTCTGCCGGATCGCCAGGGCATAGGCGTCGGTGACGTCCCGCACGTCGAGGAAATCGCGCTCGGCATCGAGGTTCCCGACGTGAAGGAGCGGCGGGGCAAGCCCAGCCTCTATTCGCGCGATCTGCATGGCGAAGGCTGGAATGGCGAACGCGTCGGCCTGTCCCGGCCCGCAATGGTTGAACGGGCGAAACCGCGCGCAGTTGAGGCCGCGATGCGCCATGGCGCCGAGCGCCAGGTCGGCGGCCGCCTTGCTCGCCGCATAATCGTCGACCGGCGCCAGCAAGGTCTCTTCGTCGAGCGCCTGCCCCGATTTGGCGCTGTCGCCGTAGACCATCCCGGTGCCGACATGCAGCAGCCAGCATCCGGGCGCATGCGCCCGGATGGCCTCGGCGAGGTTGAGCGCGCTTCCGAGATGCGCGTCCCAGGCGAGGCGAGGGTTTGCATTCGCGGCCGATGGCGCGGCGATGCCGGCGAGATGGACCACATGCGTCGGGTCATGGCGTGCGATCGCCTGTGCGACCGAGGCTTTGTCCAGCACGTCGAGCGCATCGACGGCGCCATAGGCGGGGTGGTGTCCCGCCGTCTTCGACGTGGCGATGATCTGGATATCCGGGCCGCAGGCGCGTGCCAGCGCTTGCGGCAGATGCGAGCCGACGAACCCACTCGCACCGGTTATCAGGATCCGCATCGTCATCTATGGCGCGATGTCAGAGATGCGTGTGTTGCTTCAGCCGCGCGAGGTCGGCCTCGACCATTTCGGCGACGAGCTGCTCGAGCGTGGTCTCGGCCACCCAGCCCAGCGCCTTTTGCGCCTTGGCCGGATTGCCGAGCAGGACCTCGACCTCGGCCGGGCGCATGTAGCGCGGGTCGATCACGACATGGTCTTCCATCTTCAGCCCGACATGGCCGAAGGCCAACGTGCAGAAATCGCGCACCGAGACGGTGCGCCCGGTGGCGACGACGTAATCGTCGGGCTTGTCCTGCTGCAGCATCAGCCACATCGCCTTGACGTAGTCGCGGGCATGGCCCCAGTCGCGCTTGGCGTCCATGTTGCCCAGCGCGATCTCCTTTTGCAGGCCGAGCTTGATGCGGGCGACGCCATCGGTGATCTTGCGCGTCACGAACTCGATGCCGCGCAGCGGCGATTCGTGATTGAACAGGATGCCACTAGAGGCGTGCAGGCCGAAGCTCTCGCGGTAGTTCACCGTCATCCAGTGCGCGTAGAGCTTGGCCACGGCATAGGGCGAGCGCGGGTAGAACGGGGTCTTCTCCGACTGGACCGGCTCCTGGATGAGCCCGTACATCTCCGAGGACGACGCCTGGTAGAACCGCGCCTCGGGAGCGGCGATGCGGGTCGCCTCCAGCACGTTGCCGGCGCCCAGGCCCGTGACGGTCCCGGTCAGCAGCGGCTGCTGCCAGGACGACTTGACGAAGGACTGCGCCGCCAGATTGTAGATTTCGGCGGGGCGCACCTCGGTGAGCGTCCGGATCAGGCCGGAAAGGTCGGTCAGGTTGCCATCGTGCAGGATCACCTTGTCGGCGATGCCGAGCCAGGTCAGGCGGCTGTTGACCACGTCGGCCGAGGCGCTGCGGCGCAGCAGTCCATGCACCTCGTAGCCCTTCGCGAGCAGAAGTTGGGAGAGATAGGCGCCGTCTTGGCCGGTGACGCCGGTGATGAGCGCTCGTTTGGTTGTCATGCTGCGAATAAGCTCCGCTTTGTCTTGTCCCTAAAGAGGGCGATCGAAAGGTTGCCACTGCCCATGCTCGGCCGTCAAAGTCAATGAGCGGGCTTGAGGCGCGTAGAGGCTGCCCATAGGTCATCTTGCGCCGCTGGTGGGCCGCCAGGCTCGGCATCGTCAAATACATGATCCAGCGAAGAAATCCACGATTGCCGACAAGCGCTGGGACGTTGCCTCGGCCATTGTTCTCCGGGTCTGGCTTTCGCAGGCGAGTCAGCTGGTCGCTGGCACCAGAGGTGTCCGGCTCGCGCCAGAGCACAGCGAATGAGCGGAACGAGGCGCTCGGTTCGGCGCCATCGCTTGCCTGCGAGGGAATGCGGCAGTGCCACCCGGACGGGCCGCTTCCAAACCGGTTCGAAACGAAAAATCCCGCACCTGATGGGTCAGGTGCGGGATTCCGCCTGAAAATGCAGCGCTTTCAATGCGCTAAAAAACGGTGGTGCCCAGGAGAGGACTCGAACCTCCACGCCCTTGCAGGCGCCAGCACCTGAAGCTGGTGCGTCTACCAATTCCGCCACCTGGGCAACGGCGGTCCATGTACGGGGGCCGGAGGGGGCTGTCAACGGCGTTGTCAGAGGAACGTCATCGATTTGTGGATGGCCGCCATTCCAGCATGGCCGCGCTGCGGCCTGCGACAAGCGGGAATGCGATTCCGCGGCCAAATCAGAGCGGTTCCGCTTCCATTTAGAACGATCGCATTCTAGGACAGCGGCACGACCCAAGGCGGAGCTTTGAGCATCATGGCCACCCAATCCCCGTCCTCGCAGCTGATCACGGTCTTCGGCGGTTCCGGCTTCCTTGGCCGCCATGTCGTGCGCGCCCTGGTCAAGCGCGGCTATCGCGTTCGCGTCGCGGTGCGCCGGCCCGATCTCGCCGGCTTCCTCCAGCCGCTCGGCGTCGTCGGCCAGATCCATGGCGTCCAGGCCAACCTGCGCTATCCCGATTCGGTCATGGCCGCGGTCAAGGGCGCCGACGCGGTGGTCAACCTCGCCGGCATCCTGCAGGAGAGCGGCCGCCAGAGCTTCGCCAGCGTGCAGGCCAACGGCGCCCGCGCCGTCGCCCAGGCTTGCGCCGCCCATGGCGTCACAAAGCTCGTGCAGATCTCGGCGATCGGCGCCGACCGCGAATCGGCCTCGGCCTATGGCCGCAGCAAGGCCGAGGGCGAGACGGCGGCGCTCGACCTCGTGCCCTGCGCGGTCGTCCTGCGCCCCTCGATCATGTTCGGCCCCGAGGACACCTTCTTCAACCGCTTCGCTTCGCTCGCCCGCATGCTGCCGGTGCTGCCGCTGGTCGGGGCCGAGACCAGGTTCCAGCCCGCCTTCGTCGGCGATGTCGCCGAAGTGGTGGCGCGCGCGGTGGAAGGCAGCATTCAGGGCGGCCGCATCTATGAACTCGGCGGCCCCGAGGTGAAGACGCTGCATGAGCTCGTCAGCTATGTCTGCGAGATCACCGACCGCAGCCGCGTCCTCGCCAAGCTGCCTTTCCCGCTGGCGCGGCTCCAGGCCCGCGTGCTGGAGATCGTCAACGCGCTGACGCTCGGCCTGCTGCCGGCGGAGCTGCGCCTGACCCGCGACCAGGTCGCGATGCTCGAGAGCGACAACGTCGTCTCCGCCGCGGCCAAGGCGGAGGGCCGCGGCTTCGAGGGCATCGGCATTTCGCCTGTGTCGATCGAGGCGGTCGTGCCGTCCTATCTCTGGCGCTTCCGCAAGACCGGCCAGTTCGACACCGCCCGCGCCGGCGGTTGAGCGTTAAGGCACCAGCACGAGCTTGCCGGTCGAGCGCCGGCTTTCCAGCGCGTGATGCGCGGCGGCGGCCTGCTCCAGCGGGAAGCTGCTGCCGGGCAGGACGGTGAGTTCACCGCGCTCGGCCAGAGAGAATAGCGCGGCGAGATCGGCTTTGACGTTTGCCTGGCTCAGCAGCGGCAGCAGCGAGAAGCCTGCGAGCGACTGGTTGCCGGCGACCAGGGATGCCAGCTCCGGTACGCCGAACCCGAAATCCTCAAGGTTCAAAGCGCCGAAGAGAACGATGCGGCCGAGTGGCGCGAGCAACCCGAAGCTCGTCGTGGTGATGGCTCCGCCGATTGATTCGTAGATGACCTCGACGCCCGCGCCGCCCGCCGCTGCCTGGACCTCCGCCGTCCAATCGGGGCGCGAATAGTCGATGCCAGCATCGGCGCCCAGTTCCCGCGCCGCGGCGAGTTTCTCCGGCGAACTTGCCGCCGCGATCACGCGCCTGGCCCCGGCGCGCCGAGCCAATTGCACGAGCAGGCTGCCGACGCCGCCGGCGGCGGCGTTGACCAGCACTGTCTTGCCCGCAGGCGGCGCCTGCCGGGTGAGGTGGAGCGCGGTCAGGCCCTGCACCATCAGCGCCGTCGCCGTGGCGAAGGAGACGGAGGCGGGCAGGGGAACGGTCCAGCCCGCATCGGCCGCGACATGCTCGGCATAGCCGCCGGAAAAGATGCCGGCCGCGAACAGGGGTGCCGCGACGCGCGCGCCGATCCCGACGCCACTCGCGCCAGTGCCAAGCGCCTCGACCGTGCCGGCGACCTCGACGCCGGGGATCATCGGCAAGCTCGGCGTCGATCCGTAGCGATCCTGCCGCTGCAGCGTCTCGAAGAAATTGACGCCGACCGCTCCGACCCGGATCAGCACCTCGCCGGGGCCGGGAGCAGGCTTGGGAATGTCGATGGGCTCGAGCACCTCGGGACCACCGAAGCGGCTGATCTGGATGGCTTTCATGGGACCTCGCGGCAGGGGAGTGATCGTGCCGCGTGTTCTGGGCTATGATCCCGATCGCTCTCTACACACCGATTTGTTCCATACTGACCAGAAGGTAACCATGGCCGATCCGATGAAGCGCCTGCCGATGCAGCCGGTCGAGCGCGCGCTCAAGGTGATCTCCGGGCGCTGGAAGGCGATCATCCTCTACCAGCTCTTCGACGGGCCGAAGCGCCTCTCGGAGCTGAAGACCCTGCTGCCGCGCATCAGCCAGAAGGTGCTGATCCAGCAATTGCGCGAGATGGAGGAGCACGGGCTCGTCCATCGCGAGATCTTCAGGCAGGTGCCGCCGCGCGTCGACTATTCCACGACGGCTTTGGGCTTGAGTCTGGAGCCGGTCATCCGCTCGCTCTGCGACTGGGGCCGCAAGCACGCGGCCGATCTCGACGAACTCGACACGCTGTCGGAATGTCGGCTGCCGCCGGTGGACGTTCGGGCGGCTGAGATGGCGTGAGCCGAATGCTCGCGCGAATGCCGCCGTTGTACTCTCAGCCCTCATCCTTCGAGACGCCGCTGCGCGGCTCCTCAGGATGAGGGCTGAGGTTCTCCTTCGTTTACAACATGCTGGGCAGGACGCGGTCCGGCGGCTTGTGCCCGTCCATGAAGGTCTTGATGTTGACGATGACCTTCTCGCCCATGTCGGCGCGGCCCTCATGCGTGGCCGAGCCCATATGCGGGAGAACCACGACCTTGTGGCTGCGGGCGAGCTTGAGCAGGCGCGGGTTCACCGCCGGCTCGTGCTCGAACACGTCGAGCCCGGCGCCGGCGAGCTCGCCGGCCTCCAGCATGCGCGACAGCGCCGTCTCGTCGACGATCTCGCCGCGGGCCGTGTTCACCAGGATGGCGTCGGGCTTCATCAGCTTGAGCCGGCGCGCCGAGAGCAGGTGGTAGGTCGCCGGCGTGTGCGGGCAGTTGATCGAGACGATGTCCATGCGCGCCAGCATCTGGTCGAGCGAATCCCAATAGGTGGCGTTGAGCGCCTCCTCGGTGCGGGCCTCGACGCGGCGGCGGTTATGGTAGTGGATCGACAGGCCGAAGGCGGCGGCGCGGCGCGCCACGGCCTGGCCGATGCGGCCCATGCCGACGATGCCGAGGCGCTTGCCGGTGATGCGGCGTCCCAGCATCCAGGTCGGCGACCAGCCGCTCCACTCGTCGTCGGTGATGACGCGGGCGCCCTCCGAGATGCGGCGGGCCACGGCGAGGATCAGCGCGATCGTCATGTCGGCCGTGTCGTTGGTCAGCACGCCCGGCGTGTTGGTCACGGTGATGCCGCGCTGCACCGCGCTGGCGACGTCGATATTGTCGACGCCATTGCCGAAATTGGCGATGAGCCGGAGCTGGTCGCCGGCCTGGGCGATGATGCCGGCGTCGATCTTGTCCGTCACCGTCGGCACCAGCACGTCGGCGGTCTTCACCGCCTCGACCAGCGCGGCCTGGCTCATCGGCGTGTCGTCGATGTTGAGCTGGGCGTCGAACAGCTCGCGCATGCGCGTTTCGACCACGGCCGGCAGCTTGCGCGTGACCACGACCAGCGGCTTCTTCTTCGACATGGGCGGCTCCTCTCCCGCAGCTTCTGCGACAATGCCGCCATTTCGCCTCAACCCCTCATTAACCGAGGCGCTTCAGGAATGGATGGCGGCGTGATCGCGCGCTGGCTTGTTGTCTAAGTGGCGACGCGGCGGATGACAACATGACCCTTCGCCAACTGCTTCAAGCCTTGGCGCGGCGGACGGAAACAAGGATCGAGCGAATGGGTGGCCTTGCGATGCGTGGTGTTCTGCTTGCGACGGCGATCCTGGCGGCCTCCAGTTCCTATTCCGCCGCCTCGGCCCAGGACATGACGACGGGCACGGTGACCGGCCTGCCGATCCCGCGCTATGTCAGCCTGAAGTCCGACCGCGTGAACCTGCGCGAGGGTCCCTCCAAGGAGCACCGCACGCGCTGGGTCTTCCAGCGCGCCGGCCTGCCGGTCGAGATCACCGCCGAGTTCGAGACCTGGCGCCGCGTGCGCGACGCCGATGGCTCGGAGGGCTGGGTGCTGCACAGCCTGCTCTCGGGCCGGCGCACCGCGCTGGTCGCGCCCTGGTCCAAGGTCAAGGACGAGAATTTTCCGCTCTATCAGAGCGCCAATGAGAGCGCCTCGGTGGTCGCCCGGCTGCAGCCCGGCGTCATCGCCAGCGTCGCCTCCTGCGCCAACGCCTGGTGCCGCATCACCATCGCCAAGATGGACGGCTACATCAAGCAAGAGCGGCTTTGGGGGGTCTATCCGAACGAGAAGGTGGAATAGAGATGCCCGCCACATCGTCATTGCGAGCGTAGCGAAGCAATCCAGGGGGACTGGGCGCGCGAGACCCCCTGGATTGCTTCGCTGCGCTCGCAATGACGGCTGGGGTGGCTCAGGCGCCGATCTTGCGCAGGCGCACGACGACGTCGACGCGGGCGATCTCGTAGCCCTCGGGCGGCTTCGGCAACTCGGCGACATCCACGGCGGAGGCGGGGATGTCGATCACCGTGTTCTCGCCATCGACGATGAAATGGTGGTGCTCGCTGTTATCGGTGTCGAAATAGGTCTTGGCGCCGTCGATCGCGAGCTCGCGCAGCAGGCCGGCTTCGGTGAACTGGTGCAGCGTGTTGTAGACGGTCGCGAGCGAGACCGGCACGCGGGCTTTCATCGCCTCTTCATAGAGCATCTCGGCGCTGACGTGGCGGTCGCCCTTGGCGAAGAGCAGCCAGCCGAGCGAGACGCGCTGGCGCGTCGGGCGCAGGCCGACGCGGCGCAGCCGCTGGCGCACGTCATGGAACGGGCAACCCTGGCGTCCGCTCGATCCGTAGCCCTGTTCGGGGGAGATCAGGTCGGTCATGCTCAGGATCAGCCTTTCCATCGAGGGCTCGACGCCGCATCGGCGGCGCGTCGTCATAGGTGAGATGTAAGGCTTTGGCCCGGCGCTCGCAAGCATCGGCGGGCTCCTACCTTGTAACGTCTCCAGCCTGCGGGATCGCGGCTTAAGGGCTTCTGAACCTCGCGCGCAATTCTCCGCCCTGCATCCGCGGGAGAAGGGGCGGGCGCCGCCCACAGGATTTCCCCGGCTTCGCCGAATGGCGCGGCTGCGCTCTTTCGTTTCGGCGCAGCGCCGTGTTACGCACGGTCCCGGATATGACCGCCTTGGCTGCCGCGTGAGAGCAGCGCGAGCGGCCGATATGGAGCGAGGCGGTATGGAGCGGCAGTCGTCATTCAGCTACGAGGAGATCCTCGCATGCGGTCGCGGGGAGCTTTTCGGGCCGGGCAATGCGCAATTGCCGCTGCCGCCGATGCTGATGTTCGATCGGATCAGCGAGATCGCCGAGGCCGGCGGCCCGCACGGCAAGGGCTTCGTCCGCGCCGAGCTCGACGTCCGGCCCGACCTCTGGTTCTTCGATTGCCATTTCAAGGGCGATCCGGTGATGCCGGGCTGCCTGGGCCTGGACGCGCTCTGGCAGCTCACCGGCTTCTTCCTCGGCTGGCTCGGCCTGCCCGGCCGTGGCCGGGCGCTCGGCGTCGGCGAGGTCAAGTTCGCCGACCAGGTGCTGCCATCAGTCAAGCACGTGGTCTACGGCGTCGAGTTCAAGCGCGTCTTCAAGTCCAAGCTCGTGCTCGGCATCGCCGATGGCTGGCTCGAGGCCGACGGCAAGCGGATTTATACCGTATCGGACATGCGCGTCGGCCTCTTCGTGCCGCAATAGGCTTGTTCCGGTCGCAAATCTGGAGAGGCGATGGCCCGTTCGTCCAACCTGACCGGCGTCTGGCATGGCCTCTACACCTATCAGGCGGCGCGCGAGCCGATCTACTTCATGGCGACGCTGATCGAATCGGGCGCATGGCTGACCGGGTCGACCCACGAATCGGAGGTCGGGCTCAGCGGCGCGCCGCTGACGCTCTTCGCCATGCTGGAGGGCACGCGCGACGAAGCGTCGGTCCGCTTCACGAAGACCTATGACGGCACCGGCGGCTGGTCCCACAGCGTCGTCTATGACGGGGCGCTGAGCGCGGACGCGACCGAGATCGAGGGCCGCTGGACGATCAGGCGGGAGGCTTCCGGCCGCTTCCTGATGATCCGCTCGGCCGGGGCGAATGAGAGCGTCGTCAGGCGGGCCTTTGCCAAGGTTTGAGTTGCGGGCGGGCGTGGTTCATTGTTGTGAAAAGCCGCCGTGCCCTTGCGTCTGCGTCATTCCCGGTCCATCTGCGGGGCGCAGAGTGATGAGGATCGGGCGCGCAAGCAACCCGGCGGAGCGGAGTGAACGGTATGAGGCGCGTAGTGGTCACCGGGATGGGCATCGTCTCGTCCATCGGCAACAATACGCAGGAAGTTCTGGCCTCGCTGCATGAGGCCAAGTCCGGCATCTCCTTCGTGCCGGAATTCGCCGAGCATGGCTTCCGCAGCCGCGTCGGCGGCGTGCCGAGCCTGGATCCGGCCACCGTGCTCGACCGCCGCGCCATGCGCTTCCATGGCGGCGGCTCGGCCTGGAACCAGGTCGCGATGGAGCAGGCCATCGCGGATGCCGGGCTCGAGGCCGGCGAGATCAGCCATGAGCGCACCGGCATCGTCATGGGCTCCGGCGGCCCCTCGACCCGCGCCCTGATCGACGCCTACGACAAGGCGCGCGAGAGTGGCTCCTCCAAGAAGGTCGGCCCCTTCGCCGTGCCCAAGGGCATGTCCTCGACCGCCTCGGCCACGCTCGCGACCTGGTTCAAGATCAAGGGCGTGAACTATTCGATCTCCTCGGCCTGCGCGACTTCGAACCATTGCATCGGCAACGCCTATGAGCTGATCCAGTGGGGCAAGCAGGACGTCATCTTCGCCGGCGGCTGCGAGGAGCTGGATTGGACGCTGTCGGTCCTGTTCGACGCGATGGGCGCGATGTCCTCCGACTTCAACGAGACCCCCGCGCGCGCCTCGCGCGCCTATGACGTCAAGCGCGACGGCTTCGTCATCGCCGGCGGCGCCGGCGTCGTCGTGCTGGAGGAGCTGGAGCACGCCAAGGCCCGCGGCGCCCGCATCTATGGCGAGATCGTCGGCTATGGCGCGACCTCGGACGGCTACGACATGGTCGCCCCTTCGGGCGAGGGCGCGGTGCGCTGCATGCGCATGGCGCTGGAGACCGTGAAGGCCAAGGTCGACTACATCAACCCGCACGGCACCTCGACCCCGGTCGGCGACGCCAAGGAGATCGAGGCGATCCGCGAGGTCTTCGGCGCCGGCGAGAAGAGCCCGCCGATCTCCGCCACGAAGTCGCTGACCGGCCACTCGCTCGGCGCGACCGGCGTGCAGGAGGCGATCTACTCGCTGCTGATGCTCAACAACGACTTCGTCTGCGAGAGCGCCCATATCGAGGAGCTCGACCCGGCCTTCGCCGACATGCCGATCGTGCGCAAGCGCATCGACAATGCCGGGCTGGGCTGCGTGCTTTCGAACTCCTTCGGCTTCGGCGGCACCAACGCCACGATCGTGATGAAGCGCCTGGAAGCCTGAGAGGCTTCCGATAATTCTACTGGCGCGGCCGTCTTACGCGGCTGCCTGCGCTTCCGGTGCTGACGGACCAAAAGTCCACTCCGCTCCGGTTCTCGGCAACCACGCCAGCCGACTTAACGCTGGCGAATTCTCGGAAGGCCTCTCCTCCATGCTCTTCATGGTGATCGAGCATTTCGACCAGGCGCGGGTGAAGGAGATCTACGCCCGCTTCCACGAGCGCGGCCGCATGGCGCCGGACGGCCTGCGCTATGTCGACAGCTGGATCTCTGCCGATTTCGCCCGCTGCTTCCAGATCATGGAATGCGACGACGTCACCTTGCTGCAGGAATGGGTGCTGGCCTGGGGCGATCTCGCCCGCTTCGAGATCGTGCCGCTGGCGACCTCCAAGGCGACCGCCGCGGCGGTGAAGAAGCATCTCTAGCGACGTTGCGGCAGCAGAATTATTGCCGGGATAGCATTGCAAGCAGCGTTGCCGAACCCGAGTCCCTCCTCCTAAGCTCCTGAATCCGTTTCCGAGACAGGCCCATGCCCCCCCTGATGCAAAACAAGCGCGGCCTCGTGATGGGCGTCGCCAACCAGAACTCCATCGCCTGGGGCATCGCGCGCACCTTGCACGAGCACGGCGCCGAGATGGCCTTCACCTATCAAGGCGATGCGCTCGGCAAACGCGTCAAGCCGCTGGCCGAGAGCATCGGCTCCAAGCTCGTCCTGCCTTGCGATGTCGAGGACATCGCCACGGTCGATGCCGCCTTCGCGGCGATCGACGAGGCCTGGGGCGGCGATCCCGAGCGCAACACGCTCGACTTCCTCATCCATGCCATTGGCTTCTCCGACAAGAACGAGCTGAAGGGCCTCTATGCCGACACCACGCGCGAGAATTTCTCGCGCACCATGGTGATCTCCTGCTTCTCCTTCACCGAGGTTGCCAAGCGCGCCGCGGCGCGCATGCCCAAGGGCGGCAGCATGATCACGCTGACCTATAGCGGCTCGACCCGCGTGATGCCGAACTACAACGTGATGGGCGTGGCCAAGGCGGCGCTCGAAGCCAGCATGCGCTATCTCGCCGCCGATTACGGGCCGAAGGGCATCCGCGTCAACGCGCTCTCGCCCGGGCCGGTACGCACGCTCGCCGGCGCCGGCATCTCCGACGCCCGCGCCATGTACTCCTGGCAGCGCGCCAACTCGCCGCTGCGCAAATCGGTGACGCTTGAGGAGATCGGCGGTTCGGCGCTGTATTATCTCTCGGACCTCTCCGGCGGCGTCACCGGCGACATCCATCATATCGACGCCGGCTATCACATCACCTCGATGCCGGTGCTCGAAGGCCTGCGCGCGGCCGATAGCGGCAACGGCGAATAGGAACAGGAACCGGCCCCCGCGGTTCTGTCCTGACAACAGGAGACACGCGATGGTCACGGTCAGGTACGAAGTCGTCGAGCATGATGGTGGCTGGGCCTACAAGGTCGGCGACGCCATCTCGGAGACCTTCCCCTCGCATGCGGCCGCGCTGAAGGCGGCGACCTCCGCCGCGGCGCGGCAGACCCTGTCGGGCACGACCGACGGCATCGTCTATCAGGACAAGGATGGCGCGTGGCACGAGGAGCTCGCCGACGGCAAGGACCGGCCGGCGACCCGCGTCGTCGACGAGAGCTGAGGCTCTGCTCAGCGCCGTCAGCGCTGCGTGAAGAAGGTCAGCAGCACCTTGCCCTTCTCGCCGAGCAGGCAGAGGAAGCGCCGCGGCTTGTCCGAGCGGTCGGTGCGCAGATAGGCCTCGCCCATGATGATGCGCGTGATCGGCGTATCCTCGACCTTGGTCTCGGAGATCGCGATCGTCAGCCCGTCCTCGTCGATAAAGATGTCCTTGATCTCCGGCTCCTTGGCCGCGATCGTGGTCAGCGCCGTCGACTTGCAGGAGGCTACCTCAGGGGAAGCCGGTTTTTCGCTCGGCGCTACCGGCGTTTGGGCGAAAGCCGGCGCGGCGAGCAGGGCGAGCGAGACGGCGAGGGCGGTTCTGAAGGACATCGTTGAGCCTCTGTGGGGTGGAAGCTCAACGCTTGATACGCGCTTCGGTTCAGCTTGGTGTCATCCCGTGCGCGCTGCGGCGCGAAGTGCCGCTGCGCAGACACGGGGACCGTCCTCAGGATAAAGCTCCCGACGCCTTGTGCAGGGGAGCGCCGATGTCCGCACGCATCTACGCCATTTACATCCTCGCCACGCGCAAGGACGGACCGCTCTATATCGGCTTCACCAATGACCTCGACAGGCGCGTCGCCGAGCACAAGAGCCATGAGATCAAGAGGCACACCGCCAAGTACAATATCGAGCGGCTGGTCTACGTCGAATGGTTCGACGATCCCACCCAGGCGATCGAGCGCGAGAAGGTGCTCAAGAAATGGCGGCGGGCCTGGAAGGTCGCGCTGATCGAGCGCGACAATCCCGAATGGAATGATTTGTCCGGGTGGGGGAGTGAGGCAGCCGGGTAAGGGAGCCTCACTCGTCATGCGGTCCCGTGTCTGCGCGGCGGCATTGCATGCCGCAGCGCGCACGGGATGACACGCTTCATCAGCGCTTTTTTACAGCCCCAGCTTCTTCTTGCGCTGGCCGAGCGTGCGCAGGCGCAGCGCGTTCAGGCGGATGAACCCGGCCGCGTCGCGGTGGTCGTAGGCGACGGCGCCTTCCTCGAAGGTCACCAGGTCCTGATCGTAGAGCGAGTAGGGACTGGAGCGGCCGACGACGTAGGCGCCGCCCTTGTAGAGCTTCAGGCGGACCTGGCCGGCGACGAATTCCTGGCTCTTGTCGATCAGCGCCTGCAGCATCTCGCGCTCCGGCGAGAACCAGAAGCCGTTATAGATCAGCTCGGCATATTGCGGCATGATCTGGTCCTTGAGATGGGCCGCGCCGCGGTCGAGCGTGATCGACTCGATGGCGCGATGCGCCACGTGCAGGATCGTGCCGCCGGGCGTCTCGTACATGCCGCGCGACTTCATGCCGACATAGCGGTTCTCGACCAGGTCGAGCCGGCCGATGCCGTTGTCGCGGCCGAGCTGGTTGAGCTTGGCCAGCAGGTTGGCGGGCGAGAGCGAGGCGCCGTCGATCGCGACCGCGTCGCCTTTGGCGAAGTCGATGGTGATGTAGGTCGGCTTGTCCGGCGCGTCCTCGGGCGAGATCGTGCGCGAATAGACGTAATCCGGCACTTCCTGCGCCGGGTCCTCCAGCACTTTTCCTTCCGAGGAGGCGTGCAGCAGGTTGGCGTCGACCGAGAACGGCGCTTCGCCGCGCTTGTCCTTGGCGATCGGGATCTGGTGCTGCTCGGCGAAGGCGAGCAGCTGCTCGCGCGAGCGCAGGTCCCATTCGCGCCAGGGCGCGATCACCACGACGTCGGGCTTCAGCGCATAGGCCGTGAGCTCGAAGCGGACCTGGTCGTTGCCCTTGCCGGTGGCACCGTGCGAGACGGCGTCGGCGCCGACCTTCTCGGCGATCTCGATCAGCTTCTTGCCGATCAGCGGCCGGGCGATCGAGGTGCCCAGCAGGTAGACGCCCTCATAGGCGGCGTTGGCGCGGAACATCGGGAAGACGTAGTCGCGCACGAACTCCTCGCGCAAGTCCTCGATATGGATGTTCTCGGGCTTGATGCCGAGCAGCAGCGCCTTCTGGCGGGCCGGCTCCAGTTCCTCGCCCTGGCCGAGATCGGCAGTGAAGGTCACGACCTCGCATTGATAGGTCGTCTGCAGCCACTTCAGGATGATCGAGGTGTCCAGCCCGCCCGAATAGGCGAGCACGACCTTCTTCACGTGCTTGTCGGCCATCGATGGTCTTCCTGCTGCGGCGGCATGGATATGCCGAGGGGATAATCAATTCGCGTGCCGTGTTTTCGGCTCAATGGCGCACTATCGCAGGCCTTGGGGCGACGCAATCGGAACCTTCTGATCGATCTGACGTCTCCCTGTGATGGATCGTGTCGCGGGCACAGGTCCTGGGGAGCGAAGCCGCATAGCGCTTGCGGTCACGTTGCGACAGGGCGAAGCTGGGTCTGCGACTTAAATCCGACGACTGACCTGGAGGCTGAATGCCGAATCGTCCCGTCCTCGACTTCTGGTACGAGTTCGCCTCCCCTTATTCCTTCCTGAGTGCGTTGCGGGCGGAAGCACTGGCTGACGAGGCCGGGGTGACCCTGCGCTGGCGCCCCTTCCTGCTCGGACCGATCTTCGCCGGCCAGGGCTGGACGACCTCGCCCTTCAACCTGTTCCCGAACAAGGGCCGCTACATGTGGCGCGATCTCGAGCGCCAGACCACGCGCAACGGCATCAGGCTGATGCGGCCGAACCCGTTTCCGCAGAACTCGCTCGTCGCCGCCCGCGTCGCGCTGGCCGGGCGCGAGGCCGGCTGGACGCCGGCCTTCTCCAGGGCGCTGTTCACCGCGGCCTTCAGCGAGGGCCGCAACATCGCCGAGGAGGCGGTGCTGGTCGCGGCGTTGCGGCAGGCCGGCGCCGATCCCGGCCAGGCGCTTCCCGCCGCGCGCAGCGAAGAGGTCAAGGGCCGGCTCAAGGCCGAGACCGAACTCGCCAAATCGCTCGGCATCTTCGGCGCCCCGACCTTCGTCACCGGCGACGGCGAGCTGTTCTGGGGGGATGATCGGCTGGAAGAGGCGCTCGGCTGGGCGGCGGACGGGCGCTGAGCCAGCAATGGCTGAGAACCTTCGTAAACGCGAGTGACGGCTTCCGACCCTTCTCGATCCTTCCGAAAAGTCACGCATACAAATGCGTCCGGCATGCCGCAGATATCCGGACGGCGTGGCGTGTCGACGGGAGACCCGGCAATGGGTTCTCCCAGACCCGTTTTTAATTGGAGTAGCCCGATTATTACGATATGATGACGGTTCCTAGATTGCGTGAGGTGTCCAATGAACGACCTTTCTCAAACGCCTAGGCCTGCCGCTCAGTTTATCGATTTTCGTCAGCTCGCTCGCGGTCTGGGAACTGTGATCAACTATGCTGCCGGAGATATAGTCTTTCGGGAGGGAGACCAACCTGCCTATGCCTATATCGTTTTGACCGGTGAAGTTGAAGTCAGCAGTCACGGAAAGCTGATCGAGCAGGTTAGCGAGGGGCGAGCTTTCGGTATTGTTTCGCTCATCGACAAGAAGCCGCGCTCCGCCACGGCCAAAGCCATCGAAGTATCCGAGATTGCCTTGGTCGATTCAAAGCAGTTTCGATACATGGTCGAAACTACGCCGAATTTCGTCTGGTATGTGCTGGGAGAAGTCGTCGATCGGCTGCGAGCGACGAATTCCGCTTTGTGATCGAATGATGCGGGTGGAGCGCTCAGTTCCTCGCCGCGACATGCCAAAGTATGCCGGATGGGTCCCACACATAGGCCACGCGCAGGCCCCAGGGCTCGACAACCGGAGGCTTGGGCTCCTTGACGCCGAAGTGCTCGGGCAATGACTGCGACTGGATATGCGCCCACCACACGTCGATGCTCGGCACGATGATCTGCATCATCAGGTTCTCGGCAAGATCCTTTTGATAGAAATCCTGCAGCAGAAACCCCGTCTTGCCGTCCGAAGCCGTCACCGTGGCGATCCGTGGCGCAACGACAGCGACCTCGAAGCCGAGCGCCCTGTAGAAATCCTGGCTCAATCCGAAATCACGAGCTGGAATGAACGGCCGCATGAGTTCGATCCGGGCGTCGGGCAAGGCTGTCACGTCTGGTTTCTCTCGCTGCGATGGGGCTGGAGCGATCTCTACGGCGAAGCCGACCCGCCCGGCCGCGCCCATGGCCCGCGCGTCGAGGATTCCTCGACCATCGTCGGCAGGGCCTGCCGCTCCGACATCTTCGGCGGGTGCGGCGGCATCGCCGGCATCCGCCCGCCGGCCGTCTCCACCAGCGCCTGCACCCGCTTGGTGATCGAGGGATGGGTCGAGAACAGGTCGGCGAAATCGTCGGGATCGTTCTCGAAGCACATGTCCATCACGCCGGAGGGCACGCCCTCGATATCGGCGCGGCCGGCGATCTTGAGCAGCGCCGAGATCATCGCGTCCGGGTTCTTGGTCAGCTCGACTGCTCCGGCATCGGCGAGGTACTCGCGCGAGCGCGACAGCGACAGGCGGATCAGCACGGCCAGCAGCCAGGCGATGGCGATCACGACGATGCCGATCAGGATCGCTACGCCGCTGCCTTTCTTGTCGTTGTCGGAGGAGATGCGCACGCGGCCGAAATTGCGGAAGATCATCTCGCCGACGAAGGAGATCACGCCGGCGATGACCACCGCGATGACCATCAGCCGGACGTCGCCATTGCGGATATGGGTCAGCTCATGGGCGAGGACGGCCTCGACCTCGGCATCGTTCAGCGCGCCGAGCAGGCCGGTGGTCACGGTCACCGTGAACTGCTTCTCGTTGACGCCGCTGGCGAAGGCGTTGAGCGCCTCGTTCTCGATGATGGCGAGCTTGGGCATCGGCAGGCCGCGCGAGATGCAGAGGTTCTCCAGCATCCGGTAGAGCTTGGGGTTGGCCTCGCGCGTCACGCCCTGCGCGCCGGTCACCGAGCTGATCAGCCCGACATTGATCTTGAAGCCGATGAAGACCCAGGCGCCGGCCGCGATGGTGATGAACGGGAACCAGGACCAGAACAGCCGCCAAGTCTCGCCCGAGACGCTGCGCCCGCGCATGACGCCGCCATAGCCGTAGCCCATCAGGATCAGGCCGTAGCTGGTGATGTAGACCAGCAGGAACAGGCCGGCGATCAGGAAGCCCGACCTGATCCGGTTGTTGCGCTGGTGGGTATAGAGCCCGAAGGCCTGGCCGACCATCGCGACCGCTCCCCAACTGGCGTTAGGCGGGCGTCAGAACTTCACGCTCGGCGCGACGTCGAGCTGCGCCCGGGCCTGCTCGCCGACATCGAAGAACTCGCGCGCGGTGAAGCCCATCTGCGGGGCGAAGAACACGGCCGGAAAGGCCTGGATCGCCGCGTTGAACTCGCCGACGGCATTGTTGAAGAAGCGCCTGGCAGCCGCGAGCTTGTCCTCGACATTGCTGAGCTGCTCCTGCAGCTGCTGGAAATTGGCGCTGGCCTTCAGGTCCGGATAGGCCTCGGCCAGCGCGAGCAGCCGGCCGACGGCGCCCGACAATTGCTGCTCGGCCTGGGCCTGCGCCTGCGGGCCATGGGCGGCCTGCGCGTCGTTGCGGGCCTTGATCACGGCGTCGAAGGTCTCGCGCTCGTGGGTGGCATAGCCCTTCACCGTCTCCACCAGGTTGGGGATCAGGTCGTGGCGCTGCTTCAGCTGCACGTCGATATCGGCGAAGGCCTGGTTGGTGCGCTGCCGCATCGAGACCAGGCCGTTATAGGTCATGATCAGATAGACGGCGGCGACTGCGAGCAGCCCGAAAACGATCCAGCCCATCATTGGCTCCTTCCCCCCGACGAAACCCGGCCGCAAGGTTGCACGAAGCGCGCTGGCGGGGAAGCGGGTTTGCGGAGTCGGACAGAGAAGGACGCGCGGGGAACCCTCTCCTGTAAGGAGAGGGCAGGGTGAGGTGTAGGCCAGAACACCAGTGAGGCTGAACAACGGCCGCGGTCAGCTCACAGCTGCAGTGTCAAACGGCCGACACCTCACCCAAACCCTCTCCTTACAGGAGAGGGCTCCCGCGCCCCTTTGGGAAGCTGTGGTTGCTAGGCCGCGCTCACGGCCGCTTCGGAATCTCCAGCCCGCGCTGCACGGCCGGCCGCGCCAGGCCACGCTCGACCCAGGCCGGGACGTTCTTCAGGCTGGCATAGTCGACGAGCTCGCCGGCCTGGTAGAAGCCGTTGATGTTGCGGACCCAGCCGAGCAGGGCGATGTCGGCGATGGTGTACTCGTCGCCCATGATCCATTGCCGGCCGTCGAGCCGGGTCTCCAGCACGCCGAGCAGGCGCTTGCTCTCTGCGGCGTAGCGGTCGCGCGGGCGCTTGTCCTCGTATTCGCGCCCGGCGAAGCGGTGGAAGAAGCCGAGCTGGCCGAACATCGGGCCGACCGCCGCCATCTGGAAGAACACCCACGCGATGGTCTCGTAGCGCCTGGCGGCATCGGCCGGCAGCAGCTTGCCGGTCTTCTCGGCGAGGTAGAGCAGGATCGCGCCCGACTCGAACAGGCCGATGGGCTTTCCGCCGGGGCCGTTGGGGTCGATGATCGCCGGGATCTTGCCGTTCGGGTTCAGCGACAGGAATTCCGGCCCCCAGGTCTCGTTCTTGCCGATGTCGATCGTATGCGGCTCGTAGGGCAGGCCGAGCTCTTCCAGCGCGATCGAGACCTTCACGCCGTTCGGCGTCGGCAGCGAGTAGAGCTGGATGCGGTCGGGGTGCTGGGCCGGCCAGCGCTTGGTGATCGGAAAGGCGGAAAGATCGGACATTCAGGCTTCCTCGCGTTGAAGACGGGCGCCGCCGGAGCGGACCATGCCTCGCTTCTAGTCGGTTTTGCCCGATCCCGACACCGGCTCCAGGCGCAAGCGCCGCTCTGCCGCCATGCAAGCGTGGGCGCTTCAACCGCGCCGGGTCTCCGCCAGGGCGAATTCGATGAAGGCGCGCACCTTCGCCGCCGGCTGATGCCTGGAGGGATACAGCGCATAGAGCGGGAAGACCTCGCCTGGCCAGTCCGGGAAGAGTTCGACCAGCCGGCCCTCGTCGAGCAGGTGCTGGCTGCCGAGCGCCATCACCTGCGCCACGCCCGCACCTGCCACGCAGGCCGCGTGCATGGTGCCGACGTCGCTGAGCAGAAGCCGGCCCGGCGCCTCGACGCTCAAGACTTCGCCGTCGCGGTGGAACTCCCAGTCGAAGGGCCGCCCGGTCACCGGGTCGCGGTAGTGGATGCAGGCGTGACGGGCGAGTTCGCTCGGGTGGGTGGGCCGGCCATGGCGTGCGAGATAGCCGGGCGAAGCCACGGTCAGGATGCGGGTTTCCAGCAGCTTGCGCGCCACGGCCGATGACGGCGAGGGCTCGCCGAAGCGCATGGCGAGGTCGATCCCGTCCGCGATCAGGTCGCCGACATGCGCGCGGGTGACGAGTTCGAGCGAAAGCTCGGGATGCTCCTCGAGGAAGGCGCCGAGCCGGTCGGCGAGCAGCAGCCGGGCGAAGAACGGGTCGAGGTCGACGCGCAGCCGCCCGCGCACCGCGCCGGCCGAGCCGGAAGCCTCGATCGCCGCCTCCTCGATGCCGCCGAGCATCGGCGCCACCCGCTCGTGGAAGCGCCGGCCCTCGTCGGTCAGGGTCATCGAGCGTGTCGTGCGGTCGATCAGCCGGATGCCGACTCGCTTCTCCAGCCGGGCGATGGCGCGGCTGACGCCGGAATCGGACATGCCGAGCGCCTCGGCCGCCCGCACGAAGCTGCCGCCCTCGACGACGGCGGCGAGAACGCTGACGCCGGCCAGCAGGCGCCCATCGAATGCCATGTCCACTCCTGATCAAAGATCAGGAATAATTTGCCGGTGCTGCGTGGAAGTCAAAGGTGACGCCTGCCGTCATTGCGAGCGCAGCGAAGCAACCCAGGGGGACCGGGTGAGCGAGACCCCTGGGTTGCTTCGTTGCGCTCGCAATGACGGGGAGGGCGGACGCCACTTGCCCTGACCGGCCTGATCGACTACATCGGCCCTGTCCGAAGGGCCGTGATCGATCACAGCCGGGGGCGGTCTTCATGGCCTGCTCCCGTTTTGCGTTGGCAGCGAGCCTTGCGGATGCGGATCATGTCCGGCGGCTCAGCGCCGCCCGTCCCCGCCGGATGCACTGGCATCCGCACGGGGCAAGCCTCGATGAGGCGCCGTCGGAGACGGTCCGGATCGCAGCACCAACCCAAGCGGCGCTTGCCGGTCCAGCGGGATACGCGACCGGCGTCAGGAGCTCATATGTCAGCAGTTGAAAGCTATCACGCGGGTCGCGAGGATTTCGCCGCCCTGCTCGAGGAATCCTTCGCCAGCAATGATGCGCTCGAAGGTTCCGTTATCAAGGGCATCGTCGTCGCCATCGAAAAAGACATGGCGATCATCGATGTCGGCCTGAAGACCGAAGGCCGCGTTGCCCTCAAGGAATTCACCGGCCCCGGCCGCGACCAGGACCTCAAGGTCGGCGACGAGGTCGAAGTCTACCTCGACCGGATCGAGAACGCCCTCGGCGAAGCCGTCATCTCGCGCGATAAGGCTCGCCGCGAAGAGAGCTGGGTCAAGCTCGAGAAGGCCTTCGAGGCCCGCGAGAAGGTCACCGGCGTGATCTTCAACACCGTCAAGGGCGGCTACACCGTCGATCTCGACGGCGCCGTGGCCTTCCTGCCGCGCTCGCAGGTCGACATCCGCCCGATCCGCGACGTCGGCCCGCTGATGGGCCAGCCGCAGCCGTTCGAGATCCTCAAGATGGATCGCCGCCGCGGCAACATCGTCGTCTCGCGCCGCACGGTTCTCGAAGAGACCCGCGCCGAGGCCCGCTCCGAGCTGGTCGCCAGCCTCGAAGAGGGTCAGGTCATCGACGGCGTCGTCAAGAACATCACCGAGTACGGCGCGTTCGTCGACCTCGGCGGCATTGACGGCCTGCTGCACGTGACCGACATGGCCTGGCGCCGCGTCAACCATCCGTCCGAGGTCGTGACCATCGGCCAGACGGTCAAGGTCAAGATCATCAAGATCAACCAGGAGACGCACCGCATCTCGCTTGGCATCAAGCAGCTGCTGGCCGATCCGTGGGATGGCATCGCCGCCCGCTACCCCGTCGGTGCGCGCCTCAAGGGCCGCGTCACCAACATCACGGACTACGGCGCGTTCGTCGAAGTGGAGCCGGGCATCGAAGGCCTCATCCACGTCTCCGAGATGTCCTGGACCAAGAAGAACGTCCACCCCGGCAAGATCGTCTCGACCTCGCAGGAAGTCGACGTCGCGATCCTCGAGGTCGATCAGGTCAAGCGCCGCATCTCGCTCGGCCTCAAGCAGACCCTGCGCAACCCGTGGGAGGTCTTCGCCGAGAACCATCCGTCCGGTTCGACGGTCGAGGGCGAGGTCAAGAACAAGACCGAGTTCGGTCTCTTCCTGGGTCTCGAAGGCGATATCGACGGCATGATCCATCTTTCGGATCTCGACTGGAACCGTCCGGGCGAGCAGGTCATCGAGGAATACAAGAAGGGCGACATGCTCCAGGCTGTCGTCCTCGATGTGGACGTCGAGAAGGAGCGCATCTCGCTCGGCCTGAAGCAGCTCGGCGGCGATCCCTTCGTGGATGCCGGCGAGTTCAAGAAGGGCCAGGTCGTCACCTGTGAGGTGATCGAGGTCAAGGAAGCCGGTCTCGACGTCAAGATCGCCGGCACCGACATGACCACCTTCATCAAGCGCGCCGAGATCGCGCGCGAACGCTCCGAGCAGCGCCCCGAGCGCTTCGCGGCCGGCGAGAAGGTCGATGCCCGCGTCATCCTGTTCGACAAGAAGGCTCGCAAGATCCAGGTGTCGATCAAGGCGCTGGAAATGGCCGAAGAGAAGGAGGCGATCGCCCAGTTCGGTTCGTCCGACTCCGGCGCCTCGCTCGGCGACATCCTCGGCGCGGCCCTCAAGAAGGCCAACACCGACAAGAAGTGATCTTCAGGCCGCGTGTCGCGGCCTGCCAATCCCATCGGCCCGCGCGGAGAAATCCGCGCGGGCTTTTGTTTCGGTTCGAGCCCCTGGCCCGAGCCTCCGCCGTCATCCCGGCCGCAGCGAAGCGGAGCGCCGGGATCCATCGTAGAGCTCGGCGCTCTAGGATGGATCCCGGATCTGCGCCGCAAACGCGGCTTGTCCGGGATGACGGCGGAGGTTTGGGCCAGGGCTGCCGTCACCTTGATAAGGAAGCGACCATGTCTACCGCGGCGATCGGCATCGATTTCGGCACCACCAACAGCGTGGTGGCGTTGGCGCGGGCTGACGGCTCGGTGACGACGCGCAGCTTCCCGACCAGGCAGGGCGCGGTCGACGCCTACCGCTCCGCCCTGATGTTCTGGCGCGAGGGCAGGCCGCCCGAGACGAGGGTCGTCCATGTCAGCGGGCCCGACGCGCTCGACATGGCGCTGGGCATGACGACCGAGCACCGCTTCCTGCAATCGCTGAAGACGCACCTCTCCAGCCGCGCCTTCCAGGAGACCCGCCTGTTCGGCAAGCTCTACCGGCTCGACGACCTGATCGGCACCTTCCTGAGCGACCTCACCGCCGATCTCGATGGCCTCAGCGCGATGCCGCTGGTCTCGGGCCGCCCGGTCGTCTTCGCCGGCGAGCGGCCGGACGAGGAGCTGGCCGTCGGCCGGCTGGCCTCCTCCTATGCCAAGGCCGGCATGGCCAAGGTCGATTTCGCCTACGAGCCGCTCGGCGCCGCCTATTGGTATGCCCGCGACCTGAAGACGCCGCAGACCATGCTGGTCGCGGATTTCGGCGGCGGCACCAGCGACTTCTCGGTGATGCGCTTCGAGCCCGGCGGTACCGGCCGGCTCGAGGCGATCCCGCTCTCGCATGCCGGCGTCGGCGTCGCCGGCGACACGTTCGACTACCGCATCATCGAGCACGCCGTCTCGCCGCGGCTGGGCAAGGGCACGCAGTACCGCTCCTTCGAGAAGCTGCTGCCGATCCCGGCGCATTACCATGCCGCCTTCGCGCAATGGCACCGGCTCTCGCTGATGAAGAGCCGCGAGACCATGGCCGAGCTCAAGGCATTGATCCGCGACGCGGTCGAGCCCGGCAAGCTCGAGGACCTGCTGACCGTGATCGAATACGATCTCGGCTACGAGCTCTACCGCGCCGTCTCGGCCGCCAAGATCGCGCTCTCGGGCGCCGACGAGACCAGGCTCAGCTTCCGCCAGATGGACGTGGTGATCGAGACCCCGATCAAGCGCAGCGAGTTCGAAAGCTGGATCGCCGAGGATGTCGGGGCGATCGAGGCCGCGCTCGACCGCGCCTTGGCGGAGGCCGGCATTGCCGGCGGCGCAGTCGAGGCCGTGTTCATGACCGGCGGCACCTCGCATGTCCCGGCTGTCAGGGCGCTGTTCGACCGCCGCTTCGGCGCCGAGCGCGTCCATATCGGCGACGCTTTCCGTTCGGTCGCGAGCGGGCTTGCGCTCCTGGCACTGGACCGGCAGCGCGCGGCCATGCCAGCCTGAGCGCAGTTGTCGCCTTGCCCGGCCGGAATGGCGGGGCTACATCACGGCACCGCGGAAGCGTCCCAGTCCACTGGAGCCCGAAACCATGTCATCCGATGCCGATCTGCTCGCCGATCGCCGCAGCCTGAGGCGCAAGTTGACGGTCTGGCGGCTTCTGGCCGTGCTCGCCGTCATCGCCGTCGCCGTGATCGGCGGACTCGCCTGGAGCGGCCGCACGCCCGGTTCGCTCTCCTCGGCCCATATCGCCCGCATCACCATCTCCGGCTTCATCTCCGGCGACAGGCGCACGCTCGACCTGATCAAGTCGCTGGAGGACAGCAAGGCCGAGGCGGTGCTGGTCAGGATCGACAGCCCCGGGGGCACCGTGACCGGCTCGGAGGCGCTCTACGACGCGCTGCGCAAGCTCGCCGTCAAGAAGCCGATGGTCACCGTCGTCGACGGGCTCGCCGCCTCCGGCGGCTTCATCGCCGCGATGGGCGCAGACCGCATCGTCGCGCGCCAGACCTCGCTGGTCGGCTCGATCGGCGTGCTCTTCCAGATCCCCAATGTCGCGCGCCTGCTCGACACGGCCGGCGTCAAGCTCGAGGAGATCAAGTCGAGCCCGCTCAAGGCGGCGCCCAACGGCTTCGAGCCGACCTCGCCGGAGGCCCGCGCCGCCCTGCAGGAGGTCGTCAACGACAATTACGACTGGTTCAAGCGCCTGGTGCGCGAGCGCCGCAAGCTGCAAGACGCTGAGGTTGCGGTGGTTTCCGATGGCCGCGTCCATTCCGGCAACCGCGCGCTCACCCTCAAGCTGATCGACGAGATCGGCAGCGAGCCGGAGGCGATCGCCTGGCTCGAGCGCGAGAAGAAAATCACCAAGGATCTGCCGGTGCGCGACTGGCGCCGCCGCAGCGAATCCTCGTCCTATGGTCTCTGGAGTGCCAGCGAGGCGATGGCCCGCGCGGCGGGGCTCGATGCCCTTGCGACACTCATTGCCCGCGCCGCCGACCAGCCCATCGGTTTGCGGCTTGACGCGCCTCTGGCGCTCTGGCAGCCTGTCGGCGAAAAGTGATGTTGATACAAGCGGTTATACTGGACAAATGATAAAATCCGAACTCGTTCAACGCATCGCCGAGCGTAACACTCATCTTTACCAGCGCGATATTGAGAACATCGTCACGGCGATCCTCGACGAGGTCGTCAAGGCGCTGGCGCGCGGGGACCGGGTCGAGCTGCGCGGCTTCGGCGCATTCTCCCGCAAGGCCCGCGCCGCGCGCGTCGGCCGCAACCCGCGCACCGGCGATGCGGTCGAGGTCGAGGAGAAGTTCGTTCCGGTCTTCAAGACCGGCAAGGAGCTTCGCTTGCGGCTCAACGGCAAGCACTGATAGTCCTGTCGGCGGCAGAGCATCGGCCCGAAAAGTGGAATGCGGTTTTCGGGAAAGCCGATGCGGCGATAAAGAGCTGCAGCCCGCAGGGACTCGGGAAGAGTGATGAAAACCTTCTTCAAGGCGCTGATCCTCGTGCCGATCGCCCTGGCGATCGTGCTGTTTTCGGTGGCGAACCGGGCGTCCGTGCCCATCTCGCTCGATCCGATCAGCCGCGACGCGCCGCAATTCGTTTTCGAGTTGCCGCTCTTCGCGGTGGTCTTGATATCCATTGCCGCTGGCGTGCTGATCGGCGGGCTTGCGTCCTGGATCGCACAGGGCAAGCACCGCAAGGCCGCCCGCCGCAGCCGCCGCGAGGCTGATGCGCTGCGCAACGAGGCGCAGTCGCTGCGCGCCGCCGTGCCCGATTCCGCCCTGCCGGCCTTGACCCGCGGAAACGGCTGATGCGGCTGTTCGACGCCGCCGAGATCGATGCGGCTCTCAGCTTCCCCGCCCTGATCGACACGCTGGCCGAGGCCTTCCGCAGCGACGGCGTCATGCCGCCGCGCAACCACTACACCGTCGAGCGCCCCACCGGGAAAGGCGTGCTGCTGGTCATGCCGGCCTGGAGCGCACCCTCGGCCGAGAAGGGCTATATCGGCACCAAGGTCGTCTCGGTCTTCTTCGAGAACGGCAAGCGCAACCTGCCGGGCGTCATGGGCGCCTATCTGCTGATGGATGGCGACACCGGCCGGCCGCTCGCGGTCTTCGATGGCAACCGCTTGACCGTCTGGCGCACGGCGGCGGCCTCGGCGCTGGCCGCACGCTACATGGCTGATGAAGACGCCTCGAAGATGCTGATGGTCGGGGCCGGTGCGCTGGCGCCCTTCCTGATCAAGGCGCATCGCAGCGTCCGTCCGCTGACCGATATCGCGATCTGGGCGCGCCGGCCGGAGGCCGCGGTCGAAGTCGCCGACGCGCTCGCGCTTGAGGGCATCGAGGTGCGCGCCACCACCGATCTCGAGGGCGAGGCGCGCACGGCCGACATCATCTCCTGCGCCACCAACGCCAGGGAGCCGCTGATCCACGGCCATTGGCTGAAGCGCACCGCCCATCTCGACCTGATCGGCGCCTTCACCATGGAGATGCGCGAGACCGATGCCGACGCGCTGCACCGCGCCCGCGTCGTGGTCGACAGCGCCAAGGCGATCGACGAGGGCGGCGACGTCGCCGTCGCGATCAAGGAAGGCAGCTACAGCGCCGACAAGGTCGCGGGCACGCTGACCGACCTCTGCCGCGGCACGATTGCCGGCCCGGCCGAGGATGGCGGCATCACGCTGTTCAAGTCGGTCGGCGTCTCCATCGAGGACCTCGCCGCCGCGACCGCGGTCTGGGAGAACAGCCAGAGAGGGTGAGAGCCTAGACCCTCACCGGCACGCCTCCGATGGCGCCGAGCAGCCAGAGCACCAGCACGACGACGAGCACGAGTCCGATGACGCTGCCGAGGCCGGTCGGGCCATAGCTGCGATGGCCATAATATCCACCGCCGCCCATCAGCAGCAGCACGAGCAAGACGATCACGAGGGTGGACATGAGACGCCCCTTTTCCCATTCGCACCGCGCTGTCGCTGGCGACCGGGTGCAAGGGGAGAACGTCCCGGGTATCGGGTTTGTTCCTTTAAGGTCACACCTCAAGCAGCGAAGCCATAAGCGGGAATGGTGAAGCGCTCGCCTTGCCGGAGCGCCTCGAGTTCGGCTGGCGTGTTGCCGACCGGCTCGGCCGCGAGCACGCTTGACCCGGCTCGCAGGCCATGGCGATCCTGTGTCATGCCTCGCTCGCACCGCCGATTCGTCCTTGCCGCCACGCTGCTGGCGGCCGCGTTCGCGCCCTGCCTCGCCCGCGCCCAGGATACGGCGTCGGAGGAGGCGAAGCGTCGCGCCACCAACCTTGCCGCCTATCCCGAGGCAGCCCGCGCGCTCTTCGGCCAGAAGACCACACCGGCGCACATGCCGCCGGAATCGATCGGCTCCTATGCCCGCGGCTGCCTTGCCGGCGGTGCGGCGCTGCCTGTTGATGGCGACGCTTGGCAGGTGATGCGGCTCAACCGCAACCGCAACTGGGGCCATCCCGAGCTGATCGCCTTCCTCGAGCGGCTGGCGCGCAACGTCCCGAAGATCAATGGCTGGCCCGGCCTGCTCGTCGGCGACATGTCGCAGGCGCGCGGCGGCCCGATGTTGACCGGCCACGCCTCGCACCAGATCGGGCTCGACGCCGATGTCTGGCTGACGCCGATGCCGCGCGACAGGATCGGCCGCGACGAGCGCGAGAATATGCCCGCGGTCAACATGGCCCGCTCCGACTGGCGCGACGTCGACCCGAAGAACTGGACGCCGGCCCATACCAGGTTGATCCGGGCCGTGGCGGCCGAACCCCGCGTCGAGCGCATCTTCGTCAATCCCGCGCTCAAGGTGGCGCTCTGCCGTGAGTCGGGCTCGGAGCGCGACTGGCTCAAGAAGGTCCGGCCGATCTGGGGCCATAACTACCATTTCCACATCCGGCTGAGCTGCCCTGTCGGCATGGCCAGCTGCGCCGGCCAGGAGCCGCCGAATTTCGGCGATGGCTGCGGCGAGGAGCTCTCGGGCTGGATCCAGCGCCAGCACGAGGCGATCTTCAACCCGCCCAAGCCCAAGCCGGGCCCGAAGCCGAAACCCAAGCCGCCGATGTCGCTGGAGGCCCTGCCGCCGGAGTGCCGGCAGGTGCTGAACGCGCGGTGAGACCGCTGCGAGCGAGGTCTCCTTACTCAGCTCCTGAGCGGATTGAAGATATCGATTCCCTCGAAATCGCGCTCATTGTCGGTAACCACCACGCATTCATTGGCAAGCGCCACGGCGGCGATAATGGTGTCGAGTGCGCTACGCGGCCGGCCTTTTATCTTTCCGTCCGCCATGAGGCGCGCCCAAATGAGGCCCGCTTGCTCATCGAAGGGTAGCACGCGGCCTGCGAACAGTGCCTGCGGTCCCTCGAGGCCAACGAACCAATTCTCAAGCTGATCGCGCCGCTTCCCCGCCGGCTTCTCGAAGATGCCGCGGTGAATCTCCGCGACCGTGAGGGAAGCAATGAAAAGATCTTGATCGGCCTGTTCGGCCATCCAGCTGAGCAGAGGCTCCGAGGGCAGTGGCTTCGTAACGTTACTGATGATGTTGGTGTCGAGGAGGTAGCGCATCAAATCTCAACCTTGCGCCCTTTCTCAAAAGAACGAGTCAGATCGAGATCGGCCCCAACAAGGGGGGAGCGCCGAAGGGCTGCAAGAATGCCTCCCTTCTTTGGTGGCTCGGCGGCCATCGTCTGATTGACGCTGGCTCGCAGCCGCGTGGCTTCCGGTCCTTCCTCCGCGAGACGGCGGGCGAGGCTGCGGATCAAATCGCGGTCGGCATCGAGCCCGAGCACCTCGAAACGCGCCAGGCCGCGCTCGCTGAGCCGGGAACGATAATTCTGAATGGCGCGCTTCTGAGAATTGCCCACGCTAGCCTCCGGATATTTCCAGTAATATAACCGGAAATATCCTGCTCACAAGATGGGACTCATATCCCCAGCCCGCCCCTACCGCCGCTGCGGCCGCCCGACCGCGAACGGATCGTTCTGCGGCGTGATCTCCTCGCCCTGCTCCTGTCCTGGCACGTCGATGATGCCGTTGCCCTCGACGTCACCGACGACGAGGTCCTCGGTCGGCGGTACCGAGCCCGGCAGCATCAGCGGCCCGCGCGCCTCGCTCGGCAAGGCCTCCGGCTGGTAGCGCGGCGTCATCTGCTGCGGCCGCTGCGGCGCCTCTTCGATATAGCGCCGCTGGCCCTCGAGCCCGCCCGGGACGCTCTGGTGCGCGACCGGATAGCCGCCATTGACCGAGCCCGGCGGGCGCAGGCCCGGGCTCGGCTGGCGCAGCAGCCCGCCCGAAGCGTCGGCCACCATCGGCGGCGGCAGGGTCTGGCGCGTCGCCGGAGGCTGCTGTTGCAGCGCCATGCGGTCGGGCCGCGCGATGTCCGGCGGCTGCAGGTTGTAGTTCGGCTCGTATTTGATGATCGGCTTGCAGATGTGCCGGTCCTTCGAGTGCCGGGCGAGGTCGATATGGATGTGGTCGTAGTGCATCGGGTCGGCGCCCGGCCCGAGTACCGTCGAGAAGTGCTGGCAGGCGCCGACGAAGACCTCGCGCAGAAAATTCTGCTCCTCCGGCGAGCCGCGCCAGCCGTCCTTGACCGTGACGACGCGCCCGTCGTTCAGCCGGAAGGAGAAGACGTCGAGGGCGTTGCCGAAGGCATGCTCGGAGGTGCGGGTCGTCGCGGTGCCGTTGTTCATGGCGCGGCAGGAATAGGAGCCGGCGCGCAGCTCGATGACCTGGGCGCCGAGCACGTTCATCGCCGCCGGCTGCACCACCTCGGCCAGCCACTTGTCGGTGGTGGCGACGACCGGGCAGCCGAGGGTGGCGTTGCTGGTGAGGTGGATGCCGCCGCCGGAGAAGGCCGAGACGCGCAGCGGCTGCGTCATGCCGCAAGTGCCGGGCCCGTCGATCGGCTTGCCGCGCAGGCTGACATAGGAGGAGATCTGCACCTGGCGCGAAGCCATGCAGGCGGCTTCGGCCTGGTCGCGCCAGGCCGCGCGCTGCGGCTTCTGGAACTTGCCGCAGCCGGCGAGGCCGGCGCCGATGATGCCGAGTGCGATGAGGACGAGGTGTGAGCGTCGCATGACCATTCAAATGCGAACGGGCAGATGAACGGTTTATTGACCGGGTGAGACTCGGCCGCCACAGCGGGATTAACTTTGCCGACGCGGTTAATCCGGCGCTAACGGGATGCTTCTGACGTTAAGTCGTGCGGCAGCCGACCCATTGTAAAACCAACGCTTTTCGATGCGGCCGCCCCATTCGTTAATCTGGCTTGGCCAGCTCGGTTTGCTCGTGCGAGATAGGCCGGAAGCCATTGGAAGGCCGGCGGCAGCGCTTGGCGGATCGGAGACCTCGATGCTGAGAGCGCGTGAGATCGCCCGCCTTGCTGCCGCGGGCCAGGACGCTGCCGCAGCCGAGCTGAAGCGCTGTGAGGCGCTGATCTCCGCTCGCGAGGGCGACATCCGCGCCTTCGCCAGCCGCCCGGCGCAGCTCGAACCCGGGACCGGCCCGCTCGCCGGCATCGCCTGCGGCGTCAAGGACATCGTCGACACCGCCGATCTGCCGACCGGCATGGGCTCCTCGATCTACGATGGCTGGCAGCCGCGCGCCGATGCGCCCATCGTCACGGCACTGAAGGCGGCGGGTGCGACAATCGCCGGCAAGACGCACACCACCGCCTTCGCCTTCCTCGATCCGGCGCCGACGCGCAATCCGCACGATCTGAATGCGAGTCCCGGCGGCTCGTCGTCGGGCTCGGCGGCGGCGGTCGCGGCCGGCATGGTCCCGCTCGCGATCGGCACCCAGACCGGCGGCTCGGTCATCCGCCCGGCCGCCTATTGCGGCGTCGCCGCGATCAAGCCGTCCTACGGCCTGCTGCCGACCGTCGGCATCAAGACCTTCTCCTGGTCGCTCGACACGGCCGGGCTGATGGCTGCGAGCGCCGACGATCTCGGCTTCGCGCTGGCGGCGCTGACCGGCCGGGCGGAGCTCGACGCGCCCGAAGCCGGGCTCAAGGGCCTGCGCATCGGCGTGGCCCGGCAGGATTTCGCGGGGGCGGCTGATGCGGCTTCCGACGAGGCGCTCCGGCGCATCACCGCTCTGGCGGCCGGGGCGGGGGCGAAGCTCGTCGAGCTGGCGAGCCCGCCGGCTCTCGCCGAGGCCTTCCACGCCCATGGCCCGCTGCAGGATTTCGAGGCGACGCAGGCGCTCGCCTGGGAATATGCCGAGCGCCGCGCGGCGTTGCCGCCGAAGCTCCGCGCCTATCTCGACAGCGCCCGCAACGTGACGCCGAGGCAATATGACGAGGCGCGGCGGCTCTCGCGCCGCGGCCGCGCTGCCTGCCATGATGTCTTCACCGAGATCGACGTCGTCATCAGCTACGCCGCGCCCGGCGAGGCGCCCGCGACGCTCGCCTCGACCGGGGATTCGAAGTTCAACCGGCTCTGGACCTTGCTCGGCACGCCCTGCCTCACCATCCCCCTGACCAAGGGGCCGCGGGGCCTGCCAGTGAGCTTTCAGGTCATCGGCCGCTTCGGCGCCGATGACGAGGTTATTGCGGTAGCGAAGAGCCTGGAGAAGCTTGCCGCCGCAGAGGTTTGACTGTCGTTATCCCCAAATCAACTCAATGGTTTAACCAAGAATTAGCGATACTCATCGCTCCGCCGCTGCACTGCCACATGGATGCCCTCTTGCGGCCATCGCCAATTCTGCTAGCGTCGGCGACAGGTCAATGACAAAGGAGGATGCGATGAGCCTCACGCTAAGTCTCGACCGGTTGGTGATGGGCGCGGCCTTCGTGTTCATGATTGCCATCGTGTTGGGAGCGTTCTGACAGACGTCAGTCTCGAGTCGAAAAAAGACCGCAGGAGCATTTCTAATGAGAACGCCGCCGGGCAGGGTCCGGCGGCGTTTGTCGTTGGTGCATATGCCGCAAGGATCGGTCGGACTTCAGCCCTCATCCTGAGGAGACGCGCTTCGCGCTCCTCAGGATGAGGGCTGAGGGATGCTTGAGGAGCCGTCAGCTCTCCGGGCAAGGGTTCTCGGTCACCTGCCAGGACATCACGTTGGTGACCCGGTCGCATTTGGCGAGCCGCCGCCCCACCGTCGTCCTGATGCAGGCGCTCGCACCTTCGGCGATCTTGAGGCCATCGGTCCAGCAGAAGCAGAGCGGCTCCGGTGCCTGCGCCAGCCGCGGAGGGTCGAGCGCAACAGGCCGATCCTGGGCAAGGCCTGCGCTAAGTGACGTAAGGGAAAGCGATATTGCGAGAGTCAGGCTGCGCAGGATGCGTGGACTCTCGTGGTGCGGCCTTGGTGCGATCCTTATCATAGGTCACTCCCTTCGCCGATTTGGCCGACGGCGAAGCGAGAGCGTAGCACGGCTAAAGGAATCGTCCAGTCGTTCATTTTGTTATACTGTAACTTCTACTTAAGTCTATAGACCTTGCTCTGTCGCAGCGTAGAGGCCATATTGCCCGGAAGAGAGCCCAAGGGGGGCTCCGGGAGGAACCATGTCACTGATTTCGCTTGCCCGTCGTGGCCGTGTCATTGCCCTGATCGCTGGTGCGCTTGTGCTCGTCCCGATGCTCGCAGAAGCACGTCCGGGCGGCGGCAGGAGCTCTGGCAGCCGCGGCGCCCGCTCTGAATCGGCTCCGGCTCCGACCAATACCGCGCCGAACGGCGCCCAGACCTTCCAGCGCAGCGCGACGCCGTCGCCGGCGCAGGCTGCTCCGGCCGCCGGCGCTGCCGCCGCGGCTCAGGCCGCCCGCCCGTCCATGGCCCGCAACCTGATGATGGGCCTCGGCGCCGGCCTGCTTGGCGCCGGCCTGTTCGGCATGCTTTCGGGCGCCGGCTTCTTCAGCGGCCTGGCCTCGTTCGCCGGCATGCTCGGCTTCCTGCTGCAGATCGGCCTGATCGCCGGCGCGATCTTCCTGGCCGTGCGCTTCTTCCGCCGCCGTTCCGAGCCGCAGCTCGCCACGGCCAATGGCCCGATGGCGCGCGAGGCCTATCAGCCCGAGCAGCCGCAGCCGGTCGCGCGGAGCATGTTCGGCGGTTTCGGCGGTGGCGCGGCTCCCGCTCCCAAGCCGATCGAGCTCACGCTCGCCAGCGAGGATTTCGGCCATTTCGAGCGCCTGCTCACCGAGGTCAACGACGCCTACTCCAAGGAGGACCAGCAGGCCCTGCGCGAGCGGCTGACCCCCGAGATGGCCGGCTTCTTCGCCGATGATCTCGCCGAGAACGCCAAGAAGGGCCTGATCGACCGCGTCTCCGACGTCAAGCTGCTCCAGGGCGACCTGGCCGAGGCCTGGCGCGAGGGCGAGAGCGAATACGCCACCGTCGCGATGCGCTTCAGCCTGATCAACACGCTGACCGAGCGCACTACGGGCCGCATCGTCGAGGGCCATGCCAGCATCGCCCAGGAGGCGACCGAGCTCTGGACCTTCGTGCGCCCGCGCGGCGGCGACTGGAAGCTCTCGGCGATCCAGCCGGCCGCCTGAGGCAACGAGCATTGCGAATGAACGACGGCCGGGGCAACCCGGCCGTTTTTCGTTGCGCTTTCAGGGAGACAGTGAGGCGCGGGGAACCCCCCTGCCTGTAAGGAGAGGGGCAGGGGTGAGGTGCTGGCCCTTTGATGCTTTAGCCGTGAGCTAACCGCGACCCCGTTTCAGCCTTACTGGTGTTCTGGCCGACACCTCACCCTGCCCTCTCCTTACAGGAGAGGGTTCCCCGCGCTGTGCATTGATCGGGCGTGCTCCCAGCTAACGGGTGGTTTTGTTGGCCGGCGCGATGCTCTATAGCCGCTGTCCGATCCTTGCCTTGCCCGGAGTGACCATCCCATGACCGACATGCGTCTCGTTGTCGTCGGCGCCGCCGGGCGCATGGGGCGGATGCTGATCAAGGCTATCGCCGCGACCGAGGGCTGCACGCTGTCTGCCGCGATCGAACGGCCGGGCTCTGAGGCGCTCGGGCAGGATGCCGGCGTGCTTGCCGGGCTGCCGGCCAATGGCGTTCTCGTCAGCGACGATGCGCTGGCCGCCTTCGTCGAGGCCGAGGGCGTGCTCGATTTCACCGCGCCGGATGCCACCGTCGCCTTCGCCGGCCTCGCCGCGCAGGCCCGCATCGTCCATGTCGTCGGCACCACCGGCATGGAACCGAGCCATCTCGCCAGGCTGGAGGCAGCCTCGCGCCATGCCGCGATCATCCGCTCCGGCAATATGAGCCTTGGCGTCAACCTGCTGGCCGGCCTCGTCCGCAAGGTTGCCGCCACGCTCGGCACCGACTGGGACATCGAGATCGTCGAGATGCATCACCGCATGAAGGTCGATGCGCCCTCCGGCACTGCCGTGCTGCTCGGTGAGGCGGCGGCTGAGGGCAGGGCGGTCCCGCTGGCTGAGCACCGCGTCGCCTCGCGCGACGGCCAGGTCGGCGCCCGTCCTCCCGGCGCGATCGGGTTCGCGGCGCTGCGCGGCGGCACCGTCGTCGGCGATCACAAGGTCATCTTCGCTGGCGCCGGCGAGCGGCTGGAGCTTTCGCATGTCGCGGAGGACCGCAGCCTGTTCGCGCAGGGCGCGGTCAAGGCGGCGCTCTGGGGCCGCGGCCGCAAGCCCGGCCTCTACGCGATGACCGACGTGCTCGGCCTCGACAATCTCTGAGGGAGGCGATGACGCGCCTCGCCGTCGCACCGGGCGTTATCCATTGGCCGGGCTATCTCTCGGCTGAGGCGCAAGGCGCGCTCGTGGCCGATCTGCGCGAGGTCGCGCGGCAGGCGCCGTTCTTCCAGCCGCGCATGCCGAAGACCGGCAAGCCCTTCTCGGTCAGGATGACCAATTGCGGTTCGCTCGGGTGGGTCTCGGACGAAACAGGCTATCGCTACCAGCCGCTCCACCCCGAGACCGGCGCGCCCTGGCCGCCGATGCCGGCCGCGCTGCTCGACGCCTGGCGCGAATTGGCCGGCTACCCGCATGAGCCGCAGGCCTGCCTGGTGAACTTCTACGAGGCGAGCGCCAAGATGAGCCTGCATCAGGACCGCGACGAGCAGGATTTCGACGCGCCGGTGCTCTCGCTCTCGCTCGGCGACGCCGCGCTCTTCCGCATCGGCGGCACCGTGCGCGGCGGCAAGACGCAATCGCTGAAGCTCGCTTCGGGCGACGCCCTGCTCTTCGGCGGCGAGGCGCGCCTCGCCTATCACGGCATCGACCGCATCCTCGCGGGCTCGTCGAGCCTGCTGCCGCAGGGCGGGCGGATCAATTTGACGTTGAGGCGGGTGACGAAGCCAGCCTGAGCCCCCTTCTCCCCCTGCGGGAGAAGGTGCCCCGAAGGGGCGGATGAGGGGTCGCGCTGCGCTTTCCGATGACGGGGTCTGCCACCCGCAACATGGGAAACGTCGCGCGACCCCTCATCCGTCAGCGCTTCGCGCTGCCACCTTCTCCCGCAGGGGGAGAAGGGAAGGGGCACGCCTGATCAGCCCTTGTCCACCCCGCCGGGCAGGCTCGGAAACGACCAGCCCCACAGGATGGAGCCCGCGCGCAGGCCGAATCCGGCCGCGATCCCGGCGATCATCACGAGCGTGGCGTTGACGTCGAAATGCGAGAGCAGCGCCGTGACGCCTGCCCCGGCCGTTGCGGCCGTGACGTAGAAATCCCGGCTCCACAGCACCATCGGCCGGTCGCCGGCGAGGATGTCGCGCAGGATGCCGCCGAAACTGGCGGTCACAGCGCCGAAGGCGATGGCCGAGAGGATGGGCACGCCGGCTGCCAGCGCCTTTTGCGTGCCGATGACGGCGAAGAGCGCCATGCCGGCGGCGTCGGCCCAGATCAGCAGCTTGGCTCCGCCCCAGCCTTCGATCATGCCCGGCCGGCAATAGGCGATGGCCCAGGCCAGCAGCGCCACCGCCGAGCAGAGCATGACATCCCAAGGGGCGAGCACCCAGAACACGCCGCGGCCGAGCAGCAGGTCGCGCAAGGTGCCGCCGCCGACGCCGGTGACCGTGGCGAGCAGGATGAAGCCGAACGGGTCCATGCCCTTGCGGGCCGCCACCAGCGCGCCAGTCAGAGCAAAGACGGCGATGCCGGCGGCTTCGAGCACGGCCTATTTGCCTTCGGACGCGCCGTTCGCGGGAGCTTCCGGGGCCTTCGGCGCGCCGGCGGAGACGCCGACCAGCGCCGGCCGCAGCACGCGCTCGCCGATCTTGTAGCCGGACTGCACGACCTTCGAGACCATGCCCTTGGCAACAGCCGGATCGGGGGCCTCGAACATCGCCTGATGCAGGTTCGGATCGAACTTCTCGCCCTGCGGGTCGATGCGGCGCACGCCATGGCGCTCCAGCGTCTTGAGCAGGTCGCGCTCGGTCAGCTCGACGCCCTCGATCAGCGCCTTCAGGGCCGCCTCGCCCTCGCCGCGCGCGGCGTCCGGCACGCTCTCCAGCGCCCGGCGCAGGTTGTCGGCCGAGCCGAGCATGTCGCGCGCGAAGCTCGTCACCGCATAGGCCTTGGCATCGGCGACCTCGCGCTCGGTGCGCCGGCGCAGGTTCTCCATGTCGGCGAGCGTGCGCAGCAGCTTGTCCTTGAAGTCGTCGCGCTCGCTCTCGATATTGGCGATCAGCGCCTCGACCGCCTCGCGCGGGGCCATCTCGTTCGTCGCCTCGGCGTCGACATCCGGGTTCGGTTCGTCCGTCGCAGGGTTCTGCGTCATTGCCTCATCCAATATTTTCAAAGGGCTGGCCGGCGCTTACGTTCCGGCCGCGTTCCTGGCCGATATCGGGCTTATGGCCGGTGAAATCAAGCGCGGGCCGGCGTGCGCGCCTTCGAGGCCTGGGCCTTTTCGTGGTCGAAGGTGAAGACGTCGAGCAGCGCCTTGCGGATCGAGAGCTGCCGCGCGGTGCTGGTTATCTTCGCATTGGTCAGGTCGGTGACGTAGAACACGTCGACCGCTTTCTCGCCGAAGGTCGCGATATGGGCCGAGGCGATGTTGAGGTTGAGCTTCCCGATCGCCGTGGTGAGGTCGTAGAGCAGGCCGGGCCGATCGAGCCCCGTGACCTCCAGCACCGTGTGGCGGGCCGAGAGCACGTTGTCGATGATGACCTCGGGCGCGACCTGGAAGGTCTGGCCGCGCGGCGGCGGGGCGCGGCGCTGCGCCACCAGGTCGGCGATCTTGATCTCGCCCTTGAGCGCGCGCTCGATTGCGGCTGCGATCCGCTCGGCCCGGCGCAACTCGTCGTCGTCGCGCTCGAAGGCGCGCGAGATCGAGATCGTGTCGAGCACGAGACCGTCCGTGGTGGTGAAGATCTGTGCGTCGGCGATGTTGCCGCCGGCCGCCGCGCAGGCGCCGGTGACGATGGCGAGCAGGCGCGGATGGTCCGGCGCCAGGATGGTGAGCTCTGTGATGCCGCGGAACTGGTCGGTCTCGACCATGGTCGCGGTCGTCCGGCCCTCGCTCTCGGCCTGGCGCAGGAAGCGCGCATGCTTCTCCTGCCGCGGCGGATCGACCTTGATCCAGTAGGCGGGATAGTGCCTGGCGAGATAGGCGTCGCGCTCGGCCTCGCCCCAGTCGCCCAGCCGCTCCTTCAGCGCGTCCTGCTTGCGCTCGACCCGGGCCCGGCGCTCGATCGCCGAATGGCCGCCGGCGAGCACGATCTCGGTCTCGTAGTAGAGCGTGCGCAGCAACTGGCCCTTCCAGCCGTTCCAGACGCCCGGGCCGACCGCCTTGATGTCGGCGATGGTCAGGATCAGCAGCAGCTTCAGCCGCTCCAGCGTCTGCACGGTCGCGGCGAAGCTCTCGATCGTCTTTGGGTCGCCGAGGTCGCGGCTCTGCGCCACCGTGGACATGTCGAGGTGGTGCTCGACCAGCCAGGCGGCGGTCTCGGTCTGCGCGTCGGTGAGGCCGAGCCGCGGCCCGAGCTTGCGGGCGATCTTGGCGCCGGCGGTCGAGTGGTCCTCCGGCCGCCCCTTGGCGATGTCGTGCAGGAAGAGCGCGACATAGAGCGCGCGCCGGTTGCTGATCGTCGAGATGATCGAGTTGGCGAGCGGGTGCTCGGTTTCGAGCTGGCCGGCGTCGATCTCGGCGAGCACGCCGATCGAGCGGATCAGGTGCTCGTCCACCGTATAGTGGTGGTACATGTTGAACTGCATCATCGCGACGATGCGGCCGAAATCCGGGATGAAGCGGCCGAGCAGCCCGGATTCGTTCATCCGCCGCAGCACCGGCTCCGGCGAGCGCCGCGCCGTCAGGATCTCGAGGAAGATCTTGTTGGCTTCCGGATCGTTGCGGAGCTGCGTCGAGACCAGCCTGAGCGACTGCGTCACCAGCCGGCTCGTGTCGGGATGGATCGCGAGGTCGTCGCGGCTGGCGATCTCGTAGAGCCGGAGCAGGTTGACCGGATCGCGCTCGAAGGCGTCGTCGTCGAGCACCGCGAGGCGCTGGCTTTGCAGCGTGAAGTCGGGATGGCCGAGCGCGCGCACGCGCTTGCGCTTGGTGAAGCTGCCGATCAGCCGGGTCAGCGTCGCGCGCGGCTTCTGCTGGCGCGCCTCCAGCGCCGCGCAGACGATCGCGGTGAGGTCGCCAACATCCTTGGCGACGAGGAAATAGGCCTTCATGAAGCGCTCGACCGGCGCCTGGCCACTGCGGCCGGCATAGCCGATCGCCGCCGTGACCTGCCGCTGCAGGTCGAAGGAGAGCCGCTCCTCGGCCCGCCCGGTGATGAAGTGCATCCAGCAGCGCACGCGCCAGAGGAACTCCTCCGAGCGCTGGAACATCTGCATTTCCTTGCGGTCGAACAATCCGGCCGCGACGAGGTCCTCGGGATCCTCGACGCGGTAGGCGTATTTGGCGATCCAGAACAGCGTGTTGAGGTCGCGCAGCCCGCCCTTGCCATCTTTCACGTTGGGCTCGACCAGATAGCGCGAGGAGCCGGCCCGCGTGACGCGGGTCTCGCGCTCGGCGAGCTTGGCCTCGGTGAAGACCTGCGCGGTGCCCTCGACCACCTCGGCGCCGAAGCGCCGCTTCATCTCCTCGAAGAGCGGCCGGTCGCCGCTCAGGAACCGCGCCTCCAGCAAGGCGGTGCGGATGGTCATGTCGGCCCGCGCCTCGCGGATGCAGTCGTCGACCGAGCGGACGGAATGGCCGACCTTCAGCTTCAGGTCCCAGAGCGGGTAGAGCATCGCCTCGACCACGCTCTCGCCCCAGGCCGTCTGCTTGTGCGGGAACAGGAAGAGCAGGTCGACGTCGGAGCCCGGCGCCAAGGTGCCGCGGCCATAGCCGCCGACGGCGACGACCGCGATCCGCTCGGATTGCGATGGGTTCACCGCCGGGTAGAAATGCTGGCTCGCCGCGACGTGCAGGCAGGTGACGACGCCGTCCATCGCAGCGGAGAGCTGCCTGGCGCAGGCGATGCCGTTGCGCGTCAGCGTCAGGATTTCCTTGGCCGAGGCATGGCCCTCGTCGAGCGTGCGGCGCAGGCCGGCGACCAGTTCCTGCCGCAGCTCGCCGTTCGAGGCCTTGCCCATTCCCTTCGCCAGCCGGGCGACGGCGCGGGGCGGACTCTCCAGAACTTCGGCAAGCGCGAGATAGGGCTGATCAGCGATGGCGGACACGGTGGCGGCACTCTCGATCCCGGGCAGCGCGAACTCTGCCCATGCCGCTCCTAGCACGCTGATTGGATTCGCAGAAATCGTGATTTTCACGTAGAATATATGTGAAATAACGCATTCAACACGCCGCCGTGGATTGTTTGACATACAGAACGCGTGGACCTAAAAGACGGATACGCGCCGATTTGAGCCAGCAGCTTGCGGGCGCGAAACAAGTGCAGCTAAAGCGGGGGTAAGGGTGGGACGTCTCCACCGATCCCTTCGCGTCACGTTCGAAAAGGGATCGACCATGTCCGCCATCTCCTCTCTCAGCCGCCGCCTCGTCCTCGCCGGCCTTGCGGCGACGACGCTTGCCTTCGGAGCCGCCGCCCAGGCGCCCAAGGAAATCCGCATCGACTACGCCACCTATAATCCGGTCGGCCTCGTGCTGAAGGAGAAGGGCTTCCTCGAGAAGGCTCTTGCCGCTGACGGCATCACGGTGCGCTGGGTGCTCTCCGCCGGCTCGAACAAGGCGCTCGAATTCCTCAATGCCGGCTCGATCGACTTCGGCTCGGCCGCCGGCGCAGCCGCCCTGATCGGCAAGGTCAACGGCAACCCGATCAAGTCGATCTACGTCTTCTCGCGGCCGGAATGGACCGCGCTCGTCACCGGCGCCAAGAGCGAGATCACCAAGGTCTCCGACCTCAAGGGCAAGCGCATCGCCGTCACCCGCGGCACCGACCCGCATATCTTCCTCGTCAGGGCGCTCGCCGACGCCAAGCTGACCGAGAAGGACGTCAAGCTCGTCCTGCTCCAGCATGCCGATGGCCGCCTCGCGCTGGAGCGCGGCGATGTCGACGCCTGGGCCGGGCTCGACCCCCTGATGGCCGCGGCCGAGGTCGAGAGCGGCGCCAAGCTGTTCTACCGCAAGGCGCAGGACAACACCTGGGGCATCCTCAACGTCCGCGAGGCCTTCGCCAACGAGAACCCGCAGCTCGTGCGCAAGGTGATCGCCGCCTATGAGGAGGCGCGCGCCTATGCGCTCGCCAACCCGGCCGAGCTGAAGAAGATCCTGGTCGAGTACACCAAGCTCTCCGAGCCGGTGATCGAGCGCCAGCTCACCCGCACCGATCTGAGCTACTCGACCATCGGCCAGCCGCAGGCCGACACGATTATCGCCGCCGGCCTCGCCCTCAAGGACGCGGGCGTCCTGCCGGCGGATACCGACGTCAAGGCGGTGGTCGACAACCTGCTCGACAAGCGTTTCCCCGCTGCCGGGCACTGAGGATCCAGCATGATCCCGAAAGGCGGTTACCGGTTTTCGGACAAGATCATGCTGCTGAGGATCTGACCGGAGCCTGATGAGCGCGCTTGAGATCGAGACGAGTTCCGAGGCCAAGGAGCGGCCGGCCGCCAGCCGGACGCCTCGGGGTCTGGGCATTGCCGGGCTGCTGCTGCCGATCGCGCTCGCCGCGCTCTGGGAGTTCCTGGTCGGCGCCGGTCTCGCCAATGGCCGTCTGATGCCGCCGCCCAGCGTGGTCGGCAAGACGCTGTGGCGGCTGGCCGTCTCGGGCGACCTCCTGACCCATGCCACCGCCACGCTTTGGCGGGTCGCGGCGGGGTTCGGTCTCGGGGCTGCGGTCGGCACGGTGCTGGGTGCGTTGACGGGGGCTCTGCCCGTGGCGCGCGGCCTGCTCGATCCGACCTTGCAGGCCCTGCGCTCGATCCCCTCGATCGCCTGGGTTCCGCTCTTCATCCTCTGGTTCGGCATCTTCGAGGCCTCGAAGGTCGCGCTGATCGCAGTCGGCGTCTTCTTCCCGGTCTATCTCGGCGTCGCCGCCGCGATCCTGTCGATCGACCGCAAGATCATCGAGGTCGGCCGCGTCTTCAGGCTCAGCCGCTTCGCCATGGTCCGGCGGGTGCTGCTCCCGGCGATCCTGCCGGCCTGGATCGTCGCGCTGCGCTCGGGCCTCGGCCTCGGCTTCATGTTCGTGGTCGCGGCCGAGATCATGGGGGCGAGCGAGGGCCTCGGCTATCTCTTGGTGGACGGCCAGCAGCTCGGCCGTCCCGACACCATCATCGCGGCCATCATCGCCTTTGCCGTGCTCGGCAAGCTGGCTGACGGCCTGCTCATCGCCATCACGCGGCCTTTCCTCGCCTGGCAGGATCTCGGTCGCGACAAGCTCTGAAAGCCGAACGTCGATGCTGAGCTTCGACAGCCTCTCCAAAACCTATGCCGACGGCACGCACGCCCTCTCGGCCATCACCACCAAGGTCGCGCCTGGCGAGATCCTGGCGCTGGTCGGCGGCTCCGGTTGCGGCAAGACCACGCTGCTGCGGCTCGTCGCCGGGCTCGACCAGCCCAGCGCCGGCAAGATCGCGCTCAACGGCGACGTCATCCTGGAGCCGCGCGCCGATGTCGGCGTGATCTTCCAGGAGCCGCGGCTCTTCCCCTGGCTCAGCGTCGCCGAGAACGTCGCCTTCGGCCTGTCGCATCTCAGCGCCTTCGAGCGCGAGGGGCTGGTGACCAATGCTCTCGTGCGCGTCGGTCTCGCCGGCTACGAGAAGCGCTGGCCGCGCGAGCTCTCCGGCGGCCAGCAGCAGCGCGTCGCCATCGCCCGCGCGTTGATCACCAGGCCGAAGCTGCTGCTGATGGACGAGCCCTTCTCGGCGCTCGACGCGACGACGCGCGCGAGCCTGCACGGCCATCTGCTGTCGCTCTGGGAGGAGAGCCGGCCGACCGTCGTCATGGTCACCCATGACGTCGAGGAGGCGGTGACGCTGGCCGACCGCATCATCGTGATGCAGCCGCGCCCCGGCCGCATCTTCGACGAGCTCGACAACCCGCTCGCCCGCCCGCGCGACCGGCTCTCGCCCACCTTCGAGGCCGCCAAGCGCGAGGTCCTGCGCTCGCTCGATCGCTCGCTGCGGGACGAGGAGCCGCAGCAGAGCAAGGCAGCCGAGACGGCGGGGATGTGGTGGTAGTCTTGCGCCCAGCCATGCGCCGGTAGGGCTGGTCTGCCGCAGCGTAGGCGCTTAAGTCACCGGCAGACATCGCCACATCTCCTGCCGAGGTAACAGACATGGACGTCACCGCTCTCCGCGCCCTCCAGGCTCCGCTCAAGGACAAGTACCGCGAGGCGCCCGATGCCGCCGTCATCACGCTGAAGGCTCATGGCGAGCTCGACGACCAGCACATCGCCTGCAAGGTCGAGACCGGCCGCGCCATCGCGCTCGCCGGCCTGCACCCGGCGACGGGCGGCACCGGCGCCGAGCTTTGCTCCGGCGACATGCTGCTGGAGGCGCTGGTCGCCTGCGCCGGCGTGACGCTGAAGGCGGTCGCGACGGCGCTCGAGATCGATCTGAAGAAGGGCACGGTGCGCGCCGAGGGCGATCTCGACTTCCGCGGCACGCTCGGCGTCGCCAAGGACGCGCCCGTCGGCTTCAAGGCGATCCGCCTCTCCTTCGACGTCGAGACCGACGCCCCGCAGGAGAAGCTCGACACGCTTCTCAAGCTGACCGAGCGCTATTGCGTCGTGTTCCAGACCCTGAACGTCAAGCCGGAGCTCTCTGCGGCGTTGAAGGTGGCGTGATCACTCGCTGCGTGGAACGAGCCTGGCCTTCCGCTGCCGGGCTCGCGCGACGAAGCGGTCTCGGATGATCCGGAACAGTCCCGGCGGAAGCGCGCCATAGGCGGCGCTGGCCGGGCCCTGTCCCGGCAGGAAGCGCAGGTCGGGGCCCGGCCAGACGAAGACATTGGCCTCGCTGATGACGATCCAGGAGCGTTCGCCGTCGAGGCCGAGGCGGGCCCTCGTCTGCATCGGAAGTTCGATGGCATCTTCCGCCGCCACGGGCGGAGAATGTGTAACGGGCAGGACATAGACCCGCATCTCGCCGGGTGTATTTTCGATCGCGAGGACGATGGCGCAGGGTCGGTCCTTTAGACCTTCTTCCTGCCCGGCCTGGGCCTCGCGCTGCCAAAGATAGGAATAGCGGATCACGAGACCGGGCGTCGGCTCCGGCCATGTCACCGCTTCCAGCCCTCCAGTTCGCTGTCGAGATGCTCAAGTCCGGCAGGCGGCTCCGACTCGGCGATCAGCTTGAGCTCCTCGTCGCTGAGCTCTTCCGCCAATAGGGCCTTCCGCTCGCGTCGCTTGAGCCGGCTGTATTCGTCGGCCGACATCACGACCAGCCGGTCCCGGCCGTTCTTCGTGATAGTGATCGGCTCGGCAAGGGCGCGGTCTGCCAGGGCTCCGTAGTGCTTGATGAAATCGGCCGTCGAAACGCGCATCGCGCCTCTCCTCATAATTCGAGTTATTCATATAATACGAATTACTCGCATGATGAAGCCGAGCGGCCGATTTCGAGCGGACGCTGGTGCTTTGAGCACGGAAACCTACGTTTCAAGCCATCATGGAACTGTAAAACCGGAGCGTTACGCCTTCTTCGAAGCCGGAGATCGCTTTAGGGATGGCCGGTATTGGCCCGACATTCCCTGAGTCGGGGCAGGGCGGAGAATTGCCATGCCTGTCCTCGTTGCCATCGTCGGCGCGGTGATGTCCGGTATCATGTACTGGTTCATCTATGGCAAGGGCATGGAGACGGTCGACCACTGGCTGAACGACCAGCGCAACGCCAAGCGCCGCCTCGCCGCCCGCGACCAGCTCGAGCGGGCCCCGCTCAAGGCGATGACCGAGAGCCGCGAGGGCGCGGTCGCCCTCATGTTGCTCGTCGCCAAGGATCGCGGCGAGCCGACCGTCGAGCAGATCGAGGCGATCAAGGCCGAGATGCGCGGCGTGCTCGAATTCGGCAGGGATCTCGAAGCCCGGCTCGTCGTCGCCCGGCATGCGGTCGACGCGGTGCCCCTGGCCCAGACCGCGGTCGACGACCTCAAGGACCTGCTGCGCAAGAACCTGTCGAAGGCCGAGCTCAACGAGCTCTTCATCATGCTGCGCAAGATCGCGGCGCTGCATGGCGGCCCGACCGATGGGCAGGACCGGATTATCGCCTATGCCGAGCGGCTGCTGCGCCAGCCGCAGGGCTGAGGCGAAGAGACGAGGCCCTACTCGGGCTCGCGGAACGAGGCCTCGTAGTCCTGCCCGCCATAGAACACGCCCTCGATGAGGACGGTTTCGGCCGTCGCGATGAAGGCGATGTTGACGCGGTGTTCGAAGCCGATGATGCGCAGGCCCGGGATGATGTCGTCGCGCCGCGTGCCTCTGAGCGGGAAGACGTCCAACCGCTGGCAGTAGGCAACGATGCGGCCGACATAGCGGTCGGCGGTCAGTTCGCTTGCCTGATCGGTCAGGTAGGCGTGCAGGTTTTCGATGTGCTGCAGGGCTCTGGGCGTGAAGATGACCTGCATCGGGCGTCGTCAGGCGGAGCGTGAGATGCGGCGCGCCTTGATGTGGTCGAGGACTTCCTCCGCCGGAACGCCCTTCGAGGGGGCGGCAAGGTACTCGGCATGACCGGCCACGACTTCCTCTCGCAGCCACCGTTCGAGCGCGGCGTCCCGCTCGATCAAGGCTCTTATGCCGTCGCGCATGACCTCGCTCACCGATGAGTAGACGCCCGATTTCACCTTGTCCTCGACGATCTCCGCCATCTCATTGGGCAGGGTGATGCTGAATTGCTGCGTCGTTCTCATGCCGTGGCTCCATCCTGCTCCCATCATAGCGCAGAGTAGGATTGAGTACTATTCGCCAGGAGGGGCGCCTCACTCCGCCGCAGCCTTCAGCGGCAGCCCCTTCACGAATGGCAGCGCCGGCTCGCCCTTGGCGTCGTCGAACTCCAGCGCGCCGATCTTCTCGGCGCGGCTCGTCACTTTGCCGGCCGAGGTTTTGATCCCAGCGACATCGTCCTGCGCCTGGCGGAAATGCGTGTCGAGCTTGTCGACGCGGTCGCCGAGGCGGCGCACGTCGTCGAGCAGCTTGCCGACCTCGCTCTGGATCACCTGCGCCTCCTCGCGCATGCGGGCGTCGCGCACCAGCGACTGCATCAGCTGGATCGCCAGCGCCAGCAGCGAGGGCGAGACCACCATGACCCGGGCGCGATGCGCCTTCTGGATCACGTCGTCGAAATGCTCGTGCAGGTCGGCATAGATCGATTCCGAGGGCACGAAGAGCAGGGCCATGTCCTGCGTCTCGCCCGGCAGGAAGTAGCGCTCCGAGATGTCCTTGACGTGCTGGCCGACATCGCCGCGCACCCGGGCCGAGGCCTGCTTCTTCTGTTCCTCGCCGCGCGCCTCGCGCAGCATGGTGAAGCTCTCCAGCGGGAATTTGGCGTCGATGACGAGCCCACGCCCGTCGCCCGGTAAGGTGACGAGGCAGTCCGGCCGCTTGCCGTTGGTGAGCTGCGGCTGGAACGAGAAGAAGGCGGCGGGCAGCCCGTCGCGGATGATCGCCTCCATCCGGCCCTGGCCATAGGCGCCGCGCGCCTGCTTGTTGGAGAGCACGTCCTTGAGCGTCACCACCTCGGAGGTCAGGTCGGTGAGGTTCTTCTGGGCGGCGTCGATGACGGCGAGCCGCTCCTGCAGCTTGCCGAGGCTCTCGCTGGTCTGCTTGACGTTCTGTTCGAGCCCGCTGCCGACCTGCTGGCGCAGGCCGTCCATGCGGTCGGCGACGAGGCGGGCGAGGTCGCCCTGCCTCGTCGAGAGAATCTCGGCCATGCTCTGCATCCGGCCGGTCAGCTCGGACTGCAGGCGGTTCATCTCGGCGACCTTGTCGTCCATCTCGCGCGAGCGTTCGGCGGCAATGCCAGCCTCGATCTCGCGCTTGCGCGAGCCGCGCCAGAGCGAGATCGTGAGGAGGGCGAGCAGGAACAGGCTGATGCCGGCGAAGCCGAGCGCGGCCTCGGCCCAGGTCACGGGCCGCTCGAGCAGGACGAAGGCGATCTCTTTCATGCCGCGACCCTATACGATTCGCACCGAAATGCCGAACGAAAGCGGAACAGTTTGACCGTTTGCGCACAAGCGCTTATGTCCGCCAAATCAGCACGAAAAACCCTGTTCGAGCCCTGTCATGGCGATCCGCCCATTAGTAATCCTGCCTGATGCCGTCCTGCGTCAGGTATCTGCTCCGGTCGAGGCGGTGACGCCCGAGATCAAGGCGCTCGCCGCCGACATGCTGGAGACCATGTACGACGCACCCGGCATCGGCCTGGCCGCGATCCAGATCGGCGTGCCCAAGCGCGTCGTGACGATCGACCTCGCCAAGACCGACGAGGAGGAGAAGACGCCGATCGTCTTCGTCAATCCCGAGATCACCTGGTCCTCGGAGGAGATGAACACGCATGAGGAAGGCTGCCTCTCGATCCCCGAGTATTACGAGGAGGTCGACCGTCCCGCGCGGGTCAAGGTCCGCTATCTCGACCTCGACGGCAAGCAGCAGGAGATCGAGGCCGACGGCCTGCTCGCCACCTGCATCCAGCACGAGATCGACCATCTCAACGGCGTGCTCTTCATCGACCACCTCTCGCGCCTGAAGCGCGAGCGCGTCACCAAGCGCTTCGCCAAGGCGGCGCGGCGCGAGAATGTGGCCTGAATGACGACGGAACGAGAAGCTCCTAACGCATGAGTTTGCGCGTCATCTTCATGGGCACGCCGGATTTCGCCGTGCCCACCCTGACCGAGATCGTCGGCCAGGGTCATGAGGTCGTCAGCTGCTACACCCGCGCCCCGGCCCAGGCCGGCCGCGGTCTCGACCTGAAGCCCTCGCCGGTGCAGCGCGCCGCCGAGCGCTTCGGCATTCCCGTCTTCACGCCGAAGACGCTCAGGAGCGAGGAGGCGGCCGAGACCATCGCCTCCCACGACGCCGATGTCGCGGTCGTCGTCGCCTATGGCATGATCCTGCCCCAGTCCATCCTCGACCTGCCCGAGCTCGGCTGCCTCAACCTGCACGCCTCGCTGCTGCCGCGCTGGCGCGGCGCCGCGCCGATCCAGCGCGCCATCATGGCGGGAGATGCCGAGAGCGGCATCTGCGTGATGAAGATGGAGGCCGGGCTCGATACCGGCCCGGTCGGCATGGTCGAGAAGCTTGCCATCGACTGCGACATGACCGCCGGCGAGCTGCACGATCGCCTCGCCTCGCTCGGCTCCGACCTGATGGTGCGCGCGCTCGCGGCGCTCGGCCGCGGCGGCCTGCGCTTCACGCCGCAGCCGGAGGAGGGCGTCACCTATGCCGCCAAGATCACCAATGCCGAGGCCAAGCTGAACTGGGCCAGGCCGGCGCAGCAGGTCCACGACCTCGTGCGCGGCCTTTCGCCCTTCCCGGGCGCCTTCGCCGAGGTCGATCTCGGCAAGGGGCCGGAGCGGCTCAAGATCTTGCGCACGGCGCTGGCCGGCGGCGCGGCCGAGCCCGGGACCCTGCTCGATGGCGAGGGCACGATCGCCTGCGCCGAGGGCGCGGTGAAGCTGCTCCAGGTCCAGCGCGCCGGCCGGGGGCCGATGAGCGGGCCAGAATTTCTGCGCGGTGCCAGGCTAGAGCCGGGCCATCGGTTCTGATGCCCCGCTACAAGCTCGTCATCGAATATGACGGCACGCCCTTCTCGGGCTGGCAGCGCCAGCTCAACGGGCCGTCGGTGCAGCAGAGCGTCGAGGAGGCGGTCGAGGCCTTTTGCGGCCATGCCGTCCGGCTGCACTGCGCGGGGCGTACCGATGCCGGCGTGCACGCGACGCATCAGGTCGCCCATGTCGATCTCGACAAGGACTGGCGCAGCGACGTCGTGCGCGACGCCAGCAACGCCCGCCTGAAGCGCTTGCCGGTCGCGGTGCTGAGCGCCGAGCCGGTGCCTGAGACCTTCGACGCCCGCATCTCGGCTGTCAGGCGCTATTACGTCTACCGCATCCTCGACCGGCGGGCGCAGCCCGCGCTCGACTTCAACCGCGTCTGGCATGTCTCGGTGAAGCTCGACCACGAGGCGATGGACCGCGCCGCCAAGGCGCTGCTCGGCCACCACGACTTCACGACGTTTCGCGCTGCCGAATGCCAGGCCAACAGCCCGATGCGCACGCTCGACCGGCTCGATGTCCGGCGCGAGGGGCCTGAGATCGTCGTCTACGCCCATGCCCGCTCCTTCCTGCATCATCAGATCCGTTCGATCGTCGGCTGTCTGAAGATGGTCGGCATGGGCCGCTGGCCCGAGAACAAGCTCGGCAAGGTTCTGGCGGCGCGCGACCGCTCGCAATGCGCCGCCTTGGCGCCGCCCTGCGGGCTTTACCTCGCCGGCGTCGACTATTGAGTCTGGATCAAAACCCGACCAACCCGAACAGCCGCACGATCGAGTAATCCGCGATCACGCTTGCCAGCACGATCATCCCGCCGCCGCCGCGGGGGCCGAACGCGGCCTGGGCGACGCAGTAGCGCAGGCGCAGCACGACGGCGGCGAAGGCGAGCGTCTGGACTGCCGCAAGCGTCGGCGGCGCCCAGCCGATCGCGAAGATCGTCGCCGGGACCGCCATCAGGCTGACCGAGACGATGCCGGCCCAGTTCCAGGCGATGACGAAGCTGGTGAAGCGCGGGGTCTGCACGAGCTTCGGGGCAAGCCCGATCAGCATGGCCGGCACGAGCAGGATGGCCAGCGCTTCCGCACCGATCACGCTGGCGACGAGGTGCGGAGAGTCGAACAGGTTTCCGGCATTGGGCAGCCCGTCGACGACACGCTCTGCCGCCAGCAGCGTCACCATCGCCGGCAGCGTCAGGATCAGCGCGGCGAAGGAGCGCCAAAACCCTTGCGGAGTAAGGTCGAGTTCCTTGAGCGCCTCCGCCCCTCGCGTCATCAGACGCCAGGAGCCGCGCAGGGAACGCGTCACGTCATCGGCGGCGAGCCACATGGCTGAAGATCCGTATTAGACTTTCGTCTAACCGGATTAGGCGCCCGATGTTCCCTTGCGGTCAAGCATGCTGCACTGCGGCAAAATAGTCCGCCATCAGCCGGTGCGTGATCTGCTCCAGCGCCAGCAGGTCGGCCACCGCCACGCACTCGTCGACCTGGTGCATGGTCTGGCCGACCACGCCGTATTCGACCACGGGGCAGTAGCTCTTGATGAAGCGGGCATCCGAGGTGCCGCCGGTGGTCGAGAGCGCCGGGCGCTTGCGCGTCACGGCCTCGACCGCGTCGCTCACCATGGTCACGAACGGGCCGGGCCTGGTCAGGAAGGCGACGGCGTTGGTCGGCTGGAAGCTGATCTCGTAGCGCACCGTGTTGCCGGCGGCCTCGTGCAGGCGGCGCTCGATCTCGGCGGCGAGTGTCTCCGGCGTCCAGATGTCGTTGAAGCGGATGTTGAACACGGCCTGCGCCTGCGCCGGGATGACGTTGGTCGCGGGGTTGCCGACGTCGAGCGTGGTTACTTCGAGATTGCTGGCGTCGAAATGCTCGGTGCCGGCATCGAGCGGCGTGGCATCAAGTGCGGCCAGCAGCCTGACCATGCCGCGGATCGGGTTGTCGGCGAGATGCGGATAGCCGACATGGCCTTGCTTGCCGTTGACGGTGAGCTTGCCGGTGAGCGAGCCGCGCCGGCCGATCTTGATCATGTCGCTCATCGCCGCGGGGTTGGTCGGCTCGCCGAGCAGGCAATGGTCGAAGCGCTCGCCGCGCTCATGCGCCCAGTGCAGCAGCTTGACGGTGCCGTTGACCGCCGGCCCCTCCTCGTCGCCGGTGACGAGGAAGGCGATCGAGCCGGGCGCCTCGGGGTTTTCGCGTCGGAAGCGCAGGGCGGCGGAGATCATCGCCGCGAGCCCGCCCTTCATGTCGCAGGCGCCGCGGCCGTAGAGGACGCCGTCCGCGATCTCGCCGCTGAACGGATCGCGCGTCCAGCGCGCCACGTCGCCGGGTGGGACCACGTCGGTATGGCCGGCGATCACCAGCACCGGACCGTCCGTGCCGATGCGGGCATAGAGGTTCTCGATCGGCGGCATGCCGGGCTCGGAGAAGACCGGGCGATGGACGGCATAGCCCTCAGTGCTGAGCACTGCATCGAGCAGCGCGAGCGCGCCGCCCTCGGCCGGCGTCACCGAGGGGCAGCGGATCAGCGCCTGGGTCAGGGCGACGGGGTCGAACGGGTCGAAGGCGAGGGGAGGGAGCGTCGGCTGGGTCATTGCGCCGGTTTAGCACCGGCCTCCGCCTCTGCAACCGGCTTGCGCGCATCCCCGGCCGGCAGCAGGCCGAGATCGATCAGCGCCGTCAGCCAGAGCGTCAACGAGAGCGTGTCGAGCAGCCGGCCCGCACCGGCATCGGCGAAGCGCGAGGCGAGGCCGAGCAGCACGATCGCGACGACGAGCACCGCGCCGTAGAGCGGCGGCCGGCCACGCTCGCTCGCGCGCTTGGCTGCCAGGGCCGCCCAGGGGAAGAGCGCGAAGGTGCCGGCGAAGGTGACGATCTGCGTGGCGTAGTCCGGGTCGAGATGCGCTGCGGCCCGTTCGACGCCGAGCAGGGCGAGCGCGACGAGGGCGGTGCCGCCCCAGAAGGCGATGCGGCCAATGCGGCCTTCGAAGCTTGTCAGCAGGTGGATCAGCGGCACGAAGGCGGTTCCGGTTGCGCCGCTCTTGTCGCATGCCGGCGGGCGCGATCGAAGCTTATGGTGAAGAAAGGGTTAACGCCAGCAGCGACGCTCCGCCCCTTTCGCGACAGAAAAGGCTTGAACCCCATCCGGTCGCCCGCTAGCTGCGGACGAGCCGGCTTGATCTCGGCCCAGAAAGGCTTTCGACATGACCATCCGTCTGCATCGCGGCGACCTGCCCGACGATTTCCGGGCCGCTCCGATCGTCGCGATCGACACCGAGACGCTCGGCCTCAACCCGCATCGCGACCGGCTCTGCGTCGTGCAGCTCTCGAATGGCGACGGCTCGGCCGAGGTCGTGCAGATCCTGCGCGACGGTCCCGCGCCGGCCAACCTGATCCGCCTGCTCGCCGATCCTGCGGTTCTGAAGCTGTTTCATTTCGCCCGTTTCGACGTAGCCGTGTTGCGCAATGCCTTCGGCGTCGTCACCAGCCCGGTCTATTGCACCAAGATCGCCTCCAAGCTGGTGCGCACCTATACCGACCGGCACGGGCTGAAGGATCTCGTACGCGAGTTGCTCGGCGTCGAGCTCTCGAAGCAGCAGCAATCCTCCGATTGGGCGGCCGAGACGCTTTCCGATGCTCAGTTGAGCTACGCCGCCTCCGACGTGCTGCATCTCCACGCGCTGCATGCGAAGCTGGAGGCGATGCTGGCGCGCGAGAACCGCACGCATCTGGCCAAGGCCTGCTTCGAGTTCCTGCCGTTCCGCGCCGAACTCGACCTTGCCGGTTGGCCGGAGACGGATATCTTCGCTCATACTTGACAAATTCTAAGTATTCTTGCGTCAGTCCTTCTACCTGCGGATGCGAGGGGCTGTAAGAGCGTCCGTTGGTCATGGATTCCTTGTGAAATTGCGCCTGGTGGCTGGCTTATGGCCCCCCGGAAGCGGATGACCATTGGGTTCCGACACGAAAAAGCCGTTAGCGACTGCCATTGCGCGGGGCATGACTGTGGCGATGACATCGGGCGATTGGGTCGCCCCTGAATCCAGGCGTGCGACCCGCAGCCGTGCAGCTTTCAAGGCCGCGCGGCGGCACACCTTTCTCGTGCGCTTTCTCCGGAAAGCCATTCCCGTCGGCTCGGTCGTGGCCGTCGTCGGCCTGATCGTGACGCCGTTCCTGCACCCGCTGCAGGGCGTCAGCGGCTTGTCGATCGGTTCGGTCGGCATCGTCGGCGGCAAGGTCAAGATGGAGGCGCCGCGCCTCACCGGCTATCGCAAGGATAATCGCCCCTACGAGGTCACGGCCGTGTCGGCGCTGCAGGATATCCGCAACCCGACGCAGATCGAGCTGCAGACCATGACCGCCCGCATCCAGATGGAGCAGGAGGGCTGGGTCACGGTCAACGCCCGCACCGGCCAGTTCGACTCGCAGAACGAGAAGCTGAAGCTGATCGACGACGTCAAGGTGCACACCGAATCCGGCTACGACATGCGGATGCGCACGGCGGACATCAACTTCAAGGCCGGCACCGTCAATTCGCGGGAGCCGGTCAAGGTCAACATGGGCCAGACGACGGTCGATGCCGATACGCTCGACGTGAAGAACAATGGCGAGCTGATCACGTTCGAGGGCCGCGTCCACGTCGTGATCGAGAACGCTCCCGCCCGCGCGCTCGCCGGGCCGGAGCGCGAAGGCAGCACGCCACAGCCCGAATTGCTGCGCTCCGGGGTTGCGCCAGCCGCCGCCGCAGAGCAAACGGAATCGACCAAGGCCTCCGAAATTGGCAAGGCCTCCGAAATTGGCAAGACCCCTGAACCTGGCAAGACCCCCGAAACTGGAACGAGACGGTGACATGACCCCCGCCATCGAGCCCCTTTCCGTCAAGACCGCGCTCCTGTCCGGCCGCAGGCCGGCAGCCTTGCTGCTCGCCGGGTTCGCGCTTGCCGCGGTCGCCTATGAGGCGGCGCAGGCGCAGCAGCCCCGCCCCGCCACCGCCCAGGCCGCGCCTCAGCAGCGCAGCCGCAGCAGCGGCTCGAACTCGGCGCTCGGCGGCCTCGGCGGCGACAGCAAGGAGCCGATCAAGATCGACGCCGACAAGCTCGACGTGCTCGACAAGGACAACAAGGCGGTCTTCGCCGGCAATGTCGTCGCCGTGCAGGGCGACACCACCGTGCGCTGCTCGATCATGACCGTGTTCTACGAGGGTCGCGGCGGCCCCGGCGGTCGTGGCGGGCCTGCAGCCGCGGCGCCCGCAGCGACGCCTGCTCCTGCTCCCGCTGTCCCCGGCCAGTCGAACGACAGCAGCATCAAGAAGATCGAGTGCGCCGGCCCGGTCACGGTCGTCTCGAAGACGCAGGCCGCGACCTCCGACAACGCCGTGTTCGACCGCGCCAACAATCAGGTCATCATGACCGGCAACGTCGCGTTGAACGACGGCCCCAACATCACCCGCGGCGACAAGCTGGTCTACAATACGCAGACCGGCATCGCCAATGTCGAGAACAAGAAGGCCGGCGGGCGTGTGCAGGGCTTCTTCGTGCCGAACTCGACCGAGGCGGCGAAGCCCGGCGCGCCGGCGGCCCCGGCCCGCGCGCCGACCAACTGAACGATCCAATCGAAGGCCGGCGATAGCCGGCCGACAGGCCCGTCCCTCACATCAGCCGGCAGCTTCCTCCTTGACCGCTTCCTACCCGTCGCAGCCCGAAACCGAGACCCTGCCCATCCAGGCCACCGCCAGGCGGGGGCTTTTCGGCCGGTTGTTCGGCGGGCGGGCGCGTGAGGACGAGGCCGCGGGTCCGGCGAGCCGCGTCGGTGGCCCCGGCATCCTGGCCGTCAGCGGCCTGCGCAAGAGCTATGGCGGCCGCAACGTCGTCAGCGAGGCCAGCCTCTCCGTGCGCCAGGGCGAGGCGGTCGGCCTGCTCGGCCCCAACGGCGCCGGCAAGACCACGATCTTCTACATGATCACCGGGCTGGTCGCGGCCGATCTCGGCGTGATCTCGCTCGAAGGCCACGACATCACCGGCCTGCCGATGTACCAGCGCGCCCGGCTCGGCATCGGCTACCTGCCGCAGGAGGCCTCGATCTTCCGCGGCCTGAGCGTCGAGGACAACATCCGCTCGGTGCTCGAAGTGGTCGAGCCCAACCGCAAGAGCCGCGAGCGCCAGCTCGACACGCTGCTCGAGGAGTTCAACATCGCCCGCCTGCGCAAGGCGCCCTCGATCGCGCTCTCTGGCGGCGAGCGCCGGCGCTGCGAGATCGCGCGCGCTTTGGCAGGCCGCCCCTCCTTCATCCTGCTCGATGAGCCCTTCGCCGGCATCGACCCGATCGCGGTCGGCGACATCCAGGCGCTCGTCAGGCAATTGACCGATCGCGGCATCGGCGTGCTGATCACCGACCACAATGTCCGCGAGACGCTCGGCCTCGTCGACCGCGCCTATATCATCCACTCCGGACGGGTGCTGACCGAGGGCTCGCCGGCCGAGATCATCGCCAATCCCGATGTCCGCCGGGTCTATCTCGGTGAGGATTTCCGGCTCTAGCCCGCCGCTCCCCGACAATTCCCTCTGTTCGCACGCTCGAAAGAGCGTCGCGGCGCAGTTTTGTTGCGTCAGCGAGGGTGCGGCGCGACATTATGCTGCACCGCATTAACTTCTTCGCTAAAACTTGTCGGAAGGGCTTTGACGCGTCAGATCGCTAACGCTACGTTCCTCAGCTAAGGCAAGAAGCGTGCCGAAATCGTGGGGATCAGAGTGGGGTCTTTAGCGTAATGGCGATGATGCCGCGCATGGAGCTGCGCCAGGGCCAGTCCCTGGTGATGACGCCGCAGCTATTGCAGGCCATCAAGCTGCTTCAGCTCTCCCATCTCGAATTGCAGAACTTCGTCGAGGGCGAACTGGAGCGGAACCCGCTGCTGGAGCGCGACGACGCCGCCGATGTTCCGCCCCACGCCAATGGCGGCGACGGCCCGCTCGCCGCCGACGCCGACAGCTTCGCCCGCGCCGAAAGCCTGAACAGCCAGGACGGCATGGAGACCAGGCTCGGCACCGCGCTCGACAACGTCTTCCAGGGCGAGCAGCCGACCGTGGCGCGGCTCGACACCCATGGCGCCGACAGCCTGCCGGTCATCGGCGGCGCCTATGGCGGCTCGGGCGGCTCCTTCGAGGAGGGGCCCGAGGGCTTCGAATCGAGCCTGACGGCCGAGGCCTCGCTGCATGACCATCTCGGGGCCCAGCTCGACCTTGCCATCACCGATCTGGCCGAGCGCATCATCGGCCAGCACCTCATCGATGCGGTCGACGATTCCGGCTATCTCGGCGAGCCGGTGGGCGAGATCGCCGAGCGGCTCGGCATCACCTCCGCCCGGGTCGAGCGTGTGCTTGCCGTCATCCAGGGCTTCGACCCCTCGGGCGTGGCGGCGCGCGACGTCTGCGAGTGCCTGTCGATCCAGCTGCGCGACCGCAACCGCTTCGACCCGGCCATGCAGGCGCTGGTCTCCAACCTCCACCTCGTCGCCAAGCGCGACTTCGCCGCCCTCAAGCGCATCTGCGGCGTCGACGACGAGGACATTGCCGACATGGTCGCCGAGATCCGGCGGCTCGACCCCAAGCCCGGCCGCGCCTTCGGCGGCTCGACGGCCGAGACCGTGGTGCCGGACGTCTTCATCCGCGCAGCGCCGGACGGCTCCTGGCTGGTGGACCTCAACCCCGACACCTTGCCGCGCGTGCTGATCAACCAGACCTACCATGCCCGCGTCTCCAGGGCGGCCCGCAACGACGTGGAGAAGGCCTTCATCGCCGAATGCCTGCAGACGGCGAACTGGCTGACCCGCTCCCTGGAGCAGCGCGCCCGCACCATCCTGAAGGTCGCCAGCGAGATCGTGCGCCAGCAGGACGGCTTCTTCGCCCATGGCGTCGAGCACCTGCGCCCGCTCAACCTGAAGACCGTGGCTGATGCGATCGGTATGCATGAATCGACCGTCTCGCGCGTGACCTCGAACAAATACCTGACCTGCTCGCGCGGCGTCTTCGAGATGAAGTACTTCTTCTCGGCAGCGATCGCCGCGACCGGCTATGGCGAGGCGCATTCGGCCGAGGCTGTGCGCTTCCGCATCAAGCAGATGATCGACGACGAGAAGCCGGCCGAGGTGCTCTCGGACGACGCGATCGTCTCCAAGCTCAAGGATGGCGGCATCGACATCGCCCGGCGCACCGTCGCGAAGTACCGCGAATCGCTGCGCATTCCCTCCTCGATGGAGCGCCGCCGCGAGAAGGTGGCGATGGCGGCCGGCGGGCGCTGAGGCTTTACCCCCGGTGCCTCCGCGAGGAGGAGGCCTTTTCGGCGGAACAGATTGCCCTCGCCGGGCGTCTGGAAGATGGGGGCGCTGGCGCGCGGGCTCGTCGCTTCGACCTGCAATCTTCCGTCCCATCAGGAGTAGCTTCGGCGAATCCTGATCCGCCTGCGGCATCCCGCGCCGCGCATTGACAAGGCCGAGTCCCCGTCCTTACCTCCCTAGGATGGCCGGCTACAGGTCATGGCTACGATAATGGGGAAGCACTCAATGAGCTTGCGTATCTCCGGCAAGAATCTCGATGTCGGCGAAGCCCTGCGGGGACAAGCCGAAGCCCGCGTCGCAGCGGCGCTCAGCAAATATTACGAGGGTGGCTATCAGGGCCACGTCACCGTCGACAAGGACGGCTCGGCCTTCCGCACCGACGGCGTGCTCCACCTCTCCTCCGGAATCACGCTGGAAGCCTCGGCGATCGCGCATGATCCCTATGCCAGCCTCGACAAGATGGCCGAGCGCATCGAGAAGCGGCTGCGCCGCTACAAGCGCCGGCTGAAGGACCGCTCGGGGACAGCCAATGGGCGCGAGGCGGTGATGGAAATCCCCAGCTATGTGATCGCCGCGCCCGATGACGATATCGAGGAGCACGAGCTGGCAAATGCCGGCGACCACCCGGTCATCGTGGCGGAATCGACCAAATCCCTGCATGAAATGACCGTCGGCGACGCGGTTGCGGAGCTGGACATGACCGGCGCCCCCGTCGTGATCTTCCGTCACGCTGGCAATGGCCGGATGAACGTCGTATACCGCCGCCGCGATGGCAACATCGGCTGGATCGATCCGCCGGCCTCGCTGTCTTGAGCCCCGGCCGGCGATAGCCCCGGTTATCACTCCTGACCCGAGGCTGGGGCAATAGCTCCGGCACGGGACATGCATGGACTGGCGCATGACGCTCACCGACCTTCTCACGCCCGCCGCGGTGATCTCGCCGCTGCGGGCCAATGGCAAAAAGCAGGCGCTGCAGGAGCTGGCCCAGCACGCCGCCCTGCTGACCGGTTTGCCCGAGCGCGAACTCTTCGAGGCCCTGCTGCAGCGCGAGCGCCTGGGCTCGACCGGCATCGGCGACGGCATCGCCATCCCGCATGGCCGCATGCCGGGCATAGAACGGCTGGTCGGCCTCTTCGCCCGGGCGGAGAAGCCGATCGATTTCGAGGCGCTCGACGGCCAGCCCGTCGACATCATCTTCGTGCTGATCGCCCCTGAGGGCGCTGGCGCTGACCATCTCAAGGCGCTCGCCCGCGTCGCCCGCGTGCTGCGCAACCAGACGGTGCTCGAGCAGGTGCGCCACGCCTATGATCCCGCCGCGATCTACGCGATCCTGGCCGAGTCGGCCGCCAAGGCGGCCTGAGGCTGGAAGCATTCCAAGGCTGCACTTGGAGCACGCGCGCTGAGGCGCTAAGACGCCGGGCGAAATCCGGCGCTGCGCTGCAGCGATCAGGCGCCGGCCAGTCCAGTCTCGGAGCCGTGTTCCATGGCCTATCAGCATGTCGATCTCTTCCCCCTCGGCGAGGACAAGACGCCCTATCGAAAGCTCGGCAGCGAGGGCGTCTCGGTCGAGACGATCGGCGGGCGCGAGATCCTGACCGTCACGCGCGAGGCGATCCGCCGGCTCAGCGAGCAGGCCTTCATCGACATCAACCACCTGCTGCGCCCCGGCCATCTCGCCCAGCTCTCCAAGATTCTCGACGATCCCGAGGCGACCTCGAACGACAAGTTCGTCGCCTACGACCTGCTCAAGAACGCCAATATCGCCGCCGGCGGCGTGTTGCCCATGTGCCAGGACACCGGCACCGCGATCATCATGGGCAAGCGCGGCCGCAAGGTCTGGACCGATGGCGACGACGAGGCGGCGCTCGGCGAGGGCGTCGCCGATGCCTATTTCAAGCGCAACCTGCGCTATTCCCAGGTCGCGGCCCTCTCGATGTTCGAGGAGAAGAACACCGCGACCAACCTGCCGGCGCAGATCGACATCTACGCCGAGGGCCAAGGTCCCAACGATTCCGCGTATAAGTTCCTGTTCGTCGCCAAGGGCGGCGGCTCGGCCAACAAGACCTTCCTGTTCCAGGCGACGCCCTCGCTCCTGACCAAGGACCGTATGATGGCGTTCCTGAAGGAGAAGATCCTGACGCTCGGCACCGCGGCCTGCCCGCCCTACCACCTCGCCATCGTCATCGGCGGCACCTCGGCCGAGCAGAACCTCAAGACGGTCAAGCTGGCATCGACGAAGTACCTCGACGAACTGCCGACTCAAGGGTCCCCCTCCGGCCACGCCTTCCGCGACCTGGAGATGGAGGAGGAGGTCCACAAGCTGACGCAGGCGCTCGGCGTCGGCGCGCAATTCGGCGGCAAGTATTTCTGCCATGACGTCCGCGTCATCCGCCTGCCGCGCCACGGCGCCTCGCTGCCGATCGGGCTTGGCGTCTCCTGCTCGGCCGACCGCCAGGCCAAGGGCAAGATCACCAGGGACGGCATCTACCTCGAGGCGCTCGAGACCAACCCGGCCAAGTACCTGCCCGAGGTCGAGGACGTCTCGCTCGGCGGCGATGTGGTCAAGGTCGACCTGAACCGGCCGATGAGCGAGATTCTCGCCACATTGAGCCAATATCCGGTGAAGACCCGGCTCTCGCTGACCGGGACGATCATCGTCGCGCGCGACTCGGCCCATGCCAAGATCCGCGAGCGGCTGGAGGACGGCCAGGGCATGCCGGATTATCTCAAGAACCACCCGGTCTATTATGCCGGCCCGGCCAAGACGCCCGATGGCATGGCCTCGGGCTCCTTCGGCCCGACCACGGCCGGCCGGATGGATTCCTTCGTCGACCAGTTCCAGTCCTTCGGTGGCTCGATGGTGATGCTGGCCAAGGGCAACCGCTCCGCGGCGGTGCGCGAGGCCTGCGCCCGCCATGGCGGCTTCTATCTCGGCTCGATCGGCGGCCCGGCCGCGCGCCTGGCGCAGGACTGCATCCGCAAGGTCGAGGTCCTGGAGTACCCGGAGCTCGGCATGGAGGCGGTCTGGCGCATCGAGGTCGAGGATTTCCCGGCCTTCATCGTCATCGACGACAAGGGCAACGACTTCTTCAAGGAACTGAACCTCGGATGATGCGCCCCGCTGCCGCTCTCGTTCTCACCCTGCTCTCGGCCGGCGCAGCGTTCGCGCAAGCACGGCCCGCGACCTGCTCGCGCGACCTCTTCCAGAACGAGGCGGCGATGCGCCTGCGCCAGACCAAGATGCAGCAGGTCGCCACGGCCGACCAGGCGACACAATGCAAGGCCTGGCGCGACCACGTCGCCTTCCTGCAAAGCTCGCGGGCCGTCTTCGCGAGCTGCCAGAGCGGCGCCGAGCGCGCGCAAAACGTCGCGCAGATGGACGAGTCGCTCGCCGATTATAGGGTGCTGCTCGCCGATCGCTGCAAGGCTCGCTGAGATTGGACGACACGCTCCCCGTCATTGCGAGCGCAGCGAAGCAATCCAGGGGTCTCGCTCTACGCCCCCCTGGATTGCTTCGCTGCGCTCGCAATGACGGCAAGGTCGCGGCCAGACGCCGCCGGTAATACGCTCTGAAAGGCTCGCACGATGTCCGAACAGGTTGCCGCCCCGCTCAACGTCGCCATCGTGCCGGTGACGCCGTTCCAGCAGAACTGCTCGATCGTCTGGTGCACGCTGACCATGGAGGCGGCGGTGGTCGATCCCGGCGGCGATGCCGACCGCATCCAGGGCGCGCTCAAGGAACTCGGCGTCAAGCCGGTCGCGATTTGGCTGACCCATGGCCATCTCGACCATGCCGGCGCCGCGACCGAGCTTTCGGAGGTGCTGGCGCTGCCGATCGTCGGCCCGCACGAGGGCGACAAGTTCCTGCTCGACGACCTGCCGACGCAAGGCCTGCGCTTCGACATCCACGGCATGCGCGCGGTGACGCCGACGCGCTGGCTCACCGAGGGCGAGACGGTGCAACTTGGGCAGTCGAACTTCTCGGTGCAGCACGTGCCTGGCCATACGCCCGGCCATGTCACCTTCTTCAACAAGGAGGCGCAGTTCCTGCTGGCCGGCGACACCGTCTTCGCCGGCTCTGTCGGCCGGACCGACTTCCCCTATGGCGACCACGACACGCTGATCGCGGGCATCAAGGAGAAGCTGCTGCCGCTCGGCGACGAGGTGCAGTTCCTGCCCGGCCACGGCCCGGCCAGCACGCTCGGCGAGGAGCGTCGGAGCAACCAGTTCCTGCAGGATTGAACCCGCGTCCAGCAGGCGCGGGGAACCCTCTCCTTACAGGAGAGGGGTTCTCCGGCGGGCTTCCCTACCTGGAAAAGGCAGGCCCGGCTTTCCAACGAAAAACCCGGCGATGCGATGCATCACCGGGTCCCTGAAAAGCCAACGGCCATGTCCAAAACGGGCGCGCGTACATCCGGCGTCACACGTTCGAAATCATGGCCGTCTCAACGAGATGGAGAACAGTGGAACGCCCTCGACATCGTCGTGAACCCTAAATGGGGTTACCTCGGCGGATTACAAGAGCTGCCGCATCACGCTTCGAACACGTCGCCCAGAAAATCCATCTTGCCGACCTGGATGCCGTTCTCGCGCAGGATCGCGTAGGCGGTCGCGGCGTGGAAGTAGAAGTTCGGCAGCGCGAAGCGGGTGAGGTAGACCTCGCCCTTCATCACCGCCTCACCCTTGCCGCGCGGGAAGGTGACGTCCTTCGCCAGGCCGGCATCGAGCGCGGCCTTGTCGATGCCCTCGGCGAAGGCGAGCGTCCAGGCGATGCGGGCCTTCAACTCGGCGAAGGTCTTTTCCTCGTCGGGCTTGCGCGGGTTCTCCGCGCCGCTGACGCGGGCCGCCGAGTTCTTGACGAAGTCGCAGGCGAGCTGGATCTGTCGGCTGAAGGGCAGCATGTCCGGCGCCAGCCGCGAGCCCAGCAGCACCTCGGGAGCGATCTTACGGGCCTCGGCCTGCTCGACGGCCTTGTCGAGGATGGCGTCGAGTGCGGTGAGCGTCTGGATGAAGCCGGGGAAGGCGGCAGCGTAAGCTGAAAGCGGCATGGCGGAACGTCCTATCGAAACGACAACGGGCCCGGAAAGGGCCCGCTATGGATCGCTATAGAGCATCGCCTTCTCTTCAGGCGTGCGAAATCAGATCAATCTTTCGCGCGCTCGACATAGGCGCCGTCGGCCGTCATCACCACGATGCGGGTGCCGGGGCCGATATGCGGCGGCACGGCGGTGCGCACGCCGTTGGTCAGGATCGCCGGCTTGTAGGACGAGGAGGCGGTCTGGCCCTTGGTCACCGGCTCGGTCTCGGCGACTTCGCAGGTCACGCGCTGCGGCAGCTCGATCGCGACGGCCTTCTCCTCGAACACCGAGAGCGTGACCTTCATGCCTTCCTGGAGATAGGGCGACATGTCGCCGACCACGTCGCCATCGACGTTGATCTGGTCGAAGGTCTCCGGGTTCATGAAGACGTACTGCTCGCCGTCCTGGTAGAGATAGGTGTAGTCGCGGTCCTCGACATAGGCGCGCTCGACCTGCTCGGTCGTCTTGTAGCGCTGGGTCATCTTCACGCCGTCGGAGATGCGGCGCATGTCGATCTGCGTCGTCGGCGTGCCCTTGCCGGGAAAGAAGCTTTCGGCCGAGATGACGGAGCAGAGATGCCCGTCGAGATCGAGGACGTTGCCCTTGCGGACGGAGCTGGCGATGACCTTGACCACGGTACGACTTCCTTGCTGGGGCGCGGCCCTGGCGCGCGCTATGCGAATTTCGTTGCCGCGCAAGTACCGCATCGGGGCTCGAAACGGAAGCCGTCCGACGGATTCGGTACGCTGGCGGCTTGACTTCGTCGTCGTGTAGATACAATTAAATCGTGGAGATCACTTTCGATCCGGCGAAAAGCGAGCGCAATGAGCGGGAGCGTGGTCTGCCGTTCGATCGCGCCTACGATTTCGATTTCGATTCCGCGGTTATCAAGGAAGACCTGCGCTTCGCTTATCCGGAGAGACGATTTATCGCGACCGGCTTCGTCGAACTCCGTCTGCACGTGTTGTGTTATACACCCCACGCCAGACGGGATCCGCGTCATCAGCTTTCGCAAAGCAAATGACAGGGAGATCAGACAACATGTCGAAAAAGCCCCGTGAGCCGCTGACCGATGCCGAAGGCGAGGTCCGGGAACTGACGGCCAAGGATTTCGCCGAGATGCGGCCTGCGTCCGAGTTCCTCTCGCCGGAGTTTTTGGAGGCCATGCGCCGCCATCGCGGCGAGCGCGGCGCGCAGAAGGCGCCGACCAAGAAGCTCGTCAGCATCAGACTCGATCAGGACGTGATCGAGCGCGTCAAGCAGGACGGCGCCGGCTGGCAGACGCGGATCAACGATATTCTCCGCGACGCCTTGTTCAAGCGGACGGGCTGACGACACCTTTGATGACGCAAGCATCACCCTTCTGGCGGCCGGACATCCACGCCGACCGCCGCCCCGCCTTGCTGGCACGCGGGCGCATCAAGGCGGCGCTCAGGCGCTGGTTCGAGGCGCGCGACTTCACCGAGGTCGAGGCGGCGATCCTGCAGGTCTCGCCCGGCAACGAGACCCATCTACACGGCTTCGGTACCACGCTGATCGACGATGCCGGCGCGGGCCATGACTATTACCTGCACACCTCGCCGGAATTCGCTGCCAAGAAGCTGCTGGCCGCCGGTGAGCGGCGTATCTTCGATTTCGCCCGCGTCTTCCGCAACCGCGAGCGCACCGCGCTGCACCACCCCGAGTTCACGATGCTGGAATGGTATCGGACGGGGGAGGGCTATGAGGTGTTGATGGCGGATAGCACCGCCTTGCTGGCTGAGGCCGCGCGGGCCGCTGGCGCGACCACGCTGCAATGGCGCGGCGTCTCAGTCGATCCCTTCGCCGAACCCGAGCGCCTAACCCTTCACGACGCCTTCGCGCGCCATGCCGGCATCGACCTGCTGGCGACTGTGGCGGCGGATGGCGCGACCGACCGCGCTGCGTTCGCGGCCGCGGCGACAAGAGTCGGCATCCGCCTCGCGGCCGACGACACCTGGTCGGACATCTTCAGCCGTATCCTCTCCGAAAAGATCGAGCCGCATCTCGGCCGCGGCCGCGCCACCATCCTGTGCGAATACCCGATCTCGGAGGCGGCCCTGGCGCGGCCGAAGCCGGGCGATCCGCGCGTGGCCGAGCGCTTCGAGCTCTATGCCTGCGGCGTCGAGCTCGCCAATGCCTTCGGCGAATTGACTGATGCGGCTGAGCAGCGCCGGCGCTTCGAGGCGGATATGGACGAGAAGGCGCGCATCTATGGCGAGCGCTACCCGATCGACGAGGATTTCCTCGCCGCGCTCGGGCAAATGCCGCAGGCGTCGGGCATCGCGCTCGGCTTCGACCGGCTGGTGATGCTCTGCACCGGCGCGCGCCGGATCGAGGACGTGCTCTGGACGCCGGTCGCGGAACCGGGCAACAGGCAGCGATGAACGCTGTTACACCCCTGCGCAGCATCGCGGCGCTCGTCGAGCGCGGGCTCGTCGCGCCCGAAAAGCGCGAGGCGCTGGAAGCGGTCGCCGCGCGCTACGCCGTCTCGGTGACGCCGGCGCTCGCCGCACTGATCGACCCGACCGACGCGGCCGACCCGATCGCGCGCCAGTTCATCCCCGATCCATCGGAACTGGAGACTCAGGCCGAGGAACTGGCCGATCCGATTGGCGACGAGGCCCATTCGCCGGTCGAGGGCATCGTGCATCGCTACCCCGACCGCGCGCTGCTGAAGCTGGTGCATGCCTGCCCGGTCTATTGCCGCTTCTGCTTCCGGCGAGAGATGGTCGGGCCGGGCGGCGCCTCGCTCTCGGGCGAGAAGTTTGAGGCCGCGCTCGCCTACCTCGCCTCCCGGCCGGAGATCTGGGAGGTGATCATGACCGGCGGCGACCCGTTCATCCTCTCCGCCCGCCGCGTCCGCGAGGTCGCCAGGCGCCTCGCCGCGATCCCGCACATCAAGGTCACGCGCTGGCACACCCGCGTGCCGATGGTCGATCCCGCCCGCGTCACGGCCGACTACGCCCGCGCGCTGCGCATCCAGGGCAAGGCGAGCTACATCGCGATCCACGCCAACCATCCGCGCGAGTTCACGCCGGAGGCCTGCGCCGCAATCGCCCGCCTCGCTGATGCCGGTCATGTCCTGCTCAGCCAGAGCGTGCTGCTGCGCGGCGTCAATGCCGATGTCGCGACGTTGGGAGCGCTGATGCGCGCTTTCGTCGAGAACCGGGTCAAGCCCTATTACCTTCATCATCCCGACCTCGCGCCGGGCACCGCGCAGTTCCGGCTTTCGCTGGAGGAGGGGCAGGCCCTCGTCAAAAGCTTGCGCGGAAACCTTTCCGGCCTGTGCCAGCCGACCTATATCCTCGACATCCCCGGTGGCGCCGGCAAGATCCCGGTCGGCCCCTCATTCCTCTCCAGCTGCGAGACGCCTGGAGAGCAAACCGTCGAAGACCGTTTCGGCACGCGGCACCTTTACCCGCCGGCCTGAGCGTTTCGGACGCAAGCATCGCGAAGGAGCGATCATGCAAGAGAAAATGCCCATCGCGATCGTCTCGGACGTCGTCTGCCCCTGGTGCTTCATCGGCAAGGCGAGGCTGGAGGCGGCTCTGGCCACTCACGGCCTGACCGACCGCGTCGCCATCACCTGGCTGCCCTACGAGCTGAATCCGGAGATGCCCGAAGAGGGCATGGACCGCACCACCTATCTCAACGCCAAGTTCGGCCCCGGCAAGCGCAAGGAGATCGAGACGCGCCTGTCGGAAGCCGCGCTCGAAAGCGGCGTCACCTTCAACTGGTCCAAGGTCACGAGGAGCGTCAACACGCGCATGGCCCACATGCTGATCGCCGCCGCCTCGACCGTGCAGCGCGGCAGCGAGATGACGGCTGCCCTGTTCAAGGCCTATTTCCAGGATGGCCGCGATATCGGCGATATCGAGACGCTGGTCGCGATCGCGGTCGAGCTCGGCTTCGAGGAGACCGCCGCGCGCGACGAGCTCACCAATGACGAGCTGCGCGAGAGCATCATCGGGCTCGAGGCCCACGCCCAGAAGGTCGGCGTCACCGGCGTGCCCTTCTTCATCATCGACGGCAAGCTCGCGGTCTCCGGTGCGCAGACGCCGGACGTCTGGGCGCAGGTCTTCCAGCAGGTGCTGCAAGGCGCGGAGTAGCGGTCCTTTCCTTCTCCCCCTGCGGGAGAAGGTGCCCCGAAGGGGCGGATGAGGGGTCGCACTGCCCTTTCCAAGGGGCGTGTATGCCATCCGCCGATAGTTCGAAGCGTGGCGCGACCCCTCATCCGTCTCCGCTTCGCGGAGCCACCTTCTCCCGCAGGGGGAGAAGGGAAAAGTTGCGCTCGCCTCAGAATCGTGGCCCTACGCTCGCGAGCAGAGGAGGCGGCCGATGACCCACGCGAAGATCAACGACATCCGCGACCGCCTCATCGTTGCCCTCGACGTGCCGACGGTCTGGGACGCCTACCGCATCGTCTCGGACCTTGGCGATGGCGCCACCTTCTACAAGATCGGCTATCGCCTCGCCTTCGCCGGTGGGCTCGACCTCGCCCGCCAGCTGGTCACCGAGGGCAAGCAGGTCTTCCTTGACCTCAAGCTCCACGATATCGGCAACACCGTCACCGAGGGCGTCGAATCGCTGACCAAGCTCGGCGTCACCTTCCTCACCGTGCACGCCTATCCGCAGACCATGCGCGGCGCGGTCGAAGGGCGGGGCGACGCCAAGCTCAAGCTGCTCGCCGTCACCGCGCTGACCTCCTATGACGACACCGACCTGCGCGACGCCGGCTACAGCCTTGCGGTGCGCGACCTCGTGCGCCTGCGCGCCGAGCAGGCCCGCACCACCGGCATCGACGGCATCGTCTGCTCCGCCGCTGAGACCGAGATCGTCCGCGACGTCATCGGCCCGGACATGCTCATCGTCACGCCGGGCATCCGGCCGTCCGGCAGCGCCGCCGGCGACCAGAAGCGTACGCTGACGCCCGGCGAGGCGATCCGCGCCGGCGCCGACCATCTCGTCGTCGGGCGTCCCGTCATTCGCGCCGCCGACCCGCGCGCCGCGGCGGCCGCGATCATGGACGAGATCGCCGCCGCGTCATGAAAAAGCGGAGCATGGCGCCGCCCGAAAACCGGGTCCCCCTTTTCGGCGCCGTACTCTAAGCTCGCGGCTTCTGTCCCCAAGAACGGATGCCGAAAATGCCCAAGGGTTATGTCGTGGCGCGCGCCAAGGTCACCAACGCGTCGCTGTGGGCGGCCTATGCCGCCAAGGCCTCGGAAGCGATCAAGCAGTATGGCGGCACGCCGCTGGCGCGCGGCGGCCTGATGACGGTGGCGGAAGGCGAGGGCCGCGCCCGCAACGTCATCATCGAGTTCGCGAGCTTCGAGGCGGCCAAGGCCTATGCCCTCTCGCAGGAATACGCCGCCGCCCGCAAGGAGCGCGAGGGCGCGGGAGAGATCGACATCATCATCGTCGAAGGGGTCTGAGCCATGGCGAAGGGCTACTGGATCGCCCGCGTCGATGTCGAGAACGACGCCGAATATGCCAAGTACCGTGCGCTGAACGCCATCGCCTTCGCCAAGTACGGCGCCAAATTCCTGGTCCGCGGCGGCGAGTACAAACTCGCCCGCGGCGAGGGCCGCAAGCACAACGTCGTCATCGAGTTCAAGGACGAGGCGACGGCGCGCGCCTGCTACGAGTCGCCTGAGTATCAGGAGGCGGTGAAGCACCTGGCCCAGGTCGGCCAGGTCGACCTCGTGATCATCGGCGGCTACGACGGCGCACAGCCGGGCGATTGAGTTGGTTGCGACACTTCGAGGACGAACCGCGGGGAACCCTCTCCTGTAAGGAGAGGGCAGGGTGAGGTGTAGGCCAGAACTCGTCTGGCCTCGACTTGCCCGCCGCAACCTTGCCGCTTCTCTGGTCCAACGGCCTACACCTCACCCAACCCTCTCCTTACAGGAGAGGGCTCCCGCGCTCTTATTGAGAACGTCGAGGATCACTCCGCCGCCAGCGGCAGTTCGTGCTGGTGGCCCTTGTCGTCGTCATTCGCCGCCGGGGGCTTGCGCTTGAACAGCTTGCCCAGCCCGAGCAGCGCCTGCGACAGCCGCTCCATGTAGAGGTAGAGCACCGGGGTGATGAACAGGGTCAGCACCTGGGAGATCACCAGGCCGCCGACCACCGCGATGCCGAGCGGCTGGCGCAGCTCGGCGCTGGCGCCGGCGCCGATCGCGATCGGCAAGGTGCCCATCATCGCCGCCAGCGTCGTCATCAGGATCGGCCTGAACCGCATCAGGCAGGCCTCGTGGATCGCCTCCTCCGGCGGCTTGCCGTCGCGCTGCAATACCAGCGCGACGTCGATCATCATGATCGCGTTCTTCTTGACGATGCCGATCAGCATGAGCAGGCCGATGATCGCGATCACCGAGAGGTCGAGCCCGAACAGCCGGATCGCGCCGAGCGCGCCCATCGCCGCCGCCGGCAGGCCGGTCAGGATGGTCAGCGGGTGGATGAAGCTCTCGTAGAGGATGCCGAGCACGATGTAGATCGTCACGATCGCGCCCAGGATCAGCAGGCCCTGGTTGGCGAGCGAATCCTGGAAGGTCTTGGCGGTGCCGGCCAGCGTGGTCGAGAGCGTCGCCGGCAGCTTGATCTCCTGCTTCAGTTCGTTGATCCGCGTGACGCTGTCGCCGAGCGCGACGCCCGCCGGCAGGTTGTAGGAGATCGTCACGGCCGGGAGCTGGCCGAGCTGGTTGACGGTGAGCTGGCCGGCGGTGCGCTCGACATGGGCGACGGAGCTGAGCGGGATCAGCGTGCCGTTGCCGGAGCGGACGCGCATGCTGTCGAGCTTGTCGGCCGACCAGTTGAGGTTCGGGTCGAACTCGACGATCACGGCGTAGTTGTCGCCGGTCTTGTAGATGGTCGAGACCTGCCTGGCGCCGAAGCCGGAATAGAGCGTCGAGCGCAGCACGTCGGCGGAGATGCCGAGCTGGTTGGCCTTGTCGCGGTCGATCACCAGGGTGGCTTCGAGCGCGTTGTTCTGCAGGTCGGTGGTGACGTCGACGAAATGCGCGCGGTCTTGCGACATCGCGTCGGCGAGCCTGGTCGCCCAGTCGTTCATCAGCCCCTGGTCGAGGCCCTGGACGACGAGCTGGTACTGGCTCTTCGAGGAGCGCGCGCCGATGTTCAGGTTCTGCACCGGCGTCATGTAGGTGTTGATGCCGGGGATCTGGGCGAGCTCGCGCCGCAGATCGGCGAGCATCGGCTGCAGCGCCGGCCGCTGGTCGCGCGGCTTCAGCTCGACGAAGAGCCGCCCGGCGTTGAGGCCGCCGGCGCTGACGTTCGAGTTGCCGGTCGACGAGGCGACATGCGCGACATAGGGTGACTTGCTGAACGTGTCGGCGACCTGCTTCTGCAGGACCTGCATGGCCGGGAAGGAGATGTCCTGGCGCGCCTCGGTCGAGACCTGGAGCTGGCCGATATCCTCCTGCGGAAAGAAGCCCTTCGGCGTGGTGTTCAGCATCCAGATGGTGCCGCCCACCGTCGCGAAGAAGACGAGGAGGATGACCGGCTGGAAGCGCAGGCAGAGCTTCAGCCCGGCATCGTACCAGTCGACCAGCTTGTCGAAGCCGCGCTCGAGCCAGCCGTTGATGCCGGTCTCGGGCTTGCCGTGATGGTGGACATCGGCCGAGCTCAGCAGGCGCGAGCACAGCATCGGCGTCAGCGTCAGCGAGACGAAGGCCGAAGCCAGGATCGCGACCACGACGACGACGGCGAACTCGTTGAAGATGCGCCCGATCACGCCGCCCATCAGCAGCACCGGGATGAACACCGCGACCAGCGAGATCGAGATCGACAGGATGGTGAAGCCGATCTCACCCGAGCCCTTCACGGCGGCGTCGAAGGCCGAGAGCCCGTCCTCCTCCATGTGGCGGACGATGTTCTCCAGCATGACGATGGCGTCGTCGACGACGAGGCCGACCGAGAGCGTCAGGCCGAGCAGCGAGATGTTGTCGATCGAGAAACCGAACAGGTACATCGCGCCGAGCGTCGCCATGATCGAGATCGGCACCGCGACGGCCGGGATCAGCGTCGCCGCGAGCCGGCGCAGGAAGACGAAGATCACCATGACGACGAGGATGATGGTGAGCCCGAGCGTGAACTGGACGTCCTCGACCGCGGCGCGGATCGAGGTCGAGCGGTCGTTCAGGCGCTGGATCGTCGCCGCGGCGGGCAATTGCTCCTGGAAGCTCGGCAGCATCGACTTGACCCGGTCGACCACGTCGACCGTGTTGGCGTCGGGCTGGCGCTGCACGGCGAGCACGATCGCCGGCGTGCCGTCATAGGTGCTGGCGGTCTGGTTGTTCTCGACGGAGTCGATCACCTTGGTGACGTCGCCGAGCCGGACCGGCTTGCCGTTGCGGGTGGCGATGATGACCTTGGCGAACTGCGCGGCGTCGAAGAGCTGGGTGCGCGCCTGGATGGTGAGCTGCTGCGCGGTGTTCTGGACGGTGCCGACCGGGGCGTTGTCGTTGGCGGCGGTGATCGCGGCCTGGAGCTCGTCGACGCCGATGCCGCGCGCGGCCAGCGCGGTCGGGTCGATCTGGATGCGCACGGCATATTTCTGGCTGCCGAAGATCTGCACCTGCGCCACGCCGTCGACGGTCGAGAGCGCCGGCGAGATCACCTGCTGGGCGAAGGCGTCGAGCTGCGGCAGCGGCACGACGTTGCTGGCGAGCGCGAGCAGGATGATCGGCGCGTCGGCCGGGTTGACCTTGCGGTAGCTCGGCGGGTTGGTCATCTCGTCCGGGAGCTGCTTCTGCGCCCGGGTGATGGCGGCCTGCACGTCGGCTGCGGCGGCGTCGATGTTGCGGGTGAGCACGAACTGGATCGCGATCGAGGTCGAGCCCTGCGAGTTCGTGGTCGAGATCGAGTCGATGCCGGCGATCGTGGCGAACTGCTTGATCAGCGGCGTCGCCACCGAGGTCGCCATCGTGTCGGGCGAGGCGCCGGGCAGCTGCGCGGAGACGTTGACCACCGGGAACTCCGCCCGCGGCAGCGCCGCGACCGGCAGGAACTTGTAGGCGAAGAGGCCGCCCAGGATCAGGGTCATCGACATCAGGATGGTCGCGACCGGGTGGCGGATGCAGAAGCCGGAGACGTTCATGAGCGGTCTCCAGTCGCCTGGGTCTCGTTCGCGGCGGCGGGCGAGGCGGTCGGCCCAGGCTTGGTGCCGCTCGCATTGGTGTCGGTCACCCTGACGCCTTCCTTGAGCTTGACCTGCCCGTCGGTGACGACCCGGTCGTCCGGATTGATGCCGGCGCTGATCGCGGTGCGCTGGCCATCGGTCAGCGCGACCGTGACCTGCTTCAGTGAGACGCGGCTGTCGTCGCCGACGACATAGACGTAGGGGCCCTTCTGGCCGGCCTGCACGGCGACGGTCGGCACGATCGTGACGCCCTTCAGCGTGCCGGCCTCGAGATCGATGTCGACATACTGGCCGGGCCAGAGCGAGAGGTCGTCATTGGCGAAGGCGGCCTTGGCGGCGATCGTGCCCGAGGCCTGGTCGACGCTGGAATCGACGAAGTTCAGGGTGCCGACCGGCGGTGGGCTTTTCGCGCCCGGCACCAGCGCCTTGACCTTCGGCGCCTCGCCCTTGGCGAGCGAATCCTTCAGGTTGTCGAGCTCGCTCTCCGGCATGGTGAAGGTGACACGGATCGGCTTGATCTGGGTGATGGTGACGAGCCCGGTGACGGTCGTGCTGTTGGCGCCGACGAGATTGCCCGGCGTCACCTGGATGGCGCCGATGCGCCCGTCGATCGGCGCGGTGATCTTGGTGTAGCCCAGCTTGATCTTGTCGGCCTCGAGCGTCGCCTGGTCGCCGAGCACGGTCGCGGCCGCCGATTTCTCGTCGGCGATCGCCTGGTCGACCTGCTGCTGCGTGCCGGCATCCTTCGCCAGCAATTGCTTGTAGCGGGTCAGGTCGGCCACGGTGCGCAGATGGGTTGCCGTGTCGCGGGCGATCATCGCCTCGTCCTTGGCGATCTGCGCCTTGGTGTCGCGGTCGTCGAGGGTGAAGAGCAAGTCGCCCGCCTTGACGAACTGGCCGTCGGTGACGTGCTGGTCCATGATCTGGCTGTCGATGCGCGAGCGCACGACGACGCTGGCCGGGGTCTCGACGAAGCCGATCGCGCGCTTGCGCACCGCGAAATCGCCCTTCTCGGCCACCGCGGTCACCACCGCGACCGGCGGCCCGTCTGCGCCTCCGCCTCGCCCGCGCCTGCCCGCGCCTTCGCTGGCCGCGCCCGCGGCACCCGGCGCCTTGGCCTGGTGCTGCGACAGGTACCACCAGCCGGAGGCGATGCCGGCGGCGGCGAGAAGCGAGACCATAAGAAACTTCGATCGCTGCATAGATGGATCTCAGGCGGTTGGGAGGGCGTCGTGAAGGACGGGTGGACGCGCGGGCCCGGCGAAATCCTCGCGCGGGTCCGTTGCTGCCAGGTGAACGCGCTCGCGGATGCCGGTGAGCACCGAGAGCGCCGCGGCAATCGCCGCCTCATGCTCCTCAGGGACCACTTCGTCGGCTATATCCTGCCGCAAAGCGTCGAGCCCGTCCACGAAGCTGCGGCCGGCTTGGGTGATGTGCAGGCGGTAGGCCCGGCGATCCTTCGGGTCGGGGCGGCGCTCGACGAAGGCCTGCGCCTCCAGCTTGTCGATCAGGCGGCCGAGCGAGATCGGCTGCATCTCCATCGCGTCGGCGAGCCCGACCTGCGTCTGCCCGTCGCCGCGGCGCAGCCGCGCCAGCACGCTCCATTGCGCCCGTGTCGTGCCATGGCGCCTGGCCTGCTGGTCGATATGAGTGCGCAGCAGCCGGGCCGTGTCGACCAGCTGGAAGACCAATTCCCGCTTCAAGGGGCGATTCACGCGAGCTCCTATCTGATAAGCATGCTTATTATATACATACATCTCAGGCGAAATTGCGGCAGTGCAGCAAAGCGCCGCAGCTTGCCGAACGCGGCTAACTGGCGCAGGAGCAAAACGGGGAATGGGGAGAATAATATGTCGGATCTGACCAAGCCGGTCCTGACCGCAATCGGGGTGATCAGCGGCACCTCGATGGACGGCATCGACGTCTCCGTCGTCGAGAGCGACGGCCGCGAGGAGCTGCGCTTCGGCCCCGGCGCCTCCTACCCCTATCCGGCCCAGACCCGCAGCGACCTCCAGGCCCTGATCGCCGAGCCCGAGCGCGCACTCGACGATCCCTTGGCCGAGCTCGAAGTCGCGGTGACCGGCGCCCATCTCGACGCCGTCAGGCGCTTCATCGCCGAGCAGGGGCTCGACCCCAAGGAGATCGACCTGGTCGGCCTGCACGGCCAGACGGTCTATCACCGGCCCGACCTGCGCTTCACCCGCCAGCTCATCGATGGGCCCGCCGTCGCCAGGGCCTTGGGAATCCCGACCATCGACCGCTTCCGCCATGCCGACATCGCCGCCGGCGGCGAGGGCGCGCCGCTGGCGCCGCTCTATCATCGCGCCCTGGCGCATGGGCTGGAGCAGCCGCTGATGGTGCTCAACCTCGGCGGCGTCGGCAACATCACCTATATCGACGGCGAAACCGTGATCGCCTTCGACACCGGCCCGGCCAGCGCCATCCTCGACGACTTCATGCTGCGCCGGCTGGGCAAGCCCTTCGATGCCGACGGCGCGCTGGCGGCGAGCGGGCGCGTCCATGAGGAGCTCGTCTCGGCCTTCATGGCCAATCCGTTCTTTGATCGCCCCGCACCGAAATCGCTCGACCGCAACGATTTCCACCGCCGAGCCAAGGTGGTCGAGGCATTGTCGGATGCCGATGGCGCCGCGACGCTCGCCGCCTTCACGGTCGAGAGCGTGGTCGCGGCCTTGCGCCATGTGCCGAAACAGCCGAAGCGCTGGCTCGTCACCGGCGGCGGCCGGCTCAACCAGCATTTCATGACACGATTCCGTGAGCGGCTCGGCGTGCCCGTCGAAACAGTCGAATCGGCCGGCTGGGCCGGCGACGTCATCGAGGCGCAGACTTTTGGCTATCTCGCCATCCGCTCGCTCAAGGGCCTGCCGCTCAGCCTGCCCGGCACGACCGGCGTGCCCGCACCTTTGTCCGGCGGGCGGCTCAACCTGCCGAAGGATTGAGGCGCGGGCTCACTGCTCGCGCAGCACGCGAAAACCGTTGGTGTAGAAGCGGACATCGGCCTCGTATTTGAAGCGCGCGGCCGAGCGCAGGTAGCGCGGGTCGTTGTTGAACGAGCCGCCGCGCAGCACGCGCTCGCGGCAGCCCGGCGCCGTATAGGCGCTGCCGTCGCGCGGCGTCGTGCGGTAGCTCTCGCTCCAGCAATCGGCGACCCATTCGGCGGCGTTGCCGGCCATGTCGTAGAGCCCGTAGGCGTTGGGCGGGAACTGGCCGACCTCGACCGATTGGCGGCGCTGCTGGGCGTTGCAGCCGAGGCAGTTGGCCATCTCCTTGTCGAGGTTGCGGCCCCAGGGATAGGTCGCGTTCGCGCCGCCGCGCGCCGCGTATTCCCATTCGGCCTCCGTCGGCAGCCGGTACTTCTTCCCGGTCTTGGCCGAGAGCCAGGCGGCATAGCCATTGGCGTCGTCCCAATGGATGTCGGTGACCGGGCGCTTGCCGCGGCCGAGATTGCGGTCGCTCGGGCGCTGGCTGCAGCCGCCCTGGTCGACGCAGGCATCCCATTCCTCGAAGGTGACCTCGCGCATGCCGAGATAGAACGGCGCGCGGATTGCGACCTGGTGCACCGGCTTCTCGAACTCGAACATCTCGTTCGAGCCCATCTCGAAGCTGCCGGCCGGGATCAGTGCGAGCTCGGGGCAGAAGCTGCAATCGCGCAGCGTCTTCGCCTGGTTCTGCGTTGCCGTCTGAGGCGGGGCGGGGGCCTGCACCGGCGCTGGTGCGGCGGGGGCCGGCCCGCCTGGCGGCTTCGGCCGGTAGAGCTGCTCGCGCGCTCGCGCCAGCCCGGCGAAGCGGCCATTCGGATAGGCGTCGAGATAGGCGCGGTATTCGGCGGCGTTCTCGCTGTTGCGGATCGTCTCCCAGAACGAGAGCTCGAACGCGTCGGTCTGGTCGCCGCTGCTCTGCGGCGGCGCCGGCGAGATCACCATGCGCGAATTCGAGGCGACGACGGCCGGCCGGCTGAGCGGCGTGACGATCAGCCCGGCCGGCGGCGCGGCCGAGATCCAGACCTGCTGGCTGCGCCGCGTTACTCGCGTGACGGCGTCGCGCGTGCGGGTCAGCGCTGCGGCCATGTCGAGCCCGGGCGTGCGGATCGCCTTCAGCCATTCGTCGGAGAACGCATTGGCCTGCGCGCCGGAGGCCGGGATGCTCCGCCCCGGCTGGGCGGCGAAGACGATGGCGATGTTCTCCAGGTCCTCGACGGCGGTGAGGCCCTTGGCGCCCTTGGTGATACCGTCCTGCCAGGGATTGTCGAAGCTCGCATCGAGCACGACCACGGCGCTCGCGGGGCGCGCCACGATCAGCGGGTCGAGGATCTTGTCGAGGTCGAGCGCCTCGCGCGAGACGTCCTGCGTCGTGCGGATCTGCGTCTCGGCCGCAAGCAGGAAGTTGCGGTTGCGGTACTGCACGGCATGGCCGGCATAGAACACCACCACTTGCGCGCCACGCTTCAGCCTGCTGGCGAAGTCGGCGGCCGCCTGCTCCATCTCGGCCCCGCCCGCATTCTCAGCCGTCACCACGTCGAAGCCGCCCTGGCGCAGAGCTTCCGCGACGGCCTGCGCGTCCCTGGCGGCGTTGGCCAGCCCGGCCTGGCGATAGTTGGAGTTGCCGATGACGAGCGCGATCTTGGCTGGCTCGGCCGTGCTGCCCTGGGCGTAGGCGGGCGTCGCGAGCCAGGCGAGCGCATACGCGAGCGCCGCGCCGAGGATCGAAAGGCAGCGATGCAAGGCCATGCAGTCGATCATCCTCACCAAGCAGTGCGAACCGGAGCAGCCAAAGCCGACTCCAGAATAGCGAAAACCCTTTGAGAATTCGCAAACGCGCTCCTAGCGAACATACACCGTAATCTTCTTCGATATCACCGGCGGATTATGCGGTGTGTGGGTGGAGTCGCCGAGCAGGAGCTGCAGGGTGTGCGGGCCTTTCGGGAGGGTGACCACGACCTCGGTCTGGCCGTTGCCGAGATGGATGTGGTTGTAGTCGGAGGGGATCGGCTGGTCGCTCGGCGGCGCATCGACATCGATCAGCAGGTGGTGGTGGCCGGTCAGCGGCCGCTCGATGCCGGCCGGCGCGACGCCCATCTCCTTCAGCCCCATCCGCACCGTGAAGCGCTCCGGCACGCGCAGGCCGTCGAGCGGATAGTGGAAATAGACCTGGGCGCCGCGTGGCGACGGCTTGCGCGGCGGCGCCTGCGCGACGGCCGGCATGGCGAGCAGCAGTGCGGCGAGCCAGGTTGCGGCAAGGGCGAGGGGCTTTCGCATGGTCCGGCTCCGGCTGAAAGCGACGCGGCTCATCGGCGCCGGCCCGGCTTCTTGATGCGCGTCGCGACGATGACCTCGATGCGCTCGGACATCACCGGCGGATCGTGCGGGATGTGCTGGTCGTCGGCGAGGATGAGCTGCAACGTGTGCTTGCCCGGCGGCAAGGTGATGCGCCGCTCGGTCTGGCCGCCGCCGAGATGGATGTGGTTGAGGTCGGCCGGGATGGCGACGTCGAGCGGCGGCGTCGGCGCGTCGACGATCAGGTGGTGGTGGCCGGTGTTGGGCTTCACCACGCCGGCCGGCGCCACACCCATGTTGCGCAAGCCGAAGCGGATGGTCGAGCTCGGGTAGATCGTCTCGCCGTTGCGCGGGTAGACGAAATAGACGGCGGCATCGTTCGGCGCGGGCGTCCGTCCTGCCGGCTTGTCTGCGGCGGGCGGGGCGATGACGGCCCGCGTGGTGTCCGAACTCGCGGCCACGACCCGCACCTTGATGCGCTGGGACATCACTGGCGGATCATGCGGCACGTGCTCGTGGTCGCCGAGCAGCAATTGCAGGGTGTGCTCGCCCGGCGGCAGGTTGAGCTCGGTCTCGGTCTGGCCGCGGCCGAAATGGATGTGGTTGAAGTCGCTGGGGATCTCGCGGTCGAGCGGCGGCAGCTCGGTGTCGACCAGCAGATGGTGGTGGCCGCCATTCTCGTTCTTGGTGCCGGCCGGGATGAGCGCGATGCCCTCTACGCCGAAGCGGATGATCGCCCGCGTCGGGATCGTCGCGCCATCCTGCAGGTCGAGGAAGAACACCTTCGCGCCGGGGGCTGCGGCCGAGCGCGCCTTCTCCTCGGGTGCGTCCACGACCTCGACGAAGATCTTCTCCGACATCACCGGCGGGTCGTGCGGGACGTGGTCCTGATCGGCGAAGAGGAGCTGCAGGCTGTGCCGGCCCGGCGGCAGCGAGATTTCCGTCTCGGTCTGGCCGCTGCCGAAATGCAGGTGGTTGAAGTCGCTCGGGATCGGCTGGTTCAACGCCGGCAGCTCGGTGTCGATCAGCAGGTGGTGGTGGCCCGCGTTGCGCCCGGCCGTGCCGGCGGGGACGACCTCCATGCCGGAGACCGCGAAGCGCACGGTGAGCTTGCTCGGCACCCGGGCATTGTTCGCCAGGCCGACGAAGGAGAGCTTGGCGTCGGCCGGGGAAGGGCTGCGCTGGCGCGGCCGCTCCTGCGCAAAGCTGGAGAGAGCCGAGCCCGCAAGGCAAGTGAGGACGCCCAGAACCAGGCCTAATCGAACCCGCTTCATGGGCACTCCCCCCGCACGCGCCGGACTGTGAGGAAGTTAACAGGCGATAGTCTTGGGAGCAAGCAATACGCCAGTTACCAGCTTAGTAGAGTTTCCGAAAGCCGGCGGCGAAACGCCGGTTTGTTCTGGATTTTTCCTGATATCTTCTGTTAGGTTGGCGTGAGGAATGGTGTGATGGCCGCGATCATAAGATTTTGCGCTTTGATCGGACTCTTGACGCAGCTGCTGGCCGTCCCGGCGCTCGCGGAGGAACGCCGCGTCGCGCTCGTGATCGGCAATTCGGCCTATAAGAACGCGCCGGCCCTGCCCAATACCGTCAACGACGCCCGCGACATGGCCGCGTCGCTGCGCCGCGTCGGCTTCGAGGTGGTCGACGGCGTCGATCTCGACAAGCGCGGCATGGACGCTGTGCTGACCCGCTTCGCCCGTCTGGCGCAGGATGCCGACGCGGTGATGTTCTTCTTCGCCGGCCACGGCTTCCAGTTCAACGGCGAGAATTACTTGGTGCCGATCGAGGCGCGCGTCGATGACGAGGTCAGCGTGCAATACGAGACGACGCGGCTCGCCGATGTCGTGACGGCGCTGAACTTCGCCAAGGGCGTCAAGATCATGGTGCTCGACGCCTGCCGCAACAATCCCTTCGTCAGCCAGCTCGCCAAGAAGCAGGCGACGCGCGGTTTCTCGGTCGGCTCCGGCCTGGCGCCCGTGGCCCGGGCGCAGGGCATGGTGATCGCCTATGCGACGCAGGCGAACGACGTTGCCGCCGATGGCGCCGGCCGCAACAGCCCCTTCACGGCCGCACTGGTGCAGGAGATCCAGCAGCCCGGCCTCGAAGTCGCGACCCTGTTCCGCCGGGTGCAGAAGATCGTCTACGACACCACCGGCGGCCGCCAGACGCCGGAGCTCTCGCTCTCCCTGCTCGGCGACTTCTACCTCAACCGCGAGGAGACCGACGCCGATGTCTGGCGCCGCATCCGCGCCAGCGACGATTCCGCCGCGTTGAAGGCCTTCGTCCAGCGCTTCCCGCAGAGCTTCTTCGTCCTCGATGCCCGCACCCGGCTCGACCTGATCGAGCGCCGTTCGCTCGAATCCGGCGAGCGCGAGCGCCTCGGCCGCGAATTCGCCGAGCGCGAGCGCGTGCTGCTGGAGCGGCTCGAACAGGCCGAGAAGGACCGCAAGCAGGCCGCGGTCGATCTGGCGAAGCGCGACAGCGGCGAAGCGCCGGCGACGCCGGTCGACCGGCCGCAGGCGCCGGGGACAAGGCCGCCCGCCGTGCCCAAGACCGCGGCGGACGACAAGGCCGAGCGCGAGCGCCTCGCCAAGCAGTTGTCTCAGCGCGAGAGCGAATTGGCGGCGCTCGAAAAGGAAAAGGCCCGTCTCGGCGAAGAGCGCCGCGCGCAGGAGCAGGCCATGGCGGCGCGGCTCGGCACGCTGATCATCGCGCCGCAGCCGGTACAGGAGGCGCCGCCCGTGCCGCTGATCGCGCCGCAGCGTACAGACCGCTCGGCCGCCGAGCGCAAGCCGAGCGAACTCCTGGTCAATCAGGAGAGCAAGCCGAGTGCCGGCCTCTGCGCCGAGATCCTGCTGCGGGCCCAGCTCGGCGAGATCACGGCGGCGAACCGCGAGCAGCTCAAGCAGTGCCGCTGAGCGGGCAGGGCGGCCGTCATTGCGAGGAGCGCAGCGACGAAGCAACCCAGGGGGACCGGGTGAGTGAGACCTTCTGGATTGCTGCGCTAGATCGCCGTGCGTCCTATCGGACGCAGAGTGGCGATCTAAGCCTTTGTTATTGCATCAGATTGTTCCGAAAATCGGATTCCACTTTTCGGTCCGATGCGCTAACGCTCGCAATGACGGGGAGAGTCGCGTCTCATCCGAATGAAGGACGAAGCAGCGGACCTATGGTGATGGAGTGAAGGCGATGACCGGCAGGCGATCCATGCTTTCAACTCTCTTCGCGCGTAGCGCGGCGCTGTCCGTCGCCCTCGCCCTGGCCGGCGCCGCATCGGCGCAGCCCGTGCCGCCGCCGACGCCCATTCCCTATCCCGAGGCGTTGCAGAAGGCGGCGAGCGACCTCTTCACCAAGGCCAACGTCACTGGCGACCGCGTCGAGCTGGTCATCGACCCGCTGATCGACGGCGTCTCCGGCGCGCAATCGGCCGCGACGCGCTCGATGCAGCAGGCACTGACCGAGATCGTGCAGAAATCCTATCCGCGCTTCGCCGTGCAGCCCTTCTCCTCGGAGGCGCTGGCGCGCGAGCCGGTCGTGCTGATCGGCACCTTCACGGCGGTCAACAACGGTGGCGACAATGCCGGGCCGCGCGACGCCTTCCGCATCTGCCTGACGCTGGCCGACCTCAAGTCGAAGAGCATCGTCTCCAAGGGCGTGGCGCGGGCCAAGCCAGAGGGCATAGACGTCACGCCGACGCAGTACTACCGGGACTCCCCCGTCTGGGCGAAGGACCAGGCGACCGAGGCCTATATCAAGACCTGCCAGGGCACGAAGCTGGGCGACCCGGTCGACGCCGTCTATGCCGACCGGCTGCGCGCGGCGGCGCTGATCAACGACGGCATCCTCGAATACGAGGCCAAGCGCTATCGCGAGGCGCTCGCCTTCTACCACACGGCCCGCACCTTGCCGGGCGGCGACCAGCACCGCGTCCGCATCGGCACCTACCTCTCAGCCGCCAAGCTCGGCCGCCGCGACGACGCGGTCGACGCCTTCGGCGATCTCGTCGATTCCGGCCTCGCCGGCAACCAGCTGATGGTGAAGCTGCTGTTCAAGCCGGGTTCGACCCAGTTCATCGACAACCCGCAGATCACCGAGCCCTATCCGATGTGGCTGAGCCAGATCGCGACGCGCGCGCGCGCCAAGGGCGCCTGCCTGGAGATCGTCGGCCATACCTCGCGCACCGGCATGCCCAATATGAACGAGCGGCTCTCGGTGCTGCGGGCGCAGTTCGTCATGGAGCTGCTCCAGATCGGCGCGCCCGACAGCAGGAATCGCATGATCGCGACCGGCATGGGCTTCAAGGAGAACCTGATCGGCACCGGCAAGGACGATGCCAGCGACGCGCTCGACCGCAGGGTCGAGTTCAAGGTCATCGGCTGCTGATCGGCGAGGCCAAATGAACGACGTCGCCGCGAACCCCTATGACGCCGTCGCCTATCCGGGCCACGCCTTCTCGCAGACCCACCCGGCCAAGCTCGCCACCATCGCCCATATCCACGGCATGAGCCCGGCACCCATGGCTGGGATGCGCGTGCTGGAGCTCGGCTGCGGCTCGGGCGGCAACCTCATCCCGATGGCACTCCGCTTTCCGCGGGCGGATTTCCTCGGCATCGACCTCAGCCGCAGCGCCGTCGAGCTGGCGCGCCGCAATGCCGGCGCGCTCGGGCTCGCCAATGTCGCCTTCGAGCAGCGCGACATCATGGACGTGTCGGCCGCGCTCGGGCGCTTCGACTACATCCTCGTGCACGGCGTCTATTCCTGGGTGCCGCAGTTCGTGCGCGACAAGATCCTGGCGATCTTCGGCGAGCTGCTGGCGCCGCAGGGCGTCGCCTATGTCAGCTACAACGCCCTGCCGGGCGGCCATCTGCGTGACATCGCCCGCGACGTGATGCTGTTCCACACGCGTGATGTCTCCGAGCCGCTCGAGCGCGTCCGCACGGCGCGCGCCGCCCTGAAGAGCTTCGCCGAGGCGACCGACCCGGATTCATTCTATGGCGCGGCCCTGCGCAAGCGGCTCCAGCAGGTCGATGAGCTGCCGGACGCCGTGCTCTATCACGACGATCTCAACCCGATCGCCCGCGCCTTCACCGTGCACGAGGTCGTCAGCGCCGCCGCCGGGCACGGCCTCAAATTCCTGGCCGAGGCGTCGTTTCCCAACCAGTTCGGCACGGCCGGCGGCGCGGCGCAGCAATTGCTGGCGCAGGTCGGGACCGAGGACCCGCTCGCCCGCGAGCAGTCGCTCGACCTGCTGATCGGCCGCTCGTTCCGCGAAACCTTGCTCTGCCGCACCGAGGTCGCGCTGCGGCGGGAGATGGATGCGGACTCGCTCAGCCCCTATCATCTCTCGGCCTATGTCCGGCAGGTCGAGATATCAGAGCAGGAGAGGCGGCCGGGCGTCGACCGCTTCCAGTTCCAGCAGGGCGTCGCGGTCTCGATCGACCTCGATTCGTGCAAGGCGGCGCTGCGCGCGCTCGGTCGCGCCTGGCCGGCCAGCCTAGGTCATGGCGACCTGATCGCGCGGGCGCTGGCCGAGATCGGCCCCGTCGCGGATCGCGAGCGCGAAGCGGTCCGCCTCAGCGAGGCGCTCTTCGCGATCTTCAAGGCGGGGCTGCTCGACATCCGGCTGGAGCCGCCGCAGGTGGCGAACACGATCAGCGAGCGCCCGGTCGCGAGCCGGCTGGCGCGCCGGCAGGCGGAGAGCTCGAGCGAGGTCACCGACCTGCTCCATCGCGCCGTGACGCTGGACAGCATCGTCGTGCGCAAATTCGTCTGCCTGATGGACGGGACGCGCGATGCCGAGGCGCTGCTGGCCGACCTCAACCTCTTCCTCGCCGAGGCTCATGCCTCCGGCGAGGCCCCGCCCGGCCTGCCGAAGCTTGCGACGCGGGACGAGGTCCTCATGCATTTGGAGGATGTGGCCCGGCTCGCGCTGCTGTCAGGCTGAAGCGTTGTCGCTCCCGATATTCACGCGTATTCTGCCGATGGCGCAAGGAGCCGCCTCGATGCGGAGCGGTAGATGAGCCAGCGCTTCGAGCAGTTCCAGGCCGCGTTTCAGGAAGATGCCTGCCTTGAAGCGCTGATGCGCGCGCGGGAGGGCGGCGTCAGCATTGCCTGCAAGGCCTGCGGAAAGGTCTCCGCCTTCGTGCAACGGCCGAAGCTGCGTGCCTATGCCTGCGGGCACTGCAACTACCTGATCTATCCCGCCGCCGGCACGCCGCTGGAAAGCCGCCGCACCTCGCTGCAGCTCTGGCTCTTCGCCATCAAGCTGCTGACCGAGCAGGGCGCCAAGGCTGCGGCCGGCCTGCTGGAGCGCGAGGCGAAGCTCTCCTCGCTCGCCGCGCGGCGCATGGTCGACGAGTTGGCGGCGCTCAAGGAAAAGGCCGGCGGCGACGGCCCGCCCTGGCTTGCCGTGCTTGCGAAGCGCGTCGCCGACAAGCCGCCCGCGCCGGCGGTTGCTGTGATTTCGGCCAAGGCGAAGCCCGGCCTCACGGATGACGCGCCAGGCCAGGCCAAGCCTGTGGGAGTGCAGCCCGCCGCGCAGCTCCTCGCGGAGGCTCCGCCCTCAACGGCGCGCAAGGCGCTGCTCGCGCTAGCCGCGGGCGGCGGCGTCGTGGCGCTCGTCGTGGCCGCAGGCTTCGCCATCGCCACCTTGCGGCCGCAAGCGGCGCGGGAGGACGTTCTGCCGGCCGAGGACGCGCCGGCGCTCCAGGCCGTGGCGCGGCCCTCGCTCATCCTCTCCTCGGTCGAGAGCGATCTCGAGGCGGCGCGCCAGGCGACGCAATTCGCCCTGCGCAACGACCCCTCGCTCGCCAATATCCGCGAGCAGGTCGGCAACGCGCCGGAGGCACCGGCCGTCGCCGCGCCGGTCCTGCCGCCCTCCAACATCATCCTGGTGCCGCCGCGCGTGCCGGTGACGCAGATCCCGCCAAAGGGGCAGGCGCCGCAGGCTCCGGTCACGGCGAGCGGCGATCCCGACCAGCTCCTCACCTTCGGGCCGATCCGCATCCGCCGGCACCTGGTCGACATGATCGTGCGCGCCGGCCGGGTCGTCGGCGCCGATCCGACCCTGCTGATGGCCGTCGCCGACAAGGAATCCGCCTTCTCGACGGCGGTGCAGGCCAAGACCTCCTCGGCGACCGGGCTCTACCAGTTCATCGAGCAGACCTGGCTCGGCGTCATCTACGAATTCGGCACCAAGCACGGCCTCGTCAACGAGGTCAGGCAGATCGGCCGCTCGGGCCGGCAGTTCACCATTGCCGATGCCAGCGAGCGCCAGCGCATCCTCGACATGCGGCGCGAACCCTATATCTCGGCGCTGCTCGCGGCCGAGATGCTGAAGCGCGACACGCTGCGGCTGGAGAAGGCGATGGGCCGGCACCTCACCGGCGGCGAGATCTACCTGATCCACTTCCTCGGGCCCGACGCGGCCCAGACCTTCATCGAGACGATGGAGGAGACGCCCGGCACCAAGGCGGCGGACCTCCTGCCGCGCCCGGCCCAAGCCAACCGGCCGATCTTCTATGCCGATGCCGGCGGCGAGACCAAGACGCTCTCGGTCTCCGAGGTGCACAAGAAGTTCAACGACATGATCAAGCTCCGGCTCGACCGCTATGGCGACGTGCGCAAGCTCTGGGGCGCGCAGGCGGCGCAGCGGCCGGGCGCGACGAAATAGGCATTCATCCGCCCGATAGGGGGCATCTCAAGGGGAGGCTTCAGCATGGCTAACCGGTTCGAGCAGGTCGACGAGCCCCAACCCGACGCGATCACGCTTAGCCTCGCGCAGCGCGACGGCAAGCCCGTCGGCAAGATCGCCTGCCCGGCGGAACTGGCCGGCGGCCATCTCGTCAACGATTTCATCAGCGACGAGATGGCTTCGGTCGAGGCCTACCGGGTGGCGATCAAGCTCGCCAACGAGATCAGGGCTCCGATCGTGGTCGAGGATGCCGACGGGCTCTGGCAGGACGAGTGGGGCGAACTCTACCGGGAGAATTGAGCGCGCCTGAGCATCGCAAGATCGCGCGCGGGGAACCCCTCTCCTGTAAGGAGAGGGGCAGGGGTGAGGTGTAGGCCGTTTGATACTGCTGCCGTGAGCTCACACCGTCATTGCGAGCGCAGCGAAGCAACCCAGGGGGATTGCGCGAGACCTCCTGGGTTGCTTCGCTGCGCTCGCAATGACGGTGGGGGTCGTTCAGCCTCGCTGGTCCAGCAGCCTACACCTCACCCAACCCTCTCCTTACAGGAGAGGGCTCCCCCGCCTGCCTTGCAGGGTGTGCGCTGTGGCAATCCTCACTCGATCCGGAAATACTTCACCCCGAGCCCGAGCTTGCCGTCGAGCCTCGCAATGTCGCGCGCCAGGTTGGGGAAGAAATCGGCGGCGGGCGCCGGGTTCGGCCCCGACAGCGTCGGCAGCGGCGCGGGGCTGACCAGCGCGAGCACCGTCTGCGGCTTGGCGCCGGTGCCGGTCGCGTCGAGCTTCAGGCCGAAACTCGCCTTCGTGCCCTCGCGCTTCAGGAAGCTGGCGAGGTTGTAGACCATGCCGTCGTCGCCGATCAGCACGATGTCGAGGTTCTGCTTGCCGTCGGTCTCGACCGAGCCGCTCAGCACCTCGCCGCTCTTCATCGTGAAGGCGCCGATCTGGAGTTTTGGGCTGCGGTCGATCCGGCTGCCGAGCTGGCGCAGGAAATCGACCATCGGGCACTGCGCCGCCGTGACCGGGCGCAGGCTGATCTGCGCCTCGAAACCCTGCGCCTGCTTGAAGGCGGTGTCGAAGGTGACGAAGGGCTCGGCCCCGCTGCCGAAGCCCTCGATATCAGCCTTCTGGGCGGTGATCTCGGTCGGCCACAGGAAGAAGCACGAGCCGCCATCATAGGAGCTGACATAGCGCTCGATGCGCCCGGCCGGCGTCAGGTTGGCCGACCCGTCATCCGTGCCCGAGTTCATGGCGGTCTGCGTGCGCCCGCCGGTTTGCGGGCTGCCGCCGGCTTGAGATGTCCCCGTGGCTTGCGAACGCCCGCCGCTCTGCGATGCGCCGCCGGCTTGCGAGGGCTGGCTGCCTTGCGAGGTTCCGGCAGTCTGCGAGCCTCCTCCCGCCTGCGAGGCGCCACCTGCTTGCGACGAGCCACTGCCTTGAGACGTCCCGGCGGATTGCGATCCCCCCGCCTGCGCTGCGCCGCCGCTTTGTGAGGCGCTGCCGGCTTGCGATCCGCTGCCCTGCGCGGTCCCCGCAGTCTGCGATCCTCCCGCTTGCGCGGCTCCGCCGCTTTGCGCGGCGCCGCCGGGTTGCGATGTTCCGGCGGTCTGGGAGGCTCCCCCGGCTTGCGCGGGGCCGCCGCTCTGCGACGTTCCGCCCGCTTGCGCTCCGCCGCCGCTCGATGGTCCGGAGTTCTGCGAGCTTCCGGCTGCCTGCGAGGCCCCGCCAGTCTGTGCCGTCCCGCCGGTCGGAGGCCCGCTACCGGATTGCGCCGTTCCTCCGGTTTGCGCGGTCCCGGCCGACTGCGAAGCGCCGCCGCTCTGGGACGCGCCGCCCGTTTGCGATTCTCCGCCGCCATCGGAGCCGGTCAGTACCGGCGGCTCGTTGCCGGATGACGGCCTGGAGCCGGCGCCAGTGACGCTCGCCGGCTGGAGCTGGGTCCAGGCATAGTAGCCGCCGCCGGCAACCAGGAGCAGGGCGCAGATGCCCACGATCGCCCCCACCGGCGAACGACGCGGCGTCGTGGCCGCGCTGCCAGCAGCTTTCGCGCCCTTCGGCATCCAGGCCGCGACCTCGGCCATATCGGCGGGGCGGTCGGCCGGGTTCGGCGCCAGCATGCGTGCCAGCAGCGGCCGCAAGCGGGCATCGACGCCGCTCAGGTCCGGCACGCGCCGGCGCTTCTCCAGCACCAGCATCTGCGTCCCGCCCATGTCGAGCGCCTTGCCCGTGAGCGCGCCGGCCAGCACGAGGCCGAGGCTGTAGATGTCGGATTTCGGCGTGACGTCGCCGCCTTCCAGCCCGAGCTGCTCGGGCGAGACGTAGTTGTACTTGCCGGCGAAGCCGCTGCCGATCACCGTGCCCTCGCCCATCAGGCTCGACTTGGCGATGCCGAAATCGATGATCTTGGCGCGGGCGACGCTGCCGCCGGGCAGGATGATGTTGTCGGGCGAGACGTCGCGGTGGGTGATGCCGATGAGGTGGGCCGCATGCAGGCCGGTGGCGATGCGCCGGCGCAGGATGTCGACCTCCTCGAAATCCATCGGCCCCTGCGTGATGCGGTCGGACAGCGCCTGGCCATCGACGAACTCCATCGCCAGATAGGGCGACTGCGTCACCGGGTCGATGGTGAAGACGTAATAGCGGACGATGGCCTCGTTATAGAGGTTGTGCAGCGCCGCCGCCTCCTTGCGGAACAGCGTCAACGCGTTCTCGTTCTGCGCCATCTCAGGGCGGATCATCTTGATCGCCACGGCGTCGCCGGTCTGGATCGCGCGGCCCTTGTAGACCTCGCCCATGCCGCCGGCCGCGATCAGCCGCTCGATCTCGTAGATGCCGTTGAGCTTCGTGCCGATGGCGACGCCGGTGGTGCGCGGCGCGAAGACGGTGCGGTCGGAGTCGCTCATGGCGCCTCGCTCCTCATGTTGGGCAACCAGCGCGTCTTCTCGCCATCCTCGCGCTGGTAGCGGACGACGATGACGGTGACGTTGTCGCGCGCGCCGCGTTCGAGCGTGAGCGCCAGCAGGGCGTCGCAGGCGGCCTGCGGGGCGGCTTCGCGCACCGCAAGCAGGATCTCCTCGTCGGCGACGTGCTCGGTCAGCCCGTCCGAGCACAGCACGAAGGTGTCGCCGCTTTCGAGCTCGCCATTGTTGAGGTCGAGCTCGGGCTGGTCGTGGACGCCGATCGCATGGGTGATGATGTGCCGGCGCGGCGAGCGCTTCGCCTCGTCGGGCGTCAGCACGCCCTTGTCGACCATGTCCTGCACCTCGGTATGATCATGCGAGACCTGCAGGATGCGGCCGGCCCGCACGAGGTAGATCCGGCTGTCGCCCGACCAGACGCAGGCGAAATGGCGCTCGTGCACGAGCAGCACCACCAGCGTCGAGCCCATCGGCGCGCCGCCCTTCGCCTCGATGATCTCGCGCAGCTCGGCATTGGCCTTGAGCACGCCCTCCTCTAGCCGTGCCAGCAGGTCGGGCGCGGAGCTTGCGGCGCCGATGCCCTCCAGCGCCGCGGCGACGGTCGCGCTGGCGAGCGCCCCGTTCTCATGCCCGCCCATGCCGTCGGCGACCGCCCACAGGCCGAATTCCGGCCTGGTCACGAGATGGTCCTCATTGGCCTTGCGGACCCGGCCGGCATGGCTGACCGCTCCGGTCTCGAACGCAGGCATCGTGGGGCGGAGTTCGTTCATGCGGCGGCATCCCCTAGGGCAGGGTGCGAAAAAGTGGGGTCCGGATTTTCGCGTCAGCCATGCGCCAACTCTTATGTCAGGAACGCGTCGAAGCGGCCGGTCAAAAGCCCGCTGAACAGGTAGGGAGTAGGCAGCGCCTGGCCGACGAGCGCAAGCGGCTCGAAATGCTCGCCACCTACAGTCCAGAAATACGCCGAGTGCGCATAGGAGCGCGCATGATCCTCCAGGCGCAAGGCCGTCAGCCGCTCGGGAAAGCCCGACGAGGTCAGCGCGCTGACGATCGTCCCGTCGGAGAGCCGCACCATGTCCTTGGGCGGCGCGGCCTTGATCTCGTCATGGGGCCGCGGCAGCTGGGCGAGGCGCTGCGTCACCGAGGCATAGGTCGCGTCCGGTTCGAGCGCCTGCAGCAAGAAGTCCTCGGCCTGCGCGAACCAGGCGTCCTGCGGGTCGAGCTCGGGGGAGGGGATGGCGGCACCGGCTTCGGCGAGCGCGAACACCGTCAGCGGGAAATAGCGGCCGATGCCGTCGACCGAGGGCATGAAGGCCCCAGTGACCGAGCCGCCGCAATAGGCCGATCCCAGCCAGAAGCGCCAGATCGGCGCGTTCAGGAAGGCGTCCTGCCATTTGCCGCCGAGTTCGAGCCGGCTCGCGGAAAGCCCGCCTTGCAGCCAGGGCTCGTAGACCTTGAGGAAGGCCGTGGGGGCGCTGACGGCGATGAAGTCGCGCTTGTCCGGGAGCTTGCCGAACAGCCCGCAGCTCATCGATCAGATCCCCGATGGGCAGCGGATATCCCGCAGCGCCGGCAGCACGAGCGGGTTCTTCAGCGATCCGACGCCGAACTGGTAGGCGACCTGCCTGCCGCCGCCGCTCAGCGTCAGCACGACGTTGTCGCCCTGCTTGAGCACAGAGCCGGCATCGAGCAGGCGGAAGAAGGACCAGACGCCGTCGCGCTCGAACAGCTTGGCCTCGCCCTGCGGCTGCGAGGACGAGCCGCCGGAGAAAAATCCGCCGCCGAACAGGCCGCCGGCATTGTTGCTGGCACCGCCGAGGGTCAGCGTCACAGCCGTGCGGGCCACGCCCGCGCCCGGCCACATCACCGGGGTCGGCGTGTTGACACCCTGCTGACTCATCACGTTGAAGCCGTTGATCTCCAGCTTGGCGCTGGCCGCGTCGGAGGAGAGCGCGGTCGGTACCACGATCATCTGGAAGGAGGGCAGATTGCCGCCGGTCGGGAAGAAGGCGTCCCTGATCTCGCCGGCGCGCTGGAACTCGCGCAGGGTCGTCGGCGAGAGCGAGCGCGCGACGCGGCTGTCGACCCGCCAGCTCCATTGCTCCTTCGAGCTGTCGACATAGGGTTCGAGCCGCTCCTTGTAGAACTTGTCCATGATGCCGCCGGGCGCGAACAGCCGGGCGAAATCGGCCAACGGGACGTCGCGCGCGCTCGCCTTCACGAACGGGTAGCGGTTGGTGACGATATCGGCGCAGACGCGCGAGACCTGGTCGCCCAGCGCCTGGCGCAGCAGGGCCACGGTCGCGCCAGTGGCGTCGCCCTCGAAGTCGTTGACCGCCTGCACGATCATGCCGTCGAACGGCGCCGGGTAGCGCGAGGAGTTGGCGCGCAGGGACGCGATCAGCGGCACCAGCGCTGCATTGGCGGCGGCCGATTGCGCCGGCGTCGTCGCGGCGATGGCGAGGTTCTGGTTGATCTCGGCGAAGATCTGCAGGAGCTGGTCGACCGGGCGGCGGCCAAGGTCGCCATCGACCAGCACGTGGTACTGCTTGAACTGGCTCTCGATATTGGCGCCGAGCGCCTCGTTGCCGCCGCTGGCGAGCACGCGGTCGACGCCGGGCGCGGCGAGCGGCAGGCTGGCGCCGAGACGTCCGAGCGCATCGCTGGCGCGCTTGTCGAGCGCCTCCACCGCCTGGCCGGCCGCCTTCGTGGCAGCGCCCTTCACGCTCGGACGCTCCTTGGTCAGCTGCGTTTCGTCGCGGATCGACTCGAGCAGCTGCTTGAATGGCGAGGTTGGTGCGGCGATGGCGCTGAGCGCGACGTATTTCGGCTTGTCGGCGTTGAGCGGCCGCAGCTTCAGCCGACGCAGGGTCTTTTGCCAGGTCGCGGTGAAGTCGCGCGCGTAGAGCTTGAGCAGATCCTGGAACAGCGTCGCGTATTGCGAGGTGATCGCGGCCTGGTCGACATTCTCGCCGAGCACCCAGCGCTCCTTCTCGATGCGCTCGCCGATATCGCCGAGGCGATCGACGAAGGCGCTCTGGAAGCCGCCATAGGTGTAGAAATACGGCACGCGGACCGCGTCGAGATCCTCGCCGCCGATGCCTTCGAAGGCGAGGCGCACATCCGAGCCGCCGCGCTGCGACGCCACCCAGTCGCGCTGCTCGCCGCGCGCCTGGGTGCGCAGCATCTCGTAGGCGCGCTCGGCGATGCTCATCCGGCGCAAGGTGCGCTGGCAGTTCTCGATCAGCGACTGGTTGAGCTTGACGATCGGCTCGCGGTCGCCCTCGTCGAGGGCGAGCATCGCGATGAGGTGTTCCTCCAGCGCCTCGCGGCCCTTGGCGTTGGCCGCGCCGGGGAAGAGGTTCTCGGCCCAGTCGAGCCGCATCCACGAGATCACCAGGTCGCGGTCGAGCTTCGCCTGGCCGCCGACCATCAGGTAGACCTTGAGCGCCTCGTAGACGAAGCCGGGATTGTTGATGTTGGCCTCGAGCTGCTCCTCCAGCCGGAAGATGATGCGCGAGCGCAGCATCCGCTCCAGCGCCTCCTGGTAGCTGACAACGCCTGCGGATTCGAGCCGCTCGCGCTGGCTCAGCCCGAACGTGGCCATGACCGGCGTCGGCTCGTCCTTGGTGGCGTAGCCGGCCGGCATGTTCCTGAGCTTGTGCAGGAGCGGCAGGACGCGGCTGAAGTTGCGGTCGGAGATCGTCGTCTCCTGCAGCACCGGGGCGGCGCTGGTGCGGTAGTCGGCGAGCCCGTAATTGGTCGCGGTGATCAGGTCGCTGTTGCGCGAGTAGCTCATCCACCAGAAGCCGGCCGCCGCCAGCGCGGCGAGCGCCACCGCCGTGAAGCCGGCGACGCGGAAAGCCGTCGAGCGCCGGGCCGCGCCGAGATCGGTCGAGACCCAGCCGGATTCGCCGATGATCACCTTCTGGATCAGGTCGGTGAGGAAATAGCTCTTGCCGCGGCCGGAGAACGAGCCGGCGGCGGCATGCTCGCTGCCGAAATTGCGCGAGAGCGCGCCGATCAACTGGTCGATCGGGGTGCCCTCCTGTGTGCCGGAGGTGAAGTAGAAGCCGCGCAGCGTGGCGTTGGCGTGGTAGCGCGTCGGCTCGAAGACGCGGCCGAGGAACTCGGTGATCTTCGGCTTCAGCGTCGCCATCTGGCTGGGCAGGCCGAACAGGAGCGCGCGCGCATTCGGGTTGTGCTCGTCCTGCAGCCGGTCGGGCAGGCGTTCGTTCAGGCGCTCGATCAGCGCGTCGTATTCCGGCGGCACGTCGCCGATCATGTTGCGGGTCTTGTCGAGCGTCTGGAAGGTATGGCCCCAGACCATGCGCCGCTGCGACTCGGTGAGGTTCACGAAGAACTCGTTGAACCCGGCGATCAGGTCGGACTTGGTGAAGATCGCGTAGACCGGGAAATCGACCTTGAGCCGCTCGTTCAGTTCGAGCAGGCGGCTGCGGATCGCGTCGGCATGGGCGGCGACCTGCTCCGGCGTCGAGGTCAGGATGTCCTCGACGCTGATCGCGACCATGACGCCGTTGATCGGCTGGCGCGGCCGGTTGGTCTTGAGCAGGTCGAGGAAGGACAGCCAGCTCGCGCGCTCGGCCTTGGCATCGGTGTCCTGCGTGGTGTAGCGCCCGGCCGTGTCGATCAGCACGGCCTGCTCGGCGAACCACCAGTCGCAATAGCGGGTGCCGCCGACGCCTGCGACGGCCGAAGGCGTCGCGCCGCGCGCCAGCGGGAATTTCAGGCCGGAATTGACCAGCGCCGTGGTCTTGCCGGCGCCGGGCGGGCCGATGATCACGTACCAGGGCAGGTCGTAGAGATAGTCACCGCCATCCGTGGCCCGGGACCGCTTCAGGGTGGCGAGCGCGTCGCGCATCGCGCCGCTCAGTGCCGCGCCGTCGCCGCTGGCGTCTTCCGTCTTCTCCAGCGCATCGGTCAGCGCGGCCGTCGCCTTGCGCCGCCTGATGATGATCAGCGCGATCCAGACGATCGCGCCGAGCGCGAACAGCAGCACGATCGGCAGCCGCACCCAGAGCGACTCGAACGGGCGCACCTCGCCCACGGCGATGAACGGCCCGCCGAACCAGACCAGCGCGGCCAGCGCCAGCGTGCCGATCACGATCGCGGCTATGCGCAGCCAAATCGCGATGCTCATCGTCCGTCTCTCTCCTGCATCAGCGCACCCATCAGCTGTTGCGCTGGATCAGAATCTCGACGCGCCGGTTCTTGGCGCGCCCGTCCGCGGTGGTGTTGGGGGCGATCGGCACGTCCGGCCCCTTGCCCTCGAAGCTGATCCGGTCCTGCTTGGTGAGCTTGGTCTGGAGCAGGTCGCCGACCGCCTTGGCCCGCTCCTGCGAGAGCTGCAGGTTGGACGGGAAGCGCGCGGTCCGGATCGGCTGGTTGTCGGTATGGCCGACCACCTTGATCGCGCCGCCCTCCTCGTTGAGCACGGCGGCGATGCGCTCGATCAGCGGCCGGAACTCGGCCCGCACCTGCGCCTGTCCGGGCTCGAACAGCGTGATGTCGACCAGACGCACCAGAATGACGTTCGGCGTGACCTGGCAGACGATCGGCGGCTGCACGGTGGCGCAGACTTTGGCCTGCGTCGGCGCCGGGGGAGGTGGCGGAGGCGGGGCCGAGAAGACCTTGCGGACGATGCCGAGCTCGCCCTTCGGATGCACCGAGAGCAGCTGCGCGGCCGAGACCTCGGCGCTGCCGCTGAGCAGCATGCGGAAGACGAGGTAGAGCCCGAGCACGGCGACGGCCGCGATCGCCGCCACCGACCAGACCGGCACCTTGAAGCGCTGCACCTGCGAGGCGACGGCCTGGCCCTGCCAGCGCGGCGACAGCTCGGGGTCGGGCTGCTTCACCCGGCGCAGCGTCTCGAACAGGTTGCGCTGGATCATCTGCAGGTTGGCCGCGCCGCCCGACGACGTCCGGTGGATGCCCTGGAAGCCGAGCGCCAGGCAGGCATGCATCAGTTCGAGCAGGTTGTAGTTCACAGACGGGTCGGCCTTGGCCTTGTCGAGCTCCTCGAAGAAGCGCACGCCGCCGACGCGCTCGCCGAAGAAGCGCGAGAGCATGCTGTACTGCGTCCAGACGTGCCGGTCCTCGCCGGGGATGTTCTGCACGATGTCGTCGGCCGTGGCGCAGAGTACGTATTTGGCGGTGCGCGTCTGCTCGGCCGAGGCGCCGGTGGCGCGAACCTCGTGCTCGAAGGCCTCGATGGAATCGCCGACCTGCCCGATCAGCTGCGTCGCCGAGGCGCTGCTGAGCGCGGCCCTGAGGCGCCCGAGCAGCAGCAGCAGCGGCCCCCCCGCCTTCAGCAGCGGGTTGGCGTTCGGCGTGATCATCTGCTCGCGCTTCGGCAGGCCGACTGGCGGCGCGCCGGATGGCGGCGCCTGCGGGCGCGGCGGTGCCGGCTGCGGCGTCGCCATCCATTCCTCGCCCGAGCCGGGCACGCCCGGCGACGGCACGGATGCGGGCGCGGCGGGGCCTGGCGCCGGGGCGGCTGGCTGGGTCGGGCGCGAGGGCGCGATGCGGCGCCCGGGGTTCGGCCGGATGATGGTTCGGTCGGAGCGGCCGAACGGATCGGAGGGCGAACCCGGGTCGCTCATCGCCTGCCCTCCAGAACGGCCCAGAGCTCCATCTCGAGATCCGGCCAGTCACCCGAGAAATGCATGCCGATCGAGCTCGCGCTGCTGAATTCGGGCCAGAGCGGCGAGGTCCGGTCGAGGTAGAAATAGACGTGGTCGGTCAGCGCCCGGATCTGCGGCGGCGGCGTCGGCAGATGCACGAGGTTGATGCCCGGCAGATGGGCGTGGACGATCTCGTTCATCTTGGTGTTGGGGCCGACTTTGAAGAGCTGCGGGAACTGCGCCTGGATCTCGGTCAGCGGCCTCCGCGCCGCCACCTCCAGGATCAGCGTCGCGTTGCGGACCAGCGAGCGGTCGCGGATCGTCGACATGAAGGCGTTGGGCGCGCGCTCGACGATCTCCAGCCGGATCGCCCTTCGGCCGAGCTGGGCCGAGAGGAAGTCCTGGATGTCGCGCACGACCGGCATGAAGCAGCCTTCGAGGTCGTCATGGTCGTAGGCCGGATAGTCGCGGGCCCGGCGCTCGGCCGTGGTGAAGGTCGCGAGCTCGCCGGCAATCGCCAGGAAGATCTCGAACAGCCGCTCGGGATGGACGAAGCGCGAGCGCCGCATGTGCTTGAGCACCGGGATGTGCCGGTTGAGCATCTGCAGGATGAAGTAATCGGCGCTTTGCAGGCCGCCGCCGGCGGTCGGATCGGCCGCATAGCGCGCCAGCTCCTCCAGCTTGTTGTCGATCCAGCCGATCACCCGGTCGAGCCAGCCCTCGACCACGGGGTGGGCGGCGGAGATCAGCACGGGCGGCGCGAACTTCTCGTCGAACAGCACGGCGCGGTCGCGCACCTCCAGGATGCGGCCGAGCGCCAGTGCGACATAGCCGGCTTTCGAGGTCTTGCGCAGCTCCAGCGTGAGCCGGGGATGGGCGACGTCGATCTCCTCCTCGATCCGCAACGAGGCGGTGGAGTCGATCAGCATCTCCGTTGCCGGGACATAGCGGCTGGCGCTGCCGTTCAGGCTGTCCTCGACCTCGCGCGTATTCGAGGCCGCGAGCGGCATCGACAGCCAGGCGATCTGGCCGGCCGCATTCTCCGGCACCTCGATGGCGGCGGGCAGTGGGCTGTTGTCGGGTAGCGAGAAGGGCGTGCCGTCGGGCATGATCCCGGCCGCGCGGCGCAGGCCGATGCGGCTTTGCTGAGCCAGGTCACGATCGAGTTCGAGCACCGAGAAGCCCCATGGGTAGGGGGTCACATGTCGGACGCGGCTTTCAAGCAGATTTTCGAGATAGCGGTCGCCCTGCTGCAAGTGATGCGGCCGCAGGAACAGACCTTCCGACCAGATGACCTTGCTGTACCACGACATCCGGTTCTCTCGATCTTCAAGCTGCTTTCGAAGCATATACGAAAACGGTTTCAGGCGTCACCAAGCGAATGCCCCAGCTGCCCGTGGGTCATCGCCTGATTCACGCTCAGCGGCAGGCTGACATGGGCGCCGGCAAGCTGGCATCCTCAACATGAAGGATGTGGAGTGAAAACATCTGCGGCCATGATGGCGCGGGACGCTACGACATCTGAGGAGCGCGCATGCCGACGGGCCCAGCCGCACGCACGACCGACCCGGTGCTGCACCCTTTGCCCGGCCTGCTCACGCCGGGGCCGGGCAGCCTCGACGTGCTGATCGGCACCCTGCCGGCCTGGCGCGGCGTCTCCGCCGCTGCCGCTGCCGCCATCCAAGCGGCCAAGGCCGTTTCCGACGCGGCGTTGCAGGTGGCTGCCGCAGCGACGTTGGCGGCCGCCCCGACGCCGGGCGCTGCGGCGGCCAAGGCGGCCGAGGAGGCGGCCAAGACGACGGCAGGCGCCAGCATGGGATCGATGATCTCGGGGGCCGCCGGCGGCGCTGACATCCATCTCTGCGCGACCTTGATGCCGCCTCAGCCGCATGGGCCGGGCGTGGTGGTGGACGGCTCGCAGACCGTGCTGATCAATGGGCTGGCCGCCTGCCGGATGGGTGATACGATCGTCGAGGCGCTCGGGCCGCCGAACAAGATCGTGATGGGCCTGCCGACGGTGATCATCGGCGGCTGACGGCAAGCGTATGGCGCGAAAAAGGGGGAACCGGTTTTTCGCACGAGCCATGCGCCAACTTTTCTAGCGTCTCGGGAGGCTGCGATGGGGACACGGCGGGTGCCGGACCGGGCGGAGGGGGCGATCGAGCGCTTCCGCCATCTGCGCGTCGAGCGCTTCAGCACCGACCGCGCCTCGGCGCTTGGGCATAGCCACGCCCGCAACGGCCATGTCGTCAAGGTGCTCTGCCATCTCGCGCTGATGCGCGACCCGGCGCGGCTGATGCGGCCGCTCTCGCCGCTGCGCAACGTCACCTGCACCGCCGCCGAGCGCCAGTTCTTCAGTGCCCCGGACGGCCTCCAGGCGGCGCACTTGCTGCCGGGCCAGATCAAGATCGACGCGGCCAATCCCTGGACCTACCTGCGCGGCGATCCGGCGCGGCGGCTGGAGAACCTGTTCGCCTATGTCGAGCCGCTGCACGCCAACTTCAACAAGGCCGATTCCGCCGCCGAATCGAACGGCCTGACCGATGCCTTCGCCATAGCCTGCCGGCAGGTGCTGGTCGGCACCGGCGCGCCCGAGCGCGACATCGAGACCGCCTATCTCCGCTCCTGGCTGCCGGGCGCGCGCCAGGCTTTCGAGGCCGCCGCCGCGCAGAAGCGCGGCAAGCCCGTGCCGCCGCCGATCGTCTACGGCGCGCCGGGCACGCCGGATTTCAACACCATCCTCAATCTCGAGGAGAGGGCGGAGGCCTTCGCCGACGAATCCCTCTGGAACGTCTACGAGCAGCTCAGCGTACTCGACTATTACAAGGCGAGCCTCGACGACACGCCGCGCGAACTCCAGCCGCACAACATCGCGGCGATCCTGACGAGCGGGCCCTAACCCTCGCCGCGCCCGCCGCGGTCGTAGCACTCGGCGAAATAGAGCATGAAGGCGTCGACCAGCCCGTCCTCGTAGGGCGCGGTCTTGGCCTCCCAGCGCGCCACATAAGCGTCCCACATCTTGGCCTTGCGCGAGCCGATCAGCCCGCCTAGCCCGCCCTCGGGCGCGACGCTCTCGGCCACCGCCTGCGGGTCGAGATCCTCGACCAGCATGCGCAGTGCGTGCTGCATCGCCGAATAGGTCTTGATTTGGTGGATCTTCAGGTCCTTGAAGCTCTCGTCGAAGGCCTTCTGCGCGTTGAGATAGCCGCTGGTCGGCCGGCCGAAGATCAACTGCAACGCGTCCTCGACCGTCGGCGAGAATTTCAGCGGGTTGTTGTCCTGCGCCTGGATCATCGTCTGGTTGGTGCTGCGGGCGATGCGCTTGCTCTCGGCGCGCGCCGCCAGCAGCAGCTTCAGCTCGACCGCGACGAGCCGCATCAGTCCGCCGAGCTGCTCGGCGAAGGCGCCGGAATCCTGCCAGCTCAGCGCCTCCGGCGGCAGGCCGAGCCCCTTGGCGAAGCGCTGCACGAACTCGGCCGGCGAGACCGGCCCAGCCGGCATCGGCATCGGCATTGGCGCGGAGGCCACGGGCGCTGGCTGGAACGGCTCCGGATCGGGCAATGGCGCGGGCGCAGCCGGGTCGTTCCACGGGTCGCCGGCCGCCGGTGGCGGTGCAGATGGCCGCCGCGGCGTCGGGATCGGCGCGATCGGCTCCGGCTCGGGCACGGGCGGGGTCTGGTAGGGCGCCCAGGCGAAATCGTCGGGCCGCTGCGGCTGCGGCTGCGACGGTGGCGGGCTCGGCTCGAACGCCCCAGCGCCGGGGGCCGGGATGTCCGCAGCCCAATCGATGAAGCCGGGATGGACGGGCCGGAGCTTGTTCGGCGGCAGCAGGTCGCGGCGCGGGATCGGCGGGGCCTCGCCGCCGCCCGAATCCCACAGCGATTCGGGCTGCGGCGCGCTCTGATAGGGCGCCTCGTCGATCTCAGCCGCCTGGGCCGGGGCGCCGTCGATCGCCACCGCGATGATGTAGTGGCCGATCTCGAGCTTGTCGCCGTTCTGCAGCCGGTAGGGCGATTGCACGCGATGGCTGCCGCCATTGACATAGGTGCCGTTGGTCGAGACGTCGCGCAGCCAATAGGCGCCGTCCTGGAAGCGTATTTCGCAATGCCGCCCGGAGATGGCGCGGGTCGAGTCGGGCAGGCACCAGTCGAGATGCTGGTCGCGGCCGATATCGATGCCGCGCGTGCCGCTGAGCGTCACGCTGAGCGGCCCGCCATCCGGCAGGGAGGTCTCGTTCTCGATCGTGAGCGTCAGCGCCATGTCAGAGGTCCGCCGTTACGCCCGTGCCTTGCCGCCATCGTCATTCGCCAAACGAATGCACGCTTCGATGCAGCCGCGCAATGCGGCGTCGCGCTGCTGCTGCGGCGCCTGGCGGATCGCGGCGAGCACGGCGACGCGGGCCGTCTTCGCCGTGAAGTCCGGCGGGCAGGGCACGGAATGGCTCGCGACCATGCTGCCGCCGGAATAGCCGGCCGATAGCGCGACCCAGGTCGAGGCCTGCTCGGGATCGCCGGCCTCGCCGATGGCCAGCGCCGCCCGGCGCGTCGCGTCGTCGGGGTTGCGCACCCAGGCCTCGGCCGCAGTGAGAGCCGCGTCGCTGCGGCCCGGCGGCTGCAGCGAGCGCAGGCTCTGCACCGCCCACCAGACGGTCTCGCGCCGCGGCAGCAGGAAGGCGCAGAAGCTCACGGCATCCTGCGGCTCCGGCCCGTCGAGTAGCTTGGCCAGGAAGGCGAGGGGGCGCTCGCCCGTCGGCGCCTGGCTGACGAGCTTGCGTGCGGAGGGGAAGGTCTCGAAGACCTCCTGCGCCGTGGTGAAGCGAAGCCGCGTCATGCCCGCCTCAATTGATCTTCACGAGCTGGGCTTTGATGGTCATGATCCCGTCGCTGAGCACGTCGGTCGTGATCGAGCCGTTGATCTTGATCGTCATCGCGGTGATCTCGATGCCAGTCGGCGTCATCTTGATCACGCTGTCGCCGACCCTGAACTTGATCTCGTTGAGCGCCTCGACGAGCTGGCTGCCCTGCTGGATGTCGACCTTGTCGCTGCCCTTGACCAGGGTGGTCACGCGCGAGTACTCGCCCGGGCCGACGAAGGCCTCGCCGTGCTCGCGGGTCTCGATGTTGCGGACGACGACCTTGTGGTCCTTCTCGGCGCGCAGGCCGAGCACCTCATGGTCCATCTTATCCTCGAACATGACCTCGTTATAGGTGCCGCTGAAGCCGGCCCCGGCGGTCGATTCCGACTTCAGGCCCGACTGGGTCTTGTTCGCCGGCAGCTCGTAGGGCGGCATGTGCTGGTCGTTGACCACGGTGCCGGTCACCAGCGGCTGGTCGGGATTGCCCTCCAGGAATTCGACCACGACCTCCTGGCCGATGCGCGGGATGATCTGGCCGCCCCAGTTCTTGCCGGACCAGAGCTGCGCGACGCGGACCCGGCGCGAGGTCGACTCGTCCTCGCGGTCCCAGTGGAAGCGCACGTAGATGCAGCCATATTCGTCGACGTCGATGTCGCCTTCCTCGCCCTTGTTCTTCTCGCCGACGACCTTGGCCGTGTGCGGGCCGTAGATCACGGGCTTGGGCGTGACGATCGGCGCGCGGAAGCGGTTCTCGCCCTTCTGCAGCTCGTAGGAGCCGTGATAGATCGAGTCGTCGGCGCGCGCGCTCGAGCGGTAGTTCTGCACGCCATAGGCGTGGGTGGCGCGCACCACGAGGTACTCGATGTTCTCGTCTTGCGTCGGGTAGCTGGCGAAGGTCATCAGCGCGCCCGGATGCAGGCTCGGCGCCTCGCCGGCGGCATAGCGCCGGTCGTCATGCGCCTGCACCGCCTGGGCGCGGACCTTGGCGAAGCGCTCGCCGTCATTGCGCTTGGTGTAGGCGCCCGGGTAGTCGTAGCTCTCGTAGCTCTTGGCCTTCTGGAAGCCCTCTTCGCTGCGGCTAGTCAGGTCCGAGGTCGATTCCTTGAAGTTGTAGTCGCGCAGCTCGACCTTGCCGGTCCGCAGCCGCCGCTGCGTCGACCAATGCGTCAGGTGCTCGATATGGCGCGACATCGAGCTGTCCTGCGGCGTGAACGGATAGCCCGCTTTCGATCCGGTGAAGCTCGGCGCCGCCGGCGGCTTGATCGGGTCATGCGCCGATTTGGAATCGGAGAGGATCAGCGTGTGGTTGGCGTCGGTATGCTTGAAATAATAGTAAATCCCATATTGCTCCATTAGCCGCAAAACGAAATCGAGGTCGGTTTCCCTGTATTGAACACAATACTCGACTTCGTCGGGCTTATCGCTGACCCGGTCCTCGAAGCTGGCCTTACCTTCTTTTTTGAAGATGTCGCCGATGATGTCGAGCGGTGTCTTGTTCCGGAAGATACGACAATCGGTCCGCTGCGAGAGCAACCACAGCCATGGCCGTAGCACAAACCGGTAGACATGCAGGTCGTCGTCGCGGCCGAGCCATTGTGCGTCGATCAGGATGCCGTGAAATATTCTTTCCTGCTGATCCTTCAATATCATCTTGACAGAACATTTTTCACCGATAATACCTACGAGATCGGCATTCTCCGTCTTGCTTGTGGCTTCTATTTTATATGTGAACAATTCGCTCAAGGCCTCTTCGGCTTCGAACTTGATAAGTGCGAATTCATCTTTGCCTGACGGCGTCGTGAATGATGCGAGTCTTTGTGATTGTCGAAGTTCGGCGGGCATCAACGGAACCTCGTGGCTTGCGGCGGGGGTTTGTGATTGACGCAGCGGCCAAGCGGAGGCATAGTAGAAAGCCTAGGCTCGACAACTGAACTGAAGCTAAACGGAGGGGAGACCATGCGCAAGCAACCTCGCATCGTCATCGCTTTCGCCTTGGTCATGGGGCTGTCTCCCTGGGCTTTCCAGCCCGTGTTGGCTCAGACCTCCTACAAGGCCGAAGACATCGTCAAACATTTCGGCCCGGCCGCGCCGGCGCCGACCATGGGCGTGACGCGCGGGCTCTGCGTCGGCACCGAGGCCGAGTGCAACCGCGCCGGCCACGTCGTGAAGCCGCCGAGCGCCTTCGACCTCGTCGTCAAGTTCAAGTACAACTCGGACGTTCTCGAACCCGACGCCAGGCTCAATCTCGACGAGTTCGCCAAGGCCCTGAAAAATCCTCAGCTGGCTAAGAGCAGCTTCCTGGTCGAGGGCCATACCGACGCCAGCGGCACGCCGAACTACAATCTCGACCTGTCCGAGCGCCGCGCCAGGTCCGTCGTCCGCTACCTCAACGAGCAGGGCGTCGACACCTCCAAGCTGCTCGCCCGCGGCTACGGCCAGAACAAGCCACTGGTCCAGGACCCGTTCTCCGGCGAGAACCGCCGGGTGGAGACGCGGCTGCGCGTCGAATGACGGGCGGCTGACGCAGATCACGACAACACCCGCGGGCGACGAGCCGCTGGATCGCTGACCGGTGGGGGCATATGGCGGCTTTGAATCTCGCAGAGGTGGCGCAGGCGCTCTCGCCGGATGATCCCTGCGGTCCGGATCTGGAATACGATCCCGATTTCATGAACGTCATGGCGCGCCTCGAAGTGGCGCTGCCGACCGCCTATTTCCGCCGTGAGGATGACGGGCGGCAGGTCCCGTTCGACCGCGCCTCGATCGACTTCGCCACGGCCTTCACTGACATCGGCAAGCTGCTCGGCCGCACCCGCGACCTCAGGATCGCGGCGCTCGCCGGCAAGCTGTCGCTGCTGAACCGCGACATCGCCGGCTTCGCCGGCTGCCTCGGCCTCATCGCCGGCAATCTCGCCGAGCAATGGGACGAGGTCCATCCGCGCCCGGAGGATGGCGACGTCATCATGCGCTCCGTGGCGCTGCAGAGTCTCGACGACATGCCGACCGTGGTGCTGCCGCTCCAGCACGCGCCGCTCTTCACCAGCCGGCGCCTCGGCCCCGTGGCGATCCGCAGCCAGCTCGTCGCCAGCGGCGATGTCCGCCTCGTCGAGGGCGAGGAGCATCCCGATGCCAGCGCCATCCAGGCGGCGTTGACCGAGACCGATCTCGATGCCCTCGTTGCGACTCTGGGGCAGGTCGGCGCCATCAAGGCGGCGCTCGGCCGCATCCAGGCCATCTGGATCGAGCGTGCCGGCTACGATCAGGCCGTGACCTTTCCGCGCTTGTCGGTGCTGGTCGATCAAATCATCGCCTTCCTTGACGCTGCCGTCGGCCGCCGTGCTCCGGGGCAGAGTACGCTTGCGGCCGCGCCGGCGGGAAGCGAGCCCGGTGCCGGGCGTGCGCCTGCCGCTGCATCTGACACCGGCTCGACCTGCTCCAGCATCCTTCAAGTGAAGGATGCGCTGGCCTCCTGCCTCGAATATTTCCGTAGGGTAGAGCCATCGAGCCCGGCCGTTCTGCTGATCGGCCAGGCCCAGCAATTGATCGGTAAGTCCTTGATCGAAGTCATCCAGATCATGTTCCCGGACTATGTCGACAAGGCGCTGATCGAGCTTGGCGGCAACCTGAAGTTCCGCCTGCCGCTCGAGCGGCTGGCCCAGGGCAACGGTTCCTATGAGGAGCCGGTTCAGGACTATGAGGCTGCCGAAGAGGAAGCTTCGGGAGATGAGACGCAGTCGGAAGAGGGGGTGGGCGCAGGGCCGGTCGCGGCCGGGCCCGTCATGCTCTCGACCCGCGTCGAGGCCGTTAGCCGGATGAAGGCCGTCGCCGCCTTCTACCGGCAGGTCGAGCCGTCGCATCCGGCGCCGCTGCTGATGGACAAGGCCTGCGCCCTGGCGCAGGTCGATTTCCAGGCTCTGCTTGGCGACATCTTGCCGGAGGTCGCGATCCGACCAGACGAGTGAAGGTTTCGGTCGCGGTTTGTTCCAGGGTATCGGCCCGAAAAGTGGAATGCGGTTTTCGGGAAAAGCCGATGCCTTATCGAAAACCTTAGGCATCGGGCCGGATACGGTATCCGGCCGATGCCTAAAGCAACTTTCGTGACGTCGACAAAGGTGTATGGTGCACCCGACGTAAGAAGCGCATGATGGCATCGCGCGACTTTGCGTGATGCCGGTTGGAAGGGGGAGCTCTCCAATGGCCGGTGACTCAGGGCAAAAATTCATTCGCCGCAACAGGCCGCCGCGGGTCCACATCACGTATGAGGATCCCTACAACGCAGAGCAGAAGGTCGAATTGCCCTTCGTGATGGGGGTGATGGCGGATCTTTCGGGCAATGCCTCGGCTATCGAGAAGCCCGAGATCTCCCAGCGCAAGTTCCTCGACATCGACATGGACAATTTCGATCAGCGCCTCGCCGCGATCGAGCCTGCCGTGAACTTCAACGTGCCCAACAGGCTCGGCGGCAACGGCGACGCGGAGAAGCTCTCCGTCGCCCTGAAGTTCAAGAAGTTCGAGGACTTCAACCCGGCCGCCATTGCCCGCCAGGTTCCGGCCATGGCCAAGCTGCTGGAGGCGCGCGAGCAACTCGCCAACCTCCTGCGCTTCATGGACGGCAAGATGGCGGCGAGCGACCAGGTCAAGGCGCTGCTGGCTGATCCTCAGCTGATGGCGGCGCTCAAGGACAAGCTCGCCGACAAGACGGCCGAGACCAAGACTCCAGACGGCAACAGCTAAGCAAGCGAGGCGGCAATGGCGGAAACCCAGATCCAGCAGCCCGGCGGGGCGGCTGTCGAAACCCGTGACCCCGACGAATTCGCGTCGATCCTCAAGCAGAGCTTCAAGCCCAAGACCGAGAGGGCGGCGACCGAGGTCGAGAACGCGCTCTCGACCCTGGTCAGCCAGGCTCTGGCGGATTCCACGCTGATCAAGAACGACGTGCTCGACACGATCGAGGAGATGATCGCGCGGCTCGACGCCAAGCTCTCCGAGCAGATGAACGAGGTGCTGCACGCACCTGAATACCAGCAGATCGAGAGCGCCTGGCGCGGTCTCAACTACCTCGTCTTCAACTCCGAGACCGACGCTCAGTTGAAGATCAAGGTGATGAACGTCTCGAAGAACGAGCTCTACCGCAATCTCAAGACCTATCCCGGCGCCCGCTGGGACCAGAGCCCGCTCTTCAAGCAGGTCTACGAGCAGGAGTTCGGCCAGCTCGGCGGCCAGCCCTTCGGCTGCCTGGTCGGCGACTATCACTTCAGCCACTTGCCGACCGACGTGCAGCTGCTGCGCGACCTCTCCAAGGTCGCGGCCTCGGCCCACGCCCCGTTCTTCGCCGGCGCCGATCCGACGCTGATGGGCATGGACGCCTGGACCGAGCTCTCCAATCCGCGCGATCTCGGCAAGGTCTTCGACACGCCCGACTATGCGGCCTGGAAGTCGCTGCGCGACGCGGCGGATTCGCGCTATGTCGGCCTGTGCCTGCCGCGCGTGCTCTCGCGCGTGCCCTACGGCGCCAAGTCCGAGCCGGTCGAGGAATTCGCCTTCGAGGAGGATACCGACGGCCACAGGGGCGAGAACTACGCCTGGATGAACGCGGCCTACGCCATGGCCGTGAACATCAACCGCGCCTTCAAGGAATATGGCTGGTGCACCCGCATCCGCGGCGTGCAGTCGGGCGGCGAGGTGCTGAACCTGCCGACCCACACCTTCCCGACCGATGATGGCGGCATCGACCTGAAATGCCCGACCGAGATCGCGATCAGCGACCGCCGCGAGGCCGAGCTGGCGAAATCCGGGCTGATCCCGCTGATCCACCGCAAGAACACCGACAAGGCCGCCTTCATCGGCGCCCAGTCGCTGTACAAGCCGAAGACCTTCTCCGGCCCCGACGGCGTGGCGGCGACGGCGTCGGACAACCTGTCCTCGCGCCTGCCCTACATGTTCGCCGTGTCGCGCTTCGCGCATTACCTGAAATGCATGGTTCGCGACAAGATCGGTTCCTACAAGGAGAAGGAGCCGCTGCGGCGCTGGCTGCAGGAATGGATCACCGAGTATATCGACGGCGATCCGCTCGGTTCCAGCGAGGAGACGAAGGCCCGGCGCCCGCTCGCAGACGCGCGCATCGACGTCTTCGAGGACGAGGAGAACCCCGGATATTATTCGGCAAAGTTCTACCTCAGGCCGCATTTCCAGCTCGAGGGCATGGATATCGGCATGAGCCTCGTCTCGCGCCTGCCGGCGCCGAAGCAGTAGCATCAAGGCCCAGCGCCTGCCGCAGCGGGAGGACGGTTCGCCCTCCTGCATATTGATGACGACGCAGCTCCGCGCCTGGAGCAAGCTCAGTCAAGTCATCCTGGTGGCTGAAAGCTCAGATCAAATAATCCAACTCTGGAGGGTAATATGCCGAGCGATTTCCTGCTTGAGATCGATGGGATCAAGGGCGAGAGCCATGATTCGAAGCATAAGGATACGATCGAGATCGATTCGTTTTCCTGGGGCAACACCAATAGCGGCAGCCACGGCGCCGGCGCCGGCGGCGGCGCGGGCAAGGTGAGCTTTCAGGACGTTCACTTCACCACGCATGTGAACAAGGCCTCGCCGAAGCTGATGCAGTTCTGCGCGACCGGCGAGCACATCAAGAAGGCGGTCCTGTTCGTCCGCAAGCAGGGCAAGGACCAGCAGGAAGCCTATACCGTCACGCTCGAGGACCTGCTCGTCTCCAGCTACCAGTCCGGCGGCAGCAACGGCAGCGGCTCGGTCCCGGTCGACCAGTTCTCGCTGAACTTCACCAAGATCAAGTTCGAGTACAAGCCGCAGAAGGCCGACGGCTCGCTCGACGGCGCCATCACCGGCACCTGGAACGTCAAGACCAACAAGACGTCGTGAGATCGGCGTCGGGCCGCCGGCGATTTTGAGCCGGGCCCTTGGCCATTGCCTGCACAGCCCTGCGCTCCGGTTCCGGTGCGCAGGGCATCATCTTCGTCGAGCCGTGGCCGGGAGGAGGACGATGATGGAGCGGGGAAACAAGAACCGGTTGCGCCCGCCGCTCATGTTCGCCTTCCGCGAGGCGCATCGCAGCAAGGACGCGAAGACGGCGCTCGACCTGCGCGACGATGGCGGCGAGCGCATCATCGCCAACCGCCGCGCCGCGCCGCGCGCCGCGATCACCGAGCCGAAGCTGCGCCGCGAGATCGCGATCGACCTCGGCGCGCTGGTCAACACGATCAACCTCGCCTCGTCGCTCGATCTCTCGCAGCATGAGCACGTCGCGCGCTCCGTGCTCAACCACGGCTTCCCCGACATCACCCGGCTCTCGATCGACGAGTTCCGCGTCAACGCGATCAAGGACGATCTCGCCGACGTGCTGACCCGCTTCGAGCCGCGGCTGATAAGGCAGTCCATCGCGGTCGAGCGCGACGACAGCCTGGACCGGGCCGAGCTCAAGATCCGCTTCGTCGTCCGGGCCGACCTCAACTGCGACCCGCTCAACGTCCCGGTTCAGTTCGTCGCCGATGTCGAGCTCGACAGCGGCAAGATCGCGATCAAGAGCAGCTGATGAATCAGGAATTCCTGGATTTCTACAATCAAGAGCTGCGGCTCTTCACGGAGCATACCAAGGAATTCGCGGAGGAATATCCGGGGATCGCCGAGCGGCTGGGCGGGCTCGTCGGCGACCGCATGGACCCGATGGTCGGCGGCCTGCTCGAGGGCGCGGCCTTCCTCGCCGCCCGCGTCCAGCTCAAGCTCAAGCACGAGTTCCCCGAGTTCACCAACAACCTGCTCGAGCAGCTCATCCCGAACTATCTCGCGCCAACGCCCTCGGCGTTGCTCGCCGGGGTGAAGCCGGTCTTCGGCGATCCGGCCCTGCGCGAAGGCCAACGCATCCCGCGCGGCTCCTATCTCGACGCGACCTATCTGGAGCGCGACCGGCGCGTCGCCTGCCGCTACCGGCTCGGCTCGGACATCACGCTCTGGCCGTTCGACGTGACGGCGGCCGAATATATCCCCGCGCCTGGCCCGCTCCAGGCGCTCGGCCTGCAGACCGGCACGCGCGGGCTCTCGGGCCTGCGCCTGTCGCTGACCCATCGCACCATGGCCAATGCCGAGGAAGAGCCTGCCGCAGCAGTGCCGGCCGCCAAGCAGCCGACGAGCTGGTTCGCCGGCTGCCGCACCAGGGAGCTAAAGGTCCATCTGCTCGGCGCGGAATCGGATGCGATCGCGCTCTACGAGCAGCTCTTCTCCGATCGCGTCGGCATCTATTTCCGTCATCTCGACGCCTTCGGCGACCCGGTCATCACCTCGGGGGCCGAGTGCGGGCTGGAGCAGATCGGCTTCGACGAGGACGAGGCGCTGCTGCCGGCCGATAGCCGCGTCTTCCGCGGCTTCGAATTGCTGCGCGAGCTGTTCTGGTTCCCGCGCAAGTTCCTCGGCTTCAAGCTGACCGGCCTCGCCAAGATCATGCCGCAACTCAAGGCGAAGGCGGTCGACGTCATCTTCGTCTTCGACGAGGTCAACGCCCGGCTCGCCGCCGCGGTGCAGCGCGAGATGTTCTCGCTCTATGCGGCGCCTGCCGTGAACCTGTTCGAGAAGACGGCGGACCGCATCCCGGTGCGCAGCAACCAGCACGAATACCATGTCGTGCCCGATCGCGGCCGCTATCTCGACTACGAGCCGCACAGCATCCTCGACGTCTACGCCCATTATCTCGGCGGGCGCGAGAAGCAGCCGGTGCACCCGCTCTACTCCTCGCCGGAGGGCGCCTCGCCCGAGCTCGGCCTGCTCTACACGCAGCGCCGCCTGCCGCGCCGGCGCTCGGCCGCCGAGCGGCGCTATGGCCGCGCCTCCGACTATACCGGCACCGACATGTTCATCTCGCTGGTCGAGCCGGCGGGGATGAACGACGCGAATTCGGTGGCCGAGCTCAGCGTGCGCGCGCTCTGCTCGAACCGCCACCTCACCGAGCATCTGCCGACCGGCGTCGGCGGCGCCGATTTCCGGCTGATCGACAATGTCGTGCTCGACGTCACCTGCCTGGCCGGGCCGACGCCGCCGCGCGAGCCGATCGTCTCGCAGCTCAAGCTGCGCTCGGAGACGGCGAGCACCGGCGTGGTGACCTGGCGGCTGATCAACCTGCTCAGCCTCAACCAGCTCGGGCTGGTCCAGCGCGGCGCCGGGCAGAACGCCGAGGCCCTGCGCGAGATGCTGGCTTTGTTCGCCGATCTCGCCGACAGCGCCACCGAGCGCCGCATCCGCGGCATCAAGAGCGTCGACAGCCGCCCCGTCATCCGCCGCTTCCCGCAGCGGGCCGGCACCGGCGCGGCGCGCGGGCTCGAGGTCGTGGTCACGCTGGAGGAGAAGGCCTTCGAGGGCAGCGGCGTCTTCCTGCTCGGCGCGGTGCTCGACCGCTTCTTCGCCGAATACGCCGCCATGAACCATTTCACCCAGACCGTGGTCCGCACGGTCGAGCGCGGCGACGTCATGCGCTGGCCGCCCCGCGCCGGCGCGAGGCGCATCCTGTGACCGGCGAGCCCGCCTTGCAAGACGAGGCCGCCCTGCCGCCGGAGCCCGCGCCGCCGCAGGAGGCTGCGCCCGTGCTGCCGCAGCAGCCGCTGCAGAAGGAGCCGAGCTTCGCCGCGCGGCTGCAGGACGAGCCCTGGCGCTTCGACTTCTACGCCACGCTGCGGCGCATCGAGCGCAGCTTCCCCGAGAGCGCCCGCATCGGCGATGCCGCGACGCGGCGCGACGAATATCTAGCGCTCGGCGAGCCCGCCTATATGGAGTTCCCGGCCTCGACCATTGCCCAGGCCGACCACGACGCGCAGGGGCGCATGCGCCTTCTCGTCAAGTTTCTCGGCCTGCTCGGGCCGCAGGGCGCGCTGCCGCTGGCGACGACCGAAGAGACCTTCCACTGGCAGCTGGAGCGCGACGATTCCTTTCCGCGCTTCCTCGACATCCTCAACCACCGCTTCCTGCAATTGTTCTACCGGGCCTGGGCCGATTCCCGCCCGATCGCCCAGCACGACCGCCCCGACCTCGACCGCTTCGCCGCCTATATCGGCAGCATGATCGGGCTGGGCTCGAAGCCCTATCACGGCCTTGATGCGGTGCCCGATCCCGAGAAGCTCGCCCATGCCGGCCTGATCGGCGCGCAGGCCAAATCCGCCTCGCGGCTGCGCAGCTTCCTCTCCGGCCTGTTCGAGGCGGAGGTCGATATCGAGCAGTTCATCGGCATGCGGCTGGTCTTCGATCCCGCCGACCGCACGCGCCTCGGCCAGGGCCATTGCACGCTCGGCGGCGACGCGCTCGTGGGCGCCAGCGTCTACAGCGTCGAGGACAAGTTCCGCGTCCGCATCGTCGCCCGCGACATGGAGCAGTTCTGCCGCTTCCTGCCCAATGGCGACCTCTGCGAGCCGCTGGCCGACGCGGTGTTCTACTATCTCGGCGAGCAGTTCGAATGGGATGTCGAGCTCGCCTTGCCGGTCGGCGAGGTCAAGCCGGTCACGCTCGGCGGCTTCGGCAATCTCGGCTGGACCTCGTGGATGGCGCCGAACTGGGGCGAGAGCGAGGGCGCCTTGCGCCGCGACGCGCGCTTCCACCCGGCCGACCGCATGCGCCAGAAGCGCGCCGCTCAGGCCGCCGGCGAGACGACACAGACTTCACAGCGTAGGGGGTAGCCATGGCCGATATCAGCCTCGAAGCCGTCACAGGCAAGCTCAACCGGGTCGGCTACGAAGCCTTCATCCAGGCCCTCAGGCAGGCCAAGGGCGCGGGCAACCGCAATGTCGAGCTGGCGCATTGGCTCGCGCAGATCCTGCAGCGGCGCTCGACCGATATCGGCCTGACCGCGGCCCATTACGGGCTCGACATGGGCAAGCTCGCTACCGATATCGGCGGGGTCCTCGAAGGCTTCCGCAAGAACGAGACCGAGATGCCGGGCGTCGCCAACAACGTCGTCGACGTGCTCGACCGCGGCTGGCACTACGCCACGCTGTTCTTCGGCGAGACGCAGATCAGGACCGGCCATGTGCTGGTCGCGGCGCTGAAGTCGCTCGACCTGCGCCGCGCGCTGACCGCGATCTCGAAGGAGTTCGGCAAGATTCCGGTCGACGAACTCGCGGTCGGCCACGCCAAGATCTGGGAGGCCTCGGAGGAGGAGAACCTGCGGCCGATGGACGGCTCCGGCCTGCGCGCCGCCGGCACGCCCGGCGCCGAGCAGGCCGAGGGCGCCAAGGGCACGACGGCGCTCGACCGCTTCTCGCAGGACCTCACGGTCAAGGCCAAATCCGGCACGATGGACCCGATCCTCGGCCGCGACGACGAGATCCGCCAGGTCATCGACGTGCTGATGCGCCGGCGCCAGAACAACCCGATCCTTACCGGCGAGGCCGGCGTCGGCAAGACCGCGATCGCCGAGGGCTTTGCCCAGCGCGTCGCCTCGGGCGATGTGCCGCCGCCTTTGCGCGGCGTCCGCGTCTGCGCCCTCGATATCGGCTTGATGCAGGCCGGCGCCTCGATGAAGGGCGAGTTCGAACAGCGCCTGCGCTCGGTCATCGACGAGGTCCAGTCCTCACCGACCCCGGTCATCCTGTTCATCGACGAGGCGCATACGCTGATCGGTGCCGGCGGCCAGGCCGGCACGGGCGACGCCGCCAACCTGCTCAAGCCGGCTCTCGCCCGCGGCACTTTGCGCACCATCGCGGCGACGACCTGGTCCGAGTACCGCCAGTATTTCGAGAAGGACCCGGCGCTGACCCGGCGCTTCCAGCCGGTCCAGGTCGACGAGCCCGACGTCGCACGCTGCTGCACCATGCTGCGCGGCCTGATCGCGCCGATGGAGAAGCACCACAAGGTCCGCATCTCCGATGCCGCGATCGTCGCCGCCGTCCAGCTCTCGCATCGCTACATCCCGGCAAGGCAACTGCCCGACAAGGCGGTCAGCCTGCTCGACACCGCCTGCGCCCGCGTCGCGATCAGCCAAAGCGCCACGCCCGCCGCGATCGAGGATGCCCGCGTCGGCATTTCGGCTTTGGAGCAGGAGAAGGCGAACCTCGTCTCCGACCAGGACCTCGGCGGCGCGCTCAGCGGCCGGCTGGCCGAGATCGACGGCGAGATCGCCGAGCGGACGGCGAAGCTCGGCGAGTTGGAAGCCGCCTGGGCTTCGGAACTGGCGATCGTCGAAGAGATCAAGGCGCTGCGCGCCAAGCTCGGCGAGAAGCCGGCTGATGCGAAGACGGTTGGTGCCGAGGCCAAGCCGGATGCCGAACCCACGCCTGCGACTGACGCTCCGGCCGCTCCGACAGCCGAGCCCGAGATCGATCCCGCCGCGGCCCGCGCCACGCTCGGTGAAAAATTCCAGGCGCTCGGCGAGATCGATCCCGCCAACCGCATGATCTACGCCCATGTCGACGAGCAGTCGGTCGCCTCGGTCGTCTCCGACTGGACCGGCATCCCGGTCGGCCGCATGGTCAAGGACGAGATCGAGACCGTGCTTAATCTCGCCGAGACGCTGAACAAGCGCGTCGTCGGCCAGGGCCACGGCATCAAGATGATCGCCAAGCGCATCGAGACCAGCCGCGCCCGGCTCGACAACCCGAACAAACCGATCGGCGTCTTCATGCTCTGCGGCCCCTCCGGCGTCGGCAAGACCGAGACGGCGCTGGCGCTGGCCGAGGCGCTCTATGGCGGCGAGCAGAACGTCATCACCATCAACATGAGCGAGTTCCAGGAGGCGCACACCGTCTCGACCCTGAAGGGGGCGCCTCCCGGCTATGTCGGCTATGGCGAGGGCGGCCGACTGACGGAAGCCGTGCGCCGCAAGCCCTATTCGGTCGTGCTGCTCGACGAGGTCGAGAAGGCGCACCCCGACGTGCACGAGCTCTTCTTCCAGGTCTTCGACAAGGGCCAGATGGAGGACGGGACCGGACGGCGCATCGACTTCAAGAACACCCTGATCATCCTGACCTCGAATGTCGGCACCGACGAGATCATGCGCATGGCCGGCAAGCCGGAGGAGCGACCGGATTCCGAGGAACTCGCCGTCGCGCTGCGTCCGGCCTTGCTCAAGGTCTTCCCGCCGGCGTTGATCGGGCGCCTCGTGACCATCCCCTATTATCCGCTCTCCGGCGAAATGCTGGGCGGCATCGTCCGGCTCCAGCTCGGGCGCATCGGCAAGCGCCTGCGCGACAACCACAACGCCGCCTTCACCTATGACGACGCGGTGGTCGAGCACATCGTGGCGCAATGCAACGACCCGGATTCGGGCGGCCGCATGATCGACAACATCATCACCAACTCGATGCTCCCGGCGCTCTCGCGCCAGATCCTCAATCTGCAGCTCGAGAAGAAGCCGCTGACCGAGGCGAGCGTCGCGGTCAGCGACGGCCAGTTCGAATACCACTGCGCCTGAGCCCTCGCGCCGCCCTGCGCGGGCGCCACAACCTGCCTATCCCACGACGTCGGAGGCGAAGATGGCGATCACGGTCAAGCCTAAGGATCTGACCGATGGCTTCGAGGCCGCCGGCGGCGGCAACATGCCCTGGCAGCTGATCGAGCGCGGCGGGGCGCGCGGCTTGATCATCAAAGGCGCGGACGATCTCGATTTTGAGGTGTTCTCGGTCGACGGCAACTGGCAGGGCCTGATTTTCTCGGAGACCGACCTGTACAAGGCGGACCATCGCGAGATCTGGCTCTCGGGCCAAAGGCAGGGGCTCTATAGCTTCAATTTCGTCAGCCGATCCTCCGGGGCGACGGTTTACTACATCAATGTCGACGTCGTGAATGAGCTGGAGGTCGTGGCGGCGTTCTACTACCTGCCCGGCGTCCGCAAGAAGTTCAACGTCGAGCAGATCGTCAAGAAGGTGAACGCGATCTGGAACCGCAGCGCCAACGTCACGATCAAGAGCCTCGGCATGTTCGACGAGGGGCTCGGCCAGAAGCTCGACATCCACGAACCCGAGATCTCGCTGGACAACAAGAAGCACCTCGGGGCGCTGATCGACTACGGCAACCACGCCTCGGCCAACTGGCACGTCTATCTGGGCTGGGGCGTCGAGGGCGACATCCCGGGCGAGACCCTGGGTACCCGGACGATCATCGACACGCTCCGGCGCAAGGAGACCGAGCTCGACTTCGTCTCGCACACGATCGCCCACGAACTCGGGCACCGCATCTGCCGGTCTCCGCCCTCGCACGACACGCAGGCCGGCGACCTCATGCTCGAAAAGACCAAGGACGGCCGCAACAACAAGATCCGGCGTCCGCGGGTGAAGCTGGTCAACCGCCCGACGCCTTGATCTCTCCGACTTTGCCAAGGGAGTTTTTGCCATGGCTTTGAAATCACCGCGCTTTGCCTCGAACAATCACCTTCAGCAGGCCGCGACCAATCTGGCGCCGATCCGCCGCGGCTCGACCGGCCCGCATGTCGCGATCGTCCAGCAGGCCTTCATCGATCTCGGGCTCGCCATGGCGATCACCACCAAGAAGGGCGCGCCGGACGGCATCTTCGGCGGCGAGACCGAAAGCCGGGTCTGGCAGTTCCAGGCCAGGACCGGCCTGACCAAGGACGGCGTCATCGGCCGCGAGACGATGACGAAGCTCGACGAGCTGCTGCCGACGAACGATCCGCCGATGCAGCCCCTGCCGCCGTCGGTGATGACACACAAGATCAACGTCCACATGCGCTCGATCGACAATCCCGTCGTGCCGGAGTTCACCCAGCTCAAGGTGATGCAGGACGTCTTCGCGCAGTACATGATCGACGTCATCATGCAGTCGGGCGAGAGCATCGGGCTGGCGCCGGGCGAGCAGCTCACGCTCAACGTCGTCGACGGCGACTGCGAATGGGACCAGGTCTCCGACGAGCAGAAGCTGCTGCAGAATTCCGGCAGCCGGCAGAATGTCGGCCCCAACGACATCACCGTCTATTTCGCGACGGTGCTGCGCGAGAAGAACGGCAGCACGCTGCAAGGCTGCGCCGGCCACGCCCCGACCCGCCCGGCGGTGATGATCGCCGCGAGTGCCATCGACAAGACGACCATGGCGCACGAGGTCTGCCATGCGCTGCTCGGCTCGCATTTCGTGCCGGTCCACACCGACGATTCAGCCAACCTGATGTGCAACGCCGCGGTCTGCACCGGCGCGCCGGCCTATCTGACGGTCTCGCAGCTCAACCGTGTTTTCGCCAGCAAGCTGGTGCATAAACTGCCCTCGTGATCGATTGCGCCTGCCATGCAACCCGCTCGGCTGAAGAAACGTCCGGAAGAGCCTGCCGGTGGGCCGCATGAGCCCGAGACCGGCCGGCGCCAGCGCGCCCCGCGCCCGCGCAGCAAGGTGGGGCGGCTCCTGCGGTTCGTGCTGGTCCTGCTCTGCCTCGTCGCCCTGCCCTGGGCGGGTCTCGCGACCTGGTGGCTTTATCAGGAGCGGGCGGCGCTCGCAGCCCAGCGCGAGGAGCAGGCCTTCCTGCAGAAGAGCTACGAGGAGAAGCTGCGCGTCATGACGCGCCGGCTGGTCAGCGCCATCGCCACCCAGCAGGCCGGCGGCCAGGGTCAGGGCTCGGTCGGGGAGGGCGCCGATGACCGCCTCGCCGACCTGATCGCCAAGCAGGTCGAGCTCGAGACCCGGCAGACCCTGCTCGGCGGCCTGACCGGGCAGGCGATCGCCCCGATCCTGCCCGGTGGCGGCGCGCAGGCGCCGGCCAACGGCATCGATTTCGCCGGCGGGGAAGCGCTGCTCGACCGGCTCGACCCGACCCGCTCCTCGCCGCAGCGGCGCCAGATCGCAGCCCTCAACCGGGCCGGCGAGAAATTGCCCTTGCAGGAGCGGCTGGCGGTGCTCGAGCAATCGCTCGGCCGGGTCGATCTGGAGCAGGGCCGCCAGCTTTCGACGCTGGGCCGCCACCTTGTCGGGCGCGTCCAGGAGATCCGCGCGGCGCTGTCCGAGCTCGGCCTCGACGTCGCGAAGGTCAAGCTGCCGCCGGCGCAATCCGCCATGGGCGGGCCGCTCGTGCCGCTTTCGGTCGCGATGCGGCCCGGCAGCTTCGAATACGGGCTGAAGCAGTTGGACGAGACGAGGCTCGCCTATGGCCGCTGGCGCGATCTTGCGACCATCGTTCCCTTGCGCCGCCCGCTCGACGGGGACGACAGCACGACCAGCAATTTCGGCACGCGCACCGACCCGTTCACCGGCGCCAGCGCAATGCATGCCGGCATGGATTTCCGCGCCGAGACTGGCACGCCCGTCCACGCGCCTGGCGCCGGGAAGGTGCTGCGCGCCGAGGTCGCCGGCGGCTACGGCAACCTGATCGAGCTCGACCACGGCAACGGCCTGACCACGCGCTATGGCCATCTCAGCGCCTTCGACGTCAAGCCGGGCCAGATCGTCGCCGCTGGCACCATCATCGGCCGCATCGGCTCGACCGGCCGCTCGACCGGCCCGCATCTCCACTACGAGACGCGCCATGACGACGAGGCGCTGAACCCGCTGAAGTTCATCCAGGTGGGTGCGCGGCTGTCGCAGGGCTTCAATCCCGGCGCGCCGCTGCGTTGAAGGGCGCGGGGGACCCTCTCCTGTAAGGAGAGGGCAGGGTGAGGTGTAGGCCAGAACACCAGTAAAACTCAGCAAGCAGCGGTCAGCTCACAGCTACAGCGTCAAACGGCCTACACCTCACCCAACCCTCTCCTTACAGGAGAGGGCTCCCGCGGGTTCTCGGAATGCGCTCTGCTCTCACCCCAGCCGGTTCCGGAACATCCACGCCGCGATCGGCAAGGTCACCGCGGCAATCGCCACCAGCGCCAGCATCTCCGGCAGCAGCTGCCCGAACCCGGCCCCCTCCAGATAGACCTGATGCGTGATCGAGATCGCGTAGCGCAGCGGGTTGATGAAGGTGAAGTATTGCAACACCTGCGGCATGTTGCCGATCGGCGAGGTCAGTCCCGAAAGCAGCATGAACGGCATCAGCAGCACGAAGCTGCCGATCATCGCCTGCTGCATGGTGCCGGCGATCGAGGAGATGAACAGCCCGATCCCCACCGAGGCCGCCAGGAACAGCACCAGTCCGCAATACAGGATCAGGTAGCTGCCGGCGAAGGGGATGCGGAACCAGAGCTGCGCCACCAGCAGGATCATCGTCGCCTGGATCAGCCCGACCATCATCGCCGGGACCGCCTTGCCGACCATGATCTCCGAGGGCCGGAACGGCGTCACCAGGAGCTGGTCGAACGTGCCTTCCTCGCGCTCGCGCGCCACCGACATCGCGGTCAGCATCATCGTCATCATCATGGTGATGGTGCCGACCAGCGCCGGGATCATGTACCAGCGCGTCTCCAGGCTGGGGTTGTACCAGGCCCGCGTGGTGATCTGCACGGGAGGGCCGGGCAGCCCATGCGCGGCCTGCCATTCCGCGCCGAAGCTCGTGACGATCTGGCTGACATAGCCCTGCGCCGTTCCGGCCGTGTTCGAGTTGCGGCCGTCTGCGATGACCTGCACGGCAGGCGTGGCGCTGGCCTGCAAGCCGCGCTCGAAATCCTGCGGGATGGTGATGACGAGCAGCGCCCGCTGGTCGTCGATGAACTCGGCGATCTGCCGCTCGACCTCAAGCGTCCCGACGCGGGTGAACACGCCGGAGCCGTCGAGCCGCGAGATCAACGCGCGCGAGGCGGAGCTGCGGTCATGGTCGAGCAGCGCGTAGGAGACGTTGTTGAGGTCGTAGGTCGCGGCATAGCCGAAGACCAGGCACTGGATCACCGGCGGGCCGATCAGGCTGATGCGGCTGCGCGGGTCCTTCAGGATCGCGAGCAGCTCCTTGCGGATGAGGGCGAGGATGCGCAGGAGGCTATCGAGCATGGCTCACCCGATCGTCTTGCGCGTGGCGCGGATGGCGAGCCCCATCAGCAGCGCGGCCATGCCGGCGAGCACGGCGGCGTTGGGCAGGACCACCGCCCAGATGTCGCCGGCCAGGAACAGCGTCTGCAGCACGCTGACGAAATAGCGGGCCGGGAAGATATGGGTGATCGCCTGGATCGCCACCGGCATGCTGCGGATGTCGAACATGAAGCCCGACAGCATCATCGCCGGCAGGAAGGTGACGATGATGGTGATCTGGCTGGCGACGAACTGGCTCTTGGTCACCGAGGAGATCAGCAGGCCGATGCCGAGCGCGACGATAAGGTAGAGCGTCGAGGCGATGACGAGCAGCACCAGCGAGCCGCGGATCGGCACGTCGAACAGGAGCTTGGCGCCGGCGATCGAGAGCGCCAGGCCCATCATCCCCAGCACGAAATAGGGCACGGTCTTGCCGAGCAGGATCTCGGTCGAGCGCACCGGCGTCACGAACAGCGCCTCAAAAGTGCCGCGCTCCCATTCGCGGGCGACGACGAGCGAGGTCAGGAGCGCGCCGATCAGGGTCATCACCAGCACGACTAGGCCGGGCACCAGAAAGTAGCTGCTGTTATTGGCGTCGTTGAACCACATCCGGTTCTCGACATCGATCGGCGGGCCGGTGACGACGCGCCCGAGCGCCGCCTCCCGCGCCATCCAGACCGCGATCGCGCCCTGCGCATAGCCGAGCGAGATGCGGGCGGTATTCGCATCGGTGCCGTGGACGAGGATCTGGATTTCGGCCGTGCCCTGCTCCATCCGGCGGGCGAAATCAGCGGGGATGCGCACGATGGCGTTGACGCTCTTGTCGAGCAACAGGCGCTCGGCCTCGGCCATGGTCTTGACCTCGCGCGCGCTGAAATAGTCGGAGAGTTCGAAGCTGGAGGCTGCACCGCGCGCCTCGGCGGAGCTTTCCTCCATCACGATGGCAACAGGCACGTTCTTGACGTCGAAGGACAGGCCGTAGCCGAACAGCACGAGCAGGACCATCGGCATGATGATGCCGACGATGATGCTGCTCGGGTCGCGGAAGATCTGCCAGGTCTCCTTGCGGATCAGCGCCGAGATGCGCCGCCAGCGGCCGCCGCCGCCATGTGTGGTAACACTGCTCATGCCGCGGCCTTTGGCTGGGCGCGCGCGCTGCGCGCCTGCTCGACGATGGCGATGAAGGCGTCCTCCATCGTCGCCTCCTCGCCGCCCTCGGGCCTGGCATGGGCGCGGATCTCGGCCGGCGTGCCCTCCGCGAGATTCTGCCCGGCATCGAGGATGATGATCCGGTCGCAATACTCCGCCTCTTCCATGAAGTGGGTCGTCACGATCACGGTGACGCCCTGCTCGGAGAGCGCGGTGATGCGGCCCCAGAACTCGCGCCGCGCCATCGGGTCGGCACCGCTGGTCGCCTCGTCGAGGAAGAGGATATCGGGCTCGTGCAACAGCGCTGCCCCCATGGCGAGGCGCTGCTTGAAGCCGCCGGGAAGCTGGATGCTCGGCAGGCTGGCGAACTGGTCGAGCTCGAATTGCCGCTTGGCCCAGGCGATGCGCTCGGCCTTCCTCCGTCCGCGCAGGCCATAGGCGCTGGCGAAGAAGTCGAGGTTCTCGTCGACGCTGAGCTGGCCGTAGAGCGAGAACTTTTGCGCGACGTAGCCGAGCTTCTGCCGCGCCTCGGCCCGCGATGTCCGCAGGTCCGCACCGGCGACTTGCAGCCGCCCGTGCGAGGCCGGCAGCAGGCCGCAGAGCATGCGGAAGGTCGTGCTCTTGCCGGCGCCGTTGGGCCCGAGCAGCCCGTAGATCTCGCCGCGCCGCACCTTGAAGCTGATATGGTCGACGGCGGTGAAATCGCCGAAGCTGCGGACGAGGTCGTCGACCTCGACGACGACGTCGGCGCTATTGCCCGAGACCGGCCGGTCGAGCTCCATGCCGCTGCGCTCGGCTCGTTCGGCCACAGTGGCGAAGAGCACCATGAACCCGTCCTCGAAGCGCGGCTTGGCCGGCCTAGGCGCGGTCTCGTGGCCGTCGATGGCGAGCGCTTCCGTCCCGTCTGGAGCCTCCAGCACGACCCGCACCTGCCCGGCTTCGGGCACGGCGTCGATCACGCCCTTCTGCTGGAACAGCCTGGCCTGCAACGAGCGCGCCGGCATGCCGTCGGGCGTCGCGACGATGAAGACGCGGTCCCTGGCCTCGGCCGTGATCTCATCCGGCGTGCCCTGCGACAGCACCTTGCCGGCATGCATCACCACGGCATGGTCGCAAAGCTCGGCCTCGTCGAGATAGGAGGTGCTGACCACGACGGTGAGCCCGTCCTCGCGCACCAGCTTGAGCACGATCTCCCAGAGCTCGCGGCGCGAAAGCGGGTCGACGCCGACCGTCGGCTCGTCGAGCAGCAGCAGCTCCGGCGCGCGCACCAGCGTGCAGGCGAGGCCGAGCTTCTGCTTCATGCCGCCCGACAGCTTGCCCGCGAGCCGCTCGCGGAAGCGCCCGAGCTGCGTCATCTCGAACAGGCGCGGATAGACCTCCTGGCGCTGCTCCGACGTGACGCCGTGCAGGTCGGCATAGAGGTCGAGGTTCTCCTGGACGCTCAGATCCTCGTAGAGCCCGAATTTCTGCGGCATGTAGCCGATGCGGTCCTGCACTGCCTGCGGATCGCTCGCGACCTTGACGCCGACGACCTCGAGCTCGCCCTGATCCGGCACCATCAGCCCGGCGATCAGGCGCAGCAGCGTGGTCTTGCCGGCGCCATCGGGGCCGACGAGCGCGGTCAGAGTCCCGGCCTTCGCTGCGAACGAGACATCGTCGAGCGCCTTGACGATCTCGCCTGTGCCCCGCTTGAAGCTCTTGTGCAGGTTCTGCGCCGAGACGGGGACAGCCTGCACATCCGCGCTCATGGCTGCGGCTTTCCGGTTTGGCCCGGCGGCAGCGCCTTCGGCTCGGCATCCGGCAGCAGCCGCACCGTCGCCGGCATGCCCAGCCGCAGCACGTCGTTAGGGTCCTCGACGAAGACGCGCACCTCGTAGACCAGGCTGGTGCGCAAATCCTCGGTCTGCACGGTCTTCGGCGTGAACTCGGCGACTGGGGAGATGAAGCCGATCCAGCCGTCGAGCGGCTTGTCGGGGAAGCTGTCGGAGATCACCTTGGTGCGCTCGCCCGAGCGGATATGGCCGAGCTTCGGCTCGGGCACGTAGCTGCGCACCCATTTCGTGCTGCGCTCGGCCAGCGAGAAGACCGGCCGCATCGGCGAGGCCATCTCGCCTGGTTCCATCAGGCGCGAGCGCACGATCGCGTCGAACGGCGCCATCAGCTCGGCATCGGCCAGTTGCTGCCTGATCAACGCAAGCTGCGCCTCGCTGGCTAGGACTTGCGCCTCCGCCTGCTTGATATCCTCGATTCGCGGCCCGACCAGCGCCAGGTCGAGCGAGCTCTTGGCCACTGCGACCTTGGCCGTGGCGACCTCGGCCGCCGCCTTGGCGGCGTCGAGGTCTTGCTGGCTGACGGCATTGGCCGAGAGCGCGCGCCGCCGGTCATACTGCGCCGAGGCGTTGACGGAATCGGCCCGGGCCGAATTCAGGTTGGAGCGCGCCTGCTCGATCTCCTCCGGCCGGCTGCCGTTGCGCAGCTTCAGCAGCGCCGCCTTCTGCGAGGCCAGCGAGGCCTCCGCCTGCGCGACCTGCGGCTTCAGCCGGGACGTGTCGAGCCGCGCCAGCACCTGCCCGGCGCGGACGATGTCGCCTTCCTCGACCAGCACCGCGGCGATGCGCTCGTTGCCGTTGAAGGCGAGCGAGGCCTGGCGCAGGTCGACATTGCCGTAGAGCGTGAGCTCGTCGCTCGTCTTCGGGCGATGCAGGTACCACCACGCTCCGCCGCCGGCGGCGCCGAGGAGGATCAGGAGAAGGAGGATGCGGATTGGCTTGCTCATGGTTGGTCAGGATAAGCGCCTCGCATCGGAAGTCAAATTTAAATTTAAACTCTATCTTTGATTTGTCGCTGCGAGGCGCTATGCTCAAGGCATGATACGCAAATCACCCCGAAAGGTTTCCGGCCGCCGCGAGGACGGCGCCGCGACCAAGGCCCAGATTCTGGAGGCGGCCGGTGAAGTCTTCGCCGAGAAGGGCTTTGACCGCACGACCGGCAAGGAGATCGCCGAGCGGGCCGGCACCAATTCCGCCGCGGTGAACTACTATTATGGCGGTATCGACGGGCTGCATGCCGAGGTGCTGGTCGAGGCGCATCGCCGGCTGGTGACCTACGACACCTTGCGCGCGCTGGCCGAGGCGCCGGGCGAACCCGCCGACAAGCTGCGCATCATCATCCGCATGGTGGTGCTGACGGTGACCGGCCCGGCCTCCTGGCCGCTGCGGGTGCTGAGCCGCGAGGTACTGGCGCCGTCGCCGGCCTTCGTCGTGCTACGCGAGCGCGAGATCCTGCCGAAGAAGCGCATCGTCACCGGCCTCATCGGCGACATTCTGGGCCTGCCGCATGATCACGACGCCGTCGCCCGCTGCGCGCTCAGCGTGGTCGCGCCCTTCGTCGTCATGCTGGTCGGCGACCGGCAGATCCTCAGTCAGGTCTTTCCCGGGCTGGCCTCGGGGCCGGCGGGAATCGAGGAGATCGTCGCGCATTTCCAGCGCTTCGCCTTCGGCGGCATCGCCGCAGTGGCGGCGGAGTTGCGGCAGCAAGAGGTCGAGCGCGGGGAACCCTCTCCTGTAAGGAGAGGGCAGGGTGAGGTGTAGGCCGTTGGACCAGTGAGGCTGAACGCCGTCATTGCGAGCGCAGCGACGCAACCCATGGGGATTGCGCGAGACCCCTTAGGTTGCCTCGCTGCGCTCGCAATGACGGGGTCACGGCAGCAGCGTCAAAGGGCCGACACCTCACCCAACCCTCTCCTTACAGGCAGGGCGATCGCATACGGAAAAAGCCGGCTCTTGCGACCGGAATCGGAACGGGAACAAAACCGAATCGAAGCGCGAAGGTTGCGCTACTCCGACAGGCAATGTTCCCCTTTCCTTCTCCATATGCGATCGCCCTCCCTGGAAGGAGAGGGCTCCCGCGCCTTGTTCGGCAAGGTTGGTTACGGCCGATGCCCGTCATGCGGCAGCGCCGAGCGCCTTTGGATCAGGTCGTCCTTGGCAAACAGCACCGCCAGCCAGTCGACGAAGACACGCACCTTGTTGGAAAGGTGCCGGTTCGGCGGGTAGATGATGTGCAGCGGCTTGGGCGCCGAGCACCAATTGGTCAGGACCGGCACCAGCGCGCCCGACGCGACATGCTCCTGCACCATGAAGGTCGGGGCCTGGATGACGCCGAGCCCGGCCAGCCCGGCGGCGATATAGCCGGTGCCCTCGTTCAGCGAGACGATGTAGTTGCCCCTGACCTCATGCGTCTCCTTGCCGTCGGCATAGGTGAAGGGCGCGGTGCGGCTGGTGCCCGCATAGCGATAGCCGATGACGAAATGGTCCTTCTCCAGGTCGGTCGGGTGCTGCGGCACGCCATGGCGCTGGAGGTAGGAGGGCGAGGCCGAGGTCTCCATGTACATCTCGCCGATGCGCCGGGCGATCAGGTTCTGGTCGGTGATCTCGCCGGCGCGGATGGCGCAGTCGAGGTTCTCGGCCAGCAGGTCGGCCGGCCGGTCGCTCAGGCCGAGGTCGAGCTGGATCTCGGGATAGCGCTCGTGGAATTCGGCGAGGTTGGGAATGATCACCCTGAGCGCCAGCTGCGCGCTGCAATCGACGCGCAGCCGCCCGCTTGGCCGCGCCTGCGACGAGGCCATGCTGCCGTCGAGCTCGTCGATCTCGTTGAGCACGCGCAGCGCCCGCTCGTAATAGGCGGCGCCGTCCATCGTCACGGTGACGCGCCGCGTCGTGCGGTTCAGCAGCTTGGCGCGCAGATGCGTCTCCAGTTGCTGGATGTGCTTGGTCACCGTCGGCTTCGGCATGTCCAGCAGGTCGGCGGCGCGGCTGAAGCTGCCGGCCTCGACGACGCGGGTGAAGGCACGCATGGCGCTGAGCTGGTCCATCACCATCTCCGGATGTGAAGCGAGATCGCGTGATTATTTCTATCTGGAAATAATGAATGAGCAAAGAGGCAGTTTATTCCGAATATGCCCTCGCTTAAATCATGCTGCATCGCAACACCGCCGCCGAGCCCTGTCATGTCCGCTCTGCCGACCATTTCGGAAAGCCGCCCCGCCGCGATTTCGCGGCGCGAGGTGACGCTTGCGGCCAAGCCGGTTTCGCTCGCCGCCCGCATTTATGTATCGGAGGCCCCGGGCAAAAGCCCCGTGCTGGTGATGCATCTGCATGGCGGCACTTTCAATGACGGCTCACTGGATTGCGGTGAGGCCGTTGCGACCATGCTGGCCCGCTCCGGCGCGGCCGTGGTCTCCGTCGAATACCCGCTCGCGCCCGAGCATCGCTTCCCGGATGTGCTCGAAGCCGCCTTCAGCGGGCTCCAGGCCGTCTACAAGAACCGCAGCCGCTGGGCCGCGAAGCATGCGCCGCTCTATGTCGCGGGCGAGGAGGCCGGCGGCAACCTCGCCGCCGCGCTGGCGATGATGGCGCGCGATCGTCAGGGTCCGCCGCTCGCCGGCCAGATCCTGCTTTCGCCGATGCTCGATTCCTGCCTCGGCACCTATTCGCTGCGCGCGGCCGAAGGCGGCCCCGTCGGCTGCCGCTGGGCCGATGGCTGGCACGATTATCTCGGCTCGCCCGACAAGGCGGCCCATCCCTATGCCTGCCCGCTTGGCGCCTCGCGCCTGGCCGGGCTGGCGCCTGCGCTGCTGATCACCGCCGAGGATGATCCGATGCGCGATGAAACAGCCGATTACGGGCACCGGTTGCAGGAAGCGGGTGTTTTCGTCCGCAGCCATCTGCAACCTGCGCCCAGCAACTGGCCCGAGGCCTATGCCGAGGGTCCGAAGGAAGGCTCCTGCCTCTGTCTGGCACGTGACCATGTAAGCAAGTTCTTCGAAGCCACCGCACCGTCCTGATCCGGACGCCGCGGCCGCTATTTCGTTTTTCAATCTCTCGGAAGGAATGAACCCATGATTCAGGGAACGATCCGTCGCGCCTTGTTGGGCGGTAGCCTCGCCGCCTCCGTCTCCGTCGCCGCCGTGCTGCTCGTGATGAATGGCTCGGCGCAGGGCGACACCACCCCGCCTGCGCCGCCCGCGACCCCGGTTTCGGTCGCGACGGTCGAGCAGCGCGACCTCATCAACTGGGGCGAGTATTCCGGCCGGCTGGAGGCGGTCGAGCGCGTCGAGCTGCGTTCGCGCGTCTCCGGCGTCGTCGAGGCCGTGCATTTCCAGCAGGGCAGCCTGGTCAAGCAGGGCGACCTGCTCTTCAGCATCGACCAGGCGCCCTACCAGGCCGAGTTCGAGCGCACCCAGGCGCAGGTCGTGGCGGCCGAGGCTCGCGTGGCGCTTGCCGCCACCGAGCATGAGCGCGGCCAGCGCCTGATGTCGACGCAGAACGTCTCGCAACGCGATCTCGACACGAGGTTGAACGCGCTGCGTGAAGCCCAGGCCAACCAGAAGGCCGCTGAAGCAGCCGTGCGGACAGCCCGGCTCAACCTTGACTACACGCAGATCCGCGCCCCGATCAGTGGCCGCATCGGCCGGCTCGAGGTCACGATCGGCAATCTCATCGCCGCCGGCGCCGGCTCCTCGCTGCTGACCACGCTGGTCTCGGTCGATCCGATCTATGCCAGCTTCAATGCCGACGAGAAGACCGTGCTCCTGGCGCTGGCAACGTTGCCGCCGGCCAATGGCGGTCCGCGCCGGCTCGACCTGATCCCGGTCCAGATGAGCACGGTGACGAACGAGGGCACGCCGATCACCGGCAAGCTCCAGTTCGTCGACAACGCCGTCGATGCCGGCAGCGGCACGGTGCGCGTCCGCGCCATCTTCGACAACCCCGATGGTGCGCTGATGCCGGGCCAGTTCGTCCGCATCCGCCTCGGCCAGGCCCGCTCCGAACCGGCGCTGGTCATCAATGAGCGCGCCGTCGGCACCGACCAGAACAAGAAGTTCGTCTTCGTGGTCGGCCCCGACAGCAAGGCCTCCTGGCGCGAGGTCACGCTCGGCGCCGGCGCCGAGGGACTGCGCATCGTCACCAGCGGTCTGAAGGCGGGTGAGCAGATCGTCGTCAACGGCCTGCAGCGCGTCCGCCCTGGCGCGACCGTCGCGCCCGAGCAGGTGCCGATGGCCGAGAAGACCGAGCTGCGCCAGCAGGTCGCCAAGAACCAACCCAACGAAAGCACGGACGTCGCCCAGCGCTGACGCCGTGATCCGGAAACATAACCCCGGCACATCCTAGCCGCGGAGCCCCTGAGGCCCGCGGCGCTGCCGGAGGTCTGGCCAAGGGGGCCGACATGAACCTCTCAAAATTCTTCATCGACCGCCCGATCTTCGCGGGCGTTCTCTCCGTCCTGATCCTGATCGCGGGACTGCTCTCGCTGCGCGTGCTGCCGATCTCGGAATATCCCGAGGTCGTGCCGCCGACCATCGTGGTGCGCGCGCAGTACCCGGGTGCCAACCCGCGCGTCATCGCCGAGACCGTCGCGACGCCGATCGAGGAGCAGATCAACGGCGTCGAGGGCATGCTCTACATGTCGAGCCAGGCGACGACCGACGGCGTGATGACTCTGAACGTCACCTTCAAGCTCGGCACCGATCCCGACAAGGCCCAGCAGCTCGTCCAGAACCGCGTCAGCCAGGCCGAGCCGCGGCTGCCGGAGGAGGTGCGCCGCCTCGGCGTCACCACGATCAAGAGTTCGCCCGACCTGACGATGGTGGTGCACATCACCTCGCCGAACGGTCGCTACGACATGACCTATCTGCGCAACTACGCCGTCCTCAACGTCAAGGACCGGCTGGCGCGCATCGACGGCGTCGGCCAGGTCCAGCTCTTCGGCTCGGGCGACTATTCGCTGCGCGTCTGGCTCGATCCGCAGCGCATGGCCGAGCATGGCCTGTCGCCGAGCGATGTCGTCAACGAGATCCGCGCCCAGAACGTCCAGGCCGCCGCCGGCGTCATCGGCTCCTCGCCGAACGCCCCCGGCCTCGACCTGCAGCTTTCGGTGAATGCGCAGGGCCGCCTCCAGAACGAGGAGGAGTTCGGCGACATCATCATCAAGACCAGCGCGACCGGCGCCGTCACCCGCCTGCGCGACGTTGCCCGCCTCGAACTCGGCGCTGCCGACTACTCGCTGCGCTCGCTGCTCAACGGCAAGTCGGCCGTCGCCGTCCCGGTCTTCCAGGCGCCGAACTCGAACGCCATCGCCATTGCCGACCGCGTGCGGGAGGTGATGCACGAGATCAAGCAGAACATGCCCGAGGGCGTCGACTACTCGATCGTCTACGACACCACGCAGTTCGTGCGCGCCTCGATCGAGGCCGTCGTCCACACGCTGCTGGAGGCGATCGCGCTCGTCGTGCTCGTCGTCATCATCTTCCTGCAGACTTGGCGCGCCTCGATCATCCCGCTCGTCGCCGTGCCGATCTCGGTCATCGGCACCTTCGCGGTGATGTATCTCTTCGGCTTCTCCATCAACGCGCTCAGCCTGTTCGGCCTGGTGCTGGCGATCGGCATCGTCGTCGACGACGCCATCGTCGTGGTCGAGAATGTCGAGCGCAACATCGAGAACGGCCTGGAGCCGCGCGAGGCGACCTACAAGGCGATGCGCGAGGTCTCCGGTCCGATCATCGCGATCGCACTCGTGCTCGTCGCGGTCTTCGTCCCGCTCGCCTTCATCAGCGGCCTGACCGGCCAGTTCTATCGCCAGTTCGCGCTCACCATCGCGATCTCGACGGTGATCTCGGCGATCAACTCCCTGACGCTCTCGCCTGCGCTCGCCGCGCTGCTGCTGCGCTCGCACCATGCGCCGAAGGACCTGCTCACACGCGTCATGGACGGCGCCTTCGGCTGGTTCTTCCGCGGCTTCAATCGCTTCTTCAACCGCAGTTCGCAGGCCTATGGCGGCGGCGTGAAGCGCATCCTCGGCCGCAAGACCGTGATGATGGTGGTCTATGTCGGCCTCGTCGCCCTGACGGTCGGCCTGTTCCGCACCATTCCCGGCGGCTTCGTGCCGGGCCAGGACAAGCAGTACCTCGTCGGCTTCGCCCAGCTGCCTGATGCCGCCACGCTCGACCGCACCGAGGACGTCATCCGGCGCATGGACGAGATCGCCCTGAAGCATCCCGGCGTCGAGAACGCGATCTCCTTCCCGGGCCTGTCGATCAACGGCTTCACCAACTCGTCCAATGCCGGCATCGTTTTCGTCGGGCTGAAGTCCTTCGACCAGCGCAAGACGCCCGACCTGAACGGCGCCGCTATCGCCATGCAGCTCAACAAGGAGTTCGCCGGCATCAAGGAGGCGTTCATCGCCATGTTCCCGCCGCCGCCCGTCCAGGGCCTCGGCACGATCGGCGGCTTCAAGCTGCAGATCGAGGACCGCGCCGGCCTCGGCTACAAGGCGCTGGACGAGGTGACCAAGGCCTTCATGGCCAAGGCCGCCACTGCTCCTGAACTGGCGGGCATGTTCTCGAGCTTCCAGGTCAACGTCCCGCAGCTCTATGCCGATATCGACCGCACCAAGGCGCGCCAGCTCGGCGTCGCCGTGACCGATGTCTTCGAGACGCTGCAGATCTATCTCGGCTCGTCCTATGTCAACGACTTCAACAAATTCGGCCGCACCTACACCGTGCGCGTCCAGGCCGATGCGCCCTTCCGCGCCTATGCCGAGGATATCGGCAAGCTGAAGGTCCGCTCGAGCTCGGGCGAGATGGTGCCGCTCAACGCCGTGCTGAACGTGCGCAACGACACCGGCCCGGAACGCGCCATGCGCTATAACGGCTTCCTCAGCGCCGACATCAACGCCGGCGCCGCCCCCGGCTATTCCTCCGGCCAGGCCCAGGCCGCGGCCGAGCGCATCGCCAACGAGACGCTGCCCAAGGGCTTCGCCTTCGAATGGACCGAGCTGACCTATCAGGAGATCCTGGCCGGCAACTCGTCTCTGCTCGTCTTCCCGCTGGCGATCCTGCTCGTCTTCCTGGTGCTCGCCGCCCAGTACGAGAGCCTGACGCTGCCGATCGCGATCATCATGATCATCCCGATGGGCCTGCTCGCGGCGATGACCGGCGTCTGGTACACGGGCGGGGACAACAACGTCTTCACCCAGATCGGCCTCGTCGTCCTAGTGGGGCTATCGGCCAAGAACGCGATCCTGATCGTCGAATTCGCACGCGAGCTCGAATTCGAGGGCAGGACGCCGGTCGAGGCCGCGATCGAGGCCAGCCGCCTGCGCCTCAGGCCGATCCTGATGACCTCGCTCGCCTTCATCATGGGCGTGGTTCCGCTGGTGACCTCGACCGGCGCCGGCGCCGAGATGCGTCATGCGATGGGCGTCGCGGTCTTCGCCGGCATGATCGGCGTCACCGCCTTCGGCATCTTCCTGACGCCGGTCTTCTACGTGCTGATGCGCAAGCTCACCGGCAACAAGCCGCTGAAGAACATCGAGCAGGAATTGGCGCAGCAGCACGACGTGCCAAAGGCGGCCTGAGGTTCTCCGCACGACCTCAAGCCGTTCGAGAACGCGCCGGGCTGGTCCCCGGCGCGTTTTTCATTTGCGCTCCAACCAGCCGCGGTAGTGCACCACCGTCCCGACCAGCGGCAGCGCGATCGGCACGTCGAACTGGAAGCGTCCATCCGCCTCCCATTCCCGCGCCAGCGAGCGCGGCGCGAGCGCAAGGGGGAGGGGAACAGGCCCCAGCCACCAGCGCTTGAGATGCATCGCGAGCCCTCTGTCATCGGCTTCGAGATGGAAGCCGAAGCGCAACAGTCCGAAGCGCTCGACGAGGTGTTCGCCGTGCTGCGAGAGTTCGCTGGTGAAGCGGTTCCCCGAAAAATCGCGCGTCCACGTCTCGGCGCCGTCCTTCTCCGTGAAGGAGACATGCAGCACGTGCTCGCCTTCAGCCGGAAAGCCGAAGACAGCCGCGACGAGCCGGGCCACTGGGTTGTTGCCGCGCGTCACGGTGCCCCGGCCGCTCGCGCCATCGTCGCGCAGCACGCCATGCATGGCACGGACGGAAGCCGGCATCGCTAGGAAACGCGCGCCCAACACCCGCTCATAGAGCGCCGCCGGTTGCGGCCACTCGGTTGCCTCATGGCGAATGGCGAGGGCGGAGAAAGCCGGCTCGAACTCGGCCAGCGCCAGCAACTCCCCGGCATCGCGCGCGCCGGGCGCGATGCTTCCGGCGGCCAGCCTGTCGACGAGGATCGCCGCTGCCAGGCCAGGAATCTCCGGCCCGTCGCCGCCGCTCGCAATCAGAGTCCAGCGCCGCTCGACGCGCCTGCCGCCGGCCAGGCCGAACAGCCGCACCATCATGCCGGAGCGGTCGCTGCCGAAGCCCGAGGTCAACTTCTGCGCCCGCAGCACCAGCGGCACGAAGCGCGAGAGATCGGCGAGCCAACCCCAGCGCACCGGCCAACTCGCCAGCCAGAGCGCGAGGTTCTGCACGGCCAGCTCGGTGCCAGCCCGGAACGTCACAGCAGGCCTGCCCGGCAGCCGCTCGGGCAGCAGGGCAAGGTCGGGCACATCGGCGAGGCCTACCACACGGCCGCGCAGCGTCGCTTCGCCCGTGATCGAGAAGTCGAGCCGTTGCAGATCCTGCCAGCCATGGCCGGTATGGGGGCGGCGCCCGCGCCAGAGCGGGATCGCCTTGCCGATATAGGAGAAGATCGCCTTGGTGACCGAAGGCCCGGCTGTGGCGCGGTTCGAGGCGCTGATCGCCATCTCGACGGCGCTGATGCGCTCCACCCCCACTGCAAGCTCGCGCACCACCGCGCCCGAGAGGGCAGGTACACTGGAGGCGCCGGCAATGACCGCGACGCCTGCCGCTAGCGCCGCCTCATCCAGCACACCGATGCCGCCGACGAACTCCCGTCCATCGGCAATGTCGAGATAATGGCAGCCCGCCGCGATGCAGGCCTGCGCCACGTCATAGCCGGTGCCCTGGAAAGGCCCGGCCGCATCGATCAGCGCAAAGGGGCGGTGCTCCGCCAGCGCCGCCGCGAGCCCAAGATCGCGATCGAGCCCGAGCGGGGTGAGGCTGGGCTGCCCCTCGCAGAAGCGCTCGGCCTTCTCGCGGCTGCGCCCGGCGACCAGCACCTCATGCCCGGCCGCGGCAAGCCGCCGCGCGATCCGGGCGCCGAAGCCGCCATAGCCGCCGAGCAAGAGCACCTTCACAGGATGCGGTCCGCGACATCCGGCGTCGGCCGCCAGCAGGTCTCTCGCCGGCCGAACCAGCGATAGCGGTTGCGTGCAATGAGCCGATAGAGCCGGTCGCGTAGCGCACGCGGGATGAGTTTTGCGACGAGCGCCGCCCGCCATGGCCAGCCGAGCCCGGCGGCGATGCCGATCGCGGCGTCGGAATGGCTCTGCACCCGGCCATTCTCGACCAGCAGCATCGTCTCGAAATCTTCCGTCGGCAGGCCGAGCCTTCGATAGAGCTCCTGCCCGAGCGGCCCCTGCGCCGTGGTCAGGTTGAAGCGGCGCGCGCGGTCGTTGCGCATCACGAACTGCGCCTGCGCCGAGCACATCACGCAATCGCCGTCGAAGACGATCAGGGGCCGGTCGCGCGTCCCGGCCGCCAGCGCGGGGCCGAGATCGGGTGGAGCCTGCGCGTTCAGCCCGAGCGACCGCAATGGCCAGCCGATCAGCCCGCTCACCATCGCCGCCAGGATCCATGGCGCCGGCGGGATGCGCGAGAGCGGCCCGGCGATGCGGTCGCGCAGCAGAGGCAGGGCTTGGCTGTCCGATTGATAGACCGGCGTGAACAGCGCGCTCATGCCCTGGTAGAGCCGGACATGCCGCTGGCGCAGCGCCACGGCGCGGGCGGGCGCGATGGCCAGGTCAGCGCTCTCGCGCAGCGCCTTGGCCAGTGCATAGGCATCGAGCAGCGCCATGTTGGCGCCCTGGCCGAGCTGCGGGCTGGTCGAGTGCCAGGCATCGCCGAGATGGATCAGGCCGGGCTGAGCCGGCTGCGGCAGCGTGCGGTGCGCATAGCGCGCGAAGGTCAGCTGCTCCGGGGCCGTGACCTGATCGAGGAAGGGCGCCGTCGCCGGCCAGAGCTTCAGCACCTCCGCCTTCCACGAGGCAAGCCCCGCCTGCCGCCAGGCGTCGAGCTGGTCGGTGCGCAGCGACCAGAAGAAGGTCGCCTTCGGCGCGTCTGTGGGCGAGGGGCGGCCGATCGGCAGGATGCCGACCATGCGGTTCGCCCGGACATAGCGCTGCTCCAGCGCGGCCTTGTCGAAGCCGGCGCCCTCCACCCAGTCGAGGCTCGCCCAGAACGCGCCATAGGCCAGGGCGCGTCCGGTTGGCGGCGCAAGCGGGCTCGACGTGCCCAGCGCATCGACGACGAGGTCGAACGGTCCGGCCGGCTCGCCATCAGCGAAGATCAACATGCGAGCGCCAGCCGCGGTCGGCTCGGCCGAAGCCACGCTGCGTCCGGTGATGATGGGAATCTGCGCGGCGACCGCGGCGGCGTGGAGAGCGTTGAACAGTGCGGCGCGGTGGATGCCGATGCCATGGCCCGCCCCATCCCCGAGCGCGGCATAGCGCACGTCGAGCACGATGCGCTCGGAGGGCACGGAGCGTCCGAACAGCCGGTCGATCCGCGCGCCGGCTGCAAGGATTTCCTCGGCCAGCCCCAGCTCGCGCAGCACGGCGAGCCCGGTCGGCTGGATCATCAGCCCGGAGCCGACCGGGCCGGCCGCCTCGAAGCGCTCGTAGATGGTGACGCGATGGCCGTCGCGCTGAAGCAGCAGGGCTGCCGCCAGGCCGGCCGGTCCGCATCCCGCGATCGCTACGGTCTTGGCTCGCATGAACTCGGTCTGGGCAGCAGGCGGATGCGCTCGTGGCGTCAGAGCCTATGGCATTGCGGCGGAGCGGGCAACGCGTGCGGGCAGGTTGGCTATCCGTAGTACTTTGTCGAAATGCCCCCGAAGTTCAGGCCGATCCCTTCCGATTCCCCACTGCTTTGCCAGGAAGCGATCATGACATCGCTCATCGTGTAGACGGCATAGAGCGTCTCGTCATTCTTGTAGAATTCGATCACGACGGTGCCGAATCTCGTTCCCTGGACCATATGCTTCGACAATTCCGGGCTCAGTGAGTCGCGCGTCTTGGTGAAGGAGAAATCCTTCGACTGCGCTCTATGCGAGATTCCGCCCGCGATCGGCGGGGATGTCGTTCCGAGGCTGGCAGATGTCGCCTGGCAGTTTTTGTCCAAAGGCTCGCCGAATTCCACATAGATCGACATGCCGTCCCCTCATGGTGGCTGCGGGCGGATAAACCCGCGCAACGTGTTCGGATGATTCCGGAATTCGTCGTGGACGTGATTGTCGGCCGGTCGGGTGTGGCCTCGGCACCCGTCGAAGCGCGGCCGCAGCCGCTTCGATCCCGGCAGCATAGACGTATGGGCAACGCTAAGGAATGGGAGACTACGGGGCTTGGTCCGGTCGCGGCGGGTAGGTTCCGATCCAGCGTTTCACCTTGCGCTGGTAGGCGAGATAGGGCTCGCCGAGCGAGGCCGCCAGTACGCGCTCCTCGATCCGGACCTGCAGCGCGATGGCGACGAAGAGCGCCAGCGTAAAGGCCGCCTGCATCAGGTTGGGCAGCACGATGAACAGCCCGGTGAACAGCACGGCCTGGCCGACGAAGACCGGGTTGCGCGAGATCGCGAACGGGCCGGTGTCGACGATCGGCCCTTGCTCGCCCTCGGCCGCGCCGATGCGCCAGGAGGCGCCCATGTAGCGCTGCGAGATGATGGCGATGCAGGCGCCGATGACGCAGAGCAGGTGGCCGAGGAGATCGTACCAGGGGCCGTCGAACCAGCGCGCCAGCGGGTCGCCCCTGATCGGGTCGCCAAGCGTCGCGATCACGAGCGGCCAGAGCACGCTGCCGGCGAAGGCGACGCGGAAGAGCAGGGCGGGCACTTTCTGCCTGTCGCTGCCTTTGCCGAAGAGCCAGATTGGCCGCCCCGCCTCCTTGGCCAGGATCGCCGACATGGCCAGGAAGCTGATGACGTAGACGAGCACCATCAGGTAGCTCATCGCCTCCATCGCGGTCATGCGTAGTGCTCCCCGCTCAGCCGGTCTTGCCGGCGTCGAAGCGCAGCAGGCGCAGCGCGTTGGCGGTGACGATCACGGTCGCGCCTGTATCGGCCAGGATCGCGACCCAGAGCCCGGTATAGCCGAGCACGCTCGTCACCAGGAACACGGCTTTCAAGCCCAGCGCGATGGCGATGTTGGTGCGGATATTGCCCATCGTCGCCCGCGCCAGCCGGATCATCGCCGGCACGTCGCGGACCCGGCTCTTGAGCAGCGCGCCATCGGCCGTCTCCAGCGCCACGTCGGTGCCCGAGCCCATCGCCACGCCGATGGTGGCGGCGGCGAGCGCCGGCGCGTCGTTGATGCCGTCGCCGACCATCATCACCGGTGTTTCGATCGCGTAGTCCTTGATCGCCGCGACCTTGCCGTCCGGCATCAGCTCGGCCTTGTGCTCCATGCCGAGCGCACCGGCGATGGCAGCGCCGGTGCGGGCATTGTCGCCGGTCAGCATCACCGAGCGGATGCCGAGCTGCTTCAACTCGGCCACCGCCAGCGCCGCATCCTCACGCGGCTCGTCGCGCAGCGCGATCAGCCCGGCGAGCCTGCCGCCGGCGATCACCGCCGCGACGGTCTTGCCGGCGCTTTCGAGCTGCGCGACCTGGGCGTTGGCCTGATCGTCGAACCTGGCGCGGCTGGTCGCATGGCGCGGCGCGCCGACGAAGACCTCCTCGCCGCCGACCGTGCCGGTGACGCCCTGGCCGGCGATCGCCGCAGCGCCGGAGGCAGGCACGACGCTGATTGCATCGGCTTTGGCCCGCTCCAGCACGGCCTGCGCCAGCGGATGGCTCGAACCGGTCTCGACGGCAGCCGCCAGCGCGACGACCTCGCGCTCCGGCCGCCCCAGGCCGACGACATCCGTCACCCGCGGGGTGCCTTGCGTCAGCGTCCCCGTCTTGTCGAAGGCGACGAGGCCGGTGCGGGCGGCGGCCTCGATCACGACGCCACCCTTCATCAGCAGGCCGCTGCGCGCGCCGGCCGAGAGCGAGGCCGCGATCGCCGCCGGCACCGAGATCACCAGCGCGCAGGGGCAGCCGATCAGCAGCAGCGCCAGCGCACGGTAGATCCAGACCGACCATTCGCCGCCGAAGAGCAGCGGCGGCACCAGCAGCACCAGCAGCGCCAGCCCGACGATCGCCGGCATGTAGATGCGCGAGAAGCGGTCGATGAAGCGCTCTGTCGGCGCCCGCGCCTCCTGCGCCTCCTCGACCAGCCGGATGATGCGCGAGATCGTGTTGTCCTCGGCGGCCTTGCTGACGCGCACGCGCAGGGCAGCCTCGCGGTTGACCGAGCCGGCGAAGACCGGCTCGCCGACGCCCTTGGTCTTCGGCACCGACTCGCCGGTCACCGGGCTCTCGTCGATGCCGGAGATGCCGTCCGTGATCTCGCCATCGGCCGGAATGCGGTCGCCGGGCCGGACCAGCACGGTCTGCCCGATCCTGAGCGCGGCCGCATCGACCTGCTTCGTCGCGCCGTTCTCCTCGACCAGCGCCGTCTTCGGCACGAGCTCGCCGAGCGCGCGGATCGAGGCGCGGGCCCGGTCGGCCGCGACGCCCTCCAGCACCTCGCCCACGGCGAAGAGGAAGACGACCAGCGCCGCCTCCTCGGCCGCGCCGATGAACAGCGCGCCGATGGCGGCGATCGTCATCAGCATCTCGATGGTGAAGGGCAGGCCGGCGCTCGCGGCGGCGAAGGCGCGTCGCGCGATTGGCGCCACGCCGATCAGGCAGGCGAGGATGAAGGCCCAATGCGCCGCCGCCGGCCAGAGCAGGCTCGCGCTCCAGGCGGCTGCGAGCAGCGCGCCGGTGACGAGGACGAGCCGGCCCTTGTTGGTCTGGTACCAGCTCGCGCCGTCCGGCGTGACCTCATGGACATGGCCGGGCAGGCCGTGGCCCGGATCGGCCTTGGCGGCGACGTGCTCATGCTTGTGGCCGTGATCATGGCCTTCATGGCTGTGATCGTGGCCATGCTGGTCGTGGTCTTCATGATCGTGGCTGTGGCCATGGTCGTGATCGTGCCCGCAGCAACTGGCAGCTTCCGGAGCGGAGGACTTGGCCGCCGCCTTGGCCGCGATCGGCGTCGCGGTATAGCCGAGCCCGATGACGCGGCGCTCGACGGCCTCGACCGCGCCCGCTTGCCGATCGAGCGCGAGCGTCATCGTCTCCGTCATCACCGAGAGTTTTACCTCGCTGACGCCGGGCAGCTTCTCGACCGCGGCGCGAATCGTCGCGGCGCAGCTCGGGCAGTCCATGCCGCCGACTTTCCAGCTCAGGAGCTCGGTTTCGCTGCGATTGGCCATGCTCGTCTCCGCTTGTCGCCGCCTTGAGACATCTTATGTACAAGCTGGAGTGACTAGAGGTTCAAGAGGAAAATCATGCTCGCCGCGAAAAAACTCGAGCGCGTCGTCCCGATCGGCGCGCTGTCGGATGAGACCGGCGTCAAGGTCGAGACCATCCGCTACTATGAGCAGGTCGGCCTGCTGCCGCCGCCGGAGCGTTCGGAGGGCAACCAGCGCCGCTATGGCCGCAGGCATGTCGAGCGCCTCGCCTTCATCAAGCATGCGCGCGACCTCGGCTTCCCGGTCGAGGGCATCCGCACCCTGCTGCATCTCTCCGACACGCCGGAGATCGCCTGCGACGAGGCCCACGCCATCGCGGCGGGCCATCTCGACGACGTCCGGCGCAAGATCGCCCGGCTGCGCTCGCTGGAGACCGAGCTCGCCCGCATCGCCACGACCTGCGCCGGCGGCGTCAAAGCTTGCGACTGCGCCATCATCGAGGCGCTGGCCGATCACGGCCTGTGTAGCCACGAGGCGCATTGAGACTGCGCGGTGGTCTTGAAGGCGAGCGGATTTCGTCCTTCGAATGAGGGATGACCATCGCATTCGCCGGAGGGCTTACTGAAGGGCAGAGGCAGCCGCGTGATCGGTCGGATTGGCTCGACCATCCCAGCGCCGGCTGCGCATCCTGCGGGAGGCAGTGTCCGATGGCGAACGAGCAAGACGGCAAGCTGCGGCTGGACGCGGCCAAGCTGATCCAGAGCTACCCAACCTACAGATCTCTGCCGGCGCCGATGAAGACCTATGTCGACGGGCTCAACGCGTCGGCCGTCAAGCACAACAAGGAGGTCGACGCGTGGAACCTGGCCCATCCCGATGACCCGAAGAAAAAGCAGGCCTTGAACACGCCTTGCTGCTTCCAGGTCAGCTGGGCGCTGAACGCCGTCGGCGGCGACCACACGGTTCCCGCGGCGAGCCCGCGGCCGAGGCCGAACGCGCATTTCGGCGGCGGCTATCATCTCGGCGCCGTCGACGAGCTGGAGAATTACCTGAACGGAAAATACGGCCAGGGCGAGACCGTGAAGGCCGGCTCCCGCAACACGCGAAAAACCATGGAGGCCTATCTCGCCGGCCGGCAAGGCATCCTCGCCTTCAGGGAGGGTTATGCCGGGGCGCATACCGAGATCTGGGACAAGACCAGGGTCCTCCAGAACGGCGCCCCGATCGGCAATAACAGCAGCGGTGTCGCCACGATCGACGCCAACTGGATGTGGGCCCGCCCTAGCATCTATTTCTGGGAGGTCGTGCCGGAGCGGCCGGCCTTCATCGCTCCGCCCTGGCTCATCGGCTGGTGGGTCGTAACCGACCTCATGGCCAGATATTACTACTACTTCTACCCGGACGGCACGGTCGTCTATAAGAAGATCGCGCCGGCATATCCCAATTGCCCGCTCCCGACCGAGGCGAATTCCGGACGCTTCTCGGCCGGCCAGGGGCCATCGCTCCGCATTCAGTGGAATGACGAGGACTACGCCGCCGAGCTCTACGCTTATTTGCCCGTCTCGAACGTCACGATGATGGCGGGAAGCTACGAAAACATCGCCGCGCTACCCTTCAGCGCGGCGAAGATGAGCTTCTGAGAGCGGGCAGGGCCTGTGGCTGCGGGCGGCTGAGGCCGGACAACGTGCAGGTCGCGGGAGCAATGATGCGGGCGGGTGCTGCGAGAGAGTCAAATTGGCTTATAGATAAGCAAAAACAATGGTTTATACACTTTATATCGATGTGGAGACAGGTGCAATGGTCCACTCACAGGCAGGGCCGCTGGAACAAAGCTTTCACTGTCGACCACTTCAGGCGCTCCGAAACTGGCCTGTCGCAGATTCTCGAAACGTCTGCTTGCGGCGCCGGTTCACGGGACGTGATGTCTCCATTTAGACGCGAAACGCACCAGCAGCGCATCACTGCTCCCAATAGGCGTCCGGCGGCGGGTTCCAGTCGTTCAGGACGCAGCTATAGACGGCGCTCTCGTCGAAGGGGTAGCGCGCTTCCATCTCGGGCGTCAGCGTCAGGCCCAGCCCGGGCGCGGTGGGGCGCAGCAAGCGGCCGCCTTCGATCCGCCCCTGGCCGCCGATCATCTCGCGGCCGAGCGGGAAGTCGAGCATCGGGAACTCCACCAGCTTGCCGCCGCCGGCAAAGGCGGCATGGTAGTTTGCCATGATCGCCGCCGCTCCGCCCCAGGCATGCACGACGACGTCGATCTTGAGCTCGTCCGCTACGGCGAAGATCTCCATCACCGCGCTGATGCCGCCGATCACCGAGGCGTCGGGCTGAACGAAGGCATAGGCGCCGGCGCGCATGCGCTCGATCATCTCCTTCGGCGTCGTGATGATCTCGCCGCCGCAGACGGGCACGTCGATGCGCTGGCGCAGCTCGCGGAACGCCTCGGGGCTGTCGGGGCCGACGGCCTCCTCGACGAACAGCATGCGCTGCTCCGTCTTGGCGTGGACTGCCTCGACGAAGGCGACGACATCGTCCACGGGCTGCGGCGGATCGGCCAGATTCTGGCACATGTCGACGGCGACGCGGATGCCGCGCCTGGCCGCCTCGTCCAGCGCCCAGACGGTGCGCCAGACGTCGCGCTTGACCGAGCGGATCTTGTAGATGCCGATGCCCTTCGCACCCAGAAGGTCGAGCTCGCGGTTGAACTGGTGCTTGGCGTCGCAGCAGCCGCCGCTGCCGTAGATCTGGATCGAGTCGCGCCTGGCGCCGCCGAGCAGCTCATAGACCGGCACGCCGAGGCTCTTGCCCTTGGCGTCCTGCAAGGCCGCCTCGAACGCGCTGATGACATGGCGCGCCGCGCCCTGGAGCGACCAGTAATCGCAGAGCGAGCGCAGGTCCTTGACCCGCCGCGGGATGTCGAAGCCGTCCTTGCCCAGCATCAGCGGCGTGCAGAGATCGACGATCGATTTGAAGACCAGCGGTGCGAACACCGCGAGATAGCCTTCGCCGATGCCGGTCACGCCATTGTCCAGCGTCACCTCGACCATGCCGATCGTGCGCTTCGGCCCGTTCGGGAAGCAGGCCTTGATCTCGCGCTCATCCGCGTCGGCGTAGGGCGAACTCAGCAGGACGCAGCGAATTCCGGTGATCTCAGGCATGGGTCCCTCGCTTGGGCGATGGTCAGGGCATGGTCAAACTCAGCGCGCGTCCATGATCTCCGGCATCATGCGCCGGGCGATCGGCCGCAGCCGCTCCGCCTCGGCATTGTCGATCCAGCGATAGGGCCGGCGCAGGCGCGGGCCGACGGGCGCCCAATTGCCGACGGCGGCGAGCAGCTTGTCGAGCGCGGCGTTGGAATAGCCATGGTCGCGCCGGAACGGCAGGATGTGCTCGTCCATGAAAGTGCAGATGCGCTGCTCGATCTCGCGGGCGCCCGCGATGTCCGTCCGCATCATGTCGGTCCACAGTTGCGCGCCGCGCGGGCTGAGGCAGGCGACGTTGGAGAAGGCCCCGGCCGCGACGCCTGCCTGGACCCCGGTCGCAAGGTGGTGGCCCGGCAGGTAGAGCGCCCAATCGTCCAGATGCGCCTGAGCCTGCGAATACCAGGCCGCATCGCCATCGGCGAGCTTGATGCCTACGACCTGCGGCACCTGCTTCAGCACGGCAGCGAGCGTCGCCGGCGACAGCACGCGCTTCGCATGCGGCGGATTGTAGAGCACGAGCGGGATGTCTCCCGCCGCCTCGGCCGCCATCTGCAGGAAGTCCACCGCCTCAGGGTCGGTGACCGGCCACCAATCCGGCAGGATCACCTGGATGCCATCGGGCGCATGTGCGACGGCCCGGCGTAGCCGGTCGAGGGCGACGCTGGGGTCGGGCTGGCAGGCGCCGATCACGAAGGGCGTCTTCGCGCGGCTGCAGCGCTCGGCCAGGACGCGCTGGATCGCGTCGAACTCGGTCTCGGTCTGGTTGTGGCACTCGCCGGCGGTGCCGTTCGAATAGATCCCATCAACCCTGGCGGCGATCAGCACGTCGATCTCGTCGGCCAGCCTAGACAGGTCGATCGCCCCATCGGGCTCGATCGGCAGCAGCAGAGTCGCCCAGTTGCCGCGCAGCTTGCCCCACCTGCCTGCTCGTTCGAGCTTCCCGGCCATCGCCGTTTCCCCGCCTCACCACCTTGTTGACTTCAGGGATATCCTACAAGTAAATATCGTTCAACAGACGAACGGCATCCAACTGCGCTCCCTGGCAGCGTGCTGTCCGCGCCCAATGACGAGGTCGAAGGCTGTGAACCGGACGATCAGGCCCCTGGTGAAGCCGCAATCGCTGCACGTCTCGGTGCTCGAAAGCGTCAAGGCCTATATCGACGAGAGCGACCTGCCTCCGGGCAGCCAGCTTCCGCCGGAGAACGACCTCGCCCAGCAGCTCGGCGTCAGCCGCAATTCGGTGCGCGAGGCGGTCAAGGCGCTGGAATCCGTCGGCATCCTCGAAACCAGGCGGGGCATCGGCATCTTCGTCAGCGACTTCTCCTTCGCCCCGCTGCTCGACAACCTCGCCTTCGGCCTGCGCGGCCGGTTCGCTGATTTCGAGGAGCTCCTGACCATCCGCCGCGCCCTGGAAGGAGCGCTGATCGGCAGGACGGTGGAGGTGATCGGCGCCGACGACATCGCCGAGCTGCGCGCCATCACCGGCCAGATGAAGGCCCGGGTCGATGCCGGCAAAAGCTTCCTGGAGGAGGACCGGCGCTTCCACCGCACCCTGTTCCGCTGCCAGAACAACCAGCTGCTGCTGAAGCTGCTCGACATCTTCTGGCAGGCCTTCATCAAGGCCTCGGATTTCATCAATCTCGAAAATCGCGATCCCGTCGCAACCTGGCGCGATCACCACGAGATCGTCGAAGCCGTCGCCAAACGCGACGCCGAGACGGCGCGCGAGCGCCTCGACCACCACTATCACGGCATCTCAAAAATAATCGCGGCCAACAAAGGCGGCGAGCTAACGGGAGGATACCATGATCATGAGGACGTATCGTAAGGCGCTGATCTGCGCAGCGTTGCTGGCCGGCACGATGATGACGCCGGCCTTCGCCCAGACGAAGACGATCACCGGCGGCTTCGACGTCGGCCCCGGCGGCCTGCAGGGCAATTTCAACCCGATGACGGCGCCGGCCGGCTACACGTGGCTGAGCACCTATTTCGAGCCGCTCGTCACCTATGATGCCGGCCTGACCAAGCTCGTGCCGGCGCTGGCGACGAGCTGGGAGATCAGCGACGACAAGCTGAGCTATACCTTCAAGCTGGCCGAGGAGACCTGGCATGACGGCCAGAAATTCACCGCGGCCGACGTCAAGTTCACCATCGAGCTCAACAAGAACCCGAAGACCGCGAGCCTGCTCTCCGCGCGCCTGGCGGCCGTCGACAGCGTCGAGGTCAAAGACCCGCGCACCGTCGTCCTCAAGCTCTCCAGGCCCGACAACGCCCTGATCGTCAGCCTGACCAAGATGATGATCCTGCCGGCGCATGCGCTCGCGGCGATCGCGCCTGAGGACATGGCGAAGAACGCGATGTGGTCGACCAAGCCGATCGGCACCGGCCCGTTCAAGTTCGTGCGCTACGAGACCGACCGCTTCGTCGAACTCGCCGCCAACGAGACCTATCGCGGCGGCAGGCCCAAAGTCGACCGGCTGATCAACCGCTACTTCGCCAATGCGGCCGCGGCGATCTCGGCGCTGCGGGCCGGCGAAATCCAGTTCACCTATATCGAGTCCGACGACGTCCCGACCTTCAAGGGCAACAAGGACTACACGATCATCGAAGGCGCCTCCTACGTCGCCAACTATATCGGCTTCAACAACCAGGTGCCGCTCTGGAACGACATCCGCGTCCGTCAGGCGGTGATGCATGCGATCGACCGCAACGCGATCATCGACAGCCTCTACAAGGGCGCGGCCAAGAAGGCCGATTGCGGCTACGTCGAAGGGAGCCTGATCCCGAAGGGCCTCGACGAATATGCCTACGACCCGGCCAAGGCGACAAAGCTGCTCAAGGATGCCGGCTGGGACAAGATCAACGGCACCAAGCCGATCTCGTGGATCACCTATTACAACAACCCGCTGACCGCCAACGTCATGGCCGCAGTCCAGTCCATGCTCGCCCAGGTCGGCATCAACGTCGTGCCGCGCGCGCTGGATCCCGCCGGCTATAACGGCATCGTCATGTCCCGGACGCCGAACCCGGCCGATTTCCCGCTGGTCTATGCCGGCCTGCAGAACGGCCCCGATCCCGGAACGCTCAATCTCGGGCTGAACGAGAGTCAGATGCCGCCCGTCGGCCAGAACTTCCTGCAGATCAAGATCCCCGAACTCAACACCGCGCTGAATGCGGCCGTCGCCGAGACCGATCAGGCCAAGGCGACGACGAAATACCAGGACGTCTGCGCCGTCATGAACAAGACCCTGCCCTGGGGCACGATGTGGGTCGCCAACCGCTACGGCGTCGCCTCGGTCAAGCTCAAGGACTTCGTCTGGACGCCGGCGCCGGGCGGCGGGCCGTTCGCGGCCACGCCGGAAAAATGGTCGATCGCGCCCTGAGCCGGCGGGAGGGTGCCAAACGCCCTCCCTCGTCCCCTCGACGACGGACTGACCCATGCTTGGCTTCTATCTGAAGCGGCTCGCCGCCGGGCTGATGATGCTGATCGCGCTCAGCATCATGGTCTTCGTGCTGCTGCGCCTGGCCCCCGGCGACCCGGTCGATGCCTACCTCAATCCGCTGGCCCCGCTGAGCCAGGTCGAGATGGACGCGCTGCGCCAGCGGCTCGGCCTCGACCAACCCTGGCCGGTGCAATATCTCGCCTGGCTGCGCGCGGCGCTGGGCGGCGATCTCGGCTATTCGATCGACCGGGCCGGCGTGCGCGTGCTGCCGCTCCTGATGGAGCGCACCGGGCCGACGCTGCTGCTGATGCTGACCGGCCTTGCCATGGCGATCGTGCTGGGCATCGCGGCCGGCGTCGCCGGAGCGGTCAAGCGCAACTCCGCCATCGATCTCGGGCTCGGCGTGCTTGCCTTCATCGCCATCTCGACCCCGGCCTTCCTCAACGCCCTGCTCGGCCTCTACGTCTTTGCGGTGATACTGCGCTGGGCCCCCTCGGGCGGGATGCTGACGCCGGGCGCGCCCTTCTCGCTCTCCGATCTGCTGGCTCACCTCATCCTGCCCGCCTCGCTGCTCGCCGTCGGCTATTCCGCGCTGTTCATGCGCTACATGCGCTCCTCGATGATCGAGGTGTTGAACCAGGACTACCTGCGCACGGCCCGGGCCAAGGGCGTCGACGAGTTCGCGGTGATCGTCAGGCACGCGCTGCGCAACGCCATCCTGCCGGTGATCACCCTGATTGGCTCGACCATCGGCGTCGCGATTGGCGGCGCGATCTTCATCGAAAGCGTCTTCGACTGGCCGGGCATGGGGCTCCTGATGGTCAAGGCCGTCGAGACCCGCGACTACCCGGTGATCATGGGTGCGACGCTGCTGGTCGGCGCCGGCGTCATCCTGGTCAACCTCCTGACCGACCTCGCCTATGCGGTGGTCGATCCGCGCATCCAGGTGAACTGATGATCGCGGACGCCCCCATCGCCGCCAGCGCGGCCCCCCTGCAAAGCCTCAGCCGGAGCCCGCTGCAACGCGCGCTCGGCCGCTTCTTCCGCAATCGCGTGGCGATCGCAGGCCTGCTCATCCTGGCGCCGGTGCTGCTCGCCGTGCTGACCTATCCGCTCTGGTGGCGCTATGCCCCCAACAGCATCGATCTGCGGGCGCTCAACTCCGGGCCGACGGCCTCCCATTGGCTCGGCACCGACGGCGTCGGCCGCGATACGCTGGCCCGCCTGCTCCAGGGCGGGCGGATCTCGCTGCTGATCGCGTCGGTTTCGGTCGCGATCTCGCTTATGATCGGCTTCGTCGTCGGCGCGCTCGCCGCCTTTGGCGGGCGCGCCGTCGACAACGCGATCATGCGCTTCGTCGATCTCGCCATGACGCTGCCGCCGGTCATCCTGCTGCTGGTACTCGCCTCGATCACCGGCCCTGGCATCCTGCCGACGATCTTCGTGATCTCGCTCCTGTCCTGGCCGGTGCTGTCGCGCATGGTGCGGGCTCGGCTGCTGGAACTGCGCGAGCGCGATTTCGTCGTCGCCTCCCGCGGCTTTGGCGCTGGTCTAGGCCATCTGCTCTTCCGCCATGCCTTGCCGAACTCGCTCGACATCCTCGTGGTCTACGCCTCCCTGCAATTCGCCAATGCGATCCTGCTCGAAGCCGGCCTCTCCTTCCTGGGCATGGGCATCGTTCCGCCCGAAGCGAGCTGGGGCAACATGCTGAGGGCGGCGCGCTCGACCGTCGTGCTCGAACTGCACCCCACGCAGTGGATGCCGGCGGGCGCGGCGCTCGTGGCGACCGTGCTCGCCATCAATTTCATCGGAGACGGCCTTCGCGACGCCTTCGACCCCCGCACAGACCTCAAGTGATTCAAGCAGAGAAAGTCTCGGTTCATGACACGCTTCCACGGAGTGGTTCCCCCGGTCGTCACCCCCCTGACAAAGGATTTCCGGGTCGACTACCCCTCCTTCACCCGTGTCATCGAGCATCTGCTCGACGGCGGCGTCGACGGGCTGTTCGTGCTCGGATCGACCAGCGAAGTCGTCTTCCACGGCGGTGACGAGCGCCGAAAAATCATCGAGCACGCCGTCAAGATCAACAATGGCCGCGTGCCGATCTTCGCCGGCGTGATCGACCCGACGACCGACCGCGTCATCCAGCACGCCAAGGTGGCCCAATCCGCCGGCGCCGACGCGCTGGTGGTGACCGCGCCCTTCTACACCCGGACCAACCAGGCCGAGACGATCGACCATTTCCGCTATGTGCGCGAGGCGGTCGACCGCCCGGTGATCGCCTATGACATCCCGGTCTGCGTCCACATCAAGCTCGAGCGCAAGACGACCGTCACGCTCGCCCGCGAAGGAACCGTGGCCGGCCTGAAGGATTCCAGCGGCGACGACGGCAATTTCCGTTTCGTCAGGCAGGATCTGGCGGATCTGCCTGATTTCTTCGCGATGACGGGGTCCGAGATCGTGGTCGACAACGCCGCGCTGATGGGCGCCCAGGGCGTGGTCCCCGGCCTCGCCAACGTCGATCCCAAGGGCTACGTCAAGCTCTGGCGGCTGACCCAGGCCGGCAAATGGGACGAGGCCCGCAAGGAGCAGGAACGGCTCTGCCGCCTGTTCGAGATGGTCTGGATCTCGCTCGGCCGCACCAGCGCGGGCTCCGCCGGTGTCGGCGCCTTCAAGACGGCGATGCAGCTTCTCGGCGTCATCGACACCAACACGATGGCCCGCCCGCAACGCTCCCTCAACGCCGAAGAAGCAGGAGCGATCAAGGCGATTCTCAGGGGTACCGGGCTTCTCGGTTAGGAGCGCGAGGCCTGCGCTGCCAGCGCGTGTAAAGGCGCGGGTGCTTGGATTTGGCGGGGGCGGCAGGGCGCCGCTGCCCTGGTTCAGGTTCTGTCGGCACGCCTGCGTTCAGGGGTCTCGGTGATATCAACGGGATGGGCTGGTGCTGCGAGAGAGGATTGAACTCTCGACCTCTCCATTACCAATGGAGTGCTCTACCACTGAGCTACCGCAGCAGGACCGCTAGCCTTGATGCGCCCGGTCGATCGCGCGTGGCGAAAGCGGGCGCGGCGTCGTTCCGAAGCGGCGCCCTGATGCCATAAGCACCGCGCCGACGCAACCCGTCGTCTTCAATCAGCCAACAGCAACCGCCTGTCGATGCGGAACAGGCGCCCGTCGCCGAGCATATGCGCCGTCACGCCGTGGCGGAACAGCGGCCGGAAGGCGGCGTCACGCAGGTTCAGGCCGCCGGCATAGGCGCCCATGGCCGGCATGATGCAGCGCCGCTCCGAGAGCGCGAAGCAGCGTCGGCGCAAGGCCCGGCCGCGCATCCTGACCTTGGCGGCGGGGTGGAGATGGCCGGCGATCTCGTAGTCCGGCTCGTCCGGGTCCGGCTCGTGGCGCAGCGCCACGCCGGCGAGGCTGAGCATGGCGGCGCTGTCGCCGCCCATCGCGCGGCTGATCTGCGGGTCGTGGTTGCCGGTGACCCAGAGCCAGTCGCGGCCCTTCTGGAGCAGGCGCAGCGAGGCGAGATTGTCAGCGCTGATGCGCTCTTCCGCGCCGCGGTCGTGAAAGCTGTCGCCGAGCGCGATCACGCGGGCCGGGTCGTGGCGCAGGATCGCGGCCGCGAGCGCCGCCAGCGTCGCGGTCGAATCGTAGGGCGGCAGGAAGACGCCGCGCGCCGCATAGGCCGAGCCCTTCTCCAGGTGCAGGTCGGCGACGATCAGCGTCCGCTCCTCCGGCAGGACAAGCGCGCCGGAGAGATCGGGCATGATCGCGAGCCGGCCGAGCATGAAGGCCTCGGCTGCTGCGGGCAGGGCGTTCGCCGCCGAGTTCACGCCATCGCCTCTTCGAGCATCAAAGCTTCCGCCTCCGCCAGGATCTCGTCCGCCGCCTCGCCGTGAACCGCTTCGCGGCCGATCTCCAGCATCACCGCCACGCTGAGCGGCGACACGTGGTCCAGCGGCTGGTGCACGATATGGCCGCCGATTCGTGTCAGCATTTGAGCGAGTCGGCCGATATCGAGCAAGCCCGTCGCGGCATCGGCGCGTGCGGCGCGCAGTAGCACATGATCCGGCTCGTGCCGGCGCAGCACGTCATAGACGAGGTCGGTCGACATCGTCACCTGCCGGCCGTTCTTCTCCTGGCCGGGGAAGCGCTTCTCGATCAGCCCTCCGATCACGGCGCAGGCCCGGAAGGTCCGCTTCATCAGCGCCGATTCGGCCAGCCATTCCTCCAGATCGTCGCCGAGCATGTCCTGAGCGAAGAGTTCGTCGAGCGAGAGCGCGCCGCGCGCGATCGCCGCCGACATGTCGCCCAACGACCAGACAGCAATGCCATAGTCGTTGCAGACGAAGCCGAGCGGCCGCATCCGGGCGCGCTCCAGCCGCCGCGTCAGCAGCATGCCGAGCGTCTGGTGGGCGAGGCGACCCTCGAACGGATAGGCGACGAGATAGAAGCGCCCGCCGCGCGGAAAACTCTCGATCAGGAGTTCGCCCGGCTTCGGCAGGCGCGATTTCAGGCGCTGCGCATGCAGCCAGGCCGAGACCTCGTCCGGCAGCTTGTCCCATTCCTTCGGCGAGGCCAGCATGGCGCGCACGCGGGCGGCGAGGAAGGTCGAGAGCGGGAACTTGCCGCCGGCATAGGAGGGCACTTTCGGGTCGGTGCCGGTCGTGGTGCGCGAGCAGACCACCTCGTTCTCGACGATGCCCTCCAGCCGCAGCACCTCGCCGGCGAAGACGAAGGTGTCGCCCGTCGTCATCGTCTCGGCGAAATACTCCTCGATCTCGCCGAGCACGCGCCCGCCGCGCGACAGCATGCCGGGTTGGCCGGGCCTGCCGGCGCGCAAGCGCCCGAGCCGGACCTTGAGCATGGTCGATTCGACGATGGTGCCGACATTCATGCGGTATTGCTGGATCACGCGCGGGTTGCTGGCGCGGAACAGGCCGTCCTTGCCTTGCCTGAGCTTGGCGAAGCGCTCGTAGCTGCGCAGCGCATAGCCCCCGGTCGCGACGAAGTTCACCGTGGCGTCGAAATCCGCGCGCGTCAGGTCCGAATAGGGCGAGGCCGTCAGCACCTCTTCATAGAGCGCATCAGGAGCGAATCCATCGGAGCAGGCGACGCCGAGCACGTGCTGGGCGAGGACATCGAGCGCGCCGATGCGCGGCTCCGGCGTGTCCTGCGCCGCCTCAGTCACCGCATCGAGCGCGGCGCGGCATTCCAGCAGCTCGAAGCGGTTGGAGGGCACCAGCAACGCCTGCGAGGGCTCGTCCATGCGGTGGTTGGAGCGGCCGATGCGTTGCATCAGCCGGCTCGCGCCCTTGGGCGCCCCGATATTGACGACGAGGTCGACATCGCCCCAGTCGATGCCGAGATCGAGCGTCGAGGTGCAGACCACGGCCTTCAGCTTGCCCGCCGCCATCGCCGCCTCGACCTTGCGGCGTTGCTGTGCGTCGAGCGAGCCGTGATGCAGCGCGATCGGCAGGTTGTCGTCGTTGATGTGCCAGAGCGCCTGGAACATGAACTCGGCCTGCATGCGCGTGTTGACGAAGACCAATGTCAGGCGATGGTCCAAAATCGCTTTATAAACATCGCGCACGGCATGGCCGGTGGTGTGCCCGGCGAGCGGGATGCGGCTGGCCGTATGCAGGATGCCGATCTCGGCGCTGGCGCCGCCTTTCACCGTGACGAGCCCGGCCGGCGTGGCGGAACCACCGAGGAAGCGCTGGAGATCGGCGGGCTCGCGCACTGTCGCCGAAAGCCCCACGGCCGAGAGCTTCGGCGCCAGCGCCCGCAGGCGTGCGAGGTCGAGCGAGAGCAGGTCGCCGCGCTTGGAGGTGACGAGCGCGTGCAACTCGTCGAGCACGACGCGCTTCAGGTTGGCGAAGAAGGGTTTCGCGTCGCGATGCGAGACAAGCAGCGCGAGCTGCTCAGGCGTGGTCAGCAGGATGTCGGGCGGCCTGGCGATCTGGCGGGTGCGCTTGGCAGCGGAGGTGTCGCCGGTCCGGGTCTCGACGCTGACCGGCAGCGCCATCTCGCGGATCGGTGTTTCCAGGTTGCGGGCGATGTCGACCGCGAGCGCCTTCAATGGCGAGATGTAGAGCGTGTGCAGGCCATCATACCTGCCGTCGCTCTCGGCGAGCTCGACTAGCGAAGGCAGGAAGCCTGCCAGCGTCTTGCCGGCGCCGGTTGGCGCGACCAGCAAGGTCGAGCGCCCGGCCCGCGCCTCCTCCAGCAGAGCGAGCTGATGCGGCCGCGCGCTCCAGCCGCGGCTGGCGAACCAAGCGGAGAAGTGTTGCGGAAGGAGATCGGCGCGCGCGTCCATTCTGAACAAAGATAGAACGGAAGGTGGGCTGAGGGAATGGTTGTGCTATCAGCTTTTGTCATCATCGAACTGCGCGGTAGCGTCGCGATGACGTTCGATGACACGCACGATCTCGACGGCATCGCCAGCGTATCGGAAAAAGATCACATAGCCCTTGAAGGCGAAGCTGCGCATGTCCGGTCGCAAGTCAGGCCGTGGTCGCCCGAGTTCGCCTGGAAGGCGCGCCAACTGCTGACATTGGTCTTGAACGCTCCGTGCAAAAGCCTCGGCGACGGCTCGATTGCCGCTGCCTTTGCGGATGAATCGCGTGATTGCGACGAGATCGCGTCTGACGGCATTGGCATAGCGCAGCTGGCGCATCAGCGCTTCGCGGCGTCGTTGGCATCCTCTTCGTCGAGAGCGGATTCGATTGCGGCGGCGACTTCCTCGTCAGTGTGCCAGCTGCCTTCTTCGATCGCCGCGTTCAGGGAGTCCCGCAGCGCCTGAAGCTTTGCCTCGCGCTCCTCGACTAGCCGCAAGCCCTCGCGCACGACTTCGCTGGCCGAGCCGTAACGGCCTGTCTCCACGGCGGAGGCGACGAACTCCTCCCAGCGCCGTCCGATCGAAACATTCATGCCGGGCTCCTCCTCAACAGCGAGCAGGATAACATAATATGCGCAAAAATGGCTATCGCGCTGACGGTGCTGTCAGCCCCGCTCCGCCACCACCAGCAGCCCCGGCACCGGCCGGTCGCGATCCTGCCGCGTGCTGGCCTCCTCGATGCGCAATGGCCGTAGCCGCGCCTCGTGCAGCTTCTCGCGCAGCCAGAGGTCGGCATGGGCGAAGCGCCGGTCCTCGCCGACGATGACGCCCTCGCCAGAATGGCTCTGCACCGTGAAGGCGAACAGCCCGCCGGGCTGCAGCACGCGCGCGCTCTGCGCGAAGGCGGCGCCGAGGTCGCCGAGATAGACGAAGACGTCGGCGGCGATGACGAGATCGGCCGATTTGTCCGGCCGGCTGGCGAGGAAGCTGGTCAGTCCGGCGACCGCGAGCTTGTCGTAGAGCGGCGCGCCATCGGCCTTGGTCTTGGCGCGCGCCCGCTCGATCATGCGCGGCGAGAGATCGCAGCCGGCGAGGAAGCCGGTCTCGGCGCGGATCGCCTCGCCCATCAGCCCGGTGCCGCAGCCGAGATCGAAGACCGTCTCGAAGCGGAAGCTGCGGCTCGTCAGCGCGCAAATCCGGCCGAGCGCTTCCTTGAGCAGGGCAGGAGCGCGATATTGCAGCGCCTCGGTCAGATGGCTGTCGAAACGGTCGGCATAGCCGTCGAACAAGGTGCCGGAGAAATTCTCCGAGGTCGCCTCCTCGGCCGGCATGGCGCCGACCCGGGCGAGGTCGAGCCTGGCGCCGAAATGGTCGGCGGGGTCGAGCACCAGGCATTGCCGCCAGGCGGTGGCGGCCTCCTCGTTATGGCCGAGGGCCTCCTGTGCCAGGCCATAGAGATGCCAGGCGGCGGTGAACCCGTAGGCCTCGGCGAGCGTTTGATCGAGGATCTCGATCGCGGCTTTCGGGTCGCCTTCCTTGAAGGCGGCCTCGGCCCAGGCATAGCGCCGGTCGAGCTTGGGGTCGCCGGAGCTGGTGGAATGCGCGCTACTGCCCTTTTCAGTCATGGCGGCGGGTTTATCTGAGGAGCATGACACTGGCCAGACAGAGCACCCGGCAGAATTGGCGCCCATCCGACCTGCTGATCCCGACCCCGGCCGGGCTCTATTGCCCGCCCGCCGATATCCATATCGATCCGGTGCGGCCGGTGGCGCGCGCCATGATCACCCATGGCCATTCCGACCATGCCCGCGCCGGCCATGGCGCCGTGCTGGCGACGCGCGAGACGCTCGAGATCATGGCGCTGCGCTATGGCGAGGGTTTTACGAACTCGCGCCAGGTGGCCGAGCCCGGCGCGGTGACGCGCATCGGCTTGGTCGATTTCCGCTTCGTGCCCGCAGGCCACGTGCTTGGCTCGGCCCAGATCGTGGTCGAGTGCAACGGCCTGCGCATCGTCGCCTCCGGCGACTACAAGCGCGAGCGCGACCCGACCTGCGCCGGCTTCGAGCCGGTGCCTTGCGACATCTTCATCACCGAAGCGACTTTCGGCCTGCCGGTCTTCCGCCACCCGCCGGCCCATGCCGAGGTCGCCAAGCTGCTGGAATCGGTCAGGCTCTTCCCCGAGCGCACGCATATCGTCGGCGCCTATTCGCTGGGGAAGGCGCAGCGCGTCATGGCGCTGATCCGCGAGGCCGGCTACGACAGGCCGATCTACATCCACGGCGCCGTCGCGAAGCTGACGGAGTTCTACGAGGCTGAGGGCGCGCCCGTTGGCGACATCCGCCCCGTCGTGGCGGCCGAACGCAAGGCGCTGGGCGGCGAGATCGTGATCTGCCCGCCGAGCGCGATCCAGGACCTCTGGGCCCGCAAGTTCCCCGACCCGGTCACCGCCTTCGCCTCGGGCTGGATGCGCGTGCGCGCCCGTGCTCGCCAGAAGGGCGTCGAGCTGCCGCTGATCATCTCCGACCATGCCGACTGGGACCACCTCCAGGCGACGATCCGCGAGACCGGCGCCGGCGAGATCTGGGTCACCCATGGCGAGGCGGATGCGCTGGCGCACTGGTGTGGCACGGTCGGCTTGAAGGCCAAGCCGCTGCACCTCGTCGGCTACGGTGACGAGGGCGAGGCGGAGCCCGAGGCGGCGCCGAGCGAGGCCAACCCATGAACCGCTTCGCCTGGCTGCTCGACCGCCTTGCCTACGAGCCGCGCCGCAACGCCAAGCTGGCGCTGATCGCGGATTACCTGCGCACCACGCCCGATCCCGATCGCGGCTATGCGTTGGCGGCGATGACCGGCGGCCTCGTCTTCCAGAACGCCAAGGCCGGGCTGATCCGCGCCCTGATCGCCGAGCGCACCGACCCCGTGCTGTTCGCGCTCTCCTACGATTATGTCGGCGATCTCTCGGAGACGGTCGCGCTGATGTGGCCTAGCTCGCCAGGGAACCCCTCCCCCTTGCGGGGAGGGGCAGGGGTGGGGGGTGAAAAGTCGGAGCGCTTGGCCGAGATTCCAGCCGTTTCGCTTATACGAGCCGCGTCGCACCCAGTCGTTCGCCCCCCATCCCCATACCCTTCCCCGCAAGGGGGAAGGGAGGAGCCTGGGGCGGCATCGTCGGAGCCCGGCCATAACCGCCCGCCGCTCACCCTCACCGAGGTCGTCGCCGGCCTGCGCAACTCCGGCAAGACGGAGCTGCCTCGCCTGATCGCCTCCTGGCTCGACGCGCTCGACGAGACCGGGCGCTGGGCACTGCTGAAGCTCATCACCGGCGCGCTGCGCATCGGCGTCTCCGCCCGCCTCGCCAAGACGGCGGTCGCCAGTCTCGGCGGCATCGCGCCCGACGAGGTCGAGCAGGTCTGGCACGGGCTGGAGCCGCCTTATGCCGAGCTCTTTGCCTGGCTGGAGGGCAGGGCGCCGCGGCCCGAGGCGACCGATCCGGCGCCGTTCCGCCCGGTCATGCTCTCGCACGCGATCGAGGATGGCGATTTCGACAAGCTCGACCCCTCAGCCTTCCAGGCCGAGTGGAAATGGGACGGCATCCGCGTCCAGGCCGCCAGCGGCACTAGGCCCGACGGCACGCGCGTGACTCGGCTCTATTCGCGCACCGGCGAGGATATCGGCGCCTCCTTCCCCGACATCCTCGACGCCCTGGTGCTGGACGGCGCCCTCGACGGCGAATTGCTGGTCCGGCGCGAGGACGCCGTGCAGAGCTTCAACACGTTGCAGCAGCGCCTGAACCGCAAGAGCGTCACGCCGAAGATGCTGATCGAGTATCCCGCCCATATCCGTGCCTACGACCTGCTCGTCGATGGCGAGGAGGATATCCGCGAGCTGCCGCTCACCGAGCGCCGCAAGCGGCTGGAGGCCTTCATCTCTAGGCTGGCCTCGCCCGTCGTCGATCTCTCGCCGCCGATCCCCTTCGCCGATTGGGATGCGCTGGCCGCCGCCCGCGCCGATCCGGCCTCGGCTGGCGCAGGCGCCGATGCCGAGGCGGTCGAGGGCTGCATGCTCAAGCGGCTCGACTCGCCCTATTTGCCCGGCCGTCCCAAGGGCTACTGGTACAAGTGGAAGCGCGATGCCCGGCTGGTCGATTGCGTGTTGATGTATGCCCAGCGCGGCCACGGCAAGCGCTCCTCCTTCTATTCCGACTTCACCTTCGGCGTCTGGCGCGCGACGCCGGAAGGCGACGAGCTGGTGCCGGTCGGCAAGGCCTATTTCGGCTTCACCGACGAGGAGCTCGTCGAGCTCGACCGCTTCGTCCGCCGCAACACGCTGAACCGCTTCGGCCCGGTGCGCGAGGTCACGCATGAGGCTGGCAGCGGTCTCGTGCTGGAGGTCGCCTTCGAGGGGCTGCAGCGCTCCACCAGGCACAAATCCGGCCTCGCCATGCGCTTCCCCCGCATCAGCCGCATCCGCTGGGACAAGCCGCCCGGCGAGGCCGACCGGATCGAGGCGCTGGAGCAGCTCCTTCCGGCATAGACCCCCTTTATCTCCCGAAAAATGTTACACTCCGCGCTGTCTGCGTTGGCGCTTACATGCGCTTGAGCTAAGGCTCGGCTGCGGACAGGATGTCGGCCCGGCCATTGCCGGGAATCGTGCAGGGAAGCGAGGCTATGAAGTTGCAACCAGCGACCCATATCGTGATCGCGGACGACCACCCGCTCTTCCGCGGCGCCCTGCGCCAGGCAGTGTCCCACGCGCTTGCCGGCGCCGAGGTCAGCGAGGTCGGCTCGCTGGAGGCGCTGACCAAGGCGCTGGCCGAGGATGCCGATGCCGATCTCGTGCTGCTCGACCTGACCATGCCGGGCGTGCAGGGCTTTTCCGGCCTGCTCTTCCTGCGTGCCGACCATCCGGAGATTCCCGTCATCGTCGTCTCCGCCAATGACGATCCGGCGGTGATTCGCCGCTGCATCGAATTTGGCGCGCTCGGCTTCCTGCCGAAGACGGCCGAGATGGAGCAGATGGGCGAGGCGATCCGCGCCGTGCTCGACGGCGGCGTCTGGACGCCGCCCGGCGTCGACCTGACCGCTCCCGTCGATGCCGAGATCGCCGACATGGTCCGCCGCCTCTCGACCCTGACGCCGCAGCAGGTGCGCGTGCTGATGATGCTGTCGGAGGGGCTGCTCAACAAGCAGATCGCCTATGAGCTCGGCGTCTCCGAGGCGACGGTGAAGGCGCATGTCTCGGCCATCCTGACCAAGCTCAACGTCGACAGCCGCACCCAGGCCGTCATCGCCGCCGCCAAGATCGCCGGCGCCTCCTGGGCCACGACTGGCGCTTCGGCGACGGCGTGAGCCAACGCATTTCCAAGCGAAGTGGCGACAGGCTCGCGTGAAGGAAATCCGTCAAACGGGAACTGCATTCAGGTCCGGTTCAAGCGTGGCGTGATGTTACGACCGTTCAGGAGAGTGTCCGGCCATGGCCAACGGTAGTCTTGAGCGTTTTCTCGGCGGATCGCTTCTCAGCGTCCTGGTCCGGCTGATCTTCATCTCGCTGCTGGTCGGGGCGGCGATGGCCTTCCTCGGCGTCTCGCCGCGCGGCCTGCTTGATGCCGTCCTGCGCTTCGTCCGCTCGCTCGGCGATCTCGGCTTCGGCGCCGTGCGCGAGGTCGGGCAATGGGTCATCGCGGGCGCGCTGATCGTGATCCCGCTCTGGCTGCTGTCGCGCCTGTTTGCCTCGCGGCGCTAGGTCGTAGGCGCAGAAATCAGGGGTGTTCGCTATCGATTTTTAGCTGACATGAGCTGTCAGCATCTCCCTTGCTTGAGCTTCACTCCTCTGTCGGAGGTGCTAAGCGAAGAGCTCAACTCCGTTGAGAGGGGATTTCGGGATGGCTCAGGACGCGTTGTTCGAGCGGCTTTGGAACGGCTCCGCGCACATGGAGGAATGGACGGAGGCGGTGTCCGAGGGCGCCGTCACGCGGGTCGCCGAAAACATCATCACGGTCCATACGACGTATTTTTGCGGGAGCGTCACCGCAATCCGCACCTCGGACGGGCTGGTGCTGATCGACACGGCCAAGCCCGATACCGCAAGCCAAACCCTGGCCCTGGTGCGAACCTGGGACGACAACCCCATCCACACGGTGATCTACACCCACGGGCACATCGACCACACCAGCGGCATCAAGCTCATCGACGAGGAGGCCGATGCGAAGGGCATTCCCAGGCCCCGCATCATCGCCCATCGCAACGTTCTCGGCCGAATGGAGCGCTATGAAGCTTCGCACGGCTACAACAGCCTCGTTCAGGGCCAGCAATTCGACAAGCCGGGCTATGTCTATCCGATCGGCCAGCGCCGGCCCGACGAGGTCTATGACGAGAGCCTCGCGCTCACGATCGGCGGCGAGCCGATCGAACTGGCCCATGGCCGCGGCGAGACCGACGATGCGACCTTCGTCTGGCTGCCCCGGCATCGCGTCCTGGCGAGCGGCGACTTCGTCATCTGGGTGTTCCCGAATGCCGGCAATCCTCGCAAGGTCCAGCGCTACGCGCCGGATTGGGCCGTCGCCTTGCGCCGGATGGAGCAGCTGAAGCCAGCGGTCCTGATCCCCGGCCATGGCCCGGTCGTCTTCGGGGAGGCCCGCGCCGCGCAGATGCTGCGCGACGGCGCGGAGGCGCTCGAGCATCTGACGCGCGAGACGCTCCGATTGATGAACCAGGGCGCCACGCTCGACCGCATCCTGCATGCGGTGAAGGTGCCGGCCCGGTACCTGAAGCCCTATCTCCTGCCTAAATACGATGACCCGGAATTCCTCGTTCGCAGCCTCTACCATCTCTATGCGGGCTGGTTCGACGGCAACCCGGCCCATCTGAAGCCGGCGAGCGATGCCGATCTGGCTGCGGAGATCGCGCGGCTCGCGGGCGGCGCGCATAACCTTGCCGAGCGGGCTGCTACGCTGGCCGGGCAGGGCGAGACGCGGCTTGCCGCTCACCTTGCCGAATTCGCGGGTGCCGCCGCTCCGGGAGACGCGCATATCCAAGCGCTCCGCGCCGGCGTCCTGCAAAAATGCATCGACGGCGAGACCTCGCTGATGGGGAAGGCCTTCTATGCGGTTTACCAGCGCGATGCGGAGCGGAGGTCGAAAGGCTGAGGGGGCCGCGATTCGTTGGCTACCGACCCGTTGTAGACATTGGCCGCGCGACAAGTTTTGGTGGCCGTCTAAGTGAGATCGTTATTTAAGCCCCCAGCCGAAGTAGCGGAGAGCCGCTTGAGACTTGGCCTTAATCTTCGTGGCGATCTCGCCAAGCTCGGCGACGATGAACTCGCTTCCCAGCTCGAAAAATGCATCGCCGATCGCGAAGGGCTGGCACCGCACGCTGGCGACGCTTTGAGCCGATGGCTGTACAACATCGGCATCGCGATCCCCTTCGGCAGAGGGCCTTTGCACGCTCGTATTTTCTACCGAACCATAGGGCTCTTGTACGGCGGCCCGCTTAACAGGCGCTCTCTCGGTGACCTTTACGTCGTAGATTGTGAAATCAAGGACATCATGGATGAGCTGAAGCGCCGGATGCAGGTCGCTCAGCGGCATCGCTTGCGCTCCTGAGCAGGGGCCGCTCTCCACCCTTAGCCGACACGTTGCCGCTCACGGCTCGCGGCACGAGCCTCAGATCGTCTCACCCCTCGCGATCGCCTCGGCATCTCGGCCGACCAGCACACTGAGCCGCGGCAATCCCGCCTTGCGCGCCTCATTGGCGAGTCCGGCCTTGACCTCGCCGATCAGCCCGGGACCCTTGAACACCATCGCCGAGTAGAACTGCACCAGGCTCGCGCCGGCCCTGATCTTGGCGAAGGCGGTGGCGGCCGAATCGATGCCGCCGACGCCGATGAGCGGGAACTGGCCTTCGACGCGCCGGTAGGTCTCGGCCAGCAGCCGGGTCGAGGGCGCGAAGAGCGGCTTGCCGGAAAGGCCGCCGGTCTCGGCCTTCGCCGCGCTGCGCAGGCTGTCCGGCCGGGCGATGGTGGTGTTGGAGACGATCATCCCGTCGATGCGGCGCTTGCGCGCCACCGCGACCATGCCGTCGAGCTCCGGCAGGGTCAGGTCGGGCGCGATCTTGAGCAGCACCGGCGTCGGCTTGCCGCCAGTCGCCGCCTCATTGCGGGCGGCGAGCGCCCGCGCGATCAAGTCGTCGAGCGCCGATTCGGCCTGGAGGTCGCGCAGGCCGGGCGTGTTCGGCGAGGAGACGTTGATGGTCAGGAAATCGGCGAGCGGGGCGAGGCGGCCCGCCAGAATGGCGTAGTCGGCGGCGCGGTCGGCCGAGTCCTTGTTGGCGCCGAGATTGACGCCGACGAGGCCGCCGCGCTTGCGCCTGGCCGCGAGCCTGGCCGCGACTGCCTCCATGCCCTCGCTGTTCAGGCCATAGCGGTTGATCACCGCCCCATCCTCCGGCAGGCGGAAGACGCGCGGCCTGGCGTTGCCGGGCTGCGGCAGCGGCGTCACGCCGCCGATTTCGACGAAGCCGAAGCCGAGCCCGAGTGAACCGTCGATCGCCTCGGCATGCTTGTCGAAGCCCGCGGCAAGGCCGACCGGATTGGGGAAGCTCAGGCCGAAGGCCTCGGTCGCCAGCACGGGGTCGTCGGATGCCGGCTTGAATGCCGGAGCGACGGCGAGGGCGGCGATGGTCAGGCGATGGGCGGCTTCGGCATCGAACTTGTGGATCAGCGGCCGGGCGAGGTTGAACAGGCTGCCGATCACGCGATGTCCTCCGGGAAAAGATGGCTGCCGTCTCGGCCGAGCGGCAGCGGCGCGACCCAGCGCACGGCCCTGGAATCGAGCGGCGTATAGAGATGCGGGAACAGCGCCCCGCCGCGCGAAGGCTCGTAGCGCAGCGCCGGGCCAAGCTTGGCGTCGTCGACCGCGATCAGCAGCAGCCCGCTCTGCCCGGCAAAGTGCTTCGCCGCCGTCTCGCGTGCCTGGGCCGCGGTCGAGAAATGGATGAAGCCGTCGGCGAGATCGACCGGCGCACCGGCAAAGTACCCGGCGGTTTCGGCGTCGCGCCAGAGCGGCTCGGGGCAAATCTTGTAGATGAGCGGCAATTGAAGGCCTCGGCGGTCCTGTGTCGGATCGACATAGAGCATGCTGGGTGAAACCGGAACCGCGTCATCCGGGAGTGCAACGGGTTTCATCGCGCCGCCGTCATGCTCGGCCTTGTGCCGAGCATCCACGTCTTTGCTTGCGATGAACGGCGCAAGACGTGGATGGTCGGGACAAGCCCGACCATGACGAGAATGACGTAGCCACCTGTGTCGATATGCCGACGTGCTGGGTAGAAAAAGATTGAAATCTTATGCGATAGGGGATATTTCCTATATCTATCCCCGCCGACTCGGCAATGTCAGGACAAGGCCTCTCCGATGTTGTCCCATGAGCAGATCTGGAGCGCGATCGACGCTCTGGCCCAGCGCTATGGCTTCACCCCTTCCGGGCTCGCCCGCAAGGCCGGGCTCGACGCCACCACCTTCAACCGCTCCAAGCGCATCGGCCCGGATGGGCGTGAGCGCTGGCCCTCGACCGAATCGATCGCCAAGATCCTCGGCGCGACCGGCGCCTCGCTCGACGAGTTCATGAGCGTGGTGATGCGCGCCGGCGCCGCTCCGGCGCAGACGATCCCGCTGATCGGCTTCGCCCAGGCCGGCTCCGGCGGCTTCTTCGACGATGGCGGCTTCCCTGCCGGGCAGGGCTGGGACGAGGTCGCCTTCCCCGGCGCCTCCGACGAGAAGGCCTACGCGCTGGAGATCGCCGGCGATTCGATGCTGCCGCTCTATCGCGACGGCGACACGATCATCGTCTCGCCGGCCGCGACGGTGAGGCGCGGCGACCGCGTCGTGGTCAAGACGGTCGAGGGCGAGGTGCTGGCCAAGCAGCTCAAGCGCGAGACGGCCAAGACGATCGAGCTCGCCTCGCTCAATCCCGAGCATCCCGACCGCGTGCTGCCGCGCACCGAGATCGCCTTCATGGCGCGGGTGATCTGGGCCAGCCAGTAAGCGCCTGGAACTCAACCCCTCTCCTGAAGAACCTCCGCCGTCATTGCGAGCGAAGCGAAGCAATCCAGGGGGTTCGCTCTACGCCCCCCTGGATTGCTTCGTCGGCTGCGCCTCCTCGCAATGACGGCGGAGGTTCTTCAGCATAAAGACTGGAGGTTTCAGGCCGCTCGCAACGGGAGTGCTACCTTGAACACCGCGCCGACCTGCGAGGGTTCGAGCGCGATCGTGCCGCCGTGGAGCCGGACGAGTTCGGCGGCGATGGCGAGGCCGAGCCCGGCGCCGCCGGGGCTGACCGAGCCGCGGAAGGCCTGGAACAGGTTGGCCCGTGCCCGATCGGGCACGCCCGGCCCGTTATCGACGACGCGCAGCACGATATCGGCGGCCTCGCGCCCCGCCGTTACCGTCAGCGTTGGGCGGCGGCCGGCTTCCGCCCCGGCCTCGGTCAGCGCCTGCACGGAATTGCGCATCAGGTTGAGCAGGACGCGCGCCATCTGGTCGGGGTCGCAAGGCAGCGACAGCTCGGCCGGGACGTCATTGGCGAAGGCGACGACGGGGTGCTCGGCCAGGCCGAGCAACTCGCCCGAGTCGGCGACGAGCTGGCGCAGGGCGACGTCGCGCAGGTCCGGCATCGCCTCGGCGGCGCGGCCATAGGCCAGCGTCGCCTGGCAGAAGGCGATGGCGCGGTCGAGCGTCGCGATCAGGCGCGGGGCGAAGCGCCGGATCTTCGGGTCGCGCGTCTCGGTCAGCCGGTCGGACATCAGCTGCGCCGCAGCCAGCATGTTGCGCAGGTCGTGGTTGATCTTGCTGACCGCGAGGCCAAGCTCGGCGAGGTGCTTCTTGGTGCGGAGTTCCCCGGCGAGCGTGCGCTGCATGCGGGCCAAGGCGCGTTCCGCCTCGCCGATCTCGTCGGCGCGCTGGGTCGGCGTGATCGCCCGGTGCGGGTTTTCGGGATCGGCCTCGAATTCCATGACGTTGGCGGCGAGTTGGCGGATCGGCCCGACGATCAGCCCGTTCAGCGCGACATAGACCAAGACGGCGGTGAGGCCGGAGATCAGCAGCGAGACCAGCAGCAGGTTGGCCGAGAATTTCAGCATGGCCCGTCGCAAGGGGCCCTCGTCGATCACCATCTCGACGAAATCGGCACCGCCGACCGCTTCGCCGAGCACGCGGATCGGCATGCCGTGCGGCGGCGCGACCAGGACCTGCACCGCGTCGGAGATCGCGGTCACCCAGTCGAGCTGGCGCAGGTCGACGGTCAGAGCGACCTCCTGCGGCATCGTGTCGAGGCTGAGCAGGCGCCGTGCCCCGCCGACGCGGGCCGCGATGGCGCGCGCGCCGACGCCGGCCAGCAGCCGGGCCTCGCTGCCCTCTGGCAGGCCGCCATCGGCCGGCACCCCTTCGAGCACCAGCACGGCGATCTGCGCCGCGGCGAGCCGGTCGTTCAGCCAGTTGCGCCGGAAATTCGCGACCGACGGCAGGTAGATCAGCACTTCCGCCAGCATCACGAACAGCACGGTCAGCATCAGCAGCTTGGCCGAGAGGCCGGGCCGCGTCAGGCTGCGCGGGACGCTGACCGAAAGCGCATTCGTGTCGAGGTTTGGATCCTGCATCGAGCGCAGCTTACCCGAAACGTCTGAGGAAGCCGATGAGTCGGCGCAGGCCGGGTTTTGCCGCGAGCGGCGCGAAGAACGAGGTCGCGGCGCGGGCGGATATCTCGGAGAAGGCCGGGGAGGGCATGACGAAGCCCGCCATCTCCTTCACGTCGAAGCCCTTCTGGATCGCCATGCTCCAGGGCAAGATCAGTTCGGCTGCCTGAGCGCCGGCGATGGTGACGCCGAGGATGCGCCCCTTCTTGTCGGTGACGAGCTTGACGAAGCCCTCGGTCTTGCGCTCGGCCTGCGCCTTGTCGCTCTCGGCATAGGGCCAGCGCAGCACGTTGATGGCAGGGCTCTTGGCGCGCGCCTGCGCTTCGGTGAGACCGACGCTGGCGAGCGCGGGATCGCTCTGGACGATGCGCGGGATCACGGCCGCCCCGAGCCTTGCCGGCTGCCGGAACAGCGCCCGGCGCAGCACCAGGCTGGCGTGATGGTCGGCGACATGCGGCGCCTGCAGCCCGCCTGGTGCCCCACCGGCGCAGGCGCCGATGGCGTAGACGCGGCGGTTGCTGGTGCGCAGGCCGGTACTGACGGTAATGCCCGCCGCATCGCTGGTGATGCCGCCGAGCTCGAGGTCGAGCGCGGCGAGGTCGGGTTCGCGCGCCGTGACGAGCAGGTGCGTGCCCTCGACGATGTGCTCGGGCTCGCCTGCGAGGACGAGCCGCACCCGGCCCTTCGCCGCGGTCTCGGCCCGCAACACCTTAGTCTCCTCATGTAGCGTCACGCCCTCGCGCAGCAGCGCGCGGCGGATGAGCCCGACCGCCTCGGGGTCCTCGCCCGGCAGCAGGCCCTGCGCCGCCACGATCGTCACCACACTGCCGAGCCGCTGCATCGCCTGCGCGAGCGCGATGGCGGCCGGCTCGCCGCCCAGCACGATCAGGCGGTCGGGGCAGCGGGTCAGCGTCGCGATGCTGTCTTCGCTGAGGATGGCAAGCTCCTCCAGCCCCACAATGGCGGGGATGGCCGGGCGCGAGCCTGTGGCGACGGCGAAGCGCCGCGCCTTGATCACCTGGTCGCCGACCAGCACGGAGTTGCGGTCGCGGAAGCGCGCCTCGCCGGTGATCACCTTGACGCCTAAAGCCGTGAAGCGCTCGGCCGAGGCATTCGGTGCGAGCGCCGCAGCGACCCGCGCCATATGGTCGTGCACTTGCGCGAAATTCACCTGCGGCTCGCCGGCCGCGATGCCGAAGCGCGAGGCTTCGCGCAGCGCCCGCACCTGCGCGGCGGCCGCGATCAGCGCGCCGGAGGGCAGGCCGCCCGCATTCCGCCCGGCGCCGCTCATGCCGTCGCGCGCGATCAGGACGGTGGGCACCCCGAAGGCCGCCGCGGCCGAGGCGAGCGCGAGCCCGGCCCGGCCGGCGCCGATCACGCAGAGATCGGGCGTCAGCGGCGCTGGCTTTGGCGCTGTCGCGGAGCTGTCGGTCACGCTGCTTCTCCCTGATCCGCCCGGAGCATGGTGCGAAAAAGCGGGAACCGCTTCTTCGCGCAGGCCATGCCCTACCTGATCCGGCAGAACTCACGCCAAATCAGTCGCTTGCTGATGCGTTGCCATATCAACGGAATCAAGGCTATCCGGCTGCGATAGGGCAGGACAACCATAGGGAGCGGGTCACCACCTCGTGAGCGATGGTGCGATGCGCCGCCGGAGCCCTCAGGCGACGTGGCGCCCCTTGTCCGAGGTGATGCTGGACAGGGGCTCGGGCCGGCCGAAGAGATAGCCCTGCGCCCGGTGCGCGCCGAGCAGTTGCACGGCGATGCGCTGCGACTCGGTCTCGATGCCTTCGACCACGACGTTCATCGAGAGGCGGCGGGCGAGCTGGCAGACCGCCTCGATGATAGCCTTCGAGGCCTCGTTGGCGTGGACGTCGCGGCTGAAGCTCTGGTCGATCTTCACCTGCGCGAACGGGTAGGTCGAGAGATAGGCGAGCGAGGAATAGCCGGTGCCGAAATCGTCGAGCGCGAACTTCACGCCGAGCGCGCGCAGGTCGTGGATCACGGCGAGCGTCGCCTTGTTGTCCTCGATCAGGAGCGATTCCGTCACTTCGAGCGTCAGCCGGTGCGAGCCGAGGTTGGAGGTGATCAGCGCGTCCTTGACGGTCTCGACGATGCGGCGCGGCTCGCGGAACTGCAGCGGCGAGATGTTGACGGAGACGCCGACCTCGTTCGGCCAGGTGGCGGCGTCCTTGCAGGCCTGCTTGATCGCCCAGTCGCCCATCGCGGCGATCAGGCCGGATTGCTCGGCGATCGGGATGAAGACGCCGGGCGGGATCATGCCGCGCGTCGGGTGGCGCCAGCGCATCAGCGCCTCGCGGGTCACGATCTCCTGCGTCTTCAGGTCGATGATCGGCTGATAGTAGAGCTCCAGCGAGCGCTCGTCGCAGGCAATGCGCAGGTCGACCTCGATCTCGTGCCGGTCGAGCGCCTCCTCGGCCATGGCCGGGTTGAAGAAGGTCAGCGTGTTCCGCCCGGCAGCCTTGGCCTTGTAGAGCGCCGTGTCGGCATGGCGCAGCAGGTCGGCCGGGGTCGCGGCGTCGTGCGGCGCCATGGCGATGCCGACGCTGGCGGTGACGTAGACGGTCTTGGTGTCGAGCTGGAAGGCACTGCCCATCGCGTCGATCATGCGCTGGGCGATCGTGGTGACGACGCTATGGCTCGCCGAGGGCAGGATCAGCACGAACTCGTCGCCACCGAAGCGAGCGAGCAGGTCGCCGCCGCGAATGGCGCCGCGCAGCCGGCTCGCGGTCTCGACCAGGACGCGGTCGCCGATATCGTGGCCGAGGCTGTCATTGACCTGCTTGAAGCCGTCGAGGTCGATATAGAGCAGGGCGAAGGGCTCGCCCGTCCGCTCCAGCCGGTCGAAGGCCTCGGCCAGGCGGTTGTTGAACTCGAAGCGATTGGCGAGGCCGGTGAGCTCGTCGAAGCGGGCCATCTGCTCGATGCGCGCCTCGGTCGCCTTCCGCTCGGTCGCGTCCTCCGTCAGCATCAGCACGCCGCCCTCGGCCGCCGGCGCGATGGTGACCACGAGCAGCCTGCCGCCGCGGGTCTGGAGCTCGCGGCTGGCCGCCTGCTGCGATTGCTGGACCTCGGCCAGGACCCGCCTGGTCTCGCGCACCTGGTCGGGGCTGATCACCTGGCGCTCGATCAGGAAGCGCGCGATCGCCGTCAGCGGCGTGCCCGGCAGGGCGAGCGTGTCGGGGATGCCGTAGAGCGTGCGGTGCGGTGCATTGCAGACCGCGAGCTTCAGGCTGGAATCGTACATCGCCAGCCCGTGGATCATGGTGTTCAGCGCGGCGTCGAGCGTCAGGTTCTGCGAGTGCAGGGCCGAGGCCAGCGCCTTGGACTGCTTGGTCGCATCGCTCAGCGCCAGCAGGTTGCGGTGCAGCGAGTTGGTGATGGCGATGTTGGCCAGCACGTAGAGGAAGGCGAAATAGCCGATATACTGGTAGTAGACGTTGTGGGCCTGGATCAGCCCGAAGGCCATCGGCACGCAGAAGGTGAGCAACTGCACGGCCACGAATTTCGGCCGGCCGGCATTGCGCGCGACATAGCCCGAGGCGAGCGCGATGGTCGAGGAGACCGAGGTGATATGCGCCGCGGGGTCGTCGGTCTGGGTCAGGGCGACGTAGCAGCTATAGCCGAGCACCGCGCTGAACACGGTCGCGCCGAGGAAATACTCCCGGTCCCAGCGCCGCGTCTCGGCGAAGCTGTCATCCGCATGCTCGCGCCGGCGATAGGTGACGACCGTCATCATCCTCAGCGCCACGACCACCGCCACGACGATGGTCAGCGTCATGAAGATGGTCATGCCGGACGAAAGCCAGCACAGATAGGGCGTCAGGATGCCGGCGATGCCGCCGGGGATGATCGAGCCCGGCGACGAGAACAGCGAACTGACCAGCAGGCGGTAGCCCGGCAGGTCGAACTCCTCGCGGATTTCGCCCGGTCTGCCGCCGTCTGTAAGCCCTTTCAGAGCGCCCGCCATCCATTCCTGCCTTGCGCGGCCATGGGGAGGCGCTGGCGTATTGACTCGCCGAACTCCGCGCCACCTAAAGCCTTACGATACGACAGGTAAATGTTTCGTGAGGACGCGTGCAACCGGGTCAGGGTTGCACGAAGGGATACCGCAGGCCGTGCTTCAGACGCCGGCCAGCGCCACGGTCGCCGGCCGCTGATAGACCCGCGCCAGCATCCGGTCCTGCGTCTGGGCGATGCGCTGGAGCTTCGAGATCGCGCTCGGGTTCAGGCGCAGCATGCAGTCGGTCCAGATCTGGCCGAGATGCGCCAGCTCCTCGCGCAGGTCGCCGGCCCGGCGGTTGAAGGCCGAGAACAGCGCGGTCTTGGCGGCGTGGACCGGCAGCGAGTCGGCGGCGTATTTGCGGATCCAGTCGTCGCCGCTTCCGGCCGGGACGACGGCCTCGAGCCCGCCGGCCTCCATGAACTCGGCCGCGCTCATCTCCTCGCCGGAGAGGAGCATGCGCTCGGCGGCGCGCGCGCCCATCCGCCGCGAGAGGATCGCCACCGCCGTGATCGGGAAGTGGTTGAACTTGATCTCGGGGTAGACGAACGAGGCCTGCTCCTCGGCGATCATGATGTTGCAGGAGCGCGGCGCGTCGATGCCGCCGCCGATCGCCTTGGCGTGGATGGTCGAGAGCGTGATCACCAGGCCGTTGAGCCCGCTCGCGTTCCAGACCGCGCCCTCGATCGAGAGCCGGGCATATTCGGCCAGGGCGGCGCGGTCGTTCTTGGCCAGGCAGTCGAGGTAGAAGTCGAGGTCGCCGCCGAGCGTGAAGAACGGGCCGGTGCCGCGGAAGGCGAGAAAGCGCACCGGCGCGGTGTGGTATTGGTCCGGCGCGCCCCAGAGCGCGAAGATCGCGCGCTGGATCTTGCCCAGGCTGTCCAGCAACTGCAGCGTGAAGACCGGCTTCAGCTCCGGCTTGATCGTCACCCAGAGCGTCTTGATCTCAGCCTCGTAGGCGAGCTGCACTTCCGGCAGGAAGCCCGCCTTGTAGCGGATCGCATCGATGACTTCGCAGCATTCCAGCGTGGTCGCCGAAGTCGGTCGCGTATTCGAGCCATAAGCCTGGAGCATGCCGCAAACCCCGTATCCCGGAATGCCGTAAGGGTAGGTGAAGTTAATGAACTGTAAATGCAAACTCGCGGAATTGGTTAATTTCGCTAACGTTTGTCGATTGGGGTCGGGAGGCGGTCGTCGCGGCCTCATATCCCAACATGCCGTAGGGAAATGAAATGCGAGGCACTGCGTCAGCCTGCCGAAGGCAAGCGCCGTTCCGCCGATCTGACGCTTATGACCTTGCGTCGCGTGATTGATTAAAGTTGCGCGCGACGGCCGGGGAACGACATGAACGGTCCGAAATCGGGTGCGCGCCTAAGTTGTTCTTGCGCCGGGTGGCGACGGCCGATTCAGAGGCTTGGAAGCCGACGCATCAAGCTGGGACAATTCCGTAGCGGCCGGAGCCAGCTTGGGACGGGTCGGGAGGCGCGGCTGATATACTGGGGACGGGGTGCCTTGCCGGCTTCCAGCGCGGCCCCGTCATGCGATAGCGTCAGCCGGACAGGCATGGGGCGCAGGGCCGCCATCGCCTGAGCCGGCCTATGCGTTCCCAAAACTTGTCCAAGCGGCCGTGCGGCGCTAGTCATGGCCGCGAATTCGCCGCGATCGGAGCGTTGAAACACCTTAAGCCGAGTTGATGCCTTGAGCCGCCAAGCAGCCGCAGATGACGAGAAGAGGGCGCGCCTCGCCGCCGCCCTGCGCGAGAACCTGAAGCGCCGCAAGGCACAGGCGCGCGCTCGCCGGGCGGATGACGCGGACGCGGAGCAAGCGGCACCACCAGCCCAGGCCGATATTCCCCGGTCCTGAACCCCGTCTTTCCGCGCCGCGCGGCCCTCGCGCCGGCGCCTTCAGCAAGGCATCACGATGGACCGCATCCGCATCACCGGTGGCCAGCAGCTCAACGGCACGATTCCGATTTCCGGCGCGAAGAACGCGGCGCTGCCCCTGATGATCGCGAGCCTGCTCACCGACGAGACGCTGACGCTGGTCAACGTGCCCCGCCTCTCGGACGTGACGGCGCTCTCGCGCATCCTCTCCAACCACGGTGCCGACCGCACGGTCGCCGGCAAGCGCATCGGCCAGTCGGCCGAGACCGGCCAGACCATCTCGCTGACCGCCCGCCAGATCGTCGATACCTGCGCGCCCTACGAGCTGGTCTCGACCATGCGCGCCAGCTTCTGGGTCATCGCGCCGATCCTGGCCCGGATGGGCGAGGCCAAGATCTCGCTGCCCGGCGGCTGCGCCATCGGCACGCGCCCGGTCGACCTGCTGCTGATGGCGCTGGAGAAGCTCGGCGCCACCATCGAGATCGAGAACGGCTATGCCCTGGCGAAAGCGCCCAAGGGGCTGAAGGGCGCCGAGATCGTCTTCCCGAAGGTGACGGTCGGCGGCACCCATACCGCGCTGATGGCCGCTGTGCTGGCCGACGGCACGACGGTGATCGAGAACGCCGCGCGCGAGCCGGAGGTCGTCGACCTCGCCGCCTGCCTGACCAAGATGGGCGCCAAGATCGAAGGCGCCGGCACCTCGCGGATCGTCGTCACCGGCGTCTCGCGCCTCGGCGGCGCGCATCACACCGTGCTGCCCGACCGGATCGAGACCGGCACCTACGCGATGGCGGTGGCGATGACCGGCGGCGACGTGCTGCTCGAAGGCGCCCGGCCCGACCTGCTGCAGGCGGCGCTCGACGTGCTGGTCAAGGCCGGCACCGAGATCACCGAGACCAACGAGGGCATCCGCGTGCGCCGCAACGGCGCCGGCATCACCGCCGTCGATGTCGACACCGATCCGTTCCCCGGCTTCCCGACCGATCTCCAGGCCCAGTTCATGGCGCTGATGACCAAGGCCAAGGGCACCTCGCGCATTCGCGAGACGATCTTCGAGAACCGCTTCATGCATGTGCAGGAGCTGGTCCGCCTCGGCGCCAAGATCCGGCTCGACGGCGACGTCGCCTATGTCGAGGGCGTTATGAAGCTCACCGGCGCCCCGGTGATGGCGACCGACCTGCGCGCCTCGGTCTCGCTCGTCATCGGCGGCCTCGCCGCCGAGGGCGATACCATGATCAACCGCGTCTACCATCTCGACCGCGGCTTCGAGGCGCTGGAGGCCAAGCTGACCCGCTGTGGCGCCCAGGTCGAGCGCATCACCGGTTGACGCCGGGCGGGCGGCTCGCCAGAACAGCGGGATGTCCGATGACGCCGCAGAACCGCTCAAGCTGATCGCGCTCGACACCGAAGATCTCGCGATCATCTCCGCCCATTTGCAGGATGCGGTCCTGCAGGTGGGCGACATCGCCTACCTGCCGGCGGAGCGCCGCTTCGCCCTGGCGGCGCGGCGCTTCGACTGGGAGGGCGCCGAGCACGGCCATAAGCGCCGGCGCCTCGCCGCGCTGCATTTCGAGCGCGTGGTCAAGGCGCGCAGCACCAAGGTCGACCCGAAGGCGACCGGCATCGTCCTCAACCTGCTTGCGATCACCTTTGCCGAGACCGCCAACCCGGCGGGCGAGGTCACGCTGCATTTCTCGGACGGCGCCGCGATCCTCCTCGAAGTCGAATGCGTCGAGGCCCAGATGAAGGATCTTGGCCCGGTCTGGGAAGCCGTGGCGACGCCCGGCCACCCCAACGGCGACTGAACCAGTCAAGACCAACTCCAGGATTTGCGATGCCGATCAGGCTCGATCAACGCGACCCGGGCTTCGACGCCGCCTTCGCCGCGCTGCTGACCACCAAGCGCGAGGTCTCGGAAGACGTCGATCGCATCGCCGCTGAGATCATCGACGCCGTCAAGCAGCAGGGCGACCGCGCCGTGATCGACTGCACCACCCGCTTCGACCGCTTCGACCTGACGCCCGCGACCCTGCGCATCAGTGAGGCCGAGATCGACGCCGCCGTCGCCGCCTGCTCGCCCGAACTGCTGGCGGCGCTGGAGACGGCGCGCGCGCGCATCGAGGCCTATCACCTGCGCCTCAAGCCGGCCGATTCCTGGTCCGTCGATGCGCTCGGCGTCGAGAGCGGCTGGCGCTGGAGCGCGATCGAGGCCGTCGGCCTCTACGTTCCCGGCGGCACGGCGAGCTATCCCTCCTCGGTGCTGATGAACGCGGTCCCGGCCAAGGTCGCGGGCGTCGGCCGCCTCGTCATGGTGGCGCCGACGCCGCGCGGCGCGACGAACCCGCTCGTGCTGGCCGCGGCCAGGCTCGCCGGCATCGACGAGGTCTATCGCATCGGCGGGGCGCAGGCCGTGGCGGCGCTGGCCTATGGCACGCAGACCATTGCGCCGGTGGCGAAGATCGTCGGCCCAGGCAACGCCTATGTCGCAGCCGCCAAGCGCCGCGTCTTCGGCCAGGTCGGCATCGACATGATCGCCGGCCCCTCCGAGGTGCTGGTCCTTGCCGACCGCAGCGCCAATCCCGACTGGATCGCCGCCGACCTCCTGGCCCAGGCCGAGCATGACGAATCGGCCCAGTCGATCCTCGTCACCAACGACGCGGCGCTTGCGGCTGCGGTCGAGAAGGCCGTCGCGGCGCAGCTCGCGACGCTGCCGCGCGCCGCCATCGCCGGCAGGAGCTGGGCGGATTATGGCGCGATCCTGCTGGTCGAGAGCCTTGAGGGCGCCGTCCCCCTGGTCGACCGGCTCGCGCCCGAGCATCTCGAGATCATGACGGCGGAGCCCGAGCGCCTGTCCGGCATGATCCGCAACGCCGGCGCGATCTTCCTCGGCGGCCATACGCCGGAGGCGATCGGCGACTATGTCGGCGGTCCCAACCATGTGCTGCCGACGGCGCGCTCCGCCCGCTTCTCGTCCGGCCTCGGCGTCGCCGATTTCATGAAGCGCACCTCGCTGCTGAAATGCAGTCCCGAGTCGCTGCGGGCCCTGGCGCCGGCCGCTACACAGCTCGCTGAGGCGGAGGGCTTGCAGGCGCATGGCCGTTCAGTGACGATCAGGCTCAATCTCTGAATCGAGGGATTGTCGTTCGCGGCCGCGGTGGAGCCGCGGCCAGCGATGGGAGTCCTGATGTCGGAAAGCCATTGCCTGATCAGCGTGACGCTCGACGAAGCTTCGCTTGGGCGCGGCGGAGCCGATCAGGAGCACGAGCGCGCCGTCGCGATCTACGATCTGGTCGAGCGCAACCACTTCGCTTTGCCCGGTTTCGATGGCGGGCCCTATACCGCCCATCTCGCCATGGTCGAGCGCCGGCTCGTCTTCGAGGTCAAGCAGGCCGACGGCGCGCCTGTCATCACGCATCACCTCTCGCTGACGCCGTTCAAGCGCATCATCAAGGACTACGAGATGGTGTGCGACAGCTATTACGGCGCGATCCGCACCTCGACGCCGAGCCAGATCGAGGCGATCGACATGGGCCGGCGCGGATTGCACGACGAGGCCGCCCATATCCTGGTCGAGCGCCTCTCCGGCAAGGTCGAGATCGACCATGACACGGCGCGCCGGCTCTTCACCCTGATCTACGCCCTGCACTGGAAGGGCTGAGCGAGTTGGAGCCTTCGCCGCCGCGCAAGGTCCATAGCGTGCTCTTCATGTGCGCCTACAACGCCGTGCGCTCGCCGATGGCGGAGGCTGTGGCCAAGCACTTCTTCGGCAAGTCGATCTACGTCCAGTCGGCCGGAGCGCGCAAAGGCGATGCCGATGGTTTCGTCGTCGAGGTGCTCGATGAGATCGGCATCGACGCCCACAAGCACCGGCCGAAATCGATCCAGGAGCTGGAGGAGTGGGAGGGGCTGAATTTCGACCTGATCATCTCGCTCTCGCCGGAGGCGCACCACAAGGCGCTCGAACTGACCCGTACGCTCGCGGCCGATGTCGAATACTGGCCGACGCCCGACCCGACGCTGGTCCAGGGCTCGCGCGAGCAGGTGCTCGACGCCTATCGCAACGTCCGCGACATGCTGATGCGGCGGGTTACGGAGCGATTGAGATAGGGGTGCCGATCCAGGCTTCGCCCGGAGGCGATCGACGGATTACGAAACGGAATTCGGGTTTAAGTAAAATTTTACAGAAATCCTCCAAGTCGTTGAAGGCCGTGCGACCAGCCTGGCATTTCGGGAAAATAGCGGTCCCATGCCGGCTCGATGCTTACAAGCGACCATTCAGACACGAAGTCTTGCCCGTTACCTTCGGGATGGTCTGATCGTCGCGGGCATCTCGCTCACGGCATTCGTCGGAGCCGTCGCCAGCCTGCCCGGCGAGGAGACGCCGGGGCGGCCGATCGCCCTGGTCTACCCGCCATGGCTCTCGAAGGATGAGGCGGTCGCGCGCAGTCTTGCCGCGGGGCACGCCGTTCTTCGCAGCGGCGCCTCGCCCTTCATCGTCATCGTCGCCCCGCTCGCAGCTGATGCGATCAGGCCGTCCAGGCCCGAGGGAGCGTGGCTCATGCTCGGGCTGGCCGGGCTCGCGGGTTGCCTGGATACCGCCTCGCCAAGGGAAGCATCGTCGTGAACTGGAACCTGGTCGACGTTCGTCGTGGCGTTGCGTGCGCGCTGATCGGGCTCGCCTTCGCGCATGTTCCGCTGCTGGCGCTCTGCACGTGGTTGCGGGCGGATAGCAGCCTGCTGCCGGCGGCATTCGCCTTCCTTCTGGCCGCGGGGGCGTTGCTTCTCTACGCCCGCTTTGGAGCCGCTCCCGTCACGCGGCTCTCGATCGCCGTCGTGCTGATCGGCCAGGTCTCGATGCTGGTCTACGGCTTCGCCGGCCATCCCTGGCAGCCGGACATGCACATGTATTATTTCGCGGTGCTGGCTCTGCTTGCCGGTTTCTGCGACTGGCGGCCCATAGTCATGGGTGCCGGCCTGACGGCGCTGCACCATCTCGCCTTGCAATATCTCCTGCCTTCGGCCGTCTTCTACCAGGGCGGCAGCCTGCTGCGCGTGCTGCTCCACGCCGTCATCGTGATCGTCGAGACGTCCTTCCTGACCGTCATCGCCGTCGTGATGGCGCGCATGTTCGCCATGAACGCGGAGAGCCTGTCGCGGGCTCAGGACGTTGCCGAGCGTGAACGCGTCGCGGGCGAACGCGAGCGGCGGCTTGCGGATGAGCTGGGCGTGCGCGCGGAGATGCTGCGCGGTGTCGTCGCCAGCTTCCGCGCTCAGATGGAAGATGCCATGGCGGTGCTCGACCGCTCCGCCGAAGCCATGCAGAGCGGCTCGCGCGAACTGACCGGTACCTCCGATCAGGTCCGCCAGCAGACGGCTCTGGTTTCGAACGCCACGGACACGACGATGCAGGGCATTGATCACCTTGCTGCCGCCAGCAACGAACTTGCTGCCTCGATCGGTGAGATCGGCCGCAACGTTTCCTACTCTGCCGAGGGCTCAAAGGCTGCGGCGGAACTCGCCCGCCACGCCAGCGGTGAGCTCGAGCATCTCGTCCATAGCAGCGAGAATGTCGGGACCGTGGTCGAGATCATCCGCGGCATCGCCGCGCAGACCAGCATGCTCGCGCTCAATGCGACGATCGAGGCGGCTCGGGCCGGCGAGATGGGCCGCGGCTTCGCCGTGGTCGCCAGCGAGGTCAAGACGCTGTCGGCCCAGACGGCGAAGGCGACCGAGGAGGTCTCCCAGCAGATCGGGGCGATGCAGATGGCGTCGCAGCGCTCGCTGAAGGCGATCCGCGACATCGTCGCGTCGGTGGGCGAGGTCGAGCGCGTTTCGGAGGCGATCTCCGTCGCAGTCCACGAGCAGGGCGAGGCGACCTCGGAGATCGCCCGCCAGGTGCAGCTTTCCTTCGAAGGGGCGCGGCGCAGCGCCGGCGTCGTCGATCATTTCGAGGTCATGACCGTGCGGACTCATGGCGCCGCCGAGCATCTGCAAAGCGCCGCCGATGCGCTCGCCACGCAGGCTCACAGCATTCGCCGTGAGGTCGCTGCCTTCTGCGGGCGGGTCGCCGTGGCCTGACCTACCAGGCCCGGCCGGGTCCCATGGCTCCGACGCCGAGCCACTGGCCGATCGTCGCGGCGATGTCGCTGAAGCTCTCGCGCCGGCCGATCGCACCACCACCGATGCCGGGCCCGAAGGCGAGGATCGGAACGTGCTCGCGGGTATGGTCGGTGCCGCGCCAGGTCGGGTCGTTGCCATGGTCGGCCGTGATGATGGCGAGGTCGCCCGGCCGTAGTTTCGCTTCGAGCTTCGGCAGCATGGCGTCGAAGGCTTCCAGCGCCGCGGCATAGCCCGGCACGTCGCGGCGATGGCCGAACTCGGTGTCGAAATCGACGAGGTTGAGGAAGCAGAAGCCGCCCTCGGGCAGGCGCTCGAAGGCCGCGACCGCAGCCTCGAACATCGCCGCGTTGCCGAACGGCTTGATCTCCTCGCCGGTATTGCGGTGGGCGAAGATGTCGCCGATCTTGCCGACGGTGGTCACGCTGCGGCCCTGCGCCGCGAGCCGGTCGAGGATGGTCTCGTTCGGCGGCGGGATCGCAAAATCCTTGCGGTTGCCGGTGCGCGTGAAACCAGTCTCCGGCAAGCCGACGAAGGGGCGGGCGATGACGCGGCCGATCCTGAGAGGATCGACCAGCACACGCGTCCTGCGGCAGAGCTCGTAGAGCCGCTCCAGCCCGAAATGCTGTTCATGCGCTGCGATCTGAAGCACCGAGTCGACCGAGGTGTAGCAGATCGGCTTGCCCGTCCGGATGTGCTCCTGCGCCAACTCGTCGATGATCGCAGTGCCGGAGGCGTGCCTGTTGCCGAGGATGCCGGGAAGCTCGCCTTCGCGGATCATCGCCGCGACCAGCTCCGGCGGGAATGAGTTCTCCAGCGCGGTGAAATAGCCCCATTTGAACGGAACCGGGCAGCCGGCGATTTCCCAGTGGCCCGAGGGCGTGTCCTTGCCCTGGCTGGTCTCGACGCCATAGCCGTGTTGCCCCGCCGGGGCCGCGGGTTTGGCGACGCCGGCGAGAGGCTTGCCGGTCGACGCCTCCGAGGCATGGGCGAGGCCGAGCCGGGCAAGGTTGGGCAGGCGCAGCGGTCCCTGGCGCAACCCGTCGCGGTCGGCCTTGCCGGCGGCGCAGGCCTCGGCGATATGGCCGAGCGTGTCGGAGCCTTCGTCGCCATAGGAGGCCGCGTCCTCCGCCGCGCCGCAGCCGACGGAATCGAGCACGATCAGGATGGCGCGGGCCATCTCAATCCTTCACGGCGGCAGCACCCGCCGGCTCGAGGTTGAGCGCTGCCGCCAGCAGCGCCTGCGTATAGGCCTCGCGCGGCCGGGCGAAGATCTCTTCCGCCGGGCCTTCTTCGACGACCTTGCCGTTCTGCATCACCACGACCCGGTGCGACAGCGCCCTGACCACCTTGAGGTCGTGGCTGATGAAGAGGTAGCCGAGCTTGCGCCTCGCCTGGAGCTCGCGCAGCAGCTCGACGATCTGCGCCTGCACGGACATGTCGAGCGCCGAGGTCGGCTCGTCCAGCACGACGAATTTCGGGTTGAGCGCCATGGCGCGGGCGATCGCGATGCGCTGGCGCTGGCCGCCGGAGAACTCGTGCGGATAGCGGTCCATCGCGGCGGGGTCGAGCCCGACATCGGCCAGCGCCTGCGCCACGACCTCCCGGCGCTGGGCATAGCTCTGGCCCTTGTTCTGGACGGTCAGCCCTTCTTCGACGATGTCGGCGACCGACATGCGCGGCGAGAGCGAGCCGTAGGGGTCCTGGAAGACGACCTGCAGGTCCCGCCGCTTCGGCCGGACCGCCTTGCTCGACAGCCCGTCGATGCGGTCGCCGAGGAAGACGATCGGCCCTTCCGAGGAGATCAGGCGGAGGATGGCGAGGCCGAGCGTGGTCTTGCCGGAGCCGGACTCGCCGACGACGCCGAGCGTCTCGCCCTCGCGCACCTTGATCGAGATGCCATCCACCGCCTTCACATGGCCGGTGGTGCGGCGCAGGAAACCGGTCTTGATCGGGAACCAGATCTTCATCGGCCCGGCTTCCAGCAAAGTCGCGGCGCCTTCCGCCACCGGCTCGGGCCGGCCCTTCGGCTCGGCCGCGAGCAGGCGCCTGGTATAGGCGTGCTGCGGGTTGCCGAATATCTCGGCCACCGGCCCCTGCTCGACGATCTTGCCCTTCAGCATCACGCAGACCCGGTCGGCGATGCGCCTGACGATGCCGAGGTCATGGGTGATGAACAGCATCGCCATGCCCAGCCGGCTCTGCAGCTCCTTGAGCAGGGTCAGGATCTGCGCCTGCACGGTGACGTCGAGCGCCGTCGTCGGCTCGTCGGCGATCAGCAGGTCCGGCTCATTGGCGAGCGCCATCGCGATCATCACGCGCTGGCGTTGGCCGCCGGAAAGCTGGTGCGGGTAGGCCCTGAGCCGGCTCCTGGCGTCGCGGATGCCGACGAGTTCGAGCAGCTCGGTCACGCGTTGCATGAGCGCCGCCTCGCCGCGCAGGCCCTTGTGCAGCTCCAGGATCTCGCCGATCTGCTGCACGATCGTGTGCAGCGGGTTCAACGAGGTCATCGGCTCCTGGAACACCATGGTGATGTCGTTGCCGCGCACCTTGCGCATCGCGTCCTCGTCGGCGGCGATCAGGTCCTGGCCCTTGAACATGATCTTGCCCGACGGGTGATGCGCGGCCGGGTAGTTCAGCAGCTTCAGGATCGAGAGCGCCGAGACCGACTTGCCCGAGCCGGACTCGCCGACGATCGCCAGCGTCTCGCCCTTGGCGACCTGGAACGAGACCTTGTCGACGGCGAGCGTCTCCTTGCCGCCCTGGCGGAAGGCGACGGAGAGGTCTTCGACGGAGAGGAGGGGGGCGGTCACGCAAACGTCTTTCGTGGGTCGAACGCATCCCGAACCGCCTCGCCGATGAAGATCAGCAGCGACAGCATCAGCGCGATCACCAGGAAGCCGGAGAGCCCTAGCCAGGGCGCCTGCAGGTTCGCCTTGCCCTGGGCCAGCAATTCGCCAAGCGAGGGCGAACCGGGCGGCAGGCCGAAGCCGAGGAAGTCGAGCGAAGTCAGGGTGGTGATCGAGCCGTTCAGGATGAAGGGCAGGAAGGTCAGCGTCGCCACCATGGCGTTGGGCAGCAGGTGCTTGACCATGATCTTGCGGTTGGAGAGGCCGAGCGCGCGCGCCGCCCGGACATATTCGAAGTTGCGCGCCCGCAGGAACTCGGCTCGGACCACGCCGACCAGCGCCACCCAGGAGAACAGCAGGAGGATGCCGAGCAGCACGAAGAAGCTCGGCGTGATGATCGCGGCGACGATGATCAGCAGATAGAGCGCCGGGATCGCGGTCCAGATCTCGATGACGCGCTGGAAGATCAGGTCGGTCCAGCCGCCGAAATAGCCCTGGATCGCGCCGGCGGCGATGCCGATCACCGACGAGATCGTCGCCAGGATCAGCCCGAACAGGATCGAGATGCGGAAGCCGTAGATCAGCCGCGCGACCACGTCGCGGCCCTGGTCGTCGGTGCCGAGCCAGTTCCACTCGATGTCGCGGCAGGTCATGCCGCCGCTGCGCTCGGCGATCGGCCGGCACTGCTCGTCCTTGAGCAGCCAGGTCGGCGGCGCCGGCAGTGGCGTGGGCGTGTCGCGGTTATTGGTGTTGTAGGAGTAGCGGATCAGCGGCCAGAGCGCGAAGCCGTTGGCGTCGATCTCCTTGGCGATCGTCGGGTCACGGTAGTCGGTATTGGCGTAGAAGCCGCCGAACTTCTCCTCGGGATAGTTCACCGCGACCGGAAACAGCCACTCGCCCTTGTAGCGGACGATGAGCGGGCGATCATTGGCGATGAGCTCCGCGAAGAGCGAGAGCACGAACAGGGCGAGGAAGAGCCAGAGCGACCACCAGCCGCGCTTGTTCGCCTTGAAGTTGTCGAGCCGGCGCCGGTTGATCGGCGAGAGCTTGAGCCAGCCTTGCTTAGCTTCCGGCGGAGCCAGCACCATCCTCGTTGCCGGCGGCGGCAGGTCGATCAGCGTCTCCATGCCTCAGGCCTCCCGCGTGTCGAAATCGATGCGCGGGTCGACCCAGGTATAGGTCAGGTCGGTGATGAGGTGCACGATGAGGCCGATCAGCGAGAAGATGTAGAGATTGGCGAAGACCACCGGATAGTCGCGGTTGACGATCGATTCGAAGGAGAGGAGGCCGAGCCCGTCGAGTGAGAAGATCGTCTCGATCAGCAGCGAGCCGGTGAAGAGCGCGTGCACGAAGGCGCCGGGGAAGCCGGCGATGACGATCAGCATCGCGTTGCGGAAGACATGGCCGTAGAGCACGCCGCGCTCGGACAGGCCCTTCATGCGGGCGGTCAGCACGTATTGCTTGCGGATCTCGTCGAGGAACGAGTTTTTGGTCAGCAGCGTCGAGGTGGCGAAGGCGCCCAGCGCCATCGCCGTGATCGGCAAGGCGATGTGCCAGAGATAGTCGGCGACCTTGCCGAAGAGGCTGAGATCGCTCCAGTTCTCCGAATAGAGGCCCCGCAGTGGGAATATCTGCCAGAACGAGCCGCCGGCGAAGAGCACGACCAGCAGGATCGCGAAGAGGAAGCCCGGGATCGCATAGCCGACGATGACGACGCCGCTCGTCCAGACGTCGAAGCGCGAGCCGTCCTTCACCGCCTTGCGGATGCCGAGCGGGATCGAGATTGCATAGGAGAGCAGGGTCATCCACAGTCCCAGCGAGATCGAGACCGGCAGCTTCTCCTTGATCAGTTGCAATACGGGCGCGTCGCGGAAATAGGAGCGGCCGAAATCGAAGCGGATATAGTCGTTGAGCATCTTGAGGAAGCGCTCGGGCGCCGGCTTGTCGAAGCCGAACTGCTTCTCCAGCTCCTTGATGAAGGCGGGGTCGAGCCCCTGCGCGCCGCGATAGGCCGAGTTGGAATCGCCTCCCGTCTGCGCTCCGGCATCGCCGCCCGTGCCGCCGCCGACGCGGTCGGTGGCATTGCCGCCCTGGCCCTGCAACTGCGCGATCACGCGCTCGACCGGGCCTCCCGGCGCGAACTGCACGATGGTGAAGGAGATCAGCAGGATGCCGAACAGGGTCGGCACCATCAGCCCCAGGCGCCGGGCGATGTAGCTCAGCATGCTGGGTTAAGCCTTTCCGATCCGCTTGGCCTTCTCGGCATCGTACCACCAGATGCCTGGTGCGCCGGAGGAGTATTTCGGCTTGGTCTGCGGCCGGTCGAACATGTCCCAGAAGGCGAGCCACTCGTTCGGGTTCCACCACATCGGGATCCAGTAGCGCCCGGCCCTGAGCAGCCGGTCCAGGCACTTGGCCGCGACCACGACCTCGGCATAGCTCTGCGCCTGGCCGATGCGCTCGATCATCGCGTCGATGGCGGGGTCGGCGATGCCGACGACATTGCGCGAGCCGCGCGTCTTTGCGGCTTCTGAGCCGTAGATGATGCGCAGCGTGTCGCTCGGGATGGAGCTTCCGCCCAGCGCCATGCTGGCAATGTCGAAGTCGAATTCCTGGAGCCGGCGCTGATACTGCGCGGCATCGACGATGCGCGAGGTCGCATTGATGCCAAGTCGCTTCAGATTGGCCTGGAATGGCTGGGTATGCGGTTGCAGAGCTGCCGAGAAGTCGAGGAACTCGATCTCGAAGGGCTTGCCGTCGGGCAGCTTCAGCACATTGCCCTCGCGCTTGCAGCCAGCGGCGCGGAAGAGTTCGTCGGCCTTGCGCAGCAGGGCGCGGTCGCTGCCGGAGCCGTCGCTGACCGGCGGCAGCCAAGGGTCGCCGAAGACTTCGTCTGGCACCTTGCCGCGGAATGGCTCGAGCAGCTTGAGTTCCTCGGGGGACGGCTTGCCGGCCGCCTTCGAATCCGAGTTCTCGAAGAACGACGTCATGCGTGTGTAGGAGCCGAAGATGATGTTTTTGTTCGTCCACTCGAAGTCGAAGCAGAGGTTCAGGGCGTCGCGGATGCGGATGTCCTTGAAGGCGTCGCGGCGCAGATTGAAGTACCAGCCCTGCGAGCGTGTCGGCGCTGTGCTCGGCAGCGATTCCTTCTTGACCTTGCCTTCGTTGATGGCGGGGAAATCGTAGCCCGTCGCCCAGATGCGCGAGGTGTATTCCTCCTGGAAGGTGATGATGCCGGCCTTGAATGCTTCGAACGCGACCTGCCGATCGCGGAAATACTCCCAACGCCACCGGTCGAAATTGTTCGTGCCGATATTCACCGGCAGATCCCGGCCCCAATAGTCCGGGAGGCGCTCGAACTCGATGAAGCGGCCCTGCTCGAAGCGCCCGACCTTGTAGGGGCCCGAGCCTAGCGGCGGTTCCAGGGTCGAGGCCTCGAAGTTGCGGGTCGACCAGTATGCCTCCGAGAACACCGGCAACCCCGCGACGATGAGGTGCAGGTCGCGGCCCCGCTTCGGCGAGAGCTGCACCACGACGATCTCCTCGCCCTCGGCGGTGGCCGAGACCAGCTCGTTCAGTATCAGCCGGTAGGAGGGGTGGCCCTTCGTCTTGAGGATGGTCATCGAGAAGGCGACGTCGGCCGCCGTCACTCTGCTGCCGTCGTGGAACCTGGCCTCGGGGCGCAGCCGGAAGCGATAGGTCAGCTTGTCCGGCGAGATTGCGACGCTCTTGGCCAGAAGCCCGTAGAGTGCGCCGGGCTCGTCGCCGGAGCCGGCCATCAGACTGTCGAAGCAGGCATCCATGCCGGCCGCGCCGTCGCCTTGCAGAACATAGATGTTCAGGGTGTTGAACGTGTCGAAGGTCTGGTTGCCGCTCCCGCTCCTGATCTGAAGCGTGATGTAGCCACCCTTCGGCGCCTTGGGATTTACATAAGCGAAATGCGGAAAGTCGGGCGGCAGCGCCAGCTCGCCGAAGGTCGAGAGGCCATGCACCTCGGCCGCCTGAGCCAGCGCCGGGCCGCTCAGCCGCGGCAGGCTTGCGCCCGCAAGGGCGACGCCACCGGCTTCCAGCAATCTGCGGCGGGTGATGCGCATCGCCATGCTCCTTTGTCCTCCACCGCCTGATTCGCGCTCCGATTATGTCGAACGCGGCAGGCGACGCCAGTCATTGCGGGATTCGCCGTTATCCTGGCGGCAGCAGCATGGCGCAGACAAGCAAAAGCCGGGCTGAACGGCCCGGCCTGGCTTGATCGTGATGCGTCGGATCGACGCTGCGCGAAGCGATCAGGGCTTCGGCAGCGGCTTCGGCGCGTCGGCGAGCGTGTTCAGATAGGCGATGACGTCGGCGCGGGTGTCGGCCTTGCTGATGCCGGCGAAGGCCATTGCGGTGCCGGGAACGTAGGCCTTCGGGCCCTTTAGGAAGTGGTCGAGCCCATCGGCCTCCCAAACCTTGTCGTTGCGGCCCTTCATCGCGGCCGAGTAGCCGAAGCCGTCGACCGAACCCTCGTTGCGGCCGTAGACGCCGTAGAGATGCGGGCCGACCTTGTTGGCGCCGCCCTTCTCGAAGGTGTGGCAGGCCTTGCAGGCGCCGACGGCCTTCTCGCCCTTGGCCGGATCGGCCTTGGCGAGGCGCACCTCGATCGGCTCGTCGGCGGCCGGGGCGGCGGCACCGGCGGCGCCGGCCGGCTCCTCGCTCGGCAGGTCGTAGCCCGGCACGGCCGGCTTGTGCGGCGCGAAGACGATCCCGGCGATCATGTTCAGGCTCATCACCACGAGCAGCGTGGAGAGGCCCGCGCCAGCGATCTTGTTCAGCTCGATATTCATCGCATCGAAACCCTCGAGCCTCGTCGTCGGGGACGCACGAAGCGGACAGCGCTCTGGCCGGAGCCTGACAGCGCCGACGCACGGCCGTTGCTTAACCGCTTTGCGCGCTTGATTGCAACTCGTATAAGCACCCTCCGCTTTGAGACCTTTTGACGCTTCCCGTCGCAACGCAGCGACGCTGCCCGCCGAGCTTTCCAGCCCATGTCCCAGCCGCTCATCCTGATCCCCGCCCGCATGCAGGCGACGCGCCTGCCCGGTAAGCCGCTCGCAGACATCCTCGGCGAGCCGATGATCGTGCATGTCTGGCGCCGGGCGATGGAATCGGGCGTCGGCGAGGCGGTGGTCGCGACCGACGAGCCGCGCATCGTCGAGGCGGTCGAGAAGGCCGGCGGCCGCGCCGTGCTGACCCGCGCCGACCACCACACCGGCTCCGACCGGATCAAGGAAGCCGCCGATATCGTCGATCCCGAGGGCCGCCACGACATCATCGTCAACGTCCAGGGCGACCTGCCGACCATCGACCCGCGGGTGATCGCGGCCTCGGTCGAGCCGCTCTCCGACCCCGCAGTCGACATCGTCACGCTCGCCGCGGTGATCACCCGCGAGGACGAGAAATACGAGCCGAGCGTCGTCAAGGCGATCGGCAGCGAGGTCGCGCCCGGCCGCATGCGCGCGCTCTACTTTACCAGGGTGACGGCGCCGGGCGGGGAGGGGCCGCTCTATCACCATATCGGCCTCTACACCTATCGCCGGAAGGCGCTCGACCGCTTCGTCAGCCTGCCTCCCTCGCCGTTGGAGAAGCGCGAGCGGCTGGAGCAGCTGCGCGCCGTCGAGGACGGCATGCGCATCGACATCATCGTGGTCGACGACGTGCCGCTCGGCGTCGACACGCCGCACGACCTCGAACGCGCCCGCGACATCCTGAAGTCCCGCGCCGGAGCCTAAAGCCTCATGTCCGTCATCGTATCCTACCAGGGCGAGCCCGGCGCCTTCTCCTCGCAGGCCGCCCTGCAGGTCTTCCCCGATTGCGAATTGCTGCCCTGCGCCACCTTCGAGGACGCGCTCTCCGCCGTCAGTGATGGCTCGGCGCGCTATGGCATGATCCCGATCGACAACTCGATCGCCGGCCGCGTCGCCGACATCCACCACCTGCTGCCGCGCTCCGGCCTGCACATCATCGGCGAGCATTTCCTGCCGATCCGCTTTCACCTGATGGCGGTGCAGGGTGCGACGCTGGCGACGCTCAAGACCGTGCAGAGCCACATCCATGCGCTGGGCCAGTGCCGCAAGATCATCAAGAAGCTCGGCCTCAAGGCCGAGGTCGCGGCCGACACGGCAGGCTCGGCCCGGCAGGTCGCCGAGGCCGGGGACGTCACCCGCGCCGCGATCGCGCCGCATATCGCGGCCGAGGTCTACGGGCTGAACATCCTGATGGAGGATATCGAGGACGAGAAGCACAACACGACGCGCTTCGTCGTGCTCTCGAAATATCCGGAATATGCCCGCCAGGGCTCGGCCAAGATCGTGACGACGCTGATGTTCCGCGTCCGCAACATCCCCGCTGCGCTTTACAAGGCGCTCGGCGGCTTCGCCACCAACGGCATCAACATGACAAAGCTCGAAAGCTACATGGTCGACGGCCATTTCTCGGCGACGATGTTCTATTGCGACGTCGAGGGCCACCCGGACGACCCGGACCTGAAGCGGGCGCTGACCGAGCTGGACTACTTCTCGCGCGAGATGAAGGTTTTGGGCGTCTACCCGGCGAACCCGTTCCGCGAGAATTTCGCCGAGGCGGGGGAGTAGCCACTCCTCCTTCTCCCCTCGGGGGAGAAGGTGTCGCCGCAGGCGACGGATGAGGGAAGGGTCGCGCAGGCGGCCCTTTTTCTTGTTTCGGTTGAGGGACTTCCCTCATCCGTCTCGGCTTCGCCGAGCCACCTTCTCCCCCAAGGGGAGAAGGGCAAAAGCCCTATGGCTCTTCGCCTTCGACCGCCCAAGCCTTCAGGATCGTATTCGCGATCGCCAGATGCTGGGGGCTGGTAAAGCCTTCGGGATGCTTGCCTTCCAGCATCTGGAGCGCCTCCTCGCGGCTGAACCAGCGCCCGGCCTCCAGCTCGGTGCCATCGAGCACGATGTCGTCGTTCAGCGACTCAGCCAGGCAGCCGATCATCAGCGAACCGGGGAACGGCCAGGGCTGCGAGGCGATGTAGCGCACCGTGCCGGCGCGCAGGCCCGCTTCCTCCCAGGTCTCGCGGCGCACGGCGTCCTCAAAGGTCTCGCCCGGCTCGACGAAGCCGGCGATGCAGGAATACATGCCTGGCGCGAAGCGCGACTGCCGCGCCAGCAGGCACTTGTCGCCGCGCACGGCGAGCATGATCACGACCGGGTCGGTGCGCGGGAAATGCTGGGCGCCGCAGGCATCGCATTGCCGCTTCCAGCCGGCCGAATCGAGCCTGGTCGGGCCGCCGCACTGCGCGCAGAAACGGTGGCGCGCATGCCAGTCGAGCATCGCCTTGCCTTCGCCGAGCGGGCCGAGCTCCTCGTTCGGCACGAGGCGCTTCAACGCGACCGAGCGCAGGTCGGTGAGCAGCAGCTCCGGCCGCTCGCGCAGCGGCTCGACCATCGTCTTGTCGAGCAGCCGGGCGAAGCGCGGCGCCCCAGTCGGATCGAGCCCGAGGAAGACCTCCTCGAAACCTTGGCCAAGCAATTCGCTCTCGGAATGGCTGAACCAGACCGACTGCGTCTCCTCGCCCAGCCGCTTCAGCACTGGCGTATCGCCGGCGACGACGGTGAGCCGCGTATCCGAGCGCAGGCGCAGCGCCTGGACGGCGTCCGGCTTGTCGCGCAGGTCCGCCCTCCGGTCGAGGTTGCTGGTGGCGAAGCCCGTCAGGGCGGAGCGTTCGCGGTGGCGTGGGGAGACGTCGTTCATGGCCCCGTCCTAGACCTTCGCGAGCCTGCCGCGCAAGCGCGACTCACGCCTCCGTGCGGCCGCGCAGCAGGTGGATGATGCCGGAGAAATCCGCCGCGCCTTCGCCCCAGGCATTGTGCAGGCCATAGAGCTGCGCCGCCGCCGCGCCGAGCGGCGTCGCGGCGCCCGCCGCTTGCGCCGCCTCCTGCGAGAGCTTGAGGTCCTTGAGCATCAGCGCCGAGGCGAAGCCGGCCTTGTAGCCGTTATTGGCCGGCGAGGTCGGCACCGGGCCGGGCACCGGGCAATAGGTCGTCAGCGACCAGCACTGGCCCGACGAGGTCGAGGCGACGTCGTAGAGCGCCTCATGCGACAGGCCGAGCTTCTCGGCCAGCACGAAGGCCTCGCAGACCCCGATCATCGAGATGCCCAGGATCATGTTGTTGCAGATCTTGGCGACCTGGCCATTGCCGGCCGGGCCGCAATGCACGACGCGCCGGCCCATCTGGGCAAGGATCTCCTCGCCCTTGGCGAAGGCGTCGTTCGAGCCGCCGACCATGAAGGTCAGCGTCGCGCCCTTGGCGCCGCCGACGCCGCCCGAGACCGGCGCGTCGAGCGACAGGCAGCTCAGCTCGGCCGCCATCGCATGGGCCTTGCGGGCCGAGTCGACGTCGATGGTCGAGCAGTCGATCAGCAAGGTGCCGGGCTTCACATTGGGCAGGATGTCGGCCCAGACGGAGAGAACGTGCTTGCCGGCCGGCAGCATGGTGACGACGATCTCGGCCTCCTTGACCGCGTCCTGCGCCGAAGTGGCGAGCCCGACGCCAAGCTCGGCGGCGGCGTCCATCGAAGCCTGGGCGAGATCGAAGGCGACGACCTTGTGCTGCGCCTTGACGAGGTTGCCGGCCATCGGCGCCCCCATATTGCCGAGCCCGATGAAGGCGATGCTGGTCATGGTCGTTCTCTCCCGGCCGGTCGTCGTTACGTTCAGTTGCCCTTGGCGCGCCCCACCAAACCACGCGCCACGATCATTCGCATCACCTCGTTCGTGCCTTCCAGGATCTGGTGCACGCGCAGGTCGCGGACGATCTTCTCGATGCCGTAATCGGCGAGGTAGCCGTAGCCGCCATGGATCTGCAGCGCCTGGTTGGCGACCTCGAAGCCGGTATCGGTGGCGACGCGCTTGGCCATGGCGCAGAGCTTGGTCGCATCCGGCGCCGTCTCGTCGAGTGCGGACGCCGCCCGCCACAGGAAGGTCCGCGCCATCTCCAGTTCCGTCGCCATGTCGGCGAGCTTGAACTGCAGCGCCTGGAAATCGGCGATGCGCGCGCCGAAGGCCTTGCGCTCCTGCGCATAGGCCAGCGCCTTGTCGAACGCGGCCTGCGCGCCGCCGAGCGAGCAGGCGCCGATGTTGAGCCGGCCGCCATCCAGCCCGGCCATGGCGATCTTGAAGCCGATCCCCTCCGGCCCGAGCCGGTTGGCGACGGGTACGCGGCAGTTCTCGAAGATCACCGCCCGCGTCGGCTGGGCGTTCCAGCCCATCTTCTTCTCGTTGGCGCCGAAGGAGAGGCCGGGCGTGCCGTTCTCGACCACGAGCGTCGAGATGCCGGAGGGGCCGGCCTCGCCGGTGCGCACCATCACGACGTAGATGTCGGAGACGCCGGCGCCGGAGATGAACTGCTTCTGGCCGTCGAGCACGTAGTGGTCGCCGTCGCGCACGGCCTTGGTCTTCAGCGCGGCAGCGTCGGAGCCAGCGCCCGGCTCGGTCAGGCAATAGCTCGCCAGGTGCTCCATCGAGCACAGCTTGGGCAGCCAGGCCTTGCGCTGCTCGTCCGCGCCGTAGCGGTCGATCATCCAGGCGCACATGTTGTGGATCGAGATATAGGCTGCGACCGTCGGGCAGCCCATCGCCAGCGCCTCGAAGATCAGCGCCGCATCGAGCCGGCCAAGCCCTGAGCCGCCGACATCCTCAGTGATGTAGATGCCGCCCATGCCGAGCGCCGCGGCCTGGCGCATCTCCTCGACCGGGAAGTGCTTCTCCTCGTCCCAGCGCACGGCATGGGGCGCGAGCGTCTCGGCCGAGAAGCTCGCCGCCATGTCACGGATCGCGATCTGGTCTTCGCTGAGGGAGAAGGCGGTCATGGCTGCCATTCCGCGAGATGGACGATATGCTTGCGGTAGTCGGATTCTTCGACCTTGCGGATAAATTTCTCGTCCGTCGTCACCATCCGCGCGTTCTCGCGCACGGCCAAGGCAAGGTAGAAGCAGTCATAAGCTGAATGCTCAAGTTCTATCGCGTAGGTCATCGCGCGGTGTCGCAGCCAGATCGCCGGTTCCAAATGTGCGAACCAGCGAGGGAGGAATTCGAGACCGTCGAGCGCGCGTTGAACACGGTCGGCGCGGTCTCGAATATTCATGAGCAGGACGTTGGTGACCTCGACGATCACGAAATCCGGTGCAATGAGGGGGCGGCCCCTGTGCAATAGTAATTCCGCTTTCTCGGAGAGCGGCATCTCGATCGTCCACCGTACCGCGACGCTGGCATCGATGACATGCGTCATGACCGGTCGAAAGCCTGCTCGAGCTCCTCGAATTCGTCGTCGCGACCCCAGCGAATCGCGGTGCCGATATCAAAATCCTCCTTGGCGAAGACACTTCTCAGGCGGCGAGATGTCGCGACCAATTCGTCGGGGGTCAATGGAGCTGCGCTCTTGAGGATGATCCTGAGCTCCTGCTCCAGCGAGCGGCCGTTCATTTCGGCGCGCAGCTTCAGCGAGGCCATCGTTTCCTCATCGATATTGCGGATCAGAACCTGTGCCATGATCGAGCCTCCATGATATCAATAATGATATCATGGAGGTGGCCATGCCTCAACCCATCGTCGGGATGACGAAGCTCGCGCCGTCCTTGATGCCGCTCGGCCAGCGCGCCGTCACCGTCTTGGTCTTGGTGTAGAAGCGGATCGAATCCGGGCCGTGCTGGTTCAGGTCGCCGAACACCGAGCGCTTCCAGCCGCCGAAGGTGTAGTAGGCCAGCGGCACCGGGATCGGCACGTTGATGCCGATCATGCCGACCTGGACCTTCGAGGCGAAGTCGCGCGCCGCATCGCCGTCGCGGGTGAAGATCGCGGTGCCGTTGCCGTATTCGTGGTCGTTGGTGAGCTTCAGCGCCTCGTCATAGCTCTCAGCGCGCAGGACGCCGAGCACGGGGCCGAAGATCTCCTCCTTGTAGATGCGCATGTCCTTGGTGACATGGTCGAACAGGCAGCCGCCGACATAGAAGCCGTTCTCGTAGCCCTGCATCTTGAAGTCGCGGCCGTCGACGACGAGCTTGGCGCCCTCCTCGATGCCGAGATCGACGTAAGCCTTGATCTTCTCCATCGCCGCCTTGGTGACGACAGGGCCGTAATCGGCCGAGGAATCGGTCGAGGGGCCGATCTTCAGGCTCTCGACGCGCGGGATCAGCCGCTTCACCAGCTCGTCGGCGGTGGCCTTGCCGACGGGGACCGCGACCGAGATCGCCATGCAGCGCTCGCCAGCCGAGCCGTAGCCGGCGCCGATCAGCGCATCGACCGCCTGGTCCATGTCGGCGTCGGGCATGATGATCATGTGATTCTTGGCGCCGCCGAAGCACTGCACGCGCTTACCATTGGCGCAGCCGCGGGCGTAGATGTACTCGGCGATCGGGGTCGAGCCGACGAAGCCGATCGCCTTGACGTCCGGGTCGTCGAGGATGGCGTCGACCGCCTCCTTGTCGCCGTTGACGACGTTGAGGATGCCGGGAGGGCCGCCGGCCTCGAGGAACAGCTCGGCCAGCCGCATCGGCACGCCGGGATCGCGCTCGGACGGCTTCAGGATGAAGGCGTTGCCGCAGGCGATGGCCGGGCCGAGCTTCCAGAGCGGGATCATCGCCGGGAAGTTGAACGGGGTGATGCCGGCGCAGACGCCGAGCGGCTGGCGCAGCGAGTAGATGTCGATGCCCGGGCCGGCGCCGTCGGTGAACTCGCCCTTCATCAGGTTGGGCACGCCGAGCGAGAACTCGACCACCTCGACGCCGCGCTGGATGTCGCCCTTGGCGTCGGCGATGGTCTTGCCGTGCTCGCGGGCGAGCAGCTCGGCGAGTTCCTCGTTGTTCTGCGCGATCAGGTCGAGGAACTTCATCAGCACGCGGGCGCGGCGCTGCGGGTTGACGGCGGCCCATTTCGGCTGGGCGGCGGCGGCGTTCTCGACTGCGGCGCGGACCTCGGCAGGGGAAGCCAGCGCGACCTTGCCGATGACGCTGCCATCCATCGGCTGGTAGATGTCGGCCGTGCGGCCGGAGGTGCCCGCGACGTGCTTGCCGCCAATGAAATGCCCGACCTGACGCATCGCGACCTCCCTACCAATTGCTGTGGTGGTGTGAATTGAGCTTCCTCTACCATTCACGTTTGCGCACGGCTATAGCGATATCGGATTGTCTGCCGTGCGGAAACGCAAATACCGGAGAGGGCGGCCATGGAACGCTTCGACTGGGACGACCTGCGCTTCTTCCTCGCCGTGGCGCGCTCGGGCCGGCTGACGGCGGCGGCGCGGCGGCTCGGCGCCGACCATGCCACGGTCTCGCGCCGCGTCACCTCGCTGGAGGAATCGCTCAAGGCCAAGCTCTTCGAGCGCCGGCCGCAGGGCTACACGCTGACTGCGCATGGCGAGCGCCTGCTCGCCAAGGCCGAGAGCATGGAGACCGAGGCGTTGGCGATCCAGAGCGATATCGGCGGCGCCGACATGGCGCTGGCCGGCACGGTCAGGATCGGCGCGCCCGATGGCTTCGGCACCACCTTTCTGGCGCCGCGTCTCGCCAAGCTCGCCACGGCCTATCCCGGGCTTGAACTCCAGCTCATCGCGATGCCGCGCCTGCTCTCGCTCTCGAAACGCGAGGCCGATGTCGCGATCACGCTGGCGCCGCCCAAGGAGGGCAAGGTCGTCGCCCGCAAGCTCTGCGACTACAGGCTCGGCCTCTACGCCTCGCAGGACTATCTCGACGCGATGCCGGCGATCACCGGTCCAGACGATCTCTTCGCCCATCGCATCGTCGGCTATATCGACGACCTGATCTTCACGCCCGAGCTCGACTATCTCGATGAGGTCGCCAAGGGCCTGCGCGCCCAGATCCAGAGTTCGAGCGTGCTCGCGCAGATGAACGCGGTCATCGCCGGCGCCGGCATCGGCATCATCCACCATTTCATGGCCGAGGGTGAGCACAGGCTCGTGCCGGTTCTGCCGGAGCGCGTCTCGATCACGCGCTCCTTCTGGCTCTTGGTCCATGCCGACCTGAAGGACGTCGCCCGTGTCCGCGCCATCGTCGACTTCATCGTGCGCGAGTCGAAGGCTGCGCGGGCGCTGCTGATGGGCGAGCAGTCTGCGACGGCCGCTCTGCGCCTCGCTCTGGTCGACGGCTAGAGCATCGGACCGAAAAGTGGAATCCGGTTTTCGGAAAAATCCGATGCAATAACAAAAGCCTAGGGTCTGTCGGCGTCAGGCGGCCGCCAGGCAGACGCGGTTCCGGCCCTGCTGCTTCGCCACGTAGAGCGCCTGGTCCGCGGCGCGCAGGCAATGGTCGAAGCTATCTGCTGCGTCTGCCTCGGCAACGCCGATCGAGGCCGTGACCGAGAGCCTCTCAGCCCCGACCTGCACGGCGGCGTGCGAGATATCCAGCCGGATATGGTCGCAAAAGCGCATCGCGGCGGCCGGGTCCATTCCCGGAAACAGGATGGCGAACTCTTCGCCGCCGAGCCGCGCGAGCAGGTTGCCGGTCCCCTTGACCGAATCCGCCAGGCAGCGCGCGACCAGCTCGAGCGCCTGATCGCCGACGCCGTGGCCATGCGTGTCGTTGATTTGCTTGAAGTTGTCGATGTCGAGGATCGCGACTGCGCTCACCGGGCGCGCCTGCACCGACTTCATGAGCTCCGGGCCGTTTTCGAAGAAGTGCCGGCGGTTGAAGAGTCCGGTGAGGTGATCCCGGGCCGCCAGTTCCTGCAGCTGCCTCAGCTGCAGCAGCGTGTCGGCATTGTTCGCGATCCGGCATTGCAGCTCTTCGGGCATGAAGGGCCGGGAAATGAAGTCGTTGGCCCCGGCCTTCAGAAAGCCGGCGGAGACGGCAAGGTCGTTCGTCGAGGAGACGCCGATCACGCGCACCTTGTCGGGAGCGAGCATGCGGCGGATCTTGCGCGTCAGCTCATAGCCGTTGATGTCCGGCATGTTGTAGTCGGAGATCACGATCTGGACGTCCGGGTTGGCCGCCAGTAGCGACAGCGCCTCCGCGCCGGAGCCTGCCTCGATGACGGAATACTGCTGGATCGCCAGCATCCGGGCGAGATGCTTGCGCGCAACGGTCATGTCGTCGACGACGAGGATGCGCGTGTCGCGGTTGGTCAAGGCGCGTTTCACCGCGGTGACCAGTGTCTCCAGCGCGAACTCGTTGTTCTTGAGGACGTAGTCGATGACGTCGCGCTCCATGATCCTGGCGCGTGTCTGAACATCGAAGCTCCCGGTGAAGACGATCGTGGGGATGCCGCGCTGGACCGTGAAATCGATCGCTTCCCCGTCGGGGGCGTCCGGCAGGTTGAGGTCGACCACGGCGATGCCGTAGACGTCGGGCTCCTCGGTGACCACCTCGTGCAACTCGTTCAGCGAGGCGCAGGCAATGACGGGCAGGCCGATCTCGTCGGAAAGAAGCTTGTGCAGCGCCTTCGAAAAGGTCTTCGAATCCTCGACGACGAGAAGCTTGCGCGCGTCAGTGACCGACTCGGATTTGCGGCGAACGCCGGCACGATACTTCATCGACGCAGGATCCTTACGAACCATACTGGCAATTCGTCCGGTCGAGACGGCAGGCCAAATCAAACATCGGGAAATGACGCGACTTCCCCTCGCGGTTGAAACTGATCAAGCGCGGTAAAGGCTGGATTAACTTTAGGTCACTGCCCGCCGTTTTGCCCCCGGGCAAAGGCCTGCGTGTCAGATCCGCCAGGGCAGGACCTTGTCCGGCAGGCGCTTGGCGCAGAGGTCGAGCAGCAGCATCACGACGAGGATCACGGCCGATGCGCTGATCGCGATCGCCGCCGCCTCGCCGGCGAGCCCGGCCTCCTTCAGGCTGAACAGCACGACGCCGAGGGTCTCGGTGCCGGAGGACCAGAGCAGCGCGGAGACGGTGAGCTCGTTGAAGGCGACGAGGAAGACCATAAGCGCACTCACCGTCGCCGCGGGCGCTAGGATCGGCGCCACGATGTAGCGCAGCATCTGCCAGAGCGTGACGCCGTCGAGCTTCGCCGCCTCCTCGTGATGCGCCTCGATCTGCGCCATCGCCGCGACCGGCGCCTTCAGCGCCAGCGGCATGAAGCGGGCGAGATAGGCGAAGAGGATGATGAAGGGGGTGGCATAGATGCTGACGCCGATCAGCGGCAGAGGCTTCAGGAACATCAGGATGCAGGCGATGGCTAGCACGACGCCGGGCAGCGCATAGGGCAGCTCGATCACCAGCTCGACGACGCGCCGGAACTTGCCCATCCGCCGCTCCAGCGCATAGGCGAAGGCGATTGAGACGAAGGCGAGGATCACCGCGGCCGTACCCGCGAACAGGAACGAGTTGCGGAAGGCGCGTACCGTGACGTTCTGCCGGATCAGCACCTCGGCGAACTTGTCGAAGGTCAGGCTCTGCCAGGACAGCGCTACGCCGAGCGCCGGCGTCAACGCCTCGCCAAGCAGGGCGAGGAAGGGCAGGCCGAGCTTGAGCGCGAGCAGGAGCCAGAGCCCGCCGGCAACGAGCGGCCGGGCCCTGCCGAGCCGCCAGAACGGCTCCAGTGGCTTCTCGATCTCGACCTTGCCGCCCGCGCGCCGCGTCGCCAGCATGCCGGCGATGATGCCGAGGCCCGCCACCAGCGCGACCAGCAGCGAGAGCGCCGCGGCATCAGGCAGCCCGGCCGGGCCGAAGCTCGACAGCCGCCGGTAGATCAGCGTCGGCAAGGTCAAATAGTTCACCGGCAGGCCGAGCAGGGCCGGGATGCCGAAATTGCCGATGCCGGCGACGAAGGCGATCAAGGCCGCCGCGATCAATTGCGGCCGCAGCACCGGCAGCAGGATGCGGGTGACGATCGTGAACGGCGCGGCGCCTTCCATTTGCGCCGCCTCGACCAGCGAATGCGGCACGCTGCGCAGGCCGGTCCAGAGCGTGATCGCCACCAGCGGCGCGTGATGCAGAGCCATGACAAGGATGATGCCGCCCGAGCCGAGCAGCGGGTTCGGCGTGCCCGGCTCCGGCGACAGGCCGAGCAGCGCCAGCACCGGCGAATTCGGCGCGAACAGGCTGAGGAAGGCCAAAGCTGCCACCTGCGGCGCGATCATCATCGAGAAGACGAAGGCGAAGGCGAGCGGCCGCTTGCCGCGCACGTCGGTAGTGCAAAGCAGGAGCGCCACGGCGCCGCCGACCAGCAGCGCGCCCAGCGCCGAGAAGCCGGCGGTCTCGAAGGTGTGCAGCGTCGCGGTGACCGCGGCGCGGCTGCTCATCTCGGCCAGCGCCGCGTCAGGTGCGAACTGCCAGCCCGGCGCGAAGGCGGCGATGGCGAGCCGCAGGAAGGGCAGCGCGCCGAGCAGGATTGCGCTCAGCATCACCGCAACCGGCAGGAAGAGCCCTGCCGGCAGTCTCAGTCCCGGCAGGGCCGGGCGGAAGCGGGTTCGCCGCACATCTGCTGGAGCTGCCAGCGTCATGGCGATGCGCTCAAACCCGCTTCACGGCGACGATCACTCGAAGATCGCGCTGAAGCGCTTGCGCGAGGCGGCCTCGTCGGCGAGCGCCTTGCCGGCGTCGAACGGCATCAGCTTGATCGCGTCGCGGGCCGGGTAGCCGGCCGGCAGCGCGACCGCCGGATGGGCGGCGACATAGCCCTGCTTCAGCGTCAGCTCCTGGCCGTCCTTCGACAGGACGAAGTCGATGAAGGCCTTGGCGGCTTCCGGGTTCTTGGTGCTCTTCAGGATCGCGACCGGCTCGCTGACGGCGGAGACGCCTTCCTTCGGGAAGACGAACTCGACCGGCGCGCCCTTGGCCTTCTCGCGGATCGGCATGAAGTCGACGATCATGCCGTAGAGCTTCTCGCCGGTGGCGACCTGGCGCAGGATGTCGCCATTGGCGCCGGCGGCGAGCGCGCCGTTCTTCTTCAGCTCTTCATAGTAGCCCCAGCCGCCCGGCAGGCTGCCGGTCAGCGTGATCGTGTGGATCATCGCGGCGCCGGAATTCAGCGGGCTCGGCATGGCCAGCAGGTTCTTGACTTCCGGCTTGGTCAGGTCGAGCCAGCTCGTCGGCTTCATCGTCGCCTTGGTGTTGTAGACGATGCCGGTGGTGATCAGCTTGGTGGCGAACCACATCTTCTGCGGATCATGGATGCCGGCCGGATAGGCCGAGAGGTCGGCCTTGTCATAGGCGAGGAGGCGATCCTCCTTCTTGAGGCCTTCCATCGTCACCGCGTCGGCGATCAGCAGCACGTCGGCCTGCGGCGCGCCGGCCTCGAACTCGGCCCGCAGCTTCGCCATGACGCGCGGCGTTCCGTCGCGGACGAAGCTGACGTCGACGTTGGGGTATTTCGCCTTGAAGCCGTCGATCGTCTGCTGGGCGTCGGTATTGGGCTGGCTGGTATAGAGCACCAGCTTGCCTTCGACGGCCATGGCCGGTTGCGACGCAAGGGCGCCCAGAGCAAGGCCGGCCGCAGCCAGCGCGATCACCGCATTGGAACGCATGTTTCTCTCCTGTCCGGAGGCCCGAGCGGGCCAAGCGGTCGCGGTAGACCAGCCATGTGACACATCGGTGAACGTCGCGTCCGTGCTGGTGCGTGCGTTTCCAGCCCAAGCCGAGGCAGGAAGCAATCGGATTTTCGTCGCTATGGCACCCATGCCGCATTTTTGATGGCCGGCTAAGGTCATGGGATGGCCATCGCCCCATGACAGGCTTTAACCGGCTCGTGCAGGCCGCCTCTGCTCGCGACCTGCTTGACCGCGTTGGAACTGCGCCCCAGGGTCGCAGTTCTTCGAAAGCAGAGTTCTCTTCAAAGCAGAGTTCACAGCCGTCAATTCCGCAGGATCGCCATGACCGCCTCCAAGCTCGACCAGCTCCGCCAGATGACCACGGTCGTCGCCGATACCGGCGACATCGAAGCGGTGCGCCGCCTCAAGCCGGTCGATTGCACCACCAATCCGACCCTGCTGCTCAAGGCCGTCGAGACGCCGGCCTATGCCGCGCTGGTCGAGGAGGCCATTGCCTGGGGCAAGAAGGCGAGCCATTCCGGCGAGGCGCGCGTCAATGCGGTCTGCGACCGGCTGGCCGTCACCTTCGGCGCCGAGCTGACCAAGATCGTGCCCGGCCGGGTCTCGACCGAGGTCGACGCCGACCTCTCCTTCGACACGCAGGCGAGCATCGACAAGGCGCGCGCCATCATCGCCGCCTATGAGGAGCGCGGCATCGAGCGCGACCGCATCCTGATCAAGGTCGCCTCGACCTGGGAGGGCATCCAGGCCGCCAAGGTGCTGCAGGCCGAGGGCATCGACTGCAACCTGACCCTGCTCTTCGCGCTGCCGCAGGCCGTCGCCTGCGCCGATGCCAAGGCCTTCCTGATCTCGCCCTTCGTCGGCCGCATCCTCGATTGGCACGTCAAGGCCGGCGGCGGCCCCTACACGGCCGAGACCGATCCGGGCGTCGTCTCGGTCAAGAGCATCTACGCCTACTACAAGGCGTTCGGGATCAAGACGGTGGTGATGGGCGCCTCCTTCCGCAACACCGGCGAGATCGAGGCGCTGGCCGGCTGCGACCGGCTGACGATCGGCCCCAGCCTGCTCGACGAACTGGCTGCGGCGACCGGCGAGCTGCCGCGCAAATTGTCTCCGGCGTCCTCGCCGCAGGTTGCCTCCCCGGACGGCGCAAAGAAGATCGTTCTCGACGAGAAGGCTTTCCGCTTCGCCATGAACCAGGACGCGATGGCGACGGAAAAGCTGGCCGAGGGCATCCGCGGCTTCGTCAAGGACCTCGTCAGCCTGCGCAAGCTGGTCGCCGAAAAGCTCGCCTGAACCATGCCGCAATCACCGATCGCCGTCGTCACCGGCGGCGCCAAGGGTATTGGTCGCGCCATTGCCGACCGGCTCGAGCAGGATGGGCTGACGCCCGTGATCTGGGACCTGGAAGCACCGCGCGAGCGCGGCTGGGGTCATATCGCCTGCGACGTATCCAACGAGGAGCAGGTCGCGGCAGCCGTCTCGCGCACCGAGAGCGAGCATGGCCCGATCGCCGTGCTCGTCAACAATGCGGGGATGACCGGGCCGTCGACGAAAGTCGCCGAGACGCCTTTGGCGCAATGGTTGAAGGTCCAGGCGGTCAACCTGACCGGCACCTTCCTGTGCTCGCGGGCGGTCGCCGATGTCATGGCGACGCGCGGCTATGGCCGCATCGTCAACATCGCCTCGCTCGCTGGCAAGGAGGGCACGCCGACATTGTCCGCCTATAGCGCGGCCAAGGCCGGCGTCCTCGCCTTCACCAAGTCGCATGGCAAGGAGCTGGCGCAGACCGGCGTGCTGGTCAACGCGGTCGCGCCCGCCGCGATCGACACCGACATCCTGCAGCAGATGTCGCCCGAGACGGTCGCGGCGATGATCGCCAAGAGCCCGCTCGGGCGCCTTGGCGAGGTCGAGGAACTGGCCGAGCTCGTCGCCTGGCTGGCGAGCGAGCGGTGCAGCTTCTCGACGGGCGCCGTGTTCGACCTTTCGGGCGGCCGCGCGACCTATTGAGGCCGCGCTGTTGACGCCGTCAGCCGCCGGTGGGAACCTAGCGTAAGGCCCCGCCGGAGGTGGCGATCATGTCCGAAGCCCCGCTGCATCATCCGCCATCGCTCGGCACGCACCTGATCCCGCTGCGGCGCAACTGGGGCTGGCTGCTCGCCGCCGGCATCGCGCTCATCATCCTCGGCATACTTGGCCTGGGCGCGGTGGCGCTGCTCAGCGTTGCCAGCGCGATCTGGTTCGGCGCGATGATCTTCGTCGGTGGCATCATCATGCTGGTCGATGCCGCCCGGCATGGCGGCTGGAAGAGCCGGCTGATGCACGTCCTGATCGGCCTGCTCTACCTCGCGCTCGGCATCTTCACCTTCCTCAATCCGCTTGCGGCGACACTGTCGCTGACGCTGGTCGCCGGCATCATGCTGGTCGCGGTCGGCTGCCTCCGCACCTTCGTCGCCTTTCAGACCCGGCCGATGAAGGCCTGGATCTGGATCCTGATCTCGGGACTGCTCTCGCTGGCGCTCGGCGTGCTGATCCTGGCGCAATGGCCGAGTTCGGGCCTGTGGGTCCTCGGCACCTTCCTGGCCTTCGAGCTGATCGTGCAGGGCTGGGCCAGCATCGCGCTGGCCCGCGCGATCCGCTCGACCTTCGACGGCGTGATTAGCAAGCACGCCCACTGAGCGCGTTCGCGCCGCCTTGCTTTTGCGTGAGCGCAAGATCTTTGCCACGGCTCGGCCATCAACCGGGCAGCAGATTGCGGCCATGCAATACTCATTCGCTCCTGCACTCGCCCTTTCCGCCATGCTTTTCGCCGGCCCGGCCTCGGCCCAGACGGCCTGGAAGCTCGACCGAAGTTCGACCGAGCTCAGCTTCGTCACGCATCGCTTCGGTGCGGTGGTCGCGACGGGCAAGTTCGGTCGCTTCGACGGCGCGCTCGGGCTCGATTTCGACCACCCGGAGAAGAGCCGGATCAGGGTCACGATCGATACCGGCTCGGTCACGGCCGGCTCGTCGCTGATGGATGGCTTCATCAAGGGCGAGAGCATGCTCGACACCGCCCGCTTCCCCAATGCCAGCTTCACCTCGACCAGCGTCACCCGCACAAGCGACCGCAGCCTCGACATCAAGGGCAATCTGACCATCCGCTCGATCACCCAGCCGATCACGGTGAGCGTGACGGTCGACGGCGATATCGAGCGGGCCAAGCGCGGCGACAAGTTGCCGTTCAGCGCCAGCGGCTCCTTCCTGCGCCCGGCCTTCGAGATCGGCCGCGACGTCAACGTCGTCGATGACAAGGTCGATCTCGTCATCAAGGGCCAGGTGATGCGATGAGTCCCGAGGCATTGTCGGGCGAAGTGGCTGCCGGTTCGCGTCAAGAAAATGCGTCTGGAGAAGCCAACCCGCCGGCACGCTGGCACCCGGCCCTGGTCGCGCTGCACTGGCTCACTCTGATCCTGATCGCGGCGCAGTTCCTGATCGCCAGCCCGATGCAGGACGAGACGCGCAACCTCGTCGAGCGTTTCGAGCTCTACCAGCTGCACAAGTCGATCGGCCTGACCGTCGCGGGCTTCGTCGTCGCCCGCCTGCTGCTGCGGCTCCTCGTCAAGCCGCCGCCATCAGCCAATGATGGGCGCCTGCTGCGATTCGCCAGCGACGCGGTCCATGCCGGGCTCTATCTCTGCGTCGTCGCGCTGCCGGTCACCGGCCTGCTGCTCGCCGCGTCCTCGCCGATCCAGATCCCGACGCTCTATTTCGGCCTGTTCCAGGTGCCGCATCCGATCGGCCCGGACAAGGCAACCTACGAGTTGATGCTGCGCCTGCACGATTTCGCCGGCAACGCGCTGCTGGCGCTCGGCGCCGTGCATTTCGCGGCGGCGGCCGTCCATGTCGTGTTCTGGCGCGACAACCTGCTACGCCGGATGTGGTTCGGTTCCCGCAAAGCCCAGCCGTCATTGCGAGCGTAGCGAAGCAATCCAGGGGGACCGGGTGAGCGAGACCCCCTGGATTGCTTCGTCGCTACGCTCCTCGCAATGACGGCTCACCCCTTCGCCGCCAGCGCCTCGGCCCGGATCGTGCTCAGCGTCTTGGCCGGCGTGATCGCCTCGGGATCGAGGATGCAGTGCAGGATCGAAGGCTTGCCGCTTGCCACCGCGCGCTCGAAGGCGGGGGCGAACTCCGCGGTGGTCTCGACGCGCTCACCATAGCCACCGAAGGCCTTGGCATAGGCTGCGAAATCCGGGTTCTTCAGCATCGTCGCCGAGACGCGGCCGGGATAATGCCGCTCCTGATGCATGCGGATCGTGCCGTACATGCCGTTATCGACCACGATGACGATCACCGGCAGCTCATACTGCACGGCGGTGGCGAAATCCTGCCCGTTCATCAGGAAGCAGCCATCGCCGGCGAAGGCGATCACGGTGCGCTCGGGAAACAGCCGCTTGGCGCCGATCGCGGCCGGCACGCCATAGCCCATCGAGCCCGAGGTCGGCGCAAGCTGCGTCGCGAACTTCGTGAAGCGATGGAAGCGGTGCACCCAGGTCGCGTAATTGCCGGCGCCGTTGCAGAGGATCGCGTCGGCGGGGAGGTTGCGCCGCAGCCAGGTCACGGCCTCGCCGGGATGGAAGGCGCCCGGCACCGGCGCCGGCTGCTCGCTCCAGCCGAGATAGGCCTCGTGCGCCTCGGCCGCCGCGCCGGCCCAGGGAATGACCTGCGGCGGATGCACGGTCTCCAGCGCCGCGCAGAACGCAGTCGGCGAGGCGTTGATCGCGAGCGAGGGCCGGTAGACGCGGCCGAGCTCTTCCGGATCAGGATGGACATGCACCAGCGGCCGGCCGGGATTGGGAATGCCGAACAGCGTGTAGGACTGGCTCGGCATTTCCGAGAGCCGCCCGCCGACCAGCAGGACGAGGTCGCTCTCCTGGATGCGTTTCAAGAGCTTCGGATTGGGCCCAATGCCGAGATCGCCCGCAAAATTCGGATGGTCGGCCGGGAACAGCATCTGCCGACGGAAGGAGACGGCGACGGGCAGGTCGAAGCGCTCGGCGAAGCGCTGGAAGCGCTCGATCGCCTGCGGGTTCCAGCGCGAGCCGCCCAAGATCGCGACCGGCGACTTCGCCGCCCAGAGCCGCTTCTGCAGGTCGATGGTCTGGAGCAGCGAGGGATGCGTCTCGGTGACCTGGTAGGGCTGCGCGTCGGCTACATCGGCGAGGTCGGTCAGCACGTCCTCGGGCAGCGCGATCACGACCGGGCCGGGACGCCCGGCCGTCGCGACATGGAAGGCGCGGCTGATGATCTCGGGGATGCGCGCGGCATCGTCGATCTCGGTCGCCCATTTCGTCATCGTGCCGAAGACAGCGCGGTAGTCGAGCTCCTGAAAGGCCTCGCGCTCGCGCATGCCGCGCTCGATCTGGCCGACGAACAGGATCATCGGGGTCGAGTCCTGGTCGGCGATGTGGATGCCCGGCGAGGCGTTGGTCGCGCCGGGACCGCGCGTCACGAAGCAGATGCCGGGCTTGCCGGTGAGCTTGCCGGCGGCCTCGGCCATCATCGCCGCGCCGCCCTCGGCCCGGCAGATCGTGACCTTGAGCTTGGCGTCGTGCAGCGCGTCGAGCACTGCGAGATAGCTCTCGCCCGGCACGCAGAACGCGTCGGTCGCGCCGTGGATCAGGAGTTGGTCGACGAGGATCTGCCCGCCGGTGCGTGGTGTCGTCATTGACCTTGACTCCGATACTTAGCTAAGTTGGTCAGGTTGAGCGAGGAGGCCGCAATGACGCGCGTCACCATCCACGAGGCCAAGACGAACCTCTCCCGCTTGATCGAGGAGGTCGAGAAGGGCGGCGAGGTCGTGATCTCGCGCCGCGACAAGCCGGTTGCGCGGCTGGTGCCGATTGAGCAGGCGCGGCCGGAGCGTAAGCCGGGGCGCTTTGCCGGCCAGTTCGACATCGGACCTGAATTCTTCGAACCCTTGCCGGAGGAAGAGCTTCGGCTGTGGGAAGGGCGCGACGATTGAGGCTCCTTCTCGATACCTCGGCCCTTCTTTGGTTCTGGCTCGGCGGCAGAGCATTGAGGCCACAGGTCCTCGGGCCAATCCTGGACAGAAATAATCAGGTCCATGTGAGCTCGATCTCGGCAATGGAGATCGCGACCAAGCATAGAGTTGGAAAGCTCCCGGGCGTCGAAAACGTGCTTGCGACCTTTGCCGACGCCTTGGCTGCCGACGGTTTCATCGCACTCCCGCTCTCGAACGAGCACGCCCTTCTCGCGGGTGCTATTCCGGGCGAGCATCGCGATCCATTCGACCGGATGCTCGCTGCGCAGGCAATCATCGAGGAGCTGACAATCGTCTCCTCCGACGCGGCCTTCGATGCGCTCGGCGCGCGCCGTCTCTGGTGAGCGGGGCATTCAGCCGCCTCCGCCCCAGGCGGGATCGTTCAGAATGTCGTCGTGATGCTCGTTAAGGCGAGGGCTTGGGATGGGCGCGACCTGCCTGACGCCGTCGATCACGATTGGCGACGCGACGGTCGGGATCGTGCCGTTCGTCGCGGCTTCCGATGGCAGATCGACCCTGACGCCGCGAGCAATCACCTGCGGGTCGGCAAAAACCTCGTCGATCCCGTTGATCGGCCCGGCGGGCACGCCGACCTTCTCCAGCGCCGCCAGCAGGTCGGCCTTGCCGTAGCGCTGTGTCAGGAATTGCAGCTTCTCGGTCAGCGCGACGCGGTTGGCGACGCGCGAGCGGTTCTCGGCATAGTCGGGATGAGCAGCCAGCGCCGGCTCGCCCAGCACCTCGCAGAGCTTGCGCCACTGCCCGTCATTGCCGGTCGCGATGATGATGTGCCCGTCGGCGACCGGGAAGACGTCATAGGGCACGATGTTCGGGTGGGCATTGCCGAGCCGCGGAGCGGGCTTGCCCGAGACGAGGTAGTTCATCGCCTGATTGCCGAGCACGGCGATCTGCGTGTCGAGTAGCGCGAGGTCGAGCGTCGCGCCCTCGCCGGTGGCATCGCGCCGACGCAGCGCCGAGAGGATGCCGACCGAGGCATAGAGCCCGGTATAGATGTCGGCGACGGCATAGCCGGTCTTCATCGGCGCGCCACTCGGCTCGCCGGTGACCGACATGGCCCCGCCCATGCCCTGGACCAGGAAGTCGTAGCCGGCGCGCGGGGCATAAGGGCCATCCTGGCCGAAGCCGGTGACCGAGCAGTAGATCAGCCGGGGATAGGCGGCGCGGAGCGAGGCGGCATCGAGCCCGTATTTCTCGAGCCCGCCGACCTTGAAGTTCTCGATCACCACATCGGCATGGGAAGCCAGCCGGCGCACCAGCGCCTGGCCTTCCTCGCTGCGGAAATCGGCCGTGATCGAGCGCTTGCCGCGATTGGCCGAGTGGAAATAGGCGGCCGAGAGGTGCTCGCCATCCTTGCCCTCGACGAAGGGCGGCCCCCATTTGCGCGTGTCGTCGCCCTCAGGCGCCTCGACCTTGACGACATCGGCGCCGAGATCGGCGAGCAGTTGCCCGATCCACGGGCCTGCGAGGATGCGCGCCAGTTCGAGGACGCGCAGGCCGGCGAGGGGAGGAGAGGTCATGGCACGCTCGTTCCCTCCCCCCGCTTGCGGTGGGGAGGGTTAGGGTGGGGGGGCGAGTGATCGACTGAGGCGACTGCCGCGCTGTTGGAGGCCGGCCGGGCAAGGTGCGAACCCGGTCGTTCGGCCCCCCACCCGACCCTCCCCACCGCAAGCGGGGGGAGGGCAGAGCCCTGTTCGGCAATCGTCAGGCGCATCATTCGCTCAGAAAAACGCCTGCAGCCCGGTGATCGCCCGCCCCAGGATCAGCGCGTGCACGTCATGCGCACCCTCATAGGTGTTGACCGTCTCCAGGTTCGCCGAGTGGCGCATGACATGGTATTCGATCGAGATGCCGTTGCCGCCGTGCATGTCGCGGGCCTGGCGGGCGATGTCGAGCGCCTTGCCGCAATTGTTGCGCTTGACGATCGAGATCATCTCCGGCGCCACCTTGCCCTCGTCCATCAGCCGGCCGACCCGCAAGCTACCCTGAAGCCCGAGCGAGATCTCGGTCTGCATGTCCGCGAGCTTCTTCTGGAAGAGCTGGGTCTGGGCGAGCGGCTTGTTGAACTGCTTGCGGTCGAGCCCGTATTGCCGGGCGCGGTGGAAGCAATCCTCGGCCGCCCCGAGCACGCCCCAGGAGATGCCGTAGCGGGCGCGGTTGAGGCAGCCGAACGGACCCTTCAGGCCGGAGACGTTCGGCAGCAGGTTCTCTTCCGGCACGATGACGCCGTCCATGACGACCTCGCCGGTGATCGAAGCGCGCAGCGAGAGTTTGCCGCCGATCTTCGGCGCCGACAGCCCCTTCATGCCCTTCTCGAGGATGAAGCCGCGGATCTGGTTGTCATGCGCGACCGATTTGGCCCAGATCACGAAGACGTCGGCGATCGGCGAGTTCGAGATCCACATCTTCGAGCCGGTCAGCTTGTAGCCGTCGGCGACCTTCTCGGCGCGGGTCTTCATGCCCGCGGGGTCGGAGCCGGCGTCGGGCTCGGTCAGGCCGAAGCAGCCGACCCATTCGCCCGAAGCGAGCTTGGGCAGGTACTTCTTGCGCTGGCTTTCGTCGCCATAGGCGTAGATCGGGTACATCACCAGCGAGGACTGCACTGACATCATCGAGCGGTAGCCGGAATCGACCCGCTCGACCTCGCGCGCCACCAAGCCATAGGAAACGTAGTTGGCGCCGGCGCAGCCGTATTCCTCCGGCAGCGTCACGCCGAGCAGGCCGAGTTCGCCCATCTCGTTGAAGATGCCGCGGTCGGTGGTCTCGTTGAGATACGCTTCCGAAACACGCGGCAGCAGCTTCTCCTGGGCGAAGTCGCGGGCCGTGTCGCGGATCAGCCGCTCGTCCTCGTTGAGCTGGTCCTCGAACAGGAACGGATCGTCCCACTTGAACGCGGCGGGCTTTTCGCTGGTGGAATGGGCGCGGGCGGGCTCAGTCATGGTCGTTCTCCCCTTGGTCCCGTCAGGCGTCGACGTCGAAGCTGACGCCCTGCGCCAGCGGCAAGGTCGTGCCGTAGTTGAGCGTATTGGTAGCGCGGCGCATATAGGCTTTCCAGGCATCCGAGCCCGCCTCGCGGCCGCCGCCGGTCTCCTTCTCGCCGCCGAAGGCCCCGCCGATCTCCGCGCCGGACGGGCCGATATTGACGTTGGCGATGCCGCAATCCGAGCCTTCCGCCGAGATGAAGCTCTCGGCCTCGCGCATGTCGAGCGTGAAGATCGAGGAGGACAGGCCGGCGCCGACGGCGTTCTGTATGGCGATCGCCTGGTCCAGCGCCCTGTACTTCATCACGTAGAGGATCGGCGCGAAGGTCTCGCGCTCGACCGGGCCAACCTGCTCCGGCATCTCCACGAGGGCAGGGCGGACATAGAAGCCGCCAGCGCCGACATCGACCTTCTCGCCGCCATGGACGGTGCCGCCGGCGGCACGGGCCTCACCCAGCGCCTTCTGCATGCCGTGATAGGCGGCCTCATCCACCAGCGGCCCGACGAGAACGCCGGCCTGGCGCGGGTCGCCGATCTTCACTGAGCCGTAGACCTTGATCAGGCGCGGGATCAGCGCGTCGTAGACGCTCTCGTGGACGATCAGGCGGCGCAGCGTGGTGCAGCGCTGGCCGGCCGTGCCCATCGCGGCGAAGGCGATGCCGCGCAGCGCCAGGTCGAGATCGGCCGAGGGCGCGACGATCGCGGCATTGTTGCCGCCGAGTTCGAGGATGGCGCGGGCGAAGCGGGCGGCGAGCTTCTGGCCGACCTCCTTGCCCATCCGGGTCGAGCCCGTGGCCGAGAGGATGGGGACGCGGTGATCCTGCACCAGCGCATCGCCGATCTCGCGCCCGCCGATCAGGATCTCCGACAGGCCGACCGGCGCCTCCGGCCCGAAGCGCTTCATCGCGCGCTCGGTGATGGCCTGCACCGCGAGCGCCGTCAGCGGGGTCTTCTCGGAGGGCTTCCAGACCACACTGTCGCCGCAGACGAAGGCGAGCGCCGCGTTCCACGACCAGACCGCGACCGGGAAGTTGAACGCCGAGATCACGCCGCAGACGCCGAGCGGGTGCCAGGTCTCCATCATGCGGTGGTTGGCGCGCTCGGTCGCGATGGTCAGGCCGTAGAGCTGGCGCGACAGGCCGACGGCGAAATCGCAGATGTCGATCATCTCCTGGACCTCGCCGAGGCCCTCCGAGGTGACCTTGCCGGCCTCGATCGTCACCAGCAGGCCGAGATCGGCCTTGTGGGTGCGGAGCTCCTCGCCGAGCAGGCGCACGAACTCGCCGCGCCGCGGCGCCGGCACCTTGCGCCAGGCCAGGAAGGCCGATTGCGCCCGGCCGATCGCGGCCTCGGTCTCGGCAACGCTGGTTTCGCGCAGGGTGACGATGGTCTCGCCGGTGATCGGCGAATGGGCGTCGAGCCCCTTGGAGGCGAAGGCGCCGTCGGACACTCGGAGGCGCTTGAGCAGCGCGAGCGTATCCTGCGGCAGAGCAGTTGCAGCCATGTCGAACCGAAGCCTTCTGTCAGAATCCCACAGCCCTCATCCCGAGGAGCCGCGAAGCGGCGTCTCGAAGGATGATCCAGCAGGGCACTGCGAACTGGAGCATCCTTCGAGACGCAGGCTTAAGCCTGCTCCTCAGGACGAGGGCTCGGGCGATAGTGCCGCCCATATCTTGGCACAATGCCCTCTTCCGGCCGCTCGCGGCAACCGATATGTTCTCACCAGTTGGTGAGAGAAAATCATGAACTTGGAACTCATCCCCGGCCGCCTCTCGGTGCCCTCGCTGTCGGCGCTCGCCGCCTTCGAGGCGGCGGCCCGGCATGGCAGTTTCACTCGCGCCGCGGAGGAACTGAGCCTGACGCAGGGCGCGGTCAGCCGGCAGGTCGCGCACCTCGAAAAGGTACTCGGCGTCAGCCTGTTCCAGCGCGTGCGCAAGCGCGTCAGCCTCACTCCGGCCGGCAGCGCCTATGCCGCCGATATCCGCGATGGCTTGTCGCGGCTGGCGGCGGCCACCGTCTCGGCCATGGCCTTTCGCGGCGCCGCCGGCGTGCTCAACCTGGCGATCCTGCCGACCTTCGGCACGCGCTGGCTGATCCCGCGCCTGCCGCGCTTCATCGAGGCCCATCCCGGCATCACCATTAATTTTGCGACGCGGCTGGTGCCCTTCGACTTCAGCCGCGAGGAGGTCGACGCGGCCATCCATTTCGGCGATCCGGTCTGGCCCGGCGCGGTGCTGCACCGGCTGATGGGCGAGGAGGTCGTGCCGGTCGCGGCGCCCTCGCTGATCGCGCGCGCCGGCATCGTCACGGCCGCCGACATGCTGCGCGTGCCGCTGCTGCAGCAATCGACAAGGCCGCGCGCCTGGGCCAACTGGCTGGAGAAGCAGGGCCTGCCGCCCGAGCGCGCCATGATGGGCCCGCGCTTCGAGCAATTCGCCATGGTCTCGCAGGCTGCGGTTGCGGGCTTGGGCTTGGCGATCGTGCCGCGCTTCCTGATCGAGGAGGAGTTGCGCTCGGGCGCGCTCGTCGTCCCGGTCGACCGGCCGGTGACCGGCACGGAGGGCTATTATCTGGTCTATCCCGAGGCCAAGGCCGGGCTGCCGGCGGTGATAGCCTTCCGCGACTGGCTGCTCGGCGAATTCGCTGCGGCGACCTAGGCACTCGACAAGCGCCCGCCGCCTTGTCATTCATGCGCTGAATTCACCAACCTCGGCCGCGCGATGTCATGGCCGCCATGCGAGGGGCCGTCATGCCGTCCTTGTCCGAAACAGCCGATGTCGTGATTTGCGGCGGCGCCGCCATCGGCTCCTCCGTCGCCTACCACCTTGCCGCCGATCCCGGCTTCAAGGGAAAGGTGGTCGTGATCGAGAAGGACCCGACCTATCGCTACTCGGCATCGGCGCTCTCGGCGGCCTCCATCCGCCAGCAATTCTCCAGCCTGGTGAACATCCGGATCTCGCTCTTCGGCATCGATTTTTTGCGCAACATCGGCCGCCATCTCGCGGTCGATGGCGAGGCGCCTTCGATCGATCTGCACGAGGGCGGTTACCTCTATGTCGCCGGCGACGAGGCGCGCAACATTCTTGAACAAAATCAAAAGCTTCAGCAATCCGAAGGCGCCGATATCGCACTTTATGCTGCAGAAATGCTGCGCAGCAAATTCGACTGGCTGAACACCTCCGACCTCGCCTGCGGCACCTATGGCGTCAGCGGCGAGGGCTGGTTCGACGGCTGGGCCGTGCTGCAGGCGTTTCGCAGGAAGGCACGCGCGCTCGGCGTCGAATACCGCCAGGGCGAGGTCGCCCGCTATATCGTCGAAGCCGGTAAGCTCATTGCCGTCGAACTCACCGATGGCAGCCGCATCGCCTGCGCCGCGGCGGTGAACGCCTCCGGCACTCATGGCGCCCGGCTCGCTGCCACCGCCGGCATCGCGATTCCGGTCAAGTCGATGAAGCGCTACGTCTTCAGCTTCACCTGCAAGGGCGAGGTCGAGAACTGCCCGCTGCTGATCGACACCTCCGGCGCCTATTGCCGCCCCGAAGGCAAGCGCAGCGGCGACGGCCAGATGTTCATTTGCGGCGCCTCGCCCCCGGCCGAGATCGACCGCGAATGGATCGAGAGCGACGCCGATGTCGAGGATGTCGACTGGTCCTTCTTCGAGGAGCATGTCTGGGCGCCGCTTGCCCATCGCGTGCCCGCCTTCGAGGCGATCAAGCCCGGCCGCGCCTGGGCCGGCCCCTACGACATAAACGGGCTCGACGGCAACGCCATCCTCGGCCCGGCAGTCGGGGTGCCCAACCTCTACCTCGCCAACGGCTTTTCCGGCCACGGCCTGCAGCAATCGCCGGCGGTCGGGCGCGGCCTTGCCGAGCACATCCTGCATGGCCGCTATCGCACGCTCGATCTTGCTGATCTCGGCCATGAGCGCATCGTCGCCGGCAGGCCTTTGACGGAGGCCAATATCATCTGAGGAGCCGTCCGCGATGGTCGATCCCGCCTATGTCCAGACCATGGCGCGCTACAATGCCTGGCAGAACAAGAGCTTGTGCGATGCCGCCGACCTGCTCGACGACGAGGCCCGCTGGCGCGACCGCGGCGCCTTCTTCAAGTCGATCCACGGCACGTTCAACCATGTCCTCTGGGCTGACGAGGTCTGGCTCTCGCGCCTGATCGGCACGGAGAAGCCGCCGATCGGCGGGCGCGATTCCGTGACCTATTTCAAGGACTGGGCCGAGTTTCGCCATCATCGCGCCGAGCGCGACGCTGCGATCATCGCCTGGTCCGAGACGGTCGAGCACGCCTGGCTGCGCGGCACGCTGATCTGGTATTCCGGCGCCGCCGGCCGCGAGATGGGCAAGCCGCGCGCGCTGGCGATCGCCCATCTCTTCAACCACCAGACCCATCATCGCGGCCAGATCCACGCCATGCTGACCGCAGCCGGCACGAAGCCGGAGGATACCGACCTCTTCCTGGTCGACGAGCCGCGCTGAACGCTGCGACGTCATTGCGAGCGTAGCGAAGCAATCCAGGAGGGCTGGGTGCCCGGCTGCCCCTGGATTGCTTCGCTACGCTTGCAATGACGGCCTATGCTTCCTTCGCTGCTGGAGTCTTGCGTGACGAGGATTTCTCCTTCTCCTCGCCCTCCTTCATGTCCGGCACGATCGCCGTCGTGTTCTGGCTGAGCTTCTGGAACAGGCCGAGCCCGACCATCGCCAGCACCGCCAGCAGTACCAGCAGGCCGGGATAGACGATGTCGCTCATCGCCGTCCGCGAGGCCTTGGTGATCAGCACCAGCGATTCCAGGCTGAGCGCGATGATGATGATCGTCATGAACTTTGTGAGCGAGCCCCGCGCCTCGGCCGGGCGGCGCAGCTCGCGGTCGCTGATCACCTCTTCCTCGAACAGGAATTTTCCGACATCGGCGACGGCGACCGCGATGATGACGAGGCCGATCCCGTCGAGCAGCGTGTCGAGCGCGCCGTCGCCGGTCCAGAACCCGGTCGCCGTCTGCCAGATGGCGACCACCATCAGCATCACGGCGGCCGCCAGAAGCGCGCCGGCGATGCCGGTGTAGAGAATGCGGCTGAAGATCATCATGCGGCGCTGCCCCCCGGTTCGACGCCCTGTCGGCGTGAAGAACTGGCATGGCAGCACCCTGTTCCCTGCGGCTTGTCGAATATGCCTGCGGCGTGCAGTTTGCCGGCACCACGCTGGGGACCCGCCATGCCTGAGATTTCGAGCCTGCTTGCCTTCGCCCTCGTCGCATTCGGCATGGTGCTGACGCCCGGCCCGAACATGATCTACCTGATCTCGCGCTCGATCTCGCAGGGGCGCATGGCCGGGCTGATCTCGCTCGGCGGCGTCGCGCTCGGCTTCGTCTTCTACATGCTCTGTGCTGCCTTCGGCATCACCGCGCTGCTCTTCGCCGTGCCCTATGCCTATGACGCGCTGCGCTTCGGTGGCGCGGCCTACCTGCTCTGGCTCGCCTGGCAGGCGGTGCGGCCGGGCGGGCGCTCGCCCTTCCAGGTCCGCGACCTGCCGCATGACAGCCCGCGCAAGCTCTTCGTCATGGGCTTCGTCACCAACCTGCTCAATCCCAAGATCGCGATGCTCTATCTCGCGCTGCTGCCGCAGTTCATCGATCCGGCGGCCGGCAGCGTGCTTTCGCAATCGGTCGTGCTCGGCGCGGTCCAGATCGTCGTCAGCGTCAACGCGATGATCGCCTTCGCCGCCGGCAGCATCGCGCTCTTCCTGCGCGAGCGCCCGCTCTGGGCGGTGGTGCAGCGCTGGTTGATGGGCACCGTGCTTGCAGGATTGGCGCTGAAGATGGCGACTGAGGCACAACGCTGACCCGGCTGCACAGAGTTTCGGCAGCGTCAATTTGCATCGTTTCCAGAGATTGGGCATTGGGCCATGAGCGGCGGCCGGCCGGTGTTTCGGCTGTTAAGCGCGGGTAGCAGGAGTCTTCCATGAGTGTCGCCAACGGCCGGGCCTTGCTCGCCATTCCCGGCCCGACCAACATCCCCGACCGCGTGCTGCAGGCGATGATGCGCCCGGCCGAGGAGCTTGCCTCCAAGACGGTGGTCGATCTGACCGAGACGCTGCTGGCCGACCTCAAGGCGGTGTTCCGCACCAAGGGCGAGACCTTCCTCTACGCTGCCAACGGCCATGGCGGCTGGGAGGCGTCGCTCACCAACGTGCTCTCCCGCGGCGACAAGATCCTCGTCCTTGCCAGCGGCCGCTTCGCTATCGGCTGGGGCGAGATGGCCCGCTTCATGGGTGCCGATGTCGAGGTTCTGGCAGGTTCCTGGCGCGCGGCGGTCGATCCGGCCGCGCTCGAGGAGCGCCTGCGCCGCGACGAGAGGCACGAGATCAGGGCCGTGCTGACGGTCCAGATCGACACGGCTTCAGGCGTGGTCAACGACATCCCGGCGATCCGCAAGGCCATCGACGACGCCAGTCATCCGGCGCTGCTCATGGTCGACGGCGTCGCCTCGCTCGGCTGCATGCCGTTCGAGATGGATGCATGGGGCGTCGACGTCGCCATGTCGGCCTCGCAGAAGGGCCTGATGACCCCGCCCGGCCTCGCCTTCGTCGCCGCCAACGAGAAGGCCCTGAACGCCCATCAGCAGGCGACGATGCGGACGTCCTACTGGGACTGGACCTCGCGCATGAACCCGCTGCTCTACATGAAGCATTGCGGCACCCCGCCGGAGCACCTGATGTTCGGCCTGCGCGCGGCCATCGACATGCTCTTCGAGGAGGGGCTGGAGGCCGTCTGGCAGCGCCACTCGCTTCTGGCCGGCGCCACCCAGGCCGCCATGTCGAAATGGGCTGAGGGTCAGGTCCTGACCTATAACGTCGTCGAGCCGTCGCAGCGCGCGCCCTCGGTCACCACGATCCTCGTCCAGGGCGATCCGGCCGTGATCACCGACTATGCCCGCAAGGTCTGCGGCGTGACGCTCGGCCTCGCGATCGGCGATCTCACGGGCAAGGCCTTCCGCATCGCCCATATGGGCCATGTCAACGCGCCGATGGTGCTGGGCAGTCTCGGCGCCGTCGAGATGGCCCTGCAGGCGCAGAACATCCCGCATGGCGGCGGCGGCGTCGCTGCGGCCATCGCGCATCTCAGCCACGGCGCGCGGATGGGCGCATAAACCGAGCCGTCATTGCGAGCGCAGCGAAGCAATCCAGGGGGATTGCGCTCTACGTCCCCCTGGATTGCTTCGTCGCTACGCTCCTCGCAATGACGATTCAGTTCTGGCCCGCAGGCTGATCAGGTCTTTCTCGGCGGCCTGCCCCCGCTCGGCTGTCAGCATCTCACCGACCTCCGCCAAAATCCGTCCCAGTGCCTGAAAGTCGTGCTTCCGCGGCGAGGTCTTGCGCCAGACCAGCCCCACCGAGCGGCTCGGCTCGGGCTCGGCAAACCGAAAGAGCCTTACCGGCATGTCCGGCCGGAGCTCGATCGGCAGCGCCATCGCCGGCATCAAGGTGGCGCCGAAGCCGTTGGCCACCATCTGCATGATGGTCGAGAGGCTGGAGGCGCCATATTGCCGGCGCGAGCTGCTTTGCGCCGTGCGGCAGAAGCTCAGCGCCTGGTCGCGCAGGCAATGGCCCTCTTCGAGCAGCAGCAGGTTATCGCCCGAGAGCGCGGCCTCTGGCGTGAACGGATCGTCGCCATCCTGCCCGGACGGCGTCACCAGCACGAAGCCGTCGTCGAACAGGTGCAGCGTCTCCAGCCCCGGGCGATCGACGGGGAGGGAGAGCAGGGCGACGTCGAGCTGCCCGTCGCTGAGCTCGTCGAGCAGGGTCGCGGTCTGCGTCTCGCGCAGCCGCAGCTCCAGCGCCGGGTGTCGGCGTTGCAGCAGCGGCAGGGTCGCCGGCAGCAGATAGGGCGCGATCGAGGGGATGACGCCGAGGTCGAGCTCGCCGCTGAGCAGGTTCGGCCGATGCCGGGCATGGTCGACGAGGTCGCTCGCCTCGATCAGGATGCGGCCGGCGCGCTCGGCGATCTCGCGGCCGATCTCGGTCAGCGCGATCGCCCCGCGACGGCGCTCGACGAGCTGGCAGCCGAGCTGCGTCTCCAACTCCTGAATTTGTAGCGAGAGCGCCGGCTGGCTGACATGGCACTCCTCCGCCGCCCGGCCGAAATGCCGGTGACGAGCCACCGCGCCGAAATAGCGAAGCTGTTTCAGGGTGATCATGTCGATTTGATAAACTTATCGAAGCGTCGCGTAAATGCTATTGGACATCATCGTCGCAAAGGGATGTTAGTTCCTCCAATTCGAAATCTGGTGCTGCCCACCGGCGGCGCCGTGAGCTGTGGAGGACCGCATGTCCAAGAACCCGACGATGACGACGAGCGCGGGCGCGCCAATCCCGGACAACCAGAATTCGATCACCGCCGGCGAGCGCGGCCCGGTCCTGCTCCAGGACTACCAGCTGCTCGAGAAGCTGGCGCATCAGAACCGCGAGCGCATCCCGGAGCGCCCGGTCCACGCCAAGGGCTGGGGCGCCCATGGCACGCTGAAGATCACCGGCGACATCTCCAAATACACCAAGGCCAAGGTGCTGCAGCCGGGCACGGAAACCCCGCTGATCCTGCGCTTCTCGACCGTTGCCGGCGAGCTCGGCGCGGCCGATGCCGAGCGCGACGTGCGCGGCTTCGCGATCAAGTTCTACACTGACGAGGGCAACTGGGATCTGGTCGGCAACAACACGCCGGTCTTCTTCGTGCGCGACCCGGTGAAGTTCCCCGACTTCATCCACACCCAGAAGCGCCATCCCAAGACGAACATGCGCTCGCCTACCGCGATGTGGGATTTCTGGTCGCTCTCGCCCGAGAGCCTGCATCAGGTGACGATCCTGATGTCGGACCGCGGCCTGCCGACCGACGTCCGCCACATCAACGGCTACGGCTCGCACACCTATTCGTTCTGGAATGATTCAGGCGAGCGCTACTGGGTGAAGTTCCACTTCAAGACCCTACAGGGCCATAAGCACTGGACCAACGAGGAGGCCGAGAAGGTCATCGGCAAGACCCGTGAATCCACGCAGGAGGATCTGTTCAACGCGCTGGAGCGTGGCGAATTTCCGCAGTGGAAGGTGCAGGTCCAGATCATGTCGGAGCTGGACGCGGAGAAGACCTCCTACAATCCCTTCGACCTGACCAAGGTCTGGCCGCATGGCGAGTATCCGCCGATCGACATCGGCGTCCTCGAGCTGAACCGCAATCCGGAGAATTACTTCGCCGAGATCGAGAACGTCGCCTTCTCGCCGTCGAACATCGTGCCCGGCATCGGCTTCTCGCCCGACAAGATGCTGCAGGCGCGCATCTTCTCCTATGCGGACGCCCACCGTCACCGGCTCGGCACCCATTACGAGACGATCCCGGTCAACCGGCCGCGCCACGAGATCCATCACTACCATCGCGATGGCCAGATGAACACGTATGGCGGCATCAAGACCGGCAATCCGAACGCCTATTACGAGCCGAACTCCTTCGGCGGGCCGGTTGAGCAGCCCTCCGCCAAGGAGCCGCCGCTGCGCATCGCCGGCGATGCCGACCGCTTCAACCACCGCATCGGCAATGACGATTATTCGCAGCCGCGCGCGCTGTTCGGCCTGTTCGACCAGGGCCAGAGGGAGCGCCTGTTCTCCAACATCGCGGCGGCGATGGGCGGCATTCCGCAGGAGATCGAGGAGCGCCAGCTCACCCATTTCGACAAGGTCCACCCCGACTACGGCAACGGCGTGCGCGCCGCGCTGGCCAAGGCCGATGGGCGCGAGCGCCCGGCGATCTCGGTGACCGAGAACACGCCGCAGCGCGCGGCGGAGTAGGAGCCGGACGACCGGGCGAGCGGCTCTCTTCCCTTCTCCCGGATGGGAGAAGGTGCCCCGGCAGGGGCGGATGAGGGCCGGACGTCAAACACTGCTGCTGTGCCCTTCCCGTCATGGTCGGGCTTGTCCCGACCATCCATGTCTTTGCCACGCCGTAGCTGGTTGCAACGCCGCAAGGCGTGGATGCTCGGCACAAGGCCGAGCATGACGGTGTGGTAACTGGTTCAGCGGCGGGCCTTCATCCGGCGCCCTCTTCCCTTCTCCCACACGGGAGAAGGGAAGAGGGCGCCTCGCCGGGTCGCGATGCCAAGGTGTTTCATCGTAAGCCCGTCATGGTAGTCTCCCGCGTAATCTTGGGCGGGAGGTCTCTATGGCGGGGTTCTGTCTGCGGTTGCTTGCATTGACCCTTCTGTCGGCAGCAGCGCTGCCGGCAGCGTCCGGCACCTCGTGGGCGCAAACCGCCGCCACCCGGCAGCTCTGCAAGGAAGACCGAACCGAGAAGGGCCTCGCCGCCTGCACGGCGATGCTCAAGGGCAAGCCCAAGCCGGAGGTGCGGGCCTTCGCCCATCTCGGCCGTGCCCAGGTCCTGATCGCGCTCGGCCGTCCCGCCGAGGCGCTGAAGGACTATGACGAGACCATCAAGCTCGCGCCGAACTTCGTCGCGCTCTACCGCGACCGCGGCCGAGCCCGCTACGCTGTCGGCGATCACGGCGGCGCCATGGCTGATTTCTCCGTCGCGGTCGAGCGCGAGCCCTTCGCCGCCGACAACCACGCCAACCGCGCCTATCTGAAGATCGTCCTCGACGATCTCGACGGCGCCAGGAAGGACATCGACCAGGGCCTGTTCTGGGAGAAGGAGCACGCCCGCAGCTATTACCTGCGCGGCCTGCTGCTCTATCGCCTCGGCCAGTACGGCGATGCCATCACCGCCATCAATCGCGGCCGCGAACTCGGCTTCCGCACGCATGACGGCTTCATCACGAAGGCTCTGTCCCACTATCGGCTCGGCGCTTTCGACGCGGCCGAGACCGAGGCGAGCGAGGGGCTGAAGGCATTCGCGAACCAGCCCGACCTGCTCGAAGCCCGCGCCAGAACCAGGCTCGAACTGAAGCGCCCGGCCGAGGCGCTGGCCGATGCCGACGAGGTCGTCCGCCTCGCGCCGCGCTACGCCCGGGCCTACTCGACCCGCGCCGCGGTCAAGCTGGCGCTCAACGACAATAACGGCGCCAGGGCCGATGCCGACAAGGCCGTCGAGCTCGACCCAAAGCTGTTCGATGCGCAGCAGGTCAAGGCCGAGATCCTGATGGCGGCGGGAGATCGCGATGGCGCCCGCGCGATCTACCAGCGCAGCGCCGCCCGCACCGATGCCAGGACGGCCCAGGACATCGCCTCGCGCGACCGCGCCGCGGCGCGCATTATCCAGATGGATGCGCCGAAGCCGATTGTCGTGTCGGAGCTCGACGAGGCCGAGCTGAAGAAGCGTTGCGAGACGCGCGACGATCCCTTGCGCCTGCAAAGCTGCGACCGGCTGGTCGAGACCGCCGCGACGCCAGAGGCCAAGGCCGACTGGCTGATCGAACGGTCCTATGCCCGCCCCTTCGGGCAGCGTCTCGCCGATCTGGAGGAGGCGGTGGCGGCCGCGCCCGGCTATTCGCCGGCGCTGCTTGGCCGGGCCAAGGGGCATTCCTCGGAATACCGCTATGACGAGGACCTGCGCCCGCTCGATCTCGCCTGGGCCGATGCCGACAGCGCCCTGCGGCTTGCGGCGGGGAACGCCGGGCAGGCCAAGCGGGCGCGCGTCACCCGCGCGGTGGTCGCCTTCACCAAGGGCGATTATGAGCGCGCCAGCGCCGATCTGACGGCGATCATGGCCCTCGATGACGACATGAAGCCATGGGCCTATGACCTGCGCGCGCAGGCCTTGCTCTATTCCGGCAAGCCCGCGGAAGCACTGGTCGATGCGCGCCAGGCCAAGGCCTTGATGAAGCCCGAGTCTGCCGGCCTGTTCCGTGAGGACGCGCTCGTCATCTCCCTGATCGAGACCGGCCAGATCGATGCCGCCTTGACCGAGATCGACGCCTGGAAGGCCCGCGACCCTCGCGCCGCGATCGGGCATGGCCCGCTCTACGCTCGCGCGCTGCTGGCGCGCGGCGATGCCGCTGCCGCCTATGAGGCGGCAAATGCGCTTGTTGCGGCGAACCAGTTCAACATGGCCGCCATCGCCGTGCGTGGCGCCGCCTCCGCCCGGCTCGGCCGCGCGCTCGACGCCAGCGGCGACATCAGCAACGTGCTCGACGCCAGCCTCAAGATCGCAGCCAAGGCGCAGAACGACAATCTGACGCCGAACTTCGCCGCGGACCTCCTGGTCGCGCGCGGCCTCGCCCGCATCCAGCTCAACCAGATGATCGCCGCCCGCGCCGATTTCGGCGAGGCGATCAGGCTCGCGCCCGATCGCGCCCAGGCCTATGGCGAGCGCGCCGGACTGACCTATCGCGCCGGCGATCCCGCCGCGCTGGCCGACATCGCCATGGCCTTGCGGATCGAACCGGCCGCACCGCGCTGGCTCGCGCTTGCGGCGCGGGTCAACCTCGCGACCAAGGATCCCACCGCGGCCGAGAAATTCGCCTCCGAGGCGCTGGCCGCGAACGCGCCTGACGCCGACCTGCCGCTGCTGCGCGCCAGGGCGCGGCTCGCCACCGGAAACCTCAAGGGCGCGGTCGAGGATGCGACGATGAGGACCACGGCCGCGCCCGGAGATGCCGAGGCCTGGCTGGTCCGCATCGAGGCGCAGGCAGGCCTCGGCGATCTCACGGCCGCGCTCGCCGATGCCGAGGCGGCGCGAGCGGCCAATGCCAGTGACGGCCGCATCCTGCTGGCACTCGGCGACCTCAAGGCCCGCAGCGGCGATGCGCCCGCCGCGATCGGCGTGTTCGAGGAGGCGGCGTCCAAGCCTGATGCCGCGCTTGCGGCCAACAAGCGCCTTGGCGATCTCTATGCCGGCATCGCCTCGGACCAGCTCGCGCTTGGCTATTACGCCAAGGCGCTGGAATTGCCGCTGCGCAAGCCGGAGGACGAGGCGCTCAAGGCTGCCGCCCGCGCCGCCCGCGATGCGCTGATCCGCAAGATGTCGGCCAAGTAGGGGCCGCCGACGCCATTCCGCGCGGAACCGCGACGATCGGAAGCTACCGTGCGCGGCTGGAGACAGCGACGTAACGACCAGCTTCTCCCGTCGTGGTCGGGCGTGTCCCGACCATCCACGTCTTCGCCCATCGCGGGCACCGTCCAAGACGTGGATATCAGCCACAAGGGCGAGCATGACGGCGGGGAATACGCCTTAAGGCGCTCTCAAAACGCCTCTTCCCAGTTCCGGCTCAGCCGCATCGCCGAATTGATCAGCCCGACCATCGAATAGGTCTGCGGGAAGTTGCCCCAGAGCTCGCCGGTGGCAAGGTCGGCGTCCTCCGAGAGCAGGCCAAAGCTGTTGCGCCGCTTGAGGATGCGGCCGAACAGCTCCTTGGCCTCGTCGCGCCGGCCGATGGCGTGCAGCGCGTCGACATACCAGAAGGCGCAGATCAGGAAGCCCGTATGCATGAAGCCGAAATCGTCTTCCGATGCATAGCGCAGCAGGAGGTCGCCGCGGCCGAGCTCGCGGCCGATCGCCTCGACGGTCGCGATGTAGCGCGGGTCATCAGCCGCGACGAATCCGAGCTCGGCGATCAGCAGCAGCGTCGCGTCGAGGTCGGAGCCGTCGAAGGTCGAGACGAAGGTGCCCTTCTCCTGGTTCCAGATGCGTTCGCTGATGATGCCCTTCAGCCGCTTGGCCTCGCCGCGCCAGTAGTCCTTGCGCTCGGCCCGCCCCAGCGTACCGGCGATGCGCGCCAGCCGGTCGCAGGCGGCCCAGCACATCACGCTGGAGAAGGCGTGCACGACCTGCTTCTCGCGCAGCTCCCACGGCCCGGCATCGGGCTTGTCGAAGACCGAGATCGCGATCTCGCCCATGCGTTCGAGCTGCGCGAACAGCGCCTCCTTGCCCGGCTGGATCAGGCGCCGGTCGAAGAAGGAATGCGTCGCCGCCAGCACGACCGCGCCATAGCCGTCATTCTGGATCTGGGTCGCCGCGCCGTTGCCGACGCGCACCGGCTGGTGGCCGCGATAGCCGGCAAGATTGGGCGCCTCGAACTCGGTCAGCGCCCCGCCCCGCGTGATCGGGTAGAGCGGCGGCAGATGTTCCGCGCCGCTTTCGGAGAAGGTGTCGACGACGTTGGTGATGAAGCCGAGATAATCCTCCATCGTCCGGGTCGTGCCGAGCCGGTTCAGCGCGTGCACGACGAAATAGGCGTCGCGCAGCCAGCAGAAGCGGTAGTCCCAGTTGCGCTGGGTGCCCGGCGCCTCCGGGATCGAGGTGGTCAGCGCCGCGACGATGGCGCCGCTCTCCTCGAACGAGCACAGCTTGAGCGTGATCGCGGCCCGGATCACCTCGCGCTGGAACTCGAACGGGATCGAGAGCGAGCGCACCCAGTCGCGCCAGTAATCGGTGGTCTTGTCCAGAAACTCGCGCGAGGTCGTCTCGATCTCGGCGCGCAGCGCCTCGTCCGAGCCGATGAAGAAGGAAAAGGGCCGCTCGACCGCGAACGGGATGCTCTCCATCACATAAGAGATCGGCGCGTCCGTCGTCAGCCGGATCGTCTGGTCGGCGCCGACATAGCGGACATGGTTGGAACCGCGGGTGATCTCGTCGGGGAGCTCGCCGAGGCCGAGGCAGGGCCTCAGCACGACGCGGATGCGCGGCCGTCCCGAGAGCCGCCGCACCCGCCGCACCAGCTGCGGCGGCCGGAAGAAGCGCTCGTAGCGCACGAAGCGCGGTGCGAAGTCGAGGATCTCGATGGCGTTGCCATGGTCGTCGGAGAGCACCGAGGACAGGATCGCGGTGTTGTCGAGATAGCTCTGCTCGCAGCGCGTCATGCCGACGAGCTCGATCGCGAACACGCCCTTCTCCGGCATGGCGTCGCCGTCCTCCGGCTTGTTGTCGATCAGCGAGCAGAACACCGGGTCGCGGTCGAAGCGCGGGAAGCAGCCCCAGACGATATGCGCGCGCCGGTCGATCAGCGCGGCGATCGAGCAATTGCCGATCACGCCGAGATCGAGCGAGGCAGAGTGCTGCCCAGCGTTGGTCGTCGTTTCGATTGTCATGTCAGCCCTGGGAGAATGCATGCGAACTCAAGCTGCCGCTCTCGGCGGCTTCGAGCAAGATGGTGCGTAGCACCGTGGGGGAGGCGAGGCGCCGTGTCGCGCAGGTCTGGCCCTCGCCGATCCGGATCGACAGCCCGCCGAGCGCGTTGACCATCTCGAACCCGGCCTCGTCGGTGATGTCGTCGCCGATGAAGACGGGCGTCCGGCCGAGATAGGGCGGCTCCCGCATCAGCCAGGCGATGGCGCCGCCCTTGCTGGCCTCGGCCGGCACCAGTTCGGCGACCGACTTGCCCTCCTGCAGCCTGACCGATGGGCCCGTCTTCGCGGCGACCTTGTGCATCAGAGCCAGCGCGTCCTCCTCGAGTTGCGGCGCGAGGCGCCAATGCAGCGCGACCGAAATCCGCTTGTCCTCGACGATGATGCCGACATGGCTGTTGGCGAAGCGCACGAGCTCGCGGGTCGCCTCGCGCAGGGTTTCAGGCACCTTCGACTCGGTGCGCACCTCGCCCGCGAGCCGGACCTGCGCGCCGTGGAGGCCGGCGACGTCGAATCGGTGCGGCGTCAGGAAGTCGTCGAGCACCGAGATCGGCCGGCCGGAGACCAGTGCGAGCGCCCCGCCGAGCGCCGAGCGCAGTTTTTCGAGCGCCGGCCCGACGCGCCGGTCGACCTTCACCTCGTCGGGTAGCGGGGCGAGCTCGACCAGCGTCCCGTCGAAGTCGAGAAAGAGCGCGATCTCCTGCTCCGCCGTAGCGAAGTCGCGGGATTGATTGCCAGATTCCGGTTCGATCAGGTCCATCATCTCAGTCTGTCTGCGTGACGAAACAGGCAAAAGCGCGGCGCCGGGACAGATGATGTCCTTACGTCGAGCCTTAGGGAAGGGGCGTTGCCGTCAACGGATGCTCGCGAACTTGCCACATTCTGCTTCCAGCCTGCCGGCGCCATCACGATTTCAACGCAGGCCGGACACGGCTTCGCCATTGGCACCGGACCCTTCCGAGAAACATTACGTGCGCCGGCGCGTTCTGTTCCTGCTTCCGGTGACGAAATTCGGGCACCGGCTGGATGGAGAATTCCCGAGATGCGCCTTGTCGTCGTTTCCAACCGCGTCACGATTCCCGAACGTCACGAGAAGGCGGTGGCCGGCGGCCTGGCCGTCGCCCTGCGCGAGGCGCTGGAGCAGCATGGCGGGCTCTGGTTCGGCTGGAGCGGGGGCATCAGCGAGGATGGCGCGGTCCGCACGGTCCAGCGCGGCAAGGTCTCCTACGCCGTCACCGACCTCACTGAAGCCGAGCGGCAGACCTACTATCTCGGCTTCTCGAACCGGGCGCTCTGGCCGAACATGCATTACCGGCTCGGCCTGACCGAGTTCTCCCGCACCGATTATGCCGGCTATCTCGGCGTCAACCGCCGCTTCGCCAAGTCGCTGGCCGCGCTGCTCCAGCCCGACGACGTGATCTGGATCCACGACTACCACCTGATCCCGCTCGCGGCCGACCTGCGCCGGCGCGGGGTGAAGAACCGGATCGGCTATTTCCACCACATCCCCTGGCCGCCCGCCGAGGTCTTCGGCGCCATGCCCTTCAGCACGACGCTGATCAGCACCATGGGCGCCTATGACCTCGTCGGCGTGCAGACGCAGGTCGATGCGCGCAACCTGATCAACGGCCTCGTCCAGATGTGCAGCGCCCGCGCCGACGGCGACAAGGTCGCGATGGGCCGGCGCGAGACGATCGTGCGGGCCTTCCCGATCGGCATCGACGTCGAGGCCTTCCGCAAGCTCGCCGCCGCCTCGGTGCGCGCCGCGACCACGCCGATCCGCGTCACCACCGGCCCGCTCGGCACGCGCAAGCTCGTCATCGGCGTCGACCGGCTCGACTACTCCAAGGGCATCGTCCAGCGGCTGGAGGCTTTCGGCCAGTTCCTGCGCAACCACCCCGAGCATCGCGGCCATGTCGGCCTGCTGCAGATCGCACCGCCTTCGCGTTCGGACGTTCCGGAATATGCCGAGCTCGACCGGCTCTCCGACGAGGTCGCCGGAAGGCTCAACGCCGCGCTCGGCGAGTTCGACTGGTCGCCGATCCGCGTGGTCAAGAAGGCCTATTCGCGCAACGCGCTCGCCGGCTTCTACCGCCGCGCTCAGGTCGGCCTGGTCACGCCGATGCGCGACGGCATGAACCTCGTCGCCAAGGAATACGTCGCGGCGCAGGACCCGGCCGATCCCGGCGTGCTCGTGCTCTCGCGCTTCGCCGGTGCCGCCCAGCAGCTTGGCGAGGCGCTGATCGTCAATCCCTACGATGTCCACGAGGTCGCGGAAGCGATCCGCACTGCGCTCGCCATGCCGAAATCCGAGCGCCAGCGCCGGTTCGAGCGCCTCTACGCCACCATCTCGGCCACCGATATCGGCTGGTGGACGCGGCGCTACCTCGCCGCCCTGTCCGGCATCGAGACGCCGGCCGAGGAAGCGGCCTCAGTGGCCTCGCGCCGGCGTGGTTCCGCCGACACGGTGCGGCGGGCGGTGCGCGCCGCCAGCCGTCCCGCCCGCGAGGCCGGCGCCGCTCCGCAGCGCGGAACGGCGCTCGCGCACGAGCCCCGCCCGGCGCCGTCCTCGGCCGACCGGACCGCCGGCGAGGTGCCGCCGCTGCCCCGGACCTAGTTCCGCCGGCGATTCGGCCTCGTCCGGGCCGAATCGTTCCTTCTGGGACGGCTTTCATGTCGCCAATTCGGGCTACCCCACCATATTCTCCTCTATTCGCGAGCGCCTGGGCGTTTCGCGCCCGGCCGAGGGTGGAAACGCTTCCCTTCAAAACGTTCGCGCACTAGAAGGCGATTTGAACCAGAGCTTGCTTGCGACTCGTCCACGGCAGGTCAGGTCTGCGACGGATATCGGCTGAGATGGCCGAGGAGGCGGGCGGAGGGCCGTATTGATGCGAGGCGCTCTCGGAGGATCGGGCGTTCTGCTGCGCCGCCTCCGCGAGGTGATGGCAGCGCCCGTCAGCCCGCAGGAGCGGCTGGACCGGCTCGTCGTCCTCATCGCAGGCAACCTCGTCGCCGAGGTCTGCTCGGTCTACGTCCTGCGCGAGGACGGCTCGCTCGAGCTCTACGCCACCGAGGGCCTCAACCGCGAGGCGGTCCACCTCACCACGATGCGCGCCGGCGAGGGCCTCGTCGGCCTGATCGCCAGCGAGGCCGAGCCGATCGCGCTCTCGGACGCGCAGGCGCACCCGGCCTTCTCCTACCGGCCCGAGACCGGCGAGGAGATCTACCGCTCCTTCCTCGGCGTGCCGATCCTGCGCGGCGGCGCGGTGATGGGCGTGCTCGTCATCCAGAACCGCGCCTCGCGGCTCTACAGCGAGGAAGAGGTCGAGTCGCTCCAGACCACCGCCATGATCATGGCGGAGATGATCGCGGCCGGCGGCCTGAAGTCGCTGGCGGCGCCCGGCGCCTCGATCGGCCTGGACCGGCCGATCCACGGCATCGGCGTCACGCTCGCCGACGGCGTCGGCCTCGGTCATGCCGTGCTGCACGAGCCGCGCGTCGCGATCACCAACCTCATCGCCGAGAACCCGGCCCAGGAGGTCCGGCGGCTCGAGGCCGCGATCGGCGAGATGCGCGCCTCGATCGACGAATTGATCGAACGTGGCGACGTCGCCCATACCGGCGAGCATCGCGACGTGCTCGAGACCTTCCGCATGTTCGCCCATGACCAGGGCTGGCTCCGGCGCATGCGCGAGGTGGTCATGACCGGCCTCACCGCCGAGGCGGCGGTCGAGCGCGTGCAGTCCGACACGCGCGCCAAGATGCTGCGCCAGACCGACCCCTATCTGCGCGAGCGCCTGCACGATCTCGACGACCTCGCCAACCGGCTGCTGCGCACCTTGATGGGCAAGGCCAATGGCGTCGCGCGCGAGCAGTTGCCCGAAAATGCCATCCTGATCGCCCGCTCGATGGGCCCGGCCGCGCTGCTCGACTATGACCGCGCGCATCTGCGCGGCCTGGTGCTCGAAGAGGGCGGCCCGACCAGCCACATCGCCATCGTGGCGCGCGCGCTCGGCATCCCCGTGGTCAGCGAGATCGTCAACGTCACGGCGCTGGTCCAGCCCGGCGACGCGGTCATCGTCGACGGCCAGGCCGGCGAGGTGCAGATCCGCCCGCAGCCGGACGTCGAGAACGCCTACAAGGACAAGGCGCGCCTGCGGGCCCGCAAGCAGGAGCAGTACCGCAAGCTCAAGACGCTGCCCTCCGTCACCAAGGACGGCGTCGAGATCACCTTGCAGATCAATGCCGGCCTGCTGGTCGACATGCCCAATCTCGACGAGACGGCGGCGGCCGGCATCGGTCTGTTCCGGACCGAGCTGCAATTCATGGTGGCCCAGCACATGCCGACCACGGCCGAGCAGCAGGCGCTCTACGGCGCGGTGCTGAAGGCGGCGCAGGGCCGGCCGGTGACCTTCCGCACGCTCGACATCGGCGGCGACAAGGTGCTGCCCTACATGGAGCGCGTCGAGGAGGAGAACCCGGCGCTGGGCTGGCGCGCCATCCGCATCGGCCTCGACAAGCCGCGCCTGCTGCGCGCCCAGCTGCGCGCCATGCTGCGCGCCGGCGCCGGCATCGAGATGCGCATCATGCTGCCCATGGTCGCGACCGTGGATGAGTTCCTGCGCGCCCGCTTCATCGTGCGGCGCGAGCTGGAGATGCTGGAGAAGCAGCAGCGCCCGGCGCCGACCAGCCTGAAGCTCGGCGTCATGGTCGAGGTGCCCTCGCTGCTCTTCGAGCTGCCGGAGATCGCGCGCGAGGCCGATTTCCTCTCGATCGGCACCAACGACCTGATGCAGTTCCTGTTTGCGGCCGATCGCGAGAACCGGCGCGTCACCGACCGCTTCGACCCGCTCTCGATCGGCGCGCTCAGGGCGCTGCGCGGCATCGTCGAGGCCGCCGGCGAAACCGGCTGCCCCGTCACGGTCTGCGGCGAGATGGGCGGCAGGCCGCTGGAGACAATGGCGTTGATCGGCCTCGGCTATCGCGGCTTCTCGATGTCGGCGGCTTCGATCGGCCCGGTCAAGGCGATGCTCCGCGCGCTCGACATCGGCAAGCTGCGCGAGCGCATGGACTGGATGCTGGCCTCCTCCGATGGCACGGCGAGCCTGCGCCCGCAGCTTGCCGCGCTCGCCACCGAATTGAAGGTGCCGGTCTAGCGACGCTCCTTTCGAGACGCCGTCGCCCGCCACCTATGTCCCGTTTCAGAGTTCCCGATGTCCCTTCAGCTTCCGCAAGACCGCCTCGACGGCATCGTCGCGCGCCACGCCGCCGCCACTGACGAGATCAACCGCTCGTCCGACGCCACGCGCATCGTCGAGCTCGGCAAGGAGCTGGCGGAGCTCGACCCCGTCGTCGCGGCGATCGCCGCCTGGCGCCGGGCGCAAACCTCGCTCGACGAGGCGCTGGCGCTGATCGACGATCCCGCGACCGATAGCGAGTTCCGCGATCTCGCCTATGAGGAGCGCGACGCCGCCCGCGCCGAGATCGACATCCGCGCCCGCGAGATCCTGATCGCGCTCCTGCCCAAGGACGCCGCCGACGAGCGCGGCGTCATCCTCGAAATCCGCGCCGGCACCGGCGGCGACGAGGCCTCGCTCTTCGCCGGCGACCTGCTGCGCATGTACCAGCGCCATGCCGCGCAGAAGGGCTGGAGCGTCGACATCCTCTCGGAAAGCGAGGGCACGGTCGGCGGCTACAAGGAGGTCATCGCCGAGATCGCCGGGCGCGGCGTCTATGCCAGGCTGAAATACGAATCGGGCGTGCATCGCGTCCAGCGCGTGCCCGACACCGAGACGAGCGGGCGCATCCACACCTCCGCAGCCACCGTCGCGATGCTGCCGCTTGCCGGCGACGTTGACGTCACGCTCAACGATTCCGATATCCGCGTCGATACGATGCGGTCCCAGGGCGCCGGCGGCCAGCACGTCAACAAGACCGAATCGGCGGTGCGCCTGACCCACATCCCCAGCGGCATCGTCGTCCTGGTCCAGGAGGAACGCTCGCAGCACAAGAACAAGGCGCGCGCCTACGACCTGCTCCGGGCCAAGCTCTATGACGCGGAACGCAGCCGGATCGACGCCGAGCGTTCCGCCGACCGCCGCTCGCAGGTCGGCTCGGGCGACCGCTCCGAGCGCATCCGCACCTATAATTTCCCGCAAGGCCGCGTCACCGACCACCGCATCAACCTGACGCTCTACAAGCTCGACGAGATGCTGCAGGGCCTGGCGCTCGACGAGATCATCGACGCGCTCACCGCCGAGCACCAGGCCAAGCTTCTCGCGGCCGAGGGCGCGGCGTGAAACATATTGGCCTCACCGACGTTTAGGTCATATCGACATTCACGGTGGGAGATAGCCATGATCAAACTCGTATCCGGTATCGCGCTGGCCAGCCTGATGGCTCTTGCCATGGGCAGCCAGGCGAGCGCTCAGGAGCGCACCTTTCGCAAGGTCACCTCAGGGGAGCCGGCGTCCCTGCACAACGCAATGACCCAGTCCCAGGCGCGGCGGGCCTGCTCGCAGGAGTTGCGCGGCACGCGTGAGGGCAAATCGGCGATCCGGCAGAAGATGACCATCTGCATGGACGGCAAGATGCAGGGCAACTGAGGCCTTATGACCAATCAGAACGCGGCCGAGCCTCCAGCGCCCGGCCGCCACCCGATACCTGAAGCGTCCGCTCAGGACAGCGCCGCGCCGACCATAGGGGAGGCGCGGCGTCGTCTTGCCGGGCGCTTGCGCGCTGTCGGCGGCGAGAGCGCCGCGCTCGATGCCCGTCTGCTGATCGAGGGCGCGACCGGCAACCGCTTCGCCCTGTCGGACCCTTCCGCCCTGCTCGACGATGCCTCAGCCACGATCCTGAGCGGCTATGCCGAGCGCCGGCTGGCGGGGGAGCCGGTCTGGCGCATCCTCGGCGAGCGTGAGTTCTGGGGGCTGCCCTTCAAGCTGTCGCCCGCGACGCTCGAACCGCGCCCCGACAGCGAGACGCTGGTCGAGGCCGCGGTCGAGATGCTGCGCGAGCGCCGCGGCGAGCCCCTCTCCATTGTCGACCTCGGAACCGGCACGGGCTGCCTGCTGATCTCGGTGTTGAGCGAGTTCCCGCGGGCGCACGGCCTTGGCGTCGACCTCTCCGAGGAGGCCCGCGCCACCGCCGCCGGCAATGCCGCGCTGAACGGGGTGGCGGAGCGCGCCACCTTCAGGCAGGGCAATTGGACGCAGGGAATCGAAGGGTACTTCGATCTGATCCTGTCCAACCCTCCCTATATACGCCATGGTGACATTGCCGGCCTGGCGCCCGACGTGCGCGATTTCGATCCGCTCCTGGCGCTCGATGGCGGGGCCGACGGGCTCGATCCCTACCGGGATTTCGCCCGTAGCCTGCCGGGCCTACTCGCCCCCCGGGGCGTGATCGTCCTGGAGATCGGGGCCGGGCAGGAGGCTGATGTAACGGGCTTGATGGAACAGTCTGGCTTGCGTCATATCGGTGCGCGGCATGATCTGGGCGGCCATGCGCGGGCTCTGATCTTTGCCGGCAGAAGATGATGCGCACAGGTTTTTGTGCGAATTTGCTTGGAGTCGCCGGCAAAAGCCGCTATGCACGTTCCTAGCCGAAGCTGGTGCCGTCAGCGCCGAGCCTTGGGCAGCCTCCTGATAAATGAGTGTTGCCTGCGGACAATCCGCGGATTGACGGAACCGACAAAGCAAGATCGGACATCAGTTGGCGTCGAGGCGCCAATCGGCTTTCGGGGCGAAGATGAGCCCCTGACGGAAAAGAGCGCGTGAAGACCACGAACGGCGCATTGCCCATTCAGGTCCACCAAAACCCGGCGCGGCGTCGCAACCCGCTACGCACCGGAGCGCGCATGATCATTCGGTTGCTTTGAGCACAGAGCGCGAGATAGACGCGAATGAGACCAGGTCAGAACCGGCGTATGCGCGGCCGTAACAACAATAACAATAACAATAACAGCAGTAATAACGGCAACCGAAAAGCGCCGAATCCGCTACAGCGGAGCTATGAATCCAACGGGCCGGACGTGAAGGTCCGCGGCACCGCCCAGAATATTGCAGAGAAATACTTGCAGCTGGCGCGCGATGCGCAATCTTCCGGCGATCCGGTCGCGGCTGAGAACTATTTCCAGCACGCGGAGCACTATTACCGCATCCTTCTTGCTGCTCAGGAGCAGATGGCCCAGCAATACGGCCATAGCTTCCCGCCGACGCGCGGCTTTGGCGATGACAGCGAGGAGGGCGAGGAAGAGGGCGACGAGGACGGCGGCGGCTTCCAGCAGGGCGCTCCGCAGCCCGATATGCGAAACCAGCCCCAGGGCGGCATGAACGGCAATGGCTACAACGCCAATGGCGGCCAGCGTCAGGATGGCGAGGGCGGCGAGGGCCAGCAGAACAACGGCCAGCGCTTCGACCGTCCGAATCGTGGTGGCGAGCGCTTCGCTGAGCGCCCGAACAACGACCGCAACAATAACAACAACCGCCGCTTCGACCGCAACGATCGTGGCGAGCGTCGCTTCGACCGTCCGGAAGGCGGGCAGAACGGCCAACCGGGCAACTATGCCCCGCGCCAGGACGTGCCGGGTACGGGCGAGCAGCCGGAGGCCGCACCGCCGCCGCCGCCGCGCGACAACGTCCAGCCGAATCCGGCCGAGCGCCGCTTCGAGCGTGGCGACCGCCCCGAACGTCCGGAGCGTGCCCCTCGGCCCGAGCGTCGCCCGCGCCGCGAGGCGGTTGTCGAGGACGAGGCCAATGGCGATGTGCCGGCCGGTCTGCCATCCTTCCTGACCACGCCGGTCAGGGTGCCGATCGCTGTGGCCGAAGAGCCGGTCTCAGTCGTGGAAGCACCTGCTCCGGCTCCGCAGCCGGCCGCTGCTCCCGCGGGAGAGGCCGATGCCGGTGAGGAGGCCGCGCCGAAGCGTGCCCGCCGCCGCCGCTCGCCGCGCGAGGTCATGGACGCGCTTGGCTCCGAGGTCGATGGCGGGGCCGAGTAAGGCGCTGGCCTGACGAAACGAACAGAGCAGGGGCCCGCGAGGGCCCCTTTGCTTTTGGAGCTTGCAACCCCTTCGCAGCAGCCCTCCCGTCATTGCGAGCGAAGCGAAGCAACCCAGGGGGATTGCGCGAGACCCCCTGGGTTGCTTCGCTTCGCTCGCAATGACGGGAGGGCTGGAATGGGCACGCAAAGACCAGTCTTGCATGCCGGACGTGACCGCAAGCTCGCCCCCGATGCATGGTGGCGGACGAAGCTCCGAGAGGCGTTCGATGGTAACCGCCCGGCGATTCCCCATCAACGGGTCATGGACGAGGCCCAGGCTTTGATCGACGAGAAGCGCCGGAAGAAAACCTAGGCCGCGCCGACCTCTACCCGCACCGGCAACGCCTCCAGACTGTCGCCTTCGCTCAGCGTCCCGCCCGCGGTGATCCGGCAATAGATGCCGCAGTCGAAATGGCCGTAGGCCGTCATCAGCGCCTTCGGGATCTGCAGGTCGCGGAAGCCGGTCTGCGGGTCGACATTGGTCGCGGCGCAGCGCTCGATTCGCTTGATCACCTGCAGCCTCAGGCCCGCCGGCCCGGCGATCTCCTGCCCGGGCGCGAGCTCGAACTCGGCCCAGGGCGCCAACCCCTCGACCATGACGTTGCCGCGGAAGCGCAGCGGATCAACGGCTGAGCCGATGCGCTGCTCGAACTCGGCGACGCTGGCGAGGTTGATGATCGAGACGAAGCCCGAGCGCGAATCGGTGAAGCGATAGCCCTCCGGCGCGGTCAGCAGCTTCGGCTCGCCGCGCAATTCGCCCGGCATGTAGCCCTCGAAAAAGCGGCTGATCGCGGCGCGCCCCGCGGCAGTCGTGGTGTCGGCACGCAGCTTCTCCTCGCCCTCGTGCTCGATCACCAGCGCGCGGCTGTCGTCGTCGTAGCGGGTCTTCAACCGCGCCAGCGACTCGTTGCGCATCAGCATCAGGTACTTGATCTTCGGCTGATGCACCGGCTCGGCCGGATCGAACCCCGCCGGCCCGTTCTCGATGGCGAAGAGCCGGTCGCCGGGGAAGTATTGGCCGGCCGCCAGCGCGACCTTGCCGAGACGTTCGGGCGAGAGCCCCTTTACGGGATAGCGGTAGAGCGAGGAGATGCGCATGCAGGGTCTCGGGATGCTGGTCTGATCACGCGAGCTTAACCGTGCTTCTTGCGGGAGTGTGATCAAATCCTTTTAATGCGATCAAGTCCTTTTAGTGATTTCGATCGCGCTCACGCATCGATCTCCGCCTCGGTCTCCTCGCCATCGGCCACCGAGCGCTGGCAGCCCCAGCTCGACAGCACCGCGTCGGTCTCCTCGACCACGAAGAAGCGCGCCGCGTCGCGCTCATAGCCCTCGTCGAGCAGGCGGTCGTAATCGGTATGGCTGTGCCGGACATGGCTGCCGAGCGCGAGCCAGAGCGCGGTCGAGGGCGGCAGCTCCTTCATGTGCCGGCGCTCGGCCAGCGTGACCACGGCCTCTGCGTCGATCAGCGGGATGCCGGGTGCGAGCGCCCTCAGCGCCCTGCGAATCGCCTGCTGCCTCTTGGTCCCAGCCATGGCGCGAGGCTGCCCCGCAAATTCGACACTCGTCAATGCGTCCTGCGCCGCCCCCTCTTACGTTGCGCGGATGCCACACCTATCTCTGTCGCGAAGGGTGTCCCTTGGGAGCCCTATCCCAATGAAAGGCAGCCGATTGCGTCGCCACGGGGCGCAGCGGCGGGCGGAGTGACGAGATGAACATCGAGAAATATACCGACAGGGCCAAGGGCTTCCTGCAGGCGGCGCAGACCATTGCGCTACGCGACGGCCACCAGCAGTTCACGCCCGAGCATCTGCTCAAGGCGCTGCTCGACGATAACGAGGGAATGGCGGCCGGTCTGATCGACCGCGCCGGCGGCCAGTCGCGGCTTGCCTTGCAGTTGACGGACGCGGCCCTCGCCAAGCTTCCGAAGGTCAGTGGGGGCGCCGCCGGCCTGCACCTGACGCCGGGCCTCGCCCGCGTCTTCGATACGGCCGAGAAGGCCGCCGACAAGGCCGGCGACAGCTTCGTCACGGTCGAGCGGCTCTTGCTCGCGCTGGCGATCGAGAAGGAGACCGAGGCCGGCAAGGCGCTCGCCAAGGCCGGCGTGACGCCGCAGGGGTTGAACTCGGCGATCGAGGCGATCCGCAAGGGCCGCACGGCCGATTCCGCATCGGCCGAGCAGAGCTATGATGCGCTGAAGAAATACGCCCGCGACCTCACCGCCGCGGCGCGCGACGGCAAGCTCGACCCGGTCATCGGCCGCGACGAGGAGATCCGCCGCACCATCCAGGTGCTCAGCCGCCGCACCAAGAACAACCCCGTCCTGATCGGCGAGCCAGGTGTCGGCAAGACCGCCATCGCCGAGGGCCTGGCGCTGCGCATCGTCAATGGCGACGTGCCGGAGAGCCTGAAGGACAAGGAGCTGCTGGCGCTCGACATGGGCTCGCTCATCGCCGGCGCGAAATATCGCGGCGAGTTCGAGGAGCGGCTCAAGGCCGTGCTGAACGAGGTTTCGTCCGCCGATGGCGGCGTCATCCTGTTCATCGACGAGATGCACACGCTCGTCGGTGCTGGCAAGAGCGATGGCGCGATGGACGCCTCCAACCTGCTCAAGCCGGCTTTGGCGCGCGGCGACCTGCACTGCATCGGCGCGACCACGCTCGACGAGTACCGCAAATACGTCGAGAAGGACGCGGCGCTGGCCCGGCGCTTCCAGCCGGTCTTCGTCGACGAGCCGAGTGTCGAGGACACCATCTCGATCCTGCGCGGCCTGAAGGAGAAGTACGAGCAGCACCACCGCGTCCGCATCACGGATTCGGCGCTGGTCTCGGCTGCGACGCTGTCGAACCGCTACATCACCGACCGCTTCCTGCCCGACAAGGCGATCGACCTCGTCGACGAGGCTTCGGCGCGCCTGCGCATGCAGGTCGATTCCAAGCCGGAGGAGCTCGACTCGATCGACCGCGAGATCGTCCGCCTGAAGATCGAGCAGGAGGCGCTCAAGAAGGAGAGCGACACCGGCTCCAAGGAGCGCCTGAAGCGCCTGGAGATGGAGCTTGCCGAGCTCGAGGGCCGCTCGGCCAGCATCACCGCGCGCTGGAAGGCGGAGAAGGACAAGCTCGGCCAGGCGGCGGAGATCAAGACCAAGCTCGACAATGCCCGCACCGAGCTGGCCCAGGCGCAGCGCAAGGGCGAGTACCAGCGCGCCGGCGAGCTCGCCTATGGCGAGATCCCGCAGCTCGAGAAGGTGCTCGCCGAGATCGAGGCTGTCGGCGAGACCTCCGGCATGGTCGAGGAGGCGGTGACGCCTGATCACGTCGCGCAGGTCGTCAGCCGCTGGACCGGCGTCCCGGTCGACCGCATGCTCCAGGGCGAGAAGGAGAAGCTGCTCCGCATGGAGGAGGTTCTGGCGGCGCGCGTCGTCGGCCAGCGCGAGGCGGTGGAGGCGGTCTCGACCGCGGTCCGTCGCGCCCGCGCCGGCCTGCAGGACCCGAACCGGCCGATCGGCTCGTTCATGTTCCTCGGCCCCACCGGCGTCGGCAAGACCGAGCTGACCAAGGCGCTGGCGTCGTTCCTGTTCGATGACGACACCGCGATGGTCCGCCTCGACATGTCCGAGTACATGGAGAAGCACTCGGTCAGCCGCCTGATCGGCGCGCCTCCCGGCTATGTCGGCTACGAGGAGGGCGGGGCGCTGACCGAGGCCGTGCGCCGCCGGCCCTATCAGGTCGTGCTCTTCGACGAGGTCGAGAAGGCCCATCCCGACGTCTTCAACGTCCTGCTCCAGGTGCTGGACGATGGGCGCCTCACCGACGGGCAGGGCCGCACGGTCGATTTCCGCAACGTGCTGATCATCATGACCTCGAACCTTGGCTCCGAGTATCTGGTGAACCAGCCTGAAGGCCAGGACAGCGATGCGGTGCGCGACGAGGTCATGGGCGTGGTCAGGCAGGCCTTCCGGCCGGAATTCCTGAACCGCATCGACGACATCATCCTGTTCCATCGCTTACGCCGTGCGGACATGGGCGCGATCGTGGACATCCAGATGGAGCGGCTGGCCAAGCTGCTGACCGACCGCAAGATCGTGCTCGACCTCTCCGAGGAGGCGCGCGAGTGGCTCGCCAACAAGGGCTATGACCCGGCCTATGGCGCCCGCCCGCTCAAGCGCGTGATCCAGAAATCGGTGCAGGACCCGCTGGCCGAGCTGCTGCTTGCCGGCAAGGTCCATGACGGCGAGACCTTGCCTGTGACGGTCGGGCCGGCCGGCCTGATGCTCGGCGATGTCTCGGTCGTGAAGGAGAAGCGCCCGGTTGGGGTGGCGCTGAATTGACTTGAACCCTTCTCCCCTCGGGGGAGAAGGTGTCGCCAAAGGCGACGGATGAGGGAAGGGCCGCTTTCGCGGCCCTTTTCCATGTCAGCGCCTGACTTCCCTCATCCGTCAGCGCTTTGCGCTGCCACCTTCTCCCCCGAGGGGAGAAGGATCATCCCCGCTTCAGCAAAAACACCGCCTGCGCGCCAAAGAGGTTCCAGAACCACCAGGGCGCGCTCACGCCGACCTTGCCGCCGGCAGCGTTGAGCGCGACCGCGCGCTCCTTCACGGCGCCGACCTCGTCGCAGAGCGTGACGAAATCGCGGATCGTGCAGAAATGGATGTTGGGCGTGTCCCACCAGGAATAGGGCAGGGCGTCGGTCACCGGCATGCGGCCGAGGAAGAAGACCTGGCCGCGCATGCGCCAATGCCCGAAATTCGGGAAGGAGACGATGGCGCGCCGGCCGATGCGCAGCATCTGCTCCAGGACGACGCGCGGCTCGCGCGTCGCCTGGATGGTCTGGGACAGGATGACGTAGTCGAAGGAATCGTCGGAGTATTCGAACAGGTCGGTATCGGCATCGCCCTGGATCACCGAGAGCCCGCGCGCCACGCAGCCGGCGACGCCCTCGCGCGAGAGCTCGATGCCGCGCGCATCGACCTGGCGCGTATCGGCCAGCAGCGCCAGCAACTCGCCATCGCCGCAGCCGACATCGAGCACGCGCGAGCCCGGCGTGACCATCTCGGCGACGAGCTTGAGGTCGATGCGGTTGGTGTATTCGCTCAGCGCCATGGCGTGGCTCCCGCCGTCTCATCGCGCTGTGCCGTCACGGTCGCCCTTGTGGCGACCATCCACGTCTTCGCTTGTCGAGTGCGGTGGTCAAGACGTGGGTGCTCGGGACAAGCCCGAGCATGACGGGGGAGGCGCGTCATTCGGCTCATCACAATCCCCGCGCCCGCGCCGCCGCGTTGAGGAAGCCGCGCGTCGTCGCGAACAGGTTCGGCTCCTCCAGCAGGAAGGCGTCGTGGCCCTTGTCGCTCTCGAGCTCGACGAAGGAGACAGACGCACCGGCGGCATTCAGCGCATGCACGATCGCGCGCGAATCGGTGGTCGGGAACAGCCAGTCCGAGGTGAAGGACGCCACGCAGAAGCGCGTCTTGGTGCCGGTGAAGGCCTTGGCCAGCACGCCGTCATGGTCGGCGGCGAGGTCGAAATAATCCATCGCCCGCGTCACGTAGAGATAGGAGTTGGCGTCGAAGCGCTCGACGAAGCTGATGCCCTGGTGGCGCAGATAGCTCTCGACCTGGAAATCGGCGTCGAAGGAGAAGGTCGGCGCCTCCCTGTCCTGCAGCTTGCGGCCGAACTTGCGGTGCAGCGCCTGCTCCGAGAGATAGGTGATATGCGCACCCATCCGCGCCACCGACAGGCCCTTGGCCGGGCGCGTGCCCTCTTCGAGATAGCGCCCGCCGCGCCAGTCCGGGTCGGCCATCACGGCCTGTCGCCCGACCTCGTGGAAGGCGATGTTCTGGGCCGAGTGCTTGGCGCCGGTGGCGAGCGGCAGGGCCGAGAACACGCGCTGCGGATAGCTCGCCGCCCATTCCAGAACCTGCATGCCGCCCATCGAGCCGCCGGCGACGCAGAACAGGCTGTCGATGCCGAGCGCGTCGATGAGATGCGCCTGCGCCCGCACCATGTCGCGGATCGTCACCATCGGGAAGCCGAGGCCCCAGGGCTTGCCGGTCTCGGGATTGGTCGAGGCCGGGCCGGTCGTGCCGGTGCAGCCGCCGACGACGTTGGCGCAGATGACGAAGAAGCGCTCGGTGTCGATCGGCTTGCCCGGGCCGATCATCGCCGTCCACCAGCCGCCCTTGCCGGTGATCGGGTTGCGGCTGGCGACATGCTGGTCGCCGGTCAGGGCATGGCAGACCAGCACGGCGTTCGATTTCGCCGCGTTGAGCTCGCCATAGGTCTGGTAGGCGATCTGCCAGGCATCGAGCGCGACGCCGCAATCCATCAGCAGCGGGATGTCGCTGCCGAAGCGCGCCACCGGGCTCGACGGCTCGTTGGCCTCTTTCAGCGGGTCGGCAAGGCTTTGAACGTCGTCGCGCATTATCGTCCGCTTTGGCAGGCCGATTTGTCTTGTCGGCCGGCTCGTTCGAAAGATCGAACTTACCGATGCCGCGACGGCGCGGCTCTGTCAACGCGCGGCTTTGCCAATATCCTTTGTCGGCGCTAAGAGCCTAGGCGAACCTCAGCCCTCATCCTGAGGAGCAGTTCCTCCGCCGTCATTGCGAGGAGCGTAGCGACGAAGCAATCCAGAGGGACTGCGCGAGACCCCTGGATTGCTTCGCTGCGCTCGCAATGACGATGGTGGCTCCTCAGGATGAGGGTTGAGACAAGCGAAAGAGAAGCGCCTCGCGCTGCCTGCCATGACCGAAACCGCCCCGACGACCCTTGCCGACCTGCGCAGCGAGATCGACCGCATCGATTCCACAATGCACGCGCTGCTGATGGAGCGCTCCTCGATCATCGAGACGCTGATCGCGGTGAAGAAGACTCAAGTGTCGGGCTCGGCCTTCCGGCCTGGCCGCGAGGCCGACATCATGAAGCGCCTCGCGCTCTCGCATCGCGGCCTGCTGCCGCTCGACACGATCGAGAGCATCTGGCGCACGATCATCGCGACCTTCACCTATGTGCAGGCCAACTATTCCGTTCATGCCGACGTCTCCGGCGGCGACGCGGCGATGCGCGATTCCGCCCGCTTCCATTTCGGCTTCACCGTGCCCTTCGTCACCCACGAGGACGCGCAGGCGGTCATCTCGGCGGTGGCCGAGTCGGCCGGCGATCTCGGTATCTTCCGCATGGACCTCGGCGCCAGCGCCGGTGTCTGGTGGCGCGACCTGATCGGCTCCGATAGGCCAAAGATCATCGCGCGCCTGCCCTTCATCGAGCGGCGCGACCATCCGGCCGGCACGCCGGTCTACTGCATCGCCAAGCCGCTGGCCGACGCCGCCGTGCGCGAGATCGTGCTCTATGCTGCCAGGGTCGAGCGCTGGTCGGACGCTCTGCGCGCCGGCCTGGCCCAGCATCTGGCGGAGGTCTCCGCCAGCGCCGCCGACGGCTCGCATCTCTCGCTGCTCGTCGCTGCCTCCGGCGAGTCGGACCAGGCCGCGATCCGCGCCGCGCTCGCGCCCGCGGGCCTCAGCGACTTCGCCGAGATCGGCAGCCACGCTGCCCGCTTCGCCTTCAAGCCCACCCGCTGATCTTCAAACCGACATTCCTGCAAGGTCCACGCTCATGACCACGCCTGCGTCCCGCCCCGTCCCGCGCCCCGGCGTCCTCGACATCCAGGCCTATGTGCCCGGCAAATCGGCCGCCCCGGCCGGCGTGAAGCTGCACAAGCTTTCCTCGAACGAGACCCCGCTCGGCCCCAGCGCCAAGGCGGCCGAAGCCTATGGCGCGCTCGCCAGCAAGCTCGAATTCTACCCCGACGGCTCCGCGACGCAGCTGCGCCAGGCGATTGCCGGCCGCTACGGGCTCGACGCCGCCCGCATCATCTGTGGCTCGGGTTCGGACGAGCTGCTCTCGCTGCTCACCAACGCCTATATCGGCCCCGGCGACGAGGGCGTCTTCACCGAGCACGGCTTCCTGGTCTACCGCATCGCCATCATGGCGGCGGGCGGCAAGCCGGTGGTCGTGCCCGAGACGGACTTCACCGCCGATGTCGATGCCATCCTGGCGGCCGTGACGCCCAGGACGAAGATCGTCTACCTCGCCAACCCCAACAACCCGACCGGCACCTATTTGCCCTTCGACGAGGTCAAGCGCCTGCATGCCGGCCTGCCGGCGAACGTGCTGCTGGTGCTCGACGCCGCCTATGCCGAATATGTCCGCCGCAACGATTATGCCTCGGGCCTCGAACTGGTCGCGACCAGCGAGAACGTCGTGATGACCCGGACCTTCTCGAAGATCTACGGCCTCGCCAACCTGCGCCTCGGCTGGCTCTACGGACCCGCCCATCTCGTCGATGCGCTCAATCGCATCCGCGGCCCGTTCAACGTCAACGGCGCCGCGATCGAGGCTGGCAGCGCCGCGATTGCCGACGAGGCCCATGTTGCCGCCGCGATCGAGCACAACGACAAGTGGCTGGCCTGGACCACGGCCGAGCTGGAGAAGCTCGGACTTTCAGTCACGCCCTCGGTCGGCAACTTCATCCTGATCCACTTCCCCAAGGACGCGGCCAAGAGCGCCAGGGAGGCCGACGCCTTCCTGACCCAGCGCGGCCTGATCCTGCGCGCCGTCGCCGCCTACGGCCTACCGGATGCCCTGCGCATGACCATCGGCTCGGAAGAGGCGAACCGGCTCGTCGTCGCGGCCCTGGCCGAGTTCCTGGGCAAGGCGGCGTGACGGCGCCGTCGGAAAGCTTCGCGCCGCGCCGCGACGAGCCGCTCTTCGGCCGGCTCGCCATCATCGGCATCGGCCTGATCGGCTCCTCGATCGCCCATGCCGCCAAGGAGCTCAACCTCGCCGGCCGCATCGTGCTTAGCGACCGCGACGAGGCCGTGCGCACCCGCGCCCGCGAGCTCGACCTCGGCCACGAGATCGCGGATACCGCGGCCGAGGCGGCGCGCGACGCCGACCACGTCATCCTCTGCGTCCCGGTCGGCGCTTGCGGCGCGGTCGCGGCGGAGATCGCGGCGAGCCTGAAGCCGGGCGCCATTCTCTCGGATGTCGGCTCGGTCAAGAACGCGGTGGTCGAGGCCGTTCTGCCGCATGTGCCCGAGGGCGTGCATCTCGTCCCGGCCCATCCGGTCGCGGGCACCGAGAATTCCGGCCCCGATGCCGGCTTCCCCAGCCTCTTCCTCAACCGCTGGTGCATCCTGACCCCGCCTGAGGGGACCGATGCCGGCGCAATCGCCAGGACCCGGCATTTCTGGGAGGGCATGGGCGCGCTGGTCGAGGTCATGACCGCGCAGCACCACGACCTCGTGCTCGCCATCACCAGCCATCTGCCGCACCTGATCGCCTACAACATCGTCGGCACGGCCGAGGACCTGGAGGCTGTCACGCAGTCGGAGGTGATCAAGTTCTCGGCCGGCGGCTTCCGCGACTTCACCCGCATCGCGGCCTCCGACCCGACCATGTGGCGCGACGTCTTCCTGCACAACAAGGAGGCGGTGCTGGAGATGCTCGGCCGCTTCAGCGAGGATCTGTCGATCCTGACGCGAGCCATCCGCTTCGGCGATGGCGAGACCTTGCACAAGCACTTCACCCGCACCCGCGCCATCCGCCGCGGCATCATCGCGCTCGGCCAGGAAAAGCCCGAGACCGAAAAGCTGCGCAAACCCTGACGGGAGCGCGTCCATTCCGTCGGTTTTGTCCGCTTCGTTCTTGCCAAGAATCGGCCGGGCTGGTAGAGCCCCACGCGTTGCCGCTTTAGCTCAGCTGGTAGAGCACCTCATTCGTAATGAGGGGGTCGGGGGTTCGAATCCCTCAAGCGGCACCACACTCCCGTTCACCGACATTCGCTGACGTTCACGAACCGGCTCAAAAGGCCGGTTTTTCTATGCTTTCTGTCCACTGACGTTCGGCGGCGTTCGTTGACAGTCGCCGCATTTGTTGGCCCAATTGTTGGACTCCTTGAGGAGGCCATCAACCCGAGGCCAACAGTGCCACTTACCGACGTCGCCATCAGGAACGCAAAGGCTCAGGACAAGGTCGTGAAGCTCTCGGACGGGGAGGGGCTTCAGTTATGGGTGATGCCAACCGGATCGAAACTCTGGCGTTTGGCCTACCGAATTGACGGCAAGCAGAAAAAGCTCGCGATCGGGCCATACCCAGAGATCGACCTGAGAACCGCCCGTGAGCGTCGTGATGCCGCGAAGAAGCAACTGAGGGATGGGAAGGACCCATCAGCCGAAAAGAAGGTCGCGAAGTTGACCGCCGCCAGCGCTCGCGGTGCTACCTTCAACGTTCGGGCCGATATGCTGATCGAGGCCAAAGAGAAGGCCAACAAGGCTGAACGCACGCTCAGCAAGGTTCGGTGGCTGCTTGGCTTGGCACGTCCGGATCTCGGAAGGCGGCCCATAGGCGAAATCACAAGCGCTGAAACCCTCGCGGTGCTTCGCAAGCTCGAAAAGAAAAATCACCTCGAAACAGCCAAGCGACTACGATCCACGCTCAGCGAAGTTTTTCGCGCGGCCATCATAGATGGACTGGTTGTCAGCGACCCAACTGCTGCTCTCCGGGGAGCCATTCAAGCGCCTGTCACGGTCAGCCATGCGGCTCTCACGAAGCCAAAGCAGCTTGGGCAATTGCTGCGCGCAATCGATGGGTTCGACGGACAACCGACCACACGCACAGCTCTTCAGCTGATGGCGATGCTCTATCCCCGGCCTGGCGAGCTGAGGTTCGCGCGATGGGAGGAATTCGATTTCCAGCTGAAGGAGTGGCTGATCCCCGCAGACCGCATGAAAATGCGTATCGAGCATTACAAGCCGCTGCCTCACCAGGCGATAGTGCTGCTGGAGGAATTGCGCGACGCGACCGAGCCTCTTCGCGACGATGCGCAGTCCGCTTTGCTTTTTCCATCGATGCGCTCGACCAAGCGTCCGATGAGTGAGAATACCCTGAACGCCGCCCTGCGGCGCTTGGGATACGCCAACGAAGAGCACGTGGCTCACGGTTTTCGTTCCAGCGCGTCAACGCTGCTCAACGAGTCGAAGCTATGGCACGCCGATGCCGTCGAGCGCTCGTTGGCCCACGAGGAGCCGAATAAGGTACGGCGTGCTTATGCTCGTGGTGAGTACTGGGAAGAACGGGTGAAGATGGCTCAGTGGTGGGCGGATCAGGTTGACCTGATGCGCGCGGGCGCCAAGTTTCACTGGCCGGCGGAGCGATAGGAATGGGCGCTGCACACACGCTGCCGAATGGCCATGAGTGGCTATCAGACGCCTTTGAGCGCGCTTGGCGCACAATCGAGGATAGTGAGAAGCATTTCCTCGCGCTCAGCCAACGCGTTCCCGACGAAGAATTTTCGAAGGAGTTCGGCGGCAACTGGGTGGGCGCTCCCAATGAAGCCTGGAATGCCTACGATGAATCGCGAAGGCGGGTCGAGCGTTTGATGCGCACGGCACTGGCTTCAGGTCATTTTCGCGCGATGATCCGCGATGCGAAGACCGGCGAACCAGCCGAACTCGCTAACCGCGAACGTTGGATTGAAGCCATTTCATTCGGCGTTCCCGGCTTGAGCACGGAGCTTCATCATTTGACCTGTCCTGGACCTGAAACAGGTGGTGCGCCAGTGTTTGTCCGGGGCGATGAACTGGAGAGGTTCATCCGCCTCCAACTTCCGGCGTTGAACTCGGTTGCGGGTGCAGACTTGATAGGCCGAACGCCTTGGGCGCTGGCCCCCGAGATTGAGTTGTCGAGCTTGGACCAGATGCCGGGCGGCGATTGGGTACTGCTCGCTCAGGCCCTCAGCGTCCTGTCTTTTGGTTATCTCGTGCCGCCGGCAGATATGGCCCCGTTAGTGGCAGCAGCACGCCGGGCTCGCACGGGGGCTGCCCTGCTCGTTCAGGCGCGCCAAGGAAAGATCAAGCTGTTCGGTACCTGCGCGACGGTGGGGCGCCCCGAAGCCATTCCCGTCGCCGTTTTCGCCCATGATCTGGCCGTAACGCACGACGGCGGGGGGGTCGATATCGACCCTGAACGCGGAGATATGGAATCGTATGCAAGGTTTCGGGACGACACGCCCCACGCGCTGAGGTGGAATGATGTCACCGTACTGCGATCCTCATTAAGGAGCTGGGTTTCCGGCCTACTCGATGAAACGTCACCGGCTCCCATGCCAAAAAAGAGAGCGGCGAGCTCGGCCGACATTGAGGCATTGAGAGCCGCTCATTCAGGCGCGTGGCCAGACTGGAGAAGAAGCGAGGCATGGCGAAAATCTAGCCTGCCTGAAGTGTCCCGCGACTCATTCCAGAAGCTCTGGCAACAGCACGCCCCAGACCTCACCCGAGGACGAAAACGCCTAGGGTGAATTGTCCGGCCCATTGTTCGGGTCTTTCCTCCCCGAACAAATGAACAAATCGCGAAGGCGCTGATCCGCAGCCAATTTCGTCCTCACCCGCTCAGTTGCGTTCACCCGAATGCGGGCGATTGAGGACAAATCCATGCACCTCGAAGAGATGCCTCTCGCGTATCCGCCTAAGCAGGCGGCACGGTCTATCGGTATCGGGCTTACCGCCCTTTACGCTGAGATTGGCGCAGGCCGGATCAAGGCTCGCAAGTATGGACGCCGCACGCTGATCGCGGCGCATGATCTGAAGACCTGGCTCGACGCCCTTCCCTCTGGCGAACGGAAGGCGGCCTGATATGCAGCTTGAAACGATGAACCCGACGACGCCTGGCAGGGCGCGCGTCGGGTCCGGAATTTCGCTTAGCTCGGCAGCAAGCACTTCCGAACTTACCACACAGGCCTTGGCGCTCAAGCTGATTTTAGGCCGGGTCACCGTCTCTCAGGCGCTCGCTCTCGATATGGCTCGGCTGGCCGGCCTTCTCAGGGAGGGCCGCTGATCATGAGCCAGCACCTCAAAAGCATCACCGTCACCATCGACGGCGATCCGGCCCCGCGCGTCTTCCGAGGCCGTGACGCTTGGGCGCTCAACAACCTGATTGCTGCGGGCGAGAAAGGCTGCACGCCGATCGATCATCCCGGCCCGCGCTGGTCGCACTACGTGTTCAAGCTGCGCGGCGGCGGCATTGGGATTGAGACGATCGACGAGAAGCATGGCGGTCCGTACGCCGGCAGCCACGCCCGGTATGTCCTGCGGACGCCCGTCACCGTGATCAATCGGATGGCGCCATGAACGCCGTCACCTCCACCAATCGCGTCGGGGCTTACGAGCCCCGCGCCTTCCTCATGGTGACCATGTCTATGGCCGCACTACATCTCGGCCTCGCGACCGACCACCTCGCGACGGACGACGACATCGCGCTGAAACGCTCCCTCGAAAAGTTCGGCGCCTGCGTGAAGGCGATGCTCGACACGGTGCCCGAGGTCTTCGCCGACAAGAACGGAGGCACGCCATGAGCGCGCCTTCTCCGTTACCCAATCGCCGCCCGTGGATGGCGTTCTACGTCGCCGACTATCTTGCGGACACGTTGCATCTGAGCGCCGCGCAGCACGGCGCGTATCTGCTCCTTATCTCGCACTACTGGGTCCACGGCGGCCTTCCGAACGACGAAGCAATGCTTCAACGGATCGCACGTTTGACACCCGAGGAGTGGACCGCCAGTCGCGACACCCTGGCATCGTTTTTCAAGGACGGGTGGCACCATTCGCGGGTTGAACGCGAAATGGCAGAGGCTCGGGAGAAGTATGAAAAGCGTGCAAACGCAGGACGTTGCGGGGGTAAGGCCTCTGGTAATTCGAGGCGAAGCAATGCTTCAGCAATGCTTCCTGAAAAACGAAGCAATGCTGAACCAACCACAACCACATACTCCGTACCTAAAGGTACGGGCGAAACCGCCCCGGAACTGCCGTCGGCAGAGATCGGCCCGCTAGACTGGCGGACCCAGCTTTTTCGCGATGGCGTGTCGATCCTGACGGGGCTGACAGGCAAGCCAACAGGAGCCGCCCGTCCCCTGATCGGCAAATGGCTGAAATCGTCACGTGACGATTGTCGCCGGGTCCTGCGGGTTCTGGTGGACGCCCGCGACGCGAACCCAATCGATCCGGTTGCGTGGATCGAGGCGGCTCTTCGGGGTCAGCAAGCCGTCGCCTCCCACGATCCGAACTCGTGGAGGATGTGATGGCTGATTTCATCCAAAAGCTCGCCGCAGAGGGCATCCGGCTCCGGTCCTACCGGCTCGGCAATCACAAGCTGCCGTGCCCGCGCTGCTCGGCTGCTCGGAAGAAGAAAACCGAGCCCTGCCTGTCGGTCACCGTGTTCGACGACCGCGTGAAATGGGACTGCCACCACTGCCCCTGGATCGGCGGCGTCGGCGGCAACGACTTCCATCCTCACCACCGCAAAGAGGTCCGCATGTTTAACCGCCCCGCCCGCGTCGAGAATCCGCGGCGGCCCGACAAGCTGCTGGCTTGGTTCGCCTCGCGCGGCATCAGCGCGGCAACGGTGGAGCGCATGTGCATCTATCGCTCACGCCAGTGGTTTCCCCAGATCGAAGCCGAAGCCGACTGCATCGCCTTTTCCTACGAGTGGGCGGGCGTGCTGCGCAACGTGAAGTACCGCGACGCGGCCAAGAACTTCCGCCAGGAGAAGCAGCCCGAGCCGGTCCTGTACAACGCCGACGCGATCGAGACCGGCAAGGATCTGATCTTCGTCGAAGGCGAGATGGATGTGCTCGCCATGATCGAGGCGGGTCTGCCGAATGCCGTCAGCCTGCCCAACGGCGCACCGGACAAGCCGGAGCAGTCGGATAAGCGCTACGAGCCTCTGGCGACCCATGCCGCCGAGCTGGAGGCCGCCGGCCGCATCTTGATCGCGACCGACATGGACGGGCCGGGCGAATTGCTGGCGCAGGAGCTAGCGCGCCGTCTCGGCAAGGACCGCTGCTGGCGCGTCCGTTTCCCGTCTGCTGGCGATGCCCAGACGAAGGACGCCAACGAGTGCCTGATGGATCACGGCGCGGATGTGCTGCGCGAGTGCGTCGCCAACGCCGAGCCTTGGCCCATAGACGGGCTCTACAGCGTGGACGACTTCGCGGACAGCGTGTGGGAGATGTATCGTGGGAATGGCCCTCAGCCGCTCTCGTGCGGGCTCGGGCCGGACTTCGATCAGGCGTTCAAGGTGATGCCTGGCCAGTTTGTCGTCGTCACTGGCATCCCGAACCACGGCAAGTCGCGGTTCTTCGATCAGGTCGCCGTCGCGATGTCAGGCCTGCACGATTGGCGCTGGGCGGTGTTCTCACCCGAGACAGGGACCGAGAGCCATATCGCCGACTTGTGCGAGATCAAGGCAGGCGCGCCGTTCCATGCCGGCCCAACCATGCGCATGGATCCCGAGCAGCTTTCCGCCGCGCTGGGATGGGTGCGGGAGCGCTTCGCCTTCATCGACGCCGCCGATCACACCCCGACGATCGATTGGGTGCTGGGGCGGGCCAAGGCCGCTGTCCTGCGCAAAGGCATCCGGGGCCTGATCATTGACCCCTACAACGAGCTAGAGGCTTCACGCCCCTCCAATCAGCAGGAGACCGAGTTCGTCTCGCAGCTCATCAGCAAGTGCAAGCTGTTTGGCCGCGTCCATGACGTAACGGTCGTCGTCGTTGCCCATCCGACAAAGCTGCTGAACCCCGGCGGAGGTAAGGAGCCTCAGCCTGGCCTCTACGACATCTCCGGCTCAGCCCACTGGCGCAACAAGGCCGATGCCGGCATCGTCGTCTATCGCGATTACGAGGCTCGAAAGACCATCGTCTCAGCCAAGAAGATCAGGCGTCAGCCCACGTGCGGTGCGCCCGGGCAAGTGGAGTTCTGGTTCATGGGGCAGGAGCGGCGGTTTGAGGCCGTAGCTGGCAGCTATCGGGCGCTTGGACAGGCAGCATGAGACTCAGCGCTCGCCTCGGAACGGAACCGCCGCTCCTCGTTTGTCCGACGCGCCTCATACCCCCAGCCGTGGGCGCTGGTAGTCTGGGCGCGTCATCCTCCGAGGTGGCGCCGCTTTTTTTGATACCGCTGTGTGCGGAGCGCCCGTAAGGTATACGATTGCTTTGCAAAGGATTGGGGACGGGGCTCAACCGCTTCTAGGAGGTTAGCTTGCGCAAGAATCTGAAACTGAAATCGCTCTTCATGTTGCTCGCCTTCGTAACGAGCCTGATCCCACCGCTGGCCGCTCCTAGTCCTGCTGAGGCGCAAGGTCGCTCCTCAGCACGAGATGTATCCCGCCAGAACGTCCGCGGCGCCAGGCAGGTTCAACGTTCGCATCGTGGTAGCCGCCCCCAGGTGAACCGCTCCCGCGGCCGCTCTCATGTCTATCGCGGACGCTCGACTGTTCGGAACCATAGGCCTGGCCGAGTGGTTGTCGTCCACCCCCGTCGTCACTGGAATCGGGGCGGCGCGGTGGCGGCAGGCGCAGCGATAGGTTTTATCGCGGGCGCCAGCGCAGTTGCAATTGCGGGGCGGGCACCTCGTTCCGGATACTGCTGGTTCTACACCACACCGCAACGCACCACGGGCTTCTGGGATTGGTGCCCGCGATGAAATTGAAGCCCCGTCAGCGTGAGCTGGCGGGGCCTTTTTTGTTTGCTGCGGCACGCAGGCTCATCAACCTTCGCTTCACTAGCGAGCAATTCATAAGTGCCTCCCCGCGGCGATGCGGTGAACGCCCTTCACACCCGCCCCTTACTTATGGTCAAATGAGGGCGTTTGACCTTTGAAAGGTTCGATCATGCCGCGTTTTTACGTCGACGTGAGCGATGGCGAGCGGGCTTTCGTCGATAGGGTAGGTTTTGAGTTCACCGACGAGGCTGAAGCTCGCGAAATCGCACGCTACGCGCTCCCTGACCGGTCGAGCGAATGTACCGCCGAGGATGAGCATCGTCATTTCACGGCGACGGTTCGCGATGAAGCTGGACGATCGATCTATAGCGCTAGCCGTCTTGGCCTTGGCCCTCCGAATCTCACGCTAGTCAATAGCCGTGCGGAAGACGCCGCTTAGGGGCCGGGAGGAAAGCAGGCGCGCCGGAGGCCATCTGAGGACGTCCAGCACCTGCTGTGCTGTCGCGGCGAGCCCTCACATTGGCCGCGTCCTTGGAACTAACGCCCAACATCCGGGTTTGGCTCTGGCGCCGATGTCCCACCCAGTCGTCTGCGCATCCTATCGCCGACCAGGACGCGAGCCGCGGATGTACCGGCCGTCGTCGGTCGGAGGTATTAGCGAGATCGATAGCGACCGTTCGCACGCGCGACGACGGTCACAAAAGGCCCGGAACTCCTCGCGGAGGCCGGGCCTTTTCATTCAGGAACGCTGGCCGGCGTTTGAGTGTTACCAGCGGATTCCTTTGTACCCCAAAGACTCGGCCCCGTCGGCGCGCGCTGGCGGGGCCTTTTCATATGCGGCGGCGCAAAGTTCGTGCTTCAGAGGTCGATGGGCCCACGCGGAGAGATTTTCCCAAGGAACGGTCTTCGTAAGCCGCACCCCACCGCTCACGGTAAGCCGGGAAGAAAGCGCCCGATCAGCCATTGCGTAGTTCGGCACTCGAACGGTAAGACAAGCTTACCCGACTGGACCCGGTGCAAATCCGGGTGGCTCTTTCGGCCGCCGATCCGCCGAACCACGCATCGCCCTTCCTTGTTGGCTTCAATCCAACCTCGATGGCTGGTTTGCGAGACCCGTTCATGTCCCTGTCCACTATTCGCCGGGAACGGCTCCGCCGTCCTGTCCGCGAAATGCTTGCTGGCGCCGTCGCCACCTTCGCCCTCATCCCCGAGGTCATCGCCTTTTCCTTCGCTGCCGGCGTCGATCCACAAGTCGGATTATTTGCCTCCTTCGTGATCGGCATCGTGATTGCCTTTGCGGGTGGGCGGCCTGCCATGATTTCAGCTGCCGCCGGCTCCGTCGCGCTGGTAGCGGCGCCGTTGGTCTACGCGCATGGTCTGCAATATCTGCTGGCTGCGGGCGCTCTGGCGGGGGTGGTCCAGATACTGTTCGGTCTGTTCCGACTGGGCGTCCTGATGTGCTTTGTCTCCAAGTCGGTGCGCACAGGCTTCGTGAACGCGCTCGCAATCCTGATCTTCGGGGCCCAGGTACCGCATGTCATTGGCGGCGGTCCTGCCACCTACGCCGTCCTGGCGGCCGGCCTGGTGCTGATCTATCTCGTACCGCGCGTCACGACGGCAATTCCATCTCCATTGATCTGCATCTTGGTGCTGACCATCGCTTCAACCTGGCTGGATTTGCCGGTGAAGACCGTGGCCGATCTCGGCCAACTACCAAGTTCGCTGCCTGTGTTTGCGTGGCCATCCGTACCGCTAAACCTCGATACCCTTCGCATCATCGCCGGCCCTGCGCTCGCAATCGCCATGGTTGGCCTGCTTGAATCCCTAATGACGGCCAGCGTGGTCGATGACCTGACCGATACGCCTAGCTCGAAGAACCGCGAGTGCTCGGGACTTGGGGTTGCGAACGTTGCGGCCAGCCTATTTGGCGGCATTGCGGGCTGCGGGATGATCGGTCAGACGGTCAGCAATGTGAAGTATGGCGGCAGAGGACGGCTATCGACCTTGTTTGCTGGGGCGCTGCTCCTGATTCTGATGGTCCTGTTGAAGCCGGTCGTTTCGCAGGTTCCTGTCGCCGCACTCGTGGCCATCATGGTCATGGTCTCTATCGACACATTCGATTGGTCTTCGCTGCGCACGCTGATCGTCCACCCCAAGATGTCGAGCGCCGTCATGGCGGCGACCGTTCTGGTGACGATTGCGAGTTCCAACCTAGCGCTAGGCGTAGCGGTGGGCGTGCTTCTCAGCGGCGTCTTCTTCGCCTTCAAAGTGGCGCGGCTGATGCGCATCGAAGTTGAAAACGATGAAGCGGCGCAGCGGCTAACCTTTCGGGTCTTCGGGCAGGTTTTCTTTGCCTCGTCCGACATGTTCGTCGATAGCTTCGACGTTCGAGACGGTGAGGGGAGGCGCGTGTTGATCGACGTATCTGAAGCGCATTTTTGGGACATCACAGCCGTGGCCGCTCTGGAAAAGGTCGTCCAGCGCTTTAAAGCTCATGGCGTGGATACCGAAGTGATTGGTGCAAACGCAGCCAGTTCCACGTTGATTGAAAGGCTGAACAAATCCGAGCTGCTTGGTGAGCGAGGCTAGTTTGCGCTGAGCAAGTGACGCCCGCCTAGCGGGGAAGGACAAACCATCGGCGCGAACTTCGTCCCCACGAGGACGGGGGGTTACAATTGATTTACCAAATTCGCGCTGATTTTATGCAATTCTGGAACGACCAGCTCCATCGCGGACTTATCTCGCAATCAATGGAGATGGATGGCTATGCTCTCGAACTCCGAAACTAAGACAGATTTCTGTCTGTGGTTGGCCGTTATTATCTTGGTGACGGCTACTGCGACGGTCGGCTTCTACCTCCCTCTTCCAATTCCGTGACGGCCGTAAACGCGGGCTGTTGGATTTCGGTCATCCGCTCATCGGAGCCAGACACTTGCTCTACGTGCCCCGAAACTAAGAGCTCTCGACGCCTACTCAGCTCGCGCAACCTTCGAACCTAGTCCCCCGTGAATCCGGTAAAGATCGGATTGACTACAGCCGACGGTCAGCTCACCTTGCGAAGGGTGTTAGTCAGCGAAAGTGTACGCGGCATCGTATTGCGTGCCGCTATGGTGATTGCGGTCGCATTCATGGCGGCCTTTCGGTTGCTGATGTAACCTCTCGCGAGCATTTACCCACGCACGAGGCAATAATCGAAATTACAACGCCAGTGCGCCAATCGGTCGGGTTATTTATCCGCTGACCACCGAAGATAACCGAAATTCGGCTCGCCCATTGCAGCGTCTCCTTTAGCGATGCCGATGCTGTTTCCTTTTCGAACAAAATGATCCGAATTCAAACATGGTGGGTTTCACTATGCGACGTCGTAAGCGTTCTCATCGTAGCCTTTCAATTCTTCTCAATATCAGAAGGCGCAAACGCAAAGAGCGAAAATTGCAACGAGTCGAAAATAAAGCCGGTGAAAACTCTGAGGCAGCGGCCGTCAATGCGGTGCCCAGTGATAAAGTTCACGAAGATTGACTACGCCTTTTCTCAAGAGCGCGGAGCGGGCGTCATGACAGTCAGCCGAGGCATTCAGGGCGTCTGGTTTCGCATGGCCGTGGTCGTCGCCCTGGGCTTCGCGGTTATGATGCCGCTGTTCATGTGAGGCGTCTCTTCCTTGGCGATCGAAGGCAACCCGTCCGCCTAACCCTGAGTGCGATTCACGCGGTCTTTTCAAATCGGAGCAAGATGGCAACGTGGTCGGCTGTTAGGGTGACATCGGTTCTATCGCCATGCAGTCTGATCTCCAACACAGCGCCCTCCTGAAGTGCTTCCCGGGAGTAACGCAAAGCCGATCGAAGGCTAGAAAAAGCCCTTTCGGGGCGGTCGCCAGTCCAATCCGTTACAGTGCATGGGGTCCGATCACACGCCGCGAGAAGTCCCCAAGGATGAAAGGTCATTGGCAAATCCTCCAGCACGTCGCAGGCCAATGATTTAAACTGTCAGCGAATGAGCGGTAGGGCCAAAGGTCTGGGTGATTGCTCTAACGCCGTCATAAACCTCGGGTCACGAATCGTCTCATGATTCCAGTGCTGGCCCGGCTGGACGCCGTTACAGGAACCTCGGGGCTCCGAGGTGCTTATCGCAGGTAGTTCATTCGGCCGTTTCGCTTGGGTTCTTCAGCCATCCTTAACTTCGCTCCTTGGTGAGCACGCAATTGCCTTGCGTACCATTCGCAATCACTGCTCTCTTGGAGCAGCGATGGAGTGAAAAGATGCCGATCCGCTCTATTACCGCTAGCCCTGAAGAACTCGCCGGCATTGGAGCCGCGTTCAATCGAGCGTGGAGTGAGATTTCCGCGAGGGATGCGGCTTCCCCGTCCCGCGAAGCGAGCAAGAAAGAGTGGCTCGCCCACATCGTGCTGGGGCTGTCGGTTTCTGTTCCTCAGGGTAACATTGCGGGGGCCGCCGTCGACCAGTTCGTGGCGACCGTGCCAACTGCACTGCCGCGGTCGTAGGGCGAGACGACCAGTTCTACTTCGCAGGGCCATCGGACTCCGATTTGCGATCGGCCGATCGCTCACGGCGTAGCGGATACCGAGAGCTGTTCGTTGGGCTTCCATCGCAGCCAACGATATCGCGGCCTCGCTGGAACACATTCGAGGTGAGGTGATTGAGGTGATCGAGGAGGCATGCCCATGCCGAAATTCTTTGTCACCACCGATGACGGCGATAGCACCTTCCGGGACGAGGACGGTCTGGAGTTCAAGAACCGGAAGGCCGCGACCGACGACGCCCAACGCGCTTTGGTCGATATGGCCCGCGAGCGCCTTCCCAACGGTGAACGAGTTGCACTCCAAGTCCAGATAGAGGACGAGGTCGGCGACGAGGTCTACCGGGCATCGCTAAAATTCGAAGGTGACACACTCAAGGAAGAAGCCACGTCGGTTCGCTCCGACGAGGAAGGCGACGGAGACGAGCCGCCCACACCGCCAACCTAGCCTAGGCCGGCCGAATTTGCTTTGCGGGTTCTGCCTCACCGTCTTCGCCAGGCGAACATCACTTGAGAGAGCCGGAATGGAATCGCTGCCAAGTTTGTCCGATGGCGCCTCATAACCCCAGCTTGGGGCGCTTGGTAGTCTAGGCGGCGTCATCCTCGGGTGGCGTCGCTTTCGTTGGGCACATCGGAACTGATCTTTCCGCTCCGACGTTTTCAGGTCAGCAACGGACTGGATCCGCATTTGGCTCGGAGCGGTTCAAATAATCTGGGGACCACGATGGCAGAGAAATCCGCGACCACCCCGGCGAATAGCATGCCGGATCTCATCAAGACGCCCCGGCGTCCGGGGCAGCCAGGTGAGCAGCAGCAGAAGAGGCCCGGGCCCAGCCCCCTCTCCGAACATCCCACGGGTCCCCATGCTCCCTTTACCGAAGACGATCCTGACGGCGCGGCGGCCAACAAGCATCGGGCACCTCGAACCCGGTAGCAGACCATTTGTGGCGCTCATCGACGGTTTCGGGCGATCACTGCGACCTTTTGGTAGGCATGGCCTGAGATGGCGCTGGAGAGGCCACCTACACGCTGATCGGCGAACGGAACTGCAGCTGAAACATCGTTCCCCAGTCGCGCCCATAGTGTTCATTATGGAAACTTGGCGCCGCCAGCTCACGCTAGCAGGGCCTCTTTGTCTGCTGCATCGCAACATCATTATGCGCCGAATCCTCGCCTGCAAGGGTCCCGCCTCGCCATGGAACTCCTCTCGTGGGCATGCGTTTTCCACTGCGTCAGCGCATTCAGGACACTTGGCCATGGATGAAGCCCGCATTCGTAGCATCGCCCGCGCGATGTGCCGCGCCGCTCGTCTCGATCCCGATCGGCCCGCTCGATCTAGATCTTTCACGATGATGAGGCAGGAGCCGGGAACCGAAATTCCTCTACCGGCATGGACCTTGTTCCGTGATGATGCGGAGCGCTTTTGCCGCCGCCATTCCGAAGCCGGAGGCCGGATAGAAGGGAGACCGACATGAAAGACGGCCATGGCAATCCTCTCTCAACCGAGCAAGAAGCCGAGATTCAAAGCATGCGGGCCAAGCAACCGGCGCAGGCGGACGCAGCGGGTCAGTACGCCCGATCGCAGGCCCAGCCAAATGACGGTGGCTTGGTGAGCGCCAACCCGGTGGGTTTGTCGGGCGATGGTGACGCCACTGCCGGCAATGGTCGCGACCGTGAGCCGCCAGAGGAGCTGTGAAATGACCAATAGCAGCAAGGCGCCGCCAGTCGGCCAACCACCTCGATCCAGTGATAGCCGGCCGCGTCCCGGCTCGGGCATTCCTGCCGACACAGAGGGCAGGAAAAGCTCGTCGTCGGTAACAACCGCGCCGGCCCGCGGCCAGCCCAAGCCGTCGGCATCACCGAGCGCCATCAATCCCGGAAGGCCCGTCAAGAAATAGCATCTATCGGGCGACAGTCTTTTAACAGAGATGACGGTGACGCGCGTCAGTGCGGGTGCCAAAAGTCCGGCTCTGTCGCAATTACTTCCTCACTGAACGCCCTGTCAGCTCGCGCTGACGGGGGCTTTTCAACCCCGGGCCTCGTCCGGCGTGCCGCCTTTGACGCCGACGAGCATGCCTCGGCGCTTCTCCGGACTCATGTCGAGCAGGTAGGCGACCTCGCATCAACCCTGTCGAAGCTTCCGGGTGTTAGCCGGTAGCCCAGCGAAATCATCGTCGGCGCGCTCAAGCATCGCGCTGGCTGCTTCGCCAAGTTCGATCGGGGGCGTCATGTCCTCCTTGAGATGCCACTCGACGAAGTCGCGGGTTTGCCCGCACTGCTCCGCGAGCGCGGCTATCCAATCGCGGCCCTGAAACTTCTGGGTCATCTCGATTGCAATCTGTCTGCCGGTCAGTGCCATGGCGTCCTCCCTGGGTGATCAGGGGCAACGCGATATCTCGACGCCCGTTCCGGCGACTTCAAAGGGAGCCAAAGCCCCCACGCCTGGCCCGGCCCCGGGGCTAACTCCGCTCGGGCTCCTCATGCGGGTAACCTGATTGAACAACGTCGCTAACGAACGTCAGATAGTTGTCATGGAAGGTCGTGACCAGCAAGGTGAACTCGTCGTCATCCGCGGGGACATACCGGATCGTATAGGCGAATTCCCCCGCGTCGATTTTGCTCAAATCGCCAATGAGGCTTCCGTGACGTCGAGCGCCCTCTTTCAGAGCGGCCATACAGTAGTCTAAAGGCACGTCCATCCCATCGCGCAGGATCAACCTGCCATGGCCGGATTTCATGATGATCTCGCTTGGACTCGCCTCCCGAGCGGGCTCGCAGAGGGATAAAGCGCAGGTATGCAGCGCTAAGTCATTGGGCGCCTTTACGGTGCGGTAAACAACCATTTCAGTGTCGCAGGCTCGCCACGCGTCGCCAGCGTTACGTACTCATTTGCTACAACTACTCATCCCGACTTTACTTGCTTTCCCGCCCGCCTTGGCAGATAGGTCCGAACCTCCCCTGGGAGAAGACCAATGGAAATCCGGTATCTGTCCAACGTTGCTGCCAGCGCGGCGCCGCCACCTAGGCACGGAAACCACGCGCATTTCGTGGTGCTTCCCTCCTGCGACGGCTGGAAGGTGTGCTTCTTCTACGACGGACGCGGAGATTTTGGCTACTTGGAGCGCTTCCTGTCGCCCGAGGGCGAGATTATCGAGCCCTGGACTCTCCCTGAAACAGATAGGAGGGCCGGCTTAAGGCTCTGGGCGCGGACTCCGCTCACACTTCACTAGGTCGGTGCGGCCCGCCCTCTCGGCTCATTACGACGATTCTGGCTTCCCCCAGGTCGCGCCGGCGGGCCTTTTCCTTGGTGGGAGGTCATCGGCCACCTCACTGCATCTTCTGAAACTTCGCCTGCTCCATGTTAGCGTTCGCTAGCAAAGCCTCGAGCTTGGCCAAGGCATCAGCGGGCAGGCGAAGTTCAATGTCCGCCTCGCCGGGAACCTCCATGCCGATGAGCGCTCCTTCGGACGGGTCTGCGCTCACTATGACGTCGCGGATTCTGCTGACGACGAAGACGCGGCTCGGCTTTCTGGTCATGGGTGTCCTTACGGGCAGCGGGTGATGAAGGTGCCGGTTTCTGCGACCTGGAACAGGCAGTCGTCGACGAACTTCACCGGCGAGCCGTCGTCGAGCGTGAACTCCACGAGGTCCAGGCCGGGAAAGGGGCGCCAGGCGATGACGGTGTAGCGGTTGCCCTCGGCGTCCTCGCATTGCTCGCGGTAGAGCTCGCGAGGTTCGAGCTGAAGTTCGGTCTGGTCGGGATGGTTGCGGCGCATGCGAGCCGCAAGCGAGACAGTGGTGTTCGAGAGCTTGGGTCGCACTGCCATGACCGCACCTACGCAACGGGACTGATGCGACTCAACGGCGCTGTGCCAAGGCTGTTCCGCGCCAAATTTTCTTCGCCTCCCAGACTTCGAGCTTAAAGATCAGATCGACGAGGGCGCCTTCTTCGGCGGTCCCTTCCAGGCAGCCGCTGAGCGCCTCGATGAGCTCGGCTGCCTTCTCTGCGTCGCGAGTGCTTGCGACCATCGCCGGTAGAGGCCGTGTCTTGTTGGGGCGGGGTCGGGACATGCAAGACCTTCTGCCTAGGCAAAATTGCCGGGCTTGCCGTCATCGAGTACCGTCGGCCTCAGCATGTCCTCCGCGGCACGCTTCACATCGTCCGGCACTGCGATATCCTCTTGGAGGTGCCACTCGATGAAATCGCGAGTGTGGCTGGTGCGGTCGGCCAGCTCCGCGATCCAATCTCGGCCGGGAAACTTCTGAATCATTTCGAGCGCCAACTGCCTGCCCGTGTGTGCCATCGCATTGCCCCTGTCCGTCAGCGATAACGCCTAATTTCGGCACCCGTTCCGCTGAACCTGGGTCGGTCATGGACTTCGCGATTGGCCGTGTCGGCCGCTCCATGCACGGCGCACAGAGAACGACAGCAATGGCGTCATATGTCGCGGTAGGATCTCGAGACAGGGTGCGAAGCGCAGGCTCTTCTAGACGCGGCCGTCCAGCCACTCATCGATCAAATCGAGTCGCGCACGGTAGATCACCGACCCGTCGGAGTTGCGCACGCAGACGCGGAAGCTGCGTTCATCGCCATCCGGCAGCTTGTCCCTTGCCATGTCTGGCAGAGCATCGAGCGCGATTCGCCGCGCGGTCTCGTCGTCGGAAAGCTCAAGGCCTTCCTTGTCGATATCGCTGTGACGACCGTCGGAGCTGTCGATGAAGTAGCGCGGCATGCCGGATCAATGTCGCATGATGCCGTTGGTTCCGTCAGCGTGGCTCGTTGATCAGGTTGAGGTAAATCGGGTCGAAATCGCAGAGCTCCGCCAGGGCCGCGAAGTCGTGGATGGTAACGGTCGAGGCCTTCCAGCTCACCAACCCGGTGCGCCGCAACGCTTGCAAGGTCCGGTTCACCTGCACCAGCGACATGCCGAGGACATCGGCCAGTTGCGCCTGCGTCACCGGGAAATCGAAGGAATGGCGCGGCGCCAGGCCGACCGCGTTCAGGCGCACGCTGAGTTCGCAGATTAGATGGCCGAGATGGTGAAGTGGCTTGCGTCGGCCTATGCAGGCGATCCACGCGCGCTGAATGGCGCCGTCGACAACCGTCGAGAGCCAGAGCAGGCGGCTGAGATGAGGCGCCGCCTCCGAGATCCGCACCAGCTCCTGATGCGGCACGTAGGCCGCATGGACCTCAGTGAGCGCGACCACGCTATGGTCCATTAGCTTCAGCAACAGCGCGTGGAGGTCGACGAAGTCGCCGGGAATGTGGACCGCGGTGATCTGGCGCGTTCCGTCCTTGAGCATGACCTCCCTGCCGGTGAAGCCACTCAGGACGAGGCAGCTTTCGTTCGGCCGCGAATGCTCGACGACGAGCTCCTCGCCCTTGCCGAAGGCCTTGAAACGCATCGACAGGTTGGCCAGCAGATTGCGTTCGTAGGCCGAGACCTGATCGCGGCACTCCAGATAGCGGATCAGCGCCTCCACGGCGATGGCCCGGTCGTCGCGTAGATCATTCATGTTAGCCGAATCCTGCTGGCTGCGACGAGTTTCCGGGGCCGAGCCAGATTGGGGCGTCCGATGCTACCTGTCGAGGATCGCCGCAATTTCACGGGCGAGAGCCGCCACCCGCTGGCTGGCAGCGAGAAAGCGCTCGGTATCGACCGCCCCCGAACTTTCGCCGACGCGAACGGCGTCCAGTGCTTCGGCCGCATCGTCGACCGCGGATCGAAGGCTGGCATAGAGTTGGCTCAACGTGGTGATCTGACCGGGGCTCGGTGTCGGACTCATCAGCGATACTGACGTGCCGGCGTCGCGTCGGCGATATCAATTGACATAGTTGCCGCGTTGGGGGGGCCAGCCTGTTTGATTTTCCGCGAGGGCCTCTAGATCGCACCCGTCGGAGCAGCAGAGGCTTCCTTTCGGGCCATGTACTCAGCGACTGCCGCCTGCAACGCCAATTTTTCGAGAGCGTAGGACGTCTCGAATGTTGCGCTTTCCAAGGTCTGAAGCCTGGCCAGCGCTGCCCGAAACTCGTCGTCCGTCTGAATGGTCATGGAAGGGGTTTCAACTGGCATTTCAACAAGACGCGTCATGCCGTCTACTCCACCGTTCCCAGTTCAGGCGAGGAAATATAGAGGTACCTCGGACGGCTTCAATATCATTTGATACTTCGTCTCCTCGCAGGACAGCGACCGCAAGCCGCACCGCGCGTCGTCCTAGGGCTGTGCGAAATCTGTTCCGGTTCCCGCGCCTCATTGCTTCGATCGGTGCAGCCAGCGCCGGGCCGTCTGCGCCGCCCGCTCGGCAGGCGCACGAAAATAAATCTGGGGGCGCGGGCCGAAAAATCCAAATTTCCGACTGCGAACGGATACCAGCGAACGCCAGCGGCTGTAGGCGTGTAGTATATTGATTTTATTGATCTTTTAGTCGTTTTGGGTCATCTTGTCTCCAGAAATGGAGGCACTTATGCATTCCAAACGACCGAAACGAACTGCCACCCTGATTTGCGGCGTCGAACCCGAATTGCGGGCCGCAGTTGAGAAGGAAGCCGAGCGCCGCGACACGTCGATGTCGAGCACCATCCGCGCGTTGATCCGCGCTCAGCTCACGCTCGCTGCTGATAATCAGAATCGCTCGGTGACTGCGTGAACGCGCTGCACCAGATCGAGAGCGCCGAGAGCGAGCGTTCGGAGCCGGCGAACGTAGCGCCCCCGTTGCCGATCGAGCGGCACATCGTCGGCGCCGCATTGTGCGCCGAGCGCATGAGACAGCTCACCGAGCAGCTGCTGTTGCTGCTTCGCCATGCTCCTCGCGACGCGGAAACTTACGCCCGCGTCCACAACGACATCCTGGACGCCTGGTCGGTCACAGATCAGCATTTCCAGGCCTATCACGCAGTCATCGGATGCGGAGGGCAGGCCTAATGGCGGACCCGTTTTCAGGCCGGCAAGGCCGTCTCACCGGCATGTGGGCTGCCGATCAGGCGCAGAACACCGGCAACTCAATCAGCGCCTTACTCAATACGGGGCAGACCAACGCGCTCGGCTCCATTGGCACTGGTCGCACCAACAGCCTCGCGTCACTCGGGCAGGGCTATGACGCCGCCGTGCCGCAGTATCAGGAAGCCATCGGCCGGTTCGACCCTTGGGCGGAGGCCGGCCGTGGCGCGCTGACGACATATCAGAACAGCCTCGGGCAGAACGGCGCGGCGGGCAATGCGGCTGCGGTCTCTCAGTTCCAGGCATCGCCAAGCTATCAGTATCAGGTCGATCAGGCGACGGATGCGGTTGCGCGCAAAGCCTCTGCTCTTGGAGCGCTCGGCTCGGGAAATACGCAGGCCGCCATCACGGATCGCGCCAGCCAGCTTGCCAATCAGGAATATGGCGGCTGGCAGGATCGGCTCAACGGTCTTTCCACGCAAGGTCTTCAAGCGACCGGCGCTCAAGCGGCCCTCCAACGTGGCCTTGGGGACCTTGGCGTTCAGCGTGGGCGCGACGAGAGCAACATTTACGACAACGCGGCCGGCCGAGAAGCGGGGATCTATTCCAACTTCGCGGGCCTGGGCGCGAGCAACTTGGCCAACCTCGGGCAGCAGACCATTAGCGCTGGCACAGGTGCGTTGATGGCAGGCCAGGACGCGGCGGCCAACAAGTTAAACTTCGGCATGAACATCGCCAAGACCGGCCTGTCTCTCCTCGGTGGTGGCCTGGGTGGGCTCGGCGGACTTGCGGGCGGTGCCCTATTCGGTGGCGGAGGTACCGTCAGCAACGCGCTCGGCGCCGCGACGAACTTCCAACCCTTCGGCGACGGGACGAAATGGTAATGGCCAACTACGGTCCCCGGCTTATCGACTTCAGTCCCCTTGGAAGCCTCGGAAGCGCGTTCACGGACGCCTATGACAAGGCCAACAAGAAGCGCACGCTCGCCGACATCGGGCAATCTCTCACCGGCCCGAACCCGGATTATTCCGGCGCCGCCAGCCGCATCATGTCGCTCGGCGACCTCGGGAGCGCGGTCGACGTGCTCAAGCTCGCCGAAACGTCGCGGACCCGCGGGCTCTCCGAGGCGGCGACGCGAGGACTTGCCGATGCTCTGTCCGGTTCAGGTGGAGGCCTGGCTGCTCTCGGCCAGGGTACGCCTCCGAGCTTGAACTTTGCTCCGACTGCCGGCGAAACCTCGCCCGCCTCGCTGATCAACTCGGAGAGTGGTGGCAACTGGCGCGCTCAGAACGATGCGGTTGGAGCCGGTGGCCAAGTCGGGCATTTCGGACGCGCGCAGTTCGGCCAAGCACGTTTGCAGGAAGCGGCGGCGGCCGGCGCCATCCCTCAGGGAACGACGCCGCAACAGTTCATGACCTCGCCTGAATTGCAGCAGCGCGCTGAACGCTGGCACTTCGGCGACATCGACAACTTCATTGCGCAGAACGGCCTCGACAAGATGGTTGGCCAGCAAGTTGCGGGCGTCCCTGTCACGGTCGAAGGGATGCGCGCCGTCGCGCATCTGGGAGGCAAGGAGGGGCTTCGCAAGTTCATCGCGACGGGCGGCCAGTACAATCCCGCAGACGATAACGGCACGACCCTGCGGGACTATCTCGCGCGCCATCAGAGCGGGGGCTATGCGACGCAGGTTGCGCAAGGTGGCCCCGACATGCCGGCGCCCGGTGCGGCGCTCGCAGCCTTGCGAGGCAATGGCTCGGGCTTCGCAGTGCCCGGCCAGCCGGCGCCCATGACCGGCAGCGCCTTCAATGCCATCTCGGCAGGCGAGGCGACGCGCCCCGTGTTTCAGGATGAGGGTGTTTCCCAACCTTGGATGGGCAGCGCACTTTCGCAGCTCGGTTCTCCGGTTGCTAGCGCACCCATGCCAGCGCCTCGCCCCTTCAACATCGGCGCGGATGTCCCGGCTCGTGACGCGGTGCCCGCCATCGGCCAGATGCCTGCGCAGATGCCGCCCGATCTCTCGAACGAGAATGATGCGGGTTCGCGGACGTTCGCCCTGTCTCAGGGCGGCGGGGCTCAAAACGACTTTGCGGCGCCCCAAGGCCGAGACGCGCCGCTTGCGCTTCCGGCCCTTGGTCAGACGCCCGTGGCGCAGGCTGCCGATATGCCGGCGCGCGGGGCGATGCAGACGCAGGGCGTCGGCTCGCAGGTAGGGGTTCCCAGCAGCCAGTTGCCGCGCCCGACGACATCCGCGCAGGCGCTCGACTATGGCATGACCCGGCAGATGGAAGCGGCGAAAGGACAGGTCGGCAAACTCGCCACAGCTCTCGCCAATCCGAACCTTCCCGCCAACGCCCGCGCCGTTGGCGAGATTTTCCTGAAGGAGGCGCTGGAGGCTTCGAAGGCGCCCGATACCGTCAAGGAGTTTATGTACGCGCGTGGCATGGGCTGGACGCAGGCGAAGAGCCCAGCTGAATACCAGCGGGAGAAGACGGACAGCGCCCCTACCAGCGTCAAAGAATACGAATATGCGAAGCGGAACGGCTTCGCTGGCTCAATCCTCGATTACGAGCGCGAAAAGGCCGCCACCAGGGCCAAGCCCGGTCCGTCCGCTGCGGATCAGAAGGCCATCTTCGCCGCCGAAGACGAATTGCCGGTAATCGAGGGCACTATCGAAACGCTCAAGCGGGCTCGCGAACTGAACGGGCAGACCTACATGGGCGTGGGCGCCGGCTTGAAGGGGCAAGCGGGAACGTCCGGCATTCCAGGCGCTGGCATCATCTTTGATGAGCAAAAGGCCAGGGCTACCCGCGAGTTCGGGCAGATCATGTCCTTCGAGGCCATCAAGAGCATGTCGGCCCTTCTGAAGGGTGCGACGACCGAACGGGAGATGTCGGAATTCCAGCGGCTGCTGGGCGATCCATCAACCCCGCCGGAGCTGCGGGCCCGCACCATCGACCGCATGCTGACGCTGGCGGAGCGCCAGAAGGGTATTGCGCAGAGTCGTATTGAGGAGTTGCGCGGCAAAGCGGGGGGCCAGTCTCCCGGTCAACGGCAGGCCGCTCCCGCACCGGATCGCCCGCAGCAGCAGCGCCAGGCCACACAAGCTCCGCCCGCCGCCGTCGACTTCCTTCGCTCCAATCCCAGCGCCCGCGACCAGTTCGACGCCAAATATGGGGCAGGCGCCGCCGCTCAGGTCTTGGGGCAATAGCAATGGCCAGCAATATCTTCGATCAGTTCGATAGTGCGGCCGGCTCATCAGGGCCGCTTGTCGTCACGGTTGCGCCGAACCGGAGGCTAGGCGGAAACGTGTTCGATCAGTTCGACGCTCCCGAGGCGCCGGCCATCGGATCGCCCACGGGCTTCGCCACGAGGGCGCAGCGCGAGGGCGGCGACACACAGATGCGGCAGGCCGAATATCTGGCCGGCGCCGTCCGCATCCGAGAGCAGCAGGACAAGCCCAGCCCGCTCGGGCGCGTGGACGCCTTCATGCGCGGTGCAGCTTCATGGGTGCCGGGCATGAATAAGCTGGCTGCGGCCGGCGATGCCGCTTTCGGGGCTGGCCAGGGTGAATCCTTCGGGGATCGCTACAGCGACAATCTGGAGCGTCAGCGCGCGCTCGACGCGGCTGATGAGGCGCTCAACCCCGGCTCGAGGATTGCGGGTCAGGTTGGGGGCTTCCTGCCCACGGCTCTGGTATCGCCCGGCGTTCGTGTCGTACGGGAAGGTGCTCGTGGCGCGACCGTTCTCAACGCCGCTGCGACCGGCGGTCTCTATGGCGCGCTGACCGGGGCCGTCGAGAGCGATGGTGACGCGGCGGACAAGGCGCTAGCCGCAGGGCAGATGGGCGTAGCCGGCGGCGTACTTGGTGGGGCCTTGGGGGCAACCGTCGGCGCGGTTTCCAAGCGCCTCGGCAGGGCGCCGGCCGCTGTACCTGAAGGGGTTCTGGCAGCTGACGAGGTCGGCATCCGGTTGACGCAAGGCCAGCGCTCCGCAGATCCCGCGGTGTTGTCGCGAGAGAACGCGATGGCCGGGGGCGCCTATGGCGACCGGGCTCAGCGTGTCGCCCAGGAAGCCATTGCGGAGCAGCGAGCCCAGGCCCTGGCCGCTCGTGACCGGATCGGCGCCACTGCTGCAAGAGGCCAGGTCGATCTCGGCCGCCCCGGTGAGGCCGGCGGCATCGTGGGTGAAGCCATTGATGATTTCGCCAGCCGTGCCCGGTCTGCCTACGAGGCCAAGCAAGGTCGAATCACGGGGACGGTGCGGGAGGCCTCCGATGTCATGGCCTCGCGCTTCAATCCGCAGGATGTCACGCCTGTCGATGCCGGCGGACGGATCGCCGCGGCGACGCGACAAGCCGCCGAAGTCGGAAAGCGAGGCTATCAGCAGGCCTATGGCGACGCCTTTGCTCGTGAGGGACAGGTGGCCCCGGAGTTCTTCACGGGCGTGGCGCGTTCCGGCGACAATGGCCTGACGGTACCCGGATCCCCCAACAACGAGTTTGCCGCGCCGCTCTCCCGGCGCATCACGGAAACACTGCTCCAGCGCGCCGAGCCGATCATCCCAGACGCGACCCTGACGCCGGCCGCGTCGCGCACGCTCGCAGAGGTGGACCGGATTGCGTCGCTCAATCTGGGCCGCATCGGCAACCCTGCGCCCGGACAGACGGTAGAGGGTGTGAGCCTTCGCGGCGTCGAGCAGGCCCGCAAAATCATCATCGCGCGGTACAAGGACGCCAAGGCAAACCCCGCCGATGCGAGGGCGATGCGCGGCATCATCGAGGCGTTTGACGACCAGCTCGAACGCGCCTTCTCCAGTTCGCTTTTCAGCGGCGACGAGACGGCGCTTGCAGCGATCAAGGCCGCACGTGGGGAATTCTCGGCTTGGCAACGGACCTTTCGCCCCAATGGTCCGGGAGACGACGCCGGCAGGGCGGTCCAGCGCATCATCGAGCGCGGCGGGACGGATGAGGAGGTCGCGAACTATCTGATCGGCGCCTCCCGCGTTGGGGACAGCGGGCTCAGCGCCCGGCTCTTCGATCGGCTGGGGCAGGTGCTCGGGAAGGATTCCGCGGAATTCGGCGCGATCCGTGGCGCCGCCTGGCAGAAGCTCACGGGCGGTTTCGACGCGACCGATGCGGCCGGTGCTCGGAAGATTGCGGAGCGCATTGCCGAATTCACGGGTGAGCGCGGCCGGACGCTGGCCAGCAAGATGTTCAACTCGGGCGAACTGGAGGCGATGCAGCGCTATTCCAAGTCGCTGCAAATGTTCTCCGCATGGGCGAAGGCCCAGCCCGACAATCCTCAGGCGCAGGCGTCGGTAAAGCTCCTGATGGACGTTGCCGATCGGCGCATGTCTCCCGAAGACCTCTCATCGGCAATCTTCGGGTTCGGCAACAAGTCGTCGAGCACCAACCTTCGGCTCGTCGATGCCATCGGGGATCTGATCGGAAAGGACGGGCCAGAGTGGGCGGCTATCCGTCAGGGTGTGTGGCAGCGCATTGCGAACGTCGCCGAAGGCCAGACCGAAATGGGCGCGCAGAAGATGAGCCAGCGCATCCTCAACTTTGTCGGTGGCGAAGGCCAAAGCCTCGCGTCGCGGCTGTTCACCTCGGAGGAGATGGGCCAGATGCGGAAGCTTGCGACGGCGCTCAAGCAGACCCTTCCTCCGCCTGGGGCGACCAACCCCTCCAATTCGGGAAACCGCGGCGCTGGGCAGATGCGGGAAATGGCGCGACGCACAGTCGAAGCCCTGTTGACGACCATCGGCGCATCCATGGGTGGTTGGACCGGCGCTGCCGTGGGGCTGGCGGGCGGCAAAGGCGTTGGCGCCGTCGCCGGCATCAACGCCGCCCGGCAGGCGCGCAGCCTCTACTATCCCGGCAATCCTACCCCGATCGCGCCGAGACTTGCCGAACGCCTTGGCGCCTCCAACCGGATCACGCCGCAGGCCATCGGCCTGTCAGGGCCAGTACAGATAACTGGCGGGCCTGGGAGCACGGCGGGCTATCTGCCAGCCGCCGCCGAGCAAGATGAGCGCTAGGGTCAGAGGATGCGGACCGAAAGCGATTGCCAACGCGAGCGAGAGCGTCAGGGCGAGGCGCGCCATTCGTCAGGCAGTCTCGCGAAAGCCGTTGATGATCCACGCGAGCGCACGGCAGATGACGTACCAGAGGACTGCCAGGGCGCCACACAGGAGCGTCATGCCGCCTTCGCCATTGCTGCCCTGCAAGCTCCCGCTGGACAACGCCACAGCGAGGAAGACAAGGCCGGCCAAGATGAGCGGCACGGCACCAACGAGGCCGATGCGATGAAAGCCGCGTGTCAGACGGTCCAAGTGTCGCCCCTGTTGTTCGCTTCTGCTTCAAGGTGCCCCTTCCCTCGTCAGCCTGCAAGAGGACACGGCATCCTGATGCTAGCGAGCTTCGCCATAGTCGCCTGGGTAATGATGCGAGGTGTGATGTGACGAAAGCCAGTTCCGCGAACCCTCCCGCCAAGCCTGTTCAGCGACGGACAATCCAGAGCAACGTGGTGAAGCCGAGCAACGACGGACAGTTGGCCCACATCGGCGGTTCCAAGTCTGATGATTGGAATAATATCCTCGTCAATCAGGCGTTCGACACGCTGTGGCTCGCCAACTCTGACGAGGAACAGAAGGGCAGGCAGTACAACGCCGCCGTGGCGTACATGATGCAGATGAAACCGGCCGACGAGTTGGAGGCCATGATGGCCGCCCAGCTCTTCGCCGCGCACAATGCTGCAATGGAATGCTACCGCCGGGCGATGATCAAGGAGCAGTCGGCCGAAGCCCGCGGAATGAACCTAGCCCAGGCCAACAAGCTCTCCCGGACCTACGCCACCTTGATAGAGGCCTTGAATCGTCATCGCGGCAAGGGCGGCCAGCAGAAGGTCACGGTCAAGCACGTCCATGTCCACGAAGGCGGCCAGGCCGCAATTGGCAACTTCAGCTCGCCAGGGGGCGGGGGTGGGGTTGCAACCAATTCAAAGGGTCAGCCCCATGCAAAGCCAAATGCCGATGCACCTGAGCCCGCGCTGCTGCGCTCGGACCCGCTCGGGAATGTCCTGCCAATCTCCGGCGATGCCGAACTGCCGTTGTCGCATGCACGGCGGAAAGAGCCCCGGCGCGCCTAAAGGAAACACGTACGCGCTAAAGCACGGCCGCTTCACAGCAGAAGCCGTTCAGAACCGGCGCATGCTTTCCGCGATGGTCAAGGAAATGAAAGCGCTGGCTGAGTTGATCACCTGACCCGGCTCGCAGAAACGTATCGCCGGTACGGCGGACGCCCTGTCCGTCGCAGCAAGGTATGGCCATGATGGCCGCTCCTTTTGGCCGGGGCGCCAAAGCGCCCTTCTAGGGTCGCAGGCGGCATTTGATCGCATCCGGCTACTGCCCCCCCCAGCCACCATCCTTACAAGCCCCGTCAGCGGCCTTGCCCGAGTCGTGGCATGGCCATCCCGTTCCTGAGTAGGCCGTGAACCGACCATGGGAAGGTACGGGCGATAGATCATTGCCCGCCGAGTAGGGCGCGTCGCGCCTCTGCAACGTCGGTAGACGGTCTACCCCGCAGCGGTGCCCCAAGAACCCCTCGAACACTCACGCTGCGGGGGAGGCTTGCATCGCGCAAGTTCGCTAGCTCGTCATTTCGCGAGAGTGCCATGCCCATTAACGTCTTCTCTAGCCACTTAATTATCCTGCGGCCGCGAGTACGATCCAAACTAAAGCGCAGGTTAGCGTTCTCGTCCGGCTTGATCATGAAAGGGAAAATAAATAACTGCGGCTGCCCGCTCTGGCGTTGGAGGCAGTCATTATAGATATCGATTTTATGCGGCGTGAACGTCTCCCCACGGAACCCTTTCACCGCCACCGTCATTCCGATGTACCACGGCAATATTATCCCACCGCGCCGGATACAGAACATATAACACCCTATGGATTCTTCTAAGCCTTCTTCTTCGCGAACCTGCTCCCACAGCGCCTTTTGAGAAGCGGGCACCTGCGTTCCGTCAACCTCGATGTCATAGGGCCCGTACACATCGAAAAACTCGTCACGCGCCGGCAATTTGCGCGTCATAGGCACGTTCGGATGCCGGTTTTTACGAGCTCAGGCCATTCCGGGCCGAGCTGTTGCTTCGCATCAAGCGCATTTTCAAAGCCGGCATCGCCTGGTTTGAACATCACGACAGATAGCGCTCGATCGTGGCTCCCGCTCACGATGGTTGGGCCAGGGACATAGGTGCTGGTGGCGTTATATGAGCCGCCACCATAGGTTCCTGAGGTCTGGAAACTCCCAGGCATTTGAGAAACTGAGACATTATTCTGAGCCTGGCTACCCACGATAATGTAGCGCTCGAAGCCAGCGCGGACGGTTTCAATCGCGGCGCTCTTAGCCGCCACTTTTGCAGCCCCGGCAGATCCACAAGCTGGGGCAGCACCTGCATCGATCTGCATTGTATTAGCAGACGTTCTAGTGACCTGCGCGGCCGCACAGCCGCCGAGGGCGGCCGCTAGGCCGGCAACAATCAAAACACGCATGATCCCCCCGAGCATTTCCCGCGTATGCTGCAGCGCGCTCGCATAGGTGTCTATGCCCTTAGGGCGTTTCTTCGCCGATTATACGCCGCCGGATGGAATCGCCCCCAGTCTACACGTGATCAGTATCACGTGGGTTCGATTTCCTCCGCCTCCATCGAACCCGCGATACGGTTTCCTCGATCACATCGGCCTTCCGTTCAAAAGCTGCCATTCAAGCAGGGGCATCGTTCGCGCCTCGATCGACATGCCACGCTGCGCGTTTGAGCTATGTTCAGCAACCAGCGCCTTCATGGCATTTATGCCGGCGTCCTCTCCCTCACATTCTCGATGTTCGACGAGAGCTCCTCAATCGAGCTTTGACGGCACGCCACCAGCAAAACTTTAGCGCCAAAGTTGCAGAGGCAAGAGCCGTCTGACATTGTCGTTTGGTCAGCTGGCGGAGACGCGAGAAGCGGATGGCATTGCCAAGTACCATTCGCGTCGTGGTTCAGGGCGCAGCTCCTGAAAAGGAGGCGCCTAAGGCAAGCGAGCCCGGTGGCCTCGTCCGGTTCGTCTCGAATAACCTAGGCGCATTCCTGACATTTCTGGGCGTGTTGATAACTGCGGGCGTGGCTTTCTTTGGAGGCATTTTTCAGAAAAACGAGGCTCCTGAGGCCCGAATAACGATGGTCGTTGGCACAGAACGAATTGTGTTCGCGGGGCGGCCCAGCGAAGATCAAAGCCTCCGGATTGTGCCAACCGGACGGGCCGTTCGCATGTCCGGCGCAGCTTCATTGGATTCTGACGATCCGGTCGAACGCCTCGTCTTCAAATGGACCGTCACGCCTCTCTTCGCTCGCACCGACGGGACAACGCCGCAGGTCGGGCTTACCGACCTTGACAAGAGGGTGCTCGAATGGACCCCCCAAGTATCGGGCGCCTATGAGATTACTCTTGATGTTACAGACGACCATCGGTGCAACTTCCTCCAGCTCCTGATTGCGGAGGGTGGGTGCCGGAAGTCGTCCACCGCGCTCGCACACCTCGTAGCTCGCGATCCGAGCGAACCAGCGCTAATCGTTACTGGCATACCGGTAGTTGGATCGCTGCCCTTCAGTGCCAACATCAACGCGGCTCAGTCCAGAGCTTTCGACGACCGCCCCCTTCGTTTCCGCTGGACCATCAATGGATCCGAGCTGTCCGCGAACCCCTCTGTGGCTATCGCCATCGGCCATGCGGGCGACGACCTGACCCGCCCAGGTTCCTACCTGCTTGAACTGGTGGCTGAGGATAGGTGGGGCAATCGTTCAGTTCGCGCTTATCCATTTAGCGTCAGGGAGGCCGCGCCCCGGATTGTCACCTCCGATGTCCCTCCGGACTCGCGGCCCACCAATTTCCAGGGGATCGAGTTCGCCGACCCGCTGATCCTCAAAGATTCGGCAGAGCTGGGCAAGGACGACCAGCCGTTGCGGCTTCCATCGCGCATCGTAACCAATGGCTTCAGCCTCACACTCCGCGCGAGTGCGCTCCACGCCGGCCGCTCGATAATAGCGAGTTTCGAGAACGTGCCGCCCAAAGGGGGGCTAGACGGTTTGCCTGGCCCACCGGGTCCATCTGGAGGCACAAGTGGCGAGAGTGGTCGACCGGGCGGCCAAGGCCAAGACGGGAGCATGGGGCCAAACGGGCCCAGTGCGGGTGCTATCAAGATTCTTGCAAAGACTCTTTCGGGTCACCTCACGATCCGCAACAATGGCCAATCGGGCGAACCCGGAGGTAACGGCGGCAACGGGGGGCAAGGCGGAGCTGGTGCAAGAGGTGGCTCTTCCAGATCCTCGGTGTTTAGTTGCGCAGCCGGGCCGGGACACGGGGGCAATGGCGGCGCAGGCGGACTTGGTGGCGCTGCGGGGCGGGGCGGAGACGGCGGCAACGGTGGAGCCGTGACGGTAACTCTCGAAGAACTGGATCGAGACGCTGACATCAACATTCAGTCCGCCGGTGCTCCGGGCGGCAACTCTGGAAAACCTGGATCCGGCGCGCCGGGCGGCCCGGGGGGGCCTGAAGGATCATCGACGGGGCTATGTGGTCCGGCCGGAAGGCAAGGCACGTCTGGTCCGCCGGGCTTGCAAGGACCGTCCGCGCCGTCTGGAAGGGCCGGCGAATCTGCACCTATTCGACTACAAGTCGGCCGCGAGCTGACGGAGACATCAGGGGCGCTTTTATATCCGAAATAGGCCGCCCGAGTGGAACGTTTGAGGTTCGCCTCGCGTGAACGCCCGCTAGCTCCCTCGTTCGGTGTTGAGCATCGGCGGCGGTTGAATGTCCGGAATGTTCGTGAGGTCTTCGGGAAGGGGCGCACTCGAACACCTAAGATGCAGTTCCCTGTTGAATTGCTTCCGTCGAACGTTCTGCTTGTTGGTTACGTCCGTGGTCGCTAACGCTCCGGAGGGGCTGAGCAGCCCGATCATGACTGACGACTTCAGCCGCTCGTTTTCACCCTGCTCATAGTCGTTGGCCTGCTGCCTGATAGCCTTGCATGCTGCTGATTGCCACTTTGGGTCGTTGGCCTTGAGGCTCTGAACATAAATCTGGGGTTGCGCGGCGCAGCCGGCACAGGCCAACCCGATCGCGACTGCGAACTGCCATCTCATATTTATCATTCCTAGGGGTTCAGGACGTCCGGCGACGCGGTGTCCGATGCGGATTGTCGATCCCTTGTCCAACCTCGGACGCCCCTCGCGGTTCCTCGTCCTCGAACTGATTTACGAGGCAGCGCTTAGGCGCTGGGAGCATTCGCGTGGCAGACCTCCTCGGGGATGCCTACCTATCTCGTTGAACGAGAAATTTGGATGCAGGCAAGGGACGAATGGCGGACGGGAAGCGGGCTCTGCGAGCTGCGTTCAAGCGACTTGAACAAGAGGTTCCGGATTGGCTCGCGTCGGCAATTCGGTGGCTTCGACACCCTGCCTCGCGATGGGTGAGATTGCCCGCCGGTCTGCTGCTCGTTCTAGGCGGGATTTTCTCGATTCTTCCATTCCTGGGGATCTGGATGCTGCCGCTAGGGCTCCTACTCTTGGCCGCGGACATCCCATTCCTGCGAATGCCGATGGCCAGTTTCACCATGTGGTGCATTCGCATGCTGGAGCGATTTCGACGCCGCCGTGAAACTTGAGCACGGCCCACCGGGTTAACCGCGGCTACCATCGGCGCCTGGCCATCACCAGCGCCATTGTCCGATGAGGGGTTGGACGACGTGGATCACGAAATATGGACCCGCGCCCCACGCGATGGTCCAAAGCAGCGCCCCCGCAACATTGGCAGGCAGGAAATGAAACCAAGGCATCCGAACGGAGCCGGCAATGACCCCGTTTAATTGGCGAAGCACGACGACGAAGCGTGCGGTCAAGACGATGTAGATGCCGCGCTTCTGAAACAACGCCTCCAGACTCGCCAGCCGCTCCGCTGTCAGCTTGAAGCGTGGTCCGTAGGTCGTGAGCAGCTTATGGCCGCCGAACCGCCCGATCGCGTAGCCTGTGCTGTCCCCGAGCACAGCCCCACAGAAGATGGCGATGAGAGCGTGCGGCAGGCTCAGTTGCCCCTCAGCGGCGAGCGCTGATGCCGCGATGACTGCCGTTTCGCCTGGAACGGGAGCGCCAAGCGATTCCAGGTAGATGAGCACGAACAGGGCCCCCACCCCGTAGGCCGCCACGTAGGGTTGGATGAGGCTCAGGGCATCCATGGAGCGGCCAGGGCTGGGGTGCTCGTCTGCATCAGCGGTCACCTCTCATTCGTCACGGCCGCGCGACGATTACTTGTCGCTATCGGTTCCCATTGCCAGCAGGTGTTCGGCCGTCGCGATGGCGCGCGCCCGACCGTCAGCCACTCCCATGGCCGCCAGCAAAGCGGGTACCCATGGCGGAACTGGCACCTCATCGGTCAACCACTCCCGAACGCGCTTCAATCGGCCATTACAGAATAATTCCGCGAAGCGCTCAGCGGTCAAAGCTGCCTCGTTCAGACCGTGCTGGAACTGCGCCCCATCGATCTGCTGGGCTTTGATCTTCGAATTCGGGATTTGAAGGCTGCGGGCCAATGTCAGTGCCCTCCCACTCGTACCATCGGCGCGCTTTGCCAGCCTGACGCCAGCACCGCCATAACGGCTGAAGAATCTAAGCCAGGATTGCTATATCGGCGGCGGTCAGAGCACCAAGGCGCTCGATCACCACATCGGCCACGCGATACCGGGCACGCTTGCCAAGCTCCAATAGTTTCTCTGTCTCATCAGTGGTCAGGCGAGAGAACAGCGCTTCCACGACTGCTCGGGCCGCCGCCAACGCTGCCTGGCTCTCGGCGGCTCGTCGCTCGCTTTCTGCTTCCTCTCGGCGCTCGCGCGCATCTGAGGCTTTGATCTGAGCGGGGGACATTCTCATGCGCTTCTTTGCGCGCTTCGCCTTCATCCGGGCTTCTAGGATCCGACTCTCGATCGTGCCCGTGTAGATCCGCTCCCCGGCGGCGAGCTGAGCCTTGAACTCCTCTCGAATTTCGGGCGGGGTCGATTTGGCCGCGACCTTGTAGACGAACGACGCGGGCAAATTCATCACGTGACGAATTTGATCCGGGCCGATGTTCTCAGCCACGTCCATCATGCGCAGCGCCGTCGAATGACTGAAGCCGCACTCCGACGAAACCCACGGCATGAACTTGCCGTGCCCGACCGTCTCGCGTGCCTGCAATAGGCGCAGGCCGATCTCGGCGACGGTTTCCATCGTGGTCGCTTGGAGCGCGCCGTAGGTATCCCGGACCCAGGCGGCATGCCCCCGCGCCTGCTCGGCTTCCGTGGGGTCGAGGCCGGCGTAGTCGAACCCTGCTTTGTCCCGGATCGCCACTGCAGTCATTCGCCAGCACCTTCCTTCGCTTCAGGAAAACAGACACAACCATCCTCGGTAAACCGGACACCTACCTTCTCGAGGGCAAGCCGTATCGCCGCGAGATTTGGCCCCCTGGGCGATCCTTCCTCCCGCTCAAAGCTGGCGACCGTGCTCAGGCCGACGCCGGCCTTCTGAGCCAACTCGTCCCTCGTCCAATCGAGCCCCGCTCTGGCGGCTCTGCATTGCTGCGGAGTTATCAAAACCGCTTTCTCCATTTCATGTTACAATTTTTTCAGCCGTATACAACTAAAACGGTTGACATGGTCTGTCCCTGTGGCCTATAAGCAACCATAAGAGTTGCTTTTAATCGTTTCCATCGGAAACGCCAAGAGGGGGACAGTTCATGCACAGCAATTTGCCACTGGTCCGCGCAAGCCACCATGGTGTCGCCTTCGACAAGTCCGCCATCATACGCCGCGCTTATCAGCACGGTCGGTTCGCTCTCCAGCTCAGCCGCCATCTTGGCACAGCACGGCGGCGCCGAGGGCCTGCGGCAGGCGATCGAGAACGAGCACTACCGCGAGCGCTTCAACGTCTCGGCCATCGATCGGCTGCAAGCCGCCTCTCTAACGTGGGAGCCTGAGCTATGGCCTCGCTCCATCGCTTGATGCCGCCCGCCTCGCTGAAACTGCGGACGCGACTCGCCGATATCCGCTGCGGCTTCTGCGGCTGCCGGGAGGAGCCCGACGAAACGGGCCGGATTCTCACCATATCGCATCCAAAGGCAGCGATTTGCGAGCTGTGCATGGACGAGGCCGATCTGATGGCCGCATGCGCCGGGCTCGCTCGCCAGCCCGCCAAGGCTCGCCCTGGCAAGCGCCGCCTCCTCAACCGCCACTCTGTTGGAGCCTGAACCCATGAAAGCTACCCGTCGCAACTTCATGGCTGGCGCTGCCGCCATCGCCGTTACCGGTGCCCCTGCGCTCGCTCTCGCCGCGGGCCAGTCCGACCCGTTCCTTGTGGCGCTCGCGGAATACGAGGCGGTCCATGCGGTCTGGCTGGCCAAGCTGGAGATGGTTAGTGAGGCAAATCTGGCTGCGGTCGCTGAAGCTGGCCCAGCTCCGTCCATATCGTTCAATGGCCAGACCATGAACGAGGCTCGAAACGATTACGACATTGACCGCTTTTTCCATCCATTTGCCGATGGCGGGCGCGTCATGTCGGAGGCCAAGGCCAAAGCGAGGCGGCAGGTCGTAGCCTGGAGAGCGGCCAACTACGCCGCAGGGATCACACATCGAGTGGACGAGCTTCAAGACGCAGCTGACGAGGATAGTTCAACCGACTCCAAAAAGCTGGATGCGGCTTTCGCGACCGTTCCCACCACGAAGGCCGGGTTTGTCGCCTACCTCGATTTGATGGACCGGGAATGGGAATACCTAGCCGGTCGCGCGTCGGGAGAGCCACCGATGGAACTAAAGACCGCTTTCCTCGCCCTCTGCGGCGACGCTGCCCCCGACTGAACCACCCCCAACCCCTACGCCGTCACTCACCAGGAGATACCCAATGCCGACCGCACCCGTTGCGGCAGCCGCTACCGGCTTGCCAAAATTGCGCAGCCCCGGCCAGAGGCCTTCGCGCTTCCAACGCGTCATGGCCTATCTCGACGCACACGACGCGGTCTATCGCGCAGTCGAGGGCTGGCCGGGCTGGTACGAAGCCCGGTGGGCCGATCCCGCACTTTCAGGGGCACGACCGCAGCGTTGGGCGCCGAGCGGAGCCGAATTCGGGAAGTCTCCGGCATTCGGCCCGCACAGCGCAAGGAAATAGAAGCGCGCGAGGCCCTCATCAGCCACGTCGCCAGCATCATGGAGATGGAACCGGTCACGATGGCCGGAGCCATCGTTCAAGCTGAGGCTCTGGAAGCTCTGAGCGCTGTCCCGGCGTTTGAGCGCGGCACGGTGTCAGTGGAGTTTATCCAGACCCTGCCCGCATGGGGCGAGCGACTGGCCGCTTCCATCCTTCGCATTGCCAAATCCGCAGCCTGACGGTCGCGCCGACGGTCTTCTGACCCCTCCCTTCCTAGAGGAGTGCTACCTCATGGCAGCTCTCGACATCAACAACCTGGCCGCCGCAGTCTCGTCGATCGCCACGGCCGTTCGCAATTTCCGCTCCGTGATGTGGGGCGGGTCGATCTCGAAAGAGACGCGGTACCAGCCTCAGGTCGACGCCATCGACCGGTCTTTGAGCGAGGTCGACAAGATCCTGAACGGCGAGCCGGCGTCCAGGCCTTTCAGCACATACCTCGAGGACCGCGCACGATTGCTGGCGCTCGCCAATAAGCTCCAGCGTCGCGACCTCGACGTGGAAGACGCGCGGAAGGCCGCGGACGAACTCTCTGACCTCGTGCTCGCCATCCTCAATGACGAAGCCATAGGCCAGCCGGAAGCCTAGCTCGCCACCTCTCCCCCCGGAAGCAATCTCGCCGTCCCGTTATCAAGTTAGCTCGATGGCACGAAAGCAAGTCAACGAAAGGAATCTCGCTGTGTCGATCGAGCGTCGATCCGTCCTCAAAAGCGCTGCAGCTGCCATTGCTGTCACTATCCCCGGAACCATTGCCGGACGCGTGCCGCAAGTCATAGCGGCGGCGCCGTCAAATGATCCGCTCGTCAGCCTCATCCTCCGCTGTCGAGAAGCTTCGGAGGCCTTCAACAGATGGGCCCGCTCGCCCGAGGGATGGAAGGCCGGAGACGCGGAATACCGTGCAAAATCCGCTGCAATGTTCGAGGCGCTTCAGGATGAGCTAGGGGAGCGCCCGCCGATGCCGACAACGCCGGAAGGGGCGGCACTCGCGCTTGAGGAGTTCACCAGCTACTCGGGCACTTATGATTTGGAGGGCGACGCCCCTCTGCTCCAGATCGTCATTTCCTACCTGCGCGGAGCGGCGAGCGCATGAGCCCTTCCCGCACCACGCGCCACCGCGGCAAGGGCAAGCCCTCCCGCACCACCTTCGCTGTCAAGACGGTGAGCCTGCCGACCTTCGCCTTCTACGGCCATCTCCCCGTCGTCTATGTCGATGGCGAGCTAGTTATCGGCCGGCGCGTCATCCCTCTGCGCGACCGATGAAGCTCACCGGGTTTGATCGCCCGGATATCAAACAGGGTCAGCGCCATAATAATGTATGAAGAATGAAATCCGGTTAGCTCACCCCGTTTTTCATCCCTGCGCCTCACGCTCGCTTCGTCGGTGGGCCTTGGGCGGCAGGCGAGCATCGCCGAAAAATTTCTCTGCTGACTTTCAAAGATTGGGTTTTTCTAGGTGGGCATGAGGCCAGCCAAGGAGATGCCCATGTCGATCGAAGATAATGCAGACCGCCACTATGCGAACCGATATCGCGCTCGACTGCGACGGCAGCGCAGCTATCAGGCGGACTACCGCGAGAAGCTCAAGATGTCGCGGACGCCAGATCGGGAGGACATGGCTGCGTGCTTGCTGCGACTGGTCGTACGGAACTCTGCGCGGGATTGGGAGCATCACGGGGCGAACTGGGAACGGGTCTTGGTGAAGCACCTCAGCGAGCGGGGCTTCGACATGCAGGCCACGTCTGAAGCGTTTCGAGGGATGCTGGATCGCGAGGTACTGCGGCTCCGGGCGAAAGCCGACCGGGAGCAGTCTGATGGCTGAGCCCCTGGCCTATCGCGTCAAGGGCGCCGCCACGATTGATGAACGGAAAAGGGGAGGGGCGGCGAATTGCTGTCCCAGTTGCGGCCTGCCGGTGAATGGCGTAGCGGCGGCTCCGCCCAATCGCTCGGCGTCCGCGACCGCTTCCCGACTTGCCTATCGGGTGGAGGATGCTGCGGAACAGATCGGCGTCGGCCGCACCACCATCTATGCGCTGATCAAGGAGCGGCAGCTCGTCACCCTAAAGCTTGGAAGGCTCACGCTGATCAGGCACATTGAGCTTGAGAAGTTGCTCGACGCGCTTCCTGCTGGCGGAGGGGATGTGGAGCAGTAGAATTTTGTTGCCTGCGGCGTTCTGGCACAGAAAAGCGGCGCGATACCACGAGCAGCGGCGAATTCAGTTGGCCTTTTAGTTGGCCTTTATGTCGCTTAAAAAGTAGAAAACGATTTAATTTCAATATCTTGAGGTGATAAATCGAATCCCTCAAGCGCACCATTTCCCCTCCGCCTTGAATTGTCGCGCGCCGTGCGTAGCCAGCCTGAGGCCGCCCCTGTGGTGCCAGGCTCGCAGTCTTCGCGACCTCTGCGGGCAGAGGGTGCGCGCCGGCATTGCGCGGGCCAGCGTGGTTGGCGTCCAGAGATAACTTCAGGTCGGCGCGCCGTGCCCTTCAGGCTGCGGATGGGAACATGCGGCGCTCAGGCCGGCGGATGCGGGATCGCGGTGAGCAGTTCCTTGGTGTACTCGGCCTTGGGTGAGCCCAGCACCTCCTCGGCCGTGCCTTGCTCGACGATCGCGCCGGAGCGCATCACGATCACCCGGTCGCAGAGCAGGCGTACGACGTTGAGGTCGTGCGAGACGAAGAGATAGCTCATCCCGAGCCGCAGCTTCAGCTCTTCCAGCAGGTTCAGCACCACGGCCTGCACGGAGACGTCGAGCGCCGCGGTCGGCTCGTCGAGGATGACGAGGTCGGGGTCGAGCGCGATGGCCCGCGCGATGCCCACGCGCGCCTTTTGCCCGCCCGAGAGCTGATGCGGGAAGCGGTCGATCAGCTCGACCGGCAGGCCGACCAGCCGCGCCAGCTCCTCGCAGCGCGCCCGCAGGGCGTCGCGGCCGTTGAGCGTGCTCATCCGCATGATCGGGTCGGCGATGGCGCGCTCGGCGGTGAAGCGCGGGTTCAGGCTGTCGGTCGGGTCCTGGAACACCATCTGGATGCGCCGGCGCTGCGGCGAGGCCGCGAATTGCTTGGCCGGGATCGCGCCGATATCGGTGCCGTCGAAGACGATGCGGCCGCCGCTCGGGTCGATCAGCCGCGTGATCATCATCGAGGTCGTCGACTTGCCGCAGCCGGATTCGCCGACGAGGCCGAGCGTCTCGCCGCGCGCTACGTCGAAGCTGATGCCGTCGACCGCGCGGAAGGGCGGGCTGGAGGGCTCGGCCTTGCCCATCAGCTTGGCGAAGAAGGCGCCTGTCGCCGGCCTTGGATATTCCTTCACGAGGTTCTCGACCCGCATCAGCGGCTCGGTGCCGGCAGGAGCCGCTTGCGGCGCGCGCGCCTGCGCCGGCGGGCCGCTCGAGGCCTCCGGCAGCAGGTCGGCGAGGCTCATGCCGATGCGCGGCGTCGCCTGCATCAGCTTGCGGGTATAGGGGTGCTGCGGGTTGCGGAAGATGTCGGCGGCGTCGGCGGTCTCGACGACGCGGCCCTTCTCCATCACCACGACCCGGTCGCAATAGGCGGCGGCGAGGCCGAGATCATGCGTGATCAGGATCGTCGACATGCCGCGCTCGCGCGTCAGCTCGACGATCAGGTCCATCACCGCCTTCTGCGTGGTGACGTCGAGCCCGGTGGTCGGCTCGTCGGCGATCAGCAGCTGCGGCTGGCAGGCGAGCGCGAGGGCGATGACGACGCGCTGGCACATGCCGCCGGAGAGCTCGAACGGATAGGCGTCGTAGCGCTCCTCCGGGCGGGCGATCTTGACCTTGGTCAGCGCTTCGATCGCCTTCTCCCGCGCCGTCGCGCCCGTCGCCTGGACATGCTGGAGCAGCACGTCCTCGATCTGCTTGCCGACCTTGCGGATCGGGTTCAGCGCCGCGCGCGGGTTCTGGAAGATCATCGAGATCTCGCGCCCGCGCAGGTCGCGCATCTGCGCCTCGTCGGCGGTGACGAGATCGATGCCGGAGAAGCTGATCGAGCCTTCCGCGACCTTGCCGGCCCGGTCGAGGATGCGCACCACGGCATAGGAGGTCACCGACTTGCCCGAGCCGGATTCGCCGACGATCGCGACGGTCTCGCCCTTGCCGACCTGGATGTCGATGCTTTTCACGGCCTGCACCGCGCCGCGACGGGTGGCGAACTCGACCGTGAGGTTCCTGATGTCGAGCAGGGGCTGCGCGGTCATGCTTGGCTCCGCCTACCCCCTCTCCCCTTGCGGGAGAGGGTTGGGGTGAGGGGTCGCGCGACGCTGCCGGTTGGCGCATCGCAACGCTGAACGGACAGGGCACGGCGACCCCTCATCCGCCTGCCGGCACCTTCTCCCGCAAGGGGAGAAGGGGAGCGGGGCACCGTCGCGCTATGCCATCTCATCGCTCAATTCCTTCGCTGCGGATCGACGAGGTCGCGCACGCCGTCGCCGAGCAGGTTGAAGCAGAACACGGCGACCATCAGCGCGAGGCCGGGAAAGAAGGCGATCCACCATTCGCCGGAGACGATGAAGCTCGCACCCTCCGCGACCATGATGCCCCATTCCGGCGTCGGTGGGCGCACGCCGAGTCCGATGAAGGACAGGCCGGCGGCGTTGAGGATGGCGTAGCCCATGGTCAGAGACATCTGCACGGCCATGATCGGCATGATGTTGGGCAGGATCTGCGTCAGCAGCAGGCGCCAGTCGGAATTGCCCGAGAGCCTCGCGGCCTGCACGAAGCCGGCATCGCGCCGGACGTTGGCCTCGGCCCGGGCGACGCGGGCATAGAGCGGGAAATTGATGATCGCGGTCGCGAGGATGATGTTGGTGACGCTGTTGCCGAGCGCCGCGACGATGCCCATCGCCAGCACGAAGAGCGGGAAGGCCATGATCGTGTCGGCGATGCGCCCGACGACCTTGTCGACCCAGCCGCCGAAGAAGCCGGCCATGACTCCTGCCAGCCCGCCCAGGACGAAGACCAGCGCGACCGAGAAGACCGCGATCGAGAAGTCGAGCCGGGTCGCGGCGATGACGCGGCTGAAGATGTCGCGGCCGAGCTGGTCGGTGCCGAACCAGTGCTTGGCGCTCGGGGCCTGCAGCGCGGCCGCCGTGTCGCTCGCCAGCGGGTCATAGGGCACGATCGCGGGGCCAAAGATCGCCGCCAGCAGGATCAGCGCGAAGAGCGCAAAGGCGAGGCCCGTGACCGGGTTCTCGGAGACGACGTGCCGCGCGTGGCTCCATAGGCTGGTCGAGGGCGGCGCCTCGAAGCGCAGCGCCGGCACGGGTTCGACCTCCGGAGTCTTGGCTTGGCTCATGTCGTTCACGGCTCAGCCCTCCAGCCTGACGCGGGGATCGATGACGCCGTAGAGAACGTCGATGAGCAGGTTCAGCGCGACGTACATGATGGCCATGATCAGCACGAAGCCCTGGATCGGCGCGTAGTCGGAGGCGATCAGCGCCTCGACCGCGTAGGAGCCGATGCCAGGCCAGGCGAAGACCTTCTCGACCAGCACGTTGGCGCCGAGCAGGAACGAGAACACCATTCCCAACGTGGTGACGACCGGCAGCATCGCGTTGCGGAAGGCGTAGGTGCCGATGACCTTGGTATTGCTCAGGCCGCTGGCGCGCGCCGTGCGCACGAAATCGGCGCCGAGCACCGCCAGCATCGAGGCGCGCGTCATGCGCGTGATCGGCGCCAGCGAGAAGATCGCCAGCGTCAGCGCCGGCAGGATGAGCTGGGCGAAGGCGCTACGGAAGGTCTCGAAATCGCGTGCGACCAGCGTGTCGATCAGCAGCAGCCCGGTGATGCGCGGTGGCTCGGAGGCGAAGACGTCGAGCCGCCCGAGCGGCGCCGGCGACCAGCCGAGGATGAAGTAGAAGACGTAGACCAGCAGCAGCCCGGTGAAGAACACCGGCAGCGAGACGCCCGCGGTCGCGACGATCCGGCAGAGATGGTCGACCCACGAGCCCTGCTTCACCGCAGCGAGCACGCCGAGCGGCAGCGCCACTGCCATGGCGAGCAGCAGTCCCACGAGCGTCAGCTCGGCGGAGGCCGGCAGCCGCGCCGAGATATCGCTGATCACCGACTGGCCGGTGGTCAGCGACTGGCCGAGATCGCCTTTCACCAGTGCCGTGACATAGGAGACGAATTGCTGCGGCAGCGGCCGGTCGAGGCCGAGCTTGTTGCGGATCTCGGCAATGGCCTGCGGCGTCGCCGCCGGCCCGGCGAAATAGGCGGCGGTATCGCCGGGCAGAACCCGCGTCAGCAGGAAGGTGACGATGATCACGCCGATGACGGAGGGAACCGTCGTCAGCAGCCGGGCTCCTATCATCCGTAGCATGATGCGCTCCCCATCCGACTAGGCAGGTTCGTAGGTCAAACCCGGAAACGCGCGACGGCGCGGTTCCGGAGGAAGACACGGATTCTCCTCAGCCCTTGGTCAGGTAGCGGAAGTCGGGCTCGCGGCAGGGCTGGAACTGGTAGCCCCCGATGCTCTTCTGCATGGCGACGTCGTGGGTCGGCTGGTTGATCGGCACCATCGGCACCTCGTTGTTCACGAGCTTGATGAAGTCGATGACATTGGCGTCGTAGGAGGCCTTGTCAGGCGCGAAGCGCGCGGCATCGACCAGCTTGTCGAGGGCCGGGTTCTGGTACGCGGCAATGTTGAAGATCGAGTTGTTGCCGTGCATCGTCCAGAACAGATAGTAATCCGGATAGTCGAGCCAGCCGGCGAAGCGGTTCAGCACCATCGGATTGGTCTTCTTGGCGATCTCGGTGCGGAAATTGGCTCCGGGCACCTTGTTGATCTCGACGGTGATGCCGATCGTCGCCAGCGCTTCCTTCATCAGCACGGCCATCGGCTCGGCGACGGTGGCGTTGCCCGCGTCGAAATACAGGGTCGTCGAGAACGGTCCGCCCGCAGCATCGACCAACGCCTTGGCCTTGGCCGTATCGGTCTTGTAGGGGAAGGGCTGCGGCCAGGCGACCTTGGGCGTCGTGCCGCCCGACATGTCGACGCCGCGGCCGAACAGCGACGCCTGCAGGATCTTCTCATAGGGCATGACCCAGGCCACGGCCTGGCGCAGGCGCACGTCCTTGAACGGGCCGACCTGCGTGTTGAGGTAGCAGCCCCAGACGCCGTTCGGGATCGGTACGCCGACGACGTTGACCTTGCCGGCATCGAGCAGGTCCTTGAAGTCCTTCGGCGGCAGCCCGTAGGAGACGTCGGCGTCGCCGCGCTCCATCAGCGCCCGGCGGGTCGAGGGCGAGGCGATGTCGCGCGCGATGATCCGGCGCAGCTGCGGCAGCTTTCCGCAGGTCCAGGCATCGTTGCGCACATAGATCGTCTCGACGCCGGGCTTCCAGCTCTCGACCTTGTAGGCGCCGGAGCCGGCGATGTTGTTCTTGAGGTATTCCTTGGCCCAGGGATCGTCGCCGCCATTCTTGATGGCGAGCTCGGAGTCGAAGATGAAGGGAATGGTGACGGCCAGGTTGGGCAGCGTCATCTTGTCCTTGCGGATGAAGTCGACCCGGAAGGTCTTGTCGTCGACCACGACGAACTGCTCCGGCTTCTCCAGCGAGCCGGCATTCATCTGCGTCGTCGCGAAGCCGCCGATCGAGACGGCCCGGTCGAGCGACCATTTGACGTCCTTGGCCGTGACCTTGCGGCCGGAATGGAAGGTGGCGTCGCGCAGCTTGAAGGTGCAGCTCATGCCGTCCGAGGCGAGCTGCCAGCTCTCGGCCAGCTCGCCCTCGAGCTCGCCCATCGCGATGGTGTTGCCGCCGCCGCCCGGGATCGGCACCGGCTTGAAGCGCAGCAGCCGGTCGTAGCAGTTCAGCGCCACGCCGTTGACCGGCTGCGACGCGCCGATGCCCTGCATGTCCAGGCTGTTGGGGCCGTATTCCTGCACGAGCAGCAGCGTCTCGCTGCGGCTCGGCGCCTGCGCCCGGGCTGTGCCTTGGATGACGAGCGGGGCGGAGAGGCCTGCTGCGACGACGGAACGGCGGGTGATCATCGGGATGCGATCCTTGTTGGCCAATCAGCACTTCGGGCGAAGGAACACGCCGCCGCAGAGGGCGGGCGTGAAGCATGCAAGGTTCAAGCACGGAGCATGCCAACAGGCATGCCCTTGAAATTTATCCGGAAACGGAAATGGCGAGCGCGCCCGCTGCTCTATTGTATGCAAGGTCGATTTATTTGCTCATTTTTTGATCAGGTCATGCGCTGCCGAGAAGGCGCGCAGGTTGTCAAAAGCGGCGGGCCGCATTGACAAGGCTTCGACCATAATGTTTGGTATGCAAAACATAAGTTCGTCCATAAATATGACCGAGCAGGGGATTGGCTTCGATGACACTCTTTCGCATGCTGCGCGGCGCTGCCGTCGCGCTTCTCGCCCTGGTGGCGCTGGCTCCGGCCGCCACGCCCGCGGCCGCGGCACCGAGCTGGGATACGATCGCCAAGAGCGGCGTCGTCCGCGTCGGCGTCATCCCGAACCGGCCGCCTTATTTCTGGCAGGAGAACGGCGAGTGGATCGGCTTCTCCGCCGAGATGGGCCGCGACGTCGCCAAGGCGTTGAGCAAGGCCCTGAACAAGGAGATCAAGGTCGACTTCGTCATCACCTCGTGGACGACCGTCGTGCTCGACCTCCAGGCCGACAAGATCGATACGTTCTTCGGCCTGAGCTATTCCGACGAGCGCAAGAAGGTGCTCAACCTCGTCGGGCCGATGTACTCGCTGCCCAACGTCGCGCTCAACGCCAAGAACTTCAACCCGGGCGACAAGTGGACCGACTACAGCAAGCCTGAGGTCAAGGTCGCCGTCGTCATGGGCACGACCGATGAGCAGGCAGCGCGGCAATACCTGCCGAATGCCGAGATCCGGGCTCTGAAGGGCATGGCCGAGGCGGTTCTCGACGTGCAGTCGGGCAATGCCAACACGCTGGTCACCACGGTCCTGACCGGGCTCGGCGCGCTCAAGGCGAACAAGAGCCTCGGCGCCATGACGGTGCTCCAGCCGGCCTACACCTTGCCATCCTTCGGCGGCGCGCGCCGCGACGGCGACGACCGCTTCGCCAAGTTCCTGCAGGACTGGGCGACCGAGTACCGCAAGGACGGCCGCAGCAAGGCGGCGATCTTCAAGGCCATGGAGCAGTTCGGCCTGGACACCAGCAAGATCCCGGCCGGCGTCGAATTCTGATCTCCCGGACCCTGCCTCGTGACGCGGCCGCCGTCGGCGACGACGGCGGCCGCGCCCGTCTCCGGGCAATCATCAAACCAGTTTTGGCACGATGGGAGATGAGCTACACAAGCGCTTGAAATCGAGGGTTGCATGGATATCGAAGAAGAGAGCGCCGACAATCGTGAAACGCACAAGAATCACGATATCTACTTCGTCCCCGGCCTGCGGCGCGGCCTTCTTCTGCTCGAGACCGTGGCCGATGCCCGCCGGCCGCTCAGCGTCTCCGAAATCGCCCGCCGCCTCTCGCTGACGCGCTCGACCGTCTTCCGGCTGACCTATACCTTGCGCTTCATGGGCTTCCTCGAGGAGGTCGCCGACAGCAAGAGCTTCACGCTCGGCCCGCGCGTGCTCAACATTGGCTATGCCTATCTCGCCTCGAAGGACATCATCGAGGTCTCGCGCGCCGATCTCGAGCTGCTGCGCGACAACACCAACGTCTCCGCCCATCTCGCCATCCGCGACCGCAAGGAGGTGCTCTACCTCAGCTGCGTCCAGACGCGCTCGGGCTTCCTCAGCAACCTCAACGTCGGCACGCGGCTGCCGGCCTATGCGACGCCGATGGGCTGGCTGCTGCTCTCCGACCTGTCGAGCCGCGAGATCGGCCTGCTGTTCGAGAGCAGCGGCTTCGAGCCGATGACCGAGCAGACCCCGAAGAGCGTCGCCGAGCTGATGGGCAAGGTCTCGGACGCGGTGGTGAAGGGCTATGTCATCAGCCGCGGCGTCGTCGAGGCCGGCGGCAGCACGATCGCGGCGCCGATCTTCGATCGCAACGGCAAGGTCGCCGCGGCCATCGACATCTCCGGCCCTGACACGGCTTTCGACATGACGCAGATCGAGACGCTCGACGTTCAGGAGGTGGTCAATGCCGCGCTCCGGATCTCGGCCCGCCTCGGCTACGTGCCGAAGCGCTAGATCGCCATGCGTCCTATCGGACGCAAAGTGGCGATCTAGGCTTTTGTCATTGCATCGGATTATCCCGAAAACCGGATTCCACTTTTCGGTCCGATGCTCCAGCTACATCCGCCCGGCATCGACCTTGATGCGCTCGCCGGTGAGCGGCGAGGAGGCGGCGCTCGCCAGGAACAGCGCGGATTCCGCGACCTCCTCCGGCTCGACCCAGCGGCGCAGGGCCGCCTTGTCGGTGTAGTTGACCCGGATGATCTCCTCGGCCGGGCGGTTCTCGGCTGCGACGCGGGCGGCGATGACGCGCTGCATCAGCTCGCCATTGACCGCGCCGGGGCAGAGCGCGTTGACGCGGATATTGTCGATGCCGACCTCCTGCGCCACCGCCTCGGTGATGCCGATCACGGCGAATTTCGTCGCGGTGTAGGCGCTGCGCATCGGATAGCCGCGCAGGCCCATCAGCGACGACATGTTGATGATCGCGCCGCCGCCGCGCGCGCGCATACTCGGCACGACATGCTTGATGCACAGGATCGTGCCGCGGATGTTGATCGCCATGGTCTCGTCCCATTGCGCGATGTCGAGGTCCTCGGCCTTGGCGACCTGGCCGGTCACGCCGGCATTGTTGACGAGGATGTCGACGCCGCCGAACTTGGCGAGCGTTTCGGCGACGAGCCGCTTCACCTCCTCCTCCCGCGTGACGTCGGCGGCGACGGCGTGGCAGCCAATCTCGATAGCTGTCTTCTGCAGGACGCCGGCATTGCGCCCGGCGATGACGACGGAGGCGCCGGCCTCGACGAAGCGGGCGGCGATGGCGCGGCCGATGCCGGTCGCGCCGCCGGTGACGATGGCGACCTTGCCGGCGAGGGCAGCACCGGAGGGAAGAGTGGTCATGAGGAGATGCTTCTCTAGCTGGCGATGATCTGGGCGAGGGCGTCGATAAACGCGTCGATCTGCGCCTGCGTGGTGGCGGTGGAGATCACGCCCGACAGGCCCGGCGTCATCAGGAAGCCCGCATTGAGCAGGGCGAGCGAGACGGTGCTCTCCCAGGCGTAGTTCGCGGTGGCGCCGTCGCGATAGTTGCGGATCGTGGTGCCGGTCGCTGTGATCTTGAACAGCGAGCCCGCGCCGGTGACCTGCAGCGGCAGGCCCTCGCACAGGTCGGACAGTCGCTTGCGCAGGGCGTTGCCCGTCGCCTCGAACCCGGCGAAAACCTCCGGCGTCAGCGCCGACATCGTGGCGAGGCCGGCGACCGCGACCATCGGGTTGGCGTTGAACGTGCCGGCATGGGTGACGCGCTCGCGTTGCGCCGGCGATGACAGGTCGAGCACGTCGGCGCGCCCCGCCACGGCGCCGACCGGGAAGCCGCCGCCGATGATCTTGCCGAGCGTGGTCAGGTCCGGCGTCACGCCGAGCAGGCCCTGGGCGCCGTGATAGCCGACGCGGAAGGCGATCACCTCGTCGAAGATCAGGACGATGCCGTATTGGTCGCAGAGCGCCCGCGCCTCGCGCAGGAACGCGTCGTCGGGCAGGATCAGGCCGATGCGGTTCGCCATCGGCTCGACCAGCAGCACGCCGATCTCCCGGTGATGCGCCGTGATGAAACTGCGCAGAGCCTCGGCATCGTTGAAGGGCAGCACTGCGACACGGCCATCCGTGCCGGCGAGCCCGGCGCTCTCGGCGGTCGGCGTCGGCTGGCTGGCGCTCCCTGCGCGCTCCGGTGCCGGGCTGACCGACCAGCTCACATCGTCATAGGAGCCGTGATAGCTGCCCTCGAACTTCACGATCAGCGGCCGTCCCGAGAAGGCGCGGCCGAAGCGGATCGCCATCATCACCGCCTCGCTGCCCGAATTGGCGAAGCGGATGCGCTCGGCCGAAGGCACGCGGGCGATCAGCAGTTCCGCCAGCGCCAGCTCGTGCTCGGTCGGCGCGAAATAGGCGGTCCCCTTGCGCAATTGCCGCTCGGCCGCCTCGACCACCGCCGGATGGGCGTGGCCAAGCGGCAGCGAGGTGGCGTTGAACCAGAAATCGGTGATCGCGCGGCCATCCGCATCGGTCAGCACGCTGCCCTGGCCGCTGGTGACGAAGGCGGCGTAGGGCTTGCGCATGATGGCGTCGCGGGTGAAGCCGCCGGGGAACACCGTTCCCGCCCGGGCGAAGAGCGCGCCGGAGCGCGGCGTCAGGGCGCGATAGGCCTGCTCGATCTCGGCCGCGCGCGATAGCACCGCGCCATAGTAGTCGTTGTCTCCGCCAGCGCCGCGCGCTGCCGGTGATGGTGCCGTTGCGGGCATCTCGCTTCTCCCTGGTCAGGTTCTGCTGCAGCTTAGGCGGCGCGGGCGCGTTCGAGGAAGCCGCTGCTTTCCATGACGGCGCGGAGCTGCTCGCGCTGCGCCTCGGTCAGCGGGCGGATCGGGTCGCGGGTGCGACCGCCCGGCCGGCCGATCAGGTCGAGCGAGGCCTTCACGCTGGCCGGGAAGGTGCCGAGCCCGAAGAACGAGGCGAGCATGTTGGCCATCTCGGCCTGGATGCGCCGTGCGGTCGCGAGGTCGCCGGTCGTCGCGGCCTTGTAGAATTGCGGCGAGGTCGCGCCGAAGACCGGCGTGCCGGAATCCATGTAGCCGACCGCGCCCTCGCTGATCGCGGCGAGGCCGAAGAAGCTGGCATAGCCGGCGAAGACGCTGATGCGGTCGCCCGCGAGCCGGATCACCGAGGAGAGCGTGCCCCAGTCCTTGGAGCTTTCCTTGATGGCGACGACCTTGTCCTCGTCGGCGAGCCGGTCGATCAGGTTCAGGCTGAGATGGACGCCGGTGCGCCGCGGGATGTTGTAGAGCAGGATCGGCAGCGGGCTGGCCTGGATCACCTGGCGGAAATGGTCGGCGATCTCCTCCTCGCCGGGGATGATGTACCAGGGCGCCGAGACCATCGCGACGTCGCAACCGGCCTTGGCCGCCTGCTCGATCTTCTTGATCGCCTCCTTGGCGAAGATGGCGCTGCAGCCGGCGACGACCGGCACGCGCCCCTTCGCCGCCTCGACCGCGGTGCGGAAGACGATGCCGCGCTCGTCGTCGGAGAGCGCCCAGCTCTCGCCGGTGCAGCCATTGACCAGCAGGCCGTTGACGCCGTCCGCGATCACCGTCTCGGCGAGAACGCCGAAGGCGTCGGCGTCGAGCGACTGGTCGTGGCGGAAAGGAGTGGTCAGGGCCGGGATCACGCCGCGGAAATCAGGCTTCTTCATCATCTCACCTCGTCTTGCGGGGCAGGCCCCCTAGGAGAAATCAGGCTGCGCCGTCGCGCATGTGGAAGCGCGACAGGAAGGAGCGGGTGCGCGGGTTCTGCGGGCGCAGGAAGACCTCCGCCGCCGCGCCTTCCTCGACGATCTGCCCGGCATCCATGAAGGAGACGCGGTTCGCGACGTCGCGGGCGAAGCCCATCTCATGCGTGACGATGATCATCGTCTTGCCCTCCTCGGCGAGGCCGCGCATCACCTTCAGCACCTCGTCGACCAGCTCGGGATCGAGCGCCGAGGTCGCCTCGTCGAACAGGATCACGGCAGGCTCCATCGCCAGCGCGCGGGCGATCGCGACGCGCTGGGCCTGGCCGCCGGAGAGGTTGCGCGGCAGCACGTCCGCCTTCTCGGCGAGCCCGACCTTCTCCAGCAGCGCCATGGCGATGTCGCGCGCCTCAGCCTTCGGCATCGCCTTGACGATCAGCGGTCCCGACATGACGTTCTGGACGGCCGTCATGTGCGGGAACAGGTCGAACTGCTGGAAGACCATGCCGAGATGGGTGCGGAAGCGTTCGAGCTGGCGCGCCGGCGGCATGCGCCCGTTCTCGGTGAAGACGAAGCGGTCGCTGCCGACCTCGACAGTGCCGCTGGTCGGCTGCTCCAGCAGGTTGACGCAGCGCAGCAGGGTCGATTTCCCGCAGCCGCTCGGGCCGATCAGCACGCGCACGTCGCCGACCGCGACGTCGAGCGAGACGCCGCGCAGCGCCTTGTGCGCGCCGTAGGCCTTGTGGATGTCGGAGAGGCGGATCATCGGGCGGGGCGCGGCGCCGTTCGCGGTCTCTGTCACGGCAGCCTCCTCAGCGGTCGACGCGCGCTTCGAGGCGCTTGGCGAGCTTGGTGAGCGGGTAGAGGATGAGGAAATAGATGAAGGCCACGACCGTGTAGGTCTCGAGCGGGCGGTAGGTGCTCGCGGCGATCTCGTAGCTCTTGTACATCAGGTCGGGCACGGCCACGACGTAGAGCAGCGAGGTGTTCTTGAGCTGCAGCACCGACTGGTTGACGAAGGGTGGCACCATCCGCCGCGCCGCCTGCGGCAGGATGATGTGGCGCATCATCTTGAGGTAGCTCATGCCGAGCGCGCGCGCGGCGTTCCACTGGCCCTTGTCGATCGAGATCACCCCGGCCCGGAAGATCTCGGCGCAGAAGGCGCCCATGTAGAGCGTCAGCCCGAGCCCGCCGGCGATCCAGGCCGAGATCGAGAAGCCGGCGATGATCGGCAGCGCGTAGTAGAACCAGACGATCTGGACCATCAGCGGCGTGCAGCGGAAGAGCTGGACATAGCCGCTCGCAGGCGCCCGCACCCAGAGCCGCGGCGACAGCATCAGCACGCCGAGCACCACGCCGATGAGCATGCCGCCGATGATCGTCGCGGCGGCGTAGCTGAGCGTGATCGACAGCGCCGATCCCCACAGCTTGAGATTGAGCACGCCGCTCCAATCGAACTCGTATCCCATGAACCTCTCCGCTGGATCGGCGCTTTTCGGTCGACACAGTCTGGCTTCGCGCAATGCTATAGTTTTATATACAAAACATCAATTCGCATAAAAACAACTAAGCCTATGCTGCCTCGACCTGTCAATCGCCATTGTCGCGGCAAAAGCGGGCGGAATTGATGAAATTCAATGCGTTGCGGCGGCCTGTGCCTTGGCCGGGGCAAAACGCGCGGGATCGAACAGGGGCATCTCGGGCTCGCGGCCGAGGATCAGGTCGCCCATCAGCCGGCCGATATAGGGGCCAATCGTATAGCCGCCCCTGACGCAGCCGAGGATGAAGGCATCGGGCACGCCGGGCAGGGCCCCGGCCAGCGGGTAGAAATCCGGCACGTTCGGCTCGAACCCGGTCCAGACCCGCGCGATCCGGCTCGAACCCAGCGCCGGCACGGCGAATTGCGCCAGCCGCAGATTGGTCAGCAGGCTCTCGGCCACGACCTCGCCGCGGCCGTCCTTCGGCGTGCCGCGGCCCTGCCAGCCGCCGCCGATCAGGATGGTGCCGTTGGTCTTCTGCTTCAGGGTCAGCAGCCCGGTCGCATGCCCGATCACCGAACCGACCACCGGCGGGCAGCGCTCGGTCACCGCGACCGTGTTGATGCGCACGCGGATCGGCAGGTCGACGCCGAGCATGGCCGCGACATCCTTCATCCAGCCGCCGCAGGCGATCAGGATGCGCTTGGCGCGGATCGGCCCGGCGGCGGTGATCAGGATGAAGGCGCCGTTCGAGCGCGCGATCCCGTCGACGGCTAGGCGCTCATGCACCCTGACGCCAGCACCGGCCAGCAGGCCGCGGTAATAGACGCCGGTCAGGCTGGAATTGGCATAGCCGTCTTCGGCGCAATAGCTCGCCAGCACGACCTGCTTGTTGAGGCCGGGCTCGAGGGCGGCGACCTCGGCCGGGCTCTTCATCACGATCGGCGCGCCGGCTTCCTTCTTCATCGCCATGGTCGTGGTCAGGCGCTCGGCCTCCGGCTCGGTGAAGGCGAGCGTCAGCCCGCCCGTCCGGCGGAAGCCGACCCTGTCGCCGGCATGCTCCCAAAGTGCGTGCCCGCGGATCGCATAGGGCATCAGCCTGACGCGCTTGATCTGCAGCGAGAGCGTCCCGGCATTGACGCCCGAGGCGCCCGAGCCGAGCTCGGATTTCTCGATCAGCACCGTTTGCATGCCGCCTTCCGCCGCCTGGATCGCGGCGGCGCTGCCCATGATGCCGCCGCCGATGACGGCGAGGTCGTAGCTCGTGCTGTCGTCGTGGCCGCTCATTGCGGGGCGGGCTCCGGCATCGGCAGGTCCAGGTAGTTGAACGCGCCGGCCAATTGACCGAGCGGGACGGGGCGCAGCGGCGGCCGGCTCGTGCTCTGGCCGATCGCCTCGCGCGACAGGCCGGTATGCTGGGCGATCAGCGCGGCGGCGGTGTCCTCGCAGACCCGGCCGCCGCAGGGCCCCATCCCGCAGCGCGTCGCCGATTTCAGGCCGTTCAGCGTCTGCGAGCCGGCGGCGATGGCGCTGTCGATATCCGCCCGGCGCAGGCCTTCGCAGCGGCAGATGATCGTCTCCGGGGTCATTGCCGAGAGCAGCCCGTCGCGCGGCAGCGCTAGGCCGGTCATGGCCATGCCGAAGCGGCCGGCCCGTGCCGCCTGGGGCAGAAGGCGTTCGACCGCATCGGCGGCATTGGCGTGGCCCGAATCGCGCGCGGCGGCGAGGCCGGTGACGCGCCCCTGAAGCGCGGCCGCGGCGGCGCCGAGCACGCCGGCGCCGTCGCCGCAGACATAGAGGCCTGCGACCGAGGTCGACCCGTCCGGCAATGTCACGGCGCGCCAGCCGCCCATATCCGGTACGTATTCGTGCTTCACGCCCAGAAGCCGCGTCGTCTCCGTGGCGGGCGCGAGCCCATAGCCGAAGCAGACCGCATCGCAAGCAATCTGGAACTCGCCGCTGGCCGAAGGGTCCCAATCCCCCGTGACCGGCCCGGCGACGACGCCCTCGACATGGTCGTCCCCGACGATCCGGCGCAACGCATGGCGCGACAGCAGCGGCACGCCGGCGCGCAGGATCGCGGCCAGCCATTTGGCGCCGCGCCCGACGAGGTCGGGTCGCGCCATCAACTGCGGAGCATGCCGCAGCCAGTCCATCCGGCCGTTGGCGTCGATAACCGCGGCCAGCTCGCCGCCGGCCTTCAGGATCGACGCGGCGACGAGCAGCAGCAGCGGCCCCGATCCGGCGACGACGACGCGCCGCCCCGGCAGGATTTTTTGCGACTTGATCAGGTTGGTCGCGCCGGCAAGCCCGATCACGCCCGGAAGCGTCCAACCCGGGACGGGGCGGTGCCGCTCCTGCGCGCCGACGGCGATGACGAGGCGCGGCGCCTCGACCGTGGCCGGGCCGTCCGGCCCCAGCCCATGCACGCGAAAGCCGCGCTCGACCAGCCAGATGCGATGGTCGAAGCGGCAATCCACCGTACTTGCCGCGAGATCGGCGCGCAGCCGGTCGCCAACGGCTCCATCGGGCTGCCCCGACGATGCGCCGGTGCCCGAGACCGGCGCGCGATAGACCTGCCCGCCGGCGCTGCGGCCCTCGTCCAGCAGGACGACGCGCAGCCCCGCTCTGCCCGCCTCGATTGCGGCGGAGGCGCCGGCCGGGCCGCCGCCGATCACGGCGAGGTCGAAGGCATCAGGCGCGCTCATGGCTGCACCTTCACGTCGAGGCCGGGAGCTGCCAGCAGGCGGCAGGCCTCGACAGCCTGCCCCGCGACCGAGACGACGCATTCCTGGCAGACGCCCATGGCGCAGAACAGGCCGCGCGGGCCGCCATCGCCGGGGCTGCAGCGCAGTTTGGTGATGCCGGCGGCGAGCAGGGCGGTCGCGACGCTCTCGCCCTCATAGGCGGGGATCTCGCGCCCCTCGAAGGAGAAGTGGAACGAGCGGCGGCTCGCCAGGGTCTCGTCGATTCTCAATCCCTTGGGCATGGCGCTTTGCCGCGATGACGATCAGGCGGATAGCAGGCCGAGCTCGTCGAGCACCTTTTTGAGGCGCGCGAGCTCGGCTCCGGCCAGCGGCATCACCGGATCGCGCGGCACGCCGGCCGGCTGGCCGATCAGGTTCAGCGCCGCCTTGAAGGCCGAGGGCCAGGTGCCCACCGCCATCAGCGTCTGGTAGACGAGCGTGAGCTTGTAGTGCAGCGCCGCCATCTCCGGCCCCGGCGCCTGCCGCGCGATCTCGACCAGTCGACCGGCATCCTTGCCGAGCAGCTCCGGCCCGGTCGCGATGAAGCCCTTCGCGCCGAGCGCGACGCCCGGGAAGATGTAGTGGCAGGGCCCGACCATCACCGAGATCCGGTCGCGCAGGCGCTCCAGCAGATGGGTGTGGTGGAAGAAGTCGCGGTTCGATTCCTTGATGGCGATGATCGGCGCCACGTCGAGCAGCGCCGCGACGTCGTCGATCGTCATGTCGATCCCGGTCCGGCGCGGCGAGTTATAGAGCACGATCGGGATGTCGACCGCCTTGGCCAGGGTGTCGAAGCGGCGCAGCAGCTCCTCGCGGCTGGCCTTCAGCACATAGGTCTGCGGCATGGCGAGCACGCCGCTCGCGCCGGCATCGATCACCGCCTTCGCATAGCGCACCGTCTGGACCGCGCCCGGCGCGCTGATCCCGGTCACCACCGGCACGCGGCCGGCCGAGCGCTTGACCGCGATCTCGGTCAGGCGCTGGCGCTCGCCGATATCGAGTGCCCAGCTCTCGCCATTGTCGCCGGCGACCGCGATGGCGGAGGCGCCGTTCCCGATCAGCCATTCGACGAGGTCGCTGAACGCGTCCTCCATGATCTCGCCGCTCTCGGAGAAGGGCGTCACGATGGCTGGGACATAGCCTCCGAAGCTCGCGGCGGTCAGTCGTGTCATGGCCCAGTCGCTCCTGCCGCCCGGCCCGTTCAGCCTAGTTGACGGCTGCCGGCATTGTCATCACGTTTGATATACGTTCAAATGTTTTGTATATCAACCACGATAGTCGCCGACGCCTCCCTCTCGAAAGCATGCCCATGAGCGCGATTCTGCATCGAAGCCTGACCGGGGCGCTGCCAGTGGCCGTGCGCGGGGAGGGCGCCTACCTGTTCGATCGGGCGGGCAAGCGCTATCTCGACGCGTCCGGCGGCGCGGCCGTGTCCTGTCTCGGCCATTCCAGCCCGCGTGTCATCGCCGCGGTGCGCGAGCAGGTCGGCAAGATGCCCTTCGCCCATACCTCGTTCTTCACCAACGAGCCGGCGGAGGAACTGGCGAGCCTGCTGATCGAGCGCGCGCCCGAGGGCTTCGGCGCCGGCCGGGTCGCCTTCGTCGGCAGCGGCTCGGAGGCGATGGAGGTGGCGCTGAAGCTGGCGCGGCAGGCGATGGTCGAGCGCGGCGAGCCGGAGCGCACACGCTTCATCGCGCGCCGCATGAGCTATCACGGCAACACGCTCGGCGCTCTCTCCGTCGGCGGCCACATGCAGCGCCGCGCGCTTTATGCGCCGATGCTGATGCCGGTCTCGCATATCGCGCCCTGCCACGCCTACCGCTTCCAGGACGAGGGCGAGACGGCGGAAGCCTATGGCAGGCGCGTTGCCGACGAACTGGAAGCGGAGATCCTGCGCATCGGCCCCGAGCGCGTCGCGGCCTTCGTCGCCGAGCCGGTCGTCGGCGCGACGCTCGGCTGCGTCACCGCCGTTCCCGGCTATTTCAAGCGCATCCGCGAGATCTGCGACCGGTACGGCGTCCTCCTCATCGCCGACGAGGTGATGTGCGGGATGGGGCGCACCGGCAGCTTCTTCGCCAGCGCGTTCGAGGAGATCTGCCCGGATATCATCACCACCGCAAAGGGGCTGGGCGCCGGTTATCAGCCGATGGCGGCGGTCCTGGTGGCGCAATCCCTGGTCGACGTGCTCAGCGCCGGCACCGGCCTGCTCGCCAACGGCCACACCTATATGAGCCACCCGGTCGCCTGCGCCGCCGCCGTCGCGGTGATCAGGACGATCGAGGAGGACGATCTGCTCGACGCGGTCAACGCGCGCGGCGACGAGTTGCGCGAGGCGCTGGAGGCCAGGTTCGGCCAGCACCCGCATATCGGCGACATTCGCGGGCGCGGCCTGTTCCTGGCTCTGGAGTTCGTCCAGAACCGCGAGACCAAGGAGCCGCTGCCGCGCGCGCTGCGCCTGGCCGAGACGCTCAAGGTGAAACTGCAGGAGGCCGGGCTGATCGCCTATCCCTCCAGCGGCACCGCGGATGGCAGCGACGGCGACCATCTGCTGTTCGCGCCGCCCTATATCGTCACCTCCGACGAGATCGCCGAGATGGTCGAGATCACCGGCCGCGTGCTGAGCGACCTTCTTCCAGCCTGACTACCGGAGCCACCATCATGGGCCGCAAGACCATCCTGACCTGCGCCGTCACCGGCAACCTGACGACGCGCGAGCAGCATCCCGGCCTGCCGGTCACGCCGGAGGAGATCGCGCGCGCCGCGATCGAGGCCGGCAACGCCGGCGCGGCCGTCGCGCATCTCCATGCCCGCGACGTGACGACTGGCAAGGGCAGCATGGACCGCGAGGCCTTCCGCGAGATCGTGGGGCGCATCCGGGACTCGGGCTCCGACATCATCATCAACCTCTCGACCGGGGAAGGTGGTCGCTTCATGCCCTCCGAGGACGAGCCCTCGGTCGCCGCGCCGGGCACGACGCTGACGACGCCGGAGCGGCGCGTCGCCCATGTCGAGGACCTCAAGCCGGAGATCTGCACGCTCGACTTCAACACGATGTTCTCGGGCAGCGCCGTGGTGATCAACACGCCGCGCAACCTCGAAATCATGGCGCGGCGTATCTATGCCGCTGGCACCTTGCCGGAGATCGAGATCTTCGACAGCGGCGACTTGCACCTCTGCAAGAGCTTCATCGAGCGCGGCATCATCAAGGTGCCCGCGCTGTTCCAGATCGTGCTCGGCGTGCGCTATTCCGCCGTCGCCAATCCCGAGACGCTGTTCTACTTCCAGTCGCAGCTGCCCAAGGACAGCATCTGGGCCGCCTTCGGCATCGGCCGGCACGAGTTCCCGATGCTGGCCCAGGCCTGGCTGCTCGGCGGCCATGTCCGGGTCGGGCTCGAGGACAACGTCTATATCAGCAAGGGCGTGCTGGCGCGGGACAATGCCGAGCTCGTCGAGAAGGGCGTCAGCCTCGTCGAGAACCTCGGCGGTTCGATCGCCACGCCGCAGGAGGCGCGCGCCATCCTCGGGCTGGCCTGAGCCGCCCGCGCCATAGCCGCATGATGGGTTGAAATCAGAAGGGCGCCCTTTGGGCGCCCTTCCTTTGTCGTTGGGTATGTGTCCGTCTCGCCTCAAGCGGCGAAGCGGAAGTCGTCTGCCGTGAGGGATGCGAGCGCGGTGTTGCTGAGGGTGAGGGCGTTGTGGTCGTCGAGCGTGATGACGACGTCGTGGCCGACCTGCTCGGCAGCGTCCTGCACGGCGGCGAAACCGGCGAAGACGTCCGCGTCGAACTGGATGGTGTCCGAGCCCGAGCCGGTCAGCGTGAAGTCGCCGATCGCGTCATGGCCGAAGCCGGCCGCGAAGACGAAGCTGTCATGGCCCGAGCCGCCCGAGAGCGCGTCGTCGCCTGCGCCGCCGGTGAGGCGATCGTCGCCCGAGCCGCCCTTGACCACGTCGTCGCCCGCGCCGCCATTGACCGTGTCGGCATCGGAGCCGGCGTCGATCGTGTCGTTGCCGTCGCCGCCATCGACCACGTCGATGCCCGAGCCGCCCTTGAGCACGTCGTCACCAGTGCCGCCGGAGACGCTGTCGGCGCCCGAGCCGCCATCGACGCTGTCGTTGCCGAGGTTGCCGAGAAGCGTGTCGTCGCCGGCCCCGCCGGTGATCGCGTCGTTGCCGGCGCCGCCGTCATAGGCGTCGCTGCCATTGCCGCCGCTGAAGACGTCGTCGCCGGCATTGGCCGGGCCGTAGCTCAGGTAGGAACCGCCTAGGCCGTCCGCGCTGACGGTGAAGGCCATGCCGGCATAGTCGTCGGCAGGGTCGAGGTGAAGCGTCAGCGTGGCGCCCGCGCCGCCGGTCACGGTGAGCAAATTGCCCGCCCCGAGCGTCGCCTGCGCCCCGGTGAAGCCGAGCAGCTGGATGCGGTCGTCCTGACCGAACTCCGAGAGCGTGCCGGTGAAGCCGGCCTCGATCGCCAGGGTCTGCGCGCCGTCCTGGAAGGCGAGGTTGGCGCCATGGCCGGTGACGGTCCAGTTGCCGGCGAGGTCGAGCTGCTCGACGCCGGTCAGGGCGCCGAGCGTGCCGGTGCCGGTCAGCACCAGCCGGTCATGGCCGGCGCCGCCGTCGATCGGCCCGACCGGGGCCGAGGCGGCGACCAGCGTCACGACGTCGTCGCCCGCGCCCAGCCGGAAGGCCTCGATGCCGGTGAAGCTGTCCGTGCCGAGCCCGGCCGCGCTCGCCTTGCCCGCGGTGAGGTCGAGCAGGATCGCGCCGGTCGCAGCCTGGAGCACCAGCGTGTCCGAGCCCTCGCCGCCGATCAGGGTGTCGTCGCCCGCGCCGCCGTCGAGCGCGTCGTTGCCGGCGCCGCCGTTGAGCGTGTTGGCGGCGGCGTCGCCGGTCAGCGCGTCGTTGCCGGCGCCGCCGAGCACGGTCTCGATGCCGGAGAGCTCGTCCTGGCCCGAGGCCTCGCCGATGGCGCTGCCGGTGGCGAGGTTCACCACGACGCCGGCGGTGTCAGCGCTGTAGTCCGCGGTGTCGACGCCGTCGCCGCCCTTGAGCACGTCGTCGCCGGCGCCGCCGATCAGCGCGTCGTTGCCCGCGCCGCCGTCGAGGTCGTCGTCGCCGCTGCCGCCCGCGAGCGCGTCGTTGCCCTCGCCGCCGAGCAGCGTGTCGTCATCCGCCCCGCCATCGAGCGTGTCGTTGCCGGCCAGGCCGCTCAGCACGTCGTCGCCTGCAAGGCCGCCCAGCGCGTCGTCCCCGGCCGTGCCCGTCAGAAGGTCGTCGCCCGGCGTGGCGCTGCCGCCGTCATCGACGAGAGACTGGCGATAGCCATGGGCGTTCAGGTAGTTGGCGGCGATGCGCAGTTCGTCGGTCTGGATGATCGAGACGCCCTGGTCGGCCCAATAGCCATAGACGAGATCGGGACGTCCGAGCGCCACGAAGTCGCCCCTGCCGCCGCTCATCGAGCCGTCGTCGTTGCCCTGGCCATCGAACAGCGTGTTGATGAAGTAGCGGACATCATATTGATCGAAGACGGCCTTCATGGCCGGGGTGAAGAACGGGCCGGGATCGGAGGTCCAGCCGAAGGAGTTCGGATAGACGTTGATCTCGACGGCGTCGGGACCCAGCTCCGCGAACACCTTCGCGACGAACTCGGCCGAGACGCCGGGATACATGATCGGCATGAAGTGAATGCCGGGGGCGGATTGTGCGAGGGCAGCCTTGACCGTGGCGAGTTCCGCATCGGTGCTGATGGCCGCCTTGAAGATGCACTGGTCGGCGACGCCGGCCGCCGCCGCAATCGCGGAGACCTCAGCGAATTGCGACACGGCGACCTTGTCCAGGTTGACCATGACCTTGCCGTCGATCGCCGCAAGCGCTTCCTCGAGCGTGGGGACGCGCTCATCGGTGACGGTGCGGTTGCCCTCGATGACCAGATGCTCGGCCCGGATCTGCTCGAGCGTCAGGTCGGAGACATTGCCGCGGCCGGTCGTGGTGCGGTCGATATTGCCGTCATGCATGACGACGTAGTGACCGTCCTTGGTCTTCATCAGGTCGATCTCGACGATATCCGCGCCAAGCGCTATCGCGCGCTCGATCGAGGGGATCGAGTTCTCGGGCAGGATGCGGACGCCATTCTCCCAGTAGCCGGCGCGGTGGGCGGCGATGAGCGTGTTGCCGTCCTGGGCGTCCTGGTAGGAGGCGATGATCGTCTCCACCGGGACGCCGGCGAAGTTGGGATCGACCGGGCCGTTCATGTGCCCGAAATCGTCGGGGACGGTGGAGTTCCCGGCGTCTTCGAGGTTGGTGCTCGGAAAATCGCGCGTCTGGACGATCCAGCCCTTGCCGTTCGCCATCGGCTGGTAGGAGACGACGTTGTCGATATTGGCGCCGTCGAGCCCTTCGGCGGTGACGATCAAGGCGCCGTCGGCCGGCGTCCTGCCGTTGACGTAGAGCTCGTATTCGCCGGTGCCGATCTTGTTGATCGTGTAGTCGCCGTTGGCGACCTCGGAGGAGCCATCGCTCATGATCCGGCCGAAGGTCGTGTTGACGTCGCCCTTGGGCAGGTAGGTGAAGCCGAACTCATAGCCGGTATTGGCGTAGCCATCGACATTGTTGTCGTGCACGTCGATGATCCAGCCGCTGCCATCGGCGAGAGGCCGCGCGGCGCCATACTGAGCCCGGTTCTCGGCGCCGGTGATCAGCAGGACGCCATCCGTGAGGCTGTTGACGCCGTCGATGCGCACCGTGAAGGACGCGTCGGCATTCCGTTCGGTGTGAATTCGGCTGGTGCCCTGGCCGGCGGTCGTGACCCTGTTGCCGTTGTCGCGGACCCAGGCGCCGAGGTAGCGCTCGAAGTCGAAATTGGCGACCGAGACGTCGGTGTTGTACTCGGCGCCGCGCGAGTTGTTGACCGAGACGAAGAGCGAATTGTCGCCGCGGATGCCGATGGCCGCCGCGCCATATTCGGTGCCGTCGCCAAAACCCCAGTCGACGCCGTTCCGGGCGACCGAGGCGATGAACACGCCCCTGACGAAGTCGTTCGTCGCGCCGCCGGCCCGCACGTGGTAGTCGCCGCGGTTCGAGTTGTCGATGCGGTCGTGGTCGAGCGCGAAGAACTCGGTATGGCCTTCGAGGGTGATCTTGATGTTGCCGTCCGAGTTGGAGCCGGCGATCTGGTTGGCCTTGATGTTGCCGGCGTCGATCTGCGTCTGATCGAAGGACACGAAGGCGAAATTGAAGGCGCCGCTCGGCTTGGCCGGGGTCGCGCCCGCCGCGGTGCTGATATCGTTTGACATGGGTCTCTCCAGATAGGCACGGCTCTGCCGTCGGCGGTTCCGGGAACTCCGGAACCGACGTGGACGCCGTCACGTGATGTGCTGCGGGGAGACCCTTAGGTCAGGCACATGACAATTTAATCACTTTAGTAAAGTTAGTCGGGCAACCGTGGAACGGGCTGGAATGTCGACTGGGAACGTGCCGGCGCTCACCCTCAACGACCGCAGGGTGATCGAGCTGTTGTTTTGCGAGCGCGGCCTGTCGCGCAAGGAGTTGGCCGAGCGGCTGAACGTCACCGCGGCGAGTCTCACGCGAATCGCCGGACGGTTGATGGAGGCGGGCATCGTGCAGGAGGCGGTCGACCGGCAGGGGCTGCTCGGCCAGCCGCGGCGCCCGCTCAGCATCGCGCCGCGAAAATTCTTCGCAGCCGGCATCAACTTCGCCCTGACCACGATCGACGTGGCGCTGATCGACCTTGCCGGCACGGTCGTCGCGGTGCGCCGCGGCGCGCTCGACCGTCCCGTGCCGGAGCGGGCGGCCGAGGCGGCGAAGCTGCTCTTGGATTCGATGCTGAGCGAGGCGCATGTCGAGCGCGACGCGCTGGTCGGCGTCGGCGTCTCCGTGCCCGGAAACTTCGCGCATGCGAGCGGCAACATCCGGGCGCACAGCCTGTTCACGGAGTTCGACGATCCCGGCCTGACCAAGATCTTCCGCGACGCGCTCGGCTGGGACGTCGTCATCGAGAATGACGGCGCCTGCGCCGTGCTGGGCGAGTATTTCTACGGCGAGGGCCACAAGCACCGCGTCTTCTTCAAGTACCATCTCGGCCACGGCTTCCGCGCCGGCGTCATCATCGACGGCCGGCCGTTCCGCGGCGCCTATGGCAATGCCTGCGTCTCCGGCGTGCTCTTTCCCTATGGCCAGCCGCGCCCGACGGGCCAGGACCTGCTGGAGATGCTGGCCGAGGCCGGGATGAAGATGAACGACATCGCCGATCTCGACGCGCCGCCGCCCGAGGCCGAGCCGATCATCGCGCGCTGGGCCGACCGCGCCGCCAGGCAGCTGGAGGACGCCGCGCGCATCGCCACCGGCTTCTTCGACCCGGAGGTCATCGTCATCGGCGGCCGGCTGCCCTCCTTCCTCAACGAGCGGCTCGTCGCCCGCATCGACACCGCCGCACTGGCCGGCCCCTCGCGCGGATTGCCGGTCGCGCCGGTGCGCGCCTCCAGGCTCGGCCCCTCGGCCGGCGCCATCGGCGCCGCCTGCGCGCTGTTCTTCACGCGCTTCTTCCCCGGCGCGGTCGACTTCGACTGAGCGGCGCGCCCGCACCCCGCAAGGATGCTAGTATGGGGCTCCGCTCCTGCCCGCTTTGGACCGCAGCTTTCGGAAAGCCTTGCCCTGATGCACGCGAATGCCAGCCTGATCGACCGCATGCGGCAGGTCCTGCCTGACCTCAACAAGGCCGAGCGGCGCGTCGCCGAGGCGATCCTGGCCGATATCGACGCCGCCATCGGCATGACCACGCGCGATCTCTCGGAGAAGGCCGGGGTCAGCGAGCCCACCATCGTCCGCTTCGCGCGCCGGATGGGCGATTCCGGCTTCAAGGACTTCAAGCTGCGCCTGTCCCGCGATTTCGCGACCGGGCGGATGTTCGTGATGTCGGAGCCCTCCGATATCGCGGCTGATTCCGCGGCCATCGCCAATCAGGTCTACGAGGCGACGGCGCAGGCGCTGGCCTACAGCTTCGCCCAGCGCGATCCCGTCGCGCTCGATCGCGCCGCCGAGGCGATCCACAAGGCGCAGCGGGTCTTCTGCATGGGCGTCGGCGGCAGCTCCGCCAATGTCGCGGCCGAGGCCGAGAACCGGCTCTACCGCTTCGACGTCGCCGCCTCGACCATCATCGACCCCTATCGCCAGCCGGTCGCGGCCAGCCTGTGCGGCCCGAAGGACGTGCTCCTCATCTTCTCCGTGACCGGCCGGCCGGCCTCGCTGCTCGAGAGCGCGCGGCTCGCCCGCGCCAATGGCGCGACGGTGATCGCCGTCACCCGCCCGGCGAGCCCGCTTGCGGAGGCGAGCTCCGTCCCGATCGGCCTCGACATCCCCGATGACGACCGGCGCTTCGAGATCCCCAACCGCAGCCGCTACGGCCAGCTCTACATGCTCGACTGCATCGCGACGCTGGTCGCGGCCAAGCGCGCCGAGCGCGTCGGCGCCAAGCTGCGCAAGGCGCGCGACACGCTCCGCCATATGCATGGGAACACCGGCCAGCAGCCGATCGGCGACTAGAAATGTAGTTCAGTTTCTTTTTTGAGCAAAAATTCTGGCTGATGCTCACAAGATAACGTTGTTAAATTACATAACCGGCGTATCGTCGTCCCTGCCCGATATTCGAGTTCGTGGGAGGACGCGATGATATCTCGCCGGCAATTCACTCAGACCGCCCTGTCTTTTGCCGCAGCCTGCGGGCTGCCGGCGCTGCCCGCGCAGGCTCAGAGCGTGGCCAAGGTGCTGCGGGTCGTGCCGCAGGCCGAGCCGCTGGTCTTCGACCCGCACCAGTCGCAGGCCAACGTCACCTCGGTGCACGCGGCGATGGTCTACGACACGCTGTTCAGCTGGGACGCCGACATGGTGCCGCAGCCGCAAATGGTCGAGACCTGGACCAAGTCCGACGACAGGCTGACCTACACCTTCACCTTGCGGCCCGGCCTGACCTTCCATGACGGCTCGCCGGTGACCACGCGCGACGTCATCGCCACGCTGAAGCGGATGTTCATCCGCGACACGCAGAACCAGATCTTCGCCAGCCTCCTGGTCGGGATGGAGCCGGTCGACGCGCGCACCTTCACGCTCAAGCTCAAGGCGCCGTTCAACTATGTCGAGTTCCTGCTCGGCGGCTCGAACGGCATCGCCGGCAGCATCATGCGCGAGAAGGAGGCGCTGACCGACCCGTTCACGCCGATCAAGGAGATCGTCGGCTCCGGCCCCTTCAAGTTCAACACGGCCGAGTACCGGGCCGGCTCGAAGATCGTCTACGACAAGTTCGCCGCCTATATCCCGCGCAAGGAGCCCGCTTCGGGCTTCGCCGGCGGCAAACTCGTCAAGCTCGACCGGGTCGAGCTCAACATCATGCCCGATGCGGCGATCGCCTTCGGCGCGCTCCAGAATGGCGAGGTCGATTTCCTCGATGGCCCCTCGCTCGACCTGCTGCCGACCGTCGCCAACAACAGCAACATCGTCATCGGCGAGGTCTGGCCGATCGAGACCTATGCGGTGCTGCGCTTCAACCATCTCTTCCCGCCCTTCAACGACCTGAAGGCGCGCCAGGCGGTGGCCCATGCGGTCAACCAGGCCGACTACATGGCGGCCGCCTATGGCGACCAGAAATATTGGCGCGAATGCTACGGCTACTGGGTCTGCGGCAGCCCGAACGGCACCGAGAACGGCTCCGACGCCTTCCGCAAGCCCGATCTCGACAAGGCCCGCCAGCTCCTGAAGGAATCCAGCTATGACGGCCGGCCGGTCGTGCTGATCGGCGGCTCCGACATCCCGGCCTATCAGGCGATGAGCATGGTCACGGTCGATATCCTGAAGAAGGTCGGCTTCAACGTCGACCTCCAGCTCACCGACTGGGGCACCGCCGCGGCGCGCCGCGCCAAGAAGGACCCGCCGGACAAGGGCGGCTGGAACATCTTCCACACCAGCGCCAACGGCGCCCAGCTCGCCAGCCCGCTGACCAGCCCCTCGACCATCACCACCTGCGACGGCAAGAACTTCGTCGGCTGGCCCTGCGACCAGGTCGAGGAGGACATGCGGATCGAGTACATCCGCGAGTCCGACCCGGTGAAGCAGAAGGCGCTGATCGAGAAGATGCATGCGCGACTCTGGGAGTTCCTGCCCTACATCCCGCTCGGCCAGTTCAAGCAGCCCTTCCTCTGGCGCAAGAACGTCACCGGCGTGGTGAAGGCCAATACGCTCGTCTACTGGAACATCGAGAAGACCTGATCTGATGCAGTACAGCACCCGCACCTTCACGCGCGGCGATGTCGCGCTTCGCGTCCGCTTGGCCGGAGACGGCCCGCTGCTTTGCCTGCTGCCGGGCCTTGGACGACCTGCGGAGGATCTCGACCCTCTCGCCGAGCGGCTGGTCGAGGCCGGCTATGGCGTCGCCCTGCCTGATCCCAGGGGCAGCGGCGGCAGCACCGGCCCGCTCGACGGGCTGACGCTGCATGATCTTGCCGGCGACGTCGCCGCCGTGATCGAGGGCCTCGATGCGGAGAGCATCGTCCTCATCGGCCATGGCTTCGGCAACCGCGTCGCCCGCACCGTCGCGGCCGATCATCCCGCGCTGGTGCGGCTCGTCGTGCTGCTCGGCTGCAGCGGCAAGGTCCAGCCCTCGCCGGAGATCGCCGAGGCGATCCGCCTCGCTCAGGCCGTCGATACGCCCGACGACATCCGCGCCAAGGCGGTGCAGGCCGCCTGGTACGGACAGGGGCGCGATATCTCGGTCTGGATGTCCGGCTGGTCACAGCCGGTGATGAAGGCCTATCTCGCCGCCGCTGCCGCGACCGACATCGCCGACTGGTGGACCGCCGGCAGCGCCGAGGTCCTGATCGTCCAGGGCCTCGCCGATGTCAGCGCACCGCCCGAGAACGGCCGTTCGCTCAAGGCCGAGATCGGCAGCCGCGCCCGTCTCATTGAGATCGAGAATGTCAGTCACGCGCTCCCCGTGGAGGCGCCGGACGAGGTGGCCGAGGTCATCCTGGCCGGGCTCGCCAGCATATCGCAGGAAGCTTGAACGATGGCGACAGGATTGGGGCAGGATCTGCAAGGCAAGGTCGTTCTTGTCACCGGCTCCAGCCGCGGCATCGGCGCCGAGGCGGCGAAGGGCCTGGCCGCTGCCGGCATGAAGGTCGCGGTGCACTACCGCTCCGGCAAGGCCGAGGGCGAGACGGTCCGCGACGCGATCATCGCCGCGGGCAGTGAAGCCATCCTGCTGCAAGGCGACGTCTCCGAGAAAGGCGTGGTGGAGCGGCTGATCGCCGAGACCGTCCAGCATTTCGGCCGCATCGACGTGCTGATCAACAATGCCGGCGACCTGATCGAGCGCCGGCCGGTCGCCGATACCAGCGATGACCTGTTCGAGCAGCACATCGCGCTGAACTTCCGCTCGACCTTCGCCGCCTGCCGCGCCGCGGTCGCGCAGTTCCGCAAGCAGGGCGGTGGCGGCGGCATCATCAACCTGAGCTCGATCGCGGCGCGCACCGGCGGCGGCGGCGGCTCCTCGCTCTATGCCGGCAGCAAGGCCTTCATCGCCACCTTCTCGCGGGCGCTGGCCAAGGAGGTCGCGGCCGACCGCATCCGCGTCAACTGCGTCTCGCCGGGCGTGCTCTCGACCCCGATGCAGGACCGCACCAGCCCGCCCGAGATGCTGGCCGCGCTCGCGAAGCAGATCCCGCTCGGCCGGATCGGCGCTGCCGACGAATGCGTCGGCGCCTTCCAGTGGCTCTGCTCGGACGCGATGAGCGGCTACGTCACCGGCCAGGTGATCGAGATCAATGGCGGGCTCCTGATGCCGTAAGGCACGGCGGGGGCGCTCGACCCGCCGGAACCACCATGCTCCCCGAGGACGGCCCAGCCAGATCCGGCTGAAGCCGTCCTTGTCCTTTTTGAAGGATATTTCGCGGAGGCGCGTCGAGCACCTCGGGCCGAAAGCATGAGAATCTCCAGCCTGGGCCAATCTCCAGCGCGAACACGCGCGTTTCGCCCGAACACCGACTGATCGGAGATGATTATTCTCCCGGCCATGTTCGATTCAAAAAACGAAACTCTTGACCCGGGCTCGGCTCGCCCCACATCGTCGCAGGCCGCCTTTGTGCAGTGCGGCATCACCTGCGAGCAGCTATTAGAGACGCTCGCTGGCGGTCGCAGTCGAGTTCAATTGGAATGCCCCGATGAGCAACCTGAATACCGAGACCGTGCTGGACGTGCACCACTGGACGGACAAGCTGTTCAGCTTCAAGACGACGCGCGATCCCGGTTTCCGCTTCCAGAACGGCCAGTTCACCATGATCGGGCTCGAGGTCGAGGGCCGGCCGCTGTTGCGCGCCTACAGCATGGCGAGCTCGAACTACGAGGAGCGGCTCGAGTTCTTCAGCATCAAGGTCGCCCAGGGCCCGCTGACCTCGCGGCTGCAGCACCTGAAGTCCGGCGACCAGATCCTGGTCGGGCGCAAGCCGACGGGCACGCTGGTCCATGACAACCTGGAGCCGGGCGAGACGCTCTACCTGCTCGGCACCGGCACCGGCCTGGCGCCGTTCCTGAGCGTGATCAAGGACCCGGAGACCTATCAGCGCTTCGACAAGGTCGTGCTCGTCCATGGCTGCCGCTTCGAGGCGGAGCTCGCCTATCAGCGCCTGATCACCGAGGAACTGCCACAGGACGAGTTCATCGGCGAGCTGGTCAGCAACCAGCTGATCTATTACCCGCTGGTGACGCGCGAGGAGTTCCGCAATCGCGGCCGCATCACCCACGCCTTCGAGACCGGGCAATTGCCCGACGATATCGGCCTGCCCGAGATCGATTTGAGCCGCGACCGCTTCATGCTGTGCGGCAGCCCGGCCATGCTCTCGGACATGACGACATGGCTGAAGGCCCACGCGTTCCGCGAGGGCAGCAATGCCCATCCCGGCCATTTCGTCATCGAGAAGGCCTTCGTCGAGCGCTGAGGCGCCTCACCGTCATTGCGAGGAGCGAAGCGACGAAGCAACCCAGGGGGTCTGCCTCATCCAGTCCCCCTGGGTTGCTTCGCTGCGCTCGCAATGACGCGGGCGGCGGAGTTTCGCCCCGCTGCGCAGATATGCGGCACCGCCTGCCCATGCTTATCGCGTGGGCAGGTCGGCGCGATTTCTCCCTTGGAGGGTGACGCAGGGCATGGTTACCTGCTCCTGCCTGTCCCGGTCCTGGCGGAGCCTATCGATGTCGCCACGCATCTCCTTCCGCAGCTTCCCATACGAGACCGACGCCATCGCGCCGAGCGAAGCGGATATGGCCGCATTCGCCCAGGGCGACGGCTAGCGGAGTCGCACGCGACGGCTCCGTTTTGCTTGACGTTCTGACTTGGAGTTCCCCATGCCTGCCCTTCCCCAGATCGAAGCCTTCAAAGCCGATCTCGTCGCCATCCGCCACGATATCCACGCCCATCCCGAGATCGGCTTCGAGGAGGTGAGGACGTCGGGCATCGTCGCGGAGAAGCTGGCCTCCTGGGGCGTCGAGGTGCATCGCGGCATCGGCAAGACCGGCGTCGTCGGTATCCTGCATGGCACGGGCGGCCCCGGCCGCCGCATCGGCCTGCGCGCCGACATGGACGCGCTGCCGATGGAGGAGACGACCAACCTGCCCTATCGCTCGACCAGGCCCGGCCGCTTCCACGGCTGCGGCCATGACGGCCACACCACCATGCTGCTCGGCGCCGCGCGCTACCTCGCCGAGAACCGCGACTTCACCGGCACGGCCGTCTTCGTCTTCCAGCCGGCGGAGGAGGGTCTGGGCGGGGCCCGCGCCATGCTCGCCGACAAGCTGTTCGAGCGCTTCCCCTGCGACGAGATCTATGGGCTGCACAACGCGCCCCAGCTCGAAGCCGGCCAGATCTCGGTCTTTCCCGGCCCTGCCATGGCCGGCGCCGACTTCTTCGACATCAAGATCACCGGCAAGGGCAGCCACGGCGCCATGCCGCATGTCGGGCGCGACCCCGTCATCGCCGCGATCACGCTGGCCGCCGCGCTGCAGACCATCGTCAGCCGCAATGCCGACCCGCGCGAGGCCGCAGTGGTCTCGATCACGCAGATCCATGCCGGCTCGGCCTATAACGTCATTCCGGAGGAGGCGGCGCTCGCCGGCACGATCCGCACCTTCTCGCCCGAGATCGCCAAGCTGATCCGCGAGCGCATGCGCGAGATCGCCGCCGGCATCGGCCAGACCTTCGGCGTGCAGGTCCATGTCGACATCCGCGGCATCTTCGACGTGCTGGTCAACCATGGCCCGCAGGCCGAGGCGGCCGCCGCCGTCGCGGCCGAGATCGTCGGTGCCGAAAACGTCCTGACCACGCCGCGCCCGGTGATGGGCAGTGAGGATTTCGCCGACATGCTGCGCGTCGTGCCCGGCGCCTATGCCTGGGTCGGCCATGCCGGCACCGTGCCGGTGCACAACCCGGCCTTCATCCTCGACGACGGCATCCTGCCGGTTGGCGCCAGCCTGCTCGCCCGCCTCGTCGAGACGCGGCTGGCGGCCTGAGTGAGCGATATGACCGAACCCTGCGAACTCGGCGCCGTCGCGGCGCGGACCCTGATCGGCACCAAGAAGCTCTCCTCCCGCGAATTGCTGGAGAGCTGCCTCAGCCGCATCGACAAGGTCGACCACGCCGTCAACGCGATGGTCGCGCGCGACGACGAGCGCGCCCGCGCCACCGCCGCGGCGGCAGACGAGGCCACGATGCGTGGCGAAGCGCTCGGCGCGCTGCACGGCCTGCCGATCGCGATCAAGGATCTCGAGGACGTCGCCGGCCTGCGCACCACCTATGGCAGCCCGCTCTTCGCCCAGCATGTGCCGGAGAAGGACCAGCTCATCGTCGCCAGCGTGCGCAAGGCAGGCGCGGTCATCGTCGGCAAGACCAACACGCCGGAATGGGGCGCCGGCGCCAACACCCGCAACGCCGTCTACGGCGCGACCGGCAACCCCTTCGATCCGCTGAAGAGCGCGGCCGGCTCGTCGGGCGGCTCAGGCGTCGCGCTCGCGACCAGCATGGTGCCGGTCGCGACCGGCTCCGACACCGGCGGCTCCTTGCGCAACCCCGCCGCCTTCAACGGCATCGTCGGCTTCCGCCCGTCGCCCGGCCTGGTGCCGAGCGACAAACGGCCCTTCGGCTGGAACCCGCTCAGCGTGCTCGGCCCGATGGCGCGTAACGTCCCCGACCTCTGCCTGCTGCTCTCGAGCATGGTCTCCGACGCCGCCATCGACCCGCTGGCGACGACGGTGCATGGCGCGCAGATTCGCAAGCCCGAGGACTTCGCCCGCCCGGGCGCGATCGACCTCGCCTCGCTCAAGGTGGCGCTGACGCCGGATTTCGGCTTCGCGCCGACCGAGAAGCACATCCGCGAGGTCTTCGCCGAGAAGACGGGCCGCTTCAGCAACCTCTTCGCGGTCGCGGAGGAGGCGACGCCGGATTGCCGCGGCACCGACGAGAGCTTCGAGGTGCTGCGCGCGCTCTCCTTCCTCGCCAACATGCATGATCGCGTCCGCGACACGCCCGAGATGGTCGGCCCTAACGTCCGCGCCAATGTCGAGGAAGGGCTGCGCTACGGCGCGCTCGACGTCGTCAAGGCGCTGAAGCAGCAGACCGTCGTCTACAAGAACTGGCAGAGCTTCTTCGAGCGCTACGACGTCATCATCTCGCCCACGATGACGCTCAGCCCGCGGCCCTGGACCGAGCTCTACCCGGCCGAGATCGACGGCAAGCCGACGCGGACTTATTTTCACTGGCTCGCCTGCGCCTATGCCGTCACCATCGTCGGCCATCCGGCCATCTCGCTGCCGGTGGGCTTGGACCGTCTCGGCATGCCCTTCGGCCTGCAGATCGTCGGCCCGCGTGGCGGCGACGCCAAGGTGCTCGCGGTCGCGGCTGCATTGGAGAACGCGCTTGCCGGTGATCCGCTGACGGCGCGTCCGGTGCCCGACATCGCCGCGCTGGCGCAGGCACGGCCCTTGCGTCAGGCGCCGGGGTTCATCGGTTTCGACTAGTCATAAGCAGCGGCAGCAGCCGCGATCGAGGAGGGCAAACATGAAGCGTCGTACATTCCTGAAGGGTGCCACGGCGCTCGCCGCGGTCGGTCCCTCGCTCTCAACGCAGACGCTGGCGCAAAGCACCAGCCCGGACGTGCTGAAGATGGCGCCGCAGGCCAATCTCACGGCACTCGACCCGATCTGGACCACGGCGACCGTGACCAACAACCACGGCTACTACATTTTCGACACGCTCTATGGCGGCGATCTCGACCTGAAGCCGCAGCCGCAGATGGCCGAGGGCCACGAAATCTCCGCCGATGGCAAGACCTGGCGCATCAAGCTGCGCGAGGGACTGGTGTTCCACGATGGCGCCCCGGTCAAACCAGCCGACTGCATCGCGAGCATGAAGCGCTGGTGCCAGCGCGACCCCTACGGCCAGTTGCTCGCCAAGGTCGTCGAGGCCTGGAACGCGGCGGACGAGCGCACCATCGAGATCAAGCTGACGCGCCCCTTCCCGATGATGCTCGATTGCCTCGCCAAGGGCGACAACCCGCCCTTCATCATGCCCGAGCGGCTGGCGCAGACCGACGCCAACAAGCAGGTCACGGAGATGACCGGCTCCGGCCCCTACAAATTCGTCGCCGCCGAATACGTCTCCGGCAGCAAGGCCGTGTATGAGAAGTTCGACGGCTACAAGCCGCGCAGCGAGACGCCCAGCCGCAATGCCGGCGGCAAAGCCGCCTATTTCAAGCGCGTTGAATGGCCGATTCTGCCCGATCCGGCGACTGCCGCCAACGCGCTGGTCAAGGGTGAGATCGACTGGTGGGAGCGCCCGCTCGCCGACCTGCAGCCGCTGCTGGCCAAGAGCCCGGACGTCACCCGCGAGGTCATCGACACCGCTGGCCGCGGCTCGATCATGCGGCTCAACCATCTGCAGCCGCCCTTCAACAACCCGAAGGTCCGCGCCGCCGTCCGCCTCGCGGTCAAGCAGGAAGACTACATGCGCGCCAGCCAGGGCGACGATACCTCGACCTGGCAGACCTGCCGGAACCTGTGGTGGCGCGGCACGACCTACTACAATGGCGAGCTCGAGGACCTGATGCCGCAGAGCCTCGACAAGGGCCGGGCCGCGCTCAAGGCCTCCGGCTATAATGGCGAGAAGGTCGTGATCATCAACCCGACCGACTTTCCGGATATCGGCCCGCTCGGCGACGTGACCTTCGAGCTGCTCAAGCAGCTCGGCATGAACGTCGAGATGGCGGCGAGCGACTGGGGCACGGTGATCCAGCGCCGCAACAGCCGCGAGCCGGTCGAGAAGGGCGGCTGGAGCATCTTCCACACCACCGGCGCGGCGATCGGCTGGGGCAGCCCGGCTTTGTCCAACCTGGTGCGCGGCCCCGGCGCGTCGGGCTGGTTCGGCTGGTGGACGAGCCCCCAGGCCGAGGCCCTGGCCGAGGAATGGCTCTACGCGCCCGACGAAGCCGGGCAGAAGAAGGCAGCCGAGACGATCGGCCGGCTCGCGCTGGAAGAGGTCGCGACCATTCCGCTCGGCCAGTTCGTGATCAAGACGGCCTACCGCAAGAACCTCACGGGCATGCTGAAGGGCTCGGCGCCCTATCCCTGGGGGTTGAAGCGCGTCTGACGCCTCAACCGGGCAAAATCCTCCCCGTCATGGTCGGCCTTGTGCCGACCATCCACGTCTTGCGACGCCACTGGCAGGCGTCTCCGGCGAAAGTTTGCCCCGTCCGTCCCGCGTGAAGGCGTGGATGCTCGGGACAAGCCCGAGCATGACGGAGGTGGGTTGGTATCAGGCCGTACCGGCAGCCACCGCCGCCGAACTCGGGGAGGCTGCATCGCTGCAGCCTTCCGCCCCGTCCTTGCCGACGGTGATGATGTTGGGGCAGGCGAAGTTGATCGGCATCACGCTGTGCTCGACCACGCTGACCGGCCCCTCCGCCTCCAGCGCCGCTATCGTCTCGGCCGGCAGCCGGCAATCGGCCGTCGTCGCATCCGGGCCGGAGACGTCGATGCGCGGCTGATGCGCCGCCGTCCCGACATCCATGCCGCAATCCAGCGTCCAGGCCAGCATCTGGTAGACCGAAGCCAGGATGCGCCGCCCGCCGGAGGCGCCCGCCGCCGCGCGCGGCCAGCTGCCGTCCTTCGGCGTCACCACGACCGGGCACATGTTGCAGAGCGGGCGGGCGCCGGGCGCGATCGCATTGGCGCTGCCCGGGCGCGGGTCGAACCACATCATGCCGTTATTCATCAGCACGCCGGTCTCCGGCAGCACGACGCGGCTGCCCATCGAGGAGAGCAGCGTCGTCGTCAGCGAGACGAGGTTGCCCTCGCCATCGACGACGGTGAGATGGGTGGTGCAGGTCTCGGCCGGCTCCAGCGCCATCGGCTTGGAGGCGCCCAAACCCTCCAGCCGCTCGGCATAGGCCTGCTTCATCACGCGCGAGAGCGTCGCGAACCATTGCGCGTCGGCGCCACCGCGCGGCGGGACATGCGCGGCCATGCCGTCCATCACCGCCTCCAGCGTCGGCGCGGCGGTGAGGCCGCCGGCGGTGTGGATGAGATGGCTGCCGCGCCAGTCGAGCACCGGCGCCTCGCGCAGCGTCGCGCGGCAATCGGCCAGGTCCCGCGCATCGACCACGCCGCCGGCAGCGGCGATGTCGGCGGCAAGGCGCGCGGCGAATTCGCCCCGGTAGAAATCGTCGAGCCCGGCGCGGGCCAGATGCTCCAGCGTCGAGGCGAGGTTGCCAAGGCGGAAGAAGCCCGGCTTGCCCTGATAGGGCGGCACCGGCGGCAAGCCGTTCGGCAGATAGATGCGGGCACTCTCCTCATAGAGCCGCAGCACCGAGGCCGAGGAGGAGATCTTCAGCGTCGTGTACCAGTCCTGGACGATGCCGCGCCTGGCGAGCGCGATCGCCGGCTGCAGCAGCTCGGAGATCGGCATCGACGTGCCGAAGGCCTCCTTCAGCTTGGCATAGCCCGCGACCGCGGAGGGGATACAGAATGAGAGCGGGCCATGGATGTTGCGGTCGTCGACCACCTCCGGCCAGGTGAAGAGGTCGTTCTTCATCACGCCGGTCAGCGGATAAGCGGCCGGATCGGCGCGATGCGGCGCGACCGGCCCGAAATCGACCACCTGCGCCCGGCTCTCGCTGGCCTTGAGCACGACGCCGAAGCCGATGCCGCCGAGCCCGCTATTCCAGGGCTCGACCGCGGCGAGCGCGAAGGCCGCGGCGACGGCGGCATCGGCGGCATTGCCTCCCGCCTCCAGGATCGCCGCGCCGGCCTCGGCCGCCTCGCGCTGCTGGCTGACGACGATGCCATTGCGTCCGCGCGCCGAGGGCTTGCTCAGCGCCCAGTTTTGCGTGCGATAGGCCGATGGCTCGGCGCTCGGTGCAGCGGTGGTCATGGTCCGGATCTCCGACGGGGCAGGCTGACAGCGCGACTATCAGCCGGTTCGCGCCCCGCTCCAAGCCTCGCCGCATGACTGCGCAGAAGGTGGGCCATGCGTCCGGTCGCGGTCGCCTTGCTCCGGCATGGCCGGAGAGATCGGAGACAACTGCCTAAATAGCGAGCAACTCACCTCGCTGCTCTTTTTGGTTGCATCGACGTGAATCGCTTGCGACAACTGGGCGCCGCCGCCGTAGAGCGGCGCAACAGGTCAAGCAACTGCCGCCTCGTGGTCAGGGCGAACATCGGGGCGGCAATTCGCATCGAAAGTCGGGCTGTGCCGTCATCGGCACGGCCCGTCTTCGTTTGGGCCGGTTCAGGACCATGCGGGCTGGCCTGGGCGCTCGCAGTATCCTGACAAAGAAAAGGCCCGGTGTTCCGAGCCACCGGGCCAAGTCCCCCGTAGGCTTGCGGCTTCTCCTCGGGAGCAGGCATCGTGCATGCCGGGTTGGTGGTCGGCAACAGACTAAAGGCTTGCCATCTATACCGACCACTGGCGGCTTCGGCCCTGTGTTCCACCATCGTCAGCAGGCCGCGCTTTCTTCGCGCGGATGGGAGTTGCCTCGCCGGAGCCGCGACGCCTCTCCCAGACCTCAACCGCACGCGAGAGGGCGATCTGCACGGCATCCTCCACAGCGCCGCGCTTGGCGTGCGCGGAGGCGCCAAGCTGCCGCTTGGCCCGGCGGTAGTCGTGGTCGGAAGGGCGCCCTTTGGGCGCCCTTCCTTTGTCGTTGGGTATGTGTCCGTCTCGCCTCAAGCGGCGAAGCGGAAGTCGTCTGCCGTGAGGGATGCGAGCGCGGTGTTGCTGAGGGTGAGGGCGTTGTGGTCGTCGAGCGT
>NZ_QQTO01000029.1 GCF_003351345.1 Allobosea caraganae | reverse complement strand
ACGCTGCGGATACTCAACGGCGGCAAGGTGACCAGCAACGATGCCACCCTGGGCTTCTTCGGCGGATCGAGCGGAACGGCAACTATCGATGGGGCCGGCTCGAACTGGACGGCCAATGGCGCGATCTCCGTCGGCGGAAGCGGCGCCGGCACGCTGACGATCACGAACGGCGCCACGGTCCAGGACGCAGGCGGTTATATCGCGGGAGGGGCGAGCCCCGGTGACGTGACCGTCAGCGGCGCGGGCTCGAGCTGGATCAACACCAGCCTCGTCGTCGGCATCAATGGTCCCGCATCCCTGACGATCGCGGATGGCGGCACCGTTTCGGCGGGAACCGCCACGCTGGCCAGCACTGCCAGCTCGTCCGGCACGCTCAACATCGGCGCGGCGGCGGGCTCGGCCGCGGCGGGCGCGGGCCGGCTCGATGCCGCGGCGCTCCAGTTCGGCGCTGGCGCGGGCACGATCGTCTTCAACCATACCGACGCCAATTACAGCTTCGACGCCGCGCTGAGCGGCTCCGGCACGATCAACCAGCTCGCCGGCAACACGACACTAACCGCCGACTCAAGCACCTTCGCTGGTGCGGCCAATGTCCTTGGCGGGCGCCTCGCCGTGAACGGCTCGCTGGCGAACACGAGCGTCGCCGTCTCGGGCACCGGCATCCTCGGCGGCTCGGGTCGCGTCGGTGCAGTCGACGTGCAGGCAGGAGGAACCGTCGCGCCGGGCAACTCGATCGGCACGCTGAACGTCGGCAGCATCACCTTCGCCGTCGGCTCGACCTACCAGGTCGAGGTCAACGCAGCCGGCCAGGGCGACAGGATCGTCGCCGCGGGCCTCGCGACGCTCAACGGCGGCACGGTCGGCGTGCTGGCCGGCGCGGGCAATTACCCGCTCTCGACCCGCTACACGATCCTCACAGCCAATGGCGGCGTCTCCGGGCAGTTCGCCGCGGTGACCAGCAATTTCGCCTTCCTGACGCCGGCATTGTCCTATGATGCGACCAACGCCTACGTGACCCTCGACCGGACGGCGGCACCGCCGGACCCGTCCGTTCCCGAAAAGCCGCAGCCCATCGCCTTTGCCTCGGTCGCAGCGACCCGCAACCAGGCCGCGACAGCGGGTGCGGTCGAGTCGCTCGGCTCCGGCTCCGTCTTCGACGCCGTCCTGTTCCAAAGCGCGGAGGGAGCCCGCGCCGCCTTCGACGCGCTGTCGGGCGAAATCCACGCCTCTGCGAAGGGCGTGCTGGTCGAGGAGGGCGCGGCGCTGCGCGATGCGGCGACGGGGCGGCTACGCTCGGCCTTCGGCGCGGTCGGCGCGGCGCAGATGGCGACCATGAACTACGGCTTCACGGCCGACCTCGCCCCGAGCGCGACCGGCCCGATGCCGAAGCTGAGGTCGGACCGCTTCGCGCTCTGGGGCCAGGGCTACGGCTCCTGGGGCCGCAGCGAGAGCGACCGCAACGCCGGCAAGCTGACCCGCTCGAGCGGCGGGCTCATGGTCGGCGGCGACGTCGCGGT
>NZ_QQTO01000014.1 GCF_003351345.1 Allobosea caraganae | reverse complement strand
GATACCGTTGAAAAAGTCGGCCTGCGAGCGAGGCGATCACGAGCTGCGATTTGCCTGCGGGCGCATTCGCCCTTCACGCGGCCCTCACCTGCGTTCCGTTGGGCAGGAGCTTGGCGAGCTTTCTGAGGTTCTGGGCTGCTGCGGCGAGGTGGAACTCGTCTCTGGCCCCGTTGGGTCCGCGTAGGCGCAGCCGGTCGAGCCGCAGGATGCGCTTGAGATGGGCGAACAGCATCTCGACCTTCTTCCGCTCTCGTCGCGAGACGACATAGGCGTCGGTCTGCGCGATGTCCCTGGCCATGTCGCGGGCGCCCTCGTGGATAGAGCGCAGGATTTTGCGGGCCGGTGTGATGGGGCAGCACTGCGGCTTCAGCGAGCAGGCGTCGCAGGCAAATTTGCTGGCGTGGTAGCGCATCAGGCCGTTCTCATCGACGAGCGGGCGCTCGGTTCGATAGACCTTCTGGCGCTGCCTCAGCTCCTTCCCTCCCGGGCAGGTGTAGAGATCGCGGGCATGGTCATAGGCAAAGTCGGAGCGGCTGAAGGTGCCGTCGCTGCGCTGGGATTTGTCGAAGACCGGGATATGCGGCTCGATCCCGCGCTCATGGACCAGCCAGGCGAGGTTCTCGGCCGAGCCATAGGCACTGTCGGCGGCGAGCCGGGCCGGCCAGAGGCCGAAGCGTTCCAGCGTCCGGTCGAGCATGGTCCGGGCTGAGCCGACCTCGGCCTGGCGGATGGCACGACTGGCCTCGACATCGACGATGACGGCGTGATCGAGGTCGATCAGATAGTTGGTGGCGTAAGCAAAGAAGGCGTGACCCTTCAGGGCTCCGGTCCATTGCGCCGCCGGATCGGAGCGCGAGACGAACTTCGGCCTGGTCTCGCTAGCTGCGCCCCAGGCAGCCTCGTCGAGCGTGTCGAGATACTCGCGCACCGAGCGACGTGTCCGCGCGAGATCGTCCCAATCCACCGGCTCGGAGGCTTCGGCCGAGCATTGCTTGTTGGCATCGGCCTTGATCAGGCTGGCATCGACCGCGAAGCCTTCGCCGCCGACGAGCCCCTCCGCGATGCAGCGCCGGACGGTCGTCTCGAACAACTCCCGCAGGAGGTCGCTGTCACGGAAGCGGCCATGCCGGTTCTTCGAGAAGGTCGAGTGATCCGGGACGTCGCCTTCGAGCCCGAGCCGGCAGAACCAGCGATAGGCGAGGTTCAGATGCACCTCCTCGCAAAGGCGCCGCTCCGAGCGGATGCCGAAGCAATAGCCGATGAGCAGCATCCGGATCATCAACTCCGGATCGATCGAGGGACGCCCTATTTCGCTGTAGAACGGTCGCAGATGCGCGCGGATATCCGAGAGATCGACGAAGCGATCGATGGCGCGCACCCAGTGCTCGGTTGGCACATGCCGCTCTAGGCTGAACTCGTAGAACAGAGCCTCTTGCGCCACCCGCCGTTCGCCCATCATTGCGCCGCCCTCCGTAAGGACGACTGAATCAGGACTTCACGCCCGCAGCAACGGCGACTTTTTCAACGACATCCGC
>NZ_QQTO01000031.1 GCF_003351345.1 Allobosea caraganae | reverse complement strand
GAGGCCCGGGAATGATGATCTGAACCTCCACACCACGCTTGCGGGCCTCGAGGAGCTGTTGCCTGATCAGGTCGTCGGGAACGAAATAGGGCGTGGCGATCCGGATATTCTTCTGAGCGGAAGCAAGCGCCGTCATCAGCATCAGGTGCATGACATTGCGCTGATGCGTCGAGCTGATCACCACCTGCGCAGCTTGATCGCCTGCGGGGGATATATCCGGAAAGAAGCGGTCGCCTAGCAGCAGCTCGCCGGTCGCTTCGATCCAATGCTCGGCAAATGCCGCTTGGAGCTCCGCCGCTGCAGGCCCTTCCAAGCGATAGTGATTGTCGCGCCATTCGCTCGGCGAGCGCGCATCACCGTTCCATTCGTCAGCGATGCCCACGCCACCGGTAAACCCAATGCGTCCATCGACGACCAGCAATTTCCTGTGTGTGCGGTTGTTCGCCCGATCGATCGTGTACCAGGTGATCGGGCGGAACCGGACCACTTCCACGCCGGCGTCCTGCATCCGCTTAATGAGCCCTTCGTCCATCGGAATGCTTCCGACCCAGTCGAGCAGGACCTTTACGCTCAGCCCCTGACGGGCTTTTGCCGAGAGCGCATCGGCGAATTCGTTGGCGATGGCGCCACGCCAGTAGATATACGTCTCGAAACTGATCGTCTGCCGCGCTTCGCGTATTGCGCGCAGCATCGCAGGAAAGATCTGGACGCCGTTGACGAGGGTCTCGACCTTGTTTCCGGGCACGTAGTTCGACCCGAAGAGCGCGCCCATGGACGCCTTGAGCTGTCGATCTGACGAAGCAAGATGATGCGGAAGTGGTTGCCGTAGTTCGTGCGGTTCCGGCAACAAATTGCCGACGACGAGGCAACCGACGCCCCCCACGGCAGCCGAGAATAGAGCGATGATGAAAGGGTGTCGTCGCAGCTTCATTGGCAATCGAACGTGGAGGTTGCGAGGGCGCCGATTGCGATGGGCATCATTTCTTGGGCGGTTGCACGAGCGAGTCGCCGGCCGGAACCGACCAGGTAGCGGTCCACGTCTCACTCAATGTGCGTTTTCGCGATTTAAGGAAGATTCTGAGCTCTGCCGACTGACCATCGGGTAACGTCGCATCGATAATTACGCGCACACCTTTCAGCGGCGAGTTGAATGTGAGGATCTTGGAGACGATCGAACCGCTGGTCGTCGTTGCGACAAGTTCCACACGATCGGGTTCGCTTTGGTAGTAGGCCAGATCGCCACCGGCAAAATCGACAATGAAGCGCTTTGTGCCGTTGCCATCGGTCACGCCATCCTCGACATCCGAGCCGTTGAAGCTCTGCTGCGCCTGCGCGTACGAATGCAGATGCCATGTCGTCGATACCGCGGTTATGCGATATCGGAACTCGGCAGCTTGGCCGGAAGGCAGCGGCTTGTTCGGCGTCCAGCACGCGACGACATTGTCAAACGCCTCGTTCGTGGTCGGAATTTCGATCAGATCGATCCGGCCATCCCCCCAGTCGCCCTGAGGTGTGACCCAATAGCCTGGCCTCGCCTCATAGCGTGCTTCAAGATCCTGATAGCTTCCGAAGTCCCGGTCGCGTTGCAT
>NZ_QQTO01000036.1 GCF_003351345.1 Allobosea caraganae | reverse complement strand
GCGCTCAGAAGCGGTAGCTGAGCTTTGCCATGCCGGTATGGGACTGGTAGCCGCTGCCGAGATCGGCGCTGTACTGCAGCTTGACGTCCCAGTTGTTGTTGCCGATCAGGTCGGCGCCCACCGTCAGGCGGCCGAGCACGTCGGGCACCGGCGTCGTCGCCTTGAAGCTCAGCGGCAGGGTCGACAGGCTGGCGAAGCGCGCCTTGGCCTCCCAGTCATCGGCATGGGTCAGCGTCAGGCCGGCACTGGCATAGGGCCACAGCGTGCCGTAGCTGCCGAGGTCGATGCTGGTGCCGATTTCGAGCGCCGCCGTCGCCGAGAGAGCCAGACTGCGTCGTCCGTCCACTGCGAGGTCGAACGGCGCCGCGCCCGTCTCGGCATAGGCGCTGCTGCCGACATAGGTGGCGTGCAGGTCGAGCGAGGGCTTCAGGTAGAAGCGTTCGAAGGCCATCTGGTAGCTGACCCGGCCATGGGCACCGACATGCCAGCTCTCCGGCGAGCCCTTGGCGGTGCCGGCGAAGTTGCCGACGATGACCTGGCGGCGGCTGTCGTACCAGCCATAGCCGGCGTCGATGCCGCCCGAGAGCAGCCAGCCGCCGGATTGGTACTTCAGCACCGCGCCGGCCATGACGCTGTCGCCGGTGACCCTGGCGGTGCCCTGCGCGCCGTCGAGGCGGCTGTTCTCGTAGGCCAGCGAGCCGCCGGCGAACCAGTCGGGCGCGACCATCCACTGGCCGCCGACCTGCAGCGTCTCCGAGGAGGAGCGGTAGCCGAGCGCATCGGTGCTGGTGTCGCGCACCGTGCTGTTGCCGAAGCCGCGGCCCCAGATGCAGGAGCCCTCCTGCGAGATCAGGCCCGTCGTGGCGTAGACCGGGCAGCTGTAGAGGTTGGTGATGAAGCTGCGGCTGCTGGCGAAGCGGGCAGCCGCGACGGCGCCGACCGTCTCGCCGGAGAGGCTGTTGAGCGCCTGCCGGTAGCCGGCTGCGTCCTTGACCCGGGCGAGCGCGGTGAAGCCGGCGTCCATGCTCGTGCCGCCGTCCCAGAGCTGCTGGAGATGGCCCGCGACCTGCCGCTGGTTGGCGCCGAGCGCGCCGGCCGCGGTGGTGAATTCGGCCTGCGGCTGCACCAGCAGGCTGTTGCCGGCCTGCTGGTGGTCGAAGCGGAACAGGTGCGTGCGGCTGGTCGAGAAGCCCGGCATGAGGGTGAGCCCCTCGGTCGCGGTGACGGTGGTGACGGCACGGTTGGCCAGCGCCGTCGGCCGCACCTCGAGCGTGCCGCCGAGCTCGACCGTGCCCTGCACGTTCAATTGGGTGGCCGTACCGGCGACGTGGTTGGTGGCGGTGATGACGCGGCCGGATCCTTCGTTCTGCAGGTTGCCGATGATCTGGATCGAGCTTGCGCCTTGCGTCAGGTCGATCGTGCCGTAATTGGTGATGGAGCCGCCAATAACAGCGATCTCGGTTAGCGGTATCAACATGCCGCTTGCCTGGTTCACCAGTGTGGGCTTCCCGACCGCGCCGATATCGCCGGCGATGGTTCCGCTGTTCTGGATGGAGGTGTTGAGCGAGTCGCCGAAGAAGGCGACGCTGCCGCTGCCCTTGGCCTGAAGATAGCCGCCGGCCGCAACGGTGAGGGTGGCGTTGCCGGCCGCGTTGATAACGACGCCATAGCTGTTGGGCCCCCCAGCCGTGACGTTGCCTTCATTGCCGATCGTCACGGAGGCATTGCTCGTATCCGGGCTGTTGCCGCGGTTCTGTGCGACGATCCCTGGCGAATTCGAGCCTGCGGTCTCGACGGTG
>NZ_QQTO01000038.1 GCF_003351345.1 Allobosea caraganae | reverse complement strand
GTTGGGCCCCCCAGCCGTGACGTTGCCTTCATTGCCGATCGTCACGGAGGCATTGCTCGTATCCGGGCTGTTGCCGCGGTTCTGTGCGACGATCCCTGGCGAATTCGAGCCTGCGGTCTCGACGGTGGCTTGCGTCACGTTGACCGAGACATCGCTGACGCAAGTGTTCTGTCCGAGGTGGTTGCAGCCGCCATAGGGCGAGCTGCCGGCGAAGGCGCCCCCCTTTCCACCGGCTTGCTCCAGGATGCCGCCGCCCTGGCCGAAGCTTTGCGCGATCACGCCCGGAGCGTTGTCGCCGCGGGTCGCGATGACGCTCCAGCCGTTCACGCTCACCGACACGGCACCGCCCTGGCCCATGCGGGTGGTGGTTCCGGAGGCTGCGGCCGATCCGAACGGAAGATTGCCGAGCCCGCCGAAGAGGCCGCCGCCGCCGCCGATCGACTGGGCGATCACACCGGCCGCGCCGGCGCCGGTGGTGATCAGGTTGAAGTTGTTGTCGAGCGAGACGTTGACCGCTCCACCATCGGCGCGGACGTTGCCCGGCGCGCCGAACAGCGACTGCAGGCTCGTGGTGCCCTGGTTGTTGAGTCCGACGACCCAGCCGCCGCCGCCGCCGATCGACTGCGCCAGCACGCCGTGGGCGTTGAGGCCCGAGGTCTGGAGCCCGGCGGCTTGCGGCGCCGAGGGCACGCCGAGGAGCGAGACGGTCACGGCGCCGCCATCGCCGCGGGTCGGCGTAGCCGACGTGCCGCCGCTGCCGAGCACGACGGGCGCGCTCACCGAGGTCTGGCCGCTCTGGCTGGGCGCGCCCTGCACCGCGTCCTGGCTCATGATGAAGGTCGCGCCGCCGCCGGCGCCGATGCTCTGGGCGACGATGCCGACCGCATCCTGTCCCGTGGTGAAGATCCCGTCCTGCGCGGTGGCAGGGCTGACATTGACCTGCACCGCCCCGCCATCGCCGGAGGCGCCGCCGCTGCCGCCGAGCGTGACCTTGACGGACGAGAAGTCGGCATTGCCCGCGCCGCTCTGGACCGTCATGGCGCCGATGCCGCCGCCGCCGCCGATGCTCTGGGCATGGATGCCGACCGAGAGGTCGCCGGTGGTCTGGATCGTGCCGGTGTTGTCGACGGTGACGCCGCCGCCGTCGCCATTATTGCCGGCCTGGCCGCCGACGATGACGCTCATCTGGGCGTCCTTGGACGCGTTCATCGAGCCGCTCATGGGCTTGCTGGCGCCGCCCGAGCCGCCGCCGGCCCCGATGCTCTGGGCCAGAATACCGGCCGAATACGGCCCCTGCGTCGCGAGCTCGCCGGAATTGTCGACCGTGACGCCGCCGCCATGATTGCCCGAGCCGCCATTGCCGCTGCGGCCGCCGCCGATGGTCAGGGTGAAATCCGGGAACGCGCTCTCCGGCGCCGGCTTCGGCGGCGCGCCGTTCGCTGCCTTGTTCGCGGCGTCGTAGGAGGTGACGAGGCCCTTGAGGTTCGCGTAGACGTTGAAGTCGCCCCAGACATTGGACTTCAGCGCATAGATGCCGTCGGCCTTCTCGACGACGGAATTGGGGACGCCCATGCCGGTCGCGACGAAGTCGCCGGCCGTGACCTCGGAACTGCTGCCACCACCCGCCGCGGCGTTGCCGCCGGTGCCGCCGCCGCCGCCGATGCTCTGCGCGTGGATCGCCGGCGCATTGCCGCCGCGCGTCAGGATGGCGCCGCTATTGTTCAGGGTGAGGTCGCCGCCGGTGCCGCCGCTGCCGCCATTGCCGCCGAGCCCGACATTGACGCTGAAGGTGTTGCCGCTGCCATTGGCCACGGCATTGCCGCCGGCTCCGCCGCCACCGCCGACGCTTTGCGCCAGGATGCCGGCCG
>NZ_QQTO01000013.1 GCF_003351345.1 Allobosea caraganae | reverse complement strand
CGGCCGGCATCCTGGCGCAAAGCGTCGGCGGTGGCGGCGGAGCCGGCGGCAATGCCGTGGCCAATGGCAGCGGCAACACCTTCAGCGTCAATGTCGGGCTCGGCGGCAATGGCGGCAGCGGCGGCACGGGCGGCACCGTCATCGCGAATAATGCCGGCGCGATCCTGACGCTCGGCGGCCATGCCCCGGCGATCCATGCGCAGAGCATCGGCGGCGGCGGCGGCACCGGCGGCAATGCCGCGGCGGGCGGCGGCAGCAGTCCCGAGGTCACCGCCGGCAACTTCGTCGCGACCGGCATGGGCATCCCGAACTCGGTGATCAAGAAGGCCGACGGCATCTACGCGCTGAAGACCAATATCTGGGGCGATTTCTTCGACTATGACAGCCTGAAAGGCACCGCGACCACGTACGAAGCCGCAAACAAGACGGCCAATGCGGCGCCGCCGAAGCCGGCCGAGGAAGGCGGGCTGCCCGATTTCACGCTGACCATCGGCGGCGGCCGCAGCGGCAATGGCGGCTCCGGCAACCATGGCGGCGGCGTCACGGTCGACAATTCCGGCGATCTTGCGACGGAGGGGCCATACTCGGCCGGTATTCTGGCCCAGAGCATCGGGGCCGGCGGCGGCTCGGGCGGCGCCAGCAAGCCGACCAGCACCGACGTGAACAAGGCGCTCGACGCGCAGCTCTCCTTCACGGTCGGCGGCCAAGCGGGCAATAATGGCGACGGCGGTAACGTCACCGTCGACAACACCGGCACGATCCAGACCACGGGCGACCTCTCGGTCGGCATCCACGCGCAGAGCATCGGCGGCGGCGGCGGCATCGGCGCCATGACGGTCCAGAGCGGCGCGGGCAATGCCGACTTCTCGTCCGTCAAGGTCACGCTCGGCGGCAGCGGCGGCGCCTCCGGCGATGGCGGGGCGGTGCAGGTCAATGTCAGCCCTGCCACCGCGCAGGACGGGATCTTCACCACGGGACAGGATGCGGTCGGCATCGTCGCCCAGAGCATCGGCGCCGGCGGCGGCGCGACCTTCATCATGAGCCAGGACGCGGTGCAGGGCGCGCCCAGCCAGAGCGGCCAGACCTCGGTGAGCGCGCCCGTCGTGCTCGGCAGCGGCGGCACGTCGGCTACGCCGACCCGCGGCGATGGCGGCGCCGTGACCGTCTCGCTCCTCGGCGTGCCCTCGGCGCCAGAAGCCGCCGGCCTCCTGACCTCGGGCGTCAACGCCCATGGCGTGCTGGCGCAGTCGATCGGCGGCGGCGGCGGCTGGGTCGTCGGCCTCAACAACCAGGGCACCACGAGCCTGCAGTCGCTGTTCGGCGCGCCGGGCAACGTCCGCGCCGATGGTGGAGCGGTCAACGTCTCGCTCGACAACAACTTCAACCTGATCACCAACGGCGCCGGCGCGGCCGGCGTGATCGCCCAGTCGATCGGCGGCGGCGGCGGCCTCTTCGGCGGGCTGAACAATCCCGGTTTGAACACCGGAGCTGTCATTCCGTCCGGCACCACGACCCGCATGGGCCAGGGCGGCCCTGTGAAAGTGAACGTGACCGGCTGGTCCGCCATCGCGACAAGGGGCGACAACGCTCCCGCCTTGATCGCCCAAAGCCTGGGCCAGGGTGGCGGCATCCTGGAGCAGGCCGGCGGACAGGGGATCGTCTTCGCCGGCGGCTCGGCCTATGGCGGCTGCGGCCAATTTGACCAGAACGCCTGCACCAGCGACGTCTCGGTTAACGTGACGACCGGCACCGTCGAGACCGCAGGCTCGAATTCGCCAGGGATCGTCGCACAGAACCGCGGCAACAGCCCGGATACGAGCAATGCCTCCGTGACGATCGGCAATGAAGGCAACGTCACGGCTGGGGGGCCCAAC
>NZ_QQTO01000025.1 GCF_003351345.1 Allobosea caraganae | reverse complement strand
GGCGCGGGCAGCACGGCGTCTGGCAACGGCAGCACGGCGGTCGGTTTCGGCGCCACGGCGAGCAATGCCGGCGACGTGGCCCTGGGCTCGGGCTCGGTCACCGCCGGGCCGAACCCGACCTCGGGCGCGACGATCCCGACCGGCGGCGGCAACTCGATCGTGCTGACCGGCTTTGCCGGCACCAACCCGACCAGCGTGGTCTCGGTCGGCTCGGTCGGCAACGAGCGCCAGGTCACCAACGTCGCGGCGGGCCAGATCACGTCGACCTCGACCGACGCGGTCAACGGCTCGCAGCTCTACGCGCTCGGCAACGTGGTCAACACGGCGGTCAACGGCGGCGGCATCAAGTACTTCCACGCCAACTCGACCGCCGCGGATTCGACGGCCGCCGGCGCCGAGAGCGTCGCGATCGGCCCGCAGGCGAACTCCGGCGGAACCAACAGCGTCGCGATGGGCAACGGCGCGAACACGAGCGCCAACAACGCCATGGCGCTCGGCGCCGGCTCCAGCGCCAACCTGGCGAACTCGGTCGCGGTCGGCACCGGGTCGAAGACGACGGCCTCGAGCGACACCGCCGGCAACGCCTCGGTCGGCGTGTTCAACAACGCCGGCGCCCAGGCGGCGGGCTCCGGCAACGTCTTCTCGGTCGGCGCGGTCGGGGCGGAGCGGCAGGTCCAGAACGTCGCGGCGGGCGCGGTCACCGCGACCTCGACCGACGCGGTCAACGGCTCGCAGCTCTACAGCGTCGCCTCGAACGTCGGCATGACCTCGCCGACCTACAAGCTGAACGGCTCGACCAAGAACTACACCAACGTGCTCAGCGGCGTGCAGGACATCGCCAACGGCGCGGCCGGGCCGCTCCAGTACACCACGCCGGGCACGCCCTCGAACGACCTCCAGCTGGTCGGGACCGGCGGGCCGGTCGTGCTGCACAACGTCGCGCCGGGCGAGATCAGCGCGACCTCGACCCAGGCGATCAACGGCTCGCAGCTCTACGCGCTCGGCACGAAGATCGACAACTCGGTGCAGTACAGCACGACGCAGGCCAACACGGTCGTGTTCAACAGCCCGACCAATGGCGGCAATGTGGGGGCGCCGGTGACGCTGACCAACGTCGCGCCGGGCGCGGTCACGCCGACCTCGACCGACGCGATCAACGGCAGCCAGCTCTACCAGACCAACCAGGCGATCAACAACCTGGCCGCCTACACCACCGAGCAGATCCGCAAGAACGAGAAGATCGCCTCGGCCGGCACCGCCTCGGCACTGGCCGCCTCGGGCCTGCGCTACGACGACCGGCCGGGCCGGACCTCGATCGCGGGCGCGGTCGGCTACTACCGCAGCCAGCTCGGCGTCGCCTTCGGCGCCGGCTACACCTCGCAGAACGGCCGGGTCCGCGTGAACGCGGCCGTGACCATCGCGCCGACCCTGAACAAGCCGGAGATCGGCGCGGTGGTCGGCGCCTCCTTCTCGCTCGATTGAGCCGGGAGGTCGCCCATCGGCCGGGTCGCCCCCGGCCGATGGGCCAAGATCTTGAAGAAGACCGGGATCATTGCGCCGAGCGCGACATCGGATCAGCCTGGGGCCTGGCGCCCTCTGTGATGCGGAGAGTGACTGTGACCATCAAACGCCTCACCGGCACGCTGCTCGGCCTGTCGCTGCTCGCCGGCGCGGCGGCCGCGACCGACCTGCCGAGCCGCAAGGCCGAGCCGATCTCGCCGTTCTTCGCCGACATCTTCGGGGCGATCGCGCTGTCTGGCGACAACGAGGTCGACGCCTTCGACTGGGGCGCGCCGACGCCGCGCGAGGCCTCCGAGCGGGCGCTGCGCTTCTGCAGGGACGCGGGCGGGCGCGACTGCAAGGTCATGGTGACGATGGAGAACCGCTCGAGTTTCTGGCGGGCGCGCTACGGGCAGGCGCAGTCGGACCCCAGGCAGATCAGCTCCTGCGGCGCGGTCGCCGTGGGCAAGAACGGTGCGCGGGCCAGCGCGCGCTCGCGCGAGAGCTGGGACGATGCCGAGAAGGCCGCGCTCGCCCAATGCGGCGGCTCGGCCAATAGCTGCACGATCAAACGGCGGGTGTGCACGTAAGGTGTCCATGGGACGCATCGTTGCGGGACTTGGAATCGGTTTGCCGCTGCTGCTGCTCGCGGCCCAGCCGAGTTCTGCCCTGGCGCAGCAGCCGCGCACGGCGCTGGAGAGCCCCGCGATCGACCACGAGGCCTTTCGCGACGGCGAGGTGACGCGCTCGCAGTCGACCTTCGCGAACTGGGTCAGCGTCTGCGACGAGGTCAGGCGCTTCCGCCAGCGCTTCTGCAGCCTGCGCAGCCGCGCCTTCGACAAGCTCAACCGGCCGATCGCCGACATCGTCGTCTCGACCGCCGACAACGGCAAGCCGGCGGCGCTGATCACGATCGGGCTCGGCATGCTGGCGACCGAGCCGCTGGTGATCGCGACCACCGTCCCGGCCCAGGCCCTGCCGCCGGCCAGGAAGGGCGGCAAGCCGCGCCAGGCGCCCGAGACGGTCGAGACGACTAGGCTGGCGCCGCGCCTGTGCAACGAGACCGGCTGCCAGATGTTCTGGCCGCTCAGCGGAAACGACATCCTCGCCCTGCGCGA
>NZ_QQTO01000015.1 GCF_003351345.1 Allobosea caraganae | reverse complement strand
GTCGACAGGTTGAAGGATGGCGGGAAGCTGTAGAGCTCCTCATAGGGCTTGAGCGACGAGAAGATCATCCAGAGCAGCGGCGCCAGCGCGAAGGCGGCGAAAAGCGCGCAGCAGCTATAGGCGGCGATGGTCCAGCCACGGCTGCGCATCGTCAGGCCTCCCCGGTCTTCTTCTGGAGGCTGAGGAGCCGGAAATAGACGGCGAGGATGAAGCCGAGGATCACCATCATGATCAAGGCGACGGCGGCCATGCGGCCGAGGTCGTATTGCTGCCAGCCGGCATTATAGGCGTAGACCGGCAGCGTCGTGGTGGCGTCGATCGGCCCGCCGCCGGTGGTCAGGAAGATGAAGTCGAAATTGTTGAAGACCCAGATCGTGCGCAGGATCACCACGGTCGCGATCACCTGCCAAAGCGCCGGCAAGGTGACGTACCAGAATTTCTGCCAGGCGCTGGCGCCGTCGATCGCGGCGGCCTCGTAGAGTTCCTGCGGGATGGTCTGCAATCCCGCGACGATCGCGACCATCATGAACGGGAAGCCGAACCAGATGTTCATGACGATGACGGTCGGCATCGCGAAGGTCGGCGAGCCCAGCCATTGCTGCGGGGCGTCGATCAGGCCGAGCGACATCAGCAGGAAATTCAGCACGCCGTAGAGCGGGTCGAGCATGTAGCGCCAGGCGAAGGCCATCACGATCGACGGGAAGGCCCAGGGCACGATCAGGGCGAGCCGCAGCGTGGTACGGCCGACCGTGACCTGCTCCAGCGCCAGCGCGGCGAGCAGCCCCAGCAGCAACTGCCCGGCAACCGAGAACGCCGTCCAGACGAGCGTGTTCAACGTCGAGGTCCAGAACAGCGGATCGGCCAGCGTCGCCTCGAAATTCGCGGTGCCGACGAAGCGCCAGCCCGGGAACATCAGGCTGGCATTGGTGAAGCCGACGACCGCGTTATAGGCGACGGGATAGAGGATGACTGCCGACAGGCAGGCCAGCCCCGGGATCAGGAACAGGATCGCCAACCGCTCGTCGAGCCAGGCGGCGAGCCTGCCGCCGAACGAGCCGGCCGGTCGTTCCGGCCGGGCCTTGACCGCCAATACCGACATGCGCCGTCAGCCCCGGTCGAAGCGCATGCGCACGTCGCCGACGATCTTCTCGAGCTGCTTCGCCGTGGCGCCCACGGCCTGGTCGATCGGCTCGTTGCGCAGCAGGATGCGCTGGAACATGTCCTCGACCGCATAGCTGTTCATCACCGGGCCAGCATAGGGGTTGAGGCCGCTCTCCATGCCGGCGAGGCTGGTATCCTCCAGCCCCTTCAAGGTGACATCGACGACGTTGCGGAAGCGCTTGATCGTCGGGTTGTCGAAGAAGGCCGGCCCCTCCGCCCGCTTCAGGCTCGGGAACATGAAGAGCGGGATGGTGAGCAGGAACGGCGTGTAGTTCTCCTCGGCGAAGAGGAATTTTGCGAACTCCTTGCCGTCAGCCGGGTTCTTGCCCTTCGGCAACGCGACCGAGATCCCGCCGAGCAGGTTCCCGACGCGCTCGCGCCTGGGCATGAAGGTGGCGTCGAGTTGCTCGGCCACGGCCGGGGCATCCTTGGCGGCGCCGGCGACGATGGCGGCGGAATCCTCCGCCAGGCTGGTCTTGCCGCTGTTCACCAGGCTGAAATTGTCGTTGATCTTGTAGTCGGTGACGCCGGGACCGCCGGCCTTCCTGGCAAGCTCGACGATGAAGGCGGTGGCGTCCTTCACCGGCGCGCTGTCGAACGAGACCTTGCCGTCCTTGTCGAAGAACGAACCGTTGGCCGAGCGCGCCATCATCCAGAGCAGGAAGCCGCCGCCGGTATCGCCCTTGGCCAGCTTCGGGATCCAGCCGTAATGATCGGGCGCCTTGGTCGTGGCGGTCGCGACCTTGAGCGCGTCGTCCCAGGTCACCGGCGGCTGGAGGCCGGCCTCGGCGAGGCGGTCCTTCCGATAGACCAGCAGGCGGTTATGGACGTAGTGCGGGATCGAGACGTACTGGCCGCGGAAGAAGCCGGTCGTCCGGGCGATGTCGCCCTTGAAGGCCTCGGGCCCGCCCAGCGCCTTGACGACGTCGTCCATCGGGTTGAGCGCGCCGGCGAGCGCCATCGGCACGGCGTTCTCGGCCAGCAGGATCGTGACGTCGGGCAAGGTGCCGGCCGCCATCGCCGCCGGCCATTTCTGCGGGAAGGCCGGCCAGGGCACGATCTCGATATCGACCTTGACGCCGGGATTGGCCTTCTCGAAGCGGTCGGCGATCTGCCGCATCGCGTCGGAGCGCTCCTTCTGGGAATAGCTGTGCCAGAAGGTGATGCGCCGCTGCGCCTGGGCGCGGACGGACGGCGCGGGCAATGTCGAGGCGGCAGCGATGGTCGCTGCGCCGCCGACCAGGCTGCGCCGGGTGATGCTTGTTTCGGACATGGGTTCCTCCCTACGGTCCGGATCGTCGTCCAGACGTTTTTTCGTTCAGATCGGGCGTGTCGTCAGATGAGGCCTGCGGCCTGCGCCAGGCGCTTGAGTTCCAGCTTTTCGGCATCCGAGATGCCGAGCTGCGGGCGGCGCACCGCACCGTCGGTGATCAGCCCCTGCAGCCGCAGCACTTCCTTCATGCGCGGGCGGAAATCGCGGATCGGCTGGCGCCAGCAATAGCGGGCGATCGGCGCGAGCCGCTCCCAGATCTCCCGGCCCTTCTGCGCGTCGCCGTTCTGGACCGCCTCGTTCATCGCCACGAGTTCGGCGACGGCGGTGCCGGCAAAGCCGATCAGCGCGCCATCGCAACCCATCAGCAGCGCCTCGTAGATGAAGGTGTCGCTGCCGGTCAGGATGCCGATCGGATCGGGCAGCGCCTTGACGCTCTGCACCGACTGTATCGTCTGGTTGGCGTCGAACGACGATTCCTTGATCGCGATGACCTGCGGAATCGAGGCCAGCGCATCGAGCATCTCGCCGGAATAATCCGGGCCCCAGCCGCGCGGGAACTGGAAGGCGATCAGCGGCAGCCCGAGCGCCTCGGCAATATCGGCATGGAAGCGCCGGATCATCTCGGGCGGGATCGGCGCACCCATGAAGACCGGAAAGGGCGGGAAGACGCAGAAGCCTTCGGCTCCGGCGGCGATGAGATCGCGGCCATGGGCGATCATCTGGTCGGTCGAGCCGCCGATCAGTCCGCAGATCAGCGGGACACGCCCAGCGATGACCTCGGCGCAGACCCGCATCACCTCGATGCGCTCGGCATTGCTGAGCGCCGGCGCCTCGGCCGCGTCCATGTTGACGGCGATGGCGTCCGGGCGCTGCCCGGCGATCCAGTCCATATAGTGGCGCAGCGAGGCCCAATCGATCTCGCCATCGCCCTGCATCGGCATGAACGGCGCCGAGATGACGCCCTTGAACGGACGCGCCAGTGCGAGTTTCCGGACAGCTTGGGGCATGCGAGGCTGAGCCGCAGAAACGGTCATTGCAGTCACCTTCTCGAATTCGACTAGCCGGCCGCGCGCGAGGCGGCCTTCTCGGTGAAAAGCTCGGAGCCGGCGCTTGCGGCCGACAATTCCTTCGCCGCGGCGATCAACGGCGCCGTCAGCCTTCCGGCCAGAGCCGGCGTCAACCGCGAGGACGGCCCGGCAATGCTGACCGTTCCGATCGTCGCGCCCGTCCGCGGATGCAGGATCGCGGCTGCAAGCGCCGCTGTTCCGGCATCGGCCGCCTGGTCGACATGGGCGTAGCCGTTGGCGCGGGCCCGCCCCAGCGCCTCGACGAAAGCGGAGATGGTGCGCGGAGCGTTGGGGCCGTGCTCGTCGAGCCGGCCGAAGCCCTGCTTGACCACAAGCGCGATCGCCTCGTCCTCGCTGAGCGTCGCCAGCCAGGCCTGGCCCGTCGCGGTGCAGAACAGGGTGGGGTGGCCGCCCATCTCGGGATCGTAGCGCAGGCCCGAGCGAGCGCCCTGCGCCTTCGCCACCCAGGTCAGGTGATCGCCATCGACGACCGTCATCCGGACGAGCTCGCCGCTCTCGCTCGCCAGTCGGTCGAGGATCGGCTGGGAGATGTCGGTGACGCCGCTGGCCGAAAGATGCGCCAGGCCGATCGAGATCAGCCGGGTGGTGAGGTGATAACGCTCGGTCTCGGCATCCTGGCGGACATAGCCGAGGCGGATCAGGTCGGCGAGAAGGCGATGCGCGCCGCTCTTGGGCAGGCCGATCTCATCGGCCACCACGGTGACGCTGACGCCGCCCATCCGGGTCGACATCATTTCCA
>NZ_QQTO01000002.1:2500-5695 GCF_003351345.1 Allobosea caraganae | reverse complement strand
TCGCCCTGAACGGAGAAAAGCCCCGTGGTTTTGACCATCGGGGCTTTTGATTTGGTTGCGGGGGCAGGATTTGAACCTACGACCTTCAGGTTATGAGCCTGACGAGCTACCGGGCTGCTCCACCCCGCGATAAGGCGTCTGGACCGCTGCTTTGGTCCTTAAATGGTGACGCGGCGCCGATTTTCATCGGGCGCCGCGTTCATGCGATTTGTCTTTGTGTGAGGGATATCCTTGACAGGCCCGGCAACGACCTACTCTCCCGGGTCTTGAGACACAGTACCATCAGCGCTGAGAAGTTTAACGGCCGAGTTCGGGATGGGATCGGGTTCTGGCTTCTCGCTCAAGCCACCGGGCCGGCGAAGGATATGGCAAGCAAAAACGATGTTTCTTTCGCGCCGTCTGCTGGTGCCTGGCTGAGATGAGCCTGGCGAGGCAGCGCGTTGTTCGCATTGTTGGAGTGTTGCGGACATTGATCATGAGAACGATCAAGCCGATCGAGCAATTAGTACCGGTAAGCTGAGCAGGTTACCCCACTTACACACCCGGCCTATCAACGTGGTCGTCTTCCACGGCTCTCAAGGGATATCTCGTTTTGAGGTGGGTTTCCCGCTTAGATGCATTCAGCGGTTATCCCGACCGTACATAGCTACCCTGCACTGCGGCTGGCGCCACAACAGGTCCACCAGAGGTACGTCCACCCCGGTCCTCTCGTACTAAGGGCAGATCCTCTCAAATATCCTACACCCACGGCAGATAGGGACCGAACTGTCTCACGACGTTCTGAACCCAGCTCACGTACCACTTTAATCGGCGAACAGCCGAACCCTTGGGACCTTCTCCAGCCCCAGGATGTGATGAGCCGACATCGAGGTGCCAAACGATTCCGTCGATATGGACTCTTGGGAATCATCAGCCTGTTATCCCCGGCGTACCTTTTATCCGTTGAGCGATGGCCCTTCCACGCGGGACCACCGGATCACTATGGCCGTCTTTCGACTCTGCTCGACTTGTCAGTCTCGCAGTCAGGCAGGCTTATGCCATTGCACTCAACGAGCGATTTCCGACCGCTCTGAGCCCACCTTCGCACGCCTCCGTTACTCTTTGGGAGGCGACCGCCCCAGTCAAACTGCCTGCCATGCGCTGTCTCGGACCCGGATGACGGGTCGCGGTTAGACATCCATGACGATAAGGGTGGTATTTCAAGGATGACTCCACCAAAGCTGGCGCCTCGGCTTCAAAGTCTACCACCTATCCTACACATGCCGACACGAATGCCAGCGCAAAGCTACAGTAAAGGTGCACGGGGTCTTTCCGTCTGACCGCAGGAACCCCGCATCTTCACGGGGAATTCAATTTCACTGAGTTGATGCTGGAGACAGCGGGGAAGTCGTTACGCCATTCGTGCAGGTCGGAACTTACCCGACAAGGAATTTCGCTACCTTAGGACCGTTATAGTTACGGCCGCCGTTTACCGGGGCTTCAATTCGGTGCTTGCACACCTCCTTTTAACCTTCCGGCACCGGGCAGGCGTCAGACCCTATACGTCATCTTGCGATTTCGCAGAGCCCTGTGTTTTAGTTAAACAGTCGCTACCCCCTGGTCTGTGCCCCCAATGCCTAGTTGCCTAAGCACTGGGCCTCCTTATCCCGAAGTTACGGAGGTAAATTGCCGAGTTCCTTCAGCATCATTCTCTCAAGCGCCTTGGTATACTCTACCAGTCCACCTGTGTCGGTTTAGGGTACGGTCTAATGTTGGAGCTATTTCCAGGAACCGCTTGGAAGCCAGGTCAATCCAATAAGACCTGACAACGTACGCGATCCGTCACTACCAACTGGCTGAGGAATATTCACCTCATTCCCATCGACTACGCCTTTCGGCCTCGCCTTAGGGGCCGGCTAACCCTGCGGAGATTAACTTTACGCAGGAACCCTTGGACTTTCGGCGACAGTGTCTTTCACACTGTTTGTCGTTACTCATGTCAGCATTCGCACTTCCAATACCTCCAGCAGCCCTCACGGGTCCGCCTTCGTTGGCTTATGGAACGCTCCGCTACCGCTTGCACAAAGTGCAAACCTTAAGCTTCGGCTCGTGGCTTGAGCCCCGATACATTTTCGGCGCAGGAACCCTTGTTTAGACCAGTGAGCTGTTACGCTTTCTTTAAAGGATGGCTGCTTCTAAGCCAACCTCCTGGTTGTTTTGGGATTCCCACATCCTTTCACACTTAGCCACGAATTGGGGGCCTTAGCTGTAAGTCAGGGTTGTTTCCCTCTCCACGACGGACGTTAGCACCCGCCGTGTGTCTCCCGCGCAGTACTTCTCGGTATTCGGAGTTTGGTTAGGATCGGTAATGCGGTAAGCACCCCTTGCCCATCCAGTGCTCTACCCCCGAGAGTATTCACGCGAGGCGCTACCTAAATAGCTTTCGCGGAGAACCAGCTATTTCCGAGTTTGATTGGCCTTTCACCCCTAGCCACAAGTCATCCGAGACTTTTTCAACAGGCACCGGTTCGGTCCTCCAGTAAGTGTTACCTTACCTTCAACCTGCTCATGGCTAGATCACCCGGTTTCGGGTCTAATCCGACGAACTGAACGCCCTGTTCAGACTCGCTTTCGCTGCGCCTACGCCTATCGGCTTAAGCTTGCTCGTCAGATTAAGTCGCTGACCCATTATACAAAAGGTACGCGGTCACCCAGGACGGACCTTGGGCTCCCACTGTTTGTAAGCATTCGGTTTCAGGTGCTATTTCACTCCCCTCGTCGGGGTGCTTTTCACCTTTCCCTCACGGTACTTGTTCACTATCGGTCGCTGAGGAGTACTTAGGCTTGGAGGGTGGTCCCCCCACGTTCAGACAGGATTTCACGTGTCCCGCCTTACTCATGTCCCAACTGTTCGCAGATCCGTACGGGGCTATCACCCATTAATGCGTGGTTTCCCAACCACTTCCGGTAACTTACAGTCAGGCACTGGCCTGGTCCGCGTTCGCTCGCCACTACTAACGGAGTCTCGTTGATGTCCTTTCCTCCAGGTACTTAGATGTTTCAGTTCCCTGGGTTAGCTTTGAACCCCTATGTATTCGTAGGTTCAATACCCTCATGTGACAATTCGTAGTGCAACATCAGCTTTCGCTGAGGTCACAATACGAATTGTCGAAGGTGGGTTTCCCCATTCGGAAATCCGCGGATCAAAGCTCATTC
>NZ_QQTO01000003.1 GCF_003351345.1 Allobosea caraganae | reverse complement strand
GCCACGACGCCTTCGTCTTCGCGACGGGCTTCGGCCGCGACACGATCACGGACTTCAAGACGACGGGCTCGAGCTCGGACGTGCTGGAGTTCGCGAGCGAGATCTTCGTCGATCTCGACGCGGCGTTTGGCGCGGCCCATCAGGAGGGGGCGGACACGGTCTTCTCGATCGATGCCGACACCTCGTTGACGCTCAGGAACGTCGATCTCGCCAGCCTCCACGCGGACGACTTCCGCTTCGTCTGACAAAAACCCTCAGTGCCAACAGAAAGGGCGCCCCAGCGGCGCCCTTTCCTTTTGGAGTGGTGGTGCGGCCTTGCACTGGTTGCACCCGGCGTGGATTTCGGACGAGCCTCTCGCGAAATTCATTCGGCGCGCGCCCCCGCATACGGCCGCGCCGGCTCGCGGACTTCCAGGCGCAGCCTGATCAAGCCGGCGGGATTTTGTAGCGAATGCCCTGATCAGGATGGATGTGATCAGGGCATGGCTGTTGCGGTCGCGGCGTCGCGGGCGTCCGCCCGTATCGCTTGCTGGTTTATCGGGACGAGAAGTAGCTCAGCCGCGGCGTATCAGATGGCTGAGGTCCAATTCCTCGTCGCGATGCTTGCCGCCGAGCATGGCGCCCATCCAGGAGGCTGCGGCACTCACGAGGAGTACGGCTGCTGTCAGGAACGCGGTGAGAACCGCCATCTTGCGGGCTTTCTCCACGGCCTGCTTCGCCGTTTCCTTGGCCTGCGTGAGCTTGGCGAAGGCGTCGTCGATGCGCTTCTCGGCATCGGGCTGAGCGATTCCGGCGCGGCTGGCAAGGCGCGAGGCGATATACTCGCGACCTCCGGATTCGAGCTTGCCGGTGCTCAGACCGGTCACGAATATCCGGCTTGCTTCAGCGCGTTCGTCGGACGTCACTGGCGCAGTCCCGGTGGAGCGCATGACGCTGTCGAGCGCGTTTGCCATCGGATCGGCCTGCTGGCTCAGAAGCGAGGCGGCGCCCGAGGTGGCCGAGGCGACGCCTTCTGCGGCGGTCCTCGCCGCGCCAAACAGAGACGACGTCGTCAGAACGGTCACCAGGAGCGCGCCGACGGCCCATACGACCAGACCGTGCGCGCCATCGCGGACGTCTCGCTCATGGGCGCTGGCATCGGCGACCGGCCGCCGCATCCTGCCTGCGAGATAGCCGCCGGCCGTGGCGGCCGAGACGGCGATCCACAAGGCCCACAGGCCCGCGACGATCGCGATCACTGTCAGGCTCGTGCTCCGTCCCGGCTCAGGCGATACGAGCGTCAGTCCGATCGCGGAGCCGAACGCGGTCATGATGGTTGAGATCGCGGCGGCCAGAACGGCGCCCCCGAAGATCGCGCCCCATTCGAGATAGGACTGGGCCGATTTGGTGGAGGTTGCTGCGGCCACGGGTGGATCGGTCTGAATAAGGGTCATTGTGTCAATCCTTCAACGCAGACCGAGGAACGAGAGGATGGCCAGGAGGACGACGACCAGTCCGACAAGGTAGATGATGCTGTCCATGATGCCCTCCACTTGGTGATGCGCTACGATGCGCAAGTGGTAAACGGGCCGTCGGAGTGCTTGGTTCCGTTGCGGCAGAAGGTTCGCTGGCCAGCGTTGGATTTATGGAAGCTGGAGGCAATCTACTCCCCGGGGATAGATCCTCGTCCTATTCGAGAAACTCCAACGAAAAGCCCGCCGATGAGGGCGGGCTTGCTGCGAGAGACCTGCGGATTTGCCTCAGTAAGAACTGGCTCGGCGGTTGGCGCGACGCGTCTCCCTTACGACGGTGGGTGCCGATACTGCTCCGACCGTTCCGCCAACAACGGCCCCCACGGGCCCCCCGACCAGCGCGCCGGTTCCTGCGCCAGCCGCAGCGCCGCCGATCCGCTGTTCAGTCGTATTGCAGGCACCGACCGAAAGCGCGACACCGGCAAGCAAGATCAAAGTGGGGATTTTCAAGACGGAATTCTCCGGGTGGGGGACTGAGGAAACGTCAGTTCGCGGCGAGTGTTCCATGACGTGTGAAAAGGCGCTCGCGAGCGGGTGAGCGCGCGACGCTGTAAGGCCGAGATTCTCGCGCTCAGCTGCGTAACCCGGTCGAACTGATCAAGATCAAGGCGAATGAGGCGTCTAGGCATGAGCCGCGTCTGGCGACGCCCGGTCCTACCAATACGCTGCTGACGACCTCTGGTGCGGAAGCAGGAAAAGCGCGGAATCTGGGCGCCTCTGAAGTCGCGATAGGCTCAAGGGGAACCCCTGGGCGACCTGCTTGGTTTGGATGGTATCTGACCAGAAGCGGGGAAATCCCATGAAACGGTTCGCAGCGATTGCGGCCATCGTCTTTGCGGCGCATTCGGGACTGGCATGGGCGCAGCCCGTTACGGTCACGTCACCAGACGAGATGCCCCTTAGCCGAGCCGAAAGGGCTGCTGCGAGCGATATGGCCCAGCCTTCGCCACGTGGAGACGAATGCGAAGCTCAGCAGGAGTTCGTCGATGCCTCGTTGGACGCGTCTTCCCACAGGGCGCTATCGTATCCGAGCGCGAGCCTGGCGATGACCCTTCCGTCGAGGTGGTTGAACGCACTCCGAATTGGCGCGGGTGCCACCGTGATGGAAAGCGACAAGGTCGCGAGCGTCGGGACGCCAGGCGGTCGGTAAGCGCGTATTCGGTCGATCTCTGCCCTTCCTGCAACCACGGTCGGCACCACCGTTCAGGCATCAGCGAGCGATCGACCGCTGAAGGACTTCGCTTGGTCCCACGGCGCGTTCAGTCGGTGGGGTGACGCTGCGCGGAATCAGACTCGCCCCGGCAACGTTGATCGGTCGCAGTCCTCCGGGAGAGGCGGAACCAGCAAGCTCAAGCTAATCCCAGCCCCGATAAGGAAGAGACGGGCAGCGGCTCCGGATCGACCGGAAATACCCCGCAACAGGGCTCACTGCGCCGGGAGACATTGAACGCTGACCCGGGGTCCGGATTGGCTCGGCTGTTGGCAGGAGAAGTTGATCGGGCCGGACCGGACCAAGATCGGAGCGGCCGGCTTCTCTGCGGCCAGCGGTTGGCTCACGGCCGGAATGATCCTCGGCTTGGCGGCCGGCCTGGATTGGCGAGGTGGCGAGGCCCGCTGAGGCAACTCGGGTTTGGCCGGCTGCTGCTGTTGCGGTGGTTGTGCGGCCGCCGCCTCGACTGGAGGAGGGGCAGGAGGCGCCTCAGCCGTCTTCCATGGCGGCCAGCTCAGCCCCGAAAACGTCTCTGTCGACGGAAGTGCTACCGGCGTGCATGCCGAGACGAACAGGCTTGCGCAACAAGCCAAAGCACCGCTCTTTCTCACGATCATTCCCGCTCTCCTGACGCCCCCCAGGTCAAGCCGCAGCCACCGTAGCACTCGATGCACGATCTTGCGAGGCGAGAAGAGCGGTGGTCCGTGGCTCGACGTTCTGCTCAGCCGGGCTCTCGGTAAGCGGCCCCTGCCTGGACGCTCTTCCGTAACGACGCCGAGCGCTTTTGCGCCGGTCGTTCCGATATCGGCATCCGGGTCGAAGGGAGGGCGGCATGAGAGATGGTCGCGCCAATCCGATCGAAGAATTCGACGGGGCGCCGCCGACGGAACTGCTTAGACAAGCCGCCTGCGACATCTAACGATCTAATATCACGTGGAATTGTGGATGTGATTCCACATTTCGGCCGTCTTTGAGCAAGCATCTTGTTGGCCGGAGACCTCACCTAAAGAATGAGACGTCAGGTGCCATAGACGAATGTATAGATAAGTTCTCGGAACGTGAGGTCGGACGGAAGATCAGACCCTAGGGAGGATAACCATGCTAATGACCCGCCGCGGCTTCACGACCGCGCTTGCTGGAACCGTGGCCGCGCCGGCCCTCATTCGTACCGCTTTTGCGCAAGCCGCTACGGTCAAGATCGGCATGGTCATGCCCATGACCGGCGCGGCCGCCGAATCCGGCTCCTTCGCCCAAACGGGCGCCAGGATCGCCCTCGAGCAGGTCAACAAGGCCGGCGGCGTGCTCGGCAAGCCGATCGAACTCATCTTCGAGGACGACCAGACCACCAATCCCGGCGCGGTTCTGGCCTTCTCCAAACTGGCCAGCCAACCCGATATCGTCGCCTTCCTCGGGTCCATCCGCTCCACGCAGATGCACGCCATGGCGCCGGACATGCTCAAGGCCGGCAAGCCGGTCGGCTTCGGCGGCACCGATCCGAACCTGACCAAGCTCAACAATCCCTGGCTCTTCCGCTTCCGCCCCAACGATTCCTATTCGGGCCGGGTGATCGCCCAATATGGCAGCAAGGAGCTCGGCAAGAAGAAGTGGGCGATCGTCCACTCGACCGATGCGTTCGGCACTGCCGGCGCAAAGGCGCTCACCGACTCCCTGCCCGAGAACGGCGCGACGCTCGCCCTCGATCAGGGCTACGCCAATCAGAGCCAGGATTTCACGCCGGTCGTGCTGGCGGTTCGCCAGTCCGGCGCCGATATCCTCGGCACCTACTTCACCTTCGAGACCGATCTCGGCATCTTCGCCCGCCAGCTCCGCCAGCTCGGGGTCACCATCCCCTGGGTCGGGTCGCCCTCGATCGTGAACGTCTCGGCGCTGAAACTGGCGGGCCCCGCCCTCTACAACACCTATGGGGTCGCCGATTACGCCGAGGATTCGAGCGATGCCTCGCGCGCCTTCGGCAAGGTCTATCGCGAGGTGCGCAAGGTCGCGCCGGACAACCAGTCCTCCTGGACCTTCGACGCGGTCACCTGCCTCGCCCTGGCGATGAACAAGGCCGGCTCGACCGAGCCCGGGAAGGTGCGGGAGGCCATGCTCGCCATCCGCGGCCACAAGGGCGCCGAGGGCGAGTACAATTTCGACAAGAACGGCGACGGCCTGCACGGCTACAATATCGTCAAGAACGAGAAGGGCGATATCAAGTTCGACAAGCGGCTCGATTTCACGCCGAATCTTGGCTGATCCCTTCCAGCGGGTGCCCGTCTCGCTGCCTTCGGCGAGGGGCGGGCGCCCGCGACAAGGCCTGAATGCCGGTTCCTCTGCCGGGATTAGAGCATCGGACCGAAAAGTGGAATCCGGTTTTCGGAGCAATCCGATGCTGGATCAAAGAGCTAGGTCGCCGGCTCTGCGTCCGAAAGGACGCATGGCGATCTAGCAGCCTCGACATCTCGCATCGCACCTTCGTGGCGGCCGGCGAAACCGCCGTCCGGAGGGCCCGATCAGTCTCCAGACGCGCGCGGTAGACAGATGGATCTCGCTCTCCAACTTCTCTTCACCGGCATCGGGATCGGCTCGGTCTATGCGCTCGTCGCGCTTGGCTTCGTGCTGATCTTCCGGGCGACCAACGTCGTGAACTTCGCCCAGGGCGAGTTCTCCATGCTGGCGGCCTTCCTGATGGTGGTCTTCTCCGTCAAGGTCGGCTTGCCCTATTGGCTGGCCTTCATCGTGGCGCTCATGGGCATGGCGCTGCTGGGCGCGGTCTTCAACCTCGCGGTCTACTATCCGCTGCGGCACCGCACCTACCTGCCGGTCATCATCTCGACGATCGGCGCCTCGATCTTCCTGGCCAACACGACGCTCGCCATTCACGGGCCGGAACCGGAGGTGCTGTCGGGCTGGTTCGACACGCCGGGCTTCCTGCTGGGCCCGGTCTATCTCGACAGCCAATACCTGCTGATCATCGCCGTCACCGCCATCCTGGTCGCGCTTCAGTACTGGTTCTTCGAGCACACGCTGCTGGGCAAGAAGCTGCAGGCGACCTCGCAGGACAAGGAGATGGCCTCGCTGCTGGGCATCCCGGTCGCCACCATGATCATGGTCACCTTCGTCTACTCGGCGGTGATCGGCGGCATCGCGGGCATCCTGGTCGCGCCGGTCCTCTTCGTCTCCATCGGCATGGGCGCGGCGATCGCCCTCAAGGCCTTCGCGGCCACCATCATCGGCGGCTTCGGCGACGTGACCGGCGCCATCATCGGCGGCCTCGCGCTCGGCGTCATCGAGACCTTCGGCGCCGCCTATATCTCGGTGCCCTACAAGGACGGCTTCGCCTTCCTGGTGCTGATCGCCTTCCTGATCTTCCGGCCGCAGGGCATCTTCGGCGAGCGCGTGGCGGAAAAGGCATGAGCACGACCGCAACCACCGCTGCCGCCGCTGCGAGCGCGCGTCCCCGCCTGCGCTGGGGCGTGCCGGCCTATGTCGTGTTCGTCGCGGCCGCGATCGTGCTCGCCATCGTGGTGCCCAAGACTGGCTACGTCTTCAACATCTCGCTCCAGGCAACGACCTATGCGATCGCCGTGCTGGGCCTGACGATCGTGCTCGGGCTCTGCGGCCAGATCAATCTCGCCCAGGCGGCCTTCTTCGGGCTCGGAGCCTATGCGGTCGGGCTGGGACAGACCGAGCACGGCCTGAACTTCTGGGTCTGTCTCCTGATCGGGAGCGGTCTCGCCGCGCTGTTCGGTGCGCTGCTGGGCGCGTCCACGCTTAGGCTTGGCGGCCACTACCTCGCCATGGTGACGATCTCGTTCCAGCAGATCCTCACCCTGGTCCTGATCAACTGGATCCCCGTCACCAAGGGGCCGGACGGCGTACGCGCCATTCCCCGTCCCGCCTTTTTTGCCGATGGCTCGAGCTATCTCGCGCTCTGCATCGCAGTGCTGGGCGGGCTCGGCTATCTGGTCTGGCATCTGCGCGACACGCGGCTCGGCCGTGCCATGCGGGCCGTGCGCGACAACGAGCTCGCCGCGGGCGTCGCCGGGATCGACGTCTACCGCACCAAGGTCACGGCCTTCGCGCTCTCGGCGGTCCTCGGCGGCATCGGCGGCGGGCTCTTCGCCGGCGGCTTCGCCTATGTCAGCCCGGACCAGTTCTCCTTCGCCGAGTCGGTGGTGTTCCTCACCATGGTTCTGCTGGGCGGCGTGGCCTCGCCGATCGGCGCTGTCATCGGCACCGGGCTCTTGATCCTGATCCCGGAATGGCTGCGCTTCCTGAAGAGCATCCCGGGCCTCTATCTCGCGATCTACGGCGCAGCCGTGATCCTGATCGTGCTGTTCATGCCGGACGGCATCTGGGGTTTCGTGCGCGGGCAGTTCGACAGGTTCAAGCGTGCCACGGCGCCCAGCGCATCCGGCGATGCGCTTCAATTGTCGGGCGGTGGGGTCGGCACTGATACCGTCCTGGAGGTGCGCAAGCTCTCCAAGCATTTCGGCGGCTTGAAGGCGGTCGACGAGGTCGATCTCACCATCAAGCGCGGCGGCGTGCATGCGCTGATCGGCCCGAACGGCTCAGGCAAGACGACGACGCTGAACGTCCTGTCCGGCCTCTACAAGGCGACGTCCGGCACCATCATGCTGAACGGGCAGGACATCACCAGCCTGCCGCCGCATGTCCGCACGAAGGCCGGGCTTGGCCGCACCTTCCAGAACATCCGGCTCTGGCGCTCGATGACGGCGCTGGAGAACGTCATGGTCGGCGCCGAGCGGCCCGGAAGCCCGGTCGGCAACGATCCGGCCTCCGTCGTCGCCCGTGCCCGGGCCGCGCTTGCCTTCGTCGATCTCGAACACAGGGCCGACGAGGTCGTGGCGGGCTTCTCCTACGGCCACCAGCGTGCCGTCGAAATCGCCCGCGCGCTCGCCAGCGATCCGGCCCTGCTCCTGCTCGACGAGCCCGGCGCGGGCCTGAACTCGTCCGAAAAGGTCGAGCTGCGTAACCTCCTGAAGCGCATCTCGGCCCACGGCCTGACCATCCTGATCATCGATCACGACATGACGCTGGTGAGCGAGGTTGCGCAGCACATCACGGTGCTGAATTTCGGCCGCCGCATCGCCGACGGTCATTCGGCAGACGTGCTGAAACATCCTGACGTGATCGCCGCCTATCTAGGAACGGCTCCCGATGTCGCTGCTTGAACTGAAATCCATCGTCGTCCGCTACGGCGAGATCGAGGCCGTCGACGGGGTCTCGCTGGTCGTCGAGGCCGGAGAGGTCGTGACGCTGCTGGGCTCGAACGGCGCCGGCAAATCGACCACGCTGCGGGCCATATCCGGCCTCGCGAAGCCCGCCTCGGGCGATATCCTCCTGGAGGGCCAGTCGATCGTCGGGCTCAGGCCGGAAGAGATCGTCCGCCGCGGCATCGCCCAGGTTCCGGAAGGACGCCGCGTCTTTCCAGGCCTCAGCGTGCGCGAGAACATCATGCTCGGAGCCTCCAACCGGCGCGGCCTCAAAAAGTCGGAGATCAGGCGCGAGGCGGACGAGATGTTCGACCTCTTCCCCGACATCCGCCGCTTCGCCGATGCGCTCGGCTGGACCCTGTCGGGGGGGCAGCAGCAAATGGTGGCGGTGGCGCGCGGCCTGATGGCGAAGCCGCGCATCCTGCTCCTCGACGAGCCCTCGCTCGGCCTGGCTCCGGTCATCGTCCAGGCGGTGTTCGCCATCATCGCCGAGATCCGGCGCCGCGGAACGACCGTGCTTCTGGTCGAGCAGAACGCCCGGATGGGTCTCTCCGTCGCCGATCGCGGCTATGTGCTCGAGACCGGCAAGCTCGTGCTCTCCGGAACTCCGACCCAGCTCTGGTCTAACGAGGAAATCCGAGCCGCCTATCTGGGCGGCCGCGCCGCCGTGGCCTGAGGCCGCGTCGCGCATGAGCCGGAGCGAGCTCACGGAGGGGGCGCGACCAGTCGAACGAATGGCCTGCGACCAGGCGCCCGCTCCGGCGCGTAGGCCGTCTGCCCGGTATTGGCCGAGGCGACAATAGAACGACATGTGCCTAGCCTACGCTGTGTGAGAGCCCGTACGCGGCGACAGGCTTGCATGCCGGAGAATCATCGATGCGCAATATCCTCGCTGGCCTTGCAGCCACTCTGTGGATGATCTTCGCCGTGACCACCGCCCATGCCTGGTGGGATGCCGGCCATATGCAGATCGCTGCCGCGGCTTACAAAAGCCTCTCGCCACAGGCGAAAGAGCGGGTCGACGTTCTATTGCGGCTCAATCCGGACTACTCGAAATGGACCACCGGCGCTCCCGACGAGGCGACCGCGAGGCAATGGGCCTTCGTGCACGCGGCGACCTGGGCCGACGACATCAAGATGCGCTCATACGGCTATGCGCGGGATGCTGCGACCAGCGCGACGGCCGGGCGGAACATCGGCTACGCGGACCGCGACCAGCACGATTACTGGCACTACAAGGATCTGCCATTCTCTCCGGACGGCACGCCACTGCTCCCGCCCAACCCGGTGGACGCCGTCACGCAGCTTCGCCTCATGATCGCGGCGTTGCCAGCCGCGTCGGCGGCTTCCGACGACATCCGGTCGTATGACCTCGTCTGGGTCCTGCACATCGTCGGCGACGTGCACCAGCCCCTGCACGCAGTTGCGCGCTTCACCAGGGAACTGCCGGTGGGGGATCGCGGCGGCAATTCCGAGATGGTCATCCCGGCGACGGGCGAAACAATCACCCTGCATGCGTACTGGGACCGGATTTTCGGGGGCTATTTCTCCCCCTTCGGAGCGGTCTTTGAAGCAACCGCCCAGGATGGCATCGGCAATCTGGAGGCCAATCCCGAGCTCGCAAAAATAGGCGACCCCGAGCGCTGGATCGAAGAAAGCGCTGCGTTGGCAAAGACCTATGCCTATGCCGCGCCCGTCAGCAATGGTTCGAACGCAGTCCCGCTCACGCGCGAGTACGAGACCAATGCGCGCAACATCGCGCGTAGCCAGGCGGCACTGGCGGCAGCGCGGTTGGCCAATTTGCTCAACGCCGCGTTTCAATGACCTGTCGGCGCGCAGATCGAACGTTCACTTTTCCCTATGCCTTGAGCCTTCTCGGCGATAAGGCGCGCGTCAGCGGGCAATCGGTCGAGCATCCAACATTGCGCGAAGCCCGGCGACCGTGCCCTCGTCAAAGCTGATGTCGATATCCACGCCGGAGCGGGTTTTCGTCCTCAGGATCAACGTTCCATCGTCCGCCATCACGAAGCTGGTCTGTTGCGCCAAGACGGCGCTGACAACATCCGCATTTGAAGGGGAGCCGCGCACTTCGGCGGCGTGCATGGCAGCGGCTTCGAACCGCGATAGGAAATCACCCTCGAGCAGGTGCGGAATGTGAAGGACGAAGCGGCGTCCATTGCTGTCTGTCAGGTCGAGGCAGCTATTCTGCCCGCTGGTGGAGGAGCCGTGGCCATTGACGCGGCTCAATAGGATCGTGGCAGGTTCTGTCATTCTGGCGTTCCAAAGATTTATGGCATCACCGCCTCATTAGCCGTTTCGCCGCCAAGTCGGAACGTAGGTGAATGAGTTGGCGGGGCGGCTTAGGTCTACGGCCGCCGTGAAGCCGACGAGCACGGCGGTGCGAATTGCCAGATCGACTAGCAGCCGGCGGGGGCCGGGCTCGCGGACGACGCCGTGTCCGAACCTGCCGATATCCCAACCAGATCCTGAAGGTGGAACATGGACTATATCGGGCTCTTTTTTGCCGGCGCCTTTCTCTGCAACGCCATCCCGCATCTTACCGCGGGCCTGCGCGGCGAGGTCTTTCCGACGCCGTTCGCAAAGCCGCGTGGCAAGGGTCCGTCGTCACCCCTGATCAACTTCCTCTGGGGCGCCCTCAACCTCCTCGTCGGGCTTGCTCTGCTTGCGCGATATCCTGTTGCGGTCGACTTCGACCCGGCCTTCATCGCTTTCGCCGCCGGGGCGTTGGCGATCGGCCTCTATCTCTCGATCCATTTCGGCAAGGTGCGCGGCGATAACTCCGCCTCATAGCGCGCTCCACCGCGGCCGAATTCTACACGGTCGTGTCACACGCAGACGGACGCTGACCGAGAGCGGTCGCTGGCTTCACGAACCTCATCGATGACCCTCCGAGGCGACCCCGCCGGTGCTAAGCAAACTCGTCCGCCATGTTCTGCCCGGCGAACGAGCGGGGTGGCGGCCTTGGCTCAGAACCTGACGGCCAGAACCCCCTTGAAGGCGTGGTCCTGGACGTCGGCTGCGAGCTGTCCGGCATAGGACAGGCCGAGCGTGGCGTTCCGGCTGATGGCGAGGTCGAGCCCGGCCTCGACCAGCGCGGCGTTCCTGGCGACCGGGATGCCGGCGACCGAGAACGGGTTGGCCCCA
>NZ_QQTO01000037.1:247500-619608 GCF_003351345.1 Allobosea caraganae | reverse complement strand
TCGGAATTTCGATCAGATCGATCCGGCCATCCCCCCAGTCGCCCTGAGGTGTGACCCAATAGCCTGGCCTCGCCTCATAGCGTGCTTCAAGATCCTGATAGCTTCCGAAGTCCCGGTCGCGTTGCATGAGACCAAAGCCGCGCGGGTTCTTGTCGCCGAAACTCGAAATGCGCAACGCCTTCGGATTGCGAATGGGTCGCCAGATCCATTCGCCACTCCCGGATTGCATCATCAAACCGTCAGAGTCGTGGATCTCCGGCCGGAAATCTGAACGTTGGGCCAGATCGCCTTCCCCAGCCTGAAACATCGACGTCAATGGTGCGATCCCGAGTCGCTCGATCTCATTGCGAGGGAAGATCGTCGCAGTGACATCCACGGAGGTCTCGCGGCCCGGGCTAACGACATAGCGATAGGCGCCAGCGACCGATGGGGAATCGAGGAGCGCGTAGATGACGAGGTCCGTCGCGTCCCGCGACGGTTCCTCCACCCAGAGCGCCCGCATGAACGGGAACTCCTCCGGCTGCTTGCCACCTACGTCCAGGGCAAGCGACCGTGCCGAAAGTCCATAGCGATGACCGCGCCCGATGAGACGGAAATAGCTCGCGCCCAGGAACGAGATCACCTCGTCCTGAATCTTTGGATCGTTGAGGTTGGTCGTGACAGCAAACCCCGCAAAGCCGAGCGCAGGTGAGAGTCCTTTCGGAACGGGCACTTTGCCGTACTCGAACAGGCCCGTCGTAAACGGTATCGGGATCGCGTCGCCATGATTGATGATGTGAACCTGGACCGGCTTGTCATGGAGGAAGCCGAGATGGAACGGCAGAAGACGATAGTCCGAGCCGCCGTCGCGCCAGAAGGCCTTGTCCCGACGAAATCGGATTTCACGATAGCTGTCATAGGTGAGCTTCGATAATTCGGCCGGAATCTTGGAGCTTTCGGCATCGAAGGGCTGATTTGCCACTGCCTTTGCTCGCTCAACCACGTCTTCGTAGCTGAAGCCTTTCCTGGAATCCGCGGTCGCCTGAGCCTGCGCTGCGCGGTTCGCAAACGCGCAGGCGGTCGATAGCAGGGCAAGAATGGTGCGGCGAGACGGTACGGACACGGCTATCCCCAGCCCGGAACGGCAGCCAATCTGCGATCGAGAGCTTCTTTAGAACATGAGTGAGGTGGATCGGTTCCGGGATGGCTCCATATCCAAAGCGCCGAGTTGGAGTCCTACGGGAGGGCTACTGCGCCGAGCATCGGCTGTGCGCCAGGATCGAAAGTCGGGATCATTCTGAAACGTGGACCCACCAGGATTTCGGATGTGCGATCCGGTGTCGCCGTTTACGCAATATTGGGTGCCACTTGCCAACCGCTTCTCGACGACGTGACGATGTATGTTGACGAGGGTCATGGCAGACCCTCGTCACACGCTCGATCAGCTAGCGTTGCTGGGGACGGGAGTGTTGAGCAGTTGCTGCTCCCACAGATACGCAATTCCACTGCCGGCCGCATGCTGCGTAAGCACTTCAGTGAACTTGCCGGCAGTTTCGGCCCTGGCCCAGTCACGCTGCCACTCGCCGGCCAGCGCCAGCCAGGTCATCATGTTCGCCCCGGCTGCGATCATGCGCTGGATGGCGACCTGGTGGGCCTCGACCGAGACGGCGCCGGATGCGTCGGTGATCACCGTCACGTCCCAGCCTTCGCCGAGGGCCTGGATCGCGGGCATCGCGACGCAGATCTCAGTCCAAAGGCCCGCGATGATGAGCTGCCTGCGGCCGGTCGCCTTGACGGTGTCGACGACGTTCTTGTCTTCCCAGGTGTTGATGAATGTCCGGTCGATCACCTCCTGGCCGGGGAAGACGTCGGTGATCTGGGGGAAGATCAGACCGCCCCGCGCCGCGATCACGCTCGTCAGGATGGTGGGCACTCCGAAGGCCTTGGCAGTCTTGGCCAAAGCTGTCGCGTTGTTGACCACCATTTGCGGATCGTGGCTGTTCAGATTGGCGAGCTGATAGGGCTGATGGTCAATCAGGACGAGGACCGAATCCTCGGGGCGAAGGAGCGACTTGAGGCCGTTACGAGAAGTCATGGTTGTCCTCTTCTGACATGATGGATGGCTGTTCGCCTGCCGAGCAACATGCGCCGATGGCAGTGCTGCTGCGTATTTGCCGTTCCGCCATGCAGTGCGGTAGCCTTATGTTCAGCCAAGCTGTGTCGCAGAATGAGGAACGCCGAATTGGAGATCGACGATCTGGAGACATTCGTCGAAGTGGCCGACGCGGGAGGCGTTTCGCCTGCGGCGCGTCGGCTCGGGCTGTCAAAGTCCATCGTCAGCCGCAGGCTATTCCGGCTCGAGGCGGAACTCGGCGTACAGCTTCTGGTCCGAACCACTCGTGGTGCTGCGCTAACGGAAGCTGGGGCGACGTTCCGGGACCATGCCGCGAGGGTCTGCGCCGAGATCGACTCTGCGCGGGAAATGATCCTGCCGGCTGGCGATCTTCGGGGCCGCCTGCGGGTTGCCGCACCGCTGTCGTTTGGACCGACACATTTTGCCCCGGTTCTGGCGGAGATGGCGCGCCGTCACCCGCAGCTTCACATCCACACCTGTTACACGGACAGGTTCGTCGATCTTATCTCAGAAGGCTACGATTGCGCGATCAGGGTTGGGTATATCCAAGACTCCGATCTCATCGCCAGACGAATAGGGCCGATCAGCGGCAAGCTGGTTGCCAGTCCCGGATACATCGCGGCGCGCGGGACGCCCGCCACGCCGGATGACGTCGTTGCCCACGAGGCGCTCATGCAGGGCACTGAAGCCTGGCAGTTCATGGATGGCGACAAGATCGTCACGGTTCGCCCGCGCGGCCGCTTCAAGGCCGACAACGGAACAGCCTTGCTGGCCGCTGCCGTTTCCGGGCTCGGCATCGCCTGGCTGCCGGACGACCTAACACAAGACCATCTAGCATCCGGCACGCTCGTGCCGGTCATGACGGACTATCCACCACCACCCGCGGGGGCTTATATCGTCCGACCGCCGGGGCAGCATCCTGCTCGCAAGATCCGGATTCTAACGGAGATGCTGATCGAGCATTGCGAACCAGTTCGGAAGTCGGTGGGTGTCATTCGCTGACCGCAGTAGTGAGCGCGGTGATCGACTTTCGCGCTACCTGCGGGTACCTCTGGGGGTAGATACGCGTTGCGCCACAAGCCGACCTTGGCGCCCTGCCCGAAAGCGGACGCCAGCGGAGTGCACATGGCGCAAGATATCGACTCCCGCACCTCCCGAGGCAGCCCCGTCGAACCGCCTCGGATTTGCACGACTACCGTCCCTTATCAAGGAAGGCCCGGACCATGGCGACGGTAGCCGTCGGGTTCTCTTCCATGATCCAGTGCCCGGAATCGGGGATGACGCCTTCGGTCACATCGGCCGCGGCAGCCCGCATCACGGCCGCCATCGCGGTGCCGAACGACTTCTCGCCGCCGATCGCCAGCACCGGCATGGCAAGCTTGCCGCCGGCCGCCAGATAGGCGCGGTTGTCGATCGCGTCCTGGTCGAAGGCGGCAAACTGGGCGAAGCCCGAATGCATCGCACCGGGCAGGGCGTAGAGCTTGGCATAATACTCGCGCGAGGCTTCGCTGAAGCGGGCCGGCGTCGCCGAGAACTCGTTCCAGAAGCGATCGAGATAGATGCGCTCGCGTCCCGCCACCAGCCGCTCCATATCCGGCCCGCCGAAGCGGAAATGCCAGAGCAGCGGGTTCTTCAGGATTTCCTCCCAGGGACCGACGCCCGGGACCGGCGCGTCGATCAGCGCGAGGCGGCCGACACGCCGGGGGTGCTGCGCGGCGAAGGCGAAGCCGACCATGTTCCCGATATCATGCGTCACCAGATCGGCACGCTCGATCTTGAGTGCGTCGAGCACGCCGGTGACATCCCCGGCCTGCGTCTTCTTGTCGAAGCCGGACGCCGGCTTGGACGAGAGGCCGAGGCCGCGGAGGTCCGGCACCACCACGGTGTAGTTCCGGGCCAGGTCGGCCGCCATCGGCGCCCACATGTCGCCGGTCTCGCCATAGCCGTGAAGCAGCACAACCGCCGGCCCCTGGCCGCCGACCCGGACATGGATCGTCGCGCCATTGGTGGCGATCTCCTGCGTCTTGAAGGAGGTCGGGAAGTCCGGGACCTGGGCGGTCGCCGGTGCGGCGAAGGCGAGCGCTCCAAGCGCCAGGGCAATCTTCAACATCGTCCATCTCCCGCCGGCCGGGAGGGCGGTCCAATGACCGTCGCTGTCAGCCCCGTTGGCATGACGCGACGTAGCATTCCGACTTCGTTCGGATTAGCGTCGCGTTGGCGAAACTCAGCTCCGGAAAAACCGAACGATGTTGAAGCTCGACGGCATCGCGACCTTCGTCGCGATCGCGGAAGCCGGCTCGCTGAGCGAGGCCGCCCGCCGATTGCGCCTCTCGAAATCCGTGGTCAGCGATCGCCTGGCCGAATTGGAGCACAGCCTCGGGGCGACCCTCCTGCATCGCAGCGCCCGCCGTTTGACGTTGACCGAGGACGGTACGGCTTTTCTCGAACGCGCCATACGCATCACCCGTGAGGTCGAGGAGGCCGCGGCCGACATGGCCGAGCGGCGCGGCACACTGGCCGGGCCGCTGTTGATCTCGGCTCCGGTCACTTTCGGGCGCATGCATCTCGGCCCTGCCATCTATCCGTTCCTTGCCCGGCATCCAGAGATCGCGCTGACGCTCGACCTCGACGATCGCAGGGTCGAGGCCGGCGCCGACAGTTATGACGCCGTGCTGCGTAACGGGCCGATCGCGGATTCGCGCCTCGTCGCCTGGACGCTGGCCCCGAGCCGGAGGGTGCTCGTCGCATCACCTGATTATCTGGAGCGGCACGGCAGCCCGGATTCGATGAACGCGCTCGACGGCCATGGCGGCATTTTCTACACCAACCGGGGCAGCGGCGACTGGCGCTTCCATGGTCCGGATGGGATGGTCAGCGTGCGCGGGCGTCCCAGTCTGCGGGTCAACAACGGCGACATGATGCGGGATGCCGCTCTGGCCGGGCTCGGCATCGCCCTGCTGCCACTATTCATCGCCGGCGCCGAGCTCCGCAGCGGCCGGCTCGGCATCGTCGATATCGGCGTGCAGCCTGAGCCGGAGTTCATCTATCTGGCGCATCCCGAAGGCCGCCGGCCCTCGGCCAAGCTGCGCGCCTTCGCCGATTGCCTTCGTCAAGCTTTTGGCCAGCCGCCCTATTGGGAGCGTTTCGAATCCAATGAACGCGCTCCAACAGGCTGATGGTCCCAGGGGGAATTGCGCCACAAGCGGACTCTGGGTCTCGGCCCGAAAGCGGACCTCGAGAGCGTCGTCGTGGCAAGATCGAAAGCGACCCTGAGCGGATGTATCGACGGCAGTTTAGAGGAGCGCGCGCTAATCGATCTCGTTTTTCAGCCGGAGGTTTAGGAAGCCCAGGAGATTAAGCGAGGGACGCGCCATTCAGGATAGAACTGCGAACACCTGTCGGGGCGGACCATCCCGAAGCCCTCAACCGCGGCTATTTTGGGCGCCCGACGGTCGCCGATCACGCCTGCCCTGAATCATTTCGACGGCAAAGTGCGCAAGGGATGCGCCAAGCCCGACGATGGCAACGTGGTGAACGAGTAAAGCTGGCGTCGATACCTGGAAGCTTCCGAAATCCATCGGCACCTGCATCGACAGTTTCGAGCCGATCTTCACCACGAACAGGCTATGGACGCCGTAGGCCGCGATCATCACGGTGGCGGTGCGCAGGACATACGTGCGCAGTCTGCTGCTTGCTACAAGGCCCAGCCTTGCGCGCAACGCCCCCATGATCAAAGACCAACTCATTCCGAGATGGATAGAGACGACGAGCAGCACCAGATAGCCGACCAACGTATGGAGCTGACGCGCGGTGAAGCTGCTCGTCAGGGGCAGGAAGCTGAAGACCGTCTGCGAGATGACGATGCTGGTGACCAGCAGGGCGAGCATGGCGGCGAGGAGCGAGAGGTTGATCATCTTGGCGATGATCCCACGAGGTTCGCGCCGCCTTTTCGTGATGGTGCCGTACCAACGACGATTGAAGACGTTGTGACTGATCAGAAGCACGAACAACGCCGCGCCTATGAACTCATGCACTGCATTGCCGATCCAATTATAGGCGAAGGCGAACAGCAATGAGCTCGCGGCTAAAAAGTCGAGTGCCAGTCGCACGATGAGCGGAGCGCTCAAGGCAGGTAATCTCGCATTCTGTCGATTGTGTACATATAGTCATTGACCGCCCTGCCGCTGTGGCAGGACTCACATCTCTCGGCAAATGCGGATCGCTTGACCTGCCCGTTTGCATCGAATTCCTGGAAATGCCAGTCGCCAGTTCTTTTGTCTTCGAGAACATCGCGCCCCCAATCGACGCCCTTCTCCATGACGAAATAGCTGAAGAACTTATTATCGATGTGGATGCGCAGGACCAGCTGGGTGCCGGGCGGAAGGGGTTTCCCGGATTTCGCGATTGCCAGTGTCTCGGGGGTTGCGAAAGCGTCGTTCCAAGAGGAACCGCGGTTATACGTCGCATAGCGTACATATTTGTCGAAATTCTTCGGGAATGTCGTACGATTTACTTGCGCTAACGCTGGCAAGTCGAAAGCCGTCGCCGCTAAAGCTACGACAAGCGATGCGATTAGAAGCCTTTTTAAGGTATTGGTCCTGCTTCTAAACATTGATGATTCCTTCGCTTACCAGATTGAATAGGGTTTGAAACGCGTGTTCGGCGATGGGAAGCCACGTTCGCCCCCCAGGATTTGGCTTCGAGAAATGCAGATGCTCAGTTTTGTCGATTTTAGCTTCGGGCCCCGACCGGCGTGAGCCCGATCCTTCGCGTTCATTGCCCAATTGTCTGAAGACTCGCCGATATCTAAGCCCGCAGATGCTCTGCGCGAACCATCGGAGGCTGCGGCCCGCGAGGGGGCGTGCCCGCTGCCGGCCAACCCGCTTCATGACGGTTGAAACACGATCTCTTCGATCGGCAGCAATCGCACAACACCGGCCTCTTCAACTCCCGCACAGTTTGCGAGGAGAGGATTTGCCAATGGACGGGAAGGTCGTCATCGTCACCGGAGCATCGCAGGGCATCGGTGCTGGAATCGTCCAGGGATATCGCGAGCGCGGCTTCCGGATCGTCGCGAACTCCCGGTCCATCTCACAGGGCCGTGAGCCGGAGATCGTCGCGGTCCCCGGGGACATCGCCGATCCGGACACCGCCGAACGGCTCGTCCGGGCAGCGCTCACGCATTTCGGACGCATCGATACGCTGGTCAACAACGCCGGGATCTTCATTCCCAAACCCGTCACGCAATATAGCACGGGCGAGTTCACCAAGGTCGTCGGCGTCAATCTGGGCGGGTTCTTTCATGCCACCTGCCTGGCAGCCGAAGTCATGCAGGATCAGGGGAGCGGGCACATCGTCTCGATCACCTCCTCGCTGGTGGACCAGCCGATGACGGCCGTTCCGGCCGTGCTGACGTCGCTGACCAAAGGCGGCATCGTCGCGGCGACACGCGCGCTTTCCATCGAATTGGCAAGCAAGGGCATTCGCGTCAACGCCGTATCGCCAGGCATCATCGCGACGCCGATGCACACGCAGGAGAGCCACGGCATGCTCGCCTCCCTGCATCCGCTCGGCCGCATGGGTCGCATCGAGGAGGTGGTGGAAGCCGTCCTCTATCTCGAAAGGGCGACATTTGTGACCGGCGAGATCCTGCACGTCGACGGCGGCCAGAGCGCCGGCCATTGGACGGTCACCGAGACCGCACGGGCTCCAGGATGAATGAGCGCTTTGGCCTGCTGCAGCGGCTCGCGATTACGCAACCGATCATCCAGGCGCCCATGGCCGGGATTGCAACGCCTGCCCTCGCGGCGGCGGTGTGCGAAGCGGGCGGCCTCGGTTCGCTGGGCCTTGCCGGGACGAGTCCGAACGCCGCATGGGAGATCGTCCGGGATCTGACCACCCGCACGGCGCGCTCGTTCGCCCTGAACCTTTTCTGCGCACCGTCGCCCACGCGCGACACCGCCCGGGAGAGCGCCTGGATCGAGCGGCTCACGCCGCATTTCCCGCAATTTGGCTCGGTTCCGCCGGTCTGGCTGGAACCTGCCTTCCGGCCATCGCCGATCGACGAGGAGATGTTGAAGCTCCTGCTGGAGGTGAGCCCCAGGGCGGTCAGTTTCCATCTCGGCCTGCCCGCGCGGGACGTCATTGCGACGTTAAAGTGGGCCGGGATCGTCGTGATGGCCACCGCGACCAGCGTCGAACGGGCACTCGAGGCCGAGGCTGCCGGCGCAGATGCGGTCGTGGCCCAGGGCATCGCGGCCGGCGGGCATCGTGGCCTGTTCTCGGCGACGGACGAGGACGAGCAACTGGTCACGCGCGAGCTCGTCGAGCAGTTGGTGCCGCGCCTCGCCATCCCCGTGATTGCGGCCGGCGGCATCATGGACGGAGCCGACCTGGCCGCGATGCTCCGGATCGGCGCTGCGGCAGGTCAACTCGGAACGGCGTTCCTCGGCTGTCCCGAGGCGCAGCTGCCCCCCGGATACCGCGCGGCGCTTTTCGACGAGCAAAGCACGACGGAAATCACCCGCGGCCTCTCGGGCTGGCCGGCCCGAGCTATCAGCAACAGGCTGACCGCCATCGGCCGCGGCGTTCCAGCACGACAGGTCCCGGCATTCCCGTTGCCGCTCACCCTGAGCAGGGCTCTGGCCGCTGCGGCAGCCGAGGCCGGTGAGTCCGGCTACGGGATCTTCTGGGCGGGCGCGGAATTGCGCCGCCTCCGAGCACTCCCAGCGTCGGAACTGATGCAGGCGCTGGTCAAGGAGCTCGAAGCGGACCGCTCGGCAGCGACGATCAACGCTTAGGAGACGCGCAATCTCGCGATCCAAGGTCGCCTCCCGCCTCGTCGGCCCCGCACCTACGCCGTCGGGATCGTCCCTCCATCAATGACATGCTCGGAACCGGTGATCGTGGCGGCCCGGCCCGAAGCGAGGAAGGCGATCAGATTGGCGACTTCGGCAGGCTTGGAAGGCCGGCCGATCGGGATGCCGCCGAGCGAGTCCATGATGATCTTCTTGCCGCCCTCGTAGTCCGTCCGGGCCTCCTTGGCGAGCCGCTCCGCCAGCCTGACGGAGGCTTCGGTCTCGATCCAGCCCGGCGAAACCCGCACGACCCGGACTCCCTTGGGCGAGACCTCCTTCGACAGGCTTTTGCTGTAGGTGGAGAGCGCCGCCTTGGCGGCCGCATAGGCAGTCGTCGCCTCCGGCAGGGGGAGCCGGCTCTGGATGGAGGTGACGTGCACGACGACGCCGCTGCCCTGGGCAATCATTGCCGGGGCAAGTTCCCGGTCGAGCCGGATTGCAGGAAAGAGATTCAGGGCAAGTTCCTTCTGCCATTCGGCATCGTCCAGCGCGGCGAAACCGCCCGCCGGTGCGGAAGAGCCGCCCAACATGTGCACGACGATGTCGACGCCACCCAGCCGTCCAAGCACGGCCTGCGCGACGGTCGCGCAACCTTCGATCGTGGTCAGGTCGGCGGCGACGAACATCTCCTCCGGCAGCGCCGCCGGGCGCGAGCGCGCTGTTGTCAGAACCTGCGCGCCGAGCTCGCGGAAGAGCGCGACGGTCGCCGCGCCGGCGCCTTTCGTGCCAGAGGTGACCAGCGCCCTCTTGCCGGCGAGCGTGAGAAAATCCGACATCAGTGAATCTCCAGATCGACGATTGTGTCGCCGCGCAGTCCGAAGACGAATTGGAGGATGGCGGGGCTGTTGGGGAACTGCCCGGAGACCTTGGCCCGGACCGTGACCTTGCCGCCCTGCTCGGTCACGTCGAGCGGCTCGGCGACATGGTGGTACTTTTCCTTGGCAGCCAGCCACCAGGCCCGGATCTGGTCGGGGCCTGTATGCACGGCTCCCTCGTCCTTGACGACGGCGTCGGCCGCGAAGGCCCGAGCCAGGGCATCGGCATCGCCACGCTTCTCCGCTTCGAAATAGGTCTCTACGATTGAAGGTAACTTCATTCTCGCGCTTCCTCTGCTGAGCTGAATTCCTTGCTGTCCGATTGATCTGGGGACCGCCGGTTATCCTGATAAGAAAGACAGAGCGGGATGAGGCATTGCAGAAAGCGGGACAATGTATCGGGCTGGCCTGACAGATCTCGACGCCGTCATGGTGATCGCACGCAAGGAATCGTTCCGCGCCGCCGCGATCGATCTCGGCATGTCCACCACGGCGCTCAGCCACGCCATCGCAAAGCTCGAGGCGAGCCTGGGGATTCGCCTGTTCAACCGCACGACGCGCAGCGTCTCCCTGACCGATGCCGGCCGGCAGTTCGTCAAACGGGTCGGGCCCGCGCTGCTCGACATCCACGATGCCATGGCGGCCGCGCGTTCGCAGCGCGAGACTCCCTCGGGCACATTGCGGATCAATGCCGCGCCGGTCGCAGCGCGCGCGATCATCGCGCCGCTGGTGCTCGAGTTCCTGCGCCGCTATCCGGAGATGCATGTCGACCTGGTCACAGAAGGCCGGCTCGTCGACATCGTCGCCGAGGGGTTCGACCTCGGCGTGCGCGTCGCTGGTCTCGTTCCGAACGACATGATCTCCCTGTCCCTCGGCCGTCCTCAGAGATATTCCGTCGTCGGCGCGCCCGCCTACTTCGACCAGCATCCGCGGCCGCTCGCCCCTTCCGACCTCGCCGATCATCCCTGCATTCGCGTGCGCCTGCCTAACGGGGCCATGTATCGCTGGCAGTTCGAGAAGAACGGCGAGGCGGTGCAGGTCGACGTTCGCGGCCCCATCACGCTCGACGAGTCGAGCCTCGCGCGCGCCGCCGCGCTCGAAAGCACGGGTCTCGGCTTCTTCATGGAGCAGGACGTGCTCGCCGATCTCGATGCCGGCCGGCTCATCCGCGTCCTCGATGACTGGACACCGCCCTTTCCCGGCCTGTGCCTCTACTATCCCGGGCGCCGCAACCCTTCCGCCGGGCTGAAGGCCTTCCTCGCGCTGGCCCGCGAGGTCGCGACCGGCCCGAAGCGTAGTCGATGACTTCAATTCAAGTCGGCTGCGTTATGGCAATAGCGCCAGGGCGCTAAGTTCCGATCTTGAAGTCGGCCCCATCCAAGGGAAGGCTGCGTACCCGCCTGCCCGTCGCCGCGAATAATGCATTGGCGACCGCTGGCGCGACCGGCGGCACGCTGGGCTCGCCGACTCCTGTCGGGGGCTCGGCGGATGGCATGATGTGAACCTCCACTCGCGGCATCTCATTGATGCGGAGCACTTTGAAGCTGTCGAAATTCCCCTGCTCGGTCTCGCCGTCCTTGAACGTGATCGCGCCATGCAAGGTCGTGCCGAGGCCAAAGCCGATCCCGCCCTCCATTTGCGCCCGGACGATGTCGGGGTTGACGACGATGCCGCAATCCACCGCGCACACGACCCGGTCGACCTTGAACGTCCCGTCCGCCCTCACCGTCACTTCTACCACCTGCGCAACGGGAGTGTTGAACGATTGGTGCACCGCGATGCCGCGACCGCGCCTTTCTCCGGCCGCACCGGCGGGCAAGGGCTGGTTCCAACCGGCCTTTTCGGCGGCGAGTTCCAGCACGCCGCGATGGCGCGGATGTTTCGCCAGAAGCTTGCGGCGAAACACGAGCGGATCCTGGCCGCTGGCACTCGCGGCCTCATCGATGGCGCATTCGGTCGCGAAGCCTGTATGGCTATGCCCGACGGAACGCCACCATTGCACGGTGATCGGATTCTCCGTCACGGTCGGCGTGTGCAGTTCGACCTTAAGGTTCGGAATCTCATAGGGATCGGCGCAGCCTTCCACCGAGATCAGGTCGACGCCATCCTTCACCAGCGCCGCCTCGAAAACGATTCCCTTGACGATCGACTGACCGACGACGCGCTGGTGCCATGCGATCAATTCGCCGGCGCCGTCCAGTCCCAACCTCACGCGATGCAGATAGGCCGGGCGGTAATTGCCACCACGCATATCGTCCTCACGCGACCAGACGAGCTTGACGGGAGCGTCGATGCCGCTCTCCCGCGCCGCCTGGGCAATGGAGACCGCTTCGAGCAGGTAGTCAGCCGTGGGGTTGGCCCGCCGCCCAAAGCTCCCGCCGGCATAGAGCTGGTGGATCGTCACGCGCTCGATGGGCAAGCCGAGGCGCTGGGCCACCGCTTTCTGGTCCTCGGTCTGCCATTGCTCGCCGTTCCAGATCTCACAGCCATCGGCCGAGAGCCTTACAAGGCAGTTCATCGGCTCCATGGCCGCATGGGCCAGATAAGGCACGTAGTAGTCGGCCTCGATCACCGTCTCGGCGCTCGCCAGCGCCGCGGCCACGTCGCCTTCCTGGGTCCAGACTGCGTCGGGTTTGCCCGCGGCCTCCCGATAGGCGGTCAGGATGTCGGCGCTGCTGGACCGGAAGGCGGCACTCTCGTCCCAGACGATCTTGAGGGCATCGCGGCCCTGGAACGCTGCCCAGGTGTTGCGAGCGAGCACCGCGACCCCGGGCTGCCCCCGCGGGCTGGCCGGGAACTGCACCACGCCCACCACCCCGGCTATCGCCAGCGCTGCGGCCGCATCCACGCTCTTCACGGTCACGCCGTAGCGGGTGGGGTGAGCGCTTGCCGCCACGAGCATCCCGGGGAGCTTCATGTCCTGGGTGTAGACGGCGCTGCCGTCGGTCTTGCCCCGGCTGTCCGTGCGACGCGTCCGCGGATTGCCGATGAGGGTGAACTGCTCGGGCTTCTTCAGCACGACCTCGGAGGGCACCGGCAGGCGCGCCGCGGCGCGGGCGAGTTCACCAAAGCCGGCGCTGCGGCCGCTCCCGGGATGGCTGACAACGCCTTTGGAGACAAGGATTTCTGCCGCTGGCACCCGCCAGCGCTCGGCGGCAGCCCGAACGAGCATGGCCTTGGCGACGGCACCAGCCTTGCGCATCTGCTCGAAGGAATTGGCGATCCCGGTGCTGCCGCCAGTGGCCTGGAAGCCAATCAGCGAATTCGCATACAGCGCCGTGTTGGCGGGCGCGCCTTCGACGCGGACCTTGTCCCAGTCGGCGTCGAGTTCGTCGGCCAGCAGGGTTGGGAGACCCGTATAGATTCCCTGGCCCATTTCGAGGTGCTTGGCGATCACCGTAACGATGCCTTGCGGATCGATGCGCACGAAGGCGTTGGGCGCGAACGGGACGGCTTCGTCCGCCAGCGCCAACTTGGCGGCGCCGATACCGGAATAGACCCCGAGGGCAAGGCCGCCAGCCGCCTGCATAAAGCGCCGACGGCTGACATTGACGACATCCGCAGGCATTGCCTGCGTCGAAGACCGATCCACGATTCCCATGTGCTCGCTCCTCATGCCAGCGTTCTTGCGGCGTCATGGATGGCGGCACGGATGCGCACATAGGTGGCGCATCGGCAGATGTTGCCGCTCATGGCGTCGTCAATATCGGAGTCGGACGGGGCGGCGTTCTCGCGCAGCAGCGCGGTCGCCGACATGATCTGCCCGGACTGGCAATAGCCACATTGCACGACATCGAGTTCCCGCCAGGCCGCCTGGACGGCACTCCCCACGCGATCCTGAGCGATGCCCTCGATGGTCGTGATCTGTTTGCCGACGACATCGCCGACCGGCGTGACGCAGGACCGGACCGGCTCGCCGTCGACATGAACCGTGCACGCTCCGCATTGCGCAGCGCCGCAGCCGAATTTCGTTCCGGTCAGGTCCGCGGCATCGCGCAGCGCCCAGAGCAGCGGCATCTCGTCGGCGACATCAAGCTGCCGCGACTGGCCATTTATGGTGAGGACCAACAAGATCGAGCCTCCTTCAAGTCTTCGTTTCTGGGAACGCGGTGCTCCAGCGCTTCACGCGAACGCGCGGCCGGCATGTGCGCGATACCCTCGGCAGGCGGAGGGCATCGCGGGAGAAGGCAGAAATTCCCGAACTAGCGGCCTATCGCTTCAGCGACAGCGCAGAACGGCACTTATCGAATGCCGCCAATGGTGTAGCCGCCATCCACCAGGATGCTCTGTCCGGTGATGAACCGTGCTTCGTCACTGGACAGCCACACCGCGACATCGCCAACGTCGGACGGATTGCCTGCGCGCCCGAGCGGTGTGCGCGCGATGAATGGGCCGTAGGCCTTGCCGCCATCCAGGCCTTCGCGGGCCATGTCGGTATCGATCAGGCCGGGATTGACGTTGTTGATACGGATATTGTCGGGCCCGGCCTCGATAGCGATCGCCCGGATCAGCGCGTCGAGTGCCCCCTTGCTTGCTGAGTACGTGGAGGAGCCGGCCACCGCCCCGACTGCCAGCCAGGACGATGTGTTGACGATGACGCCACCGCGTCCCTGGGCGCGAAACGCCTCGAGTTGGTATTTGATGCCGAGCCAGACGCCCTTGAGGTTGGCGCCGATGACAAGGTCGAAATCCTCGGGCGTCTGCTCGCTGATCGGCGCGAAATGACCGGTCGTTCCGGCATTGTTGAAGGCGATGTCCAGCCGGCCGAACTTTTCCAACGTGCGCTGGACAAGGGCCTGGACCTCGCTGGCGACCGACACATCAGTCGGTACCGCGAGGCCCTCGCCGCCGGCGTTCTCTATCTGCGCAACCGTCGCTTCGAGTTCGGCCGGGCGGCGGCCTGCCACGACGACCTTGGCACCGGCACGCGCGTAGGCGAAAGCCGCAGCTTGCCCAATTCCGCTGCCGCCTCCGGTGATGAGCGCTACGCGCCCGGCGAGGCTGGACGCCTGATGTGCGTTTGTATGTGCTTGAGCCATTTACTCAGGTCCGATGCGATGCAATTCGACAACCAACCCCCTCCGTAGAGTAAAGCCTTGGTACTCGCAGGTGCGGTCTGTCGTTTCAACTTAAGATCATCGATACCTGAGGGCTAGAAACGATCCTGCCGGAAACTTGCCCGATTGTCCTTCACACCCGAAGCCGGTCGCCGTCCGCGACCGATCTGGCCGGGGCCACGCCGGCTGCCAGCAACGCCTGGATGTCGCGCCTTGGCGGCGCTCCGAAGAGGCGCCGGTATTCGCGATTGAACTGCGTGACGCTTTCGTAGCCGACCTTTAGCGCCGCTACGCCAGCGTCGAGCTCTTCCGTGAGCATAAGCCGCCGCGCCTCATGCAGACGCAGGTGCTTCTGGAATTGAAGTGGGCTCATATTGGTGACGGCTTTGAAATGGTGGTGCAGGGTCGAAACCGCCATGCCGGTCTCTTCCGCCAGATCTTCGATACGTAGGCGGCGCGCAAAGTTCTGCCGAAGCCAGCCAATCGCCCTGGCCGAACGGTTGCTTTGGGTGCCCAGACGAACGATCTGCCGGAGCCGTTCGCCCGCCGGGCTGATGAGCAGTCGATACAAGATCTCCCGGTGGATTCCCGCGGCCAGGATGGGAATCTCGCCCGGGCGGCTCAGAAGGCCGATCAGGCGCAAGATGGGATCGAGCAGGTCTTCAGTCACAGGCCCCGTGATCATTCCGGCCTCTGCCGGGGCCGGTTCGTGTCCAACAAGGTCCATGTCGGCGATCAGCTGTCGCGCCACGTCAAGGTCCAGATAGAGCTGGAATGAGGTGTATGGAGCCTCCTCGCTGGCCCTTTCGATCTGAACGACTGTCGGCAGGCCCACGGCGGTCAGCAGGAACCTCTTCTCATCATAGCGGTAGGTCGTTTCGCCGAGAGCGACCCGTTTTGCGCCCTGCGCGATCATGCAAAGACTGGGCTCGTAGAGATACGAGGTTGCCACGCCAGCGGACGCCAGTCGCGCGACCGCCAAGCCCGGAACCGGTGTAGCGCCACCAGTGCTGTCGCCGACATGCCGGGCGATCATCGCTCCGAGCTTCCGCATGCCGGCAGCCACTTCATCATCGTCGCACGGCAACGTCGTCGTCATTGATCTTCCCACCCGATCCCGTCCTTCCAGGCCCGATGTCGCCTCCAGAGGATGCCCGCAGTTCGACGTGATTTCCACCCCGACAGAGGATCAGGCAAATATTAGGCAGGATCGGGCTGACGCCGATATCGCCACCGGACCTAAGGTGTGCCGGGCAATGCGACGGGAGCGTCAGGACGAACTGACGCAGAAGGCCGACGCGAAGGCCACCAATCAAAACAAAGGCCATTCCATGAAGCTGGGTGTGATCGGTGCGGGTCTTATCGGCGGGGCGGTTGCCCGCCTCGCCAGCGCGGCGGGCCATGAGGTGGTCATCGCCAACTCGCGCGGTCCCGAGACGCTGGCGGCGCTGGCGCAGGAGATCGGCGCGAGGGCGGTCTCAGCGCACGAAGCCGCGACCGCCGAGGACATGGTCGTTCTGTCGATCCCATTCCTGGCAGTCGCATCGCTGTCGCCGGACCTGTTCGCGGCCACGCCCGCCGGCGCGGTAATCGTCGACACCGGCAACTACTATCCGCAGGCCCGCGACGGCGTCATTGCCGAGATCGAAGACGGGATGCTGGATAGCGAATGGGTGGCAGGCCGGATCGGCCGGCCTGTCGTCAAGGCGTTCAGCATGCTCAAGGCGCGCAGCCTAGCGACCAGGGGGCGCAAGCCCGGAACGCCGGAGCGCATCGCCATCGCGATATCAGGGGACGATGCGCAGGCGAGAGCGCGGGTTGCGACGCTGATCGACCAGACCGGGTTCGACCCGTTGGATGGCGGGGCCATGTCGGAATCCTGGCGGCAGCAGCCGGGAACTATCGGATACTGCCACGACTACGACGCACTGACATTGCGCGCCGCGCTGGCGGCGACGAACCGATCGCGGATCGCCTGGTACCGCGAGGAAGCCGATGCTTTTGCCATCGAGCAGATCAAGCTGCTCGGCAGCATCGAGGCCGTCAGCGCTGCATAGCGCCGGCAGGAACGGTCCCGTCACCGCGTGCGCAGGCACGGCGCGAGTGCAGGCCGGAAATCAAGCGGCGCCCGAACTGACCAATCCATCCGAATGAAAGCGGCATCATGCGCGAGAAGATGAAGGCTTGGCAGCTGGCTGAATGGGGCAAGGAAAATCTCCAGGTTGCCGAGCGGGACGTGCCGCGGCCGGGGCCGAATGACGTGCTCGTGCACGTGCGGGCGGTATCGCTGAACTATCGCGACAAACCGGCGCTTGAGGGCAGCGTTCTTCTTAATGAAACGCCGCTGCCGTACACCCCCTGCTCGGACATGGCCGGCGAGGTCGTTGAGGTCGGGTCCGATGTCCAACGCTGGACAACAGGCGATCGGGTCTCCGCCAACTTCTACACGCGATGGGTCGATGGCTCCGCAACCGCAGACCTGTTCGGTCTAAGCCTGGACCTGCCGGGCACGCTCGCCGAATATGTTCTGGTTCCCGAGACCGCCATAGTGCGGGCGCCCGATGCCCTCTCGATGGAAGAGATCGCGACACTGCCTGTGGCGGCTGTGACTGCATGGTCTGCGCTGGTAACGGAAGGTCGGCTGCGCGCAGGTCAATCGGTGCTGCTCCACGGAACCGGCGGCGTTTCGCTGTTTGGTATCCAGTTCGCACGGATGTTCGGCGCCCGCGCCATTATAACCTCGCGCAGCGCGGAAAAGTTGGAGCGCGCGAAGCTGCTCGGCGCCAACGATGTGATCGAGACGAGCGAATATCCGAATTGGGCCGGGCGGGTCATGGAGATCACCAAGGGGCGCGGTGTCGACCATATCTTCGAGACGATTGGCGGCGAGAACTATAAGAAGTCGCTCGATGCGGCGGCGATCGGAGCGCGTATCACGACCGTCGGCTTCCTGGAGAGCAGCGAGTTCACGCTGCCGATCGTCCCGATGATCATTCGCCGCATCGTGATCCAGGGCCTGTCGGTGGGGCACCGTCGCTCCTTCGAGGACATGATCGCCGCCATCGAGATCAACGGACTCAAGCCGGTGATCGATCGGGTCTACGACTGGAAGGACGTCCCTGCCGCATTCGACCATCTCGATCGCGGCGCGTTCGGGAAGATCGTGGTCTCGGTCAATCCATAGCTTCGCAGAGGTGCGATCGACGAGATGGCGGACGGCCCGTTCGCGCTCTTCGGTGGCTTCTCGCTGCGAAGGCCCATGAGACTTGTCCCTATTCCAACGCCACGCGGAACGATGCCGCGTTAGAGATCGAGACCCCATGGAGGAGCACACCGGCGGCGCTTTCCGTTTCAGCCGTAACAGAAGCGCCTGACGGACGAAATACGACGCTAACGTCCAGGACGGCATGAGCGGCCCACCGCGAAGACAGGCGCACTACGTGCTCTCGCCGGTGGGATTTTGTGAATGGAAAAGCCGATCGGACACAGCCGACAGGGTCGGTGCCTGCTCCGGCATCGATCGACGGCTCTTGAATGCCGGGCGGCAGGCTTCGTCCCACCCTCCGGCGACTCGCACTCGGCATGGGTGCGACTTGCCGGCCTTCGCCGCTTCGCCGGGGCCGCGGGTTCGACGCCGACGACGAAAAAATCGAGCGGCGCAGCCGAGGTCATCGAAGCGACTCTGTGCGGAGCGGAACAGTTGAAGCATATCCTTTTGATCGACGACGATGCGAGCATGCGCGACCTGCTGATCGACTATCTGTCGCAGTATGCATTCCGTGTCACCGCTATCAGCGACAGTCAGCCCCTATCGCGAATCTTCGGCACGGACACCGTCGATCTCGTCGTGGTCGACCTCAATCTTGGCCATGAGGATGGTCTCGAGATCGTCCGGCGCCTCTCGGGCACCTCCGACGCGCCGATCATCATCATCAGCGGGGACCGCCTCGAAGAGGCGGACAAGGTGGTCGGTCTCGAGCTGGGCGCCGTCGACTACATCACCAAACCCTTCGGCGTGCGGGAATTTCTGGCCCGAGTGCGTGCGTCACTGCGCGAGAGGCCGGTCATCAAGAGCCGCAAGGAGCGAAAGACCTACGTATTCGGGGACTGGACCCTGAACATCAGGACGCGACAGCTCGCTCACGTGACGCACAAGGACATCAAGCTGACCGCTGGCGAGTTCAACCTGCTCATGGCCTTCCTGAAGTCGCCGCAGCAGATCCTCTCCCGCGAACAGCTCCTCGCGGGGACCCGCATCCACGACGAGGAGGTCTTCGATCGCAGCATCGACGTGCTCATCCTGCGGCTTCGACGCAAGCTGGAGGAAGATCCCACGCGCCCCCGGATCATCCGGACCGAACGCGGCGCGGGCTATGTCTTCGACGTCGACGTCACGGTCAACGACTCGCCGAGGGCAAGGCCGTGATCCGGCGGCAAACGCGAGCGGTGGAACCCAGTGGGCGTGTCGTCCTGCTGACGGCGATGGTGGGAGCGGTCGCCATGATCGGCATCCTGCCCCCCATGGGGTCCACGCGCATCGCGGCGAAGGAGCAGCCGCCGGCCCTTTCTCCGCTGCCGCCGGCACCGGCGCTCGACCCGGCCAAGGTGCAACTGGGCCGCAGCCTGTTCCACGATCCGATGCTTTCGAGCCGGCAGGGATTTGCCTGCAGCTCATGCCATGACCTCGACCGGGGCGGCACGATCAACGTCAAGAGAAGCGTCGGCTACGAAGGGCGAATGCACGAGTTCAATGTTCCGACGTTGTTCAATGTCGGGAACAACTACCGGCTCGGCTGGCGCGGCAAGTTCACGTCGCTGGCCGCGAAGACGGAACAGGTCCTCGTCGATCGCAATCTCATGGCCAATGACTGGCCGAAGCTCCTGCCGCGGCTATGGGCGAGCCCTCCTTACCGAGGCCGCTTCGAGGCGACCTACGGCAGGCCGGCCGACCGGGACGCCGTACTGGATGCCCTCGTCACCTTCCAGCGCTCACTCGTCACGCCCAATGCCGCCTTCGACCGTTTCCTGGCAGGCGAGGACAGCGCGATCTCTCCCGAGCAGAAGCGCGGCTACGAACTTTTCAAGACCTATGGCTGCGTATCGTGCCACCAGGGTTCGAACGTGGGCGGCAACATGTTCCAGATCTTTGGCGTGTTCCACGGACCGGATGCGGGCGGACAGGCTTCCGACGCTACGGCCCCCTCGGAAACGGGGCATGCCTCGCTCTCCGACATCGCCAACGAGCGCAACGTCTACCGCGTCCCGAGCCTGCGCAACGTGGCGGCCACATCTCCGTACTTCCATGACGGACGGACGCAGAGCCTGAGCGATGCGGTTGCCGTGATGGCCCGGAGCCAGCTCGGGCGAACCCTGAGCGAAGACGAGATCGCCGCGATCGCCACATTCCTTGAAAGCTTGACCGGAGAGTACGATGGCAAACCGATCATGGTATCGCCCGTCGAAGGTCGTCGCTGAGCCCATGGTCATCGTGATCACGGCCATGCTGGCGATCGCGCTCGCCTTCGTCGCGGTCTCGCGCGACTTTGGACGCACGACCCACGAGGCGATGATGACCACCTTGCGGGCCATCGACGCGAGCCATGCCCTGCTCCAGCGCGACGTGCTGCGCGCGCGGGCCGGGCTTCTGAGCTCCTATGACCCGCTGGTTGCGTCGATCGTCGCTCTGCGCCAGGCCACCACTGGCCTGGAGACGCTGATCGGCGAAGCGGGGCTGGAGTCCGAGGGCGATCTGGAGAAGCCCCTGAGGAGCCTGAAGGCGGGCATCGACGCCGACGAAAAGCTGATCGAGCAGTTCAAGACGACCAACGCGCTCTTCCAGAATTCGATCGGCGTTTTCGGCCAAACGCTGACGGCGCTTCACGCCTCGCCCGACGACGGGGTTCGGTCGGCGATTTCCAGGGTGGGCGATCTCGGCAACCTGATGATGCGCTTCGCGACTGCAACAGATCGGGCACTCGAAGTCGCCATCCGACGCGACATCGCGCAATTGGCCGTGGCCGACGCTGCATCGTCTGCACCGGGCCTGCGGACCCTCTTGGTTCACGCAGAACTCGTGCTGGAGTTCTTGCCGGCCGTGGATGCCAAGATCCTCGCGATCCACGCCTCCGACACGCTGACGCATGCCAAGCGGCTCCAGGAACGGTATCTTGAGATGTTCGGCGACGCCGCCTCGCGCGCCGTCTGGAGCCGCCTGGTCTTGGGCGCGACGGCCATCGCCCTCTGGCTCTGCATCCTCCTCGTCATCTTCAGGCTGCGGAACCAGACACATTATCTGAAGCGGCGCCTCCGGCTCGACAATGCCATCGCCGCGGTCAAGAACAGCATCAACGGCGCTCCGCTGCCGGAATTCCCTGAGCGGATGGAGGAAGCGCTCGCGGCGCTCGCCAGGCAGTTCGAGGTCGAGAGCAGTCAACTCGCGATCATTCTGGCCGAGCAAGCCGAGATCATGGAAGCCTATCGTTCGCATGGCGGGTCCGAGGACGACGACGCGCTCATCCTGGAATTCGCATCAAGCCTCCATCGATCCGGGGTCGCGCGGATGGGCGGCCGTCCCCGCTTCGACGAAGGACGGCTCGCCGAGCGGATTCGGGGGCGGCGCACGGCCTGTGCAATCGCCGGCGTCAGGCTTTCGGGCGGGCGCGTCGGGGTCCTGCTGGTGAAGTTCGACGCGTCCCGCCCCAGGCCCTGCGCATTTGCCACGGCGCTGATGCAGACGGCGGTACCCACTCTGGTCGACCTGGTCGAAAGCAATCACGCGCGCCGCGAGAAGAAGGTCCTCGAGCAGCGACTCGAGCAGGCCCAGCGGCTCGAGGCGGTCGGTACACTCGCCGGCGGCATCGCCCACGAGTTCAACAACGTCCTCGGCTCCATTCTCGGCTACAGCGAAATGGCGTTGCAGGTCCTGCGCAGGCCCTCGCCCTCGCGCCGCTACGTCGAGAAGATTCTGGCCAGCGGAGAGCGGGCCAAGCGGATCGTCGATCAGATCCTGACCTTGAGCCGCAAGCGGGAACGCACGAGCAAACCCTTCGACATGGTCGAGGCGATCACGGACATCCAGCCGATCTTGCAGGTCACCCTCGCCGACAAGGTCAGCCTCCAGACGACACTGCCCAACCAAGCCGCGACGATCGAGGGAAGCCCGATCGAGCTCCAGCAGATCCTGCTGAACCTCTGCAAGAACGCCGTGGAAGCGTCCGCCAGGGGGCAGGTCGTCGAGATTGGCGTGAGGCGGGTCCGCTTCAACGGCAGGACGATCCTCTCCCATGGCGAAATCTCCTGGGGCGCGTTCATCTGCCTGAGCGTGCGCGACCATGGCATCGGCATGCAGGAAGCCACGCTGCCGCACATCTTCGAGCCATTCTTCACCACCAAATCGCAGAGCGGCGGCACCGGACTGGGACTTGCTGCAGTCCACGGCCTTGTCTCAGGGCTCGGCGGACGCACCAACGTGCGGAGTTCTCCCGGCGCCGGCACGACCTTCGAGGTGTTCTTGCCGGCGAGCGACAAGGTGCCCCTGCCGATCAGGAACTTCTACAACGAGCGCTCCACTCCTACCGGCCAGGGACAGCGCGTTGCCATCCTCGAGGGCGATACGTTCCTGCTCCGTATGTACGAGGACAAGGTCGCCGCGCTCGGCTACGAGCCGATCGGCTGTTCGAGCCTGGACGAGATCCTGCTCACGGCCATTTCGTCGGAGGGCAAGCCGGATGTGGCGATCCTCGACGTCGCTTCACTCGCCGACCGGCACTCGGTCGCCGAAGTCGGCGCAGCCCTTCGCGATGTTCCCCAGATTTTTGTCGCCGATCGGGAACGCTGCCGCGACCTGAACGGGCGTCCGCACGCCGAAGCCAGCGTTCTGGGCAAGCCGATCAATTCGCGAGCGCTCGCGCAGGCGCTCTTCGATTGCCTTCACCCCATGTGATTCAGGCCATCGCTTGCCGTCGGTCGGCTCGGCCGTCAGAGCCGGTCGATTTCAGCTGTAGCCATTCCCCTACCGGACGCAGGAGTGATGTAACCGCGCGCGCCGACCTTGCCCGGACTTCCTTCACGAGTCCGGAGAACGAGATGACAGTCATCGGCAGGCAAGCCGTCGTAATCGGTGCGGGCATCGCGGGCCTTTCGGCCGCCGCCGCGGTTTCGGAATTCTTCGAAACCGTCCATCTGCTGGAGCAGGACAAGGTCCAGAGCGAGGCGCTTCCCCGGCCTGGCGTCCCGCAGGGCCAGCATCCGCATGTGCTGATGTCCGGCGGCTTCCAGGCTCTCTCCAGCCTGCTGCCGGGCCTCGGCGCAGAGCTCCGGGCCGCCGGAGCCATACCGCTCGAGATCGGCCGCGATCTCCGCTGGGAGGTGCCCGGCCTCGGCGTCTTCCCGAAGCGTGATCTCGGCATTTTCAGCTTCTCCCTGACCCGGCCGCTGCTGGAGCAGGTCATCGCCCGGCGTGTTCTCGCGCTACCGAACATCATTTCGGTCAACGAGATCAGCGCGGTCGATATCGTCCTGAGCGCCGATGGCGCGCGCGTGGCGCGGGTCGAGTATCAGCAAAGCGGGCATGGCACCGTTTCCGTGCCGGCCGATCTGGTCATCGACGCCACGGGACGGGCCGGGCCGATTGAGAGGTGTCTCCAGCGACATGGCAAGCCGCTGCCGCCCCGCAGCCGCATCGAGGTCGACACCCGCTATTCGACCGGCATATTCGCCCTGTCCTCTCCTCAGGATTTCGTCGCGTCGGTGACGTTCCCGGCAGCTCCGGAGAGCAGCCGGGGCGGATACCTGCTGCAGATCGGCGATAATCTGTGGCAGGCCCTCCTGACGGGCCGCGGCGAAGAGCAGCCGCCTGCAGACCACGATACCTTCCTCGGCTTCGCGCGGGCGCTGGCGACGCCGACGATCGCGGCCACCTTGGAGGGGGCGGAGCTGGTCGGCGGCATAAGGCGGTTCGCGTTCCGCGAGAGCGTCTGGCGCCATTTCGGGCAATCGGCCTCCGGCCGGCTTCCGGCGGGCCTCCTTCCGATCGGCGACTCGCTCTGCAGGTTCAATCCCGTCTACGGCCAGGGCATGAGCGCCGCGGCCATCGAGGCGGCGCTGCTGAAAGCGACCCTCGCCCGGCATCTCGGCCAGGACGACCCGCTGCCGCGCGTGGGCAAGAGCTTCCTGGCGCAGGCCCATGACCTGATCGCGATACCCTGGAGCAGTTCGACCCTGACCGATCTGGTCTATCCGCAAACGATCGCGGAGCGCCCGGCCGACCTCGACGAGCGGCTGCGCGAGCGGCGCGAGGCTTTGGCCAACGCGTTCACGAATGCAGAGGCGCATCGCGATTTCTTCAGAAGACAGCAGATGTTGTTCGCTCTGGATGGGTTCATCGCCGCGGATGTCAACCGCAACACAACAGCACCTCATGACAGCGCGCGCGTAACAGCGCGGAACGACCATCTGCTTGGTCAATACTGATGGAGCAGACCATGAAGTATCTTGAGATTGAAACACCCGATGGCTCGGCATCGTCGAATGATTCCACGTCGGTCGATGCCCGCAACGTGGTCGTGCTGCAACTTTCGGCGGTTGGACGCACGATGGTTTCGGCGCGGCCGAGGGTCGAGACGCTCGCTGCCACTTGCCAGGATCCTCGTGCCATGCCGGCAGCTCGCGAAGCTCCGGCTACCGGGGCGCCCGCGCGTCCCTCGGCCCTCCATTGGCTCGTCCAGTGCTTCGGCCTGACCGGAAAGTCCTTGGGCTTCGGCCACACATTCGATTTCAGGCCGCCGACCGGACCCTGTTCCCGTCCGGAAGCGGCCGACGATGCCCGAGGCGAAGGCTCGACCGTGGCTGGACGTTGCGACGGCGGCAGTCACCGCCATGGCCCGCGGAACTGGATCGGCCAATCGCTCGCAGCGATGCGCAGGCTCTACCTGTCGTGGTGCCGCGAGGCAGCGATCACGAGGGCCGTCCAGGAACTGCGAAGGGCTGACAACGCAGTTCTGCGTGACCTCGGCATCCGGGACCGAACCGAGATCGAGTTCTTCGTGCGACGCGGTCTGGCCGATTGAGCCGCCGCGTCGGCCGCGAACGTGGCGCCGTGACGGTTCAGCTGCCGGGCCTATCCTGGAGGGAGGAGGCGGGTCCTCCCGCCAACCTCCAGGGCTTTGCGAGGAGAAAGGCGCAGGCGTAGCTCTCTCAGGAGAGACTACGCCTTGGCCTATGCGATCGAGGCCGCGATCACCGGCGCAAGGTCCCGGACGCGCCGCATCGTATCGGGGCAACTCGACCCCGGTCAGTGCCTCGTCCCGGGCGACCTGCTTGCCGCCAGAGCATGATGCCGAACCGAAGGTCGGCGTCAGCGAATAGTGGGAACCAGTTTTCGGCTGACATCATGCTCTAGCTTATTGATGAGAGGCGGATTCAGATTTTCGATGGGATCGCTTCGCGATGCCATCTGAAATCATCCGGCACTAGCCGAGGCGCAAACCTGCAATCGCGTTGTCGGCCGGGCTTCCGACCCAGTAGCCATAGGCCGCCGCGCGCTCGAGGAAGCGCTGCACATCGGCAGGTGCCGGCTTGCCGGGCTCGACCTCTGAGACGGGCCGGCCGACTTCACGAAGGAAGCGGCCCATCCTCGGCGTAGTCGCGATCAGGATCATCGCCGGCGCTGCCGAAACATTGCGCCATGCATGGCGCTGCCCGCCGGACAGATCGAGGCTTTTGCCCGCGGCGACGGGGATCCAGCCATTCTCGACGAACACATCGAGTGTCCCCGAGAGCACGTAGAACGTCTCTCGGTCGGCATGGGAATGGAGCGGTACGATGACGCCGGGAGCTATCTCGCCCATCATCAGGCAATAACCGGCCCCATCATCGGAAACATCCGTGAGATGCCTGATCTTCGGACCGAGGACATCGAGCAATCCCACCGAGTCCTGCTCGGCGACGACCGGGCGAATATTGTGATGCTGCATAATCTCTCCAATCTGGTTGCGCTCGCCAACAGCTGATGCAGGCAAGCCGTCGTGGTCAGGAATCCCGCGTACACGGAGGCCGCACGCAGATCCTGCCAGGCGGAAGAGGGCTGCGAGACGATTGCAGGGCCGTTTCAGAACGGTGCATTGCGAATTGCGAATGAAATGATGCGCTTTCCGCGCGAATGACCACGGCTCCGGCAGCAATGTGGACGTGTTGCGATTGTAGCGCTGGCGGCGACCGCTGAAACGGTCGCGTAGCTCCCACTGACGAAAACCGGCGTCGATCAACTGCCCTTACAGGCGCGGCTCGGCAATCGAGCTTGCCCATGGAGCATCACCATGAACCTTCCAGTTAGTAGACGATTGCTGTTCTCGCCGATGCGACTGGGCGCGCTCCGGCTCACCAATCGCATCGTCATGCCGGCGATGACGCGCAATCGCACGCCCGGATCCGTACCGAACGCGCTCAACGCCCTGTATTACGGGCAGCGTGCGACGGCTGGCCTGATCGTGACCGAGGGCAGCGCACCCGCTCATATGGGGTTCGGCTTTGTCGATACGCCGGGGCTCTTCACCGCCGAGCAGGCGCGTGGCTGGAAGCAGGTGGCCGATACGGTCCGGCTCGCGAAGGCGCACATCTTCGCCCAATTGCTGTTCGCCGGCCGGCTGTCCCATCCCACGCTCCTGGGCGGCGCGACGCCGATCGCCCCGTCTGCCGTCAAGGCAGCCGGCACGGCGCAAGGCAATGCTGGATGGGGGCCCTACGAGATGCCCCGTGCGATGCTCGAGGACGACATCGAGATCGTGCTTGCCTCCTATACCGGCGCCGCCCGGTTGGCCGTGACGGCGGCGGGCTTCGACGGCGTCGAGATCCATGCCGGCCATGGCTATCTTCCGAACCAGTTCCTGGCGCCTAACACCAATCTGCGCACGGATCATTGGGGCGGCGATGCGAGGGGCCGGGCACGCTTCCTGCTCGAACTCGTCGACCGGACCGTCGCGGTCGTCAACCGCCAGCGCGTTGGTGTGCTGGTGACCCCGGCATCGACCCTGAACGACATCCAGGACCTGGACTGGCCCACGACCTATGGCTACCTGCTCGAGGAGCTCGATAAACGACGTCTGGCCTATCTGCACGTTGGGCTACCGTTGCCGGAAGCGGGCCAGCAGCCGGACGTGGCCGGCTTCGTGCGCCAGCATTATCGCGGAGCCGTGATCCTGAACGGCGGCTATTGGCGCACCCGTGCCGAGCTCGACGTCAAGCTGCGCAGGGCCGATCTGATCGCCTTCGGCAGGGACTTTCTGGCGAACCCCGATCTGCCGAAGCGACTGCGCCTCGGTGCGGCACTCAACCCGGCCGACCGCACGACGTTCCATGCGCGGGGCGGGAAGGGATATGTCGACTACCCCACGCTCCACGAGATTGACGAGACCGGGACCAAGCTGCGCGGCCACGATCGCGAGATGCGGGCGCGCGCGGCGCCGCAGGTTTCGGCCTGATCCGTGATCCGTTTGAATTCGAGGGCGCGGCCGTGGCACGCCGGCTCCATCGTGGTGATTCACCTAGTGGTCTCGGTTCTGGCCATGGCGACCCTCGACTGTCCGCTGGCCGAGTCGGCCGCCGGCCCGGGGCTGCCCGCGCCCGTAGCAGCAGTGTCAGGGCTCCTTTTCGCGATCCTGTTACTGGCCATCACTGTGGCCGGCGGGATCGTAGTCGCCGGCGTCGTTCGGAAGGTTCTGGGTCGGCCCGTCCTTGCCACCGACGACACAGTCCTCGCGGCGGGGTTTGTCGTGCTCTCGACCCTGGGCGCGGCCCTCGTGAGCTGGCCACTCAAGCATACTGTGGGACGTGCCCGTCCGCTGCTCTCCGGCAGCTGCGAGCCGTTCGATTTCGAGCCCTTCTCGGCCAGCTTCTCCGCAGCCTACCCCTCGACGCAGGCGGCCATGGCCGGCGGACTGGCGACTGCGCTGGCGCTTCTGAACCCGCGATGGCGTCCAGTCGTATTTTTCGTCGCCGCGGCGATAGGCGTGTCCCGCGTGCTGGCAGGGGCGCATTGGTCGAGCGACGTGATCATGGGCCTCGGCCTCGGAGCGGCAGTGGCCCTCTTCCTGGCAGGCAAGCTCGGCGGAAGGGGCCGCGTGTTCATAGCCGATCGTACGGGCTTCCCGCAGCGCCTGACCGCGCACGATGCCGGTTCGGGACGACCTGGCGGGGCGCCGCCTCCGCAGAAGGCGGCCGAACCTGCCGCGCTATACCGCACCAACGAAGGAAAGACCGATGAGAAATGGCATCTTGGATGGCGACGAACGCCTTAGGTCCATGCTCGCCAATTGCCGGCAATATTGGCTCAACTACGGTTACGAGTTGAGCCGGGATGGCGACATCACGCTCTACAGCACGGGCGTCCGCCACCCGCAGCTGAATGGCGTCATGGCGATCGAGGGCCAAGACATGGACGCGTTGATCGGAGAGGCGCGACAGAGGCTCGCCGGACACCCCTCGGTCTGGTGGATCGGACCGGATTCACGCGGCGGTGCGGCCGACGCCATCCTGTCGAATGGAGGCATCAGGCGCGCCACCATGCCGGTCTATGCAGTCGATCTCGCCGACCTGCCCGATCTCGTCTTGCCGGCGGGCGTCACCATCGAGGAGGTGAGCGGAGAAGCCGGCGTGGCGGATTGGACCGCATGCTTCGCCCCGTCGATGGGCGTACCCACGGAGGAGATCGAAAAGATGACACGCGTGGAGATCGCCCGGCGCGATGAGCCGGGCAAATTCGTGCGCTTCGCCGCGAAGATAGACGGAAAGACCGTCGGCACGTCCGCGCTGCTGGATAGTCACGGGGTCGCTGGCATCTATCTCTGCTCGACGCTGGACGGCTATCGACGCCGCGGCATCTGCACCGCCTTGACCCTGCGTGCGGCGGCGACAGGCCTGGAGCGTGGTTTGAGGACTGGGACGCTGCAGGCGAGTCCCATGGGCGAGCCGGTGTATCGGAAGCTCGGCTTTCAGAAGGCGGCAGAATACAGCGGCTTCGTCTTTTGACCGGCCACCGGCGTGCGCATGTGTTAAATCTTGGTACATTTCCGGATAACAACAAATTATACTTAGATTAACTTGCTTCGGCGATCGATTTTACATTCGATTCGGTGAGGGCGGTTCGGCGCAGTAGATGCTTGGGCCAGAACCTCGCTCTCCGCCCGCTCGTCTTCCCAGGCCGAGTACCCTGACATTCCATCCGTCACTCAATGGAGCCGGATCAGGGCTCTCCTGAAATCGATCTGAAATCCTCCGTAGCAATCAGTGTTCGAACAGGCGCCGGGCTGCAAGGCCTCGCCGGCGACGGCTGCGCCAGCCCCGGCCTCACGACGATCGGATCATGTCGATGGAAATGCATACGCCACAGTCGCTTCACGCCATCCACGGAATCGGCGATCAGCCCCGGCGAGGCAGTGCCTCGCGCTGGCTTGGCTCCTGCGCAAGACAGATAGCCCGGATCAGGCTGGCGATCACGCGCGAGCTGGCGACGCGTCGCGCCGCAGCCGAACTCGAACGCATGGATGAGCGAGCCCTGAACGACATCGGCCTGCAGCGGGCGGATATCAAGCAGGCGATTCACTGGATGCGCGCAAATCGTCGTCTGGATATTGGAAACGCGCCATGATGGCCGCAATCTTAGCGCCCGGATCGAGACGGGCTTCCCTCGGGCCCTGTCAGCGATAGGCATGGTCCAGATTGCGTTTGGACGCGCGCTGTGCAGCCCGTCCTGCGCATCCTGGCGCTGCGGACATCCGCGCCGCGCAACATCCTCCTGGCGCCGCCCTCCAGCCGAGAAGCCAGATCGCTCCGTCCGCGCGGCGCATCTCGATATCGGGCGCGTAGCTGCCGCTGCTCGGGAACTCACGGGCTCAGTCGAACATGGCCTCGTGTAGGCTTTGCCTCGGCTCCTCCGTCGTGCGCAGGGCCATTCATATCGCGGTCTTGAACTGCCCGGCTTGCTTCGGGCTTTCCAGAGGCTTCAAGGTTTCGCGCAGCATGCCCGGGAAAAGTTTGCCCGCGAGGTCATCCGCAGATCGGCCTTGAACCAGTAAATCCCGTTAGTCGGATCAGGTGCGACGTGCGCCGCATCAATGGGGCTTCCCGTAGCACGGCAACGTAGCAGACGGGTCAGGCGAACTCCCTGTTGAACAAGGGTTCTTAGCAAAATCAAACGCTTGGGAAAAGCGTGGCGCGGCCTCGACTACGCGAACATCCCCGCGATCGCCCTCATCTACCCCACCTCGAACCGGGATCGCTATCGGGGCCTAGCAGGAGCCCAGCTACTGTTGCCGACGCTTGATTGCCTCCCTAAGCAACGCCACTGCCGCATCAGCATTGCCCTTCGGACCCTTGAGGCCGACAGCGACATATTCGTCGCCGACGATGGCTCCGGCTTGCCACTCACCTCCCATTTTCTTGCCCATGATCTCCATTATTGGCGTACGAACGACATAGGCCTTAGCGCCGATATCTGGCAGGGACCGGAACCCCTCCCAGCTTTCAAAGCCCCAATTCTTGAGTTGCAGTGCATTGCCTGCTGGAAACACGCTTATGCTCATCTTGTGGTCCGCGCCTTCATCGGACCAGGAGCACCCGGACGAGCCTGGCAAGAGGCCGCTCTCGGCGTTGCCGACCGATGCGCCGACGTAAGCGGTGGCCTCCTTCTGCGTGAACAACTTGCACGCGGGGTTGTCCGCGGCCTGCGCTGCCAAGCGGCCGCTCGATGCCGCGAGCAGGATAGTCGCCAAAACCGAGAGCAATAGTTTACGCACGAGTTTTGCCTCCTGTTTCGACTCAGAACAGGCTAATGCCGCACGCGAGCTCCGTCCTAATGCAAATGAAGGATATCGGAGAGATTGAGTGCTTCGACCTCGCGCATCCGATGATGAGACTGCGGCGCCGAGAACATATCTTTCCCACCAAGTCAGCCGTTGATCGAGTCAGCTGCATCACGACTGCTGTGCGCCACTAGCGGCCATTGATGCATCGCCTGAAAGCGGACATCTAAATTCACGCTGATAGGAAGGCCGCTACCCCTCAGTTCGGGCAGCAAAGGCTCCCTGTAAGGCGTGTCCGCCGAGCTGCGAAAATCGCGGCCGATCGGGCTCCTGAGGTGAAATCAGTTCATTGAGGAGATCCTCGAAGTCGGTTTTGACAACCTTATTAACGGTCAGCGTGGCAGATAGCGCCTATTGCGCTCGGCGAGCGTGCAACACTCTCTGTCAAAGCCTCATTTGATGGCGCAAAACGAGGCTTCTGACGCAAGAGAGAGATATGTACAGTGCGATTCGACTGTACGTCAGGCTGGCAGGTATGGCGCTTGGCCAGCGGCGAGGCCTTGAGATGACGATCGCGACGACGCTTGCAGTGAAATCCCGCCTTCCCCGGCACAGCGAGACGTTCCAGTCAGTCCGTATATCCCGCCATCGGTGCTTGCTGAAAAGCTCGACGGCGCTTGCCAGAATCGTCGTTGCCGCCTCGATAATGGGGGCAAGCGGCACTGCAAGCGGCCAGACCTTCACCTATGAAGGCGGATCCGGGTGGAACTCGGGCCTCGCTTGGGACACAGGCACCGTCCCGGATAGCAACACGGCCCAGGTCGTTATGCCTGCCCCCTTAGGCAACTTTAACGTCACCCTGGGCGGCACGTTCAGATTGAACACGCTCACCTATGAAGGCGGCAACGGATTTATTTACGCCATAACGGGCGGCACGCTGAGATTTGACGGACCGGGCGCGACGATCGACGTACAGTCGACTTCGTCAGCGCTTCAGCGCTTCCACGATGGCAACGGGGCCGTGACCGTCGAGGCGGTGACGGACCTTACCGTGAACACGGTCGCGGGCGGCGGCCTCCTGATCGAAGCGGGTGCGACGTTCACCGGCGCCGGCCAGTTGATCAAGACCGGGGGCGGGAGGCTGGTGATAGCGGGCACGGCCAGCCATACGGGCGGCACAACGGTCAATGACGGCACCCTTGAGGTGACCGGCATGGGTAGCATCCCGGCGACCGGCGCTGTCGCTCTCTCAGGCGCCGGCGCGGTTTTCGACATCAGTGACGCAATCCTTGGTCAGACCATCGGTGCGCTCTCCGGCGTCGCCGGAAGCACGGTATCGCTCGGAGCCCGCACGCTCACGTTCGGCGACGCGACAGACCAGACACTCGGCGGAGTCGTTGACGGCACCGGCGGCCTCGTCAAGCAGGGGACGGGCACACAGACGCTGACCGGAGCGAACACCTATACCGGCGGCACCACGATCGCTGCCGGCACGCTTGCGCTTGGCTTTGGCGGGAGCCTCGCGGCGACGGGCGCCGTTTCGCTTGGTTCGGGCACAGTCTTCGACATCAGCGCCTCGGGCGCAAACCAGACTATCGGCGCGCTGAGCGGTCTCACTGGCACCAGCATCTCGCTCGGGGCCCGAACGCTTACCTTCGGCAACGCGACCAACCAATCTTTCGCCGGTTCGATCAGCGGCGCCGGCGGCCTCGTCAAGGAGGGGACAGGCACGTTTACGCTCTCCCGCGTGAACAGCTATACCGGCGGCACCACGGTCAATGCCGGCACGCTCGCGCTCAATGGTTCCGGTGCGCTCGCGGCAAATGGCGCCGTGAACCTTGCCGGCGCCGCGGCGGGCCTCGACATCAGCGGAGCATCCGTCGGAGGAAGTCGGACCATCGGTGGGCTCTCCGGCGTCGCCGGGAGTACGGTTTCGCTCGGCGCCCGCACGCTGTTCTTCGGCGACGCGACAAACCAGAGCTTCGGCGGTGTCATCACCGGCACTGGCAACCTCTTCAAGCAGGGAACCGGCACACAGACGCTGACCGGCGCGAACACTTATACCGGCGGCACGACGATCACTGCCGGCACGCTTGCGCTCGGCGCCGGCGGGAGCCTCGCGGCCACGGGCTCTCTCTCGCTTTCCATTGCGGGCGCCGCCTTCGACATCAGCGCCTCGGGCGCAAACCAGACCATCGGCGCGCTAACCGGCGCCGCGGGCACCAGCATTTCGCTCGGCGCCAACACGCTGACCTTCGGGACCGCGGCGCACGGCTCCTACGCCGGCACGATCAGCGGCACGGGCGGCCTCGTCAAGCAGGGGACGGGCAGATTCACGCCGCAAGGCGCGAACACCTATACGGGGGGCACTACGGTCGATGCCGGTACGCTCGCGCTCGGCGCCGGCGTGAGTCTCGCAGGGACGGGTGCCTTCTCGCTTGCCGATGTCGGCGCAAGCTTGGACATCAGCTTGCCGAATAGCAACCAGAGCATCGACGCGCTGGCGGGGGTCACCGGGAGCAGCGTCTTGCTCGGCGCCAATACCCTGACCGTTGGCAACCACGCGAGCACGACCGTCGCCAGCACGATCAGCGGCACCGGCCGCCTCGCCAAACAGGGCACCGGCACGCTGAGGCTGACGGGCGCGAACACCTACAGCGGCGGCACGACGCTTTCAGCGGGCACGCTCGCCCTCGGGAACAACGGCGCCATCGGCACCGGCAGCCTCACCGTCTCCGGCAACGCGACGCTATCGAACGCCAACGGCGCGAGCACCGCGCTCGCCAACAACATCGCGATCAATGCCGGGCAAGCGTTGACGCTGACGTCGGGAGCCGGCGGCGCAGGCTCACTGACGCTGGACGGAGTGATTTCAGGCGACGGGTCGGTGACGATCAGCCATCCGGGGGGGAGCTTCGTCGAGCTGTCCGGCGTGAACAGCTATACCGGCGGCACCACGATCAGTGCCGGAACGCTCGCGCTCAGTGGTTCCGGTGCGCTCGCGGCAAGTGGCGCGGTGAACCTTGCCGGGGCGGATACGACGCTCGACATCAGCGGAGCATCCGGAAACCAGACCATCGGCGCGCTCTCCGGCGTCGCCGGGAGTTCGGTTTCGCTCGGCGCCCACATGCTCACGTTCGGCGCCGCGACGGGCCAGGCCTTCGGCGGTGTCATCAGCGGCACGGGCAGCCTCCAAAAGTTTGGAATCGGCACACAGACGCTGACGGGTGCGAACACCTATACCGGCGGCACGAGGATCGGTGCCGGCACGCTTGCGCTCGGCGTGGGCGGAAGCCTCGCGGCGACGGGCTTTGTGTCGCTTAGTGTGGGCACCGCCTTCGACATCAGCGCGTCGGGCGCGAACCAGACCATCGGCGTGCTGACCGGCGCCGGAGGCAGCATCTCGCTCGGCGCCAACACGCTGACCCTCGGGACCGCGACGGACGGGACCTTCAGCGGCGTGATCAGAGGCACCGGCGGCCTCGTCAAGCAGGGGACGGGCACGTTCACGCTGAACGGCGCGAACACCTATACGGGTGGCACCACGGTCAATGCCGGTACGCTCGCGCTCGGCGCCGGCGGGAGCATCGCAGCAGGGACGGGCGCCGTCTCGCTTGCCGGCGTCGGCGCAAGCCTCGACATCAGCGCTGGTGGCAACAAGAACATCGGTGCGCTCTCCGGCGTCGCCGGGAGCAGCGTTTCGCTCGGCATCAACAGGCTGACCGTCGGCGACGGCTCGAGCACGACCGTTGCCAGCACCATCGGAGGCAGCGGCGGGCGCCTCGCCAAGGAGGGCACCGGCACGCTGACGCTGACAGGCGCGAACACCTATACCGGCGGCACGACGCTTTCAGCCGGAACGCTTGCGCTCGGGAACAACGCCGCGATCGGAACCGGTAGACTCGCCGTCACCGGCAGCGCGACGCTATCGAACGCCAACGGCGGGAGCGCCGCGCTCGCCAACACCATCGCGATCAATGCCGGGCAGGCATTGACGCTGACTTCGGGAGCCGGCGGCGCAGGCTCACTGACGCTGAACGGAGTGATTTCAGGCGACGGGTCAGTGACCATCAGCCATCCGGGGGCGAGCTTCGTCGAGCTGTCCGGCGCCAATAGCTATACTGGCGGCACGACCTTCGCGGGCGGAGACGTCGCCGTCCACAGCGACACGGCTCTGGGGCTCGGGCGCGTGAGCGTCAACACGCTGACCACTTTGTTCGCCGACAGCAGCTCACTGAGCATTGCGAACGATGTCACGCTCAATGCAGGCCTCGCCCTGGTCAACGGCACGGACGTCACCTTGTCGGGCGCGCTATCCGGGGCCGGCGGCTTCATCAAAGGCGATGCTGGCGTCCTGACGCTGACCGGCGCGAGCAGCTATACCGGCGGCACGGCGGTGGATGGCGGCACGCTGCGTGTCGAGGGCTCGCTCGGCACCACGGCGGTGACCGTGGCTGCGGGCGCGACGCTCAGCGGCTCGGGCAGCATCGACGGCGCCGTGACGATCGCCAATGGCGGCACGCTGGCTCCGGGCAGCAGCCCGGGGACGCTCACCGTCGGGTCGCTGCTGCTGAACGCCTCGTCGCAGCTCGCCTACGAGCTCGGCACGCCTGGCGTGGTCGGCGGCGGGGTCAACGATCTCATCGTGGTCGACGGCAACCTGACGCTCGACGGCTTGCTCAACATCACGCCGCAGAGCGGCTTCGGCACCGGCACTTACCGCCTGTTCAACCAGGGCTCGCTCGTCGATCACGGGCTCGCGCTCGGCATCGTGCCGGCCGGCTACAGTTTCAGCGTCGACGCGACGACGGCGGGACAGGTCAACCTCGTCGCCACCTATGACGCGCTGCAGTTCTGGAACGGTTCGCAGAGCTCCGCGAACGGGACCGTTCATGGCGGCGGCGGCATCTGGGACGGGACGGCCACGAACTGGACTGACGCGAGCGGCAGCATCGGCACCGCATGGTCCGACATGATCGCGGTTTTCGCCGGCCCGGCCGGCGGCACGGTGACGATCGCGAGCGACCGGCAGGTTCAGGGCCTGCAATTCGGCGCGGGAGGCTATGTGCTGAACGGGCCGGGCGCGCTCCAGATCGCCGCATCGGCGACGGAGCTGCGCATCGACACGGGCCTGAGGGCGACGATCAACGCATCGATCCAGGGCGGCGGCGGGCTGGAGAAGACCGGCGGCGGCACGATCGTGCTGACCGGCACCAACGGCTATACGGGCAGCACCGCGATCAACGCCGGCACGCTCCAGGTCTCGTCGAACGCCAATCTCGGCGATGCGGCGGGCGGCCTGACCTTCAACGGCGGCACGCTCGCGACGACGGCGAGCTTCGACATGTTCCGCACTGTCAGCCTCGCCGGTGCCGGCAGCGTCGATGTGGCGACCGGCACGCAGCTCGAGCTTGGTGGGTCGATGTCGGGTGCCGGCAGCCTGACCAAGCTGGGCGCCGGCACGCTGGTGCTGTCGGGCTTCAACACCCATTCCGGCGGTACGACCGTCACCGCCGGCATCCTGCAGGCGGGCAGCGCGGATGCGCTCGGCTCCGGCGCACTGACGCTCGATGGCGGCACGTTCAAGGCCGGCACGGGCTTCATCAATAGCTTCGCCAATGCGATCGCGGTCAACACCGCCGGCGGCAAGATCGACGTCAACGGGCAGGTGATGACGCTCTCGGGCACTATCGGCGACGGCAACGGCGCCGGCGGCGCGCTGTCCTTCGTCAACAGCGATACCGATATCGGTGCGGCCGAGCTCGGCGGCACCAACAGCTATAGCGGCCCGACCTCGATCGGCGCCGGCGTGACGCTGATTGCGGCCTCGGACGGCGCCTTCTCGCCGAACTCGGACGTGACGCTGGCGGCAACCGCTGCGCTGATGGCGAACGGCCGAAACGTCACCGTGCGCTCGCTCTCGGGTGCGGGCCTCGTGGTCAATGGCAATGACACGCAAGCCGGCTCGCTCACCATCGCGCTGCCCTCCGGCACGGCAAGCTACGCCGGCCAACTCATCGACGGCGAGCCCGGCGACAGCGCACTCGCACTGGTCAAGGCCGGTGACGGCACGCAGATCCTGACCGGGACGAACACCTATACCGGCGGCACGACCATCAGTGCCGGCACCTTGCAGCTCGGCGATGGCGGCACCTCGGGTTCGATCACGGGCGATGTCGTCAACAACGACACCCTCGCCTTCAACCGCTCCGATGCGGCGAGCCTCAGTGGCGCGATCTCGGGCAGCGGCCAGCTCGTGCAGCTTGGCACGGGCACGCTGACGCTGACCGGGACGAACACCTATACCGGCGGCACGACCATCAGTACCGGCACCTTGCAGCTCGGCGATGGCGGCACGACCGGCTCGATCACCGGCACCATCGCCAATAATGGCACGCTCGCCTTCAACCGCTCGGACGCGGTGAGCCTCAGTGGCGTGATCTCGGGCTCCGGCTCGCTCGCGCAGCTCGGCACCGGCGCGCTGACGCTGACCGGCGTAAACACCTATGGCGGCGGCACGGTGATCTCGGCCGGCACGCTGATCGGTTCGGCGGCGAGTTTCGGCAGCGGCACGATCCTGAACAATGCCGCGCTTGTTATCGACCAGCCGGCCGATGCAGCATTCGCGAACGCGATCGATGGCACGGGCTCCTTCACCAAGCGCGGCACCGGCCGCCTGAACCTGACCGGCACGAGCGGGCTCACCGGCCCGACTACGGTCGAGGCCGGGCGACTGGCCGTCAACGGCTCGCTCGCCGGCTCGGCGGTCACGGTGCAGGCCGGTGCGACACTCGGTGGCTCCGGCACGGTCGGCGCGACCATGATCCTCGCCAACGGCACGATCGCGCCGGGCAACTCGATCGGCACGCTCACCGTCAATGGCAATCTCGTACTCGCTCCAGGCTCGACCTATGCTGCCGAGATCGGCGGCAATGGCGGCTCCGACCTGATCGTGGTCACCGGCTCCGCGACGGTGGCTGGCGCCAACGTCACGGTCGGCGCGCTCGATCCGCAGACCAGCTACCAGAACGGCCAGCGCTATTCGCTGATCAGCGCCGGAGGCGGGGTCAACGGCAGCTTCGCCGGCGTCACGACCTCATCCGCCTTCCTCACGCTTGGGCTCGACCGGAGGACCGGCGAGGTCGGCCTCACCATTGCGATCAAGGGTAGCGAGCCCGGCACGCCTCCCCGCAGCGATCCGGGCACGCCTCCCGTTACTCCCACCGATCCCGGCACGCCCGCGCCGACCGTGTTCCAGACCGTGGCTCAGACGCGCAACCAGTTTGCCACTGCCCTCGCGCTGAACACGCTGCCGCAGGTCGGCGGCACGTTGGCGCTCTACAACAGCCTCTTGATGCTCGACGCGGCGTCCGCGCGCGGCGCCTTCGACCTGCTCTCCGGCGAGATCCACGCCTCGGCAAAGAGCGCGCTCGTCGAGGAGGGCGGCGCCGTCCGCTCAACCGCGATCGACCGGCTGCGCTCGGCCTTCGGCAGCGTCGGCTCAGCCCCGATGGCGACGATGAACTACGGCTTCACCGCCGACCTCGCCCCGAGCGTGAAGGGGCCGATGCCGGTGCTCCGGTCGGATCGCTTCGCCGCCTGGGGCCAGGGCTACGGCTCGTGGGGCCGGAGCGATGCCGACGGCAATGCCGGCAAGCTCACCCGCTCGACCGGCGGGCTGATGATCGGTGCCGATATGGGCCTGTTCGACAGCCTGCGTCTCGGCCTGCTCGCCGGCTACAGCCATAGCGAGTTCGACGCCAAGGGCCGGCTCTCCTTCGGCGAGAGCGACAACTATCATCTCGGCCTCTACGGCGGCGGGCAGTTTGGCGCGCTCGGCCTGCGGCTGGGGGCGAGCTACACTTGGCACGATGTCGAGACGCGCCGCACGGTCGCCTTCGCCGGTTTCGGCGACAATCCGCGCGCCGGCTACGACGCCGGCACGGCGCAGGTCTTCGGCGAGCTCGGCTACCGGATCGACCTCGCGCGCGTCGCCTTCGAACCCTTCGCCGGCCTGGCTTATCTCAACCTGCAGACCGACGGCTTCCGCGAGATCGGCGGCGCGGCGGCGCTCTCCGCCCGCGGCGAGGACACCAGCCTCGGGTACTCCGCGCTCGGCCTGCGCGCCTCGACCAGCTTTGCAATGCAGGGCATGGACCTGACGCTGCGCGGTGCGCTGGCCTGGCGCCATGCCTTCGGCGATGTCGATCCGACCACGACGCTCGCCTTCTCGGGCAGCACGCCGTTCAGCGTCGCGGGTGTGCCGATCGCGCAGAACGCCGCGCTCGTCGAAGCCGGGCTCGACCTCGCCATCAGCCCGCGTGCCTTGCTCGGCCTGTCCTACACCGGACAGCTCGCCGCCGACGCCCAGGACCAAGCCTTCAAGGCCAATCTGGCCGTCAGGTTCTGAGGGCGCGGTCGAACCGGCATGCCGACCTTTTGCAGGTCGGCGATGGAGCGCCCAGCCGCTCCACGCCGACTGGTAGAACACGCCCCGAGCTCCATCCGCCCCTCGCCCATCAGCAGACTGCTACCATCCACGAGGATGGCTAAACCAGACCGTCAAGTCGCAGCGCGGCGACTTATTCAACGACATTAGCGCAATCCGACCCAGCCGCATCGTCTGCTCCTCACGGGAGACCACGATTACGGGATGCTGACCCGGTTCTGATCGCGTTGTAGCCATCCACTTAATATCCGTTTTCACACGGCGGTTGATTGCAATGGTTGCGGTGGAAAGGGCGAACTCCGGCTGCTCCCATCGACAAACCGAACAGCCCAGAAGCGGACCTCCCCGGAGTCCGCAAAGGGCCAGAATCGCGCGTCTCGCGTCGGACAGAAATGCGTCACAACCAGGCTCTCGATACCAGAGGAACGACGTAGCTCGCGGGACAGGCCGGCCCGTTTGCGATTTTTCTCGCAGGCGTAGCCGTGACCCATGCGATTTGCGTTCTAGAGCCATCGATTCCGTTGCCGCTTTTCCGTGGAGCGCCGCCGGCCGCCGGCCGCCGTCCATTGCTAGGTCATCAGGCACACTGGCTCTGCGCATGGCTGTCTTGCCTGCGTTCGAGCCAAGGGAACCCGATTATGAACGACCAGCGCCTGCCGAGCGCCGACTTCCTCGACGATTGCGCGATCGATCTTGTGAACCTACACGCGCTGCTCCGCCGGCAATTCAGCGAGGAGCAATGGGCGGCTCTATTCAAGCAGACCGACACGCCCGAGCAGATTGCTCGGAAATTGCTGGACCGTGCCTCCGACGAACGATTCCGGAAAGCCAACTTCTGGACCATGCTCGATCTGTCGACCGGTCACCTCCGCAAGGGTGACTTCGAGTTGCTCGAGACATACCGCGGAGTGGATGAAGATGGAGAACGGGACGGCGACTTCGGCCAGTCGCTATATGTCACGCTCTGCCCCTGTGGCTGGATCATCAGCACGTCGGGCTGCCTCGCGCCTGCTCCAGACCGAGACCTCTCGCCTAGCGCGAGAATTGATATCGAAGAGCGGCGCGCCGAGAAAATATCGGAAATGAGAGCGGAGGGCTTTTCGGAAGAGTTCGTCGCCTTGTTCACGCATGCCTGCGAGAACGGCGTCACCGACATTCGCTTCCATGCCGATGCGTCGGATCTGCCTGGCTTTCCGATTTTTGATCTTATGACCGATGAGCGCGAAGAGGAGTACGACGTGGGCGTCGCTCCTGGTCCGGCGCCGTAATCGCCTTCGCTGAATCCGGCTCGGCGACGCTCCGGATGAACTGGTGCGCAACCTTCAGGATCGTTTCTCAAATCGCCCGCCTGATCGGTTTGGATCGCGAAGGGGCCTGCGGCGGCTATCGGGGATATTGCAGACCTTGTATTTGCTCGTTGCGACTGACGGCACTCGTCGCATCGGTTCAGATATCTACTTCCCGAAGACGAAAGCCAGGCCCTCGGACTTCCGAGCTGGGAAGGAACTCGATTCCGCTCGCCTCGAGCGCGTCTCTGACGGCAACGCTTGCAGCGGTTGCTTCGGCGTTCGGCCCTCGCGTTTCGACGCGTCCAACTGTCCTCGGATGAATCCTCGCCTGCGTCGCTACCTCATCGAGACTGAGCCCAAGAGCAAGCCTCGCCGGCTTGAGCAGAGCGGCAAACGGAAGCTGTCCCTTGACCTGCCCTTGCTCGCGCTCGTCCATCGTCGGAGGCATGAGGAATCCTGCCACGCGCCCGTCCGGCGTCTTGATGAATTCAATTCCTTTGGATTCCAATGCCGCTTGTACCGCCATCGCCGCGCGTGACTGGCGGGACGCTGCCGCCTCAATCTTTCGGACAGTTCGGGAGTGAAGAGTTGCCGCAGTGGCGATTGCCTCCGGACTCGCGCCCAGCGCAATTCTCGCCGATTTCAAGAGCTTAGCGCTGGCAAGCATTCTGTCGAGATGACACGCGCGAATCCTGAAATCCAGCGCAGGAGAAGATCGCCCATATAAGGCCCTGTATGCCTATATAGGGCCCTACTTGCCTATATAGGGCCGTTCGTTGTACCTCGAATCCTAGGTCGTGATTTGCCGACCTCGCGAATCGCTCGCCGTCGCGTTGGCAGGAGTCGGTTTCCATGGAGCTTTTCGCCATCGCGGGGTCCGGCAATCAGATTGCGCGCTTAAGCATCAGCCTCCTGCTCGCATTGGGCTTTGCACGGCGCGGAATGGATCCCCTGCTCATCAGGATTCCGAACAATTCCGGTGCGGCGCCAAGCTTGCCGGGCGAGGTGCGGGCTCCGTTCGCAACCATTGCGTTGGAACCCGGCGACGCGGGCTCTACGGGCGCCGCCATTCTCCGCCGAGCGACGGCTCACGGCGATCAGGGCCCAGTGGTCGTTGACCTACCTGGTGGTTCAGTTCCCTCAGAGCTGCTCGATGACCCGCGTTGCCATCTCTTGCTGCCGATGGCCACGGACAAGCAAGAACTCCGGCAACTGGCACACGACTTCGCACGCCTTGCGAGAGCGAGGTCCCGGCCCGGAAACAAAAGCGTTGTCGTGGTGCCGATCGGCTGGCCGGCTGTGCTGAAGCAGGCGGACTACCAGCGTCTGCTCAAACGCGAAGCGACGCGTGCATCGTCGCGCGTTTCACCAAGCATCCAGGACATTGTTGGATTCGGCGTTTCGGACGTCGTGCTTGGTCTTGGGCCGCTTCTGATCGACGGATCGGTCAGCCCGTCGCCGAAGCTCGGCAATGCCGCAGCAGCGATTGCGCGGGCCGTCCTTCGAGCGACTGGAAGCTCCTACATCGAAAGCGACCCAACGTGGTCGATCGGCGGTCTCTGATGCGGCCCGAGGTGAAGACCTGACATGGACAAGTGCATTCTCGCCCGCATTCGTACGGCGGCCCATTCCGGGGACCGCAGCGCGATGTCGACCGCCTTGCGAGAGCTCGATCGAGGACAGAGGGCATCCGAGAGCCTCGACGACGATCCGGGGAGAGAGCGCTCGTTGGTGACCCTATCGCTCGACGACCTCATCGAACTGATCGATCTCGTCGCCAGGCCGAGGACCTTCGGTGAGGCGATGCGCGAAGAAGGGGTCGGTCCCGCGACAGGCGTCCGTCTGGCCACGCGGCAGCCGCATCCAAGGCGTCGCGGTCCGTTGCCCGATCCCTCGAGGGATGACTAGGCGAAGAGCAGAAGACCAGGCGGCCTGACCATCAGGCCCGAGTGCCATCCGAGCCAAATATGAGACGTCGACGACCATGAAATGGGGTTCACTGGCCAAGCAGGACCGCAGGAAGTTGACGCGATCCGTTTGTCGATTCCTGGCATACTGCGACATCGTCCGGCATTGTCGACCCTACGTCGACTCCCATGCTTCGTTCGCGATCGTCGTCGTATTGCCCATCGGAGGCAACATAGACCAATACAAGGAAGCGGCGATCTTCGCTTTCGGGGAGCCGGAACCGCGCTCTCGCTTCGACTTTGAGAAGACGAACTTCCTGACCGCGGATGAAAATGGGAATAGGAAGGAAAGGCTTACCGTCGAAGGGTTGATCAACTACGATCGACTCGTCGTGCTGGCGAAGAGCCTGTCGGATGTCTCCGAGAAGGTGATCGCGGCGGCTGATGCTGTTATCACTCTCGGTCCGCCGGAAGTCGGTCACGTCGTGGCCGCGGCTCGATTGTGCCTGAAGCAACACGTCACCAGCAGCCTGGCGCGCGAAATGGCGAGCATGCCACTGGATCTGATTGCGGCGAACGTTCGACGCGGTCGACCTGTGTCCCGTTCGATCGAGATGATCCGAGACATCTTGCAGAGGCAGGACAAGCCCGAGGCCGGTCAGGTCGGCGTCGAGGCCCTCCACGGTTTCGGCGAGGCCGCCGCTTGGGCACTCGAGCTCGCCACCGACCTGAAGGACTGGCAGGCAGGCAAGATCGCGTGGGGCGATGTCGATCGCGGGATCTTACTCAGCGGTGCGCCAGGGGTCGGCAAAACAATATTCGCCCGTGCCTTGGCAACGACCTGTGGCGCTCATCTCGTCGTCGGCTCGATCGCCAGGTGGCAAGCTTGCGGACACCTCGGAGACTTGCTGAAAGCGATGAGAGCGGCCTTCGATGAGGCGAAGCAGCGCGCCCCTGCGATCGTCTTTATCGACGAGGTCGATGCCGTCGGCTCCCGGGAGGATTTCCGGGGCCATAGCGCACAGTACTCAACGGAGGTTGTCGCCGGGCTCTTGGAGTGTATTGACGGCGTGGAGGGACGCCCAGGCGTGATCGTCGTCGGCGCTTGCAACTACCCTCAAAAGCTCGACCCGGCGCTCGTCAGACCTGGAAGGCTGGACAGGCACGTGAGGATCCCGCTTCCCGACGGCGCCGCGCGTGAAGGAATTCTCCGCTTTCATCTCGCCGGAGACTTGGCCGACGACGATCTGAGCCAGGTAGTTCGTCGGACGGAGGAATGGAGCGGCGCCGGACTGGCGAAATTGGTTCGCGAAGCCCGACGCGTCGCCCGGCGCGACCGTCGAGCGGTGTTGGTGTCAGACCTGGAGGCGTCGCTGCCGAAGAGGATCGTCATTCCAGAAGAGTTGGTTCGCCGGGCTGCGATCCACGAGTGCGGTCACGCAATGGCGTATCTGTCTTTGGGACAGCCGTTCGAAGGCGTCGAGCTCTCCGACGTGGCGGAAGGACTGGAAGGATATCAACCACTGGGATTCATTCAGTTGGTGAACTCCGAGCCGCGGGCTTCGACCGCCGCCACCATCCGCGATGAGATTTGCGGGCTGCTTGCGGGGATCGCGGCAGAGGAAGTCCTCCTCGGCGACAGATCCTCGTCGGGTGGAGGGGTGAAAGACAGTGATTTGCATCGTGCAACCCTTGCGGCGGTTAGACTCGAGGCCTCGTTCGGCCTGGGTTCGGGGTTGTCGTTCATCGCGGAGGATCGCGAGCCGGATCTTATGTCCGCCCTCCGGTTGTCCGGCGACTTGCGATCGAAGGTCGACAAGACCCTTGCGGCGGAGATGGCCAGGGCTTGCGCGATTATCGAGGCGCATCAGCAGCCTCTTCAGAGGGCCAGTAGCGAGTTATTGGCTAGGCGGCGGCTTTCGAGTGACGAGTTTCGAGGAATGATAGCAAGCTATGAACATGCCGACGCCGAAGGCCTGGATGCTGTCACTCATTAGCTGCATTTTCTGCACGCAGGATGCTGTACGTCTTTGTGCCTTCTCTCACGACACACTTCGTCCGAGTTCGACGCGCACCGCCCGATCCGCCCAGGCAATCGGCTGAGGACGATGGGCAATCACGATCTTCGTAACTGCGGGCCGACCTCTGACAGGTTCCGCAGAACCTGCTCTTCAGTGGCTGCATCCAGCGCTGAAGTCGCCTCGTCAAGCACCAGAATTGGAGCCTTCAGGAGAAGCGCTCTGGCAATCGCTATCCTTTGGCGTTCCCCCCCTGACCAAGTAGCTCCGCGTTCTCCGACCATGCAGTCATAGCCACCTGGGAGGAGCTCGATGAAAGAATCCGCGCAAGCGATCGCGGCGGCATCGCGGATAGCCCTATGCGAACACATACGCCTGGTTCCTCGAGGTCAAGGACGGCCGCATCACTCGGGCGCACGCATTCTTCGACAGTCTCGCTTTCGATGATTTCTGACGACGAGTGCAGCCCGCCCAATAGCGGAGCTCACGCCGGAGCGGATGCAATCCGATCTTGGCGAGCTGTCAACTGCGATTGCCCGCCTTCTCGGGGGATGCGGTAACCTTCGCCTTCAGTGGACATACAGGGTGTCACGAAGGCCAACGTCCACGAGGTTACCAAGTCGACCAAGCCCGAGGTCGAGGGCCTCCTTGGCCACGAAGGTAAGTTCGGCGAGGCCATAGGACCGTCGAACGGCTGGGCGGTCCGCGTCGTCACGACCGTCTTCAACTACGGCGAATCCTTCGAGGACATCGGGTGGACTCACGCCTGATGCTGCAACGAAGCCCTAACGGCCTTTAGACAGGAGGCGGCTTGCAGTTCAGCCCACCGTTTCGGTCCCATCCCATCACGTGTCCTCATCGGGGTGCTTGAGGCAAAATCTAGCACGATGAGCGGATCAAGGAGTTCCTAGCTGGTCCCGGTGTTTCGCACAGCGACGGGCCGGCTACGGCGCTATTGAGGGCGCGCCGGCCCGTCCCCGCGCGAAACACCTCACCGTCGCATTGTACCTGTGGCGTCAGATCGGTAGGCTGCGGTATGCTCGAGTAGGGGCTAAAAAGAGCAACGGTTTCCTAAACCGTAGGTCAGGGGTTCGAATCCCTTCCGGGACGCCAGCTCTCGCGCAAATCCTTGATTTGCTGCAACTTCTTCAGATATCAGCACAATCGACGGTTCAACCTGCAACACACGGGTGCAACACGCATGAGCGGGGAACGCGTGCCGAAACTTTGGCGCCGTAACAAGCGGAGGGGGGCGTACTATTTAAACCTCCGCGTGCCGAAAGACGTTGCCGAGGTCTACGCTGAGACCTACGGCACGCAGAAGGTGTTGGAGAGCCTTCGCACTTCGGATCATGCCGAGGCGCTGCGTCGCCGCGACGAACGGCTTCCGGTCATCTTGGACCGTTTCACGGAACTGCGGGCTGCCGCGAAGCGGACCCGCCGTGACCTATCCGAGCTGAGCAGGGCCGATCTGGAGCGCTTGGCGACGGGCTACTATCGCGAGGTGCTGTCTGCGGCAAAGAGCCGCTCTGCGGACCCGGAGGAGCGGGCAGAGCGGTTGGAGGAGCTGGAAGACGCTCTCGCTTCCTATCGCAATCAGGATGAGCAGGGGCGCGATAGTGTCCGGGAAAGAGCTGACCTGATCCTGAAAAACAAAGGCTGGCCGACTGCGCGCGTCTCTGATGCTGACCTTGATACGACGCGCGCGCCCGATGCCGATCTTGATGCGACGGCGGAGAGCGAAAGGGCTTACGCGGTCTCCGTGGACCGGGCGCTACCGCAATATGCCGAGCTTCAAGAGCTTGTGCGCCGCGCTGCGATAGAGGGCAGCAGGTTCGCACTATCGGAGTTGAGCGGAAGGCCGTTTGTGCCCAGCGATCCGCTGTTCAATCCTGATGCCACTATACCAGACAATGAGGCGGCCCGTGGCCCGCTGCTCTCAGAGGCGCTGTTGGCATGGAAAGAAGGCAGCGGCGTGGTGGGTGGCCGAAAGCCGCGTCGGCAGACCGTCATGGAAGCCGATATGGCTGTGCGTCACTTCGTCCAGCTCCACGGCGACATGAGGATTGGCGAGATCGGCAAGAAGTTGGTTCAGGACTACGCCGTCGCGATCTCCAAAATCCCGGTGAAGCTCTCTGTGGAGCTGCAAAAGATGACGCTTCCGGACCTGCTCAAGCGCGACCTGTCCAAGTTCCGGCGCCGATCCGCTTCGACGGTGAACAAGTCGCTCCAAATGCTCTCGGCCATGATTGAGCAGGCCCGAAGGAAAAGCGACCTAGACGAAGCTTCCCACTGGCCTAACCATTTCAAAGCCGAGCGTGTCGAGAGTGACGCGACGGCCGAGGATGACAGAGTGCCGTTCAGCGCCGCCGATCTCCGCCGCATCTTCGCCAATGGTCCGGTGCACGGTCGCGGCGAACGGCTCAAGGGCGGGCGCGGAGAAGCGCAGTATTGGCTGCCGCTTCTCGCGCTGTTCACGGGAGCCCGCCTGTCTGAGCTTGGCCAACTCCGGGTCTGCGATTTGCAAACGGACGATGGCGGCATCGCCTTCATCAGCATCGGCACATCCGGCGGACGGACGGTAAAGACGCGCACCAGCATCCGAAAAGTCCCCATCCATCCCGAGCTACGCCGCCTCGGCTTCTTCGGCTATGTGGAGGGCCGCAGGAGTTCGGGGCAGGGGGCGACGCTATGGCCACTGCTGGGCTCGGCCGAGAACCGCGCGCGCACCGCCGCATTCTCACAGTGGTGGGGCAACTATCAGGGCCGGAAGCCCATCGGCGTCACCGATCCTCGCAAGGTGTTCCATTCCTTCCGGCATCTGTTCAAAGACATGTGCCGGGACGCAGGGCTATCTGAAGACGTGCATGATGCGCTTACGGGGCACGCGGCAGGGAAGAGCGTCGGGCGCGGCTATGGCGCTGGCCACTCTGTCGCCCGTCTCTTCGCTGAGATAAGCAAGATCGTGGCGCCGGTCCAGCTATCGCATTTGCCTCGGGCGAAGGTTTGCCATGCCGATTGACCTTAGCAATCCTCAAGTTACCGCCGCGTTGGTGGCGGGCGTGGTCGCATTAGTGATTGGCTTTCTAACTGTGGTTATCAACTCGATGGTCACTGCCCGGGTCGCTAGCCAGAAGGTTCGCGCCGACCGCGACCAAGCGCTGAGTGAAAAAGCCTGGGCTGATTACGAGCTTCGACGGGATGTTTATCTCGGTCTTGCCGGGCAGGTCGACGCTCTGTTTGAAGGTGGCACGACCGCTGCGCGCGTGGAACTCAACCGCATGGCTCGGCGAGTTCGATTGGTCGGCTCGGACCAAGTGGTGTTGGCGCTCAATGAGCTGTTTGAAGCTATACGAAATGGATCGGGTCAGGCGGTGCTTGAACGCTGCTACCGTGCGTTGTTCAACGCGATGCGGCGGGACATTCGTGAGCTGCGCGTGCTTCCGCCGAGAGGAACCGACTTGAACGAGGACGCTTTCCCGATCGAAGGCGCAGGCGGGTAAACTCCGGTCCACCGGTGTAGCTTCTGCGCTAGCTACGAACGGACCCAGCAAAGACGTTTGGGCGGAAACCTATCGCTTCAACGGCCCTGCGTTCTTCCCGAAATTGCACTCATAGCACTCAGCTTGGATGTTGCGGATGTCGTTGGTGCCACCGTGATAGACGGCAATTTTGTGCCCTTTCGTCCAGACCGCTTTGTATCGCCGGTCCGGCCTCGGTGGGATGACGGACCAAGGTCGGTTGCATTCGGCGCAAGTCGGTGAGGTCTTTAGAAGAGCCCGCCATTCAGCGACCGTGTGCCGACCCCCGTTTGCTTTAAGGCGTTGTTCGCGAAGCCTTCCTCGCGCGTTTCGGCAATCCATGCAGCTATTCCAGCCGTTAAATCGGCTGCCACCGCACTTCGTGCATACTCTTTTGCCGATACCGTTGGTCATGCGGAACGCGCCAGAACTTATCTGGGCGGCCCATCCTCAGAAAGGCCTGAAGAAAGCAAAGTCATAAAATGCCTGACGTGATCCATGATGTTGCGCGCTTGATGGTCGTCGTAGTTCTCTCGGCCGTGTGCAACATGGTTGCGCCATCCATCTTTGAAGAACGCGAATTCTTTTGCGGCCTCTGATAGAAATTTCAATCTGCTCGACTTTTCCTTCCCTGCCGGAAGGGTTTTACCAAGACTGCGAACTTCCGCCTCGATTTGATCGATGACTACCTGCCAACTCTGAACATCGAAGCTTTTCCCAACATCGTTGGCTAAGGCCCGAAGCCCATGCTCAAGAACCCGCATGAAATGGAAGACGCTGGCAGTGCCATGTCCAAGTGCCCACAGGTCTACGCCATTGCGAATGTCAGCCGCAGCGGATGGAAACGAAGCGACGGCTGGCGCCCAATCCTCTTTCCATTGCCTGAGTATTTTTGCCTTGTCACTGGGGTAGCGATAGACTAGCTGGCCTTTTAAATTTTCATCCAGAAGCTCAAGCAAGACACCTGCGTCATTTGATATTTTTTCGTTTGTAATTGACGGTTGCCTTAGGCGTCTTTCAAATGCAGGTAGGTAGCTTTTTACAGATGTCAGCTCAAATTCATCCGCTACGGTATTTGCAACTTTCAACCAGCCTTTTATTTGCTCTATGAATTCATTGCTGGGGCGACTCTGAGGTCCGTCTGCTGTTACCGGAAGCTCTCCAAGTATGATTTGATACAGGCGCAGTTGCGAGCCCAGAGTGCTAAGGGATCGGATTTGGCAGTTTATCATGTCCCGCAGGCTCACCGGTCGGTGGAAGAAAGGAGCAATTGCGCTGGCTCGACACCAAGCTGCTGTGCCAGCCGCTCCAGCACTTCAATGCTCGCCGCATATTGGCACCGTTCTAGCGCGCTGATGTAGGTCCGGTCGATGCCCGCCCGGTGTGCCAACTCCTCCTGAGAAAGCCCAGCGGCGCGCCGATAGCGTTTTAGGTTGGCTGCAAAAACCTCTCGGATGCCCATAAGCGCGAGAGGGCGCGAATGATGAGTATTCCACCACGGAGTATTCTCTACACTCTGGGGCGATGATATGAGCGTCTGGCGTCGCCGTTCGGTTTGGCGACGGGCTGGGGGGATATCATCATGCTTCGCTCTGTGCTTTTCGCGTTTGGCGCCGCCGCGCTCGCCGGTTGCGCGCCGACTGTGCCGATCATGGCTCGTATCGATGGAAAAACTGCGAGCGATAGCCCGGCCTCGGTAGCGCAGATGCGGCAGGACAAGAGTGTCTGCAACGGCGAGGTTAGCAAGGCCATCCTCACGGCGCCGGGGGTCTACCCGACCCAGCTTATGACCAACGTCTACACCGGCTGCATGGCCGGGCGCGGCTACAGGCCGACTGACCAGAGTGAGCCGATGCTCAGCAATTGATGTGCAACCCGGTGCAAATCGCAGTCCGGTCCGGCTACACCTCAAGCACGCGATAAACGGGAGCACGTCCAATGCCGAGACGCCGGGCAATCGCGGTTGCACCGATGCCTTCGGCGGCGAGCGCCCGAACCTGCGCTGTGTCGATGGGCCTAATCGTGCTGGGAGGGGTCAAATATGGTTATAAGCTCTGATGCAACATCCGGGTGAGGCGTCGGCTCAGCTCGCCCGATCTTCTGTAGACAGGTTTTAGCGAAGGGGTTCCCGAGCCTTGCTAGGAACTCAATCCGAGCCCAAGTGCGCTCTGACAATGCGGATAGCAGGGCCGGGTAGCTGCTGATCACATCACAGACGCCGTGACCCAGGCGATCGAAAGAACGATTTTGACTGTCAATGAATGTGAGTTCGCTCCACCCGCCACCGAGCGATTTTTTCAATTCGACGTAAGCGCCTTCGGTTTTTGTCTCAAGTGACATCGCCGCACGTTCCAACCCCTGATATTCGGCGAGGGCTACGGGGAAGGCGAAAGAGCGGTTACGCGGATTGTAGTATTTTGCGAAAAACCGCCCGGTTGCGCCCATTGTTGTGTGGTCGACAATCTGGAGCAAAGTTCGCGCCGGAGAGGGGCCTAGGAAGGCATTTCGTTCTTCTGAATTGATAAAGCGTTGAATCTCAACATGGCCAAGAATTGTGTCGCGCGTCACGTCCGCGCTGACCAAGAAGCGCTTGCAAAGGCGGCGCGAAACGGCTTCCAGCGCCCACATCAACCTCAGCTCCGGACGGGCCATAAGGTGATGAACTAGAAGATCAGCATATTCGGCATATATTTCGGTGATTGGTGTTAGTGCCGTCCCTCCGCCGTAACAGACGTCCGCCAATGCTGGGCGCATCGCAATATTTCCGAGCAGATGCAAGGAGTTGAAGTAGTATTCGGTCGAGACCGGGCGAGTATCCTTCAGGAGTAGCTTGTGAAAGAACAAATACTGATTGCTACCCTGATATTGGGCGACTCGCACAGCAAGGCGATCTGATGCCTTTCCGAGGTCACCCATCGAGAGGCCTGCTTGGAGTAAGGTGTCGATTGCCTCCCAAGTATGCGCATTGTCGAGATAATCGAAGAATTCTCGGTCGTTCTGGGCCTCGACAACGGCAGCGGCCTTACGAAAATTCTCCAAAACCTTTGGCCGCGCGGAGGCGGCTGCGACTGCGACCGCTCGCACAAACTCCTCACCACGCGACAGGTCCACATCTGCGCTCAGCACTTGCTCGATCCGCTTCAAGAGGCTGCGCTTCAGGCGGAACGTTATTTGGTCGAACCCGATCAGCGCATAGAGTTCCGAGTAGCGCGCGACTATGTCGCGTTGAGGGATGGAGAGGACCGGGTCGAGCGGATTTTCACTGTCGCGGTCGTATAGGTTGGTGAACCACCCGTTTGAAACACCGAATAAGGGGCAATCGACCTCGCGGTGATGAGCATAGAAATGAGCTTGGCCGATCATGTCACTCGTGATCTGAGGGGGCGTATTGGGGTCCGTTGCGGTGCCCTCCTTCGCCTCCAGGAGCCAAAACCCGGTTCGGTAGGTATTGAAGCGATAGTCGAGTTTGATCCGCTTAGAGCCCACCGAAAGGAAAAGTGGATTTAGTGCATACTGTTGTTCGGTAAGAACCGTGTAGTCGCTGCCGCGAATGTATCCCAGCGTATCGATAAGAGGTGCTAGGAAGGCTTCCCGAACGTCTGTCTCATTCAGATTAGAAAGATCGAGAGTTGCGAGGCGTTTTAGGATTTCGGCGTTCGACGCCGACATTGGTTGCATTTGCTTAGCAAACGCCTGCATGGTTCCTGAGCCCAGTCCCTAAGCTGCCATTTAGATCAGCTCCCGCGAGATTTTGCACCCAGTTTCGCAATCGGAAGGAATGCCGCTAGTTGGATCAGCATTGGGTTCCGAAAAGCTACCTTGCCGCCTGGACGGACCCGGATTGCCCGCCGAAGCATAAGCCCTTCGTGCACGTCTTCGACCGAGACGGCCAGAACCACCGAAAGAAGGCGCCGGCCAACATCCTCAAGATGCCGGACCTCTACACCGTTTTCCGCGACGGCCGCCGCGATCTCAAAATCGAGACCTTCTTCGGCGGGATCGAACGCGACTTCGTTCGCGCTAGGAGGCTTCTCGAAACCTGCGCGCATCCCAGCCAAGAGGACGTCGCAGCGCTCTATGCCTTCGCGGGATCGATGCTCGCTCGCCCGCCCCAGAACATCGATTTCGTCCAGAAGCAGCTATCTAACGTGGTGCAGAAAGCGCGATCCATTCGCGTGGTTCCCGGAGCCAAGATACCTGCAAGCATATCCACCGGTGATCGTATGTCCCTCGCCGAGTTCGAGGCCTATGCGAACAACGGCATGGAGACTTGGTTTCCCGAAATCCTTGCTGCAAATCTAGAGGTCATCAGCAAGCTCTTCCGCTTCGATATTCTCGTCAACGACACGCCGACGCCCTTTCTGACGAGCGACAATCCAGCCGTGATGTTCTTCGCCGACCCCGACGATGGGAAGCGGCGCCTGTATCCCCGTGGCATGGGGCACCCTGCCTGCCGGATCATGATGCCTTTGTCGCCACGTCTCGCGCTGATGCTTTGGCATGGGAAGCCCGGCACCGGGCGCTTTGTCGAAATGGCCGGCGAGGACGTCATCGATATCAATTTCCGCACGATCCTGCGCTCGCGAGCGCATCTGATAAGCAATACCGCTGACCTGTATTTCGTCAGCCTATTGCTCCAGCGGCTGGTCGAGGACGGTGCTTCCGACAACACGTCTCGACGTTCGTGAGGCGCTAGCGAACCCTGTCCAGCATTAGCAACATGGCCTGCGCCTCCACACAGCTTCGAGGGCTAAAGGCACCGCCGAATTGGGGATTTCGCAAATGAAATCGCTCGTTAGCTAGGCTGCGGCCTGCTTTCGCAGCTCCAGCTCACAGGATATCCAAAGTGATTTTAAGCGATCCCCGTAGATTGAAGAAAAAGAGAGTGACTCCCGTTTTTTGATGCGATTAGCATCTCGCATCAACCGGGGGGATATCATGGGGACGTATAGGACCATCCATCTGCGAGGTGTGCAGTGGGTCAACCAACGCGAGGATTTGCTTGAGCTGCTCAGAGCTACCCTGCTTGTGCGTCCTAACGTCGATGATACTGAAACTCAGTTTGGCGGTCAGGTGTGCGAGGTTCGACACCGACAGACATTGCCTCACGAAATCAGACTTCATTTGTCGCTTCACGTAGCGGGGGCGCATCGCGGCATTCGCCCTCACGCGGGCGGGCAGCCGATTGGAGCATTAGGTACTGCAACCGCTCCAGCAGGCACTGAGTTCACTGAACGCGAACTGGCGCTAATCGTCCGCAGGGACCAAATTGGATATGTGGCGGCTGGGAGAGCTCGAAGCGAAACGATAACGCGAGCCCTTTCAAAACTCATCGAGTTGCAGCATGGGGCGGAGCTAGCAAACAGGCTAGTTCTAGCCGCAAGGGCTGATCCGGCGGCTGTCCAACGGATGCTTGCAGCTGGCGTGGACCGTTTTGATCTCGGCGTATCGCTCCCCCACGTGGATGCGGTCGAGGTCGTGGATGGACAGCCACTGTCACTATCTGACACCATTGGTAAGGCAATGAGAGAGGCCCTTTCAGCACGGTTGCAAGCGGATCATCGCGAAGGGCAGATCGAAGAGCTGGCGAATATGGATGTGAATATTTCCATAAATGCCCGCAGGAAGGCTCCTGCGGCTGAGATCGAAGCTTTGACAGCACTTGCTACAGAGGCCGTAGAGGATAACGAAGAATTCTCGATTCGAACTCTTTCGAAAGCGACGTTCACGAGAGAAGAACTACTGTTGCGGCAGACCTATTTTGATGCGGGTAACGACGCTCTCCTGAGCGTAGATGTGGCTTGGAACAAAATTGTAGCGTTCTTGGACTCTGTGTGATGGTCAATGCAACGAGCGGAAGCGTTGAAAGAAAGCCGGCTTACGGCCGGATAATTTTGAGTTTCTCGTTTTTGTGTTTGTCTGTCGTTCTTACAGTATTTTTTAGTTCTTCTCTTACTAATAAGCCTGATGTTTTGGCCGTCATAGCGGCAATATTCGCTATATTAGCGGCTGTTCTGATTGTGATTATTAGTATTTTAGGTGACCCAAGTATGCTTTTGGATCAATCATGGCGGCATAGTTATCTGTCTGCAACTGAAACTCAGCGACAGATACATCGCCAAACTGATATTTTTATCGTCTATATATTATTACTGGTATCTATATTTGTTTTTATGCTTTGTGTTGATGGTACATTTATCTATAGAGCGATGCAGGTTGTGTCTTTTTTCTTGACGTCGTTGGCGTTTCTGGCTTCTATGACACTGCCTTTTTCTCTGCGATCAATTCAGCGTCGTAGATTGGACAACGCTATCGCCCACCTGAAAGCAGGGCGGTCGGCGGCGAAAAGCGAAAGCTGAGGTCGCCAAGCTTTCCAGCCGTGCGTGACGGGGTTAATAAGTCTCTAGAGACGCAGGTGCGACGCCTATAAGTCCCATTTTCTCAGCGCTGCTTCCGCCTCGGACGGATCATCCTTCATGCGGTAGATCGTTTGCCGAGAAAGCCCCGTTTCTTTCGCGATGACGCTGATGCCGATATCCTGTGCCAGCATGTCTCGCACGGCCTCCATCTGCGCCCGCGCGAAGCTCGGCTTGCGGCCCTTATAGGCCTTCCCGCCGTTGGCCTGAGCATGCTCGATGCCGGCCTTCTGCGCTTCCTTAGTGGCCTCGGCCTGCGCCTGTGCCGAAGCCGCCATGAAGCCAATGAGCGCATCCCTGACTGCTTGCTGCATGGGGTCAGTCGTGGCCCCGTCGAAGGTCATGCGGTTGATGATCGTCTTGATGACGACGCCCCGCCGCATGAACTCGCGGATCGTTTCGGTGACATCGGCGTAGTTCCTGCCCAGCCGATCTACCCATCGCACCACCAGCACGTCGCCGGCCCGGAGCATGTCGAAGAGACGCTTGCCCTCCGGCCGTTCCCCAAGTCGAGTGCTGACGCCGGAGACGCCGTGATCCGCAATCACCCGGTCAATGGAAAAGCCGGCATCCTTCGCCTGCTTCTCTTGATGCGCGATGGTCTGGTCGGCTGTCGAAACGCGGGCGTAGAAGACGGTCTGCATCGCAGGAGGATGTCCGTTGAGGTTGCGACCGTTAGATTGCATGTCCGTTGATCTAAGTCAACCCTTACGGACATCGTTTCACTGGCCTTCCGACGTGTCCGCACAGGTATGCCTATGCGGACATGCCTCGGTTGCCGACATCGACCCTCGCAGCTATGGATTGGCTGAGCGTCTGGGGGGATGTGATGCGTGCTGTTATCGTCGCGATCTTGGCCATGGTTCCGTTGGCCGCGAAGGCAGACTGGCAATACAGCAAGTGGGGTATGAACCCGGCGCAGGTCATCGAAGCGGCACGGGGTGCTGCTACCCCATTTCAGGATAGCAGCGAGACTGCCGACCAAAGATCAAAGGTTGTGGCGCCGTATCAGAGCGGGCGGCACACCTTCAGGTCGAGGTTCGTGTTTGATCGGTCGGACCGGCTGTCCATCGTCATGCTGGAATTGTCCGACCCCAGTCGATGCCCCGAACTATACGCTGACCTGACACAGGCATATGGGCCGCCTCAGGCTAAGTCTCCTCAAGGCTACTTCCCCAAATGGTGGGACAGGAAGAACGGCAATGTCGTCACTCTGGTCGACATGGTGAGGACGATTTGCTCGATCCAATACATGCCGCTAGGGGAGGCAGGCACTCCGGGGGGACTATAATAGGGTGTCACTGTCCCTCCGGTTCAGGAGAGCGCGTCACGCTGCTTGCCGGCAGAGGAGATAGCGGGGAGCCGGAAGGCGGGGCGACAAAGGGCATTGTGTTGCCGAGCGTGCGGTAGGGACGGGGGGGCGGCCTGTCCCTCTCAGTGCGCTGGCCCTGCCGGAGCGAGGGACAGCCTCTCGTCGGGATCGAGCGAGCCGAAGGCAGTCACCATCTCGCGCAACGCCTCCTGCATGAACTCCGCACCTTCCTGTCCAGGGGCCTTGTCGCGGTCGACGGCAACATGAACCCGGAACCTGTCGAAGGCGCCCAGCTCGCGCATCCACTCCCGGTCTTCCTTCGCCTCATGGCGCAGCTCGCGGATGACCTCCACGATGGTCCGGGCATCGTTGCGCAGCGTGGCGCCATCTAGGACGGCATGAAGGGCCTGCACACGGGCATGGCGTTCTGCCCGGTGCTCTGAGACCAGTTCCTCTATCGTTTGTGCGCGGACGCGCTCCACGGCGTTGTCGGTGGCGCGGCGCACGATCTCGCCAACGGTGCTCGGGTGGACGTTGAGGGCGCGGGCGATGTCGGCACGGGTGCAGCCGCGCGCCTTCATGCGCAGGGCGATGTCGAGGCGCTGGGCTTCGTCTATGGGGCGCGTGCGGCGCCGGACGGTGGGGGGAGCCGGAAAGCTTTGGGGCGCGGTGTTGGGGATGGACGCGGCGGCCTCCCCAGTTGGCGCGCTCGTCATGTGCTCAGTGCGGTGGCGATGCAGGGAGTTTCGGTTCAGTCCCGGATAGTCGGCCGCAACAGCGCGAAGAGACCGCCCGGCTTCAAGGGCGGCCTCTATGGCAATCCTGTCGGGATGGCGGCAGACAATGCACATGGTCAATGGAGGGCCGGTTCCTCGGCGATGTCTCGCATCGCGAAGGAGAGGCGCCGGGCCAAGCCGAGCGGGGTCATTTCCTCGGGGCCAACGGCGCCGTCAATCTTGTAGCCATGCAGGGTCGCCTTCGTCGTGATGGACTTCACGACCTTGGCGCCCTCTTCCTCGCTGACCGGTACACGGGCGCCGAGGAGCAGGACGCTCTTGTCGCCGAATGAGATCGTGAATTCCACGGCCTTGTGCTCGCAAACGAGATCGGCCGCGAGCCCGGCCATCGTGTGCATCATGTCGGCGAAGACGGGCGCCACCGGGTTGAGATCGTAGGCCATTGTGTATCCTTCTCTTACTCATGCGTCCTATTTGCAACCGGGTGCAAAGTTGCGGAACTGCTAAACGGTAATATCGTCGGTGGTCATGCCTGCCGAGACGACGGTGGAGCCGACCATGGTTCGGCCATAGATCAGCGGGACGCAGCCGCCCTGCTCGGTGGTGTTGACGGCGCCGTTGAACACGAAGGAGGGTTGCCGTTCCGGCGAAGTGTTCGGCTGCTTCTTCGGCTTGGGCGTCAGGAGCTGTGAGGCGCCGGAGAGTGCCATTGCGACGCCGAACATGGCGATGGTGCTCGCATTGATGCCGGCGATGGTGAGGGCGCCCTCAGCGCCCATGAAGCCGGCCGGAATGAGGGCGGGCGCGGCCCACCACGCGACGATAGCAATGAGGATGCCGGCGATGATCTTGCCGATGCCGGCGCGCTTGGCGCCCTTGACCACGGGCACGATGTGGATGTCGCGCTTGCCCGTGTTGAAGGAGACCTGATCCTTGTCGAGCTGGATACCATCATCGAGCGACTTGCCCGCGACGACACGGAACGTGTTGTCGGTGATGTACTGGCGGAAGCCCTTGATCTGGGCGCCGAGGGCCTGTGCCACGTCTTTCAGGCTCCCCACGTCCAGCATGAACATGGGGCCGAAGCGCTCGGCCATCTCGCCGTAGAGGTGGACACGTTTCAGCATGACATTCTCCTACCGTCCGCGCAGGTGTTCGCGCGCGGCATTAAGCCAGCCGAGGGCGAGCCAGAACGGCCAGAACAGGATGAAGCACCATCGGGTGAGATGGGCGCCGAGGTGGCCGGCAGCGAGGTCGCGGCGGAACTCACAGGTTGCGGCCAACTCGGGATGAACGGCGGCGTCGGCCTGCACGATGAGGCGCCAGTGTGCGCGGCCCCCTTCGATCCAGACGAAGGCGCCGAGGACGATCAGCAAGGCATTGGTGACGGGCATAGCGCGATCCTGTCGATGAGAGACGAATGAGGGGCCGGGAGACCAATCCCGACCCCTCTGGCGTCCGGGCCGTTACCTCCGGACTGACGGCGCGGGGAGGATGAGGCCGCGCGCCGATCTGGTCAGAGCTTGCTGCGCCAGTAGCTGTTCGCGCGGGGCTCGATGAAGCCGCGCTGGGCGGCCTCGCGAAGAATTTCCTCGGTCTTCTGCGTCGAGACGCCGATGGCGCGGCCGATGTCCGAAGCCCAGCACTGCGCCGGGTTGCCGCCCATCGTCTTGCACGCGCGGGAGATGATCGCGATCACCTCCAGCATCGGCAGCTCGGTCATGCCCTGTTCGGTGGCGAGGCGCTGCACGGCGGGCGGGAGCTTGTCGAGACGGGCGGCGCGCTCGTCCCGCTCCGCCATCTCAGCCTTCCACGACGGCGCATACGCATCAGCGAAGCTGACGCCCATCCCCGACGAGGGGGCGGCCGGGGAAGCCTTGGCATTGAAATCCAGCGCCGGACCTTTCTGGTTCCGATCGCCGAAGGTGGTGGCTACGGCAGCGGCGCGGCGACGCGAGGCGCGCGTCTCATCCGTGTCGCGGCGGGTGAGGTTCGGGCCAAGGTGGATCACGACCGATCCTCCTTCGTGGCGGGCTGCAACGCATCAGCCACCAACGTGGCGATAACGCTGGACCGCGAGGCTCGGCCGGCCGCTTTGGCGCGGCGCCGGTCATAGACGGCCCGGTCGACGCGAGCGAGCACGTCGGTGGGCAAACGGATGGAAACCTGCTCGGCTCCGGACATCGAACGCTCCCTTGAGAGTGATTTGGTGGGCAATCATCTCATTGGGTTACCGTATTGTCTAGTGGGTATGTAAATATCCAAAGACAGTATACTTATCTACACTGTCTTTGTGTATAGTGGTTCTGCAAGTGGGCGCGACATTTCCGAGCCCAGACTTGCGGGTCGACCCAGCGGGTGCCGAACTAGAGCAGGTATGGCGAACGATTTGGCTTCTGGGATCGGATGATTTTCCGAAATCTGGTTCAGACCGGCGGCGTCAGCCGGCCGGAGTGATCCGCTAACCTGTTCGTCTAGGTGATCCTCTAAGAGGGGGTTCGGATTTCCGAACGTCTGAGGTTCGGGAGAGTGAACGTCTGAGGTTCGGGTTTCCGAACGCAAACTTGGGGAACCGGGACGGAAATCGGTTTGGCTTCCGGGATCGAGTTGATTTCCAAAATCGGGGTCAGACCGGCGGCGTGAGCCAGCCGGAATGATGCGCTAACCTGTTCCTCTAGGTGTTCCTCTAAGAGGGGGGCAGGATTTCCTTCCCCCTGCGGGTAGGGTTTCCTTCCCTCTGACGGCAGGATTTCCTTCCGCCCTCCATCACCGGAGAGCCATTTCCGGGGGGCGGGAGCGGCTCGAGTGGTCGGGCGGCTCTTCTCGCGCAGGCGATCATGCGTGCACCTTGCAGGGGCGCGGGCGCGGCTTGGGATGTGTGCACCGGGTTGCACGGTGACCGCTCATTTTGCTGGCCCGTGCAACACGCAGGTGTTACACACGCCTCTGTGATGACGGTCAAAAACGGCCGATTTTACTGACTTTTGAGGGTGTTGAGCCCGCTCCCTTCCGGGACGCCATAAATTCCGGCCCACCCGCTGATTGCGTCGTCAATGCAGGTGCGGGCGCGCACTCCCCTGGAATTCGGCCCGGCCAGGCTGGAAGCTCCGATTCCGGGCTCGCATGCGGCCGCGCCGGGCTGTGGCGGGGCCATCGCTGTGGATGAGGCCTGACGAACCCTGGACATGCATGCGATCGCATCTCCTGATGCGTGCGGGGATACGGGAGGAAAGCCTCGAGGAAGAGCCTATGACTGACGAGAGCGAAGCGGCGGCCGGATTGTCGGCGCAGATCGTCGCTGCCTATGTCACCCATAACAGCATCCCGCGATCGGAATTGGCCAAGCTGATCGAAACGACCCATTCAGCCATCGGCAACCTGGCCAAGCCCCCCGAGACGCAGTCGGAGCCGCTGCGCAATCCGGCGGTCCCCATCAGCAAGTCCGTCAACTCGTCCTATATCGTCTGCCTCGAAGATGGCCGCAGGTTCAAGACGTTGCGGCGGCACCTGCGCGTCAAGTACGGGCTCACCCCCGACCAGTACCGGGCGAGATGGGGCCTGCCGCACGATTATCCCATGGTCGCGCCGGACTACGCCGAAGCGCGGTCGATCTCGGCCAAGCGCAGCGGCCTCGGCGGCGCCAATAGTGCCTCGCTCAAATACGGCCAGCGCAGATCGTCTTCCGGGCGCTAGAGCATCGGACCGAAAAGTGGAATCCGATTTTCGGGAAAATCCGTTGCAACAACAAAGGTCTAGATCGCCACTTTGCGTCCGGTAGGACGCACGGCGATCTAGTGCCTGCGAATTGCCGTGGCGTCACGCGCTGGCGCGGCGCCCGGCCTACTCCATCACCATCGCGTGGTCGTCCGCCGGCGCCTTTTCCTGCTTGGGGGTGACCAGCAGGGCGAGGAACGGCATGGCCGCCAGGCACAGGATCATCAGCAGCTTGAAGTCGTCGATATAGGCGATGATCGTCGCCTGGCGGGTGACGACGTCGTCGAGCGCGGCGCGGCCGGCCAGCGTCAGCGGGTCCCAGGCATTCTTGATCGCGGGCATCTCGAACATGCGGTTGAAGGGCGTGACGTAGTTGGCGATCTCGGCGTGGTTCACCTGGGTGTTGCGAGTGAGCAGGTAGGCCACGATCGAGATGCCGACGCTGGAGCCGATGTTGCGCGAGAGGTTGTAGAGGCCGGTGCCGTCGCCGCGATCCTGCGGCGAGAGCGTCGCGAAGGTCACGGTGGTCAGCGGCACGAAGAGCAGGCCGAGGCCGGCGCCCTGGATGAAGCCGGTGAGCATGATCGTGTTCTCGGAGACGTCGGGCGTCCAGCCGGCCATGTCGTACATCGCCCAGGCGCTGACGGCGAGGCCGGCGCCGAGCAGGATGCGGATGTCGACCTTGCCGATCAGCCGGCCGACCAGGAACATGCAGGCCATCGTGCCCATGCCGCGCGGGCCCATGACGATGCCGGCGGTGACGACCGGATAGCCCATCAGCGTCTGCAGATAGGGCGTCATCAGCGCCATCGAGGCGAGGTAGGTGATGCCGACGATGAAGATGAAGATCATGCCGACGCTGAAGTTGCGGTCGAGGAACAGCCGCGGCTTGATGAAGGAGTTCTGCGCCGTGAAGGTGTGGACCACGAGGATGTAGAGCGCGGCGGCGCAGACCGTCGCCTCGATGATGATCTCGAGCGACGAGAACCAGTCGAGCTGGGCGCCGCGGTCGAGGAAGAGCTGGAGCGAGGCGATCGCCAGGCTGAGCGCGCCGAAGCCGATCCAGTCGAGCTTGGCGAGCGCGCTCGCCTTGGTCTCGGTGACGAAGATGGTGACGCCCGCGAGCGCGATCGCGCCGAGCGGCAGGTTGATGTAGAAGACCCAGCGCCAGGAGATGTTGTCGGTCAACCAGCCGCCGATGACCGGGCCGAGCACCGGGCCGACCATCACGGAGACGCCGAACAGCGCCATGGCCGAGCCGCGCTCCTCCGGGGTGTAGATGTCGAGCAGGATGCTCTGCGAGAGCGGCACGAGCGCTGCGCCGAAGAAGCCCTGGAGCAGGCGGAAGGCGACGATCTGGTTGAGCGACTGCGCCGCGCCGCAGAGCATCGAAGCGACGACGAAGCCGATGATCGCCACCGAGAGCACGCGCTTCCTGCCGAAGCGGGCGGCGAGGAAGCCCGAGGGCGGCGTCATGATCGCGGCCGCGACGATATAGGAGGTCAGCACCCAGTTGATCTGGTCGGCGCTGGCCGCGACGCTGCCCTGGATATAGGGCAGGGCGACGTTGGCGATCGTGGTGTCGAGCGCCTGCATGATGACCGCGAGGATGACGCAGGCGGTGATGGCGCCGCGATTGGCGACCACCGGGGTCGCAGCCGCGGCTGCACCGTCAGACATGATGGGTCTCGGTCTTGCCGAAGAGGTCGGTGATGAAGGTCGGCAGGCCGCGGGCGCGGCCGGTGTCGACGTCGAGCACGACGCTCATGCCGGCGCGCAGCTGCGGCTTGCCCTGCGGGGTCTCGATCTTGACGCGCATGGCGATGCGCTGGACGACCTTGACCCAGTTGCCGCTGGTGTTCTGGGCCGGCAGCAGCGAGAAGCTCGCGGCCGAGGCCGGGCTGATGCTGTCGATCGTCCCGGTCCATTCGGCGCCGGGATAGGTGTCGACGTAGACGGTCGCCTTCTGGCCGGGGCGGACCCAGGTCAGCTCGGTCTCCTTCGGGTTGGCCTGGATCCAGACATGGTCGGAGGAGACCAGGCTGAAGGCGACGGTGGCGTCGGCAAGGTACTGGCCCTTCTGCAGCGAGGGCACGTTGGTGACGATGCCGTCCATCGATGCCTTGACCACGGTGTGGTCGAGCTGGCGGGCGGCCTCGGCGCGGGCGGCGACGGCGTCCTTGTAGCGCGGGTGGTCCTCGATCGGCGCGTCGGGATTGCCGTTCAGGTTGGCGGCGAGGCTGATCAGCTGGCTCTGGAGCTGCGCCAGCTTCTGCGCGGCGCCGTCGAGATCGTGCTTGGCCGAGTCATAGGTCGCCTGGGAGGCGATCGACTTGGTGGCGAGGTCCTGCTGGCGCTTGAAGGCGGTCTGGTAGAAATCGATATCGCTCCTGGCCTGGGCGATCTGGCTCTGCATCGCCTTGTAGGTCGCCTTCTGCGATTCAAGGTCGTTGCGGACGTTGCCGATCTGCGCGTCGGCGCGGTCGAGCGCGTAGCGGAACTGCGCGTCATCGAGCTTGAACAGCACGTCGCCGGCCTTGACCTGCTGGTTGTCGCGCACGTCGACCGCGCTGACGATGCCGGCGACATCCGTGGAGACGCCGACGATGTCGGCCTGCACATAGGCGTTGTCGGTCGACATCACCTGCCCGCCGACGACGTACCAGTAGCCGCCGGCGATCAGCGCGACGGGCAGCGCGGCGAAGAGGAGCTTGCGCTTGAGGTTTCGCGGCTTGGCCGCGGGCGCGGTGTCGGCAGCGACGGCCGGTGCGGAGGCGGCGGTCTCGGGCGCCTTGGCGACGGGAGCGGGCTGCGCGGGCGGCGCCTTCGGCTCGGCCCGGCGGATCTCGGTTACGTTGCTGGCGGGGACGGGCGGCTCGTCGCCTGTGGCTTCGGGTCTTCTGGCTGCGTCATCCATGGGTCTTCTGCCTTTCGGCCGGCGGCGTCGCGCAGGCCGTAGAGAGGTTCGCGCGCATCGTGCCGAGCAGTTTGAGGAGCACCTCGCGCTCGGCTTCGGAAATCTCGCCGAAGGCCTCGGCGCGGGTGATCTCGCCGAGCTCGCGCATGGTGACGAGCGTCGGCCCGGCCTTGCCGGTGAGGTAGAGCCGCCAGACGCGCCGGTCCTTGGCGTCGTGCCGGCGCTCGATCAGGCCGCAGGCCTGGAGCTTGTCGAGAATGCGGCCGAGCGTGATCGGCTCGACCTCGAGCAGCTCGGCAAGGCCGCCCTGCTGGATGCCCTCGTTCTTGTCGAGATAGGCCAGCACCTGCCACTGCGAGCGGGTCAGGCCGAGGCCGAAGCCGCGGGCGTTCTGCTCGAAGCGCTTGCGCAGCAGGCGCGCGACGTCGTGCACGAGGAAGCCGACCGTGGGGGAGGGCTGCTGCGTCGCCGGGACCTTAGGCATGCTGTTCATAAGCATCCATATATTATTATTGCTTACGTCTGCCAATGCCTGAAATGCATGGCTGCTGCGGCGCAGCATCAAGGCTGCGCGCCGCTTGCATGGCCTTGTGCCGCAGAATTCGCCGTCGGCGGGTGGGTTCCCAGTCTGGCTGCCGGACAAAAAAGACCCGCCATCCCTGATCAGGATGGCGGGCTAGTGGTCTCGAACTCAGACAGATAACGCCCCGCGGCCCCGGCGGTTCCGCGGTGCTGGCCCTGCGCCGCTCGGCGCGCTAGAGATGCGCGTTGAAGGGGCGGTTAAGGCAGAAGCGAGAGCAGATCATGCCGGACCGTGCGCGTGTCGAGGCCTTTGTCGCAGCCGTCGTGAGCGGCGACCACGTCAAGGCCATCGCCGATTTCTACCATGACGACGCCACCATGCAGGAGCCCGACAAGGAGCCGCGGCGTGGCCGCGAGGCTCTGATGGAGCATGAGGCGAAGGCGCTCGCCCGCGTCCAGCGCATGCATACGCATGCCCCGCGCGCCGTGCTCGTCGATGGCGACAACGTCGTCGTCCACTGGGTCTTCGACGCCATCGCCCATGACGGGACGGCGCGGCGGCTGGAAGAGCTGGCGATCCAGCGCTGGCGCGGCGACCGCATCGCGCAGGAGCGCTTCTTCTACGATACCGCCTCGGCCTGGCGGGTGGTGCCATCGGAGGCCGGAGGGGCCTGAGCAGCCGGCCCTGACCGCCGGCTCTGACGCTTGGTCACCGCGCCCTCGACGCCGCGCCGAAGACATGCGACGAGGGGCGCCGCGATCTCCCGCCCGCCTTCCTGATCTGGCCGAAGCATGCGCCGTCGCTCGTTCCTGACCGGCCTGACCGCACTCGCAGCCACGCCGCCCGCCGCCGCCCACGCGGCCGAGCGGATGCGGTTCGTGGCCGTGCTGTTCAGCCTCCCCCTCGACAACCCCGTCGTGCGCGTGCGGCTGGCGGCCCTGCGCGAGCAGCTCGCCCGGCGCGGCTGGGAGGAGGGGCGCAACCTGCGACTGCTCCTGCGGCCGGCCGGCGCCGACGAGAGGGTCCTCGTCGATGCGGCGCGCGAGCTGGTGCGCGAGGGGGTGGAGGTCATCGTCGTCGGCTCCAGCGCCGAGGCGGCCGCCGCGCTCAGCGTGACGAAAACGATCCCCGTCCTGTTCGGCACCGCCTCGGACCCGGTCGGCAGCGGCTTCGTGCGCTCGCTCGACCGGCCCGACAGCAACGCGACCGGCTTCAGCAACAATGACCCGTCCATGTGCGGAAAATGGGTGGAGCTGCTGACCGAGATCGCGCCGGCGACGCGCCGCATCGGCCTGATCTACAACCCGGCGACGGCGGCCGCCGGCGGGGTGACCTATGTGGCGCAGATGCGCACTGCTGCGGCGGAGCGGGGCGTGGCGATCCTGGACCATCCCATCTTCGATCCGACGCAGATCGAGCCCGCCATCGCGGCGCTGGCCGAGAATTCCGAGACGGGGCTGATGTTCCCGCCGGACAGCTTCACCTACCGCTATGCCAGGGCCTGCGCGGCTGCTGCGGCCCATCACAGGCTGCCGGCGATCTATGTCTTCGACACCTTCGTCACCCAGGGCGGGCTGATGTCCTATACCGGCGGCCGGGACGAATCGAGCGAGCTCATCGCCTCCTATATCGACCTCGTCCTGCGCGGCGCCAACGTCGCCGAGCTGCCGGTACAGTTCTCGCGCAGCTTCGAGCTGGTGATCAACGAGCGCGCCGCCGCCGATCTCGGCCTCACCTTGCCGATGTCGCTGCGCGTGCGCGCCACGCGGATCGTCGCGTGAGCCCGGGCGAGGCGATGCCGGGCAAGCGCCCGCGCGGCAGGCTCGCGCGCAAATACGCTGTGTTCGTCGGCTCGGCGATCTGCATCGCACTCGGGCTCAACGCGGTGATCGGCACGTTCTTCGCCTTCGCCGACCAGCGGGCGCTGGTGGTGCGGGTGCAGCAGGAGCAGGCGCAGGCGGCGGCGGGCCAGATCGGCAGTTTCGTCACCGACATCATGCGCCAGCTCGACTGGGTCTCGCAAAGCGGCGTCGGCTCCAATCCCGGCGAGGACAGGCGGCTCGACGGGCTCAGGCTGCTGCGGCAGGTGCCGGCCATCCTCGAGCTGAGGCAGATCGGCCGCGATGGCCGGGAGCTGCTCGGCCTGTCGCGCTTCGAGCACGATCGCGTCGGCAGCGGCGCCGACTGGTCGGCCGATCCCGGCTTCCAGACGGCGCTGGCGCAGGGCCAGTATTATGGCGAGGTCGCGTTCCGGCGCGGTTCGGAGCCCTACATGGTGCTCGCCAAGCGCGTGGTCACGCCGACCGAGGGCGTCGTGCTGGCGACCGTGAACCTGACCTTCATCAGGGACCTCGTCTCCCGCCTCAAGGTCGGCGAGGCCGGGCGCGCCTATGTGGTCGCGCGCTCGGGCCGGCTGATCGCGCATCCCGACCTGCGCTTCGTCCTGCGCAACACCAACCTGGGGCCGCTGCTCGCGGCGCACGAGCAGGCCGGCGCGCAAGGCGGAACCGACGCGCGCGCCAGCGGCGTCTCGATCCGCGACATGGAGGGCCGGCCGGTGCTGTCGGTGATGACCAAGGTTCCGAATCTCGACTGGAGCGTCGTGGTCGACCTGCCGGAGAGCGAGGCCTTCGCGCCGATCTACGCCTCGATCTTGCGCTCGCTCGGCATTCTCGTCGCGGCGCTGGTCTGCGCCGTGCTCGCCAGCATCGGGCTCAGCCGCCGGCTCGTCGCGCCGATCAGGGCGCTCAGCGACGGAGCGGCCCGGATCGGTCGCGGCCAGCTCGACGAGCGCATTGCGATCCGCACCGGCGACGAGCTGCAGGAGCTCGGCGACCAGTTCAACCTGATGGCGGGGCGGCTGCAGGAAAGCCGGGCCGTGCTCGAGGACAAGGTGCTGGAGCGCACCGCCGCGCTTGCCGCCGCGCTCGACCAGGCCTCGGCCGGGCAGCGCGCCGCCGAGCAAGCCAGGCATGTGGCGGAGGAGGCGACCAGGGCGAAATCACGCTTCCTCGCCGTCGTCGGCCACGATATCCGCACGCCGCTCTCAGGCGTGCTCGGCGTGCTCGAGATCCTCGACCGCAGGCGGATGAGCCGCAGCGACCGCAGGCTGGTCGAGATGGCGGCAGCCTCAGGAGACACGCTGATCAACCTCGCCAATGCGACGCTCGACCTGTCGCGCCTGGAGGCCGGCACCGAAAGCCTGGAGCTGCGCGACTACGAGCCGGGCGCACTGCTCACCGCGACCGTCACGCTGATGCAGCCGGCGGCGGCGCGCAAGGACATCGCGCTCAAGCTCGGCCTCGGCAGCGCCGCCAGCATGCGGCTGCATGGCGATGCCGGCAAGGTCAACCGCATCGTCCTCAACCTGCTGCGCAACGCCATCAGCTTCACCGACCGGGGCGAGATCGTGCTGGCCGCGGCGGTGGCGGGGGACACGTTCACCATCATCGTGCGCGACACCGGCATCGGCATCGAGCCGGCGATGCAGCAGAAGATCTTCCAGGATTTCGTGCAGGTCGATCCCGAGACCGGCCGGCGCTCCGGCGGGGTCGGGCTCGGGCTGGCGATCTGCACCAAGCTCACCGAGCTGATGGGCGGGACGCTTTCGGTGGTCAGCGCGGTCGGCGCCGGCAGCACCTTCACGGTGCGACTGCCCGCGATTCCGGCCAGGGCCGCGGCGCAGCCGGAGGACCGCGTCGCGGTCGAGCGCGCGCTGCGGGTGCTGGTGGTCGATGACGAGCCGGTGACGCGCGAGGTCGCCCGCATCATGATCGACAAGGCCGGGCACAGGGCGCTGGCCGCAGCCTCAGGCGAGGCCGCCGTCACGCTGCTGGAGCACGAGCCGGTCGATCTCGTGCTGCTCGACATGCAGATGGGCGGGATGGACGGCATCGCGACCGCCGCCGCGATCCGCGCTCAGCCGGATATCGTCCAGCCGGAGATCGTGATGCTCACCGCCGACGTCTCGCCGGAGACGATGCGCCTGCTGCGCGAGGCCGGGCTGACGAAGGTGCTGTCGAAGCCGGCGACGTCCTCCGCGCTGCTGCAGGTGCTGGGCGGCGGTGCGCGGCGGGCGGAGCCCGGCGGCGCCATCGTCCTGTCATCCGAGCAGGCGGTGGACGCGCTCTTCTTCGAGACGCAGGGCCAGCTGATCGGCGATCACCGCCTCGACCAGCTCGTGTTGCTGTTTGCGACCGTCTCGCTCGAATTGTTGCAGGCGATGCGCTCGGCCCTGGAGGCGGCCGACCGTACCGGGCTGGCCCGCGCCGCTCATCAGCTCGGCAGCTCGGCCGGGGCGCTTGGGCTCGGCCGCGTGCTGGCGCGGGCGACCGGGCTCGAACGCGATGCGCCGGCTGCGTCCTTCGTCGTCCTGGCGCAGGACGTGGCCGGGCTGGAGGGGGCGCGCGAGGAGGCTCTGGCCGATCTCGCCCGGCGCAGCGCCGGAGTGGCGAAGGCCGTGCCGGGGCCGCTCGGGCCGGATCAGGCGTTGCGCTCGGCGACGATGCCGAGCTTGTAGCCGATGCCGCTGACCGTCGCGATCACGCCCGGCTCGGATGCGCCGAGCAGCTTGCGCCGGAGCCGGGCCACCAGCGCATCGACCGTGCGGGCGTCGACGTCGCCCTGGCGGTTGCTGACCACCTCGATCAGGTAGTCGCGGCTCAAGGGCCGGCCGTTGCTCTCGACGAGCGCGGCGAGCAGGTCGAACTCGCCGCGGGTCAGGCGGATCGGGTCGCCGTTGATGGTGGCGAGCTCGCGCCGCAGCAGGTCGATCATGAAGGGGCCGAAGGTGATCGTGGTGCTGCGCCGCGCCGTCTCGCGCTCGATCTTGCGCCGGCGCAGCAGCGAGCGCGTGCGGGCGAGGAGATCGCGCAGGTTGACCGGCTTGGTGACGTAGTGGTCGCCGGCGAGCTCGAGCCCGACGATGCGGTCGATATCGGTGTCGCGCCGGGTCACGAAGATGATGCCGGCATCGGAGAAGCCCTGCAACTCCTTGGCGAGCTCGAAGCCGTCGCCATCCGGCAGCACGACATCGAGGAAGATCAGCTCCGGCTTGACCCGGCGCACCAGGCGCCGCGCTTCGGCCAGGGTCTCGGCCTCCTCGACGCGGAAGCCCTGGTCGCTGAAATAGCCGGCGATCATCGTGCGCGTGATCGGGTCGTCCTCGACGATGACGAGCCGTTCGCGGTTCGCCGCCGCGGTCTCGGTCGTCGTGGCCATCTCGCCTGGCGATGCCTTAGAGGAATGGGTCGGGGCCATCTCGGCCGATGCAGTTCTTGTCGATGGTCGCGACGATTGAACGATAGCGCGCGCATTGCAAGCGGCGCGCGGGATGATTGCGAATGGCGGTTCGTTCAAATGTCGCAAGCCGGCGATGCCGCTGGCCTTGTTTCCCGCCTGCTGCGGCAGGTTGTCGTTAATCATGGCAAGCAAATCAGAGAGCGAACGCTACGGCATCTACGGGGATTTAGGACTTGCTGACGATAAGGAAGGGCATTGAGGCAATTCAGTGCGCCCATCGCGAGATTTGGCCGTGGTCGACGGCTAACCGCGATGCGCTCTTCCGGGTGTGCAGAGACGTCGAGATGTCCATCACAGCGATGATCCGAGCGATGCGGCCGCATCATTGGCTCAAGAACGGGCTCGTCTTCGTGCCGATCCTGCTCAACCATGATGTGTTCGATCCTGCGGCGATCGGCCACGGCGTCGTCGCCTTCATCGCCTTCAGCCTGCTCGCCTCGGCGATCTACCTGCTCAACGACATCGTCGACGTCGAGGCCGACCGGCGCCATCCGACCAAGTGCAAGCGCCCGCTCGCCGCCGGCGAGATCACGGAAACGCAGGCCTATGCCGCGGTGCCGGTGCTCCTGGTCGTCGCCTTCGGGCTGACGGTCTTCGTGCCGCAGCCCAAGCTCTTCCTGCTGGCGCTCTCGTCCTATCTGGCGCTGGCGCTGCTCTACCTGTTCTTCCTCAAGCGCAAGCTGCTGGTCGACGTGCTCGGGCTGGCGGCGCTGCACACGCTGCGCCTGCTGGCCGGCAACGCCGCGGCGGCGATCCCGATCTCGTCCTGGCTGCTCGCCTTCTCGATGTTCCTGTTCCTCAGTCTTGCCCTGGTGAAGCGCTATGCCGAGCTCAGGATCACGCAGGACCAGTCCGGGCTGAAGAAGGCCGGGCGTGGCTATCACGCCGAGGATCTCGAGGCGCTGTCGCAGCTCGGCATGGCCTCGGGCTGCACCTGCGCGCTGATCATGGCTCTCTACGTCGACAGCGCCGCGGTGAAGGAGCTCTACCGCCATCCCGAGATCATCTGGCTGATCTGCCCGATCATCCTCTACCAGATGGCGCGGGTCTGGTTCCTGGCGCGGCGCGGGCAGATGCCGGACGACCCGCTGGTCTTCATGATCCGCGACTGGCGCAGCCAGCTGATGGGCGCGCTCGTCGTGCTGATCATGGTCGCGGCGACGGTGATTCCGTGAGCCAGTATCTGCCGTGAGCGAAGAATCTGCCGTGCCATCGGATCTGAAGCACTACCGCTCCTGGGGCGGGCTCGCCGCCCATGACTGCCAGATCGTCGCGCCGGAAGCGTGGAGCGCCGAGCCCGGCCTCTATCGCAAGCCCGCGCTCGCCTATGGCAATGGCCGCTCCTACGGCGATTCCTGCCTGAACGATGGCGGCGCGCTGATCGCCGCGCGCCAGCTCGACCGCATCCTGGCCTTCGACCGCGAGAGCGGCCTGATCACCTGCGAGGCCGGCGTCCTGCTCGACGCGGTGCTGAACCATGTCGTGCCGCTCGGCTGGTTCCTGCCGGTGACGCCCGGCACCGCCTTCGTCACGGTCGCAGGCGCTGTTGCCAACGACGTCCACGGCAAGAACCATCACCGCGCCGGCACGTTCGGGCGCCATGTCCGCGCCTTCGAGCTGGTGCGCTCGGACGGGACAAGGCTGACCTGCGGGCCGGACATGAACTGCCCGCTCTTCGCCGCCACGGTCGGCGGCTTCGGCCTGACCGGGCTGATCACGCAGGTGACGCTGCAATTGATGCGGGTGCCCTCGGCCGAAATGCGGCAGGAGGTGGTTCATTTCGACGGGCTCGACCGCTTCTTCGAGATCGCGGCGGAATCCGACGAGACGCATGAGTACACCGTCGCCTGGATCGACGCGCTGGCCGAGGGCGCGCATTTCGGGCGCGGCGTCTTCTTCCGCGCCAATCACGCGCCGGCCTCCGACCTGCCGCCTGGGCGGGCGGCGCGGCCGCTGCCGTTCCCGATCAAGCCGCCATTCCCGCTGATCAACCGCCTGAGCCTGCTCGCCTTCAACGCGCTCTACCGTGCCGCGCAGCCGCGCACGCCGGAGCCGCGGCGCATCCCCTATCGCCCGTTCTTCTACCCGCTCGACCGGGTCAACAATTGGAACCGGGCCTATGGTCCGAAGGGGCTGCGCCAGTTCCAGTGCGCGGTGCCCATGGCTCAGGCGCGCGAGGCGGTCGAGGAGATGCTCAAGCGCACGCTCGCCGCCGGCGAGACCTCGTTCCTGACCGTGCTCAAGATCTTCGGCGACGTGCCTTCGCGCGGCATGATGTCCTTCCCGATCGCCGGGGCGACGCTGACGCTCGATTTCCCGCATCGTGGCGAGCGCACGCTGCGGCTGCTCGACGAGCTCGACCGGATCGCGCTCGCGGCCGGCGGGCGGGTCAACCCCTATAAGGACGCGCGCATGTCGGCCGAGACCTTCGAGGCGTCGTTCCCGCATTGGCGCGAGTTCGCCAAGCAGGTCGATCCGGGCTTCTCGTCCGGGTTCTGGCGGCGGGTGACGGCGGGCTGACGTCAGGCCGGCTCCTGGCAGACCGCCTCGATGCGGTGGCCGTCGGGGTCGATGACGAAGGCGGCATAGTAGTGCGGGCCATAATGGGCTCGCAGCCCCGGCTGGCCGTTGTCGCGCCCGCCTGCCTGCAGCGCCGCTGCATGGAACGCGTCGACGCTTGCATGAGAAAACGCCTTGAAGGCGAGATGGAAGCCGGGGCCGGGCGGGGTCACCGGTTCCGGCTGCTTCTTCAAGGCGAGGAGGTCGCCGCCGCCGGCAGGCCCGTAGCCGACGCCATCGGCGACCGCCCAGACCCGCGTCAGGCCAAGCGGCGCGAGAGCCGCATCGTAGAACGTGGCGGCGCGCTTGAGATCGAAGACGCCGAAGGAGATGTGACCCAGCATGTGCTCGTCCAAGTCATGGCTGCGGGAGGGGTAAAAGCGCACACGCGCCGGCCAATCCCTGTCAGGGGACAGTGGTTGTCTCAGTTTGGATTGTGAATTTTCAACCGGGCTTCGTCCGCTGGCTCGAAGGCGATGTCGGCGTGTCTATAGCGAGCGAGCTTATCGTAAGCGGGAGCACCCGGAGGCATTGAACTTCGGAGGCCACATTTATTGAGCTTGGCATTTTCCGCCTTGAGAAGGACGACGCCGGCGACGTGGAGTTCCAAGAACGAGTTCATTTCTGCCGCGTCCACGATGCAGGTGCGAAGTCCTTGCCACAGAGTGGCGAGCGGTATCGCGTGATCGTAGGTGATGTCGTAGTTTTTACTGGTGAAGCGTGAGTTGGCCGTACGGCGCATCTCTCGGGCCGCTGCGGAGTGTACTCGACTTTCGCACCATTTGGCGGGTTCGCCTCCTTCGTGAAGGAAGAAGATTGTCTCTCGCCGAACTCTATCGATGCGCCGCGGGTCAAGGCCTAAATCCGTAAGTCGGTGAAGCTCGCCAAGTATTCGGCAAATTGCTTCGGCTACTTCATACTCAGTCGGCACTGGCTCTCTCCCTGAAAGGGCTGCGCTTTCGCCAGCATCTCGACATTCATCGGGAATCTGCGGACGAAAGAAAAGGGCCGGCGAAGCCGGCCCTGGAGAATAGTGCGATGGCCACCGGGGGCTCAGCCCTTCGCCGTCGCGACCTTGCGCAGGTAGTCCGTGACGATCCGCGTGATGCCGCGCGAGAGCAGGTCGTCGAGCGCGTTGAGGAAGGTGTCGCAATCCTCGCGGGTCGCGATCAGCGGCGGCTCGAGCCGGATGACGTTGCGGTTGTACTCGGTGAAGGCGACGAGCACGTCGTAATCCTTGAGCAGGAGCGCGCCGACGAAGCCGCAGAGCGAGCCCTTCAGCTTGTCGTCGAGCAGCGCGACCATGTGCTTCAGGCCGAAGGGCATGGTCTCGCTGATGTCGTTGAACTCGACGCCGATCATGAGGCCGCGGCCGCGGATCTCCTTGAGCAGGCTCGGGTGCTTGGCACGGAGCTGGTTCAGGCGCTCGATCAGGTAGTCGCCCTGGCGCCTGGCGTTGCCCATCAGGTCCTCGTCATAGAGGACGTTGAGCCCCTCGATGGCGCTGATGCAGGCCTCGCCCATGCCGCCGAAGGTCGCCTGCGCATGGATCAGCGCCGATTTCGGCTTGCCATAGGCCTTCATGTAGAGGTCGCGGCGCGCGATCATCGCGCCGACCGCGGCCTTGGAGCCGCCCAGCGCCTTGGCGAGTGCGGTTACGTCGGGCACGACGCCGTCGCGCTCGAAGGCGAAGAACTGGCCGGTGCGGCCGAGACCGCACTGCACCTCGTCGGCGACCCAGAGCACGTCGTGCTTGTCGCAGAGCGCGCGCAGCTCGCGCCAGAAGCCGAGCGGCGCCTCGACGATGCCGCCGCCACCCTGGATCGTCTCCATCACGACGATGCCGATCGAGCGGTCGGATTCGAGCGCCTTGCGCACCGCCTCGATATCGCCGAAGGGCACCTTGACCCGGTTCTCCACCAGCTTGAACTGGGACTGGTAGAGCGTCGAATCCGTGACCGAGAGCACGCCCTTGGTCTTGCCGTGGAACGAGTTCGCCGCGTGCAGGATCTTGGAGCGGGCGGGGCCCTGGACCTGCTCGGCGACCTTCAGCGCCGCCTCCATCGCCTCCGAGCCGGTCGAGCCCAGGAAGACCATGTCGAGGTCTCCCGGCGCGATCTCGGCCAGGTTCTTGGCGAGCGCGGCGGCATATTGCGACATGAAGGCCATGCAGATCTCATGGCGGTTCTCGTCCTGGAACTTCTGCCGGGCCGCAATGATGCGTGGGTGGTTATGGCCGAAGGCCACCGAGCAGAAGCCGCCGAAGAAATCGAGGATCTTGCGGCCGTCCCTGGTGATGTAGTGCATGCCCTCGGCGCGATCGACGAGGATCTTGTCGAAGCCGAGCAGCTTGAGGAAATGCAGCTGGCCCGGGTTGATATGGGCGGCGAAGAGGTCGCGCACCGTCGCGGCGTCGAGCTGCTTGGCCTCTTCGACGCTGATCAGCTTCGGGCGGGCGGGGACCACGTCGTTCTTGAATGCGGGCATGCTCATGCGGCCTTGCTCCTCTGCTCGTCCTTGCTCTTGCGATATTCGGTGTAGGCGGCGAGCAGCATGTCCTCGTCGCGGTATTTCGGGGTCCAGCCGAGCTCGCGCTTGGCCTTGCTGGTGTCGAGGATGCAGATCTCGTCGGCGATCAGGTATTGCTCGGGGTCCATGATCGGCAGGTTGACTGCATCGAGCGTGTCGAGCGTCAGCTTGACCAGCGCGGCCGGCGTCGGCAGCAGGATCGACTTCGAGCCGGCATGCCTGACGAGGTCGCCGAGCAGCTTGCGCACCGGCGGCGGATCGTCCGAGCCGAGGTTGTAGGCGCTGTTTGGGAAGCCGGCCTTCCAGGCGGCGATGCAGGCGCTGGCGCAGTCGAAGACCGAGATGAACTGATAGGGGTTCTTGCCCGATCCGATCATCGGCACCGGCAGGTTCATGTCGATCAGCCGGAAGAGCTTGACCAGGATGCCGAGGCGGCCCGGGCCGATGATCAGGCGCGGCCGGAAGATCGGGATCTGGAAGCCCTTGTCGCGATAGGTCTGGGCCAGGGTCTCGGTCGCGAGCTTGCTCTCGCCGTATTCGCCGAGCGGCTTGGCCGGATGGGTCTCGTCCTGCGGCACGGTGACGGAATGGCCGTAGATCATGTCCGTGGTGAAGTGGACGAGCTTGTTGGCGCCGTTCTTCTCCATCCAGGTCAGGATGTTGGCGGTGCCGTGATAGTTCACCGGCCAGAAGAAATCGTGGCGCTCCTTGCGGGTCACGATCGGGCTCAGCATCTTGGCCGAGAGATTGTAGACGAGGTCGTCCGGCGTGAGCGCGATGCTCTCGACGCTCTCGGCCTTGGTGACGTCGATCGTCTGGAACGGCACCTTGCCGTAATGCGCGTGCGGGCTCTTGTGGATGTCGGCGACGAGGACCTCCTCGCCCATGGCGGCGAGGTCGGCCGCCAGATGCGAGCCCACGAAGCCGTCGCCGCCAATGATGATGTGCTTCATGATCAGGCCATTGCTGGTTCGGTTGAAGGGATCAGCGCGGGGCGCCGGGCAGACGAGGCGGATTGGCGCGAACCGGCACGGGCACCGGGCGCAGCGCGCGGTCGACCGGCGGCTCGAACAGGATGGCGAGGCGAAGGATGAGGCGGGCGATCAGGTCCATCATAGTCCTCAGCTCTGTGCGATGAAGATGGTGCCAACGACGATCAGTCCGATGCCGGCGATGCGGGCGGGGCTCAGATCCTCCTGGAAGACGAAGTAGGCGTAGATAGCGACGACAACGTAGGCGAGGCTCAGGAACGGATAGGCGTAGCTGATCTGCACCTTGGAGAGCACGATCAGGTGCGAGGCCATGCTGATGACGAAGGTGCACAGGCCCGCGAAGACGAACGGGTTGAAGACGACGCGAAAGACCGTCCAGATCAGCCCGTCATTGGGGATGTCGAACTGGCCGATGCCGGTCATGCCCTTCTTGAGCATGAGCTGGGCGGCGGCGTTGGTCAGCACCGTGAACAGGATCAGGGGAATGTAGGCATTCATCGGCGCTGGATTTTCCGCGTGGCTCGGTGGAGCTCTGAATGACGCCAAAAATACTTCAAATGCCTTACGTCATGGGGCCTAACTCACCGTAACGTTAAGATGATCCTGCCGGGTTTCCAGAAACACCACCGCATCTCCCGGGCCCGGCCTGATCCTTGCCTGCTTCGCCCTGCCCACCAACCCAGGAGCAGGCAGGATGAAGCGCGAAGAGCTCACCGAGAAGATCCTCGACATCAAGCGCGAGAAGGGCTGGAGCTGGAAGTACATCACGCAGGAGATCGGCGGCATGTCCGAGGTCCTGATCGTCGGCGCGCTGCTCGGCCAGATGAAGCTGGTCAAGCCGCTGGCCGAGACGGCGGCGGCGCTGTTTGGCCTCTCCGAGAACGAGAAGCGCATGCTCAACGAGGTGCCCTATCGCGGCACGGGCACGCCGATGCCGCCGACCGACCCGCTGATCTACCGCTTCTACGAGATGGTGATGGTCAACGGCCCGGCCTGGAAGGCGCTGATCGAGGAGGAATTTGGCGACGGCATCATGTCGGCGATCGACTTCAACATCGAGTTCGAGCGCGAGCCGAACCCCAAAGGCGACCGGGTCAAGATCGCCATGTCCGGCAAGTTCCTGCCCTACAAGTACTATGGCAACGAGCAGGGCATCCCGGATTACGGCTTCAAGGAGGCGTGAGGCTTGGAAGGAAGGGCGCGAGGAACCCTTCTCCCGGATGGGAGAAGGAAAGGAAGCCGCCCGCCCGGTCGTGCCGCCTCTCCCGGAAGAGGGTTCGCCGCGCCGGGCGGTTCGAGCATCGAAATCATGTTATAGTATAACATTGCATAATTACTTACCTTGAGTCAGTAATCGTATTGTCATTTGCGCTGCCTATGGCGTCAGCCCGAGTCCATTCAACACGCGCGACAGGCGGAGAACACATATGCAGGCGCAACGATTGCTGATGATGGCCGTGGCGGCCACGCTCGCCGGAGCCGCTCCCGCGGTGGCCCAGACGATCTACCCGATCGACCGTGCCGAGATCCTCGAAGGCTCGCATTTCGACTTCAAGGTCGAGTTCCCGAACGCGCCGACCTCGGCCGACGTCAACGTCACCATCAACGGCAAGCCGGCCGCCGAGACCCTCGGCCGCGCCACCACGTTCATGCAGAACGAGGAAGGCCAGAAGCACTCCGCCCTGTGGCTGCGCGGCGCCTCGCTGCCGGCCGGCCGCTACGTCGTCGAAGCGACGCAGGGCGCGAACAAGTCGACGGTGAACTGGGAGGTCTTCGCGACCGCGACCCCGCGCCGCGCCAAGAACGTCATCCTCTTCGTCGGCGACGGCTTCTCGATCGCCCACCGCACCGCCGCCCGCATCATGTCGAAGGGCCTGAAGGAAGGCCGCTACGGCGGCGAGCTCGCCATCGACGACATGTCGAACATGGCGCTGATCTCGACCTCCGGCACCGACTCGGTCGTCACCGACAGCGCCAACGCGGCCCATGCCTACACCACCGGCCACAAGTCCTGCGTCAACGCGCTCGGCGTCTACTGCGCCCAGAACGCGCTGACCCTCGACCACCCCAAGGTCGAGACCATCTCCGAGGTGATCCGCCGCCGCAGCAAGATGTCGATCGGCGTCGTCACCAACTCCGAGATCGAGGACGCCACCCCGGCCTCGATGGTGGCCCATACCCGCCGCCGCTCGGACTTCAACGACATCGTCAAGATGTTCTTCGACGTGAAGCCGGACGTGATCATGGGCGGCGGCTCGCCGAACTTCCTGCCGAAGGCCACCAACGGCTCGAAGCGCACCGACGACCTCGACTTCATCGCCAAGTTCAAGGAGGCCGGCTACTCGATCGCCACCTCGAAGACCGAGATGAACACCGCGGTCTCCGGCGGCGCCAAGAAGATGCTCGGCCTCTACAACACCGGCAACATCGACGGCGCCTTCGACCTGCGCCTGGCCAAGAAGGGCTCGGTCTCGAAGTTCCCGGACCAGCCTGACGTGGTCGAGCAGACCAAGGCTGCGATCGACATGCTCAAGGGCAACGAGGACGGCTTCTTCCTGATGGTCGAGTCGGCCCGCATCGACAAGTACAGCCACTCGCTCGACTGGGAGCGCGCGGTGTTCGACACGATCATGCTCGACAACGCCGTCAAGGCCGCCAAGGACTTCGCCGGCGACCGCAACGACACGCTGATCATCGTCGTCGCCGACCACGCCCACCCGGTCTCGCTGATCGGCACCTATAACGACGACCGTCCGGGCCAGCTGCTGCGCGACAAGCTCGGCGTCTACCAGGACTCGGTCGTGCCGAACTACGGCCCGCGCGATGCCGACGGCTACCCGACCGACGTCAACACCTCGCGCCGCCTGGCCGTCGTGTTCGGCTCCTATCCCGACACCTGCGACACCGGCAAGCCGAACATGGACGGCGAGCGCGTCCCGGCCGTCGCGGGCGCCGAGAAGGGCACCTATGTCGCCAACGAGAAGGATTGCACGGCGCCGATGGCCGTGCGCAAGCAGGGCAACCTGCCCTTCGACTCCAACTCGGGCGTCCATGCCGCCGACGACGTCGTCCTGACCGCGATGGGCCCGGGCGCCGAGAAGTTCCGCGGCCACAAGCCGAACACCTACGTCTTCCGCGTCATGACGGAAGCGCTGGCGCTCGGCGGCAAGTAAGCTAGACTCAGGCTATTGCTTGGCGCGAATTCTGATCGTTCGGCCGATACCGGCCGAACGGAAAGCGCGCAAACGGGGGGATGAAGGAGCGTCTTATGCGTCTGCGCATCTCCCCCATGTCCTTCTCCCGCCGCGGGCTCCTCCAGGGGCTCGCGGCGCTAGGCTTTTCCGGGCCGGCCCTTGCGGCCGAGCCGGCGCTGATCGCCTTCGACAGCCTCTACAAATCCTTCGGGGTGCTCGGCTTCCAGTTCTCCGACCGCGTCACCGCGCTACGCGGCCAGGAGGCCCGGATCGTCGGCTACATGGCGCCGCCGCTGAAGCCCGAGAGCCGCTTCTTCGTGCTGACGCGAGAGCCGCTGGCGATCTGCCCGTTCTGCCAGTCCGATGCCGACTGGCCGGTCGATATCGTCGTGATCTTCATGAAGGAAGAGACGCCGATGGTTAGCGCCGGGCGCAAGGTCACTGTTACCGGGCGGCTCGAGATCGGCTCCGCGACCGATCCCGACACCGGCTTCGTCAGCCAGATCAGACTCGTCGATGCCGGTTTCCGCGTTGCCTGACGGCTTGCCAGAAGCTGCGGCGAAGACGCTCCATCTCCACGGCGTGACGCTCGACCATCGCGGGGGCGATGGCCGTCCCTTCCGCGTGCTCGACATTCCCGACCTCACCATCTCGGCCGGCGCACGCATCGGGCTTCGCGGCCCGTCCGGCTCCGGCAAGACGTCGCTGCTGCATCTGGTGGCCGGCTTGCTGGTGCCCGATGCCGGCACCGTCGCCTGGGACGGCAAGAGCGTCTCAGCTCTGCCGGTCTCGGCCCGCGACCGCTGGCGCCGCGAGACGATCGGCTTCGTCTTCCAGGATTTTCACCTGATCCCCGAACTCGACGTCGCCGCCAACATCACCTTGCCGGCGACCTTCTCGGCTTGGCGGATCGACAGGGCTCATCACGAGCGAGCCGCGGCGCTGGCTGAGCGCATGGGCCTCGGCGATCTCCGCCGCAAGGCGCGCGTGCTCTCGCGCGGCGAGCAGCAGCGCGTCGCGATCGCGCGCGCCGTGCTGAACCGGCCGGCGCTGATCCTCGCCGACGAGCCTACCGCGAGCCTGGACGCGGCGCATGCAGCCGAGGTCGGCTCGCTCCTGGTCGAGGTCGCGGCGGAGGCTGGCGCGACGCTGATCTGCGCCTCGCACGATGCCGCGCTGCTGGCGCGGATGAATGATGTGGTCGAGATCGGCACGGTCACCAACAAATCCCTGGCGCTCGCGTCATGAACCCGTTTCCGATGGTCTGGGCCGATATCAGGGCGTTGCGCTGGACCGCGCTGGCGATCGTCGTGCTGGTGGCGCTCGCGGTCGCTATTGGCGTCGCCATCGGCGCGCAGGAGCGGGCGCTAAGGCGCAGCTCGGCGGCGGCGGCGGAGGATTTCGACCTGCTGATCGGCGCGCCAGGCAGCCAGACGCAATTGCTGATGTCGGCCATCTACCTCCAGCCCGATGCGATCCCGCTGATCGACGGCCGTCTGCTCAACACGCTGGCCAAGGACGAGCGCGTCGCGGCGCTGGCGCCGATCGCCTTCGGCGATGTCAGCCGCGGCTATTCGATCATCGGCACGACCGCGAATTTCGCCGGACGCTGGGGCCGGGTGCAGCCCTCCGAGGGCCGCCTCTTCGCCAGAGAGGGCGAGGCCGTGCTCGGCGCCGACGTGCTCTACAAGCTCGGCGAGACCATCGCGCCCTCGCACGGCGTCTTCGGCCATGCCGCGAAGCCGGGGCAGGTCGACGAGGAGGAGGCCGGGCATCGCCATGAGGGCCATGGTTATGTCGCGGTCGGGCGGCTGCCGCGGCTGGGCTCGCCCTGGGACCGCGCGATCCTGGTGCCGATCGAGAGCGTCTGGGAGATCCATGGGCTGGGCAATGGCCATGCCACGGAGGATGTCATCGGCCTGCCCTTCGATGGCCAGAAGATCCCCGGCGTGCCGGCGCTGGTCGTGAAGCCGCGCAGCGTCGCCGGCGCCTATCAATTGCGGGCGCAGTACCGCCAGGGCGGCACGATGGCCTTCTTCCCGGCCGAGGTGCTGGTGACGCTCTACCGGGCGCTCGGCGATGTCAGAAACGTCCTCGTCGTCGCCTCGGTGCTGAATGCGGTGCTGATCCTGGCAGCGGTGCTGCTGCTGCTGGTCGCGGTCGCCGGTCTCAGGCGGCGGCGCTACGCCGTGCTGCGGGCGCTGGGCGCGCCGCGGGCCTATGTGCTGCTCGTGGTCTGGCTCGGCATGGCCCTGCTGATCGGCGTCGGCTGCCTCACAGGCCTCGCGGTGGGCGCGCTGTTCACGAGCGCGGTCTCCGGGCTGGTCGAGGCCCAGACCGGCCTGCGGCTCGCCTTCGCGCTGGGAAGCCAGGAGATCCTCATGGTGCTCCTGCTCTTCGCCATCGGCAGCGCGATCTCGCTGCTGCCGGCGCTGATGTCCTATCGCGCGCCCGTGGTAGCCGGGCTGCGGGAATAGGTCGGCCCTCCGCACCTGCCGCCATGCGCTGGCAGGAAACTCCGCTAGAGTGAGATTGTCGCTTACGCCAACGGATCGCCCATGCCCCTGCCAAATCGCATCAGGCCTGACGGCTCGCTCTTCGCCGATCCGGCGCGCGGTGAGCTTTTCGGCAATCGCGGCGGGCGCTTTCATGATCCCGAGACGCAGGCGCTGCCGGAGCGGGCCTATGCCAGCCGGCAATGGATCTGCTGCGTGCTCGATTTCAAGAACCGGCGGCGCGAGGTTTGGGGCAGGTTCTATACCGAGCTGTTCTTCTGCGATGAGGTCACGGCGCTGGCGGCCGGGCATCGGCCCTGCATGGAATGCCGCCGCGCCGATGCGCTCAGCTATCGCGCCGCGCTGGTGCGCGGGCTCGGCCTGAACGAGGCGCCGCTTTTTCCAGAGATCGACCGGCTGCTCGATGGCGAGCGCCGGATCGGGCGAGCGAAGCGCCTGCACAGGCTGCCGGCCGATGACCTGCCCGATGGCGCGATGGTCGAGGCCGCGCCGGGCGAATGGCTGGCGCTGCGGGGCAAGGCGGCGCTGCTCTGGACGCCTGCGGGCTATGCTGAAAAGCAAGCTCGGCCGGCGGGTTTCGTCGCCGTCGTCACACCGCCGTCAACATTGGTGGCGCTTGCGAACGGCTATCAACCTCGCTGGCACAGCAGCGTCGCAAACTCTGCCTGAGCCGGCTGCGCCCGCCTTGCAAAGCTTTTGCGCGATGACAAGTTGCCGTTGCGGCAGAGGCGTGACCACGCTGGTGTGCCGCGCCCTTTTCCGAGCCATCCCACCAAGGATATTTCCCATGCTGCGAACCCTGGTTTGCGCGTTCAGCCTCACGCTCGCCCTTGCCGGCGCCGTTATCCTGCCGGCGGGCCCGAGCCTCGCCGGTCCCGTCAGCATCACCGAGGCCGACCCCGTCGCCACGGTCACCATTCCCGACGACTGGACTCACAGCAAGATCACGCGCGGCGCCGAGATCAAGTCGCCCGACGAAGAGGTCTATGTCTGGTTCGAGCTGGTCGCGCCCGGCGAGATCGAGGCCGTCCAGAAGGAGCACGAGGCCTATTTCACCAAGGAGGGGGTCACCATCACCAGCGCCTCCGACACGGTGAAGCAGGAGGTCGACGGCCGCGCCTGGTCCTTCACCGAGCTGAAGGCGAAGACCGAGGACGGCGCCTCGATCATCCGCTACATCGCGATCAACCCGAATGCCGCAAGCGGCAAGATCGTCATGCTGACCTACTGGGCCTCGGAAGACGGGCACAAGGAGCATGACGCCGCGATGGGCAAGATCGTCAAGGGCATCGCCTTCAAGTAAGAACGGCCGATGGCGGCGCTGGCACCGCGTTTGGTGCCTGGCCAAGCGGAACATTCACGGCCGCAACGGCGTTGCCTCCTGCATAAATGTCCAACAGGGGGCTATGTCATGCGCTCGATTGCTCTGTGGTTGCTCGGTGTTCCGATCCCGCTCATCATCCTGCTGTGGTTCTTCATGCGCTGAGGCGTAGAATTACCAATAATACATCGAGGCCGGGAGTTTGCTCCCGGCCTTTGCCATGTCTCGATCTCTGTCACGTCGGCGTCGGCGAGCAGAGACGCCTCTTTCGGCGCGCGGCTCCGGTTCCTGACGCGCCCTGACAGGCGCGCCTGCTTCTTCCGCCGCGCTTGCGGCGCATGGCGATGCGGTCGCATCTCCCAGCCACATCGCCTATATGGGCGCCATGTCACCAATCATCTCCGTATCCAACCTGTCCAAGACCTATGCCTCCGGCTTCAGCGCGCTGAAATCGGTCGACCTGGACATCAACCGCGGCGAGATCTTCGCGCTGCTCGGCCCCAACGGCGCCGGCAAGACGACGCTGATCAGCATCATCTGCGGCCTGGTCAATCCCAGCTCAGGCACTGTCACGGCCGACGGGCACGACATCGCCAAGGACTACCGCGCGGCCCGCACCAAGATCGGGCTGGTGCCGCAGGAGCTGACCACCGACGCGTTCGAGACGGTCTGGGCGACGGTGAATTTCAGCCGCGGCCTGTTCGGCAAGCCGCGCAACCCGGCGCTGCTCGAGCAGATCCTCAAGGACCTCTCGCTCTGGGACAAGCGCGACTCGACGATCCGCACGCTGTCTGGCGGCATGAAGCGGCGCGTGATGATCGCCAAGGCGCTCTCGCACGAGCCGCAGATCCTGTTCCTGGACGAGCCCTCGGCCGGCGTCGACGTCGAGCTGCGCCAGGACATGTGGCAGCTGGTGCGGCGCCTGCGCGAAAACGGCGTCACCATCATCCTGACCACGCATTACATCGAGGAGGCCGAGGAGATGGCCGACCGGATCGGCGTGATCAGCAAGGGCGAGATCATCCTGGTCGAGGACAAGACCGAGCTGATGCGCAAGCTCGGCAAGAAGCAGCTGACGCTCGTGCTCCAGCAGACGATGGCGGCGGTGCCGGCCGCGCTGGCGCAGTACAACCTCGCGCTCGCGGCCGATGGCGAGGAGCTGGTCTACACCTACGACACCAAGGCGGAGCGCACCGGCATCACCTCGCTGCTGCAGGACCTCGCCTCGGCCGGCATCCGCTTCAAGGACCTGAACACCAGCCAGAGCTCGCTGGAAGACATCTTCGTGAGCCTGGTGAGGGAGCGCAAATGAGCGCGATGGCCGTCAATATTCACGCGATCCGCGCCATCTACATGTTCGAGATGGCGCGCACCTGGCGCACGCCGTTGCAGAGCATCGTCTCGCCGGTGGTCTCGACCTCGCTCTACTTCATCGTCTTCGGCGGCGCGATCGGCTCGCATATGCCGACGATCGGCGACGTGCCCTATGGCGCCTTCATCGTGCCCGGGCTGATCATGCTCTCGCTGCTGACGCAGAGCATCGCCAACGCCTCCTTCGCGATCTACTTCCCAAAATTCACCGGCACGATCTTCGAGCTGCTCTCGGCGCCGGTGGCATGGTGGGAGGCGGTGATCGCCTATGTCGGCGCGGCCGCGACCAAATCGGTCCTGCTCGGGCTGATCATCCTGCTGACGGCGACAGCCTTCGTGCCGCTCAGGATCGAGCACCCGGTCTTCATGCTGTTCTTCCTGGTGCTGACGGCGATGACCTTCAGCCTGTTCGGCTTCATCATCGGCATCTGGGCCGATGGCTTCGAGCGCCTGCAGGTCATCCCGCTCCTGGTGGTGACGCCGCTGACCTTCCTCGGCGGCTCGTTCTACTCGATCGAGATGCTGCCGAGCTTCTGGCGTACCATCGCCTATTTCAACCCGGTGGTTTACCTGATCAGCGGCTTCCGCTGGAGCTTCTACGGGCTTGCCGACGTCGGAATCGCCATCAGCCTGGCGATGACGCTGGTCTTCCTGGCCGTCTGCATCGCCGTGGTCGGCTGGATCTTCCGGACCGGCTACCGCTTGAAGAATTGACAGCGGCCGCCCCTTCCTGTCTTCAACAGCGCCATGACCGATATCTCGACCCTGGATAGCCCGGCTGCGGCGGAGGCGCCCTATGCGCGCCGGCGCACCTTCGCGATCATCTCGCACCCGGATGCGGGCAAGACGACGCTGACCGAGAAGCTGCTCTATTTCGGCGGCGCCATTCAGCTCGCCGGCGAGGTGCGCGCCAAGGCCGGGCGGCGCCAGACCTCGTCCGACTGGATGAAGATCGAGCGCCAGCGCGGCATCTCGGTCGTCACCTCGGTGATGACCTTCGAATATGCCGGGCACGTCTTCAACCTGCTGGACACGCCGGGCCACGAGGACTTCTCGGAGGACACCTATCGCACGCTGACGGCGGTCGACTCCGCCGTGATGGTGATCGATGCCGCCAAGGGCATCGAGGCGCGCACCAAGAAGTTGTTCGAGGTCTGCCGTCTCCGCGACATCCCCATCGTCACCTTCATCAACAAGGTCGACCGCGAGACGCGCGATCCGTTCGACCTGATCAACGAGATCGAGACGACGCTGGCACTCGACGTCGCGCCGATGACCTGGCCGGTCGGGCGCGGGCGCGAGTTCGTGGGCACGCTCGACTTCGCCTCCAACACCTTCCGCCGCAACCAGAAGGGCGACGAGAGCGACGCCGGCACGCCGGTCGCCGGCGAGGACGACAAGCTCTTCGACGAGCTCCTGCCGAACGGGCTGGCCGAGACCTGGCGCGAGGAGGTCTTCCTGGCGCGCGAGGGGCTGAAGCGCTTCGACCTCGAATCCTTCCGCGAAGGGCATATGACGCCGCTCTATTTCGGCGCGGCGCTGCGCGACTATGGCGTGCGCGACCTGATCGACGCGCTCGGCCGCTACGCGCCGAGCCCGCGGGCGCAGGTGGCCGACAAGCGCCTGATCGAGGCGGGCGAGGCGAAGATGACCGGCTTCGTCTTCAAGATCCAGGCGAACATGGACCCGAACCACCGCGACCGCATCGCCTTCATGCGGGTGTGCTCGGGCAAGCTCTCGCGCGGCATGAAGGCGAAGCTGGTGCGGACGGCGAAGCCGATGCCGCTCAACGCGCCGCAATTCTTCTTCGCCCGCGACCGCTCGATCGCCGAGGAGGCCTATGCCGGCGACATCGTCGGCCTGCCGAACCACGGCACCTTGCGCATCGGCGACACGCTGACCGAGGGCGAGGACATCGTCTTCAAGGGCGTGCCGAGCTTCGCGCCGGAAATCCTGCGCCGCGTCAAGCTCAAGGACGCGATGAAGGCGAAGAAGCTGCGCGAGGCGCTCCAGCAGATGGCGGAGGAGGGTGTCGTCCAGCTCTTCCTGCCGCATGACGGCGCGCCCGCCATCGTCGGCGTCGTCGGCGCGCTGCAGCTCGACGTGCTGAAGGAGCGGATGGAGGCGGAGTATTCGCTGCCTGTCGATTTCGAGCCGTGCCAGTTCGCGATCGCGCGCTGGGTCTCGAGCGAGGACAAGCTGGCGCTGGCGAAGTTCGTGGCGCTGAAGCCCTCGTCGATGGCGGATGATCTCGACGGCGACCCGGTCTTCATGGCGTCCAGCCAGTTCACGCTGAAATACGATTCCGAGCGCGTGCCGGAGATCAGCTTTTCGGATGTGAAGGACTACCAGAAGGTGGCGAAGGGGTAGCGCGACCTGCCCCCTCTCCCCCTGCGGGAGAGGGTTGGGGTGAGGGGTCGCGCGACGCTTGCGGCGCTTCGTCTCAGCCACGCCAACCGGAAACGATGGCGCGACCCCTCATCCGACCCGCCTGCGGCGGGCCACCTTCTCCCGCAAGGGGAGAAGGGAAGAACTCAACCCGCCCGATTACCCGACACCACCGCCAGCGCGGCGACGAACCGGTCCAAGTCGGCCTCCATGATGTAGGGCGCCGGCGAGATGCGGATCGTGTCGCCTTTGGCGACGCCGCCGCGGCGCACCGTCATCACCTTGTGCTGGTCGCGCAAGCTCGCGACGATCGCGTTGGTCTCGGCCGCCGTGCGCTTGCCGGTCAGCGCGAAGGAGGTGATGCCGGCGACCATGCTCGGATCGTCCGGGGTCTGGATCTCCACACCCTTCAGCTCGCGGGCCTTCGAGACCCAATAGTTGCGCAGGTGGCGATAGCGCGCCTCCTTGGCCTGCGGGCCGATCTCCTGATGCAGCGCCAGCGCCGTGGGGACGGCGAGCTGGGCGGCGAAGTTCGGCGTGCCGGTGTGCAGGCGCGAGCGCACGTCGTCGGCCTTGAAATCCTCGTCGCCCATGTAGGAGTCGATGTCGGCGAGGCGGTCCTTGTTGATGTAGATCATGCCTACGCCGAGCGGCGCGCCGATCCACTTGTGCAGGTTGAAGCCGATGAAGTCGACGCCGAGGTCCTTGGCCTGGAAGTCGACCTGGCCCCAGCTATGGGCGGCGTCGAGGATGACGTCGACGCCACGCGCCCTGGCCATGGCGGCGAGCTCCTTGACCGGCATCATCAGGCCGGTGCGGTGGCTGATATGGGTCAGCAGCAGCAGCTTGGTCTTCGGGTTGGCCTTGAGCGCGCCGTCGTAGGCGTCGAGCACGGCCTGGCGGGTGGCGGGCTCGGGGATGGCGAACTTGACGACGTCGACGCTGCGGCGGCCCTTGAGCCAGTTCATCGCATACTGCATCGAGTCATAGTCGAGATCGGCATAGAGCACGGTGTCGCCGGGCTTGAGCTTGTTGTAGCCGGAGATCAGCGCCTGCAGCGCCTCGGTCGCGCCGCGCGAGAGGGCGATCTCCTCGCGGGCGACGCCAAGGAAGGCGGCGAGCGGTGTGCGGACATCGTCGAGGTCCTTGCCGATCTTGGTGCGGGCATAGACCGTGTTCTCGAAATTCACGAAGTCGGTCAGGCGCTTGTACTCGGCCTTCACCGGCTCGGCCATGATGCCCCAATAGCCGTTTTCGAGGTTCACCATATCGGGCGTGACGCTGTAGAGGTTACGCACGGCGGTCCAGTAGCTCGTGTCGGCGCCGATATTGGCGGTCGGCAGAGCCGGCAAAGTACGGGCGGACGCGGGCCTGGCCTGGGTCATCAGCGCGGCGGCGCCGAGACCGAGCAGGAGCGCGCGGCGGTTGGTTTCGAGAGCTTGCATGGTCGTCACCTCCTTTGGGAATGGCCGGAGCTAGCGAGGCGCTGTTTCAGCGCTGTGACGATTTCGGGGATAGTTGCTTCGGCTTATCCCCGGCGCTCCGAGCGGCCGCATGATGGCGCTTTTCCACCCTTGGGGAGCGCTGCGAATGTCGATGTTTGGATGGGCCGAGACGGTTGCGGACCTGCCGGAGCCGCCGACTCTGGCCGTCACCGAGGAAAAACTTCGCCGGCTGGTGCCATCAGGCAAACCCGCGATCATCGCCGGCATCGCCGCCGGCTTCGACTGGCAGGCAGCGGATTACGGCGTCACGACGCGGCTGCGCCTCTGCCATTTCCTGGCCCAGGCGGCGCATGAGACCGACAGGTTCCGCACCCTGCAGGAGTATGGCAACACGGCCTATTTCGCGCGCTACGAGGGGCGGCGCGATCTCGGCAACGTGCAGCCGGGCGACGGTGCGCGCTTTCACGGCCGTGGTGTCTTCCAGCTCACCGGCCGGTCGAACTACCGGCGCTATGGCGCGCTGCTCGGGCTCGATCTCGAAGCGAACCCTGAGCTGGCGAAGGACCCGGCGATCTCGCTCGCCATCGCCTTCGCCTATTGGCGCGAGCGCGGCATCAACGAGGCTGCGGATGGGGATGACGTCGTGCGCGTGACGCGGCTGATCAATGGCGGGCGCAATGGGCTGGCCGAACGCACGCGGCTGCTGGCGGTGGCGAAGGGGATTTGGCTGTGAGGTTCGCGAGAAGGGCGCGGGAGCCCCTCTCCTGTAAGGAGAGGGGTGGGGGTGAGGTGTCGGCCGTTTGACGCTGTAGCTGTGAGCTAACCGCGGCGGCTGGTTCAGCTTCACTGGTGTTCTGGCCTACACCTCACCCTGCCCTCTCCTTACAGGAGAGGGTTCCCCGCGCTTTGTTCGGTTGCCGGTAGAGGTCGTCTACGCGTGCCCAACCCTCAGCGCCTGGTCGATATCGGCGTAGAGGTCCTCGACATCCTCGATGCCGGTCGAGAGGCGGAGCAGGTCGGTCGGGCAGGGCGAACCGGCGCCCTCGATCGAGGCGCGGTGCTCGATCAGGCTCTCGACGCCGCCGAGCGAGGTCGCGCGCTTGTAGAGTTCGACATGGGCAGCGGCCTTGACCGCAGCCGCCTCGCCGCCGGTGACCTGGATCGAGAGCATGTAGCCGAAGCCGCCCTCCATCTGCCGGGCGGCGATGTCGTGGCCGGGATGCTGCGGCAGGCCGGGATAGAGCACGCGCGCCACCAGCGGATGGGCCGACAGCTTTTGGGCGAGCGTCATAGCGGAGGCCGATTGGCGCTCCTGGCGGACATGGAGCGTGCGCATGCCGCGCATCAGCAGATAGGCCTCGAACGGGCCGAGGATGCCGCCCTGCATCTTGCGTACGGTCTTGACGCGGCCCCAGAACTCGTCGTCCTCGCGAGCGCAAAGCGCGCCGGCGACGACGTCGGAATGGCCGTTCAGCACCTTGGTGGCGGCATGCATGACAATGTCGGCGCCGAGCGTCAGCGGGCGGGTATGGACCGGCGAGGCGCAGGTCGAGTCGACCGCAAGCTTCGCGCCGGCGGCATGGGCGATCTCGGCGGCGCCGGCGATGTCGGTGATGGTCCAGAGCGGGTTCGAGGGCGTCTCGGCCCAGACCAGCTTGGTGACGCCCGGCTTCACCGCCGCCTCGAGCGCGACGAGGTCGTCGGTCTCGACGAAGTCGATCTTGAGGCCCCAGCGCGTCGCCTCGGTCAGCAGCCAGGAGCGCAGCGCCCAGTACATCACCTTGGAGGCGACGACATGGTCGCCCGGCGAAAGCGCCTGGAAGACGGCAGTCGCCGCCGCCATGCCGGAGCCGAAGAGCAGCGCGCCGGCCTTGGCCTCCTCGAGCATGGCGAGCACGCTTTCGGCTTCGCGCGTCGTCTCGTTATCGGGGCGGCCGTAGACGAAGCCGGAGCTGTAAGCGTTGTCCTCATCGCGGATATAGGTCGTGGCGATGTGGATCGGCGGCACCACCGCCTTGGTCAGCGGGTCGATCTTGCCCATGGCCTGAGCGGCGAGCGAGCGGGGATGGAGCGTGCGCTTGGTCATGGAGTGATCCAATTTGTCCACTATAGTGGATGTTTCATTTCATTCCGCGAGGTCTTGCGCAAGCGCCATGGCTTGTTCCCAGCGCAGGTGCGGCCCATGCTGGGGACATGAAACCCGCGACCGGACCGTGCGTTGCCGCCTGCATGCCATTCCTGCAAGCCGCCATCCTAGCACTCATTCCGGTCGTCGCCGCTTCGCTGCTCGGTAGCACCGTGACGTTTCCGCAAATTCCCACGTGGTATGCCGGCCTCGTCAAACCGCCGTTCAACCCGCCGAACTGGCTGTTCGCGCCGGTCTGGACGACCCTCTTCGCGATGATGGCGTTCAGCGTCTTCCGCGTCCTGCGGCTGCCGAAGGGGATGCCGGGCAGGCGTGGAGCGCTCGCCGCCTATCACGTCCAGCTCTTGCTTAACGTGCTCTGGTCCTGCGCCTTCTTCGGATTGCAGAGCCCGGCCGCCGGGATCGTGGTGATTCTAGCGCTGCTGGCGATGATCGTCGTCACCATCGCGCGGTTCCGGTCGTTGGACCGGGTTTCAGCGAACCTGTTTTGGCCATACTTCGCCTGGGTCTCGTTCGCGACACTGCTCAACGTCTCGATCTGGTGGCTGAACCGCTAAGTTGAGTCAGCCGATCGAGCGCTCGATCACCTTCAGGACCGTCGTGCGCAGGTCGGCGATGGTGAAGGGCTTGGTCATCACCTCCGAGACGATCGCCTCCAGGCTCTTGGCGCGCTCGCGCTGCTCGGCATAGCCGGTCATCAGCATGATCGTCAGCTCCGGGAATTCCTGCTTGGCGGCGAGCGCCAGCGCGATGCCGTCCATCAGCGGCATGCGGATATCGGTCAGCAGCAGGTCGAAATGACCCTTCTCGGCGATCAGGATATCGAGCGCCTCGGCGCCATCCGCCGCCATCAGGCAATCATGCCCGTCGAGCGAGAGGCCGCGCGCCACCAGCGTGCGCAGGGCCTCCTCGTCATCGACCACCAGAATGCGCGACATCGTCAGATCCCGGGCAGGCCGGCCTGGTCGGCCGTCTCGATGACGCCGACATAGGGCAGCTGGCGATAGGCATGGGCGACGTCCATGCCGTAGCCGACGACGAAATAGTCCGGGCATTCGAAGCCGACATATTCGGCCTGGATGTTGACGGCGCGCTTGCCGGGCTTCTCCAGCAGCACCGCACTCGCGACCTTCTTGGCGCCGCGCGCAGCCAGCAGGTCCTTGGCGAAGGCGAGCGTGCGGCCGGATTCGAGGATGTCGTCGACCAGCAGGACCTCGCGGCCGCGCACGTCGCTCTGCACGTCGCGCAGGATCTCGACCTGCCCGGAGGAAATGGTGGCGGCGCGATAGCTGGAGAGGTGGACGAACTCGACCTGCGGCGTCATGCCGGCGCGGTGCATCGCCCGGATCAGGTCGGCGACGAACATGAACGAGCCCTTCAGCACCGCGACCACGAGCAGATCGGCCGGCGCGGTGGCGGCGATCTCCCGCGCCATCTCCTCGTTGCGGCGCGCGATCGCCTCCTCCTCGTAGAGAACCCGGATACGCTGGGCCTGCGGCATGTCGTTCACGTCCTTTCAGGCCGTCCCGGTGCTCCGGCGGCCGCTCCTGCGTAGAGTGCTACGCGGTCCCATCCTAATCGCTGGTGTATGCGATCCCGTCCGGCGGAATGATGTGGGCTTTGAGGGCCGGGGACAAGCGCGGGCGCGGCTGAATCTGCGTCAGCGCGCGCTGGCGAGCCCGGTCGGCCTGGCCGTGGTGAAGCGCACCTGCACGGATTGCCCGTTCTCCGGCGGCGTCGCGAGCCGGGCGCGGAAGCGGACGAGCTCGGAGGGCTCCAGGCTCGCGCGCGGCGGCTCGGCGGTCCAGGTGTAGAGCACCTGATCGGCCGCATCCTTCACCGCGATCTCGATCAGCGGCACCTTGGCGGCGGTTTTGGTGACGTTGGTGACGTCGCCCTCGACCACCAGGAAGCGGCCCTGGAGATCCTGCACCAGGCCGCTCTCGATGCCGGTCAGGCTGAGGCCCCGGACATTGACGGGCAGGCCGAGCTTTTCGAACACGATTGCGAGCTGCGGCGCACTGCGCACGGCAAGGTCGCGCTTCCAGGCAATGAGGCCGAGGACGGCGAAGCCAGCGAGCGCCAGGGCGGCCGGGGTCCCGAGATTGCGCAGCCTCGCCGCCAGCGGCGGGCGCGGCGCGCTGCCGCGGTCCTTGCGGCGCCGGCGCGCGGAAGCGGGCGCCCCGGCCTGAGACGGCTCGGATTCGGTGGCGCGCTCTGCCGTCAACGCGGAGACTTCGGCGTCGATCTCGGCGGCGCGGCGCAGCTCCTCGTCGAGCAGGGCCGCGGTCTCCTCGCTGCTCGGTGCCTCCGGGAAGGCGGGGAATGCTTCTTGCAGCTCTCGCGCGGGCTCGACATGCCAGAGATTCTGGCAGCTGGCGCAGCGCACCTTGCGCCCGCTCGGGCCAAGCTTGGCGGCATCGAGCTCATAGCGGCTGGCGCAGGACGGGCAGGTGATCAGCATGGCCTTGAGGACGCGTTCCTCTGTGAATTAACGTAAGGTCATCATCGGAGCCTCGACCGCCGGGGCAGGCGGTTCAAGCCTTCGGCGGCGCAGCCGGGCGCGCGGCAGCCATTGGCGCAAGTTATGGTTAACGCCTCGTGAAGAACTCTGCCCCATGGTGGCCAAACTGGCCCTGCAAGGCTTTCCGTCGGCGACGGCTTGGGGTGTAGGATCGCAACCGGGATTCGCAGGGCGTGCGGAGAGGTCGTTTGAGAATTCGCAAACGTCTCTGAAGAGAGAGCTGGGGAACGGGATTTGGTTCGCTTCGAGAATGTCGGCCTGCGATACGGCATGGGCCCGGAGGTGCTGAAGGACATCAACTTCAGCATCGCGCCGCGTTCGTTCCAATATCTCACCGGCCCGTCCGGCGCCGGCAAGACCACGCTGATCCGCCTGATCCTGATGGCGCTGAAGCCGACGCGCGGCCTCGTCAACCTGTTCGGCCAGGATGTCTCGCGGCTGGATGCGACGACGCTGACCGCCTTCCGCCGCCGCATGGGCGTGGTCTTCCAGGATTTCCGCCTGCTCGACCATCTCACCGTCTACGAGAACGTGGCGCTGCCGCTGCGCGTGCTCGGCAAGGAGGAGGCGAGCTACCGGGCCGAGGTCGTCGAGCTCCTGCGCTGGGTCGGGCTCGGCGAGCGCATGCATGCGGTGCCGACCGTGCTCTCCGGCGGCGAGAAGCAGCGCGCCGCGATCGCGCGCGCGCTGATCGGCCGGCCCGAGCTGCTGCTGGCCGACGAGCCGACCGGCAATGTCGATCCCGGCCTCGGCCGGCGGCTGCTGCGCCTGTTCATGGAGCTGCAGCAGCTTGGCACTGCCGTGGTGATCGCGACGCACGATATCGGGCTGATGGAACTCTACGACGCGCCGCGCCTGGTCCTGGCCGACGGGCATCTGCATGTCGACGCCTGAGCTCGCCGAGGACGGCGACGGCGAACGGGCCGAGCGCGCCCTGCCGTCCAACCTGCGGCGCGACAAGCCGCTCGTGCCGGTCGATGCGGTGGCGGAGCGGGCGCTGCTCGCGGTGATCGCCATCATGACCTTCCTCGCCTCGCTCAGCGCCGGCGCGGCCCTGCTGACGGCGCGCGCCTCCGAGCAATGGCGCGGCGCTGTCGCCAACGAGATGACGATCCAGATCCGGCCCGATTCGCGCCGCGACATCGAGAAGGACGTGGCGCGCGCCGCCGAGATGGCGCGAGGCGTGGCGGGGATCGGCGAGGTCCGCGCCATGTCGAAGGCCGACTCGGACAAGCTGCTCGAGCCCTGGCTCGGCACGGGGCTGAACCTCGTCGAGCTGCAGGTGCCGCGCCTGATCGTGCTGCGGCTGACCGGCACGGCGGGAGCCGATGTCGCCGTCTTCAAGGACAGCCTGCGCCGGGAGATCCCGACCGCGATCCTCGACGACCACCGGCTCTCGCTGCGCCGGCTCTCGACCATGGCCAACACGATCATCCTGGCCGGCCTCGCGATCGTGCTGCTGGTGCTGACGGCGGCGGCGCTCGCGGTCGCCTTCGCCACGCGCGGCGCCATGGCCGGCAGTCGCGACAGCGTCGAGGTGCTGCACCTGGTCGGCGCCGACGACGCCTTCATCGCGCGGGAGTTCCAGAGCCGCTTCATCAGGCTCGGCCTCAAGGGCGGCGGGGCGGGCGGCCTGGCCGCGCTGGTCGCGATCGCGGCCCTCGGCTTCCTCACATCGAGCCGGAGCGCCTCGCCCGGCTCGGAGCAGCTCCAGGCGCTGTTCGGCGCGTTCGAGATCGGCTGGTCGGGCTATGCGGTGGTGGTGCTGGTCGCGGTCATCGTCGCGGCGATCGCGGGGCTCGTCTCGCGCTTCACCGTGCGCCACTATCTGGGCGTGCTGACATAAGTTGTTAAGTTCTGGGGCAGGGCGGGGTTTTTGGTGCCGCTCTTATGCCCGATTGCCGGTTTAGCTAGGCAAGACATGGTGATGACTGAAAGCAGGCAAGGGCATGGTGAGCTGGCGATAAGCACGGGCGACAGCGCGGCAGATACCGTCGCGCGCGGCAGGAAGGGCTCCGCGAGGGGCTGGGTCATGCGTCTGGCGCTTGCAGCGGGCTTGGGACTGATGGCGAGCTTCGTCATCGGCTACGCTCAGTTTGCCTCCAGGCTGGCGCTGCGAGAGCCCGTCGCCGTGCCGCGCACCGACGCCATCGTCGTCGTCACCGGCGGTTCGCAGCGCATCGGCGACGCCATCGGCCTGCTCGGGGCCGATCGCGGCTCGCGCCTGCTGATCAGCGGCGTCAACGAGAAGACCGGCCGCGAGGAACTCGCCAAGCTCAACCCGTCGTCGCGCGAACTGCTCGCCTGCTGCGTCGACCTCGACTACCGCGCCCGCAACACCATCGGCAACGCCATCGAGGCCCGGCGCTGGGTGCGCCAGCACGGCTTCGGCTCGCTGCTGCTGGTGACCTCGAACTACCACATGCCGCGCACCGCGGCCGAGTTCAGCCACGCCATGCCCGGCGTGCGCATCGTGCCGCACCCGGTCGTGACCGAGCAGATCGACACCACCGGCTGGTGGAACGAATGGCGCGCGGCGAAGGTGCTGGTGCCGGAATATGCCAAATATCTCGCGGCGCGGCTGCGCAGCATGGTCGAGGACGACCCCGAGACCTCGCGGCTTTCGGTGATCATCGGCGGGCGCAAGCCGGTCTCGCCGAAGCCGCCGGACGCGCTCGGGCCCGAGCACGAGAAGCGCACGCGGGCAGAGCCTGGCCAGCGCGGCGGTTAGAGCCTGCTGCGATCAAGCAGAAACCTTCGCGTCATCCCGGACAAGCCGCGTTTGCGGCGCAGCTCCGGGATCCATCGTAGGGCTCCGGGCTTTACGATGGATCCCGGAGCTCCGCTTCGCTCCGTCCGGTATGACGGCGTTTGATTCTGGCAAATCTCAGCGTGCTCCGGAGACCGACAGCGCTTGACGGCGGCCGCGCGCCGGGCTCTTTGCCCGCCATGCTCGTGCTGCGCTCGCTCCTCATCACCGTCCTGTTCTACGTCAACCTGACGCTGTGGCTGATCTTCGCGGCGCTGCCGTCGATGGTCCTGCCGCCGCGCTACCTGCTCGCGGTGTCCGTCGGCTGGGTGCGCAGCACGCTCTGGCTGCTGCGGGTCGTGGTCGGCATGCGCTACGAGATCACCGGCCTGGAAAACATCCCCCCAGGCGGCATCATGGTGGCGGCGAAGCACCAGTCGACCTGGGAGACGCTGGTGCTGGTCACCCTCTTCCGCGACCCGGTCTTCATCCTGAAGCGCGAACTGACCTGGCTGCCGCTGTTCGGCTGGTGCCTGAAGAAGCTGCGGATGATCCCGGTCGATCGCGGCGCGCGCGCGCGCGCGCTCGCCGGCGTGATGCGGCGGGCCCGCGTCGAGCTCGGCGAGAAGGGCCGCCAGCTCCTGATCTTCCCGGAGGGCACGCGCCGCCCGGCCGGCGCGCCGCCGGACTACAAGACCGGCGTGATGCATCTTTACGGCGACCTCAACGTGCCCTGCGTGCCCGTCGCGCTCAATTCCGGCCTGTACTGGCCGCGGCGCGGCTTCCTGCGCTGGCCAGGCACGATCCGCGTCACGATCATGGAGCCGATCCCGCCGGGCCTGCCGAAGGAGCAGTTCCAGGCCTTGATGCAGGAGCGCATCGAGACCGAAAGCGACCGGCTGCTCGCGATCGGCCGGGCGGAGCTCGCCGCGCTCGGCTATCGCGGCGCCTGAGAGCCCGTTTGACAATTCTACTGGCGCAGCTGTCTGCGCTTCCGGTCCTCATGGACGATAGTCCGCTGCGCTCCGGTTCTCGACAACCGGGCCAGTCGGCTCACGCCAGCGAATTCCCAAACGGGCTGGGCGCGCTGCCGCCTCCTGACAATTCCTGACAGGGTGCCGCTTGACTTCGGGTCGCTTCGTTCTCATTTTGTTCGAGAACAAAGGAGCAACGACATGGCTGCCCTGGCTTACCAGACCTCACTGGATTTCGACGCTGTCGTTCACGAGCCGGTCGCGCGCGAAATGCCGCTGCGCAGCACGGTGGGGATGGCGGAGCGCCGCTTCACCGCCTGGCGCGGCCGCTCGGGCCGGCGCTATGTCGCCTCGGTCTTTTCGATCACGGACGATCACGCGCTCGGCTTCAGCGATGCCGTGCTGCTCGCGGTCACGGCCGAGCGCCAGATCATCGCGGCGCGCGAGAGCGGGCCCTTCGGCATCGAGGCGGCGCTGACGCGCTGGCGCCGCTCGGTGGCGATGGCGGGGGCGGCCGAGATCCACATCCATCTGCTCGCCGAGGACGGGCTCTCCCGCCGCGCCGCGCTGCTCGACCTGATGCCCGAGGTTTGAAGCTCCGGACTGGCCTCCGCCGTCATGCTCGGGCTTGTCCCGAGCATCCACGTCTTGCGACGCGGATGGTGAGACGGAGACGTGGATGGTCGCCACAAGGGCGACCATGACGGAGAGGGCGAGTTAAAGCGGCGGGCGCGGATGCGTCAGGCCCGGCGCCAGCGCTTCCGCCAGCTCGGCCAGGACCGGATCGAAGATGCCCATCTTGTGCAGATGGTCATGGGTGCGCAGCACGTAGTCGGGGTTCTCGCCCGAGCTGCCGCGGCCCTGCCTGACCAGCTTGAGCAGCTCCGCCGCCGGCAGGCGCCCGGCATATTGCAGGTGCTTGCGGTCGGCGACGTAGACGACAGCCTTGACCCGGCGGCCATCCTCCAGCGTCACCACCAGATGCCGTTCGAGATAGACCGAGGTCGCCTGCTCGCGCTCGCGCAAATAGGCGATGGTCTCGTCGGCATGCCCGGCCGCGACCCGAAAGGCGAGGCCGCGGCAGGTGCCGCCGCGATCGAGCCCCAGCACGAGCCCCGGCCGCTCCGGCGTGCCGCGATGGACATGCGAGAAGACGCAGAGCGAGCGATGGTAGCCGCTCAGCCTGGCCGCGACGCTCTCCTCGAAGGCGAAGCCGGGCCGCCAGATCAACGAGCCATAGCCGAAGACCCAGAGATCGCCGGCGCCTGCATCCGCAATCATCGTCATCCCACAATTTGGCCGTGTGGCCCTGCTTGATGGAGCGCTGCTCGCGCCGTACTGGCGCTTCCAGCGATCGGGAGCTAACAATCCCGGCGCCTTCACGCAATGGATCAGGCCTGCATGACCGCTCCCATCCCCGCGCGCCGCAAGAGCCGCTTCTGGCTCTACGCGCCGTTCGTCCTGCTCGCGCTGATCGCCGCCGGCTGGTCCGGCTTCTGGTTCTACGTGCAGGGGCGGGTGACCGAGACGCTCGACAACGCGCTGGCGCGCGAGGCGCAGGCCGGCCGGAGCTGGACCTGCGCCGACCGCAGCGTCGGTGGCTATCCCTTCCGCATCGAGGTGCGCTGCGCGTCGCTGACCCTGACCTCGACGCGCTGGGGCGACCTGGTGAGCGTGCAGACGGGCCCGAGCGTCGCCGTCGGCCAGATCTACACGCCCGGTCTCGCCATCGTGCAGGTCACCGGCCCGCTTCAGGCCAGCCTGCCGGAAGGCCGCAAGCTCAACCTGGGCTGGAAGCAGTTCGAGGCCAGCGCCGCGCTCACCCTGTCCGGCTTCGAGCGGCTCTCCCTTGTGATGGCCGAGCCGAACGGCGTACTGACCGCGCCCGGCAAGGCCGACGAGACCTGGCGCGCGGCGCAATTCGAGCTCCATGCCCGGCGCAACCCAACGCGTCCAGCCACCGACCAGGCCACCGACATCGCCGTAAGCACCAAGGGCTCGGTGCTGCCCGGTTTGGATGCTCTGATCGGCAATGCCGAGCCGGGCGATCTCGACCTTCAGGCCACGGTGACGCAATCCGTCGCCTTCCGCCGCGGCTTCAACCCCGATGCGCTGGAGACCTGGCGCGCCGCCGGCGGGCTGATCGAGCTGACCAAGCTGGCGACGACCAAGGGCACGGCGCGGATCGAGGCGAGCGGGCGCATCCTGCTCGACCCGGCGCATCGCGTCTCCGGCCAGGTCAACGCCGCCGTCGCCGGCATCGAGCGCATCGGCGGCATCCAGGTCGGCGGGCTGATGGCCGGGCTCGGCGGGCTGCTCGGCGGCCGGCAGCCGCAGGCCGGCGCGACGCCGGGCCTCGTGTCGATCCCGCCGCTCGTGCTGCGCGACGGCCGGCTCTATATCGGCCCGCTCAGGGTGCCGGGCATCAATGCCGTGCAGCCGCTGTATTGAGGCTGCCGCCACTCGACGTCATTGCGAGCACCCGGGTCTTGCCTTCGGCAAGCCCGAGTACAGGCTCCGCGAAGCAACCCAGGGGGGCTCGCTCACCCGGTCCCCCTGGGTTGCTTCGCTGCGCTCGCAATGACGGTTGAGGGTTTTGCGAGCGCAGCAGCGCCCATGAAAAAGGGGGCGGAAACCGCCCCCTTCTCGTCTCATTCAATCAGCTCGGCTCAGTGCGCCGGCAAAGCCGCCCGTGGCGCCTCGATCCGGACCAGCGCCTTCTTGACCGCGTCCTGCACCTTCTCGAAGGCGCGGACCTCGATCTGCCGGACGCGCTCGCGCGAGACGCCGAACTCTTCCGAGAGCTGCTCCAGCGTGATCGGGTCGTCGGCGAGGCGACGGGCCTCGAATATGCGCCGTTCGCGCGGGTTGAGCACCGTCAGCGCCTCGCGCAGGGCGGTGTGACGGTTGTCGCTCTCCTCCGAATCGGCGAGGCGGCGCTCCTGGCTCTCGCTGTCATCGACCAGCCAATCCTGCCACTCGCCCTCGCCATCCTCGCGCAGCGGCGTGTTGAGCGACGCGTCGCCGCCGAGGCGGCGGTTCATGTCGACGACGTCCTGCTCGTTGACGCCGAGCTTGGTGGCGATGGTCTTGACCTGATCGGGCTTGAGATCGCCCTCGCCAAGCGCCGAGATCTTGCTCTTGGCCTTGCGCAGGTTGAAGAACAGCTTCTTCTGGTTGGCGGTGGTGCCCATCTTCACCAGCGACCAGGAGCGCAGGATGTACTCCTGGATCGAGGCCTTGATCCACCACATCGCATAGGTCGCCAGCCTAAAGCCCTTGTCGGGCTCGAAGCGCTTGACCGCCTGCATCAGGCCGACATTGCCTTCCGACACGACTTCGCCGATCGGCAGGCCGTAGCCGCGATAGCCCATGGCGATCTTGGCGACGAGGCGCAGGTGAGACGTGACGAGCTTATGGGCCGCGTCGCGGTCACCATGCTCGCGCCAGCGCTTGGCCAGCATGAATTCCTCGTTCGGCTCCAGCATGGGAAACCGACGGATCTCTTCGAGGTAACGTGAAAGTCCGCCCTCCGCGGACATGACGGGCAGCGATGCAATCGCCATGCTCGTTCTCCTTTCCTGGCCCCCGCTTCGCGGCAGGCCAACCGCGCGAAAGACCCTCGCGCAGGTCTTGGATGTGTGCCCGAACCACTTAACGAACCGCGTCGCGGCCCGGTCGGTTCCAGCAGCTGCGGCGCCCCTTAGCCATCCGCATCCCAGAACCCCATTATATGCGAACCGAGAAAGGCGGAAAGTGGGCAGACGAGCCAGATCGGCTCACAGACCCGCGAGTTCCGCTTGCAGATTTGCAAAGTCGGCCGGCGGCTCGGATTCGAAATGCAGCTCCTCGCCGGTCACCGGATGGGCAAAACCCAGCATCGCCGCGTGCAAAGCCTGCCTTCCCAGGGCCGTCAGCGCCTCGCGGGCGCCGTCGGGCAGGCGGCTCGCCTTGGTGGCGAAGCCGGAGCCGTAGAGCTGATCCCCAAGTAGGGGATGGCCGATATGACTCATATGCACGCGGATCTGATGGGTGCGGCCCGTCTCGAGCTGGCACTGGATCAGGCTCGCCAACGGCTCCTGCTCCTCATGGCCCTTGAGCAGGGCCGGATAGCGCTCCAGCAGGCTGATATGGGTGATCGCCTCGCGGCCGCGGCCCTCGCCCACCACCGCCATCTTCTCACGGTTGCGGTTGGAGCGTTCCAGCGGAGCGTCGATCGTGCCGTGCGGCCGGCGCGGCGCGCCCCAGACCAGCGCGAGATAGGCGCGCTCCAGCGGCCCGGTGCGGCCGTGGTCGGCGAATTGCTTGGCGAGGCCCTGATGCGCCTTGTCGGTCTTGGCGACGACGAGCAGGCCGCTGGTGTCCTTGTCGAGCCGGTGGACGATGCCCGGCCGCTTGACGCCGCCGATGCCCGACAGGCTCTCGCCGCAATGGGCGATCAGCGCGTTGACCAGCGTGCCGTCCTCATGGCCGCCGGCGGGGTGGACGACGAGCCCGGCCGGCTTGTCGATGACGATCAGGTACTCGTCCTCGTAGACGACGTCGAGCGGGATGTCCTGGCCGATCGGCGCGGCCGGCTTGGCCTCGGGCATGACGAGTGCGAGCTCGTCGCCCTCGACGACCTTGCGGCTGTGATCGGTGGCGACGACGCCGTTGAGGCGCACGCCGCCCTCGCGGATGACCTGCTGCAGGCGCGCGCGCGAAATCTCGCCGGCGAGCAGGGTGAGCGCCTTGTCGAGGCGCGTACCGGCGTGTTCGGCGGTGACGAGGAGCGTGACGCCGTCTGCGGCTGATGCTGTCGGATTGGAGTTCATGCGCAACGCTATACGGGGCGCGGAGAGGCTGCGCACTTCATTTCAGGTGGCTGAAGCGAGAAGGCAAAGCGCGGGGAACCCTCTCCTGTAAGGCAGGGCGATCGCATATGGAAAAGCACCGGCTTTTGGCCGGAATCGGAACGAGAACAAAACCGAATCGAAGCGCGAAAGTTTCGCTGCTTCGACAGGCGATGTTCGCCTTTCCTTCTCCATATGCGATCGCCCTGCCTGTAAGGAGAGGGCAGGGTGAGGTGTCGGCCAAAAGACCAGTGAAGCTGAATGGGCATGCGGCTTTGCTGCGGCGGTTGAAGTGAAGCGCTGGGTCGCCTGCAACTTAAGCGTCCAACGGCCGACACCTCACCCAACCCTCTCCTTACAGGAGAGGGCTCCCCCGCTCTTATCGGATAGCAATCACCCGAACAGCTTGAACCGGCCCTTCTGGGGCTCGGCCGGATGCGGTTCTTCCGGGCCGGGATCGTCGGGCGCGTGTGAGACCGGGAAGATCACGGGGGAAGGCCGGACTTCGCGTGGTGCGGCGGCAACAGGCGCAGCCTTCTCGACGACCGGGGCCGGTTCGACCTTGGCTTCGACCTTGGCGGCAGGCGCCGGCTCAGGCTTGATCTCGACCGTGGGCTTCGGCGCGGGCGGCATCTCGACCGCCTCCGGAGCCGTGACGACGAGCGTCGTCTGCTGCACGGGCGCGGCGACCGTCTCGACCGGCGTCACGATCTCCGCCTTGGCCTCCAGCAGCGGCGGGGAGCGGTCGTCGAGATCGGCGAGCACATCGTCGTCGATGGTCGGGCCGTTGCCGGAGAGTGTCGCGGGCGGCACGGTCCAGACGAAGGCGTCGAGCCGGCCCGAGATCGGCGAGACCGGCAGCCAATGATCGGAGACCAGCCCGTCGGCGACCCAGGCGGCGTCGCGCGGGGCGCGGGTGGCGCGCGAAAGCCATTCGCGGACCTTGCCGGCCGCGCCGTGCTCGGCCTCTTCCAGCTCGGCCATCAGCAGGCAGGCGCGCACCGAGGCGCCGCCGGCGAGCAGGGGCTTCAGCGCCTTGCGCGCCCGGGCGAAGTCGCGGGCGTGGATGGCGGCCCCAGTCAGCGCGAGCACGCCTTCGGGATCGGCCGGGCGGAGCTTCGCCAGCGTCTCGGCCCGAGCGAGCCGGTCCTGGGCGCTGTCGCCGGGGCGGACGTCGAGATAGGCGGCGGCGATGTCGGGATGCGAGGCCTCGCGCCAGGCGGCCTCGAGCAGCTTGGCGGCCTTGCGGATGTCGCCGCGCTCGGAGAGCATCCGGCCGGCGAGCGCTGCGGCCGGCGTCAGGCCGGGCGCGAGCTTGACCGCTTCGAGCGCGGCGGCGAGCGCCTTCTCCGGCTCGCGGCCCCTGGCGTCGAGTGCTTCGGCGGCCAGCAGCACGGCGCGCTGGCGCTTGGCCTCGGCCTTCTCGGCGAGGCGCAGCGCGGCGCGGCGCTCGACGGCCGTGCGGGCCGCCTGCCAGTCGCCGGCGCTGGTGTGGAAGTCGAGCAGGGCGTCATTGGCCCAGGCGAGCGAGGGCGAGCGGCGCACGGCATCGTCGGCGAAGGCGCGGGCGGCGGCCATGTCGCCGCGGCGGCGGGCCTCGACGAAGAGGCCGCGCAGGCCGAGCACGCGGGTCTCGGGCTTCTCCAGCATCGCCTTGAAGGCGGCCTCGGCCCGGCCGCGATCGCCCGAGAGCTGCGCGGATTGCGCCTCCAGCAGCAGGGTCAGCGGCTCGTTGCCGGCGAATTTGCGGGCGTCCTGCGCATAGCGGCCGGCGGCGACGGGGTCGCCCGCGCCGATCGCGACCATGCCGCGCGACACGGCCTCGAAGCCACGCGCCCGGCGGCGCGAGCGCGAGGCGAAGCTGAAGGCCGAGGGCATGCCGAGCACGAAGCGGATCAGCGTCCAGGCGATCATCACCAGGAAGGCGAGGATGACGACGCCGATCGCCGCGATGGCGACGCTGGTCTCGATCCGGTAGCCCTGCCAGAGCACCGAGACCTCGCCCGGCCGGTCGGCGAGCCAGACCGCGCCCACGGCGAGCAGGGCGATGACGAAGAGATAGAGCAATACGCGAACCATCGGACCCTATCCCCCGTCAGCCGCCGGCGCCGAGCGCGGCGACCGCATCCTGCGCGATCTTGGCGATGGCGGCTTCGGCCGCCGCACGTTTCTGGAGCGCCTCGCCGAATTCGGCGCTGGCCTGGCGCGCCGGCTCGGGCAACTGCGCCCAGAGCGTCGCGGCCGTGCCGATGGTATTGCGGGCGATGGCGCTTTCGAGCCGGATCACCAGCGTGCCCGGATCCTTGTCGCCGGTCTCGCCGACCGGGCGGATGGTGACGACGCGGCTGGCGAGGCCGAGCAGCCTGTCCTGCCAGCTGGCCGAGGCCGGCGTCATCTCGCGCACGAACATGACCTGATGGCTGCGGAACTGCGCGAGCAGCGCGGCCTGCGTCGGTGCGCCACTGGCCGCGACCGCGTTCAGCGCCGCGAGTTGGTCGGGCGCGCCGCCGCCCTTGGCGAGCGCGGCGACGTCGCCGGCGAAGGGCTGGCCCGAGGCGATGGCGTTCTGGATGCGCTCGGCCAGCACGATGCGCGCGGCGGCGAGTGCCTGCGGCGTCGGCGTCGCCGCGTTCTTGGCCAGGGTCTCGACCGAGCCGAGCCGCTGCGTCAGGCCGGCGAGGGCAGCGCTGTTATCGGGCGCGGCGGGCTGCGCCGGCGCGTTGGCGATCTCGGCGAGCTTGGCGCTTGCTGCCTGCGCTGCCGCGCCGGCCCTGGCCGCGGTGTCGGCGGCGGCGCTCGCCTTGCGGTCGATGGCCTGGAGCGCGTCGCCGGCCTTGCGTTCGAGCGCGTCGAGATTGGCGCGGGTCGGCAGGTTGGCGCTGGCGCTCTGCAAGGTGTCGATGCGGGTGCGCAGCTCCGCGATCTGCTGGGCGCCGGCGTCGGACTCGGAGCGGCCAAGCGCGAGGAGCACGAGGCCGGCACCCACGACGCCGCCAACGAGCCCGGCAAGCGCCAGGGCCGGCAGCGGCAGGCGTGAGCGCGGCTCGGCGGGCTGCCCGGGTTTGGTGGATTCAGATTGGGCGGCGTCGGGCTTCGCATTGGCGGAAGCGGCGTCTTCGACCGGCTGCTTGGGCTCGATCAGCGGGACATCGCCCGCGGTCGGCACTTCCTGGGGCAGGGCCTCGGTCGGCAGCAGGGCTTCGGCCGCGGCCTCCGCCGCAGCCGGCGACGACTCGTCAGCCGCCACGGCCGGCGTATCGTCCTTGGCCTTGAGCTCGATCGTCGGTGGCGTGCGCCTGGAACGCCCGCGCGGCGTGGAGGGTTTGTCCGGCTCGCTCATCGCGTCCCTATCCGTCTCGACGCCAGCCGGCGCGCTCGCGTCCTCTCTAGCATCCCCGATGCTGCGATTGCGAGCGGACACTTGATCGAGCGCGGCGAGCAGCGCCGCCTCTTCCGGATATTCCGCGACCAGGATCGTGCTGGCGCCGGAGGCGATCAGCGGCGCCGCGACCTCGGCGGAAAGAGCGACATGGGTCAGTTCGAGCGCGGGGTCGCCGAGCCCGGCCTTGCGGGTCAGGTCGAGGAAGGTCTGGGCGCCGCGCGCCGAGTAATGCAATGCCGCCTCGGCCCGGCCGTCGCGGAGCTGGGTTGCGGTGTCTTCGGGCAGGGCAGCGACGGCCTCGGCTGCATAGGCGGTCCAGACGGTGACCTCGTAGCCGGCCTCGCCGAGCCGGGCCGGGACATCCTCGTGATAGTCCTTGCCGGTGACCAGCAGCAGGCGAGCGGGGGCCGCGATGTTCTGCCGGATCAGCGCGATCAGGTCGTTGCGGTCGCCGTCGGCGCTGCGGGCGTCGCCGAAGCCGGCGTCGCGGGTCCTGCCTGCGGTGCGGGCGCCGACGGTGAAGACCGGCAGCTCGCGCCAGGCAGGGCGCGCATCGGCGAGCGCGGGCACGGCATTGCCGCTGGTCAGGACCAGCGCCGCGAAATCGCCTTCGGGTGCCGGCTCCGGCAGGCGCACGACGGTGAAGAGCGGCGTCGCGATCGGCTCATGGCCATGCGCGCTCAGCGCCCGGGCGCTGCGCTCGGCATCGGCCTGCGGTCTGAACACGAATACGCGCATGCGGCCTCCTGCGTCGCGGGTCGGGATCAACGATAATGCAGCTTCATGAATAGATGCCAGCCGGAGCGCGCCGGCGCAGGGAACGGCCAAGCTCGGCGCCCAGCGCCGTGGCGTCGGCGGTCGTCCCGCTGATGCTGTCCTCGGCTGCCGCGCCGCCATCCGGGGCGAGCAGCAGGCCGCGCAACTGGAAGCGCCCGCCTTCGACCGTGGCATGGCCGGCGATCGGCGTGCGGCAGGAGCCGTCGAGCTCGCTGAGGAAGGCGCGCTCGGCCGCCACGGCGATGCCGGTGTCGCGGCAGAGGATCGGCTGGAGCGCTTCGATGGATTTCTCGTCATCGGCCCGGATCACGATCGCGATCGCGCCCTGGCCTACGGCCGGCAGGCATTCCTCGACCGAGAGGACGCCGCTCGCCTTCTCGGCCAGGCCGAGCCGCTTCAGGCCGGCCAGCGCCAGCAAGGTGGCGTCGATCTCGCCGCCCGCGACCTTCTCGAGGCGCGTGCCGACATTGCCGCGCAGCAAAGTGATCCGCAGATCGGGCCTGATCCGTTTCAGGATTGCCTGGCGCCGCAGCGAGGCCGAGCCGACAATCGCGCCCTGGGGCAGGCCGGCGATATCGGCGATGCCGCGCGAGATTAGCGCGTCGCGGACGTCCTCGCGCGGCAGGTAGCCGGCGATGACGAGCCCGTCGGGCAAATCGTTCGGCAGGTCCTTGGCCGAGTGGATGGCGTAGTCGATCCGGCCATGGAGCTGGGCCTGGTCGATCTCCTTGGTGAAGAGACCTTTGCCGCCGGCCTCCGAGAGCGGCCGGTCGCGAATCGCGTCACCGGTGGTGCGGATGATGTCGAGCGGCAGCTCCCTGCGCTCCCAGCCATGGGCAGCAGCCAGCCGGCCGGCGAATTCATGGGCCTGCGCCAGCGCCAGCGGGCTGCCGCGCGTGCCGATGACGAAGCGGCCGGCCTGCCGTTCGTGAAGCGAAGCGATCTCGTTCATGCTAAAGCGTCTTAACCCCAACCTTGGCCGCGTGATGGCGGTTCATCAGCCTCTTGCGGCCTCTTCCTTGTGGCCTCTTGGCCTTATGCTTCCCGCCGCACTATACGAGGGAATGCCCGGCGCAACAGCGCCGGACCTTCGCCGCCTTGTCCTTCCGAATTCCTTACCGAGAGACCTGTCGACCGATCATGCGCGTGCTGGGGATAGAGACGACCTGTGACGAGACCGCGGCCGCGATCGTCGGCGTCGATCGCTCGGGCGAGGCCAGGATCCTCTCGAACGAGGTGCTGAGTCAGATCGCCGCACATGCCGCCTATGGCGGGGTCGTGCCGGAGATCGCGGCGCGCGCCCATGTCGACGCGCTCGACCGCATCGTCGCCAGAGCCTTCGAGACGGCAGGGCTGAAACCCTCGGAGATCGATGCGGTCGCGGCGGCGGCCGGGCCGGGGCTGGTCGGCGGCGTCATGGTCGGGCTGACGACGGCAAAGGCGATCGCGCTGGTGACGGGCCGGCCCTTCATCGCGATCAACCATCTCGAGGCCCACGCGCTGACGGCGCGGCTGACCGACGACCTCGCCTTTCCCTATCTGCTGCTGCTGGTCTCGGGCGGGCACACCCAGCTCCTCGCCGTGCGCGGCGTCGGCGACTACCTCAAGCTCGGCGGCACGATCGACGATGCCGTCGGCGAGGCCTTCGACAAGATCGCCAAGATGCTCGGGCTGCCCTATCCCGGTGGCCCCTCGGTCGAGCGCGAGGCGCTGAAGGGCGACCCCGAGCGCTTCGAGTTCCCGCGGCCGATGGCGGGGCGGCCCAATCCGGACTTCTCGCTGTCGGGTCTGAAGACGGCGGTCAGGTTGGTGGCGGAGCGGATCGCGCCGCTCTCGGACGGCGACGTCGCCGATCTCTGCGCCTCCTTCCAGGCGGCGATCGTCGATGTGCTGGTCGACCGGACGCGGGCCGGGCTGCGCGCCTGCCGCGCCGCCGGCATCACGCCCTCGACCCTCGTCGTTGCCGGCGGCGTCGCGGCTAATCAGCCGATCCGGCGCGGGCTGACCCGCTTCGCCACCGAGGCCGGACTGCCGATGGTGGCGCCGCCGCTGGAGCTTTGCGGCGATAATGGCGCGATGATCGCCTGGGCCGGGCTGGAGCGGCTCAGGCTCGGCATGATCGACGACATGAGCGCAGTCGCGCGCCCGCGCTGGCCGCTGGACGAGCTCAGGCCGCAGGGATGAGCGGCCAGGCGGATTTCTCGACCATCGGCATCGTCGGCGCCGGCTCCTTTGGCGCGGCGCTCGCGGTCGCAGCGGCACGGGCCGGGCGCAAGGTCCTGCTCTGGGCGCGGGATGAGAAGACGGTCGCTGCCATTGCCGAACGGCGCGAGGCGCCGAGGCTGCCAGGGGTGACGCTGCCCGAGACCATCGCGGCGACGAGCTCGCTGGCCGCATTGGGCGAGGCGCAGGCGCTTATCCTGGCGCTGCCGACGCAGCATTTCCGTAGCGTGGTCGAGGCGGTGGCTCGGGCTCATCCTGCCGGCCTGCCGGCGATCTCGGCGGCGAAGGGCATCGAGCAGGCGAGCGGCTGCTTCACCACGCAGATCATCGGCGAGGTCTGGCCGGCGGCCATTCCCGCGATCCTGTCGGGGCCGAGTTTCGCGGCCGATATCGGGCGGGGCCTGCCGACGGCAGTGACGCTGGCCTGTTCCGACGAGAGGTTGGCCCAGCGGCTGGCGGGCGCACTGACCTCGCCGGCCTTCCGCATCTATCACAGCGGCGATCCGCGCGGCGTCGAGATCGGCGGCGCGGCCAAGAATGTGCTCGCCATCGCGGCGGGGATCGCGATCGGGCTGAAGTTCGGCGAGAGCGCCCGCGCCGCGCTGGTGGCGCGCGGCTTTGCCGAGCTGCGCCGCTTCGGCGAGGCCTATGGCGCGCAGGCGGAGACCTTGATGGGGCTGTCGGGCCTCGGTGATCTCGTGCTGACTTGCGGTTCGGCGCAATCGCGGAATTTTGCATTTGGTCTGGCGCTGGGCGAGGGCAAGTCTCCGGCAGAGGCTGCCGGCGGCAAGCTTGCCGAGGGCGCCTTCACCGCCTCGATCCTGACTGAGATGGCGCGGGCGAAAGAGGTGGAGACGCCGATCGCGGATGCGGTTGCGGCGATCATCGCGGGCGAGGTCGGCGTGCGCGAGGCGGTGGCCGGGCTGCTGGCGCGGCCGATCCGGGCTGAGAATTGAGGAGGCGGCAATGGCGAATGACTGGTCCGATCTGACGAAGCGCGTGGCGCGCGGCATCGCGGAGGTGCGCAAGACCACCGGCGCCGAGCTCGTGGCTGAGGGCCAGCCGGTGCCGCTCGCGGGCCGCATCGCGGAGCGGGCGATCGAGCTGCGCCGCCGGCGCCGCGAGGACACGCATCGCTTCGTGCTGATCCTGCCCTTCGGCGAGGCCGAGGTCAGGGTCGAGCTCGATCCGCAGGATTATGCCGCGCTGACGCGCGAGATGGTGCGCTTCTGGAACGAGCAGGGCGAGGCGGCATCGCGCCCGCCGCAGCCGATGCAGGACGACACGAAAGAGGACGAGGCCTGATGGCTCACTGGCTGATCAAATCCGAACCCTCGGTCTGGTCCTGGGACGACCAGGTCAAGGCCGGCGCCAAGGGCACGCATTGGGACGGGGTGAAGAACCACACCGCCAAGCTCAACCTGATGGCGATGAAGACGGGCGACCAGGTCTTCTTCTACCATTCCAACGAGGGGCTCGAGGTCGTCGGCATCGTCGAGGTCATCAAGGAAGCCTATAACTGGCTCCCGGGCGAGCCCTGGGTGCTGGTCGACTTCAAGGCGGTGAAGCCCTTGCCGAAGCCGGTGACGCTGCTCGCGGTCAAGGCCGAGCCGAAGCTCGCCAAGATGGCGCTGGTGACGTCGTTTCGGCTCTCGGTGCAGCCGGTGACCGAGGACGAGTGGGACATCGTCTGCGAGATGGGTGGATTATAACGCCGGCGAGCTCCGATTGCAGTGGCGCTCGCCGTCATTGCGAGCGCAGCGAAGCAATCCAGAGGTCTCGCTCGACGGCCCCTGGATTGCTTCGTCGCTACGCTCCTCGCAATGACGGAGAGACCATGTCGGCGCGCTAGCATGGCGGCGCCTTCCTCGCCAAAAGTCTCTGACACCAAAGTGCGAGCCTGCGCCGCTTGCCGGGCGTCCCTCCCGTCTTATGATGCGGCCAATTCGCAAGAAGCGGCCATTGTGCGCCGGGATTCCGGCGTCTATGCCATGAGCCGCGCCGCCGATGCTTCGCCGGCGGCCCAAGTCCGGGGAGATGCCTGATATGTCCGAGAAGATCTACGAGGTGCCTGCGGCCTGGGCCAAGAAGGCGCATCTCACCGATGCCAAGTACAAGAAGATGTATGCGGCCTCGATCAAGGATCCGGACAAGTTCTGGGCCGAGCAGGGCAAGCGGATCGACTGGTTCAAGCCCTACAGCAAGGTGCGCAACGTCAGCTACAAGCCGGGCAAGGTCTCGATCAAGTGGTACGAGGACGGCACCACCAACGTCTCCTATAACTGCGTCGATCGGCATCTGGCGACCCGCGCCAAGCAGACCGCGATCATCTGGGAGGGTGACGACCCCTCGGAGTCGAAGAAGATCAGCTACGGCCAGCTCTATACCGAGGTCTGCAAGTTCGCGAACGTGCTCAAGGCCAACGGCGTCAAGAAGGGCGACCGGGTCACGATCTACATGCCGATGATCCCCGAGGCGACCTATGCGATGCTGGCCTGCGCCCGCATCGGCGCGGTGCATTCGGTGGTGTTCGGCGGCTTCTCGCCGGATTCGATCGCGAACCGGATCGAGGACGCGACCTCCGAGATGGTGATCACCGCCGACGAGGGCCTGCGCGGCGGGCGCAAGGTGCCGCTCAAGGCCAATGTCGACGCGGCCGCCGAGAAGGCGCCGGTCAAGACCGTGATCGTGGTCAAGCGCACCGGCGGCGACGTCGCCATGAAGGACGGCCGCGACGTCTGGTATCACGAGGAGGCGGCCAAGGTCTCAGGCCATTGCCCCCCGGCCGAGATGAAGGCCGAGGACCCGCTCTTCATCCTCTATACGTCAGGCTCGACCGGCAAGCCCAAGGGCGTGCTGCACACGACCGGCGGCTACCTCGTCTACGTCGCGATGACGCACCAATACGTCTTCGACTATCATGACGGCGAGATCTACTGGTGCACGGCCGATGTCGGCTGGGTCACCGGCCACAGCTACATCGTCTACGGCCCGCTCGCCAACGGCGCGACGACGCTGATGTTCGAGGGCATCCCGACCTATCCGACGATCTCGCGCTTCTGGGACGTGGTCGACAAGCACAAGGTCAACACCTTCTACACCGCCCCGACGGCGATCCGCTCGCTGATGGGCGCCGGCGAGGAGCCGGTGAAGCGGACCAAGCGCAAGTCGCTGCGCCTGCTCGGGTCGGTCGGCGAGCCGATCAATCCGGAGGCCTGGGAGTGGTACCATCGCGTCGTCGGCGACGACCGCTGCCCGATCGTCGACACCTGGTGGCAGACCGAGACCGGCGGCATCATGATCACGCCGCTGCCGGGCGCGACCCGGCTCAAGCCGGGCTCGGCGACGCGGCCCTTCTTCGGCGTCAAGCCTGAGCTGGTCGATGCCGAGGGCAAGGTGCTGGAGGGAGCGGCCGAGGGCAACCTGGTCATCGCGGAGAGCTGGCCCGGCCAGATGCGCACGGTCTACGGCGACCACAAGCGTTTCGAGGAGACCTATTTCTCGGCCTATCCGAACAAGTACTTCACCGGCGACGGCTGCCGGCGCGATGCCGACGGCTATTACTGGATCACCGGCCGCGTCGACGACGTGATCAACGTCTCCGGCCACCGCATGGGCACGGCCGAGGTCGAGTCGGCGCTGGTCTCGCATCCAATGGTCTCGGAGGCCGCGGTTGTCGGCTATCCGCACGACATCAAGGGGCAGGGCATCTACGCCTATGTCACGCTGATGACCGGCGAAAAGTCGAGCGAGGCGCTGCGCAAGGAGCTGGTCGCGCATGTGCGCAAGGAGATCGGCCCGATCGCCTCGCCGGACCTGATCCAGTTTGCGCCGGGCCTGCCCAAGACCCGCTCCGGCAAGATCATGCGCCGCATCCTGCGCAAGATCGCCGAGGACGAGTTTTCCGCGCTCGGGGATACATCGACGCTTGCCGATCCTGCGGTGGTCGATGATTTGATCGCCAACCGGCAGAACAAGCGCAAGGCGGGTTAGCCTCAAAGGGCGTCATGGCCGGACTTGACCCGGCCATCGCCCTTGGGGGCAAGGCTATTTCAGGACCTCGTCGCCTTCCAGGGGCCGATTGCCGACGCCTGCGCGCTTCAGAATATCGAGAGCTTTTGGTATGTTCGCCCGAGCGATGCGCTCAGCGAAATAGCTCTCCGTGCGAAGTGCCGAGAGCTTTTCCGCTACCGCGACATTGATGAGCTGATTGAGCGCCACACCCTCTGTTTCGGCGAGTTTGCGAGCCTCGTCGAGAAGCGAGGGCTGCAGTCGCAGCGCAAAATTACTCTTCCTCATTCGATCGCCTCCACGCGCCTGAGCGCTTCGCCCGGCGTCAATACCGCGATGCCAAATCGTTCGGCGACCTTGCCGAAATCGCGCAGGTTGAACGTCACGATAGCATCCGCTTGTCCGTTGACGGCTGTCTCCAATACCATGTCGTCGTCAGGATCGCGCAAGCCGGGTCGCCACAGGAAGGCTAGACGCACCGGCCTGGCAACAGCAGCTACCGCGTCAAGCAGGCTTTCGATATCGTCCAAGGAAAGCCTCGCCGCTTCCATATGCTCGGCCCGCGTCATGACGGATTGATACTCGATCATTAGGGGGACCGAGACCAGCAGAGCTATGCGGTTTTCAAGACCGGCAACGAGCAAACGGCGCGACGCCCCGGCTTCGCTTCGGATTGCCGCGACCATCGCCGCCGTGTCCAGGACCAACCGCATGCTAGAATATCTGATATCGCCTGCAATATTGCAAGATGTCGCGCTACATGGCCCTGAGCGGAATTCGGAGGGCTAGGTCTTCGCTTTGCTCTTACCGCGCGGTGTTGGCGGTTTGCGCCGCCCATACAGCTCCAGCCGGTGGCGCACGATCTCGTAGCCGAGTTCGGCCGCGATCTTGGCCTGCAGCGCCTCGATCTCCGGCGAGGAGAACTCGACCACCTTGCCGGTCTCGATGTCGATCAGGTGGTCGTGGTGCTGCTGGTCGGCGTGCTCGTAGCGCGAGACGCCGTCCTCGAAGGCGTGGCGCTCGATCGCGCCTTGCGTCTCCAGGATCTTCATCGTGCGGTAGACGGTCGAGAGCGACAGCGTCGGGTCGTGCGCGAAGGCGCGGGTGAAGATGCCCTTCGCGTCGGGATGGTCGTCTGCCTCGGCCAGGACGCGCAGGATCAGACGGCGCTGCTGCGTCATCCGGAGCCCGGATTGGCGCAACTGCTCCTCGAAAACGGCCACCCGCTGGTCGATTCCCCTCATGAGCCTGAAATAGCAATGCCGGCCGGCTTTTGCAAAACCGGCCTATCGCAAATCATTTGCAACTGAGGGAGAGGCTCAGGCCGCCCGCGTCTCGGCCTCGTCCGGCGCCTGCGTCACCGTGATGACCTGACTCAGGCACTGGCAGTTATACTCGCTGGTCAGGAAGGCGATGTCGGCGGCGTCGCGGCCGCTGGCGATCCTGACCATGCCTTCGATCGGGGCCAGCCGCGTCGGGTCGAGCAGCCACCAGCGCCCGTCGAGATAGACCTCGAACACGGCGTGGAAATCCGGCGGCTTGAGCGCAAGCGCGTAGGCGCTGACGGCGCGCGCCGGGATGTTCATGGCGCGGGCCAGCGTGATGCCGAGATGGCTGAAGTCGCGGCAGACGCCGGCGCGGTCGATGAAGGTGTGCTCGGCGGTGGTCTTGGCGGTGCTGACGCCGTGGACGTAGTCGACATGGGCATTGAGCCAGTCGAGCATGGCGAGCACGCGGGCGCCGCCGCCGCGCACCGAGCGGAACTCGCGCTGGGCGAAGCGCATGAACTCGTCGGATGGGCAGAAGCGGCTCGGCAGCAGATAGGGCAGCACTTCGCGCGGCAGCTCGGCCCAGTCGTGCTGGCGGGCGTCGGGGCCGAGCAGAGGGCGCTGGCCGTTATCCACCACCGCGCGGTAGTTGATCCCGACCTGGCCTTCGAGCGCGGTGCGGAAGCGGCGCTCGCCGCTCGCCGCCTCGGTGTCGCGGATCAGCGCCGGGCCGGAGGTGATCCAGAGTTCTTCGGAGAGGATGGTCTGGTCCGGCGAGTGGGCCGCCTCGATCGCGGCGATCACCTGCGTCGGGCTGGAGAAGCTGTAGGTCAGGCTCGCCGAGACGTTCAACTTCATAGTGGCCCCTCATGCTTCGGTCTGGCGCGCGATGGCAACGCGGCGCCGAACCATGAGGTTCCGAGCGGCTGTTGCCGTCAGGCGGCGCTTTTCGCCCTGCCGATCTCTGGCGCAATGGCTGCGAGGATTTCGTAGGATCGCTTGCGCTTAGCGTGGTCATGTATCGGGGCTGTGACCATGATCTCGTCGGCGCGGGTCGCGTCGAGAAAGGCGCCGAGCTGGCGCTTCAGGCTCTCGGGCGAGCCGACGAAGGCGTAGCGCAGCATGCCCGAGACATGCGCCTTCTCCATCGGCGACCAGTAGGCCTCGATGTCGTCGATCGGCGGCTGGAGCTTGCCGCGCGTGCCGCGAATCATGTCGGTGAAGCGCTGCTGGATCGTGGTGAAGAGGTAGCTCGCCTCCTCGTCGGTGTCGGCGGCGACGACGTTGATGCCGGGCATGGCATAGGGCGTGGCTAGCTGCTCGGAGGGCTTGAAGCGCTCGCGATAGACGGAAAGCGCCTGCATCAGGGCATCGGGCGCGAAATGCGAGGCGAAGGAATAGGGCAGGCCGAGCTCGGCTGCGAGCTGCGCTCCGAACAGGCTGGAGCCCAGGATCCAGACCGGCACCTCCAATCCGCCGCCGGGCACGGCCTGCACGGCCTGGTTGGGCTGCACCGGGGCGAGGAAGGCCTGCACCTCCAGCACGTCCTGCGGAAAATTGTCGGCCGCCATCGGGTTGCGCCGCAGCGCCCGCAGCGTGCGCTGGTCGGTGCCGGGCGCACGGCCCAGCCCGAGGTCGATGCGGCCGGGATAGAGTGCCTCAAGCGTGCCGAACTGCTCGGCGATCACGAGCGGCGAATGGTTCGGCAGCATGATGCCGCCCGCCCCGAGCCGAATCGTCTTCGTGCCGGAGGCGAGATAGCCGATCACCACCGAGGTCGCGGCGCTGGCGATGCCGGTCATGTTGTGGTGCTCGGCGACCCAGTAGCGCTTGTAGCCCAGCGCCTCGGCATGGCGGGCGAGGTCGAGCGAGTTGCGCAGCGCGTCGCCGGGTTCCTGCCCCTCGATCACGGGGGAGAGATCGAGGACTGAAAAATCGACCATGCCGGGCTTCCTTGTTGCGGGCGACCCCGCAAATGGGAGCGCGTCAGCGCTGCGTCCATATCCCGGCGGCAGCGGCATGGCGCGAATGCGGCACGGTTCTAGCGCGTCGGGCAGTGTGGCGCGCCCCTACGAGGCCGGTGGAACGACCATCCTTTTTCCGCGTTGACCTTGCGACCGCGGCTGCCGCTGCGGAATCCGGATCGAGCCAAGGGGGAGAACCATGTCGACCAGCACTGCCGCCAAGACAGCCAATCCTGCCAAGGAGAGCCTGCGCCAGGAACAGCGCGAGCAAAAGGAAGCGGCCCGCAAGAAGGGCAAGGACGCCGATCTCGTCGATGCGCTGAAGGATACCTTTCCGGCGAGCGACCCGGTCGCGGCGCAAAGCACGACGACGCCCGGCGCGAAGCGGGATTGAGCCTGCGAGCGCGAATCCTTCTCCCCCTGCGGGAGAAGGTGGCGCGCAGCGCCGGATGAGGGGTCGCGCTGCGCTTTCCGAATGTCGAGGATGCCACGCCCGACGCTGCAATCGTCGCGCGACCCCTCATCCGTCTCGGCTTCGCCGAGCCACCTTCTCCCGTAAGGGGAGAAGGGAACGCCTCGTTCTGTATACATGTTTATTTGAAATAAGGGCTGTTTCGAGCAGGGTGGCGCCTGTTTCATGGCGCCCCGTTCAGGCCGAAATATTTTGCATGCAAGATGGGCAGGGCGTTGACGCTTTGCGGGGCTGTCAGCATAGTCGGCGGCCCTTGCCTCCGTTTCAAGCAGAGTCATGCCCCGCCCGACGCCATCCACCGCCTTGTCCAAGCTGCGCGTGCTCGATCTGTCGCGGGTTCGGGCCGGGCCGACCTGCGCCCGCATCTTCGCCGATTTCGGCGCCGACGTGATCAAGGTCGAGAGCCCGCCGGGCTTCGACCCCAACGAGAACATGAGCGGTGCCAGGCATGGCTACGACATGCAGAACCTGCACCGCAACAAGCGCTCGCTGACGGTCAACCTGAAGACGCCGCAGGGCCAGGCGATCCTGCGCAAGCTGATCGAAGGCGCCGACCTGCTGGTCGAGAATTTCCGGCCCGACGTGAAGGACCGGCTCGGGCTCGATTTCGAGACGCTGCACAAGCTCAACCCGCGGCTCATCCTGGTCTCGATCTCCGGCTTCGGCCAGAGCGGGCCCTATCGCACCCGCGCCGGCTTCGACCAGATCGCCCAGGGCATGGGCGGGATGATGTCGGTCACCGGCCTGCCGGGGCAGGGGCCGGTGCGCGCCGGCATCGCGGTGGCGGATTCGGCTGCGGGTCTCTATGGCGCGCTCGGCGCCTTCGTGGCGCTGCAGGAGCGCGCGACCTCCGGCAAGGGGCAGTGGGTCCAGACCTCGCTGCTCGAAGCCCAGATCGCGATGATGGATTTCCAGGCGGCGCGCTTCCTGGTCGAGGGCACGGTGCCGCCGCAGGCCGGCAACGACCATCCCTATTCGACGCCGATGGGCGTCTACGCCACGCGAAACGGCTACATCAATATCGGCGTCGGCGCCGAGGGCCACTGGCGCTCCTTCTGCACGGCGATCGGCCGGCCCGAGCTGGCCGACGACCCTGAATACGACAGCATGGAGAAGCGCCTGCCGAAGCGGCCGGAGCTGCGCGTCATGTTCGAAGACATCCTGCGCCAGCATGACTCGGCGCATTGGCTCGCGGCCTTCGAGGCCGCTGCCGTGCCGGCCGGGCCGATCTACGCGGTCGACGAGATGTTCGACGACCCGCAGGTGCAGCATCTCGGCATCGCGCAGGCGGTGAACCATCCGGTGCTCGGCGACTATCGCGTCGTCGGCGAGCCGGTGACGCTCTCGCGCACGCCAGCCAGCGTGGCGACGGCGACGCCCGAGGCCGGCGAGCATAATGACGAGATCCTGGCCGAGCTCGGCTACGATGCCGGAGCGGTCGCGGAGTTGCGCCGCGCCGGGGCTATCTAAGGCCGGGACTATCTAGGGAAGGTATGGCTCAATGAGCGACGAGATCCTCTACGAGGTCAGCGGCGAGATCGGCTGGATCACGCTCAACCGGCCCCAGGCCCGCAACGCGCTGACCTTCGCGATGTATGACCGCGTCGCCGAGATCTGCGCCGATATCGAGGGCCATGGCTCGCCCAAGGTGCTGGTGCTGACCGGCGCCGGCGAGAAGGCCTTCGCCGCCGGCACCGACATCTCGCAGTTCCGCGCCTTCACCAAGCCGGAGGATGCGCTCGCCTACGAGGCGCGCATCGACGAGGTGCTGCGCAAGATCGAGGGCTGCCGCATCCCGACCATCGCGGCGATCTCGGGCGCGGTCACGGGCGGCGGCGCCAGCATCGCCTGCGCCTGCGACATGCGGATCGCGACGCAGGATGCCCGCTTCGGCTTCCCGGTGGCGCGCACGCTCGGCAACTGCCTGTCGATGAACAACTACGCGCGGCTCGCCAGCCTGCTCGGGCCGGCGCGGGTCAAGGACATCGTCTTCACCGCGCGGCTGGTCGGGACCGAGGAGGCCCATCGCATCGGGCTGTTCAACGAGCTGGTCGCCGACCACGCCGCGCTGATGGCGCGCGCCAAGGAGCTGGCCACGACCATTGCCGGCCACGCGCCGCTGACCCTGCGCGCCACCAAGGAGGCGATGCGCCGGCTCTCCGCGGTCAACCATACCGAGGACAGCGACCTCGTCGTGATGTGCTACATGAGCGCCGATTTCCGCGAGGGCATGGAAGCCTTCCTGGCCAAGCGCGCGCCGAATTGGCAGGGGAGGTGAGGTAAGATGACTGAGACGGTCGGGTTCGTCGGCCTGGGGCTGATGGGCGTGGGCTTTGCCAAGCGGTTGCTGGCTGGCGGCCACGAAGTCGTCGGCTATGATCTCGACCCGGCGCGCCGCGCCGAGGCCGAGGGGCTCGGCGTCAAGCTTGCTGCCTCGCCGGCCGAGGTCGCAGGGCGCAGCAACCGCCTCGGCATCAGCGTCACCACGACCAAGGCGGTCTCCGACGTCGTGAGCGGGCCGGAGGGCATCCTCTCGGCGGCGCCGGCCACGGACTGCATCGTCATCGACTTTTCGACCACCGAGATCGGCGTCACCCGCAAGCTCGGCGAGGCGCTGGCCGAAAAGGGCATCGCCTTCATCGACGCTCCGGTCTCCGGCGGGCCCGGCGCGGCGGAAGCCGGGACGCTCGCGATCATGGCGGGCGGCACCACATGGGCGGTCGAGACGGTCAGGCCGCTGGTCGAGCGCTTCGGGCTCTTCAGCCACATGGGCGATATCGGCGCGGGGCAGGCGACCAAGCTGGTCAACCAGGCGCTCTGCCTGACGAATTACTGCATCGTCGCGGAAGGCTTGCGGCTGGCCGAGGCCTATGGCGTCGATGCCAGCAAGATCCCGGCGGCGCTGGCGCCCGGCCTCGGCAACTCGGCGGTGCTGCAGGCGATGATGCCGCGCATGATCGCTGAGGATTTCGCGCCGCGCGGCTATGCCAGGCAGGTGCTGAAGGACCTGGAATTGCTGATGGAGGCCGGCCGCGAGCAGCATCTTGCCATGCCGATGGTGGCGCAGGCGACGATGCTCTACCGGCTGCTGGTGGCTCAGGGCCATAGCGAGCTCGATGCGGCCGCGGTCGTGAAGGTCCTCCCCGAAGTCGAGCGCGCCGCTCGCTAGATCGCCGTGCGTCCTATCGGACGCAAAGTGGCGATCTAGCACTTTGCTGTTGCATCGGATTTTTCCGAAAACTGGATTCCACTTTTCGGTCCGATGCCTAAAACGGCGGGAAAAAGACTCAAGCGGGCGACAAGAAGGCGGTGCTCACGTCGTCGCGAGGCACGCCTCGGCGCGGGTGACGGGGCCGGGCCGGGTCGCTACAGAGAGGCTGGCCGCTCGGCCGGGCACCGGGCGAGCCAGCATCGATACGCGTCGACGGACCCGCCATGGATCGCCTGCTCACGGAATTCGTCAAGCTCTGGGTCGTGATCGACCCGATCGGCACGCTGCCGATCTTCCTTGCGGTCACGGCCGGGATGAGCGCCTCGGCGGCGCGCCGCGTCGCGGTGCAGGGCACGCTGGTCGCCTTCCTCGTGCTGATCTTCTTCGTCGTCGGCGGCCAGATCCTGCTCGGAGCGATGGATATCGAGCTGAGCTCGTTCCAGGTCGCGGGCAACATCGTGCTGTTCCTGTTCGCGCTCTCGATGATCTTCGGCGAGTCGAAGCTCGAGGGCGAGGAGAAGCTGATCCGGCGCGCCGATATCGAGCGCGCGGTCTATCCCCTCGCCATCCCCTCCATCGCCAGCCCGGGCGCGATGCTGACGGTGATGACGCTGACCGACAATTCCCATTTCAGCGTGGCCGAGCAGGCGGAGACGATTTTCGAGATCGTGGTCATCCTCACGATCCTGCTGCTGCTGCTCTTCGCGGCCTCGCGCATCATCGCGGTGATCGGCAATGCCGGAGCGAGCGTGATCAGCCGGGTGATGGGGCTCATCTCGCCAGCGTGGCGGTCGATGGAATCGTCAAGGCGCTGCGGCTGATCATCGCCGGCTCCTGACGGCGCCTTTAGAGAGTCGGCCGGGCGCGCGTCAGTTGCCCGCGTCCTCGGGCGGCGCTTCGCTCGCGCCTGCCGCCAGGATCGCGGCGAGGCCGTTGCTGAAATGCGCCTCCATCAGCCGTCCGAGCTCGTCGCCGTCGCGTGCGACCAGGGCGGCGAGCATGGCGTCGTGCTCGTGCATCGCCGCCTTCCAGCGGTTGGGCTGGAGGTTCGGCAGGTACTTGGCCCGCTCGACCCGCGCGGCAAGCGCCTGCCAGACGCCGAGCAGGACGGGATTGCGCGCGCCCTCGATGATGGCGCGGTGGATCCGCTGGTTGAGCGCGAAATACTCCGGCAGCTCGTCGCGGACGTGATGCAGCATCATCCGGTAGTGCAGCACGCCGATCTCGGCGATCGCCTCGTCCGTCAAGCTCTTGCATGCAAGCCGCGCGGCCAGGGCCTCGAGCGAACCGACGACATCGAAGAGCGCGGTGATGTCGGCGAGCGTCAGCGGCGCGACCTCGGCGCCGCGGTTCTGCGTCAGCTGCACCAGCCCTTGCGCGGCCAGCGTCCGCAAGGCCTCGCGAAGCGGCGTGCGCGAGACGCCGAGCCGCTCGCACAGCTCCTGCTCGCGCAGTTTCTGCCCGGGTTTCAGCTCGCCGGTGACGATCATGCGGTGCAGCGCGTCGACCGTGTTGGTGTGCAGGCGGCCCTTGCGGCGAGGCTCCTTGGCGGCCGGTTCGGCCTCGGCGGGCTTGGCGCTCATCGCGGGAGCGCTCCCGTGTCGGAGAGATTCCTCATCGCTGCCTTCCTCCCGCCGCTTGACGGCTTTTCAAACTTGTATGCAAAATGCAGCATTCAGAACAGAGCCGCGCCAAGCGGTCGTTCGGGAGGAACGTGCCATGGCGTTCCCGGTCGAAAGCATGAAAGCCGCGGCGGGTCCAGAGCGGGCCTGACGCGGATGTCTGCGCTCGGCCGGAACGATCCCTCCCGCGAGACGGAGACGCGAGGCCGATCCGCCCGGACGAGGCGGAGAACAGGACACGGCGAAAACGCCGGTCGATTGGGAGGATGAGATGATCAGACGTCGCGATTTCCTCGCGGGCGCAGGCGCGCTCGCGGCCGGCACAACCTTCGGCATCGGCGGCGCTTCGGCGCAAAATATCCGGCTGCGCTATGCGCATGTCGGTTCCGAGGGCGACATCCAGTACTGGTACGGCGACGAGGCCGGCAAGCGCATCCCCAAGGTCACGGGCGGGCGCGTCACCGTGCAGGTCTTCCCGAACTCGCAGCTCGGCGGCGTGCAGGAGCTGATCGACGGCGTGCGCTCGGGCGCGATCTCGATGGGGCACCATGAGTTCGCCTCGCTCGCCCGGCTGGCGCCGGATATCGCCGTCTTCAACGCGCCCTTCGTCTATCGCGACGGCGCCCATGCGCTGGCCGCGACCGATCCGCAGAAATCCGAGGTGCTGATCGCGTTCAACGAGACGCTGGTCAAGGGCGGCGGCATGCGCATCGTCGGCCGGCTCTTCCGCGGCGCGCGCCAGATGACGGCGAAGATGGCGGTGCTGTCGCCGGCCGACCTGCAGGGCAAGCCGTTCCGCGGCGTGCCGCTGCAGCTCTGGACGACGATGATCAAGGGCTTCGGCGCGATCCCGACCCCGGTCGAGGTCGGCGAGCTGCCGACCGCGCTGATGACCGGCATGGTGGTCGGCCAGGAGAATCCGCTGACCATGATCAACGCCAACAAGCTCTACGAGGTGCAGAGCCACGTGATGCTGACCGGGCACATGCAGAACGTGCTCCCCGTCTTCGTCAACGAGAAGGCCTGGACCTCGCTCGGCGATGCCGACCGCAAGGCCATCCTCGCCGAGTTCGAGACCATGGCGCAGGAGACGCTCCAGGCCGCCAACAAGGCCGAGGCCGAGCTGGTGGGCGAGCTGAAGAAGAAGGGCATGACCGTCATCACCGAGAAGGAGGGCCTCAAGGTGGCCGAGTTCCGCGAGCGCGTCATGGCCGAGGTCAACAAGGATTTCCCGACCTGGAAGGGCTACATGGACCGCATCGCGGCCATCAGCTGAGAGACCGCTCGTGATTTCTGCTGACGCGGTCGTCTGCGCTTCCGGTGCTCACGGACTTAAGTCCGCTCCGCTCCGGTTCTCGACGGCCGCGCCAGCCGACTCACGCCAGCGAATTCCCGAACGATCTCTGGGCGCTCGCGCTCTTCATCTCTTCACGGCCGGCGCCGAGCCGGCCTGCCAAGCCGGAGCTGCTCCGCATGTCAGAACAAGCCGTCGCGCCGGAAGATGTCGGCCCGATGCTGGCGATCGACCGCCTGATGCGGCCGGTGCGCCAGTTCTACCGCTGGACCGGGGTGGCGATGATCGCGCTGATGCTGATCCTGCCGGCCTTCCAGGTCCTGATGCGGCAGGTCTTCCGGGCGCCGTTCATGGGCTCGGAGGAGCTGACGCGCTTCATGCTGATCTGCGTCGTCTTCGTGACCCTGCCCTACATCACCGCGACCGGTGCCAATATCCGCATGGAAGAGCTGCTGCATGCGCTGCCGAAGCGCCTGCGCGCGGTGCTCGCGGTCGTCATCCCGGCGACGGGCGCGATCGCCCTGGGCATTGCCGGGGTCGCCGTCGCGGTGGCCACCCTGCGCAACCTCAACAACGCGACGCCGACGCTCGGCATCCCCTACTACATCTTCTTCTCGGCAGCCCTGTTCGGCTTCGTCTTCGGGCTCGTCGAATGCCTCGTCCAGGTCTGGAAGGCACTCGCGGGGCATCCGCCCTACGTGCATTTCGACGACGAGGATTCGCACGAGCCGATCCCGAACATCTGATGCAGGCGCCCTGAAGCGGCGCGCGCAGCCTTCCCCAGCCGAACCATGCCGGCCCCTCCCTGACCGCGAGTTCCGATGACCTTACTCCTGCTGGGTACCTTCACGCTGCTCTTCGTCTTCGGCTGGCCGGTGGTGATCGCCGTGATGCTGCCGGCCATCGCCTATGTGCTGTGGAACGACTTCCCGCTCGAGTTGGTCGGCCAGCGCATGGTCTACGCGCTCGATTCCTTCCCGCTGGTGGCGGTGCCGATCTTCATCTTCGTCGGCAGCCTGATGAACCAGTCCGGCATCACCGAGCGCATCTACACCTTCTCCTCGGCCTGCGTCGGGCGCATCCACGGCGGCCTGGCGCAGGTCAACATCTTCGCCAGCCTGGTCTTCTCCGGCATGAGCGGCGCGGCGCTCGCCGATATCGGCGGGCTCGGGCGCATCGAGGTCAAGGCGATGACGGCGCATGGCTTCAAGAAGGAGTTCGCCAGCGCGCTGACCTGCGCCTCCGCCATCGTCGGGCCGATCTTCCCGCCGAGCATCCCGCTGATCATCTACGGCTCGGTCACCAACGTCTCGATCGTGCAATTGCTGGTCGCCGGCATCGTGCCGGCGCTGATCTGCGTCGCCCTCCTGATGATCACGGTGGCGATCCTGGCCTGGAAGCGCGATTTTCCGCGGGCCGAGCGCTGGCCGACGCGCAAGGAGCTCAGCGAGTCCCTCCTGTCGGCGCTGCCGGCGTTGCTGACGCCGATCCTGATGATCGGCGGCATGCTGCTCGGCTGGTTCACGCCGACCGAGGCCGCCTCGGTCACGGTCGCCTACGTCATCTTCATCAGCGTCTTCATTTACCGCTCGCTGACCTGGCAGCATCTGCTGGCCTCGGCCTACGAGACGGTGAAGAGCACCGCAGCGATCCTGGTCATCGTCTCGGCCGCGGCGCTGTTCGGCTGGATACTGGCGGTGGAGGGCGTGCCGCAGGCCGCGGCGAGCGAGCTGCTCTCGCTCAGCAAGGACCCGCTCGTCCTGCTGCTGATCGTCAACGTGCTCCTGCTGATCGTCGGCATGTTCCTCGACAGCACGACCGCGACGCTGCTGGTGATCCCGATCATCGCCGCGCCGCTGCACGCCGCCGGGGTCGACCCGGTCCATCTCGGCATCGTCGCGATCTTCAACCTGATGCTCGGCCTGTTCACGCCGCCGATGGGCCTGGCGCTCTTCCTGATCGCGGACATCGCCAAGGTCTCGATCCGCTCGGTGCTGAAGGAGATGCTGCCGCTCTACATCCCGCTGGTCGGGACGCTGATCGTGCTCATTCTCTTTCCCGAGCTGACGCTGTGGCTGCCGAAGATGATGCGGTGACAGCGAGAATAACGCGCGGGGAACCCTCTCCCGTAGGGAGAGGGCGGGTTGAGGGGTAGGCCAGAACACCAGTGAGGCTGAGGCCGGGCCGCCGTTAGCTCACGACAATAGTGTCAAACGGCCGACACCTCACCCCTGCCCCGCGCTTAGCGCTGGACGGTGTGGCGCGCTGCCGGGCAGCGCCTGGGAATGACCATGCTGCTCAGACGTTCAACCCCTCGATGGCGTAGATGCGCGCAGGCGCCCCGTCGGCGTTCGGGATCAGCAGCGGCGCGGCGCTGAGCAGGACGCGGTTCTGGCTGAGCTTGCCGGTGTTGACGACGTATTCGATCAGCGTGACGCCGTGCGTGAGCAGGATGTCATGCGTGACGTGCTCGGTCTTCGGCACCTCCTTGCCCTCGAGCAGGAGGCGGATCGGGAAATCCTGCGGGAAGTCGAAGGCGACGGCGGTCGGCTTGCGGGCCGCCAGCCACTTGGCCGATTCGAGCGTCAGCCAGGGTGCCTCGGTCCAGAAGGTCTTGTCCTGGTAGTCGCGGCGGTCGTTCCAGCCGGCGGCGAGCAGGAGGATCTCGCCATCGGCGCCGCCGGGATCGGCCGCCGCCAAATGCTCCGGCGTGATCGGCTGGTTGTCGGCGCAGCCGCGCAGGTTCAGCACGCGGCAGGGGCCGACGACGCGGTCGAGCGGCGTGGTCTCGATGGTCGGCGCGCCCGCGACGAAATGGGCGGCGGCGTCGACATGGGAGAAGCCGTGGCAGGTCGTCGTCAGCTTGCTGACGCGGAACTGGTCGCCGGCCGCGATGTCGCCCTTGATCGCAAGCTCGATCGGCCAGCGGAAATGCGGCGTGATCGGCATGCTGAGGTCAATGACTTTCATTCCGGTCTCCATCCCTAGGCGGCGCTTGAGTTGCGCAAGCTGTATGCCGCATGTTGCATACAAGAATTGCGACCGGTCAAGGCGCGGCTGGCGCGGTGCGCACCTACCGTCAATGCAATATGAAGCTGGGTTGGTCCCGGGTTGAAACCGCCCCGCGCGGGTTGCATTCAACCCAGCCCGTCGTTTGATGGCGCGCTGACAACAAAGGTAGGTGCCATGTCGATCAAAGCCGCCGCGCTTGGGCTTGGCTTGCTTGGATCTGCATTGACCTTGCTTGGCGCCCCACCTGCCGCCGCGCAGGATTGGGCGAGCAGCTACACCAAACACGACTATGCCAAATGCCCGAAGGCCAAGCCGGACGAGGATGGCGTCTCGGTGCGCCGCTGCCCCGGCAAGGCGGGGATCGCCGTGACCTGGACGGCGGGCGACGATGCCTCCTTCGTCGAGCTCGGGACGAAGCCTGTGGAGGAAGGGCTGTCCGACAAGGCCGGGTTCTTCGAGGCCGGCAGCACGATCGAATGGCGCGGCCCGAAGGCCGGCAAGCCGCAGGCGACGATCCTGCGCTACGCCATCGGCCAAGCCATCGGCAAGCTCGATGGCAGCTTGCTCGTCGTCTACCGGCTCGGCGCCGAGGGCGCGTCCTGCATCATCGGCAGCGTCGACGGGCGCGGCCGCGACGCCAATGCGCAGGCGCGCCGCCTGGCCGACGGGAAGGCGGCAAGCTTCCGCTGCGGGCAGGACCAGCGCAGCGACCGCTGAAGCAGGCGGGGAGGACGGCACGGCGCGGGGCGGAAAGCCCTGGCGGGCCTTCCGAACCCCGGGTTCGGCTCAGCGGCGGCCTTTGCCGGCGGCGCGCATCTGGGCGTACTGGACAGCCTCGAGCAGCACCTTGCGCGGGCGCTCGGCGTCGCGCTTGGCCTGCTCGGCCTTGCGGGCGACCTCGCGGGCGATCTCGGCCAAACGCTCTTCCTCTTCGAGGCGGGCGTGCTCGATGGCGGCCAGGCGCTCGAGTTCGGCGCGGGCGGCGGCCTTCTCGGCGTCGCGGGCGGCGCGGGCGACGGTAACGGCTTCGCGCTCGGCGCGGCGCTGCTGCATGATCGGGTCATCGGGACCCGGGCGCGACTTGAAGCGCTCCAGCAGGGCTTTCTTGGCACTGGCCGAGGCCGATGCGCGATCCGTGAAATTGCGATCCTGATTGAACTTCAAGGCTGGCCTTCTCATGGTGAGCGGACACAGCTTTAGTCCGCGTGCGCGAGATAAGGCAGAGATGACGTTTTGTCACTGTTCTTGACGCATGACGGCCTCTCATTTTCGGGTGATCGGCGCGAAATCGGCGCGGTTTGCGACAGTTTTGCAGAACGCCCCGGCGGAAGCCGCGCTTTACAATCCCCGGCTTTTCGCCAAGACGGTCGTTGACGTGCCTGCCGCCTCGAAGGTCATCTCGTGGACACCCCCTCGCTCAGCCAGTTCCGCCGCATCGTGGTCAAGGTCGGCTCGGCCCTGCTGGTCGACCGCGCGCGCGGTCGCCTGCGCCAGGCCTGGCTTGCGGCGCTGGTCGAGGATCTCGCCGAACTGCACCAGCGCGGCGCCGATGTGCTCGTCGTCTCCTCCGGCGCGATCGCGCTCGGGCGCACCGTGCTCGGCCTGCCGTCGGGGCCGTTGCGGCTGGAGGAGAGCCAGGCGGCGGCGGCCGTCGGGCAGATCGCGCTGGCGCGCAACTGGGCCGAGGCGCTCGGCCATCACGGGCTGACGGCCGGGCAGATTCTGCTGACGCTCGCCGATACCGAGGAGCGCCGCCGCTATCTCAACGCGCGCGCCACGCTGGGCCGCCTGCTCGACATGCGCGCCATCCCGGTGATCAACGAGAACGACACGGTCGCCACCACCGAGATCCGCTACGGCGACAATGACCGGCTCGCCGCGCGCGTCGCCACCATGGCCGGCGCCGACCTGCTCGTGCTCTTCTCCGATATCGACGGTCTCTATACCGCCCCGCCGGCGCGCGACCCCGACGCGAAGCACATCCCGCTCGTGTCGAAGATCACGGCCGAGATCGAGGAGATGGCGGGCGGGCCGGCTTCCGAGCTCTCGCGCGGCGGCATGCGCACCAAGATCGAGGCCGGCATGATCGCGGCGGCCGGTGGCACGCATATGCTGATCGCCGATGGCCGGGTGAAGAACCCGCTCGGTGCGGTCGCCAATGGCGCGCGCTGCACCTGGTTCCTGACCAGCTCGACGCCGGCGACGGCGCGCAAGACCTGGATCGCCGGCTCGCTCGAGCCGCGCGGCGCGCTGCATGTCGATGCCGGCGCGGCCCGCGCCTTGCGCGGCGGGGCGAGCCTGCTGCCGGTCGGCGTGAGTCGCATCGAAGGCGAATTCGCCCGCGGCGATGCCGTGCTGATCCGTGATCCGGATGGGCGCGTGCTCGGGCGCGGGCTCGTCGCCTATGATGCGGCGGAGGCCGTGCTGGTGCTCGGCAAGGCCTCGCGCGATATCGAGGCGATCCTGGGCTATCCCGGCCGGGCCGAGATGATCCATCGGGACGACATGGCGCTCGGCGTCGGCTAAGGTCGAGATATCGGACAGGGTTGGCGGTGCGTGATGACTGGTGAAAGCGCCTTGCGCGTGGTCTCGGCAAGCGAAGGGCAGGGCGATGTCGCCGCGCTCATGCAGGGTCTCGGCCGGCGTGCCCGCGCCGCCGCGCGGCAGGTCGCGCTCGCGCCGGCGGATAAGCGCAACGCAGCGCTGAAGGCGATGGCCCAGGCGCTGCGCGAGCGTGCGCCCGCGATCCTTGCCGCCAATGCGCTCGACCTCGCGGAAGCCAAGGCGGCCGGCCAGAAGGAATCCTTCATCGACCGGCTGCTGCTGAATGAGGTCCGCATCGCCGAGATCGCCGAGGCGGTCGCCAGCGTGGCCGAGCTTTCCGATCCGGTCGGGCGCGTGCTCGCGACCTGGGAGCAGCCGAACGGGCTCGTCTTCGAGCGCGTCGCGACACCGCTCGGCGTGATCGCCGTGATCTTCGAGAGCCGGCCGAACGTCACCGCCGATGCCGGGGCGCTCTGCCTGAAGAGCGGCAATGCCGCGATCCTGCGCGCCGGCTCCGATAGTTTCCGCTCCTCGACCGAGATCGCCATTGCCATGCGCCAGGGTTTGGAAGCGGCCGGCCTGCCGGGCGACGCGATCCAGCTCGTGCCGACGCGGGACCGCGCCGCGGTCGGCGAGATCCTGGCTGGGCTCGGCGGCACCATCGACGTCGTCGTGCCGCGCGGCGGCAAGGGGCTGGTGGCGCGGGTGCAGTCCGAGGCGCGCGTGCCGGTCTTCGCCCATCTCGACGGCAACTGCCATGTCTACGTCCACGCGGCCGCCGATCTGGAGATGGCGCGCAACATCCTGCTCAACGCCAAGCTGCGCCGCATCGGCGTCTGCGGCGCGGCCGAGACCTTGCTGGTCGACAAGGCCTGCGCTGCCACGCATCTGAAGCCGCTCGTCACCATGCTGCTCGATGCCGGCTGCGCCGTGCGCGGCGACGAGGCGACGCAGGGTGCCGATCCGCGCGTCACTGCCGCGACCGAAGAGGACTGGGCGACGGAGTATCTCGATCGCATCATCGCTGTCCGGGTCGTCGACGGGCTGGACGCCGCGGTCGACCATATCGAGCGCTACGGCTCGCACCACACCGAGGCGATCGTCACTGCCGACGAGGCGGCGGCGCAGCGCTTCCTGGCCGAGGTCGATTCCGCCATCGTGCTGCATAACGCGTCGACGCAATTCGCCGATGGCGGCGAGTTCGGCTTCGGCGCCGAGATCGGCATCGCCACCGGCCGGATGCATGCGCGCGGGCCGGTCGGGGTGGAGCAGCTCTGTTCGTTCAAGTACCGGGTCCATGGCAGCGGTCAGATCCGGCCGTGAGACCAGAGGACCTGCGGCTGCCGCCCCATACGCCGGGCCTGCGCATCGGCTTGTTCGGCGGCTCGTTCAACCCGGCCCATGACGGGCACCGGATGGCGAGTCTGACGGCGCTGCGTCGGCTCCAGCTCGACCGGGTCTGGTGGCTGGTGACGCCGGGCAACCCGCTCAAGGACAACGCGGCGCTGCCCTCGCTGGATCAGCGCATCGACACGGCGCGGGCGCTTGCCGAGCACGCCCGCATCCACGTCACCGGCGTCGAGGCGCGGCTGCGCACCCGCTACACGGCCGACACCTTGCGGGCGCTGAAGCTGCGCTGCCCCGGCGTGCGCTTCGTCTGGATCATGGGCTCGGACAATCTCACCAGTTTCCATCGCTGGAACGAGTGGCGCGCTATCGCGCGGATGATGCCGATCGCGGTGATCGACCGGCCCGGCACGACGCATCGCGCCGTCGCCTCGCCGGCCGCCAACTGGTTGGCGCGCTACAGACTTTCCGAGAACGAGGCGGCTGCGCTGGCCGGCTCGGAGGCCCCGGCCTGGGTCTTCCTGCACGGCAAGCGCTCGGACCTCTCCTCGACCTATTTGCGCAAGCTAGCCAATCGCGATTGAGTTTTGGGCTGTTTACGCTTAGTTTAGAGATGTCGCGCCGCGAGCGCGTCGTCATGTGAGGATACGGAACTGAACCGTCAATCCCTTGGTGAAGCCGAGCCGATGCCGCTTCCCCAGGCCGCTGTCCCGGGCAATCCTTCCGCCGACAGCGTGGCCCTCGCAGTGCGCGTCCTCGAAGACATGAAGGCCGAGGACGTCACCGTCATCGATCTTGTGGGCAAGACCTCGCTGGCCGACGCGATGATCATCGCGACTGGCCGGGTGAACCGGCATGTCGCGTCCATCGCCGACAGCCTGGTCGAAGCCATCAAGGGCTCGGGCCTGCCTTCGCCCAAGGTCGAGGGCATGCCGGCCTGCGACTGGGTGCTGATCGACACCGGCGACCTGATCATCCACGTCTTCCGTCCGGAAGTGCGCCAGTTCTACAATCTCGAGAAGATGTGGGGCGCCGATCGGCCGCATGAGCGCCTCGTCGGCTAGCATCCGATATCTCTAGGTGCGCCTCGCCATCATCGCCGTCGGCCGGCTCAAGGACGGGCCGGAGCGCGAGTTGTGCGAGCGCTATCGCGAGCGCGCCCTGCAGTTGGGGCGCGGCCTTGGCCTGAGCGGGCCCGAGATTGTCGAAATCACTGAGGGCAAGGGCCGCCGCTCCGACGAGCGCAAGCGCGAGGAGGCGACGGCCATCCTCGGCAAGCTCAGCCCCGGCTTGCTGATCGCACTCGACGAGCGCGGCCGCAGCATCAGTAGCGAGGCCTTCGCCGCGAAGATCGCAGCCGCGCGCGATGGAGGCACCGCCGCTGCGAGCCTCGTCATCGGCGGCGCGGACGGGCTCGCCGAGGAGATTCGGGACCGGGCCGACATCACGCTCGCCTTCGGGGCGCTGACCATTCCGCACCAGCTCGTGCGCGTGCTCGCGCTGGAGCAGCTCTATCGAGCGATGACGATCGTCGCCGGTCACCCCTATCATCGCGCATGAGCTTTGCGCCGCCAGTGATTCGCGACAGGGCCCGCCTTGGCGGCTGCGCCCTTCTGGCGGGATTCTGGCTCGCGCTCGCGCCCGCCGCCGCGCAGACGCCACCCGATCCCGAGCAGCTTGCCCGCGAGGCCCAGCAGAAGCTGAGCGAGAAGCAGGCGCGCGAGGCGGAGCTGAAGGCGATCGAGGCCAGGCTCGCCGGCAATACCGAGGCGCGCGCCAAGCTGGAGGCCGAGATCGCCTCGATCCGGGCCGACCGCGCCGGGCTCAACCAGGCGCTGCTCGACACCACGGCCCGGACGCAGGCGGCCGAACGCCGCATCGCGGCGCTGGAGGAGCGGCTCAACCTGCTGCAGGGCAGCGAGGCGGCGATCCGCCGCTCGCTCGAAGGCAGGCGCGGGCTGATCGGCGAGGTGCTGGCGGCGCTGCAGCGCATCGGCCGCCGGCCGGCGCCAGCCGTGCTGGTCCGGCCCGAGGACATCCTGGAGGCCGTGCGGGCCTCGATGCTGCTCGGCGCCGTGGTGCCCGACCTGCGCCAGGAGATCGAGATCCTGGGCACCGACCTCGCCGAGCTGGTGCGGCTGCGCGACGGCATCGCCAATGAGCGCAAGTCGATCAGCGGCGAGCTGGAGCAGCTTGCCGGCGAGCGCCGCCGCCTCGCCTCGCTGGTCGAGGCCCGGCGCGAGCGCGAGGCGAGCGCGGCCAAGGACGTCGAGGCGCAGCGCGCCGCCGGCAGCGAGCTGGCGACTCAGGCCAAGGGCCTGCGCGATTTCGTCGAGCGCATCGAGAAGGACATCTCGCTGACCAACAGGGCGGCGGATGCCGCGCGCCAGGTGCTGGAGGCCGAGACCCGCGAGCAGCGCGACCGGATGGCGGCGCTCGCCTTCCGCGACCCGGCCCGGCTCGCGCCAAAGATCGCCTTCGGCGAGGCCAAGGGCCTGCTGCCGCTGCCTGTTGCCGGATCACAATCGCGTGGTTTCGGCGATAATGACGGGGCCGGCGGCAACACGCGCGGAATTTCTCTCACGACTCGGGCCAATGCCCTAGTTTCGGCGCCTTCGGACGGTTGGGTGGTTTATGCAGGACCGTTCCGTTCCTTCGGGCAACTCTTGATCCTGAATGCGGGCGGGGGGTACTATCTGCTTCTGGCCGGCATGCAGCGCATCGACGTGTCGCTGAACCAGTTCGTCCTTGCGGGAGAACCGGTTGCGGTGATGGGGGAAACGTCGGAGACTGCTTCGACGATCACGGGTTCCGGGACCGGCGAGCCGGTCCTTTATATTGAGTTCAGAAAAGACGGCGTCTCGATCGATCCGACGCCGTGGTGGACGAAACCGCAAAGCGAAAAGGTTCGCGGATGATGCGCAAGGTCTCTCTCGTTCTCGCTGGCGCGGTGGCCGGCGCGGGACTCACCGGGCTGGTGACCCAGACGGGCTTCATGTCCTCGACCAGCGCGGTCGCGGCCTCGGCGGAGGTCTATCGCAGCCTCAACCTCTTCGGCGACATCTTCGAGAAGATCCGCACCGACTATGTCGAGAAGCCGGATGAGCAGAAGCTGATCGAGGCCGCGATCAACGGCATGGTCTCCTCGCTCGACCCGCACTCGTCCTATCTCGACGCCAAGAGCTTCCGCGACATGGACACCGACATGCGCGGCCAGTTCGGCGGGCTGGGCATCGAGGTCACGATGGAGGACGGCACCCTCAAGGTCGCCAAGCCGATCCGCGACACGCCCGCCTCCAAGGCCGGCATCCTGGCCAACGACATCATCCGCGAGATCGACGGCGACGCGGTCAAGGGCCTCAGCCTGAGCCAGGCGGTCGAGAAGATGCGCGGCATCATCAACACCCAGGTCAAGCTCAAGATCGAGCGCCCGGGCAAGCCCGATTCGCTGGAATTCACCCTGACGCGCTCGACCATCGTCGTGCCGGCGGTCGAGGAGCGGGTCGAGAACGATGTCGGCTACATCCGCATCGGCACCTTCTCCGAGCAGACCTATGAGGGCCTGCGCAAGGCGATCGAGAAGACCACGAGCGAGATCGGCGCCGACAAGATCAAGGGCTACATCGTCGACCTGCGCAACAACCGCGGCGGCCGTCTCGACCAGTCGGTCCTGGTCTCCGACGCCTTCCTCGAGCGCGGCAAGATCGTCTCGACGCGCGGCCGCAACGCCGAGGAGACCCAGGTCTTCAACGCCAAGTCGGGCGACCTCACCAAGGGCAAGCCGGTCGTGGTGCTGATCAACGGCTCCTCCGCCTCGGCGGCCGAGATCGTCGCCGGCGCCCTGCAGGACCACAAGCGCGCGACCGTGATGGGCACGCGCTCCTTCGGCAAGGGCTCGGTGCAGACCGTGATCCCGCTCGGCGCCAATGGCGGCCTGCGCCTGACCACGGCGCGCTACTATACGCCGTCGGGCAACTCGATCCAGGCCAAGGGCATCACGCCCGATATCGAGGTCGTCCAGGAGATTCCGGCCGAGCTCAAGGACAAGCTGGTCGACAACAAGGGCGAGGCCTCGCTCAAGGGCCACCTCAAGGCCGGCGACGGCGAGGAGCAGTCCGGTTCGGCTTCTTATGTCCCGAACGACGCGACCAAGGACACCCAGCTGATCGCGGCGCTGAACCAGTTGCGCGGCGTCAAGCGCGACGCGGCCGCTCCGGCCTCGATCGCGCCCGCGACGCCGGCCCCAGCTCCGGCCGCCGAGACCCCCGCCGCGCCGGCTGCCCCGGCGACGCCGGAAGCGCCTAAGCCCTGATCGGGCGGCCAGCGCGACGAGATCGCGTCCCGGGTGACCATGTCGCCCGGGACGCTTCGTTTCGAGGCAGAATCGGGGTGTTGCAGCACCGCTCTCGACTGACGAAGCGTCAGGCGTCAGGATTGCGCCTGCGAGCCGGCTGATTCGGCTTCGTTTCAACCCTTTGAGGACGGCTGCTTTTGGCCGGAACGCCGCTCACCGAGCTCAATCGGCCGCTCGGACAGGACCGTCCGGTGCGCCACGGCACAGCGTGGTCGCAGCGCCTTGGCTTGGCCGGCGCCGGCATGGTCGGGCTCGCCTTCCTGGCGCTGATCCTCGTTCTCGCCCTGCGCCATGATCCCGATGGCGGCGAGCCGGTGGCGACCGCGCTGATCAGCAAGCTGGTGGCGGCCAAGCCCGAGATCGCGCAAGTGCCCCTCGCCACCCCGGTCGTGCCGGAGACGGCGCGCCCGCAAGCGACGGCGCGGCAGCTCGAAGCCGAATCCGGCGTCACCGTGGTGCGCCCGGGCGCGGAGGCGCCTGGCTCCATCATCATCACCATTCCCGAGAGCGGCGAGGTCAAGCTCGCGAGCGCGCCCGATGGCCGGCTCATCGAGCGCAGCCGCTTCGGCCTCCTGCCCAAGGTCGGGCCCGACGGCGCGACCCCGGCGCAAATCTATGCCCGCCCGCTCGGCCCGGCACCGGAGACGAAGCCGGCCGGCCGCATCGCGCTCCTCGTCGGCGGGCTCGGCATCAGCCAGAACGGCACGGCCGAGGCGATCGCCAAGCTGCCTGGCACCGTCTCGCTCGGCTTCGCGCCCTATGGCACGGAGCTGGAGCGTATCGTGCAGCGCGCCCGTGGTGACGGGCACGAGGTCTTCCTGCAGGTGCCGATGGAGCCGTTCGACTATCCCGACAACGATCCGGGACCGCAGACCCTGCTCTCCGGGCCGAAGGCGGCGGAGAATATCGACCGGCTGCATTGGCTGCTCGGCCGCTTCACCGGCTATGTCGGCATCGTCAACTTCCTCGGCGGGCGGCTGACCGCCGACGAGGCGGCGCTCTCGCCGATCCTGCGCGAGATCGCCGGGCGCGGGCTGATGGTGATCGACGACGGCTCGTCGGCCCGCAGCCTGCTCGCCCCCTCCGCCATCAAGGCGCAGATTCCGACGTTGAAGGTGGACCGCGTGGTCGATAGCGTGACCCGCGCTGATGCGATCGATGGGGAGTTGCAGAAGCTGGAGGCTCTCGCCCGCGACCGCGGCGTGGCCGTCGGTTCTGCCAGCGCCCTGCCGGTCTCGATCGAGCGGATCGTGCGCTGGGCTGCGACGCTGGAGGGCAAGGGCATCGTCCTCGTCCCGGTCAGCGCGGCGCGCGGCTTCCGCAACCCCTCCACCACGGGCTCGCTGCGATGACGAATTCTCCTCCCTCCGGCTATCGCCCCTGCGTCGGCCTCGCCCTGTTCAACCGCGAAGGCCTGGTCTTCCTCGGCCGGCGCGCCAACAAGCGGCAGCCCGAGCATGTCGCGCCCGGCTTCGAATGGCAGATGCCGCAGGGCGGCATCGATCCCGGCGAGACGCCCCATCAGGCGGCGATCCGCGAGTTGCAGGAGGAGACCAACGTCACCTCGGCCTCGCTGCTTGCCGAGGCGCCGGTCTGGCTGAGCTACGACCTGCCCGTCGACATCGGCAAGCAGGCCTGGAAGGGGAAATGGCGTGGCCAGGCGCAGAAATGGTTCGCCTTCCGGCTCGACGGGGAGGAGAGCGAGATCGACATCCTCACGCCCGCCGGCGGCCACAAGGCCGAGTTCGACGCCTGGCGCTGGGGCCGGCTGGAGGAGACGCCGGAGCTGATCATCCCGTTCAAGCAGGGTGTCTACCGCGAGGTGGCGAAATACTTCGCGCCCTTCGCCGCGGCGTGAGGCTTTTTGCCTGGTTCTGTCCTGAAACGACAATGGGACCTGGCTGGATTTGAACTACGTTCGTCGACAGGCCTGATTCGCAGCCTGCGTCCTGCTTTGCCGGGCGCTGTCACGAAACGCACATATGACGAGGTGACCCTCCCGAGATGGTCGATTCGGTCCATAGGCTTCACGCCGCCGTCCTTGCCGCACGCTCCCGCGATCCCAGCTATTCGCGCACGGCGAAGCTGATCGGCGAGGGTTTGCCGAAAATGGCGAAGAAGCTTGCCGAGGAGGCCGTCGAGGTCGGGCTCGAGGCGGTGCAGGGCGAGCGCGACCGGGTCATCCTCGAAAGCGCCGACCTCGTCTACAACCTCGTCGTGCTCTGGAGCGAGATCGGCATCGCGCCTGACGACGTCTGGCGCGAGATGGACCGGCGCGAGCAGCTCTACGGCATCGCCGAGAAGCTGCCGAAGAACCGCGCGGCCAAGGCGGCCGAGATCGGCGAACGCGAGGCGGAGGCGATCCGCCAGGCCATCGCCAAGACCGAGTAGGTCGTCACCCGGCGAGCCTTGCCTGTGTGGTCTGTGACGTTTTCATATCGCGGGCGGCTTTCGGGGGTTGCCAAGCCGGATGAGAGCGGCTATTTCCGCGGCATCAGATCGGCACGGCCTTCGGCCCTGCGCCTGATACGCGCCCGTAGCTCAGCTGGATAGAGCATCAGACTACGAATCTGAGGGTCAGAGGTTCGAATCCTTTCGGGCGCGCCATTACTTTCCAATAGCTTAGCGGCCACCTCGGCCAAATGAAGTCCTCGCTTGCGGGGCTTTGTTGTCCACAGTCCAAGGACCGGCGGGGACATTTCGGGATTTTGAGAGCGAAAGCTGGACGGAAAGCCTTGCAGGGCCTTCCGTCCAGCTTTCCTGTTCATGGGTGACGTTGCCCCCATTTTTATCCAGCGCTGAGTTCGTTTCCGGCGGTTTGATCTGGACGAAGCTAGATCGTCGTGCGTCCTATCGGACGCAAAGTGGCGATCTAGGCCTTTGTTATTGCATCGGATTATCCCGAAAACCGGATTCCACTTTTCGGTCCGATGCTCTAGTTGGAACCCAACGCGAGCCCGGATGCGGCCATTTGAGGTGTCGCCCGAGGCACACTACTGCTCGGCCGCTGGCGCGGGTATTATCTGCGCCTTGGATTTCACGACGGGGCTGAAATTGGATCTGCGGACCTTCAGAGTTTCGATTGCGGAACCACAACCGCCCGCCGGCTCAAGCCCTGCCCTGCAAGCGCTGTGGTGGGATGCAAAGGGCGATTGGAACAAGGCGCACGAGTGCGCGCAGGAACGGGACGATGCGGCAGGCGCGCGTGTGCATGCCTACCTCCATCGCAAGGAAGGCGATCAATCGAACGCCGAATATTGGTATCGACGCAGCGGCGCCGTACCGTCAATCTTAACGCTCGATGAAGAATGGGAAGAGTTGGCGCAGGGTCTCTTGGCGCAGGGCTGAGCCCGGCTCCCGCAAGGTCTGATTCTGGCGCGTTTGAGGCGACGAGCACATCAGCCGCTCGGCTTGACCAGAGCCCAAGCCGAAGAGACCTGGAAGCGAGACCGATCGGGGACCAGGAGGCGCCATTCCGTTCTTCCGCGCTAGAGGGCTGCTTCGATCAGCTCAGCGCCAGGTCCGGGCATTGGGATCTCGTCGATAAACGCACGCTCGCGACCGGCACCGGCCGCTTATGATCCTTGCCGGATTGGAAACTCGGTCGGCCTGCCCAGGGGACGCCTTGCGGAGATGCCGCTTACACCGGACGTCGTCTTCGACAAGCGATCCATGTAAAGTTGCCGTGCGGCAACCTCGTCGCGGTCTTGGATGTCAGTCTCGGCCCCGCATGAAGTTCCTCGTCGTCGATGACCATGCGCTGATCTGCGAAGCCATGCGCAGCGTGTTGCAGGTGGTTCGGCCCGATTGCCTGGTGCTGGAAGCGTCTGACGCGGCGGCGGCACTAGCGACGCTCGAACAGGATGACGGCATCGATCTCGTGCTGCTGGATCTGCATCTGCCCGATCAGAACGGGTTGTCGCTGTTGGAGACCCTGTCGGAACGGCACCCGACCGTCGCCGTCGTCATGATCTCGGGAGACCGGGAGCAGTCCACGATCCGTGATGCACTGGCGCGCGGGGCACAGGGGTTCATTCCAAAGACCGAGACACGCGAAGTCCTGATTGGAGCGCTCTCGCTCGTCCTGGCGGGCGGCATCTACGTCCCTCCCGCCGCGCTGCAGAAGCAGGCTGCAGCGCATGCGTCTGGCAGTAGCTCGACTTCGACGCACCTGCAATCTCTTGGCCTCACCGAGCGGCAACTCGACGTGCTCGCGCTGCTCATGGAAGGCAAGAACAACAAGCTCATCTGCAGGGCACTCGGGCTCGCCGAGCCGACGGTCAAGAACCACATCTCAGCGATCCTGAAGACGCTCGGCGTAGGCAGCCGAACCGAGGCTGTGCTCGCCGTCACTCGCCTCGGCTGGTCGAAGCCGGCGGCCGGGTAGCAGCCCTCAGCAGCCGGGCCGCGGCGGCACGAAGCCTGAAGGGCGCCACCGGCTTTTCAAGCATCGGCAGCCCTTGGGCCATGACGCGCTCGCGCGTGCTTTGGGAGACATCGCCCGAGATGATCAGGGCCGGGAATGCGACCATGAACTGCTGTCTGAGCGATTCCACCAACTGCACGCCGTTCTCGCCCTCATCGAGATGCACGTCGGCGATCATCAGGTCGGGCGGGAGGGTTCCGAGACGCTCTACGGCTTCGCGGCGGTTCTGCGCAGTCACGGTACGACTGCCCCACAGTTCCAGCAGCCCGGCGGTTCCCTGGAGCACGTCGGCGTCATTGTCGACGATCAGGATGCGCGCGCCCGGCAATGGATCATCCCATGCGTCAGCCGACTTGGCCAATGACGATGCGCCAGCCTCGGCCATGGCAACCGGGACGCTAACGGAAAAGCGCGAGCCTCTTCCAACGCGCGAGACAATATCGATCGTATGGCCCAGGAGTTGGCATAGCCGCGTCACGATCGCCAAGCCCAGCCCTAATCCCTCGCCGCCCAGCGCGCCAACAGGCGCCAGCTGATAGAACTCCGAGAAAATCTCCCGGTATTTGTCCTGCGGGATGCCGATGCCCGTATCCCAGACCTCGATCCTGATCGCCCCCTCGCGCCGGCGACACAAGACGAGGACACCGCCCTGTCTCGTGTACCGCAAGGCGTTGCCGACGAGATTGCCGATGATGCGTTGCAGGAGAACCGGATCGCTCCGCACCCAGAGGTCGCTCGGGCGATTCCTGAAGTGCAACCCTCTGGCCTGCGCCTCGGTTGCAAAGGCGGCCTCGACGCGGTCGAGGACAGCCTGGATCGGAAAGGCCGATATCTCCGCGCGGACGACGCCCGAGTCGATCCGGGAGATATCAAGGAGATCGTCGAAAAGGCCGTTGATCGACGCCACCGCCTGCTCGATCCTGTGTGCTAGGCGTTCACGTTCGACAGGTGATTTCTCGGCTCGCAGCTGCGCCACCATCAGGTTCAGGGCATGCAGGGGCTGCCTCAGGTCGTGACTGGCGGCAGCGAGGAATTGCGATTTGGCTCGATTGGCCTCGGTCAGTTCCTGCGTCCGCTCGGCAACCTTGCGCTCCAGCGTCGCATAGGAGCCCTCCAGCTCGGCCGTCATCGTGTTGAACTGGCGGCCGAGCTCCGCGATCTCGTCCGTGGTGCCGATCTCGATGCGGTGATCGAGATGTCCGGCTCCGATCCGCGCCGCACCCGTCGTCAGCAAGCGGATCGGGCGTGCCATCCGCCACGAAAAGGCAACCGCGATGGCCACCGCGACGAGCAGGCTGAGCGTCGCGATGGCGAGGGATCGCTCCAGGGCCCGCCATAGCGGCTGGTTCGCTTCGGCGACCGGCAGCTCGGCGAGGACGCGCCAGTCCAGCGGCGGAACCATGGCCTGCGTCAGCAGCGCAGGCTGGCCGGCGAGGCCGTCGATACGGTGGAGGGCGGCGCCAGGATCGGCGTCGATGGAACGGATCGTGGCCGTGAGATCGGTGTTCCTGAGAACGAGGCCCGCGTCGGGGTGGATGATGAGCCGTCCGCTGCGGTCGATCACGTAGGCTTGGCCTTCACGTCCCACGCGAATCCTGGAGATCATATCCCGCGCGAGCTTGAGGTTGACCTCGGCCAGGACGACCCCGGCTTCGCGACGCGGTCCGGAGAGAGCGATCGTCATGAACGGCTCGCTGTCGCGCTGGAAATAGACAGCTCCGTAGTGGACTCCCAGGCTCATGGCGTCGCGAAAGGCGGCCTCGCCGGACCGGTCGGCCAAAGTCGAGATGCGGTCCATGGCGATGCGCGATACGAAGAGTCGCTCCCGCCCCCCTTCATCGATCAAAGCGAGATCCACGATGGCCGGAGCCTGTCGCAGGAGCCGCAACGCGTCGATGCGCTGCTGCTTGCCGTCACTGTCCTCCCACGAAAGATGCGTCATCCAGCGCAGCTGGCCCTCGATGTCCCCGATGAACTGGCTGATCCGGAACGCGGCATTCTCGGCGTTGGCTCGCTGGTTTTCGATCAGAGCCTTGCGATGCTCGGTCGAAGCGAGCCAGATGTCCGCAACGGTGTAGCCGATGAGGGGGACACCGACTGCCGCGACAAACGAGGCAATGTATTTGCCCAGCAGGGAGCGCGGCAACACCTTGCGGACAAGGCCGCCGAGGTTCAACGGACTGCGTTTTTCCATCGCTCCGATGATAGCCCGGATACGCCGCCGTAAGCAGCCCGGATCAAAAGCACCAGTACGAAAGGACCGCCCGCCCGGGACGGATGGACGATTGTTGGGGCGTCGCCGACGCGAGCATGGTCTAGGCCCCTGACAAACCGGAGGTCGATATGTTCAGCTTGTTCCTCGACGGAAATTCGGTCCTTCGCCGGTGCGTGATCGCGGCCGTGGCATCGGGCCTCGGCTTCTCGGCGCATGCTGCGGACATCAAGGTCGTTGCGCCAAACGCGGTCAAGGAATCGGTCCTGGAGATCGGGTCGCAATTCGCCAAGGCGACCGGGCACAAGGTGATATTCACCTGGGGTGGCTCGGAGGCCATCACGAAGCGTATCGCCGACGGCGAGGAATTCGACATCGTCGTCACGACGTCGCAGGCGATCGATCGCATGGCCTCCGCCGAGAAGGTGGCGGCCGAGAGCAAGGTCGACTTCTCCCGATCCGCCGTCGCAGCCGCTGTCCGCGCCGATGTCCCTCGACCGAACATATCGACCGTCGATGGTGTCCGGCAGGCATTGCTCAATGCGGAATCGATCGCGATTTCGTCTGGCGCGAGCGGACGCTATTTTGAGCAGCTCTTCGAGCGGCTCGGCGTCGCCGAACAGATAAAGCACAAGATCAAGCAGCCTCCGTCCGGGGCGCAGATCGGGGATCTGCTGGCGAACGGTGGCGCCCAACTGGGATTTCAGCAGGTCAGCGAACTGCTCCACGCCAAGGGCATCGTATATCTCGGCCCGCTTCCCGCAGAAATCCAGAACTACACCGTCTGGTCGGCCGGCCTGCACAAGAGCAGCCAGCGCCCTGATCTTGCCCGTGCCTTGATCCTGGCGCTTGCCGCAGCAGAGGCAAAAGGCGTCCTGAGGCAGAGCGGCTTGGAACCACTTTGATTGTCCGCCAGGGTAGCGGCGGCGAGCGGCTAGTGCTTTTCGCCGCCGCCTTCCGTCTCATAGGCCGTATCGGATGAGCGCGCCTCCGGCCGGATCAGGGCGCATCCGCGCAAGCGTCACCTGATCATCCTGTCGGTGCGCATGGAAATGGCGGGCGGCAAGATCAGACCCAGCTCTGTCGCGGTGCGCCGATTGACCACGAGTTCAAAACTGGAAGGCTGCTCGACCGGCAGTTCGGTCGGACGAGCTCCACGAAGGATGCGGTCAACGAAACCGGCGGCCTGTTCCCAGGTGGCGCGCAGGTTCGGACCATAGGTGAGCAGGTTGCCTTCTTCGGCGAATTCAGACCATCCCGAGACGGCGGGGATCCCGTTCTGCTTGGCAAACGCAGAGATGGCAGCGGCCTGGCTCATGATGAGCGCGTCGGGAAACGCGACGATGGCTTCGGCGCGGGCCTGTAGCAGCGCGGGCCAGGCCGACGCGAAATCCCTGGCCGATGATACCGCGAAGTAGCTGACCGCGATGTTCAGTTTCTCCGCCGCCAGTCGTGAAGCCCGCAGTTCCAGCTGCTCGCCGGGATGGGAGGGGTTGGCCAGTATCGCGACGCGCGTGAGCGAGGGCATGATCTCCTTCAGCAGTTCGAGCCGCTTGCCGACCAGATCGAGGCTTTGCATGGCGATGCCAGTCAGATTTCCTCCAGGGCGCGAAAAACTCGTCACGAGCTTTGCCTCGACGGGATCCCCGCTGAAGCCGAACACGATCGGAACCTTGATGTCGGGATTTCGAACACCGAGCACCATTGCACCTTGAGCCACGAGGACGTCCGGCCGCAGCACGAGTAGCTCGGACGCCAAACGCTCGGCACTGCCGGGCTCTCCCCATCGTGCATCGATCGTAAGGTTCCGACCCTCCACCCAACTGCGAGTGCGCAGCCCCGTCCGCAGCGCATCGAGATAAGCCGGCGTTGGCAGTGGGCCGGCGTTTCCCGCGAGCCAGGCGATCCGCGTGGTACCCGCAGTATCCCGTGCCACAGCAGGCACCGCCGACATGCCGGCGGTTGCCGCGAAAGCAAGACCATCGCGAACGAATTGACGACGTCCCATGTACGTCATTCAGCATCTCACCGGTGGCTTTGCAGAAAAGCTCGCTGAGAATAGCATTTATCGCACGCGATCGTGAGATCTAACCACGCTGATGAGATGCGCACTGTGCCGGCGAGGCCTGCCGGCGGCCGCTCGACCTCTCCACTTATTGCTTGAAGCCGATCAGCACGCCATCGGCGCCAAGAGAGAGCTGGAGGCCCTGCCTGCGCGTAGCCAGTCGGAGGGTCACCCCCTTGTCGTTCTGCAGCCAGACATTGCCGCGTCCTTGGCTACCAACAGCCCAGCCTTCCTTCAACTGGACGTAGGCACCGGCAAGATCGGACCTGTTCTTGAGTCCGTAGACGGTTCCGGACGCGACGGTGCGCGATGCGCCGATCGAACCGACGCCGAGGCCGCCGACCGTGATCGGATAAGAGCGACCACGAAAGCGCAGGGTACCGCCGCCGACCTCACCGGAAGCGATGAAGCCCGCCTGAACCTGCTCGATGCGGACAGAGCCGGTTGAGGGACCAAGCGAGCGCGACTGCGCAATGGCCGGCGAAGCGAGCATTAAAAAAGCTGCGAAGGAAACCGCTGTCTGCCTGATCGTCATCATGTTCTGCTCCTCGCGCCTGACTGGCGGCGTGATTGATCAACTCGCGAAAGGCGATTTCGATCCCGATGGGAGTCAATCTGCGCGCCAGCAATCCGAAAGTGACGGTGCCACGCGTTGTCACTGGCACCGTAGCGGATGAAGATGAGAGCTGGATGGTCCAATATCCTGTCTAACTTCAGGAACATGCCATGTAACGGTCCTTGTTTGGTGCCGCCGGCCGTCGCAGGCGGCGTTCAGCCCGCCCTTCTTCGCGTCCCCGATGTGGCGGGGAACATCCCTTTTTTGAGCAGGCTTGCGGCCGTGCGGTGAGCCTTCAACTGGGCACTGTCGATCATGATGACGTTCGGCTCGTCCGCCTGAACAGCCAAGGCCGTGAGGATGCGGTCAAACACCCCCAGCCGGCTCCAGCGCACGAACCGATTGTAGAGCGTCTTGTGCGGACCGTAGTCCTTCGGCGCATCGCCCCAGCGCAGGCCGTGCCTGATCACGAACACGATTCCCGACAGCACCCGCCGGTCATCCACGCGCGGAACCCCATGCGACAATGGAAAAAACGGCTCGATCCGGGCCATCTGTTTATCCGTCAACCAGAGAAGGTCTCTCACGGGGGCTTCCTCCGGCGACACGGAGTCAGAACTCCCTGATCGGTAAGGCTATTTAATGGGTCCAGAATCAGCAACAGTACAGAATATGTTGCTTTATCTGGCATGCCCTACGGCATGTTTACAGAAAAACTGAAGAGATTTTCTGAGCGTTTTCTCAAATACAATAAAATATTATAGTCTTGTTATAGGTTTTATTGTTATCCCTGCCGTCCTTAGGCGAGCAGTGCCATAAGAAAACGCCCCCGGACGTGGTGTCTGCGTGCCGGGCTCGGCAAATCAATGCGTCGCGGGACCGAAGGTTCCCGGCTTCGCTTCCAAAGAGTGCTCAGCGTGCGTGGTGTTCGGGGCCTGGTGCCGCGAAAGCGGTGCCGTGCGCGTTCGGCGGGCTCATCGGAGTCCGTTCAAAAAGTCGGGAGACTTGAATTCGATGGCGAAGCACACAAGCCGCACCGACAAATCCGGCAGATTCCAGGCGGGCGTCGTGCCGATGCCCGCCTGCGAGCACCCCACCCGCAGATTGCGTGCGCCCAAGCGCCTGAGGTTGCGCTCCGGCCCGCACCCGTTCGCGGCAAGCACCGCACTTGCCGGCTGGATGATGGCTGAATCGATTGGGGTGCCGCCAACGGCGCATGCAGCCGACTATATCGCTGCCGACCAGGCCCAATTCAACCAAGCCCTCGGCACCGCCACATCCAGCGGCGTCGGCAACTCGATCATCTATGGAGTTGGCGGCACGCTCCAGGCGCTGCCCGAAACAATCGCTCCGGGAAGCAGTCCATCGCTCGCGATCATTCTCGACTCCACGAATTTCAATATCGGAAGCGGTTCCGCTTTCACCCTCAACGCCAACTCCTCCCTGACCTTGAACGGGGGACAGCTCGGGCTCAACGCGGGAACGCTCAATCTGAGCGGCGGCACACTCAGCGTCGGCGGCCCGAACGGCATCGCCGGCACCGGCCAGTTCAATTTCGGGAACGGCGTGCTGGCGGTAGGAGCAGGCGGCCTGACGACCACCACAGCCGCCGCCCTCGTTCGCGGTGCGACTTCGGCCATCGGCGTGTCTGACGGCGATGTCGCGGTCTGGTCCGGCATCCTGTCGGATTCCGCCGGTTCGGGAACGGGCGGCGGCCTGAGGAAAATTGGCGGCGGCACGCTCACCCTGGGCGCCGTCAATACGTATACGGGCGCCACCACGATCGATCTTGGCACGCTGAAGGCCGGGGTGAACAACGCGATCGCCGACAGCGCTTCGCTCACCGTGAGGTCCGGCGCGACCTTCGACATGTCCGGTAACGCCCAGTCGATCAAGAACCTGTCGCTGGCAGGCGGTATCGTGGACATCGGCGCCCAACGGCTCGAGGTCAACGACACCGGCGCGACGATCTGGTCCGGCGCGGCGCTGTCACCAGGCGGTGGCGTGATTGCCAAGCAGGGCGAAGGCACCGTCACCCTCTCGAACTTCGACATGGGTGCGGGTGGGCTTTATGGGCTCAAAGGCGGCTTCGCCGTGGCCGACGGGATTTCCACGATCAAGTACCTCGTCGTGGGCTCCGGCACGGGCTTCGGAGCCCCAGGACCCAACATCGCTTCGATGTCGATTACCGGAGGCAGCCTGAATATTGCCGGCGCGGGCGCGGGCACGGCTCTCCAGATCGGCGATTTTGGTGGACACGGCACGGTCACCCAGGCCGGCGGCACCGTGACGGTGAGTAGCGGTGCTTCGCTGAATATCGGCAACCAGGGCGGTACCGGCATCTACAGCATCAGCGCGGGCCTGCTCGATGTTTCTGGGGGCTTGAATGTCGTGGGCCGCAGCACCGGGGCGAATGCCAGCACAGGCACCATCAATATCACCGGTGGCGAGCTCCTGCTGCGCAACGATGCGAGGCTTGTCCTCGGCAACAATACCGGCGCCAACCTATTAGGCAGCGGCACGATCAACCAGACGGGTGGGACGCTTCGGGTTGAAGATACGTCGTCCCTCGGTCTTTCTGCTTTTTCCAACGGATATTACAACCTCAGCGGCGGCACGCTGGAAATCGGAGGCAGCAGCCTCCGCCACCGCTACGCCGGCAATGGCAGGTCGTCCTTCAACATCGGCGATGCGACCGTCCAGGTCATCGATTCAGCGCTGACAACCGACGCGGACGCCACGCTCGTCTCCGGGACGATTTCGACCATCGATACCAACGGCCTGGGCGCGACCTGGAGCGGCGCGCTGTCAGGGGCCGGGACGCTCAACAAGACGGGGCTCGGCACGTTGAGGCTGACCGGTCCGAACAGCTATGGCGGCGGTACGATCCTGAACGCCGGCGCCCTGTCCGCCGGTAGCGCCGGCGCCTTCGGAACAGGCACCATCTCCGTTGCCGGCGACGCCGCAATCGCGCTCGCCTCCAACATCGTCGTCGCAAACCGGATCGAGATCGCAAGCGGGACGACCGTTTCGCTCGACAGCGGCATCAACAACATCGGGTTTTCGGGGGTGATCGCCGGAGCCGGACATGTCGAGAAGATCGGAACCGGCACCACGCACCTGTCTGGCCAATCGACCTATGGCGGAACGACGACCGTCTCGGCGGGCGGGCTGGTCGCGGACATCGCGGACGCGCTTCCGGCCGGCACGGCGCTGAGCGTCGGCCCGGGCGCGTCCTTCGCTCTAGGTGGCTTCGACCAGACCGTCGGCTCTCTTGCGGGGGCAGGCACTGTCCATCTCGGGACGAACCTCCTGGCACTCGGCGGCGATAGTTCCAGCACGGTGTTCGCCGGCGCGTTCACCGATACGGGCAGCTTTCGCAAACAGGGTGCCGGCACGTTCACGCTCTCCGGCACCAGCGCGATCGGTCCTTCGACGGTGGCGGGCGGAGTCCTGCTGGTCGACGGCGACCTGGCCGGCAGCCTCGCCGTCGAGAGCAGCGCGACCCTCGGCGGCACGGGGAATGTCGGCTCGGTCGTCGTCGGCGCGGGCGGTGCCCTCTCCGCCGGAGGCGGGTCGACGCCCGTCGGAACGCTGACCATCGACGGCGACCTCACCACCGGGAACGGCAGCATCCTCAACTACGATCTGGCGACGCCCAACGGCGGCGGCTCACCGAACGACCTCGTGCAGGTGAACGGCAATCTTGCGCTGAACGGCGGCACCGTGAACGTCGCGACCACGGCGCCGGGCTTCCTGCCGGGCAGCTACACGCTGATCAGCTATACCGGCACGCTCAGCGGCTCTGCCGCCGCCATGTCGCTGGGAACGATGCCTGACGGCTTCGGCCTCAGTCAGATCCAGACCGCGGTCGACCAGAAGGTGAACCTCATCGCCCTGAATGCCGTGTCCACGCAATGGTGGAAGACGACCGGCACGCCGTTCGGCGGAAGCGGCGACTGGAACAACGCCAATGCCAATTGGGCCGACTCCAGCGGCGCCTCGCCGCAAGGCTGGGTTTCCGGCGGCATGGCGATCTTCGACGGCATGGCGGGCACGGCCACGCTCGACGCTCCGATCTCGGCATCGGCGCTGCAGTTCAAGGCCGCCGGCTACGAGGTCTCCGGCGGCAACGCGCTGACTTTGGTCGGCGCCCCCGGCAGCCCCGCTCCGTACGTGATGGTCGATACGGGCGTGACGGCCACGATCTCGGCCGGCATTGCCGGCATGGCCGGCCTGACCAAGGTCGAGGCCGGCACGCTGATCCTGTCAGGCAGCAACACCTACACCGGCGGGACGTTCCTCGACGGCGGCATGGTGCAGGTCGCGGCCGATGCCAATCTGGGCGATGCCTCGGGTGGGCTCGCCTTCGATGGCGGCAGGCTGGCGACGACGGCGAGTTTCAGTTCGGCGCGGACGCTGACGTTCGACGCCTCGGGTGCGACCATCGACACGGCCGCCGGCACCACCCTTGCTCTGTCGGGCGCAGCCGGCGGGGACGGCGGGCTGACCAAGCAGGGCGCCGGCACGCTCGCCGTCTCGGGCGCGAGCAGCTACAGCGGCGCCACCGGCATCGCGCAGGGCACCCTGCAGGCGGGCGCTGCGAACGTGCTGTCATCCGCGTCGGCCTACGGCCTGGCAAGCGAGGCCTCGCTGGCACTTAACGGCTACGACCAGGCGATCGGTTCGCTCTCCGGCGCGGGCAACCTCACCACGGACGGCACCGGCGGCTCCGGCACGCTGACGGCCGGTCTCGACAACCTCTCGACGCTGTTTTCCGGCGTCATCTCCGGCGGCGGCTCGTTCATCAAGGCCGGCAGCGGAACGATGACGCTGGGTGGCGCCAACACCTACACCGGCGGCACGCTGATCACCGCCGGTGTGTTGACGTTGGCGCCCGGCGGCTCGTTCGCGCCGACGTCGGCGCCCTTCACCGTCACCGGCGGCATGCTCGATCTCGCAGGCTCGCAACTGACCACCGGCGCCTTCACGCTGAACGAGGGCACGGTGGCGAACGGCACGCTGATGGCGAGTTCCTACCAGTTCCAGTCGGGCGCGATCTCGGCCACGCTGATGGGCGCCGCCGGCGTGAACATGACCGGCCCCGGCACGGTCTCGCTCACGGGCACGAACACCTATAGCGGCGGCACATCGCTGACGGGCGGTACGCTGTCGATCGGCGGCGACGGCGCGCTGGGCAGCGGCGGGCTCACCCTCGACGGCGGCGGGTTACAGGCCGGAGCACCGAATATCACGCTGCCCACGCCGATTGCGCTGTCCGGCCCGGGCGGCTTCGATAACAACGGCACCATCTTCATCATCGCCGGCACCATCGCGGGAGCGGGCGGGTTGACCTCGTCGGGCTCCGGCACGACCCAGCTCAACGGCGCGAATGGCGGCTTCTCGGGCGCCGTGACCATCGCCTCGGGCACGTTGCAGGGCGCGGCGGCGGCGTTCGGCCTCGGCAATGCCATCGCCAACAACGGCGCGCTGGTCTTCGCCGAACCCTCGGCGCAGCTGGCGCAGGCCGTCTATGGCGGCGCCATCTCCGGCTCCGGCACGCTCGCCCTGCAAGGCGGCGGCAACCTCAACCTCACCGGGATCAGTGCGTTGTCCGGCCCGACCACGATCGCGGCCGGCACGCTGTCGGTCAACGGCAGCCTCGCGAACTCGACGGTGACGGTGTTGAACGGCGCCAGGCTCGGCGGCAACGGCACTGTCGGCGGCCTGGTCGTCGCCAACGCCGGCACATTGGCGCCCGGCAACTCGATCGGCGCCTTGACCATAGCGGGTCCCGCCAGCTTCGCCCCGGGCTCGGTCTACTCCGTCGAAGTCAACGCCGCCGGCCAGAGCGACCGCGTCACCGCCACCGGCCCGGCAACGCTGGGCGGCGCCACCGTCTCGGTGCTGGCCGAGGCGGGCGACTACCAGGCGCAGACCAACTACACGATCCTGTCGGCGTCCGGCGGCATCTCGGGCCAGTTCGGCACGGTGTTCACCAACCTGGCGTTCCTCACGCCGCGACTGAGCTATGACCCCGCCAACGTCTATCTGACGCTGGCGCGCAACGATCGCCCGTTCAGTGCCGCTGCTCTCACGCCCAATCAGGCGGGCGTCGCCGAGGCCGTACAGGCGCTCGGCCTGGGAAACCCGGTCTACCGCGAGGTGCTGTTCAGCTCGGCGCCGCAGGCCCGAGCCGGCTTCGACCTGCTCTCCGGAGAGATCCATGCGGCCGCGATCCCGACCCTCTATAGCGAGGCGACGATGATGCGCGAGGCCGTCTTCGGCCGTCTGCGCAGCCTGAGCTTCCAGGGTCCTGCCCCGGCCGGCACGGCGACGACGGGAGTCAGGCCGCTCGCGTCGCCGGCCAATGGCTTCGGCGTCTGGGGTCAGGGCTTTGGCGGCTGGGGCAACAGTCGCAGCAACGCCGGGACAGCCTCCGTCGATCGCTCGGCGGGCGGCTTCGTGCTCGGTGGCGATGCGACTGTCGGCAACGGCCTCCGGGTCGGTGCGGCGGGCGGCTATGTCGCCTCGTCGTTCGACGTGGATGCGCGGCTGTCGCAGGGCTCAACGCAGAGCGTCTTCGGCGCACTCTACGCGGGCGCCAATTTCGGCGCCTTCAGCCTCTCGGGCGGCGCGCTGTATGCGGGGTCGCAGGTGTCGACGAACCGGGCGATCAACGTCGCAAGCGTCTCCGACCATGCGACGGCCAAATACGACGCTTCGACAGTGCAGGCCTTTGCGGAAGGGGCCTACCGCATCCCGATCGGCGCCAACATGGGGATCGAACCGTTCGTCAACGCAGCGGCCATCCGCATCAGCACGGATGCCTTCACAGAGAGCGGCGGTCTGGCGGCGCTGGCGGCCAGCGCGCGCGACTACGACATCGCGATGACGACCATCGGCCTGCGCCTGGATGCCAGGCTCCCCGACTTCGGCATCGGCGGCGTCGGCTCGCCGATACTGCGCGCGACGCTGGCCTGGCGCGGCGCCTTCGGCGACGTCGATCAGGGGGCGCTGCTGGCCTTCCGCGAGAGTCCGACACTGTCTCGGTTCGCGGTCGAGAGCGTCCCGGTCGATCGTTCGGCCCTCGTCGCCGGCTTGGGACTTGATTGGCAGCTCGGCACCGACAGCCTGATCGGCGTCAGCTACTCCGGCCAGTTCGGCCGCCTCGTCCAGGAGCAGGAGTTCAAGGGCAGGTTCGAACTCAGGTTCTGATCTGAACCCGAGCCAGCATGGCTGGGGTCGCTGTTTTGGCGGGCACCGCTGAGTAGAAACGAAAAGGCCCGCCTGCGGTTTCCCGGCGCCCGCTTTGTCGCCGATCATGGTTCTGCAGCGCATCGAAACCGAGCAGCTCGCCCCCGCGAGGAGTTCCGCGAGATCTTCCTCTCCGCATCAATGCCATGCTCGCCAGGTCGCGGATCAGCATCTCGATCGCCTCGCGCTGTCCTCCGATTGTGTCCTCGCGGCCGCCAAGAATGTTATCGGAAGGTCGCAGCCGAGCTCATACCCGACCGCGCTTGGCAGGAGGCGCCTTGGCGGAAGGGACCCTGGCAGGGTGGGCCATGCTAGGGCTGATGCCGCTTAGGCAGCCTGCGTGACCTGCTTCGGCCGCACGAGGAGATTGACGACGCAAGCGACGATAATGTTGGCAGCCAGAGCCAGCAGGCCGACGTAGACGGTCGCCGAAAAGCCTGCCGCCGACACCAAGTGCAGGGGCTTCAATCCGTCGGTCCACGTCACATAGGTCCCGCCAACGAGGCCGACCACCCAGCCTGCCAGGAGGGCAGGCGCTGTGAACCACCGCGTAAACAGGCCGAAGATCAAAGCAGGCAGGGTTTGCAAGATCCAAAGTCCACCCAGAAGCTGAAGATCGAGCGCGAACTGGGTCGGCAGGTAGATGATCACCAGCAGCGCGCCGAACTTGACGACCAGCGACGTAATTTTCGCAACACCCGCCTCCTGCTTTGGCGTCACTGCCGGATTGACGTAGGCCTTCCAGAAATTGCGCGTGAACAGGTTGGAAGCGCCGATGCTCATCACGGCAGCCGGCACCAGGGCGCCAATGGCGAGGGCCGCAAAGGCAAAGCCTGCAAACCAATCCGGGAACAGCGTTTGAAACAATGCCGGGACAACGTCATTGTTGCTCGTCAGTTTCAGATGCGCCGCATGCCCCATGTAGCCCAGGAGCGCGAGGAGGCCCAGCATCAGGGTGTAGGCTGGCAGCAGCGCCGCGTTCTTGCGAATGGTCGTTGCGCTGCGGCTGGCGAAAATCCCCGTAAGTGTGTGGGGGTACATAAACGCCGCGAGAGCCGACCCGAGCGCCAGGCTGGCATAGGCTACGTATTGGTCCGGCTGGAGAAGAATGCCGCCGGAGCCTTTCGCCTTGAATGCCTCCTCCGCAGCGGTGAAGACCGCCCCATATCCCCCGAGCTTGCCCGGGATAAATGAGACCGCGGTCAGCACGACAATGTAGATCATGATGTCTTTGACGAACGCGATCAGCGCAGGGGCACGAAGCCCGGACGAGTAGGTGTAGAGCGCAAGCACCACGAAAGCGGCGACCAGGGGCCATTCACCCTCGAACCCAAGCGCTTTGATCGCCGCTGCCATGCCGATGAGCTGCAGGGCAATGTAGGGCATGGTCGCAAGCACCCCCGTGATTGCCACCGCTGCTTCGAGCGTTCGCGACGCATAGCGACCATGCACCACGTCGGCAGCAGTGACGTACCCGTTGTCTTTGGCGACCTGCCAAAGGCGTGGCATCACCAAGAAGACAAACGGGTAGACGATGATCGTGTAAGGCAGTGCGAAGAAGCCATAGGCCCCAACCGAATAGACCAGCGCCGGCACAGCGATGACCGTGTAAGCGGTATAGAAATCCCCGCCCACCAAAAACCACGTGATCCAGGTTCCAAACTGCCTTCCACCCAATCCCCACTCGTCCAACGACGCCATGGATTTCGGTTGCTGCCAGCGCGCAGCCATGAAACCCATCACTGTGACCAAGGCGAAGAAAAAGATGAAGACTGCGAGGGCAGGTATATTGAGATCAGTCTTCATTGGGGTAAGTCCGGTAAACGAGCCATGTAAGCACGGCGGTTATGGGTACCCAGGCAAGCTGATACCAATAGAAAAACGGGAACCCAAACAGTTCCGGACTTCGGAAATTGTAAAACGGGACCCAGAGCAGTCCAATAAAGGGCAGTGCCAGCAAGATTTTCATGCCATCACCTCACTGCTGATCAATCGCAGCCGCCAACTCGCCGCCCGGCCGGATTCCACGCAGTTATCTATCGGTCGGTAGATATGAACCCTCTCCAACCATGTCCACATTTTGACCCAGGCGGCGATAGACAAGGGCTGGAGAACTCTATCGTCCGGCGATTCAGAAAACAGGGTCAGATCAAAATTTGCCGAAGCTCCAATCGCGCTGGATGGCAAAGCAGTGGCAGGTCGTGATCGATCGCATCACGGCAGGCTTCGGCCCGGCCTACTGCAACTCCTCCCTCAATTGATCCCAGAGTTCCTCCTGGATGCCAGCGACGGCATCGTCGAACCGAACCTTGAACGGGTCCCGTGGCCTCGCAATTGGAATGTCGCGCTGCAGTTTGATGCGGCCCGGCCTGCCGGTGAAGACGGCGACCTTGTCGGCCAGCGTGATCGCTTCCGCGAGATCATGCGTGACGAAAATCACCGTCGCGCGCTGCAACTCCGTCAGGCGCATCAATTCGCCATGCATCACAGTCCGCATTTGCGCATCCAGCGCGGCGAAAGGCTCGTCCATGAGCAGGGTCTCGGGACGGTAGACCAGCATTCTGGCTAGCTGGACACGCTTTCGCATGCCGCCGGAAAGCTGGGCGGGAAAGTGCTCGCCAAAGCCCTTCAGGCCGACGAGCTCGATCATGTCCGCCACGCGCTCTCCGCGGTCCTTTTGATTGATGTCTCGCCTCTTCATTTCCAGCGGCAGCGCGATGTTGTCGCGCACGGTTCGCCAAGGCAGCAGCGTATCCTTTTGCGTCATGTACCCAACCTGATGGTTGAGGCGCGTGACGACGTGTCCATCGTAGAGAACTTCGCCCGATGACGGCGCGAAGAGACCCGCGACCATGTTCAGCACGGTCGATTTTCCGCAACCGGACGGTCCGACAAGGGCCGTGAAGGTTCCTGCCGCCACCTCGAGATCCACCGATTCCAGGGCGGGCATGCTTTTGCCGTTCACCTCGAACGTCTTGGAGACGTGCTTGAGCATGATGCGCGCCGGGCCTTGGCTCGCGGAACCGGCCGGTGCGTCGATGGCTGAGGATGCGTTCATGATGGCAAGGGCTTTCGTGGCGAAGCCTTCTAGAGCGGCCTGAGGCCGAGCATGTCACGGGCGACGGACGCTGTTGCAACAGGGCGCCCCCAGGTTGCGGCGGAACTGACCCATTGCTCGACCAGCTGGGCGTTGCTCTCCGCGAGGCGCCCGCTCCAGAGATAGGCCTGGTCCTCCAGACCCGTGCGGATATGCCCGCCATTGGCGAAGGCCATCATCTGCATCGTCAGAAACTTCGCATGTTCCGCGGCGCAGGCGATCCCCCATTCCACCTCCTTGGGCAATCTCTGGAGCAACATGGGGAGCAGCGCTTCATCGGCCGGCATGGCACCGTCGATCCCGAAGACGAACAGGCAGTAGAATGGCGCCTGCAGCTCGCCCGCTGCGATCATCCTCGTGATGCGGCCGCAAAATCCCAGGTCGAGGACTTCGATCTCGGGCCTTGCGCCGGCTGCGGCCATGCGCTCGCGCGCAGCGGCGAGAAATTCCGGCGAGCTGTTATAGAGCCGCGCGCCGCTATTATAGGAACTCGCCGTGTAGGAGACCATTTCGGCACCGGCATCCATCAGGCCGAGGCGCTCCTCATGGCCGAAGCGTCCGCCACCGTCGCCGGCGCTGAAATTGAGGATGACGTCGCTGCCGGCGTCGCGAATCTGTCTCGCGATCCAGCGATGCGTCTCCACATCGGCCGTCGGCTCGCCCTGCTCGGTTCTCGCGTGAATATGCACGACCGCCGCTCCGGCGCGCCAGGCCGCCAGCGCCTCCTGAACGATCTCGGCGGGACTGGCCGGCAAATGCGGCGTGCGGGTCTTGAGCGGCCCGGCACCGGTGAGCGCGGCGGTGATGATCAACGGCTTCATCATGGTTCCTCGATATGCCTCCGACAGCGCGTCACGGGCAGAGCGTTTCCAGCATCGCGCAGACGAGTCCGCGAGACGGCGAGGCGGCCGCGTCGCACTGCGCGGCCAGGTTCGTGAGAGCGGCCGTCGGCGCGCCGAGAATTACCGCGACCATCACGAGCATGCGCTCGACCTCGCGGGTCGCGACGGGAGCATCGGGCACGAAGGGAATGAGGCGTGGGCCCATGGTCGGCCTCAGCACGGCCTGAAGCGGGTCCTCGTTCACCAGATCCCTGGCGCGGAACAGGTCGACATCCGCCCGCGTGCCGAGATCGTAAAGGGCTTCGGCATAAGCGAAGCTCGGATGCCGCGGCCCGATTCCCTCGAAATGAATCCCGCTGACGCTTACCGGCAAGCGCAGGCACACCACGATGGCCTGGACGAACGCGGCCCAGTCGATCGGGTTGTCGGGGAGGAAGCGCCAATGCTCGTCCCGCGGGACGAAGCCGCGCAGCGCCGCCCATTGGATCGCCCGGAAATGAGCGTGCTCGCTGCCGACATCGACGAAATAGCTCAGCTTGCTGCCTCTGGCGAGCAGCGCGCGCTGAAGCTCTTCCACCGGAACCTCGACCGGCGCGCAGTCTCGCTGCACCGCCAGGCTGGCGGCGATACCCGCCGCGGTCCCGGTCTGGATCCGCGCCGACTCGACGCGCACCGAGCTGAAGGCGATATGGGTCGCACTGATCGCGCCGCATACCAGCAGGTTGTCGACGCCCTGCGGCAGCAGGCAGCCATAGGGGATTTGAAAGGGCGCGCGGGTCACCCGATTGAACAACCAGCCTTCGGGGCTTTTGTAGCCGGCCGGGATATCGTCGGCGCAGCCATGCGATTCCAGCGTCCAGTCGGTGATCGCGATGGCGTGCCGCTTCCCCGGCGGGCGGATGCCGTCGCCCGCGATGTACGGCGTGACGTCGGCCTCGGTCAGGGTCGCTAGACCCTCGAGACGGCGCGCTTCACGCACATAGATCTGGTAGGGAATGCCGTCATTATCGGTGAACTCGTCATCGGCCAAGCCCAGCGCCGGCATGCCGCCTTCGGTCTGCACGAAGTAGAGATAGCCCAGCGCGTAGTCGATGAAGGCCTGCCGCAGCGGCTTGCGGTCGAAGGGATGGGCCAGGATGTAGTCGCGGTTGGGGCCGACCAGATTATTGCCGCGGATCATCCGGTTAAGCAGGAATTTACCGTTCACCAATACGTAGATGGTGTTGAAATAGACCGGCGATCCGTCAGGGTTTCGGCCGACCGGCTCCCATGAGTAGTTTTTCGGGTCGTAGCCCGGCGGCGGCAGTCGGAGCCGGTGCGGCGCATCCGGGGAAACATCGTCGTAGATTCGGCAATGGAGGCGACAGGCAAAGGCCATGATGCGGCCATCGCCCTCGCCGGTGCTGCCCGGCAGGATGGAGTTCGGCAGGTAGCCGCTGGGCGAGTATTCCATGTTGCTGGAATAGATCGCGCCGGCATGGGGCTCCTGCCACGAGCGCGCCTCGCGCCCGATGCGATAGGGCGCTCCCGACCAGGCCATGACGTCGCCCTCATAGCTGGCATCGATCACTTGCCGGGCGCGGATGATACTGCGCGGAGTATCGCCGGCCGCGACGTTCCCGCTGGGATCGCTCGCCGGCAGCCATTGGACCTCGTGGATCCGCCCTCCTGCCATGGTCACGCCGACCGGAACCGCTGATAGCAGGACGGTCACCCCAGGCGTCGCCGCCAGGAACTCGCCCCACACCGTTGCCGCGACGTGACTTTCCCAGACCAGATCATGCCGTGAGGTGAAGAGAGGGTCATGCAGCCCGATCCGCTCGTAATGGGCGCGGATGCGCTCTTCCATCTCTTCGGCGATGCCGCTCATCGCCTGCGGCGTCGCGGCGTCGAAGGCGAAGACGCCGTTGGCGTTGATGCCGCCGAGCGTCTTGGTCGGCTCGAGCAGGATCACTTTGCAGCCGGAGCGTGCGGCCGAAACCGCGGCGGCGCAGCCACCGGGGTTGCCGCCGATCACGAGAATGTCGGCTTCATGAAGAGATGGTGAGGACATGACCGTGAGATATTCGGACGGCTGGCCGCGCCGGTAGACGTTTCACGGACAGGGGGCCTCCTCGAAACGCGGGGGGCCGCGCCGTTGACGGCGAGAGCGCGCGATTCCTAGTGTTCGGCCAGCAAAATGGATGCACTGGCTCTCACGACCATCATCGAGAGCCCTACGAGTTTCATCCATGCCGTCCTTTGGAGGAGACGACGATGCGCAGATTTCTCTCCGTGATCGCTCTTGCTCTTGCGTTCAGCGCTAGCGCAGTGTTCGCGAACGACCCACCCAAGAAATACAAGGTCACGATGCCCGTCCTCGGCGACGGCTTTCATTATTATCCGCTCTACATCGCCCAGGCCGCCGGCTTCTTCGCGGAAGAAGGCATTGATATCGACTGGGTCAAGGTGAATGGCGGCAATGTCGCCGCCGCGGCGGTGATGGGTGGAAGTGCCGAGGTCGCGCCGATCGCGCTGGCCCATGTGATCGACAGCCAGCAGCAGGGCGGAGCCCTCGTCGCCATCGCCTCGGTCTATCAGGTCTTTGCGATGCCGCTGGTTCTCTCCAACGGCGCCATCAAGAAGAGCGGCATCGAGGCGGGCATGCCGATCGACGAGAAGGTCAAGCGGCTCGCCGGACTGCGCCTGGGCATCACCTCGCCCGGAGGGTCGAGCGATGCCTTGCTTCGCAGCCTGTTCCTCGCCAGAGGCATGGACCCGGACAAGACCGTCTCGATCCAGCCCTTCGGCAACGGCGCGTCCCAGGTGGCGGCATTGGAGAAGAACCTCACCGACGGCTTCGTCTATCCGTCTCCCGCCCCCGACATCGTCGTCGCCAAGGGCCTGGGCAGCATCATGATCAACCCCTTCGCCGGGGAGGTGCCGGAAATCCGCGATCTGCCCTACATCGTGATGGCGACCACCAAGGATATCTGGGCGAAGAAGCCCGACGCGATCCGCGGCGTGATGCGCGCCTTGGCCAAGGCCAGCGCCTTCGCGCAGGCCAAGCCGGCTGAGACCAAGCGGCTGGTGCGCTCCTATTTCAAGGATATCGACGATACGCTCTACGACAAGGTCGCGGAGATGAACCTGGTCGGCATCCCCGCCGATCTGCGCATCACCAAGGAGCAGGTCGAGCGCGAGATCGACTGGCTGAACCTGAGCCGCACCGACAAGATCAAATTGAACTACGGCAATGTGGTGCTGAATGAACCGGTGGAGCAAGCCAAGGCCGCGCGGCAATAAGGGTGCGACCACTGAGGCAAGCCGATGCGTAGCAATATGAGCTTGTTCGTCTGGCGGGGGCTTCTGCTCGCGGTGCTGGTCGCTGTCTGGCAATTGGGGGGAGACCGGACGGCGACCGGATGGATCAGTTCGCCCGGTCTCGTCGCGACACGGCTGGCGGATCTGGCCAGCGGCGAACTCTGGGGCCATGTCGCCGTCACCTTGGCTGAAATGATCCTGGGCTTGGCCATCGGCGTTCCCGCCGGTGTCCTTGCCGGGTTGATCCTCGGACGGATGCCCCTGACGGCACTGCTGCTGCGCCCGTTGATCGTCGCGCTCTATAGCGTGCCCCTGGTGACCCTGGCGCCGTTGCTCATTCTCTGGTTCGGCCTGGACATGGCGCCGAAAATCTTCCTGGTCGCGGGTGTCAGTTTCTTCCTGCTCTTCTTCAACACATTCGCAGGCGTGCAGGCCGTCGATGGCGATCAACAGACGACCTTGCTGCTGATGGGCGCCTCACGTAGCGAGATGTTCCTCAAGCTTGTCGCGCCTGCATCGATGGCCTGGATTTTCGCGGGCCTCAAGGTCGCGCTTCCCTATGCGCTGATCGCCGCCGTCGTCGGGGAAATGATGGCCGCGCGCAGCGGCATGGGCTCCCTGCTGACGGACGCGGCGGCGCAAATCGATATGACGGGCCTCTACGCTGTTCTTATCGTGCTCATGATCCTCGGCGTTGCGGTTGCAAGCGCCGCTTCGCAGGTCGAGGCCCATGTCTTGCGCTGGCGGCAGGCGGAGCGCTGATCGATGGATGCCCCGATGACGTCCGCCACCTCAACGCCGAGCCAGCGCGCCCTCGCATTCTTCCAGACGCATCGCTGGGCGCTGATGCTCGGCCGCAGCGCCGTCATCGCCGCCTGTTTCCTGGCCTGGGAACTGGCATCGGGCGCGCTGGCCTCGCCCTTCTTCCTGAGCTCGCCCGGCGCGGTTCTGGCGCTGCTCTGGAACTGGACCGTCAGCGGGTTGCTCTGGCGGCACGTCGGCGCAACGCTGCTGGCCGCCGGCACCGGCTACCTGCTGGGCGCCGCCTGCGGCGTGCTGGCGGGAATGGTGCTGGGGCTGATGCCGCGCGTCAACGCGGTCGTGGCACCCTTTATCAGCGCGCTCTATGCCTTGCCGAAGATCGCGCTCGCGCCGCTCTTCGTGATCCTCTTCGGTGCCGGACTTCTGCCCAAGGTGCTGATCGTCGCCATCACCGTGTTCTTCCTCCTGCTTTACAGCACGTTGGACGGCGTCAAGGATTCGGATCGCGATCTCAAGGAGACGGCCGAGATCTTCGGGGCGACGCCCAGCGAGATCGTGACCAAGATCCTCATTCCCGGCAGCCTGCCCTGGATCTTCAGCGGCCTGCGCATCGCCGTGCGCTATGCCTTCACGGCAGCGATCCTGGCGGAGCTGATCGCGGGCAACACGGGCATTGGCTATCTCATTCAATCATCCGCCGGAAAGTTCAACACGACAGGTGTCTTCGCCGGCGTTCTCGTGCTCGTCGCCTTCAGCGTCCTCTTCACCGAGTTGCTGACGCGGACCGAGAACTCGGCCTTGCGATGGCGCGTCTGACGGTGTCATTTCGACGGAGGGCTGCCGAAACGCCTTTATCGCGTGCCGCAATGCCTTGAGTCGGATGACTTCAGATGGAATCGCAAAGCGATGCCATCTGAAGTCTGAATCCGCCTCCCATCAATAAGTTAGAGCATGATGTCGTCCGAAAACCGGTTCCCACTTTTCGGCATCATGCTCTAGACTGAGCGAATGGAAGGCAGCCTTCGCAATCTCGCGCGCCGCATCGATCTCACCTCGCTTCTGCTGTTCGAGGCGGTGTGCGAGCTGGGCTCCATCGGCAAGGCGGCCGAACGCGAGAACATCGCGCCGTCGGCGTTGAGCAAACGGCTTATCGACCTTGAGGCGGCGGTGCAGACGCCATTGCTGTTTCGCCATACGCGCGGCGTCGACCTGACGCAGGCGGGAGAGAGTCTCCTGCATCACGCCCGTTCGATCTTCCAGATTCTCGACAAGGCGCAAAACGAGCTCGGAGAATATGTCGGGGGCGTCAAGGGCCATGTGCGCGTCCATGCGAGCATCGCGGCCATCGTCCAATTCTTGCCCGCTGACTTGCGCTCCTTCATCGGCGGCAATGATCAGATCAAGATCGATCTGGCGGAGCATCTGAGCGCGGATATCATGCGGGCGATCCGCGACGGAACCGCCGATCTCGGCATATGCAGCGTACCGACCCCGTCCAGCGACCTGCAGATCCGGCAATACCGCAAGGATCGCCTCGTCCTGGTCGTACCCTCGCGACATGTTCTGGCGGGAGAACGATCCGTCCCGTTCGAAGCGACGCTGCCTTTCGAACACGTCGCCCTGCACGCCAACAGCGCGATATCGATCGTAACGCAACGTGCCGCGCAGCGATCCTCCGGGACCATTACCCTGCGTGTCCGCGTCACGGGGTTGGATGCCATGTGCCGTATGATCCAGATCGGCCTGGGCATCGGCGTCATGCCACAGCGCGCTTTTGAGCTGATCCATGGCGCCGGAGAGTTGGTGTCGGTCCCGCTAACCGATCCCTGGGCCGATCGACGCATCGACATCGTGGCGCGAGATTTCTCCACGCTGCCAGTCGCCGCGAAATTGCTGGTCGACCATTTATCGTCCTCGGCGGAGAAAGCCGACTGAGCCGATTTCGACCGCCGATGACGTTGCTCGCGGCCCCGGGAGTAAGGGCCACGATCGCCAGCGGGAGATAGGGCGCAGCATTGGCCGCGCCGAAGCCTCAAAGGAGCGCGAGCAGGAATGTCTGGTTTCGGGCACGAATGCTTCGTCTGCTTTTGGCGCATTTCGACCGGAGCGGGGCGTTTTCCAGACTTTTTGCAGCCGGGCATTCCCGCCCCAATTTCCGGGCCTGACGCGTCGCGTGCCTGCCGATCAACTCGAGCCTGGCTCCAATCTGCAAGGCGATGCCGTTCGGCCCGGCCCAGAGAGATTTTGGCTGTCTTATCCGCGGCGTGCCCTGCGCCGTGACCCCGGCATCGCTCGCGCCGGCCATGGCGACGTGCCCCGGCGGTCTCCGGATGTCATATTCGGGTAGCGCAGGCCTGATACCCGCAGCATGAACGCATAGCGCACCCCACGCCTAGAGACTGTGCCAGGATTTGCAGGGCCATAGGCCAACATGAACGTCAATCTGCTGCATCTGCGGTCGTTCTATGCCGTCGCCAACGAACGCAGCGTCTCGAAGGCGGCGCGGCGCCTCAACATCTCGCAGCCGACCCTGTCCAAGCAGATCAAGGCGCTGGAAGAACGCCACAAGATCAAGCTTCTCGAGGGCCGGCGCCCGCCCTTGTCGCTGACGCCGGCGGGCCATGCCCTTCGCGATAAGGCCGAGCTGCTGTTCGACACCGCCAACGAGATCGATGCGATCCTGGGCGCTGCGGCCGCCGACAGCGACCGGCTGCTGCGGGTCGGAACGGATTCGCCGCCTTACGCAGCCGCGTTTCTCGCGGCGCTGACGGCGCGCGTTCCCCAGCTGCATTTCCGCGTCACCATCGCGAATGCGTCGCAGACGACCGATTTGCTGACGAATGCGCAGATCGATCTCGGCATCATCTGCGAACCGATCATCCAGAGCGACTACAGCTATGTGCCGCTCTACGTCGATCGCCTCGTCGCGATCGTGCCGGCCGCCTGGACCGTGCCGGAGCCGGCCCCGCTCTCCTACATCGTCGAGCAGACGCTGCTGGTGCGCGAGCCGACCTCCCGGACATTGGCGGCCGTCAAGCGCCTCTTCGCCGAGGCCGAGCTCGTGCCCCTGCGGATCGTCGAGCTGCATACGCGCGAAATGATCCGGGAGGCCGTCGCGCAAGGGCTGGGCATCAGCCTGATGTTCGAGAAGGAGTGCCCGCCGGATTCGCGGATCCGCGTCGTCCCGATCGAGTCGACCTCGCTCGCCCTCTACGCCAAGGGCTATCTCGCGGTCAGGACCGAACACCAGCGCATCCCGCTGATCCGGACGGCGCTCGATGTCGGCAGGGCGATGCTGGACACGAACGTGACCGAGGGAAGTGTGACCGGGGCAAGACGATAACGCTGCGGAATCGCCGAAAGGCGGTTCTTCTGGCCATCGCCACGATAGCCAATATGCATTGGTCCGCCTGCGTCCCGGCCGGTACACCCCGCCCCATCCGCCTCTCTCTGGCGCGGTCGATCGGGGAAGACGCACATGACCAAGCACGTAGTTTTTGTGGGCCTCGATGGCACCCAATACAGCGAACTCCTGCAGCTCGGCGCGAACGGCCTTACCAACCTCGACCATGTCGAGGGCTATGCCGGCGGCGTCAGCGGCACCGCGACCCAGCAGCCGACTGTCAGCGGCCCCGGCTGGTCGACGCTCCTGACCGGCGTCTGGGCGAACGAGCACGGCATCACCGGCAACTCGAACTCTCCGGTCAACCCGGCGGTGCAGAGCCTGTTCGAGCGCATCGACGGCGCCGTTCCCGATGCGAAGATCGCCTCGATCGTCCATTGGGGCGACATCAACACCGGCCATTTCGGTGATGAAACGGGCCTGAGAGACGGCACGTCCATCGTCGACTACGAGGCGCACGGCATTTCCGACGCGGCCGTCATCCAGCAGGGCGTCGCCCTGATCAAGAACGAGGCGCCGGTCCTCACCTTCCTTCATCTCGACGATCCCGACGGCGTCGGCCACTCGGTCGGCTTCGGCGACGCCTACGACCGGGAGCTCCGGACCGCGGCCGACCAGGTCAACGACATCATGATCGCGGTGGCCGAGCGCCAGGCCGCCAATCCCGACGAAGAATGGATGGTCATCGTCTCCACCGACCACGGCCGCGACGCGGCCGGGTTCGGCCATGGCGGCCAGTCGGCGGGCGAGCGCCAGATCTTCATCGCCTCCAACGTCGAGATCTCGTCCAACGGCGCCGCGCCGCAGACCTCCGTCGCGGCCACGATCCTCGACTTCCTCGACATCGACGCGACCGGCGTGCAGGGCCCGTCCCTGCTCGACGAGGACGCGACCGACACCCGCGCGCCCTATCTGCTTGAGGCCCGGGGCGACGACCTCCAGAACGTGCCGGTCGACGCGCCGCTGACGCTCATCCTGAGCGAGCGCGTGCAGAAGGGCGAAGGCGCGATCACGATCCACCGCGCCAGCGACGGCGCCGTGATCGAGACGATCGATGTCGGCTCCGACCAGGTCAGCATCTCGGCCGGCGTGGTCACCGTGCATCTCTCGGCGCCGCTCGCCATCGCCACCGAATACTACGTCAACGTCGATGCCGGCGCCTTCGTCGATTTCGCTGTCGGCGGCGCGGAAGCCGTGCGGCTGTTCAGCGAGAATTTCGAGGAGCTGGCCGACGATCTTCAAGGCTATGTGAGCGCGACGGAAAAGAAAGACGCCGATACGACCGACTGGACCGCGACCGCGCCGGACGGCTGGACGATCAACAACGGCACCACGCCGAAGGGCAGCATGAGCGGCGGTACCACTGCCGGTGGCCCGCAGGAGTTCTACGGCTGGACCTTCCACGACAAGAACGCCTGGATCGATACGGCCTACAATCAAAACCGCGCCCAGTTCACCAAGGGCCAGGGCGTCGTCGCCGTGGCGGACCCGGACGAGTATGACGACATTTCCGCCAGCAGCGGCGGCGGCAGCAGCGGCATTCTCGCCAATGGCGGCTACAAGACGCTTCTGACCACCTCCGCGATCAATGTCGCCGGTCTGGTGGACAACAAGGCGACCCTGACCTTCGACAGCTCCTGGCGGCAGGAGACCTATCAGGAAGCGCGCGTGGTCGTGACCTTCGACAACGGTCAGACGGTCGAGCTCATGCACTGGAACTCGGGCAGGGCCGGCGCCGGCGGCGTCTTCAAGGCCGACGCGACGAACGAGACGGTCACCCTCACGATCAATATTCCGGAAGGCGCGACCACGGCGACCATCGGCTTCGACATGGTGAATGCCGGCAATAACTGGTGGTGGGCGATCGACAACATCGCGGTCGACGCCCTGCGTCCGAGCGGGAGCGACGGCAATGCCTTCGCCGGCATCGACGACGCGACCACCTGGAACTTCACGACCTCGTCGGACACGCCGCTGCCGCAGATCGTCAGCGTCACGCCTGCCGACGATGCCGGGAATGTCGCGCCCGACGCTCCGCTCGTCATCACCTTCGACGAGGCGGTGCGCGCCGGGGAAGGCTCCATCGTCATTCACCGCGCCGATGGCAGCGTCGCCGAGACGATCGACGTTGGCTCCGAGCGGGTGAGCATCGCGGGCGCCGTCGTGACGGTGCATCCGGGCGCTGAACTGGCCTACAGCGCGGGCTATTATGTCAGCATCGCTGCCGGCGCCTTCGTCGACTTCGATAGCGCGCAAGGCAATGCCTTCGCGGGCATCGACGACGCGGCGGCCTGGAACTTCACGACCGAGGCAGACAAGGACGCGCCGGAAGTCGCCGGGCTTGCGCCCGCCGACGATGCCGGGACCGTCGCGCCTGGCGCGCCCCTCGTCGTCACCTTCGACGAAGCGGTGCGCAAGGGCGCGGGCGCGATCGTCCTGCACCGCGCCGATGGCAGCATCGTCGAGACGATCGACGTGGCGTCGGATGCGGTTTCGATCGACGGCAAAACCGTCACGGTCCAGCCGGGCGCGAACCTCGCCCAGGGCGACTATTATGTGACGGTCACTGCCGGGGCTTTCGAGGACCTCGCCCTGACCACCGAGAAGACGCTGTTCAGCGAGAACTTCGAGGAGCTCACCCCGCTGCTGCACTCCTATAGCAGCCCGACCGAGACCGTGGACGCCGATCCGACCGACTGGACCGCGACGCTTCCCGAGGGCTGGACGCATGTCAACGGCACGCCGGCCGGCGGGCCGCAGGAGTTCTTCGGCTGGACCTTCCACGACAAGGAGGCCTGGACGGCGACGGCGGGCGACCAGGGCCGCAGCGAGTTCACCAAGGGCCACGGCGTCGTCGCGGTGGCGGATGGCGACGAATATGATGACGGCCGCGGGATCGGCCCCAACCTGTACAAGACCTTGCTCCGCACGTCGGATTTCGGCGTCGCCGGGCTTCAGGACAACAAGGCGACCCTGAGCTTCGACAGCTCGTGGCTGCCGGAAGCCCCGCAGGAGGTGCGCCTCGTCGTGACCTTCGACAATGGCGCGACCGCGGAGCTCCTGCACTGGAATTCGACCTCGGGCAGCCCGTTCTACAAGGGGCCGGCGACCAACGAGACGGTGACGCTCACGATCGACATTCCGCAGGGCGCCACCAAGGCGAACATCGCCTTCGACATGATGCAGTCCGGCAATAACTGGTGGTGGGCGCTCGACAACATCCTCGTCAAGGGCACCACGCCGGAGCCGCACGGCAACGCCTTCGCGGGGATCACGGACCCGGCGGCCTGGAACTTCGCAGTTGAGGATCAGGGGCCGGTCGGCACTGATGGCGACGACGTGCTCACCGGGACAGTGGGCGCGGACGAGATCCTGGCCGGTCTCGGCGACGACGCGGTCTCCGCCGGCGCCGGCAACGACAGCGTCGATGGCGGCGAGGGCGACGACACGCTCGCCGGCGAAGACGGCGACGACGTGCTGAAGGGCGGGGTCGGCGACGACGCGCTCATCGGTGGAGCGGGCGACGACATCCTCATCGGCGGCGCGAACGACGACGCCCTCGACGGCGGCGACGGCAACGACACGGCCGATTACTCCAGCGACACCGCCGGCATCGTGGTCGATCTCGCCTCCGGCGAGGCCGAAGGCGACGATATCGGTGCCGACACGCTCGATAACATCGAGACCGTCATCGGCGGCGCGGGCAGCGACCTCGTCACCGGCGACGATCTGGCCAACCGGCTCGATGGCGGCGCGGGCAACGACACGCTGAAAGGCGGCGCGGGCGACGACCTCATCCTCGCCGGCGCCGGCGACGACGTCATCGACGGCGGCGCGGGCTTCGACACGCTCGATCTCTCGGCGGCGACGGGGCCGGTCTCGGTCGACTTCATTCGCGGCCTGGTCTCGGGCGCCGGCATCGGCACCGAGAGCTTCAGCAATGTCGAGAAGCTGCTCTTCGGCGCGGGCCATGACAGCGTCAGCGGCGGCAATGGCGACGATGCCTTCGACGGCGGCGCCGGCAACGACGCGCTGAAGGGCGGGGCTGGCGACGACGCACTCTGGGGCGGCGCAGGCGATGACGGGCTGGACGGCGGCTCCGGCGACGACGCCGTCAATGGCGGCCTCGGCAACGACACGATCAAGGCGGGCTCCGGCAACGACCTGATCGAGGCCGGCGAGGGCAATGACGCCATCGACGCGGGCTCCGGCAACGACATCGTCCTGGCCGGCGCCGGCAATGACGAGGTCGATGGCGGTTCGGGTGACGACCGGATCGAGGGTGGCGCCGGCAGCGATGGCCTCACCGGCGGCTCCGGTCACGACGCCTTCGTCTTCGCGGCGGGTTTCGGCCAGGACATGATCGCGGACTTCAAGACGACGGGCTCGAGCTCGGACGTGCTGGAGTTCTCGGTCGCCCTGTTCGCCGACCTCGATGCCGCGATGGATGCTGCGGACCAGGTCGGTTCCGACATCGTCTTCACCATCGATGCCGACACGGCGCTGACGCTCAAGAACGTCCAGCTCGCCAGCCTGCAGGCCGACGATCTCCGCTTCGTCTGAGACGAAGCGCGTTGCAAGGGAAGGGCGCCCCATCGGGCGCCCTTTTTCCTATCTCAAAGAGGTGCCATCGATCCCTTGCACCGTCATGGTGCGGCGGGCGTCCAGCTGATCGTCTCGCCGGGCTTCAACCGGGCTCCAAAGGCGTCCGGAACGTGCAGATAGCCGTCCCGGATCTCGGGAGCGAGGAACGGATCGCCATCGAGCAGCGTGTGCTCGGCCAGTTCGTGGGCGAGCGGGATCTCGGGCAGGACCGACGCGACCTGCGCCGCAAAGGCCTGGAAATGGCCGGGAAGGAAGCAGACTCCGAAGCGGTAGCGCAGGCCGAAGCTGCGGCAGATGGCGACCGACTCCAATATCGGCCTGACGCCACCGAGGCGCGGCAAGCGAAGGACCACCGAATCCACGACCCGGTCGCGCCCGAGACGGGCGATCTCCGCCGGCGAGCCTGCGCTCTCGTCGGCCTCGACCTGCGGGCGGACGGCATGGGTGACCATTCTCAAGCCGTCGAGGTCGTCGCGCGGCACCGGTTGCTCGATGATGTCGAGGTTGAACTCGTCGATGCGCTCGATGGCGCGGATCGCCGTTTTCGCGTCGTAGCGGCCATTGGCATCGGCGGTCAGGCGCATGGCGGGGCCAACCGCCGAACGTACCGCGCGGGCACGGGCGACGTCGAGATCGACGTCGCCGCCGAGCTTGAACTTTATCACCTTGTAGCCGTCGGCGGCGAGCTTGGCGGCCGCGTCCGTCATCAGCTCCGGGGATTGCAGCGACACCATCCGCGACACCGGCAGGCGGTGGTGGCGGATTCCGCCCAGGATATCGGCGATGCCGGTCGAGCGGCTTGCCGCCACGATCTCGAGGAAGGCGGCCTCGAACGCCGCGCGGATGTCGGCGAAGCCGAACAGAAGGCGCGCCATCTCCGCCATGAGCGCGTCGATGCGCAGCGGCTTCCCGATGAGGGCTGATCCGAGATAGGCAATGCATTCGCGGATGGCACCGGCGGGCGCATCGAAGGGCTGAAGCGCGCCGACGATCCCGATCCCGGAATGGCCGTCATCCGTCTCCACCTTGACGAGAACGCACGGGAGTTGGGCGATCCGGCCCGTGACCAGGGCCCAGCCCGCGACGGAGACGCTCGGCGTCAGGATGGCGCTGCTCACGCTCGCGATCTTCATGGAAGCCCCGTCTCGATGGCGCGCCTCTGGCTCACTCGGCGAAGACCTTGCTGCGCTTCCTGGCGATGGCCGGCAGGGCCACGGCCAGCAAGGCCAGCAGCGCCAGAATCAGCAGGCCGGCGCTGATCGGCCTGGTCACGAAGACGGATGGGTGGCCGAAGGACAGGAGCAGCGCGCGGCGCATGTGCTCCTCCAGCATCGGCCCGAGAACGAAGCCGAGCAGGAACGGGGCAGGTTCGCAGCCGAGCCGCAGCAGCACGTAGCCGAGCACGCCCGACAGGCAGAGGGCGTAGAGGTCGAAGACGTTGCCGTTCAGCGAGTAGATGCCGATCGCCGAGAAGGTCAGGATCGCGGGAAACAGCCAGGTGTAGGGGATGGTCATCATCCGGGCCCAGAGCCCGACCAGCGGCAGGTTGAGCACGAGCAGCATGAGGTTGCCGATCCACATCGAGACGATCAGCCCCCAGAACAGGGCCGGCTGCTCGGTCGCCACGTTGGGGCCGGGGACGATCCCCTGGATCACCATGGCGCCGACCATCATCGCCATGACGGCATTCGCCGGCAGGCCGAGCGTGAGCATCGGGATGAAGGAGGTCTGCGCGCCGGCATTGTTGGCGGCCTCCGGCCCGGCGACGCCCTCGATTGCGCCCTTGCCGAACTCACCGGGCGTCTTCGACAGCTTCTTCTCCAGCGAATAGGAGGCGAAGGAGGATAGCAGCGCGCCTCCGCCCGGGAGGATGCCGAGGACCGAGCCCAGCGCCGTTCCCCTCAGCACGGGGCCGACGCAGCGGCGCAGGTCCGGCCATGACGGCAGCAGGCGCCCGATGATCTTGGTGGCCGTGCCCTCGGCCCCTTCCGTCTCCAGGTTGCGCAGGATCTCGGCGACGCCGAAGAAGCCGACCGACAAGGTGACGAAGTTGATCCCCTCAGCCAGTTCGAGGCGGCCAAAGGTGAAGCGCGCCTCCCCGGAGGTGACGTCGTTGCCGACCAGCGACAGCACGAGGCCGAGCACGACCATCGCCAGCGCGCGCACCACCGAGCCATGGGCCAGTGCCACCGAGAAGATCAGCCCGAGCACGATCAGCGAGAAATACTCGGCAGGCCCGAATTCGAGCGCCAGCGAGGTCATGACGGGCGCGAACAGGACGATGACGAAGGTCGCGACCGTGCCGGCGAAGAAGGAGCCGAGCGCCGCGACCGCGAGCGCATGCCCGGCGCGCCCCTGCTTCGCCATCTGGTAGCCGTCGAGCGCTGTGACGGCGGAGGAGGGCTCGCCCGGCAGGTTGAGCAGGATCGCCGTGGTCGAGCCGCCATATTGCGCGCCGTAGTAGATGCCGGCGAGCATGATCAGGGACGGCGTCGGCCCGAGCGCGAAGGTGAACGGCAGCAGCAGCGCGATGGTCGTCGACGGGCCGAGGCCGGGCAGGACGCCGACAGCGGTGCCCAGCACCGTGCCGATGAGGCAATAGCTCAGGTTCTCGAGCGTCGCGGCGGTCGCCAGGCCGAGCATGAGGTTGGAGAAGACGTCCATCGTCAGCCTGCGGACAGCGCGAAGAGAGGGTAGGGCAGGCCCAGCACGTAGCTGAACACCAGCAGCGAGATGGCGAGCAGGACCGCGGTGACGATCAGGACCTGGGTGAGGCTCATCATGCGGCTGGCCAGCGACGAGGTCGCGATGAGCCCGAGTAGCGCCGGTGCCAGGCCAAGGCCCTTCACGGTCAATGCGAACAGGAGCGGCGCGAGCGTGATGAACGCGAGCCCGCGCCAGGGGATCGGCCGGGCTTCGACCTCGTCCTCGCCGGCTCGCTCAAGGACGACGCCGATGCCGAGCGCGATCAGCAGGCAGGAGAGCAGGACGGGCATGAAGCCCGCCCCCATGCGGAGCGTCGAGCCGATGTCGAGCGTGAGAAGGGCGGTCGCGAGGAAGAAGGCGCCGATGGCGACGAAGATGCCACCGGCCTTAAGCTGCCGTCCGGTCGTGCGCATGATGGTCCCCGTTTTGAGGGCAGGGCGTCGCCCGGACATTTCGCAGGCCTGCGCCGCGACTTGCTCGCGCCGCTACTTGCCTGCTCCCGCTACTTGCCTGTCCCGCTACTTTGCGAGCTTCGAGTTGGGCAGCCATTCGCGCCAGGCGCGCGACTGGGCCATGACGTCGTCGGTCGAGCCCTTCGCGCCGAGGTTCACCCGGGTGTTGAAGGTCTTGGCGGCGTAGTCGCCGATCTCCGGCGATTTCACGGCATCGTCGATCGCGTCCGCGATCGCCTTCCTGGCATCAGCGGGCAGGTTCTTCGGCGCCACCAGGAGGAAATAGTTCTCGATGGAGAAGCCGCCGCCCTGTTCGAGCGAGGTTCCGACCTCCGGGGCATAGTCGGCGCGGGCGCCGGTCATGACCGCGATCACCTTCAGCTTGCCCGACTGGACATAGGGCACGTGCACCCCGCCGGAGATCGTGACGTTGGCGTGGCCGCCGAGCACGAGCTGGAGCGACTGGGCCGAGCCCGATGTCGGCGCCGAGACGAAGGCGATCCCTAGCTTGTCCGAGACGCGCTCCATGGCGAGATCGAGGATCTTGCCGGTGCTGGAAAAGCTGATCGGGCCGTTCTTCTTGGTATGGGCGGCGAGCTCGGCGAGGTTGTTGTAGGGCGCGTCCTTGGCCGCGATCAGCGCGTATTCGATCTTCCCGATCGTGCCGACATAGTCGAGATCCTCAGGCATGTACTGGCTTGATTTCGTCAGGAACGGATCAAGCGCGAAATTCCCGGTCGACAGCAGCCCGAGGACGGAGCCGTCTGCCGGCGCGTTCTTGACCTCGATCGCGGCCAGCGCGCCCTGGGCGCCCGACTTGTTCTCGACGATGAACTTCCAGCCCTTCTGCTCCTCGATCTTCTTGAGCATCAGGCGCCCGATGGCGTCGGTGCTCCCGCCGGCCCCGTAGCCGATGATGACCCGGATGGGCTTCTTGGGCTCCCAGGCCTGCGCGGGAGACAGGGCCAGCGCGAAGGCGAGCGCGCAGGTCACGGTCCAAAATCTCTTCATCGTTTCCCCCGGTTCTTGAGCTTGGCATTCGGATCCGGGTCTGCGCCCAGTATGCCCGTGCCGCCGTTTTGTGGATGCGGATGGAGCACCCAATCCGATCCAAGGCATGGTCTGCGAAGCCGACCCGCGCTTTCCTGCGTGGGGGAAGCCTTCAAGAGCTAATTCAAGGCGATGGGCTCAAACGTCATTCCGTGGCCATGAGCCCGGCGCTCACGATCACGGCGCGCCATTTCTTGCGCTCTTCTTCGATGATCGCGGCGAGATCCTGTGCCGTTCCGCCGCCTACGGGGTAGCCGAGGCCCAGCAACTTTGCCGCGATGGCGGGCCGGCTGATGATCTTGTTGATCGCCGTGTTCAGAGTGGCGACGATGTCCGGCGGCGTGCCGGTCGGCGCGGAGATGTAGAGCAGCGGCGAGGCATCGAAGCCCGGCAAGGTCTCGCCAATCGTCGGCACTTTTTCATAGTTGGCCAGGCGGTCGCGGGTCGCCACGGCCAGGAGCTTCAGCTGGCCGCCGGCCTCGGTGTAGTTGATCATCGAGGTCAGCGAGTCGATCGTGGCGTGCACGCGCCCCGTGGTCAGGTCGAGTGCGGCCTGCGCCGAGCTCTGATAAGCGACCGGCGTGATCTTGATCCCGGCCATGGATTTGAACAGCTCGGCCGAGAGGTTGCTCGATGAGCCCGTCCCGGTCGTCGCGAAAAGCAGCGGCTCGGCGCGGGTCTTGCCGAGCGCGATCAGCTCTTTGACCGTGCTCACGCCCAGCGACGCATGCGCCACGAGGATGTTCGGCGGGGTGGTCAGGTGGACGACCGGCACCAGGTCCGCCATCGGGTCATAGGGCAGCTTCTTGTACAGGAACGGATTGGTGATCTGCGCGCCGACGGTGCAGAGCACGAAGGTGTAGCCATCGGGCGCGGACTTGGCAGCGTAGCCGACGCCGAGCGAGCCCGACATTCCAGCCTTGTTCTCGACCAGGAAGCGCTCCTTGAGGTCGATGCTCAGCTCTTCGGCCAGGATGCGCCCGAGAATGTCGGCTCCGCCGCCGGCGCCGTATGGCACTACGATGGTGACCGGCTTCGCCGGCCATGAGGCGGCCTGGGCCCGGCCGGGCAGCCCGGCCAGAAGGCCGATCTGGCAGGCATAGATGAGCAGGCTACGACGGTCGCTTCTCATCTCCATTGCCCTTCTCGACAACCGGGAGCTTTTCTTCAGGATCGCCGCGGAGGCTAGATCGCCAGTTCGGGCCTGTCAATGAACCGTTTCATATTTTCAGACTACGAAACCAGCCTTCGCGGCTGTCCCCAGGCATGCTGTGACGAGGCGGCACCCACTCCGCGTCATCCCGGACAAGCCGCGTTTGCGGCGCAGCTCCGGGATCCATCGTAAGGCTCCGGAGCTCGACGATGGATCCCGGAGCTCCGCTGCGCTCCGTCCGGGATGACGGCGCTTGATTCTGGCAGGGCGCAGCAGGCCCAGGCGGCGGGCGTACGGCGCAAACAGACGAGATTCAGGCGAGATCGGCGACCGAATCGCGAAAAATGATCTCCGCATTCAGGAGTGTGCGGCGCGCCGGAAGCGTGGAGCCCTCCATGCGCTCGGCCAGCATACTCCACGCCATTTTCGAGATGGCCGCCGTCGGCTGCGAGACGACCGACAGGCTCGGCGTCACGATGGTGGCCCATTCCGGCTCGTCCAGCGTCAGGAGCGACATGTCCTCGGGATAGCGGATCCCGAGTTCGCGGACGCATCTGATCGCCCAGGATGCGATCAGGCTGTTGCTGGCGATCATGACGACATGGCCGTGTTTTCCGGAGGCTTCGGAGAGCATCTGCGCGCCGAATTCCTGCTGCGACTTGCCGGTGATCATGACGGTGAACTGAACCTGCTCGGCCGCGTCGGCGACGGCCTGCTTGATGCCCTCGATCCGCTCGCGGGTCACGGTCAGCGTGGGGTATTGGGCGGCGAGCACGATCTTGCGGTGGCCGCGCGCGATCAGTTCGCGCGCGACGCGGTACATCACGCCCCGGTGGTCGACCATGACCTGGTCGAACCTTTCCTCGTTGGCGACCGGCCGGTTCACGATGATGGTCGGGACCGAATTCGCGTGCAGAAAGTCGAGGATGCCGCCGGGCTCGATGCTGGGCACCAGGAGGAGGCCGCCGACCTTGTAGGCCACGAGGCGGACGATCCGGGCATATTCCTTGGCCGCCTCCTGCCGGCTCGTCACCTGCATCAGCTGAAAGCCCGATTCCGACGCCTGGTCCTCGAGCGAATCGGTGATCGCGGAGAAGTTCGGATAGGTCGCGAACGGCACGCAGAGCCCGACGACCCTGGAGCGCTGGAGCCGCATGCCCTGGGCCAGGAGATTGCAGGTGTAGCCAAGCTCGTTCATGGCCTCCAGGACCCGCGCCCGGCGCTCCTTGCGCACCGAACTGCGCCCGTTCAGGACATTCGACACCGTGCCGACCGAGACGCCGGCGTGACGGGCGACATCGATGATGCTGGCGCGGCCGCTCGGCGGGGCGTCGTGCTTTTTCCTGGCTGAAGGCGGGGCCGCTGCATTCGTCATCGGGCTACTCCATCATGCCGGCGGCAACATAACAATCCGGGGCGCCGCCACAGACGCAGCCCGAATGCGGATAGCTCCCGGGCCGAAATTCTCCACTGCACATTTCTCGACCATCCTCACCTAATCAGGGTTTCACTTTTTTTGAAACGGTTCATAATAGCGGTCAGATGAACGTGATCGGGCAGGGCCTAAGAATGCGGCGCATGTGGCGGGAGATCGGGGGCGCTGCCATGCGTTACGGCCTGGCGGGCAGCGGCCCGGGCACGATCGTGCTGATCCACGAAATGGGCGGCAGTCTGGAGAGCTGGGACGACGTGGCCGGCCTGCTGCCGGAGGGCTACGCGGTCCTGTGCCCGGACCTGCGCGGCGCCGGCATGTCCGAGCGGGTGAAGGACCTGACGCTCGACCAGTTGGCCGACGATATCAGGCAACTCGTCGTCGAGCTCGGCCTGGCGACGCCGGTCGTAATGGCCGGCATCGCGGTCGGCGGCGCGGTCGCGCTGCACTGCGCGGTGCGCCACAAGGAGCTGGTCGGGGCGCTGGTTCTGATGAGCCCGGCGCTGGGCGTTCCCCGCGAGTTCCGGCAATCCCGGCTCGAAGTGGTCGATACGGTCCTGCGCTCCGGCATGCGCACCATCGTCGAGGGGGCGCTCAGCGGCGGCTATCCCGAGATCATGCGGGCGCGCGATCCGGAGCGCTATCTCGAATTCAGGGCGCGCTGGCTGGGCAACGACCCCGAGAGCTTCGCAGCCACCTACCGTATGCTGATCGACCTCGATCTCGACGCCGAGCTTGCGGCGATCGCCTGCCCGGCCTGCGTCGTCGCCGGCGCGCATGACGCGGTGCGGACGCCCGCTTCCATGGCGGCGGCAAGGGAGAAGATCCCGGGCGCGGATTTCGAGATCCTCGATTGCGCCCATCACATGTCCGTCCAGGAGCCCGGCCTCGTGGCCGAATTGATCGGCCGCTTCGCGCTCGCCCATCGGCCGCTCCCTGCCCAGCCAGAGATCGCCTGACCGCGCAGATTCTGCGCGCCCGTTTCCAACCTCCCTTTCAAGCCGGAGATAAAGCCCATGCCGACGAAGACCATCATCACCTGCGCCGCGACAGGCGCCTCGCTCTCGCCCTCGATGTCGCCGTACCTGCCGATCACCCCGGCGGAGATCGCGGATCAGTCGATCGCGGCGGCGAAGGCGGGGGCGGCGATCATCCACCTGCACGCCCGCAACGATGATGGCAGCCCGACCAACGATCCCAAGGTCTGGGGCGAGTTCATCCCGAAGATCCGCGACAATTGCGACGCGATCATCAACATGTCGGCCTCGCTCGGCTCCACGGCGGAGCAGCGGCTCGAAGCCGTGATGGTGCACAAGCCGGACATCGCCACGGTGATCGTCGGCTCGATGAACTACGGCCTGTTCCGCAAGGCCCAGAACCAGGGGATCTCGACGTTCGAGCGGCCATGGGAGCAGCAGGCCTTCGGCCCGAGCGCCTATGAGATCGTGACCAATAACAGCTTCGCCAAGATCGCGACGATGATGGACACGCTCGAGGATAACGGCATCGCCATGGAGTTCGAGGCCTATGATGTCGGCCATCTCCACATCCTCGACCATCACCTGTCGAAGCGGAACCTGAAGAAGCCGATCATCGTGCAGTTCCTGACCGGCATCCTCGGCGGCAGCCCGTCCGAGATCGACTACCTCGTCTTCCTCAAGCGCACGGCTGAGCGGCTTTTCGGCTCGGACATCGTGCTCTTCACTCACGGAACCGGCCTCGACAACATCAAGACCGCCACCTACGGCGTGATGATGGGCACCCATGCCCGCGTCGGCCAGGAGGACAACCTGTTCGAGCGGCCGGGCGTGCCCTTCAAGTCGAATGCGGCCCAGGTCGAGAAGCTGCGCCGGATCATGGACGAGTTCGGCATCGAGGTCGCGTCCGCGAAAGAAGCGCGCCAGATCCTCAACATCTGAGGCGATCAATAGACGGCGGCCCTTCCAGCGGAAGGGCCGCCGGGCGCTCAGGGATTTTGCATCCGGGCGACGCCCTGCAGGACCAGGCCGTAGCCGAGCAGCGCCTGCATCCGCCGCTTCAGGTCCTCGGTGAGGACGACGCGGGAATAGCGGCGCACGATCGAATCCTGGCAGAGCAGCAGGCGCGCCAGCTCCCAGGCCCTGTCCAGCACCTTGTCCTTGGGCAGGAGCTCGTTGACGAGGCCCAGGCGCAGGGCCTCCGTGGCGCCGATGACCTCGCCGGTGAGCAGGAAATAGCGCGCCCGGTTCGGTCCCATCAGCATGGGATAGACCACATGGACGCCGTCGCCCGGCACCATGCCGCCCTGGAAATGGGCGCTGTCCTGGATCTCGACGTCGTCGGAGGCGATGACGATGTCGGAGAGCAGCGCGATCTCGGCGTGCCGGTAGGCCGGGCCGTTGATGGCGCTGATCACCGGCATCTCGATATCGAGCAGGTTGCCGAGCAGGCGCTTCGATTCCCAGTAGATCGGGTCGAATTTCTGCGGGGTCATGGCGTTCCGGGTCGGATGGCCGCCCAGCCCCAGTTGTGGCCCGCAGAACTCGTGGCCGGTGCCGGTCAGGATGACGATCTGGTTCTCGTAGTCCCGGCCGACATCGAGGAAGGCCTGCTCCAGTTGCGCATGCGGCTGCAGGCTCCAGCGCAGCGAGTCCTCCTCCGTATGGAAGCGCAGCTCGATGATGCCGTCGATGCGCCGCATCGCGATGTTGGAATACTTGTCCTTGTAGTCGTCGAACGAGCTCATCGAGCCCTCCTGCCGATCATCGTTGCGGTTGCGGGCCTGGAGCCGGCTAGAGCATCGGACCGAAAAGTGGAATCCGGTTTTCGGAAAAATCCGATGCAATAACAAAAGCCTAGAGGATGGTGGTCTCGGCGGTGGGCTCGAACCGGTAGCCGTCGCCTTGCCGGCGGATGAAGCCGGCATGCGGTGCGCCGAAATGGCAGGGCATGACGAACGCATTGGTCCGCGACGCCTCGGCCAGGAAGGCCGCGCGCGTCTCAAGGGCCGCGTCGGGCAGCTGGCAGAAGGCCGTGTTCCAGTCGGGCCGCACGATCTGCAAGGGGTGGTGCATGATATCGGCTGAGAAGACACCGGTCTGGCCGCCCGACTCGACCCAGAGGTTGAGCATGCCGGGCGTGTGCCCGGGCGCCGGCACGACCCTGAACAGGTCGAGCAGCGTCGGCTGGCTCGGGATGAAATAGCCCAGCCCGGCCTCGAAGATCGGGGCGACGCTGTCGGCCAGCGCGCCGTCGGAGAGGTCGGTGCCACGCTCGCGCGAGGCGGTGAAATGCTGGAAGTCGATCTCCGGGAAGACGTAGCGGGCGTTCGGGAAGGTCGGCTCCCAGCGCCCGTCGACGAGCATGGTGTTCCAGCCGAGATGGTCGGAATGCATGTGGGTGATCACCACGTCGGTGACCTTTTCGCGCGGTGCTCCGGCGGCATTCAGCCAGTGCAGGAACAGCGTGTTCAGCTGGTGCATGCGCTCGGCGCTGCGGTTCTTGCGGTTGCCGACGCCGGTATCGACGATGATGACCCTGTCGCCGGCATGGACGACCCAGATCTGGATCGCGATCAGCAGCCGGTCCATCTGCGGGTGGTAGTGGTGCGGCACCAGCCAGCTCTTCTCCTGCTCGATGACGGCCCGGTCGAATTTCGGATAGAGGAAGGCCGGATCGTGGGTCGGGCCGAAATACTCAAGGATGCTGGTGACTTTGATGTCGCCGATCTTGAACGAGCTGATCATGGTGCGCCTCCCGGCATAAGCTTGTGGTGTCAGGCGTCGACGAAGGCCGTCGCGCGGAATGAGGGCCGCTGGGTAATGGCGTCGAACCAGGCGGTGAGGCCCGGGCGGCCCTGGCGCCAGTCGAGGTGCGGGAAGCGGAAATCGGCATAGGTGAGCGCGGTTGCGACCGCGATCTGGCCGAGGTCGATAGGCCGGGCAAGCATCCCGCCCGCCATGGCTTCGAGCCTGTCGGCAGCGAGGGCGAACTTGCTCACGCCTACGGCCATGAAGGTGGCGGAACGCTCGGCCTCCGGCCGCGCCAGCTCGCCGCGGAGGGGGATGAGAAGGTCGGCGATCCCCGTCCCGAGCGCGTGCATGGATTGCACGGCCAGGCGCTCGCCGGGAGCGGCGGGCAGCAGGGGATTCTGCGGGGACAGCGTATCCAGGTATTCGGCGATGACGGTCGAGTCGTAGACGCTGGCGCCGTCGTCGAGGATCAGCGTGGGGATGCGGGCGAGCGGGTTGACCGCATGGAAATCCTCGCTGACCGCCAGCCCGCTGACCACGATGGGCAGGCGCTCGATCCGGTCAGCGACGCCCTTCTCATGCGCGACGACCATCACCTTGCGGACATAGGGCGACCGCGGAGACCAGTAGAGTTTCATGTCGATCCCGGCTCAGGTTGAAGGGGGGTGGCGAGGCCGCGACCGCGTAAGGCCGGCATCAGAAGTACTTCCAGATGTCGGTGTTGCGGGTCACGTCGCAGCTCTCGTGGAAGACCGGCCTGCCATTATTGAGGATCAGCACGTCGTCGACGATCTTGAGCGCCGAAGTGATCTTGTGCTCGATCAGGATCGCGCTGATCTGCCGCTCCGTGCAGATCTGGCGGAAATGCGCGAAGAGCTGCTCGACGAGGTCGGGCTGGAGCCCGACCGAGGGCTCCTCCAGCAGCACGCAGCGCGGCGATCCGAGCAGGGCGAGCCCGAAGGCGAGCATCTGCTGCTGGCCGCCGCTCATGCCGCCGGCGAGCGCTCGGCGCTTTTCGACCAGGATCGGGAAGAGGTCGTAGATCTCGGCGGGCGTGATGCCACTGGCGCCGGCGTTGCGATTGGCCGCCGCCACGACAGCGAGGTTCTCCTCGATCGTCAGGTCCGGGAAGACGCCGCGCCCCTCCGGCAGCAGGCGCAGGCCGCGCTCGATGCGGTCGCTGACCGAGAGCCCGTCGATGCGCTGGCCGTCGAGCCAGATCGAGCCCTCGGAGATCGGGATGAGGCCGAGCAGCGCGCGCAGCGTGGTGGACTTGCCGGCGCCGTTATGACCGAACAGGGCCATAATCTGGCCGGGCGCGATCTCGAACGAGATGCCGCCGACGATGGAGCGGTCGCCATAGCCGGCCTGGATGGTGTCGACGCGCAGGGTCACGATGCGCTCTCCCGGTCGCGGTCAGCCATGTCAGTGCCCCCCGCCGAAATAGATCTCGGCCAGGTCGCGGCGTTCGAGTACGTCGCCGGGGTCGCCGGCGGCCAGCACGCGGCCCTGGTGCATGAAGACGACCTGGTCGGCGATGTCGCGGACGATCCGCGTGTTGTGCTCGACCACCAGCAGGGTCTTGCCGAGGCCGCTGAGACGGCGGATCAGCGCCACCATCGTGTCGAGGGCGGTGGCGCCCAGCCCCGAGGTCGGCTCGTCGAGCAGCAGCAGCTCGGCATCGGTCGCGAGCACGCGCGCGATGCAGAGCAGCTTCTGCTGGCCGAAGCTGATCGCGGTGACGAGATGGTCGGCCTTGGCCAGTAGGCCCACGGTCTCGAGGATCGCGCGGGCCTGCTCGGTCTTGCGCTTGAGCACGGCCTGCGAGTGGAACGGGCGCAGGATCGCGGTGATCGGATCGTTGCCGGTCTCGTCGGCGAGGCAGACGATGACGTTGTCGATCACCGTCATCTCCTCGAACAGCCGCAGGTTCTGGAAGCTGCGCGCGATGCCGCGCCGGACGATGTCGCGCCGGTGCAGGCCGGCGATCGGCTCGCCGCTGAGCCGGATCGACCCGGCATCCGGCTTCAGGAAGCCGGTGATGCAATCGAACACCGTGGTCTTGCCGGCGCCGTTGGGGCCGACGAGGCAAGTGACCTGCCCCTGCCGAAGCGCGAAGGAGCAGCCGTCCAGCGCCCGCAGGCCGCCGAAGCTGCGCGTGACGTTGCCGACATCGAGCAGGGTTTCCATGCTCAGAGCCTCCGTCCGGCGATGCCTTGCGGCCGCAGCAGCATGAAGGCGACGAGCAGCACGCCATAGGCCAGCGAGCGGGCCGGGCCGACCATGGTCGGCGGCAGCGAGACCAACGCCATGAATTGCGGGATCGAGAGCAGGATGAACGGGCCGATGATCGAGCCCGACAGCGTCCGCGCGCCGCCGACCACCAGCATGGTGAGGATGAGGACGGAGACGTGAATCTCGAAGGATGAGGGGTCGATGAAGCTGAGGAAGATCGCGTAGAGCGCGCCGCCGAGCCCGGCATAGGCGCCCGACACGGCGGAGATGCCGAGCTTCAGCCTGAGCACGTTGCGCCCGGCGGCGACGACGGCCAGCTCGTCGAGCCTTATGGCGTGCAGCACGCGGCCATAGCTCGACCGCATCAGCAGGGCGTAGCCGGTCGCGGCGGCGATCAGCGCCAGCGTGGTGACCACGATGAAGTTCCGCGGCTCCTCCGTCGAGACGCCGAAGAAGCTCGGCGCGGGGATGCCGGCGATGCCGCTGACGCCGCCGGTGACGTCGGACCAGTTGATGAAGACGGCCGTCGCCACGAGCTGGATGCCGAAGGAGGTCACGACGAAATAGTCGCCGGCCAGCCGCAGCGAAGGCAGCGAGGTCAGGACGTTGAGGATCGCGCAGAGGACGAGCGCCAGCAGCAGCGCCACCGGGAAGGGCAGGCCGGCCATGGCGGCGACGGCGTAGGCATAGGCGCCGACGCCCATCAGCGCCGCCTGCGAGACCGAGAAGATGCCGATCACGCCGACGAGGAAGTTGGTCGAGAGCGCCATGATGGCGAAGATCTCGGCGAGGATCACGTAGCTCAGGAAGAAGTTCATGGCGGCCTCAGCTCGCGCGCTTCAGGCGCGTCTGGAACAGGCCGGTCGGCTTGATCAGGATGAAGACGATGAAGAGCATGAAGGTGAAGGCGATGCTCCAGCGGCCGGGCATCAGCGCCAGGACGAGGTTCTGCAGTACTGCCAGCACGACCGAGATGATGAAGGCGCCGGGCAGGCTGCCGATGCCCCCGGCGATCACCGCGATGACGGCGGTGAGCAGGACGAGCACGCTGGTATAGGGCTGCATCGCCTGGTCGACGCCGATGAAGACGCTGGGGACGGCGACGAGGCCGGACGCGATCGCGACCACGACGACGTAGACGTCGAACGGCCGCAGCCGCGTGATCTCGGCCAGTGCGCGGTTCGACGACACCGCCCGGATGCGCTTGCCCAGGATGGTCCGCGTCGAGAACAGGACGAGGCCGGCGAGGATCGCCAGGCTGCTCGCCAGGGTCCAGATCTGGGGCAGGCTGAGGTGGATCGGGCCGATGTCGAGCATCGAGAGCCGCCAGGATACGGCCTCGAATTGCAGCATGTTGGGCGTGAAGAGCAGTGCGACGAGGTTCTGCAGGATGGCCAGAAGCCCGAGCGAGGCGATCAGCTGGACGAGCGGCGATGCCCGCCGCTTCATCAGCGTCTCGTAGATGGCCTTCTGCATCACGGCGCCGACGGCCGCGCCCACGGCGACCGCGCCCATCAGCGCCAGGGGAAACGGGAGCCCCTGGCCGGAGAGCCACCAGGCGATATAGCCGCCCAGCGTGAACAGGCCGGCATGGGCGACGTGGAAGACGCCGGTCGTGGCATAGACATAGGCGAACGTGATCGCCACGACGCCGACCGCGCAGCCGCTGACGGCGCCGTCGACGAGGAGTTGCAGAAGCAGCATCCGGTCAAACTCGATCTTGGGTCACAAGGGCTCAGTTCGTGCCGGTCTCGACGACTTCGCGGCCGGGAGGGACCAGCTTGAGCACTTCGATCTCGCGCCTGGCCGTGTTCGAGTCGAACACGATCTTGGCCGTCGGCGAGTCGAAGTTCTTGATCTCGAACAGAGCGGTGCGGATGTTCTCGCCTGTGACGGGAATGTTCTTGGCGATCAGGCTGTCGATGATCTTGAAGATGATCTGGGTGGCGTTGGCGTATTCGCGCGCGAAGAAGCCCATCTCCTTGGTGCCGAACTGATTGTTGAACTCGGCTTCCGCCTCCGGCGCGATGCCCGACTTGATGCCGGTGTGGAACCAGCCCGCGGTGGAGGCGAAGCCGGAGAACGGCCGGTTGAACGTGGTGCCGATGGCGATCGGGAAGCCGGGAACCTGCGCGACCTGGTCGGCCATCGTGGGAGCGCCGACGGTGATGCCGATGAAGACGAAATCGGGCTTGGCGGCGGCGACCTTGAGCAGCGTCGGCCGGAAGTTGGTCTGGCCGAACTCGACGGCCTCGTCGGCCAGGATCTCGCCGCCGGCGGCGACGAAGGCCTTCTTGAAGTCGTCGCGCGCGTCGATGCCGGCGGCGGCGTTCTCGTAGATGATGGCGGCCTTCTTGCCGAGCTTGGCGACGGCGTACTTGGTCATGACCGCGACCTCGTCGGCGACGAGCGGGATGGTGTTGACCAGATAGGGCGAGGCGGTGGCGAGCTTGTTCGTCTGCGCGGCCGGATTGACCACGAACACCTTCTTGCGCGTGGCGAGCGGGGCCATGGCGAGCGAGATCGACGAGAAGGCGGTCACGATGGCCGGCGTGCTGTGCAGGTCGACGAGCCGGTTGAAGGCGAGCACGCCCTGGTCCGGCTTGCCCTGGCTGTCCTCGTAGATGACCTTGACCTTGCGGCCGCGGATGCCGCCTGCGGCGTTGATGCCGTCGACCGCGAACTGGACGCCGGTCTGCTCCTCGATCCCGGTCGGAGCGGCGGGCCCGGTCAGCGGCAGCACGGCGCCGATGACGATCTCCTGCGCTGATGCGGTGCCGGATAATCCGATGGCGAGCAGCGAAACGGCCCCGGCCGCGAGGCGTGTGAAGCAAGTCGGCATGTTTCTCTCCCTGGATGTATTTTTCGCCGATGACTTCGAACGGTCATCGGTCGTGTTTTTCGCGAGATAGATGGTGAGGATCGGGGCCGTCGGTGGGCGGTAACGGCGTTCGCGTCCTTCCGGTCGGCTCGCAGAAGCGGAATAATTATGAACCGTTTCATTTTAGTGGCTTCAACGAGCGCCAGAAACCTCTCCCGATTCCAGTCAACCAGTGAAGCCATTAGAAAATGATACGGTTCATCGTATGGTGCGTCAAGCGTGAGCCGACCCCTTCCCGCCCCAAGGGGCAGGGCACCTCATCCTCCGCATGCGGCGACGGCGAGCGCCCTGCGCGCGGGGTCAGCCGGTCCTGGCCACGATCCAGCCGGCGAGGGCATCGGCTACGGCCACGGGCTTCTCGGGAATGAGCGCGTGGCCGGCATCGGGGATCACGACCGTCGTGACGCGCTCGCCAAGCTGCTCGCGCAGCACATGCGCGAAGCGGGGCGCGGCGATCGTATCGCGGGCGGCCTGGACTTCCAGGATCGGAGCCTCTCCCCCGGCGAAGTAGACGCTGACCGGCGTCGCCGCCTCAGCCACCCGCTGGGCTGCCTTGACGTGAGGGTGCCAGCCGCCGAGCCAGACGCCGGCGTCGTTACCGGGTGCGAAGAAGGCGATGCGGAGGGCCTCCAGCCGCGTCTCGTCACCGAGCGAAAGATCGCCGCAGCGCGCTAGCGCAGCGAGAACCTCAGGATCGTAAGGGGACTCGCCGCTCGGCAGCATGCCGGCGGAGCCGGCCAGCATGGCGACGCCGCCGACAAGCTCGGGCCTGATCGTGGCCAGCATGCGGGCGACGAAGTTGCCGAAGGCGTGCCCGGCGATGATCGCCGGCGCCAGGCCGAGGCTCTCGACCGCGAGCGCGACGTCCCCGGCCAGATCATGCATCGTCAGGCCGTCCAGCGGACCGGTGCTCAGCCCGATGCCGCGCGGCTGCGGCCGCAGGGTCCGCAAGCCGCGATCGGCCAGGAGCCCTGCGAACGCATCGTAGTCTTCGGCTCCGCGCCCCAGCGACGGCAGAACGAACACCGCCGGGCCTTCGCCCTGGTCCAGCACCTCGATCGTCACGCCGGCGCGCGTGAAAGTGTGGCGGCGGACGAGCGAGCTCGTGGCGGTGCGGTCGAGAACAGTCATTTATTCAGATCCAGGTTGACGCGCTTGGCGAGCGCGGTCCAGCGCGTGCGCTCGTCGGAGATGCGCTTGCCGTAGGCTTCCGACGACAGGGCCGTCGCGGTGATGCCGAGTTCGGTCAGGCGCTTCCTGAAGGCGGGGTCGGCGCCGACCTTGGCCAATTCGGCCTCGAGGCGCTGGGCCACTTCCGGGGCAAGGCCGCGGGGAGCGAGGATGCCGAACGTGGCGCGGACGAGGAAGTCGGGGAAGCCGAGTTCCGCCGAGGTCGGCACCTGCGGCAGATCGGGGTGGCGGGTCTCGGAGGCGATGACCAGCATGCGGACCTTGCCGGACTGGACATAGGGCGCGATCGTGGCCGGGCTGACCAGGACCATGTCGACATGGCCGCCGACGACATCGCCAACCGCCGGCGCCATGCCGCGATAGGGAACGTGCGAAAGGCGGATGCCGGCGAGATCCTCCAGCAGCGCGGTGGCGACGTGAACGACGCCGCCGGCTCCCGTCGAGGCGTATTTTATGTCCTGCGGGTTCGCCTTGGCCTGCTGCAGGAAGCCCGCGAAGTCCTTTGCGGCCAGCCCCTCGCGGACGGCGATCGCGAACGGGGAGATGGCGAACCCGAAGAGCGGCGTGAAGTCCTTCGCCGCATCATAGGGCAGCGACGACGGCTTCACCGCCGGCAGGACGCAGAGCGCGTCGTCGTTGCCGAGCAGGAGCGTGTAGCCGTCGGGCGGTGCTTTCGCCACGAAGTCGGTGCCGGTCATGCCGCCGGCGCCCGGCCGGTTCTCGATGATGACGCCGTGCGTAAAGGTCTTTTGCAATTGCTCGGCGACGAGCCGCGCGACGGTGTCGTTGATCGCGCCGGCCGCGAACGCCACGATGATCTTGATCGGCCGCGCCGGAAACGTCTCGGCTGCCGTGGCGGGCCCCGCGACGAGGCCAAAGGCAAGGCACGCCAGCACGCTGAAAATCTTCATCGCTCATCTCCCCGGGATACGGGCCGTTTTGGTCGGCCTCGATCGTTCTGGGCCGCGCGAAGTGACGTCGCGGCCAGATCAAGGGATGCGCTTCACGCTGGAGTGTGTCCAATATCGGATTTCTGGTTTCTTATAATCAAACCGTTATAAGAACTCCCGGAGCGCGGCATGGAACTGAAGCGCCTTCGCTACTTTGCCGCTGTTGCCGAGACGCTGCATTTCAGCCGCGCGGCCGAGCTCCTCCACATTGCGCAGCCGGCCCTGAGCCAGCAGATCCAGCTTCTCGAAAAGGAGCTGGGCGTCCTGCTGTTCGATCGCGACCGGCGGCATGTGAAGCTGACGGCAGTCGGGCGCCTGTTCCTCGTCGAGGTCAGGCAGCTCCTCGCGCAAGCCGAACGGGCCCGGCTGGTGGCCGAGCGGGCTCGCCGCGGCGAGGTCGGGCAGATCGAGGTCGCCCATGTCGGATCGGTCGACTATTCCGGCGTGCTCGCCCGCTCGGTCATCGCGCTCAGGCGCGAAGCCCCGGACGTCGTCTTGAACCTTCACGACCTCGAGTTCGAGAGCCAGCTCGACCAGCTCGCGGACGGGCGGCTCGACGTCGCCTTTTTGCGCTTGCCGGCCGGCGAGCGGGCGGCGGAGATGGCGGTGCTGCCGATCTGCCGGGAGAGCGTGCTCGTTGCGCTGCCCTCCGGCCACAGGCTCGCGGAGCGCGAGCTCGTCGAGCCGGAGGAGCTCGCGGAGGACGCCTTCCTCGCCACGACGCTGCGCGAGGGGCTGGGCTTCTTCCAGACGCAGCTGCAAATCTGCCGGGACGCGGGGTTCGAGCCGCGCATCGTCTCGCGCTCCCGCCATTTCGCGGCGATGATGAGCCTCGTCGCAGCGGGCCAGGGCGTGGCGCTGGTGCCGAGCCCGGTCAGCCGGCTGGCCCTGCCCGGCGTGACCTATCGGCGGCTGAACTCGGATCAGCGCTCGCAGGTTGCCGTCCTGCATCGCCGCGAGGAGCCGGGCCCGGCTTTGGCGCGCTATCTGCGCCTGTGCGCCGAGGCTGGCCGGGCGGTGCCGGCATGACCGCGCCCTGGTGGCAGACGGGCACGATCTATCAGGTCTATCCGCGCTCCTTCCAGGATTCGGACGGGGACGGCATCGGCGACCTCAACGGGATCACGCGGCGGCTCGACTATCTCGCCGCCCTCGGCATCGACGCGATCTGGATCTCGCCGATCTTTCCCTCGCCCATGGCCGATTTCGGCTATGACGTCGCCGATTATTGCGATGTCGACCCGCGCTTCGGCACGCTTGCCGATTTCGACGAGCTGCTGGCGCAAGCGCATGCGCGTGGGCTCAGGGTCGTGCTCGACTTCGTGCCCAACCACACCTCCGACCGGCATCCCTGGTTCGCCGAAAGCCGGGCCTCGCGCGCCAACCCGAGGCGGGACTGGTATCTCTGGCGCGATCCCGCTGGCGATGGCGGGCCGCCCAATAACTGGATCAGCGATTTCGGCGGCCCGGCCTGGGAATGGGACGAGGCCACCGGCCAATACTACTACCACGCCTTCCTGAAGGAGCAGCCGGACCTCAACTGGCGCAATCCGGCGGTGCAGGCGGCGATGTACGACGTCTTGCGCTTCTGGTTCGACCGCGGCGTCGATGGCTTCCGCATCGACGTGCTCTGGCACATGGTCAAGGCGGCGGGCTTTCCGGACAATCCGCTGAACCCGGCCTGGCAGCCCGGGATGGCCGAGATGCACCGCGTGCTCCAGCTCCATTCGACCGACCAGCCCGAAGTGCACGCGCTCGCCGCCGCCATGCGCGACATCGCCGACAGCTACGGCGCCAAGGGCGAGGGCGTGCTGATCGGCGAGATCTACCTGCCGGTCGAGCGGCTGATGCAGTATTATGGCGGCGAGCGGGCCGAGGTGCAGCTTCCGTTCAACTTCCAGCTGATCGACGCTCCGTGGGAGGCACCGGCGCTGGCCCGGCTCATCGCCGATTACGAGGCGGCTCTGCCGCCGGGCGGCTGGCCGAACTGGGTGCTCGGCAATCATGACCGGCCGCGCGTCGCCGCCAAGCGCGGGCAGGCGCAGGCTCGCGTCGCCGCGATGCTGCTGCTGACGCTGCGCGGCACGCCCACGCTCTATTACGGCGACGAGCTCGGCCTGAGCGACGTCGCCATCCCGCCCGAGCAGGTCCGAGATCCGCGCGAGCTGCGCGAGCCCGGACTCGGCCTGGGCCGCGATCCCGTCCGCACGCCGATGCCATGGGATGCGAGCGCGAATGCCGGCTTCAGCACGGCCCGGCCCTGGCTGCCGCTTCATGAGGACTGGGCTCTACGCAATGTCGCTGTGATGGCGGAAGACCCGGCTTCCATTCTGACGCTGCATCGCCAATTGCTGGCCGCCCGGCGCGAACATCCGGCACTGGCGATCGGCGATTTCGCGCTGCTGGACTCTGAGGGCGATGTGCTTGCCTATGAGCGCCGGCAGGGGGCGCAGCGGCTGATCGTGGCGCTCAATCTCGGCGCATTGGCGCATCATCTCGATTTGCCGGGCTGGGCCGGCGCCTGCCGGCTGCTTCTCTCCACCATTCCCGGTCCCACGCAGATCGAGGGCCGCGCCCTGCTGCTGCGCCCGAATGAGGGCGTGATCCTCGCGTCCGAATGACTGAAATACGAAAAGGATGATCGCTTGCGCATCGCCATGCTGGCGCCGATCTCGTGGCGCACGCCGCCGCGCCATTACGGTCCATGGGAGCTGGTGACGAGCCTGCTGACCGAGGCGCTGGTCGCGCGCGGCGTCGACGTCACCCTGTTCGCAACGAAGGACAGCCTGACGTCGGGCAAGCTCGCAGGGGTATGCCCGGCCGCCTATTCCGAGGATTCCACGATCGACGCCAAGGTCTGGGAGATGCTGCATGTGGCGCATGTCTTCGAGCGCGCCGGCGAGTTCGACCTCATCCACAACCAGGCCGATTTCGTACCGCTCGCCTTCTCACGGCTGGTCGCGACGCCGATGGTGACGACGATCCACGGCTTCTCCTCGGATCGCATCCTGCCCGCCTTCAAGGCCTATGAGGATCGCGTCCACTATGTCGCGATCAGCGCGGCCGACCGGCACCCGGACCTGCGCTATGCGGCGACGATCCATCACGGCATCCGTCTGGAAGACTTCCCCTTCGACCCCGAGGGCAGCGACGACCTGCTCTTCTTCGGCCGCATCCATCCCGACAAGGGGGCGGCTGAAGCGATCGCGGCGGCCCGCCGGGCGGGGCGGCGGCTGGTCATGGCCGGCATCGTGCAGGACCGGGACTATTACGACGCGCATGTCGCGCCGGCGCTCGATGGGCGGTCCGTGATCTATCGGGGGCCGGTCGGCGGCGAGGCTCGCACGCGGGCCCTGGGCTCGGCCCGCGCGCTGCTCCACCTCGTCAATTTCGAGGAGCCGTTCGGATTGTCGGTCGTGGAGGCGCTCGCCTGCGGCACGCCGGTCATCGCCTCCCGGCGCGGCTCGATGCCCGAGCTGATCGAGCACGGCGTGACCGGGTTCCTGGTCGACACCCCCGACGAAGCCGTCGATGCGATCGGCCGTCTCGGCGAGATCGATCGCGCCGCCTGCCGGGCGGCGGTTGCCGCGCGCTTCACGGTCGAGCACATGGCCGATCGGTATCAGCAGCTGTATCGCTCGGTCATCGACTGATGTTATTCGCGGCATCTGCGAATGTTTTCGAAAATAAAACGTCGAATAATTCTTGTATTATACCACACGTGCCCTCATATTGACGTAGTCGATGAATGGTTTTTTGATCCGATAATTGCGCAATTTCTGCGCATGACGCCGATCGATTTCCTTGCCTGAAAATGCGATATCGACGTTCTGCCGTTTGGCGGGCAGCAAAGACTTATGCTTCTGACGAATTGCATGGCGCCGCTCTGTCGGCTGAGCCGTCGTGCATTGTCGCCTCATCGAGCTGGCGGCTGCGTTGACAGCGGCTGAGCGTGCCTAGCTCGCGTTTTTCACAGGCAAAGGATCGGGCAATTGTACTATCTCGGCGGAATTTCGGGGAATGGCATGCTGACCTCCAGGGGCAAGGAGATCGGCCGCGCCTCCTATGATTTCGACGGCTTTTTCAGGCAGCCGGTCGGCGTCACCAGTTGCGGCGAGATTCAGCTCGCAGCCCCCATCCTGAAGGAGGTGTTCGGCCGCAAGGACCTTCAGCTCCTGACCGATGACGGCCGCCGCCTCGACCTGACATTCTCGGAGAAGAAGCTGGCCCGGTCGAGCGACGTCGCCCATGTGGACGTCACCGGCGAATTGCCGAAGGCGCCGCGGAACTGGCGCCATTGACCGCCTCCGGCGGCGGGCAGCAAGCGACGGCACCATCGCCCGCTTCCGGTTGCCCCGATCCGAGCGGCGCGAACCAGGAGGTTCTCATGGCGCATGAACATGCCGCGATGCTGGCCGTGCGCAAGCCCTGGGGCAGCACCGACCTGGCGCCCTGGAGCGGCATCGCCGCGGACGGCGCCGCGATCGGCGAGATCTGGTTTCAGCGCAGGGCTGCGGGGGCTCCCGCCCCGGCGCTCCTGCTCAAGCTGCTGTTCACGACGCAGGCCTTGTCGATCCAGGTCCATCCGGACGACGCCTTCGCGCATTCGATCGGGCTGGCGAACGGCAAGACCGAGGCCTGGTACATCCTGTCCGCGGAACCTGGGGCCGAGGTCGCCATCGGGCTGAAGCGGCAGCTCACCGCGCCCGAGCTGCGCAGCGCCATCGCCGACGGCTCGATCGCCGAGCTGGTCCAGTGGCATCCCGTCCGGAAGGACGAGGTCGTCTTCGTGCCAGCCGGCACCATCCACGCCATCGGCCCGGGGCTGGTCATCGCCGAGATCCAGCAGAGCAGCGACGCGACCTTCCGCCTCTTCGACTACGGCCGGCAGCGCGAGCTCCATATCGACAATGCGGTGGCCGTCGCCGATGCGGGCCCGGCCGAGCGCCAGGTGGCAGCGAAGCGCCTGACGAATGCCAGGGCCCTGCTCGTCGCCAGCCCGTATTTCGTCCTCGAACGGATCGAGCTGCCGGCGCAATCGCATTGGGAGCTCCATGCCGAGCACGAGACCTGGCTCCTCGTCATCGCGGGCGATGCGCGGGTCGGGCAGATGAACGCCTTCGTCGGCGAAGCGATCTACCTGGATGCCGAGCATGCCGCGATCAGGGCCGGGCGCGGGGGGCTCACGGCGCTCGTCGCCTATCGCGCCACGGAGCCCAGCCACAGCCTCCTGCATCAGCGCGATGGACAGGAGCTGCATTCCCCGCTTCCGCATTCTTCGCGGCAGCCTGATCCCCAAACAGCAACGGCGGGCTCGCGACCTCGCTCAACGGAGGCGCGACCATGAGCCGACTTCACCGGATAGCCTTCATCGGAAACTCGCTGCCGCGCCGCTGCGGGATCGCGACCTTCACGACCGACCTGCAGCAGGCGATCGCAGCCTCGGGCGCAATCTCCGCCACCGGCGCGATCTCTGGCTCGGGTGCGATCGCCGCCGCGACTGGAGGCGTCGAGACCTCGATCGTGGCGATGAACGACCATGGCCACGCCTATGATTACCCGCCTGCAGTCCATTTCCAGGTCGATGACGATCGGATCGGCGACTATGTCGAGGCTGCGGAGTTCCTGAATGCCGGGCGGTTCGACGCCGTCTCCCTTCAGCACGAGTTCGGGATTTTCGGCGGCGAGGCAGGCAGCCACCTCATGGCGCTGTTGTCGCGCCTGACCATACCCGTCATCACCACGCTCCATACGGTGCTGGCCGAGCCGACGCCGGCGCAGCGCCGCGTCATGGACGCGATCGTCGAGGCCTCCTCGCGGGTCGTCGTCATGACCGAGAAGGGCCGGGTGCTGCTGCGCACGGTCTACCGGGTTCCGGCCGACAAGATCGAGGTCATCCCGCATGGCATTCCGGACTTCGCCTTCGCGGCGCCGGACGCGGCCAAGGCCAAGTTCGGCTTCAGCGGCAGGTCGGTCATCCTGACATTCGGCCTGCTCTCGCCGAACAAGGGCATCGAGGTGATGATCGACGCCATGCCGTCGATCCTGAAGAGCCGGCCCGACGCCGTCTATGTCGTGCTCGGCGCGACGCATCCCAACCTCGTCCGGGAGCAGGGCGAGGCCTATCGCGAGAGCCTGGTGGCGCGCGTGCGGGACCTCGGCGTCGAGGATCACGTCGTGTTCCTCGACCAGTTCGTCGACCAGCCGACGCTGCTCGACTTCATCTCGATGTGCGACGTCTACGTCACGCCCTATCTCAACGAGGCGCAGATGACCTCGGGCACGCTGGCCTACAGCTTCGGGCTCGGGAAGGCGGTCGTCTCGACGCCCTACTGGCACGCGCGGGAGCTTTTGGCCGGCGGCCGCGGCATCCTCGTTCCCTTCGGCGATTCCCCGGCCATCGGCGATGCGATCGCCGGATTGCTGACCGACGACACCCGCCGGCAGGCCATGCGCGAGCGCGCCTATGCCGACAGCCGGTCGATGACGTGGGAGCGCATCGCCGAGCGCTACCTTGCCGTGTTCGAGGCGACCACGCGCGCCTATCGCCTCAAGGTGATCCCGCGGGCCGACAAGGGCGAATTCGCGCGCGACGTCCGCAAGCCGCCGGAGATGCGGATCGAGCATCTGCTCTCCATGTGCGACGATACCGGGCTTTTCCAGCACGCGGTCCATGCGGTGCCGGATCGCTCCCACGGCTATTGCGTCGACGACAATGCCCGCGCGCTGCTGCTCGCCTGCGCCCTCAACACTCCCGGCGAGCAGCGCCTGTCCGAGGCCCTGACCTCCCGCTTCGCCGCCTTCGTCCAGCACGCCTGGAATCCCGACCTGCGGCAGTTCCGCAACTTCATGAGCTTCGACCGGCGCTGGCTCGAGGATAAAGGCTCGGAGGACAGCCATGGCCGGACGCTCTGGGCTCTCGGAGAATGCGCCCGCAGCGATGTCAGCCCGTCGCGGCGGCGCTGGGCCAGCGCGCTGTTCGCAGAGGCGCTGCCCATCGTCGAAGGCTTCCACTCGCCGCGCGCCTGGGCCTTCGCCCTGCTCGGGCTCGATGCCTACTGCTCGGTCACCGAGGCGGATTGCGCGACCTTGCAGCTCCGGCAAGTCCTGGCCGACAGGTTGACGGCCATGCTCGCGACGGTCGAGACCAAGGACTGGGTCTGGTTCGAGGACGGGCTCGCCTATGACAATGCGCGCCTGCCCCAGGCGCTGCTCGTGACCGGTCTCTCGACCGGAACCGCGGGCTATGTCGAGGCCGGCTTGAGGTCGCTGCGCTGGCTGACGGTGCTGCAGACGACGCCGGCAGGCTTCTTCCGGCCGGTCGGCACCGAGAGCTTCGGCGACAAGCGCCGCCCGCCACTACCGTTCGATCAGCAGGCCCTGGAGGCGACGGCGTCGATCTCGGCCTGCCTCGCGGCCTGGCGCGCGGATGGCGACGGCGCGTGGAAGGCTGAGGCCGCGCGCGCCTTCGGCTGGTTCCTGGGCGAGAACGACCTTTCGGTGCCGCTCGTCGACCTGGAGACCGGGAGCTGCCGCGACGGGCTCCACCGCGACCGCGCCAACGAGAACCGGGGCGGCGAATCCGTCGTGTCCTACCTTCTCAGCCTGGCCGAGATTCGCCAGCTCGCCCGCGCCAGCTTGGATCGCACGCGGCCGGTGCCGCTTCGCGTCCTGAGCGCTCTTTAATTCACACGTCGAGAGCATGCTCCCATGGCGGGCCGCTCCGGCCTTGCCGATGCTCGAACAGGCCGAGGCTACCTTGTCACAAGCTACATTCCTGAACCGGCAGGCGCTTTTCCTCCGGCCCGACCCGGCACGGGTGGTCGTGCGACCGTTCAAGCCGGCGATCGAGCCGCGCGATCTCAACGCCACCGAGAAGTCGCGGGCGAACCACATCGTCGACCGGGTCCTGGCGCTCGATCCCGAGGCGGCGACCGCTCAATTGCGCGACGTGCTCGAGAATTTCCAGGGGCGCCACCGCAACCTGCTCGCGACATTCGAGACGCGCGCCGGCGACATGGAGGACGCCTTTACGGCACATGTCGATTTCACCACGACGCAAAGGCAGCTCATCGGCGCCTACTTCCTGCATGAATACTCCTTCGAGGCGGCCGCCCTCTTCAATCCCAGCATCGTCTCGCATCCCGATCAGTCGGGCGCGCCCGAAGGCGGGCACCGCTTCATCCTGAGCCTGCGCGGCGTGGGCGAGGGGCATGTCTCGTCGCTGACGTTCCGCTCCGGCGTCATCGCAGCCAATGGCAGCGTCACCATCGACCCGACGGCCCGCCTCGCCTCGATTCCGAAGGTGCTGAACCGCATACCCGGCCCGGAGGGAGAGACGATCGACGTCGCCTTCGCGCCGGACGAGGACATCAGCGAGCGGGTGATCTTCCCCATCACGGCCTCGCAGTCGAACGGCATCGAGGATGCCCGCTTCGTCGAATTCGAAGATGGCGGGCAAAAGCTCTTCTACGCGACCTATACCGCCTATAGCGGCAAGGCGATCAGGTCCGAGCTGATCGAAACCCGCGACTTCATCTCGTTCCGGATGTCGCCGCTGACAGGAGCCGCCGCGCAGAACAAGGGCATGGCGCTGTTCCCGCGCAAGCTCGACGGCAAATACGCGATGATCGGCCGGCAGGACAACGAGAACGTCTACCTGCTCTATTCGGACGACCTCTACTCATGGGAGCGCGGCGTCGCGATCCTGAAGCCGAAATTTCCCTGGGAGTTCGTCCAGATCGGCAATTGCGGCTCGCCGATCGAGCTCGACGAGGGCTGGCTTCTGCTCACCCATGGCGTCGGCCCCGTCCGCAAGTACACGATCGGGGGCGTGCTGCTCGACAAGGCCGATCCGTCGAAGGTGCTGGCGCGCTCGCGCGAGCCCCTGGTTCGGCCCGACCAGTCCGAGCGCGAAGGCTATGTGCCCAACGTCGTCTACACCTGCGGCGCCATCCGGCATAACGACCAGATCGTCCTGCCCTATGCGGTCTCCGACACGTTCTGCAATTTTGCGACGATCAAGATTGCCGCGTTGTTGAAGGCCCTTGACGGCTGACCGGGCTTGCCCGGCTTCCTTGGGAACCGGCCTGCTTTCACCAAGCCGTGGGGCCGTGGCAGACGCAGATGCGCCGGAGGCGTTGGAACTCCCGTCGATTTGTCAGAAATAAGCGCCGTCATCCCGGATGGAGCGCAGCGGAACTCCGGGATCCATCGTAGAGCTCTGAGCCTTACGATGGATCCCGGAGCTGCGCCGCTATGCGGCTTGTCCGGGATGACGGAGAGGTTTCTGCGCAATCAGCTCTTGTTGAGAGCTAGCGTGACGGCACAGGCCTTGGCGACGTCCGAGGCCGGCGAGGCGCTGCCCGGCATCGTCGCCCAGCCGCCCTTCGCGATGAAATCGCCCTGTTGCCACGAGCCGATCTTCTTGAACTCGGCGAGCTGTTGGGTCGCGTCGGCCTGCTGCTGGAACTTGACCACGCAGATCGGCGAGAGGGCGGCGACGACGGCAGCATCCGCGCGCGTTCTGCCGTCGCGTTCTGCCGTGCTCTGGGTGACCCAGCCGCCCCAGCTGAACCCGATGACTGCAAGTGCAACGGCGCCGCCGACGGCGCCCCAGGCGGCCGGCTTCAGTTCTGCTGGGATTTTCATGGGATTTATCTTTCACAACCGGAAGAGAAAACTCCCGTGAACGACGCTAGCACCTTTCGCATGCCAGCATTGGGTTTTTATCGGCCGGGCATGATCCAATTTCTGCCAATATTCAGCTGCGGCAAGACAAGTCATGCGCCGATCTTCGTCTGCGCTTTCGCGCATCGTTACACGCCGCGCCGGTGTCATCGAGGTGCTCGCAGCTTGGCGCGGACGCTGACCGCGGCGCCGGTCCCATGTCGGGCCGCGACAGCCCTCGGCCTGCCGGTGCGGGGCAGGGCCGAAAGCTCTCCCGGTGATCTGGCTGGCCTCAGGCGTAGGCGGTCGAGCCGTCCGGGCGGCGCGGCACCTTGCGCTGCCAGTGGACGTAGTCCTCCTTGGCGAGCACATCCATGTCCATCTCGACGCCCCAGCCCGGACGGTCCGGCCGCAATTCGAGATAGCCGTCCTTGGGCAGATAGGGGTCCTTGACGTACCAGGCGCCCTGCGAGCGGTCGGGCTGGGCGTTGGCACTGCTGCTGCCGTCGCCGAAGGCGTAGTTCGGGCCGTGCGGCAGCCGGTATTCGAGGATCTTGAAGTTAGGCTGCGCCGCGGAGAAATGCAGGTTCACCGCGGTGGCCAGCGGCCCCATCGGGTTGTGGGGGGCGACCGTGACGTAATGCGCCTCGGCGATCGCCGCGATCTTGCGCATCTCCAGCAGGCCGCCGACGACGCAGATATCGGGCTGGATGATGTCGCAACCCTTGACCGAGAGCAGGCGCAGGAACTCGAAGCGGCTGTAGAGGGATTCACCCGTCGCCAGCGTGCAGGTCAGCCCGCGGTTGAGATCGCCCCAGGCCTCGATGTTCTCCGGCCGGATCGGCTCCTCGAAGAAGAGCGGGTCGTAGGGGGCGAGCGCGTTGCCGAGCTGCATCGCCAGCCTCGGCTCGAAGATCTTGGCATGCGCGTCGAAGGCGATCTCGTAATCCGAGCGCACGGTCTCGCGCAGGCTGCGGAAATACTCGGCGCTGGTGCGCACGACCTCGCCCCAGCGATGGGCGTGCATGTCGATGCGGTAGGGGCTGAGCTTGAACGCCGTCAGGCCCCATTGCTCGTTCAGCGCGTTGAGCTGGTCGCGCGCGATCTCCGGGTCGGGCGCGGTGTAGACGCCGGCATAGACGCGCACCTTGTCGCGCACCTGGCCGCCGAGCAGCATGTAGACGGGCACGCCGAGCGCCTTGGCCGAGATGTCCCAGAGGCAATGGTCGATCGCCGAGATCGCCGCCAGCCCGAGCGCGCCCGGCGGGAAGCGGCTCTGCTGGAGCAAGTAGAGGATCAGGTACTCGATCCGGCGCGGGTCCTCGCCGCGGATGAGCTCGAACAGGTAGTCGAGCAGCGGCGGCAGCGCCTTGTCGGGGCCGTGGTTGTAGCATTCGCCCCAGCCGGTCAGGCCGTCGTCGGTATCGATGGCGACGACGACGCGGGGACGATCCTTGTCGCGCGACATGTAGGCCCGCAGGCGCTCGATCTTCATAGGCTCAATTCTCCGGGAAATAGACGCCGCGCTTCCAGCGCGTCTGCACGTAGACATGCTCGCGGAAGCTGCCCTCGGCATAGGAGCCGGCGGCTTCCGTCACGGGGATGGAGACGTTCATCTCGCTCGGCCATTGCGCGATGAAGTCCTCGTCGATCTCGACGCCGAGGCCGGGGCGGTCGGGCACGTCGATATAGCCGTCGCGCGAGACCGGGTGCGGGATGACCGTCTTGGCGCGGCCGTCCCAGTCATCCTCGATGCGCTCGAGGACGAGCCCGTTCGGGCAGCTCGCCAGCAGGTGCAGCGCGGCATATTCCGCGACCGGGCCGAGCGAGCCGGAATGCGGCGCCAGCATGATGTGGTGCGCCTCCGCCATCGCCGCGATCTTCTTCATCTGGGTGATGCCGCCGGCGCGCCCGGTGTCGGGCTGGACCACGTCGATCAGGTCACGCTCGATCAGCTCGCGCTCGCCGAAGATCGTCGCCATGCGCTCGCCCGCGGCAAGCGTCACCGAGGAGTGGTCGCGGATGCGGGCGTAGCCGTCGAGGTTATCAGGCGCGATCGGGTCCTCGACCCACATCATCCGGTAGGGCTCGAGCGCGCGGCAGACCTGCGTCGCATCGGCCGGCGTCAGCCATGGCGGGCCGTGCAGGTCGATGGCGATGTCCATCTCGGCGCCGACCGCCTCGCGCAAAGCCGCGACCTTGCGGACGGGATCGGAGACGCCGCCGCATTTGAGCGCGGTGATGCCGCGCTGCTTCAGCGAGAGCGCCGTCTCCGGCGTGTTGGCATGGCCGTAGATGCGGATCTTGTCGCGCAGCTTGCCGCCGAGCAGGTTCCAGACCGGGGTGTTGAGCGCCTTGCCCTTGATGTCCCAGAGCGCCATGTCGATGCCGGTCATGGCGCCGGCGCCGACGACGCCGGTCATGCCATGGCCCATGATGGCGATCTGCATCTTCTGCCAGAGACGCTCGATATGGGTCGGGTCCTCACCGAGGAGCAGCGGCTTCAGGTCCTCGATCGCGGTCCGGATGACGCGCGGCCAACCCGAGCACTCGCCGATGCCGGTGATGCCCTCATCGGTGACGACCTTGACGAAGAGCCAGTTGCGGCTGCCCGTCAGGTTCTTCGAGAAGTGCTGCGTTCCGAACGAGCCGTCCGAGGCCCAGCTCTTCAGGCTGGGCGCGCCCGCATGCATCAGGAAGGTCTTGATGTCGACGATCTTCATGGGGGCGATCCGGAAGGTTGATTAGCCGGCGTATCGATGCCTGCGGTGGATGCTGCGAGCCCGCGGGTCGGGGCGCGGAATGGCGGAGAGCAGCGCCTGCGTATAGGCGTGCGTCGGCGCGTTGCAGACCTGCTCGGCCGGGCCGGTCTCGACCACCTTGCCGCGGTACATCACCGCCACCCGGTCGCACATGTAGCGGATGACGCCGATATCGTGGCTGATGAAGACGTAGGACAGGCCGAGCTTGTCCTGCAGGTTCATCATCAGGTCGAGCATCTGCGAGCGCAGGGAGACGTCGAGCGCCGAGGTCGCCTCGTCGGCGACGATGACGCGCGGGTTGAGCGAGATGGCGCGGGCGATGCCGATGCGCTGGCGCTGGCCGCCGGAGAAGGCATGCGGGTAGCGCTCGCGCCAGGACGGTTCCAGCCCGACCTGCCGCAGCAGTTCGGCGACGCGGTCGTCGAGTTCCTTGCCCTCGGCGATCTTGTTGACCAGCAGCGGCTCGCCGACGATCTGGGCGACCGTCATGCGCGGGTTGAGCGAGCCGACCGGGTCCTGGAAGATCATGCGGATCTCGCGCCGGCAGGCCTTCAGCGTCTCCTTGTCGGCCTGGAGCAGGTCGACGACGTTGCCATCGGCGCGGCGGTAGTCGATCACGCCGGCAAAGGGCTCGTAGACCCGCAGCAGGCAGCGGCCCATCGTGGTCTTGCCGGAGCCGGATTCGCCGACGATGCCGAGCGTCTCGCCCGGCCTGACCTCCAGCGAGACGTCGTCGACCGCCCTGAGCGGGGCCTTGGGCGAGCCGAAATGCATTTGCAGGTTGCGGACCTGCAGGACGGGCGGGGCCTCCTGCGCGATCGGCGGGCGCCTGAGCCTGATCTCGGCCTTCTGCTCCAGCTTCAGCACGGAGCCGATCAGCATGCGCGTGTAGTCGTCCTGCGGCGCATGGAAGATGGCGTCGACCGGGCCGGTCTCCTTGACCTTGCCGTGGTGCATGACGAGCACTTCGTCGGCGATCTCGGCGACCACGCCCATGTCGTGGGTGATGAACATCACGGCCATGCCGTGCTGCGTCTGCAGTCGCTTGATCAGGTCGAGGATCTCGGCCTGGGTGGTCACGTCGAGCGCGGTGGTCGGCTCGTCGGCGATCAGCAGCGAGGGATTGCAGGCGAGCGCCATCGCGATCATCACGCGCTGGCGCATGCCGCCGGAGAACTCGAAGGTGTAGCGGTCGACCGCGGCGTCGGGCTTGGGGATCTCGACTTGGCTGAGAAGCTCGACGCAGCGGGCGCGGGCTTCCTTCTTGCCCATCTTCAAGTGGAGCTGCAGCACCTCCATGATCTGGTCGCCGACCGTGTGGACCGGCGAGAGCGACGACATCGGCTCCTGGAAGATCATCGCGATCTCGCGGCCGCGGACGGCGCGGATCTCGCGGCCGCGCGGGTTGAGCTTGGCGAGGTCGACGGAGCTGCCGTCGGGCCGGTGCAGGATCATCGCGCCGGAGACGATGCGCCCGGGCGAGTCGACGATCTGCAGGATCGAGCGCGCGGTGACGCTCTTGCCCGAGCCGCTCTCGCCGACGATGCAGAGTGTCTTGCCGCGCTGGACCGTGAAGGAGACGCCGTCGACGGCCCGGACGACGCCGTTGCGCACCGGGAAATGCGTCACGAGGTCCCGGACTTCGAGGATCGTCGGGGCCGGTGCTGCCGAGCGCAGCTCCTGGCCGGTGGCGAGGTCGATGACGCTCATTTGTTGTACGGATCGGCGGCGTCGCGCAATCCGTCTCCCAGGAAGTTGAGGGCGATCACGGCGATCACCACCGCGACGCCCGGCGCGAACAGCCAGGGCGCGGTCGCGATCGAGCGGATGTTCTGGGCCTCGCGCAGCAGCACGCCCCAAGAGATGGTCGGGGGCTGCAAGCCGAGGCCGAGGAAGCTCAGCGCGGTCTCGGCCAGGATCATCGCCGGAATCGCCAGCGAGATCGACGCGATGATGTGGCTGGAGAAGCTCGGCAGCATGTGGCGGAAGATCACCCGCCCCTCCGAGACGCCGTCGAGCCGCGCGGCGGTGACGAACTCCTCGGTGCGCAAGCTCAGGAAGCGGCCGCGCACGACGCGGGCGAGCTGGGCCCAGCCGGTCAGCGACAGGATCAGCGTGATCATGAAGTAGTTGAGCGTCGCCGGCCAATCCTGCGGCAGCGCCGCCGAGAGCGCCAGCCAGATCGGGATGCTCGGCAGCGACAGCACGAACTCGATGACGCGCTGCACCGCGAAGTCGATCTTGCCGCCATAGTAGCCGGAGATGCCGCCGAGCAGGATGCCGATGGTCAGGGAGAGCAGCACGCCGACCAGCCCGACCGAGAGCGAGATCTGGGCGCCCTGCATGATCCGGCTGAAGACGCAGCGGCCGAGGCGGTCGGCCCCGAGCAGGAAGATCGGCTGGGTCTTGTTCTCCGAGGCGATCAGGTGGGTGGTCGTGCTGAACAGGCCGAGCAGCTTGTATTCGTAGCCCTGGCCGAAGAAGTGGACATAGCTCTTGCGCGTCTTGTCCTCGCTGTAGACGGCCGAGAGCGTCTGCGGGTCGCGCTTGAAGACGTAGGGGTGAATGAAGGGACGAAAGGACCAGCCCCCATCCGCCGCCCTGTCGATGAAATGGATCCTCTGCGGCGGATAGAACGCCGCCCGCGCGTTCTGCTGCGAGGGGTCGTTGACGGCGAAGAAGCCCGGCGCGATGGCGATGATGTAGAGGAAGGCCGTGACGACCAGCCCGGCCATGGCGAGGTGATGGCGCTTGAACGCCCACCAGACGAGCTGCCATTGCGAGGCGACCGCGAGCCGCGAGCTGTCGACGGATGAAAGGGCCGTGTCGGTCATTGCCTATTCCAGCCTGATGCGGGGATCGACGAGGGCGAGCAGGATGTCGCTGATCAGCGAGCCGACGAGGGTCAGCGCGCAGATCAGCAGCACGAAGGCGCCGGCCAGGTACATGTCCTGGCTCATCAGCGACTGCAGCAGGAGCGGCCCCGCGGTCGGCAGGCTCAGCACGATCGCGACGATGATCGAGCCCGAGACCAGGTTCGGCAGCAGCCAGGAGATCGTCGAGATGAACGGGTTGAGGGCGAGGCGGACCGGGTACTTCACCAGCAGGTGGAATTCGGAGAGGCCCTTGGCGCGCGCCGTGGTGACATAGGGCTTGTTCAGCTCGTCCAGCATGTTGGCGCGCATGACGCGGATCAGGCTGGCGGTGCCGGAGACGGCCAGGATGATGACGGGGATCCAGAGGTGGTGGAGCAGGTCGATGACCTTGCCGACGCTCCACGGCGCCGTCACGTACTGCTCGGAAAAGAGCCCGCCGACCTCCTGCCCGAACTCTACTGCGGCGACGTACATCAGCACGAGCGCGAGCAGGAAGCTGGGAACGGCGAGGCCGAGGAAGCTGAAGAAGGTGACGATGTAGTCGCCGATCGAATATTTCTTCACCGCCGAGAACACGCCGATCGGCAGGGCGATGCCCCAGGTCGCGAGCAGGGTCGAGAAGGTCAGCACCAGGGTCAGCGCCATGCGCTCCCAGATCAGGTCGCCGACCGGCTGCTGCCACTCGAAGCTGAGGCCGAAATCGCCCCTGAGCAGGATGTTGCCGATCCATTTGAAGTACTGGACGATCATCGGCTGATCGAGCCCGAACCGGCTCCTGAGGTCGGCCGCGGTGTTCTGGTCGACGACCTCGTTCGAGGCCGCGAGCGTCGCGATATAGGTCGTGACGTAGTCGCCCGGCGGCAGCTGGATCAGCACGAAGGCCAGGAAGCTGACGACGACCAGGGAGGGCACCATCCAGAGGAGGCGCTTGGCGATGAAGCGGAACATGGCACTGCCTGTCTCGGTGAGGCAGCCCGGTCACGCCCGCGGCGCGGCCGGGCTGTCGTGGCTCAAGTCGAGAAGAAGAACTGCTGCGGCAGGGCCGGGCCGGGGTTGGGCCAGGTCCAGGCGTTGGGGTATTTCGGCGGTACGTTCTGCAGGTTGTTCTTGCAGATGCCGAAGGCGTTCACCGCAAGGCAGATGCCGATCGGCTCGAAGGCTTCGGCCGTGAGGTCGAAGAGCTGCTTCATCAGCGCCGCGCGCTTCGTCAGATCGGAGGTGGCGCGCGCCTGATCAAACAGCTTCATCCGCTGCTTCTGGCTCTCCGGCGGCTCCTGGCCGTCCTTGCCGCCCGAGACGTACCATTGCGCCCAGGGAATGGCGTAGCGCGTGCCTTGGGTGTGCTGGGCGAAGTAGTCGCGCGGATCGAGCATCGGGTCGAGCCCGCCCGGACCTGGCCAGACGGCGGCGTCATGGTCGTTATTGTCGCCGCGCGTGTAGTAGAGCGCGCGCTCGATCGTGTTGACCTTGATGTCGACGCCGATCTCGGCCCAGTGGCGCTTCACCAGCTCGAGCGCGTCGACCTCGTCCGGATAGAGCGTCGGGATCACGTCGATGGCGAAGAAGATCCTCTGCCCGTCCGGCCGCAACCTGATGCCGTTGGCGTCCTTCTTGGCGTAGCCGAGCTTGTCCAGGATCGCGTTGGCCTGGGCCGGGTCGTGGCTGGTGAACTGCTCGGACAGGCCCGCGTGATACCAGGGATGGCCCGGGCGCGGTCCGGTCTGGTGCGGCTGCGACTGACCGAGATAGACGAGGTCGATGATCTCCTTGCGGTCCATGCCCAGCGAGAGCGCCTTGCGGAACTCCTTGTTGGCGAACATCTCCCGCATCTTCGGGTCTTTGTGGGTGATGTTCACATAGATCTGCACCTGCTGGGACGAGGAGGCGATCAGCTCGATCAGGTGGTAGCCGCCTTTCTGCGTGTTCTGCGACAGGGTCGGCTTGTTCTGCAGCGTGTCGAGATGGCGCTCCTGGATGTCGAGGCGCCCGGAGATCGCGTCGAGCATCAGCGACTCGACGTCCTGCGAGATGTTGAAGGTGAGCCGGTCGATATAGGGCAGCTGGTTGCCGGCGGTGTCGACCTGCCAGAAATAGGGGTTGCGCTCCATCACGACGCGGGTGGCGCCGCCGGTATAGGCCTCCTTGACGACCCAGGGGTCGAGCGTCGGCTTCTCGACATTGCCCCAGCGCGAGGGGATCTCGACGTCGCCGCACTTGTTGCGGAACAGCGTGCCCCAGTCGGACAGGTTCGCGGCCTTGATCAGGTCGGCCACGCTGGAATTGTACTTGGGGTGGAACTGGCTGCAGTAGTGCTTGGCGTAGAGCGTCGGGTATTGCCCGAGCGGGGTCGCGAGCTGCTCCAGGAACATCGCATAGGGGCTGGCGAAGCTGATCTTGACGGTGGTCTCGTCGACCTTGGTCGCCGTGCCCGGCTTGTTGTCGATGACGATCGACGATGGGGCGGATTTGAACAGCTCGGTGTTCTTGGCGCAGTCCTCCATCGAGAAGACGACGTCATCGGCCGTGAACGGCTTGCCGTCGGACCATTTCATGCCCTTGCGCAGGTAGAAGGTGAACTCGGTCGCATCCGCGTTCACGTCCCATTTGTCGGCGACGTTGGGCAGCACCTCGGTGAAGGCGAGGTTCCAGCGCACCAGGCCCTGGTTGCCGACCAGGCGCAGGATGCCGTTATGGTCGGAGGAGCCGCGCAGGCCGCGCCGCAGCGAGCCGCCGTAGCGGCCGACCTTGTCGACCTTGACCACCATCGGGTTGGCCGAGATGCGCTCGGACAGCGCCGGCAGCTTGCCCTCCGAGGCCAGCTTGGCGAGTGCCGGCGCCTCCTTGGCCGCCTGGGCGAAGGCGGCCTGCGGGATGGCCGAGAGCGCGGTCGCGCCTGCCAGCCCCTTCAACATGTCGCGGCGGTCGAGCCCCCGGCGGCGGTGCGATCCTCGTTCTGTATCCCTGCTCATGCTATCCTCCCGGATTGAGATGGTGCCGGCCTTTTGGCCTTGTCGTTTAGGGTCGAGGAGCGGTGGCGCGGCCACCTGTTCACGTCATGCCAGTCCGATCCGCACCTTCGCCGAAATGGCCTCATTGGGGTTGAGCACGCGCATCCCGGTGCCCGAGTGCCCGGCCGCGGCAAGGTTGAACGCATCGGCGACATGGCTCACCGGCTCCAGGCAGAGATAGCCGCCGCCGGCCGGCACATGGAACACGAAGTGGTCGAGCGGGGCGGCGGACTGGATCAGGATCCGCGTGCCGTCCTGCCGGTGGATCGAGGCGACCCCGTCCCAGCCGGCATAGTAGATCGTGGCGGCCTTGCCGGCATGGCGTGAATCGTAGTGGCCGGCGCTGCCCGCGAGCGGGACGAGCTGCCGGCCGCAGCCATCGGCATCCTGCTCCCACAGCGCGTCAGCGTTGAACCTGATCCGGTCGCCCTGCGACACCGCGAAATAGGGGTGGATGCCCAGGCCGACCGGCATCGCCGTGTCCGCTAGGCTCTCCACGGCGATCTCATGGGTCAGGCCGGACGGGTCGAGCGCGATGCGCTGGACGGCCTCGAAGGCCCAGGGCCACTCGTCCGGCTCATGGCGATAGCGCATCTCGATTGCGGTGCCCGTCTCCTGGGTCACGGTCCAGGGCCGCATCTGGCTGAAGCCGTGCTGGGCGTGCGGGGCCGCGGCCGGGTGCGGCACGAGGGCGACGCGGGCTTCGCCGAAGCGGAAGGCGGCGTCGCGGATGCGATTGGAAAAGGGCGCCAGCGGATAGCTGCCGGCCTTCGGCCAGTAGGCCGGGTCGAACGCGGCCTCCGGCATCGGCACCAGAACGTCGGTGCGCCGGCCGTTGGGCTCCTCGCGCCAGAGCGAGGCGATCCGCCCCCCGTCGCGCGGCCGCAGCGTCGCCCGCATCGGTCCCGCCGCGAGAGCGTGGACAGACGGCAGGGCTTGCGCAGAACGGAGCTGTGCCGTCGTTGCGTCCGCCATTGTCACGTTTCGTCCCCAATACCTGCCGGATGTCCCCGGTCTTGAGCGAAAGGCTAGGAGTGGTGCGGTGCGCTGTCAACGGCGATTCTTACTATGTATGAAACCGCGCGTTATTTCGCAGTTGCAGCATAAGTATTTCCTACATGGTGATACTGAACCGTTGCGAGCGATGGCGTGTCTGCGTAAGTTGCAGCCTTCGCCGCATCGGCTCGCTTCGACAGGCCGCCTTCGTTCCATGCGCAACCGCGTCACCAGCCTCGAGCAGGATATCGTGCCGGACGACGAGGGGCGGCGCGGCGACGCCGTCACCGAGGTTCGCGGCACCCGGCTCGTCGGCAAGGCGCTGAACCTGCTCGACCTGATTGCCGCCGCGCCGGGCGAGCACCGGGCGCAGACCCTGGCCGACGAGCTCGGCCTGCCGCGCAGCACGGCCTACCGCATCATCAACACGCTGCAGCAGCGCGGCCTGGTCCGCGTCGACGCCGCCGGGCAGGGCTATTTCCCCGGCTTCAAGTTCCTCGAATACGCGCAGGCGGTCTGGCCGATCCCGGACCTGCCGATGCTCGCCATGACCGAGCTGCGCTGGCTGCACGAGCTCAGCGGCGAGACAGTTTATTTCGCGGCGCCGGGCGGCGCCAACATGGTCATCATCCAGAAGATCGCGAGCCTTTACCCGATCAGCACGGGCGCGCCGCTGGGCAGCCTGCGGCCGCTCTACTGCTCGGGCATGGGCAAGGCTCACCTGGCGGCGCTGCCGTCCGCCAAGCGCGAGGCACTGATCGGCCGCATGAGCTTCGAGCGCGTCACCGACCGCACCATCACCGATCCGGCCCAGCTGCGCTCGCAGCTCGATGTCTTCCGGCTGCGCGGCTACGCCATCGACGACGAGGAGTTCATGGAGGGCATCCGCTGCGTCAGCGCGGCCGTGCCCGGCGAAGGCGACGTGCCGCTCGGCTCCTTCACGGTCTCCGGCCCGTGCTACCGGATGACGCTCGAGCGGGCGCACCAACTCGGGCCGGAGGTCGCGACAGCGGCCAGGCGGCTCGGCGAGGTGGTCAGGCGGCATGGCGGCACGCGCCCGCGCGCCCGGCCCGATGGCGGGCCGGTGCCGCTGGCCTCGAACGGGCGCTCGTTCCTGGGCAAGTCGCCGAGCTGGGACGCGGCGACGGGCTCGCTGCTCTGGCTCGATGCGCTGGCGCCCGGCATCATGCGCTCGCGCGTCGCCGAGCCGATGGCCGCGCCCCGCTCGGAGGTGATGGCGCGCTTCACCTCGCCGGCGATGGCCCTGACGTCGATCGGCGACGGGCGCTGGTTCGTGGCGACGGAGAAGGGCGCCATGACCGTCGACCGCGAGGCGCGCCTGACCGACCTCAGCCCCCCTCTGCCGCCGGGGCTGCTCGCCGGCATCACCTGCGCCTGCCATGGGCCGGACGGGCAGATCTGGCTCGGCGTCGGGGAGACCTCGGCTCCGCAAAGCCGGCCCGGGCTCTATCGCCTGATCGACGGGGCGCCGGCGCTGGAGGTGGAGCTGCCGGCCGCGCCCACCGACATCCTGATCGATGCGCCCGGGCGCCACCTCTACGTCGCGCTCAGGGAGGCCGGCGACATCATCCGCTTCGTCATCGGGCCGGGCAACCGGCTCGGGCGCCTGGAGCTGGTCGCGCGCGTCGATGCCCTGCATGGCCGGCCCATGGCGCTCGCCCTGGAAGAGCCGGATCACCTGTGGGTCGCGCTCTGGGACGGCTGGAGCCTGGCGCGGCTGCGGCGCGACGGCTCCGACATGCGGCTGCTGTCGCTGCCGGTGCCGCGCCCGACAGGGCTGACCTTCGGCGGCTCCGACGGCGACCAGCTCTACGTCACCAGCGGCCGGATCGGGCTGACGCCGCAGCAGATCGCCGAAGCCCCGACATCGGGCAGCGTCTTCGTCCTCGACGGCCGCCTTCGGGCCGCCTTGCTGCGCTGAGCCGGGAGGAGCCGCCGCAACCGATCACCTCGCTCAATAATAAAAGCCGGGAGAAGACGCATGGAAGAGCCACAGCCGACCGCCATCCGCAACCTGCTGATCACGGGTGGCGCCGGCAATATCGGGCGGAAGCTGCGCCGGGAGCTCGGCGCCCGCTTTGCCCGCATCCGCATCCTGGATGCCGTCGCTCCGGCCAGCCTTGCCGCCAACGAAGAGGCCGTGCTGGCCGATATCGGCGACATCGCCGCCGTCGAGCAGGCGATGACTGACATGGACGCCGTCGTCCACATGGCCGGCGTCGTGCGCGAGGCGCCGTTCGAGGCGATCCTGCAGACCAATATCGTCGGCACCTGGAACGTCTACGAGGCGGCCAGACGCCAGGGCGCGCGCCGCGTCGTCTTCGGCTCGAGCAACCACGCCGTCGGCTTCTACCCAAGGCACGAGCGCATCGACGAGACGGCCCTGCCGCGGCCGGACGGGCGCTATGGCCTGAGCAAATGCTGGGGCGAGGCGGTGGGCGCCCTCTATGCCGACAAATACGGCATCCGCAGCATGCATCTCCGGATCGGCAATGCCGCCGACCTGCCCGGCAACGCCCGCTCGCTCAAGCTCTGGATCAGCGCGCGCGACCTCGCCCAGCTCTGCCTGATCGGGCTGGAGCATCCCGACATCCACAACACCATCGTCTACGGCGTCTCCGACAATGCCGGCGGCTGGTACGACAACGCCGTCGCCCATGGGCTGGGCTACCGTCCGCAGGACCATGCCGAGGACTATACCGCGGAGGCCATGACCGGGGAGGCGAAGCTGACGCACGAGCCGCCGGCGCTCTACTTCCAGGGCGGCGGCTTCTGCTCGATCGAATATGCCGGCATCCCGCTGCCGCCGCCCGCTCCGGGCGCGTGAGACCTCCTCGCCCGACTCCACCCCAGACTCCCTAGGCTCCCCCAACCGTCCCGAGGCCCCCGATGCGCATCACCGATGTCCGTGTCACCCCGATCGCCTTCCGCGACCCGCCGCTCCTCAACGTCAACGGCGTGCACGAGCCCTGGGCCCTGCGCAGCATCATCGAAGTGGAGACCGCGGACGGCCATGTCGGGCTCGGCGAGAGCTATGGCGACCTGCAGACGCTCGCCAATCTCGACAAGGCGAAGCCGGGCCTGATCGGGCTCGACCCGTTCGACCTCAACGGCCTGACGCGGGTCGTCTACGCCGCGGTCGGCAGCAACCCCGATCCCGGCCAGAGCTTCGCGCCGGCCGGCGACAAGGCCCGCGCCTCGGCGCTCGCGGCCTTCGAGGTCGCCTTCCTCGACCTCCAGGGTCAGCTCACGGAGCGCCCGCTCTACGACATCCTCGGCGGCAAGCTGCGCGACAAGGTGCCCTACAGCGCCTACCTCTTCTACAAGTTCGGGCGGCACAAGGACGACCCCGGCTATCCCGCCGATGACTGGGGCGAGGCGCTCGGCCACGAGCAGATGGTCGAGCAGGCGCGTCGGATGATCACGGAATTCGGCTTCGGCTCGATCAAGCTCAAGGCCGGCGTGTTCGAGCCGGAATTCGAGATCGAGACGCTCCGCCACCTGCGCAAGGCCTTCCCGGACTATCCGCTGCGGATCGACCCCAATGGCGGCTGGTCGGTCGAGACGACCCGGCGGGTGATGCCGCAGCTCACGGGGCTGCTCGAATATCTCGAGGACCCGACCCGGACGCTCGCCGAGATGGGTGAGGTTGCGACATTCGCGCCGATGCCGCTCGCCACCAACATGGTCACGATCGCCTTCGGGCATATCCCCGAGACGATCCGCCTGAACGCCGTCCAGGTCGTGCTGTCGGACCACCATTACTGGGGCGGCCTGCGCGCCACCCAGCACCTTGCCCATCTCGGCCGGGTCTTCGGCTTCGGCATCTCGATGCACTCGAACTCGCATATGGGCATCAGCCTGGCGGCGATGACCCATGTCGGCGCCACCATCCCGAACCTCGCCTATGCCTGCGACACGCATTACCCGTGGCAGGTCGAGGAGGTGATCGCGGGCGGCAAGCTCAAGATCGAGGACGGCTCGGTCGCGCCGCCGGAAGGGCCGGGCCTCGGCGTGCAACTGGACCGCGCCGCGCTGGCGCAACTGCACCGGCAATATCTCGATTGCGGCATCCGCGTGCGCGACGACACCAAGGAGATGCGCAAATACTATCCGGACTTCAATCCGAAGAAGCCGCGCTTCTGAAGCCGGCCTAGCGCGGCGCGTAGCGGGCCAGCCAGGCGCTGGCGCCTTGCAGGGTCCTGAAGTCGTCGAGGGATCGCGCGGGTGTGCCGGGATAGGCGCCGGCCGCCATCTCGCTCAGCGCCGGGCCGGGGCCGAGTTCGAGGAAGGCCGTGGCGCCGCCCTCGATGCAGCCTTGCAGGCAGGCGGCCCATCGCACGGTCTGGGAGATCTGCGCCGCCAGCTTGTCGAGGCCGGAGGCGACATCGAGGACGGGAGCGCCGTCGATGCCGCTCAGGAGTCGCGTGCCGGTGCGCGGATGCCCCGGTGCGACCTTGCCGAGGCTGTCGCGGAACGCCGGTGAGGCCGCGGCCAGGCGCTTCGTATGCGAGGCGACCTCCACCGGCACCCGTACGACACGCGCGGCGTTCAGCGCCTTCGCCTCATCGGAGAGCGCGCCCAGCGCCACGCCGTTGCCGCCAATGACGAAGGCATCGCCCGGGTTGACGATGGCGACCGCCGCGTCGTGCCGGGCGCAAAGCCCGTCGATGGCGTCGCGGGAGAGGCCGCGCACGAAGAGCAGCCCGTCTCCGGGAGGAGAGGCGGCATCCATGATCTCCGCCCGCTGCGCGACGAGGTCGAGCGCATCGGTCATGTCGAGCAGGCCGGCGACGCCCCAGGCCGCCACCTCGCCGACGCTGTAGCCGGCGACGATGAGCCGGTCTGGCAGCGCGTCCCGCAACGCCGTCGCGGCGGCCAGCGCCTGCAGCGTGCAGAGGATCTGGCTGATGCGGTTGTGATGCAGCGCCTCGCTGGTCTCTGTCCGGACGATCTCGCGCGGATCGCGGCCGCCGAGCAGCGTCGCCGCATGTGCGAACAGGAAGGCAGCGGCCGGGGCGTGGCCGGTCAGGACGAACATCCCGGGGTGCTGTCGTCCCTGTCCGGAGCAGAGGATCGCGAGGGTCACGGCCTCAGACTCACTGGGGAAAGAGCACGGCGATGGCGACCGCCATCGTCACGATGCTGAATATCGTGCTGGCGATGACCATGGACCCTGCCGTGGCGGAGTCGAGGCGGTAGTTCACGGCGAAGAGGATGGCGAAGAAGCCGGACGGCACGGCGGCAAGCAGGATCGCGACCTTGGCGACCTCCGGCGTAACGGGCACGACGAAGACGACCGCGGCCGTCAGCAGCGGCCGGATGATATCGGCCATCGCGGTGGCGGCGACGACCTTCCAGTCGAGCCGGAACGACTGCGCCGACAGGATCAGCCCGGTCAGGAACAGCGCCACGCCGGCGGCGGCATGGCCGATCAGCAGCAGGCAGGCTTCAGTGACGCCGTCTAGCTTCAGTTCGGAGAGCGAGAACAGGATGCCGAGCGCCGGCGCGGCGACGACGGGCTTGCTCAGTGCGCGCCGCAGCGCCCGGAGCAGGCGCCGCGCCGGCGCCAACGTCTCCGCGTCCTTCGGGCCGGAGGTGAACTCGAGCAGGATCAGTGTCAGCGGGCTGACGAGGATCGAGCCGGCGGCCAGTGCGACCGCGAGCGGGACGGTTCCGCTCGGCCCGAGCACGGCCGAGACGATCGGCAGGCCGACGCCGGCAAGGTTCGGGAAGGCGATCGTCAGGGCCTGCAGCGAGGCATCGGCCTTGGTCGCCTTCGTGGTGCCGTGCAGCGCGACATACCAGGCGAAGTACAGAACCAGCATGACCCCGCCGAAGACCGCGAAGAGTGGCGCCTGCGTGAGCATCTCGCTGCGCGGGGCCGATGCGGTCGCCACGAACAGCGAGGCAGGCAGGGCGAAGTCCATGACCAGCGCGTTGAGGCCGCCGACTTGGTGGTTGTCGACGATGCGCAGCCGCCCGGCGCCGTAGCCGAGCGCCATCACGAAGAAGACCGGCGCGAGCGCCAGGAGGATCGCGTGGGACATCAGGGAGACGTCCTTTCCTGGGCTGCGACGAAGAGGGTCATGGCGAGGAGGTCGGCCGCGCCGCCCGGACTGAGCCGGCGGGCGATGAAGGCCGCGTGGATCGCGCGGGCATGGGCCAGCCAATCGCGTTGGCCGACGCCGCCGGCATCGAGGAAGTTCTGCGCCGCGCGGCGGGCGAAGCGAAGGCCGGCGAGGCCGCCGCGATGCAGCAGGTTGGTGTCCTCCAGCGCCGCGATCAGGGCGAAGCAGGCCTCGACGCGGGCAGCTTCGGCATTGCCGGGAGCGGCGAGGGCGCCCCGCCGCAGCGCGGGCAGGCCGACCTCATAGACGCTGGGAAATCCCCGCGCGGCCTGGAGCCGCGCGCCGCCTGCGCCGAAGCGGCGGCGGGCCGCGTCGCCATGGCTGTGCAGAAGCACGGGGCCGCCGAGGATGTCGCGGCCCCAAAGCCGGGACACCACCGCGCCCAGCGGCAATGAGGGGGCGACCCGACCGCTGGCCCTGGCGCCTGCGGCTGCGCAAAGCAGGCCCAGGCCGAAGATCGCGCCGCGATGGGTGTTGATCCCCGCGGTCGCGGCCAGCATGGCCGCCTCTGCTTCGAGGCCGATGACCCGCAGGCGCCCCATCGCGCAGCCGTCGGCGCCGGCCTCGACCAGGGCGTGGAGATAAGGCGCGATGGCGGCGGCGCTGGCGCGGAAGGTGCCCGCGTCCATGTCGTCATGGCTGCCGCTATCGACATGGCTGACGAGGCCGGGCTTCGGCCAGGTCCCGACCTCCAGCAGCAGGCAATCGACGGCGCTTGCCGCGATCGCCCCGAGATCGAGGCTGCGTGGCGCGCGCGCCTGCGATGGGTGCGCTTGCCGTGCGTCCAGGGCGCGGGCGGCGGTCATGACGGCTGCCCTCCAAGAGCGAAGAGGCTGGTGTCGAGCAGGGTGACGCCGCGGATGGTCTTGACCAGGACCTTGCGCGCATCGGCGTGGAGCTCGCGCCAGTTCACGGCGGCGCCGTCGTCGCGGATCAACTCGCCGTCGAGCCGCATCGGGGCGGTGACCTCGATCGCGGCCAATTCCAGAACGAGGCGGCGAAGATCGGTATGGCGGTGGACATGCAGCAGCATGTCGAGGTCGGAGCGCTCGGTCAGGTAGTCCAGCCCGGTCAGCGTTTGCCAGGCCAGGCTGCCGAACACCCGCGCGTCCAGGCCATGCCGGGAAGCTATCTTGGCGAGGCCGTCGAGCACCGGCCACCAGGCGCGCGGCGCCGTGGGGGCGGCGGAGCCCAGTGTCGGCGGGGGCGCGGTCAGGGCGATGTCGGCGGGCTGCATCAGCACCGAAAGGCGCCTCTTGCCGGCGGAGGGCGGCAGGGGCAGGCCCAGCGCCACGCCTTGTGCCTCGCCCGGCAGCGGGCGCCGGCCGATCAGCGGCCAGCCGCTCTCGACCCAGCCCGCGACCAGCGGCTCGGCTGCCAGATCGGCGCGCGTCGCGAGCAGCGCGCGCCATGAAGCCGGGCTGACGAAGATCAGGTCGTGGCGGCGCAGCGGCCGCTCACCGGGTCTGGAGGGCGAGGCCATGGACGCGCTCCGCGATATCGGCGGCCTTCAACCGGCCACCGCGCTCCTTGCCGAGGGCATCGCGCCGATCGCGCGCATCCGGCAGATCATCGAGAAGGGCTTCCAACTGGTCGGCCAGTGGGGTTGCCTCGTCCCAGGTGAGGTGAACCGCGCCGGTCTGGGCGAGATTCTGGAGGCCGGGCGCAAAGACCGGCGTGGACTTGGCCTTCTCCTCGAGGATGTCGATCGACAGCTTGGTGACCTTGGACATGGAGGGCAGGTCCATGACCACGGGGTCGGCACCGGGCAGCCCGACCAGCACGCGGGTCGCCAGCGCCGTCGCCAGGAAGCCGCCGGCGGCCGAGTGGCCGTAGAGGATGCCGATGGCCGGGCGGCCATGGATATCAGCGTAGATCAGGCACTTGGCGAGATGGGCCAGGAACTCGTTCAGTCCCAGCAACTCGTCGCGCTTGCTCATGCGCTGGCTGTCGCTGTCGACGATCACCAGGATCGGGCCGCTGCCGCTCGCGATCGAGTCCAGCACGTAGCGGGACAGGCGAATGGCCTCGTCGATGCCGACGGCGGTGCGATCGGCGATGCCGACGACCAGCGCCCGGCCGCCGGAGCGCAGGGCGCCGGAGCCGGAGAGCACGCCGTCGTCGTTGCGCACGTCATGGCCGCCGGGGAAGAGCGAGGTGAGGATGTCAGCGAGCGTCACGGCTTGTCCTCCGGACTTGATCGGCGAGGGCGATGAACTGGTCGGCCGGCAGCGCCGGGACCGAGGCGGCGTCGGCAATGCCCTCGGCCGTCCAGATGTCGATGGCGTCCGGGCAGGCACCGAAGCGCTGCAGCCGGTCTTCGAGACGGGCCTGCTCGGCCTTCAACGTGTCGAGGCCGAAATCTGCGACGGAGCCGAGCAGGTCGAGTGCGGCGTCGCGGAAGCCCTGCACGGTGTCGTCGCTGAAGAGCTCGGCGCCACCGAGGAGGCGCCGGTGCTTGCCGCCCATGGTGCGCCAAACCAGCGCGCGGTCGCGGGAATCGAATTCCTCGACGCCGCGATTGGTCTCGATGACCTCGGGGCCGGAGACGGCGATGCGGCCCTGCTCGGACACGGCCAGCGCCGAGCAGCACCCGGCGATCAGGCCGCCGCCGCCATAGCAGCCGGAGCGGCCGCCGATCAGCCCGACCACCTTCACGCCGGCCGTCCGCGCCTCGATGACGGCGCGCATGATCTCGGCGATGGCGAGCTCGCCGGCATTGGCCTCCTGCAGGCGCACGCCGCCGGTATCGAGCAGGAGCAGCACCGAGATCGACTTGAGGTCGCGGGCGGCGCGCAGCAGGCCCGTCAGCTTGGCGCCATGGACCTCGCCGAAGGCGCCGCCCATGAAGCGGCCTTCCTGGGCCGCGACGAAGACTGGCGCGCCGTCGAGAAGCCCACGCCCGACGACGATGCCGTCGTCGAACTGCTCGGGCAGGCCGAACACTTTCAGGTGCGGGCTGATTTCGCGCTGCTCCGGGCCGATGAACTCCTCGAAGCTGCCGGGGTCGAGTAGCAGCCGGACGCGGGTCCGCGCCGAGGCCTCGTACCAGCTCCCCGTCCTGTCGGGGGACGCCTTGGCGGTCTGACCGGCACTCATTGGTCGTCCTCCTGCATCAGGCGGGCGGCCTGGGCCAGGCGCAGGGACACGGTGTCCGGGCGCGCGCCGCCGTCATTGATCGAAAACCTGACACCGCCGGGCGAATGGCGCTCGACGAAATCGGCGATCACGGCATTCCAGACCTCGCCAAAACCTTCGGCGGCGGTCTTGATCTCGACCAGGCACTCGGCGTCCGGCAGGTTGCGCTCGGCGAGCACCTCCAGGTTGCCGGAGGCGACCACGCCGATGACGGCGATCTTGCGGGTGCCGCCGGCGCGTTGGCGGGCGATGTGGCGATAGCTCAGGTCTTCCATCGTCGTTCTCCTCACCAGTTCCGGAATTTCGAGGGCGGCGCGTAGAGCCCGCCCGACCAATGGACGAGGTCCTTGATGGAGCGCGCGGCGAGCATGCTCCGGTCGGCATCGAACGGATCGATGCCGAGATCCTCGGGCCGGCGGATCACGCCGCGCTCGCGCAGGCGCCCGACCATCGCCGCATCGCGGGCGCGGCCGACCGCGGTGTAGCCGGCGACGCCGCGGATCGCCTGCTCGCGCTCGCTGGCGTCGCGGCAGAGCAGCAGGTTGGCGATGCCTTCCTCGGTGACGATGTGGGTGACGTCGTCGCCGTAGATCATCACCGGCGCCAGTTCGAGCTTGAGCTTCTCGGCGAGCGCGAGGGCGTCGAGCTGCTCGACGAAGAGCGGCGCGTTCTTGTCGCCGAAGGTCTCGCCGATCTGCACGACCAGCTTGCGGCCGCGGCGCAGGGGCGCCAGCCCGTCGGGGTCGGCCTCCTTGCCGGCCTGCAGCCAGGGCTCGCTGGGGTGGCGCCGGCCGCGGGCGTCGGAGCCCATGTTCGGCGCGCCGCCGAAGCCGGCGATGCGGGAGGTCGTGACGGTCGAGGAATTGCCCTGAAGGTCGATCTGCAGGGTGGAGCCGATGAACATGTCGCAGGCATAGAGGCCGGCGACCTGGGAGAAGGCCCGGTTGGAGCGCAGCGAGCCGTCCGGCCCGGTGAAATAGACGTCCGGCCGGGCCCGGATGTACTCGTCCATGCCGACCTCGGAGCCGAAGGAGTGGATCTGCTCGACCCAGCCGGATTCGATCGCCGGGATCAAAGCGGGGTGGGGGTTCAGCGCGAAATGGCTGGCGACCTTGCCCTTCAGCCCGAGCTTCTCGCCATAGGTCGGCAGCAGCAGCTCGATCGCGGCCGTGTTGAAGCCGATGCCGTGGTTCAGCCGCTTCACGCCATAGGGCGCGTAGATGCCCTTGATCGCCAGCATCGCCGTGAGGATCTGCGACTCGGTGATCGCGGCGGGATCGCGGGTGAAGAGCGGCTCGACGAAGAAGGGCTTGTCCGCCTGGACGACGAAATGCACCCGGTCGCCGGGGATGTCGACGCGCGGCACCCGGTCGATGATCTCGTTGACTTGGGCGATGACGATGCCGTCCTTGAAGGCGGTGGCCTCGACGACGGTCGGCGTGTCCTCGGTGTTCGGCCCGGTATAGAGGTTGCCCTCGCGGTCGGCGCTGACCGCGGCGATCAGCGCGACGTTCGGGGTGAGATCGATGAAGTAGCGGGCGAAGAGCTCGAGATAGGTATGGACCGCGCCGAGCTCGATCTTGCCGCCGAACAGCATGGTGGCGATGCGCGCCGATTGCGGGCCGGAATAGGCGTAGTCGAGCCGCTTGGCGACGCCGCGCTCGAACAGGTCGAGATGCTCGGGCAGCACGACGCCGGACTGCACCATGTGCAGGCCGCTCACCTTGGCGAGGTCGACCGCGAGAAGCGCCGATGACAGCAGGTCCGCCTGCTTCTGGTTGTCGCCCTCCAGGCAGACCCGGTCGCCCGGCCGGATCACGGCTTCCAGCAGGCCGGTGGCGTCTGATGCCGCGACGATCTTGCCCTTGGCCAGGCTTACTGCGGCGGCAAGGCGGGCATCGCGCGCGTCCCGGCCCTGGCGCCAACTCGTTCTCGTGGAGGTAGCCGCACCGGCTATAGCGGTCTGCATCGCGATGACCTTCCTGGTGATTACCGCAGCTCTTCTATGGGCCAGGCCTCCCGGCGTATTTCCCAAAGCAAACCGGTTTTTCCGCTTTGCACGGTCTCGTACGAAGATCTGTAGGGTGAGGGCGTGGCGGCGCGAGTACGCCTTGCCGCTGCCGTTGTGCTCGGCGCGGATATGCCGCGCTCCCCGTCATTGCTAGGAGCGGAGCGACGAAGCAATCCAGGGGGACGTAGAGCGAGACCCCCTGGATTGCTTCGCTACGCTCGCAATGACGGGGAGAGCTGGCCGAGAACGGCTCTATTCCAATTTCAGCCGCGAATAGCCTCAGCGATAGAGGTCAAGACTGCGCCGGAAGCCCCGAACGGAACACCAGTTCCAGCAGGATGCCGCCCGGGGTGCGCACGAAGAGGCGGCGCTCGCCGAGCTCCGGCAATTCCATGGTCGCGTAGCCGATCGCGAGCCGGTCGAGCTTGGCCCGGAAGCCGTCATAGTCCTCCAGGCGGAAGCCGACATGGTCTATCGCCTCGGCGGCGCTGCCGAGCGGCTGGCCTCCGCCCGGGATGAGATGCACGATCGGTTCGCCATCCCGGTAGAGCCAGTAGCCGGGAAAGGGAAAGGCGGGCCGCTCGCCGACCTCGAGGTCGAGCAGCGCCTCCATGAACTGGCGGGTGCCTTCGAGGTCGGCCGTCCGCAAGGTGACGTGATCGAGCTTCATGATATTTAGCCGGTTATCAAGCTAGGCTATCGTCGGCGCCACGCCGCCATCGACCCGGAGCGCCGCGCCGTTGGTGGCGGAGGAGAGGGGGCTTGCGACGAAGGCGACGAGGTCGGCCACCTCCTCCGGCTCGATCAGCCGCTGCAGCAGCGAGGTCGCGCGGTACTTGGCGAAGAACTCCGCCTCGGCTTCTTCGGCGGAGGCATCGGGCTTCGAGGCCAGGCCCTTGAGGAAGCCGACGATGCCTTCCGAGCGCGTCGGCCCGGGCAGCACGGCGTTCACCGTCACAGCCGTGCCCTTGGTCTGCTCGGCCAGGCCGCGGGAGATGGCGAGCTGCGCCGTCTTCGTCATGCCGTAATGGATCATGTCGCCCGGCGTCATCAGGCCGGATTCGCTGGAGATGAAGATGATCCGGCCCCAGTTGCGCTCCAGCATCGCCGGCAGGTAGCGGCGGGCGAGGCGAATGCCGCTGAGCACGTTGACGTCGAAGTAGCGGCGCCACTCGTCGTCGTCGATATCAGCGAAATCCTTGATCTCGTAGATGCCGAGATTGTTGATCAGGATATCGACGCTCGGGAGGGCGGCGCCGATCGCGTCCGCGCCCGCTTCATCCGCCGGATTGGCGGCGATGCCTGTGACCTCGCCGGTCGCCGTCTCGCGGATGCTGGCGACGGCCGCATCGAGCTTCTGCCGGTCCCGGCCAGCGATGAAGGCATGGGCCCCCTCGCGCGCCAGCGTCCTGGCGATCTCGAGCCCGATGCCGGCCGTGGCGCCGGTCACCAGCGCCGTCTTGCCCTTCAGTCGCAGATCCATGGCTTCGCCTCGCTGCCTGTTTTCGGATGCTCAAGATAAGGGCTCATCCGGGCCGCGGGAATGGTGGTGTCAGCGACGCCCCCCTGCGCTGGCCGGCAGGGTGCTGCGTGGCGAAAACTCCGGATCGGGGCCACCGCGCAGGACCGAGGGCGGGTCGCTCGCCGGAAAGCTGTCCTCGAGCCCCTCGTTCAGCAGGGCGTCGAGCTGCTCGCGGACGGCCTTGGCGAGGTCGCCTGGGTTGACGAGGGGGTTTTTCGGCCGGTGTTCGCTCTTTCGATCGATCATGGCGTCCTCCTGTTGGGTAGGTTGGCGGCGGAGCCCGGTGGCATTCAGTGCTGCTCGCGGCGCCAGCGATGGGGCGTCTCGCCGACGATCTTCCTGAAGATGGTGGTGAAATGGGCCTGCGTCTGGAAGCCGACCGAGAGCGCGATCTCCACCAGGCTGTCGGAGGTGGCGACGAGCATCTCCTGCGCGCGCTCGATGCGCTTGCGCAGCACGTAGTCGTGCGGGCGAAAGCCGGTCGAGGCGCGGAACTGGCTGGCGAAGTACATCCGGCTCATGCCGGCGACGGCGGCGAGGTCGGCGAGCGTGATCTGCCCGGCGATGTTGGCATCGACATAGCTGAGGACGCGCGTCAGCCGCCATTTCGGCAGGGCCGAGGCGGTGCGGCGGGCCTCGGTGGCCGGGGCGGGCGGCATCTGCAGGCCGAGCAGGCTCGCGACGATGGCGAGGCGCATCGCGCTGTCCTCGCTGCCGTCCAGCGTCCGGGGGCCGATGCCGGCTGCGCCCAGCGCCTTCGACAGCCGCTCCAGCATCGGCGCGTTCTCGGGCGAGAGCGCGCCATCGGTCTGGAAGTAGCGCGGCGCTTCCGCCATGGCCGCGCCGGCCAGCCGGAGCACCACGTCGACGACCCGCGCCTCGCCGGCAGCGCCAGCGCGATCCGCGGCGGCGATGGAGCGGAGGGCCGGGACGAAGGCGCCGCCGTGATGGAAGCCAGCGTTCGAGCCAGGCGATGGGAAAGGCTGAGGCGTCATGTTTCAAATCCCTCGTTGCGGGAGGCGATCGGCAAACACGGCATTCGCAGGCTCGTCGGTTCGGGGCGCACGAGACGGGTCGTTCGAAAAGCCGCCGGATAGTGCGGTTCCTCGTCGTCCGCGGCGCGCCTCAAGGTCGAACCTTGGCAGCGAGTGCCGGCAGTAACGAGGACAAGGTGAATTGGGGCGGCCGTATTCGCTATTATACGGGTATTTGGCCGCCTACTGCTTGGGGTTGGTCGACCCATACCTTGGTATGAGCGGCGCCTGCAGCCGTGCGGATTCGAAAAGGAGGCTGCGCCCCGGAAAGACCGCAACAGCGAGGTAACGCATTGTTCAGGCGCAGAGACCGGCAACGGTCGGCGGGAGATACCAGCGGCTGCCCCTCTCGCTGGTATCAGCCCATCGGATGCCGGTCTCTGCGCCTTTCGGCCGTCCGCAGGCGTGGACATACAGGAGACCGCCATGACCGCGACCCTGCAAGGACATCGGTTTCGGCGCGTCAGAGCCGGGCTCGGCGGCATGCTCGCGGTTCTCGCGCTCGGCGCGTCCGGCCTGCCTTGGTTCACGCACGAGGCGCAGGCGCAGGCCGGCCCGAACGTCCCGGCGACGCCGGTCCAGGTCGCCGCCGCGCAGCGGGAGGACGTCCCGGTCTACCTGACCGGGCTCGGCACGGTCCAGGCCTTCAACACCGTGACGGTGCGCGCCCAGGTCGACGGGCAGTTGCAGAAGGTCCTGTTCACCGAAGGGCAAATGGTGAAGCAGGGCGACGTGCTCGCCGAGATCGATCCGCGCAGCTACCAGGCGGCGTTCGACCAGGCCACCGCCAAGATCCAGCAGGACCAGGCCAATCTCAACAACGCCGAGGCGATGCTGGCGCGCGACCAGAAGCTCGCCAGCCAGGACTTCGCCAGCCAGCAGACGCTCGACACCCAGCGCAGCACCGTCGAGCAGCTCAAGGCTCAGGTCGCGCAGGACCAGGCGGCGCGGGACGCCGCGGCGGTGCAGCTCTCCTACACCAAGCTCGTCGCGCCGCTCTCCGGCCGCACCGGCGTGCGCCTGGTGGACGCGGGCAACATCGTCCACGCCGCCGACAGCACCGGCCTCGTGGTGATCACGCAGACGCAGCCGATCTCGGTCGTCTCCCCCCTGCCGGAAGCCCAGCTGCCATTGGTGCACGCCGCGCTCAACGCCGGCGCGGTCCCGGTCACGGCGTTCACGGGGGACGGCGCAACCGAACTGGGCAGCGGCACGCTTTCGCTGATCAGCAACCAGATCGACCAGGCCAGCGGCACGATCCAGCTGAAATCGACCTTCCCCAACAGCACCGAGTCGCTCTGGCCCGGGCAGTTCGTGTCGCTGCGCCTGCAGCAGCAGATTGTCAGGAACGCCGTCACCATTCCCTCCGCGGCGGTGCAGCGCGGCCAGGCCGGCTTCTTCGTCTACGTCGTCGGCTCCGACGACGTGATCCAGGCGCATCCGGTCGAGCTCGGCCAGATCGCCGCCGGCCGCAGCATCGTCAGGCAGGGCGTGGCGGAGGGCGAGCGGGTCGTCACCAGCGGCGCCTACCGGCTCGAGCCCGGCATCAAGGTCTCGATCGACGACGCCCCGCAAGCCGCCCCCAAGAGGTAGGTGACATGTCGATCTCCTCCTGGTTCATCCGCCGGCCGATCGCGACCTCGCTCCTGACCGTGGGCGTGCTGGCGCTGGGCGCCGTCGCCTTCCCGTTGCTGCCGGTCGCGCCGCTGCCGCAGGTCGACTTCCCGACCATCCAGGTCTCCACCCAGCTGCCCGGCGCGAGCCCGCAGACCATGGCCTCGTCGGTGACGCAGCCGCTGGAGCGGCAGTTCGGCGAGATCCCCGGCGTCACGCAAATGACCTCGACCAGCACGCTCGGCACCAGCGCGATCACGCTGCAGTTCGACCTCGACCGCAGCATCGACGGCGCCGCCCAGGACGTGCAGACCGCCATCAACGCCGCCGCCGGCCAGCTCCCGACGAACCTGCCGGCGCCGCCGACCTATCGCAAGGTCAACCCGGCCGACCCGCCGGTGATGGTGCTGGCGCTGACATCCGAGACGCTGCCGCTGACGCAGGTCGACGATTTCGCCGAGAACGTCCTCGTCCAGCGCATCAGCCAGGTTTCCGGCGTCGGCCAGGTCAACATCTTCGGCCAGCAGAAGCCGGCCGTGCGGGTGCAGGTCGACCCCGACAAGCTCGCGGCGCTCGGCCTGTCGCTCGAGGATGTCCGCACCGCCATCACCGGCGCCAGCACCGACGCGCCCAAGGGCAGCATCCAGGGCGCCGCCCGCACCTACACGATCTTCGACAACGACCAGCTGCTCTCGGCCGCGGGCTGGGAGACCACGGTGATCGCCTATCGCGACGGCGGCCCGGTGCGCCTGCGCGACGTCGCCGAGGCGATCGACGGGGCCGAGAACGACCAGCTCGCCGCCTGGGCGAACGGCAAGCCGGCGGTCCTCCTGCCTGTCACGAAGCTGCCGGGCGCGAACGTCATCGAGACCGTCGACCAGATCAAGGCGATGCTGCCGCAACTCCAGGCGCTGGCGCCGCGCGCTCTGCACATCTCCATCCTGAGCGACCGGACGACGACGATCCGCGCCTCGGTCCGCGATGTCGAGTTCACCCTGGCCCTGACGATCGGCCTCGTCGTCATGGTGATCTTCGTCTTCCTGCGCGACCTCTGGTCCACCCTGATCCCGAGCGTCACCGTGCCGCTCTCGCTCGTCGGCGCCTTCGCGGCGATGTACGCGCTCGGCTTCAGCCTCGACAACCTGTCGCTGATGGCGCTCAGCATCTCCGTCGGCTTCGTCGTCGACGATGCGATCGTGATGCTGGAGAACATCCACCGCCATCGCGAGATGGGGAAGACGGCCGAGGTGGCGGCCGAGGACGGCGCCGCCGAGATCAGCTTCACCATCGTCTCGATCAGCCTGTCGCTGATCGCCGTCTTCATCCCGCTGCTGCTGATGAGCGGCATCGTCGGCCGGCTGTTCCGGGAATTCGCCATCACCGTGACGGTGACGATCGCCATCTCGGCCCTGATGTCGCTGACGCTGACGCCGATGATGTGCGCGCGCTTCCTGCGCTCGGAGCACGACCAGCGCCATGGCCGCCTCTACATGGCGAGCGAGCGGATGTTCGAGGCGCTGCTCGCCGGATACCGCAGGACGCTCGACATCGCGCTACGCCACCACCGCATCACCTTCGCCTGCTTCCTCGCCTCGCTCATCGCCACCGGGATCGTCTTCGTCGCCATTCCCAAGGGCTTCTTCCCGACGCAGGACACCGGGCTGCTGATCGGCTCCTCCGAGGCCGCGCAGGACATCTCCTTCGGCCTGATGGTCGAGCGCCAGCTCGCGCTCGGCAAGGTGGTGTCGGATGATCCGGACGTGGCGAGCGTCGGCATGGCCGTTGGGGCCGGTTCGGGCCAGACGCTCAACACCGGCCGCCTGTTCATCACGCTCAAGCCGCTGGAACAGCGCAGCGCCTCGGCGAGCCGGATCATCGACCGGCTGCGCCCGAAGCTGGCGAAGGTCGAGGGCGCCGCCCTGTTCCTGCAGCCGGCGCAGGACATCAACGTCGGCGGCCGCCTCGGCCGGACGCAGTTCCAGTACACGCTTCAGGACGCCGACCTGGCCGAGCTCAACACCTGGGCGCCGAAGCTGCTCGCGAAGCTGAAGACCGTGCCCGTGCTCACCGACGTGGCGACGGACCAGGAGAACCAGGGCGCGACCATCACGCTGACGATCGACCGCGATCAGGCCTCGCGCTTCGGCATCTCGCCTGCGACCATCGACAACACGCTCTACGACGCCTTCGGCCAGCGGCAGGTGGCGCAGTACTTCACCGACCTCAACAGCTATCACGTGGTGCTGGAGCTGAAGCCGGGCGCGCAGGCCAGCCCCGGTGCGCTCAGCCATCTCTACATCACCTCGCCGCTGACCGGGGCGCAGGTGCCGCTGAACGTGCTCGTCAAGGAGACGACCGAGCCGACGACCGTGCTCGCCGTCAACCATCAGGGCCAGTTTCCCTCGGTCACCCTGTCCTTCAACCTCGCGCCCGGCGCCGCGCTGAGCGATGCCGTCGCCGCCGTCCAGCAGGCCGAGACCGAACTCGGCCTGCCGACGACGGTGGTCGGCAGCTTCCAGGGCACGGCCCAGGTCTTCCAGAGCTCGCTCGCGAGCGAGCCCTATCTCGTCCTCGCCGCGCTGGTGGTGATCTACATCATCCTCGGCGTGCTCTACGAGAGCTACGTCCACCCGCTCACGATCCTCTCGACCCTGCCGTCGGCTGGGCTGGGCGCGCTGCTGATGCTGTGGATCTTCGGCTTCGACTTCTCGGTCATCGGCCTGATCGGCATCATCCTGCTGATCGGCATCGTCAAGAAGAACGGCATCATGATCGTCGACTTCGCGATCGCGGCCGAGCGCGGCGAGGGCCTGAAGCCGGAGGACGCGATCCGGCAGGCCTGCCTGCTGCGCTTCCGGCCGATCATGATGACGACGATGGCGGCGCTGCTCGGCGGCGTCCCGCTGATGCTCGGCCACGGCACCGGCTCGGAGCTGCGCCAGCCGCTGGGATACGCCATCGTCGGCGGCCTGATCCTGAGCCAGGCGATGACGCTCTACACCACGCCTGTCGTCTACCTCTATCTCGACCGGCTGAACACCTGGCTGTCACAGCGCAAGGCGCGGGGGCATGTGGCGGAGAAGGCGACGTCCGCGTGAGGGCCTCTACCGGCGCATCTTCACGGCCCCGCTCGTATCGCCTGCGGCATGCTCAGCCATCGTCATCCTCCCGCCGGGCGAAAGCCGCCAGGTTGTCCTGGAGGCGCCGAACGATCAGACGGGTCACCGAGAGGGCCATCTGCGGGAATTCGGTGAAGAGCGCGACGAAGACCTCCTGGCGCAGCCGCAGCGCCACCACCGGCGTCGCGGCGACGATCGTCGCCGAGCGCGGTTCGCCGGTGACGATGCCCATTTCGCCGAACAGCGCGTAGCCGGTCATGCCGGCGATGCGGACGGAGCCGTTGGCGCTGTCGGACAGGACATCGGCCGAGCCCGAGATCAGGAGGTAGGCCGCGTCCGATTCATCGCCCTGCCGGACGATGGTCTCACCGGCGGCGAAGCCGACGCGCTCGCCGGTGAAGGCCAGCAGCTTCAGGCGCGGGGTGTCGATCTCGGCGAAGATCGGTACCGAGCGCAGCGCGCGCAGCTCCTCGCTGTCGGCGGCGCCATCCTCGTCCGGCAGAATTGCCTCCGGCCCGGCCTCGGCCTGCACTGCGATGTCCGGGGAGCTCACGGAGCGCGGGCCGTGAAACTCGATGCGCGCATCGAAGGGGCCGAGCCCGGCGACCTGCCGCCCGGCGACGAGCAGGGTCCGGCCCTGCATGAACAGGCGGACCCGCGCCAGCAGCCGCGCCGCCTCGGCCTCGCCGAAGGGGGCGAGCGCCTCGTCGAGGATCAGGATGCGCGGGCGCTTGATCAGGCAGCGCGCCAGCGCCAGCGCCACCCTGGCGCTGGGGAAGAGCGACTGGCCGCCATAGCCGGCCTGGCGTTCGAGGCCGAGGCGGTAGGCTTCGCCGTCGAGCCCCAGTTCCGCGAGGCTCTCCCGCATCGCCGCGGTCGCGCGCTGGCTCTCGGTGCCGCCGCCCCCGGTGGTGGAGCCGAAGAGGAGGTTGTCGCGCAAGGGGGCGGCGGGGCAGTAGCGCTCGGGGTCGTAGAAGGCGACGGCCTTGGCCAGGGCGGGCGGAGCCTGCCTGCGGAAGGCGTGGCGCGCGGCGAGGATGCGGTCCTCGTCGGACGGGCGCAGCAGCCCAAGACGGTGGCGCGGTTCGGCATAGAGGAAGGCGAGCGCGATCAGCCGGGTGCGGTCGGCCTCCTGCAAGGCCCCGGCGGCGTGGCGGGCCAGGATGTCGCGATACTCGCCAAAGTGCCCGGCGGCGAAGAAGGAGAACTGCTCGAACAGGACATGGTCGTCCGGCAGGTCGCGGAAGATCTCGATCATGGTCGCGGCGATGCGCCGGCCGATCCGGACCAGCCGCTCGGTCAGGCCGTGCGCGTCGAGCAGGGCGCGGAGCGCCGGTTCGCCGGCGAGGCGCTCCGGCGTCCAGCTCGCATCCGTGGTCACGCCGAAGAGGATGTTGTCGCCGATCGTCGCGTTGCGCGTGTAGCGGGCGGGATCGAAGGGCTCGACCGCCTCGCCGGCGCCGCTCGCGATCAATCTCGCCCGGATCAGGGCGCGCAGTTGGGCGATGCGGATAGCGATGCCGCTCGTGTCCTCCGACGCGAGGCGATGCTGGAGGCCGAAGCGGAACACGGTATCGGCCAGCCCGACCGTGGCGAGGACCTTGACGAGGTCGCGCTCCAGTTCTTCCGCATCGCCCTGGGCGGCGTTCCCGCTGGCACGGCCCAGGCCGTAGAGGATGTTGTCGCGCAGCGTGCCGTCGAAGACCACCGGCTCGGGGCCGAGATAGGCCAGGCTGCGGCCGCGCTGCTCCGGCGTCACCGCACCGAGCGGGATCCCGGCCAGCGTCACGGCCCCGTCGAAGGCGGTGATGCCGCCGCCGAGCACCTGCGCCAGGGCGCTGGCGGCTTCGCTGGAGCGGTCGCTCAGGGCGATGTGGGCGCCGAGCGGCAAGGTCAGCGATATCCGGTCGAGCAGGCGCTCGCCGGTGGCGCCGAGCACGGTGAGGCCCTTGACGGCGATCGTGCCGCTCGCGAACGCATCCTGCGCCGGCTCAGTGGAGGCCGGCGGTTCCGGGGGCGCGCGCGGCGCGTCGAGCGCGAAATGCCGGTTGATCTGTTGGAAGCGCGTCTCGACGTCGAGCCGGTCCTGGTCCCAGTCGATCAGCTCCTTGATCGGCGTCGGCAGGTCGCGATAGGCGGCGATCACCGCGACGAGCTGGCCGATGTCAAGCCGCCCCGACAGGGCGAAATAGCCGCCGACCGTGTAGAACAGAAAGGGCGTGACCTGCGCCAGCAGGTTGTTGAGGAACTTGACCGCGAATTTGCGGCCGTAGAGCCGGTAGCGGATGCCGAACAGGGTCTCCAGCCGCTCGGCCACCAGGCTCTTCTCGGCGGCCGAGGTGCCGTGATTGGCGACCTCGCCCAGCGCCTCCACGACTTCACCGATCTTGCCGGCGAGCGCGCGCGAGGCGAGCTGGCGCTGCTTGCCGAGGCGGAGCTGCTCGCGGCGCAGGCGCGGGATGATGACGGCCTGCACCGCGACGATCGCCAGCGCGATCAGCCCGAGCGCCAGGTTCTGCAGCAGGATGAAGGCGAGCGCGGTCAGGGCCTGGCCGCCGAGCAGCACGGGCTGGACGAAGGCATCGCCGACGAAGCCGCCGATCGGCTCGACCTCGTCCTTGATCACGGTCGCGGCCTCGGAGGGCTTGAGATGGCGCCGGGCCTCGGGCGGGAAGCTTAGCAGCATGGCGAAGAGGTCGAAGCGCAGGCGCTGGAGCAGCCTTTCGCCGAGCGCGCCCTTGCGCATGTTGACGACGTATTTGAAGCCGCCATTGATCATGACGAGCAGCAGGAACAGGCCCGACAGCACGAAGAGATAAGAGGTGCGGTCGAAATCGACGCCGGCGAAGACCTCGCGGCCGCCGCCGAGCCAGGCCGGGACGCTCAGATGGAAGAGCCGGGCGGTCTCCCGGCCGTCCGGAAAGGCCCGGCCCTGGATGGCGTCGCCGATGATGTATTTCGGCAGTTCGAGCGAGAGATAGTAGAACGGCAGGGAGAGCAGCACGATCAGGATGAGCCGAATCTGCTCGCTCCGGCTGTTGCGCCAGATATAGGAGAAGATCTCTACCATCGACGACACATGGCCGTACCGTCCGGGCCGTGGCTAGATCGCCGTGCGTCCTATCGGACGCAAAGTGGCGATCTAGCCCTTTGTTATTGCATCGGATTTTTTCGAAAACCGGATTCCACTTTTCGGTCCGATGCTCTAATCCGCCCGCACGGCGGGTATTGCCATGATGATCGTCCGTATCAGCCTATCGTGCCTCTGCGAATGCCGCTCCGTCAACGACCTGGCTGGCTTTGCCGGGCTTGCGCGCCCAGCCGATGGCTTGGTGCCGGACGAAGGCTATCTCGCCCGCGACATCGTCGCTGACATGCTCGACCTGATCGAAGCCGGCGTCGCAGATCATCCGCGTGAGGTTGCGGTTGATGTTGCAGCCGCCGAAGCAGCAGCCCCAGACTCCGTTCAGGCGGTTCTGCCAGGCACTGATGCGCCTGTCGGGCGAGGCGACGTGCTCGCAGAACAGGAAGTTGCCGCCGGGCTTGAGGACGCGGTGGATCTCGGCCAGCGCGACCTGCGGGTGCGGCACCGTGCAGAGCGTATAGGTCGAGACGACGGTGTCGGCCCAGTTGGCCGGACAGGGCAGCGCCTCGGCGCTGCCCTGCTCGAGCGTGATCGGCACGGACGAGGCCATCGCCCGGTCATGCGCCATCATGAGGCTGGTCGCGCAGGGGTCGATGCCCATGAGGCGCTCGACCCGCTCCTCGTCGTACCAGTCGAGATTGAGTCCGGTGCCGACGCCGATCTCGACGACCTTGCCCGCCGCGTGCGGAACGATCCGGGCGCGCTGCCGCATCATGATGTCGGTGCCGCAGGCCAGATCGATGACGCGGGGCAGAACATACTTGGAATAGAAACCCATCAGTCAAATCCCGTTAGCTGTCGTATCGATGCGCGGCCTCAGCCGTACTGGCGGCCGTGATCATGGGAGCGCATGCGGTCGCCAAGGGGACCCCAGCCCGACGCCTCGGCGCGGGTGAGGCCGATATCCTTGAGCATACGCTCGTCTAACGTCGCGAGCTGCGCTTCGGTGCGGCGCATGAGTAGAGTCTCCCGAATGGCGATGCGGAGGCGCTGGATCATCTCCCCGAACCGTCCGAGGTAGGGGCACGCGCCTTGCACGCGCGTCGGCCAGACTTCGACGAAGGGCTTGAGGGCCGCGACGTGCAAGTCGATGCGTTGGAGGTTGATATCGTGCCGCATGGCGCGCTCTCCTGTCTTAGGGGCGCCGACACAGGGAGCGCTTGGCTCCCGTCGGCTGACTGGGCGTGTTTCTCTGCCGTTCCGTCAGCCGCTTCCGTGGAGTATGTCACACAGGAACGCGCTTGCGCCTATTACAGATCGGGGAGGAGTTTTCGATGATCCAAGCGTCCCTTTTCTCACGCCTCCTCTCGGCAAATCCGTTCTTCGCGGGGCTCTCCCCCGAAGGACTGGAAAGCATCGCCCAGATTTGCCAGCAGCGACGACTGCCGCAGCGGCAGGTTCTGTTCCTGAAGGGCGATGCGGGTGACGGGCTCTATGCCATCCGGCGCGGCCAGATCCGTATCGGCACCACCGACGATGCTGGCCAGCACATGACCATGAGCCTGCTCGGCAGCGGCGACGTCTTCGGCGAGATCGCGCTGCTCGACGGCCGCCCGCGCACCGCGGATGCGGTCGCGATCGAGGAGACCGAGATGTTCTTCGTGCCGCGCCGCGAGTTCCTGCACCTGCTCGGGCGCGAGCCGACCATCGCGATCCAGCTGATCGAGCTGCTCTGCGACCGGCTGCGCAACATGAGCGAGCGCATGGAGGAGGGCGCCTTCCTGCCCGCCGCGACACGGCTCGCGCGGCGCCTCGTCACGCTCGTCACCGACTACGGCGCCGAGATCCACGTCTCGCAGGACGAGCTGGCGGCGCTGACCGGCGTCAGCCGCGAGACGGTCAACCGCCAGCTCCAGCAATGGAAGCGGGTCGGACTTCTGTCTCTAGGACGCAGTCGCGTGATGATCCATGATGTCGATGGTGTCCGGCGCCTGGCCAAGGTCGAGATGGCGTGAAGCCGGCATGGAAGGGCATCGCATGCGCAGTTCCGGAGTGACGACGGCGGCGCTCGCCGCCGCGATGCTGCTTGGCGCCGGCGCCGATGCCTTCGCGCAGCAGCCGGCAGGCTGCACCTCCTCGACGCGAAGCGAGCCGCCGCGCACGGTCTTCACGTGCCGGGGCGGGGTGGTCATCGAGGCGGAGACGGCGTCGAGCTTCCGGATCGTGCCGCCGCAGGGCGCGGGCGCGGTCGATGCCGTCGAGCTCAACGGCCGGGGCGTGCTGGTCGACCTGCCGCCGCGGCGCGGCCGCTTCCAGATCCTGACGCCGCACGCCATCGCCTCGGTGCGCGGCACCATCTACGCGCTCGACGTCACGGCCTCGGCGACGGCGGTGTTCGTCCAAGAGGGCTCGGTGCGGGTGACGCGGCGCGACGGCTCCGAGCCCGTCACGCTCAACGCCGGCGAGGGCGTCGACGTCTCGCCGGGAACCCCGCTCACGGTGAAGCGCTGGCCGTCGGAGCGCGCAAGCCTGCTGCTCGGACGCTTCGGGCGGTGACGCCGTCACGGCCGGTCTCCCGTTACGGCTTGGTCGTCGCGGCGCTCGCGCTCCTGGCGGGGCTCTGGGCCGGCCTGCTCGGCTGGTCGCATCTTGCCGGCGAGCGCAGCCCGCTCGACGGCGTCGAGGCGCAGCTCGCCGACATGCGCCTGCTGATCGCCGGCCGGCGCGAGCCGCCGCCGGCCGTGGTGATCGTCGCGATCGACGACAGGACGGTGGCCGGCGAGCGCGGCTATCCGCTGTCCCGGCAGGTTCTGGCGAAGCTGGTCGACGCCATCGCCGCCGGCAAGGCGCGTGCGCTTGCGATCGACCTGCTGCTGCTCGATGCCGGCGTGCCCGAGAACGACCGGGCGCTGGCCGAGGCCCTCAGCCGGATTCCCTCGGTGATCGCCGCGGCCGGGCGCTTCGACCGGGCCAATGACGGCGCCTCTTCCATCCCCGGCACCAGCGACGTGCTCTGGCCCGCCTCGCCCTTCGATTCGTCCGCCATGCCCGGGCTGGTGAACATCTCGACCGATTCCGGCGGCGCGCCGCGGCACCTGCCGCTGCTGTTCCAGACCGATCATGGCCTGACCCCGGCCTTCGTGCTGCGCGCCGTGACGCTGTTCACAGGCCAGGACCCGGTATTCGGCGCGGACAGGGTGCAGATCGCGGAGCGGTCGGTCGCGCTCGACCTCGGCTTCCATTTGCCGCTGCGCTTCTACGGGCCGCGCGGTGCCGTGGAGACGCTGAGCGCGGCGGCGGTGCTCGCAGGCTCGGTGCCGACTGAGCGGCTGAGGGACCGCATCGTCGTGATCGGCGCCACCGCCACCGCCGTCGGAGACACGTTCGGCACGCCCTTCGACCCGGTGACGCCCGGCGTCGAGGTACTGGCGACCGGCATCGCCCAGTTGCTCGGCGGCCCCGGCCTGGTGCGCGACGGTGCTGTGCGCCGGGTCGATGCCGGCATGACCCTGGCGTTGGCCGTCTTCGGCGCGCTGACGATCGCGCTGACGCCGCTCAGCCTCGGCACCGGCCTCGTCGCCTTGGTCACCGGCGCCTGGCTGCTGGCCACGATCGCGCTGTTCGCGCAGGGCTACTGGTTCAGCGGGGTGCTGCCGCTCGCGGGCATGCTTCCGCCGGCTGCGCTGGCGATGGCGCTGCGCCAGCACTGGGAGCGCCGGCAGAGCCGCGGCCATGCGCGCGCCGAGGCCGCCCTGCGCCAGTTCCAGCCGCCCGTGCTGGCCGAGCGCATCGCGCGCGACCCGGATTTCCTGCGCCAGCCGGTGATGCAGAGCGCCGCGATTCTGTTCGTCGACCTCTCCGGCTTCACCCGGCTGAGCGAGCAGGCCGGGCCGGCGCAGACGCGCGAGTTCCTCAAGGAGTTCCACACGCTGGTCGAGAACGAGATCGCCGCCCATGACGGGCTGGTGATGACGTTCATGGGCGACGGCGCGATGATCGTCTTCGGCATTCCCGAAGCCCGCCCGGACGACGCCACCCGCGCCTTCGCGGCCGCCTGGGACCTGATCGGCGACGTCCGCAGCTGGATCGACAAGGCCGAGCTTGCGGCTGGCCATCCGGACCTGCGCGTCGGCGCCCATTTCGGGCAGGTCGTGGTGTCGCGCCTGGGGCACGAGACGCATCAGCACATCATGGCGACGGGGGACAGCGTCAATGTCGCGAGCCGGCTGATGGAGGTGGCGAAGGAGCATGGCGCGGCGCTCGCCGTCTCGGCCGAGTTCATGGCGGCGCTAGGCGAGGGCGGAGGGCGGCGCGAGCCCGACGACACCCGCGCCATCGACATCCGCGGCCGGCGCCAGCCGATCTCCGTCGCGCTCTGGCGCATGCGCCAGGACGCGCATTGAGCAGGAGGCGCGCATTGCGGAGCACGCCGGCTCCGCTGCCGCTCAGGCGGCGGGCTCGGCCGTAGCGGGAGACGCCTTCTCGCTACGATAAGCTGCCATCACCTGCGCCGGCAGGGCGTCGAAGGGCGACAATTCAGCCAGTCGCAGCTGCGATTCGCCGTCGATCCTGTCGGCGCCGAGATGGTCGCGCAGCGAGGCCAGGCAGCGATATTCCAGCACCGGCGAGTTCAGCGCCCGCGCCCGCGCGACGGCGTGGCGGAACAGGCCCTCGGCCTGCTGCCGCCGGCTCGCCTGGCCCTGCTCGGCGATCAGCGCCTCGATCCGGTGCAGCTCGGGTTCGAGCCAGCGGTTGCCGCTGCGCGACATCAGCTGGAGCGCGCGCCAGCAGGTCGCCTCGGCCGCCTCGACCTGGCCCAACTTGAGCTGGGCGTGGGCGAGGTTGGCGAGGTAGCCCGAGAGCGAGAGCACGTAGCCGACGGAGTCGAACCCGGCGATCGCCTGCGCCATGATCGCGGCGCCCCGCGCATGGTCGCCCTTCTGGCTCAGGCCCCAGCCGAGGAAGGCGGCGCCATGGGCGCGGAAGCCTTCGAGCCGGTGCTGCTCGGAGAGGGCGACCAGCCGTCCGGCCTCCTGCATCAGGGCGTCGGTGGCGTTGCACAGGCCGAAGACCCAGCCGCCGACATAGGACATCGGGATCGCGGCCGAATGCGGGTGGCGCAGCCCGTCGGCGGCGCGCAGCGCCTCCATGCCGATGCGCAGGGCCTCGTCGACGCTGCCGAGGCTGAAATGCGCCAGGCTGAGCAGCGATTTCGCATGGATCTCGGTGTTCTGGCCGAACATGAAGGTGCTGGCGTCGCTGCGCTCCCGCTCGCCGGCAAAGAGCGAGTGTTCGAGGTGCCCGATCGCGCCGCGCGCCTCGCCCTGGCCGAGCTGCACCATGCCGATCAGGCGGTGGCCGATCGCCTTGCCGGCTTCATAGGTGTTCTGCTCGGATTGCCGCAGGAAATCCTCGGCGAGCGCCGTCGAGGCCGGGATGTCGCCGCGGCAATTGGCGAAGGTGAACTTTCCGAAGATGAACGGGAAGGCCTGCGGCGAGCGCTCGCCGCTGGCGCAAAGCTCGAGGCCGCGCTCGCAGCATTGCAGCATGGTCGCCGAGGTCGGGCCCTGGGCTGCGGTGATCGAGCCGATCAGCGCGGCCTGGAGGCTGAGCTCGAGCTCGGCCTGGGCGCGCGGGTCCTTGAGCTTGCCGAGCAGGTTGAGCCCGCGCCGGATGTGCTCGATCGCCTCGGGATGGGCCGAGCGCTGGCTGGCGCCAAGGCCGGCCTGCAGCCAGGCCTGGACCGCCTCGTGGAAGCGGGCGGCTTCGGTGAGGTGGTGGGCGATGACCTCGGGCAGCGGGATGTCGGAGCCGTGGCCGCGGTCGATCAGGTCGAGGATGCGGTCGTGGATCAGGCGCCGCTCGCGCGTGAGGATCGATTCATGCGCGATGCGCTGGAGCAGCGAGTGCCGGAACTCGTAGCGGATCTCCGCGCCGAAGCGCCGTGGCATCAGGATCTCGGCCTCGACCAGCGCCTCGATCGGCTCGATGACGTGGTCGACGTCGCTGGCGAGGATGTTGGCGAGGAAGGTGGTGGTGAAGGAGCGGCCGATGCAGGCGGCCGCCTGCACGATCGGCCTTGCGCCCGGCCGCCGGTCGAGCCGCTCGGACATGAGCTGGGCCAGCAGCAGCGGCACGTCCGAGCGCCTGGCCTGGTTGGGCACCTGGATCTGCTCGTCGATCAGCGAGAGCACGAATTGCTCGACGAAGAGGGGCACGCCCTCGGCTGCCGCGACCGCCTGGGCGATCTTCTCGGCCGGCAGCATGTCGGCGCCGGGGATCGAGCGCGCCAGCATCAGGGATTGCTCGCCCGAGAGCGGCTCAAGCGTCATGGAATCGTCGGTCTGCGGCAGTTTCTCGCCACGCGGAAACGGCCTGGCAGTCGCGACCACCAGCATGGTCTCGTTGCCGACCGTCGCCATCAGCTCGCGCAGGAGCTCGGCCGAGGACGGATCGAGCCAATGCGTGTCCTCGATCACCACGAGCGTCGGCTGCCGGCGGGCGGTGCGGGCGATCACGGAGATGATGAATTCGAACTGCTTGCGCTTGAACAGGGTCGGGGCTGGCGCGAACTGCTCGCGGATGCCGGTCGCGGCCATGCCGAGCAGGCTGGCGGCGATCTCGGCGTTCTCCGGCGTGTTCATGCCGATCTCGCTGAGCAGCGTGGCGATCTTGTCGTTGCGGACGTCGTCCTCGTCCTCGAACTTCAGGCCGGCGCGGGCCCAGAGGAAGCTCGCGACGGGGTAGAGCGGCGTGCTGGCGAAGAGCTCGTGGCAATAGGTCGCCAGGATCGCGGCGTTGGCGAATTCCGGGTGGCCGCAGATCTCGCTGATCACCCGCGTCTTGCCGGTGCCGGCATCGCCCAGGACCTGGACGAATTGCGAGCGCTTCTGCGTCGTCGCGGTGGTCCAGCGCTCGAGGATGCGCTCCAGGCAGGCTTCGCGGCCGGCAAGCACGGTGGCGCCGCTCGCCATGCCGTCCTTGCGCCGGGTCGTGCCCAGGCGCTCGCCGTTGATCTGGAAGATCTCGATCTCGCGCGAGAGCCCCCGGATCGGCCGCGCGCCGAGCTGGCCGATCTCGAACAGGCCATCGGTCAGCTCGACGATCTCCCTGGTGGCGACGACCGCACCGGGCATCGCCTCCGCCTGCACGCGCGCGGCGAGGTTGACGGCTTCGCCGACCGCGCCGAGCTCGCTGGAGCCGCCGCTCAGGCGCGTCGGCTCCATCACCACGAGGCCGGAATGGATGCCGGCGCGGGCGGTGACCTGCGGGACCGTGGTGTCGCCGACATTGGTGTTGAGCGTCTTGAGCCGCTCCATCAGCTCGAGGGCGGCGCGGGCGGCGCGCTCGGCGTCGTTGTCGCGGGCGATCGGATAGCCGAAGAAGATCAGCACGCCATCGCCGGTATAGCTCGCGACGAAGCCGCCATAGCGCTCCATCGTGGTCAGGGTCAGCTGCTGGTAGCGCCGCTGGACGACCCGCAGATCCTCCGGGTCGAGCTGTTCCGACAATTGTGTGTAGCCGACGAGATCGACGAAGACGATCGTGACGTAGCGCCGCTCCGAAGCGATCTTTCGAAGGTCTGGCTCACTCACCGTCATCGCACAGCCTTTGTGTCGCGAACGCCAATGCCTGGCAGCTGTTTCATCATTTGGAAAATGTCGGAAGTCAGCGTAGCATATGCAATTATTGCAATATATGCACAAATATTAACCAGTAGGCTTAGGGCAAGACATCATGCCTGACTCCAATTCAGCGCTTCGTCATTTCAAGAGCCATTCCGATAATGACCGCGATGCTCGGTCAAAGATCAGAACCATTGTTATCTGCGCGCATCTCAGGCCTGGGCGGGAGAAGCGCCGTTCCAGGCATTTCATGCAGCCGATCGCGGGCCTGCACATCGCTGCCCTGATCGATCCCGACCGATTCGACATCACGCTCTACCACGAGGACTGGCACGGTCCATTCGATCCTGCCAAGTGCGGGGATTACGACCTCGTCTTCCTGACCGGGTTGCAGCCGGATTTCGACCGGATGCGCCAACTCTCCTTCCATTTCCGCCGCAGCGAGGCAACTGTCGTCGCCGGCGGCAGCGTCTGCACCCTCTTTCCCGAATTCGCGTGTCAGTTCTTTGACTCTGTCTGCTCCGGCGGCGTCGACAGCGTCCGTGACGTCATAGCCGACTATCTTGCCGGAGCTTTGCGCCCGATCTACCGCTCGCCGGTTGCACAGATCTCGCAGTACACGATCGACTATTCGCTTTTGAACAAGAGCGGCATCAACCCGATCGCCCATCTCGCCGAAAGCTCGCGCGGCTGCAGCTTCAAGTGCAGCTTCTGCGTGATGCCGAGCGAGGTCGGCGCCCATGCCCGCTACACACTGGAGAGTTTTGCGGCGTCGCTGGAGAGCGCACTCGATTCGGCGCCGTTCTTCAGCCTGCGGCGCTGGTATCCGATGGTGATGCTGCTCGACAACAACTTCTCGGACAATCGCGCCCATATGCTGGCCGTCTGCGAGTTCCTGAAGAAGCACCCGCGGATGCGCGGCTGGGGCGCGCTGGTGACGCAGAACGTGCTGCAGGACCGCGCGCTGATCCAGGCCTTCGCCGATGCGAAATGCGTCGGCCTGTTCGTCGGCATCGAGTCTTTCGACGCCGACTTCCTGCGCCGCTACAACAAGACCCAGAATCTCGGCCGGCGCAGCAACGTCGTCGACGACATCGCCTTCGCCGAATCGCTCGGCATCGCCATCGGCTACGGCCAGCTCTTCGATCCGCGCCACCAGACGGCCGCCGACATGCAGCGGGCGATGGATGCGATCGCCGATAACCCGCTGGTGCCGATGCCGACCTATCTCAGCACGGTCGCGCCGCTCGCCGGCACGCAGCTGTTCTGGGAGGAGCTGGAGCGCGGGCTGCTCGCGCCCAACCTGCGCTTCCGCGACTTCGACGGCGAGACGATCTGCTATTCGCAACTGGCCGAGCCGGCCGAGCCGATCGTGACCTTCCTGGAGCGGGTCTTCCGCCGGCCGTGGATGGTGGTCGGGCGCAAGCGCATCCTGCTCAAGACGCTTAGCCGGCTACGACATAGCGGCTCGTTCAACCCGATGCGCTGGTACATCATTGCCTCGGCGAGCTTCCACTGCTTCTCCTGGGCGAACGAATCGCCTGGCGCCAAGCGGACCTACCTTGCCGGCAGCGACACGCTCGACCCGCAATATGGCGAGTGCCCGGCCGATATCTCGGCGGAAGACCACAAGCGCTATTTCGAGCCGATCACCCTGACCGACGGCGAGGGCAGGCCGACCGACTGGCTCGCGAGCTATGCCGAGGAGCGCAAGGCGCAGGCGGGGTCGAAGAAGAAGGCGCGCGGCGGCCTGGCCCTGCTCGATCCCGACCACGCCATGGTCTGAGAGACCGTTTGATCTTTCTACTGGCGCGATCACCTGCGCTTCCGGCGCTCACGGACCAAATGTCCGCTCCGCTCCGGTTCTCGACGACCACGCCAGCCGACGCATGCCAGCGAATTCTCAAACCGTCTCTGAGCTGCTTCGGCGTTCGGCGATCCCCGGCCTATTTGCCCTTCGGCTTGCGCGGGCCGCGCGGCTTCGGCTTCTCCCTGGTGCGGGGCGGCGGGGCGTCGGGATCGTGGAGCGGTTCGCCGCTGCGCTTCGTCGGCGGCTTGCCGAGCTTCTGGCTGAGGCTCTTGGGCAGGTCGGCAAAGGCCCGCCGCAGCAGGCGGCTCAACTCGTCCGGGCTGTGCCGCGCCAGGGCGCTGAAGCCCGCCAGCCGCTGCTTCTCGTCGTTGGCGGCCAGGAGCGAGCGCTCCGTCCTGATCTCGTCGAGGAAGGCGGCGAGCTCCTCGCGCGATGCGAGCTTTGGCTTGGGGGTGCTGCGCTTTTTCGTCGTCATGGACGCGCTCCGCCTGGTGGTCTGGTGGATGATCGCGAAAATCTCGTCCTGGATGCCCTCGTCCGACATCAGGTCGGAATGCTCGAAGCCGTCGTCCATGTCGCCGAACACGGTATGGACGTTTTCCGGCAGCGCCGAGACGAGCCGCGCCGACCAGGCGGGGATGACGCCATCGCCCTGGCACACCGTCTTGTCCTCGATCGGCGTCTCATCCGACTCGGGGTCGAAGTCGCGGTCGATCCATGCCCAGCTCTGTTCATGGATCGTGTCGTAGGCGTTGGTGCCGTTGCGCTGCTGCACGGCCCGGATGTGGTGCAGCTTCATATTGGTCAGCGGGCTCAGGGGTTTGGCGACCTGCTGGTAGGTGTCCCTGGCGTGCGAGAGTTCGGCGGAGACGAAGCCCCAGTCCCTGGGATAGCGGCGCTTAAGGCCCGAGGTGCCGGGGTTGTACGGGTCCGCCACGGCGTTTGTGGTGGCGTCCCGCAGCGGATAGCGCAGCATCGGGAAGGCGGCGTCCTGGGCGAGCGCCGTCTTGTCGCGCTGATAGGTCGCCTCGTCGAGATAGAGCAGCGTGTAGGGCCCGCGCATCGAGGAGATGAGCTGGGTGAGGTCGCGCTTGTCGTAACCTGGCAGGGCGTCGAGCTGCGGCTCGCCCTTGAAGTAACGATGGATATGGCCGGCATGGCCGTAGAACGGCGTGCCGACCGTGATCGCGCGGTCGACCTTGTCGACGATCGCGCCGCCATGGTTGAGGATGAGCTTGATCGCCATGCCGCCGAAGCTGTGGCCGAGCAGCGTGACGTCGTCGAACGGGTCGACGCCGCAGGCCTCCTGAACCCGGCACCGGAACTTCGGCACGAACGTGTTGAGGAAGAAGGCCGCCACCGCCTCGGGCCGGCGCCGCCAGTCCCAGGCGAAGACGAAATAATCGAAGCCGTTCTGCCCGCACCAGCGCAGGAAGTCGTCATAGGGTTCGAGGTCCACGACGAAGGGGACGCTGAAGCTGACGCAGCCATCGGCAATGACGAAATGTCCGGCATCGTCCTCGTCGCCGTTCATCTTCAGGAGATGCCCGGCGCCGCTCATGATCGAGCAGCCCAGCCAGACCGTGTCGTAGGAATAGGGCGTGACGCCATGCGGGGTGCGCGCCCATTTCAGGCTGGAGCCCATGCCGCCGGGAAACAGGATGATGGTCTTGCGCCGGCCGGTGGAGGGGTTCTGCTGGTGGCGGCTGATGAACTGGGAAATCTCGGCGTCGAACGACGCCATCTGCTCCAGGTCACGATCCTCGAGATAGCCCATGGCACCCCCCCAATCGAGATGGCATCGCGTGGCGCAAGACGCCACCAAAGCCCGGCAGGCCGGGAGCATCACCGAGATTCCGGCGCGGCACAATCTCTGGTGGCGGTGTCTGCGGGAGCGACTGTGCGCTGCGTCACAGAGCGGGCGGGTTAGGCACCGCCTTGGAGCACGCCGTGCTCAACCAGAATCAAGCGCCGTCATCCCGGCCGCAGCGAAGCGGAGCGCCGGGATCCATCGTAGGGCTCCGGCGCTCTACGATGGATCCCGGAACGGCGCGGCTTCGCCGCTTGTCCGGGATGACGCGGCGAGGTTTCCGCTTAGCCGCAAAGGGCGCTAATCCACGCTCTCCGCCGTGAGCACGCCCTTACGCAGCAGGAAGCAGCCATAGGGCCTGGTGTCGCCGACCTGGACGATGCCGAAGGCGGATTTGGCGTTGTCGTAGAAGGCGAAGCGCTCGATGCCGGCCATGGGCGAGGCGTTGCCGGCCGCCGCGTCGAGCACGGCCTGGACCTCGCGCTGGACTAACGGGATGGTATCGGGAGCGCCCACCACCTGCATGCGCCGGGCCGGGGCGGGCTCGAAATCGTCGAGCGGCAGCACGGTGAGGATGGCGCTGACGGCGCGCGCCATGGTCAGGCCGGGCAGCCGGACGATCCGGCCGGATATGGTGGAGCGCGCGATGCTCTCGGCCGGGTGGTTGGCGTCGACCACGGCGATGTCGTCGCCATGGCCCATGGCGGCGAGCAGCCAGAGCAAATCCGGGCTCAGGAGCGGGTCGAGGCCCTTCAGCATGGCGAAGCTTCCGGAGCCGTTCTCACGCCGGCACTGGCGCATGCGCGGGCAGCAGGCCCTCGGATTTGAGGTCACTCCAGAGCTGCGCGGGCGTCGGCTTGGCGAAGAGGGCGAGGTTCTGCTGCACCTGCTCCGGCGTGATCGCGCCCAGCACCACGCTGGCAACGGCCGGATGGGCGCCGGCGAAGGCGAGCGCCGCCTGTGGCAGCAGGACGCCATGGGCGTGGCAGATCGCTTCGATGCGGGCGACGCGGGCGATGATCTCGGGCGCGGCGGCGCGGTAATTATAATGCGCGCCGGCCTGGGCGCCGGTCGCGAGGATGCCGGAATTGAACACGCCGGCAAGGATGATCGCGATCTTCTTCTCAACCGCCAGCGGCAGGAAGCCATCGAGCGCGCCCTGCTCCAGCAGCGTGTAGCGGCCGGCCAGCAGCATCACGTCGAAATCGCCGGCCCGGGCGAAGCGCTCGCACATCTCGGTTTCGTTGACGCCGATGCCGATGGCCTTGACGGCGCCGGAAGACCGCAGCGCGTCGAGGGCGCGATAGGCGCCTTCCATCGCCTCCTTGAAGCGCTGCTCCATCATCTCGCCATGGGTCCAGACGTCGACGTCGTGGATCAGCAGGATGTCGATGCGGTCGGTGCCGAGGCGCAGCAGCGACTGCTCGAAGGAGCGCATGGCGCCGTCATAGGAGTAGTCGATCACGGCCGAGTGCGGCAGGCCGCCGACGAAGTTGGAGCCGCCGGCGTTCGGCTTGGCCGGGTCCATCCAGCGCCCGACCTTGGTCGAGAGGACGATGCCGTCGCGCGGCACGTTGCGCAGCGCGGCCCCGATCCGGTGCTCGGAGAGGCCGTGGCCGTAGAATGGCGAGGTGTCGATCAGGTTGATCCCGGCCGAGAGCACGGCGGTGACCGTGGCCTGCGCGGTGCCCTCGTCGAGGCGTTCGTAGAGGTCGCCGAGCGGGGCGCCGCCGAAGCCGAGCGCGGTGACCTGGAGGCCGGCGATGCTGCGTTGGGGCAATGTCATGGGGTCAGGTCTTTCTTGGGCTCGGGTCTTTCTTGGGCCCAGCTCTCAGCGCGGGTCGATCGGGGTCTTGGGCAGGGCGAGCTCGCGCTCGATCCAGGCTGCCAGCCGGAACAGATCGGCCTCGCGCTTGCCATGGCTGATGATCTGGATGCCGATCGGCAGCCCTTCCGGCGAGAAGCCGATCGGTATGGCGATGGCGGGCAGGCTGCTGATCGACCAGATCGCCGTGACGGCGATCCAGTCGAGATAGTCCTGCATCGGCACGCCCTCGATCTCGCTGAGGTAGAGCGTCTCGACCGGGAAGGGCAGGGCCTGCGTCGCCGGGCAGATCAGGAAATCGTGCTCGTCGAGGAAGTCGACGGCGCGGCGGTAGAACTCGCTGCGATAGCGGTTGGCGGCGACGATGGCGCGGCCGGGCTGGTCGCGCCCGCGCAGCAGGTCGGCCAGCACCGGCTTCGGGAATTTTTCGTAGTGCTCTGCGAAGGTCGGTTCCCAGGTGGCGAAGAAGCCCTCGCCGCGTAGCGCGCGGAAGGCATCCATGGCGCCATCGACAGCAGGCGAGCCGCGATGGACGGAGACACCGGCCTTGCCGAGATGGGCGGCGAAGCCTTCGAGCGCGGCCCGGATCGGCGCGGCCACCGGCAGCGAGCCGAGATCGGCTGAGATCGCGACGCGGGCGGGCTTGGCCGGGCTCCGTGCCGCATCGAGGAAGGGCGGCTCGCTCGCGGGCGAGGTCAGCAGGTCGGCGGGCTCGTAGCCGACCATCGCGTCGAAGAACAGCGCGAGGTCGGCGACGTCGCGCGCCATCGGCCCTTCCACCATGATCGTGTCGAACGGGTCGGCGAGGCGCTTGCGCGGCACGCGGCCGGGCGTCGGCCTCAGGCCCGTGACGTTGCAGAAGGCGGCGGGGATGCGCAGGCTGCCGCCATAGTCGTTGCCATGGGCGAGCCAGGCCTCGCCGGTCGCGAGCGCCACCGCCGCGCCGCCCGACGAGCCGCCGCAAGTCAGCCGGGTGTCGTAGGGGTTGCGGGTCGCGCCATGGACGCTGTTGGTGGTCTGGGCGCCGCCGAGCTCCGAGAGGTTCGACTTGCCGAGCACGACCGCGCCGTTCTTTTCCATCAAGGCGACGGTGCGGTCGGAGCTCTCGGAGATGCGGTCGCGGAAGATCGAGGTGCCGCCGGTGTTCCTGACGCCGCCGACGTCGTTGTTGTCCTTGACGACGATGGGCAGGCCGGCGAGCAGCGCGGGCTTGCCGGCCTGACGCGCCTTGTCGGCGGCCTCGGCCTGCTCCAGCGCGCGCTCGAGGCAGAGCGTCGGCACTGCGTTGAGCCTGGGCTCGACCTCGGCGAGGCGCTTTTCGGCGGCGTGCACGAGCTCGACGGAGCTGACCTCGCCGGCGAGCAGGAGGTCGCGCGCGGCGAGCGCGCTGAGCTTGGTCAGGTCAGAGAGCTTGGTCAGGTCAGACATGGGCAGCCTTCAGGGGAACGGGCGAGCCGCAGGAGCGGCGCACGACGAGGCGCGGCGCCAGCACGGTGGTCGTGCCGGGCCCGAGCCTTGTGCCGGCGATGCGCTCGGCAAGCAGGGTCAGCGCCGTCTCGCCCATGGCGCGCACGGGCTGCGCGATGGCGGTGAGGCGGGGCAGCACGGCATCGGCCCAGGGCAGGTCGTCAATGCCGACGAGCGAGATGTCCTCCGGGCAGGACAGGCCGCGATCGGCCAGCGCCGTGACGACGCCGATGGTCATCAGGTTGTTGGTGGCGAAGATCGCGGTCGGCGGCTCCACTAGCGCCATCAGCTCGCCGAAGGCGTCATGGGCCGGCCGCTCCTGGAAGCCGGCATCGCGGACCAGAGCCGGGTCGAATGGCAGCCCGGCCGAGAGCAGCGCCTCGCGATAGCCATGCATGCGGTCGGCCGCGGTGCGGACGATCTCGGGGCCGTTGATCAGGCCGATGCGCCGGTGGCCACGGGCGATCAGATGGCTCGTCGCCTCGAAGCCCGCCTTGCGGTTGTCGAGCACCACGGCGTCGTAGCCGAGCCCGTCCATGGCGCGGTCGACCAGCACGATCGGCACTTCGAGCTGCGCCAGCAGCGCGGCGCGGTGCATCGAGGCGGCGCCGGTCGGGGCGAGGATCAGCCCGTCGATGCGCTGCGTGCGCAGCATCCTGAGATGCGCTTCCTCGCGCTCGCTGCGCTCGCTCGAATTGCACAGCAGCACGAGATAGCCGTTCGCCGCCGCCGCATCCTCGACCGCCTCGAACAGGTCGGAGAAGAACGGGTTGGTGATGTCGCCGACGACGAGGCCGAGCAGCCCGCTCGAACGCTTGCGCAGCGAGCGCGCGCCGGCATGCGGGGCGTAGCTCAGCTTCTCGACGGCCGCGCGCACCCGCGCCAGCAATTCGGGACTGACGCGATCGGAGCTGTTCAGCGCGTTCGACACGGTCGCCATCGACACGTTCGCCAGGCGCGCCACGTCTCGAATCGTCGCCATCCAACCTCCCTGTAAAACGGTTCAAAATTTTGCGGCAGCTTCTAAGAGAAGCGCCGGGATGGCAAGAGAGGTTTCGAAAAAATCGGGCTTGATGGATCAGGGCTTCTGTGAGAGCCTTGTTTGAAACGTTTTACAACAAAAGCGCGGGGAGGGTTGCTAGCGATGACGAAGTCGTGCCTTGCCGCGCCTCTGCGCCCGGCCTTACTCCCATGATCCCCTACATCCTGCGCCGGCTCGCCTCGACCGTTCCGGTCCTCGGCTTCGTCGCGCTCTTCGTGTTCTTCCTTCTCAGGCTGACGCCGGGCGATCCGGCGATCCTGATCGCCGGCGACCAGGCGACGAATGCGCAGATCGAGACGATCCGCGAGACGCTCGGGCTGAACAAGCCGCTGGTCGAGCAGCTCGTCGGCTGGGCCGGGCAGATCGCGCGCGGCGATCTCGGCCGCTCGGTCTTCTCGGACATGGAGGTGACCAGGCTGATCGGCCTGCGCATCGAGCCGACCGCTATGCTGGCGCTGGTCGCGATCGTGATGGCCCTGGTGATCGCCCTGCCGCTCGGCACGCTCGCCGCGATCAAGGCGGGCAGCCTCGTAGACCGTGCCGTGATGGCCTTCGCCATGCTCGGCTTCTCCTCGCCGGTCTTCATCGTCGCCTTCTTCCTGGTCTACGTCTTCGCGCTCGGGCTCGGCTGGTTCCCGACGCAGGGCTACGTGCCGCTGTCGCAAGGGCTGTGGCCCTGCCTGAACAGCCTCGTCCTGCCCGGCCTGGCGCTCGCCATGCTCTATGCGGCGCTGCTGGCGCGGATCACCCGCACGGCGTTGCTGGAGGTGCTGGCGGAGGACTATGTCCGCACCGCCCATGCCAAGGGCGTGCAGCCGGGCAAGGTCGTCATCGGCCACGCCCTGAAGAACGCCGCGATCCCGATCGTCACGGTGGTCGGCGTCGGCATCGCCGCGCTGCTCGGCGGCGTCGTGGTCACCGAGACGGTGTTCAACATCCCCGGCCTGGGGCGGCTCACCACCGACGCCATCCTGCGCCGCGACTATCCGGTGGTGCAGGGGCTGATCCTGGTCTTCTCGGTCGTCTATGTCCTCGTCAACCTCCTGGTCGACCTCAGCTACGCGCTGTTCGACCCGCGCATCCGCTATTGAGGCCCCATGGCGATGACCGAGACCCGATCGGGAGCCGCTGAGGTGAAGGCCGGCGGTGTCCACGCCCGCGGGACTTATATCCGCGAGACTTGGCGCTTCCTGCGCGCCAACCCCGTCATCCTCGGCGGGCTCGGCGTCATCCTGTTCTTCACGCTGGTCGCGCTGGTCGCGCCGCATGTGCTGGCCGATCCCGCCCGGCTGAACCCGATCCAGCGCCTGCGGCCGCCGAGCCTCGACCATCTCTTCGGCACCGATCAGGTGGGACGCTCGACCTTCTCGCGCACGCTGAACGGCACGGCGATCTCGCTGACGGTCGGCGCGCTGGTCACCTTCGTCACCGTCGTCTTCGGCCTGCTGATCGGCCTCAGCGCCGGCTTCGTGCGCAAGCTCGACGGCGTCGTGATGCGGATCATGGACGGCATCATGGCGATCCCCGGCATCCTGCTGGCGATTGCGCTGATGTCGCTGTTCGGCTCCAGCGTGAAGAACGTGGTGATCGCGATCAGCATTGCCGAGATTCCGCGCATGGCCCGCATCGTGCGCTCCTCGGTGCTGGTGATCCGCGAGCAGACCTATGTGGAGGCCGCCGTCACCAACGGCACGCGGCTGCCGCGCATGCTGCTGCTGCACGTGCTGCCCAACGCGGCGGCGCCGGTGATCGTGCAGGCGACCTACGTGTTCGCCTCGGCGATGATCGTCGAATCGATCCTGTCCTTCCTCGGCGCCGGCACGCCGCCGACGATCCCGAGCTGGGGCAACATGCTGGCCGAGGCCAGGCCCTTCCTGCAGCGCGCACCCTGGATGGTGGCGTTTCCCGGCGTCTCGCTGGCGCTGCTGGTGCTCACCGTCAACGTGCTCGGCGACGCCCTGCGCGACGCCATCGACCCGCGCCTGGCGCGCAAGCTGAGAAGCTGAACCAAGACCACACCGCCGACTGAAGGCGGAACGCTCACGTCGAACGATCCTGGGAGGGAAGCATGAGAATAGTCACGAGACGATTGGCGCTGGCGACCGCGGCCATCGCGCTGACGCTGGCGGCCTTGCCGGCCATGGCGCAGAGCGTGCTCAAGGTCCGCCCCTTCGGCGACCTGCGCACGCTCGATCCGATGACGACCTCGGACTACATGGTCCGCAACCATGGCTACATGGTCTACGACACGCTGTTCGCGCAGGATTCCGCCGGGCTGATCAAGCCGCAGATGGTGGAGAGCTACACCACCTCGCCGGACGGCCTGACCTGGGTCTTCGTGCTGCGCGACGGCCTCAAGTTCCACGACAACACGGCGGTGACCTCCGCCGACGTCGTCGCCTCGCTGAAGCGCTGGGGCGAGCGCGACGGGCTCGGCCAGCAGCTCATGGCCAACACGGCCTCGCTGACCGCCACCGACCCGAAGACCGTCACGCTCGTGCTCAAGGGCAAATGGGGCCTGGTGCTCGACGCGCTGGGCAAGCCGAGCTCGATGCTGCCGGTGATCATGCCGGCGCGCATCGCAGCGACGCCGTCGAACCAGAACATCACCGACGCGACCGGCTCCGGCCCGTTCATGCTGGTCAAGGACGAGTGGTCGCCCGGCGCCAAGATCGTCTACGCGAAGGCGCCGATGTACGTGCCGCGCAAGGAGGCTCCGGACGGGCTTTCCGGTGGCAAGGTCGCCAATGTCGACCGCGTCGAATGGCAGATCATGCCGGATGCGCAGACGGCGCTGAACGCGCTCCAGGCCGGCGAGATCGACATCTTCGAGGAGGTGCCGCCGGACATGATCCCGCTGGTCAAGGGCAACCCGAAGATCAAGATCGGCAAGCTCGCGGCGCTGCAGGGCGTATTTCGGATGAACCAGCTGCAGCCGCCCTTCAACAACCAGAAGCTGCGCCAGGCGATGCTGCGCCTGATCGACCAGGAGCAGACGCTGCGCGCCTATGTCGACGACAAGGCGCTCTATACCGTCTGCCTGTCCTTCTACATGTGCGACTCGCCCTACTATACCGACGCCGCCTATCCGAAGCCGGACGTCGCTGCGGCGAAGAAGCTGGTGGCCGAGAGCGGCTACAAGGGCGAGAAGATCGTGCTGCTCGATGCGACCGAGACGGCGCTCTCGCCGCACACGCTGGTCGTGGCGCAGATGATGCGCGATATCGGCCTCAACGTCGACTACCAGGCGATGGACTGGGGCACGCTGTCGAGCCGCCGCACCAGCAAGAACCCGGTCGAGCAGGGTGGCTGGTCGGTCTTCCAGTCGGGTCCGGCGGCGCCTGACATGACCGAGCCGGTCGGCCATCTCGGCCTACGCTCGAACTGCGACAAGTCCTGGTTCGGCTGGCCCTGCGACGAGACGATCGAGAAGCTGCGCGAATCGTTCACGACCGCGCCCGACCTCGACGCCCGCAAGGCGATCGCAAAGCAGATTCAGGAGCGCGCGGTCGAGACGGTGCCTTACGTCTCCGTCGGCCAGTTCTGGCTGGTGCGCGGCCAGCAGGCCAATCTCAACGGGCTGCTGACCGCCGGCGTGCCGGTCTATTGGAACGTCAGCAAGGGCAAGTGAGCGTCTCGGCTCTCACCGAAAGAAGCGCGGGGAACCCTCTCCTGTAAGGAGAGGGCAGGGTGAGGTGTCGGCCGTAAGACCAGCGAAGCAATCCGGGCTGAAGCGGTCAGGTCGAGACCAAGCAAGTTCTGGCCGACACCTCACCCCTACCCCTCTCCTTACAGGAGAGGGGATCCCGCGTTTCGCTGGTCTTCGCTGCGATTGTCACATCGACTGCCTCGCTCGCCCGGTCCCCCTGGGTTGCTTCGCTGCGCTCCTCGCAATGACGATGAGGAAGCCCTCAGGCCGGCTTGCCGTCGAAAGCGTCGTTGAGCAGGCGCTCGAGGTCGTCGTGCTCGGCCGGGGTCAGGTCGGTCAGCGGCGAGCGGACGGGGCCGGGATCCTCGCCCATGATGCGCATGCCGGCCTTGACGATCGAGACGGCGTAGCCACGGCCGCGATTGCGGATCTGCAGGTAGGGGTAGAAGAAGCGGCGCAGCATGTCGTCGATCACCGGCTTCTCGCCCGCCGCGATGGCCTCGTAGAAGCGCAGCGCCGCCTGCGGGATGAAGTTGTAGACCGCCGAGGAATAGGTGGTGACGCCGGCGGCGTAGTAGGGCGCGGCGTAGACCTCCGCGGTCGGCATGCCGCCGACATAGGTCAGCCGGTCGCCGATCAGGGTGGTGATCCTCTGGACCTGCTCGATATCGCCATGGCCGTCCTTGAAGCCGACCAGGTTGGGGCAGGCCTTGGTCAGGGCGATCAGCGTGTCGGCGCTGATGATGGCGTTGTCGCGGTTATAGACGATCACGCCGATCTTCACGGCGTCGCAGACCGCCTTGACATGAGCGTAGAGCCCGGCCTGCTCAGCGTAGATCAGGTAGTGCGGCAGCAGCAGGATGCCGTCGGCGCCGGCGGCCTCGGCTGCCTGAGCCAGGTGCACCGCCATGCGCGTGCCATAGCCGCAGCCGGCGATGATCGGCACCTCGCCCTGCGCCGCCTCGACCGCGGTGCGGATGATCGCGGGATACTCGTCGAAGCCGAGCGAGAAGAACTCGCCGGTGCCGCCGGCGGCGAAGAGCGCGGCCGGGCCATGGCTGGCGGCGCGCGCGACCGAGGCGCGATAGGGCTCGGCGTCGAACTCGCCGTGCTTGTCGAAATAGGTGACGGGGAAGGAGAGCAGGCCCTGGCCGACGCGCGCCTTGAGTTCCTGGCAATCCATCGAGGAGGGCGCGCGCCCCGCGGCGCGAGGCGGGGCGGAGATCGTGTTGGTTACGGACAAGTGAGCCTCCCGTCGTCGCTGGCCTCGTCCCTGTCTTCGCCGCGAAGCGCGCCGGGATCGCCATCTATCAGATCGTCAAATTTGTATGACAACTTATGCATGGGGCCGGCCGGCGCGTCAAGCGCGGGAGCCGCTCGGGGCGGGCATTCTGCCGCTCGGGCGCGAGCAGGGCACCGAGATTCATGATGTCATATCACTTTCGGCCAACAGGCTGTGAGGCCCGCCGAAGCCGGGCTTTCGCCATGGGCTCGCGCGGGGCGCTCGCCTGGCGCCGCAGCGGCGGATTTGAGCGCGAGCGTGGGCAAAAGATGGGATCAGTGCCGCCTCGGCATTCCCGCACAGCGGGGCTGGTTCGCCTTGCGGCATAGACGGGCGCAGCGTGTCGTCATACAAGAAGGACTGCAGATCGGGACCGCGATTCAACCAGGGGGCAACGCGACCGCATGTCATCGTCCACGCAACCGGCGCTCGTGAGCATCCCCCCGTCCAGCCGCAAGAGCCTGGTGACGACGCTGGTGCAGGAGCTCGAAGGCCGGATCGAGGATGGCCGGCTGAAGCCCGGCGACAGGCTGCCCTCCGAGGCCGTGCTGGCGATCTCGGCCGGCGTGAGCCGCACCGTGGTGCGCGAGGCGGTGGCCTCGCTCAAGGCGGCCGGGCTGATCGAGACGCGCCAGGGTTCGGGCGCCTTCGTGCTGGAGGCGCCGAAGAAGCAGGTTTTTCTCGGTGGGATCGAGCGGGCCACCGTCGAGGACATTCTCTCGGTGCTGGAGCTGCGGCTTGCGGTCGAGGTCGAATGCGCGGCGCTCGCCGCCGCCCGGCGCACGGATGAGGACATCGCCGCGCTCGACCGGGCCATCGCCGCGATGTCGGCCTCCGACAGTTTCAGCGATGCCGGGGTCAGCGCCGACCTCGCCTTCCACCACGCTTTGGCGCGCGCCACCGGCAATGCCTATTTCGTCGAGTTCCTGAAATATCTCGGCGAATTCGCCGTGCCGCGCCGGCATATGGTCGGGCGCACCAAGAACCTTGGCGATGTCGGCGCCTATATGGCGATGGTCGATGCCGAGCACCGCGCCATTCGCAACGCGGTGGCGGCGCAGGACTCGGCGCTGGCTGCGGCCGCGATGCGCGGGCATCTCGCCGGCAGCCGCGCCCGCTACTCCACGCTGATCAAGGCGGGATCGGCCGCGACCTGAGCGCCCCGGCAAAGGGCGCAATCCCAACAAGCATCCATGTGATCGGGTGTCCTGACCGCGTCGGGCGTCTGGCAAGCCTCAGGAGCCGTGCATGTCGTCCCATTCTCCGAGCAGCCAGGCCGATCTCGCCGTCTATATCGGCAACGGCGCGGGCGGCGACATCAGCGTGCTGCGGCTCTCGGCCGCTGACGGCAAGCTCAGCCCGGTCCAGCGCCTGCCGTTTCCCGGTCTGGTGGAGCCCGGCCGCTCGCTGCCGCTGGCGCTGTCGCCGGGGCGCGACGTCCTCTACGCCGCCATGCGCGGGGCGCCGCGCGGCATCGCCAGCTTCCGGATCGACCGGGCCACGGGCGTGCTCTCCGTGCTCGGCTTCGCCGCGATGGCCGAGAGCGTCGCCTATATCGCCACCGATCGCAGCGGGCGCTTCCTGTTCGGCGCCTCCTATGACGGCAACGTCGTCACGATGAGCCCGATCGGGGCGGATGGCGTGGCGCAGGAGGTGGCGCAGCGCCTGCCGACCCTGCCGCATGCCCATGGCATCATGGCCGACCCTGCCAATCGCCATGTGTTGGCGACCAGCCTGGGCGGCGACGTGGTCTACAGCTTCGCTCTCGACAGGGATGGCGGGATGCTGTCGCAGCCGCGCACGGCCTCCGTGCCGGCGGGCACCGGCCCGCGCCATTTCGTCTTCGCTCCCTCAGGCAAGCGGCTCTATCTGCTCGGCGAGCTCGACGCTTCCGTCACGGTCTTCGACTATGACGCGGAGCGGGGCGTGCTCGCCGGCAGGCAGGTCGTGACGACGCTGCCGCCCGGCTTCGGCGGCAAGCCCTGGGGTGCCGACATCCAGATCACGCCGGATGGCCGCTTCCTCTACGCCTCCGAACGGACGGGTTCGACCCTGGCGAGTTTCGCGGTCGAGGCGGATGGCAGGCTGCGGCCTTTGCAGCACATTGCGACCGAGACGCAGCCGCGCGGCTTCGGCATCGATCCGCGCGGGCGGTATCTGCTGGCGCTGGGACAATCGACCGACCACGTCACGGTCTATGCGATCGATGGCGAGACGGGTGGGCTTGGCGTGACAGATAGGGTCGAGGTGGGGAGCAGCCCGGATTGGGTGGAGATGGTTGAGTTGGCAGGGTGAACTGACCTTCCCGACGGAGGCGCGGGATCCCCTCTCCTGTAAGGAGAGGGGTAGGGGTGAGGTGTAGGCCGTTTGACGCTGTAGCCGTGAGCTAACCGCTATTGCGAGCGTAGCGAAGCAATGGGGAGAAGCTGACCGCATTTCACCAACTCGAGCGCGGCTATCCTCCAGTCTCACTGGTGTTCTGGCCTACACCTCACCCTGCCCTCTCCTTACAGGAGAGGGTGCCCCGCGCTTCTCGCGTCAAGGCTTGCTGACTCGCGGGTCGCTACGCCACCCCCGGCACCAACTCCGGCGCCACATACCTATGCCGCCGCATGATCCTCCGATCCCCCGGATGCGAGCCCGGCGCGGCCGAGAGCAGGGCCTGCGTATAGGGGTGCTCCGGCTCCGAGCAGACCTTGATGGCGTTGCCGGTCTCGACGACCTTGCCGCGATACATCACCGCGACCCGGTCGCAGAAATAGCGGATCACGCCGAGGTCGTGGCTGATCATGATGTAGCTCAGCTTGAGCCGCTCCTGCAGGCCGAGCAGCAGGTCGAGGATCTGCGAGCGCACGGTGACGTCGAGCGCCGAGGTCGCCTCGTCGGCGATGACGAGGCGCGGGTCGGGCGCGAGCGCACGCGCCACGCAGATGCGTTGGCGCTGGCCGCCGGAGAAGGCGTGCGGGTAGCGGTCGATGACGTCGGCAGGTAGGTCGACCATCTCCAGCAGTTCGCCGACGCGCCGGCGCAGCGCATCGCCCTTCATCAGGCCCTGCACCAGCAGCGGCTCGCCGATGAGCTGGCCGATGGTCATGCGCGGATTGAGCGAGGCGAACGGGTCCTGGAAGATCATCCGCATGTCGCGGTGGATGCGGCGCATCTCCGCGGCCGGGACCTTGGTCAGGTCGATGGTGACGCCGTTCGGCTGGCGGTAGTTGACCTCGCCGATGGTCGGCTCGTGCACCCGGATCAGGCAATTGCCGAGCGTCGACTTGCCCGAGCCGCTCTCGCCGACGATGCCGAGGTTCTCGCCCTCGTCGAGGTGCAGCGAGACGTCGGAGACGGCGGTGAAGGCGGCGCTGACCTTGAGCAGCCCGGCCCGCGACGGGTAGGTCTTGGTCAGGTTGCGGACGTCGAGCAGGCGCGGGCGCACCTCGCCCTCGGGCACCGGCTTGCGGGCGGAGCGCTCCAGCCGGCGCACGGAATCGATCAGGTCGCCGGTATAGCTGCTTTGCGGATGGTAGAAGATCTGCTCGGACGGGCCGATCTCCAGGAGCTTGCCGCGGCGCATCACCGCGACCTCGTCGGCGATCTCGGCGACGACGCCCATGTCATGGGTGATGAACAGCACCGACATGTCGCGGGCGACCTGCATCTGCTTGATCAGGGCGAGGATCTCGGCCTGGGTGGTGACGTCGAGCGCGGTCGTCGGCTCGTCGGCGATCAGGATCTCCGGGTTGCAGGCGAGCGCCATCGCGATCATGGCGCGCTGGCGCATGCCGCCGGAGAACTCGAAGGCGTAGCGGTCGAAGGCGCGCTCGGGATCGCGGATCTCGACCTGCTTCAGCAACTCGATGGTGCGGGCGCGCGCCTCGGCCATGTCGATCGCCTGGTGGATCAGCATGACCTCGGCGATCTGCCAGCCGATGGTGTGGACCGGCGAGAGCGAGGTCATCGGCTCCTGGAAGATCATCGCGATGTCGCGGCCGCGGATCGCCCGCATGGCGCGGCTGCGCGGCCCGAGCTTAACGAGGTCGACCGGCCGGCCGGCCGCGCGCGCGCTGGAGAACAATATCTCGCCCGAGGTGACGCGGCCGGGCGGGTCGATGATCTGCAGGATCGAGCGCGCGGTGACGCTCTTGCCGGAGCCGCTCTCGCCGACGATGCAGAGCGTCTTGCCGCGCTTCATGGTCAGGCTGACGTCGTCGACGGCGGCGATGTCGGTCTTGGCGCGGCCGAAGGTCGTGGTCAGCCGCCGGATGTCGAGGATGGTCTCGGGCAGCGCGACTGCTTGAGCCGGGGCCGTCTGGGTCATGGCAGGGTTCATGAGCGTGACGCCTTCACTGGCTGTAGGGGTCGGCGGCATCGCGCAGGCCGTCACCGACGAAGTTGAGCGAGAGCACCATCAGGATGACAGCGCCGCCGGGGATGAAGACCCAGGGCGCGGCGGCGATCGAGCGGATGTTCTGCGCCTCCTTGAGCAGCACGCCCCAGCTGATCGCCGGCGGCTGGAGGCCGAGGCCGAGGAAGCTCAGCGCCGTCTCGGCCAGGATCATGGTCGGCACCGCCAGCGAGACGGCGGCGATGATGTGGCTGGCGAGCGAGGGCAGCATGTGGCGGAAGATGATCCGGCCCTCGCGGGCGCCGTCGAGCCTGGCCGCCGTGACGAAGGGCTCGGCGCGCATCGCCAGGAAGCGGCCGCGCACGACGCGGGCGAGCTCGGTCCAGCCGACCAGCGAGATGATCGCGGTGATGGTGAAGTATTGCAGGATCGGCGACCAGCCCTTGGGCAGGGCGGCGGCGAGCGCCAGCCAGATCGGGATCGTCGGCAGCGACAGGATGTACTCGACCAGGCGCTGGATCACCCAGTCGATCTTGCCGCCGTAATAGCCGGAGATGCCGCCGAGGAAGATGCCGAGCACGACGCTGATGATGACGCCGACGAGGCCGATCGACATGGTGGTGCGGGCGCCGTAGACGACGCGGCTGAGCATGTCGCGGCCGAGCCGGTCGGAGCCGAAGAGGTAGAAGGTCTCGCCGGCCTTCTCCGGCGCCAGCAGATGGATGTTCATCGGGATGACGCCCCAGAGCTGGTAGGCATCGCCCTCGCCGAAGAACCGCAGGTAGGTCTTGCGGCCGCCGGCATCGGGCACGAAGAGCTGCTTCAGCGTCGCCGGGTCGCGCTTCATGGTGTAGGCGTAGACATAGGGGCGCAGGCTCCAGCCGCCCTCGGCCGACGTATCGATGAAGTGCAGCGCCTGCGGCGGGTGGTAGACGAAGCGGGAATTGGCCCGCTCGGGATCGGCCGGCGCGATGATCTCGGCGAAGAGCGCGATGAAGTAGACCAGGCAGGTCAGCACCAGGCCGATGACGGCCAGGCGATGGCGCTTGAAGCGCAGCCAGAGCAGGCGCCATTGCGAGGCATAGGCGATCTTCGCGACGGTCGCGCCAGGTGCGATGGCTTCGACGGCTAAGGTCATGGCTCTCCCCAGACTCTTTGTCTTGGCGCGCCGCGGGCGACGCGCGCTGTTTCGTGGCGTCAGTCGAAGCGGATGCGCGGATCGACCAGCACGAGCAGGATGTCGGACAGCAAGGTGCCGATGACGGTCATCAGGCAGAGCAGCAGCAGGAAGGCGCCGGAGAGGTAGATGTCCTGCGAGAGCAGCGACTGGTAGAGCAGCGGCCCGGCCGTCGGCAGGTTGAGGATGATCGAGGTGATCACCGCGCCCGAGACGAGGTGCGGCAGGATCCAGCCGAGCGTGCTGATGAACGGGTTGAGCGCCAGCCGGATCGGGTAGCGCAGCAGCAGCGTGACCTCCTTCAACCCCTTGGCGCGGGCGGTGACGACATAGGGCTGGTAGAGCTGGTCGATCAGGTTGGCGCGCATGATGCGGATCAGGCTCGCCGCGCTGCTGGTGCCGAGGATGATGATGGGGATCCAGAGGTGCTGCATCAGGTCGGCGACGCGGGCCCAGGACCAGGGCGCGTTGGCGAATTCGGGCGAGAACAGTCCGGTGACGTCCTGGCCGAAATAGACCACGGCGAGGTACATCAGGATCAGGCCGAAGAGGAAGTTGGGCACGGCCAGGCCGATGAAGCCGATCAGCGTGAAGACGTAGTCGCCGAGCGAGTACTTCTTCACCGCCGAGTAGATGCCGATCGGCAGGGCGATGCACCAGGTGAAGGCGAGCGTCAGCAGCGACAGCACGAGCGTGAGCAGCATGCGCTCGCCGATCAGGCTCGAGACCGGCGCCTGCCATTCGAAGGAATAGCCGAAATCACCGTGCAGGATGATGCCGCTGATCCAGGTGAAGTACTGGGTCAGCATCGGCTGATCCAGGCCGTAGCGCACCCGCATGCTGTCGAGCGTCGCCGGGTCGATCGTCTCGCCATTGGCCGAGGCCTTGGCCGCATAGCTCGTGACGAAATCGCCCGGCGGCAGCTGGATCAACACGAAGACAGTCAGCGAGACCAGGAAGATGAACGGAATCGTGGCCAGCAGACGTTTGAAGATGTAGCGCGCCATGGCGGGACTCCGAGCGTGCGCAGCATTTTCGAGCGAAGTGGCTGCCGGTTCGCGTGAAGAAAATGCGTCAAATCAAGGATCGGGAGGCGGCGCGGCCTGAATGGCCGCGCCGGCGGTCCGGCTATCGGGCGTAAAAGTACTGCTGCGGCAGCGATCCGCCCGGGGTCGCGTAGGTCCAGCCATAGGGCATGGTGTCGAAGACGTTGCGCAGGTTGTTCTTGCGGATGCCGAGCTGGGCCGGTGGCTGCGCCACGCCGATCACCTCGAAGGCGTCGGCCGCGAGCTGGAGGATCTGGCGGTAGATATCATCCGCCTTGGCCTCGTCGGGCTCGACCTTCCACTTGTCGAAGAGCGCGAGCCGCTGCTTCATGCTCTCGCTCGGCTCCTCGCCGACCTTGCCGCCGCTGGTGTACCACTTCACCCACGGGATGCTCTGGCGCGAGTCGAGCGGGTGGACGACGAGCACGCTCCGCACTTCCTGCGTCGGGTCGAGGCCGCCGGTGATGGCGTCGACGCTGAGGTCGTAGTCGTTGTTCTGGGCGCGGTCGTAGAAGAGCGAGCGCTCCGACGAGCGGATCAGCAGCTCGACGCCGATCTCGGCCCATTGCTTCCGGATCAGCTCGAGAACCTCGATATAGGCGGGCGAGCCGATGCTGACGATCGCGGCGAGGCTGATGCGGCCGCCCTGCGGATAGAGCCGGAAGCCCTGGCCGTCCTTCTTGGTCAGGCCGAGCCCGTCGAGAATCGCGTTGGCCTGCTTGACATCATGCTCGATGAACTGGGTTGCGAGCTGCTTGTTGTAGAGCCGATGCGACTCGAGCGGCCCGATCTGGCGCGGGGTTCCGCCGCCGAGGAAGACGATCTCGTTGATCTCGCTGCGGTCCATCCCCAATGAGAGCGCCTTGGTGAAGCCGGGCGTCCTGATCAGCGTCCGCAGGGCTGGGTTGGGCGAGGTCTGGTTGACCATCAACCCGGCCGAGCTGGCGTTGAGGTCCTTCATCTCCATGATGGTGTAGGCGCCCTTGGCCATGTTCTCGCTCAGGACCGGCTTGTTCGAGATGGCGTTGAGATAGCGGATCTGCAGGTCGAGCTGGCCGTTGATGGCGGCGAGCAGGATGGTCTCGACGTCGCCGAAGACGGTGAACTGCAGGGCGTCGGTATAGGGCAGCTGGTTGCCGGCCGTGTCGACCTGCCAGAAATAGGGGTTGCGCTCGAGCACGATGCGGGTGGCGCCGCCCTTGTAGGGCTCCTTGACGACCCAGGGGTCGAGCGTCGGGCGCTCCAGGTTGGCCCAGCGCGAGGGCACTTCGATGTCGCCGCATTTCAGGCGCATCAGCGCGGCCCAGTCCTTGACGTTGTTCTGCTTCATCAGCTCGTCGAGGTTGGTCGCGTATTTCGGGTGGAACTGCTTGCAGTAGTGCTTGGCGTAGAGCACCGGATGCTGGCCGACGGGAGCGGCCATCTCCTCGGGGAATGTCCGGTAGGGGCCGCCGAAGGTGAGCTTGACGGTATTGTCGTCGATCTTCTCGCCCGTCATCAGCTTGCCGTTGACGACATAGCGCGGCGGCGGCGACTGGAAGAAGGCCTTGTCCGGCAGCAGGTCCTGCACGAAGAACAGGATGTCGTCGGCGGTGAAGGGCTGGCCGTCAGACCATTTCATGCCGGGCCGCAGCTTGAAGGTGTATTCCGACTTGTCGGCGTTGGTCGTCCAGCCCTCGGCGACGTTCGGCACGATCTCGGTGAACTTGATGTCCCAGCGGGTCAGGCCCTGGGCTCCGACCGCGCGCAGGATGGCGTTGTAGTCGCCGTCGCCGCGCATCGCCTGGCGGATCACGCCGCCATATTGGCCGACGCGCTCGTAGGGCGTGATCACCTGCGGGGTCTTGGGCAGGCGCTGGTCGACCGGCGGCAGCTTGCCGGCATCGACGAGCTGCTTCAGCGGCGGCGCCTCGCCGAAGGCCTGGGCGAGCCCGGGCGCGAGCAGCCCGACCTGCAGGGCAAGCGCTGCCGCCAGCATGCGCCCATGGCGCATCGGCCTGATTCCAAGCTTGGCGAATTCCACCACAGCGTCCTCCCACTTATCTGTTCTGATGACAGAGTTGTCATACAGGTTGCCTGAGGGAGGCCGACTCTGTCAAGCGACTGATTGTTGCGACCTGCTCAGGGTTCTCGTGCGAACCCCACTGCCCGCGGCAAATGGATTGACAGCGCCGGAATCCTCGCGATACGAACCTGTCTGACAACATAAGTCGGATCAAATCAGGTGCGGCCACCGGTCCAACCGGCGCGAACCGCCCATTCCCCGGTGGGGCAACCCGCCGGGCGGTAGCGAGGGAACGACCATGAAGATCGTCGACGTGAAGGCCAAGGTCTTCTCCTACAAGACCGATACCAGCCGCGATTCCGAGGGGCACGGCCATCCCGGGCCGGAGCGCGACGCCAAGCAGGCGCTGCTGACCATCACCACTGACGACGGGACCGAAGGGCACATCACCTGCCTGCCGGCCTATGTCACCGAGGACCTGCTGCAGAGCTATATCCGCCCGATCCTGATCGGCCGCGACCCGCTGATGCGCGAGCAGATCTGGCATGCGCTCTACAAGCGCCAGCGCGGCAGCAGCGGCCAGATGACCGACCGCGTCGTCTGCGCCGTCGAGCTCGCGCTCTGGGACCTCTATGGCAAGATTATGGGCCAGCCGGTCTGGAAGCTCGCCGGCGGCTACCGCAGCAAGATCCTGGCCTATGGCAGCACGATGTGCGGCGACGACCTCAAGGGCGGGCTCGCCACGCCGGAGGATTACGGCCGCTTCGCCGAGTGGATGGTCAGGGAGCGCGGCTACAAGGCGATCAAGCTCCACACCTGGATGCCGCCGATCAAGGGCGCGCCCGACGTCAAGATGGACATCGCCGCCTGCGCCGCGGTGCGCGAGGCGGTCGGCCCCGAGATCCCGCTGATGGTCGACCCGAACCACTGGTACTCGCGCCAGGATTCGCTCTGGCTCTGCCAGCAGCTCGAGGAGCTCAACTATCTCTGGATCGAGGAGATGATGGAGGAGGCCTCGCTCAGCGCCTATCAATGGCTGAACTCGAAGCTGACCCGGCTCAACATCCTCGGTCCCGAGAACATGCAGGGCAAGTACTGGACGCGGGCGGAATGGGCCTCGAAGGGCGCCTGCGACATGATCCGCACCGGCGTCTACGATGTCGGCGGCATCAGTCCTTCCTTGAAATGCGCCCATATCGCCGAGGGCTTCCACATGCTCTGCGAGGTGCATGGCGGCGGCGCCGGCAACATGGCCGTCTGCGCCGCGATCCAGAACACGACCTATTACGAGCGCGGCCTGCTGCACCCGTTCATCGACCACGACAAGCCGCCGGCCTATCTCAACCGCATCGACGACGAGATGGACCGCGACGGCTACGTCCACATGCGCGACGAGCCCGGCCTCGGGCACGACATCAACCACGCCTATATCGAGGCGCACCTCGTCTGATGGGGCAGGGCTGTCGATGCTTCCCAGAGCCTCCTCCGTCATTGCGAGCGTAGCGAAGCAATCCAGGGGGACCGGGCGAGCGAGACCCCCTGGATTGCTTCGCTACGCTCGCAATGACGGGGAGTGCATGAGGTTTCGAGAACGATGACGCTGAAACGCATCCTGATCACCGGCGCGGCCGGCGGGCTCGGCCAGATGCTGCGGCCCGAGCTCAAGGGCATGGCCGAGATCATCCGGCTCTCCAGCCGGCGCCCGCTGGAGCCTGGTCCGCACGAGGAATTCGTCGCCTGCGACCTCGCCGACGCCCCGGCCGTCGACCGGCTGCTCGAAGGCGTCGACGCCGTCGTCCACATGGGCGGCCACGCGAGCGAGGCGCCCTGGGACGTCATCCTCTCCGCCAACATCGTCGGCGCGATCAACCTCTGGGAGGCCGCGCGCAAGGCCGGCACAAAGCGCATCATCTTCGCCAGCTCGAACCACGCGATCGGGCTCTACACGCGCCAGGACAAGCTCGACCATACCTCGCCGGCCAGGCCCGATGGCCGCTATGGCCTCAGCAAGGCCTTCGGCGAGGACCTCGCCAACCTCTACGCCTACAAGTACGGCATCCGCGCACTGTGCATGCGCATCGGCTCGACCTTCCCGAAGCCGAAATCGCGGCGGATGCTAAGCACCTGGATGAGCTACCCAGACATGGTCGAGATGACCAGGATCGGCCTCACCGCCGACTACCTCTACGAGATCGTCTACGGCGTCTCCGACAACGACCGGAACTGGTGGGACAACAGCAACGCCTACCGCCTCGGCTTCAGGCCGCAGGACAATGCCGAGCGCTTCGTCGACGAGGTCGGCGCGATCGGAGAGGCGACCGAGCTCGCCGAGCATTTCCAGGGCGGGCGCCTCGCGGCCACCGAGTATGACGGCAAGCCGCGAGGTGAAGGCCAATGACCTCCCGCCACCGGATTGGTCTCGTCGGCCTCGGCATGGCCGTCAAGAAGCACGTCCTTGCGCTGCGCGAACTGGGTGATCGTGCCGAGATCACCGCTGCCTGGAGCCCGACTGAGGCCAGACGCCGGGCCTTTACCGAGAGTTTTGGCCTGCCCACCGTCGCCGAGCTGGAGCGGGTCATCGACGACCCGGCGATCGACGTCGTCCTGGTGCTGTCGCCGCCCTGGTCGCATCACGAGATCGTCGAGCGCTGCGCCAAGGCTGGCAAGCACGTTCTGCTGGAAAAGCCGATCGAGGCGACGCTGGCGCGCTCGCAGGCCGTCGTCGAGCTCTGCACCGAGGCGGGCGTCAAGCTCGGCATCGTCTTCCAGAACCGCTTCCGCACCCCGCATCTGAAGCTCGCCGAGCTGATGCGGCGGCATGCCCTCGGGCGGCTCAGTTCCGCGGCCCTCGCCGTGCGCTGGTGGCGCCCGCCTGAATACTTCGCCGAGCCGGGCCGTGGCCTGAAGGACCGCGATGGCGGCGGGGTGATGATGACCCAGGCCATCCACGCGATGGACCAGCTCATGGACCTCGTCGGCCTGCCCCAAACCGTGGCCGGCTTCGTCGCGACGAGCCCGCTGCGCGCGATCGATACCGAGGATGTCGTCGGCGGGTCCGCGCTCTGGGAGGACGGGCTGATCGGCACGCTCGACCTGACGACGGTGGCCTATCCCGGCTTCCCCGAGCGGATCGAGCTCAGCGGCGAGCATGGCACCGCCATCCTCGAGCGCGGCCGGCTGCGCCTATGGCTGCATGACGGCACGGTGGTCGACGAGGGCGAGGATGCCGGCGATCCGGCGGTGGTCGGCGACTACCTCGCGCATAAGCGCCTGATCGCGGATTTCCTGACGGCGATCGAGACCGGCAGCGAGCCCGCCGCCAGCGGCGTCAAGTCGATGGAGGTTCACCGCCTGATCGACGCGCTGATGCGGTCGAGCGGGAGCGGCTTGCCGGAGAGGCCGTGAGGGGCTCGTTCCTGTAGCAGGGGCGATCTCTTGCTGTGATTTGCCAGAACCAGACGCCGTCATCCCGGACGAAGCGCAGCGGAGCTCCGGGATCCATCATAGAGCGCAGTGCTTTACGATGGATCCCGGAGCGGCGCGGCTTCGCCGCTTGTCCGGGATGACGTCGAGAGGTTTTCGGTGTCGTCGCAGCATGCTCTAAGCTTCCCTCCGCGGGCATCTTCACAGCCGCCCAGGCGCTCTCACAACGGATTTGACGATGACGACCCTTCCGCCCATCCGCACGGGACAGGCCCGCACCGCGTTCGGCTATGTCAGGCCGCTCGCCGACGATGTCGAGATTCCGTTCGCGATCGTCGAGGGCGCCGAGCCCGGCCCATGCCTGCTGGTCACGGCCGGCGTGCACGGCTCGGAATATTGCTCGATCGAGACGGCGCTGCGGCTGATGAAGCTCGAACCCGAGATGCTCAAGGGCACGTTGCTGGTGCTGCCGATCCTGAACGTCCAGGGCTTCCACAAGCGCAGCATCTACGTCATGCCGCAGGACGGGAAGAACCTGAACCGGATGTTCCCGGGCGATCCCGAGGGCACGACGAGCCAGCGTCTGGCGCATTGGCTGACGAGCAGCGTCTACCCGCTCGCCGATGCTTATATCGACCTGCATGGCGGCGATCTCGACGAGGGGCTGGCGCCCTTCACGATCTATCCCCGCGCCTGCGCCAGGTCGCGGGCGCTGGCCGAGGCCTTCGGCCTGCCGGTGATCGTCGCCTCTGGCGGCGCCGGATACACGCTCGACTCGGCCTTCAAGCTCGGCATCCCCGGCATCTTGCCGGAAGTCAGCGGCAACGGGCTCTGGGGCGAGGATACGGTCGGCACGATGAGCGCCGGCGTGCATCGCGTGATGAAGCATCTCGGCATGATCGCCGATGCCGAGCCAGCGCCGGCCGAGCCGATGCAGGTGGTGACGATGTGGGTGCCGAAGGCGCCGGTCGGCGGGCTCTGGTATCCGGCCAAGAACCTGTCCGAGCCGGTGGCGGAGGGCGAAGTAGTGGGCGAGATCAGGGACGTCTTCGGCAAGGTTCTGGCGAGCATCCGCTCCGAGAAGGCCGGGTTCATCCTGTATCGGCTGACCAGCCTGGCGGTGAACCAGGACGAGGCGCTGCTCGGCGTCGGGACGGCGTTGGCGGAGTGAGGGAGCGCTGGCAGGGCGCCATTTCTCACCCCCTTGCCGCGACTAGCGCGGGGAACCCTCTCCCGTAGGGAGAGGGCAGGGTGAGGGGTCGGCCAGAACACTAGTGAAACTCAACGGCGGCCGCGGTTAGCTCACGGCTGTAGCGTCAAACGGCCTACACCTCACCCCCAACCCCTCTCCTTACGGGAGAGGGGCTCCCGCGCCTCATTCTTTGCCGGTTTCAAGCTTCCGCAGCAGATACGTATCCATGATCCAGCCCTTTTGCTCGCGCGCCTCCCGCCTGAGCCGCTCGATCTCGCCGCTGACTTCATCAAGCCTCCCGGCCACCAGGATCTCCTCCGGCGTCCCGAGATAAGCCCCCCAGAAAATCTCGTACTCGCCGACAACCCGCGAAAATGCCTGCTCGCCGTCGAGCATCACGACAGCGTCCTCAGCCGGCTCGGATTCCAGCTTCCGCCCGGTGGTGATCAGCACCGGCTCGCCGATCCGGTTCAGCGCGATGCGGTGCCTGGCGGCCAGCGCCTGCACGCTGGTGATGCCGGGGATGACCTCGTAGTCGAGCGAAAAGCCGGTCGCGATGATGCGCTCGATGATGCGCAAGGTGCTGTCGTAGAGGCTGGGATCGCCCCAGACGAGCAGGGCGCCGCATTCGCCCTCGCCAAGCTCGGTTTCGAAGAGGTGCCGATAGGCCTCGGCGAGCTTCGCGTGCCAGTCGTCGACCGCGCCGCGATAATCCGTGCCGGCCTCGGCCCGCTTCGGCGTCTTCAGCACCACCGTGCGGTAGTCCTGAGCTTCGACGAAGCGTTCGAGGATGTCGGTGCGCAGCTGCCGCAGCGCCGCCTTCTCCTCGCCCTTGTCTGGGATGAAGAAGACGTCTGCCTTGTTCAGCGCCGCGATGGCCTGGACCGTCAGGTAGTCCGGGTTCCCGGCGCCGATGCCGATGACGAGTATCTTGCGCATCGAGTCCTCTTCCCGTCTCGGATGAGCTGCGCCCCAGCCGTCATGGTCAGGCTTGTCCCGACCATCCACGTCTTCGCTGATCGAGTGCGGTGGTCAAGACGTGGATGCTCGGGATGATCCTCGGGTCGAGCCCGAGGACGAGCATGACGGGATATCCGGTGCTCTGCGATGAATCTCCGGGGCTCCGGCCGGTATGACGGCGCTTTCGCAGGTTCACGCTCCGGAGGCCGCCTTCACCCGGCAGACATCGGCAAGCGCCAGCACGAGATGATAGAGCACGCGCACCGGAGCCGGCTCGACCACTTTTCGTCCCTCGGCATCGAGCAGGTTGGTCCAAAGCCCCGTCGCCGGATCGACGAAGCGCTCGAACATCAGCCGCAAGTGGCTGTCGAGCCGGCTGGCGGCCTCGCCGTCATTCTCGAACTCGACCCGCGCCGCCAGCGCCTTGAGATACTCCGTCTGCGGCCAGAGCAGGGTGGCGCCGCTCAGCACCGCGCCCTGCGGATCGACCTCGTTGATCACCGGCTTGCCTTGCGCGCCCTGGCCGAACTTTTCGCCGAAGGCGAAGAGCTGGCGGGCGCTCTCGCGGGCGGCGCCAGAGCCGGTCAGGCGCTCGTGATGATAGAGCAGCCAGGTCCATTCGAAATGGTGGCCGGGTTCGCGGATCAGGCCCTTCTCGCTGGCAAAGGGCTGCCAATCCTCGTCGAAGAACTCGCCGAGCGTGCCATCCGCGGCGAAGCGCTGCTGCATCAGGCGCACGATCATATCCGCGCGCTCCAGCCAGCGTTTGTCGCCGGAGGATTCGGCCATGGCGTGGCAGGCTTCGAGCAGGTGCATGTGCGGGTTCTGGCGGCGCGGCAGGGTGCCGAGCGTGTCCTCGAGGAAGCCGCCCGTGGGCGAGGCGAGGTCCGTCTCGATGAAGCGCATCACCGCCTCGGCCTGCGCGAGCGGCTCGGTCTCGCCGGTCGCCCGCGCGTACCAGGCGAGGCTGAAGATGACGAAGGCGAGGTCGTAGAAATCCGACTTGCCGTCGATGATCTCACCCGTCGCGGTGCAGGCATGGCTGAAGCGGCCGTCGCTATGGCGGCAGCTGTTCAGGAGAAAGGACAGGCCGTGGCGCGCGGCTTCCAGCGCGCCGGGCACGCCGAGCAGGTGAGCGTGGCTGAAGACGTAGAGCGTCCGCGCCGTCACCAGCGTGGTGCGCCGCTCGGCCTCGACGACGCTGCCATCGGGCTGGACCGTCTCGGCATAGCCCGGACGTGCCGGGTCATAGGCGCGCCTGATCCAGGCCGGCAGCAAGGTGCCGATCAGCCAGCCGGAGAGGTCTTTCGCGGAAACTCCGACCATAGTTCACCCTTTTGCCACGGAAATCTTGTTTGCCTGTCTACCGGTATGGTGTAACGCTCCACGAGCGGTTTGAGTAGAGCGCCAATGGCGGCAGGGATCATCGACGTCGCGCACCGCGCCAATGTTTCGGTCTCGCCGGGTTCGCATTGTCTGAACCGCCGGCCCGACCGCATGGCCCCGGCGACGCAGGACAAGGTGGAGCGGGCGGTCGAGGACGACGCCGCTTCGCCGAGCCGTGCCGCGCGCCGGCTCAGGACCGGCCGATCCGACATCATTGGGCTCGCCGCGCCCGTCGCCACCAGAATCGAGGGCTTAAGCCCCAGTCCAAGGAATCTGATCTTCGCACCTGAACGCATGGTGCGGGAGCCGATGGCAGGCTTGCGCCTGACCGAGTGAAGCAATGGCAATCCCAGGGAGAGGAACCATGACAGACCAGACCAGGAAGACCGGCCCGTCGCGCCGTCAATTCGTCGAGGGCGGCGCCGCCGTGCTGACGCTCGGCGCGACCGGCGCCACGGGCGCGCTGGCCCAGGGCCTGCCGCTGCCGAAAGCGCCGGTGGCGCTGAACATCATCGACGTCGGCGGCGCGCTCGCGCTGCTGCAGAAGCCGCTGGAGAACTACCGCGACGCCAAGAAGAACCTGGTCTCGCGGATGACCTTCATCAAGGCGCCGGCTCCCGAGCTGCCGGGCAAGATCAAGGCGATGCAGGAGGCCAACCGCGTCGATATCGACCTCGTCATCGGCGGCCTCGACGCGCTCGCCGCCGGCATCGAGCAGAAGCTCTGGGTCACGCTGCTCCCCGACCATGCCGCCTCGCTGCCGGACCCGACCAAGGTCCTGATGAAGCCGGCGCTCGACATGCACAATCTCGGCTCCGGCCAGGGCATGTGCGTGGTCTACTATCCGTCGGGCCCACTGCTCGAATACATGCCGGAGCGCGTCAAGGCCGTGCCGACCACGGCCGAGGAACTGCTCGCCTACACCAAGCAGAACCCGAACCGCTTCCTCTATGCCCGTCCGGCCAATTCCGGCCCGGGCCGCACCTTCATCATGGGCCTGCCCTACCTGCTCGGCGATAAGGATCCGAAGGATCCCGTCAATGGCTGGGACAAGACCTGGGCCTACCTGAAGGAACTCGGCAACGGCATCGAGTATTACCCGACCGGCACCGCCGCGACGATGAAGGAGTTCGGCGACGGCTCGCGCGACATCATCATCTCGACCACCGGCTGGGACATCAACCCGCGCGTCCTCGGCATCGTGCCGAAGGAGGCCAAGATCCAGGCGCTGAAGGGCTTCCACTGGGTCTCGGACGCGCAGTACATGTACATCCCGAAGGGCGTCTCGAACGAGAAGCTCGCCGTTCTGCTCGACCTGATCAGCTTCGCGCTGACCCCGCAGCAGCAGGCCTTCACCTATGACGAGGGCTACTTCTATCCGGGCCCGGCGGTGAAGGACGTGCCGCTCTCGATGGCCCCGCCGGAAAGCCAGAAGGCGATCGCCGAATACGGCCGGCCGGAATATGCCGACCTGATCGCCAACAACCCGATCGAGGTGCCGCTGACCCCTGACAAGATGGTCCTGGCCTTCCGCCGCTGGGACGAGGAAGTCGGCGCCAAGCGCGCGAAGTGATCCGGCTCAGCAGAGCCTGACCGCATGATGGCGCGCCGCGAGGCGCGCCATTTTGCTTAGATCGCCGTGCGTCCTTTCGGACGCAAAGTAGCGATCTAGGCTTTTGTTATTGCATCGGATTTTCTCGAAAATCGGATTCCACTTTTCGGTCCGATGCTCTAGGCCAGCATCTCGCGCACGAGCGGCATCACCTTGGTGCCGTAGAGCTCGACGCAGCGCATCAGCTTGTCGTGCGGCAGCGGCCCGGCGCTGTACTTCATCTGGAAACGGTCGATGCCGAGCGTCTTGGCCGTCGCCGCGATCTTGCGGGCGACCGTCTCGGGCGAGCCGAGATAGAGCGAGCCGCGCTCGACCTCCTGCTCGAACTCGGCCCGCGCCATCGGCGGCCAGCCGCGCTCGGCGCCGATCCGGTCGCGCATCACCTTGTAGTCGGGCCAGAACTCCTCGCGCGCCTGCTCGTCGGTCTCGGCGACATAGCCGGGCGAATGCACGCCGATCGGCTTCGCCGGCTTGCCGAGCTGGGCATAGGCGCGGTGATAGAGGTCGACATAGGGTTTGAAGCGCGCCGGGTCGCCGCCGATGATCGCCAGCATCAGCGGCAGGTCGTAGCGCACGGCGCGCACCACCGATTCCGGGCTGCCGCCGACGCCGATCCAGGTCTTGAGCGGCTTGACCTCTACTGGCGGGAAGACGCGCTGGTTGACCAGGGGAGGCCGCGTCGTGCCCTGCCAGCTGACCACGTCCTCGTTGATCAGGGCGGCGAAGAGGTCGAGCTTGTCCTCGAACAGGGTCTCGTATTGCGAGAGCTCGAAGCCGAAGAGCGGGAAGGATTCGGTGAAGGAGCCGCGGCCCAGGATGACCTCGGCGCGCCCGTTCGAGGCAGCGTCGAGCGTCGAGAAGCGCTGGAAGACGCGGATCGGGTCGTCCGAGCTCAGCACCGTCACGGCCGAGCCGAGCCTGATGCGGCTGGTGCGCCCGGCGATCGCGGCGAGCACGGTCTCGGGCGAGGAGATGGCGAAATCGGAGCGGTGATGCTCGCCGAGGCCGATGAAGTCGATGCCGAGCTGGTCGGCCAGCACGGCTTCCGCGATCACGTCGCGAATGACCTGCGCGTGCGACTGGAGCTGGCCGTCCGCCCCGCGCGTGACGTCGCCGAACGTGTCCAGCCCGAGTTCGATATCCGCCATGTCGTGCCCCTGTCCTAGCTTTCGCCAGGTGACTTCGTGGCGCCGTCGCCCGGGATCAAGGCGGGCGGCATGACGAGGCGGCATGGCCCCTGCGCGGCAACGCCGAGCCGAAGGCCTGCCCTCCGCCGTCATGCTCGGGCTTGTCCCGAGCATCCGCGTCTTTGCCTGCGATGGGCGTTCAAGACGTGGATGGTCGCCCACAAGGGCGACCATGACGAGGGAGGCCGGTCGGGGCGATGAAGTCTGGCGCGCGCCGAAACCCCCGCCGGCTTTCGCCGCGAGGATCTCGGGTCGTCCAGGCGTATCCAGGGGGATGCGCGGGGCCGGATGCGGCAGCGCGCCTCGACGGTGCGCGCGCCTTGTCGATGTCGATGGAAGTGTCGATGTCACCGCCAAGTACGGCCACACCGACCCCGCGCGCGGGTCTTTGATGCGCTGGCGGCCTTCTTTATCCCGACTCAGGGACCAAGCAGCTTGAGCCACCTGCCCGGCGGCCCTCCAACGCCTCCGCCGTCCATGCCCGCAACGGCACGACCTTGCGAAAACCGCACTCCGCCCGGCCGCACGATGCCTCGCGACAGCCCCCTTGGTCGGGCGGAGCGAGCGGAGAATACGGGCGGTTTGAGGGGGCGGGGATAAATTGGAAGGTTATCCCCGTTTCCACCCCTCATAGCGCCCGCCGCCGTCATGCTCGGCCTTGTGCCGAGCATCCACGTCTTGCGGCGCGGATGGCGAGTGTGCCGGCTGCCATGAGGGCTCGCGCTTTACCCGCAAACCCTGGCCAAGCTTCATCGTGGTCAAGACGTGGGTGCTCGGGACAAGCCCGAGCATGACGGCGGAGGGTACGCCACAAGGGCACCATGACGGCGAGGGAGCGGTATAGGGTCGGGAAGCCTACGATTTCTCATTCTGCAAACTGTTGACAGTTTTCAATCTGCGATTATAACCGGCCGCCATGAACGCAACGGAAGATGCCCTGACGATCCTTCGGACCCGCTCGCTGTCGGGCGTGCTCGAACGCGAGATCGAGAAGGCGATCCTTGGCGGGGAGATCCCGCCGGGCAAGCGCGTCAACGAGAACCTGCTGGCGACGCGCTTCGGCACCAGCCGCGGCCCGGTGCGCGAGGCACTGCGCGCCCTCGAAGGGCTCGGCCTGGTCGAGCTCATCCCCAATCGCGGCGTCTTCATCCGCCAGCCGGCGGTGGAGGAGGCGATCGAGATCTACGACGTGCGCACCGTGCTGTTCGGGCTCGCCGGCAAGCTCCTGGCCGAGCGCGTCGGCGATGCGCAGGTGGCGCGGCTGAAGGAGTACCTGGAGCAGATGGAAGAAGCGGCGCGCAGCCGCGACTTCGACCGCTACTACCCGCTCAACCTCGCCTTCCACGAATTCATCATCGACGCCTGCGGCAATGCCACGCTCGCCGCGCAATATCGCGGGCTGGTCAAGAAGCTGCATCTGTTCCGCGCCCGCAGCCTGGTGCAGGGCGGCGGTCTCGAAGTCTCCAATTCGGAGCATCGCGAGATGGTCGAGGCGGTCGCCGCCCGCGATCCCGAGCGGGCGCAGCGCGCTCATTCCGACCATGTCGCCCGTGCCAAGGCGCGCCTGCTCGCCGCCTACCAGAAGGCCGAGGCGCAGGCGCCGCGCCTGACCAACTGACGAATTTCGTTCAAGAGAAAACCGGATACGCCATGACTGAGCTGAACCACGTCACCGCCTCCGCCGTCGAATTCATGGAGACGGCGAGCTATGACAGCCTCTCGGCCGAGGCGCTGCGGATCGGCCGGCGCTGCATCATCGACACGCTCGGCCTGTATCTCGCCGGCGGGCTGGAAGGCTCGGTGCGCATGCTGGCGGCTGACGCGGCCGAGACCGGCGGCAAGGCCGAGGCGCTGCTGATCGGCCATGGCCAGACCCGCGTTCCCGCCGCGCTGGCGGCGCGCGTGCTCGGCACGGCCGGCCATGCCCATGACTGGGACGACACGCAGGTCTCGAACGACCCGCGCCATGTCTACGGCTTGCTGACCCACCCCTCCGTGCCGCCGCTGACCGCTGCGCTGGTGATGTCGCAGCGCCTCGGCGGCGTCGACGGCAAGCGCTTCATGCTCGCCTTCCAGACCGGGTTCGAGGTCGAGTGCAAGATCTCGGAATGGATGACGCCGCGCCATTACCGCCGCGGCCATCACACCAGCGGCACGGTCGGCACCTTCGGCGCCGCTGCCGCCGCCGCCAAGCTGCTCGGCCTCAAGGGCGCTGAGGCGGCGCATGCGCTCGGCATCGCGGCGAGCTTCGCCGCTGGTATCCGCTGCAATTTCGGCACGATGACCAAGCCGCTCCATGTCGGGCGCGCCTCGGAGAACGGCGTCACCGCGGCGCTGCTGGCGGCGCGCGGCTTCACCGCCGATCCGGCCGCGCTCGACGGCGCCTGGGGCTTCTTCCAGGTGATGGGCGAGGGGCTCTCCGAAGAGAAGCTGCCGCAGGGCTTCGGCCAGACGCTGACGATCGTCGAGCCCGGCATCAGCATCAAGCCCTATCCGTCCGGCATCCTGACCCACCAGTCGATGGATGCGATGCTGGCGCTGGTGCTCAAGCACGACCTCAAGCCCGAGCAGATCGAGCGCATCCGCTTCTTTGCCGGCAAGAACATCCTCGAGCCGATCCGCTACCCGCTGGCGCAGAACCATCTCCAGGCAAAATTCTCGATGCCGGCGCTGCTCTCGATGATCGCGCTCTGCCGCCGCGCCAGCCATCACGAGTTCAGCGACGAGTTCGTCGCGGGCGCAGCGATGCAGGACGTGCAGAAGCGCACGGAGGTGCTGGGCGATCCCGAGATCGACGCGCGCGGCTACGACAAGATCCGCTCGCGCATCGAGGTCGAGACCAAGGACGGCCGCACCCTCGTCGAGTGGGCCGACGAGCGCTATCGCGGCGGGCCGGACAACCCGATCAGCGATGCCGATCTCGAAGCCAAGTTCCGGATGTGCGCCGAGGGCGCCATCACCGACGCCGCTCAGGACAAGCTGCTCGAACTGGCCTGGGGCGTCGACGCCCTGCCGCGGATCGAGACGCTCGTCGAACAGCTCGTTTTCGACACCACCACTGCCGCAAGGCCGCTGCGCGGCGCCGCGCACTGACAGGGCTGCAACCAGAACGACCCAACGTCAGCGCGGCGCAATGCCAGCGGGTTATCCAAACGAGGCCTCTCCGATGCAGGGAGGCCCATTCACGTCATTCGGGAGAGAAATCATGCGTCATCTGGCCATCGCCACAGCCGTCGCCGCCAGCCTTTCGGCCTGGTCGGCAAGCAATGCGACCGCGCAGACACCGGTCGACTATCCGCACAAGGTGGTGACCCTCGTCACCCATTCCAGCCCGGGAGGCGGCAGCGACGTCTTCCTGCGCGAGATGGCCAAGCACCTGCCCAAGTACATCAAGGCGACCTTCATCGTCGAGAACGTCCAGGGCGGCAGCGGCGCCCGCGCGATCTCGCGGCTGGCGACGGCGCCGGCCGATGGCAGCGTCTTCTACGCGACGACGCCGACCTACATCTACACCTCGCTGCTCTCGAAGACGCAGCACAGCTACAAGGACGTCGAGCCGCTGGTGAACTTCTTCACCGACTCGGAGGTGATCTACACCCGCACCGACGGCCCGTTCAAAACCCTGAAGGACGTGATCGACAAGGCGCAGGTCTCGCGCGGGCGCTGGGGGGCGGCCAACCCGGCCTCGCTGGAGCGCCAGGCGGCCGAGCAGCTCAAGAAGGCGGCGGCGGTGTTCCCGGCCGTGGTCTCGCACGAGGGCGGCGGCGACCTGATGATCAACGTGCTCAACGGCACGCTCGATATCGGCGTCGGCGAAATCCCGGAGCTGCGGCCGCAGCTCGAAGGCGGCAAGATCCGCCTGCTCGCGACCTTCGACCCGCAGCGCATGGAGGCCTTCCCCGCCATCCCGACGGTGAAGGAATCCGGCTACGCCGTGGTGCTGGAGAAGTTCCGCGGCCTTGCCGGCCCCAAGGGCCTGCCGCCGGCGATCACCAAGATCTGGGACGAGGCCGTGCCGAAGCTCTTGGCCGATCCCGACTACCAGAAGGTCTACAAGGCCGAGAGCCTGGTCGCGAACGTCATCCCGCACGACAAGTACCAGGGCTTCGTCCAGAATTTCGGCTCGGTCACCGAAGCCTTCCTGAAGGAGAGCGGCGTCCTGAAGTGACGCCGCCATCCGGCTGCTGAATACGCCCGAAATCCATTCGGAAAGACCTCTACCATGCGTGAGCAAGCGGCTCTCAAGGATCTGGCCGGCGGCATCGCCGTGCTGGCCATCGCCGGCGCCTATTACTGGGCCATCGGCGACATCGCGGACAGCACGCTGTCCGACGATGTCGGCGCGACCGGCTTGCCACGCATCCTGGCCTATGTGCTGGCCGGGTTCGGCCTGATCCTGACGGCGCGGGCTGTGATGGCCGGGGCGCTCTCGCCGGCGGCCGGGCCTGCGCCGAGCGCGCCGGCGCCGGCCGAGGATGACGACCACGTCTCGCCGGTGCCGCGCGCGCTCGGCTTTCTCGCCTTCGGCGTCGCCTATGTCGTGCTGGTGCCGATCATCGGCTACCTGCCGTCGATCGCGCTGTTGATCGGCTCCGTCGCGCTCTACGAGGGCGCGCCGCGCAACTGGAAGACGCTCGTCATCGCCATCGGCGGGGCGACCGCCTTCTGGGGCATCTTCGTGAAGATCCTCGGCGTGCATCAGCCCTCCGGCTGGTTCTTCTAACGATTTGATTTGACGCATTTTCCTGACGCGATCCGGTCTCCGCTTCGCCCGAAAATGCTCTAGGAGGCGATGATGCATTCGCTCGGTATCGCGTTCGACCTGCTGTTCGGCTCGCCGATCATCTTCTATTCGATCATCGGCCTGACCTGGGGCATCGTCGGCGGCTCGCTGCCGGGCATCTCGGCCTCGATCACCATGGCGCTGCTGCTGCCCTTCACCTATGGCATGGCGCCGGTGCAGGCGATCGTGATGCTGGCCTGCACCTATATCGGCGCCGAATATGGCGGCTCGATCCCGGCCATCCTGATCCGCACGCCCGGCACCAACTCCGCCGCCGCGACCGTGATCGACGGCTACGAGATGAAGAAGCAGGGCCGCGCCGGCGAGGCGCTCGGCATCTCGCTCTGGTCCGGCGTAATCGGCAGCCTGTTCGGCCTGGTCATGCTGATCGTGATGACCGAGCCGCTCTCCTGGGTCGCGCTCGCCTTCAAGCCGACCTCCTATTTCGCCTTGGGCATCCTGGGCCTCAGCGTCATCGCCTCGATGACCAACGGCTCGCTGCTGAAGGGCCTGGCCGCCGCAGTGGTCGGGCTGATGATCTCGACGATCGGCACCGACCCGATCTCGGGCGTGACCCGCTTCACCTTCGGCAGCCCGGAATTGCTCGGCGGCGTCGAGCCGGTGCTGATCATGATCGGCGTCTTCGCGGTCAGCGAGCTGATGATGCAGTCGGGCTCGAAGGGGCTCGGCAGCATCGGCGAGCAGGTGCGGGTGCGCCTGCCGAGCTTGAGCATGATGAACAAGCTGAAGCGCTCGCAGTTCATCGGCTGCATCTTGGGCACCTTCGAGGGGCTGACGCCGGGCGGCGGCGGCTCGATCGCGGCCTTCCTGTCCTATAACGAGGCCAAGCGCTGGTCGAAGGAGCCGGAGAAGTTCGGCAAGGGCTCTGAAGAAGGCGTTGCCGCGCCCGAGACCGCCAACAACACCGTGGCGAGCGCCGCGCTGATCCCGCTGCTCTCCTTCGGCATCCCCAGCTCGAACTCGACTGCGGTGCTGCTCGGCGGCCTGCTGATCCACGGCCTGCTGCCGGGGCCGCGCCTGTTCGAGCAGAATGCCGACGTCGTGATCGGGCTCTATGTCGGCTCGTTCATCGCCACGCTGGCGCAGATCGTCGTCGGCATCCTGCTGCTGCCGATCTGCGTCTGGCTGGTGAACCGGCCGCGGGCCTATCTCGCCGGCTTCATCCTGGCGCTGATCCTGTCCGGGATCTTCACGCTCAACACCTCGATCTCCGATCTCGGCATCGCGCTCGGCATGGGCCTCGTCGGCTACATGATGCGCCGCGCCGGCTATCCGTTCCTGCCGCTGATCCTCGGCGTCGTGCTCGGGCACATGGTCGAGTCGAGCTATCGCCGCTCGCTGCTGCTCTCCGGCGGCGAATACTCGATCTTCCTCGAAGATCCGATCGCGATCGGCCTGCTGCTTGCCTCTGCCGTCTTCGTCACCCTCTCGCTCGTCCGCGAATTCCGCGACGCGCGCAATGCCAAGCTCAAGGATGCGCACGCGTGAACCACCAGTCTTCCATCGCCGGTGAGCCGATCGCGCTGCGGCTCGGCAGCTTTGCCGCCCATGCGACGGTCGGCCCGAGGGCGCGCGAGACCGTGCGCCTGCTCATGCTCGACGTCGCCGGGCTCTGCGTCGCCGCCCGCCACACCGACTATGTCCGCGCCGCGCTGGCCTCGACGGCGTCGCAGGGCAGCGCCACCGCGATCGGCCATGCCGGGGGCCTGGGCCCCTATGACGCCGCGCTGGTCAACGGCACCGCGGCGCATGGCGAGGATTTCGACGACACCTTCGAAGGCGGGCCGGTCCATGCCGGCGCGGTGATCGTGCCGGCCGTGCTGGCTGCCGCCGAGCATCGCGGGCTCTCGGGCGAGGCGGTGCTGCGCGGCATCGCGGTCGGCACCGAGCTGATGTGCCGGATGAGCCTGGTCGCGCCGCAGGCGATCCACAAGGCCTGCTTCCACCCGACGGCCGTGATCGGCGCGCCGGCCGCCGCGGCTGCGGTGGCGAGTGCGCTCGACCTGCCGCCGAAGCTGATCGCGCATGCGATCGGCATCGCCGGCAGCCTGGCCTCGGGCATCATCGAGTACCTCGCCGATGGCAGCTGGACCAAGCGGCTGCATGCGGGAGCCGCCGCGCAGGCCGGCATCCGCGCCGCCTTCCTGGCGGAGGCGGGCTTCCTCGGCCCGGCGACGGTGATCGAGGGCCATCACGGCTTCTACCGCGCCTTCGCGCCGTCGAAGACGCCCGACTTCGCGCCGCTGCTCGACGGGCTCGGCGAGAGCTGGATCCTCGAGACGCTCGCCTTCAAGCCCTATGCCTGCGGGACCATGACCCAGCCCTTCGTCGATTGCGCCATCGCGCTGGCGAAGCAGGGCGTCAAGGCCGAGGACATCGTCAGCCTGGAATGCGAGGTCGGCGAGGGCACGGTTCACCGGCTCTGGGAGCCGCTGGCGTTGAAGCAGTCGCCGCCCAACGCCTATGCCGCGAAGTTCTCGACGCCGTACTGCATCGCCGTCGGCTTCATGGATGGTGGCGCGGGCCTGGGCCAGTTCACCGAGGAGCGCGTGGCCGAGGCCAGCGTGCGGGCCCTCGCCGCCAAGGTCTCCTATGTCATCGACCCCGCCAACGAGTACCCGCGCAATTTCAGCGGCCATATCAAGGCTACGCTCAGGGACGGCACGGTGCGCGAGGCGCGCCAGCCGCATATGCGCGGCGGGGCGCATGAGCCGCTCTCAACCGCCGACATCCTGCAGAAGTTCCACGACAACGCGGCCTTCGGCGGCTGGGAGCGCCGGCGCTCCGGTGAGGTCGAAGCGGCGCTGGACAGGATTGCGGCCGGCGGTAGCGTCGACCTCACGGCGGCGCGGGGCTGAAGCGATGGCTGAACTCGACGGCAAGGTCGCGCTGATCACCGGCGCCGCCCGCAATATCGGCCGCGCCATTGCGCTCGAGCTCGCCGCCGGCGGGGCGGCGGTGATGGGCGTGGCGCTCTCGGATGAGGCCGGGCTCGGCGAGATGGCGGCAGCGGTCGAGGCCGAGGGCGGCAAGGCTGCGTGGCAATTGGCCGACGTCACCAAGCCCGACTCGGTGCGCGCCGCGGTCGCGGCCACGCTCGAGCGCTTCGGCCGCATCGATATCCTCGTCAACAACGCCGCCATCCGCGGCGAGGTGGCTTTCGACGAGATGACCTTGGCGCAGTGGCACCAGGTGCTCGGCGTCACGCTGGATGGGCCGTTCCTGTGCTCGCAGGCGGCGCTGGAGGCGCTGACGGCGAGCGGGGCAGGCGCGATCATCAATATCGGCGGGCTCACGGCCTATACCGGCGCCAAGCAGCGCGCCCATGTCGTCACCGCCAAGGCGGGGCTGGACGGGCTGACCAAGGCGCTGGCGCAGGAGCTGGCCGAGCGCCAGATCACGGTGAACCTCGTTTCTCCCGGCCTGATCGACACGGTGCGCGGCGGCCATTCGGCGGCGCAGCCGGACCATCACAAGCACCGCACCACGCTGCTCGGCCGGCGCGGCCGGCCGCAGGAGGTGGCGGCGATGGTGCGCTATCTCGCCGGGCCGAACGGGCGCTACCTCACCGGCCAGACCATGCACGTGAATGGCGGGGCCTATCTGCCATGAACCTGCTGGCCGACCCGGCTCTGCTCGGATCGGCCGCGCAGGCGGCGACCGCGCTTGCCGTCGGCGCCGCCGCCTTGGTCGGCTCGCTGCTGAGCGCGCTCACCGGCTCCGGCGGCGCGATCGTGCTCTCGCTGGTGCTGGCGCCGATCATCGGCGTCGCCGCCGTGGTGCAGACGATCAGCGTCGCGATGCTGCTCAGCCATGTCGCCCGCGTCGGCGCGTTCTGGAAGCTGATCGACTGGTGGGTCGCAGGACGCATCCTGCTCGCGGCGGTGCCGGGCTGTTTTGCCGGCGCGGTGCTCTATACCAAGCTCAACGAGGCGGCGATCTCGCTGGTGCTCGGCCTCTTCCTGATCCTGGTCGTGGTGCTGAAGCGCCTGCTTGCCGGCCAGCGCTTCCAGATGGGGCCGACCGGCCTGCTCGTCGCCTCCGCCGTGTTCGGCTTCCTCTCTGGCACGACGATCGGCGGCGGGCTCCTGATGATCCCGATCCTGCTCGGTGCCGGACTTGCGGGTGCTGCGCTGGTCGCGACCGATGCGATCGTCGGGCTGACCATGCATCTGACCAAGACGCTGGTCTTCGGGCAGGCGGCTGTGCTGACCAGCGCTCAGGTCTGGCTCGGCGCGGTGATCGGGATCTGCATGGTCCCCGGCGCCTGGCTCGCCAAGGCGCTGCTCGCCCGCATCCCGCTCAAGGTCCACGGCCTGCTGCTCGACGGCGTCGTTGCGCTGGGCGGCGTGTCCTTCGTCATCCAGGCGCTCAGGCGCTGGGGCTGAAACGCGTTCACGAGTGCACGCTCACAGTGTCGCCGCCAGCCAGATCGAGACATGGGCGCGGGGGATCGAGGCGGCCGGCGCAGGCTGAACCGGAACCGTACTGCAACTTGTCTCTTTACCTGCATCGCGTGCTTTAAGGCGGCTTCGCTCGAGACCAGCGTCGAATCGGAGGCGCAATGAACCTGACGACGAGATTTGCCGGCGCCTGGTCCCTGCTGACGGGCCGCGCCAATGAAGCGGTGGTCTGCTCCTTCTGCGGCCAGGACCGGCGGATGGCGGAGGCCCTCATCGCCGGGCCGGGCGCGACGGCGATCTGCAATCGCTGCATCTTCATCTGCAACGCGGTGCTGCTGGAGAATAGCGGCCTGGACGGCTTTGCCCGCCGGGCCGATCCGCCGCATCGCCAGACGCGGATGATCCAGCTCGCCCATGACGACGTGATCCTCGCGCCGATCGAACGCGCGGCGCTGGAGCCCTTCCTGCTCGCGCTCGTCGCGACGCTGCCGGGTTGCAAGCTGATGGGCTGGCAGTATTCGCATGGCGAGGGCCGGTTCGACCTGCTGACGATCGAGATCGAGGCCCCGTCCGACATCGACGCCAAGCAGCTCCACAGCGCGGCGAACGAGCGCTGGCGGGCGATCCGGGACAAGGTCGCGGCGAGCCGGGCGGGAGCGACCGTCGACCCGGCCGCAATGCTCTCACTCGCCGAGACCGCGACGCTGAAGACGTCGCAGACCTATGTGAACGCTGTCGAGGCAGCGCTCCGCCGCGGTTGAGGGGCATGCCGTGATCGGCCAGAATCAAGCGCCGTCATCCCGGACGTAGCGAAGCGGAGCTCCGGGATCCATCGTAAAGCTCCGAGCCCTACGATGGATCCCGGAGCGGCGCGGCTTCGCCGCTTGTCCGGGATGACGCGGAGAGGTTTCCGCGCAATCGCATTATGCCCAAACGAAGCGCGGCCGGGCTCAGTAGCCCAGCGCCATGCCGTCCTTGCGGCAGTCCGAGGCGCCGGAGAGCGTGCCGTTCTGCCAGTCGATCGCGACGGCCTGGCCGCCGCCGATCGGGCTCGGCCGCGCCACCACCTCGAAGCCGCGGCGGGTGAGCTCCTCGCCATGCAGCTTGCGCAGGATCTCCTCGGTCTCGACCGTCTTCGTGCCGGGCAGCGGGAACAGGCGGGGCAGGTCGAGGGCGCCTTGCAGGTCCATGCCGTGGTCGTAGAGCTTGGACAGGACATGGGCGTGGCCCATCGCCTGGTAGTGCCCGCCCATCACGCCGAAGGACAGGTTCACCTTGCCGTCCCTGGCGACCATGGCCGGGATGATCGTGTGCATCGGGCGCTTGCCGGGCGCGATCTGGTTGGGGTGGTTACGCACGAGCGAGAAGCTCTGGCCGCGATTATGGAAGAGCACGCCCGAGCGCGGGCTGACGATGCCGCTGCCATAGACCGAGAACAGCGAGTTGATGAAGGAGACGGCGTTGCGGTCCTTGTCGACGACGCTGATATAGACCGTGTCCTTGTGCTCGACCTCGGAGAAGGCGGGCAGCGCCACGGCGCGCTTGAGGTCGATCATGGCGGCGAGCTCGTCGGCGAGCGTGTCCGAGAGCATGTGGGCGGCGATGGCGCCGCCGGCATTGTCGCCGACATAGGCGTTGCGCGCGGCATAGGCGAGGCGAGTCGCCTCGATCTCGATATGCAGGTTGTCGATGTCGAGCGGGCCGGGCTTCGGCTTGAAGCGCGACAGGATGTTCATGATCAGCAGCGCCGTGATGCCCTGGCCGTTGGGCGGGCACTCGAAGACGGAGCGGCCGCGGAACTCGGTCGAGACCGGCTTGACGTACTCGCCCTTGGCGGCAGCGAAATCGGCTTGCGTCTGCACGCCGCCGAGGCTCTGCAGGGTCTCGACCATGTCGTCGGCGATGGCGCCCTTGTAGAAGGCGTCGGGGCCGTGATTGGCGATGGCCTCCAGCGTGTCGGCGAGGTGCGGCTGGGTGTGGACCGTGCCGATCTCGGGCGCCTTGTCGCCGTTCAGGAAGGTCTTGCGCGAAACCGGATTGGCTATGAGGTGCTCGACCTGCTGGCCGAGGTCGTAGGCGGTGCGCGGCGTGATGGCGTAGCCCTCGCGCGCCAGCTTGATCGCCGGCTGGAGCAATTCGCCGAGGTCGAGCTTGCCATGGTCGCGCACCAGCCGGGCCCAGGCCTCGACCGCGCCGGGAATGGTGACGGCATGCGGCGATTGCGGGCCGATCTTGTCGATGCCCTGCTGCTCGAAGAGGGCGAGGTCCGTCGCGGCCGGCGCCCGGCCCGAGCCGTTATAGGCGGTGATGTCGGTGGTGCCGCCCTTCGAGATCAGCGCGAAGCAATCGCCGCCGATGCCGGTCGAGCCGGCCTCGACCACGCCCTGCACCGCGACCGCCGCGACCGCGGCGTCGATGGCGTTGCCGCCGCGCTGGAGTACGTTGACCGCGGCCAGCGTCGATTGCGGATGGGAGGTCGCGGCCATGCCGTGGCGGGCGACGGCCATGGAGCGGCCGGGCAGTTCGAAGTTTCTCATCGGAGCGAAGCCATCGTTGGACAGGGCAGCCGGCCGGAGGCCGGTGCGGAAGGGACGCTCCCGTCATAGGCCCCGCGCCTGGCATTTGCCACGCCAGCAGCCGGAATTTCTTTGGGCTTCCCGATCACAATCGGTGATCGTTCAGGCGGTTGCGACGGCGTCTCCCCGCAGCCGCGCGACCTCCGCCTCCAGCTCGGCGATGCGCCGGTCGCGCTCGTCGAGCGCCGCCTTCACGTCGGCGGCCTCGAAGCGCTGCGGGATGTGCTGCGGGCAATTGGCGTCCCAGGCCGAGACGGTGAAGAGGATGACCTGCTCGGGTTTTGCCCGGTAGCCCTCCGGCATCAGCTTCGCCAGCAGCTCGGCATCGCCTTCGACCACCCTGGCCTCGCCCCAGAGCTTGATGCGCTGGCGATGGGCGTAGTCGATCAGGAAGAGATAGGCCTTGGGGTTATCAGCGAGGTTGCCGAGCGTGATGAACTGCTTGTTGCCGGCATAGTCGGCAAAGCCGATCGTCTTGTCGTCGAGCACGCGCAGGAAGCCGGCCGGGCCGCCGCGATGCTGGATATAGGGCTGGCCCTCGGCATTGGCCGTGGCGAGGAAGACGCTGGTCTGGGCTTCGACGAAGCCGGCGAGATCGGGCGTGATCGTGGTCTGCCAGGCGCCGCGCTCCTCCTGGCGGGCGTAAGAGGTGCGCGAGCCGCGGCGGGCCTGGATCGCCTTGACCGCGGGCGTGAAGGCGATGTCGCTGGAATAGGCGTGAGCGGTGGTCATGGACGCCTCCTTAGGTAACGGGTGAGCGATGCATCCCGCGGCTCCCTTCTCTCCCTGCGGGAGAAGGTGCCGGCAGGCGGATGAGGGGTCGCGCCGGACTTTCCGGATTTTTGGCCGGGGCATTCCGTTGCTGGGAAGGTCGAGCGACCCCTCATCCGTCAGCGCTTCGCGCTGCCACCTTCTCCCGCAGGGGGAGAAGGGAGAAGCCGTCACGCTGCCTTGCGGGCGGCGACGAGCGGGAAGTCGATTTCGGTCTGGAAGACCTCGTTGACGTAGTTCGTCCAGGTGTTCAGCGCGACATGGAGCACGATCTCGATGATCTGCGCGTCGTCATAGCCGGCGAGCCGGACGGCCTCGACGTCGTCGGCACCCAGCGCGCCGCGCTCGCGCACGATCTTGGCGGCGAAGCGCACGGCGGCGTCGGCCTTGGGGTCGTTCGAGGCGCCGCTGCGATTGGCGGTGATCTCGGCGTCGTCGAGCTTGGCGAGGTTCTTGCCGAGATAGGTATGGGCCGAAAGGCAGTAGTTGCAGCCGTTGATCTCGGCGACGGCCAGCGCGATGCGCTCGCGCGTCGGGGCCGGCAGCTTGCCCTTGCCGAGCGCGGCGCTGAGGCCGAGATAGCCTTCGAGCGCGGCCGGGCTGTTGGAGACGAGGCGGAACAGGTTCGGCACCACGCCGAGCTGCTTGTTGACGGCCTCGAGCAAAGGCTGCGAGGCGGCGGGAGCGTCAGCGATCGTGGCCGGGGTCGGGATGCGGGAGGACATCGGGAATTCCTTTCGGGGCGGCCGGAGCGGCCGGTGTCCGAAGATGTAGGGCTTTCCAGATTTGCGCGGCAGGCGCTAAGATCGGGAGATATCCTCCCGAATTCTGGAAGGCCTGCATGGATCGTTTCGAGGCGATGTCGGTTTTCATGGCCGTCACCGAGGCCGGCAGCCTGTCGGCGGCGGGGCGTCGGCTCGGCATGCCGCTGGCGACCGTCAGCCGCAAGGTCTCGGAACTGGAGGCGCATCTCAGGACGCGGCTGCTGACCCGCTCGAACCGGCAGCTGGCGCTGACCGATGCCGGGCGCTCCTATCTCGCCGCCTGCAAGCGCATCCTGGAGGAGTTGGGTGAAGCCGAGCGCATTGCGGCCGGCGAGTACAGCGCGCCGCGCGGCGAGCTTCTGGTCACGGCGCCGATCGTGTTCGGGCGGCTGCACGTGCTGCCGGTGATGGCGGAGTTCCTCAAGGCCTATCCCGAGATCGACATCCGGCTGGTTCTGGCCGACCGGGTCGTGCACCTGCTGGAGGAGCATATCGACCTTGCCGTGCGCATCGGCGACCTGCCCGATAGCAGCATGGTGGCGACGCGGGTCGGCGCGGTCAGGCGCGTGGTCTGCGCCAGCCCGGCCTATCTGGCGGCGCGGGGCGTGCCGAAGCAGCCAGGCGAGCTTGCCGGGCACGACGTCGTCAGCTTCGAGGGGCTGACCTCTGCGAGCGCCTGGAGCTTTGGGGCGGGCAAGGCGGAGGTGGCGGTGCCCGTGCATTCGCGGCTGGTCGTCAACACGGCCGAGGCCGCCATCGATGCCGCGATTGCGGGCGTCGGGCTGACCAGCGTGCTGTCCTATCAGGCGGCGGAGGCGGTGCGGGCGGGCCGGCTCGACATCCTGCTCGAAGCGTTCGAGCCGCCGCCGTGGCCGGTCAGCCTGGTCTATGCCAGCCGGGGGCTGCTGCCGCTGAAGCTGCGCGCCTTCCTCGATTTCGCCGTGCCGCGGCTGAAGGAGAGGCTGGCTTAACCGGCTGGAGCGATTAATCTCCCGGACGATTGAACCTCACCCGCGCTCGCCGCGACTACCAAGCGAGCCGGCATGCCGGGCCTAGAGCGCGATGCATACCGAAACCGACGACGACCTCGTCAAACGCATCGCCTCCGGCGACCGGCTCGCCATGAAGGTGCTGTTCTCGCGGCACCAGGTGCGGGTCTACCGTTTCGCGCTGCGGCTCGTCCGCGACGAGACGATGGCGGAGGATGTGATCAGTGACGTCTTCATGGATCTCTGGCGGCAGGCCGACCGGTTCGAGGCGCGCGCCTCGGTCGCGACCTGGCTGCTCGCCATCACCCGCAACAAGGCCTATTCGCTGCTGCGCAAGCGCCGCGAGGCCGGGCTCGACGACGATTTCGCCGAGAGCATCGAGGATGAGGCCGATGATCCCGAGATCGTGCTGCAGAAGCAGGACAAGGGTCTCGCCATCCGCGCCTGCCTCGACAAGCTCAGTGTCGAGCATCGCGAGGTCATCGACCTCGTCTACTACCACGAGAGCTCCGTCGAGGAGGCGGCGCGGATCGTCGGCATCCCCGAGAACACCGTCAAGACCAGGCTTTTCCATGCCCGCAAGAAGCTGGGCGAGCTGCTCAAGACGGCCGGCATCGATCGGGGCTGGCCATGAAAGGTCATTCGCCCATTCTACCATCGCGGCCGTCTGGCGCGATTTTCTGCGCTTCCGGTGCTCACGGACCAATGTCCGCTCCGCTCCGGTTCTCGAAAACCACGCCAGCCGACTCACGCTGGCGAATGCTCGAACGACCTTTCCCGTTGGAGGTCTGTCATGACTGATACGATCGCGAACGACCCGCAGCGCGCGGCCATCGAGGAACTGCTGCCCTTCTACGCCAATGGCCGCATCTCCGCCGCCGACAAGGCGAAGGTCGAGACGGCCCTGGCCGGCGATCCCGAGCTCGCGATGCGGCTCGAGATCATCCGCGAGGACATGGCCGAGACGACCCTGCTCAACGAGAGCCTGGGCGCGCCGTCGCCCCGCGCGCTCGACAGGCTGATGGCGCAGATCGAGGCCGAGCCGCGCCAAGTGCCGCTGCTAATGCGGGCGCGCGGCGGCGCCCTCACCTGGCTCGGGCAGTTGCTCGCCGCGCAGCCGCCGCGGCGGCTGGCTTATGCCAGCGTGGCGGCGCTGGCGCTGGTCGCGATCCAGGGCGCGGCGCTGACCGGCTTCGCCCTGCGCGGCGGGGCAGGCGGCGGCTTCCAGACCGCGTCCGTGCCCGGCACGCAGGCTTCCGAGCGCTATGTGCTGCTGAGCTTCAAGGCCGATGCCAAGGCCGGCGACATCGCCGCCTTCTTCAAGCGCTACGACGCCTCGGTGGTCGACGGCCCCCGCGCCAACGGCGCCTTCAAGGTGCGCGTCGGCGACGCCTCGCTGACGCCGGCGCAGGTCGATGCCATCGCGGCGCGGATGAAGGCCGAGGGAGAGATCGTTGGCTTCGTCGCGCCGGCGCCCTGAATCGCCGGAGCCTTGCATTCGTGCTAAGTTCCTGATGGAGACGGATAAAACGCCATGTCCCGCAGCCTCTGGACCATGAAGTCCCGACGCCTCGCGCAGCTTGCCGGCTGTGCCGGGCTGGCGCTGCTGGTGGCGCTGCCGGCCTTCGCGCAGAGCTATCGCGACCAGCAGGGCTACAGCCAGGGCGCTGCCGCCACGCGGCAGGGCTATGGCCAGGGTAGCCGCGTCGAGCGCACGCAGACGACGCGACCCTATCAGGGCGGCCGCGATACGCCGGGCCGGCAGGGCTATGGCGGCCAGCGCTATCCGGGACGCGGTGGCGGCAATTGGGGGCCGGCTGCGGTCGGCGTCGGCGCCGGAATCATTGGCGGGCTGATCGTCGACCAGGCGCGGCGCCAGCCGGTCTACGACCCCTATGAGGACGAGCCGCCGCGCCCGCGCCGGCCACGGCGTCCGGCCGTATACGAGTATGAGGACGAGGCGCCGGCCGTGCAGCGTCCGCGGCGCCAGAAGGTGCGCGAGGCCGCGCCGCCGCGTCAGACGCCACCTCCGGGCCGGACCCAGGCCAGCGCGCCGGGTGGGCCGCGCGTGATCGTGCCGCCGGTCGCCGAGCGGCGGCTGGTCAATGAGGAGGTCCTGTTCGAGCTGGCGCCCGGCGCCGAGCTCGACGCCGTGCTGCGCCGCCATCGCGCCACGCTGATCGAGAGCCGGCGCTTCGAGTTGGCCGGCACCACGATCATCCGCGCCCGGCTGAACGATGGCCGCAGCGCGCGCACCGCGCTGGCGCAGATGGCCGGCGATCCGCGCATCGCCAACGCCCAGCCGAATTATCTCTACACGCTGCAGCAGGAGAGCGGGCCGAAGCCGGAGGCCGGCGCCGCGCCGGTGCCGACGCTGGTGCTGAGCCCGCCCAAGCCGACTGAGGCGGCGCCGGCCATCGCAGTTGCGCCGAAGAGCGAGCCGCTGCCGCAATACATCGTCGAGAAGCTGCATCTCGACGCGGTCCACAAGATCGCGCGCGGCACGGCGATCAAGGTCGCGGTGATCGATTCCGGGGTCGACCTCGGCAGCGCCGAATTGCAGGGCGTCGTCGCCGGCTCCTTCGATGCGCTCGGCGGCGCGGCGCAGCCGGAGGCGCACGGCACCGCCATGGCGGCGGCGATCATGGCGCAGGCGCAGCTCCAGGGCATCGCGCCGGCGGCGCGGCTGCTGGCGGCGCGGGCCTTCGCCAGCGGCGGCGCGCCGGGCCTCGCCAATGGCACGACCTTCCACATCCTCGCCTCGCTCGACTGGGCGGCGGGGCAGGGCGCCCGCGTCTTCAACCTGAGCTTTGCCGGCCCGCAGGACCGGCTGCTCTCGCGCTCGCTCGCCGGGGCCAAGGCCAAGGGCATCGTCGCGGTGGCGGCGGCCGGCAATGGCGGGGCCAAGGCCGCGCCGCTCTATCCCGGCGCCGATCCCAGCGTGATCGCGGTGACCGCGACCGATGCCGACGACAAGCCCTTCGCGCAGGCTAATCGCGGCGACTACGTCGCGCTGGCGGCGCCGGGCGTCGACGTGCTCGCGGCAGAGCCGGCCGGGCGCTACGCCTTCTCGTCGGGCACCTCGATCGCAGCCGCGCATGTCTCCGGGCTGGTTGCGCTGGTGCTGGAGAAGCGGCCGGACCTCGACCCCGACGGCGTGCGCAAGCTGCTTGCCGAGAGCGCGGTGGATCTCGGCGCCAAGGGCAAGGACCCGGTGTTCGGGGCGGGGCGCATCGATGCGCAGGCGGCCTTGGCGAGGGCGTTGCCGGTTTCGGCTTCGCGGTAGCTGGACGCTAACAAGGCAAGGCGCGGGAGCCCTCTCCTGTAAGGAGAGGGTTGGGTGAGGTGTCGGCCGTTTGACGCTTTGGCCGAGAGCCAACAGCTTTTCCGTCATTGCGAGCGCGGCGAAGCAATCCAGGGGGATTGCGCTCGACGTCCCCCTGGATTGCTTCGTCGCTACGCTCCTCGCAATGACGGAGGTGGCGCTGCCCAAGCCTGATATCGTCGGCGGAGCCGCGGCCCTCGTTCAGTTCTACTGGTGTTCTGGCCTACACCTCACCCTGCCCTCTCCTTCCAGGAGAGGGTTCCCCGCGCCTGCTTGTCGAGGGTGAGTTTCGATCCTCAAAAATAATTTCATCTCCCTTTGAACCATCTCCGGACCCGCCGCGACCAATGAGCATGGAGGGCGAATGGTTCGCTCCCACGGACCCGGAGATGAGACGATGACCACTTTCAAGAAGAGCATGACCGCCGCCCTTGCCGCCCTCACCCTGGGCACCGCCATCCTCGCCAGCGCTGGTGGCGCCGAGGCCCGCCCGCGCCATCGCGGCATGCACTGGGGCGTCGGCGCCGGCGTCGTCGGAGCCCTTGCCGTCGGCGGCCTGCTCGCCGCCTCCGCCAGCAACGCCTATGCCGAGCCGGTCTATGAGGACGACGCCCCGATCCGCCGCTGCGACCTGGTCGAGCGCGTCAACCGCTTCGGCGAGGTGATCGGCCACCGCCGCGTCTGCAGCGTCTACTGAGCGGCTTCGTGACGGCTCGCGATCCGGCCCTCCGGTCCTTCCGGGGGGCCGGAGGCATTTTGCGCGTCAGGATCAGCGCTACCTGGCGATTTCGGCGCTCGCTGGAACTCGTCCAGTCGTGAAGTGTCCGCGCTGGGCGACGCTCTGCCTCGCTTCGAGAACATGGCAATAAATTTGTCCGGCCGCTCCACTTGCTTTAGGGAGCACCTGATTACTTAGCCGAGATAAAAAGCCGGATTCCGATGAACGTGACGACACCGGTCGGGATCGCCCGTCGCGCCACCATGCCCGTGCTGATCGCGCTCAGCGTGACGCACCTGCTCAACGACATGATCCAGTCGCTGATCCCGGCGATCTACCCGATCATCAAAAGCTCTTATGCGCTCGATTTCGGGCAGATCGGGCTGATCACGCTGACCTTCCAGGTCTCGGCCTCGCTGCTGCAGCCGCTGGTCGGCCTCTACACCGACAAGAACCCGATGCCGTATTCGATGGTGGTCGGCATGGGCTTCTCGCTGCTCGGGCTGATCGGCCTGGCCTTCGCCGGCAGCTACGGCCTGCTGCTGCTGGCGGCGGCCTGCGTCGGCGTCGGCTCCTCGATCTTCCACCCCGAGGCGACGCGGATGGCGCGCAGCGCATCGGGCGGCCAGCACGGGCTGGCGCAAGGCATCTTCCAGGTCGGCGGCCAGACCGGCGGGGCGCTCGGGCCGCTGCTGGCGGCCTTCATCATCGTGCCGAACGGGCAGGGCAGCCTCGCCTGGTTCTCGGCCGCGGCACTCATCGCGATGATGCTGATGGTCTGGACCGCCGGACAGCACGCGCTCGTCAGCAAGCAGAAGGCCGTCGCCAAGCTCGCCGCCGCACCGGCGCCGGCCGCTGCGCAGCCGGCGCGCCGGCTGGCCGAGGTCGCCTGGCCGATCACGATCCTGATCGTGCTGCTATTCTCGAAGAACGCCTATTCGGCCAGCTTCAGCTCGTTCTACACCTTCTACCTGATGGGGAAGTTCGGCGTCACCATTCAGACCTCGCAGGTGATGCTGTTCCTGTTCCTGGGCTCCTCGGCGGCGGGCGCGCTGTTCGGCGGCATGCTCGGCGACAGGATCGGCCGCAACAAGATCATCTGGTTCTCGATCCTGGGGGCGCTGCCCTTCTCGCTGGCGCTGCCCTATGCCGACCTGTTCTGGACGGGCGTGCTGACCATCGTCATCAACATGGTGATGTCGAGCGCCTTCGCCGCCATCCTGATCTATGCGCTGGAGCTGCTGCCGGGGCGGATCGGGCTGGTCGGCGGCTTCTTCTACGGCCTCTCCTTCGGGCTCGGCGGCGTCGCCGCCGCGCTGCTCGGCGAGTTCACCGACCAGCTCGGCCTCGACACGATCTACCGGATCTGCTCGTTCCTGCCGGCGATCGGCCTGCTCGCCTGGTTCCTGCCGCCGCTGAAGGAAGAGCGGCATCCATAGGCGGTCTGCCGGCAACCTGCGGAGGCAGTCTTGGCGATCCGCCCGATCCTGCGCTTTCCCGACTCGCGCCTGCGCCTGCCGGCGGAGCCGGTGGCGACGTTCGACGAGGCGCTGAAGGCGCTCGCGGGTGATCTGCTCGAGACGATGCGGGCCGCGCCGGGCATCGGCATCACCGCCCCGCATGTCGGGGTGCCGGCGCGGGTGGTCGTGCTGGAGTTGAAGGCCGGCGCGGTCAGGACCTACGTCAATCCCGAGATCGCCTGGGCCTCCGACGAGATGATCCGGCACGTGGAGGGCAGCGTCTCGATGCCGGGCGTGACCGAGGAGGTCGAGCGCCACGCGCAGGTCCGCCTGCGCTACCGCGACCTCTCCGGCGCCGAGCAGGTCGAGGAGGCCGATGGCCTGCTTTCCATCTGCCACCAGCACGAGATCGACCAGCTCGACGGCATCTTCTGGATCCAGAGGCTGTCGCGGCTGAAGCGGGAGCGGGTGGTCAAGCGTTTCGAGAAGCTGCAGCGGGCCTGATCACCAGGCGGCTTGACCTTCGCGCCGGCATCAGCCTGATGTCGCGCCATCATGCGCCGCCCAAAACTTCTTTTCGTCGCCACCGAGGACTGGTTCTTCGCCTCGCATTTCCTGCCGATGGCGCGGGCGGCGCGGGAGATGGATTTCGACGTCGCGGTGATCGCGCGCGAGCGGCAGCACCGGCGCGTCATCGAGGCGGCCGGCGCGCGGCTGATCGCGCTGGAGGCCGAGCGGCGCAGCCTCTCGCCCAAGGCGCTCTACCTGCAGGTCAGGGCGCTTAAGCGGCTGATCGAGGCCGAGCGGCCGGATGTCCTGCATTGCATCGCGCTCAAACCGATCGCGCTGGCCGGCTTGGCGGGCAAGCTCGCTGGCGTCGAGCGGCGCGTCTACGCGCTGACGGGCCTCGGCTTCCTCGGCGCCAGGCAGGGCACGGCGGCGGCTGCGGCGCGCTTTGCCGCAAAATTCTGGCTGCGCGAGGTGGTCGACGGGACGCAGGTGCGCTTCCTGTTCGAGAACCCGGACGATCCGGTGATGCTGGGGCTCGATCCGCAGGACCAGGCCAAGGTCGCGCTGGTCGGCGGGGCCGGGGTCGATCCGCTCGTGCTGATGCCGGAGCCGATGCTGCCTGCGCCGCCGCTCAAGGTCGCGCTGGTGGCGCGCATGCTCTGGTCGAAGGGCGTCGACCTCGCAGTCGAGGCGGTGAGGCTGGCGCGCGCGCAGGGCGCCAAGGTCGAGCTGACCATCCATGGCGCGCCCGACCCGTCCAACCCGAAGGCCATCCCCGAAGCGACCTTGCGCGAATGGGCGGCGCGGCCGGGCATCACCTGGGCCGGGCCGACGCGCGACATCGAGGGCGTCTGGCGGGCGCATCACCTGTGCTGCCTGCCCTCGCGCGGCGGCGAGGGGCTGCCGCGGACGATCCTGGAGGCGGCCTCGTGCGGGCGGGCGATCCTGACGACGGACGTGCCGGGCTGCCGCAGCTTCGTGCGCGACGGCACGGACGGCATGGTCGTGCCGCCAGACGACGCCGTGGCGCTCGCCAAGGCGCTGATCGTGCTCGCCGGGGCGCCCGGGCTGGTCGAGCGCATGGGGGTAAGCGCCCGCGCGCGGCTGCTCGACGGCCATACCGAGCGCGACGTCATGGATGCGGTCAAGGCGCTCTACCGCTCGCTGCTGACGCAGCCGAGCGCGGATGTCGCGGCGTGAGCGGGCAAGGGGCGCGCGGGGAGGCGGTGCTCGACCGGCGCGGCTTCATCACCACGCATACGCGGCTGCTGCCGGTGCCGCATGCGCCGGAGATTGCGCTGCATGTCGCCGAGGAGGCGACGGAGCTCTGGCAGAAGACCGAGGACGAGCTCGCCACGATCGGCCTGCCGCCGCCGTTCTGGGCCTTCGCCTGGGCCGGCGGGCAGGCGCTGGCGCGGCATATCCTCGACAATCCCGAGTTCGTGCGCGGCAAGAGCGTGCTCGATTTCGCCAGCGGCTCGGGGCTGGTGGCTGTGGCGGCGGCCAAGGCAGGGGCGGCGCAGGTCGAGGCCTGCGATATCGATGCCTTTGCGGCCGAGGCGATTGCCCTCAATGCGGAGGCCAACGGCGTGTCTGTCGCGGTCCGGCTCGACGACCTGATCGGGCGCGACGAGGGCTGGGACGTGATCTGCGCCGGCGATGTCTGCTACGAGCGGACGATGGCCGAAAGCGTGATCGGCTGGCTCTCGGGGTTGGTCGGGCGTGGGGCGGAGGTGCTGATCGGCGATCCCGGGCGGAGCTACCTGCCGAAGGACAGGCTCGTCGAGATCGCGACCTATCAGGTGCCGGTGACGCGCTCGCTCGAGGATGCCGAGATCAAGCAGAGCACGGTTTGGCGGCTGGCGGGCGACGGGCGTTAGACTGCGGAGGTCCTGGGTCGTGAGCTCGTTGGCGAGAACGACTGCATTGGGGTGGAAAGCAGAAATCTCTGCTGGTCCTTCACCCAAGAAGTGGCTCCGCCGAGCCGATCTGCCCGACCGCAACGTCTGCCTCCACGACCGGATCGTTGAACGTCCAACGGGGGATCGTGCGCATGCGGTCGAGGCCGGCAAAGACGCCCGCAAAGCCGCCGTCCGGTGAGATCTCGCGGAGCGCGGCGTCGAACTCCTCGCCGAACCCTTTGAAGCCGTCTGGAGCTACCTCGCACAGATGGATCTGGTTCCAGTCGATATTCAGCGAAGGGTCGCGGTAGAGCACCGCCGCAGTCTCCATCGTCCTGAATGTCCCGATTTTGCCGGCGCGGACAAGTTTCGCCGCCGCGGGGCCAATATACTTCCGCATGATGTCTCTGTATTCTGCAAGATATGGCTGCCGCACATCGATATATTCCAGCGACGCTTGCCATTCGGGTCGATCCGCCGAGCCATGCCAGTCTCGCGGCATCACGAAAGCCGAAGGAGTGGTCAGGAGTATCTCCGCTCGCAGCAGGTGCGTTTCCGCCGGCTGCTGCTTGACGACGAGGTCGTGTATTGCGTCGGCGGGAACGACATCCCGAAAGTAGCTTAGTTCGAGATGGCTCCATACGGGCGCTTCCGAAGCGCTTTGAAAGATTGAGCGGTGCCGATAGAGCGCCTGTCCAAGGCAGGTTTCCCCGTATCGGGCCCAATTGACGGCTCTGTCCTTTAGCGCTGTTTCCGATCCTGGACCCCGCGCCTGTATCGTCCGGGCGAGCACCACGAGACGGTCGTCAGGCTCGATCCGGGTCAGATGCGACTCGTCAGAGGGATGAGTGTTCTCGGCCATCGAACGTATCTCCCACGACTCATCCCGACGGAGCCCAGCGGAAAAGCATCGCGTCATTCCGAGGCGTTACTCAAGTCGTCATTGGGAGCGAGCGATCGGGACCTCGGCCACCGGTTGGCACGGGCTGCTCAGGGTCGAAGGCAGCCGCCTCCTTGGCGGCCTCAGCCCCTACGAAATCGCCTCCTTCAAATCCAAGGTCCCCTGCACGCCGATCGCGTCGTAGTTCCGCTTCAGCCAGCGCTTGGCGGCGTGGCGGCCCATGTCGCGCAGGCGCAGCAGGAAATCCCATTCGGCGTTCATCCGGGTCGAGCTGGTCATCTCGGCCAGCGGCGGGCCGCCGTCGATGCGGTGCATCAGCACGCGCTTGTATTCGTCGGTCGGCAGCTTGCCGGCGTCGATCAGCCGGTTGACGAAGTCGATGGCGCGCAGCTCGCGTAGCAGCGAGGCGTTGAAGGTGATCTCGTTCAGCCGGTCCTGGATGGCGCGGGCGTTGGTCGGCAGCTCCTTGCGCTGGAGCGGGTTGATCTGCACCAGCATGACGTCGTCGCAATGGGTCTCGTAGAAGAGCGGGAACAGGGCGGGATTGCCCATGTAGCCGCCATCCCAATAGGCCTCGCCGCCGATTTCGACCGCCTGGAACAGCATGGGCAGGCAGGCCGAGGCCATCAAGTGGTCGGGGCTGAGCTCGTCGCCGTTGAAGACCTTGATCTTGCCGGTGCGGACATTGGTGGCGGCGATGAAGAGCTTGACCGCCTGGCAGGCGCGGACCTTGTCGAAGTCGATCAGGTCGGCGATCACGCCGCGCAGCGGGTTGATGTTGAGCGGGTTGACGTCGTAGGGGCTCGCGACCTTCGAGAACATTTCGAGCCAGAGCAGGCCGGGCGGGACGTTGCTGCCGCCCCAGGCGCCGAGCATGGTGTCGATCAGCGAGCGCTCTGAGCCGCCATACTTGCCGTCGACGCTGATGCGCCGCCAGAAGGTCTCCAGCGCGGTGCGGGCGCCGTCCGCGCCGCCGTCGATCCAGCCCTCGCTGAGCACGACTGCGTTCATCGCGCCGGCGCTGGTGCCCGAGAGCGCCTCGATGGCGAGGCGGCCGTCCTCCAGGATGGCGTCGAGCACGCCCCAGGTGAAGGCGCCGTGGGCGCCGCCACCCTGGAGCGCCAGCGAGACGCGCTTCTCCGCCTTCGGGCCGGCGAGGCCCGCGACGGTGCGCGCGCCGCGCCGGCTGCGCCGTCCGGTCACGCCGCCGTCCAGCCGCCATCCATCGGCAGGGTCGCGCCGGTGATCGACTTCGCCGCATCGGTGCAGAGGAAGACGGCGAGCGCCGCGACCTGCTCGGAGGTGACGAACTCCTTGGTCGGCTGGGCCTCGAGCAGCACGTCGTTGATGACCTGCTCCTTGGTGAGGCCGCGTGCCTTCATCGTGTCGGGGATCTGCTTCTCCACCAGCGGCGTCCAGACATAGCCGGGCGCGATGGCGTTGACGGTGATGCCATGGGTCGCGGTTTCCAGCGCGATCGTCTTGGTGAAGCCGGCGATGCCGTGCTTGGCCGAGACATAGGCCGACTTGAACGGCGAGGCGACGAAGGCATGGGCCGATGCCGTGTTGATGATGCGGCCCCAGCCCTTGGCCTTCATCTTCGGCAGGGCGGCGCGGGTGGTGTGGAAGGCCGAGGACAGGTTGATCGCGATGATCTGGTCCCACTTTTCAATGGGGAACTCCTCGATCGGCGAGACGAACTGGATGCCGGCATTGTTGATCAGGATGTCGATGGCGCCGAAGGCCTTCTCGGCGTCGGCGATCATGGCGGCGATCTCGGCCGGCTTGGTCATGTCGGCGGGCGAGAACAGGGCCTTGATGCCGAACTCCTTCTCCAGTCCCGTTCGCAGCGCTTCGGCGTCTGCTGGCGGCATGATGCCGTTGATGACGAGGTGCGCGCCTTCCTTGGCGAGGGCGCGGGCATAGGCGAGGCCGATCCCGGAGGTCGAGCCGGTGACGAGGGCAGTGCGGTCTTTGAGGAACATGAGCGTCAAGGCTCCTGACATTGCCGGAGAAAATGCTTAGGTTCGGCGCGGGCGGCGCCTGTGCGACCATAGCGTCGTCACGAAACGACGCCATATGTGCTATTGCAACGCAAAATGACCAAAATGCAGCCATTTGCAGACGCGCACGACCATGATGACGGGCTTCCCTGCCGTCATGCGCACGACCATCAGCGCCATGCCGAGGAGGCTTTGGCGCGGGCGGAGCGCGTCTGCCGCGAGCGCGGCCTGCGCCTGACGCCGATCCGCCGCAAGGCGCTGGAGGCCCTCCATGCCGACCACAAGCCGGTCGGGGCCTACGATCTCGCCGACCGGATCTCGCCGCCGGGCGGGCGCCGGCTCGCGCCGATCTCGGTCTACCGCGCGCTCGACTTCCTGGTCGAGCAGGGCTTCGTGCATCGCCTGAGCTCGCGCAACGCCTATGTCGCCTGCCTGCACGGGCACGGCGCCGACGAGGTTGTCGCCTTCCTGATCTGCGAGGCCTGCGGCGGCGTCGACGAGGATTCATCGCCCGCCATGCGCAAGGCCGTGGCGGCGATCGCGCAGGGGCGGCAGTTCACGCCCTCGCACCAGGTGGTCGAGATCGTCGGCCGCTGCGACCATTGCCGGAGCGCTGGTAGCCATGACTGAAGCCGTCCTGCCGGCAAGCCTTGCCGAGATTTCAAGCCTTGCCGAGATCGCCGGGCCGCAATCGCGGCGCATGACCGTGCCGGTCAAGGTCGGGAACGTCGAGGTCGGCGGCGGTGCGCCGATCGTCGTGCAGTCGATGACCAATACGGATACCGCCGACATCCAGGCGACGGTGAGGCAGGTCGCGGCTTTGGCGCGGGCCGGCTCGGAGCTGGTGCGCATCACCGTCGACCGCGACGAGGCGGCCGCCGCCGTGCCGCATATCCGCGAGCGGCTCGACATCCTCGGCTTCGACGTGCCGCTGATCGGCGATTTCCACTATATCGGCCACAAGCTGCTCGCCGACCATCCGGCCTGCGCGCAAGCCCTGGCGAAATACCGCATCAACCCCGGCAATGTCGGCTTCAAGGACAAGAAGGACCGGCAGTTCGGCCAGATCATCGAGCTTGCGATCAAGCACGGCAAGGCGGTCCGGATCGGCGCCAACTGGGGCTCGCTCGACCAGGAGCTGCTGACCGCGCTGATGGACGAGAATGCCGTCTCGGAGAAGCCGCTCGATGCGCGCGCGGTGATGCGCGAGGCCATGGTGCAGTCGGCCCTGCTCTCGGCCGAGCGGGCCGAGGAGATCGGGCTCGGCAAGGACAAGATCATCCTCTCGGCCAAGGTCTCGGGCGTGCAGGACCTGATCGCGGTCTACCGCATGCTGGCAGGGCGCGGCGACTACGCCATCCATCTCGGCCTGACCGAGGCCGGCATGGGCTCGAAGGGTATCGTCTCCTCCTCGGCAGCGCTCGGCATCCTGCTGCAGGAAGGCATCGGCGACACGATCCGCTATTCGCTGACGCCGGAGCCCGGCGGCGACCGCACGCTCGAGGTCAAGACCTCGCAGGAACTGCTGCAGACGATGGGCTTCCGCGCCTTCGTGCCGCAGGTCGCGGCCTGCCCGGGCTGCGGGCGCACGACCTCGACGGTGTTCCAGGAGCTGGCGCAGGACATCCAGGGCTGGATCTCGACCTCCATGCCGGAGTGGAAGACGCGCTATCCCGGCGTCGAGGCGCTGAACGTGGCGGTGATGGGCTGCATCGTCAACGGCCCCGGCGAATCCAAGCATGCCGATATCGGCATTTCGCTGCCGGGCACGGGCGAGGCCCCGACCGCGCCGGTCTTCGTCGACGGCCGCAAGGTCGCGACCTTGCGCGGGGCCGGCATCGCCAGCGAATTCAAGACGATGGTCAACGACTACATCGAGCGGCGTTACGGTTTGCGCGCCGATGCTGCCGAATAAAAAGCCATGCGCTGCGGGTTTGGCGTGCATGCACCTTTGCGTGCCGCTAGGCTTGTGTTAGAGGCCCCGGCCTTTCGCTGCACCGCAGCACCCGTGGAGACCCATGATGGGGCATGACAACCCGAATCCGCCGGCCGCAGGCGCGGGGGATTCACGTTTCGGCCTCGAAGACGGGCACGGCACGCAGCAAGGGCACTCCACGGCGAGCTATGCGGCGCTGGCGCTGGGCGCGCTCGGCGTCGTCTATGGCGACATCGGCACGAGCCCGCTCTACGCGCTGCGCGAGACCATCCTGGCGGCGACCGGCGCTGCCGCGGGTGGCCATGGCGGCGGTGCGGAAGTGGCGTTCTCCGGCCCGCTGCCGCGCAGCGTCGTGATCGGCGTGCTCTCGCTGATCCTCTGGTCGCTCGTCGTCGTGGTGACGCTGAAATATGTCGTTTTGCTGTTGCGGGCCGACAATAACGGCGAGGGCGGCACGCTGACGCTGGTCGCCCTGGCGCAGCGGGCGCTCGGGCGGATGCGCGGCGGCGTAGTGCTCTTCCTCGGCATGGCCGGCGCTGCGCTGTTCTATGGCGATGCGGTGATCACGCCGGCGATCTCGGTGCTCTCGGCGGTGGAGGGGCTCAAGCTCGTCACGCCCTATTTCGACCAGTACGTCGTCTCGATCGCCTCGGCGATCCTGATCCTGCTGTTCCTGGTCCAGAGCCGGGGCACGGCGAGCGTGGCCAACTTCTTCGGCCCGGTCATGTTCGTCTGGTTCCTGACGCTGGCCGGGCTCGGCATCTACCATATCGCCGACGACCTCAGCGTCTTCGCCTCGGTGAACCCCTATCACGGCCTGCATTTCTTCTTCGAGCATCCAGGCCTGTCGCTGGCGGTGCTCGGCTCGGTCTGCCTGGCGGTGACGGGCGCCGAGGCGCTCTATGCCGACATGGGCCATTTCGGCCGCGGGCCGATCCGCTCGGCCTGGCTCTACCTCGTCTTCCCGGCGCTCTGGCTCAACTATCTCGGGCAGGGCGCGCTGATCCTCTCCGACCCGACGGCGATCGACAACCCGTTCTACAAGCTGGCGCCGGAAGGGCTGATCCTGCCGCTGGTGATCATGGCCACCGTCGCGACGATCATCGCCAGCCAGGCGGTGATCACCGGGGCCTTCTCGCTGACCCGGCAGGCGATCCAGCTCGGCCTGTTGCCGCGGCTCGAGATCAGGCACACCTCCGAGCACACCTCGGGGCAGATCTACATCCCGCGCATCAACATGATCCTGCTGATCGTGGTGCTGATCCTGGTCTGGAGCTTCCGGACCTCGTCCAACCTGTCGCATGCCTATGGCATCTCGGTCTTCGGCGCGATGGTGGTCGATTCGCTGCTGGCCTGGATCGTGATCAGCAAGGGCTGGCGCTGGAGCACATGGGCGACGGCCGCCGTGATCGGCCCGTTCCTGATCATCGACGTCGCCTTCTTCTCGGCCAACATGCTGAAGCTGCTCAGCGGCGGCTACGTGCCGGTGATGCTGGCCGTGATGCTGGTCGTGCTGATGGCGACCTGGGTGCGCGGCACCAAGATCCTGTTCGACAAGACCCGCAAGACCGACGTGCCGCTGCTCGAGCTGGTCGGCATGCTGGCGAAGAGCCCGCCCTACCGGGTCAAGGGCATGGCGGTGTTCCTGACCAGCGATCCTGAGACCGCGCCGGCCTCGCTGCTGCACAACCTGAAGCACAACAAGGTGCTGCACGAGCGCAACGTCATCCTGACCGTGCGCTCGGCCGACACGCCGCGCGTGCCCGAGGAGGAGCGGGTGCGCCTCTCGCGCATCACCGACGATTTCTGGCGGGTCGAGATGATCTACGGCTACATGGAGAGCCCGAACGTGCCCAAGGGCCTCGCCATGCTGCGCAAGCAGGGCTTCAAGTTCGACATCATGTCGACCTCGTTCTTCCTGTCGCGCCGCTCGATCAAGGCCTCGCCGCAATCGGGCATGCCGATGTGGCAGGACAAGCTCTATATCAGCCTGACCAAGAGCGCGACCGACGCCACCAGCTTCTTCCAGATCCCGACCGGGCGCGTGGTCGAGGTCGGGACGCAGGTGACGGTGTAGGGCCGGGGCGCTCGGCTCAGCGCCACGATTGCGGCCCTTTCGGCAGACGGCCTTCCGGATCGATCACCTTGACCTGCGGGGCAGCAGGCTCGTTCCAGTGCCAAAGGGCGACGCACGAGCCGCCTCGCGACATATGCGAAGGGTAGATCAATCCGTGGAAGCCGCGTTCGCGCAAACGCCGCGCGGCTTGATGGGTCGGCGGTATCTCTCCCGCGCCCAGTAGCGCGCGCCAAGCGCTGCCGTGAAGGTCGGCGGGGAGGCCGAATTCCCGGGCCGCATCGTCCCTGGTGAGGTCGGCGAGCTTCGCGCCGGTCACGACGAGCTGCGCGATCAGCGCGGGATGCTGGACGAAGCCTTGATTGTACTCCGCCCAAGCCGTCGAGAGCTCGCGGGCGGCATAGAGGCAGGGCTGGCCGACCTCGTTCCAGCGCCCGCCATAGCGGGCCGCGCCTTCGCCGGACAAGGGAGCGTAGGACCAGCGCGGAACATAGGCGCGCCAGAGGATGAGCTCGGCCAGCGAGTCAGGCATAGACGCCGGCGCGCACCGATTCCAGGTAGTCTAGCACCTTGCCGGCCTTGCCCTCGCGGACGAGGTCAAACGCCGTCTTGCCGCCCCAACCGGGCAGCGGCTGGTGCTTGAACCAGATCGCGGCTCGGTCTTCGTCGCCGGCCATCTCGGCCGCCATCGCCAGGACCCGGACGAGGGGGCTCAAAGCCGTGTCGACGCGGCGCGCACCGGTCTTGGCGGTCAGCGTCGTGCGGGCGACACCGATCAGCCCCGCCAGCTCCGAGAGGGTGACGCCGAGCTTCTCGGACACCCGCCGGGCCGAAAGATAGGGCTGGCCGGCCTCGCGAAAGGCGGCTGCCGTCAATTCCAATGCGGCTGAAGCCATGACGTGGATCCTGCACAGATTGATCAGTCCTTCGTCAATCTGTGCTTGAATTGCGTCACGTTCAAGACTTGGCGTCAACCGGCTTGCTGAGCGAGCTCCGGCTCATTGTCGGGCGATTGCTCAAGCATCCTAAAGCGCGAACAGTTGTGCCCAGAAAATGGGCAGCAATAGCGCGCCCCTCGATTGACCGCCCATAGGCCGGCCTTTAGCGTCGGCCGTCACAAACAAAATGGGGAATGGCTGAGATGATTGGCGCGGTGCGGTCTGTTGTGTCGGGTTTGGCGCGAACCAGGCGCGAGGCTCTCTCATCCGGGATCGGTGCCGCGCTGAAGACCCTGGCCCTCGGCGGCGCGCTTGCCCTCGTCTCCCCGCTCTCGGCTGCGGCGCAGACGCCGGTCAAGTTCACGCTCGACTGGGTGTTCCAGGGGCCGACCTCGCCCTTCCTCGTCGCGCTGGAGAAGGGTTACTACAAGGCCGAGGGGCTCGACGTCACCATGGACCCCGGCCAGGGCTCGGCCGGCGCGGTCCAGCGCGTCGCCACCGGCGCCTACGACATCGGCTTCGCCGACGTGAACTCGCTGATCGAGTACAACGTCAAGAATGCCGGCAAGGAGATCCTCTGCGTCTTCATGGCCTATGACTTCCCGCCCTTCGGCGTGCACGCGCTGAAGAAGAGCGGCATCACCAAGCCCGCCGACCTCGCCGGCAAGAAGCTCGGCGCGCCGGTCTTCGACGCATCGTTCCGCCTCTTCCCCGCCTTCGCCAAGAAGGTCGGGCTCGACGCCAAGACCGTCACCCATGTCAACCTGACGCCGCAGCTGCGCGAGCAGTCGCTGGCCCAGGGCACGGTCGACTTCATCTCCGGCCACTACTTCTCGTCGATCCTCGACCTGAAGGCGCGCGGCGTCGCGCAGGCCGACGTCGTCTCGTTCAACTACAGCGATTTCGGCATGGACGTGTATGGCAACGGCATCATCGTCTCGCCCGAGATGGCCGCCAAGCCGCAGGTCGTCACCGGCTTCCTGCGCGCCACCGCCAAGGCCTGGAAGGAAGTCGCCGCCAATCCGGCCCTCGGCATCGCCGCCGCCAAGAAGCGCGACCCGCTGATCGACGATGCGCTGGAGACCGAGCGGCTCAACATGTCCCTGAAGATGAACGTGCTGACGCCCTTCGTGAAGGAGAACGGCATGGGCGATGTCGACCCGGCGCGCTTCGCCCGCTCGGTGGTCGACGTCGCGGATGCGTTCGGCCTGCCCTCGGCGCCGGCGCCGGACAAGGTCTTCACCAGCAAGTACCTGCCGCCCAAGGCCGAGCGCATGGTCGCGCCGTAAGCGGCCGCCTGATGCCCGACCCGCTTTCCCCTTCGGACGCAGCGCCGCTCGTCGAGCTGCGCCAGGTCAGCCTTGCCTATGGCAGCGGCACCGGGCGCATGCTGGCGCTGGAAGACGCGACGCTGAGCATCGCCAAGGGCGAGTTCATCGCCGTGGTCGGCCCCTCCGGCTGCGGCAAGTCGACCCTGATGAAGCTCGTCACCGGGCTGCTGCCGCCGACCAGCGGCGAGATCCGGGTGCATGGCGCGCCGGTCAAGGGGCCGATCCGCGGCGTCGGCATGGCCTTCCAGGCGCCGACGCTGATGCCCTGGCGCACGACGCGCGACAACATCCTGCTGCCGCTCGAAGTGGTCGAGCCGCATAAGCGCCGCTTCCGAGCCAACAAGGCGGAGTATGTCGCGAAGGTCGAGGCGCTGCTCGCCTCGGTCGGCCTCGGCGGCTTCGGCGACAAATACCCCTGGCAGCTCTCAGGCGGCATGCAGCAGCGCTCCAGCCTGTGCCGCGCGCTGGTGCACGAGCCGGAAATCCTGATGCTGGACGAGCCCTTCGGCGCGCTCGACGCCTTCACCCGCGAAGAGCTCTGGGGCGTGATGCAGAAGCTCTGGCTGGAGCGGCGCTTCACCGCCGTGCTGGTCACGCACGACCTGCGCGAGGCGGTCTACCTTGCCGACACCGTCTACGTGATGAGCCGGCGGCCGGGGCGCATCGTCAAGCTGCGCAGGATCGAGCTGCCGCGCCCGCGCACGCTGGAGACGACCTTCGAGATCGAGTTCGTCGACATCGTGCACGAGTTGCGCGAGCGCATCCACCTGGAGCATGCGTGATGCCCTCCCAGGCTCTGTTGGGAGCTCCAAGACGATGAGCGACACGCAGCGCCGCCTGCTCCTGATCGCCATGCCCTGGCTCGCCATGGCGACGCTCCTGATCCTGTGGGAGCTCGCCTGCATCGTCTTCCAGGTGCCGGAGATCCTGGCGCCGAAGCCGACGCGCATCTTCGAGGTGATGGTGCTGCGCTGGGACATCCTGCTGAAGTTCTGCATGGAGACCTTCGTCACCACGGCGATCGGCTTCGTGCTGGCGATCGGCTTCGGCCTGCTGCTCGGCCTCGCCGTCGGCGCCTCGCCCTTCATCTATTCCGGGCTCTACCCGCTGCTGATTGCCTTCAACGCCGTGCCCAAGGTCGCGCTGGTGCCGATCCTGATGATCTGGCTCGGCGTCGGCGCGCTGCCGGCGGTGATCACCGCCTTCGTCATCAGCTTCTTCCCGATCGTCGTGAACGTCGCGACGGGCCTGGCGACGATCGAGCCCGAGATGCGCGACGTGATGCGCTCGCTCGGCGCGAGCCAGTGGGAGATCCTGACCAAGGTCGGGGTGCCCCGCGCCATGCCCTATCTCTTCGCCAGCCTGAAGGTGGCGGTGACGCTGGCCTTCATCGGCTCGGTGATCTCCGAGACCGTCGGCGGCAATCGCGGCATCGGCTTCCTGATGCTCTCGGCGGGCGCGCGCAACGACTCCGCCACGACCTTCGCCGGCCTGTTCTCGATCGCGATCATGGGCGTGCTGATGTACGCCGCCTGCGCGCTGGTCGAGCGCCGCATGACCCGCTGGGCCTTCCGCGGGGAGATCGTGACGTAGGTCGCGAACCCGGCCCTTGTCAAAGAGTGAGAGCGTGATGTCGTCCGAAAGCCGGTTCCCACTTTTCGGCATCATGCTCTGAGGGCAGCTGGCGACCCAATTCGGGCATCATGCCGAATGGCCGGACCGCTCCAGACCTCAAACGGCCTGCGCCTGCTCAAGCTCGCCCTCACCGTGCTCGGGGTCGGGCGTGTGAGAGATCGAAATCCTGGTACCAGAGCTGTCGCTGACGACCTCGATGCGCGCCTGCAACTGCTTGCAGAGCGCTTCGACGATGCTGGTACCGAGACCAGCTTTTGCAAGGTCTGGACCAGGCGGCATGCCGACGCCGGTGTCGGCGACAGACAACGTCCAAGCGTCTCCTTGCGAGCGATAGTCCACGCTGATCGTGCCGCCGTGATCTTTTGGAAACGCATGCTTGATCGCATTGATCACCAGTTCGGTGACGATCAGGCCCAAACTGACGGAGATGTCGGCGTTGACGTGGCTGTCGTCGACGCTGACCTGCAGGCTCAGCAGATCCGGGTGATGGATCACCGACGCGCTCAGGCTTTGGCAGAGCTGCTTGAAATAAGTGCGCAGCTCCACATCGGCCAAGCCCGATGTGGAGAGCTGTTGCTGCAGGGCGGCGATCGACATCACCCGGCCATGCGCGCTCTGCAGATGGCTTCGCGTCTCTTCAGACCGAACCTTGCGGGCGTCCTGAAGCAGCACGCTCGCGATGATTTGCAGGCTGTTGGCGACCCTGTGCTGAAGCTCCTGCAACAGGACGGCCTTTTCCCGCAGCAGGTCATCCTTGAGCTTTTCATTGCGGCGCGCTTCCGTGACGTCGCTGACTGCCAGGAGCAGGCGCACCTTCTCATCCTGACCGTAGCTCAACTTCCGGGCGTTGAGCAGCAGCAAGCGCTTCTGGCGATGCGCTTCATTCAACTCCATCTCGTAGGCATCGATCTCGGCCTGGCCATCGGCTGTGGCGACGAGAAGCGAGCGGAGTTGGCGGATATTCCATTCTCCCGATCCCAGGTCGAACAACTGACGCCCCGGCACGGTCGCGGCGTCGATGCCGAATGTCCGGCAGAAGGAGGTGCTGGCCGCGATGACGTTGAGGTCACCGTCGAGAAGAAGCAGCGGCGTGGTCGAGGTGGCAATCACAGCCAAGGTAAGGCTGAGTGCGGCCTCTTCACGATGTTCGGGAGTGCGGGCAGCCATAGCTGTCCCTTCATGTACGTCGGAGGCTCGCGGAGCGAAAGCCATACCCGACATAACAACGCAACGCGGAGTCTTGCTGGGGCCCGACGCGAGCGGCACCATAGCACGCAATCTGGGGCGTAGCTCACAAAAGATGGGCGTCTTGGGGGGCGCCTGCGCCCTAAATCACGCCAGCACCCGGTCAAAATGGGACGCTCGGCGAGCCGGCGACCAACTTCGCCTCTCCACCCATTTGCAGAAGCTCCCATCCATGGGCTTCATGTCTCGCGCTCGTTCAGTAGGGCGGCGCCTTGCGCCCGCGCTGCGTCTTCGCGGCTTCCGTCCACCATGCCAGGTCGTCGGCGAAGCGGCCGAAGGCGCGCTCCAGCGACTTGCCGGCCGGGCCGGTCGGGACGCCTTCGGCATCCAGGGTCTCCGAGATCGGCCCGACCGTGAGCGAGCTGGAGATCACGACCATGCCCATCTCCGACAGCGTCGCGTGCCAGGCGGAGTTCGAGCGGGCGCCTGAGAGGCGGCCGGCGGAATAGCTGGCGATGGCGGCGGGGCGCCAGAACCATTCCTCGAGGAAATGGTCGGTGAGGTTCTTCAGGCCGGGCTGGACGCCCCAGTTATACTCGCCGGTCACGAACAGAAACGCGTCGGCGCCGCGGATCTTCTCGGCGAGCTCCTCCATCGCGGCCGGGGCCGAGCCCTTCGGATACTCCTTGTACATGCGGTCGAGCATCGGCAGGTCGACGGCCTTGGCGTCGATCAGCTCGACGTCCGCGCCGCGCTGCGCCAGCCCCGAGGTGATGTAGTCGGCGAGGCGGATGCCCATCCGGTCGGACCGGTAGGAGCCGTAGAAAACGAGAATGCGGTCAGCCATCGGCTCTCTCCATGTCGCGCAGCCGCATCAGGATCGCATGCGGCCTGACGGGCCGGCAACCGATCGTTCCGGGCAGGTATCGGGTGGTTCGGACCCGCCCGGATGGGCGAGACAGGCTCCATGAGAACTCACGAGCCAGCTAGCGACTTTGCGGCCCAGCCGCTCCCGCCCGTCTCCGCTGCGACGCGCAAGGTGATGCAGGCCAATCGCCGCCGCGACACCGGCCCCGAGCTCAAGGTCCGGCGCTTCCTGCATGCGCGCGGCTACCGCTTCCGGGTCGATTACGGCAGGCTGCCGGGGCGCCCGGACGTGGCGCTGCCGAAGCACCGCCTCGCGATCTTCGTGCATGGCTGCTACTGGCACCGCCATGGCTGCGGGCGCGGCGGGCAGCCCAGGACCAACGCCGAATTCTGGCAGGCGAAGTTCGACCGCAACGCCGACAGGCACGAGCGCAACGCGGCGGCGCTGCGGCAGCTTGGTTGGCGGGTGGTGGTCGTCTGGGAATGCAGCCTGCGCGATGTCGAGGGGGCGATGGCGCCGGTGTTGGCGCTGCTCCGGGCGTGAGCGTCCGTGGAGGTGGGTGAGACGCTCGTCGACCTGCCCTGGCCGCCGCCTAAATCGCCGTAAGTCCTACCGGACGCGGCGTGGCGATCTAGAGCCTTGTTATTGCGTCGGATTTTTCCGAAAACAGGACTCCGCTTTTCGGTCCGATGCTCCAAAGGGGCGTCAAGCCAACGTCTTATCGAGCCAGTTGAACACGCGCAGGTCCCTGAGCCCGTACCCCGCCGGCTCGCAGTGCAGGTCCGCCCCGTCGGAGGCCGAGAACGGGACCAGCGTCTTGGGACAGGTCAGGAGATCGTGGAGTCGACCCGATTGCCCGGGCCAGAACGCTTCGTTGGCTGGCGCGGTGATCAGCATCGGACACTCGATCTTCCCGATGACGTCCGTGAGGTTATAGTCCATCGTCGCCTTGAAGGCCTCGTAATACGAGGTCACGCCATAGGGCCTCATGCGGAAGACCAGGGAATTCTTGGTGGCCGGGTCCAGCATCTTGGCCATGTAGCCATCGAACTCGTCCTTGCGGCCCGCCTTCAGGAGCTCCAGCATCGGCGGCGGCAACGAGGCGGTCCACGATGCCGAGACGTCGACCACGCCCGGATCTGCGATGGCGGCTGCGATCCTTTTCTCAAAGGCGAGGGCGCGCGGAACCCAGTACCCGCCCTGGCTGATGCCCTGGATTGCGATCCTCTTCGGATCGACGCCCGCGCGGCTCAGGGCGAAGTCGACGACCGGCGTGATGACATGCTCCCAATCCGGCCGGAAGCTGAGGCCCTGCTTCCAGAGGGCGTAGCCCTGCCCGGGCCCGTCGAAGGTGAGGCAGTCATAGCCGCGGGCTACCGCTCCCGCCGCGCCCGTCATCCACATGTCGAGGGCGGCGCCGTCGCTGCCGTTGACGAGGATCAGCAGGGGGCGCTTTTCGTTCGCGCTCTTTCCGCGGAAATAGAAGCCGCGCAGGGCGATGCCCTGATAGGGAATGCTGACCTGCTCGATCGGCGGATCGAACAAGGCGAGCGATTTCAGCCAGCAATCATCCATCAACTGCCAGGCCGTCGTGATCCGCGCAGGATCTCCGGATCCGTCCGCGAAGTAGGTGGCGCTGTCGTAGAAATTCTGCGCCCAGAGATAGGCCTGCCGGGCACTTTCGACATGGCCGCCGCTGGCGGAATCCTCGGCTATGGCGCGGGCTTCATGGCCCGCCGCGATCAGGGCCTGGTAGGCGCTCTCGAAGTTGCCGTCTTCGATCTGCCTGATGAGGTAGAGGATCTTGCCGACGTTTCCGCCCTGGTGGTAGGCGCGCCCGAGGCTCGTCAGGAAGACGAATTCGAAGGCCGAGTTCTTGAAGAAATAGGTGGCCTGATGAGCCCCCGAGGGGGTGGTGGGCAGGTTGGTCGGTTGCTGCGCGCCGCCTTGGGCTTGTGCGGCGGCCTGCTTGGCAGTCGCTCCGGCGCCAAGCCCGGCTACGGCCATTCCGAGGCCGAACTGCTTCCTGGTCAGCGTCATGGCCGAAATCCCCGGATACCTGCCGTATGGACACCGAGGCATTTGTTAGCACCAACGCCTTCGTCGGGCTAGGTTCGCCGGATCGGCGCGCGGGCGCGCGCCGCCACGAAATCATCCGGCATCCACGTTGGGAATCATGCAGGACGGATTTTATAAGCCGGCAAATATCGGTCGAGCGCGAGGCGGACCAAGCCGCCCCGCGTTCCCGTCCTCAGCCCTTCGTCAGGCCGAGGTCCTTCAGCACGGCGTTGCCGCGCTCGGTGAAGGTCTTCACATAGGCGTCGAACTCGCCGGGCTTGTCCCAGACCGGCGTGATGCCGCGGTCGATCATGCCCTTGCGGACGTCCTCGCGCTGCATCGTGCGCTGGGCGGCGTCGAACAGGATCTTGCGGCGGTCGGCCGGGACGCCCTTGGGCGCGGCGAGCGCGAACCAGTTCTCATAGGTCCAGTCGAGCCCGACTTCCTTGGCGCTGGGCACGTTGGGGAAGCTGGGATGGCGCTCGTTGGTCATCAGCAGGATGGTGCGGACGCGGCCGGCGTCGAGCATCGCCTTGGCCTCGATCGGCGAGCCGGTGAAGACGGTGATGCCGCCGGCGACGAGGTCCTGCAGCGCCGGGGCGCCGCCATTGCTCGGCACCCAGCGCACCGCGTCCGGCGCGATGCCGGCGGCTTTCAGGATGCCGCCCGAGGCGATGTGCCAGGAGCCGCCGACGCCGGTGCCCGACGCCATCAGCGCGCCCTTCGGGCCGTCCTTCACGGCCTTGAGATAGTCGGCGACAGTCTTGTAGGGGCTGTCGGCCTTGACCGTGATGCCGGCCGGGATCAGCGAGAGCCGCGAGAACAGGTCGATGCTCTCGGGCGTGAGCTCGCCGAGGCCGAGGCTCTTGTAGAACGAGATCTCGGGGCTGGCGCCGCCGATGGTGTAGCCGTCCGGCGTCGCGGTGGCGATGAAGGTGTGGCCGGTGAGGCCGCCGCCGCCGGTGCGGTTGATGACGTTGACCGGCTGCTTGAGCTCGGCCTCGAGCCCGTTGGCGAAGATGCGCATCACCGAGTCCATGCCGCCGCCGGCGGCCCAGGGCACGATCAGCTGCACCGGGCGATCGGGAAACGCCCAGGAGGGCGCGGCCGAGGCGAGCATCGCCACGACTGCCAGGGTGGCTTTCGCAAAATTCTTCATGTGACCTCCCACGTATTCACGGGCCGCTCTCGGGCGGCCTCGCTGGAATGGGTAGAGCTTGGCGCAGGGGGCGGCAAGCGTTCAAGGGAAAATGTATGCAAGATTTCGGAGGGGTGGATTGTCGAAGGAAGGCCTGGTGGATGCGTGGCCTGAAAGGCTCGGAAGGGATCAGCCGGGCCCGTTCGCGGTCCATACAAAGCAGGGTTGCATCGTGGTGCTGATGCGACCGGGAGCAGGCGCGGGGAACCCTCTCCTGTAAGGAGAGGGCAGGGTGAGGTGTCGGCCGCTGGACCAGTGAGACTGAACGAAGGCGGCGGTTAGCTCACCGCTGCGGTGTCTAAGGGCCGACACCTCACCCCCACCCCTCTCCTTACAGGAGAGGGGCTCCCGCGCTCTTTATCGGAGGAGGCGGCGGCCTCTCACTCCAATATGCGCGTCTCGTAGCCGTAGAGGCGGCGGAAGCCGAGGCCGGCATAGAGCTTGATCGCGGCATCGTTGGTCTGGCCGACCTGGAGGTAGGAGGTCTGCGCCTCCATCAGCCTGGCCCAGCTCATCAGGCCGGTGATCAGCCGGCGGCCGAGGCCGTGGCCGCGATGGTTGGGGTCGACGATGACGGAGCCGATCTCGGCCATGCCGCGCTCGGCCACGCTCATGCCATAGGCGACCGGCTCGCCGGCGAGCAGCAGGGTCGCGAAGGCGGCTGGTAGCCGCACCTTCTCGATGATGGCCGCAAGATCGGCCTCGTTGCGCTTGTCCGGCGACTGGTGGGAGGAGACGCCGGCGATCCAGTCCCGGCTCGGCCGGGCCTCGATCTGGAGGTCGGGCTCGATGAGCGGCTCCAGGCCGGCAAGGTTGGCGACCAGGCCGAAGGACGCGTCCTTGAGCTGGTAGCCGCGCGCCAGGACGCGCTTGCGCGTCTCCTCGCCGATCAGCGGCGTCAGCCGGATGCTCGGCGGCAGGCCGTCGGCGCGGTAGAGTTCCTCGATCAGCGCCAGCGTGGCGTCGTCGAGCTCGGCGCCGGGCCGGAGCGGCGAGGCGGAATTGGCGCGGCCGGAATAGCCGCTGGCGAAGCGCACGACCCAGTCGTCGATCAGCAGGGTCGAGGGCGAGGGCCAGGCGTTGACGACGCGGCGCTCGCATTCGAGCACCAGCGCCGGATCGTTCGGGGCGTCAGCGATCAGGGGATGGGGCGTCATTTCGCGCCTCCGGGCTGGCGCGGCTGCGGCCGCCAGCCGCTCGGCGCCATCTCGAAGCCCGCGAAGGCGAAGCCGGGCGCGACGGTGCAGCCGACCAGGGTCCAGGCGCCGAGCGAGGTCGCGCTCTGCCACCAGCCGGCGGGCACGACGAATTGCGGGCGCTGGCCGGCCTTGAGGTCGGTGCCGAGATGATGGGCCGAGGCGTCATGGCCATTGGGCGAGACGCTGATCACGAGTGGCGCCCCGGCATAATGGTGCCAGATCTCGGCGGCGTCGACGCGATGCCATTCCGAGGTCTCGCCGGTGTCGAGCAGGTAGTAGATCGCAGTCGAGAAGCTGCGGCCCTCCGGCCCGGCCTCGTCGCGAAAAGTCTCGCGGTAATGGCCGCCTTCGGGATGCGGCTTGAGGTCGAGCAGGCGGATCACCTCCGCCGCGGTCAATCCGTCGAGCTGTGGGGGCATATGTTTCTCACCAATTCTAGACCCTCAGCCCTCACCCTGAGGAGCCGCTTTGGCGGCGTCTCGAAGGATGAACCAGCTCGCGGTGACAGCGCCCTCTGGAGCATCCTTCGAGACGCGATCTGCGATCGCTCCTCAGGATGAGGGCTAAGGGTGCCTCCAACGGTTTCTCAGAACTTGTTCTTGGCTTCGCGCAGGGCGGCGAAGACCTCGTCTGGCTGGGCGCCAATGAGCCCAACGGAGGCGGCGAGCGCACCCTCGGACGAGCGGAAGAACGGGTTCGTCGCCTTTTCCTCGCCGACCGTGGTCAGGGCCCAGAAGCGGCCTGCCGCCTTGGCCTTCTCCGCCTCGGCGACGCGCGCCTGCAAGGCGGCGTTGGCCGGGTCCATCGCGATGGCGAAGCGGGCGTTGGAGAGCGTGTAGTCGTGGCCGGTGATCAGCTTGGTCTCGTCGGGCAGCGTCTTGATGCGCGCAAGCGAGCTCCACATGGCGCCCATCTGGCCGGGCTGGACGCGGCCGCAGCCCATGACGAAGACGACGTCGCCGACGAGCGCGAGCTTCGTCTGCACGCCGACATAGCTGAGATGGCCCTCGGCATGGCCGGGCGTGTGCCAGAGGTCGAATTCGAAGCCGCCGAGCGAAACGCGGTCGCCCTGCGCGACGATGGTGTCGACCGGCGCCTGGCTTGCGGAATCGGCCGGGCCGTAGACGGTGGCGCCGGTCGCCTGCTTCAGCTCGGCGACGCCCTGGGTGTGGTCGAAATGGGCGTGGGTGATGAAGATGTCGCTGATGATCCAGCCCTTCTCCTCGGCCGCAGCCAGGACCTGGGCGGCGTCGGGGACGTCGACCGCGGCGCAGGCCTGCGTCGCCGGGTCGCGGATCAGGGCTCCGGCATTGTCGCTGAGCGTGCGGAAGACGTGGATGTCGAGGGACATGGAGGGCTCCGGGAAGGGCGGTCGCTGGCAAACTGATGGGGCATGACCCGGTTCCGATCAAGCACGGTGGCGTCTGCCGCTGTTGCGGTTCGCCCCCTTGCCTTCGCGCCTGCCGCATTCCATGTCCGTGGCATGGCTCTCGATGTCGTCGACCTGCGCGCCTTCTATGCCAGCCCTCTTGGCCATGTGGCGCGCCGCTTCATCGGCCGGGCGATGCTGCGCCTATGGCCGGATTGCGGGCGCCAGCGCCTGCTCGGCCTCGGCTTCGCGACGCCTTACCTCTCCGTGCTCGGAGCGGGAGCCGAACGCGTGCTCGCCTTCATGCCGGCGGCGCAGGGCGTGGTGAACTGGCCCTCGGAGGGGCTTTCGGCCTCCGCATTGGTCGAGCCGACGCTGCTGCCGCTGCCGACCGCCTCGATCGACCGCGTCGTGCTGGTGCATGCGCTGGAGGAGACCGAGAGCCCCGACGACCTGCTGGAGGAGGTGGCGCGCGTGCTCAGCCCGGGCGGCCGTGTGCTGGTGGTCGCGCCCAATCGCCGCGGTCTGTGGGCCCGGATGGATGCGACGCCCTTCGGCTATGGCCGGCCGTTCAGCCGCTCGCAGCTGGAGGCGCTGATGCGCGGGGCGACGCTGGCGCCGGAGAACTGGGCCGAGGCGCTCTACGTGCCGCCGCTGCGGGGCCGCCTGTTCATGCGCTCGGCGCCGGCCTGGGAGCGGCTCGGCTCCAGCCTGTCGCTGCCCTTCGCCGGCGTGCACGTCATCGACGCGACCAAGCAATTCTACCAGCGCGCGCCCCTGCGCGCGACGCGGCGCAGCTTCGCCTTCCGGCCGGTGCTGCTGCCGCAGGCGACGCCGACGCCAACGCCCAGGATCGCACCCAGGATCGCGCCGCGCGCCGGCGGGCCGCCCGAAACCGGCTCGCCGGGTTGACAATTTCGGCGCGGCGCGGCCAAGGTCCGCCGCTTTTTCGCGCCCCCTCGACTACACCCGTCCGTCGCGTTCGCGCGGGACGATGGCGCGGACCAGAACTGGATGACGATGCGAAGCTACCTTGATTTCGAGAAGCCTGTCGCCGAGCTGGAGGCCAAGGCGGATGAGTTGCGTGCCCTCGACGGGAAGGGCGACGGCTATTCGCTCTCCGAGGAGATCGGCAAGCTCGACGCGAAGGCGAGCCAGGCGCTCAAGGAGATCTACGCGGCGCTGACGCCCTGGCAGAAGACGCTGGTGGCGCGCCATCCGCAGCGGCCGCATTTCAGCGACTACTGCGCCCGGCTGATCACCGAGTTCACGCCGCTGGCGGGCGATCGCGGCTTCGGCGAGGACGAGGCCATCGTCGGCGGCTTCGGCCGCTTCCGCGGCGAGCCGGTCTGCGTGCTCGGCCAGGAGAAGGGCAACAGCACCGAGACCCGCATCCGGCACAATTTCGGCATGCCCAAGCCGGAAGGCTACCGCAAGGCCGTGCGCCTGATGGAGATGGCCGACCGCTTCGGCCTGCCGGTGCTGAGCTTCGTCGACACGGCCGGCGCCTATCCCGGCATCGAGGCGGAGGAGCGCGGCCAGGCCGAGGCGATCGCGCGCTCGACCGAGGCCTGCCTCGGCCTGCGCAGCCCGAGCGTGGCGCTGGTGATCGGCGAGGGCGGCTCGGGCGGGGCGATCGCGATCGCCGCCATGAGCAAGGTCATGATGCTGGAGCACGCGATCTATTCGGTGATCTCGCCGGAGGGCGCGGCCTCGATCCTGTGGCGCGACACCGCCAGGGCGCAGGACGCCGCGACCGGCATGAAGATCACGGCGCAGGACCTGCTGCGCTTCGGCATCATCGACCGGATCGTCAGCGAGCCGACCGGCGGCGCCCACCGCGACCCCGAGATGGCGATCACGCGGGCCGGTGATTCGATCGCCGCCGCCCTGTCGGACATGGCCGGGCTCTCGCAGGAGGAGCTCGTGGCGCGGCGCGAGGACAAGTTCCTGGCGATCGGCCGCAACCTCTGAGGACGTCCCGAGCCCTCAATCCAGAGCGCGCGGGGAACCCCTCTCCTGTAAGGAGAGGGGCAGGGGTGAGGTGTCGGCCCTTTGACGCTGTAGCCGTGAGCTAACCGCGGCGCTGTTTCAGCTCCACTGGTGTTCTGGCCTACACCTCACCCTGCCCTCTCCTTACAGGAGAGGGTTCCCCGCGGGCTCTGGATGAGGGCTGTGCTTTTTTTGAACTGGTCCCGAGCCTGGCGCAGGCTTAACCCCCGCTTCACCATATGGCCACAAATGAGACCGTTGTGGTAAGGAACGTTCAAGGCTAACGCTTCTACAACGGTGGGGCACGGCACAATTTCGCCGTCTTGCGTGGTACAAGGTCTGTGACGACCGCTTGATCGATGGGATCGACGACGTGGCAATAAGACACTTCGCCCTCGTGGCGCTCGTTGCTTTGACCTTGGGCGCCTGCGAGGAGGACCGCTATCGCGGTTCGGCCCGCCACTACATTCCGATTCCGTCGGCCACCTACACGCTGATGTCCGAGAAGGGCATGAGCAAGGACCAGCCGATCCTGATCCGCTCCTACAAGAAGGAGTCGGAGCTCGAGGTCTGGAAGAAGCGCGGCGACGGCAAATACGCCCTGCTCAAGACCTTCCCGATGTGCCGCTGGTCGGGCCAGCTCGGCCCGAAGGTGCGCGAGGGCGACCGGATGTCGCCGGAAGGGTTTTACGCCATCACCCCGGCGCAGATGAACCCGAACTCGTCCTATTACGTCTCGTTCAACATGGGCTATCCCAATGCCTATGACCGCTCGTATGGCCGCACCGGCTCGAACCTGATGGTGCACGGCGCCTGCTCCTCGGCCGGCTGCTACTCGATGACCGACGACCAGATCGGCGAGATCTACGCCCTGGTGCGCGAGGCCCAGAATGCCGGGCAGAAGGCCGTGCAGATGCAGGCGCTGCCCTTCCGGATGACGCCGGAGAACCTCGCCAAGCATAGGCTCGACCCGAACATCGCCTTCTGGAAGAACCTGAAGGAAGGCACCGATTATTTCGAGGTCGCCAAGGACGAGCCGGCTGTCGGCGTCAATGGCGGGCGCTACGTCTTCAACGGCGGCAGTGGCGGCGACGTTGCTGTCGCCCAGAAGCGCCGCGACGACGACGCGCAGGTCGCAGCGCTCGTCGCCAAGGGCACGCCGGCGATCAAGCTGGTCTATGACGACGGCGACCAGCACCCCTCGTTCAAGAGCACGCTGATCGCCAGCGGCTCCGACTCGCTCAACCGTTCCGTCTCCTGGGCTTCGCGCGATGTCGGCGTCAGCCGTCCAGACGCGCTGACCATCGGCCCGCGCGTCGTCGTGCTCGACGACAAGGGCAAGGCGAAGGCGACCATCCGGGCCGATTCGGCCGATAACGACGCGGTTCTCGCCGCTGTCGCCGCCGCGGCGGCTGAACCTGCGGCCAAGCCCGAGCCGGCCAAGCCCGCCGTGGCCGAGCCGAAGCCCGTGGCTTCTGCCGCGACGCAGGTCGCCAAGGTTTCGCCGGGCGCCGGCCAGCAGGCTCCGGTGGCGGCCAGCCTCGCCGCCGCTCCGGCCCCGGCCCCGCAGGCGGCCGAGGACAACCGGCCGTTCTACCAGCGCGCTCTCGGCTTCGTACCGCTCATCGGCGGCTCGTCGCAGGCGGCTGCGCCCGCCGAGGACGCGGCCCCGGTCGCCTCCGTCGTTCCGGCAGCGCCGACCAGCGTGCGCGCACCGCTGCCGCCGCGCCGCTCCGACAGCCTGCGCACGACGCAGCTCGACCAGCCGGCCGCCGCCTATTCGAGCCAGACCGCGATTCGCTGAAGCCGTTTGGTACTTCTACTGGCGTGGCCATCCGACGCGGCTGTCTGCGCTTCCGGTGCTCACGGACATGAAGTCCGCTGCGCTCCGGTTCTCGACAACCACGCCAATCGAGTCACGCCAGCGAAGTCTCAAGCGGTTTCTGAAGCCTATTCGCCGCCGCTTTGGCCTGTAACCATGCGCGCCTCTGTGGAGCTTGCTCCGCAGAGGCGTCGCTGTTTTCAGGCATTGCTTGCCACTGTTGGCTGCCGACTCAGCGCCGCTACGGCCCATCCGAACGCTCGGCTTTGGTTCCACTTGGGACTTGGCTGATGGGGTAGCGGCTTTTCCCCGCGTGATGAAAATGCCACAACCACTCGCTTTGTCGGCCAAGCTTATTTAGCGGGCGTCAAAACAAGGCGTTGACCACGGTTTTGCCTATTTGTTGAGCGTCCTGCCAAAAAGCTCGTCTTGCCGAAAATGGCGTTCAGCCGCCTTGATTGTGACCGAAAGGCGGCGATTGCGCCTGGTTCGATTTTCGACGGAGCTGATGATGGCCTTCGACTTCCTTCGCTACTCGCTGACCGGCGCGGCCGTGTCGTTCGCCGTGATGGCTGGAGCTGCCCAGGCCTCCGACCTGCCCAGCAAGAAGGGCGCGCCCCCGGTTCCGGTCGTGCCGAGCGTCGTCTGGATCGACGCCGCCTTCAACGCGAAGGTGATGACCGACTATAACTTCCGCGGCATCTCGCAGACCGACCGCAAGCCCGCAGTGCAGGGCGGCGTCGAGCTGCAATTCTACGACAACCTGTTCTATGCCGGCGTCTACGCCTCGAACGTCGACCTCGCCACCAAGCCCCCGGCCGAAGTCGACTTCTACGGCGGTATCCGCCCGAAGTTCGGCCCGGTGACCTTCGATTTCGGCGTGTGGCAGTACTACTACCCGAACGAGAAGCAGTTCATCGACACGTTCGGCGTCTACTGGACCCCGAAGAACACCGACTACACCGAGGTGTACGGCAAGGTGTCGTATAACTACGAGGACAAGCTGACGGTCGGCGCCAACGTCTTCTACGCCTGGGATTGGCTCGGCACCGGCGCGCAGGGCACCTACGCCTCGGTGACCGCGAAGTACGCCCTGCCCTTCCTCGAAGGCCTCTCGGTCTCCGGCGAGTTCGGCCATTACTGGCTCGGCACCACCAACCTGGCGATCTGGTCGACGGTTCCCGCGACCGACCTGCCCGACTACAACTACTGGAACGCGGGCGTCTCCTACACCTGGAAGAACCTGACCGCCGACCTGCGCTACCACGACACCGACCTGTCGAAGAAGGAGTGCTTCCTGCTGACGGCCGATCCGCGCGGCGTCAACAACGGCACGGCCAGCTCGAAGTGGTGCAACCCGACCGTCGTCGCCACGCTCTCCTTCGACATCACGGCGAGCAGCCTCGGCGTCTTCTCGGCGAAGTAAGCGCCTGACATAACCCGGATATGGAGAAGGCCGCTCGCGAGAGCGGCCTTTTTCGTTTTCGTGTCGACGCTTTGGGGACGCGCCGCTTCTCTTCCTTCTCCCGGATGGGAGAAGGCGCCCCCGGTAGGGGCGGATGAGGGCCCGCCGTACAATCCAGTGACGCTGACCGGAGCCGCGGTTAGGTGACTACTACAAACGTCTGGCGGCGGGCCTCACTCCTGCCCCTCTCCCATTCGGGAGAGGGGTTCCCCGCGCCAGCCTTCGCCATGCGGACGGATTTTTCAGCGCAAACGAAAAGGGCTCCAGTCATCGACTGGAGCCCTTTTCAATAACCGACGATGCGTGTCGCCTCAGGCGTACTGCCCGTGGCAGTGCTTGAACTTCTTGCCGGAGCCGCAGGGGCAGGCTTCGTTGCGGCCGACCTTGCCCCAGGTCGAGGGATCGTCCGGGTTGCGCTCGGCGACGGCGAGGTCGCCGTCGATCGCGGCATATTGCAGGCCGCTGCCGGAGGACGCCCCGTACTCGCTGGCGAAGCCGAGCGGCGGCGCCTCCTGTGGCGGCAGGCTGCCCTCGTCGGGCGCGTCGAAGCGGACCTCGATGCGCATCAGGTTGCCGGTGACCTGCTCGCGCAGATGGCCGATCAGCCCGTCGAAGAGCTCGAACGCCTCCTGCTTGTACTCGTTCAGCGGGTCGCGCTGGGCATAGCCGCGCCAGCCGATGACCTGGCGCAGGTGGTCGAGCGTGACGAGATGCTCGCGCCAGAGATGGTCGAGCGTCTGCAGCAGGACCTGCTTCTCGATATAGGTCATCACCTCTTCGGTGTTGCGGGCGATGCGGTCGGCGTAAGCGTCGTCGGCGTGGGTGCGGATGCGCTCGCGCAGCTCGGCATCGGCGATGCCTTCCTCCTTGGCCCAATCCTCGATCGGCAGGTCGAGGTTGAGATAGGTCAGCACGTCCTCGCGCAGGCCGGCAGCGTCCCATTGCTCGGCATAGGCCTCTTCCGGGATGCGGCGGGTGACGGTGTCCTCGACCACGCCATGGCGCATGTCGTCGATGGTCTCGCGCACGCTCGGCAGGCTCATGAACTCGCGGCGCTGCTCGAACACGACCTTGCGCTGGTCGTTCATGACGTCGTCGTATTTCAGGATGTTCTTGCGGATGTCGAAGTTGCGCGCCTCGACCTTGCCCTGCGCCTTCTCCACCGCCTTGTTGATCCAGGGATGGATGATGGCCTCGTCCTCCTTGAGGCCGAGGCGCTGCAGCATGCCGTCCATGCGGTCGGAGCCGAAGATGCGCATCAGGTCGTCCTGCAGCGACAGGAAGAACTTGGAGCGGCCGGGATCGCCCTGGCGGCCGGCGCGGCCGCGCAGCTGGTTGTCGATGCGGCGGCTCTCGTGGCGCTCGGTGCCGACGATGTAGAGACCGCCGGCCTTGATCACGCGCTGCTTGAAGTCGATGACCTCGGCGCGGATCTCGGCGGCGCGGGCGTCGCGCTCCGGGCCTTCCTCCATGCCGGCGAGGTCGTGGCGGATGCGCATCTCGGCATTGCCGCCGAGCTGGATGTCGGTGCCGCGGCCGGCCATGTTGGTGGCGATGGTGATGGCGCCGGGCACGCCGGCCTGGGCGACGATATAGGCCTCCTGCTCGTGGAAGCGGGCGTTCAGCACGGCGAAGGAGTTCGAGGGCGTGCCGGCGCGGGCGGCGGCGTAGATCGGCTCCAGCGCCGTCTGGTCGCTGAAGTCGATGAGCTTGAAGCCCTCCTTCTCCAGCATCTCGGCGATGAGCTCGGAGCGCTCGATCGAGGTGGTACCGACCAGCATGGGCTGGCCGCTCTTCTGCGCCTCCTTGATCTCGCGGATGACGCCGCGGACCTTCTCCTCGAAGGTGCGGTAGACCTCGTCATCCTCGTCGAGGCGGGAGATCGGGACGTTGGTCGGGATCTCGACGACTTCGAGCTTGTAGATCTGGAAGAACTCGTCGGCCTCGGTCGCGGCCGTGCCGGTCATGCCGGCGAGCTTCTTGTAGAGGCGGAAATAGTTCTGGAAGGTGATCGAGGCCAGCGTCTGGTTCTCGGGCTGGACGGTGACGTGCTCCTTGGCCTCGAGCGCCTGGTGCAGGCCCTCCGAATAGCGCCGGCCCGGCATCATGCGGCCGGTGAACTCGTCGATGATCACGACCTCGTCGTTGCGGACGATGTAGTCCTTGTCGCGCTGGAACAGGGTATGCGCCCGCAGCGCCTGGTTGACGTGGTGGACGAGCGTGACATTCTGGGCGTCGTAGAGGTCGCCCTCCTTGAGCAGGCCGGCCTCGCGCAGCAGCTGCTCGATATGCTCGTTGCCGGCCTCGGTCAGCGAGACCGCCCGCTGCTTCTCGTCGACCTCGTAGTCGGTCTTGACCAGGCCCGGCAGGATCTTGTCGATCGTCACGTAGAGGTCGGACTTGTCGTCGAGCGGGCCGGAGATGATCAGCGGCGTGCGGGCCTCGTCGACCAGGATCGAGTCGACCTCGTCGACGATCGCGAAATGGTGGCCACGCTGCGACATCTGCGAGACGTCGTATTTCATGTTGTCGCGCAGGTAGTCGAAGCCGAACTCGTTGTTGGTGCCGTAGGTGATGTCGGCGGCGTAGGCGCGCTGGCGCTCCTCGTCCTCGATGCCGTGGACGATGATACCGGTGCTGAGGCCGAGGAAGCCGTAGAGCTGGCCCATCCACTCGGCGTCGCGGCGGGCGAGGTAGTCGTTCACGGTGATGACGTGGACGCCCTTGCCTTCGAGCGCGTTGAGATAGGTCGGCAGGGTCGCGACCAGGGTCTTGCCTTCGCCGGTCTTCATCTCGGCGATGGAGCCCTCGTGCAGTACGATGCCGCCGATGAGCTGGACGTCGTAGGGGCGCTGGCCGAGCACGCGCTTGGCGGCCTCGCGCACCGTGGCGAAGGCCGGCACGAGCAGGTCGTCGAGCTTGGCGCCGTTGGCGAGCTGCTGGCGGAACTCATCGGTGCGGGCGCGCAGCGCTTCGTCGCTGAGCGCGCTGACCTCGTTTTCGAGCGCATTGATCGCCGCCACACGGGGGGCGTAGCCCTTGACGCGCCGGTCGTTCGACGAGCCGAAGAGTTTCTTTGCGAGCGCGCCAAGCATATCTGGCCTTCTTTCGGTGCCTGGCCCCGGCGGCGCATGGTCATGATCCTGCGCCGGCGGAGCCGGATTATCTCAATTCGACCGCGTGTTTAGACGCGTGCGGTTGCGGGGTCCAGCGTTGCCTTGCCGAGGCCGGCACGCGGATCACGCGGCATGGTTCGCACGCCATGTGGGGTTTTCCGGGGCATGTGCCAAGAGCGCCGCCCCAAGAGCCGCGGCGCAGCGTCGCAAACCCGCGTGAGCGGACCGTCCTGGCGGCGCGATCGCCTTGCCTTTGCCGCGTTCAACTGGCAGGGAGCGCTGAGCAAAACATTCCGGACATCAACAAAAGGCCGTCCCGATGACATTGTCCCGTCTCGCCCTGCTGCCGCTCGGGCTCGCGCTGGCCGCCGCGCCCCTCGCTGCCCTGCCGGCGCTCGCCCAGCAGGACAAGGTCGTCGCCAAGGTCGACGGCATGAACATCACCGAGCGCGACCTGACCAGCGCCACCGAGGACCTGCAGGAGCGGCTCGCCCAGCTCCCCGAGGAGCGCAAGCGCGACGAGCTGGTCAATTTCCTGGTCGACCTCAAGCTCGGCGCCAAGGCCGCCGCCGCCGCCAAGATCGCCGAGACGCCGGAATTCGCCTCGCGCCTCGCCTATATGCGCGACAAGCTCCTGCTCGACGAATACATCTCGCGCGAGTCGAAGAAGGCGGTGACGCCCGAGGCCGCCAGGAAGCTCTTCGACGACACCGTCAAGACGATGGCGCCCGAGGAAGAGGTGCATGCACGCCACATCCTGGTCGAGGACGAGGCCAAGGCCAAGGAAGTCGCCGAGCGCCTGAAGAAGGGCGAGGATTTCGCCAAGGTCGCAGCCGAGCTCTCGAAGGATCCCGGCTCCGGCAAGGAGGGCGGCGACCTCGGCTGGTTCACCAAGGAGCGCATGGTCCCCGAGTTCGCCGAGGCCGCCTTCAAGCTCGAGAAGGGCCAGGTCTCCGACCCGGTGAAGAGCCAGTTCGGCTGGCACGTGATCAAGCTCGAGGACAAGCGCAGCAAGCCGCTGCCGAAGTTCGAGGAGGTCAAGCCGCAGATCGACCAGTACCTGGAGCGCAAGGCGCAGCAGGACATCGTCGTGGCGCTGCGCGAGAAGGCCAAGATCGAGCGGCTGGACAAGCCTGCGGCTCCGGCGCCCGCTGCCCCGGCACCGGCCGAGCCGAAGAAGCCCTGAGCGGCTGTTTGTGAATTCTACTGGCGCGGCCGCTTGGCACGGCCGTCTGCGCTTCCGGTGCTAACGGACCAAAGTCCGCTCCGCTCCGGTTCTCGACAGCCGCGCCAATCGACACACGCCAGCGAATTCTCAAAAGGCCTCTGTGCGGGCCAGCGGGGTTTACTCCGCTCGCGGGATCAGATCGTCGACCGTGACCTTCAGCGCGTCGGCGATCTTCTTCATCGTCTGGAGCGTGCCCTCGCGCTTGCCGGTCTCGATCTGCGACAGATAGGACTGGGCGATGCCGGCCTTCTCTGCGAGCGCGCTGGCGGTGAGGCCGCGATGCTCGCGCCAGACGCGGACGACGTTTTCGCCCGCCAGGATGCGATCGACCATTTCCGAGGGGACGAACTCTTCCTCGCCGGCGGCGAGGCGGCGCTCGAAGCGGGCGATGGCTGAGATGTCGGCAGCATCTTCGGCTGCCTCAACCAGAGCCTGATATTCCGCCTCTGGCAGGACGACGAGCCGTTCGCCCGTGGGTGAGGTGATGATCTGGGCGCCCATTTGTCCCTCCTAGTCGTAAGCCGAGCCGCGCGGGGCGACCCGGACGATGAGTATCACCTGCCCATCCTCCGAGAATACGACGCGCCAATCCCCAACCCGAAGGCGGTAGTATCCAGGCTCTCCCTTGAGGGCCTTGACGTTGTTCGCCAGCGATGACGGCTCGGCGGCGTATTGCTCGACCTTCGCCCGGATGGTGGCAGCGATGTTCGCCGGTATGCGCTGAAGCGTCTTGATCGCGTCCCTGCTGTAGGTGATCCGCTTCACTGCTCGCGTATAGCAAATTGCTATGCTCGGCGCTACATGGATTTGCTATTTGCAAACTCGTGCGGGCTCGAAATTTTCCCCTGCTGGGTCGGTTCTGCTCTTGGCGCGGCTTGTCTTCCTCCCGCTGCTGCGGCACATCGGACGCCGCATATAAGAGCATGATGTGGTCCGAAAACCGCGTCCCACTTTTCGGCATCATGCTTGAGGAGACGCCTCGATGGCCGGCAAGGATGTTCCCGTTTCGCCGCTCGCGCCCAAGCGCCAGCCCAAGGTTCCGCCGGTTCCCGGCGTGCGCTTCGCCACCGCCGAGGCCGGCATCCGCTACAAGGGCCGCACCGACGTGGTCTTCATGCTGCTCGACGAGGGCACGCAGGCTGCCGGCGTCTTCACCCGCTCGAAATGCCCGTCGGCCCCAGTCGACTGGTGCCGCGAGAACCTGGCCCAGGGCAAGGCCCGCGCGATCGTCGTCAATTCCGGCAATGCCAACGCCTTCACCGGCCTGAAGGGCCGCGACTCGGTCAAGCTGACGGCCGAGATCGCCGCCAAGGCGGCCGGCTGCAAGCCCCACGAGGTCTTCATCGCCTCGACCGGCGTGATCGGCGAGCCGCTCGACGCGACCAAGTTCGAGGGCGTGCTGAAGGATTGCGCCGCGCGCGCCACGGAGGGCCCCTGGATCGACGCCGCCAAGGCGATCATGACCACCGACACCTTCCCGAAGGCGCTGTCCCGGAAAGCGAAGATCGACGGGCACGAGGTCGTCATCGCTGGCATCGCCAAGGGCGCCGGCATGATCGCGCCCGACATGGCGACGATGCTCTCCTTCGTCTTCACCGATGCGCCGATCGCGGCGCCGGTGCTGCAGGCGCTGCTCTCGAAGGGCGTCAAGGGCTCGTTCAACGCCGTGACGGTCGACAGCGACACCTCGACCTCGGACACGCTGATGCTGTTCGCTACCGGCAAGGCGGCCGCGCGCGGCGTGCCGACAATCACTGAGATCAACGATGCCCGGCTCTCCGGCTTCAAGCGGGCGCTGAACGCGGTCCTGCTCGAACTCGCGCATCTCGTCTGCAAGGACGGCGAGGGCGCGCGCAAGTTCGTCGAGGTCCGGGTTGCGGGCGCGATGTCGTCGCGCTCGGCCAAGCGCGTGGCGCTCTCGATCGCCAATTCGCCGCTGGTCAAGACCGCGGTCGCCGGCGAGGACGCCAATTGGGGCCGCATCGTCATGGCCGTCGGCAAGGCCGGCGAGCCGGCCGACCGCGACAGGCTCGACATCTCCTTCGGCGAGATCACCGTCGCAAAGCAGGGAGCCCGGGCGCCCTCTTACGATGAAGAGGCTGTGTCGACCTACATGAAGGGCGAGCACATCGTCATCACCGCCGATCTCGGATTGGGCCGAGGCAAGTCCACCGTGTGGACCTGCGACCTCACCAAGGCCTATGTCGAGATCAACGGTGACTATCGCTCCTGAGAAAGCCTTCCCGGCCGAACCAAGCCGGGCCTTCATCGTCGGCAATCTCCTCGCCTGTTCGTTCTTCTGGGGCTGCAGCTTCCTGTTCATCAAGCTGATGAACGGGGAAGTGGCGCCGCTGGCAGTGGCGGCCGGGCGTGGGCTGTTCGGTGCCGGCACGCTGGCGCTCTGGGTGATCTGGCTGGGACAGAAGCCCTGGCCGCGCCGGCATGAGTTGCGCCACTGGCTCGTGCTCGGCACCACCAATGGCTGGGTGCCGAACGTGCTCGTCGCCTACGCGCTGACGCAGCTCGCCAGCGGGCCGGCGGCGATCCAGGCGGCGGGGCCCTTGGTGACCGCGGTCTTCGCGCATGTCCTCTTTGCCGAGGAGCGGCTCTCTGGCCGGCGCATCGTCGGCGTGCTGCTCGGCATGGCCGGCGTGGCGCTGCTGATCGGGCCGCGCCTGGTCGAGGGCGGCGGCACGGCGCTCGGCGTGCTCGCCATGGCGGGCGTCACGCTCGGCTATGCCATCGGCAACCTCTATACGCGTGCCGTGCCGGCGCCGGCGGGCGATCCGGCGCGGCTGGCGCTTGGCCAGCAGATGGTGTCGGGGCTTGCGGCGCTCGGGCTGACGCTCGCCTTCCTCGGGCCTTCGGCCCTAGTGCCGATCCAGAACCACGTGCCGGCCATGCTGGCGCTCGGGCTCGCCGCGACCGCCGTGCCGATGGCGATCTTCATGAAGCTGATCCGCCGGGCGGGGCCGACGCGGGCGGCGATGACCGGTTATCTCGTGCCGGCCGTCGCGACCATCATGGTCGTGCTCGTGCTCGACGAAAGGCTGGAGCTGCGGCAGGCAATCGGGGGTTGCATTGTCCTAGCGGGAGTCTACTTGGTATCGACATCGCGAATGGGCCGGGGGGCAGCATGAAGCGGGTGTTGGGGTTGTGTTGCGCCGCGCTGCTGCTGGCAGGCTGCATGCGCAAACCGGAGACGGTGGCGTTCTCCGCCGCGGAAGCGGCTTTCATCAAGAAGCCCGGCACGGGCGTCATCACCGGCCATGCCTTCCGGACGCGCCCGCTCGGGCAGATCGTCAACGCGGCCGGCGAGGTGGTCTATCTCGTGCCCCAGACCGGTTTTGCGCGCGAACGCTTCAAGAACCTTTTCGGTGAGGGCTATTACGTCGCGCACCGCTTCTTTCCGATGGAAGGGGAGCGCAACGCTGAATATGACGCACATGTCCGCGAGACGAAGACGGAATCGAATGGCCGATTCGCCTTCAAGGACGTCGCGCCGGGCGATTATTTCGTCATGACCACGGTGACCTGGGGCAAGGAGGAAGACTGGATTCGCGAAGGCGGCGTCGTCTATGACAAGGTCACGCTGACCGGCAAGGAGACCGAGCCGGTCCATCTCGTCCTCTCCGGGAAATGATCCTGCCGTGAAGCTGCTCTTCGTCGTCGCCTGCGCGCTGATCGATGCCGATAACCGCGTCCTCGTCACCCAGCGCCCGGAGGGCAAGGCGCTTGCCGGCCTGTGGGAATTTCCCGGCGGCAAGCTGGAGCCCGGCGAGCGGCCCGAGCCGGCACTGATCCGCGAATTGAGCGAGGAGCTCGGCATCACGGTGAAGGAGGATTGCCTGGCGCCGCTGACCTTCGCCAGCTTCGCCTATCCCGAGTTCCACCTGCTGATGCCGCTCTATATCTGCCGGCGCTGGGAGGGCACGGTCACCTCCGCCGAGGGCCAGGCGCTGAAATGGCTGCGTCCGGGCAAGCTCAAGGACCTCGCCATGCCGCCAGCCGACGAGCCGCTGATCCCGCACCTGATCGACCTGCTCGGGGCTTGAAGCTCCCTGGAGCCTGCTGCGCTTAAGCGGAAACCTCACCGCGTCATCCCGGACAAGCCGCGTTTGCGGCGCAGCTCCGGGATCCATCGTAAGGCTCCTGTGCTCTATGATGGATCCCGGAGCTTCGCGGAGCCTGTCCTCGGGCCGGCCGAAGGGCCGGACCCGGGGGCTCCGTCCGGGATGACGGCGTTTAGTTCTGCCAGATCACGGCATGGTCAGAGCTCGATCAGCCTCGGCAGCTCGCTGACCAGCGCGTCGATGGCGAGGCGGGTGCGCAGCGGCAGCCGCGGCGTCTGCGGCCAGACCGCATGGGTCTCGAAGACCATGCCCGGCTGGTTGGCGAGCACGCAGACCAGCTCGCCCTTCTCGACGCGCCCGCGGATCAGCCAGCAGGGCAGCCAGGCCAGGCCGGCGCCCGCCACGGCAGCGTCGGCGATCGCCTCGAGATCGTCGAGCCGGATGCGCGCCTTCGGGATTATCTCCGCGGTCGGCCGGCCGCGCTCGGGCAGCAGCCAGCTCCGGACCGTGTCGGCGCGCCAGTAGAGCACGGCCTCGTGGCGGTCGAGATCGGCGATCGAGGCCGGCGTGCCATTGGCTTCGAGATAGGAAGGCGAGGCGCAGACCACCATGCGCTGATAGGCGAGGCGGCGCGTCATCAGGCCGGAGCCGCCGCGCAGCGCGCCATTGCGGATGGCGAGGTCGAAGCCTTCCTCGACGAGGTCGACGATGCGGTCGCTGAAGCTGAGCTCCAGTTCGAGGCCGGGATGCTGCCGCGCCAGGGCGAGCAGGATCGGTGCGACGCAATAGCGGCCGAACAGCGCGGGCATGGTGACGCGCAGCTTGCCGATGACCTCCGTGCGGCCGGATTCCAGCATGGCCTCCGCCGCGCGCAGCTCGGCCAGCGCGCGCAGGCAGCGCTCGTAATAGATCTGGCCGTCCTCGCTCAGGCTCTGGCTGCGGGTGGTGCGGTGGAACAGGCGCACGCCGAGCCGCGCCTCCAGCCGCGCCACCGCCTTGCCGACGGCCGAGCGCGACAGGTTCAGCTTGACCGCAGCCGCCGCGAAGCTGCCGGTCTCCACCGCCTGGACGAAGACGCCGATGCCATCGAGCCGATCCGTCATGGTTGCTATTGTAGAATTTGAGGATGCATTGAATGGAATATTGATCGCAACTGGTGCCTAGATTTCCACGTTAGCTTTGCCCGGTCAACCACGAGACAGGGCTAAGCCATGACTGATCTGATGCGGCGCTGGGCTATCGATGCCATCGGCCGGAACAACCTCGCGCTGTCGCAGGCGCCTATCCCGGAGCCCAAGCCGGGCGAGTTGCTGGTGAGGGTGGCGGCCGTCTCGCTGAACTACCGCGACAAGCTCGTGCTGGAGAGCGGCATGGGCCTGCCGCTCGTCTTTCCGTTCAGCCCCGGCTCGGACATGGCCGGCACGGTGGCTGCGGCGGGCGCGGGTGCGACCCGCTTCAAGCCGGGCGAGCGGGTGATCACGAACTTCAACGCGGGCTGGCTGGAAGGCAAGCCGGCGGGCACCGGGCGCAACCCGCCCTACCGGTCGCTCGGCGGTACCTTTCCGGGCGTGCTGGCGGAGTATGTCGCGTTCCCGGAGGATTGGTTCGTCGCGGCGCCCAAGAGCCTCGACGATGCCGAGGCCAGCACCTTGCCGATCACCGGGCTCACCGTTTGGACCTCGCTGATCGAATATGGCGGCTTGCAGGCCGGCCAGACCGTGCTGGTGCAGGGCACCGGCGGCGTCGCGCTGTTCGGCCTGCAGATCGCCAAGGCGCATGGCGCCAAGGTCATCGTCACCTCCGGCAGCGACGAGAAGCTGGCGCGGGCCAAGGCGCTCGGCGCCGACATCCTGATCAACCGCAGCAAGGAGGATTGGGTCGAAGCGGTCTATCGCGTCACCGCCGATCGCGGCGTCGACCACATCCTGGAGATCGTCGGCGGCGCCAATCTCGGCCAGGCCATCCGGGCGGTGGCGATCCATGGCCGGATCTCCGTCATCGGCGTGCTCGACGGTTTCGAGGTCTCTGGGCCGGTCGGGCCGCTGCTGATGAAGGGCCTGACGATCCAGGGCATCCAGGTCGGGCATCGCCGGGGCCTGGAGGACTTTACCCGCGCCGTCGAGGCAATCGGGCTCAAGCCGGTGATCGACAAGCGCTACACGTTCGAGCAGGTGCCGGAGGCATTCGATCATCTCGATCGCGGGCCGTTCGGGAAGATCGTGGTGGAGGTTGGTTGAACGAGCGCGAACCCTTCTCCCCCTGCGGGAGAAGGTGGCGCGTAGCGCCGGATGAGGGGTCGCGCTGCCCTATCCGAATGCCGAGGATGTCATGCGCGATGTTGCAATCGTCGCGCGACCCCTCATCCGTCTCGGCTTCGCCGAGCCACCTTCTCCCGCAGGGGGAGAAGGGAAGAGCGCGTCCTGGTTAGCTGCCAAGCTGGAACCTCTCGAAGCGGCTCAGCTCCTCCTCGATCTGCCGCTTCAGCTCCGGTGTCTCGTGCTTGATCCAGGTCCATTGCTGGATCAGCAGCTTGCCGGCTGCGCGATCGGTCTTGAGGTCGAGCACGGCGGCGATCTCGTCGCCGACCAGCACCGGCAGGGCGAAATAGCCGAAGACGCGCTTCTCCTTCGGGACATAGGCTTCGAAGCGGTGGTCGTAGCCGAAGAAGATCTGGAGCCGCTTGCGCTGGATGATCAGCGGATCGAAGGGCGAGAGGATGTGGACCGGGGCCGCGACGGGCTCCGGCGCCTCCTCCAGCAGCTCCGGCCGGCCCCAATGCGCGGTCTTGCCGGGGCCTTCGAGCGCGACGGGCACCAGCTTCTTCTTGCGGATGCGGCTTGCGATCAGCTTGGCGAGGCCGGGCTTGCTCGGTGCGTCGAGATGGCAGGCTGAATCGAGGCTGATCAGCCCCTGCGTGCGCAGGGCGCGGTCGAGCAGGTAGTCGAGCCGCTGCTTCTCCGTCACCGGTTTCGGCCTGGCCTCCCAGCCGAAGTGCCGGTCCATCAGGTCGTAGGTCTTGAGCATGCCGTTGCGCTCGCTGACCGTGAGCACGCCATTGTAGAAGGCGAGCTGCAGGGCGCGCTTCGAGGGCTTCTTGCTGGCCCAGGCATGGTCCTTCTCGATCAGCACGTCGTCGTCGATGTCGCGGATGGTCAGCGGCCCGCCATGGCGGAGCAGCGTCATGACCTTGCTCATGTCCTTCTTGCCGACCGAGGCGTACCAGGGCTCCGGCTTCTCGCGGTGCAGCTTCATGTCGCCGAGGAAGAAGCGGATGTCGCGCGTCGGGATGTAGGAGAGCGCGTGCGTCCAGTACTCGAAGACGCTCTTGTCGAGCGATTGCGCCTGCCGGAGATGGGCGCGCTCATAGGCCGGGATGCGGCTGTAGAGGATGTGGTGGTGGCAGCGCTCGATCACGTTGATCGTGTCGATCTGAACGTAGCCGAGATGCTCGACGGCGGCGCGCGTCGCCTCCGGGCCGGAGCCGAAGGGCTCGGGCGTGTCGAGGCGCTGGGCGCGGAGCCAGATCTGCTTGGCTTGCTGCCTGGTGAGGGAGCGGAGCTTGCGGGGACGGATTGCCATGGCGGGGAGGTTATGGGGTGCGGTGGCAAAGGTTAAGGCGGCAACCCGTTGATTGCTGACACCTGATGTCGGTGAGGCGCGCGGAACCCTCTCTCCTGTAGGAGAGGGCAGGGTGAGGTGTAGGCCAGAACACCAGTGAAACCCAGTGGCGGCGGCGGTTGGGGCACGGCAGCAGCGTCAAACGGCCGACACCTCACCCAACCCTCTCCTTACCAGGAGAGGGCTCCCGCGCCTTTACTTTTGCTGTGGCGCCAACACCTCCGCTAGCGCCTCCCGCGTCAGGTCGCTCATTGCCACCTGCGCCTTGAAGGCGCGCGTCTTCTCGCCGGGGTTCATCACCAGGATCACCGTCTCGGTGCCGGGGCAGGCCGGATCGGCGCAGATGATCTCGTTGACCGCGATCGCGGCAGCTTCGGGCAGGCCGAGCAGCTCGCGGGTCTCGGCCTTGATGCGCGCCGCAGCCTCGGCGCTTTCCGCCTTGCGGTCGTTGCCTTTGCCGAAGAGGCCGAACCGCATGGCGCGTCAGGGCAGGGTGAGGACGCCGGCCGCGCCGTCCTCGGCCCCGAAGGCGAGGCGCTTGCCGAGCTTGTCCCAGGCGAAGGCGGTGATGCCGCTGCCGCGCAAAGCCGGGCGGACCAGCAACTCGGAGGCGTCGGTCAGGCGGATCATCAGGATGCAGCCATCGTCGTAGCCGACGGCCAGCACCAGCGCCTTGGGATGGAAGGCGACGCGGGTGACCTTGGCGTGGCGGGCGCCGCATTCGCGTGGAGCCTTGCCGGTTGGACCCTCGCCCTGGAAGGGCCAGACGATCGCGGCATCCGCCCCGCTGGAGGCGAGCCAAAGCCCGTCATGCGACCAGGACAGCGAGCGCGGCTTGGCGGGGTAACCGGTCATGCGCATATGGCTCGGCTTCTCGCCGAGGCGCCAGCCGTGCAACGCGTTCTCCTGCATCGATGAGACGACGAAGCGGCCGTCCGGCGACCAGGTCACGTCGACATGCGAGCCCTTCCAGTCGAGGAAGTCCGGCTTGGCCTCGGTATTCGGATACCAGAGCGAGACGCCGTTCATCTGCGCCAGGGCGAGACGGTAGCCTTTTGGGGCGAAGACCAGGCCCTGCGGCGTCGAGGCGGCGTCGAGCGTGCGGATCTTGCCCTTGTCGTCGCGGGCATGGATCGTCTTGCCGGTGTTCCAGGCGAGGCTACCCGAGGCCGAAATGGTGACGGCGTCGATCCAGCGGCGCTTGGGATCGCGGGCGATCTCGGCCGGTTCGCCATCCGCGCCGGTCGCGACGACGCGGCCGTCATCGCCGCCGCTGATCAGGCGCTCGCCATCCGAGCAGGCGCTCAGCAGGCCGCCGGCATGGGCCTCGACGCTTTCGGCATTGCCATCGCGCCAGCGCAGCACGCGGCCGTCGGAGAGGGCCAGCGCCAGCGTCTGCTTGAGCCAGAAGGCGGCGACGACATGCTCGCCGGCTTCGACGGGAACGACATGCTCGCGCAGCGAGACGGGTTTGGTTGGGGTGTCCATGGAGCGGGTCTAGCAAAATCTTGGGCGAGAGAAACCATTATCCGAGCGGATCGACCAACCGCGCCGTCATCCCGGCCGCAGCGAAGCGGAGCGCCGGGATCCATCGTAAAGCTCCGGCGCCCTACGATGGATCCCGGAGCGGCGCGGCTAAAGCCGCTTGTCCGGGATGACGCCGGAGGATGTCAGGCCGCGCATGCCATAAACCCCTTGCGCAGCTCGCCCTCGTCGAGATCGCGGCCGATGAAGACGAGGCGGGACTGGCGCGTCTCCTCGGCCTTCCAGTCGCGCTGGAGATCGCCGTCCAAAATCATGTGCACGCCCTGGAAGACGAAGCGGCGCGGCTCGTCCTTGAAGGCCAGGATGCCCTTGGAGCGCAGGATGTTCGGCCCTTGCGCCTGCGAGATGTCGTTGATCCAGGGCATGAACTTCTCGGGATCGACATCGCCTGGGATCGTGAAGGACATCGAGCGCACCTCCTCCGAATGGTGGTGGTGATGGCCGGCCTCGAGGAAGTCGGGCTCGATGTCGAGGATGCGGTCGAGGTCGAAGGCGTTGCGGTCGAGCAGCTCGGTGATCGGCAGCTCGCAGCGCGTCGTCTTGTGCAGCTTGGCGTAGGGGTTGATGGCGCGGATGCTGGCCTCGACCTCGGCCAGCTCCTCGGCCGAGACCAGGTCCACCTTGTTCAGGATGATGACGTCGGCGAAGGCGATCTGGTTCTTCGCCTCCGGCGCGTCCTTGAGCCGGTCCTTCAGCCATTTGGCGTCGGTGACGGTGACCACCGCATCCAGCTTGGTGGCGTCGCCGACATCCTGGTCGACGAAGAAGGTCTGGGCGACCGGGGCCGGGTCGGCGAGGCCCGTCGTCTCGACGATGATCGCGTCGAACTTGCCCTTGCGCTTCATCAGCCCGTCGAGGATGCGGATCAGGTCGCCGCGCACGGTGCAGCAGATGCAGCCGTTGTTCATCTCGAAGACTTCCTCGTCGGCGCCGACGACGAGGTCGCCGTCGATGCCGGCCTCGCCGAACTCGTTGACGATCACGGCGAATTTCTTGCCGTGCTCTTCGGTCAGGATGCGGTTGAGGAGCGTGGTCTTGCCGGCGCCCAGATAGCCGGTGAGCACCGTGACGGGAATCTTGTCGGACATGGCATGTGACCTAGTTGGAAATCGACCGGCGGAGGACACCCGCCGCCAGCCAGTGCTGCTGAAACACAGCCCTCATCCTGAGGAGCAGGCTTCAGCCTGCGTCTCGAAGGATGCTCCAGAGCCCACTGAACCATCCTTCGAGACGCCGCCTGCGCGGCTCCTCAGGATGAGGGCTGGAGTGTTGGGCTGACCTGTCAGGCCGGGCCGGCGCCGAGCGCCTTTTCGATCTGCGTTATATTGTATCGCATCATCGCGATGTAAGTCCCCGCCGGACCTTTCGCATCGGAAAGCGCATCGGAGAAGAGCTGGCCGCCGATCTTGGCGCCGGTCTCCCGCGCGATCTGCTCGATCAGCCGGGGATTGGTGATGTTCTCGAGGAAGACGGCCGGGATCTTCTGCGCCTTCACCTGCCTAATGATGCGGGCGACATCCTTGGCGGAGGCCTCGGCCTCGGTCGAGACGCCCTGCGGCGCGATGAACTCGATGCCATAGGCCTTGATGAAATAGCCGAAAGCGTCATGCGAGGTGATGGCCTTGCGCCGGTCGGCTGGGATGCGGGCGACGGCGGCCTTGATCTCGCCATCGACCTGATCGAGCTGGGCGAGATAGGTCGTGGCGTTCGCGTCGTAGACCGGCTTGCCGGCCGGGTCGGCAGCGCCCAGCGCGTCGCGGATATTGGCGATGTAGAGTTTGGCGTTGGCGACGCTTTGCCAGGCATGCGGGTCCTCGTGGCCATGGTCATGGCCGGCCTTGGCGTGGTCGTCGTCTTCCTTGAGCTGGAGCGGCGTGATCCCGGTGGTCGCGGTCGCGACCGTGGCCTTGGCGCCGGAGGACTTGATCAGGCGGGTCATCCAGCCTTCGAATTTCAGGCCGTTGACGACGATCAGCTTGGCGGCCGCCATGCTCTTGGCGTCGGCCGGGGTCGGCGAATAGACATGGGCGTCGCCATTGGGGCCGACCAATGTGGTGACCGAGACGCGGTCGCCGCCGATCTCCCTGACGAAATCGCCGAGGACGGAGAAGCTCGCGACGACCGGGAGCTTTTCCTGCGCGAGGGCGGCCATCGGCGAGGCCGAGAGCGTCAGGCTGAGCGTGAGCCCGGCGATGAGGTGGCGGCGATTCAGCATGCGTTTCTCCTGCTGTAATGAAACACTATAACATTACTAACGCTGGAGATGGGCGCGGGGCAAGAGGCGACGTGCGAGGCCGCCCTGCGTGCCGAGCAGGAGCGACAGAAGATAGAGCACGCCGGCCGCGAGGATGACGGCCGGGCCGGCCGGCAGGTTGCCGCCGCCGGAATAGGAGACGACGAGCCCGCCATAGCCGGAAAGGATGCCGAAGCCGGTGGCGAGCAGGACGAGCCTGGTGATGTCGGCGGTCCAGAAGCGGGCGGCGGCGGCAGGCAACATCATCAAGCCAACGGCCAAGAGCGTGCCGAGCGCGTGGAAGCCGGCGACGAGGTTGAGCACGACGAGGCCGAGGAAGGTGAGGTGCACGATGCCGCCGGAGCGGCTGACCGAGCGCAGGAAGCCGGGATCGACGCATTCCATCACGAGCGGGCGATAGACAGCGGCCAGCGTCAGCAAGGTCAGCGTCGCGACGCTGGAGAGCAGGACGAGGACGTCGTCGTCGAGCGCCAGCACGTTGCCGAACAGGACGTGGAAGAGATCGACCGCCGAGCCGCGCAGCGAGACGATAGTGACGCCGAGCGCCAGCGAGATCAGGTAGAAGGCGGCGAGGGAGGCATCCTCCTTCATCACCGTCAGCCGCGCGACGGCGCCGGCGGCCAGCGCGACAGTGAAGCCGGCAACGAGCCCGCCGATCGTCATGGCCGGCAGCGAGAAGCCGGCGACGAGATAGCCGATCGCGGCGCCGGGTAGGATCGCGTGCGCCATGGCGTCGCCGGTCAGGCTCATGCGGCGCAGCATCAGGAAGACGCCGATCGGCGCGCCGGAGACCGAAAGCGCGACGATGCCGACAAGGGCGCGGCGCATGAAGTCGAATTCGGCGAAGGGGCCGATGAAGATGTCGTAGAGCAAGGGCTTCGCTTCTTTTCGCCAGTCGTAACTTTAGCCTCTAAGAAGCAAGGTAAAGCGCGGGGAACCCTCTCCTGTAAGGAGAGGGCAGGGTGAGGTGTAGGCCGTTCGACCAGTAAATCTCGAAGCGCGCCGCCGCGTAGGTCACTGCAGCAGCGTCGAACGGCCAGCACCTCACCCCTGCCCCTCTCCTTACAGGAGAGGGGGTCCCCGCGCCTCATCTTGTTCTGCAGAGAAAGCCTCTTGGTTCGTCTTCTGCGTGTGGGCTGGCTTGCACCAAATCTCGAAACGTCAGGCCGCGTCGCGCTCGCAGGGGGCGGCGTGGCTGTCGAAGGCCTCGACCATGTGCCGCGCCCGGAGCAGGTTGGCGGCGGTCAGGACCTCGTCGGTCGCGCCCCAGGCGACGGATTCCCGCGCCAGCAGCAGCGTCTGCGGGAAGGCGCGCCTCACCGTCTCGATATCGTGGAGCACGGCGACGACCGTGCGCGCCTCGCCATGCCAGCGCTGGACCAGCGCCAGCAGGTCGGCGGTGGTGCGGGCGTCGATCGCGGTGAAGGGCTCGTCGAGCAGGATGATGTCGGCGTCCTGCAGCAGCAGACGGGCGAAGAGGGCGCGCTGCATCTGGCCGCCCGACAGCGTGCCGATCGGCCGGCGCTCGAAGCCGGTCAGGCCGACGGCGGCGATGGCCTGCTCGACCTTGCCTTTGGCGCCGAAGCCGATGCGGCCGAAGATGCCGGCCGCATTCCACAGGCCCATGGCGACGAGGTCGTAGACATGGATCGGGAAGGAGCGGTCGAGATCGGCCGATTGCGGCAGGTAGGCGAGGCGCTTGCCGCGGGCGAGCGTGATGCCGCCATCGAGCGGCGAGAGCGCGCCGGCAATGCCCTTGAGCAGCGTCGACTTGCCGGCGCCGTTGGGGCCGACGATCGCGGTCAGGCTGCCGGACTCGACCTCGCCCGAGAGGTGATGCACTGCCGGGTGGCGGTCATAGCCGAGGGTCAGATCGTCGATGCGGATCGCAGGCACGATGTGCAACTTTCCTCAGGCCAAGGGGTCAGGCAATGACGGCGAGCGTCGCGGCCCAGAGCGCCGCAATGATCGCGACCGCAATGCCGAGCCGGCTCGCCGCCGAAAGGCGCAGCAGCGACCAACCGGGATTATCGGTGGCGGGACGATGCGTGGGGTGGCTGTGAGCGTGGCTCATATGGGATGATATAATGTTACGCGATGCCGTGGGCAAGCGATCTTGTCACCTCGTCAACATGCGTCGCTTGCAGAGTGCCTTGGCAGGTTGATTTTCTGGAGCTACAGATAATCGTGGAGATCGAGTTTGACAGCGCCAAGCGCGATGCCACGCTCGAGCATCGCGGGTTGGATTTCGCGCGAGCTGCAGAGGTCTTCGCCGGGGTGACCTTCACTCAGGAGGATGACCGGGCGGATTATGGCGAGGCCCGCTTCATCACTGCGGGCGTCCTCGACGAGCGCATGGTCGTCATCGTCTGGACCCTGCGCGGCGAGGCGCGGCGCATCATCAGCATGAGGAAGGCGAATGAACGGGAACAAGCCCGATACCAAAGCCGGTTGGGCTGATCCGGACGAGGCTCCGGAACTGACCGAGGAATGGTTCGATCAGGCCGACAAGTACCATGGCGACGTGCTGCTCAAGCGCGGCCGCGGTCGTCCCAAGGCCGAGAGGCCGAAGCAGCAGATCACGTTGCGGCTCGATGCCGACATCATCGAGCGCTTCCGTGCGACCGGGCCGGGCTGGCAGGCGCGGATCAACGAGGCACTGCGCAAGGCGAGTTGATCAGAACGGCAGATACTGGAACAGCCAGGTCTCGGTCAGCACCGTGTCGCCGCCGCGCAGGAAGCAGCGCATCTCGACCGGGTCGCTGCCGTCGGCTGTGAGGTCGAACTGGGCGCGCCAGTGGCCGGGCACGTCGTTGGGCACCGCCTCGGCGAAGACATAGGAGAACGTGCCGCGCGAGGCCGAGAGCACGACCTCGGGCTTCAAGCCGGTGGGGATGTTCTCCAGCGCCGGGCCCTTGAACTCGACCATGAACTTGCGCACGCCCCTGGGCCTGATGGTGCCGGGCTGGCCGCCATTGCCGAGGCGGGTGGCGACGACGCGGCCGAGCGCCGGCGGGAAGGGCTCGTCGGCGAGCCAGTGCAGCTTGTAGCGGAACTCGTAGGAATCGCCGGCCCTGGCCTGGCCCTCCGGCACCCACATCGCGACGATGTTGTCGTGGATCTCGTCATCGGTCGGGAGCTCGATGAGCTGGACCGCGCCCCTGCCCCAATCGCCGGTCGTCTCGACCCAGAGGCTCGGGCGGCGCTCGTAGAAGACGCCGTCCATGTAGTGGTCGGTCAGGCGGTCGCGCTGCATCAGGCCGAAGCCGCGCGGGTTCTCGTCGCGGAAGGCCGAGGCGATGGCGCGGCTGGGGTTGTTGAGCGGGCGCCAGGCGCGCTCGCCGGTGCCGGTCCAGAGCGCGAGCCCGTCGGAATCATGCACTTCCGGGCGCCAGTCGATGGCGGTCGTCTTGGCCGTTTCCGAATACCAGTACATCGAGGTCAACGGCGTGATGCCGAGCCTGGCGATGTCGTTGCGGAGATAGAGCGCGGTCTCGATCTCCATGCTGACGCCCTTGCCGCGATGCATGCGGAAGCGATAGGCGCCGGCGACGCTTGGGCCCGACAGCAGGGCGTAGACCACGACGTACTCGGACGCCTCCTGCGGCGTCTCCAGCCAGACATGGGTGAAGTCGGGGAATTCCTCGGCCTTGCCGGCGACGGCGGGGTCGATGGCGAGGCCGCGGGCCGAGAGCCCGTACTGGTAGAGCTCGCCGATGGCGCGGAAATAGGAGGCGCCGAGGAAGGCGACCCAGTCGTTCCTTTGCCAGTCGAGCTTCTCGCCCCTGCGGCCGGGATGGCCGAAGCGGCTCTCCTGGAAGCGGAAGCCGGCGAAGCCGGCGCCATCAGGCAATTGGCGAGCGGGCGAATCCGCCGGCATCTCGAAATAGCTCTCGTCATAGACGATCTCGCGCGCCTTGCCGGCGTCGAGCACGTGCATGCGCACCGGCTTCCGGAAGTAGCGGCCGAGGTGGAAGAAGGTCACCGGCCAGGGCGAGGGGCCGTTGGCCCAGAGCGCCATCTCCGGCTTGAACTTGATCTTGCCGTGGGCGTCGTAGTCGATCCGCTCCAGGATGTCGGCTGGCGGCGGCGGGGGCGGTGCGTAGGGCTGGGCGGCGAGCTCTTTCGCGCGGGTCTTCAGCGCGTCGAAGCTGAAGTTCTCCGCCTGTCCGAGCTTCAACCCCTGCTGCGCCAAGGCCTCCGGCGCAAAGCCGAGGGCGGCGAGCGCTGCTGTCGCGCCTGCGCTCTTGATCAGGCTGCGTCGGTCGAGGGCTGAGGGGTTCGATCGGCTCTGCATGTCTCTCTGGGCTCTGCGGAGGTCGGCATCCCCGGCTATCCTGTCCGGGACGTTGGGGCAACCATGGGCTGTGCTCCCGCTTGCCCGGCAAAGATGGCGAAAGCGTCGCGCGAGGGCGACTAAAGTGGGCAAGAGCCTGTGTTTCTTTGGCTTCCCCTCCCAGTGCGGCCTGCTCTACAACAAGGTTCAGCTCGGCCGCTCGTGCCGGGGACGTTCTTCCGGGAGGTTTTATGAAGACGCTGCTCAATGGCCGGTCGTTCGCCGGCATCGCCACCGCCTTGCTGATCGCGCTCGCGCCAGTCGGCGCCCGCGCGCAGGAATTCATCAACATCCTGACGGGCGGCACCTCGGGCGTCTATTACCCGATGGGCGTCGCGCTCTCGAAGATCTACGGCGACAAGATTCCCGGCACCCGCCCCTCGGTGCAGGCGACCAAGGCCTCGGTCGAGAACCTCGTGCTGCTGCAGCAGGGCCGTGGCGAGATCGCCTTCACGCTCGGCGACTCGCTCGACTCCGCCTGGAAGGGCGACGAGGATGCCGGCTTCAAGACGCCGCTGAAGAAGCTGCGCGGCATCACCTCGATCTATCCGAACTACGTCCAGATCGTCGCCTCGAAGGAGAGCGGCATCAAGACGCTGGCCGACCTGAAGGGCAAGCGCCTCTCAGTCGGCGCGCCGAAATCCGGCACCGAGCTGAACGCCCGCGCCATCCTCTCGGCCGCCGGCCTGTCCTACAAGGACCTCGGCAAGATCGAGTACCTGCCCTTCGCCGAGTCGGTCGAGCTGATGAAGAACCGCCAGCTCGACGCCACCCTCCAGTCCGCGGGCCTCGGCGTCGCCTCGATCCGCGACCTCGCCTCGTCGGTCGAGATCGTCGTGGTCGAAGTGCCGAAGGCTGTGATCGACAAGGCCGGGGCGCCCTTCGTCAGCGCCGAGATCCCGGCCAACACCTATGGCGGCCAGACCGCCGCGGTGAACACCGCCGCGGTGGTGAACTACCTCGTCACCCATGACGGCGTGAAGGAGGAGCTCGTCTACCAGATGACGAAGAACATCTTCGAGAACCTGGGCGAGCTCGGCGCGGCGCATTCGGCCGGCAAGGCGATCAAGCTCGAGAACGCGCTCGAGGGCATGCCGGTGCCGCTGCATCCGGGCGCGGCGCGCTACCTGAAGGAAAAGGGCCTGAAGGTCGGTTCCTGAGCGAGCCGAGGCTCGACAGTTTGCCGTCATCCCGGACGCAGCGAAGCGGAGCTCCGGGATCCATCGTAAGGCTCCGCGCCCTGCGACGGATCCCGGGACGACCTTCGGCCGCCCGGGATGACGGCGTTTTATTCTACGAAGTAGGGCGGGGACGATGACGAGCCAGACCGACCAGCTGCACGCGCTTTCCGGCGTCAGGGAAGGCGAGGTCGAGCATGCCGAGCTCGACAATTTCGAGCACGGCTTCCCGCCCGGCTTCGGCCCCGGCGGCTGGGGCATCCTGGCCTATGCGGTCGCGCTCGCCTTCGCCTGCTTCCAGATCGCGATCTCGGCCTGGCACATCCTGCCGAGCCAGGCGGTGCGCGGCATCCATGTCGGCTTCCTGCTGCTGCTGAGCTTCGGCCTCGTCGCCAACTTCCGGGCGAAGAGCGATGCCGGGCGCTGGCTCGGCTGGGGGCTCGGCGTGCTCGGCTTCGGCATCGGGCTCTACCAGCTGATCTTCTACGCCGACCTGATCCTGCGCGATGGCGACCCGTCGACCATGGACCTCGTCGTCGGCTCGCTGCTCGTCATCCTCGTCTTCGAGGCCGCCAGGCGGCTGATGGGCAATGCGCTGCCGATCATGTGCGGCGTCTGCCTGCTCTACTGGTTCTTCGGCCAGTACCTGCCCTCGCCGTTCAACCATCGCGGCTATGGCTTCGACCAGATCATCGGCCACCTCTCCTACGGGACCGAGGGGCTCTACGGCGTGCCGACCTATGTCTCGGCGACCTATATCTTCCTGTTCATCGTCTTCGGCTCCTTCCTCGAGAAGGCCGGGATGATCCACCTGTTCAACGACGTCTCGCTCGGCCTGTTCGGCGGCGCGCGCGGCGGCCCGGCCAAGGTCGCGGTGTTCTCGTCGGGCCTGATGGGCATGATCTCGGGCTCGGGCGTGGCCAATGTCGTGACCGTCGGCCAGTTCACCATTCCGCTGATGATCAAGTTCGGCTACCGGCGCGCCTTCGCCGCCGGCGTCGAGGCGACGGCCTCGATGGGCGGGCAGATCATGCCGCCGGTGATGGGCGCGGCCGCCTTCATCATGGCCGAGACGCTGGGCGTCGAGTATTCTGCCATCGTCCAGGCGGCGGCGATTCCGGCGGTGCTCTATTTCGGCTCGGCCTTCTGGATGGTGCATCTGGAGGCGGGCAAGCACGGCCTCAAGGGCATCGAGCGGCGCCTGCTGCCGAGCCCGATCAAGGCCCTGCGCGAGCGCTGGTACCTGGCGCTGCCGCTGGCCGTGCTGGTCTTCATGCTGTTCCACGGCTTCACGCCGCTCTTCGCCGGCACGATCGGCCTGGCGCTGACCGTCGGCCTGCTGCTCGGCGCCGGCGTGGCGCTCGGCTTCAAGACCACGGCGCTGCGCGTGATCTTCTGGGTGGGACTGGGGCTGATCTCGGGCGTGCTGCTGCGCAACGGCATGGATGTGCGCGTCGTTGCCGGCATCATCGCTGCGCTGCTCCTGCTCAACGCCTTCACGCTCGGCGGCCGCAACACGCTGGTGATCTGCCGCAACGCGCTCGCCGACGCGGCCAAGACGGCGCTGCCGGTCGGCATCGCCTGCGCCATCGTCGGCACCATCATCGGCCTGATGACGCAGACCGGCATCGGCACGACCTTCGGCGCCTGGGTGATCGGGCTCGGCAAGCACAGCCTGTTCCTGGCGCTGGTGCTGACGATGATCCTCTCGATCCTGCTCGGCACCGGCATCCCGACGATCCCGACCTACATCATCGTCGCGGCGCTGGCGGCGCCGGCGCTGGAGCAGCTCGGCGTGCCGCTGATCGTCAGCCACATGTTCGCGTTCTACTACGGCATCATGGCCGACCTCTCGCCGCCCGTTGCATTGGCGGCGCTGGCGGCGGCGCCGATCGCCAAGGAGAACCCGGACAAGATCGGCTGGGAAGCGATGCGGGTCGCGCTTGCCGGCTACGTCATCCCGTTCATCGCGGTCTATTCGCCGGCGCTGATGCTGCAGCCGGGCGATCCGATGTCGGACGTGATCGGCTTCTGGCCGGCGGTGGTCTACGCCGTGTTCAAGGCCAGCGTCGCCATCGCGCTCTTCGGCATCGTCGCCATCGGCTACCTGTTCGACCGGCTCAGCATCACAGAGCGGGTGCTGGCCTTCGTCGCGGCGGTCTTCCTGTTCGGCGAATTCGCCTATAGCGACGCGCTCGGCTACCTGCTCAGCGCCGCACTGGTCGGCCGGCACTGGTGGGCGGTGCGCCGGCAGCAGGTGGGCAGCCCGGCGTGAGCCTGTGCCTCGCCGCGGGGGCGCTGATCGTCGCGCTGGGCGCGGACGAGGTCACGCTCGGCTGGCGGCATTCGGTGCAAAAGACGCTGTGGCAGGAGGTCTGGCTGGAGACGCCGGACGGCCTGCGGCTCACCGAGGCGCGCGTCGAGGGCTCGGGCGCCGGCATGGACCCGCCTGATGGGGCGAAGCTGAGCGACGGCTTCTGGCGCTGGACGCCCGACCTGCCGCCGCTGCGCGAGGTGGTGATGCGGCGCTCGGGCGCTACGGCGGATTATCAGGTCTGCATCGCCGGGGCGTGCCGGGCGATGGGGGATTACCTGCCGGCGGAGGCCGATCCGGTGACGCTCAAACGCTGCGATTGACTTGGTGAGCGCTGTTCTTCCCTTCTCCCTCTTGCGGGAGAAGGTGCCCCGGCAGGGGCGGATGAGGGGTCGCGCTGCCCTATCCGGATATCGAGGATGTCATCTGTGACGCTGCCATCGTCGCGCGACCCCTCATCCGTCTCGGCTTCGCCGAGCTACCTTCTCCCGCAAGAGGGAGAAGGGAAGAGCGCTTCAATTCCACTCGCTGAGGCGCTCGATCCGCATGACCCGGCGCATCAGGTTGAGCAGGGCGTAGGCGGCGATCACCGAGAACAGCGCCATGAGGACGTAGCCGACGATCGGGCCGAGCTCGAACAGGCCGGCCAGCGCCCAGCCGGAAGCCAGCGCGACGCCGAACAGCTCGACCGCGATCAGGATGCCGAGCGAGGCGACCAAGGTCAGGTTGCGCCAGTTGGTGTGGCGAGAGGCCATGATTATTCCTCAAAAACTTATGTCTCGAACCGCCTAGCCGACAGACGAGTGGCATGCAACAAAATCGCGCCTGCCGCACATGGTTGCTCCCGGTCGGATTGAAAAGCCCGCAATGATCGAAACGCCTGTCTTCGCCTCGGCCGCTGTCGCCGCGCCGCATCGTTCAGCGTCGGAGGCCGGGCGCGCCGTGCTGGCGGAGGGCGGCAACGCCATCGAGGCGATGGTCGCGATGGCGGCGACGATCGCCGTGGTTTACCCGCACATGAACGCGATCGGCGGCGACGGCTTCTGGCTGGTGCATCAGCCCGGCGGCAAGGTCCACGCGATCGAGGCCTGCGGCCCGGCCGGCTCGCTGGCGACGATCGAGCGCTATCACGAGAAGGGCTATGACGCGATCCCTGCGCGCGGGCCGGATGCGGCGCTGACTGTGGCCGGCGCGGTCGGCGGCTGGCAGGCGGCGCTGGCGCTTTCGCAGACGCTCGGTGGCCGGATGCCGCTGAAGGACCTGCTCGCCGACGCGATCCGCCATTGCACCGAAGGCTACGCCATCTCCGCTTCGGAGCTGCGGACCCTGCCGCAGGAGGTCGAGGCGGCCAAGGCGGCGCCGGGCTTCAGCAGCTTCTTCTGGCCCGATGGCGAGCAGCCCAAACCCGGCGCGAGGCGCAGGCCCGAGACCTTGGGCGCGACGCTGGCGCAGCTCGCGGATGCCGGACTCGACGATTTCTACCGCGGCGATATCGGCCGCGAGATCGCCGCCGACCTCAGCCAGATCGACGCTCCGATCACGCGGGCCGATATCGAGGCGTTCAAGGCGCGGATGGCGCAGCCGCTCTCGGTCAAGCTGCCGGGGCTCACCGCCTATAACTTCCCGCCGCCGACGCAAGGGTTGGCCGCGCTGCTGATCCTCGGCATCTTCGAGAAGCTCGGAGTGACCAGGGCCGAGGGCTTCGACCATATCCACGGCCTGGTCGAGGCGACCAAGCGCGCCTTCGCCATCCGCGACAGGCACGTCACTGACCCGGCGCATCTCAAGGTCGATCCTGCTGGTTTCCTGACCGAGGCTGTGTTCGCTCGGGAGGCGGCGGCGATCGACAGGAAGCGCGCCGCCTCCTGGCCGTTCAAGGCCGGCAAGGGCGACACGGTCTGGATGGGGGCGATCGACGGCTCGGGCCTGGCGGTCTCCTATATCCAGTCGATCTACTGGGAATACGGCTCGGGCTGCATCCTGCCCAAGACCGGGCTCAACTGGCAGAATCGCGGCGTCTCCTTCTCGCTCGACAAGGCGGCGCTGAACCCGCTCGCGCCCGGCCGCAAGCCGTTCCACACGCTGAACCCGCCGCTGGCCTGCTTCGATGACGGGCGCATCGTCTCCTATGGCGCCATGGGTGGCGACGGGCAGCCGCAATTCCAGGCGCAGATCCTGTCGCGCTACCGCTTCGGCCAGAACCCGGCCGCGGCCGTCGATGCGCCGCGCTTCCTCTTCGGCCGGAGCTGGGGCGCAGGCTCGCTCTCGCTCAAGCTGGAGAGCCGCTTCGACCCGGAGCTGGTGGCGCGGCTGACGGCAGCCGGCCACCCTGTCGAGGAGTATGGCGAGGCCTATTCCGACCAGTTCGGCCATGCCGGGATGCTGGTGAAGCACCAAAAGGGCCATGTCGAAGCGACGCATGATCCGCGCTCGGATGGCGACGCCAGGGGGATTTGACGATGACGATCAAGGACGATCCGTTCCGCTGCTTCGTGCCCTATCCGGAGATTCCGGTGAAGAGCGCTGCGACCGGCCCGCTCGCCGGGCTGACGCTGGCGGTCAAGGACCTGTTCGACGTCAAGGGCTATCCGACCGGGGCGGGCTCGCCGATCGTGCTGGCGCAATCGGGCATCAAGACAAAGACGGCGCCGATCGTGAAGACCTTGCTCGATGCCGGCGCGCGCTTCGTCGGCAAGACGCATACGGACGAGCTCGCCTTCTCGCTCAACGGCAAGAACGCGCATTTCGGCGCGCCGATCAATCCGGCGGCGCCCGACCGCATCACCGGCGGCTCGTCCTCCGGCTCGATGGCGGCGGTTGCCGGCAAGCTCGCCGATATCGCGCTGGGCTCGGACACCGGCGGCTCGGTGCGGGCGCCGGCGAGCTATGGCGGGCTCTTCGGCATCAGGCCGACGCATGCAAGGCTCTCGCTGAAGCGGGTCTGGCCGCTGGCCGAGAGCCTGGATACGCCCGGCTGGTTCGCCCGCGACGGCAAGACCTTTGCCCGCGTCGCCGATGTCGTGTTCGGCAAGGACCGCATCGCGCTGCCCGAGGTGCCGCGGCTGCTGCTGGCCGAGGACATGTTCGCGCAGGCCGTGCCCGATGCCGAGAACGCGCTGCGCAACGTCGTGCAGCGCGCCATGCCGCTGCTCGGCGAGCCCGAGATGGTGAAGGCGGCGCGCGATCTCGACGCGCTCTACTGGGCCTTCCGCTGGGTGCAAGGCCGCGACGCCTGGAATGCCGATGGCGCCATGATCGAGCGCTTCGCGCCGCCGCTGGGCTCTGGCGTGGCCGAGCGCTTCGCCTTCTCGAAATCGGTGACCGACGAGGAGGTCGCCAAGGGCGAGAGCGTGCGCAAGAGCTTCCGCAACCGGCTGGCCAAGCTGCTCGGCTCCGACGGCGTGCTGATTCTGCCGACCGTGCCTGATATCGCGCCGCTGGTCAGCGCCAACGAGGCCGAACTGGAGGATTTCCGCAACCGCGCGCTCAGGCTATTGTGCCTGTCCGGCCTGTCGGGCTTCCCGCAGGTGACGATTCCGGCCGCCCATCGCGAGGATGCGCCGCTCGGCCTGTCGCTGATCGGGCCGAAGGGCTCGGACAAGTCGCTGGTCCATTTCGCGGTGAAGTTCGAGCGGGCGGCGCGGATCAGGATCGCGTAACATCGTCATTGCGAGCGAAGCGAAGCAATCCAGGGCCGCCGGGCGCCCGGTCCCCCTGGATTGCTTCGTCGCTTCGCTCCTCGCAATGACGAGGCTGGGAGGAGGCACGACGATGAGCGGGCACGATCACCACCATCACGACCACGACCACGACCACGACCACGACCACGACCACGACCACGAGCACGAGCACGAGCACGACAACCACTTCACGCCGATCGAGGCGCGGGTGAAGGCGCTGGAATCGCTGATGGTCGAGAAGGGCTATGTCGACCCGGCCGCGCTCGACGTGATCATCGACACCTACGAGACCAAGGTCGGCCCGCGCAACGGCGCCCGCGTCGTGGCGAGGGCCTGGAGCGACCCGGCCTACGCCGCGCGGCTGAAGCAGGATGCGACGGCGGCGATCGCCGAGCTCGGCTATAGCGGCCGGCAGGGCGAGCACATGGTCAGCGTCTGGAACAGCGCCGACGAGCACAACATGGTCGTCTGCACGCTCTGCTCCTGCTACCCGTGGAGCGTGCTCGGCCTGCCGCCGGTCTGGTACAAGTCGCCGCCTTATCGCTCGCGGGCGGTCATCGACCCGCGCGGCGTGCTGGCGGAATTCGGCGTGACCCTGCCCGAGGCGAAGCGCATCCGCGTCTGGGATTCGACGGCGGAGATCCGCTATCTCGTCATCCCCGAGCGCCCGGCCGGTACCGAGGGCTGGAGCGAGGAGAGGCTCGCCGACCTCGTCACGCGCGACGCGATGATCGGCACTGGCCTCGCGCGACAGCCGGAGGAGGAAGCGGCATGAACGGCGCGCAGGATCTCGGCGGGCAAATGGGTTTTGGCCCGGTCAACCCCGAACAGGACGAGCCGCTCTATCACGCCGCCTGGGAGCCCCGCGCCATGGCGCTGACCGTCGCGTCGGGCGGCATGGGCCATTGGACCATCGACGAGAGCCGGCATGCGCGCGAGAGCCTGCGCCCGGCCGACTACCTGTCGTCGAGCTATTACGAGATCTGGATCAAGGGGCTCTCGACCCTGCTCGAGCGCCACGGCTTCCTGAGCGCCGGGGAAATGGCGAGCGGCGAGGCCAGCCTGCCGCCGATCCAGCCGAAGCGCGTGCTCAAGGCCGAGATGGTTTCGGGCGCGCTGGCCAAGGGCGGGCCGACCGAGCGGCCGGCTGCGGGCCCGCAGCGCTTCCAGCCGGGCGACACAGTCCGCACCATCAACATGAACCCGACCGGCCATACAAGGCTGCCGCGCTATGCCCGCGCCAAGCAGGGTACCGTCGTGCTGGTCCATGGCGCGCATGTCTTCCCGGATGCGAGCGCGCATGGCGGCGGCGAGCAGCCGCAATGGCTCTACACCGTCGAGTTCAGCGGGCCGGAGCTGTGGGGCCGGGGCGCCGATCCGACGCTCTCCGTCAGCATCGATGCCTGGGAGAGCTATCTTGAGCCGGCCTGAGGCGGATCTGGCGGCGGCGCTCGCCGCCGACACGCCGATCCCGCGCGATGCCGACGGTCCCGTCTTTGCCGAGCCCTGGCAGGCGCAGGCGTTTGCGCTCGTCGTCGCGCTGCAGAACAAGGGCGTGTTCACGGCGCAGGAATGGGCGGAGGCGCTCGGTGCCGAGATCCGCGAGGCGGTGGCGGCCGGGGGCTGCAAGGACGGCTCGGATTATTACGAGCGCTGGTGCGAGGCGCTGGAGCACCTGCTGATCGCGAAGGGACTGGCCTCGCATGACGGCGTCGATGCGCGGGCGGCTGCCTGGGAGCGCGCCGCCGAGGCGACGCCGCATGGCAAGCCGATTGTGCTGGAGAACGATCCGGAGGGGTAGCTTCCTTCTCCCCTTGCGGGAGAAGGTGGCGCGCAGCGCCGGATGAGGGGTCGCGCTGCCCTTGCCAAGTAACAGAGCAACTCAAGTGTCGAATTGGGAACCGTCGCGCGACCCCTCATCCGTCTCGGCTTCGCCAAGCCACCTTCTCCCGCAAGGGGAGAAGGGCAGGGGCGTTCAGCTGCCCTGTCCGCCGATCCAGAGCCCGAAGAACAGGGCCGCGCCGAGTACCGCGACGAAGGCCGCCGCCAGCACCTCCAGCGCCATGATCGCGTAGGCGCCGCGGGCGCTGCCGCCGCCGGCGAGTTTGAGCGCCGTGAACTTGAAGAAGACCGCGACCGCCGCCAGCGCGCCGGTGGTCAGCGCCGTGCCGAGCGCCATGGCGAAGGCTGCGGCGATGCCGGCCCAGAAGAGCTGCTGCGCATTGGCGAAGACGAGGACGATCAGCGCGCCGGCGCAGGGGCGCAGGCCGGCCGCGAAGACGACGCCCGCCATCTCGCGCCAGCCCTTGAGGCGGGCGACCTCGTCCGGGCCAGGCAGGTGGACATGGTCGCAGGTCGGGTCGTGCATGGCGGCGTTGCCGCTCAGCGCCACCAGTGCGCCGGATTTGCGCCAGAGCACGTAGAGCCCGACCAGGGAGACCAGGACGAAGCTGCCCTGCTCGATCACGGTTGTCGCGGCGTTCATCGTCGCTGCCGTCGCGCGCAGCACCAGCGTCAGCACCGCGACCAGCGCGATGGCGACCAGCGCCTGCACGATCGCGGCGGCGAAGCTGAGCGCCAGCCCGCGCCAGAGGCTGCGATTGTCGGCGACGATGTAGCCGGAGATCACCGCCTTGCCGTGGCCGGGGCCGGCGGCGTGGAAGACGCCATAGGCGAAGGAGAGCCAGAGCAGGGCGGGCAGGGCCGCGCCGCTGTCGTGGATCGCCTTCAGCGTCGCGGTCAGCTCGCGGTAGAAGCTCGATTGCCAGGCGATCAGCAGCGCGCCGAAGCCGGTGGTCGAGGGCAGGGCCTCGCGCGGCAGGGCCGTGCCGAAGGGATTGCGCGGGGGAGGTGGTGGCGGCGGCGCGTAGAGCGCGATCAGCCAGGCGAGCAGTGCGAGCGCGCCGGCGACCAGTGCGAGCGCGAGCACGGCCACGGCGAGGCGCGGGAGCAGGGATTTTGCGCTTTTCCCTGAGCCCTCATCCTGAGGAGCGGACGCAGTCCGCGTCTCGAAGGATGCTCCAGCGCGCACGGGAGCATCCTTCGAGACGCCGCTGCGCGGCTCCTCAGGATGAGGGCTCAGGGTTTGGGAGGCCGTACTCAGGGACATGCGACCAGCGCGCGGGTGGTGACCTGGTAGCTGCTCATGTCCGGCGTCGCGGTGATGTCCTCCTGCGCCAGCTTGAGCTGGGTCGCGGGGTCGAGCTTGGGCGGGCGGGCGACGCGGACGACGCAGCCTTTCGGCGCATCGCGGGTGACGACCGCATCGGGCACGTCGACGATGTCGAAGGCGACGAAATAGGTGGGGTCGCCGATCTCGATGCCGAAGGAGCGGTTGGCGTGCGGCGGGTTCTTCAGCGGCAGGGTGAAGGTCAGCGTCAGGATCTTGTTCTCGAAGGCGAGCGAGGCATCGCTCGGCGGGCCGAACTCCTGCTGCTTGCCGTTGGCCTTGGCGATGGTGAAGTAGCCGACCTCAGGCAGCGATTCCATGTTGACCTTGGCGAGGTCGGTCAGCTCGTCGGGCGTCAGCTTGCCGTCGTTGTTCTTGTCGAGCCCCTGGGTGATGTAGGCCGAATAGGCCTCGTCGAAGCTCCAGATGTGCCTGAGCGCCTGCACGCTGCCATCCGGCGCGTAGACGATCTCGGCCTTGGCGTTGACGAAGACGTGCGGATGCGCCTGGGCCGGGATGGTGAAGCCGAGCCAGAGCGCAACCAGGGCAAGCAGGGCCGAGCCGGTCAGGGGTTGCTTCAAGGTCTCGATCCTGCGCGTGCTGCATGAGGGTGGGCGACCACTGAAGGCATACGCCGACTCTGCAACGAAATAGCATCACAGCCTTCGCCCGCAAACGGGGCCAAATCGCGGCGCACAAATTGGAACCGTCCCAAGCTGATTGACGGCTCGTGGAATATATGTCAGCATTGCTGACATAATATCAGGTTGGAGGCTGGGCCAACCCGCCCCATATTTCCGTCAACGGACGATCGTGGGAGGTCGGCCATGGCCGAGATGCAGCAGAAGTCCGGCGTCACCGCTCAGGCCGATGCCAGCGGTTTGCGCGAGGTCGCGCTCGACGACAAATACGACCTTACCAAGCAAAAGATCTTCCTGACCGGCACGCAGGCCATCGCCCGCATGCTGATGGTCCAGCGCGAGCGCGACAGGCGGGCGGGGCTGAACACCGCCGGCTTCGTCTCCGGCTATCGCGGCTCGCCGCTCGGCGGGCTCGACCAGCAGCTGGCGCGCGCCGGCAAGCAGCTCAAGGCCTCGAACGTCGTGTTCCAGCCGGGCCTGAACGAGGACCTCGCGGCGACAGCCGTCTGGGGCACGCAGCAGGCCGAACTGCAGGGCGAAGGCCGGTACGACGGCGTCTTCGCGCTCTGGTACGGCAAGGGGCCGGGCGTCGACCGCTCCGGCGACGTGTTCCGCCACGGCAACATGGCCGGCACCTCGCCGCATGGCGGCGTGATCTGCCTGATGGGCGACGACCACACCGCCGAATCCTCGACCAACGCGCACCAGACCGAATTCGTCTTCGTCGACCGGATGATGCCGATCCTGAACCCGGCCGGCGTCCAGGAGATCATGGACTATTCCCTGCACGGGCTGGCGCTCTCGCGCTTCGCCTCCGTGTGGGTCGGCATCAAATGCGTCAAGGACAACATCGAATCGACCGCGTCGGTCGACGGCTCGATCGACCGGGTCGAGATCGTCACGCCGAGCGACTTCATCATGCCGCCGGGCGGCCTCAGCATCCGCCGCGAGCTCGACTTCCTCGAGCAGGAGAAGCGGCTGCACATCCACAAGCGCGCCGCGATCCTGGCCTATCTGCGCGCCAACAAGCTCAACCACACCATCACCTCGGGCGGGCAAAAGCCGCGCATCGGCATCATCACGGTCGGAAAGTCCTATCTCGACGTGCGCCAGGCGCTGGACGATCTCGGCCTCGACGAGGTCAAGGCGAACGATCTCGGCATCCGCCTGTTCAAGGTGGCCTGCCCCTGGCCGATCGACCCCTCCGAGCTGAAGAGCTTCGCCGAAGGGCTCGACCTGATCATGGTGGTCGAGGAGAAGCGCTCGCTGATCGAAGTGCAGGTGCGCGAGGAGCTCTACGGCTCCGAGCAGCAGCCCATGGTGATCGGCAAGAAGGACGAGAACGGCGACTGGCTCTTCCCGGTCCATGGTGCGCTCGACCCCAACGACGTCGCGATCGCGCTCGGCGCACGCCTGCTGCAATACCAGGACGATCCCGGCCTGCGGGCGCGGCTGGAGGAGATCGCCAAGGCGCAGGGGCGGCTGGCGGAGGCGCAGGACATCGCCAAGCGCACGCCCTATTACTGCTCGGGCTGCCCGCACAACACGTCGACCGTGGTCCCGGAGGGCTCGCGCGCCTATGCCGGCATCGGCTGCCACTACATGGTGCAGTGGATGGACCGCGAGACCTTCGGCTTCACCCAGATGGGTGGCGAGGGCGCGAACTGGATCGGCGAGGCGCCGTTCTCGACCAGGCCGCACGTCTTCCAGAATCTCGGCGACGGCACCTACACCCATTCCGGCTCGCTCGCGATCCGCTGGGCGGTCGCGGCCGGCGTCAACATCACCTACAAGCTGCTCTATAACGACGCCGTCGCGATGACCGGCGGCCAGCAGGCGGAAGGCCACCTCTCGCCCGACCAGATGGCCCGCCAGATTGCCGGCGAGGGCGTGCAGCGCATCGCGGTGGTCACAGACGAGCCGGACAAGTACGCGCCCGGCACGCAATGGCCGGCGGGCACGACGATCCACCATCGCGACGATCTCGACGTCGTGCAGCGCGAACTCGCCGGGGTGCCGGGCGTCTCGCTGCTGCTCTACGACCAGACCTGCGCCACCGAGAAGCGGCGCCGGCGCAAGCGCGGCACCTATCCCGATCCCGACAAGCGCGTCATCGTCAACGAGCTGGTCTGCGAGGGCTGCGGCGATTGCGGCGTGCAGTCGAACTGCGTCTCGGTGCAGCCGCTCGAGACCGAGTTCGGCCGCAAGCGCCAGATCGACCAGTCGAACTGCAACAAGGACTTCTCCTGCGTGAAGGGCTTCTGCCCCTCCTTCGTCACCGTGCATGGCGCGCGGCCGAAGAAGGCGGAGCCGAAGCGGCTCGATGTCGGCGCGTTCGGCTCGGCGGAGATTCCGGAGCCGGTCGTGCCGGAACTCACCCGCAGCTTCGCTGTCGTGGTGACCGGCGTCGGCGGCACCGGCGTGGTGACGATCGGCGCCATCCTCGGCATGGCCGCCCACCTTGAAGGCAAGGGCTGCGGCATGATCGACATGGCCGGCCTGGCGCAGAAGGGCGGGGCGGTGTTCAGTCACGTCAAGCTGGCGCCCAAGCCCGACGCGATCCACGCGATCCGTGTCGCCGCGGGAGAGGCCGACCTCGTGCTCGGCTGCGACCTCACCGTCACCGGCTCGAAGAAGGTGCTGGGCGCGATCAAGCCGAGCGGCTCGACCGTCGTCGTCAACACCGCCGAGAGCATGCCGGGCGACTTCACCCGCAACGCCGATTTCTCGCTGCCGATCGAGCGGTTGAAGCGCGGCATCCTCTCGGCCGCCGGCCGCGAGCAGACGCATTTCGTCGATGCCACGGCCGCCGCGACCGCCTTCCTCGGCAATGCCATCGCCGCCAACATGTTCATGCTCGGCTACGCCTGGCAGTTCGGCGGCGTGCCGCTGTCGCGCGCGGCGCTGCTCAGGGCGATCGAGCTCAACGGCGAGGCCGTCGCCATGAACAAGCAGGCCTTCGAGCTCGGCCGCCGGGCGGCGCATGATCCGGCGGCGCTGGTCGCCTCCTTGGCCGAGGCCAAGGCGCCGACGCAGGCGCGGCACATCTCCGAGTCGCTGGAGGAGATCATCGCCCGGCGCGTCGACTTCCTCACCGCCTACCAGAACGTGGCCTATGCGGCGCGCTACCGCCACCTCGTCGCCAAGATACAGGTCAGGGAGACTCAAGTGTTGCCGGGGCAGAGCGCGCTGGCCGAGACCGTCGCGCGCTACCTGTTCAAGCTGATGGCCTACAAGGACGAGTACGAGGTGGCGCGGCTTTATGCCGACGGCTCGTTCCAGAAGCAGGTCGCCGCGACCTTCGAGAAGGACAGCGCCTCCGGTCAGAAGCTGCGCTACGAGTTCCACCTCGCGCCGCCGCTGATGGCCAAGGTCGATCCGAATACCGGCGTGCCGCGCAAGATGAGCTTCGGCCCGTGGATGATGAGCGCGTTCGGCCTGCTGGCGAAGCTGAAGGGCCTGCGTGGCACCGCCCTCGACGTGTTCGGCTACACCAAGGAGCGCAAGACCGAGCGCGGGCTCATCGCCGATTACGAGGCGGTGCTGGATGAGATCCTGGCCAAGCTTTCGCCGGAGAACCACGCGCTCTGCGTGGCGCTGGCGGCGATCCCGGAGAAGATCCGCGGCTTCGGCCACGTCAAGGAGCGGCACCTGGTTGCGGCCAAGGCCGAGGAGGGCGAGCTGTTGAAGCGGCTGCGCGACGGCTCGGCCCAGGCGCTGGAAATGCCGCGGGCGGCGGAGTGATTCCTTCTCCCCTTGGGGGAGAAGGTGCCCCGTTAGGGGCGGATGAGGGAAGGATTGCACAAGCTCAACCGTCCTTCCCTCATCCGTCTCGGCTTCGCCGAGCCACCTTCTCCCGCGAGGGGAGAAGGGTAACCTTGAGCTTCCCGCGTCCGTTGCCCCATACTGAGCCGGCACAGCCCGCATCAGCCCCGGTGAGCCTGCCTTGATCCCGCCCGAAGACCTGCGCCGCATCGCCGCCTGGTCCCGCGACCTCAAGCCGGAGGAGTTCGAGGAGGCGCGGCGCGGCGTCAGCCTGAAGAGCTACGGCAAGGGCAACTACATCTGCCATGTCGGCGACAGGCTGGAATCCTGGACCGGCGTCGCCGAGGGGCTGGTCAAGATGAGCACGACCTCGAAGGAGGGCAAGTCGGCGACGCTGGCGGGGCTGCGCGCCGGTGCCTGGTTCGGCGAGGGCACCGTGATCAAGGCCGAGCCGCGGCGCTACGATCTCGTCGCGCTGCGCGACACCAGGCTCGCGCTGATGCGGCGCTCGACCTTCCTCTGGCTGTTCGAGCACTCGGCCGCCTTCAACCGCTTCCTCGTGCACCAGTTCAACGAGCGCCTGGCGCAGTTCATCGCGCTGGCCGAGAACGACCGCATGCTCGATTCGACGGCGCGGCTGGCGCGCAACCTGAGCTGGCTGTTCAACCCGATCCTCTATCCCGACCTCGACCGGACGCTGTCGATCTCGCAGGAGGAGCTCGGCCTGCTCGCCGGCATCTCCCGGCAAATGGCCAACCAGGGCCTGGCGAAGCTGGCCGATCTCGGGCTGGTCGAGATCGGCCATGGCGCCATCACGATTTTGGATCTGGAGAGACTCGCGCGCTACGAGGGATAGGGCGGTTTCCGATAAGCCTGAACCGTCATTGCGAGCGTAAGCGAAGCAATCCAGGGGGATTGCGCTCGACGTCCCCTGGATTGCTTCGCTGCGCTCGCAATGACGGGGAATACCGACGCGCTTCTCTCTATTGCCAACCGCCGCTAGATCGGCGACCACCGCTGCAGCGCCGCGGATGAGCTCAGCCATGCCACAGACTGCCAGCCGGTTCGAAATCGGCCTGCTCTACCTGATCGGCGTCGTGCAGGGCCTGGCGCTGGTCTCGTTCCCCGCCGCCAGCGCGATCCTCGTCAGCCCCGCGGGCTTTGCCCTGTCCGGCACGCAATATGGCGCGATGTTCATTCCGCAGGTCGTGCTGGCGATTTTTGCCGCGGCCTTCGGCTCGTCGCTGTCGCGCCGGCTCGGGCTGCGCGGCGTGCTGCTGCTCGGGCTGTGCGGCAACGTCCTATCGATGGCGCTGCTGGCCGCGAGCGCTCTGCTGATCGGCTCTCCGTCGGCGTTCATCGTGCTCTGCCTGGCGACCGCGACGCTCGGGCTCGGCTTCGGCTTCACCACCATGACGCTGAACACGCTGGTCCAGGGCTTCGCCGCGCCGCGCCCGGACTCGGCCATGCTGGCGCTGAACGGGCTGATCGGCCTCGGCACGGCGCTGGCGCCGCTGCTGATCGCGCTCTTCACCTGGCTCGGCATGTGGTGGGCGCTGCCCGCCCTGATGAGCCTGCTGCTGGCCGTGCTGCTGCTCGCGACGCTGCGGGCGCCGCTGAAGCTGCCCTATGACGCGACTAGTGGGTCGCAGGGCCTGCCCGGCCGCTTCTGGGTCTATGCGGCGGCGGTGCTGCTCTACGGCATCGTCGAGACGCTCAGCGGCAACTGGGCGGCGCTCTACCTCTCGACGCAGCGCCAGGTCTCGCCGGAGAACGCGGCCTTCGCGCTCACCGCCTTCTGGGTGATGCTGACGCTCGGCCGCATCCTCTTTGCGGTGCTGGCGCGGGCGCTGCCCGTGCGGCTGGTCTATCTCGGCCTGCCGCTCCTGCTGGCTCTGGCCTTCCAGCTCGTGGCGCGGGCCGAGAGCGCGCAGGCCGGCATCGCCGCCTTCGCGCTGGTCGGCCTCGCCTGCTCGGCCATCCTGCCGCTGAGCCTGAGCTTCGCGGGCAAGGAGTTCCCCGCGCAGATGGCGTCGATGCTGGGCGCGCTGATCGCGTTCTACCAGCTCGGCTACGGCATCGCGGCCTTCGGCGGCGGGCCGCTGGTGGACAAGGTCGGGCTGCAATATTCGAGCGTTTTCGCGCTGGGGAGCCTGGCGGCGCTGGCGCTTGGGGCGGTGGCGTTTTGGGTGGCGCGGCGGGGCGCCGAGCCGATGGCGGGGCGGAGCAGGAGCTGAGGCGGTAGGCGCCGCATGCGGGGCAGGACGTGGCGCGAAGAACGCCGCCGCTGCGATCTCCGACCGGGCGCGTTCAATGCTGGCCGAGGCGCTCCAGCGCCAGCCGCAGGGGTGTTTCGGACACGCGAATGAAGCCAAGATATGGGTGATCCATATCGATGATCAGCACGAGCGCTCCGGTAACGGAGAGGGTGCAGACGAGCAGGGTGGCCATGACTGTCGCGTTGCCTGGAGCCAGCAGCCCGAAGGAGCCAAAGAGCAGCGCCAGCCAAAAGACGAGGAAGACGAGGAACAGCCCGGGAAACCCTCCCGCTTCGGTCTCCGCCCGCAGCCACCGTGCTTCCGCGATCTGCCCGCTGAGCTGCAGCGCGCGCCCCTGAAGCCAGCGTTGGCCATCGGTCTGGGGGGACAGGTTTCGCAGCCCGTCCTGCACGGCCTCGATATCGAGGCCATCGTCGAGCGTCGTCTTGTTGATGGCCTGGGGCCTGTTGCCGTTTACGCGCGTCTCCATGACCCTGCGCAAGGTGCGGCGCATCTCCGCAGCCTCCGGCCCATAGTGCATCATGACGCGATCGAGCAGGAGCACGCGCGCCGCGGCGGTTCTCAGCTCCGCGCCGGCGTCGTCGAAGGAACGCTTGGCGGACGCGATCAGAAGGCCGAGGGCAAGCGCGGACAATGTCCCGATGACGGCCGTGGCAAGCTTGATCGCATCCCGCGAATCCACGTCCAGATGATGTTCCGGCAGGCGCGAGCGCAGGAACATTCCGAGCAAGGCGGTGCCGAACACGCACACGAACGCAATGCCGCCGATTTCGAAAGGGCTCATGGCAAGCGCCTGGGGGGAGGGCGTGGGGCAGGACTTTGGCGCGGCTGGCCGCGATAGCTCAGGCAGCCCGAACGATGAGCGTCCGCACTCGCTCACACTTCGGCGGGACAATAGCGACCAAATACCAGATTGTCTGTCAAGCCCCCACTTGCGATGATGGGGCCGTCCTGCAACCCTTGCATGAACAATAAGGGTCGAAACGACCCGAACGAGGTCGCTGCCATGTACGGCGGCCGCTCAGGGAGGAGAACGGCATCGTGGCGAGCATCGCTGCCGGCCAGGCGGATACGTTTCCGAAATTGCTGATGCGCAATGCGCGCGAGCGTGGCCAGCGCACCGCGTTCCGCCATAAGGACCTCGGCATCTGGCAGTCCTGGACCTGGGCTGAAACGGCCGAGCAGATCCGCGCCTATGCCAGGGGATTGCAGGATCTCGGCCTGAAGCGCGGCGATAAGGTCGCGATCATCGGCTACAACCGGCCACGGCTGTACTGGTCGATGTGCGCGGCGCAATGGCTCGGCGCGGTGCCGGTGCCTGTTTATGCCGACTCGGTGGCCGAGGAGATGGCCTATGTGCTGGATCATGCCGAGGCGGTCTTCGCCTGCGTGCAGGACCAGGAGCAGGTCGACAAGGTGCTCTCGATCGCCGATCGCCTGCCCCGCCTGCGCCAGATGCTCTATGACGAGCCGCGCGGCCTGCGCGACTACGACCATGGCAAGCTGCACGATATCGGCGACGTCATCGCCTCCGGCGCCAAGGCCCTGAAGGACGGGGCCGCCGGCGAGGCGATCGATCGCGAGATGGAGCAGGGCGCGGGCTCCGACCTCGCCATCATCCTCTACACGTCAGGCACGACCGGGCGGCCCAAGGGCGTGATGCTCAGCCATTTCAACGTGATCACGGCGGCCGAGATCGGCTGCCAGTTCGACGGGCTGAACGAGCAGGACGAGGTCATCGCCTATCTGCCGATCGCCTGGGTCGGCGACCACGTCTTCTCCTACGCGCAGGCGATCGTCGCCGGCTTCTGCGTCAATTGCCCGGAGGGGCCGGAGACGGTGATCGAAGACCGGCGCGAGGTCGGCACCACCTACGCCTTCGCGCCGCCGCGCGTGTTCGAGAACATGCTGACCATCACCATGGTGCGCATGGAGGATGCCGGGCCGCTGATGCGCCGGATGTTCCACTACTTCCTCGGCGTGGCGAAGCAGCATGGCGAGAAGATCCTGAACGGCGAGCCGGTGCCGCTGGGAGCGCTGCTGCTCTACAAACTCGGCGACATGCTGATCTACGCGCCGCTGCGCAACCGCTTCGGCCTGACCAAGATCAAGGTCGGCTATACCGCGGGCGAGGCGATCGGCCCGGAATTGTTCAAGTTCTACCGCTCGATCGGCGTGAACCTGAAGCAGCTCTACGGGCAGACCGAGGCCGGCATCTACATCACCATGCAGCCGAACGGCGAGATCCGGGCGGATACGGTCGGCCGGCCGGCGCCGATGGTCGAGATCAGGCTCGATGAGAACGGCGAGGTGCTCTACCGCTCGCCCTCGATCTTCGGCGGCTATTTCAAGGACCCGGAGAAGACGGCGGAGACGATGACGGCGGACGGCTATGTCCGCTCCGGCGATGCCGGCTTCTTCGACGAGACCGGCCACCTGAAGATCATCGACCGGGCCAAGGATGTCGGCAAGCTCAACTCGGGCGAGCTGTTCCCGCCGAAATACATCGAGAACAAGCTCAAGTTCTATCCCAACATCAAGGAGGCCGTCGCCTTCGGCCAGGGCCGCGGCTACGCCACCGTGGCTGTGAACATCGACCTGACCGCGGTCGGCAACTGGGCCGAGCGCAACAACGTCGTCTATGCCTCCTATCAGGAGCTGGCCGGGCACGACCTCGTCTACGACATGGTCGCCAGGCATATCGACGAGGTGAACCGGTCGCTCGCCGCGGAGCCGATGATGGGCGGGGCCCAGATCAAGCGCTTCCTGATCCTGCACAAGGAGCTCGATGCCGACGATGGCGAACTGACGCGGACGCAGAAGGTGCGGCGCGGCTTCATCGCGGAGCGCTACGCGCCCTTGGTGGCTGCGCTCTATGACGGGTCCGAGGCCGCCGACATCTCCACCGAAGTCACCTTCGAGGATGGCCGCAAGGGCGTGATCTCGGCGCGGGTCAAGGTGCGCGACGCCAAGACCTACCCGGTCACCGCGCCCGAGCGACCGGCAGCGGCGAGGGCGGCATGATGAATGCGGAACCGCTGAACGTGACGGGCACGCCGATCCCCGCGGGGAAGGGCGAGGTGCTGCTCTCGGTCCAGAACGTCTCGCTGCGCTTCGGCGGGGTGAAGGCGATCTCGGACGTCTCCTTCGACATCCGCAAGGGCGAGGTCCGCGCCATCATCGGCCCCAACGGCGCCGGCAAGACCTCGATGCTGAACTGCATCAACGGCTTCTACCAGCCGCAGGAAGGGCAGATCACCTTCAAAGGCGTGCGCCGGGACAAGATGAAGCCGCATCGCGCGGCGGCGGCCGGCATCGCCCGCACCTTCCAGAACGTCGCGCTGTTCAAGGGCATGTCGACGCTCGACAACATCATGACTGGCCGCACGCTGAAGATGAAGCGCGGCTTCTTCTGGCAGGCGCTGCGCCATGGCCCGGCGATGAACGAGGAGATCGAGCACCGCAAGGTGGTCGAGGACATCATCGACTTCCTGCAGATCGAGCACATCCGCAAGCTGCCGGTCGGCAAGCTGCCCTATGGCCTGCAGAAGCGGGTCGAGCTCGGCCGTGCCCTGGCGATGGAGCCCGAGCTCCTGCTGCTCGACGAGCCGATGGCCGGCATGAACCTGGAGGAGAAGGAGGACATGTGCCGCTTCATCCTCGACGTGAACAACCAGTTCGGCACGACGATCGCACTGATCGAGCACGACATGGGCGTGGTCATGGACCTGTCCGACCGCGTCGTCGTGCTCGAATACGGCCGCAAGATCGCCGACGGGACGCCCGACGAGGTCAAGCGCGACCAGAAGGTGATCGACGCCTATCTGGGAGTGGCGCATTGATGCGGGCGATCGTGATCATCAGCGCTCTTGGCGGGCGCGACCTGCCCCCTCCCCCCGCTTGCGGTGGGGAGGGCTGGGGTGGGGGGGCGAGTGCCTTGGCACGCCCGTCGCGCTTCATCCTGCACGCCCCCCCATCCCTAACCCTTCCCCACCGCAAGCGGGGGGAAGGGGACCTGTCGCGGCCCGTCCAACCTGCCGCGCCCGCTTGCCTGGAGGCCCGGTCATGAGCGACATCGCCACACGGCCCGCTCCGAACCTCCTCGCCAATGGCTGGGTCAAGGCCGGGCTCATCCTCGTAGCCGTCGTGGTGCTGGCCATCGTCGGCGCCAAGCTCGACGGCTCCGGCACGCTCTACGCCGTGCTGATCGACCCGTTCCAGCAGATGGTCACTGCGCCGGACCTGCTGGTGCAGACAATCTGGGAGGGGCTGGTCTCCGGCGTGCTCTACGCGCTGATCGCGCTCGGCTTCGTGCTGATCTTCAAGGCCTCGGGCGTGTTCAACTTCGCGCAGGGCATCATGGTCGTGTTCGCGGCGCTGACGCTGGTCGGCCTGCATGAGAAGGGGGTGCCTGCCTTCCTGGCGGTCATCCTGACGCTCGGCGTGATGTTCGTGCTCGCGGTGACGATCGAGCGCGTCGTGCTCCGGCCGCTGGTCAACCAGCCCGACATCATCCTGTTCATGGCGACCTTCGGGATCACCTATTTCCTGATCGGCTTCGGCGAGGCCGTGTTCGGCGGCAGCCCGAAGCAGATGATCACCGAGCAGCTCTACCTGCCCAAGGGCGCGATCGACGCCAAGATCCTGGGCGGCTTCGTCTCCTTCCAGAAGATCGACATCGCCGCGGCGATCATCGCCTCGATCATGATCGCGGCGCTGGCGCTGTTCTTCCAGTACACCCGGATCGGCCGCGCACTCAGGGCCGTCGCCGACAGCCACAAGGCGGCGCTCTCGGTCGGCATCTCGCTCAACCAGATCTGGGTGATCGTCTGGTTCACCGCCGGCATCGTCGCGCTGATCACCGGCATCATGTGGGGGGCGCGCTCGGACGTCTCCTTCGCGCTCGAGATCGTGGCGCTGAAGGCGCTGCCAGTGCTGATCCTCGGCGGCTTCACCTCGATCCCGGGCGCCATCGTCGGCGGGCTGATCATCGGCATCGGCGAGAAGTTAGGGGAGTTCTACTGGGGGCCGCTGATCGGCGGCGGCATCGAGAGCTGGCTCGCCTATTTCATCGCGCTCGGCTTCCTGCTGTTCAGGCCGCAGGGCCTGTTCGGCGACAAGATCATCGAACGAATCTGAGGGCTGCCCCGTGTTCTACCGCGAAGCCGGCCAATACAAGACGACCTACGCCGCCGACATGGCCGTGTTCCCGATCCGGCAGGACCGGATCGGCCTCGCCGTGATCCTGGCCATCGCCTTCATCGGCATCCCGCTGATCGGCAACGACTTCTTCATCGCGACGGTGATGATCCCGTTCCTGGTCTTCTCGATGGCGGCGATCGGGCTCAACATCCTGACCGGCTATACCGGGCTGATCTCGCTCGGCACCGCGGCCTTCATGGGGGTCGGCGCCTATTCCTGCTACAAGCTGACGACCCTGTTCCCGGGCGTGAACATCATCGTCCTGATGCTGGTCTCCGGCCTGTTCTCGGCGGCGATCGGCGTGCTCTTCGGCCTGCCGTCGCTGCGGATCAAGGGCTTCTACCTCGCGGTCGCGACGCTGGCGGCGCAGTTCTTCCTGCAATGGTGCTTCGTGCGGGTGCCCTGGCTGTTCAACTACAACGCCTCGGGCGCGATCGAGGTGCCGCAGCGCGACCTGTTCGGCATCGCCGTCACCGGCCCCGCCGCCCTGCCGGAGACGCGCTATTTCGTCTGCCTCGGCCTCGTCGTGGTGCTGACCTGGTTCGCCTCGAACCTGGTCCATGGCCGGCTCGGCCGCTCCTGGATGGCGGTGCGCGACATGGACATCGCCGCCGAGCTGATGGGCATCAAGCTGCTCAACACCAAGCTCATCGCCTTCGCCGTCTCATCCTATTTCGCCGGGGTGGCGGGCGCCATGATGATCTTCCTCTGGTACGGCGGCGGCGAGGCCAACGACGTCTTCACCATCCGGCTCTCGTTCAACATCCTGTTCATGGTCATCATCGGCGGGCTGGGCTCGCTGATCGGCTCCTTCTTCGGCGCGGCCTTCATCGCCAGCCTGCCGACCATCCTGAAATTCGGCCTGCCGGCGCTCGGCGTGCCGCTCTCGGGCGCAGCGGCCGAGCACGTCACCTTCATGCTGGTCGGGGCGCTGATCATCATCTTCCTGATCGTCGAGCCGCATGGGCTGGCGCGGCTCTGGCAGATCGGCAAGCAGAAGTTGCGGACGTGGCCCTTCCCGTACTGAGCGGAGAGACGGCCCAAGAACACGATCCGGCGCCAGTGCAAGCGGCGGGCAGGAGAGGACGGCAGGCGAGCCATCGCATGACCGGTGCAACCACGGAGGAAGCAAAATGAAGAAGACCAATCTGATGAAGGGCGCGGCGCTCGGCGCGCTGCTCGCGGCCGGCGCCGCGGTTGCGCCGGCCTCGGCCCAGGACAGCGTCTATTTCGCCAACAACGCCTATCGCACCGGGCCGTTCTCCGGCTCCGGCATCCCGATCGGCGACGGCATGCGCGACTACATCACCATGATCAACGAGCGCGACGGCGGCGTGAACGGGGTCAAGGTCGTCTACGAGGAATGCGAGACCGGCTACGACACCAAGAAGTCGATCGAGTGCTACGAGCAGGCCAAGTCGAAGAACACGATCGTCTACTCGCCCTGGTCGACCGGCGCGACGCTGGCCGCGATCCCGCGCGCCCATATCGACAAGATCCCGATCCTCTCGATGGCCTACGGCCTCTCGGCCTCGGCCGATGGCACCAACTTCCCCTGGGTCTTCATCCCGCCGATGACCTATTGGGACGGCGCCTCGATCATGGTCCGCCACATGGCGGCCGAGCTCGGCGGCATGGACAAGCTCAAGGGCAAGAAGCTCGGGCTGATCCATCTCGACGCGCCCTTCGGCAAGGAGCCGATCCCGGTCCTGGAGAACCTCGCCAAGAAATACGGCTTCGAGCTGAAGCTCTACCCGGTGGCGGCGGCCGACATGCAGAACCAGGGCTCGCTCTGGCTCTCGATCCGGCGCGACCGGCCGGACTATCTCTACAACCAGGGCTGGGGCGCGATGAACCCGACCGCGGTCAAGGAGGCGATCAAGAACAACTTCCCGATCAACAAGCTGGTCGGCGTCTGGTGGGCCGGCGGCGATGACGACGCGCGCGCCGGCGGCGCCGAGGCCAAGGGCTACAAGTCGCTGAACTTCAACGCCGCCGGCCAGAACTTCCCGGTGGTCCAGGACATCCTCAAATACGTCGTGGAGAAGGGCAAGAGCACCACGCCGAAGGAGAAGGTCGGCGAGAACCTCTACAACCGCGGCGTCTACAACTCGATGCTCGTCGTCGAGGCGATCCGCAACGCGCAGAAGCTCACCGGCAAGAAGGTCGTCAACGCCGAGGACATGCGCCGCGGCCTGGAGAGCCTCAACGTCAGCGAAGCCAGGTTGAAGGAGATCGGCATGGGCGGCTTCGCCACGCCGACGACGATCTCCTGCACCGACCATTCCGGCCACAGCAAGGCCTATGTCGCGGAATGGGACGGCACCAAGTGGACCCAGAAGGGCGATTGGCTGGAGCCGCTGAAGGACGAGGTGCGCCCGCTGATCGAGGCCAACGCCAAGGACTATGTCGAGAAGGCGACCGGCTGGCCGAAGCGGACCGAGCCCTGCGAGAAGTCGTCCTAGCCTGATGAGTGCTGCGCCGCGCTCCCTTTTCCCCTTGCGGGAGAAGGTGGCTCGGCGAAGCCGAGACGGATGAGGGGTCGCACTGCCATTTCAGGCTTGGCGGCTCGAACGAACTTTTGACGCGTAGCGCGACCCCTCATCCGGCGCTGCGCGCCACCTTCTCCCGCAGGGGGAGAAGGGAAGGAGCGAGTCATGTCGTCCACCGCCACCCTCGACAAGCCGGCCGCCACCGCGACGGACACGATCCTCGCGCTGAACAATATCGAGGTGATCTACGATCACGTCATCCTGGTGCTGAAGGGCGTCTCGCTGACCGTGCCGCGCAAGGGCATCGTCGCCATCCTCGGCGCCAACGGCGCCGGCAAGACCACGACGCTGAAGGCGATCTCGAACCTGCTCAAGGCCGAGCGCGGCGAGGTGACCAAGGGCTCGATCATGTTCAATGGCGAGCGCGTCGACCGGATGTCGCCGAACGAGCTCGTCAGGCGCGGCTGCATCCAGGTGATGGAGGGGCGGCACTGCTTCGGCCATCTCTCGATCGAGGAGAACCTGCTGACCGGCGCCTTCACCCGCCGCGACGGCAACGCCGCGATCAAGCGCGACCTCGAGAAGATCTACGAGCTTTTTCCCCGCCTGAGGCAGCGCCGCAACTCGCAGGCCGGCTACACCTCCGGCGGCGAGCAGCAGATGTGCGCCGTCGGCCGGGCGATGATGTCGAAGCCGAAGATGATCCTGCTCGACGAGCCCTCGATGGGGCTGGCGCCGCAGATCGTCGAGGAGATCTTCGAGATCGTGCGCCGGTTGAATGCGGAGGAGGATGTCTCCTTCCTCGTCGCCGAGCAGAACACCAACATGGCGCTGCGCTACGCCACTTATGGCTACATCATGGAGACCGGCCGCGTCGTGATGGATGGCGAGGCGGCGATGCTGCGCGAGAACGAGGATGTGAAGGAGTTCTATCTCGGCGTGGCCGAAGGCGACAAGAAGTCGTTCCGCGAGGTCAAGAGCTACAAGCGCCGCAAGCGCTGGCTCTCCTGACTCGCGGGGGTATGGTCCGGGGCGATGCTCTATCTCGTCATCGCAGTTCTGGTGATCGCCCTGATCTTCGGACCGCAGGCCTGGGTCCGCAGCCAGATGCGGAAGCACGCCGCGGCGCGGCCGGACCTGCCGGGCACCGGCGGCGAGCTGGCGCGCCACCTGCTCGACCGCTTCCAGCTCGACTGGGTCAAGGTCGAGACGACCGCGACCGGCGGCGACCATTACGATCCCGAGGCGCGTGCGGTCAGGCTCTCGCCGGAGAACCATGACGGGCGCTCGATCACGGCCGTGGCCGTCGCGGCGCATGAGGTCGGCCATGCCATCCAGCATGCGCAGGGCAGTTCGCTCTTCGCCTGGCGCACGGCCTTGGCGCGCTTCCTCGGCATTTTCGACAAGGTCGCGATGGCGATCCTGGTCACCGCGCCGCTGGTTGCGATCGTGACGCGGGTGCCGGCGATCGGCCTGATGCAGTTCGGCTTGGCTGTCGCGTTGCTCGGCATCGGCCTCGTCGTGCATCTCGTCACCCTGCCGCTGGAGCTCGATGCCAGCTTCGGCAAGGCGCTGCCGATCCTGACGGGCGACGGCTATCTCCACAGCGACGACCTGCCGGCGGCGCGCGGCGTGCTCAGGGCTGCCGCCTTCACCTATGTCGCAGGCGCGCTGATCGGGCTGCTCAATTTCCTGCGCATCCTGCGCATTCTCCGCTGAACGGGAGAGGACCAGATCGATGAGCGAGCATTACGACGATCTCGAAACCCGCTCGCCCGCGGTGCGGGAGGCCGATCTCTTCGCCAAGCTGCGGCCGATGCTCGAGGCCGCGCTGAAGACGCCGGGCTACTCAGCGCATCTGAAAGGTGTCGATCCCGCGGCGATCACCGACCGCAAGGCGCTGGCGAAACTGCCGATCCTGCGCAAGGCCGAGATGCCGGCGCTGCAGAAGGCGGCGCTGCCCTTCGGCGGCTTCGTCGGCGCGCCGCTCGGCTCCTTCGGCCGGCTCTTCACCTCGCCCGGGCCGATCTTCGAGCCCGAGGGTACCGGCATCGATCCGTGGGGGGCGGCGCGCGGGCTCTATGCGGCGGGCTTCCGGCGCGGCGACGTCGTGCTCAACACTTTCAGCTATCACCTGACGCCAGGCGGCTTCATCATGGACTCCGCCGCGCGCGCTCTTGGCTGCGCCGTGATCCCGGCCGGTCCCGGCAATACCGAGCAGCAGATGGAGGTGATCTCCGCCTACAAGCCGCAATGCTACGCGGGCACGCCCGACTTCCTGAAGATCCTGATCGAGGCGGCGGAGGTCCGCGGCGTCGACATCTCCTGCATCAAGCGCGCCGTGGTGTCCGGTGCGGCCTTCCCGCCATCCTTGCAGGACTGGGTCAAGGCGCGCGGCATCGATGCCTACCAGCTCTACGCTACGGCCGACTTCGGCGTGATCGCCTATGAGACCTCGGCCCGCGACGGCATGGTGCTGAACGAGACGATGATCGTCGAGATCGTCAGGCCGGGCACCGGCGATCCGGTGGCGGAGGGCGAGGTCGGCGAGATCGTCGTCACCAATCTCGACCCGTATCATCCGCAGATCCGGCTGGCGGTCGGCGACCTCACGGCGGTGCTGCCGGGGGCGAGCGCGTCCGGCCGGAGCAACGCGCGGATCAAGGGCTGGATGGGCCGCGCCGACCAGACCGCCAAGATCAAGGGCATGTTCGTGCGGCCCGAGCAGGTCGCCGAGATCGCCCGGCGCCATGCCGAGATCGCCAAACTGCGGCTGGTGGTCGGGCGGGCGAACGAGGTCGACACGATGACGCTGAAGGCCGAGATCTATGCCGAGCCGATCGGGTTCGTCGATGCGGTGTCCTCGACCCTGCAGCAGGTGACGAAGCTCAAGGGGGCGGTAGAGATTTTGCCGCTCGGGGCTCTGCCGAATGATGGGAAGGTCATCGCCGACGAGCGGCCGATTGGTTGACGCTGCGATGCCCGAGTGGAGCGCGGGGAACCCTCTCCTGTAAGGAGAGGGCAGGGTGAGGTGTAGGCCAGAACACCAGTCAAGCGGATCGAGAGCCGCTTTCTCGTCATTGCGAGCGTAGCGAAGCAATCCAGAAGGTCTCACTCGACGGCCCCTGGATTGCTTCGCTACGCTCGCAATGACGGCAGGCGCGGTCAAGTCACGGCAGCAGCGTCCAACGGCCTACACCTCACCCCAACCCTCTCCTTACAGGAGAGGGCTCCCGCGCTTACCAGTCGATGGCGTGCTGTCCGTTTCGTTCCAACCACTCATTCGCCCGGCTGAACGGTTTCGAGCCGAAGAAGCCCCGCCTTGCCGATAGAGGCGATGGATGCGCGCTGGCGATCACGTGATGCCGGTTCTCGTCGATCAGGCCGCGCTTGGCCTGCGCCGGCGCGCCCCAGAGCAGGAACACGACATGCGGGCGCGAGCCGGAAACAGCCGTAATGATCGCGTCCGTCACCGCGCCCCAGCCGAGCGTGAGATGCGAGCCCGCCTTGCTCGCGCCCTCGCGCACGGTCAGCGCCGTGTTGAGCAGCAGCACGCCTTGCTTGGCCCATGGCGTCAGGTCGCCGCTGGCCGGCGCTGGTTCCCCGAGGTCCTCGGCGCGCTCCTTGTAGATGTTGACCAGCGAGCGCGGCAGTGGCGGCGGGCCGACATAGGAGAAGGCGAGGCCGTTGGCGTGGCCGGGCGTCGGGTAGGGGTCCTGGCCGAGGATGACGGTGCGGACCTCAGCGAGCGGCGTCCGCTCCAGCGCGGCGAGGAAGCGCTCGGGCGAGGGGGCGACGACATGGCCGGCGGCGCGCTCGGCATCGGCGGCAGCCGCGGCGCGGGCCGCAGCACCGCCCGGCGCGAAGACCGCAAGCTGGCGCCAGCCCTTGCTCGCCGGGCTCGCCAAAAATTGCGCGAGCGCCGCGGCGTAGCCGCTCACTTCAGGACGATCCGGCCCTCGACCTTGGCGTCGACCGTGCCGAGCCGGCGCAGATAGACCATGGTCTCGTTCGCCATCAGCTTGCCGTCGGTGAGGCCGATCAGCGTCTTGCCGCGGCCGAGCGCGGTGTAGCCGTCGCCGCCCGCGAGCATGAAGTTGTTGGAGGCGACGGTGTAGGTCGCGGCCTCGTCGATCGGGTCGCCATCGACGGTGATCGCGATCACGCGCTGGCCCACCGGCCGCTTGACGTCGGCCTCGACCTTGAAGCCGGAGATGACCGGGAAGCGGCCCGAGCCCTGCGGCGCCGGCGCGAGCCCGTTCTCGATCGCGTCCTTGACGTCCTTGCCGGTGATCTGGACCATGATCGAGGCGTTGCCGAAGGGCAGCTCGGAGAGCACGTCGCGGCGGGTCAGCTTGTGGCCGGCGGCATATTGCTTGTTGGCGCGGATGCCGCCGGCATTGCTGATCGCGAGCTTGGCGCCGGTGGAGGCGCAGAGCGCGTCGGCGATCAGGTTTCCGATCGCGGTCTCCTGCGTCCGGATGACGCCGGTGCGGGAATCGAGCGGGGCGGCGAGCGTCGCGATCTCGACGTCGAGCTCCTTCGACAGCTCGGACTCGTAGCCCTTGACGATGGCGTTGACGTCCGGATCGGGCGTGGCGCCGCGGGAATCGTTGACGCGGAAGGTCGGCGTCCACGTCACCTGCCTTGCAGCGCCCTCGCCGGTCGCGGTGGCGGCGATGTCGATCGCGGTGACGTAGTTGCCCTCCTCGTTCGACTCGACCATCACGACCTTGCCATCATAGGCGATGGCGAGGTCGTGGTCGTGGCCGGTCAGGACGATGTCGACGACGCGCGAGCGGACGATCTCCAGGTCCATGGCGCGGTCGGCATGGACGACGGCGACCAAGATGTCGGCGCCCTGCGATTTCAGCGTCTTCGCCTCGCGCCGCAGCGCCTCCATGGTCGAGGAGAATTTCAGGTCGCCGGGATTGGAGATCTGCGGCGTCGGGTCATAGGCGGTGCCGATGACGCCGACCTTGAACCCGCCGAGCTCGAAGAGCTGCGAATCCTTGTGGCCGGGCAGCGCGTTGCCCGCGGCATCGCGCAGGTTGGCGGCAAAGGTCGGGTAGGTCTGGGCGGCGACGAGCTTGAGGTAGTTCTCCTTGCCGAAGTCGAATTCGTGATTGCCGGGCACGAAGACGTCGAGCCCGAACTTGTTCTGCATCGCGACGATATGGGCGCCCTGGTCGAAGCCCGACATCAGCGAGGGCGAATAGCAATCGCCGGCATGGCAGAACAGCACGGGCACGCCGCGGGCCCGCTCGGCCTTGGCGATGCCGGCGGCGCGGGCGAAGCCGCCGCGGCCCTTGTCGTCGCTCATCTTGTAGATGTCGTTGACCAGAAGCAGCGTGAAGGCGGGGGCCGGCTGCTGGGCGCGGGCGACGGGCGCCGTCGCGGCGAGCGCGGCCGGGGCGGCGATGACGCCGAGGGCGTTGCGGCGGGTAAGCTTGGACATGAAGTGGACTCCCTGCGGGGGCCATGATGAGGAATGTGCAGTATCGCAGCCTTGGGCCGCAAGGTTCAAGCCGGCTTGAGCAATCCCTTGGCCGGCTCAGCGATTTACATCCGGCTCCGGATATTGGCGATCGCCTCGTTGAGCTCCGCATAGCGTGCCGGCGCGTCGCGGATCGCTGCCCGCCTGTTGCGCTCTTCCTGCCAGAACCCGTCCCGTAGCCATGGCGTCAGCTTGTCCTTGCGGATGTAGTGGTCGAAGGAGGATTCATCCAGTTCTCTGGCCTCGGTCATGTATTTCTTGACCCACTCGTCGTCACGCACCTTCTCCGGCAACCAGTCGCGCATGATCTCGATGTCGTCGAGGACATGGAGCAGTTCGTGCTCCCAGATCACCACGAACAGTTTCTCGCTGAGCTTGTTCTTCTCCAATGGCCGATCAGCGTGGAGAACGTGGACCGCGATCGTCGCCTGGGCGAAGACATCGCCACCCTGGAACTGCCGCGTGATCCGATTCTGGGGCCCGGCCGCTCGTCGCCATTGCTCGTCGATGGCGGGGAACACGAAGGCAAACTCCGTCTTGACCAGCCCGTGGGTGATCGCGAGGCGGCTTGGATTGTAATTCGGCGTATCGGTGAGCAGCGCCATCATCTCCTGCGGCTTGACGAAATTCGGCATCCGCAGATCGTCGGCCACGAGCCCTCTTGGTGGCTTGAGGTCGTAACGCTGCGTTGGAATCACGACCTTGTTCGCGTGGATGATGCGGCTTTTGATCGTGTAGGCCGGGGTATTCGTGCTTGGAGGCGGCATGGCATTGCTCCGCGCCGAGAACGGCGTCATCCCGACGGATCGTCCGCTCGATGTGGGATACTGACAAGAGAGGAAGCTCACACAACCGGTGGTCCGGCGGGGCTCAGACCATGTTCTCCAATGTCGCACCCTGGCCGGTGCGGCTGGACGAACGCTCTAACTCGTCTAAATCACAGGGGAACGAAAGTCAGGGATCGATGACAGTCCAGAGCAAGCTGCCCGAGGCCGTCCGCCTGCCCTCGGATCACCCGCCGATCCGCAACGGCCGCGTCGGCGTGCTGCTGATGAATCTCGGCACGCCGGAGGGCACCGGCTATTGGCCGATGCGGGCCTATCTCAAGGAGTTCCTCTCTGACCGGCGCGTGATCGAGACCTCGCGGCTGGTCTGGTGGCCGATCCTGAACCTGATCATCCTGACCAAGCGGCCGGGCCCGAAGGGCAAGGATTACGCCTCGATCTGGAACAAGGAGCGCAACGAGGGCCCGCTCAAGACGATCACGCGCTCGCAGACCGAGAAGCTGGCCGAGCGGCTGACCGGCTTCGGCGAGGGGCGGGTCGTGTTCGACTGGGCGATGCGCTACGGCTTCCCCGACGTGAAGAGCCGGCTCAAGGCGCTGCTCGACCAGGGCTGCGACCGCATCCTGCTCGTGCCGCTCTATCCGCAATATGCCGCGCCGACCTCGGCCACGGCCTGCGACCAGGCCTTTCGTGCGCTGATGCAGATGCGCTGGCAGCCTTCGGTGCGCGTCGCGCCGCCGTATCATGACGATCCGGTCTATATCGCGGCGCTCGCAGCCTCGATGCGGGCGTCGCTGGCGAAGCTCGATTTCGAGCCCGAGGTGATCCTCTGCTCCTTCCACGGCATGCCGAAGGAGTATCTGCTCAAGGGCGACCCCTACCATTGCCAGTGCGTCAAGACCTGGCGGCTGCTGCGCGAGGAGCTGGGCCTGCCGCAAGAGCGCTTTCGCCTGACCTTCCAGTCGCGCTTCGGGCCGGACGAATGGCTGCAGCCCTATACCGACGAGACCGTGAAGGCGCTGGCGCAGGGCGGGACGAAGTCGCTCGCCATCGTGGCGCCCGGTTTCTCGGCGGACTGCCTGGAGACGCTGGAGGAGCTCGACGTCGAGAACCGCGAGATTTTTATGCACAATGGCGGGGAGAGGTTCGCGTATCTGCCGTGCCTGAATGATTCCGATGAGGGCATCAGGGTGCTCGATGCGGTGGTGCGACGGGAGCTGATGGGCTGGGTGTGAGGTTCACTTCGCCTCGCCGGGCGTGACACCCTCGACGTCATGCTCGCCCTTGTGGCGAGCACCCACGTCTTGAACGGTGCCCGCGATAAGCGAAGACGTGGGTGGTCGGGACAAGGCCGACCATGACGACGGAGGCTCGTCTCAGCCGATCACGAACCGCGTGACGCTCTCCACCACCGCCCGCGCCTGCAAGATTCGGCGATGCCCGAGCCCCTTCACCGGCTCCAGCGTCACGAACGGCCCGGCCTTGGCCAGCGCCTCGGCATGGCGGAACTCCAGCTCGCGGTCGTCGCGGCAATGGATCAGCAGCGTCGGCAGGCCGATCGTCTCCAACTGGTCGCGGCCCTCGAAGGTCTCGACCGGGGCGCCGGCGACGACGTGGATGCGCCGTTCCAGCGCTGCCTGGCCGCGGCGGCCGAGCCCGATCGTCGCGCCGAATTGGCGGGTGATCTGCGTCATCGAGGAGGGCGCGGCGATCATGGCGAGGCGGCTGGCCGTGACCTCCGGTTGTCCCGGCACGCTGCGCGCCATCGCGGCGAGCGCGATGGCGCCGCCGAAGGAATGGCTGACGATGGCGTGGATCGGCGCGAAGGCGCGCGCCACCGCCGCGAGGCTGGCGACGCCGAGCGGGAGGTTGAGCTCGCTGCCGGTCGAGTTGCCATGCGCCGGCAAGTCATAGGCGACGACGCGGAAGCCGGCCCCGGTCAACGGCGCGACGAAGGCGGTCATGAAGGCCGCCTCGCTGGTCCAGCCATGCAGGAGCAGCACGGTCGGGGCCGGTGTCTCAAACTCCGCGGCGCCCTCGGGCTCGAAGACATAGGCCGTCACCGAGCCGCAGGGATAGGGAATGGCGTGGCGCTCGGCGGCGGCGAGCCGGCCCTGCGCCGATTTGACGGCAGAACCGTTCTGGGCGGTTCGCTGTTTGCGGCGCGGCGGGGTACAAAAGAGCCTGAAGGCGATATGCCCGGCCGCCCTCGGGGCGACCAGGCTGGACATGTGGACGAGCGGGCGAATGAGACGCAGTGCAGGACCGGACATGGCACAAGCCCTTAATCGTTCAGCGATGAACAAGTATGTTCAGTCATGAACAAAAAGCAAGTGCTCAATTCCGTACCGGCAGATGGGGCTGCGCAGGCCGACCGGCAAGTGCTGCCCTGGGAGCTGCCGCGCTTCCATAACTGGATCGCGGTGGCGCGCGTGCATGCGCTCTGGAAGAAGGTGTTCAGCGAGGCGCTGGCGCCGCTCGGCATCCAGGTGGCGCATTACGACGTGCTCGCCAACATCTTCCACGTGCCGGGGCTGAGCCAGCAGCAGCTGGCCGAGAAGCTGCTGGTCGGGCGCAGCGCCATGAGCATGCTGCTGCCGGAGCTGGAGCGGCGCGAACTGGTGGAGCGTCGCGGCGACGAGGCCGACCGGCGGGTGCGAAGGCTCTGGCTGACCCCGGAGGGCGAAGCGCTGACGCGCCAGGCGATGGCCGTCCATGTCCAGCGCATCGAGGCGATGATGGACGTGCTTAGCGACGAGGAATGCCAGTCCGTCGGCGACATGATGAGGCGGGTGTCGAAGGCTTTGGAGAGCTAAGCCGCCACGGCTTGCATCATCCCGTCGCAATCGTCAGGTTGCTTGCAACGGGAGCGCGTGTCGGCGACTCATCGGCTTTGAGGGCGGGCGGTCAGATGGCTACGTTGTCGGGCTTCAGTATCTTCGTCGTCGCCCTGGTGCTGCTGGCGATCATCACCGTCGCCTTCCTGGTGAAGACCGTGCCGCAGGGCTACAACTACACGATCGAGCGCTTCGGCCGCTATTCGCGCACGCTGGGGGCTGGGCTCAACCTGATCGTGCCCTATATCGAGCGCGTCGGGCATAAGGTGAATGTCATGGAGCAGGTGCTCGACATTCCCAGCCAGGAGGCGATCACCAAGGACAATGCGGGCGTGAAGATCGACGCCGCCGCGTTCTACCAGGTGCTCGACGCCGCCCGCGCCAGCTACGAGGTCTCCTCGCTCGAACAGGCGCTGGTCGTGCTGACCATGACCAATATCCGCACCGTGGTCGGCTCGATGGACCTCGACCAGCTGCTCTCGCATCGCGACGAGATCAACGAGCGGTTGCTGCGGGTGATGGACGCCGCCGCCTCGCCCTGGGGCGTCAAGGTCACGCGCATCGAGATCCGGGACATCATGCCGCCGGCCGACATCGTCGGCGCGATGAACCGCCAGATGAAGGCCGAGCGCGAGAAACGCGCCGCGGTGCTCGAGGCCGAAGGCCTGCGCCAATCCGAGATCCTGAAGGCGGAAGGCCAGAAGCAGTCGCAGATCCTTGCCGCGGAAGGCCGCAGGGAGGCCGCGTTCCGCGATGCCGAGGCGCGCGAGCGTTCGGCGCAGGCCGAGGCAGCGGCGACCGCCATGGTCAGCGAGGCGATCAGCCGTGGCGACATCCAGGCCGCCAACTTCCTGATCGCCGAGCGCTACACCGATGCGCTCAAGGCCATCGCCAGCGCGCCCAACAGCAAGGTGGTGATCGTGCCGATCGAGGCGGCGGCGCTGGCCGGGACGGTCGGCGGCATCGCCCAGCTCACCCGCGCCGTCTTCGGCGAGGAGGCGGTCGAGGCGCGCCGGGTCGGTTCGGGCTCGGTGCCCGCCTCCGGCCGCAGCGGCGCCTGAGGCGATCATGATGGGTTGGCTCGCATCGCTCGGCGGCTGGGGCTGGCTCGTCTTCGGGCTCGTGCTGATCGGCGGCGAGCTGCTCGCGCCCGGCATCTTCCTGATCTGGCTCGGCCTTGCCGCGCTGCTGACCGGGCTCGTCGTCGGGCTGTTCGATTTCGGCTGGCAGGTCTCGGCCCTGGTCTTCGCGGGGTTCTCGATCTTGAGCGTCGTCGCCGGGCGGCTGCTGACGCGGCGCGGGTCCGACGAGCCCGACCTGGCGCAGGGGCTGAACGATCGCGGCCGGCAGCTGATCGGCAAGGTCTTCAAGCTGGAGGCGACGATGCTCGGCGGCGAGGGCCGCATCCGCGTCGGCGATTCCTCCTGGCGCGTCACCGGGCCGGAGCTGCTGGCCGGCACCGAGGTGCGGGTCGTGCGCGTCGAGGGCGCGACGCTGGTGGTCGAGAAGGCGTAGGCGGGAGTCCCACTCTCGCCGTCATGCTCGGGCTTGTCCCGAGCACCCACGTCTTTGCCTGCGATGAGCGTCGCAAGACGTGGATGGTCGCCACAAGGGCGACCATGACGGGGAAGAGCTTTGTGCGGGATGACGCGGCCTGCGTCGCCACGTCATTTCGCTGATGCGAAAGAGGACTGCCCAGAACCGCCGGCGAGGCGTATAGCGAAGCCCCCGCCGCAAGTCCGAATTGCTCCATGTCGAACCTGACCGAACGCCTGTCGCTGCCCAAGGACCGCATCCGCGTCCTGCTGCTCGAAGGCATCAACGATTCCGCCGCCGACCTGCTGGTCCAGGCCGGCTACACCAACATGACCCGCCTGCCGAAGGCCCTCGGTGACGAGGAGCTGCTGAAGGCGGTCGAGAAGGTGCATGTGCTCGGCATCCGCTCGCGCTCGCAGCTCACCGAGGCGGTCTTCGCCCGGGCGAGCCGGCTCTTCGCCGTCGGCTGCTTCTCGGTCGGCACCAACCAGGTCGATCTGGAAGCTGCCCGCACGCGCGGCGTGCCGGTCTTCAACGCGCCGTTCTCGAACACGCGCAGCGTTGCGGAACTCACTATCGGCGAGATCGTCATGCTGCTCAGGCGCATTCCCGACCGCTCGCGCTCGGCCCATGACGGCGGCTGGGACAAATCCGCCAATGGCAGCTTCGAGGTGCGCGGCAAGACGCTCGGCATCATCGGCTACGGCAATATCGGCAGCCAGCTCTCGACCATCGCCGAGGCGATGGGCATGCGCGTGATCTACTACGATCACACCGACCGGCTGCGCCACGGCAATACCGAGCCGGTCGACAGCCTGCAGACCCTGCTCGGCAATTGCGACATCGTCTCGCTGCACGTGCCGGAGACGGCGGCGACGCATGGCATGATCGGCAAGGCCGAGATCGCCGCGATGCGCAAGGGGAGCTACCTGATCAACAACTCGCGCGGCACGGTGGTCGATCTCGACGCGCTCGCCGACGCCCTGCGCAGCGGCCACCTTGCGGGCGCCGCCGTCGACGTCTTCCCGAAGGAGCCGGCATCGAACAGCGAGCGCTTCGTCTCGCCGCTGCAGGGCCTCTCCAACGTGATCCTGACCCCGCATGTCGGCGGTTCGACCGAGGAGGCGCAGGAGCGCATCGGCGCCGAGGTCGCGCGCAAGCTGGTCGATTATTCCGATGTCGGCTCGACCGTCGGCGCGGTCAACTTCCCGCAGGTGCAGCTGGCGCCGCGGCCGACCGGCACCCGCTTCATCCAGGTGCAGCGCAACCAGCCAGGCATGCTGCAGCGGCTGAACGAGATTTTTGCCCGGCACCAGGTCAACATCTCCGCCCAGAACTACCAGACCGATGGCGAGATCGGCTACGTGGTGATGGAGGCGGATCGCTCGGGGGCGGACGCGCAGGACATCCTGGCCGAGATTCGCGCGCTGGATGGGACGATCCGGGCGAGGCTGCTGTACGAACGGATGTGATCCCTCGCACTGCCGTTCGCTTTATAGAGCGCGGGGAACCCTCTCCTGTAAGGAGAGGGCAGGGTGAGGTGTAGGCCGCTGGACCAGTGAGGCGGTATGAGAGCCGCGGTTAGCTCACGGCTGAAGCGTCAAACGCCCTACACCTCACCCCTACCCCTCTCCTTACAGGAGATGGGCTCCCGCGCCTGATGCGGGTTACGCCACGCCCAGCTGCAGCAGGTCGTGCACATGCACGAGGCCGACCGGGCGCTCCTCGGCATCGGCGACGATCAGTGCGGTGATGCGCAGGCGGTTGACCATTTCCAGCGCCTCGACCGCCAGCGCGTCCGGCGCGATGCGGCGCGGATCGGGCGTCATGACGTCGCGGGCGCGCAGCGCGCCCGGCGTGCCTGAGCCGAGCTTGCGGCGCAAATCGCCATCGGTGACGACGCCGGCGAGAGTGCCGTCCGGGTCGGTGACGATGGCGCAGCCAAAGCCCTTGGCCGAGATCATCGCGACGACGTCGGGTAGCGCCGCATCAAGGCCGACGCGCGGCAGCGCCTCGCCGCGATGCATGATGCTCTCGACCGTCTTGAGCTGGGCGCCGAGCTTGCCGCCGGGGTGGTAGACGAAGAAATCCTGGCGGGTGAAGCCGCGCGCCTCGAGCAGGGCGATGGCGAGCGCATCGCCCAGCGCCATCTGCATCGTGGTCGAGGTGGTGGGGGCGAGCCCGTTCGGGCAGGCCTCCTCGGCCTTCGGGACCACCAGCGCGATATCGGCCTCGCGGCCGAGCGCGCTGTCCGGATTGGTGGTGATCGCGATCAGCCCGACGCGGAAGCGGCGGGTATAGCCGACGATGGCGGAGAGCTCGACGGCCTCGCCCGACCAGGACAGCGCCACGACGACGTCCTCGGGCTGGACCATGCCGAGATCGCCATGGCTGGCCTCAGCCGGATGGACGAAGAGCGCGGGCGTGCCGGTCGATGAGAGTGTCGCGGCGATCTTGCGTGCGACGAGGCCGGACTTGCCCATGCCGGTGACGACGACGCGGCCGCTGGCGGTGCGGATCATCTCGACGGCGGCGGCGAAGGGCGCGCCGAGGCCATCGGCCAGGGCCTCGTGCAGCGTGTCGAGCCCGGCGCGCTCGGTGGCGATGGTGCGGAGCGCCGAAGCGCGGATATCGGCTGTCATGCGCCGCGCTCTAGCACGGGAGCAGGGAGGGTATCCACCGCCTTCCCTTCTCAGGGTGGATACGCCTGCAAAAAGGTGGGGCAATGGACTGGCCGGCTCAAGCTCCTCCCTTCCCCCTTGTGGGGAAGGGTATGGGGATGGGGGGCGGACGACTGGGTACAAGGCCGCTGTATGGGCACTGCGGGCGAAGGCAGAAGCGATCGCTCCGACTTTTCGCCCCCCACCCCCACCCCTCCCCACAAGGGAGAGGGGCTCCCGCGCCCGCTTTCGCAAAAGGGGAAAGCGTCGCTCGGCCGGCACATTGACGGTGCGTTAACCGTCTTCGTTCTAACTCCGTTAACCATGCGCACCCACCCGGCTGCGCGTCCGTTTGCCTGGAGCGCGCCTCTCCGTGTCCCGCCGCGCCACGATCCTCCTGTTGTCCGGCACCGCTCTGGCCGGGCTCGCGGCGGCGCTCGTCGTCGCGACGGAGGCGCGCGCGCAGCAGGCGAGGGGCGCGCTGCGCGGCACGACGCCGGCCTATGTCGCACAGCCTCAGCCCGACCCGGTTCCGGCCGAGCCGACATCGCCCATTCCGGAAGCGGCGCGCGACCCCGCCGCGCTGATCCAGAACCAGGGCTCGGTGATTTCCCGCCGTCCCCCGCCGCGCGCCAGCCGGCCGGTGCAGTCGCCAGCGCTGCGCGGCGTCACGCAGCGCCAGTTCCGCCCGCCGCAGCCCGACATCGCCAAACTGCCGCCGGCGCCCGAGCCTGCCCCGGTGCCGCGTCGCAAGACGGTGGCCGAGGAGGATCCTTACGCGCCGCTCGGCCTGCGGCTCGGCGCTGTCACGCTCAAGCCGGCGCTCACGGCGTCGGGCGGCTACGACACCAATCCGCAGCGCTCCTCCGGCGCGACCAAGGGCTCGTATTTCGGCCGCTACGAGGGCGAGCTCAGCGTCCAGTCGGACTGGAACGTGCACGAGCTGAAGGGCAAGCTGCGCGGCGGCTATACCGAGTATTTCAAGCAGCGCGACGCCTCGCGGCCGGATGCCGAGGGGGGCCTCGACCTCAGGCTCGACGCCAGCAGGGACACCCGCATCCTGCTGGAGAGCCGGCTGAAGCTCGACACGCAGCGCCCGGGCTCGCCCGACCTGAACGCCTCCGTCACCGGCCGGCCGCTGACCTATGCCTATGGCGGCTCGGCAGGCATCACGCATGACGTCAACCGGCTGCAGTTCAACCTGCGCGGCTCGGTCGACCGCTTCGACTACGAGGACGCCAAGCTGACCAGCGGCGCGACGCTGAGCCAGCGCGACCGCAACCAGACCCAATACGAGCTGCGCCTGCGCGCCGCCTACGAGCTCACGCCCGGCATAAAACCCTTCGTGCAGGGCGAGGTCGACACGCGCCAGTTCGACCAGAAGGTCGATTCGAACGGCTATGAGCGCTCGTCGAACGGCATCGGCGCCAGCGTCGGCTCGACCTTCGAGATCAGCCGGCAACTGACCGGCGAGATCTCGGCCGGCTACCAGGACCGCAAGTACGAGGATGCCAGGCTGAAGAACCTGCGCGGGCCGGTCGGCGACGTCGCGATCCTGTGGACGCCGACGCCACTGACCACGGTGACCCTGCGCGGCACGGCCGAGCTTGGCGACACCACCATCGCCGGCAGCAGCGGCACGACGGCGCGGCGAGTCAATCTCGAGATCGCGCATGCACTGCGCCGCAACCTGACAGTCACCGGCGTCGCCGGCTTCGGCCGCACCGAATATGACGGGCAGGGCCTGCGCGAGGATTTCAGCACGCTCGGCGTCAGGATCGAATACAAGCTGACCCGGACCTTCGCGATCCGGGCCGGCTTCACGCATGAGCGCCTGAACTCGACCGCGCCGGGGTCCGACTACACCGCGAATGTCTCGCAGGTGGGGTTGCGGGTGCAGTTCTAGCGCGCGCCGTTATGCTCGGGCTTGGCCCGAGCATCTCTGGACGAGAGGGCTCCGGTGCCAGGGAGCCTCTTCCGGCACGAGCTTCTCGGGTCTCCGCTGCGCTCCGCCCGAGAATGACGAGCAGGACTTACCGCTCGATCAGCCGCTCGATCTCGGCGCGCAGGTCCGGCCCCAGATCGGCGCGGTCGAGCGCATAGGCGATGTTGGCGGTCAGGAAGCCGATCTTCGAGCCGGTATCGTAGATGTCGCCGTCGAAGCGCACCGCGTGGAACGGCTCCTGGTGCGACAACGCGATCATCGAATCGGTGAGCTGGATCTCGTTGCCGGCGCCGCGCTCCTGATGGGCGAGCAGGTTGAAGATGGTCGGCTGCAGGATGTAGCGGCCGGTGATGTGCAGGTTGGAGGGCGCGGTGCCCCTGGCCGGCTTCTCGATCATGTGGGTGATCTTCGAGACCTTGGCCTTCACGTCCTCGACGCCGACGATGCCATATTGATGGGTCTGGTCCTCCGGCACCGGCGCGACCGCGACATGGTTGCCGCCATGCCTGTCATAGGCCTCCATCATCTCGGCGAGGCAGCCCCTGCCATGGGTGTGGTGCAGCATGTCCGGCAGCAGCAGCGCGAAGGGCTCGTCGCCGATGATGTCGCGGGCGCACCAGACGGCGTGGCCGAGGCCGAGCGGCGCCTGCTGGCGGGTGAAGCTGGTCGCGCCCGCCGCCGGCAGGTCGGCCCGCAGCCCTTCCAGCTCCCGGGTCTTGCTGCGCTTGGCGAGCGTGTCGTCGAGCTCGTAGGCCATGTCGAAATGGTCCTCGATCACGGCCTTGTTGCGGCCGGTGACGAAGACGAAATGCTCGATGCCGGCGGCGCGCGCCTCATCGACGACATGCTGGACGACCGGCCGGTCGACGATGGTCAGCATCTCCTTCGGGATCGCCTTGGTGGCGGGCAGGAAGCGGGTGCCCAGGCCTGCGACGGGAAAGACGGCCTTGCGGATACGTTGCGTCATGAAAAATCCATTTCGCGCGCCGGCCGGCACGCCTGCGACGGAAGGGGATGGCGATTCCGGAGCCGGCTTCGCCCCGATCGAGGCCGGCCAAGGGAGGCTGTCGCGCGATTCTGGCAAAAGGCGGGCCAGCTCCGCGCCCTGATACCAACCGGGCCTTGCTGCATCGTCAATGCCTTTTAAGCAAACTCGGCCTTTTGCGAAAAACTCTCGCGAAGATCGAAGCGAAGCCGTGGCGTTACGCTGCCGTCCCGCTCAGATGCTCTTAACCATTGGAGGCCTGCGTCAGGCGGGCTGGTTCAACCTGTCGCGATCTCGTTCTATGCGGAGAGGGCAACAGGGAGACGACGATGGCGATTCTGGTTTCGGGCGGAGCCGGCTATATCGGCAGCCATATGGTCCTCGAGCTCGTCGACCGCGGCGAACAGGTCGTGGTGCTGGACGATCTCTCGACCGGCTTCTGGTGGGCGGTGCCGAAGGAGGCCATTTTCGTCCAGGGCGACATGGGCGACCAGGGCCTGGTCGAGCGCACCATCGCCGAGCACGGCATCACCGAGATCGCGCATTTCGCCGCCAAGATCGTGGTGCCGGATTCGGTCACCGATCCGCTCGGCTACTACCTCAACAACACGGTGAAGACGCGGGCGTTGCTGGAGAGCGCCGTGCGCGGCGGCGTCAAGCACGTGATCTTCTCCTCGACCGCTGCCGTCTATGGCGAGCCTGCCGTCTCGCCCGTGCCGGAGGAGATCGGACTTGCCCCGATCAATCCCTATGGCCGCTCCAAGCTGATGAGCGAGTGGATGCTGGGCGACGTCGCCCGCGCCCATGGCCTGACTTATGTCGCGCTGCGCTATTTCAACGTGGCGGGCGCCGATCCGAAGGGGCGTTCCGGCCAGTCCTCGGCCAACGCCACGCATCTGATCAAGGTCGCCAGCCAGGCCGCGCTCGGCCAGCGCGCCGGGCTGGAGGTCTTCGGCACCGACTACCCGACGCCGGACGGCACCTGCGTGCGCGACTACATCCACGTCACCGACCTGGCGCGGGCGCATCTCGCCGCGCTCGACCATCTGCGCGCCGGCGGTGGCAGCCTGACGCTGAATTGCGGCTATGGCCGCGGCTATTCGGTCAAGGAGGTCGTCGAGGTCGTCAAGCAGGTCTCGGGCGTCGACTTCCCGGTCAAGCTCTCGCCGCGCCGGGCGGGCGACCCGGCCTCCCTCATCGCCAAGGCCGACCGCATCCGGGCCGAGCTCGGCTGGCAGCCGGAGCATGACGATCTGGAGGAGATCGTGAAGCAGGCGCTGGCCTGGGAGGATGCGCTGAAGACGCGGAATGCGCGCTGATACGGTTGCTTTAACCCGCGATTAATCTTGTTCGGGCGCTGTGGACGACGCAATCTTTTGTCTTCACCCCGCCCGAGCGAGGTCCATCCATGCGCCGCCTGCCCCTCGTCCTTGCCGTGGCCGCCATCAGCCTCGCCCCGGCATTGGCGCAGACGACGACCGGTTCGCTCGGTCATGTGGCGCGGGCGCAGGGCGTGAAGACCGCCAGCGTGGCGCAGCCCGATGCCGGCTTCGCCGCCTTCCTGGAGAAGCTCTGGCCGCAGGCGCAGGCGCGCGGCATCTCGCGCAAGACGTTCGACCTCGCCTTTCGCGGCGTGACGCCGGATAGCTCGATCATCGGGCTGACCAAGAAGCAGGCCGAGTTCTCCGCGCCGATCTGGGCCTATCTCAACAACGCCGTCGGCGGCACGCGCATCCCACGCGGACGCGATGCGGCTGCCGACAATGCCGGCGTGCTGCAGCAGGTCGAGGCGCGCTATGGCGTGCCCAAGGAGATCGTGCTCGGCGTCTGGGGCATGGAGACCAATTACGGCTCGTTCAAGGGCGACAAGGACACGATCCGCTCGCTCGCGACCCTGGCCAGCATCCGCTATCGCGGCGACTTCTTCCGCGACGAGCTGCTGACCGCGCTGGAGCTGATCGAGAACGGCCATGTCGAGCGCAGCGAGCTGCGCGGCTCCTGGGCCGGCGCGATGGGCCATACCCAGTTCATGCCGTCGAGCTACATGAAATACGCGGTCGACTTCACCGGCGACGGCCATGCCGACATCTGGAGCTCGACCAGCGACGCGTTGGCGTCCACCGCGAACTACCTCAAGGGCTATGGCTGGGTCTCGGGCCTGCCTTGGGCGCTCGAAATCACCTTGCCCGAGGGCTTCGACTACAAGCTCAACAAGGCGAGCTTCTCGTCGTTCCGCTCCGCAGGGGTGCGCCGGGCCGATGGCGGCTCGTTGCCCTCCTCGGGCGAGGGGCGTCTGTTCTTCCCGGCCGGGCATCGCGGCCCGGTGCTGCTGCTGACCGAGAATTTCGACGTCATCAAGAAGTACAATTCCTCCGACGCCTATGCGCTCGCGGTCGGCCATCTCGGCGACCGGATCATGGGGCGCCCGGCGATCCAGGCCGACTGGCCGGTGCAGGCGCCCAGGCTCGACAAGGCCGGCACGCAGGACCTGCAAAGGCGGCTGAAGGCGCTCGGCATCTACAACCACGACGCCGACGGGCGCATCGGCACCGGCACGCGCGAGGCGGTCAGGCAATACCAGCTCAAGATCGGCGAGATCGCCGACGGCTACCCCACCCCCGCGCTGCTGGCGAAGCTGCGCGCCTCCCGCTGACGCCGGCCCGTTTCTGCATTATATTGCTGGCTGGCGCCGCTGACCGGCGTGGGATCTGGCCCGATGCGACTGCGTTCGCTCTTCATGGTTCTGGCAGCCGCCCTGCTCCTGCTGGCGACGGGCGGGCCGGTCTCGCTCGCCCAGAACGCGCCGCCGCCGAACCGCAGCCTGTTCAACCTGTTCTGGCAGATCCCCGAGCGGCAGGCGGCGCAGCCGAGGCAGCCGCCGC
>NZ_QQTO01000037.1:0-242500 GCF_003351345.1 Allobosea caraganae | reverse complement strand
AAGTACTTCTCGATGGTCTCGGTCTTGAGGCCGACGGCGTCGAAGATCTGGGCGCCGCAATAGGACTGGTAGGTCGAGATGCCCATCTTGGACATGACCTTGAGCAGGCCCTTGCCGACCGACTTGATGAAGCGCTTCACCACCTCGTAGCGATCGACCTCCTTCGGGAACTCGCCGGCCTCGTAGAGGGCTTCCAGCGTCTCGAAGGCGAGATAGGGGTTGATCGCCTCGGCGCCGAAGCCGGCGAGCAGGGCGAAGTGATGCACTTCGCGCGGCTCGCCCGATTCGAGCACGAGGCCGACCGAGGTGCGCTGGCCCTTGCGGATCAGGTGATGGTGCACGGCCGCCGTCGCCAGCAGCGCCGGGATCGGGATGCGGTCGGGCCCGACCAGCCGGTCGGACAGGATGATGATGTTGTAGCCGCCATGGACGGCCGCCTCGGCGCGCTCGCAGAGCCGCTCGATCGCGCCCTCCATGCCCGCCGCGCCCTCGCGCGCCGGGTAGGTGATGTCGATCGTCTTGGTGTCGAAGCGGTCCTCGTAGTGACCGATGCAGCGGATCTTCTCGAGATCGTCATTGGTCAGGATCGGCTGGCGCACTTCGAGCCGCTTGCGGCGCGAGGTGCCCTCCAGGTCGAGGATGTTCGGGCGCGGGCCGATGAAGGAGAGCAGGCTCATCACCAGCTCCTCGCGGATCGGGTCGATGGCCGGGTTGGTGACCTGGGCGAAGTTCTGCTTGAAATAGGTATAGAGCAGCTTCGACTTCGACGAGAGCGCCGAGATCGGGGTGTCCGTGCCCATCGAGCCGACGGCTTCCTGGCCGGTCACGGCCATCGGCGCCATCAGGATCTTGGTGTCTTCCTGGGTGTAGCCGAAGGCCTGCTGGCGATCGAGCAGCGGCACGTCGGTGCGCTGCGCGCGGGCCTCGACCGGCGGCAGGTCCTCGAGCACGATCTGGGTGCGGTTCAGCCAGTCCTTGTAGGGGTTGGCGAGGCAGAGCGTGGTCTTGATCTCGTCGTCGCCGATGATGCGGCCCTCTTCGAGGTCGATCAGCAGCATCTTGCCGGGCTGGAGGCGCCACTTCTGGACGATGCGCTCCTCCGGAATCGGCAGCACGCCGAACTCCGACGCCAGCACGACGATGCCGTCATCGGTGACGAGGTAGCGGGCGGGCCTGAGGCCGTTGCGGTCGAGCGTCGCGCCGATCTGGCGGCCGTCGGTGAAGGCGATCGCGGCCGGGCCGTCCCACGGCTCCATCAGCGCGGCGTGGTACTCGTAGAAGGCGCGGCGCTTGTCGTCCATCAGCGGGTTGCCGGCCCAGGCCTCGGGCACCAGCATCATCATGGCATGCGCCAGCGAATAGCCGCCCTGGACCAGGAATTCGAGCGCGTTGTCGAAGCAGGCGGTGTCGGACTGGCCCTCATAGGAGATCGGCCAGAGCTTCGAGATGTCGGCGCCGAAGAGCTCGGAGTCGACCGAGGCCTGGCGCGCCGCCATCCAGTTGACGTTGCCGCGCAGCGTGTTGATCTCGCCGTTATGCGCCACCATCCGGTAGGGGTGGGCGAGGCGCCAGGACGGGAAGGTGTTGGTGGCGAAGCGCTGGTGGACGAGCGCGATCGCGCTCTCGAAGCGCGGGTCGGTCAGGTCCTTGAAATAGGAGCCGAGCTGGGTGACCAGCACCATGCCCTTGTAGACGATGGTGCGGCAGGACATCGAGACCGGGTAGTAGGTCGCGGTCGAGCGGTCCTGCTGCCGGTAGACCTTGTTCGAGACCGACTTGCGCAGCACGAAGACCTTGCGCTCGAAATCGTCCTCGTCGGTGATCGCGGCCGGGCGGCCGACGAAGAGCTGGCGATGGGTCGGCTCGGTCTCCTTGACGGCGTCGCCGAGGTCGTGGTTGTCGACCGGCACGTCGCGCCAGCCGAGGAAGGTCAGGCCTTCCTCCTCGACCGTCTGGGCGACGATCTCCTCGCAGACGGCGCGGCTGGCGGCATCCTGCGGCATGAAGAACTGGCCGATGGCGTAGTGGCCGAGCGGCGGCAGCGTGATGCCGAGCTTGCCGCATTCCTCGCGGAAGAAGCGGTCGGGGATCTGGGTGAGGATGCCGCAGCCGTCGCCGAGCTTGGGATCGGCGCCGACGGCGCCGCGATGGTCGAGATTGTGCAGGATCTGCAGGCCCTGCTCGACGATGGCGTGGGTCTTGCGGTTCTTCATGTCGGCGATGAAGCCGACGCCGCAGGAATCTTTCTCCATGGACGGATCATAGAGGCCCTGCGCCTCCGGCATCGCCGGATCGCGCACGTCAGGGAAGCGCTCGACAGCCATTGCACCGCCCAACTTTACGCTGCCCAACTTGGCGCTGCTCGACTTGCTGGTTCCGCTCATGGTCAAACCCCGCTTGCCAATGTTCCCCAGTTTCCACCGAGGAACCTGCATGAGTCCACAATCATCCCGCGCCACGCGGACCCCGCCACCTCGCTTGAGCAATTTGCATCAGCAAGGACGGGGCCAACGCGGCCTGGTTGTCTGTCAGAGGCTTGCTTGCGCTGGTTTCGGTTCGCGCCCGCGTCCTCCGCAGGCGCTTCGGGCTTCTCAAGCCCTGCCGCGCCTGATTACGCCGCCGTTTTACGGGCGGCGCGTTTACGGTTGGCTTTGGCGGTCTTGGCCGTGCCTCTCGTCATCTGCTCCGCTCCGTTGCGATCGTCCGACGCCAGGCTCCGTGGCCTCGCGTCGGTGCGGTGAAAATTGGGACAGTATCACTGTCCTATCCCGACGAATTTGCCAGAGTTCTAAGGTTCGCACAAGAGCCGATTTTGCCTCCCGCTGAAATTTTATTGCGATATGCAACTTCGGCGAGATATTTTCGGGACGAAAGCCTGAGTCAAGCCGCACGCTTCTTGTTTGCGGCGTTTGAATCGGGCGTTCGGCGCATGACCCGCAGGCGCGGCATGCAGAGCCCCATTCCGGCGGCGCGCTTGGCAGCGGCATGGCCGAGCCGCTAACGCTCGGCCATGAACTTCGTCAGCGACAATACGGCCGGCGCAAGCGCCCCGGTGATGGCGGCGATCGCCGCGGCCAATGACGGCAATTCGCCGGCCTATGGCACCGATGCCTGGACGGGCCGCGTCGAGCGGCTCTTCTGCGACCTGTTCGAGCACGAGGTCGCCGTCTTCCTGGTGACCAGCGGGACGGCGGCGAACTCGCTGGCTCTGGCCTGCCTGACCCGGCCCTGGGGGGCGGTGCTGACCCATCAGGAAAGCCATGTCGCCGATGACGAGTGCGGCGCGCCGGAATTCTTCTCCGACGGCGCCAAGCTCGTCGGCCTGCCGGGCATCGGCAACAAGATCCAGCCGGAGCTGGTCGCCAAGACGCTCGCCCGGATGCGCGAAGGTGCGTTGCACCAGGTGCAGCCGCAGGCGCTGGCGATCACGCAGGCGACCGAATGCGGGCTCGTCTACACGCCGGCCGAGGTGCGGGCGCTGAAGGATGCGGCCGAGCCGCGCGGCCTGAAGCTGCACATGGACGGGGCGCGTTTCGCCAATGCGCTGGTGGCGCTCGGCTGCTCGCCGGCCGAGATCACCTGGAAGGCCGGCGTCGACGTGCTCTCCTTCGGCGGCACCAAGAACGGCGCCTGGGCGGCCGAGGCGGTGGTCTTCTTCGATCCGGCCGTGGCGGCCGAGATGAAGTGGCGGCGCAAGCGCGGCGGCCATACGCTCTCCAAGGGCAGGCTGATCGGCGCGCAGTTCGAGGGGCTGCTCGCGGGCGGGCATTGGCTCGCGCTCGCGCGCCATGCCAATGCGATGGCGGCGCTGCTGGCTGATGCGGTGGTCAAGGGCGGCGCGGCGCGGCTCGCCTGGCCCTGCCAGGCCAATGCGGCCTTCCTGATCCTCGATACGGCCGCGCAGGCGCGGTTGAAGGCGGCCGGTATCGGCTTCATCGCCTGGTCCGATACGGCGCTGGCCGAGGCTGACGCGCTGAAGCCCGGCGAGGTGATCGGCCGCTTCGTGATGTCGTTCTCGACCCGGAAAGAGGATGTCGAGCGGCTGATCTCGGTGCTGAACGGGTAGCCGCTCCAACAGCTCCAATCTGACGCGAGTCCGGCACCTGGAGCCGCCAACCTTCGACAAGGAGGCGCGGGGAACCCCTCTGCCGCACGGGAGAGGGCGGGTGAGGGCCGGACGGCGCAGCTCCCGCCGGTTTCAAAAGTCCTCCTTCGCGCCGCAAGCGTGCCGCAATCCCTAAGGACTACTTAAGGCGGGGTGGATCCACCGAGAGGGTGATTGAGATGGCTTCTATTTCGACCGCGCGTTCGCGGGGCGTGCTGATGGGCCTGGCGGTGGCCGGCGCGCTGGCGGGCTCGGCCGGTGGGGCCGCCGCGCAATATTACGAAGACTACGACTACGAATACGTGCCGCGCTACGGCTACAGCTATGGCTACGGTCAGCGCTATGCCCCGCCTGCGCCTGTACCCCTGTCCCAGCGCGAAATCGCGCGGATCGCGCTCCGAGAATACGGCCTTGCCCAGGTCGAGCGCACGGCGCGGACCGAATCGACCTATGTCGTCGATGGGCAAATGGCGAATGGCCGGCGCACCAGGCTGATCTTCGACCTCTATAGCGGCGACCTCGTCAGGCGCGTCAATCTCCAGCCGCCGGGGCCGGGGACGTCCGTGGCGCCGCCGGTGGCGCGGCTTGACCCCGCCGAGCCGCGCCCGGCCCAGCCGCGCCTGCTGCCGATGCCGCCCGAGCGTCCGCCGGCGCTGAAGCCGCCGGCCCAGGCGAATGCGCCGGTGCGGGTCATCCCGCTCTCGCCCGCGACCCCACCTCGCCCACCCGAGCAGGAGAAGCCGCCGGCTCCGCCCGCTGAGGCCAGCGCGCCCGCGACCATCGTGCCGCCTTCCCCTGCGGTAGTGCCAGCGGCGCCGGAGCCTGCCGTCCCAACCGAGAGGCCGCCGGTCGAGGCGAGCGTTCCGGCGACCGGCGAGGAGAAGCCGAGGCTGGTCAATCCGAACGACGTCCGCGGCACCGGCGAGCCCGAGCGGACGCCGCCGCTCGCCAAGGCCGAGACGCCGCCCGGCGCCGGCGGCAGCGGCCTGCCGCCGGTCCAGGTCGAGGATCCCGCGCCCTCCGTCACGCGCCCGGCAACGCCGATCGCTCCGGTCACGCCGCTGGATTGAGGCGGCCATGAGAAAGGGCGCTCCGGGTTTCCCGGGAGCGCCCCATTCGTCTCAGCCGTGAGGCTGATCGTTACGCGGCCTTGGCGACCTTGGCCTCGAGCACCTTGGCGGAGCTGCCGCCAATGGCGATCTGGCGGGGCTTCTTGGCCTCCGGAATCTCGCGGACGAGGTCGATATGGAGCAGGCCGTTCTCAAGGCTCGCGCCGGTCACCTGGACGTAGTCGGCAAGCTGGAAGCGGCGCTCGAAGGCGCGCGCGGCGATGCCCTGGTGCAGGACCTCGCGGTTGCCGGCGTCTTCGGAGACCTGCTTCTCGCCGCGAACGCTCAGGGTGTTCTCCTTGCTCTCGATGGCGAGGTCGCCCTCGGCGAAGCCGGCGACGGCGATCGAGATGCGGAAGGCGTTCTCGGCGGTGCGCTCGATGTTGTAGGGCGGATAGGTCGGGGCGTTCTCGACGCTGTTGGCCTGGTCGAGCAAGGCGAACAGGCGGTCGAAGCCGACGGTCGAGCGATAGAGCGGGGAAAGATCGAAATGACGCATGGTGTCCTCCTGAGGAAGCGACATGTGGTGCAGCTCGCCTCGTCGTGAGCGCGAGCCAGGTTCAGATTTACGCAGCCGTCATCGGCCTGCGTGACTATGAGTTGGGAGAGCTTTTCGGCTTTTCAAGAGCCGGCGGGGGCGGGCATAACCGGCCCGCGCATCGTGTTCTGATGCCGCGATTCGGAGGCCGCGATGGCCGAAGTGGACCTGTTCGTCGATCCCGCCTATCCGCCGCCCGGCCACGCCAAGGTCTGGCTCGCCGCCACTAATGACGGCGCTGCCTTACGCTTCGCGAGCTGGCGGCCGACGGTGAAGGCGGTGCGCGGCACCGTCGTCCTGGTGCAGGGCCGGGCCGAGTTCATCGAGCGCTACAGCGAGACCATCGCCGAGCTGCGCCGGCGCGGCTTCCACGTGCTCGCCTTCGACTGGCGCGGGCAGGGCGGCTCGCAGCGCTTCGTCGGCCGCGCCCGCAAGGGCCATGTCGGGCGCCTCAGGCACTATGAGCGCGATCTCGCGCTGGCGATGGCCGAGATGCAGGCGCTGCCCAAGCCGCATTTCGTGCTGGCGCATTCGATGGGCGCGGCGCTCTGCCTCGACGCCGCCAGGCGTGGGGCCCTGCCGGCGGCGCGGCTGGTGGCGCTGGCGCCGATGCTCGGCCTCACCATGATCGAGCGGCCGGGCTTGGCCGAGCGGCTGGCCAACGTGCTGTTCTGGCTCGGCCTTGGCCGCTCCTTCGTGCCCGGCGGCGGCGACACCGCGATCGCGACCAAGCCGTTCGAGGGCAACCGCCTGACCGGCGACCCGGTGCGCTATGCCCGCAATTCGGCCCTGTCGGCGGCGGCGCGGCACCTCAGCATCGGCGACCCGACGATCGCCTGGGTCCGGACCGCCTTCCGGCTGATGGCGCGGCTGAACGCGCCCGCGGCGGCGCGCGACGTCCGCGTCCCGACCCTGATCATCGCGGCCGGGCAGGACCCGGTGGTCTCGACCCCGGCGATCGAGCGCTTCGCCGCCCGGCTGAAGACCGGCTCGGCGCTGGTGCTGCCGACCTCGCGCCACGAGATCCTGATGGAGACGGACGACATCCGCGCCCGGTTCTGGGCCGCCTTCGACGCCTTCGTGCCGGGCGAGGATATCGCGGCGGCGCTCTCAGCCGGCAAGGAGGGCGAGGGCGGCCTCGTGGAGGGCCTTGCTGCCGGCGGCGACGACGCGGCCGCCATTGGCGGCGCTGCCGCCCTCCCATGAAGTGACGATGCCGCCGGCGCCCTCGATGATCGGGATCAGCGCGACGATGTCGTAGGGCTTCAGCCCGCTCTCGATCACCAGGTCGATATGGCCGCTGGCGAGCATGCAATAGGCATAGCAGTCGCAGCCATAGCGCGGCATGCGCACCTTGGCCTCGACCCGCCTGTAGGCCGCCTGCTCATCGCCGGGGAACAGCGACGGGCTCGTGGTCATCAGGGTCGCTGCGGCGAGGTCCGTGGTCTTGCGGGTGCGCAGCACGCGGTTGCCGCCCGGCCCCTCGTAGCGGGACTGGCGGCCGTCGCCGGAATAGCGCTCGCCGGTGAAGGGCTGGTGCATCATGCCGTAGACCGGCACGCCGCTGCGGGTGAGGCCGATCAGCGTGCCCCAGACCGGGATGCCGGAGATGAAGGCGCGGGTGCCGTCGATCGGATCGAGCACCCAGACATATTCCGCATCCGCGTTCTCGGTGCCGAACTCCTCGCCGAGCACGCCATGCTCGGGGAAATGCCGCTTGATCAGGTGGCGCATCACGTTCTCGCCGGCGCGGTCGGCCTCCGTGACCGGGTCGAAGACGCCACCGGGCGAGGCCTTGTCCTCAGTCGCATGCTTGGCGCGGAAGAATGGCAGAATCGCCTGGCCGGACTGCGTTGCCAGCTCCGCGACGAATGCGCCGAAATCCACCGGGCCCATGCTGCTCTCCTCGAATTTACGCTGCTATGCAGCAAAAGGGTGACGCCGGCATCACCGGTGCCGGCGCTTCATGCGGGGGCTTTCGCCGGAAAACAAGGGAATCGAGGGGGAAACCGGGGCTAGTCTTGCGTTGAGCGCATACCCCTTAAGCTTCCCGGCGAAAGGTCTTGCTTTTTTGCGCTGCACAGTTAGATTGTGCGCTGCGAAGGGGAGATCACTTCAAGCCTTTGCTTGCCCTCCTTGGGCGTTTCCTCCCTAGACTTGGGCCGCCACGAAAGTGCGCGGCCCTTTTTTCTTGGTTGCGCCGGCAAGCGGATGCGCGGGCGAGAGCATGATGCCGAAAAGCGGCAACCGGCTTTCGGCCGAGGTCATGCACAGACTCTGAACAGGGTCACTCCGCGGCTTCGCGCCACTCGTCGAGCCAGCCGCTCCAGCGGGCGAAGCAGTCGGCCATGGCCGAGCCGATGGCCCGCTCCAGCTCGACGAAGCCGGCATGCGGCTCCAGCGTCGTCTCGTTCATGTAAAGCGCGCGGTTGATCTCGATCTGCAGCGCATGCACGCCTGCGGCCGGCGCGCCGTAATGCTCGGTGATGAAGCCGCCGGCATAGGGGCGGTTGCGGGTCACGGTCAGGCCGAGCTTGCGGAAGGCCTCCTCGGCGACGTCGATGATGTGGCCGCCGGCGCTGGTGCCGAAGCGGTCCCCCAGGATCACGTCGGATTTGGCGACGCCGTCGCGGTCGAGCCCGCTCGAGGGCATCGAATGCGCGTCGACCAGGATGCAGGTGCCGAAGGCGCCCTGCGTGCGCTGCACCAGGCCGCGCAGGCCGGCATGGTAGGGGCGGTAGAGCCCGTCGATGCGCGATAGCGCCTCCTCGACCGGGATGCGGCCGAAATAGATCTCGTGCGCGTCGCCGACGATGCGCGGAATCGTGCCGAGCCCGCCGGCGACCCGCATCGAGCGGGTGTTGGCGAAGGCGGGCAGGCGGCCCTCGAACATGCGCGGGTCGAGCTCGTAGGGCTCGCGGTTGACGTCGAGATAGGCGCGCGGGAACTCGGCGACGAGGAGGGGGGCGCCGAGCGCGATGCAATTGGCGAAGAGCCGGTCGACATAGGCGTCTTCCGAACGGCGCAGCGAGCGCAGCGGCAGGCGCGCCTTCTCGACGAAGGCCGGCGGGTAGTGCCGCCCGGCATGGGGCACGTCGACGACCACCGGCACGATCTGCAGGGCCGGGTGGTAGAGACTGTAGGGCCGCGTGATCTCGGCGACGACATCGTCGGAATCGAACGGGGAAAAGCCGGATGGAACGCTCATGCCGGCCAACTCAAGCACACAAACCGGCGCGGTTGAAGTCACGCTCGCGAGGGGGCCGATACCGCGCCAATATTCACTCGTTGTTTACCATGGTGGTGCCTTATAGAAGGAGAGTGTTCCAAGCGTTCCGGGCGGACGATAACGCTGCGGCGCGCGAGAGCAGGATGCGAAAAAGTGGGAACCGGTTTTTCGCGAGAATCCTGCTCTAACTTTTTGATGGAGCCCGGCATCGGTTCGGGCGAGACGACGTGCAGCGGGGCTGTCCAGAGTGGGCGGCCCTCATCCATCTAGGCCTAAAGGGACGGACGAAGCAGGCCCATGACGAAGATTCTCCTCGCGGAAGACGACAACGACATGCGTCGCTTCCTGGTCAAGGCCCTGCAGAACGCGGGCTATGACGTCGCCTCCTTCGATAACGGGCTCTCGGCCTATAACCGGCTGCGCGAGGAGCCGTTCGAGCTGCTCCTGACCGATATCGTGATGCCGGAGATGGACGGCATCGAGCTGGCGCGTCGCGCCACCGAGCTCGACCCGGACATCAAGGTGATGTTCATCACCGGCTTCGCCGCCGTGGCGCTCAACCCCGATTCGCAGACGCCGAAGGATGCGAAGGTGCTCTCCAAGCCCTTCCACCTGCGCGAGCTGGTGAACGAGGTCGAGAAGCTATTGGCTGCTTGAGAGCGGCCGAGGCGTCTCGAACGGTCTCTCCACACTTTTGGTACGAAGCGCCTTGCATGGCGTGAAACGAGCGGCTATAGCCGCCACCTCGCAACATGGTGACGGTCGCAAGACGGCGTCATGTTCCGGTTGCCGCAAGGCGTAACGGGCGCGTAGCTCAGCGGGAGAGCACTACGTTGACATCGTAGGGGTCACAGGTTCGATCCCTGTCGCGCCCACCATATTCCAGGCCCCGGACATCGCCTCAAGGCGGTTTCCGGGGCCGTTGTTTTTCTGGCCCCCGAGGTGCGGGCGCTCAGACCCAGCCGCCATCCACGACATAGTGCTGGGCCGTGCAGGCCGAGGCTTCCTCGGATGCGAGGAAGACGGTGAACTTCGCCAACTCGTTGGGCACCAGATGGCGCTTGAGGCATTGCCGCCGCATCAGCTCGGCCTCGCCCTCAGGCGTCAGCCATTTCTCGATCTGGCGCTCGGTCATGATCCAGCCGGGCGCGATCGCGTTCACGCGGATGTTGAACGGGCCATAGTCGCGGGCGAGCGAGCGCGTCAGGCCGATCACGCCCGACTTGCTGGCGGTATAGGCCGCCATGCCGCCCTGGCCGGCCATCCACGAGGTCGAGCCGAAATTGATGATGACGCCGCCATTGGCGGCCTTCATGTCCGGCAGCACGGCCTGGGCCGCGAAGAACTGGTGCTTCAGGTTGACCGCGAGCCGGTCGTCCCAATATTCGGGCGTCACCGTCTCGGTCTGATGGCGCTCGTCATGCGCGGCGTTGTTGACGAGGATCTCGATCGGCCCGTGGGCGGCGCGGGCCTGCTCGACTCCGGCGCGCAGCGCGGCGATGTCGGTCAGGTCGACATGCTGGAAATGCGCGGATGATCCCGCCGCGGTCAACTCCCCGGCCAGAGCCTCGCCGGCCGCCCGGTTGATGTCGAAGAAGATGATTTTCGCCTGCTGCCGGGCGAAATGCCGGCAGATCGACGCGCCGATGCCCGAGGCCCCGCCCGTGACGAGAACGACCTTGCCCGCAAGGTCCGAATAGATAGCCGCCATCTCACATTCTCCAGCAATGCCGTCCGGCACGCGCCTGGCCCGGCCCCATGACACATGACCGGAAGGCCGGCCGCACGCAAACCGCCCCGAGCGAACCGCTCAACACAAGATGCATATAGATCAGAATTTGAGTTGCGTACCTCAAAAATCGAGCTAGGCTGACCTCAACCCGCTCAAAAGTGGGAAAGCAAAAATCGGACATGGAGGAAGCGATGGGATTGTTGAGGAAGCTGGCGCTCGCCGCGGCGGGCCTGATGCTGAGCGCTGGCGCGGTCGCCGCCCAGACCACCGTGAAATGGCTGCACATCGAGCAGAACCCGGCCCAGGTGAAGATCTGGGAGGAGGCCGCGCGGCGCTACGAGGCGAAGAATCCCGGCGTCAAGGTCGAGATGCAGTTCCTCGAGAACGAGGCCTACAAGGCCAAGCTGCCGACCATCCTGCAGTCGAAGGACCGGCCGCACATCCTGTATTCCTGGGCTGGCGGCGTGCTCAAGACGCAGGTCGAGGCCGGCGTCCTCGAAGACATCACCGCCGGCGTCGGCAGTCTCAAGGACAACATCTCCGCCGCTGCGCTCGAGGCCTTCACGGTCGACGGCAAGATCTATGGCCTGCCGTTCAACGTCTCGCAGGTCGGGTTCATGTACAACAAGGACCTCTTCGCCAAGGCCGGCGTCGAGGGCGACAAGATCAAGACCTGGGACCAGTTCCTCGACGCGGTGAAGAAGCTCAAGGCCGCCGGCGTCACGCCGATCGTGGTCGGCGGCGGCGACAAGTGGCCGCTGCATTTCTACTGGACGCATCTGGCCGTGCGGCTTGGCGGCAAGCCGGCGTTCGAGGCCGCGCTCAAGGGCCAGAACGGCGGCTTCGAGGGCGAGACCTTCATCAAGTCGGGCGAGCTGATGAAGCAGCTCGTCGACCTCGAGCCGTTCCAGACCGGCTTCCTCGGCTTCAAGAACCAGCAGGCGCTCGGCTTCTTCGGCGACGGCAAGGCCGCGATGAACCTGGCGATCTCGCATCATTCCGCGACGCAGCGCGCGCTCGCCGCCGACAAGAAGGGCATCCCCGAGGACAAGCTCGGCTGGATCGACTTCCCCATGCCCGCCGGAGCCAAGGGCCAGCCCACCGATACGCTCGGCGGCGTCAATGGCTGGCTCATCACCAAGGGCGCGCCGAAGGAAGCGCTCGACTTCGTGAAGTACTTCGTCTCCGACGAGGTCCAGCGCGAGCTCGCCAAGCAGAACTTCCTGATCCCGACCTACAAAGGCGCGGAGGCGGCGCTCAGCGCGGCGTTCATGCAGAACGTCGCCAGGAACATCGCCGCGTCCAAGTACCACCAGAACTTCTACGACCAGGATCTCGGTCCCTCGGTCGGTCGCGTCGTGAACGACGCGACCGCCGAGATCGCCGGCGGCTCGATGACGCCGAAGCAGGCCGCCAAGGCCATTCAGGACGCCTTCAAGCAGGGCAACTGATGAACCGGACCCGGCCTTCGTGCCGGGCGAACCTGCGAGCGAGCCCATGACACAGCGCAGCGGCACACTGGCCATGCGCAGCGGAGCCCCCATGGCAATGGTGCGGCGGCGAAAGGCGATCGACGGACGCCTCTCCGCGCTGCTGCTCTTCCTGCCGCCGGCGCTGCTGCTGTTCACGATCTTCGTCGTGCTGCCGATCGTCGAGGCAGCCTGGTACTCGGGCTTCAACTGGAACGGCTTCGGCACGCCGACCAAGTGGATCGGCCTCGACAACTATTGGTTCGTCTTCGATTCGCGCGGCTTCGGCACGGCGTTCCGCAACAACCTGCTGATCATCGCGGTGTCGCTGGTGATCCAGCTGCCGCTGGCGCTGAGCCTGGCGCTGATCCTGGCCGAGAGGTTCCGCGGCTCGGTCGCGCTCAGGATGCTGTTCTTCCTGCCCTATGTGCTGGCGGAGATCGCGACCGGGCTGATCTTCAGCTTCATCTACGACGGCAATTACGGCCTGCTCGCCTCGATCTTCCGGGCCTTCGGCGCCGAGGCGCCGCACCTGCTCGCCTCGACGCAGACCTCGATGCTGGCGATCCTGATCGTCGTGGTCTGGAAGTATTTCGGCTTCCACATGATGCTGTTCATCGCCGCGCTGCAGGGCATGGACAAGAACCTGGTCGAGGCGGCGCGGATCGACGGCGCCTCGCGCATGCAGGTGCTGCGGCACATCGTGGTGCCGCTGCTCTATCCGACGATCCGGCTCTCGATCTTCTTCGCCGTCGTCGGCTCGCTGCAGCTCTTCGACCTAGTGATGCCGCTGACGCGGGGCGGGCCGGCCGACTCCTCCAACACCATGGTCAGCTTCCTCTACAACAATGGCGTCTCGCGCATGCGCGTCGGCTATGGCAGCGCCATCGGCGTGATCCTGTTCGTGATCTGCGTGACCTTCGCCTTCACCTATAAACGCTGGTTCATGCGCGATGAGTGACGTCCTGACGGCTCCCCACAGCCGGCCGATCGACCTCGTGCCGCTCTACAAGGCACTGTTCCTGATGGTGGTCGCGGCCTTCGTCGCGGTACCGCTGCTGGCGACGGTGCTCGGCGGCTTCAAGACGCTGGGCGAGCTGCGCACCAACCCGTTCGGCCTGCCCACCACCTGGGAATGGGAGAACTACGCCGGCATCCTGCTCTCCCAGCGCTACTGGCAGCTCTTGTGGAACTCGACGGTGATCTCGATCCTGACCGTGGTGCTGACGCTGATCGTGGCGTCGATGGCGGCCTTCGTCTTCGCTCATATCAAGTTCTACGGCAGCGAGATGCTGCTGAGTTACCTCACCATGGGCCTGCTCTTCCCGGCCGCGACCGCGATCCTGCCGCTCTTCATCAAGGTGCGCGACCTCGGCCTGCTCGACAGCTATTTCGGCGTGATCCTGCCGCAGGTCGCCTTCAGCCTGGCGATGAGCATCCTCTTGCTGCGGCGCTTCTTCAAGGACCTGCCGCACGAGCTGCTCGAGGCCGCTTTGGTCGACGGCTGCAGCTATATCGACTTCTTCCGCTATGTGACGCTGCCCCTGTCGCGGCCGATCCTGGCCACCGTCGGCACCATCGCCTTCGTCCATAGCTGGAACAGCTACCTGCTGCCGCTGGTGATGCTGAACTCCGACGCGCTCTATCCCTGGCCGCTCGGCATCATGGTCTACCAGGGCGAGTACTCGTCGGAATGGCACCTGATCCTGGCCTTCATCACGCTCACGATCCTGCCGACGGTCCTGATCTTCATCTTCGCGCAGAAGCACATCGTGGCGGGGCTGACCGCCGGCGCGGTCAAGGGCTGAGCCCGAGCGCGAGAGCAGGATGCGAAAAAGTGGGAACCGGTTTTTCGTAAGAATCCTGCTCTGACTTTTGGGTGTGAGCCGGATGCTTTCCGGCTCACGCGCCCATCATCACAACGGAGACTACGCATGCGGAAAGTGGGCATCGGCATCATCGGATGCGGCAATATCAGCACGAAATACCTGGAGGCGATGCGGCGCTTCCCGGTGCTCGAGCTCAAGGCCGTCGCCGACATGCGCAGCGAGGTGGCCGAGAGGCGCGGCGCCGAGTTCGGCGTGCCGGGCATGCGGGTGGGGCAGCTCCTGAAGCGCGACGACGTCGAGATCGTCATCAACCTCACGGTGCCGCTGGCCCATACCGATGTCAGCCTCGCCGTGCTCAATGCCGGCAAGCACGTCCATTCCGAGAAGCCGCTCGGCATCAACACCACCGAGGCGCGCAAGGTGATGGAGCTGGCCGCCCAGAAGAACCTGCGCGTCGGCTGCGCGCCCGACACCTTTTTGGGCGGCGGCCACCAGACTGCGCGCAAGCTGATCGATGACGGCGCGATCGGCACGCCGGTTGCCGGCAGCGCCTTCTTCGGCTGCCCCGGACATGAGAGCTGGCACCCGGCGCCGGGCTTCTACTACCTGCGCGGCGGCGGGCCGATGCTCGACATGGGCCCCTACTACATCACCGACCTCGTGCAGCTGCTCGGGCCGGTCGCCTCGGTGGTGGGCTCGACGGCGCGGCCGCGGACGCAGCGGCTCGTCACCAGCCAGCCGATGAGCGGCACGCTGGTCCCCGTCGAAGTCGAGACCCATGTCGCCGGCACGCTGGAATTCGAGAGCGGCGCGGTCGTCTCGATCACGATGAGCTTCGACGTGCCCCAGCACATGCATGCGCCGATCGAAATCTACGGCGACAAGGCCGCCATGCTGGTGCCCGATCCGAACAAGTTCGGCGGCGAGGTCAAGCTCGCCAAGCCGCGCGGGCAATGGGAGCCGGTCGCGCTCACCCACGGCCATGCCGATGGCGAGTTCCGCTCGATCGGCGTCGCCGACATGGCGACCGCGATCGTCACCGACCGGCCGCACCGCGCCAGCGGCGCGCTCGCCTTCCATGTGCTGGAGGTGATGGAGGCCTTCCAGACCTCCGCCGACGAGGGCCGGCGGGTCAAGATCGAGAGCCGCGTCGACAGGCCGGCCGCGATGCCCGCCGGGCGTGAGACCGGACAGATCGATTGAGTGGAAGGATGACGACGATGCGCAAGGCGATGATCGTATGGGGCGGTTGGCCGGGGCATGACCCCGACCTCTGCGCCTCGATGATGCGGGGCTGGCTCACGGCAGAGGGGTTCGACGTGCGCGTCGAGACCTCGACCGCGGCCTTCGCGGACCCCGCGATCCACGACCTCTCCCTGATCGTGCCGATCTACACGATGGCGAAGATCGAGAAGGAGGAGGCGGCCAATCTCTGCGCCGCGGTGCGCGGTGGCGTCGGCCTCGCCGGCCATCACGGCGGCATGGGCGATGCGTTCCGGGATGCGGTCGAATACCAGTTCATGTGCGGCGGGCAATGGGTTGCCCATCCCGGCAATATCATCGACTACAAGGTCGACGTGACCCGGCCGGACGATCCGGTCATGGCCGGGATCAAGGACTTCGAGTATCGCTCCGAGCAATATTACATGCATGTCGACCCTGCGAACGAAGTGCTGGCCACGACCACCTTCAACGGCGATCACGCCTCCTGGATCGACGGCGTCGTCATGCCGGTGGTCTGGAAGAAGCGCTTTGGCGAGGGCAGGGTGTTCTACTGCGCGCTCGGCCACCGCGCCTATGAGCTCGACATTCCCGAGGTGAAGACGATGCTGACGCGCGGGATGCTCTGGGCGGCGCGCTGATGGTTGATGTCGAGACGAGCCCTGTCGGTCGCGCGACGCTGGAAGACGTCGCGCGCGCGGCGGGCGTCTCGGTTGCGACGGTGGACCGCGTCGTCAACCGCCGCGAGGGCGTGCGCGAGAAGACGATCGCGCGCGTCGAGGCGGCCGTCGCCAGGCTCGGCTACCGCGCCGACCCGGCGGCGGCGCGGCTGGCGCGCAACCAGAGCTTCCGCTTCGTCTTCATCCTGCCGAGCGGCGCCAACAGCTTCATGACCCTGCTCTCCGAGCAGGTCGCGCGCACGGCGGAATGGCTCGCCGGGCAGCGCGCCTTCATCGACATCAGGCATGTCGACGTGTTCGACCCCGACGCGCTGGCGCAGGCGCTGGAGACGGTCTCGCCGGCCTATCACGGTGTGGCGACGATCGCGCTCGACCATCCCCGCATCCGCGCCGCCATCGACGACCTCGCCGATCGCGGCATTCCCGTGGTGACCCTGGTCTCGGACGTGCCAAGCTCGCGCCGCCTGCATTATGTCGGCATCGACAACCCCGCCGCCGGCCGCACCGCCGCGACCCTGATGGGCCGCTTCCTCAGGGGGCGGAAGGGCGCCGTCGGCGTCATCGCCGGCTCGCTGGCGCTGCGCGACCATGCCGAGCGGCAATTCGGCTTCCATCAGGTGCTGTCGAGCGAGTTTCCCGACCTCATTGCCCTGCCGGCCGTCGAGGGGCGCGACGACAGCGAGCGGACGCAGGCGGCCACCGAGGCGCTGCTGGCGCGCCGGCCCGATCTCGTCGGCATCTACAATGTCGGCGCCGGCAACCGCGGCATCGCCGCGGCGCTGAAGGAATCCGGCCGCAGCGACATCGTCTGGATCGCGCATGAGCTGACCGTGCACTCGCGCCGGCTGCTGCTGCACGGCGTCATCGAGGCGATCATCAGCCAGGATCCCGGCCACGAGGCGCGCTCGGCGGCGCGGGTGCTGTTGGCGCGCTGCTGGGGCGATCCGATCCTGCCCGACCAGGAGCGCATCCGCATCGACATCTTCCTGCGGGACAACCTGCCTTAGAGCCGTTTTCGATCAACTCTCCCGTCATTGCGAGCGTAGCGAAGCAATCCAGGGGGATTGCGCTCACCCGGTCCCCCTGGATTGCTTCGCTACGCTCGCAATGACGGTTGGGGGCCAAACGGCCACCACTTCGTCACCATCGTGCTCATAAAGCGGTGTCCTTGAAGGCGATTCCGGGAGCGAGGCGTGAGGCTGGTCCAGACTATGATGGCGGGGGTGCTGCTGGCGGCGCTGGATGGCGGCGCGATGCAGGCCGGCGCGCAGCAGCCGGAGGCCGAGAGCTGGACCGTCGAAAAGTGCAATCGCTACAAGAAGGCCTGGACGGACGCGCTCGGGCGCTTCGGCCGCAAGGGGCTTAGCCAGGAGTTCACCGAGCGGCACGAGGCCTTCCTGGCCAGCGGCTGCTCGACGCCGCCCGATGTCTGCCCGAAATCCAAGGAAGAGCTCGACCTCGCCAATGTCCTGGTGATCCGGGCGATCAATGCGGGCATCGCCAGCACCTTCCTGCCCTTCGCCTGCCGGAAGTGACGGCCACATAATCGTCCTTCAGATGAGGGACCCGCCCGCGAGGCGCCGGCGCTAGGCTCCGCAGAGGCGGAGGCGGGCAAAGGCGGCATGAGCGGCGCGGGGCAGAGCGAAGGTGGTCGGTATGCGGCGGTGCGGGCATGGCTGCGGCCGCGCCAGGTCAGCCGCTGGCTCGGCCTGTTCCTGGTCGCCTTCTTCCTAGTTCCGATCGTCTGCCTGATCCTCGCCGATGCCGTTGGCGGCTCGGCCGCGCCGACGATCAGCCTGATCGCGTTTCTCGTGCTGATACCGGGCATCGTGGTCGGCGCGGCGCTGCCGCTGGTCTGGATCGGGCTGATGATCTTTCTGTCGTTCCGGGATCACCGGGCGCAGGCTGCCGTGGGAGACGATCGGCCGGCGCCGGCGCCGACCGCGATCCCACGAGAGCTGGCTGCCGACATCGCCGAGCTGGAGCGGGTTCGCGCCGAGGTCTCGGCTGCGGCGCGCAAGCGCCTGGTGATCCTGCTGCCGCTCGTCGCAGTGGTCCTGCTCGGCATCCAGTTCGGCACCGACGATAAGCTGGCCTGGCCGCCCTTCATCCTGATTTTCGCCATCGCGATGTTCGGCGTCTGGCAACTGGTGACCTATGGACCGAACCGGCACTATGCCGAGCTGTTCAAGACGGTGACCTTGCCGCGGCTGCTCGCCCGGCACGGCGCGTTGAGCCTGGCGCGCGACCATGTGCCGGAACTCGGCGAGCTCGTGGCAAACGGCGTGCTGCCGGGCTTCACCGAGGTCGAGACCGACGATCACGTTCACGGCCCCTATCGCGGGCGCCAGCTCTTCATCACCGAGCTGCGGCTGCGGCATGAGAACTTCAAGAAGAAGGGCGTGCTGTTCCGGGGGCTGGTCGTCGAGATCGCCTTCGAGAGGCCGCTGCAACAGACGATCGCCGTGGTGATGCAGGGCGCGCGCGCCGGAGGATTGCCGCCGGTGAGGCTGGAGGACCCGCTGTTCGAGGCGGTCTACTCCGCCTTCGGCAGCGACCAGATCGCGGCGCGGGCCCTGCTGACGCCGATGACGATGGAGCGGATGCTGCGCATGTCCGACGGCACCGGCTTCCAGCCGCCGAAGCTCTATGCCGGCGGGCGGCGGTTGGTCTTCGTGCTCGACGGTGCGAATGGCGGCGACGAATTCGAGAGTTTCGAGCCGCCGCATCTCGTGGGCACCGACGCCTCCAGGCAGGTCGCGGCGCTGGCGGGCGAGCTCGACCGCATTTTTGCGCTGGTCGATGCGATCATCGATGCGGTCGAGGTGGCGCCGGGGATTTTCTCGGCAGGCTCTGGGGCTGGAGCATCCTTGGAGACGCCGCTTCGCGGCTCCTCAGAGTCTGACTCATAAATGCCTGAGCCCTCATCCTGAGGAGCGCGAAGCGCGTCTCGAAGGATGCTCCAGGAGGTTCGGAAGCCCACTGGAGCACCCTTCGAGACGCCGCTAAAGCGGCTCCTCAGGGTGAGGGCTCGAATGTCCAGTCAGACACTCAGGATGAGGGCCGGGGTTGTCCCCAAAGACATGCTGCATGAGCATCTTTGGCTGCACGCACGGGTTTGACCCTTGCGAAAGACGGAAAAATCCGTATACAGCCGGCATCGCATCAGCCGCGCCGTTCGAGTGGTCGATGAGGATCGCCCGCCGATCCGCGTCGCGGCGCTTAGTTTTTGTCCGATTCGCTCGCGAGGGCGGGTCGCTGGAGTAGAGACGATGAAGATCCGCAACTCGCTGAAGTCGCTGCGCCTGCGCCATCGCGACAACCAGCTCGTGCGCCGCAAGGGCCGCGTCTACATCATCAACAAGGTCCAGAAGCGCTTCAAGGCGCGCCAGGGCTGAGTTTTCGCGCGGTCGTCAGGCCGCGTGAACGCTGATGAGTTCGAAACAGGCGGGTGCGCCAGTCGCGCCCGCCTTTTTGCGTGGCAGAAGGTCGCTGTCCCGTGAATTGACGCTGGCGCCAAGCGGCGTAAAGTTTCGACGCATGAAGACCTCTCGCCTGCTCCCCGCCGCCTTCGCGCTGGCTTTCGCCGCGACGCTGTCGCTCGGCTCCGTTCGGGCGCAGCAAAGCGCGCCGCCGCAGCGCCCCGGCGCGGTTCCCAACCAGGACAAGGACGACAACCCGGCTGCGCCCGCCCCGACGCCTTCGCGCTCGCCGGCCGCGACGCTCGACCGGTTGTTCGAGCGGCTCGCCGTCGCCAAGACGCAGGACGAGGCCAAGGGCATCGCCCGGCTGATCCAGCGGCGCTGGGCCCGCTCCGGCTCCGATACGGCCGACCTGCTGATGACCCGCGCCCAGGAGGCGATGCAGGCCAAGGAGCTCGACCTCGCGATCGAGCTGCTCGACCGCGTCATCAGCATCGAGCCCGACTGGGCCGAGGCCTGGAACCAGCGCGCCAACGCGCTCTTCCTCGCCGGCGACCCGATCCGCTCGATGTTCGACATCGGCGAGGCGCTGAAGCGCGAGCCGCGCCATTACGGCGCGATGATGGGCCTGGGGACCATCCTGCGCCAGCAGGGCGACGACAAGCGCGCCATGGTCGCCTATCGCAAGGCGCTGGAGATCTATCCGCAGTACGAGGCGATCAAGGACGCGGTCGAATCGCTGAAGATGGAAGTCGACGGCCGCGACGCGTGACGTTGCTGGTTCATTCAGGCGAAACCGAAGCATGGCTGGCGGCGTAAGCGGATCATGCTGACGCGCGCCCTGCTTTTCATTCCCGTCCTGCTGATCGGCGGCCTGCTGCTCCGCACCGAGCTGATCGGCGCCGAGGCCGAGCGGCAAAATCCGCCGAAGGGCAGCTTCCTGACGCTGCCGGGCGGCCGGCTGCACTATGTCGAGCGCCGGCCCGAGGGCGAATCGCGCGGCACCGTCGTGCTGGTCCACGGCGCCTCCTCCGACCATGCCGACCTGCTGGCGACGCTCGGACCGGAGCTCGGCCATTACCGCGTCATCGCGCTCGACCGGCCCGGCCATGGCTGGAGCGACCGGCTGGAGGGCCGGGCGATGGCCGATCCTGCCAGGCAGGCGGCCGCGATCATGCAGGGGCTCGACCAGATCGCGCCCGAGCCCTTCGTGCTGGTGGCGCATTCGCTGGCCGGCGCAATGTCGGTGCGGATCGCGCTCGACCGGCCGGAGCGGCTGAGCGGGCTTGTCCTGCTCGGGGCGGTGACCCATCCCTGGCCGACTGGCCTGGAGTGGTATTATCACGTCGCGTCATGGCCGGTGGTCGGGCCGGTGTTCACGCGGCTGATCGGCATCCCCGCGGTCGACCTGCTGCTGCCGGCTGGGGTCAAGGCGGTGTTCGCGCCGCAGCCGGTCCCGCCCGGATACATCGAGGCCGGCGAGATCAAGCTGCTGCTGCGGCCGGCAACCTTCGAGGCGAATGCGCAGGATCTCGCGGCGCTGCATGCGTTCGTCACGGCGCAGGCGCCGCGTTACCGCGAGCTGCGCATGCCCGTGGTGGCCATCACCGGCGACAGCGACGCGATCGTCTCGCCCATCCTGCATTCGGCCGCAATCGCGCGCGAGGCGCCGCTCGGGCGCTTCGTGCTGCTGCCGGGCGTCGGCCACATGCCGCACCACGCCGCGCCGGAGATCATCGTCGAGGCGATCGACCAGATCGCCGGGCCGCGCTCGGGGCTGGCGCTGAACTGAAGGTGCTTGGGCGGGAATACCTGAGCCCTCATCCTTCGAGACGCGCTCCGCGCTCCTCAAGATGAGGGCTGTGGGTCCACGCGAGGTACCCGTTTCAAGGTCGCGGCGCGGCCGGGGTGTTGTTGTCGGTGAGCTGGATCGTCCAGCTCTTCTGCTCGCCGGTGTCGACCTCGAAGAAGCCGGAGCGGTCGAAGCCGCGGGCCAGGCAATCCTCGATGCCGCGGATGGTGAATTCCTTGTTGCGCGTGCACATGACCGACTTGCCGGTCCACTCGCCGCCCTTGTCGTAGTCGAGCGCGTAGACGTAGTAGAACCGCGCCGCCAGCGTGCCGCGCAACAGGGTCTCGCAGCCGCGCGGCGAGAGGTTCCACCAGCCCTCGGTGACCCAGCCCTGCGCGTCGCGATAGCCGATGGCGACGCCGATGCGGCTGCCCGTGGTGTTGCACATGCGCAAGTCGGCCTTGGCCGGCGCGCTCATCAAGAGGCCAGCCGTCAGCAGGGCCAGGCAAAGGGCAGGGCGGTGGAAACGCATCAAGGATCGATCAGGACGACGCGGCAATCGTTCACATTGGTCAAGGTCGGCCCCGTCCGCAGCAGATCGCCGAGCGCTTCGAAGAAGCCGGTCGAATCGTTATTGGCGAGAGATTGGGCGGGAACGAGGCCGAGCGCCTTGGCGCGCGCCAAAGTCGTGGGGTCGATCACGGCGCCGGCCGGGTCGGTCGCCTCGCCGCCGCCGCCATCGGTGCCGTCGGTGTCGCCGGAGAGCCCGACGATGCCGGAGGCGCCGTCGAGCGCGACGGCGAGCGCCAGCGCATATTCCTGGTTCGGCCCGCCGCGGCCCTTGCCGCGCAGGGTTACGGTGAGCTCGCCGCCGGAGATGATCGCGGCGCGGCGGCCCTCGGCCTTGAGCTTGAGCGCCATCGCGGCATGCGCGGCGGCGACGTCGCGCGCTTCGCCCTCGAGATCGGGGCCGAGATCAATCGTCTCGTAGCCCGCCGCCTTGGCCGCCGCGACGGCGGCCGCGATCGCGTCATGCGGGCGAGCGATGATGCGGAACTCCGTGTTGGCGAAGGCGGGGTGGCCGGGCTTCGGCGTCTCGCTGGCCTCATTGTCGAGCAGGGCGCGCGCGGCCGGGGGAAGGTCGAGCCCGTAGCGGGCGACGATGGCGCGGGCATCGGCCATCGTGCTGGGGTCGGGCACGGTCGGGCCCGAGGCGATCGCCGTCGGCTCATCGCCGGGCACGTCGGAGATCGCCAGGGTCAGCAGCGGCGCGGGGGCGGCGGCAAGCGCCAGCCTGCCGCCCTTGATGCGCGAGAGCCGCTTGCGGACGATGTTCATCTCGCCGATCGGCGCGCCCGAGCGCAGCAGCGCCTTGTTGACCGCCTGCTTCTCGGCGAGCGTGAGAGTGCCTGCCGGCGCGACCCAGTTGGCTGAGCCGCCGCCGGAGAGCAGCACCAGCACGAGGTCATCGGCCGTGGCGGATTTCGCGAGTTCGAGTGCGCGCACGGCGCTGTCGAGGCTGCCCTGGTCCGGCACCGGGTGGCCGGCGGCGACCATCGGGATATGGCGCGTCTTGGTCTCGTAGCCGTGACGGGCGACGGCATGGCCGACGAGCCGGGCAGGGTCGAGGCCGGAATCGAGATAGTGCGCCTCGGCCAGCGCCGTCATGCTGCCGGCGGCCTTGCCGGCGGCGAGCAGGATGAGGCGGCCCTTGCGCGGCGGAGCGGGGAGATGCGCCGGCAGGCAGCCCGAGGGTTGGGCGCGGCCGACGGCGGCGTCGAAGATGGTGCGGGCGATGCGCAGGCTCTCAGCCGAATCGTGTTGCAAATCCGCCCCGCCATTCCGCCCGTGACCGCGTCGATCGCATCGACTTTCGTTGCGTGCTCTTTTAAGTCGGCGGGCAGCGGACGTCACGTCCGTTTTGTCCGTTAAGTCATACTTTCTGGAGCGGCGATGCGGTCCGATTCCCTTGCTGCCGGATCCGTGTTGCCGCTCGCGCCGGGCGAGGTTGAGATCATCTCCGGCGATCCGGCGACGGGGATGCTGCTGCTCTGCGACCACGCCTCGAACGCGATGCCGCCCGAGCTGAATTCGCTCGGCCTGCCGCCCGAGCAACTCGAACGCCATATCGCCTACGATATCGGTGCGGCTGAGCTGACGCGGGCGATGGCGCATGCCACCGGCGCCCCGGCGCTGCTGACGAATTTCTCTCGCCTGCTGATCGATCCCAATCGCGGGCTCGACGATCCGACGCTGGTGATGCGGCTCTCGGATGGGGCGATCGTGCCCGGCAATGCCCGCATCGACGAGGCCGGGATCGCGGCGCGGGTCGCCAAATACTACGCGCCCTATGACGCGGCGATCGATGATGCGATCGAGACCGCCATCGCCACCGGGCACCTGCCGGCGATCGTCTCGATCCATTCGTTCACGCCGTTCTGGAAGGCGGTGGCGCGGCCCTGGCATGTCGGCGTGCTCTGGGACCATGAGGGCGCGCTGGCGCAGGCGCTGATCGCGGCCCTGCAGGCCGAAGGCGATCTCGTTGTCGGCGACAACGAGCCCTATAATGGCGGCCTGCCCGGCGATACGATCGACCGCCACGCCACGCGCCGCGGCCTGCCCGACGCGCTGATCGAGGTCCGGCAGGACCTGATCGCCAGCCCGGAGACGGCGCGGGCCTGGGGCCTCAGGCTGGCGCGGATCGTGCCGCCCGTGGTCGCGGCCCTTCGCGACGGGGCGTCATGAACAGCTTTCCCCAGCCGCGACGGCTTGCCGCTTGACGCGACGGCCTATCCGCGCGAACCCGACCGGCCGAATTCAGAGAGAAGGATTTTCGAATGGACGATCCGGTTGCGGGCGATCAGCTCAAGAGCATCGTCGAGCGCATCGAGCGGCTCGAGGAAGAGAAGAAGACGATCGCCGACGACATCAAGGAGGTCTATGCCGAGGCCAAGGGCAACGGCTACGACGTCAAGGTGCTGCGCAAGGTCGTGGCGCTGCGCAAGCGCGACCTGGAAGAGCGCAAGGAAGAGGAGGCGATCCTCGACCTCTACCTCCAGGCGGTCGGCGAGAGCGTTTGAGTTTGAGCGCTGTGCAGGCCATGAGGCCTGCACAGCGCCATTTGATGGTGCCCGCGTTTGGGGCGCTTTCCGATCGGATCGAAGCGTTCCGACACCCCACCCGTCATTGCGAGCGCAGCGAAGCAACCCAGGGGGTCTCGCTCACCCGGTCCCCCTGGGTTGCTTCGCTGCGCTCGCAATGAGGTGAGAGTTGCCCGGAAGCGTCCTAGAAGGTGATCTTCACCGAGGGCGCGCTGCGCTCGGCTTCGCCGTGATGGACGGCCTCGATGTTGTTGCCGTCGGGGTCGAGCAGGAAGGCGGCGTAATAGCCGGGGTGATAGGGCCGCTCGCCGGGCCCGCCATTGTCCTTGCCGCCATGGGCCAGCCCGGCCTCGTAGAACGCCTCGACCATCGCGCGATCGCGCGCCTGGAAGGCGAGGTGATGGCGCCCGGTCAGGTGTCCCTGCGCCGCCTCGCTGTCGCGCGACGAGACGAAGAGCTCGTCGAACCAGAAATAGCTCTCGGCGCTGCCGCCCTGGGGGATGTCGAGCGCCTGGAAGATCGCCTCGTAGAAGCGCCGGCTTGCGGCGAGATCGCTGACCACGAGCTGGATGTGGTCGATCAGGCGGCCGCGATGCAGCTCTTGGGTTTCCATCGTCATCTCTCCCGGGTTCTGGCCTTGAACGCGCCCGTCAGGGCTGTCGTTCCCACGCATGCCCCGGCCGTGCGACCATGGGTGGCAGGAGGTTCCGCAGCGACGCGACGCTGGCCTTCGCGCTGGCCAGCCATAACCCTCGCGAATACGATGTCCCGAATTCGGACTTTGACAGGACAGGGATCGGCCATCCACGCTCTAAACTGCTGAAAACAAGGGTGAAGCGGATGCCGTCACGTCCTCGCAGGCTTGCTGTGGCTCTTCTGTTCTCGGTCATGGCCTCGACCATGGCCCTGGCGCAGGACAACACGCTCCAGATCAGCTCCGGCGGCTCGGATATCGCGACCCTCGACGCGCATCGCGCCAGCCAAACGACGGACAAGGCGCTGGTCGGCTGGATGTATAACGGCCTCGTCCGCTTCCCGCCGGGAAGCGCCGACCCGAAGGACATCGAGCTCGACCTGGCCGAGCGCTGGGAGACCTCGCCGGACGGCAAGGTCTGGACCTTCCATTTGCGCAAGGGCGTCAAGTTCCACGGCAACTGGGGCGAGTTGACCGCCGACGACGTGGTCTATTCGCTGACCCGCTCGGCCGATCCGAAGCGCTCGACCTTCTCGGCCGACTTCGCCGCGATCGACAAGCTCGAGAAGCTCGACGACACCACTGTCCGCATCACGCTGAAATACACCGACGTGAACTTCCTCGGCCGGGTCTCGAACTACCATGGCGGCAACATCGTCTCGAAGAAGGCGGCCGAGGAGCTCGGCGACAGGTTCGGCACCAACCCGGTCGGCACCGGGCCCTTCGCCTTCGCTGAGCACGTCACCCAGCAATATGTGAAGCTCGTCGCCCATCCCGGCTATTTCCGCGGCAAGCCGAAGATCGACACGATCATGTACCGCATGATCCCGTCCGACAGCGCCCGCGAGCTCGCCTTCACCTCCGGGGAGCTCGACGTGATGTACGCCAAGCGCGAGCAGCGCTGGGTCGACCAGGCGCGCCGGCGCGGCAACATCAACGTCGACATCTTCCGTCCCGGCGAGTTCCGGACGCTCCACATCAACCGCAGCATCGCCCCGCTCGACGACCTGCGCGTGCGCCAGGCCATCGCTTACGCGATCAATGTCGACGACCTCGTGAAATATGTCGGCAAGGATGTCGGCCCGCGCGGCTGCTCGGTGGTGCCGCCCGGCTATCTCGGCGAGGATTGCACGGCCGGGAACTACCCGTTCGACCCCGCCAAGGCCAAGGCGCTGCTGGCCGAGGCCGGGCACAAGGACGGCATCACGCTGAAGGTCACGGTCTCCAACATCTCGGCGCAGCAGCCGATCATGGAGATCATCCAGTCGCAGCTCGCCAAGGCCGGCATCAAGCTCGACATGAGCGTCGTCGACCACCCGACCTACCAGAGCCAGTCGCGCAAGAACGCCAGCGCGCTGGTCTTCTACGGCGCGGCGCGCTTCCCGATCGCCGACACCTATCTCAGCGAGTTCTACCATTCGAGCGCCGACGTCAGTAAGCCGACCGCGGTGACCAACTTCTCGCATTGCGCCGTCGCCGATGCCGAGATCGAGGCGGCCCGGACCGAGCCCAACCCGGACAAGCAGAAGGCCTTCTGGAAGGAGGCGCAGCGCAAGATCCACGACGACGTCTGCGCGGTGCCGCTGTTCGACCTGAACCAGGTCTGGGCCCATAGCAACCGCATCGACTACGGCTACGACCTCAAGGGCGCGATGAACCTGGCGCCGCCGATCACCGAGCTGACGACGGTGAAGCCGCGCTGAGCATTGGGCAAGACATGCGAGGATGGCGCGGAAACCTCGCCGCGTCATCCCGGACAAGCGGCGAAGCCGCGCCGCTCCGGGATCCATCGTAGGGCTCCGGCGCTCTACGATGGATCCCGGCGCTCCGCTTCGCTACGGCCGGGATGACGGCGCTTGGTTCTGGCAAATCGCCGCTGCCCTGACCCTGATCTCGTCAGTCGGCTTCGAGCAGCGTGCGCGAGACCTGCGCGGCCGTCTCCCGCGCCTGTTCGAGGAAGGCGTCGACGAGGCGGGCGTTGCGGCTGTCGCGGATGCGGCAGAGCTGGAAGTCGAGCTGCACCTCGGGCTCGAAGCGCCGGATCGCAAGCTGGCCGCGCAGGCCGCTGACGATCAGCGGGTGCACCAGCGAGACGCCGACGCCGGCCGCGACGAACTCGCACAAGGTCGGCGAGACATTGGCGATCAGGACCGTGTTGCAGCGGACCTCATGCGCCTTCAGCACGCTCATGACGCGCTGGCTGGTATGGCTCTCCGGATCGAAGGAGATGAACGGCACATCGTTGAGATCGGCCGGCGTGATCACGCTCTTCGCCGCCAGCGGATGGCCGAGCGGCATGATGCACACGACCGGGTGCCCCATCATCGGCTCGGTGACGATGTAGGGGTTGTCGATCGGGAAGATCACCAGGCCGACATCGAGCTTTCGCGTCACCAGCCCGTCGGCGATCCATTGCGAGCTGCGCGACTGGATCGAGCAGAACACGTTGGGGTGGACGCGCAGGAAGTTCGAGGTCGCCTGCTGGATGAAGGAGCCGGACAAAGCCGGCATGACGCCGACCAGCAGGCGGCCCTGCTCGTCGCGGCGGATGGCGTCGACCGCGTTCTCGACCTGGCGGAGGCCGGCGAAGATGCGGTCGATCTCCTCGTAGAGCCGCATGCCGCGCTGCGTCGGCGCGAGCCTGCCCTTGAGGCGGTCGAACAGCCTGAGGCCCGTATCCTCCTCGAGATGCGCGATCAGCTTGCTCATCGCCGGCTGCGAGACGTTCATCACCTCGGCTGCCCGGCTGACGGTGCCGTGCTCGATCACCGCCTTGAAGGCCTCGATCTGCCGAAGGTTGAGGCGGCGCGCCATGCCATAACCTGTGCGAATAGAGGGGACCGAAATACGACTTTGACGAAATAGAAGATGGGTCCCTAACTTCGAAGCTGGCAAGAGGAAAAACGATGCAGCCGGACGTCGTCGTCATCGGGGGAGGCACGGTCGGCGCCGCGATCGCCTACGGGCTGGCGGCCCGGCGGCAGCGCGTCCTGCTGCTCGACGGCGACGATGGCGACTTCCGCGCCGCGCGGGCCAATTTCGGGCTGGTCTGGCTGCAGGGCAAGGGCATGAACATGCCCGCCTATCAGCAGCTGACCCGCAGCAGCGTCGCGCTCTGGCCGGATTTCGTCGCCGAGCTGACGGAGACGACGGGGATCGGCCTGACCTACGAGCAGAATGGTGGGCTGGCCTTCTGCCTGGGCGAGGACGAGTTCGAGAAGCGCAAGCTGCAATTGCAGCGCCTGCACAACCAGCTCGCCGGCGAAGACGCCGATTGGGAGATGCTCGACCGCGCCGCGCTGTCGAAGCTGCTGCCGAAGGTGCAGTGGGGGCCGGAGGTGGCGGGCGCCAGCTTCGGCCGGCTGGACGGTCATGTGAACCCGCTCAAGCTGCTGGGCGCGCTCCATGCCGGGCTGGTCCGCCGTGGCGGCGCGATCCGCAGCGGGGCGACAGTGCGCGAGATCCGCCGCGACGGCGAAGGTCTGCGCGTCAGCTTCGGCAACGAGCAGGTCACCGCGCCGAAGCTGGTGATCGCGGCCGGGCTCGGCTCTCAGGCGCTGGCCCGGCAGGTCGGGCTCGACGTTCCGGTGCGGCCGCAGCGCGGGCAGATTTTGGTCACCGAGCGGCTGGCGCCCTTCCTGCCGCTGCCGGCGAGCGGGCTGCGCCAGACCGGCGAGGGCACGGTGATGATCGGCGCGACGCAGGAGGAGGCGGGTTACGACGTCTCGACCACCGGCGAGGCCGCGGCGAAGCTCAGCCGCAAGACGATCAGGCTCGTGCCGGCTTTGGCCGATGTCGCGCTGGTCCGGCAATGGGCCGGCCTGAGGATCATGACGCCCGACAGCTATCCGATCTACGCGCAGTCGCCGAGCCATCCCGGCGCCTTCGTCGCGCTCTGCCATTCCGGCGTCACGCTCGCTGCGGTTCACGCTGCGGGGCTCGCTGAGGCCATCGCGGCCGGCAGCCTGCCGGCTTCGCTCGACCCGTTCCACCAAAGGCGCTTTGATGTTCCGAAAGCTGCATGAGCCTCTCACTGAGGCCATCACCATCTATGTCGACGGCGCGCCCGTCGCGGCCGAGCCCGGCGAGAGCGTCGCGGCGGTGCTGCTGCGGCAGAAAGAGGCGTGGTCGCGCACCACGCCGGTGACGCAGAGCCGGCGCGCGCCCTATTGCCTGATGGGCGTCTGCTTCGACTGCCTGGCCAAGGTCGACGGCGTCGCCTCGGTGCAGACCTGCCTGACCATGGTGGCGCCGGGCATGCGCATCGAGCGCCAGCAGGGCAAGCGGAGCCTGAGCGCATGAGCGAGGTTGACCTCCTGATCGTCGGCGCCGGTCCGGCCGGCATGGCCGCCGCCGTCACCGCGCGCCAGAATGGGCTCGACGTGCTGGTGATCGACGACCAGCCGGCTCCGGGCGGCCAGATCTGGCGCTCGGTCGAGACCGTCGCCGCGACCAAGCGTGGCGCTCTGCTCGGCGAGGCCTACGCGGCGGGCCAGGCCAGCGCGGCGGCCTTCCGGGCCAGCGGTGCCGTCTACGAGCCGGGCTCGCAGCTCTGGCAGATCGAGCCCGGCTTCCGCGCCTTCGTGACCAGGGATCGCCAGGCGCGGGTGATCAAGGCCAGAGCGGTCATCCTGGCGACGGGCGCGCAGGAGCGGCCGGCGCCGTTCCCGGGTTGGACCCTGCCGGGTGTGCTCACGGTCGGGGCTGCGCAGATCCTGCTGAAGAATGCCGGTGAAATCCCCGAAAAGCCGGTCTGGATCGCCGGCAGCGGGCCGCTGCCGCTGCTCTACATGACGCAGTTGCTCAAGGCGGGCGGTAGGGTCGCCGGCTATCTCGACACGACGCCTAAAGGGCGGCTGATGGCGGCGCTGCCGCATCTGCCGGGTGCATTGGGTGCGATGGGCGACCTGCTGAAGGGGCTTGGCTGGAAGGCCGCGCTGAAGCGGGCTGGCGTCCCGGTGGTCAAGCATGTCGCCGAGATCGAGGCTGTCGGAACCGACAAGGTCGAGCAACTGCGCTATCGCACCGCCAATGGCCGCGAGGCGATTGTGTCGGCCGAAGTCGTGCTGGTGCATGAGGGCGTCGTCCCCAGCATCCATCCGCCGCTGGCGCTGGGCTGCAAGGTCGAGTGGTCGGACGTGCAGGCCTGCTACGTGCCGGTGCTCGATTCCTGGGGCGAAAGCTCGCAGGACTACGTCTTCGTCGCCGGCGACGGTGCTGGTATCGCCGGGGCCAAGGCGGCGGAACTGCGCGGCCATATCGCGGCGCTGCGAGCTGCGGTGAAGCTCGGTCGTCTGGGCGAGGGGGCTGCCGACGAGCGGGCCGCGCCGCTGCGCAGCTCGCTCGGCCGCGAACTGGCGCTGCGGCCCTTCCTCGACACCCTGTTCGCGCCGCGCCCGCAGGTCTTCGCGCCGCCGGATGAGACCATCGTCTGCCGCTGCGAAGAGGTCAGTGCCCAGGAAATTCGCGATCTCGTCAAGCTCGGCCGGCCCGGCCCCAATCAAGTGAAAGCCTTCACCCGTGCCGGCATGGGCCCGTGCCAGGGCAGGCAATGCGGCTATACGATCACGCATATCCTGGCGCAGGCCGAGAACCGGCCGCCGGGCGAGGTCGGTTTCTACAGGGTCCGGCCACCGCTGAAGCCGGTGACGCTCGGCGAGCTCGCATCGCTCGACCAGCAGGAGCCGGTGGCGTGAGCCCGCGCGATTACGATGTCACCGTGATTGGCGGGGGGCTGCACGGGCTCTCCGCCGCGCTGCATCTGGCGCGCGCCGGGCGACGCGTCGTCGTGCTGGAGAAATCCTGGGTCGGCCGCCACGCCTCGGGCGCGACGGCGGCGGGCGTGCGGACGCTCGGCCGCGACCTCGCGGAGGTGCCTGTTTCGCTCGAGGCCATGGAGATGTGGCATCGCATCGGCGGGATCGTCGATGGTGATTGCGGCTTCCATGCCCATGGCCAGATCCGCGTCGCCGAGTTCGAGGAGCAGATGCCCGCGCTGCTCCAGCGCGCCGAGACGATGCGCAAGCTCGGCTACCAGCATGAGGAGATCATCGACCGGGCCGAGTTGCAGCGCCTGGTGCCGGCGCTGAGCAAGCATTGCTTCGGCGCACTGATCGTCCGCACTGACGGTGCGGCTGATCCGCACAAGACGCTCGCCGCCTTCCGCCGTAGCTGCGAGGCCGCCGGCGTCACGATCATCGAGGGCTGCGGCGTCGAGGTGATCGAGCGGCGCGGCGCCAACTGGCTGGTGCGCTGTAGCGGCGAGCGCTGCTTCAGTGCTCCGGTCGTCGTCAACGCCGCCGGCGCCTGGGCGGGCAAACTCGCCAGCCTGTTCGGCGACGAGATCGAGCTCGGCTACAAGGCCTCGATGATGATCGCCACCGAGCGGCTGGAGCCCTTGCTCGAACCCGTGGTCAGCGTCGTCGGCCGCGCGCTCTCGTTCAAGCAGGCGGGGCAGGGCACCCTGGTGATCGGTGGTGGCCTGCAGGGCTCGGCCGATCTCGATGCGCAGCGCAGCTTCGTCAACTTCACCGAGCTCGCCAAGGGCGCGCGCGCCGCGACCGACCTCTTCCCCGCCGTGCGTGACGTGCGCATCGCCCGCAGCTGGGCCGGGATGGAGGCGAAGACCCGCGACCTTGTGCCGGTGGTTGGGCCTTCGCCGAATGCGCCGGGCGTCTTCCACGCCTTCGGCTTCTCCGGCCATGGCTTCCAGCTCGTGCCGGTGGTCGGCGCGATCATCTGCGATCTCGTGGTCAAGGGCGGCACGAGCCGGCAGATCTCCGGCTTCAAGCCCGAGCGCCTGATGGCGAGCAGGCAGGCCGCATGACCGGATACGTGCTCAGGCGTCTGCTGCTGGCGATCCCGACTCTGCTCGTGATGCTGACGGCGATCTTCGTGCTGGTGCGGCTCGTGCCGGGCGACGCCGCCTCCGTCATCCTCGGCGACCAGGCGACGGCGGCCTCGCTCCAGGCCCTGCGCGTCAAGCTCGGGCTCGACCAGCCCATGCACGTGCAGTACCTGGCCTTCCTCGGCGACGTGCTGACCGGCAATCTCGGGCGCTCGCTCAGCAGCGGCCGCAGCGTGGTGCAGGAGGTCGCGCAGGTCCTGCCCTCGACGATCGAGCTGGCGCTGGCCTCGATCGCGATCGGGCTCGCCTTCGGCCTGCCGCTCGGCATCGCGGCCGCGATCAAGCGCAATGGCTGGATCGACTACGTCACCCGGCTGATCTCGTTGCTCGGCTTGTCCTTCCCGGCCTTCGTCTCCGGCATCCTGATGCTGATCGTCTTCTCGATCCAGCTCGGCTGGTTCCCGGTGCTCGGCGGCAACAGCAGCAATATGGCCGAGCGCCTGCGCGGGCTCGCTCTGCCGGCGCTCAACCTCGGCATCATCATGACCGCCTACGTGATGCGCGTCACCCGCGCCGCGATGCTGAACGTGCTGACCGAGGACTATATCCGCACGGCCCGCGCCAAGGGCGTCGGCCCGGTTCAGCTCGTGCTGCAGCATGCGCTGCGCAACGGCCTGATCCCGATCATCACGGTGGTCGGGCTCTATTTCGGCACGCTGATCGGCAATTCCGTGCTGACCGAGATCATCTTCAACCGGCCGGGCCTGGGCAAGCTCATCCTGGGCGCGCTCAATTCGCGCGACTACACGCTGCTCCAGGGGCTGATGATCATCTTCGCCATTTGCGTGATCGTGGTGAACACCCTGACCGATCTCGCCTATGGCCTCGTCGACCCGCGGGTGAAGTACCAATGACGGCAGAGGTTGCATCCCCCGCGATCGAGACGCGCCCGGGCGGGCTTTGGCTCGCCTTCTCGAAGAACAAGCTCTCCTGGGTCGGGCTCGGCCTGCTCGCCGCGATCGTGCTCGTCGCCATCTTCGCGCCGCTGCTCGCCCCCTATGACCCTCTGGAGCAGAACATCGTCTCGCGGCTGGAGCCGCCCTCGGCCGAATTCTGGTTGGGCACCGACAGCTATGGCCGCGACGTACTCTCGCGGCTGATCTACGGCGCGCGCATCTCGCTGGTCGTCGGCTTCGTCGCGATCCTGATCGCGATGGCGATCGGCGCCACGCTCGGCATCGTCGCCGGCTATATCGGCGGGCTGTTCGACCAGTTCGTCATGGGCCTGCTCGATGTCATGCTCTCCTTCCCGACGCTGCTGCTCGGGCTGATGATCGCGGCGATGCTGGGCGCCAGCCTGGAGAACCTGATCATCGCCATCGCGGTCACCGAGATCGCGCCCTTTGCGCGCGTGGCGCGCGCGCCGACGATCTCGCTGAAGCAGCGCGACTTCGTCGAGGCGAGCCGCTCCTATGGCTCCGGCCACCTGCGCATCATGGGCCGGCACATCCTGCCCAACATGGTCTCGGACGTGGTGGTGATGAGCTCGCTGTGGATGGCTTCGGCGATCCGCACCGAGGCCTCGCTGAGCTTCATCGGGCTGGGCGTGCCGCCGCCGACTCCGACCTGGGGCAGCATGATCCGCGAGGGCTTCGAGAACATCCTCGACGCCTGGTGGCTCGCGGTCTTCCCGAGCCTCGCCATCCTGCTGACGGTGCTGGCGCTCAACCTGCTGGGCGATGCGCTTCGCGACGCGGCAGACCCGAAATCGCGCGAAAGCTGAGTGTCTGACTGGACATTCGAGCCCTCAGGGTGAGGGCTCATGCATTTATGAGGCAGACACTGATGCGGCCAAGACAGAGAAGCAGACTGGCTTGCGAGCCAGCATCATCGGAATTACCAATCGCAATCGGGCAGAATAATCGATTTTTCTTGCGCTGCGGGCGCTGCTAAGCAGCCCCATGCCACGGGCGCGAAGCCTGTCGGCCCTGCGCTCGCCGAGGCTTTCCCGCGAGCGTTACCCGCGTCGATCGACAGGAACAGCGCACATGGCAGCGGATGATATCGGGCTCGGCTTCGTCGGGTTGAGCGGAGCCGGCTCCTGGGCCGGCAGGGCGCATGTCCCGGCCCTGAAGGTGGTGCCCGGCTACGAGATCCGGGCGCTCGCGACCTCGCGGGCCGAATCGGCGGCCGAGGCGGCGAAGGCCTATGGCGTGCCGCTCGCCTTTCACGATCCGGCTGAATTGGTGAAGCGGCCCGAGGTCGACCTCGTCGTCGTCGCGGTGCGGGTGCCCTACCATCTCGAGCTGGTCAAGATGGCGCTCGATGCCGGCAAGATGGTCTATTGCGAGTGGCCGCTCGGCAATGGCCGCGCGGAGGCCGAGCAGATGGCTGTCATGGCCGAGGACAAGGCCGTGCCGGCCTTCGTCGGCCTGCAGGGCCATGCCTCGCCGGCCATCCGCTATATCCGCGACCTCGTCGCCTCCGGCCGGGTCGGCGACGTGATCTCGACCACCTTCACCGCCTCTGCCGGCGCCTGGGGCGCGACGGTCGAGCCGCGGCTGGTCTATGGGCTCGACCGCAAGAACGGCGTCTCGATGCTGACCGTGCAGTTCGGCCACGCGATCGACGGGTTCTGCTGGTGCCTCGGCGAGTTCAAGGAACTCTCGGCGACGCTGGCGACGCGCTATCCGGTGGTGAAGCGCACCGACACGGGCGAGGAGGTCGCCAAGACGATCGACGACCAGATCGCGCTCACCGGCACCTTGCAGAACGGCGCGGTGGCGGCGGTGCATTACCGCTCGGGCACGTCGCAGGCCGCGCCATTCTTCTGGGAGATCAACGGCAGCAAGGGCGACCTCGTCATCACCGCCGATTCCGGGCGCCTGCAATATGGCGATCTGCGCATCCGCGGCACGGCGGAGGGGGGCGGCCTGGAGGAATTGCCGATCCCGGACAGCTACAGGCTGGTGCAGGGCTGCACGCCTTCGGACATGTTCTACACGCTGGCGCATGCCTATGCGCTGATGCGCAGCGACATCAAGCTCGGCACCGACCATGTGCCGACCTTCGCTGACGCGCTGGTGCGGCACCGCATGATCGAGGCGATCGAGCGCTCGTCGGCGACCGGGACGCGGCAGAGCTACGTCTGAGGCGGTTGCCTCTCCGTCATTGCGAGGAGCGTAGCGACGAAGCAATCCAGGGGGCCTGGGTGCCCGGCCGCCCCTGGATTGCTTCGCTGCGCTCGCAATGACGGTGAAGGCGCGGCTCCGCCGAGCCTCACTTGAACAGCTGGTGGTGGGCGATCAGCTCCTTCGTCAGGTCGACGATCGCCTGCAGGTTCGGGCCGAACTGGGCGATCTGGTAGCAGAGCGAGACGCGGTGCGCGCCGACGGCCGGGGTCACCGGGATGCGGACCATGCGCCCCTGCGCCATCTCGTCGGAGACGACCCGGATCGGCACGAGGCCGATGGCGAAGCCGCTGCGCACCATCAGCAGGGTCACCGAGAGGCTGTTGCAGGTGCTGACCCGCTCCGGGGCGACGCCGCCCTGGGCGAACCAGTTCGTCATCGTGGTGTGCAGCCGCGCCGTCTGCGGGCTGACGATGAGGTGATGCGCGGCGAGCTGGGCCGGGGTCAGCGTGCCCGAGGGCAGGTCCATGTCGCTGCTCGCCACCCAGGCGAGCTCGTTGCGCCCGATCGGCACCTGATGCACGTGGTTGGCGACGCCGGGCTCGGAGATCACCGCGAGGTCGAGCTGGTGGTCGTTCAGGAGCGCGCTGACCATGCCGGTGTCGCCGACGATCACCGAGGTCTTGAGCTTCGGATATTGCCGCTCCAGCCGGCGCATCAGGTCGGTCAGGCAGATCAGGCCAAAACTCTCGTTGACGCCGATCCGCAGTAGGCCGAGCAGCGGGTCGCGGCGCTTGAAGCGCACCACGACGTCGTCGGCCGTCTCCAGCAGGCGGTCGGCATATTCCAGCAGCGCATGCCCCTCCGACGTCAGCGCGACGCGCGGGCCGTTGCGCGTGAACAGCTCGACCCCGAGGATGTCCTCGAGGTCCTTGATGCGCTGGGAGATGCTCGGCTGGGTGATGCCGACATGCTTCGCCGCGGCGTGGAAGCTGCCGAGGCGAGCGATGCGCTCGAAGGCGCGGACCTGAGAGAGCGTGATCGTCATGATAGGCCCTTCTTATCGCAATGGCCCTAAACAATCGATTTTTTTCGTGGCGGGCAAGCTGCTATCGATGCGCCATCGCCCTCGACGGCGACACTTCATCTCCGACCAACTGGCGGGACATGAACACAACAATTGCCCGGGAGGACGGGCCTGATCTGGCGGCGATAGAAGACGCCACCTTCGGGCCCTCGATCACACCTATCATCCTGCCGCGCTGGCTCGACGCGCTCGACTGGCTCGTGCTGGCGGTGCTCAACGTCGCGCTGGCCTTCGAGGTCGTGCTGGTCTTCACCAACACGCTGGCGCGGACGATCTTCGACACGCCGATCATGCTCGGCATCGAGGAGACCTCGCAGCTGCTGCTGATCGTCATCGCCTTCCTCGGCGGCGCCATCGCCTATCGCCGCGGCGACTTCATGTCGATCAAGATCCTGGTCGACAGCATGCCGGACAAGGTCAGGGTCTTCCTCAACGCGACCAGCGAATGGGTCGTGATCGTCAACTCGCTCGTCATCGGCGTGTTCTCGATCCCGCTGATCCAGGCCAATGCCGGCGCCAAGACGACGATGCTCAGCCTCGACCATATCTGGCTGACGCTGCCGATGACGCTGGGCACCGCGATGTTCGTGATCTTCGCGCTGATCGCGCTGTGGCGGGCGCCGCGCGCCGCCTCGATCGGCTCGGCCGTCCTCGTCGCAGCGATGCTGGCCGTCGTCCTGCTCAGCAAGGACGCGGCCTGGGTCGATACCTCCTGGTACTACATCTACCTCGTCGCGATCTTCATCGTGCTGCTCGCGATCGGCGTTCCTATCGGCTTCGTGCTGGCGTCGGTCGGCCTCGGCGCCATCGTCGTCACCGGCGGCGCGCCGATGACGGCGGTCGCGATGAACGCCCAGCGCGGCGCCGGCGGCTTCATCTTCCTGGCGCTGCCCTTCTTCATCCTCGCCGGCTTCATCATGGACCGGGCCGGCATCGGCGCGAGGATCGTCGATTTCCTCGCGTCGATGATGGGCCATGTCCGTGGCGGCATGCTGCAGGTCATGATCGTCGGCATGTACATCTCGTCGGGCATCTCGGGCTCGAAGGCCGCCGACATGGCGACCATCGGCATCCCGATGAACCGGCTGCTCAACCAGCGCGGCTACAAGAAGTCGGAATGCGCGGCATTGCTCGCGGCCTCGGCCGCCATGGGCGAGGCCATTCCGCCGAGCATCGCCGTGCTGGTGCTGGGCTCGGTCACCTCGGTCTCGACGGGCGCGCTGTTCCTCGCCGGCTTCCTGCCGGCCGCGGTCATCGCCGCCAGCCTGATGCTGCTGGTCTATGTCCGCGCGCGCTTCTCCGGCTGGGAGCCGACGGAGCGGGCGAGCCTCGCCGTGGTGCGCTCGACCGGCAAGTCCGCGATCCTGCCGCTGCTGATGCCGGTCGTGCTGATCGGCGGCATCGTCGGCGGCGTCGGCACGCCGACCGAGGTCTCGACCTTCGCGGTCGCCTACGGGCTCGGGCTCGGGCTGCTCTACGGCAAGTTCAAGCTCAAGGACATGTGGACGGTACTGAGCGAGAGCTCGGTGCTGAGCGGCATGATCTTCTTCACGCTCGCGGGCTCGACGATCTTCTCCTGGGCGCTCTCGCTCGAAGGCGTGCCGCAGGCCATCGCGGGGGCCGTCGGCGATCTCGGGCCGAAGCTGTTCCTGCCGGTGGTGATCATCCTGACCATCATCATGGGCGCGCTGCTGGAGAGCCTCGTCACCATCGTGATCCTCGGGCCGCTCCTGCTGCCGGTGGCGCTCCAGTTCGGCATCGACCCGCTGCAATACGGCATCGTCATGGTCGAGGCCTTCGGCATCGGCGGCATCCTGCCGCCGATCGGGATCGCGCTCTACGTTTCCTGCACGATCTGCAAGACCACCGTCGAACAGGCGATGAAGCCGCTGTTCTGGTACCTCGCGGTGATGTTCGTCGCGCTGCTCTTCGTGGCGTCGATCCCCTGGATCACCACCGCGCTGCCTAACGCCTTCAACATGAAGGGATGACCCGGAAAACCGGGCCGTATCTGGGAGGAACACATGACCAAGTCCAACGATCACAACGCGCATCAGAGCCGCCGCGACATCATCAAGATCGGCGCCGGCGCCGCTGCCGCCGGCCTCATCGCCTCGCCGGCGCTGGCGCAGCGCCGCTCGAAGCTGAAGCGCATCCGCTACGCCCATTCGACGCCGACGACCCATGGCTGGCACCTCTGGGGCGAGCAGTTCAAGAAAGTCGTCGAGGAGAAGTCGGGCGGCGCGATCGAGGTCACGATCTTCCCGAACGCGCAGATGGGCACCGAGAAGGACATCGCCCAGGCGGTCAAGCTCGGCTCGCTGGAGATGGCCTCGGTCGGCGTGGCGCTGATGAACTGGGTGCCGGAATGCTCCGTCACCGACGCGCCCTTCCTCTTCAAGAACCGCAAGCAGTGCTACGCCGCGCTCGACGGCGCGCTCGGCGACGAGCTGAAGAAGCGCTCGCTCGACAAGGGCTTCCGCCTCGTCGGCTGGAACGACCTCGGCTCGCGCTCGATGACCAACAGCAAGCACCCGATCAACAGCGCCAAGGACCTGGCCAGCCTGAAGATGCGCGTGCCCGACTCCAAGTCCTATGTCGCGATGATGCAGGCGCTGGGCTCCTCGATCGTCACGATCGACCTGAGCGAGCTTTATCTCGCGCTGAGCCAGGGCGTCGCCGACGGCCAGGAGACGCCGCTGCCGGTGGTCAAGTCGAACAAGCTCTACGAGGTGCAGAAGTTCATCTCGAAGACCGACCACGTGCTCACGACCTCCTATTCGATCGTGAACCCGGCGAGCTTCGACGGCCTCACCCCCGACGAGCAGAAGGCCTTCACCGAAGCCGCCAACGACGCCACCAACTGGCTGCGCGACTACACCCAGAAGGAGGAGCTGGAGACGCTCGCCTTCCTCAAGACCAAGGGCATGGAGGTCAACGCGACGCCGGACGTCGATTCCTTCCGCGCCGCCTGCGCCAAGGTCGTGACCGATTTCCCCGACCTGTTCCGGCCCGAGCTCGTCAAGCTGGCGCAGTCGGCGCAGGCCTGATCATTCCCCGAAAACGACGGTGGCGCCACGGGCGCCATCGTCACCCCGTCAGATAGGCAAGAGGCTACGCCATGTACGAGAAAGACGTTCAGGTCATCACGAAATACGGCTTGCAGCACGCTTTCGTGGCCTGCCCGGACGAGGCTGGCAGCTACCCCGCCGTGATCCTCTACATGGACGCGCCCGGCTATCGCGAAGAGCTCTGCAACATGGCAAGGCGCATCGCCAAGGCGGGCTATTACTGCATGCTGCCGGACCTCTACTACCGGCTCGGCAAGCTGCGCTTCGACGTGGCGCGGCGCGATCCCGCGATGTCCGTCGTCATCCGCGGCGCGATGACCAGCCTGACCAACACGATGGTCGCCGAAGACACGCGCGGCATGATCGCCTTCCTCGACGCGCAAAGCCAAGTCAAGGCCGGTCCGCTCGGCTGCGTCGGCCATTGCATGAGCGGCTCCTTCGTCGCGACCATCGCGGCGCAATTCCCGCGCATGAAGGCGGCTGCCTCGCTCTATGGCATCGACATCGTCACCGAGAAGGACGACTCGCCGCATCTCCTCGCCGACAAGGTCGAGGGCGAGCTCTATTTCGCCTTCGCCGAGGTCGATCCTGCCGTGCCAGCCAATGTCGTGCCCGACCTGCACGCGGCGCTCGGCAAGGCCGGCACCAAGTACAAGATCGAGACCTATGAGGGCTCGCATCACGGCTTCTGCTTCGCTGCCCGCCCCGACTACGACCCAATCGCGTCCGAGCGCGCCTGGACGGCGCTGTTCGACCTCTGGGACCGCAACCTGAAGCCGTGATCCGGCGCGCCAGGCGGCGCGGCGGCGATGACATCAAGACCTATGTGACTGGAGACGTTCGATGGCGCTGCTGGCGATCGACAAGGGTGAGCTCTACTACGAAGTCTCGGGCAAGGCGGATGGCTACCCGGTTCTGCTGTTTGCCCCCGGCTTCCTGAGTTCGCGCATCGAGCGCTGGCGCAGCAACCCGTCGAACCCGGGCGTGCCGCAGGCCTGGCGCGACCCGGCGCCGGTGCTGGAGCCGCATTTCCGCGTCATCTCGCTCGATGTCCGCAATGCCGGGCAGTCCTGGGCCGATATCGGGCCGGACTATGACTGGGCCTCCTATACGGCCGACCATCTGAAGCTGCTCAAGCATCTCGGAATCGGCCGCTGCCACGTCATGGGCGGCTGCATCGGCGTCTCCTTCGCGCTCGCGCTGGAGGAGACGGCGCCCGGCACGGTCTCGGCGCAGGTGCTGCAGAACCCGATCGGCCTCTCCGACACCAACCGCGCCGTCGTCGACGAAGAGGTCGAGCAATGGGCGGAGAAGGTCGGGCAGCGGCCCGAGGTCGACAAGGCGCTGCTCAAGGCGGCGGGCGAGCGCATGTTCGCCACCGACTTCATCTTCAGCGTCACGCGCCAATTCACCGGGCGCTGCAACGTGCCGTCGCTGCTGATGCCGGGCGACGACACCATGCACCCGGTCACCGTCTCGGCCGATCTCGAACGCCTCACCAAGGCCGAGGTGATCGCGCCGTGGAAGGGGCCCGACTATCGCGACATGGCGATCGAGCGCACCCGCGACTTCCTGCTCGCGCACACGCCGAAGGTGTCGGCATGAGCGCGGCCGGCATGGTCGCTCCGCAGGTGGACGGCATCGAGCTGCCGCCGATGGAGACGGCCGGGCTCGACGTGCCCGATCACCGCCTGCGGCCCCAGCTCGATGCGCTGGCCACGCTGGTCGAGACGGTGGTGATCATCGCCGTCTTCATCAACATCATGGTCACCTTCTCGAACACGATGCTGCGCTACGTCGTGAACCGGGACCTGCCCTGGGCGGCCGACGTCTCGACGCTGCTGCTCTCGATCATCACCTTCCTCGGCGCGCCCGCCTTCCTGAGGCGCACGACCGGCATGGCCTATACGGCCGCGATCGACCAGATGAGCGGCATGCGCCGCGACGTGCTGCGGGCCTGCGGCCTGCTCAACGTCGTCGCGATCTGCATCCTGTCGCTGGCGGTCTTCCCGGCCTTCTTCACCGCGCAGATGCGGCAGATGCTGCCGGTGCTCGAATGGAACATGGGCCTGGTCGCGGTCTGGCTCGCGGTCGGCCTCGTGCTGATGGTCGTCTACACGCTGGAGAAGCTGGCAGGCATCCCGCGCAAGGCGCTCGGCATCGCGCTGGCGATCACCGCCGCGCTCATCGCCGCCGTGCTGCTGCTGCGCGCCGGCTACTATTCCGGCGCGGTCGAGATCGACCCGTTCCTGCCGATTCTGTTCTTCCTGATCTTCGCCTTCATCGCGGGAACGCCGATCCCGATCATCCTGGCGGCCGGCGGGGCGCTGTTCTTCGTCATGACCGGCGATGCGCCGCTGGTCGCGATCCCCGCCGCCTACCAGTACGGCATCTCCAGCTTCGTCCTGCTCGCGATCCCGTTCTTCATGGTCGCGGGCTCGCTGATGGACGTCACGGGCATGGCCCGCAAGCTGATCGACATGGTCCAGGAATGGGTCGGCCACTGGAAGGGCGGCCTGCTCATCGCCGAGGTTCTGGCGACCTATGTCTTCTCCGGCGTCAGCGGCTCGAAGGCGGCCGACATCGCCACCGTCGGCTCGGTGATGAAGGCGCCGATGCGCGAGCGCGGCTACCCCTCGACCGAATTCGTCGCGGTGCTCGCGGCGTCGGCCGCCATGGCCGAGACGGTTCCCCCGTCTGTCGCCATGCTGATCCTCGGCTCGGTCACCAGCCTCTCGGTCGGCGCGCTGTTCATCGCCGGCTTCCTGCCGGCGGCGATCCTGGCGATCGCGCTGATCATCGGCGTCATCTTCCGCAGCCGGAACCAGGACTGGCACAAGGGCCCGCCCTTCAGCCTGAAGCGGGCGCTGAAGAGCGTGCCGCCGGCCCTGCCCGCGCTCGGCGTGCCGGTGATCGTCATCGGCGGGCTCGTCGGCGGCATCGCCTCTCCGACGGAATCCTCCTCCTTCGCCGTCGTCTACGGCTTCCTAGCCGCGCTGGTGTTCTACCGCTCCGTGCAGTTCAAGGCCTGCTGGCTGGCGCTGCGCGAGGCGGCGCTGGTCTCAGGGATGGTGCTGCTGATGGTCGGCATGGCCAACCTGCTGGTCCAGGCCATCGTCATCGACGGGCTCGGCGCGACGCTCGCCAGCACGTTCTCCGGCACGACGCACCCGACGGTGTTCCTGTTCCTCAGCGTCGCCGCGCTGATCGTCATCGGCTTCGTGCTGGAGGGTTTTCCGGCGATCCTGATCGCCGCGCCGATCCTGCTGCCGCTGGCGACCAAGCTCGGCGTCGACCCGCTCCAGTTCGGCATCCTGATCATCATGGCGACCGGCATCGGCGTGATGATGCCGCCGGTCGGCATCGGCTTCTACATCGCCTGCACCATCGGCGAGGCGCCGGTGAACAAGGCCATGCGCGCCTCCGCCTACTACAACGTCTTCCTCATCCTGGGCCTCGTCGTCGTGATCCTGTTCCCGCAGATCACGACCTGGCTGCCCACCGTCTTCGGCATGCGCTGAGCCGCACAAAACCTTCAGAAATCCACCAGGTCCGGGAGGACATCATGAGCATCATCACCACGCCTGGCAGCCGCCGCAACTTCCTCAAGCTCTCGCTCGCGGCCGGCGCCGCCTCGACCATCGCGGCGCCCGCGATCGCCCAGCGCGCCCGCACCCTGCGCTTCGGCAACCCGCAGCCGACCGAGTCGAACTACCACGCGGCGATGATGATGTTCGCCGACGAGGTGGCGAAGCTTTCCTCGAACAAGCTCAAGATCGAGACCTTCCCGAACTCGCAGCTCGGCAGCATCAAGGAGATGCTGACCTCGGTGCAGCTCGGCAGCCTGGCGATCACCAATGCGACGCCGGCCTGGCACTCGAACTTCATCCGCCAGATGGACGTGTTCACGCTGCCCTTCCTGGTCTCCTCGCCCGACAAGCTGAAGGCCTCGCTCGACACGCCCTTCGGCGCCAACATCAAGGGGCTGGCCGAGGGCGCCGGCTTCAAGATCCTCGGCACCTGGCTGATGGGCGCGCGCCACATGGTCAACAACGTCCGGCCGATCAACACGCCGGCCGATGTCGCCGGCCTGAAGTTCCGCGTCATCTCCAGCCAGGTCTACCTCCAGGCCTTCCGGGCGATGGGCGCGAGCCCGGTCGCGCTCGACTCGGCCGAGATCTACCTCGCCATGCAGCAGAAGGTCGTCGACGGGCTCGAATACCCGCTGCGCGACCTGCTCGACGTCAAGCTCTACGAGGTCTCGAAATACGTCTCGCTGACCAACCACGTCACCGACTTCTTCATCGTCTCGATGAACAAGGGCCTGTGGGACGGGCTCGGCAAGGAAGAGCAGGGCATCCTCGAGGCCGCGATGAAGACCTCGATGGACTGGGAGTGGAAAGTCCAGCCCGAGGCGACCGTCGCCGCGCTCGACAAGCTCAAGACGCTGATGAGCGTCAACGACATCAGCCCGGAGAACCGCAAGCTCTTCGTCGACGCGACCAGGCCGGTCTACCAGCAGTTCGAGGGCTCGATCGGCAAGGACCTGCTGGCGCAGGGCATCGCGGCGCTGAGCTGACCTCAAGAGCCTAGTGAAAGCCGAAACATGACGATCAAGATCGCCGTATTGGACGACTGGCAAGGTGTGGCCAGGACGAGCGCCGACTGGACGGCGCTCGCCGCCCGCGCCGAGATCAGCTTCTTCGAGGATGCGCTGCCGGACGAGGATGCGGCGGCAGCGCGCCTCGCGGATTTCGACGTGGTCATGTCGATGCGCGAGCGCACGCCCTTTCCGGCGAGCCTGATCGCCCGGCTGCCGAAGCTGCGCCTGCTCAGCGTCACCGGCGCGCGCAACAAGTCCGTCGACCTCAAGGCCCTGGCCGAGCGCGGCATCGTCGCGACACGGACGGAAGCCGGCGAGGACGGCTCGGCCACGGCCGAGCTCGCGCTGCTCCTGATGTTGGAGGGCTCGCGCCGGGTCGCGGCGGGCGACGCCAATATCCGGGCCGGGCGCTTCCAGGACGGCATCGCGCCGGGCTTCACGCTCAGCGGCAAGACGCTCGGGCTGATCGGCCTCGGCCGGCTGGGATCGCTGATGGCACGCTATGCCAAGGCGCTCGGCATGAGCGTCCTGGCCTGGAGCCCGAACCTGACGCCGGAGCGGGCCGAGGCCGGCGGCGCTGATTATGCCGCCAAGGACGACCTGCTCGCGAAGGCCGATGTCATCAGCCTGCACATGGTGCTGGCGCCGGCGACGCGCGGCATCATCGGCGCGCGCGACATCGCGCTGCTCAAGCCGGGCGCCGTCATCGTCAACAGCTCGCGCGGCCCGCTGATCGACGAGGCCGCGCTGCTTGCGGCGCTCCATGCGGGCAAGGTGGTCGCGGCGCTCGACGTCTACGACCGCGAGCCGCTCCCGGTGGACCACCCGCTGCGCAGCATGCCCAACACGGTGCTGTCGCCGCATCTCGGATACTGCGTGCAGGAGAACTTCGCCGTCTTCTACCGCCAATCGATCGAGAACGTGCTCGCCTTTCTCGACGGCAAAACCCTCCGTCCGCTGACGGACGGCGCCTGATCACCATCGGCCAACCTCTCGGGGCAACGACCATGAACGACATGAACCATAACAAGCTGAAGCTGAGCCCGAACGCCGTGAAGCGGGCTGCGGCCAATGGCGACACGATCAAGGGCTGCCACCTGACCTTCGGAGCCCCGCCGATCATCGAGGTGCTCTCCTCGCTCGATCTCGACTTCATCTATATCGACGGCGAGCACGGCACGTTCGACTTCAAGGATGTCGAGGCCGCCTGCCTCGCCGCCGAGCGCCACGACATCGTGCCGATCGCGCGCGTGCCCGACCGCACCGCGCCGACGATCACCCGCTTCCTCGACCGCGGCGTGCGCGGCATCGTCGTGCCGCATGTCAACTCGGCGGCGGATGCGGCCGAGGCGCTCGACGCGATCTACTTCTCGCCGACGGGCAGCCGCTCCTTCGGCGGCGGCCGGCCCTATTACCTCGCCATCGACGACCTGCCGAAGCACCTCGCCGACGTCAACAACGACATCTCGGTCGGCATCATGATCGAGAGCGCTGAGGGTCTCGCATCCGCGCACGAGATCGCGGCTTTGTCCGGCGTCGATTATCTCAGCTTCGGCCTCAACGACCTCGCCCAGGCCCTTGGCTATCCGGGACAGCCGACCCATAAGGACGTGGCCCGGCAGGTCGAGGAGGCCTCGGCCCGCATCCGCAAGGCCGGCAAGCCGATCCGCGAGGACTTCATGAAGATCGCCTGGATCAACCAAGTCATCCTGGCCGGCATGCGCGAGCTGATGGCCCGCCCGATTGCCCTGCCTTACTGAGCCGGAGATATCTGATGCAAGCTTCCGCCATCACCGAGGCGGCGCAGCTCCTCGTGGCGGCACGCCGCGAGGCGCGCCCGCTCAAGGAACTGCCGCCGGCTTCGCAGCCCGCGAGCTTCGCTGAGGCCGCCGCGATCCAGGACGCGATCGTGGCCCTGCTCGGCGAGACCGTGCCGGCCTACAAGGTGGCGGGCCTGACGCCGGAGGCCTCGCTGTGGTCGCCCATCCTCGGCTCCACCATCCAGGCCAATCCCGGACGCTTCGCGACCTCCCTGGTGCCGCTGCTCGGCATCGAGGCGGAGATCGCCTACCGGCTGAAGGACGACGTCACCGCCGCCGACCGCGGGATGACCATGGCCGAGCTCGATGCGCGCACGATCATCGTGCCGACCATCGAGGTCGTCGACACGCGCTTCGTCAGCTACGATCAGACGCCAGTGCTGCACCGCGCCGCCGACTTCATGTCGAATGGCGGCCTGGTCTATGGCGAGCCCTGGGCTGATGGCGGCAAGCAGGACCTGACCCAGCTCGCGATCAAGCTCTACGCCGGCGACAAGCTGATCTGCGATACCGTTGGCGGCCTTGTCGCCAAGGACCCGCGCATCCCGACGCTCGCCTTCATCCAGGCGCCGGGCCGGCCCGATTTCCTGCCTGCCGGCACGCTGATCACCGCCGGCTCCTATACCGGGCTGCTCTACGCCAAGCCCGGCGACAAAGTGACCGCCCGCTTCGCCGGCTATGGCGAGCTGAGCGTGAGTTTTCCGGCCTGACTTGTCGGAGCCGCGACAGCCTGAAACGCGAAAACGCCCTAGTGCGGCTCTCGCGACAATCGATTTGAGGGGAAACGACCGATGACAGCTTTTCGTCTGTGCAACCCGACGCAGATCCTGTTTGGAGCCGATCAGCTCAAGGAACTCGAGAGCCTGGTCCCGGCCGGCACGAAGGTGCTGATCCTCTATGGCGGCGGCAGCATCAAGAAGAACGGCATCTACGACCAGGTCGTCGCCGGCTTGAAGCATTGCTCGGTCGTCGAGTTCGGCGGCATCGAGGCCAACCCGGTCTACGAGACCATCCTGAAGGCGGCCGAACTGGCGCGCGCGTCGGGCACGGAGCTGATCCTGGCGGTCGGCGGCGGCTCGGTCGCCGATGCCGGCAAGTTCCTCGCCTCGATCGTGCCGATCGAGGGCGTCGATCCCTGGGACTACCTCGTGCAGGGCGGTGTCTCGACCACGACGCTGCCGGTCGGCGTCGTGCTGACGCTGCCCGCCACCGGCTCGGAGAGCAACCCGGTCTCGGTCATCAGCAACAAGGGCAAGGGCCTGAAGCTGCCCTTCGCCAACGAGAAGGCGCGGCCGCAATTCGCCATCCTCGACCCCGACTTCATGAAGAGCCTCGACCGGCGCCAGCTCGAGAACGGCGCCGTCGACGCCTTCACCCATGTCATCGAGCAATACCTGACCCTGCCGGTGAACGCGCCCGTGCAGTTCGGCTTCAGCGAGACCCTGCTCAAGGTGCTGATCGAATGGGGGCCGAAGCTGGTCGAGACCGGCAGCACTGAGGCGCGTGAGAACGTGATGTGGGCCGCGAACCAGGCGCTGAACGGGCTGATCGGCGCCGGCGTGCCGCAGGACTGGTCGACCCATATGATCGGCCACGCCATCACCGCGCTCTACGACATCGATCATGCCCGCACGCTGACCTTGGTGATGCCGGCGCTGATGCGCTTCAAGGCTGTAGACAAGCAGGACATGCTGGTGCGCTACGCCCGCAACGTCTGGGGCATCACCGAGGCCGATCCGGCCAAGGCAGCCGAGCTCGCCATCGCCAGGACCGAGGCGTTCTTCCGCGAGATGGGCTGCCCGGTGCGCTTCAGCGAGATCGCGCCGACCAAGGTGGTCGCCGAGGACATCGTCCACCACCTCGAGGTGGCCGGCCATACCGCGCTGGGCGAGCGCCAGGACATCGGCATCAAGCAGGTCCGCGACATCCTCGCGATGGCGGCCTGAGCGATGAGCGTCATTCTCGGCACTGGCGAGTATCGCTTCGAGGCGCTGGACAATTGGGGGCGCCTGCCCGAGGGCTGGGCGCTCGGCGAGGTCGCGGCGGTTGCCGTCGACGAGCGCGACCGCGTCTACGTCTTCAACCGCGGCGCCCATCCGATGGTCGTGTTCGACCGTGAGGGCAACTTCCTGTCTTCCTGGGGGCAGGACCTGTTCAAGCGGCCGCACGGCCTGCATATCGGCCCGGACCAGTCGATCTACTGCACCGACGAGGGCACCCACACCGTCTGCAAGTGCAGCCTCGACGGCAAGCTGCAGCTCCAGATCGGCCATCCCAGCCAGCCGGCAGCGCCGATGAGCGGCAAGCCGTTCAACCGCTGCACCCATACGGCGCTGTCGCCCTCCGGCGAGATCTACGTCTCCGACGGCTACGGCAACGCCATGGTGCATAAATACGCGCCTGATGGCCGCTACCTGACGTCCTGGGGCGGGCCTGGCTGCGACCGGGGCCAGTTCAACCTGCCGCACAACATCGCCTGCGACGCCGACGGCTATGTTTACGTCGCCGACCGCGAGAACCACCGCATCCAAATCTTCGACGGCAACGGCAAGTATGAAGGCCAGTGGAACAACATGCATCGCCCGAGCGCGATGCTGCTGACCGCGGGGCCGTGCCCGCTCTGCTTCGTCGGCGAGCTGGCGCCCTACATGGCGGTCAATCACGACACGCCCAATCTCGGCCCACGCATCAGCATCCTCTCGAAGGGCGAGCTGGTCGGGAGGCTCGACTCCGTCGGCGGGCCGGGCGCGGGGTTGGGCCAGTTCACCTCACCGCACGGGATCGCGATGGATTCGCACGGCGATCTCTATGTCGGCGAGGTCACGGTGGCATCCTGGCCGTCGCTGTTCCCTGGACAGCCATTGCCCGAAAAGCTGAATTCGCTCAGGAAGCTCCGGCGCCTGCCGGCCGCCTGAACCCGCTCGCACCAGAATCTGCGACAGGAAGACGATCATGAAGAAGCTGATGAATGCGCCGGCGGATTTCGTCGACGAGATGCTCGACGGCCTGACCGCGGCCTATCCCGCCTCCTTCGTGCGCGACGGCGAGAGCAGGCGGGTCATCCGCCGCGCTGAGGGCGCGCGCCAGGGCAAGGTCGGCGTCGTCTCCGGCGGCGGCTCGGGCCACCTGCCGCTCTTCACCGGCTATGTCGGCAAGGGGCTGCTCGATTCCTGCTCGATCGGCAACGTCTTCGAGGGGCCGACGGTCGATTCCTGCATCGAGGCGATCAAGCTCGCCGATGGCGGCAAGGGCGTGCTGCGCCTTTACGGGAACTACGGCGGCGACCGGATGAATTTCGACATGGCCGGCGAGTTCCTCGAGGACGAGATCAAGACCACGACCGTGCTCGGCACCGACGACATCGCCAGCGCGGGGCCGAACGAGATGGGCAAGCGCCGCGGCGTCGCCGGCATCATCTACGCCTACAAGGCGGCCGGCGCGAAGGCCGAGGACGGCGCCTCGCTGGAGGCCGTGACCGAGATCGCCCAGCGCACGGTCGACGCGACCCGCACGATCGGCGTCGCGCTCAACCCCTGCCTGGTGCCGGGCGCGGCGCAGCCGAGCTTCACCATCGGCGAGGACGAGATCGAGATGGGCATGGGCATCCATGGCGAGCCCGGCATCTGGCGCGACAAGCTCAAGCCGGCCGACGAGGTCGCCGACGAGATGGTGAAGCGCCTGCTCGACGATGCGCCGAAGGGGCGTGGCTCGCGCGTCTCGGTGCTGGTCAACAGCCTGGGCGCGACGCCGCTGGAGGAGCTGCTGATCGTCTATCGCCGCGTCGCCTCGCAGCTTTCCGCTGCGGGCACGCAGATCGTGCTGCCGCTGGTCGGGCACTACGCCACCTCGATGGAGATGGCCGGGCTTTCGATCAGCCTGTGCTTCCTCGACGAGGAGATCGAGGCCCTGCTGCGCAAGCCGGCCGAAAGCCCGTTCTGGAGGGTGGCGTGAGCGCCGTCGATCTTGCAGCGCTTGCCGGCGCGGTCACCCGCGCCAAGGCGCGGATGGCGACGCTGGAGCAGGAGCTGAACGTTGCCGATTCCCGGCTCGGCGACGGCGATACCGGCGTCATGCTGGCGCGCGTCATCGATGCGATGGCTGGGATCGACTATGCAGCGCAGCCCGATATCGGCGCGGCGCTCTCGCTGATGGCGCGCAAGACCGCGACCGCGACCGGCTCCAGCCTGGGCACGCTGATTGCGACGGGCTTGCTGACCGTGGGCAAGCGCGCGAAGGGCGAGCCCAGCATCGCCTATGCCGATCTCGGAGCGCATGTCGCGGCGGTGGTCGAGGCGATGGCGGCGCGCGGCGGCGCCACGCTCGGCGACAAGACCGTGCTCGACATTTTGGACGCTCTGGCGCGCGGCATTGCCGGGTTGTCCGACGGCAAGGCCGTTGCCAGCGCTGCGACCGACGCCTGCCGGACCACCCTCGCCGAGTTCCGCGAGCGGCCCTGCAAGATCGGCCGGGCCCGGATGTTCGCTGAGAAGAGCATCGGCATGGACGATCCCGGCATGCTGGCCGTGCATGAGCTGGTGCTGGCGATCGCTGGGCCGGCCGCCTGAAGCTCAGAGCGGGCTGTGATCTGCCAGAATTAAACGCCGTCATCCCGGCTGGAGCGAAGCGGAACGCCGGGATCCATCGTAGGGCTCAGCGCTCTGCGATGGATCCCGGAGCTGCGCCGCAAAAAGCGGCTTGTCCGGGATGACGCGGTGAGGTTCCGGTCAGTCAGTCCTGCGCCGGGATTGGGTTGGCCGAGGCCAGCAGTCCGCTGCCATCGTAGATCTCCCGCGCCACCTCGCGGAACAGGTCGACGGCGGGGGAGGCGCGGGCCTCGTTCCAGACCAGCGAGAGGATGACCGAGGGCATCTGCTCGGCGATCGGGATCAGCGCGATCTGGTCGGTCATGAAGCGCCGGGCGAAGCTCGGCGAGATCGCGATGCCGAAGCCGGAGGCGACGAAGCCGATCTGCGACAGGATGGTCGGCACCTCGTATTCGATACGCGGGCTGACGCCCAGCTTGGCGAAGGCCGCGATGATGTGGTCGTAGTGATAAGGCGAGATCTTGCGCGGCGGCAGGATCAAGGGCTGGTCGGCGAGCTGGTCGAGCGACAGAACGCTTTGCCGGCTTAGCGGATGGCCAATCGGCACCAGCGCCGCGAACTGCTCGCTCAGGATCGGCTGGATCGCGAGCGAGGGGCCGGCGACGTTGCGCCAGACCAGGCCGATATCGACCTGGCCCTCCTGCACCGCGTTCATCACGTCCATGGTGTGGCCCTCCTTGAGGACGACATGGACCTTGGGATAGCGCGCCCGGTAGGGCGAGAGGATGCGCGGCAGCACGTCGTACATGGCCGAGGGCACGCAGCCGACGAACATCTCGCCGAGGTCGCCGGTGCCGACGCCCTGCATGATCTGGTCGAGCCGCTGGGCGTGTTCGAGCAGGCCGATGGCGTGGCCGAGCAGCATGCGCCCGGCGGCGGTGAGCACGACCTGGCGGTTGGCGCGGATGAAGAGCGGCGAGCCGATCTCGTCCTCCAGCGCCTTGACGTGCAGGCTGAGCGGCGGCTGCGAGATGCCGAGCTTGCGCGCCGCCCGGCCGAAATGCAGCTCCTGCGCCACCGTCACGAAATAGCGCAGGCGGTTGAGGTTGAGGCGCTGGCCGAGATGGCCGCGCTGGAAGTCGGGCTGTGCCGGCTGGCCCGGAATCAGCGCCATGTCGGCGGCCGCGACCTTGGTGTCCGTGCCCATGCTGAGGGAGGTCCGCATCTGCTGCCGGTCCCAGCCGGCGATCAGATGAAACTATAGCATCCAACCGGATAGAGTATCCGGTTGGATGCCATAGCTCTTTGATCTGGCATCGGCTTTTTCCGAAAACCGCATCCCACTTTTCGGGCCGATGCCCCGGACGCGAAACCGGAACGCGGGAATGGCATCGCTCATTCCTGCAGGGCTTCGTCGCGCTTGCGGCGGATGGCGGGGGTGACGGCGAGGACGAGCGCGATGGCGGCGATGGCGAGCAGGGTCGCCGCGATCGGGTGATGCAGGAAGATCGTCGGGTCGCCGCGCGAGATCAGCATCGAGCGGCGGAAATGGTCCTCCAGCATCGGCCCGAGCACGAAGCCGAGCAGGAAGGGCGCCGGCTCGCAGTCGAGCAGCATCATGACGTAGCCGAGCAGGCCGAAGGCGGCGAGCACGTAGACCTCGAAGACGCTGTTGTCGGTGTTGTAGGCGCCGATGGCGCTGAAGACGATGATCGCCGGGAAGAGGTAGCGATAGGGCAAGGTGAGCAGCTTGGTCCACATCCCGATCAGCGGCAGGTTGAGGATGACCAGCATCAGGTTGCCGATCCACATCGAGGCGATCAGCGCCCAGAACAGAGTCGGCTGCGTCGTCAGCACGCGCGGGCCGGGCGTGATGCCCTGGATGATCAGCACTGCGATCAGCAGCGCCATCACCGGGTTGGCGGGGATGCCGAGCGTCAGCATCGGGATGAAGGAGGTTTGCGCCGCGGCGTTGTTGGCGCTTTCCGGGCCGGCGACGCCCTCGATCGCGCCCTTGCCGAAGCGCTCGGGGTGCTTCGAGATGCCCTTCTCCAGCGAATAGGAGACGAAGGAGGCGATGGCCGCGCCGCCGCCGGGCAGGACGCCGAGGAGCGAGCCGATGCCGGTGCCGCGCAGGACGGGCATGATGATCGTCTTGAAGTCGGCCCAGTTCAGCCAGAGCCCCTTCAGCTTCTGGGTGACGACGCCGCGCTCGGTCGCGTCGGAGAGGTTCTTCACCACCTCCGAGACGGCGAAGAGGCCCATCGTCACCGCGACGAAGTCGAGCCCGCCGGAGAGTTCGAGGAGGCCGAAGGTCAGGCGGAACTCGCCGGAGAACTGGTCCTGCCCGACGAGGCCGAGCGAGAGGCCGAGCACGACCATGGCCAGCGCCTTCAGCACCGAGCCCGAGGCCAGCGTCACGGCGACGATGAGGCCGAGCACCATCACCGAGAAATACTCGGGCGCGCCGAAGTTGATGGCGAGCTCGGCCAGCGGCGGCGAGAAGAAGACGAGCAGCAGGACCGAGAGGCTGCCGGCGATGAAGGAGCCGATCGCGGCCGTGGCGAGCGCCTTGCCGGCCATGCCCTGCTTGGCCATCTCGTGGCCGTCGATCGCGGTGACGACGGAGGAGGTCTCGCCCGGCATCTTCAGCAGGATCGCCGTGGTCGAGCCGCCGTACTGCGCGCCGTAATAGATGCCGGCGAGCATGATGAAGCAGGAGACCGGCGCCATGGTGAAGGTGATCGGCAGCAGCAGCGCCACCGTCGCTGCCGGGCCGAGCCCCGGCAGGATGCCGATCAGCGTGCCGAGCAGCGCGCCGATGAAGCAATAGGCGAGGTTGTCGAGCGACAGCGCGACGGAGAAGCCGAGGAGCAGGTTGTCGAGCATGAGCGTTTCCGTCCTGGGTCGGCGGATGCCTCGACCGGCATCGCCGCTTCTTCTGGCGTCTTGGCATCGGCAGTGGGCGCCTGCCCGTCTCTATGAGTCAGAGCATGATGGCGTCCGAAAACCGGTTCCCACTTTTCGGCATCATGCTCAGGGCAGGAGCTGCACCGGCATCTTCAGCCCCCAGACGAAGACCACCGTGCAGAAGGCGACCAGGCCGAGGATGAAGATGGCCGAGGCGAGCGGCTTGAACGGCCGGCTCGCGGCGACGCAGAGTGCGCTGGAGACCAGCACCGCGGCGATGAAGCCGAAGCGCTGCAGCACGAGGCCGAAGGCGACGATGGCCGCGGTGACGAGGGCGAGGCCGAGCAGGTCTCCGCGCGGCAGCGGCGTGCCCTCGTGGCGCAGGCCGCTGACCAGCACGCCGAGCCCGAGCAGGCCGAGCAGCTGCGCCAGCAGTAGCGGGAAGTAGCCCGGCCCCATCCTGCCCGCGGTGCCCAGCTCCAGCTTGCCGGACTGCCAGGTGAGCACGCCCGCGAACAGGAGGAAGAGGAGCCCGGCGAGAACGTTCTTCGGGCTGCGGAGGCGGATCATCCTACTTCTTCTTGTCGATGCCGAGCTCGGTCCCGAGCCGGTTCCAGAGCGTGGTGTTGTCGACCAGCCAGGTGCGGAACTGCTCCGGCGAGGAGGCGACGATCTCGACGCCCATGTCCTCGATGAAGGCCTTGGTCTCGGGATCGTTCATCGCCTTGGTCCATTCGCGGCCCCAGTACTCGACGACGTTCTTGGGCAGGTTCGGCGGGCCGACGATGCCGTAGGAGGCGGAGTCGACGATGGGAAGGCCCACTTCCTTCAGCGTCGGCACGTTCGGGAAGAGCTTGGAGCGCTTCTCGGTGGTGACGGCGACTGGGATCATGCGGTTGTCGGTGATGAAGCCGCGGGTGGGGATCGGCGTCGCGAACACGGCCTGGATCTCGCCCGCCATCAGGGCGTTGAAGGCCGGCGAGCCGCCGCTATAGGGCACGATGTCGAAGTTGATGCCGGTGTCCTTCTTGAAGCGCCGGGCGAGGATGTCGACCTGCGAGAGCGGCCCGTAGGAGCCGAAGCGGACATCGTTCGGGTTCTTCTTCAGGTAGGCCAGGAACTCGTCATAGGTCTTGACCGGCAGCTTGGCGCTGATCAGCAGCAGGTAGGGCGCCTCCGCATGGTAGGAGACCAGCGTGAAGTCCTTGAGCGGGTCGAAGGGCAGGTTGCCGTAGAAGGCCGGCCCGGTCGCGAATTCCGGCGGACTGGAGACATACATCGTGTAGCCGTCGGGCTTGGCCTCCTTGACCTTCAAGCTGGCGATCTGGGTCGAGGCGCCCGGGATGTTGTTGATCACCACCGCCTGGCCGATGTTCTTCGACATGGTCGCGGCGATCTTGCGGCCCAGCGCTTCCGAGCCGCCGGGCGGGTAGGGGATGATGAGCTGGATCGCGTTCGTCGGGTAGTTTGCGGATTGCGCGGCGGCGATATCCGCCGTTCCCGCAGTTCCCAGTGCCAGCGCGACGGCGGCACAGATCAAGCCAATGCGGCGCATGAATTCTCTCCCTGAGCGTTTCTTTTATGATTGCCCCGCCGCCGTTATCGGCAGCGGGGTCGGCATGGCGTGTGTTCGGGTGTGGCTTACCTGGGCGCGTTCACTTGGGCTGGTGCGGGAACTTCGCGTAGATGCGCTTGACCAGATCGGGGATGCTCAGGCCGGCGTCGAGCTTCTCGACCCACTCGACTTCCTTGGCGTCGGCGGCCTCGGAGAGTTCGAGCACTTCGAGGATCAGGTCGTGCGGCACGAAGCAGATGCCGGTCTCGTCGCAGACGACGAGGTCGCCCGGCGAGACCGAGACGCCGAAGACCTCGACCGTGCCGTTGATCTCCTGCGTCACGCAGCGCCACTTGCCGGTGATCGGCGAGATGTCCTTCGACCAGATCGGGAAGCCGAGCTTGCGCGAATGGCCGATGTCGCGGACGCCGCCGTCGACGACGGCGCCGGCGAGCTTCTGCCGGGTCGCGATGGTGGCCATGATGCCGCCCATGTTGGAGATGTCCTCGAGACCCTGGATGACGAGCACGTCGCCGGCATCGGCCTGGTGGATGCCCTCGACTTCGCACATCAGGTTGTCATTGCCGGAGACGGCCGCATAGGGGTCGGAAGGCTGCGGGGTGTTGCGCACGGTGACGGCGCGGCCGACGATCGTGGCGCTGGCGATGCTCGGGCGCAGCCTGGAGGCGCCGATCGTGCCGCGGATGCCCTTGGCGTCGAGGATGTCGGAGATCGTGCCGGTCGCGTCGTTGAGCTTCTTGTAGCGCGCGATCACCGAGGCATCGATCGGCTTCGGCGAGGGGCCGATCCGGTCGTCGGAAATGAAGCCCGCGTTGCCCTTGTGGCGCTGGTCGGCAGTCATGGAAGTCTCCTTGGGGTGCGCGCGGCTTTCCTGCCGTCGCGTTCGCCGCGGATTGAGCTGTCGTTTATCGATTGTGTCCAATACAAGTATGGATGGCATTCGATAGCTTTTCAGTATCGACGGGAAGCATTGACCCGACGCCTCCGGCAGCGCTTGAATATTAGCCGGAGCGGGTCTCAGATTGCGCGGCGCGGGCGCGCCGAGCCGCGTGCCGAGGCCGGAGCCCAACGCAATAATCAGACGGTGTCACATCGCGATGCGGGACGAAACGACCAGGACATTCCCCTCGGGGGGCAAGGCACTCTCCTCGGGTAACAAGACATTCGCCGCGAGGGACCAGCGCTATCCGAGGCTGCTGGACATGCTCGATCCCGCCGACCGGGCCTTCCTGCTCGCGTCCGCGATCGAGCGGGCCGTGGCCAAGCACCAGCTGCTTTATCACCAGGGCGACGCGTCCGATAATCTGTTCGTCATCAAGTCGGGGACGATCAAGGTCCACTACATCCACGACAACGGCAATTCGCAGACCACGTCCTATTACCGCGACGGCATGCTCGTCGGCGCGCATGGCTGCACGCCATGGTCGGGCAGCCATTCATGGTCGGCGCAGGCGCTGGTCGATTGCCGCGTGTTCTGGCTGCGGCGCGCCGACTATCTGGAGCTGATCGAGCGTTCGCCGCGGGCCCTGCGCTGCGCGCTGGCGATCTCCGAGTTCAAGGGCGAGCTGCTGAAGCGCGTCATCCGCATCCTGGCCGAGCCGACGCTGGAGCAGCGCATCGCCATGGCGGTGCGCCATCTCGCCACGCTCTATGGCATCGAGCGCGGTGGTGACTGGGAGATCGACGGGCACTTCACCCATCAGGAGATCGCCGAGATGGTCGGGGCCTCCCGCCAGAGCGTCACGACCCTGCTGGTGTCGCTGGAGGAGTCCGGCCATATCAAGCGGGTCGGGCGACGGCTCTTCGTGCCGGCGGAGGCTCCCGATCCCGTCGATGTCGCGCCACTGGAGCAACTGATCCGGGTGGAGCGCGCGCCAGTCCTAGAGATCTGACCAGCGGCGGGCCGGCCCGCCAATTCGCGAAAACTTGTCGGATACATGACAGAAGTCGCGGGGTGTTTCCCCTACCAGTTCTGACGCCGCAAGCGCTGCCATGCAGCAAGGGACCGCAGAGTCCCGATGCGGAGGGACAGAACAGGTCTCGCTGGCTGTAGCGGATGCCTTCCCATCCGTGGCGCGGCGTGGCCGAGGAGAGGGAACATCATGACGCTCACCAAGGTACTTGCCTGCGCGCTCGCCTTTGCCGGCTTCTGCGCCGCGCCGATCGCCGCTTCGGCGCAGGACTATCCGAGCAAGCCGATCCGCTGGATCATCCCCTACAATCCGGGCGGCGCCACCGACGCCTCGGCGCGCATCCTCCAGATCGCGATCGAGCAGAACAAGCTGCTGCCGCAGCCGATCGCGGCCGTGAACGTCGGCGGCGCCGGCGGCTCGATCGGCGCGCGCCAGGTCAAGGACGCCCCGCCGGACGGCTACACCATCCTGATCCACCAGTCGGCGATGCTGATCCAGGAGGCCGCCGGGCTGAACGATTTCGGCTACAAGGATTTCGAGCCGGTGATCTCGATCAACCGGCAATGCATGGTCGCCGGCGTCAGCGAGACCGGCCCCTACAAGACCTACAAGGAGCTGATGGACGCGGTCGTGGCCAAGCCGCGCTCGATCGTCTGGGGCGGCAATATTGGCAGCGCCAACCACATGGCCGTGGCCGTGATGGAGACGGCGAGCCCGGGCGCCGACTTCAAGAAGGTGCAGCTCGGCGGCGCGGCCGAGAGCTATGCCGGCATCAAGGGCAACATCATCACGCTCGGCAATTTCGGCGTCGGCGAGATCGTCGCTTTCCGCGGCGGCGGCTTGCGCCCGCTCGCCGTGCTCGGCGAGAAGCGCGACCCGGCCATCGCCGACGTGCCGACGGCGCGCGAGCTCGGCTACGACGCGGTGTTCTGCAACGAGCATAATCTCTACGCGCCGAAGGGCACGCCGAAGGAGCGGATCGCGGTCCTGGCCGAGGTCTTCAGGAAGGCGCTGGCGACGCAGCAGGTCCAGAAGGAATTCAGCGAGAAGCTCGGCATGACCATGGAGGTCCTGACCGGGGACGACCTGAAGAAGAAGCTCGCCACCGAGCTGGAGCGGCTGAGGCCGATGACCGCGGGCATGAAGAACTGATCATCGCCCCCGCGCGGCAGGGTGATCGAGCCCTGCCGTTCCAAACCCTGCCGTTCCAAGCCCGAACCAATGGAAGATTCCGATGAGCAAAGCGCTCAAGGACAGCAGCGTCATCGTCGCGATCATCATCGCCGCGGCGCTGGTCTACTGGGATTCCCTCAAGCTGAAGGCCGGCACCTACGATCCGCTCGGGTCGGGCACCATGCCGCGCATCGTCGCCGTCGCGATCATCGTGCTCAGCCTGGTGGCGCTGTACCAGACCTTCTACGGCACGCCGATCCCCAAGCTCATGACGCCGGGCATGCCGGAGGAGGAGGATTTCGAGCGGCGGCCCTGGCTCGCCGTGATCGTCTCCGCCTACCTGATCGCCTGCGTGATCCTGCTCTACCTGAAAGTGCCGTTCGGCATTTCGAGCTCGCTGTTCCTGTTCGCCTCCAGCCTGTCGATCAAGCGCTTCGACAAGGCGTCGATCCTGCCTTCCGCGGCGCTCTCCTTAGCCGTCGGCTTCGGCCTGACCTACCTGTTCGGCGCGCTCTTCGGCGTCGATCTGCCCTGATGCGCGGCTTGGAAAGACACTGACATGGAAGGTTTCCTCAACGCCTCGCTCGCCGTGATGTCGCCGAGCACCTTGCCGTTCCTCGTCGGCGGCACCGCGCTCGGCGTCCTGCTCGGCGCCATCCCCGGCGTCACCGGCGCCATGGGCATCGCGCTGCTGCTGCCGCTGACCTTCTACATGACGGTCAACAACGCGCTCACCCTGATGGTCTCGATGTATGTCGGCGCCATCGCCGGCGGCCTCGTCACCGCGATCCTGCTGCGCATCCCCGGCGAGCCCTCCTCGATCGTCACGACGTTCGACGGCAACCCGATGGCGCGCAAGGGCCAGCCCGGCAAGGCGCTTGGCTATGCGGTCGGCGCCTCGCTCTTCGGCGGTCTCGTCTCCTGGGTCGCGCTGGTCGCCCTGACCTACCCGCTCTCCGAGATCGCGGTGCGGCTGCGCCCGTTCGACCTGCTGGCGCTGGTGATGATGGCGCTCGTCCTCATCGCCGCGCTCGGCCAGGGCTCGATCATCAAGGGGCTGATCTCCGGCCTGCTCGGCATCCTCGTCTCGATGCCGGGCACCGACCCCTCCGCCGGCAACCTGCGCCTGACCTTCGGCATCCACGACCTCGACGCCGGCTTCTCGACGCTTGCCGTGCTGATCGGCGCCTACGCGGTGGCGCAGGTGATGTCCGACCTGATCGAGGTCGAGCGCAAGGTCGAGACGGTCGAGACCACGATGGGCAGCATGTGGATCACCATGCGCGAGTGGAAGGAGCAGGGCTGGAACCTGATCCGCTCCTCCGTCATCGGCACCTGGGTCGGCATCATGCCCGGCATCGGCGCGACCGTCGGCTCGCTCGTCGCCTACACGGTGGCCAAGACCAGCTCCAGCACGCCGGAGAAGTTCGGCACCGGCCATCCCGCCGGCATCGTCGCGTCGGAATGCGGCAACAACGCCACGGTCGGCGGCGCGCTGGTGCCGCTGATCGCGATGGGCATCCCCGGCAGCGTCACCGACGTCTTCCTGCTCGCCGCGCTGGTGATCCATGGCCTGCAGCCCGGGCCGCTGCTGTTCAACCAGCATCCGGAGATCGTCTACGTCATCTTCGCCGCCTGCCTGATCTCGCATTTCGTGCTGTTCGTCATCATGACGGCTGGCATCCGCTACCTGATCAAGCTGATGACCGTGCCGGTCTGGTACCTCTTCCCGATCATCCTGCTGTTCTGCGTCATCGGCGCCTTCGCCGACAACAACCGGGTCTTCGACGTCTTCATCATGCTCGCCTTTGCGGTGGTCGGCTTCGCCATGGAGAAGGCGGGCTTCTCGCTCGGCGCCTTCGTCATCGGCTTCGTGCTCGGGCCGATCACCGAGAAGAGCCTGCGGGCCGGGCTGACGCTCTCGGACGGCTCCTATCTCGACATCTTAATGCATCCGATCTCCGGGATCTGCATGGTGCTCTCGGCGGGGATGTTCATCTGGTCGCTGCGCTCGCAGCACAAGCTGAATAAGCTCGCGATGAGCCAAGCCAACGAGGCGGCGGCTTGAGCCGCCGCGGGGGGACGATGACGAGGCCTGCCGCATGACACGCTTGAGCCGCTGCTACGATCTCGCCGACATGCGGGAGGCCGCGCGCCGCCATCTCCCGAAGGGCATCTTCGAGTTCATGGACCGCGGCGCCGAGCGCGAGCTGGCGATGGCGGAGAACATGGCCGCCTTCGAGCGGCTGAAGCTGCGCACGAAGTTCCTGGTCGATCTGCGCGAGCGCGACATGGGCACGGAGCTCTTCGGCAAGCGCATCGCCTTGCCCCTCGCGATCGCGCCGACCGGCGCCGCAGGCCTGTGCTGGTACCAAGGCGAGCTGGCGCTGGCCAAGGCTGCGGCTGCCGCCGGCGTGCCCTTCACCCTGACGGCGAACTCGATCACCTCGATCGACACCATCGCCAAGGAGGCGGGCGGGCGCCTCTGGTTCCAGTTCTACATGTGGAAGGAGGAGGACCTCTCCTTCCAGATGATCGAGCGGGCGAAGGATCTCGGCTTCGAGGCGCTCTTCGTCACCATCGATTCCGCGCTGGGCCGCACCCGCGAATACAACGACCGCAACGGCTTCACCGACCCGATCTCGCTCAACCCGCGCTTCGTCATGGATATGGCGCTGCATCCGCGCTGGGTCGCCGGCGTGATCGGGCGCTATGTCCTGAATGGCGGCATGCCGCGCCACGAGAACTACCCGGAGCAATATCGCCGCCGCATCACCACGGCCCAGAGCAAGGGGCCGTCGAACAGCCAGTCGATGACCTGGGAGGGCATCGGCCGCATCCGCAAGGCCTGGCCGGGGCCGCTGGTGGTGAAGGGCATCCTGAGCGCCGACGATGCGCGCCGCGCCGTCGACCAGGGCGCCGATGGCGTCGTCGTCTCCAATCATGGCGGCAGGGCGCTCGATTCATCCATCGCCACGATCGACATGCTGCCCGCGGTGGTGAAGGCGGTCGGCGACCAGGCCACCGTGCTGCTCGACAGTGGCGTGCGCCATGGCAGCGACATCATGAAGGCGGTCGCGCTCGGCGCGAAGGCGGTGCTGGTCGGGCGCGCGACGCTCTATGGCATCGCGGCCGGCGGCCAGGAGGGGGCGGAGAAGGTGCTGAGCCTGCTCGCCACCCAGTTCGAGAAGAACATGGGCTATGTCGGCTGCCGCCGCGTCTCCGAGCTCAACCACGACATCTTCGCGCATCCACCGGTCCAGCCATGAACGACAACGCTCCCGCCAAGCGCTTCCGCGTCGCCTGCCTCGGCTTCGTCTTCGACCCGTTCGCGCAGGCGGTGATGGACCGGATCGCGCCGGAAAGCTTCGAGCTCTCCTATGCCGAGCGGCCGGAGGAGATGACCGAGGCGATGCTGACCGAGAGCGACATGCTGCTCGTCGTCGCGCCCGTCAGCGACGAGATGATGGCCAAGGCCAGGCATGTCCGCTTCATCCAGAAATGGGGCACGGGCTACGAGAAGATCGACGTCGCCGCTGCCGCGCGCCACGGCATCACGGTCGCGATTACGGCCGGCGCCAATGCCAACACCATTGCCGAGCACGCTGTCACGCTGATGCTGGCCGCGATGCGCCGGATCGTGGTGGCCGACCGGGCGCTGCGCGAGGGCCGCTGGATACCCTCGGAACTCCGGCCGGTCTCGCAGCGGCTCTACGGCAAGACGGTCGGCATCATCGGCTTCGGCAATATCGGCAAGGCGGTGGCGCGGCTGCTTTCCGGCTTCGGCTGCAAGGTGCTGTACTACAAGCGCGGCGGCCCGGTGGCGGATGAGGCCGCGCTCGGCGCGCGCTATGCCGGGCTCGACGAGCTCTATGCCGGGAGCGACGTCGTCACGCTGCATTGCCCGGGCGGGGCCGCCACCAGGGGCATGATCGACAAGGCGGCGATCGCCAAGATGAAGCCGGGTGCGGTGCTGATCAACGTTTCCCGCGGCGAGCTCGTGGTCGAGGACGATCTGGTCGAGGCGCTCCGGAGCGGGCGGCTCTCGGCCGCGGGGCTCGACGTCTTCGCCGAAGAACCGCTGCGGCCTGGCTCGGCACTGCGCTCCCTCGACAACGCCGTGCTGACCCCGCATTCGGCCGGCAGCCTGGTCGACGACATCGCGATCATGGCCGGCCATTCCTTCGAGAACATGCTGGCCTTCCAGCGCGGCGAGCGCATCCGCGCCGCCGACCTGATCGTCGATCCCGACGCGCCGCGCCAGCCCCTGCCTGAAAGGACGGCCAAGCCGTGAAGATCACCGAGCTTCGCATCCATCCGCTCTCGATGGAGTTCGAGAAGCTGCTCTGGACGGCGCATGAGCCGTTCGACAAGGCGCAGCTCATCCTGGTCGAGATCAGGACGGATACCGGCCTCGTCGGCATCGGCGAGATCTCGACCGGGCCGCAGAGCGTGGTCTGCGACCTCCTCGCCAAGCTCGCGCCGGTGATCAAGGGCATGGACCCGCTGGCGCCGAACGAGATCTGGCAGAAGCTGTTCTCGATCACGGTGCCGCGTCCTGGCGGCATCGGCGGCTGGGACGGGCTGCCGCCGCCGCTGCCGCGCGGCCAGCGCCCGCAATTCATGGCGGCGATGGCCGGCATCGACATCGCGCTCTGGGACATCCGCGGCAAGGCGACCAACTTGCCGGTCTTCCGCCTGCTCGGCGGCACCCGCACCGACGTCTTCACCTATGCGGTCGGCGGCTTCTACAACGAGAGCGAGTCGCCCTTCGCCTGCGCCGAGGAGCTCGGCGAATACGTCTCCAGGGGCTTCCGCGCGGTCAAGCTCAAGACCGGCGCGCTCTCGCTCGCCGACGAGGTCAAGCGCGTGCGGGCGGTGCGCGAGACGATCGGCCCCGACGTGCTGCTGATGCTCGACCTGAACGCACCCTACGACGTCGAGGGCTGCATCCGCTTTGCCCACGCGGTCGCGCCCTATGACATCTTCTGGCTGGAGGAGCCGCTGCACTGGTACCTGCAGCCGGCCGATTTCGTCCGGCTGGCGGCGGCCTCGCCGATTCCGCTGGCCCATGGCGAGCGCGAATGGCACCGCTTCACGGTGCGCGACTTCATCGATTCAGGCGCCGTCCGCTACGTCCAGTTCGACTGCACCCGCTATGCCGGCTTCAGCGAGGCGCTGCGCATCTCCGACTACGCGCAGATGCAGGGCGTGATGGTCGCGCCGCATACCGCCGCGCATCTCCACGCCCATCTGGTCTCGGCGGCGGGCGACAAGGCCTTCGGAGCTGAGTCGGTCGGCCGCGATGCGCTGCACCCGATCCACCACCGCATCTTCCATGGTGGCGCGGTCTATCGCGATGGACGTGTCCATCTTTCGGAGCAGCCCGGCTTTGGGCTCGAAGTCGACTGGCGCGCCGTTGAAGCCTTGAAGGGATAGTATCGATGACTGACCAGCGTGTTCTCGCCTCGGGGCTGCTCTTTCCGGAAGGGCCGATCGCCTGTCCGGACGGCTCGGTCCTCCTCGTCGAGATCGAGCGGAAGACGGTGACGCGGGTGCATCCCGATGGCCGCACGGAGATCGTCGCCCAGCTCGATGGCGGTCCGAACGGCATGGCCCTTGGCCCTGACGGCGCGCTCTACATCGCCAATAATGGCGGCTTCCTGTTCCAGAAGCAGGCCGGCTTCAACCGCACCAAGCCCGGCGTGCCGGAGGGCTATGCCGGCGGCTGGATCGAGCGGCTCGACCTCAAGACCGGCGAGCACCGCGTGCTCTACACGCGCTGCGGCGACCATCCGCTCGTCGGCCCCAACGACATCGTCTTCGACGCGCATGGCGGCTTCTACTTCACCGATTTCGGCAAGATGTATCCGCGCATGCGGATGAATGGCGGGCTTTACTACGGGCTCGCCGACGGCTCGCGCATCGTCGAGATCGCCTATCCGATGATCATGCCGAACGGCATCGGCCTCTCGCCGGATGGCTCGACCCTCTACGCCTCGGAGACCGAGACCGGCCGGCTCTGGGCCTTCGAGATCGAGGCGCCCGGCGTGATCAAGCGCGCGCCGTTCCCCTCGCCGCATGGCGGGCGCGTGCTGTGCGGCCTGCCGGGCTACCAGCGCTTCGACAGCATGGCGGTCGAGGCGGGCGGCAACATCTGCGTCGCGACCCTGGTCTCGGCCTGCATCACGGTGATCAGCCCGCAGGGCGAGGTGCTCAGGCAGGTGCCGACCAACGACCCGATCACCACCAACATCTGCTTCGGCGGCCCCGACCTGAAGACCGCCTACATTACGCTCGCCGGCACCGGCCAGCTCATCGAAATGCCCTGGCCGGAGGCGGGCCTGCGGCTCGTCGGCGGCTAGGCCTCAACACACGAAGGATGAAGCCATGATACTCGACGACATCAAGGGCCTGCGCGTCCTCATCACCGGCGCGAGCTCCGGCATCGGCGCCGCCGTGGCGCTCGCCTTCGCCGAGCACGGCGCGGCGGTCGCGGTCCACTACAACAGCAGCGCCGCCGAGGCGAAGGAGATCGTGGCCAAGATCACGGCCGCCGGCGGCAAGGCGGTGATCGTCTCGGGCGACGTCCGCGATCCCACGCAGGCCGGTGCGATCGTCGAGCAGGCCGTCGCGGGGCTGGGCGGGCTCGACGTGCTGATCAACAATGCCGGCGGCATGGTCGAGACGCAGCGCTTCGCCAGCTATTCCGACGCGATCTACGACCAGGTCATGGACCTCAACCTGCGCTCGGTGCTCTCGGTCACGCGCGCCGCCCATCCGCACCTCAAGGCGTCCGGGCATGGCGTCATCATCAATACGGGCTCGGTCGCGGGTCGCAATGGCGGCCAGCCCGGCTCGGGGCTCTACGCCGCGTCCAAGGCCGCGCTGCACTCGCTGACCAAGGGCATGGCCAACGAGTTCGCGCCCGACAACATCCGCGTCAACACCCTGGCGCCGGGGCTGATGCTGACCCGCTTCCATGCGCATACCTCGCAGGAGCGGCTCGACTCGATCAGGGGGAACATCCCGCTGCGCCGTCTCGGCACGGCCGAGGATTGCGTGGGGCCCTGCCTGTTCCTCGCCTCGGAGGCGATGAGCGGCTACGTCACTGGCCAGACCATCGACGTCAATGGCGGCCGCATGATCCCGGGCTGAGTGCCCGCTACGAGACGATTGTCCTCCACCGTCATGGTCGCCCTTGTGGCGACCATCCACGTCTTTGCCTACGATGAGCGGTCAAGACGTGGGTGCTCGGGACAAGCCCGAGCATGACGCGGTGCCTCGACGCAGCGCCGAGAGCATACCCTCTACTTGGTTAGTTCAAGCCGTCGTCCCTGCCGGCACCCGCTCGAATTTCTGCAGGCTGCGGATCGGGTTCGGCTGCGGCTGTCCGGGGAAGAGCGAGGGCCAGCCGGTCACCGCGACCTCGCCGACATAGATGTCGCCGCGCGAGTCGACCGCGATGGAGTGTGGCGAGAGGAACTTGCCCGGCTCGTGGCCGGCGGTGGGGTCCTCTCCGAGCCGCGCCAGGATGGCGCCCTTGTTGTCGAGGATCGAGACGCGCGGGCCAAGATTGGGCGCGCCGCGGTTGAAGCTCCAGTAGGGGCCGATCTCGCCGACATAGCAGACCGGGCATTTGCCGCGCGGCATGAACAGGCCGTTCGGGCGGTGGATGTTGCGCCACTCGGTCTCGTATTTGCCGTTGCCGTCGAAGACCTGGATGCGGTGATTCTCGCGGTCTGCGACATAGACCCAGCCATCGTCGTCGCAGGTGACGTTGTGCGGCAGGTTGAACTCGCCCGGGCCCATGCCGGACTGGCCCCAGGACAGCAGGTGCTTGCCGTCCGGCGCGTATTTATGGACGCGGGCGTTGCTGTAGCCGTCGGTGACGTAGATCTCGCCCTTGGGCGACAGCGCCGTGTGGGTGCAGCGGTTGAAGGGCCGGCCGCTCATGAAGGGCTGCGGCTTGTCGCGGTCGCCAATGCGCAGCAGCAGCTTGCCGTCCAGCGTGCACTTGCAGACGGTGTGGTTCATGTCGTCGGTGCAGTAGATCGTGTCGTCCGGGCCCATGCTGACGCCATGGGCGTGGGCGAACAGATCCTGGCCCCAGGAGCTCAGGAAGTTGCCGTCGCGGTCGAACACCATCATCGGGTGCTCTTTCGAGCGGTTGAAGGCGTAGACGCGGTCCTTGCCGTCGATGCCGACGGCCGCGACGTCCCCGAACGCGAAGCCCTCAGGCAACTTCGCCCAGTTCTCGTGAACGCGATAGGTATACTCACCCGAACCGACGATAACGCCCATCTGAAAGCCCTGACCTGGCCGCATTTTCTCGATGCGACCTGTCTAGCAGGGCCGATTCAGGCGGGCTGTCGCTGAGCCGACATTCAGGCGGCTCAGCGACCGGCTGGCGGTCAGACGACGAGCCCCGTGACCGGGTCGATGACGTGCATCTGGGTCAGGTCGGCGGCGAGGCGCAGCGGCTTGCCCTCCTGCGCTCCGGCGGTCGGCGGCAGGCGCGCGCAGATCTCGGTGCCGGCCAGTACGAAATAGACGAAGGTCTCGATGCCGACCGGCTCGGTGATGTCGATGCGCGTCTCGAACTGCCCGTGTCCGGGGCGGGGCTCGCCGGCGGCGGCGGAGAAGTGCTCGGGCCTGAGGCCGAGCAGCAGGTCGCTGCGGCCGGCGAGGCCGGCATAGCGGTTGTGGCGCTCGGCCGGGATCTCGAAGGAGAGGTCGGGGTCCTTCAGGAGCAGCGCGAGCTTGTCGCCGCGCTGCTCGATCGCGGCGGGGATGAAGTTCATCGAGGGCGAGCCGATGAATCCGGCGACGAAGCGCGTCTGCGGCTCGTGATAGAGCTCGTGCGGCGTGCCGATCTGCTCGATCCGGCCCTTGTTCATCACCACGATGCGGTCGGCCAGCGTCAGCGCCTCGACCTGGTCATGCGTGACGTAGACGGTGGTGGTGCGGACCTTCTGGCGCAGGCGCTTGATCTCGGTGCGCATCTGCACGCGTAGCTGCGCGTCGAGGTTCGAGAGCGGCTCGTCGAACAGGAAGACCTTTGGCTGGCGCACGATGGCGCGGCCCATGGCGACGCGCTGGCGCTGGCCGCCGGAGAGCGCCTTCGGCTTGCGGTCCAGCAGGTCCTCGATGTTGAGGATGCGGGCGGCCTCGTCGACACGCGTGTCGATCTCGGCCTTCGCCATGCGCTGCTGCTTCAGGCCGAAGGACATGTTCTCGCGCACGGTCATGTGCGGGTAGAGCGCGTAGCTCTGGAAGACCATGGCGATGTCGCGGTCCTTCGGCGCGAAATCGGTCACGACCTTGCCGTCGATCAGGATGTCGCCGTCGCTGATCTCCTCGAGCCCGGCGATCATGCGCAGGGTCGTCGACTTGCCGCAGCCCGAGGGTCCGACGAGCGCGACGAATTCCTTGTCGGCGATGGTGAGGTCGATACCGCGGACGACCTCGACATCCCCGAAGCGCTTGACCACCTTGCGTAGATTAACCTGAGCCATCCGCTGAAGATCGCTTTCCAAACCGAAGAGATGATCGTGAAGGGGAGGCCGGGGCCGCAGGGCCCCGGCCTGACGTCCTACGCTTCGCCGCGCAGGAACTTGGCGCCCTGCTGGTTGAACTGCGCCGCCGTGATGTTGCCGCGCACCGCCTCCTGCCAATAGGGCGGGATCTTGTCCTGGAAGTTGGTCCAGTGCTGGTGATCGTAGGGCGGGGTCCACCAGGTATCGAGATGGTCGAGCGACATCTTGATGAAGCGGTTGTTCTGGAAGACCGGGCGCTGGGAGAGCGTCTTGCGCACCGGCGGCACCATGCGGTTGGCGGTGAAGAGCATCGCCGCGTCGCCGCTGGTGATGAACTTCATGAACTCCCAGGCCGCTTCCTTCTCCTTGCAGGAGGAGACCATCATCGGACCCTCGGGGTTGGCGATCATGTGGTGCTTCTCGCCGACGCGCGGGTTCTGCACGCCCTGGATGGCGTCGCCGAGCGCCGAGATCAGCGCCGGGCTGGCATGCGGCCCGTAATACCACATGGCGCAGCGGCCCTTCTCCATCAGGGCGTAGAGCTCGCGGTAGCCGTCATTGACCGCGGTCGGCTGGGCCGACTTGTCGCGCAGGGCCATGCCGAGCCACTTGTCGGTGACCTCGATCGCGGCCGGCGAGTCGAAATCGACCTTGCCGTCCGGCGTCGCGAACTTGACGCCGGCGCTGGCCCAGATCGGGAAGATGACCTGGATCGCCGACGCCGTCTGGCCGCGCATGGCGAAGCCGTAGCGATCCGGCGCCTTGGTCAGCGCCTTCGCGGCGGCGATGAACTGGTCGTAGGTGTCGGGCGGGGTCAAGCCCGCCGCCTTGAACCAGTCGGCGCGGTAGAACAGGAAATAGGGAATGCTGGTCTGCGGCACGAACAGGAAGGGCTGGCCGGCGCGCGAGCGGGTCTGCTCCATGATGTTCGGGAAGAAGTCGGCCTTCTCGTCCCATTTGTTGAAGCGGTCCTCGATCGGCTCGAGCAGGCCGTTCTCGAAGTAGTCCTGCACCCAGTACTGGATGGTCATGACGACGTCGGGCGCGGCGCCGGCGGCATAGGAGACGACCAGCTTCTTGCGGGCCTCCATCACCGCCATGTTGGCGTCGACCTCCATCTCGATGAAGTTCTGCGAGGCGTTGAACATCGCGACGGAATCGACCGAGATCTTCTGGTGGACGGGATTGTCGGCCCAGTTCCAGAAGGTGAGCTTCACCTTCTTGCGGATCGCGGGCGAGGCGACCTGCGCCTGCGCGCCGAGGCCGCCGGCCGCGAGCGCGGCGCCGCCGAGGGCGGTCGCGAGCGCCTGGCGGCGAGTGAGAGATGTCGTCTTTCGGCTGCGCGTCTTGTCCATTGTATTCCTCCCCGAGAGCGCCGGATTCCCGGCCTTCTGAATCGTTGGTTCAGCCCTTCACGGCCCCGGCCGCCAGCCCGCTCATCAGCATTCGCTGGAACAGCAGGAAGATCAGCGCGACGGGCAGCGTGCTCACCAATGCGCCGGCGGCGCTGATGCCCCAGACGGCGGGCTCGCCCAGCGCGAACTGGCGCATGATCACCGGCAGCGTCTTCACCTCGGCCGTCGACGTCAGCAGGAAGGCGAAGAGGAAGTTGTTCCAGGTCATGATGAAGGCGAGCAGCCCGCCCGCGACCAGGCCCGGCAGCGAGAGCGGCAGGATGATCCGCCAGAGAACCTTGAGCCGGCTGCAGCCGTCGACCTGCGCGGCTTCGTCGAGGTCGCGCGGCAGGGTCGAGAAGTAGTTGATCATCAGCAGCAGCACGAAGGGCGCCGAATGGGTCGCCTCCGCCAGGATCATGCCGAGATGGGTGTTGTTCAGGCCGTAGGTGCGGAAGATCACCAGCAGCGGCACCAAGAGCACCACGCTGGGAATCGTGTAGGCGACCAGCATCGCGACGAGGAAGCTGCTGCGGCCGAAGAAGCGGAAGCGCACGAAGCCGTAGGCGCCGAGGCTCGCCACCACCAGCGTCAGCACCATGTTGCCGGTGGCGATGATCGAGCTGTTGCGAAAGTAGGTGGCGAAGGGCACCGTCTCGAACAGCGCGCCGTAATTGGCCAGCGTCGGCTCCGACGGGAAGTAGGTGACCTGCCGGTTGCTCAGCCAGGCCTGGTTGAAGTCGGCCTTCAGCTCGGGCGTGATCGAGGCGATGAAGATCCAGAGCAGCGGCCCCAGCGAATAGAGCAGCACCGCGGCGGAGCCGACGGCGACCCAGATGGCCCTGATGCGCCGGGCGCGGCGTTTGGCGGTATTCATGAGGTCTGGGCCAGGACGGTGCGGGCGAGGTGGCGCACGTAGAGGGCGGAGAAGACCATCAGGATGCCGGCGAGCACGACCGCGATGGCCGAGGCGTAGCCGATCTGGAACTGGTTGGTCAGCGAGAAGCTGTAGATCGCCTCGGTATGGTTGGTGAAGCCGGGGCCGCCCGCCGTCATGACGAAGATCATGTCGATATGGTTCGACATCCAGATCATGCGCAGCAGCACGAGGAAGAGGATCGAGGGCAGGATGTGCGGGATGGTGATGCTGCGGAACTGCGACCAGCGACTGGCGCCGTCGACTTCGGCGGCTTCGTAAAGCTCTGCCGGAATCGTCTGCAGGGCGGCGAGCAGGATCAGCGCCATCAGCGGCGTGCCGTACCAGACCATGGCGGAGACCACGATCCAGAAGCTCGCGACCGGATCGCTCATCCAGGCGATGCCGCGGTCGAGCACGCCGAAGCGGACCAGCAGGTCGTTCACGACGCCGAAATTGCCGTCGAACATGAACAGGAAGAGCAGGCCGACCACGGCCGGCGGGGTGATGTAGGGCACCATCATCGCGGCGCGGACGAAGCCGCGGCCGCGGAAGTTCATGTTCAGGAACAGCGCGATCGGCAAGGCGATGCAGAGTTCGAGCGAGACGACGGCGAAATCCCAGCGCAGGGTCCGCCACAGGCCGTCGAGGAAGACCTGGTCGCCCATCATGCGGGTGAAGTTGAGCAGGCCGACGAATTTCGCGCGCGCCAGGCGCAGCAGCGAAGCGTCGGTCATCGACAGGTAGATCGCCTGGATCGTCGGATAGACCGTGATCGCGGCAAGCAGCAGCCCGATCGGCGCGATCAGCGCATAGGGCAGGAGGTCGAGGCGCTTGCGGCGCTTCGTCCGAATGGCTGCCGGGGTGCCGGTATCTGCAATGTCGGTCGTCATGCCTGGCATTCGGTGAGGTGGGGCGGTTCGCTAGTGCATGGCGCGAAAAAGCGGGAACCGGTTTTTCGCGTAGGCCATGCTCTCACTTTTTGGTGGAGATCACGGTTTTCACAATTGGACGCGTCTATCCAATTGCGACGTGATCCATGGGGTGTCGTTCCAACGTATGGAATTCGAGCCCTTGGGCCATTCTCGCTGCGTTGGAAGCTGCTTTGCGCGCGACTCAAACAAGCCCCCGGAAGCGGGCGGCGGCGGTGCGGGGCCGGCAAGCGGGCGCACGGTCCGGTCGGCTCGAAAGCGACGCCATTCTTTTCCTCCCAAATCATTGTTTTTATTGATGGTCTGCCGTTGGCCCGACCATATTGCCGCCGTCTAGGGCGAGGGCCATCGATAGCAGTTCGGCCCCTTCGAGGAAAATCGATTGTTCTTGGTCATTACGATAAGGTGGGCCTATCGGAGACCAGGCCCCAAACGCGAAAACGCCCGCGCCGGAGACCGGCGCGGGCGTCTTGCGGCAGGCTGGATGGTAGGGGTCAGGCGACCAGCTTGAGTTCCGCCTGGGCGGCGTTGATCGACTGCTCGCGGGCCTCGGGGCCGTAGCCCAGCTTCTCGGCGCGGACGAAGGTCACGTCGCTGATGCCGGCGAAGCCGAGCATGGTGCGCAGGTGCGGCTCCTGCGAGTCCATCGGCTGGGCCGGGCCGCTGCTGTAGAGGCCGCCGCGGCTCTCGACGACGATGGCGCGCTTGCCCTTGAGCAGGCCCTCGGGGCCGGCGTCGCCGTACTTGAAGGTCACGCCGGCGCGCAGCACGTAGTCGAACCAGGCCTTCAGCGTCGACGGGATGCCGAAGTTATACATCGGCGCGCCGATGACGACGATGTCGGCCGCCTTCAGCTCGTCGATCAGCGTGTCCGACAGGGTGCGGGCCTGGGCCTGCGCGTCGTTGGCGGGCTCGCCGCCGCGGATGGCCGTCGCCGAGTCGGCGGTGAGGTGCGGGATCGGGTTCAGGCCGATATCGCGCTCGACGACCTTGAGGCCGGGGTTCTGGGCGCGGAGACGGGCGACGGTGTCGCCGATCAGCTGCTTGGAGACCGAAGCCGTGCCGAGCGCGCTGCTGTTGAGAACGAGAAGAGTGGACATGGTTGCGATCCTCAAAGGGAGCGGTTGTTCGATGTCGGGAAGATAGAGGTTCACCGAGTGCGACAGAACGCGCATAATCAGAACCAAACTGTTGCTCACCCAGGAACGCCCCATGTCCGAGCTGGACGATATCCGCAGCTTCATCGCCGTGGTCGAGACCGGCGGCTTCGGCCGCGCCGGCCGGAGCCTCGGCCTGTCCAAGTCGATCGTCAGCCGCCGCATCGCCCGGCTGGAGGAGGATCTCGGCACGCGCCTGCTGAGCCGCACCACGCGCGGCGTCAGCCCGACCGAGGCCGGCATCGAGTTCAAGGCGCGCGGCGAGCGCATCCTGGCCGATCTCGTCGAGGCGCGCGAGGCGGTGGCGCAGCAGGCCGGCGGCGTCGCCGGGCGGCTGCGCCTGTCGATGCCGCTCGGCTTCGGCGTCAAGCACGTCGCGCCCGTGCTGGCGGAACTGGCGGCGCGCCATCCCCGGCTCGAACTCGACGTCGAGGCCAGCGACCGCCGCGTCGACCTGATCGGCGAGCGCTTCGATGCGGCGATCCGGCTGGGGACGCTGAAGGATTCGAGCCTGGTGGCGCGCAAGATCGCGCCGATCTACACCAGCGTGCTGGCCAGCCCGGACTTCATCGCGCGCCATGGCAGCCCGGCCTCGCCGCTCGAGCTCAGCCAGTACGAGTGCCTGGTCCATAGCGGCGCGACCACGCCGGACTGGACCTTCCGGATCAACCGGCGCTGGGTGCCGGTCCGGCCGAGCGGGCGGCTGCGCTCGGATAGCGGGGAGACGCTGATGCAATGGGCGATGGCCGGGCACGGCATCGTCGCCCTGCCGAACTTCATGGCGTCGGAGGCCATTGGGGAGGGCAAGCTGGTGCATGTCCTGCGCGAGTACCCGATGCCGGAGCAGGGCTTCTTCGTCGTGCGCCCGCCCGGAGCCTATGTGCCGGGCAAGGTGCGGGTGCTGATCGACCTGCTGGTCGAGCGCTTCGGCGGCGAGCCCTATTGGGACGCTTGCCACATGGCGGCGCGCAAGCTCGGCATCGACCTCAACGATCCAATGGGCAGCGAGCGCGTCGGCGAGATGATGGCCGAGCATCAGCCGGCGTGATGCCTGACATCACGTGATTTCGCTGGCTTTCCCGCGCGTCGCAGCCAGTCTGTGCGGGCTCGCCAACGGAGGTCGCGAATGCTGCTCGTCGGAATGCTCGATAGTCCCTATGTGCGGCGCGCCGCCGTCACCGGAACCCTGCTCGGCCTGCAGTTCGAGCACCGCTCGGTCTCGGTCTTCCGCCACATGGATGCGTTCCGGGCGATCAATCCGCTGATCAAGGCGCCGAGCCTGGTTTGCGACGACGGCACGGTGATCAGCGAATCCCTGCTGATCATCCAGCATTTCGAGGATGTCGCGGGCAGGAGCCTGCGGCCGATCGATCCGGGCGCGCGCAACCGCGACCTCAGCCTGACCGGCATCGGCATCGTCGCGGCCGACAAGGCTGTCTCGGTCGAGTACGAGCGCAAGCGGCCGGAGGCGCAGCGCTATGCACCCTGGCAGGAGCGCATCGTGACGCAGCTCCATACGGCGCTCGACCTGCTCGACCAGGCGGCGGCGCGGGGCGAGATCGGCGTCGGGCCGGAGCTGCGGCCGGGCGATATCGCGGCTGCGATCGCCTGGGGCTTCTGCCAGTTCGTGATCCCGGAATTCGTCGAGCCGAGCCGGTGGCCGGCGCTCGCGGCACAGGCGAAGGCCAGCGAGGCGCTCGACGTGTTCAAGCAATGGCCGATCGACCGCGAATGACCCCGTTGCGCATTCTCGGCAAGGCCTCCTCGATCAATGTCCGCAAGGTGCTGTGGACCTGCCGCGAAGTCGGCCTCGACTACCGGCGCGAGGATTGGGGCAGCGGCTTCACCCCGACCGACAAGCCGGAATTCCTGGCGCTGAACCCGAACGGCCTCGTGCCCGTGATCGAGGACGAGGCCGGCGTGCTGTGGGAATCGAACACGATCTGCCGTTATCTCGCCGCCAAGGCGGGGCGGCTCGACTTGCTGCCGGCGCAGCCGCGCGAGCGCGCGCGCGTCGAGCAGTGGATGGATTGGCAGGCGACGGAGCTGAACAACTCCTGGCGCTACGCCTTCCTGGCCCTGGCGCGGCGTAACCCCGCCTATGCCGACCCCAGCCAGATCGCGGCCAGTACGAGGTCCTGGAACACGACGATGAAGGTGCTGGAGCGGCAACTGGAGGGCAGCCGCGCCTATGTGCTCGGCGATTGCTTCACGCTGGCTGATATCGGCATTGGATTGTCGGTGCACCGCTGGTTCGCGACGCCTTTGGAAGAGCGGCCGCTACTACCCGCCGTCGCGGCCTATTACGATCGGCTCAGCGAAAGGCCGGCCTATCTTGAGCTCGGCCGCAACGGCATCGCCTGAGGCGGCCGCAGTCAGTTCTGCACGAAGTTGGTCGGCAGCGGCTTCACGGCCGGGCCGGAGAAGCTGCCGGTCTTGGCGTCGCTCGGTTCGGCATGGCTGAAGCCGAGCGCGGCGGCCGGCGCCGGGCCCTGGACCCAGCCGGGCGGCAGCGATCCGCCGGCCCTGGTCCGCGCCGTCGCGACGGTGACGCCGCGGCCCTCCGGCTGCGGGCTGGTGCGCGCGACGGTGGCGAACAGCGAGTCGAGCCCCGAGCGGTCGGCGTCATATTGCGCGACGATCGGCGTCGGGTGGTTGTTGCCCATAACGGGAGCCGCGGGCGCGCTGGCCACGGCCGCTGCTGCGCCGGCCGGGCGCGGCCGTTCCGGCGGCAGGGGATGGTTGACCGTGACGAGCCGGCCCACAGGCTCCGGCGCCGCGTCATTGGCGCTGCGCTGATCGGCCAGCGCGAGATTGGCGAGGGCGACGGGGCGGGACGGCGGCAGCGGCGCGTCGACCGGCTTGCCGGCGACGATCGCGTCGGCGAGCGGCGTCATCTCGCCGGGCCGGCGTGGCGGCAGCGAGGCGAGCACGAGCCTCTGCTCCTCGCCAGGCCTGAGTCCGGGCGCCAGCTGCGGCGCGAAGGCGAGCGTGCCGCCCTGCGACAGGGCCGCGACCTGGACCGCGCCGGAGGCATCGGGCTGGGGCACGGTCAGGCCGCCGGGGCGCGCCAGCGGGATCGGCGCGTCGATCAGCTTGGGCCTGTTGTCCGGCGGGGCTGCGGCCGGAGGCGGCGGCGCATCTGCGAGCGCGGCGACCTGCGGCTCCTGCGGCGGCACCACGGTGGTGGCGCGCTGCGAGCGCTCGCGCGTCAGCGAGCGCGTCACGGGCTCAGGCGCTGCGGCCGCAACCGCAAAGCGGCCGCCATCCGAGGAGTTGCTGTCGATATAGGGGTTATTGCTGTTGTTGGCGTAGGTGATGACCGCGGGCTGTGCCTTGGGCGCGCCGCGACGGCCGCCGCGCACCGGCCTGGCATCCTCCTCCTCGTCGTCGCCGCCGAAGAGCGAGGCCCACAGGCTCTTGCGGCCGGACGAGATCACAGCGCCTTCGTCGAGATCTGCCGCGGCATAGCCGGCGACCGAGCCGCCGCGCGACAGGACCTCGGCCTTGGCGAGCTCATAGCCCGCGAGCGGGTGGCCGTCTGCGGGCAGGTGCACGGTCTTCTCGTCGGGGAAAAGGCGCACGAGCTGATCGTGGGTCATGCGCGGCCAGGAACGAACCGAGCCGGCATCGAGATGGACGAAGGGCGTGTGGGCGCCGGGATAGAAGCCGACGCCGCCGCGCTGCAACTGCATGCCGGCTTCGCGGATCTTGGCCGTCGGCGTATCCGGGAGGTAGAAATCCATCGCCTTGCCGAGCATGTGCTGGCTGTTCTTGGCGACTGCGCGCGAGCGGCGGCGCAGCATCGCGTTGGTGCCCGGCGCGCGATAGGCCGAGACGACATGGAAGGGCTGCTCGGAGCCGACGGCGCGCTGCACCTCCCAGGCGAGGTCGAACAGGCGCGGGTCCATGCGGATCGGCTCGTCGGTGCGCCAGTCGCGCAGCGCCCAGTTCAGCTTCTCCAGCCCTTCGGCGACATAGCGCCCGTCACGCTTGAAGGTGACTGTCGTCTCCTCCTTCGTGTGCATGTGCTTGATGGTGATGGTGCGGGTATCGCCATTGGCGACTGCGTTCTGCGTGCCGCGCACGCCGAAGACCAGTGCTGAGAAGGCCAAAGCCAACGTCGCACCTTGCCGTAATCCGGGCTTCAGTCGGGGCAGAAGCCGTCTCGGAATCGTGGCGGTTTTCCTGCCCAAATCTGCCTGACCCGTCTCGATGCGCCCGGTGAAGGCAGCGCTGCAAACGTGAACGAACAGTTGCGGAGAAGCGTTAACAGCAGGTTACCAAGGTGGAAACCGGTATGCCACGATTTTCTCGGCAGTGGGCTGGCTAACGGTGGATCGTGGCGAAAGCGTGCCCGAGGGAGGGCGCGCCTTGAGTTGCCGAAAGCCGTCCGGAACCTCAGCCCTCATCCTGAGGAGCGCCGCAGGCGCGTCTCGAAGGATGTTTCAGAGGGGGTCGGAGCATCCTTCGAGACGCCGCTTAAGCAGTTCCTCAGGAGGAGGGCTGAGCCAATTGGCGTAGCCTCAGCCTCAACCGCGCTGCTGCTGCTCCAGCGCCTGGCGCACCAGCCGTTGGAAGCCGTAGAGGTCGTCGAAGGTGGTCATGTGGCCGGCCGAGTCGACGACGATCGTGTTGTAGACGAGGTGGATCGGCAGCGGCTGCGGCAGCTTGATCATGCGCTCGCCGGAGCCGATCAGGCGCTTCAGCCGCTCGGTCGGCCATTCCGGCCCGAGCACGTGGTCGGCAAGCAGGAACGGGTTGTCGACGCGCACGCAGCCATGGCTGAAGGCGCGCTTCTCGGCGGCGAAGAGCCGGCGGTTCGGCGTGTCGTGCAGGTAGACCGCATGCTCGTTCGGGAACATGAACTTGATCCAGCCGAGCGCGTTGCGCTCGCCGGGCGGCTGGCGCACCGAGATCGAGCTGCCATGGCGCGTGACCACGTAGCCGCGCTTGGCCGCGTATTCCGGATCGGCGGCGAGGCCGGGCAGGAACTCCTTCTTCAGGATCGAGGGCGGCACGAACCAGGACGGGTTGACGATGACGTGGTCCATCTTGTGCGAGAAGATCGGCGTCGCCGAGTCGGGCTTGCCGACGATGACGCGGGCCTGATGGATGACCTTGCCGTTCTCGAAGACGCGGACCTGGTATTCCGGCACGTTGACGATGATGTGGCGCGCGCCGAGATCGGGCGGCAGCCAGCGCCAGCGCTCCATCTGGGCGATGACGTCCTGCTCCATCCGGGTCGTCACCGGCGTGCCGAGCGCCGCGATGGTCTGCGGGCTGAGGATGCCGTTGGCGCGCAGGCCGGCCTGCTTCTGGAACTCGGCGACGGCGGTCTGGGTCGAGCGGTCGAAGACCGGCTCCTGCGACGGGCCGAGGCCGAGCCGGGCCCGGACCAGGTGCACGCGGTCGTCGCGCATGCCGAGCTTCAGCTCCGGGCCGGCCGGGATGCGCACCATCGGGGTGTCGTCCTGGTGCTGGCGCAGTTCGGCGAGCTTGGCCTTGAGGTTGCGGTAGCCCTCATGCGGCGGGTTGTAGGCGGCGAGCGCCGCGCCGGGATCCTTCACCGCCGTCAGCTCCGAAAGCACCTCGGTGGCGGAGGGCAGGTAGAGCGTCGGCGTGATCAGCTTGGAGAGCTTGCGCGGGTCGATGCGGCCGCCGCGCGCATCGCGGGCATAGAGCACGGCCAGCGCCGAGAGGCGGACATCGGCGTCGGCGAGGCCGGCCTTGTCGCTCGCCTCGAAGACGGGGAGCGCATAGTCGGTCGGCCGCAGGCCGTCCTCGCTCGAACGCTCCAGCCGGGCGACGAGCAGCTTGGCGGTCTCGCTCCAGCCCTTGCCGTCGATCCAGAAGGGCTTGTTGCCGTTGGCCTGATAGGCGGCGAGGACCTCGCCGCGCTCGCGCTCGGACAGGCGGGGCACGGCGACCGCGCCGGCGGCGCGCTCGGTGATCTCGGCCACGAGCGGGCCGGGCGCCGGCAGCTCGACGATGACCTTGGGCAGGTCCGGCGGCGCTATCGCGGGCTCGGACGGCTGGGCGGCGCGAAGCGGCTCGGGCGCCGGCTGCGGCGCCGGTTCGGGCCTGGCGGCCGGCACCAGCGCGGGATCGGCGGGCGGCAGCTCGACCTCGGGGATGTCGAGCAGGATCGGGCCGTCATCGACGCCGGGTGCGCTCGCCTGCGCCGGGGCCGGCGCCTCGAGCGCGGGCATGGCGGCTTGCGGCTGGGCGGAGGGCGTCACGGCGCCCGTCACCATGCCGGGCTCGCTGCCGGGCGCGGGCTCGACCTTGACGGTCACCTCCGGCAGCGCCGGAATATCGAGATGCTCGACCGGCGCGTCGCCCTTCAGGAGGCGGAGTGCGGGCTGCTCCGGCAGCGGAGTGCCGAGCGTGAGGTCGGTCGTCGCGGCCGGCTGGCCTAAGGCCGTTGCAGCACCAAGAAGCAGGACGAGGACCGATGCAGAGGCTGAGCCCGCCCAATGGCGACGACGCATGGTCGTATTCCTGTTTCTTCGCCGAGTATCAGCAATACCTGCGTGACTCGGCCCGTTTCGACAAGATGCGGCGGCGCAACAGCCACCATGTTTTCGCGCGTCCGGCCCGGCTACGCCGCGTCCGAACCCTCGGAGGCATCATCTCCTTCGATCAGCCCGTAATCCTTAAGTTTTCGGTAAAGGGTGGAGCGGCCGATGCCGAGCTTGCGCGAGACCTCGGACATGTGCCCGCGGTAGTGCGATAGCGCGAATTTGATGATTTCACGTTCCAATTCATCAAGTTTGCGCATGTCGGAGCCGGCGACGAGCTCGAGCGCATTGGGGTCGCGCACCGGCACCTGGATGATGCGCGGCGACTCGTCGCGGGCCTCACCGCGCGGCGCCCCCGCAGGGGCCGGCGGGATGCGCACGTCGTAGCCGTCCATCTGCGCCGCGATCTGCGGGAACTCGGTCACGGTCAGCTCGTCGCCATCGGCGAGCACGACGGCGCGGAACATCGCGTTCTCGAGCTGGCGAACATTGCCGGGCCAGTCATAGCCGCTGACCAGGCTGAGAGCCTCGGCCGCGATGCCGCGCAGCTTCTTGCCCTCCTCGGCGGCGAAGCGGGCGAGGAAGCCGCGGGCGAGGTCGGGAATGTCCTCGCGGCGCTGGCGCAGCGGCGGCAGGGTGATCGGGAAGACGTTGAGGCGGTAGTAGAGGTCCTCGCGGAACTCGCCGCGCTTGACCTGTTCCAGCAGGCTCTTGTTGGTGGCCGAGATGATGCGGATGTCGACGCGCACCGACTTCTTGCCGCCGACCGGGTCGACCTCGCCCTCCTGGATCGCGCGCAGCAGCTTGACCTGCGCATCGAGCGGCAATTCGCCGACCTCGTCGAGGAAGAGCGTGCCGCCGCTGGCTTCGACGAACTTGCCGATATGGCGCTCGGTGGCGCCGGTGAAGGCGCCCTTCTCGTGGCCGAACAGGATGGATTCGACGAGATTATGCGGGATCGCGCCGCAATTCACCGTGACGAAGGGCTTGCCCTTGCGGTCGCTGGAGCCCTGGATGGCGCGCGCCAGAACCTCCTTGCCGACGCCGGATTCGCCTTCGACGAGGATCGGGATGTTGGACTTCGCCGCGCGCTCGGCGAGCCTGACGACGCGGGCCATGTCCTGGCTCTTGGTGGCGAGGTCGCGGAAGCCGAGCTGGCCGGCGGCGCGGCGCTTGATGTGGCGCAGCTCATGTTCGAGCGCGCCCAGCTTCAGCGCGTTCTTGAGTGAGATCTGCAGGCGCTCGGCCCCGACCGGCTTGACCACGAAATCGACCGCGCCGGCGCGCATGGCGTTGACCACGGTCTCGATCGAGCTGTGCGCGGTCTGCACGATCACGGGGATCTCGATGCCGCGCTCGCGCAGCCGGGCGAGCACGGCCATGCCGTCGAGCTCGGGCATGACGAGGTCGAGCACCATCGCGTCGAACTTCTCGCCGTCGCCCTGGCCGAGCAGGCTCAGCGCCTCGCTGCCGCTGTCCACGGCGACGACGTCGTAGCCGGAGCGCTTGAGCATGGCGTCGAGGAGGCGGCGCTGGACGGGATCGTCGTCAACGACGAGAACGGTGGCGGTCATGAACCCTCGAAGTCAGGCGGCCGGCCGGAAGGCCAAGCCGAGAATCGGATGTTCCGTTTCGGGGCACTGTCATCCAGAAGGGTTAAGCGGCTCTTAAGTGGAGGAGGGCGGCGAAGCGGTCGTGCCACCGTCGCGGCGACGTTGATCGCGCGGCGTTGTCCGCGCATATGAGAGGCGACGCTTTCCGCCAGCGAGGTATGGACGACATGACGTTTGCTTTCGACGGGACGATCGCCAGGGGCCTCGCGCACAGCGAGGCTGCGGCCAAGGTCGCCAAGGCGCTCGGAAAGCTGCCGGAATGGGACCTGACCCATCTCTACCCGTCGATGGATTCGCTCGTGTTCGCCGCCGACCTGGAGCGGGCGCATGCCGAATCGCAGCGCTTCGCGGCGCTCTACCGCGGCAAGCTCGCGGCGCTGGCCGAGCGCGAGGATGCCAGCGCGGTGCTGGCCGAGGCGGTCGCAGCCTATGAGAAGCTGGAGGACCTGATCGGCCGGATCATGTCCTATGCCGGGCTGGTCTATTCCGGCGACACGACCGACCCGCAGCGCGCCAAGTTCTACGGCGACACGCAGGACAAGATGACCACGGCCTCGACCGAGCTGCTGTTCTTCGGGCTGGAGCTCAACCGGATCGACGAGGCGCTGCTGGCCAAGGCCGCCGCGCTGCCGCCGCTGAGCCATTGGCAGCCCTGGATCGAGGACCTCGCCAAGGACAAGCCGCACCAGCTCGAGGACCGGATCGAGGAGCTGTTCCACGAGAAGTCGGTGACCGGCCACGCCGCCTGGAACCGGCTCTTCGACGAGACGATCGCCTCGCTGCGCTTCAACCTGAACGGCGAGGAGCTGACGCTCGAACTCACCCTCAACAAGCTGCAGGATACGGACGGCGCGGTGCGCAAGGCCGCGGCCGAGGCGCTGGGCACGGTCTTCCGGGCGCATCTGCGCACATTCTGCCTGATCACCAACACGCTGGCCAAGGACAAGGAGATCTCCGACCGCTGGCGCAAGTTCGAGGATGTCGCCGATTCCCGCCATCTGGCGAACCGGGTCGAGCGCGAGGTGGTCGATGCGCTGGTCTCGGCCGTGCGCGCCGCCTATCCGCGGCTGTCGCACCGCTACTACAAGCTGAAGGCGCGCTGGTTCGGGCGCGAGACGCTCGACTACTGGGACCGCAACGCGCCGCTGCCCAAGGTCGAGCAGCGCACGATTCCGTGGACCGAGGCGCGCGACACGGTGCTGGGTGCCTATGACGCTTTCGCCCCGGAAATGGCGGGGATCGCCAGGCGCTTCTTCGACGAGGGCTGGATCGACGCGCCGGTGCGGCCGGGCAAGGCGCCGGGCGCCTTCGCGCATCCGACGGTGCCGTCCGCGCACCCCTACGTGCTGCTGAACTACCAGGGCAAGCCGCGCGACGTGATGACGCTCGCGCACGAGCTCGGCCATGGCGTGCACCAGGTGCTGGCCGCGCCGAACGGCGCGCTGATGGCGCCGACGCCGCTGACGCTGGCCGAGACCGCCAGCGTGTTCGGCGAGATGCTGACCTTCCGCAAGCTGCTCGACGGCACCAGCGACCCCAAGCAGCGCAAGGCGATGCTGGCGGCCAAGGTCGAGGACATGATCAACACGGTCGTCAGGCAGATCGCGTTCTACTCCTTCGAGCGCAAGGTGCACGAGGCGCGCAGGAGCGGCGAGCTGACGGCGGAGAACCTGTGCGAGCTCTGGATGAGCGTGCAGGCCGAGAGCCTCGGGCCGGCGATCAGGCTGGATGCCGGCTACGAGCCGTTCTGGTGCTATATCCCGCACTTCATCCATTCGCCTTTCTACGTCTACGCCTATGCCTTCGGCGACTGCCTGGTGAACTCGCTCTACGGCGTCTACCAGAACTCGGCCGCGGGCTTCCAGGAGCGCTATTTCGCCCTGCTCTCGGCCGGCGGCACCAAGCACCATTCCGAGCTGCTGAAGCCCTTCGGCCTCGACGCGCGCGACCCGGCCTTCTGGCAGATCGGGCTCGGCATGATCGAGGGGCTGATCATCGAGCTGGAGGGGATGGAGTAGGGGGGCGCATAGCATGTCGGCTGTCGTCTTCGACCGCGAGCTCTTCCGCCGCCGCCTCACCCGCGCCGTCGCCGGCGACTACCCGGATTTCCTCCTCGCCCGTGCGACGGAAGACCTGGAGGAGCGCCTCGCCGCCGTGCTGCGGCGCTTCGAACATGCCGCCGACCTCGGCACGCCGCTGCCGCTTGCAGGCGCGGTGCTGCGCGCCAAGGCCGGGACGCTCTGGCGCATGGCCGAGGCCGGGAGCGCGGCCGATCTCGTCGGCGATCTCGAACGCCTGCCGCTCGCCACGGCGTCGATCGACCTCGCCGCCTCGCTGCTGGCGCTGCATGGCGTCAACGACCTGCCGGGTGCGCTGATCCAGATCAGGCGGGCGCTCAAACCCGACGGGCTCTTCATCGGCTGCCTGCTCGGCGGGCGGACGCTGCAGGAACTGCGCGAGGCGCTGCTGGCGGCCGAGGCCGAGACGACCGGCGGCGTCAGCCCGCGCGTCGCGCCCTTCGCCGATCTGCGCGACATGGGCAGCCTGCTGCAGCGGGCCGGCTTCGCGCTGCCGGTGGTCGACAGCGAGCTCGTCACGGTGCGCTATCGCGACATGTTCGGCCTGCTGCGCGATTTGCGCGCCATGGGCTGGGCCAATGCGCTGATGGATCGGCGCAAGGCCGGCCTGCGCCGCGACACGCTGCTGCGGGCGGCTACGATCTATGCCGAGCGCTTCGGCGATCCCGACGGCCGGCTGCGCGCGACGTTCGAGATGGTCTGGGTTTCCGGGTGGGCGCCGCATGAGAGCCAGCAGAAGCCGCTCAGGCCCGGCTCGGCCAAGGCGAGGCTCGCCGATGCGCTCGGCGTGCCGGAGATCGGGACGGGCGAGAAGCCGGGGCAATAGGGGGCAGAGTTCAGATGAGCGAACGTCCGATGCGGCTCGGCCGCGGCGATTTCAAGCTGTTCCGCTCGATACCGACGCGCTGGATGGACAATGACGTCTTCGGCCACGTCAACAACGTCGTCTACTATTCCTGGTTCGACACGGCGGTGAATGCCTGGCTGGTCGAGCAGGGCCATCTCGACGTCACGGGCAGTGACATCGTCGGGCTCGTGGTCGAGACCGGCTGCACCTATTTCGAGAGCGTCGCCTTCCCCGAGACGGTGGAGGCGGGCCTCGCCGTCGAGAAGCTCGGCCACAGCTCGGTAACCTATCGCGTCGGCATCTTCCGCGAGGGCGGCGAGATGGCGGCGGCGCAGGGGCGCTTCACCCATGTCTATGTCGAGCGCGACGCGCAGAAGCCGGTGCCGATTCCCGACGCCTTGCGCGCAGCGCTTGCGGCATTGCAGCAATAAGCCGGCGAAACCGCCCTTTTGGCGGCCGGGATGCGTTGTCTGATCCGGTCAGGCACGCTATGCCCCGCCTCACAGAAGCCGGCCTCCGAAACCCGTGCGTCAGGAATAGGCAGCGTGATTCCCAACGATATCAAGATCACCCCGCAGCTCGTGGCCGAGCATGGCCTGAAGCCGGACGAGTACCAGCGCTTCCTGCACCTGATCGGGCGCGAGCCTTCGATCACCGAGCTCGGCATCGTCTCGGCGATGTGGAACGAGCACTGCTCCTACAAATCCTCGAAGATCCATCTCAAGACCCTGCCGACCAAGGCGCCCTGGGTGATCCAGGGCCCGGGCGAGAATGCCGGCGTGATCGATATCGGCGATGGCATCGCCGTCGTCTTCAAGATGGAGAGCCATAACCACCCGTCCTTCATCGAGCCCTACCAGGGCGCGACGACGGGCGTCGGCGGCATCCTGCGCGACGTCTTCACCATGGGCGCGCGGCCGATCGCGGCGCTGAACGCGCTGCGCTTCGGCGATCCTGCGCATCACAAGACCCGCCACCTCGTCTCGGGTGTCGTCGCCGGTGTCGGCGGCTACGGCAATTCCTTCGGCGTGCCGACGGTCGGCGGCCTCGTCGGCTTCCACACGCGCTATGACGGCAACATCCTGGTCAACGCCATGGCGGTCGGCCTCGCGCGCGCCGACGAGATCTTCTACGCCAAGGCCTCCGGCGTCGGTAAGGCGATCGTCTATCTCGGCTCCAAGACCGGCCGCGACGGCATCCATGGCGCGACCATGGCCTCGGCCGCCTTCGGCGAGGGCGGCGAGGAGCGGCGCCCGACCGTGCAGGTCGGCGACCCCTTCGCCGAGAAGCTGCTGCTGGAGGCCTGCCTCGAGATCATGGCGGCGGGCCATGTCGACGCGATCCAGGACATGGGCGCGGCCGGCCTGACCTGCTCGGCCGTCGAGATGGGCGCCAAGGGCGATCTCGGCGTCGAGCTCGACCTGGACAAGGTGCCCTGCCGCGAGGAGGGCATGAGCGCCTACGAGATGATGCTCTCGGAAAGCCAGGAGCGCATGCTCATGGTGATCAAGCCGGGCCATGAGGAGCCGGCCGAGGCGATCTTCAAGAAATGGGGCCTCGACTTCGCCGTCATCGGCCATACCACCGACACGCTGCGCTTCGTCGTGAAGCACCAGGGCGAGGTCATGGCCGACCTGCCGATCAAGGAGCTCGGCGACGAGGCTCCCGAATACGATCGGCCCTGGATCGAGACGCCACCGAAGCAGCGCATCGCGCCTGAGGCCGTCGAGGCGCCGCTTTCGAATGCAGAGGCGCTGCTGAAGCTGATCGGCTCGCCGGACCTGTGCTCGAAGCGCTGGGTCTACGAGCAGTACGACACGCTGATCCTCGGCAATTCCGTGGTCACGCCTGGCGGCGATGCCGGCATCGTGCGGATCGAGGACGGGCCGAAGGGCCTGGCCATGACCGCCGACGTGACGCCGCGCTATTGCGAGGCCGATCCGTTCGAGGGCGGCAAGCAGGCTGTGGCCGAAGCCTGGCGCAACCTGACCGCCGTCGGCGCGACGCCGCTCGCGATCACCGACAACCTGAACTTCGGCAATCCCGAGCGGCCCGAGGTGATGGGCCAGCTCGTCGGCGCCATCAAGGGCATCGGCGAGGCCTGCCGGGTGCTCGACTTCCCGGTCGTCTCCGGCAACGTCTCGCTCTACAACGAGACCAACGGCGTCTCGATCCTGCCGACCCCGACCATTGGCGGCGTCGGCGTGCTCGCGGATGTGACCAAGCATGCCACGATCGGCTTCAAGGCCGAGGGCGACGCGATCATCCTGATCGGCCTGACCGAAGGCTGGCTCGGCCAGTCATCCTATCTCGCCACGATCTGCGGTCGCGAGGAGGGCGCCCCGCCGCCGGTCGACCTCGCTGTCGAGCGCCAGAACGGCGATTTCGTGCGTGGGCTGATCGTGAATGGCCGCGTCAGCGCCTGCCACGACCTGTCGGACGGCGGGCTTGCGGTTGCGCTCGCGGAGATGGCGATGGCCGGCGGCATCGGCGCTGAGCTTGACTTCATGGACATCCCCGGAGCGCACCGGCAAATTCCTGGCGATATCCCGAGCCACGCCTTTTTGTTTGGCGAGGATCAGGCGAGGTATGTCGTCACTTGTCCCTACGACCAAATCAATCAGCTTCAAAAAGACGCACTAGCAGCAGGTGTACCGACTTGGCACGTCGGCAGCACCGGCGGCGCCTCGTTGAACCTGCCGGGTGAAGCGCCCATATCGCTGGCCGGACTGAACAGCGCGCACGAGGCGTGGTTCCCGGCCTATATGTCCGGCAAAAGCGCGTAAGCGTAAGAGGATAAGCACATGGCGATGGACGCGCACGAGATCGAGCGCATGATCAAGGCGGCGCTGCCGGACGCGACGGTCGAGATCAAGGATCTGGCCGGCGACGGCGACCACTATGCCGCGACCGTGACCTCGGCCGCCTTCGCCGGCAAGAGCCGGGTGCAGCAGCACCAGATGGTCTATGCCGCGCTGCAAGGAAACATGGGCGGAGTGCTGCACGCCCTTGCGCTGACGACAACCATTCCCCAGAATTAGAACGATACCATCTGTCCAGCGGGCCTTGACCCCGCCTGAGGAGAAAGCCGATGACCGACGTCGCCGCCCGTATCGACAATGCCGTGAAGACCAACGACGTGGTGCTCTTCATGAAGGGCACGCCGCAGTTCCCGATGTGCGGCTTCTCCAGCCAGGTCGTGCAGATCCTCGGCTATGTCGGCGTGCCCTACAGCACCGTGAACGTGCTCGAGGATCAGGAGATCCGCGAGGGCATCAAGGCCTATTCGAACTGGCCGACGATCCCGCAGCTCTACGTCAAGGGCGAGTTCATCGGCGGCTGCGACATCACCCGCGAGATGTTCCAGGCCGGCGAGCTGCAGGCCCTGTTCGAGGACAAGGGCATCGCCGTCAAGCAGGCGAGCTGAGGCTCAGCCCTCCCGGCAGGGCGGCAGCGTATCCAGCGCCGCCCATAGTTCTTCCGGCAATGTTTGCGAGCGCTCCATCAGAGCGACGCAGCCCCGCCGGCCTTCCGCGACCACATGCGGTTTCAGCGTGGCGTTGTCGAAGACGCGCCACTGATCGACCATGTCGATATAGTCGGGCAGATTGGCGATGGCGCGAGCGAAGCGGCGGCGCACGTCGATCTCGGCCACGTCATGGCCGCCCTCGCTGACCCGGCGCGCGATGCGCGCGAGCGAGACTTCGGGCGAGGCGACCAGGAAGAACAGCAGGTTCACCAGGAAGCCCGCCTCGCGCGCCGCTGCGATCGTGAGCAGGTGCGTGCGCCCCGAAAGGGTCGTTTCGAGCGAGAAGGATTTGCGCTCGGCGATCAGCGAGCGCGTCAGGTCGAGCGCAACCCGCGCTGAACGCCGCTGTTCGCCGGATGGGTCAAGCGGCGAGAGGCCGCGCGCGATCTCGTCGAGATTGACGAAGCTCGCGCTGCCGGAGACGGCGCGGATGTACCTGAAGGCATAGGTCGTCTTGCCCACGCCGTTGGGGCCGGCGACGATCCAGAGTTGCGGGCGCGCTTCAGTCATGCGCCACGGCTATCACGCCGCCAGCGCGCTCGCCAGCACGCGCTCGCCGCCTATGCCGCCCGACATTCGGGATGCGGCTTAAACACCCGCTCCGCCGAAGCCGGGTCCTTGGCCAGCATCTGCGCCGGCCTCACCGGCCGGCGCACCAGTTCGCCGCTGCAGTTCGGGCAGGCGCCCTTGAGGCGCGTCTCCGCGCAATCGGCGCAGAAGGTGCATTCATAGGTGCAGATGCGCGCCTCCGGGCTCTCCGGCGGCAGGTCGCGGTCGCAGCATTCGCAGTTCGGGCGCAGTTGCAGCATGGTCTCTCCCCTCGCGTCGGTTGAGAATGCGGGCGAATGCGCTGTTGTGCCAATGCTTGTTGCTGATGGTTTGGATTAGCCGGCGCGATCACTTCACCAGCAGCCAGTCCTCGACTACGAGGGCGTCGAGCCCGCTGGTGTAGAACATCAGGATCGCATCCTCCGTGCTGTGCAGGATCGGCTTGCCCATGATGTTGAACGAGGTGTTCAGGAGCACCGGCACGCCCGTCAGCGCGTGGAAGGCGGAGATCAGCGCGTGGTAGCGCGGGTTGCGCTCGGCGGTGACGCTTTGCAGGCGGCCGGTGCCGTCCTCATGCACCACGGCGGGAACGCGCGAGCGCATCGCCTCCTTCCAGACCAGGGTGCGCTCCATATAGGGCGCGTCCTGATAATCCTCGAACCAGTCCGGCCCGTGCTCGGCCAGGATCGAGGGCGCGAAGGGGCGGAAGGCCTCGCGGTACTTCACCTTGGCGTTGAGCTGGTCCTTGGCGTCGGCGGGGCGTGGATCGGCCAGGATCGAGCGGTTGCCGAGCGCGCGCGGGCCGAATTCGGCGCGGCCCTGGACCCAGCCGACGAGCTTGCCCTCGGCCAGGAGCTCGGCGGTCTTGAGCGCGATCTCGTTGGGCGCGAGCTTTTGCAGCCGCGGCTCCCAGGCCGTCATTCGCTCCAGCGGTTCGGTCGAGACCGAGGAGCCGAGATAGGGCGTCATCGGCCCCGGCGGGGCGCGCCAGCCGGGATTGGCCTCGGCATGGGCGAGCCAGGCGGCTCCGATGGCGTTGCCGTCATCCGCCGGGGCCGAGGGCACGTAGACGTGCTCGAAGCCGTGGCGGCCGACGATCTTGCCGTTGAACGAGGAATTGAGGGCGCAGCCGCCGGCGAGGACGAGGTTCCCGGATGGCACGAGCGCGGCGGTCTCAGCCAGCAGCGCCTCCATCATCTCGGCAAACACCTCCTGGCCGCAGCGGGCGAGGTCGGCCCAGCCCCGGTCGAGCGCATCGGTCGGACGGCGGGCGAGGATCTCGGCCGCGACGCGCTGGACCGTGGCCGTATCGGTGAAGCGCAGCCTGTGGCCCTCGATGCTGTAGAGCTGGCGCAGCAGGGCGAGCAGGTCCGGGTCGCTCCTGCCATAAGGGGCGAGCCCCATGATCTTCCATTCCTCGCCCTTGGTCTGGTCGAAGCCGGCGAGGTCGGTGACGAAGCCGAAATAGAAGCCGATCGATTCGCGGCCGCGATGACGCCTGACCTCGCTGATCTCGCCGTTGCGCAGCGCGAAGATGGCGGAGGCGCCGGTCTCGCCCATGCCGTCGACGATCAGGCAGGCGGCGTCGCGGAAAGGCGAGGACCAGCAGGCATAGGCGGCGTGGCTGAGATGGTGGCCGTAGCGCTTCAGCCCGGTGATCCGGGCCTGGCCGAAGGCGCGGTCGAGCCCGAGCATGGTGCCGAGGCCGGCGCGCTGCTGGGCGAGATGCAGCGAGGCGATGAAGGCGCGCTCGGCCCGCTCCGGCACGAGCGAGCGGTTGAACTCCGGCGAGAGCTTCAGCAGCGCCTCGAGCGTGAAGGAGCCGGCCCGGTCCATCTGGTCGAGGAAGCCGGTGAATTCCGCGCTCCAGCTCGTCGCGAGCGTGACCTGCGCTCCCTTCGGGATATAGCGCTTGAGCAGCCCTTCCATGCGCGGCCCGGCGTCAGGCTCGCAGTTCGGCGCGCGCTTGTATTGCAGGTAGCGCTCGGTCGCCTCGGCAAAGAGGATCGCGCCGTCCGGCCCGACGATCGCGATGGCCGGATCGTGGAAGGTGGTCGCGAGGCCTATCTTATAGGTCATGGCAGAGCAGGGTAGGCACGGCCGCGCCGATTGGGCAACCGGCGCGCTGGCCGTAGCTCTATTTGTTGTCGGCGAAGGCGACGCTGTCGACGATCGCCTTGATGGCCGGCTTCAGGCCGTCGAAGTTCTCCACGTCGGCGCTGACGATGACCTGCAGGTAGCGGCCGGCCTTGCCGATGGCTAAGTATTGCTCGAAGCGCTTGTCGATGCCCTTGTCCGAATAGGTGCCGGCGAGCAGGACGCCGTCGCTGCCGCCCATCCGGACCTTGTCGCGCGAGGCGATCGTCACCGAGGAGAAGCCCGGCAGCCGCTTCAGCAGCGTTTCCGCGGTCGCCTCGAGCTGATCCGTGCCGAGCGACGCGCCGGACAATTGGTAGGCGGCGATCAGCATCGGCTGGATGCCGGAGGGGTCGGCGTCGAGCGGGCCGACGGTCATCAGCACGCCGGAGCCGGCGATCGTGTCGATGATGCGGAAGGGCTCGGCCGGCGTGATCGCGAAGGGCAGGGCCTTGAGCTTGTCGGCCAGGCTCGGTTCGCCGCCCAGCGTGATCGAGGCGAGCATGGCCCGCACCGCCGCCGAATCAAGCTTTGCGTCCTCCGGCGATTGCACGGTGATCAGCACCGTCCTGGCGCCTTTGAGCAGCACGATCCACTTGTCGAAATTGGTCCCGCCCGCCATCTGCTTGCCGCTGAGCAGCGGCGCCTTCTGGCCGGCGATCTCGGCCTGCTCCAGCTTCTGGACGTCGACGCGCTGCGGCGCGAAGGCGAGCTTGGCGCCATCGAGAGTGGCGAGCTTGGGCGCGATCTGGTCATAGGCCACGGCTGGAAGCTCGGTCACCAGCATGGAGGCCTGCGTCGCCGGGTTGCTCAAACCGGCGAAGCCCGTCGCCGGCGCGAAGTCCTTGATCGGCACGAGCGAGACGGTGGTGCCGGCGATGGTGAGCTTGCCGCTCTGGGCGAAGGCGGCGGCCAGCGGGAAGGATAGAAGCGCCACAATTGCAATCAAAAGCGAAGTAATATTCCGCAAGGTAAGTTTGGAGACAGTCTGATTGAAATTCATCGCATTCACCCGCGTTCAATCATCGATCGATCGCCCTGTAACGGCGCCAAGCGTCATGACTATGACCATCCCTGAATTCGGGGCAACCCCAGGCGTTGCAGGCCGTTCGGCCGCCAAGCTCATGCCGTCACTGATAATATTGGCAAACTTCCCTCCGCCGCATCCCCACAGTTCCGCTGTGCGGCTTATTCCGGATGATACGGAAGCGGCTCGGCCAAATGACGGCGGTATCCGGCATGCGCTGCCAGCGCGGCAGAGAAATCGGTGTTCAGCGCCCGGCCGCAGCGCTCATGAACGCCAGCGCGTCCTGGCTGCTCCAGTCGGCGGCGCCGTGCAGGATGGCGAGCTGGCAGCCTTCCTTGCTGACCACCAGCGTCGTCGGCATGCCCTCGGCCTTGCCGACCGCCTTGAGGTCCTGGAAAATCTTCGCCTCCGGGTCGGCGTAGTAGGCGAGCGTCTCGATCTTCTTGCTCTTGAGCCAATGCTTCGGCTTGTCGAGGTCGCGCGTGTCGATGTTGACGGCGATGACCTCGAAATCCGGACCGCCGAGCTGGGCCTGCAATTTGTCGAGGGCCGGCATCTCGGCCTTGCAGGGCGCGCACCAGGTCGCCCAGAGGTTGACCAGCACCGTCTTGCCCTTGAAGTCGGCGAGCGTCATCGCCTTGCCGTCCGGGCCGGCGAAACCGAGATTCGGCAGAGGGCCGGGCCGCTCCGAGACCTGCGCCGCCGCGACCTCGCCACGGGCGAGCGGCTGCAATTTCTGCGCGATGGGCTCGGCGGCCGCGCATGCGGAATTGCCGGCAAAGCCCCAGCCGGAGTAGAAGGCGGCGGCACCGCCCACGGCCGCGACGAGCGCGAGGCCCAAAGCGGCGGATATTTTCTTAACCGGCGTCATCGGCGTCCAGACAACAGGAAAATCGGTCGTGAGCAATCGCATGTGGGGCGGGCGTTTCGCCACAGGGCCGGACGCCATCATGGAAGAGATCAACGCTTCCATCGATTTCGACCAGCGCTTGTGGCGGCAGGATATCCGGGGCTCGCTGGCGCATGCCGCCATGCTGGGCGAGACCGGCATCCTGACCCGAGAGGATGTGACCGCGATCCGCGACGGACTCAAGAGCGTGGAAGGCGAGATCGAGGCCGGCAGCTTCACGTTCTCGCGCGCGCTCGAGGACATCCACATGAATGTCGAGAGCCGCCTGAAGGACCTGATCGGCCCCGCCGCCGGCCGCCTGCACACGGCGCGCTCGCGCAACGACCAGGTCGCGACCGACATGCGACTGTGGGTGCGCGACACGCTCGACCAGCTCGACGGGCAGGTCGCCGACCTCCAGCTCGCGCTGGCCGAGAAGGCCGAGACCTATGCCGGCGCGGTGATGCCGGGCTTCACCCATCTGCAATCGGCGCAGCCGGTCACCTTCGGCCACCACATGCTGGCCTATGTCGAAATGCTGGCGCGCGATCGCAGCCGCCTGCGCGATGCGCGCGAGCGGCTGAACGAGTGCCCGCTCGGGGCCGCCGCGCTCGCCGGCACCTCCTTCCCGATCGACCGGCACATGACGGCCCAAGTGCTCGGCTTCGCCCGGCCGACGGCGAACTCGCTCGATTCGGTCTCGGACCGCGATTTCGTGCTGGAGACGCTGTCCGCCGCCTCGATCTGCGCCATGCACCTGTCGCGCCTGGCCGAGGAGATCGTGCTCTGGGCGACGCCCCAGTTCGGCTTCGTCAAGCTCTCCGACAAGTTCTCGACCGGCTCCTCGATCATGCCGCAGAAGCGCAATCCCGATGCGGCCGAGCTGGTGCGCGGCAAGACGGGCCGCGTCTTCGGGGCGCTGCAGGCGCTGCTGACCATGATGAAGGGCCTGCCGCTGACCTATTCGAAGGACATGCAGGAGGACAAGGAAGGCACCTTCGACGCCGTGCAGACGCTCTCGCTCTGCCTCGCCGCCATGGCCGGCATGGTGCGCGACATGGCGCCCGACCTGAAGGTGATGAAGAAGGCGGCGGGCATGGGCTACGCCATCGCGACCGATCTCGCCGACTGGCTGGTGCGCGTGCTGAAGATGCCGTTCCGCGATGCGCACCACGTCACCGGCCGGCTGGTCGGCATCGCCTCAGCCAAGGGCGTCGGGCTGGAGAAGCTCTCGCTCGCCGAGATGCAGGCGGTCGAGCCGAAGATCACGGACGCCGTCTTCGCCGTGCTCGGCGTCGAGCAGTCGGTGAAGAGCCGGGTCAGCTATGGCGGCACCGCCCCCGCCAATGTGAAGCGCCAGGCCAAGCGCTGGCTGAAGCAGCTCGCGAAGGAGCGGCAGTGACGATCCGCCGTCATGCCCGGGCTTGACCCGGGCATCTCCTGCAAGGGATTCTCGGGATCGCGCTTCGCTGCGCCCGAGAATGCCGGGCGCTCCGCCGCATTGCGGTCTCGCAACGCGGCATGTCATTCGCTACATTGCCGCTCACGTGTCGTCCGAGGATTCCCGTTCGTGCTGCATCCCCGCCTGAAATTCGGCCGCGCCATCCTGGTTGCCGGCCTGCTTGGCCTCGCGTTGACGGCTTGCGGCCGCAGGGGGCCGCTGGAGCCGCCGCCGAACGCCCCCAATGCGATCGACCTGCCGGACGACCAGATCGGCGCCGTTGAGAACCGCGTGCCGGAGGTGAGCGATTCCTCGCCGCTGGCGAAGGCCCCGAAGACCAACCGCGCCATCACGATCCCGAACAAGAGCTTCGTGCTCGATCCCCTGATGTGAATTCGGCGGAGCGTCAGCGATCTAACGCTGGCGAATCCCCAAGGTCTTGAGGGCCTGATGCACCATTTCGCCTACCGCGACGGCGCGCTCTTCGCCGAAGATGTGGACCTGCGCAGGATCGCGGCCGAGGTCGGCACGCCGGTCTACGTCTATTCCTCCGCCACGATCGAACGGCACTACCGCGTGTTCGAGGAGGCGATGCGGGCGATCAACCCGTCGCGCCCGCCGCATGTCTTCTACGCGATGAAGGCCAACGGCAATCTCGGCGTGCTGAAGACGCTGGCCGCGCTCGGCGCCGGCGCCGACACGGTCTCGGAAGGCGAGGTGCGCAAGGCGCTCGCGGCCGGCTTCCCGCCCGAAAAGATCGTCTTCTCCGGCGTCGGCAAGAGCGAGCAGGAACTTGCCTTCGCAGTCGAGGCCGGCATCTACCAGGTCAATATCGAGACCGAGGGCGAGCTCGACCTGCTTTCGCGCGTCGCGGCCAAGCTGGGCCGGCGTCAGGAGGCGGTGTTCCGCGTCAATCCCGATATCGGCGCCGGTGGCCACGCCAAGATCACCACCGGCTCGGCCGCCAACAAGTTCGGCGTCTCCTTCGAGGAGGCGAGCCGGCTCTATGCGCGCGCCGCCAACATGCCCGGCGTCCGGATGATGGGGCTCGCCGTCCATATCGGCAGCCAGATCCGCGAGACCGAGGCTTTCGAGGCGGCCTATGCCAAGATGGCCGGGCTGGTCGGCAGCCTGCGGGACGAGGGGCACCGGGTCGAGCGGCTCGACCTCGGCGGCGGGCTCGGCATTCCCTATGAGATCCCCAAGAGCTTCGACCACGGCCCGAGCCTGATCCAGGACTATGCCGCCATGGTCGGGCGCGTCACCAAGGGTCTCGACGTCGAGCTCGGCTTCGAGCCGGGGCGGCTGATCGTCGGCAATGCCGGCATCCTGATGACCAAGGTGCTGCACCTCAACCCGCGCCCGTCGAAGCAGTTCCTGGTGGTCGACGCGGCGATGAACGACCTCGTCAGGCCGGCGATGTACGAGGCCTATCACGAGATCTGGCCGGTGACGGAGGCTGCGGCCGACGCGAAGCAGGTTGCCTATGACGTGGTCGGGCCGATCTGCGAATCGGGCGACACCTTCACCACCGGGCGGGAACTGCCGGAGCTGAGGCCGGACGACCTGATCGCCTTCATGACCGCCGGCGCCTATGGAGCCAGCATGTCCTCGACCTATAACCAGCGGCTTCTGGTCGCCGAGGTGCTGGTGAAGGGCGCCGAATACGCGGTGACGCGCCCGCGCCAGACTTTTGAGGAGCTTCTCGGCACGGATCGTGCACCGCCCTGGTTGGCCTAGATTCGAACGTGATTCGGACCTTGGCGTAGGCTGGTCTAACCACAGCCCTCATCCTGAGGAGCCGCGTAGCGGCGTCTCGAAGAGATCCAGTGGTCTCTGGAGCATCCTTCGAGACGCGATCTGCGATCGCTCCTCAGGATGAGGGCTGAGGATGCGGTCGGGGCGGCGACAGTTCACGAAACGCGGAGCCGCTGTGGGTGACGCGCTTCGGCACTGGCCTTGCCACATTCACGTGTTAGCGTGTCGCTGGTTGAAGGGTTTCACGTGTTGGGGGCGGTTCGGAGCACGGCATGAATGAGGCGCAGCGCCGCACGGCGCTTGATCCCGTCGGGACCATCCGTCAGCGGCTTGCCCGGCTTGCGGCAGCCTCGCGCGCGTCGCTGGCCTGGGAGCGCCTCTGGCCCCGGCTCTGGCTGCCGGCTGCGGTCGTCCTGACCTTCCTCGCCGTGTCCTGGTTCGGGCTGTGGACGCATCTGCCCTGGCAGGTCCGCGCCATCGGCCTCGTCGTCTTCCTGGGCGCGCTCGCCGCGAGCCTCTGGCATGTCGCCATCACGCCTCTGCCGACGCGGCGCGACGCGCTGAACCGGCTCGACCAGTCGCTGGAGGGCGGTCATCGCCCGGCCTCGGCGCTGGAGGACAGCCTCGCGGTCGGCTCGAACGACCCGGTTTCGCAGGCTCTGTGGAAGCTGCATGTCGAGCGCCAGAGCGCGCGCATCGCCGGCCTGAAGGTCGCGCTGCCGCAGCCCTTGATGGCCGGGCGCGACCGCTTCGCCTTGCGCGCGGTGCCGCTGCTGGCCGCCGTCACCGCCTTCTTCGTCGCCGGGCACGAGGCGATTCCGCGCCTCACCGCCGCCTTCGACTGGCGCGGCCCTGCGGCTGCGGCGCCGGCGATCCGCATCGACGCCTGGATCGACCCGCCGGCCTATACCCGCCTGCCGCCGATCCTGATCGACTTCGCCAGGCTGCAAGGCTCGAATTTCAGCGCGCCGGAGAAGTCGACCGTGGTCGTCCGCATCGCCGGCCAGTCCGGCATGGACGTGACGACCACCGGCCGGCTCGACGTGTTGCCGCCGCCCGATGCCAAGGATGGGGCGAAGGACGGCGCCAAGCCGGCGGCCCAGCCCGCCACCGTGGCCGTGCTGGAAAAACGCTACATGCTCGCCGGCAACGGCACGCTCCGGATCACCGGCAGCGGCGCGCCGCATGCCACGCTCAACCTGACCGCAATCGCCGACCAGCCGCCGCAGATCAGCTTCGTCGAACCGCCCAAGGCGGTCAGCGGCGTGCAGGGCGGGCTCAGCCTGAGCTACCGCGCCAAGGACGATTACGGCATCGCCGCCGCCGAGGTCCTGGTCTCGCGCGCCGGGCCGCCCTCGACCGGGCGCTCGCTGGTCGAGCCGCCGAAGCAGTCGCTCACCGTGCCGTCCTCGCCCACGGGCGAGGAGGACCTGAAGAGCACGGTCGATTTCTCGGCCCACCCTTGGGCCGGCGCCAAGGTCAAGATGACCCTGCTGGCGCGCGACGAGGCCGGGCAGGAGGGCCGCAGCGAGGCGACGGAGGTCACGCTGCCGCAGCGCACCTTCACCAAGCCGCTGGCCAAGGCGCTGGTCGAGCAGCGGCGCAAGCTCGTCATGGACGTCGACACGCGCAAGCTGGTCCAGCTCGCCATGGACGCGCTGATGATCGAGCCCAACCGCTTCATGAAGGAGGCGGGCGTCTATCTCGGCATGCGCATGATCACCGAGGGCCTGCGCCGCGCCAACACCGACGACCAGCTGCGCGAAGTCGCCGACCAGATGTGGACGCTGGCGCTGCAGCTCGAGGATGGCGACCTTTCCGACGCCGAGCGCCAGCTGCGCGCGGCGCAGGAGCGCCTGCAGCAGGCGCTGGAGCGCGGCGCCTCCGAGGAGGAGATCCGCAAGCTCACCGAGGACATGCGCCGGGCGCTCGACAATTTCATGCGCGAATTCGCCCAGCAGATGCAGCGCCAGCAGCAGAACACCCAGCAGAACCAGGCGCAGCTGCCGGAGAATTTCCGCACGGTGACGCCGCGCGACCTGCAGAACATGCTGAACCGCATCGAGGAGCTCTCGAAGCGCGGCGACATGGCCGAGGCGCAGCGCCTGATGGAGGAGCTCAACAACCTGCTCAACAACCTCCAGATGGCGCGCCCCGGCCAGCAGGACCCGCGCCAGCGCGAGATGAACCAGGCGCTCGGCGATCTCGACAAGCTGACGCGCGAGCAGCAGGAGCTGCGCGACCAGACCTACCAGCAGGAGCAGCAGCGCCAGAACCGCACCCAGCGCGGCCAGCGCCCGGGCCAGCAGCAGGCCCGTCCCGGCCAGCGCCAGCAGGGGCAGCAGGGCCAACGCGGCCAGCGGGGTCAGCAGCAGCCGGGACAGCAGCAGCCCGGGCAGGATGGCGAGGAGGGCGAAGGCGAGGACGGCCAGAATGCCGAGCAGGGCCAGGGTCAGGGCCAGGGCCTGTCGCAGCGCCAGCAGGCCCTGCGCGAGCGGCTCGAGGAGCTGCAGCGGCGCATGCGCGGCATGGGCGCGCAGCAGCCGGGCGAGCTCGGCGAGGCCGAGGACGCGATGCGCGAGGCCGAGGGGCAGCTCGGCCAGGGCCAGGGCGAAGGCGCGCTCGACTCGCAGGGGCGGGCGCTCGACGCGCTGCGCCGCGGCGGCCAGAACCTGGCCCAGCAGATGCAGCCCGGCGGCGAGCCGGGCGAGGGCGAGGGCACCGACAACGCCTATGGCGAGCCTGACGGCCGGCAGCCCGGACGCCCCTCGGCGCAGCAGCGCACCCGCGAGGACCCGCTCGGCCGGCCGCAGCGCCAGCGCGACTTCGCCGATGGCCGCGTGCGCGTGCCGGGAGCCGACGAGAGCGCGACCCAGCGGGCGCGGCGCATCCTCGAAGAGCTGCGCCGCAGGCTCGGCGACCCGTCGCGGCCGATGGAGGAGCTGGACTATCTGGAGCGGCTGTTGCGGCGCAATTGACGGGCGGTCCTTTCCTTCTCCCCCTGCGGGAGAAGGTGGCGCGAAGCGCCGGACGAGGGGTCGCTCTGACCTATCCGATGAAAAGTTTCCATAGGCGTTGCAAGGCCATCGCCGCGTGACCCCTCATCCGTCAGCGCTGCGCGCTGCCACCTTCTCCCGCAGGGGGAGAAGGGAAGAAGGGGAGCCAACCTATGTCGATTGGCGCGATTTGAGCGCCGGCACCACGCCGCTCGCCACCAGCGCCCCGACCACGATCAGCATGCAGGAGGCGGCGAGCAGCCAGCTCGCCGCGGCGTAGCCCGTCAGCACGAGGACGAGCGTCGAGAGCACCGGCGCGGCGTAGGACGCGACGCCCAGGAAGGCGACGTCGCCGCGCTTCATGCCGATATCCCAGCAGACGAAGGCGAGGCCGATCGAGCCCAGCCCCAGGCCCAGCGCTCCGGCCCACTCGACTGCTGTCAGAGACCATTGCGTCGTCTCGAAGGCGAGATGGCAGGCGAAGGCTGCGATGGCGCAGCCGAGCATGGTGACGCTCAGGCTCTCGGAGGGAACCTCGGCGAAGCGGCGCGACGCCACCGAATAGCTCGCCCAGACGAAGGCGCCGAGCGCGGCCAGCACATGGCCGAGCGATATCCCGCCGCCGGCCGCGCCGAGGCTGCCTGAGATCAGCAGGGCGGTGGCGGCGAGGCCGATCAGCGCGCCGGTGAGATGGCGCAGCTTCAGGCCGCCGCCGGGCAGCAGCGCGGCGAAGAGGACGATCAGCAGCGGCCAGAGATAGTGGATCAGGTTGGCCTCGGCCGGCGGCGCGGTCTTGACCGCGGCGTAGTAGAGCGCCGTGTCGCCGAACGGCCCGTAGAGCCCGAGCGCGAAGGAGCCCAGCGTCGGCCTGATGCGGCGGAGTTCGCCGCGCGCGGCGGTGATCGCCAGGATCAGCAGCCCGCCGATGACGAAGGTCATGCCGACCAGCTGGAACGGCGGCACCCGGCCCGACATCGCGGTGAAGAGCGCGAGCGTCGACCAGAGCAGGATGGCGCAGAAGCCGATGAGGGTGGCGGTGCGGGAGGTCATGGGGAAGCGGTCAGCGTTGACAATGGTATTGCGGTGCACGCCCGGCCGCTTGGCCGGTTCGCGCAAACCCACCCCGCTCGCAATCGCACGCCGCTCGCAACTTGCCGGCCGTCGTGGCCAGCCCCGAGCTCCCGCTCGTTATTGTTGGCCCGGCACGGGCGGCAGGCCGAGCCCGCCGCTGAAATCCGGGATGTTGTTCAGGATGTCGTTGACCTTGGATGGGTCCATCGTAACAGGCGTATCGAGGAAATAGGTCACGATCTGCGGGAAGATGATCATCAGCGCCACCAGCATCAGCTGCAGCACGATCCAGGGGATCGAGCCCATGTAGATGTCGGAGGTCTTGATCTCCTTTGGCGCGATGCCACGCAGGTAGAACAGCGCGAAGCCGAAGGGCGGATGCATGAAGGCCGTCTGGATGTTGGCGCAGATCAGCAGGCCAAACCAGATCAGGTCGATGCCGAGCTTGGTCGCGACCGGCGCCAGCAGCGGGATGATGATGAAGGCGATCTCGAAGAAGTCGAGGAAGAAGGCGACGAAGAAGACGAAGATCATGGTGAAGGTCAGGAAGCCGACCTGCCCGCCCGGCATGTTCGCCAGCATGCCCTCGATCCAGTGGCCGCCGCCGACGCCCTGGAAGACGAGGCTGAAGACGCGCGCGCCGATCAGGATGAAGGTCACCATCGCCGTCAGGCGCATGGTCGAGGCCATGCCCTGGTAGCACAGCTTCCACGAGAGGGTGCGATACACCGCCGCCAGCAGCAGGGCGCCGACCGCGCCCATGGCGCCGGCCTCGGTCGGCGTGGCCAGGCCCATGAAGATCGTGCCGAGCACCAGGAAGATCAGCGCGGCGGAGGGCACGATGCCGCGCAGCGCCTTCCAGAGCAGCGGCCAGCCCCTGAGCGTCCTCGCTTCCAGCGGCAGCGCCGGCACCTGCTCGGGGCGGATGAAGCTGAGCAGCGCGACCCAGCCGCAGAACAGCGCGATCTGGACGATCGAGGGGCCGATCGCGCCCATGTACATGTCGCCGACCGACTTGCCCATGACGTCGGCGAGGACGATCAGGACGAGCGAGGGCGGGATGAGCTGGGTGATGGTGCCCGACGCCGCGATCACGCCCGTGGCGTGCCGCATGTCGTAGTTGTAGCGCATCATCACCGGCAGCGAGATCACGCCCATGGCGATGACCGAGGCCGCGACCGTGCCGGTGATGGCGCCGAGGATGGCGCCGACGAAGATCACCGCATAGGACAGGCCGCCGCGGATCGGGCCGAAGAGCTGGCCGATCGAATCCAGCAGGTCCTCCGCCAGCCCGCAGCGCTCCAGGATCGCGCCCATGAAGGTGAAGAACGGGATCGCGAGCAGGAGGTCGTTCGAGACGATCGAGAACAGCTGGAAGGTCAGGTTGCCGAGATAGTTCGGCGCGATGACGCCCATCTCGATGGCGATGAAGCCGAAGAACAGCCCGACGGCCGCCAGCGAGAAGGCGGCGGGGTAACCGATCAGCAGGAAGACGACCAGCCCGCCGAACATCAGCGGGCTGAGATTGTCGCGGAAACTGTCCATCATTGCAGCGGCTTTTCGTAAGCGTATTCGTGTTGATGGAAGCCACGGATCGCGGCCGCGCGCTTGATGATCTCGGAGAAGCCCTGCAGCCCCACGAGGCCGAAGCCGATCGGCAGGAGCAGGTAGACCGGCCAGCGGATCAGGCCGCCGGCATTGGTCGAGCGCTCTCCCAGCACCCAGGCCTGAACGAACCAGGGCCAGGTGAAGTAGATCAGGATGATGCACATCGGCATCAGGAAGACGATGCCGCCGAGGAAGTCGACCCAGTGGCGGGTGCGGTCAGTGTACATGCCATAGAGCAGGTCGACGCGGACATGCTCGTTGACCCGCAGCGTATAGGCCGCGCCGAACAGGACCATGCCGGCGAACATGTACCATTGGCCTTCCAGGAAGGCGTTGGCGTAGAGGCCGTAGGCCTCGATCGCCGGCATCAGCCAGGCCAGCAGCGGGTGAAACGAGGTCAGGCTCTGGTCGGCCAGGACGTTCCGGATGGGCGTCAGCGTGTAGCGCACGATGGCGTTGCCGGCGCTCAACAGGCAGCAGAGCAGAACCAGCCAATTGGCGACGACGCCAAGCGCGCTGCCTACCGTGTCGATCGGTCCCGTCAGTACCATCAGTTGCCGGCAGAAGAAGAACACCACGAGCCCGAGCGCGACCATCGCGCCCAGCACGCCGGCAGCAAGAGCAAGTTGGTCCAAACCGTCCTCCGGGGCGAATAGTGCCTGCACCCAGACGGGAGCACGTTGCCGGCTCTTAAGCACGGGGCGGGTGAGAAAACAATTCGGACATTCGATTTAGTCCGGATCGCCCATCCAATGTCGGCTTTCTACCCTAAGCCGACCTTGCACGCGGCTGCGGACGCTTCCGCCGGCAGCCGCGTCGCAACTCACGCCATGTATTGGCCGCCATTCACCGTGAACGTCGCGCCGGTGGCGAAGGCGCCGTTGTCGGAGGCGAGGAAGACGACCATCTGGGCGATTTCCTCGGGCTTGCCGAGCCGGCCCATCGGGATGCCGGCGACGACGCGCTTCAGCGCCTCCTCGGGCATGGCCGCGACCATGTCGGTGCCGATATAACCGGGCGTGATCGCGTTGACGGTGATGCCCTTGTTGGCGTTCTCCTGGGCCAGCGCCTTGACGAAGCCGATATCGCCGGCCTTGGCGGCGGAGTAGTTGACCTGGCCCATCTGGCCCTTCTGGCCGTTGATCGAGGAGATCACGATGATGCGGCCGAAGGAGCGGGCGCGCATGCCCTCGATCACCGGGCGGGTCATATTGAAGAGCGAATCGAGGTTGGTGCGGATGACGGCGGACCACTGATCCTTGCTCATCTTGTGGAAGAAGCCATCCTTGGTGATGCCGGCATTGTTGACCAGGATCTCGACCGGGCCGTTCTCGGCCTCGACCTGCGCGATGCCGGCGGCGCAGGCGTCAAAGTCGCCGACGTCCCATTTATAGACCGGGATGCCGGTCTCGGCCTTGAACTTGGCAGCCGCCTCGTCATTGCCGGCATAGCTCGCCGCGACTTTGTAGCCGGCCTCCTGAAGGGCCTTGCAGATCGCCGCGCCGATGCCGCGCGTTCCCCCCGTCACCAAAGCGACCTTGGTCATGTCGTCGTCTCCCCTCGTGTTGCTTTTTTCTGGACTATTGTTCTGACAGTTTCAGGTCGGGCGAGTAGGTCACCTCCACATCCTTGATGACAGCCTGGCCGCAGATCACCCGGCCGGTCTTCTCGTCATAGGTCAGGGTCGGGTGCCCGTAGAGCACCCAGCCCTTGCTCAAGGCCTCCGAGACCCGATGACAGAAGGCGGCGTCATCGGGCCCGGTCAGGTAGCGGTAGAGGGTATTCTGCTTCGGCATGGCGTTTTGCGCTCAGCGCTCCAGGGTCATGGCGACGCCCATGCCGCCGCCGATGCAGAGCGTGGCGAGGCCCTTCTTGGCGTCGCGCTTGGCCATCTCGTGCAGCAGCGTCACCAGCACGCGGGCGCCCGACGCGCCGATCGGGTGGCCGATCGCGATCGCGCCGCCATTGACGTTGACGATGTCGGGGTTCCAGCCGAGGTCCTTGTTCACGGCGAGCGCCTGCGCGGCGAAGGCCTCGTTGGCCTCGACGAGGTCGAGGTCGGCGATCTTCCAGCCGGCCTTCTCCAGCGCCTTGCGCGTCGCCGGGATCGGGCCCGAGCCCATGATCGCCGGATCGACACCGGCCGTCGCCCAGGAGGCGATGCGGGCGAGCGGGGTCAGGCCGCGCTTGGCGGCTTCCTTGGCGGTCATCAGCACGAGCGCGGCGGCGCCGTCATTGATGCCGGACGCGTTGCCGGCGGTGACGGTGCCCTCCTTCGAGAAGGCGGGGCGCAGCTTGGCCATGGCCTCGAGCGTCGCGCCGTGGCGCGGATACTCGTCGGCGTCGACGGTGATGTCGCCCTTGCGGGTCGAGATGGTGAAGGGGACGATCTCGTCCTTGAACTTGCCGGCCTTCTGCGCGGCTTCGGCCTTGTTCTGCGAGCCGACGGCGAAGCGGTCCTGCTCCTCGCGGCTGATCTGCCACTTGGTCGCGACGTTCTCGGCGGTGGTGCCCATGTGGTAGCCGTGGAAGGCGTCCCAGAGCCCGTCCTTGATCATCGTGTCGATGAACTTGGTGTCGCCCATCTTGGTGCCGTTGCGCAGGTGCGCGGCGTGCTGCGCCATCGACATCGATTCCTGGCCGCCGGCGACGATGATGTCAGCATCGCCATTGACGATCTGCTGCATGCCGATGGCGACGGTGCGCAGGCCGGAGCCGCAGAGCTGGTTGAGGCCCCAGGCGGTCGCCTCCTGCGGGATGCCGGCGTTGATCGCGGCCTGGCGGGCCGGGTTCTGGCCCTGGCCGGCGGTCAGGATCTGGCCGAGGATGACCTCGTCGACCTCGGCGCCCTCGACCTTGGCGCGGCTGAGCGCCTCCTTGATGGCGGCGGTGCCGAGGTCATGGGCCGGGGTGTTGGCGAAGGCGCCGTTGAAGGCGCCAACCGCGGTGCGCGCGGCGCCGACGATCACGATGTCAGTCTCGGCCATGGGAGGATTCCTCGCTGTTGTCTCGTCGGTCCTGCGGATCGACCGGGTTTCTGTCCGCACCTTCGAAGCCCGCCGCCGCCGCGTCAAGCTGTCGAAAGGGCACGGGGGGCGGCAAAGCGTCCAGGCGGCGCGCGCCGGGGGTGGCGGCCATGTTCAGCGTCGGTTCAGACTCGACTTTATGCTGTTATTTAAAAAACTTGCAGCAAGCTGCTGACAGGCTATCGTCTCCGCGGGAGGATCGTTCCGTCCGGTCTCAAGGTCAGGCGCGAACCAACAAATGTGGGACATGATGGCCAGCGAAAAAGAACCGACCGTCATCAAGAAATATGCCAATCGCAGGCTCTACCACACCGGGACAAGCTCCTACGTCACGTTGGAGGATCTTGCCGGCTTGGTGCGTGGCGGCGAGGATTTCGTCGTCTATGACGCAAAGACGGGCGAGGACATCACGCGCTCCGTGCTGGCCCAGATCATCTTCGACGAGGAGAGCAAGGACGGGCAGAACCTGCTGCCGATCACCTTCCTGCGCCAACTGATCCGCTTCTATGGCGACAGCATGCAGGCGCTGGTGCCGCGCTACCTCGAATTCTCGATGGACAATCTGACGAAGGACCAGGGGCAGTTCCGCGAGCAGATGGGCAAGGCCTTCCCGGGCGGCGCCTTCGGCGGCGGGGCGCTGGATGCGATCCAGGCGCAGACGCGCGCCAACATGGCGATCTTCACCGAGGCCTTCCGGCTGTTCAACCCCTTCGCCGCAGCGGCTGCCGCCAAGGCGAAGGCCGAGTCGGAAGCGGCTCCGGCGGCGGCCAAGGGCGACGAGCTCGGCGACCTCAAGCGCGAGCTTTCGGAAATGCGCGACCGGCTGGACAAGCTCGCCAAGGCGAAGTGAGCCGATAATCTCATGCCCGGGCCTGGCCCGGGCATCTTCAGTTGCGGTTCGGCGTTGCCTATAGCTCGAGGCGCTCCACGCCGGCCTTGTGCACGATGGCAAGTATCAGGGCGCCCGAACCGGCTTCTTCATAAAAGATGACGTGCGCGCCATGCTCGTGCCGCCTCACGCCGGGCGCGATCCTGTCGGCTTCGCGGCCCATGCGCGGGTTCTCGCCGAGCAGGGTGAAGACGTGGTGCATGTCGGCTAGATAGCGCGCTGCTTGCAAGCGGCCGAACCGTTCGATGCCGAAGAGGTAGATGTCGAGAAGGTCGTCGTCCGCTCGCGCTGTCGTGCTGAAGCTACTCACGGAAGATGCCGCGAGCCTTGGCGATCTGGTCGCCCTCGGCGAGAATCTCGTTGAGCGGCCGGTTGCCAATACCGCTCTTGCGGGATTCATCGACGATCCGGCGGAGGTCGTCCAGCGTCAGCTCCGATTTGGAACGGCGCTCGCGGTCGCGCCGGATGAGGTCGCGGACGTAGTCACTCGTGCTCGCGAATTCACCCTGCGCGATCTGGGCTTCGACCCAATCCTTCATCGCCACGGGCAGGGAAATGGTCATGGTCGCCATCGGGCACCTCCATGATCATTCTACCAGATAAGATAAAATCACAAATATGCTTATTGCAGCTTCACCCCGCCGCACGCAGCGACCCTGCCGCTTCCGGCTGCCACAGCTCGGCCTTGCCGACGAGGTGGCCCTGCAGATAGGTCACGCCCCAGTCGGTCAGCATGTTCGCCTGGAGGTCGTCGTCGACCCATTCGGCGACAGTGTCGACCATGAGATGGCGGGCGAGGTCGATCAGGGTGCGCACGTAGAAGCGGTCGTCGGTCGAGCGGCGCAGGTTCTGGGTGAAGGCGCCGTCGAGCTTGAGGATGTCGATCGGGAAGGCGCGCAGGTGCCGGAGCGAGGTGTGGCCGGCGCCGAAATCGTCGATGGCGATGCGCGCCCCCTGGTCCTTGATCCGCCCGAGCAGGCGGGCCATGCGCGGCGGGTCCTCGATCGTCGCCGTCTCCGTGACCTCGACGATCAGGCGCTCGGCGACGCTTCTGGCGCCGTTCGTCGCCGCCAGGAAGGCGTCGAGCCATTCCGGATCGTTCAGCGAGCGCGGCGAGACGTTGATCGACAGCGTCATGGCGGCGTCCTTCGCCAGCATATCGACGGCCAGCTCGAGCACGCGATGGTCGAACAGGCGCACCAGTCCGCGCCGCTCAAGCAGCGGGATCAGTTCAGCCGGGGCGAAATGGAGCCCGCTCTCGCCGCGGCCGACCCGCAGCAATGATTCGTGAAAGGCGACCTCGCGCGACTTCGCCCGCACGATCGGCTGCAGCGCCAGCGTGACGCGGCGCTCGTTCAGGGCCGCGACCGCCTGGATGTCGAAGCCGGGCGCCTCGATACCCGGCTCGCGGGCCGTGCGCTGCTTGGCGATCACCGCCGAATCGACCGCGCCGGAGCGGGCGAAGGTGAGGGCGTTCTCGGCCGCGGCGACCAGGATGCCGGCGTGGCGCGAAAGGTCGGGCGCGATCGCGGCGCCGACGCGCAGGCGCGTGAGCGCGATGCCGCGCGCCGTCTCGATGGCCGATTGCGCGACGGCCTTGATGAAGCGCCGGGCGGCGGGCTCGACCTGGTTCGCGGGGCAGCCGCTCAGCAGGATGGCGAAGCGGTTGCTGGAATAGCGCACGAGATGGTCGCGCCGGCGCAGCACCGAGCGCAGCCGCTCCTGCACGACGGCGATGATCTCGTCGGTGGCCTCATGGCCGAAATCGTCGTTGAGCCGGGCGAGCTCGTCGATCGCCGCGACCAGCAGGACGACGGGGCGCTCGGCCGGAAGATGCTCGCCCAGCGCCGCCTCGACGCGCTCGATCAGCGCCGAGCGGTCGCAATTGTCGCGGCTCGGCTGGCCGAGCTCCTCGGGCCTGACCGCGCGCTCGAGCCGCAGCACGCCGCGGGCGCTGGCCGGACGGCCGTCGATGCCGGCGAACCAGCGCCCGGCGTCCTCGATCCACATGGTGCGGTTGGGGAAGGCCGCGGCATAGCGGGTGCGATAGACCACGCCCTCGCCATCGTCGTGACCGCCGGAGGAGAAGATCGCGTCATAGCGGCTGCGGCCGCTGCCGGGCTCGACCAGGCCGGCGAAGGCGAGGCCGCGGCCCATCACCGTCTCGGAGAGCGCTCCGAGCACGTCCTGCGCATTGGGGCCCCATTTCAGCGCGTCGCTGGCGATGTCCCAGCTATAGGCCACTTCGCCGATCGAGGAGAGCAGGCTGCGCGGATCGGCCAGGGCCTCGTCGCGGGGGCTGAGTATCGACGGCGCGGGCATCGTTCTGAGGCCTCAATGGCGCTGGTTGCGCAGAGCCCTTCGGCTCCGTGCCGTCCTGGCCGGACAAGGTTGGGGACATGTCCCGAAACGATGCAGGTTTTTGCCTTAACGCAACGTTAAGGCTGGCCGCGAGATTGCAGAATTTGCTCCGACGAATGCGATTCGCCTCGGAGCGGGACATGGCCAGAGCCGACAGCCAGGACGAGAGCGGTGCAGGTGCGCCGCGCGAGCTGGCGATGATCCTGCTGCAACTGGCGGCAAGCCAGGCCGAGATCGGCCCGTTCGCACGGCGCGGGCGCGAGGCGCCGCAGGTGGCGGCGGCGCGTTATCGCGTGGCGGCCGGGGGCGCCGTCAGGCGGAAGCTCGGCCTCGTGGCCTGAGTACGGCTGCGCCTTCGCGCCGCCGTTTCACTCCTTTCGACCAGCTCGCGGCGAAACGGCCAGTCCGAGGAACACCAAGGCAGCTTGATTGAGCCGGAGGATGTCTTCGTCGTCCAGCCTGCCGATGCGCGCGCCGAGCTTGGATTTCGGGACAGTCGTCAGCTTATCGACCATCAATCGGCAGGGTGAGCGCAAGCGGTTCCGATCACTTGGCTCGATCGGCAGCCGGAAGAGCGGTGCGTCGGTCTCGTCGGTGGTGAAGGCGCAGATCGTGATCGAATCGGTCGCGTCGAAGCTGTCGTCCTGGACGATCACGACGGGCCTGGGCTTGCCGGCGTAGTCCTTGCCACCCGATGCCGTCCAGATATCGCCCCGCCTCATGCATCATCCCAGCCGGACAGGGCATCGATGAAGGCCTGGTCGTCGCGGGCCAAGTGGCTGTGGGCGACGGCGAGGGACTGCCGATGCGCCTCCGCCTTGAAGGACGGGGCGCGCACGTCCGGCACCCAGATCTGAAGCGGGCGAAGACCTTGCTGGCGCAGTCGCTCGCGGTGCTCGCGCACCTTCAGGCGCGAGGGCTTGGAGCCTGATGCTGTGGCCATGGCAAGTCTCCGAGGTGGTTACATGTAACCTAACACGAAGACGGTGCTGCCGGAACGAAAAAAGCCGGCCTCGCGGCCGGCCTTAAAACGCTCCCGGCGCAAGCACCCGAGGCTCAGGCGTCAGCCTTGGCCTTCAGCACCTGGCGGCCGCGATACATGCCGCTCTTCAGGTCGACATGGTGCGGGCGGCGCAGCTCGCCGGAGTTCTTGTCTTCGATATAGGTCGGCTGCTTCAGCGCGTCGGCCGAGCGGCGCATGCCGCGCTTCGACGGCGAAGTCTTTCTCTTCGGAACGGCCATTCTACTCTCCATCGTGCCGCCATCCGGAGGCAGGCACCAAAGCCCCGCCACCGCCACGACGACGGATCAATCTCGTGAGGCGTTGCCCATACACGCTCACAGCCGGAATGGCTAGTGCTTCGAGACCTTTTTATGACTCCGGCGGAGCGGCAGTCCGGCGAATTCCCAGAAGGTCGCTCAACCGGCATCCTTCGCGCCGCGTGGAAGGGCGCAGTCGCCAAGCGCGCCCAACTGACCGACGCGCCGCTGTACGCGCCCCGCGGCCGATTGCAAGCCGCGGCTCGGTTTGGCCGGGTTGCGCAGGATCGGGTTGGGCAGGGCGCCGGCGAGCCGTGCCGCCTCCGCCGGGCTCAGGCGGGAGGCGGGCTTGTGGAAATAATACTCCGCCGCTGCGTCGGCGCCGAACAGGCCTTCGCCCCATTCGGCAACGTTGAGATAAACCTCGATCACCCGCTGCTTCGGCCAGGCGAAGTCGATCGCCATGGCGAGGGGGATCTCCAGCCCCTTGCGCAGGTAGGAGCGGCCCGGCCAGAGGAAGACGTTCTTGGCCGTCTGCATGGTCAGGGTCGAGGCGCCGCGGCTCGGCCCGTCCTCGTCTTCGAGCACGCTGTTGAGCTCGATCCAGTCGACGCCGGCATGGCTGCAGAAGCGCTGGTCCTCGGAGGCGATCACGGCGCGGATCAGGTGGGGCGAGATCTGCTCCAGCGGCACCCATTGCCGCTCGACCGATCTGAAGGTCAGCCAGCGCCCGAGCATCAGGGTCGACGGCACCGGGACGAAGCGGAACAGCAACAGCGCCAGCGCCAGGAGGATGGCGAGGTAAAGCAGGATGCGAAAGCACCAGCCCAGCAATCGGCCGATCATGCCCTGCCGCCCTGCCCATGGTAAGTCGACACGATCGTCATGCCCCCGCAGCTTGACGATCCTGCCCCCGTCCGGCAAGGCCCCCGCCAAGCAAGCGAACCCAAGAGCGGCGCATGAGTTCCGGATATGACGACGCGCTGCCGCTGCGGCTGGCGCGAAATGCCGAAGCGGTCGAGGCGCTGCTCGACAACCTGCTCGCGCTCGACGTGGCCGCGGGCGAGATCGCGCGGCCGGAGCGGCTGCTCGCCGCGATGCGCCATGGCGCGCTCGGCGGGGGCAAGCGGCTGCGGCCCTTCCTGACCGTCGAGGCGGCGCGGCTGTTCTCCGCCAGCGAGGCACAGGCCCTGCGCGCCGGAACGGCGGTCGAGCTGCTGCATTGCTACTCCCTGGTCCATGACGACCTGCCCTCAATGGACGATGACGACACGCGCCGCGGCCGGCCGACCGTGCACAAAGCTTTTGACGAGGCGACCGCGATCCTGGCCGGCGACGCGCTGCTGACGCTCGCCTTCGAGGTGATGGCCGATCCGGCGACGCATGCGTCGGGCCAGGTGCGGGCGGCGTTGGTGTTGTGCCTGGCCCGCGCCTCGGGCCTGGGCGGCATGGTCGGCGGCCAGATGTTCGACCTCGCGGCCGAGGGGCGCTTCGAGCCGGCGCCGCGCGCGCTGAGCGAGTCGGAGATCCGCCGGCTGCAGGCGATGAAGACCGGCGCGCTGCTCAGGGCCAGCGTCGAGATCGGAGCGCTGCTCGGGGGCGCCGACGCAGCCGCGCTCGACGCGCTCAGGCGTTATGGCAGGGCGGTGGGCGCAGCCTTCCAGGTCGCCGACGACATCCTCGACGTCGAGGCGACGCCTGAGGAACTCGGCAAGGCCACGGCCAAGGATGCGGATAAGGGCAAGGCGACGCTGGTCTCGGCGCTCGGGCTCGACGCCGCCAAGCGCGAACGCGACCGCCTGCGCGACGAGGCGATCGCCGCGCTGGATGGCTTCGGCGAGGAGGCGGGCATGCTGCGGGAGGCGGCCAGGTTCGCGGCGGCGCGGCGGAGCTAGAGCATCGGACCGAAAAGTGGAATCCGGTTTTCGGAACAATCCGATGCAATAACAAAAGCCTAGATCGCCACATTGCGTCCGATAGGACGCACTGCGATCTAGAGCCGGAAATCCGGATCCGTCTCTCATCTAAAGAGTGAGAGCATGATGTCGTTCGAAAACCCGTGCCCACCTTTCGGCATCATGCTCTAAGTGGCGTGACTTGCGCTCAGGAGCCGGGCCGGGCCCGACCTTTTGCCAACACATTCAATGGATTGTCGCGTCTCTGGCTCCGGGTGGAACAAGCCATGCGGGGAGGCCATCCTCAGCGGTTGGGTCATCAGTCCACGCCGTCTCGGTCCAGAGCTCTTCCCTCAGTGGCGTTCGGAGAGTTTATTGTGCATTGCAACAAACGCGGTGCGAGGCCGTTGAAGGCATGTGTCAGCGCCATTCCGGGTTGACCATTATAGGACAGCCAGGATGCGCAATATCTCCGATACGATTGCCCGCTTGACGGCTGCGCGCGGGAACGCCCTTCCAGGACGGACTTCGAAAGAGCCCTCCCGTCTTTCCGAGATGACCTCCTTCGGCTCCAATCCGGGAGCCCTCAAGGCGCACAGCTATCTGCCGCAGGCCCTGCCCGAGGGCGCGCCGCTGGTCGTCGTCCTTCATGGCTGCACGCAAACGGCCGCAGGTTACGATCGCGGCTCCGGCTGGTCGCAGCTAGCGGATCGGCATGGCTTCGCGCTGCTTTATCCGGAGCAGCAAAGGGCCAACAATCCGAACCTCTGCTTCAACTGGTTCGTCCCTGGCGATATCCGGCGCGACTCGGGAGAAGCGCTTTCCATCGCGCAGATGGTTCGCAGGATGATCGAGAGCCATGATCTCGATCCGCGACGGGTCTTCGTCACCGGGCTGTCGGCCGGAGGAGCGATGACGTCGGTCATGCTCGCGGCCTATCCGGACCTGTTCGCGGGTGGAGCGATCATTGCCGGGCTGCCATACGGATGCGCGGGCACGGTGCCCGAGGCGCTCGACCGGATGCGCGGCCATGGGCTCCCGCCGGAGAAGACCTTGCAAAACGCGCTGCGCAACGCCTCGGGCCACCAGGGGCCATGGCCGGCGGTCTCCGTCTGGCATGGCACGCGCGACCTCACCGTCGTACCTGCCAACATGGAGGCCATCGTCACCCAATGGCGGGGCGTTCACAGGCTGCCGGCAGAGCCGACCGAGATCGGCGCTGTCGAGGGCCATTCCCGGCGGGTTTGGCGCGATGGGACAGGTGCAGCGAAGATCGAAGAGTTCAGGATTGCCGGAATGGGGCACGGCACGCCGCTGAGCACGGCGGACGGCATCGGAACCCCCGGGGCCTTCATGCTCGACGCGGGCATCTCGTCAACGCGCCATATCGCGGATTTCTGGCAGTTGTCCGGCACCGGTTCAGAACTCCCGGTGCAGCGCGAGCCTGTGAAGCCGGGGATTTCAGCCGGTCAAGACGATCAGCATGCCATCCTGCCGCCAGTTGCGCCGACGCTGACAAAGGCCGCGGCAGGCGTGGGGAAGGTGATCGAGGATGCGCTGCGGGCGGCGGGCCTGATGCGTTAGAGCATCTGACCGAAAAGTGGAATCCGGTTTTCGGAACAATCCGATGCAATAACAAAAGCCTAGATCGCCACTTTGCGTCCGATAGGACGCACGGCGATCTAGACGCGCCAGATAGGCGACGGCCCCGGCACTCGAACCGGGGCCGTCGATCTCCTTAGGCAGCCTTGGCGACGGCGGCGGTATTCGCCGGCGCGCCGAGCTGGGTCAGGGTCTTGTCGGTCTTGGTTTCCTCGGCGAGCGTCGCGTCGAGCAGCGTGGCGGCGTCGCTGTGGCCGAGCTGCTTGGCCCAGGCCTTCAAGGTGCCGTAGCGCGCCATCTCATAGTGCTCGACCGCCTGGGCGGAGGCGACGAGGCCGGCGTCGAGAGCCGGGCTGTCGGCGTAGTCCTCCATGACCGCCTTGCCCTCTTCGAGGATGCCGAGGATGGCGTCGCAGGTCTTGGCGCGCGGTGCCTTGCCGACGATCTCGAAGACCTGGCCGAGGCGCTCGACATGGCCCTCGGTTTCCTCGCGGTGGGTCTCGAAGGCCTTCTTCAGCTCGGGCGCCTTGGCGGCCTTGGCCATCTTGGGCAGCGCCTTCAGGATCTGCTTTTCGGCGTAGTAGACGTCCTTGAGCATGTCGAGGAACATCTCGTCCAGCGGCTTCGGGGTCGTGGCCATGGGGGGTCTCCGGGTTGTTCGGGGTTCGTGGGAGCCTAACCCGCTGCCGGTCGCTCCGTTCCTGGGCCATGTCGAAATCTTTACGGAACTTCGTATCCAGCGGCCGGGTTGCTTCCGATACAGCCAGGGAGGCTCGCATGGCCAAGCAACCGGAAGCTCTCGCAACCTTCGCCGCCGCGGCGCGCAAGGATGGCAAGAAGCCTGATGAGATCGGCCTGGAGGCAACGCTAGAGACGGCGCCGATACCGACCGACCCGGCGAAGAAGGCCGACGCCGCGACGAAGGTGCTCCGCGAGGGTGTGCTGAACACGGACCAGGGCGCGGACGAGGCGATCGACAGGCTGCCGGATCGCACGCGCGATCTCTAGAGCCGCCGTTAGGTTCCCTCCAAGATATTGAAATAATTAGCATCCCCGCCCGGATGCCGGGAGCTTTGGCGTGGAACTTTGAGCCGGTGCCTCACGTTCGGTTAGGCATCAGCGGCCTCGCCGCATGTCCTGGAGTTACACCATGAAAAAGCTGCTCATCGCCGCGCTCATCACGTCTGCCACCTCGCTTGGCGCGATCGCGCAGACCTCGACGACGTCGCCCATGCCCGCACCGAAGGCCGAGGCAGACAAGAACGCGCCGCTGCCAGGGGCCAACAGCTTCACCGAGGGCCAGGCCAAGAGCCGCCTCGAAGCCAACGGCTACTCGAACGTCACAGGGCTGAAGAAGGACGATAGCGGCGTCTGGAAGGGCTCCGCCACGCAGGCCGGCGCCACGGTCAATGTCTCGGTCGACTATCGCGGCAACATCGTCCGCCACTGAGCCGGCGCCACCAACAGATCATCAGCAGAGAGGCATCACCATGACCCATACCATCACCCGCTCCTACCAGACCTATGACGACGCCAGGATCGCCGTCGAGCAACTCCAGGCTGCCGGCATCGCCGACGGCGACATCAGCGTCGTCGGGCATCAGGAGGATACCAAGGACAGCAACGCCGGCGAGGGCGCCGGCATCGGCGGTGCCATTGGCGGCGCCGCGGGCCTCCTGGCGGGGCTAGGCCTGATCGCGATTCCGGGAATCGGCCCCGTCGTGGCGGCGGGCTGGCTCGCCGCCACCGCTGCCGGCGCAGTGACCGGTGCCGCTGCCGGCGGGCTCGTCGGGGCGCTGACCAGCGCCGGCATCAGCAAGGAAGACGCCGACTACCATGCCGAGACCGTGCGTCGCGGCGGGACCGTCGTCTCGGTGCGCACGACCGAGGAGCATGCCCCGACCGTCGAGGCGATCCTCGACGGCGCGACCCCGATCGACCGCGACAGCCGCCTCGCCGATTATCGCGCCGATGGCTGGAACCGCTTCGACGAGACTGCCGGTCCTTACCGTCCGCCGGTCGTCTGAGGCACCCTCTGCATTCCCCGATAAGCTGGCTGGCCTCCGGATTTCGATCCGGAGGCCTTTTTCGCTGGAGGGGTAGCGGAGGTCGGGCAGTACCGGAGGACCCACGTCTACACCGAACTTCGGCGCCCCATCCCAAGCAGAAGGCGCGGCACGGAGCACATCGCTGTGCTTCCGCGCCTCAGCGCCAGCGGCTGAAGGCGTCTGCCAGCGTCTGGTTGCCCGAGACGCCCTTCTCGAAGGTGATGATGCCACGGCGGCCGGAGGCGAAGCGCACGGGGATGTCGATCCAGGCGCGCGTCTGCATCAGCTCGAGGTTGCGCTCGATCTCGACCGGCACGTTCGACAGGGCGGCGACGAAGAGGTTCTCGCCGAGCGCCGAGCTGATCGCCGAGATCGGCGCGCCGCGCTCGCTCTCCTCGGCCTTGAACTGCGGCACGCCGACTTCGCGGACGGCGTCGGCCGCCTGGGCGCCGGTGCGGGTGAAGCGCATGCCGATGATGTGCGAGGCCGGGAAGGCGCTGTCGGCGTTGCGGCGGATGGTGAAGTCCAGGCTCAGGCCCGCATCGGGCACCTCGACGGTGGCGCGCACGATGGTCTCGACCGGGCGGCCCTGGCCGGCGCTTTCGCTGTCGAGCCGCCAGAAGACGCGGCCGTTGACCGCCTGCGGCTGTTGCGGGCTCTCCGGCATCTCCGTGTAGAGGATGGCGCGCTGGGCGACCGCGACCTCCCCGCCCTGCTGCACCGCGGGGGCATTGGTGCCGCCGCCGGGGCGCTGGGACTGGCCGGGGTTCTGCGCAGCGCCGCTATCGCCGATGCGATCGTTGAGCTTGCCGGCCGAGTCAGTCTGGGCGGGCGCTTGCTGGACCGAATTATCGACGCGCGGGCGCGCCGGCTCGGTCGGGTTGAACTTGTTGACGTAGTAGGCGAGCCCGGCGATCGCGATGACCGCGACGGCAACGCCGCTGCCGACGATGGCGGTGCGGACATGGCCGGGATCGACGCGGCGCTCGCGCGGCGGGGCGACGCGCGGGCGGATGACCTGCGCCTCGGCGGGCTCCGGCTCGGGCTGGTCGTCCTCGAAGCTGGGCGGCTCGCTCTCGGCTTCGTCGCGGAAGGCGCGCGCCGGCTCGGCCGGCGGCTCCGGCGCGACGGGGCGCGGCGGCGGCGCAGGCGGTTGCGGCTGGCTGCTGGCCCCACCCTCGCCGATATCGGCCTCGACCCGCGACACGGCCTCGTCGAGCGACAGGCGCTCGCGCATGATCTCGGCCTCGCCCAGCGGCGGGTCGAGGCTGCGCAACTGCGCCACGAGCGCCGTCCTGGCGCGGTCGTAGACCGCGCGGCGCGCTTCGGGCGACTTGTCGGGCAGCCCGGCAATCGCGCGTGCCAGGATCGGATAGAAATCGGCCATTGGGCTCAATTGTCCGTGTCGGGCCGGCTCGTCAACCCTCGAAAGGATTATGGACCAGGATCGTATCGTCGCGCTCGGGGCTGGTCGACAGCACCGCGACGGGGGCTCCGATCAGTTCTTCGATGCGGCGGACGTATTTGATCGCCTGCGCCGGCAGGTCTGCCCAGGAGCGGGCATTGGCGGTCGAGCCCTCCCAGCCCTCGATCACCTCGTAGATCGGCTCGACGCGGGCTTGATCGCTCTGGCCTGCCGGCAGGTGCTCGAGCACCTCGCCGTCGAGCCTATAGCCGGTGCAGACCTTGATCTCCGTGAAGCCGTCGAGGATGTCGAGCTTGGTCAGCGCGATGCCGTCGATGCCGGAGGTCTTCACGGTCTGGCGCACCAGGCAGGCGTCGAACCAGCCGCAGCGGCGCTTCCTGCCCGTGACGACGCCGAACTCCTTGCCCTTCTGGCCGATCAGCTCGCCGATCTCGTCGAAGAGCTCGGTCGGGAACGGGCCTTCGCCGACGCGCGTCGTATAGGCCTTGGCGATGCCGAGCACGTAGCCGACGGCGGAGGGGCCAAGGCCCGAGCCGGTCGCGGCCTGGCCGGCGACGATGTTGGACGAGGTCACGAACGGGTAGGTGCCGTGGTCGACGTCGAGCAGGGCGCCCTGGGCGCCCTCGAACAGGATGCGCTTGCCGGCGCGGCGCTCGGCGTCGAGCAGGGCCCAGACCGTGTCGGCATAGGGCAGCACCTCGCCGGCGATCCGGGTCAGCTCGGCCAGCAGCTCGGACGCGTCGACCTCGGCGATGCCGAGCCCGCGCCGCAGCGCGTTGTGATGCGCCAGAAGCCGCTCGATCTTGGCCTTGAGGATGGCCGGGTCCTTGAGGTCGATGACGCGAATCGCGCGCCTGCCGACCTTGTCCTCATAGGCCGGGCCGATGCCGCGTTTGGTCGTGCCGATCTTGAGGCCGGCATTGCTGGTCTCGCGGAAATGGTCGAGTTCGCGGTGCAGCGGCAGGATCAGGGTGGCGTTGTCGGCGATGCGCAGGTTCTCGGGCGAGATCGCGACGCCCTGGGCGCGCAACCGCCCGATCTCCTCGATCAGATGCCAGGGATCGACGACGACGCCGTTGCCGATGACCGAGAGCTTGCCGGGGCGCACGATGCCGGAGGGCAGCAGCGAGAGCTTGTAGACGTGGCCGTCGATGACGAGCGTATGGCCGGCATTATGGCCGCCCTGGAAGCGCACCACGACATCGGCCTGGCTCGACAGCCAGTCGACGATCTTGCCCTTGCCCTCGTCGCCCCACTGAGCGCCGACCACCACAACATTCGCCATGGGCTTTAATTCCCTGCCTCTTCGCCGCAAGCGCCGCGCACATGAAAAACCCCGGCGCAAGGCCGGGGTTTCGAGGCAGGTCCTTGCAAGCCCTCATGAGCCAACAATGCGGCGAGGTCAAGATCGGGGGCATTGGCGTTCGAGCCGGGCTATGGCGTGATCAGATCGATCGTCGGGAAATAGGTTCGGTAACGCCGGACATCACGGGTGAGGAGGTTCGCGCCCGAAACCACCGCATGCGCACCGATGAAGAAGTCGGGCAGCACGCCCGTTCTGGTTCCGCCAGATGCGCGGTAGCGCCGGAAGACCTTGCCGGCGAGAAAGAGCGCCGAGCGCGGCATGGCTGTGGGCCTGATTCCGATCACGGCCAAGGCGGCATCGAGCGCTTCGATCGCCGTAAAGCCGCCAGACAATTCCGCATAGACGATATCGTTGATGGCGAGCGGGCCACGCAGCGTCGCAGCGTCGAGCTGTTGGGTCGACCAGCCTGCCCATTGTGGATCGTCGGTGAAGATATCCAGCAGAACATTCGTATCGACGAGCGTCATACTCAGTCGTCGCCGCGCATCAAAGCCATGATCTCATCGGTGCTCAAGCCCGCATCGGCCACGCCGCGTACCGCGTCGAATCGGCTGGGCTGCTGCGCTCCTCCGACCTTGAACAAGACAACGCGTCCGTCGGGCGCGAGCTCGAAATCAACGGCATTGCCGGGCTCGATCCCCAACCGTTCACGCACGGGCTTGGGAATCGTCACCTGGCCCTTGCTGGTCACCGTCGTTGCCATGGGTATTACCTCCTGAAAGGCAGGTAATACATAGCGCTCAGAGCGCGGAAAATCCAGCCGCAGAGGCCACCTCAATTCGTCGCTTGCGGCAGTGGCTGCTGCTCGTAGTTCAGTTCGCGATCACCCGGCCATTTGATCCGATAGGCGAGCTTGATCTCCTTCTCGGTGCCGGGCGCGAGGTCGAAGGTCCAGGCCGAGACGCCGCGCTTGCCGCCGGGCTGCTTCTCGGTCGGCGGCGTGGTCTGCGGCAGGGTCTCGACCGTGATCGTGCTGTTCTCGGAGAAGGGCACCCGGTCGGTGACGGTGACGCTGACCGGCTGGGCGTGCAGGCTCTTCACCACGGTCTTGAACTCGCGCAGGTCGGTGCGGCTCTGGCCGATCCAGCTCGCCTCGCTCTCGCGGCGGCGCACCGGGATGCGGCTGACCTTGAGCTTGTCGTCGGCGCCGAAGCCGAGCTCGACCTTGTCGCCGGGCGCGACGAGGCCGATGCGGCCCTGGCCGATATAGGCGCCGTCGCGGTGCAGGAAGACCTGCCCGCCGAGCAGCGGCGCCTCGTCCTCATGGGTGAAGGCGGCTTCGAGATAGGCCTTCTGCTCCAGTTCCGGCGTGGTGCGGGCCGACAAGGCCGGGCTGACCTTGCCTTGCGACAGCACCACCGCCTTGGACGAGCCGTCCTGCGGGATGGTGATGCGGCCGGGCACTGTGAAGCTCGCCTGATAGGCGCCGGCGTCGACCTGCGCGGTCTGGACCTCGGCTTGGCGCAGATCGACGTTGCGCTGGCTCTTTTCGGTCTCTGCGTCAGCCGCGGCCTTGGCCCTCGCCGCCATGGCCGGGGCGGGCAATGGTGCGGCCATTCCCACGTTGCCACTCATCCGCGCACGGCTCTCATACACGCTCGGCGGTTCATAGAACGCGACCTGCACCGGCACGAGATCAGGCGCCCGCGTGCCGCCGGCCGAGCGGGTGGTCGAGAGCGTCACGGTGACGTCGCCCCAATCCTCGCCGCTGCGCTGGCGCAGCTCGGCGCGGCGGATGAAGGCGATCTCCGGCTTGGCCGTGGCGCTGCCGGTCGAGAGGCGGGCCTCGTATTGCGGCAGCCAGTTGGCACCGCCGACGCGGTAGCTCACGGCGAATTCGGCCGAGACGGGCGCACCGGCCTCGACGGCGATGGCGACGTCGCGCTTCGGCGCGCCGGGCTTGACCGGCTGCGGACGGGCGCGTTCGAGCGCGGCGATCTCGGCATCGACCTCGGCGCCCCGGCCGCGCAGGCCGCGCAGGTCGGCATTGACCTTGACCAGGGCGGTGCCGATCGCGTCGAATACCGCCGGCCAATCGGCGACCGGCAGCGCCTTGCCGTCCGGCCCGAGCTTGTCGGGGCCGACCTGGCCGAAGCGCTCGATCGTGGCGCGCTTGGCCTCGATTGCGCCGATCTGCCCGTCGAGCGCGGATTTCTCGTCGCGCAGCGCCTTGATCTTGTCTTCGAGCACCTTGTCGAGCACTGGCCTGGCTTCGCCCGGCACGGTGCGGACATCGACGGCGCCGAGCGAGAAGCTGCCGTCGCCCTTGCCCTCGACGCGGATCGAGGCTGGGTCGACCGAGGCCGGCAGGCCGCGCAGCACGATCTGCGAGGCGCCCTGCGCCAGCTCGGCCTTGCCGAGCCGGGTCACCACCGCGCCGTCCGGATAGACGGTGACGCGGTCGATGCGGGAGGCGAGTTCGATATCGGCGGCGCTGGCGAGACCAGGCGCGAAAGCCAGGCCCGGAGCGAGGACCAAGGCGGCGGTAAGTCGGCTCATCATTTTGCTATCCCCGGCAAATCACGACAGCGTGATAGGCGCGTCCGATTCCGGCGCCGCCAAGGCGGAATTCGGCCGGAAAACGGAAGCGGGCGGTGGGAGAGTAGCGGAAGGGCCTGCGGCGGCGTCCTTCATGTTGATGAGAGCCTTCCCTTCTCCCCCGCGGGAGAAGGTGGCAGCGCGAAGCGCTGACGGACGAGGGGTCGCGCGACGCTTCGAGGTTTCGTTTTATAAATAGGTGCTAGGTTTGAAGCGGTGGCGCGACCCCTCATCCGCCCCTGCCGGGGCACCTTCTCCCGCAGGGGGAGAAGGGAAGAGGGGCGCTCACCCGGTCGCTGCCCTCAAGCGCGCCCGCGCGCGCTCACATGCGGCTTGACGCGGTGGTTGAGGAAGTTGCGCAGTTCGGTGACGCGCTTCTCGGCGTCGAGCACTTCGGCGTCGAGCCCATGTGCCCAGGCGAGGTCCTGCCTGGCGGGATCGGCGTCGAGTGCGCGCAGGTCTGCGAGCCAGCTTTCGGCGGAAGCCTCGTCCCTGCGAAAACCCTCGGCGATCAGGATCGGCACCATCCGCCCGAGGATGGAGGCGACCTGTCCGAGCGGGAATTCGGGATGGTACTGCACGCCCCAGAAGGTGCCGCCGCCATGGTTGATCTCGACGGCCTGCACGTCGCTATAGGCGTTCGAGGCCAGCACGGTCGTGTCGCCGGGCGGCGTGACGATGGTGTCGAGATGGATCGCGGGCGCGTCGAAGCTCGCGGGGCGGCCGGCGAGCAGCGGATGCTTCCGTCCCGCTTCGGTCGGCGCGATCTTGCGGGCGAAGCCGACCTCGCGGCCCTTGGGATTGGCGGTGACGGTGCCGCCGGCGGCGACGGCGCCCATCTGGATGCCCCAGCACGAACCGAAGCTCGGCGTGCCGCTTTCATAGATCGCCCGCATCAGCTCGATCTGCTGGGTCACGGACGGCTCGAGATTGTAGATGTGCAGGTGCGAGCCGGTCAGGAAGATGCCGTCATAGGAGGCGAGGCCCGAGCCGTCGGGCAGGTTCGCGCCCGCGTCGGCCGGCAGGCAGATATCGGTGATGCAGTCCGGCGCGATCCCGCGAATGGAGTCGGCATAGGCCTCGCCCGGCTGGGAGCCGTAGCCGGCGGCGTGGTTCTCGCGCTGCTCGCGGGTGTTGCCGTCGACGACGAGCAGGCGGAGCGGTCTGGAGACATGGAGCATGGCTGACGGGCACCAGGAGGGATGCGTCGGGCGACGGGGAGCGTTGCGCCTCATCTCACATGACGCGACACGCGCGCAAGGCTATTGAGGCGCTCCGATACCCTACAGGTTGCAGCCTTGCCCCCAGCCAACACCCTGCCGCAGCGCTTCTGGGCCAATGCCTATCTGCTGCTGATCCTGACGACGCTGATGTGGGCGGGAAACGCCGTCGCCAGCCGGATGGCAGTGGGGCAGATCTCGCCGATGGCGCTGACCTCGCTGCGCTGGGTCTTCGTCTGCTCCATCCTGCCGCTGCTGCTGCGGCGCGAGCTGACGGCGTATGCGCCGGTGCTGCTGGCGCATCGCTGGCGCATCATCGCGCTCGGCATGTTCGGCTTCACCGCCTTCAATGCGCTGATGTACATCGCCGGCTATTCGACCAGCGCGATCAATATCGGCATTCTCCAGGGCTCGATCCCGGTCTTCGTGCTGATCGGCGCCTTCCTCGCTTATCGCACCCGCATCGGCTGGATGCAGGCGCTTGGCGTCGGCGTGACGCTGCTCGGCATCCTCGTCACCGCGAGCCAGGGCGACATCCACATCCTGTCGCATTTCACCTTCGTGCCCGGCGATTTGTGGATGATCATCGCCTGCGTGCTCTATGCCGGCTATACGGTCGGCCTGCGCTCGCGCCCGGCCATGCCGGGGCTGGTGTTCTTCACCGCGGTGGCAATGGTTGCCTGCATCGTCTCGCTGCCGCTGCTGGCGCTGGAGGTCTGGACCGGCAACGTGATCTGGCCGACGGCGAAGGGCTGGCTCATCCTCGCCTTCGTCGTGCTCGGGCCGTCTTTGGCCTCGCAGCTCTTCTTCATGCGGGCGGTCGAGCTGATCGGGCCCGGGCGGGCCGGGCTCTTCGTCAACCTCGTGCCGGTCTTCGCGCCGCTGCTCGCCGTGCTGATCTTGGGCGAAAAGCTCGCGCTCTATCATGGCCTCGCGCTGGCGCTGGTGCTCGGCGGCATCTGGATCGCCGAGCAGCGCGTCAAAAAGGCCTGACCCACCCGCCGTCGTTGCGAGCGTAGCGAAGCAATCCAGGGGGATTGCGCGAGACCCCCTGGATGCTTCGTCGGCTGCGCCTCGTCGCAATGACGGTCGAGCGCGCTCTTACTTCAGGCTCGTCACGGCCAGCCTGGCGATGGCGGCATGGGCCGCCTCGCGCGCCTTGGCATCGGCGGTCGCGCCCTTGAGATAGACCGCGATCGCGAAGCGGCGGCCGTTCGGCAGGGTGACGATGCCGATATCGTTGGTGGCGTGGTTGAGGCCGTCGGCTGTCGGACCCAGCCCGGTCTTGTGGGCGAAGCCGGCGCCCTTGGGCAGGCCGGCGCGGATGCGGTCGGGGCCCGACTTCGTCTCGGTGATGATCGTGTCGATCAGGCGGGTATGTTCCGGCTCGCGCAGCCAGTTGCCCGCGGCGAAGCCGTCCAGGAAGGCGATCGACGCTTCGGGCGTCGCGCTGTCGCGGCTGTCGTTCAGGCTCGCTTCCAGCGTCTTGCGCCGCTGCGCCGCGGGAAGCGCCTCGATGCTCTTGTAGAACTGCGCCGTGTCGATCTCCTGGTCCCAGCTGTAGCCAGGCAGGCCGAGGATCTCGGGCTGGAAGACGCGCTCGTAGCGGTCGACCGAGATGCCGGTGACGCCGCCATCCCTGAGCACCTTGGTGAGGGCCTGCGGCCCGCCGACGAGGCGCAGCAGCAGGTCGGCGGCGCTGTTGTCGCTGTCGCCGGTGGCGCGGGTGAGGAGGTCGCGCAGGGGATAGCCGTTGCTCTCGCCCTTGAAGGCCTTGGCGAGTGGGCTGTGGTAGAGCGAAAGATCCTTGCGGGTGACGGTGATGCTTTGGTCGAGCTTGAACTTGCCGGCCTCGACCGCCTGCAGCACCGCGACCGCCAGCGGCAGCTTGAACACGCTCTGGAAGGGGAACGGCTCCTTGCCGCGATGCGACCAGGTCTTGCGGTCCTTCAGGTCGATCAGCGCGACGCCGAGCCTGCCGCCGGACTGCTGCTCGATCTTCGGGATTTCGCTGTCGAGCTTCGCCTTGTCCCAGTCGGCGAGGGCGGGCGTGGCTGCGAGCAGGCCGAGCGCGGCATAGGCATAGGCATGGCGAGGCGGCATGAAAAATCCCCTGTGACGTTGCGGCACAGGGGAGGGAAATTGCGGCGCCGTTTTGACGGTCAGAAGGCTTTCGGTAGCCCGGCCTGCTTGAGGATCTCGTTGGCCGTATGACGCGACTTGGTGCCGGCATCGATCGAGACCTGAGCTTTGGTCTCGGGATGACGCCAAATCTCATGGTCGCCCTTGGCCGGCCGATAATACTCATAGCCGGCCTTGCGCAGGATGCGCTTCAGTCGCGGTCCGATCTCGACCATCAGGCAGCCTGGACGATATCGGACACCTTGATGTCGAGATCGAGTCGAAGTTCCTCGTCGGTTTCGAGAAAATCCGGTACGAGCAACTTCAGTCGCTCGCGCAGGGCTTCAATCGTCGCGGCTTCGGTGACGATGCCCATATCGCTGGTCGAGCTTGCGTACCAGACGCCGGCCTTGTCATCCCGCCGGACCTCGAATGTGACGATGCGCATGCCGTTCTCCGTTGCAGCGGAGAATAGCATGCGCTCGCTCTTCGTGCAGCCTCAGAACCGCAGCCGCCGGGCCCGCTTCACCATCGGGATCTCGTGGATCTTCTCCAGCAGATCGTCCGAGATCGCCTCGTCGACCGCGACATAGCAGATCGCGTCGCCGCCCGGCTTGTCGCGGCCGAGGCTGAAGGTCGCGACATTGACGCCGGCGGCGCCGAGCAGCGAGCCGAACTGGCCGATGAAGCCCGGCTTGTCGGCGTTGCGGACGTAGAGCATGTGCGGCGCGAACTCGGCATCGACCTGGATGTCGCGGATCTCGACGATGCGCGGCTTGCCGTCCTGGAAGACCGTGCCGGAGGCATGGCGCGGCATGTCCTCGGCCTCGACGACGATGCGGATGACGCTTTCGAGGTTGCCGGCGACCTCGCGGGTCAGCTCCTCCACCACGATGCCCTTCTCCTTGGCGATCATCGCGGCGTTGACCATGTTGATCTCGGGCAGGAACGGCCGGAGCACGCCGGTGATCGCGGCGGCCGAGATCGCCTTCAGGTTCAGGCCGGCGACCGCACCCTCGTACTCGATGCGGATGCCCTTGACCGGCGCTTCCGTGAGCTGGCCCAGGAAGGAGCCGAGCTTCTCCGCCAGCGCGACGAAGGGCTTGATCCGCGGCGCTTCCTCGGCCGAGATCGAGGGGAAGTTCACCGCGTTGGTGATGGCGCCCTTGAGCAAATAGTCCGACATCTGCTCGGCGACCTGGAGCGCGACGTTCTCCTGCGCCTCGTTCGTGCTGGCGCCGAGATGCGGCGTGCAGACGACGTTCTCCAGGCCGAACAGGGGATTGCTCTCGGCCGGCTCGACCGAGAACACGTCGAAGGCGGCGCCAGCGACATGGCCGGACTTGATCAGCGCGGCCAGCGCGGCCTCATCGACCAGCCCGCCGCGGGCGCAGTTGATGATGCGCACGCCCTTCCTGGTCTTGGCGAGGTTCTCGGCCGAGAGGATGTTCTTGGTCTTCTCGGTCATCGGCACGTGCAGCGTGATGAAGTCGGCGCGCTTCAGCAGGTCCTCGAGCTCGACCTTCTCGACGCCGAGCTGCACGGCACGCTCCGGCGAGAGGTAGGGGTCGAAGGCGATGACCCGCATCTTCAGGCCGATGCCGCGCTCGGCGACGATCGAGCCGATATTGCCGCAACCGATCAGCCCAAGCGTCTTGGCTGTGATCTCGACGCCCATGAAGCGGTTCTTCTCCCATTTCCCGGCCTGGGTGGAGAGATCGGCCGAGGGGATCTGCCTGGCGAGCGCGAACATCATGGCGATGGCATGCTCGGCGGTGGTGATCGAATTGCCGAAGGGCGTGTTCATCACGATGATGCCGCGCGCGGTGGCGGCGGGGATCTCGACATTGTCGACGCCGATGCCGGCGCGGCCGATCACCTTCAGCTTGGTCGCGGCCTCCAGCAGCTTGGCGGTGGCCTTGGTCGCCGAGCGGATGGCGAGCCCGTCATAGTCGCCAATGATGGCGGCGAGCTTGTCCTTGTCCTTGCCGAGGCCGGGATCGAAGGTCACGTCGATGCCGCGATCCTTGAAGATCTGCACGGCGGCGGGGGAGAGGGCGTCCGAGATCAGGACTCTTGGGGCGGTCATGGGCTTTGCTCCGGCAGCGCGCCGCAAGCGGTCGCGTGCGTGAATGGGAAGGCGCGCGATCCCTTCTCCCCTTGCGGGAGAAGGTGGCTCCGCGAAGCGGAGACGGATGAGGGGTCGCGCAGGTCGAATTCGTTAGCGGGTGGAAGAGGGCAGCAACGACCAGCGTCGCGCGACCCCTCACCCCAGCCCTCTCCCGCATCGAAGTCGGCTGTTGCCGACTTCGACACTTTAAGTGCTGATCTCGGGTATACCCGAGATCAGTGGGAGAGGGGGCGCGTCGCGGGTGGCGGCTTTTACGCCGCCTTCTTCAGCCCGGCCTTGGCTTCGGCGAAGGCGTATTCGATCCAGGGCAGCAGCGCCTTGAGGTCGCGCGACTGCACGGTCGCGCCGCACCAGATGCGCAGGCCGGGAGGGGCGTCGCGGTAATGGCCGAGGTCGAAGCCGGCGCCGGCCTTCTCGATGATCGTGACCACCTGCTTGGCGAAGGCCGCCTGAGCCTCGGCCGAGAGCGCCGTGACGGCCGGGTCGGTGAACTTCAGGCAGACCGAGGTGTTCGAGCGCGTCTTCGGCTTCACCGCCAGGAAGTCGATCCAGTCGTTCTCGCGCACGAATTTGGCGATGACGCGAAAATTGCCGTCGGCGCGCTTCACCAGCCCCTCTAACCCGCCGACCTTCTGCGCCCAGGCGAGCGCGTCGAGATAATCCTCGACCGCGAGCATGGAGGGCGTGTTGATCGTCTCGCCCGCAAAAATGCCCTCGATCAGCTTGCCGCCCGAGGTCATGCGGAAGATTTTTGGCAGCGGCCAGGACGGCTTGTAGGTCAGCAGCCGCTCGACCGCGCGCGGCGAGAGGATGATCATGCCGTGGGCCGCCTCGCCGCCGAGCACTTTTTGCCAGGAGAAGGTGGTGACGTCGAGCTTGGGCCAGTCGAGCTTCTGGGCGAAGGCGGCCGAGGTCGCGTCGCAGATGGTCAGGCCCTCGCGGTCATCCGCGATCCAGCTGGCGTCGACGACGCGCACGCCCGAGGTGGTGCCGTTCCAGGTGAAGACGACGTCGCGGTTCCTGGTGTCGACCTTCTTCAGGTTCGGCAGCTCGCCATAGGGAGCCTCGAAGGTGCGGACGTCGGGCAGCTTGAGCTGCTTGGCGACATCGGTCACCCAGCCCGCGCCAAAGCTCTCCCAGGAGACCATGTCGACGCCGCGGGCCCCGAGCAGCGACCACATCGCCATCTCGACGGCGCCGGTATCGGAAGCGGGCACGATGCCGATGCGGTAATCGGCCGGCACCTGCAGCACCTCACGGGTCAGGTCGATGGCAAGCTTGAGCTTGTCCTTGCCGACCTTGGCGCGGTGCGAGCGGCCGAGCGCCGCGTCCGAGAGGGCTTTGAGGGTCCAGCCGGGGCGCTTGGCGCAGGGGCCGGACGAGAAATGCGGCACGCGCGGACGCGCGGCCGGAACGGTATTCGCCATCGATGTCTCCATCCTTACAGATGGGCGCGCCGCGTTGGGGCGGCGTGTCCCGTCGATGGGGGTAGGATGGCGGGGGTGGGGGAGTCAAGCGGGGGCACGTGTGTAACGAACAGTCATATGGCAACTCTCGGGGGGTACCTGGTCGTAGGAGATCATAGCCGAGCACAAGCCGATACTCGCGCATTCACAGGGGCTTAGCAGGTCACAGACGGCAGGGCGGTTGCCACTTCTTTGCCATGCGATTGTTCGTCGAGTTCGCGGCCCCCAGTCCAGAGAGCCAGAATATAGTCACCCTGCTAAGGGCTTGAAATCCCCAGTGTGCGCCTGGGGAAAGTGAGACGATTTTGCCAGTCGGCGATAACAGCATCCCAGTTACGCTAACTCTTTGAAACAGCGAGCCAAATTTCCCATGGAGATGGCGGCTGGCGAAAACGGAACCGGGATGCTGAATCACACTCCAGCCGGCCTTCAAATTTCTTCCAATTGACGTTGCCCATCAGCAGACGTGCAGAACGGGGGCGGACGTTGGGGCAATCCGATATTTGACCTAAGCCCTCCAACTCTGCACAAACATGGCAGCCAGTTTGCGTTCTGCCGATGGTGACTAGGCCGCTTCGGCTACGCGGGGGCAGTGAGGGAATTCGGGTGTCGGCATTAAGGCAAGCGATCGTCTCCGATATTGAAAACCTACCTCCGCCGGACTTTATCGCCAAGCACCTATTCGATAGATGTCCCTACGTATTCAAAGATGATAGAGATTCTTTTGTATCGTGGAAGAATAAATTGTCCGCGGGATTAGAAGTTGATTCTGCCTCAATTACCATCATTGGCAGCTCATCATTGGGCATAAGCTTGAATCCACATAAATCATTTAAGCATTTTGATCAAAATTCTGACGTGGATGTGGCCGTAGTATCAACGTTTCATTTCCAGTCCGCATGGCGGTATTTGAGAAACAACGGCAAAATTCGCCATAAATTGAATCGAAAGCAGCGAACTTCATGGGAAGAGCATGAGAAGGGTAAAGTATTTTGGGGGATGATCGCTACAGACGTGCTAATATCACTGATGCCATTCGGGCCGGCCTGGGTCAAAGCACTTAGCGATGCTTCGCAAGATCCGCTGATCGGTGGTCGTCTAGTCAACGTAAGACTGTACAATGACTATGAGTCGTTACGTTCCTATCAGACTCACGGGGTCCAGGGTCTGCGACAAAAAATCCTTGGGGGGATCGAGTAGTGCAACGTTACACCGAAACGACTCATCATTCGATTGTATGGTTCAAGCGGGCGAGCGATGAAGCGCGCCTAGATATGTCTCCACCATTTCAACGTAATCCCGTCTGGACGGTCAGGCAGAAAAGCTCTTTAATTGAGACTATCCTGCTTGAGTTTCCAATTCCTGAAATTTATATGCAAAATATTGTCGAAGAAGATGGTAAGGAAAAGCATATTATAGTAGACGGACAACAAAGAATTAGAGCGATTCTTGAGTATATCACCGGTGATTTTGAGATTGAGGAAGAAGGCTCGCGCTGGCAAGGCCTCTCATTTGACGACCTCAGCAGCGAGGAGCGGAAAAAAATCTATGAGTATCGTCTTCTCGTGAGGATTCTTCCGGAGATGCCGACCGAGCAGATTAGAGACATATTTCAGCGCATCAATCGTAATACTGTTGTTTTGAATGCACAGGAGTTGCGTCACGCTACTTATTGGGGACCTTTCATAAAATTGATGGAGCATGTTTCAGATCTAGATGTATGGAATCAATTTGGAATTTTCTCACCCAACGACAGACGCCGAATGCTGGACACCGAGTTTGTCAGCGAACTTGCCGTCGCTTACTTAAATGGAATTCAAAACAAAAAGGCGCGCTTGGAGGATTACTATCGCATCTACGAGACAGAATTCGAAAATGAAGGGGCGGTAAGGGAGGCGTTCTACAAGATTCTCACAGAAATTGATCATCTCTTGCCCAACCTTCAATCGACAAGATTTAGGAAGAAATCTGATTTTTATTCGTTATTTCTAATAATGTGCGAGAATCTTTATCGCATTCCATTCGGAGCAGAGCAGAGGACGCTTGTTAGTTCGGCACTCGAGGATTTCGCGTTGTCTGTGGATTACTCAGACGATTTAGTGTTGTCACACGCGAGAGTCGATATTTATAGGAAAGCGGTAGAGCGCGCCGCATCGGATTATGGCTCTCGAAGGACTCGGCACGAAGTTCTGAGAGAGGTGCTCGATACTGCACTCACGGGCAAGTACGAATACTCGCAATTTGGTGGAAGCCAAGGCAAAAAAAACCGGTCTTTGCCGGAAATTGACGAACTTGATCCAGCAATTTGGGATGAGCAAGAAGCAACTCGGGGAGAGTGATTCAGGCGGGGTCGCTTTCGCCAGCGGTGAGGCACATCGTTTGCGCCGCCAGCTCGCGCTCCTCCTCGCTGTTGTTGGTGCAGCCAAAGAGGTCGGCAGCCCGCTCGATGGCGGCCTAGCGCTCTGTTGCGCTGGAGACGGTCATCCTGCGCACCTAGATCATCCGCCTGTGCCACGTCTTCTAACGCCGCTGATTGGGCGCGACTTCCACTGTCACAATCTCGCCGCCTCCAACAGGCTAAGCCCGACCATGACGGTCGAGGGCCTCAATCCCCTGTCACCGTCATCTCCGCGTCCATCGCCTTCATCTTCGGGTTGGCGGCGCAGAAGGTCTTGATCCTGGCCTCGACATCGGCGGCCGTCCTGTCGCGGGCGGCATGGCCGGCCTTGTGCGTGCGTGCTCCTGAGATACTGGGCGCAGGTCATCTCCGGGTTGGTGATCCTGGCCGAGGGCGCGGAGGCGGGCAAGAGGGCAAAGGCCGTGACGAGCGCGCGGGAGGCGAGTGGCGCCGCTAAACCAACGGGCCTGGTGGCCTAACTCCGCGCACCGGGCCGTACCTGCCTCAGCCGCCCATGACCCTCATCGCGGCGTCCATCGCTTTGACCTTCGAAGTAGCGGCGCAGAAGGTCTTCATCTTGGCCTCGACATCGGTGGCTCGCGTATCTTGTCTTCCAGCGGTAGAGTTGGCGCGGACGGGGGGTATCGAGGAGTTCGAGATGGATCGTCGATCATTCATGATGGGCCTGTTGGCAGCTGCCTCCGGTGGCTCTGCGCTGATTGCCTCGGAGCCCGCCGCCGCCTCGGCCACATCGGGAGCCTGCGCTCTGCCTCCGGAGGCGGTGGTTCAGGATCAAAACGCCGCGCTTCCCGACGGAATGCCCATCGAGTATGCGCAGTATTCCCGTCGCCCGGTTCACTGGCATCATCGCGGCCATCGTTACCGCCATCACCGTCGGCGCGTTCAACGCCGGCGCGTGTGCCGCGTTCACATCGATCGGCGGGGACGCCGGGTGCGGCGCTGCCACTGGGTCTGGATCTGACCGCCAGGATCGAGCCGCCGTAGCGTCGGGCACGGCGACTGCGCTGGCCCCAAGGCGCAGCGCAGTCGCGCGCGGCCTCGCGGCCGCCGTCGGACGCAATGGCATTTCCCGATGCCCCGGCGTGCAGGCAGGGCATTGCGAGGCCGCGCGCACCCACCGTCATGCCCTTGTGGCGACCATCCACGTCTTGCGACGGCGATGGCAGGTGCGGCCTTGCCGGAGAGGGCGCGCCGAGTCGATCCCGTGTGAAGACGTGGATGGTCGCCACAAGGGCATGACGGTGGAGGGCGTCACAACGGGGATAGATTCCGCCACTTATCCCCGCCTCCCAAACCTCCCCTATGCTGCGCCGACCTCATCCCCGAGGGGCTGCCATCCGGAGGCATGTCGTTTGGCGGGGTGAGGCGCGGCGCCTGCGGGCGGGTTTGCACCCCGCACCCGGGAGGCTTCGGGAACCGCCCTGGGGACACTACGGTCCCTGTGCGAGGAGCTCGCTTGAAGAGGAAATCGGCTCGCCGGTTTCCAGGAAGCGCGGCCCGGAGACAGAAATCGCCGGCTGGCGGAGCGCCACGGGGCGTGCGGAGGTGGCTCAATCCTCCGCGCCGCTTCCGGGCTTAACGGAAGCGGACCCTACACTCACGCGCCTCGCGGCGCTCCGCTGCCCCTCATGCGAGAACGCCCACGCACTGGCGCGGGCGGGGCTTTGGCATGCGTCGAAAGCGCACTCGTCTCAGCCGCCCATGACCTTCATGGCGGCGTCCATCGCCTTGACCTTCGGGTTGGCGGTGCAGAAGGTCTTCATCTTGGCGTCGACATCGGCGGCCATCTTGTCCATGGCGGCGTCGCCGGTCTTCGGCGTGCCGCCGGTGCTTGCGGCGGTCTTCAGATAGTCGGCGCAGCTCATCTCCGGGTCGGTGACCTGGGCCGAGGCCGAGGAGGCGAGCAGGACGCAGGCGAAGGCCGCGCCAAAGGCGCGGGAAGCGATGGTCATGAGGATGTTCCTGAAGGGCAGGGCTGCGAGATGCAGCCCATGCACCTCCGCTCATGCGCTGACGTAGAGGCAGGCGCAACGTCAATTGCTGCTGCGCTGAGGTAAAGTCGGATCGTCGGTAAACGCCGGCGGGGCGTGGTTCGAGGCGAAGGTTCGCCCGGTCGGTCCCGTGGCAAGGCGTGGATGGCCGGGATGAGCCCGACCATGACGGGGGAAGGGCGTCAATCCCCCGTGATCGTCATCTCCGCGTCCATCGCCTTCATCTTTGGGTTGGCGGCGCAGAAGGCCCTGATCCTGGCCTCGACATCGCCGCGGCCCGCGGCATGGCCGGCCTTGTGCGTGCGGGCGCCGGCCGCGCCCTTGAGATAGGCGGCGCAGGTCATCTCCGGGTCGGTGATCTCGGCTGAGGCCGTGGAGGCGGTGAGGAGGCAGGCGAGGGCCGCGGCGAGCGCGCGGGAGGTCAGCGGCATGATGGTCGTCCCAGACTATACGGCCGCGCGATGCGGCCCGGCCGCTCGTGCCCTGCCCGGCCTTCGCGCGCAACGGCGATTGCCGAAGCCCCGGCTTGCGGGCAGGGCATTGCGGGAGACGCCTACGGAATCGTCTCCGTCATCTGGCCGGGGTTGGTGATGGTGATCACGCCGCCCCAGTTGCAGTTCAGCGTGTGCGTGTTGTCGAGGCAGGGGATGTTCGCCAGCACGACCGTCGGCGTGCCCGTGACCCAGGGCGTCATCGTCGCCGGGATGCAGGGCGTCGGCGTCAGCACGCCCAGGGCCGCCGAGGTTGCGGCGGCGGTGGTCGGGTTGGCGAGCGACATGCATGCGCCGAAGGGCATGATGTTCACCATCGGGACGTGGTCGTTGATGTTGGCGGCGGGTTGGCTGCTGGTCAGCAGGCGGTTGACGGGCAGGACGACGAGGGTGCTCGGCGCCGCGCCGAACGGGCACATCAGGGTCGCCCCGTTGCAGACGTGAAGCGGCATTGGCAGCGTCTCCCCGGTTCAGCGCATGCTCGAAAATCTGCGCTCGTTTCGGCATTCCGACAAGCCGCAACCGCGCTTCGTCTGTGCTAGGACGCACACAAACACAGATCGGAGACCAGCATGGCCAGGAAGACACCGGAACAGCTCGCCAAGGAATTCGAGGGCCGCAAGGCCAAGGGCCTGGCCAAGGGCGGCGCGGCCTATTGGCCGAACGTGCTGGCGAACGCGGTGCTGCGGCTGGTGGCTGCCGGAAGCGAGATCACGGTGCCGGCGCTGATCGAGCGCGTGTCGCAGGAGGCCGAGAAGCAGGACGTCTCGCTGAAGGCCGGCTCGGACGAGGCGATCGCGCGACTGCGCCAGGCGGTGGCCAAGGCGGCGGATTGAGGCGCGGCCGCGCTGCGGCCGGCCTCAGCCCGCGTTGGCCGCGGCCCGAACTAGAGCGAGCGGCGGCGCATGCTGCCGATCATGCGCTCCATCGCGGCGAGGCGTTCGTCATGGCGCTGCTGCCGGTCGAGCAGTTCTTCGAGCATCACCGCCATCTGCAGCATGGCGACATGGACGTTGAGGTTGAGCGGATCGGGTTTGCCTTCCCGCAGGCGGTAGAGGTTTTCGCTGAGTGCGCGCTCGGCCAGGCCCTTCGTATACGGCATCGTCTTGTCCCCTTTGTGCCCCGCGCGTCCCGGCGCAAGGTTTAAGCCCCGGTTTGTCCTGCACTGTTCTTCCGGATCGCCGCCGCCGGCCGAAACGACCGGCGCAAACCTGCCGGTCGACCCGGAAGAACTGCGGAAAAGGGTGCAGGTTCCATGGACGGGCAGGCCGGCCATGGCGTTACGCGCCAGCGTAGCCGCCGGATGCAGCGGGCCGTGTGATCCGCGTCACAGAGGCTGCCGCTTGAACGCGGTCGACGGCGCCCGGCTTTCCGTGATCTGCCGCACGGTAGCCCGCGCTCTCTCGTTTAGGACGATTGCTCTGGAGATAGCCGGATCATTCCCGCTGCGGCACGGCATGGGTGCGGCGGCGGGAACCCAAACCGATTTCAGGGAGAGTTTCATGGCCAAGTATCGTCACGCCTTGCCGCAGATGCAGGGCGGCGTCTTTCTCAGCGATGGCGGCATGGAAACCAGCCTGATCTTCCATGACGGCCTCGACCTGCCGCATTTCGCCTCCTTCGTCCTGCTCGCGACCGCGACGGGCAGGTGGCATCTGAGCGCCTATTACGAGACCTATCTCGCCATCGCGCAGGCCCGCGGCGTCGGCTTCGTGCTCGACAGCGCGACCTGGCGCGCCAATCCCGACTGGGGCGCGAAGCTCGGCTATGGGCGCGACGCGCTGAAGGCGGCGAACCAGGCCTCGATCCGGCTGCTCGAGACCTTGCGGGCGCGCTGGGAAAGCAAGGCGAGCCCTTGCGTGATCTCGGGGGCGATCGGCCCGCGCGGCGACGGCTACAAGGAAGGCCGCATGGGCGCGAGCGAGGCGGAGGATTATCACGGCGCGCAGATTTCGGCCTTCGCCGACAGCGCCGCCGACATGGTCGCGGCCTATACGCTGAGCAGCGTCGAGGAGGCGATCGGCATCGCCCGGGCCGCGAAGGCGCATGGCATGCCCTGCGCCATCTCGTTCACGGTCGAGACCGATGGGCGGCTGGTGAGCGGGCGGACGCTGCGCGAGGCGGTCGAGATCGTCGACGACGAGACCGGCGGCGCGCCGCTCTACTACATGATCAACTGCGCCCACCCGACGCATTTCGAGCAGGCGCTGGAGGCGGGCGAGAGCTGGACCAGGCGCGTGCATGGCATCCGCGCCAATGCCTCGACACGCAGCCATGCCGAGCTCGACGAGTCGGAGGTGCTGGACGAGGGCGATCCGGCCGATCTCGGCCGGCGCTATGCCAGCTTGCGCCGATCGTTCCCGACCATGCGCATCCTCGGCGGCTGCTGCGGCACCGACCATCGCCATGTCGCGGCGGTCTGCGAAGCCTGCCTGCCGCCGGTGGCATTGTCGGCTTAGGGCGTGCTGCGATGACGCGTAAACCTCTCGGCGTCATCCCGGACAAGCCGCGTTTGCGGCGCAGCTCCGGGATCCATCGTAAGGCTCAGCGCTCTATGATGGATCCCGGAGCTCCGCTTCGCTGCGTCCGGGATGACGGCGCTTGATTCTGGCAAATCACAGCAGGTTTAAGCCGCGCGGCGGCGTTCGCTCGCGCGTGGCGCCGTGGCCGCGCGGCCGGCTTCCTGGATGCGGAAGGCGGCGACGAGTTGGTTCAGCCGGTCGATCTGGCCGAGCAGGGTGCGGGCCGAGGCGGCGCTCTGCTCGGCCAGGGCGGCGTTCTGCTGGGTGATCTCGTCCATGTGGCTGACGGTCTGGCTCATCTCGTCGATGCCGCCAGCCTGCTCGCCCGAGGCGGTGGCGATCTCGGCGACGGTGCCGGAGACGCGCATCGAGGCGTCGACGATCTTCTCCAGCGTGTCGCCGGCGAGCCGCACGAGCTTGACGCCCTCGGCGACTTCGGCGTCGGAGGAGCCGATCAGCGCGGTGATGTCCTTGGCGGCGCCGGCGGAGCGCTGGGCCAGCGCACGCACCTCGGCCGCGACCACCGCGAAGCCCTTGCCGGCATCGCCGGCGCGAGCGGCCTCGACCGCGGCGTTGAGCGCCAGCAGGTTGGTCTGGAAGGCGATGCCGTCGATGACGCTGGTGATCTCGGAGATTTTCTGCGAGGCCTGCTCGATGCGGACCATCGCCTCGATCGCGTCCTTGACGATGGTGCCGCCGGTGCGGGCGACGGCGGCCGCGTCATCGGCGAGCGCGACCGACTGGCGCGAGGACTGGGCGGAGGTCTTGACCGAGGCGGCGAGCTGCTCGGTCGTGGCGGCGGTCTCCTCCAGCGCTGCGGCCTGCTGCTCGGTGCGGGACGAGAGGTTCTCGGCGCCGGAATTGATCTCCTGCGAGGAGGCGGCGATGGACGACGAGGTCGCCTTGATGGTCGCGACCATCTCGCCGAGCCGCTCCATGGCATGGTTGAAATGCTCGCGGATCTCGCCGTATTCGGCCGGGATGTCGTCGGCCATGCGATAGGTCAGGTCGCCGTTCGCAAGCGCGGCCATGCCGGCGCTGACGGACTTGACCGCCTTGTCGCGCTCCTGCGTCTTGGTCAGCTCGATGGCGCGGGCCTTGGCCTCGCTCTCGCGGCGGGCGGTCTCGGAGGCTTCGAGATAGACCGAGATGGCGTAGTCCATGTCGAGCAGGGTCGCCTTGACGAGGGCGCCGATCTCGGCAGCGCGCTCCTGGGCACCCGAGGCCTTGCCGCCGAAGCGAGTCTTCGGCCAGCGCGCTTCGAGCACCTTGCCGATGAGCTGCTCGAGCAGCAGGGCGTAGCCGCCGATATACCAGCGCGGCTCCAGGCCGATCCTGGCATGGACCTGGCCGATGCCGGTGACGGAGGCGACGAAGTCCTGGTCGAGCTTGCCCTTGGCCAGCGCGCTCCAATGGTTGAGCTGGCGGCTCTTGGCGCCGTCGATATGGGCCTCGCTGCTGAAGAAGGCCTTGGTCTCGGGGAAGGCGCGAATCTGGGCGTATAAGGCATCGAGCGCGCCGGGCAGCGCCGCGAGAATGGTGGGCTCGACTGCTCGGATGCTTTGCAGGGCATCCGGGCCGAGCTTCATGAAGTCGAGACGGCGAGCGAGATCATCGGTTTTAGTCATAGCCTGGTTCCCCCGAACCCCAATCCGCTGAGACCCTCAGCGCGTGGCGGGACCATCGGACAAAGATGGTTAACAACCAGCCAATTCCTGAAATATTACGGAGAGGAATTTGGTATTTTGCGCCTCTATGCCGCAGGGGAATCCGGAGGTTTTACTGCGCCTGGTAGCGCTCCAGGAACGCCTCGACGCTGAGGGTCCGGAAATCCGTCAGTGCGGCACGCAATTGCGTGTGATCCCAGTCCCACCAGGCCAGTCGTTTCAACCGTTCGGCGATGTCTTCGGGAAAGCGGCGGCGAACCGCCCGCGCCGGATTGCCGGCGACGATGGTGTAGTCCGGCACGTGCTTGGTGACGACGGCGCCGCCGGCGACGACCGCACCGATGCCGATCGAGCGGCCGGGCAGGATGATGGCGCCATGGCCGATCCAGACGTCATGGCCGATGGTCACCGGCGTCGAGCGGCGCCAGGCGAAGAACTCGGCATCGTCCTCGGCATCGTCGAAATAGGCCGAGGCCCGGTAGCTGAAATGCGACTGGCTCGCCCGCAGCATCGGGTGGTTGCCGGGGTTGATCCGGGTATGGGCGGCGATCGAGCAGAACTTGCCGATCGTCGTGTAAATGACATCGGCGTCATTCACGACATAGGAGTAGTCGCCGAGCGTCGACTCGGCGAAAGAGGTGCGCGCGCCGATTTCGGTGTAGCGTCCGAGCGTCGCCTGCCGCACCTTGGCGGTCGGGTCGATCACAGGGTCCAATCCGAGTTTCTTGCCCGCCATGTCGTCATCCTCTCAAGGTCTGGTCTCGCCGGCGGCTCAGCCGGCTGAAGGGGAAGGGGCGCTCGTCCTGGTCGTCGGGCCGTCCGGCGCCGGCAAGGACACGCTGATGGATGCGGCCCGCGCCGCGCTTGCGGGTGACGAGCGCTTTTCTTTCGCGCGCCGCCTGATCACGCGGCCGGCCATGGCCGGCGCGGAGGATCACGATAGCTGCGCCGAGACCGAATTCGCAGCCGCCGAGGCGCGCGGCGAACTGGCGCTGAGCTGGCGCGCGCATGGGCTCTGCTACGGCATTCCGGCTATGGCGCTGGGCGGCATCGCGCGGGGCCAGGTCGTGATCGTCAACATCTCGCGCGGAGAGATACAGGCGGCCGAGCGGCTGGCCGGGCGCGTCACGGTGGTCAACATCACCGCGCCGAACGCGGTGCTGGCCAGGCGGCTGGCGGCGCGCGGGCGCGAGAGCGAGGCCGACATCGCCGCCCGGCTGGCGCGCGAGGCGCCGCTGGCGACCGCGAGCGCCGAGCTGGTCTCGATCCAGAACGATCGCAGCGTTGCGGAGGCGGCTAACGAGTTCGTGGCGCTGCTGACTGGCTTGAGCCCGCTCGGAGGCCGCTAAAATCCCATTCCTACCGCCGTCATGCTCGGCCTTGTGCCGAGCGTCCACGTCTTGCGACGTGTCCGCGATAAGCGAAGACGTTGATGGTCGGGATGATCCTCGGGTCAAGCCCGAGGACGGCCATGACGGGTGAGGGCTGAGGCTCAAGGAACAAGCCTTATCGGGTCGCATCCAGCCCTTAGGCCAGCATGAAGCTGTCGAGCAGGCGGAAGCGGCTGCTGCGGCTGTCCTGCTTGAAGAGCGCGATGCGGTCGAGCGCGAACGGCCTGGCCTGGATCGCTTCGGCATAGGTCCGGGCCAGGGCCTGCTTCACCGGCGCGACCTTCTCATGCGGCAGCGAGCCGGTCAGCGTCATGTGGAAGCGGAAGGCATCGCCCACGTAAGGGTAGCCATAGGCTTCGAGATAGGCGCTTTGCGCGGGGGTCAGCGGGCTCTTCAGGCGGCGCTGGCGATCGGCTTCGCTCAGCGGGGCGCGGAAAGGCTCGAAGGCCTGGACCAGCGCGAAGGCGAAGCGCTGCAGCACCGTGCTCTCGGCCGAGGGCGTCAGGGCGACGAAGGAGCCGAGCGCGGCGACGCTGAGGCCCTCGAGGTTCACCCGTTCGAGGCCGGCGGCGTAGTTATGGGCGAAGGCGCGCAACTGGCCCTCGCTGCGGCCGTTGGCGATCTCGAAGGGCGCCTTCAGCGTGGCGTGGAAGCCGTAGCGGCGCGGCTCCTCGGTCAGCTCCGGCCAAGCTTCGGCATCGCAGCCTGGCGGGACGAGAGCGGGGATGTCCTCGCCGGTGATCGCGTCATAGCCCAGCACTGCGCTGCCGAAGCGCCAGAGGGCGCTGTCGGCTGCGGGAGCGTAGTAGAGGGCGTAGCGCGGGCTGGTCAAAATGCGCGCTCACCCTTCGACCAGACGCCGGCGAGTACCGGTGTGGCGCCGAGCGCCTTGAAGCGCACGATGTCGGCGCGCAGGCCGGGCTTGAGATGGCCGCGGTCCTTGAGGCCGAGGATGTCGGCGACCTTCCAGGTCACCATGCCCATCGCCTCCGGCAGGCTGACGCCATGCTTGTCGTGCAGCTTCAGCACGGCCTGGAGCAGGCTGGCCGGGACATAGTCGGAGGAGAGCCCGTCGAGCAGGCCCTTCTCGGCCAGCTCGACGACCGAGACGCCGCCGGAATGCGAGCCGCCGCGCACGACGTTCGGCGCGCCGGCAATGGTGGCGAGGCCACGCTGCTTGGCGGCCTCTGCAGCCTCGACCGTGGTCGGGAATTCCGAGATCACGGCGCCGGACGCGATGCCGGCCTCGACATGGTCGATCGTGGTGTCGTCATGGGTCGCGATCGGGATGCCGCGGGCCGAGAACATCTCGACGACCGCACCCCAGTTGCGCCCGACATTGTCGGCGCCCTCGCGCTGGCGCACGACGACGTCCTCCTCGAACTCGGCCTCGGTCTTGCCGTTGCCGACCGCATAGGTGCGCAGGTGCTCGATGTTGCGCCATTGGCGCTGGCCGGGCGTGTGGTCCATCAGCGATACCAGCTGGACGAGGCTGTCATCCTGATAGGGCTCGATGTCGCGCAGCAGGTCCGGGCTGGTCAGCTCGCAGCGCATGTGGATGCGGTGGTCGATGCGGAAGACGTTCTCGGCGATGCCGAGCCGCAGCGAGTTCATCACGTCGGCGAAGATGTCCTTGCGGTAGTCCTTGGCCGAGAAGGGCGTGCCGGCGCAGATCGCGTCGTAGACGGTGGTGACGCCGGCCGCGGCCATCTGCGCGTCATGGACCAAAGCCGCCGCGAGCCCGTTCGGCCAGAAGACCTTGGGCCGAGGCATGAAGTGCTTTTCCATGTTGTCGGTGTGCATCTCGACGAGGCCTGGCGCGACATAGTCGCCCTGCGCGTCGATCGCTCCCGGCAGCGCGGTGTTGCCCTGGTGGATGGATGTGATGCCGTTCTCGTCGAAGGCGATGGTGCCGGTGACGACCTCGTTCTCGAGAATCAGCTTGGCGTTGGTGAGAACGGTCTGCATCAGGCGGCCTTCCTGAAATCGGTGATGTCGAGATAGCGGGTGGCGACGCGCTCCCGTACGGCCTCGTCGTGGAAAATGCCAACGATTGCTGAGCCGGCTGCCCGTGCTTCGGAGATCAGCTCGACGACGACGTCGCGGTTGGCGGCGTCGAGCGAGGCGGTCGGCTCGTCGATCAGCATGATCGGCGAGGGATCGACGAAGGAGCGGGCGATGTTGACGCGCTGCTGCTCGCCGCCGGAGAAGGTCGCGGGTGCGAGATGCCAGAGGCGTTCCGGCAGGTTGAGCCTTGCCAGCATCGCCTTGGCGCGTTCGCTGGCTTCGTCAGCCGAGGCACCGCGGGCGAGCAGCGGGTCGCGGACGATGTCCAGCGCCGAGACGCGCGGGATGACGCGCAGGAACTGCGAGACGAAGCCGAGCGTGCGGCGGCGGATGTCGAGCACGGTGCGCGGCACGGCCGAAACGATGTCGATGGCGCGGCCGGCATGGGTGATGCGGATCTCGCCGGAGGTCGGGCGGTAATTGCCGTAGAGGATGCGCAGCAGGCTCGACTTGCCGGCGCCGGAGGCGCCCGCCAGCACCAGCGCTTCGCCGGCTTCGACCGAGAAATTGACGTTGTCGAAGACGGGCAAGCGCACTCCGCCCTGGTTGTGCAGGGTGAAGGTCTTGGCGACGTTTTCGACGAGAATCATCGTGGTCATGATCGCAATGCCTTGCGTGGTTCGGGTGACGCAGTTGTGACGATGGGGGATGAGCCGGACACCACACCCGCGCCGTCATCCCGGCCGCAGCGCAGCGGAGCGCCGGGATCCATCGTAGAGCGCCGGAGCTCTACGATGGATCCCGGAGCGGCGCCGCTTCGCGGCTTGTCCGGGATGACGGCGGAGGATGTGAAAGACCGGATCATACGCTGAGCACCGCCGAGGTGAGCAGCTGCGTATAGGCATGGTGGGGGTCGTCCAGCACCTGGTCGGTCAGACCTTGCTCGACGACATGGCCGTCCTTCATCACCATCAGCCGGTCGGTGAGCAGGCGGGCGACCGCGAGGTCATGCGTGACGATGATGGCGGCGAGGCCGAGGTCCCGCACCAGCACGCGCAGCAGGTCGAGCAGGCGGGCCTGGACGGAGACGTCGAGGCCGCCGGTCGGCTCGTCCATGAAGACGAGCTTGGGCTCGGAGACCAGCACGCGGGCGATCTGCAGGCGCTGCTGCATGCCGCCGGAGAACTGGCGCGGGCGGTCGTCGATGCGGTTCTCGGCGATCTCGACGCGGGTCAGCCAGTCGAGCGCGGTGTCGCGGATCTTGCCGTAATGGCGGTCGCCGCGGTCCATCAGGCGCTCGCCGACATTGCCGCCGGCCGAGACGTCCATGCGCAACCCGTCGCGCGGGTTCTGGTGGACGATGCCCCAGGCGGTGCGCATCAGGCGGCGGCGCTCCTGCTCGGAGACCGAGTAGATGTCGAGCGGCTCGCCCGAGCCGCGGAACAACACCTCGCCCGCGTCGGGCTTGTCGATGCCGGCGAGGCAGCGCAGCAGGGTCGACTTGCCCGAGCCGGATTCGCCGACGATGCCGAGCACCTCGCCGGGCCAGAGCTCGAAAGAGACATCGGCGCAGCCGATGCGCTCGCCATAGAAGCGGCTGATGCCGGCGACCGAGAGCAGCGGATCGGGATCGAGCGTGGCGTCGGGAGGGGGGACGTGGACGGTCATTGGCATGCACCGATTAGGGCAGTCGTTGAGGCGGACGGCTTCGACGCGCTTCCCTTCTCCCCCTGCGGGAGAAGGTGGCGCGAAGCGCCGGATGAGGGGTCGCGCAGGTCGGAATCGTAGGCGGCCTTGACGGGCGGAGGACCGGCAGCGTCGCGCAACCCCTCACCCCAGCCCTCTCCCGCAGGGGGAGAGGGGGCACGTTGAGGTTCACGGCGCTTCACGACTTCGCCTCCACCAGCCCGCTTGCCGAGGCGTCGGCCAGCATGGTGCCGCGATGGCCCTGCTCGCGCCGGGTCTCGCAATAGTGGCTGTCGGAGCAGACGAACATGCGCCCGCCCTGGTCGTCGGTGACGACCTCGTCGAGATAGCTGTCCTTGGCGCCGCAGAGGCCGCAGGGCTCGGCCCAGCTCTGGATGCGGAAGGGATGGTCCTCGAAATCGAGGCTGCGCACGCTGGTATGCGGCGGCACGGCGTAGATGCGCTTCTCGCGGCCGGCTCCGAAGAGCTGGAGCGAGGGCGACATGTGCATCTTCGGATTGTCGAATTTCGGGATCGGCGAGGGCGCCATGACGTAGCGGCCGTTGACGCTGACCGGATAGTCATAGGTCGTCGTCACCTCGCCGAAGCGGGCGATGTTCTCGTAGAGCTTGACCTGCATCAGGCCGTATTCGGCCCAGGCGTGCATCTTGCGGGTCTCGAGCTCGCGCGGTTCCAGCTTCCGCAGCGGCTCGGGCTGCGGCACCTGGTAGACCATGATCTGGCCCGATGTCAGCGGCGCCTCGGGGATGCGGTGGCGGGTCTGGATGATCGTGGCATCTTCCGTCATCTCGGTGGTGGTGGCGTCGGCGGTGCGTTCGAAGAAGCGGCGGATCGAGACCGCGTTGGTGGTGTCGTCGGCGCCCTGGTCGATGACCTTGAGCTTGTCGTCGGGGCCGATGATCGCGGCGGTGATCTGGATGCCGCCGGTGCCCCAGCCGCGGGCGAGCGGCATCTCGCGCGAGCCGAACGGCACCTGGTAGCCGGGCACCGCGACCGCCTTGAGCAGGGCGCGGCGGATCATCCGCTTCGTCTGCTCGTCGAGATAGGCGTAGTTATAGGCCGGCTTGGTATCCTCGCCGGGGATGCTCTGGTGGATGGTCATTCTGCGGCCTCCGGCAAGGGCTCGTTCTCGCGGGCGAGGCGCTGTTCACGCTCGCGGCGGATGCGGCGGATCAGTTCGAGCTCGCCCTGGAAATCGACGTAATGCGGCAGCTTGAGATGCTCGACGAAGCCGGCCGCCTCGACATTGTCGGAGTGGTAGAGCACGAACTCGTCCTGCTGCGCCGGGTACTCCGTCGCCTCGCCGAACTCGCGGCTCTTGAGCGCCCGGTCGACCAGCGACATCGACATCGCCTTGCGCTCGGAATGGCCGAAGCTGAGGCCGTAGCCGCGGGTGAATTGCGGCGGCACCTCTTTCGATCCGGCGAACTGGTTGACCATCTGGCATTCGGTCAGCGTGATCTCGCCGAGGTCGACGGCGAAGCCGAGCTCCTCCGGCACGAACTCGACAGAGACCTCGCCGACGCGGATCTCGCCGACGAAGGGGTGGGTGTTGCCGAAGCCGCGCTGCACGGAATAGCCGAGGCCGAGCATGAAGCCCTCGTCGCCGCGCGCCATCGCCTGGAGCCGGACGTCGCGGTCCGCCGGGAAAGCGATCGGCTCGCGGGTGAGGTCGAAGGGGCGCGGATCGCCCTCGGGCGGAACCTCCGCCTCCATCAGGCCTTCGGCGCCGAGGATGTCGGGCACGCGCGGCATGAAGGCGTCGAGGGGCGCCCTGTCCTTCTCCCCCTGCGGGAGAAGGTGCCCCGTAGGGGCGGATGAGGGGTCGCGCTGCGGCTCGTCATCCATCAGCGCGAAGTCGAAGAGCCGGTGGGTGTAATCGTAGGTCGGGCCGAGCACCTGGCCGCCGGGCAGATCCTTGTAGGTCGCCGACACCCGGCGGCGGATCGCCATCTTCGCGGTGTCGACCGGCTCGGTCGAGCCGAAGCGCGGCAGCGTCGTGCGATAGGCGCGCATCAGGAAGGCGGCCTCGATCGCGTCGCCCTGCGCCTGCTTCAGCGCGAGCGCCGCGAGGTCGGGATCGTAGAGCGAGCCCTCGTTCATGACGCGGGCGCAGGCCAGGCCCATCTGCTCGCGGATCTGCGCCACCGCGAGTTCCGGCACCGCCGCGTCGCCGCGGCGGGCTTCCGCAACGAGATCATGCGTGGCGAGGATAGCGGCCTCGCCGCCCTTGACCGCGACATACATTAGTAAAGCTCCCGGCGGGGCATCAGCGGACCTCCACGATTTGGGTCGAGCGCGGCAGGCCGAGGACGGCCTCGCCCTGGCTCAGGATCAGGTCGACGCCGAGCGGATAGAGCTCGGCATTGGCTGAAAACTCGGCCCAGAAGCCGGGGCGCAAGCCGATTGGCGCGATGTCGCGGCTGCCGGCGATGCCGGGGCCGGAGAGGGTGACGATATCGCCGCCGGCGAGGCCGGCGCATTGCACCAGCACGGTGGTCGAGCGGTCGGGAAACTGGTCGGTGCCGGGGTTGAAGTCCGCGAGCAGGGGAGCCTCGGCCGCGCCATCGATCACGGCGAAGCTGGCCTGCGCCGGCTCCTCGACCAGAGCCGCGCCGCAATGGAAGCGCAGCCAGGCGCCGGCCGGGCCGTCGCGCAGGGCGGCGGGCAGCCAGATCGGCGTCTCATAGTCGGCCAGCGTCAGCAGGGCGATGGCGGTGGCGGGCTCAAGGCCCTCCGGCGCGGCGAAGCCGGGCGCGACCTGCTGGATGAGGCCGGGTTCGGACAGCGCGGTCAGCAAGGCGCGGAAGGCGGCCTGCGACTGGAAGACCGGATCGGCGAAGCCGGGGCTGATGAGGTTTTCGCTCTGCATCACTCGCCCCGGACCATCGTGAAGAAGTCGACCTTGGTGGCGGCCGATTTGCGCGAGGCGAGCTCGCGTGCCGCCTGCTGCTGCGCCGCGAGCTCGGCGACGCCGCCATGCAGCGGGCCGGCTTCGGCCTCAGTCTGCAGCAACCCGTCGATCACGGCGGCGAGGCGCGCCTTGCGGCCGTCGCGGCCAAGAGCGTAGGAAAAGCCCATGGCGCCGTCATCGAGTCGCACGACGCAGCGCGTCACCGTCGCCTCGCCGAGGTTGAAGCGGCGGCCGGCGCCGCCGGCGCGGCCCTCGACCATGACGGTGCCGGTCTCCGGCGCCTTGAGGATCTCGTGGGAGGGCAGTTGGTCGATCTTGCCGGCAAGCGCCTCGATCTCGCCGCGCGAGGCGCGGGCCAATATTGCCAGCCATCGCTGCCTGTTGGATGTATCGCTCATAGACGCTCTCTGGTCAGGCCTAAATGTCTAGACTATAATAGGGTGACTGTCGGGAAAGGTCTATACATTTTGGATGAAATTTTGATGACGGATGCGACAGGCAGCGAGGCGGGCACGGCCTGGCGGCGCATCGCCGACGAGCTCGAGGCCGCGATCGGCCGCGGCGACTACCAAGAGGGCGCGACCTTGCCGTCCTCGCTGGCGCTGGCCGAGCGCTATGGCGTGCACCGGCACACCGTCCGGCAGGCCTTCCGGCATCTGGCCGATCGTGGGCTCGTCACCGTATCGCGCGGGCGCGGCACACAGGTGACGGCGCCGCGCTTCCCTTATCGCATCGGCCGGCGCGTCAGCATGCGCACCAATTTCGGCGCAGCCGGCATCTCCGTGGCGGGCTCGATGCTGGGGGCGGAGATCGTGGCTGGCGAGGCGGAGGCCTGCGCCGCGCTGCGGCTGGAGGAGGGCGCGCCGCTCTGGCAGGTCGAGGCGCTCAGCCTCGCCGGCGGCATCCCGGTCAGCACCGGCGTGCACCTGCTGCCGGTGGCGCGGTTTCCGGAGTTCGACCGGGTCTTCGTCGAGTCCGGCTCGTCGATCACCGCCGCCTTCAAGGCCTGCGGCATCCCCGATTACGTGCGGCTCTCGACGCGGCTTTCGGCGCGGATCGCCAGCGAGCGCGAGGCGCTGCTGCTGAAGATCGAGCCCGGCGCTGCCGTGATGGTGTCGAAGGCGGTCGATGCGCTGCCGGACCTGACGCCGATCCACCTGATCGACGGCATCTTTGCGGGTGAGCGGATGGAGATGGTGGTGGAGCCGTTCGGGGAGCTTCCTTCTCCCCCTGCGGGAGAAAGTGGCGCGTAGCGCCGGATGAGGGGGCGCGCAACGTTTCAGAATGCAGCGCCTGATATCCGCGACCTTCGGATAGGGCAGTGCGACCCCTCATCCGTCCGCTTCGCGGCCACCTGCTCCCGCAGGGGGAGAAGGGAAAGAACTCACACCGCCCGCTTGCCGATGATGGCGAAGCGCAGCTTGTTCGAGAGCAGGTCGATGACGCTCACCGCCGCCAGCACCAGCAGGATGACGAAGGAGGCCTGCTGCCATTCCAGCGTGCGGATGGTTTCGGCCAGATAGAGCCCGATGCCGCCGGCGCCGACGATGCCGATGATGGTCGAGGACCGGGTGTTCGACTCGATGAAGTAGAGCACCTGGCTGGCGATGACCGGCAGGACCTGCGGGATCAGGCCGAAGCGGATCTCGTGCAGCTTGCTGCCGCCGACGGAGGTGACGCCCTCGACCGGTTTCCTGTCGGCGGCCTCGATCGCCTCGGAATAGAGCTTGCCGAAGGCGCCGACATCGCTGGTCATGATCGCGAGCATGCCGGCGAAGGGGCCGAGGCCGACGACGTTGACCCAGATCAGCGCCCAGATCAGCGCGTCGACGCCGCGCACCGTGTCCATCGAGCGCCGCGCCAGGAAATGCACGACGCGGTTGGCGACGACGTTCTTGGCGGCGAGGAAGCCGAGCGGGAAGGCGAAGATCGCTGCCAGGATGGTGCCGAGGAAGGCGATGGCGATGGTCTCGAACAGCGCCTTGACGAAGACGATGGCGCGGGCGAACGAGCCCGGGTCCGGCGGCAGCATCAGCACGACGAAGGTGCCGAGATTGCTGAAGCCGTGAATGATGCGCCAGAGGTCGAGCTCGAAGGTGGTCAGCGCGTAGATGAACAGGGCGATCATTGCGGCGACGATGCCGGTCGTGATCAGGCGCGTCTTCAGCGAGCCGTCGATGGCGGCCTGGTGGCGGGCGACGAGTTCGGCGCGCTCGCTGGCGGAGAGGGCGAGGCTCATCGGCGGTGCTCCAGGCTGAGCAGGGCGTGGCGCAGGCGTTCGGTGCCGTAGTCGATCAGCATCACGGTGAGGATGATCAGGAACAGGATGGCGCTGACATCGGTGAAGTAGAACTTGCGGATGGCCTCGATCAGGTCCTGGCCGATGCCGCCGGCGCCGACGAAGCCCATGATCGAGGCGCCCCGCACGTTGATCTCGAAGCGCAGCAGCGCGTAGCTGGCGAAGTTCGACAGCACCTGCGGCACCACGGCGAAGCGCACCATTTGCCACCAGCCGGCGCCCGTCGCGGTCATGCCGTCGACCGGCTTCATGTCGATGTTTTCGACCACCTCGGAGAAGAGCTTGCCCATCGCGCCCATGGTGTGGATGGCGATGGCGAGCACGCCGGGCAGCGGGCCGAGCCCGAAGGCGATGACGAAGATCAGAGCGAAGACGATGTCGGGGACGGTGCGGCAGAATTCGAGGAAGCGGCGCGTGCCCCAGCGCAGCCAGCCGGTGCCGCCGAGATTGGCGGCGGCGGTGAAGCAGAGCAGGAAGCCGCCGATGGCGCCGAGGATGGTGCCGACATAGGCGATCAACAGGGTCTGCCAGAGCAGCTTGAGCCAGCCGTTGAGGCCCCAGTACCATTCCTTGAGATCGGCCAGGAAGGTCGCCGGCCGCAGCGTCGGCATGATCTCGACGATGTATTTCGGGAAGCGCCAGGCGTTCTCGGCGAACTTGCCCGGATCGACCTCGGCGCCGATCGCGGAGAGGACGATGCAGACGATGAAGATCGCGGCGCCGATCAGCGTGTGCCAGCGCTTTACCATCATCTCGCGACGATAGAGGTCGGCATGGGCGCGAATGGCGGGATCGTTGCGGTCGATCGCGAGGGTCATGGAGGGTCCGTCGCCGGGGAAATCTATAGCGGCGAGAATGCCGCTCCCCGTCATGCTCGCCCTTGTGGCGAGCATCCACGTCTTGGACACCGATTTCGATGAGCGAAGGCGTGGATGGTCGGCACAAGGCCGACCATGACGGGCAGAGGTACGAAGCCTTACGAGGACTTCTTCTTGCGCAGTTCGTCGACGAACTTGTTCAGCTCGATGATCGGGTCGTAGGCCTTGTTGTCGACGGCGACGAGCGGGCCCTGCTTGCCTTCATAGATCTTGTCGAAGGCAACCTTGTCCTTGGTCGCGATGTTGAGGACGGCGTCGCGGATCTTGGCGCGCAGCGCCTCCGGGAGGGTCGTGAGGTACGCCATCGGCGAGTTCACGATCTGCTCGGACTTGTAGATGATGCGGTAGTCCTCGGCCTTGGCCATGTTCTTGCGGGCCATGCGCAGCAGGTTCGATTCCTGCTCGTCGTTCCACCAGTTGGCGGCGATGTCGACGGTGCCCTGGCTGAGCGCGATGATCGCGTTCTCGTGGCTGCCGGTATAGACGACCTTCGAGAAGAAGGACTCGGGATCGATCTTCATGCTGTTCAGCGCGAAGCGCGGCACGTTGTTGCCCGAGGTCGAGTTCGGGTCGACGAGGCCGAGGTTCTTGCCCTTCAGGTCTTCGATCTTCTGGTAGGGCGAGTCCTTCTTCACGTAGAAGACCGAGTAGTAGCCCTTGGTGCCGTCGATGTTGGTCTCGATGGCGAAGGCGTCGATCTTGGCGCCGGTCATCAGGGCGCGGGCGAAGGAAGCGGGGCCGTACATGCCGATATGGATGTTGCCGGCGCGCTGGCCTTCGATGATCGCCGCATAGTCATTGGCGATGCGCAGCGTGACCTTGGTGCCGAGCTCCTTCGAGAGGTAGTTGATGAAGGGGGTGTAGCGCTCGACGACGCCGGAGGCGTTCTCGGCCGGGATGATCGCGAAGATCAGCTCGGGATACTTGGCCTTCCAATCTTCCTGGGCGAAGGCCGGGGCGGCGCCCGCGGCGAGGCCGGCAGCAGCCAGCTTGAGGGTATGGCGACGGGTCAGCATGGAGTTGCTCCTTTGAGGTCTGCTGGTTCAGGGTCTGCTGTTCAGACTTGGGCGTTCCCGGCGGAGGATCCGCTCAGGTGACGTTCTGCTTGGCGTTGGCGCGCTTGGCCTCGCTCAGCGCGATGGCGTCGAGCGCATCGAGCGCCTCGGCGCCGGCATCCTTGGCCTCGATGCCGTAGAGCTCGGCCGCGACCTCGCGGGTGAGCGCCTGCGGCACGTCGTCGAACACGACCTTGCCGCCGGCCATGCCGATCAGCCGGTCGCAGTACTTCGCGGCGATGTCGAGGTCGTGCAGGTTGCACATGACGGTGATGCCGTCCTCGCGATTGATGCGGAAGAGGGCGTCCATCACGACCTGGGTGTTGCGCGGGTCGAGCGAGGCGATCGGCTCGTCGGCGAGGATGATCTTGGGCTCCTGCACCAGGGCGCGGGCGATGGCGACGCGCTGCTGCTGGCCGCCGGAGAGCGTCTCGGCGCGCTGGGCGAGGAGATGGCCCATGTCGAGCCGCTCGAGCGCCGCGATGGCGCGGATCTTGTCGTCCTCGGAGAAGTTCTTGACCATCGTCAGCAGCGCCGAGCGGTGGTTGAGCCGGCCGAGCAGGACGTTGGTCAGCACGTCCAGGCGGCCGACCAGGTTGAACTGCTGGAAGATCATCGCGGTGTCGCGGCGCCAGGCCCGCAGGGCCGCGCCCTTGAGCGAGGTGACGTCGCGCTCCTCGCAGATGATGCGGCCGTCGCTCGGCTCGGCCAAGCGGTTCAGCATCCGGAGCAAGGTTGATTTGCCGGCACCGGAACGACCGATGACGCCGACCATCTCGCCCTTGGGGATCGTCAGCGAGATGCTGTCCACGGCGGCCTTGTCGCCGAAGCGCTTGGTCAGGCCTTCGATACGCAGCATGAACGGTCTCTCGTCCCGATGTGACTAGGCCAACCTGCGGACATGACTTGTCGCTGTCCGAGGTTTGACGCTCTTGCAGTGCGAAAATCGGTATCGAGGCGAGATGACAGGGCAGTGACAGCAGCAACCTCCGCTTAACCATCAGGCTCCCGGCGAGGCGGCCGCTCCCGTGTTGACTCTCCCGGCGGAGCGGAGTCATAAAGAACAAAATAGGAACATCAGGAGCTGGCGAGGTGAGCGAACAAGCCGTCACCACGCTGCGGCGGAGCATAGCCGGGCTGCAGAGCGCGGCTGCGTCGCTTGGCGGCGAAGCGGGCTTCAGCCTCGGCCATGACGCGGCCGACGCGGCTCTAGGCGCGCTTCGGCGCCATGCGCTGCATGAGGTCGTGGCGACCACATCGCAGGCGCCGGCGGCGTCGGGCTTCATCGCCGGCCTGCTGGCGCGGCTGGGGCGGCGGCCGATCGTCTGGCTGCGTCAGGATGCCGCCGGGATGGAGGGCGGGGAATTGCACGCGCCGGGGCTGGCGAGCTTCGGGCTCGACCCGGGCCGGGTGCTCTCGGTGAGGGGGCGCGATGCGCTCGCCGTGCTGAAGGCGGCTCAGGATGCCTTTCCGCGCGGCAATGACCGGCGCTCGGGCATCGGCGCGGTGGTGATCGAGCTGAACGGCGCGCCTGCCTGCCTCGACCTCACAGCCAGCCGGCGCCTGGCGCTGGCGGCGCGCGAGGCCGGGGTGACGGCACTGCTGCTGCGGCTGGGCGGCGGCGTCGCGCCGAGCGCGGCGATGATGCGCTGGGAGATTGCGGCGGCACCCTCGGCCGGACGGGTCAGGGCGCATGGGCCGGGCCGGCCGAGCTTTGCGGTCACGGTCTCGCGCAACCGCCATGGGGCGACGGGGCGCTGGCTGATGGAGTGGGATAGTCATGCGTACAGCTTCACTGAGCCGCTTCCTGTCGCTCTGGTTTCCGCGCCTGCCGATCGACCGGATCGGGCGCAGCCGGGGCGCGTCATCACCGGCCTCTGGCCCGCAGGCCGGCGGGCGGCCGGATGATCCTTGCCCTGTTGTTGTGGTGGGCAAGGCGAAGGGCGCCTTCCGCCTGACTTGCCTCGATGCCTTGGCCGAGCGGCTCGGGCTCGCCTCCGACATGGCGCTGGCCGATGCGCGGGCGATGATCCCGCGCCTCGACGTGGTCGAGGAGGACCTCGCCGCGGACGCTGCCCTGCTCGGCGCCATCGCCGACTGGTGCGACCGCTATACCCCGCTGGTCGCGCTCGACGAGACGGATGGCTTGCTGCTCGATATCTCCGGCTGCGCCCATCTCTTCGGCGGCGAGGCGGTGCTCGGGCGCGATTGCCTGACAAGGCTGAAGCGGCAGGGCTTTACGGTGCGGGCGGCCATTGCCGGCACGCCGCGCGCGGCCCGGGCGGTGGCGCGCTATGGAAGCGGCGGCATCATCGAGCCGGGCGGGGAGGGGGCGGCGCTGCTGCCGCTGCCGGCCGCGGCGCTGGGGCTCGACGGCGCGCGCCAGCATGGGCTCGCGCGCATGGGCCTGATTTACATTGCCGATATCGAGACACGGCCGCGCGCGCCGCTGGCCGCCCGCTTCGGCAGCGATCTGCTCGATCGGCTCGATCAGGCCTTCGGTCGGCTGCCGGAGGCGGTGACGCCGCGCCGGCCGCTGCCCGACTGCATGGCGGAGCGGCGCTTCGCCGAGCCGCTGGCGCATGAGGCCGGCATCCGGCTGGCACTGGCCGGGCTGGAGCAGAGCCTGTCGGAGATGCTGGAGGCGCGCGGCGAGGGGGCAAAACTGTTCGAGGCGAGCTTCTTCCGCAGCGACGGCGCGGTGCGCCGGCTCGGCATCGAGACCGGCCTGCCGCTGCGCGACGCAAAGGTGATCGACCGGCTGTTTGCGCTGAAGCTCGAGGCGCTGGCCGACCCGCTCGATCCCGGCTTCGGCTTCGACCTGATCCGCCTCTCGGCCGGGGCGACCGAGCGGCTGGCGGTCGATCAGGCTGCGCTTGCGACCGGCTATGACGATGATGTTCCGGACGAGGCTGCGGCCGAGCGGGCCCTGGCGGAGGTGGCCGACGCGCTCTCGGCCCGGCTCGGGCCGCAGCGTGTCAGGCGCTTCCTGGCGCAGGACACGCATGATCCGGTGCGCGCCGCGCTCGCCGTGCCGGCCTTGCACTATAATGAGACCGCGCGATTGGGGGCTCCGCCACCCTGGCCCGAGCCGGGCGCCGTGCCGGAGCGGCCTCTGCGCCTGCTGGCGCGGCCGGAGCCGATCGAGGTCCTGGCCGAGATTCCGGACGGCCCGCCGACGCGCTTCCGCTGGCGCCGCGCCGTGCATGACGTCGCCAAGGCGGAGGGGCCGGAGCGGATCGCCGCCGAATGGTGGCTGGCGACCGAGAGCCTGGCGCCGACGCGCGACTATTATCGCATCGAGCAGCCGGACGGGCGGCGCTTCTGGCTCTATCGCGACGGGCTCTACGGACCGGGAGTGAAGCACCCGCCCTGGTTCATGCACGGGTTGTTCGCATGAGCGCGGTCAACGACAATGGGCGGGTGAGGTTCGCGCTGGAGCCGCCGCCGCGCTATGCCGAACTCGCCGTAACCTCGAACTTCTCCTTCCTGCGCGGCGCCTCGCATCCCGAGGAACTGGTCAGGCGGGCGGCGGAACTCGGGCTGGCCGGGATCGGCATCGCCGATCGCAATTCGCTGGCCGGCGTGGTGCGAGCGCATGCGGAGATGCGCGAGGCCGGCATCGCCGCGACGGGGCTGACATTCGCCGTCGGCGCCCGGCTGGTCTTCGCCGACGGCACGCCGGATCTGCTCGCCTACCCTCAGGACAAGCCGGCCTATGGCCGGCTCTGCCGGCTGCTCACCAAGGGCAAGATGAAGGTCGAGAAGAAGGGCGAGTGCGTCCTCACCCTGGAGGACCTGCGCGAGTTCGCCGAGGGGCTGCTGCTGATCCTGATGCCGGAGCGAAGGCCGGATGCGGAGATCGCGGCGGCGCTTGTCTGCCTCGCAGAGTTTGCACGCGGCCGGCTCTGGCTCGGCATCGACATGCCGCATCACGGTGACGATCGGCGTCGCTCCGACCGGCTCGCCGTGCTCGCCGCCAAGGCGCGCGTGCCCTGCCTCGCAGTCAACGACGTGCTCTACCATGCGCCGGAGCGGCGTCCCCTGCAGGATGTGGTGAGCTGCATCCGCGAGCATGTCCCGATCGAGCGGGCCGGGCGCATGCTGGAGGCCCATGCCGAGCGCCACCTCAAGCCGGCTGCGGAGATGGCCAGGCTGTTCCGGCACGCGCCGGAGATGGTGGTGGAGACGCTGCGCTTCTTTGAACGCTGCCGCTTCTCCCTGGACGAGTTCCGATACGAGTATCCCGACGAGCCGGTGCCGGAGGGCAGCACGCCGCAGGGGCATCTTGGCTACCTGACCTGGGAAGGGGCCTGGCGGCGCTATCCCGGCGGCATTCCCCGCAAGGTGCAGGACTTGATCCGCAAGGAGCTCGCGATGATCGCGCGGCTGGGCTATGCGCGCTATTTCCTCACCGTCCACGACATCGTGCGTTTTGCCCGCGCACAGGAACCGCCGATCCTGTGCCAGGGTCGCGGCTCGGCCGCCAATTCCGCGGTCTGCTATTGCCTTTGGGTCACCTCAGTCGATCCCTTGGAGAGCGATCTGCTCTTCGCCCGCTTTCTCTCCGAGGAGCGCAAGGAGCCGCCCGATATCGACGTCGATTTCGAGCACGAGCGGCGCGAGGAGGTGATGCAATATGTCTTCGAGCGCTATGGAAGGCTGCGCGCCGGCATTTGCGCGACCGTGATCAGCTACCGACCACGCAGCGCCATTCGCGAGGTCGGCAAGGCGCTGGGTCTCAGCGAGGATGTCACCGCCGCGCTCGCCAATACGGTCTGGGGCAGCTGGGGCGATGGATTGCCGGCAAATCATGTCCGGCAGGCCGGGCTCGACCCGAGCAATCCGATGATCGCACGCGCCGTCGCGCTGGCGACGGAGCTGATCGGCTTTCCACGCCATCTCTCGCAGCATGTCGGCGGCTTCGTGCTGACGCGCGGCCGGCTCGACGAGTGCGTGCCGATCGGCTGGGGCGGGATGAAGGATCGCAGCTTCATCGAATGGGACAAGGACGACATCGACGCGCTCGGCATGATGAAGGTCGACGTGCTGGCGCTGGGCATGCTGACCTGCATCCGCAAGGCCTTCGATCTGATCGAGAAGCACGGAGGCAAAAGCTGGGAGCTGGCGACGATCCCGCAGGGTGAAAAGCCTGTCTACGACATGCTCTGCCGGGCCGAGGCGATCGGCGTCTTCCAGGTCGAGAGCCGGGCACAGATGAACATGCTGCCGCGACTGAAGCCGAGGAAGTTCTACGATCTCGTCATCGAGGTGGCGATCGTTCGGCCCGGCCCGATCCAGGGCAACATGGTTCATCCCTATTTGCGGCGGCGGAATGGGGAGCCAGTCCATTACCCCTCGCCTACGCATGGTGACGAGAACGAACTCAAAAAGGTGCTTGAGAAGACACTAGGCGTCCCGCTCTTCCAGGAGCAGGCAATGAGCATCGCCATGGTGGCGGCGAAGTTCACCGATGACGAGGCGAATGGCCTGCGGCGCGCCATGGCGACCTTTCGCAGTGTCGGCACGATCCATATGTTCGAGGAGAAGATGGTCGGGCGTATGATCGCGCGCGGCTATGACCCAGACTTTGCCAAAGCATGTTTCAACCAGATCAAGGGCTTCGGGGATTATGGCTTTCCGGAAAGCCATGCAGCCTCTTTCGCGCTGCTGGTCTATGCCTCGGCCTGGCTGAAATGGTTCCACCCCGCCGCCTTCAACGCCGCGCTGCTGAATTCGCAGCCGATGGGCTTCTATGCGCCGGCCCAGATCATCCGCTCGGCACAGGAGGCGGGCGTCGAGATTCGCCCGGCTGACGTCAACCTCAGCGATTGCGACAATACGCTGGAGCGGCGCGAGGACGGTGAGCTCGCGATCCGGCTGGGCTTCCGGCAAATCGAGGGCATTTCGAAAGCTCAGGGCCTGGCGCTGATGACGGCGCGCGGGCAGGGCTATGACAGTGTCGAGGCCTTGGCGCGACGCTCCAAGCTGCCGGTGCGGGCGCTGGTGGCGCTGGCCGATGCCGATGCTTTCGGCTCGCTCGGGCTGTCGCGGCGCGAGGCGCTCTGGCAGGTGCGGCGGCTGCCGGACGACAAGCCGCTGCCGCTCTTCGCGGAGAGCGACAGCGACGAACTCGGTGAGGAGCCGCAGACCCTGCTGCCGCTGATGCGGGATTCAGAGCAGGTCGTGGCCGATTACCAGCATCTGCGCCTGTCGCTGAAGGGCCACCCGATGCAGTTCCTGCGCGGGCTCTTCACTGGCGAGCGGGCGCTGAGCTGCGGGCAGTTGGCGACGGGGCGCGATGGCCAGCGCTGCCGGCTCGCCGGCATCATCACCGTCCGCCAACGGCCGGGCAGCGCCAAAGGCGTGATGTTCATGACGCTGGAGGACGAGACCGGCATCGCCAATGCCGTGCTCTGGCCAAAAACCTTCGAGCGCTACCGCCGGCAGGCGATGGGCGCGCGGCTGGTGCTGCTGGAGGGCCGGCTCCAGCGCAGCCCGGAGGGCATCGTCCACATGGTCGCAGAAAAGGTCGAGGACCGGACGCACGAACTGACGCGGCTCAGCGATGGGCTGCTGCAGCGGACGCTGGCGCGGGCGGACGAGGTGCGCAAGCCGGGGGAAGACCAGCGCGTGCCGCCACGCCAGCACACGCATCCGCGTAACGTGAGGGTGCTGCCGCGGTCCCGCGACTTTCATTGAAGTCGAGAATGCAGGCTCCGCCTCGTTGGGTTGGCGGCTTCTCGGTACTCACACGCCGCGCAGCAGCAACTCCACGCATGAGTGCACGTAGTCCCGGCGCTCGGCGACCGGGATCGCGGCGACGCCGAGCAGGCCGCGGATCTGGTGGAAGCCGCGCAGCATGCCGATGAACTGCTCCGCCAGCACCCGGGCCTCGGCTTCGGAGAGCGGCCTGGGCAATTCCTCACCCGATTGTGATCGTTGCGTCAGCAACGTTGCCAAATCATCGATCATCCGCGCCGCGCCCGCCTCATAGGCGGCGCGTCCCAGTTCGGGAAAGCGCGCGGCGGCGTTCATGACCAGGCGGTGCAGATCGAGCGAGGCGGGGTGCAGCATCATGGCCAGCGCATCGTCGCCGAGCTTGATCAGGACGCTGCGCAGATCGGCGCTCTTCTCGCGCGGCTGACGCAGCGGAATCGTCAGCTTCTCGGTCAATTCGACGCAAATCGCCTTGAACAACGCTTCCTTGTCGGCAAAGTGGCTGTAGATCGTCTGCTTGGAGACGCCGGCGCGATGGGCGATCTGGTCGAGGCTGGCGCGCTCGAAACCCTCGGCCAGGAACATCTCGGAGGCGGCCTGGGTGATGGCGTGATGCTTGTCCGGGCGCGACTTCTCGGCCGGCATGCATCTTGCCTTGGCAGAGGCCGTTTCAGAGTGCGGATCCGAGGCCGTTTCCGTCATGCTTCCGCCTTTGAAGCGATCTATTAAAACTAGACCGTCCAGTCTTGTTCATATAGGTAGTCTCGCCTTACCGGAGCGTCCAGTCTTATGAAGCGTCTCGTCCTTCTTCTCGTGATCGCCGGACTGGCAGGCGGAGGGTATTACGGCTACCGCAACTTCAAGGCGGGTCAGCCGGCCCCGGCACGCGCCGCGACCAATCCGCAGGTGCCCGCGATACCGGTCGAGGTCGGCAAGATCGAGATTGCGACCGTCAACGAAGAGGTCCAGGCGCTGGGCACGCTCGCAGCCGATGAATCGGTCGTGATCGCGCCGGAGATCGCCGGCCGCGTCGTCGCGCTGGGCTTCAAGGAAGGCGACCGCGTCGAGAAGGGCCAGGAGCTGGTCAAGCTCGACAAGGCCATTCTCGAAGCCGACCTGAAGCAGGCCGAGGCCGATCTCAGGCTGGCGCGCGACGCTCATGAGCGCAGCCGCTCGCTGGTGCAGCGCGGCTCCGGCACGCAGGTGGCGCTCGAACAGACGACGGCGCAGCTTGCGGTCGCCGAGGCCCGCTTGCAGCTCTCGCAGTCGCGCCTGGCGCTGACCGCCATCTCCGCGCCCTTCACCGGCGTGGTCGGCCTGCGCTCGGTCGGCGTCGGCGATTATGTCCCGGCTGGCAAGGAGCTGATCACGCTGACCGCGATCGACCCGATCAAGGTCGACTTCCGCGTGCCCGAGCTGTTCCTGAGCAGCGTCAAGGTCGGTCAGACGATCGAGGTCAAGGTCGATGCCGTGCCGGACCGCAGCTTCATCGGCCAGATCTTCGCGATCGACCCGGTCGTCGACATCAACGGCCGCGCCATCCGGCTGCGCGCCACCGTCCCGAACGCGAACCTGGTGCTGAAGCCCGGCCTGTTCGCCCGCATCAACATCATCGTCGACCAGCGCGAGAAGGCGCTGATCGTGCCCGAGACCGCCGTCGTGCCCGACGGCATGAGCAAGATGATCTACGTGGTCGAGGGCGGCAAGGCCAAGCGCATGCCGGTCGAACTCGGCAAGCGGATGCAGGGCAAGGTCGAGATCGTGAAGGGCCTGAGCCCGGCCATGCAGATCGTCACCACCGGCCAGATGCGCCTGCGCGACGGCGTCGCGGTCGCGGTCAAGAACGGGCCTGCGCCGGTGCAGACGAGCGCCACGGAATGAGCCTCTTCGCGCTCTTCGTCCGCCGGCCGGTCCTCTCGACCGTGCTGAGCCTGCTCGTCGTGCTGATCGGCTTCGTCTCGTACACGCGCCTGACGGTGCGCGAATATCCGAACATCGACGAGCCGATCGTCTCGGTGCAGACGACCTATCGCGGCGCCAGCGCCGAGATCATCGAGACCCAGGTGACGCAGATCCTGGAGAACTCGATCGCCGGCATCGAAGGCATCGAGATCATCTCCTCGACCAGCCGCCAGGAGCGCAGCAACATCTCCGTGCGCTTCCGGCCCTCGGTCAACCCGGACGTCGCGGCCTCCGACGTGCGCGACCGCGTCAGCCGCGTGCGCGGCCGCCTGCCGGACGAGATCGACGAGCCGATCATCGCCAAGGTCGAGGCCGACGCCCAGCCGGTGATGTACCTCTCGCTGACCAGCACGCGCCACAGCCCGCTCGAGCTGACCGACTTCGCCGACCGCTTCATCGCCGACCGCGTGCAGAACGTCACCGGCGTGGCGGAGGTCCGCATCATCGGCCAGCGCCAATATGCGATGCGCATCTGGCTCGATCGCGCCCGCATGGCCGCCTACAACGTCACGACGCAGGAGATCGAGGCGGCGCTGGAGGCGCAGAACGTCGAGATCCCGTCGGGCCGGATCGAGAGCAACAGCCGCGAGTTCACGGTGCTCTCGCAGACCAGCCTGGTCACGCCGGAGCAGTTCCAGCAGATCGTCATCAAGGACGTCAACAACTTCCCGGTGAAGCTGCGCGACGTCGCCAAGGTCGAGCTCGGCGCCCGCGAGGAGCGCAACGCCGCCTGGTTCTCGGGCAATCCCTCGGTGACGATCGGCATCGTCAAGCAGGCCACCGCCAATCCGCTCGACGTCTCCGCGGGCATCATCACCGCCCTGCCGGAGATCACCGAGGACCTGCCGGACGGCATGGCGATCGCGACCTCCTACGACACCTCGATCTTCATCGACCGCTCGATCGCGGCGGTCTATTCGACGATCGGCGAGGCGGTCGTGCTCGTCGTGCTGATCATCTTCATCTTTCTGCGCTCGGTGCGCGCGACGCTGATCCCGCTGGTCACGATCCCGGTCTCGCTGATCGGCGCCTTCGCGCTGATGTACATGCTCGGCTTCACCGTCAACACGCTGACGCTGCTCTCGATGGTGCTGGCGATCGGCCTCGTCGTCGACGACGCCATCGTCGTGCTCGAAAACGTGCACCGCCATGTCGAAGAGGGCATGGAGCCGAACAAGGCGGCGATCAAGGGCATCAACGAGATCGCCTTCGCCGTCGTGGCGATGACGCTGACGCTGGTCGCGGTCTACGCGCCGATGGCCTTCTCCACCGGCCGCACCGGCAAGCTCTTCATCGAGTTCGCGCTGACGCTGGCCGGCGCGGTGCTGGTCTCCGGCTTCGTCGCGCTGACGCTGACGCCGATGATGTGCGCCAAGCTGCTGCGCCACAGCGACAAGCACAGCTGGGTCTACAACCTGCTTGAGAGCGGCTTCGAGGGCTTGGCGCGCGGCTATCGCGCCTCGCTGCGCGGCGCGCTGGCGGTGCGGCCGCTGATCGTCCTGATCGCTCTTTGCGTCGCCGGCTCCAGCTATTTCCTGTTCACCAACCTGCGTTCGGAGCTCGCCCCGGTAGAGGATCGCGGCACGATCAACGGCATCGGCGTCTCGCCGGAGGGCGCCACGCTCAGCTTCACCGCCGATTATGCGCGGCAGGTCGAGAACTACTTCAAGAACATCCCCGAGGTGGAGAACTACCTCGTCATCGTCGGCTTTCCCGACGTGACGCGCGCCATCGCCTTCGCGCGCTTGAAGCCGTGGGAGCAGCGCCACCGCAAGCAGCAGGACCTCGTCGCCGAGATCAACAAGGGCCTGTCGCAGATCCCCGGCATCCGGCTCTTCGCCACCAATCCGCCTTCGCTGGGCGCAAGCGGCGGCGCCAACACCAAGCCGGTCGAGTTCGTGCTGCGCTCCTCGGAGCCCTACGCGCAGATCAAGGATTACGTCGACCAGGTCATCGCCGAGGCCTCGAAGTCGCCGGCGATGACCAACCTCGAATCCAACCTCATCCTCGACAAGCCGCAGATCAAGGTCTCGATCGACCGGCAGCGCGCCTCCGACCTCGGCGTCGGCGTCGACATCATCGGCCGCACCATGGAGACCCTGCTCGGCGGCCGGCAGGTCACCCGCTTCAACATGAACGGCGAGCAATACGACGTCGTGCTGCAGGTCGCGGGCTCCGACCGCGCGACGCCGCAGGCGCTGCAATCGATCTACCTGCGCGGCCGCAACGGCGCCGTGGTGCAGCTCTCCAGCCTCGTCTCGGTCGAGGAGAACGTGGCGCCGAAGGAGCTGATCCGCTTCAACCAGCTGCGCTCGGCCACGATCACCGCCGTGCCGGCGCCCGGCTATTCGCTCGGCGACTGCCTCACCGTGCTGGAGCAGGCCGCCGCCAAGGTGCTGCCGAAGACGGTGCAGATCGACTATTCCGGCCAGAGCCGCGAGTTCAAGCAGTCCGGCGCCTCGATCTTCATGGTGTTCCTGCTGGCGCTCGGCTTCATCTACCTGGTGCTGGCGGCGCAGTTCGAGAGCTTCGTCGACCCGATCGTGATCATGGTCTCGGTGCCGCTTTCGCTCACCGGCGCGCTGGCGGCGCTCTACTACAGCGGCGGCACGCTCAACGTGTACAGCCAGATCGGCCTGATCACGCTGGTCGGCCTGATCACCAAGCACGGCATCCTGATCCTCGAATTCACCAACCAGTTGCGTGAAGAGGGCCAGGAGCTGCGCGACGCGCTGGTCAACGCGGCCGAGCTGCGCCTGCGGCCGATCCTGATGACGACCGGCGCGATGGTGCTCGGCGCCGTGCCGCTGGCGCTGGCGCATGGCGCCGGCGCGGAGAGCCGCTCGCAGATCGGCTGGGTCATCGTCGGCGGCATGACCTTCGGCACCTTGCTGACGCTCTACGTGGTGCCGGTGGTCTACACCTACCTCGCCCGCAAGGAGAGGCCGGTGCACGGCGAGGACGAGGCGCACGGGCATGGCCACCCGCCTGCATCGCATCCGGCGCCGGCGGAGTGAGGCAACGGCGGTAAGCGGAGCGCGTCGTCCTTCGATTGATCCCTCGCCGTCATGGTCGGCCTTGTGCCGACCATCCACGCCTTGCGACGGTGCCGTCAATCACTCGGCTGCCCAGAGCGGTTTCCGATCAACTTGAACCGTCTTTGCGAGCGTAGCGAAGCAACTCAAGGGGGGCTCGCTCACCCGGTCCCTCTGGATTGCTTCGCTACGCTCGCAACGACGGGGAGCGCCGAAGCGATCCGATCGGGAACCGCTCTGGAGTGCGTGCCCCTTTGGAAAACGTTTGCCACGCTTTGACGTCGCAAAGACGTGGGTGCTCGGGACAAGCCCGAGCATGACGGCGGCGGAGCCCAGTCCCAGTCGAGACTGCTCTTTACCGCTCTTCTACTGCAGCCGCACCGAGACGCTCTCGCTCGCGCCGGTGCCGTCGATCACCGAAATCCGCACAAAGCCCTTGCCGCCGGGCTGCCAGGCGGCCTCGCGCCGGCGCAGCGGCGGGGTCACCGGCGTGCCGTCGACCAGCCAGGTATAGGGCGGGGCGCCGCCATCGACCTTGAGGTTGAGCTCGGCCTTGCCGTCCAGCGCGGAGGCGGCAAGGTCGATGCGGGCGCCTTCCGGTGGGAAGGCGAGCTTCAGGCCGGGCGTCGCCAGCGCGGCGAGCGTCTTCGGCACGTCCTGCCGGAGATGGCGCAACGGCGGCGGCAGGTTCGAGGTCGTGGCGACGATGGCGTTCGGCGGCTGCGGGAAGGGGCGCGGATCGAGGCCGAGCCGGGCGAAGGCGTCGAACAGGATCGGCGCCGCGACGGTGCGGCCGACCAGCCCCGGCACCGCGCCATTATCGGCCCGGCCGACCCAGACGCCGATCGTGTGCTTGCGGTCGAAGCCCACCGCCCAGGCATCGCGATAGCCGTAGGAGGTGCCGGTCTTGTAGGCGATGCGGCCGGGCATGGCGTTGAGCGGCGGCGGCGCGCCGAGCAAGGTGTCGGCGACATACCAGGCGGCGACGGGATCGACGAGGCGCGGGGCTTCGCCGGCCGGGTTCGTGCCGGGCTTGACCCGCAGCGGCAGCATCTCGCCGCCGCGGGCAAGGCCGACATAGAGCCGGGTCAGGTCCTGCAAGGTGATGCCCAGGCCGCCGAGGCCGACCGCGAGGCCGGGCGCGCCGCCCTCCTTCGGCATGGCGATGGTGGCGCCGGCATCGCGCAGCCGCGACAGGAAGCGCTGCGGGCCGAGCGCCGAGAGCAGCTCGACCGTCGGCACGTTGAGCGAGAGCTGCAGCGCCTTGCGGGCCGAGACCATGCCCTGGAAGCCGAGGTCGAAATTCTCGGGAACGTAAAGGCCGTAGCGGGCCGGCCGGTCCTCCAGCATCGTCTCGGGATGGGCGATGCCGTTATCGAAGGCGAGCGCGTAGATGAAGGGCTTCAGCGCCGAGCCGGGCGAGCGTAGCGCCCGCGTCAGGTCGAGCGCGCCGGCGCGCTCGGCGGCGAAATAATCGACGCCGCCGACCGAGGCGCGGATCTCGCCGGTGTCGTTGTCGACGGCGAGGATGGCGATCGAGACCTGCGGCGCCAGGCCGAGGCTGCGCTCGCGGGCGAGCTGTTCGAGATTGGCCTGAAGGCGGGCGTCGAGCGTGAGGCGATGGCTGCGGGCGGCGGGAGACTCGGCCACGACCTGCTCGGCGACGTGCGGGGCGAGCGATGGGAAGGGCTTGCGCGCGGTCGGGACCGGCTCCTCGCGGGCGGCGGCGACCTCGCCCCTGGTGGCGAGGCCGGCTGCCTCGACGCGGGCGAGCACGCGGTCGCGCGCCCTGCTCGCGGTCTCGGTGAAGCGGTCGGGGCGACGCTGCTCCGGCGCCTGCGGCAGCGCGACGAGCAGGGCCGCCTCGGCAGTCGAGAGCCGCTTCGGCTCCTTGCCGAAATAGGCGAAGCTCGCGGCGCGCACGCCCTCGAGATTGCCGCCGAAGGGCGCGAGCGTCAGGTAGAGGTCGAGGATCTCGCTCTTGCTGAAGCGGCGCTCGATCTCGACGGCGCGCACGGCCTGGCGCAGCTTGGCGGCGAGCGAGCGCTCCTCACGCGGTTCGAGCAGGCGGGCGACCTGCATGGTCAGCGTCGAGCCGCCGGAGACGACGCGGCCGCTCAGCAGCATCTGCCCGGCGGCGCGCAGCATGGCGGTGGGGTCGATGCCCCAGTGGCGGTCGAAGCGCTTGTCCTCGAAGGCCTTGAGCATGGCGAGATAGCGCGGATCGACATCCGCCTCGCCGACCGGGAGCTTCCAGCGCCCGTCGGCGGTGAGGAAGGGGCGCAGCAGCTTGCCGTCGCGGTCGAGCACCACGGTCGAGCGGTCGCGCGCGGCGGTAATGTCGAGCGGCGGGAGGGTGGAGGCGTAGTAGGTGAGGGCGCCGGCCGTGGTTGCGATCCCAAGTGTCGCGATGCCCAAGCTTCGCAGAGCCCATTTGCGGAAGGGCGCGCGCCTTCCTTCTCCCCTTGCGGGAGAAGGTGGCTCCGCGGAGCGGAGACGGATGAGGGGTCGCGCGACGCTTCCGAGCACTGAGCGCGAGACAAGACGCAAACGAGCAAGCACGGCGCGACCCCTCACCCCAACCCTCTCCCGCAGGGGGAGAGGGGGCTCGGCGGCGCCTGTCTCGTCGGGTTGCGTGCTCACGTCCGAGGTGCCTTATCCCCTTACCTCGCCGAAGCGATGTCGACCGTGCCGAACGCGGTCCGGCCGAAGCGATCGGGCCGGTACATGTCCTCGATCGCGGCGGCCGGGGCGACATAGCGGCCGGGCGAGACGGCCCGCACGATGTAGCCGATCGTGAAGACGCCCGGCTGGTTCGAGGAGCCGCTGCGCTCGAAGGCGGCGACATAACGGTCGTCGCGCGCCTCGGTATGGACCGGCGAGACCTTCTGCTCCAGCCAGGACAGCCCTTCAGTCGAGGCGCCCTCGGTCAGGTTGGCGTTCTCGATCTCGAGCCCGGCCGGCAGCGGGTCGACCAGCAGCAGGCGGCCGTAGCGGGCCGGGATCTCGGTCACGGTCAGCGCCACGACATAGCGCTCGTTCTGGCGCAGGCTGGCGGGATCGACCTTCTCGCCCTTCATCGAGTAGATCGTGCGCTCCAGGCCGAAGCCCTGGTTCAGCGCCGGCTCCGGCGTCGCCGGGATGCCGGAGACGGTGATCACGGCCTGGGCCGCGGCGGGGCCGGGATTGGCGATGACGAGCGGCTTGGCCTCCAGCGCCTCCTGCGAGAGCGTGCGGTAGAGCGCGCCCTTGCGCTCGGCGCCATCGACCGTGAGCGTCATGCCCTCGGCCTCCTTGGTCATGGCCTGGGCGGCCAGCACCATCCACATGTTCTCCTGCGTCGAGGTGTAGCGCGAGGCGTTGCGGGCGCCCTCGACGATGCTGGCGGCGCGGGTGATGTCGGCGCGCTCGCCATTGGCCTCGGCGATCAGCGCCAGCGTGCCGGTGCTGTCGCGCAGGCGCGAGCCGTAATCGGCGCGCGACAGGCCGTCGTCGCGGGTGTCCTGCAAGGTCGCGAGCGCGCTGGTGAAGGCGGCGCGGCCGCGGCCACGATCACCCAGCAGCGAGAGCGCCGCGCCGATCTGGGCGCGGGCCAGCGGCGAGGCGAAATCGGAGAGCTTGTTGTCGGCGAGGTAGCGCAAATCGCCCATCACCGGCCGGCCGTTGCGGGCGAGCACGTAGAGCGCATAGGCGATGCCGGAGGCCTCCTCCTTGTTGATGTCGGAGGTGTTGACGACCTGGTTGCGCAGCCGGTCGAGCGCCATGTTGAACGCCACCGTGGGGACGTTGAACTGGCGCTCGCGGGCCCGGGTCAGGAAGTCGACGACGAAGGAGTCGAGCCAGAGGTCGTCGCCGCCGACGCCCCAGAGGCCGAAGGAGCCGTTGCCACCCTGGCGGGCGAGCACGCGCTCGATCGCGCCGTTGACGCGCTCGTCGGCATTGGCGTCCAGCGCCAGGCTCTCCAGCGACGCCAGCCGGTTGACGTGGAGCAGCGGCAGGGCGCGGCTCACGGTTTGCTCGGTGCAGCCATAGGGATAGCGGTCGAGCGCCTTCAGGATCGCGGGAACGTCGAGCGAGGCGAAGGGCGAGATCGAGACCGAGACCTGACCGGAGCGCGGCACGAGATCGGCCATCAGGTCGGCCGAGACCGTGAGACCACCGCCATTGCCGGGGATCGGCCGGACGACGCGGCGCGCGATCGTGTTGGAGGAGGGCTGCACGCGCACGGCGAGGTTCTGCACGGTGCCGATGCCGTTCGGGCCGGTGACGCGGACGTCGAACTCGGCGCGGCCAAGGCCTGCGGCCGTGACGGGGATGGTGAGCTGCGTCTTCGCGCCGGTCGTCAGGTTGAACGAGCGCCGCGTCGCGTCGGCGGCGACGAGGACCGGGCCCTTGACGTCGAGATCGACGGTGTAGGTGCCGGGAGGCCCTTCGACATTGTCGATCTGGAGGTGGAAGCGCGACTGGTCGCCAATGGCGAGGAAGCGCGGCAGCGTCGCCTGCGCGACGATCTGGTCGCGGATGACGACGTCGGCGCTGGCCTGGCCGGTGCGGCCGGCCGACCAGGCGACGGCCATGACGCGGACTGCGCCATTGAAGGCGGGCAGCTCGAAATCGACCTTGGCCATGCCGTCCGGCCCGACCTTGACCACGCCGGAATAGCGCGCCAGCGGCTCCTGCGTCGGCGCCTCGCCCTTGACCGCCGCCGCGCCGTCGCCGCCGGAGCGGATGGCGCCGCGGACGCCCTGCATGCCGTCGATCAGGTAGCCATAGAGGTCGCGCAGCTCGTGGCCGAGCTGGCGCTGGCCGAAGAAGTACTTGCTCGGATCCGGGCTCTCGTAGCGGGTCAGGTTGAGGATGCCGATATCGACGGCGGCGACGGTGACGAAAGCCTCCTCGCCGGAGCGCGCGCCGGTGACCTTGACCGGCAGCGACAGCGTCGTGAGTGGTCGCACGAGCTGGGGCGCGCCGAGGTCGATCGCGAGCGTGCGCTGCTCCTTGCCGATCGAGAACCAGGACAGGCCGATGGCGCGGCCGGGCAGGCGGTTGGCGGCAGCGTCCATCGGCCGGTGGGCGAGCGCGACGAGATAGGCGCTGGCGCCCCATTCGGCCTTGACCGGGATCGAAGCCGTGGTGCCGTCGGCGGCGATGTCGATGGTGCGGATCTCGGCGACGCGGTCGCTGATCACGGCGAGCGTCGCCTTGCCGGCGAAGCGCGGCGAGAGCCGGACCTGCATGGTCTCGCCGATGCCGTAGGAGGCCTTGTCGAGCGCGACGTCGAGCACGTCGGGCGTCTCGGCGGTCTTGTCGCTCTCATAGCCGACGCTGAAGGAGACGCTGGTCTCGGTCGCGTCCGAGCCGGTCGAGACGACGTCGAGCCGGTAATTGCCCCATTGCACGGGCGCGCTGATGTTCGCAGCCGCGGTCTCGCTGGTGGCGATCTCGCCATCGGCGACGCGGCGGGTCGTCTTGACGCCCTCATAGTTCCAGCGGCCGTCCTTGAAGAACCACTGGTAGTTGCGCGTGACCTTGGAGAGCGTCCACTTGACGCCCTGGCGACTGAGGCGGCGGCCGTCGCCATTGGCCATGATCACGTCGAAACTGGCATTCTGGCCATTGCCGAGCATGCCGTCGTCGAAGAGCTTCTTGACGCCGATGGCGGCGCCCTTGGGCACGATCGGCAAGGTGACGGAGCGGGCGATGGCGCGCCCGCCGGGCTCGCCGACGCGCAAGGTGATCTCGACCTCGAGCGGGCGGTTGACGTCGGGCTGCTGGACGGCGGCTGAGACCAGCGCCTTGCCCTGGGCGTCGGTGGTCGAGCTCTCCTCCAGATCGGCCTGGACCGACTCGAAATCCTCGTCGGTGAGGCCGACCTGGTAGCCGTCGAAGCCGGGAATGGCCGATTGGGCGGCGGCGCGGATCGTGGTCGAGCCGTTGACGTCGAGCTCGGAGCCCGGCGCGCCATAGAGATAGCGCGCGGTCAGGTCGATCTCGGCCGGCTCGCCGGCCTGGAGCAGCGGCGTCTTCGGCGCGAGCGTCAGCTCCAGCCGCTCGGGGACGTAATCCTCGACGAGGAAGGAGGTCTCGCCGATGACCGAGCCCTTCGGATCGGCATAGGCCTGGACGCGCCAGGTGCCGGTCTGGGCGCCCGAGAGCAGCGGGATGGAATAGGCGCGGCCGCCGGCGCCCTGGTCCTCGACCTGGCGGCGGCGGTATTCGACGCCGTCGGGGCGCTTGACCACCAGGGTCAGCGGCAGGCCGGTCACGGCGGCGCTCCTGGCGTCGCGCAGCAGGCTGGTGAGGTAGACGGTCTCGCCGGAGCGGTAGACGCCGCGCTCGGTATAGAGATAGGCGTCGAGGCCGTCCGGGGCGACGCGGCCCTTGACGCCGCGGTCGGAGAGGTCGAAGGCCGTCTGCTTCAGGTCGAGGAAGCCATAATCATCGCCGGCGAGCGCGGTGACGAGGCCGGGCGCATTGCCGCCCTGGCCCTTGGCGAGGCCGGCATCGAAGCGGGCATAGCCGTTGGCGTCGGAGCGGGCGGTGGCGAGAATCTCGTTGTTGCGGGCGACGAGGCGCAGCTCGACATTGGCGACGGGAGACGCATTGGCGAGCGAGCGGACGAGGACGTGCACGCCGTCGGGACCGGAGAAGCTGGTCAGGCCGAGATCGGAGACGACGAACCATTGCGTCGCGCGGGTGGTGCCGTCGTAGTCGCTGTCGCCATCGTCCGAGGCCTGCGTCGCCTGGCCGCCCGAGGGCTTGGCGAACATCACGTAGACGCCGGGCTGGAGCTGGCCGACGGCCTCCAGCACCGGGAAGGCGGTGATGACGTCCTTGTTCAGCTCGGACTTCACCTCCATCGAGCCTTTCCAGACGCTCTGACCCTTGTCGGAGGCGATCTGGCCCGCGCTGTAGCCGCCGAGCTGGGTCAGGAAGTCGTCGGAATGGACCGAGTTGATCAGGTTGCGGTCGCCGATGCGCATGACCTCGAGGTCGAGCCTGCCGGAATTGACCGAGACGACCGGGATGCCCTGCTGGCCGGTGCGCGGCAGCACGTAGTTCTTGCCGGTGAAGCGCACGGACGGGGTGCGGTCGCGGACATAGACCTCGTAATCGGCTGATTTCAGCAGGATCTCGTCGGGGATCGCCGAGGGCACGCCCTGGCGAATGACGAAAGCGTAGCGCTCGCCATGCCTGAGGCCGTCGACGCAGATCTGGCGCTCCTCGGCGCTGACGGCGAAATCGCCCTTGCCACCGGAGATGGCGACGTAGGGAGCAAAGTCGACGCGGCCGCGGGCGAGCGGCTCGGAGAAGACGAAGCAGGCGCGGGGCGAGGCGGCGTCGGCATCGACCTTGTTGGAGAGCAGGCGGAAGCCGCGCTTCTCGCGCAGGCTCTCATAGGAGGCGCGGAGCTGGGCGTTGTCCTGCAGGTCGAGGCTGAGGCGATAGGTGGTGAGCGCCGGGCGCCAGAGCTCGTTCTTCTCGAAGGTGCGGGCGAGCACGGCCAGCGAGGCAGCCTCGTCGTTGCGGTTGGCCGAGCGCTGATAGGCGAGGTAGGCCGCCGTGGTGGCGCGCTCGCGCAGGTCCCAGCGCTCGCGATAGTCGCGGGGCTCGATCGCGTTGGCGGCGCGGGCCATCAGGCGCCAGCCGGCTGAATTGTTCGGGTCGGCGACGACGGCGGCGTTGGCCTGAGGCAGGGCGGCGCGGGCGTCGCCGCGGGCCATGGCTGCCTCGCCGTCGCGGAGCGAGAGCGCGGCCGGCCGGGCGCCGGTGGAGACGTCGCGCTTCAGCCGCTCTTCCAGCCTCTGGCCGTCGGCGGCGAGGTCGGTGCGGACATAGGCCTTCTGGGAGAGGGCGGGCTGTGCGAGCGCAGGCGTCGTTGCAGAGAGGGCGAGACCGAAGAGCAGCGCGATCCGGGTGAGAAAGGTCATAGTGGTCCCCTTCGGTCAGTCAGGTAGCCTATTCTCGGAGCGCCGCGCGTCGCCTGCATGACGCCCCGAGTTCGCCGGCAGGCTATCGTGTCCCGCTGCAAGGTGAAAGGTCGGTATCGGACGTTGTGTGCGCGTCATCACAGTTGTTTACGTCTGCGCAGTTGCAGAGGCGGCGCAGTTGACGCTCAATGCGGCGACCCGTTTTAGGACGATCTTTTGCCGGGCCGGAGAAGACAAATGGCGAATGCGCTCAGTTTCCGTTCGCGCCGCGGGCCGATGTGGTTTGCCGGCTTTGGACTGGCCATGCCGCTGCTTGTCGCGAGCCTGCTCTCTGCCGCCGCGCAGGCTCCGGCTCCGGCCGCACCCGCGCCGAACCCGCAGATGGTCGCGGCACAGTCGGCGTTCGATGCGCTGCCCGAGGCCGAGCGCCGGGCGATCCAGACCGACCTGATCTGGGCCGGGGCCTTCAATGGCGCGGTGAGCGGCTCGTTCGGGCCGCTCACCTTCCGCGGCATCAACACGATCAAGGCGGCGACGCGCGGTGCGCCGGACGGCATCCTCAATCCGGTCGAGCGCCGGGCCCTGGCGCAGCGCGCCGCGGCGGCGCGCGATGCCGCCGGCTTCCGGCTGATCGCCGACGAGCGCACCGGCGCGCGAATCGGCATCCCCAGCAAGCTCTTGCCGAAGCGCGACGTCTCGCCTAATGGCGGGCGCTGGCAGAGCGAGGATGGCCGCGTCACGCTCGACACCAGCACGACGCCGCCCGGTGGCGACACCCTCGACATCCTGTTCGAGCGGGCGACCAGCGCCGTGGTGCAGGGCCGCAAGATCACCTACAAGCTGCTGCGGCCGGATTTCTTCGTCATCACCGGCGAGACCGCGACCGGCAAGTTCTATCGCCGGCTTTCCTCCGGCCCGGCCGGGCTGCGCGGCTTCTCGATCGGCTACGACAAGGCGCTGACGCCGGTGGTCGATCCGATGGTCATCGCCATCGCCGCGAGCTTCGAGCCCTTCCCGACCGGCCCGATGCCGGCGGCTGCCCCGGCTGTCGCCAGCGCTTCCGGAGCGACGCCCGCGCCGGGTTCTCAACCCGCTGTTCCACCGCCCGTGGCCCGTGCGACCGAGCGTTACGGCGCCGGGCTGATCGTCGGCGACAGGCTGGTGCTGACCGCGACGGCCGCGATCGACCCATGCAAGGCGCTCAGGGTCGGCGGGCGCGCCGCGAAGCTGCGCGCCAAGGACGATGCGAGCGGGCTGGCGCTGCTGGATGTGGACGGCATCTCCGGAGCTGCGCCGGGCCTGCGCGGCGAGGCGCTGGGCGAGCAGGCCGGGCTCGTGCTCGTCGCCTACGGCAATACTGGCGGCCAGCGCGCGGCAATGGCGCTGCCGGGGCAGGGCGTGAAGGTCGGCTCGGGCGCGGCCGTGTTCGCGCCGCTGCAGCCGGGTCAGGTCGGCAGCCCGGCCTTCGACCGGCAGGGCAGGCTCGCCGGGCTGGTGACCGCCGACCCTTCGGACAAGTTCCTGGTCGCGGGCGTCGCGCCGCAGCGCGCCTATGCCGTCGCCGATGGCGCGGCGATCGGGCCCTTCCTGAGCAAGGCCGGCGTGACGCTGCCGACGGCCGCGGCTGCCGTCGAGCTCAGCACCGGCGCAGTCGTCGACAAGGCCGGCAAGGCCGTGCTGCAAATTGTATGCACGCTGTGAGCTAAGCCCAAAAGCGCAGTTGTCTCTGCAACGACAATCGGTTCAGATAGCGCCGGACCACAAGGGCGCCCCGCCAGAAGCGGAGAAGCTCCCGTACCTAAATCGATTTATCCGGGAGGTATGCAAGAATGTCTGGAATCATCACCCGACGTAACGTCCTGAAGGGCGCGGCTGCGGCCGGCGCTGCCGGACTCATCGCCAAGCCGGCCCTCGGCCAGGCGCAATATCCGTCCCGCCCCCTGACCATGGTTTGCCCCTGGGGCGCGGGCGGCGGCACTGACGCGACGGCGCGCATCGTCGCGCAGCTGCTCGAGAAGGACCTTGGCCAGCCGGTCAACGTCGTCAACCGCACCGGCGGCTCGGGCGTGGTCGGCCACTCGGCCATCGCGACCGCGGCGCCGGACGGCTACAATATCGGCATGCTGACGGTCGAGATCTCGATGATGCATCATCAGGGCCTCACCGACCTGACGCCGGCGAGCTACGTGCCGCTGGCGCTGATGAACGAGGACCCGCCGGGCGTGCAGGTCTCGTCTTCGAGCCCGCACAAGGACATCAAGGCGCTGGCCGCTGCGATCAAGGCCGCGCCTCCCGGCAAGCTCAAGGCGTCCGGCACCGGCCAGGGCGGCATCTGGCACCTCGCGCTGGTCGGCTGGCTCGTCGCCATGGGCCTGAAGCCGGACCATGTCGCCTGGGTGCCGTCGAACGGCGCTGCTCCCGGCATGCAGGACCTCGCGGCCGGCGGCATCGACATCGTCACCTGCTCGGTGCCCGAGGCGCGCGCCATGATCGACGCGGGCAAGGCGAAGTCGCTCGCCATCATGGCGACGGAGCGCAACCCGCAGTTCAAGGAGGTGCCGACGCTGAACGAGTCGCTCGGCATCCACTACTCGGTCGGCGCCTGGCGCGGCATCGCCGGCCCGAAGGGCCTGCCGGCCGATATCCAGGCCAAGCTCGCGGGCTCGCTGAAGAAGGCCTTCGAGTCGAAAGACTACCAGGACTTCATGAATTCGCGCGGCTTCGGCATGAAATACGCCGACCGGGCTGATTTCGGAAAGTTCATGGACGAGGGCGACAAGGCCATGGCCTCCGCGATGAAGGCCGCCGGCCTCGCCAAGGCCTGATCCGGTTCGCCCATGACAAGGCGAGGTACCCCGCCTTGTCCACCCCGCCCCCGGTCATCCCGGACAAGCCGCGAAGCGGCGCCGCTCCGGGATCCATCATAAAGCTCCGGAGCTCTACGATGGATCCCGGGCCGACCTGCGGTCGCCCGGGATGACGGGAAGCGGGTCATCTTCGTTTTCTATGCACTAAGAGAGCTTGCCGTGACGCCACTCGCCGATCGCATCTCCGGTTCCGCCATTGCGATGCTCGGGGCCGCAGCATTTTTCTACGGGTCGAAACTGCCGCCGGTGCCTGGCCAGCAGGTCGGTCCTTCCGCTTTCCCGATGGTCGTCGGCACCGGGCTGCTGGTTTGCGGCGCGCTGATCGTGCTCGGCATCGGCCGCCATTTCGAGGAGGTCGCCGAGGCCGACGTGGTCAGCCACTCGGCGCCTGAGGAGTTCGCGCCGCTGCCGGCCTGGCGCTCCTGGCTCGCTTTGCTGCCGCCGGCCCTGCTGATGTTCTACGCTCTCGCCTCGGAACCGCTCGGCTTCCTGCCGACGGCGGCGATCATGGTGCTGGTCGCCTCGACCGCCTTCGGCGCCAAGCCCAAGCTCTCGGTGCCGCTCGCGCTCATCGCGCCCTTCGTCATCAACCTGATCTTCCTGAAGCTGCTGCGGGTGCCTTTGCCCGACGGCCTGCTGCCGTTCCCGTGGTGAGCCGATGAACACGATCATCCAGGCCTTCGGCCTCGTCTTCGCCCCGGACGTCCTCATCGCCATCTTCGCCTCGGCGATCTACGGCCTCGTCGTCGGCTCGCTGCCCGGCCTCTCCGCCACGATGGCCACCGCGCTGCTCGTGCCCGTCACCTTCTACCTCTCGCCGATCGCGGCTGTGGCGACGATCATCACGGCGTCGGCGATGGCGATCTTCTCCGGCGACATCCCGGGCTGCCTGCTGCGCATTCCCGGCACGCCGGCCTCGGCCGCCTATACCGACGAAGCCTATGCGATGACCCGCAAGGGCCAGGCCGAGACGGCGCTCGGCATCTGCCTCTGGTTCTCGGCGCTCGGCGGCATCGCCGGCACCTTGTCGCTGATGATCCTGGCGCCGGTCCTGGCCGAGTTCGCGCTCTCGTTCTCGACCTATGAGAACTTCTGGCTGGCCATGCTCGGCCTGATGTGCGCGACGCTGGTGGCGCGCTCCTCGCCGATCAAGGCGATCGCCTCGATGCTGCTCGGGCTGCTGATCACCTGCATCGGCATCGACAATCCCGGCGGCGTGGCACGCTTCACCTTCGGCACGACCGATCTTCTCGGCGGCATCGAGCCGATCCCGGCTCTCGTCGGCGTGTTCGCGCTGGCCGAGGTGATGCGGGCCCTGACCGAGCGCGAGCCGCCGAAGCTGGAGCACCGCAGGCTCGGCAGCATCCTCAAGGGCCAGATCGAGCTCACCAAGCAATATCCGAAGCAGCAGGTGCGCGGGAACATCGTCGGCATCATCATCGGCGTGCTGCCGGGCGCCGGCGCCGACATGGCGGCCTGGGTCAGCTACGCGATGTCGAAGCGCTTCTCGAAGACGCCGGAGAAGTTCGGCACCGGCCATCCGGAAGGGCTGATCGAGGCTGGCGCCTCGAACAATGCCTCGCTCGCCTCGGGCTGGGTGCCGGCGCTGCTCTTCGGCATCCCCGGCGACACGATCACTGCGATCGCGATCGGCGTGCTCTACATGAAGGGGCTCAACCCCGGCCCGACCCTGTTCAGCGAACAGGCATCGAGCATGTACGCGCTCTACATCATCTTCATCCTCGGCAACATCATCATGATCCCGCTCGGCATCGTCATGATCCGGCTGGCGAGCCGCGTCGTCGGCGCGCCGCGCTCGGCGGTGATGCCGGTGATCATGATCTTCTGCGCGGTCGGTGCCTTCGCCACGGCGGGCAACAACCTGTTCGCGGTCTGGTGCGTCGCGCTGTTCGGCCTGTTCGGCTTCGTGATGGAGAAGAACGGCTATCCGGTCGCGGCGCTGGTGCTCGGCATCGTCATGGGCACGATGGTGGAGCAGAGCTTCGTGACCTCGCTGATCAAGTCGGACGGCTCGGTCCTGCCGTTCTTCAGCCGGCCGGTCTCCTCGGTGCTGGCGGCGATGACCTTTGCCGCGCTGCTCTGGCCGGTGTTCAGCTGGACGATGCAGAAGCTGCGCGGGCAGCGGGTGGCGGCGGCGTAGGGCAGTTTCCCGGCAAGGCCGTCATTGCGAGGAGCGCAGCGACGAAGCAATCCAGGGGGACGTAGAGCGAGCCCCCTGGATTGCTTCGCTACGCTCGCAATGACGGTGGAAGCGCTGGCGAGCGCCGTGTCTCTCCATCTTCCGCGAAGGGGGCGGCTCTTATCTCAGCGTTTGTTGAGGAAGGCGGCGAAGATGGCCTGCGCCTCGTCCGAGAGGCGGCGCTCGGCGAAGTGCTTGGCCTCGACTGCGATCGTCTCCGCCACGGTCGCGGCATTGCCGCGCTTGAGCAGCATCTTGGTCAGCGCCACCGACTGCGGCGGCAGGGCGGCCAGCGCGCTCGCCCGCTCCAGCGCCTTGACGAGTGCGCCGCCCTCCTCGGTGACGGCGTTGACGATGCCGGCCTCCAGCGCCTGCTCGGGGCCGAAGGGCTCGCCCAGCATCAGCAACTCGGCGGCGCGCTTGGTGCCGGCGATCAGCGGCAGCAGGTAGCTCGACGCGCCCTCCGGGCAGAGCCCGAGCGCGACGAAGGGCACGCGGAAGGTCGCGCCGCGCCCGGCATAGGCGAGGTCGCAATGCAGCAGCATCGTCGTGCCGATGCCGACGGCATAGCCCTCTACCGCGGCGACGATCGGCTTGGCCGTGGTCGAGATCGTGTTCAGGAAGGTGATGGCGATGCTCGGCCCGTCGCCGGACGAGGCCTGGAAGCTCTTGATGTCGGCGCCGCTGGAGAAGCAGCCGGCCGCGCCGGTCAGCACGATGGCCTTGACCGACGGATCGGCATCGGCAGCCTTCAGCGCCTCGATCAGCCCGGCATAGGTCGCGGCATCGAGCGCGTTGCGGCGGTCCGGCCGGTTGATCGTGATCTGGGTGACGCCGGGCGCGGCAGTCTCGGTCAGAACGGTGGTCATGCTGTGATTGTCCTTGGCTGAACTATTCTTGATGCCAGAAGCATCATGAAACCGGCCCGAGGCAAGATCGAACTTCGCGCTTGCCATCTCGCGCGGATGCGCCCGCCGCGTCGCGCCCGGCATCTGTGCCGTCGCGGCAAGGCTTCTGGTTGCGGGGTGCAACGCCCTCGCGGCTGAGCGCCTTGACAGGATGGAGGCTGCGGCCTTCCTAGCCGGTCACTGGTTGATATCGAGGACGATGCCCATGGAGACCGTTCGGCTGTCGCAGCGCGGCGCCGTCGCGATCGCGACGATCGACAACCCGCCGGTGAACGCGCTGAGCGCCGCGCTCCGCGCCGCGCTGGTGGAGACGGTCCAGGCGATCGCGGCTGATCCGAAGGTCGAAGCGCTGGTCATCGCCGCCGCTGGCCGCGCCTTCATCGCCGGCGCCGATATCAGCGAGTTCGGCAAGCCGCCGGTCGAGCCGCTGCTGCCGGAGGTGCTGAACCTGATCGAGGCCTGCCCGAAGCCGGTCGTCGCGGCGATCCAGGGCGTGGCGCTGGGTGGCGGGCTCGAAGTCGCGCTTGCCTGCCATGCTCGGCTGGCTGCGCCTGCGGCCAAGCTCGGCCTGCCCGAAATCAAGCTCGGCATCATTCCCGGCGCCGGCGGCACGCAGCGCCTGCCGCGGCTGATCGGTGCGGCGAAGGCCTTTCCGATGATGCTTACAGGCGAGCCGATCTCGGCCGAGAAGGGCGCGGCACTTGGGCTGGTCGAGCTCGTCAGCGGCGACCTGATCGAGGCGGCTGTCGCCAAGGCGCAGGAGCTTGCGGCCCAGGGCGTGCCGGCGCGGACGAGCGAGTGGACGGACAAGCTCACGGACGCTGATCGCGAGGCGTTCGAGGCGCTGGCCAAGGATGCTACGGCCAAGTCCGGCGATATGCCCAATGCGATGGCGCTGATCGAGGCGGTGCGCGGCGCCTTCACCTTGCCCTTTCCCGAGGGCCTCGCGGCGGAACGGGCGCTGTTCGTCAGGCTGCTCGCCGACGAGCGCTCCAAGGCGCTGCGCTATGCCTTCTTCGCGGAGCGCGAGGCGACGCATGTGCCCGGCATCGATGCGGGCGTGAAGCCGCGCCCGCTGGCGCAGGCGGCAGTGATCGGCGCCGGCACGATGGGCGGCGGCATTGCCATGTGCTTCGCCAATGCCGGGATCCCGGTGACGCTGATCGAGACGACGCAGGAGCTGATCGACAAGGGCCATGCCCGCGTCCGCGACACCTATGGCTTCTCGGTCAAGCGCGGCTCGATGAGCGAGGCTGCGCGCGACGAGCGCATGGCGCTGATCACGCCCGCGGTGGGGCTCGCGGCGGCGGGCAATGCCGATATCGTGGTCGAGGCGGCGTTCGAGGAGATGGGCGTCAAGCGGCAGATCTTTGGCGAGCTCGACAAGGTGATGAAGCCGGGCGCGATCCTGGCGACCAACACCTCCTATCTCGATGTCGCAACGATCGCGGCCGCGACCGCGCGGCCTCAGGACGTCGTCGGCCTGCATTTCTTCAGCCCGGCCAACGTGATGAAGCTGCTGGAGATCGTGCGGCCGACTGGGACGGCAGGTGATGTCGTCGCGACCGCGCTCGCGCTCGGGCGCAAGCTCGGCAAGGTGCCGGTCGTGGTCGGCAACTGCTTCGGCTTCGTCGGCAACCGCATGCTGGCGCAGCGCACCCGCGCCGCCGAGCGTCTCCTGATCGCCGGCGCCCTGCCGCATGAGGTCGATGCCGCCGTGACCGGCTTCGGCTTCAAGATGGGCCCCTTCGCCATGTCCGACCTCGCCGGCGGCGATATCGGCTGGCGCACGCGCAAGTCGCTCGGCACCAAGGCCGCCGTGGCCGATGCGCTTTGCGAGGCCGGGCGCTTCGGCCAGAAGACCGGCAAGGGCTACTACCTCTATCCCGAAGGTGCGCGGACCGGGCAACGCGACCCCGAGGTCGAGGCGCTGATCGAGCGCATCTCAGCCGAAAAAGGCGTGACGCGACGCTCGTTCACCTCGGACGAGATCGTGGCGCGGCTGATGGACCCGATGGTCAACGAGGGTGCTGGTATCCTCGAAGAGGGCATCGCGGCCAGGCCGGGCGATATCGATACGGTCTGGCTCAACGGCTACAATTGGCCGGCCTGGCGCGGCGGGCCGATGCATTGGGCCGATACGGTCGGGCTCGACGTCATCGTGAAACGGCTGGAGGCGCAGGCGGCCGAGAGTGGCGATGCCACGCTCCAACCCGCGCCGCTCTTGCGCCGGCTCGCGGCCGAAGGCAAAGGCTTCGCCGACCTCAAAGCCAGGGCCGCATAAGCGGCATCGCCTGTTCCTTCGGGGCGGGCCGGTTTATATATGATATCTGACATTCAATAAGCTGCCGCAGGGACAAGCGCTCATGACCGAAGCCGTCATCGTCTCCACCGCCCGCACGCCGATCGGCAAAGCTCATCGCGGCGCCTTCAACCAGACGCGCGGCGCCGATCTCGCCGCCCATGCGATCAGGGCGGCCTATGAGCGGATCAAGCTCGACCCGGCCGAGATCGAGGAGGTCGTGCTCGGCTGCGGCTATCCGGAGGCGGCGACGGGCGGCAATGTCGCGCGCCATTCGGCGCTGGTGGCGGGGCTGCCGGTCGGGTCCGCCGGCGTCACGGTCAGCCGCTTCTGCGCCTCGGGCCTGGAGGCGATCGCGCACGCGGCGCGGCGCGTGGCGATGGACGGCGTGCCGGTCGCGGTCGGCGGCGGCGTCGAGTCGATCAGCCTGGTGCAGCCGGTGGTGCGGCGCGACCTGACCCAGAACGACTGGCTGATGCAGCACAAGCCGTCGATCTACACGAGCATGATCGAGACCGCCGACAACGTCGCCGAGCGCTACGGCATCTCGCGCGAGGCGCAGGACGAATTCTCGCTGGAGAGCCAGCGGCGCACGGCCTCGGCGCAGCAGCGCCGGCTGTTCGACGACGAGATCGTGCCGATGAGCGCGGTCATGGCCGTCACCGACAAGGTGACCGGCGAGACGCGGCAGGAGCAGGTCACACTCGCCAGGGACGAAGGCAATCGGCCCGACACCACGCTGGAGGCGCTGCTCAAGCTCAAGCCGGTACGCGGCGAGGACAAGTTCATCACCGCCGGCAATGCCAGCCAGCTCTCGGACGGCGCTGCGGCCTGCGTGGTGATGGCGGCGGACGAGGCGGCCAGGCGCGGCCTTTCGCCGCTCGGCACCTTCCGCGGCTTCGCGGCGGCGGGCTGCGAGCCGGACGAGATGGGCATTGGCCCGGTCTTCGCCGTGCCGCGGCTGCTTCAGCGCAACGGCCTCACGGTCGCAGACATCGACCTCTGGGAGCTGAACGAGGCCTTTGCCTCGCAGTCGCTCTATTGCCGCGACACGCTCGGCATCGACCCCGAGAAGGTCAACGTCAATGGCGGCGCGATCGCGATCGGCCATCCGTTCGGCATGAGCGGGGCGCGGCTCGTCGGCCATGCGCTGCTGGAGGGCCGCCGCCGCAAGGCGCGCTATGCGGTCGTCACCATGTGCGTCGCCGGCGGCATGGGCTGCGCCGGGCTGTTCGAGATCAATCAGGGATAGTTTCCGGCCTCGCGACGGCTGACGTCGTGCCGTTGCCGCGCCGCAATCATGCGGCGTGGTGCCGGCTGGCTTTGCCTGTCATCTGCTGGCAACCTGCGCCCGCTTTGCTGAGGCGGTTCGATCCCAGCCAGGAGGTGCGTTCGTGAGTTCCGGTCTGTTTGCTCTGCTTGACGACATTGCGGCCCTCGCCAAGGTGGCGGCGGCTTCGCTCGACGATGCCGCTGCGCAAGCCACGAAGGCCGGGGCCAAGGCGGCCGGCATCGTCATCGACGATGCCGCGGTGACGCCGCGCTATGCCGTCGGCTTCGCGGCGGAGCGGGAACTGCCGATCATCGGCCGGATCGCGCTCGGCTCGCTCAAGAACAAGCTGCTCTTCCTGCTGCCGGGCTCGCTCGCCCTGACCCTGATCGCGCCCTGGGCGATCACGCCGCTCCTGATGATCGGCGGCGTCTACCTCTGCTACGAGGGCGCCGAGAAGGTGCTGGAGCGCTTCCTGCCGCATCACGAGCACCATGACGAGGACGCGCCTGGCCTCGCCGACGATCCGAAGGCGCTGGAGGAGGAGAAGATCTCGGGCGCCGTGAAGACCGACTTCATCCTCTCGGCCGAGATCATGGCGATCACGCTCGCCAGCGTCTCGGCCTCGTCGTTCTGGACGCAGGCCCTGGTGCTCGCCATCGTCGGCATCGGCATGACCGCCTTCGTCTATGGCATCGTCGCGCTGATCGTGAAGGCCGACGATGCCGGCGTCGCGCTCGCCAATAACGAGCGGCCGATGACGACCTTCTTCTATCTTGGCCGCAGCAAGGCGCTGGCCGCGCTCGGCGCCGATCCGCGCAGCCTGGACCGGATGCTCAGCCCGCTGACCAAGCTGTTCGGGCGCGGGCTCGTGGCCGGCATGCCGCCCTTCCTCACCATCCTGAGCGGAGTTGGCACTGCCGCGATGCTCTGGGTCGGCGGCGGCATCATCATCCACGGTTTCGAGGGCTATGGCTTCGGCTGGCTCGGCCACCTGATCCATGACTGGGCGGTCGCGGTCGGCCATGCGGTGTCGCTACTGAGCGGGCTGGTCGAGTGGCTGGTGACGGCGGCGCTCTCGGCGGTGGTTGGGCTCGCGGTCGGCGCGGCGACGATCCTGGTGCTGCATTACGGCGTCTCGCCGGTGCTGAAGCTGTTCAGGAAGAGCGCGCCGGCGGCGCTGGGGATTGGCGCTGTGCTGCACGGGCACGAATTGGAGCAGCAGGTCCGCCTGCTGCTCTGAAGTATTCCGCAGCTTGAGAGAACAACGCGTCGTCATCCCGGATTCCGCGCCCGACGTGGATTGTCCGGGCAGCGCATTGTCTACTGCCGCTCCGTAGCGAAAGCTGCTTATCTAGTTATCTTGACCCATGAGCGTGCAAAGGGGGCGAGCTTGTCAGCGATCGACAGAGAAACGGCCGTCGAATTCGACAAGAGGATTAATCTCGCGCTGCGATACCTATTTCTCGCAGGGAACGAAGTGAGAGGCCACATCGAGCGCGAACAATCCAAAGCATTAGACCGAGCGCTGGGACGCGCATGCGCAGAGCTCGATAGTGGCGTGCTGGAATTGATCTACCGCGCTCACCCTGATTTGAGGCCGGACTTCCTGGGTGGCACAAGAAGATCGGACGAGTTCGAGAACGGCGAGTAAGCGTTCGCTTTCGACCCGTTGGCGACCCATCGATTCGTTGGTTTAGAACCTAGTCCAGCCAGGTCGTGAAGCTCTCGACCGGCTCGCGCTCCGGCACGAGCCGGTTGGCCGGCGCGCTCCAATCGGCATGGCCGAGCGCGATGCCGCAGACGACGATCTCTTCCTCCGGAATCGCCAGAACCTCGCGCACCACCGGGTGGAACTGGGCGAAGATCGCCTGCGGGCAGCTGTCGAGCCCGTGGCCCTGCGCCGCGATCAGCAGGTTCTGCAGGAACATGCCGAGATCGAGCCAGGAGCCGATCTCGAGCGAGCGGTCGATCGTCACCATCAGCGCGACCGGCGCGCCGAAGAAACGCAGGTTATAGGCGACATGGCGCCTGGCGCCTTCGCGATCGCCCTTCACGACGCCGAGCAGGCCGTAAAGGTCCCAGCCGACCTTGCGACGGCGCGAGAGATAAGGCTCGGCGAAGGTCTTTGGATAGTAGCGGTACTCTTCCTCCGGCTTGAACTCCGGATCGTCGAGTGCCTCGATCAGCGCGCTCTCCAGCCGCTCGCGGCTCTGCGGTCCCAGCACGCGCACCTTCCAGGGCTGCATGTTGGTGCCGCTTGGCGCCTGGGCGGCAAGCTCCAGCAGGCGCCGGACCAGCGCCGGATCGACCGGATCGGGCAGGAAGGCGCGCACGGCGCGGCGGCTGCGGATGGCCTGTTCGACCGCCTCCGCCGCCGGCGCCTGATCGCTCATGCGTCGACCGGCTCGCGGGCGGCGAGGAAGGCCTCGTGCTCGCTGATCAGCTCGCCGTCCAGCGCCTTGGCGATCAGCTTGCGGGTGTTGGCGATGCCGTAGATCGCGGCGAAGGAGCCGAAGCGCGGGCCTTGGTCCTCGCCGAACAGGACCTGGTAGATCGCCTTCCACCACTCGCCGGTGACGCCGGGACGCTCGGGCGTCGCGTTCTTCGCCGTCAGGTTCTGGTAGCGCGGAATGGCACGGGCGACGTCGAGCGCCGTGTCCTGAACCATCTCGGGCGTCGCGCCGGCCGGCAACGCGGCAAGCGCAGCGTCGAGGGCGGCGAAGGCGGCGCGCTCGACCTCGTCGGGCGCGCGGTAGGTCTTGGCCGGCTTCACGAAGTCGCGGAAATAGGCGATGGCGTAGCCGACCAGCGCGTCGAGGCGCGGATGGGTCGCCGGCGAGATGCCGGGCGCGTAGCGCTGCAGGAAGCCCCAGAGCACGGACTTGTCCTCGGAATTCGCCACGGCGACGAGGTTCATCAGCAGGCCGAAGGTAACTTGTGTCCTGGCGGCGTTGTCGCCCTCGCCGGTGGCGATCACCTCCGGCTGCGGCGGCTCGCCGTCATGAATGTGCCAGACCGGGTTGCCGAGGCGGTTCTTCCAGTCCTGGCGCTCGTAGCCGCCGAGGAATTGCAGGTACTCGTCGATGGCGCGCGGGATGACGTCGAAATGCAGCTTCTTGGCCTCGCGCGGCCGCGAGAACATGTAGAGCGCCAGGCTCTCCGGCGGGCCGTAGGACAGCCAGTCCTCGATGGTCAGGCCGTTGCCCTTCGACTTCGAGATCTTCTGGCCCTGCTCGTCGAGGAAGAGCTCGTAGTTGAAGCCCTCCGGCGGCTGGGCATCGAGCGCGCGCGCGATCGCCGAGGAGACCTTGACGGAGTCGATCAGGTCCTTGCCGGCCATCTCGTAGTCGATGCCGAGCGCGACCCAGCGCATCGCCCAGTCGGGCTTCCATTGCAGCTTGACGTTGCCGCCGGTGACCGGCGTCTCGAAGCGCTCGCCAGTGTCGGGATCGCTCCAGGTGATCGTGCCCTTCTCGACGTCGCGCCCCTCGAGCGGCACCTGCATGACGATGCGCGTTCTGGGGTGGATCGGCAGGAAGGGCGAATAGGTCGCGGCCCGCTCCTCGCGCAGCGTCGGCAGCATGATCTTCATCACCGCATCGTAGCGGGCGAGGACCTTGAGCAGGGTCGCGTCGAACTCGCCGGCGCGGTAGCTGTCGGTCGAGGACTTGAACTCGTAGTCGAAGCCGAACTGGTCGAGGAAGGCGCGCAGGCGGGCGTTATTATGCCGGCCGAACGAGTCATGCGTGCCGAACGGGTCCGGCACCTCGGTCAGCGGCTGGCCAAGGTGCTTTTGCAGCAGCGCCTTGTTCGGGACGTTGTCGGGCACCTTGCGCAGCCCGTCGAGATCGTCCGAGAAGGCGATCAGCCGGGTCGGGATGGCGTCGCCGGTCAGCACGCGAAACGCGTGGCGGACCATCGAGGTGCGCGCGACCTCGCCGAAGGTGCCGATATGCGGCAAGCCGGAGGGGCCGTAGCCGGTCTCGAACAGGACCTCCTTCTTTCCCGATTTCTCGATCCGGGCCACGAGCTTGCGTGCTTCCTCGAACGGCCAGGCGGCCGAACGCTGGGCGGCGTCCACGAGCGCGGGATCGAAAGCGGGCATTTGACTACAGGTCCTCGGGGGTTACGCAAGAATTGGAGGATCGGCTTTCGCAGATCGGCACTACCTGCGTCAATCTTGGCGAGGGATGAGGCAGGATTGCGTTGGGAGCAGCATCACGCCATCGCCGCCAGCGGCCTGGCATCGGCCGGGCCGACGATCTCGCGCATCGCCACGATGGTGCGAAAGGCCTTCACGTTAGGATCGTCGTGAAAAACCTCGCGGGCGAAGCGGTCATAGGCCTCCATGTCCGGCAGCTGCAGCAGCAGGACGAAATCGGTTTCTCCGGTGACGTACCAGGCCTGCCGGACCTCGGGACGCGAGCGGGTCTTGCGGATGAAGGCGTCGAGCTCGGCGGCGCTTTCGCGCTCCAGCGAGACCAGCACGTGCAAGGTCAGCGGCAGGCCGAGCGCGGCGGGGCGCACCACCGCCTTGTCGGCGATAATCACGCCCTCAGCGCGCAGCCGGCGCAGGCGCCGCAGCACGGCGCTCTCGGAGAGGCCGACCTGCTCGGCCAGCAGCCGGGCCGGCGTCTGGTTGTCCTGCTGGACCAGCGCGAGCAGGGCGTGGTCGAAGCGATCGAGTGCGGCGGTTTTCGTCATCGTTTGCGATCATATGACGGAAACAAGCGGGCAGGCGATCGAAATAGGCGTCAACCGGCAGGCGATCTGAGGCACGCTTTGCCTCATGTCGATGGTCTCCCAACCCAATGATTCTCCCGAGCGGATCGCCGCGCTGCTGCTGCGGCTGTCGCCGCTCTACGCGCAGACGCCGCTGCTCGAATTGCCTAAGCTCGCGAGCGAGTTCGGCGTTGCGCAGGTGCTGGTCAAGAACGAGGCGCAGCGGGCGCTCGGCAGCTTCAAGTCGCTCGGCGGCACCTATGCCGGTTTGATGGCGCTGGCGCGCGCGACCGGCGTGAGCGTCGACGACTTGCTCGATCCGACACAGCGGGGCCGGGCGCTGTCGGCGCTGATCACCGCCAGCGCCGGCAATCACGGCCTTGCGGTCGCTGCGGCGGCGAAATTCGCCGGTGGGCCGGCGCGGATCTATCTCTATCCCGGCGTGCCGAAGGCGAGGGTCCGGCGCATCGAGGCTGAGGGTGCCGAGATCGTCTGGGTCGAGGGTACCTATGACGATGCGGTTGACCAAGCTGCCGCCGCGGCGAGGGCCGGCGAGGGCATTCTGGTCGCGGATACCTCCGCCGATCCCGATGACCAGCCGGTTGCCGATATCGTGGCGGGCTATGGCGTGATGGCTGCCGAAATCCGGCGGCAGGTCGAGGCTGGTGGCTCCCTGCGGCCGACGCATCTGTTCATTCAGGCGGGTGTGGGCGGCCTTGCCGCGGCGATGGCTGCCGGGCTCTCGGACTGGCTGGCGGCGCCGGCGAAAATCGTGGTGGTCGAGCCTACCGAAGCGCCCTGCGTCGCGGCGGCGTTTGCGGAAGGCGCTGTCGTCAGGATTGCCGGAAAGCTCGATACCTCGGCCGGGATGCTGGCTTGCGGCGAGGCGAGTGCGCCGGCCCTGCGGCAGCTTCAGGCGGTTGGGGCAGAGGCGATCGATGTTTCGGAGGTTGCGCTTGCCGAAGCCGTCGCGCAACTCGCCATGGCCGGAGGCCCGGCGACAACGACGTCCGGTGCAACCGGCCTTGCAGGGCTGATGATTGCCGCCTGTTCGCCCGAGCTTCGGCAGCGGCTCGGGCTGACATCTGAGAGCCGCGTCCTGATCATCGTGAGCGAGACGGCGCTGGAGACTGGAGGAAGCCAATGAATCTCGACGCCCTGCACGAAGAAATGCGCCAGTGGCGCCGGCATCTCCACGCCAACCCCGAATTCGGCTTCGAGGAGAAAGAGACCGCAGCCTTCGTCGCGGCGAAGCTGCGCGAATTCGGGCTGGAGGTGGCGGAGGGCGTTGGCAGCACCGGCGTTGTCGGCACGTTGAAGCGCGGCAGCAGCAACCGCGCCATCGCGCTGCGGGCCGACATGGATGCGCTGCGCATCGCCGAGCAGGGCGAGCTGCCCTATCGCTCGCGCAACCCCGGCGTGATGCATGCCTGCGGTCATGACGGCCATACCGCGATGCTGCTCGGCGCGGCCAGACTGCTCGCTGAGGAGGGTGGCTTCGACGGCACCGTGCGCTTCCTGTTCCAGCCGGCCGAGGAATGGGGCCGGGGCGCGCTCGCGATGTTGGATGATGGGCTGATGCAGCGCTTTCCCTTCGACGAGATCTATGGCCTGCACAACATGCCGGGCGTGCCGGTCGGGCATTTCGAGACCGCGCCGGGCCAGTTCATGTCGGCGGAGGATAATTTCGAGATCGCGCTGCAGGGCCTCGGCGGCCATGCCGCACGACCGCAGGCGACGCGCGAGGTGCTGGTCGCGGCCTGCGCGCTGGTGATGGACCTGCAGACCATCGTGGCCCGGCGGATCAGCCCGACAGACATCGCCGTGGTCTCGGTGACGGAGCTGCTCACCGACGGCACGCGCAACGCCCTGCCGGGCATGGCGCGGGTGCTGGGCGATTGCCGCAGCTTCAAGGCCGAGGTCAGCGCCGAGATCGAGCGGCAGATGCGGCTCATCGCCGAGGGCGTGGCGCTGAGCTATCAGTGCGCGGCCGAGGTGACCTACACGCGCGAATTCGTGCCGCTGGTGAACGATGCCGAGCTGACGCGCCATGCGCTCGCGGCCGCGGCCAAGGTGTTTCCGCCCGAGGCGATCCGGGCCGAGCGTGAGCCGGTGACGGCGTCGGAGGACTTCGCTCGCTTCCTCGACCATGTGCCGGGCTGCTTCGTCTATATCGGCAATGGCGAGCATTCGATGCCGCTGCACAATTCCAGCTTCGACTTCAACGACGCGGCCCTGCCGCATGGCATGGGCTTCCATGCAGCGATCGTGCGCGAGCGGCTGCCGGCCGGTTAGCGACGCCCCGGTCGCGTCGTCCCGCCAAGTCTGGCCTCTCCCGTCATGGTCGGGCTTGTCCCGACCCATCCACGTCTTCGCTGATGACAGCCGTTCAAGATGTGGATGCTCGCCACAAGGGCGAGCATGACGGAGTGGGGCGGTGCTCTTAGACGGAACCCAGCCCTCCGTTTCGCCGGGAGTTTGGGTTAGCTGTGGCTGCGCCGCCCTAGGCGGTCGGCGCGTGAGCCCCTATCAGGCAGGTCCAATGTCGGGAGCCATGCCATGTCGACCTCCGCCGAGAGAAACAGCTCCTCCAGCCGCGGCTCGCTGCCGGAAGGCGGCTTCAATGCGCTGGTGCCAGAGCTGGACGTCACCGATATCGACGCGAGCGTCGCCTTCTGGTGCGAGCGGCTCGGCTTCGAGATCGCCTATGACCGGCCGGCGGCGAAATTCGCCTATCTCCAGCGCGAGCGGGCGCAGGTCATGCTCTGCCAGATCAACGGCCATTGGGAGGTCGCGCCGCTGGAGCGACCCTTCGGGCGCGGCATCAACTTCCAGTTCAAGGCGACGAGCCTTCAACCGATCCTCGCGGCGCTGGCCGAGATCGGCTGGCCACTCTACCGCGAGCCCTATGAGGCCTGGTACCGGACCGGGGCGGATCGCGAAGGCGGCTCGCGCGAATTCCTGGTGCAGGACCCGGATGGCTATCTGCTGCGCTTCGCCGAGGACATTGGCGAGCGCGATGTCGGCGCCTGAATGACAAGCGCCTCCGGCGCGTTGGCGTCGGAGGCGCGAGGTAGGCGGCAGGCAGAGGGTTGTCCGTGGGCGCGCCTTATTCGGCGGGAACGCCGTGGTGGCTCGGCGCGACGACTTGCGTCTCGCGCTGGGCTCTTGCGACGACGCTGCGGCGCCAGGGCTTGAGCACGAGGATGGCGAGGAGCGAGGCGGCGATATTGGCGCCGGCCGCGATCAGGAAGACGCCGTCCCAGGAATGCTCGGCTTCCTGCAGGTAGTTCGCCAGCGGCACCAGCAGCGCGGCCGTGCCCTTGGCGGTGTAGAGCAGGCCGGCATTGGTCGCGGCGAACTTGGAGCCGAAGGTGTCGGTGCAGGTCGCCGGGAAGAGCGAGTAGATCTCGCCCCAGGCGAAGAAGACGCAGCCCGAGAGCAGCACGAACCAGAACGGATCGGAGCCCCAGAGGTAGAGCAGGAAGATGCCGAGGCCTTCGAGGCCGAAGGCGATGAACATCGTGTGCTCGCGGCCGATCTTGTCGGAGACCCAGCCGAAGAAGGGGCGGGTCAGGCCGTTCAGGATGCGGTCGAGGGTCGCGGCGAAGGTCACGGTGGTCATCGTGAGGCCGACCATGGTGACGCTGATGGTGTCGATGTGGAGGTCGGTGGCGATCGGCTTGAGGTTGGCGGTGATCATCAGGCCGCCGGCGCCGACGGCGACGAACATGGCGTACATCAGCCAGAAGATCGGCTGGCGCAGCACCTCGCCCGGAGCATAGTCGCGCCGGCTCTGCACGTTGGCGGTGCTGCTGGCGGGCGGAGGGACCTGACCGCGCTTCGGCGCAAGCAGGAACACCGCCATGGCGCAGATGATCACGGCCTGGCCGATGCCGAAATTGATGAAGGCAGCCTGATAGCCCGAGTTTGCGATCATCGACTGGATCGGGGCGACGGTGAGCGCAGAGCCTGCGCCGAAGCCCGCCGCGGTGATGCCGGCGGCGAGGCCGCGCTTGTCGGGGAACCATTTCAGCGCGTTGGCGACGCAGGTGCCGTAGACCGCGCCGGCGCCGATGCCGGCGATGATCTGGCCGACATAGAGCATGTTGAGCGATCTGGCGTAGCCGTTGAGCAGCCAGCCGGCGCCGCAGAGCAGGCCGCCGAAGATCACCACCAGCCGGGGGCCGTACTGATCGACGAACCAGCCCTCGATCGGGACCAGCCAGGTCTCGAACAGGACGAACAGCGTGAAGGCCCATTGGATCGCGGCGCGGTCCCAGCCGAACTTCTGCTGGATGTCGGGGACGAAGAAGGTCCAGCCGTACTGGAGGTTGGCGATCATCACCATGCAGATGACGCCGACGAGCAATTGCGTCCAACGATAGGCATCGCTGACGCGTTGGCCGGGTTCCCCGGCCTCGAGCGCTGTGGTCATTTCCTATCCCTACACGTTCTATCGCGGTTTTTAGTCGCCCCGCTTAAGTCCATGTTGGTATATGTTATGCCAGTTGACAACGCAGAAAAGCCAATAATTTCAACACGTTTTCTAGCGCAACAATCACGTAATAGTGTTCGTTCCGCCAACCTGCGGTTGCCAGTGTGGCAGCGTCTTACGACTTTCGATCCATCGCCGCAGACGTCGAAGCGCCGCTCTCAGCATGGGACCGGAAGCGCGTTAGAACGGGCTCACCGGGAAGAAGCGCAGGTAGAGCCGCGCATAGGTGCCGTCGTCCCAGAGGGTCTGGAGGGCGTAGTCGATCGAGCGCACCAGCGCGGCGTCGTCCTTGCGCATCAGGAAGCTGACGCCCTCGCCGAAATAGCGGCTTTCGAGATAGGGACCGCCGCTGAAGGCGAGTTCATTGCCGCTGCGGCCGGCGAGCAGCAGCGACAGCGCGACGCCGTCGCCGAAGACATATTCCGCGTCGCCGCTGCGCAGGGCCGCGACGGCCGCGTTGAGGTCCGGCACTTCGCGGCGCTGCACGAAGGGCATCAGCCGCTCGAGGAAGGCCTGATGCGCGCTGCTGCCGACCACCGCGACGCGCTTGCCGCGCAGGGCGGCGCCGTCCAGATCGGCGCGGGCATTGCCGCGCGTGGTGACGAAGCGGGCGGGCGAGCGGAAATAGAGATGGCTGGCGGCGAAGCGGGTGCGGATCTGCGGCGACACGCTCATCGCGGCCGCCAGCACGTCGCCGCGCGCCTCGGCGAGCGAATCGAGCAGCGTGTCGAAGCGGCGGGCCTGGACCGTGCAGGTCCACATCAGCTTCTCGCAGACCGCCCGCGCCAACTCGACCGAAAACCCGGTCAGCGTGCCGTCGGGTCCGGCGAAGTGCAGCGGCGGGTAGTCGTCATCGGTGAGGAAGCGCACGACGCGCGGCGGGCCGGCTTCCGGCTTGTCGAGCCGGATGCGCGGGTCCCAGAAATTCGGGACGGCGACGGAGGATTGGGCCGCGGCTGCGTTGGCCAGGACAATGCCAAGGCAGAATGTACCGACAAGGAAGGCGAGGCGCTTCATGGCCGCATCTGGCGGGAGAGGCCCTGCATGATCAAGAGGTTTCGCGCGGGGAACCCTCTCCCGGAGGGAGAGGGCAGGGTGAGGGGTAGGCCCCTTGACCAGCAAAGTGGAAAGCTAACCGCAGCCGGGTTCAGGCCAACGATGTCTGGCCGACACCTCACCCCTGCCCCTCTCCTTACAGGAGAGGGGTTCCCCGCGCTCTACCTCAACCCCGCACGGCCGCTGCCGTTGCCTTGGCGCCCTTGGCGAACAGGCTGTCGAGCTGGCGGGCGACGGCCGAGGTGAAGGCCGCCTCGCGCGGCAGGTCGGTGCCGAAGATCGCCTCGATGCCGATCAGGCCCTGGCTCAGCGCCTGGGCGTTGCGGCCGGCGGAGGCCGAGATGCGGGCGAACTCGGCCGCGAGCGGGTCGCGCACGTCGATCGTGGCGCCCGTCTCGTCTGTGCCGGTGACGTAGCGCATCCAGGCGGCGACGGCGAGCGCGAGATGGTCGATCGGGGCGCCGGCCTTGAGCCGGTCGCGGATGGTGCCGAGCAGGCGCTGCGGCAGCTTTTGCGAGCCGTCCATGGCGATCTGCCAGGTGCGGTGGCGGATCGCCGGATTGCGGAAGCGGGCGAGCAGCGCGCGGCCGTATTCGGCCAGGTCGACGCCCTCGGGCGCCGGCACGGTCGGGATGACCTCGGCCCAGAGGCCCTCGAGCACGCGGGCGAGGACCGGGTCGGCGCTGGCCTGCGCCACCGTCTCATGGCCGGCGAGGTAGCCGAGATAGGCAAGGCAGGAATGGGCGCCGTTGAGCATGCGCAGCTTCATGAACTCGAAGGGCGCGACCTCCGAGACCATCTGCGCGCCCGCGACCTGCCAGTCCGGCCGGCCGGAGACGAAGACGTCCTGGATCGCCCATTGCCGGAAGGGCTCGCCGATGACCGGGGCGGCATCCTCCGCGCCGAGCAGGGCGGCGACCTCGGCGATATCGGCATCGGTGGTGGCGGGCACGATGCGGTCGACCATCGTCGCCGGGAAGGCGCCGTTGGCCTGGATCCAGGCGGCGAGCTTGTCGTCGCGGAGCGCCGCGAAGTCGCGGACGAGCCCGGCCAGGACCTTGCCGTTATGCGGGAGGTTGTCGCAGCTCATTGCCGTGAAGGGCGCGAGCCCCTCGGCCATGCGGACGCGCAGGGCGGCGACGAGCAGGCCGACGGCCGAGCGCGGCGCATTGGGATGCTCGAGGTCGTGGACGATGTCCGGATGGCTCTCCTTGAGCTTGCCGGTCGCCGGATCGTGGCAATAGCCCTTTTCGGTCACGGTCAGCGAGACGATCCTGGTCTCGGCGGCGGCGAGCCGGGCGATCAGGGCCGCAGGGCTTTCCGGCGCGACGAGCACGTCCAGCACCGAGCCGATGACGCGCAGTTCCGGGCCTTCGGGCGCGCGCTTCAGGAAGGTGTAGAGCCCATCCTGGGGCTTCAGCCTGTCGCGCTGGTCGGGCCGCTGCAGGCTGGCGCCGACGATGCCCCAGGCGCCGAACGCGTGCTCCAGCGCGTCGTCGGTGTACTCGGCGAGATGGGCGCGGGCGAAGGCGCCGAGGCCGAGATGGACGATGCCGGGCTTCAGCGCGGCGCGGTCATAGCCGGGGCGGCGGACAGAGGCGGGCAGGCCGGCGAGGCTCTTGGAGGACAATCTGGTCACGGGCACACGCTCGGCGAGAGAGGGACGGCCGGGGACATAGGCCACCGGCAGGAAAGCGGCAATGCCGGCCGGAGCCGGCATCGTTGGGCGGTGGCATCATCGTCATTGCCGCGCTGAGCGCGCAATGACGAGGCGAAACTCATAGGCGATAGGCTTCCTTGGCCAGGCGATAGGCGAGATCGTAGGCGACCTCGGCCGCCTCGTCCTCGTCGAGCCGGTGCTCGGCGACGAGCTTGGCGAGGTAGGCGCAGTCGCAGCGGCGGGCGACGTCGTGGCGGGCCGGGATCGAGAGATAGGCGCGGGTGTCGTCGTTGAAGCCGACCGTGTTGTAGAAGCCGGCCGTCTCGGTCGTCAGCTCGCGGAAGCGCAGCATCGCTTCGGGGGCGTCGAGGAACCACCAGCCCGGCCCGAGCCTGAGCGCGGGGTAATGGCCGGCGAGCGGGGCGAGCTCGCGCGAATAGCTGGTCTCGTCGAGCGTGAAGGCGATCACGGTCAGGTTCGGCTCGTTGCCGACAGCGTCGAGCAGCGGCTTCAGGGCCGAGACATAGTCGGTCTGACGCGGGATGTCGGAGCCCATGTCGCGGCCGAAGGTCTCGAACAGATAGGGGTTGTGGTTGCGGCTGGAGCCGGGATGGATCTGCAGCACGAGCCCGTCGTCGAGGCTCATCTTGGCCATCTCGGTCAGCATCTGGCCGCGGAAGAGGTCGGCCTCCTCGGCCGAGAACTTGCCCTTCAGGATCTTGGCGAAGAGCTTTTCGCATTCGGCCTGGGTGAGATTGGCCGTGCGGGCGGTGGGGTGGCCGTGGTCGGAGGAGGTCGCGCCGCGCTCGATGAAATAGGCCCGGCGCTGGCGGTGGGCGGCGAGATAGCCGGTCCAGGTCGCAACATCCTCGCCGGTCAGATCGCCGAACTGCTCGAGATTGCCGGCGAAGCCCTCGAACTCGGGGTCGAGCACGCTGTCGGGCCTGTAGGCGGTGACGACCTTCCCGGTCCAGCCGGAGGAGCGCATCATGTCGTGCCATTTCAGGTCGTCGAGCGCGCCCTCGGTGGTCGAGATCGCCTCGATCTTGAAGTGCTCGAACAGCGCGCGCGGGCGCAGCTCCGGCGTCTCCAGCTTCTCGGCGATACGGTCGTAGATCTTGTCGGCGTTCTCGGGCGAGAGCCGCTCGTTGATGCCGAAAACGTTCGAGAGCGCGTGCTCGAACCAGAGCCGGGTCGGCGTGCCGCGGAACAGGTACCAGTGCTTGGCGAAGAGCCGCCAGATCGCGCGCGGATCGCTTTCGACCTCGGCGCCGTCCTTGCGGGGAATGCCGAGCTGCTCAAGCCTGATGCCCTGCGAGTAGAGCATGCGGAAGATGTAGTGGTCCGGCTTGACCAGCAGCGTCGCCGGATCGGGAAAGGCCTTGTCCTCGGCATACCAGCGCGGGTCGGTGTGGCCGTGCGGCGAGATGATCGGCAGGTCGCGGGTGGTGGCGTAGAGCCGGCGGGCGATGCCGCGCGTCACCGGGTCCGCGGGGAAGAGGCGATCATCGTGGAGCAGCATCGGATTCAGGTCCCGATCAAAGGATGGCCGGCCCGGGGCCGGCAGACAGGCTGATCAATATACTAATATACTAGTAAGGCAAGGCGGGGCGTGATAGCCATGGTGCCGCCCGGTCGCGCCTTGACCGGCGAGAATAGACGAGGCGATGGCTATAGCTGCGCGGGACGATAGCGGGGAGGGGCAACGGCGCGAGCGGCGCTCCCTGCCGTTCGCGCAGGCGCCGGCCGGCCGCGCGACTGCCTCCTCCTTCGTGCAGGACGAGCTCAGGCGCGCCATTCTCGCCATGGAGCTCAGGCCGGGCATGCCGCTGGTCGAGAAGGAGCTGACGGCGCGCTTCGGCATCAGCCGTACGCCGGTGCGCGAGGCCCTGATCCGGCTCAAGGAGGAGGGGCTCGTCGAGATATTCCCGCAATCCGGCACCTTCGTGGCGCGCATTCCCGCCGCGGCGATCCCGGAGGCGGTGTTCATCCGGCAGGCGCTGGAAGGGGCGGCGGTGGAGCTTGCAACGCAGCGCGCGAGCGCGGCCGAGATCGCAGGCCTCGACGCGACGATTGCGCGGCTGCACGAGGCGCAGGAGGCCGGCGACCAGGGCGCGTTCCACCTTGCCGACGAGGCCTTTCACGAAACGATCGCGGGCATTGCCGGCTATCCCGGCGTCTGGCGCATCGCGCATGCGGCCAAGAGTCAGATCGACCGCTGCCGGCGCATGACCCTGCCGGTGCCGGGCCGGATGGAGAAGGTCATCCACGAGCACCTCGTCATCCTCGACGCGATGCGCCGGCGCGACGGCAAGGCGGCGGAGGCGGCGATGCGCACGCATCTCGGCATGCTGCTGCCGGAACTCGTGATCATGCAGGCGCAGAACCCAGGTTATTTCATTTGAAGCTTCGAAAAGCTGGAGCGGAAGCCCCTCCCCCTTGTGGGGAGGGGTTGGGGTGGGGGGCGAAAAGTCAGGGCGCTCAGCTTGGCCAATAGCTGTCTTGCTCATACAAGCAGCCCTGTACCCGGTCGTTCGCCCCCCATCCCCATACCCTTCCCCACAAGGGGGAAGGGAGGAGCTTTGCCGATCGGCGAATTGCCAAGGCATTCAGTGCGACGCCGTCCGCCCGCAGGCTTGCGCTTCGTCAGCCTCCCGCGCCATCCTGCGCCGCGAGGTCTGGCTCAGGAGCAATCGATGACGACGCGGCGCGATCTTCTTGCCGGAGCCGGCCTTGCCGCGCTCGCCGTCCAACTCCCCGCCACGGCCTTCGCCCAGGTCAGGGACAGCGTTATCGTCGCGATGACGCTGGAGCCGCCGACGCTCGACCCGACCTCCGGCGCGGCCCAGGCGATCCGCGAGGTGACGCTGCAGAACATCTTCGAGGGGCTGGTCAAGATGGACCGGGCGGGCAAGATCGTGCCCTGCCTCGCCGAGAGCTGGCAGGTGGCGCCGGACAACTTGACCTACACGTTCAAGCTCAGGCAGGGCGCGCGCTTCCATGACGGCGCGCCCTTCAGCTCCGAGCAGGTGAAGTTCTCGTTCGAGCGGGCGGTCGCGCCGGATTCGACCAACGCCCAGCGCCAGCTTTTCACGCCGATCGCCGAGATCGCCACGCCCGATCCGGAGACGGTGGTGATCAAGCTGAAGCAGCCGACGGCGCTCTTCCTCTATGGGCTCGCCTGGGGCGATGCGGTCATCGTCGCGCCAGCGAGCGCGGCCAACAACAAGACCAATCCGGTCGGGACCGGCCCGTTCAAGTTCGTGCGCTGGAACCGCGGCGACCGGCTCGAGCTCGAGCGCTTCGACGGCTACTGGGGCGAGAAGCCGGCTCTGGCCAAGGCGACCTTCCGCTTCATCTCGGACCCGCAGGCGCAGGTCGCCTCGCTGCTCGCAGGCGATGTCGATGCGCAGACCAATCTCGCCGCGCCGGAGGCGGTAGCGCAGCTCAAGGCCAGCCCGAAGCTCAAGGTCACCTTCGGCAAGACCGAGGGCGAGGTGATTCTGGGCATCAACAACGCCAAGGCGCCGTTCAGCGACCTCCGCGTGCGCCAGGCGATCGCCCATGTGCTCGACCGCAAGACCATCGCGCTCGGCGTCTACGGCTTCGACGTCGACCTGATAGGCAGCCATTTCTCGCCGCTGCACCCGGCCTATATCGACCTGACCAACACCTATCCGGTCGATATCCCCAAGGCGAAGGCGCTGCTGGCGCAGGCGGGCTTCCCGAACGGCTTCAACTGCACCTTGAAGCTGCCGCCGCCGGCCTATGCACGCCGCTCCGGCGAGATCATCGCGGCGCTGCTCCAGCAGATCGGCATCAACGCCTCGATCGAGCCGCTCGAATTCCCGCAATGGCTGGAGCGCGTCTTCCGCGGCAAGGATTTCGACCTGACCGTTATCGCCCATACCGAGCCGCTCGACATCGGCATCTACGCCCGCGACGACTATTACTTCCAGTACAAGAACCCGGCCTTCAAGGAGCTGATGGCCAGGATCGACGCCACGCTCGACGAGGGCCAGCGCAACGAGCTCTACAAGGAGGCGCAGCGGATTTTGGCGCGCGACGCGGTCAACGGCTACCTGTTCGTGCTGCCGAAGATCACCGTGACGGCGGCGGGGCTGGAGGGCATGTGGACCGACTGGCCGCTGCCGATCACGCCGCTCGGCGAGGTGCGCTGGAAGTAGGTCCCAAAGTTGGCTGCATCACCCTCCGCGTCATCCCTGGACGAGCCATACGCTCATCGTCATGGTCGGCCTTGTGCCGACCATCCACGTCTTCGCCTGTCGCGGGCACCGTTCAAGACGTGGATGTTCGGCACAGGGGCGAGCATGACGCAGGGGGGCCGCGCCCCGCGATGAAGTCCATGGGACCTACTGAGTGATCTCCTACATCGCCCGCCGCCTCGTCACCCTCCTCGCCACGCTGGCCGGGGCGGCGCTCGTCATTTTCCTGATGCTGGAGATTCTGCCGGGCGATCCGGCGGCGGTGACGCTCGGGCTCAACGCCGCGCCGGAGGCGCTGGCCGCGCTCAGAGCCGAGATGGGGCTCGACCAGCCGGCGGCGATGCGCTTCGTCAGCTGGATCTGTGGCTTGCTCACTGGCGATCTCGGCCTGAGCTACACCTATCGCGTGCCGGTGGCGCAGCTCATCGGCGAGCGCATGGTCGTGACCTTGCCGCTCGCCTTCATGGCGATCGGGCTGGCGACGCTGATTGGCGTGCCGCTCGGCATCCTCGCGGCGAGCAGGCACGGCCGGCCCACTGACGCAGCGGTGATGGTGTTCGCGCAGCTTGGTTTGGCCGTGCCGAATTTCTGGTTCGGGCTGCTGCTCGTGCTCGCCTTCGCGATCGGGCTCGGCTGGTTGCCGGCTGGCGGCTTCCCCGGCTGGCAGGCCGGTGCGTGGCTGGCCATGAAGTCGCTGCTGATGCCGGCTTTCGCGCTGGCCTTGCCGCAGGCGGCGATCCTGGCGCGGGTGACGCGCTCCTCGATGCTCGACACGCTGCAGGAGGATTTCGTCCGCACCGCCCGCGCCAAGGGGCTGACCGAGCCGGTGACGATGCTCCGGCACGCGCTGCGCAACGCGCTGATCCCGGTCGTGACGATCATGGGCCTGCAATTCTCCGTGCTGATCGCCGGCGCGATCATCATCGAGAACGTCTTCGCGCTGCCCGGCCTGGGGCGGCTGGTCTTCCAGTCGATCGCGCAGCACGACATCATCGTGGTCAAGGACCTGGTGATGCTGTTCGCGGCGCTGGCGATCCTCGTCAATTTCGGCGTCGAGCTGCTCTACGGGCTGATCGACCCGCGGCTGCGCGAGGCGTCGTGAGCGTCGCCGAGCAGCCTGTGCGGATGCGGCGCTGGTGGCAGAGCGCCTCCTTCCTGATCGGCGCGGCGCTGACCGGGCTCGTGGTCGCGGCGGCGCTGGTCTCCTATCTGTGGACGCCCTACGCCCCGACGCAAATGGCGATCCTCAACCGGCTGAAGCCGCCCTCGGCTGCGAACTGGTTCGGCACCGACCAGTTCGGCCGCGACGTGTTCTCGATGATCATGGTCGGAGCGCGGAACTCGCTGGCGGTGGGACTGGGCGCGGTCGGCTTCGGCATGGTGGTGGGGACGACGCTTGGGCTGCTGGCGGCGATGCGGCGCGACGGGCTGCTCGACAACATCATCATGCGGGCGGCCGACTTCACTCACGCCTTCCCGGCGGTGCTGACCGCGATCATGATCACCGCGATCGCCGGGCCGGGCATGCTCAACGCGGTCATCGCCATCGGCGTGCTGAACCTGCCCTATTTCGCCCGGTTGGCGCGCGGCGTCGCGATCCAGGTCTGGACGCGCGAGTTCATCCAGGCGGCGCGCGCCGCAGGGCTGACCAATTGGCAGATCACGCTGCACCACGTCCTGCCCAATGCCGGCGGCGTCATCGTGGTGCAGGCGACGATCCAGTTCGCGCTGGCGATCCTGGCCGAGGCCGGGCTGTCCTATCTCGGTCTGGGCACGCAGCCGCCGAACCCGTCCTGGGGGCGGATGCTGAACGAGGCGCAGACCTTCATGGCGGCGCAGCCCTGGCTTGCGATCTTTCCCGGTGCCGCGATCGCGCTTGCCGTGCTTGGCTTCAACCTGCTCGGCGACGGCCTGCGCGATGCGATCGACCCACGCCTGCGGCGCAGCCGGTGATGTGACATGCTGCTGAATGACCTTAGCCCTCACCCTGAAGAGCCTCCGCCGTCATTGCGAGGAGCGCAGCGACGAAGCAATCCAGGGGCCTCACGCACTCCCCCTGGATTGCTTCGCTGCGCTCGCAATGACGGCGGAGACTCCTCAGGATGAGGTTCAAGTGAATCGAGGAGTTTTGCGATGCCCACCGACCTTGCCGATCTGAGCGCCGTCGAACTGCTTGCCGCCTATGCGGCCAAGCGGCTTTCGCCGGTCGAGGTGACGGAGGCGGTGATCGCGCGGATCGAGGCCTATGAGCCGAAGCTCAATGCGCTCTACGCCTTCGATCCTGCTGCGGCGCGCGCCATGGCCAGGGCATCCGAGGCGCGCTGGTTCAAGGGCGAGGCGCTGCCGCTCGACGGCGTGCCCTGCACGATCAAGGAGAATGTCGCGACCAAGGGGCTGGCCGTGCCGCTCGGCACCGCGGCGCGCGAGCAGGTGATCGCGGAGGAGGACGCGCCGCCGGCGCAGCGCCTGCGCGAGGCCGGCTGCGTCATCCTGGCCAAGACGACGATGCCGGATTACGGCATGCTCTCCTCCGGCCTCTCCAGCTTCCACCCGCTGACGCGCAATCCCTGGGACCTGAGCAAGAATCCGGGCGGCTCATCCGCGGGCGCCGGTGCTGCGGGCGCGGCCGGCTACGGCCCCTTCCATGTCGGCACCGATATCGGCGGCTCGATCCGCCTGCCGGCCGGCTGGTGCGGGCTTGTGGGCTTGAAGCCGAGCTTCGGGCGCGTGCCGATCGACCCGACCTATTACGGCCGCGTCGCCGGGCCGATGACCCGGACAGTCGAGGATGCGGCGCTGATGATGCGCGAGCTGTCGAAGCCCGATGCGCGCGACGGCATGAGCTTGCCGCCGCAGGCGATCGATTGGCTGGCGCTCGACATCGATCTGAAGAGCCTGCGGCTCGGGTTGCAGCTCGATGCCGGGCTTGGCCTGGCGGTCGAGCCGCAGGTGCGGGCCGCGATCGAGGCCGCTGCGACGGCGTTCGTGGCAGCCGGCGCCATCGTTGAGCCGATGGCCCCCTTCCTGACGCGCGAGATGCTGGATGGGCTCGATGATTTCTGGCGCCAGCGCGCCTGGGCCGATATCGGCGCGCTGCCCCCGGAGCGGCAGCAGAAGGTGCTGCCCTATATCCTGGCCTGGGCCGAGGGCGGGCGGAACCTCGACGGACTCAAGGTCTATCAGGGCATGAGCCAGATGATGGCGATGCGCGACGCCGCGCTGAGAGCGAGCGCGCCCTTCGACTTTGTGCTGTCGCCGGTCTCGCCGGTGCCGGCCTTCGCGGCGGAGCTGGCCTCGCCGATCCATGATCCAGCCCGGCCGTTCGAGCACATCACCTTCACGGTGGCGGCGAACATGTCCGACCAGCCGGCGATCTCAGTCCATGCCGGACTGACCTCCGAGGGCCTGCCGATCGGGCTGCAGATCACCGGCCGCCGCTTCGACGATCTTGGCGTGCTCAGGTTGGCCAAGGCCTGGGAGAGCCTGCGCGGCGGCGAGATCGCCTGGCCTCGCCTTTGAATTCCGTAACGAACCATATCTGAGGAGCACGTCCCATGGATCTGATGCTGAACGGCAAGCGCGCCCTGATCACCGGCGGCAGCAAGGGAATCGGCCGCGCCATCGCGCGGCAACTGGCGCTGGAGGGCGTCGATCTGGTCATCGCCGCGCGCAATGCCGGCGAGCTGGAGATGGCAGCCAAGGAACTGGCCGAGGAGACCGGGCGGAAGGTCGTCGGCCTGGTGGTCGACACAAGCGATGACGCCTCGGTGAAGGCAGTGGTCGCGGGTGCGGTTGCGGCGCTTGGCGGTCTCGACATCCTGGTCAACGCTGCCGCCAAGCCGGGCGGGCAGGCGCCGCCGCCCAAGCTGGCCGAGATCACCGACGCCCTGTTCTTCGACGACGTCAACGTCAAGGTGATGGGCTATCTGCGCATGGCGCGGGAGGCCGCGCCGCACATGGCGGCGGCCGGCTGGGGCCGGATCATCAATGTCAGCGGCCTTGCGGCTCGGCAGACCGGCTCGACCATCGGCTCGATCCGCAACGTCGCCGTCGCCGCGTTGACGAAGAACCTGGCGGACGAGCTGGGGCCGAAGGGGATCAACGTCACCGTGGTCCATCCCGGCCTGACCCGCACCGAGAAGACGGCCTCCGTGGTCGCGGCGCGGGCGGCGGCTACGGGAATGAGCGGCGAGGAGATCGAGCGCCGCATGGCCGCCAACGTCACGATCGGCAGGATGGTCGATTCGGCTGAGATCGCCGATATCGTCGCCTTCCTGGCCTCACCGCGCAGCGTCGCGATCAACGGCGACGCCATTGCCTGCGGCGGCGGTGCACTGGGCGCGATCCATTATTGAGGCGGCTCGACACGTCCGGCCGACGAAAGCCTCAGAACAGGGCGGTCGGCGCGAACTGGGCCAGCAGCATCAGGGCAAGGCCGAACAGGCCGAGCCCGGCGCCGGTCACCGCCAGCAGGCCGACTCCGGTGATGATCGCAGCGGATGAGATGACGATGGCGATCTGGAGCAGGCCGGAGGCGATGTCGTATTTGTCGTCGCGGGCGCTGGAGATGTCGCGCTGGGCCTCGGCCGCCTTGGCGCGGACGACCAGCTCCTTGCGGCCTTCATTGGTCTCGGGCTCGGACTCGTAGCGCGCGACGGTCTTCAGCCAGTCGTCGATGCGCTTCTGCATGCGCTCGCGCGCGGCCGGATCGGTGACGCCGACCATCCCGGCCTCCATCTCCTCGGCGGCGGTGCGCACGGTCGTGCTGCGGATCGTCTTGGCCTGGAAGAAGGCCCAGAGGTTGGAGGCCTCGATATTGCGGGCGAGCGCGTCCTGCTCGGCGCTCTTGCCACCGATCTCGGAGAAGGCGAGCAGGAGTGCCAGAAGCGCTATGAGCAGGGCAATGCGCTTGTTGCCGCCGCCGTGGTTTTCGGCGGCCTCGGTTGCAGGCGACGACATGATTCGGATTCCCCCGGAGTTCCCCGCGCAATGGCCGGGTTCCGGTTGGGAAGCAAGCGGTAGCTAGCGCTGCGCGCGGGGATGCGCCGCATCGTAGGCCGCCATCAGACGGGCCGAATCGATGCGGGTGTAGATCTGCGTCGTCGAGAGCGAGGCGTGGCCGAGCAGCTCCTGGATGGCGCGCAGATCGCCGCCGCGGCCGAGCAGATGCGTCGCGAAGGAATGGCGCAGGCTGTGCGGCGTCGCGGATGAGGGCAGGCCGAGCGCGCCGCGCAAACCCTCGACCGCGAGCTGGATGATGCGCGGCGAGAGCGGCCCGCCCTTGGCGCCGAGGAAGAGCGGCCCCTCCGGCGGCAACCGCCAGGGGCAGAGCTTGATGTACGCGTCGATCGCTGTGACCACGACCGGCAGGACCGGGACCATGCGGGTCTTCTGGCCCTTGCCGATGACGGTCAGCGTATCGCCAGGGCCTTTCGGCGCCTGCGAGCGGGTCAGCGAGAGCGCCTCCGAGATGCGCAGGCCGCTTCCGTAGAGCAGGGAAAGCACTGCGGCGTCGCGGGCCAGCACCCAGGCCTCGCGCTCTTCGCCGGCGCGGATGTCGACCTGGGTCACCGCCTTGGCGGCTTTCGCATCGAGCGGGCGCGGTAGCGACTTGCCGATGCGCGGGCCGCGCGTCGCGGCGAAGGCGGAGGCGGTGAACTTGCCGGTGCGCTCGCCGAAGCGGGCGAAGGAGCGCAGCGACGCGAGCTGGCGCATCAGGGTGCGGTTGCCGACGCCGTCGCGCCGGCGCTGGCCGAGGAAGGCGCGCAGGTCGAGCGGCTTCAGGGCCGCGATGTCGGAGAGGGACGGGGCGCCGCCGAGATGGCCGTCGAGGAAGGCCGAGAACTGGCCGAGGTCGCGGCCATAGGCTTCGAGCGTTTTTGGCGAGAGGCGGCGCTCGCCGGCGAGATGGGCGAGCCAGCTTTGTCTGAGGGTGTCGAAGTCGGTCATGGCTTATCTGCCGTCATGCTCGGGCTTGACCCGAGCATCTCTACCCGCGCCTGACTCCCGAGGAGATGCTCGGGTCAAGCCCGAGCATGACGCTCTTGCCTTAACAGCTGCCGAATCGGTGCTAGAGACTGGCGCCATGAGCGACGAGCAGACGAGCGGGGAGGGTGGCGGCACGGTCGATGTGCTGATCCCGCTCGGGCTGGACCAGGCCTATAGCTACGCCGTGCCGCCGGGCCTGAGCCTGAAGGTCGGCGATGTCGTGCAGGTGCCGCTCGGCCCGCGCGAGACGGTCGGCGTGGTCTGGGAGATCGGCTCCGGACGCGGCGGCAACCTCAAGCGCGTCAGCGGCCTCTACGACATGCCGCCGCTCGATCCGGCGTTGATGAAGCTGGTCGACTGGGTCGCCTGGTACACGCTTGCGGCCAAGGGCTCGGTGCTGGCGCTGGCGCTGAGGCGGCCGCCCGACGACACGCCGGAGCGGCCGAAGCTGGGCGTGCGGCTGGCTGGGGCGCCGCCGGCGCGGATGACGCCGGCGCGGGCGCGGGCCATCACCGCCGCCGAGGGCGGTTTGCTGATCGCAAAATCGGCTCTGGCCGAGGCGGCTTCGGTCAGCGCAGCCGTGATCGATTCGCTGGTCGATGCCGGCACGTTCAGCATCGAACCGATGCCGCGCGAGCAGATCGCGACGGCGCCCGATCCCGATTACGCCAAGCCGGAGCTATCGGAGGGCCAGGCGGAGGTGGCAGCAGCGCTGGCGGCTTCGGTGAAGGCCGCCGCCTACAACGTCACTCTGCTCGAAGGCGTCACCGGCTCCGGCAAGACCGAGGTCTATTTCGAGGCCGTGGCGGAAGCGATCAGGCTGGGCCGCCAGAGTCTGATCCTGATGCCGGAAATCGCTCTTACCGCGCAGTTCATCGACCGGTTCGAGGCGCGCTTCGGCGTCAAGCCCGGCCTGTGGCACTCGGCAGTGACCGGGCGCAAGCGGGAGCGGCTGCAGGCGGCGATCGCGGGCGGTGAGGCCAAGGTCGTGGCCGGCGCGCGCTCGGCTTTGTTCCTGCCGTATAAGGACTTGGGCCTGATCGTCGTCGATGAGGAGCACGAGGCCGCCTACAAGCAGGAGGACGGCGTCAGCTACCATGCCCGCGACATGGCGGTGGTGCGCGGCAAGATCGAGAGCGCGCCGGTGATCCTCGCTTCGGCGACGCCCTCGCTGGAGACGCGCGTCAATGCCGAGCGCGGGCGCTACACCCATCTCAAGCTGCCCGAGCGCTTCGGCGGGCGCGAATTGCCGGGGCTGGGGCTGGTCGATCTCCGGCGCGACAAGCCGGAGCGCGGGCGCTGGATCTCGGGCGCGCTGGTCAAGGCGATCGAGACCAATCTGGAAGCGAAGGAGCAGTCGCTGCTCTTCCTCAACCGGCGCGGCTATGCGCCGCTGACCTTGTGCCGCGATTGCGGCCACCGCTTCCAATGCCCGAACTGCACGGCCTGGCTGGTCGACCACCGCTTCCGCCGGGCGCTGGTCTGCCATCATTGCGGTCATGTCGAGCGCCGGCCGCATGAATGCCCGGCCTGCCATACGCCCGAAAGCCTGACCGCCTGCGGGCCGGGCGTCGAGCGGCTGGCCGAGGAGGTCGCGACGCTTTTTCCACAGGCGCGCTCGATCGTGCTCTCCAGCGATTTTCCTGGAGGCACCGAGCGGCTGAAGCAGGAGCTGATGGCGGTGGCGCAGGGCGAGTTCGACATCGTCGTCGGCACGCAGCTCGTCGCCAAGGGCCATAACTTCCCGGGCATGACGCTGGTCGGGGTGATCGACGCCGATCTCGGCCTGACCTCGGGCGACCCGCGCGCGGCCGAACGCACCTTCCAGGTGCTGCGACAGGTGACCGGGCGCGCAGGGCGAGGGGAGAAACCGGGCCGCGCCCTGCTCCAGACGCATGACCCGAGCCATCCCGTGCTGACGGCGCTGATCTCGGGCGATCCGGAGCGGTTTTATGCCGCAGAGACCGCCGCGCGGGAGGCCGCGGGCCTGCCGCCCTTCGGCCGGCTGGCGGCGCTGATCGTCTCCGGAAACACGCAAGCCGAGGCCGAAAGCCATGCCCGGGCGCTGGCACGCTCAGCCGACGCTCCGGCCGGCGTGATGGTGCTGGGGCCGGCGGAAGCGCCTCTGGCGGTGCTGCGCGGGCGCCATCGCATGCGTCTGATCGTGAAAACGGCGCGCGAGGTCAATCTGCAGGATTACCTGCGCTCATGGCTGAAGCGCGGGCCGAAGCCGAAGGGTTCCGTGCGGGTCCAGGTCGATGTCGACCCGCAGAGCTTCCTTTGAAGCCTTCCACAGGCGGGGAATTACGCCGCTTTGATGGCGATCTACGGATTGCGCCCCCCAAAACCACATGCTAGTGCACCGCCACATTCAGGCGTGGGGCCGCGATCTTCGGCCCTTCGTCAGACGATACATCGCAGCGCCAGGACAATGCACTCCACCCTCGCTCCTGAGGGTCGCCGGTGCGGTCCTTTGAACGAGAGATGTCGAGCGTGGCTGAAGGCGGATCGGATCAGACATTGGTGTCGGGCGTTGCCGGGCGCTATGCCACGGCGCTCTTCGAACTGGCCAGCGAGGCCAACGCCATCGATGCCGTCTCCGCTGACCTGAACAGCTTCAGCGCGATGATCGCCGAAAGCGCCGATCTCAAGCGCCTCGTCACCAGCCCGGCCTTCTCGGCCGAGGAGCAGGTCGCGGCCGTCAAGGCGCTGCTCGCCGCCGCCGGCATTTCCGGCATCGCCGGCAACTTCATCGGCTTCGTCGCCAGCAAGCGCCGCCTGTTCGCGTTGCCCGGCATGATCTCCGGCTACCGCAACCTCGTCGCCGAGGCCAAGGGCATCGTCAGCGCCCAGGTCACGGTCGCCGAGGAGCCCTCCGCCAAGCGCCTCGACGAAATCCGCGCGACGCTCAAAGCCGTCGCCGGCAAGGATGTCGACGTCGCGATCAAGGTCGATCCGGCGATCATCGGCGGGCTCGTCGTCAAGATGGGTTCGCGCATGGTCGATGCGTCACTGAAAACCAAGCTCAATTCAATTCGTCTTGCCATGAAAGAGGTCGGCTGATGGAAATCCGCCCCGCTGAAATCTCCGCGATCCTGAAGGCTCAGATCAGCAATTTCGGGTCGGAAGCCTCCGTCACCGAAGTCGGTCAGGTTCTCTCCGTCGGCGACGGCATCGCCCGCGTCTACGGCCTCGACAAGGTCCAGGCCGGTGAGATGGTCGAGTTCGAGAGCGGCGTGCGCGGCATGGCGCTCAACCTCGAGAGCGACAATGTCGGCGTCGTGATCTTCGGTTCCGACCGCGAGATCAAGGAAGGCCAGACGGTCAAGCGCACCGGCGCGATCGTGGACGTGCCGGTCGGCAAGGAGCTGCTCGGCCGCGTCGTCGACGCGCTCGGCAACCCGATCGACGGCAAGGGCCCGATCAAGGCCAAGCAGCGCTCGCGCGTCGACGTCAAGGCGCCCGGCATCATCCCGCGCAAGTCGGTGCACGAGCCGATGGCGACCGGCCTCAAGGCGATCGACGCCCTGATCCCGATCGGCCGCGGCCAGCGCGAGCTGATCATCGGCGACCGTCAGACCGGCAAGACCGCCGTGGCGCTCGACACGATCCTGAACCAGAAGGCGATCAACGAGGGCACGGACGAGGGCCAGAAGCTCTACTGCGTCTACGTCGCGATCGGCCAGAAGCGCTCGACCGTCGCCCAGTTCGTGAAGGTGCTCGAGGAGCGCGGCGCGCTCGAATACTCGATCGTCGTCGCGGCCACGGCCTCGGACGCCGCCCCGATGCAGTTCCTGGCGCCCTTCGCCGGCTGCGCCATGGGCGAGTATTTCCGTGATAACGGCATGCACGCCGTCATCATCTACGACGACCTCTCCAAGCAGGCCGTCGCCTACCGCCAGATGTCGCTGCTGCTGCGCCGCCCGCCGGGCCGCGAAGCCTATCCGGGCGACGTGTTCTATCTCCATTCCCGCCTGCTCGAGCGCGCCGCCAAGATGGGCGACGCTGCCGGCAACGGCTCGCTGACCGCTCTGCCGGTCATCGAGACCCAGGCCAACGACGTCTCGGCCTACATCCCGACCAACGTGATCTCGATCACCGACGGCCAGATCTTCCTGGAGACCGACCTGTTCTACCAGGGCATCCGCCCGGCGGTGAACGTCGGCCTCTCGGTCTCGCGCGTCGGCTCGGCCGCTCAGACCAAGGCGACCAAGAAGGTCGCCGGCAAGATCAAGGGCGAGCTCGCGCAGTACCGCGAGATGGCCGCCTTCGCGCAGTTCGGCTCCGACCTCGACGCCGTCACGCAGCGCCTGCTCAACCGCGGCGCCCGCCTGACCGAGCTGCTGAAGCAGGCGCAGTTCTCGCCGCTGAAGATGGAAGAGCAGACGGTCGTGATCTATGCCGGCGTCAACGGCTATCTCGACCCGCTGCCGGTCAACAAGGTGCGCGCGTTCGAGGACGGCCTGCTCTCGCTGGTCCGCTCGAAGCACGCCGACCTGCTGAGCGAGATCGGCTCCTCGAAGGATCTTTCGGACGCGAACGCCGCGAAGCTGAAGGCTCTCGTCGAGGACTACGCCAAGTCCTTCGCCTGATCCGCAGGCGTCATGGTCGGGCTCGTCCCGACCAGCCGCGCCTTCGCTGCGAATGCGGCGAACGCGGCAGGTGAGATTGAGGTTCTAGACGTAGATGGTCGACACCAGGTCGACCATGACGGGGTGAGAGCGCCAGATGCCTTCTTTGAAGGACCTTAGAAACCGCATCGCTTCGGTGAAGGCGACGCAGAAGATCACCAAGGCCATGCAGATGGTCGCGGCCGCCAAGCTGCGCCGCGCCCAGGCGGCGGCCGAGGCGGCGCGTCCCTATGCCGAGCGCATGGAGACGGTGCTGGCCAACCTCGCCGCCGGCGTCTCGGCCGACGGCGCGCCGAAGCTGATCGGCGGCACGGGCTCGGACAAGGTCCAGCTCCTGGTGGTCTGCACCGCCGAGCGCGGCCTGTGCGGCGCCTTCAACTCGTCGATCGCCCGTCTGGCGCGCGACAAGGCGCTGGCGCTCAAGGCCGAGGGCAAGACGGTCAAGATCATCTGCGTCGGCAAGAAGGGCTATGACGTCCTGCGCCGTCAGTTTGGCGCCGATATCATCGAGCTGATCGACCTGCGCGCCTTCAAGCAGCTCGGCTTCGCCAATGCCGAGACGATCTCGCAGAGCATCCTGGCCCGCTTCAATGCCGGCGAGTTCGACGTCGCGACGCTGTTCTTCTCGAAGTTCAAGTCGGTGATCTCGCAGATCCCGACGGCACAGCAGATCATCCCGGCGCAGATCACGGCCGGCACGAAGGTCAGCGAGTCGGTCTACGACTACGAGCCCGACGAGACCGAGATCCTCGAGACGCTGCTGCCGCGCAACCTCACCGTCCAGGTGCTGCGTGCCATCCTCGAGAATGCCGCCTCCGAGCAGGGTGCGCGCATGTCGGCGATGGACTCCGCCACGCGCAACGCCGGCGAAATGATCAAGAAGCAGACGCAGCTCTACAACCGCTCGCGTCAGGCGATGATCACCAAGGAACTGATCGAAATCATCTCCGGCGCGGAAGCGCTGTAAACGCCTAAGGCCTGCGCGGCTTAGCCCGCAGGTCGCCTGAAACGCTGAACGCGCATCCGAGGTTCGAACCATGGCCAAAGCCGCAACCAAGACCACCAAGACGAAGACCGACGAGAAGCCCGCCAACACCGGCACCGGCCGCGTCACGCAGGTCATCGGCGCCGTCGTCGACGTGCAGTTCGACGGCGAGCTGCCGGAGATCCTGAACGCGCTCGAGACGCAGAACCTCGGTAACCGCCTGGTCCTCGAGGTCGCCCAGCATCTCGGCGAGAACACCGTGCGCTGCATCGCGATGGACGCGAGCGAGGGCCTGGTCCGCGGCCAGGAGGTTACCGACACCGGCGCGCCGATCTCGGTCCCGGTCGGCGACGAGTGCCTCGGCCGCATCATGAACGTCATCGGCGAGCCGGTCGACGAGGCCGGCCCGATCCTGACCACCAACACCCGCGGCATCCACCAGCCGGCTCCGAGCTATGCCGAGCAGGCCACGGAAGCGCAGATCCTGGTCACCGGCATCAAGGTCGTCGACCTGCTGGCTCCCTACGCCAAGGGCGGCAAGATCGGCCTGTTCGGCGGCGCCGGCGTCGGCAAGACCGTGCTGATCATGGAGCTGATCAACAACGTCGCGAAGGCCCATGGCGGCTACTCGGTGTTCGCCGGCGTCGGCGAGCGCACCCGCGAGGGCAACGACCTCTATCACGAGATGATCGAGTCGGGCGTGAACAAGAAGGGCGGCGGCGAGGGCTCCAAGTGCGCCCTGGTCTACGGCCAGATGAACGAACCCCCGGGCGCCCGCATGCGCGTCGCGCTGTCGGGCCTCACCGTCGCGGAAGACTTCCGCGACCGCGGCCAGGACGTGTTGTTCTTCGTCGACAACATCTTCCGCTTCACGCAGGCCGGCTCGGAAGTGTCGGCGCTGCTCGGCCGCATTCCTTCGGCGGTCGGCTATCAGCCGACGCTCGCGACCGACATGGGCAACCTGCAGGAGCGCATCACCACCACCAACAAGGGCTCGATCACCTCGGTGCAGGCGATCTACGTGCCGGCGGACGACCTGACCGACCCGGCGCCCGCGACCTCCTTCGCCCACCTGGACGCCACGACGGTGCTGTCGCGCTCGATCGCGGAAAAGGGCATCTACCCGGCGGTCGACCCGCTCGACTCGACCTCGCGCATGCTCTCGGCCGCGATCGTCGGCGAGGAGCACTACAACATCGCCCGCCAGGTCCAGCAGATCCTCCAGCGCTACAAGGCCCTGCAGGACATCATCGCGATCCTGGGCATGGACGAGCTCTCGGAAGAGGACAAGATCTCGGTCGCCCGCGCCCGCAAGATCGAGCGCTTCCTGTCGCAGCCGTTCTTCGTCGCAGAAGTCTTCACCGGCTCGCCGGGCAAGCTGGTCGCGCTCGAGGACACGATCAAGGGCTTCAAGGGCCTGGTCGAAGGCAAGTACGACCACCTGCCGGAAGCGGCCTTCTACATGGTCGGCTCGATCGACGAAGCCGTCGAGAAGGCCCAGCGCCTGGCCGCCGAAGCGGCGTGATCTGCCGGCGTCGTCCCGGGCGCGGTATTGCCGCGCTTCGGGATCGCGCTGCGATCAGCCTATCAAGATGCGATCCCGGTGCGCGGCTTGGCCTCGGCCGGGATGACTGAATCAGCGGAGCGCCTCGAATGGCCACCTTCAAGTTCGAACTCGTCTCGCCGGAGAGCATCCTGTTCTCGGGCGAGGTCAACAGCGTGATCGTTCCCGCGGTCGAGGGCGAGATGACCGTGCTGGCCGGCCATGCGCCGGTCGTGGCGACGCTGAAGCCGGGCATCCTCGTGCTGATCAAGACCGATAACAGCAATGGGAAAGAGTTCTTCGTCTCGGGCGGCATCGTCGAGATCAACCCGACCGGCATGACGATCCTGGCCGAGCAGGCCAGGTTCATCGAGGACGTCGATACTGCGGTGCTCGATCAGGAAATCCTGACCGCCGAGACCCGCCTCGCGGCTGCGCCCGAGGACGAGAGCGAGCAGCGCCGCCTGCATGACCAACTCGTGCAGCTCAAGGAATTCCGCAACGTCTTCGAAGAGCGCCGGGCGAACTGATTCCCTTCTCCCCTCGGGGGAGAAGGTGTCTGCGGAGCAGACGGATGAGGGAAGGGTCGCGCAAGCGGCCCTTTTTTCTTCTGTAGGCACCGAGGCGGACTTCCCTCATCCGTCTCGGCTTCGCCGAGCCACCTTCTCCCCCGAGGGGAGAAGGAAGAGGGCTCACTCCCCCATCGCGATCAAGCTCGCGTTCCCGCCGGCCGCCGCCGTGTTGACCGTCACCGTCTGCTCGGTGGCGAAGCGGGCGAGGTAGTGCGGGCCGCCGGCCTTTGGCCCCGTCCCGGACAACCCGTGGCCGCCGAAGGGCTGCACGCCAACGACCGCGCCGATGATGTTGCGGTTGACGTAGACGTTGCCGGCCGAGAGCCGCTCGGCGACGCGCGCCACCGTGGTCTCGATGCGCGAGTGAACGCCGAGCGTCAGGCCGTAGCCGGTTGAATCGATCTGGTCGATGACCTTGTCGAGCTCGCCCGCCTTCCATCTGACGACATGCAGGATCGGGCCGAAATGCTCCTGCGCGAGGTCGCCGATCTTGTCGAGCCTGACGATATGCGGCGCGACATAGGTGCCGCCGAGCGCGGGCTCGGTCCCGGCCCATTCGAGCCGGCCGAGCTTGCGCATCGCGGCGACATGGGCGTCGAGCCGCTGCTTGGCGGGAGCGTCGATGACCGGGCCGACATGGACGTCGATCTGGCGGGGATCGCCGAGCTTCAGCTCCTTGGCGGCGCCGGTGATCATCTCCAGCACCTTGTCGGCGACGTCCTCCTGCACGACGAGCAGGCGCAAGGCCGAGCAGCGCTGGCCGGCGGAGCGGAAGGCCGAGGTCACGACGTCGTCGGAGACCTGCTCGGGCAGGGCGGTCGCGTCGACGATCATGGCGTTGAGGCCGCCGGTCTCGGCGATCAGCGGCACGATCGGCCCGTCTTTGGCGGCGAGCGTGCGATTGATATGGCGCGCGGTCGCGGTCGAGCCGGTGAAGGCGACGCCCGCCACGGCCGGATGCGCGACCAGCCTGCCGCCGACATCGCCGCCGCCGGGCGCGAGCTGGAGCGCCGTCACCGGCACGCCGGCCTCGTGCAGGATGCGCACGGCGACGGTTGCGATCAGCGGCGTCTGCGGCGCCGGCTTGGCGACGACGCTGTTGCCGGCGACGAGCGCGGCCGCGACCTGGCCGGTGAAGATCGCCAGCGGGAAGTTCCAGGGCGCGATGCAGAGGAAGGGGCCGCGCCCGCGCAGGACCAGCCGGTTCTCCTCGCCGGTCGGGCCGGGCAGGACTTGCGGCGTGGCGAAATGCGCCTCGGCCTCGGCGGCGTAGTAGCGGCAGAAATCGACCGTCTCGCGCAGCTCGGAAATGGCGTCGTCGAGCGTCTTGCCGGCCTCGGCCTGGAGCAGGGCGAGCAGCAGGCCGCGGCGCTCCTCCATCAGGTCGGCGGCCTTGCGCAACGCGGCGGCGCGGGTGCGGGCCGGCGTGCGGCTCCAGGCGATGAAGCCGGCCTTGGCGGCGAGCATGGCGCGCTCGGCGAGCGCTTCGTCGGCTTCCGCGACCGTGCCGATCGGCTTGCCGTCGATCGGGGAGAGGACGGGGCGTGGCGACTTGCCCTCGGGCTTGCCGTCGATAAGCGCGGTCGCTGCCGGGAAGGGCTTGGCGGAGGCGGCTGCGATCTCGGCCTGGAGCGCGGTCAGGCTCTCGTCATAGCCGAGCTCGACGCCGGCCGAGTTCTTGCGGCTGGCGCCGTACATGTCGGCGGGTAGCGGAATGCGGCGGTGGCGGGCTCCGGCGGGCGTGCCGATCAGATCGGCCGGCGGCACCAGCAACTGCGAGACCGGCACGTCGGGATCGCCGGAGACGCTGACGAAGGAGGAGTTGGCGCCGTTCTCGAGCAGGCGGCGCACGAGATAGGCGAGCAGGTCCTGATGGCCGCCGACCGGCGCATAGGTGCGGCAGGCGAAGCCGGAATTCTCGTTGAGCAGCTTCTCGTAGAGCGCCTCGCCCATGCCGTGCAGGCGCTGGAACTCGAAGCCCAGATCTTTGCTAAGACGGCCGTCCGGCCGGGCGGCTTTTTCGTTCCCCGCCATCTCCGCCACAGTCGCGACGGTGAGCGCGTTATGCGTGGCGAATTGCGGGATGATGCGCGGGCGCAAGGCCAGAAGCTGCGCGGCGCAGGCCTCGTAGTTCAGGTCGGTCATCGCCTTGCGGGTGAAGACGGGATAGTCGGGCAGGCCGCGCTCCTGGGCGCGCTTCAGCTCGGTGTCCCAATAGGCACCCTTGACGAGGCGGACCATCAGGCGCCGGTCATGCTGTTCGGCCAGCGCCGCGATATGGTCGATCACCGCCGAGGCGCGTTTCTGGTAGGCCTGGATCGCGAGGCCGAAGCCGTCCCAGCCGGCGAGCGAGGGATCGGCCAGCACGGCGTCGATGACGTCGAGCGAGAGCTCGAGCCGGTCGGCCTCCTCGGCGTCGATGGTGAAGTTGAGGTCGTAGGCCTTGGCCTGGCGCGCGAGCTCGATCGTCCTCGGCACCAGTTCGCTCAGCACGCGCTCATGGCTGGTCGCCTCGTAGCGCGGATGCAGGGCTGAGAGCTTGACCGAGATGCCGGGCCGGTTCGGCAGGGGCTCATTGCCGGCCGAGCGGCCGATCGCGTCGATCGCGGCGGCGTAGGAGGCGAAATAGCGGTCGGCATCGGCCTGGGTGCGAGCGCCCTCGCCGAGCATGTCGAAGGAATAGCGGTAGAGCTTGCCCGAGCCGGAGCGGGCGCGCTTCAGCGCCTCCTCGATGGTCTGGCCAAGCACGAAATGGTTGCCCATGACGCGCATGGCCTGGCGGGTCGCGGTGCGCACGGTCGGCAGGCCCAGCCGCTTGGCGAGGCCGCCGATGATGCTGGTCGGCGTCTCGCCGGGCTGGATGATGCGCGAGGTGATGCCGAGCGCCCAGGCCGAGGCCGAGACCAGGAAGGCGTCCGACTTGGATTCGTGATGGGCGAAATCGCCTTGGCCGAGCTTGTCCTCGATCAGTTGGTCGGCGGTGGCGGCGTCGGGCACGCGCAGCAACGCCTCGGCCAGCACCATCAGCGCCAGGCCCTCCTTGGTCGAGAGCGAATACTCGCGCAGCAACTCCTCGATGCCGCCGAGGCCGACCTTGCGGTTGCGGATGGCCTCGATCAGCCCGGTGGCGCGCTGGTCGATCCGCGCCCTGGCGGCGGGCTCGCGCCGCGCTCCCGCCAGCAGGCGCCCGGCAATCGCCGCATCATCCTCGGCATAAGCAGCGCGGAAGGCGGGCACCGAACGGGCAAGCGGGCGGGGGGCAGGGGCGGCCATGACGGGCTCCGGGCGGGTGAAGCGGGATGATCTGAAGGATCGTTCCGACTCTGCCGGATATCAATAGTCGTTTACGCTGAGATGACCTATGAATCGCTGTCATAAATCCACTGAATAGAGAATTATCCCGTGCTGGATCGTACCGACCGCCGCATCCTCGCGCTGCTGCAATCCGACGGCCGCATTGCCGGCGTCGAGCTGGCCGAGAAGGTCGGGCTGTCGCCGACGGCGACGGGCGAGCGGCTGAAACGGCTCACGCGCGACGGCTACATCACCGGCTATCGCGCCACGCTCGATCCGCTGAAGCTCGGCCTCAACCTGCTGGTTTTCGTCGAGGTCTATCTCGACAAGACGACGCCCGACGCATTCGAGCGCTTCGCCAATGCGGTGAAGCGGGCGCCGGAGGTGCTGGAGTGCCATATGGTCGCCGGCGGCTTCGACTACCTGGTCAAGACGCGCGTCGCCGACATGAACGCCTATCGCCGCTTCCTCGGTGAGGTGCTGCTGGCGCTGCCGGCGGTGCGGGAGACGCGGACCTATGCCGTGATGGAGGAGGTGAAGACCGACGGGGCGCTGCCGCTTTAGCGACCGGTTGATAATTCTACTGGCGCGGCCGATCAGCCGTACCCGTCATTGCGAGCGCAGCGAAGCAACCCAGGGGTCTCGCTCGCCCGGTCCCCCTGGGTTGCTTCGTCGCTACGCTCCTCGCAATGACGCGGAGAGCTGATCGGCCGCGAGTCCAGCGCCCACAGGTGGCGGCTTAAGGCGGTGTTCATGTCGGCTCGGCATGATTTCCGTCAGGTCCGCTCGATCAGGCCAGCGCAAGGGTCCTTTGCCAGGGTCTTGCCGATGCCGATGACGGGCTGCCCGCCGATCTCGTTTCCCTCGCGCGCTGAATCCGGAGCCGCCGATGTCTGCCAATGAAGTCCAGGGATCGTTTGGCCGGCGCCGCCTGTTCGGCCTGCTGGGCGCTCTCGGCGCTGCCCTGGTGAGCTTCAGCGGCTTCCATTCGGCCTCGGCCCAGACGCCGGTGCGCTTCACGCTGGACTGGCGCTTCGAGGGGCCGGCGGCGTTGTTCCTGATGGCGCAGGAGAAGGGCTATTTCAAAGCCGAGGGGCTCGACGTCACCATCGATGCCGGCAACGGCTCGCGCGAGTCGATCCCGCGGGTGGCCTCCGGCGCCTATGATGCCGGCTTCGGCGACGTCAACGCGCTGATCCGCTATCGCGACGAGAATCCGAGCATCGACCTCAAGGCGGTGATGATGGTCTATGACAGGCCGCCCTTCGCCATCGTCGGCCGCAAGAGCCGCGGCGTCACCAGCGACGTGAAGACGCTCGAGGGCAAGAAGTTCGGCGCGCCGGCGGCGGACGCCGCCTTCGCGCACTGGCCGATCTTCAAGGCCGTGAACAAGATCGACGACAGCAAGATCCGGCTGGAGAATGTCGGCTTCCCCGTGCGCGAGCCGATGCTGGCCGCCGGCGAGGTCGATGCCGTGTTCGGCTTCGCCAACTCCTCCTTCATCAACCTGAAGGCGCGCGGCGTGCCGGCCGACGATATCGTCACCCTGCTGATGGCGGATTACGGCGTCGAGCTCTACGGCAACGCGGTGATGGTCTCGCCGAAATTCGCGGCCGAGAAGCCCGATGCGGTGCGCGGGCTGCTGCGGGCGATCACCCAGAGCATCAAGGACGCGATCGCCAATCCCGAAATTGGTGGCCAGCTCGTGATCAAGCGCAACGACATCGCCAGGCTCGATGTCGAGGTCGAGCGGCTCAAGATGACGATCGAGCAGAACGTGATGACGCCCTGGGCCAGGACCAACGGCTTCGGCGGCATCGACCCTGCCCGCTGGGTCCGCGCGCTCGACCAATTGGCGCTGGCGGCTCCGTTCCGCGACAAGGAGAGGGCGGGCACCGCCTTCACCGAGAGCTATTTGCCGCCGCACGAGCAGCGGAAGTTTTGAGCCAGCCGCTCGCATCCGGCGAATGCCCGGAGGGCAGCAGGCGAATGGCGGGCGCGGAGTGACGGTGCTAGAAGCGTGACGCCTTGACGACGGCGTGCCGCCGCCACCCGTTCCGCCTTCGCTCCGGACCCGATGCTGCCAGACCTGCGTGACTACGACCGCCTGCGCGCCGAATTTCGTTGGCGGATTCCCGAACGCTACAACATCGCCGTCGATGTCTGCGACCGCTGGGCCGAGCGCGAGCCCGGGCGCACGGCGATCATCGAGGTTGCGCCGGATTGGCGCGCGACGCCGGTCAGCTTCGGCACGCTGCGGGAGCAGTCGAACCAACTGGCGAACGCGCTGCGGGCGCGAGGTATCGCCCGGGGCGACCGGGTCGCGATCCTGCTGCCGCAGGGGCGGGCGGTACTGGTCTCGCATCTGGCGGCCTACAAGCTGGGGGCCATCGCGGTGCCGCTGGCGGCTCTGTTCGGCGTCGATGCGCTGGCCTATCGGCTGGGCGATTCCGGCGCGAAGGCCATCGTCACCAATGCCGTCGGCCTCGCCAAGCTGCGGCAGATCGCCGAGCCGCCTGCCGAACTGGAGCTGGCCGTCTCGACCGATGGCGCGGGTGCGGGCGCCGAGGATTGGGAGCGGCTGCTCGGCGAAGCCAGCCCTGATTTCGCGCCGGTCGCGACCGGTCCCGACGATCCGGCGCTGATGATCTACACCTCCGGCACGACCGGCAATCCCAAGGGCGCGCTGCATGGCCACCGCGTGCTGCCGGGCCATTTGCCGGGCGTGCAGATGGTGCACGAGTTCCTGCCTGAGACGGGCGACCTCGCCTGGACGCCGGCGGATTGGGCCTGGGCTGGCGGGCTGCTCAACATGCTGCTGCCGGCGCTACATTTCGGCGTGCCGGTGGTAGCGTGGCCACAGCTCAAGTTCGATCCCGAGGCGGCCTTCCGGCTGATGGCCGATCTCGGCATCCGCAACGCCTTCATCCCGCCGACGGCGCTGCGGATGCTGCGTTCGGTCGAACGGCCGCGCGAGCGTTTTGCGCTCAACCTGCGCACCATTGCCTCAGCCGGCGAGGCGCTTGGGGCCGAGACACTGGAATGGGGTCGCGAGGCGCTCGGGCTGACGATCAATGAGGCCTATGGCCAGACCGAGTGCAACCTCGTGCTCTCCTCCTGCGCCGCGATCGGCATCAGCAAACCGGGCTTCATCGGCAAGGCGACGCCGGGGCACGAGGTCGCGGTGATCCGGCCGGATGGCTCCTTCTGTGCGCCCGGCGAGGAGGGGCAGATTGCCATCCACCGGCCGAACCCGGTGATGTTCCTCGGCTATTGGCGCAAGCCGGAGGCGACGGCGGAAAAATTCATCGGCGACTGGATGACGACCGGCGATCAGGCGGTCGGCGACGCCGAGGGCTATGTCCGCTTCGTCGGCCGCGACGACGACGTCATCACCTCCTCGGGCTATCGCATCGGCCCGGTCGAGATCGAGGATTGCCTGCTGCGGCATCCCGCGGTCGCGCTTGCCGCCGTCGTCGGCAAGCCGGATGCGCTGCGCACCGAGATCGTCAAGGCCTTCGTCGTGCTGAAGCCGGGCTTTTCGCCCTCGCCAGAGCTGGTCGGCGAGCTTCAGGCCTTCGTCCGCGAGCGGCTCTCGGCGCATGAATATCCGCGCGAGATCGCCTTCCGCGACGAGCTGCCGCTGACCACGACCGGCAAGATCATTCGCCGGCTGCTGCGCGCCGAAGCCTGAAACCGCCGCGGCGCAAGGCGTCGCGGGCGCGCAGGGCTAGGTGCTTCGGCGAATGCTCGGGGCGCGCCGATACCGTAAACCCGCCGATGGCAATGGGAGCGGCCCCCGACAGGGATTGCCCGCTTCGGCGCAGGATCTGGCGTGCGGGCGTCGCCTGCTGCATCAGCGCGAGCAGAAGCCGCTCGGGCTCGAAGGCGGCGTAGGCCTCGTCCTGCGTCGAAACGTAGAGCCAGCCGCGCTGCGCCTTGCCGAGGATGATCGCGCCGGCGATGGGGCGTTCGCCCAGCATCAGCAGGCCGGTGCGGCATTGCCTGATGCGAGCGAGGCCGCGGGTCATCGCGCGGACGAAGCCGACCTCGCGCGTGTCCTGCAGCGTTGCATTGCCGGCGCGGGCGCGCGGGCCGGAGGCTTCCAGCGCCAGCACGATCTCGATCGCGTCGCGGATGTCGCTGCGCGGGCCGGCCTCGACCAGCGTCAGCTTGCCCTCGCGGGCGAGCGCCTGCTTGAGCGCGGTGGTGTCGGTCGGCTCGGCCTTGTGCAGTGGGCGAGGGGCTGCGGTGCGTTCCCGCCTGATCGGCAGGCCGAGCCGCTCGCCGGCGCGTTGCAAGGCCTGGGCGAAGGGGCCGTCAAGGTCGATCTCGCGCAGGGCGAGGCCACGACGGGCGGGCTTGCGGGTCAGGATCGCGTCGAGGACCTCGTCAGCCTGCAGGCGGTCGAGCAGTGGCGCGCCATTGAAGAGGCGCGGATCGGCGAGGACGGTGAGCGCATCCGGGCCGAACAGGCGGTTGTTCGGCAAGCAGGGCAGGAAGCCCATGAGGCGGCGTGCGGGGCTGCCCTCCGCACCTTGCCAGACCAGGATCGCAGCGGCGTCCCGGAAGGCGACGAGATGCTGGGCCGCGGCGAGCGCGATATCGGGCTCGAAGAACGGGTTGGGCTCGAGTGCGCGGGACGCGAGATCGCTCCAGGCGGCGCGGATCTCGGCGCAGTTGGAGAGTGGCCGGAACTCGAGATGCAGCGGCAAATCGGGAAGCGGAACGACGCGCGATCCGGCTGACAGCTGCGTGCTGCCGGTGCTGAGGCCTTCCAAAGCAACGATCCGATTCATCCGACCCTGCCCGTCCCTGCGCTGGATCGTCCCGGTGCGGTTCCGTGCCAGATTGGCAAGCGGAGAGGCGCGCGGCGGGCGATCAGGCGTTGGGGTTCAAAAGCGGGGCCAGAACGGTTTGTCTCAGGCCATGGCCGGCTTCGCCGTCTGGCCGAGGAAGGCGGCCCAGAGCCGCTGCACAATGGTCTCGTCGAGGTCCTTGACGATCAGGACGAGGCGGGAGCGATGGTCGGCGTCGGGCCAGCCCTCGAGCAGGACCGGCTCGTGCAGGATCTGCTGCACGGCATGGACCAGGAGCGGCTGCGCGGGGTTTTCGCTGAGCGCGACCAGGCCCTTCAGCCGCAGCAGCTTGGAGCCATGGGTCGAGCGCAGCAGCGTCCAGAACAGCTCGAAGCTCGCGAGGTTGATGGGCGTTTCGGCAGCCAGGACGAAGGCGCGGATGCTCTCGTCATGGCGGTTGACGTCGTGGTGGTGGCGCTGGCCGTGATGGTGCGCATCGTCGTGGTCGTGATGATGATCATGGCCATGGTGGTGGTCGTGACCACCGTCCTCCAACGCCTCTACGGCCAGCCACTGCCGCAGCGCGCCGGGCCTCCTGCTCAGATCGTAGAGGCCTGCGCTGATCAGGGCGTCCGCGGCGGCTTGCGGGCTTAGCAGGCGGATACCGGGATTGAGCGCGGTGAGCCGCAGCCGCAGCGGCTCGGCCGCTTCGGCGCCATCGAGCAGGTCGGCCTTGGTCAGCACGATGCGGTCGGCGGCGATGACCTGCCTGCGCGCCTCTTCGTGCTCATCGAGCGTCGCCATGCCGTTGACCGCGTCGACCAGCGTGACGACGCCGTCGAGCCGGAAGCGCATGGCGAGATAGGGGTGGTTGATCAGCACGTTCAGGATCGGGGCGGGATCGGCGAGGCCGGTGGTCTCGATCACGATGCGCCTGAAGGGAGCGATGCGGCCATTGTCGCGGCGGCGCAGCAGGTCCTCGAGCGTGACGATCAGGTCGTCGCGGATGGTGCAGCACAGGCAGCCCGAGGCGAGCAGGATCATGTTCTCCTCGACGCCCTGGATCAGCAGGTGGTCGAGGCCGATCTCGCCGAACTCGTTGACGATGACGAGCGTATCGGCCAGCGCCGGGTCCTTGAGCAGCCGGTTGAGCAGCGTCGTCTTGCCGGCGCCGAGGAAGCCGGTCAGCAGGGTGAGCGGGATCGGGGTTGGCTTCTTGTCTTCGCCGGTCATGCGTCGCGCCATGTCATGCCGGCGCTGGCTGCGCCCGCTTTTGTTCTAGTATTACATTGGCCATGATGGCGCCGACGACAAGTGCGCCGCCTGCATATTGCACCGGCCCGAGACGCTCGCCGAGCACGACAGCGGCGATGGCGACGCTGAAGACCGGTTCGGCGCAGAAGGCCAGGGCTGCGGCGCCCGGCGCGACGCGCGCCAGCGCCATGACCTGGAGCAGGAAGCCGAGCAGGTAGGTGCCGGTGGCAAGCGCGAAGGCGAGCGGGGCGACTGCGATCGCCTGTGGCGGCAGGAAGCCGCCGACGAGCCAGAGGATGATGATCGTGACCGGCAGGATCAGCAGGTGCGACCAGAGCAGCTTGGGCACCAGCGGTGTTCTGGCGCAGGCTCCTGCCGCAAAGAACTGGGCCGCGGCCAGCACGCTCGCGGCCATCGCCAAGGCGAGCCCGCGCAGATCGAGCCCGTCGAGGCCGGGTCCCACGACCAAGGCCACGCCGAGAAAGGCGACGAGTGCGATGACGAGCCGGTCGGGGCTGAAACGGGCCGGCGTCAGCAGCGGCTCGGCCAGCACGATCAGAACGGGGAAGGTGTAGAACACCACCGCCGCGACGCTGACCGGCACGAAGGCGACCGAGGAAAGGTAGGCCGAGCCGACCAGGGCACTGGTCAGGCCGAAGGCGATCAGCGGGCGGCCTTGCCCGGGCGGGATCCTCAGAGAAGCGCGCAGCAGCGCGGCTGCGACGCCGACCAGCGCCAGCATGATGAAGACGCGGTAGAACACCAGGAGCGGGCCGCTCAACCCGGCCTGGCCCGCCAACTGAGCGCCGATGATGTTGCTGCCAAAGGCGGCGGCCGAGGCCAGCGCGAGCGCAATGCCTTGCTGTCTCGCGGCGCTGTCAGGCCCGGCAATCACGTCAGAGCACGATGCCGAACCGGAGGTCCGCGCTAGCGAATAGTGGGAACCGGTTTTCGGACGACATCATGCTCCAGCGCTCTCGCGAGAGCTCAGGTGTCGCTGTTCTGCTTGGCCTTGGGCTTGGCGGCTGGCTTGCCGGCGCCCGGCTTCGCCGGCTGCGGCTTGGCCGCGGCATGGCTCGGCTTGGCCTTGCCCTCGGCCTTGGCCGGCTCGGGCTTGGCGACGAGCGGCTTGGCAGGGGTGCGCGCCGCCTGCTTGATGCCGGCGGCGGCACCGGGACGCAGGCTGGTCGCGGTCGCAGCGCCAGCTTGGATCGCGCCCTGGAGGCGCAGAGGGCCACCGGCGGCAGTGCCGTTGACCGGCGGCAGCGGATCGTCCTCGCCTTGCTCGGTGGTTGGCGCGAAGGCGCGGGTCGTGCCGGGAATGCCGCCATTATTGGAGGGCGTGCGCGTCGTGGGGATCAGGCCTGCGGCGACGGGGGCACCCGGCACGATCACCGGCGCGCCGCGCGCCACCTGGGTGTCGGCGCGGCCGGCGACATTGGCGGCGAGCGGAGCCGAGGCGGAGCCGGCGCTGCGGCCGAAGGCGACCGGGATCGGCACCATCTGGGCGCGCGGGCCGAGCGAGAGCCGGCCCGAGCCGGAGCGGCTGAGCATCGCGCCGGTCAGCGCCGGCTGTGGGCCGCCAACGGGGAAGCGGTCGGAGGTGCCTTCGGCATTGCCACCGAGAGCCTGGACGCCGACGCCGCTGATCGGCCCGGAGGAATCGGCATCGTCGGCCAGCGCCGCGCCGCCGCCCCTGCGGCGGACCTCGTCGCAGACGCTATAGGCGCGACCGCCGCTGCCGGAGGGCAGGCTTGCCACCGTGTAACCGCTGCCGCCCCATTTCGAGAAGCCGTCATCGAGCAGCTGCGCCGCCTTGACCGTGCGCTCGGTGCCGGAGACGGCGCCGAGCACGACGGCGATCAGGGTGCGGCCGCCGCGGTTCGCCACAGCCACGACATTGAAGCCCGACGCGCAGGTGAAGCCGGTCTTCATGCCGCCAATGCCGGAATAGCGGCCGACGAGCCCGTTGGTGTTGTGGATGATCTGCCGGCCGAGCTGGAGCGCGCCGGTGTTCCAATAGTCGGAATAATCCGGGAAATCATGCATCAGCGCCATGGCGAGCACGGCGAGGTCGCGGGCGCTGACCTGCTGGTTGGGGTCGTGCCAGCCATTGGGGTTGGTGAAGCGGGTGTCGCGCATGCCGAGCCGCTGCGCCTCGGCATTCATCATCGAGACGAAGGTCGGCACGTCGCCGCCGACGCCCTCGGCCACGACATAGGCGATGTCGTTGGCCGACTTCACCATCATGATGCGCAGCGCGTTGTCGAGCGTGATCTCCTGGCCCGGCTTGATGTAGACCTTCACGCGCGGCTGGCTGGCGGCCAGCCTGGAGGCGGGAATCGCGGTCTCCAGCCCAAGCTTGCCTGCGCGCACCGCCTTCAGCGCCAGGTAGATCGTCATCATCTTGGTGGTCGAGGCCGGGTGCCAGGCCTGCGTCGGGTTCTCGCTGGAGAGGACCTCGCCGCTATTGGCGTCGATCACGAGGCTGGTGCCGGCGAGCGCCGGAGCCGCCATTGCGAGGCCAAGGGCAAGGGTGATGGCGAAGCGGGAAGCGATCATCGGGCGGGTCTTGAACCTGTCTGGACGAGGGTTGAGGGTTCAACGCGACGCGTGCGGCATTTTCGAGACGGCGGGTTCAGCAACTCCGCCCGTTTATGCATACCTACCCCGACCCGAGCGATTTGCCTAGTCGCGCGTGCCGGTTCACAAGCCGGGAACACTTCCGCCAACTCCCCGGATGCTCGCGTGGGCTTCACACTTTTCTGGATTCCGGCGACGATCCTCGCCGCCCTGCTGCAGACTGCGCGCAACCTGACGCAGCGCTCGCTGACCGAGCTGATCGGCGTGATCGGCGCGACGCAAGTGCGTTTCCTGTTCGGCCTGCCCTTCGCGCTGCTGTTCCTCGTCCTGGTCTGCGTCGCCTCGGAGCGGCTGCCGCCGGCGATCAGCCTGACGACGCTCAGCGTCACCACCTGGGGCGCCGTGACGCAGATCGCCGCCACCGCGCTGATGCTGGCGGCGATGCGCGAGCGCTCCTTCGCCGTGACCACGGCCTATACCAAGACCGAGCCGGTGCAGGTCGCGGTGTTCGGCGCGCTGCTGCTGGGCGATGCGCTGAGCCTGTGGAAATTCATCGCGATCGTGGTCGCGACCGCAGGCGTCGTCGTGGTCTCGTGGAAGCCGGGCGAGAAGCTCTCGCGTGCCGGCATGCGCCCGGCCGTGCTCGGCATCGGGGCCGGGGCCTTCTTCGCGCTCTCGGCCATCGGCTATCGCGGCGCCATCCAGATGCTGCCGGAAGGTGGCTTCGTGATGCGGGCGACGACGATCCTGGCGCTGGGGCTCGCCCTGCAGACCACGATCCTGATGGTCTACATGCTGGCCGCCAACCGGCCGGCGCTGGTCTCGATCCTCAGGAACTGGCGGCCTTCGATCGTGGCCGGCCTGCTGGGGGCGGCGGCCTCGCAATTCTGGTTCATCGGCTTCTCGCTGACGACGGCCGCCAACGTGCGGACGCTCGGGCTGCTCGAAGTGCCGCTGGCCCAGATCGCCTCGCGCCGCATCTTCTCGGAGGGCACGAGCCGGCGGGAGCTTTTGGGCATGGCGATGATCGTGGGCGGGGTCGGTCTGCTGCTGATGCTGGCGATCTGAGCTGGGTCTGCTGTAAGCAAGATGTTGACATGCGTAAGCTGATTGCTTACGCATAGTCCATGCTGAAAAGCTTCCGCAGCAAGCCTCTTGCCGATCTCTGGTCGATAGGCCGCACGTCGAAGATCGACAAGAAGCTGCACGGCCGCGTCCTGCGTCGGCTGGATGCACTGGAGACCGCTGTTCGCCCTGAAGACATGAACCTTCCGGGCTTCGATTTCCACAGCCTGCGCGGCTTCGACCCGACGCGCTACACCGTTCACGTGAACGGCCCTTGGTGCATCACGTTCGAGTTCGAGGACGGAGACGCCTATCGCATCGACTTCGAGCAATACCACTGACAGATTCTCCGCCAGGAGCATGCCATGATCGAATACTCCGCCACTCGTTTGAAGGATCGTTGCCCGACCCACCCGGGCGCGCTGCTGCGTGAGGATATCATTCCCGCTACGGGCAAGCCGAAGGCCGAGATCGCGCGCCTGCTCGGCATCTCGCGCCAGCACCTCCATGACATCCTGTCCGAGACCAAGCCTGTCTCGCCCGCCGTCGCGGTTCGGCTCGGCAAGCTGTTCGGCAATGGCGCGGGGCTATGGGTGCGCATGCAGGGCGCGTTCGATACGTGGCACGCCGAGCGCGAGGTGGATGTTTCCAACATCCCGACGCTGACGGCGGCATAGGCCGGAGATTCACAAATCCGCGTCCTACGCGGCTTTGTCGTGGCCGGCGCGGACGACCGACAATCTGTAGCCGAGCGCCTCAATCACTTTCAGGATTGTGGCGAATTCCGGGTTGGCTTCCTTGCTGAGCGCCTTGTAGAGCGCCTGGCGCGACAGGCCGGTATCCTTCGCCAGATCGGTCATGCCGCGAGCGCGCGCGACGACGCCGAGCGCATCCGCGATCTCGGCCGAGGTGCCATCCTCGAAGGTCGCGGCGAGGTACTCCTCGATCGCCGTATCGCTGGTCAGGTAGCGGGTCGGGTCGAATTCCCTGGTTTCCAGAGGCATCGTCATGTCTCCTCGTATTGCCGCGCCAACTCTTTTGCCTTGCGGATATCGGCCTCCTGAGTACGCTTGTCTCCACCGCACAGGAGGATGATCAGCACAGAACCCTTCTGGGCCAGATAGACCCGGTAGCCGGGGCCGTAATCGACCCGCAATTCACTCAAGCCCTCGCCGATCGGCTTGATGTCGCCGGGATTGCCGGCACCGAGCCGAGCGATCCGATTGGCGATCCGGGCTCTGGCGCGCTCATCGCGAAGCTTGTCCAACCACGAGCTGAACTCCTTGGTTTCGCGGATCGTGATCATGGCATTATGTAACCTAGGAAGCACATTTTGTCAACTATAGGAGACATTTTGTGCCGTTGAGGTATCGATGGAGCCATCCGGCGTAGCTGCCCTCATCCGCGCACTGCCGTAATGCGCGACTGCCGGCTTGCGGGATGGCGGCGGCGGGGGCAAGTAACGTGTAAGCACACAGAATGCGGAGAAACGCCATGAGCGCTGCGATCGTCGGCTGGGCCCATACGCCGTTCGGCAAGCAGGATGCGGAGACCGTCGAGAGCCTGATCGTCAAGGTGGCGACCGAGGCGCTGGTCGATGCCGGCATCACCGCCGACCAGGTCGACGAGATCGTGCTCGGCCATTACAACGCGGGCTTCTCCGCTCAGGACTTCACCGCCTCGCTCGTGCTCCAGGCCGATCCGGCGCTGCGCTTCAAGCCGACGACGCGGGTCGAGAATGCCTGCGCCACCGGCTCGGCCGCGGTGCATCAGGGCGTGCGCGCCATCAAGGCCGGCGCCGCCAAGATCGTGCTCGTCGTCGGCGTCGAGCAAATGACCAAGACGCCCTCCGCCGATATCGGCAAGTTCCTGCTGAAAGCCTCCTACCTGCCGGAGGATGGCGACACCCCGGCCGGGTTCGCCGGCGTCTTCGGCAATATCGCCGCCGCCTATTTCCAGCGCCATGGCGACCAGTCCGATGCGCTCGCGATGATCGCGGCCAAGAACCACAAGAACGGCGTCGAGAACCCCTATGCCCAGATGCGCAAGGATCTCGGCTATGCCTTCTGCCGCGAGGAGAGCGAGAAGAACCCCTTCGTCGCCGGCCCGCTGAAGCGCACCGACTGCTCGCTGGTCTCGGACGGCGCCGCCGCGCTGGTGCTGGCCGACGAGGAGACCGCGCTCTCGATGCGCCGCGCCGTCGGCTTCCGCGGCATGGCCCATGTCCAGGACTTCCTGCCGATGTCGAAGCGCGACATCCTGAAGTTCGAGGGCGGAGCGCTCGCCTGGCAGAAGGCCCTGGCCGCTGCCGGCGTCGTGCTGGAGGACCTCTCCTTCGTCGAGACGCATGACTGCTTCACCATCGCCGAGCTGATCGAATACGAGGCGATGGGCCTGACCCGGGAAGGCGACGGGGCGCGGGCCATCAAGGAAGGCTGGACGCAGAAGGACGGCAAGCTGCCGGTCAACGTCTCCGGCGGCCTCAAGGCCAAGGGCCACCCGATCGGCGCGACCGGCGTCTCCATGCACGTGCTCTCCGCCATGCAGCTCACCGGCGAGGCGCCGGAGGGGATGCAGGTCAGCGATGCCCGCCTCGGCGGCATCTTCAACATGGGCGGGGCTGCCGTGGCGAACTACGTCTCGGTGCTCGAGCGGATCAGGTAGGCGCCTGCACGTGACCCTTTCCCTGTGATCGTCTTTCTGGCGCTGCTGCCGGCCTATATCCTGTCGATCTTCTACCGGTCGTTCCTGAGCGTCATCGCCAATCCGGTGATGGCGGATCTCGGCATCGGTCCGCGCGAGTTCGGCTTCCTGGGCGCGGCCTGGTTCGTCGCTTTTGCGCTGGCGCAGTTCCCGGTGGGCTGGGCGCTGGACCGGCTCGGCCCGCGCCGGACGGTGGCGGCGCTGATGGCGCTCGGCTCGGTCGGCGCCTTCCTGTTCGCCTATGCGACGAGCGCGCTCACCGGCACCTTTGCCATGGCCTTGATCGGCCTTGGCTGCGCGCCGATCTTCATGTCCTCGCTGTTCCTGTTCGCCCGCAACGAGGTGCCGGCGCGTTTCGGGCTGCTGACCTCGGTCTTCATCGGGCTGGGTTCGCTCGGGAACCTGGCTGGCGCGGCGCCACTCGCCATCGCCGCCGCCCATCTCGGCTGGCGCGGCGCGATGTTGGCGATGGCCTGCTGCTTCCTGGCCGCGACGCTGCTGGCGGCGGCGCTGGTGCGCGATCCGCCGCGGAGCACCAAGGCTGGCGGCAAGGAAGAGGGCCTGCTGCAGGGGCTGCGCAGCATCCTGGCGCTTCGCCCGCTCTGGCTGCTCGCGCCGATCACGCTGACCGGCTATGCCATCGTCGCGACCGCGCGCGGCCTGTGGATCGCGCCGTTCATGACCGACGTGCACGGCTTCGACGCGATCACCAGCGGCCATGTCGCGACGGTGATGGCGGTCGCCATGGTCGTCGGCGCCTTCGCCTATGGCTGGCTGGAGAAGTCGGTCGGCCGCGGCAAGCCGCTGGCGCTGTGGGGCTCGGTGATCACCGGGCTCGCCTTCGCCGCGCTTGCGCTGCTCGGCGAGCAGGCGGCGCTGGCGATCGCGCTGTTCGCGCTGATCGGCGCGGCCGGCTTCACCTATGCGATCCTGATGGCGCATGCGCGCCAGTTCTTCCCCGACCACCTGATCGGGCGCGGCATGACGACGGTGAACTTCGTGTTCATCGCTGGCGCGGCGGCGATCCAGTCCGGCTCCGGCTGGTTCATCGCGGGGCAGCGGGAGGCTGGCTTCGACGCGGCCTCGACCTTCGCCAACCTGCACTGGGCCTTCGCGGCGCTGCTCTTGGTGCCGGCGGCGATCTACGCCCTCACGCCGGAGCGGGTCGTCAAAGCCTGAGAGCGCGGGACATTGCTCGGATCCTCAGCCCTCATCCTGAGGAGCGCCGGAGGCGCGTCTCGAAGGATGATCCAGCTCGCGGTGACAGCACCCCCTGGAGCATCCTTCGAGACGCCGCTTTCGCGGCTCCTCAGGATGAGGGCTCATTGGGATGATCAGGCCTCGCCCGGTGCCTTGGCGGCAATCGCCAGTGCGTGGACCCGCTCAGTCAGCTCCTGGGCCAGGATGGTGTTGACCATGCGGTGACGCTCGACCCGGCTCTTGCCAGCGAAGGCGTCCGATACGATATCAACGCGGAAGTGAGTCTCGCCGCCTTCGCGCCAGCCGCCATGGCCCTGATGCTGGTGAGATTCATCGATTACGGCCAGCCGCTGTGGCGCCAGGGCCTCTTCCAACTTCTTCGTGATTCTTTCAGCCATTGTGGTCATGATCGCGACACGGTCCTGATCGTCACTCGTCGGCTCGGCAATTCCGCAGCGGACTTGCCGGCTCGGCTTCCGCGTCTCATAACCAATCGATCATGAACTTCAACTCGCGCCTTTTCGATCGCATCAGGATCGGCCCTTCCGAAGCGGAAGAGGTCGTGCAGAGCGATGCCTCGCGCTGCGACCATCCGGGCTGTGCCCGGGCGGGAGAGTTTCGCGCGCCCAAGGGCCGGGGGCGGGAAGGGCAGTTCTTCCAGTTCTGCCTCGAGCACGTGAAGGCCTATAACGCGACCTACAACTACTTTTCCGGCATGAACGACGAGGCGCTCGCCGCCTATCAGAAGCAGGAGGAGATCGGCCATCGGCCGACCTGGAAGCTCGGCGTCAACTCCAAGGCGGCGCGGATGGCCCAGCGCGGGCGCGTCGCTGGGGGCCAGGCCGGGCCGGACGTGCAGGACGGCTTCAACATCTTCGGCGCACGCACGGAGCAGCAGGCGGCAAAGCCGGAGCCACGCCACAACGTGCTGGCCCGCAAGGCGCTGGATACGCTCGGGCTCGACGAGAACGCCGATTCCGTCGCGATCAAGGCGCGCTACAAGGAACTGGTGAAGCGCTTCCATCCCGACGCCAATGGCGGCGATCGCTCGCGCGAGGGTACGCTGCAGGAGATCCTGAAGGCGTATCAGCAGCTGAAGAGTTCCGGACTGGTGTAGCCTTCTCCTTCTGCCCTCGGGGGAGAAGGAAGGACGCGCGCTCAGCCCTTCCCCTTCGCCGCCAATCCCGCGACATCCGCAATAATCCCATCCAGCGCGAAATCCTTCGGCGTGTAGACCGCCGCCACGCCCATGTTCCTGAGCGCGTTCTCGTCGTCGGGCGGGATGATGCCGCCGACCACGACGGGAATGGTCATGCCGGCGACGCGCAGGCGGGCGGTGACGTCGCGCACCAGCGGCAGATGCGAGCCCGACAGGATGGAGAGGCCGATGATGTCGGCTTCAGTCTCCTGCGCCTGCGTGACGATCTCCTCCGGCGTCTGGCGGATGCCGCCATAGTTCACCGCCATGCCGGCATCGCGGGCGCGCACGGCGATCTGCTCGGCGCCGTTCGAATGCCCGTCCAGGCCGGGCTTGCCGACGAGGAAGCGCGGCGGCCGGCCGAGCTTTTGGGTGGCGCGGGCAACCGCCGCCTTGACCGTGGCGAGGCCGGGGTCGTCGCCGGCCTTGCCGGTGTCGACGCCGGTCGGCGCGCGGTACTCGCCAAAGATCTCGCGCAGGGCCTGTGCCCATTCGCCGGTGGTCACGCCGGCCTTGGCGCAGGCGATCGAGGCCGGCATGACGTTTCGTGTTTCCTTCGCCGCGGACGCCAGCTCCGCCAACGCGCTTTCCGCCGCCTTCGTGTCGCGCTGCGAGCGCCAGGCCTTGAGCCGGCCGACCGCCTCGAGCTCGACGGAATCGGGCACGGTGACGACATTGCCTTCGCCGGCCGAGAGCGGGGAGGGTTCGCTGGTCGTGAACTTGTTGACGCCGATGACGACTTGCTCGCCGCGCTCGATCGCCTCGATGCGGCGGGCGCCGTTCTCGACCAGCGCCTGCTTCATGTAGCCGCTTTCGACGGCGGCGAGCGCGCCGCCCATGGCATCGATCTTCGCCAGTTCCTCCAGCGCCGCGGTCTTCAGCTCCTCGACCTTGGCGTCGATCGCTGAGGAGCCGTCGAAGATGTCGCCGAATTCGAGCAGGTCGGTCTCGTAGGCCAGAACCTGCTGCATGCGCAGCGACCATTGCTGGTCGAAGGGGCGGGGCAGGCCGAGCGCCTCGTTCCAGGCCGGGAGCTGGACGGCCCGGGCGCGGGCCTTCTTCGACAGCGTCACTGCCAGCATCTCGATCAGGATGCGGTAGACGTTGTTCTCGGGCTGCGGCTCGGTCAGGCCGAGCGAGTTGACCTGCACGCCATAGCGGAAGCGGCGCATCGCCTCGTCCTGGATGCCGTAGCGCGTCAGCGTGATCTCGTCCCAGAGATCGACGAAAGCTCGCATCTTGCAGAGCTCGGTGATGAAGCGCATGCCCGCGTTGACGAAGAACGAGATGCGCCCGACGATTCCGGGAAATTCGGCCTCGCTGACCTCGGGCTGGGCGCGGATCGAGTCGAGCAGCGCGATCGCGGTCGCCAGCGCGTAGGAGAGCTCCTGCACCGGCGAGGCGCCGGCCTCCTGCAAATGGTAGGAGCAGACGTTGGTCGGGTTCCATTTCGGCAATTCGCGGGCCGTGAACACGACGATGTCGGTGGTGAGCTGCATCGAGGGACGCGGCGGGAAGACGTAGGTGCCGCGCGAGAGGTATTCCTTGACGAGGTCGTTCTGGGTGGTGCCCTGCAGCGCCAGGCGCGGGGCGCCCTGCTCGTCGGCGACGGCGATGTAGAGCGAGAGCAGCCAGGCCGCCGTCGCGTTGATCGTCATCGAGGTGTTCATCTGCGCCAGCGGGATCTGGTCGAACAGCGCGCGCATGTCGCCGAGATGGCTCACGGGCACGCCAACCTTGCCGACCTCGCCGCGCGCCAGCACATGGTCGGGGTCGTAGCCGGTCTGGGTCGGCAGGTCGAAGGCGACGGAGAGGCCGGTCTGCCCCTTGGCGAGGTTGTTGCGGTAGAGCTTGTTCGATTCCGACGCGTCGGAATGGCCGGCATAGGTCCGGAAGATCCAAGGCTTGTCGCGCGGCAAAGGCTTGTCGCGCTGGACTTTGCTTCCGCCGCTAGGATCGATCGCGTTCATGGCCGCTCCCCTGCCGTGCCATCTTCGAGCTCGTGCAATCTTATTGTTGCACTGCAGCGAAGATAACGCCAGCGGGAGAGTGGTGCCCTCTCAGACGATGGAATGAGCTGATTTGATCTGTCCGGAGCCGAAAAGGGCGCGGGGAACCCCTCTCCTGTAAGGAGAGGGGCAGGGGTGCGGTGCTGGCCGTTGGACGCTGCTGCCGGTAGCTAACCGCACCTCTCGATGCGTTTTACTGGTGTTCTGGCCTACACCTCACCCTGCCCTCTCCTTACAGGAGAGGGTTCCCCGCGCTTCATCCGGTAGGGGAGAGCGCCTACTCCGCCAGTTCCCGCATCACCTTGATCAGGTCGCTCTTGCCCTCGAAGCCGATGCCCGGCAGGTCGGGCATGGTGATGAAGCTGTTCTCGACGCGCACCGTGTCGGGGAAGCCGCCATAAGGCTGGAACAGGTCGGGATAGCTCTCGTTGCCGCCCAGGCCGAGGCCGGCCGCGATGTTGAGCGACATCTGGTGGCCGCCATGGGGAACGCAGCGGTTCCAGGCCCAGCCGGCGACCTTCAGCGCGGCCAGCGTGCGCTGGTACTCGCACAGGCCGTAGGAGAGGGCACAGTCGAACTGGAGCCAGTCGCGGTCAGGCCGCATGCCGCCATGGCGCAGCAGGTTGCGGGCGTCCTGGTGGCTGAACAGGTTCTCGCCTGTGGCCATCGGCCCCGGATAGAACTCGGCGAGCGCGGCCTGGAGGGCGTAGTCGAGCGGGTCGCCCGCCTCCTCGTACCAGAACAGCGGGTACTCGCGCAGCGCCTTGGCATAGGCGATGGCGGTCTCCAGGTCGAAGCGGCCGTTGGCGTCGACGGCGAGCTGGGCGTCCCCGCCGATCTCGCTGAGCACCGCCTCGATGCGGCGGCGATCCTCGGCGAGCGAGGCGCCGCCGATCTTCATCTTCACGACGCTGTAGCCGCGGTCGAGATAGCTGCGCATCTCGGCGCGCAGCGCGTCGTCGTCCTTGCCGGGATAGTAGTAGCCGCCGGCGGCGTAGACGAAGACGCGCGGGTTGGCCTGAAGGCCGTGGCGCTCGGCGAGCAGGCGGAAGAGCGGCTTGCCGGCGATCTTCGCCGTCGCGTCCCAGATCGCCATGTCGAGCGTGCCGACGGCGACCGAGCGCTCGCCATGGCCGCCCGGCTTCTCGTTGGTCATCATCGCCGCCCAGGCGCGGTCGGGGTCGAGATTGTCACCGGCGTCGTTGATGAGGCTCTTGGGATCGGCTTCGAGCAGGCGGGCGGCGAAGCGCTCGCGGATCAGGCCGCCCTGGCCGTAGCGGCCATTGGAGTTGAAGCCGTAGCCGACGACGCGCCGGCCATCCCTGATCACGTCGGTGACCACGGCGACGAGGCTCGTCGTCATCTTCGAGAAATCGATATAGGCGTTGCGGATCGGCGAGGCGATCGGCTGGGTGATCTCGCGGACGTCGACGATGCGCATGCAGGGGTCCTCTCAGGTTGGCGTGCTTATGCCCTGAGTAAAGTTGTATGACAACTGGGCGAACGGTATCTGCTGGCCCCGTATGCGCTCAGGTCGGCTCGGGCGTTCGCCCGATCCGCAGCCGCCCGGACCAGCGGATGCTATGGTCGCGCGACTCGGGGAGGTGAGATGGCGATATCCGGCGGACAGAAGCCTGCGCAGCGCCCGGCGCGCGCGCAATGGCTCGATTCGGGCAACAGCATCACGCAGCAGTTCATGGCGATCGGCGGGCGGGCCGATATCGTCAGCCTTGCTGGCGGGCTGCCGGCGGCCGAGCTCTATCCGGTCGAGGCCATCGCCAGGGCGAGCGAGCGAGCGCTGGCGCGCTGGGGCAGCGTCGCGCTCGAATATGGCTCGGTGGAGGGACTGCCGGCGCTGCGGGCCGCTATCGCCGAACGCATCTCCGCCAGCGCGGGCCGGCGCTTCGGCCCCGAGAACGTGCTGCTGACCACCGGCGCGATGCAAGGGCTCGACCTGCTCGGCAAGGCGCTGATCGATCCGGGCGACCTCATCGTCAACCAGTTCCCGACCTATCTCGGCGCGCTCGACGCTTGGCGGCCGCGCCAGCCGCGCTACGAGAGGCTCGACTGGTCCGGCGAGGGGCCGGGCTTTGAGGCAGGCCTGCGCCAGGCCAAGTTCGTCTATGCCGTGCCGAACTACTCGAACCCGACCGGCGTGCTGGTCTCGCAGGCCCGGCGTGCGGCGCTGCTCGACAAGGTTCTGGAAGCCGGGACCTGGCTGGTCGAGGACGATCCTTATCTGCCGCTCCAGCTCGATGGCGCGGCTGGGCCGAGCATCCTCGCCCTGCATGGCGAGCGCCATCCGACGGGGGCCTATGACGGGCCGGTGATCTATCTCGGCACGCTGTCGAAGAGCCTGGTGCCGGGCCTGCGCGTCGGCTGGGTCGTGGCCGAGGCCGGCATGATCGCGACCTTGGCGCTGGCCAAGCAATCGACCGACATCAGCAGCAGCATGTTCACGCAGGCGGTGGCGCTGGAACTGATCGAGAGCGGTTTCGAGGCGGAGCACATCCCGCGCATCGTCGCGGCCTATCGCGAGCGGCGCGATGCACTGTGCGCGGCCGCCGCGCAGCACCTGTCGGAATGGTTCAGCTGGGAGGTGCCGCCGGGCGGCATGTTCGTCTGGATGCGGGCGAAATCAGCGGAGATCGACACCAACGCGCTTTATGCCTGTGCGCTGGAGGAGAAGGTCGCCTTCGTGCCGAGCAGCGTGTTCGATCCCGATGGCAGGCTGACCGATGCGATGCGGGTCAACTTCACTCGCTCCTCGCCGGAGGTGATCACTGAGGGCGTGCGCCGGCTGGAGCGGGCGGTGCAGCGCTACTTGGCCTCAAAGGCGGGACGCGCCGCTTGAGCGCTCCGGCGCCAGAGGCGCCGGAGCGTCGCGTTCATGCCGCCTTGGCGACCGGCAGGCTGACCTTGCCGCGCAGCGTCACGGCGAAGGCTGCGGCGAAGAGGCAAAGCGCGCCGGCGATGAAGAAGGCCGGCAGGTAGCTCTGGTAGGCGGTGCGGCTGAAGCCGGCGCCATAGGCGGCGAAGGCGGCACCCAACTGGTGTCCGGCGAAGATCCAGCCGAAGACCAGATTGGTCTTCTCGCCGAAGCGGTCGGCGGCGATCTTGACGGTCGGCGGCACGGTCGCGACCCAGTCGAGCCCGTAGAACACCGCGAAAAGCCCGAGGCCGTAGAACGAGAAATCGGTGAAGGGCAGGTAGAGCAGCGAGAGCCCGCGCAGGCCGTAGTACCAGAACAGCAGCCAGCGGCTGTCATAGCGATCCGAGAGCCAGCCGGAGCCGACCGTGCCGGCGAAGTCGAAGATGCCGATCACGGCCAGCACGCTGGCCGCCGTCACCGCCGCCATGCCGTAATCGCCGCAGAGCGAGATGAAATGGGTCTGGACCAGGCCGTTGGTGCTGGCGCCGCAGATGAAGAACGTACCGAACAGCACCCAGAAGGTGCGCGAGGTCGAGACCTCGCGCAGCGCCACGATCGGCGAGGCGAGCATCGTCAGCAGGCTGGTCGGAACCGCCGGGGCCGGCACGAGCTTGGTGTCGCCATAGGGCGCGAGCCCGACATCGGCCGGCCGGTCGCGCATCAGCAGCAGGACGCCGATCGCGGCGACGAGGATCATCCCCAGCACGAAGAGCATGGCGTAGCGCCAGCCGACGCGCTCGGTCAGCTCCGCCAGCAGCGGCAGGAAGACGAGCTGCCCGGTCGCGGTGCTGGCCGTCAGCAGCCCGACCACGAGGCCGCGCCGATGCGTGAACCAGCGCGTCGCCACGGTGGCGCCGAGCACCATCGCAGTCATGCCGGTGCCGAGGCCGAGGACGACGCCCCAAAGCAGCATCAGGTGCCAGAGCTGCGTCATCGCGAAGGAGCCGAGGATGCTCAGGGCGATGAAGGTCAGGGCGACGCCGGCGACGGGCCGGACGCCGAAGCGATTCATGAAGGCGGCGGCGAATGGCCCCATCAGGCCGAACAGCGCCAGCCGGATCGCCAATGCCGAGGAGATCTCGGAGGTGGCCCAGCCGAATTCCTTCTGCAACGGGCCGATCAGCACGCCGGGCGCCCCGACCGCGCCGGCCGTCACCAGCATCGTCATGAAGGTCACGGCGGCGACGACCCAGCCATAATGGATGCCGCGCCGCGCGAGCGGGGCGGCGAGGCCGGTTGGAACCGGTGGTGCGAGCGTATCGGTCGGCATGCGGAACTCCTATTGCGGGTATATGCCCGCATTTATGTGAAAGATCAAAGCGAATCGAGCATGGAGCGCAGATTCCGCATGGTTTCGACGCCCAGCCGCTCATCGAGCGTCTGCTGCGCGGCATCCCAGAGCGGGGCGCCGTCAGCCAGGACCTGCCGGCCGGCATCGGAGAGCGTCACCACCGCCTCGCGCTGGTCTTCGCCGCGGCCGAGCTCGACCAGGCCCATCTTCTCGATGACGCGGACATTGCGTCCGATGGTCGAGCGATCGAGATCGGTGAGGCGGCCAAGTTCGGTCAGCGTCAACGGGGCGGCGCGCGCGATCGTCCGCATCAGGCTGAATTGGGCGATGTTGACGCCGACCGGCGCTATCGCCTCGTCATAGAACGAAGCCATGCGGCGCGAGGCCGAGCGCAGGGTCGTGCAGATGCAGGGCGTGGACATGGATGCGGGTATATGCCCGCATTGTGGGATTTGCAAGAGGATGAAGTGCGCTGTTTTCAAGCTCTGTCCGTCATGCTCGCCCTTGTGGCGAGCACCCACGTCTTGAACGGCGCCCACGATAGGCGAAGACGTGGATGGTCGGCACAAGGCCGACCATGACGGAGGAGGGGAGAGGACGTTTCGGCTTAGTTCCGCCCGCCCGGCAGCCGCGGCAAGGGCATGAAGTCGACGCCCTCCTCATGCAGCAGCTTGGTGTCCTCGGCCGTCGCCTCGCCGTAGATGGCGCGGCTGTCGGCTTCGCCGTGATGGATCTTCAGCGCCTCTTCGGCGAAGCGCGGGCCGACATGCTCGGCGTTCTCGGTGACGTGCTTGTGCAGCGCGACCAGCATCTCGCGGAAGGCGACTTCCTTCTCGCCCATCAGCGCCATCGGCGTGGCGGCAGGGGCGGTGGCTGGCGCCGGCGCCGGTTCGGAGGCAGGCTCCGCCGCGCGCGGCCCAAGGTCGGTGCGGGCGACGTTCGGCGCCATGATGGCGCGCTCGACCCTGGCGCTATCGCAGATCGGGCAGGAGACGAAGCCGCGCGCGGCCTGCTCCTCGAAGCTGGATGAGGTGGCGAACCAGCTTTCGAATTCGTGGCCGGAGTCGCAGACGAGGGCGTAGCGGATCATGTCACATCAATCGGGCAGGGCAATCCCGCCAGATAATCCTGCATCTGGCCTGCGCAAGGCTTACTCGGCCGCATCGAGCCGCGGCTTTTCGGCACGATAGGCGGTGACCGCGACCGGGCGGGCGTGCTGCATGGTCGGAATGCGCTGGCGCGCGTCGGCGACGAGCGCAAGCTCGATCTCGGCCATGATCACGCCGGGCTCGGCCTCGGCCTCCGCCAGCACGCGGCCCCAGGGGTCGACGATGATCGAGTGGCCATAGGTCTCGCGGCCGTCCTCATGCGTGCCGGCCTGCGCGGCCGAGATCATGAAGGCGCCGTTCTCGATGGCTCGCGCCCGCTGCAGCACCTGCCAATGCGCCTCGCCGGTCTGGCGGGTGAAGCAGGCCGGAGCCGTCAGCATGAAGGCGCCGGCCTCGGCCTCGGCGCGGTAGAGATAGGGGAAGCGGATGTCGTAGCAGATCGACATGCCGACCAGGCCCCAGGGCGTCTCGACCACGCCCGCGCTCTCGCCGCCGGTATAGGTCGCGGATTCCCGCCATTTCTCGCCATTGGGCAGATCGACGTCGAAGAGGTGGACCTTGTCGTAGCGCGCGGCGATCTGCCCTTCGGGATCGATCATGTAGCCGCGATTGGCGACCTTTTCGCCGACCTTGACCGAGAGCGAGCCGATATGCAGCCAGATCTTCGCGTCGCGCGCCGCCTCGCGCAGGCCGGCCAGCACGATGTGCCTGTCCTCGACATCGACGACGGCGCGCAGGCGGGTGGTGCTGCGCTCGACCAGATTGGTCATCTCAGGCGTCTGCACGAAGAGCGCGCCGGCCGCGGCTGCCTCGCGGATCATCCGGATGGCGTCGTCGCGGTTCTGCGCCTGATCCTGCGTCGAGCGCATCTGGATGCAGGCCGCCTTGAAGCTGGTCGTCGCGCTCATCGCATTCTCCCTCAGGCTGCCAGCAGCTTGTCGAGCTCGCCGCGCGCATCGAGCGCATGCAGGTCGTCGGAGCCGCCGACATGGGTCGCGCCGACGAAGATCTGCGGCACCGAGGTGCGACCGCCGGCACGCTCGGTCATGGTCTTGCGCAGATCGGGCTTGCCGTCGACGTCGATCTCCTCGAACGCGACGCCCTTCTTCTTGAGCAGCGACTTGGCGGCGGAGCAATAGGGGCACCAACTGGTGGTGTAGAGCGTGACCTGAGGCATGGCGGGCTCGGCATCGTTACGTTGCGATGCAATGTAGTGTGCCGTCATGCTTCCGTCACCACCCGGGCGAAAGTGAGCATGTCGACTTGGCGAGCGCCGGCCCGCAGCAGGGCGCGAGCGGCGGCGTTGGCGGTCGCGCCAGTGGTCAGCACGTCGTCGACGAGCAGGACGCGCCGCCCCTCGATCGCTGGCTTCATCGCCGGCAGCACCTTGAAGGCGCCCTGCAGGTTGTCGGCGCGCTGCGGCCGGGTCAGGCCGACCTGCTGCTTCGTGCGCTTGACGCGGGTGAGGGCTGTGGGCGCGAGCGCGACGCCGCTGCGCTCCGACAGCACCTTGGCCAGCGCCGCCGCCTGGTTGAAGCGCCGGGTCCAGAGCCGGGTGCGATGCAAGGGCACGGGCACGATCAGGCCGGCCTCGGCGAGCAATTCATGCCCGGCCTGCGTCATCATCCGGCCGAGCGTCAGGGCAAGCTCGGTGCGGTCGCCATATTTCAGCTTGTGAACCAGCTCGCGCGCCGTGCCGTCGAAGCGGCAGACGGCGCGGGCCCGCTGGAACACCGGCGGATCGGCGATCGCGGCCGGCGAGACCAGTCCGGCGCCGAGATCGACTTCGAAGGGCGTGCCGAGCCGCTCGCAATAGGGCCGCTCGATGAAGCCGATGCCGCTCCAGCACCTGGCGCACAGCGCCTGCGCCTCGGCGGTCGCACCCTGGCAGGCGATGCAGCTGGGCGGATAGACCAGGCCGACCGCCTGGCGCAGGCCGGCGCCCGCGACAAAGCGCAGCGCGCCGAGCCAGTGGCGCGGCGTGGGGATGGCTTTTCCGCTTCCGGGGTCGGAATTGGTCATTTCATCTCGATTGGGCGGCAGGTTCGGCAAGCCCGTCGCTTTCACGGGCAGTTGATATTTGCGACCCTGTCATTCCGCAGCGCAACACATATCTCGTCGAGCGTCAGGAGCATGGCGGGAGCAGGTTTCGCGTGCTTTCATGCTCCTGTTTCATTTTCCTCCGGCATCTGCCGCGAGTCTTACGAGGACCATCCCGATGAGCCATTCCGAGGATCAAGCCGCCCTGCTGTTCGAGCCCTTCCAGCTCGGCGACATCGCGCTCAAGAACCGCATCGTCATGGCGCCGCTGACGCGCAACCGCGCCACGCGCGGCCTCGACGCGCCCAACGCGCTCAATGTCGAGTATTATCGTCAGCGCGCCGGCGCCGGGCTGATCGTGACCGAGGGCACGCAGATCTCGCAGCAGGGCCAGGGCTATGTCTGGACGCCGGGCATCTACAGCAAGGAGCAGATCGCCGGCTGGAAGGCCGTGACCGACGCCGTGCATGCCGAAGGAGGCAAGATCATCGCGCAGATCTGGCATGTCGGCCGCGTCAGCCATGTCTCGCTGCAGCCGGGCAACCAGGCGCCGGTCGCGCCGTCGTCGATCCCCGCCAAGACCAAGACCTATATCGAGAGCGGCTTCGCCGAGGTGTCTGAGCCGCGCGAACTCGGGCTCGACGAAATCCCCGGCATCATCGCCGACTATGTCAAGGCGGCCGAGAACGCCAAGGCCGCCGGCTTCGACGGCATCGAGCTGCACGGCGCCCATGGCTACCTGCTCGACCAGTTCCTGCGCGACGGCTCCAACACCCGCAGCGACAGCTATGGCGGGCCGATCGAGAACCGCGTCCGGCTGGTGCTGGAAGTGGTCGACGCCGTCTCGAAAGTGTTCGGCAAGGGCCGGGTCGGCATCCGCATCTCGCCGGTGAGCCCGGCCAACGACGCGCGCGACAGCAACCCGCAGGCGCTGTTCCTCCACCTCGTCGAGAAGCTGAGCGAGGCCGGCACCGCCTTCATCCACGTCGTCGAGGGCGCGACCCGCGATGCGCGCGACTATCTCGAATTCGACTACGCGCCGCTGCGCAAGGCCTTCAAGGGCGCCTATATCGCCAATAACAGCCTGACCCGCGAGCTCGCGATCGAGGCGCTGGCCGAGAAGCGCGCCGACCTCGTCGCCTTCGGCCGCCTCTTCATCGCCAATCCCGACCTGGTCGAGCGCCTGCGCCTGAACGCGCCGCTGAATACGCCTGATGTCGCGACCTTCTACGGCGGCGACGCCAAGGGCTACATCGACTATCCGGCGCTTGCGGAAAAGGCGGCCTGAGCGGGCACATCATCCGGCTGGCAGGCAGGAATTCGGAGGGGGATCGGCCCGGGCTGGTCCCCTTCTTTCTGCCGCGCCGCGATTTTCGCTATGCGCGTGTTGCGATTTTCGACACAAAACAGTTGCGGCGGCGCGGAAGCCCGACTAAACAGCGCCTCTGCCGCGCTGCTCCCTTCGTCTAGCGGTCTAGGACGTCGCCCTCTCACGGCTAAGTCCTTTTCCGCTAACGTATTGAAAAGCAAAGCAAATTTGGTCTGTATTCTCAAAATTGGCTATTATTCATTGGCTTTTTATGAGGACGCGGAACAGATGCTCCATTCGTCTATCGGTTAGGACGCTGGCCTCTCACGCCGGAAAGAGCGGTTCGATTCCGCTATGGAGCGCCATTAAAATCAAGGGTTTAGCCTTGATTTTGTCGCGGCGCCACACAGCCGCGCCACTCAAGCACGTATCAATCCGCCTGAGAGCGGCGCTCTTTGGAGCGGCGTTAGGCGTATTTTGAGTGGCTGTCAGACTGCAGAACAAACTGCCGCCCAGCGCGACGCTGAATTCGATAGCTTGATTGGCGGCACAATGGCCGACTTGAGCCATCGCACAGGCATGTCTCCGTCTGACGCTTACCCAGCGGGGGCCGGGCGCACGTTCGCGGTGCTGGGGTCGACAACGTCGATTGTCATGCCTGGCAGCCACGGCGCGCCGACAGTCGGCCGCAGCTTCCAATGCCGTATGTTGGTCGACACGGAAGCGGTCGACCAGCGCGGCGCAGCGGATAGCTGGTGCGTCACGCGGATTACCAGGAGTGGACCTTGCTGATTATCCCATCCGGAATCTGTTACGGAGACATTCGGCATGAGGGCACTGATCCTGGCACTTCCCATGATTGTAGCGGCATCATCTGATTTGCATCGCAGCTCAGCCGGGACCTTTGGTCTCTCACGCGGTCAGTCCATTTTCGAAACTGTCACGTCACATTTGTTGCCGTCGGTATCGATCAGAAACCTTCCCTTATCGGTGCGAATCGTAGTGCCCTGACCTGTCGCGGAGGTCGATACAAACGCGTCGATCAGATGTCCGTTATCAGGGTTCGAGAGTGAGAAGGGAACGATATTGTATTGCACCTTGGCGACATCGCACTTCCATTCGATCTGCCATGACTTGACGTCCGCCTTGATCCCGAATGGGGGGCTTTTGCTCGCCGCCTTGTAACTTATGATTGTTTCCGCCGCCGTCGCGTGTGTCGCCGTTAGGGCGATGATCACCGCGATGACAACCATTCGCCGCCTGCCAGGCACGGTTGCTCCTTCGCTGTCTTGTCGACGCGCAATCCCTGTCGGCGCCAGGCAAGAGCCTACAGCGCCTCTCATCGATTGAAAACGTGAGCGAGACTAACGGCATCGCTGGCGAGGCGTACGAAGTCGGCCGGCGCGCCGCTCGAAAAGATCGGCCTGGAGACCATCCCGTGTGCCGTGGTGGAGGATGATGACCTTCGCGCCGAACTGCCGATGATCGACGAAAATCTCTGCCGGGTCGAGCTGTCGCCGGCTGAGCGGGCGGCGCAGACGGGGTATCCCACGAGCTTCGCCGGCGGGCGACCGCACTCATCGGTGCGTGGCGGTCCAGACATAGATTCCGAAGCCGATGGCGAGCGCCATCACAGCCGAGATGATTTGAAGGATGAGAAGGTCGCTCATCGCCTTGGTCCTCCCAAGCGCCTCGCCCCAAGCCCCTCTTTCTCCCGTTAGAGCATCGGACCGAAAAGTGGAATCCGGTTTTCGGAACAATCCGATGCAATAACAAAAGCCTAGATCGCCACTTTGCGTCCGATAGGACGCACGGCGATCTAGTGAGCGCGCAATCGCGACCGAAGGCAATGGGAGCTCCTCATGGTGGTGAAAGCCCCATTCGCATCATTTCATGTTCGGGTTGATTTTAACCGAATTTGGTGATAAATCTGCCAAATGAAGCCAGTTCAATGCCGTATGGCCCGCGCCGCCCTCGCCTGGAGCACCACGCAACTCGCTGAAAAGGCGGATGTGGGCGCCAATACGGTCAACCGTTTCGAGGCGGGCCAGGACGCGCGCATGAGCAGCGTCGACAAGATGCGTGCCGCTCTCGAGGCAGCCGGCGTCATCTTCGTCGCGGAGAATGGCGAAGGCCCCGGTGTGAGGCTCAGGAAGGGCATGGTGGCGCCCACGGCGGCTGCGCCTGCTTCGACCGAGCAAGTGCAAGCCAGCGCCGATCACGCGCGCCGCAAGGCCGTCAAGGCGGCAGACCGGGCGTTGGTCGGCGTGGACGCCAGCGGCGAGGAGAAAGCGGCCCGCCGGGACGCGCTCACCGATGAGCCGGCGCTGTTCGCGAAAGCGCGTGGGAAGGGTAAGGCGAAGCTGCCATGATCAGCCTCGCATCATGAGCAGGAAGAGCAAGGAAGCTGTACGTGACACATGACAGAACCCGCCGGCCAGTGAACGCGCGCGACAAGGCCGAAGCGCTGTTCAAGCCTGCTGCGCCGAAAGCGCCCGTCTCGCTCGACAAGCGGCCTGTGATCCCTGGCGCGCGCGAGGCGGTTTCGCTGCGGATCGATACCGCTGTGCTGGAGCATTTCCAGAGCGGCGGCCCGGGCTGGCAGGATCGCATCAACGATGCGCTGCGGCAGGCTGCCGGCCTCGCCGAAACCGGCGATGGTGGCCTGGAGCCGGGCGAACTGAATTCATCGAACGACGGCTGACACGTTATCGTCGGGCGGGCCTGATTGCGGCGCCTCTCGGCGGCGCTCCTCTGCCTGCCGGGCCAAGAGCGATATCGAGATGAGGGCGAACCCTCGCCGGCCCAGCGTCGCAGAGCGCGGGACCGGGGCCGACCAGTGCTGCCCGATCATCCGGCGGGCGGCTATACTGGGGTGTTGGCGGCGCATCTGCGTCTACTCTATTGAATTTGCCAATATTGCGGAATTTCCTACATAATTACATCCAGTCCCCATCAATTATGATGGTCTATATGGCGGATTTGCCGCCATATAACTGGTTATTTATAATTTAAACCATATAGCCAGATAATATTTCGCTGATCTGCAGGCGCTTGCCCTTCATTGATCTGTCATCTGCGCTTTCTATTGATTCACTTACGAATGGTTAACACTCTGCCTGGCGCAGCGTGAACGCGTGGCATGACCAGCTGCCGCGCCGGTCTCGTCGTTTGCCTGGCATTTCCAATGACCTAGAAAAGGGAGATTCAGCCATGGCGCTCGGTGCAGGTTCGATTGCGTTTGTCGGGTTCAACGGGGATGGAAATGACGGCTTCGCCTTCGTCGCGGTTGATGCGATTCCGGCGGGCACCGTCCTCCGCTTCAGCGACAATGAGTGGAACGGCCTGCCGGTCGGCGCGGGCGGCGCCTTCAACACCGGCGAGGGCAGCCTGACCTGGACGAATACGGGCGCCGAGATCCCGGCGGGCACGGTCGTCGAGATTCACGACCTGATCAATGCCGGCCTGCGCGGCGTCAATCTCGGCACGATCAACAACAGCACCTCCGACCTCAACGTCTCCGGCGAATCGATCTTCGCCTTCATCGGTACGTCCGAGACGGCGCCGACCACGTTTCTCGCGGCCGTGACCAGCAACAATGGCGGCTTCAACGGCGCGACCACGAGCGGCCTGCTCGACGGCACCGGCCTCGTCGCCGGCCAGACCGCGCTGGTGCTGCCCCGCACCGACGCAGCCGATGTCGCCGCCTTCGATCCGGCGCTCGGGGGCTCCACCTTCGCGACGCGCGACGCGGCGCTCTTGGCCTTCAACAGCACCGGCAACTGGCTCGCCCAGAGCGGCACCGGCAATCAGGACAACGACGGCGTCGGGCCGGACGCGCCCTTCCTCAGCGATGCGCAATCGCCGCTTGCCGGCGTGAGCTTCGCCATCGGCGGCGAGAGCGGAACGCCGAGCCTCGCTTCGCTCGTCGTCGACGATGCCAGCAAAGCCGAGGGCGAAAGCTTTCTCTTCACGGTCACGCTGTCGGCTCCGGCCGAGGCCGATACGGTGGTCGCCCTGTCGGCGGACGGCGCGAACGATCTTTCACTGCCGGCCAGCGTGACCATCGCCGCCGGCCAGACCGCGGCGAGCTTCACGGTCGCGGCGGTCGCGGACGCAGCCGCCGAGCCCGACGAGAACTTCACGATCACAGCCACGCTCGGCTCGGCCTCGCGCAACAGCGCGGTCACGGTCCTGGGCGATGCCCCGGCCCTGACGCTGATCAGCGCGGTCCAGGGCACGGGCGCGGCCAGCACCCGGGTCGGCCAGACCGTCACGGTCGAGGCCATCGTGGTCGGCGACTTCCAGAACGGCGATGCCGATGGCGGGCGCAATCTCGGCGGCTTCTGGCTGCAGGAGGAGCAGATCGACCAGGACGGCAACGTGCTGACCTCGGAGGGCATCTTCGTCTCCTATGCCAGCCTCGGAGCCGACGTGCAGATCGGCGACCGGGTGCGCGTCACCGGCACGGTGGCCGAGAACTTCGGCAATACCGAGCTCAACGCCTCCAGCGTCACGATCGTCGAGGCCGACGCCGTCGCCGACGTCAATACGATGGCGGTCGCAATCGACCTGCCGAGCGTTGGCGTGCAGGGCTCGAACGGCACCTACACCGCCAATCTCGAAGCCTATGAAGGCATGCTGGTCCGCTTCTCCGAGACCTTGACCATCACCGAGCAGTTCAACCTCGACCAGTTCGGCGAGATCCGCCTGACGCAAGGGGGGCGGCCGGAATCCTACACGGTCGACCACGAGGCCAGCGTCTCCGGCTTCGACGCGCATATCCGCGACATCGCCTCGCGCTCGGTCATCTTCGACGATGGCCGTAGCACCTCGAACCCCAATCTCGACAACACCGTCGTCGACGGCGACTACAACTCCGCCACCGCCCCGCGCATGGGCGACACGATCACCGGCCTGACCGGCGTGCTCGACTTCGACTTCGACCAGTTCCGCGTGCATGCGGTCGAGAACGGCCCGGGCGTCAACGACGTCGTCGCGCAAAACCCGCGCCCGGCGAGCCCGCCGGATGTCGGCGGCACCCTGAAGCTCGCCAGCTTCAACGTGCTCAACTACTTCACCACCCTCGATAACGGCCAGAACACCGCGATCGGGCTCGAGCCGCGCGGCGCCGAGACGCTGGCCGAGTTCGAGCGCCAGACCGACAAGCTGGTCAACACCATCCTCGAGCTCAACGCCGACGTGCTCGGCCTGCTCGAGATCGAGAACAACTTCGCGGAAGGCGCTTCCGGCAACGCGATCCAGTATCTCGTCGACCAGCTCAACGCGGTCTCCGGCTCGTTCACCTACGATTGGGTGCGGCCGGGCACGCCCTTCCTCGGCGGCGACGCGATCGCGGTCGGCTTCATCTATGACGTGACCTCGGTCCGGGTCTCCTTCGACAGCGAGGTCGCCGTGCTCGACGACAGCGACCTCTCCGCCGAGTTCCTGGCGCAGAGCACGATCGGCCATGTCTTCAACGGCGAGAATACCAGCCGCGCGGCACTCGCCGTGACCTTCGAGGAAATCGCGAGCGGCGGCGAATTCACCGCGGTCGTGAACCACTTCAAGTCGAAGAGCGGCTCGGGCACCGGCGAGGACGCCGACATCAAGGACGGCAATGGCGGCTGGAACCACCAGCGCGAGCTCGCCGCCGAGGCGCTGGCCGACTGGCTGGAGAGCAACCCGACCGGCCATGCCGATCCCGACAAGATCATCCTCGGCGACCTCAACGCCTATGACAAGGAAGACGCGATCGACGTCCTGACGGAGGCCGGCTACACCGACCAGGGCGCGGGCGGCTACAGCTATGTCTTCGACGGCCAGACCGGCTCGCTCGACCATATCCTGACCAATGGCAGCGCCTCGGCCCAGGTCACCGGTGTCGCCGACTGGCACGTCAACGCCGACGAGGCCGACGCGCTCGACTACCAGCTCAACTTCAACGGCGACCTTGCGACCAACGAGCGCGATCCCTCGATCTTCGCCGAGGACATCATCGCCCGCGTCTCCGACCATGACCCGATCGTGATCGGCCTCGACCTCACGGAGGACGCCGAGCCCGCGCCGGCCTTCACGCTCCAGCTCCTGCATCTCTCGGACGGAGAGGCCGGCCTGCTCGCGGGCTCGACCGCCAAGAACCTCGCGGCGCTGGTCGACGCCTTCGACGACGACTTCGCCAACACGCTGATCCTGTCGGGCGGCGACAACTTCCTGCCCGGCCCGTTCATCGCCGCCGGCACCGACCCGTCGGTGCGCGAGGCGATCAACGCGGCTAGCGGCTCGACCATCGCCGCCGGCGTCAACCAGCCGGTCGCCGCCGCCGACATCGCCATCATGAACGCGCTCGGCGTCGAGGCCTCCACGATCGGCAACCACGATTTCGACCTCGGCTCGAAAGTGCTGCGCGATGCGATCACGCCCGGCTCGGTCGCCGGCTGGTCCGGCGCCAACTTCGCCTATCTCTCCAGCAACCTCGACTTCTCGGCCGATGCCGACATGAACCCGCGCTACGTCGCCTCGGGCACCGAGGACCTTGCCACGCTCAAGGGCCGCGTCGCGCCGTCGGCGATCGTCACCAAGGGCGGCGAGAAGATCGGCCTCGTCGGCGCGACGACGCAGCTGCTCGAGCGTATCTCCTCGCCGACCGGAACCGAGGTGAAGGGCTTCCCCGGCGACGGCAACGAGGTCGACGACATGGACCTGCTCGCCCAGCAGCTCCAGCCGGTCATCGACGCGCTGATCGCCCAGGGCGTCAACAAGATCATCCTGCAGTCGCACCTGCAGCAGATCGAGAACGAGCAGCTGCTCGCGACCAAGCTCCGCGGCGTCGACATCATCCTGGCCGGCGGCTCCAACACCCGCCTCGGCGACGGCGACGACGATGCGGCCCCGTTCCCGGGCCATGACGGCTCCTTCGAGGGCGAGTACCCGCTCGTCACGGCCGGCGCCGACGGCAAGACGACCCTGATCGTCAACACCGACGGCGAATACACCTATCTCGGCCGCCTCAAGGTCGATTTCGACGCCAATGGCGAGATCATCGTCGATCATCTCACTGACGACGTCGCGATCAACGGCGCCTATGCCTCGACCGACGAGAATGTCGCCGAGGCCTGGGGCACGACCGTCGACAACCTTGACGAAACAGCCTTCGCCGAAGGCACCAAGGGCGACAAGGTCGAGGATCTCACCGACGCCGTGCAGAACGTCATCGACGTCAAGGACGGCACGGTCTTCGGCTTCACCGACGTCTATCTCGAAGGCGAGCGCGCGATCATCCGCAACGAGGAGACCAATCTCGGCAGCCTCTCGGCCGACGCCAATGCCGAAGCCCTGCGCGACGCGCTCGGCGCGGCCAGCCCGGCCTTCGTCGTCTCGATGAAGAATGGCGGCGGCCTGCGCGCCCCGATCGGCACGGTCTCTGATCCCGACCCGGTCACCGGCGAGGTCGACAAGCTGCCGCCGCCGGCCAATCCGGACGTCGACAAGCCGGAGGGCGGCGTCTCGCAGCTCGACATCGAGAACTCGCTGCGCTTCGACAACAAGCTGATGGCCTTCGACACCACGGCCGCGGGGCTGAAGGCGATCCTGGAGCACGGCGTCGCCCTGCTCGGCAACCAGGGCCGCTTCCCGCAGATCGGCGGCGTCTCGTTCTCCTATGATCCGGACCTGGCGCCGGGCAGCCGCATCTCCGACATCGCGCTCACCGATGCCTTGGGCCGCACCGTCGCGCTCTACGACAATGGCGCGCTGGTTCCCGGCGCGCCGGCGGCGATCACGGTGGTGACGCTGAGCTTCCTCGCCAATGGCGGCGACAGCTATCCGATGAAGGCGAATGGCGCGAACTTCCGCTATCTGCTCTCCGATGGCGGGCTTTCCGGCCCGGTCGACGAGGCGCTCGACTTCACGGCGGCCGCGGTCGTCGCGGCGAACACGCCGGCGGGCTCGACCCTGCTCGGCGAGCAGCAGGCCTTCGCCGAGTACATGCAGGAATATCACGGTACGCAGGAGACGGCTTACGACGTCGCCGATACCACGGCCGCGCTCGACGAACGCATCCAGAACCTGAACCTCCGCGACGACACGGTGCTGGATGATGCCGGGCTGATCATCGGCACTGATGGCGACGACGTCCTCACCGGCACGGCAGGCGCGGACGAGATCCTGCTCGGCCTTGGTGACGACGCGGCCTCCGCCGGCGCCGGCGACGACATCGTCGACGGCGGCGAAGGCGACGACACGCTCCATGGCGAGGACGGCGACGACCTGCTCAAGGGCGGTGCGGGCGACGATGCGCTCCTGGGCGGCGCCGGCAACGACACCCTCCTCGGCGGCGCCGGCGA
>NZ_QQTO01000026.1 GCF_003351345.1 Allobosea caraganae | reverse complement strand
CTTGCTTCCGCTCAGAAGAATATCCGGATCGCCACGCCCTATTTCGTTCCCGACGACCTGATCAGGCAACAGCTCCTCGAGGCCCGCAAGCGTGGTGTGGAGGTTCAGATCATCATTCCCGGGCCTCGGACCGATGCGCGCATCGTCAGGAAAGCATCCCGGCACCTTTGGGGCGATCTGCTGCAAGCCGGCGTGAAGATCAGCGAGTATCAGCCCACATTCTTCCACTGTAAGCTGGTGATTGTCGACGACATCTGGACGTCGGTCGGCTCGACGAACATCGATGACCGCGCTTTGAGGCTCAACGACGAGGCGAACGTCAATCTGTTCGACCAGCGTTTTGCCAGCACCCAGATTGCCACGTTCGACAAGGATGCCGCAGCCTCCAAGCCGTACACCTTTGCAGACTGGCAAAACCGCTCGGCGAACGAAAAATTCTCCGATTGGCTCTCAAGCCTTGCGCGGTCGCAAATCTGATGGCCTTGCGCGATCTGGCGTCGCTTCGACTCGCTGGCTGAATCAACGTCGACTTCGCGACATGAGCGTCGCCTCGCATTCCGTCGAGTGCCTTTCGTCTGCTCTCAACTTGTCTTTTAGCTGCTTCGACGCAGTAGCCGGAACTCTCAGCACCCAACGCCGCTGGAGCTGCCCATGACGGTCCGTGACCAGGTCAGCTTCGGCATTCCGAGAGGGAGTTCGGATCAGCGACAGGCTACTCACCGAGCGTATTCGACCAATCTACGTTGAGTTCATCGCGGCAAAGATGTCAGCATACTTGCCGTCCCGTTCTGCCCAACGTCGCGCGTGATCGCGCTTGAGCAGGATCTCCCCAACAGGATGCTCGCCCCGATCGAGGAGGCCCATCACCTCCGCGACAAAGGCGTCCAGCGGCATGGCGCGCGGGTCCGAAACCTGCTGGGGCCCCGTGAGCTCTGTCTGCACATAAGGGGGCGAGAGCTCGAGAACCTCGACAGGTACGTCCCTTAATTGATGTCGCGCCGATACAAGCCAGGAGTGCAGGAAGGCTTTGCTGGCGCAGTATGTGGGAAAATCCGCACGCGGCACGAAGGCGAGTGCGGAACTCGTCGCCATGATTGTCGCGTTTGGCCGCCCCTTCAGGACGGGCAAGAATTCTGCCGTGACAGCCAGCACGCCGAGGATATTCGTCCTTACGATCGCCTCGGCAGCCGACGCATCCCAGCCTTCGGCAGTCATGTCCTCCGGCCGCGAAACACCGGCGTTGGCGATGACCACATTGAGCTCGGGAAAGCGCGCGCGTACTTCTATGCCTAGGCGAGGCAGCGAGGCCGGCTCGTCGAGGTCGAGCGGCATGCCGATAATTCCGGGGTGGGCGCTCGCAATGGCGTCGAGCAATTCTCGACGCCGCCCCGTGACGATCACGCGATTGCCGCGCCCATGGAATGCGACCGCGAGCGCTCGGCCGATGCCGCTCGTTCCGCCGGTGACCAGGATGGTATTTCCTTCGAGTCTCATGACGTATTGTCTCCATTCATTGCCGATGGAGCGCGGGTTCCGTACTTCGTCACCATTGAAGATGCTGCGAGGCCGACCGCGCGTTGAGGGCGATTGAGGGCAAGCCGACGACAGGCCCGCCCATGGACTCAGGGCGCCGTCCTGAGCTTGATCAAGGGGATCAGGAGGAGTGCCGCGCCGGTCGCGGCCGCACCGACGATGAAGGCCGCGGAGAGGCCGGCCCATTGCGTTGCAAGTCCAACGGCGGGGCCGGTGACACCGAGCGCGATGTCCGCGAAGGCCATGAAATTGCCGACGGCTCGACCGCGCTGATCAGGCGGCACGGAGCGGGTGGCGAGAACCCCCATGGCCGGGAAAACGAGAGAGAATCCCAGGCCGGTGAGGATCGCTCCCATTGCTGCGATATTGGGCGAAGGAGCCAGCCACAGCAATGCCTGCCCGGCGAGTTCGAAGGCCAGCGAGCCGACCGCGATCCTGGTCGCGCCAAAGCGAACCGGCAGCCCTGGTCCGACAAGGCGCACAAGCACATAGGCGGCAGCGAAACCGAACAGCGCTATTCCCGCCTGCGACCATCCGCGCGCAGCGTAGTGAAGCGGTAGAAAAGCCGCCATCACCGCGAAGGGCACCATTGAAAGCGCAAGCACCAGCCCCGGGCGCCAGATGAGGCCAAGGACGTGATGGATGGGCACGCGCTGGCCTCCGACAGCCGGCGCCGGCGGAAGACGGACGATGATGGCCAATGCCAGAATAGGTGTAAGGCATGTGATGAGCCCGACTGCCAGAAATCCGTAGGCCCCCTGAGCGGTAAGACCAAACGGGGCACCGAGGCCGAGGGCGGCGTAGATCGCGATCCCCGTCCACGACATGACCCTGCCGGTGCGATCTGCCCCGAGGCGGGCAATGCCCAGGCTCATCAATCCCGTCAGAAACAGGCTCTCGCCGAGACCCATCGATAGCCGGCCAGCAACCATGAAGGCCAGTTTGCCTTCCACGCCGAGGGGCAGCACGCTCGACAACACGTAGGCCACGCCCGAGCTGGCCGCCAGCGGAAGCCCGATGAGGATGGCCTTGCGAGGACCGCCCTGGTCGCAAAGGGTGCCGGCCTGGTGGCGGGTCGAGAGCGTCGCCAGCGACTGAAGCCCGATCACCAAACCGACGACGAATGTGCCGAAACCCAAGTTGCCGCCCAACTCGAGGGACAGGGCGCCAAGCGGCACACTTAGAGCCAGAAATCCCAGGAAGACGGCCAGCACGACCGGAGCAAGCCCGACAAATGCGGACGCGCCAGACGGAATCATTGCGTGGGATGAACATGTAGACACACCGACAAGCGTCCATTTTGATTGATCGCCGAGATTTCCCTGCTGGGACCCCCTCGGCAACGGACGCGTTGGATGACGGTAACGCCTACGGCAGAGCCACTAAGGCAACTGCGAGATTCCTATTATATAGCTCACCCGCTATCGTCAAGATTCCCGTGTCGGCGGCATCGGCAAGGAGATCTGCATCGCCGATGCCGCCATCTTCCGGCTCTGATCAACGAGTGCTGAGCCCAGAGCCTAGGACCGAAAAGTGGAATCCACCTTTCGAAAAAATCCGAAGCTCAGACAGAGAGATAGGCCTCCGCTTCGTGCCCGGCAGGGCGCATGGCGATCTAGATTCCCGCGTACCATTCGTAGCCGCGATCTTCCCAATAGCCGCCATTGCCGCCCCAAAAGGCCCCGAGGCTGTCGACGAGCTCGATGCGCATGAGGTATTTCGCCTGCTTGTAGCCGAGCTGTCGCTCGACCCGCAGGCGCAGAGGCGCGCCGTGCCCGACGGTGAGGTCCTTTCCGTTCATGGCATAGGCCAGGATCGTTTGAGGGTGGAAGGCATCGATGAGATCGATGCTCTCGTAGTAGCGGCCGCTTCCATCCAGCGTCTTTTCCAGCTCGTCGGCGCAGTGGAACAGCGCGAAGTGAGCCGACGGCTTCAATCCGGCGGCGGTCAGGACGAGCCCGAGAGGAACACCCGTCCATTTGCCGATGGCGCTCCAGCCTTCGACGCAATCGTGCCGGGTGATCTGCGTTCGCGAGGGCAGCGTCTTCAGATCCGCCAGCGAGAATTCCTGCGGCCGGTCGACGAGGCCGTCGATCTTCAAGCGCCAATCCGCAAAGCCGTTCTCGACGAGAGCGGCATAGTCCTCGCTGTCAGGTCGGCTCGTTCCGTTCACGCGGAACGATGGCGAAATCTCCGTCTCGCCGAATTCCCGGGCGCGCGCATCGCGACCTTGCAACAGCCTCTGCGCCCTCATCGTCAGATTCTCGGCGGAGCGAATGACCGAACCCACTTGCTCGTTGTGTTCGAGCACGTCGCAACCCGCGAGGGTCAATGCGCTGGCGCCGAGCGTGCTGCCGATCAGGAAACGGCGGCGCGTGAAGAGCTGAACAGTCATGATTTCCGCCCACCGTCTCGGATGGCATAGCGGCCCGTGATCATCGAGCGCATGTTGTTCCAGGTGCCCGACAGAATGACCATCACGACATGCACGACTACGAACAGCACGAGAAGGGACGCTGTGATGAAATGGATCGTCCGGGCGGTCTGACGCCCGCCAAAGACGTCGACGAGCCAGGGAAAGGCGGCATCGATCCCCGGCGACATCGTCAAACCGGTGATGAGCATCAGCGGCAGCAGAACGACGATGACGATCAGATAGGTCAGCTTCTGGAGCGCATTGTAGTGCCGGGCCTCGTCACCTTCCGGGAAGCGAAGCCGGGCATGGTCGACGACCTCATGCCAGAGGTGACGCACCGACAGCTGATGACGCGTCAGTGTCAGGTCCCGCCGGAAATGACCGCTCAGAAAACTGCAGGCGAGATAGACGATACCATTGATGACGAAGAGCCAGGCGAAGAAGAAGTGCCAACGTCTGCCAGCCGCGAGATCCTGAAAGGATGGAATCGTCGCCCAGGCAGGGAAGGCCCGCGCAGCCGGGGCCCCCTCGAAGCTCGAGACGCCGAGTACCCCCGTCGTCCGCAGTTCGACTCCTGCGATCCGTGCGAAGCCGCGCAGATCGTCGCCGCTGCCGGCGGAGCCGATCGTCAGCACCGCAGGGTCACCGTCAGCACCATAGTGGCCCCAGTACAGTTCGGGATGCGCGTTGAATATCTGCAAGCCGCTGAGCAGCAGGACACTCAGGCACAGAACATTCAGCCAATGCGTGAGGCGCGTGGCGATGGAATGCCGCCGGATCAGAGCGATCCTCGGCGCCTCGTCATTGTCGTAGCTCACCCTTTCCATCATGGCGGGCTCCTTGGCTCGCTGGCGTTGCAGATACGGTTGTGGAACGCGAATGCGATGGTCGCTGGTGCCGGCCGGCTCCGAGGGGCGCGTCCTTGAACCTCATCGAGCCGACCGGCTGCCTGGCTAGCTCACAGCGGCGGAACGACGCCGTTGGCACCGACGACGACTTGCTGCGCGGTCAGCGCGCCCTTGCCGTCCTTGGCCGCGGCAATGAACACCACCGCTCCCGAGACGAGGTCGGCCTTCGTGGCAGGGGCCAGCGTGACGACCGGCGTGCCGTCCGGGATCGCGATCTTCTTGTCCTTGCCATGATAGGAAACGGTGACGGTGCGGCCGTCGACGCCCTTTACCGCATCCGCAACCGTAGCGTTGGTCATGCTGCTGTTGGGCTTGAGATCCCAGCCGAAGTTTCCTTCTCCGGTTCCCTTGAGCGCCGGCGGGAAGATCAGGATTGCGAGCGCGCCGTCGCCGCCCTCGGCCTTCGGAAGCGATGCGATGCCGACATAATCGCCCGGCTTGATGTCCGTCACCTGGGCGCGGGCGACACCGGATACCTTCGCTTCCGCTGCGATCATCACGTCGACGACATTGCCCTCTCGGGATTTGACCTTGAGAGCGTCGCCGGTCAGGCCGATGACGCTGCCCCTGACATTGACCCGGTCGGTCTTCGCGCTTTGCGCCATCGCCGGCGTCACGAGGAGACTCGTAGCCGGAAGGCTGATGGCACCGGCAAGAAGCAGTGCAGGAATGAAGTTGCGAAGCATGGTACGATATCCTTACCTATTAGTTGGTAGGCTTGGCGCTCAAGCGTAACCGTCGATATGGCGCGCCATGGTCCACTCGACGGATTGGAAAGCGGCGTATCAGTTCCGCGGCGACAGCCTCTCTAGGAGGGGCCCCGTGATCAGCCCGAAGATCTCGGCGTCTCCATAGGCCCGTGCCGAAAGCATCGCCCCGTGAACGGTCGCCATGAACATTTCGGCTTCGACGCGAGGCGCGTGCGACAAGGTGAAAAATCCGAGCTCGGCGCCTCGTTCGAAGGCAGATGTCAGCCAGGCCGATAGCAGCTGAAAATAGCCGCGGACCTCGATCGCGACATCCGGCGGCAGGGCTGGGAGCTCGCCGGCCAGGAGCGCGCAAACGCAGAACGGTCTGCTTGCATCGGCAATGCAGCCTTTCCAGTAGCCCACATAGTTCCGCAGCTGATCGCGTGGATCGGGAGTGTCGCGCTGCATGCGAGCGACAGTGGCCTGGGCATCCTCTCGATAACGGCTCACGAGCGTCCGCACGAGATCGGCCTTGGTCGGAAAGTGGTGATGGATGCTCGCCTTGCGGATGCCAACCACCTCCGAGATGTCGGCATAGCTGAACCCGTTATAGCCACCGGATACGATCAGCGACCGCGCACAGGCGAGGATCTCTTCGGAGGTGGGCGTAAAGTTACTCATGCAAAATGTCTACCTTCTAGTAGGTAGTATGTCAAGTGCGCAGACTGCTGCGTTAGGGCGTCCTGGTGGCGCGATCACGCGGCAGCGGCTATTCGCTAAATCCGAGCAACAAGGCTCTCGCGATTTCCCGCGCATTCAAGGCGAGCGCGTCATCCGTCAATTCGCCGGCGGTCCAGAAGGAGAGCACGCCCCGAAAGGCGAACGCGAGTTGGCCGGGCAAGCAGCGCAGCGCCTGTTCCCGCCGGGTTTCCGTCAAGCCTTCGCCAGCGCCCAGTGCCAGCCTCCATAAGGTCGTGGAGTGCGCCAAAACCTGCCCGGGCGAAGGGCCGGCAGTGCCAAGCCACCCTAGCACCGCCCGGTTGACCTGCGGCTCCTCGAGCATGACCGCGACTGCCGTATCGATGGCCAGAAGCACGCGGTCGGCCGCGTCCGGACGTGGCAGCGCCTCGGCGAAGCGCCTTGTCATCGTATCGATCCGCCGTCCCGACAGGGCGTGCATGATCGCCGCCTTGCTCCCAAACTGGTTGAAGGGCGTTGCGAAGCTGACTCCGGCCTCGGCAGCGAGGTCGCGCATCGAGAAATCGGCCCTGCCCTCGCGGAGCAGCCGTTCCGCCGCGTCGATCACGCGATGCCGGAGCGGTTCGCCCCTCGTGCTGATGGGAGGAGGTTGGGTCTTGTCGCGCGCCATGTCGGTATCTATATCATGATATAGATACTATCATAGCTTGGAGTTGACTCATGGCGACGACAGCCCCCAAAACTTTCCTCATCACCGGTGTCAGCTCGGGTCTGGGCCGAGCATTCGCCCTGGGCGCGCTTGACGCCGGCCATCACGTGATCGGCACCGTGCGGCGGGAGGCTGACGCCGAGGCCTTTGCCGCGCTCGCGCCCGATCGCGCCTATCCGCTCGTGCTGGACGTAACCGATTTCGACGCGATCCCGGCGGCCGTGACCGATGCGGAGCAACAGGCTGGCTCGATTGACGTGCTGGTGAACAACGCCGGGTATGGCCATGAGGGTGTGCTGGAGGAATCGTCCATGGACGACCTCCAGCGTCAGTTCGCTGCCAACGTGTTCGGTCCGGTCGCGATGGCAAAGGCGGTGCTGCCGGGCATGCGCGCGCGGCGCCGCGGCCACATCATCAACGTCACGTCGATGGGCGGCTTCATCACCATGCCCGGAATCGGCTTCTATTGCGGCAGCAAGTTCGCCCTCGAAGGCATCTCCGAAGCGCTCGGCAAGGAAGTGGCGGGTTTCGGAATCCAGGTGACTGCGCTCGCGCCCGGCCAGTTCCGCACCGATTGGGCCGGCCGTTCCATGGCTCGCACGCCCCGCAGTCTCGCCGACTATGACACGGTGATGGACCCGATCCGCGCCGCGCGGCAGGCCAAGAGCGGCAACCAGCCGGGCGATCCGGCCAAAGCCGCGCGGGCGCTCCTTGCGCTCGTCGAATCCCCGAACCCGCCGGTACGACTGTTTCTGGGCGAGGACGCGCTGGGGCTGGTCGAACAGAAGCTTGACGGGATGCGGGCCGAAATCGCCGCCTGGGACGCACTTTCGCGGTCCACCAGTTTCACGTCATCAGCGCTTTCTGAAACTGGATACAGATGATCCAATCGGTCTACCAGGTAGTGGCAATCCTCGGGATCGTGGCGCGCGATGGCGGGATGAGAGTCCCAATCGGCTGATCAATTGCACCAAGAGTAGCCACGAAATGCAACTGCTCCTTGCAGGATCGCGACGCCGTGCTTTCCCCACTCGAAGGCTGGAAGGATCTCTTAGACTGAAGGAAAGCGCCACAAGCGGACTCTGGTATTCCGCCCGAAAGCGGACTTACGCCGCACACTGCGTGATGGCTGAAATCGACCCGACTCGGACATTGGCCGCGAGTCCGCATTGCGAGGCTGGCCCATTCCTGACGTCTAAGAGGTCCGCTTTCAGGCGGTCCTGTTTCACGAGATCGACGCCAGCGCGAAGCTCGTCCGCTCGTTCTCGCTGACCATGTCCGAGCCGACGATGATCCACGACTTCGTTCTGACCCTGCCGACGCGACATCTCGGCAGATGCTCCGTTCATCGCGGGTGGCTGGTGAATATCAGTTTCAGGACCGGCGCAACGGCCGCTTCGTCGTCGATCTGGTTCGTCAGGAGCTGAGACCAGTTGAACGCCATGATGAGCATCAGCGCCGAATCCGTGTCGAAGTTCGGCGCGAGTTCGCCAAGCGCGATGGCGTGTTCGATCCGGGCCCTCGCCATCTTCGGTGAGGAAGGGGAGTAGATCTGACGCAGCGTCTCGATCGCGGAGGCCTCGCTCTGCGCTTCGGCGATCAGCCCACGCAACGCCGGTCCAGTGGGTGTCTCGCGCCAGAACCGCCACAGCGCTAGCACGATCGCGGTCATGTCCTGGATGAGCTCGCCCTGGAGCGGTGCGCTCAACCGCTCGCTATGTCCGGCCTTGTAGAGCTCGAAGATCAGCGCCGCCTTGTTCGGCCATCGCCGGTAGAGCGTGGGCTTCGAGGCATGCGCGCGCCGGGCGACCTCAGAGAGCGAGAAGTCGGCATAGCCTCTTTCTTCCAGCAGGGCGCGGGCTGCCTCGAGAATGGCGGCGTCGCTCTCCGGATTGCGGACCGCACCGATCGAGGCTCTTCGCGAAGTGGGACTTGACATGGATACCGCTGGTTTCTATATGGAATGGAAACCGACGGTATCTATTCTCCGGGCAGGTGTAAAGATGAGACGAAATCGCCTGGCCCTGATGATGACACTGGGCGCCCATCCCGCCGTGGTCGTGAGCCCCGCGCTGCTCCCGCACAGCTTCGGGACTCGGCGCGAAGCGCCAACCCATGGAGGTTTCATCGCAACCTGATGCGGCGATGGCCCCATCATTCTCGTAAAGCAGCGGACATGTCTGAGACAGCAACGATGACCGCGGCCGTGCTCGACGCTTATGGAACGCCACGGCCCGGCACCTTTCCCGTTCCGTCTTCAGGGCTCTCGCCCGACGAGATTCTGATCCGGCCGCTGGCAGCGGCCGTGAACGGGGTCGATCGTGCGATTGCCTCCGGCAAGCACTTCCTCAGCCCCAGAACCCTTCCCGTCGTCGTCGGTCGTGACGGCGTCGGCCTGACGCCGGACGATCGCCTCGTCTATTTCGATGGCCCGAGCGCACCTTGGGGATCGATGGCCGAGCAGGCCGTGCTGGCGAAGCGGAACCTGATCGAGATTCCGCGCCGCAGCGATCCGGCGGTCGCGGCCGCTCTCGGCAATGGCGGCCTCGCGGCCTGGCTGCCGCTCTCTTGGCGGGCTGGCCTGCGCGAGGGTGAAACGGTCGCCGTGCTGGGTGCGGCCGGTTTCGTCGGATCCCTGGCCCTGCAGGTTGCAAGGCACCTCGGGGCGGGCAGGATCATCGGGGTCGTTCGCGGCGCGGCGGACGTTGCGCACGCCCGCCGCCTCGGCGCCGACGCCGTCATCGACACCGCCGCCGAGTCCGATCTGACGGCCGCCCTGCGGGCCGCGAGCCCGGAAGGCATCGACGTGATCGTCGACTATCTCTGGGGCGAGGTTGCCGCCGCCGCCCTGCAGGCGACCGCCATGGGTGCCCGCCTCGTGCAGGTGGGAACGGTGGCGGGAAACACCCTGGCCCTGTCGGGGGAGACCATGCGGAGCCGAAGCCTGGATGTCCTCGGCTATGTCAGCTTCCGCGCGCCGCTCGAGCTCCGGACCCGAGCCTACCAGACCATGGTGCAACTCGCCGAGGAGGGCCGGATCGAGGTCGCCGTGAAGCGCTACCCGCTTTCGCAGGTCATGGCGGCGTGGAATCATGTCTCGAAGGGTGTGCCAAGCCGGCCTGTCGTGATGGCGGAGCCTCTTGCGTAAATAAGTCAACCGCTTCGACAGGCCGCCGCGCTCGCCGTTCTCGCTGCTGGCTTCCTCGCTGTCGAGCCCGCAACTCAACGAAATCGTTCGGAAGGTGAAGCATCATGCTGGCTGATCTGATCAAAGCAACCATCACGTTCGTAGTGGCGAACTACTCGCTGAGCTTCTTTATGCTCGGGTTGGTCGTATCCCTTGTTGCGATTGCACGATCGGGGAGTTCAATCGACCGACCGCTCGTCGTCGAAAAACTCCTCGCCTGGTACGTCTTCTTCAGCATCGGGGTCGATAATTTCTATAATTTTGTCATGCACGTCTTCTTCGGCGAGATGTCCGCCGCTTTCATCGGCTGGGCCGACAGTCCGTTCCAGTTCGAGGTCGGAACTGCGAGCCTTGGTTACGCCGCTGTCGGCCTGCTCGCAGCTTTTAGGAGCTATGACCTTCGCCTAGCGGCCGTGCTCGGCCCAAGCATCTTCACGCTGGGGGCGGCGGCGGGCCACGTCAATCAGATGATCACCGCGCATAATTTCGCGCCGGGCAATGCCGGCATCATCTTCTGGACGGACATTTTCATCCCTCTCTTCGGATTTGCGCTGTTGTGGTTGCAGCGTCGGAACGTCGACGCGCGCACCGGCACGGCTTCGATCTCGGCTTGAGGAAATCGAGATCAAAGATGGTCGGCGGCATTACGCGGCGACGCTTCGACAAACTCTTGGCCTCGGGACGGCTGTGACGGGTCCGGGCCTGGGCCGTCTTGGCCAATCGGATTGCCCATCGCCAATCTTTACGTTGGAAACTTTTCCGTTGACAGACTGAAGTCGCCCGCTCAAAAGAAATTTACACTGGAAATATTGAGCAATGCCCCCTTGGCTCCTCCCTCTCCGACGAGGTCGCGCATCCGGCTTTGCCCGGCCGGCGGTCACCGGTCCCGGCCGATCCTCGCCGTCGTGGGACCCGCCAGGGCGACCAGGATGCCGGCAGGCCGACCTGCGTGATCCGGTTTACTCGCAGCGCGTGCCGCGAGGACTGCGCGGCAAATGAATTCCGAAGCCTGAGCCGACTCGCGCCGGCGCTCATCCTCACCTCCCGCAACCGGAGCCGTCACATGGGCATCCTCTTCGCCTTCGCGCCTTTCGTCGCCTTCGCCCTCGTCGATCGGGTATCGGGCTCATTCTCCGGACTCCTCGCCGGAGCCATCGTCTCGGTGGGGCTGCTTGCCCGAGACATGTTCGCCGGCCGGGCGCCAAAAATCCTCGAACTCGGCAGCGTGCTGCTGTTCGGCGGCCTTGCCCTTTATGCCGGGCTTACCGGCACGGAGTTCGCGATCATGGCGGGCCGGCTCCTCGTCGACGGGGGCCTCCTGCTGATCGTGCTGATCTCGCTCGTAGCCGGCGTGCCGTTCACCCTGCAATACGCCCGTGAACAGGTGCCGTCCGAGCTGTGGGGTACGCCTGCCTTCAGGCAGACCAACGTCGTCATCACCTGCGTCTGGGCGTTTGCCTTCGCCGTCATCACGGCGGCGGACGCCTTGCTCCTGTTGCGCACGGACGTGCCCCGACATGTCGGCATCTGGGTGATCGTCGCTGCCATCGTAGGCGCCGTGAAGTTCACCGGCTGGTATCCGGAGCGCTCCCAGACCGGCAAAGCCGTGTAACGGCAGCCTCTGGCGCAGAGCCTCTTCCCTTTGAAGAGAGGCTTGCTTCCCGACCATTCGATCCATCTGGCAAGCACGCGCCGCGACGCGCGCCCTTCATCTAGGAACCGACCTCGTGTCCCGCTCGCACCTCATCCGCTCGGCGGCCCGCCCGCCGGTCCTCTCCGGCCCGGCCAGGCGCATCGGCCTGCGCTATGCGCTGCTGAGCTCGCTTGCGGGGCTCGCTCTGGTCTCGCCTGCCGCGCTGGCGCAGACCTCATTCCCGCTCGATCTCTCGGGCGTCCCTGGAAACCCCGGCAGCGGCAATGATGGCGGCCTGAACAAGAACGGCAATCCGGGTGACCCGGGCCATCCGGGCCAGTCCACCACGCTGAGCGTCGACGGGCCGAGCGTGCCGGGTTCGCTGGCTATCACCAGCAATGGCGGCAGCGGCGGGCAAGGCGTCGATGGGGCGGCATCGGGCACCTATTCCAATGGCGGCGACGGCGGCGCTGGCGGAGCCGGCGGGACGGTCGGACTGACCGTCACCGGGGCTCTGGCGGGCAGCCTGCCCGCAGGCGGCGTCCTCGTCGATCTTCGGGCCGATGGCGGCATCGGCGGGGCACCCGGCAGCAATAACAGCTATGCCGGCCGCTCGGGCACGCCCGGTGCGGGGGGCGCGGCGGGGAGCCTCGACTTCACGCAGCAGGCCGGCAGCGCGATCACAAGCGCATCCGGCGGCCCGGCGGTCCAGCTTCACCTGCAAGGCGGCAACGGACTCGATGCCGGCGACGCCAGCACGATCTGGGACACTGCCCAGGGCGTCACCGGCGGCTCGGGCGGAGCGGGCGGAACCGGCGCGGTCGCGCTGTCGGGCGCGATCACCTCGACGGGGTCCGGCGTGGTCGTCCTCAGCCAGGGCGGCGATGCC
>NZ_QQTO01000008.1 GCF_003351345.1 Allobosea caraganae | reverse complement strand
CTCAGAAAGCTCGCCAAGCTCCTGCCCAACGGAACGCAGGTGAGGGCCGCGTGAAGGGCGAATGCGCCCGCAGGCAAATCGCAGCTCGTGATCGCCTCGCTCGCAGGCCGACTTTTTCAACGGTATCCGCCATAAGCGGAACTTGGGACCCCGCCCGAAAACAGACCCCCGCTGCGCTATCACGTCAGGTTCGATATCGCCCCCATTGGGACGCTCGGAAAGCCCGCTCACGTGTTTGGCTCGCGCACATCGCGCGTCCAACTGCGTAGCCCCAGCCTTCAGAACATCCCGAAACAGTTCCGGTCCATCATCAGCGCGCGCGCCGGCGCCCAACTTAGCTATGTCGACTTCGATCAGTTCGAGGTCGGCATAATGGCGGCCCTCTCTGGTGACGAGGAACTTAAGCGCCTCTACGCTGCAGGTGACATGTACGATCTTTTTGCGACCACGCATCTGGGTCTCGTCGGCAACCGGAAAGCCGCCAAGCAACTCTTCCTTTCCTACGCGTACGGGATGAGCCGGAAAGCTCTAATCGACGCGGCCTTCGCACTCGGGGTGGACCGACAGAAGGCGAAGGAAGCATTCCGACTCTTTCAGCAGTACGAGAACTGGAAGAAGTCCGTCTGGGCCGAGTTCCAGCGCACCGGCCGCGTTACCACAGTCTTCGGTAACCACTATCGACGGACCGGCGCGGGGCAGCTCACCGGCAAGGAGCAGCGCTCGGCGGTCAGCCAAGTGGTCCAAGGGACGGCATCCCTGATATTCAAGCGCGCGCTGTTAGCGGTCGCCCCCATCGGTGACGTGCGGGTGGTCTTGCCCATGCACGACGCCCTGCTGTTCGAACACACCCTTGCCGACACGCCAGCCAAGGTCATTGACGCCTTCGAGGGAGTCATGACCGATGTGCTCAATTCAATGGTCAACGGCAAGGCGTCGATCAGCGACTTTGCCGAACTTGGACGGCCTGAGCACGGCTTCCAGGGCGGCTAGGCGAGACAGGCTGTCCGAGGTCAGGTGCAATCCTCGGTTTGGGACTAGAGGGGCAACAACAGCATGAACGATAGGCTGCCTTTCGATGGTTTCGACGGATCAGTTGGAGGGCAGCCTGCTCGATGCCCTACGTTCTTGTCTCCGTACACCGCACGTCAGGCTTCTGTCGCGAGCACGATGATCTTCGACTTGGGCATTTCAGGAGATCAGCGATGCGCGAGAAACTCCGCCAACTGGCTGGCCTGAGGATCGTTGCGCGCGAACTGAAGCTCGCCCCAAATGGTTGTGCCGTCAAACCGGTAAATGCCCCAATAGTCGAGTTGCCCTCCCCAGCCATGCCTATGGGGACGTCCGCCATGGGCGCTCTTTTCGCCCGTGATGACCCAGACAAGCTCAAAGTCGTCGCGCGCGAGTAAGGCACAAAGCGCATCTCGATCGACGACCGCGGCGCTATGGCCAGACGCCTCAGCGGATGGGTCCTTGAATATGATCCGGCCCCGCGCGTCGCTGTAGGCCAGCGAGCGCCCTTCTGCGAGGCGCAAACCGAGGCCCCTCATCAAGCGCGGACCAGGGATTGTGAGGTTGAAGCTCTCCTCGATCGAGTAATTGTGCCCCGAGCGTTCGACGTAGCGATCGGCGATGGTGCCGAAGACCTCGACTTCAGGTTCACCCATCCGCCAGTCGTCGCGCAGGGTTTCATAGGCGGGGTGCCACGGGTATTCGCCAAGATAAGCGTGCCATGGCAACTCAATTTTTGGCAAGTGATCACGCTCGCCGTTCGGGCCCCGTAAGAGTCGCATCAGGAGTTCAACATCACTTCGCCGGACCAATAGCGACTGGATCTTGTGCCAAGTCATGCGCAAAAAGACGCGCTCGCCCTCGAGCAAGACCGATTGGTTGCGAGTGGCCCCCATTTCCAGAACGAACCAGTGCCGGCCATCGGGGTCGCTGACCTGGAATTGCATAGCAGGATCCGGAATGTCGCGGCTCTCGTCGCGCATCCAGGCCATACGAGCCTTGGGCGGGTCCTCACGCCAACGCGGCGCGTGAGGTGACCACCAGGTTGCAGGCTGGCTGCTTGCATCGCGCTGAGCAGTGCGCGTCACAAGAATGGTTGGGTCCATCTCACGTGTTTCGACCTGCCATGAGCCCGAATAATACCGTGGCTCATCGTTGTAGCCGCCATCGACTGCGACAAAGTCGGAAAGCCGACCTGTCAGTTCATGAAGGGCGATCCACTGGTACTTCTTACCGATCCGCTCGATACTGTGCTCACTACGGCCCCGGCTCGGCATGTCCCGTTCAAAATTGGCGAAGCGCTGAGGCGTCCATCCGAGGTCATGCGCACGCCACGCGATCCATCGTCGCGCCTTCTGGCTATCGTAGCTTGGGTATCTTGGCGATGTGTCGGCATCCCACATCGCCTGCTCGACCCAGACTTTGCCATAAATCCTATATTCGCGAAGCTCTGTCTCGCTGAGTAGTGCTTGAAATTCATTAGACGCCGCTTCGCGTTGCTCCTCAACGTCATCTCGCTTTGGCTTCTCAATCTCCGCCCCCTGAATATCTGGGGTGTCCTCAATCGCGTTAAGCCACATGTTGAAATCAAAGGGCATACCGCTCAATTGCCCGGAAAGGTCGATGACGCGTTGGAGTGCGGCCGTACGCTCAGGATGCGGTGCGACCGCCTGCGCATACCAATCGCCATACTGTGCCCTAATGGAACGGCCGACCTCCTCGCGCGGAAGCTGAAGAAATTTGCGCACCAGCGGGTCGATTTCGTAGCGCGCGAAATCACCGTCTTCGACGGCAGAGCTCACTATATCGTCGCGCAGAAGAGTACCACCATAGTCTTGCACGAAACGCTCCAGCACTGCGTCGCCTATTTCCTCGAGCGGTGCGCCGGAGGGATAAGGGCCGCGTACGCGATCGAGCGATATGCCTGCGGGTATTGCTCCACGATGTGCGGCAAGCTCAATAATGCCGCGCGCATGATCGCGAATCAGCGCGTGCGCGCGAATCGGATCGTCCGCGAAAACTGCACCATAGGCAGCCTCCGCGAGTGCAGCGAGACCGTCGTCGTTGTGCCTGCGTGTGGCTGCACCGTAAGCAGCGGCGAGCACACGGTCGACGACATAAGGGTCATTCACGTCTGCAAAACGCTCAATAAGTTGCGCGGCAAGGGGGCGCCGTTCGACGAGCAGCGTTGCTAGCGCCTTAGTCGCCATGTCGCGAATCACGCGATGGCTGAGGCTGGTAAGCCAGGAAAGCGTCATTGCGGTCAGGCGAGCACGCTCAGGTTCGATTGGATTCAGGCCGTTGGCGAGTATCCACTGAATGAGAGTGTCGATCGCATTATGTTCGTTCCCGGCTAGATATGTAGCGCGCACCGACCAGAGCTCGTCGCGTTCGGGCAGCGACATCGGCCGGAGCCAACCATCCAAATGGTCAGCATTGAAGGCGTTGCCGGGCTCCGTCGCGATTGCAATCATGGTGTCGAGCCAAGGATCGCCATCCATATAACCGGCGAACTGATCGAGAATATGCAGCGTGCGAGCGCTGAAGGCGCCCTGGCGCCGCCACAACAAGCTCGCGCGAAAACCGGGTACGAGATCGTAACGCGCGAATTCGTCATCGACCAGTTCCATCAGCTCGACGCCAAAGCGTTCGGGCAATTGTACTGCGAACGCCTCGGCGATGCCTGCAAAGCGCGACGTATGTCGCCCAACCACATAATCTCGTAGTGGGCCGTCCGGCGCGAACGCGGGCGCGGGATCATCGGCGGTGATGGCCGCGTCCAGCAGGGCCTGCGCGATGCGGTGGTCACTCAGCCGCTCGAAAGTGAAGCGGACCATCTCGATCGTGGTGGCTCCGTCGACCAACGGCTCGACGGTGAGGACGCCCTCATTCTCAAGCTGGAAAAACAGATTTTGTTCTGTCTGTCCGTGGGAGGGATGCAGTTCCTCTAGCAGGGCGAGAACTCTCGCAATCGGCAGATAGCCACTGCGTTCATCGACCATTGCCTGTGTAAGCACTGACAGAGCGCGCTCGACGATTTGTAATCGGGGAAACAAGCCCATTCGCGAGGTGATCGCGTCCGAGACCGAAGCGAAGTAGAAATCGAATACGCTTGAGACCCCGACAAGCCCGCGCGGAAGCTCGTGCTCCCGACGGCGCTCGAGCGCGTCGCAGCAAGTGCGCAAAAACAGTGGATTCTCGAACTCGGGTGAGAAATTTGGTGCGGCCATGCGAACGATGCCACGATGATCAAGATAGCGCTGCGCGGCTTCTGCCGCTCGGCCGGAAAAGCCGGGATGCGCGAGGCGCGGCAGTGCGGTTTCATCGACCTCGTGCACGATAAAGGGCAGGAAGGTCGTACGACACGACAGGACCAACGCAACATGTGGAAAGCGATTGGCGGTGGCGAGGAACGAGGTCAGCCTTCTGGACCAAGTGGCAATGCCACCGCGCTCGTTGATCGCGTCGATCATGACGAGCGCGCGCGTGCCAGCAGCCTCGCCGGCGGCATCGAGGGCCCCGAGAATCGTGTCTGGAGTAGCGTTAGTGAGTCCGAGCTGGTCGCCAATCTGACGCCAGGGTTCACCATCAACGAAACTTGCGCCAAGGAGGAGAACGGCCGGAAAGCCATGGGCAATTTGATGGTCGGCCACATCAGCCAGCAGATGGGATTTGCCTACACCCGCTTCACCGGTGACGAGGAGGCGATGCGCATTTGCCAACCGGCCTTCCGGCGCATTGATCGCTTTGGAGAGTCCGTCGAGCGCCCCATATAGACGGTCTGCATAATGGTGCGCTCGCCTCACCTCTTCCCGGTCACCTCCCGGCTGGCTGCGCAGATCCCAAACCGCTGCCGAGCAGGCGCCCAGTGCCGCACTTGCTTGATCGAGCGCTCGCTCCCACGTCTCAAAGGGTACCGGCTCGGCAGGTCCCATCGGAGCCGTCCGGATCGACGTACTTATCGCGCGAAGCTGAGCGTCGAGAGCTGTTCCTGGCGCGGCGGCCGGTCCAGATGCAAGCAGCCGGGCAATGCAGTCGGTCGCGCGATGCCTGGCTTCATCGATGTCGTCCGCGAGGTGCCGAAGGCTATCCGTAAACGCCGGATCTCGCGCGATCGCGGACAGCCCGCGACGGACAGGAAGTTCGATATTGAGCTCAGGAGTATAACGCTTGCCCAGCGCTTCGCGAGCGATCTCGAAGCGAGTTCGGAACCACTCAGTCGTGAATTGAATTGCATCGAACCAATATTGCCGCCGCCCAGCGTGGCGTGGATCGGTTCGCGACAGGCGCTCGATCAGCTGAGTTTCGTCCCACAACTCGATGGTGACAACGCGCGGAAGGATTGCGCTCGTTCGGGCCTTCACCCAAGCGTTCCAGCGATCGCGCTCGGAAATTCTGCCGCCGATGCGTCCATCCGAGAGGTTGAATGGTAGGCAGACGATAAAGCGCACCAGCCGAGGGTGCCGTTCGACCGCATGGGTGAAGGAATCGGTCAGTTGCGATGCTTCGCTGCTGCCCAGATCAAAAAAATACTTAGCTTGCCAGCCAGTCTCCTCCTCATCGCGATCGACCCGATAGCACTCCAACCCCGCATCGGCACCAGCACCCTTGCGATAAAAGGGCACACCAGACGGTGTCTCCAGAGCCGCGAGCTGGCAGACTAACTCTTCGAAGCCACCGTGCTGGCTACCATGATGAGGTCGTATGACACGGAAATCGATCGTAGCAGACGGCATGGGCGCTCAAGTTCTTCGTGTCGAGACACGCTAACGTTGCGGGAGTTCGCCCCGGGTCTCGCCAGAGAGCCAATTCCCGGCACTCTCCTTTGAGCCGGCACGCAGTTTGTGTCGGAAAACAGATGACCTACTCTTCCTTCAATACCAGCGAATCAGCCGGAAGCTACATCAAGCTTAAAGCATGACGACAAAGAACAGAGCTTATGCTGACCTCGTTCGCCCGAGCCGGGACGGCGACCAGTTTCACTATGCCTGGGCCGCGAGGCGTACGCTGGCGATGTTGCCCCCCGCCTCGACGCTTGTCGCGGTCACGATCGAGGGAGTGGCACCGGGCGAGGGCGAGGAGATCGGGGCCGGCCTCGATGTAATCGACGTGGCCGAGTACTTTGGTAGTACCGATTTGGCGTCGGCTACACGCGTCGTCTATTTGCAACTTAAGCATTCGACTCAACGAGCCGAAAGCCCGTGGCAGATGAACGGCCTCAAGCCGACACTCGCTAAGTTCGCGGAACGCTATGTCGAGCTAGTCGCCCGCTTCGGTGTCGAGGACGTTGCTAAGCGCTTCTTCTTCGCGTTCGAGACCAACCGGTCGATTGCCGAGACGGTGACGGATGCGATTGCGACTATCCACGCGGGGAAGTCCGACGCGGATGAGACAAGTCTTACCAAGACCACAGGCCTGACGGGCTCCGCCCTGCACGGCTTCGTCGCTCAGCTCACGCTCAATGCCCGAGCGCCCGACTACCTGGAGCAACGCCGGCTGCTCGGCGCCGATCTATCCGCCTATCTGCCAGACAGCGACAAGGACGCCCCCCTTCAGCTCAAGGATTTGGTTACGCGCAAGGCCACGTCGGAGTTCACCGGCAATCCCTCAATCACCCGGCACGACGTGCTACGCGCCATCGGAGCGAGCGAGCTGGAACTGTACCCTGCCAAGTCGTTGATCGAGAGGCCAGGCGAGCTGGTAGATCGCGAGCAGTTGCCGGATCTCGTGGCGGCAATTGTCGCTGATCGCAACCCCATCCTTATCCAGGCCGAAGGCGGTGTCGGCAAGTCTGTGCTGGCCACGCGCATCGGCGACTATCTTCCTTCGGGTAGCGTGACGATCGTCTATGACTGTTTCGGCAATGGCGCTTACCGCAGCCTTAGCGGCCACCGGCACCGACCTAGAGACGGTCTCGTTCAACTCGCAAACGAACTGGCGGGTCAGGCACTCTGCGACCCGCTAATCCCGACGAACAAGGCTGATGCCAAGGCCTACGCCCGGGCGTTCGGAGCGCGGCTAGAGCAAGCGAGCACTTCGCTACGAGACCGCGACCCAGCGGCATTGCTCTGCTTGGTGATCGATGCGGCGGACAACGCCGAAACGGCAGCGCGCGAAGCGCATGATGGTCCCAGCTTCGCCCGCCTGCTGTTACGCGAGCAACTGCCGGATAATGTGCGCCTGGTGCTGACCGCACGGACGCACCGAGTCGACCTCCTCAACCCACCGCCCACCTCGCGGCGGATCGACCTGTTGCCATTCTCCCTTAGTGAAACGGCGAAGAATCTGCGGGCCGCGTTCAGGAATGCCTCCATCCGCGATGTCGAGGAGTTCCATCGGCTTACATCATCCAACCCACGGGTGCAGGCGACTGCGCTTGCCGGGAATGCGAGCTTGTCATCGGTTCTCGCCGGGTTGGGACCCGAACCATTGACCGTACAGGACACGATCGCCCGCCTGCTCGAGGCGGCGGTAGTCAAGATCCGCGATGAGACGCCGGAGGTGGAGCAGAGGCAGTTCGACAGTGTATGCGAGGCGCTCGCGACCTTGCGGCCCTTCGTGCCATTGGCGATCGTCGCCCGCACGGCTGACGTGCCCATGAGCTTAGTGACCAGCCTCGCCAATGATCTCGGCCGACCGCTCCTCGTCCGCGATGGTGCGGTGCAGTTCAGGGACGAGCCCACGGAAACATGGTTTCGCGAGCGATTCCGCCCCTCAGCAGAGCGGCTGGATGACTTCGTCGCACGGCTACTGCCGTTGGCGTCGTCGAGCGCCTACGTTGCGGCAACGCTCCCGCAACTAATGCTGGAGGCTAACCAGTTCGCCTCGCTCGTGCGGCTATCACTCGAAGGTGGTGCGTTGCCCCAGGACGATGCGGTCGCGCGCCGGGACGTAGAGCTGCAGCGGCTTCGCTTTTCTCTCCAAGCCGCATTGCGCGACAATCAGTATGACGCTGCCGCGAAACTGGCGCTCAAGGCCGGAGGTGAAGTGGCGGCCGGTGATCGGCAGCAGCAACTGATCAGCGCCAATACTGATCTTGGCGTCCATTTCTTCGACGGCGCGCGGATGGCGGAACAGGTTGGCCGCCGCCAAATCGAAGGGGGCAGTTGGACGGGTTCGGAGCACGCCTACGAGGCGGCATTCCTGTCTGGGGCGTCCGCGCTCGCGGGCGACGCGCGGAACCGGCTGCGCATTGCGCATGGCTGGCTCGATCATTGGAACCGCTCGCCTCGAGAAGAATGGACAGGAGAGCGAGTAGAGATTGCCGATATCGCCGAGCTAGCTTGGGCAGAATTGAACCTGCACGGAGTGCAGGAGAGCGCTTGGCAGCTACGCCGGTGGAATCCACGTCATGTCGCTTTTAAGGCCGGGCGTATTATCGCTGCTAGGCTGGTTGATGCCGCACGCTTCTCTGATGTGGATGCATTGGCGCTGGCAGCTGGGAACGACATTGGGCTGCTGCTCGCGATCGGGCTGGAGTTGTCCGCTGTAGGCCGGAACCCGCCGGCCGTCGTTGTTCAGCGCGCGATTGCGCTTCTGGCCAGCCGCCACCTGAAGCTACAAGCAGCTGACGATTGGCGTGGCGGTGAAACGCTGACTGCCGCAGTAACGGCGTTGGTGGCTTCTGCCGCGGAGAGCCGACTGGCACCTCGCCGGAAGCTGATAGGAGTGATGCGCCGTTACCTCCCAGCTCGCCCACCACGTTCGCTGGGTGGTCAGCACGCTAATTTCGATGGTGCGCGAGCTGGCCTTATGAGGGCGTATGCCCTATGGGCAGCGCTAAAGGGTTCCTCGTTGCAGCTTGATCAGCTCGCTGCTCCACAAATTCGCAAAGCGTTGGCCAGCAAGCATCGTCACGATGTCGATGCGGAACGTTTCCGAGAGGACGTCGGAGCATTGCTGCCCTGGGCGAGGCTCTGGGCGGTAGTGACACTTGGGCGGGTCAGTACCGCTGCCGCCGCACAGCGCTTGGCGGAGACAGTCACCGAGTCCACCAAGGCTGAGGGCACATCTTATCGCGAGGAGTCGGCCACAGCAGACGAGGTCGCCGCTTGGTGGGGGGAGATCATAGTCGTCACCAGAGCCGACGCTGGGGAGTGGGCTTCTTTCGACGCGTGGCGGCGCAAGCTCCGGCAGCCCCTCCGAACCAATACGCTGCTCACACTCGCTCATCGACTGGCTCGCTTAGCCGGAGGCCAGGCGCGTGCGCTGGACCTCGCACGCGAGGCGTTTGACCTCGCTTCCCGCGAGCGCGAAGACGCCGAGCAGAAAACCAAGACGTTGATTCAGCTCGCCCGCGCTGTGCTGCCGGCAAGCTTGCCGGAGGCACGGGCATATTTTGATGAAGCGGTCGCCGCTTCGGGGAAGATCGGCTCGGAGAACCTCGCACGCTGGCAGGCCATACTGCATTTGGGTGAGACAGCCGCGCGCGGCGATCATGACGATCCGGAAACGGCATACCGCTTCGCGCGCGCCGCTGAGCTGACCTATGACTTCGTCACGCGGGACAAGCATTTCGACTGGGAACACACGGTCGAGACGCTGGTCGACCTTTCACCCCCGTCAGCCTTCGCCATCCTCAGCCGCTGGCTTGATCGCCGCTTTGGGCGTGAGGAGCGATTGTTGCCTGTGATGGTCGATCGACTGGTAACGCGCGGCAACCTTGACGCGCGAACCGCGCTGGCGTTGCTCCCGATACGAAGCTGGTGGAAGCAGGATGAGTTGCTGGAAAGCGCCTTGGCCGCCGAGCGCGATCCCGGCCGGAGGGCAACTGCGGCGCAGTATTTTGTGCGCTATCAACGTTTCTCCACCGATGTTGAAAGGCTGCGTAGGGTCGTCGCGCTTCTGCGGTCGTCCAAAATTGACTTGCCAGAAGCCGAAGCTTCGCTCTGTAGCGCGGAGCTTGTTAAAGCTAACCAACCACCCAGCAGTGAGGAACGCTGGAGCCCGTCGTCGAAAGCTACCGCACAGGATTGGAACAACATCTTCGCCAACTTATCGCTTACGTCCGGCCCGGACCTGCTCGCCGCAAGTAATCGGTTCCGGTCCGGCGAAGCGCCTTTCTGGCCGGAGGAGTTTAACCGGCAGGCTATGTCGCGCGTCCGACCCGGTGACGAGGCGGCATTTCTTGACGCATTTCAAGAAAGTCGCTTGCTTGACCTGCTCGACGTGCGTGCCCTTTTGGAGGCCCTGCCTCCCACGTGGAAGCAGCGACTGTCCGTCCGTTCAGCATTGCAGCGCTTACTTCGGAAAGTGTGCCGCCAAGACGCATCACGTGTGTCTGCCAACCGCCACTACGAACTGTTGCCGTGGAAGTTGGCTTTCGAGGTCAGCGGGCTGACAATGCGTGAATTGACAAAGGAGGCTATCAGTACAATCGCCGACACGGCCGTTCCGGACGCTGCCGAGGGTCTGTTTAGACTGGCGGGTATCTTATCCCATCAACTCAGTGACGAGGAAGCGATGGCAGCGCTTCGCTATGGGCTCGATCTGTACGAGCCCTCGTTCGAGCCGACCGATGGCGACGGCGCATGGTCCCTGCGGCTCAAACCGCCGCGTGAAGTTGAGACGGCGATGGCCGGATTCATTTGGGCTGCGCTGGGGTCGCCTGTCTCTGAACGACGGTGGGAGGCAGCACATAGTGTGCGCGCCCTTTGCCTGTTGCGTCGCGATACCGTGCTGTTGAATTTGATCGATCACGCGGAGGGGAAGGCGTTGGATGCATTCGTTGACGCGGACCTCCGCTTCTACGATCAGCACGCACTGCTTTGGCTGTTGATCGCGTTGGCGCGAGCTGCGGATGAGAGCGGCCCCGCGTTGGTGGGACATCTTGATTTTCTGCGCCACAATGCTCGGCGTGACCGACCGCATGTGCTCCAGCGTGGTTTTGCCGCTCGCTCGCTTCTGTCGCTAGCTCGACAGAATCTTCTCGAACTTGAGAAGTGCGAGGCGGAGAATCTGCGGACTATCAACACCTCGCGCCTGCCGCCACTTGCAAAAGAAAGTGCGGCATCTCAGCGAACCGGCTTGAGGCGTTCCTATGACGAGACGCGTTTCTCTTTCGGCATTGACATTGGGCCATATTGGATGGCGCCGCTCGGCCGGGTCTTCGGGCTGGCGCAAGAGAGCATCGAAGACGAGGCAGAGAAGGTCATTCGAGACGATTGGGGATTGAGCGAGAATGGCCGGTGGGACCGCGATGAACGTGCTACCCGCCGTTACTTTGAGCGTAGCAGCTGGCGACATTCGCATGGCACAACGCCTAGGGTTGATGACCTACAATTCTATCTCTCGTTTCACGCGCTGATGACTGTTGCTGGAAAACTATTAGAAACGAACCCAGCACGCACAGGTACTGACGACAGCTGGTCTAGCTTGCCGGAGTGGCTCCAAGGACACGGTTTAAGTCGACGCGACGGCTTGTGGCTGGCAGATCGCCGTGATCCGACGCCTGTCGATCTGCACTCCTTCCCGGCGATCGCTGATGTAGACTGGCCCGCATCGGCGCGGGTTGATGAGGCATACGGCCTGCTGATGTTGCCCGATCACGCAGTCGTAGTATCAGGGCATTGGACCAGCTATGTCGGCCAACGCGAACAAGTGGTCAGCATTAGCAGCGCGTTGGCATCGCGCGATCGATCCGAGGCGCTAGTCCGGGCATTAAAAACTGCAAGTGATCCGCACGACTTCAAGGTTCCAGATTTCCAGGACAGCCTTGAGATCGACAACCCGCCTTATTTGTTCAAGGGGTGGGTGCGCGACGGCACCGGCGAGCGCAGACTCGACGAATACGACCCTTGGGCCGCTAACCTAAACCCGCACGTGCTCGCTCCAGCCGACCCGTTTGTGCGCGATCTGAATCTGCGGGTTGATGGCAGTGAAAGATGTTGGTTCGATACAGCCGGCGTGCCGCAGCTGCGCTCGCAGGTATGGAGCGATGGTGCTGATGACGAAGAAGACAACCGCAACGGAGGCGGCCGCCGACTTCTCGCTACGCAAGATTTCCTGCAGCGGCTCATGCGCTCTACCAGCCTCGATCTGGTGGTAGAAATTAGCTTGCGGCGCAAGTTGATCCAGCCCCGTCACGCACGCGACAAGGAGGGCGAAGTTGCCCGCAAAGTCACAGAAATCGTCCTCCTCCGTCCCGACTGTGAGCCGTGGCGCATTCTCTTCGATCCTCAACCTCGGCCAGGCACTCGTCGCCGAACTTGAGCTCGATCGCTCGACTGACACACTAGGCCGTTGGATGGCACATTATGTGGCCGAACTAATGGATTCGGCACGTTTGGCTCCACCCGAAGCGCGCGATGTAGCGGAAACTCGGTGCGCCTCAGCAATTCTGCAGTTGTGGGAGCATCGCGCGAGCTTATCGACGCAGCGTGTTCCAATGGATTTCGATCATATAGTCGCGGTGCTCAACCGTCTCGATCCGGCTGCTCCGCAACCGGTCTACTTTCGGACAGCGTGGCGGGCGATGGAGCTGGATGCTGCGCAAGGTACGATGGCCGACTCCTCCAGGATGTGGTTGCAGACGGCGGAAGATATAGATCGGGCCGCACGCATAGCGATCCTCTTTGCAATCGGAAAGGCCGCCGAGGCCGAGATGGACCGAGCCAAGCCATGGGTCGCGCTCGCGGAGGCTGCTGGTGCCGGCGGTGCCCCCGACATCCAGCTGGTAAGGCGACTGGTTGTGCTCGCCGAGCACGGGCAACCCGAAAACTCAGCCATAATAGAGGATCTGAAGGACAAGCTGTGCCGCCTTTCTGAGTTCCGTAAAGCGGCCGAGGCAATTGAAGCTGTATGGCATGCGCAGCTAGACTCGGTGACTGCTGCCAAGCCTGGCTCTCCCGGGGTAACGGAAGCTGACCCTCCTGGTCGGGGAGCTGGCTCGTGATCGAGTGAGATACGGCTTCGCGATCGGACCGAATTCTTCAGAGGCAGGGTATCCTCGTCATACCCATCTCGCACCAATTGAACTGCCGCAAAGCGGACGGTGCCAGAGTCTGCAATGGGCCAGATCGAGGCATTGCGCCTGATACGCCCACGACTGCCAGGCAGCTTTCGGCGGCTACAAGAAGTTCGCCTGATAACTAGGTGGTGTGGACTCTTAGGATTCCCATTTTCCGGGGGTTGTGATTCAAGACTGCTTTTGGGAGGCAGTCTTGGGTGTGATGGATCGCCTTGTTCTGAACGACGCGGCCTGGGAGCGGATGGCGC
>NZ_QQTO01000032.1 GCF_003351345.1 Allobosea caraganae | reverse complement strand
CTGACGGTGGGCGCCGACCTGATCGGCAACAACAACTGGGACGTCAAGCTGCAGTACAGCGCCGATCTCGGCAGCGGCTACCAGTCCCATACCGGCATGGCAAAGCTCAGCTACCGCTTCTGAGCGCCATGGGAAAAGGAGCGGCCTGACAGGCCGCTCCACCGCTCTCCCGGACGAGCGCCGGGACAACGCTTTCCCCGGCTGAAATGCGCCAATAGCTGACTCTAGCGCGTCGCCGGAAGCGGACATTGCCGGCGGGCCGAACGGCATCCGCAGTTCGCCCCATAGCGGCCCTTACGCTGGCGTCATGAAGGGAGACCTTCAGGCATTGCCGGACCTTGAGAAGATGGTGCTCGCTGACAAGGGGGCTTTACTTGATCTATTTCTTGCGATCCAAGTAAGCTTTCGACGACCTACTGTGTTGCGGTCGACGTTGGCCCTGTTCCTGATTTTCGCAAAGTCCGTTGGCACCTTTCTCGATTTTCAGGTCATATCCGGCAGCCGGCGGCAGCTTTCAACCCGGATTGCTTTTGAGTACGGAGAAATTCCCGATGTTGAAGCAAATCAGCTTGATCTTCGCAGTTTCGCTGGCGGTGGGGGTTGCGGGTTGCGCGACCGATCCGATTGTAACAAGCCAGACAGTAATCGTCGCTGGCGTCGGCCCGGTGGAAGTCGAGCAGCTCGATGTCGAGATCGTCGATGTGGATCCCGCCGAGCGCATGGTGGTCGTCCGGCAGGGCCGCCAAACATGGCCGGTCGCGGTGCCGGAAGTGTTCGGCGATCTGCAAAACATCAACGCGGGTGACAGGGTCCAGATCCGGCGCGTCGAAGGCGTGGTCCTTGGGGCCAGGCGTGCCCGGAAGGGCGCAAAGCCAGCAATCGTCTATACGGAGGCGGTTAGCGCCCCCAGCTTCCAGAACCTGCCGGATAAGTTTGTCGTGCGGTCATTGACGGTGACGGCGAGGTTCGAGAGCTTCGATCCTGCGACGGGCCTCGTGAGCTATGTCGGTCCGGCCGGGCCCCGGACCCGCACGGTGTCCGATCCCGTCATCAAAAGCGATATCAGGCGCCTGAGGCGTGGCGACATGGTGGAGCTTACCTTCGCCGAAGGCTTCCACTTCCAGAAGTACTGAGCCCCTCGGCTCAGCGCCGCTGGTGGGTGCGCGTGGCGGTCACGCCGCGCACCCACCAGCTTCACCAACCAGTTCGACTTCGCTCGATGCTGGCCCGGTTCGACTTGCGGCGCAGATGGCCGCTTCTGCGGAAAAGGCAAGCCCCTCTCGGCCCGTAACAGTTACGCGGCTGACTCGCGCGTCGCGATATCCAAATATCGGCACGATAGCGTTGCCTGCGCGTCCTGAGGGGTCGAGCGATGGATGCAACCGCCGGCCAGACGGCACGCGATGCCGTCAGGGACCTCAAGAACCGGATCGACCAAGACATCATTGGCCAGGAACGGGTGGTCGAGCGCATCGTCATCGCCCTGCTCGCCAACGGCAACGCCCTCGTCGAGGGGTTGCCGGGCCTCGCCAAGACGCGCGCGATCAAGAGCCTGTCGAAGAACCTCGAATCCGACTTCAGCCGCATCCAGTTCACGCCCGACCTGCTGCCGTCCGACGTGACCGGTGGCGAGATCCTGCGGCAGGACGGGCAGTTCGAGTTCCGCAAGGGGCCGATCTTCGGCAACCTCATCCTCGCGGACGAGATCAACCGCGCGCCGCCCAAGGTGCAGTCGGCCCTCCTCGAGGCGATGGAGGAGCGCCACGTCACCGTGGCCGGGAAGCGCTACGACCTGCCGCCGCTGTTCATGGTGCTCGCCACCCAGAACCCGATCGAGCAGGAAGGCACTTATCCGCTGCCCGAGGCGCAGATGGATCGGTTCCTGATGCATATCCGCATCGACTACCCGTCCGACGCGGACGAGGTGAAGGTGATGCAGCTGGTGCGGTCGGAGGCCGCCGCGCAGCAGGCCGCCCCCTCCGCCCCGCCTCCCAAGATTCCGCAGCAGGCGATCTTCGATGCCAGGGCCGAGATCGATCGCGTCGCGAGCAAGGACGTCGTCGAGAGCTATATCGTCGGCCTCGTCGCCGCGACCCGGCGCCCGGCCGAATTCGGCGACAAGCTGAAGAACTGGATCTCGGTCGGCGCCAGCCCGCGCGGATCCCTCGCGCTCGATCGTTGCTCGCGGACCTATGCCTGGCTGAAGGGGCGCGACTTCGTCACGCCGGAGGATGTGCAGGCCGTCGCGCATGATTGCCTCAGGCATCGCCTGTCTCTCGGCTACGAGGCCGGAGCCGACGGCGTGACGGCCGACGACGTGCTCGACGAGGTGGTCAGGCAGGTTGCCGTCGCGATCTAGAGCATGATGCCGAAAAGTGGGCGCCGGTTTTCGGACGACATCCGGCTCTAGGTGAGGTGGCGATGACACCGACCGGCGAAGGGACGAAGGCGGGAGGCGCGGCGTCCGCGCGCGCGTTCGTCACGCTCGACGATCTGATGCGCCTCAAGCACCGCGCACAGGGCTTTAGCTTCCTGCCGCGCCAGCCCGTGCACAGCCTGCTCGCCGGGCGGCATGCTTCGAGGCTCCGCGGACGCGGGCTGAACTTCGAGGAGTTGCGCCACTATTTCGAGGGCGACGACACGCGCACGATCGACTGGCTGGCGACGGCGCGCCTGCGCAGCCCGCATGTCCGGGTGTATTCCGAGGAGCGCGACCGCCCCGTCGTGCTGCTGGTCGACCAGCGCAGCACGATGTTCTTCGGCAGCAGGCGCGCGATGAAATCCGTCGCGGCGGCCGAGGCGGCGGCGCTGGCGGCGTGGCGCGTCACCTCGCTCGGCGACCGTGTCGGGGCCGTGGTTTTCGGCGACCGCGGCATCGCCGTGATCAAGCCGCAGGCGCGGGAGCGCGGAGTGATGCGCGTGCTGTGGGAGGTGATCAGGCAGAACGCGGCGCTGGCGGGACCGGGCGACGCGGCAGCGGCGGCGGGCCGCCTGAACGAGGCGCTGCGGGCGGCCGCCCGACTGGCGGTGCATGACTGTCTCGTCTGCCTGATCTCGGATGCCGCCGGGGAGGATGAGGAGACGGTGCGGCTGATCACGGGGATCGGCGCCCATAACGACGTCATAGCGGCCTTCGTCCATGACCCGATGGAAAAGGAGCTGCCCGACGTCGGGACGGCCACCTTCTCCTTGGGCGACAGGCAGATCGAGGTCGATGCGTCCTCGTCGGCGCTGCGCGGTCGCTTCGCCCGGGACCGGGCCGGCTGGGGGGAGCGCCTGTCGCGGCTGTCGCGCAACCGCGCCATCCCGGTTTTGCCGATCTCGACCGGACGGGACGTCGCCGACCAGTTCCGCGAGTTGATCGGCAGGCGCCAGGCGCAACGGCTTGCGGATGCCGGCGGGAGGGCGGCCCTATGAGTGCAGATCCCGGCGATCTCGCCAATCTGGCCGACATCGTCCTGCCGCCCGCGGTCCCGTTCTGGCCTCCGGCAGCCGGGGTCTGGATTGTCGGGGCGGTCGCCGGCGCCATGCTGGCGGTGGCCGGGCGGCGAGCCCTGCGCCGCTATCGGGCGGACGCCTACCTGCGGCTCGCGGCGAAGGAGATCGATGACGGCCTCTCACCGAACGGGGACGGCACCGACGTGGCCATCTCCGCCATCCTGAAGCGCGCGGCCATGGTTGCCTACGGCCGGGAACGGGTCGCGTCGCTGACCGGGGCCGCCTGGACCGAATTTCTGGCCGCCTCGGCGCCAGGGGCACCCGCTTTCGCGCTGTCCGGGAGTTGGGCCAAGGCCTGGCTGAGCCGCCAGCGTGGCCGCGTGTCGCGGGAGGCCTGAGCATGCTCTCCTTCGCCCATCCCTGGATCGCGCTGCTCACCCCGCTGCCGCTGCTGGTCTGGTTCGGGCTCCCGGCCCATGCCGAGCGGCGCGCCGGGCTGCGCGTGCCCTTCTTCGACAGATTGGCCCGCCTGAGCGGTCAGGAGCCGTTCTCGGGCGGCGTGGTTGCGCGCCGCCATGCCGGGCGCCTTGTCGTCCTCGCGCTCACATGGCTCCTGACATTGGCTGCGCTCGCCCGGCCACAATGGATCGAGCCGCCGCTGCACCGCGACCTGCCGACGCGTGACCTGCTCGTCCTCGTCGACTTGTCAGGTTCGATGGGCACGAAGGACTTCGTCGACGCCTCGGGCAAGACCGTCGACCGGCTCACCGCGGTGAAGCAGGTGCTCGACGACTTCCTGTCGCGCCGCAAGGGCGACCGCGTCGGCGTCGTGGTGTTCGGAGATGCGCCCTTCGCGCTCGTACCCTTCACCACCGATTTTGAGCTCTGCCGCGTCATGCTCCGCGATACCGACGTCGGCATGGCAGGCCCCCGCACGGCTTTCGGCGACGCGATCGGGCTGGGGATCGGCCTGTTCGCGAAGAGCACGGTCAAGGCCAAGACCATCATCGCGTTGACCGACGGCAACGACACGATGAGCAAGGTGCCGCCGGGAGAGGCGGCGGGGATTGCCAAGGACAAGGGCATCGTCATCCATACCGTCGCGGTCGGCGATCCGCAGGCGGCCGGCGAGGACAAGCTCGACGAGGCCGCCCTCAAGGAGGTCGCGGACAAGACCGGCGGCGGGTTCTTCCGCGCGCTCGACCGCGCCCAGCTCGCCGACATCTATCGCCGTCTCGACCAGATCGAGACGCGCCGCATCGACACCGTCAGCTTCCGGCCGAGGCGCGACGTCTACTGGGTGCCGCTGGCGGCTGCCCTGACGCTGACGCTGCTGGCGCAGGCGCTCGTCGTCGCGCGGCGACGGCTGCGCCGGGGCGCGCCCGCCGCCCTCGCGGGAGGGACGCGATGATGGAGGCCCTGTCCGTCTTCCATTTCGCGCGGCCGCTCTGGCTGCTGGCGCTTCTGCCCGCCGCCGCGCTCTGGCTGAGCGAGCGGCGTGGATCGGACGAGATGCGCCGATGGCGCCGGGTCATCGATCCGGAACTGCTGCAGCATCTCGTCGTCGGAGCCGAGCGGCGCGCACGCATCACGCCCGCTGACGGGCTCCTCATAGCCTGGGCGCTTGCCGCCGTCGCGGTAGCCGGGCCTGCCTGGCAGCGCGAGCCGTCGCCATTTGCCGACGCGAAGCCGCCCGTCGCGGTCGTGCTCAAGGTCGGCCCGTCCATGTTGACCGAGGACCTCGCCCCGACACGGCTCGACCGCGCCCGGCAGAAGCTCTCCGACATCCTCGCGGCGCGCGAGGGGGCCTCCACCGCCCTCATCGCCTATGCCGGATCGTCGCATATCGTCGTGCCGCCGACGCCCGACGCGGCCGTCGTGCTCGACCTCGCCAAGGCGCTCTCGCCCGAGATCATGCCGAAGCGGGACGGCGAGGATCTGGTCGGGGCCCTGGCGCTCGCGAACCGGACTCTGGCCGCCTCGGCGAATGGCGGCTCCGTCCTGCTGATGGCGGATGTCGTTGCGCCCGAGGCGCTGGCACGGCTCCCGAAGGGCAAGTTCGCTGCGATCACGATCCTGTCGCTTCAGCCCGACGGCGCATCGCCCGGCGGGATCGAGGAGGCCGGGCGCAGCCTCGGAGCGGCCATCGTGGCGACCACGCCGGACCAGGATGACGTCTCCACCATCGCGCGCCGCCTCGATCGGACGGACCTCGCCGCCGCCATCATCGCCGATGGCGAGGTGCAGTACTGGAAGGAGGCCGGATACTGGCTGACGCCGCTGCTGGCATTGCTCGTCCTGCTCTGGTTCCGGCGCGGATGGGTGCTGGCATGAGGCGTCCAGGCACCCTCCATGGGTTGATCGGCCTCGCGGGGCTCGCCGCCCTGTTGGGCGCGGGATATCGCCTCGGCTGGCATGACCTCTGGTTGAAGCCCGACCAGCGCGGGCGTGTGCTGATGAACCAGGGCCGAGCGGCCGAGGCGGCCAAGGTCTTTCGCGATCCGCTCTGGCGCGGAGTGGCCCTGTTCAGGAACGGCGACTTCAAGGCGGCGGCTCAGGCTTTCGCGGCCAGCGACAGGGCCGAGGGCGCCTTCAACCAGGCCAATGCCTTCGTCATGCTCGGCCAATACGACGAGGCCCTGAAGCGCTACGACCGGGCGCTCGCGCTCCGCCCCGGCTGGCCGGAGGCAACCGGAAACCGGGAGATCGCGCGCATTCGCGGCGAGCGCCGCAAGGCCGAGGGCGGAGTCACCGACGACACGGAATCGAAGCCCGACGAGATCGTCTTCGACAAGACCAAGAAGGGCGGTGAGGACACCGACCTCGAAACGCAGGCGCCGATGTCCGATGAGGCGGTCCGCGCGCTATGGCTGAAGCGCGTGCAGACCCGGCCCGCCGACTTCCTCAAGGCCAAGTTCGCCTACCAGCTCACCGCCGGAGCGACGGAGACGGCCCCATGAGGCTCGCGCTCCCATGCCTGCTCCTGCTGCCTATCGCCGCCATGGCGCAGACGACGCCGGATGCCCCGCGCCTGCGCACATCGCTCGAGCCTGCCGCCGGCATCGTCATCGGCCAGCCGGTGCGCCTTCGCGTTCAGGTGCTATTCCCCGGGGAGATGCCGCACCCGCCTTTGGTCAAGGTCCGGGAGGCGCCGGGCACGCAGATCCTGCGCTTTGAGACGCAAGCGCTCACCATCCGGGACCGCATCGACGGCAATGACTATGTCGGCCAAGTCTTCGAGTTCGTGGTGTTCCCGCGGCGGCCCGGAGAGATCGCGATCCCGGCTCCGGACGTGACCCTGCTCGACCGCGCCGGAGATCCGGTGGGCACGGCGACAGGCGAGGCGACGCGTTTCGGCGTGAGCGTGCCGCCCGGAATCGATCCCTCCGGCCCCGTCCTCGTCGCCGACAAGGTCAGCGCGAGCGAGAGCTGGTCGCCGGAACCGGGTTCGACTTTGCGCGAAGGCGGCGCCATCACGAGGATAATCCGGCGGCAGGCCAGCGGCGTCCCGGCATTGGGCATGGCGGAGCTTCGCTTCACCGCGCCGGAGGGCGTGCGGGTCTATCTCGATCCTCCGGTCGTCGAGGACCGCGTCGACCGGGGTGGTGTCGACGGTGCGCGGACGGACAAGGTGACCTATGTCTTCGAGCGGCCCGGCACCTATGCGCTGCCTCAGATCTCGCAACCCTGGTGGAGCCTGTCGAGCAAGGAAGCGCGCATCGAGGCCTTGCCGGGAGCGATGGTAACGGTTGCCGCGACGTCCCCGGCGGCATCGGAACGGCATCGTTTCGATGCCGGATGGCTTGCCTGGGGACTGCTCGGACTCGTTGCCCTCGTCACGGCCGTCGCTGGTGGCGTCACCTTCGTCCGGCCGTGGCGCGAGCGATACCGAGCCTCGGCCGCCTTCGCGCAACGTCAGCTTCTGAGGACCGCCGCATTCGGCGATGCCGCCGCCACTTACCGAGCGATGCAGACTTGGCGCAGTCGTATGTCGCTTGCCGATATGGCGAGCCTCGAGACCGACCCGTCATTGCTCCCGCACTATCAGCATCTTCTCGCAGTGATCTTCGGGGGCATAGGTAGCTGGGGCGGTCGCGACGGTCGGGCCTTGGCGAAGGCCGTCGCCGCATGGCGAAGCGAGCATCCCCAGGCTGGCGGCCTGCCCCAGCCTCTGCCTCCCCTCAACCCCGCATACGCGCCCATTGCGGATGCAGCGGCGAACAGGGGAAGGAACTAGCCATGGGCAAGATGAAGGCTGCAAGTCTGCCTGACACAGACCTCCTCGATTGGAGCTGTTAGTCGTTATACGCTGACGCTCAATCTGCTGCGCCGCCCAAAGGATGTTCATGAGAGCAGGCCGGGCCTCTTCTCATTTGCGGGGCTCCAGGTCGGAGTCCAGTTTGGCCCAGAGCTGTTCGCCCTTCCAGCACCCGGCTCAGCTTCCGCTCGCGGGCGTGTGCTTCTGCTTGGGGTACCAGCCGGTAAACTTCGTAGCGAAGACCAGGGCCGCGACGATCGTCAGGACGCCGACCTGCCTCGGCACCTCGCTCATGAAGACCAGGACGGCGTCGGCGCCCGTGATCACGGCGAAGGCGGCAGCCCAGACCGAGGTGATCACCACGTTGGTCCGCTTGAATTCCGGCGCGTTCCAAAATTCCGGCGGCACCTGCTCGCGGGCATATTGCAAGGTGAAGGGGACGCCGGCGGCGAGCGAGATGAGGACGACCAGGAGCAGCCCGCCATCGACCAGCAATCTCACCGCCATGACGGAGAAGTTTGCGCCGATGGTGATCACATAAAGCGCGATCCCTGCGAACAGGACCAGGCTGCCGATCTCCAGAATCTTCGGAACGCGCCCTGAAAGCGCGTCGCGCAGGACGAGCGCGATGGATATGGCCGCTCCGGCCAGCAATCCGTCGACCGAACCAAGCGCCCGGTCGACGAGGGCGAAGGCGATGAAGGGGGCGAATGCGAACAGGATGCCCATCGAAATCTCCGTTGTGAGCGTCATGATGACCGCGCCCCGCCCGCGCATGGGCGGGCGGGGCGTCGGCAGGGGTCAGGATCTCGGGATCCAGTTGCCGTGCAGGCCCTGCGGCACGCGCTGGGGCAGCCGCACGACGGCGACGGGCTCGGAATCCACGCGGGCGGCGTCCAGGAGGACGAAGTCGCTGGTCTGCGCGACCGGATCGTAGGAGAAGATGGCGAGATAGCCGTCATCCTCGCCCTGCCCGCCGCGCGGGACGAAGACCGCCTCGCCGACGATATGGTTGCCGAAATCGTGCCGTGCCGATTCTCCGGTCTCGGTGTCGACCTTGAGCAGCGTGTTGAACGTGGCCGAGGGCGGGCTCGGAATGCGCAGGCTGTCCGAGAGCGTGGGCACGTAGACGTAGCGCGAGCGCAGGGCCTCGCGCGCCTCGTTGATGCGCGGGAACTCCACGGTCAGCGCGGCCAGCGCCGTGTCTCGGATTCTGCGGCTCGCGAGGTCGATCTCCAGGCGATGCAACGGGGTCGTGCCGGCCGGACCGCCGAAGTCGTGATGGCGGACATAGTCGATGACGATGTCGCCGCCGCGTTCGAAGCCGTTGGCGAAATGGAAGACGAAGAAGGGATCGGCCTGCAGCCAGACCGGATCGCCGCCGTCGAGCGGGACGACCGCGATGCGCGTGCCCATGCTGGGGCGCCATTGCAGCATGGACTGCCCCGATTGGGCGGCCTGGACGTCGAACACGACCGGGCCGGCGACCAGGACGATGTAGCGCTCGGTCAGGATGAAGTCGTGGATCATCGTCGGCTCGGACATGGTCAGCGAGAACGAGCGGACGAGCTTCGCGCTGGCGTCGATCTCATGGAACTGCACCACCGGATTGCGCCAAGTATAGGCGAGAGCGAAGAGGGAGCCGGTCCTCGGATGCTTGCGATTATGCGCGCCCAGGCTGATCGGCGCGCCCGTGCCCGCCGTCCACTCGCCGATGGTGTCGAGCTCCATCGTCATCTCGTAGCAGGTGGTCGCCTCGTTCAGCGCGAGCAGGTGGCCGCCATGCTGGAGGATGTTGATGAAGGCGCCGTTCTTGAAGGGCCCGGGATTGTCGCCCGGCCGCAGCAGCGTGGGATCGACGGGAACGGGGTGGGCGAAGCTGCCATAGACCGCCTGGTTGGCCCGCTTCTCGACCGCGAGGCTTGCCGTCGCGACGAAGCGGTTGCGATAGCGCGCCTTGCCGTTGTCGAGATAGACCGCATGGATCATTCCGTCCCCGTCCATCGGGTAGAAATAGGACAGCGGCTTGAACAGCGGGTTGGGGCCGTTGCGCATATAGGCGCCGCTCAGCTCGGGCGGAATGCGCCCAAAAATCACCGGCAGGTCCCGCGCCTCGATCTCCGGGCCGATCGAAGCGAAATTGCCGCTCAGATGCGGATCGTCCGAGGTCCAGGTGATGTCGGCGGTGACGAGCCCCTCGCCGATTACCTGCCCCCCGCGGGCTACCTGCCCCCCGCCGGCTACCTGCCCTTCGGCGGAGGCCGGCCCACCGAGCGAAAGCGCTGCTGCCGCGGCGCCGGCCGCCAGTCCAAAATCACGTCGGGTCATGTCGCGTCTCATGATGAAATACTCTCGAAGGGAAATGAATGCCCAGCCGCGCTGCGGCGTATCCGCGGGCTGATCGACAAGCGGCCAGCCTGACGGCGATGGCCTTCCGGCGGTTGCCGCCGGGGTCGGTGAGATCGATGACGATGAGAGGCGCTGGTGCGGGCAGAAGGCGCGTCGGACGCTTTCGCACCAGAGCCATGCGGCGGCGATATCGCGTACCTTGCGTCAAGAGCATTGCACCGCTGCGTGCGATGGTCCCAATGCGGGATTGAAGAGAGGTTCGGCGCGCCGGAGGCTCTCGGTGGAACGGCGGGGGACGAAGGATGACGGGCGATCATGCGGCGCGGCCTGGCATGGCTGCGCCCCGCCTCGCGCTCGCGGGCTGGGTGTTGTTCGACTGGGCCGCCCAGCCTTTCTTCAGCCTGGTCCAGACCTTCGGCTACGCGCCGTATTTCGTCCGCGTCATGGTGGGCGATCCGGTCGCGGGACAGGCCTATTGGGGCTATGGCACCGCCGTTGCCGCGCTCCTGATCGCCGTCTTGTCTCCGACGCTCGGGGCGATCGTCGATCAGATGGGGCGCCGCAAGCTCTGGATCGGCGCAACCGGTGCGATCTACGCCCTGTGCTGCGTCCTGCTCTGGTTTTGCCGCCCGGGCGAGCCGGGGGCGATCGTCATGGCGCTCGCCGCCGTTTGCGTCGCCGCCGTCGCCATCGAGATCGCAGTCATGGTCAACAACGCCATGCTGCCCGGCCTGGTCGACCGCTCGCATGTCGGGCGCCTCTCCGGCCTCGGCGCGGCGCTCGGCAATGTCGGCGGCGTCGTCGCCACCCTGCTCGTGCTGACGCTGTTCGTCGCCAATCCCGGTACGGGAAAGACCCTTCTCGGCATCGCGCCGATCCTCGGCCTGGACGGAGCACATCAGGAGGGCGCCCGGGCGATCGGCCCCTTCTCGGCGCTCTGGTTCGGTTGCTTCATCCTGCCGCTGCTGCTCTTCACGCCGGACGCACGGCCAATCCGGACGGGCACGCCGACGATCCGGGCCGGCCTGTCGGCGCTTCGTGCCAGCCTGCGCGAATTGCCGCGCCATCCGGCCCTGCTGCGCTTCCTGATCGCCAACATGATCTACACCGACGGGCTGGTCGCCCTGTTCGCAATGGGCGGGATCTTCGCCTCTAGCATTCTCGGATGGACGGCGATCCAGGTTGGCCTGTTCGGCATGCTCGTGACGACCGCCGGCATCGCCGGCGCCCTGGCCGGCGGTTCGCTGGTCGACCGGATCGGGGCCAGGGCCGTCGTGCTGCTGACGCTCGGCCTGCTGATGGCGGCGCTTGCCGGCACCCTGTCCCTCGGCCCCGACCATGTCGGTCCCTGGGCGGTCGCGCCGCCGCGCCCGGATCGCGTCCTGTTCGATTCGGCGGCCGAGCGCGTCTATCTCGCGATCGGAACGCTGATCGGCCTGTGCTCGGGCGCCCTGCTCGCCTCGACGCGCATCGTCCTCATCGGCCTGGCGCCCCCGGACCGGCTGACGCAGTTCTTCGGATTGTTCGCGCTGAGCGGCCGCGTCACCGCCTTCCTGGGTCCGCTCAGCGTCGCGGTCGCGACGCAGCTGATGGCGAGCCAGCGTGCCGGCATTGCCGTGCTGATGGTGTTTTTCGCGGTCGGGATGGCGCTTCTGGCGACGGTCAAGACCCGATGAGGTAGCCGCGGAATACAGCCGACCGACGGCGGGCATGGTCCTGGACAAAGGGTAAGCGAGCGGCATCGCGCAATCCGATATTTACACCGTAAACTTCGCTAGGCGCCACCGCCGGGATTGTCAAGAAAAATGTTTTCAGCGTAAACATGTAGCCATGAACAAGCCTTCCCCCACCGACCAGCAACGCCCCTATCATCATGGCGACCTGCGCAGTGCCCTGCTCGCGGCGGCCGAAAAGATCCTTGAAACCGAGGGCATCCAGGCGCTGACGCTGCGGGCGGCGGCCCGGGCCGTCGGCGTTTCGCACACGGCGCCGCAGAACCATTTCGACGATCTGACGGGACTTCTCAGCGAGCTCGCGGCGGTCGGCTATCAGCGCTTCAGCGCGGCCGTTCAGGCGGCAGCAGCGGCGGTGGCAGGCGCCGACATGCGGACGCGCAACCGCGAGACCGGCCGCGCCTATGTCCGCTTCGCGCGCGCTCACCCGGGCCTGTTCGCGCTCATGTACCGGAGCGAGAGGTTGGACGTCACGCGGCCCGCCTTGCACGCCGCGATCGGGCTGGCGCGTCAGGCGCTGCGCCAGACCACGCCGTCATCCGATCAAGCCGCCGCTCCCCCCATCCGTCTGGCGGCAGTGGGTGCGGCCCGCTGGGCACTGGTGCACGGCTTCGCGCTGCTTCTCATCGAGGGCCGTCTCGAGGGGCTGATGAAGGCGGTGCCCGGCGGCGTCGACCCGGACGAACTGCTCGACGCGGTGTTCGACGTGGTCCGGGTCAGCGTGGATAATCCCGACGTCTAAATCGACGTCTCGATTTCTATGGCCGCTTATTCGCGCAGCAGCCCGCACAGCCCCAGGGAATGTCAGGTTCTCCGCACGAGCCCGTGATCCGTCAGCGTCACCGCTGCGGTCCCGCTGCCGAAGAGTTCCTGCTCCAGGCCGAGTGTCGCCGAATGCAGCAGCGACATCGCCCGGGCGTCGCCGCTCGCCCGCGCGGCCTGAAGGGCCTGGTAGATCACGACGAAATGGCACAGCAGAGCGGTGTGGATGTTCCGAGACTGCCGAGGATCGGGCGTCGCGGAATGCCATAATGCGTCCCTGACCTGCCGGTTGGCGGCCTTGACCTGCTCGAGGCCGGGATCGGGTGCCCCGGCGCGCGCCGTCAGCAGCACGAGCATGAAGGCGGTCACCGCATCGGCGAGCTCGCCGGGGACCAGCTCGTAGGCGCGTAGCACGCCGGCATAGATCCCGCCGAAATCATGGGTCTGGATCAGCTGTGCGAACTCCGTCGTGAGATCGGCATCACGCTGCTGCAGCATGGCGAGGAGATGCTCGACATCGCTCGCGGCAAGACTCACCGGCATGCCGGCATCGTCCGCCGCGGGCGCGTGCTGGTGAGGCGCCGCGCCTGGAGCGAGCACCCGGTCCAGGAAGGTCTTGTCGAAACACGTTGCCAGCAGCGGGCTGGCCAGCGGCACGAGTCGCGTCCAGCGCTGCCGGATGCTGAGATTGAGCGTCCGGGGCACGCCGAAGCCAGCCACGCCCGTGGTCTCGTCTGCGGGCGGCGCAAAGGAGCGGTCGGCGCGGTGCGCCCATTCGCTCGGGGTGCAGCCGACCATCTGATGGAAGACGTGGTGGAAGCGCGCATAGCTGCCGAAGCCGGCATCGAGTGAGGCCATCAGCAAGTTCATGCCCGGCTGGTAATCCTCCATGAAGCGTTCGAGGCGGATGCGGTTGCGCCAGTCGACGAAGCTGCGGTTGGTGTGCTCGACGAGGAGGCGGCTGAGATAGGGCGCCGCGATCCCGGACTCCTCGGCGAGGCTCGACAGGGAGAATGCCGCCCCGCTCTCGCGCAAGAGCAGCAGCGCGCGCGTCACCGCCGGGTGCATCAGCTTGAGATGAGCGGGCGGGCTGCCCCGGCACGCCCGCAGGGCTCGCCTCAGCGCATAGGTGAGGCCGGCATTATAGGTCGTCGGCTCGTCGGAATCCTGTGCGACCTGGCTCAACAGCCGGTCGAGATCGACCAATTCCTCGCCGGGCAGCAGGCGCGAGGGCTGCGCTGCGATCTCGGCTTGCCCCAGTGCGTCCACTTGGTCGGCGCGCAGGCTCACGACCCACATTTCGAGCTTGGGAGAGCGGACCAGCCGGTGCTGCTGGCCGGGGCGGAGCCAGATCAGAGTTCCAGCCTTGAGCTCATAGGTCAGGTTGCCGACCGTATAGCTGCCGGCGCCCCGCACCACGAGGTCGAACTCGACCTCCTCATGGCGGTGATCGATATGCAGCCGCGCGCCCGCGACGGTCCGGCGGACCTCGCCGACAAGTCCTTCCGGAATGGGCCGGCCCTGGTCGCGAATGGGACGATCTCCAAGAGGCGCAGAAGCCGGAATCGTAAAAAACGCGAACGAGGCCTGGGAAATCCGGCAAGCCGTCCAGGCTCCGTCCAGCGCATAACGCCTCCATGAGATGGATCTCGCTGCCGATCCCGGCAGCCGACCGCTCATCGAAACAGGGAGGCCGTCATGTCGCTCGTTCACACCATCGCACCGGTTGCCGCAACGTTTCAATCGGGCACGGAAAGCTTTCTCGGCAGGTCGCGCAAAGCGGCCTCGCATCTGATCTTCAGGATGACCGGATTGCTCCGGGCGATCAGCAACCGCCGCGCTCTTGCCAGCATCGCGGCAATGGACCACGCGCAGCTTCGCGATATCGGGCTGACGGCCGCCGATGTGTACCGCGCGCGCAGCATGCCGCTGGGCGACGACCCGACCGAGATGCTCGCGCGCGAGGTCGAGGAGCGCCGCCGCCATCGCCGGCCGGCCGCACCGAGCCGGAACGGCTAGCCACGGAGCCGGCCGGTTCGCGCAGGGGCATAATCGATCGAACTGAACTTCAGGCGGCGCTCGGTGGAGCGCCGCCTTTCGCATGTCCGCCTCGAGAACGATCCCGGCTAGGCTGCCTGATGCCGATCGAGGAAGCGGCGACTCTCGATGGTGCTAGCGAGTGCGGGTTCGATCATGGCGCTCTCCGCGAACCGGGATGACGGCCGGCACGGCCTTCCGCTGCGCCAGGATATCGAGCCCGAGGAACAGGGTCACCACGATCACGCCGAACAAGGTCGGCACATCCCACTCATAGGCCGGGGACGGGATGGCGATCAGGAACGACAGAAGCGGCTGGGCGGCGAAGCAGATCATCACCGTGAGCGCGTCGCTCCTGCGCAGTGCGACCTGCAACAGCAGAAGCGGCGCGAGCACGCCGACCGCCGCGACGAGCATGATGGGCAGCAGCGAGGACGCTTGCGGCAGCGCGAGGCCGGGCTGCTCCAGGGCGAGCCATGCCGCCGCGATCGCGATCGTCAGGTAGAAGCGATGCGCCAGCACCTGCGCCGGCTTCCAGCCCGCCGTCGCCAGCACCTTGGATTCCCTGGCAGAGAGGGTGGAGGTGAGGCCAGTCAGCAGCGCCGCGGCGATGGCGAGCCAGGCCGACAGCGAGGCCGAAGCGGCCGGCACGGCGCCGATCTCGGCCCGGCACAGCAGCAGGCAGCCGGCCGCGATTCCGGCGCAGGCAATGAGCCGCAACCGCCGTGGCACCAGCCGGTCCTGCACGCTCGCCAGCACGATTGCGGCAAGCAGCGCGGCGCAGAGCTCGATCGAGGCGACGACGGCCGGCGGCAGGTGCCGCAGGGCAAAGAAGAAGCCGACGAAGCTCGCCGCGCTCCAGAGGTTGAGGAGCAGCAGATGGCCGCGCCCCGCCTCCGGCACGCGAAAGCCGGCGACGGCGACGAAGACCACGGCCGTGAGGCCGAAGCTCGACAGGAGGAAGAGCGGCAGCGAGAGCTCGTCGAGGAAGGTGCCGTAGAGCACCTTCCCGAGCGATTGCAGCGCTACCGACAGCAGCACCAGCGACTGGTCGTAGGACATGGGACGTCCCTCAGGCTGCTGCGCGGCAGGGGGCGACGTCGTAGAGCTCGCCGCGCGCCTCCCAGAGCCGGATCGTCTTGATGTCGGCGGATATCTGCCGGAGGTCGTCGTGGACGAGGTAGACCATGCCGCCGCAGGCAAGCCAGTCACCGGTCTGCCAGACGCGGTCGCCGCGGCCGAGCGGGCGATAATGCGCATGGAACGAGGGCAGCTCGCGCAGGCGGCTCAACCCGGCCGTGCCGCGGATCCGCCCGTCGGCGGCGAAGTTGAACAGGACCTTGCTCATCTGCCGGTGCAGTCCGTAGCAGCCGGCGGCGAAGAGCGCCTCGCGCCCGCTGGCGCAGCTCGCGAGCATCTCGGCGAAGACATTGGCCTGCGTCCGCATGCCGGCCCTGGCATAGGACGGCTCGTCCATCGCCGCGCCCATCAGGCGCGCGCCGGTCTCGATCAGGGCCGGCCCCTGCGGCGTCCATTTCAGCTCGGTATGCGCCGCGCCGTTCTCGATCCCGAGCGCGGACAGCACTTGGAGCGTATAGGCGATCAGCGCCTGCGCCCGCGGCAATGTCGGGTCGCAGAGGTGTATGCCGCCCGGGACGACCCTGGAGCCGGTGACCGCGACGCTCATCGACCAGAGGTCGCTGACATAGTGGCGTCCGCCCCAGCTCACCGTGTTGACGATGAATTGCGGGCCGGGAAGGAAGGACTGCAACAGCAACCGGCTGTTGACGCAGCCCATGAAGTTCTCGCGCCCGAGTTCCTGCGCGAAGGCCGTGTCGATATCGGCATGATCCTGGCAGATCGTCACGCCATCGGAGCCCGCGCTCTTCATCGGCTTGACCACGATCGGCCAGGCGGCATGCCGCTTCGCCCAGGCGTGGGCCTCGGCCACGGTCGCGACCGCCGCCTGTTCGGCGACGAGAAGCCCGCTGCGGCGCACCGCCTCGATCATCTCGAACTTGTCGCGTCGCGCCGCGATCGTCTCGAAGCGATTGCCCGGCAGCGCCATGCCTGCGGCGATGCGCTCGGCAAAGGTGACGCCCCATTCCGAGCCGGCGACGACCGCATCGGGCTTCAACGTGGCGAGCGCCTCGATCGCGGCAGGAACGGTGCCGAGATAGCCGAGGTCGCCGTCATAGGGCATTCGGTCGAAGCAGTTCGCGACCGGCGCCGGAAGCTCCGGCGTCGATTGCAGGTGGAGGCATTCCGCCTCGCGGTCGAGAAGCTCGCGCAGGAGTTCGCGGCCGGTCGAATAGCCGTCGACGATGACGACGCGGGAACGAGGTGTCTTTCGCATGGACGTGCTCCAAGGCGCCAGCCGAAGCGGCGGCGATAAAGGGATTGGGTGTTGGGGCGGGAAGCCCCTGCGGCGAGCCGGCTGGCGCGGCCGGCAGGGGAGTGGCGCGGCGGGAACTCCAGGCCTACCGCATCGCTTCGATATGGCGGTCGCGGCAGCGCGAGAGCTCCTCGACAGCGCCCGAGTGGCGCGCCGTGGCGGAGCGAAGCTCGGCGCGGGTGAGGCCGATGTCGCGAAGCTGCTCATCAGAGAGAGCAGTCAGATGGGCGATGGTGGAGCGCTGGCGAAGCGCCTGGAACAGCGCCGCGAAGCGCGCCCGCAGAGCCGCCAGCCGCGTGGACATGCGCGCCGGGAACATGGGCTCGGACTTCGCGGCCGCGCCCGGCAGCGCGCCGTACCTGACGCGGGGACGACGACCCGGCACGGTCAGGTTCTGGTGGAGCTGGTAAGTCATGGTTCGATCCTCCTTCTGGGCTTCCTCAGGCAGGCCTGTCGGAAGTGGTTTCGCGTCAGAAGGTGTGGACCCGACAGCCGGGTCTCGGCTTGTCGCGGCTCGCAGCGGCAGTTCTCGCTTTTTGCGATTCTCGAAACCGACGCTTATCCGCGGCGCGCCAGCCAGATCGATGCGGCGAGATCGCCGAACGGGAGAAGGGCAGCGAGCGCTATGTCGCGGCTTTGGTCACGCGCTGTTTTTACCCGCCTTCTCAGAACCTGACGGCCAGAACCCCCTTGAAGGCGTGGTCCTGGACGTCGGATGCGAGCTGTCCGGCATAGGACAGGCCGAGCGTGGCGTTCCGGCTGATGGCGAGGTCGAGCCCGGCCTCGACCAGCGCGGCGTTCCTGGCGACCGGGA
>NZ_QQTO01000024.1 GCF_003351345.1 Allobosea caraganae | reverse complement strand
CCTCGACCAGCTTTGCAATGCAGGGCATGGACCTGACCCTGCGCGGCGCTCTCGCCTGGCGCCACGCCTTCGGCGATGTCGACCCGGCCGCGACGCTCGCCTTCGCCGGAAGCAACGCCTTCACGGTGGCGGGCCTGCCGATCGCGAAGAACGCCGCCCTCGTCGAGGCCGGGCTCGGCCTCGCCATCAGCAAGGCCGCGACCCTGGGCCTGTCCTACACCGGCCAACTCGCAAGCGACGCGCAGGATCACGCATTCAAGGCAAACCTCGCTGTCAGATTCTGAGTCGTTACCGTGTGCCCGGCGCAGATCGGTGGCAAAGCTGCGACTGCAAGTTATTGATAACTGGGCCGACGCTGATCCGGTGCTCAACCTGGCGCCTTCCTGCATGACCTTGGAAGTCGGCCGAGCTACTGTAATGGTCGAGCGAAAGCGGATCACGATTCACGGACGGATGTTTCAAGGCGATCAGCGAGACGTGTGTCCGCTTTTCGTCGTGAGTTGATGGATCATAGCCTCGACTGGCCTGCTCCCTTAGGTGGCCCGGTTCGAATCTAATGCATGGTGGGCTTGGCTGCCACGGTTGAGGTGGCCGACGAAGCGGGTTGGGGTGGCGCAGCCGGCCACAGCAAAGCAGCTTGAGCTGGCGCCCGATAGCCGAGCGAGGAGTGCGGGCGCTTCGTGTTGTAGTGCAGGCGCCAGCTCTCAATGACGGTTTTCGCCTCGGCGAGGCTGTAGAACAGCTCGCCGTTCAGAAGCTCGTCCCGGAGCTTGGAGTTGAAGCTTTCGCAGTAGCCGTTCTCCCAAGGAGAGCCCGGCTCGATGAACGCGGTCTTTGCACCGACGGCTGAGATCCAATCCCGTACTGCCTTGGCGACGAACTCCGGGCCGTTGTCGGAACGAACATGCCCCGGCACGCCGCGCAGGATGAAGAGGTCGGACAAGACGTCGATGACGTCGGTGGATTTGAGCTTCCGATCGATCCTGATCGCCAGACATTCCCGAGTGAACTCGGCGATCACATTCAACATCCGGAACTTGCGGCCGTTGTGCGTCCGATCTTCGACGAAGTCGTAGGACCAGACGTGGTTGCTATACTCCGGGCGAAGACGCACGCAGGATCTGTCGTTCAACCATAGCCGTCCCTTCTTCGGTTGCTTAGCAGGCACCTTCAGCCCCTCCTACCGCCAGATCCGCTCGACACGTTTGACGTTCACCACCCAGCCAACGGACAGCAGCATCACTGCGATCCAGCGGTAGCCGTAACGGCCATACTGCGTGGCGAGCGCGACGATATCGGCGGTCAGCGCCGCATCATCGGCACGCCCCTTCGGCACCTTCCTCTGCGTCGAACGGTGTTGCCCCAGAACCCGGCACGCCAGCCGCTCCGATACGCCGAACTTCGTCATGACGTGATCAATGCAGCGGCGACGGCGGGCGGGGCTCAGAAGTTTCCCGAGGGAGCTTCTTTGAGGATCAGCTTTTCCAGCGTCAGATCCGACACGGCCTTCCGCAGCCGCTCGTTCTCCTTCTCCAGATCCTTCAGGCGTTTCACCTGGTCGGACTTCAGTCCTCCGAACTCCTTGCGCCACCGGTAATGCGTGAATGGCGTAACACCGATCGTTCGAACCGCCTCTGCAACCGGTCGTCCTTGCGATAGCAGCACGTCGACCTGTCTCAGCTTCGCGACGATCTCTTCCGGCTTGTGCTTCTTCTGCGGCATTCCTGGCATCCTCCAAAGGCTCAAAAGCCTACTTCAGGGAGGGCCACTTTTCAGGGGGCAGGCCCGGTATCGACGCATCGCGCGTCGATACCGGGGGGGCCGTCAGGCGCCCGACTCGACTCTTAGGGCGCCTTCAAGCCGCTATAGAACGTATACAAAACATTCCGGCGGCCGACGGAAATCGGCTCCGGCAGGATCAGGCGCTTTGTTTTGCGCGAGGAGCCCGCTTCGCCCTCGTCGGTTTGGCTGGTTCCGGATCGGGAGCGGGAGCCGCGATCGGCGTGGCCTTTCGGCCCAGGCCCATTGACCTCGCCAATGCCGAGCGGGCCTCGGCATAGTTGGGCGCGACCATGGGATAGTCGGCGGGCAGCCCCCATCTCGCGCGATACTGCTCCGGCGTCAGGTCGAACTTGCTGCTCAAATGCCGCTTCAACGACTTGAACCTCTTGCCGTCCTCGAGGCAGATGATTGCGTCCGGCGTGACGGACTTCCTGATCGGGACTGCGGGAACCAGCGCCGCCACCGGCAGGGGGGCGGGCTCGCCGCCAAGTTTCGCAAGTGCGGCATGAGTGCTGGCGATGAGCTCGGCCAGATCGCCGCGGGGGACATTGTTGTGCGCCACGTAGGCAGAAATGATCCCCGCCGTTTGACCGAGAAGCTCTTCCATGTTTTCAGGCATTCTGTTCCTCAACTTAAACTTGAATGTAGATGATATCTATCCGTTCGATCCAATTTACAAGTCTTGTGCTGGTCGAAGCGGTAAAATCCGACGATGTCATATGAAAATTTGTCCCGGAGCTGGTGTGGTTGTTTGGGTGCCGTTATCGGCATCGGCCGGCCGGTGCGGATGACCGACGCGGAATGCTCAGTCTGGTGGCCTAGGCGCGGAGCGGCGCGCGAACGCGGGGTCATCACCGATTTCCCTTCGGGATGGCGCCCCGGTCAAGCGCATACCTGAGAAGACAAGGGCTCATAGAGCACGCCCATCTCCACGTCTTCGCGCCGAATCTGAGAGTCCGTCGCGGAACTCAAGGCGCTCGGGCGATGCCTTGGATGATCGCCCTCGGTATCCGAACTGGGGCCGTATCCGGGGGATCGCGGCTTTGGAAGGACTCACGGTGGTGTTCACCGCGCATCGGCCCGATCACGCACTCGCTGTCACCGACCGCGCCTTGCTGATGGTCGAAGGCGACCGCTACCTCATCGGCGAACTCGCCAACGTGATGACCGAAGCCAGTCTCGCGGCGCTCTACCATCTGCCGGTCCGCATGATCGGCGACGAGGAGGCGGTCATCGAGCTGCCACCGCAATACGCGGTCGTTGCCGACTATGGTCTTGCCGTGGCGAAGGAGGCCGATGTCGCCGCGCGAGCGCTGGCGCGCTTCGTTCGAACGAGCGAAGGCTGGCCGTTCCTTGAGAATAATGGGTTCATGCCCCCATCGTCGCGCACGTGAAGCCGATGGCGCTCGCGGGGCAGAGCGTCGATTACTGCGTGGCGGAGGGGAAGTTCAGCCCGCTCCAGTTCTTGCCGACCAGATTGGAGCCGGCCTCGCTATGCCTTAGCTCGGTGCCGGCCCCGACGAAGCGCTCATCGGCCGTTTCCTGAACACGGGAATTCAGGAGAAACCCAGCTCCCGCAGCAAGGATCACCGCCGAAACAAATGCGACAAGCATGACCTTCATGGCGTTCCCCCTGAGATATCCGGCTTTTCACTGATCTAAGTAGCATCTGAGTCCATCCGTTCAAGCGCTGGAGCGCCGCAACCGGTTTGGAGCGGGGGCTAGCCCAAGAGAGCTTGGTCGCCGAAATGGCGGCAAGGCGCGCTTGATCGCGCTTCGCCTCGCGTAGATTGTGGGCGTCCTCAACGGGGCCTCACCATGTTTCGCCTGTTGCTTGCCCTTGCCGTGCTTCTCGCTCAGCCCGTCGCAGCGCAGGAACTGCGCGGCCATGGCGGCCCGGTTCGCGCTCTCGCCGTCTCGCCGGATGGCAACATCGCCATCTCCGGCTCCTTCGATACCTCGGCGATCCTGTGGGATCTTGCGCGCAGCCAGGCGCTCGCCGTGCTGCGCGGCCATGACAGCTCGGTCAACGCGGTGGCCGCCCTGCCGGACGGCCGCTTCGCGACAGGCGGCGAGGATGGCCGCGTGCTGCTGTGGCGCATCGGAAGGCCTGAGCCCGAGGCGCGGCTGGAGGGCCATTCCGGGCCGATCGCGTCGCTCGCACCGTCCCCGGACGGCAAGCTGCTCGCCTCCGCCTCCTGGGACGGCACGGCGCGCGTGACGCCGCTTGCATCCGGTGAGGCCGTGGTGATTTCCGGGCATCGCGGGCCGGTCAGCGCGGTCGCCTTCGCGCCGGATGGCAGCTCCGTCGTGACCGGAGGCCATGACGGCACCATCCGCATCACCCCGCTGAACGGCGGGGTCGCGCGCAGCATCGATACCGGGCAGCCGGTAGCGGGCCTTGTGGTCGCGCCGGATGGCGAGATCGTCGCGGGCGGCGCCGATGGCCGGCTGATATTCCTCGCGGCCGACGGGCCCCGGGCCGGCGAGGTGACCGCGGCGGAGACGCCGATCGTCGCGCTGGCGCTGTCCCCGGATGGGCGCAGGATCGCGGCGGCCGGCATCCGCGGCTCGGTCGCCATCGTCGAGCGCGCGTCGCGCCGCGTCGAGCGCGTGCTGGTCGGCCCCGGCCTGCCGGTCTGGTCGCTGGCTTTTCGGCCCGGCTCGGACGAATTGCTGACGGGCGGCGGCGACCGCGTCGTGCGCCGCTGGAACGCCGCGACGGGGGAGCATCTCGGCGCCGTCGTCATGACGCGCCCGTCCGAGGCCACAGCCCGGTTCGCCGATCATCCGGGCGCGGAGGTCTTCCGGGCCTGCTCGGCCTGCCACACGCTCGATGCCGATGGCGGCAACCGGGCCGGGCCGACGCTGTACGGCGTGATCGGGCGGCGAATCGCCACCGCACCGGGCTATGACTACTCGCCGGGGCTGCGCGGCATGACGATCGTCTGGAGCAAGGAGACGATCGCAAAACTCTTCGAACTCGGGCCGAACGCCTATACGCCGGGCACCAAGATGCCCGAGCAGCGCGTCGTCGATCCCGATGACCGCAAGGCGCTGGTCGATTTCATCGCCAAGGCGACTGGGGCTGAGTGACCCGGCGCGTCCCGCCTCAGTTGAGGCCACTCTTTCCCGGCTTCGCCTCGGTGCGATAATCCTCGGCGATGCCGACCGCCGGCCGAGCCGGTGCGGCATAGGGGTCGAAGCTCTCGTTGACGATGCGCTCGGTGCGGCAATCCTCGCACATGAACAGGGCCTCGCGTCGCGCCGCGTTCGCGCCGGAGAACATCCAGTGCCCTTCGAGCTTCGCCGCGACCTTCTCGATCGTCGATCGCGTGCCGAAGGCCTTGTCGCAGCTGGTGCAATGGAAGGGCTCTTCCTCTTTCACCACCCGCTTCGGCTCGCGCCAGGCGACGAAATCGAGCTGCGGAACCAGCGTGATGGCGTCCTCCGGGCAGGTCCGCTCGCACAGGCCGCACTGGACGCAGAGGGCCTCAGTGAAGGAGAGCAATGGCCGGTCGGGGTGATCCGACAGCGCAGCCGTCGGGCAGGCCGAGACGCAGGACAGGCAGAGCGTGCAGGCGTCGAGATCGACCTGCGCCTTGCCGAAGGGCGCGTCCTGCTGGAGCGCGATCCGGTCGACCGGGGCGGGCGCCGTGGCGTGAAGTTCGAGGAAGGCCATTTCGAGCAGGCCGCGCTTCGTCCCCATCGGCAGGAAGGTCGCGGGCTTCCGCGCCGCGCGCGCCGGCGATGGCTGTCCCAGCGCGGCGTCGAGCGCGTCCGGATCGTCCGTCTCCACCAGGCGGATGATGTCGCTGCCATAGCCGAGCCCGGCGGCGATGGTGCCGGCCGTCGCGATGCTGCGCTGGAGGCCGAGCAGGTCGTGCTTCGGCTTGGCGCGCCCGAGGATCGCGATGCCGCCCGCGCCATAGGCGAGCGCGGCGGCAAGAAGCTCGGGCCCGATCTGGGTGATCTCGTTGACCTGCAGCGGCAGCACGTTGGCCGGAAGCCCGGAGCCGAACCGCGCCAGCGCGTCGATCAGCGGCAGGCCGTGGTCGCCGTCATGGAGCAGGACCACGGCGCCGGTGCCGCCGGCCGCCGCATAGGTCGTGACCAGCGTGCGCAGGCGCCGCATCAGCGCGTCCACCGGCGGCAGGGCATAGGCGGCGGCGCCCGTCGGGCAGGCGGCGGCGCACTGGCCGCAGCCGGCGCAGATGGCCGGGTCGATCGCGACATGGTCGCCAGCGGGCGTGATCGCGCCGGTGGGGCAGAGGTCGAGGCAGCGCGTGCAGCCGGTGATCTTCGAGCGCGAATGCGCGCAGAGATCGGCATCGAAGCTGACGAAGCGCGGCTTGTCGAAGGTGCCGACCAGCCCGCCGGCCTCGCCGATCAGCCGCTCCACCGCGGCCGCATCGCGCGGATCGGCCCGCAGATAGCCCGGCCGCGTCTCGGGCGCCGGGAAAAGCGGCGTGCCGCCGGTCAGGTCGATGACGATGTCGCAGGTCGAGCTCGCGCCATTGCGCGGCGGCTGCCAGGCGAAGCTGCGCCGCGAGGACGGGGAGGGCAGGGCATAGTCGTCGACATTGAGGCTGAACGTGCCGAGATGGCCGCTGGCGGTCGTGATCGTGCCCTTCACGACGGGGAACTCGGTGGCGCGCGGCGGCGTGACCTCGCCGGGCCGCGTCAGCAGCACGGTGACGTCGAGCGCGGCCGAGAGGCGGCGGGCCGCCTCGACGGCGACCTCGTCGCGGCCATAGATCAGCGCGACGCCCTTCGATTCGAGCGTCACCGCCTGGATCGGCGGCATCTCCTCGGCCGCGGCGGCCAGCAGGGCGGCCGTCTTGGGACCGGCCTGGCGGGCCTCGTCCGACCATCCCGCCTGTTCGCGCACGTTGGCGAAGGTCAGCCGGCCACCATAGCCGAGGTCCTCGGCCGTCTCGCCGAAAAGCGGGGCCTCCTGCGTGCAGGCGACCGTGACGTCGCTCTCCTGCGCCAGGACGGATTTGAAGAAGTCGAGCTCCTTGCGGCAGAGCTGATCGGCCGTGCGGACCTTGGTCCGGCAGGCTTTGGCCACGGTTTCGCCGTGGAGAGGCATCGTTTCCTCGCAGGAGCAGAGGAATATGGTGCCTGCCGTCATCGCCGTCTCCGAGCTGCGGCTCTTCCAGCCGCGCGTGAACTCTATATATTTGAAACGGTCCAAAGAACCAGACGGGCGTGACGACGCGCCGCTTCAGCTTCCGGCCCCTCATGGCATTGTTCACGTTGCGCGCACCTGCGAGTCTCGATCTGCCACCCGGCTTCCGGGCAGTGGCCTTGCGCGAATCGGGCGACGCCTTCGCCCATGCCTGCCGCATCGCGGCCGAGGAGGGCGCCGGCACGCTCGTCTGGATCAGGCGCTTCGACATGGCCGAGTTCGCCGTCATCCTGGAGCCCGAGGCGCCGCTCGGCGAGGCGCGCAAGGCGTTCTTCCTGGGCATGAACGCGTTGCTTCAGGCCATTGCCGCGAGTTGCCCGCCGGAGCGGCCCGTCACCTTCGACTGGCCGGATGCGATCCGCTTCGACGCGGGACTCGTCGGCGGCGGGCGCCTCGGCTGGCCCAAAAGCTGCGCCGAGGACGAGGTGCCCGATTGGCTGGTCTTCGCCGGCACCGTGCGGGTCGCATTCCCAGGGCTGACCGAACCCGGGCAGGCGCCCAATGCCGCCGCGCTCGATGACGAGGGTTTCGAGGGCACCGGCCCGTCCGTCATCATCGAGAGCTTCGCGCGCTTCTTCATGCGGCAGGTCGATATCTGGCAGGCCTCGGGCTTCGGCCCGATCGTCGGCGCCTACCTCGAGCATCTCGACAAGGAGCGCGTCGCCGATGCGCTGTCGCTGACCCCGGCCGGTGACCTCGTCATACGCCCGGCGGTCGGCCCGTCCGAGCGGGTCTTGCCGCTGCTGCCGGCGCTCAAGGCCGCCGCCTGGCTCGATCGCGACACCGGAGGGCCGAAGCTGTGAAGCTGCTGCGCACCATCCGGCTCGACCCGTCCGACAGCTTCGTCTTCCCGGCCGCGGCCGAGCCCGGCGAATGGGCGGTGACCGGCTCCTTCCTGTTCTGGGGACGCGATCCGGCGGAGCTGACGGGCAAGGAGCGTTCCGCCTTCCGCGCCGGCTTCGTCGGCGTCGACAGCCTGGGCTTCTCGACGCTGGTCGTCGCCCAGCCCATCCGCCCCGAGGAGCGGTTGGCAGCCGTCGAGGCGCTCGCGGGCCATCTCGTCGCCAGGCTCGGCGCGCCCGATCTCGGCACCGCCCGCATCGCGGCCGAAGAGGAGATCGCCTTCGCCATGACGCTGGCGGAGCATGAGGAGGGCACGCTCATCGCCTTGCACCGCAGCGTCGAGAATGGCGAATTGCGCGAGCAGTACCGCACGCTGACGGCGCGCGAGCGCGTCCCCGGCCTCGACGGCCTGCATGCCCAGGCCCGCGCCTTCTCCTTCCATGAGGTGGTCGAGGATGACGGGGCCGAGGAGCGGGTCGACCTGATCGACATGATGGAAACGCGCAAATGAGTCTCGAGACCCGAACCGTCACCGAATTCTGGGTCTCCTCCGGACATCACATGACCCGGCGCACCGAGGGCGGCGGCCTCGCCATCACCGACGAGATGATCCTGGCCTATCTCGCTCGCCCGGAGCTGGTGCCGCCCGAGGAGGCCTGCGAGGCCGAGCGCGGCTTGCACGCGCTGCTGATGAAGGAGCCGCGCCATCCGGTGACTCGGGCGATGGTCGAGGCCGTCGCAGATGCCGATGCGCGCGAGAACTGGCAGTTCATGATCGGCTTCCGCGACAGGCTGATCGCTCACCCGTCGCTCGAGGCCGCCTATCTCGCGATCGTCCGCAAGGGCGCGCAGCGAATTCCGCCGCTCTTCCTCAACCAGCTCGTCCACCTGATCCTGCGCAATGCGCTGGATGGCTGCGAGGACCCTTTCATCCTGCGCGCCGCCGAGTTGCTGTTCCGCGCGCAGAAGGGCTCGCTGAAGGACGACACGCTCCTGCTCGCGGATCAGGAGCTGATCGAGGAGCTCGATGCCGAGCGCCAGTCCCTCCTGCACACCGCCCCGCTCGCGGCGATGATGGGTCAGGACGCGCTCAGTGAGCTCGACGTGATGACCGAGGAGACCGCCCCGAGCTACTGGTCGCGCTCCGACGCCTTCTCGATGGTGCTGAACATCGGCGGCGACGCGCGCTCGCGCGAGGCCTTCTGCCGCGTCCTCGAAACCTGGATCGCCCACATGCTGGGGGTCGAGACGCGGATCGCCCCGGCGGAGCGGGTCGAGGATGCGGACTGGCGCTGGTTCGTCGGGCTCGATGCCGAGGCCACGGCGATCGGCAATCGGCTCTGGCGCGGCGAGGAGCCCGATGCGACCGAGCGCGCCCGCATCTGCGGATTGTTCCGGCTCGATTTCGCCGATCCGCGCGCCGTCGATCCCAAGATCGCCGGAAAGCCGGTTTATCTCATCATGGCCTTGACCGAGGATATGATCCTGCGGGTCAAGCCGCAGAACCTGATCGTCGGCCTGCCGCTCGCCGGCGCGCTGGCAGCCTGAGGAAACGCCCATGGCCGTTCGTCACCTGAGCGTCGGCATCGTCGCCGTCAAACGCAAGCTGAACAACCCCTGGGTCGATTTCGAATGGCTGCCGGAGGCGGTCCTGCCGGGCCTGCCCGCAGTCGAGCCGCGCTCCCTGATCGGGGCTGAAGGCAGCGTCGAGCGCTGGTATCTCGGCGAGGCCGAACTCGCCTTCCATTCCGGCGAGACCTCGCATTATCGCGACAACCTGGTCTCGGGACGGCCAGCGGTCTGGGTGGCCCTGCGCGAGAGCCACGAGGGCGCCTGGCATGTCGCGGGCGTGACCGTCGATCCCTATGAGGGCGAGTCCTTCGTCGACGTGATCACCGACAAGGTCGAGGCGCTGCCGATGCCGCATGAGATCGCGGTTGAACTGCAGGCCTTCATCGACGCGCATCACGTCGAGCAGCCCTTCCACAAGCGCAAGCGCGACCGCAAGGACCCCGATGCCGAGCAGCCCGAATACGGCATCGGCCACCCGCTGCGGCAGGGCACCGGGAGGCGCCCGTGAGCGAGGCGCGCGACGGCTTCCTCTCGCGCTGGTCGCGGCTGAAGCGGGAAGGGGAGCCTGCGCCCCGGACGGAGGCCGGCTCGGCTTCGGTTTCGGCGCCCTCGTCCGAGGAGGTGAGCCTGCCCGATGGCAAGCCGCTTGAGGAGCTCATCGCCGAGCTGCCGCGCGTCGAGGACCTCGTGCCCGGCCAGAACCTGGCCGTCTTCATGCAGGCCTGGGTGCCGGACGCGCTGCGCAATGCCGCGCTCCAGCGCATGTGGCTGCTCGACCCCGCCATCCGCGACTATGTCAGCCCGGCGCTCGACTACGCCCATGACTACAACACTCCCGGCGGCGCGCCGGGCTTCGGCACGATCGAGACGACTCAGGAGATGGTGCGCGAGGTGTCCGAGATGTTCGACCGCGCGCTGCTGCGCGGCCGGCCGGCCGACTCCTGCGGGACTGCCGGAGATGATGACGGCAATCTGTCGCAGGGGGACGAGGACGAGCCCGGTAACGATGCTGCGGCGCAGCGAGAGCGCATCATCCGAAAGTCTGACGGCCCTGCTGGAAACCGCCTGCCGCAACAGCCGATCGCCCAGCTGCCCGCGCCTGACGTCGCACAACCTGACCGCGCAGCTACCGCACCGCACAACACCCCGGCCGATGAAACGCTGGCGCGGCCGCCCGGACGCCGTCACGGGAGCGCGCTTCCAGGTTAGGCCCGCCCTATGCAACTTGCCTGCGAAGGTCATAGCTTGTACCTATTCTAGTAAGAAACAGGTACAGGCTATGGCTATGAACGTCAGGGTCTGGCCGAACGAAACGAGCGAACGGCTTTGCGTGAAGACAGCCTCGAGGAAGCGATCAAGGCCGTCGGCGGCGTCGGCGCCCTGGCCCGTGCGCTCGGCATTTCGCAGCCTTCCGTATCGAGCTGGAATCGCGTCCCCTCCGAGCGCGTGCTGGAGGTCGAGCGTGTCTCCGGCGTGGGCCGCAGCCGCCTGAGGCCCGACCTCTTTGGGGAGGCCAGGCCGAGCCTTGCGCTGGCCATGGAAACGGCCCGGGGCAAGGTGGACGATGCCGCGATCGACGAGATGGACCGCCTGCGCGCCGCCGAATACGGCTTGCTCGCGCTGCTGCTGTTCAAGGTCCCGACGGCTGCTGTCCTCAAGCAGGTCGCGGCGCTGAAGGGCGACGCCTCGCCGCTGGGCCTGGCGCATCTGGCCCTCGCCGAGGCCGCGGCGGACAGCTCGTTCGAGACCGTCGACCGCGAGTTCTTCGACCTGTTCATCGGCGTCGGGCGCGGCGAGCTCCTGCCCTACGCCTCCTATTACCTGACCGGCTTCCTGCACGAGCGGCCGCTCGCGGAGGTGCGCAGCGCCTTCGTCGCGCTCGGCATCATCCGGGGCGATGAATCGCGTGAGCCGGAGGACCACATCGCGCTGCTGTTCGACGTGATGTCGAACCTCGCCATGCGGACCATAGGCGACGGCTATGAGGCGGAGAAGGCCTTCTTCGCCACGCATCTGCAGCCCTGGGCGGCGCGTTTCTTCGCCGATCTGGAGCAGATGCGGGACCGGCCTTTCTACGCTGCGGTCGGCGCGGTGGGCCGGCTGTTCATGGAAATCGAAGAAGAGGCTTTCTCCTTCGACGCCTGAGGGCGTTGGGGGACGGCGTGGAGGATGCGAGATGTCTGGTGATGCCAAGCAACCGAGGGTCGCAGCCGCTCCGGGCCGTCGCGACGTCCTGAAGGCAATGACCGGTGCTGCGTCCGCGGCTGTGGTGGTGGTCGCCGCCGAGCCGGCCGAGGCGCAGCCTGCGTCCGAGCGCGAGAGCCGCGATGAGCGCACCAAGGCGCGCTACCAGCCGGACGCGCCGGACGTGCAGGCCTTCTACCGCACCAACCGCTACTGAGGGGCTCCAGCCATGCTGATCAAGCGCAAGTCCCAGGACGCCGCCCGCACCCGCCTCGCCGGTCTGGCCGGCGGCCTGACCTCGGGCGTCATGGATCGCCGTACCTTCCTGGCCCGCTCCGGCCTCACCGCCGCCGGCGCCATCGCCGTCGGCGCGCTGACGCTCGGCTCGGTGCGCCGGGCCGATGCGATCGAGGGGCCGCAACCTGGCGTTCCGGTCACGATCAAGAAGAACATCTGCACGCATTGCTCGGTTGGCTGCACGGTCAGGGCCGAGGTGCAGAACGGCGTCTGGACCGGGCAGGAGCCCGCCTGGGAAAGCCCGATCAACCGCGGCTCGCATTGTGCGAAGGGGGCTTCCGTCCGCGAGATCGTCCATGGCGAGCGTCGGGTGAAGTACCCGATGAAGCTCGTCGGCGGCCAGTGGCAGCGCATGAGCTGGGACCAGGCGATCAGCGAGATCGGCGACAAGATGCTGGATATCAGGGCCAAGTCCGGCGCTGACTCCGTCTACCTGCTCGGCTCGGCCAAGTTCACCAACGAGGCGGCCTATCTCTTCCGCAAGTTCGCCGCCTTCTGGGGCACGAACAACGTCGACCACCAGGCCCGCATCTGCCACTCGACGACCGTGGCCGGCGTCGCCAACACCTGGGGCTACGGCGCCCAGACCAACTCTTACAACGACATCCGCAACGCCAAGACCATGATCATCATGGGCGGCAACCCGGCGGAGGCCCATCCCGTCTCGCTCCAGCACGTGCTCACGGGCAAGGAGATCAACCGGGCCAACATGATCGTCATCGATCCGCGCATGACCCGCACCGCGGCGCATGCGACGGAATATGTCCGCATCCGCTCCGGCACCGACATCCCGGTGATCTGGGGCCTGATGTGGCACATCGTGAAGAATGGCTGGGAGGACAAGGACTTCCTCGCCAAGCGCGTCTACGGCATGTCCGAGGCGCTCAAGGAAGTCGAGAAATGGGACCCGAAGACGGTCGAGGACGTCACCGGCGTCCCGGGCGCGCAGCTCGAGCGCGTCGCCAAGCTGTTCGCCACCGAGAAGCCGTCGACCCTGATCTGGTGCATGGGCGCGACCCAGCACACGGTCGGCACCGCCAACGTCCGCGCCTACTGCACGCTGCTGCTGCTCACCGGCAATGTCGGCGCGCCCGGCACCGGCGCCAACATCTTCCGCGGCCACACGAACGTGCAGGGCGCGACCGACATGGGCCTGGATGTCACGAACCTGCCGCTCTACTACGGCCTGGTCGAAGGCGCCTGGCGGCACTGGGCCAATGTCTGGGAAGTGCCCTACGACTACTTCGTCTCGCGCTTCGACGACGTGCCGGCCAAGGCCGGCCGCGCCGCGCGGACCGGCAAGCAGAACATGGAGGTCTCGGGCCTGCCTTCGACGCGCTGGTTCGACGCCACGCTGCTGCCGTCCGATCAGGTCGACCAGAAGGACAACATCAAGGCGATGTTCGTCATGGGCCATGGCGGCAACACCATTCCGCGCGTGCCCGGAGCGGTCGACGGCCTCGGCAAGCTCGACCTGCTCGTCATCGTCGATCCGCACCCGACCAACTTCGTCTCGCTCCACAACCGGCGCGACGGCACCTATATCCTGCCCGCCTGCACCAGCTTCGAGTGCGACGGCTCGCGCACGGCCTCGAACCGCTCGCTGCAATGGGGCGAGAAGATCGTCGAGCCGATCTTCGAGTCGGGCAACGACTACTGGATCATCTACAAGTTCGCCCAGAAGCTCGGCTTCGCCACCGAGATGTTCAAGAACATCGAGCTGGTGAAGGGCAAGTTCGGCGACGAGCCCTCCGCCGAATCGCTCCTGCGCGAGATCAATCGTGGCGGCTGGTCCACCGGCTATACCGGCCAGTCGCCGGAGCGCCTCAAGGCGCATATGGCGAACCAGGACAAGTTCGACATCGTCTCGCTGCGCGCGCCGAAAGAACTGGCAGATATCGGCGGCGACTATTACGGCCTGCCCTGGCCGTGCTGGGGCAAGCCGGAGGTGCGCCATCCCGGCACGCATATCCTCTACAACACCAACCTGCGCATGATGGATGGCGGCGGCGCCTTCCGGCCGCGCTTCGGCCTCGAGCGCAACGGTGAGACGCTGCTCGCCCAGAACTCCTGGAATCTCGATTCGCCGATCCAGGACGGCTATCCGGAGTTCACCTACGCCGTCTTCCAGCGCCTGGGCTGGGATGCCGACCTCACCGCCGAGGAGAAGGCTACGATCGAGCGGATCGGCGGCGCCAACCCCGGCAACGTCAGCTGGGCGACGGACATCTCCGGCGGTATCCAGCGCGTCTGCCTGGCGAAGAACGTCTGCCCCTTCGGCAACGGCAAGGCCCGCGCCATCGCCTGGAACCTGCCCGACCCGGTGCCGATCCACCGCGAGCCGATCTACACGCCGCGGCCCGACCTCGTGGCGAAGTATCCGGCCCGCGCCGACGAGCGCAACCTGCGCATGCCCAACCTCCATACGACCTATCAGAAGGGCGCGGTGGACAAGGGCATCGCCAAGAGCTTCCCGATCATCCTGACCTCGGGCCGCCTCGTCGAATACGAGGGCGGCGGCGAGGAGACCCGCTCCAACAAATGGCTCGCCGAGCTGCAGCAGGACATGTTCGTGGAGGTCAATCCGGGTGACGCCGCCCAGCGCGGCATCGTCGACGGCCAATGGGTCTGGGTCGCCGGTCCCGAGGGCGGTCGCGCCAGGGTCAAGGCGCTGGTGACCGAGCGCGTCGGCCCCGGCGTCGCCTGGATGCCGTTCCATTTCGGCGGCTGGTACCAGGGCGTGGACCAGCGCGGCAATTATCCGCCGGGGGCCGATCCGATCGTCCTCGGCGAGAGCGTGAACACCGTGACCACCTACGGCTATGACCCGGTGACGGGCATGCACGAAGGCAAGGCCACACTTTGCCAGATCCAGGCGGCGTGAGGGGGAGGACCGAGCCATGGCCCGCATGAAATTCCTCTGCGACGCTGACCGTTGCATCGAGTGCAACGCCTGCGTCACCGCCTGCAAGAACGAGCACGACGTGCCCTGGGGCATCAACCGGCGCCGCGTCGTCACCATCAACGACGGCAAGCCCGGCGAGCGCTCGATCTCGATGGCCTGCATGCACTGCACCGACGCGCCCTGCGCGGCGGTGTGCCCGGTCAACTGCTTCTACACCACGGCCGACGCGGTGGTGCTCCACTCCAAGGAGCTCTGCATCGGCTGCGGCTACTGCTTCTACGCCTGCCCGTTCGGCGCGCCGCAATATCCGCGCGTCGGCAATTTCGGTTCGCGCGGCAAGATGGACAAGTGCACCTATTGCTCTGGCGGCCCGCTCGCCGACAACTCGCTCGCCGAATACGCCGCTTATGGCGCCAACCGGCTGGCCCAGGGCAAGCTGCCGCTCTGCGCCGAGATGTGCTCGACCAAGGCGCTGCTCGCCGGCGACAGCGACATGATCGCGACCATCTACAAGGAGCGCGTGCTGAAGCGCGGCTATGGCTCGGGCGCCTGGGGCTGGCAGACGGCCTACAAGGAAACGATCGCCACCTGATCCGCGCGGCGGCGTCCGCGCCGCCGTCCCATTGCTTGTCTAATCCGGGTGGCCGCTGCGGCGGACCTCCCGCAGGGAGGATCTTCCGGATGCGCAGCTCGCTTCGGTCTCTCGTTGCACCTCTCGCCGTCGCCATGGCGCTGTCGCTCAGTGCGCCGGCCATCGCGCAGCAGCAACAGCAGCAGCCGTCCTCGGTCAATCCGACGGCCTCCTCGGTGCAGGAGCGCCAGTTGCTGGAGGCGCTGCGCGCCGGCACGCCCGGCACGGGCACGACCCTGCACGGGCGCATCACCATCCCGGACACCAATGCCAGCAACCTGATCCAGCCGCAGGGCCAGGCTTGGCGCAGCGTCCACCAGGGCCTGATGCACTGGATCGCGGCCATCGCCATCCTCGGCATGCTGGCCGTCCTGGTGCTGTTCTACCTGGTGCGGGGCAAGATCCGGATCTTGCACGGCATCTCCGGCATCCGTGTCCTGCGCTTCTCGGCCTTCGAGCGCCTCGTCCACTGGATGGTCGCCAGCTGCTTCATCATTCTCGGCCTGTCGGGCCTGAACGTCACCCTCGGCAAGTTCCTGCTCCCGCAGCTCTTCGGCGAGGGCGTCTTCGCCACCTTCTCGCAATGGGCGAAATACGCCCATAACTACCTGGCATGGCCCTTCATGCTCGGGCTCGCCTTCATGTTCCTGATGTGGGTCGCGCACAACATTCCCGGGCGCATCGACATCGACTGGATTCGCCGCGGCGGCGGCATCATCGGCAGCGACCATCCCCCCGCCCGCAAGTTCAATGCGGGTCAGAAGGGCATCTTCTGGGCGGTGATCATCGGCGGCGGCACGCTGTCGCTGTCGGGCTTCTACCTGCTCTTCCCCTACTATGCCGGCGGCGTGCTGGGCGGGCAGTTCTGGAACATCGTGCACGGCGTCGCCGGCGTGCTGCTGATCGCCGTCATCTTCGCCCATATCTATATCGGGACGATCGGCATGGAGGGCGCCTCAGAGGCGATGACGACCGGCGAGGTCGATCTCAACTGGGCCAAGGAGCACCATTCGCTCTGGGTCGAGGAGGAGAGGGTCAAGGCGAGCATTCACCCGCAGGCGCCGCAGCCGGCCGAGTGATCCGTCCATAGCTTCGTAGCGCTTTCGCGCCCGGCTTCGGCCGGGCGCTGTCGTTTCGGACTGGCGAACGCGCGGTCCGCCTACGCGCCGCTGGCGGTGGCGTTGGGGAAGAAGAGCTGCTGCCCGCTGATTTTCGGAAAGATCCGATGCAGTAACAAAAGCCTAGATCGCCACTTTGCGTCCAAAAGGATGCACGGCGATCTAGGCCAGAGACGGTCGAAATCGGTCGCGCCGATAGGCGTTTCAATTTCGACGGGGCCGCCCGGCTTCATCCGCTGAATACTCAGGGCTTGATCGGATTGGTGCGTGACGCGCCGGCCTTGTCGCCTGGTGTTGCGGGGACCGTGCAATCCTCCGGCTTTGCCTGACAATCATAGACCATGGTAGGCGCGGCGGACGGGCCCGATCGCCCGGCGGAGGGCAGGATGCTGTTCTGCCCCTTGTCGATCTGACTCGGGTGGGTGGTCGTAGGGCCGGTGCCGGGACTGGCTTGTCCGGCCGGCGGAAGCGTCTGCGCCATCGCCCCTGCCGACAGGGCAATGGTCAAAGCAGCGGCCTGGACGGTCCAGCAAGCGGAACGAAGCATATCGATCTCCCCTGGCCCGAAACGGGCCGCTAGGAGGAACGGCTCCGCTCGGCCCGTTGTTCCCGCGCGACCGCCGATGCTGCAGCCAGGGTAAGGAATGTCTGGATCCGAACCATCGCTGAATGTCGGCTATCCGCGCCCGGACGACCTGGTGTCTCGCAGCACCCGCCGGCGGCGCATTGGGGCAAGCACGTTGACCTCGAGCACGCCGGCCGTCGTCGCGGTCAACGCCGCGATGCAGATCGCCAGCTTGGAGTACTCCTCCATCGCCCCTTCGATCTGGATGGCGTGGATCGCGCCGGCTCCGACCAACGCAACTGCCAGGCCGCTGTGAAGGATGCGCCATGGCTTGTAGCCCAGCTTAAGAACACGGCGCGTCGCGGCCAAAGCCGCGGTCAACACCAGGCACCACAGGCTGATCACCCCGTAGAGCGAGAATGGCGTCGGTGCGACCAACAGCAAGGCGTCGGTAATGTCCTCAGGGCTGTAGGCGTAAAGAGCGCCAATATGCAGGCCTACCATGGTGACGATGGCGATCCCGCCCCAGCGATGCCAGCGGACACCGCCTCTCGCAGTAAGCAATGGCGGGGCCGCCGCCATCAAGAGAGGCTGCACGAACAGCAGGCTCAGCGCGACAACCCCGGCCATGCCGCCAGTGATCCACAGCAACTCCCGCCCGCCCTGCAGCGGACTGGCTGCGGCGGCAATGACTGGCACGGCCGCGACGGCCGCCACGACGATCCATGCTGTGGTGCGGCGGCGCCCGTCAGCTACGACGCGGTTCATTCGAAGAGGCAAGCGCAAGGACGAAATCAGCCGTGATGCTCTTGTCGTGCCGGCTGCTCAGGACCGGCCGGAGGAACAATGTCGCGAAGTCACGATCGTCATAAGCGATATGGATGTGCGGCTGCCCGAACTGCGGAACGATCGGCGAGATTTCGAGGCGGTAGGTGCCGTCCGGCCCGGTCATGACGCTACCCCGGTTGCTTGTCACACGCTCTCCGCCGCGCTCGGTGGCCGCCCAGATCTGAACGCGGACATTTGAAAGAGGCGCGCCGTCGCCCGCTCTCCGAACCACCCCCGAGGCGACGAAGCCGGTGCCGAGATTTTGAACCAGCGGTGCATTGGCGATGTAATTATTGGAGCCGCCGGGCATGGTCTCCGTTGGCGAAAACGAGCTGCTCGTCGACGACTGTGCAACGGCGGGCGTGACGAAGCTCGGTAGCAATCTTGCGCCTCCGACCGCGGCCGCGCCGGCCAAGAGGGCTCTGCGATCTACGACGATGATCTTGCCGCTCATTGTCTGCTCCTTCGCTGTGGGTGTGAGGCGGGCAGCAGCCTTGATCGAGTGCGAAGCGGCCGCTCGAGCGGCCCGCGGGCCTGAACCTGTTGTCGGAGATTACGGGCTCCTCACCCTCGAAGTCCACCGATGGGACCCCCCAACCGGCGTCAGGGGTGATCACCTTCTCGTCATGGTTTGGCCTGCGCGTTCGGCCGCGAGCAGGCGAAGCTTATCCTACAGCCCGATAGCCGCGCGGTCGTTACAGTGCGCAACGCCGCACAGGGGAAGGCTCTAGCGTCGAGTGCATGAAACGCAATTCTATAAATTTAGCTGCGTTGCCCGCGATCATCCAGCACCCGTGGATCGGTCTCTTTGACCGCCCGCTTCAATCGCGAACGTCCAGCTTCGAGGTGGGACGCGATGGCCGTTTGCGCGGCTTCGCCGTCCCCGGCGTTAAAGGCTTCGAGAATCTGCTGATGCTCGCCCAGCACCTGTTCTGATGGCGCGCCCGTCGCGCTGCGCGTGAGGTAAAGCCGCGACTGCAGCAGGATGATATGCAGCCCGCCGTAGATCTTCGACATGGCCGGGTTCTCGGCGCTGTCGATGATGGCCTGGTGGAAGCGGGCGTCCTCGTCGGTGAACTTGCGGTATTCGCGGTACTTGGTGCCGAGCCGCCGGATAGAGCCCATCTTCTTGTAGGATTGCTCCATCGCCCTCAGCGTTTCCGGACGCTTCTTGGGTGCCCCGATCAGGGCGCAATGGCCTTCCCAGAGGATGCGGAAATCCAGCAGCCCTTCGAGATATTCCGGCTGCGGAGGCGGGGCGACCGAGTAACCTGCGTAGAGTTCGAGCGAGACGAGCTGCTCGCGCTCCAGCCGGGCCAGCGCCTCGCGGATCGGCGTCGAGCTGACGCTGAGTTCGCGCGCGAGGGCGTCGATGTTGAGGCGCGCTCCCGGCGGGAGCGTCTGGTCGATGATGCGCTCCTTGATGTCCTCGTAGGTCTGCTCGGAGACGGTCGTTCGTACCAGTGCTCTTGGGGGCATTTTCACCGTCATGGCGGTCCTTTCGGCGATCGTGCACGATTCTAGTACGAAACAGCCTAAGAATGCCAGCGGCTTGGGATGGTTATAAACCAAAGGCGAAGGGATTGCGCACTGCCTGATATCGTGCATTATGCACGAAACATCGGGCATTAAACGACCGCGATGACGGGTGCGAAAGCGCTCCGCAAAATGAGTCAGAAGCCATCCGCAGGCGCCGGCGAGGCTCCGGATTGCGTTGTGTCGGGAAAGGAAACGTCATGGTCTTGCGACTTCGTCGCTTGCCTTCCGGCTGCGGCCGCTTCGCTGGCCGTGCGCCCGGGGCCACGGCATGAAGGTCGTGCTGATCGGCGATGCAGCGCGTCAGCAGGATGTGCTTGCGCCGCTTCTTCCGGGCGTGAACATCGTGACGTTGCCGCGCGAGGCGACGGCTTCGGCCGAGTTCGATTCGCGCATCGCGTCCGACGACGTCGTCGTCAGCATCCGCTTCAAGCGTCCTGATGGCGCGCCGCCTTTCGCCTTGCTGCACGTTCCCGGCGCGGGGCTCGACGGCATCGACCTGCCGGCGCTCCAGCCTGCCTGCCGTGTCTGCAACGTCTTCGAGCACGAGATCCCGATCGCCGAATATGTGCTGCATGCGATGCTGGGCTGGGAGATCCGGCCCGACGCGATGCGTTTCACTGCGGCGGGCTGGGGCGAGGCCCATCGCAACCGCAAGCCGCATGGCGAGCTGGCTGGCAAGACGCTCGGCATTATCGGTTTCGGCCGGATCGGCCGCGCCATCGCCGAGCGGGCAAGGGCTTTCGGCATGCGCATCGCGACACTGGATCGCTCGATCGGTTCTTACGCTGCGCTGGTCGATGAGCGCATTCCGCCAGGCGATCTCCACCGGCTGCTGGGCCTCTCGGACTACGTCGCGCTCGCTTGTCCGCTGAGCGAGAGCACGCGCGGGCTGATCGGGGCGGCCGAACTCGCGGCGATGTCCCCCTCGGGCGTGCTCATCAACGTTTCGCGCGCCGAGATCGTGGCCGAAGCCGCGCTCTATGACGCGCTGGCTCAGCGCAGGATCGGCGGGGCCATCCTCGACGTCTGGTACCGCTATCCCGCTGGCGCGCAGGACAATCCCGCGCCCTCGGCCTTCCCCTTCCTCGATCTGCCCAACGTCGTCGCGACGCCGCATTCCTCGGCCTGGACCACGGCGCTGCCGGGCCGGCGCTATCGCATCATCGCCGAGAACATCCGCCGCCTCAGGGCCGGCGAGCCTCTCCTCAATCAGGTCTGGCCCGAAGCGCAGACCATCAGCCGGAAACAAGCATCGTGAACGAGCCGATCAAGATCATCGACATCCAGACCCTCGTCGTGAATGCCGAGATGCGGAACTGGGTCTTCGTCAAGGTCGTCACCGACCAGGACGGCCTCTATGGCTGGGGCGAGGCCAGCCTGAACTGGAAGACGCGCGCGGTCACCGGCGCGGTCGAGGACTTGAAGCCGCTGCTGATCGGCAAGGATCCGCGCGACATCGAGCAGATCGTCCGCATCCTCAACAAGCACAGCTACTACCGGCTCGGCATCATCGGCGCGACGGCGATCAGCGGCATCGAGCACGCGCTCTGGGACATCTTCGGCAAGAGCCTCGACCTGCCGGTCTGGCGCCTGCTCGGCGGCAAGACGCGCGACAGCGTACGCGTCTACACCCATCTCGGCCTCGGCGACATGAAGTCGGTCTACGAGACCTTCGACGAGGGTGCGCTGCGCGACAAGGCGCTGGCCGTCGTCGAGCAGGGCTACGATGCGCTGAAGGTCGTCTTCATCCCCTATGCGCATTTCTCGGTCGGCATCCCCGCCCGCAAACATGTCGGACGCCTGATGCGCACGCTGCGCGATGCCGTCGGCGACGGCGTCGACATCATGATCGATTTCCACGGTCGCCCGGCCTCGATCGCCGGCGCGCTCCAGTTCATCGAGGAGCTCGCGCCCTACAACCCGATGTTCTGCGAGGAGCCGGTCATCCCCGGCGACACCGAGGCGATGCGCTTGGTCACCGAGCGCGCCGGCTGCCCGATCGCGACCGGCGAGCGCCTCGTCGGCTTCAAGGAGTTCGAGCCGCTCTTCGCCGCCAAGGCCTGCCATATCGTCCAGCCGGACCTGAACCACACCGGCGGCATCCTCGAGGGCAAGCGCATCGCGGCTGCGGCCGAGCAGGCCTTCATGGGCGTGGCCCCGCATAACCCTAACGGGCCGATCGCCGGCGCTGCGGCGCTGCATTTCGACGTCTCCACCCCGAACTTCGTCATCCAGGAGGAGATGAGCGGCGCCGTGCCCTGGTACGACGACGTCGTCTCGGTGCCGATGAAGCGCACCGGCAGCGCCTGGGCCGTGCCGGAAGGGGCGGGGCTCGGCGTCGAGGTCAACGAGCGCGAGGCAGCCAAGCACCCGTTCAAGCAGGAAGTCTTCCATACCGCGACGGCGATCCTGCCCGACGGCACGATCGTGGATTGGTGAGCACCATGACGAACTTCTTCGATGCGAGACGTGAATTTGCGCTGCCGGGCGGCGTCTACAACGCCACCCCCTCGCGGGTCATCTTCGGCGCCGGCTCGCTGGCCAGGGTCGCAGACGCGGTCGAGGCCTATGGCGCCAAGCGCGCTGTCGTGATCTCGACGCCCGGCCGCTCCGGGCTGGCCCAGCGCGTCGCCGATCTCCTGGGGGATCGCTGCTGTGGCATCATCCCCGAAGCGGTCTCGCAGGTGCCGATCGAGCTCGCCATTCGGGGGCGCGGGCTGGCCGCGGATCTCAAGGCCGATTGCATCGTCAGCGCCGGCGGCGGCGCCTCCGTCGGGCTCGGCAAGGGCATCGCGCTCGAATACGCCAAGCCGATCGTGGCGATTCCGACCACCTATTCCGGCTCCGAGATGACGGGCTTCTGCGGCATCACGATCGATGGCGTGAAGCGCATGCACAAGAGCCTGAACATGCTCGCCTCGACCGTGATCTACGATCCGGAATTGTCGGTGGGGCTTCCGGTCGATGTCAGCATGGCCAGCGCCATGAATGCGCTCGCCCATTGCGTCGACGCGATCTACGTCTCCACCGTCAGCCCGCTGATCGTCGGCTCCGCCTATGAGGGTGCGGCCGTGCTGGCCAAGGCGATGCCGCGCGTCGCCGCCTCTCCCGGCGATGTCGGCGCCCGCACCGACCTGCTTTACGGCGCTTTCCTCGGGGGCGCGGCGCTGACCGGCGGCTTTGCCCTCCAGCATGGCGTCGCCCATGTCCTCGGCGGCTCGTTCGGCATCGCTCACGGCCTCTCGCATGCGCTCGTGCTGCCCCATGTCGCCGCCTACAACGCCCGCCACGCGCCGCGCGAGATGAAGCGGCTGGCCGATGCGATGGGCGTCGACAATGTCGGCGCGGCCCTGTTCGACCTGATGGTCGGCGTCGGCCTGCCGGCGAGCCTCAAGGAGGTCGGCTTCGACCGCGGCAATATCGAAAGGGCGGCGCAGATCACGGTCGAGACTGATAACGGCCTCAATCCCGGCCCGGTAACGATAGAGGGCGTGCGGGCCCTGCTGGAGGACGCCTATGCCGGGCGGCGTCCGGCATGATCGAGCGGCTCGTCAACCTCACCTGGATCCTGGTCGGCGGCGGTGCGGCGGTGCTGTCCTGGCGTATCGGGTTGACCGGCCAGTACGGTCCCGACTCCGGCCTCTTTCCCTTCGTCGCCGGGCTATTGGTCTGCGCCGGCGGCGTCGGCCTGATGCTGACTAGGAGCAACGCCGTGACCGGGCTCGAATGGCCCGATCGCACCGGCTGGAGGCGCATCGGCGGCGTGCTGGCCGGCCTCGCCTTCATGGCGGCGAGCATCCCCTATCTCGGCTTCGCGGTCGCGGGCGTGATCACCATGCTGATCCTGCTGCGCACCGTCGAGCAGAGCAGCTGGCGCTCCTCGATCCTCCTGGCTGTGGTCTCCGTCGCGGTGACGCTCGGCCTGTTCGGCTATCTGCTCGGTCTGCAGCTGCCGCGCGGCCCCTGGGGTTTCTGACGTCATGGAAGCGATCTCGGGTCTGATGACCGGCTTCGGCGTCATCCTGACGCCAAGCAATATCCTGCTCTGCCTGCTCGGCAGCTTCGTCGGCACGATGATCGGCGTGCTGCCCGGCATCGGGCCGCTGGCGGCGCTGGCGCTGTTGCTGCCGGTGACCTTCTCGCTGCCGCCTGTCGCCGGCGTCGTGATGCTCGCCGCGATCTTCTACGGCGCGATGTATGGCGGCTCGACGACCTCGATCCTGCTGAACATCCCCGGCGAGGCGGCCTCGGTCGTGACCTGCCGCGACGGCTACCAGATGGCGCGCCAGGGCCGCGCCGGCGCGGCCCTCGGTATCGCCGCGATCGGCTCCTTCGTCGCCGGCACGCTCAGCGTCATCGCGCTGACCTTCTTCGCGCCCGTGCTGGGCGTCATCGCCCTGCGCTTCGGGCCGCCGGAGAATGTCGCGTTGATGGTGCTCGGCCTCGTCTGCACGCTCTACATGATCACCGGCTCGACGCTGAAGGGGCTGACGATGATCGCGCTCGGCGTGCTGCTGGCGATGATCGGCATCGACGTCGTCAACGGCCAGGAGCGCTTCACCTTCGGCTCGATCAACCTCACGGGCGGGCTCGACCTGCTCGCCATCGTCATCGGCCTGTTCGGCGTGTCCGAGATCCTGGCCAATGTCGAGAAGATCACCAAGAACGCTCTGATCGCGGAGAAGATCAAGGGGCTGTTCCCGACCCGCGAGGACTGGAAGGCCTCGCTCGCGCCGATGCTGCGCGGCAGCGGGCTCGGCTTCCTGCTCGGCCTCGTGCCGGGCGGTGGGCCGATCACGGCCTCCTTCATCTCCTATGCCGTCGAGCAGCGCTTGGCGAAGGATCCGAGCCGCTTCGGCAAGGGCGCCATCGAGGGCGTCGCCGGACCGGAGGCCGCCAACAACGCCGCCGTCGGCGGCGGCATGATCCCGGTGCTCTCGCTCGGCATCCCCGGCACGCCGGTGACGGCGCTGCTGCTCGGCGCGCTGGTCATTCAGGGCATCCAGCCCGGCCCGCTCTTCATGCAGCAGCGACCGGATCTGTTCTGGGGGATCGTCGCCAGCATGTATATCGGCAACGTCTTCCTGCTCATCCTCAACCTGCCGCTGGTCGGGCTCTGGGTGCAGCTGCTGCGCGTGCCCTACCGCGTGCTCTTCCCGATCGTGCTGATGCTCTCGGTGGTCGGCACCTATTCGGCCAACAAGAACGTCTTCGACCTGTGGGTGATGCTGAGCTTCGGCGTCGCGGGCTACGTGCTGCGCAAGCTCGAATACGACCTTGCCCCCTTCCTCATCGCCTTCGTGCTCGCGCCCTTGCTCGAGCAGTCGCTGCGCCAGTCGCTGGTGATGTCGCCTGACGGGATCATGATCATGGTCCAGAGGCCCATCGCCGCCGGACTCATCGCCATCGCCTTCGTTCTGGTGGCGCTGATGATCAGAAGAGGCCTGAAACCTCAAGAAACGGGAGGATTGATCAATGAAATTCGTCAGTAAGGGCAAATTTTTCAGTAGGGGCATGGCCTTCGCCGCTGCCCTGGGCCTTGCCGCCTTCGCCGGGCCGGCGCTCGCGCAGGGCACCAATGCCGAGCTCGTCAAGGCGAAGCCGGCAGGCTTCCCGACCCAGCCGATCGAGATGACGGTGGTCTATCCGGCCGGCGGCGGCGCCGACCTGACCGCGCGCCTGCTCGCCAAGACGATGGAGCAGCTCTCCGGCAGCCGCATCCTCGTCAACAACCGCACCGGCGGCGCCGGCATGGTCGGCCATGCCTGGCTCGCGACCCAGGCTCCGACCGACGGCACCGCCATCGGCATGCTGGTCAACCTGGTCTGGGGCGACTCGATGCTGCGCTCTCAAGGGCGCTGGTCGCATACCGATCTCGAGCCGGTGGGCTACCTCAACAGCGACCCGATGGTCTGGTTCGTCACCACCGACGGGCCATTCAAGGACAAGACCGCCCAGCAGGTCATCCAGGCCGCCAAGGAGAAGCCCGGAACGATCCGCGTCGCCACCGTTCCCGGCAGCATGTGGGACTACAATATCGAGCAGGTCGAGGCCCAGACCGGCGCAAAATTCCTGCGCGTGCCGTTCCAGAGCGGCGGCGCCGGCGTGGTCGGCCTGATCGGCAACAATGTCGACGTCGCGCTCGGCTTTTATGCCGAGGCCAAGCCGCATCTCGATGCCGCCAAGGTGCGTGGCGTCGGCGTCGCAGCCGGCGAGCGCCTGGCGCATCTCAAGGACGTCCCGACGCTCAACGAAGCGCTCAACGGCAAGGACTACCTCTGGACGCTGGTGCGCTTCGTCGTCGTGCCGAAGGCTACGCCCGCCGACCGCAAGGCCTATCTCGGCGCGATGGTGAAGGCGGCGATGCAGGACCAGGGCCTGCGCGGCGAATACGCCAAGCTCGGCGTCTATTTCGACCCGACGCTGGAGAAGGCTCCGAACATCACCGAAGCGCTCAACAAGGAAGCCGAGCGCGAGCGTGAGTTCTACGTCAAGACCGGCCGCCTGAAGTGAAGCCCTGAGCTTCTGCGCTTCGGCCACAAACCTCGAGCCTCCCGGCCAAGCCGGGAGGCCTCTTCAACCGGACAGCATCATGACAGCTCCACTCTCGCCCGAAGCTTTGAAGGCGCGGCTCGCCTGCGGCCTGCTCGGATTCCCGCTGACGGATTTCGCCACTGACGGCAGCTTCGCGCCCCAGCCCTTCGGCGACCGGGTACGCTTCCTGGGCGGGCAAGGCTGCGCGGCGCTGTTCGTCGCCAGTGGGGCGGGCGAGTTCTTCTCGCTGACCAGGGATGAATATGCGGCCGTCCTCGCGACTGCCGTTTCGGCCCGCGATGGCGACATCCCGTTGTTTGGCGCTGCCGGTGGCGGCACGCGCGACGCCATCGAGCATGCCGCCATCGCCCAGCGCGCCGGCGTCGACGGGCTCCTGCTGCTGCCGCCCTATCTGACCGAGGTCTCGCAGGAAGGCCTGCGCGCGCACGTCACCGCGATCTGTCGCAGCACCGATCTCGGCATCATCCTCTACAGCCGCGCCAATGGCCGGGTTCGCCCGGAAACCCTGTTCCGCCTCGTCGATGATTGCCCCAACCTGATCGCGCTCAAGGACGGTGTCGGCGAGGTCGAGGACCTTTGGGCGATGCGCACGCGGCTCAGCGGGCGGCTTGCCTTCCTCAACGGCATGCCGACGGCCGAGGTCTATGCGCCCTCATACCGCGCCATGGGCGTGCCGACCTATTCCTCCGCCGTCTACAATTTCGCACCGCGCGCCGCCATGGCCTTCTTCAATGCGGTGCAGACCGGCGATCTGGCGCTGATCGACCGGATGATGCAGGCCTTCTTCATTCCCTATGGCCGCATCCGCGCGCGCCAGCCGGGCTATGCCGTGAGCATTGTAAAGGCCGGCGTCGACATTGTCGGCCGTTCGGCCGGCAAGGTGCGGCCGCCGCTTTCCGATCTCACACGCGCCGAATACGAGGAACTCGCTCCGCTGATCGATGCGCTCATTCGCTTCTCGGAGGATGCCCATGCCCTCGCCAGGTGAAATCTCGATCTTCACGGTCTCGGCCAGCTCGCAATGCCATGACGGCCAGCGCGGCCATGTCGTGGTCTCCGGCTCCTATGGCGGCGAGTACAACGCCTTCCACGCCGGCAAATGGGGCATTCGCGGCGTCGTCCTCAACGATGCCGGCATCGGCAAGGAGCGGGCCGGCGTGCGCGGGCTCGACTATCTCGACCGCGTCGGGCTTGCCGCCGCGACCGCCGATTGCATGACCTGCCATATCGCCGATGGCGACCATATGCTTGCCCATGGCCGCATCAGCCACGTCAACCGGGCCGCTGCGGCGCTCGGCTGCCTTGTGGGCCAGAGCGTGCGCGACTGCGCCGAGCTGATGAAGGCCGGCACCCCGGCCAAGGGCGAGCTGCCGCCGATCACGGGCGGCAAGCGCTATACGATCCGGGACGTGCCGGGCGAGCCGAAGGTCATTTGCCTCGATGCCGCGCCGATGCTGGAGGAGGCCGATGCCGGTTCGATCGCCATCACCGGCTCGCATGCGGCGCTGTTCCGCTTCCAGCCCGACGACGTGATCAGGCCGCAGCTCCACGCCGTCTTCTTCAGCGATGGCGGCGTTGGGCTCGACAATGCCGGCGTGCGCCGCCTGCCCGAGCTCGACAAGCGCGGCATCCCGGCCGGGGCGATCGCGGCGATGAGCGCGCCGATCGGCGACGCGCGCGGCATCTACCAGGACGGCGTCTTCTCGCATGTCAACGCCACGGCCGAGGCGCTGGGCGCCCGGCCGGGCCAGCGCGTCCACGATTTCGTCGAGAGCCTGCTCGTGGCCGCCAGGAAACAGGCGGCCCGATGACGGCGGCCAAGGCGCTCAATATCGCCGAGCTTCACCAGCTCGCGCGCCGGCGCCTGCCTCGCATCCTGTTCGACTGCATCGAATCGGGGACCGAGGGCGAGACCGCGCTGGCGGCGAACGAGGCGAGCTTCGGCCGCTATCGGCTGATGCCGCGCCATCTCGTCGATGTCGCCCGGCGCGATGCCGGCCTCTCCCTGTTCGGGCGCCGCTATGCGCAGTCTTTCGGAATCGGGCCGACGGGCTTCGCCGGGCTCTTCCGTCCCGGCGCCGACGCCATGCTGGCGCGAGCAGCGGTCGCCGCCGATATCCCCTTCGTGCTGTCAGGCGCGAGTATAGCGTCGCCGGAAGCGATCGCAGCCCAGGCGACGGGCCGCCTCTGGTATCATCTCTACGCCGCCAAGGACCCGGCAATCTCGGCCGACCTGATGCGCCGCGTCGCGGCGGCCGGCGTCGAGGTCCTGGTGCTGACGGTCGACAATCCGGTGCCGGCCAAACGCGAGCGCGACATCCGCAACGGCTTTTCGCTGCCGCTCAGGCTCAAGCCGTCCATCCTGCTCGAGGCGCTGACGCACCCGGGCTGGATCATCGGGTACCTGCGCGATGGCGGCCTGCCGGGCATGGGCAGCTGGGCAGCCTATGCGCCCCCCGGTTCCGGGCCGGCCGAAATCGGCCAATTCTTCAGGAGCCACAGCCCGTCGATCCAGACCTGGGACGATCTCAAGCGCTTTCGCGAGCAATGGCGCGGAAAGCTGGTGCTGAAGGGCATCCAGCATCCCGAGGATGCCCGGATGGCGCTCGCGGCCGGCGTCGATGGCCTCATCGTCTCCAATCATGGCGGCAAGGCCTATGACATGCTGCCGATTCCGCTGTTCTCGCTGGCCGCGGTCAAGGCGGCCGTCGGGGCGCAGATCCCGGTCATGTTCGACGGCGGCGTCAGGCGCGGTTCGGACATCCTGATCGCGCGGGCGCTCGGCGCCGATTTCGTCTTCACCGGCCGCGCCACGCTCTACGGAGTGGTCGCTGGCGGCGAGGCGGGAGCGGCAAGGGCGGTCGAGATCCTGCGCGACGAGGTCGATCGCGGCCTCGCCATGATCGGCTGCCCCAAGATCGCAGATCTCGACGAGCGCTGGCTTCAGCCCACCGCCCAATCCCTGCACGAGAGGCCCGCATGACCGCGCAACCGACGAAATTCGCCCTGACGCAGCCTCATGTCCGCGCAGCGCTCGCGGCCGGCGAGGCTGCGGCGTTGGCGGCTGCAGCGCGGGTTTCCATCGCGGTGGTGGATGATGGCGGTCATCTCCTCGGTTTCGTCAGGATGGACGAGGTGCATACCGGCACGGTCGAGGTCGCGCTCGCCAAGGCACGCTCCGCCGCCGGCTTCCGCAAGCCGACGCGCGATCTGGCGCAGAGCCTCGCTGCCGGTATGACGGCGCTGCTGACCTTGCCGGGCTGCCTGCCGATACCGGGTGGCGTGCCATTGTGCGTCGGCGGACAGGTAGCGGGCGCGATTGGCGTTAGCGGAGCGAGCCCCGATACCGACGACGCGATCGCGCGCGCCGCAGCCGGCGCCACCCCATGACGAGGCCCGCCCCCTTGCGGGAGCGGACCTAGAGCATCGGACCGAAAAGTGGAATCCGGTTTTCGGAAAGATCCGATGCAATAACAAAGGCCTAGATCGCCACTCTGCGTCCGATAGGACGCACGGCGGTCTAGCCGAACCAATGACGTCAGTTGATGATCTGAATGACGCGGCGGGTGCGCGGCTCAACCACAACGGCGCGACCATTCACCACTGTGTAGCGATAACCTTGCGCTCCGTATTCGACCGGGACCTCGCGGTAGGCGACCCCCTCGTCTGGCAGGATCGTTCCGACCGCGATCGGCGGGTCGTAGCTGTAGGACGGCAGGCCCTGTTCCATCACGTAGGTTCGGAAGCGCGGCGTATCGTCCACCATCGTCCCGCCCGCAGGATCACGCGTCAGCGGAACCTGAACCGTCCCAACACCAAGTGCGGGATCGCGTGTCGCGCCGCCAGTGGGATCGCGGACCACCGGCCCGCTGCTCTGGGCGAAGGCAGTGATAGGCAGCACGGCTAGCGCCGCTGCGAAAACGAGTGTCTTCATCATCATAGATCTCCTGGGATTTGGGGCTTGCTGAACCAACCAAGCTGCGGCGCTGAGGTTCCCCGGCACTCCAGTCACGATGGGGAAGAAGGTGGCCCGCAACCAGCGGGACGACCCACCAGAGAGTCCCAAGACTCGTCACGACGAGGAATGGCCCAAGCGGGAGTCGCAACATGCCCGCCGGCAAGGTCTGGAAGATGCGGACGGTCGGGAATCGGCCGACCGACGGCGGTTACGCCGAATTTATACACGGGCGTAGCGACGGTTTAGCTGGACCTGAAGCGCAATAGGTTCACCGTTGGGCAGTCGCTCGCGGGCCATATCGACCAAAGCGCGTTGAGTGTCGTCGGTGGCAGCCTTCTTGGTCTTGAAATCAAGACCTTCCTTGTCCCGGAAATGCTGTTACCGTCATCCGTGGTGGCGAAGAATTTGGAATGCTCCGCTTGCCCAACGTGGACCTGACGACATCAACGCAACGATCGCATGTCGGGGCGGATAATCGGAACGTACGGTTGCAGTACTTGCGAGCCCTGGCGGCGCTCGCGGTGTTGCTCTTTCACGTCTCGGGCACCATTCAGCGCTTGTCCGGTGTCGATAGCTACATTGCCATCTTCAATGGCTATTGGGGTGCATACGGTGTCGCGATATTCTTCGCGCTCTCCGGCTACCTCATGGCAGAGCTTATTCGACGAGACGATGCGCCGCATTTCCTGGTCAGCCGCCTCGCTCGGATCTATCCGCCGCTGTTTCTCGTCGTCGCGCTTTTCTCGGGGGCGCTGCTCGCGATCGGCTTTCCGCGCGGCGTCGATATTTTGGGCCTATCGCTCATTCCGGCGGGTGGGCGCGACTATTTTCTCAACGTCGAATGGACGCTTGTCTATGAGATGACCTATTATACCGCCCTCGGCGCCTTGGCCTTCCTCGGCTTGCAGAGGTTTGCCTCGGCGTTTGCGGCCCTTTGGATTCTGCTGATCCTCGGGCGCCCGCTATGGGGCGATGGATATGAGGACAATATCGTCCCAGTCCTCAGCGAGCTGCCGTGGCAGACCGTCAACCTACCCTTCCTGTTCGGCTTTCTGCTTCGCGCAATCGTGGAGCGGCACAGGCTGCCGCCCGGCATCGGCGTCGCGGCGCTCGTTGCGGTTATTGCGGCACCATATGTGATTCCGGGAGATGTTCGCGTGCAGACGGTCATTCCCGCCGTCCTCCTCGTCGCTGCGGCGGTTCGTGCGCCTCTAGCGAAGCCCGGAGGGGCGCTTGGCCGGATCGGCCTGAAGCTCGGCGATGCGAGCTACGTGCTTTATCTCTCTCACATACCCTTGTTGCTCCTGCTCGGCAGTCTGCTTCCGACCAGTCTATCCGCGCACCTCGTTTTTATTGGCTGCTCGATCGCGGCAATTCTGCTGTCGCTTGTGCTCGCACAGGCTGATCTGGGCATGCATCGCTCGCTGAAATCGATGATTGCCCGGGCTTCCGCGGCTCGCCTGCGCGTGGTCGCGCTCGGCTTCATCGCTGTGTTCGCCGCCGTCGCGGTCTACGCCGAGCGCGACGTGCATACCAAGCGATCGGCTTTAGCCCGTGCTGAAGCCATCCTCTCGGAAGCAAAGGTTGGCGCATACGCGACAGTGCGCGCCGAGGTCGATTCCGCCGACCGTCTCCCAGATGGATCGTGGTTGATCCGCGGGTACGCAATCGATCTGGAGAAGCCAGGCTTGGTCACCCATGCTGCAATCCTTCAGCAGGGTCGAATTGTGGCGATCGATCGAATGCGGCGCATGCGCGCCGCGGTCGCAGCATCTCTGGCTCGCCCCGATCTCTCCAGCATCAGATTCGGGTTTGCCCTGAGCCTACCAGCGACCACGGATTGCAACGCGGGACCGCTTGAGATCCGGATTGCTCTGGAGGATGGCCGCCTCGTTACACCGGCTTCCGAGCCAATGCGGAATATCTGCAATTAGGCAGAGCCACCGAAGCGGCCGGACACTGCGAATTCGTACGCGGAACGGAAGGCCTCCTTGCGTTCCGGGTGATGCTGGCGGCCGGATGCTGCTCGGGAGCCGGCATCAGGCCGAGCGGCCAGGAGGCGGGCCTGCCGCGCTCGACGTATGCTTCGTCACACCATGAGAACTCGCCCTCGTCGTGCATCATGATCGCTCTGGTCGCTGCGATTTGAATTATTAGCCGAATAATTGCAATGTATATCACTCTTCTCGCGCTGAGTATGGTATTAATCCAAATGACATGGCCTGTTATTGAAATTAATATGGTTCGTTCATCCGATTCTGCCGGATTGCGTAACCTTTTATCCTGTAATAATAGAGAATTTTCGTAAAAATCGTATCGTTATAGATAAGGCGATTGGCGATTACTGATTCATTCCGCAGTGAAAATCTATTCATGGGAAAATCTCCATCTAGGTCAACTTCTGTCCTGTTTCGGACCTAGATTGTCCGGTCCGTGTCTCGTCCGTCCCCCCCGATCTAACCGATATCTCGATAGCCTAGCGGCAGATTAGGCAAGTAGTTGGCCCGCTCATTCGAACGGACTTGCTGGTTGTCCCCCAATCATGTCGCGGCTTGTCGTGGGTTGAACGGGGCGGTCGATGAATATGCTTGACTCTATGCGCGAGATTGCCGGCCCGCGGCTTGCCGATCAGGGAGCGGCAAGTCCCGCGACGGCCACGCGACGGGACGGGCCGAGCAAGTCGCAAAGGCGTCGGCTTGCCGCGATCTTCCGCCTGGCCTTCCGCGTTCTCGGCATGGGCGAGAAGCGCTGCATCGGCACGCTCGGCCGTGGTTCGGCAGTGGCGCAGGCGCTCGCCGCGATGGGCATCATCAACTCGCATGCGCATACCGGCCATGCCAGCCGCTTCGCTGCCGACGAGGGGCCGTCAGGCTTGCCCGACGAGCCGCGCTGCCCCGATTGCGGCCGGGTTCTGGTCGCCTTCGCTTCGGCGGAGCGCAAGCGCGCCTGGGCCAGGCTGGGCTGGAAGCCGGCGGCCGCGGCGCTGCCGCTGGCGCTGGGTCTCGGCTTTGCGGTCCCGGCGCAGGCGGACATGACGGTGACCCCGAGCGGGACCTGCTCGCGGCCGGGGTTCGGTGGATCTGGCGACTGGACCTGCCAGGTGCCGACCGCCAATGGCGGCTTCGCGACCGTAAGCGGGATTCCCGCCGACTTCTTCGGTGCTGGCGTCGACCTGACGACGCTGAATACCTGGATTGCCAACAACCTCGGGACCAACGCCATCGCGCTGGGTAACGCAGCGACGAGCGCTGCCGGCGCGAACTCGCTCGCCATCGGCATGGCCGCGAAGGCGACGGCCGCGGACGCGATCGCGTTCGGAACCCAGAGCCAGGCCGTCGCGGCCAACGCCATCGCCATCGGCAAGGAGGCGACGGTCGGGACCAAGAGCGCTGGCTCCGTCGTGATCGGCTACGGCGCCAAGTCCGACAACACCGTCAGCAATGCTCCCACCAATAGCGTCGCGATCGGTGCTGGGGCCTCCGTCGGACCCTCGGTCGGCTCGGTCGCGATCGGCATGGGCGCGCGTTCGGGCTACCAGGGCAACGTCGTCATCGGCAAGGAGGCCGCGGACGGCACCGGCATGGCGTCGGTCGTGATCGGCGAGCTGGCAGGCAAGGGCAGCAAGGGCAGCGGGAATACCGCCATTGGCTATCAGGCCGGACAGTTCACGGGAACGTCCGGCTTCGGCGGCGCCAATACCGGGCTTGCGATAGACAACACCGCGTTGGGACAGCAAGCGGGCCGATATGCCAATGGCTCGAGCAATCTCGCCGTTGGGCTGAGAGCCGGCAACGTTGTCGATGGCAGCGGGAATGTCGGCGTCGGCACCGACGCGGGCAGTTTCGCCAAGGGCTCCAGCAATCTGGGCCTGGGCCAGAGCGCCGGATACAAGGCGAGCGGCGACAGCAATGCCGCCTTCGGCAATAACGCCGGATCCAATGTCGTCGGCTCCTACAATCTGGGTTTGGGCAACAGCGGCGGGGCGGGGGTCCAGGGCGCGTCGAACATCGGCATCGGTCAATCCGCAGGCTCCAGCGTGAAAGGATCCCAGAACGCGGCCGTCGGGTATGGAGCCGGAATTGGCGTTGAGGGCTATAACAACGCCGCGTTCGGAGTCATGGCAGGCACGTACTCGAAGGCCAGCTCGAGCGTGGCGATCGGTCAGGCTGCGGGCAGCTATATCGAGGGCTATTCCAACATCGCTCTCGGAACGAACGCTGGCAAGGGTGCGTCCGGCGCACTGCTGAGCGGGAACTACACGATCGCCATCGGCGATTCCAGCAAGGCATCGGCCGATTATGCGATCGCATTCGGCACGCAGGCGCAGGCGACCGGCGTGAACGCCATCGCCATCGGCCGCCAGGCCATCGCCACCGGCTCGGTCGCGCTCGGCTCGGTCGCGCGGGCCGGCAATGGCGGTACGGCGCTGGGCGACGGCGCGGTCGCGACCTATCTCGGCGGCGCGACGGTTGCCGGGACGATCGCCGGCACGGCCGTCGGCAAGAACGCCAGCGCGGATGTCTCCGGCGGTACGGCGCTGGGCACGGCTTCGAGCGTCACCGTCGCGGGCGGCGTGGCGTTGGGCTCCGGCTCGGTTGCGGGCACGGCGGCGGGCTCAGCCGGCCTGAACCCGGTGACGGGCGCGGCCTCGGCCGACACGTCGGCGACTTGGAGGAGCACGCTGGCCGCGGTTTCGGTGGGCGATGCCGCCAACGGCAAGACCCGCCAGATCACCGGTGTTGCGGCGGGCACGGCGGCGACCGACGCGGTCAACGTCGCGCAGCTGCTGGCCGGCCAGACGCATTACTACAGCGTCAACTCGACCGGCGGCGGCAACTTCAACAATGATGGCGCTGCCGGCAAGGACGCCATCGCCATCGGCAAGGATGCAGCGGCCAATAGCGGCAAGGACATCGCGCTTGGCTTCGGCGCGGTTGCCACCGGCACCGTTCCGTCCGGCGGTTTCCCCTACGGCTCCTCGGTTGCAATCGGCGAAATGGCCAGTGCGACGGGCGTCGCCGGAACGGCTGTCGGGGCTGGTGCGAATGCCGGCGGATTCCACGGCACGGCATTGGGCGTGCGCGCAGATGCGCTCAGCAACTATTCCGTCGCCATCGGCGACAGCCATGTCAGCGCGACGGCGCATGCCGGCATCGGCATAGGCCTCAACAACACCGTAGCCGGCCTGGGCAGCGTAGCAATCGGCAACAACAATAGTGCGGGTGGCCCCGGCACCGCCGAGAACGCGATCGCGATTGGTCAATCGGCCGCCGCGCAGGCTGCCGCAGCGATTGCCATCGGCAATGGTGCCAACGTATTCGGTGATCAGGGCCTGGCCTTTGGTCAAAGTAGTTCCACAAACGTCGCCGGGGGCGTCGCACTCGGTGCGAGTTCGTTCGCAAACAGGGCGGCGGGCGCCGATGGCTATGTCCCGCCAACGGCCGACGCGACCGCTACTGCGGCGATCAACGCCACAAAGAGCACGCTCGGCGCGGTCGCGGTCGGCGATGCCGGCAACGGCCGGTTCCGCCAGATCACCGGTGTCGCGGCCGGCACGGTCGACAGCGACGCGGTCAACGTCTCCCAGCTGAAGGCTGGCGTGGCGGCGGCGACGACGCATTTCTACAGCGTCGGCTCGACCGACCCGATCGCTGCCAACTACAACAATGACGGCGCGACCGGCTTCAACTCGCTTGCTGCCGGCGTAGGGGCCACGGCCAAAAACGGCCAAGGCGTCGCGGTCGGGGCCTATGCAAGCTCGACCGGCGCGAACGGGATTGCGATCGGGGCATATTCGCAGGCCACCGGAGCGTACGGTGTGGCGGTCGGCGAATTGGCTCAAGCCGGAGACCTCACGGTTGCGATCGGCAGCCAGGCTGGCAATGGCAGCACGGGCACCAACCAAACCTTCATCGGCAACGGAGCCGGTGCCCAGCTGACGGGCAAAGGCAACCTCGCGGTCGGTGAGGTCGCCGCGATCGGCGTCAAGGGCAACTACAACAGTGCTACCGGAACCAGCGCCTTCGCCGGGGGCATCGGCAGCCAGAACATCGTCTCCGGCACCTATGCCGGTGTCTCCACCACCGGCGACAACAATGTCTTCACCGGCAGCGGCGCGGGCCTGCTGACCACCGGCAGCAACAACCTCGCCATGGGCAAGGGCGCGGGCACCGGCTTCTATCTCGACGCCACCAGCGGCACGATCACCGACCGGGCCGGTAATGTCGTCACCGGCACGCCGCCCGCGGTCGCGCTGAACGACACGATCGCGCTCGGCAACACGGCGATCACCGATGCCGACCGGGCGATTGCGATCGGCAAGAGCGCACTCGCCACCAGGGCGGATGCGATCGCGATGGGTACGGGTGCCCAGTCGACGGGCGAGAAGGCGATCGCGATTGGCGCGGGCGCGACGGCGACCGGCTCGGTCGCATTCGGCGCGGCAGCGTCGGCAGGCGCTGGCGGCACCGCGCTCGGCGACAACACGACGGCGATCCTCGCCGGCGGCGTGGCGCTGGGCAAGGGTTCGGTCGAAGGCGCGGCCAACGCGACGAAGGAAGGCGTGATCAACGGCGTGACCTACGGCTACGCGGGCACCAACCCGTTGAGCGTGGTCTCGGTCGGCGCCGCCGGCGCTGAGCGCCAGATCACCAACGTCGCGGCAGGCCGGGTCACGGCGCTCTCGACCGACGCGATCAACGGCTCCCAGCTCTTCGCCACCAATCAGGCGATCGAAGCGACCGCCGGCAAGCTGACGCATTATTACAGCGTCAACGATTTCGGCGCGATTGGCGTCAACTATGCCAATGATGGCGCCAAGGGCCTGAACAGTCTGGCAGCGGGTGTGGGCGCGAAAGCCGCCGGCCAGTACGGCGTGGCTGTCGGCTACAACGCCGAGTCCGGCTCCCTTATCAACAACACGGCTGTGGGCCAGTCGGCGCAGGCCGTGGGTGCGGAATCGACCGCGATCGGCTCGCGCTCCGTCGCGAAGAACTCACAGGACACGGCGCTCGGCGTCGGTGCCACGGCGACCGGCTCCGGCAGCACGGCGCTCGGCGTCGGCGCGCAGGCCACGGGGCAATACTCCGCGACCATCGGCGGCACGGCGACCCAGCACTTCAGCAACGCCTTCGGCATTGGCAGTTCGGCCACCGCCTATGGCGCCATCGCCACCGGCATCAAGGCGTCGGCTAGCGGGAATAACTCGGTGGCGATCGGCGGCGGCACCATGGACGCCAGCGACACCATCACCCTGACACCCGGCGCGAATGCCTCGGGTGCGTCGGCCGTCGCCGTCGGCAGCGCCTCGAAGGCCGTGGGCGGCTCGAGCGTGGCGCTCGGCGCCGGCGCGAGCGCCGAAGGGCTGGCGACCGTGGCGATCGGTTCCGGCGCCGGCCTCGGCGGCGGCGCGGGCAGCGGAGGCAGCGCCTTCGTCGGCTTCCAGGCCGGCAATAACAACACCGGCACCCTGAACGACGCCTTCGGCTACCAGGCCGGTTCGTCGGTCACTGGCGGCTATAACAACGCCATGGGCTTCCAGGCCGGCTCCTCGGTCACCGGCAGCAAGAATATCGGCTTCGGTTTCCAGGCTGGCAGCAGCACGACCGGGTCCAACAACGTCGCCATCGGCACGAGCACCGTGACCTCCAGCAGCGATGGCATCGCGATCGGCAACACGGCCAAGTCCACGGCGGCGGGAGCCATCGCGCTCGGCAAGAACGCTGCCTCCAGCGGCGCCGACGCCATCGCCATCGGCACGGGCGCCACGGCGACCGGCTCGGTCTCGCTCGGCGCCTTCGCCGCGGCGGGCAATGGCGGCACGGCTCTCGGCGACAACACTACGGCGATCCTCAACGGCGGCGTCGCGCTCGGCAAGGGCTCGATCGAGGGCGCGGTCAACACCGGCACCTACGTGATCGCGGGCAGCGCCACGCCTGCGGCCGGCATCACCGGCATCACCAGCGTCGTCTCGGTCGGCAAGGCCGGTGCCGAGCGCCAGATCACCAACGTCGCGGCGGGCACCCTCTCGGCTCTTTCGACCGACGCGATCAACGGCTCGCAGCTCTTCGCCACCAACCAGGCGATCGAGGCGACCGCCGGCAAGCTGACGCACTACTACAGCGTCAACGACACGGGCGCCGTGCGTGGGCAGGTGGACGCCACCAACTACGCCAACGACGGTGCCACCGGCATCGACGCGCTGGCGGCGGGGCAGAACGCCCAGGCGAACGGCGACGTCTCGACTGCCGTGGGTACACGCGCCAGCGCCAGCATGTGGGGCGGCACGGCGGTCGGTACGGATGCTCTCGCAGGGGAGGTGGCCGCGACCGCTATCGGCCGAGGCGCGCAGGCGCAAGGGTTTGCGTCGACCGCGCTTGGCGAAGCCTCGCTCGCCTATGGCGAGCTGGGTACGGCCGTGGGCTCGGCCAGCCGGGCTGGCTGGCACGACACGGCCGTGGGCCAGTTCAGCCGCGCCGAAGGTGGGGAATCGACGGCAGTGGGGCAGGGTTCGCTGGCCCAGAGCTACCGGGACACGGCGCTGGGGCAACAAGCCAGCGCCACTGGCGGAGCATCGACCGCCGTGGGCCAGTTCAGCGAGGCCACGAGATCGTACACAACCGCCCTGGGCCAGGACAGCCATGCCACGGCCAATTACTCCACCGCGCTGGGCCAGTTCAGCCAGGCCACGCAGGAGTATTCGACCGCCGTGGGCCAGGGCTCACTCGCCAACAACTACAACACCACCGCAGTGGGTCAGGCCGCCCAGGCCACGGGGGTGTACTCCACCGCGGTGGGCCAGTTCAGCCAGTCCATTGGTGAGCGCTCGACCGCAGTTGGCATGGCCTCGCGCTCGGACGGCAACTTCTCCACGGCTCTGGGGCAGGAAGCCCAGTCCACCGGAGAATTGTCCGTGGCTGTAGGTATGGGCACGGTGGCCAGCGGTCTGGCCAGCACGGCGGTGGGCCAGGTCGCCGAAGCGTCGGGCGACCATTCCACGGCATTGGGCCAGCACAGCAAGGCAACGAATATCTGGACGACCGCGGTGGGTGAAGGCTCCATCGCATCGGGCGAGAACGCCACCGCGCTTGGCCAGCACGCGGAGGCCATAGGCACCTACAGCACGGCCCTGGGGCAATACAGCGTAGCCGATGCCGCTTATGCGACCGCGCTTGGGCAGGCCGCCCAGGCGAAGGGTGAAAATTCGAGCGCTTTGGGGCAATTCAGCCAGGCATTGAGCGCCAATACCGTTGCCGTCGGTCACTCATCGATTGCAGATGGCGAGAATGCGACGGCTATCGGCCAGTTGGCGAGCGCGACGGCGGTAGGGGCCACGGCGCTGGGGCAGAATAGCCAGGCGACCGTCGCAGGCGGCGTGGCGCTCGGCTCCGGCTCCGTCGCCAACACGGTGAGCGGCATCGCCGGCTATGTCTCGCCGGGAGCTGACGCGACGGCGATCAAGGCCACCACCAGCACCCTGGGCGCCGTCTCGGTCGGCGATGCGGCCAACGGCAAGTTCCGCCAGATCACCGGCGTCGCGGCCGGCTTGGCCGATAGCGACGCGGTCAACGTCTCGCAGCTCGCGGCGCTCTCCGACCAGGTCGCGGCCACGACGACGCATTTCTACAGTATCGGCTCGACCGACAAGGCTGCCGGCAACTACAACAACGACGGCGCCACCGGCAAGGATGCGCTCGCCGCCGGCGTCAACACCGCGGCGACCGGCGACTTCAGCACGGCCATCGGCACCAACTCCCTCGCTTCCGGAGACAGTGCCGTCGCGCTCGGCACCACGGCGAAGGCCGCGGGCTATCTCAGCACGGCGATCGGCAACAACGCCTTCGCCTCGGGCGGCGGCGCCATCGCGATCGGCTGGACGGATGGCTCCGGCACCATGGGCGCGATCGCCGACGGTGCTGTCACCATCGGCTCGGCGGCGACGGCGGTTGCGGCCGCCACGGATGCGGTGGCGCTCGGCCGCAACTCGATCGCCAACAATGCGGGAGACGTGGCGCTCGGTGGTGGCTCCATTACCGGCGCTGCGGTGAAGGTGTCGAGCGCGCTGATCCCGACGGGGACGGGCCCGCTGCTGCTGACCGGTTTTGCGGGGACAAACCCGACGAGCGTGGTCTCGGTCGGCGCTCCGGGGGCGGAGCGTCAGATCACCAACGTCGCGGCGGGTCAGGTCACGTCGACCTCGACGGACGCGATCAACGGCTCGCAGCTCTACGCTCTGGGCACGGTGGTCAACACGGCGGTCAATGGCGGCGGCATCAAGTACTTCCACGCCAACTCGACCGACCCGGACTCGCAGGCGCTCGGCCTGAACAGCGTGGCGATCGGCCCGAACGCGATCGCGTCGGCGGTCAACAGCATCGCCTCCGGTAATGCCAGCCAGGCCGGTGGTGCGGGCAGCGCGGCCTACGGCGCCCTCAGCGTGGCCTCGGCCGACAACGCGACGGCGCTCGGCGCGCTCAGCAAGGCGAGCGGCGTCGGCAGCACGGCGACCGGCGCGGGCGCCGACGCCTCGGCCCAGAACGCCACGGCGAGCGGCTCGAACAGCAAGGCATCCGCCGAAGGCGCCACGGCGACCGGCGCGGGCAGCGAAGCCTCCGGCGCCAACAGCACGGCGACCGGCGCGGCCAGCACAGCGAGCGGCGCGGGCAGCACGGCGAGCGGCGTGGGCAGCAAGGCTACCGCCGACAACAGCACGGCGACGGGCTCCAACAGCACGGCGGCGGCCACCGGCGCCACCGCGAGCGGCGCGGGCAGCACGGCGTCTGGCAACGGCAGCACGGCGGTCGGTTTCGGCGCCACGGCGAGCAATGCCGGCGACGTGGCCCTGGGCTCGGGCTCGGTCACCGCCGGGCCGAACCCGACCTCGGGCG
>NZ_QQTO01000039.1 GCF_003351345.1 Allobosea caraganae | reverse complement strand
GCCACGACGCCTTCGTCTTCGCGACGGGCTTCGGCCGCGACACGATCACGGACTTCAAGACGACGGGCTCGAGCTCGGACGTGCTGGAGTTCGCGAGCGAGATCTTCGTCGATCTCGACGCGGCGTTCGCGGCCGCCGACCAGGTCGGCGACGACACCGTCTTCACCATCGATGCCGATACGAGCCTCATCCTCAGGGGCGTCCAGCTCGCGGGCCTCGCCCAGGACGATTTCCGCTTCGTCTGACGGCTCGGCACGACCGACTGAACGAGAAGGGCGCCGAAAGGCGCCCTTCTCTGCTTCGCCTCCCATCAGATCAGGGCCGTCGCCCCCGGTTGCCCCCGATGCGTTGCGCCTGCCGAGCCGGAACGGCACGGATCCCCGGCGATCCTTCGCGGCGCTTCGAATATTGACCTCTCCGGCCAGGCGCGGGGAGATTGGCACCCTGGGCTGGTTCGCCGTCGTGAAATGCGGGCGAGGCTTGCAGGAGAAAGCCGCGAGGCGCCGCCCTCTGACGGAACGCGCGTCGGAACAATGCGTGCGGCTGGGTGTTGCGAGATCACCCGGCGTCCGCCGGGCGCGGAAGGAGAGACGATGCGAAAGAACTCGTTCATTGCCTTGATGATCGGCGGCCTGATGGTCGTCGGCGTCGGTACGGGAGCCCAGGCCGGAGCTGCGGCGCAGGATCAGGTCGCGCCGAACGTGGCTGAAGCACTTGGCAAGGTCGATGCGGAGTTCACGCGTCACACCCGCGAGCACCGGATGATGGAAATCCAACGCAACATGGGGCGCCAGCAGCATGGGCGCGGCAATAGCTATGGCCGGGGCTATGGTCACCGCGGTTATGGCGGCCCGCCGCCCGGCTACGGCCACCGCGGCTATGGCAATCGTGGCTACGGCCCGCGGCCCTATTCCCGCTTCTGAGCAGCGGATTCAGATTGCCGGAACGGAGGAGCGGGAGCGCCAGGCGCCCCGCTCCTTTTTTTGTCGCCGGCAGCAGGATGGAAGCCCGGCCGGCACGCTCGGCCGAGCTCGACGCTCAGTAGACTTCCGGCACGTACAGCTCGGCCGGCACCGGCTTGCGCAGGTAGTCCTCGTGGCGCATGCGCTCGGGCAGCTCGATCTCCGTCTTCGGCGCGTCCTCGTAGGGAATCTGGGCCAGCAGGTGCGCGATGCAATTGAGCCGCGCCTTCTTCTTGTCGACAGCCTGAACCACCCACCAGGGCGCGTGCGCGGAGTGGGTCCGCTCCAGCATCTCCTCCTTGGCGCGGGTATAATCCTCCCAGTGCACGCGGCTCTCCAGGTCCATCGGCGAGAGCTTCCACTGCTTCAGCGGATCGGCGATGCGCATCTGGAAGCGGAACTCCTGCTCCTCGTCGGTGATCGAGAACCAGTACTTGATCAGGATGATGCCCGAGCGCACCAGCATGTGCTCGAACTCGGGAACCGAGCGGAAGAACTCCTCGAGCTCGTCCGGCGAGCAGAAGCCCATGACCCGCTCGACGCCGGCGCGGTTGTACCAGCTGCGGTCGAACAGCACCATTTCGCCGGCGGTCGGCAGATGGGCGGCATAGCGCTGGAAATACCACTGGTTGCGCTCGCGCTCGGTCGGGGCCGGCAGCGCCACGACGCGGCAGACGCGCGGGTTGAGGCGCTGGGTGACGCGCTTGATCGCGCCGCCCTTGCCGGCGGAATCGCGACCTTCGAACAGGACCACGACCTTGAGCTTCTTGTACTGGACCCAGTCCTGCAGCCGGACGAGCTCGTGCTGGAGCCGGAAGAGCTCGCGGAAATAGACCTTGCGGTCGAGCGTCGCGCCGGTCGGCTCCATGCCTTCGGCGACCAGGTCGTCGAGCCGGTCCTCTTCGAGCTGCATCTCCAGCTCTTCGTCGAAGCTGTCGGCGATCTCGGCTTTGATACGGTCAAGGTCCGGGGTCATGGGGGTCGTCCTGTTGAGTTTCTGGTTAAGCGAGCGGCGGCGGGATTTGTTCGACGGGCCGCGCGATCATCAGGTCTTCATTTGCGGCGATCATAAGCCTGTCGGCTGCTTTTGCGCCCAAGTCGTTGCGATTGCACGAGATGCGACGCCTCTCGCGTTGCCGCGGACTATCGGCGGCTCAAATGACGGGTTGATGAAAGGCGGTGGCGGGCGGCAGCCGGCTCGCGATCGCGACGCGAATCAGGCCGCGCGCAGGTCCGACAGGAAATGCGCGACCAGATCGCCGATCTGCCCTGCCGACGCCTCGACCTGGACCGCGGCGCTGTCGAGCTCCACCGACATCCTGGTCACCTCGCCGATCGAGCTGCGCGCGGCCTGGGCCGAGGACAGGCCCTCCTGCGTCAGCATGGCAACCTCGCGGGCGTTGAAGGCCATTTCGCTGGTCGCGGCGAGCTGGTCCTTCACCGTCTGCGCGATCGACGCGGCCGAGAGCTCGAGCCGCGAGATCGTCGCGCCGATCGAATCGACATGCGTCACGCAGGCGTCGGTCGCGGCCTGGACCTGGGCGATCTGCGAGGAGATCTCGGCTGCGGCCTTGCCGGTCTGGTCGGCGAGGTTCTTGACCTCGCCGGCGACCACCGCGAAGCCCTTGCCGGCTTCGCCCGCGCGCGCCGCCTCGATCGTGGCGTTGAGGGCGAGCAGGTTGGTCTGGTTGGCGATCTGCTGGATCAGGGTCACGATCGAGCCGATCAGGCGGGCAGCATCGGCAAGGCCGGCAATGGCGGCGGTGACCTCCCGCGTGTCGACGACGGCTTGGCCGGTGATGGTCGCGGCCTCCTGCGACTCGGTCCTGACGAGGTCGAGCGCCCGCACCAGTTCGTGGGTCGCCTCCGCGGTGCGGCCGATGCGCTGCGAGCAGTTGCGCGCCGCCTCCTCGGCGGTCGTGGCTTCCCGGCCGGCATGGCCGCTGCGGTCGAGGCTGGCGGCGGCGCTGCCGCGCAGCATCGTGGCGGCGGTGCGCAGGCTTTCGGCAAGGGCCGCGACGCTGTCCTGGAAGGTGGTGGCCGCGACGTGGAGCTCGTGCTCGCGGCGCTTCAGGCCGATGCGGCTGGCGCGCTGGTGGCAGGAGGTCGCGGCGATGGCGTCGCAGAGGATCAGCCGGGCGAGGGCGGCGCATTCCTCCGCCGCCTTGCGGCCCTTGAAGCGGCGGCGCCGGCCGATCTCCTGGAAGAGCGGGTCGATCAGGCGCAGCGTCGTGGCGAGGCGGGTGCGGATGCCCAGCACGTCGCCGTATTCGGTCTCGGTCGCCCTGGTCAGGTCGGCAATGTAGGCGTCGCCGAAGGAGCCGCTGAAGACCAGCTTCAGGTGCTGCTCCTCGGCCGCGACGATTTGCTGCCGGTGGCGCTCGACATGCGGCTTCATGTCGGGGACGGAGCGCTCGAGATGGTCGCAGTAATCGTGGCAGGCGGCGTTGGTCGTGGCCGTGACGATGGACAGCAGGGAGCGCGCCGTTTCGAGCACGGCTTCGTCCACCGAGCAGGCGCGCAGCAGGCGTTCGACGCCGGCGCCGGTGATGGCGACCGGCCGCGGCTCGGGGGATATATTCGCCGGAGGCTGAGCCAACGCTGCGGTCCACTACTTGAGATTCAAGCAGGCTCGCACGAGAAACTTAAGAAATTCACGCGGCCGTGAGGTCGTCGCATGATTTCGCCTCGGCCACGGATGTCGTGCGCGCAGTGATTGCGCGGGTGCCGCTTGGGGAATCAAAGGTTGAGGCCGATGCCGGCCTGGGTGTTTGCTGTGGAGCAATGCCGGCGAGGCGGGCCATGACCCGCTCGCCGGCATGTATTCGGCGGGCTACCCTAAGGCAAGACCGCGCAGCTTAGATCTGGATACCATCCGGCAATCCGCCCAGTTCCTTGAGCTTGATCGGGCGGCCCTGCTTGACGCTGGCGAGCGCGGCGGCGCCGCAGAGCATCGACATGGCGCCAGCCAGCGCGCCGGCGCGCTGGCCGAGCGGATCGGGCGTGCCCGGGCGGAAGAGCATGTCGCGCAGGCGGTCGTCGCCGCCGAAATGGCCGCCGCTGTAATGCGGCACGCGGATGCGCTCGACCTTGCCGAAGTTCTTCATCAGCAGGATCTCGTCGTAATCCGGCGTCTCGAAGGCCTGGCGCTCGTACTGGCGGATCTCGATGCGGCCCTTGGTGCCGTTGAAGGCGAGGTGATGGCCCTCGATCGGCATGTAGGTGTTGAGCGAGTAGGAGACGATCACGCCGTTCTCGTAGCGCAGCATCGCCGTCATCGTGTCGGGGATGTCGATGTCCTCGCGATAGAGGCAGCCGTCGCGGAAATAGCCATCGACCTCGGCCGGCTCGTCGTAGAGCGTGTTGAGCCACGGGTCCTTGCGGATGTCGAGGTAGAAGTCGCATTCCTGGGTGTGCGCGCAGGTCATGCAGCGCTCGCCGCGGAAGGGGCCGTTGCGGCCGTAGTTGCGCTGGGTGCCGAAGGCCGAGACCTCGAGCGCGGTCGAGTCCAGGTACCAGTTCAGCAGGTCGAAATGATGGGTCGACTTGTGCACGAACAGGCTGCCGGAGTTCTTCTCGTAGGCGTGCCAGCGGCGGAAATAGTCGGCGCCGTGCTTGGTGTCGAGATACCAATGGAAATCGACCGAGGTCACGGTGCCGATGGCGTTTTCCATCAACAGCTGCTTGATGCGGGCGGCGGTCGGCGCGAAGCGGTAGTTGAAGGTCACGTCGATCTGCCGGCCGGTGCGGATCTCGGCCTCGAGGATGCGGCGGCACTTCTCCGGCGTCGTCGTCATCGGCTTTTCGGTGATGACGCGGCAGCCGGCCTCGAGCGCCTTGACGATGATCTCGTCATGGGTGTCGTCGCGGGTGCAGACGATGACGATCTCGGGCTTGGCGACGGCGAGCATCGTGTCGACATCGGTGAAGATCGGCGCGTTGGTGCCGACCTCCGCGCGGGCGTGGCTGGCGCGCAGCTCGTTGACGTCGCAGACCGCGACGAACTCGGCCCGGTCGCGCCAGCCGGCGAGCAGCTCCTTGCCCCACATGCCCGCGCCGCGGTGGCCGGTGCCGACCAGGGCCACGCGATGGCGCTCGTCGCTCAGAACGCCGTTACTCGCCACATTCGTCATCTCAGCATTTCCTCGTCGGTCTCTTGTTTTCGAACTCTCCGGTCGTTGGCGCCGGCGAGCGTGCCGGCGGGCGGCCGGCGTCAGACGAAATAATTCGGGTATTCGATGCGCAGCCGGTCGACATCGGGCAGGACCACGTTGAGGTGGGCCTGCATCGCCGCACGCGCTGCCTCGACGTCGCGGCTGGCGATGGCGTCGCGGACGAGCACGTGCTCGCCGATGACCTGCTGCATGCGGCCGGCGACGGGCAGCGTCAGCCGCCTGGCCCGGTTGATCTGGACCTTCACCTGGCGCAGCAGCTTCCAGATGCTCGGATAGCCGGCGATTAGCGCGATCGCCTCGTGGAAGGCCTCGTCGGCCTCGTGGAAAGCGTCCATGTCGCCGAGCTCGGCCAGCATGCGCTGGCTTGCCAGCTTGGCGTCGAGCTGGGCGATGTCGGCGAGGGTGGCGATCTCGGCCGTGCGCTTGATCGCGGTGTCCTCGAGCGCCAGCCGGATCACCAGCGCCTCCGGGATCGCGCCGAGCGGCACATGCGAGACGAAGGTGCCCGATTGCGGGAAGATGTCGACCAGCCCTTCCTCCGCCAGGCGGATCAGGGCCTCGCGCACCGGCGTCTTGCTGACCCCGAATTGCTGCGTCAGCGCCTTCTCCTGCAAAGGCGTTCCCGGCACGAGGCGCATGTTGACGATGGCCTCGTAGAGCTCGTCGTAGATCACCGTCGCGGTGGTGACGCGCCGGATCGACGGGCGGATGCCGGACATCGCTGAGCGGCCCCGCAGGGCAGGGCCTTCCGCAGTCTCGTGCTCGCCTCGGGTTTCCATGGTTCTCGCCTGTTCGGCCTTCACGGGGCCGCTCAATGCATTTTGACATACTAGTATCTTAGTGTATGAGTTTTTCAAGGGGTTCAAAAGAAGACGCCTGGATGGAACGCCACAAAGCCAGCTCGCCACCGCTCGAAATGCAGGCCCAGCCTCGTTCGTCCGCCCGCCCGGGGCAGGCGGGGCGCGGTTCGTCGCGCCTGCGGACTGGGATCGGGGCGGCGCCTGTGTCAGCATGGGCTGGCGCAGGAGGCCGGAGCTTTGAGGCGGCCCGGACGCCTGCCGGAATTCGCGCGCGTCAGTGCGCCAAGACCAATATGTTCAAGCAAAAACAACATCTGGAAACGCACCAATCGAGGGAGAAAGTCGATGAGCGCTTATTCTGTTAGCCGTCGCGCGCTGCTCGGCGCCGGCGCCGGCATGACCGCCGCTTCGCTGCTGGGCCTGAGGCCGGCAGCGGCGCAGCAAAAGGACATCAGGGTGTTCTGGTGGGGCTCGCAGGAGCGCGCCGACCGGACCAACCGGGCCGTCGACGCCTTCAAGAAGGCCAATTCCGGCATCGACGCCAAGACCGAGTTCGCCGGCTGGAGCGACTACTGGCCCCGCCTCGCGACCCGCGTCGCCGGGCGCAATGCGCCCGACCTGATCCAGATGGATTACCGGTACATGTTCGAGTACGCGCGCCGCGGCGCGATCGTGCCGCTCGACCAGTATCTGGGCAGCGCGCTCAAGATCGAGGGTTTCGACAAGGCCAACCTCGAATCCTGCAGCGTCGACGGCAAGCTCTTCGGCATCAACCTCGGCGTGAACTCGTCCTGCGCCGTCTATGACACGGCGGCCTGGGAGGCGGCCGGCGTCGAGCCGCTGACCTTCGGCACGAGCTGGGACGAGTTCTCCGCCAAATGCGCCGCCTTCGCCAAGGGCAACAAGCGCAGGCGCTTCTACGCCACCATGGACGCCAGCGGCCACGAGCCGGCCTTCGAGCTCTGGCTCGTCCAGCACGGCAAGGTGCTCTACACCGAGGCCGGGCAGCTCGGCTTCGACGAGAAGGACGCGGCCGGCTGGTTCAAGCTCTGGGCCGACATGCGCAAATCCGGCGGCTGCGTGCCGGCCGACGTCCAGGCGCTCGACAAGTCGACGCTCGACACCTCGACCCTGACGCTCGGCTATGCCGCGACGGCCTTCCCGCATTCCAACCAGTTCGTCGGACTGCAGCAGCTCAACAAGGCCAAGCTCGCGATCACCGCCGTGCCGGTCACGGCCGGTGGCAAGCCCGGCCAGTATCTGAAGCCGTCGCAGATGTGGTCGGTGACCTCGGATTCGAAGTCGCCCGACATCGCCGTCAAGCTCGCCAACTACTCGGTGGTCGACCCGGAGGGCAGCAAGATCCTCGGCGTCGAGCGCGGCGTTCCGGCCTCGGCCGCCGTGCGCGACCTGCTCTCGCCGACGCTGGACGAGGTCAGCCGCTCGGTGGTCGACTATATCGGCAAGCTCGGCCCTTACACCGCCAAGCTGCCGCCGTCCCCGCCCAAGGGCGCCGGCGAGGTCTTCACCGTCCTGGAGCGGGTCAGCCAGGAGGTCGGCTTCGGCGTTTCGCCGGAGGAGGGCGGCAAGAAGTTCGTCACCGAGGCAGTATCCATCCTCAAGCGCGGGTGACCCGAATGGCGACCTATGCTGCAGAGGTCGCGGTCAGCAAGCGCCCGGCGAAAGCCGGGCGCATTGGCCGCTTTTTCTTCGCCGGCAACGGCGCGGGCTACATGTTCCTGGCGCCCTGGCTGATCGGCTTCCTCGGCCTGACGCTGGGCCCGGCTCTGGCCTCGCTCTATTTGTCCTTCACCGATTACGACCTGCTGCAGGCGCCCAAATTCGTGGGTATGGATAACTACGTCCGCATGGCCACCGGCGATGCGAAATTCGCCGCGGCGATGAAGGTGACGTTCCTGTACGTCATCCTTTCCGTGCCGTTCAAGCTGATGTTCGCCCTGGCGCTGGCCATGGCCTTCAACCGCGGCATCAAGGGCCTGCCCTTCTACCGGGCAGTGTTCTACCTGCCGTCGCTGCTCGGCGGCTCGGTCGCCATCGCGGTGCTCTGGCGCCAGCTCTTCGCCGCGGACGGCCTGATCAATTCGATCCTCGGGGTGTTCGGCATCGACGGTCCGAGCTGGATCTCCAACCCGAACTACTCGCTCTACACGCTGGTCGTGCTCTCGGTCTGGCAGTTCGGCTCGCCGATGATCATCTTCCTCGCCGGTCTCAGGCAGATCCCGCAGGACATGTACGAGGCGGCGAACATGGACGGCGCCTCGAAGGCGCGGCAGTTCTTCCGCATCACCCTGCCGCTGCTGACGCCGGTGATCTTCTTCAACTTCGTCATCCAGACGATCGACGCCTTCAAGGCCTTCACGCCGTCCTTCATCATCTCGGCGGGTACGGGCGGCCCGATCAACTCGACGCTGTTTTACACGCTCTACCTCTACCAGGAGGCCTTCGGCTTCTTCCGCATGGGCTATGCCTCGGCGCTGGCCTGGGTGCTGGTGCTGATCATCGCGGTCTTCACGACCTTCTCCTTCCTCTCGGCGCGCTACTGGGTGCACTACGATGAATGACGCCGCGCATGCCGCCCCGCCCGGCGATACGCCGGAGCGTTCGATCCTGCACTCGGTGCTGATCCACTCGGTGCTGATCGCCGTCTCGTTCGTGATGCTCTACCCGCTGCTCTGGATGGTCTCCGGCTCGGTGCGCCCGGCCGACGACATGTTCGGCGGGCAGACCTCGCTGATCCCGTCGCAGGTGACGCTGCAGGCCTACAAGAGCGGCTGGTTCGGCTTGCAGGTTTCGTTCGGCACCTTCTTCCTGAACTCGCTGGCGATCTCGGTGCTGGCGACGATCGGCAACGTGCTGGCGGCCTCGGTCACGGCCTTCGCCTTCGCGCGGCTGGAGTTCGTCGGCAAGAGCTTCTGGTTCGCGCTGATGCTCGGCACCTTGATGCTGCCCTATCACGTCACCCTGATCCCGCAATACGTGCTCTTCCTGAAGCTGGACTGGGTGAACACCTGGCTGCCGCTGGTCGTGCCGAAATATTTCGCGGTCGACGCCTTCTTCATCTTCCTGATGGTCCAGTTCTTCCGCGGCCTGCCGCGCGAGCTCGACGAGGCCGCGATGATGGACGGTTGCAGCGCCTGGCGGATCTACTGGAAGATCGTGCTGCCGCTGTCGCTGCCGGTGCTGGCCACCGCCGCGATCTTCTCCTTCATCTGGACCTGGGAGGATTTCTTCGGGCCGCTGATCTATCTCGGCGACATCCACACCTACACCGTGCAGATCGGCTTGCGCTCACTGATCGACTCGAGCGGCACCTCGGATTGGGGGGCGCTGTTTGCGATGTCGGTGCTGTCGCTGATCCCGATCTTCCTGATCTTCCTGTTCTTCCAACGGCTGCTGATCGAAGGCATCGCCACCACCGGCATGAAGCGCTGAGGATGCCTGCGATGCGACCGCTGAACTTCGCCGTCATCGGCATCAACCACGACCACGTCAACGGCCAGATCGGCGCGCTCCGGCGCGCCGGCGCCACCTGTGCCGGCTTCTACGCCGCCGAGGACGATCTCGCGGCCGCCTTCGCGGCGAAGTATCCGGAGATCCCGCGTGCCGCGGACGTCGCCCGGCTCTACGAGGACCCGTCGATCCAGCTGATCGTCAGCGCGGCGATCCCGGCCGACCGCGCCGCGATCGCGATCGCTGCCATGCGCCATGGCAAGGACGTGATGCTGGACAAGCCGGGCGTCACCAGCCTCGCCCAGCTCGCCGAGGTCAGGGCCGTGCAGGCTGAGACCAGGCGCATTGTCTCGATCATGTATTCCGAGCATTTCGAGGTCGCGGCGACCGTGAAGGCCGGCGAGCTGGTCGCGGCGGGTGCGATCGGCGAGGTCGTCAACCTGATCGGAATGGGGCCGCACCGCCTGCGCAAGCCGGAGCGGCCCAGCTGGTTCTTCGAGCGCGAGCGCTATGGCGGCGTCCTGACCGACATCGCCTCGCATCAATGCGAGCAGTTCCTGTTCTTCGCTGGGGCCGATGATGCCGAGATCCTCTCGGCCTCCGTCGGCAACCGCGCCAACCCCGACAAGCCGGGCCTGCAGGATGTCGGCGACATGCATCTGCGCACGGCCGGTGGCGTCACCGGCTATATCCGGGTCGACTGGTTCACGCCCGATGGCCTGCCGACCTGGGGCGATGGCCGCCTGACCATCATCGGCACGCATGGCACGATCGAGCTGCGCAAGTACCTCGACGTCGCCGGACGGCCGGGCAAGGACCACCTCTTCCTCGTCGACCGCAAGGGCATGCAGCATATCGACTGCTCCTCGGTCGAGCTGCCCTATGGCCGCCAGCTGATCGCCGATGTCCTCGACCGCACGGAGACGGCCATGCCGCAGGCGCGCTGCTTCAAGGCGATGGAGATCGCCCTCAACGCCCAACATTTGGCCGAAACCGGCAGATTGCCGGCCAAAGACCCGCGAGAGACTGTCTGATGAGTGAAGTGAAGTCCGTCGCCGTCGTCGGCTGCAATATCGGCCGCTCGCATATCGCCGAGGGTTATGCGCCGCGGCCCGAGCGCTGGCGCCTCGCCGCCGTCTGCGACCTCAACCAGGAGCGGCTCGACAAGGTCGCCGACGAGTTTTCGTTCGAGAGCCGGACGACATCCTTCGACGAGCTGCTGGTGCGCGACGACATCGACGTCATCGACCTCTGCACGCCGCCGGCGACGCATTTCGAGCTGGTCACCAAGGCGCTTGCCGCCGGCAAGCATGTCGTCTGCGAGAAGCCTCTGGTCGGCTCGCTGAGGGATGTCGACCTGATGCAGGAGGCGGAGGCCGGGAGCGGCCGCATCCTGATGCCGGTCTTCCAGTACCGCTATGGCGACGGCGCCCAGAAGGCCAAGCGCATCATCGACGCCGGCATCGCCGGCAAGCCCTATCTCGGCACGGTCGAGACCCATTGGAAGCGCACCGCCACCTATTACGAGGTGCCGTGGCGCGGCAAATGGGAGACCGAGCTCGGCGGCGTGCTGATGACCCACGCCATCCATATCCACGACATGCTGACCTACCTGATGGGGCCGGTCTCAAAACTGTTCGCCCGGGCGGTGACGCGGGTGAACGCGATCGAGGTCGAGGATTGCGTCGCCGCCTCGCTGGAGATGGCGAGCGGGGCGCTGGTCGCGTCGAGCGCGACGCTGGGCTCGCAGAACGAGATCAGCCGGCTCAGGCTCTGCTTCGAGAACGTCACCTTCGAGAGCGCCGGCGCCGCCTATTCGCCGGGCGATGACCCCTGGACGATCCTGCCGGCGAATGACGCGGTCGCGGCGCGGATCGATGCCCTGCTGGCTGACTACCAGCCGGTCGGCCGCCGCTTCCTCGGCCAGATGGACGCCTTTCACGAGGCGCTGAACGGGCGCGGCCCGGTGCCGGTGACCGTCGCCGACGCACGCCAGGCGCTGGAGCTGGCGACGGCCTTCTATCATTCGGCCCAGACCGGCGCGGATATCGCCCTGCCGATCGGGCCGGAGCATCCGAAATATGCGAGCTGGCGTCCGAACGGGCACTGAACCGACAGAAGAAGACCACGGGCGATCGCTGTCACAAGCCGGAACGGCGGCGCGGTAGCCGGGAAATGCGGAGGACGACATGGCGACGAGCATCAAGCTCAACAAGGTGGTGAAGCGCTACAGCGCGGTCGAGGTCATCCATGGCATCGACCTGACGATCGACCCCGGCGAGTTCGTGGTCTTCGTCGGCCCCTCCGGCTGCGGCAAGTCCACGCTGCTGCGCATGATCGCGGGGCTCGAGAAGATCACGGGCGGTGATCTCCTCATCGACGGCGAGCGCATGAACGACGTTCCCGCCTCGCAGCGCGGCATCGCCATGGTGTTCCAGTCCTACGCGCTCTATCCGCATATGACGGTCTACAAGAACCTCGCCTTCGGCCTGGAGACGGCCGGCTACAAGAAGGCCGAGATCGACGAGCGCGTGCAGCGCGTCGCCAAGATCCTGAAGATCGAGAGCTATCTGCAGCGCCGCCCGCGCGCGCTCTCCGGCGGCCAGCGCCAGCGCGTCGCCATCGGCCGCGCGATCGTGCGCGAGCCAAAAATCTTCCTGTTCGACGAGCCGCTCTCGAACCTCGACGCGGAACTGCGCGTGCAGATGCGCGTCGAGATCGCCAAGCTGCACCAGGACCTCGGCAACACGATGATCTACGTCACCCACGATCAGGTCGAGGCCATGACCATGGCCGACAAGATCGTGGTGCTGCGCGATGGCATCGTGATGCAGGCCGGCGCGCCGCTCGAGCTCTACAACAAGCCGGCCAACCAGTTCGTCGCCGGCTTCATCGGCTCGCCGAAGATGAACTTCCTGGCGGCCCGCGCCGGTGCTGCGGGCAACACGATCGAGGTCGCCGGCCGCAACGTCTCGCTCGATGCGGCGCTGGCCGTGGGCCAGGACGAGCCGCTGACCTTCGGCGTCCGGCCCGAGCACATCGCCGTCGGCGGCGAGGCGGGCGAGGTGCTGGGCGAGGTGAAGGTCCAACTCGTCGAGCATCTCGGCGGCGGGACCGTGCTCTACACCACCACGGCGGGCGGCGAGAACCTGACCATTTCCGCGGCTGGGCAATTGCGCGTGCAGCAGGGCGAGAACGTGCCGCTGCGGATCGACCCCGCGATCTGCCACGTCTTCGACAGCCAGGGCATGGCGCTGCGCAGCTGAAGACCCTGAGGGTATTTGCCGGTGCTCAGGCTGAAATGCGTGAAGTCGCGAGCTGCGTTCACCGATAGATCAGTTTGGTCATCCCAGGCTTTCGGGATGGCGGCGGTCCAGATCTGTTGACTACCTGACGCTTCAGCAATGGCGAGGCGTCTTTAGTCTGGAGGTTTCGGTGCGTCATTGGACACCGCGCCGGATTGCACGCTATCTCGGCTACCATGAGCCTGTGACGGGCTGGGCGGGGCTGACGATTCATCATGGAAGACTGGCTGCTGCTCGTCCTGCTCGTGCTGGGCTTCCTGATCGGCGTGCCGTGGGCGGCTTTTGCCGCTCTTTCGCGCGCCCGCAGGGCCCTGGCGCTGGCCACGCGGCAGCAGGCCGAGATCGCGGCGCTCCGTGCGGCGGTGATTGCGCTAGGTGGTAATCCAGCCGTTCTGGAAAGCGCCGAGACGGCTCCGGATTTCGGAGCCGGATGGTTGCCGGCGATGCCTCCGCATCCCATCGCTGCCGATGAACCTGCACCGCAAACGGCGTCCGATACCGCGCTTCAGCCCGCCTTTGGCCTCGCGCCGGTGCGGGAAGAGGCCGCGCCGAACGCGCCGGCGAATGTAGCCATGGAAGCGAGCATGCCTGCGCAGGCCCCGCCCGCAGACGAGGTGCTTGCCGAGGCCGCGCGCGAAGGCGTGGCCGAGCCGGCCTATTCCTATACCGATGCCGCGGACGCACGGTTCGAGGCCCTGCCGCCGCAGGATGGGCAGCCGCCGGAGCCTGCCCCAGCCGCGGCCCGCCGCGATTTCGAGGAGGCGATCGGCTCGCGCTGGGCCGTCTGGGTCGGCGGCGTCGCGCTCGCCTTCGGCGGGCTCTTCCTCGTGCGCTATTCGATCGAGTCCGGGGTCTTCGGCCCCGGCGTCAGGCTGCTGATGGGGGCGGCCTTCGCGCTTGTGGCCGCCGCGGCCAGCGAGTACCTGCGGCGCCGGGACGTGGCGCTGCCGGCGGCGCTCAGGCATCTTGCGGGCGCGAACATTCCCGGCGTGCTGGCCGGCGTCAGCGTGCTCAGCGGCTTCGGCGTCGTCTATGCGGCCTATGGGCTCTATGGCTTCATCGGGCCGACGCTCGCCTTCGCGCTGATGGCGGCGATCGGTCTGGCGGCGCTTGCGGCCTCGCTGGTCCATGGCCCCGTGCTCGGACTGTTCGGCCTCGTCGGCTCCTATGTCACGCCGCTGCTGGTGAGCAGCACGGCGCCGAGCATCGCGTCGCTGGCGTTGTTCCTCGGCTTCGTCACCACCGTCGCCTTCCTCCTGCCTGCGCGCCGGCCGAGCCGGGTCGTGACGCTCGGCGCGGTCGCCGGCCATGGCATCTGGACCCTCCTGATCGCGTTCGCGGGGCATGGCGTGCTCTGGCCGGCCGTCCTGCTCGTCATCGCGGCGGTGCTCGCGCTGGCGCTGCTGAAGGAATGGCCGGCGTGGCGCGGGCGGGATGCCGAGGGCGCCTGGCTGATCGCCGGCTTCGACGCGACCGGGCTCATCGCGATAGCGGTGCCGCTGGTCCTGTCCGGCGTCATCTGGGTGGCCTTTGGCGGGCCCGCGCCGCTGCATGCGGCGATCCTGGTCACGGTGCTCGTCGCCATCGTCGCCGCAATCCGCCACCGCGACCTCGCCCCCCTGGCGCCTCTGGCCGCGGCAGCGGCGGCTGGGATGGTACTGCTCTGGCCGAGCCGGGAGGGCTCCTTCGGCATCACGCCCGACCTGTTCTTCGACTTGGTCAGGCTGAGCTTCACCGGCAATGCCGGGCCGGGCATTGCCTGGACCGCCGCGGCGCTGGCGCTATTCGTCGGCGGGTTGCCTTTCTACGCGCTGCTGACGCGCAGCCGCGCCGGGGCAGGCGGGTTCATCACCCGCGGTTGCCTCGCCTTCGCCTCCGCGCTCGGGCCGGTCTGCCTGCTGCTGGCGACGGCGCTGCGCAGCAACGGCTTCGAACGCTCGCCCGGCTTTGCGGCGCTGGCGCTGGGCTTGACCATCGCGCTCTTCGCCGCCTCGGAATTCCTCTTGCCGGTCGAGCGGCGCAGCACGAAATCGCGGACCAACCCGCTGGCGCTGATCGGCTCCGCAGCCTATGCCGCCGGCGGCTCGATCGCGCTTGGCTTGGCTGTCGCCTTCGCGCTGCGCGAGACCTGGCTCGTGGTCGGGCTTGCCATTGCGGCTGCCGGCGTCGCGATCGTCGCCAGCTTGCGGCCCATCCCGCTTCTGCGCAGCATGTCAGCGGCGCTGGCGACGGCTGCACTCGCGCGCCTGATCTGGCAGCCGCCGCTCAGCGACATGGGCTCCTGGCCCGTCTTCAACTGGCTGATCCCGGCCTATGCCTTGCCGGCCTTGTGCTTCGCCATCGGCGCGCTGGCGCTGCGCGGCAGGCAGGACCGGCCGCGCAGCGTACACGAGGCCATGGCTGCCCTGTTCGGCGCGGCCTTCGTGCTGCTGGAGGTCCGGCAGTTCTTCGCCGGACCCGACCTCATGCCGAGCTGGAAGCTGATCGAGGACCATTACTTCTTCAACGCGCGCAACAGCCTGTTCCAGGAGGCCGCCGCCCATGTCGCGGCAGTCGGGCTCCTTGGCGCCGGGTTCCAGGTGCTCGCGCGCCGCCTGGGCGGGCGCGTCTTCGGCGTCGCCTCGGATATCGCCGCCGCCGTGCTGATGGTGCTGAGCGTCGGTGGCCTGGGCGCGCTGCTCAATCCGCTTTTCGACGGAACCTCGGTGACGGGATGGCCGATCCTGAACCGGCTGCTGCTCTATGTGCTCGTCGGCGGCCTGCTCGGTGGGCTCGGCTTCGCGCTGTCGCGCCAGGGTCGCTCGCGTGTTGGCGAGGCGCTGAACGCCTGTGCGGCGGTCCTGGTCCCGCTCGGCGTCGTGCTGATCGTCCGGCACGCCTTCGCCGGCCCGCAACTGATGCCGGCGGATGGATATATCCTCGGCTTCTCCGAGGCGGTGATGATCACCATCGTGCTGCTCGCGCTGACGGCAGCGGCGCGCATCTGGCACGAGGCCTCGGACAACCGCGTCACCAGCTTCGCCTTGCGCGGGCTGGCCTTGCTGGCCATCGCCTGGGCCGCGCTCGCGCTCGGCCTCTGGCGCAATCCTCTGCTCGACCAGAGCGGCGTCTCCGGCCCGGTCGTCTTCAACCGCATCCTGTGGGGTTATGGCGCGGCGGCGCTCGCGTTTGCCGGCGCGGCCTTCTGGATGCGCGACGCGCGGCCGCGGATCAGCCAGGCCTTCGCCAGAACCGCGACGGCAGTCGCGTTGCTCGGCGCCTTCCTGCTGCTGCGCCACGGCTTCCATGGGCCGATGCTGGTCTCGGAGGTGCCGGTTACCTTGGCCGAGGCGGGGTGCTACGCCTCGCTGGGCTTCGTCGCGGCCATTTTTGCGATGGTCGCCGGCTCCGTCAGGCTTCTCGGACGGCCGGTCAGCGTGAGCGCCGGCAGCGCGGCCGTGGCCTCATGCGGCGCCTTCGCCCTGTTCTCGGGCGGGATCGCCAACCCTCTGGTGACCGAGATGCCGCTTGCCGGGCCGCTCATCCTCGACAACGCGCTGATCGGCTATCTCGTGCCGGCGGTTCTCGCCTTTACGGCGGCGCGCTGGACCCGCGAGCACGTCGCTACGCCGCTGGCGCGACGCATCTTCGGCGCCACCGCGATCATCGGCGGCCTGGCCTATGTGCTGATCGAGGTGCGGCGCTGGTTCGTCGGCCCCGACCTGCTGGCCGAGGCCGGAAGCGCGGCCGAGCTCTACGCCTATTCGGCCGCGATCCTGCTCTATGGCGTGGCGCTGCTGGCGCTCGGCTTCCGGCTGCAATCGAAGGATTTGCGGCTGGCCTCGCTCGGCGTGGTCACGGTCGCGATCTGCAAGGCCTTCCTGGTCGACATGTCCGGGCTGGAGGGCCTGCTGCGGGCGCTGTCCTTCATCGGGCTGGGCGCCTGCCTCGTCGGCATCGGCCTGGCCTACCAGCGCCTGCTGCAGCGCGAGGCGGCGCAGCAGGACGAGGCCGCGCGGGATGCGCCGATCTCTGGCTAGCCCTATCCCTCGACCGTGGTCGCGATATCAGCGCCGTTCTTCAGAGTCAGCGTCACCGGGGTGCGCTCGGCGATCTCGGCGATGCGCGCGCGCTGCTCCTCGGACAGGTCTCCGCTCAGCTTGATGCTGCGCGTGATGTGCGAGCGCTTGTCCTGCGAGGCGTGGTGCAGCTCGATGTCGACGGCGGTCAGGTTCCACTCCTTGCGCTGGGCGTACATCCGCAAGGTGATCGCGGTGCAGGCGCCGAGCGCGGCGAGCAGCAGGTCGTAGGGCGCGGGGCCGGCGTCGAGCCCGCCGAGCGCTGTCGGCTCATCCGAGATGATGGTGCGCTCGCCGACCTTGATCGTGGTGGCGAAATTCGTCGTGCCGATATGCGCGGTCGCGCGAGCCATGGCCGGTTCCTCCAAGCGGGCGAGGCAAGGATTCGCGCCCTGCCGTCGCGGCGATCCTGCCGCCTTAAAGGCCTGACCGCCAGCCCTGGCGCGCATGGCTGGGCTTATCCCGGCTCGCCGGTAATCACGCCCTTACGCAAGAGGAAACAGCCATAGGCACGCGGATCGCCCGCCTGGACCACGGCGAAGCTCTTCTTGGCCGCCTCGTAGAACGCGAAGCGCTCGATGCCGACGGCCGGGGCGGGGCGGCCGAGTGCGCGGTCGATCTCGGCCTGGGCCTCCGCCTGCACGGCCGGAATCTCGGTGGGATCGCCGACGACCTCCATGCGGCGGATCGGGGCTGGCTCGAAATCGTCGATCGGCAGCACGGAGAGGATGGCGCGGGCGGCCCGCGCGAAGCTGATGCCGGGCAAGGTGATCAGCCGGCCGCTGGTGGTGGCGCGGGCGATCGTCTCGGCCGGGTGGTTGGCGTCGACGAGGGCGAGGTCGTCGCCATGGCCCATGGCGGCCAGCACCCAGAGCAGATCGGCGCTCAGCACCGGGTCGAGGCCCTTCAGCATGTCAGTTGCGTCCCCTGTGCGAGAGATAGAAGCGGCGGGCGTTGCCGCCCATGATCGCGGCGCGATCGGTATCCGGCAGGCCGGCGAGGAGTTGCTCGACGGTCTCGACCCAGCGCGAATACTCGGCGCGCAGCGTCAGCACCGGCCAGTCGCTGCCGAAGATCAGGCGGTCAGGGCCGAAGCTGGCGAGAAGATGGTCGAAAACCGGGCTCAAGGTTTCGATCGTCCAGTCCGCGCCGGCTTCCGTGACCAGGCCAGAGAGCTTGCAGAAGACCTGCGGCCGGGCGGCGACAGCGCTGATGTCGTCGCGCCAGGCCGCGATCTCGCCGCCGACGAGGTCGGGCTTGGCGGCGTGGTCGATGACGCAGGCGAGGTCGGGGTGGCGGTCGAGCTGCGTCAGCAGCGGCCTGATGTGCTGCGGCTTCAGCAGCGCGTCGAAGGTGAGGTCATGCGCGATCAGCGCCTCGAAGGCCGGGGCGAGCGCGGGCTTCGCCAGCCAGTTCGGGTCGGGGATGTCGTGGACCATGGGCCTTAAGCCCACGAGCAGCGGGTCGGCGCTCAGCCTGGCGATGCGCTCGGGGGCATCCGGCGCCTCGAAATCGCACCAGCCGACGACGCCGGCAATGAGCGGCGTGCGGGCGGCGATGCCGAGCATGAACGCCGTCTCGGCCTCGGTCGGCGCGGCCTGGACCAGGATGGTGCGGTCGATGCCGTGCTTGGCGAGGAGGGGGGCGAGGTCGTCCGGGCCGAAATCGCGGTAGATCGGGCCGAGCGCCGGCGTCAGCCAGCCGTAATCGCCGCGGGCGAGCGTCCAGACATGGTGGTGGGCGTCGATTCGCATTGTCGTCCTGCCTCCGCCTCGTGCGCCTTGCCGATCATTTGCGGTCATCCCGGACAAGCGGCCTTGCCGCGCTGCTCCGGGATCCATCGTCGAGCGCCGAGCCCTACGATGGATCCCGGCGCTGCGCTACGCTCCGGCCGGGATGACGATGGAGGATTTTGGGGAGGCGAGTGTGCGTGGGGTGAGCATGGCGGAGCAATCCGAGCGAGTCTGCAAGCACTATGTGCACGCCAACATGTTAGCTTGCAACCGGCTTGAAAGCGGATTAGCGTCACGACCGGATTGAGCAGGCGACGCAAGGTCGGCAGACTGGTCGCCGCCAGAAAAGCAACAGGCCCGCGAACGGGCCGTGGCCATAGGTCCATAGGGAGGACAATCATGACAGACACGATTCTGAAGCCGAGCCGGCGCGCGCTGCTGCGCGGGGCGGTGGCCTTGGGTGCTGCCGGCGCGATCGGCTCGCCGATGGTGCTGCGCGAGGCCCGCGCGCAGGCCGCGTTCAACTGGAAGCGCTTCTCGGGCACCACCATCGACGTGCTGCTGGTGAAGAACCCGCGCTCCGACCTGATGCAGGCCGCCGAGAAGGAGTTCACCGAACTCACCGGCATCAAGGTCTCGGCCGAGCAGGTGCCGGAGCAGCAGCAGCGCCAGAAGGCAGTGATCGAGTTCGCCTCGGGCAAGCCGAGCTTCGACGTCAGCGGCATCTCGCTGCACGTGCAGAAGCGCATGGCCGCCAAAGGCAAGTGGTTCGAGGACCTGACGCCCTATATCAAGGACGCCTCGCTGACCGCGCCTGATTTCGACTTCGCCGATTTCGGCGCGGGCCCCGTCGCCTATGCCAGGCAGGCCGATGGATCGCTCGATACGATCCCGTTCTTCGTCGACTACTGGATGATCTACTACAACAAGGAGCTCTTCGACGCGAAGGGCGTGGCCTACCCGAAGACAATGGACGAGATGGCCACGGTCGCGGCCAAGCTGCATGACCCGGCCAAGGGCATTGCCGGCTTCGTCTCGCGCGGCCTGAAGAACGCCAACGTCCCGGTCTGGGCCAGCCTGCTGCTCGGCCAGGGCATCGAGACGACCTCGCCCGAGGGCAAGCTCCTCACCGACACGCCCGAGGCGGCCTGGGCCGGCGAGCTCTACAAGAAGCTCAACCGCGAGAGCGGCCCGGCCGGTCAGGTCGGCTTCAACTGGAACGAGTGCCAGACCACCTTCATGCAGGGCCGCGCCGCGATGTGGCTCGACGGCATCGGCTTCGCCACGCCGCTGGAGGACCCGACCAAGTCGCGCATCGTCGGCAAGGTCGGCTACGGCATCACGCCGCCGGGACCGAAGGCGCAGCATGCTGGCATGTTCGCCGACGGCATGGGCATCTCGCGCGGCTCGCAGAAGAAGCAGGCCGCCTGGCTCTACCTCCAGTTCATGACCAACAAGGCCCAACAGATCGCCATGCTCAAGGCCGGCGCTGGCGCGCCCGGCCGCGCCTCGGCCTATCTCGACACCGAGACGATCTCGCAGTCGAAGTTCGGCAAGCAGTATTTCGAGTGCCTGCTCGGCTCGGCCAAGGTCGCGCGCGCCGCGCTGCCGCAGATCGTGCCGGTGACCGAGTTCCGCGACGTCTTCGGCGTCGCGCTGACCAATGCGCTCGGCGGCGCTGACGTGGCGGCCGAGCTGAAGAAGGCGACCGAGACCTTCGCGCCGGTGCTGGTCAAGAGCGAGCAGGGCTGAGGCGAGACGTCGCCACCGGCAAGACGCGTCATGGTCGCCCTTGTGGCGACCATCCACGTCTTCCTGCGTGGCCGGCGGTGCCCAAGACGTGGATGCTCGGCACAAGGCCGAGCATGACGGAAACGCATCGAACGAAGCATAGAGCATGACCAGCACCACCGCCCTGCCGGCGGGCCTCGCGCCGCCGCAAGCCAAGCCGTTCAAGCATTCGGCGGATTTCACGCCGCGCTACTGGCTGTTCTCGCTGCCGGCGGTGCTGGTCATCCTCGGCGTGATCGTCTTCCCGTGGATCTTCACGCTCTACATGTCCGCCCATGATTGGAAGATCGGCGGCGGGCCGGAATTCGTCGGGCTGCAGAACTTCGCCGAGCTGTTCAAGGATGCGCGCTTCATCGAGTCGATGGGGCACACCGCCTATTTCACGATCCTGGCAGTGGTGCTGCCGATCCTGTTCGGCACCGCCGCCGCGCTGGTCTTCCATCGCGAGTTCCCGTTCCGCGGGCTGCTGCGCACCATCTTCGTGATGCCGATGATGGCGACGCCGGTCGCGGTCGCGCTGGTCTGGACGATGATGTTCCACCCGCAGCTCGGCGTGCTGAACTACCTGCTCTCGCTGGTCGGCATCGGCCCGCAGAACTGGGTCTACGATCCCAACACCGTCATCCCGACGCTGATCCTGGTCGAGGTCTGGCACTGGACGCCGCTGGTCATGCTGATCGTGCTCGGCGGCCTCGCCGGGCTGCCGCGCGAGCCCTACGAATCCGCGCTGATCGACGGCGCCAATGCCTGGCACATGTTCCGCCACATCACGCTGCCGCTGGTCTGGCCCTTCATCATGGTGGCGATCGTGATCCGCACCATCGACGCGCTGAAGGCCTTCGACACGATCTTCGTGATCACCCAGGGCGGGCCGGGCACGGCGTCGGAGACGCTGAACATCTTCCTCTATTTGCAGGCATTCCAGTTCTACAAGATCGGCTATGCCTCGGCGGTCGTGGTGATCTTCTTCGTGATCATCATCATGCTCTCGCTGCTGCTGCTCTACGCGCGCCAGAAGTCGAAGTGGAACGCGTGATGGCACCGGTTATCCCCATGATGCGGAAGAGCCTCGGCCTGTCCCCTTCCCCCCGCTTGCGGTGGGGAAGGGTTAGGGATGGGGGGGCGTACAGGACGTGGCTCGACCTGCTCACCTGGCGACTCTCCCCCCCACCCCAGCCCTCCCCACCGCAAGCGGGGGGAGGGGGTAGGTCGCGGCCTGTCGACTGGAGGGCTGCGGCATGAAGCGGCTCGCCTCGAAAATCGGCTTCGCGCTCTCGGTCTTCGTGCTGGTCTCGCCGGCCGTGCTCGTCTTCCTCTGGATGCTGTCGCTCTCGTTCAAGAACGAGCTCGACAACACCGCCTTCCCGCCGGTGTTCATCCCCGATCCGCCGACGCTGAAGAACTATCTCGACGTGTTCGAGAAGAACAACTTCGCGCTGTACCTCTGGAACTCGATCCTGGTCACTGGTGGCGCGGTCCTGATCGGGCTCGCGGTTGGCGTGCCCGCCGGCTACGGCATCGCGCGAGGCAAGTCGGCCAAGTTCGCGGTGCTGATCCTGATCGCCCGCATGACCCCGGCTCTGTCCTACCTCATCCCGCTCTTCCTGCTGTTCCAGATCACCGGCCTCGTCGGCACGATCACGGCGCTGGTGATCACGCATCTCGTCATCACCATCCCGATCATCGTCTGGATCATGATCGGCTATTTCGAGAACGTGCCGATGGAGCTGGAGGATGCGGCGCGCATCGACGGCGCGACGACCTGGCAGGCCTTCCGCCACGTCGCGCTGCCGCTGGCGCGGCCGGGCATCGTCGTCGGCGGCATCCTCGCCTTCATCTTCTCCTGGAACAACTTCATCTTCTCGGTCGTGCTCGGCGGCAAGAACAGCCGGACGCTGCCCTCGGCCGTCTACAACTCGCTGACCTTCGAGCAGATCTCGTGGGGGCCGCTGGCTGCCGCCGCATTGCTCGTCACCTTGCCGGTGCTGTTCCTCACCGTCCTCGCCCAGCGCCAGATCGTCGCCGGCCTCTCCGCCGGAGGGCTCAAGGATGGCTGAGGCTCAGCATCTCCGCGCCTCGCGGCACCCGTAATCCGATTTCTCGCATCTTACTCGTTCACAGCTCCGGAAAGACATCTGCAATGGCCATCGACCCAAACCGCTTCGGCCTCTCCTGCGCCATCACCACGCCGATGCGCGAGGGCGGCGACATCGACCTGCCGCGCCTGCTGAAGCACGCGCGCCACGTGCTCGCGCAGGGCTGCGACTCGGTCACGCTGTTCGGTACGACGGGCGAGGGCGCCGCGCTCGGCCTGCCGGCGCGCACCGCGATGCTGGGCGCGCTGGTCGGCGCCGGGATCGATCCGGCCCGACAAATCTATGCCGGCGTCGCCGCCGCCTCGCTGCATGAATCGATCGAGCAGGCCAAGGTCGCGCTCGGCATCGGCGCCAAGGGCCTGCTGGTCGCGCCGCCGTTCTACTTCAAGGGCGTCAGCGACGAGGGGCTCTATGCCTGGTTCTCGCAGTTCTTCGAGAAGCTTGGCCCGGCCGCGCGCAACACCATCCTCTACCACATCCCCTCGGTCACGGCGGTCGACATCAGCGTCGGCCTGGTCGAGCGGCTGAAGAAGGCGTTTCCGGGCGTCGTCACCGGCGTCAAGGATTCCTCGGGCAGCTACGCCAATACCGAGGCGCTGCTGAAGGCGCATGGCGAACTCGCCATCCTCGTCGGCGACGAGCGCCAGCTCGCCAAGGCGGTCAGGGCCGGGGCGCAGGGCACGATCTGCGGCGTCGCCAACGTGGTGCCGCACCTTCTCAGGCCGATGGTCTACGAGGGCACGGACAGCCCGGTGGTGAACAAGCTGGTCGACGAGATCGTCAGCTACCCGGTGCTGCCGGCGGTCAAGGCGCTGGTCGGCCATTTGCATGGCGATGCCGGCTACGGCGCGATGCGGCCGCCGCTGGAGGCGCTGAGCGAGGCGCAGCGCCAACGGCTGTTCGCGTCCTTCGACAGCATCACCCAGGCCAAGGCGGCCTGAACGGCAGCGCGGAAAGACGGAGCGGATGAGCGAGACCGATCAGGAGCGTGACGGCGAGCCGCTGAAGCTGCGGGAGAAGGCTTATGTCAGCTTCACCGAGCGGCTGCTGGCGCGGGAGATCAAACCGGGCCAGTTCGTGACCCAGCGCGAGCTCGTCGCCATGACCGGCTTCCCGCTCGGCGCCATCCGCGAGCTGATCCCGCGACTCGAGGCGGAAGGGCTGATCAAGACGGTGCCGCAGCGCGGCATGCAGGTCGCCCATGTCGACCTCAACCTGATCCGCAACGCCTTCCAGTTCCGGCTCTTCCTCGAGAAGGAGGCGACGGCGGCCTATGCCCGCAACGCCTCGGACGCCGATATCGCCGAGCAGCGCCAGCGGCACGAGGCGATCGTGCGCCGGGCTGAGGCCGGCGAGGAGGGCGAGCCGCTGATCGAGGAGGCCGAGGATGTCGACCGTCTCATGCACGAGGCGATCATCGATCATCTCGACAACGACATCGTCAGCCAGGCCTTCCGCGTCACCTGGCTGAAGATCAGGCTGATCCGGCAATACGAGACGCGCATCCATAACAGCATCATCGTCCCGGTGATGCAGGATCATCTCAAGATCATCGCCGCGCTCGAAGCGCGCGACCCGGAGGCCGCCTCCGAGGCGATGAGCGAGCACATCACCAACGCCCGCAACCGGGCCCTGCATTACTGACGGAGTTCGAGGCGATCGGTCCGCAACGGGCCGGAGACTGATCAGATCGAGCCGGAGAACCGGCCAATTCTCGGGAGGAGAGAACCATGACCAAGCTGACGAAACGCGATTTCATTGCCGGCGCGACCGCGACCGGGGCCGCCATCTGCATGCCGGCGATCGCCCGCGCCCAGGCGATCGTGCTGCGCTGGGCCGATGGCCAGGCCATGAACCATCCCTCGCCGCAAAGTGCCGTCAAGGCTGGCCTTGAGATCAAGGAGAAGACCGGCGGCCGGATCGACATCCAGACCTTCCCGGCGGGTCAGCTCGGCTCGTCGCGCGACATGGTCGAGTCCGTCGCGAGCGGGGCGCTGACCATGGTGACGGAGGGGGCGGCGCTGCTCGGGCAGTTCGTGCCGCAGATCTCGATCATCGAGGCGCCCTATATCTGGCGCGACCCAGCTCACATGACCCGCGCGCTGAAGTCGCCGTTGATGGACGAGCTCAACAAGGTGCTGGGCGAGAAGCGCGGCATGCGCGTCATCGGCGTGACCTATTACGGCATCCGCCACCTCACCAGCGGCAGCCGCGCGATCAACAGCGTCGAGGACATGAAGGGCTTCAAGCTGCGCGTGCCGGAGGTCGACACCTTCCGCGCCATGGCCGAGGCCTGGGGCGCCAAGCCGACGCCGTTGAACTTCAGCGAGCTCTATTTGGCCCTGTCGCAGGGCGCGGTCGACGGGCAGGAAAACCCGCTGCCGACGATCCAGTCGGCCAAGCTAGCCGAGGTCCAGAAATACCTGGTCCTCACCGGCCATATCATCACGCCGCGCCTCGTCATCGTGAACGATGCCGCCTGGTCGAAGCTGACCGAGGCCGACCGGGCGATCGTCAGGTCGGCGATCGAGACCGCCTCGGCCTGGCAGGACGCGGAGATCGTCAGCCAGGAGAACAGCCTCGCCGACACGCTCGGAAAGGCCGGGATGACCGTGCTGAAGCCCGATCTGGAAAGCTTCCGCAAGCCCGTGCTGGCGACGCTGCCGGCCAAGTTCGAGAGCAAATGGGGCAAGGGCCTCTGGGACCGCATCCAGGGCCTTTGAACGCCGACGACTGACTTGCCGCCGGCCCGCCTGCGGGCCGGTCGCCTCCCGGAGAACCATGATGATGGCAGCTGCGCGCACGGTCTTCGACCGGGCCATGGAGATCGTCGCCGCGATTCTGGTGGTGGCGCTGTTGACCTGCGTCTCGCTCGGCATCGTGACGCGCGCCATGGGGGATCCGCTGATCTGGACCGACGAGGTCTCGCGCTTCCTGATGCTCTGGCTTGCGGTCGTGGGCTGGGTTCTCGCCAGCCGCCGGCGCGCCCATATCCGCATCCGCTTCTTCCACGACTTGCTGCCGCCGCGGCTGTGGCGTTCCGTCGAGATCATGATGCAGGTCGGCATGACGCTCTTCGGCGTGCTCGTCGGCTGGTACAGCGTGCATCTCGTCACGGCCAATATCGACCTCGAGGCCACGACCGTGCCGATCTCGATCTCCTGGCTCTACGCGCCGATGGTCTTTGCCGGCGCCGTGACGGCGCTGCAGGGCCTGTCCGAGCTGATCGAGAACATCGCGAGGCACAAGGTCGCGCCCTATCCGGCTGATGACCTCCCGGCGGGCGGAGGTGCGAAGTGAGCACGCTGATCTTCCAGATCTCGGGCGTCTGGTTCCTGTCGATCCTGGCCGGCTTCCCGCTCTTCGCCTCGATGGGGCTGGCCGCTTTCGCCTTCGTGCATTTCGGCGGGTTGTCCGACTCGATCGTGCCCCAGAAGATGGCGCAGGCGATGAACGCCTTTCCGATCGTCGCCGCACCGCTCTTCATCCTGATGGGCAACATCCTCGGCGCGGCGAAGATCACCGACCGCATCGTGTATTTCGCGACGGCGGTGATCGGCTGGCTGCGCGGCGGCTATGCCCATGCCAGCATCCTGACCAGCATGATCTTCGCCGGCATGGTCGGCTCGGCGGTGGCGGATGCCGCGGGCTCGGGCGCGATCGAGATCAGGGCGATGCGCAAGGCCGGCTACCGGCCCGAGACGGCGGCGGCGATCACGGCGGCGGCGGCGACTATCGGCCCGATCATCCCGCCCAGCCTGCCGATGGTGATCTACGGCGTCACGGCGGACGTCTCGATCGGCCGGCTGTTCATCGGCGGCGTCATCCCCGGCGTGCTGATGGGCCTGTCGCTGATGGTGATGGTGGCGCTGATCGCCAAGCGCCAGGGCTTCCGCAAGGAGCCGTTCGGTGGCTTCCGCAACATCGCCAAGACCTTCTTCAACGGCTTCTTCGCGCTGATGACGCCGCCGCTGATCCTCGGCGGCATGTTCAGCGGTGCCTTCACCCCGACGGAGGCTGCGGCCGTCGCCTGCCTCTACGCGCTGTTCCTCGGCTTCTTCGTCTATCGCACGCTCGAGGTGAAGCAGCTCTGGCCGATCGTCGTCGACACGGCCGAGACGACCGGCCTCGTCATGGTGCTGGTGATGGCGGCGGGAGCGCTCGGCTGGTGCATGTCGATCTCGCGGGTGCCGCAGACGCTGACGCCGTTGATCGTCCAGACGATCCACGACCCGCTGGTCTTCCTGCTCGTCTGCAACCTGATCCTGCTGATCGTCGGCTGCTTCATGGAGGCGCTGGCGGCGATGCTGATCCTGATCCCGATCCTGGTGCCGGCCGCGCACGGTTTCGGCATCGATCCGGTCCAGTTCGGCATCATCATGATCCTGAACCTGATCCTGGGCACGATCCACCCGCCGATCGGCATCGTGCTGTTCGTGGTGACGCGGATCGCGGACGTCTCGTTCGAGAAGATGTCGAAGGCGATCCTGCCCTGGCTCGTGCCGCTGCTCGTGGTGCTGGCCGCGATCACGCTGTGGCCGCCGCTGACGACCTGGCTGCCGAACCTGGTGATGGGGAAGTAGAGTTCTTTCCTTCTCCCCTTGCGGGAGAAGGTGGCAGCGCGAAGCGCTGACGGATGAGGGGTCGCGCAACGATTGCCACGCGACCCTTCGAACAAGCTCAACGATGAAGGGCGGCGCGACCCCTCATCCGGCGCTGCGCGCCACCTTCTCCCGCAAGGGGAGAAGGGGAGCGCTCAGCTCAGGCTGCCGCCGACCGCCTTCTCCAGGATGGCCCAGGCCTCGTCGCCGTATTTCTTCTTCCACTCGGCGTAGAAGCCGGCCTTGCGCAGGGCGTCGCGGAAGGGCTCGGCCTTGGTGTCGTTATAGGTCATGCCCTTGGAGACGAGCTCGTCCTTGAGGCCGGCATTGAGCTTGGCGACGTCGGCGCGCTCCAGCAGGGCGGCGGCGTCGATGTTCTTGGCGACGATGGTGCGCAGGTCCTCCGGCAGGCGCTCCCAGGCGCGGCGGTTGGCCAGGAACCAGAAGCCGTCCCACATGTGGTTGGTCGCCGAGAGGTATTTCTGCACCTCGAAGAGCTTGGCGGTCGAGATGATCGCGAGCGGGTTCTCCTGGCCGTCGACCACCTTGGTCTGCAGCGCGGTGTAGACTTCGGCGAAGTTGATGCTGGCCGGCGATGCCTGGAAGGCGGTGAACATCGAGGTCCAGAGCGGGGAGACCGGCACGCGGATCTTGAAGCCCTTGAGGTCGTCGGGCGTGTTGATCGGGCCCCTCGAGCTGGTCATCTGGCGGAAGCCGTTATCCCAGATCTTGTCCATGACGACGAGGTTGGACTTGGCGATCTGGCCCCGCACATAGGCGCCGAGCTCGCCGTCCATCGCCTTCCAGACGGCGTCGTAGTTCGGAAAGGCGAAGCCGATGCCGCTGACCGAGGCGTTCGGCACCAGCGTCGAGAGGATCAGCGGCGAGAGCGTGAAGAACTCGACGCCGCCGGAGCGGACCTGGCTCAGCATGTCCGTATCGGAGCCGAGCTGGTTGTTCGGGAAGATCTGGATGAGGACGCGGCCCTTGGTCTCGTCCTTGATCTTCTCGACCGCCTCGTTGGCGCGGATGTTCATCGGGTGCGCGACGGGCAGGTTGTTGGCGTATTTATAGGTGAATTCGGGCGTCTGCGCGTTGGCGCGGCCGATATGGAACGAGCCGATCGCGGTGGCTGCGGCCGTGCCCTGCAGAAGCGTGCGGCGGGAAATGGTCATGGGCGTTTCTCCTGGTGGTCTTTGGTTTTGATGTTCGAGCTGTTGGGCGTCATTGCGAGGAGCGGAGCGACGAAGCAATCCAGGGGGACGTAGAGCGAGACCCCCTGGATTGCTTCGCTGCGCTCGCAATGACGATTGGTGATTTCACGCGGGGCATTGCGCTCCTTCACAGCACCCAGGTGGACAGGCCGGGCACGACGGCGATGATCACGAGCCCGATGATCAGCGCGACGAGATAGGGCCAGATCGCGCCCATCGCCTCGTCGGGCGAGACGTTGCCGATCTTGCAGGCGATGTAGAAGCCGATGCCGATCGGCGGCGTCATCAGGCCGATATTCATCGCGGTGACCACGACCATCGAATAGTGCACGTCGTTGATGCCGAGGTTCTTGGCGATCGGGAACATCAGCGGCGCCATGAGCACGATCGCCGGCAGGCCCTCGAGCATGCAGCCCAAAATCAGGAAGACAACGATCGTCACCGCCATGAAGCTGAGCCAGCCGCCGGGCAGCCCGGCCATGACATTGGCAAGGTCGCGGGCGAAGCCGGTCTGGGTCAGGGCCCAGGCCATGGCGAGCGCGGTGCCCAGGATCATCAGGATCGCACCCGAGAGCGCCGCGGTTTCGACCAGCATGGCGTAGCAGCGCCGCCGGCCGATGCCGCCATAGAGGATGATGCCGATGACGAAGGCGTAGAGCACCGCAATGGTCGAGACCTCGGTCGCGGTGGCGATGCCGCCGCCGACGACGCCGCGGATCAGGAAGGGCAGGACGAGCGCGGGTGCCGCGATCAGCGCGGTGCGGCCGATGGTGCTGAACGGCGCGCGCAGCACGCCCTTGAGGTCCTCGCCGATCGCCTTCCAGCGCGCCAGCAGGGCGAGCGAGAGCAGCAGCACCATGGCGATGGCGAAGCCGGCATTGAACAGCCCGGCGATCGAGACCCCGGCGACCGAACCGAGCACGATCAGGACGATGCTGGGCGGCACCGTGTCGGCCATGGCGGCGCCGGTGGCGAGCAGGGCGATCAGCTCCTTGGGCTGGTAGCCGCGGCGCTTCATCTCGGGGAAGAGCGCGGGCGCCACCGTCGCCATGTCCGAGACCTTCGAACCGGATATGCCGGAGACCAGGAAGAGCGAGCCGAGCAGGACATAGGACATGCCGGCGCGGACATGGCCGAGCATCGAGGCGAGGAAGTCGACGATCGCCTTGCCCATACCGGTGGCGTCGAGGATGCAGCCGAGCAGCACGAAGATCGGCACCGAGAGCAGGATGATGCTCGACATGCCCTCGTCCATGCGGCCGATCATCACCAGCATCGGCACGGTGGTCGAGAAGGCGAGGAAGCAGAGCGTGCCCATGCCGAAGCAGAAGGCGATCGGCACGCCCGCGACGAGGCAGAGCGCGACGATGATGACCAGGAAGATCAGGATGTTGCCGTAGCCGAGCGTCTTGAAGACTGGCATCAGCAGGTAGAAGGCGCCGGCGAGCGCCGCGAGCACGGCGGCGGCGAGGACGAGGTCGCTGATGCGGCTGGTCTTCACCGCGTAGCGCAGCGCCAGCAGGAACATCGCGATGATGCCGGCGGGCAGAGCCGAGGTGCGCCAGCTATTGGGGATGTTGAGGGCGGCCGAGGTGACGTAGGATTCCTCGATCGCGTAGTCGATCGCCGGATAGATCAGCCCGGCCAGGAAGGCTGCGACGATCAGCATGGCGAGCGCGTTGACGAAGTCGCGCAGGCGCTCCGGCATCAGGCCGATGAAGAGGGTGAGCTTGAGGTGCTCGTTGCGGTCGATCGCGATGGCCGAGCCGAGCATGGCGAGCCAGAGGAAGGAGATCGAGGCGACCTCGTCGATCCAGACCACCGGCAGCGAGAAGACATAGCGCGAGGTCACGCCGAGCAGGAGCACGCCGACGATGACCAGGAGCAGGGCGGCGCAGACGAACTCGACCGGCCGCATGATGGCGGAGCCGGGACGCACGCCCTCGGCCTCAGCGAGGTCGGCGGGCAGGGCCATGGCGTTGACGACGTCAGCCACCGCGCCGCCTCAAGGCGTTCCAGCGCCTGGGTGGCGCGCTGGCGGAGACGGCATGGACGCGGCGCGCCTAAAGGGCGCTTCCTGCAACGACATCAGTTTCCTCCCGGATGCGCCGCGATTTCGCTTGTTGGCCAGCGTTCGGCGCCGTCCATGGCGTGGAACGGGGCCATGTGGACGAGACAAGGCTTTGCATGAGCCAACTTTCATTGCAATCGGGTAGGGGCAGAACTAGGCTTAGCAAGAAGAACTAAGGTCTACACCATCGGCCCGGGGAGGTTCGAGCAGGACGGCGCGCCCGAAGGGCAGGCGCCGTTCTTCCGGGTGCGCATTGCCCGCCACGCTCCTCATGCCGGCCCGCCCCCAGGAGCGCCCGCGTGACCGAAACCTCCACCAGCCCGAGCGTGCCCAAGGGCGGCCTTGCGCCGATGACGCGGCGGGTGATGAACCTCGGCCATATCGTCACCCAGAACGCACGCCGGCTCACTGAGCGGCCAGGCTTCATCTGGGGCGAGCGGAGCTGGAGCTGGGCCGAGATCGAGGCGCAGGTCTCGGCGCTGGCGGCCGGGCTCGCTGCGCGCGGCATCGGCAAGGGCGACCGCGTCCTCGTCCATTCGAAGAACTGCGAGACGATGTTCTTCTCGATGTTCGCGACCTTCCGGCTGGGCGCGATCTGGGTGCCGACCAATTTCCGCCTACTGCCGGACGAGGTCGCCTATCTCTCCTCCGCTTCGGGCGCCAGGGCCTTCCTCTGCCATGGCGATTTCCCGGAGCACGCGGCGGCGGTCGCGGCCGCCAGCCCGGCGCCAGACTTCACCTGGCGGATCGGGGAGGGCGGCTTCGGCGAGGCCGAGGTGGGAGTGGTGATCGCGAAGCATCTCGGCGCGAGCGTCGCCAACGTCGCGGTCGAGCGCGACGATCCGTGCTGGTACTTCTTCACCTCGGGCACGACCGGGCGCTCGAAGGCGGCGGTACTGACCCATGGCCAGATGGGCTTCGTCGTCACCAACCACCTCTGCGACCTGATGCCAGGGACGACCGATGCGGACGCCTCGCTGGTGGTCGCGCCGCTCTCGCATGGCGCCGGCGTCCACCAGCTGGCGCAATCGGCGAAGGGCGCGGCCACGATCCTGCTGCCGTCGGAGCGCTTCGACATCGACGAGGCCTACCGGCTGATCGCGCGCTACCGCGTCACCAACATGTTCACGGTGCCGACCATCCTGAAGATGCTGGCCGAGCATCCTGCCGCCGACCAGCACGATCATTCCTCGCTGCGCTACATCATCTATGCGGGTGCGCCGATGTATCGCGAGGACCAGAAGCGGGCACTGGCCAAGCTCGGCAAGGTGCTGGTGCAGTATTTCGGGCTGGGCGAGGTCACCGGCAACATCACCGTATTGCCACCGGCCCTGCACGATCCCGAGGACGGGCCGAATGCGCGCATCGGCACCTGCGGCTTCGAGCGCACCGGCATGCAGGTGCAGATCCAGGGCGATGACGGGCAGGAGCTGCCCTTTGGTCAGCAGGGCGAGATCTGCGTGATCGGCCCGGCCGTCTTCGCCGGCTACTACGACAACCCGGACGCCAATGCGAAGGCCTTCCGCGACGGCTGGTTCCGCACCGGCGATCTCGGCCATATCGACGCGCAGGGCTTCCTCTACATCACCGGCCGGGCCTCGGACATGTACATCTCCGGCGGCTCGAACATCTATCCGCGCGAGATCGAGGAGAAGATCCTGACGCATGAGGCGATCGTCGAATGTGCCGTGCTCGGCCTGCCCGATCCGGTTTGGGGCGAGATCGGCGTCGCCGTCTGCGTGCCCAGGCAGGGCGTGAAACTCTCGGAAGCAGAGATCGCGGAGTTTTTGTCGGCGAAGATCGCGCGCTACAAGATGCCGAAGCGCTTCTTCTTCTGGGAGGCGCTGCCGAAATCGGGCTACGGCAAGGTGCCGAAGCGTCTGGTGAAGGATGAGCTCGAAGCGCGCGGCCAGCTCGACTGGCTGCGGAGCGCCGCTTCGTGAGGCGCATCGAGCAGCCGGGACCGGCCGTGGCCCCGCGCGTGCAATGGGTCGAGTGCCATGGCAGGCGCTTCGAGATGCCGCTGGCGGCCGGCCTGCCGCTGCTGGAGGCGATCAGGCGCGGCTTCGCGGCGGCGGGCTTCACCAGCGGCGTGCTGCGCGTCGACGGGCTGGCGCTCGGGCCGTTCGCCTATGTCATGCCGGCGCTCGCCAGGGATCGCGAGCATGCGGCCTTCTACAGCGAGACTTTTCGTCCCTCCGGCATCACCCGGATCGAGACCGGCGTGATGACCTTCGGCCTGCGCGATGGCGCGCCGTTCTTTCATTGCCACGCGCTCTGGACGGAGGCGGGCGGCAAGCGCAGCGGCGGCCATGTCCTGCCGGACGAGACGGTTCTGGCCGAGCCGATCACGCTGGAGGCGGTCGGGCTCGACGGTGCCGGCTTCATCGCCGAGCCCGATGCTGAGACCAATTTCAAGCTATTCGGGCCGGTGCGGGCCGAGTTTCTCGGCACCTGCTTCGAGGGCCGCTTCTTCGCCTTGCGCGTGCGGCCGAACGTCGACCTCGCCGAGGCGCTGGAGGGGTTTTGCGCCGAGCGCGGCATGAAGCGCGCGGTGATCCATGGTGGTGTCGGCAGCACGATCGGGGCGCGGTTTGACGATGGCCGCGCGGTGCAGAATTTTGCGACCGAGGTTGCGGTCAGGAGCGGGCTGATCGAGGGCGGCAGATGCGTCGAGATCGATGTCGCGCTGGTCGATTTCACCGGCGCGATGGCGCAGGGCAAACTGACGCGCGGCGACAATCCGGTGTTGATGACGTTCGAGCTGGTGCTGGAGGCGCGGTGACTCTGCGGCTCCACTATTTAAGCGCGGGAGCCCTCTCCCGTAGGGAGAGGGTTGGGTGAGGGGTCGGCCGTTTGACCAGGGAGCTAAACCGCTAACCGCTATTGCCGCGCTCGCAATGATGTAGCGAGGGTACAGCCAAAGCGTCCAACGGCCTACACCTCACCCCTACCCCTCTCCTTCCGGGAGAGGGGTTCCCCGCGCCCTTACTTTTGCCGGCTGCGCTTCCTCTCGATCTCCAAGTCCCTGAGATCCTTCCGCCTGATCTTCCCCGTCGCCGTCATCGGCAATTCCGTCACGAATTCGATCTCGCGCGGGTACTGATAAGCTGCGAGCCGGGCCTTGACGAAATCCTGGATCTCGGCGGCGAGCGCATCGGACGGCGCAATGTCCGGCTTCGGCAGCACGAAGGCCTTGACCACCTCGGTGCGCACCGGGTCGGGGCTGCCGACCACCGCGACCATCAGCACCGCCGAATGGCGGATGATGCAGTCCTCGATATCGCCGGGGCCGATGCGGTAGGAGCCGCTGGAGATGAGGTCGTCGTCGCGGCCCTGGAACCAGAAATAGCCGTCCTCGTCGCACGCGCCGGTATCGCCGGTGACGAGCCAGTCGCCGACGAATTTTCCCGCCGTCGCCTCGGGCTGGCGCCAGTATTCCAGCATCATCACCGGGTCCGGCCGCGCCACCGCGATCAGCCCCTGCTCGCGGGCGGAGAGCGCCTCGCCCTCCGGCGAGATCACCGCGACGCGATGGCCCGGCACGGCGCGGCCCATCGAGCCCGGCCTGACCGGAAACAGGCCGGCGCAGTTGGAGACGATCAGGTTGGCCTCGGTCTGGCCATAGAACTCGTTGACCTCGAAGCCGAAGGTCTGGCGGCTCCAGTCGAGCATGTCGGCGCCCAGCGTCTCGCCGCCGGTGCCGATCGAGCGCATGGCGTAGCCGAAGCGTTGTGGGTTCTGAACCTGCCGCATCAGCTTCAACGCGGTCGGCGGGATGAAGGCGTTGCGGACTTTGTGGCGCGCCATCAGGTCGAAGGCGGCCTCGGGATCGAATTTTCGGGCGCGCGCGGCCAGCACCGGCACGCCGAAATAGAGGCTCGGCAGCAGCACGTCGAGCAGCCCGCCGGCCCAGGCCCAGTCTGCCGGGGTCCAGAACAAGTCGTCGGGTTGCGGAAAAAACTCCTGCGGCAATTGCACGCCCGGGAGATGGCCAAGCAGGACGCGATGGGCATGCAGCGCGCCCTTCGGCTTACCGGTCGTGCCGGAGGTGTAGATGATCAGGGCCGGGTCGTTCGCGGCGGTGTCGAGCGGCACGAAGGCGTCGGAGGCCTTTGCCAGCTCGGCGTGAAAATCGAGATGGCCGGCGGCGCCGATGACGAAGATGCGGCGCAGGTCGGGCAATGCGTCGCGGATGGCTTCGATCTTGGCGATATTCTCCGCATCGGTGATCAGCGCCGCGGCGCCGCTGTGCTGGAGCCGGTGTTCGAGTGCGTCCGGCCCGAACTGGGTAAACAACGGCAGCGCGATCGCGCCCAGCTTGTAGATGGCGAGATGCGCCATCGCCGTCTCCGGCCGCTGCGGCAGCAGGATGCCGACGCGCTCACCTGCACCGATGCCGTGGCCGCGCAGCATGTTGGCGAGCTGGTTGGTGCTGCGCTTCAGCTCGTCGAAGCTCAGCGTCGCGACGCGGTCGTGATCCTCATAGATCAGCGCTGGCCTGCCCGAGCCGTCGGCATGGCGGTCGCAGCAGGCAACGCCGATGTTGAAGCGCTCGGGAATCTGCCAGGCGAACCGGTCGAAGGTCTCTTGATAGGTGGCGCGGCGTTCGAGCATCAGCTGTGCCCCGCCGGCTTGCGCTTCATCAGCAGCTTGAGATGGCCGGTCTGGACGTGCTCGCCGCGCTGGTTGATCACCTCCAACCGTAAGGTCAAGACACCGCGGTCGGGCTTGCGGCTCGGCTTCTTCTCGACGGCGGTGACGACGGCATGGACGGTGTCGCCGATCTTGACCGGCCCGGCGAAGGACCAGTGCAGGTCGAGCAGGCCCATGGTCGTGCCGTCGATCAGGTTCTGCTGCGACATCAGGCCGATCGCCATCGCGAGCGTCAGCGGGCCATGGGCGATGCGCTCGCCGAACTGCGTGCCGGCGCAATATTCGCTATCGACATGGAGCGGGTTGAAATCGCCGGAGAGGCCGGCGAACAGGGTGATGTCGCCTTCGCCGACAGTGCGCCCGCGCGTGGTGACGCTGTGCGAGAGGTCGAAATCCTCAAAGTAGAGACCCATCGTTCCTCCCGCCTTCTGTTTTGCGGCATTAGGCGCGCGGGTGGCGCGGACTGGCAAGACGGGAGGCGGGCGCATTTGCTCACGGCGGGGTTGCGCCGATGGCGGGTGAGTGCTGACGCGCGTGGGGCGATTTGCTACAGAGCTCGATGAACTTGGGAGCGATCAGTGACCAAACCGAGCGAGACGGCTGCGAACGAGCCGGTCAACAACTCGACCGTCGTGGAAATCCGGAAGTTCGGTGACGCCATCGGCATCGTCTTGCCGGAGGAGTTCTTGGCGCGTTTGGAGTTGGCCGAAGGCGACAGGCTGATGGTCATTGAGCAGCCCGATCGCGGGCTGAAACTTAGGCGTTATGATGATACCCATGCGCGAGGGCTCGAAATCGCTCGTGACATGTTCAAGACTTATGCGAATACCCTTCGTGCTCTTGCCAAGTGAATAGGCTGTGCGCGTGCATCGCGACAACTGGCCGAAGGACGAGATGCTGTGACCATGCCAATCTGGTCGAAGTGGATCGGAGCCGGCCTCGTCCTGTGTACGGTTTTGGGTGTCTTGGTGTTTAAGTTGGCCCATCTGTATGGGCCGGCCTGCACTGCGGATGTGATTGAGAGCCAATCCGCACTGGCCAGGTCCAATCAGACGCTTCAGGGTATCGCTAATGCGGATCAATCGGCCAAATGTGCGGCATACCGGGCGCATGCCGCTGTTCTGACAAGGGCGGCTCCGGTGGCGGCCACATGCGGGCCTGCGCAATTCACACGCGGCGCCGCGCGGCCGAGCCTTGATGGGGAACTGAGTTTCTACAAGCGGCTTGTCGACGAGCAGTGCCGCTAGCGCAGTGAGGAGGCTTTCAGCTTCCTGTTTCGAGAGTTCCTACCAGAATTTCCACCACGGTCGCTTACGCCCCAGATTCCGAGAAAAATGCGGTGGTGCGTCAATGACCGCACCACTGGCATCATAGATCTCGCCCTCGTCGCCTTCGACCTTTGCGCTTAAGGCCTGAGCTATGCGCCACATCTTTCCCAGAATTTCCATATCGGGGTTCTTGACGATGATGCTGCCGCTTACACTCCAATCAAACCAAGCCATGTCGCCGTTGATACCGTTGTGGGAGTAAGCGCGCCAAACAGAAAGGCCTCGACTTTCTATTCTCAGGACTGCGCCGCCCCCAACAATCGTTTCTGCGAAGCCATCTAGGCGCATTTCAGGGTCTCTGGCCACGTAAGCAAGCCATTCGTCGAGGGTGATAATCGGGCCGTCATCAGACCAATGGAGCTTACGGGTGATGTGAATATCGTATCCCATTTAAGTATCTCCCCCGTGTGCTCGTGCCATATGGAAGACGAGCATCGGTTCTTGGTGTCCCGGTTTAAACGTCTGCCACACTGGCTTTCGTCGGATAAGGCCCTACATCCAGCGGTGCAGTACCGCCACCAGCCCCGTGAGCGCCCATGTCCGACCGCGATAGCGAAGCCAACCGCTTTTCCGCCCGCGCGGCGCGCTATGCCCGGGTCGGCGCCAATGTCGGCGGGGTGGCGGCGCGCATTGCTGGAACTCGGCTGTTCGGGCTGGAAGGGCGCAGCGCCTCCAATGCCGAGGCGCTGGCCAAGGCGCTTGGCGGGCTGAAGGGCCCGATCATGAAGGTGGCGCAGCTCATCGCCACCATTCCCGATGTGGTACCACCTGAATACGCTGCCGAACTGCAGAAGCTGCAGTCGCAGGCGCCGCCAATGGGCGCTGCCTTCGTCAAGCGCCGGATGATGGCGGAGCTCGGGCCGCAATGGCGCGAGCGCTTCGGCGAGTTCGACCTGAAGCCGGCTGCTGCCGCTTCGCTCGGCCAGGTCCACCGCGCCACGACGCTCTCTGGCATGCCAGTCGCCTGCAAGCTGCAATACCCGGACATGGAATCGGCCGTCGAGGCCGATATCGCCCAGCTCGACATCCTGTTCGCGCTGCACCGGCGCATGGAGCCGGTGATCAACACCAGTGAGATCGCCAAGGAGATCGGCGCCCGCGTCCGCGAGGAGCTCGACTACAAGCGCGAGGCCAAGCATATCGCGCTCTATCGCGAGATTCTGGCGGAGACGCCCGAAGTGCGCGTGCCGGGGCTGGAGGCGGAGCTCTCGACCCGGCGGCTGCTGACCATGCATTGGCTCGAGGGCAGCGGGATCCTCGACCACAAGCAGGACGATCAGGCCGCCCGCGACCGAATCTCGACCGCGATGTTCAAGGCCTGGTGGCGGCCCTTCAGCCATCACGGCGTCATCCATGGCGACCCGCATCTCGGCAACTACACCGTGTTTTCCGAAGATGGCGCGCCCGAGGGCATCAACCTGCTCGATTATGGCTGCATCCGCATCTTCCCGCCGAGCTTCGTCGGCGGCGTGGTCGACCTTTATCGCGGCCTGCTCGAGGGCGACCCGGCCCGCGTCGTCCACGCTTACGAGACCTGGGGCTTCCAGGGATTGACCAAGGAACTCGTGGATACGCTGAACATCTGGGCGCGCTTCATCTACGGGCCGCTATTGGAGGATCGTACCCGCCGCATCGCCGAGGGCGTCAGCCCGGCCGAATATGGCCGCAAGCAGGCGTTTCAGGTCCATACCGCGCTCAAGAGAAAAGGTCCTGTGACGGTCCCGCGCGAATTCGTCTTCATGGACCGCGCCGCGATCGGATTGGGCGGCGTCTTCCTGCATCTCGACGCGGAGCTGAATTTCCATCGGCTTTTCGAGCACGAGATCGAGAATTTCGCGATCGACGCGGTCTCGGCGGTGCAGGCGAAGGCGCTGCGGCAGGCAGGTCTGAGCCCGACGGCCTGAGCGATTTTTTCCTAATCGGACCAGTGCGGTATGCTGTGCACCGTTGATCGGGGCACTTGCATTGTAATCTGGCATGCCAGATAGATAGTGGCGATACTGTGACGCGTTGCCGACCCCTCGCGTCTGCGCTAAGGACTGCCGGACTTTCTCAAGCGGGAATCTTATTCATGGCCGACCACGGACACAGCGCGACCGACATCCCCGAGATGGACTATCCCGCGCATGAGGACACCTATCGCGGCTTCATCCACTTCGCCGAGGTCGGCACGGTCGCGTGCCTGGCCATCGTGGCTGCGCTCGCCGTCGGCGGCACCAAGCATGCCTGGGGCACGGCGCTGGTCGGCACGCTCTTGACGCTGGTCGGCACCGGTGTCGGAATTGCCTCCACGTCCATCGCCTGGAAGGCGCCTGCGGTTCCCTTCATCCTGATGCTGCTCGCGCTCGTCCTTCTCTGAGACATGCTTCTCCAAGACATGCTCCCGTAAAGCCGGAAAGGCCTCGCCCGCCATGCGCATTGCTGTCCCAGCCGAAACGCAAGGGGCGGAGACCCGCGTCGCCGTGACGCCGGAAACCGTCCGCAAGTTCATTGGCCTCGGGGCCGAAGTCGCGGTGCAGGCCGGCGCGGGGCTCGCCTCCGGCATTACCGATGCCGACTACACCGCTGCTGGCGCGACCGTGACCGCCAGCGCCGCCGAGGCATTGGCCGGCGCAGCGATCGTGCTGAAGGTGCGCCGTCCGTCCGAGGCTGAAGCCGCGGCGCTGCCCGCAGGTGCGCTCGTCGTCGGCATCATGGACCCCTATGGCAACGAGGCTGCGGTCGAGGGCCTGGCCAAGGCCAATGTCGCCGCCTTCGCCATGGAGTTCATGCCGCGCATCACCCGCGCCCAGGTCATGGACGTGCTCTCCTCGCAGGCCAACCTCGCCGGCTACCGCGCGGTGATCGACGGTGCGGGCGAGTACGGCCGGGCGCTGCCGATGATGATGACGGCGGCCGGCACGGTTCCGGCCGCGCGCATCTTCATCATGGGCGTCGGCGTCGCCGGCCTGCAGGCGATCGCCACCGCGCGCCGTCTCGGCGCCATCGTCACCGCGACCGACGTCCGCCCCGCCACCAAGGAGCAAGTCGAGTCGCTCGGCGCCAAGTTCCTGGCGGTCGAGGACGACGAGTTCAAGCAGGCGCAGACCGCCGGCGGCTACGCCAAGGAAATGTCCAAGGAATACCAGGCCAAGCAGGCCGAGCTGACGGCGAGCCACATCGCCAAGCAGGACATCGTCATCACCACCGCGCTGATCCCGGGCCGTCCGGCTCCCAAGCTGATCACGGCTGCGATGGTCGAGAGCATGAAGCCTGGCTCGGTGATCGTCGACCTCGCGGTCGAGCGCGGCGGCAATTGCGAATTGGCCAAGCCCGGCGAAGTCGCCGTGACCGCCAACGGCGTCAAGATCGTCGGCCATCTCAACGTGCCCGGCCGCCTGGCCGCGACCTCGTCGCAGCTCTACGCCAAGAACCTCTTCGCCTTCGTCGAGACCTTGATCGACAAGGGCGAGAAGAAGCTCGCGGTGAACTGGGACGACGAGCTGGTCAAGGCGACCGCGTTGACCCGGGACGGCGCCGTCATCCATCCGAATTTCGCGCCGAAGGCCTGACGCAAAAGGCGAGGGGAGTGTCCGACAATGGCTACTGCGACACCTGAACAAGCGCTCGAACAGGCCCGCGCCGCCGCGACCCTCGCCAAACAGGCGGCGGAGCTGGCCGAGCGCTATGCCGAACAGGCGGCGGCCGCGGCCGGCGTCGCGACGGGCATCGATCCGACCATCTACCGGCTCGCGATCTTCGTGCTCGCCGTCTTCGTCGGCTATTACGTCGTCTGGTCGGTGACGCCGGCGCTGCATACGCCGCTGATGTCGGTCACCAATGCGATCTCCTCCGTCATCGTCGTCGGCGCGCTGCTCGCGGTCGGCGTCTCCGCCACGGAGGCGATGGGCGACGGGCCGCTCTGGGCCAAGGTCTTCGGCTTCGTCGCGCTGATCCTCGCCTCGGTGAACATCTTCGGCGGCTTCCTCGTCACCGAGCGCATGCTCTCGATGTACAAGAAGAAGGGCTGACGCGCATGGCCGCCAATCTCTCCGCCCTTCTCTACGTCGTCTCCGGCGTTCTCTTCATCATGGCCCTGCGGGGCCTGTCGCATCCGACGACCTCGCGGCAGGGCAACCTTTACGGCATGGTCGGCATGGCGATCGCCATCCTGACCACCGTGGTGTTCTTCCCGCCGGCCGGCTTCTCCGGCTGGTTCCTGGTGGTGCTGGGCGTCGCCATCGGCGGCGGCATCGGCGCCTTCATGGCGCGGCGCGTGCAGATGACGCAGATGCCGCAGCTCGTCGCCTTCTTCCACTCGCTGGTCGGTCTGGCGGCGGTGCTGGTGGCGGCCGCCGCGCTCTATGCGCCCGAGGCCTTCGGCATCGGCCATGGCGGCCAGATCCATGGCGGCAGCCTGTTCGAGATGGGGCTCGGCGTCGCCATCGGCGCGATCACCTTCACCGGCTCGATCATCGCCTTCCTCAAGCTCGACGGGCGGATGAGCGGCAAGCCGATCATGCTGCCGCAGCGCCACGGCATCAATATCGGGCTCGGCGTCGCGCTCCTCGTGCTGCTGCTGATCTTCATCAAGAGCGAGAGCCACGTCGTCTTCTGGCTGGTCGTGCTGGTCTCGTTCGCGCTCGGCGTGCTGCTGATCATCCCGATCGGCGGCGCCGACATGCCCGTCGTCGTCTCGATGCTGAACTCGTATTCGGGCTGGGCCGCGGCCGGCATCGGCTTCACGCTCGGCAACATGGCGCTGATCATCACCGGCGCCCTGGTCGGCTCGTCCGGCGCCATTCTGTCCTACATCATGTGCAAGGCGATGAACCGGAGCTTCATCTCCGTCATCCTCGGCGGCTTCGGCGGTGACGATGCCGCCGCTGGCGCCGGCGGCGCGGTCGAGGCGCGGCCGGTCAAGCAGGGCTCGGCCGACGACGCCGCCTACATCATGAAGAACGCCGCCAAGGTCATCATCGTGCCGGGCTACGGCATGGCGGTGGCGCAGGCCCAGCACACGCTGCGCGAGATGGCGGACCTGCTCAAGAAGGAGGGCGTCGAGGTCAAGTACGCCATCCACCCGGTCGCGGGCCGCATGCCCGGCCACATGAACGTGCTGCTGGCCGAGGCCAACGTGCCCTATGACGAGGTCTTCGAGCTCGAGGACATCAACTCGGAATTCGGCCAGGCCGACGTCGCCTTCGTCATCGGCGCCAACGACGTCACCAACCCGGCCGCCAAGACCGACAAGGCCTCGCCGATCTACGGCATGCCGATCCTGGACGTCGAGAAGGCCAAGACCGTGCTCTTCATCAAGCGCGGCATGGCTGCAGGTTATGCCGGCGTCGAGAACGAGCTGTTCTTCAGGCCGAACACGATGATGCTGTTCGGCGACGCCAAGAAGGTCACCGACGACATCGTCAAGGCGATGGCACACTGAGCCGCGCTAACGCTCGTCACCATGCTGTCGCGAAGGGCCGGCTTGATGCCGGCCCTTTTCGTTTGAGCGGCCCGACCGCCGCAACGCCGGAGCAGCGCCATGATCAGGTTGGCGAAGATCGTCATCGGCGCAGCCCTGGCCGCCTACCTCGCGGTCCTCGGCCTGCTCTACGTCTATCAGCGCGACCTGATGTATCCGCGCAATCCGGCCCGCGCCGCGATGCCCGGCAGCAATAATCTGCCGGGCGTCGAGGAGGCGGAGCTGACCACCGCCGATGGCGAGCGGCTGGTCACCTGGGTGGTGCCGCCGCGCGAGGGCAAGCCGGTGCTGCTGTTCTTTCATGGCAATGCCGGGAATTTCGGCCGCGCCGTCCGCATGCTGCGCTTCCGCGCCCTGACCGAGGATGGCACCGGGCTCTTCGCGGTGAACTACCGCGGCTATGGCGGCTCCACGGGCACGCCGACCGAGGCAGGGCTGCTGCTCGATGCCCGTGCCGCCTATGCCGCCGCCAGCGCGCGTTTTGGTGCGGAACGCCTGGTCGGCTATGGCGAATCGCTTGGCACCGGCGTGGTGCTGAAGCTCGCGGCCGAGCAGCCGCTCAAGGCCGTGATCCTGGAGGGGGCCTATCTCTCGACCGCCTCGGTGGCGCAGCTCGTTTATCCGTTCGTGCCGATCGCGCTCATGATGAAGGACCAGTTCCGTTCGGACGAGGTGATCGGCAGGGTCCACGCGCCGCTGCTGATGCTGCATGGCGAGCGCGATACGGTCATTCCGTTCGCGCAGGGGGAGGCGCTCTATGCGCTGGCGAACCCGCCCAAGCGCTTCATCCGCTTCCCATTGGGCGGGCACGAGGACCTGCCGGCCCATGGCTCGGTGCCGGAGATCAGGCGCTTCCTCGATGACGTGGCGGCGGGGCGGCTGACGGGCAGCGAGGTCCGGACTGTCAGGTAGCGCCAGGGCATATGGAGGGGCGCGGGAGCCCTCTCCTGTAAGGAGAGGGTTGGGTGAGGTGTCGGCCGTTGGACGCCGTAGCCGTGACCTGACCGTCGCCCTCATTCAGTTTCACTGGTGTTCTGGCCTACACCTCACCCTGCCCTCTCCTTACAGGAGAGGGTTCCCCGCGCATTGTCCTGTGAGGGCAGGTGTAGGTTTTGCCCCTTATCGGAACAGGCCGGCCACGCCGCCACCGCCGCCGAGCCTCGACTGGCCGGCGCGGGCGGTGGTGTTGTTGCCGTCGAGGCTGAGCGCGCGCTGGTAGTTCTCGGCGGCTTCCGTCTTCTTGCCGAGCTTCTCGTTGGCGAGGCCGCGGCCGGCCCAGGCCTCGGCATTGCGGTTGTCGACGTTGAGCGAGGCAGTGAAGTCCTCGATCGCCTGGTCGTACTTGCCGAGCGCGATCAGGCTCTGGCCGCGGGCGGTGTAGGGCGCGGCGTTATAGGGATTGCGGTCGATCACCGAATCGAAGTCGGAGACCGCGTGCTGGTGCTGGCCCTCCTTCTGGTAGACCAGCCCGCGGGCATGGAAGGCCTCGGCCGCTTCCGGGTTGAGGCGGATCGCGGTGTTGAGGTCGGCCAGGGCCTGCTGGCTGTTGTCCTGCAGGCGCAGCAGGTTGGCGCGGGCGATATAGGCCGGCGCGTAGTTCGGGTTCACCGTGGTGGCGCGGTTGAAATCGGCCAGCGCCGAATCGTTGCGGCCGCTCTGGCGCAGCGCCAGGCCGCGATTGGTGAAGGCCGCGGCGTTGTTGGGGTCGAGCTGCACCGCCTTGCTGAAATCGGAGATGGCGTCGGAGAAGCGGCCGACGCGGGCATAGGCGGCGCCACGGGTGTTATAGGCCTGCGGGTCGTTCGGATTGCGGCTGATCACGTCGCTGAGCGAGCCGATGTTGACGCTCGCATTGGCGGCGGAGGCGTCTCCGGTGTCGATCTCGGCGATCGCCGGGCCGGAACTCAGGTTGGAGACGGTGTCGCAACCCGCCAGTGCGATGGCGATGCCTGCGATGGCCAGCCAGCTCTTGCCTCGATCCATGCTCTGCCTCATCAGTCCGTTCAGCCTCATCCGTCGCGCTTTGGCCTAAAGTCCGCGCGACCTGTTGCGCTCCACCACCGACAAGCGCCCCTTGTAAACGCCTGCATCTGCCAAGACTTGGTTAACGGCATGAATAAGGCGTGCGAAAGATCGTGACCTGGACCGCCATGCGTCCTACCGGACGCATGGCGGTCCAGGCTTTTGTTATTGCATCGGATCTTTCCGAAAACCGGATTCCACTTTTCGGCTCGATGCTCCAGAAAAGCAACAACGCCCGGAGAGGGCTCCAGGCGTGCTGTATAACGTGACCTATCGGCAGGAAATGCGCCCGCCGGCGTGCCCGATCAGGGGCGCTTCGGCTTGACCGGCGCGGGCAGGAGGCCTTCGCGCTGCATCTTCTTGCGGATCAGCTTGCGGGCGCGGCGGACAGCCTCGGCCTTCTCGCGCGCCTTCTTCTCGGAGGGCTTCTCGTAGTGACCGCGGAGCTTCATCTCGCGGAAGATGCCTTCACGCTGCATCTTCTTCTTGAGGGCGCGAAGAGCCTGGTCGACATTGTTGTCGCGAACGAGAACCTGCACGTGTTTGTCCGTCTCTAGCGGTTGGTCAAAAAGTTCGGTTCGGCGAAGCCGCTCAAGCTTGCCGGAAGGGTTGTGCGGATATCAGAATTCATTTCGGCTGTCCACGCTGCGAACCCGAGAAAACGCAGGCTGAAGCGCGTTTTTTCGAGGCTGGGCCGATGTTGCGGTGCGCTAGGTTGCGTGGACACTTATCGTAGCACAGGATGATTGCTGCGAGGGTGATCACGGCGAGGTAGTTCCTTGCGGTCTTCTCGAAGCGGGTTGCGACCCTTCGGAACTGTTTGAGCTTGCTGAAGCA
>NZ_QQTO01000041.1 GCF_003351345.1 Allobosea caraganae | reverse complement strand
AGGGCGGCAAGCCGCGCCAGGCGCCCGAGACGGTCGAGACGACTAGGCTGGCGCCGCGCCTGTGCAACGAGACCGGCTGCCAGATGTTCTGGCCGCTCAGCGGAAACGACATCCTCGCCCTGCGCGAGGGCAAGGACATCCACTTCAGCTACACCGCCGCACCCCCGCCAGGCGTCTTCCCGTACCCATACCGCTACCAGTTACGTACCGTAACGCTACAGGCGGCCTTCCGCGCAGAAGGCTTTAAACAAGCCGTCGAAGCCTCGCTGAAATGAAACAGACTTGAGAAATAAACTTTGATTGAAGCGACTGTGCTTATGCCCGGATAAAGCGAAGGGCGTGGCCGAGATGTGAAGCTCTACCTCGCTTGATATCGTTCGCGCTTCGCTCTTGCTTCAATGGACCGTCGGGGCGGGGGCGTCGCTAAGAAGGCGCCTGCGCAGCAGCCGCGCTTCCCACGAGCCGACTGCGAGCATGACGATCGTCGTCAGCCAGCCCATGGTCAGCAGATCGACGGTGAACGCGACAGGGATCAGAAGCAGGAGCGCGACCACGCCCGCGACGTGGGACGCGGGCACGACGCCATAGACGATCCTTTTGTAGACGGCGCTCCCAAGCAGATAGACCACCGGGCCGGCGGAAAGAATGAGCGCGTAGGCCGTTTTCAACGGGTCATGCGGATGCGCGAGCACGAGATCGTTGCCAACGGCCGTCGCGATGATGCCGGCGACCAGGATGGCGTGAATATAGTGGAAGTACGCGCCGATACGACCCGGGTCGGCGGAGCGGACGATCGTCTCCGTCGCATCCTTGCTCGACGTCCCGAAATAGAGCCACCACATGGCGAGCGTGCCGAGGAAGGTCGCGAGCAACGCCGAGAGGATCGACATGTCCCACGTCTTCGCCCCGGCCATGGTCGCGCCGGTGGCGAGCAGCGTCTCGCCGAGCGCGACGATGACGAAGAGCTGGCAGCGCTCGGCGAGATGCCCGCCCTCGATCGTCCAGTCGCTCGTCTTGGAGCGTCCGAGGCGGGGCAGTGGAAAGCCGAACATCGGCGAGACGTATTCGCAGGCGACGGCGACCCCCCATAGCACGCCGCGCATCCAGCTCTCCGCGAAGGCGCCGGCAATCCAGAACATGGCCGAGATCATCAGCCAGCCGAGCATCCTCCGGTAGTTGGCCGAGAGCGGGTGATCCGCACCCAGCTCCCAGGCGATATAGGCGGTGCGGCCGACCTGAATCGCCACATAGGCGAGGGCGAAGATCAGGGCCCGCTCGCCGAAGGCCTCGGGAAGGGCCGAAGCCATGACGAGGCCGGCCAGCATCAGCGCGAAGAGCATGGAGCGGATGCGCGGGGTCTCGGGATCGAACCAATTGGTGACCCAGCAGGTATATTGCCAGCCGAGCCAGACGGCGAACCAGAGGATCAAAGTCTGGACGACGCCGGTCAGGGTCAGGTTGTGCAGCAATTCGTGGCTGAGCTGGGTGACCGCGAAGACGTAGACGAGATCGAAGAACAGCTCTTCGAAGGTGACGCGGGCATGATGGCCGTCGCGACGGCGCAGGAGCGGATGCTGGTCTGGAGACTGGTCGGTCATATCCGTCGCTTCACCGTGCCATTCGCCAGATCGCGGCGGCAGCGGCCGCGGCGGGCAGGGCAAAGACGAGGAAGAGGATCGGCAACTCGTCCCGCACCGAATAGCCGGCCTTCGTCACCCCGATCCACATGTTGGTGAGCGACATGGCGAGCCAGACGGGGACGAACAGCTTGGCCGCAAGCGCAAGATCCGCGTCGGTGCCGCCCCAGAGCTTTCCGAACAGGAGGAAGAGGCCGAGCAGGACGATGCCGCCGCCGATCACCATTGCCATGTGCATGTCCGACACTCTCCTTAAGAAAACACGCTGAGATTCCTGGCGATGTCCTTGCCCGCATAGGGCGGGAAGACATCGAGATCGACGTCCGGATTGCCGATCAGCATCGCCTTGGCGTTGCTCAGCGCGTCGAAGCCGGCCTTGCCGTAATACTTGCCCATGCCGCTATTGCCGACGCCGCCGAACGGCAGGCTGTCGATCCAGCAATGCAGGTTGGTCTGGTTGACGCAGCCGCCGCCGAAGGAGAGGCTCGCAAGCACATGGTCGATCGCCGCCTTGTCCTTGCTGAAGATGTAGGCGGCCAGCGGCTTCGGCTTGCGCTTGATGATGCCGACGATCTCCCTGAGGTCGCGATAGGCCATCACCGGCAGCACCGGTCCGAAGACCTCCTGCTGCAGAGCCGGATCATCCCAGCCCGAGGGATAGAGGATGGTCGGCTCGACATAGCGCGCGGCGATGTCGAAGCGCCCGCCGTGCACGACCTTTCCGGGGATGATGTAGGAGGCGACCCGCTCTGCATCATGCGTGCTGATCATGCGCGCGAAGTCCGGGCTCTTGCTCGGGTCCTCGCCGTACATCTTGACGATCGACGCCTTGAGCTTGCCGACGAGAACGTCGGCGACGCTCTCATGCACGCAGACATAGCCCGGCGCGATGCACCATTGGCCGGAGATCGCGTTATGGCCCCAGGCGATGCGGTCGGCGGCGATGTCGAGATTGGCTGTTTCGTCGACGATGGTCGGATTCTGCCCGCCGAGTTCGAGGATGACGGGCGTCAGATGCTCGGCGGCGGCGCGCATCACCACCTTGCCCACGGCCGAGGAGCCGGTGAAGAAGATGAAGTCGAAGGGGAGCAGCAGCAGCTCGCCGATCTCCTCGCGCCCGCCGGTGACGACGGTGACGTTCTCCGGTGCGAAATACTGCGGCACCAGTTCCTGGAACAGCGCGGCGGTCGCCGGCGTCGTGTTGGCCGGCTTCAGGATGACGGTGTTGCCGGCCGCGAGCGCAGCGATCGCCGGGTCGAGCAGCAGCAGGATCGGGGCATTGAACGGGCCGATCACCAGCGTGACGCCATAGGGCTCCTTGTAGATCACGCCCTTGTTGCCGGTCGCCTCCAGCCCGGCAGGTATCGCGACCTGCTGCGGCGCCATCAGCTCGCGGAGATTCTCCCGGTAGTACCTGATCACCCCGCTCGGCACGGTGATCTCGAAGAGCTGCTCGAAGGGCGGCTTGCCGAAATCCTGATAGAGCGCGGCGCAGAAGGCGTCCTTGTTCTCGAGGAGCATCCGCTCCATGCGGCCGAGCTGGTCCATCCGCCAGTCGTAGCTCTTCGTCGCGTCCGTCAGGAAATGCTCCCGCTGCGCGTCGAGGAGCGGCTGAAACCTGTTGCTCATGACCCAAACTCCGGAAGCGCCGCGAATAGGGGAGGCGGCCGGGGTTGCCCCGGCCGCCCATCGGCTCACTTGGTGGTGTAGCCGCCGTTGACGAGGATGGTCTGGCCGGTCATCCACCAGCCGTCCGAGACCAGCAGGCGGATGAAGGGGACGATGTCCTCGATGTCCGTCAGGCCGGTCTTGGAGAAGTTCGAGAGCGCGGCGGCCGTCTTGTGGTAGGCGACGGCCTCGGTGCCCTCGGCTGGGTAGAAGAATGGCGTGTCCATCGGGCCCGGGCCGATGGCGGTCACCGAGATGCCGCGCTCGCCGAGCTCCTTCGAGGCCGCGCGCGTAAAGTGCTCGACCGGAGCCTTGGTGCCGGCATAGCTCGAATAGAACGGCGTGTAGGCGCCGAGCAGCGAGGTGACGATCGTGCAGATCTTGCCGTTGTCGTTGAGGTGCTTGCCCGCTTCCTTGATGAAGAAGAAGGCCGCCTTGGAGTTGACCGCGGTCATCTCGTCGTATTCGGCCTCGGAGATCTCGGCCATCGGCTTCTTCAGGACCTTGCCGACGGTGTTGATCGCGATGTCCGGGCGGCCGATCGCGGCGACGGTTTCAGCGAACAGCGTCTCGTTCGCGCCCGCCGTGGTCAGGTTCGCCTGCAAGGCGACGGCCTCAGTCCCGAGCGCCTTCACGGCGGCGACCGTCGCATCGGCATCCGCCTTGCTCGCGGCGCTGTTGTAGTGGATCGCAATCGCCTTCGCCCCCTGGGCCGCGAGATCGCGGGCGATCAGCCCACCCAGGTTCTTCGCGCCGCCGGCGATGATGGCGGTCTTGCCCTTGATGCTGTGATCGGTCACGGCGTCGGTCTCCTTGCAGACGGCCGCGCCACGCAGCCGCTTTCGCCGCCGCACATTATCGTCTAGGATTTTACAATAAAGCTGGCCATTCTGATATCACCTGTCAGAATATCCGCACAATAACAGGATGTCCTCACAATCTGAGCGTTTGCGACATTGGACCGGATCGACTTGTTCCGCGTATTCGCCCGGGTGGTCGAATGCTCCAGCTTCACGCGGGCGGCCGATACGCTCGGCCTGCCGCGCTCCTCGGTGTCGGCGGCGGTCTCTGAGCTTGAGGCCCGCGTCGGGGCGCTGCTGCTCCACCGCACCACCCGTCGCGTTTCTCCCACCCAGGACGGCGCGGCCTTCTACGAGCGCTGCCTGCGCGTCATTTCCGATGTCGAGGAGACCGAAGGCCTCTTCCGGCAGAGCGGGGCAATGCCATCGGGCAAGCTCCGCATCGACGTTCCCGGCCGGATCGGTAGGCTCGTCATCGCCCCCGCGCTGCCGGATTTCCTTGCAGCCTATCCCGGGATCGATATCGACCTTGGCGTGACGGATCGTGCGGTGAATCTGGTGGAGGACAGCGTCGACTGCGTCCTGCGCGTCGGGCCCTTAAGTGATTCGGGCTTGGTTGCACGGTCGATCGGCAAGCTGATCCTGATCAACGTCGCCAGCCCCGCCTACCTCGCCCGCTACGGCGTTCCGTTGAAGCCGGACGACCTCTCCGAGCATTGGGCGGTCAACTATGCGTCGCCCGCCACTGGCCGCATCGAGGACTGGGAATGGCTGGAGCAGGACAGCGCGTGCACGAAAGCGCTGCGCAGCCGCGTCACGGTCAACAGCGCTGAGGCTTACATCGCCTGCTGCCTCGCCGGCCTCGGGCTCATCCAGGTCCCGGCCTACGACGTTCGACAGCACATCCTCGCCGGCGAGCTCGTCGAGGTGCTGCCCCAGCATCGCGCCGAGTCGATGGCGGTAACGCTGCTCTATTCACATCGCCGCCATCTCTCGCGCCGCCTGCAGGTCTTCGCGGATTGGCTGGACGGGCTGTTGAAGCGCGAATTGCTGTCGGAGCCTCCCCCGGAAAAGGCTGGATGACGCCATCCGCCGCCATGTCGCGGACCATTTTCGCGAGCACCGCACGAATCTGACAAAACAGCGCGTTTCCGTGAAAGGCTGTCTACCCGAACAGCTCAATGTAACTTGAAGTGCGGTACCCCCAGCGCGTAGATTTCGGGGGCTGCAGAGGGCCCGACACTGGTGCTTTCCTCAGCCTGCCTCCAGATCGCGGCTTCATCGTGCCGGGCGGTTGCGCCTTGGTGCCTGAGTACCTGCGACTCCTGGCGTAGCGGGGCCTCCCGCTCCGGCGGAGGCATTTCGTAAGGGACAGAGTTGAGCAAGCCGCGACACGCGCCCCGATCACGGTGCGCTGACTCTGCGCCACCATTGCGGTGGCGGAGGGTCGGGTTTCGGCTTCCTCCAAGAATCGAGGGTGCTTGGGAGATGCTGAGGGGTATCCCGGACGAGTGGGGGCCGAAATTCGAGCGCGATGGCGGTGCCGTCGCCCGGACGCGAACAGGCCCGAACGCAATTCATTTCACCGCGCCGGCGCATATGGTGCTGGTCATGTTCACGGCCCAGCCGCAACGCCAGGTCGCGCTCAACAGCGACAAGAAGGCCATCGGCCTCGCCCCGGTCGGATCGCTCGAGATCATTCCGCAGCACAGCGAGCTGTTCGCGCGCTGGGTGGTCGAGAAGCAGAACCTGCTCGTCGCCGTGGATGGGACGCGGTTCGAACGCCTGGCCGGGTTGGAGTTCGATCGGGACACGTTCGAGCTTCATCCGCCCAAGCTCGGCTTCGTCGACGATGAAGCCTACGCCCTGGCCCGCCGGATGCGGCAGGAAGTGGAGAATGCGGATCTCGGTAGCGAAGAGAGTCTCGACGCTCTGGTCACGGTTTTCTCGACATATCTGCTGCGAAACTACTCGTCGCTGAAAGGCCACCAGCCGCGCGTGTTCAATGGCGGGCTTCCTCCAGGCGTCTGGAGGCGTGTGAACGACTTCATCCAGGGCCATTTGTCCGAGCATCTCTCCCTGGAGCGGCTGGCGGCTATCGCGCATTTGTCGCCCAGCCATTTCGCCCGGGCGTTCAAGCAGACCACGGGGCAGTCGCCGCATCAGTACGTGATCTCGTCCCGCCTCGCTCACGCCCGGAGTTTGATCGCCAGCAGCGACACACCCCTGAGCCAGATCGCAATGTCCACCGGTTTCTCCAGCAACAGCCACATGACCGCTATGATGCGGCAGGTCTGGGGGGCGACGCCGACCGAGTTTCGCAGAGGGGGCTAGAGCATGGCGCGAAAAGGTGGAAATCGGCTTTTCGCGTAGGCCGGGCTCTCACTTTTGGCGATCTAGCGCATCGGACCGAAAAGTGGAATCCGGTTTTCGGAACAATCCGGTGCAATAACAAAAGCCTGGATCGCCACTTTGCGTCCGATAGGACGCACGGCGATCTAGCCTGCCAGATGCGAGCTGGCTGCCTCATCTCCCGGGCTTGGATAGCCTGCGGCAACGACGGGTTCCGCCGGCGCTTGACTCGATGGGGTGCGGCTGTAACGCTGCTGGAAGGCGCGGCCAAATGCGGCGGTGCTGTCATAGCCCACCTCAGCCGCCGCCTGGCCGACATCCAGTCCTTCGGAGAGACGCCGCGCCGCCCATTCCAGGCGAATCTGCCGCGAGTATTCGGCGGGTGTCGTTCCGAACGCGGATCGGAAGCCATCCGTCAACTTGTTCCGGTTCAGCCCAAGGCGGCGGCTCAGCGCCTCGATCGAGGGAGGTCGGCCGAGTTCGCTACGGTAGATCAAGGCGGCGGCCTCGATCAGTCGCTGCTCTCGGGCTGCCGGGCTCAGGCCGGCAACCGCATTGGGACGGGCCAAGCCGTTGAACAGCATGACGGTCAAGGATAGCAGCTCCATGGCCTTGGCCGTCAGGTACACGTTTCGGATGGGCTCGTTGAAGGTGCAGTCGATCATCGCATCGAGGATCAGCCACATCTCCGGCGTGAGCGGCATTTCTATCGAGACCGGGGATGGCGCCTTCGTGGCGAAGGTGGCGCGATATTCCGCGGGCCAGAGATCGGGGCGCAGGCCGAAGCTGTCGATCAAGAGTTCGCGCTCGATGAAGATGCTGGCCCCCCGCATGTGCATGTTCCCCGCGAATTCCGAAACGGAAGCGGGCATCGCATTCAGCCGGACGGACCCGGAGCGGACCTGCCTGACCTGGCCGCTGCCGTAAAGGCGGTACGCACCGGACTGGGTAAATTGCAGGGTCACGCAGTTACGCCGCATCAGCCGGCTGCGCGACGGCTGGAGCATGCGGTAATTCTGCAGGCATAGGACGAAGCCGATATCGATCAGTCGATATGAAGGAGGAGAGAGGATTACCTTCTCAAGTGGGTCCCATACCTCCGTTCCGGACAGAATTGGCTTCGATCTGAGCGCGCTCATGAGATCATCGACATCGAGATCCAAGCTGGAGCTCATCGTGCTTCGTCCTCCCTCAACGCAAGATGCAGTTGCGATACCTTTTTGAGCTCTCGCGATCCGATCAGAGCAGAAGATATGCGGCCCATGTTCGATTCCGACGACCAGCGCAGATCCAGGCGGGGGCTGGGCGGATCAAAGGCGTGCCGGCATGGCTGGCACGAACGGATGAGATTCATCGGGGGTGCCGTAGCGGGACGAGCGCGCGTTTACGCTCGAATATCCAAGCTTAGCTTTAGCCGCCGCGTCATCTTCGTCAAGATACTGCGCCGTCAACTGTCCCGCCATGAAGACCCCGTTGGCTCGTCGCTCAGCCAGCGATAGAGCGGCGCCGCGATCAGGTTGCGCCCCCGCGTTGGGCGGCACTTGGGGTTCAACCCGCGCGAACGCGCTGAAAAGCGACCTCGAGCTCGGCAATCGCGACGGCAACGTCCCTTTGCTGGTTGCGCAGCAGTTCAAGCTGTTCGGCGATCTGCCTGTGCGTCAAGTGAAGTCCGGCCAAGGTTGCCGCATTCCGATCGGCTCTCGTGTCGGCGAGTTTCTCTTCTGCCACCATGGCGTAAATCTCATTGAGGGTGAAGCCGAGCTGTTTGCCCTTCAAGATCAGTGCAAGTCGAGCCCGATCGGCAGGCGAGTAAATTCGCTGCACTCCATCTCGGGTCGGTGACAGAAGACCACGGGATTCATAGAAGCGTAGCGCACGGAATGTGACGCCGAAATCGCGCGCGAGATCCGAAATAGTGCTTTTCGGTGCTTGATTTTTTCCTGCATGACCTTCGGCGCCGTATTCCGAAGCCTCCGCCGATTCGAGGTATGCAGCTGAATCGGATAATATCGCCTTCAGGGATCGTTCGTTCATGACGTATTCCTAATTCGAACGACAAGTTTAGTCGTATATGAGCCAAATGCCGCTACGTTTGCCAGTGTGCTACCACGATCTATAGCTTCTTCTGAATTCGGCCGGTGTTAAGGCCGTCTCTCGTTTGAAGAATTTAACGAACCCGCTCGGCTCGGCGAAGCCGAGATCATGGCCTATTGCTGATACGCTCTGCGCGCTATGAAGAAGAAGACGTCTGGCTTCTGTCGCAATGCGCTTCCTTAGGATTGTCTTTGGCGATAATCCGCAGGCCTCCAGCGTGGAGCGCGCTAAAGTCTTCTCCGAGTAGCCGAGAAGCTTTGCATAAGCGCCGACCGTATGTAGGCGCCGAAAATCCTGCTCTACAACGCGCTTGAAGCGATCAAGCCGAACAATATGCTCGGGCTGGCCGATCGACGGAAGGCACGCGCGGCTGGCCTTTGCAAACCGAAACAGGACGGTCTGCAGCTGGCTTTTCAACAAAGCCGCCCGATGAAACCTATCGTTCACGGAATCGGCGTCGAGAACCATCTGATTTACGCTGGCCGAGCATGCGCGATGGTCGTCAGATTCCAGACGCACGTTGCCGCTGATATCGACCAGCGCGATGCTGGCCTTGATCTCGTCGATGACGCGACTGTCCCGATTGGCGGCCAGCGCGTCGCTGCGAAATACGATCAGCCAACCGCTCCACGCAAATATGGGATCGATATCGAAGCTTTGGCCAGGCTGCAGAGCGAACCAGGTCCCTGCTGCGTATTTGAAGATTTTTCCATTCACGCGATGAAGCAGGGACCCTTCGCATATCCCGAACAACGCGTGGCAATCATCATGCTGGTAAAGCTCCAGCTGAGCCTGAATCAGTGCTTTGTCAGTGGCCAAAGGCACGACTGGTTCGGGCGCGATAGCGGCGTGCGCCTTTCTCCTGGCGGCCATGCCGCCTTCCGAAGTTCTCGCGAATTCCTGACCGTGCGACATCGTTGCGCATCACCTCTTCGATTCGACGTGTGAAATACAGTAAAATCTAGGTATTTGATGTAGATAATTGATCGTCTCTGCTCGATACTGGAAAGTAGATCCGCTATTTATCGACAATAATTGAGACGTATTCAAAATGAATCTGTGATTTGGATACATCAATTCTCTTCGTTGACGAAAATCAGGTACGCTGCCGTACGGTCGTTCGACAGAACGCAACGGTATGTATTTTACCGTTAGATACGGTTTCGTCTTCGAAGGGCCGTTGCGTTGATACGTAATACGGCGCGTCGAACGAGCTGATCAGGCATGGGTCAGAGGCGTTCTGGTGCGAAAAGCTCTTCCGATGCGGATGGCACCGGCCGCACGCGGCCATGTAACAGGCGTTGCTCGCGCAATCGGGGAGTCAGACGAGCAGATGAATTCCACGTCCGGTCACGTTGGTGCGCCTCGAAGCGCTCTGTCTTCCTGAGCCGTTCTTGCGGTATGGCGTTGCTGCTCGGTTGGCGGCGATGCTGGCGACCCCCGTGACCGTTGTCGCGAAGGCGCGGCTTCCAGTCGCTCTGAACGGCCCGCGCTGCCTCGCGGTCACACTCTTTGCGGAGCGGCCAATAGGCAGCTCCCGGTCGCTAGGGCAGGGGTACTATTGGCGCTAGAGGATGATGCCGAAAAGTGGGCACCGGTTTTCGGACGGCATCCCGCTCTAGCGACATTGTGTGCAGACGCTGCGGATGCGTGCTGTATCGGCCGATGCCATCTGAGTGCGGCGCTCGGCCAAGACGCTTAGTCGACGGCCAGCCCGGCTTTTTTCAGGGCGGCGGCGAAATCGTCGATGCGCGCCTGTTCAAAGCGGCGATACTGGAAATCCTTGCGCATGAGGCTGCCGTAATTCGGGCGGATCTCCAGGAGGCGCTTCACTGCATTCGAGGCAGCGGCCGTGTTGCCGAGATGGCTCTGCGCGGCCGCCATCATAAGCCAATAATGATATAAATTGGGGGCCGGATGCCGCTCCAGCATGGCAACGGCTTCGCGGTATTGCTGCCGCCGATAGAGATCCAGGACGAGCACAAAATAATCCGTCGCCACCGGTGTCGGGCGCGATGCAACGGCCTCCTTCAGGATCGCGACACCCTCATCATAGCGGCCTATGGCTTCCAGTCTGTTGCCATAGGTAATCCGAAGGCTGGGATCGCTGGGGTTGAGCTCGATGGCCCTTTTGGCCGTGCGCTCGAATTTCTCGATGTCGCCCTGCTGAAACGCGACGGTGGACGCAAATTGGTAGGTCGTGGCCAGATATGGAGCATAGCGCTCGGCGCGCTCAACGGCGGCAGCCGCGCGCCGCAACGCTTCTGCCGAGGCATTGGAGTCTGCGATTTGGACGCGGCTCTCATCGACATAGGCATAGGCCAGCCAACCCCATGCCTCGCCATGCTCGGGATTCTGCGCAACCGTCCGCTCCAGGCAATCGATCAGAACTTTCCGAATGGCGTCATCGAGGACGAACAGGTCTCTTGCTCGCGCTATGCACGCGTAGCCAGGAGTCGGATTCCCCACGATGGTCTTGCGCTCGTGCGATGGTATCAGAGCTCCCCGGGAGGCTATGGCCGCGGCGATCTTTTCCGCTATCGCGTCCTCCGGCGCTGCCGATCTCCCATGGCCCGCCCTTGTCTCCGATGCGCCGGACCATAGAAGGGCCTGGTCGCGCCCATTGAAAACCTGCCAGCTCGCGCGAGTTACCAAGTCGTCGATCGTGACGAGCATGGTAACGACATAGATCTTCCGGGACGGGGAGGCCTGCCCGGTAACCTTGGCGACGACATCTTCGCTGCTCTGGTCGCCCATGGGCGCGACGACGGATAGCCCGCCAAAACGGGCAAGAGACGCGGGCAAGGCCTCCGACAACGTTCTCGCCAGCGCCAACGTGGGAACGTCCGATGTCACGGGAACAGCGCGGAGCACCACAGCTGTCGGCGTTTCCGTCGCGCCGTCGCGTTGCCATGGCGCCCAAAAGTAGGCGGCGGCGGCCAGAGCCAGCGCACCAATTGGCACGATCTTCCATAGCGTTCGCAAATGGATGAATCCGAGCGTGGCTCGTACGAACACAGTCTTGTCTCTGGAGGCCGGGGCCTGAGAAGCAACGACATGCGCGCCGCTGAGTTGAGTGTTACGGCTCGGCTGGCCGGCAGGCGGGCTGACGCGATCTCCGGCCATCGCCTCCAGCACTGAGCCACTCATGACCTCGAACATGGGCTCGTAGCCACCGGGAGGGACCGCGATGCGAATGGGGTCCAATCGTCCCTCGTTCGCATAGTACTGCGCCAAGCCGAGACGCAGCCTCCCCGCTTCTATTCGTACGACAGGGTCGAGACCGCCGTCGAAGTCGGGGGATCGCCCGAAAACTTCAACCGCGATCGTATAGGCCTTTATCCTATTCCCCCTTCCGGCGATGGATTCCTCTGCAACGAAGCGAAGAAATTGCTTGTTGCGTTTCGATAGCCGCAATGTCGGTTGGGATAGAAGCCACTCTAGGACCTCTCGCTTCGTCTTGTCGTCGATTGGCATGTGTATTTTTGTCTTTAAGCTTTCCGTTTTATCGATGCGATCGATCCATCGATGAGCGTCTCAGCGTTGCCGTATAAATTTATTCAGGCAAAGGATTACTGTGTAATTTACTATAGGTTGTTCAAAGGTCATGGTGCGTATTTCTGATATGAACTTCAAGGAAAGGCAATGTTTCGATTTAGGTCGGCGAGTTTTATGGTGCGATTTTGATATCCTGGCGCGTTTTCCGACAATGGTGCCGCGGGCGCTTCCAGTTAACTTCAGCGATGTCGACCCGAGCGCGACGCTCGCCGTAGAGCATCGGACCGAAAAGTGGAATCCGGTTTTCGGAACAATCCGATGCAATAACAAAAGCCTAGATCGCCACTTTGCGTCCGATAGGACGCACGGCGATCTAGCGAGCAGCAATGCCGTCACGGTCGCGAGGCTGCACTGGCCGAAGCCGCCTCGCCCTCGCGATCGGCACTCTCCACACAGCCTGGCCAAAGATGGCAAGACCCTCGTCGCGCTGTCGGCCACCTTTGTCGACGCGCGTCTGAGGACGGGAGTTGCTGACCGCCGGGGAGAGAGCGACTCGGGACGATCTTCCGCCGCCGCCAGCCAGTTTTAGAGCATCGGACCGAAAAGTGGAATCCGGTTTTCGAAAAAATCCGATGCAATAACAAAAGTCTAGATCGCCACTGTGCGTCCGATAGGACGCACGGCGATCTAGCGATCCCTCCCATGCAGCGCGTCGAGCCTGATTCTCCGGAGTTTTCGGGGAAGGCGTGAGCCCGATTCTGCCGGGCGAATGAGCCGAGACACCGCTGACCGAGCGATGCCGCGACCTGCATGTCCTGGTCGAAGCCAGCGCGAGTGGGACTGCGAGACCGCGTGGACGTTACCGGCTTTGGTGTATGGCAAGCCTCGCGCAGCGAAGGTCCGAGCTTGCCAGCCGAGCCGTGCGACGGCAATCTCAGCTCAGTAAGACATTGAGCGGGTGTATGTCGGTATACTCTCGTCGGGCAACAAGACATGGGAAACTGCCACATCATGATCATGGACGGTGCGAATGCCGATGCCGGCAAGATGGGCGAGATCGCTCAGCTCGAGCGTCGGTCGGGGCTTCTCAATCGCCGGTCGTTTCTGGTCGGCTCCGCCGTCGGTCTCGGCGCGCTGGGGCTAGGCGGTTGCGTGACGTCCGACGGCATGAGCCTTGCCGAGGCGGAGAAGGTCTACGGGCCGGTGCCCGAGGAGAAATTCCCGATCCCGGCGGTCGATGTCACCAAGGTCGATCCGAAATATTTCCGCCGGACGGTTCGCTACGAGACCAAGGAAGCGCCGGGCACGATCATCGTCGATCCCAGCAATTACTACGTTTACCGGGTTGAGGACGAAGGATCCGCCACCCGCTATGGTGCCAATGTCGGCCGCGACGGGTTCCTGTGGAGCGGTGACGCTTATATCGGGCGCAAGGCCGAATGGGCGACCTGGACGCCGCCCAAGGAGATGATCAAGCGCCAGCCCGAGGCCGCCAAATACGCCGGCGGCATGCCGGGCGGCCTCGACAACCCGCTCGGCGCCCGCACGCTTTATCTCTATCAGAACGGCGCTTACACGCTCTACACGATCTACGCCTCCAGCGATCCCGAAACGATCGGCTCGGGCATCACAAGCGGCTGTGTCGGCCTCCTCAGCCAGGACATGATGCACCTGTACTCACGGACGCCGGTCAAGACGAAGGTGGTCGTCCTGCCGGCATAGGCAACGGCGTCAGCGCCCGGTCCAGGCGCCGCCCGTGCGGGCAGCGCAAGGAACGGGGCCGTTCTCAGAGGCCTGGAGACGGATTCAGATTCATCCAAGAGTTAGAGCATGATGTCGTGCTCTAGCTGAGCAAGGTCTGCCGGATCTCGGACGGCGTCCGGCCGTAGCGCATCCGGAACTGCCGATAGAACGTCGAAGGCTGGGCGAAGCCGACTTGCAACCAGCAGCTCTCCGCCCTGTCGCCGGACGACTTCCGCTTCGTCTGAGCGGCGCTCCCCATCCGGCTCGAACTGAAAGGGCGCCCCGCGCGGGCGCCCTTTCTTGTCGGTAGCGGAACTCCAGCAGTGCTCGCCGGGAGCGACCCCTGCCGTCGCCGTCTTGCCGGAGCGGACGACTGTCAGGCGGCCTCGTTCACGCTTGGGATCACGTAGACCGAGATGCCGTCCGCGCGCTTGCGTGCAGGGAACAACCGGCTGGGTTCAATTCAACTCTGGGAGAGAGCCATTTCGGTTCTCTGCTGAGAACCGGGTGGCCTCGAACCTAGGCTTTTTGCCCAGGCCGGCTGTGACGTGCGAACCACGAGTTCCGGCCAGCGCCAATTTCGTCCTTATCTCGCCCGACTGTTTCGCGCCTGTAGCGGAACTCGGGACGCAGATATCGGCCGGTCGCCGTCCGGCGATAAGAATGACCGGAGGTGCGATGCTCAGCGTGTCGCCGCTGTCCGCAGCCCGCGCTCGTAGAGAGCTTGATCGAACAGGCCATCGAGCGCCGGTGCGGTGGGAAAGTCGCCGAGTTCGACCTGATAGGCGAGCAGGTCCTCGGTCGCCTTGCGGATCCTGGCGGGGTCGTTGACGAAGCTCACCGCCGGCGAGGTCAAGGCTCGCGTGATCGTGTCCTCGGCGACCAGGCCGCCGCCGAGGGCGGCGAGTACGAGCGGCGCCGCCTTGGCGGGGTCCGTGCGGACCAACTCCGTCGCTCGATGGAACAGGCCGACGAAGCGCTCGGCCAGGTCGGGCCGGCTTTTCAGCAGGCTTCCCGAGGCTGCGACGACGACGCCTGGAATGTTCGGGAACATGTCCGGCGAATTGACGATGCGCTTGGTGCGCGGGTCGCGCTCGGTCACCAGGGTGGCCGAGGGTTCGAGTAGCGTGCCGCCATCGATGGCGCCGCTCAGCATGGCCTGCTGCACCACCTCGATGCCCATGTTGGCGATCTCGACATCGGATCGCTCGACCTTGCCCACTTTCCAGAGCCAGTGGTGCAGGGCGACCGTCGGCACGCCGCCGGGTGGCAAGGTGCCCAGCTTGGCCTTGCGGCCGGTCGCGGCCCTGAAGGCAGCGAAGGCTTTGGCAGGGTCATTGCCGTTCTCAGCGAAGGCCTTGGCGAGCGCGGGCCCCGCCACGAAGGCTGCGCCGCCGACGGCGGCAGCGGCGATGACCGAGGCGTCGAGCCCGCGGGCGCGGGCGACGGCGACCGGGGCGATCCCGATGACCAGGATGTCGATCGTGCCGGAGGCGAAGGCTTGAATGGCGTTCGGGCCGGAATCGAACTTGGTGAGCTTCAGATCGAAGCCGGCATCCCGTGTCGATCCGTCGCCGGCAAGGACGAACAGGGCGCTCGCTCCGATGACCGGCACATAGCCGATGCGCAGCGTCGTGCCCTGGGCGAAGCCGGGACCTATCCCGGCCATGGTGCCGGCCGCCAGCGCAAGCAAAGTTCTACGGTCGATCATATCAAGCTCCGCCCCGCCGCACGACGAACGGTCGACGCGGCTGGCCGGCATCATGGCATCGGGGTGGGGGAGAATGCTTCTAAATCTTCTCGCCAAGAGAGGTCAAAACCAGCGCGATACCGGCTCGCAATGTGAAATCCATCTGCGTACTCCCGGGCATGCCGCCGCCTAAGGCAGCCGTCGTCAAGGTCGGGAAGGGCCAACGGCAGGCATCATCCTCGCGGGCGCCGAAAGCCTCCATCGGGTCGCGAGCCGACGTTGCTTGGGCCAGCGAGGAGTGTCCGGTTCCGGGTAGTCTCCCGATGTCTGCTCCCGGGCGCGCGGTCAGTTCTCACACGGACCAAAGTGCCGGGCAAAACAACGCTAGCCCTCTTCCTTGAAGGCGACGTCGCGCGTGCGGCGGAATATCGGCAGCGTCACCAGGGCGAGCAGCGCCAGCGCGAGCAGCAGCAATCCAGCGCTGATCGGGCGGGTGGCGAAGACCGTCGGGTCGCCATGCGAGAGCACCATCGCACGGCGCAGGTTCTCCTCCATCAGCGGCCCGAGCACGAAGGCCAGCAGCAGCGGCGCCGGCTCCAGGCGCAGCTTCAGGAACAGGTAGCCCATGAGGCCGAAGACCAGCAGCAGCGAGACCTCGAAGACGCTCTTGTTGATGCTGTAGACGCCGATGCAGCAGAACACGAGGATCGCCGGGTAAAGCAGGTGATAGGGGATCTTGAGCAGCGCCACCCAGATCCGGATCAGCGGCAGGTTGATGATGACGAGCATCACGTTGCCGATCAGCATCGAGGCGACCACGCCCCAGAACAGCTCCGGATTCTTGGTCAGCACCTGCGGTCCCGGCTGGATGCCGTGGATCATCATGGCGCCGGCCATCAATGCGATCACGGCATTGGCCGGGATGCCGAGAGTCAGCAGCGGGATGAATGAGGTTTGAGCGCCGGCATTATTGGCCGATTCAGGCGCAGCCACGCCCTCGATCGCGCCCCGGCCGAAGCGCTCCGGCTCGCGTGAGAGCCGCTTTTCGAGCGCATAGGCGGCGAAGGAGCTCAGCATCGCGCCGCCGCCCGGCAGCAGCCCGAGCACCGAGCCGAGTGCGGTTCCGCGCAGCACCGCCGGCCATGACCGCCTGAAATCGTCCTTCGTCGGCCAGAGGTTGCTGATATCCCCGGTGACGAGGCTGCGCTCTTCCGGCTTCTCCAGGTTCTTGATGATCTCGCCGACGGCGAAGACGCCCATGGCCAGCGGCACGAAGCCGATGCCATCGGCAAGCTCGGGAATGCCGAAGGTCATGCGGCCCAGGCTGGAATTGAGGTCGGTGCCGACCGAGGCGAGCAGCAGGCCGAGCACGATCATGCCGAGCGCCTTGAGCAGCGAGCCCTGCGCCAGCACGATCGCCGCGATCAGGCCAAGCACCATCAGCGCGAAATATTCGGACGGGCCGAAGAGCAGCGCGAGCACGGCCAGCGGCGGCGCGAAGAAGGCGATGAACAGCGTCGCGACGCAGCCGGCGAAGAGCGAGCCGAGCGCCGCCACGGCCAGCGCCGGGCCGGCGCGGCCTTGCCTCGCCATCTGGTAGCCGTCGAGGCAGGTGACGACCGAGGAGTTCTCGCCGGGCAGGTTGACCAGGATGGCGGTAGTCGAGCCGCCATATTGCGCGCCGTAATAGATGCCCGAGAGCATGATGAGCGCCGTGACCGGCGGCAGATAGAGCGTCACCGGCAGCAGCATCGCCACCGTCGCGACGGGCCCTAACCCGGGCAGCACGCCGATCAGCGTGCCAATCAGCGCGCCGACCAGGCAGTACAGCAGGTTGGTCGGCAGCAGCGCGATGGTCAGGCCGTGATAGAGGCCGAGCAAAGTCTCCATCGTCAGTCTCCAAAGCCCGGCCAGACGAGGATCGGCAACCCGAGCGCTTCGACGAAGAGGAGCACGGAAAAGACGGCGAGCCCGATGCCGAGCAAGGCGGCCTCGAGCGGGCGCGTGCCGCGATGGGCCAGGCAGGAGAGCAGCACGAGGCCGATCACGGCGGCGACCAGCCCGAGGCGCTCGATCGCGAAGGTGAAGAAGGCCAGGCCGGCAAGCACCCAGACGATCGGCCGGGGCGCCCATTTTTCCAGCGGGCCGCCCTGGGTCACGAGGCTCTGGGCGATGATCATCAGGCCGAGCCCGATCTGCAGATAGCACAGCAGCCGCGGCACGTAGCCCGGCCCCATCTGGGTCGCCGAGCCGAGCCGCAGCGGCCAGGTCAGGGTCAGCGCCAGCAGCGCGAGGCCGACCAGCAGCAGGCCGGAGACCAGATCGGTGACGTTATCGATACGACGCACGCGTCACCTCGATATTCCTGGCGTGACGGGAGATGCCGGGGCTCCGCCATGGAGCGCCCGGCATGCGAGGCGGGATCAATTCTCGGGCTTGACGTTCGCGGTCTCGATCACCTTGGCCCAATGCTCGGCGTCCGACTTGATGAAGGCGGCGAACTCGGCCGGGGTCGAGGCCGCGACGACGAAGCCGAGCTCGCCGAGCTGCTTGCGCACCTCCGGCAGGTCGAGCACCGCCTTGGTCTCCTTCTGGAGCCGGTCGACGATCGCCGGCGGCGTCTTGGCCGGCGCCACGATGCCCTGCCAGGCGAAGGCCTCGAAGCCGGGATAGCCGCTTTCCGCGACCGTCGGCACGTTGGGCAGGGTCGGCAGGCGCTCCTTCGAGGTGACGGCGAGCGCGCGGAACTTGCCGGCATCGATCTGGGGCTTGGCCAGGGTCGCCGACATCAGCATCAGGTGGATATGGCCGCCGAGCAGGTCGGTGACGGCCGGTCCGCCGCCGCGATAGGGCGCATGCGTCAGCTCGATGCCGGCGGCGCGGCTGAACAGCTCGACGGCGAGATGGTTGATGCTGCCGGTCCCGACGGTGCCATAGGCCAGCGCTTTCGGCTTGGCCTTGGCGACGGCGACCAGCTTGGCCAGCGTGTCGAACTCGGACGAGGCGTTCACCGCCACGACCAGCGGCATCGTGCCCATCAGCGTCACCGGCGCGAAATCGGTGAAGGTGTTGTAGGTCAGGTCCTTGTAGAGGCTCGGATTGACCGTGTGCGCGTCGACGACGACGCCGATCGTATAGCCGTCGGCGGGCGCGCGGGCGACGACGCCGGTGCCGATCGTGGTCGCGGCCCCGCCGCGATAGTCGACGACGATCGGCTGCTTCAGCCGTTCATCGAGATGCGGCTTCAGCGTCCTGACCACCGCATCGACCGAGCCGCCGGGCGCGAAGGGGATCACGAGGGTGATCGGCTTCGCCGGATAGGTTTTCTCCTGCGCGGCGGCGGGTGCGAGACCCAAGGCGCATGATAGCGCGGCGATGGCAGCCGATAGCCTCAGTCCTTGCAGCATGATCGATCCTCCCTGTGAGTTCAGTTTCTGGTTTTTGCTTCACCCGCTCCCCGGGTGTTCAGTCTTGCTTCAGACCCGCGCCGCGATGGAGCTTGGCCCCGGTGCGCGCCTGCAGATCGTCGAATGAGAGGCCGGCGGTGATTTCGCTCACGACGAAGCCCTGGTCCGTGACCTCGATAACAGCCAGATTGGTGTAGATGCGCTTCACCGCGCGCTGCGCGGTCAGCGGATAGGAGCAGCGCTCGACCAGCTTCGGGCTGCCGTCGCGGGTCGTATGCTCCATCATCACCCAGAGCCGCCTGGCGCCGACGGCGAGGTCCATGGCGCCGCCGACGGCGGGCGCGGCCTCGGTCTCGGAGGTCGCCCAATTGGCGACGTCGCCAGTCTCGGCGACCTCGTAGGCGCCGAGCAGGCAGAGGTCGAGATGGCCGCCGCGGATGATCGCGAAGCTGTCGGCATGGTGGAACAGCGAGGCACCGCTGCGCAGCGTGACGTTCTGCTTGCCGGCATTGACGATCCAGGGATCGAGGTTTTCCGGCGTCGCGACCGGGCCCATGCCGAGCAGCCCGTTCTCGGAATGGAAGACCACCTCCCGATCGGCCGGGACGCAATCGGCGACCAGCGTCGGCATGCCGATGCCGAGGTTGACGTACCAGCCCTCGGGAATATCGGCGGCCACGCGGGCGGCCATCGCGGCGCGGCTCAGGGGAGCAAACTGGGGTGCTGTCGAGATCGTCATCACCATGTCCGGCCTTAAGCCGCCCTGGCCGGCGGTGGATCGCCATAAGGCACCGGCACGACGCGGTTCACGAAGATGCCCGGCGTAACGATGGCCTCGGGGTCGAGATCGCCGAGCGCGACCATCTCCTGGGTCTGGACGATGGTGAGCTCCGCCGCCATCGCCATGATCGGATTGAAGTTCCGGCCGGTGCCGCGATAGATCAGGTTGCCCCAGCGATCGGCGCGCCAGGCCTCGACCAGCGCGACGTCGCCATGCAGCGCCTGTTCCAGGACGTAGGAGCGCCCGTTGATCTCGCGCACCTCCTTGCCGGCCGCGAGCCTGGTGCCGGCTGCAGTGGCGGTGAAGAAGGCCGGGATGCCGGCGCCCGCCGCCCTGATGCGTTCGGCAAGCGTGCCTTGCGGCGTGATCTCGAGCTCGATCTTGCCGGCCCGGTAGAGCTCGTCGAAGACGCTCGAACCGCGCGGGAAGCTGCAGATGATCTTGCGCACCCGCCCCAGACCCATCAGCTTGGGCAGGCCTGAATCGGCGGCCCAGCCGGCATTGTTGGTGACGATCGTCAGCTCGCGGGCGCCATGTTCGATCAAGCCCTCGATCAGCGCATAGGGATGGCCGACCGCCCCGAAGCCGCCGACCAGGACGGTCGCGCCATCGGGCACGCCGGCCATGGCTTCGGCGATGCTGGCGACACGCTTGTCGATCATGGCGTTGCACTTGGCCCGGTCGGGCCCTGGTGACGGTGAAGGGGCATCGGCATCAGCATCCCGTGAAGACCGGCTTGCGCTTTTCCTGGAAGGCGCGCCGTCCCTCGATCCGGTCCCTGGTATCGCGCAGCACGCCCCAGACCAGCCGCTCGGTCGCGATGGCGACATCGAGCGGCAGGCCGGCGCCCTGCTTGACGAGACGCTTCACCGCCCGGACCGAGAGCGGCGCATTGGCGGCGATGCGCCCGGCGATCGCCTGCGCCTCCGCCAGCAGATCCGCCGGGGGCACGATGCGGCTGATCAGGCCGAGCCGCTTCGCCTCCTGCGCGTCGATATGGTCGCCGGTCAGGAGCAGCAGCATCGTGTCGCTTGCGCCCATCGTGCGGGGCAGGCGCTGGGTGCCGCCATCGCCGGGAATGCTGCCGACCTTGACCTCGGGGAGCCCGAAGCGCGCCGTGTCGGCGGCGATGCGGATATCGCAGGCCAGTGCCAGCTCCAGCCCGCCGCCGAGCGCATAGCCGTTGATGGCGCAGATGATCGGCTTGTCGAGTTCGAGCTGGTTCGAGAAGGCCTCGTCGCCCGCGCCGAAGGCGAGCGCGGCATAGCTCTCGGCCGGCGGCATCGTCTTCTTGAGATCGGCGCCGGTGCAGAAGGCGCGTTCGCCCGCACCGGTCAGGATGACGACGCGCACGTCGTCATCCTGCCGGATCCGGGCCCAGCAATCGAGCAGGGCAGCTTGCGTTTCCGGGTCTATCGCATTCATCGCTTCGGGCCGGTTCAGGACGACCGTTGCGACATGGTCCCGGATCGAAAAATCGACCGACATTCCTGGGTGATCCTCCAGACGCGAGCCGGCGGGCGCCGGGCGGGGTCATACCTTCTTGGACAGCCACAGCGCGGCGTCTTGCGGCGTCGCACGGGTAGGTTCCCGCTTGAGCTTTCCGCCGGCGCCCGCGCCGGGTCAAACGAGTTAATGGCGGCTTCCCTTGAGGTTTCCTCACAAGAGCCGGGCACGCCCACGGTCAGGCTCAGGCAGGGGTGAACATCGGCAAGGCCAGGCCGTCCTCGCGCCGCCTGATCGCCAGCTTGACCGGCTGGCCGATGGCGAGCGCCTCGAAATCGCAATCGACGATGTTGGTCATCATAGTCGGCCCCTCAGCGAGGCTGACGAAGGCGATGGCGTAAGGCACCTTTGCGCGCCGCATGATGCTGTAGGAGTAGATCACCCCCCGTCCCGAGGCTTCCTGCCAGCCGGTCCTGCTGCTGGAGCAGAACGGGCAGATCGCGCGCGGATACCAATGCGCCTCGCCGCAATCCTCGCAGCGCCTGACGAGGAAGCGTCCCTCGATCAGCCCCGCCCAGAAGGCGTTGGTTTCCGGATTGTGCAGGGCCAGCGCCGTCACCGCATCCGTGCTCATCACTCGCGCTCCATGATCAGGGTTGCGCCGCCATGCCTCATGCTGATGAGGCCGCCCGTGCCATGGGCCAGCGCCACGTCGCAGTTCGGGACCTGCACCGCCGGATGCGCCTCGCCGCGCAATTGCCGGACAGCCTCGATGACCTTGGTCATGCCGCCGCGATGGACCGGGTGGTTGTTGCACAGCCCGCCGCCATCGGTGTTGAAGGGCAGCCTGCCCTGGCCCGAGATCAGGTTGCCGTCGGCGACGAAGCGGCCGCCCTCGCCCTTCCGGCAGAAGCCGAGGTCTTCGAGTTGAACCAGCACCGTGATGGTGAAGCTGTCATAGAGCGAGACGTACTTGATGTCGGCCGGCCGCACCCCGGCCTCTTCGAACGCGATCGCCCCGGACCTGACGGCGGCGGAATAGGTCAGGTCGACCTGCCCGCCGGACTGGTGCTTCACCGCCTCGCCGGCGCCCATGACCTTGACCAGCGGGCGCTTCAGGCTGCGCGCGATCTCCGGCTTGGTCACGATCAACGCGCCGCCGCCGTCGCTGACGACGCAGCTGTCGAGCCGGTGCAGCGGATCGGCGATCACCGGCGAGGCCAGGACCTCGTCGACCGTGACGAGGTTGCGCAGCATGGCGTTGGGATTGTGCTGGGCATGGTGCGAGGCAGCGACCTTGATCCAGGCGAGCTGCTCGCTCGTGGTGCCGAACTCGTACATGTGCCGCATGGCGCACATCGCGTAAGCGTTGAGCGTCTCCATGCCGAACAGGCTCTCCCAGAGGAAATCCGGCTGTTCGGGATTGTCGCGGCGCGGCGCGGCGCCGGTCGAGGAGCCGTCGCTGCGCGGCCGCCCGGCCAGCGTGATCAGCGCGACGTTGCACTTGCCGAGCGCGATCGCCTGGGCGGCGTGGGCGACATGGGCGATGTAGGACGAGCCGCCGATATTGGTCGAATCGACGTGCCGGACCTTGAGGTTCATGTATTCGAGCATCGAGAGCGGCCCGGTGCCGGGCGCATCGCCGGCGCAGAAATAGCCGTCGACATCGTCCTTGCTCAGGCCGGCATCGGCGAGCGCGCCGAGCGCGACCTCGGCATGCAGCTGCGCCACCGACTTGTCCGGCGCCTTGCGCGTCGGGTGCTCGAAGGCTCCCGCGATATAGGCCTTGCCCTTGATGCTCATCGCCTGCCCCAGCCTCGCACGCTGCTCTCCCTAGAGCATCGGCCCGAAAAGTGGAATCCGGTTTTCGGAAGAATCCGATGCAATAACAAAGGCCTAGATCGCCACTTTGCGTCCGATGGGACGCACGGCGATCTAGGCTCGTTTCCGGCCGGAGCGTGTTTCCCGTTCCGCAGCCGGCGGCCTCTCGCATCGGCCAAAAAACCTTGTGCGTCAAACGACATAACGATAAGCCTGCTTGAGTTTTCCTCACAGGACGATGGCATGGCCTGGCGATTGCCGCCGCTCAACGCATTGCGCGCCTTCGAGGCTGCCGGACGGCATGTCAGCTTCACCCGCGCAGCCGAGGAACTCCACGTCACACCCGGTGCCGTAAGCCGGCAAATCAAGCTTCTCGAGGACTTCCTCGGGGTCGAGCTGTTCGACCGGACCAACCGCGACCTGCGCATATCCGAGGCAAGCCGCGCCTATGTCGCGGCGCTGACCGATGTGTTCGACCGCACCGACGGCGCGACGAAACGGCTGCTCAACGCCCATAAGGAGCAGCCGCTGCACGTCCATTGCGCCATGACGTTCGCATTGCGCTGGCTGATGCCGCGCCTGCCTTTGTTCCACAAGCTCGATCCGACCCGCGAGATTCAGCTGACGACGTCCTTCACGCCGATGCCGGCCTCGATCCTCGGCGCCGGCGACGTCGATATCTCGATCCAGCTCGGCCGTGGCGACTGGAGCGGCCTCATCGCCCATCGCATTGCCGGCGGCGAGCTCGTCCCGGTTTGCAGCCCGCAATTGCTGGCCACCAGCCCGGCCCTTCGGCATGCGAACGATCTGAGCCGGCACACGCTGCTGCATTCGCTGGCGCGCCCCGACGACTGGCGCGACTGGCTCGCCGCCGCCGGCGCGGATGCCGTCGATGCCGGCCACAGCCTGCGTTTCGAGAGTTCGAGCCTGGCCTACCAGGCGGCGATCGACGGGATCGGCATCGCGATCGGCCAGATGGCGCTCGTCGTCGAGGATATCGAGCTCGGCCGGCTGGTCCCGGCCTTCGACTTCGTCTTCCAGAACGGCAACGCCTATTACCTGACCTATCTCGAACGCGCCGAGAAGAACCCGCGGCTGATGGCCTTCCGCGACTGGATCCTGGGCGAGGCCGGGCGCTACGCCCGGAAATACAAGTTCCCGATCGAACGCGGCGCCACGTTCGACCTCATTCCCCCGCCACCTCGATGATGCCGTCGCGGGCGAGCGCGGCAACCTCGTCTCGGGAATAGCCGGCAATCCGCATCAGGATCTCGGCCGTGTGGCTGCCGACGCCCGGCGCATCGCACTCGATCCGGAGCGGCGCCTCCGCGAGCTGGAAGGGGAAGCCCTTCAACAGCCCGCCATCCTCCGCCCGCGCCAGCGCGCTGTCCCAAAGGCGGTGCTGCTGCCCCAGCAGCGACTTGCCGTTATGGACCATGGCGGCGGCGATCCCCGCCGCAGCCAGCGCCGGGACCGCCTCGCTCGCCGGCCGCTCGGCGATCCAGACGCGGAGTTCGGTCTTGATCTCGGCATCGGACAGCATGGCCTGCACGCCGAGAAGCCGGCACAGCCCGTCGACCTCCGCATCGTCGATCGTCACCGCGACCCAGTCGCCGTCGCGGTCGCAGAAGCAATCCTGCAGGCGGTGCGGCGCCTGCTCGTTGCCGGTGCGCGCGGAGGCCGTCTCGCTGCCTGCCGAGAGGAAGGCTTCGCCGCACAGGAAGCTGGTGAGCTCGCGCTGCGACATGTCGAGATGGGTGCCGCCCGCGCCATCCCGGCGCGCGCGCCAGGCCGTCGCGATCATGCCGGCGGCGAAGAGCGCCACCACCTGGTCGGGATAGTTGACGTCGCGGCCGCTGATCGTCGGCGGCCCCTCGGGATAGCCGGTCATCCAGGCAAGCCCGGCGACCGCCTCCAGCGTCGAGCCATAGGAGACATAGGCCGCATCGGGTCCGGTTTCGCCCTGGCTCGAGATCGAGGCGAGGATGATCTCGGGATTGGCGGTGCGCAGCGCCTCGTAGCCGAGCCCGAGCCTGTCGAGCACGCCGCGGCGGAAATTCTCGACGACGAGATCGCTCTCCGCCACCAGGCGCAGGAAGGCGGCCCGCCCGGCCTCGTGCTTGAGGTCGAGGCTGATGCTGGTCTTGTTGCGGTTGGTGGCGCGGAAGAAGGGCGGAACCCCGCCTGCCTGCGCGGCCGGATCGCCCGCCGTCCAGAGCCGGAACGGATCCCGGTAGCTCGGCGATTCCACCTTGATCACCTCCGCGCCCATATCGGCGAGAAGGGCCGAGGTCGCGGCTCCGGCGGTGATGATGCCGAGATCGAGCACCCGGCAGCCATGCAGGGGCGCGGAGTTCATGGGCTGTCAGCCATGGCTTCGCGTCGGACCGGCGCAGGCGCATCGGGCGTAAAGATCCGACCGCCCCAGATGACCGGCAGGCGCGGCATGGCCGCCTCCACGCCTTCGCCGAGATCGACCGTCGCGAAGAGACCGCGTGAGACGTTCTGGGCATCGGCGACGAGGTCCTCCGGGCTCCAGACCGGGCCGAGCGGCAAGCGTCGCGCCAGTGCCGCGGCATGCAGCTCCTTGCGGTTCCGCGACAGGAAGCGCTCCGCGATGATCTGCGTCACCTCGCCTGCCCGGCGCAGGCGCTCGGCCCGGTCGAGGAAGCAGGGCGCCCGCAGGCGCGGGTCGTCGACCATGTCGCAGAGCGCCCGCCAGTCCGCGTCCTGATAGACCAGCGCGATCCAGCCGTCGGCGCAGCGGACCACCTGCCATTCGGCGGCGGCGCCCGCACGCGTCAGCGCTGGCGCGGAGGCGACGAAGGGCGCGCTCTTCCAGTTCAGCCAGACCACGGTGTCGAGCATCGAGACCTGCACGGTCTCCGGCGCGGGCCTGCCGGCGACCTTCGGCTTGCACAGGGCGGCGGCGAGCCCGGCATAGGCGGCGAGCCCGGTGGAATAGGCCATCTGGTGCCCGCCGAGCCGCAACGGCTCGCGCTCGGGATCGCCGACCATGTCGAGCAGGCCGCCGAGCGCCGCCACGGTGAAGGCGCTGGCCGGCCCGTGTACCGCCCCCGGCTTGAATAGCGACAGCACCGCGACGACCGCAGGCAGGTCGGCGAGGTCGGCGAGGCCGGCATGCAGGCCGCAGTCGAGAATGGTGGCGTCGGCCTCCGCAAGCTGCCGGGCCAGCGCCTCGTCGTCTTCGAGTACGATCTGCTTGCCGGCGTTCAGAAAGGCCGCGACCGTGCTGGTTCCGCCGATGAACGGGGCGACGCGGTCCAGAGGGTCGCCGCCTTGGGGTACGAGCTTGACCACGCGGGCGCCGAGATCGGCCGCGATCCGTCCCGCCAGGCCGCCGGCCAGGCGCAGGCCCAGCGGCGCATCCAGCGCATAGGCTTCGACGATCGCGACGTCATGGAGCGGTCTGATCGCTGCCTCCCGCGACTGGCCCGCTGCGCAGGAGCCGGACGGCATGCTGCATCCGCTCGCCCTGGCGGCGATAGACGAACTCGACCTCGGCGCCGATCCAGGAGCCGTCCGGCTCGTCGCCGATCAGGTTGGAGACGACGATCGGCCCCTCCGCGATCTGCACCGCGACCGAATTGTAGGGCGGCGGGAAATCGTCGAAATACTGGCGGTGGAAGACCACCCAGGACAGGATGGTGGCGCGGCCGGAGAGCGGCTTCCAGCTCGCGGCCAGCGACAGGCAATGCGGGCAGATCGGCCCGGGCGGATAGCGCACCGTCGCGCAATCGTCGCAATGCTGCAGAGCGAAGCGCTGCTGCTCGATGCTGTCCCACATCGGCTGGTCGTAGAGCGTGAGCACACGCTGGGAGAGGCCCATGATGCGCTCCTATTTGCCGTAGATGATCGAGACGGCCTTGCCGGCCACGTCGGAGCTGTAATGCACGAAGCGGCAATCGGGCACCTGACGCGCGCCGCACTCGCCGCGCATCTGCCTAACGGCCTCGACCTGATGGTTCCAGCCCTGCATGTAGCTCTCGGAGAGATGGCCGCCGCTGGTGTTCACCGGCAGGCCCTTGGCCAGAGAGATGCCGTGCTCGCGCATGAAGCGGCCGGCCTCGCCGGTGCGGCAATAGCCGTAGCCTTCCAGCGCCAGCGGGATATGGCAGGAGAAGCTGTCATAGACCTGCAGCGCGCTCATCTCGGACGGGCCGGCGCCAGCCATGGCGAAGACCTGCTCGGCGGCCTGCTGCTGCGCCGGACGGTAATAGTCGAAGAGCCGCGGCTCCAGGCTGGTCGCGCCGGCATTGAGGTCGGAGCGGCCGACGCCGTGGATCGGCACGGAGCGCGCGCTCATGCGTTTGGCCCGCCCCGCCTCGGCGACGATCAGCGCGACGCCGCCATCGTTGATCAGGCAATAGTCGAAGAGATGCAGGGGCTCGCAGATATAGGCCGAGTTCAGGTAGTCCTCGACCGTGATCGGCTTGCGCATCAAGGCGTTGGGATTCTTGCTCGCGGCCAGGCGCTGCGCCACCGCGACCTCGCCGAGCTCGGCCTCGGTCAGCCCTTCCAGCTCCATGTAGCGCCGGAACATCATGGCGTAGAGCGCGCCCTGCGAGGTGAAGCCCCAGGGCGCGTGATAGACATAGGACAGGAACATGTTCCCGCCCATGGCTTCCGCGCCGCCATAGCTGATCGCCGCCGAGCGCTGGTCGTTGCCGTAGACCAGCGCGACGACCTCGGCGAGGCCGCTGCGGATCGCCATGCAGGCCTCGATGATGCCGAGCATCGCGTCGGCCTGCCCGCCCCAGCGGACATTGAGGCCGAGCAGTTCGCCGATGCGCTCATAGGATGTCGTCGGGCCGACGATCAGCCCGTCGATCTCGCTGCGGTCGATCCCGGCATCGGCGAGCGCCTCGCGGAACGCGACCGCGCCATAGCCGTTCGAGTCGTGCGGCTTTCCCCCGGCCCGGACCCGGGCGTGGTCGCCGATCCAGTCGCTATGTCCGACGCCGACGACGGCGGCGACCTTGGCAAGATCACGCTCAGCCATGCCGAGCGTCCCGGCACATCTGGCTGTGCCTGTTTCCGATCTGAAATTCCGGCATGATCCTGCTTCGCAACGGCCCTTGATGAGGCCCTTAAGAAGGTGCGGCAGGCTGCTTGCGTCAAACGACTAATCAGAAAGGCAGCTTGAGTTTCGCTCACAGGACGAGGCGGCTGACGGTCGAATGCAAAGCGAAGGGGAACGACCGAGAAGAAGGCGTTCGCCGCCTGGTGCCTCGCAGCGATGCCGGCCTGCGCTCGCGCAGGTCCTCAGGCGAAAATAATGCCATAAATCTTTATGAATCAATATCTTACGGGATTTATATCTAACCTTCTGATATAGATCATGTCTGTCGTTGCCCCATTTTTGGGCGGCGCCTAAGCTCCCGGCCATGAAGGGCGATAAACGCCCCGTCTTCAGGGAGGTCACGATGACGCGTTTACGCGCCTGGCTGCTTGCCGCTTCGCTCTTGGCTCCGGCAATGCAGCTCTCGCCAACGCCCGCAGCGGCGCAGGGCATTCCACAGAACATTCCGCGCAAGGAGCTCCTGATCCTCGAGAACCCGGAAGGGACGATCAAGAACGCCGGCTGGTTCAACATCTGGGCGATCAACGCCGGCAGCCAGTCGAACGGGTTGCAGCAGGCCGCGCTCGACACGCTCTGGTACATCGATCCGGAAAAGGGCCTCGACGGCGCCTGGGACAATTCGCTCGCCGCCGACAAGCCGGTCTACAACGCCGACTTCACCGAGATGCGCGTCAAGCTGCGGCGCGGCCTGTTCTGGAGCGATGGCGTCGAGTTCAGCTCGGCCGACGTCAAGGCGACGGTCGATGTCCAGATCAAGAACCCGAACATGCGCTTCTCGGCGGTCCTGGCCAACAACGTCGCCTCGGTCGAGGCGCCCGATGCGGAAACCGTCATCTTCAAGCTGAAGAAGCCGAACTCCCGCTTCCACACTAATTTCACCGTGCGCTGGGGCGCGATCTGGATCCTGCCGAAGCATGTCTTCGAGAAGGTCGATGACCCGTCGAAGTTCGACTTCAACAAGCCGGTCTCACTTGGCGCCTATACGCTGAACTCGTTCGATCCCGACGGGAAATGGTACATCTGGCAGCTCCGCGAGGACTGGCAGCGCAGCTCGCTCGGCCGCTACGGCAAGCCGGGACCGAAATACCTCGCTTATGTCGACCCTGGCCCGCCCGACAAGCGCGTCATCGCCCAGCTGAACCACGAGCTCGACGTCATCCACGACATCGCGCCCGAAGGGATGTTCACGCTGGCGAAGCAGGACAAGGGCACGCGCGCCTGGTTCAAGGGCTTCCCCTACGGCCATCCGGACCCGACCCTGCCGGCGGTGATCTTCAACACCCAGAACGAGAACCTCAAGAACCGCGATGTGCGCTGGGCGCTGGCGCTGATGATCGACGTCAAGGCGGTCACGATGGCGGCCTATCGCGGCGCCGCGACCATCTCGGCGATTGCCGTGCCGCCGACCGGCATCCACCCGGAAGCCTATCACAAGCCGATGGAGGCCTGGCTCAAGGATTTCGAGATCGATACCGGCACGAGCAAGCTCAAGCCATACGATCCCACAGTGGGCAAGCAGATCGCCGACATGCTGCGGCCTTCGATGGGCGAGCAGATCCCCACCGATCCGGCGGTGGTCGCCAATTCCTTCGGCCTCGGCTGGTGGAAGACCAATGTCACTGCTGCCGGCGAATTGCTGACGCGGGCCGGCTTCCGCAAGCAGGGCAACCAGTGGCTGACGCCTGACGGCAAGCCCTTCGTGGTCAGGCTGATGGTCGAGGGCGATCTCAGGCCGGTGATGACGCGGGCCGGCACGATGATCGTGCAGCAATGGAAGCAGGCCGGCATCGACGCGCGCATCGACGTCGCGCAGGGCACCTTGCTGACGCGGCGCGCCGCGGGCGACTTCGACGCCTTCATCGGCTGGAGCGTCGAGACCTGGGGCGGGCACCAGGACCTGTCCTATTTCATGGATAGCTGGCACTCGCAGTTCGTCGCCCCGGCCGGCCAGCCGCAGCCGCTGCGCAACTGGCAGCGCTGGTCGCACCCCGACCTCGACAAGATCATCGAAGACATCCGCAAGATCGGCTTCGACGATCCCAAGGGCGTCGAGCTCGGGCGCGACTACGTCAAGCTGATGACCCGCGAGATGCCGATCATCCCCTTGATGGCCTACAACGTCTTCACGGCGATGGATCAGACCTACTGGAAGGGCTACCCAACCGCCGACGATCCCTACGCCAACCCGGTCACGAACTGGGGCAACTCGCGCTACATGTTCGTGCGGCTGAAGCCGGCCAACTGAGCGAGCCCGGGCCGCCCGGCCGGGCGGCCCGCCTTCTTCCCACCCGTCTTCCTCGCAAGAGGCAATCGCCAGCCGGCGGCGTCGCCGCCCGGGCCGGTGGAGCTTTCGGGATCGCATGAGCGCTTACCCCGCCTATCTCGCGAAACGCCTGGTCCAGTTCGCCCTGGTGGTCTTCATCGGCGTCAACCTCGCCTTCGTGATCACCCATGCCTCGCCGATCGACCCGGTCGAGCAGTCGATCTCGGCAGTGACGTCCTTCGGCACCACCTCGCCCGATGCGATCGCGGCGATGCGCACCTCGCTGCAGGAGCTCTACGGGCTCAAGGGAACGCTGGCGGAGCAGTACGTCACCTTCTGGAGCCGGGTCCTGCGCGGCGATTTCGGTCCCTCCCTCTCCGCCTTCCCGACGCCCGTCTCGGCCTTGATCGGCCGGGCCCTGCCCTGGACGGCCGGGCTGCTGATCATCTCGACGCTGATCACCTGGGTGCTCGGCAATCTGCTCGGCGGGCTCGCCGGCTATTACCAGCGCAATCGCACGCTCAAGCTGATGGGCGTCGTCGCCATGGGCGTCCACCCGATCCCCTACTACATCGTCGCGCTGATGCTGCTCATCGTCTTCGGCTTCCTCTGGCCGGTGCTGCCGATCACCGGCGGCTCGGCGATGAACCTCCAGCAGGGCTGGAACTGGCCCTTCGTCTCGAGCGTCGTGCTGCATTCGATCCTGCCGGCGCTTTCGCTCATTCTCATCGGGCTCGGCAGCTGGTTTCTCGGCATGCGCTCGCTGGTGTCGAACATCGTGACCGAGGATTACGTTGTTTATGCCGAGATCGCCGGGCTCGACAGCCGCCGGGTGCTCGGCGCCTACGTCATGCGCAACGCGCTCGCGCCGCAGGTGACCGGGTTGGCCATGTCGCTCGGCGGCATCTTCAACGGCGCGGTGATCACCGAGAAGGTCTTCGGCTATCCCGGCGTCGGCACGCTGCTCGTCGACGCGGTCTATGCCGGCGATTACGGGCTCGTTCTCGGCGTCACCACCGTCTCGATCATCGCCGTGTCGGTCGGCGTCCTCGTCATCGACCTGCTCTACCCGCTGATCGACCCACGCGTGGAGCTGCGCTGATGCTGACCATCCTGCGCGACCTCATCCGCTACAATCTCGAGTTCCGGATCGGACTCGTGCTCGTCACCATCGTGCTCGTGATGGCGGGCCTCTCCTTCGTCTCGCCCTATCCGCCGGGCGAGGTCTACATCGTGCCGCCCGACGTGCCGCCGTCTTCCACGTACTGGTTAGGGACGACCTCGCGCGGGCAGGACGTGTTCTGGCAGCTCACCTTCGCGATCCGCAACACGCTGAGCTTCGGCATCATGGTCGCCGTGCTGTCGCGCATCATCGCGCTCGTGGTCGGGCTGCTCGCCGGCTACAGCGGCGGCTGGATCGACCGGGTCCTGATGTCGATCAACGACACCTTCATCATCATCCCGCTCTTCCCGATCCTGATCCTGTTCTACTTCGTGTTGCGCGATACGATGTCGACGACGCTGCTCGCCACCATCATGGCTTGCCTCGGCTGGGCCTATGACGCCCGGCTGATCCGCTCGGTCGCGCTCAGCCTGAAGACGCGCGAATTCACCCAGACCAGCATCTTCTCGGGGATGAAGACGCACGAGATCCTGGCGCGCGAGCATCTGCCCTACGTGCTGCCGATCGTGTTCTCGACCACGATGAACAACATGAACTGGTCGATCGGCATCGAGGTCACGCTCGCCGTCCTCGGCTTCACCGACATCAACGCCCCGACCATCGGCGGGATGATCTACTGGGCGAACCAGCACACGGCGCTGGTGGCCGGCATCTGGTGGTGGATCGCCTTTCCGATCGGGCTGGTGGTGATGACCTTCGTCGGCCTCTTCCTGCTCGCCGTCTCGATGAACGAATACATCGACCCGCGCAGCCGGCTCGCACGGATGGGGGGCGGCCGATGAGCGAGGCGTCCGATCCGGCGCCGGTGCTTGAGGTCCGCGACCTCCAGGCGCATTTCCGCACCCGCTACTTCGGCGTCAACCGCGAGGTGCGGGCGGTGGACGGCGTCAGCTTCGACGTCCGCCGCAACGAGATCTACGGGCTCGCGGGCGAGTCCAGCTCCGGCAAGACGACCCTGGTCAAGACGATCGCGGGGCTGCTGAAGCCGCCGCTCGAGATGGTCGGCGGCTCGGCCCGCTTCTCCTTCCTGCCGGAATGGGACGCGGTCGGGCGGGCTCCGCCGGAGGTGGTGCGCCGCATCCGCTGGCGCCATCTCTCATACATCATGCAAGGCTCGATGAACGTGCTGAACCCGCTCAGGCGGATCAAGCACAGCTTCCGCGACTTTGCCTGGCGTCACCTGGGCGGCAGCAAGGGCGAGTTCGACGCGAGGGCGGCCGCGCATCTGGAGCGGGTCAAGCTCGATCCCTCGGTGCTTTCAGCCTATCCGCACGAGCTTTCCGGCGGCATGCGCCAGCGCGTCACCATCGCGCTCGCGACGATCTGCAAGCCGGACTTCGTCATCGCCGACGAGCCGACGACGGCGCTCGACGTCGTCGTGCAGAAGGACGTGCTGGCGATGATCCGAAACATCCAGCGCGAGATGGAATCGAGCGTACTGTTCATCACCCACGACATGGGCGTGCACGCGGCCCTGACCGACCGGCTCGGCATCATGTATGCGGGGCGCCTGGTCGAGGACGGCGATACGCCGGATGTCTTCGCGACGCCGCTGCATCCCTATACCCGGCACCTGATCGCGAGCCTGCCGCGCATCGGCGACGTCAAGCAGCGCGAGGGGCTGGAGGGCACGCCGCCCAACCTCGCCGCGCCGCCGCCGGGCTGCCGCTTCCACCCGCGCTGCCCGCTCGCAATGCCCGTCTGCGCGACGATGGTGCCGGCGATGGTCGAGACGCTGCCGCGCCATCGCGTCGCCTGCCATGCGGTCAACCCAGGGGTGGCAGCATGAGCGCGCTGCTCGAACTCGACCGGGTCAGCAAGAGTTTTTCGCGGGGCGGACTCTTCTCGAAGCAGCGCGTCGAGGCCGTGAAGGACGTGAGCTTCGCCCTCGAGCCGGACAAGCCCGAGATCTTCACGGTGATCGGCGAGTCCGGTTCCGGCAAGTCGACCCTGGCGCGGATGATCCTGGGCATCCATGCGCCGAGCTCCGGCCAGGTCCGGCTCGCAGGGCGCGACGTCGCGACCTACGAGCGCCGCGCCTTCATGGCCGAGGTGCAGCCGATCTTCCAGAACCCGTTCGAGGCGTTCAACCCGCTCAAGCAGCTCGACCGCTATCTGTTCATGACGGCAGAGCGCTTCGGTGACGCATCCGGCAAGGGCGCAGCCCAAGCGCAGGCCGACGAGGCGCTCCGGCAGGTCGGCTTGTCGCTGGCCGAAATCGCGGGCCGGTTTCCGCATGAACTGTCCGGCGGCCAGCTCCAGCGCGTCGCGATCGCCCGCGCACTCGTCGCCAAACCCCGGCTGATCGTCGCCGACGAGCCGGTCTCGATGGTCGACGCCTCCTTGCGCATGTCGATCGTCAACCTGTTCGGCCGGCTGCGCGACCAGCTCGGCCTGTCGATCGTCTACATCACCCACGACCTCGCCACCGCCTACTACATCAGCGACCGGCTGATCATCATGCAGAAGGGCGTCGTGGTCGAACAAGGGCCGGCGCGCGCCGTGCTCTCCGCCCCCACCCATCCCTATTCCCGCCAGCTCCGCGACGCCGTGCTCACGCCCGACAGCGCCGGGGCCTTCCGCGCGGATCATTCGCCGAAAGCCGTTGCAACATCCGGAGACATGCCATGAGACAAGCCAGCATCACCTTCGACCGCGCCTTCGCCATCGGCGACACCGATCCGCGGCTATTCGGCGCTTTCGTCGAGCATCTCGGCCGCTGCGTCTATGGCGGCCTCTACGAGCCCGGCCATCCCACCGCGGACAAGCGCGGCTTCCGCAAGGACGTGCTCGACCTCGTCAAGGAGCTCGGCCCGACGATCATGCGCTATCCGGGCGGCAATTTCGTCTCGGGCTACAATTGGGAGGATGGCGTCGGCCCGGTCAAGGACCGGCCCGCCCGGCTCGACCTCGCCTGGTTCAGCAACGAGCCCAACAGCTTCGGCACCAACGAGTTCATCGACTGGTGCAAGGCGGCGAAGATCGAGCCCATGCTCGCCGTCAACCTCGGCACGCGCGACGGCGACGCGGCGCGCAATCTCGTCGAGTACTGCAACCATCCCAGCGGCACGGCCTGGTCGGATCTGCGCATCAAGCACGGCTGGAAGAAGCCGCACGACGTCAAGTTCTGGTGCCTCGGCAACGAGATGGACGGCCCCTGGCAGATGGAGCACAAGACGGCGACCGAATATGGCCGCGTCGCGCATGAGGCGGCGAAGATGATGCGCTGGATCGACCCCTCGATCGAGCTCGCCGCCTGCGGCTCGTCGGGGCGCAACATGCCGACCTATGGCCGCTGGGAAGACGACGTGCTGGAGCACACCTTCGACCAGGTCGAGTTCATCTCGCTGCACACCTATTTCAACAATTATGCCAGCGACACCAAGGCTTTCCTGGCCAGCCCGGACCTCATGGACCAGTTCATCGAGGAGGTGGTCGCGATCTCCGACGCGGTCGCGGCGCGGCGACGCTCCGACAAGCGCATCATGCTGAGTTTCGACGAGTGGAACGTCTGGTACCGGACGCGGCGCGTGCGGGCGGACCGTGTCAAGGAAGGCTGGCCGGTGGCGCCGCCGATCCTCGAGGAGATCTATTCGATGGAGGACGCGCTGGTCTTCGGCGGCGCCTGCATCTCGCTCCTCAACCATGCCGACCGCGTCAAGGCCGCCTGCCTCGCGCAGCTCGTCAACGTCATCGCGCCGATCATGACCGAGACCGGCGGCCCGGCCTGGCGGCAGACGATCTTCTGGCCCTTCGCGCAAATGAGCCGGCTCGGGCGCGGCAGCGTCCTCAAGGCGATCGTGAAATCCGAGAGCTACCAGGCCTCCTACTATGACCCGCGCGGCAAGCACGACCTCTTCTACCCGATCGACGCGCCCTATCTGAAGGCGTCGGTGGTCAGCGACGACAAGGGCGTCTCGCTCTTCCTGCTCAATCGCGACCTTGAAGGGGCCATCAACGTTGCGGTCGACGCGCGCGGCTTCGGCAAGCTCAAGGTCACGGAAGCAACGGAGCTGCGCCATAGCGACCTGAAGGCAGTCAACAGCAAGAAGGAACCGCTCAAGGTCAAGCCGGCGACATTGAAGGGCGTCTCGACGAAGTCGGACAGGATCACCCTGGAATTGCAGCCGGCATCGTGGAATGTGATCCGGCTAGAAGGCTGATAGGACGGCGCCCGGAACCATGGACAAGAGCCCGCCACCGCCGCATCGCGGACGCCGCAGCAATGGCGGCGGGACGTCGAATGCCGGTCGCCGGCAGGACAAGGGCTACCTCGTCGTCAATGCCGACAAGCAATATCAAGTGCTGCGCGGCCTGGCCTCCCCGGTCAGGCTTCGCATCCTGAAACTGCTCAACCGGCAGGGACCGAAGAACATCAATCAGATCGCCGAGGCGCTCGGCCTGCCGCAATCGACGATCGCCACCAATGTCCAGGTGCTGGAAGAGGCCGAACTGATCTCGACGTCGCTGAGCAAGGCGGCCAAGGGCCAGCAAAAGGTCTGCGCTGCCCGCTATGCCGAGATCGTCGTCAATCTCGACCCGGACGACCCGAGCCGGGAGCGGAACATCGTCGAGGTCGAAATGCCGCTCGGGCTCTATACGAGTTCGAACGTCTCGGCCCCCTGCGGGTTCTGCTCGACCGAGCGCATTCTCGGCGTGCTCGACGTGCCCGAGCTGTTCCTCGACCCGCGGCGCGTCCAGGCCGCGCTGATCTGGTTCGGCCGCGGCTACATCGAATACAAGTTCCCGAACAACGCCAAGGTGCTGAACCAGGCGATCACGGCGCTGGAATTCGAAATGGAGATGTCGTCGGAGGTGCCGGGGACGAACGCCGACTGGCCCTCCGACATCAGCCTGTGGGTCAACGAGCGCAAGGTCGGCACCTGGACCTGCCCCGGCGACTATGGCGACCGCCGCGGCACCTACACGCCGCCCTGGTGGAAGCTCGAGGGCTCCCAATACGGCATCCTGACGACATGGCGTATCACCGCCGAAGGCACCTTCCTCGGCGAGCGCAAGCTTAGCGACGTCGCCACGACGGACCTGGATCTCGATCGCCATCATTCGATCAGGTTGCGCATCGGCATCGATGAGAAGGAGGGCCGGCCGGGTGGCGTCAACATCTTCGGCCGCGGCTTCGGCAACCACAATCAGGACATCAAGATGCGGCTGCACCTGCACGGCATGAACGCCCTGCCTCATGTCGCGACCTGAGGGGCCTCTCCAGCAGCAGACGCTCCCGGACGTCTCGGCATTACGCAGACGCGCTATCTGGAGAAACGACCCTCCTTTCGGCCGAGGACATCACCAAGGCTCAAGCGGCGGCGAAGTCCGACCGCGCCGGGGAACTGTCTGCTCTGGTCCTGCGGGCGCCGATCGAGCGTACCATTGCCGATGCCCGGCTTGATCCTGCCGAGACGGATTGAGTGTTGCTGCCGGGCAGGTTTCACCGGGCTATCCGCGCGCTCGAAATCGCCATCTGAAGCTCCGCCCGGTCGGGCATCGCCGCCTGGGCGCCTTTCGCCCGGCAGGCGAGCGACCCGCCAATACAAGCCTCCCGCAGCGCAGTCCCAAAGCCTTTCCCAGCATCGAGGCCAGCCGCCAGGACGCCGACGAACGTATCCCCGGCGCCCGTCGTATCGATCGGCCGGATCGCGAGGGCAGGGGCGAGGTGGCGCTTGCCGTCCGGAGTGAAGGCGATCGCCCCGTGCTCTCCGGCCGTGACGATGCAGGTCGTGCCGCCAAACGCCGCGAGGGCCTGCGCATCGGCATCGAGCCCCAGATCGCTCACGCCCAGGAGCGCGGCTGCGGAGCGGGCCTCGATCTCGTTGACGACGAAGACATCGGTCGCTGCCAGGAGAGCGTCGAGTTCCTCGCGCGTGAAGTCGGCCGGGACCGGCGCAAAGTTCCAGGTCACCCGGCCGCCGCGCGCCTTCAGCCGTCTCGCCACCTCCAGCGAGGCTGGGAACGGCACCTCCATCTGGAAGATGCCGGTCGTGTCCGCGCCAAGGAGTTCGTCGGGAACGGCGCTGGCGACAGGCCGGGCATTCGCTCCGCTGGCGACGGTGATGGCGTTCTGGCCGGCGCGGTCGACCGTGATGAACGCGCACCCCGTCGGCTGCTCGGTCAGGGCTATTGCGCTGACATCGACGCCGTTCGCCGCCAGATTGGCCGTGCACATCCGCCCGAACGGATCGTCGCCGACGCAGCCGACCATCGCGACGCCGCCCGGCCCGGCGACGCGGGCTGCCGCCACCGCCTGGTTCGCGCCCTTGCCGCCGAAGAGATGCGCGTAGCTCGGCGAGAGCACGGTTTCGCCGGGGCGCGGGATCGCGGCGACCTCGGCGAAGAGGTCCATGTTGATCGATCCGAAGACGAGAATCATTCCGGCTCCCGAAGGTCGTGCGGGCCCGCGCGCGTCATGGCGCGCAGCCTATTTCAGGCCCGACGAGGCGATGTTGCGCAGGTAGAGTTTCTGGAAGGCCAGGAACGGGATCAGCGCGACGAGGCAGGCGATCGTCGTCGACGAGAACAGCCGACCCCAGGACGTCTCCTCGAAGGAGATGTTCCGGGTGATGGCGATCTGCACCAGCGTATGGTCCGGCGAGGGCGCCGCGACGAGCGGCCAGAAGAAGGCCTCCCACTGCGTGATGAACTGCATCAGCGCGCCCGTCACCACGACGGGCCAGGACAGCGGCAGCGCGATGCGCAGGAAGATGTGCAGCCAGGAGGCGCCGTCGACTCGCGCCGCCTCGTAGAACTCCTTGGGCACGCCGACGAAGAACTGCCGGAACAGGAAGATCACCAGCCCGTTCGCCACCTCCGGCAGGATCAGCGCGCGGTAGCTGTCGACCCAGCCGAACCAGCGGATGATCTGGTAGAGCGGGATGACGATGGCCTCGAACGGCATCATCGCGGAGGCCAGCACCAGGATGAGCAGGAACTTGCGGCCGGGAAAGTCGAACACCGCGAAGGCGAAGCCGGCGGCGGAGTTGACGACCACGCCGAGCAGCATCGTCGACAGCGCGACGAAGAGCGAGTTCAGCAGGGCGCGCGGAAAGCCGCTCTCGGTGAGCGAGAGGTAGTTCTCGAAGGTGAGCCTGCCCGGCACGAAGGTGCGCCAGCTGAACTGGTGGCTGTTGGCGAAGATCTCGCCGGCCGGGCGGAAGGACGAGGCCACCAGCCAGACCAGCGGCAGCAGCAGGACACAGGCCAGCGCGACCAGCAGGACGTAGCGCGCGCCGGTGATGCCGACGCGCCGGCTCATGGTGCCATGGACCGCGCTCAACTCTCGTCCTCCCCATGGCGCAGCAGGCGCAATTGCACGATCGCCACCGCGATGACGATCAGCAGGATCACCGACGAATAGGCCAGCGAGCGGCCCCAGTTCATGAAGGTGAAGGCGGCCTCGTAGGCGCGGAACATCATCAGCGAGGTCGAGTCGTTCGGGCCGCCGCTGGTGATGATGTAGACCGGCGCGAAGAACAGGAAGTTGACCGCCGTGTCGGCGATCAGCACGAAGGTCAGCGGCCGGCGCATCTGCGGCAGCGTGATGTGCCAGAAGCGCTGCCAGCCATTGGCGCCGTCGATGCGCGCCGCCTCGTAGAGCTGGTCGTCGATGCCGAACAGGCCGGCGAGCAGGAAGACCATCCAGTAGCCGCAGCCCTTCCAGCTCGCGATCGCCATCATGGTGCCGAGCGCCTGGCCCTCGTCGCGGAAGAAGCCCTGGCGCGCGAAGCCCAATTGCTCCAGCAGAGCGTTGATCGGCCCGAGCGTCTGGTCGAGCAGCATCGACCACAGCACCGCGGTGAGGCCGATCGACAAGGTCATCGGCAGGAAGAAGGCCGCGCGGAAGAAGGTGATGCCGCGTCCCGGCTGCAGCACCAGCAGCGCCATGGCGAAGGCGATCGCGATCTGCAGCGGGTTGATGATCAGGTTGAACAGGATCGTGGTGCGCAGCGAATGCCAGAAGCCGGCATCCTCGAACAGGCTGGCGAAGTTCGCCACGCCGACGAAGGTTTGGTCGCCCTCCAGGCTCTCGCGATAGAGCGCGCCGACGCCCGCCACCGCGATCGGCGCGAGCCGGAAGACGAGCAGGCCGAGCAGCGCCGGCGCCAGGAAGAGCACGGCCAGCCCGAGGCCGGAGCCGGGCTGGCGCAGACGCGGCAGGGCCTTTCTCCCGGCTGCCGCCGCGCCCGATGCAGTCATGTCCGTCACGAACGATGCTCCGTCACGAACGGTACTTGGCCATTTCGCGGTCGATGTCCTTGGCCGCGCGCTGCAGGCGGGCGCCGGCTTCGGCGCCGCCGGTGATCTCGCGGATGGCGATGCGCAGGATGTCCTCGTATTCGCGCCAGCCGGGCGTCGCCGGGCGCGGCACGGCGGTGTTGTCGAGCTCGTAGCGCATGATCTTCCAGCCGGGCGTGCTCAGCACGTCGGACATCGAATCCCAGACGCTGCGGATCACCGGCGGGTTGGAGCGCAGGCGCGCCTGCATCTCGATCGTCGCGGGCTCGGCCAGGAAGCGGATGAAGGCCTCCGTCGCCTCCTTCTGCTTGGTGCGCGGGTTCATGCCGACATGCCAGCTGCCGGTCGGCGTCACCGGCTTGCCGTCGGCGAAGTAGGGGTGTGCCGCCACCGTCCACTCCAGCCCGTCGCGCCCGCCGAAGATGCTGAGGTTCGAGTTGGTGCCGAGGAACATCGCGGCGCGGCCGGTCGCGAACAGCTCCTGCGCCAGGTTCGGCTCGAACACGTTCGGCGGCGAGACCTGGTGCTTGGTGTAGAGCTCGCCATACCAGCGCATCGCATCGACGAATGGCGCGCTGTCGACGAAGCCCGCCGCGGTCAGGCCGTCCGGCCCGATCACGGTGGCGCCCTTCGATTGCGCGAGGGGCAGGAGCTGGTAGGGCCGCTCGGCCTGCTCGACGACCAGGCCCCAGCGATTGCTGCTGCGGTCGGTCAGCTTCTTCGCCGCCTCGAGCACCTGGTCCCAGGTCCAGCGGCCGTTGACGTCGGCGGGCGGCGGCGTGACGCCGGCCTCCTTGAAGATCTTGGCGTTGATGTAGAGCAGCTGGCTGCTGGAGAAGAGCGGCAGCGTGTAGAGCTTGCCGCGGAAGCTGCCCTGGTCGCGCGCCGCCTTGGTGTAGCGCGACAGGTCGCCGACGATGCCGTCCAGCTCCTGGAGATGGCGGCGTACCGCATAGGAGGCGGTCAGCGGCCCATCGGCGATGTAGATGTCGGGCGTCGGGCCGCGTGATTGCAGGCGCACCTCGATGGCCTGGAAGAGCTCGCCGAAGGGCAGCCGCTCGTCGCGCAGCGTGACGCCCGGGTTCAGCTCCTTGAACTTGTTGAAGATCGGCGTGACATGGCCTTCCGGCCAGGCCTGCCAGATCACGTTCAACTCTCCCTTGGCCTGGGCGAAGGCCGAGCCACCGCGCGCGGCGAAAGCACCCGCGCTGGCGGCCAGCAGGCTCATGGCATGGCGCCGTGTCAGCATGGTCTCATCTCCCCTTTGTGGTTTCTTGGTTCAGTTGTCGTAGCTGGTCACCGCATCGACGACCTTGTCGACCACCGCCGCGCCGTCGATCTCCAGGGCCACCAGCGCGTTGGCCGGCAGCTGCCGGCGGGTGGCGCCGGCCGGCTCGCTCAGGAAGGTGCGCAGGTCGCAGACCGTGGTGCCGCGCACCTCCGGGCTCGCCAGCTCCATGTGGACATGGCACTCGCGGTGCTTGATCAACTCCGGGTGCACGAAGGGCACGACGGCGCAGGAATCGTGCATCGGCGCGCCGCCCAGCCCGTAGACCGCATTCGAGCGGCGGGCGTAGAACTCCTGCAGGTCGCCCATCGCCTTGCCCACAGGCCCGCCGCTGGCGCGCATGCGCGCGACGTGCGGCTCGCGGATCAGCGCCTGGCGCGTGATGTTCAGCCCGGCCATCATCACCGGAATGCCGCAGGCGAAGACGGCGGCGGCAGCCTCCGGATCGGCCCAGAGGTTGAACTCGGCCGTCGGGGTGACGTTGCCGATCGTGGTGCTGCCGCCCATGATGCTGAGGCCCTTGAGCAGCTCCGGCAGCTTCGGTTCCAGGCGCAGCGCCAGCGCGAGGTTGGTCATGGGCCCGACCGCGATCAGCACGAGCTCGCCCGGCGAGCGCTTGGCCTCGCGGATGATGGTCAGCGCGGCATGCTCGCCGGTGACGTCGCGGTCCGGCACCGGCAGGTCGGCGCCGTCGATGCCGCTCTTGCCGTGCAGGGTCTGCTTCTGCAGCTTGGCCTGGACCAGCGGCCGGTCGGCGCCGGCCGAGACCGGCACGTTCAGCTTGGCGAGCGTGCAGACCGAGAGCGCGTTGCGCGTGGTGTCCTCCAGCGGCGCGTTGCCGTGGACCGTCGTGATCGCGACCAGGTCGAGATGCTTCGCCGCATAGAGGATGGCCATCGCATCGTCATGGCCGGGGTCGCAGTCGATCAATACGCGGGTCATGGGCACTTTCCTCGTTCACGTGCGGCATAGGGCAGTACGGACGTGCCGGCCTTGGGCGTGGCACAGCCGCGTGATCTCGAGGAATTCCGGCATGGCGGCGCGCCTATCGGCGCGAGCGACAACGATGGCGCTGTCGACCATTTGGGCGTCCTCCTTGGGGCAGGGCGGTTCAAATCCACCTCTTGCATACGTGTGCAACGTTAGCCTTGACGAGTTGGCCCGGTCAAGCCACTGATCGCGACGATGACAGATGCAAGCAAGCGCCGCTGGGTCACGTCGCTGGAGGTCGCGCAGCTCGCGGGAGTGTCGCGCTCGGCGGTGTCGCGCAGCTTCACGCCGGGAGCGAGCATCGCCGAGGAGACGCGCTGGCGGGTGCTGGAGGCGGCGGAGCAGCTCGGCTACCGCCCGAACGCCATCGCACGCAGCCTGAACACGCGCCGCTCCGGCCTGATCGGCGTGGTCGTGGCCGATGTCGGCAATCCGTTCTACGCGCGCCTGGTCGAGGCGCTGGCGATCGAGATTCAGGCGCGCGGCCGCGCGCCGCTGGTCTTCGTGGCGAAGGAGGCGGGCGCGACCGATGCGCTGCTGCCGGAACTGTTGTCCTTTCAGGTCGATGGCGTCCTGGTCGCGAGCGCGACGCTTTCACTGCGCGTAACGCAGCTTTACACGGCCGCCCGCACGCCGATCGTGCTGCTGGACCGGATGGCGGATGATGGCGAGGATGTTAGCGGCGACATCAGCGCCGACAACGTCGCCGGCGCCGCGATGGTCGCCGAGCTCTTCGCGACGACGGGCCGCCGCAGGCCGGCCTTCATCGCGGGGCTCGAGAACACCTCGACGAGCCGCGACCGGGCCGCGGGCTTCGTCGCAGGCCTGGCCCGCCATGGCCTGAGCCTCGCCGGACGCGATGCCGGCCAGTACAACTATGCCGGTGGCCAGGCGGCCGCGCGGCGGCTGCTTGGAGCGCGCGAGCGGCCGGACGCCATATTCTGCGCCAATGACGAGATGGCGCTCGCGGTGCTCGACGTGGCGCGCGGCGAATTCGGGCTGAGCGTTCCGGAAGGCCTGTCCGTCGCCGGCTTCGACAATGCCGCGCCGGGCGCGCTCGCGGCCTATAACCTCACCACTGTCGACCAAGGGCTTGAACGCATGGCGAGCGAGGCCGTGGGCATGCTCGAAGGCGCGCTCGACGCCTCGCACCCTCCAGGCCGGCTTCGCCTGCCCTGCCGACTGGTCGGGCGCGCCACCACCCTCTAGCAAATGCGCTGGCTGATCCCGCTTGGCAGCAGACAGTGTCCGTCGTCCCGGTCAGGAATAGCGGGCTGAAGTCTCGAAGCCGATTGCGCGGTTGATTTCGTGCGTTCGCCTTCAGCTCTTGCGGTCGTGCGGCGGGCTCGCGTTGGGCGGCGTAGCGAAGAACATCCACTCGGATCGGGAACGCTCTCTCAAAGTCATGGCCATGCAGTTGTGATGCAGCAAAAGTTCAATCGCTTCTTAGCTTGGCGTTCATCATGCCTCAGCACTCCAAATTTACGCGAAGGCTGCATGACAGACACGGGGGTTACTATTTGAGATATTCGGTCCACCGTGCTGCATCTTCAAAACAGTATCCTCGAGATGATCGCCAAAGGGGAAACCCTTGAAGCCACGACGGATCGCCTCTGCCGTGAAATTGAGGCGCTTTTGCCGGGCGTTTGGTGTTCCGTACTGCGGGTGGAGCGCAACGGATTGCTGCATCCGCTCGCCGGACCTCGTTTCCCTGACGAATATTCCACTCTGCTCGAAGGGCTGATGATCGGCCCGCAAGTTGGTTCCTGCGGCAGCGCTGCCTATCTCGGAGCGGCCATCACGGCGACCGATATCGCAACCGATCCGCGCTGGGTCGACTTCAAGGGACCGGCCCTGGCGCTGGGGCTCAAGGCATGCTGGTCCACGCCGATCCGCGGCGCGGGGGGCGCTATACTCGGGACATTCGCGTTCTATTTCAAGGAGAAGCGCGGTCCCACCCCGCGCGAGGTGGAAATCGTCGCGTCCTGCACCGCCTTGTGCGCCATTGCGCTGGAACGCCATCAGCGCGTCATCGAGCACGAGCGCCGGGCTTATGTCGACGCCCTCACGGATCTGCCGAACCGGGCGAGTTTCGACGTCGCGCTGGAGCGCCTGTCCTGTGCGGAGCCCGGCGCCTGGGCGCTGCTGGTGGTCGATCTCGACAACCTCAAGACCATCAACGACACCTTCGGTCATGCGATCGGCGATGCCCTGTTGCAGGCGGTCGCAGCGCGGGTCGCGGCAAGCATGGCGCCCGACCGGGTGTTTCGCATGGGCGGCGACGAGTTCGCCGTGATCCTCCAGGGAGCCGAAGCACTCGCCAGCGTCGAGCGCGCGGCGCAGCGGGTTCTTGAAGCCCTGGCCGTGCCCGCCGAATGCAGCGGGCATATGATCCTGCCGCGCGCGACCATCGGTGGAGCCGTGCTGTCGGCGGATGACAGCGATGCCGAGAGTGTGCGTCAGCACGCCGATTTCGCGCTCTACCACGCCAAGGAGATCGGCCGCGGCGGCTTCGTGCTGTACTGGCCGGGGATCGGCAGCGCGATCAAGACCCGCATCGAGGCGATCCGGGATGTCGACGCAGCCCTGCAGGAGGGCAGGATCGACGCGTTCTATCAGCCGATCGTGCGGCTCGACACCCGCGCGATCGTCGGACTGGAGGCTCTCTGCCGCCTGCGGAGGCCGAGTGGAGAAATCGTTTCCGCAGCCGCATTTCACCAGGCGACCTCGGATGTGAGCGTCGCCTCGCATCTGACGGAACGCATGATGGCGGTCGTCGCGTCGGACGTGCGCTCCTGGCTGGAGCAGGGCATTCCGCTTCAGCATGTCGGCATCAACATCGCCTCGGCCGATTTCCACAGCGGAACGCTGTACTCCCGCCTCGAGGCCGCCTTCGGCCGCGAGAACGTCCCGTTGAAGCACATCATTCTGGAGGTGACGGAGTCAGTCTATCTCGGCCAGCGCGATCCGGTCGTCGCGCGGGAGATCAAGGCGCTGCGCGGCCATGGCCTGCGCGTCGCGCTTGATGATTTCGGCACCGGGTTCGCGTCGCTCACGCATCTGCTGACGGTGCCTGTAGACATCATCAAGATCGACAAATCCTTCATCGATCGCCTTGCGCAGGGCGACCCAAGCCTGGCGATCGTCGAAGGCCTGGTCGACATTGCGCGCAAGCTCGACATCCGCGTCATCGCCGAAGGTATCGAGAGTGAAATCCAGGCGAGCCTCCTGACGGAGATCGGCTGCAAGCTCGGCCAGGGCTATCTGTTCTCCCAAGCCGTACCCCGCCAGGTCGCGACAGGCCTCCTCGTTCGATTTGCTCAGCCATCCGGTGAGCAGGAGGCGGGCAAGGCAGGCGGTATGACGAGCCCTGCGGGCAAGGCGTGGCGATCGGAGGACGCAGGTGTTGGCCAGTCGCAGCGCTGAAATCATTCGAACATTTCTGGCCGCGACGAGGGCTCATATCGTGCGAAACCGTGTCAAGATCCTCGACGCCGGCTTTCTGCTCGTCCTGCTTTCAGTTGCCAGCCTGCTCGCCTTCGAGATCGATATTTTCCAGTCCGCCGATCTGGTCTCACCCCAGGAAAAAACCATCGAGCTGGATGAAGTCTTCGTCCTGTCGACGCTCGTGATGTGCGGGATGCTGTTTTACACATGGCGTCGCGCCCGCCAGCACAAGCGCGAAAACATCGAACGCCTCGCCGCCGAGGCCGAAGTGATGAACCTGGCGCTTCAGGATCCGCTGACCGGCTTGCCGAACCGCCGACAATTTGACGGTGCCCTCAGGGCCGCGTTGCGCACCGTGCCGACGGCTCCCGAGGCTCATGCCATCTTCATGCTCGATCTGAACGGCTTCAAGAAGGTCAACGACATTCACGGACACCCGATCGGCGATCAGGTCCTGATCCATGTCGGTGCGAGGCTGCTGCGCGCCGCGCGCGCGAGCGATCTGGTTGCACGGCTTGGAGGTGACGAGTTCGCGATCCTGGCCTCCAACATCGCGGGAGCCGAAGGCGCGACGAGCATCGCGCTGCGCGTCATCGAGAGCCTGTCGGCGCCGATCGTCGTCGACGGCATCCGCCATCAGGTCGGGGCTGCGATCGGCGTCGCCATCTCACCGCAGGACGGGATCACCGCCGAGGAGCTGATGCGCAAATCCGATGTCGCTCTCTACCGCGCCAAGGCCGAGCGCAAATCCGCCGTCCGCTTCTACGAAGAGCGCATGGACATCAGCCTGCATGAGCGCGACGAGTTGGAGCGCGCCCTGCTGAGCGGGCTCGAGCGAGGCGAGTTCGTCCTCAAATTCCAGCCGAGCCGCGCCGCGGATGATCGCATCGTCGGCTTCGAGGCCCTGCCGCGCTGGCGCCATCCTCGGCATGGGGAAATCGAACCGGAACGCTTCCTGCCTGTGGCGGAGGAACTGGGCGTCCTGGCAGAGCTCAGCGAAGGCCTGTTGCGGGATGCCTGCAAGGCAGCCAGCACCTGGCCTCGAGACGTCCGGCTGTCGTTCAATCTGCCCCGCGCTCTTCTCGGCGACGCGTCTTTTGGCCTTCGCATTCTGGCTACCCTGGCCGAAAGCGGGGTCACGCCCCACCGGCTGGACCTGGAGATCGATGAGGGGGCCCTGATCCGCGATACGGAGGCCGCCCAGGCGCTTCTGGGCCCACTCCGCAGTGCCGGGGTCTCCATCGTGGCCGACAATTTCGGCACGGGCTATTCCGACCTGCAAAACCTCAACCGGCTTAAGCTCGATGGCATCAAGATCGACCGCAGCTTCATTGCGGCGATGACCCATGACCGGCAGGCTGCCGTCATCGTCAAGGCGTTGATCGGGATAGGGCAGGGGTTGGATCTGGTCGTGGCTGCCGATGGCGTCGAAAACGCGGCCCAGAGGGCTGTGCTTGCCGCTCAGGGATGCTTCAACGGTCAAGGTGAACTCCATGGCGACGGCCTGGATGCCGACGCGGCCATGGCACTGTTCTCCGGGGAAGCCCAGCTGGTAGGTTAAACCCACCCGCAACGCGCCCATGCCGGCGAAGGCCGAACCATTCTCAAGAGCTGCGGACCCTGTGGCCGGCGGTGAACGCCCCGGTGGAATTCGTCTGGTCGGGTGCGTTCGGCGATGCGAGAGATAGACTAGCGCTGACCGGGCTGGGTCGGTTGTTGCCTGGAGCTGGAAATCTGAATCCGTCTCTCATCAAAAGGTTAGAGCATGATGTCGTCCGAAAACCGGTGCCCAGTTTTCGGCATCATGCTCTAAGGCGTGAGATCCGATGAAGTTGCTTCCACAATCCCTGCTCATTCGCCCCCGTCTGCTGATCGCAATGGGCGCGATTGCCTTGCTTGCGATCCTGCTGCCGAGCGAGTGGCATTGGACGACGCGGTTTCTCGTTGCGTGGGATGCGGGCGCGATCGTCTATCTCGGATTGCTGACGACGATGATCTTTGGCGAGGACGTCGAGCAGATCAAGGCGCGAGCCGCCGAGCAGGATGAAGGCGCGCTCGCCATTCTGATCATCGCCTGCCTGGCCGCCGCCGCGAGCGTCGCCGCCATCGGCATTCAGCTCGCTGGCCTGAATGCCGTGCCGTCCGATCAAAAAGGGCTGCACCTCGCATTGGGTGGGGTCACCATCCTCTGCTCATGGATGCTCGTGCACGCCTTCTTCACGTTGCACTACGCCCACGACTTCTACAGCGGCGACGACAGCAGGGGCGGCCTGGATTTTCCAGGCGATGCGGAGCCCAATTATGTCGATTTTCTCTATTTCTCCTACACGATCGGTTGCACGTCGCAGACGTCCGACATCGGCGTCACCACGCGCCAAGTCAGGATCATCGTCCTGGCCCATTCCGTTCTCTCGTTCTTCTTCAACACCAGCATCCTGGCCTTCGGCATCAATGTCGGCGCTTCGCTGGTCTCCGGATCCTGATCGGACCGGCAGGAGCCAATCACCAAGGTCCGGTTTCGGGCCGGCCCTCAATATCCGCGGTCTGCGTGACCGTCCGGTTGGAGCGGCGAGCGCACGTCGAGCAGGCGCTTCGGCTATGTGGTCGCTACGACGGTTCCTGTTCGCAGGCGATTGACCGCTGGGTCGTTTATCGCGTCGATTGCCTCGGACAGGTTACGCTTGGAAGCCGTAGCAAAAGCCAGGCCGGCGGATGCGCCAGTGTGCGTCCATCCGAACCTCGATGAGGTCTATCGGAGACGCGTGAGCGAGCTGGAGAGCCTGCTGGACGCGTCTGAGCTGCGGGATGAGGCAATGAAGCGGTTCGCTCGATGATCGACCGTATCGTTGTCACGCCTCGCGACGGCGGCGGCGTAAGCCCCGAGCTACACGGAAACTGGCGCGGGTTCTGGTGCTGTGCCCGCAGGACGCAAAAACCCCACCTCGAGACGAGATGGGGCTTTCAATCGCTTTCGCCCTGAACGGAGAAAAGCCCCGTGGTTTTGACCATCGGGGCTTTTGATTTGGTTGCGGGGGCAGGATTTGAACCTACGACCTTCAGGTTATGAGCCTGACGAGCTACCGGGCTGCTCCACCCCG
>NZ_QQTO01000009.1 GCF_003351345.1 Allobosea caraganae | reverse complement strand
CGGGGTGGAGCAGCCCGGTAGCTCGTCAGGCTCATAACCTGAAGGTCGTAGGTTCAAATCCTGCCCCCGCAACCAAATCAAAAGCCCCGATGGTCAAAACCACGGGGCTTTTCTCCGTTCAGGGCGACGCCGAGAGCGGAAGGCGGCGCCTAACCAGCGAGCCTCACCCGATCATTGCGAGTGTAAGCGAAGCAACCCAGGGGTTTCGCGCGATGCCCCGGGGTTGCCTTGCAGCTCACCCTCCTCGCATTCACGGGCGCTGAAGCGATCTGCTCGATCGGAAGGCCGCCAGTCCAGCGCTCGGAGCAGGCGCCGCAAGAGCCGCCCCGCGAGGATACGCGCACGGGCGTGCCTCCTGCGATGACCGCATAGCATCGCACTTGACCTGTCTAAGACGACCGGTCATATTCGACGCATGCCAAGACTGAGCCTCAAAGAGAAGATCGTCGTCTCCGCCGTAGAAACCCTGCATCGCAAGGGGTTCAACGGCTGCAGCGTGCAGGACATCACCGAGGCGGCGGGGGTGCCGAAGGGCTCCTTCTACAACCATTTCCAGAGCAAGGAGGATCTCGCCGTCGCGGCGCTGGAGCGCTACTGGCACAAGGTGCAAGCTTCGCTGCTCATGCTTGGCGATCAGGACGGGCCTGGCATGGAGCGCCTTGCGCGGTATTTTCGTCATCTCAACGACCTCACGCGTCAGAACGCCTATGAGACCGGCTGCCTGGTGGGCAACATGGCGGCGGAGATGTCCGATCAGAGTGCTTCGATTCGCGAGCGCCTTGCAGGTCTCCTGGCCGATTGGAGCGGCGCCATCGAAGCCTGCGTTCAGGCAGCGCAGGCTGACGGCTCGATGCGGCGCGACATCGATTCGAGGTCGATCGCCGCGTGCCTCCTCAATGCGTGGGAGGGAGCGATCATGCGGGCGAAGGTCGACAGAAGCCATAGGCCGTTGGAGGATTTCGACAGGGTCGTGCTCGCCAGCCTCAGGGCGTGAGGCAACGGCCAGCGGCTCCAATCTCGATTAAAGTGTAAGATGACCAGTCATTTTAACCACAGGCGGGACGAAGAGTCCAGCTGTCCGCGCGGGCTCGCGGCCAACCATCCGTTACAGCCCGATCTGCGCATCCACGAGATGCGGAAGCCTTGAAATCGACGTCCACTGAAGGAACACAGCCATGCGCGCAATGAGAGCAGATGCTTTTCGCGGCTATCACGACCTGAAGCTCGCGGAGATTCCCGGGCCGAGCCTGTCGGCGGGCCGGCTTCTGGTGCGGGTGACCGCGGCCGGCGTCACGCCGCTCGACCATACCATCCTCAGCGGGCATTTCCCGCCGGCGAAGGCGCCTCTCGTGCTCGGAAATGAGGGGGCAGGCATCGTCGAAGGCGGCGACGCCGATTTCCCCGATGGAACGCGCGTCGCGTTCTGCGGCGCCTTCGGCGTCTCCGAGAATGGCAGCTATTCCGAATACGTCGCGGCGCCCAAGGACGTGCTTTACCGCGTGCCTGATATGATCGACGACGTTGCCGCCGCCGGTCTCCCGGTTGCCTACCTGACCGCCTATCTCGCGCTCAAGAATGCCGGTTTCACAGCGGGGAAGAGCGTCCTTGCGCCGGCCATTGGCGGCTCGGTCGGCAATGCCGCGACGCAGCTTGCTCGGGCGCTCGGCGCCAGGCACGCCATCTCCTCGACCACCAGCCATGTGAAAGCCGAAGCAGCGACAGCGCTCGGCTTCTCCGAGGTCATCGACCTGTCGGCAGAGGGCCTGGCTGACGGCGTCAATCGGATCACGGCCGGCTATGGCGCCGACATCGTGATCGACGGTATCGGCGGCAGGATATTGAGCGAGGCGCTGAGGATTCTGGCGCGGGGCGGCTCGCTCACGACGCTCGGCTATTCCGGCGGCCGTGAGACGACGATCAATGTGACCGACCTGATCTGGAAGGCCGCGAGCATCAAGAGCTTCATCCTCTCGACCGAAAGCACCGCTGCGCGGAGCGCAGCCTGGTCGGTGATCGCCGAGTTGCTTGCCGCCGGCAAGATCAAGCCGATCGTCGCCAGGACGTTCGCGCTCGAGGAGGCAGCCGAGGCGATGCGGCATCTCATCGAGGACCGCCCATTCGGGCGGGTCGTCCTGACGATCTGACGGACTTCTCCGCGGACTCAGATGCGAGCCGCGGCGAGCTCCAGCTTGGAACCAGCTTCCTCCTGGACGAGATCGCTCGGCGTCGTCGAGCGCAGGATCAGGTCGGGCTCGATCACGATGCCCTGCTGGGCGTTGCGCCCGGCGATCCGGTCGAGCAGCATCCGCATCGCCATCTCGCCGAGATCCTGCTTGGCGATCCGCAAGGTCGTCAGCGGCGGAGTGACGAGGGAGGCGGCCGGAATGTCGTCGCAGCCGACGATCGCGACCTGGTCGGGTACGGAAATGCCGGCCGTTTCGAACGGCTTCATCAGCCCGAGCGCGATCAGGTCATTATAGCAGATCACCGCGTCGATCTCGCCTGCGCGCGGCACCAGCTTGCCGGCGAGCTCGATTCCGCCCTGAAGGTCGGGCGTGCAGGACAGGTCGTGGACGAGCGCGAGTCCGTGGCGCGACAGGACCGCCTCGACGCCCTCGCGCCGTTTGCGGCCGCCATGCGAATAGGCCGGGCCGGCGGCGAAGACGAAGCGTCGGCGGCCCTGCGCGATCAGGCTGGAGACGGCGGCCTCGACGCCGGCGCGGTAATCGACCTCGATCGTTCCGGCATAGCGCTTGGCGACGCTGCGGTTGATCAGCACGACGGCGCGATGCGGTGCGATCGCGCGCAGCAGGCGCTCCTCGTCGAGGCGGGCGCTGCAGATGATGACGCCGTCGACGCGCCGGTCGAGCAAGGTGCCGAGCACCTCCTCCTCGCGCTCGGGATCCTCGACCACGTTGCAGGAGAGCAAGGTGTAGCCGGCCGGCCGGGCGACGAGCTCGGCGCCGCGGATAATCTCGGGGAAGAACGGGTTGACGATATCGGGAACGACGATGCCGACCGTGTTCGAGCGATCGCTCTTCAAGCTTTGGGCGAACGCGTTCGGGCGATAGTTCAGCGCCTGCGCGGCCTCGAGCACGCGCTGGCGCGTCTCCTCTCCCGCGCCTCCGCGGCCGTTGAGCACGCGCGAGACCGTCATCGGCGAGACGCCGGCGGCGGCGGCGACGTCGGTGACGGTGGGGGAGCGCAGAGGCGGCTTTGCATCCATGAAGCCACTATTTCACGATAACGATATCCTTTGCCAGAGGAATTATATCGACCGAAAGGAGAGGCTCCGCTCCCACATGAGCGAAATAGTTGCTGCTTCCGCACATACTATGCCGCCTAGCGGAGATCGAGATATATGTCGCGCACCCGCTTGACGATGAAAGAACGATAACGATAACGTAGCTTCATAGCGCCCGGTCCGACCAGAAGGCGCAGTGGAGGAAGCGATGGGATTTTTTCACGGGCGCGCTCTGCGTGGCGCTGCGGTCTCTCTGATCTTTGCCTGGGCGGGTGCGGCTGGTGCTGCTAGCTACAAGGAGGCGCCGGCGCTGGCCGAGCTGGTCAAGGCCGGCAAGCTGCCGCCGGTCGAACAGCGCCTGCCGGAAAAGCCGATGGTGCTGCAGCCGGTCGAGAAGGCCGGCAAATATGGCGGCACCTGGCGCCAGGCCCTGATGGGCGGCAGCGATTCCCTGATCGAACGCTCGGTCGGCTATACCCGTCTGGTGCGCTGGAACGCGGCCTGGACCGAGGTCGTGCCGGATGTGGCCGAGACTGTCGACATCAAGCCTGACGGCACCGAATACGTCTTCCACCTGCGCAAGGGCACGCGCTGGTCCGACGGCGCCCCGTTCAACGCCGACGACATCATGTTCTGGTACCAGGACGTGCTGATGAACAAGGAGCTGACGCCGTCGGTGCCGCGCTGGCTGCGCAGCGGCAACGACCCCGTCATCGTCGAGAAGATCGACGACGTCACCGTGAAATTCCGCTTCACCGGCCCGAACGGCATGTTGCTCGAGAACATGGCGACGACCTTCGGCTCCGACATGCTGGCGGCCGCGCCGGCGCATTACCTCAAGCAGTTCCACAAGAAGTACAATGCCGAGGGCATCGACAAGCTCGTCGCGGATGCCAAGGCGGCGAACTGGTCGGCGCTTTTCCTGAACAAGACCAGCTTCCCCGGCCGCTGGCGCGATACCGGCCGGCCCGTGCTCGATCCGTGGCGGCTGACCGTGCCCTATGGCGGCACCACGCAGGTCGTGCTGGAGCGCAACCCCTACCATTTCAAGGTCGATCCGAACGGGCAGCAGCTGCCCTACATGGACCGCGTCACCTTCGACATCATGGGCGATACGCAGGCGATCGTGCTCAAGGCGATCAATGGCGAGCTCGACATGCAGAACCAGCGCCTCAACGGGCTGGAGACCCGCATCGTGCTGGCGCAGAACCGCGAGCGCAGCGGCTATCGCCTGTTCAAGGCGCAGCCGGCCTGGTCGAACGCCATGTGCATCGCGCTGAACCAGACCAGCAAGAACCCGGTGCTGCGCGAGGTCTTCCGCAAGAAGGAGTTCCGCGTCGGCCTGTCGCTCGCGATCAACCGCGAGGAGCTCAACGACCTGATCTATGCCGGCCAGTCGCAGCCCTATCAGGCGGCGCCGCGGCCCGGCACCGCGCTCTACGACGAGCAGATGGCGACGCAGTACACCAAGTACGATCCCAAGGCCGCCAACGAGATGCTCGACAAGACGGGCTACACCAAGCGCGACGGGCAGAACTTCCGGCTCGGGCCGGACGGCAAGCGCATCTCCTTTGCGATCGATGCCGCGACGTCACGGCGCTATCAGATCGACGCGCTCGAGCTGGTCCGCAAGTACTGGGCGGCTGTCGGCATCGAGATGCAGGTGCGCGCGGTCGAGGAATCCTTCGCCTTCGCCCGGATGCTCGCCAACGAGCAGGACGGCCTGGTCTGGATCGGCGGCGGCGGCTACGACTTCCTCGGCCTGCTCGATCCGAAATGGTACTTCCCCTACGAGAACCAGGCGGCCTTTGCCTCGGCCTGGGGCATCTACTTCCAGAACCCGAACGACCCGAATGCCGAGGAGCCGTCAGAGGCCGCCAAGCAGCAGCAGGCGCTCTACGTCCAGATGCAGAAGACGCCGGGTACGGCCGGCCAGTTCGAGGTGATGAAGAAGATCCTCGCGATCACCCGCGACCAGTTCTACGTGATCGGCACCAACATGGAAGCCGATAATTACGGGGTCGTGAAGAACAACATGCGCAACGTGCCCGAGATCATGCCGGATACGTTCTTCTACATGACGCCCGGGCCGACCAATCCGGAGCAGTATTTCTACGAGTGAGTTCGGCCAACGCCGATTGATCCCGGAGCGGCTGTCAGCGGCTCCGGGACCGCCCTCCCGATCTGGTTGCACTGGAGGCTGCCATGCTTCGCTACGTGCTGAGGCGACTCGTCTATACGCTCGCGACGCTGGCGGCGGTGTCGGTCGTCGCCTTCCTGGTCATCCAGTTGCCGCCGGGCGACTTCTTGACCTCGTTCAGCGCAAAATTCGCCGAGCAGGGCGGCTCGCTCGACAATGATGCGCTGAGCGCGCTGAAGCTGCGCTACGGGCTCGACCAGCCCTGGTACGTGCAATACTGGCTCTGGATCTCCGGCATCCTGTTCCGCGGCGATTTCGGCGAGTCCTTCGAGTGGAACAAGCCGGTCTCCGAGCTGATGTGGGACCGGTTCGGGCTGACCGTGCTGCTCTCCGGCATCACGCTAATCGTGACCTGGATCGTCGCCCTGCCGATCGGCATCTACAGCGCGGTCCGGCGCTATTCCTGGCTCGACTATGTCGTGACCTTCCTCGGCTTTTTGGGCCTGGCCGTGCCGAGCTTCCTGCTGGCGCTGGCCCTGATGTACGTGTTCTCGCGCTATTTCGGCATGAGCGTCAGCGGGCTGTTCTCGCCGGCCTATGTCAACGCCGCGTGGAGCTGGGCCAAGGTCGGCGACCTCGCCATGCATCTCTGGCTGCCGGTCTTCGTGCTGGCGACGCATGGCACGGCAGCGCTGATCCGGGTGATGCGCGCCAACCTGATCGACGAGCTCTACAAGCCCTATGTCCAGACGGCCCGCGCCAACGGGCTCGGCGAGATGGAGCTGCTGTTCAAGTACCCGGTTCGCGTCGCGCTGAACCCGTTCATCTCGACCATCGGCTGGGTGCTGCCCAACCTCGTCTCGGGCGCGATCGTCACCTCCGTCGTGATGAGCCTGCCGACCGCCGGGCCGCTGCTGCTCTCCGCCCTGCTGGCGCAGGACATGTACCTCGCCGGCAGCTTCATCCTGATGCTGAGCGCGCTCACCGTGATCGGCACCCTGATCTCCGACATCCTGCTCGCGTGGCTCGATCCGCGCGTGCGCTACGCGTGAGGAGGTGGCCATGACCGATATCGCCGCTCCAATCGCTCCGCCGGCCACGGCTCCTGCCGGCCGCAAGCTCGCCGAGACCGGGCAATGGGCGCTGATCTTCCGGCGCTTTCGCCGGCATCGCCTCGCCTATTTCAGCGCCTTCGTCGTCGTCGGCATTTATGTCGTCGCGCTGTTCGCCGAGTTCGTCGCGCCGTTCTCGGCCGACACCTACAATGCCCGCTACACCTACGGGCCGCCGCAGGCGCTGCACTTCTTCGGCCGCGATGCCGGCGGCGAGCTGCGCTTCATGTATGTCAACGGCTACAAGATGAGCTTCGACCCGGTCGCGTTGAAGCGGACCTTCGTGGTCGACGAGAAATCGGTCAATCCGGTCGTCTTCTTCGCCAAGGGCGAGCCTTATAACCTGTTTGGCCTGATCCCCTGGGACCGGCACCTGATCGGCCCGGCCGACCCTTCGCAGCCCATGTACCTTTGGGGTGCCGACCGGCTCGGCCGGGACGTGCTGTCGCGGACGATCCATGGCGCGCGCATCTCGATGTCGATCGGCCTCGTCGGCGTCGCCATCAGCCTGTTCCTCGGCCTGCTGCTCGGCGGCATGTCGGGCTATTACGGCGGCTGGATCGACGAGGTCGTGCAGCGCAGCATCGACTTCCTCAAGTCGATCCCGACGATTCCACTCTGGATGGGGCTGGCCGCGGCTGTTCCGGCCAGCATGGACCCGCTGCTGGTCTATCTCTGGATCACCGTAATCCTCTCGCTGGTCGGCTGGACCGACCTGGCGCGGGTGGTGCGCGGGCGCTTCCTCTCGCTCAGGACCGAGGATTTCGTCCTGGCGGCGCGGCTCGACGGCTGCAGCAAGCAGCGCGTGATCTGGCGGCACATGGTGCCCTCCTTCACCAGCCACATCATCGCCTCGGTGACGCTGGCGATCCCCAGCATGATCCTGGCCGAGACGGCGCTCTCCTTCCTCGGCATCGGGCTGAAGGATCCGGTGGTGAGCTGGGGCGTGCTGCTCAAGGACGCGCAGAGCATCCTGGCGCTGACGACCGCGCCCTGGCTGCTGGCGCCCGGCGCCGCCGTCGTCGTCGCCGTGCTCGCCCTCAACTTCCTCGGCGATGGAATTCGCGATGCGGCCGATCCCTATGCTTGAGCGTGCGCCAGACTTTTCGATGAACGTGGCAGCGCCGCCAGAAGCGCTGGTCACGGTGCAGGACCTCAAGGTCCAGATCGGCACCGATGACGGCGTCGTGCGCGCCGTCGACGGCGTCACCTTCGACGTGCCGCGTGGGCGCACGCTCTGCCTCGTCGGCGAATCCGGCTCGGGCAAGAGCATCACCGGCCGGGCCCTGATGAACCTGCTGCCGCCGAGCGGGCGGATCGCCGGCGGCCGCATCACCTATTCCGGCCGCAGCGGTGAGGCGATCGACATCGGCGCACTCGACCCGCGCGGCAAGCAGATCCGCAGCCTGCGCGGCAAGGAGATCTCGCTGATCTCGCAGGAGCCGATGGCGGCGCTCTCGCCGGTCCATACGATCGGCCAGCAGATCGTGCCGGTGGTCCGCCGGCATCTTGGGCTCTCCAAGCGCGAGGCCGAGGCGCGGGCGGTCGAGATGCTCGGCCGCGTCGGCATCCCCAGGCCGGCGGAGCGGCTGGGCAATTATCCGTTCGAGTTCTCCGGCGGCATGCGCCAGCGCGTCTGCATCGCGCTTGCGCTCTCCTGCCAGCCGCGCCTGCTGATCGCCGACGAGCCGACGACGGCGCTCGACGTCACCACGCAAGCGAACATCATCGACCTGCTGCAGGAATTGCAGCGCGAGGACGGGCTCTCCATCCTGTTCATCACCCATGATCTCGGCGTCGTCGCCGAGATCGCCGACGATGTCGCGGTGATGTATCTCGGCAAGATCGTCGAGCGCGGCACAGTGGACGAGATCTTCGCCGATCCGCGCCATCCCTATACGCAGGCACTGCTGAAATCGGTGCCGCGGCTGGGTGCCGGGCGGAATACGCGGCTTGCCGCCATTCGCGGCATGGTGCCCTCGCCCTTCGACCGGCCGACGGGCTGTGATTTCCACCCGCGCTGCGACCTCGCGATCAAGGGCCTCTGCGAGAGCGAGGACCCGGGCACGACCATGCTCGGGCCGCGGCGCGACGTGCGCTGCGTGCTCCAACGCAACGGAGGTGCCGGCCATGCATGAGCGCGCGCAACTCTCCCCCGATGTCCTCATGGACGTGCGCGGGCTGACCAAGGTCTTCCAGCCGCGCAAGACGCTGTTCCAGCGCAGGGCCTCGAACCCGATCCGCGCCGTCGACGATGTCTCCTTCGAGATCAGGACTGGCGAGACGCTCGGCCTCGTCGGCGAATCCGGCTGCGGCAAGTCGACCGTGACGCGGCTGCTGCTCGGCATCCACCAGCCGAGCGCCGGCACGATGCGCTACCGCAAGAAAGATGGCGGCAGCGTCGACCTCGATCAACTCTCCGAGAATGAGCGGCTGGCCTATTGCACCGATCTGCGCATCGTCTTCCAGGACCCGCAATCCTCGCTGAACCCGCGCCTGCAAGTCCGCGACATCGTCGGCGAGGTGCTGAAGGTCAACAAGCTGGTGCCGCCGAAGGAGATCGACGGCGTGGTGCGCGACCTGCTCGCCAAGGTCGGCCTGCGGCCGGAATATGCCCGGCGCTATCCACATGCCTTCTCCGGCGGCGAACGCCAGCGCGTCGGCATCGCCCGCGCGCTCGCGACGCATCCGCGCCTCGTCGTGCTCGACGAGGCCGTTTCGGCGCTCGACGTCAGTGTCAGGGCGCAGACGCTCAACCTGTTGCGCGACCTGCAGGAGGAGTTCGGCCTCACCTATCTCTTCGTCAGCCACGACCTCAGCGTGATCGAGTACATCTGCGACCGCGTCGTGGTGATGTATGTCGGCCAGGTCGTCGAGGTCGCGAGCTCGGACGAGCTCTTCGCCAGGCCATTGCACCCCTATACCGAGGCGCTGCTCTCGGCCTTGCCGATCCCCGATCCGGCGCAGCGCCGGCAGGGGCGGCGCATCCGCCTGCCCGGCGAGGTCGCCGACCCCGCCAACCGCCCGGCCGGCTGCGCCTTCCATCCGCGCTGCCGCTTCGCCACCGATGCCTGCCGCACCACGCCGCCGCCTTTGCGCGACCTCGGCGGCCGCAGCATCGCCTGTCACCACGCCGAGGCGCTCGACCTCAAGGGCGTCGAATCCATCCAGACCGGACAGCCAACTCATGCCTAAGCACGTTCGCGCCAGCGATAACGCCAACAGGGCGATCGTCACCGACGATCCCGCCCTGCCGCATGTCTATTTCAACCTGCTGAAGCTCGGGCCGGGCGAGGCGCTGGAGCAGACCCTGCCGACGTATGAGAGCGTCTATGTCGTGCTCTCCGGCACGGCCGACATCATCGTCGATGGCGAGCGCTTCGGCGAGGTCGGCAAGCGGCGCGACATCTGGTCGGGTGAGGCGGATTCGGTCTATGCGCCTGTGGGCAGCAAGGTTCGGCTGGAGAATGCGACCGGGCCGGTGGAGATCGCGGTCGCCGGCGGGCTGTGTGAGGATGACGGGCTGAAGGCCTTCCGGATCCTGCCGGGCGAAGTTTCGATGGTCGATGTCGGCTCGCCGGAGACGCATAGCCGGCGTCGTATCTTCCATATCCTCGGTCAGAACGGCGAAGGCCGGGCCGGCAACCTGCTGGTCAGCGAGCTCTATGCCGATCCCGGCTGCTGGTCGGGCTATCCGCCGCACAAGCACGATGCCGACCGCGACGGCGAGACGGCGCATGACGAGCTCTACCACTACCGCTACGACCCAGGCACGGGCTTCGGCGCCCAGATCATCTATGCCGACGGCAAGGCCGAGTGCTTCATGGTGCAGGATCGCGACACGATCCTGGTGGACAGGGGCTACCACCCGACCGTCACCTCGCCCGGCCACCGCTGCTACATCTTCACGATCCTGGTCGGGAAGACCCAGCGCGGCCTGGTCCAGCATTTCGACGACCGCCACGCCCATCTGATGGCCGCCATCCCCGGAATCCAGTCGATGCGCGACAAGTTCAAATGAGTGCGCGTCCCGCGAGCCTCATCCTGCGAAGCCGTACGGCAGAGCCTCACCGTCATTGCGAGGAGGCGCAGCCGACGAAGCAATCCAGGGGGGCTCGCGCAATCCCCCTGGATTGCTTCGCTGCGCTCGCAATGACGGAGCAGGGTATCCCGTCAGTCTCATAAATTAGCCGGCAATACGAATTCGTCCGCCTCTCTGCGAAGGACCTGTCATGCCCGATACGACCCGCATCCGCGTCGACCTCACCGCGCCCACGCAAGCCTTCCGGCGCTTCTGGCGCAGCACCGGCTTCTCTCCCGGCGAATTGCTGCTGGAGCCGGAAATGGCGCAGACGTTGGCCTATGTCGGCGGCGTGCCCAATCGCGGCATCGAGTACATGCGCGTGCACTACATGCTCGACCTCGTCACGGCGACCGAGTTCGGCAAATACGACTTCTCGCGGCTCGATGCGGCGCTCGACATCATGCTGGAGCACCGCATCCGCCCCTTCCTCGAGCTGATGGGCAACCCGTCCTACATCTACACCGACTTCAACGACGTGAAGCAGGCGCATCACTGGCGCGACTTCATCACCGAGCTGGCGCAGCGCTACCAGGCCCGCTATGGCGCTGAGGAACTCCGGCAATGGTATTTCGAGACCTGGAACGAGCCGGACATCTGGTGGAGGCTCGGCGGCGAGACCGGCTTCAACAACTACTATGACGCCTGCTCGGAAGCGCTGAAGGCGGTCGATCCCCAGCTCAAGCTCGGTGGCCCCGGCGTCGCCCGGCGCATCCCGCCGATCTTCAAATCCTTCCTCGCCCATTGCGACACCGGCACGAACCTGTTCACCGGCGAAAAGGGCGTCAGGCTCGACTTCATCTCGGTCCACGAGAAGGGCGCCAAGAAGCACGCCGAGGACCTGACGCCGAACAGCCTCTCGATCATCCGGCACGAGATGATGGCGGTCGACTATGTCCGCGAGCATCACCCGCGCTTCGCCGGCCTGCCCTTCATCAACAACGAGTGCGACCCGCAGATCGGCTGGCACCTCTACCATACCTGGCACGCCATGCCATATTTCGCCGGACTGGCCGCCAAGATCATCGACCAGCACCAGCGCCTGATGGTCGATGCGGAGGACGTCGACTACGACATCCTCAGCAACGACAACGGCTTCGTCGGCCACTGGGGCCACCGCACCCACCTGACCTATTTCGGCAAGCGCCCGGTGAAGGCGGCGCAGGCGGAGCACAAGACCGATATCGGTGCGCTCGATGCCCGCCGGGCCGCCCCGGAGCCCTTCGAGCTGGTCAAGAAGCCGGCGCTCAGCGTGATGGAGCTGTTCGGCTTGCTGAGCGAGCAGCGGATCAGGCTCGACGACCAGGGGCTCGATCCCGATCGCGTTGGGCTCGGCGCCATCGCCACGGTGCTCGGCGGCAGCGATGAGAGGTCCGGCGCGAGCGTGCTGCTCTATAACAGCGTCGACCGCATCTGGCAGTCGGGCGAGGGCAAGGTCGAGCTCGACTTCGCCGGATTGCAGCCGGGTGCCTATGCGCTGGCAACCTTCAAGATCGCGCATGGCAAGGGCGACCCCTTCACCATCTGGGAGGATCTCGGCGCGCCCGACCTGCCAGACGCGGCCGAGCTGGAGGCGATGCGGCTGGCGCAGGAGCCGGCGCTTTCAGTCGAGCACCTCCAGATCGGCGGGGCGCAGGCGAGCCATACGGCCTCAATCGACATGCCGCTGCCTTCGGTCGCGCTCGTCGCGCTGATCAGGCGTGAGGGCGAGGCGCCGGAGGCGCCGTCCAAGCTGAAGGCGCGGCGTTTCGGCGGGCTCAATGGTCGCGGCAACATCGTGCTGTTCTGGGAGCCGGCGGCGCATGGCGGCGTGCAGCTCTTCGATGTGCTGTGGAGCGCGAACGGGTCGGGCGCGTGGGAGGTCATCAACCCCGTCGGGCTCTTGTCGAGCGTCTACCTGCATCCGGCCGGCGGCCATTTCAAGGTCAGGGCGCGCGATCTGTTCGGGCGGGTTAGCGCGGAGAGCGCCGCGATCGAGGCCTGATTTCGAGCATCGTATCCGAGGCTTTCAAAGGCCTGAATCCGACATTGCGATCTTCCGCTGCCGCTTGGGAAGCGGGAACCACGACGCGTTCTTCCCTTCTCCCGTGTGGGAGAAGGTGCCCCGGCAGGGGCGGATGAGGGCCGGACAGAACTCCAGCTTGCACCGTCGGGCCCTCACCTGCCCTCTCCCACGCGGGAGAGGGGTTCCCCGCGCTTTACCTCATCTCGCTAGGCCGCAACGCACGCTCGCCTCCTTGTCGAAGGGCGCGGGCGCGACGCCGCTCGCCCATGTCCCATCGGTGTCCCTTTTGGATATGGACAAGGCAACCATATTGTGAAACTCTCATTCACGAGCTGGATACGGCGCGGCCTCACCGCCGCGCCTGTCCGCACCGAGCCGCAAAAGCGGCCGGACAAGAACGACAATGGGAGGAACGAGATGCGATTGAAGGCTTTGGCGACCGCGTTGTTCGGCCTCTTCGTCACCAGCGCCCAGGCGCAGACGAAGATCGAGCTGGATTTCCCAACCTGGCAGGCCGAAGAGCCCGGCCCGGCCGAATTCTGGACCGAGGCCGTGAAGGCCTTCGAGGCGGCCCATCCGGGCGTCACCATCAAGAAGTACCAGGTGCCGTTCCGCGAATATGTCGACAAGCTCACGGTGCGCTTCTCCGGCGGCACGCCGCCGGACATCGTGCATCTGCCGCTGCGCAACTTCCCATCCTTCGCGGCGCAGGGCTGGCTCAGGCCGATCGACGACCTGCTCGCCAAGACCGACATCAAGCAGACCTACAGCCCGATGTCGGCGGAGCTCGACTGGGACGGCAAGACCCAGGGCGTGATGCTGATGGGCTACGGCATGCTGCTCTTCTATAACGAGGCGCTGCTGAAGGAAGCCGGCGCCGCGGTGCCGAAGACCCCGGACGAGCTGCTCGCCGCGATCAAGGCGACGACCAAGCCGGACAAGGGCATCTTCGGCTGGGGCGCGGTCACGGCCGAGCATCCGAACATCTTCGTCGACTGGTCGAGCTGGGTCACCGGCATGGGCGCCTCGCTGTTCAACAAGGACGGCTACAACTTCACGGCGCCCGAGGTGCTGAAGGCGATGGAAGGGTTCCGCACCGCGGTGAAGCAGGCGCCGAAGGGCACCTCGTCGGAGGCGATGCGCCAGCTCTTCCTCGACGGCAAGATCGCGATGTTCCGCGAGGGCTCGTTCTTCGCCAGCCAGCTCAAGACGGCGCCGGCGGAGATCCGCCCGAGCCTGAAGGCGGCGATGATGCCCTTCCCGGTGGTGCCCGGCGGCACCAGCAACTCGATCCACATCCCGGCCAAGCTTGATCCGCAGCGCACGCAGCTGGTCTGGGACTTCATCCAGATGATCTCGCAGCCGGAGTGGCAGGCGAAGTACACCCAGGACCTCAAGGTGCCGGCGCCGCGCAAGGGCTCGTTCACGCCGGAGATGGCTGCCGCCGACCCGTTACTGGCGATCTCGGCCAAGGCCTCGGAAGTCGCGGTCAACATCTTCCCGGCAACGCCGGCGGTGCGGCTGAACTATAACCAGATCGCCAAGATCGTCGGCGAGAGCGGCATCCGCCTGGTCAATTCCGACCGCTCGACCGAGTCGGTCCTGAAGGACCTGCAGGATCAGCTAAATCGGCGCGTGCCGCTGAAATAGCGCCGGTTCTCCCGCGCCCAGACCGTTCCCCGCACCGGGCGCGGGACCCCTCCTGTCCCTTGCAGCCACAGCTTCTGGTAGCCCGCCATGGATAATGATCGCGGCTTCGCTCTCGCTTTGCTCGCGCCCGCGCTGATCTGCGTGCTCGGCCTCGTCGGCTGGCCGATGGTGCAGATCGTCACGTTCAGCCTCGTCGAGGGCAAGGGCCTCAACGTGCTCGAGACGGCCGGGCGGATCTGGGGCCTGGGCAACTACGTCTCGGTGCTGACCGATAGCGAGACCTGGGAGAGCGTGCTGACGACGCTGCTCTATGTCGTCGGCTCGGTCGCCCCCGCCTTCGTGCTGGGCATGCTGGTGGCGCTGCTGCTCAACCAGCAATTCCCCCTGCGCCGGGCCTTGCGCTGCCTCGCGCTGCTGCCCTGGGCGGCGCCGGGCGTGCTGGTCAGCATCATCTTCCTCTGGCTGTTCGATCCGTCCTACGGCGTGGTCAACTACCTGCTGCGCGTCACCGGCATCAGCAACGCCGATATCGGCTGGTTCACCAACGAGGACACGGCGCTGATCGCGGTGCTGATCCCCTCGATCTGGAAGAGCTTTCCGTTCTTCGCACTCACCATCCTCGGCGCCCTGCAGACGATCCCCGAGGATCTCTACGAGGCCGCCGATATCGACGGCGCCAATAAGCTGCAGAGCTTCTTCCACGTCACCTGGCCGGGCGTACGCGGCCCGGCCATCCTCGCGATCGTCCTCAACTCGCTCTGGGCGCTGCGCGAGTTCGACATCATCTTCGCCACCACAGGCGGAGGGCCGTTCCGAGCCACCGAGACGCTCGGCATCCGCGCCTATACCGAGGCGTTCTCCTTCTTCGAGCTCGGCCGCGCCTCGACGCTCGGCGTGCTCACCATCGCCATGGCGCTGTTCTTCGTGCTGATCGCCCGGCGGCCGCTGCAGAAGGAGTTCTTCTGATGCAAGGCATCATCTCCGGCCGCGAGTTGCGCGTCCTGCTCGCCACGATCGTCGTCGTCGGGCTCATCCTGTTCCCGATCTACTGGATGGTGGTCACGGCGCATCTGCCGACCACGCTGGTGCTGTCGCGGACGCCACCCTTGCTGCCGCCGCTCAACGAGATGTCGTTCGACGCCTTCGGTCGGGCGCTGCTGCGCCGGCCCTTCCTGGTCTGGATGGGCAACACGCTGATCGTCGCAATCGGTTCGACCGTGCTCAGCCTGGTGATCGCCACGCTCGCCGGCTACAGCCTGTCGCGCTACCGCTCGAAGATGCAGGAATATTCCGGCCTGGCGCTGCTGGTCAGCAAGATGCTGCCCGGCAGCCTGATCGTGATCCCGTTCTTCATCATGGCGAGCCGGGCCGGAATGATCGACAGCCGCTTCGCGCTGATCCTGGCCAACACCTCCGTCGGCGTGCCCTTCGCGACCTGGATGATGAAGGGCTATTTCGACGCGATCCCGCGCGAGATCGACGCGGCCGCGACGATTGATGGCTGCTCACGGCTGCAGGCGCTCTGGTACGTGGTGATGCCGATCGCGCGGCCGGGGCTGACTGCGGCGGCGATCTATCTCTTCATCGTTGCCTGGGCCGATTTCGTCTTCGCCCGCACGCTGATCAACTCGCCTGACCTGTGGACGCTGACCACGGGGCTCGCCTCCTTCGTCGGCGAGCACGGCGTCGACTGGCCCGGCCTGATGGCGGCGGGGACGCTGTCCATGGTGCCGATCTTCATCCTCTTCGTCCTGCTCGAACCCTATCTCGTCAGCGGCATGGCCGCCGGCGCGGTGAAGTAGCGGCGGGAGCACTCATTCCATGCTGATCCCAGGAGTTCGATCGTGAAGGTTCTCGTTACCGGCGGCGCCGGCCGCGTCGGCAGCCGCGTCATCGCCACGCTGATCGCTCGCGGCGATCAGGTCGTCAGTCTCGACCTGCGCGAGAATGCGCAAGCGGGCGTGAGCAACGTGCTGGGCGCCTTCGACGACGCCACGGCCGTCGAGCGCGCCATGGAGGGCGTCGACGCCGTGCTGCATCTGGGCGCGCTGATGTCCTGGGTCGCGGCCGACACGCCAAAGATGTTCGCGGCCAACGTCACCGGCACGCATCTGCTGCTGCTGGCGGCCAAGGCGAAGGGCGTCAGGAAGTTCGTCTTCGCCTCGAGCGGCGAGGTCTATCCGGAGACCAGGCCGGCCTATATGCCGCTCGACGAGAGCCACCCGACGAAGCCGACCTCGCCCTATGGCCTGACCAAGCTGCTCGGCGAGGACATGGTGCAGTTCTTCGCCCGCGCCTACGGCATGGCGACGGTGATCCTGCGCTTCAGCCATACGCAGGACGCGACCGAGCTGCTCGATCCCAACAGCTTCTTCTCCGGCCCGCGCTTCTTCCTCGGCCCGCGCATCCGCCAGCAGGAGGCATTCGGCAACAGGGCGGTGGTCGAGGCGCTGAAGCCCTATGACGACGGCAGCGAGAAGCACCTGATCAGCAAGGGTCAGGACGGCGCGCTGTTTCGCATGCCGATCACCGATACGCGCGACATCGCTGCGGGCGTCGTCGCGGCACTCGATAGCGAGCGCGCCATCGGCCAGGTGATGAATCTGGGGACGGAGGAGGCGATCAGGATCGACGAGGCCGTCGCGATCCTGCAACGCCATACCAAGCTGCCCGCCGTCGAGGTCACCTTGCCGATCCCCGCAGTGAACTACCAGACCTCACGGGCCAGGGCGATCGAGATCCTCGGCATCCGCCCGCAATGGACCTTCGAGCGCATGGTCGCGGACGCGATTGCGCAGCGGAAATGAAGTGGAACCTCTATCCATATCCTGGATAGATGATTGATAGAGTGAGGCGCGCGTGAGGCGGCTTGATATGGTCGAGGCCAATGAGCGAGGCGACGAGGGTGCGCGCGAGATCCCGGGCGCGCAGGCGCTGCGGCGCGGGCTCTCGCTGCTCGACATCGTCGCCGACAAGCCCGGCCTGCGCTTCACCGAGCTTGCCGACCGCTCCGGCCTGACCCGGGCGACCGCGCACCGCATGCTCTCGACGCTGGCCGAGGCCGGGCTGCTGCGCGTCGACGAGCGCGACCAGAGCTATCATCTCGGCTTCCGCCTGTTCGAGATGGCGCACCGGGTCTGGGACCAGTTCGACCTGAGGAGCGCGGCCGAGCCGGAGCTGGAGCGCCTGCGCGACCTTGCCGGCGAGACGGTGCGGCTCGCCATCCTCGACGAGGACGAGATCCTCTATGTCGACCAGCGCGAGGCGGCGCAGACGATCCGGCTCGGCAATGGCGTCGGCGCCCGGGCCTCGAGCTATGCCAGCGGTGCCGGCAAGGCGATCCTGGCCCATCTCGACCCGCTGATCCGCGAGCAGATCCTCAACCGGCTCAAGCTGCAGCGCTTCACCCCGAACAGCATCACCGACCGCGCCGCGCTCGCCCAGCATCTCGACCTGACCAAGGCGCGCGGCTACTCGGTCTCGCTGGAGGAGCAGCAGAACGGCGTCAGCTCGGTCGCCGCCGCGATCCTCGACCATCGCGCCCATGCGATCGGCGCCATCGCCGTGATCGGCCCGTCCTACCGGCTCGGGCTCGACCGGCTGCACGCGCTCGGCCGCGACGTGATGGAGGCCGCCAGGCGCGTCTCCGGCAATGCCGGGCAGGTCGCGATGTCGATCAGCATCAACCCGCGCCCGCTCGGGCCGGACCGGGAGGACGTCGTCTCGGTGGTGCCGAGCACGGCCTTCCTCGGCGAGGGGCCGACCTGGCTGCCCAACGAGCGCAAGCTCGCCTTCGTCGACATCCTGGCGCCGGCGATCATCATGTCCGACCCGGCCGACGGCTCCTTCCAGGTCCACCCGATGCCGGAGCTGGTCAGCGCCGTGGTGCCGCGCCGGCGCGGCGGCTTCCTGGCGGCGATGCAGACGGGGCTGAAGGCGGTCGATCTCGACAGCGGTAAGGTCACCGCGATCGCCTCGCCCGAGGCCGGCAAGCCGGGCAATCGCTTCAACGACGGCAAATGCGACAGGCGCGGCCGGTTCTGGGCCGGCACGCTCGCCATCGACACGACGCGCGGCCATGGCGGCCTCTACAGGCTCGATCCGGACGGGCGCTGCTCGCTGATGGACCAGGGCTTCCACGTCTCGAACGGCCTCGGCTGGAGCCCCGACGATCGCCGGTTCTACTTCACCGACTCAGGCTCCAGGCGGATCTATCTCTACGATTTCGACGTCGAGCGCGGTGAGATCGCCAACCGGCGCGTCTTCGTCGAGCTGGCCGAGGGCGTCGGCATCCCCGACGGGCTTGCGGTCGATACAGAAGGCTTCGTCTGGTCGGCGCATTGGGACGGCTGGTGCATCACCCGCTACGACCCCGACGGCAAGGTCGACCGCGTCATCAACCTGCCGGTGCCGCGGCCGACGAGCTGCGCCTTCGGCGGCCCCGATTTTTCGACGCTCTACGTCACCAGCGCCCGCATCCGGCTCTCCGCGCACCAGCTGGCCGAGGCGCCGCTCTCGGGCAGCGTCTTCGCCGTGCAGACCGGCGCGCGCGGCCTGCCCGAAACTCCCTTCGCAGGCTGAGCATGATCGACGGCGCCAGCTATCCAGACCTTGCCGGCATGCCGGTCCTGATCACCGGCGGCGGCTCCGGCATCGGCGCCAGCGTGGCGCTGCATTTCGCCGCGCAGGGATCGAAGGTCGCGATTGTCGACCTCAATGCCGAGGCACTGGCGAAGACGCGCGCGGAGATCCAGGCCGAGACCGGCATGAGCATCGAGGCCGAGACGGTCGACCTGCGCGACATCGCGGCGCTGAACGCGGCGATCGAAAGCCTCGCAGCCCGCACCGGCGCGTTCCGCGCCCTGATCAACAATGCCGGCGACGACACGCGCCACCCGCTGGACAAGGTCACGCCGGACTATTGGGACGATCGCTTCGCGGTGAACCTGCGCCATCAGTTCTTCGCGGCGCAGGCGGTCGCGCCGGGAATGGCCGCAGCCGGTGGCGGCGCCGTCGTCAATCTCGGCTCGATCTCGTGGATGACGGGGTCGCCGGGGATGATCGCCTATACCACGGCGAAATCCGCGATCATGGGCCTGACCAAGTCGCTGGCGCGCGAACTCGGCGCCATGGCCATCCGCGTCAACTCGATCGCCCCAGGCATGATCTGGACGGAGAAGCAGATCGCCCGCGTGCGGGCCGAGGACCCGGCCAAGTTCGAGCGCTATCTCGAGCGGCAATGCCTGAAAGAACATCTCGAACCGGCCGATATCGCCCGGCTGGCGCTCTGGCTTGCCTCGAACGAGGCACGCCACTGCGCCGGGCAGACCTTCGTCGTCGATGGCGGCGTGGTCTGAGGCTGATAGCAAAGAGGACATGACATGACCAAGCTCTCAGGCGTTTTCCCGGTCCTGCCCACGCCCTTCACCCCGGAAGGGGCGATCGATCCTGTGACGCTCGCCACGCTCGTCGGCTTCGCGATCGAGGCCGGGGCCGATGGCGTCGTCTATCCCGGCATGGCGAGCGAGGTCGAGACGCTCTCGCCCGAGGAGCGCCTTGCCATGGTGCAGGCGCTGGGCGCCGCGCTGGGCGGCCGCCTGCCCTTCATCGTCGGCGCCAGCGATGCCGATCCGGCCCGCGCCGCCGCCCGCGCCGAGGAGGGGCGTGCTGTCGGGGCGAAAGCCGCAATGATCATGGCGCCTGCCGGCAATGGCGCGGATGTCGCCAAGCACGTCGCGTTCTACCGGGCGGTGGCGGCGGCGACTTCGCTGCCGATCATGCTGCAGAACGCGCCGCAGCCGATGGGTGCGGGCCTGAAGCCGGAGGCCGTGGGCGAGATCGTGCGGGCCGTGCCGCAGGTCCGCTTCGTCAAGGAGGAGACCTTGCCGTGCGGCCAGCACGTCACGGCGATCCTGGCCGCGGTCGGCGACAGGCTCGACGGCGTCTTCGGCGGCGCGGGCGCGCGCTACATCATGGACGAGCTCGCGCGCGGCGCAGCCGGGACCATGCCGGCGACGGAGATGACCGACCTTCACGTCGCGCTGGTCCGAGCCTTCCTCGGCGGTGATCCCATAGAGGCGCGACGGCTCTACTCGCGCAGCCTGCCGCTGCTGCTGTTCCAGGCGATCTTCCGGGTCAGGCTGACCAAGGCGGTGCTCTCGGCGCGCGGCCTGCTCGACTCGACCTTCGCGCGTGCGGCCGGGCCGGTCTTCGACGCCGATGACGCCGCCGAGCTTGCCGCGCTCGTTGCGGAAGCCGCGGATCTCTTCACCCTCCACCCCATCCGTTTCGACAGGGTCCGCCATGCCGCCGCTTGATGCGATCGCCAAGGTCGAAAGCTTCATCATCTCGATCCCGCGCGACGTGCCTTATCTCGGGCCGCTGCGCGAGGGCGAGCGCATCAACGAGAAGGGCTATGTGATCCGCAAGGGCAACCGCTCGATCTACCCGACGAGCGACATGTCCGTGCTGGTCAAGGTCACCTCGGAGAGCGGCAAGGTCGGCTGGGGCGAGACCTATGGCATCGTCGCGCCGCAGGCGGTGATCTCGATCATCGACGAGGTGCTCGGCCCGGTCCTGATCGGGCGCGACCCCGGCGATCCCGTCGTGCTGCACGAGGACCTCTACGACCTGATGCGGGTGCGCGGCTTCTTCGGCGGCTACTATGTCGACAGCCTCGCCGGCATCGACATCGCAATCTGGGACCTTTACGGCAAATGCCTGAACCGCCCGCTCTCGAGCCTGCTCGGCGGCACCAGGCATCAGACGATTCCCGCCTATGTCTCCGGCCTGCCCAAGGCGACGCTGAGGGAGCGCTGCGACCTCGCGGTCGAATGGATCGGCAAGGGCTACAAGGCGATCAAGTTCGCCGCCGCGATGTCGGATGACGGCATCGTCAAGGAGATGGCGGCCCTGCGCGAGGCCGTCGGGCCCGAGATCGACCTGATGGTCGACCTGCACTGGAAGTTCACCTCCGGCGAGGCGATCCGCCTGATCCGGCGGCTGGAGGCCCATAACCTCTATTTCGCCGAGGCGCCCTGCGAGCCCGAGGATATCGAGGGCCAGGAGATCGTGGCGCGCGGCATCGGCACGCCGCTGGCGCTCGGCGAGGAATGGCGCACGACCTACGAGTACCGCCCGCGCTTCGAGCGGCGCTGCATGAGCATCATCCAGCCCGAGATGGGCCATACCGGCGTGACCGAGTTCCTGCATATAGGCCGGATGGCGCACGCCTTCCATGTCGATACGATTCCGCATGCCTCGATCGGCATCGGCATCTTCATGGCGGCGAGCCTGCAGGCGACGGCGGCGCTGAAGCGCGTGCCCTATCACGAGTACCAGCACTCGATCTTCGACAAGAACCTGCGCTACGTCACCGGCGACATGGGCTGCGCAAACGGCGCCTACACCCTGCCGAGCGGGCCGGGGCTGGGCGTCGAGCCGCATCCGGACGTGTTCAACTACATCCGCAAGGCCTGAGCATGAACCAGCGCCGCTTCCGGGGCGTCTACCCCATCCTCTACGCCTTCTTCGACCGCGAGGGCCGGCTCGACCACGCCGCGATGCGGGCGCAGGTCGAGCACTGCATCGCGCAAGGCGCGCACGGCATCGCCGTGCTCGGCCTCGTCACCGAGGTGCACCGGATGGGCACCGCCGAGCGGCAGGAGGTGGTCGAGCTGGTCGGTGCGGCGATTGCCGGCCGCGTGCCCTATGCGGTGACGATCGCGGAGCAGGACCCGGCGGCGCAGATCGCCTTCGCCAAGATGGCGGCGGGCAATGGCGCCGATTGGGTCATCCTGCAGCCGCCGCCCGGCAAGGGCCATTCGGAAGCCGACCTGCAGCGCCATTTCGGCGCCATTGCCGATGGGCTTTCGATGCCGGTGGCGATCCAGAACAACCCGGTCAACCTCGACAGCTACCTGTCGCCGGAGGGGCTGACGGAGCTGGTCCGGCGCCATGCCAACGTCACCCTGCTCAAGGCGGAGGGAGCCTCGGTCGATATCGCGCGCGTGCTGGAGGCGCTCAGTGGCGAGGTCGATGCCTTCGGCGGCCATGGCGGGCTCGAATTCATCGCGCTGATCCGCAGCGGCGGTGCCGGGCTGATTCCGGCTCCGGACTGCCTGGCGATCCAGGTCGCGCTCTACGAGGCGCTCGCCTCCGGCGATGCGGCCGCGCTCAGGCTGGCGGAGGAGCTGCACAAGGAGATCCTGCCGCTCGTCGTGTTCATGACGCGCTCGGTGCCGAACATCATCACCTATGGCAAGCGGGTCATGGCCAAGCGGCTGGGGTTGGGGGAGGTTTTCGACCGGGCGCGGGCCGCCGCTCCGACATCCTTCGGCCTGGCCGAGATGGAGCGGGTCTTCGCCGACGTCCTCAGGGCCGAGGCGGAGCTGCTGCCCGCCTTGAACGCCGCGTTGCGGCGCCTGGCCAGGGCCGGCTGAGCGCCATCCCGGCGCGAGCGCCCTGCTTTAGAACGTCCGTGGCGAGTGCTCGGCCAGCATGGCGAGCGGCGGCGTGTTCGGGAACGAGCGCAGGTCGGAGGAGGGCGCGAGGCCGCTTTGCGAGGCGATCGACCGCGCGATCTTCTGGGCGATCTCGTCCTCGGGAATGATCTCGTGGTTCTGGCTGTAGGGCGTGTCGATCGTGCCCGACCATAGGATCGCCTGGGTGCGCCCGTCCGAGAGCTGCCAGAGCGTGCGGACATTGCCGTCGCTGATCCGGGTGCTGGCGACCACGACATAGATGCGCCTCGAGACGGGCTCGCGGGCCAGCGTGCTCGCGATCAGGTCCTGATCCTTCTGGTCCGGCCGGGGCGCGACCACGGTCAGGCCCTCGAAGCGCGCGACCGCCGCCGGCAGGGCGCGCGAGAGCGTGCGGCTGAGCGCGAGCGTCGGCTCGTCGTTCGAGAGCGGGTTGACATGGGCGACGATGGCGATCGGCGTCTGGGCCACGACGCTGGCCGGCATCATCCGGCTCACGGCGAAGATGCCGACCGCGAGGATCGCCAGGGCGACGGCGAACAGCCCGATCGGCCAGGCGCGTCGGGCCTGCGTCTTCGGCGGGTATGCCACAGGCTCCGGCTTGGGGCTGACCTTGGCGCGCGCAGCGGGCCTGGCCTGCTCGGCGACCGCCGCCGCCGTGGCAGGCGGTTCAGCATAAAGCAGCGCGCGGATCGAGCCGGGATCGTCGACGATCTCGAAGACCGGCTCATAGGCGCCCTTGGGCAGGCTGATCCTGATCCGCTCGGCCTGGCCGCTGCCGGCATAGTATTCGGCCAGTGCCTGGCGCAGGCGTCCGGCCTCGATGCGCACGACGGGGTCGAGCATGCCGTCGAAATCGGCGCCGCGGCCGAAGACGTCGACGGCGATCGTATAGGCCTTGATCCGGTCGCCGCGACCGGCCAGCGATTCCTCCACGACGAAGCGTAAGAAATTCCTGTTCCTCTGCGAGGCACGAAACAAAGGCTGTGCAAGTAGATTTTCAAGAGCCTTCAGTTTGTCTTCAGTGCTCAGCGAGGAAGTTTCCGCTGTCATTTTTCCCCCTTGGGTCTCTATTTCATCAAATTGGCTTAGATTACTATGGAAAACTTATAGAATATGGCTACGCGCTAAGAGCGTTTTCGGCGCACGGGCCGATAGGTAAACCGAGCTTGGTTTGGCGGCGTTGGTTGCTGAGCGTATAAATCGAGTGGTCTCGCTAGAACCCGTTTCCAGCAACGTTCAATCTAATTCCATTTGGAACCAATCGGCATGCTCTGCCGCGCGCTATGCCAGCGCTCAAATACCCTGCCCGGCAGGGTTTCGCTCAAGCCGTGCCAGGTTTCGCTTCAACCGATCGATCAATCGGGCGCAAGCGCAGCTTCCGCGAGTGACGTCGTCGAAGAGGGAATGGATCATTCGAACTGCCCCGATGCTGGCTGAAGTTCCTCAGCGAACGGTAACAGCACGTAGCAATCCCCTCCGACTGTCGAGGCTATTACAGGTTCGGTATCATGCCGTAACAGTATCAGGCGTAGCGGGTTGCTGGGAAAGGCGAGCGCTTGAGATTGACGTAGCGAGATGCCCGAGGCAAGATTCGGCATCGAGTGCGCCATTGCATACCACATACAAGATACAATGACGCATCGTCGGGCCGATATCGGCAAATTCCGACGCGATTCGACATTCAATACATAGCTGCAGCCGTGCCGGCGCGGACGCGCAGTCTGCCCGGCCGGCCAGGCGGTCTCCGGCTGTAACAATCGGCCAAATGTTACGGGATGACGATGCTACGTCGGCCAAATCGGTCAAGAGCGACCCGCTATCGCGGCTGATACGTAAACATGCCGCGAAACTTGACGGGGCTTTCGCGCAAAAGCCGTAGCGGGAACGTCTTGGCGCCCCGTTCGGAGGGGCGATGGAAGGCCCTTCGGCCTCCATGTGGCTTGGATGCGTTACCGGCGTGAAATCGCCGCGATGCGCAGTTTCGGGGAGCTCCGGGCCGCGGAACTGATCCGGCTAGCGGATTTCGAGGCCGGAATTCAGGCGCCGGAACTCGGTCGGCGCACAGCCGGTCTCGCGCTTGAAGAATTTGATGAAGTTGCTGGGCTCATCGAAGCCGATCTGGTGGGCGATGGCCGAGACGGTCTGCGTCGTGTGGATCAGCAGGCGCTTGGCCTCCAGGACGATCCGCTGCGAGAGGAAGGATTTTGGCGAGACGCCTGCCGAGCTCAGGATCGATCGGGTCAGGGTCTTCTCGGAATAGCCGAGAATCCGCGCGTACTCGCCGATCTTGTGCAGCTTGCGAAAATCCTTCTCGACCGCCTGCCGGAACCGGTTGAAGCGGTTGAGGTGGCAGGGCGAATGCTCGGCCGTGTCGTCGGCGCAGCTATGGGCGATCGCGAGCCGGGCGATCAGCGTATAGAGCTGGTTGCGCAGCAGGAAGCTCTTGTGGGACGAGGTGATGTCGAGCTGGTCGTCGAAGGACATCTGCTCGGCGCAGGAGACGCAGGCATTGTGCTCGTGCAGCTCAAGCGGCAGCAGGCTGGGCAGCTCGTTCAGCGCCGCGGTCGTCCTGATATCCTCCAGCGTCGCGCTTTCCTTGCCTGGCAGCAGGGTTTCGGCGCGAAAGGCGATCAGCCAGCCCTCCCATTGCGCCGCCGCATTGAAAGACTGGATCTGTCCGGGGCGCAGGACCGCCCATGACCCGGTTTCACAGGTCAGGGGAACGGAATCGATTTGATGGACGAACGTCCCGTCTGCAACGCCAATGAGCGCATACGAGTCGTTTTCTTCAATGAAGAGTGAGTGATACTCTATGTCAGTCTGATTTGTTCTCAGTACTGTTATAGCTTTTTTACCATATATAACGCCTTTATTGGCGATATCATGTGACTGATATTCAGATATGGCTCGATGTAGCATTTATATTGTCCGTTTTCTGCCACAAATTATCCGAAAATTACATTGTATCGCGATGAGGCTTGAGACACCCTGTTGGGGAAGTTGCTTTCCCTTAGCGTTTAGCGAAACGAGTGCGCCGTGATGTTGCATTTGTGCTTGGTTGCCGCCGTCTCAGGCCTCTCACTTGGTGCTTACGTTGCGAACGTTTGGGCGCTTGTGAGTGCAGTTATTCTAGTCTTCTTCTTAGGGTCGGCATTCGATCTGATTTTTACCGGTCAGTTCGACAACGCTTCGATGACGAGGTGGGTTGCCGTCGTCCTGGCTATGCAACTTGGCTATTTAATTGGAGCGATGGCTCGTCATCTTGTTGAAGACAGGGGGTATATCTTTGAAGAAGAGGAGCGTTGAGCCCGATATTGGGCCGGCTCTTTGCTGCTTCATCTATCCCGATACAGTCCCCGGCGAAGGCCGATTCGTTGTCTCAGTTGACGCAACGTATCTGGCTGCTTGGCCTAGGGATGAGGCTGTAACGGTATCAGGGTCTTTTCGACCGGCAGTTACAACCGTAACGATTGCCGGCGGGGGTTCTTGTCGCCGGTCGCATCCACGAGGCGAAGCCGCGGAATCCAGGCCTCTCGACGGCTTTCGAGGCGGTGTGCGGCATGCCAGGGCTCAATACCGCGCCGCTCCGTCGCGGGGCGCCGTGCTTTGAAGGCACTGGATCCGCAGTTTCAGGGCTGGTGTCCGAAACTTACCGTGAACTGTCCGATTTCGACCTCGCTACGGATCGGACGCCTTCGGATAAGGCTGGGAACGATCGCGTTGACGTGCCGATAGCGGATGCGGCGGGCGCGCCGGAGAGCCCTCTTCTCTTGGCGGCGGCGCCGCGCCGCTCCGCTGACGGGCTAACCCAAATCAGGCCTGATGGCCTGAAGCTTTCTGACGATCACGAAGCCAGCTCTTCGAAAGGACAAAGGCAAGATGGGACATTCCGGCGTAGACGCGCTGTCGTCGTATTACGACGAGGCGCCGTATGAATCGCATCCGTTTCCGCAGACGACGCCGGAGCACCTGCAGGCCGTGGGTCAGCTGTTCGGGCTGGAGGCGCCTGCCATCGAGACGGCGCGGGTGCTGGAGCTGGGCGCGGCCGCCGGCGGCAACCTGATCCCCTTCGCGATGCGCTATCCCAAGGCCAAGGTCGTCGGCGTCGATCTCTCGAAGGTTCAGGTCGAGGACGGCAAGGCCGCGATCGCCAAGGCCGGGATCGGCAATATCGAGCTCCAGCACATGGACCTCAGCAAGATCAAGCGCTCCTTCGGCAAGTTCGACTACATCATCTGCCACGGCGTCTACAGTTGGGTGCCCGAGGAGGTCCAGCAGGCGATCCTGCGCATCGCCAGCGAGAACCTGGCCGAGGACGGCCTCGCCTATGTCAGCTACAACACCTACCCCGGTTGGAAGTCGCGCGAGATCGCCCGCGACGCGATGATGCTGCGCGGCGGTCCGCGCCAACAGGCCGAGCGCCTGCCCTACGCGCGCGGCATGCTCGACTTCCTCGACGCCACCGCCCAGCCGGGCTCCGTGCTCAAGGCGGCCCTAGACGAGGTCAGGCCGATCATCGTCTCCGCCAACGCCTCCTACCTGCAGCATGAGTTCCTCGAGCCGTTCAACGCGCCCTGCTACTTCCGCGAGTTCATCGCCAGGTCGGAGGCCGCCGGCCTGACCTATGTCGCCGAGGCCGAGCCCTTCACCATGTTCGTGCACAACTACGGCGAGAAGGTCAGCGAGCCCTTGCTGAAGGAGATGGGCTCGAGCCAGGTCGACATCGAGCAATATCTCGACTTCGTCTCGAACCGGACCTTCCGCCAGACCATCCTGACCCACCAGGGCCGGAGCGGCGAGATCCGCCGCAAGCTCGATGGCGAGCGCCTGGCCAAGCTGCACTTCGCCGGCGTCTTCATGGGTGACGGCCCGGTCACGCTCGACGCGACGCCGCAGGACTTCCGCATGCTGCGCAACGGTGTCGCCCGCCTGGTCGCGCCGCTGCCCAAGGCGCTCGCGAGCGCGCTCGACGCGGTCTACCCGGCGATGCTCTCGCTCGACGAGCTGCTCGGGCAGGTCGCCGGCAGGCTCGGTGTCCAGCCTGCCGCGATCCGGGAGGCGGCCGTCGCCTTCCTCGAGGACCTGCTGATCAAGGGCTACCTGCGCATCCGCCAGCTGGCGCCGGGCGTGGCGGCGCGGCTGCCCGAGCGGCCGAGCGTGCCGGCCGCGATCCGCGCCGGGCTCGTCCCGCCGGCGGGGGCCGGGACAGTGCTCGCCTGCAACCTGCTGCATGAGCTCGCGCCGCTCGACATCGTCGAGGTCAGCGTCGCCAGGCAGCTCGACGGCACCCGCGACCAGGAAGCGGTCGTGGCCGGGCTTGTCGACGACGCCAAGGCCGGCCTGCTGACCTTCCTGCGCGATGGCACGGCCTTGACCGAGCCCGACGCGATCGCGGCCGCCGCCCGCGCCCAGGTCCCGCTCGTCCTCGCCAACCTGCGGAGAAAAGGGTTCATCGCGGCGGACGGCAAGGGCAAAGCCCGGCCCGAGCCGACGGCGAAGGCCGCGAACGCGGCTGAGTCCAAGCCGGCCTGAGCTGCCAACGCCCGGCCACTCGACACCCGCGGCGGCCAACAGGCCGCCGCTGCTCTACAGGGCGTCCAGGCCGGCCTTGCGCAGCCCGTCGGCGACATGCTCGGCGAAATCGTCCTGCAGGCGCCGGTTCCGGAAGTCCATGCGCATCCCCGCCCCATAGTTGGGCCGCAGGTTCAGCAGGTTCTTGACCGCATCCACGGCCTGCTCCTGGCGGCCGAGCTGGCCGTTGATGGCGGCGACCAGCACCCAGTAGTAGTAGAAGTTCGGCATGTTGATCGTGCTGATCGCCGTCAGCGCCGCGTCGTAATCCTTGCGGCGGTAGTGATCCATGATGAGGGTCATCTGGTCCATCGGGACCGGCGCGGGGCGCAGGCCGATCGCGCCCTTGAGGATCGGCACGGCCTCGTCATAGCGCCCGGCCGCGAAAAGCCTGTTCGCGAACACGACCTGCAGCCCGGGATCGCCCGGGTTGATCGCGATTGCGCGCTTGCCCGCGGCTTCGAAGCGCGCGATGTCGCCGGCCTGATAGGCGACGACCGACGTCACCAGATGCATCAGCGAGGAATAGGGCGCGAGCACGCCGGCACGGGCCGCCGCGGCCTGCGCCTTGTCGAGCGCGGCCTTCGCCACGTCGGGCTGGGTGCTGCGCGAGCGGCTCTCATCGGCGTAGACATAGGCGAGCAGGGCCCAGGCGTCGACGTAGTCGGGGATCTGGGCAACGGTCTTCTCGAGGCAGGCCATCGCTTCCGCGCGCAGCGCGTCGGTCAGGTTGCTGCTGAAGGTCCGGGCGCGCGTGACGCAGGCATAGCCCGGCGGCGGGGGGATCTGCAGCGCCTTGCGCTCGAAGGACATGATGACGCCGCGCCGGTCGGCAATGGTGCCGGCGATCTTTGCCGCGATCTCGTCCTCGGCCGAGTTCGTCGTGTTCCGCGCAAAGGGCGTATCGGTGGAGCCCGACCACAGGATGGCCTGGTTGCGCGCGTCCGAAAGCTCCCAGAAGGCGCGGGCACCGTTGGCTTCCGCCCTGACGCTGGCGGTGACCAGATAGACGCGCCGGGACGGGGCTTCGCGGCCGATCGTGCTGGCGATCAAGTCCTGGTCGCGCTGATCCGGCCGGCCGGCGATGACGCTCAGGCCTTCGAAGCGCGAGATGGCGGCGGGCAGCGCGACCGTAAGCGAATGACCCAGGGCCATTGTCGGGGGATCGTGGGACAGGGGCTGGGTCTGGGCGACCAGGACGATCGCCGCTTGCCCCTCGCCCTCCTCCGGCGCCTTCTTCAGCATCGCGAAGCCGGTCGCGACGGTGGCGATCAGCCCGATGGCCAGCACTGCGAGTTGCCAGCGGCGCCGGGTTCGCGGGCCCACGGCGCGCGCATGGCCGAGGGTTCCGGTCAGCGCCGGCGCGAGCGGGTCCGGCGACGCAACGCCTGCCTCGGCTTCGTCGGGCACGTCCGGGACGGATACCGAACCGGGCGCGTCCGAGAGTTCGAAGAGCGGCTCATAGCCGCCGCGCGGCAGGCTGATCCGGACTGGGTCGGAACGACCGGGCTCGGCGTAGTAGCTGGCCAGCGCCTGGCGCAGCCGCCCGGCCTCGATGCGCACGACGGGATCGAGCATGCCGTCGAAATTCACGCCGCGGCTGAAGACGTCGACCGCGATCGTGTAGGCCTTGAGCCGGTCGCCGCGCCCGGCCAGGGATTCCTCCACGACGAAGCGCAGGAACTTCTTGTTGCGCGGCGAGGCGCGAAAGCCGGGCTGCGCGAGCAGATGCTCAAGCGCGGCCTGCTTGGCCTTGCTGTCGATGATGCGTTGGCTTGGGGTCATGTTCCCTCAATGCAACCATTGGGGCGACGTCCTAAGTGTTCGCGATGGAGCAGTGCCGCGTCAAGTTCATTAAGGCGAAGATGTTGGGTAATACGCCGAAAGATAGCGATCATTGTCGAATAAGGGCTTCAGCCAATCCGCGCGAAAATGCGATGTTTCTGGTCTGCGCGGCGTGATGTCCAAGAGGAAAGGGCTTCTGCGAGCAGCGCTTCGCATCGGCATCCGGGTTCATCCCTTGCGGAAACGGGCTATTTTATCTGCAGCCCCGCCTTGCGCAGCCCATTCGCGAGCCGGTCGATCAGGTCGTCCTCGAAACGCCGGTTGCGGAAATCGACCCGCATGCCGGCGCCGTAGTTCGGCCGCAGCCTCAGCAGGTTGGCGACGGCGTCCCTGGCCGGCTGCGGGTTGCCGAGCTCGCCCTGGGTCGCCGCCAGCAGCAGCCAGTAGAGGTAGAAATTGGGGAGCTGGATCTTTTCCAGCGCCGCGAGCGCCGCGCCGTAGTCCTGCCTGCGGTAGAGATCGACGATGATGAAGATCTGGTCCATGGCGACCGGGGTCGCGCGTCGACCGATCGCCTGCCGGAGGCCGTCGATCGCCTCGTCATAGCGGCCGAGGAGGAAGAGGCGGTTGTAGAACACGACCTGCCGGCCGGGGTTCTCGGGGTTCATCTCCATTGCCCGCTTTCCGGCGGCTTCGAAGCGCTGCATGTCGCCGGACTGGAAGGCGACGACCGAGACGGTCTCCTGCGTCAGCGAGGAATAAGGCGCGAGGGCCTCCGCCTTGGCGGCTGCAGCCTCTGCCTTGGCGAGCGCTGCCTTCGCCACCTCCGGCTCGGCGCTGCGGCTGCGGTTCTCGTCCGCGTAGATATAGCCGAGGAGCGCCCACGCCTCGGCATTGTCGGGATCCTGCGCGACGGTCCCCTCGAGGCAGGCGGTCATCTCGCCGCGCAGCGAATCGGTGAGGACCGTGGCGAAGCCGCGCGCCAGCGTCACGCAGGCATAGCCGGGCGCCGGCGGCGTCGGGATCGCCTTCCACTCGAAGGCCGAGATCACGCCCCGGCGCGAGGCGATGGCGTTGGCGATGGTCTGGGCGATGTCGTCTTCCGGCGCCACGCCGGCATTGCGCGTGAAGGGTGAATCCGTCGTGCCGGACCACAGGATCGCTTCGTTGCGGCCGTCGGTGAGCCGCCAGAACGCCCGCGCACTCCGGGAATCGGCCTTGACGCTGGCCGTGACCATGTAGACGCGCCGCGAGGGCGGCTCCCGGGCGAATATGCCGGCGATCAGGTCCCTATCCGATTGATCGGGCCTCGCGGCGATCACGGTCAGGCCTTCGAAGCGCGAGATGGCGGCCGGCAGCGAGCGCGACAGCGTGCGGCTGAGCGCGGTCGTCGGCGAGTCGTCGGAGAGGGCCTGGACTTGGGCGACGAGAACGAGCGGCGGCTGGGCCTCGACCTGGTCGCGCGTCCGGTCCAGGGCGAACAGGCCAAGTGCGAGCAGCGCCAGGAAGGCGGCGGCAAGACCCGCCAGCCACCAGGGCCGTCGCGGCAGCTCCGCCGTGATGCGCGAGAGCGGATCTCGCCTGACGGCTTTGGCCTGGACCGGCGGAGCAGGTTCGGCCGGCGTCTCGGCGGGCTCGCGGGCGGTCGCGATCGGCGCGGCTGCGCCCGCAGCCGGCGGAGCCATGCCGATGGCTTCGAAGGCCGGTGCGTAGCCGCCACGCGGCAGGCCGATCCGCACCCGGTCCAGGTGCCCCTCGCCGATGTAATAGTTGGCGAGGGCCTGGCGCAGGCGCCCGGCCTCGATGCGTACGACGGGGTCGAGCATGCCGTCGAAATCGGCGCGGCGGCCGAAGACGTCGACGGCGATCGTATAGGCCTTGATCCGGTCGCTGCGCCCGGCCAGCGTCTCCTCGACGACGAAGCGCAGGAAGTCCCGGTTCCGCGGCGAGGCACGGAAGCCCGGCTGGGACAGCAGATGCTCGAGCGCGGCCCGTTTTGCGTCATCGTCGAGGGGGGCGGGATCGGCCATCATGCTCACTCAATGCAATGCTTGGAGTAGCATGTCAAAGTAGTCACCATGCTTCCCCGCCATGTCAAGGTTCATCATTCGGCATGGCAAGCGCCGCAGCAGCAATCATGCAGGCTATCTATCAATAATATGCCGTTGCTTTCGTAACGAAATCTGAGCATCGGCTGGCGGAGAGGCATTGGGTCAGCGACAGAGGCGAGGATTCAAAAGACTTGTTTCCCGCTCTACGAGACGCTTATCTCTGCGGAAACGGTGCTATTTTATCTGCATCCCTGCCTTGCGCAGGCCTTCCGCGAGATGCTCGATGAAATCGGGCTGGAAGCGTCGATTGCGGAAGTCGCTGCGCATGGCGGCGCTGTAGTCGGGCCGCAGCTTCAGCAGTTGCGCGACGGCCTCCGAAGCCGCCTGGCTCTCGCCGAGCTCGCCCTGAATGGCGGCCAGCAGCAGCCAGTAGATGTAGAAGTTGGGCATGCTGATGCCTTTGACCATCGCGAGCGCGGCGGGATAGTCACTCCTCCGATAGAGATCGAGGATGAGCGTCAGCTGATCGGTCGCGACCGGCCGGGCCCGGAGGGGAATGGCTTCCCGCAGAAGCGCGATCGATTCATCGTATTTCCCGGCGAAGAAGAGCCGGTTGGCGAAGATGATCTTGCTGCCCGGATTGCCTGGGTTGATCGCCATCGCCTTCCTGCCCGCGGCTTCGAAGCGGGGTATGTCACCAGCCTGGAAGGCGACGACCGAGGCGGTCTCCTGCGTCAGCGCGGCATAGGGAGCGAGGGCTTCCGCTTTGGCGGCCGCGCTCTCGGCCTTGGCGAGCGCGGCCTTCGCCGCCTCCGGCTCGGCGCCGCGAACGCGGTTCTCGTCGGCATGGACGTAGCCGAGCAGGGCCCAGGCATCGGCATCGCCGGGATTCTGGGCCACCGTCCGCTCCAGGCAGAAGGTCAACTCCTTGCGCAGCGAATCCGTGAGCGTGGTGCTGTAGCTGCGCGCCCGCGCCACGCAGGCATAGCCGGGCGGAGGCGGGACCGGGATCGCCTTCCAGGCGAAGGAGGAGAGAAGCCCTTGCCGCGATGCGATGGCGTTGGCGATCGTCTGCGCGATATCGTCCTCCGGCGAGGCCTCCGTGTTGCGCGCGAAGGACGTGGCTGCCGTCCCCGACCAGAGGATGGACTGGTTCCGGCCGTCGGTGAGCTGCCAGCGCGCCAGCGCGCCCTGGCTGTCGGCCCCGATGCTGGCGAGGACGACATAGATGCGCCGGGAGGGCGGCTCGCGGGCGGTGAGGCTGCCGATCAGGTCCTGGTCGGTCTGGTCGGGCCGCGCCGCGACCACGGTCAGGCCATCGAAGCGGCTGATGGCCGCTGGCAGGGATTGCGAGAGCGTGCGGGCCAGGGCGATGGCCGAGCTATTGTCGGAGAGGGGCTGAACCTGCGCGGTCGCAACGAGCGGCGGCAGGATATCGCGGCCATCCGGCATCTTGCGCATCGCGGCGAAGCCGACCAGCGCCAGCACGGCGAGGGTCGACAGCCCGACCGCCTTCCAATGGCGCGGCCATTTCGTCGGCGGATGCTTTTGCGCGATGCCGCTGGCCGTGGCGGGGCGAGCCTCGTCGACCACGTCCGGGGCCTCCGTCTCGGCGGGGATGGCGGGCTGTTCGGCCTCGGCCGGCACCGTGGCGCCGCCGACGCGTTCGAAGACCGGCATATAGCCGCCGCGCGGCAGGCTGATGCGGATGGGGTCGGCCCGCCCGTCCTCGACATAGTAGCTGGTCAGCGCCTGGCGCAGCCGCCCGGCCTCGATGCGCACGACCGGATCGAGCATGCCGTCGAAATTGGTGCCGCGGCCGAAGACCTCGACGGCGACCGTATAGGCCTTGATCCGGCTGCTGCGACCGGCCAGCGACTCCTCGACGACAAAGCGGAGGAAGTTCTTGTTCCGCTGCGAGACGCGAAAACCCGGATGCGCGAGCAGGCGCTCGAGCGCTTCGGCCTTGGTCTGGTTGTCCATGGCGGGTTCGTTTGGCGGCATGCCGTCAATGTTGTCCTAGATCACGTCGCACTTGGATGGGACCATCCAAGTGCGAAAAACGGGATCTTGGCCAACAGCTAGAGCATGGCTTACGCGAAAAGCCGGTGCCCATTTTCTGGCGCCATACTCTTGGCCGGCGGAAAACCGTGCAGCAGGCGACCGCGCCGCCGGTTCGGTTGCGCGCTCATCCTTCGAAAGCGGCATTATGCGATTGCCAGCCCGGCCTTGCGGAGGCCGTCCGCGACATGTTCGATCGTATCCTCCCTGAAGCGCCGGATGCGGAAATCCGCCTGCATGATGGCGCCGTAGTTCGGGCGGAGTTCGAGCAGCCGCTTGAGAGCGTCCTCGGCCGCCTGCCGGTTGCCCAGTTGGCCATGGGCCGCGGCGACGATGATCCAATAGGTATAGTAACGCGACATGTTGGCCTTCGCGGCGAGCGCCAGTGCTTCTCTATACTCTCGCCGCAGGTAGAAATGATGGATGATCGCCATCGAGTCGGTCGGCATCGGCGTCGGCCGGCTGTCTATGACCTGATGCAGCATGGACATCGACTCGTCGTAGCGGCCGAGGAAGAACAGCCTGTTCGCGAAGTGGACCTGAAGATTCGGGTCGCTCGGGTTGATCTCGATCGCGCGCCTGCCCGCCGCCTCGAAGCGTCCGAGGTTGCCGTTCTGGAAGGCGACGGTCGAGATCGCCTGCTGGGTCATGGCCGAATAGGGCGCAAGCGCCTCGGCGCGGGCGGCTGCGACCTCGGCCCGCGCGAGGGCTGCCCGCGAGGCCTCCGGGTCGCCGACATTGACGCGGCTCTCGTCGACCTGGACATAGGCGAGCATGGCCCAGGCCTCGGCATGCTCGGGGCTTTGGGCGACGGTCACCTCGAGGCAGCGCACGAGCTGCTTGCGCTGCTCGTTCGTCGGGTTGGTGATGTAGTCGCGGGCGCAGGTCACGCAGGGATAGCCGGGCGGAAGCGGAGAGGGGATCGCGCGCAGCTCGAAGGACGAGATCGCCGCGCCGGACGAGGCGATGCCGCGTGCGATCATCTGGGCGATTTCGTCCTCCGGCGAGGTCGAGGTGTTGCGGGCGAAGGGGGCATCCGTCGTGCCCGACCAGAGAATCGACTGGGTCCGGCCATCGGTCAGCTGCCAGAGCGCCCGCGCGCCGCGCTCGTCGACCTTGACGCTCGCGACGACGAGATAGATGCGCCGGGATTGCGGCTCGCGCGACAGCGTGCTGGCGATCAAGTCCCGGTCCTGCTGATCGGGCCGCGCCGCGACGACCGTCAGGCCTTCGAAGCGGGCGATGGCCGCCGGCAGCGATTGCGAGAGCGTCCGGCTCAGCGCGACCGTCGGGGCATCGGCCGACAGGGCATGGACGCGGGCGGCCAGCACCAGTGGCGATCGCGTCGTGCCGCGCGCCGCCCGCGGCGAGATGGCGCCGGCGACCCGGCGTGCCAGCGCAGCCGGGGCAGACAAGCCCACCTCCCACCAGCGCTGCGGTGCTTGCGGCGGGAGGGGCGCCGGGGCCGGGTAGGCCGGTTCGGGCGGCTGATCGGACCAGGTCTGCGGCGTCTGGGCGCCGCGATGCGGGTCCTCCACGCCGCCGGGCGCCGTAGGCTCCGCCCGATAATGCGGGGCGGCGTCCTGATCTCCGATGACGACGAATGTCGGCTCATAGCCGCCGCGCGGCAGGCTGATGTGGATCCGCTCCGACTGGCCGTGCTCGGCATAGTAGTTGGTCAGCGCCTGGCGCAGGCGCCCGGCCTCGATGCGCACGACGGGGTCGAGCATGCCATCGAAATCGGCGCCGCGGCCGAAGACGTCGACGGCGATCGTATAGGCCTTGATCCGGTCGCCGCGACCGGCCAGCGACTCCTCCACGACGAAGCGTAAGAAGTTCTTGTTCCGCTGCGAGACGCGGAATCCGGGGTGAGCAAGCAGATTTTCGAGTGCCGCCCGCTTGGAATCGGTGTCGAGGGCAGGTTTGGCCGCTGTCATGCTCCCCCGCAACGCAATCACTGCGCCGTCACTCTTAAGTAGAGGCTATGTTATGGTTCGCTATGTCAATACTGAATTGCGCGCAGACTACGCTCTTTCGGTATCAATCAGTGGCATTGTAAATAATTGATGCCACGGCTTCGCTGAACGGAAGCTGAATATCTGCTGATGATTAAGTCAAGCTGCCCATACGTCATGAATTGCGAGCCTATCCTTCACTCGGCGCGGGTCCAAGCTCGCCAGGGTTGAAACAGGCGCTTACTCAACCGGCATGCCCGCCTTGCGCAACCCGTCCGCAACCTGGTCGATGAAGGCTTCCGGGATGCCGCGATTGCGGAAATCGGCGCGCATGACCGCGCCGTAATTGGTGCGGATGGCGTTCAGCCGCTTCAACGCGTCGGCGGCCCCTTCCGTGTTGCCGGTCTGGCCGTGGATCGCGGCGATCACCAGCCAGTAGGCGAAATAGCCGGGCATCTTGGCCTTGTCGGCCAGCGCGAGCGCCCCGGCATAGTCGCCCCGGCGGTAGAGGTCGTAGATGATGTTGACGTTGTCGGTCGCTACTGGGGCGGGCCTGCTCGCGATGGCCTGCTTCAGCACCGCCATGGATTCATCGTAGCGCCCGAGGAGGAACAGCCTGTTGCCGAGGATGACCTGCAGGTTGGGGTCGCTGGGGTTGATTGCGATCGCCCTGCGGCCCGCCGTCTCGAAGCGAGCGAGATCGCGCTTCTGATAGGCGGTGGTGGAGATGGCCTGCTGGGTCAGGGCGGAGAACGGCGCCAGCGCCTCGGCGCGGGCGGCGGCCGCCTCCGCCTTGGCGAGCGCGGCTTTCGAGACCTCCGGCACGTCGATCCGGACCCGGCTCTCGTCGACGTAGATATAGGCGAGCATCGCCCAGGCTTCGGCATATTCCGGCGTCTGCGCGACGGTGGTCTCGAGGCATTCGGCCAGGAGCTTGCGCTGCGCGTCGGTCAGGTTGGCGATGTACTGGCGCGAGCGGGTCACGCAGGCATAGCCGGGCGGGATCGGGTCGGGGATCGCGCGCAGTTCGAAGGAGGAGATCGCGGCGCCCTGCGAGGCGAGGGCGCGGGCGATCTTCTGGGCCGTCTCGTCCTCGACCGCACCGGTGGTGTTCTGCGCGAAGGAGGTGTCCATCGTCGCCGACCAGAGCAGCGCCTGGGTGCGGCCGTCCATGAGCTGCCAGAGCGCGCGGGCGCCGCCGCCATCGACCTTGACGCTGGTCGTGACCAGGTAGATGCGCCGCGAGGCCAGCTCGCGCTGGAGCGTGTTGGTGATCAGGTCCTGATCGGGCTGGTCGGGCCTTGCCGCGACCACGGTCAATCCTTCGAAGCGGGCGATGGCCGCGGGCAGCGATTGCGCGAGCGTGCGCGAGAGCGCCGTAGTCTGGGCGTCGCCGGTGAGCGCCTGCGGCCGCGCGATCATCACGATCGGCGACTGGAAGGCGTCTTCATCGGGGATGATCCGCTTCGCGACGACAGTGCCGAGGGTGGCAAGCCCGAGCAGGGCGAGCCCGGCCAGGGCGGCGATCCGCCATGAGCCGGCCGCCTTTGCCAGGAACCTGGGCGGCCGGGCGGGCGCCGGCGCGCCGCGGGCGATCGTGGCTGCGCGCATGGCGCTCTGGGGAAACGCCCACGAGACCGCGGCGGGCTCGGGCAGAGCCGGAGGGGGCGGAGCGGGCGCTTCGACATCGCGCGACGGGCATTCAGGTTCGCCGACGAGCTCGAAGGCGGGCGTGTAGCCGCCGCGGGGCAGGCCGATCCGGATCCGCTCCGATTGCCCCTCCTCGGCATAATATTTGGCGAGCGCCTGGCGCAGGCGCCCGGCCTCGATGCGCACGACGGGGTCGAGCATGCCGTCGAAATCGGCGCCGCGGCCAAAGACGTCGACGGCGATCGTATAGGCCTTGATCCGGTCGCTGCGGCCCGCGAGCGATTCCTCCACGACGAAGCGCAGGAAGCTCCTGTTGCGCTGCGAGACGCGAAAAGCCGAATCGGCGAGCAGGCGCTCGAGCGCCGCCAGCTTGGCGTCTTTATCGAGTGGATCGGGTTTCGCGGTCATGCTCATTCCAAAATCATCGGCAAGCGACTTTAAAAAGGTCACGGCCCCGCTCTCATTGTCGGCGACGGCGGGTCAGCAATCAAATCGAATTGATGTAATCGACGGGTTGTGAAGATCGGAGCTCAGGTTCAATCCCGAGGCAGGTTCAATCCTGAGGAAAGAATCTCAATATGTCCTGCAGCATCTCTTCGCACATGTCAGAATACTCCGTCTGAAGTTCTTGTGCCGAATCGCCCGATTGGGAAAGCCAGAATTCGAACGCTAGGCAGGCATGGTCATAAAGCTCCAAGGTTTCGCGGAAGTCCGGGCACATCGCCACAAAGGCGGTCATCGGCTTGGCGAGATTGTCCCGCCTCTGCCCGATGCGATGGATCCCGCGCTGCCAATCAGGCCTTTGCAAGGTCTGGGCCGTCTTTCGCATGGGCTCTGATTCCGCTGAAGCATTCGACGTCGATAGCGACAAACACATAGGAATATTATCCAGGGCGCTTCATTGGAACGCGAACACCAGCAACGTCGAACGATGGGTAACGATACGTAGCCTACGGCGTTTAACTGTCGAGCCCAGCATACGCTGCCGGCCGCCTTGTTACTGTAACATCCGGCTCTGTTCACGTAACAATTGGTCGGGCGATGGGCCGGAAATGGCCTGCTATTGGGCTGTTCCCCGAGATTTCGGGCCGATTCCGGCTGTTGCCGCCAGGCCGGCCGGAGCGAGCCGGGGCGGCGGCGTTCACGAGATCGAGAGGTAATGGCGGGTCGCCGCGCGGTCCCGGCGGCGGCACGGCAGTCCGGGCTGCGAGCCTCGGGGATTTGGTTACCGTAACGTCAGCTTGCCCGGTCATTGCGAGCGCGGCGAAGCAAGCCGGCGGGCCTCGCTCCACGTCCCTGGGCTGCCTCGCTTCGCTCCCTATGACGGGGCGATTCGTGCACTCGTCACCCCCTAGCCCGTGTCGATATGAATCACACCGCGTGCACGCGGGGCGAGCAGTCCGCGGTTGAACTTCGCGCCTGACTCAATCCGATGCCATCTGCGGTTGATATGGCCGAATATGGCAGGTTTCTGACACTTAAACATAATTAACGTCTTGGTGTGCCAGATCCGCAATTGAGACAAGAACAGTTTTATAGTAATGATATCAATCTGTGTTGTAAGAGCGTGACACCCGCCGCAGAAGCCGTATTCGGCGCAGGAATGTCCCAGACATACATCCGTGTGTCCCTTTTCTACCTCGTTCTCCGCCACGATTTCTCCCAGAGTCCGGCATCCGTCTGAGTCGGACTCTGTCCGAATTCCGTCGGTATGGGGGTTGTTGCCTAACCAAACGTAAGCCGAAGGCGGCTTCCAGGCGGTGGCGACGATCCAGAAGAGGCCCGCCTGCCCCGAGAGGGGGTGGACGGGTCAGGGACGGTCCCGGAGTGGAACGATGTCGTCGATGCTGAATGGCCTGGAAGTGCAGTCGGATTCGAGCGCCCAGCCCAATCTCTATCAGGAAGCCCTGCTCGCCCATGGCGGCCGCCGGAGCTCCATGAGCAAGTCGCAGCGGCGACGGCTCGCCGCCATCTTCCGCATCGCCTTCCGCATTCTCGGCATGGGCGAGAGGCGACGGATCGGCACGCTCGGACGAGGCGCCGCGGTCGCAGCCGCGCTCGCAGCCATGGGCATCTTCGTGCCGACCGTGGCGATGGCGCAGTATGCTACGGGTGGCGGGACTTCGACGGGGAGTGGTTCAACCGCTATTGGGTCTGGCAGCGGAGTCGCCACGGCAAAATCGGTAACGGGCACCGGGGCCATAGCATTCGGGTCGGGCGCGTCTTCGACCGGGACGTCCATTGGCGGCGGCGCCGATACGATCGCCATTGGTTACGGCACGACTGCCTTCAGCACGACGGGCGCTGGAAACGCGGTTGCGATGGGCGGGGGCGCCAACGCTTCCGGCCAGGATGTTATTGCGATCGGTGGGCAGGCCGTTGCTACGGGCTCGGGTACCGTCTCCGTCGGCAATAACTACAATGTCGCCGGGACCAACAACGGCGCCTTCGGTAATGCGGCCGCGTCTGCGGGCAGTGTGAATATTGCCTCTGGGGTAAGCGGCGCGTTCATTTTCGGCAACAATAACAACACCTCATCGAGCAACACCTTCATTCTAGGCAACAATGTCACGATCGGCACCGGCTTGGCTGGCGCCGTCGTGCTCGGCGACAGCTCGGCCGCCGTGCTTCCGACCGGCACTGCCTATGCGACCGGCACGGCGGCTCCGGCCTCGGCGGTTTCCGTCGGCTCGGGCGCCGCTCAGCGCCGCATCGCCAACGTCTCGGCCGGCTCGGCCGCGACCGACGCGGTCAATGTCAGCCAGCTCAACCAGATCGCCCAGAACACCGCGACCTCGCTCGGCGGCGGCGCGGCCTACAACGTGGCGACGGGCGCCTATACCGCGCCGACCTTCACCACCTACAACGCGGCCGGCGGCACGACGAGCGTCGGCAACGTCGCGGCTGCGATCGACAACATCAACGCGAAGGGCATCAAGTACTTCCACGCCAATTCGGTGCTGGCGGATTCGACCGCAACGGGGACCGACAGCATCGCGGTCGGCCCGGTGGCGGTTGCCTCCGGCACCAACGCCATCGCCATGGGCAATGGCGCCGTCGCCGCGACCACGGGCGATATCTATGTGGGCGCTGGTGCGGGCGCGAACGGGGGCACCTCGGCCACCAACCAGAACAATATCGGCATCGGCGCAGGCGTCGGCACGTTTGTCGTCGGCGACTCGAACACCGCCATCGGCAACCAGCTCACCGGCCAACGCGTCACAGGCAAAGGCAACACCGCCCTTGGCTCCAACTCCGGCGACAATGTCACCGGCGGCAACAACACCTCCATCGGCTCCAACTCGGGCGAAAACGTCACCGGCAGCGCCAATATCGCGATCGGCGGCGGCGGCGTCGGCAGCACTGTCACCGGCACCGGCAACATCGCTTTCGGCCGCGCCGCAGGTTCGAATGTCACGGCTTCCGGCGCCGTCGGCGCGACCGAGATCGGCGCCGTGGCAATCGGCGCGCGCGCCGGGCAGAACATCGTGGGCCTCAACACCATCGCCATCGGCACCCAGGCCGGGCAGGGCGTCACTGCCGACAACACCATCGCGGTCGGCTATAACGCGCTGGCCTCGACCAGCAGCGCGGTTGCCATCGGCAACGCCGCGGTCGCCAAGGGCGGCAAGTCGGTCTCGATCGGCGCCGGCAACGTCGCGAATGGCGACGGCTCGGTCGCCATCGGCGATCCCAACACGGCCGGCACGGCCTCCGTCGCCATGGGCCGCGACAACAACGCCAATGCCAGCAATGGCCTGGCCGGCGCGCTCGCGATGGGCGACACCAACGCCGCCGCTGGCGTCGGCGCGGCCGCGCTCGGCTCGACGAACACGGCGACCGGCCTCGGCGCCGTCGCGCTCGGCTCCAGCAACACGGCCACCGGCCAGGGCGCGGTGGCGATCGGCAACCAGTCCGTCGCGGCTTTCCAGGGCACGGTCGCCATCGGCGACAGCGCAAAGACGACCAACCAGGACGCCGTCGCGATCGGCACGCGCGCCCAGGCGTTCGCCACGAGCGCGGCGGTTGGCGTCGATTCCCAGGCCACCGGCCAGACCTCTGTCGCCTTTGGTAAGTTGGCGGTGGCCTCGGGCGGGAACTCCACGGCGCTGGGTGCCCATTCGACGGCCGGCGGCACTGGCGCGATCAGCATTGGCTCCTTCAGCGTTGCGAACAAGGATTATGCGATCTCGCAGGGCTGGAATTCTTCGGCCAGCGGATTGCAGGCCGTGGCCATCGGCCGCAACGCGAATGCGGGCGCCGACAATACGGTGGCGATCGGCGGCGGCGACTCGCTGAACGGTGCGCGGGCGCTGGCGGCAAACGCGGTTGCGTTCGGTATCAATTCCGTCGCCAACAATGCTAACTCCGTCGCGCTCGGCGCGGGTTCGGTGACGGCGGCTGCGGTTGGCACGGCCAGCACGACGATCAACGGCGCCACCTACAACTTCGCCGGAACGCTGCCGACGAGCACGGTCTCGGTCGGCACCGGCCTGGCCGGCGGCGAGCGCACCATCACCAATGTCGCGGCCGGCCGGATCAGCCTGACCTCGACCGACGCGATCAACGGCTCGCAGCTCTACCAGACCAACAAGGCGATCGAGAACGCAACGACGCATTATTACAGCGTCAATGACGGCGGCACGAAGGGCGGCAACTACAACAACAACGGCGCGGCGGGCCCCAATTCGCTCGCCGCCGGCGTCGGCGCGAGCGCGTCGGAAGATTTCTCGACCGCGGTCGGCTACAATGCCAAGGCGCTGGGCTTCGGTGCTACGAGCATCGGCCCCTCCGCCACAGCCGGCGGCGACTATTCGATCGCCATGGGCCAGAACGCCTCCGCCTCGATCGAGCACAGCATCGCGATCGGCAGCAACACCAACGCGGCGCTGAACAACACGGTCGCCATCGGCAGCGGCTCGACCGCAGGCAGCGGTGCGCAGGCGACGCTCACTGGCGCCGTCGCCATCGGCTCCGGCGCCTCCGCCATCGGCACCAACTCCGTCGCGCTCGGCGCGGGGTCGTTGACGGGCAATGGGATCGGCATCGGCGGCCCGTACTCGCTGAACGGCGGCACGATCGCCGCCACCACTGCGTCCGCAGTGGTCTCGGTCGGCGCTGTCGGCACGGAGCGCCGCATTACCAACGTCGCGGCCGGCGCCCTGACCGCCGCCTCGACCGAGGCGGTCAACGGCTCGCAGCTCTTCGCAGTCGGCTCCTCGCTGAATAACCTCGGCACCACTGTCGCCAGCACCTTCGGCCCCGGCGTCACCTATAATTCCTCGACCGGTGCGGTCGGCGGCAAGTTCACCTATGCCGGCGTCAGCAGCTACACCTCGGTCCAGCAGGTCTTCGACCAGATCAACACCAAGGTCAGCGCGATCGACTTCCCGATCCGCTCCAGCGGGAAGCAGCCTTACACCACAAATGCCGGCGGATTGAGCTCTAATCTCGCGGTCGGCTCGAATGCCATCGCCAATAACCAGGGCAACACCGCGGTCGGTGAGGATTCGGCTGCGCAAGGCTTCCGAGCCAACGCCTTCGGCTGGGGCGCCAAGGGCAAGGGGACGGATTCGTCGGCCTTCGGCACGAATGCGAACGCGCATGGAAATACCGACATCGCCATCGGCAATTTCTCGGAATCGGCCGGCCAGAGTTCGGCCGCGGTCGGCGGCAATGCCAAGGCCTTGCAATGGGGGTCGACCGCCGTAGGTGGCTTCTCTACGGCTAACGCCAAATATGCGACCGCTCTTGGCTATCTGTCGTCCGTCGCCGTCGAGAACGGCACGGCGGTCGGCAACGCGGCGACTGTGACGGGTGTGAACGGCGTCGCGGTCGGCGGCAATTCCAGCGCGAGCGGCGGCGCGGCGGTCTCGGTTGGCAAGGACGCATTGGCGGCAGGACTGAACTCGGTGGCCATGGGCGCCCAGGCGAGCGCCGCCGGCGAGCAAGGCACGTCGGTCGGTTGGCAGGCAGGCAGCGGGGCGAGCGGCAACGGGCTCTCCGCCTTCGGAGCCGGCGCTGGCCGGGCTTCCACGGGTGACGGCAACACCGCCATCGGCCAAGGGGCCGGCGATAGCGTCAACGGCAACTCCAACACCTCTGTGGGTTCGTTCGCCGGCCAGGGCGCTCAGGGCAACTTCAACGCATTCTTCGGTGGCGATTCCGGCATCGGCGCCAACGGCAGCAAGAATGTCGGCGTCGGCATCGGTGCGGGCGCACTCGTCACCGGGGACAGCAACGTTTCGATCGGCTGGGGTGCAGGCAATCCCAATGGCACGAACGGCCCGGTCAACAACGCCATCTCCATTGGCACCAACTCGAACGCCTCGACCGACGGCGCCGTCGCCATCGGCCAGAATGCCAACGCGCTTGGCGGCAAGGCGGTCTCGATCGGTGTCGGCAACACCGCCATCGGCGACGGTGCGGTCGCGATCGGCGATCCGAACATCTCGAACGGCACCGGCGCGGTCACGTCGGGCGCCAACAACGTCGCGGCCGGGAAGGCCGACGGCTCCATGTCGGCCAATGGCGCGGTCGCGATCGGCAACACCAACGTGGCTCTCGGCCAGGGCTCGGTCGCTCTCGGCAACAACTCGAGCGCCGGCACGTCGGGTTCGGTCGCGATCGGCAACGCCTCCACGGTGATGGGCACCGGCGGCACCGGCGGCGCCAACGGCATCGCAATCGGTGGCGGCACGGTCAATGTCGGCGGCACCGGCGCCACCGTGATCGCGCTCGGCGCCTTCTCCGTCGCCGGCACGTCCGGCTCGTCCAGCAAGGGCGAGATCGCGATCGGTGGCTTCTCGACCGCGACAAACGGCGGCACCGCGATCGGCGAGTCGGCCAATGCCAGCGTCGCCGGCGGCGTCGCGCTGGGTAGAGGCTCGGTCGAAGGTACCGTCAACACCGGCACCTACGTGATCGCGGGCAGCGCCACGCCAGCGGCCGGCATCACCGGCATCACCAGCGTCGTCTCGGTCGGCACGGCCGGCGCCGAGCGCCAGATCACCAATGTCGCGGCCGGCACGCTCTCGGCCTTCTCGACCGACGCGATCAACGGCTCGCAGCTCTTCGCCACCAACGAACTGGTCACCAAAAGCGCGACGCATTACTACAGCGTCAAGTCGGCTCAGACCGGCGCTGGCTCGAACTACGCCAATGACGGCGCGCAAGGCGCCGATTCGCTTGCGGCGGGCGTGAATGCCGTGGCCGCGGGCGATAGGAGCTCATCGGTCGGCTACGGCAATACGATCGCTGCCATTGCGCAGGACGCCTCGGCCTTCGGCTCCAGCAACGCGGTCGGCGCTTCGGGTTCCACCGCTCTCGGCGTGGGCAACAACGTGGCGGCCACCGCCTCGGTGGCGGTCGGCAACGGCAACACGTTTGGTCCCGGTGTCGGCAACGCCAACCTTCTCGCTCTTGGCTCGAATAATACCATGGGCGGGACCAATAATAACATCGTATACGCCGTCGGCGCCGGCAACAACGTTACTGGCAGCAACAACTCCAGCACCATGCTGATCGGCCAGAACAGCCTCAGCGGCAACCAGAACTCGAGCAACCTGCTAAGCGGGTTCAATGAGATCAGCGGAAACCAGAACACCCTTCAGTTTCTAGTCGGCGATAACAACAGGGTCACAGGGGGCGGCAACCAGCGCGTCGCGGTCTCCGGCTTCGGCAACGAGGTTCAGGGCGGCAACAACACAGTCGCTGTGTCCGGCGAAGGCAACCGCATCGCGGCGCTGAGCTACAGCACCGTCACGGGCGTCGACAACGTCATCGCCAATACCAGCTATGGCTATGTGACCGGCTACCAGAACAATGTGACGCCGACGGGCTCGGCGACCGGCGTAGTGCTGGTGGGCGGCGACAACCAGATCGGCGCCACCAACACCTCGTACACCCAGGCCTACGGCTTCGGCAACAGGTTCAATACGGTGCAGGGCAGCAACCTGCAGCAGATCGGCCGCGACAACTTGATCGGCAGCATCGGCACGATCACCAACGTCCAGCAGTTCGGTACCAAGAACTATGTCGACGGCGACGGCACCAACAATGTCCAGAACATCGGCAACGGCAACTTCATCAGCAGCACCGGCGCTGGCACGGGCCCCTCGTTCGTCCAGAATCTGGGCTACAACAACCGCGTCGAGGGCGCCAACAACCAGAGCATCCAGCTGATCGGCCGCGACAACGCGATCGGCGGCGACAACAACAGCCTGCTGAGTATCTCCGGCGCCAGCAACAAGCTGACCAGCGGCACCAACACGAAGGTGAGCGTCGAAGGCTTCGGCAACGAGCTCGGGGCCGGCAACAGCCAGCTCAGCGTGGTGGGCGCGAACAACAAGATCTACGACAACAACTCCAACAGCTTCATCGGCGGCATCGGCAACACGGTCCAGAACAACACCGCCGGCAACATCCTGATCGCTCAGGATTCGACCATCGGCACCGGGGTGACCAACGCGATCGGCCTCGGCAACAAGGTCGATGTCCACGACAGCAACGCCGTCGCCATCGGCAACAGCGCCAAGGCCGTGTTCGCCGACTCGGTGGCGCTTGGCTCGTTCTCGAGCTCGGTCACGGCGAAGGGCGTGACCGGCTATGCGCCGCCGACGGCCAGCGCCGCGGACATCCTGGCGATCAACGCCACGACGAGCACGCTCGCGGCGGTCGCGGTCGGCGATGCCAGCAACAACTACTTCCGCCAGATCACCGGCGTCGCGGCCGGCACGGCCGACAGCGATGCGGTCAATGTCAGCCAGCTCAAGGCCGGCGTGGCGGCGGCGACGACGCACTACTACAGCGTCAACGACGGCGGCACGATCGGCGGCAACTACAACAATGACGGTGCCAAGGGGCTGAACTCCGTCGCAAGCGGCGTCAACGCGGCGGCCTATGGCAACGGCTCCGTCGCTCAGGGCTTCGGCGCCACGGCGGGGACCAACGGTACGGCCACCTTCGCCAACGACGTCGCTGTCGGGACCGGGGCAACGGCTGGGGGAGGGACGGATTTTCAGGGCGTCCATCGTGGCACGATCGCTATCGGCTCGGCTTCTAACGTTACGGCCTCGGGCGGCATCGCCATTGGCGCGAATGCCGTCGTGACCAATCAGAACTACTTCGGCGGTGGCGTGGCCATCGGTGCCAACGCCCAGTCTAATTCGTGGGCCACGGTGGCGGTCGGCCTCAATGCCGGCGTCGGCTATACCGGCGGCGGTTTCGACACGCTGATCGGAGCCAATGCGGCCTACCAGGCAACCAACGTCAATCCCAACAGCTACTCGGGCGCTACCATCGTCGGCATGAACGCGGCCACTAATGCGACGCTGGGCTACCGCGATGTGTTCATGGGCTATCAAGCCGGCCAGAATTCCAAGGTTGGAGCCAATCAGGGCGGGGTTCAGGGCAACAACGTCGGTATCGGTGGAAACGCCTTCGGCGATAGCACCGGCAACTGGAACGTCGCCGTGGGTGGCTACACCCCGGGCGCCAACTCGACTGGTTCCAACAACACGGCGCTTGGCGGCTTCCAGACCGGCATAAAGGTGAACGGTAGCTCCAACGTCGCCCTAGGCTCCGAGGCGGGTCAGAGTGTGACCGGCAGCAACAACATCGCCATCGGCTCGGCCACCGGCGCCGGCTTCCCGATCACTAATTCCGGTGCCGGAGGCAATACGACGGGCTCCAACAACATCGCTCTTGGCGCTTATGCCGGGCGGAACATCACTGCCGATTATGCGATCTCGATGGGCTACAACGCCCAGGCCAGCAAGACCGGCGCCATCGCGCTCGGTAAGAACTCCGCCTCCAGCGGCGTGAACGCCATCGCCATCGGCACGGGCTCGATCGCGACCGGTTCGGTCGCGATGGGGCCGGGCGCCAAGGCGGGCGGCGGCGGCGCGGCGTTCGGCGACAATGCCGATGCCGGCGGCACCTTCCTCAGCGCCAACACCACCAACACGCTCGGCACGGCGCTCGGCAACGGCGCGGTGGTCACCAATGCCGGCGCGGTCGCGCTCGGCGCAGGTTCGGTGACGGCCGCTGCGAATGCGACCGCGAGCGGTGCGATCAATGGCGTGACCTACAACTACGCCGGCACCCTGCCGACGAGCGTGGTCTCGGTCGGCGGCGTGGGCACGGAGCGCCAGATCACCAACGTCGCGGCCGGCCAAGTCACCTCGACCTCGACCGATGCGATCAACGGCTCGCAGCTCTTCGCCACCAACAGCGCCATCGAGGCGACCACCGGCAAGCTGACGCACTATTACAGCGTCAATGACGGCGGCACGATCCAGGCCAACCACGAGAATGACGGCGCCATCGGCTTGAACTCGCTGGCCGCCGGCACCAATGCCCAGGCGCTGGGCGCCAGCGGTGTTGCGATGGGCGACGGCGCGCGGGCCGTCGCGCATGACACGGTCGCGATCGGCACCAACGCCGTCGCCGACTTCAGCAACTCCAGCAAGTGGGGCGGCATCGCGCTCGGCAAGAACGCCTACAGCTTCAGCAACAATGCCGGCGGCAACATTGCGATCGGCTCCGACTCGGTCAGCACCGGCCAGTTCGGCCCCAGCATGGCCGTCGGTGTCGGCGCCTCGGCCACCGGCGACGGCGGCAACACCGCCATCGGCTACCTCGCCAATTCGAAGGGCGGGAACTCGTTGGCGGCCGGCGCAAACGCCTTGGCGGGCGGGGCCTACTCCACGGCGGTCGGTGGCGCGGACACGCAGGCAACCGGCTACAACTCGGCAGCCTTCGGTACCGGCAACAAGGCGACGGGCGACGTCTCGGCGGCGATCGGCGCCGGCGGCGCGAACGCTACGGGCAATTACTCGCTGGTCTTCGGCAACAACGCGATCACGTCGGGCGACTATGCGGTCGGCGTGGGCACGGCCAACACCATCAGCGGGACGAAGGCGATCGGTATCGGCTACGACAACCTCGTCTCCGGCGCGAACTCGATCGCGGTTGGCACGGGGCACAAGATTTCCGGCGCGAATTCGGGCGCCTTCGGCGATCCGAACATCATCTCCGGTTCGGGCTCCTACGCGTTCGGCAACAACAACAACATTGCCTCGAACAACGCCTTCGTCGTCGGCAACACCGTGACGATCGCTGCCGGCCTCGACGGCGCGGTGGTGCTCGGCAATGCCTCGACGGTGGCGGCTTCCGTCGCGACCCCGGACGGCATGATCAACGGCACCAAGTATACTTATGCCGGCGGTGCGCCGGCAGCGGGTGGCGTGGTCTCGGTCGGCGCCTTCGGCGCCGAGCGCCAGATCCAGAACGTCGCGGCCGGCCAGGTCACCTCGACCTCGACCGACGCGATCAACGGCTCGCAGCTCTTCGCCACCAACAGCGCCATCGAAACATTCGCGGGCAAGCTGACGCATTACTACAGCGTCAACGCGACCGATCAGACCGCCGGCTCGAACTACCTCAACGACGGCGCGACCGGCGCCGATGCGATGGCCGCAGGCGTCGGCACCAAGGCCTCGGGCGCAGTCTCGACGGCGGTCGGCGCGCGGGCCCTGTCGACTGGCCGCTACAGCACGGCGGTCGGCGGCGGCATCCAGGCGGCGGCGCAGGCCAATAACGACTACGCGGTCGCACTCGGCAACGGCACCCAGGCCAATGGCTTCGGCGCTGCCGCGCTCGGCGGCGGCGACGACGGGGTCAACTACACGACCCTCGCCAACGGCAAGTACAGCCTGGCGATGGTCGGCGGCACGTCCACGACCGATCAGAGCATCGCCATCGGCAAGGGCTCGGTCGCGGCGGCCAGCGTCGGCGACGTGGCTCTGGGCGCGGGCTCGGTGACGGCTGCTGCCAACCCGACTTCGAGTGCGACGATCGTGTTCCCGGGCGGTTCGGTGGTGCTGACCGGCTTCGCCGGCACGCTGCCGACGAGCGTGGTCTCGGTCGGCGCCTTCGGTGCCGAGCGGCAGATCACCAATGTCGCGGCCGGCCGGATCACGACCGACTCCACCGACGCGATCAACGGCTCGCAGCTCTACGCCCTGGGTGCGGCACTCGACAGCACCAACGGCAAGCTGACGCATTACTACAGCGTCAAGGCCTCCGATAAGGGCGCCGGCTCGAACTACGACAACGACGGCGCGACGGGCTCCAACTCGCTGGCGGCGGGCGAATCCGCGTCGGCCTCGGCCCAGAGCGCGACGGCGGTCGGCTACCAGGCCGCTGCGAGCGGCATCGGGTCGTCGGCCTTCGGCGTCCTGGCCAATGCCAGCGGCCTCCAGTCGACCGCGCTCGGCAACGGCGCGGCGGCGAGCGGCACCAACAGCATCGCGGCCGGCTTCCAATCAGTCGCGAGCGCGCCGTCCGCGGCGGCCTTCGGCTCGGGGGCGAAGGCGACCGGCGAGAACTCGCTGGCGGCCGGCTACAATGCCCAGGCCAGCAGCGCTTCCGCCACGGCGCTGGGCACCTCGTCGAACGCCAGCGCCGTCCAGTCGACCGCGGTCGGCGCCGGCGCCACGGCGACGGACACCAACGCGACCGCGACCGGTTTTGCTGCCGTTGCCAGCAACAAGAGCGCCACGGCGACGGGCTCCGGCAGCAAGGCCACGGGCGAGAACAGCACCGCGACTGGCGCGGGCAGCACGGCGTCTGGCAACGGCAGCACGGCGGTCGGTTTCGGCGCCACGGCGAGCAATGCCGGCGACGTGGCCCTGGGCTCGGGCTCGGTCACCGCCGGGCCGAACCCGACCTCGGGCG
>NZ_QQTO01000030.1 GCF_003351345.1 Allobosea caraganae | reverse complement strand
TCGCCGGCGCCGCCGAGGAGGGTGTCGTTGCCGGCGCCGCCCAGGAGCGCATCGTCGCCCGCACCGCCCTTGAGCAGGTCGTCGCCGTCCTCGCCATGGAGCGTGTCGTCGCCTTCGCCGCCGTCGATCTCGTCATTTCCAGCGCCAGCCGAAACCTCGTCGTCGCCGAGGCCGGCGAGGATCACGTCCGCACCCGCCGTGCCCACCAGGGTGTCATCGCCTGGCGTGCCGACCGAGCCCTGATCCTCAACGGAGAAGTTCCAGGCCGTCGGGTCGGAGATGCCGGCGAAGGCGTTGCCATGCGGCACCTCGGGAACGCCCGTCACCGCGACGTTGTCGATCGCCCACCAATAGGCATTGCCGGCCTGCATCATCTCGAAGGCCAGGCTCATCGTCGTCGCGCCCTCCGGCACGTCGATGTTGAAGGTCAGCGTCTCGTTCGTCGCCGTCGCCTTGAAGTACGGGCTGCCGGCCTGATCGCTCCAATGTGCGAGTTCGCGCGTCTCGCCGTTGTCGAAGGTGACGACGATTCGCGCTTCCTGGATGTTGTTGTTGGAGGTCGGGTTCGCCCAGGAATTGTCGAAGGTCAGGGTCGCGCGGTCGTCCTTGAGCCCGGTGACGTCGATCTCCGAGGCGCGAAGCAGCGCGCTGAACTTGTTCGGCGTGCTGGCCGAATTGAGGTCGTCATAGGCATCGGGATCGGCCACCGCGACGACGCCCTGGCCCTTGGTGAAGCCCGAACGCCCCTGGTTCCCCTCGGTTGCGATCCAGCTGTTCTTGTCGTGGAAGGTCCAGCCCCGGAACTCCTGCGGCCCGCCGGCCGGAGTGTTGTTGACGTGCTCCCAGCCGTCCGGCGTGGTCGCCGTCCAGTCGGTCAGGTCCGCGTCATGGCTCTCCGAAGAGCTCTGGTAAGGCTGGAGCAGCGGCGACAGCTCCTCGAAATTCTCGCTGAACAACACCTTCTCATTGGTCACGGCGAGGTCTTCGAAGGCGCCCGCTGCGACCGTCACGTAATAGTCGCCCGCGGCAAGCGCCGCACCCGGCTGGATCGTGACGGTGTGGCCGTCGACCACGACCGCATCGGACGCCACGTCGATGGTCTCGACGATGCTGCCATCGGCACGATGAAGCACGATCGAGCCTTCACCCTTGCGCACCGCCTCGTCGAAGCTGATGACGAGCGGGGCGTTCGGTGCGACGGCTGCGGCATCGTCTCCCGGCGCGGTGTCGATGACGGCGGGCGCCGTCACGTCGGCCACGGTCTCGAAGCTCCAGCTAGCGGCGTCATGGATGCCCGCGAAGGCGTTGCCGTCGGCCGAAGCGCCGCGCGTCTCGATATCGTCGAAGGCGCCGGCATCGACCGTGACGTAATACTCGGTCGCGCCGGCCAGCGGCGCCGAGGGATGCACGGTCACGACACCGGCCGAGATGCTGACCCGGTCGGAGTTGACGTCGATCGCCTCGACCACCGAGCCGTCGCTGGCGCGGTGGATGGTGATGAAGCCTTCGCCCTTCTCGACGCGCTCGCTCAGGACGAGCGTGAGGGCCGCGTCGACCGCGACATTGCCGAGATCGTCACCCGGAGTCGTGCCGAGCAGATAGGGCGCATGGGTGTCGACGGCGCCCTCATCCAGCAGGGAGGGTCCGCGGATGCCGTCCTGGCTGAGGCCGAGGAACTCGGCGATCGTCGCCGCCAGCGAGGTCTGCGGAGCCGCGCCGTCGGAGCTGATCTCCTTGTTCGAGGCGAAGAAGATCTCCCGCTCGCTCGCCGTCTGGCCGCCGTGGCCGCTGCCAGTCGCCGGATCGCGGCCGTGGTCGGTGCCAACGACGACCATCCAGTCCTCGTCGGGATTGGCCGCCATGCGCTGCGCTATGGCGATCATGATGGCGTTGACCTGCCTGGCGGCCTCCAGGATCGCCTGATCATAGGCAGTGCCGAAGCCCTGCGCGTGGCCGACGGCATCGACATTGTCCAGATGGAGGAAGGTGAAGGTCGGGGCCTCGTTCGTGATCAGATCGACGCCTTGCCGAATGACATCCGCGTCTTTCTCGGCCATCGAGCCGCCCGTGCTGACCCCATGCCAGTCGATGATGGACGGGGTCCCGAGCCCGCCGTTCTCAAGCGCGAAATGGCCGTTGTTGATATCGGGCCAACTGACGATCGAGGCCGTCGTCGCATCCGGAATACCTGCCTTGATGCGCTCGAACAGGCTCACCACCGCCGGGTCGATCGGCGAATTCGAGTTGCCGGTGATGTGGTGCTCGTTGGTCCAGGTGCCGGTCAGCAGCGTCGACCAGCCGGGACCGCTGACGGTTCCCTGCTGGGTCCCGGTCCCGAGGTCGCCACCCGTATAGCCCGCGAGGCTGTCGAGGTTGGTCAAGCCGCCCGCGGCCGCGGCGAGCGCCATCAGCTTGCCGTACTGGGTGCCGTCGATGCCCAGGAAGACGACGTGCCGGTCCTTCTGGGTCTCGGCGTCGAGCTGCGGGCTCTCGACAGCGAGGGTGACGCTGGCATTGTCCGTGACGCCGTGGCCATTGGAGACGGAATAGGAGAAGGAGGCCTGGCCGGCGAAGCCCGCTTCCGGCGTGAACACCACGTTGCCGTCAGCGTCGAGCGCCACCGTGCCGCCCGTGCCCGCCGTCACCGACTGGATGGTGAGGGCATGGCCCTGCGGATTGATGTCGTTGGCCAGCAGGGAAGCGGCGTCGATCGTCAGCGGCGTGTCATGGGCGGCCGAGAAGCCGGTATCGTCGATGCCCTGCGCATCGCCGGTCACGACCCCGGCCGACTGATCCCAGAGCGCCATCGTGCCGTCGCCGATGCTCGCATCGAGGCTGCCATCGCTGAAGTCGAACTGCACCGCATGGTCCGGATCGACCTGCCCCGGCTGCATGATGCCGCCGGACTTGGCGCCGCCGAGAGCGCCGATCTCGGCCGTGGTCATCGCCTTGTCGATGAAGAAGACGCTGTTGAGATAGCCCGGCGCCGTCTCGGGGGTCGCCTGGCTGACCTCGGATCCGCCATTGTCGGAGAGGATCAGGAAGCCCTTAGCGGGGTCGATCGCGTAGCGGCCGGCGGCGTCCAGGCCGCTGGCCCCGGCCGGCGACTGCGTGCCGACCAGGGTGCCGTTGATGTACTTGTTCATGGTGACCGTGCCGTTGCCGTTGTCATGCACGGTCACGGCGATGCGGTTCCAGCCGGTGTAGTTGAAGGTGCCGGTATAGTTGCTGCTGATGCCAATGCCGTTCGAGTTCCTGAGCAGGAAGTCGGCATCGCTGGCATTGGTCGGGTCGGTCTGCAGCAGGGCCATCCAGCGGCCGTTCGCGGCGGGCGCGTAGAGATCCCAGATCATGGTGTAGTCGTGGATCTTGCCGTCCGCCGCCGACGCCGCGATGCCGGGCTGCACGAAATAGCCCTGGGCGGCCGAGGCTCCGACATAGGCCATGACCTCGTCCGAGCCGTTGCCGCCAGCCAGGTTGGGAATGCCGAGCTCGGCCGTGGTGCCGAAGCCAGTATCGGTCAGCACGTCCGTCTCAGCCGAGACGACCTCAACGGCGCCCGTGCCCAGGGTCGGCGCGAAGGGCGCGGAGGGGTTGAAGTCGAACTGCACCGTCTGCCCGGTGGGGAGCGCGGAGGAGAGGATGCCGCCGGCCTTGGCGCCGCCGAGCGCGGTCACCTGCGCGCCGGTCAGCACCTGGTCGGTGAACATCACGCTGCTGACGAAGCCGGGCTGCGTCTCCAGGGCACCGACCTGGCTGGCACCATCGTCGGAGAAGATCATGAAGCCCTTGACCGGGTCGATCTGGAAGCGGCTGGCCGGCATCGACTGCGTGCCGACCAGGGTGCCGTCGAGATATTTGCCCAGCGAGACGTTGCCGTTGCCCAGGTCCTGGACCGTCAGGACGATGCGGTGCCAGGCATCCCAGGTGAAGGTGCCGGTATAGTTGCCGTTAATGCCGATGCCCTTGTTGGCGTTGACGAGGAACTCGGCGTCGCTGAGGTTGGTCGGGTCGGTCTGCAGCAGGGCGAACCATTTGTTCGCATAGGCATCGTCCACGAAGATATCGAGCGCCAGCGTGTAGCTCTTGAGCGGCGCCGTGCCGGTGAAGCCCGGCTTGATCAGGAAGCCGTCGACGACGGGAGCCGGGGCCGCGAAGCCCATCACGCCGCTCGGGCCGCCGGCGAGATCGGGCAGGCCGAGGCTTGCCGAGGTTCCGAAGGTGAGCTGCTCTTCGAATGTCGGCGCAGCGTTGTTGGTGGAAGCCATGGCGAATTACCCCTTCGTGGAGACAGGCAAATGGAATTGCCCGGGACCGTGGGGTGAGCCCGGCCGTTAATCCAATAGAAACCATCAATAGGAGTTATCGGGCTATCCGCCGGCCCTTGCCCGGACGTTCCCCGCTGCCTCGACAGCGATCCGGACGCGACAGCCGACATCGCCCCGGCGCAGCATCATCCAGCCCGGCCAGATACTCGCGCACGGCATGGTTCGCGGGCGTCGAATGGCGGTCTGCCACCGCCCGGCACGCTGCTTTGGCGGTTGGCGTCGGCCTCGATCAGGCTGGAATCCACCGCGACGCCCCGGCCACCGACCCAGCCCCCGTGTCGGCAAAACCGCCGATAGGCGAGGTTCGGATGAACCTCGTCGCCGAGTCAAACGGCCCTCAGCTTGATGCCGATGGGCAACATTCTCCCCCGGCCAGGAAGCGGATAACGGGAAGCCCGGCCAATTCGCTGGACCGCGGCCTCAATTAGCCCCTCGCGGTCGGGGCGGTTCCGAACAGCGTGTCTTCGATGCGATTCCAATGGGTCGAGAGCCAACCGCGAGCTGCGGGTAAGCCGTTGAACTCTTCGCGCAAGGTGGCGACCGCGACCTGCTTGCCACGATAGCGCAAGCTCGGAGGCAGGCCCGCCAGGAGTCCGCTCAGTTCGTCGAGAACCACGGCCGGAAACTGCCGCATGTAGGCCGAGCGCCCTTCGCCAAAATCGTAGCGCGCCGGCAAGGCTCCTGTCTGCCGGGCGGCTCGCGCGGCACCGGTTGCAGCGAGATCGATCTCCGCGCCGTCCAGCTCGACGCCATAGATATCGCGCGCTTCGTCAAAGCTGACGAAACCGTCCAGGACATCGTCCAGAACCTTGCCGGTATCGCGCGTCAGCGGATCGCCATAGCCGCCGCCGGCGGGCGTGCGCAGACTGATCACGTCGCCAGCGGAGAGCCGCTCCACATTGACCTTGCCGAGCCGCCGCTCTGCGGCGGTGCCCGGATTCAGAACGCAATCGCCGGGCGCACCGGCCTTGCCGCCCTCGAGGCCCCATGGCTGGAACTTGGTGCGTTCCATCCCGCGCGCCGTGAAGATGGTGTTGGGGTGCAGCAGCTTGACGTCGAGCCGCAAGGCGCTGCCGCCGCGGAAGCGGCCGGCGCCGCCACTGCCGGGGATCACCTCATAGGCCAGGACGCGCAAGCCGGCCTCGTGCTCCAGGATCTCGCAAGGCGTGTTGCGCAGGGAGCCGAGCGAGATGTCGCAACCCTCGACGCCATCGGCCCAGGGCCGCCCGCCAGAGCCGCCGATCATCGGCTGGATCACGGTGACCTGGCGCTGGCCGGTCTTGGGATCGACCGTGGAAATGGCGGGGATGGTCGCCTGCCCTGCCCCGGCCGCCGGGATCGTGCCGGGGAGAACCTCGGCCAGCGCGCCCTGCACGATGGTGAAGATGAGCTGGGTCAGGGCATAGCGCACGCCGGTCGCTGCCGGGAAGGAGGCGTTGACGACGCTGCCCTCGGGCGCGGTAAAGCGGAACGGGCGGATCAGCCCGGCATTGATCGGCAGACCGGGATCGCGGGTGCGGAAGAAGCCGAACATGGCCAGGCAGAGGAAGGGGTGGCGGCCGTTGGTGGCAAGGTTGAAGGCCGCCTGCACCTGCGGATCGGAGCCGGTGAAGTCGAAATGCAGGCCGTCCTCGCCATCCTTCGCGACGCTCAGCTTGATGCGGACCGGCACGTCGGAGACGAAGTCGTCCTCAAGGTAGTCCTCGAAGCTCCAGCGCGCATCCGGCATGGTGCGGATGATGGCGCGGGTGCGGCTCTCGGCATAGGCGATCAGCGCATCGCGGCCCTCGCGGACGGCGTCGATGCCCCATTTCACCACGGCCTGCTGCACGCGCGCTTCGGCGATGCCGAGCGCCGCGACGACGGCGTTGAGATCGCCCCAGTTCTTGTCGGGGATGCGGACGTTGGAGAGCAGGAACTCTCGGATTTCGGCCTGGAGGACGCCCTTCGCGTAGAGCTTCTTCGGCGTGATCCGCAGCCCCTCCTGGAACAGCTCGTAGGCGCTCGGCTGGATGCTGCCGGCGACGATGCCGCCCATGTCGGAGGAGTGAATGAAGGCCCAGGCGAAGCCCATCAGCTCGCCCTCGGCGAAGATCGGCTTGATCAGGTGGTAGTCCGGCAGATGCGTCGAGACGCCCTTGGTGGCGAAGGGGCAGTTGGCGATGCCGATATCGCCCTCGTGCCAGGGCGCCAGCGACTCGATGAAGGTCGAATAGTCGATGCCGATATAGCTCTGCGCGCCGATCGAGACCGGGAAGGCGAAATGCTGCCCCGCGGGCGTGATCAATCCGGTGGTGAAGTCCTGGCTCTCCTTGATGAAGGTCGTGTAGGCCGTCCGCTCCAGCGTGTAGCCGGCAGCCTCCGCAGCCGCGCGGAAGTAGTTGTTGAAGATGCCCAGCAGCACGCCGTCGATGGCCATTATCGGGTTCTTTCCATGATGAGCGTGCCGGAGGCGTGGGAGCCGACGGTCCAGCCCGGCGCGACGTAGATCGTGGTGTCGTCCTGCTCGACGATCGCCGGCCCGACGAAGCTGGAATCGGCGGAGATGGCGCGGCGCAGGTAGACCGGCACCTCCTCGAAGCGGCCGGCGACCACGACCTGGCGGGAGCCGCTGGGTCGCAGCGCTTCCCCGGCCCTGACCGCAACCGCGCGGGCAGCCGGCTTCTCGGTGGTGCCGACGATGGTGAGCCTGAGGTCGACGACCTCGACCGGCGCGGCCTCGTCGGCATGGGCGAACATGGCGCGATGGCGCCTGTGGAAGGCGCCGGCAATTGCGGCGAGGTCGGCCTCCTCGAGCCAGCGCGGCTCGACGGCGACGTCGATCTCGTAGGACTGGCCGAGATAACGCATGTCGGCCGCGACCTCGAAGCGCTGCGCCGACAGTTCGGGAGCTTCGCTGGCGAGCCAGAGGCGGGCCTGCCCGCTCAGCTCATGAAACGCCTCGGCAAGCAGCCCGGCGGCCTCGGAGAGCGGCAGCACGATCGAGCGCACGAAGGGCTTGGAGACATCCGACAGGAGGGCGCCGAGCGAGCACAGCGTGCCGGGCGCTCCCGGAACGAGGATACGGGTGATGCCGAGTTCGTCGGCGACCGGAGCCGCCAGCAGCGGGCCGGCGCCGCCGAAGGGCAGCATCGCGTAGTCGGCGACGGAGACGCCCTGCTTGGCCGCCAGGTTGGACAGTTCCGCATAGATCGAGCTGGCCGCGACCTGGATCACGGCCTCGACGGTCTCGGCCTCGCTGCGCTTCAGCCGTTCGGCCAGAGGCTTGAGCGCCTCGCGTGCAGCCTCGACCGACAATTGCAGGTGCCCGCCGGCAAAGCTGTCCGGGTTGAGGAAGCCGCCGACGAGGAACGCGTCGGTCACCGCCGGCCGTGTCCCGCCGCGGCCATAGCAGACCGGGCCGGGATCGGCGCCGACGCTGACCGGGCCGACGCGCATCACGCCCATCTCGTCGACGGTGATCACCGAGCCGCCGCCGGCGCCGATCGAGGAGACGCCGACGACCGGCATGAGCAGCGGGAAATCGGCGACGTGCTCGCTCTGGCTGATGCGCGGCGCCCCGCCATCGACGAAGGCGACATCGGCGCTGGTGCCGCCGATGTCGAGCGTGATGAAGTCGCTGACGCCGACGAGGCTGGCAGCATGGATCGCGCCCATCACGCCGGCTGCCGGTCCCGAGAGCAACGTCTCGACGGGATTGCGCCTCGCACTCGCGGCGGTGACGATGCCGCCGGTCGACTGGGTGATGAAGGGCCGCGCCGGCAGCCCCATCCCGGCGAGGCGGGTTTCGAGATCGCCGAGATAGCTGTCGATCTTGGGCATGACATAGGCGTTCATGATCGAGATCAGCGCGCGCTCGTATTCGCGCATGCGCGGCCAGATCTCGTGCGAGCAGCAGACGAAGAGGTCCGGCGCCCGCTCGCGCACGCGGTCGCGCACCCGCTGCTCGTGCACCGGGTTGCGATAGGCGTGCATCAGGCAGACGACGAGCCCGTCCAGCCCCGCGGCGCGCGCCGCATCGACGGCGGCATCGACATCGGCCTCGATGAGGTCGATCTCCTCCGTGCCCTCGGGGCCGAGCCGGCCCGTGACCTCGAAGACGTGGCGGCGCGGCAGCAGCGGCGTCGGCCGGCCGGTGCGCCAGTTATAGGGCGTCGGCATGCGCAGGCGCTGGATCACCAGCAGGTCGCGGAAGCCGCGGGTCACGAGCAGGCCGAGCCGGGCGCCGTCGCGCTCGATCAGCGTGTTGAGGGCGATCGTGGTGCCGTGGACGAAATAGCCGATATCCGCCGGGCGGATGCCGTGCTCGCTTTCCAGCCGCTCCAGCCCGGCGATCACGCCGAGCGCCGGCTGCGCGCGCGTCGTCGGCACCTTGAGGGTGATGAAGCGCTCCTCGTCGGCGCGCCAGAGGGACAGGTCGGTAAAGGTGCCACCGATATCGATACCGAGGCTATGCTGCGGTGACGTCACTCGACACTCCCAGGGCTGGACAGTCCGAACAACCGGCCTGCGACCAGGATGACGGAGAGAATAAGGACGATCTGCACGGCGGACGCAGCCGCCACGAGCGGCGACTGGTCCCATTCCATGAAGGTGAAGAGCCGCAACGGCAGCGTGATCGACTGCGGCCCCGAGATGAACAAGGCGAGGTAGATGTCGGAGAAGGAGATGATCAGGGCGAAGATGAAGCCCGACATCAGCGCGCCCCGGATGATCGGCACCGTCACGAGACGGAAGGTCTGCCAGCGCGTGGCGCCGAGCATGCGCGCCGCTTCCTCGACGCTCGGCTCGACCGCCCGCATGCCGACCACGACGGTGCGGGTGGCATAGGGCATGGTGATCAGCACGTGGCCGAGGATCATGCCCAGGAGCGAGCCGGAGACATTGAGCCAGGCGAAGGCCAGCAGCAGCGCGAGGCCGACCAGCACGCGCGGGACGTAGAGCGGCGCCAGCAGCAGCGTCTGCAGGGATGCGCTGCTCGATCCGCTGCGCGCCAGCGCCAGGCCCGCCATCGCGCCGAGCGCCGTCGAGATGGCGGCGGCGATCAGCCCGAGCTTGAGGCTGAGCCAGAGCGAGCTCATGAACTCCGCATTGGCGAAGAAGGCCTGGAACCAGCGCAGCGACAGCCCCTGCGGCGGAAAGTTCATCAGCTCGCTGTCGTTGAAGGCCTCGATCAGCACGACGGCGATCGGCGCCAGCAGGAAGGCGAAGACCAGGCCGGTCAGCACCGAGAGGCCGATCCAGGCGGGCGAGCGCCTGTTACCCGTGCCGCCGCTCATAGCCCTTGTGCCTTCTGCGGCACCGAACGCAGGTAGCCGTAGATCAGCGCGGTCGAGACCACGACCATGATGATCCCGACCGCCGAGCCGAAGGGCCAGTTATAGCTGACCAGCATCGCGTCATAGGCGATGGCGCTGATCATCTTGACCTGGGCCCCGCCGAGCAGGGCCGGCAGGGCGTAGGAGGTGATGGCGAGCGAGAACACCATCAGCGAGCCGGAGATCATGCCGGGAATGCTCAGCGGCAGCGTCACCTTGAGGAAGACCTGGCGCGGCGTGGCGCCCAGCGCGCGGGCCGCCTCCTCCACCGATGGCGGGATGTCCTTCAGCGCCGCCAGCAGCGGCACCACCATGAAGGGCAGCAGCACCTCGACGAGGCCGAGGACGACGGCGTGGACGCTGTTGAGCAGCCGCAGCGGCAGCGTGATGACGCCGAGCCAAAGCAGCACCGAATTGACGACGCCGTTATAGCCGAGCAGCACCATCCAGCCATAGGCGCGCACGACGAGGCTGATCATCATCGGCACGAACACGAGATAGACCAGCACCGGCTGCCAGCGGCTCTTCGTCCGGGCCAGGAAATAGGCGACCGGGTAGCCGAGGATCAGCGAGAGCGCGGTGACTGCGAGCCCGAGCTCGACCGTCTGGGCTATGACCTTGAGGTAGAAGCCGTCGCCGAGGAAGCGCCAGTAATTGCCCAGCGTCAGGGTGTAGTCGGTGATCTTGCTCGGCACGAAACGCCAGACGCTGAAGACCAGCATCAGCAAGAGCGGCGCGATCAACGCCACGCCGATGACGAGGAGGCTCGGCGCCGTCAGCCAGAGCGTCCGGCGGGATGCTGAAGCGTTGTCGGACACGGCTCACGCGCCCCTGTCGAAAACGGGGATGCAATCGGCGGTCGCGACGGAGAGGCGCACCACATCGCCCGGCGTCGGCGTGGCCTCGCCGCGTACGATCCGCCAGGCGGCGTTGAGCGTCTCCGCGACGCGCCCGCCCTCCGTCATGATCACGACCGAGACCTGAGCGACGTCGCCGAGATAGACGATGTCCCTGACGCGGCCGGAGATGAGGTTGTCGTCTCCGGGCGCGCGCTCGTAGCCATCAGCCAGGAAGCGCACCGTCTCAGGCCTGATCGCCAGGCGGATCTCGCCGCGCTCGCTCGAAGGCGGAAGCCCCGAGGCGACGCGCAGGTGCACGCCGTTCGGCGTGCGGAACAGGCGTCCGCTCGCATCGAGGGTGCCAGGCAGCAGGTTGCAATGGCCGATGAAGCTCGCGACGAATGTCGTGCTCGGGCGCTCGTAGATGTCGCGCGGCGTGCCGACCTGCTCGATGCCGCCGCCATGCATCACGGCGATCCGGTCCGACATCGCCATCGCCTCGCCCTGGTCGTGCGTGACGTAGACGGCGGTCATCCCGAGCGAGCGCTGCAAGGTCCTGATTTCATCGCGAAGCTGCTCGCGCAGCTTCAGGTCGAGGTTGGACAGAGGCTCGTCCATCAGCAGCACGGCCGGATTGACCACGAGCCCCCGCGCCAGCGAAACCCGCTGCTGCTGGCCGCCGGACAGCTGGCGCGGCGAACGCTCGCCCAGCCCGGCAAGGCCGACCTGGTCGAGCGCCTTGCGGACGCGCTCCTCGATCTCCGGCTTGGCGACGCGCTTCAGCCTGAGGCCGAAGGCGACGTTCTCGAACACGCTGAGATGCGGGAACAGCGCGTAGTTCTGGAAGACCATGCTGAGGCCGCGGCGCTCGACCGGGACGTCGTTCATCTCGCGGCCACCGATCCGCAAGCGGCCGGAGGTCGGGCTCTCGAAGCCGGCGATGATGCGCAGCGTCGTGGTCTTGCCGCAGCCGGACGGGCCAAGCAGCGAGACGAACTCGCCCTCGCCCACCGTCAGCGAAACGGACTTCACCGCATCGACAGTGCCGAAGCGTTTGCCGATGGCATCGAGTTCGATCATGACGGCGCCGTCTCAGCCTACGACCTGCTTGTTCCAGCGCTCCAGGCTGGAATCGGAGAAGCGCGCGACCTGGGAATAGTCGAGGTTCGCCGCCAGATCGAAAGCCGCTGCCGAGACCTTGGAATCGGGCATGTCGTCCGGCACCTTCAGGTCCTGCAAGGTCGGCACATAGGCGAACTGGCGGGCGAAGGTGAGCTGCGGCTCGTCCGACAGCGAGAAGTCGACGAATTGCTGGCTCAGATCGGGACGGGCGACGCCGGAGACCACGCTGAAGCCGAAGCCGTAGGGACTCCAGCCCTTCACGAAGGCGAAGTCGAGGGGCAGGTTCTTGCGCTGCAGCTCGATCGTGCGGCCGCTCCAGAACGGTGCGGCGACGATCTCGCCGGTGGTGAAGAGCTTGAGGCCCTGGTCGTTGGAGATCATGACGACGCCGCCATTCTCCTTGATGACCTTGCTGGCGAGCTCGAAGCCCGGGTCGAGCCGATCATAGCTGCCGCCTGCGGCCTGGTTGACCGAGTTCAGCCACATCTCGCCCATCCAGCCGAAATTCGGGATGGCGACGCGGCCCTTGACCTTGGGATCGAGCAGGATCGACCAGCCACGCTTCTCGACCTCCTCCTTCGAGAAGACGCGCTTGTCGAAGGTCATGACCCAGGGCGCGATCGAGCGGGCGGCCCAGAACTCGTCCTTGAGCGCCGGGAAGACGCGCTTGATGTTCGGCGCCAGCGCCGGGTCGATCTTGTCGATCAGGCCGAGAGCCGTCGCCTGGCCAAGCCGCGGGCCACCAAGCTCGATCGTGTCGATGGTGGGCTTGCCGCGGCTGGCCTGCAGGACCGCGAGCTGCTGCGCGTTCGGGCGGTTGTCGAAGGCCAGCGTCAGACCGTGCTTGGCCGCGAACGGCTCGCAGATGATCTTCCGGATGGCGTCGCCCCAGGTGCCACCAACCGTCATGATCGTGAAGGCTGGTCCGTCGGCGCGGGCGCCCTTGATAGCGAAACTCAACGCAAGGCCGGCGCCCGCCGCGGCAAGGAACTGCCGGCGATTGGCCACGAGGCCAGAATTACGATCATGCGATCCGTTCATGGCTAACCCTCGAGATGTTGTTTGTTATGCGAGGAGAGTATCACCGGAATTTCATTCTGCAATACGGTTTTCATTTTCCGTAATATGGAATATTATCTGCACATGGCACGCCCAAGACACCCATCGATCACCGGGGACCAGAGTCCCGTCATCGCTCCGCTTGCCCGAGGTTTCGACGTCCTGAGGGCGTTCCAATCCGGTGATCCCCCCTTGCGGAACCAGGACATCGCGCGGCGCACGGGCATCCCGCCATCCTCGGTATCACGCATCACCGGCAGCCTCGTCGCGCTCGGCTATCTCGTCCATGACGCGAACATGCAGGCCTACAGCCTGACTCCGGCCGTCCTGAGCTTCGGCCAGGCCTTTCTCGGCGGGATCCCGCTGCGCTACCAACTCCGCCCGGGCATGCGCGATCTCGCCGACAGATACGCGGCCTCCGTGGCGCTCGGCGCGCGCAGCGGGCGCGAGATGATCTATGTCGAGTGCAGCAAGGGCCAGTCGCCCGTGCCATTCCGGTTCGACGTCGGCTCGGCGATGCCGATCATGCGGTCGGCGATGGGCTGGGGCTACCTCGCCGGCCTCGACGAGGCGACCTTCATACGGACGATGGACCAGATCAGGATCGCCGATCAGGAGCTTTGGCCGAAGCTCGTCAGGAAGATCGAGCAGGCGCGCGAGGATGTGCGCACCCGCGGCTTCTGCGTCAGCATCGGCGCGTTCGAGTCAGGCGTGCATACCGTCGGAGTACCGGCGTTCACGCGGCCGGGCGAGGGAGTTTACGGGCTGATCTGCGGCGCGCCGGCCTACTCCCTCAGCGAGGAGCAGCTTGTGACCGAGATCGGGCCTCGGCTCGTCTGGTTGGCGCGATCGGTGCGACAGCAGGAGCCGTCCGAGGCGGCAGTGGGGTAGCTTCGCCCCTATCCACGGCGCAGCGTAGAGCAATCTCGACCCAGGATCGCCCCGGCCGTGGCCGTGGTGCCCGCGGCCCCTCTCATGCGTCGCGCATGCCGGGGGTCTTGTTGTCCTGGATGCCGTCGACCAGCAGGTTGAGCCCGAGAATGACGAAGAGGATCGCCATGACCGGGAAGAGCGAAGGCCAGGGGTTGATGTAGAGGGTGGCGATGCCCTCCTTGATCATCAGCCCCCAGCTCGGCGTCGGCGGCTGCACGCCGAGGCCGAGGAAGCTCAGGCTGGTCTCGACCTGGACGCCTGTGCCGAGCCAGAGCGCGGTGATCGCCGTCATCTCGCTCATGATGTTGGGCAGGAGGTGGCGCAGGATGATGCGCAGCCGGCTCGCGCCCAACGCCCGTGCCGCCTCGATATAGTCGTTGGCGACGATGCTGAGTGCGACGCCGCGCGCCATGCGGGTCAGCCGCGGGAGGAAGGCGATGCAGATCGCCAGCCCGACATTCGTCAGGCCCGGCCCGAGCACGGCGACGACGATGACGCCGAGGATCATGGTGGGGAAGGTCATCAGCACATCGATCAGCCAGACGACGACCATGTCGAGCTTGCCGCCCCGGTTATAGGCGGCGGCCAACCCGATGAAGGTGCCGAGCGCGGCGGCGATGACCAGCGATGTCATGGTGATCGCCAGGGTGTAGCGGGCGCCGAGGACGAGGCGGCTATAGACGTCGCGGCCGAACCCGTCGGTGCCGAGCCAGTTCCGTGCGGAAAAACCCTGGTTACGGCGGATCATCGACTGCGTCGTCGGATCATGCGTGAGCAGCAGGGGCGCGAAGATCGCGACCAGGATCATGAGCAGCACCATCACGCCGCCGATCTTCGCGGTCAGCGGCAGCCGCGCGATGAAGCGGAGCGTGTTCGGCCAGAAGCCCGTCCTGGGCTGACTGGACGATGCGGGCGTGCCCGGTTCGGGAACACTCGTCATTCGTAGCTGATCCTCGGGTCGATGACGGCGTAGGCGAGATCGACCGCCAGGTTCACCAGGCTGACGAAGGCGGCGTAGAAGATCACCGCGCCCTGGACGACGGTGTAGTCGCTCTGGCTGATCGCGCCGACGATGAGCTGGCCGACTCCGGGCCGGCTGAAGACCACCTCGATCACCACCGAGCTGCCGACCGTGATCGTGGCGTAGAGCCCGACGAGCGTGACCAGCGTCACCAGCGTCAGCCGCAGGACGTGGCGATACAGGATCGCGCCCTCGCTGAGCCCCTTGGCGCGGCCGGTGCGGATGAAGTCCTTGGTCAGGACCTCCAGCACCGCCGTGCGGGTGACGCGGGTGACGTAGGAGGTCATGATCAGGCCGAGCGAGAGCGCCGGCAGCGTCAGGTAGCTGAAGCGGCTGACGAGATCGTCGCGGTCGCCGCCGCCGGCCACCGGGAACAGTCCGAGCCCGATCACGAAGACGATGATCAGGACATAGCCCATGATGAAGGGCGGTACCGAAATGCCGCTCAGCGTCACCACGCGGATGGCGTGGTCGAGCAGCGAATTGCGCCTGATCGCCGAGAGGAAGCCGAGCGGCACGCCGATGACCACGCCGATCAGGACGCCCCAGAAGGTCAGGTCCAGCGTATAGGGCACCACCTGCAGGATCTGCTGCAGCACCGGCCTGCCGTTCTGGATGGAGACGCCGAGATCGCCCCTGAGCAGCCCCGCGAGATAGATCAGGTATTGCTGCCAGAGCGGCTTGTCCAAGCCGAGCGCCTGGCTCAGCTTGGCCAGGCTTTCGGCGGTGGCGTAGCTGCCCTGGATCGCGACCGTGGGATCGCCAGCGCCGAGGCGGATGCCGAAGAACAGCGCGGTGAGCACCGTGAACACGGCGAGCAGCATCAAAAGGATGCGGGTGACGATGAGCCTCAGCATCTCGCTCGTTGTCCGTTCCGGGTCGGCCGACAGGCCGGGCCACGTCTCTCATGATGCGCCGCCGCGATCGGCCCGTACGCGGGCCGATCATTGCTGTGCAGGTACGAGGCGCCCTGCCCGCTCAGACGGTCGTATTCTGGGTCAGGTGGTACATGTAGGGCAGGCTGAGCAGGCTCTTGCCCTCCTCGACCTTGTAGCCCAGGTCGACATGGCGCTGCCGCAGCGCCGCCGTCGCCATCGCGCCGATCGGGATCGCCGGCAGGTCCTTCAGCTGCAGCAGCTGCGCTTCCTTGAAGAACTTTGCCCGCTCCGCCGGCTCGAAGGCGGCGATGCCGGCCTGGTAGGCCTTGTCGAGATCGGCATTGCAGTATTCGGCGAAGCCCTGGACGCCCGTCGGCTTGGTGACGTCGGCGGCGCAGAGGAAGAACTCGCGGATGAGCGTGTCGGCGCTGGGATAGCGCGAGGCGGTCGACCAGACCAGCGAGCCCTTCTTGTCCTTGATGATGGCCGCGACCCAGGAGCCGTGGTCCATGATGTTCATCTGCAGCTTGATCCCGACATTCGCCAGCTGCTCCTGCGCGATCTGCGCGAGGTTGAGATAGTCGCTGCGCTCGCTGACCACCGTCTCGAGCTTGAAGCCCCCCGCGAAGCCGGCCTCGGCCAGGAGCTTCTTCGACTTGTCGGGATCGAACTCGTAGACCAGCTCGGGCGGGATCATCTCCTTGGTCAGGCCGCCGAAATACTCGGGCGGGACCGCAGCATAGGTCGGCAGGAAGACGCGGCCGAAGAAATGGACGTAGTCCTCGCGGTTGATGGCGTGCGCGATGGCCTGCCTGACCTTGAGGTTGTCGAGCGGCTTCACGCTCTTCTTCATGTGGATGATAACGGTGCGCGTCGGACCTAGCAGGTCGACCACCGCGCCGCCGGGTGTGGCCTTCACGACCTCGGCGAGCCATTCCTCGCTCGGTTGGCCCTGGATGACGTCGACCTCGCGGCGGACGAAGGCGAAGCGCGCCGAGGTCGGGTCCGAGATATAGGAGAACACCACCTGGTTGAGCTTCGGCTTGCCGGCGTAATAGTCCGGGTTGGCCGAGAGGGTGACGCTCTCCTTGGGCCGATAGCTCTCGAACTGGAACGGGCCGGAGCCGATCGGCTGGCTCTTGTACTTGTCGCCGAGCTCCTCGATCGCCTTCTTGCAGATGATGTAGCCGCCCTGCCAGTTGGTCACGCAGATCGGGAAGACGGGGTCGACGGTCTTCAGCGAGATGACGACCGTATAGGGATCGGGCGTGTCGATGCGCTCGATATTCGCGTAGATCGTGCGGAAGGTGGATTGCGGGTTATCGCGCACCCATTCGAGCGAGTACTTGACGTCCTCCGCCGTGACCTCGCCATAGCCCTTGTGCCATTTCGCGCCCTTGCGCAGATGGAACGTGTAGGTCTTGCGGTCGTCCGACGCCTCCCAGCGCTCGGCAAGGTCGGGCTGGATCGCGTCGATGCTCACCTTAGGCGGCGTGTAGGCGAGCAAGCCGCTGAAGATCGAGTCGATCACCGGCGTATCGTTCGAGCCGGTCGCGACATGCGGATGCAGCAGGCCCATGTCGCGCGCGTTGAGGCCAACCCGCAGCACGCCCGCCTTCTGCGCGAAGGCCGCATTGGGCAGCAAACCACTCAGCGCCGCAGCGCCCGTCGCCCCCGCGAGCTTGAGGAGATCGCGCCTGTCGAATGTCGGCAGCGCCAACGTCTTGCCTGTCATGACCAACTCCCGTTGTGCTCGAAACTCAATCCCGCTCGACTTTTTGCCCGCCCGTCTTTTTTATTGCCGTTGCTCTGCCAGGACGGGATCGGCTCGGTCCGTCCATTATGTCTGTGTCGCGAGAGGCCCTAGAACGCCCCGCCATTCACGGGCAGTATCTGCCCGGTGACGTAGCCGGCCATATCCGACGCCAAAAACATGACCGCATTTGCGATGTCCTGTGGCGTGCCCAGGCTGCGCAGCGGAATCCCGGCGATGATGTTGGCCCGCACCTCGTCGCTGTACCCGGCCCATTGCCGCTCGACGCCGGGAGAGATTGGCTGGATCCCCGGCGCCACGGCGTTGACGGTGATGCCGAACGGCCCGAGCTCGCTGGCGAGATGCCTTGTCAGGCCGTGCAGCGCGTGCTTGGCGGTGGTGTAGGCTTGGACGCCGGTGCGCGAGGCCCTGAAGCCTGCACCGGAGGTGATGTTGACGATGCGCCCACGGCCGGCGCGCTTCATACCCGCCGCTACAGCGCGGATCGCAGCGAAGGTGCCGTTGAGATTGACGTCGAGGACAGCGTCCCAATCCCCGAAATCGACATCCTCCACCGGGACGAAGCCGCGCCCCAGCGCGCCGCCTGCGTTGTTGACGAGCACGTCGATCGGGCCGGCCTCGCGTTCGATCGCGGCGAACAGCCCGCCAAGGGCATCACGGTCGGTGATGTCCACGACATGGGTCACGATGCGTCCCGACGAAAAGCTCTCCGGCGTCAGGCGCTCGGCGTCCTTGTCGAGCGCGTAGGTGGTTGCGCCGCGCGAGGCGAAACTCTCCGTGATCGCCCGGCCGTAGCCGACGGCAGCGCCGGTCACCACGACGATGCGACCGGAGAAATCGAAGCTCATGACTTCGCTCCGATAAGCGACGGCGCGCGGGACCGGCCCGCAATCGCCGCGCCCTGCATGCGCTCGGCCAGCACCATCAAGGCAAGTTCGGCCGCCGCCTCGATGTGACGAACGCAGCTGGCTTCCGCAGCCGCCGCGTCGCGCGCCTCCACCGCCGTAGCGATCTCACGGAGCTCCGCCATGCTGCGCTCCGCCCTGCCCGGCCAGCGGGTCGAGCTGAAGCGAAAGAGCGCAAGGCGGTTATGAATCGTCAGCAAGGCCTGGCTGAGCGCCTTGTTCGCGGCCCCCTTGGTCAGCACCACGTAGAACTCGTCGGAATTGGCGATGACGCCGACCATGTCGCCGGCCGCATGGGCGCGGCCAATCTCCTCCACCGTGCAGCGCAGCGCCACCACCAGTTCATCGCTGGCGCGCTCGACGAAGAGACGACCCGCCTGCCCTTCGAGCATGGCGCGCAGCTCGTAGATGTCGCGCGCCTCCTGCTCGCTCAGGGTCGAGACGACCGGGCCACGATAGGGGATGGTGGTGATGAGCCCTTCGGTTTCGAGCTGCCGCACGGCCTCCCGTACCGTCGCGCGGGACGCGCCGGTCAGCGCGCAGAGCTCGCGCTCCGGCAGGCGCTGCCCGGGAAGCAGCTCGCCCGAAACGACCGCGGTGCGGATCCGGTCCGCGGTTATCTCGCGAACGCCAAAACCACTCCGCTCGTGCTCGGCGTCATCCATGAGGGCTTGCTGCTGTCTCATAGGGCGACTATCGAGATTGTCAGACAATAGTCAACGCTATTTTCTGATCAAATTCCCATGCTATAGCAGACAATCATTCGACGAATGCCGTATCCAGGGGAAGATTCATCCCTTCGGCTGAGGAGAGCGAGACGTGGCAGAGGTGGTCATCTGGGGAGCCGGGGCGATCGGCGGCACGATCGGCGCCTATCTCAAGCGCGCCGGGCATGACGTCCTGTTCGTCGACGTGGTCAAAGAGCATGTCGATACAATCAAGGCCGATCAGCTCAGGATCGAAGGCCCTCTGGACAACTTCACGATCGGCGGACCGGCGCTCCTTCCCGAGGAGATGAGCGGCCGGCATCCCCTCATCCTGCTGGCCGTGAAGGCCCACCATACCGAGGCGGCGACGCGCGCCCTCGCGCCCTACCTCGCTCCGGACGGCGCCGTGGTCTCCTGCCAGAACGGGTTGAACGAGCTCGTCATCGCCGAGATCGTCGGCCGCGAGCGCACCATCGGCGCCTTCGTCAACTTCATGGCCGACTACATGGAGCCTGGCCGGATCCTCTATGGCGGGCGCGGCGCCGTCGTGGTCGGCGAGTTGGACGGAGCGTGGACGCCGCGGATCGAGGCCCTGCACGCGCTGCTGCGCATCTTCGACCCGGACGCGATCCAGACCGACAACATCTTCGGCTATCTCTGGGGCAAGGCGGCCTATGGCACGCTGCTCAAGACCTCGGCGCTGGCGGATGAGCCGATCGCCGGCTTCATCGCCAACCCGGCCTGGAAGGCCACCACCGTCGCGCTGATCCAGGAGGTGCTGCGGGTCGCCGATGCCGCCGGCGTCACCCCGCTCGGCTTCAACGGCTTCGACCCCGCCGCCTTCTCGAGCAAGGACCCGGCCGCGATCGACGCCTCGCTGCAAGCGCTGTTCGACTACAACAGCAAGGCGGCGAAATCCCATAGCGGCGTCTGGCGCGACATCGTCGTGCGCAAGCGCCAGACCGACGTCGCGGCCCAGCTCGGCCCGGTCCAGACCACGGCGCGCGAGCACGGGCTGACGACGCCGCTGGTAGACCGGGTGATCGCGATGATCGGGGATGTGGAAGCTGGCCGGCGCAGCGTCGGTCCCGCGCTTTTCGCGGAATTGCGCGATGCGACGAAGGATATGCAGTGATGGATATACCTGCCGAACGCACGCTCGCCGGCGAGGTCGATACCGACCTGATGATGCGGCACCTCGCCGAATTCGCGCGCTGGACCAAGCTGAGCGGCAGCGCTGAGGAGGCCGAGAGCCTGCGCTACGTCGAAAAGCAGATGGCGCTCTACGGCTATTCGACCCAGATCCTGCACCATCCCGCCTATATCAGCCTGCCGGGGCCGGCGCGGGTCGTCACTGAGGGGCAAACCCTGAGGGCGATCACCCATTCCATGTCGCAGTCCTCGCCTCCCGAGGGCACCAGGGGCCGGCTCGTCCATGTCGGCAGCGGCACGGACGCGGAGTTCGCCGGCAAGGACGTTCGCGGCGCGATCGTGCTGGTCGACGGAATGGCGACGCCGCCGGTCGCGCTGCGCGCATCGCAGGCCGGGGCCGTCGGGCAACTGCACATCAGCTCGCACGAGCACCTGCACGAGATGTGCATCTCGCCAGTCTGGGGCAGTCCGGATACGCGCACCATGGCGTTGCTGCCGAGCACGGTCGCGGTCACGATCAGCCTGGCGGACGGCGCGGCGTTGCGCGAAAGGCTCGCGCGGGGCGACGAGCCGCAAGTGGTGCTTCATGCCGAGGTCGATACCGGCTGGCGCCCGACGCCGATCCTCGTCGCCGACATGGCGGCGCCGGACGCCGACGAGACGACGCCCTTCGTGCTGTTCTCGGGCCATCACGACACCTGGTACCAGGGCGTGATGGATAACGGCTCGGCCAACGCGACGATGATGGAGGTCGCCCGGCTCAGCGCCGAGCACCGGCGGACATGGCGCCGCAATCTGCGCTTCTGCTTCTGGTCCGGCCATTCCCATGGCCGCTATTCCGGCTCGTCCTGGTACGCCGACGAGCATTGGCACGAGCTCGAAAGCCGCTGCGCGATCCACGTCAACGTCGACTCGACCGGCGGCATCGGTGCCCTGAATCTGGCGGAAGCGCCGGCGGCGACCGAGCTTGCGGGCCTGGCCGGCGCAATTCTGGCCACCGAAGCCGGCGAGACCTTCCCGATCAAGCGCCTTGGCCGCAACAGCGACCAATCCTTCTGGGGCATCGGCATCCCCTCGATCTTCGGCATCCTCAGCACTCAAGCCGACGAGAATCTCGGCCTGCGCAACAGCCTCGGCTGGTGGTGGCACACGCCCGAGGACTTGATCGACAAGATCGATCCGGCCCTGCTCGCGCGCGACACCCGCATCTATCGGGCGCTCCTCACGCGGGTGCTGACCGACCCGGTCCTGCCCATCGACATCGCCGCCCAGGTAGGCGACCTCCAAACGACAGTTCAGGGCATCAACGTCGGGGACGATAGCGGCATGTCCCTCGCCGGGCTCCTCTCGGAGATAGCGGAGCTCAGGGCTGGCGCGGCATCGCTCTCCGGCAAGGCAAAGGGGCTTTCCGGCGCGGCGGCCCGCCAGCACGATCAGCTGCTGATGCGCCTCTCGCGGGCGCTGGTGCCGATCGACTACACCACCGGCGCGCGCTTCGCCCATGACCCGGCCCTGCCGCAGGGCAAATGGCCGGCGCTCGACCCGATCCGCAGGTTCGCGGCCGAGCCGAAGGATTCCGGGCAATGGTATCCGCTTCAGATCGAAGCGCGCCGAGCAAGGAACATGGTCATGGACGCCGTTCGCCGGGCCCGGCGCGAACTCGATCAGTCCTTGTCTTAAGCCGGATATCTTGTCGGCCTCTGTTGGCGTGCATCTGCGCAACCGTGTGGCGCCAGCCCCGTACCGGTCCGTTCAATCGCGGAGCGGCGGCCGCCCGAGACCGAGCAGGCAGGGAAGCGACGCCAGATTGATGATCGCGACGATCGCGAAGGCGAGGTCGTAACGGCCGCTGAGAGTCACGCAGAGCGTGAACAAGGCCGGTGCGATGATGTTGCCGAGGAAGATCAGGATCGTCGAGCCGGCGGCCGTGAGGCGGACCAGGGACGGTGGCGAACGCGCGGCAATCTCGGCGATCTGCACGCCGTTCCAGCCCGAGGCGGAGATGCCGCCGGCGATGGCCAGCAGCGTCAGAGCCCAGACCGGCCATTGCCGATCCGCCAGGGCGAGGAGCACCATCGTCGCCGCAGAGGCAAGCGCGGCGGCCTGCAGGGTCGGAATGCCGGAGCCGATCCGGTCTGAAATCCAGCCCAGCGCGATGCGCCCGACGACGCCCGAGGCCTGCATCACGGCAAAGACAAGTCCCGCCACCGTCAGGGGAAGACCGATTTCGGTCACGAGAAAGGCGACGCTGAAGGCCAGCCAGCAGCTTTGGGCCGTCGCGAGAAGCGCGCCGGCTACGGACAGGCGCCACAACGTGGGCTCGCTCGAAAGACTTGCGAGAGATTGGGCTGGTTGAGCCAGCAGGGCGGCGAGACGATTCGACGGACGCGGTCGGCTCTTCTCGTCGTCATCCGTGCGATCCGACTGTCCGCGGAGCAGACCCGTCAGAGCTGCGAAGCAGGCCACCATGCCTGCGGCGGCGGCCAAGGCGCTGCGCCAGCCAACCCGCTCCACGATGAAGGGAAGCAAGGCCCCGGCAAGAACGCCGCCGAGAGGCACCCCGGCCTGCTTGATCGAGAAGACCAGGTTGCGCTGATTGCGCGGCGTGAAGCGCTGCAGGATGTCGCTTCCGGCTGGGGTGGCGACGCCATGCGCCAGCCCCATGACCGCGCTCGCCAACATCGCGGCACCGGGTAAAGGCGCAAACAGCAGAACCATGCCGAGCGCGCCCACACCGAGCGCGAGTTGCATCGACCTGATCGATCCGACCCGGTGGATCGTCCGCGCACCGAACAGCAGCACGAGCATCGAGCCGGCCGTCGTCGCTGCGACGGCATAGCCGACAAGGCCGTTCGCCCAGCCGAACTCCGCGAACAGCGCTGGAGCGACCGTCGGCATCACGCGGGTCAGGAAGGCGGCCATCGTTTGCAGCACGAGGATCGCCGCGACAGGGGCGACCCAGGCCAATGGCCGTGGAGACGGCGGGGAGATGCCGGCGCCGGTCACGATACCGCCCACTCCCCCCGCCTGGCGCTCAGACCCGTTCGCGAATGAACAGGTTGCCGTGGACGTCGACGACGGCCCTCTGGCCCGGCAGCAGATAGGTCGTGGCGTCGAGCTGCTCGAGGATCGCGGGTCCGTCAATCGTCGCGCCGGCGCCCAGCCCGGTGCGGTCGTAGATCGGGCAGTTCAGCCATTGGCCGGCGGCATAGACTTTCTGAGCGCCCAAGCGTGCTTCCTCGGTCGCGGTGCCGGCAGGCACGGTCTGCGTCCTGGGCTTGGCGAGCTGCCCCGTCGCGTTCACCCGGATCAGCACGATCTCCACCGGCATCTCGGGCTGCGAGAAGGTGTAGAGCTGGTGATGCGCGGCGTGGAAGCCATCGATGGCCACCCGCAATGCAGTCTCGCTCACCTCATGGGCCGGCCACGGCACGTTCAGCTCGAAGCCCTGGTGGATGTAGCGCATTCCCACCGACCATTCGATCTTCCGGCCGGCTTCCGGCACATTCTCGGCGTCGAGCCAGGCACGGGCTTCGGCATTGAGCTGGGCGAAGACACTGGTAAGCCGTTCCAGATCGTAGGATGGCGGCCGCAGGATGCTCGTCATTGAGAAGTCGTTCTTCAGATCCGACCAGAGCAATCCGAGGCTCGACAGCACGCCCGCCTCCGGCGCCACGATCGAGCCCTTCATGCCCAGCAACCGGGTCAGGAAGCCGCTATGCAAGGGGCCGGCGCCGCCGAAGGGGACGAGAGCGAAGTCGGCCGGATCGTGCCCGCGCTCGACCGACACCACGCGGATCGCGCCGACCATGTTGTTGTTGGCGATCTCGATGATGCCGCTGGCAGCATCCTGGATCGAGAGGCCGAGAGGCTTCGCCACCCGCTGCTCGATCGCTTTCGCCGCGGCATCGACGTCGAGCGCCATGCTGCCCTTGAGCAGGTGCGGCGGAAGGTGACCGAGAACGACATGCGCGTCGGTGACGGTGGGTTCCGTGCCGCCGCGCCCGTAGCAGACCGGACCGGGCAGCGCACCGGCGCTCATCGGCCCCACGACGAGCGAGCCGTTCGAGACCCGCGCGATCGAGCCGCCGCCGGCGCCGATGGTGTGGATGTCGATCATCGGCAGGCGCAGCGGCCAATCGCCGACGCTGCCCTCCATCGTGATGTCGGGATCATGGCCGTTGATGAGGGCGATGTCGGCCGAGGTGCCGCCGACATCGAAAGAAATCAGCTTGGCCTCGCCGGTCAGTCGGCCGACCAGGCTCGCCCCTACGACGCCTGCAGCGGGGCCGGACAGGGCCGTATGAACCGGCTGCCTGCGGATCGTCTCGACACCGGTGACGCCGCCGCTCGACTTCATCAGCAGCAGTCGGCCCGAAATATCATCGCGGGCGATGCGCTGTTCGATATTAGCGACGTAGCGCGAGACCTTCGGCATAACGTAGCTGTTGAGCAGCGTGACCATGCTCCGCTCGTATTCGCGGAAGGTCGGCAGCACGTCCGAGGACAGCGAGATCAGCGCCTCCGGATAATCCTCGGCGATGATCTCGCGCGTGCGCTGCTCATGCTCGGGGTTGGCGTAGGAATGGATGTAGCAGACTGCGATCGCCTTGATTCCGCGGCGCCTGATCTCGGCCACGGCGTGGCGCACCGCGTCCTCGGAGAGGGGCTCCAGCTCCTGCCCCTCGAAGTTCATCCGGCCGTCGATCTCGTAGATGCGCTGCGGCGCGACGGGCCGCTTCGGCTTGACCCAGGAGTAGACGTTGTCCGCCCGCGGGATGTCGTGGCGCCCGATCTCCAGCACATGGCGAAAGCCGGTCGTGGTCAGCAGCGCGCATTCGGCGCCGTTCATTTCCAGGATCGTGTTGGTCGCGACGGTCGTGCCGTGGAAGACGTGGCTGACGTCGGACGGCGCCACTCCGGCCTCCGCCAGGATCTGGCGCACGCCATTGATGAAGCCGATCGAGGGGTCCTCGGGCGTCGAGGGCGTCTTGGCCTTGTGCAAGGCCCCGGTGCGCCGGTCGACGAGCGTGACGTCGGTGAAGGTGCCGCCGGTGTCAACGGCGATGGAAACCATCTGGGTCATTGTCGCGCTCTCAGGAACGGGCGTGTTTGGCATGGGTCACGCTGTCGGCATGGTCCCACCACTGGTCGGGGTCGAAATAATCGCGGCGGTGCAGCAGCTTCGTCTGCCAGCGATGCGCGGTGCGATAGGCCTGCGTCGCCTCGAGGTCGACCGTCTCGCTGGCGACGTCGAGGATCACGCCGTATTCGTCCTGCGCGCTGTCCGGGCTGACGAAGCCGGCGAGTACGTCGGCCAGGACACGTTCGGGCTCGCGATCGAAGGGATGGCCGAAGCCGCCGCCGCCGGGCATCGCGATACGCAGCACGTCGCCGGTCTTCAGCACCACGCCATCCTGCAGGCTGGGCAGGACGCGCTCGTCAGGCCGGCCGGGATTGACGATGAACTGGCCGGAGCGTCCGCTCATGCCGCCCGCGATGCCGTAGGCCGGGAAGTCGACATTGCTCATCCGCAGCGAGATCGAGGCGGTCTCGGACAGCATCTCGAATTCGCGGATGACGCCGCAACCGCCGCGCCAGCGCCCCGGCCCGCCCGAGTCGGGATTGATGGCGTAGCGCTTCACGACGAGCGGATAATTCTGTTCGGCGAACTCGACCGGGTAGTTTTGCTGGTTCAGGTAGTAGATCGCATCGGGCCCGTCCGATACCGGCCTCGCGCCCTGCCCGGCCGCAATCGCCATCGTCTTGAGGAAGGCTTCGCCGCTGCCGGCCCAGGTGCCGCGCAGCTTATTGGCACTGTAGGCGGAGCTGGAGCCCATCGCCCTGTCGGGACTGGCGATGTTGATCAAACCCATGCATGCGCTCGTGACCCGCGACAGCGTAACCGAGCGCTGACCGAGCGAGGCTGGAAAGCGCGGCTGAATCACGCTGCCTTCGCGCAGCTTCACCTCGTCGATGATCGAGAGCAGACCCTCGTTGAACATGAACTCGGGATGCCCGGCGACGGTGTAGATGCCGAACATCATCTGCACGCAGGATGGGTGCATGATGAAGTTGATCGGCCCGCGCGTCTGGTCGTCGGTCTCCGTGCAGTCGATCTCGATGCGGTCCTTCGTCGCCGTCAGGGTCATGCGGATGGCGATCGGCCCGGTGCCGTGACCGTCGGTGTCGATCAGCTCGGCGAACCGGTACTGGCCCGGCGGGAAGATGTCGTGCATCTGCGCCCGGGCGTAGTCATGGGTCTGCCGGATGAGCTGGTCGAAGGCCGCATGCGCGCCCTCGACGCCGAAGCGCTCGAACAGCTCGATCATCCGGCGCCGCCCGAGCTCGACGGCCGCCATCATCGCCCGCACATCCCCCTTGCTCATCTCGGGAAAGCGCGAATTCCGGATGAAGGTGCGGAACAGGTCCTCGTTCAGCACCCCTTCGCGATAGAGCCGCACCGGCGGTATAAGGATGCCCTCGTGGAAGATCTCGGTGGCGTCAGGCGTCGTGGAGCCGGACCGCATGCCGCCGACATCCAGGAAATGCGCCCAGGAATGGGTGAAGCCGGCGATCTTCCCGTCGACGAAGATCGGGCTGACGAAGACCTGATCGGGCGTATGAGAGACGCCGCCCTTCGACAGATAGGGATCGTCGTACCAATAGACGTCGCCCTCGCGCATCGTTTCCAGCGGAAACTCCTCGAGGATCGGCGCGAGGATGTTGCCCAGGATCGGCAGCTTGGTGCCGATCAGCAGGCGCCCGTCCCTGTCGAAAAGCCCGCAGAAATAGTCCTGTTTCTCGCGAATGACCGGCGACATGGCGGTGCGCTGGAGAAGCCGCTCCATTTCCGCCTGGGCGGAGCGCAGCGCGCCCTTCACGATCTCCAGCGTGACGGGCGTCACGGCGGGCGCGTTGCGCAGCTGGTTCTCAGGGACGATGTGGTTCACGATAGGCCTCTCGGATATCAGGATGCGTGGCGGACAGGCCGCGGCTTCGAGCGCAGCAACGCCTGCGACAGAAAAACGAGGCTGCCCTGAGGCTCGACGGCGCACAGCCGGTCGTAGAGATCGCCTGCCCGGGCCTCGTCGAAGTAGCCGGCGCAGCAATCCATGAACTTGGCGCGACGGTCGGCCTCGTCGAATGGGTCTGCGAGGGTGCCGCGCTCCATGTCGCGCTCCGCGCGCAGGACGGTGCCGTCCTTCAGGCGGATCGTGACCTTGTGCGGCAAGTAGGCCGAGGACGCTTCCTCCTCCGGCGCATAGGCCCGCATCGTCGTCAGCGGCAGGAGGCTGCGGATCGCGGGCCGTGCGACCGCGGCGGGCGTAAAGTCGGCGATGCTGAGCCGGCCCTGCTCCAGCGCGACGGCAACGCAGTAGTTCATCGAGAAGCGGGCCTGCATTTCGTCGACCGGGGCGTCGTAGGACAGGTTGTTCCTGTTGATCGAGCCCACGAGCGTTTCGACCGCCGCAACCTCGGCCGCAGCGAAGCCATGAGCGGCCTTCAGATCCAGGATCATGTCGAGCGTGTTATGCGTCGAGGCGCAGCAGGGATGGCGCTTGGGCGTAAGGCCGATCGCCTCGATCGAATGCGGCGCTCCGATCCGCGCGAGGATGTCCTGCCAGTTCTCAACCTCAGTGCCGTAGAGGGCCTGCAGCCCGAAGCGATGCTCGACGATGTCCAGGCGTCCGGTCAGGCCGGTCGCGGCAAGCAGGCCCGCCTCGACAGCGTTGCGCGCCGCCAGGCCGGCATGAAGCGGTTTGGCCGGGGTGCCGAACTGGCCCTTGGGGCCAGCCGCCATGCTGGCGGCGAGGCTGAGCGCGCGCGCCGTCCCCGGCGCGTCCAGTCCCAGCAGCCTTGCGACGCCGGCGGCCGCGCCGATTGCACCGATGGTCGAGGTCGCATGCCAGCCCAGGGCATAATGGCGTGGATTCATGCCGGCCCCAATCACGGCCTGGGCCTCGAGCCCGACGAGATAGGCGTCGATCAGCTGCGCGCCAGTCGCTCCCCTCGCTTCCGCCACGGCCAAGAGGGCCGGTACGAGGACAGCCGATGCGTGCCCCATCAGAGGGCGGAAGCTATCGTCGAAGTCGAGGCAATGGGCCGCCGTCCCGTTGACGAGCGCGGCATGGCCCGGCGTCGCCCGCTTGCCGCCGACAGCCGTCGCGGGGCCCTGCCAGCGGTCGTCGAGGAACGCGGCGGTCATCGCCGTCGCTTCGTCGTCGGCACCGGCGAGGATGCATCCCACGGTGTCGAGAATGGCGTGGGTCGCACGCTCCCGGGCCAGAGGCGCGAACGCCGTCGTTTCGTTGCCCCACCGGGCAATGGATTCGATGATGGTCACGGACTGCTTTTCCTCACGTCCCGGTCGGGTCGAGCGCGTCGCGCAGGCCGTCGCCCAGCCAGTTGCAGAGCAGCACCGTCAGGAAAATCGCGAAGCCTGGGATGAAGGCCAGCAGCGGCGCGTTCCACATGTAGCCGCGCGCCTTGGAGAGCATGTTGCCCCAGCTCGAGTCGGGCGGCTGGACGCCGAGGCCGAGGAAGGACAGGGACGATTCCATCAGGATCGCCCAGCCGATGCCGAGCGTGGCGGAGACGATGATGGCGGGCCAGGATTGCGGCAGCACATGCCTGAACAGGATATGGAACGGCCCGGCCCCGAGACTGCGCGCGGCCTCGACAAATGGCATCTCGCGGTTGCGCAGCACCTCGCCGCGAACGATGCGCGCCACGCTCATCCAGCTCGTCACGCCGATGACGAGGATGATGTTGGTCAGCGTCGCGCCGAACAAGGCCAGCGTCGTGATCATGAAGAAGAAGATCGGCACCGACAGCATGCCGTCGGTCACGCGCATCAACACGCTGTCGGTCATGCCTTCGACGAAACCGGCCGCGCCACCGACGAGAGCGCCCAGGAAAACGGCGAAGACGACCGCCGCGATCCCGACCGCCAGCGAGATCCGCGCTCCGTAGAGCAGTCGCGACAGCATGTCCCGCCCGTTCTCGTCCGTGCCGAGCGGATGTTTCACGCTCGGAGGCTGGAGGCGCTCGCGCAGGGAGACCGCGTTCGGCGGATAGGGAGACAGGACAGGCGCGAGCACCGCCGCGATGTTGATCAGCGCCAGCAGCACGAGCGCGAGCACCGCGATCCTGTTGTTGCGGAAGCGGACCCAGGCCCGCGAGCCGGGAGAGCGGCCGCTGGATGGGGGCAGAGGTGCCTCTTCGATGGCAGACGCGCTCATCACCGCCCCGCTACGCTGATGCGGGGATCGATCCACGCATAGAGGAGATCGACCATCAGGCTCGCCAGGATGACGATCACCGAAGTCACCATCGCGACGCCCATGATCATCGGATAGTCGCGCTCGAAGGCGGCGCGAACGGCGAGCTGCCCGATGCCCGGCCAGGAGAAGACGGTCTCGGTCACGGCCGCGCCTCCGAAGAGCTGCGGCAGCAGCAGGCCGATGACGCTGAGCACGGGCACCAGGGCGTTGCGCAACGCATGCCGGTAGATCGCCACGGTCTCGCTCACGCCCTTGGCGCGCGCCGTGCGGACGTAGTCCTCGCGCAGCACGGTGAGCATCGCCGAGCGCGTATGCCGGGTGAGTTGCGCCATGTTGCTGGTCGCGAGCACCAGCGTCGGCAGGACCAGATGCCTGGCGACGTCCCAGAAGCTGCCATCTCCGTCCGTGGCCATGCCGCCGGCTGGGAGCCATTCCAGCTTCAGCGAAAACGCGATCACCAGGAGCAGCCCGAACCAGAAGGCTGGCACGGCGAGGCCGAAGGAGCTGAGCAAAGCGACGGCCTGATCGACGATGCTGTTGCGCTTCGCCGCAGCGATGACGCCGAGCGGAACCGAGATCGTCACGGCAACGACGAGCGAAGCCGCAGCGAGTACCATCGTATTGGGAAGCTGCTGGCGGATGATATCGTAGACCGGCAGCCTCACGCTGAGCGAGAGGCCAAGGTCGCCCTGTGCGATCGCGGCGAGCCAGCGCCAATATTGGACGTGGAACGGCTCGTCGAGCCCCATGAGGTTCTTCATGAGCGCCGCGTCTTCCGGCGTCATGTTGGGGTCGAGCAGGACCGCGGGCCCGCCCGGCGCCATGTAGACCAGCAGGAACGCGACGAAGGAGACGACCAGGATCAGGACGGCCGCCTCGCCCGTGCGCCGGATCAGATAGCGCGCCATGACGGCAAGCCTCCCTCGTTGCGCGCCAGCATGCTACTTGGCCTTCCAGATCTTCTCGGCCTGTCCGAGCGCATAGCGATAGCCGAGCGTCGGCGACCAGCCGCGCAGATTCGCGCTGACGCTCTCGATCTCGCGGGCATAGTAGAGGAACACGCAGGGCGCATCCTGCGCGATCAGAACCTGGGCGTCCTTGTACAGCTTGGCGCGCTGCGCAAGATCGATCGTCTTGCGGCCCTCGTCGAGCAGCTTGTCGACCGCGGGGTTCGAATAGGCGAAGATGTTGAGCGTCTTGTCGGTGCCGTAATAGCTGATGATGTCCGGATCCGGCGCGGTGATCCACCAGCAGATGAAGGCCTGAAGATCGGAGGGCTTCGCGCGCATGCGCTGCACGAAGGCGCCGAAATCGCCGGTCTTGATCGTGGTGTCGACGCCTATCTTCTTCCAGTTGTCCTGCACGATCAGCGCGATCTGCTCGCGGGTCGTGTTGCCGGCATCGACATCCAGCGTGATCTTCAGGGGCTTGCCGTCCTTGGCCCGAATGCCACCCGCTCCCACCTTCCAGCCAGCCTGGTCGAGCAGGTCTCCGGCCTTCTTGAGGTCGATGGCGTAGCTTTCCACCTTGTCGTTGTGGAAATCCGCCAGCACGGGCGTGATCGGCGAGGCCGCGATGTCCGCCCGCCCCGCGAGCGCCCCGTCGATGATCGCCTGGCGGTCGACTGCGTAGGACAGGGCCTGGCGCACGCGCTTGTCGTCGAAAGGAGGCATCGCATCGTTGAGGCCGACGTAGAAGTACATGTTGGACTTCACGTCGTTGACCTTGATGCGCGCATTCCCCTTCAGCGCGTCGATCTGGTAGGGTTCGATGATCATCCAGTCGAGCTGGCCGCTCTGAAGCTGGGCGAATTGCTGCTCGACATCCGGCATGATCTTGAAGACGAGAGCATCGAGCAGCGGCTTGCCGCGGAAATACGCGTCGTTCCGCACCAGGCGGACCGAGGATCCTGGGGTGAATTCGCCGAACTTGAACGGCCCGGTCCCGACCGGGCTCTTGGTGAAGGCCGTCGGCCTGGTGAAGTCCTCGTTGGACCAGGACGAGAAGACGTGCGCCGGCAGGATCGGCGCGAGATAGCCGAGCATGACCGGGAGTGCCGGCGTCGGCACGTTCGTCACGAGCTTGACCGTGCGCTCGTCGACCTTTTCGGCACCGGTCAGCGTCGCGAAGTTCGAGCGCTGCGGGAAGCTGATCTTCGGGTTCAGCCAGATCTTGGTGATCGTGAAGACCACGTCATCGGCGGTGAACGGTTTGCCGTCATGCCAGGTCACGTTCGGATAAAGCGAGAAGGTCCAGGTCAGACCGTCTTCGGAGACCGACCATTTCTCCGCCAGATCACCCACGACCTTCTGGTTGGGGTCATCATAGCTGGTGAGGCTGTTGAACAGGACGCGATTGACCATGACGTTCTGCACGCCGCCGATCAGCGGCCACAGCGCCGGATTGCTGATGACGGGGATCGTAAATGCCCCGCCTGCAACAGGCGCCTGCGCTCCTGCAGGGCCGCCGAGGATGCTCGTCATCACCGGCGCGGACGCAAGTCCAGCAAGCAGCGAACGGCGCGATAAACCCGATGAAACTGGTGTGCCCGACATGCCGATACCCCTCGTTTTTGGTTTTTCAGCCACCGCGTTACGACGGCTGCATTGTTTCCGGCGCCCTGGCCACGGCTGCATCGATGCGCGACAGCAGCCGCACGAGCTGCTGCAGACCGGGCACGACCGAGGCCGTCTCCATGCTTTCGCCGAGCGTATGCACGCCATGGCCGAGACTCGATCCGATGCAGATCGCCGGGATGCCAAGCGAAAGCGGGATGTTCGCGTCGGTGCTCGATGCCGACAGACGCGCCTTGAGGCCCATATCCTCGAGCACCCCGGCAGCCGCCAGAACCAGCGGATGCTCGACGGGCACGCTGCCCGCCGGCCTGTCGCCGACCTTCTCGAGCGTCGCGCGGCAGTCGAACTCCGACGCCGTCTCTTCGAAAATCCGCAACGCTTGAGCGCTCAGCTTGTCGAGTTCCGTTTGCGAGACCGAGCGCATGTCGATCAGCGCGACCGCCTCTTCGGCAATCGCGTTGACCGAGGTGCCGCCCTGGATCGTGCCGATGTTGAAGGTGCTTTTGGGTTCACTCGGAACCGCGATCTGGCAGAAGCGCGCGCAGGCCGTGGCCAGGCCATGGATCGCGCTCGGGTTGCCGAACGCGGCGAAGCTGTGACCGCCAGCGGCGCGATAGGTCACCCGATAGCGCTCGCTGCCGACGCCTCCGTACACGACATTGCCGAGATCGCCGTCATAGGCGATGACCGCATCGAGTTCGCCGCCCCAATCGGCCATGAGGCGGCGCATGCCACGCAGATCGCCGAGCCCCTCCTCGCCGACGCTGCTGGCCAGGATCAGATCGCAAGACGCCTGCCAGCCGGCCTGCCCGGCCAGAGAAACCAGACTGATCAGGTTGGCGACGGCCGTCGAGTTGTCCCGGATACCGGGGCAATAGATCGACCCGCCTTCGATGCGCGGCTGCAGCGCGGTCCCGGCGGGGAATACCGTATCCATATGCGAGACGACCATGATCCGCGGTCCCGGCCCCCTCCGCCGTCCAACCACATTGCCCAGCTCGTCGACCGTGACATCTTCGAGGCCGACCTCGCGAAAGCGCTTGGCGATATGCTTGCTGCGAGCGGCCTCTCCGAAGGGCGGAGCGGGGATCGTCGCAACGCCGATCGCCTCCTGGAGAAGCGTCTCCTCGGATTGGGCGATCAAATGCAAAAATTCTGCCTGCTTATCGACTGATGACATGGCCAAAATGAAAGACTCTCATCGCGGGCTTTCGGTATCGAGCCATGTAAAGCTCAATAATCCGGCATCGAGTACGGCTGCTTACGTTTCTAATAGTATCGCAGCCGCCTTATTATGCAGAGTTGCATGCAGAATGTGCAGGTCAACTACGCATAAATCCAGCGTATGAACCACTTGAATTGGGGTCAAGCTTGAATCAATATTTCAACATGTTAGAGGTTGGCTTCCATGAGCATTGATCCGTCGAAGGCCCTGGTTGACGTTGATGAGGCCACGCACCGGCTGCGTGTCAGCCGCGCAACGCTCTACGCCTACGTGAGCCGCGGGCTGATCCGTTCTGAACGACAGGTCGAAAACGGCCGAGCTCACCTCTATGCGCTTGCCGACATCGAGCGCCTGGTCTGGCGCAAGACACGAGCTCGAAAGCCTAGCGGAGCGGCGGCAACTGCGCTCAGTTGGGGGCTACCGGTCCTCGAAACCGAGGTCAGCCAAATCGATCGCGGCGTTCTGACCTATCGTGGCCAGCCGATTAGCGAGTTCGCGGATGCAACCTCCCTCGAACAGGTGGCCTCCCTGCTCTGGGGCGTAGCTAGCGACCCTTTTCAGAATGCCTGCTTCAAACCGGCCGACGTTCCCGGCTGGGATTCTCTCTTGGCCCTGTTGGAGGGCGAAGGCCCAATCGACCGCGCCATCGCCCTGATGGCCTTGACGCGCCGGGTGGCATGGGCGAGACGCCTGTCTCATGTTCCCGGTAACGACGAGGCGAGGCTTGTTCAGGCCCTCGCCTGCGCCACGACCGGCCGCGCCCTCGACACCAGGTTACCCCTGCATCAAGCCTTAGCCCAGGCTTGGAACGTCCCCGATGCTGCCGACGTCATTCGCCGCATCCTCGTTTGCAGCGCGGACCACGAACTCAACACATCCGCATTTACTGCGAGGGTCGTCGCCTCGACGGATGTCGATTGCTGTACCGTCCTGGTGTCGGCGCTGACCGCCTTCTGCGGCTATGAACATACCGGGGTCATTGGACGGTCGAGAGCTCTCTTGGCAGCGGCCCGCCGTGGCGCGGATCTCGACGACCTCATCGACGAAGCGCAGGCTGGCGAAAAGCCACTCGCGGGATTTTACCACCGGCTCTATCCTGATGGCGATCCGCGTGCGGCAATGGTGCTGTCGCGTTGCCGGGTCATCCCCGAAGCGCGACGGCTGATCGACACTGTCGAGCGGCGGACCGGTCTGCGCCCCAACATCGATATCGCGCTCGTGGTGGTTGAAGCGGGCTATGGGCTCCCGACCGGAGCGGCTGAGGCGATGTTTGCCACCGGCCGTGCGGTCGGGTGGATTGCCCATGCAACGGAGCAACGCGCGAGCGGCATTCGCATTCGACCTCGCGCCTCTCACGCTACGCTGACATCCGACCGATCAACTCGGCTGGCAGCGGCTAACCAACCCCTTTAGTCTGGGGCTAGGAATTTCTGTACTTTCGATAGGCCGCCGTACCGCCTCGTACTCTCTTGCCCGAGAACCGAGCGTGATGTCGCTCCGATCGAAGCCTGTCGGCGCGGCTGCCTGTCCTATTTTGATCCCCGTGAGTCCAGCTTCCGCTAGTCGAGAGTACCATAGGTTCAAGAGCCATCATTGCAGGCCGCTGGCAAGCTCGTAAACTCTAGCCCCTGACAGGCAACACGCGCGATAGCGCAAAGGCGCAGATGATGCGTGAGATAGATCACTTGCCCGATCGCGACCATCTGCATTCCGACTTGGCCCCGAAGCGGATAACGCCAAAGTCTTTGGAACGCCAGAATGACAGAACCTGCCACGATCCTATTGAGCCGCGTCAATGGCCACGGCTCCTCCACCAGCGGGCAGAATAGCTGCCTCGATCTGACGGACGGCAATGGACGCCGCTTCGTCCTGCACATTCCGCACCTGCTCGAGGGTGATTTCCTATCGCGGTTCGAAGCCGCTGCCATGCACGCCGCCGAAGTGCGCTGCTCCCCTTCAAATGCGGACGTTGTCAGCGCCGTCTTGGCGCAACAGACCAGCTTCGTGATGGCGGACGATGGAACGTTGATCCTGAGGACGAAAACCCGCTCCGGCGTGGATATCGACATCAGCTTTGACGAGGGCACGGTCGGCAGGCTGCACGCAATGTTGGATGCCCGACCGGTTACTCGCTGACGCGCGCCTTATCGCCGAGGAAGCCCAAGACATAGGGAAAAGTGAACGCTCCGTCTCCGCTCCGGCGCGTCATGACAAGAGGTTGGACGTCGCTGACAACATCCTGCCCTGGCTACAAGCGTCTCAGGCCAACCCGGCCGGCCGGTTGACGTCCGCATTGATGCGTTCGACGTCGCTTCGCGACAGACCGAGATCGGACAGGCCGCGATCGTCCATAAAGTAGAGTGCCCGTGCGCTACGCCTGGCATCAAGCCAGGCCTCAAGCTGCAACAACGACCTCAGCAAGATGCCGCGCGGCAGCAGGACGGCAGAGAAGGAAAGATGGGCTATGGCTGGGCTGGCGAACATAACACGTCCCTCACGAGAGCTAATCTGCTGAAAAAGCTGCGCCTTGCGCGGAGCTGAAGCAAATGAGAAGTTCTTCGCATTGCCCAAACTCAGCTTGGCCTGCCATGAGCCGTCGCGATCTCCCTCCACTGACTTACCTTCGCGCTTTCGAGTCTGCCGCCCGGCACCGAAACTTCGAGAAGGCGGGAGACGAGCTCGCCGTCACCGCCAGCGCGATCGGCCAGCACGTAAGATCACTCGAAACCTGGCTGCGGCGCCCACTCTTTACTCGGCTGCCGAGCAAGGGGGTGGCCTTGACCGAGGCCGGCGAGCGCTATGCGGCAACCATCTCGCAGGTGCTCGATCAGCTCAACGAAGCCACGGCGCGGGCCTTGCGGCCGGAGACCCCGAATGCCCTGACGGTCAGCACCTTGCCGAGCTTCGCGCTGAACTGGCTGATCCCACGACTCGGCTCGCTGAAGGAGCGCCAGCCCAATCTGGAAGTGCGGGTCGAGATCTCGGTGAGCTTGACCGATTTCGCGCGAGAGAATGTCGATGTGGCGATCCGCTCCGGCCGCGGCCACTATCCCGGCATGCAAACGGATCTCCTGATGGAGGAGAATTTCTTTCCCGTTTGCAGCGCCACTCTGCTCGGCGATCCGGCACGGCCACTGCGCGAGCCATCGGATCTGCGCTATCACACCTTGCTGCACGAGATTCCGGAGGGAATCCCCGATTTCGTCACCTGGCCGCGCTGGCTCGCGGCTTTGGGAATGACCGAGATTGATGCGACTCGGGGGCCGCAGTTCTCGCATACCTTCATGGCTCTGCAGGCCGCCGCATCGGGACAGGGCGTGGCGCTCGCCACCAATGTTCTGATCGGGGACTACCTTGATGCTGGCCGCCTGGTCCGGCCATTCGCGCATCAGTTCAGGGGCCCGCACCAGTATTACCTGGTTTGCCCGGAGACATCGGCGCAGCGGCCGGCGATCGCAGCGTTCCGGAGATGGATCTGCGCTGAGGCTGCAGCCCATGTCGCCCTCGGCGCCAGCCAGTGAGCATGACTACAACAGAGCGGCCAGGGTGATACCTCGCCCGAAGAGCGCCAAGCGAACGATCGCAATATCCACTTTGAATGCGTTTCCGCGGCCATGCCTGTGCCAGGTGCCGCGGCCGGCTGAAATGGCGCCACTTCCGGACTTTGAGAGGCTTCCTTCAATTTTGGGACGAGGTTTGCGTTGCCTCCTGGCTGTGACTACGGGAGGCTCCGAATCTCGGACGTTTCGACCGGCCGCAGAGCTCGCAGCCAAGCGGCAGGCTTTGGCTCGCCCCTGACCATGGGCCAGCCGGACATCGGCCACGTGATCCAGTGGCGTTCTTTCCGGCGGTGACGATACCGTTCACCTGGAAGGCGGAGCCACCCGGCTGACGTGCAACCCCACACCGAGCTCGCCTTGCAAGACGGCCGCGGTGATGAGCGGCCGCTCAGCCGTGACTGGGACATGTGTTCGCTTGTCGTCGACTGACGGCGACAGATTGGGTTCCCAGTACCTGATTGTCCGCCGGCCGATGAGCCGTGACGCCTCTTCGGCTGAATCGCCAGCCGACAGCTTCAGGAAGATCCGGATGCTGAAGAAATCGAGCAGCAACTTGCCGACATCCCGACCATAGAGAAGCGGCAGGAGGCGAAAATGACCCGCCAAATTTCGATCTACGCGCTCTACAGAGAAATCGTTCTGGAGCCTAATTTTTGGGAATTTTTGCGGAATAAATCCGTTGATCAGCAGAAGAGTCTGTGCTTTCTGATCAGATTTCAGATAGATATTGATCAATAACACTCAACGTATATTGTTTATAAGCCAAATATAAATTTAGGATTAGGCTCAATGTCGCGGTCGATGGTATCCGATAAACTGTGATGTTCGCACCTAATATAGAATAATGGTTTCCGCCTGGTATGATACAAGCATCTGGAAGGGCCTGCCCACAGGCCTTTTTCCGTTGGCCCCACGACGCTCGTCCGACTTGCAGAGAGAGCTTCTAACTTGCTATTATCGGACAATAGTCCGCTATGCGGACAATCATTTTTGGAAGCGCTCAAATGCCTGAAGTCATCTTCATCGAGCCGAATGGTAGAGAACGACACATCGATATTGCCTCCGGCACGAGTCTCATGGTGGGGGCCGTCCAAGGTAACGTGCACGGAATAGACGCAGAATGCGGTGGCTGCTGCTCCTGCGCCACCTGCCACATCTATGTCGATCCGGCGTTTATCGAGCGCCTTCCAGCAGCTGACGCGATGGAAGACGAAATGCTCTCTGGAGCTGCAGCGGAACGGCGGGACAGCAGCCGGCTGAGTTGCCAGATATCGATGACTCCGGATCTGGACGGCCTGATAGTTACCATCCCCGACCGGCAGTTCTGACATGGCCGAGGGCCTGACAATCGTTGGTGGCTGCTATGCCGCGATCAATACCGCCGCGGCCGCGCGCGCCGCAGGTTATGCCGAACCCATCAGGATCCTCAGCGAGGAACGCTCGGCCCCTTACCAGCGGCCACCCCTTTCCAAGGGCATGCTCACAGGCAAGGCCGTGGCTGCCGCTCTGCAGCTGAAGAGCGATGCCTTCCTGCGGGAAAATGCGATCGAGCTCCATCTCGATAGCCGTGTAATATTAATTGACCGCAAGGAACGGCGAACCATTGCGGCGGACGGACGCGCTTTCTCTCATGATGTTCTCGTATTGGCGACGGGATCCCAGGCACGCCGGCTACCAGTTGCCGGGGCGGGCTTGAAGGGCGTTATCACCCTTAGGACAATAGAAGATGCGACCGAACTCCGTTCAATCGTGGCGGATTCAGAAAATATCGTCGTTATCGGTGCCGGCTTCGTGGGACTGGAGGTCGCCTCAGCCCTTTCTGCGCCCGGACGATGCGTCACGGTGCTGGAGGCGCAGGCGGGAGTGCTTGCGCGAGGCGGCATGCCCGCGCTCGCCCGCTACGTCGAAGCCGCACATCAGCGAGCCGGAGTCCGGCTGGCGTTCGGGGCCATCGCCGAGCGCCTGGAAGGCAATGCGGGGGGGCGTATACGTGCTGTCATAACCCGCGACGGCACGCGCTATCCTGCCGACACCGTAATTGTGGGCATTGGAATCACTCCCCGCGTTGAACTGGCCGAGGCTGCTGGCCTGGCTTGCAATGACGGCATTCTGGTTGATGCGTTCGGCCGCACCAGCGATCCCGCCATCTTCGCGGCCGGCGAGTGTGCCCGCCATCCAAACCCCTATGCGGGAGGGCAGATGATCCGGCTGGAGTCGGTGCAGCACGCCCAGGATCATGCGAAAGTGGTTGGCATGGCCTTGGGAGGACGTCCGGTAGCTTATCATGCCGTCCCTTGGTTCTGGTCCGACCAGTATGACATGAAGTTGCAGATGACGGGCCTTCCGCGGAAGGAAGACGAGCATGTAGTCCGGGGCGATCCGGATAGCGGACGCTTCTCGATCTTTTATTTCAGGGATGGTAAGCTATCAGGTGTAGATTCGATAAACCGTCCCGCCGATCACATCATGGCCCGAAAACTTCTAGCAGCGAATTCGTCCGTCACATCCGGAGAGGCGGGGGATACGAATTTTGATCTTGCTTCGCGTCTGGGCAATATTTAATGCCGCGGTTGCGCAGCGAGGATGCCGCGCGCCGCGCGGAAAGCGGGCAACAGGATTTCGTCGAAAGTCTCGCCCGTGGACTGAACGTGATCCTGGCCTTCGGAATCGAGCGACGCCCCATGACGCTGAGCGAGGTCTCGCGTGCGGCCAATCTGCCGAAGGCCAGCACGAGTCGCCTGCTGCGCACGCTTGACACGCTTGGGTACGTCGAGACGGATGGGCGGGTATTCCGCCTCACATCCCATGTCCTGACTCTTGCCGGCGCCTTCCTCGGTTCGGATCCCGTAACGACATTGCTTCAGCCGCTCTGCGAGAGGATCAGCCGGTTGTTCAGAGAGTCGTGTTTCGTCGGTGTGCTTGACGGCCGGCATGTCGTAACCGTTGCCCATGCGTCCCCGCGTAGCGCGGAGCGGCTGACGACCAATATCGGATTGCGGCATCCTGCCTTTGCCACCGCCGCCGGCCGGGTGCTCCTGGCCGCTCTTTCCGATGACACGCTGGAGGCTTTCCTCAAGGATCTGCACCCCCAAGCTTTCACGCGACATACGATCCTCGATCGCGGAAAGCTGCGGGAGATCATTCTGAAGTGCCGCGCTGAAGGATATTGCATCAGCAACCAGGAATCCGTCATCGGCTATCGCGCTGTCGCTTTCCCGCTGCAGCGCCGCGACGGCTCTACGGTTGGGACGCTGTGCATATCGCTGCGGATCGAGCATTGCGAAAGCAGCCCCGATCTCATGGACCGCAGCATCGACATTCTTCGGCGCGAAAGCGCCCGGCTTCAGCGCGAGCTTATCTGAGCGCCACGCTCTCCGCCGGGAAGACGACGCAACGCGTCGGATCGACAGCCAGCCATATCTGGTCACCGCGCTGGACCCGCACCGAGGGGTGGATGAGCATGCGCACAAGTGTCTCTCCAGCCCGCACGTGACACTCGCTGACCGTACCCTGAAAGTTGATGCGCTCAATTCTGCCTTCGACGGTATCATCGGCGGCGGCGGTCCTCATGACCACGTCTTCCGGGCGGAATACCACACGCACGGCGGTTTCCGGCGCGAAGCTATTCAAGTCCGGCAAGCGCAAAACGCCTATCGAGCCGTCCAACTTCACAGAGAGACTTTTTGAATCACCCAATGCGGAGATGCGGCCAGGCATGAAGTTGGCTATACCGAGGAAGTCCGCAACCTGGGCATCCTGAGGACGCTCATAGACCGCGCGCGGATCTCCGCTCTGCACGATTTGCCCACCCGACATGACGGCAACTTGGTCCGACATGGCCAGTGCTTCCGCCTGGTCGTGCGTGACATAGAGCGTGGTCACACCGGTACGTGCCACCAGCTCTTGTAATTCAAAGCGCATTTGCTCCCGCAACTTGGCGTCGAGATTCGACAGGGGTTCGTCGAGCAGCAGCAATTGCGGCTGGCGAACAAGTGCCCGGGCGAAAGCGATGCGCTGCTGCTGCCCGCCGGACAGCTTGGTAGCGGAGCGCTTCGCTAGGCTTTCCATTCCCACCAATTTCAGCGCTTCCATCACGCTCGTCTCGATCTCGTCGTGGGACGGCCGCGGGCGGGCTACGCGCAGGGGATAGGCGACGTTCGAAAACACGTCCATATGTGGCCATATCGCATAGGATTGGAACACCATCCCGATATTGCGGCGGAAGGCTGGCATGTGCACCCCGTTCGTGGGGTCGGCAACCAACTGTTCGCCGATCGTAATACTGCCGCCGTCCGCATCCTCGAGGCCCGCGATGCAACGCAAGGTCGTCGTCTTGCCGCAACCCGACGGTCCGAGCAGGGTGAAGAAGCCGCCCTGAGGTATTTCGAAGCTTACGCCCCTGACGGCATGAAAGCTGCCGTCCGGACCCTGATAGGTTTTGTGGAGACTTTTAACTTTCAGCATTGGCCCGTTTCAATCGTTGTTCTGCTGCGCCAGCAGGTAGCGACGCATCAGGAAGATGATGGGAATGACGAACAGCACAATTAGCGTCCCGACCGCCGCAGCTTCGCCCGTCTGGCGGTCGTTCTGCAGTCGCCACATAACGACACTGAGCACCCAGTTGTCGTCGGATTGCAGCATCATGGGAATGGTGAATTCCCGGAAGCCGACCATGAAGAGCAGCAGGAAGCTGGAGAGAAGCGCGGGTGTCATCAGCGGCAAGACGATGCGGCGGATCGTATCCAGCCAGCCCGCACCGGAGATGGAGGAAGCCTCCTCCAACTCGGCATGGATCTGCATGAGCGCGGCGCGCGACAAGCGGGTCGTGACGGCGATCCGGTAGGAATAAGCGAGTACAAGGATCCAGATCGTGCCGTAGACGCCGATCGGAAGGGAAAGATACAGGAGCATCACCGCGAAACCGGCGATGACGGACGGAATGCCGATCGACAGGAAGCTGATGAAGTCGAGCAGATTGCGGCCGATGAAGCGCGTCCGCAGGATCTGCCAGGAGATCAGTGCGCCGACGAGCGTTGCAATACCCGCGCTGCAAGCGGCGACGATAAAGGTGTTGACCACAGCCTTCCAGAAGCGCGGATCCGAGGTCAATTTCTCGTAGGCGGTCCAGCTAAGCGTCGCCTCGCTCCATGTAACACCGCCGGTCAGGCTCGTCCAAAGCAGAACCAGTGCTGGCAGCACAGCGGCGAAGGTCAGATAGGCACCGACAAATACCAATGCCGGCGCCCGCCATCGTCCGAGCTTGAGCCGGGTTGGACGATATCCTTTGCCCGTCATGGTGACGTAGCGTTCGGCGCGCCGGACCATGTAATTGTAAAGCGCCAGCAGCAGAATGGCGATGACAAGGAACAACAGCGCCACCGCCGCTGCGCTCCCGTATTTAGGTAGCTGATCCTCGGCATTGAGGTCGAAAAACAGGCGCGTCGTGAACACGTTGACCCTCGCGGGGAAGCCGATGATCAGCGGCAGATCGAACTGTTCCAGCGTCAGCAGTGTGGCAAGGATCAGGGGAGCAAGGATTCCGGGACGCAGCACCGGCAGCGTAATTTTGAAGAAAGTGACGATCGGAGAGGCACCCGACGTGTTGCTCGCTTCCTCCAGCGACGGATTCATGGTGCGCAGGGCGGCGCAAAGCAACAGGAAGACAAAGGGCGTCGAGGCAATGCCTTGGCAAATGATGAGTCCCGGCATGGTAAAGATGTTGATCGGGCCCGGACCTTGCACGCCGAAAAGGCCGCGAATGGCCACGTTAACCCAGCCGGCGTTAGGAGCGCAGAGCAGCGTCCAGGCAATGGCCAACACCACAGTCGGAACGAGCAAGGGAAATAGGATCGCAGTGAAAATGGCCGAGCGAAACGGCAGATCGGTACGTTCGACCAGCCATGCCAGCGTAAATGCGATGACGAAGGTAATCGTTACGGACCCGGCGGCAAATATCGCCGTGTTGGGCAGGATGCTCCTATAAAGCGCCGGGTCGAGGTATACATCCCAGAGATTGTCCAGCGTCCACCTGGAGCCGGGCTCGAAGGGCAGAAAATCGGCGGGGCCTCGGAAAGCGGTACCCAGCAGGAAGATGAGCGGCACCGATATGAGGTAAATGGCGACAACGGCCGCTCCGGCAAGGATGAGCTTGCCAGCCATGCCTATTTCATCACCCCGGCGGCGCTTTGGCGTGCCGCCGGCATTCGGAATTCCGACCGTTGAAGCTGTCGTCATCTGCTCAGACATTGCCTGTTGCTATCCCTTCGCGATCGCCGACAATTGTCGATAATAATCCGCCCTTTGGTCCATGGTATTGACGTCCTCGAAGACAGGTTTTAGCCTCGCCGCCTGAATTTCCCTGGACAACGGGGAATTCGGGTCTGTCCGGACGTCGGAAAGACCTGCGCGCTCGGAGAACAGCGTCTTGGCTTCCGACGTCATCAGCCAGGCTGCAAGGAAGCGTGCCGCATTCGGGTGTGGCGTATTCTTGGTGACCGCGAGAGTGAACTGCGTGCAAGGCACGATTTCCATCAGCCTGTAGCCAACATTGCGGCCTGCATTGTTCATACGCCGCGCAGCGCCGACACTTTCCGAGATCGCGAGGCGCCTCTCGCCGGAAAACAACAGGTCGCTGACCGGCGCGGTCGTGATCATCGTGCGGTTGTCATCGATCAAGGCCCGCATCCATTTTTGAGTGCGTTGAAGGCCCCATTCAATGGCGAGATAGGCCGCCATGCGCGGCAGCAAAAAACTGCTCGCGACCATGTTGTCTTTCCATCTCGGGTCAAGCAGCGCCTCGTACTGCCGGGGCACGTCATCGTCCTTGACCAGGCTGCGTGAGAAGATGGGCGTGGAAACGTGGTTGTTCATAGCCACGACCTCGCCGCCGAAGAAGATGCCCTCCGGCTTGGCGCCGAGGCTTGCCCAGTCGTGCTTCTGCAAAAGTCCACGGCTTTGGATGTCGAGGGTTGCGCCGAGCGAATAGAACCAGAGATCGGCGGTATGGCGATTCGCACGCGATTCCGTGATGAACCTCGCAGCCGCCTGTTCGCTGCCGACGAAGCTTACCTTGATGTCCCGAAAGCGTTCGGCGAAGATATCGGGAATCCATCCTATGGTGGTGGCGCTTGGCCCCCAAATAGAGACCTCGCCTTCCGGCTTTGCGCGTTCGTAGAGTTCCGCCAGTTGCGGCGAGAGCGCGGTTTGAGCCACGGCCTGGCGGCCCGTCGTCGTAGCCAGTACGCTCGCCGCACCGCCCAACAATGCCGCACGCCTGGAAATTGTCATAGATCTCGAGGCCTCCACCTTGCTGGAAGCGCGTATTTTTGACATTACTTCCTCCCAATAACGCGTTTCTTTTTTATTTTAGCAAGCCATCCAGCGGAAAGCAGCTACTACATGCCGTGAAGACGTGACGACTTGGTCTCCTTTCTGAACGGGACTACCGTCCATCCCGCGCAATACAACCGCCCACGACCGCAGCGGTCGTGTGGACTACCTGAGGCCGCGAACGACGTCCGAGAAATTCTTGTAGTAGTCCGCGCGCTTCTGCATCGTGTCGGTGTCCTCGAAGAGGATCTTCGAGCCGGCGGCGGCGATTTCACGCCGCAGCGGGGAAGCGGAATTTGAGCGAATGTCCGACCAGCCGGCGACAGTCTCGTTCAGTTCCTTTCCTTCCGGGGAAAGCAGCCAGGCAAGAAGAAGGTTAGCCGCGTTCGGATGCGGCGCCGCCTTAGGCTTGCACAGGACGAATTGGGTCGCCGGGACAATGTCCATCACCTGGTGGCCCATTTCCAAGCCGTTGCGCGTAAACCGGAAGGCGGTGCCGGTGCTTTCGCCTGGTGCGAGGATACGCTCGCCTGACGTCAGAAAATCCGTGCCTTCGCCGGTGGTGATCAGGGTCTTCTGCTTTTCCAGCATCATTCGCAGCCATTCGATGGTGCGCTCCTCGCCCCATTCAAGCGCGAGAAAGGCCGAGACGCGCGGCAGATGGAACGTGCTGGAAACCATCTTGTTGTGCCAGAAGGGATTTTCCGTCAGATCGGTCCATTTGCGGGGCCGATCCGTTTCGGCGAGACGAGAGTTCAAAAAGATCGGCGTGTAGACGAAATTGTGCTGTGGCGCGCCTTTGCCGTCGAACAGGAGATCGTTCGGATTCACGCCGAGGCTGGCCCAGTCCACCTTGTCGAAGATCCCACGCTCCTGGACTTGCAGCGATCCGCCGAGAGAATGACTCCAGACGTCGGCCACGTTTCTGCCTGCCCGGCTCTCAGCGATGATGCGGGTGCCGACATCGCGGGCGCCCAGCGAGTTGAGCTTAATTGCCGGAAAGCGCTTAACGAACGTGCCGTCGAGCCAGAAAAGATTGCCGGTTCCGGCCGCCCAGATGGTGACCTGACTCTCGGGTTTCGCGCGTTCGTAAAGCTCGGCAAGCAACGGCGAGAGCGGTTTCGAGAAAAGCTCTTCGGCTGCAGCCTTCACGCGGCTTGCAGTGGCCGCAGCGAGAAGGCTGGCCGTACCGCCGGCCAAAACGGCGCGGCGCGAGACACGGCCAGATCCCTGGTACGCCGAGGACGCGGCGCCATTGTTGCAATCGAACATCCCTTCCTCCCAGAATTCGTGTGCTCGATAAGATGCCGTCTAGATCGCCGTGCGTCCCATCGGACGCAATGTGGCGATCTAGCCTTTTGTTATTGCATCGGATTCTTCCGAAAACCGGATTCCACTTTTCGGTCCGATGCTCTAGTAGCCATTGGGCAGCGGCAGCCAACCCGTCCGGTGCTCCCTATTCGGCGGCGCTGCTGAGGAAGTTCGCTGGACTTTTTGCGTTGCCCAACCCCTGGGCGTAGACGTCGAGCCAATCGATACGCTCGTCGGCGATGATCGAGCCGCCGCGCGCTCGGCGGGTAACTTCGGGGTTTTCCACGGTCGCCGGCAACGAACCGTCCGACTGGAAAGCCCGCGCAGCCGCTATGATCCGGCGCCGCGTGGCCGATATCATCCGGTCACTGGGCGCCAGGTGCTCCAGCGTGCGGTCGACGATCGGCCCCATGCTCTCGACCATCGCCTGATCCTGCACGCCGACACCCTCGATCCCCGTATAGGAGACGTCGTTCTGCTGCATCTCGCGATTGATCTGGTAGTCATTGTCCTTGCGGGCGACCAGACGCCAGCGGCCGAACCAATCGTCAGTCCGCGGCATATAGTTCAGGTTGACGGAGGCGCCGGGAATGGGGCTGCCGTCCTTGAGCTTGCGCATAGACGGTGTGCGGCGCTTCCAGGCCAGATTGTAGACCATGGTATGCTCGTCATCCATCGGTACATTAAGTGTCGTCTGGATCATGTCCTCGATGTTGCCGTCCGGCGGCATTGCAAAGCAGGGGAACATGAAGTGGGCAAAGCGATAATAAAGCTGCCCCGCGTCAGCCGGCCTGTATGCGGCGTACATCGTGCCCCAGTCGGTATCCTTGACCTTGTACATCGGGGCGCGATCCAACAGACCCCAGCGGTGCATGTTGTCTTCATCGACGTCGTCGGCATCCACGGTGCCCACATGAAGGAACCCGAAATGCGAGGTGTCGATGTCGCCTTCCAGCGACTGCAGCCAATTGCATTCCCGCATATGGCAGCGAATCTGTAGATCCTCCAACGGCAGCGACAGAACCTCGATGGCCGGTGGTGGCGGAGCCTTCTCGCGCTTGCCCATATAGGTCCAGACTAGACCGCCCATTTCCTTCGTCGGGTAGGCCGTCACCTTCACCCTGGGCGAAAACTCGTAGTCCGGCGGCACGTTTGGCATGTCGAGGCACTGGCCGTCGGCGCCGAATTTCCAGCCGTGATAAGCACAACGGATACCGCCTTCCTCGTTGCGCCCGAAGAAAAGAGAGGCGCAACGATGTGGGCACCTGTGATCCATCAGGCCGACTCGCCCCTCGCTGTCGCGGAATGCGATCAGTTTTTCGCCCAGCAACATGATCCGAACCGGAGCGCCGTCGCTCTCCAGTTCGCTCGAGAGGCACGCAGGTATCCAGTATTGTCGCATCAGTTCGCCCAGCGCCGCACCGGGGCCGACACGGGTCAACAGTTCACTGTCCTGAGCAGAGATCATCCGGTCCTCCTATAAGGTGCGTTCGTTAAGCGAACTTTTGTTCGTTCTAATGAGCGTACTATGAACTTCGCGGACTTTGCAACGTCTATTGCGGCGGAAGAAATAATTTTCTTTGAAATATGTTCTATACTAAATACTGTTAGGTTATACCATAAGAAAAACGGGCAACACTCCCGAAAACAAATTAATCTATTCTGTTATATATTTTTCACTTTGGATTTCATCCGGCGAAAGCGCCGGTTCGAATCGCTGTCACGCCGCTCGGCAAGCGCTCTCTTGAGGCTCTGAACGCCTGAAACGGGGAAACTTTGTTATCTCAGTTTGCTGCTTGCGCCTTCGTCCCATCGCGCCGCTGTTCCCAAGATTATCAAGGTGCCATAAGCGGCCGTCGCCGAAGCACGAAGCGCGCCTCCGTCTTTGCGACGCGGGTTCCATTCTGGGCGTAAGCGGTTGCCGACAATACACGTTTCGAGTTCACCGCCGGTTTACGCCCTTGCGTTCAATAGTTGCCCTGAACGTGTCCTATCGCGCGAATTGTGGACGAAGGAACTCCGTTCCTTACCGGATCGCGCCGCTGGCTTTAAGCGCCGCCATCCGTTCGCGGTTCAATCCCAGGATTTCTCCGAACACATACTCGTTGTCAGCACCTAACTCCGGCATGGGCGTTAGTTTGCCCCGCCAGCCATCGGTATCCATCCAAGGCAAGGCAATGCTCCAGGCACCGTTCGCGAGTTGCCTATAGATTCCGCGCTGACGCAACTGCACGTCCTCGACCAGATCGACTATTCCCCGCGACCTCGCGGCAGGCACTCCATGCGAGCGAAGCGCCGCCTGTGCCTCCAATGCGTCGCGAACACGGCACCAAGCAGCAACATCCTCACGCAGGCTTTCGGCCGCATTCCGCCGCCCCTCCGCCGATGCCATATCGGCGTCGGCTGCCCAATCCGCTCGACCGAGCGCCCTGCAAAGCCCTCGCCAAGATGTCTCGCCGCTTACCGAAACCGCAAGCCATGCGTCGTCCCCGGCGCACCGAAACAGTCCAGACGGCGCGCCGCCAAGATCTTCGGCGCTGCCATCGCGCGGCGGGTTCCGTCCGAGGGCTACATGCAGAAGTGCGTCCGGCAGCAATGCCACCGTGGCTTCCAGCATCGAGAGATCGACGTAGGCCCCTTCGCCCGTGGCAGCGCGATGCCGAAGCGCGGCGAGAATGGCGAAGCTTTCCCAAAGCGACGTAATGGGGTCTGTCCATGCCGGCATCACGCCCATCGCCTCTAGCTTGGGATTGGCTTTTCCGATCAGCCCGACGCGTCCGCTATAGCACTGCAGCAGCGATCCGTAAGCGACCAGATCGCGCTCGGGGCCTTCACGGCCCAGGCCGGAGGCGGAGACGTAGACGATGTCCGGCCGCACCGCTTTCAGGTCTTCGTATGCGAGCCCGTTCTTGCTCAGCACACGCGCGGAGAAGTTCTCCACGACGATGTCGCTTTTGGCCACGAGTCCGCGTACGAGCGCCCGACCTTCCTCGGTCGTGATGTCGATGGTACAGCTTCTCTTGTTGTTGTTGACGCCCGCGAACCAGCCCCCGCGCATGGCGAACTCGGCCCGCTGCGAGGATTCGATCTTGATGATCTCAGCCCCAAGCGCGCCGAGCATCTTGGTAGCCATCGGCCCGGCGACAACCCAGGAGAAGTCCACCACCCTTATGCCTGCCAGGGGAGCGTGACGTCGCGCACGCGGTAGTTCGACTATATCTCGATGGGGTGTCGCGAAGCATGGGTCCGCCGGCACCGGAGGCTGGATCGGACTGGTGCGAAGCAACGCAGCGCCACCGCTGCTTCGCATTGTGAAGGGCAACCCCGGCATCTTCACCGCCACACCATCCGGCAGCACCCAGGAACGGAAAAAATGGCGCGCCGCCAACTGCCGGTTCTCAAGCAGGTCGCGGGCTGTGCTGACTGGGAAGCAGGCCACGCGCGCGGCCTGCGCGGCCTCGAAAATCGGACGGGCGGACACGCCGACCGACCAGTCGCGCATATACCTTCCGATCTCCGAAGCATGCGCCGTCCGTACGGCGCGCGTACCGCATAGGTTCGGATCCTTTGCCCAGTCAGGGTTTCCCATGAGCTCCACCCAGCGCTCCCATTGGTGGTCCTCGCGAGGCGATACGACGATGGTTCCGTCGGCGCAGGGCAAAAGCCAGATCAGCCCGCCGGCAATTGTGATCTCCCGGCCGGGCGTGCGTTGGCGGCCCGGCGTCAAAACGCCGTCATGATATTCGGCCAGCGCATCGACCAGGTTCCACGCGAACACGTCCTCGGCCGAGATGTCCAGCCATGACGGCGGGGTTTCGCCACGCGGCTCGGCCAGCGCGGTCATCGCCGCGTTGGCGCCGACCAGGCCAATCAGCATGGAAGCCTCAAGGTCGGGGCAGCCGAGAGGCGGCTGCCCCTCGGGATCGCTCACTGGAGATGCTTGATGCCATGCGAAGCCGCCGCCGTGCTGAGCGGTAAAGGCATTGCCGGGAGCGCCGGCCCTAGCCCCGGTCAGCCCTTGCGCAGTAAAAACGATGACCGGTGGCCGCGCGGCCTCATCCTGTCGGGGGACAGCTGTCCGAAAAGCCGCGCTTCCCTCAGCCTCCGGCGCCCAGAGAAGCAGGTCGGCCTGCAGCGCCAGCCGTGCAAGTGTGGCGGGCTCGGCGGATATCTCCTTTTTTCCATGGTTGAGATAGGTAAACAGCCCGCTACCGCCAACCGTCAGCGGGGCGGCATTGCGTATCGCATCGCCTCCTGGTGGAGCCGCCCTGAGCACCTCGGCGCCCAGATCGGCCAGCAGGCGCGCGGCGAAAGCTAGCGAGACGTCGCCGCCTAGTTCAAGCACTCGTAATCCGGCGAGCGGGGCAAGCGATGGCGTGGTGACATGATCGGACATGGTCGACAAATGAATTCCTGTGGCAATTGAAGAAAGTGGAGCGGCTTCATTCTCTAGAAAACACACTCGCTATCGCCACCCGGTCCCTCAGGGACACGATGTGAAGAGCGGAACGCGTATGAATGCGCGAAGCTTTCCAGCATCGTTGGATTGTCTTGATGATCGGCCGGCATGTCGGGACCCACCAATTGTCCGCATAGCGGACTTTTGTTTCATCTTTTAGTTTGTGGGATAATTTTTGACAGCGCAAGAATCAAGTTCGAGCAAATCGAGGCTCTAAGAGTCCGTTTTGAGAATGCTCACGGATGGACGATACGCCGAAGCATGAGGCTTCCGACGGCGACGTGGATCATGGCTGCGGAGACGTCGAGGCGCTGTTCGCAGTCTCGGACGAGGCGCTTCCACCGGGTCATCCAGCCGAAGGTGCGCTCGACGACCCACCGCCTCGGCAGCTGTTGGAGCGCGGTGATCGCGTCGCGGGAACGGCGCGCCGGATGGAGGTCCTGGCTGACCTTTCTCGCGAATACGGAGAGCTGTTCTGGACGCGCCATCTCGATGTCACCAGCACTGCCGCGGTTCGACAGGTGGTGGCCAAAGCGTTCGGCGACTTCGGGCGTATCGACGTCATCGTGAACAACGCAGGATACGGCCTCACGGGCGCTGCGAAAGAGGTATCCGACGAGCAGATCCGCCATCAGTTTGACGCCAACGCCATCGGCTCGATCCAGGTGGTCCGACTACTCGCTCGCGGACGGCGCGCCGATAAAATTCGTAGGCGGCTGCCTTTTCGAGATCGTCAACCGGGACTTTCATCACCCGCCACGCGTAGATCTCGCAGGCCGGGTATCCTGTGTTAGAGGTACGTATGGCGCATATGGGAGGGGCCGACATGCTGTTCGATCTTTTGTCGCTCAAACTGTTCGTTACTGTTTGCGAGCAGAAAAATATCGTCAGAGCGGCGGATATTGAGCATATTTCTGCATCGGCGGTCAGCAAAAGAATCTCAATTCTCGAAAGAATTCTTAAAACGCCTCTTTTTACTCGTAGTAACAGAGGCCTTGAGTTGACGCCGGCGGCTTATAGCCTGCTTCAGCATGCGCGGACCATCTTGCGCGATATCTCCCAGATGGAAACAGAGCTCGCCGATCATTCCAAGGGGATACGTGGGCAGATCCGCCTGCATGCGAGCCTGTCCACGGTCGTGCAGTACTTGCCGGCGGATATTCGCGATTTCATGACGCTGCACCCGGGAGTTCTGATCGATCTCGAGGAAGGGCTGAGCCAGGACGTCGTCCGCGCGGTCTCCGAGAATGCCGCCGATATCGGAATCTTTGGCGGCAATGCATTGGTGAGCGGCCTGCACATCCTGCCGTACCGGAGCGATCGGCTAGTCGTGATCATGCCGGAGGATCATGCCTTGAGCAGCGCGGCCAAGCTCAAATTCGACGAGGTAGCCGAGCACGACCTCGTCGGCCCCCAGAAGGGCAGCTATCTCAACTCGCTCGTGCTGCGCGCTGCAGCCGATCTCAGCAAACCCTTGCGGCTGCGCATCAGGGTGAACGGCTTCGAGCCGGCGCGGAGCATGGTCGAGGCGAAACTCGGCATCGCGCTTGTGCCGGAGCACCACGCCGCACGCTATGTCGCCACCGCTCCGCTCGTCGCGGTGCCTCTCGACGAGGATTGGGCCGTTCGCCACTGGAACATCTGCGTGCGCGACGTGCTCTCTTTGCCCGCGCCGGTCCAGCTCCTGATGACGCATCTCGGCACCCGGCACGCGTGAGCCTCCAGGGGACGCGGCTGTCGCGAAAGCCGCTAGGAATAGGCCAGCGGCAGCCCCGGTTCCGGCCAGTCCATCGCAAGGCGCCCGGTTCCCGACAGCGTGATATAGGCCGTGCGGAGGTTCGGCCCGCCGAAGTAGATATTAGAGCATTTTCGCGCTTCTCTGGAGCGCGGAAATGCTCTATCTTTTTGTTTTAACGCATTTTCTTCACGCGAACCGGTATCCACTTCGCTCGAAAATGCTCTAGCCCTGCCGTCAATAGGTCGCCCGGCCGCCGGACAGGTCGAACACCGCCCCAGTCGTGAACGAGTTCTCTTCGCTGGCGAGCCAGGCGATCATCGCCGCCGCCTCGTTCAGCTCGAGGAAGCGGGCGCGCGGGATCTTGCTCAGCATGTAGGTTATGTGCTCCGGCGCCTGCTCCATGGCGCCGGGCGTGCGCGCGACGGCGGGCGTCACGCAGTTCACGGCGATGTCGTTGCCCGCGAGCTCCTTGCCGAGCGATTTCGTCATGGCGATCACCGCGGCCTTGGCGGCGCTGTAGGCGGCGGCGTTGGGGTTGCCCTCCTTGCCGGCGATCGAGGCGATGTTGACGATGCGGCCGTAGTTCTTCGCGACCATCAGCGGCACGACGGCGCGGCAGCAATGGAAGGTGCCGTTGACGTCGACGTCGAGCACCTGCCGCCAGGCGTCGATCGGATAGCTCGCCAGCGGAAAGTTCGGCCCGACGATCGCGGCGTTGTTGATCAGGATGTCGATGCCGCCCGCCGCCGCGACCGTCCCGGCGACGGCCGCCTCGACGCTGGCATAGTCGGCGATGTCGACCACTTCGGTATGGATGTCATGGCCCCCATCGGCGGAAAGTTCGGCCTTCGCCTGGGCCAGGCCCTGCGCATTGATGTCCCAAATGACGAGCCGCGCACCCGAGGCCAGAAGGCGCCGGCCGACGGTGTGGCCGATCCCCTGCGCGCCGCCGGTGACCACGGCGACGCGCCCGTTCAGATTGATCGCATTGGTTTGCAAGACAAAGTTTCCTATTCGCAGGGAGTTGCTGCCGATGTCATGGAAGGATCAGGCGGCAGCGGCGACGGTCTCGCCGCTCACCGGCCGCCAGCGCATAAAATGGTTCTCGAACTGGGAGACCGCGATATCGAGCACCAGCGCGAACACGGTCAGCAGCAGGATGCCGGCGATCACCGAATTCATGTCGAAGACGCCTTCCGCCAGCAGGATGAGGTAGCCGACGCCCTTCTCCGAGCCGAGATATTCGCCGACCACGCTGCCGACGAAGGCGATGCCGACCGCGTTGTGCAGGCTGGAGAACACCCAGCTCATCGCCGAGGGCATGTAGACGTGCCGGAGCAGCTGCCGCGAATTCGCCCCCAGCATGCGGGTATTGGCGAGGACAACCGGGCTGACCTCGCGCACACCCTGGAAGACGTTGAAGAACACAACGAAGAAGACCAGCGTCACGCCCAGCGCAACCTTGGACCAGATGCCGAGCCCGAACCAGAGCGCGAAGATCGGGGCGAAGATCAGGCGCGGCATCGAGTTGAACGCCTTGATGAACGGGTCGGTCACCACCGCGAGGAACGGGTTGAGCGCGAGGCCGAGCCCCACCGCTAGGCCGAGCACGGTGCCGATGCCGAAGGCGAGCAGCGTTTCCAGCAGCGTCGTGTAGAGGTGGATGAAGATCGAGCCGGTCGTGAACCAGCGGATCAGCGTCTTGAGCACGCCGAACGGCTCGCCGAAGAAGAACGGCGAGAGCCAGCCCTGCGAGGTCGAGAGCCACCAGAAGAACAGCCCGCCGGCCAGTAGCAGGAAGCGCGTGACGTTGACGAGCGCGCGGTTGTTCGGGTCAAGAGCGATTGCGCGCATAGCTTTTCAGAACCTCACCCCTCAGCACATCCCAGATGGCCGAGTGCAATTGCAGGAAGCGTTGGGTCATGCGGATCTCCGCGACCTCGCGCGGGCGCTCCAGGTCGATCTCGAACTCCGCGATCGGCCGCGTCGCCGGGCCAGCCGAGAGCACGATCACGCGGTCCGACAGCGAGATCGCCTCCTCGAGATCATGGGTCACGAAGACCACCGACTTGCGATCCTCCGACCAGAGCCGCAGCAGCTCGTCCTCCATCAGATGGCGCGTCTGGATGTCGAGCGCGCTGAACGGCTCGTCCATCAGCAGGATGCGCGGGTTGAGCACCAGCGCCTGGGCCAGGCCGGCACGCTTGCGCATGCCGCCCGAGAGCTGGTGCGGGTACTTCTTGCCATGGCCGTCGAGGCCGACGCGGACGAGCCACTCGCGTGCGATCGCGAGCGCCTCGGCCTTGGGCTTGCCATGGAAGATCAGCCCGGCGGCGACATTGTCCTCCGCGCTCTTCCAGGGCATCAGCGCGTCCACTTGGAAGAGATAGGACGCATCCCGGTTGAGGCCCTGGCTCAGCGGCCGCCCGAACACGCTCAGCGCGCCCGATGACGGGCGCATCAGGCCCGCCGCCACGTTGAGCAAGGTCGACTTGCCGCAGCCCGTCGGTCCGACCACCGAGACGAACTCGCCTTCCCGGACCGTGAGGCTGACATCGTGGACGGCAGTATAGGTTTTCCCTGCGCCCTCGTTGCTGGCGAACGTGCATGTGACATGCTCGAAGCAGAGCGCCGGGTGCACGTCTTGCGCGGCGCTCCGCTCACCGATGCTGGCGACCGCCATGTTCATCGGATCGTTTCCGCAGCCTTGCGCGCAAAGCTGTTGTCGTAGGTCTCGGTGATGTCGATCTTGGCCGAGCCGATCTCCGGATCGAAGGCCGAGAGCACGTCCCGGACGGTCTGCGCGCCGGCGGGATCGAGGATGCCGGTCTGCGAGATGCAGCGGCGGCTGTTCTCGAAGCCCTTGGCGTAGAGGCCCTTGTCGTCGACGACATATTCGGCCGGAACGGTATCGACCACCTGTTGCGGCGTCGCCTTGGCGATCCAGCGTTCGGCGCGGACGATGGCATTGGCCACGGCCTGCACGGTCTTCGGGTTCTTCTCGACGAAGGCCTTCGTCCCGTAGATGCTCGATTCCGGATAGTCGGAGCCGAAGACGAGTTTGTTGCCGGCTTCGGTGCGCATCTCGGCGAGCGGGGTGAGATCGCCGCCCTCGACCAGGATCGTGGCGACCGGGTCGTTGACGACGAGCGCGTCGATCTGGCCCGAGCGGATCGCCGCGACGGCGCCCGCCGCCTGGCCGACGCCGATGATCGAGACGTCCTCGGCCTTCAGGCCGGCCTTGTGCAGGATGTAGTTGACCGCCATGTGCGTGCTGGAGCCCGGCGAGCTGACGCCGACCCGCATGCCCTTGAGGTCCTTGACCGCGTTCACCTTGCCGACATTCTTCTTGGCGATGCCGAAGACCCAGGCCGGGCAATTGACCTGGGCGGCGATGGTGACGAGCTTCTGGCCCTTCACCGCCATGGTCAGGGTGTTGGAATAGGCGCCGGCGACCATGTCGGTGCTGCCGCCGAGCAGGGCCTGGAGCGCCTTGGCGCCGCCGGAGAAGGCGGCGATGGTAACGTCGAGGCCCTCGTCCTTGAAGTAGCCGAGCTCCTTGGCGAGGATGAGGGGCAGGTAGGTCACCCCGATCGAGGCCGCCGCGATGTGGACCGCAGGCTTTTCCGGCGTGTCCTTGGCGATGGCGCTCACGGTGCCGGCCATGGCGATGGCAGCGCACAAGGCCGACTTCAGCATCCGTTTCATGTCGTTTCCCTCCGTTGCAGTTTTATTTTGTTTAGGTGGTCTGGCCGGCGTTGAGCGCTATGCGGCCCTCCGCGCCTGCAGAGCCTGGACGACGGCGTCGCCCATCTCTTCCGTGCCGACCCGGTGCGTGCCGGGCTGGTAGATGTCGGCGGTGCGATAGCCGCCGGCCAGCACCGAGCGCACCGCGCTCTCGACCTCCTGGGCCTTGTCTTCGAGACCAAGGCTCTCGCGCAAGAGCATGGCGAAGGACAGGATCGCGGCGAGCGGATTGGCGATGTCCTGCCCGGCAATGTCCGGCGCCGAGCCGTGGACCGGCTCGTAGAGGCCCTTGCGGTCGAGCCCGAGCGAGGCCGAGGGCAACATGCCGATCGAGCCGGTCAGCATCGCCGCCGCGTCCGACAGGATGTCGCCGAACATGTTGCCGGTGACGATGACGTCGAACTGCTTGGGCGCGCGCATCAGCGTCATGGCCGCCGCGTCGATGAAGAGATGGCTGAGCTCGACATCCGGGTATTCTCGGCCGACGCGGGTCATCACCTCGCGCCAGAGCTGCATGGTCTCAAGCACATTGGCCTTGTCGACCGAGCAGACCTTGCCGCGGCGGCGCCTTGCGGCCTGGAAGGCCGCATGCGCGATGCGCTCGACCTCGGATTCCGTGTAGCGCATCGTGTTGATGCCGTAGCGTTCGCCAGAAGGCCCGGTCTCGATGCCACGCGGCTCGCCGAAATAGATATCGCCGTTCAGCTCGCGCAGGATGACGAGGTCGAGCCCATCGACGATCTCGGGCTTCAGTGTCGAGGCGCCGATCAGCTCCGGGAACATGAAGGCTGGCCGGAAATTGGCGAAGAGCGTCAATTCCTTGCGCAGCTTCAGCAGCCCGGTGCCGGGCCTCTGCTCGCGCGGCAGGCTCGCCTCGTCCGGCCCGCCGACGGCGCCGAACAGGATCGCGTCGGCGCGCTTCGCCAGTGCGAGCGTCTCGTCGGGCAGCGGCACGCCGCGGGTCTCGATGCCGGCGAGGCCGACCGGCGCTTCCTCGGTTTCCGCCTGCGGCAGCACGTGGCGGAGCACCTTCACCGCCTGCGCGACGACTTCCGGCCCGATGCCGTCGCCGGCCATGATTGCAATCTTCACGAGTGGCTTCTCCGTTAAGTGACGTGAACCTTGAAGCGCAACCGCATCGCCCTACGCGGGGCTGTGGTCGCGCTCGAACCTGTCGATCTCGCTCGCGCGGGCGAGCGTGTAATCGAGCTCGTCGATGCCGTTGACGAGGCAATCCTTGGCGAAGGCATCGACTGCAAAGCCATGCGACGAGCCGTCCGGCAGCACGACGATCTGGCCGGGCAGGTCGACGCTGATCGTGGCGCCGGGCGTCGCTTCGAGATCCTGCAGCAGGGCCGCGACGACATCGGTCGGCAGCACGACAGGCAGGAGCCCGTTCTTGAGGCAATTGGTCTGGAAGATGTCGCCGAAGCTCGGCGCGATCGCGACGCGGATGCCGTAATCGTAGAGCGCCCAGACGGCATGCTCGCGCGACGAGCCGCAGCCGAAATTATGGCTGGCGACGACGATCCGGGCCGGGCGATAGGCTGGACGGTTGAGGATGAAGTCCGGGATCTCCGAGCCGTCCTCGCGGAAGCGGAAGGCGGCGAAGAGGTAGTTGCCGAAATTATCAGCACGCGGCTTCTGCAGATACTGCGCCGGCAGGATCTGGTCGGTATCGCAGTTGGCCTCGGCGATGGGCAGTGCGACGGCTTCGATCCGGTCGAGACGGTCCATGCTCAGGCGCCTTCCATCAGGCGGCGCACATCGGTGAGATGCCCGGTCACGGCCGCGGCCGCCGCCATGGCCGGGCTCATCAGATGCGTGCGGGCGCGCGGCCCCTGCCGGCCGACGAAGTTGCGGTTCGAGGTCGATGCGCAGCGCTGCCCCGGCGCGACGGTGTCGCCATTCGCCGCGAGGCACATCGAGCAGCCGGCGAAGCGCCAGTCGAAACCGGCTGCCTTGAAGATGCGGTCGAGTCCCTCGGCCTCGGCCTGTGCCTTGATCTGCTGCGAGCCGGGGACGACCCAGGCCTCGATGCGGCCGGCGACCTTGCGCCCCTTCACCACCGCGGCGGCGCTGCGCAGATCCTCGATCCGGCCATTGGTGCAGGAACCGATGAAGACGCGGTCGATCGGCACCTCTTCCAGCGCCGTGCCGGGCACGAGCCCCATATAGGCGAGCGCGCGTGCCATGCCCTCCCGCCGGCCGGGATCGGCGATCGCATCGGGATCGGGCACCACGCCGGTGATCGGCGTCGCATCCTCGGGCGTGGTGCCCCAGGTCACCATGGGCGCGATCGAGGCCGCGTCGATCGTAATCTCGCGGTCGAAGACGGCATCGAGATCGGAGGCGAGCTCGCGCCAGCCGGCGACCGCGCGCTCCCAGTCCTCGCCCTTGGGCGCATAGGGCCGGTCCTTCAGATAGGCGAAGGTGGTGTCGTCCGGCGCGATCATGCCGGCGCGCCCGCCGGCCTCGATCGACATGTTGCAGACAGTCAGCCGGCCCTCCATCGACAGGCCCCGGATCGCGGAGCCGGCATATTCGATGACATGGCCGGTCGCGCCCGCAACGCCGATCGTGGCGATGATCGTGAGGATGATGTCCTTGGCGGTGACGCCGGCCCCGAGCGTCCCGTCGATCGAGATGCGCATGCTGCGTGGCTTGCGCTGCCAAAGCGACTGCGTGGCGAGCACGTGCCCGACCTCGGTCGCACCGATGCCGAAGGCGAGCGCGCCGAGCGCGCCATGGGTCGAGGTATGGCTGTCGGCGCAGACGATGGTCATGCCGGGCAGGCTGAGCCCCTGTTCCGGCCCGATGACGTGGACGATGCCCTGGCGTGGATCGCCGAGCCCGAAGATCTGGATGCCGGACTCGGCGGCGTCTCTAGTCAGCGCCTCGATCATGGTGCGGCGCTCGGGATGGTTGACCGCGGCCATGTCGCGGCTGTGGGTCGGGACATAGTGGTCGGCCGTGCCGAAGATGCGATGCGGCGCCCGCGGCTTCAGCCCGCGCTCGCGCAAGATCTCGAAGGCAGGGGCGGTGATGTCGTGGATGAAATGGCGATCGATGAACAGGAGGTCCTGCCCGTCATCGCGCGACACGATCCGGTGGCTGTTCCAGATCTTGTCGTGCATCGTCTGCGCGCTGCCGGCGCTGGACCGCATGGTGTCGTTTCCCTACCCATGGCGACCGGTCCGCAGGGCGATGTCGAACGCGGAGCCAGCGGCCGTTCAAGGGTCCGCAGCGCCTGTCCGGCACGAGCGCTGGGCTGGCCGCTCTTATTCGCGACCATGCTGCATCGGGATCGGCGGTTTTTGGCATGGTCATCGGGCAATCCACCATCGCGATCCGTGATGGTGGATTGCCGGCTCGGGCATTGTCACGCGAACCTGAGAGAGCCGCTGTTTATGTCAGTCGATGTTGTGCTCAGGCGGCCGCAGTTGCGGTCTGTCACTATTGTTGGGCCTCGGCTCGGAAGAGCCGCAGCGTGCGTCGGCAGATGAGGTGGCGCTGGAGATTGAACGTGTTGTGGACGGCGGCATGAACCGAGAGGAAGCGCTGGGCGGAGCCTGGTGACTTGAAGCGCTGCATCTTCTGCTCCCGTCGCCGCACCACCTAGTGTGAGTTTGCCGCCCTGTTGTTCCGGTGCAAACCTTGTTGGTGGCGCAGAACTGCGATGGAATCGTCGTCCGAAAAATCGACGTGCTCGCGACAGGCGGGGGCGCAGCCCTGTTGAACCCGTTCGATACGCTGTTTCTTCTGCTTGATCATCAATCCGGGCTGTTCCAGACGGTCAAGGATATCCCGTCGGGAACGTCCGCTTCTGGGTAGACACTCAACGTCCGCACCTGGCGCGCCGCCGCCTGGTACCTGTTGATCGCTGGTATCATGAGCCAAAACAATTGGCAGTCGTTGCTTTGCCGTCGGCGGCGCACCGGCAGATTCGGCACACGTGCGTCGGCTTGCGCCTTGCGCGCACTGGCCTGGGCAATGACTTCAAGCCGCCGCTTCGCGATAGTCGAAGAAGCGGTACGGAGTGATCGCGTCGATATCAATTTCCGCACCAAGTCCTGGCGAGGTGGAAACGGCAAGCCGGCCGTTGATGATCGCCTTTTCTGGCGGATTTTTCAGGATCTGAACGTAGTCGTTCGCTTCCGAATAATAGGGATAGGTTTCGAGCGGCATAGCCATAGCCGTTGCGGCGATCGCTTGAATAGAGGCTGCAGTGCAAAGAGTGCTCGCGCAGTTATGGGCCGAAACCCGGACATTGTAGGTTTCTGCTATGGCCGCGATCTGGACGAACTCGAAGATGCCGCCGCAATTTCCGACATCCGGCATTGCAACGTCGACGCCTCCGCTCTGCAGCAGATTGCGAAAGCCGTGGCGGGTATAAACGCGCTCGCCGGCGGCGATAGGGATCGGCCATCGCCCGGCCAGATCGCGCAGGCCGCCAAAATTGAACGCGTCGAGCGGTTCCTCGACCCAGATCGGATCGAGCTCGGCACAAACGTCCATGAAACGGATCAGCTGGTCGTTGTTGAGCCCACCGGAGAGGTCGAACATCAGCCCGATATCCGGTCCCACGACCTTGCGCAGCGTCCTGACACGGTCGATGGCGCGCTTGAACGCCACATCATCGAGTTGGCGACGCTGAACATGCCGCAGCGTTCGCCCTTTCTCGTAGTTCGCGAGCGGATAGCACTTCAGCTGCCGATACCCCTCCGAAATCGGACGCTCGGCCGATTTGGCCCATCCCAGGACGTCGTCATGCCTGGTGCTCCAGCCATTGGCGTAAACCTCGATCTCGGCCGCGAACTTCGCGCCGAACAGCTCGTAGACAGGCACGCCCAGCGCCTTGGCCTTGATGTCCCAGAGGGCTTGATCGATCGCGCTGAGGGCTGCGAACATGATGGCGCCGCCGCCCTTGGCCCAGAACGAATTGTCGTAGATTTCGTGCCAGACATGACGCGGATAGGTCGCGTCCGCGCCGATCACGGCGGGGGCCAGTTCCTTCAGCATGCCTGCGGCGGCGGCGGCGCCCATCCCATATGCGACGGCGGCTTCGCCATAGCCGACGATGCCATCCTTCGTCGTCAACTCGACGATGACGGGGCGCTGAGGACCGCTGCGGACATTGAAAATGCGAAGGTTCTCGATCGCGAGCATCGACGTGGCTTTCTGTGCTGAAAACGATAGGTGATTGGGACCAGCGAACCTGACGCGCGCCGCCTCCCGGCAATCCAAATGCTCACTCCGCGGCTACCGGGTCCGGGTGATCCAGGCGCTCATATCCAAGCGGGCGTACGAACGAGCCGCCACGCCGAATTTCGAGGGCATGCCCAATCCGGAATGCAAGCGGATCGGCGTAGCGCCGAACCATGATCTGAACGCCTGTTGGGAGCCGTTCCACATCGCCCATCGGTACGCTCAGCGAAGCGAGGCTCATCAGACCGGCGAGACGGGTGAAAATGCCGAACGGCGCAAAGCTGTCGTGCACGCTGTCGATGGGTTTCGCCGTGATCGGAGACGAGGGGAGTAGGAGCGCATCGGCCCCCGAAAAGTAGTGGTGGAACTCCGTCTGCATCAGCCGGCGTTGCTCTTCGTAGCCGAGGTAGTCAGCAATGCTCATCGCCCTGCCGCGGGACATCCGCGTCGCGATTTCCGGGTCGACAAGACTGTCGTCCACATCGATCAAGGGCCGAAAACGGTTCCATGCCTCCGCGGTGGTGATGTTGGCGGCGAGACTTGCATAGAGTTCGAGGGGGCGAGGCAGCGGCTTCTCCTCGATGAGCGCACCCATGCCGGCCAGATCGGCGAGCATATCCCTGAATCTGTCGAGGATTTCGGGATCGGCGGCTTTCAGGTTTTCCATCGACGGGTGGCGCAGCCTCAGCCCTGCGATGCCCTTGCCCAGATCGGCCATCGGGTTCGCTCGGGGAATGCTGAAAGTCGCGGGATCGTCGGGATCCTCCCCTTGCAGCACGGCCTGGACAAGTGCGGCGTCCTCGACCGAACGCGCCATCGGGCCCACGGTGTCGAAGACCAGGGCCAAGGGCTGAACTCCGCTGCGGCCGATCAGCCCGGGCGATGGCTTCATTCCGACGATTCCGCACAGAGCCGAAGGGGTGCGCACCGAGCCCCCGGTGTCGGTGCCGAGCGCGACGGGCACCATCCCGGCCGCGACCGCTACCCCTGACCCGCTGGATGAACCGCCCGCTACGCGCGCAACGACGGTGTCGCGCGGATTAACCGGGGTGCCGCAGCTAGGGTTCGTTCCCCAGCTGCCATAGGCGAATTCGACCGTACGCGTCTTGCCGATCAGAATCATGCCCTCGGCCAGAAGTCGCAGGACCGCGTTGGCTGACTGCGCGGCAGGCGTCGCGTCCGACGCTTTCGATCCCGCCAATGTCGGACGGCCCTCGACGTCGAAGAGGTCTTTGGCCGCGAAAGGGATGCCATCGAGCAAGCCTCTGGTCTGGTTGCGGGACCGCCGCTCATCCGACTGCCACGCCGCCTGCAGAGCGTCGTCGTCGTAGACTTCGACGAAAGCCTTCAAAACCGGATCATAGGCCCGGATCCGAGCGAGCAGCGCGGTCACAAGCGCTTGAGACGTCAGCTCACCGCGAGCCAATGCGCGCCCGAGCTCTGTGGCCGAGAGGAAGCCGACATCCATGTCGGCTCCATTCGCGATGAGATGTCCCAACCAAACCTCCCTATCCGCGGCATTGGCGGCGCTCGTGCCAAACGGGCCGCAATGGGCATTAAAATCATAATACAATCGATTGGCAATTATTTACAATCGATTGGATTGTCAATACCGAGCCGGAGGAGTAGCGTTCGTTGAACGGAACTCGAATCTCCGCGGCAGCAAGGGCCGAAAAGGACTTTGATAATCCGACGGCTTGCGCGTAGCAGCAGCTCGTCGGGCCGGAGTGACCAACTCACAGCGTAAGGCGTTGAAAAAGGAAACGCGCTCATCTCGCAGATCGACGAAAACGCAGAAGGGCCAGCCGATGGACGGCGGCCCAAAATGGCCGAGATAGCGCGCATAGCGGGCGTCGACATCTCGACGGTCAGTCGCGCCCTGGCGGGAAGCTCGCGCGTCGCCAAGGAGACACGCGAGCTCATCGATCAGATCGTGCGCGACACCGGTTATGTGGTGAACGAGAGAGGGCGCGCGCTGCGGGATGGCCGCGCGAACCAGGTGCTCGTCATCGTTTCAGACATCGGTGCTCCGTTCTATTCCGACGTCGTTCAAGGCATCGTCGAGACATTGGCGGAACGCGACATCAACGTGTTGCTCGGCGTTACGCTGCGCCAGTCGAAGCGCGAGGAGAAGCTTGGAAACCAGCTGATGACCGGCGTCGTGGATGGCATCATCACGGTCACCGGAACGCTGCCGACGACAATTCTCGGCATGCAAGGGCTCAGCAGCAAAGTGGTCGCGATATCGCGTCCTGTGCCGCATGACGGCGTGACTTGCGTCACGATCGACAACTACGCCGCCGCCAAGGAGGTTATGGTCCAGCTCCATTCCATGGGGCACAGGCGTATCTTGCATATCGGAGGACCGACCAGCTCCGAGACATATCGCGAGCGAAGCGCCGCTTACGTCGATTTCATGCGCGATAACGGGCTCGGCGAGTTCGTGAACATGCGCTCGACCGACTCTTTCAAGGACGACGCCGAGTCGGGTTTCGCGATCATGAAATCCATGCTCGACGATGGCCTGCACGCCACGGCGGTCTTCTGCGCCACTGACGAACTTGCGATCGCCGCCATGGCCGCAGCCCGACGGGCCAACCGGAGCATACCCGGCGACATGTCGTTCTTCGGGATCGACGATCTGAAAGTAGCCGGACTGATGTCCCCCCCGCTCTCGACGGTTGCCGTTCCACGCTTCGAGATGGGGCGGAAGGGAGCAGAGGCGCTCTTTCGCCAAGTCTATAGGGGCGCACCGCCCTCGGATAAGATCGTGCTCGATCATCGATTGGTGATGCGGGACAGCGTCGCGCAGGCCCGATGATCTGATCGACCTGCAATTCGCGGGCTTGGCACCGCGGCTGCGATCATCCTCCGCGATCACATGAGACGGAACGGGTCGGCCATCAAAACGTCGCCCAACTCGTTGTTCTGAGCCAACCGAGCCCGCCATATCACCGATCAGGCTGCTACTTCGCTGAAAATGCCAATCCAATCGATTGGCAATTGACAATACAAACGATTGTATGAGATGTCCAAACGATTGGATCACGCCGAGAAGAGACCATGCTCGCAAGCCCCACTGCAGCCCCCCCTCCTGTTCCGTCCGATGCGGACTATCGCAATCGCCTCAAGCGCACCCAGGTTGAGATGAAGAAGCGCGGGTTCGACATTCTCGCACTGGCCGGCGCCGACATCTTGAGATTTCTCACCGGCTTGCATGGGCTTCCGGTCACCCGCCCGATCTGGCTGATCGTTCCCCAAAACGGCAATCCGGGCTTCGTCTCGCCCGGCAGCGAAGTTAAGGAAATCCAGGCACGGTCCGGCACGCCGGTGATTGCCAGATGGGTGGAATGGGAGGAGCCCGTCCCGGCTCCCACGACGCACCAGGACGCTCTCGCTGGCTACGTCGCAGAAAGCGCACCGCAAGCCCGTACGATCGGCATCGACTTCAATGGCACGAACGGCGCGAACATCGAGCTCGTCCGGCAGGCGCTCGGGCAAGAGCGCGTCAGGGACGCAGGCCTGCTGCTGCGCGATCTGCTGGCGATAAAGGACGCTGCGGCGCTCGACGTCATTCGACTGAGCTGCGATGTCATCGGCCATCAGTTCAGGGCCAGCGTTGACGCTGTCGCTCCCGGCATTGCCGAATGGGAAGTCTCGCTCGCTTCTTTCGTGGCCGGCACCCGGCGGGCTGCCGAGCTATGGAATGGAAACGAGGAACAGTCGCCGCTGGCGCTGGGCCTGCACATGACGGGAAGCGGGGCCGAGCGCACGGCGCGCTGCCACGCCGCCGGCGCCGGCCGCAGAATGCGGGAAGGCGACGTCGTGCAGATATGTCGATGCAGTACGGGCTTCTTCGGGCATTTGATCGGCTATGACCGTCCCGTGCAGGTCGGCTCCACAAGACCCTCCGCGGAGATGCGCAAGGTCATCGATCTCGCGCGTGAATCGCAGGAGGCGGCGTTGGCCGCCACGCGCCCCGGCGCGACGGCCGACGCAGTGCACGCTGCAGCCATGGCCGTGATCGACCGTGGTGGCTGGGAAAACCCCGTCCTGCATCGCACCGGCCGTTCGATCGGCTATTCCAGCTGGGACGGGCACGAGATCAAGGCCGGCTCCCAGACCGTGCTCGAGCCTGGCATGGTCATCACCATCGAGCCGGGCATCTATGTCGATGGCGTCGGCGGCGCGCGCTTCGGCGATACGGTCCTCGTGACCGAAGCCGGCCATGAGGTGCTCACCCCATTCGATCTCGGCAGGGACATCTGATGACGGACGCGTCGCTCGCCGCCGTTTCCTTTCAAGGTGTCACGAAACGCTACGGGCCTGTCGCCGCGGTAAGCGATGTGAGCCTCGACATCGCTTCGGGGGAGTTCTTCGCGCTGCTCGGGTCGAGCGGCTCCGGCAAGACGACGCTTCTGATGCTCCTCGCGGGGTTCGACAAACCCACCGAAGGCAGCGTCCTGATGTCGGGCACGTCCGTCTCCGATGTTCCCCCGCATAGGCGGCAGATCGGCGTGGTCTTCCAGAACTACGCACTGTTCCCGCATATGACGGCGGCCGAGAACGTCGCCTATCCGCTGAAGATGCGCGGAGTCGGCCGCGCTGATCGCGAGGCGCGGGTGAATGCCGCGCTGAGCCTCGTCAACCTGACCGACCGGGGCGCCTCGTACCCGTCTCAGCTGTCCGGCGGGCAGCAGCAACGTGTCGCGCTTGCCCGCTCGCTCGTTTTCGGTCCCAGCCTGTTGCTGATGGACGAGCCGCTCGGCGCGCTCGATCGCAGACTGCGCGACCAGATGCAGCTGGAACTGAAGCGCATCCAGGGCGAGCTCGGCATCACCGTCATCTATGTGACGCATGACCAGTCGGAAGCCATGGCGATGGCCAACCGGATCGGGATCATGGCGGGCGGGCGCCTGCTCCAGGTGGCCGACCCGGAAACCATCTATGCAGCGCCTTCCAGCCACTTCGTCGCGCGCTTTCTGGGCGAATGCTCGATCCTGCGGGCAACCGCGATCGACAATGGCCGTGGATACGAGATCGCTGGCGCCCGTCAGGCATTGCCGTTGGCGACGGCAGCGCCGTTCGACATCGTCGTGCGACCAGAGAACGTCGCCGTCCGTTCCGCGACAAGCGCCGCCGCTGACGGCGCCTTCGGAATTCCGGCCAAGATCCGGGACGTCACTTACCTCGGCGCCGGCTGGCGCGTGACGCTCGCGCTGCCCGACGGGCAATCCCTGCTCGCCACCGTCGTGCGCGGGGACGAGGCCGCCGGCCGGCTCGAGCCCGGCAAAGACGTCATCGCGCGATGGGCGCCCGGCGCCGTCGCTGTTCTTCCGGCTGAGGGGACCATCTAAAGCGGATTCACGGAGAGGGGAAAAAACATGAAAAATCTCAAGCGATATATGGGCCTGTCGATCGCGGCGATCGGCGTGATCTTCATCGGCGCGGCCGCCGCCGATACCGGCAAGGTCGTGATCTCGTCCTATGGCGGCTCCTTCCAGGACGCCCAGAAGAAGGCCTTCTTCGAGCCCTACGCCAAGGCGACGGGCTCCAGGGTTACCGATACCACCGGCACCGGCCACGCGAAGGTCAAGGCGATGGTCGCGAGCCGCAACATCACCTGGGACGTCATCTCCGCCGACGCCGCCGCCTACGAGAACGAAGTCAAGGACGACCTTCTCGAGCCCATCGACTACTCGGTGGTCAAATCCGATGGCATTCCAGCCGATCTGCGCAAGCAATACGGCGTCGGCTACATGAAGTTCGCGCAGAACATGGCCTGGAACAAGACCAAGTTCCCGAATGGTCTGACGGCAGCCCAGTTCTTCGACCCGAAGGTGAAAGCGCGTCGCGTCATGCTGGCGCTGCCCTATTACAACCTCGAATTCGCATTGTTGGCCGACGGCGTGAAGCCTGCGGATCTTTATCCGCTGGATGTGGATCGCGGCCTGAAGGTCATCGACCGGATCAAGGACCAGGTCGTCGGCTTCAAGCCGCCATCGGATCTCCAGGCCCTGATCCAGCAGGGAGAGGTCGACCTCGCCTTTGGCCCGGGCGGCCGCATCGACAACGCCATTAAGGCCGGCGCAGGCTGGGCCTACGGCTATGAGGCATCGGTCACCGTGGTCGAGTACTGGGCGGTGATCAAAGGCGCACCTAACAAGGCAGAGGCGATGAAATTCATCAACTTCGCCGCTCAACCGCAGGCCCAAGCCGAACTCCCGCGCCACATCTTCTACGGCCCGACCAATGTCGACGCGCTGAAGCTCGTGGATCCGGCGGTTACCAAGGGCCTGCCGGGCAATCCGGAGAACGAGAAGCTCGGCGGCGTACTCAACTCGAAATGGTGGAACGAGAACCTCGAGGCCGTATCGGCTCGGTGGAACACGTACATCATGCACTGACGCGCAGAACGGAGAACGGGACGATGGCGCGTAGCAGTGGGCTCGCAACTTGGGACGTGAACTGGGGCCGGCTCCTCCTGCTGGCGCCCGTGACCATCCTGCTTCTGTTCGCCTTCGCTCTGCCGTTGCTGGCGATCGTCCCGGAAGCGTTCGGCGGCGATGCCGCCGGGCGGTTCGTCCGGATCTTCGGCAGCCCGGTCTACCGGACGGTCATCTGGACGACCGTGCGCATCGGCCTGGAAGCCACGGCGATCACACTCGTTGTGGCCTTCCCGCTGGCCTGGATCCTCAGCCGTGCAACCGGGGTGAAGCTTCTCCTCCTCAGCCTGCTGGTTCTGGTGCCCTTCTTGACCAGCGTGCTGGTGAGAACATTCGCCTGGCTGGCCATTCTCGGGCAACGCGGCCTAGTGAACGCGATGCTGTTGAACCTCGGCCTGATCGAGGAGCCTCTTCCGCTGCTGTTCCGCGAGCCGGCGGTCGTTCTTGCCCTGGTGCACTCATCCATTCCGATGATGGTCTTCGCGCTCGTCACTGTCCTGCGGCGCATCGACGGGCGCGTCCTTCTGGCAGCTCACACGCTTGGAGCAACACCACTGCGCGCTTGGCTGGGGATTGTGGTTCCTCTGGCGATCCGCGGGATCCAGTCCGGCGTCATCATCGTGTTCCTGTTTACGATGGCGAGCTTCATCGCCCCCGCTTTGCTGGGCAATCAGCGCCAACAGATGCTGGCGCAGGTGATCCAGTCGGAAATCGAGACGGGCGCCGACTGGCCTCTCGCTGCAGCGCTCGGCATCACCCTCGCAATAACCGCAACCGTCATTGTCTTCGGGCTGTCGATAGTCGCGCGATTGTTCTCGCGCTGGCAGAACCCAAGTCAATTGTCGGCGGTCTCGTCCGCGCATCAGACGGTACTTGCGGACACCTCGCTGCTTCGCCGGCCGGTCACTCTGCCGAAGTCGCGGCTCCGCATTCCAGCATTGTTTCAGTCCGGCTCGATGCTCGCCGAACCGATCTATCTCGGTGTCATCTCGTCCTTCATCCTCCTTCCGCTGGTCGTGCTCTTTCCCGTCTCGTTCAGTTCGGCGGATGTTCTAATCTTTCCGCCTCCCGGCTATTCGCTGCGTTGGTTCGAGAGGATCCTCGGCAGCCCCGAATGGGTCGAGGCCGGGTGGACCAGCCTGCGCATCGGCGCAACCACCTGTGTCCTGAGCGTCATGCTGGCCACCCTCACGGTTCTTGGCCTCGGTCGAAATTTCAGGTCCCAAGCTGCCGCAGAGGCTTTCGTACAGTCTCCGCTGACCGTGCCATCGGTCGTCTTCGCGCTCGGTGCGTATTTGACATTCGCGCGAGTGGGCTTGGTCGATACCGAAGCGGGAATCATCATCGCCCATACCGTCCTGATCTTCCCGGTCGTCTATCTCGTCGCCGCAGCGACTTTCAGTTCGATCGACCCGTGGCTGTCATTCGCCGCCGCGAGCCTCGGGGCCAATCCGTGGCGGATATTCAAGACCGTCGTCTTCCCGCTGCTGCTGCCCGGATTGGCCATCGGTGCCCTTCTGGCGATGCTACTTTCATTCGATGAATCGGTGGCGTCCATCTTCCTCAGCAACCTGTCGGTGAAGACATTGCCGAGGAAGCTGTGGGAGGGCATCCGGTTCAATACGAGCCCTGAAGCGGCCGCGGTGTCAGCCATGCTGTTGTGCGTGACATGCCTCATCATCCTTGTCGGTATCGCGGCAATCTTTGGCCGTCAGCGCGGCGCTCGTCTGTTAAGATCAAACAGAGCCCCGGTTTAACGACGCTGGGAAGGCCACAAGCAGTATTCTGCCGAGCATCGCGGTTCTGGCACTCGAAATTCGATGGGCGCTGAGCGTTAGCAAAACCTCAATGGCGATGTCCGCTTTCGGGTGGTGCGCCAATGTCCGGAAGTGGCGGATGTCGTTGAAAAAGTCGCCGTTGCTGCGGGCGTGAAGTCCTGATTCAGTCGTCCTTACGGAGGGCGGCGCAATGATGGGCGAACGGCGGGTGGCGCAAGAGGCTCTGTTCTACGAGTTCAGC
>NZ_QQTO01000028.1 GCF_003351345.1 Allobosea caraganae | reverse complement strand
CATTGCCGCCGATTGCGACGCTCGCGAGGATGCCGCCGACGCTGACCGAGCCGCCAGCGCCGCCGCCGCCCCCGATGCTCTGCGCCAGGACGCCGTCGGAGAAGGCACCGGTGGTGACGATCGAGGACGTGCCGGCGGCGTTGTCGTTGGTGGTGATGGCGACGGTGCCGGCATTGCCGCCCGCGCCACCCGCGCCGCCGCGGGCGCGGAACAGCGCGCCGGCCGTCGAGCCGTTGCCGGCCGCGCCGCCAATGCTCTGCGCCATCAACCCGGCGGAGGAATAGCCGCTCATGGCGACCGACCCGCCATTGCTCGTCAGCGTCACGCTGCCGCCGGCGCCGGCCGCGCCGCCACTACCGGCATTCGCCTCGATATTGCCGTTGGCATAGTTGCCCTGACCACCGACGCCGCCGACGCTCTGCGCCAGCACGCCCGCGGTCAGGATCGAGAGCGTGGCCGGGGCGTTCTGATCCAGCGTGACCGTCTGGCCCGTCGCCTCGCTTGCAGCGCCCTTGGCCGAGATCGTCGAGCCGTCGTACAGCGTCACGGCGATCGTGCCGCCATTGCCGCCCGCTCCGCCATTGCCGCCGATGGCGTTGCCGGGCCCGGTCGAGACGCCGCCGTCGCCGGCATCGCCGCCCTGGCTGAGGACGACCACGCCGGACCCCGTCGAGGTGATCGCGCCCGACAGCGCGACCGCGCCGGTTCCGCCCGCTCCGCCCGAGCCGCCGGTGACGCCCTGGGCAGTGTCCCAGGCAGTCTGCGCGTCGCCCGCGGCGAGCCCGTTCCCGCCAATACTGCTCATCACCACCGCGGGGCCGCCCGAACTGCTCGTGATCAGGCTGCCGGGGAGCAGCGAGAAGGCAAGCGCTCCGCCCTGGCCCCCGGTTCCCGGATAGCCATAGCGGCCCGTGTTGTTCTTGTTGCCGCCCTGGCCGCCATCGCCGCCGCGAGCTTGCAAGGTGACGAGGCTCGCACCGGCCGGGATCGTTCCGGAGAGAGTTCCGGTAAGGCTGAGATTCAACGCGCCGCCGACGCCGCCGGTCCCGCCATTGCCGCCGTTCGACCAGCTACCCTGCGAGCCCTCGCCGTCCGCTCCGGTTCCGCCGCCGCCGCCGTTGGAGGTGATCGAGACCGCGCCGGCCACACCAGGTCCAGCGACTGTCTGATCGAACGAACCTCCGGCCGATCCGGTCGGGCCCGGATTACCGTTCTTGTGAGACGAGCCATCATTACCGGTACCCGGCCCAACCGGGCCACCCGAGAGATCCAGCGGAAACGAGGTCTGGGCGGACGCGCCGGGCGAAAGTAGCGCCAGCCCGGCAAGCGAGCTGAGCAGGGCATAGCGAAGACGGACGCGCCTGACCGGCACGCCGGGCTGCGGCATGGGGTTCGCGATGCGAATGGGATGCGATCTGGACACGGGTCAGCTCCTCGATCAGGTGCGTCGTTGCGGAATGGACGGAACGTTCGGCAGGCGGGCTGCCTCTGAAACGGATAGCCATGACGCTGCGTCTTGCCGCTCGGCAGAATCGACATTCTGCGGGCTGAAACTGACAACGCGTCGCCAGCGCCAATCCGGCACCGGCGGGCAGGTCCGTGAGACAGGCCAGGCTTACCGTCGGGCTTGGCTCTTGCTCGTCAGTTCGGACCCCCGCTCGACATTTGCGCACCTGCACGGACGGATCGTGGTGGCGCCGCGACGCGAGACCGCGACCATGAGAGCGCGGCGATGCTGATCAGCGGCAGCAGAACGGCCGCGACGTAATGGGCGATAGCCTGCGTCGCCGTGCCGTCGCGGCTGCCGGGAAAGCAGCGGTTGAGGTCGATCTGATCGATCGGCGACACGCGCGAGGCAGCGAGGAAGGCGGGATGATTGACCGAAGGCAGAATGATGCCCCGCCCGGAGGGGTCGAGTTCTGCCAGCGCGCGCATCAGCCTGTAGAGGACGAGCGGGCCCTCGTATTCGTCGCCGTGGACGCCGCCCGTGAGCAGCAATGTCGGCCCATCGCCCCGCTTGGCGACCGCGATCGGGATAGCGATGTGACCGTAGGCGGACTCTTGGACCGAGTGGGGCACCCCCAGATAGCCGCGGCGCACCCCCTCGCCGTCAAAGGATACGAATGACGAGATGAGCGAGCGCTGGGCCATCAGAGCCTCGCGTCGCTGCCGGAGGTCGTCATGCAACTGGCGAGCGATGGTCCGCCGCTCGGGGGCCGGACGCGAGACCGCTCAGTCGACACGCCCGTCGAGCAATAGAACGTATTCTTCCGCCCAAGGCGGTCGGGAAAGCTGGTGGAGGACATCGACATCTCGGAATGACGGGCAGGTGTCCTGGCCAGACCGCTGCATCTCCCGAGATGTTGCCGATTTATCCTATGGGCCGATAATATTGAATTCCAATATGGCCATGTTGTTTCACTATGGCCGCTGCGGCAGCACGATGCCGCCGCGCCAGGCCGGGGACTGGATCGTCTCCATCACGATCTCGGACACGATCGATTGAACCGCCGCGGAGCACTCGCTGTGCGGCAGATGGCGCGCGCTGCAAAGCGACACGTCATGGTGGATCTCGGGATCGACGATCTTCGACCAGCGGAATTTCTGACTGTCCTGCCCGCCCCAGGCCACGATCGCTCCGCCGACCCCAGCCTCGACCAGGGACAGCAACGTCGCCATCGAGTTCGCCTCGGCCGCCACCATGGGCTTGGCTCCCAGCGTCAGAAAGGCCCTCTCGACCACGGTGCGCGTCGGGTTCGGATCCGTCGGCAGCACAAGGCGCCTGCCGACAAGGTCCTGGAGCCGGATTTCCCCAGCGGCAGGCACCTCAGCCGTCCTACGCTCTACGAAGAACAGGAGCTGACGATAGAGAGGCTCGCGCTGGACCCCGACGACCTCCGCATCCTCCGGCAAGAGAGCGATGTCGATATTGCCGCGCAGGAGGCTTTGCTCGTGCAGATGAGTGGGGCTGTCGAAGATCCTGATCCTGATATTGGGATGGCGTCCCAGCGTTGCGGCAGCAATCGGGCCCGCGAAAAAGCCGGAGAAGCTGGTCGTCAAACCCAGCGACACATCGCCCGCGAGCCCTTCACCTGCTTCGATGGTCTGGCGCAACTGATTGATCTCGTTGAGAACGGCGCGCGCGCTCTGGTAGAAGATATTGCCTGCGCGCGTCGTCTGCACGCCGCGCTGGCTGCGAACGAGCAGGGGTGTCCCGAGTTCCTCTTCCAGGTTCGCGATCTGCAGGCTCAAGGCCGGCTGCGCCACGTGCAGCGACAGCGCGGCGCGCGAGAAGCTGCCCGCGTCCACGACGCCGATGAAATACTGGAACTGGCGAAAGTTCATGAAGCCAACCCGTTTCGTCGCGACTGTCCAAGCGTCAGGCCCGTAGCCCGACTATCGCCGAAACGGATCAACTTCGCAGCACCGCTTTCACGCGAACGAGTTGCTTCGCACGATTGATTTCGAGCGCTTGCTCCATCCCGGCCCTCAAGACGCGAATGTCCGCGTTGCCCGGTCATCGTGAAATGAAATGGCCCCATCGCTATTCGGTATTATTCTTCGGCTGGGAAAATCACTAAACGGCGTGCAAGCAATGCAGCCAAGATTGTCGAGCAACCCAGCGAATTGCCGGTGCTCGAGCGCTGTCACGCCCGGCCGAAATGCCGCCGCTTCCGGATTTCCGAAGATCTGAAAAGGCAACGCGACCATGCACGACCTCATCATCGAGGCGCAGCTTCTGCACTGCGTGGACGCTTGCCGGTCATCCGGCTTCGACGACCTCGCTTCATGACCTTCGCCCCCATTGCATCGGAGACCGCGCAATGACCCTCACCGTGATCGAGCATGTGCTGGAACGCCTCAAGGCGATCGGTATCGCCGACGTCTTCGGCGTCCCCGGCGACTACGCCTTCCCCGTCAACGACGCCGTCTGCAACGACAAGGCGATGCGCTGGATCGGCTGCACCAACGAACTCAACGCCGCTTATGCCGCCGACGGCTATGCCCGCGTCAAGGGCATGGCCGCGCTCTCCACGACCTATGGCGTCGGCGAGCTCAGCGCCATCAACGGCGTCGCCGGCGCCTATGCCGAGCACCTGCCGATCTTCCACCTCGTCGGCACGCCCAGCCTGTCGGTGCAGAAATCGCGTGCGGCGATGCATCATACGCTCGGCACCGGCGACTTCGATCTCTTCCGCCGCATGAGCGAGCCGGTCGTCTGCGCCCATGCCGTGATGACGCCGCAGAACGTTGCCTTCGAGACGGAGCGGCTGATCCATGCCGCGCTGTTCCATCGCCGGCCGGTCTACATGGCCTTCCCGGCCGATTGCGCCAACCAGCCCGTGCAGGGCAGGGCCGAGCCGATCGCCATGCCGACCAGCGACGCGAACACCCTGGACGAGGCGACGAACGCCATCGCCTCGGCGCTCGACCAGGCCGGGTCGGCCTGCGTGCTGCCCGGCATCCTGATCGCGCGCTGCGGCCTGCGCGACGCGATGCAGGCGATGATCGACCGCTCGGGCCTGCCCTTCGCCACGATGTTCATGGACAAGTCGGCGCTCGACGAGCGTCAAGCCGCCTATGTCGGCATGTATGACGGCGCGATCATGACCGAAGAGGTGCGCGATTTCGTCGAGGGCTGCGACCAGGTGCTGGCGATCGGCACCTTGGCATCCGACTTCAACACCGGTGCCTTCACCGCGCGGCTCGATCCCGGCCGGACCATCGGCATCGGCCACCACCACGTCCGTGTCGGAGGCAAGACCTTCGCCAATGTCGAGCTGGGCGACGTGCTCGTCGCCCTGGCGGGAAAGCTGGCCAAGCGCCGCTGGAAGACGATTCCGGCGGCGCCGACCGGCGAGCGACCGGGCGGTGGCAGCGATCCGATTACGGCCGAAGCGCTCTATCCACGCTGGGAGAGCTTCCTGAAGCCCGGCGATACCCTCGTCGCCGAAACCGGCACCGCCTCGATGGGGCTCGGCTTCGCGCATCTCCCGGCGGGAGCGACCTTCCACAACCAGACGCTCTGGGGCTCGATCGGCTGGGCGACGCCCGCCGCCGTCGGGGCCGCAGCCGCTGCGCCAGGGCGCCGGACCATCCTGGTCACCGGCGAGGGCTCGCATCAGCTCACCGCGCAGGAGATCGGCCAATTCGGCCGGCTCGGCCTGAAGCCGATCATCTTCGTGCTCAACAATAACGGCTACCTGATCGAGCGGCTGCTCTGCAAGGATCCGGCGATCGCCTATAACGACCTGGCGCCCTGGCGCTACACCGAACTGCCGCATGCGCTCGGCTGCGACGGCTGGTTCACCGCCCGCGTCACCACCTGCGCCGAGCTCGACGCGGCCCTGGCCGAGGCCGAAAATGCCTCCGGCGGCGTCTATATCGAGGTGGTCACCGACACCTACGCGGCCTCAAAGCTGGCCATCAAGCTGCACGACAGCATCGAGTCGCTTTACGCCGCGTGAGCGGGCCCGTGCGGCGACATGCGATGAAAGCCGGTGCGACTGTCGGCCGACAATCCCGCAGCAGGAGTTTGCAATGACGCAGAAGACGGCCTCCGTCTGCCAGGCGCAGACGGTCAATCACATCGCCATTTCGGTCTCGGACCTGCAGCGCTCCAAGGAGTGGTACTGCCGGATGTTCGGCCTGAAGGTTATCCAGGAGAGCGAGGGCAGCGTCCTCCTCGGCTTCGGGCAAACCATGCTCGTGCTTCGCCCTGATCCGAACCCGGGCACCATCTCCCATTTCATGTTCGGCATCGACGGTTATGTCGAGGCGGAACTCGAGGCACGGCTGAAGGCGGAAGGGCTCGATCCGCATCAGGATTCCGACAGCTTCCACATCCGCGATCCGGACGGTCTCAACGTGCAGGTCGGCGACCGTATGCTGGGACTGGCGGGCTTCGTCGAAAATGGTTTCAAGATGACGTGAATGCACCGGGTAGGGGAGAGTTCCGATGCGTGAGGGAGAAGCCAGCAACACCGCGCGGCGCGTGGCCGTGCAGCGGGCCGCGCACCAGCTTTTCGATGTGCCGCTCGTGTTCGAGGACCCGCTTGCCCTGAGGATTCTGGGGGAGGCGGAAGAAGCGACGCTACGCTCGGCCGCACCGGCCGAAAGCCGGACGCCCTTCGCCCTGGCGTTCCGCGCGGCCGTGGTGGCGCGCGGCCGGTTCTGCGAGGACCTGATCAGGGCCGCCGTCGCTCGTGGGCTTCGCCAAGTGGTCCTGCTCGGCGCGGGTCTCGATACGCTCGCCTATCGAGACGTCCTGCCCGCGGATGTCGGGATTTTCGAGGTCGATCACCCGGCGACGCAGGCGTGGAAGCGGCAGATGCTGGCTTCCGCCGCGATTGCCGTACCGTCCTCGGTCTCCTTCGTACCCATCGACTTCGACACCACGTCGCTGGCCGACGGGCTGCGCGCGGGCGGCCTCGACCTCTCCCGGCCGACGTTCTTCTCCTGGCTCGGCGTGGTCTATTATCTGGCGCCCGAAACCGTGCTCGGGACGCTCCGCTACCTCGGCACGCTCGCCTCCGGCGGCGAGCTCGCGTTCGACTATTTCGAGCCGGCTCAGCACTACAGCGAAGAGGAGCGGCCCGGCTTCTCATCTTTGCGCCAGCAGGTCGGCGCCGGCGGCGAGCCGTGGAAGAGCTATTTCGAGCCCGCAGCGCTGGCTGCCACGCTTCGGTCCGCGGGCTTCGGGAAAACCGAGGACCTGGACAGCTCGGCGATGGCCGCTCGCTATTTTGCCGGACGCGACGATGGGCTCGAACCGACCGGGCCGATCCATTTGGTCAGCGGCCGGATCGGCGCTGCGTAGCGCGGACTATGCATCGGCCCCGAACAGCAGGGCAGGTTCAATCCCGCTGCCTTTCCCTCAATGTGGGTTGAGGAATAGTTGAGTCGGTTCTGATCCTCCCGCGGATATGCGGCGAAGGTCTGCTTCTGGGCGGGGACCGTACTTCCGCTCTTGGCGCGATCGGTGCGTTGCGTATCCGTGGCTCAGACGGAGCGTTCTTCGATCGCGTCGACCCGATCAGGGTAGAACGCGACGTGGTCCTTGATCTGGGTCACGGCATCATATGGCGTCTCGTAAGTCCAGATCGCATCGACGGACCGTTCTCCACCGACCGGGATGCTGAAATAAGACGCCTCGCCCTTGTAGGGGCAGTATGTCTTGGTTTCCGATCGGGCGAGCGCGCTCATGTCGACATCCTTGCGCGGGATGTAGTGGACGGCGGGATATGTTGCCTCGCGTAGCGTGAGGGCATCGGCGGAATCGGCGATGACCTGCCCCGCGACGCTCACGACAACGCGACGCTGGTTGCGCGCGATGGTTATCGGGTGCTCAGGGCCAGGAATCTTGATGGTTCTGGAGGACATGGGTGTTTCCTTGTAGGGCCGATCAGTCGGGGAAGTGGGTACCGAACATGGGCCGGCCGCTGACCGAGTTGGCGACGGTCGCCTCATCCTGCAAGACGTCCCAGTGCTCTGCCAGCCTTCCGTCCGCAATCCGCAGGATGTCGACCGCGATCCAGGGCGCAGGCCGGCCGGTTCCCGAGAACCGGCCATGCACCATTACGTGCTCGCCTTCGGCGACGATAAGGCCGTGCTCGTAGCGCAGGGTGTCGGGCGCTGCTCGGATCAGCTCGAACAGTCCCTCGCGGCCCGGGGCGATATGCGCGCTGTGCTGGATATACTCATGCGACCAGAAACGCTGGGCGGCAGCATAGTCGCGTCGGTTGAACAGCGTGTCGAACGCTTCAAGCACCAACACCTTGTTGGCGCCTTGCAGAGATAACGTCATCATCGATCTCCTCAGGCCGCCGAAGACGCGTCGTAACGCGCGAAGTCGATGTAGTTGCGCTCATCGCCGCCCCAGAATGCATCGCGCACATAATGCGTCAGCGGCAGGTTGTGGCGCAGACGTTCCGGAAGGTCGGGGTTTGACGTAAAGAACCGGCCGAACGCGACGAGATCGGCATCGCCGTGCGCGATGATCGCTTCCGCCCCCGCACGATCGAAGCCTCCGGCTGCGATGATCGGCCCCTTGAAAATCTCGCGCAGGAAGGCCGAGGCGACAGGCGCCTGCCTTTCATGGATCGTCTCGACGCCGCTCACCCGCGGTTCGATGATATGGAGATAGGCGAGGCCATACTTGTTGAGCCGTTCTGCAAAGGCCCCGAAGGTCGCCTGCGCGTCGCTGTCCGAGATCGCGCCCCAGGTGCCGCTCGGAGAAATCCTGACGCCGACGCGATCCGCGCCGAAGACCGAGACGAGCGCCTCGGTGAGTTCGATCGGGAAGCGCATCCTGTTCTCGATCGAGCCGCCATAGGCGTCAGTGCGTCTGTTGGTGCCGTCCTGAAGGAATGTGTCCGCGAGATAGCCATTGGCGTTGTGCAGTTCGATGCCGTCGAAGCCGGCTTCGCGCGCCCGCTCGGCGCCACGTCGGAAGCTCTCCACCAGAGCCGGGATTTCCGCGATGTCGAGCGCGCGATGCGGCGAGACCGCCACCCAGCCATTCTGGGTGAAGGCCTGTCCCTCGAAGGGGACAACGGAAGGGGCGACGGGTGAAGCACCGTTGCTCAGATCGACGTGGCTCTGGCGGCCATCATGAGCGATCTGCATCACGATGCGGCCGCCTCTTGCATGCACTGCGTCGGTGATCTCGCGCCACCCGGCGACATGCGCATCAGTGTAGATGCCGGGCGCGCCGATATAGCCGCGACTGTCATGCGAGGGGTGCGCGCTTTCGGTGATGAACAGCCCGCCGGTTGAAGCGCGCTGGCGATAATATTCCACCATCATCGGGCTTGGGCTCTCGTCGGAGAGCGCCCGCGGTCGGGTGGTGGGCGCATGCACGACGCGGTGGCCGAGGTCGATCGCGCCGACGCGGATCGGTGAGAAGAGCTTCATTGCGTGGCCTCCGATCAGAGCTTTGAGCCGCCATCGACCCGGAGAACCTCGCCGGTGATCCAGCGCGCTTCCGGAGAGGCGAGGAAGGCGATGGCCCCGGCGATATCCTCGGGTTCCGCGAGCCGCTTCAGCGCCTGCATGCCGAGCGTGTAGTCGCGTCCGGCGTCCGTCTTGGTGAAGCTCGACATCTCGGTCGCGACCACGCCAGGTGCGACGGCGTTCACCCGGATCCCGCGCGATCCGAGCGCGGCTGCGAAATGGACGACCAGCGTGGAAATCGCGCCCTTCGTGGCGGCATAGGCCGGCAGCGTGCCGACCGCCGCGCGAGCTGCGAGCGACGAGGTGAAGACGATGCTCGATCCCTCGCCGAGGATGGGAAGCAACTGCTGGACGAGAAAGAAGGGAGCGCGGACGTTGACCGCAAAGAGCGTGTCGAAATCGTCCAGGCTCGTATCCTCGATGCTGACCGCCTTCGCCGCGCCGGCATTTGCGACGAGGATGTCGAGGCGGTCGCCGACGATGGCGCGCACCGTCCGCGCGAGCTCGTGGGCACCGTCGCTCACCGAGAGGTCGGCGCCTACCGCTTCGGCGCGTCCGCCTTTGGCGCGGATTTCCTCGACGACGGCCTGGGCCTCGGCAGCGCCGCGACCATAATGGACCAGCACTTGTGCACCGGCGCTGGCGAGCGCGAGGGCCGTGGCGCGGCCGATGCCGCGCGAGGCGCCAGTGACGAGCGCAGTTTTGCCAAGACAGGGTGACATTTTGGATCTCCTTGGGATGCGCGTGGCTCACCCTCGCGACGCCGCCGCGAAGGGAGTGCCGAAACAGTGGGGAAGAGGGTCAGGCGTCCAGGAACAGCGTCGCGTGCGCCACGAACAGCTCGGGATACTGGTAGAACGAGCCGTGGTTGGAATCCGGGTAGATGATCAACTGCGCGTTCGGCAGATGCTGCTGCAGCGTGTAGGAGTGCACGGTCGGGATAATGACGTCGTTGCTGCCCTGCACGACCAGCACCGGTTGCCGGATCGTCCGCAGGTAGTCGAGCGCGCCATCGCTTGGTGCGGTGTACGTTCCGATCGCTTCGAGTTGGGCATTCACGGTCCGCGCGCTGGCCTCAGGGTCGCGGTCACGGCGGCGCAGCTTGCGTTCGATGAAGGCGAGGCCGGCAGCCTGGCTCGCAGCCGAGGGCGAGAAATGGACCGCGAGCCAGAGATGCTCGGGAGGATCATAGCTCGCCGAGAAGATCGCTCTGGACTGGCTCGCCGACATGTCGGCGCCGCGCGTGCCGGTGCCGACCAGGATCAGCCGGCGGACGAGTTCCGGCGCCTGGAGGGTGATCTCCTGCGCGACGAAACCGCCGATCGAGAAGCCGAGCACGTCGACCTGCTCCAGGCCCAACGCCCGGATGAACGCGATCGCGATCGCGCCCATCTCCTGGAAGCTCGGCGGCGTCTTGCCTGACGAGTTGGCCACGCCTGCGTTGTTGAACAGGATGACTTCGCGATTGCCGGCGAGACCGTCGGTCACCGCAGGATCCCAATAATCCATCGTCCCGGTGAAATGCTGGTTGAAGACCAGCGGCACGCCTCCGGTCTTGCCGAAGCGACGATAGGCGAAGCGGATGCCGTTGGCCTCGATGAACTGCGTCGGGGCTGTGTCGTGCGTATAGGCCATGATCTGCGCCTTTCCGATGGTGGCGTTTGCTCAGGCGGCGAAGCTCGGGCGCGCGGCGAGCGCGTCGTACCAGCGCCTGGTGGCCGCATGGCCGTCGGGGATGGGCATCGACAGCGCTTTGGTGGCGAAGTCGATCGTGACGACGGCGGTGATGTCGGCGACCGAAAGCGCTCCACCCGCGATGAAGGAGACGCTCGCCAGTCGCTCCTCCAGGTCCGCATAGAAGTCGCGGACTCGAAGACGGCCACGTTCGACCAGTGCCGGAATCTGCTCGTAGCCATGCGGGCCGGAAATGGCGCGGCCGGCAAGTCCCACTGCGGCGTTTCGCACCGTCTCCATGACGGCGGCGAAGCCTTCGAGCTCCATCCGGCGCTCCCACATCTGGATGAGGGCCTTCTCCTTTGGCGTGGTGCCATCGAGCGGGTGGTCGGGATGGGCCTCGTCGAAGAAGCGGATGATGGCAGGCACTTCGCCGATCGTGGCGCCGTCCTCGAGCATGAGGGCCGGCACGACGTTGCGCGGGTTGATCGCGGTGTAGGCGTCGGCGAACTGCGCCTTCGTCGCCAGGTCGACCGGCACGAGCTCGATCGGGATGCCGCGCTCGGCGAGATAGATGCGCACGCGCCGCGAATTGGGCGAGCCGCTGGAATGATAGAGCTTTTCCATGGTGGTTCCTTTCGGGAGAAGGTGATCCGGTCAGTAACGGGAAGACCTGTGCGTGTTTCAGCAGCCTCAGCCGGCGGTCTTGCCGCCGTCGACGGTGAGGATCTGACCAGTCACGAATGAGGCGGCGGGCGACGCCAGGAACAGGATCGCGGCCGCCAGCTCATCGGGCCGGCCGACACGACCCAATGGCACGGTCTTGGCGAGAAAGGCCTTGCGCTCGCTCGACCCCGTGAAGCGATCGAGCATGCCGGTGTCGGTCGGGCCTGGAGCCACGGCGTTGACGCGGACACCGTGTGGTGCCGCCTCGAGCGCGACGGACTTGGTCAGGCCCTCGACCGCATGCTTGCTTGCCGCATAGATCGAGGCGCCGGCAGCGCCTTCATGGCCGTAGGTCGAGGAGATGTTGACGATGCTGCCGAAGCCTTGCGTCCGCATCGCCCGCAGCTCGTGCTTCAGGCTGAGCAGCGTGCCGAGGACGTTGGTGTCGAAGGTCGCGGCGTAGCTTTCCGCGGTCTGGTCACCGATGGGGCCGGGCGAACCTTCGGTGCCGGCGTTGTTGACGGCGGCATCGATGCGTCCGAAGCGCGCGACGGCGGCATCGACAAGTGCCCTCACGTCTTCCTCGTGACGGACGTCGGCGCGGATGAACTCCGCCTCGGCGCCGGCGGTGCTCAATTCGGCGACCAATGCCTGCCCGGCCTCGGTGTTTCGCCCTGAGACGACGAGCGAGTGGCCGGCATGGGCGGCAGCGTTTGCGACGGCACGGCCTATGCCGGTCAAAGCGCCGGTAATCAGAATGACCTGCTTTTCCACGAGTATCTCCATCGGTGTAGGCGGGCCGCAGCTATCCATTCATTGGAACGCTTCCTCGCGCTCCCATGCTTTCGCCGGCCGTCTTTGTTTCGATGGTGTGGATGTAGGCCTTGTCCGTTGCGACGAAAAAGACTTTGTATGTCGACGAGCGATACCTCAGAGGCATGGATAAGGCATGGAGCTGCGCCATCTCCGCTATTTCGTCGCCGTGGCCGAGGAGGGCAACCTCACGGTCGCCGCCGAAAAGCGCCTCCATACCGCCCAGCCATCGCTCAGCCGGCAGTTGCGCGACCTTGAGCAGGAGGTCGGGGCACAGCTCTTCACGCGGCATGCGCGCGGCATCGATCTGACCCCGGCCGGAAAAGCCTTTCTGGACCACGCGCGGCTGGCGCTCGGGCAGGCTAAGGAGGCTGTTGCTGCGGCGAGGCGTGCAGCTCGGCCGGCAAAGGCGAGCTTCGCTGTGGGCTTCCTGACAGGGCAGGAGGTGGACTGGCTTCCCCGCGTCACTCAGATTCTGCGGGCAGAGTTGCCGGGCATCGATTTCAGGGTATCGAGCCTCTATTCGCCCGACCTCGCCGATGCGCTCCAGAGCGGAGAAGTCGATCTCGGCTTTCTACGCGTCGAGCCAAGACCCGACGTGGTTTATCAGGTGGTGGCGCACGAGCCTCTCGTTGCGATCCTGCCCAGCGACCATCGCCTCGCTGGAGAGGCCTCGATCGATCCGCGCGACCTTGCCGACGAGATATTCGTGGGCTTCTCCGATGTGCCGCACGTTCTCCGCGACGTCGTCGACAGCTATCTCAAGCGCAACGATGTCATCCTTACGCCCAGCCACCACATCGATAATTTCGCGATGGGCATGTCGCTAGTCGCGTCGACCCGCGGCGTCGCGTTGCTGCCGGCCTATGTCGAGCCGCTGCTGCCCTGGTCGGTGGTCAGCCGGCCGCTGCAAGGCCAGCCGCCGACCATCGATCTGGCAGTCGGCTATCGCCGAGACAACGCCTCTCCCGTGCTCAAGACATTTCTCGCCGGCATCGACCGTCTGATTGCTGCGGGGCCAGCTGGCATCAGAAGCGGCGCATAAGAAGCCGGCTCGAGGCTGCCGGTCCAGTCCATGGCGGCGGCTCCAGGACAGTCCTGAGTCTGCTCATGATGTGCTCCTTCATTGCGGTCGCACTGAGTCGGCGGCCACCGACCCATCGACAAGCATGCAGGGGCGCAGGCCTGTTCATCTGCGCGAGGTGCTGCCCTGTGCTGCCGGATTTCCAACGACATTGCCGGCTGGGCGAAGGCGATCGAGCCCGCCTCGCCGACTCGCGCGCTGACGCAAGGTTCGCGGCGCCGCCACGCGCGTCCAGTGTGCGCTTCCTTGGCCAATCCGGCCGCCCCGATCAGCCGGCATTGTTCCGTGTTGCCGGCCATCAGGCCCAGGGTCGAAGCGGAAATCAGGGTTGGACAGCCAGTCACGATTTTAATCACAACAGAAACGAAACAGATTCAAATTCAAATAAAGCTAGATCACATAACATCAGATCAGAGCTTACATTTTAATTACTACAGTAATTTATTGAAGAAACAGATCTAATCGTGTTTGCGGAATATTTCATAAATGCAGTATGCAGCCTTATCTTGGGGCTGGGTGCTTGCGATGAAGAACAATTCGGATCTATACGCGGTAACGATATTGCTTTTGTCGACCTGTCCTGCCGCAATGTCATATGCGCAAACGGCGGCAGGGGCTGATGGAAACGGGACGGCCGCCACGCCGATCGCGCTCGATCCGATCACGGTCACGGCGACGCGCAGCGAGAAGCAGGCGCTCGACGTTCCCGGCACGGTCACCGTGATCTCCCGCCAGGAGCTCGACGAGCGCATGACGCGCGACATGCAGGACCTGGTGCGCTACCAGCCGGGCGTCAACGTCAACCGCATCACCAGCGGCACCGATCCGTTCGGCAACTACGAAGGCTTCACGATCCGCGGCGTCGGCGGCAACCGGGTGCAGATGCAGGTCGACGGCTCCCGCGTGATCGAGCGCATCACCGACGGCAACCGCAATTTCGTCGACCTGCCCTTCCTGAAGAGCGTCGAGATCGTGCGCGGGCCAGGCTCGGTGCTGTGGGGAGCCGATGCGCTCGGCGGCATCGTCGCCTACCGCACGCTCGACCCGCAGGACCTGCTCAAGAGCAAGGACAAGCCCTATGCCGTGCGCCTCGACGCCGGCTATGACAGCTTCGACCGCTCCTTCACCAAGACCGGCATCGCGGCCTTCCGGCTTACACCGACGCTGGAGGCCATCGTCGGCCTGAGCCACAAGACGGCGCAGGAGGGCAAGCTCAGCCGCGCCCGCGCCGATGGCGGCCGCTGGGGCTGCCCGGTGCCGAGCCTGCGCTATCTCGGCTGCGACACGCTGAACCCGCTCGATACCACGGTCTGGAACGCCTTCGGCAAGCTCGTCTTCAAGCCGACCAGCGACCATACGTTCAAGCTGACCGGCGAGTACTTCGACAATGACGCGACGGTGAACCAGCTCTGGGACTACAACACCGTCAGCAGCGGAATCCGCAACGGCCCCTACATCCGCAACGAGGTGAAGTCCCGCAAGCGGATCGCGCTCGAACATGAATGGGACGTCGGCGCGAGCTTCCTCGATTCGATCCGCTGGCAGGCCGCGTTCTCGCCGCAGAAGCGCACCTTCGTCAGCAACAGGTTGCAGACGCTCGCCAACGGCCAGCAGCGCTTCACCCGCGGCCTGCTCGACTATTCCGAGGAGTTCTCGCAGCTCGACATCCAGGCCAAGTCGAGCTTCGCGCTCGGCCCGAGCTTCCACCGCCTGACCTACGGCTTCCAGGGCGACACGGCCAAGACCGACTACGAGCGCCGCGACGACGTCAGGAACCTCGCGACGGGCGTCACCACCACGACGATCGCCGGCGGCTTCAACTTCGCCAACGCGACGACGACGCGCTATGATTTCTACCTTCAGGACGAAATCGAGCTGCTGAGCGGGCGTTGGACGATCACGCCGGGCGTCCGCTACGCCAACTACAAGATCGATCCGAGCGTCGGCCCCGGCTACGTCATCGTACCCGGCAAGGAGCCGCGCGAGATCGCTTCGCATCGGCTCATCCCGCAGATCGGCACGCTCTTCAAGCTCGACGAGACCTATTCGCTCTATGCCCGCTATGCCGAGGGCTTCAAGATGCCGACGGCGCAGCAGCTCTACACCTCGCTGCCCTTCGGCACCCAGAACCTGATCCCGAACCCGGACCTGAAGCCCGAGAAGGTGAAGTCCTACGAGGCCGGTATCCGCGGCAGGTTCACTGACGGCTGGTTCTCGCTCGGCGCCTTCCATGCCGACTACAAGGACTTCATCCAGAACTTCGTGACGATCCCCGGCACGACCGACATCACCTACCGCAACCTCTCGCGCATCGAGATCTCCGGCATCGAGGCATCCGCCGAGTGGAAGTTCCACGAGCGCTGGCTCGCCAACGTCACGTTCAGCTACCAGTACGGCAGGCAGAAGACCGAAGCGGGCGCCCAGACCACGCCCTACAATGTCAGCCCGCTCAAGGCCGTCGCCGGGTTGAAGTACCTTATGCCGGAATATGGGCTCGAGGCCGAGCTCATCGGCTCCTTCGCCGCCGGCGCCACCCGGGCGAGCTCGCCTGCGATCTTCAAGCCCGGCGGCTATTCGGTGTTCGACGCCTTCCTGAACTGGAAGCCGACCTCGTTCATCACCCTGCGCGGCGGCGTCGAGAACATCTTCGACCGGCGCTACTTCGCCGACCTGGTCAACCCGACCTTCAACAAGGTGCCCGACTCGCCCGCCGTCGCAGCCACGAACCCGCTGGAACTGCAGACCGCGCCCGGCCGCACCTTCAAGCTCGCCGCCTCCGTCGAGTTCTGAGGCGACGCCGGACGTGCCACAAGCATCGAATGACTGCGCCCGCATGGGCGCGATCATTCGGCGACGCTCCGACCCGAGACCCGGAGCGTCGCATTTCCCTTTGGAGGATATGATGACCGAGACCGCCCTTCCCCGCGCTTTGCTGAAGCAGCGCCCGGCCGAGATCCTCGCCAAGCTCCCGAGCATGGGCCGCGTCATGCTCAGCGCGCGCTCAGGCGGCGCCACGCATGAGCGCATGGGCGTGGTCGAGAATGTCGTCGTCGACGGTGATATCGCCCTTCTGTCAGGCGAGATGCATGACAGCGCGCTCGACCTCACGGTCGTCACGCGTCTCGTCACCGACCGTACCAGCACGATGCGCGACCGCGTGCTGCCGCGGCTCGAGTGCCAGAATGCCGAGGGCGAGGTGCTGTTCAGCCTGATCGGCCTCGATGGTATCGAGCCCTTCGACCAGGCGCTTGCATCCTTCGGGCCCGGCGAGGCGCTGGAGCCCGTCGCGCGCGAATCCGGCATGGGCGGCGCGCAGGACGTGCCCGAAGACGATCTCGGCGCGGCCACCTTCGCTGCCATCCTGCGCAACGGCCTGCCGATCGCGATCGAGCTGCGCCGTCCCGGCCTGCATCAGCTCTGGAGCGGAGCGCTGCCGGAACCGAAGCCGGCCATGGGCTTCGTCAACCTGATGCAGCCCGATTTCCACCTGCATTTGCGCGCCGGCGCGCTGGCCGGCTGGCGGCGCCGAAACGAGGACGATCAGGTCGAGCTGCATGCCGAAGACGCCGACGGCCAGCCGACCGGCCTTGTCTTGCGCGGCGCCGCGGCGGCCTTCGCACAGGTTCCGCTCGGCAATGCCCGTGGCTGAGCCCTCGCGCGCCGCCCGGCCGTCCCGGTGACCGCAGTCCTCTCGCATATCGCGCTGCTGACGCGGCTCTGCGTCGGTGGCCCGGGCGGGCGCGCCGGGCTGGTCTATTTCGCGCTCGTGCTCGGCCTCGGCCTGGCCGGCGTGCAGGTCTCGGTGCGACTGATCGCCTGGACGGCCGATTTCTACAACGCGCTGCAGAAGCTCGACGTCGATGCGACCCTGCGCCAGATCGCGATCTTCTTCGGGCTGATCGCGATCAGCGTCGCGCTGTTCCTGACCGGGAGCTACCTGCGCAAGATGCTGCAGATCCGCTGGCGCCGCTCGCTGACCGAAGCCGCGCTCGACCGCTGGTTCGCGGGCAAGGCCTATTGGCACCTGCGCGACCGCTCCGATAACGGCCTCGACAATCCCGACCAGCGCATCGCCGAGGATTGCCGCATCTTCGTCGACAAGCTCACCGGCGAGGCGATCGAGCTGATCACCAACATCGTCGCGCTGATCTCCTTCGTCGCGATCCTGTGGTCGCTCTCCACCTTCCCGCTCGCCTTCACGCTCGGTGGCGTCGCCATCGAGATCCCGCGCTACATGGTCTGGGCCGCGCCGCTCTACGTCGCGATCTCCAGCGGCGTCACCCATTGGCTCGGCAGGCCGCTGAAGTCGCTCGCCTTCGAGCAGCAGCGCCGCGAGGCCGATTTCCGCTTCGCGTTGACGCGGCTGCGCGAGCATGTCGAGGCCGTGGCGCTGGCGGATGGCGAGGCAGCCGAGCGCCGCCTGCTGTCGCAGCGCTTTACCGCGATCGCGCAGAACTGGCGCGGCCTGGCCAATCGCGAGCTGATCCTCGGCTGCTTCACCCGGCCCTATTTCCAGACGGTGCTGCGCATCCCGCTCTTCCTGGCCCTGCCGGCCTTTCTCACCGGGCGCGTCACCTTCGGCGGGCTGATGCAGATCGGCTCGGCCTTCCAGAACGTGGTCACGACCCTGTCCTGGTTCATCTTCTCCTATCGCGACCTCGCCGAACTCGCCGCCTCGGCCAGCCGGCTCAGCCATTTCCTCAAGGCGGCGGAAGGCGCGACCAGCGCATCGCGCCCCGCGCTCGTCGCCGGGCCGGACGGCCGGCTCTCGCTACGGGGCGTCGCGCTCTGGACGCCAGGAGGCCGCACCCTCGAACCGCTGCCCGATCTCAGTTTTGAAGCCGGCGAAGCATATTGGATCGCGGCGCCTTCGGGCCACGGCAAGAGCGCCCTGGTCAAGGCCATCGCCGGGCTTTGGCGCCATGGCACAGGCCGGATCGAGCGGCCCGATTCCAGGATGGCCTTCCTGCCGCAGCAGCCCTACCTGCCGCTCGGCGACCTGCGGACGGCGCTGGCCTATCCGGCTGCTCCGGAGGATCACGAGACAGGAGCCTATCAGCAGGCGCTCGCCGCCGTCGGCATGAGCCATCTCTGGGAGATCGCGGAGCCGGCCTGGAACGACGCGCGCCGCGGCCTTTCCGGCGGCGAACGCCAGCGGCTGGCGCTGGCGCGCATCCACCTGCACAGGCCGGACTGGATCATATTGGACGAGGCGACCAGCGCGCTCGACCCGGAGGCCGAGCAGCACGTGCTGGGCGCGCTGCGCCAGGCCTTGCCCGGCGCGACCTTCGTGCTGATCGCACACCGGCCACCGCTCGGCTTAGGCAAGTACCGCGCGATCCGCCTGACGAGCCGCAGCGGCACCGAGCCCGTCGAACCGCCGACAGGCGTCGTGCAGACCGTATAGGCTCCTCTTCCGATAACGCCGGCCTCAGGCGCCGCGCGCCAGCGCCTCGACGGGATCGAGCTGCGCGGCGTTGCGCGCCGGCAGGAAGCCGAAGCCGACCCCGATCAGCGTCGAGCAGGCGATGGCGGCGGCGAAGGCCTCGACCGAGTAGACGAAGCGCACCGGCGAGCCGGCCAGGCCGAAGCCCCAGCCCACGGACAACGCCAGCGCGATGCCGAGCACGCCGCCGATGAAGCAGACCAGCGAGGCCTCGATCAGGAATTGCTGCAGGATGTCGCCGCGCCGGGCGCCGACCGCCATGCGCAGGCCGATCTCGCCGGTGCGCTCGATCACCGAGACCAGCATGATGTTCATCACCCCGATGCCGCCGACCAGCAACGAGATCACCGCGATCGAGGCGATCAGCAGCGCGAAGGTCGCGTTGTTGCTGGTGATGGCCTGGCGGATGTCGTCGAGGTTCTGGATGAAGAAATCCTGGGCGCGGTGGCGATGCGTCAGGAGCTCGGTGACGGCGGCCTGCGCCGCCTCCATCGGCGTGTCGTCGTTCACCCGCAGCGTGATGCTGCGCAGCGAGAGGTCGCCGAGGAAGCGACCCTGGACGGTGGTGTAGGGCAGGAAGACCTGCGGGTTCTGGCTCGCGCCGAAGCCGCCTTGCTGCCGGCGCATCACGCCGATCACCCGGCTCGGCACCGTGCCGATCAGGATGATGCGGCCGATCGGGTTCTGGCCGGACTGGTCGAACAGGACGCCGGCCGTGTTCTCGTCGATCACCACGTCTTGCGAGAGCCGGCGGACATCGTCTTCGTCGAAGAACCGGCCTTGGACGACAGTGCTGCCCCTGACCGCGAAATACTGCTCGCCGACGCCATTGACGAGCCCGCTCGCCTCGATCGCGCCGAAGCGCAGCGTCGCGCTGGTCGAGACGGTCGGCGTCACGCCCTCGGCATAGGGCTGGCTCGCCAGGATTTGCGCATCAGCCACGGTCAGCGTCTTGATCAGGCTGGAGCGGCGGTCGCCGAAGCCGGTGCCCGGAAAAATCTCCAGCGTGTTGGTGCCGAGCCCGGCGATGTTGGCGAGCACCTGCTGGCGCGAGCCCTCGCCCAGCGCGACGACGCTGACCACCGAGGCGATGCCGATGACGATGCCGAGCATGGTCAGGGCCGAGCGCAGCTTATGGGCCCGCATCGAGAGCAGCGCCATGCCGAACGCCTCGCGCAACCGGCCGAACGCTCCGCGCCAGGAGTTGCCTGCGGGCACGTCGAGAGCCGGGTTCGCGGCTGAGGCAGCGGTGGGCCGCGTGCGCTTGTCGGAGATGATCCGGCCGTCGCTCAACTCGACGATGCGCTCCGCCCGCGCCGCGACCGACATGTCGTGGGTGACGAGGATGATGGTGTGGCCCTCGCGTCCCAGTTCCTCGAGCAGCGTCAGCATCTCCTCGCCGCTCTTGCGATCGAGCGCGCCGGTCGGCTCGTCGGCGAGGATGACGCGCGCGCCGTTCATCAAGGCCCGCGCGATCGAGACGCGCTGCTGCTGGCCGCCCGACATCTCGGCCGGGCGATGCGTCTTGCGGGCACCGAGGCCGAGCCTGTCGAGCAAAGCGGCAGCGCGGCTGCGGCGCTTCTCGACCGGGATGCCGGCATAGATCGCGGGCACCTCGACATTGGCGAGCGCCGTCAGCTCGGAGAGCAGGTGGTAGCGCTGGAAGACGAAGCCGAAATACTCCCGCCGCAGCCGCGCCAGCTCGTCGGGCCCGAGATCGCGCGTCGGCCGGCCGTCGATCTCGTAGACCCCGCCGGTCGGCCGGTCGAGGCAGCCGATGATGTTCATCAGGGTCGACTTGCCCGAGCCCGAGGGCCCGACGATCGCGACCATCTCGCCGGCCTCTATGGTCAGCTCGGCGCCGTCGAGCGCCGCGACCGCCGCTTCGCCGGCGCCAAAATCGCGCCGGACGCCGCTCAGCCTGATCAGCGGCACGCCCATGTCAGAATCCGAGCGGGCCGCGGATGCGGCGGGCCGCATTGGGGCCGCCAGCCGCGCCGGGTATGCGCGTGGTGACGACGCGCTCGCCCGCCTTCAGTCCGGAGGAGATCTCCGCCACGATCTTGTTGTCGAGCCCGACCGTGACCTTGCGCGGCGCCGGTTTGCCGTCCTCGCCGATGACCTCGATCCAGGCCCCGTCGCCACGGCGGCGGATCGCCGTCGAGGGCACGGTGACGACGCCGCGCGCCCGGCCGACCACCACCGTCACCTGCACGGTCATCGAGGTCAGCAGCTTTCCGTCGGCGTTCGGCACCTCGAACAGCGCGTTGTAGTAGATTGCCGTCGAGGTCGAGGACGAGGTCGCGCTCGAGGAGACCGAGGCGCTGCTGGCGTTCTGCGTCTTGAGCGTATCGGGCGCCGGCTCGACGAAGGCGATCTTGCCGGGGAAGCGCCGGTCGGGCGCGCCGAGCACGCTGAAGAAGACCTCCTGCCCCGCCTTGACCCTGAGCACGTCGGCTTCGGAGATCTTGGCCTTCACCGTCATGGTCGAGACGTCGCCGAGCACGACGATGGTCGGCGCCGACTGGACGGCGTTCACCGTCTGGCCTTCCTGCGTGACGATCGCCAGCACGGTGCCCGAGGCCGGCGCGGTGATGCGGGTATAGCCGAGATTGGCGCGCGCGGTCTCGACCTTGACCCCGCCGGAGATGATCTGCGCGTCCAGTGCCGCGATCTGGGCCTTCGTGGTCAGCACGGTCATCTCGGCCGATTCATAGTCGTCGCGCGAGACCGCGTTCTGGCCGAGCATCTGCTTCTGCCGCGCCAGCACGGAATCCGCATAGGCGAGATTGGCCAGCCGCTCGTCGCGCTGCGCGCGCAGCACGGCGAGCTCGGCCTCGGCCGTGCGCAGCGCGTTCTGCTGGGGCACGGCGTCGATCTCGGCGATCAGATCGCCTTGGTTGACGTTCTGGCCGAGCGTCACCTTGAGCGAGATCAGCCGGCCCGTGGCCTGCGCGCCGACATTGACCTGGCGGATCGGCTCAAGCCCGCCGCTGGCGAGCACGGCTTCCTCGACATCGCCTATCGCGGCGGCGACCGTCGGCAGCTGGACCGCGGCGGGCTGCGTCGCCTGCTGCGAGTGCAGGGCATAGGCGCCCGCCCCCAACATCCCGAGGACGAGGACCAGCAGGGCGGCGCGGCGCAATTTCATGGCTGCACGGGCTCCAGGGTCAGGGCGCGTGGGCGCGGCCCTTGCTGCGGGTCGTCGACCCTCGGACGCGAGACCTCGACCGGCCGGAGCCAGCCGCCGCCAAGCGCCTTGTTGAGCGCGATGAACCGGGTCGCAAGCGCGATCCGGCTCTGGATCAGCGCATCCTCGGCACTATACTGCGAGCGCTCGGCATCGAGCACGTCGAGGAAGCTGATCCCGCCGGAACGGTAGAGCGTCTGCGACAGCCTCGCAGCCTCGCCCGAAGCCGTCGCCGCCGTGGCCAGGCTGGCGAGTCGCAGCCGCTCCTGCCTCAGGCCCACCAGCGCGTCCTCGACATCCTGCAGCGCGGTCAGCACGGCGAGCCGCAGCGCGGCGTCGGACTGGTCGCGCTGCGCCCGCGCCACGTCGACGGCCGCCGCCAGCTCGCCGCCATTGAAGATCGGCACGCTCAAGCTGGGGCCGATCGACCAGCCGATCGCGCTGTTCTTGGCGAGGTCGCCGAGCTTCAGCGCCGAGGTCGAGATGTTGCCGGTCAGGCTGACCGCTGGATAGCGCGCAGCCTCGGCCTGGCCGATCCGCGCCGTCGCCTGGGCCAGCAGGCGCTCGGCGCGACGGACGTCGGGCCGGCTGCGCAGCACATCGGCCGGCACCCCGGCGCGCGGCGGCGTGGGCGTGGCCGGCACCTGCCCGGCCCCGACCAGGCGGTTAGCCATCGCGGAGGGCGGACGGCCGATCAGGATGGCGAGGCGGTTCAGGCTCTCCGAGAGCGCGATCTCGAGTGCCGGGATCTGCGCCTCCGTGCTCGCGACCTGCGCCGTCGCCCGCGCCGTATCGGCCGCCGAGACGGCGCCGGCCTGGAAGCGCACCTTGGTCAGCGCCTCGGTCTCGCGCTGCGTCGCGGCGGTGCGTCGCGCCAGCGCGATGCGGGCCTGGTAGCCGCGCGCCTCGATCACGGTCGAGGCGACATCGCCGACGAGCGTCAGCAGCACACCGTCGAGATCGTCCTCGGCCGCATCGGCGCCATAGGTCGCGGCCTCGATGGCACGGTCGCGGGCGCCGAACAGGTCGAGCTCCCAGGAGGTGTCGAAACCGGCGCGAAAGCTGTTGCGCGTGACGTTGCCGAAGGAGGAATCGCCGCTGGACGCGGAGCGCGAGCGCGTCACTGAGGCGGAGCCATCGACCTGCGGGAACAGCGGCGCGATCGCCTGGACCCGGCTCGCCCGCGCCTCGCGGATGCGCGCCTTGGCCTGCGCCACATCGAGATTGCCCGCTACGGCCTCCTCGACCAGCCGGTTGAGGGCGGGGTCCTTGAACTGCCGCCACCATTCCGACAGGGCCGGCGGCCGGCGCGTCGGGGAGGCCGCGTTCCATTGCGACGGCAGGGCCTGCATCGGCGGGACATAGTCAGGGCCGACCGCGCAGGCACTGAGGCAAAGCAGCACGGGCAGTGCGAGCAGGCCCGCCCGGTCCGATATCAGCCTGTCGCCAGAGCGCATTCCGTCCACTTCCGCCGCGTTGGCGCCCTCTCCCGTCGGAGGAAGGAACGCATGTCGGCGGCCGCAAGGCGCCGTGCACGATAGTCGCCCGGAGAATCAGGAGGCGTCGGGCGACTCGGAATATCAGCCTCTCACGGTCGAGCAGGCCTACAAAGCGATCCCATAAATTGCAAGGCATTCGGCGCTGCCAGTCATGCGCCGGCCAGCATCGTTGGATCGGCTTGCCCGCAGCGAAAGAGCCCGGTCCCCTCCCTGCGCCTCAGCTCTGCTGCGCGTGCAGGATCTGGCCGAGGAACTTCTTCGTCCGCTCGTTCCGCGGGGCGGTGAAGAACTGCTCGGGCGGCGCGACCTCGACGATCTCGCCGGCATCCATGAAGATCACGCGGTCGGCGACCTTGCGGGCGAAGCCCATCTCGTGGGTCACGACGATCATGGTCATGCCGCTCTCGGCGAGCTCGACCATGACGTCGAGCACCTCGCCGACCATCTCCGGATCGAGCGCCGAGGTCGGCTCGTCGAACAGCATGATCTTCGGGTTCATGCACAGAGAACGTGCGATCGCGACGCGCTGCTGCTGGCCACCGGAGAGCTGGACCGGGTATTTCAGCGCCTGCTCGGGAATGTGGACGCGCTCCAGGATGGTGCGCGCGGTCGCCTCGGCCTCGGCCCTGCCGATGCCGCGCACCTTCATCGGCGCCAGCGTGCAGTTCTCCAGCACGGTGAGGTGGCCGAACAGGTTGAAGCTCTGGAACACCATGCCGATCTCGCGGCGGATATCCTCGATGCCGCGCAGGTTCGCATGCACCATGGTGCCGTCGATCACGATCTCGCCGGCCTGGTGCTCCTCGAGCTGGTTGAGGCAGCGGATCAGCGTCGACTTGCCGGAGCCCGAGGGGCCGCAAATGACGATGCGCTCGCCGCGGCTGACCGTCAGGTCGATGTTCCGCAGCACCTGGAAGTCGCCGTAGAACTTGTCGACCTTGCGCATCTCGATCATCACGTCGCCTTGGGCGGCGGTCGCGGGCATCGTCATTCGCGTCGTCTCGCTTTGACCTGAGAATTGGACGCGTCCGGCATGGGGCCGGACGCGCCGTGTAGTGCGCTGAGACGCTCTCAGAACGACGGCATGGGCGGCAGCTTGGTCAGCGGGATGCCGAACCAGCGCTGGTTGACGGCGCTCAGCTCGCCGTTCTTCTCGATATCGGCAATGAACTTGTTGGCGAACTCGGCCAGCGCCGTGTCGGCCTTGCGGAAGGCCATGCCGTTGGCCTGCTCGCGCAGCGTCAGCTTCGGCTCCATGTTGAGCTGCGGATAGTCCTTGTTGAGCTGGGCGAGGATGGTGTTGCTCGCGCCCATCGCCTGAACCTGACCGGAGATCAGCGCCTGCAGCGCGGTCGCGTCGTCGTCGAAGCGCTTGAGCTGGGTGCCCTGCGGCGCGATCGCGCTGATCGCGGTGTCCTGCGTCGAGGCGCGCGCGACGCTGATCGTCACCGGCTTCAGGTCTTCCGGCGTCTTGATGTTGAGGCTCTTGGGCGCCAGCACGTAGATCGTCAGCGAGCTGTAGGGGTTCGAGAACAGCACCTGCTTCTGGCGCTCGGCGGTGATGCCGAAGGTGGCGATCAGCACGTCGATCTTGTTGGTCAACAGGTAGGGGATGCGGTTTGGCCCGGTGACCGGGACGAGCTCGACCGGCACGCCCAGCGCCTTCGCCATCAGCTTGGCGACGTCGGCGTCGTAACCGGCCGGCTGCTGCTGGGCGTCGGTGCCGCCGAAGGGCGGGTAATCGGTCAGCAGGCCGACCAGCAGCTTGCCGCGAGCCTTGATCTCCTCGGGCGTGGCCGCGCTTGCAGGGGCAGAACCAAGCGTTGCGGCGGCGACGCCGGCGAGAACCAGCGCGCCGAGGCTGCGGCGCAGGATGGACTTGAACAGGGACATGGACGTTTCTCCTCGGGTGGACTTGGTAGGCTTCTCGTTAGATTAGAGCAGGATTCACGCGAAAACCGGCTTCCACTTTTCGCATCCTGCTCTGGCGTCGCCGCTTAGCGCGCGGCGACGAGGAGCTTTTGCTCCATTCGCTTGCTGTAGGCCGAGAGCGGCCGGCAGATGACGTAGTAGACGACGGCGACGAGCGCGAAGATGGTGAACGGCCGGAAGGTGGCGTTGTTGATCACCTGCGCCGCCCGGGTCAGCTCGACGAAGCCAATGATCGAGGCGAGCGAGGTGCCCTTGATCAGCTGCACCAGGAAGCCGATCGTCGGCGGGATCGCGATCCTGACCGCTTGCGGCACGATCACCAGCGCCATTTTCGGGCCATAGCGCAGCCCGAGCGAGGTCGCCGCCTCCCATTGCCCGCGCGGCACGACCTCGATGGCGCCGCGCCAGATCTCGCCGAGGAAGGCGCTGGCGTGCAGCGACAGGCCGATCGCAGCCGCCATCCAGGGGTCGACCGACCAGCCGAACAGCCCGGGCACGAAGAAGGCGAGGAAGAGCTGCATCAGCAGCGGCGTGCCCTGGAACAGCTTGATGTAGCCATTCGCCAGAAGCCTCAGCCACTTGAACTCGCTGGTGCGGGCGAGCGCGACCAGCGCGCCGCCGATCGCGCCGCCGATGAAGGCGACGACCGAGAGCAGCAGCGTCCAGCGCACGGCCGCCAGGATGAAGAGGATCTCGTTGGGTCCGAGTTCGCGCATCGTCAGGGCTTACCGGGTTGGCTTGCGCAGGAGGGTGCGCTCGATCCCGGCGAAGGCGCTCCAGAAGAACAGCGACAGGCCGAGATAGATGCAGGTCACGACGAAATAGACTTCAAAACTGCGGAAGGTACGCGACTGGATATCGCCCGCAACGGCAGTCAGCTCGCTCGCCGCGATCGCCGAGCAGACGCTCGAATTCAGCATCAGCAGGATGAACTGGCTGGTCAGCGATGGGTAGACCGCCTGGATCGCAGGTTTCAGGACGATGTAGCGGAAGATCTGCAACGGCCGCATGCCGAGCGATTTGCCGGCCTCGACCTGGCCCTTCTGGATGCTCTCGATGCCGGCGCGGATGATCTCGATGCCGTAGGCGCCGACATTGACGACCAGCGCGATCAGCGCCGCCTCGTTCGATGACAGTTTGATGCCGAGCGAGGGCAGGCCGAAATAGATCATGAAGATCTGGATCAGGAACGGCGTGTTGCGGATCAGCTCGATGTACTCGTCGATGAACCAGCGCAGCCATTTCGGCCCAGAGGTCTTGCCGAGCGCGCCCGCGACCGAGACGACCATGCCGATCGCCATCGCCAGCGCCGAGAGCACCAGCGTGTTGAGCAGGCCCTGCAGCAATTCCGGCCACGCCGCGAAGACGTCGGCGAAATCGAATTCATAACTCATGCGGCGTACCCGATCCGGCGGGTGACCAAGTCTATTCCAGCCATCCGTCCCTCCTATGCCCTCGCCGGCCGGTTTGATATCGGCTCTTGGTCTTACGTCTCTGAGCGTATCTACAGGCGCGGGATCATCAAGCCGCCATCGGCATTGATCACCGTTCCCGTCGCGTAGCTGAAATTGCCACTGGTCAGGCCGACGACGCAGCGCGCCACGTCCTCGCCCTCGCCCCAGCGTCCGGCCGGGATCAGGCCGTCCGCGATGCGGGCGTCGTATTTCGCGGCGACCTTCGCGGTCATGTCGGTGCGGATCACGCCCGGCCTGACCTCGAAGACCGGGATGCCCTCCGGCGCGAGCCGCACAGCAAGCGCCTTCGCCCACATCGAGAGGCCGATCTTCGAGACGCAGTATTGCGCCCGGTCGATCGAGACGAGCTCGGTGCTGGCCGAGGTGATGAAGACGATCGCGGGGTTACCCGCTCGCGGCCCCGCGAGCATCGCTTTCGAGACCTCCTGGCTCAGGAAGGCGGCGCCGCGCAGATTGACCCCCATGACGAGGTCATAGGACTCAGGCGTGATCTCCAGCATGTCGCCGCGCACGGGCGCGCCGATGCCGGCATTGGAGACGAGGAGGTCGAGCCGGCCAAATTCGCGCAGGATCGTCGCGACCAGATCGGCATGGCTCTCGATGGCCGCAACGTCATGCCTGATGAAGAGCGCGCGGGCGCCGGCCCCGGCGAAGGCGGCCTGCGCCTCGGCGGCGGCCTCGTCCTCGACGAGGTCGGTGAAGGCGATGTCGTGGCCGGCCTCGGCAAGCGCGAGCCCGATGGTGCGGCCGATGCCACGCCTTGCGCCGGTGATCAGGGCGACGGGACGCGCCATCTCACTCACCCCGGTAGCGCGGCGTGCGCTTGTCCTGGAAGGCGGCGACGCCTTCCTTGACGTCCTCGGTATAGGATACCAGCGAACTCGCCAGCGTCTCCATGATCGCGGCGCGATCCTCGTCCTCCGCGGCGTTGATCAGCTGCTTCACGACGATGTTCGCCACCGGCCCGCGCGCGGCGACGCGCTCGGCCATCGCCTTCGCCGCCGCCAGCGAACCGCCCTTCTCGACGACCTGATCGACGATGCCAAGCGTAGCAGCCGTCTCGGCCGTGACGATCTCGCCGGTCAGCGCGAGGCGCCGCGCGACTTGGCCGCCGAGCCGCCTGACCAGGCGTTGCGTGCCGGACCAGCCGGGGATCATGCCGAGCCCGCTCTCCGGCAGGCCGATCTTGGCCTGCGCCTCGCAGATGCGGATATCGGCTGTGACCGCGAGCTCCAGCCCGCCGCCAAGCGCGTGGCCGTTCAGCGCGGCGATCACCGGCGGCTTCATCCGCGCGAGCTTGTCGAAGACGCGGTGGCCGGAGCGGACCCAGCCCTGCCCCATCTCCAGCGGCGAGAGCCCGCCCCAGGCGACAATGTCGCCGCCGGCGCAGAAGGCCTTGCCCTCGCCGGTCAGGATGACCGCGCGCACCGAGCGGTCGGCGTCGATCGCGTCGGCATAGCGGCCGAGCAGGCCGACCATGACGTCGTCGAGCGCGTTGAGCTTCTCTGGCCGCGCCAGCGTGATGACCGCGAGGCCGTCGGTGATGTCGAGGCGGACGGGATCGCTCATGCCACCCTCTTCGGCACGGTCAGGCCAAGCAGGGCGTTCTCGAACAGGGCGGCATCCATCAGCTTCGGCCTCTCAGGCACCAGCAGCGGAAATTCTGATTGGGCCAGGATGTCGCGTTCGAGATCGACGCCGGGCGCGATCTCACTGACGACGACGCCGTCTTTGGTCAGCTTCATCACGCAGCGCTCGGTGATGTAGGTGATGTCCTGCCCCTGGGCGACCGCGCGCGGACCCGAGAACGAGATGTGTTCGACCGCCTCGACGAGCTTCCTCACCTTGCCCTCCTTCTCGATGACGAGCTTGCCGTCAGCGATCAGAAGCTTGGCGCCGGCGCTGAAATAGCCGGAGAAGACGATGCGCCGGGCCCGCGCCGTAATGTCGATGAAGCCGCCGGCCCCCGCAGTGACATGCGGCCGGACGCCGAGCTTGGAGACGTTGACCGAGCCCTGCCGGTCGATCTGCAGGAAGGAGAGCAGCGACATGTCGAAACCCGCGCCCTGAAAGTAGGTGAACTGGTAGGGCGAGGGCACAAAGGCCTCCGCGTTGGAGGCGCAGCCGAACTGGAACTCGAGCAGCGGCACGCCGCCGACCGCGCCCTGCTCGATCACCCAAGTCACCGCGCCGTGCTGGCCTTCCTCGATCAGGATGCGCGGGACATTGGCCGAGATGCCGAAACCGATATTGACGGCATCGCCATGGCGCAGCTCCTGCGCCACCCGCCGCGCGATCACCTTGGCGACGTCGAAGGCAGGCGTCGCGAAGCTCGATAGCGGGCGGGACACCTCGCCTGAGATCGCCGGATCATAGACCGTCTGCGTCGTCTGCATCTGGTCCGGCGCCACCACGATGACATCGACCAGGATGCCGGGCACGAAGACCGCTTGAGTCTTGATGCTGCCGGCGGCGACGAGCCGCTTCACCTGCGCGATGACGATGCCGCCATTGTTGCGCACGGCCAGCGCCTGATCGAGCGGGCCGAGATAGCCGCCCTCGTGCTCATAGGAGAGGTTGCCGCGCTCGTCGGCGGTGGTGGCGCGGATGATCGCGACCTTGGGGATGATGCTCTTGAAATAGAGCCAGTCCTCGCCGTCGAACTCCACCCGGCTGACGATCGGCTCGGCCGCGGCGCGCGCGTTCATGGCGCAGCCCTGGTTCCTCGGGTCGACGAAGGTCTCCATGCCGATCTTGGTCAGCACGCCCGGCCGCTTCGCCGCCGCCTCGCGATGCATGTCGAACAGGATGCCGCTCGGGATGTTGTAGGCGGGTATCTCGTTACCGGTGACCATCCTCCAGATCGCCGGCGGCTCGGCGCTCGACGGTCCCGACGGATAGGAGCCGCCGAGGATGCGCGCCAGCAGGCCGGGCCTTGCCAGATGGTCGATGCCCTTGACGCCCCACATGTCGCCGGCCGCGATCGGGTGCATGGTGGTGAGGTTCTTCGGACGGCCTTCCGCCTCGAAGCGCCGGCCGATCGCGGCCAGCACCGCATCAGGGCAACCCAGCCCCGACGAGGAGGATACGGTGACGATCGCCTCGTCCGGGATCAGGGCGGCGGCTTCGTCGGCGGTGAGGATGCGGGGAAACGCCATCGTGCTCGTGTCGGGTTGAAGGAGGGGATCAGCCGGCGGCCGCCAGCGCGTGCTGGTAGGCGCCACAGGATTCGCGAATGACGAGATCGGCCGGGCCGATATGGGTCGTAGCCGGGGAAGCAGGGTTGGTGATGCGTTCGAGCAGCATCGCCGCGGCACGCTCGCCCAAGCCACCGGCATCGACGGCAATCGTAGTCAGCGCCGGCGAGACGTGCCGGGCCTCGCTGGTGTCGTCGAAGCCGACGATGGCGATGTCGCGCCCGACCACCAGCCCGCGCTTGGCCGCGGCCAGCATGGCGCCGATCGCCACGACGTCATTGTAGCAGACCACCGCAGTCGGGCGGTCGGGCAGAGCCAGCGCCGAGCCCATCGCGGTGAAGCCGCCATCGCGCGTCGGCATGCTTTCGATGTTGAGACCCGGATCGATCGCTTGGCCCGCCCCGGCCATCGCCTCGGCGCATCCCTGGAAACGATCCTGCCGGACCACCATGGAATGCATGCCGCCGAGATAGGCGATGCGCTTATGGCCGAGATTGAGCAGATGGCGCGTCACCCGCGCTGCGCCGGCGACATTGTCGGGGATCACCACGCTCGCCGCCACGCCCGGCAGCCGGCGGATCGCCACCAATAGCGCTGTGTCGAGACCGCCAGCCCAGGCGATGTCCTCCGGCTTGGTGTCCAGCGCCGGGCACAGGATGATGCCGCCAGCCCCGTGCTCGCGCATCATCCGCATCACCTGCGTCTGGCGCACGACGCTCTCGGACGTATTCGCCATGAAGGCGACATAGCCGGCCATCTGCAGCACGGTTTCGACGCCGATGGCGAATTCGGCGAAGAACGGGTTGGAGAGGTCGTTGAGGACGAGCCCGACGATCTTGGATTGCGTATTGCGCAGGTTGGCGGCGCCGCGATTATAGACGTAGCCGAGCGCGTCCATCGCCTGCCGGATGCGCTCGCGGGTCTCGGGCTTGACGCTGCCGCGGCCGGTCAGGACGAGCGACACCGTCGATTTCGAGACGCCGGCAGCGTCCGCGATCTCGACGATCGTCACCTTGTCCCTGACCTCGCGCCGCTGCGGCATCGTTCCATCCCAAGGCGCCATGCGGCACCGTTCTTGATTTGGAACGTTCCATATCAGAGCCAGATCGAGATGGCAACATGCCCCTTTCAATCAAGAGTTCGATGAATTATAGGCATAAAACATCAAGAATAAAATGGAACGTTCCATTAAATTGGAGGAAGCGATGGCCCAGATCACCCTGCCCCAGGCCGCCGGCGGGACCGAGCGCTATACCCTGGCGCCGCCCTCGCGCTTCGCCCCGACCCATGCGCCCTCGCCGATCCGGACCGTCTACGCTGCCGCGCATGTCGTCGCCGATCCCCGCGCCCTGAACGAGCCGTGGCGAGTTCCGGCCGTCGATTGGGACGCGACGCTCGCCTTCCGCCGCCATCTCTGGGGCCTCGGCTTCAAGGTCGCCGAGGCGATGGACACCTCGCAGCGCGGCATGGGGCTCGACTGGAGCAACGCCGCCGAGCTGATCGCCCGCGTGCTCGCCGAGGCGAAGACGGTCGAGGGCGCCGACCTCGCCTGCGGCGCCGGCACCGACCAGCTCGACCCGAATGCGATCGGAACGCTCGACGACGTGATCCGCGCCTATGAGGAGCAGATCGCCCATGTCGAGACGCACGGCGGCAAGATCATCCTGATGGCCAGCCGCGCGCTCTGCCGCGTAGCGAAGGGGCCGGACGACTATCTCGCGGTCTATAGCCGCCTGATCCGGCAATGCCGCGGCAAGGTCATCCTGCACTGGCTCGGCGAGATGTTCGATCCGGCGCTCGCCGGCTACTGGGGCAGCCGCGAGTTCCAGCCGGCCATGGCGGCCGTGCTGACGCTGATCCGGGACAACGCCGCCAAGATCGACGGCATCAAGATCTCGCTGCTCGATGCCGGCAAGGAGATCGAGATGCGCCGGAAGCTGCCTGATGGGATCGTGATGTATTCGGGCGACGACTTCAACTATGCCGAGCTGATCGCCGGCGACGAGCACGGCTTCTCGCACGGGCTGCTCGGCATCTTCGACCCGATCGCACCCGCCGCAGCCGCGGCCTTCGCGCGTCTCGAAGCCGGCGACAAGCAGGGCTTCCACGCCATCCTCGATCCGACTGTCGCCCTGTCGCGCCGGCTCTTCGAGGCGCCGACGCAGTACTACAAGAGCGGCGTCGTCCTCCTGGCCTGGCTCAATGGCTTCCAGGACCATTTTCGCATGATCGGCGGCGCGGAATCGGCGCGCGGCATCCTGCACTATGCCGACCTCTTCCGCCTCGCCGACAGGGCCGGGCTGTTCACCGACCCTGAGCGCGCGGCGCGGCGCATGGGCCATCTCTGCGCCTTAAACGGCATCGCCTGACCGGCACGGAAGACAAACACCATGCACGCTCCGCTCAACGAGACCGCGATCTACGAGCAGATCCGCGACACCTCCAGACGCTTCGCCAATGACGTGATCCGGCCCGCCGCCAACGAGCTCGACCGCAGCGAAAGCTTCCCGGCCGAGATCTACCGGCAAATGGGCCAGCTCGGCCTGTTCGGAATCACCGTCCCCGCCGAGCATGGCGGCGCCGGGCTCGACACCTACGCCTACGCCATCGTCATGGAGGAGTTGTCGCGCGGCTACGCCTCGGTCGCCGACCAGTGCGGCCTCGTCGAGCTGATCGGCACCCTGCTGACGCGCTACGGCACGAAGGAGCAGCTCGCCCGGCATCTGCCGGATATCCTGACCGGGAAGACCCGCGTCGCCTATTGCCTGACCGAGGCCGAGGCCGGCTCCGACCTCTCCAACGTCCGCACCACCGCGCGTGAGACGGCGGACGGCTACGTCATCGATGGCGGCAAGCTCTGGATCCACAACGCTCCCGTCGCCGATCTCGGCTTCGTCTTGGCCTCGACCGACCCGGCCGCCGGCCATCGCGGCATGAGCATCTTCATCGTCGACCTCCACGCGCCCGGCGTCTCGCGCGGCGCGAAGGAGCACAAGATGGGCCAGCGCGCCAGCCAGGTCGGCGGGCTGAGCTTCGATGGCGTCACGGTACCGCGCGATGCCCTGCTCGGGCCGAAGGGACGCGGCTTCCACATCATGATGAGCGTGCTCGAGAAGGGCCGCGTCGGCATCGGCTCGCTCGCCGTCGGCATCGCCCAGGCCGGGCTCGAAGCCGCTCTCGGCTATGCCCGCGAGCGCCGGCAATTCGGCAAGCCGATCCTGGAGAACCAGGGCCTGCAATGGATGCTCGCCGACATGGCCAAGGACATCGCCGCCGCCCGCGCGCTGGTCGAGCGAGCCGCCCTGCTCCTCGACCATGATCTGCCCGCGACCTCGGCCTCCTCGATCGCGAAATGCTTCGCCAGCGACATGGCGGTGGCGCAGACGGCCAATGCCGTGCAGATTTTCGGCGGTTCCGGCTACATCCAGGGTTTTGAGGTCGAGCGGCTCTACCGCGACGCCAAGATCACCCAGATCTACGAAGGCACCAACCAGATCCAGCGCACGATCATCGCACGCGAGCTGATCAAGAACGGGGCATGAGGCGGCGCCTCCAGCCATTCTCGGACATGCAGGAGACCACCATGGCCAACGGCACGCTTTCAGCCGAAGAACCGCTCTTCCAGCGCATCCGCACCGAACTCTTCAGCGCCGTGCTCGGCGACGTGATGGACGCGATCGGCCTAACCCGCCAGTTCCTGCCGCCGGAGATCCGCGCGCTGGTGCCGGAGATGGTCGTCGCCGGCCGGGCCATGACCGTCCAGGAGGCCGATTGCGCCGTCGATGCCGGCGTGAGCAGCGGGGCGAAGCCCTTCGGCCTGATGTTCGAGGCGCTCGACAGCCTGAAGCCCGGCGAGATCTACATCTGCACCGGCTCGTCGCCGACCTATGCGCTCTGGGGCGGGCTGATGAGCACCCGCGCCCGCACGCTCGGAGCCACCGCCGCCGTGCTCGACGGCTATCACCGCGACACGCGCGAAATCCTGCAGCTCGGCTTCCCCGTCTTCTCCGCCGGCAGCTATGCGCAGGACCAGCGGGTGCGCGGCCGGGTGATCGACTTCCGCTGCCCGATCCAGTTCCGCAACGGCTGCCGCGTCGAGACCGGAGACCTGATCGTCGGCGATGTCGACGGCGTCGTGGTCGTTCCCGCCGCGCGCGAGCAGGAGGTGCTGGCGGCGGCCTTCGCCAAGGTCCGCGGCGAGAGCGAGGTCAGGGACATGATCCTGGCAGGGGAATCGACGACCGCGATCTTCGCCAAGACCGGGATCATGTAGAGCCCGGGCGCCAAGAGCCTGCTGTGATCTGTCAGAATCAAGCGCCGTCATCCCGGACGGAGCGCAGCGGAGCTCCGGGATGACGCGGTGAGGTTCCCACTTCAGCTTGGGACGTATCAGAGCAGAACCGGCGCCGGTCGTACCTTGCGGCCGTTCTCTCCAGCAAGCCCCGCAAAGGCTGAAGCCGCCACGCCGAGCAGGCCGGCGGAATTGCCGAGCTCGGCGATGCGGACCTGCGCGCGCGCCGCCAGGAAGGGCCAGGTATAGGCCGGCAGATGCGTGCGCACCCGCTCGGCCAGGAACTCGCCCGCGCCGGAGACGCCGCCGCCGAGGATGGCGGCATCGAGGCCGAGCGCGTTGATCAGCGTACCAGCCGCCTGCGCGATCGAGCGGCTGGCGGCGTCGATCGCCCGGATCGCCGCGAGGTCGCCGGCCTCCGCCCGTTCGAACAAGGCGCGGCTCGATACGACGCCGCCGCCCGCCTGGCCGGCATAGGCGCGCAGGATGCCTGTCGCCGAAGCGGCCGCCTCCAGGCTGACGGGCGCACCCTGCGCATCGCTGCCGACGATGATGGCGCCGAGCTCCGGCGGCTCGCCGCGCGCGCCGGTCACCGGCTTGCCGTCGAGCACCACGGCGCCACCGACGCCGGTCCCCATCGTCATCAGCACGAAGCGCGGGAAGGTGCGCCCCGCACCGAAATGCTGCTCGCCCATGGCGGCGGCAACGCCGTCATTCTCGAACCAGACCGGCCGGCCCAGGCGCTGCTCCAGGGCTTTCGAGACCGAGCCATCGCGCAGGGCCGGCACGTTGTTGCCGCCATCGACGACGAGGCCGCTCTCGCGCAGCGCATAGCCCGGCATCGCCACGCCGATCGCGTCGGCCGGCCCGGCCGCGGCCGTCACGCTCTCGTAGAGTCCGGCGAGCTGGTCGATCACGCCTGCGAAGGGCAGGTGCCGTTCGAAGGGCTTCTCGCCGCGAGCCAGAATGACGCCGCCCTCGCCGATGAGGCCGTATTTGATGGCGGTGCCGCCAATGTCGATTGCGAAGACGTGTCTCATGTCAGTCGGTCGATCTTGATGCCGAGGAGTTTGGAGAGGCCCGGGAACCGCATCAGATGCGGCGGGATTCCGCGCCGCGCGGCCATGGCCTGGGCCAGCCGCTGCACCGGAATGATGGCGGCAATAGTGTCGTGCGGCGCCGAAAGCGCGGGCGTCCTGACCCAGTCATGCGGCGTCGGCACGGAGGTCAGGTTGAGGATCAGGGTGCGCACGCCGAGCCCCGCCATCACCCCGGCGGCATGAGCGGCGAGCGCCCGCTCGGCCTCGTCGGCCGCGATCATGACGCACAGGCTCTTCGCCGTCAGGCCGTGGAAGCGACCGTGCATCGCCTCCTCCGTCGGGAAGGCGGCGGCGGGCACGCCGGTCATCTCGGCGATCTTGAGCGAGGCTTCCAGCGCCGTGCCGTGATGCCGGCCCTCGCCGGTGAAGAGCAGGCCGTCGGCCTCGTCGAGCTCGGCAGCGAGCGCGAAGGCGGGCGGCGTCGTCTTGGCGATCACAGCCGCGAGCAGGTCCTCGTCGATCTCCGCCGCCCCGGCCTTGCCGCCGAACGCGGCGGCAAGCTCGAACAGGCCGGCGAGCGAGGCGGTGTAGCCCTTGGTCTTCGGGCCGACCGGCTCCGGTCCAACCGGCAGCACGAGCTTGCTCGCGGCCACCTGGCCAATCGGGCTGTGCGCTTCCGCAGTGATCGTCAGGCAGCGCCAGCCACTTTCCTGCGCCTGTCGCACGGCCGCGACGGTGGTCTCGCTCGTGCCGGTCTGCGACAGCGCGATCACCAGCGCATCGCGGCCGAGTGCCGGCTCGCGTGAGAGGAAGGCGACCGGGTTGAGCACCTCGACGAAGGCTCCGCCGGCCTCGAAGCCGGGCTTGGCGACGAGCAGCGCATTGAGCGAGGTGCCGGACCCGACCAGGACGAGATGCTTGGCCGGGCGCAGGTCGAGCCCGCCCAACTGTTCGCGCACCGACGAGATCGTCGCGGGCACGGCCTGCGCCTGCGCGCGGATGAAACCGTCGATGATGCTCTCGTCGACGGGCGCCCTTGCCAAGGCATTCGGCTCAATCGCGCTCATCGCTCACCCCTTCACTGCGCCGACGGTCAGGCCGCGGACGAGATGGCGCTGGAAGAACAGCATGAAGAGCAGGATCGGCAACATGATGCCGATGGCGCCGGCGGCCGAGAGCGACCAGTAGTTCAGGTCCTCGCCGCCATATTCGGCGATTGCCACCGGCAAGGTCTTGGTGCTGCTGCCGGTCAGGATCAGCGCGAACAGGAACTCGTTATAGGCGAGCAGCAGGCTGAACAGCGAAGTCACGACGATGCCGGGCTTGGCCAGCGGCAGGATGACCATGGTGAAGGTCGTCCAGGCGTTGCAGCCGTCGATCGTCGCGGCCTCGTCGAGCTCGCGCGGGATTTCGAGGAAGAAGCTGCGCATCAGCCAGACCGTGAAGGGCTGGTTGATCGCGACCATCGCCGCGATCATCGCCGGGTAGGTGTCGATCAACGCCAGCGAGCGCGCGACGATGAAGAACGGGATCAGCAGCAGGATGTGCGGGAACATCCTTATGATCAGCAGCCCCATCAGGAAGGATCGGCTCGCCCGGCTCTCCAGCCGCGACAGCGCGTAGCCGGCTAGCGTGCCGATCGGCACCGAGATGAACACCGTGCCGAGCGCGATGATGGCGCTGTTGAGGAAGAACTCGGTGAAGCGGCGCTCGGCCCAGATCTCGCGGTGGAAGCGGAAGGTCGGCTCGAACAGCAGTTGCGGCGGGATCGAGAAGGCGTCGGCCGGCTGCTTCAGCGAGATCATCACCGCCCAGATGATCGGCGTCAGGCTGAACAGCGCAAACAGCGACAGCAGGAAGACGGTGAGCGGCTGCGACAGGCGCGCCATCAGAACGCCCCCTTCTCGCGCCGGTACATCAGCGAGATGATCATCAGCGTCAGCCCGGTGACGATCAGCATGGTCAGCACGCCGAGCGTCGAGGCCCGGCCGAGGTCGAGCTGCTTGAAGGCCATGGCGTAGGTGTACATGGTCAGCGTCTCCGTGGCGGTGCCCGGGCCGCCGCCGGTGAGCACGTAGATGCTGTCGAAGGTGCGGAAGGAATCCATCAGCCGGATCGCCAGCACGAACAGGATCTGCGGCCTGAGCGCCGGCAGGATGATGTGCCAGACCAGCCGGGCGCCCGAGGCGCCGTCGATCCGCCCGGCCTCCAGCAGCGACTCGTCGATGCCCTGCAGGCCGGCATAGAGGATCAGCATGACGAAGGGCGTGAACTGCCAGACATCGGCGGTGATGATCGTGACGAAGGCCCAGATCGGCGAGCCCAGCCAGTCCGGCGGGAAGACGTCGAAGGAGGCGATGACGGCATCGGCCAGCCCCCAGCGCGCCGCGAAGATCCAGCGCAGGAACAGCGCCGCGACCACCGGCGTGATCAGGTAGGGCACGAAGATCAGCGTCGAGAAGATCCGCGCCCCGCGCGTCAGCTTGTAGAGCCCGAGCGCCAGCAAAAGTCCCAGGACGAACTCGATCGCGAGCGAGCAGGCGACGAGGATCACCGTGGTGCGCAGGGACGCCCAGACGCGGCCCTGGCCGAGCAGCGCGATATAGTTCTCCAGTCCGACGAACTGCGCCTGCGGCTGGCCGACATGGTAGTCGAAGAAGCTCAGCCAGACCGCATAGGCGACCGGGTAGAGCTGCACGCCGAGCACGACCAGCGCGCTCGGCAGCACGAACAGCCATAGGGACCGTTCCCGTGGATAGGCCCGGGAGGATGTCGACGACGTTGCCATGGCTTTGCCGGGACGGCCTTTCCAAGAGGATGATCAGAGAGCGACTTGCTTGGGTGAGGCCTGGAGGCTCGGCCTCTACTTGTAGACCCCCCGCCGCGTCAGGAACTCCTCCGACTCCTTCGCCGCGACGTCGAGCGCCTCCTTGACCGGCATCTCGCCGGTGACGGCTTGCAGGATGCGCCGGGTCACGGTCTCGCTGACCTCCTTGAACTCGGCGAATTTCGGGAAGGTCGCGCCCTTCTCCAGCGCCGGCACCAGTACGCTGTAATAGCGGAAGCGCTGGCGCAGCTCCGGATCCTCCAGCACCGAGACGCGCGTCGGGCAGGCCAGGCTGGCGCCCTCGCGCTGGTTCGCCGGCGACAGCGTCGCGGCGAGCAGGCGGAAGAGCGTGTCCTTGTTGCGCGACGAGAACTTGGAGATGGCGAAGCTGTCGGCCACGACGACCTGCCCGCCACGCGGCGGCGGCGCCCAGCTGATCTTGCCGATCACCTTCGACTGGTCCTGCCGGTCCATCGCGGCCGTGCGGGTGAGCCATTGCATGCCCATCGCCGCCGCGCCCTGCTGGAACAGGATGGTCGACTCGTCATTGCCGTTGGCGGTGTAGCCGCGCGGCGCGAAGCGCGTCAGCGACTTCATCGTCTCGATCGCCGTCACGCCCTTGGCGCTGTTGAAGACCGGCTTCTTGTTGGCGTCGAACCAGCCGTCGCCGAGCGCATTGAGGTACCAATGCCCCTCGTTGAGCACGCCGTCGCCCTTCAGCGTCATCACCGTGCCGGCGACGGAGGGCGAGTTCAGCGCGCCGGCCGCGGCGATGTACTCCTCGAACGAGGTCGGCGGCTTCAGCCCCTTGCCCTCGAGCAGGTCCTGCCGGTAGGCGAAGAGCTGCGTGTTGGTCAGCACCGGCAGGCCATAGACCTTGCCGCCGAACGAGGCCGAGCTCATCGCCGTCTTCGCGAAGTCGTCGAGCTTGTACTCGTCCCGGTACTTGGCGATGTACTCGTCGAGCGGCTCGAGCCAGCCGTTCTGCGCGAAGTTGGCGATGGTCAGGTCGTTGCCGAGCATGATGTCGATCGAGTCGGCGCCCGATGACAGCGTGATCGTCTGCAGCTCCTTGAGCGGCGCGTTCGGCATCAGGTCGGCCGTGACCTTCACGTTGGGCAGCGCCGCCTGCAGCTTCTTCACGTAGAACTCCAGCGCCGGATAGCGCTCGCCGACGAAGCGGACATTCACCTCCTGCGCCCGCGCGCCAAAGCCATAACTCGTAACCGCGGCGGCTCCGCCTGCCGCCAGAATCGCCCGCCGCGACGGGCCCGTCTTCGCTTCCAGATGCTGCGCCATGATCTCATCCCCTCCTGAGATACCGGTTGAATTTTGCCTTCCCGAATTATTCCATTAAAGTGATTTAATCGGATGGATTCGCGCTTGGCAAGTTCCGTTAGGGAAAAACCGGACCTGATTTTGCCGCGAGCCCATGCTTAAGGCTTTGAATTGGTGTGAATTCCTTCGTTCGTATGATTTCGGCAGGGCAAAAGCGGGCTAGAGGCGAAGGCTAGGAGAAGGGCGAGATGAAGCTGCTCGGCGCCAACATGGACCACGCGAAGCGGTTCAACCGGCGGGTCGTGCTGGAGACGATTCGCCTGCAGGCGCCGCTCTCCCGCGCCGAGATCACCCGCGCCACCGGCCTGGCCCCGCAGACCATCTCCAACATCATCGCCGAGCTGAGCGAGGCCGGGCTGGTGCGCAGCGTCAACCGCCGCAGCGGCGCGCGCGGCCAGCCGGCCGTCGAGCTCGACATCAACCCCGATGGCGGCTTCACCTTCGGCGTCTCCTTCAGCCATGGCGTGCTGCTGGTCATCCTGACCGACGTCGCGGGCGGCGTGCGCGACCGCGTCGAGATCGACCTGCCGTCGCTCGCGCCGGACGCCGTGCTCGACCGGATCGCCCGCACCGTCGCGGAGATGCTGACCCGCCAGAACGTGGCGCGCAGCCGCGTCTGGGGCGTCGGCCTCGTCATCCCCGCCATCTTCCAGGACGACCATCTCGTTGCGCTCGGCGAGACCGCGCTGCCCGGCTGGAAGGACCTGCCCCTGCGCCAGTCGCTGCAGAACAAGCTGGAACTGCCGGTCCTGATCGAGAACGACGCCACCGCCGCGGCGATCGGCGAGCGGCTCTACGGCGCCGGCAAGTCGCTGACCGACTTCGCCTATATCTATGTCGGCGCCGGCATCGGCGGCGGCCTCTTCCTGCGCGGCCAGCCCTATCGCGGCGGCTACGGCAAGTCGGGCGAGATCGGCCATCTCGTCACCGATACCGGCGGCCGGCCCTGCACCTGCGGCAATCGCGGCTGCCTCGAGCGCTATGCCTCGGTCTCGCTGGCCCTGAAGGCGCTCGACGAGAGCCATGAGGACGTCATCCGCCATGACGATCTCGACCGCATCGCCGCCGCCCTCGCGAGCGCCGACCCGCGCCTCCTGACTTGGCTCGACGAAGCGGCTGCGAGCCTGCGCCAGGCCATCGTCATGATCGAGAACATGCTCGACCCGCAGGCGGTCGTGCTTGGCGGCGTGCTGCCCCAGCCCGTGCTCACGGCGCTGATCGCGCGCATCCTGCCGCTGCCGCGCAGCGTCAGCTCAAACAACGAGGATACGCCGCGCATCATCGCCGCCGAAATGGGCCCGGACACGCCGGCGCTCGGCGCCGCGACCCTGCCGGTCTTCGACGGCATGTCGCCCGAGCTGTCGCTGCTGTTCAAGCAGGACGTCGTCGAGCGGATCTGAGCCTCAGGGCGCAACCTCTTCCATCTGCGCGGTCTCTTCCATTTGCGCGGTCTCCTGCACGATCCACTGCTCGAAGGCCTTGATCAGCGGCGAATCCTGCCGCGAGCGCGGATAGGCGAGGTAGTAGGCGTTCTTCGTCTGCACCCTGAGCGGAAGCGGCGCCACCAGCCGGCCGGTGCGCAGGTCGTCCTCGACGAAGGCGCGCTGCGCCATGACGATGCCGAGCTCGTCGATCGCGGCCTGATAGGCCAGCGCCGAGTTCTCGAATTTCAGCCCGCTATTGCCGTCGATCGTCTTGACCTGCGCCGTGCCGAGCCAATCAGGCCAGTCCTCGCCGCGATGCATCGAGCAGAGCAGCACGAAGCGGGCGAGGTCGGCCGGCTCCTGCGGCGGCGGCGCCGATTTGAACAGGCCGGGGCTGCACACCGGCATCAGGATCTCGCCGAACAGCTTGCGGCAGAGCGCGCCCGGGATCGGCGCCGCGCCGGAATGGATGCAAAGGTCGACATCGTCGCGGTCGAACTCGACCTGCTGGTGCGAGGTGGTGATCTGCACGTCGATATGCCGGTTGAGCGCATGGAACCGCGCCAGCCGCGGCACGAACCAGCGGATCGCGAAGGTCGGCGGCAGCTTGATCCGCAAGGTGTTGTCGATCGAACGGGCGCGCAGCCGCTGCGTCTGCGCCTCGATCTGGTCGAAGGCCGAGCGCAGCGTCGCCGCATAGGCCGCCCCTTGCGGCGTCGTCTCGATGCCGCGGCGCAGGCGCAAGCACAAGCGCACCCCGAGCCAGCTTTCGAGTTGCGTGACATGCCGGCTGACCGCGCCCTGCGTCACCGAGAGCTCCTGCGCGGCGCGCGTCAGGCTGCCATTGCGGGCGGTGGCCTCAAAAGCCCTGAGCGCGTTCAAAGGTGGAAGGCGGCGCGACATGCTCTGAGTTTTCCTGAGGTATGGCTGCGTAAATTGTGCCTTTGCGGCACCCTTGCCTGAGATTAGGCTAACTCAAAATCAGGGCGCAAATGCATATCGTCATTGTGCGTTGCGGCATGAGCTCAAAAGAACAGAAGGCGCGCCAAAGCGCCTGATCGGGAGGAAAAGTCATGCCACGGCTGCCGTGGACCGCGGACGCTCGTCTGCGCGCCTCATCACAGTGCTTTTTTGCCCTGCGGCCTCGCCATGGCCGTTGAGCCTTCGACCGCCTTCGACAAGATCTGGAACGCCCATCTCGTCGCCCGGCTCGACGATGGCCGCGACCTCGTCTTCGTCGACCGGCACGTCCTCCAGGAAACCACCAGCGCCGTCGCCTTCGCCGGGCTGAAGCGCTCGGGCCGCAATGTCCGCCATCCCGAACTGACCATCGCGACGCAGGACCATATCGTCTCCACCGACCCCGGCCGCGACGAGGACAGCTATCCCGGCGGCCGCGAGTTGCTGACGCTGATGCGCTCGAACGCCTATGCCAGCCGGATCAAGCATTTCGGCGTCGACGACCCGCGCCAGGGCATCGTCCACGTCATCGCGCCCGAGCTCGGCTTCGCCCTGCCCGGCAGCATCCTCGCCTGCGGCGACAGCCACACCTCGACCGTCGGCGGCCTCGGCGCCCTCGGCATGGGCGTCGGCACCAGCGAGGTCGAGCACGTGCTGGCGACGCAGACGCTGGCTCTGACGCGGCCGCGCAACATGCGCGTGCGCTTCGAGGGCAAGGTCGGCACCGGCATCGCCGCCAAGGACCTGATCCTGCGGGCCATGGGCGAGCTCGGCGTCGCCGGCGGCCGCGGCTGCGCCGTCGAATATGCCGGCCCGGCGATCGAGGCGCTGTCGGTCGAGGCACGGCTGACGATCTGCAACATGTCGATCGAACTCGGCGCGCGGCTAGGCCTGATCGCACCGGACGAGAAGACCTTCGCCTATGTGAAGGGCCGCGAATTCGCGCCCACCGGCGAGGCCTATGACCGCGCCGTCGAGACCTGGCGCAGGCTGCGCAGCGACGAGAACGCCGTCTTCGAGCGCAACATCCTGATCGATTGCAGCCGGATCGCTCCGCAGGTGACCTGGGGCACGACGCCCGAGCATGTCGCCGGCATCGAGGATCGCGTGCCCGATCCGGCTGGTTTCTCCGACGCCCGGCGCCGCGACGGCATCGCCCAGGCGATCAACTACATGGGCCTGGAGCCCGGCATGCCGCTCGCCGGCATCCCGATCGACGTCGCCTTCATCGGCTCCTGCACCAATTCGCGCATCTCCGATCTCGAAGCCGCCGCGCAGGTGGTCAAGGGCCGCAGGATCGCGCCGAACGTCCGCGGCCTCGTCGTGCCCGGTTCGATGTCGGTGAAGCGCGAGGCCGAGGCGCGCGGCCTGCACGAGATCTTCCGCGCCGCCGGCTTCGAATGGCGCGAGGCGGGCTGCTCGATGTGCGTCAGCATCAACGAGGATGTCGTCGCGCCCGGCTCGCGCTGCATCGCGACCTCCAACCGCAATTTCGAGAACCGCCAGGGCCCGCGCAGCCGCACCCATCTGGCGAGCCCGGTGATGGTCGCGGCAGCCGCACTCGCCGGCCACATCACCGACGTCAGGCAGGAGCGGCAGGGATGACGAAGCCGGTTCGCGATATCGCAGGCGTCATGGCGGTGATGCCCATCGCCAACGTCAACACCGATGCGATCATCCCCTCGGTCTGGCTGCGCACCGCGACGGCCGACATGGGCAAGGGCCTGTTCGGCGGCCAGCGCTACGACGAGCAGGGCAACGAGAAGCCGGATTTCGTGCTGAACCGCCCGCCCTTCCGCGAGGCGAAGATCCTGCTTGCCGACGAGAATTTCGGCTGCGGCAGCTCGCGCGAGGCCGCCGTCTGGGCCTTGGTGCAATTCGGCATCGGCTGCGTGCTGGCGCCGAGCTTCGCCGACATCTTCTACGAGAACGCCTTCAGGAATGGGCTGGTCGCCGGGCTGATCGAGCCCGCGACCTATCAAGCGTTGAAGGCCGCCGCCGAGGCGCATGAGGGCAGTGCCGAGTTCCGCATCGACCTGCCGAGCGCGAGCGTGATCACCCCCGGCGGCGAGCTGCACCCCTTCCGCATCCCCGCCTCCCGCGCCCAGGCGTTGATGCGCGGCGATGACGAGATCGCCATGACCCTGCAACACCAGCCTGCGATCGAGGCCCACTACGCCGCCGCGAAGGCCGAGAGCGACTGGCTCTTTCCCGCAACGCTGCAGCGGACGCAAAGCCCATGACCCGCAAGCGCATCCGCGGCGTCTTCGCGCGCAAGACCCTTATACCCATGCAGAACGGCTCGGCGGTTCGCGCTACATTGGATCAGGCTGTCGATCTCGCGCGCTGGCGCGCGATCGGGACGGCGCAGCGCCCGGCTTGATGGCGAAGACGGCCGCCGACCGGCGGACGAGAACGAAGATGATCCGCGAAAAGAGCGGACCCTGGGAGGAGACGAAGACAATGACAGCCACGCTGAACCGCATGAAATCGCTCATCGGCCTCGCCGCGCTCGGCCTCGCGCTCGCCGGCCCCGCCAAAGCCGAGGAGATCGTCGTCAGCAATTACGGCGTCTCCGCCAACGGCATGCCCTACGCGATCGCCCTCGAGAAGGGCTTCTTCAAGGCGGAGGGCGCCAACGTCACCGGCATCCTGACCTCGGCCGGCGGCGGCACGACGCTGCGCAACATGCTCGCCGGCAACGCACCCTATGCCGAGGTCAATCCGAACGCCGTGATCGCCGCCGTCCAGCAGGGCGCCGACATCAAGATCATCGCCGACACGGTCTCGACCGTCGCCGAGTTCGTCTGGGCGGTGAAGCCGGATTCGCCGATCAAGTCGGTCAAGGACCTGAAGGGCAAGAAGTTCGGCTACACCAACCCGCGCTCGACCAGCCAGGCCCTGGCGACGCTGGTGCTGCAATCCGGCGGGCTCAAGACCGAGGATGTCGAGCTGGTCAAGACTGGCGGCTTCGGCGAGGGCGTCGCGGCGCTCGATATCGGCCTGGTCGACATCACCCCGATCCCCGAGCCGCTCTGGTCGAAGTACAAGGACAAGTACCGCGCCATCGCCAAGGCCTCGGAGATGCTGCCGCCCATCGCCAACGTGCTCGGCGTCGCGGCAGGCGCCGGTGCCGCCGGCAAGGACGAGTTCATCAAGGCCGTGCTGCGCGCCCGCCGCAAGGCCGTCGCCTTCATGGCCTCCAACCCGGATGAATCCGGCGACATCATCGCCAAGGTCTACAGCATCGAGCCCGAAATCGCCCGCGCCGCGGTCAAGAACCTGATCGGCAGCAAGACCGACGGCATCGAGTACTGGGGCGCCGGCCAGATCCACATGGGCGGGCTCCAGAAGGCCGTCGACGTGCAGAAGATGGTCGGCGCCATCACGGGCGATGTCGACCTCTCGAAGATGATCGACACCCGCTACCTGCCAGACGACCTGAAGGCGCTGAAGTGAACGTGACCCAGACAGCGCAAACCTTGCTGAGCAATCAAGTATCCCTGCGCAAAGTCGACAAGGTGTTCAGCCCGCCGGGAAAGCCGGCTGACGCCGTCCACGCGCTCGGACCGATCGACCTCGAACTGCACCACGGCGAGTTCTTCGCCGTGGTCGGCCCGTCCGGCTGCGGCAAGTCGACCTTGCTGGAGTTGATCGCCGGGCTCTCGACAGCGACGAGCGGCGAGGTCGCCTTCGAGGGCAAGCCGATCGAGGGCCGCATTCCCGACGGCGTCGGCGTCGTCTTCCAGGAGGACGCCTCCTTCCCCTGGCTGACCGTGAGCGACAACATCGCCTTCGGCCTGAGGCGGATGAAGCTCCCGCCCGGGGAGAAGGCCCGGCGTATCGAGAAGGCACTGGCGATGATGGGGCTCGTGCCCTTCGCCAACAGCTATCCCGCGCAGCTTTCGGGCGGCATGCGCCAGCGCGTCTGCATCGCCCGCACCCTCGTCACCGAGCCGCGGTTGATCCTGCTCGACGAGCCCTTCGGCGCGCTCGACCAGCAGACCCGCCTGCTGATGGGCGACGAGGTGCTGAACCTCTGGCGCAAGACCGGCGCCACCGTCTTCCTGATCACCCATGCGCTCGACGAGGCCGCCATGCTGGCCGACCGCATCGGCGTGATGTCCGCGCGTCCCGGCCGCCTCATCGACATCGTCGAGACCGGCTGGTCGCGCGACCGCGACAGCCGCATCGTCCAGGAGGAGCAGTTCGGCGCGATCACCGCCCGGCTCTGGCGCTCGCTGCGCCAGGAATCGATGAAGGCGATCGGCAAAATCGAGGCGGCGACGTGAAGAGCCCCGTCCTCTGGCGCATCGTGATCCTGGCCGGCCTGGTCATCCTGCTCGAGGTGCTCTGCGTCGCCGGCGTGATCGACAAGCTGACCATGCAGCCGCCGCATCGCATCCTGACCGACCTCTTCGCCATGCTTGCGACCGGCGCGCTGAACAAGGCCATCGCCAAGACGCTCGGCAACGCGCTCATCGCCTTCATCATCGCCATGGTCGTCGGCGTGACCAGCGCGATCGTCATCCACCGCCTGCGCCGGGTGCGCGACACGCTGGAGCCGCTCTTCGCGACCTACTACGCCATCCCGGTCTTCGCCTTCTATCCGATGCTGATCGTCCTGCTCGGCCTCGGCGATGCGCCGCAAATCTTCATCGGCGCGATGCTGGGCGTCGTCGCCGTGATCGTGAACACGCTGAACGGGCTCGACCGCGTGCCGGGCGTCCTGCTCAAGACCGCCAGGATCAACCAGATGAGCCCGGTCGATACGGCTTTGCGCGTCACCCTGCCCTGCGCCTCGCCCTATATCCTGACCGGCGCCAAGCTTGCCGTCGCCTATTCGCTGATCGGCATCATCGGCGCCGAGTTCATCATGTCGAGCGGCGGCATGGGCTACGAGATCAGCTTCGCCTACAACAATTTCGACAACGCCACGATGTACCCGCTGATCCTGCTGATCCTGCTGGTCTCGATCAGCATCAACATGATGATCGCGCGCTGGGAGAAGGTGCTGATGGCGCGGAGGGGCCTGCGATGAACCCGCAAACCGGCCAACTCCTGCGCAACACGCTGACGCTGATCGTGGTCGTCCTGGTCGCCTGGCAGGCGCTCTACTGGGTCGTCGGCGACGTTGCGCTGCGCTCCCCGCTCCAGACGCTCGCCTTCGCCGCCAAGTTCACCTCGACACCGCAATTCGCGGCGCATCTCGCCGAGACCAGCAAGGCTTTCGGCCTCGCCCTGCTGCTGGCGGTCGTGATCGGCCTGAGCATCGGCTTCACGCTCGGCGCCAGCCGCTTCCTCAGCGACGTGTTCGAGCCGATGCTGGTCGCGCTCTACTCGATCCCGAAGATCACGCTCTACCCGATCCTGCTGCTCGCCTTCGGCCTCGGCATGTCCTCGAAGGTCGCCTTCGGCACGATCCACGGCGTCATCCCGATCGCGCTCTTCACCATTACGGCGGTGCGCAACGTCAAGCGCGTCTACATTAAGACCGGCCACGTCATGGGCCTCACGCCCCTCGACATGATCGCGCGCATCATCGTCCCGGCCGCCCTGCCCGAAATCTTCGCCGGCCTGCGCATCGGCTTCTCGCTGACGCTGATCGGCACGCTCTTGGGTGAGATGTTCGCCTCGCAGCGCGGGCTCGGCTTCCTGCTGATGAGCGCGATCGGCCTGCACAATGTCGACCTGATCATGACGCTGACCCTGCTCCTGACCGTCTTCGCCGGCACGGCCAGCGTCGTGCTGCTCGCCCTGAACCAGCGGCTCTACGCCCGCTCCTGACCGGATCGGCCGGGGCTGCCCGGCTGAAATCCTCGTCGAAGGCCCTAAGGGCCTTCTCGCCAGATCAGCCCCGCTCAACCTCCGCTGGTGATGCTGCACGGCATGGTATGCCGCGCGATCAGCTGTTCCGTCCCTCCGCCCAGGCGCAAGCCCCTGCGCGCGCAGCGTTTCCGCGCGAAACGCGGCGACATGACGCAACTGAAAATTGTCCCAATCTGAATCATGACGTAGCGTTCTATTAAGATTTATATCGTATTAAATGGCGGTAAGAACTGATTAAAACTACTTTTACCGCCTGTTAACGACTAGGACTACCGCAGATGAATGAAAGAAATTCGATCATTCTGCCAGTAGACAGCAGGATCAGCGCCAGCCGCGCGCAATATGACGCCTTGCGCATCGCCTTCGCCGGGGCTGGCGACATCGCGATCGATGCCACGCAAGTACAGCAGGCCGACATCACCTGCCTGCAGCTCCTGGCCTCAGCGTTGAAGACCGCCCGGGCCAAGCAAAGGCGCCTCGATATCTCCGCGATCTCGCCGCCCCTGCAAGACGCGCTGGCGCGGGCCGGGCTGCAACTTCCATCCGCCAATTCCTAGACCATGCGAGCTTGAGGGGGCAGCCATGGCCAATGTGCTGACAGTCGACGATTCGCCCAGTATTCGCCAGATGATCAAGCTGGTGCTGGCGCCCGAGGGCCATAACGTCGCCGAGGCCGCAGACGGCGCCGCCGGCCTTGCCGTCGGCAAGACGCAGAAATTCGACCTCGTCATCACCGACCTCAACATGCCCGTGATGAACGGCATGGAGATGATCAGGGCGATGCGGGCGCTGCCCGCCTTCGTCGGCGTTCCCATCGTCTTCCTCACCACCGAATCCGACGATTCCGTGAAGCAGGAGGCCAAGGCCGCCGGCGCCACCGGCTGGATCACCAAGCCGTTCAAGCCCGAGCAGCTTCTCGCTGTGGTCGCCAAGCTGGTGCGCGCCTGATGGAACTCGATCCCACCGAGACCTTCCGCCAGGAAGCCGCCGAGCTGCTCGACAGCCTCGAACTCGCGCTGCTCGACCTGAGCCAGACGCCGCAGGACCGCGAGCTGATCGACACCGCCTTCCGCGCCCTGCACACCATCAAGGGCTCGGGCGCCATGTTCGGCTTCGAGCAGGTCGCAGCCTTCACCCACGACTTCGAGACCGCCTTCGACCTGATCCGCAAGGGCGAGATCGAGGCCAACCGCGACATCGTCTCGGTGGCGCTTGCCGCCAAGGACTATATCCGCGCGCTGATCGAGGATCCGAGCAGCACCGACGCGATCATCGGCGAGGCCATTTTGGACGACCTCAAGCGCTTCGTCAGCGTGCCGGACGCGCCCGGTGCAGCGAGCTCGGCCGCTCCGGCCGCGGGCGTCGCCACCAACCAGACCGGCTGGCGCATCGGCATCGCCTACGAGCCCGACATCCTGCGCAACGGCACCAACCCTCTCGCCTTGCTCGACGACCTGCGCGCGCTCGGCCCCTGCGCGGTTCTCGCCAACCTCGACAACGTCCCTGAACTCGACGCGCTCGATCCGGAGACCTGCCTCGTCACCTGGGACGTCCTGCTGACCAGCGATTGCGGCGTCGACGCGATCGAGGACGTCTTCATGTTCGTCCGCGACGAGATGAAGCTCACGATCGAGCCGGTTCTCGCCGATGGCGGGCTGCTGGAGGAAGCTCTCCCGCCGGAGGCGATCGTCATGGCGCCCCCGGCCGCGGCCGCGGTCGCGCCGAAAGCAGCGCCCGCTCCCGAGCCTGTCACCGAAAAAGTCGAGTTCAACCGCCGCGCCGAGGACAAGACCTCAACCGTGCGCGTCCAGGCCGAGCGCCTGGACGAGCTGATGGACCGCGTCGGCGAGCTCGTCATCGCCCAGGCCCGGCTGAGCCAGCTCGCCCATTCCGGCAGCGACATCGCCATCAAGGCGATCGCCGAGGAGATCGAGCGTCTCGCCTCCGGCCTGCGTGACTCGACCATGGGCGTGCGCATGGTGCCGATGGGCTCGCTCTTCGGCCGCTTCCGCCGCCTCGTCCACGACCTCTCGCGCGACCTCGCCAAGCCGGTCGAGTTCGTCACGGTCGGCGAGGACACCGAGCTCGACAAGACCATGATCGAGCGCCTGGCCGATCCGTTGGTCCACCTCATCCGCAACGCCATCGACCATGGCATCGAAGGCCCCGAGCAGCGCGCCGGCACCGCCAAGGATGCGACCGGCCGCATCGAACTCGCCGCCCGCTATGTCGGCGCGCAGGTGCTGGTCACCGTGACCGATGACGGCGCCGGGCTCGACGCCGCCCGCATCCGGGCCAAGGCCGAGGAGCAGGGCCTGCTCGCGCCGGGCGCCGCGATGAGCGACCAGGACATCTACCAGTTCCTGTTCCATCCCGGCTTCTCGACGGCCAAGACGATCTCGACCCTGTCGGGCCGCGGCGTCGGCATGGACGTGGTCAAACGCACCATCGAATCCCTGCGCGGCTCGATCGAGCTCTCGACCCGGCCCGGTAACGGCACCACGGTGACGCTGCGCCTGCCGCTGACGCTCGCCATCATCGAGGGCCTGCTCACCCGCGTCGGCGACGGCCGCTACATCATCCCGCTCTCGGCCGTCGAGGAATGCGTCGAGCTCACCGCGGCGGACGATGCCCGGGCGCGCGGCCGCAACTTCCTCAACGTGCGCGGCGACCTCGTGCCCTTCCTGCGCCTGCGCGACCTGTTCGACGCCGAAGGCGAGGCCGACCAGCACCAGAAGATCATCATCACCTCGAAGGGCGACACCCGCATCGGCCTCGTCGTCGACCAGATCATCGGCAGCCACCAGACCGTGATCAAGTCGCTCTCCAAGCTGCACGCGGACGTCACGATGTTCTCCGGCGCCACCATCCTCGGCGATGGCTCGGCCGCACTGATCCTCGACGTCGCCCAGCTCGTCACCCTCGGCCAGGCCAAGGCCGAAAGCGAAAAGCCGGCGGAGGCTGCCTGATGGACGCGATTCAGACGCAAGCCGGCGCAGCCGTCGCCGACGCCATGCAGGTCGTGATGGTCGGACTCGGCAGCGAGATCTTCGCGCTCGAAGCCGGGCTGGTGCGCGAGATCATCGACCCCGTGCCGACCACCAAGGTCGCCGGCGCGCGCGCCTTCCTGCCCTCGCTGATCAACGTGCGCGGCAACGTCGTGCCGCTCGCCGACATACGCGTGCGCTTCGGCATGCCGCACCGGCCTGAGACCGCCGACACCCGCATCGTCGTGATCGACATCGAGATCGACGGCGACCCGGTCACCGTCGGGATCATCGCCGACAAGGTCTACGAAGTCACCGAGATCTCCAGGGCCCAGACCCAGCAGACGCCGCGCCTGGGCATGCACTGGAAGCCTGAATTCGTCCACTTCATCACCAAGTGGAACGACGAGTTCGTCATTGTTCCGAACATGGAACAGATCCTGAATTGATGCGGCAGGGCGCTGTACCAGCCGGATATCCTCGCGTTGTGTTTTTGGGGGCTAACATGAGACTTACGATCAAAGCCAAGCTTGCTGGCGCCTTCGGCGTCATCATCTCCCTGCTGATGGTTGCCGGTGGGGTCGCCTATGTGAAGATGTCGGACCTCGCCGAGGATACGCAGGAGGTCGCGGCGCTGGCCTCGCGCCAGGACATGGCCAACAGCCTGAAGGCTTCGCTGCTGCAGATCGTCCGCACCGAGAAGAACATCATCCTCGCCGAGGACGATGCCGAGATCGAGAAGCTCGCCGCCGACATCCAGGGCCAGCGCGTCACCTACCGCAAGCAGCGCGACGAGCTGCTGGCCGTGATCACGACCCCCGAGGGGCGCCGGATCATGGAGAAGTTCAACCTGGCCGACGAGCGCCAGACCAAGGTCCGCGACGAGCTGATCAAGTTCGCCCGCACCAATTCGAGCAACCGCGCCCGCATCCTGATGCTCGCCGACGGCCGCACCGCCTTCCAGGCGGCCGAGACCGCCGTCGGCCGCGTCGTCGCCGATACCAGCCGCGAGAACTCGGTCGCGGCGCAGGCGATCCAGCTCAAGCTCGCCAACCTCTGGGGCGAGGTGAACATCGCGCTCGCCTCCAACGCGCTGGAGGAGCTGGAGCGCCGCACCAAGACCGCCGGCGACCTGCTCGCCGACCTGCGCAAGGCGGTCACGGCGCAAGCCGGCCTGCCGGTCGCGCTGACCGACGCCGTCGAGCAATATGCCAAGGCGCTCGACCGCGTCGTCCAGCTCAACGGCCAGGGCGGCAACCTGCGCGCCGAGGCACTTTCCGAGGGCGAGGGCCGCATGGCCGTCGTCGACGCCAACGCCGCGCTCGACGAGTATATCGGCCTCGCCAAGGACCGCGTCACCGCCTCGGTCGCCTCGGCCCGCTCGCAGAGCGAGACCGCCAAGATGGTGCTGCTCGGCATCGTCATCGGCTCGATCCTCTTCGCCATTGCCGCCGCGACCTGGATCGCCCTCAACATCAGCCGCGGTCTCGCCAGCGCCGTCGGCCTAGCCAACGCCGTTGCGATCGGCGACCTCAGCAAGACCATCGAGGTCAAGAGCAAGGACGAGATCGGCGACCTTGTCGCCGCGCTGACCGCGATGACGGCCAACCTCAACGCCACCGCAGCCGTCGCCGACTCGATCTCGAACGGCGACCTGACGGTCGACGCCAAGCGCCTCTCCGACAAGGACCGGCTCGGCATCGCGCTGGAGAACATGCTGGAGAAGCTGCGCACCATCGTGGCGCAGGCGACGAGCGCGGCCCAGAACGTCTCGGCCGGCAGCCAGGAGCTCTCGGCCAGCGCCGAGCAGCTCTCGCAGGGCTCGACCGAACAGGCCGCGTCCACCGAGGAGGCCTCCTCCTCGATGGAGGAGATGGCCGCCAACGTGAAGCAGAACGCCGAGAACGCCAGCCAGACCGAGAAGATCGCCTCGCAATCGGCCAAGGACGCCGAGGCCAGCGGCGTCGCCGTCGGCCGCGCGGTGGAAGCGATGCAGACCATCGCCGCCAAGATCAACATCGTCCAGGAGATCGCCCGCCAGACCGACCTGCTCGCCCTCAACGCCGCTGTCGAGGCGGCCCGGGCCGGCGAGCACGGCAAGGGCTTCGCGGTGGTCGCCTCCGAGGTGCGCAAGCTCGCCGAGCGCAGCCAGGCTGCCGCGGCCGAGATCGGCACGCTCTCGGTCGACACGGTCAAGGTCGCGCAGGAGGCCGGCGCCATGCTCGGCAAGCTGGTGCCCGACATCAAGAAGACCGCCGAGCTGGTCGAGGAGATCACCGCCGCCTGCCGCGAGCAGGATGTCGGCTCCTCGCAGATCAACCAGGCGATCCAGCAGCTCGACAAGGTGACCCAGCAGAACGCCGCGGCTTCAGAGCAGGTCTCGGCGACCTCCGAGGAGCTGGCGACCCAGGCCGAGCAGCTCCAGGCCACCATCGCCTTCTTCAAGCTCGACACCGCCTCGAACCAGAACCTGCGCACGGCCCCGATCGACGGCGCCGTCAAGCAGCTCCGCGCCAAGGCGAGCAGCATGGCCAGCGTCAGCCAGCCGAAGCGGGCCGCGATCCTGAAGCCCTCGCGCCCGGCCAAGGCGGCGAATGGCGGCTTCGCCTTCGACCTCGACGAGGGCGGCGACCAGCACGACGCCGACTTCCGCCGCGCCTGATCCGGATCGCTCCGGCCTCGCTCTCGGGCGAGGCCGGAGCAGCATCACGTCCCGCCTGTCTCTCCCGCGCCATCGGAGCCCGTCATGGCCGACACCGCCCAATACCTGACGCTCGGCATCGACCGCGAGCTCTTCGGCATCGACATCCGCTACGTCCGCGAGATTTTGGACATGCGCCCGATCGCGCATCTGCCGCACGCGCCGGCCTTCCTGCTTGGGATGATCGACGTCCGCGGCGCCGGCTATCCGATCGTCGACCTGCGCACCAAGCTCGGCCTGCCCCGCGTCGACCCGACGGAGGCGACCCGCATCATCATCCTCGACGTGCCGCTGAACGGCCGCACGCAGGGCGTCGGCTTCGTCGCCGACCGGGTCTTCGAGGTCACCGGGCTCGACGACGACGCGACCGAGCCGGCCCCCGACGTCGGCGGCCGCTGGCAGTCGAACTACATCGCCGGCATCGGCCGCAAGGGCGAGGCCTTCATCGTGATCTTCGATCTGGAGCGCCTGATGGCCTCGGACGACGCCCCCCTGCTCGCGGCCGCAGCCGCTTGACCAACCGGACAGAGCCGATGTCGGATCCGCTTGGTCACTTGAGTGACCGCTATTTCAAGGCCGTAGCCGAAGTCATCGAAACCCGCGTCGGCATCAGGCTGCCGCTGACCAAGCGCACCATGGTCGAGGGCCGCCTGCGCAAGCGCGTCCGCGCCCTCAACCTCGCCGACCTCAACGATTACGGCGCGCATCTCTTCGAGCGCGGCCATCTCCAGGACGAGCTGATCCACCTGATCGACTGCGTCACCACCAACAAGACCGACTTCTTCCGCGAGCCCAGCCATTTCGACTTCCTGCGCAACGTGGCTGTCCCGACGCTGGTCGCGAGCCAGCGCCGCCGGCCGGCGAACCTGAAGATCTGGAGCGCCGCCTGCTCGACCGGGCCGGAGGTCTACACGCTCGCCATGGTGCTGCAGGACATGGTCGCGGCCGGCGCCGCCATGCGCTTCTCGATCCTTGGCACCGACATCTCGACCGAGGCCCTGCAGGAGGCGCGCACCGCGATCTACTCGCGCGCCGTCATCGAGCCCGTCCCGGCCGGCATGAAGCAGCGCTATGTCATGTGCGCCCGCGATCCAGGCCGCGACATCGCCCGCATCGCCCCGGAGCTGCGCCGCATGACGCAGTTCGCCCGGCTGAACCTGATGGACGAGCAATATCCGTTCGACCGCGACGTCGACGTGATCTTCTGCCGCAACGTCCTGATCTATTTCGACAAGCCGACGCAGCAGGCGGTGATCGGCCGCCTGATCTCGCATCTGCGGCCCGGCGGCTACCTGCTGCTCGGCCATTCCGAGTCGATGGCCGGCAGCGGCATCCCGGGGTTGCGCCAGGTCCTGCCGACCATATTCCAGGCCGACGCGGCCAAGCTGGGGAGGACAGCCGCATGACGAAGAAGCCCTTGCGCGTCTTGATCGTCGACGACTCGGCCTCCGTCCGCCAGGTCCTGACCGCGATCCTCAGCGACGACCCCGAGATCGAGGTGATGGGCGCCGCCTCCGACGCCTATTCCGCCGCCCGCAAGCTCCAGGTCGAGCTGCCCGACGTGATGATCCTCGACATCGAAATGCCGGGCATGGACGGGCTGACCTTCCTGCGCAAGATCATGGCGCAGCGGCCGATCCCGGTGATCATCTGCTCGACCCTGACCGAGGCCGGCTCGCGCGCCCTCTTCGACGCGCTGGAGGCCGGCGCCTTCGACATCGTGCCCAAGCCGCGCGTCGACACCCGCAACGCGCTGCTCGAATCCGCCGACCGGCTGCGCCAATGCGTCAAGGCGGCGGCGAGCGCCCGCCTGCGCAAGCGCGAGCCGCGCGCCGCCGTCGAGAAGAAGCTCACCGCCGACGTGATCATGCCACCGCCGGTGACCACCCGCATCCGGCCGGCCACCGCCCGCATCGTCTGCATCGGCATCTCCACCGGCGGCACCGAGACCTTGCGCGAGGTGCTCGAAGTCCTGCCGGTGCACAGCCCCGGCATCGTCATCGTCCAGCACATGCCGGAGAAGTTCACCGCCGCCTTCGCCAGCCGGCTCGACCGCATCTGCGCCTTGGAGATCAAGGAGGCGGCCGATGGCGACGACGTCCAGAGCGGCCGCGTCCTGATCGCGCCCGGCAACCGCCACATGCTGCTGCAGCGCACCGGCACGCGCTACCATGTCGCGATCAAGGACGGCCCGCCGGTCTCGCGCCATCGCCCCTCGGTCGACGTGCTCTTCCGCTCGGCCGCGCAATATGCCGGCGCCAACGCGCTCGGCATCATCATGACCGGCATGGGCGATGACGGCGCCCGCGGCCTGCTCGAAATGCGCAAGGCCGGCGCCAGGACATTGGCGCAGGACGAGGAGAGCAGCGTCGTCTTCGGCATGCCCAAGGAGGCGATCGAGCGCGGCGCCGTCGAGAAGATCGTCTCGCTGGGGCGCGTGCCCCAGGAGATCATGGCCTGGGCACATCCGCCTGCCGGGCATCATGCCCCAGAACCAGCCAGAAGCGCATAGGGAACCGGACCATGAGCAACGACATGCTGAACCGGCTCACGACCTCGCTGTCGGACGGCGCCCGCCAGATCGACCAGACCTTCGCCGGCGTCGGCGACCGGCTCGGCCGCGGCCTCTCGATCTTCGACGCGCTGAACCAGAGCCTGACCGCGCTCTCCGGCGAACTCGCCGGCAGCGACATGGAGGCGGCGCGCGACGCGCTGCTCGGCCTTGCCGGCGACCTGCGCACCCTCAGCGAGGGCCTGCCGCACGAGACCCGCACCCTGCACGACATCGCGACCCATAGCAGCGAGGCCTCGCAGGCGCTCGAGCGGCTGCTGGAGCATATGCGGCTGATCGCGATCCTCGCCCGCAGCGCCCGCATCGAGGCCGTCTCGGTCCAGTCCAACCAGCGCGATTTCGGCGACTTCACCAACGAGATCGTCGCGCTGACCGACAAGGCCAAGCGCACCGTCGAGAACTGCGCCCGCGACCACGGCCACCTTGCCGACATGCTCGACTCCGCGCTGGTCCGCCAGCGCGCCTTCGAGACGCACTATTGCGGCGCGCTACTGGCGCTCGCCGGCAAGCTGGAGCACTCGCTCGACCATCTTGCCGAGCGCGGCCACAAGAGCGCGGCCCTGACGAAGGACGCGGCCGCCCATTCCCGCAAGATCTCCACTGCCGTCGGCGGCGCCATCATCGCGCTGCAATCGGGCGACGGCATCCGGCAAAGGCTGGAGCATTCGCTGGCGGCTCTGCGGCTGGCCATCAGCCTCGCGGCCCCGGGCCGCGACTATTCCGAGGCCGACCGCACCGCGCTCGCCGCCGTGCTGCGCGCCCTGCAGGCGGCGCAGCTGGGCGAGACGGCGGCGGCGCTGAAGACAGACATCGCGCCGATCGACGCGACCTTGCAGGTGCTCGCCGACGATACCGGCACGATGCTCGATCTCGGCCACTCGCTCTATGGCGGCGAGGACGCCTCCTCCGCCTCCTTCCTCCAGGAGCTGGAGGCGGAGCTCGCCCAGGCTGCCGACCTGATCCGCAAGTGCGATGCCGCGCGCAGCGTCGTCGACCAGGTCACCGTGGCGCTGACCGGCCTGCTCGCGCAGTTCGAGCAGACCGTGGCGGCACTCTCGAACACGGTGCGCGACATCGTCCTGATCGGCATGAACGCCGGCCTGCGCGCCGCCCGGCTCGGCTCGGAAGGGCGCGGCCTCGTCGTGATCTCGCAGGAGCTCAAGACCGCCGCCAACCAGATCGCGGTCGATGCCGGCAAGTTGACGCCGGCCTTCAGCGCCATGCAGCACGCCTCCTCCGGCCTGAAGCAGCGCGACGGGCGCGGCTCCTCCGAACTCAACGCGCTGGCCTCGACGATGCGGCACTCGCTCGACCAGATGAAGCAGAGCGGCGCGCGCCTCGGCGCCACGCTCGACCAGCTCGCCCGCGACGGCGCCGAGTTCGGCAGCATCATCCACGAGGCCCGGCTGATGTTCTCCAACGCCGCCGCGACGAGCGACGTCATCACTGGAGCCGCCGGCCTGCTCGACGAGCGGGTCCCGCGCGCGCTGCTGGCGCAGGCCGATGCCGGCGTGGTCGCAACGGCGCTGCGCGAGCAGGTCTGGCCGAGCTATACGATGGCGGCGGAGCGCACGATCCACGGCAACATCCTGCGCGAGTGCGGCATCGCGAACGAGGTCGCGCAACCGGCGAAGGCCGCCAAGGCCGCGCTCGACGACGTGCTGTTCTAGCGGGCCGCCCTCCCTTCTCCCCCTGCGGGAGAAGGTGGCTCGGCGAAGCCGAGACGGATGAGGGGTCGCGCAACACGTCCAATGCCGGCGGATGGCATGTTCCGCCATCGGGTAGGGCAGCGCGACCCCTCATCCGTCAGCGCTTCGCGCTGCCACCTTCCCCCGCAAGGGGGGAAGGGACACACCGCGACGCCGCATCCTAAGGCAAGTTCTCCCGCAAAAAAATCTCCGTCCGCGGCCGCTCGACGCCCTGCGAGGCCGGCCTCCCGGCCCGCAGGTTGGCGAAAATCGAGATGCAGTCCATCAGCGTCGCCTGCGGGTTCTGGGTGATGACCGCGTCCATCGCGCCCTCGACCAGCAGCGCCCGCGTCTCGGCCGTCAGGCCGTGGCCGACGAAGACGACCTCGTTTTGCCGGCCCGCCTCCTTCAGCGCCCGGGCGATGCCCTCCGGCCCACCGCCGATATTGTAGATGCCGGCGAGGTCGGGATGCTGCGCCAGCAGCATCTTGGTCTGGCGGTAGTTGCGCGCCTCCTCGTCATGGCCTTCGCGCAGGCCGACGACCTCGATCGCCGGGAACAGCTCCTGGAACAGGTGCAGGAAGCCCATCTCCCGCTCCTCATGGGCGCGGTAGCTCAGGCTGCCGGCGATCATCGCGACCTTGGCCGGCTTCGAGCCGATGAAGCGGGCGATGAGGTAGCCCGCCGTGCGCCCGGCCGAGCGGTTGTCCAGGCCGACATAGGCCACGCGCCTGGTGTTGGCGACGTCGGAGATCAGCGTCACAGCGGGAATGCCGCGCTCGGCCAGCAAGTCGACCGCCTCGCGCACCGTCGGATGCTCCAGCGCCATGAAGGCGACGCCGTCGACGTCGCGCCCGACCTTCCTGAGGTGCTGGGCGAGCAGTTCGGGCTTGAAGCTCTCGATATAGTCGACGCGGGCCCGCATGTTGACCTCAGCGAACCTGTCTTGCGCGGCGCCGATCATACGGCCGAGCATCGAGACGTAGCTGTTCGGGCTCGCCGGCAGCAGAAAGCCGATGCGCACCGGCTTCACCGCCGCCGCCGCGCGGTCATTGGCATCGACGAGATAATCGAGGTCGGCCGCCGCCCTGAGGACGCGCTGCATCGTCGCGAGCCTCACGCCGGGACGCCTGTTCAGGGCGCGGTCGGCCGTCGCCGTCGAGACGCCGGCACGGGCAGCGACATCGGCAAGCCGGGGGAGAGTGCGGGTGGACCGCTCGACCTCATCAGAAGACATCAGAAATTACCGATTCGAACCTCTAGCCGGAGCAGATCATATCGCGCATCGCGGCAAAGCCGACCTGCGACCCAGGTGGATCTTCACGCCACTTCTTGCGGTCAATCTGCGGCCGAGCCAGCGTTGCGTCAACACGGGCCGCGCCATCACCGATTCTCAATATCACCCCAATATCCCAAAAGACATCAAATTACATCACTATTTCTGATTGCCCACACCATCGCCCCGTTATTATGGTCCTCGAAACGCACAGCTAAGCGTCAAGAAAAGAGACAGGGGAGGAGCTGGTGTCCGATGGTCTTGCAGGCCGCCTCAACGGCAAGGTCGCGATCGTTTTCGGCGCGGGCTCGATCGGCGAAGGCTGGGGCAACGGCAAGGCCGCCGCCGTCGCCTATGCGCGGGCTGGCGCCAAAGTCATCGCCGTCGACCTCAACGAGGCCGCAGCCGCGACGACCCGGGACATCATCGCCTCCGAAGGCTTCGAGGCCATCGCGGTCACGGCCAACACCACCAGCCTCGCCGACGTCCAGCGCAGCGTCGACGCCGCCGTGCAGGCCTATGGCCGGATCGATATCCTCCACAACAATGTCGGCATCACCTCGCAGGGCGGGCCTGTCGAGACCAGCGAAGAGGTCTGGGACCGCGTCATGGCCGTCAACGTCAAGAGCATGTTCCTGACCTGCAAGGCGGTCTTGCCGGTGATGGACGCGCAGGGGCGCGGCGCGATCGTCAATATCGGCGCGCTCGGCGGCGTGCGCTGGACGGGCTACGCCTATTGCGCCTATGCGGCGAGCAAGGGCGCGGTCAACAGCCTGACCCAGAGCGTGGCGCTGCAATACGCGCCCAGGGGGATCCGGGCCAACTGCATCCTGCCCGGCGTGATGGACACGCCGCATATCTACAAGCAGATCTCCGGCTTCTACGACAATCGCGACGCGATGGTCGAAGCCCGCAACAAGATGTCGCCGACCGGCCGGATGGGCGACGGCTGGGACGTCGCCTACGCGGCCGTGTTCTTGGCCAGCGACGAAGCGAAATACATCAACGGCGTCGAGCTGCTCGTCGATGGCGGCATGCACGCACGCTGCAACTGACGGGAAAACGGTAGCCCACGGCTCTCTTCGAGAGAACCATTCTTCAATTGAAAGAAATTGCCAGCAAGGCAATGCATCCAGCGAGGGAACGCACATGACCAGGACCACACGTCGTCGCTTTCTGCAGCAGCTTTCCGCCGCGCCCGCCGCCGGGCTCGTCCTCGGCATGCCGCGGATCGCGCACGCAGCCCCCGAGATTTCGCTCAAATACGGCAACAACCTGCCGCTCAGCCACCCGATGAACGTGCGCGCCGCCGAGGCGGCCGAGCGCGTCGCCCGCGAGAGCAAAGGGCGCCTGGAGGTGAAGATCTTCCCGAACAACCAGCTCGGCGGCGACACCGACATGCTGGGCCAGGTCCGCAATGGCGGCATCGACATGTTCACGGCCGGAACGCTGGTCATCGCCACGGTGGCGCCGATCAGCGCGATCACGGGCGTGGGCTTCGCCTTCAACGACTATGCGCAGGTCTGGAAGGCGGTCGACGGGCCTCTCGGAAACCAGATCCGCGCGGCCTTCGCCAAGATCGGCCTCCACACCTTCGAGAAGATGTGGGACAACGGCTTCCGCCAGATCACGACGAGCAACCGCCCCATCGCCGCGGCGGCCGATCTCAATGGGCTCAAGATCCGTGTGCCGGTCAGCCCGATGGGGATCGCGATGTTCAAGGGGCTCGGCGCTGCGCCGACCAGCCTGCAGTTCAGCGAGGTCTATTCGGCCCTGCAGACCAAGGTGGTCGACGCGCAGGAGAACCCGCTCGCCATCGTCCAGACCGCCAAGCTCTACGAGGTCCAGAAATACTGCTCCCAGACCAACCATAGCTGGGACGGCTATCACTTCCTGTTCAACGCCCGCAGCTGGAACGGCTTGCCTGACGACCTGAAGACGATCCTGTCCACCGCCTTCAACGAGGCGGGCCTCCAGCAGCGCGACGACGTCCGCAAGCTGAACGAAGGCCTGCAGGGCGAGCTGACCTCGAAGGGGCTGGCCTTCAACCCGGCCGCGCCCGACAGCTTCCGCGCGCAGTTGCAGAAGGCCGGCTACTACAGCGAATGGAAGGGCAAGTTCGGGGCGGAATCCTGGGCCCAGCTCGAGAGCGCAGCCGGTCAGGTGCTCTGATGGCTGCGGGCCATCACATCTCGGCCGACAGCGCGACGCCTCCCCCCGCCGGCTGGCGGGGGGGCATAGCGCGCCCGGCGCGCTGGCTGGACCTGCTGCTCGAGGCTGTCGCCGCCATTCTGGTGCTGGCCGAAGTCGTCATCCTGCTGACGAACATCATCGCGCGCTACGTCTTCAATGCGCCGATCGTCTGGTCGGACGAGCTGGCCGGCATCCTCTTCCTGTGGCTGTCGATGATCGGCACGGCCGTGGCCTTCAGCCGCAACCAGCACATGCGCATGACGGCGTTCGTCGCAAGCAGTTCGCCCCGGACGCGGGCCTTCCTCGAGATGCTCGCGCTCGCGGTCGCCCTCGCCTTCCTGCTCATGATCGTCTACCCGGCCATCGAGTACGCGGCCGACGAGGCGATCGTCGTCACGCCGGCGCTCGAGATCAGCAATGCCTGGCGCGCCTCGGCGCTGCCGGTCGGCGTCGGCCTGATGTTGCTCATCAGCCTGCGCCGGGTGCTGGAAAGCCCCTTTCCCCGGGCCATCCTGGCCGCACTCGCGACGGTCCTCGTCATTTGCGTCGCCTTCTGGCTGCTCGGCCCCGTGCTGAAGCCCCTCGGCAAGCTCAACCTGGTCGTCTTCTTCGTCTTCGTGGTCGGCTTCTGCGTGGCCGCCGGGGTTCCGATCGCCTTCTCCTTCGCGATCTCGACCTTCGGCTTCCTCGCGCTGACGACCCGGACGCCCATGGTCGTCCTGGCCGGGCGCATGGACGAGGGCATGTCGCACCTCATCCTCCTCGCAGTCCCGCTCTTCATCTTCCTCGGCCTGCTGATCGAGATGACGGGCATGGCCCGCGCGATGGTGCAATTCCTCGCGAGCCTGCTCGGGCACGTGCGCGGCGGGCTCTCCTACGTCCTGATCGGCGCGATGTATCTCGTCTCCGGCATTTCCGGTTCGAAGGCGGCCGACATGGCGGCGATCGCCCCGGTGCTGTTCCCGGAGATGAAGGCGCGCGGCGCCAAGCCGGGCGATCTGGTCGCGCTGCTGGCGACGACCGGCGCGCAGACCGAGACCATTCCCCCCTCGATCGTCCTCATCACCGTCGGCTCCGTCACCGGCGTCTCGATCGCGGCGCTGTTCACCGGTGGCCTCCTGCCCGGCGTGGTGCTCGGGCTCGCGCTTTGCGGCGTCGTCTGGTGGCGCAACCGCGACGAGGACCTCTCGAGCGTGCGGCGCGCCAAGAGCCACGAGATCTGGGGCAGCTTCGTCTACGCGCTGCCGGCGTTGGCGCTGCCCTTCGTGATCAGGGCGACCGTCGTCGAAGGCGTGGCGACGGCGACCGAGGTCTCCACCATCGGCATCGCCTATTCGGCGATCGTCGGCGCCCTGATCTACCGCGTCGGCGACATCAGGCGGCTCTGGCCGATGCTGGTCGAGACGGCGGCCCTGTCGGGCGCGATCATCTTCATCATCGGCACCGCGACCGGAATGGCCTGGGGCCTGACGCAATCGGGCTTCGCGCAGGACCTGGCGCGGGCGATGGCCGCCCTGCCCGGCGGGAAATACACCTTCATCGCGGTCTCGCTCGTCGCCTTCGTCATCCTCGGCAGCGTGCTGGAGGGCATTCCCGCCATCGTGCTCTTCGGCCCGCTGATGTTCCCGATCGCCAAGGCGGTCGGCGTGCACGAGGTGCATTATGCGATGGTCGTGGTGCTCGCCATGGGCGTCGGCCTGTTCGCGCCGCCCTTCGGCGTCGGCTACTACACCGCCTGCGCGATCGGCAAGGTCGATCCGACCGAAGGCATCGGGCCGATCTGGGGCTACATGCTCGCCCTCATCATCGGGCTCATCGTGGTCGCCGTCGTGCCGTGGATCTCCATCGGCTTCCTCTAGAGCATCGGACCGAAAAGTGGAATCCGGTTTTCGGAAAATCCGATGCAATAACAAAAGCCTAGATCGCCACTTTGCGTCCGATAGGACGCACGTCGATCTAGTTCTGCCCCCTTCAAGCGCGAGGCATTCGCCATGAGCCGATTCTTTGGCCAGATCCGTCAGGCCGGCTATGTCGTCCCCGATATCGAGGCGGCGATGGACTACTGGAGCCGCGTGCTCGGCGTCGGGCCGTTCTTCTACAATCCGAAGGTCCCGATCAGGAACTACCGCTACAAGGGCGAGGCCTACGAGCCGCATAACTCGGTGGCGCTGGCCAATTCCGGCCCGCTCCAGGTCGAGCTGATCCAGTGCCGCAATGCCGTGCCGTCCATGTACAAGGACTTCACCGATGCCGGCCATAGCGGCCTCCAGCACGTCGCCTACTGGACCGATGATTACGACGCCGATCTCGAACGCCTGACCAGGCAGGGCTTCAAGTCGGTGATGAGCGGCGAGGTCGGCGAGCGCGGCCGCTTCGTCTATTTCGATACCTACTATCACCCGGGCACCGTGATCGAGCTCTCCGAGGTCACCGGCCCCAAGGGCGAGATGTTCCGCCTGATCCGCGAGGCGTCCGAGACCTGGGACGGCAAGGACCCGGTTCGCCCCTTCCCCGACCTCAGCAAGCTCTGAGGCGATCATGGCCGGCGAGCGTTTCGAAGCCACCTACCTGATCGAGACCCCGCTCGACCCGGCGAAGGTCGCCGAGGTGATGGCGGGCGAGCAGTCCAGCGGCACCTTCACCCGCGTCGCCGGCGAGACCGACGAGCTGCGCCAGCGCACGAGGGCCACCGTCACCAGCGTCGCCATGCTGGAGACCGTCGACCAGCCAAGCCTCCCCAACGCCTGGCTCGCCCGCAAGGGTGTCGCCGGGCCATGGCGCCGGGCGCGCGTGGCGATCTCCTTCCCGGTCGACAATGTCGGCGCCAACCTCGCGACGCTGGCCTCGATCGTCGCCGGCAACCTCTACGATCTCGGCGAGGTCACGGGTCTCAGGCTCGACACGATCAGCCTGCCCTGGTCCTTCCGCCGACGCTTCGCCATGCCGAGCCAGGGCATTGCCGGCACGCGCAGGCTGACCGGCGTTACTAACGGGCCGATGGTCGGCTCGATCATCAAGCCGAATGTCGGCCTGAGCAGCGAGGAGACCGCCGCGCTCGTCGCGCGCCTCTGCGAAGCCGGGCTCGACTTCATCAAGGATGACGAGATCTCGGCCGATCCGGTCCATGCCCCGCTGGCCCAGCGTATTCCGGCCGTGATGAACGTGGTGCGCCGCCATCAGGACAAGACCGGCAAGGCGGTGATGATCGCCTTCAACATCACCGACGAGACCGACGCGATGCGCCGCCATGCCGACCTCGTCGCACGCGAGGGCGGGACCTGCGTGATGGCGAGCCTGAACTGGTGCGGCTTCTCGGCCGTCGAGACCCTGCGCCGCTCGACCGACCTCGCCCTGCACGGCCACCGCAACGGCTTTGGCGCGTTCTCGCGCCACCCGATGCTCGGCATCTCATTCCCCGCCTATCAGGTGCTCTGGCGCCTTGCCGGCGTCGACCACATGCATGTCCATGGCCTGCAGGGGAAATTCGCGCAGGAGGACGAGGAGGTCGTGTCCTCCGCCCAGGATTGCGTGACGCCGCTGACCGACGGGGCCGATGACCGCGTCCTGCCTGCCTTCTCCTCCGGCCAATGGGCGGGAACGGCTCAAGCCACCTGGGACGCGATCGGCCATGCCGACCTGCTCTTCATGGCTGGCGGCGGCATCCTGGCTCATCCCGGCGGGCCGGCAGCCGGCGTCGCCAGCATCCGCCAGGCCTGGGCGGCGGTCGCCTCGGGCACCAAGCTGGAGCAGGCCGCAACGGCCCATCCCGAGCTGCGCCAGGCGCTCGACTTCTTCGGCAAGGTGGCGGGCTGACCGCGATGGAACGCACCTCGCCGCGCTATGGCTGGTATGGCGACGACTTCACCGGCGCCACCGACACGCTGGCGACGCTCGCCGAGCGCGATTTCCGCGCCCTGCTCTTCCTCCGCATCCCGACGCAGGCGCAGCTTGCCGCCGCCGGGCCACTCGACGCCATCGGCATTGCCGGCGCGACCCGCGCCATGGCGCCCGGCGCCATGGCCATGGAGCTCAGGGAGGCCGGACGCTTCTTCGCCGGGCTCGGCCTCGACATCCTGCACTACAAATGCTGCTCGACCTTCGACAGCGCGCCGCATGTCGGCAGCCTCGGCGCCGCGGCAAGGGCGCTGCGTCCGCATTTCCCGAACCCGCTGCTGCCGATCGTCGGCGGCCAGCCCAATCTCGGCCGCTACTGCCTGTTCGGCAACCTCTTCGCCTCGGCGGGAGCCGGCGGCGAGGTCCACCGCATCGACCGCCACCCGACGATGAGCCTCCATCCGGTCACGCCGATGGCCGAGGCGGATCTGCGCCTGCATCTCAAGGCGCAGGGGCTGGAGCGCGTCGCGCTCATCGACTACCGCGCCTATGAGGAGGGCGATGTCGCCGCCACTCTGGCGGAGAGCCTCGCCGCTCGGCCCGACGCCGTGCTGATGGACGTCTCCCGCTGCGCCGATCTCCCAGTGATCGGCAGGCTGCTCTGGCAACACGCAGCGGGAGGCCCGATGCTGGCCATCGGCCCGAGCAGCGTCGCCCAGGCCCTCGCGACCTCCTGGCCGCGCAACGCCGATGCGGATATCGGCGCTTCCGCTGGACAGGCGCCTCGGCCCGACGGCCCGATCCTCGCCCTCGTTGGCAGCCTCTCTCCGGTGACGCGCGCGCAGGTCGAAGCCGCCAGCGGCTTCCTGCGCATCGATATCGATGTCGGGAGATTGCGCGGCGAGCCCGCCTATGCCGAAGCGCTGAAGCGGGAGACGCAGCAGCACCTCAAGGAGCGCCACGTCATGCTGGTGACCGAGCGTCCCGCCCAGTCGGCAGGCGCGACCGAGAGCGTCGCGGCCGGGACGGGCGCGCTGCTGCGCGCGATCGTCACCGGGGTGCGGCTCTCGCGGCTAATCGTTTGCGGCGGCGACACCTCGAGCCTCGCGATCAAGGCGCTCGACCTCTGGGGCCTGTCCTATCGTGCGCCGATGGTTCCGGGCGCCCCGCTCTGCCGCGCCCATAGCGACGATATCAGACTCGACGGCATCGACATCGTGCTCAAGGGCGGCCAGATGGGCCCGCCCGATTTCTTTGCGCGGGCCGAAGCGCGCGACTGAGCCGAAGCGACCCCGTCAGGCCGTGCACTCCGCGCTGCTGCCGCCCCCGATGAGCAACTCGGCATGCGCCCCGTTTTGGACGATCGTGCCGACGAAGGTCGCGCCGCGCGTCGTGTAATGCGTGATCAAGAGGTCGACCGTCAGCCCGTCGGCGCAGACCAGCTTGAGCCGGTCGGGCGAAAAGGCGGGGTCGATCTGCTCGAGCTCGCCCAGGAGCTTGCCGTGGCAGAGCCCGTCCGCGGCAGGCGGCGTGAGCTCATAGGTCAACGGAATATGCGTCCCACTGCGCAGCACGATTGTCCCATGATGGGTCATCGTCTCGATCCTTCTGGCTGATCGGAACCGGCAGCCTAGCGAGGCTGATTCTTGTCGTTCGGAATTCTCGCCCAGGCCCCGGCGGCCGATCCAAACTGCGCGCCTGTCGCAGGCAACGCATCACTTCATGCCTGCAGGTTAGCCCACTCCACGGCGCTTAACGAGGCTTATCGGAGTGGGTCAGCGGCATCGCCAGCCCCCATGACGCAATTGACGCTGGCGCCGCCCATGGAGCAAAATGAGCAAAAGGAACAAATGAGTGATTGCTACATTGTGGCGCAATGAGCTATATACGCTGAATGAGTAAGTTAACTTCGGCAAAGCAAGGGTGAAGGGATGACGGAGCAGACGTCGAAAGGCCGCGACCTCGCACGCGGTGAGCGCCTCCAGATCATGCTCAGCGAGAACGAACTCCTGGCGCTCGACGATTTCCGGTTCTCGAACCGGATGCCGAGCCGCGCCGCCTCCGTGCGGGAGTTGCTGCGGCGCGGCCTGGTCGCGGAAGGCTACGCGATTACGCCCGGCGCCAGATCCGGCGATTATGGCGTGATCGGCAAGGATGGCGCCCAGCTGGACGAATGACGCATGCCGCGGGCGGCCTCAGGGCCGGGCGCGCTTGGTCGCCTCCGCGATGATCCGCGACAGGTCGCTTTGCCAGAACGGCTTCGGCAGGCGCAGCATCCCCGGATCGGCACCTCCGGGCAGCTCGGCATAGCCGGTCGCCAGCACGACCGGCAGGCTCGGCCATTCCTGCTTGATGACCTCGAAGAGCTGCGCGCCCGTCATCTGCGGCATCGCATGGTCGGTGATGACGAGGTCGAAGGGCCTGCCCTGCCGCAGGGCTTCCAGCGCCTGCTTGCCGGAGGCGGCCTCGACCACCTCGTGGCCGAGATCCTCCAGCAATGCCGCGGTGTTCATCAGCACGAGCGCATCGTCGTCGACGGCGAGCACGCGCAGGCATGACGCCTGGCCCTCGGCCTGCTCCATCGCGGGAACGCGTTCGGGCAAGGCTTCGGCGACGGGCTCGGCCACCGGCAGCCAGATCGCGGCGGTCGTGCCGCGCCCCTTCTCGCTCCTCAGCACGAGCCGGCCGCCCAGTTGCTCGGCCATGCCGTGGACCATCGACAGGCCGAGCCCGGTGCCCTTGCCGACGCCCTTGGTGGTGAAGAACGGCTCGCGCGCCCGCGTCAGCGTGTCCTCGTCCATGCCCTCGCCGGCATCGGTCACCGACAGGCAGAGATAGCGGCCCGGCGGCAGGCCGGGCGAGCCCACGGCGATGGCGGGCTGCTCCCTGGCCGCAATGGTGATCGTGCCGCCGCCCGGCATCGCGTCGCGGGCATTGGTGGCGAGGTTGAGCAACGCCAGTTCGAGCTGGTTGGGGTCGGCCTGAACGGCGGCGAGCGCCAGCGGGAACTGCGTCTCGATCGCAACCAGCGGCCCGAGCGAGCGCTGCAGCAAATCGGCCATGCCCTTGACCAGGACGGGGACGTCGACCGGCTTCGGCACCAGCTCCTGCCGGCGCGCGAAGGCGAGCATGCGCTGCGTCAGCGAGATGCCGCGCTCGGCCCCCTTGACGGCGTTATCGACGAGCCCCGTCAGCTTCGGCTCGTCGGAGACATGCTTGCGCAGCAATTCCAGGCTGCCGAGCACAGCGGTCAGCAGGTTGTTGAAGTCATGCGCGACGCCGCCGGTGAGCTGGCCGATCGATTCGATCTTCTGCGTCTGGAACAGCGCCTCGCGCGCGGCTTCCAGGGCGCGCTCGGCCTCCCTGCGCTCGCTCATGTCGCGGGTGATCTTGGCGAAGCCGATGATCTGGCCGGCATCGTCGGGGATCACGTCCAGGACGATATTCGCCCAGAAGCGGCTGCCATCCTTGCGGATGCGCCAGCCCTCCTTCTCGAACTTGCCCTCGCGCCGCGCGGTTTCGAGCGCGCGTTGCGGCTCGCCTTTGGCGCGGTCCTCCTCGCTGTAGAAGGCGGAGAAATGACAGCCGATGATCTCGTCGGGGCGATAGCCCTTGATGCGCTGCGCCCCGAGGTTCCAGCTCGCCACGGTGCCGTCCGGGTCGAGCATGTAGATCGCGTAGTCGGCGACGCCCTGGACCAGCAGCTTGAACAGCTCTTCGCTGCGGCGCAGGGCCTGCTCGGCCGCCCGGCGCTCGCTCATGTCGCGGGTGATCTTGGCGTAGCCGATGATCTCCTCGCCCGGGCCGTAGATCGGGTCGATCACCACATGGGCCCAAAAGGTGGTGCCGTCCTTGCGGACGCGCCAGCCCTCGCTCTCGAACCGGCCCTCGCGCGCCGCCGTGGCGAGCGCGCGTGCCGGCAGGCCGTTGCGGCGGTCCTCCTCGGTGTAGAAGCGGGAGAAGTGCTGGCCGAGTATCTCGTGAGCCTCATAGCCTTTGAACCGGCGCGCGCCGTTGTTCCAGCTCGACACGGCTCCATCGGCATCGAGCATGTAGATGGCGTAGTCGGTCACCGCCTCGACGAGAAGGCGGTAGCGGTCGTCTCCGAATGCGATGCCGGGGCCTGCCTTGTTCATGTTGTCCGCTTCCAACTCAAGACCGGCGCCGCCACCCCCGTCACTCGCCCTGCTGCCGAAACCTCCGGCCCAGGCGAGCGCGTTGCCGAAACGCCAGGCGCTCCCCGCCTCGTCTTCGCGCATTTCGTCCCCCACGCCCAGCCCGATGCCGGCTGAACGTCAACGGCCGACCGCGACATTCGTTCCCGTCCCCGCGCCGGTCACAGCGGCCGGCGGTCGTGCTTCTCATCCCAGCTCCGCACCGCCTTCACCAGCGCGGCGTGCTCCTGCTCTTCGTCCTCGCCACGCGTGGCGTCGTCGAGGGCCGCGATGCGGCGCTTCGCCAGCTCATAATCCTCGACCGTCTCGATGGTGAAGTGCGGCGTGCCGGACTCCGTCTCCCCCGTCTTCTGCTCGATCCTGGTCTTCATGGCTCCGCGCCCCCTTCGCCCCAGCCCTGGAGTTGAGGGAATGCGCGACGGCCGCCTCTGTTCCCGGCGCCGGCACGCTCAATCGGCGCGGGAGAGCGCATCGGCGAGAGACGGCCGCCAATGCCCGTCCCGGCCGCTCGTCGCCGGGGCGGCGAGCATGGCGTTGAGCACGGCCTCCTGGGTTGCTTCGGCCGCCGCCCTGAACGGCCCGTCGATGCTGTTCTCGTTCAATGCCTGCATGGCGACGAAATCGGCCGGCTCGTGATGGGCGATGCGCCCAGCCGTGCTGAAGGCGAGCGCGATATCGCCGCTGCCATTGCCCCAGAACGCGCCGAGCCGTGCGAGGCCCGCGCCGCAGCGCCGCGCCACCCGCGTCAACTGCCGCGTCTCCATCGGGATATCGGTCGCCAGCACGATGATCACCGAGCCGCGCTCCGGCTGGCCCGCCGCGGGCGCCTCGGGCGGAACAGTCCGCCGGCCATCCGGCAGCACGAGATCCCCGGCACGGCCGAAATTTGCGAGCACCAGCACGCCCAGCGCATAGGTCTTGCCATCGAGCACGATCAGGCGCGAGGCGCTGCCGATCCCGCCCTTGAAGCCGAAGGCGCTCATGCCCGCGCCGGCGCCGACCGCGCCCTCCGCCACCGGCCCCGCCGCGGCCACATCGAGCGCCGCGAAGGCGTCGGCCTCCGTCAGGGCGCGGGCGCGGATATCGGAGAGGAAGCCATCGTTGCATTCGAGCACGAGCGGGTTGACCGTCCCGGTCTCGCGGCCGATATCCGGATTGGCCTGGAGCGCCCGCGTCACCAGCGCGTTGAAGCCGGTGCCGACCGAGAGCGTGTTGCCGAGCAGGATCGGCGTCTCGATCTGGCCGAGTTCGGCGAGCTGCATCAGCCCGGCGCTTTTGCCGAAGCCGTTGACCACCTCGACGCCGCCGCGCAACTTCCAGCGGAACAGGTCGTCGCCATGCGGCAGGATCGCGGTGAAGCCGGTCATGAGATCGCCCTCACGGAGCGTCCAGTGCCCGACGCGAACGCCGGCGACATCGGTGATCGCATTGAGCGGCCCCGGCGGCAGCGTGCCGCAGACGAGGCCGAAATCGCGGGCGCGGGCGGGCATGGCTGTGGTCTCGGTGGCTGGCGGGCAACGGCTCCGCCGCTCTGTATCGCCCCGCCGCCGAAACGCCAAAGCGGCGCGTTCCCGTTAATGCAGAAGGGCGCCCCTTGGGCGCCCTTCCTTTGTCGTTGGGTATGTGTCCGTCTCGCCTCAAGCGGCGAAGCGGAAGTCGTCTGCCGTGAGGGATGCGAGCGCGGTGTTGCTGAGGGTGAGGGCGTTGTGGTCGTCGAGCGT
>NZ_QQTO01000040.1 GCF_003351345.1 Allobosea caraganae | reverse complement strand
TTTTTTTACAAGGAGAAGTCGGCATCAGAGATGCATGAGCGTTGCGTGGGGTCGGAGATGTGTGCAAGAGACGGCCGCGGTGACGCCCGGCAGCCCGCCCGCCGCACGGCCCGCTCCCGCGCCGGGACAGCCCTCGGCGATTCCGCCGGCTCCCGGCCAGCGTCCGCTCGGCGCCGAGCCGTCCATGCCGCGTCCGGTGCCGCCGATCATCACGCCCGGCGCGCAGCAGCCCGGCCAGCCGCCGGTTGTTCGCACCGAGCCCGCGCCCGGCCAGCCGCCGCTGCCGCCGCCTGACCGGCAGGGCCGCCGCGGCGGCATCGGCCTTGGCGGCGCGGCTGCCATTGGCCTCGGCGCCGCCGCCATTGGCGGCATCATGGCGACGCAGGGCGCCAACCGCATCGACGACGTTCGCGGCCGCCGCGAGGAGCGGCGCGAGGGCGACGTCACCATCATCCGCGAGCCCGGCCGCACCATCATCCGCGACAATGACCGCGCCATCATCCAGCGCGACGAGACCGAGCGCTTCCGCGATCTCGGCTGGCAGGGCCGCACCGAGCGGCGCGGCGACGAGAACGTCACCGTGTACGAGCGGCCCGATGGCAGCCGCGTCACCACGGTCACCGACGAGGACGGCCGCCTGATCCGCCGCACCCGCCGCATGCGCGACGGCGAGGAGGTCGTCATGATCGACAATTTCCGCCGCGACCGGCCGGGCGGCCGGTTCTCGGAGGAGGTCGTCGTGCTGCCCGCCCCGCCGCTGCCGATGGCGCGCGAACGCTATGTCGTCGATGCCGAGCGCGCCGACGAGGAGCTGATCTACGAGACCATCATGGCTCCGCCGATCGCGGCCATCCCGCGACGCTACACGCTGGACGAAGTCCGCTACTCGCCCGACCTGCGCGCCCGCATGCGCAGCGTCGACATCGACACGGTGAACTTCGAGACGGCGTCCTGGGAGGTCGCGCAGGGCCAGGCCCAGAAGCTCGCGGTGATCGCGGCCTCGATCCGCCGGGCGCTGCAGCGCTCGCCCAACGAGGTCTTCCTGGTCGAGGGCCATACCGACGCGGTCGGCGCCGACCTCGACAACCTGTCGCTGTCGGATCGCCGCGCCCAGTCGGTGGCGGAGATCCTGACCCGCGACTTCCAGGTGCCGCCCGAGAACCTGACGACCCAGGGCTATGGCGAGCAGTATCTCAAGGTCGTGACGCAGGACGCGGCCCGCGAGAACCGCCGCGTCACGCTCCGGCGCATCACGCCGCTGCTGGCGGGGCAGAACTGACCTGCGCCTGGCGCAGAGTCTCAACGGAACGCGGCGGGCCCTGATGCGTTTTGCGCAGGAGCCCGCCGCGTTGGATGTGGCGGGTGCCTCTGGCGAAGGAGGTTTGCCATGCGTACGAACCGTTGGATGTTCCTGGGTCTCGTCCTGACCGGGTTGGTCGTGGCTGAGGCTGCGGCCGCGCAGCAGGACGGTTTTGCGCGACAGCGCGCGCCCGGCGTGCCGCTCGCGCCCAAGCCGACCGAAATCTACGGCGATCTCGCGCGCGACGATCTGCGCCCCGGCGTCGATCGCATGGCGCCGCCGGTCCACGGGCGCCTGGAGCGCAAGGCGGAGCGGGGCGCGGAGCGCGAACTGCCGATGCCGAAGCCGGTGCCGTCGATCATCGCTCGCTAGGTTGGCGGCGTTCACTTTCGCACAAGGCGTTCACCCAAGGTCAAGACTTGGCGCCTAACCATGGGGCAACAGGAGTTGCCCCATGACCGATGCCGTCGCCCTCGCGCAGAGCTATGCTGCGACCGAAGCCGTCAAGACCCAGCAGGCCCTGCAGATCGAGATGATGAAGCAGCAGGCCGGTTCGGACGCCGCCGTCGTCGACCTGCTGCAGCAGGGTGCCGAGCAGCAGAAGGCGATGCTCCCGGTCGGGCAGGGCGGCACCGTCGACATCACCGCCTGATCTGCCGCCCGGGCATAGCTCCTTTCTCAGGCATGCCAGTTGCGCTTTCCCTGGAAGCCGAATAATCTTCGTGCCGTTCCGAGGGGTGCTCGCAAGGGCTGAGATGGCGTGAAAGCCGAACCCGTCGAACCTGATCCGGGTCATACCGGCGGAGGGACTGGAACGCGGCGTGCGCCTCCCCGTACCCGCAGACAGCGACTGGACCGCTTCTAAACCCGGATCTCCTGAACCTTGGACCAAGGAGGAGATCCCAGTGAACGTTCATGCCAAGCCGCAGAAGAACAGCGTCAAGACCGCCCCGGAAACCGTGACGACAGGGCCGATCATCGGCTCGCGCAAGATCTACGTCGCGCCGCCCGAGCATCCCGAGATGCGCGTGCCCTTCCGCGAGGTGCAGCTCACCACTGATGCCGAGCCGCCGGTGCGCATCTACGACCCGTCCGGCCCCTTCACTGAGACCGATGTCAAGATCGACCTGAACCAGGGCCTGCCGCAGCCGCGCCGCGCCTGGCTCGATGCCCTCGGTTTCGAGACCGTGCCCGGCCGCATCGTCACCGCCGCCGATAACGGCCATATCAGCGCCGACCAGCTCGTCCCGGCCTGCCCGGCCGAGCGTCCGATCCTTGAGGCTAGGCCCGGCCAGATGGCGACCCAGTACGAGTTCGCTCGGGCTGGCATCATCACGCCCGAGATGATCTACGTCGCCCATCGCGAGAATCTCGGCCGCGCCGCCATGCTGGAGGGCGCCCGCGAGCGCCATGCCGATGGCGAGAGCTTCGGCGCTTCCGTGCCGGAATTCGTCACGCCGGAATTCGTCCGCAGCGAGATCGCCCGCGGCCGCGCCATCATCCCGGCCAACATCAACCATCCCGAGTTGGAGCCGATGGCGATCGGCCGCAACTTCCTGGTCAAGATCAACGCCAATATCGGCAACTCCGCCGTGACCTCCGGCGCCGCCGAGGAGGTCGAGAAGCTGGTCTGGGCGATCCGCTGGGGCGCGGATACCGTCATGGACCTCTCGACCGGCCGCAACATCCACAACATCCGCTCCTGGATCCTGCGCAACTCGCCGGTGCCGATCGGCACCGTGCCGATCTACCAGGCGCTGGAGAAGGTCGGCGGCGACCCGATCAAGCTCGACTGGGAGGTGTTCAAGGACACGCTGATCGAGCAGGCCGAGCAGGGCGTCGACTACTTCACCATCCATGCCGGCGTGCGCCTCCCCTACGTGCCGCTGACCGCCTCGCGCGTCACCGGCATCGTCTCGCGCGGCGGCTCGATCATGGCGCGCTGGTGCCTGGCGCATCACAAGGAGAGCTTCCTCTACGAGCGCTTCGACGAGATTTGCGACATCATGCGCAAATACGACGTTTCCTTCTCGCTCGGCGACGGCCTGCGCCCGGGCTCGATCGCCGACGCCAATGACCGCGCCCAGTTCGCCGAGCTGGAGACGCTGGGCGAGCTCACCAAGGTCGCCTGGGACAAGGGCTGCCAGGTCATGATCGAGGGCCCCGGCCATGTGCCGATGCACAAGATCAAGGAGAACATGGACAAGCAGCTGCGCGAATGCGGCGAAGCCCCGTTCTACACCTTGGGCCCGCTGACCACCGACATCGCGCCCGGCTATGACCACATCACCTCGGGCATCGGCGCGGCGATGATCGGCTGGTTCGGCTGCGCCATGCTCTGCTACGTCACGCCGAAGGAGCATCTCGGCCTGCCCGACCGCGACGACGTCAAGGTGGGCGTCATCACCTACCGGATCGCGGCCCATGCCGCCGACCTCGCCAAGGGCCATCCGGCGGCGAAGATCCGCGACGATGCCGTCTCGCGCGCCCGCTTCGACTTCCGCTGGGAGGACCAGTTCAACCTGGCGCTCGATCCGGACACGGCGCGCTCCTTCCACGACGAGACCTTGCCGAAGGACGCCCACAAGGTCGCGCATTTCTGCTCGATGTGCGGGCCGAAATTCTGCTCGATGAAGATCACGCAGGACCTCCGCGCCGAAGTGCTCGCCATGGGCGACAACGAGCGCGCCGCGCTCGAGGCCATGGCGGGCGATCAAGCGGCAGCGCAGATCGAGCAGCAGAAACTCGGCATGGCGGCCAAGTCGGAGGAGTTCCTGAAGAAGGGCGGCAACCTCTATTTGCCGGCCGCCGAGTGACGACGGCCGTCATGGCCGGCTGCCTCGACGCGTCCAGCGTCGCGGCGGTTCTGGCGCGCATGGCGGAGACCCGCCCGCGCGTGCACTGCCTCACCAATACGGTGGCGCAGAACGTCACCGCCAACATGCTGCTCGCCTTCGGCGCGATCCCGTCCATGGCCGTTCATGTCGACGAGGTCGCCGGCTTCGCCCAGGGCGCGGGCGCGATCCTGATCAACCTCGGCACGATCTCGGCCGAGGGCGAGCTCGCCATCCCGAAGCTGCTCGAGGCGGCGCGCGATCATCATAAGCCGCTGGTGCTCGACCCGGTCTTCGTCGAGCTCTCGCCGCTGCGCCGGCACATTGCGCGCGAGGTGTTGCGCCTGCCTGACGTCGTCGTGCGCGGCAACGCCACCGAAATGGCGGCGCTTGCGAGCGAGCTTGATGCCGCCGAGCGCGTCACCCGCGTCACCACCGGCAAGGTCGACCACATCGAGGGTAAGAGGGGCGCGCTCGCCATCGCTCACGGCCATCCGCTGATGACGAAGGTCACCGGCCTCGGCTGCGCCTCGAGCGCGCTGGTGGCCGCCTGCTGCGCCGTCGAGACAGACCCGGTCATCGCCGCCGGCGCGGCGCTGACCGCCTTTGGCATCGCCGGCGAGATCGCCGCCGCGAAATCGGCCGGCCCCGGCAGCTTCGCCGTCAACCTGATCGATGCGCTCGCGAGCCTCGATGAGGCGCTGCTGCGCCGGCACATGGGAGAACGCGCGTGAAAGTCGATATCCGGGTCTATGGCCTCGTCGATCCGCAGATCGCCGCCGGCCGTTCGCTCGCCGATCTCGCCCGCGCCGCGGCCGAGGGCGGCGCGACGCTGATCCAGCTGCGCGCCAAGGAGCAGTCCACGCGCGAGATGGTGCGGGAGGCCAAGGCCATCCATGAAGCTCTGCGTGGCACCAACGTCCCGCTGCTGATCAACGATCGCGTCGACGTCGCGCTCGCATCCGGGGCCGAGGGCGTCCATCTCGGCGCTGACGACATGGAGCTGATCGATGCCCGCCGCCTCCTCGGGCCCGACGCCATCATCGGCGCGACCCTGAAGAACGCGGGCGAGCTGCCCTACCTGACGTCGGCACCGATCGATTATGCCTGCATCGGCGGCGTCTTCGGCACCGTGCACAAGGACAATCCCGACGCGCCGCTCGGCCTTGCCGGCCTCACCGCCCTGCGCCGCGAGGCGGCTCGCGTGCTTGGTTCGCTGCCGGTCGGAGCCATCGCCGGCATCAACGCGGCCAACACAGCCTCGGTGATCGCGGCCGGCGCCGATGGCGTGGCGGTGATCGGCGCGCTGTTCGCGGGAGCGGATGCCAGGGCCGCGGCGCGCGAGTTGCGTGCCATCGTCGATGCGGCGCTCGCCTTGGCGCAGGCGAAATCGGCCTGACGCCTACTGCGTCGGCACCGCTGGCGGCGCGGCGGGACGCGCCACGGCCGGGCGCGGCGGCCTCGGCCGCTCCGGCTTCTGCTCGGGCAGGCCGAGCCGGGCCCTGATCGAGGCGGCCTTCGCTTCCGTGAGGCGCGAGGCGCAGTATCCGACTTGGCCTTCGCGCTGATAATCGCGGCAGACCCGCTCGCGCTCCGAGGAGAAGCCGGCCTGCTCGCGCGCGATCGCGCGCTGCTCGACCGGGTCGGACTTGGCGGTCAAGGCCTTGTAGCCTTCGAGCACGGCGCGCTCGGCCTTGCCGCGGTCGGCCTCGATCTCCTTGCTGCGGCTGGTCAGCGTGCGCGCATCCGGCCCCCACAGCCCGCGCGGGTCGATCCGGCAGGCGGCGGCCGTGATCACGCAGGGCTCGGCCGGCTCGACCACGAGGAAGGCGCCGTCGAGCACGTCGAACACGATCGGGCAGGCCGAGGCTTCCAGCTTGTAGCGCGGCACGCCGGCGGGTCGGCCCTGCGGCGTCACCGGTACCGGCGCCTCGCCGAAATCGACGACGCAGGGCTCGGTCAGGTTCTCGGATTGGTAGCCATCGGCGCTGAAGCGCAGGCCGTAGCCGCTGCCGAGCTTCTCGAAGCTCGCCTGGCCGAGCGCGCCGTTATGCCGGAGCGCGCGCCCAACGATCGATTCCTCGCTCGGCAGCTTGATCGCAGGCATCGACGGCACGCGCGGCTTCGGCGGCCCGCCTGCGGATGCGGGCGGCGCGGCCTGCTGCGCCCCGGCCGGGTTGAACGGCTGCGCGCCCGGCAATTGCAGCGGCTGCGCCTGGGCAAGCCCGGTCAGACCGGCAAAAGCCAGCATCGCGAAGGTCTTGCAGGCCATGCGGCGCGATCTCGTCAGCATAATCCGCCATGCGACTGGAAACGTGACCCTCTGCATGAAGTGCCATGCCCGCGCGCGCAAGAGCAGCAGCGCAACACCTTGCGCGAATGATGCTTCGCGGGAAACGCAGGTTGGATTTGCGCATACCGGGACGCGGCCGAGACTTGCCGGTAGGTCAGGCCATGACTATGCGCGCGCCGTGGATGCGTTTCACCTGAAATCCGCCCGGACCCTGTGGATTCGGCCATGACCTCTTAACCGAACCCGCGATTGCCGCCGCCATCGCCGATTCTTAATCCGGCTCCGTGTCTTGCAAGGGTAGGAACACCCTCACTATATACGCCGCCAAGAGGCGGTCCTAGCGGCCGCGAATCGTGGAATGCCGGGTCGTTCGCCGCGTGAGGTGGGGGCGGGCCGGTCCATGGGCCGGCAGGCGGTGTCACGCACCGTAGGTCGGCGATCTGCTCAATCGAAAGGGATCCCATCCATGGGTAAAGTTATCGGCATCGACCTCGGCACGACGAATTCTTGCGTCGCGGTCATGGAAGGCACCACGCCTAAGGTCATCGAGAATTCCGAGGGCGCCCGCACCACGCCTTCGATCGTCGCCATCACCGATGACGGCGAGCGTCTGGTCGGCCAGCCTGCCAAGCGCCAGGCGGTCACCAACCCGGAGCGCACCTTCTTCGCGATCAAGCGCCTGATCGGTCGGACCTTCGAGGATCCGATGACCAAGAAGGACATCAACCTCGTCCCCTACAAGATCAAGAAGTCGCCGGCCGGCGACGCCTGGGTCGAGGCCGACGGCACCGATTATTCGCCCTCGCAGATCTCCGCCTTCACGCTGACGAAGATGAAGGAGACCGCGGAGGCCTATCTCGGCCAGCAGGTCACCCAGGCCGTCATCACCGTCCCGGCCTATTTCAACGACGCCCAGCGCCAGGCCACCAAGGATGCCGGCCGCATCGCCGGCCTCGAGGTGCTGCGTATCATCAACGAGCCGACTGCGGCTGCGCTCGCCTACGGCCTCGACAAGAAGACCGCCGGCACGATCGCGGTCTATGACCTCGGCGGCGGCACCTTCGACGTCTCGATCCTCGAGATCGGCGACGGCGTCTTCGAGGTGAAGTCGACCAATGGCGACACCTTCCTCGGCGGCGAGGACTTCGACATGCGCCTCGTCGAGTATCTCGCCGACGAGTTCAAGCGCGAGCAGGGCATCGACCTGAAGAAGGACAAGCTCGCCCTCCAGCGCCTGAAGGAGGCGGCCGAGAAGGCCAAGATCGAGCTCTCGACCACGGCCCAGACCGAGATCAACCTGCCCTACATCACGGCGGATGCGTCCGGTCCGAAGCACCTCGCCATCAAGCTCTCGCGCGCCAAGTTCGAGAGCCTGGTCGACGATCTCGTCCAGCGCACCATCGAGCCCTGCAAGAAGGCGCTCAAGGATGCCGGCCTCTCGGCGGGCCAGATCGACGAGGTCGTTCTCGTCGGCGGCATGACCCGCATGCCGAAGGTCCAGGAGGTCGTGAAGCAGTTCTTCGGCAAGGAGCCGCACAAGGGCGTCAACCCTGACGAGGTCGTCGCCATCGGCGCCGCGATCCAGGCCGGCGTGCTCCAGGGCGACGTCAAGGACGTGCTGCTGCTCGACGTGACCCCGCTCTCGCTCGGCATCGAGACGCTGGGTGGTGTCTTTACGCGTCTGATCGACCGCAACACCACGATCCCGACCAAGAAGAGCCAGGTCTTCTCCACCGCTGAGGACAATCAGCAGGCGGTGACGATCCGCGTCTTCCAGGGCGAGCGCGAGATGGCGGCCGACAACAAGATGCTCGGCCAGTTCGACCTGATGGGCATTCCGCCGTCCCCGCGCGGCATGCCGCAGATCGAGGTGACCTTTGACATCGACGCCAACGGCATCGTCTCGGTGACGGCGAAGGACAAGGCCACCAACAAGGAGCAGCAGATCCGCATCCAGGCCTCCGGCGGCCTCTCCGAGGCCGACATCCAGAAGATGGTCAAGGATGCCGAATCCAACGCGGCCGAGGACAAGAAGCGGCGCGAGCTGGTCGAGGCGAAGAACCAGGGCGAGAGCCTGGTGCATTCGACCGAGAAGTCGCTGAAGGATTACGGCGACAAGGTCTCCGCCGCCGACAAGTCGGCGATCGAGACTGCGCTCGACGCGCTCAAGGCCGCGCTGGTCGAGGAGAATGTCGAGACCATCTCGGCCCGCACCACCGACCTGATGCAGGCTTCGATGAAGCTCGGCGAAGCCATGTATGCGGCGAGCCAGGCCGAGGGCGCAGCCCCCGAGGGTGGCGAGGCCGAGACCGCCGAGGCCAAGAAGGACGACGTCATCGACGCCGACTTCAAGGATGTCAGCGACGACAAGGGCGACAAGAAGAAGAGCGCCTGATCGGCGCTCGGCCCTCCCTGGGACGTCCTGGCCGGGCTTGACCCGGCCATCGCGTTCGGGGATGGCCTCTTGAAGACAGGACGCTGCCATGCCGCCATGGCCGGGTTGATCCCGGCCATGATTCGGAAGGGGAGCGGAGGGGCCGCGGATTCATGTCCAAACGCGACTATTATGAGATCCTCGGGGTCTCCAAGACCGCGAGCGAAGCGGAGCTGAAAAGCGCCTTCCGCAAGCTGGCGATGCAATGCCATCCCGACCGCCACCCCGGCGACAAGGGCGCCGAGGCCAAGTTCAAGGAGTTGAACGAGGCCTATCAGGTGCTCGCCGACGGCCAGAAGCGCGGCGCCTATGACCGCTACGGCCATGCCGCCTTCGAGAATGGCAGCGGCGGGCCCGGCAACGGCGCCGATTTCTCCGACTTCATGTCGGATATCTTCGATTCTTTTTTCGGCGACGCGCGCGGCGGTGGGCGCGGCGGACCACGTGGCGCAAACGGCCGCGAGCGCGGCGCCGATCTGCGCTATAATCTCGAGATCGGCCTCGAGGACGCTTTCGCCGGCAAGACCGCCTCGATCCGCGTGCCGACCTCGATCGCTTGCGAGGTCTGCACCGGCACCGGGGCCAAGCCGGGCTCATCCTCGCGCCAATGCCCGACCTGCGGCGGTCACGGCCGCGTGCGCGCCAACCAGGGCTTCTTCTCGGTCGAGCGCACCTGCCCGACCTGCGGCGGCCGCGGCGAGGTGATCGACGATCCCTGCAAGAACTGCTCGGGCTCCGGTCGCGTCACGCGCGAGCGCACGCTCTCGGTCAACATCCCCGCCGGCGTCGAGGACGGCACCCGCATCCGCCTTGCCGGCGAGGGTGAGGCCGGGTTGCGCGGCGGGCCGGCCGGCGACCTCTACATCTTCCTCTCGATCAAGCCGCACGCGATCTTCCAGCGCGACGGCGCCGACCTGTTCTGCCGCGTTCCGCTCGGCCTGACCTCGGCTGCGCTCGGTGGCGAGATCGAGGTGCCGACGCTGACCGGTGAGAAGGCGCGCGTGAAGGTTCCCGAGGGCACCCAGAGCGGCAAGCAGTTCCGCCTCAAGGGCAAGGGCATGAGCGTGCTGCGCTCGCGCGAGACCGGCGACCTCTACATCGAGGTCGTGGTCGAGACGCCGCAGAAGCTCACCCCGCGCCAGCGCGAATTGCTGCTGGAATTCGAGCGCGAGAGCTCGAATTCGACCCATCCCGAGACCGCCGGCTTCTTCGGCCGGGTCAAGGACTTTTTGGGCGGCATCAGCGGCGGCGCGGCCTGACTCTCAGTCCTCAGGGCGAGGGCTACGAAACGCATAAGAAAAGGGCGGGTGACCCCAGAGGTCGCCCGCCCTTTTTTCGATCGCAAGCGCCTGATGCGTCAGGCCTTGTCGATCACTTTCTTGACTGCGTCCTTGGTCTTGCCAAGCGCCTGCTGGGCCTCGCCCTTGCGCTCCTGCGCAAAGCCCTCGGCCTGGAGGCCGGGCTTGTCGAGCGCCTTGCCGACGCCCTGCTTGACGTTGCCAGCGGCCTCGTTGGCCATGCCCTTGATCTTGTCAGCGGTGCTGCCCATTGGTTCGTCTCCTTACTCGAATGCGCGCCGCCGCAGCGGCTATGGTGAGGAAACGGCCGGGCCGGGAGAAGGTTCCCGGACGCCGTCCTCCACCGTCATGGTCGGGTTAGTCCCGGCCATCTGCGTCTTTGCTGGTCGAGAGCGGTGCTTAAAACGTGGATACCGGCCAGAAGGGCGAGCATGACGGCGAGCGCTACTTGGCCGCCATCGCCCGCAGCGCCTCCGCCGTCGCTGCGTCCGCGGGAAAGAACGTCTCCAGCGCCAGCTCCGACAGCGTGATGTCGACCGGCGTGCCGAATACGGTCGTGGTCGAGATCAGCGAGAGGACCTGCTCGCCGAGCTTCAGCTGCATCGGCACGACGATCGCCGCCTCCAGCTCAGGCTCGGCCGCATGCCCCTTCCTCACAGGTACGGCCGGAGCCGGATAGGTCAGCAACTCCGCGAGCAGGTCGGCCAGCACCGGATCCGCCGTCGCCCTGATCTGCTGACGCAGCCGGGCGATCAGATGACCGCGCCATTCACTGAGATTGGCGATGAAGGGCGCGAGCCCGCCCGGGTGCAGGCTCAGCCTGAGCACGTTGACCGGTGGCCGCAGCAGGTCGGCATCGGCTGCCAGCCCCATCAGCGGCCCGACCGCCGCATTGGCCGCGAGCAGCGTCCAGTGCCGGTCGACCGCGATGGCCGGATAGGGCTCGTGCCCCTTCAGCACGAGGTCGATCGCGGCTTTGGCGGCTTGCAGGCTCGGGTCTTCGAGCGAGCGCTCCAGATAGACCGGCGCGTAGCCGGCCGCGAGCAGCAGCGCATTGCGTTCGCGCAGCGGCACGCCGAGATATTCGGCGAGGTGCAGGACCATGTCGCGGCTGGGGGCGGAGCGGCCGCTTTCGATGAAGCTGAGATGCTTCTGCGAGATCTCGGCCTCGAGCGCGAGGTCGAGCTGACTCAGCCGGCGCAGCTGCCGCCAGTCGCGGATGAGATGGCCGACGGTGGGTCTGTAATGCTCGTTCATGCCGGTAAACCTAGTCCGGGTTCCGTCCCGTTCCAATTACCTCCCGCTTAATCGACTGGCCGCCGCGTCTTGGTCAGCATGGCCCCATCAGCAACGGCCGGAACCGCAGAGGCGGTCCCCGGGCACAGCCAAGGAAACCATGCCATGTCGTCGATCCAGTCTTCGCGCGTCCTGCGCAACGCGCTTGCCCTCGATGCCGCCGCCTGCGCCGCGACCGGGCTCCTGCTCGATTTCGGAGCCGGCGCGCTCTCCGGGCCGCTCGGCTTCCCCGCCGCCTTCCTGATGGGGGCGGGCCTGGTGCTGCTGCCCTGTGCTGCGCTGCTCGCCTTCTTCGCCAGCCGGGCGACCCTGCCGCGTCTCGCCGTCTACGCCGTGATCGGCGTCAACATCCTCTGGGTCGCCGACAGCATCCTGATCCTGGTCGCCGGCTGGTTCGCACCGACCGGGCTTGGCATCGCCTTCGTCCTGGCCCAGGCTGCGGCGGTGGCGGTGATCACCGAGCTTGAGGTGATCGGGTTGAGGAGTTCTGCTGTGGTCGGTGGCGCGGCGATTGCCAGCCGCTGATCGCTCCATCTTGAGCCGTGCCGTCCGGTACTCCGGGTGGCCGGCTCTTTACGTCGCTCCAGCCGGCAAACTGTCACGAAACTGTCGCCCGCGCTCACTAGCCGATGCCTGCCAGTTTCATGCTCCAGCCGGACAGGATCGACCCATGCGCAATCCCTTCGTTCTCGCGGCTCTCGCATCCGTGCTGCTCGGCGGCACCGCGCTCGCCGAGCCGATGTTCAACCGCGTCGCCACCTTCTCGGTGCCGCTGAACCTGCCGGCCGACCGCGACGCCTCGAAGAAGACGGTGTCCGAAATCATCGCCGCCAACGAGGCCGGCACGGTGCTGGCCTATACCGATGCCGAGCAGCAGGCGATCGGCCTGATCGACATCACCACCGCCAATGCGCCAAAACCCTTCGGCTTCATCCCGGTCGGCGGCGAGCCGACCTCGGTTGCGATCCTCGGCGAGTCCGTCTTCGCGGTCGTCGTCACCTCCGGCAGCAATTTCAAGGAGCCGGCCGGCTACCTCGCCACCATCGACCTCAAGACCAAGCAGATCACCGCCAAATGCGATCTCGGCGGTCAGCCGGATTCGATCACGCTGACCAAGGACAAGGGCAAGCTCGCCATCGTCATGGAGAACGAGCGCGACGAGAAGTTCAACAAGGGCGACCTGCCGCAGCTCCCGGCCGGCAACCTGACGCTGGTCTCGATCAAGGACGGCGCCGCCGATTGCGCCTCGCGCCAGGTCGTCGACCTCACTGGCATCACCGCGGTCGAGCCGACCGATCCGGAGCCGGAATTCGTCGACGTCAACCAGGACGGCCTCGCGGTGGTGACGCTGCAGGAGAACAACCACATCGCCATCGTCGACACGAAGTCCGGCAAGCTCGTCGCCAACTTCCCCGCCGGCGCGGTCGACCTCAAGGGCATCGACAAGACCCGCGACGGCCAGATCAAGCCGACGGAAGAACTGAAGAACGTCGCCCGCGAGCCTGACGCGGTGCGCTGGCTCGACAATGACCGCTTCGTCACCGCCAACGAGGGCGACTGGAAGGGCGGCTCGCGCGGCTTCACCATCTTCCGCAAGGACGGCACGGTCGAATTCGACTCCGGCAATATGGTCGACAGCATCGCCATGCGGCTCGGCCACTACCCCGAGCGTCGCTCGGCCGCCAAGGGCAGCGAGCCCGAGGGCATCGAGGCCGGCACCTATGGCACTGAGCGCCTCTTCTTCGTCGGCCTGGAGCGCGCCTCGCTCGTGCTGGTGTTCAAGGACGAGGGCGCCGGTCGCGCGCCGCGCTTCCTCCAGGCGTTGCCGTCGGGCATCGCACCGGAGGGCCTGCTCGCCATCCCGCAGCGCAATCTCTTCGTCTCCGCCGCCGAGGCCGACGTCGGCGACAAGGGCGGCGCCCGCGCTGCCGTGATGATCTACGAGCGCAGCGAGGCGCCGGCCGCCTATCCGAGCATCGCATCAGTGGAAGTCGATGGCGCGCCGCTCGGCTGGGGCGCGCTCTCCGGCCTCGCCGCGCATGCGACCACGGCCGGCCGCCTCCATGCGGTCACCGACAGCGCCTATTCGCCGACCCGCATCCTCGATATCGACGCCAGCCAGAAGCCGGCGAAGATCGTCTCGGCCCTAACCCTGACCAAGGACGGCAAGCCGGTCGGCTACGACGCCGAAGCCATTGCGACCCGTCCGGCCGGCGGCTTCTGGCTGGCGTCCGAGGGCGCTCCCGAGGCCAAGGAGAAGCCGACGCAGAACCTGCTGCTGCGCGTCTCCGCCAAGGGCGAGGTCGAGGAGGAGATCGCTCTCCCCGAGGATTTCGCCAAGCAGGCGATCAACCAGGGCTATGAGGGCGTCACCGTCACCGGCACCGGCGCGGACGAGACCGTCTGGATCGCCGTGCAGCGCGAGTGGAAGGACGACCCGAAGGGCAAGGTCAAGATCCTCAGCTACAAGCCGTCGACCAAGAGCTGGGGCATCCTCTATTACCCGCTGACCGCTCCGGCCGCTGGCGCCTGGATGGGCCTGTCCGAGCTGACCTATCTTGGCAATGACAGCTTCGCCGTGATCGAGCGCGACAACCTCTTCGGCACCAAGGCGGTGAAGACGCTCGCGACCTTCTCGGTCAAGGGCCTGGTGCCGGCCCCGTTCGGCTCCTCGACGATTCCGACCGTCGAGAAGAAGCTGCTGCGCGACCTGACGCCCGACCTGATGAAGCTCGGCGGCTACGGCCTCGACAAGGTCGAGGGCATGACTGTGGACAGCGCAGGCAACCTCTTTGTCGTGACCGATAATGACGGGGTGGATGACTCCTCCGGCGAGACGGCGTTCTTCGCCCTCGGCAAGCTGGCGCATTGAGTACTTCCCTTCTCCCCCCTGCGGGAGAAGGTGGCAGCGCGAAGCGCTGACGGATGAGGGGTCGCGCGACGATTGCAACATCGGCGCGTGACCTACTCCGTCCATCGGAAAGCCTAGCGCGACCCCTCATCCGCCCCTGCCGGGGCACCTTCTCCCGCAAGGGGAGAAGGGGAGAGAGCGGCGCATCATTCAACAAAAAGCCCCGGACGCCTACGCATCCGGGGCAGGTGCCTGACCTCATGCGGGCCAGGTGGGAGGAACCAAAAGCATTTTCGAGCGAAGTGGATTCCGGTTCGCGTGAAGGAAATGCGTTAAAGCAAAGCTCAGGCCTTACCAGCCGGCGAGCACAGAGCCCTTGAAGCGCTCGGCGACGAAGGCCTTGATCTCCGGCGAGTGGTAGACCTCGAGCAGCGACTTCACCCAAGCCTTGTCCTTGTCGGCCTCGCGAACTGCGATCAGGTTCACATAAGGACCCTTGGGATCCTCGCGCAGGATGGCCGAGGTCGGCTCGATCTTGGCGTCGACCGCGTAGTTCGTGTTGATCGCGGCGGCGGCGACGTCGGAAAGCGAGCGCGGCGTCTGGGCGGCGTCGATCTCGACGATCTTCAGCTTCTTCGGGTTGGCGGTGATGTCGGCTACGGTCGGCTTGAAGCCGACGCCGTCCTTCAGCTTGATGATGCCCTTGTCCTGCAGCAGCAGCAGCGAGCGCCCGCCATTGGTCGGGTCGTTCTGGATCGCGATCGTGGCGCCATCCGGCACCTCCGACCAGTTCTTGTACTTCGACGAGTAGATGCCGAGCGGGAAGTTCACGGTCAGGCCGACGCTGACCAGCTTGTAGCCGCGATCCTTCACCTGGTTGTCGAGATAGGGCTGGTTCTGGAAGGAATTGGCCTCCAGCTCGCCGGCGTCGAGCGCCTGGTTCGGCACGACATAGTCGGAGAACTCGACGATCTTGAGGTCGAGCCCCTTCTTGGCGGCGAGCGGCTTCACCTTCTCGAGGATCTCGGCATGCGGGCCGGGCGAGGCGCCGATGCGGACGACCTGGTTCTGCTGGGCGAAGGCCGGGGCGGCCAGCGTCAGGGCGATGGCGGCCGAGGCGAAGAGCGCGGCGCGGCGGGTGATGATGGACATGGGAACTCCTTGAGTCTGCTTTGGATGGGGAAGGAAAAAGGGGTCAGGCGTGGCGCAGGCGCTTGTTGAGCCGGCGCGCCAGCCGGTCGCCGATGCTCTGCACGGTCTGGACGAGGACGATCAGCACGGCGACGACCACGCCCATCACGTCGGGCATGAAGCGCTGGTAGCCGTAGCGGATGCCGAGGTCGCCGAGCCCGCCGCCACCGACCGCGCCGACCATGGCGGAGAAGCCGAGCAGGCTGACGATGGCGAGCGTGAGCCCCAGCGTAATCGCCGGCAGCGCCTCGGGCACCAGGACCTTGCGCACGATCTGGAGCGGGGTCGCGCCCATCGAGCGGGCGGCTTCGACCAGGCCCTGGTCGACCTCGCGGATCGCGCCTTCGATCAGCCGGGCGATGAAGGGCGTGGCGGCCAGCGTCAGCGGCACCATCGCGGCATTGGTGCCGATCGAGGTGCCTGCGATCAGCCGGGTGAACGGGATGATCGCGACGACGAGGATGATGAAGGGCGTCGAGCGGGTGGCGTTGACCAGTGCGCCGAGCACGGCATTGACGACTGGGGCGGCGAAAAGCTCGCCGCGCTTGCTGGTGGCGAGGAAGACGCCGAGCGGCAGGCCGAACACGGTGCCGAGTCCGGCGGCGACCGCGACCATCAGCAAGGTGTCGCCGGTCGCCTGGATGATGAGCCGGATGATTTCAGGAGACATGGCCGAGCACCTCCGCCTTGAGGTCGAGGCTCTTCAGCGCGCCGAGCACGGCCGAGAATTCCGGATCGCGCGCCGGCACCGAGACGAGTAGGCTGCCGAAGGGCTGGCCGGCAATGGCGTCGATCCGCCCGGCCAGGATGTTGACGTCGACGCCGACGACGGAGCTCAGCCGGCTGATCACCGGCGCCGTCGCGTTCTCGCCGGTGAAGGTGATGCGCAGTATGGCGTTGTCGCCGGCCTTCGCCGTCGGCCTGATCCTGTCAGCCAGATGCGCCGGCAGCTCGACGCCGGTCACGGTCTCGACGAAGCGCGCCGTGGTCGGGTGCTGCGGCCTGGTGAAGACTTGGAAGGTCTCGCCTTCCTCGACGATGCGCCCACCCTCGATCACCGCGACCCGGTCGCAGATTTCCTTGATCACCGGGATCTCGTGGGTGATCAGCAGGATGGTGAGGCCAAGCTCGCGGTTGACGCGCTTGAGCAGCGCCAGGATCGACTGCGTCGTCTCCGGGTCGAGCGCCGAGGTCGCCTCGTCGCAGAGCAGCACCTTCGGCTCGGTCGCGAGGGCGCGGGCGATGCCGACGCGCTGCTTCTGCCCGCCGGAGAGCTCGGCCGGATAGCGCCCGCTCTTGTCGGACAGGCCGACAAGGTCGAGCAGCGTTTCGACGCGCGCCTTGATCTCGGCCTTCGCCGTTCCCGCGATCTCCAGCGGCAGCGCGACGTTGTCGAAGACGGTGCGCGATGACAGCAGGTTGAAATGCTGGAAGATCATGCCGGTCGTCCGGCGCCTCGCCCGCCAGCCGGCCTCGGTCAGGCCGGTGACGTCCTCGTCTTCGAGCAGGATGCGGCCGGAGGTGGCGCGCTCCAGCCCGTTGACGAGCCGGATCAGGGTGGATTTGCCGGCGCCGGAGCGGCCGATCACGCCGAGGATCGAGCCCTGCGGTACGGCAAGGTCGATGCCCTCGAGAGCGGTAACGGACCCCTGGCCCGAGCGGCCCGGAAAAACCTTGCCGACATTCTCGAAGCGGATCGCCGCAGCGGCAATGGGGATGGGAGCGGCGCCGACGCTGAAGGCGTCGCGCCTGAGTGGGGCGTTCATCATGGCCTCAGAAATGGGTGTGGCAGGACCAGTGGCTGATGCCGAGCTGCTCCAGCGTGACGTCGTGGATCGACTGCCGCCTGGCGTCGCCAGCTTCGTCGTCGTCACTCGCCCGCGCCTCGCCCGGCCTCTGGCCGAGCTCGGCCGGAAAGGCGCGCTCGAACCAGTCGCCGAGATGGGCGCGGAAGACCGCGAGGAAGCCGGCGCGCTCGTCGCTCATGAGGCGAGCCGCCTCGCGCTCTGCACCCGGCCGAGCTGGCGCGCCGCGAGTTCGGCCGCGCTCGGCGTGGCGAAGCGCTGGCCTTCCAGGGCGCGGAAGGCCGAGGAGGCCGAGATGAAGGTGAAGAAGCGCTCGTCGCCACGGCGGTTGACGAGCCCGGCCTGGGTCTCGCCGATTTCGATGACGTAGCTCTGTTGGGTCGTGGACATGGTCAGCCTTTCGCCACGGATGCGGCGTTCGAATGGGATCGGTCTGGAAGAGGGGCCCGGCTTGGCGCGGGCGGCCGTTCAGCGCAGGATCGGCATTCGACAACAGCAGGCGGGCGAGGCTTTCGCGGGGGCCGGCTGGGGCAGGTCGGAAAGGGTCATGTCAAACTCCGCTTTAGCGTTTGGTGACGCGGCGCAAGCTGCTCGCTCAAATCTCCGCGGCCATCAGGCTGCCCTGATGACGAGGCCAATTTGGCTCGGAGTGTCCTCTTTGTCAACCCAATCGTTCTTTTAAAGAAACGCCGTCTCAAGATGTCGGTGTCCTAGCGGATGTGTCGCTTGTAGAAAATCCTTCTCAGAATCCGACTTTCCTCCGTGACCGGTAAGGCGCGGGAGCCCCTCCCCCTTTGTGGGGAGAGGTTGGGGGTGGGGGGGCGGAAAGACGGGGTGAATTGCGTCATCGTTACGGGCTGTTGCTGCTACAGCGCGCATCAAACGCTGCTGCACCCAGGAGTTCGCCCCCAACCCCATACCCTTCCCCACAAGGGGCAAGGGAGGAGCCCCGTGTCCGGCGAGCGCCCTGCGACAGCCTGCGGCTTGACGGAGGCGGCGCGACGGCGCCATGTCCCCGCCATGCCGGCCACCGCCCCCATGTTCGCGCGCCTGCGCCGCTCCGTGCTCGGAGCCTGGCTGGCAAGCGCCTATGCGCTGGCGGTGCTGGCGGCGGCGCTCGCGCCCACGCCTGCGCTGGCGGCACATTCGGCGCTTGACGGCGCGGTGCTGTGCTCGGGCCAGCCGGCCCAGGACCAGAATGCGCCAGCTTCCGATAACTCCCAGCAGCATTGCCAGGGCTGCCCGGCCAACCCGGTCGTCGCAGCCCCGCCCGGGGCTCTCCAGCCGACAGACAGCCGGGTCGCGGTGCTCGTCGCGGCGCCGCAACTGCTCGCCGCCGGCCTGCCGCGTGTCGCTTCGTTCGGCCTGCCGCAATCGCGGGCACCGCCGATAGCTCTTAGCTAGAGCTTCGCTTCTCTGCCCGAGCTGCCGCATGAAATGCGTCGTACCGGGCTTTCAAGCCGCCCGGCGGCAACCGTCTTTCAGGATATCTCCGATGAACACGCCCGTTCGCACCCTGGCCGTGCTGCTGCTCGCCTTGTCGAGCACTGCCGCCTTCGCCCATGAATTCAAGCTCGGCCCGCTCAAGATCGGCCATCCCTGGTCGCGCGCCACGCCCAACGGCGCCAAGGTCGGCGGCGGCTACCTCACCATCGAGAACACCGGCACGACGCCGGACCGGCTCATCGCCGTCTCCGCCCCCTTCGCCGGCCGCGGCGAGATGCATGAGATGGCGACCAAGGACGGCGTCATGACCATGCGCGAGCTGGAGAAGGGCGTCGAGATCCCCGCCGGCGGCAAGGTCGAGTTCAAGCCCGGCGGCTATCACATCATGTTCCAGGAGCTGAAGCAGCCGCTGAAGCAGGACGAGATGCTGAAGGGCACGCTGACCTTCGAGAAGGCGGGTACCATCGAGGTCGAGTTCAAGGTCGAGAGCATCGGCGCCCGCGGGGCGAGCGAACCCGCCGGCGGGCATAAGCACTAGGCTGGAAGGAAGAGCGCGGGCTCCCTTCTCCCCCTGCGGGAGAAGGTGGCAGCGCGAAGCGCTGACGGATGAGGGGTCGCGCGACGAACACCGTGCGCCGCTTCAACCAAGCTCAACAATAAAGGACGGCGCGACCCCTCATCCGCCCCTGCCGGGGCACCTTCTCCCGCAGGGGGAGAAGGGAAGAGGGGCAGCCGCCCGGTCGTTCGCCTAGATCTTCGCGCGCGGGTCGTGCTTCGCCAGCCGCGCCAGCAGGTAATCGACCTCGGCCTTCGCCGCGGCGGTCAGCCCCGCGCCCGGCTTGCGCTGGGCGTCGCTGGTCAGGATGCCGCGCTTCATCATCACATATTTGCGCACGGCGAGGCCGACGCCCTGCTGCTGCTCGTAGCGCAGCAGCGGCAGATGCGCGTCGAAGATGTCATGGGCAGCGTCGCGCTGGCCCGCCTTGCTGAACCTGACCACGTCGATCAGCAATTCCGGGAAGGCATAGCCGGTATTGGCCCCGTCGGCGCCGCGCTCCATCTCGAAATCGAGGAAGAGCCCGCCATTGCCGGTCAGGATCGCGATCTTGCGCAGCGAGCCCTCTGCCTGGAACTTGCGCAGCGTCGATATCTTCTCCAGCCCCGGCCAGTCCTCGTGCTTCAGCATCACGCAGGACGGGTTGTCCTGAACGATGCGGCGGATCACGGCCGGCGTCATCACCACCGAGAGCGTCAGCGGATAGTCCTGGATCACGAAGGGGATGTCGGTGCCGATCGCCTCGACCGCCTGGGCATAGTAGGTGACGATCTGGTCGTCGGTGCGCAGCGAGGAGGGCGGGGCGATCATCACGGCGCCGGCGCCGAGATCCATCACCTGCCGCGCCAGCGAGCGCATCGCCGCGAAGCCCGGGGCGGAGACGCCGACGATGATCGGCTTGCCGCCCATCTTCGCCGCCGCGCGCTTGACCAGTTCGACCGACTCATCCGGTTCGAGCTTCGGCGCCTCGCCCATGATGCCGAGCACGGTGACACCGTCCGAGCCGATGCCGGCATAGAACTCGAACAGCCGGTCGGCGCTGGTCCAGTCGATCGCGCCATCGGGCGTGAACGGGGTCGGCGCGATCGGGAAGACGCCGCCGGCGTCGGGTGTCAGGCGCATGGTCGTGGCTCTCGTTCTAAAGGCGCCTCCGGGGCGCCATGGCTCAATACGGCATCGAGTCCGGGCCGGTCGGTCGCCTCGGCGACAGAGCCGGCCGCGAAACCGCTCCTCAGGCGATCTTGACGCTGACCGTGCCGACGCCCGCGACCGTGCCTTCCAGCAGGTCGCCGCGTACCGCGGCCGCCACGCCTTCCGGCGTGCCGGTCATGATCAGGTCGCCCGGCGCCAGCTCGACGAGGCCGGAGAGGTAGGCGATCGTCTCGGGCACGCTCCAGATCATCTTGGCGAGGTCGGAGCTCTGCCGCACCGTGCCGTTGACCTTGAGCTCGATCAGCCCGGTATCGGGATGGCCGGCCCTGGCCGCCGGCACGATCTCGCCGATCGGCGCCGACTGGTCGAAGCCCTTGCTCATGTCCCAGGGCCGGGCGGCCTTCTTGGCGGCGGCCTGCAGGTCGCGGCGGGTCATGTCGAGCCCGGCGGCATAGCCGTAGACATGGTTCAGCGCATCGGCCTCGGCGATGTCCTTGCCGCCCGTACCGATCGCGACGACCAGCTCCATCTCGTGGTGCAGGTCGTTGGTCTTGCTCGGGTAGGGCATGTCGGCGCCGCCGATGACGACGGCATCGGCCGGCTTGGTGAAGAAGAACGGCTCCTCGCGGTCGGGATCGCCGCCCATCTCGCGGGTGTGCTCGGCGTAGTTGCGGCCGACGCAGAAGATGCGGCGCACGGGGAAGAGCCCGCCGCCGGCGACCGGAACCGTGGCGATGGCGGGCGGATCGATCACGTAATTCGACATGGCAGGCTCAAGCTCCCCTAGTAGGTTCGCCGCCGTTCATGCGGGAGTGCGGGGCCTTGGGCAAGTACCTGGAGTTACGTGGCGGGGCTGCGCGGCGCTCATTCCGCGCCATCGCTTCAAGAAAAGGCGCGGGGAACCCTCTCCTGTAAGGAGAGGGCAGGGTGAGGTGTCGGCCGCTGGACCAGCGAAGCTGAAACAGGGCCGCGGTCAACTCACCGCACCAGTGTCAAACGGCGTACACCTCACCCCCACCCCTCTCCTTACAGGAGAGGGGATCCCACGCACTTTCTTGTTAGGTCGCGCGCCGCCTCACGCCTTCGGCAAATCCGGCACCTTATACGCCGTCGTCGCCTTGATCCGCTCCATGGCGAAGCGCGAGGTCACGTTCTTCAGCGGGATCGTGTCGATCAGCTTCTTGTAGAAGCCGTCATAGGCGGCCATGTCGGCGACGACGACGCGCAGCATGTAGTCGACATCCCCCGCCATCCGGTAGAACTCCATCACCTCCGGCATCGAGGCGACGGTCTGCGCGAACTTCTCCAGCCAGGGGCCGGAATGATCGGCGGTCTCGATCTGCACGAAGACGGTCAGGCCGAGACCGATCTTCTCCGGCGCCACCAGGGCGACGCGCTTGATGATGACGCCGGTCGCCTCCAGACGCTGGATTCGCTTCCAGCACGGCGTCTGCGACAGGCCGACCCTGTCAGCCAATTCGGCGATCGAGATGTTGGCGTCGCTTTGCAGCACGGTCAGGATTTTACGGTCGATCGCATCCATTCTCTCGGTCCATCAAAAAGGAAGAATTTTTTCCGTTGAAGCGAGAGAAAAGAGAAAATTCATCTTTTCGATGCCCGCGTCTTGTTTTCAGATAGAAAATCCTTTTCTCAATCTGTCAACGGGGCGTTTTCGGACCCCGCTTCGAGAAGGGTGCACCGATGGACCGCCGCCAGTTTCTGTTGACCGCCAGCTCCGCTCTTGCCGCCGCTGGCGCGCCGTCGCTGGCGCATGCGCAGTCCGTGCCGGCCCGCGTCGGCTTCATTCCGGTCGTCGGCACGGCGCCCTTCTTCGTCGCCTATGGCGAGGGTTGGCTGAAGCAGGCGGGCCTCGACGTCTCGCTCACCACCTTCGAATCCGGCCCGAACATGATCCAGGCGCTCGCCTCGGGCACGATCGACATCTACATCGCCGGCGTGGCGCCGCTCGCCGTTGCCCGCTCGCGCGGTGTCGACGTCCGGGTCGTGGCGGCGACGGCGACGGGCGAGAACGTCGTCGTGGCGGCGCCGTCGCTGGCGAAGTACTTCACCGCCGGCACGAGTGCGGCTGCTGCCCTCAAGGCCTTCCGCGCTGCCGTCGGCAAGCCCGCGCGGCTGGCGACGCAGCCGGCCGGCTCGGTGCCCAACACCACCTTGCAATACTGGCTCTGGGAGGTCGCCAAGGTCGACAAGGCTGATGTCGAGATCGTGCCGATGGGCATCGACGCGACGCAGCAGGCGATCCTGGCCGGCGCGGTCGATGGCGGCAGCGTGCGCGAGCCGGCCCTGACGATCATCCAGGACCGCAACCCCGCGATCAAGCTGATCGCTGGCGGCGAGGATGTCTTCCCTGGCCAGCCCGGCACGGTCGTCGCCGTCTCCGGCGCCTTCATCACCAAGAACCCGCAGGCCGTGCAGCAACTGGTCAACGGCCTGGTGCGCGCTGCCAACCTGATCGCCAAGACGCCGGACAAGGCGGTGCCGCATCTCGCCGCCGCGCTCGGCAAGGGCATCGTCGAGCCCGCGATCATCGCCAAGGCGCTGGTCTCGCCGGCGAGCAAGTTCGAGATCGACCCGCGCAAGATCATCGAGCCGTCGCGCGCGATGCAGGCCTATCAGGTCAAGCTCGGTTCGCTGGAGAAGGAACTTCCGTTCGACGGACTGTTCGAGACGCAGTATTACGAGCGCGCCATCAAGGGCTGACGACGTAAGGCGGCTGATTTGACTTCACTTAGGGCTCCGGCCCTCGCCCTTGCGGGCCTCATCGTCTTCCTGCTGATCTGGGAGGCGATACCCTATTTCGGCCTGGTCAACCCGGCCTTCCTGCCGGGGCCGAGCGTCCTGCCGAAGGCGTTTTGGCGCGAGGTCACCTCGGGCGCCTGGACGGCCGCCATCCTCGGCTCGCTCTGGCATTATTTCGTTGGCCTGTTCCTCGGCTCGGCGCTCGGCGCCGCCTTCGGCACGCTGGTCGGCATGTTCAAGATCGCCGAGGAGGCGACGGCCTGGGTCGTGCGCGTGCTCCGGCCCATCCCCGGCCTCGCCTGGGTGCCCTTCGCCATCATCTGGTTCGGCGTGAACCCCTCGGCGGCGGTCTTCATCATCGCCATCGGCGTGTTCTGGATCGTCTTCTTCGCCGCGCAAGGCGCGATCAAGGGCGTCGACCGCGACCTGATCGAGGTCGCCGACGCCTTCGGCTTCCGCTCCTCCTGGCAGCGCCTGACCAAGATCCTGCTGCCGGCCGCCATGCCCGGCATCCTCGTCGGTGTCCGCACCGCGCTCGGCCAGGCCTGGATGGCGGTGGTCGCGGCCGAGATATTCGGCGTCGCCGGCGTCGGCCAGCGCATGATGCAGGCCTCGAGCCTGCTCGCGACCGATATCGTCGTCATCTACATGCTGACCATGGCCGCGCTCTACGGCCTGCTCGACACCATTTTCGTCGCCGTTCAAGCATGGGTGCTGCGATGGAAAGCGTGATCGACATCAAGGGCCTCTCGCTCACCTTCACCCGCGACGGCGAGGCGACGGAGGTGCTGCGCAAGCTCGACCTTCAGGTCGAGCGCGGCGAGTTCCTGGCCATCGTCGGCCCCTCCGGCGTCGGCAAGTCGACCTTGCTGCGCGTGATCGCCGGCCTCGCCAAGCCGAGCGGCGGCGAGGTCGTGATCAACGCCAGGGACAATACCCGCCGGCCGGTCGCACTGGTCTTTCAGGATTCACGCCTGCTGCCCTGGCGCAAGGTCGTCTCGAATGTCGGCTTCGGGCTGGAAGGGCAGGTCGCGCGCCCGGCGCGGCTGCAAAAGGCGCAGCAGATGCTCGATCTGGTCGGCCTCGGCCAGCTCGCCCAGCGTTGGCCGCACCAACTTTCCGGCGGCCAGCGCCAGCGGGTCTCGCTGGCGCGCGCGCTCGCGGTCGAGCCCGAGATCCTGCTGATGGACGAGCCGTTCTCGGCACTCGACGCGCTCACCCGCGAGAACCTCCAGGACGAGCTGATCCGCGTCTGGCAGAGCACGGGCAAGACCGTGCTCTTCGTCACCCACGACATCGACGAGGCGGCCTATCTCGCTGACCGCGTCGTCGTGCTCTCGGGCGCGCCCGGCCAGATCATCGCCGAGCACCGCATCACCGCCGCCCGCCCGCGCAAGCGCGGTGCGGAGGGCGAAGCCGCGATCGTGCGGGCCGTGCGTTTGGGTCTGGGGGCGGATGTCGTGACGGATGGGGCTGCGATCTAGCGGCCTTCTGCAAACGCCTTGAACTCCTCCCCATAGCCGCCATGCCAACGCGAGAGCGGCGGGCGGTTCTCGACGATGTCGCCGATCGCCCAGAGCATGCGCCGCTCGTCGAGCGTGCGCGGCGTGTCGTTGTCGGGGCAGAGGATGTAGAAATCGCCCGCCTTCAGCCGCTCCATCATGAACTCGATCACCTGCTCCGGCATCCAGGCACCCGCCGGCTTCTCGGTGCGCGCCTTGGCGGTCAGCGCGGTGAAGACCCAGCCGGGGATCAGCAGATGGGCGCTGACCTTGCCGCCCTCCTTCTGGCGCAGCTCATGCTGCAGCGCCTCGGTAAAGGCCTTCACCCCCGCCTTCGAGACGTTGTAGGCCGGGTCACCCGGCGGCGTGGTGATGCCCTGCTTCGAGCCGGTGTTGATGATGATGCCGGGCTCGCCGCTCGCGGCCATGCCCGGCCCGAAGATCTGGCAGCCATTGACGACGCCGCCAAGGTTGACGCCGAGCACGCGCTCCCAGTTCTCGTGCGGGCCGAAGATCGTGCTGCCGGGCTGGATGCCGGCATTGTTCATCAGGACATGGACGTTGCCGAAGCGCGTGGTGACCTGCTCGTGCAGGGCGCGCAACTCGTCGGCGCGGGAGACGTCGGTCGCCGCCGCCAGCACGTTCTCCTCGCCGATGATCGCGGCGATGACCTGGCCCGCGGCTTTCAGCGTCTCGCCATCGCGGTCGGCAATCACCACCTTCATGCCGAGGGCGGCGAAATGCCGGGCGGCGGCGAAGCCGATGCCCGAAGCGCCGCCGGTGATCACGGCGACGCGCGACGGGGCGAAGGCGGAGAGGTCGATGGTCATGGCTGGTCTCGCGATTCGAGGATGGCGCCGGCACCTAAAGGGCCGCACGGGGCGACATCAAGGCACCCCGCCAAAGTCTCGCATCGATGTGACGAAGGTTCGAAATGGCCGGGCCTCACCGGGATGTCATTGGCCTTGCCCGCTGATTTCAGGCATTTGAACAGCTATTCTGGAAGGACCAATGACGGCACGCATGGGCGATCGTAGCGTAAACCGCTTCCTCCGGCAGGGCCTGCTCGCCCTGGCGCTGCTGGCGCCTGCCGCCGGCTTCGCGGCGGAGTCGACGGCGGTGACCAGCCCGCGCCTCACCGCGACCCTGATCTCCAGCCGTAATACGGTCCAGCCCGGCGAGCGCTTCCAGGTCGCGCTCAAGCAGAAGATCGCCAAGGGCTGGCACACCTATTGGGTCAATCCCGGCGATTCCGGCGAGGCGACCAAGCTCGACTGGACCCTGCCGGAGGGCTTCAGCGCCGGCGAGATCCAATGGCCGGCGCCCAAGGCGATCCCCTTCCCGCCGCTGGTGAACTTTGGCTTCGAGGGCGTCGTGCTCCTGCCGGTCGAGATCACCGTGCCGGAAACGGCCAGGCCCGGCGAGACGCTCTCGCTCAAGGCCAGCGCGACCTGGCTGGTCTGCGAGAAGATCTGCATTCCCGAAGAGGGCCTGTTCACGCTCGACCTCCCCATCGGCCCGGCCGCGGTGGTGGACGAGCAGGCGCAGCAGCGCATCGAGGCGGTGCGCGCCGGCCTGCCGCAGCCGGCGCAGTTCAAGGCGAAGCTAACGGCGGACGGCGACAGGCTCGCGCTGGCCCTGCCCGGCATCGGCAAGGCCGCGACGGAGCTGCGCTTCTTCCCGCTCTCCGACACGCTGATCGACCATGCCGCGCCGCAGAGCGTGGCGGCTGAGGGCGGGGGCGCGACCCTCCAACTCGCCCGCTCCAGCGCCTTCAAGGTCACCAAGCCCGAGCTCTCCGGCGTCGTCACCTATCGCGAAGGCGGCGTGCCGCGCGCGCTGACGCTGGCGGCCGATGTCGAGCCGGCCCTGGTGACGGCCGCCGCTGAGGGCTCGCCATCCGGCTCCGCCGTCGTCCGCGCCCCGGTTCCGCTACCCGAAAGCGACCTCACGCTCTGGGCCGCGCTCGCCTTCGCCTTTGCCGGCGGGCTGATCCTCAATCTGATGCCGTGCGTGCTGCCGGTGCTGTTCATCAAGGCGCTCGGCTTCGCTCAGCTGGCGCAGGCCAACCGCGCCGAGGTGCGCGAGCAGGGCCTGCTCTTCCTCTGCGGCGTGGTCGCGACCTTCCTTGTGCTCGCCGGAATCGTCATCGGCCTCGGCGCGTTCGGCGCCAGCGTCGGCTGGGGTTTTCAGTTGCAATCGCCGCCAGTGGTGATTGCGCTTGCCGTGATCATGGCGCTGATCGGCTTCAACCTGCTCGGCGCTTTCGAGGTCGGCACCTCCGTCCAGGGCGTCGGCCATGGCCTCGCCAGCAGCGGCGGCCGCATGGGCGCCTTCATGACCGGCGCGCTCGCCGTCATCGTCGCCACGCCCTGCACGGCGCCCTTCATGGGCGCGGCGATGGGCTATGCGCTGACGCAGGCGCCCGCGATCGCGCTCTCGGTCTTTTTCGCGCTGGCGCTCGGCTTCGCCTTCCCGGTCGTGGCCCTCTCCTTTGCGCCGGGCTGGCTGAGGCTTCTGCCCAAGCCCGGCCGCTGGATGGTCATCCTCAAACAGGCCTTCGCCTTCCCGATGTTCGCGACCGCGATCTGGCTGATCTGGGTCGCCTCGGTCCAGGCCGGGCCGATGGGCGTGCTGGCCGCGCTCGTGGCCGTGCTCGCCGCCGGCTTCCTGGTCTGGCTGCTCGGCATCAGCCGCGGCGCCGGCGGCCGGGCGCGGCTGGCGAGTTCGGTCATCGCCCTGCTGGTCGCGGTCGGCGCGGGTGCTTTCGTCGTGCAGAGCGCGGTGCCGAGCGCCGGCCCGAGCGAGGCGCGGGCTGGCGAGATCGAGGCCTGGTCGCCCGAGCGCGTCGCGGCCTTGCAGGCTCAAGGGCGGCCGGTCTTCGTCAATTTCACCGCGGCCTGGTGCATTACTTGCTTGGCCAACGAGCGCGTGTCGCTGTCGCGGCAGGAGGTCAAGGACGCCTTCGCCTCGCTCAAGGTCGCCTATCTCAAGGCCGACTGGACCAACCGCGACAAGCTCATCGCGCAGACGCTGGCCGAGCACGGCCGCGCCGGCGTGCCGCTCTATCTGTTCTATCCGGCCTCAAAGGGCGCGCAGGCCGAGATCCTGCCGCAACTGCTGACGACGGACATGCTGATCACCGCGGCCGAGCGCGCAGCCGGCCGCGAGGTGAAGACGGCCGCGAGCCGTTGAGCCCGGTGGCGGAAGGGAGGTAGCGTTTTTCGCCATTTTGCTCTGAACTAAAGCATCGTGTGGAAAAGTGGGAACCGGTTTTCCGGGTAAACGATGCGATAGATAAGCCTATGCAACCCCAGAAGACGGAGACAGACATGAAAGCCATGACCAGGCAGACTTTCATCGCCGGCCTTGCCCTCGCTGGGCTGACCCTTGGTGCGGGGGCCGCGCTCGCCCAGGCCGCGCCGAAGACGGGCGCTCCCGCCCCGGCTTTTTCGGTGGTCGATGCCGACGGCAAGACCCAGAAGCTCTCGGACTATGCCGGCAAGACCGTGGTCCTCGAATGGACCAATCATGACTGCCCCTATGTCCGGAAGCACTATAACAGCGCGACCATGCAGAACCTGCAGAAGGACATGACCAAGGACGGCATCGTTTGGCTCAGCGTCGTCTCCTCGCCGCCGGGCGAGCAGGGCCATGTCGAGGCGGCGCAAGCCAAGGACCTGACCAAGACCCGCGACGCGGCGCCGTCGAGCGTGCTGCTCGACCCGAAGGGCACGATGGGCCGCGCCTATGGCGCCCAGACCACCCCGCACATGTACATCATCAACCCGCAGGGCACCTTGGTCTATGCTGGAGCGATCGACGACAAGCCCTCGGCCAGCCCGTCCAGCCTGACCGGCGCCAAGAGCTATGTCCGCCAGGCCATGGCCGAGCTGAAGGCCGGCAAGCCGGTCTCGGAAGCCGCAACCAAGTCCTACGGCTGCGCCATCAAGCTGGCGCCGACGACCTGAGGCGAGCGATAGCCGATAGAGGCGCGGGGAACCCTCTCCCGTAGGGAGAGGGCAGGGTGAGGGGTCGGCCAGAACACCAGCGAGGCTGAAGCAGGGCCGCCGTTGGCTCACGGCTGCAGCGTCAAACGGCCAGCACCTCACCCCTGCCCCTTTCCTTACAGGAGAGGGGTTCCCCGCGTTTCATTGCGTTGGCGACTGAGCCGCGCCCTACCGCCCCGCCCCCGCGCACACGACCGGCTGCACGTGCTGCTGCCCCATCCGCACGACGATCAGATCCTTCGTCCCGTCGGGCGCGATCCGCAGCACGCTGCCATCTTCGTTCATGACATAGGCGGTCAGGCCGGCCTGGCGCGTCCGCTCGATCTCCCGGCGCCGGAACTGCTCGAGCTTCTGTTCATATGTCGGGTTCATGCCGTGCGCTCCGAGGTGCTTCGGTGCGCTGACGCATAGGCATTTGGGGCCGGCGTGAATGTGATCTGGGTCACATGATCAGGCCGGACCTCCGTTCCCGGCCGCCTAGAGCATCGGGTCGCTGCCCCTTCGGACATCACGGAGATTGATGACGCCCGCACGCCGATCCGGCGTAGGATTTCGTCATGCCCACGCCCATGCCTGAGGAGCATCACATCCAACCCTGAGGAGCGCGACATGAGCACCACCGAGCTGCGCGGCGAAACCGCCATCGAGACCCCGAAGGCCGGGGCGGTCGACATGAAGTTCGAGATCGTCGTCATCCCCGTTTCGGACGTCGATCGCGCCAAGCGCTTTTACGGCGACCTCGGGTGGAGGCTCGATGCCGATTTCGCCTCGGGCGACGAGTTCCGCGTGATCCAGTTCACGCCGCCCGGCTCCGGCTGCTCGGTCATATTCGGCAGGAACGTCACCGCGGCGCCACCCGGCTCCGCCCAGGGGCTCTATCTGATCGTCTCCGACATCGAGGCCGCCCGCGCCGGGCTGCTCGATCGCGGCATTGAGGTCAGCGAGGTGTTCCATGATGCCGCCGGCGTCTATGCCGGCCCGGACGAGCCTTATCTGTTCGGGCGGGCCCGGGTCGGCGGCCAGGACCCCGACCGCCGCAGCTACCGCTCCTTCGCCTCGTTCAGCGATCCCGACGGCAATGGCTGGCTGTTCCAGGAGATTACCGCGCGGTTGCCCGGGCGCGTCGACGCCGTCACGACGTTCACCTCGACGGCCGAGTTCGCGGCTGCGTTGCGGCGCGCCGAGGCAGCGCATGGCGAGCACGAGAAGCGGATGGGCGGCGAGCGCGATGCCGACTGGCCGAGCTGGTACGCCGAGTACATGGTCAAGGAGCAGGCGGGCGAGCAGCTGCCGTTATAGGCAGAGGTACCGGACCGGACAGTGGAATCCGGCTTTCGGAATATCCGATGCAATAGCAAAAGCCTGGATCGTTACTTTGCGTCCGAAGGGACGCGTGGCGATCTAGGCACTCAAACCCGCCCGAGCCGCGCCCCGCTGGTCGCGTCGAAGACGTGGACCCGGTCGGGATCGACGGTGATCCAGAGCCGCTTCGATTCCTTGGCGACGACGTCCGTCGCCGCCTGCATCACGAAGGGCAGGCCGGAGAGCTTGCCGTGGAAGAGCTGGGTCGCCCCCAGCTCCTCGATGAACTCGACGTCGAAGGGCAGCGTGCCGGCCGCGCCTTCGGACGCGATCTCGATATCCTCGGGCCGCAGGCCGACCTCGACCTTGGTGCCCTCCGTGAGGTTCTGCCGGAGGTCGCGCGCCTCCAGGATGGCGTCGCCGAGCGCGACGATGCCGGGGCCGTCGATATGGGCCGGCAGGATGTTCATCGGCGGCGAGCCGATGAAGGTCGCGACGAACTTGCTCGCAGGCTTGCGGTAGACGTCCGAGGGCACGCCGATCTGCTCGACCTGCCCGCCATTCATCACCACCAGCTTGTCGGAGAGCGTCATAGCCTCGACCTGGTCGTGCGTGACGTAGATCGAGGTGACGCCGAGCGCGCGCTGCAGCTTCTTGATCTCGACGCGCATCTGCACGCGCAGCTTGGCGTCGAGGTTGGAGAGCGGCTCGTCGAACAGGAAGACCTGCGGCTTGCGCACGATAGCGCGGCCCATGGCGACGCGCTGGCGCTGGCCGCCGGAGAGCTGGCGCGGCCGGCGCTCCAGCAGATTCTCGATCGCCAGGATGCGCGCCGCTTCCTTGACGCGCTTGTCGATCTCGTCCTTGGGCGTTTTGAGGTTGCGCAGGCCGTAGGCCATGTTGTCGTAGACGCTGAAATGCGGGTAGAGCGCGTAGTTCTGGAACACCATGGCGATGTCGCGGTCGGCCGGCTCGATCTGGTTGACCACCCGGCTGCCGATGCTGACCTCGCCGGACGAGATCGTCTCCAGCCCCGCCACCATGCGCAGCAGCGTGGACTTGCCGCAGCCGGAGGGGCCGACGAGCACGCAGAAGCCGCCATCGGGAATGTCGAAGGACACGCCCTTCACGGCCTCGACGCCGCCGGCATAGACCTTCTTGACGTTGGTGAGCGTGACCTGGGCCATGTGCGGGCTACTTCTCGGTTTCGACCAGGCCCTTCACGAAGAGCCGTTGCATGACGATGACGACGAAGACGGGGGGCAGCATCGCCAGCATGGCGGTGGCCATGGCGAGTTGCCACTCTGTCAGCGCGTCGGAAGTGACGATCATCTTCTTGATGCCGATGACGATGGTGATCATCGAATCCTTGGTCGCGACCAGCAGCGGCCAGAGATACTGGTTCCAGCCATAGATGAACTGGATCACGAACAGGGCCGCGATCGTCGTCATCGAGAGCGGCAGCAGCGTGTCCTTGAAGAACTTGAACGGCCCGGCGCCGTCGATCTTCGAGGCCTCCAGCAGCTCGTCGGGGATCGTCAGGAAGAACTGGCGGAACAGCAGCGTGCCGGTCGCCGAGGCGATCAGCGGCACGGCGAGGCCCTGATAGGTGTCGAGCATGCGCAGGTCGGAGACGACTTTGAAGGTCGGGAAGATGCGGACCTCGACCGGCAGCATCAGCGTGACGAAGATGATCCAGAACGCCGCCATCCGAAACGGGAAGCGATAGTAGACGATGGCGTAGGCCGAGAGCACGGAGATGAAGATCTTGCCGAGCGCGATGGTGATCGCCATCACGAAGGAGTTCAACAGCATGGTCGCGACCGGCTCGCGCGTCGTGCTCGCGGTGCCGACGAAGAGCACGCGGTAGTAGTTCTCGAAGAAATGCGGGCCGGGATAGAGCGGCAGCTGCCCATTGATGATGGTCGAGGCGTCCCAGGTCGAGGCGACGAAGGTCAGCCAGACCGGGAAGGCGACGATGGCGACGCCGATCGTCAGGATGATGTAGGCGATCAGATCGCCGAGGCGCCGGTCTTCGACCATCAGTGCCAGGCCTCCTTGTTGCGCAGCAGCTTGGCCAGCTCGTCGGCGCAGGCGTTGAGGAAGGCCTCGCCCTTCTCGGCCGTGGCGCGGCGGGCATCGCCGATCACGCCGGTCTCGGTCATCTCGCGGAAGGGCTTGTAGCGGCCGACGGTCGGTCGCGTCAGCGCGCCGAGATCGGCGCCGAGCATGCCGAAGGCCTCTGGCAGCCGCTCATGCCTGACCGTCTCCGGCGCCAGCACCATCATCATCGAGGTCTCGACCTCGCAGGCGTGCAGCACGCTGGCCTGATCCTGCATGAAGGGCTGCATCGCCTCCTGCGCCAGCTGGAAATAGGTGGTGCCGAGGATGCGCAGGCTCGTCTCGCGGGCGAAATCCGGCAGGAAGGCGCCGAGCGCGGCGATGTTGCCGCCATGGCCGTTGACGATGACGACGCGGTTGAAGCCGTGGCGCTCGATGCTCCTGAGGAAGGCCAGCAGCACGGCGCGATAGGTCGGGATGTCGAAGGTGAAGGTGCCACCGAAGGCCATGTGGTGCTCGGCCATGCCGCACCACAGCGTCGGCGCGACGACGACTTCCGTCTCGCCCGCCCGCTCGGCCGCCGCCTTGCAGACGCCGCCGCACAGGATGGTGTCGACGCCAACAGGCAGATGCGGCCCATGCTGCTCCATCGAGGCGATCGGCAGGATGACGACGGCGTCGTTCGCCGCCTTCCTGCGCAACTCCTCGGCGGTGAGCTCCTGCCAGAGAACGGAGGCCATCAATAGCTCACCTTGCGCTCGATGAAGCGGAACTGGATCGCGGTCATGCCGATCACCATGATCAGCAGGATCACCGATTGCGCCGCCGAGCCGCCGAGGTCGGTGCCGCCCTTGCCGTCGGCCCAGACCTTGTAGACCAGGGTCTGGGTCGCGCCCGAAGGCCCGCCGCCGGAGACGGTGTCGATGATGCCGAACGTGTCGAAGAAGACGTAGACGATGTTGACCGTGAGCAGGAAGAAGGTGGTCGGCGAGAGCAGCGGGAAGACGATGGTCCAGAACCGGCGCCATGGCCGGGCGCCGTCGATCACCGCGGCCTCGATCACGCTCTTCGGGATCGCCTGCAGGCCGGCGAGGAAGAACAGGAAATTGTAGCTGATCTGCTTCCAGGTTGCCGCCAGGATCACCAGGATCATCGCGTCGTTGCCGTTGAGGCGCGGGTTCCAGGCGATGCCGAGCGATTGCAGCCCGCGCGCCAGCATGCCGAGCGAGGGGTCGAACATGAAGAGCCAGAGCACGCCGGCTATTGCCGGAGCGACGGCATAGGGCCAGATCAGCAGGGTCTTGTAGATTTCGGCGCCGCGGATCTGCCGGTCGGCCATCACCGCGAAGAGCAGCGCGATCGAGAGCGAGAGCACGCAGACGAAGGTCGAGAAGATCGCGGTGTTGACCAGCGCCTTGAAATATTCCGGCCGCGAGAACAGCTCGGTGTAGTTCTCGAACCAGACGAACTCGGTCGAGGTGCCGAAGGCGTCCTGCAGCAGGAAGCTCTGCCACACCGCCTGGCTCGCCGGCCAGTAGAAGAACACGATGGTGATTGCGAGCTGCGGCAGCAGCAGCAGCAGCGGGATGGTTAGTCCCTTGAAATAGGCGTTCTTCTGCATGGGCGCCCGCGGGTAAAGTGAAGAGGCCGGGGCTGGTGCCCCGGCCTCTGGATCAGGTCCGGCTCAGCGCGAGGCGGTGCGCTCGAACTGGCGCAGCGCCTGGTTGCCGCGCTCGTTGGCGGCGTCGAGCGCGGCCTTGGCGCTCTTCTGGCCGTTCAGCGCCGCCTCGATCTCCTCCGACCAGATGTCGCGGATCTGGACGAGGCCGCCGAAGCGCACGCCGCGCGAGTTGTCCGTCGGCTCCTTGTTGTTGAGCTCGAGCAGCGGGGTCTCGAGATAGGGCTTGTCCTTGTAGAAGCCGGACGCCTTGACCTTCTCATAGGCGGCCTTGGTGATCGGCAGGTAGCCCGACTCGGTGTGCAGCTTCACCTGCCGGTCGACGTCGGAGAGGAAGGTGAAGAACTTGGCGACGCCCTTGTACTCGTCGGCCTTCTTGCCACCCATCACCCACAGCGAGGCACCGCCGATGATCGAGTTCTGCGGCGCGCCCTGCACCTCGGGATAATACGGCATCGGCGCATTGCCCCAGGCGAACTTGGCGTTGGCGTTGACGTTGCCGAAGAAGGCCGAGGAGGTCAGGAAGATCGGGCATTCGCCCGAGGTGAAGCGGCCTTCGCCGCCATTGGTGCGGCCGGAATAGTCGAAGGTCTTGTCCTTCTGCAGCTCGACCAGGTTGGTCAGGTGCTTCACGTAGAGGTCGCCGTTGATCTTGAACTCGGTGTCGAAGCCGTCGAAGCCGTTGGCCTTGGTGCCCACCGGCACGTTATGCCAGGCGCCGAGCTGCTCGATGTTGGCCCAGGTCGTCCAGCCGGTGGAGAAGCCGCACTTGTCGAAGCCGGCGGCCTTGAGCTTCTTGGCGGCGTCGAACACTTCAGGCCAGGTCTTCGGCGGGGCCTCGGGCAGGCCGGCCTTCTTGAGCGCGTCCTTGTTGTACCACATCACCATCGAGGACGAGTTGAAGGGGAACGACAGCATCTCGCCCTTGGTCGTCGAGTAGTAGCCGGTGATCGCCGGCAGGTAGCTCTTCGGGTCGAACGCCTCGTTGGCATCCTTCATCACGTCGGCGACGGGCTTGATCGCGCCCTTAGCCGACATCATGGTCGCGGTGCCGACCTCGAAGACCTGCAGGATGTGAGGCGCGTTGCCGGCGCGGAAGGCGGCGATGCCGGCGTTCAGCGCATCGGCATAGGAGCCCTTATAGGCCGGAACGACCTTGTACTCTTTCTGCGAGGCGTTGAAGTCGTCGGCCAGCTTGACGACGACGTCGTTGTTGGCGCCGGTCATCGCATGCCACCACTGGATCTCCGTCTGGGCCATGGCCGGCATCGACCAGGCCGCGGAGAGCAGGGCGGCGGAAAGCACGAAGCGGGGTTTGAAGGTCATGTATGTTCTCCCTTCCGCCCTCCGGTTCGCGCGGGCGGCTATTGTCGTTGGTGCGCAAGCTAGCATGAAGAGCCGGCGACATTTCAATGACAATCTGACGACAAGGGCGCCATGCGCCATTGGTTGGGTGCCGCCTCTTGCATACTCGCGGCAAAGCGGCTGTTCTCCCCGCCCATATTGAGCCATTCCTGACGCAACGGATGCCGATGATGCCGCAATTTGCCCTGACCCCCCAGAACACCTTGCCGGCTGACGCCGCGGCGGCGACGCTCGTCGGGCGCGTCTGGCTCCCTGCCGTCGCCGGCCCCGCCGTGGTGGCGCTGCGCGGCGAGCACCTGGTCGACGTCACCCGCGCCTTCGCCACGATGCGCGACCTCTGCGAGCAGGCGGACCCCGCCGCCGCCTTGCATGCAGCCGCGGGCGAGACGGTTGGTTCGCTGGCTGACATCCTCGCCAACACGCCTGTGGACAAGCGCGACCCGGGCAAGCCCTGGCTGCTCTCGCCGCTCGACCTGCAGGCGGTCAAGGCGGCCGGCGTCACCTTCGCCATCTCGATGCTGGAGCGCGTCATCGAGGAGAAGGCGCGCGGCAATCCGGGCGCCGCCGCCGCGATCCGCACCGAGATCGAGAAGCTGATCGGCGACGACCTCTCCAAGCTCAAGCCCGGCTCGCCCGAGGCGATGCATCTCAAGGAGGTGCTGATCGCGCAGGGCGCCTGGAGCCAGTATCTCGAGGTCGGCATCGGCCCCGACGCCGAGATCTTCACCAAGGCCCCGCCGATGTCCTCGGTCGGCACCGGCTTCGACGCCGGGCTGCACCCGATCTCGACCTGGAACAACCCGGAGCCGGAGGTCGTCATCATCGTCGCCTCCAGCGGCGCGGTCGTCGGCGCCACGCTCGGCAACGACGTCAACCTGCGCGACGTCGAGGGCCGCTCGGCCCTGCTGCTCGCCAAGGCCAAGGACAACAACGCCGCCGCCGCCGTCGGCCCCTTCATCCGCCTGTTCGACGGCAAGTTCACGCTCGACGACATCCGCAAGGCGACGGTGACGCTGACCGTCGAGGGCGAGGACGGCTTCACCATGAAGGGCTCGTCCTCGATCGCCAGGATCAGCCGCGACCCGGCCGATCTCGCCGCCCAGATGCTCAACAAGAACCACCAGTACCCGGACGGCGCCGCGCTCTATCTCGGCACCATGTTCGCGCCGATCGAGGATCGCGACACGCCCGGCGGCGGCTTCACGCACAAGTACGGCGACATCGTCACCATCGCTGCGCCCGAGCTCGGCGCCCTGGTCAACCGCATGCGCCGCTCCGACGAATGCGAGCCCTGGACCTTCGGCGCCTCGCACCTGATGCGCAGCCTGGCGAAGCGCGGCCTGCTTTAATGGGTAGCGGCGGCGTCCTCGTCTATGGCGAGGCGCTCGCCGATCTGGTGCCGGAGGATGCCGGGGCGGCTCGCTACGAGGCCTTGCTCGGCGGCTCCGGCTTCAACACCGCCCTGACGCTGGCGCGCTGCGGTGCGCCGGTTTCCTACTGCGCGACGCTCTCCCACGATGCGCTCGGCCGGCGCTTCCGCGCCCGGCTGGAGCAAGATGGCATCGACCTCCGCTTCCTCGCCGAAAGCGACAAGCCGACGCCGCTCGCGGTGGTCGCGCCGCTCGGCACGGATGGCGCGGCGCGCTATCATTTCCATCTCGCGAGAACGACGCTCGACGAGCCGCCGCCGCTGCCGGCCTCGTTCGATGGCATCGCCCATCTCCACCTGACCTCTTTCGGGGCGACGGTCGGCGCCTCCGGCGAGCGGGCGCTGGAGCTGATGCGCGCGGCCCGCGCCGCCGGGCTCAGCCTCAGCTACGACCTCAATATCCGCCCGCCCGCCTTGCCGGGACCGGAGGAGATCCTTCGCCTGATCGAAGAGCGCGTAACCCTTTGCGATCTGGTCAAGCTCAGCATCGAGGATGCCGAGCAGGTCTTTGGAGCCGGCTATGAGACGGTCGTCGCGCGCTGGCTCAGTGAGGGTCGCGCGCTCGTCCTGCTGACCGAGGGCGATCACGGCGCCCATCTGGTGCGAGCCAGGGGCGAGCGGGTGCGCGGCTACGCGCCCGTCACTGAGCTGGTCGATACGATTGGCGCGGGCGACGCTTTCATGGGTGGCTTCCTCGCTTCGGTCGCGCGAGCGGGCGAACTCGGGCCGGCCCTGCGCAGCCTCTCCGACGAGGCGGCCGCGTCCGCCATGGACGTCGCCGCCCGCGTCGCCGCCGAGACCTGTGGCCGGCGCGGCTGCGATCCGCCGCGGCTCACGCCCGAACTGCCTTCCGAGCAAAGCCGGACCTGAACCCATGCGCCTCAGCTATCTCGACTACCACACTTGCGGCGAGCCGGTCCGCATCGTCACTGGCGGCTATCCCGCGCTCACCGGCGCGACCATCCTCGACAAGCGCCGGCAGGCCCGCGAGCAGCACGACCATCTCCGCAGCGCGATGATGCTGGAGCCACGCGGCCATGCCGACATGTACGGCGTCATCCCGGTCAAGGCCTCGCACCCGCAGGCCGCCTTCGGCGTGCTCTTCACCCATAACGAGGGCTATTCGACCATGTGCGGCCATGCGACCATCGCGCTCGGCCGCTATGCGATCGAGCATGGGCTGGTGCCGGCGGTCGAGCCCGTCACCCGCTTCGCCATCGAGGCGCCCTGCGGCCTGCTGCGACTGGAATGCGAGGTGGCCAGCGGCAAGGTCGGGCAGGTCCGCTTCGAGAGCGTCCCGGCCTTCGCCTTCGCGCGCGACCTCGCCATCGACGTGCCCGGCTACAGCAAAGTCGTGACCGACATCGCCTATGGCGGCGCCTTCTACTGCATCCTGCCGGCCCAGCGCTTCGGGCTCGACCTGTTCGAGACGCCCGTGAGCAAGCTGACCGAGGCCGCTGCCGCATTGACCGACATCGTCCGCGCCACCATGACGATCACGCACCCGGTCGAGCCCGATCTCGGCTTCCTCTATGGCACGATCGTCACAGACGAGACCGGGCCGGAGGAGACCAGCTTCAACCTCTGCATCTTCGCCGAGCGCCAGATCGACCGCTCGCCGACCGGCTCGGGCGTCACCGCGCGCATGGCGCTCGACCATGCCAAGGGGCTGGTCCGGCCAGGGCAGGAGCGGCTTTTCCGCAGCATCACCGGCGGCACCTTCTCCGGCCGCGTCGTCGGGCCGGCGGATTACCCGGCCGCAGGGGCGGTCACCGTCGAGGTCGGCGGCACCAGCTATTTCGCCGGCGAGGGCAATTTCGTGATCGAAGACGACGACCCGCTCGGCCTTGGCTTCGAGCTGCCGGAGCGCTTTGCGGAGATCGCCGGGCGATAACCCCCGTCATTGCGAGCGCAGCGAAGCAATCCAGGGGGACTGGCTGAGGGAGACCCCCTGGGTTGCTTCGCTGCGCTCGCAATGACGGCGGAGCTTGATCGGGAGCTGATTCATCACCCGAAACAGGAACCCGGTAACGTTTCTCTGTCAGCCTGTTCCCTTACGTGAGGAGGTTGGTCGTGGCGATGGACGGAGTAGAGCCCAAGCGGGCAAGGGCTGGCCATGGCCTGGCCTTCGGCATGCTGCGCCTGATCGGCTCGCCCGTCTTCTGGCTCTCCGCCTTCGTCGCCTTCGTCCTCGCCGGGCTCGCTTTGCCGTTGCGCCTGCCGCTCGGCCCGAACTACTGGGATACCGCGGTCTATCTCGATGCCGTCCAGCGCATCCGCATGGGCCAGGTTCCGAGCATCGACTTCTTCGCGCCGGTCGGCCCGCTCGGCTACTACCTCACGACCGGGCTTGAGGCATTGTTCCCGCAGGCGCAGCCGATGCTGCTGGTCAACTGGGCCGTGCTGCCGGTTGCGCTGCCGCTGCTGGCGCTGCTCACCGCCCATGTCGGCCATCGCTCGCGGGCGCAGGCGCTGCTCCTGCTGCTGCCCTTCCTGCTCTTCGCCTCGCTGCCGGTGAACCTGCACGGGCTCTACCCAATGCCCGGCTTCGACGGCTATGGCCATTACAACCGCCATGTCAGCCTGCTGCTCTACGTGTTGATCGCGGCCCTGCTCTTCGTCAGGAATCGCCGCCTGCTCAACGGCATGGTCGCGGCGCTGATGCTGGCGCTCTTCCTGGTCAAGATCACCGGCGCCGTCACCGGCACCATCCTCGTCGGCTACGCGATGCTGGCCGGGCGCATGCGCATCCGCGATGTCGCGGTCGCGGCCGGATTGGTGCTGGTGGTGCTGGCCGTGCTCGACCTCGCGACCGGCGTCGTGCGCGCCTATCTCGCCGATATCCTGACCTTGCTCGGCCTCAACACCGGCGAATTGCTGCCGCGCTTCCTGACGGTGGCTTCGGTCAAGTTCAACGTCGTCGGCCCCGGCCTCTTGCTGCTCGCAGTGCTCGCCTTCGCCGCCTGGCGCGAGCGCGTGCCGTTCTCGCTCGCCGGCCTGCGGGCGCTGCTGGCCGCGCCGCTCGGCTGGTTCGCGGCCGCGCTCTTCGCGCTGACCTTCTTCGAGACGCAGAATACCGGCTCGCTCGAATTCATCGGGCTCTGGCCGATCGTGCTACTGGTGCTGCTCGGCAGCTGGGGCAGGCGGGACCGGCTGAGCCAGGTCGTCCTGGTCCTCGCGCTGGCCGTCTCGCTGCCGACGGCGCTGATCTTCACCCAGCGCGCCGCTCGCGCCGCGCTCGGCGGGCTGAGCTATACCAGCCTGAAACTTCCCGATCTCGGCCCGCTCGGCCGCGTCAGCCTGAAACCCGACATCGCCGAACGCGCCGTGGGCATGCTGGAGCACTATGCCGGGCAGCAGGAGAGCTATCGCGACCTCGTCCGCCGCAACCTGCTGCCCTCCTACATCCTCTATTCCGAGATCGACTATCAGGCGACCTGGCTGCTCGAAGTGCAGCAGGGCGTCACGGCGTTGCGCGCCTGGGAGGCGGCAAACAAGCGCCGGCTGGAGAGCCTGTTCACGCTCGATTTCGTCGATCCGTTCAACTACCTGCTCGACCGCAGGCCGACGCCGAACACGCCGATCGGTATCGACCCGCGCCGCAGCACCCCCGATATCGACCAGCCGACGCTGGAGGGGCTCAATCAGGCCGACGCGATCCTCGAGCCCAAATGTCCGCCGACCACGGCGCGTACCGCAATCACCCAGCATTTCGCAGAGGCACTGAAGGGCCGCCGGCTCGTCGCGCTGGCGCCCTGCTGGGACATGTACCTGAAGGAGTGAGTTATCGCTCGAACACCCTCAGCCCTCATCCTGAGGAGCGCCGAAGGCGCGTCTCGAAGGATGTTCCAGAGGGCGCTGACCGAGCGAACTGGAGCATCCTTCGAGGCGCCGCTAGGCGGCTCCTCAGGATGAGGGCTGCGGTTGGGCCGTGCTTTGAATGAAGCTACTCGCCGAAGCGCCGGCGATAGCTCTCCAGGTAGGCGTCCTTGGACGGGATGATGTGCTCGACCGCGAGCCGGACAAGGTTGGCCCTATCCGCGGTTTCGAGATAGCGCACGATCTCCGCATGCTCCTCGACCGCGCGCCGCAGCAGCTTGGGGTCGCCGACCGTCAGCGAGCGCGCGATATGCGCCTTCAGGGCGAAATGCTGGATCGCATCGGCCAGGTGGGGATTGCCGCAGGCCGCGAAGAAGGTCTTGTGGAAGAGCAGGTTGAGCCGGAAGACATTGGTCAGCTCGCCGGCCTCGGCCGCCTTGGCGTGGCGCTCCTGGATGTCCTTCAGCCGCGCGACCACCTCCGGCTTCGCCGGCATCTCGATCAACTCGGCCGCCTTGCCTTCGAGCAGCTCGCGCACCGCGTAGATGTTGATCACGTCCTCGGGCAGCAGGTCGCGCACGGTGGCGCCCTTGTTCTTCTGCCGGATGATCAGGCCGATGGTTTCGAGCTCCATCAGCACCTGGCGGATGACGTGGCGGTTCACGCCGAAGCGCAGCGCCAGCTCTTCCTCGATCAGCCTCTCGCGCGGCAGAATGCGCCCGAGCGCGATGTCCTCTTCGAGCTTGTTCGTGATCACACTCGGATCGGTAGCCGCCGTCACCTTCGCCTTAGCTACAGCCATGCCCCTCTCGCCATGATTCTTGCCCACGTTCCGTAAAGCACGATCGACGATCTCATGCGCCAACAAAGCGCGCACCTGCTCGCATTTACATTGCGCCAAATATGAGTTTAGCACAGGAAACGCGCGAGGCAATATGGTCTACAAGATCATCAACGCCATTGTTGACAATATTCCAATGCAAAGCCACCTTGCCGTCGTGAGCGCGCGACGCAAACCGCGCCGGCATATGCGAGCCGCATGCCAGCCTGCCGAACGGGAAGGCGCACTGCCGGCGCCAGAGGAAACAGCCTGATGGAACTCACGGCCGAACTGCTGCTCGACGCGCGCGACGAGACCGGCGAGGGGCCGGTCTGGGACGGCAAGGCGCAGGCCCTGTGGTGGACGGACATTCCCGGCAAGCGCCTGCACCGGCTCGATCCATCGAGCGGCGCGCACCGCATCTTCGCGATGCCGGGCCGTGTCGGCTGCTTCGCGCTGCGCGAGGCCGGCGGGCTGGTGCTGGCGATGGAGCAGGGTTTTGCGACCTTCGATCCCGAGAGCGGCGCCGTCGAGATTCTCTCTGAGCCCGAGGCCGGGCTCGCCAACCACCGCTTCAACGATGGCCGCTGCGATCCGGCCGGGCGCTTCCTCGCCGGTTCGATGAACATGGCGAAGGCGGCGGTTTCCGGCCAGCTCTGGCGGCTCGATCCGGACAAGGCCGTCACCCGCGTCGCCGGCGGTGTCACCATCGCCAATGGCCTTGCCTTCAGCCCGGACGGCAAGCGGATGTACTGGTCCGACAGCCCGGCCGAGAAGGTCTACGTCTTCGACTACGATCTCGACACCGGTACGCCGAGCAACCAGCGCCTCTTTCTGGAGAAGGGCCCGGCGCCCGGCCGGCCGGACGGCGCCGCCGTCGATGCCGATGGCTGCTACTGGAGCGCCCGCTGGGTCGGCAACGCGGTGGTGCGCTTCACGCCCGAGGGCAAGATCGACCGGACGATCAAGCTGCCGGTCAGCCGGGTGACGATGTGCGCCTTCGGCGGACCCGACCTGCGCACGCTCTACATCACCACGGCGTGCGAGGGCATGACGGCGGAGGAGCTTGCCGCCGAGCCGCTCGCCGGCGGCGTCTTCGTGGCCGAGCCCGGCGTTCAGGGCCTGCCCGAGCCGTCCTTCCAAGGCTGAGCTCTGCTCAAGAAGGCCCTGAGCCCTCACCCGAAAGGTATCGCCATGCATGCCGCCGTCACCGCACTGCTCGGTCGCCGCGTTCGCCTCGGGCTCGTCGGAGGCGGCGGCGCCTCGCTGATCGGCCCGGTCCACCGCGTCGCCGCCCGCTTCGACGATTGCTTCGAGACCGTCGCCGGCGTGCTCTCGTCCAAGCCCGAGCGGGCGCTGGCCGAGGCGCAGGCGCTTGGCCTGCCGCGCGGCTATGCCGACATGGCGACGATGATCGCTGAGGAGGCCAAACGGCCCGACGGCATCGACGCCGTCGCGATCATGACCCCGAACGACAGCCACCAGCTCTATGCCGAGATGGCGCTCGCAGCCGGGCTCGACGTGATCTGCGACAAGCCGCTGACCAACGACCTGGAGAGCGCGCTCGGCCTGGTCGAGACGGCGCGCTCGCGCGGTCTGGTCTTCTGCCTGACGCATAATTACTCCGGCTATCCGATGGTCCGCGAGGCGCGCAGCGCCGTCGCCGAGAACGAGCTTGGGCCGCTCAGGGTCGCGACCGTCTCCTATGTCCAGGGCTCGCTCGGCACCCGCGTCGAGGACAAGCCGGAGGCGATGCTGGAGCGCACACGCTGGCGGCTCGATCCGGCGCGCGGCGGCCTGAGCCATGTCATGGGCGATATCGGCACCCACGCGCATCAGCTGCTCAGCTTCGTCACCGGCCGCAAGGTCGAGGCGGTGCTGGCCGATGTCGGCGCCGCGATGCCGGATCGGGTCACCCATGACACCGCCTCGGTCATCCTTCGGCTGGAGGGCGGGGTGCGCGGCGTGCTGTTCGCGACGAAGGCCGCGACCGGCGCCGAGAACGCGATGTCGCTGGAGGTCTATGGCGAGGCCGGCGGCCTGCACTGGGCGCAGGCTTCGGCGAACGAGCTCAGGGTGATGCGCAATGCCCGCCCGGCCGAGATCCGCACCCGCGGCCTCCCGACCCTGCACGAGTACAGCCGCCGCGCCGCCCGCATCCCGCCCGGCCATCCCGAGGCCTTCTTCGAGGCCTTCGCCAATATCTACTCTGATTTCGCGCTGCTGGTCGCGGCGCGCCGGGCCGGCAAGCCGGCCGATCCCTTCGCCGCCCTGGCCCCGACTGCCGCCGACGGCGCCGACGGCCTCGCCTTCATCGAAGCCTGCCTGGATTCGACCGCAAGCGGCACTTGGGCAAAGGTTCGCCAGTTCTGAGTTGGCTCGAAAGCCCGCCGCCTCGCAGCGGCGGGCAGGCTTGCGTCACGTCGCGGGCTTGCTAGGCCGTGGCGTGTGGCTCGTGGCGATACTCCCAGACTGCCCAGGCCGAGACCAGCGCCGTCAAGGCGCCGAGGACGAAATGGGTCCAGAACGCGTTGAAGTTGCCGGTGAAGCCGAGCACCCAGGGCGCAACCATCAGCCAGATGCCGAGCACCACGTTCACCCATTCCTCCCATTCGGCGAAGGCCGACAGGGCCGCGAGCGCCACGACGGCGAGCACCACGGCGACGATCCAGGCGTTACGCGTCGCCATGGTCTCGTTCATGTAGCCCAGGATCCAGGGAGAGATGAACAGGAGCGCGGCCAGGAGCAGATTGCAGATGTCCTGAGGCCGTCTTCCATCCGTATTCGCGGTCAACATGATCACCTCCATCAGTGACGATCATCCTCAACCACCACGCCTCGCGCCGAGGCGCTTGGTATTCACCATATTACTCCTTGCGGAAGAACCATTCAAGAACGGTGCCATCAAACGCGAATGGCCGGCGCGGGGCCGGCCATCACGATAAGAGTATCACTGAGGGCGAAGAACGACTTGGCCGCGACTTGAGATTTCAGGTCGCGGCCGGTTCGCTTACTTGGCCGGTTCGTTCACTTGGCGTCCAGCAGGTCCTTGACCGAGAGCAGCACCAGCTCGTTGTCATCGGCCTTCTTCGGGTCGCGCGACGAGGAGAAGGGCAGGTTGTTGTCGTTGCCGACGACGATCACGCCATTGGCGCGGTCGACGACGTCGACGTTCTCGATGGTGAAGAACGGGAAGGGCAGCACGCCGTCGATGGCGCCCTGCTTGGCCTTCTTGTCCGGGTCCTGGATCTTGAGCAGGTCGATATAGCCGACCTTGCGCACGGGCTTGCCGACATTGGCGTCGGTCATCTCGATCTTCCAGACGCGCTTGAACTTGGCGATGTCGTGGAAGCAGTCAGGGCCACGCTGGCCGGCGGCGCAGGCCTTGTCGGCGGTGCCTTCGCCATCGTCGCGCTCGATGATCAGGCCGGTCGTGGCGTCGATCATGTTGAAGTCGCCGATGGCGTTGCCCTTGGCTTCCAGCGGGAAGAACCAGGAGCGGCCGGTCCACTTCTCGCCCTTGACGTCGAATTCGAGGACGCGGAGCACGGTCTTGCCCTCGACCTCCTCAAAACCCTTGGTCTCGGCGTTCCAGAGCGGGCCTTCGAGCAGCGGGTAGAGGAAGTTGCCGTCCGGCGACTGGGCCATGCCCTCATAGCCCTTGGAGCGGCGCACGTTGAACTCGACCGGGCCGCCCGGCATGGCCGGCGTGGTCACGGCGTAGTGGTCGGGCGAGCGGGCCGGCTTGCCGTCGACCGTGGTCTCGAACACGGCCTCGACCTTGCCGTTGAGGTCGGTGCGGATCAGGTAGGGGCCGAACTCCTCACCGAACCAGAGCTTGTCGCCGATCGGCTGGATCGACTCGGGGTCGAAATCAGCGCCGGTCAGGTAGCGCTTCTCGGTGCCTTCCTGGACGATGCGGAACGGCACCTTCTTGTCGGGATCGTGCAGGAAGGTGGTCGCGGTGCGCTCGATCTTGCCGCCGGCAAAATCGGCCTTGAGCTTGTGGAAGAACAGCATCGCGTCCGGCGAGTTCGCCTTGGCGCCGAAGCCGTTATCGGTCAGCACGATGAACTCGTTGTTCCCGAGCGAGCGGATGCCGGAGAAGCCCTGCACCGGCTGGCCGGCGAACGGGGTGGAAAGACCGGTCGGGCGACCGCCCGAGAGGCCCATCACGGTGCCGATGGCCTCGACGCGCTTGCCGGGCGTGTTGAACTTGCCGGAGACCTTGAGGTCGGCCGGGGCGTCAGTCGGGGCCGGGACGAGCGTGTTGGCCGGCAGCAGGGCGTGGCCGAGCAGCTTGGCGGGGAATTCCTTGGGCGCGTCCTGAGCGCCGGCAAGGATCGTCGAGGAGAGCAGCAGGGCTGCAGCGAGGGTCAGACGCATGGAGAGACCTCCGGGGGGTTGATGGGAAACCGACCCGGCGGGCTTCGCCTTGCAGCATTTCAATCGCGCGACAGCCTCGTGACGGCGCCGTGACGGCCGGGGAGGCGCTCAGTACCCCTTAGCCGGGTCAACGATGTGTTCGAGCGGCTCGCCGGCCTGGAGCCGCCTGATCTGCGTCGCGATCAGGGTCGCGATCGCCTCGGGCTCCGACATCGCCGCGTTATGCGGGGTCACGGTCACCGCGGGGTGGCTCCAGAGCGGCGACTCCGCCGGCAAGGGCTCGCTCTCGAACACGTCGAGCGTCGCGCCCTTCAGCGTGCCCGCCTCCAGCGCCGCGACGATATCGGCCTCGACCTGCAAGCCGCCGCGCCCGGCATTGATCAGGAACGGCCCGCCGAGCCGGCCATCCCGCGCCAGGCCGGCGAAGAGTTCGGCGTTGAGCACACCGCGCGTCTCCGGCGTCAGCGGCAGCAGGCTGACCAGGATGTCGGTGCGGGCCAGGAACGCGGCCATGCCCTCCGCGCCGGCAAAGCTCGGCAGGCCCTCGACGCTTTTGGGCGAGCGGCTCCAGCCGGCGACGTCGAAGCCCATCACCTGCAGCTTGCGGGCGGCATCGAGACCGAGCTCGCCCAGCCCCATGATGCCGACCCTGACCGAGCGTGCCGCCGGCTGGTTGCGGTCGTCGTCCCAGGACTTGGCCAGCTGCTGCCGGTCGTAGCGGCGCTGCTGACGCAGCAGCATCAGGCAATGCAGCACGACATACTCGCTCATCCGCGTCGTCAGGTCTGGATCGACCACGCGCGCGATCGGTACGTCCGGCAGCCTTTTATCGGCGAAGAGATGGTCGACGCCGGCGCCGAGCGAGAAGATCGCAGCGAGGTTCGGCAGACCGGCGAGGCTGCCCTCTGGATGCTTCCAGCTTGCGACGTAGTGCACCGCGCGCCGGTCGAACGGCTCGCCGAGCACCGCGACCGGCAGCTCTGGCAGCAGCCCCTGGAAGCGTTCGCGCCAATCCTCGACATGCCAGCCGGTCATCGCCACGAGCAAGGTCATCGTCCAGAACTCTCCATGATCCGCTCCGCGATCAGCGGGCCGCGGCTGACTTCGGCTTCGTCGAGCGTGTAGGCCTGCCGCAGGCGCGCCTCGGCCATCTCGAACCCGGCTTCGTCGCGTGCATGAACGATGCCGAGCGGTCGCTCCGGCCCGACATGCTCGCCGAGCCCGGCAAGCTCGACTAAGCCCACGGCATGGTCGATCGGGTCCTGCGGCCGCGTCCGGCCGCCGCCGAGCGCGACGACTGCGAGTCCGACGCCGCGCGTATGGACGGCCTGCACGATGCCGGGCGCCTGCGGATAGACCGCTTTGACGATCGGTGCCGCCGTCAGGTGCTTCGCCGGCTTGTCGAGCAGGTCGGCCGGGCCGCCCAGTGCCGCGACCATGTTGGCGAAGCGCTCGGCTGCCGCGCCGCTGGCGAAGGCACCCTCGATCTTCGCCCGCGCCTCGTCGATCGTATCGGCGAGCTTGCCGAGCAGCAGCATCTCGGCGGCGAGCGCCACCGTCACCTCGTGGAAGCGCGGCTCGCGCCTGCGCCCGGTCAGGTGGTCGAGCGCATAGGCGACTTCCAGCGCATTGCCGGCAGCCGAGGCGAGCGGCTCGCTCATGTCGGTCAGCAGCGCCGTTGTCGGCAGGCCCGCGCCATTGGCGACGCTGACCAGCGCGTCGGCCAGCGCCTGCGCCTTCTTGAAGTCGGGCAGGAAGGCGCCGGAGCCGAACTTCACGTCCATGACGAGCCCATGCAGCCCCGCCGCCAGCTTCTTCGACAGGATCGAGGAGGTCAGCAGCGGAATCGTCTCGACCGTCGCGGTGACGTCGCGGATGGCGTAGAGCCGCTTGTCGGCCGGGGCGAGGTCTTCGGTCTGGCCGATGATGGCGCAGCCGGCCTCGCGCACCACCTTGCGGAACAGGCCGATATCCGGCTGCGTCACATAGCCGGGCACGGCATCGAGCTTGTCGAGCGTGCCGCCGGTATGGCCGAGGCCGCGCCCGGAGATCATCGGCACATAGCCGCCGCAGGCGGCGACCGCCGCCGCCAGCGGCAGGCTCACCGTGTCGCCGACCCCGCCGGTCGAGTGCTTGTCGAGCGCTGGTCCCGGCAGGTCGTCCCAGTTCAGCACCGTGCCGGAATCGCGCATCGCGAGCGTCAGCGCGACGCGTTCGTCGGCGTTCATGTCGCGGAAGAACACCGCCATGGCGAAGGCGGCCGCCTGGCCCTCGCTGGTCGCGCCATTGGTCAGTCCGGCGACGATCTGGCGGATGTCGGCTGCGTCCAGCACCGCGCCGTCGCGCTTGGCGGCGATGATCTCCTGCGGCAGCTTCATCAATAGGCTCCGTCGATCCGCTCGCCTGCGACCTTGCCCGCGATGATGTCGACGAGCACCTGGTGCAGCCCGCTGGCGCCGAAGCGGAACGTCGTCGGTTTGGCCCAGTCCGGCCCCATCGCGATATCGGCCAGCGCGAGGTAGGCGTTGGCGTCGGCCAGCGTCCTGATCCCGCCGGAGGGCTTGAGCCCGACCGGCCGCTTCGCCGTCTTGATCACGCCCAGCATCACCTCGACAGCCTCCAGGCTGGCCGAATGCGCGGTCTTTCCGGTCGAGGTCTTGATGAAGTCGGCCCCGGCCGCCACCGCAAGCTCGGACGCGGCCTTGACCTTGCCGAGGTTGGGATATTCGCCGGTCTCGAGGATGACCTTGAGCAGCTTGTCGCCGCACTGGTCCCTGGCCGCCGCGACCATCTCGCGGGCGATGTCGCTGTCGCCGTCGAGGAAGGCGCGCCAGGGCAGCACGAGGTCGATCTCGTCGGCGCCGTCGGAGAGCGCCTCCGCAATGTCGCCCGCGACCAGCGAGCATTTGCTGCCGCCGGCCGGGAAGTTCACCACGGTCGCGATCTGCACCGGCGACTCGCGCAGGGTCTGGCGCGCGATGCCGACGAAGCGCGGCCAGATGCAGATCGCCGCGACCGGGCCGGGCTCGGCGACGGCCCGCGCGCAAAGCTGCAAGGTGCCGGCCTCGCTGGCCTGGTCGGAGAGGTCGGTCAGGTCGAGCAGGGCAAGCGCGCGCGTGGCGGCCTCGATATCGCTCATGGTTCTAAAGCTCCGAAAGGAAGGCGCGCAGCAGCCGGCGCAGGCCCGTGGTCGCCGCCATCGCGACATCGCGGGTCTCGCCATGGTTCGGCGTGCCGCCGAGCAGCCCCGCACCCATGTTGGTGATGATCGAGATGCCGGCGACGCGGAGGCCGTAGCGCCTGGCAAGGATGACCTCGGGCACCGTGGACATGCCGACGAGGTCGGCGCCGAGCAGCTTCGCCATGCGGATCTCGGCCGGCGTCTCGAAGCTCGGCCCCGAGAACCACATGTAGACGCCCTCGCCGAGATGGGCGCCGGAGGAGGCTGCCGCCCGCGTCAGCCGCCCGCGCAGATGCGGATCGTAGGCGTCGACCATCGGCACGAAGCGCCCGTCGCCGGTATCGCCGATCAGCGGGTTGAGGCCGTTGAGGTTGATATGGTCGGTGATCAGCGCGAGCCCGCCCGGCCGGAGCTCCGGCTTGAGCGAGCCGGCCGCGTTGGTCAGGATCAGCGGCGGCGAGCCGAAGGCGGTCAGCATGCCCAATGGCACGCGCATCACGGCGGGGTCGCCGGTCTCATAGTAATGCGCCCGGCCCTGGAAGATCAGCACCTTCTTGCCGTGCAGCGTGCCGTAGCTGAGCGCGCGGGCATGGCCGGAGACCTCGCCTGTCGGGAAGCCGGGAATGTCCGCGAAGGGTATGGTGACGGGATCGACCATGTCCTCGACGATGCGGCCTAAGCCCGTGCCGAGCACGATGGCGCAATCGATCGACCCGTCGACGCCGCGATCGATCAGCGCCTCCGCCGCCCTGTCGAAATCTGGATCAGCCGCCATTCACCCGCCTCGGTCGCCGGATTCGCAGCCGCAGGCGAAGGCTCGCCGCGGCGCAAATCAGCTGCGCAAGTTGGCTGGTCCGAACGAGGCTGGCAACAGCTCGGCGAGCGAAAACCGGGCGCGGATGCCGTCTAGCCCGGCGATCGCGATCGGCGTCTCGGGTGCGGCAAATTCGCGGATGCGCTGCCGGCAGGCGCCGCAGGGCGTGACCAGCTCCTCGCCTTCGCCGAGCACGAGAATGGCGCGGATGGCGCGCCCGCCGCCCGCGATCATCGCCGAGATCGCGCCGGCCTCGGCGCAGGCGCCGACGGGGTAGGCGGCGTTCTCGACATTGCAGCCGGGGTAGATCGCGCCGTCATCGGCAAGCAGGGCTGCGCCGACCTTGAAGCGGGAATAGGGGGCGTAGGCGCGGGGCTGAGCCGCCTTGGCTGCGTCAAAGAGTGCGTCGAAGTCCACGGCCAAATCAGCGTTCCTTCACATAGGGCAGGCCGGAGGCCTTGGGCGGGATCGCCTTGCCGATGAAGCCGGCGAGCAGGATCACCGTCAGCACATAGGGCAGCGCCTGGATCGCCTGCACCGGCACCTCCCCAATGCCGGGCAGCGATACGCCTTGCAACCTTGTCGCGATCGCGTCGAGCAGGCCGAAGAGCAGGCAGGCGCCGAGCGTCGGCCAGGGCCGCCAATTGGCGAAGATCACGGCGGCGAGCGCGATGAAGCCCTTGCCGGCAGTCATTTGCGGCAGGAACCCGGCCGATTGCGAGACGGCGAGATAGGTCCCGCCCAGCCCGCACAGCGCCCCGCAAATGATCACCGCGCCATAGCGCAGCCTGGCGACGGAGATGCCGGCCGTATCGACCGCCGCCGGGTTCTCGCCGACGGCGCGCAGGCGCAGGCCGAAGCGGGTGCGCCTGAGCACATAGGCCGTGACGAACACGGCGAGGACGGCGATGTAGACCAGCACGGCGTGACCGGAGACGACCTCGTAATAGAGGTAGCCGAGCACCGGCACGTCGCGCAGGGTGGTCGCCAGCGGCAGGGTCAGGTCGGGAAAGCGCGCGGCGCCTTCGAGCGGCGGGGTACGTCCGCCCTGGCCAAACCACGCATTGCCGAGCACGACGGTCAGCCCCGCCGCCAGCATGTTGATGGCGACGCCGGAGACGATCTGGTTGCCGCGCCAGGTGATCGCGGCAAAGCCGTGCACCAGCGCGAACACGATCGAGGCGAGGATGCCGGCGCCGAGGCCCACCCAGGCCGAGCCCGTCGCATAGGCCGCCGCCGCCGAAGCGAAGGCCGCGACCAGCATCTTGCCCTCGAGCCCGATATCGACCACGCCGGAGCGCTCCGACCAGAGCCCGGCCATGGCAGCGCAGAGCAGCGGGATCGACAGCCTGATCGCGGAATCGAGGATGACGGCGACGGTCTGGAGCCACTCCATCGCTAACCCCTCCGTCCCAGGCTGAGGCCCGTCGCGATCAGCCGGCGGAACAGCCCCTCCAGCGCCCCGGCGAAGAGGATGATGACGCCGCCGATGACCATGACCATGTCGCGGCTGATCGTCGGCTTGGAGAAGGAGAGCTCGGCCCCGCCTTGGCTGAGCACGCCGAACAGCACGGCGGCGAGCCCGATGCCGAGCGGGTGGCCACGCCCCATCAGCGCTACCGCGATGCCGACGAAGCCGTAGCCGGCGGTGAAGTCGAGCGTCAGCCGGTGCTGCACGCCCATCACCTCGTTGACCGCGAGCCCGCCGGCGAGCGCGCCCGAGATCGCCATCGCGACCATGGTGATGCGGGCAGGCGAGATGCCGGCATAGGCGCCGGCGCGCGGATTGGCGCCGATGGTGCGGATTTCGTAGCCGAGCCGTGAGCGGTAGATCAGCGCCCAGACCGCGACCAGCGCCGCCAGTGCCAGCAGGAAGGCGCTGTTCAGCGGCGTGTTCGGCAGTCTCACGCCGAGCGGCGCCAGCAGCACGTGCATCGGCGTCAGCACGGCGTGCCTGGCGAAGTCCGGGGTCTCCGGCTGCATCGAGCCCGGTTTACCCATCTGGTAGTTGAGCAGGTAGACGATCAGGTTCGCCGCGATGAAATTGAACATGATCGTGGTGATGACGACATGGCTGCCGCGCGTCGCCTGCAGCCAGCCGGGGATGAAGGCGTAGAGCGCCCCGCCCGCCGCAGCCGCCAGGATCGCCAGCGGCACCAAGAGCACGCCGGGCAGTGGCGCGAGCCAGAGGCAGGCGAGCGCGGCGAAGATGCCGGCAACCGTCGCCTGGCCCTCGCCGCCGATGTTGAACAGCCCGGCATGGAAGGCGACGGCGACGGCGAGGCCGGTGAAGATGAAGTTCGTGGCGTAGTAGAGCGTGAAGCTGATGCCCTCGACGCTGCCGAGCGCGCCTTGCAGCAGCAGCGCGGTTGCCTCCAGCGGGCTCTCGCCGATGCCGATGACGACGAGCCCGGCGACGAGCAGCGCGGCGGTGACGCTGACCAGCGGCACGAGCCCGATATCGGCCCAACGCGGCAGTTCGATCGGGGCTGCGCTCATGAAAGGCGATGCCCTTCGACGACCGGGCGCTGGGAACCCCTCCCCCTTGTGGGGAGGGGCAGGGGTGGGGGGCGAAAAGTCAAAACGGTCGCTTTCATCCCTAGACCGCCGTGCGTCCTATCGGACGCAGGGTGGCGATCTAGGCCTTTGTTATTGCGTCGGATCTTTCCGAAAACCGGATTCCACTTTTCGGTCCGATGCTCCAGGCGCAACAACGATACAAGCGGCCTTGCACCCGGTCGTCCGCCCCCCATCCCTCTCCCTTCCCCACAAGGGGGCAGGGAAGAGCCAGACTCGCGCGACGAGTGCAGCATCCCCATCAAGCCGCCTCGCTCACGCCGGCCATCAGCAGCCCGATATCCTTCTCGTCCGCGCTCTCGGCCACGCGCTCGCCGGTGATCCGACCGCCGCACATCGCCAGGATGCGGTCGGACAGCGCCATCACCTCGTCGAGCTCGACCGAGACCAGCAGGATCGCCACTCCGGCATCGCGCAGCGCGATCAGGCGGCGGTGGATGAACTCGATCGCGCCGATATCGACGCCGCGCGTCGGCTGGCCGACGAGCAGCACCTTCGGCGCCCGCTCGATCTCGCGCGCCAGCACGATCTTCTGCTGGTTGCCGCCGGAGAATTTCGCCGTCTTGAGGTTGGGATCGGCCGGACGCACGTCGTAGGCTTCCATGCCGGAGAGCGCATGGGCCTCGATCCGCGCCGGCGAGAGGAACGGGCCCGGCCCGAAGCTGGGATCGTCGTGGTAGCCCAGCACGCTGTTCTCGGCGGCCGGGAAGGCGGTGACGAGACCCATCTTCTGCCTGTCCTCGGGGATGTGCATCAGCCCGAGCCGGCGCAGCTTCGCCGGGTTGCGGTCGCGCGCGTTCAGGATCGCGCCATCGAGCCGGATCACGCCGCGCGCCGGCTGGATCAGCCCGGCCAGCACCTCCAGCAGCTCGCTCTGGCCGTTGCCGGCGACGCCGGCGATGCCGACGATCTCGCCGGCATGCAGGGTCAGGCTCGCCTCGCTCAGGCGCTCGACGCCGCGCTCGTCGGTGACGCTGAGGCCCGCGACCTCCAGCACCGGCTTGCCGCGCTCGCGCGGCTCCTTGTCGACGCGCAGCAGCACGCGCCGCCCGACCATCGCCTCGGCGAGCGCCGGCGGCGAGGTCTCGGCCGTCCGGTAATGCGCGATCATCTCGCCGCGCCGCATCACCGAGACCGTGTCGGTGACATCCATGATCTCGCGCAGCTTGTGCGTGATCAGGATCACCGTCTTGCCCTGCGCCCTGAGTGCCCGCAGCAGAGCGAAGAGCTGGTCGGCCTCGGGCGGGGTCAGCACGGCGGTCGGCTCGTCCAGGATCAGGATCTCGGCACCGCGATAGAGCGCCTTCAGGATCTCGACGCGCTGCTGCAATCCGACCGAGAGGTCGCCGACGATCGCGTCCGGGTCGATGACGAGCCCGTATTCCTGCGAGAGCCGCGCGAGTTCCGCCCGCGCCTGCGCGATCCCACGCTTGAGCCGCGCGCCGCCCTCGGCCCCGAGCACGACGTTCTCGGCCACGCTGAGCGGCTCGACCAGCATGAAGTGCTGGTGGACCATGCCGATCCCGGCTGCGATCGCGTCGGCCGAGGAGCGGATCGGGAGCGCGCTCCCGCCGATCCTGATCTCGCCGGAATCGGCCTCGTAGAAGCCGTAGAGGATCGACATCAGCGTCGATTTCCCGGCGCCGTTCTCGCCGACGATGCCGTGGATCGAACCTGCCGCGACGCTGAGCGAGACGTCCCGGTTGGCCTTGACCGGGCCAAAACTCTTGCTGATCGCGACGAGTTCGATGGCGGGCGCGGCTTCGCTCATGGCACCAGCACCATGCCGTCATGCGCCCGCTCTTCCGGCAGGGGCCCGCCATGCGCCAGCATGCCCGGACCCATATGGGTCAGCACGATGCGGGCCGCCCCGAGCTCGGCGCGATGCGCCCGCAGTGTCTTGTAGTCGATATGGTTCACCAGCGGCTTGTCGTAGTTGTAGCACTCGACCAGCAGGATGTCGGCGCCCTCGGCCAGCCGGATCAGAGCATCGGTCCAGGCCGTGTCGCCGGAAAAGGCGAAGACCTTGCCATCGCGCCTGAGCTGGTAGCCCTGGCACGGCCCGGCGCGCTCGTCATGCACCATCGCGAAGGCCGCGACCTCGAAGCCGGCGAGGGTTGCAGGGGCCTCCGGCGTCACCTCGACGAAGCTGATCGGGAAGTTCCACGGATTGCTGGAGGCGCCGGGAAAATCCGCTTCGAGCATATGCAGGACGCGATGCTCGATGCCGGCCGGCCCGGCGATGGTCAGCTTCTCCTCCCGGCGCGAGACGAATTGCGCGTCGAGCAGGAAGGCGGGCAGGGCGCCGAAATGGTCGCCGTGGAAATGCGTGAACAGCAGCGTCGAGAGCCCGTTGCGCTGGACGCCGGCCTTGTTGAGCGCGACCATGCTGGACGAGCCGCAATCGAGCAGCATCCGGTCTGCGCCGCCCTCGACATGCAGGCAGGTGTTGAAGCGCCCGCCCGTGCCGAACGCATCGCCGGAACCGAGGATGGTGATCTTCATGATCGGGCGAGGCGCGGCGTCACCTCACATCGTGCATTTCGAGTCGGACATGTAGTCGTGCACCTTCACGGTGCCGGCGATGATGTCGGCCTTGGCCTTGTCGGCGGCGGCCTTCATCTCGGGCGTGATCAGCGCCTTGTTGTTGTCGTCGAGCGCCCAGGCGATGCCGTCCTCCTTGAGGCCGAGCACGGAGACGCCGGGCTTCCAGGTGCCGTCGCGGGCGGCCTTGAAGGAGTTGTAGGCGGCGACGTCGACGCGCTTCAGCATCGAGGTCAGCACCTTGCCGGGCTGGAGCCCGTTCTGGTTGGAATCGACGCCGATGCCGAGCTTGCCGGCATCGGCCGCGGCGCGCAGCACGCCGATGCCGGTGCCGCCGGCGGCGTGGTAGATCACGTCGGCGCCGCGGTCGATCTGCGATTTGGCGAGCTCGCCGCCTTTGACCGGGTCGTTCCAGGCCTGCGGCGTCGATCCCGTCATGTTCTGGAAGATCTCGGCGTCGGGCTTGGCCGCCTTGACGCCCTGGACGTAGCCGCAGGCGAATTTGCGGATCAGCGGGATGTCCATGCCGCCGACGAAGCCGACCTTGCCGGTCTTCGACGCCATCGCGGCGAGCAGGCCGACGATGTAGGAGCCCTCGTGCTCCTTGAACACGATCGACTGCACGTTCGGCAGCTCCACCACCATGTCGATGATGGTGAACTTGAGGTCGGGGAACTCGGCCGCAACTTTCTGCAGGGCCGTGGCCTGGCTGAAGCCGACAGCGATGATCGGCGAATTGCCGTCGCGGGCGAAGCGGCGCAGCGCCTGCTCGATCTGCGCGTCGTTGTTCGGCTCGAAGTCGCGGAACTCGGTGCCGGTCTCCTGCTTGAACTTCTCCGCGCCGATGAAGGCCGCCTCGTTGAAGGATTTGTCGAACTTGCCGCCCTTGTCGTAGACGACGGCCGGCTTGATCGGCGTCTGCGCGACGGCGGCGACGGCCGAGAGGGCGACGCCGGCCAAGGCCAGCGCGAGAGTTTTGAGACGCATGAACTGTTCCCCTGTTGCACGCGCGGGGCGGTTCGCCGCCCCTGCCTGACAATACGATGACATGGCTCGGCGGCATGGCCAAGGTCGCGAGAGCCGGATGATCTTGAATGCCGCCGCATGGCGGCGCCATTCGAGGTCTGAATCCGCCTCTCATCAAAAAGTAGGGGCATGATGTCGTCCGAAAGCCGCTTCGCACTTTTCGGCATCAGGCACCGCGGCAATTGCCGGAAAGGCTTGGGCAGCTTAACTCTAGGCCATGGGCCTGAACGACGACGAGATCGAACGCTATGCGCGCCATCTGGTGCTGCCGGAGATCGGCGGCCCCGGCCAGGCGAAGCTGAAGCGCGCCAGCGTGCTGGTGATCGGCGCCGGCGGCCTCGGCGCGCCGCTGATCCAATATCTCGCGGCGGCCGGCGTCGGCATGATCGGCATCGTCGACGACGACCACGTCTCGCTCTCCAACCTGCAGCGCCAGACGATCTTCTCCAGCGCCGATACCGGCGCCAACAAGGCCGTGGCGGCGGCGGGCTTCGTCAAGCGGCTCAACCCGCATGTCGCGGTCGAGGAGCACGTCACCCGCATCGACGCGCACAACGCCCGCGCCATGATCGCCTTCTACGACGTGGTCGCTGACGGCTCCGACAATTTCGAGACGCGCTATGCCGTCTCCGATGCCTGCTTCCATGAGAAGAAGCCGCTGGTCACCGCCGCGCTCGGCCGCTTCGACGGCTCGCTGACGACGCTTCGCCCGCATGAGAAGGGCGCGGACGGCACGCCGAACCCGACCTATCGCTGCCTCTTCCCCGATCCGCCACCGCCCGGCATGATCCCGACCTGCGCCGAGGTCGGCGTGCTCGGCGCGCTCGCCGGCACGATGGGCTCGCTGATGGCCTTGGAGGTCATCCGCGCCATCACCGGCTTCGGCGAGCCGCTGGTCGGAAAATTCCTGCTGGTCGACGCGCTGACCATGCGCTTCGACATGATGCGCTACGGTTGGGACCCGGCCAACCCGCTGAACGGCACGGCGCTCGCTCGCGGGTGAAGCGAACTGTCCGGTAGGCTCGGCATCGCAGCCTCGCTGCCGTCATTGCGAGCGCAGCGAAGCAATCCAGGGGGCTCGCTCACCCGGTCCCCCCTGGATTGCTTCGTCGCTGCGCTCCTCGCAATGACGGGTGGAGCCACGCTGGCAATGGCGGGAGGGGCGCCTACCGCCCGGCGCGCTTCGCCTCGATCGCGTCCCAGACCTGCGCCGCGATGTCCGGCCCGCCGAGCTTCTTGATCGCGCGGATGCCGGTCGGCGCGGTGACGTTGATCTCGGTCAGGTTGCCGCCGATGACGTCGATGCCGACGAGGATCAGGCCGCGCTCCTTCAGGGTCGGGCCGATCGCCTCGCAGATTTCCAGCTCGCGCTTCGACAGGTCGGTCGGCCTGGCCGCGCCGCCGCGCACCATGTTGGCGCGCAGGTCGCCCTCGGCCGGCACGCGGTTGACGGCGCCTGCCGCCTTGCCGTCGACCAGGATGATGCGCTTGTCGCCGGCGCTGACCTCCTTCATGAAGCGCTGGACGACCCAGGCCTCCTTGAAGATCCCCGAGAACAGGTCGAACAGCGAGCCGAAATTCGGGTCGCCCTTGCCGGTCTTGAACACGGTCGCGCCGCCATGGCCGTAGAGCGGCTTCATCACGATCTCGCCGAACTCGTCGCGGAAGGCCTCGATCTCGGCCTTGTCGCGGGTGATCAGCGTCGGCGGCATCAGCTCGGGGAAATGCGTGACCAGGATCTTCTCGGGCGCGTTGCGCACCGCTGCGGGATCGTTGACCACCAGCGTCTTGGGGTGGATGCGCTCGAGCATATGGGTCGAGGTGATGTAGGCCATGTCGAAGGGCGGGTCTTGCCGCAGCAGGATGACGTCGAGCGTCGAGAGGTCGGTGCGCTCTTCAGCGCCGAGCGTGAAATGGTCGCCCTCGACATCGCGCACCTCGACCAGGCGGATCGGCGCGGTGACCTTGCCGTCGCGCAGCGAGAGCTTGTCCGGGGTGTAGGTGTAGAGCTTGTGGCCGCGTGCCTGGGCTTCCAGCATCAGGGCGAAACCTGAATCACCGGCGATCCGGATGCGCTCGATCGGGTCCATCTGGATGGCGACGGTGAGGGTCATGGGCAAGGTTCCTGTTGCGCGGCCTCATATCGGCTTCCCGCCCCCACCTGCGCAAGAGGGGCCGCCGCGCGTCAGAGGAGAAGCTCGAAAGCGCCGGGCACATGGCGCGGTCGCCGCCAGGGCGCCAGGAAGACGGCATCGGCCCGCAAGTAATGGTCCATCGCCCAGGGGTTCTGCGCCAGCCACTGCCGGACGCGCGCCTCGACCAGCCGGCGCTTCTGCGGCGTGATCGCGGTGAGCGCGTCGTCGAGCGCGCCGCGCGCCTTGACCTCGACGAAGGCGACGGTGCGTCCGCGCTTCACGATCAGGTCGATCTCGCCGCCCTTGCCGCCGAAGCGCTGCGACAGCAGCCGGTAGCCCTTCGCCGTGAGCCAGAGGATCGCCAGCATCTCGCCGCGCCGGCCGGTGATGCCGGAGCGCTTCGCCCTCTGGCTGCGCGCCCCGATGCTCACGGCTCGCGCGTCAGCTCGAGTGCGCGGGCATAGACCTTGCGGCGCGGCTGGCCGGTCTCGGCCGCGACCTGCGCCACCGCCTCCTTCAGCGAGAGCCGCCCGAGCGCGTCGCGCAGCCTGGCGTCGATGACGTCCTCGGCCGGCAGCAGCGAGTCCGCGCCGGGCGGGCCGATGATCACGACGATCTCGCCGCGGGCCTCCTCGTCCTCGCCGTAATGCGCCGCAAGCTCGGCGAGCGTGCCGCGCTGCACCGTCTCGTGATATTTAGTCAGCTCGCGCGCCACTGCGGCGGGCCGCGCGCCCAGCGTGGCCGCGGCATCCTCCAGCATCTCGGCGAGCCGGCGCGGCGATTCGAAGAAGACCAGCGTGCCCGGTATCGCGGCAAGCTCGGTCAACCGCCCGCGCCGCCCCGCCGATTTCGGCGGCAAAAAACCCTCGAAGAAGAAGCGGTCGGTCGGCAATCCCGCCAGCACCAGCGCCGCCAGCACGGCCGAGGCGCCGGGAATGCCGGTCACCGGCAGCCCTTCCGCCACCACATCGGCGACGAGCTTGTAGCCGGGGTCGGAGACCAGCGGCGTGCCGGCATCCGAGATCAGCGCCAGCTTGCCGCCCTCGCGCAGCTTGGCGAGGATCTTTGGGCGCATCTGCGCGGCGTTGTGCTCGTGATAGGGCAGCAGCGGCGTCGAGATGCCGTAATGCGCCAGCAGCGTCTTGCTGGTGCGGGTGTCCTCGGCCAGCACGACATCGGCCGCGGCCAGCGTCGCCAGCGCGCGAAAGGAGATGTCGCGCAGATTGCCGATCGGCGTCGCGACGATATGGAGCCCGGGCGCCAGCGGCTCGGCCTCGGCCCGCAGGCCGAAGGCGGTGTAGCTCGGGGCGCGCGGGGGATTTGAAGGCGTCGACATGGCCGGCACGCTGCCACAACCGTCGGGTCGGCGCCACGGCCGGTCGCGCCTTGCCGGGCTTCACGCTGCTGCAACACAGAGTTAACAACTTGAAAATAGCATGTCGGACTGGCAGGACATCTCCACGGTCGTGGAAAGTCATTGCCGGGCGCGGTCGAACGACCGCTTCCCTTGCCGACGTCTGGAGATCAAACCGTGCGGCTTCAACGGCTCACCCTCCCGCTCCTGCGTTTGCCAGCGCTCGCCGCCGGCCTGGCGCTGGCGCTCTCGGCCTGCACCGGCGGCATGTCCGGCCTGCCCGGCTTCGACAGCGGCACCACCCCGTCCGCGCAGGCGGGCCAGGCGCCGGCAGGCCAGACGCTCGGCACCGGCAAGGTCCGCGTCGGGCTCATCCTGCCGCTTACGGCCGAGGGCGCTGGCGCGACCGTCGGCAATTCGCTGAAGAACGCGGCCGAGATGGCGCTGGCGGAATTCCCCGGCGCCGACCTGACGCTGCTGGTCAAGGACGACCGCGGCTCGCCGGAAGGCGCGCGCGCGGCGGCGCAGGAGGCGATCGGCGAGGGCGCCGAGCTGATCATCGGCCCGCTCTTCGCGCCGTCGGTCCAGGCCGTCGGCCAGGTCGCGCGCTCGGCCAACCGCCCGGTCATGGCTTTCTCCAGCGACACCAATGTCGCAGGGCGCGGCGTCTACCTGCTCTCCTTCCCGCCCGAGAACGACGTCAACCGTGTCATCGCCTATGCTTCGTCGCAGGGGCGGAAATCCTTCGCCGCGCTGGTGCCTGATACCGCCTATGGCAAGGTGGTCGAGGCCGCCTTCCAGCAGGCCGTCGCCAGCCAGGGCGCGCGCGTCGTGGTGATCGAGCGCTTCACGCCCGACCAGAACAACATGCGCGCCGCCGCGCAGCGGCTGGTGCCGGCCCTGCAGCAGGCCGACGCGCTCTTCGTCCCGGCCGCCGCCGATGCGATGCCGACGCTCGGCCTGATCCTGCAGCAGGCCGGCTACGATCCCGCCAAGGTCAAGCCGCTCGGCACCGGCGTCTGGAACGACGCCAATGTCGCGCGCGTGCCGGCGATCCAGGGCGGCTGGTTCGCCTCGCCGGATACGGCGGGCTTCAACGCCTTCGCCGGCCGTTACCAGGCCCGCTTCAACAGTTCTCCGACCCGCACCGCGACGCTCGCCTATGACGCCGTTTCGCTCGCGGCTGCCTTGGCGCGCACGCAGGGCAGCCAGCGCTTCTCGGAGGCGGTGCTGACCAACCCGCAGGGTTTTGCCGGCGCCGACGGCGTCTTCCGCTTCCGGCCCGAAGGTCAGATCGACCGCGGCCTCGCCGTGCTCGAACTGCGCAACGGCCAGATCGTCACGGTCAATCCCGCGCCGCGGGATCTGGGGCCGCGGACGCAGTAAGCCACAGCATTCCCCGTCATGGTCGGGCTTGTCCCGACCATCCACGTCTTCGCTTATCGAGGGCGGTGTTCAAGACGCGGATGCTCGGGACAAGCCCGAGCATGACGGCGGGTGGTCACGCCGCCAGATCGGCTACCACCGCATCCAGCACCAGCGCGCCATTCGGCGTCGCCGCGAGCTTGCCGTCGAGCTTGTAGGTCAGCAGGCCGTCGTCAACGAGGCTGTTGACGCGCGAGGTCTTCAGCTCCCGGCCGGAGAGCGCGGCGAACTTGGCCGGGTCGATGCCCTCGACCAGCCTGAGACCCATCAGCAGGTACTCGTCGCCCTGCGCTTCGGCATTGAGCAACTCGTCCTCGATCAGCGCATAGCCCTCGGCCTCGACGCGGCCGAGCCAGGTCTCCGGTGCCTTCTCGGTCGACTGCGCCATGCGGCCATCCGCCGTGACAAGCCTGCCATGGGCGCCGGGCCCGATCCCGGCATATTCGCCATAGCGCCAGTAGACCAGGTTGTGTCGGCACTCGGCGCCCGGCCGCGCATGGTTCGAGATTTCGTAGACCGGCAGGCCGTGCCTCGCCGTGATCTCCTGCGTGATCTCGTAGAGCACCGCGCCAGCCTCGTGATCCGGGATCGAGAGCTTGCCCGCCCGGTACAGCCGCTCGAACATCGTCTCCGGTTCGATGGTGAGCTGGTAGAGCGAGAGATGCTCGGCCGCATGGCTGATCGCCAGCTCCAGCTCGGCCCGCCACAGAGCCGGCGTCTGCTCGGCCGAGCGGGCATAGATCAGGTCGAACGAGTAGCGCTCGAAATAGCGCCGCGCGATTGCAACCGCATCGAGCGCCTCCTGCGTCGAATGCATCCGCCCGAGCGCCTTGAGGTCGGCGTCGTTCAGCGCCTGCACGCCGAGCGAGACGCGGTTGACGCCGGCGGCGCGAAAGTCCTGGAAGCGTCCGGCCTCGACGCTGGTCGGGTTGGCCTCGAGCGAGACCTCGCATTTCGGATCGATCGCCCAATGCTCGCCGATCGCGTCGAGGATTGCGCCGACCGTGCGGCCCTCCATCAGCGAGGGCGTGCCGCCGCCGAAGAAGATCGAGGACACCGTGCGGCCCGGTGCCAGCGCGGCGCGATGCGCAATCTCGCGCCGGAAGGCCGCGACATAGCGCGCCTGGTCGGGCGGCGCGTGCCGGACATGGCTGTTGAAGTCGCAATAGGGGCATTTGGCCAGGCAGAACGGCCAATGCACATAGACGGCAAAGCCGGCATCGGCCGTCGGGTGCTCGGGCACAAGCGGACGCTCGGCGGTTGCCGCAAGCGCGTTCACGCCGGCTTCCTCAGGCAGGCGGCGGCGAGCAGCTTGAAGGCCCGCGCCCGATGCGACAGCGCGTCGTCGACGCCGCTCTTCACCGTCGAGCCCATCTCGGCGAAGGTCTGGTCGTAGCCATCGGGCTGGAAGATCGGATTGTAGCCGAAGCCGCCGGTGCCACGCGGCGCGTCGACGATTTCGCCGTAGACACGGCCCTCGAACAGCTCCTGGTGCCCGTCCGGCCAGGCGATCACCAGCGCCGAGACGAAATGCGCCCGGCGCTTGTCCGGCGACACCGCGCCGCGCTTGGCGAGCTCGTTGAGCACGCGCGCCATCGCTGGCTTGAAGTCCTTGCCCGGCCCGGCCCAGTTGGCCGAGAACAGGCCCGGCGCGCCATCAAGCGCCTCGACGCAGATGCCGGAATCGTCGGAGAGCGCCGGCAAGCCGCTGGCCTGCGTCGCCGCGACCGCCTTGATCGCCGCATTCTCCGAGAACATGTGCCCGGTCTCGTCCGGCTCGGGCAGGCCGAGCTCGCCGGCCGAGACCAACTCGATGCCATAGGGCGCCATCAGCTCGCGCATCTCGCGCAGCTTGCCCTGGTTATGGGTCGCGAGCACGACTTTGCCGGAGAGGAGGCGGTGAGGCGTTGTCATTAAGTTCATACTGGGTGTCCCCCGCCGTCATCGCGCGGCGGCTCGTAGCCACGGTCGGGTGGATCGGACGACTGCTTGCGAGTGGTCGTGGTTTGGTTCGGGCGAAGGCTAACGGCGATCACGACGAGCAACACCGCCAAGGCGATGCCTACCCCGAGTCCGATCTCCGTCCAACTCATCCCTCGCCCTCTGTTACGCGACCGCCGCCTTCTGCAGCTCGACCAGCTTGCCGACCCCGCCCTTGGCGAGCCTGAGCAGCGCCATCAGCTCGTCCTCCGAAAAGGGCGCGCCCTCGGCCGTGCCCTGCACCTCGACGAGGCCGCCGGAGCCGGTGATGACGAAGTTGGCGTCGGTCTGCGCGCCGGAATCCTCGACATAGTCGAGATCGATCACCGGGTTGCCGGCGACGATGCCGCAGGAGATCGCGGCGACATGGTCTTTCAGCGGGTTCGCGCCCTTGAGCAGGCCGCGCCCCTCCATCCATTTCAGCGCATCGTGCAGCGCGACCCAGGCGCCGGTGATCGAGGCCGTGCGCGTGCCGCCATCGGCTTGCAGCACGTCGCAATCGACTACGATCTGGCGCTCGCCGATCGCGGTCAGGTCGACCACGGCCCGCAGGCTGCGCCCGATCAGGCGCTGGATTTCCTGTGTCCGGCCGGACGGCTTGCCGGAGGTGACCTCGCGGCGGGTGCGCTCATGCGTCGCGCGCGGCAGCATCGAGTATTCGGCGGTGACCCAGCCCTTGCCGGTGCCGCGCAGCCAGGGCGGGCCCTTTTCCTCGACCGTCGCGGCGCAGAGCACCTTGGTCTCGCCGAAGGTCACCATGCAGGAGCCTTCGGCATAGCGGACCACGCCGCGTTCCAGCGTGACCTTGCGCATCTCGTCGGCCGCGCGTTTGGAGGGTCGCATCGTGTTATCCTGATGTCTGAGGTTGGCGGCTTGTAGGCGCTTGAGCGGGAGGCGGCAAGGCAAAGCTCCCCCTTCTCCCTCTTGCGGGAGAAGGTGCCCCGTAGGGGCGGATGAGGGGTCGCGCTACCCTTTCCCAACCCGCCGCATGTGATGAAGCGACATCGGCAATCGTCGCGCGACCCCTCATCCGTCTCGGCTGCGCCGATCGACCTTCTCCCGCAAGAGGGAGAAGGAAGAGATCACTTGATCCCTGGCCTCGCCACAGGGACAATGGGCCATGCGCAACCTGAAAGCCCTATCGCGATGAGCGCGCATTCGAAGCCGGAAAGCCCCGGCGGCCTGGTCGAGACCGATCAGCGCTCGCGCGAGATTTTTCGCCAGATCGTCGACGGCTATCTCGCCACCGGCGAGCCGGTCGGCTCGCGCAACATCGCCCGCCTGCTGCCGATGACGCTGTCGCCCGCGACGGTGCGCAACGTCATGACCGATCTCGAGCTCGCCGGGCTGATCTACGCGCCGCACACCTCGGCCGGGCGCCTGCCGACCGAGCGCGGCCTGCGCTTCTTCGTCGATGCGATGATGGAGGTCGGCAATCTCAGCTCCGACGAGCGCAGCAAGATCGAGGCGCAGATGCGCGCCGCCGCAACCGGCCGCACGATGGACGGCACGTTGACCGAGGCCTCGGCGCTGCTGTCGGGCCTGTCGCGCGGCGCCGGCGTCGTCGTCACCACCAAGGCCAATGCCCGGCTGAAGCATATCGAGTTCGTCCGGCTCGATCCGGCGCGCGCGCTGGTCGTGCTGGTGGCGGAGGACGGCACGGTCGAGAACCGCCTGCTCGCCCTGCCGCCCGGCCTGCCGGCCTCGGCCCTGACGGAGGCCGGAAACTTCCTCAACTCCCGCATCCTCGGCAAGACACTGGCCGACCTGCGCCGCGAGATCGCCGAGCACCGCGCCGTGATGGAGAGCGAGCTCGACGTCCTGACCGCGAAACTGGTGGAGAGCGGCATCGCCACCTCCTCCGGCCCGACGAGCGACCGCCACCTGATCGTGCGCGGCCAGGCGAACCTGCTCGATGACCTCAGGGCCCAGGAGGATCTCGAGCGCATCCGCCTGCTCTTCGGCGACCTCGAGACCCAGACCGACGTCATCGACCTGCTGACCCGGGCCGAGGATGGCGACGGCGTCCGCATCTTCATCGGCTCCGAGAACAAGCTCTTCTCGATGTCCGGCTCCTCGATGATCGCGGCGCCCTTCCGCGACGGCGAGCAGCGCATCGTCGGCGTCGTCGGCATCATCGGCCCGACCCGGCTGAACTATGCCCGCATCGTGCCGATGGTCGACTACACCGCGAAGGTGGTCGGGCGGTTGCTGGAAGGCGGGCGGTAGCGGCATTGCGGCTGGTTGCCGGCGTTTCAACCCTCATCCTGAGGAGCGCGGAGCGCGTCTCGAAGGATGCTCCAGCGCGCACTGAACCATCCTTCGAGACTCGCTCCGCGCTCCTCAGGATGAGGGCTATAGTGTCAAACAAGCCTGATACATGCCTCCGCGATGCGACCGAAGCTGTGATGGGGAGATCGCCCATGCCAAAGACGCCACCCGATGAGGTCGCGACCACGCCAGTCGTCACAGGCTGGGAGTGGCTCGACGCGTTGACGGGCGAGATCGATCCAGACTTTGAAGCGGCCCTTGAAGAAGAGGTTCCGCCTCAAGAAAGGCCGGAGTTGGAGCAGTATTTCTTGCTCGCTCCGCCTACTCCAGCCAGTCGGTGATGAAGTGTTCGCCGGCGTGGACGGCGAAGCTCGCATCGCTCTCCTGACGGCTCAAGCCAGCCGGGATTTGGCATCCGCGCATTCTGGCGCTACCTGTGCCGCCAAAGCGGCTCACGCGCGCTCCCCGACCACAAGGCCACAGACAATGACCGACACGCTTCCCGACCGTCTCTCCGTCAACCCGGACAGCCCCTTTTACGACGCCGACGTGCTGACGAAGGATGTCGGCATCCGCTTCAAGGGCGTCGATAAGACCAATGTCGAGGAATATTGCGTCAGCGAGGGCTGGATCAAGGTCGCGGCCGGCGCCGCCAAGGACCGCTTCGGCCGGCCGATGACGATCACGCTGAAGGGCCCGGTCGAGCCCTATTTCCGCAAGGCGGAAGCGCCGGAAGCCTGAGGCCGCGATCCGGCAAGACTGGCCTCCGCCGTCATGGTCGGGCTTGTCCCGACCATCCACGTCTTTAGCCTACGATGAGCGTTCAAGACGTGGATGCTCGCCACAAGGGCGAGCATGACGGGGAGGGCCGAACTCTCCCATCCGCACCTCAAATCAGGCTCTTGTAGAAGAACGTCGAGCCGCAATCGCTGCCATCAGGCATCAGCGCATAGCGCGGGATCGTGCCGATCTCGGTCCAGCCCAGGCGGTTGTAGAGCCGCCTTGCCGCGCCGAACTCGTCGGTGTCGAGGCAGAGCAGGTTGCGTCCTGCCTTCCGCGCCATGTCCTCCGCCGCCAGCATCAGCGCTTCGCCGAGGCCGCGCCGCTGCGCCGAGGAATGCACCAGCACCTTGGCGACATCGGCCCGGTGCGGCTGATTCGGCTTGCCCGCCGGATGCACCTGCGCCGTGCCGACGATCCTTCCGTCGAGCCATGCTGCCAGCAGCAGGATCTGCCCGGCTGCGACGCCCTCCGCGATGTCGGCCCAGAAGCGCTCGTAGTCGGCCCGCGCATTCCAGGCCATGAAGCCGACCGAGGCGCCATTCGCGACGACGTCCTGCAGGATGTCGCAGAGTGCGGGAATGGCCTCGCGCGCGCCATCGGCGTCGAGCAGGTCGATCGAAACGGCCTCGGTAAGCTGCGTCATCGCATCCATCTCAGAATTCGGCTGCCGGGCCATTGTCGGCATGACGGCCGGCAGGCCGCCATATCCTCCTTGCGAAGGATTCCATCTTGATAGAAAAAAATCCGATATAGTGGAATGTCAAGTCATGGAATGCGTTGCCTATAGCAAGAGCCCTGCCGCAAACGCTTGGCCCGGCCCGGCATCGCTGCTATTGCGCGGCCATGAGCACGCGCAGTTTCGACAACATCCGCAATTTCTCGATCGTGGCCCATATCGACCACGGCAAATCGACCCTCGCCGACCGGCTGATCCAGCAGACCGGCACGGTCGCCGCGCGCGACATGAGCGAGCAGATCCTCGACTCGATGGATATCGAGAAGGAGCGCGGCATCACCATCAAGGCCCAGACCGTCCGGCTCGACTACCGCGCCGAGGACGGCAAGGACTACGTCCTGAACCTGATGGACACGCCGGGCCATGTCGACTTCGCCTATGAGGTCTCGCGCTCGCTGGCGGCCTGCGAGGGTTCGCTGCTCGTCGTCGACGCCTCGCAGGGCGTCGAGGCGCAGACGCTCGCCAACGTCTACCAGGCGCTCGATGCCGGCCACGAGATCGTCACCGTCCTCAACAAAATCGACCTCCCCGCCGCCGAGCCCGAGCGCATCAAGCAGCAGATCGAGGACGTGATCGGCCTCGACGCCTCCGAGGCGGTGCCGATCTCGGCCAAGACCGGCCTGAACATCGAGGGCGTGCTCGAGGCCATCGTCAAGCGGCTGCCGGCGCCGAAGGGCGATCTTGAGGCGCCGCTCAAGGCGCTGCTGGTCGACAGCTGGTACGACGCCTATCTCGGCGTCGTCGTACTGGTGCGCATCATCGACGGCGTGCTGAAGAAGAACATGACCATCCGGATGATGCGGGCCAACGCCGTCTATGGCGTCGACCGCGTCGGCGTGTTCAAGCCGAAGATGCTGGAGGTCAAGGAACTCGGGCCAGGCGAGGTCGGCTTCTTCACCGCCTCGATCAAGGAAGTCGCCGACACCGCCGTTGGCGACACCATCACCGACGACAAGAAGCCGATCGCCGAGCCGCTGCCGGGCTTCAAGCCGGTGCAGCCGGTGGTGTTCTGCGGCATCTTCCCGGTCGACGCCGCCGATTTCGAGGTGCTGCGCAGCGCCATGTCGCGGCTGCGCTTGAACGACGCGAGCTTCTCCTATGAAATGGAGACCTCGGCCGCGCTCGGCTTCGGCTTCCGCTGCGGCTTCCTCGGGCTGCTGCATCTGGAGATCATCCAGGAGCGGCTGGAGCGCGAGTTCAACCTCAACCTGATCTCGACCGCGCCCTCGGTGGTCTACCACCTCAAGCTGCGCGACGGCGAGACGCTCGAACTGCACAACCCGGCCGACATGCCGGACGTGATGAAGATCGAGACGATCGAGGAGCCCTGGATCCGGGCGACGATCTTCACGCCGGACGAGTATCTCGGCTCGGTGCTGAAGCTCTGCCAGGACCGGCGCGGCCTGCAGATCGACCTCAACTATGTCGGCTCGCGCGCCAAGGTCGTCTACGACCTGCCGCTGAACGAGGTCGTGTTCGACTTCTACGATCGGCTCAAGTCGATCTCGAAGGGCTATGCCTCCTTCGACTACGCCATCACCGACTACCGCGAGGGCGACCTCGTGCGCATGTCGATCCTGGTCAATGCCGAGCCGGTCGACGCGCTCTCGATGCTGGTTCACCGCACCCGCGCCGACGCGCGCGGCCGGGCGATGTGCGAGAAGCTCAAGGAGTTGATCCCGCCGCACATGTTCCAGATTCCGGTCCAGGCGGCCATCGGCGGCAAGATCATCGCCCGCGAGACCATCCGGGCGCTGCGCAAGGACGTGACCGCCAAGTGCTATGGCGGCGACGCCTCGCGCAAGCGCAAGCTTCTGGACAAGCAGAAGGAAGGCAAGAAGAAGATGCGGCAGTTCGGCAAGGTCGAAATCCCGCAGGAGGCGTTCATTGCGGCGCTCAAAATGGATTCGTGAGAGGCAAGCCGCTTGGCAGGCTCGTGAGGCAGGTATCAGTTCAATCCAGCGGAAGCCTACATTCCCGCGGGAGGCGTCCAAGCAGACCAATCGGTGCCGGGAATATACTGGTTGAGGAGCTGATCAATATCGGTCACGCCTAAGCGGACACCAGCATTTCGAAGGTCACCAATAACGGATTCACGCGCGAGCGGTACCTGCGTGGCATTCCTTCCGCAGGTCTTGATCCAACCGACGAGGAAGCCCTTTTCGTAGGCTTTCTGCAAGGCGTCTTGGTCAATGTCCGGTAAGGCGCCGATGGCCAAGGGAACTCCGTTGACCGTAAGCCGTAGATCGTCTTGGGCCTCTTTGACGGGATCGAAATCCGGGAGGATCTCGTCGTCGTCGCCGTAGATGGGTTCGTCGCTGTAGACAGCCGCTTCCCAAGCATTGACAATTCCCTTTATCAGCCCGAACTCGGCCAATACCACTCGCCGGACGTTTTCCTTCCATAGAAATGGATCTGTCGGCATTTTTGCATTTGATTTTGCACGAAATACATCGGCGCCGGTTCCTCTCACCGAGAATTTCGCCAGGTCCTTGATGCCGTCGATCATGAAGCCCTGCCCCAGCGCATCCTTCATGACCTCCTTGACCGTGCTTCCAACCAAGGCTCCGACGACGCTGCCCGCACCGCCGCCGACAAACGCGAGAGCGAAGCCCAGCAGCAAGTCATGGCCAAGCTTCTCCGTGGCGGAAATTCCGTCTAGAAGTGAGCGATGCGCGCCGTAAGCTTGGCCATAGGCTATCGCAACAGTGCTGAGCCACACTTCCAACAGGGTCTGTGCGTGGTCGATATGCCCGCGCGCCTGCTTGCACCTCTCCAGGAAGCGCGCCTTGGTTTCGGGCGTGCGCGAGAAAATGACGACCGTGCCGGTCTCAACGTAATTTCTGCATTTGGCGCTCAAAATATAGGTATCTGGATCTCCATCCATCTTGCAGGTTCCCGACCAATTCTCGGTGTCGATCTGCCATTTCCACCATTCGACGGTCTTGGACGGAAGCCACGTCGTTATAAGCTGGCCATTCTTGATGACCCAACGCCCGCTTCCCGATCGGCCGTTATGTTCATCCGTCCATTTGACGGTGTTGTTTGATGACTTGAAATCATAGCGCCACCAGAAGGTTCGCTTTGGACCCTTGCAGATTACGCTCCAGCTCAGATCCTGCATGTCCGATAACAGAGCCATTGTGGAACCCCTTCGCCGTAAGCGCAGCTGGTTGCTGGGACGCATACAACGCGGCGCTGCAAGGTCGGGATTCTAGGCTGGGGGCCCCGGCCCCCGCGTCGTTCAAATGGGGGAGGGGGTAGGCTCGGCGACGGCAAATCCCTGCCTGGGCCGGAGCCCTCAAGCCTGCGGCAAGCCCCAAGACGAAGGTCGCGGAAATGGGCCCTTGGCTACGCCAGCGCCGCCCGCTTCGTCTCGGCATCGATCAGGAATGCCGCCAGCGCCCCGAGCAGCAGCAGCACCGCGAACAGCCCGATCGCCGCCGTAAAGCTCTGCGCGATCACCAGCGCTACGGCCGAAGGCGCCAGCAGCCCGCCGAGCCGCGCCATCGCGCCGGCTGCGCCCATGCCGGTGCCGCGCAGCTCGGTCGGGTAGAGTTCCGGTGTGAAGGCGTAGAGCGCGCCCCAGGTGCCGAGCAGGGCGAAGCTCATCAGCAGGATCGAGGCGCCGATCACGGTCGCGCTGCTCGCCACGACGAACAGCATGCAGCTGGCCGCGCTGAGCAGCAGGAAGCCGATCAGCGTCGGCCGCCGGCCCCATTGCTCGACGCCATAGGCCGCCAGCACATAGCCGGGGATCTGCGCCAGCGCGACGACGACGAGGAAGCCGTAGCCGCGCACGAAGCCGAAGCCCTCGCCGGCGAGCTTGGCCGGCATCCAGGTGAAGACGCCGTAATAGGAGACCGAGACCAGGAACCAGATGGCGAGGATCGACAAGGTCCGGCGCAGCAGGTCCGGCGAGAACAGGCTGGCGCCCGGCCTGGCCTGCGGCACGGTGATCGCCGTGCCGGCCGGCAGCTCGGCCTGCCCGTTCGCCCGCAGGACCTGGTTGAGGACGTTCCGCGCCTCCTCGCGCCGGCCTTCCTTGATCAGGTACATCGGCGATTCCGGCACCCAGAAGCGCAGCCAGATGCCAATCAGCGCCGGAAAGGCGGTTACCGCGAAGATCCAGCGCCAGGCATCGGCGAGGCCGGCCACGCTCGCCGCCCATGCCGCGAGCGCGACGATGATCGTGCCGACCGCCCAGAAGCCTTCCAGCATCACCAGCCAGCGCCCGCGGTTCTTCGGCGGCAGGAACTCCGCCATCATCGCGTAGTCGACCGGCAAGGTGCCGCCGACCGCTATGCCGGTCAGGAAGCGCAAGCCGAGCAGGATGGCGAAGGAGGGCGCGAAGACCGAGAGCAGCCCGAACACCGCATCGCAGGCGACCGTGATCAGCAGCACCCGACGTCGGCCATAGCGATCGGCGAGGCGGCCGAACAAGGCCGCGCCGATCAGCATGCCCAGGAAGAACAGCGTCCCGGTCTGCAGGGCCTCCGGCACGGTCAGGCCGAATGTCGCGGCGATCGAGGCCGCGGTGAAGCCGACTGCCAGCACCTGCATCGCGTCCGCGGCCCAGACCAGCCCGAAAATGCCGAGCAGCCTGCGCTGGAACGGGCCGGTGCCGGCCATGGTGAGGGCGCTCTCGACGGGGATGCTCATGGTGCTGAACGCCTTCTCCACATGGCCCGGCAAACCGCGCTAGAGCGCGACGCCCAGGCCCCTGAGCTCTGCCCGCAAATCGATCGGCTCGACGAAATGCACCGCCTGCATGCCGACGGCCCGGGCGCCCCTGATGTTCTTCTCGCTGTCGTCGACGAAGATGCATTCGGCGGCCGTGAGCCCGTAACGCTCGAACAGCGTCTGGTAGATCGCCGGGTCCGGCTTCACCAACTGCTCATGCGCCGAGACGATGACGCCGTCGAACGTGCCGAGGAAGGGGTAGCGGATCAGGCTTTCCGCCCATTTCTCGCGCGAGAAATTGGTGATGCCGTAGACCTTGTCGCCCCGCGCCTTCAGCTCGGCCAGCACGGCGACGCTGTCCTCGATCACGCCGGCGACCGTCTCGTGCCAGCGCTCGTCATAGGCCCGGATCTCCCGCTCCCATTCCGGATGCTGCGCGACGAGCAGCGCCACGGCATCGGCCCAGGGTCGGCCGCGATCCTGCTCCAGGTTCCAGGCGGAGGTGCAGACGTTCTGCATGAACCAGTGCATCCGCTCCTGGTCCGGGATCAGCTGGCGGTAGAGATGGCGCGGGTCCCAGCGCAGCAGGACGTTGCCGACATCGAAGACGACGATGGGGGAGATCGTAACCATGGCGTATCCGTCAACGAACTCGAGTGTGGTCGCATAGGGCTCACGCCCTTGTGTGCAGAGCAGCGAGACAGAGGCAAGATGCTTCGCGTATCACCAGCACAGCATTTTCGAGCGGGCTATGCATCGGCTCGCGCATGGAAAATGCATCGGAGTCGCGTCCGAATATGGAGACGGGCATGAACGACTGGCTGCCATGGCTTGACCGGAAAGGGCGCTTCTCGTCCCTGCGCGCCGCGACTTTCGCGCTGATGCTGGTGCCGGCCCTCTGGCTCGCCTTCGATGCCTGGACCAACCAGCTCGGCTCCAAGCCCTGGACCCAGGCCGTGCACGACACAGGCACCTGGGCAGTGCGCATCCTCGTGCTGACGCTGGCGATCACGCCGTTCCGGCGCATCTTCGACTGGCCGAAGCTGGTCGGCGTGCGCCGTATGGTCGGCCTGTTCGTGATGTTCTACGCGCTGGCGCACCTGACGCTCTATTGCATCGACCTCGCCTTCGACTGGGGCCTGATCGTCTCCGAGATCGTCAAGCGCTTCTACCTGATCGTCGGCTTCACCGCGCTGCTCGGGCTCATCGCGCTCGGCGTCACCTCGACCGACGCGATGATTCGCCGGCTCGGCTCGGCCAACTGGCAGCGGCTGCACAACCTCGTCTACGTCATCACCGGGCTCGGCCTGCTGCATTTCGCCCTGCAGTCGAAGCTCGACGTCACCCAGCCCGCCCTGATGACCGGGCTCTACGCGCTGCTGCTGGTCTACCGGCTGATGAACCGCCTGAAGATACCGCTCGACACGCCCCGGCTCGTCCTGGCCGCGCTGGTGACTGGGCTTCTCACGGCGCTCTGCGAGACGGCCTGGTACGCGCTCACCACCGGCGTCTCGGCCTGGCTGGTCTTCCAGGCCAATTTCGACGCCTTCACCTATGGCGACATCACCTTCCTGCGCCCGGGCCACTGGGTCCTGCTCGCCGGGCTCGCCGTGGCGCTGGTTCGTGCCGTGCGGGCGCCGGCCCAGCGCCGGCCGCGGCGTGAGCGGGCGAGGGTGCCGGCCGAGGCGGGGTCGTGACCTTCCCGCGTTCATTGCGTGATGCGCGAATCCACCTGCCGTCGCCTGCTGACGAGCCTTGCCAGGCTCGACAAATTATGCAGATTTTCGTATAAGCCGGCATGCGGCGCGAGCGTAAGGCACTCCGGTTCTGGGGCGATTCCCTCGCTCAACTTCAGAAGGTGCGACCTGCCGTCAGGCAGGAGGCTGGCTACCAGCTGGATCAGGTTCAGCTTGGCCGCTCGCCAAGGAGCTTCAAGCCAATGCCGACGGTGGGCGCGGGAGCATTCGAAATCCGCGTGAGCGACGAAGCCGGCATGTTCCGGGTCTTCTATGTCGCGAAGCTGGCCGATGCAGTTTACGTGCTGCATTGCTTCGAAAAGAAGACGCAGAAGACCGACAAGCGCGATATCGACATCGGTCGGGCTCGTTATGTCGAGCTGAAGGAGGTGGGGCGGTGAGCTATGTCGAGGTTGCCAATATCTGGGACGCCGCCACTGATACGCCCGAGGAGGCGGCGAACATGCGCATGCGCTCCGAGCTGATGATGTCGCTCGACGACCTCATCAAGAAGAAGGCCTGGACCCAGGCCGAGGCCGCCAGACATCTCGGCATCACCCAGCCACGCGTCTCCGAACTGGTGAACGGCAAGATCCAACTGTTCAGCCTCGACCAGTTGATGACGCTGCTCGCGCGCGCCGGCTACCGCGTCGAGATGAAGGTCAAGAAGATTCGGGCGCAGAAGCGGGCGGCGTGACTGCGCGCCAAGCGAAACTCGATACGAGCATTTCAACCAGCAAAGCTTTCGAAGAAGAATAGTCTCAAGCTGGTTGGCAGCCCGGCATTGAGGCTCTAACCCTTGTCACATGCCTGACGATCAACGAGCCCAGCCCACCGCCGATGTTGCAGCCGCCGAGGTGGCTGCCGAGGGGTTGGGCAACGGCTCGGCCTCGCCTTTCCTGCCGTTGCGCCAGCCGATCTTCCGCGCCGTCTGGTTCGCCAGCCTGGCCTCCTATTTCGGCGGCATGATCCAGTCGGTCGGCGCCGCCTGGCTGATGACCTCGATCGCCACCTCCGCCGACATCGTCGCGCTGGTGCAGGCCTCGACGACCCTGCCGGTCATGATGTTCTCGCTCGCCGCCGGCGCGGTCTCCGACAATTACGACCGGCGCAAGGTGATGCTGGTCGCGCAGTGCTTCATGTTCGCGGTCTCCATCGCGCTGGCGCTGACCGCCTGGCTCGGCGTGATGACGCCATGGCTCCTGCTGAGCTTCACCTTCCTGATCGGCTGCGGCACCGCGCTGAACGGCCCGGCCTGGCAATCCTCGGTCGGCGAGATGGTGCCGCGCCCGGACCTGCCGGCCGCGATCACGCTGAACAGCGTCGGCTTCAACATCGCCCGCAGCGTCGGCCCGGCTCTGGGCGGCATCGTCGTGGCGGCGGCGGGCGTGGTCGTCGCGTTTGCGGTCAACGCGGTCAGCTATATCGGCCTCATCGTCGTGCTGGCGCGTTGGCGCCCGCCGGTCGTCGAGCGGTTGCTGCCGCGCGAGACGCTGGGCATCGCGATGAGCGCTGGCCTGCGCTATGTCGCGATGTCGCCGAACATCCGCTCCGTGCTCGTGCGCGGCGCCGCCTTCGGCTTCGGCGCCATCTCGGCGCAGGCGCTGCTGCCGCTGGTGGCGCGCGATCTGGTCAAGGGCGGCCCGCTCACCTTCGGCCTGCTGCTCGGCGCCTTCGGCATTGGCGCCATCGCCGGCGCCTTCCTCAGCGCGCGCCTGCGCGCCGCCTTCTCCACCGAAACGCTGGTGCGCGGCTCCTTCATCGCCTTCGGGCTGGCGGTGGCGGTGACCGGCTACAGCACGATGACCGGGCTCAGCATGGCGGCGCTGGTCATTGCCGGGGCGAGCTGGGTGCTGGCGCTCTCGACCTTCAATGCCACGGTGCAGCTCTCCGCCCCGCGCTGGGTCGTGGGGCGGGCGCTGGCGCTCTACCAGATGGCGACCTTCGGCGGCATGGCGGCGGGCAGCTGGGTCTGGGGCGCGGCCTCGGCCGCCTACGGCACGGAGAAGGCGCTCGTCCTTGCCGCCATCGCGCTTGTCATCGGCGCCGCGCTCGGCCTGCGCTATGCGCTGCCGCCGCTGGAGCAGCTCAACCTCGACCCGCTCAGCCGTTGGCAGGAGCCCAAGGTCGCGGTCGATATCGAGCCGCGCAGCGGGCCGATCATCGTCACGATCGAGTACATCATCCGCGAGGAGGACGTGGTTCCGTTCCTGAATGTGATGGCCGAGCGCCGCCGCATCCGCCGCCGCGATGGCGCTCGCCACTGGGCGCTGCTGCGCGATTTGACCGATCCGCAGCTCTGGATCGAGCGCTATGACAGCCCGACCTGGGTCGAGTACGTCCGCCAGAACCAGCGCGTCACCCAGGCCGACGCCGCGATCGGCGACCGCGTCCGCGCCCTGCACCAGGGCGCGGAGCCGCCGCGCGTCCACCGCGTCATCGAGCGCCAGACCGACTCGCTGCCCTTCGCCCCGGCGCGGCCGACGCAGGACATGGCGAGCCCGATGACGGACCCGCGCTCGGCCTGAGCGGCGAGGGGCTCATCGACGAAACGCCTCCCTTCCCCCTAGTGGGGAAGGGTATGGGGATGGGGGGGCGAACGACCGGGTGCTGCGCTGCTGGTTATTGGCGAAGCAGCGGAATGCAGGAGCGAGAGCTTTGACTTTTCGCCCCCCACCCCGACCCCTCCCCGCAAGGGGGAGGGGCTCCCGCGCCCTTTCAAGCAACCTCAAGCCTTCAGGTGCAGCGTCACCAGCACGGTGATCTCAGCTCCATCAGGCACATCAGCCGCAACGCGCAGGAAGCTGCCGAAATGCGCGACGCGCTGGAAGGTCACGGCGTCGAGTGCCGCCGGCAGCTCGAAGCTCGAACCCTCCGGCGCCCAGTGCATGCCGTCGGCGGAGATCTCGATGCGCGCCTTGGGCAGCTTGCCCTTCGGGGCCTTGAGCGCCCGCACGAAGGCGATAGCTTCCTTGGCCCAGCCGCACTCGTAGGGCTCGGTCGCGGAATGGCCCGTCCAGGTCTCGTTGCGGGCGACGACGGCGGTGAGGTTTTCAGGCAGCATCAGAAATCCCCCGAAAGGCAGACCGAGTCGAGATAGGCGAAGGTGCGCTTGTCGGTGTCGGTCTCGGCGAAGAAGCACAGGTTCAGCATGCACCAGAGATTCTTCATCGCCGGGATGCGGATGCAGTCGAAGGTGGCGAGGTCGAAGGTGCGGTCGTTCACCTGGAAGCCGGTCGCCTGCATCGTCGAAAGGTCGAAGTCGAAGCGCAGGTAGTGCCAGTTAATCTTGGTCGGAATCTCGTTGTAGCAGAGCTTCTGCTCGCCGCCGGGCAGGTCCTCCCAATCCGAATCCGCGAGGTGGTAGTGCGAGATCGTCTTGCCGACGTTGCCGATCGGCTTGATCTCAGTGGTCTTGCGCTTGAACTGCCACTTCTGCAGGTGCTTGCCGTCCTGCGCGTTCAGGAAGCGCAGGTGCGGCATCACGCGCTCGCCGCCCGCGCCGGCCCGGTCGCCGACCTGCAGGTCGTAGAGGAAGCCGAAGGAGCGCACGTCGGTCTCCATCAGCTGCAGCTCGGTCGCCTCCGGCTTGAAGGTGAAGTAGCACTCCATCCGGATCGGCCCCGGCTTGCGGAAGGTCAGTCGCTTCAGCGTGACGTTCTGCGCGCCGCGCCTGGCCCGCGTCGCCAGCTTCAGCGCATAGGAGCCGTCGACGCCGCCATGCGAGCCGAAATCCCAGTTCGGCAGGGTCGAGAGCTGGGCGTGGGTGTGCTGGGCGTAGCCCGGCAGCATCTGGTCGAGCGAGATCTCGTAGTTGCCGACGAGCTGGGTCCAGCCGCACATGCCGCGGTCGAAATCGTCGAAGCTGATGATTCGGGGCAGGGGGTCGTAGCGGCTGAGCTTTGGATCGGCTTCGCGGATGGCGCGGCGCATGTCGTCGAGTTGGGTCATGACCTATCCTTTCACCGCGCCGGCGGTGAGCCCGGCGACGAGATGCTTCTGCATGAGGATGACGAAGGCGAGCACGGGCAGGAGCTGGATGGCGGAGGCGGCGAATAGCACCCCCCATTCCACGCCCTCGACCGCGCCGATCATCTCCGCCACGACCAAGGGCGCGGTCTTGGCCTTGGTGGTGGTGAAGATGAAAGCGAAGAGGAATTCGTTCCACGCGTAGACGATGACGAAGACCGAGACCGCGAGCATGCCCTGCGCTGCCAGCGGGAAGATCACGCGCCGGATGATCTGGAACTGCGAGGCGCCGTCGATCATCGCGGATTCGTCGAGCTCGCGCGGGATCTGGTCGATGAAGGTCCGCATCACGATCGTGCCGAGCGAGACGAAGAAGGTCGCGTAGAGCAGGATCAGGATGAAATGCGTGTCGTTGAGCTTCAGCCAGTTCACCACCGGGAAGAGCGGCAGCGTGATCACGATCGGCGGGATCAGCCGGATGAAGATCAGGAAGAAGGCGCTGGCCTGCAGCGCCCTGCTGGCATGGCGCGAATAGGCGTAGCCGGCGAGCAGCGAGACCGCGACGGCGAGCACGGTCGCCCCCGTCGTCACGATGAGGCTGTTCCAGAGCCCGGTGAAGAAGTCGCCCCAGCGGTTCCAGAGCATGGCGTAGTTCGCCAGCGTCGGCTCGAACTTGAAGCGCGAGGCGACCGAGAAGATGTCGCGGTCGGCCTTGAAGGACGACATCACGATCAGCCCGATCGGCACCAGCGACCAGGCCGCGATGACGAGGACGCCGGCAAGCTTCAGCAGGGCGATGAGGGGGGAGCGCTTACGCATGCTTGCCGAACATCTCCCTGTAGAGCCCGCGCAGGTAGACCAGCGCGAGCAGGAGCGAGGCGAGCACGAGCAGCCAGCCGGTGGCGGCTGCGGCGCCGAACGAGTTGTACCGGAAGGCTTCGAGATAGAGGTAGACGGCCATCACCTCGGTGGTGCGGGCAGGGCCACCGCCGGTCATCAGCCAGACCTCGGAGAACAGCCGGAAGGCGAAGATGTAGCGGAACAGGGCCGCGATCAGCAGTGCCGGCATCAGCAGCGGCAAGGTGATGCGCTGGAAGGCGCGCCAGCCCGAGGCGCCGTCGATCTGGCCGGCCTCGTAGAGCTCGCCGGGAATGGCGAGGCGCGCCGCATAGAGGATGACGAAGCTGAACGGCAGGTGCAGCCAGATCGAGAGCAGGCAGACCATGAGAAGCCCGTGCGACGGGTTCACCGACCATTCGATCGGCGGCAGGCCGATGGCGCCGAGAAGCTGGCTCATCATCCCGACATCGGGCTCGAACAGGTAGCGCCACATCACCACCGCCGAGACCTCGGAGACCGCATAGGGCGCCAGCACGATCGCGAGCATCAGGGCTCGGAAGGGGATGCCGGAGGCGAAGAACAGCGCCATCAGCAGGCCGAGCAAGAGCTCGACATGCACGACGATGGCGACGACGATGACGGTGTTGAGGAGCGCCCGCCAGAAATACGGGTCGCTCAGCACCTTGGCGTAGTTGGCGAGGCCGACGAAGGTCGCCGCCTGCCCGAACGAGGACTGGTTCAGGCTGAGCCAGAACACGTAGATCGCCGGCAGGAAGATGACGCCGCCGACCATCATCTGGACCGGCGAGACCAGGGCGAAGGCGGGAAGGACCGAGCGCTGCTGCATCGCTCAGGCGATCCGGTAGCGCGCGAGCATGTCGCGGTCGATCTCGATGCCCAGGCCCGGCCCCTGCGGCACGATCAGCTGCCCATCGACGAGCTGACTGCCCTCGCCGACGACCGGATGCGTGAACGAGTCGCGCAGGGGGTTGGCGTAGACCATGCACTCGAAGGTGCGCAGCGTTTCGGCCGCCGCCGCCAATTGAAGGCTGGCGGCAACGCAGATCGCGCCGGACCAGCCGACATGCGGCGCATAAGCAGTGTTGAAGCTCGCTGCCAGCTCGGCGATGCGCCAGGTCTCGGTGATGCCGCCGGAGCGGGTCACGTCGGGCTGGATCAGCCCGAGCGAGCGCTCCTGCAGCATCGCCAGCGCCTCGGAGGCGACATAGTCGCTCTCGCCGGCGGCGAGCCGGATCGGCAGGTGCTGGGCGAGGCGGCGATAGCCGGCGCGGTCATGCGGCGCGATCGGCTCCTCGAAGAAGCCGTAGCCGAGATCGGACAACGCCCGCCCGACGATCAGCGCGTCGTCGACGTCATAGGCCCAGTTGGCGTCGACATAGAGCGCGATCTCGTCGCCGGCGAGCTTGCGCACGAACTTGGCCCGCGCGATCGCGTCCTTGAGCGGGTGGCCGAGCTTGACCTTGATCTCGCGGAAGCCGGCCTTCAGCGCGGCCGCGACCTCGCCCTCGACCGTGGCGTCGTCGAGCCAGTTGATCGAGGAGGCGTAGGCGGGAACCTGCGTCCGCCCCATGCCGCCGAGCAGCTTGTGGATCGGCACGCCCGCGGCTTTGCCGGCGATGTCCCAGAGCGCGATGTCGATGGCCGAGATTGCCTCGACGATCTGCCCGCCTGGCTGGCCGGAGAGTGCGCCGCGCATCAGCTTCCACAGCGCCCGCCGGTCGGCGGGGTCCTTGCCGATCAGGCGCGGCGAGAGCGCCTCGTCGATCAGCCGCGCATAGCCGGCCGCGCCGCGCCGGCACAGCCCCTCGCCGAAGCCGGTGATGCCGTCGCTGGTCGTGACCTCGACCACTACGATCTCGATCGCGGGATAATCGCCCTGCGAGGTGCGCTGGACCTTGGCCAGCACGGCGCGCAGCGGATAGGCAACGATCTGCGAGATGCTGCGAGCCGGCATGGCGATGGCGTCCTCCCCAGGACGGTAACTTATCTGATAGGTTGAACAGTTGCCAACTTGGCTGGCATCTGTCAATCATGTCGTTGCAGGCTGTTTGGAAACACAGCCCTCACCCTGAGGAGCCGCGAAGCGGCGTCTCGAAGGGTGTTCCAGAGCGCGCTGGAAGCATCCTTCGAGACGCCATTCCAAGGGGAATGGCTCCTCAGGATGAGGGCTGAGGGTTCTCGATGGCCTTTTGGAGCTTGTGAATGACCGATGCTGCTGCCGCCCTGATCGAGGACGACCCGTTCGCCGATGCGGACGTGGTGCCGACGCGGCTCGGCGACGCCCTGATCCAGCGCATCACCCAGGCGATCCATGACGGCCGGCTGAAGCCCGGCGACCTGCTGCCCTCGGAGGCGCGCATGGCCGCCTCCTTCGGCGTCAGCAAGCCGATCGCGCGCGAGGCCATCCGCCAGCTCGCGGCGATGGGCGTCGTCCATATCCAGCAGGGCAAGCCGACGCGGGTGCAGGCGCTCGACGCCGCTCCGCTCGACCGCTTCTTCCGCTTCGCCGTGCGCGGCAGCAAGACCGGCCTGACCGAGGCCGTCGAGCTGCGCCGCGTGCTCGAGCCGCCGATCGCGCGCTACAGCGCCGAGCGCCGCTCGGAGGCCGATGTCATCAGGCTGACCGAGATCCTGAAGCGGCTCGAAACCTCCTGGGCCGACGTGCCGCGCTGGATCGAGGCCGATCTCGACTTCCACGAGGCCATCGCCGCCTCGGCCGGCAACACCTTGCTCGACCTCCAGATCCGGGCGCTGCGCCCGTTGAATCGGGAGATCATGGAGCTGTTCAACTCGCGGAGCACCCGCAACACCGGCGACTGGCGCAAGACCTACGAGCGCCATGTCGAGGTGGTTCAAGCCATTCGCGCCGGTGACGCCGAATGGGCCGAGCGAGCCATGAGCAAGCATTTCGAAGCGGCTGAAGCCGCCATCGCGGAAATCGCGACAATCCGGGAGGAAGACAACAATGACAGCAGGGACAGGGCTGGACCGTAGGCAGGTCCTCGGAGGCTTCGTCGGACTGAGCTTCGTCGGGCTCGACAGCGCAGCCGCGCTGGCGCAGACCGCGCCGCTCAACCTCTTTGCGCATCGCGTCATGCAGACGGTCGCGACCGGCGCGCAGGGCGGCGACATCACCAAGGCATGGTGCGAGAAGAACGGCACCACGGTGCAATGGACCACCTTCGACACCGGCCCGTTGCAGGAGCGCCTGTTCCGCGAGGCGAGCCTGGGCGAGACCTCGGTCGATGTCGGCTTCCTGCTCAACACGCAGGCCGTGCCGCGCGCCGCCAGCCTGTTCGAGCCGCTCGACGACTTCATGAAGCGCGATCCGCTCGATGACGCCGCCGACATCTTCCCCGGTCTGATGGAGGGTATGAAGGTCGGCGGCAAGCAGGTCGCGGTGCCCTTCCGCCACGCCTCCTCCGGCCTGCACTACAATGAGGAATTGCTGGCCGAGAAGGGCTTCAGCAAGCCCCCGGCCACGATCGAGGAAATGGTCGAGATGGCCCGCGCCTGCACCTATCGCAGGGCCGACGGCACCGCCGTGGTCGGCCTGTGCATGCCGGGCGTCACCTATCCCAACGTCATCGACATCGCCCGCGCCTGGGATGGCGACTTCATCACGCCGGATTACAAATGCGTCGCCGACCAGCCGCCGATGCTGAACGCGATCAGGCTGCTGCGCGAGCTCTTCCAGGCCGGCGCCTTCCCGCGCAATTTCGCGACGCTCTCCACGGAGGACGTCAACGTCTGGATGCAGACCGGCCGCGCCGCGATGAGCCTGCAGAGCATGGGCCGCAACCGCATCTACAACGACCCGCAGAAGTCGAAATTCCCCGGCAAGATCAAGACGATCGCCGTTCCAGCCTCGAAGACGCTGGCCGGCAAGTACGATGCCGCCCCGGCCAAGGTCGAGTTCTGGGGCCTCTGCATTCCCAAGAACTCCAAGCGCAAGGACCTCGCCTGGAGCTTCATCAAGGCGATGTCCTCGAAGCAGGCGACGCTGGGCGCCGCCCTCAACGGCAACGGCCCGGTCCGCGCCTCGACCTATGCCGATGCCGGCTTCGCCGCGACCGTGCCCTATGCGGCCGAGGAGCTGAAGGTGCTGAAGGTGGCGCGCGTGCCGCTGCCGGCCTTCGACGAGGCGGCGCGCGCCGGCGACCTGTTCAAGGAGGAGGCCGAGGCCGCCGTGCTCGGCATGAAGACGCCGGAGGAGGCGATGGCCTCGCTGGTCAAGCGCGTCCAGCCGCTGCTCCCGGCCTAGGGGAGGGTGTCATGACGAAGCTTCACCAGCCGTCGCGCCGCGCGCTTCTGGCCGGGACCGCGCTCGCGCTCCCGGTGCTGGCCATGCCCGCCTTGGTGCGGGCGCAGGCCAAGTCGCTCAACATCATCAGCCACCGCGTCCACCGCAACGTCCTGACGGGCGAGGGCGGCAAGGGCGGCGACATCATCGGCGAATGGTCGAAGGCGACCGGCGCCGGCGTCAACTGGGCGACCTTCGACGTCGCGCCGCTGCACGAGCGCCTGCTGCGCGAGGCCAGCCTCTCCGAGACGAGCTTCGACCTCGGCTTCGTCGTCAACACCCTCGCCGTGCCCCGCGTGCTCCGGCTGATGGAGCCGCTCGACGCGCTCCAGAAGAGCGACCCGATCGAGGACTTCGCCGGGGTCGCGCCGGGCATGGTCAAGGCCCTGAGCGTCGACAGCTCGATCAGGGGCATCCCGTTCCGCCATGCCACGACCGGGCTGCACGTCAACGAGGCCATCCTCGCCGAGCGCAAGGTCGCGACGCCGAAGACGATCGAGGAGATGATCGAGGTCGCGAAGGCGACGACCTTCACCAATGCCGCGGGCGTGCCGGTCAGCGGCTTCGCGATGGAGGGCGTCAGCTACGTCAACATGGTGACGCTGTCGCTCGCCTGGGGCGCGCCCTTCATCAGCGAGGACCTCAAGGTCCTGCCCAACGAGGCCGGCATGCTGAAGACCTTCGAGGTCTTCCGCGACCTCTACGCCGCGCGCGCCCTGCCGCGCAATTTCGCGACGCTCAAGCAGGACGAGGTCATCACCCAGATGCAGGCCGGGCGGGCGGCGATGTGCCATTTCGCCTTTGGCCGGTACTTCGCCTTCAACGACCCGCAGAAGAGCCAGTTTCCCGGCAAGATCAGCGCGATCGCGCCGCCGGCCTCGCGCGATCTCGGCACTGGGGCCATCGTCGGCACGACCGAGTTCTGGTCCTTCGTCATCCCGAAGAACTCGCGCAACAAGGAGCTCGCCTGGTCGCTGGTCAAGGCGATGACCGCCAAGGAGGCGGTGATCCGCGGGGCCCTCAACGGCAACGGCCCGATCCGCGCCTCGGCCTACGAGGACCAGCGCGTCAAGGACGCCGTGCCCTATGCCGCGGCCGAGGCCCAGGTGCTGGCCGTCGCCCGCCCGCCGCTGCCCGCCTTCGACCGTGCCGTCGAGGCCGGCGATGCCCTCGCTCAGGCCGTCCAGGCCGTCGCCCTTGGCCAGGTCACGCCCGAGCAGGGCCTCGCCGATCTCAAGCGCCGCGTCGAACCCATGGTGAAATCCTGATGGCTGCCACTTTGTCTCCCACCGCCCGGATCGGCTTCATCGGCATCGGCACGATGGGCCTGCCGATGGCGCTCAACGTGTTGCGCGCCGGCTACCCGCTGACGGTCTTCGATCTCAGCGAAGCCGCGCTCGCCGAGGCGCAGACAGCCGGCGCCAAACGCGCCGCGACCATCGCCGAGCTCGTGCGCCAGAGCGACGTGGTCATCACCATGCTGCCCGATGCGCCGGACGTCGAGGCGACGGCGCTGGGCCCTGACGGCATCGAGGCGAATGCGCCCTCCGGCTTGATCTATGTCGACATGAGCACGATCGACCCGGTCACCAGCCGCCGCGTCGGCGCTCGCCTCGCGGCGCGCGGCATCCGGATGATCGACAGCCCGGTCGCGCGCGGCGTCGAGAACGCCCGGGCCGGCACGCTCGCGCTGATGATCGGCGGCGACCTCGCGGTCTTCCAGGAGGTCGAGCCGCTGCTGCGCCGGATGGCCGATACGATCACGCATTGCGGCGAGCTCGGCAACGGCACCGCGATGAAGCTCGTCAACAACTTCCTCTCGGCCGGCATCGTCAGCGCCATTGCCGAGGCCATGACGATCGGCCTGAAGGCGGGCCTGCCGCTCGACCTGATGGTCAAGATCAGCGGCGGCACCGGCACCAACAATGCCTGGCTGCACAAGCTGATGCCGGGCAAGGCCTTCCTCGGCGATTTCTCGCCGGGCTTCATGTCGCGCCTCGCCCGCAAGGACCAGCGCCTCGCCACCAAGCTCGCCGAGCAGATCGGCGTTCCGCTCACGCTCGGCACGGCCGTGCTGGCGCTGCTCGACGAGACCACCGAGCAATTCCCGCGCGACGACTTCACCAGCATCCTGCGCCTGGTCAGCGAGCGCGCCGGGGTCGAAATCCGCTTGAGCGAACAGACCGCCGCGGCCTGAAACCGAACGTTGCGAGGTAGGCACCATGCACGCCATTTCCCGACGCACCCTGCTCACCGGAACCGCCGGTACCGCTGCGCTCGCGGCCTTTCCGTCCCTGGCGCAGGCCAAGACGCTGACCGCGCTCGGCCACCGCGTCCACCAGACCTGCGCCACCACCGGCCCGGGCGGCGACGCCACCGAGGCCTGGCGCCAGCAATCCGGTGCCGGCATCAACTGGGTCACCTTCGGCGACAACAACGCCATCCACGAGCGGCTGCTGCGCGAGGTCACGCTGGGCGAGACCTCGATCGATGTCGGCTACCTGCTCAACGGCCGCGCCGTGCCGCGCAACCTCCGGCTGTTCGAGCCGCTGGACGGCCTGATGAAGGAGGCGGCGCTGGAATCGCCGGAGGATTTCGCGCCCGGCCTGATCGCGCCGCTCAAGCTGGACGGCGCCCTGCACGGCATCCCCGTCCGCCACGCCACCAACGCGCTGATCTATAACGAGGCGCTGCTCGAGGAGCGCGGCGTCAAGCTGCCGGCGACGTTCGAGGAGCTGATCGAGGCGGCGCGCAAGCTCACCTTCAAGCGCGACGACGGCACGCAGGTCTACGGCCTCGCCTTCACCGCCGTCTTCGCCTCGAACTTCCTGACGCTGGCCCGCTGCCTCGGCGGCGACTACATGACGCCGGACGGCAAGCTCGTCGCGGCCGAGCCCGGCATGGTCAAGGCGCTGACCACGCTGGCCGAGCTCTACAAGGCCGGCGTGCTGCCGCGGAGCTTCGCCACAGTGAACAACGAGGAGATCACCAGCTGGATGCAGCAGGGCAGGGCGGCCATGACCATCAACCCCTTCGCTAGACTGGTGACCTATAACGACGCCAGCAAGGGCAAGTATGGCGGGCGCTTCAAGTCGCTGCTGCCGCCGATGGCCTCGGACCTCATCGGCAAGGTCAGTTTCGCGCCGACCGTCGAATACTGGTCGCTGGCCATCCCGAAGAACGCCAAGCAGAAACCGCTGAGCTGGGACCTGATCCGCGCGCTCTCCTCCAAGGCCGGCACCAAGGCGATGGCCCTGAACGGCAATGGCCCGACCCGCGTCTCGACCTATGCCGACCCGGCGCTGATCGCGGCCATGCCCTATGCCGCCGACGAGGCCGCGGCACTGAAGGCGAGCCGCATCCACCTGCCCGCCTTCGACGAGCAGGCCCGCGCCCACGACATCTTCATCGAGGAGACTCAAGCAGCGGTGCTTGGTATCAAGCCGGCACAACAGGCGATGGACGACGCCGTCAAGCGCGTGAAGCCTCTGCTGGGCTGAGGCAAGCCGTCATTGCGAGGAGCGTAGCGACGAAGCAATCCAGGGGGACTGCGCGAGACCCCCTGGATTGCTTCGCTTACGCTCGCAATGACGGTTTTGGTCGAGGCGATCCTGTCTGATCAGAGAGCATTGTAGAGATATGGCTGCACTTCACGGGCGCACCGCGCTGGTCACCGGCGCTGCGCGCGGCATCGGACTCGCCATCGGCGAAAGGCTGGCGCAGGCCGGCGCGCATCTCGTCGTCCACGATCGCGATGCGGCGGCGGCAGAGCAGGCGCTGGCGCAATTGCATGGCGCGGGCTTGTCCGCGAGCCCGCTGATCGCCGATCTGGCCGAGCCGGCGGCGCCGGCCCGCATGCGCGAGGTGCTGGAGGCCGAAGGGCACCTGCCCGACATCCTGGTGCTCTGCGCCTCCGTCGAGACCCGCGAGACCTGGGACAAGCTCTCGGAGGACGCCATGGCGGCGCAGACCGAGATCAACCTCCATGCCACCGTAAGGCTGATCCAGGCCTTCCTGCCTGGCATGGTGGCACGCGGCTTCGGGCGGATCATCGCGATCGGCAGCGTCCAGGAAGCCAGGCCCAACCCGACGCATTTCTATTACGCCGCGACCAAGGCGGCGCAGACCAACATGATCCTCAACCTCGCCCGCACGCTGCGCGCGCCGGACGTGACCTGCAACATCATCCAGCCCGGCGCGATCCTGACCGACCGCAACCGCGCGGTGCTGACCGACCCGGCCTATGAATCGATCGTTCTCGGCCGCATCCCGCTGGCGCGACTAGGCTCAGCCCGCGACTGCGCCGGCGTGGCCTTGCTGCTTTGCTCGGAGGAGGGCGCCTATATCAACGGCGCCGAGATCGCGGTCGATGGCGGCTTACGGCTGTAGCCGAGAATTCGGCCGCAACGCTTTCCCCGTCATGGTCGGGCTTGTCCCGACCATCCATGTCTTCGCTGATGAAGGACCGTGGCTAAGACGTGGATGCTCGCCACAAGGGCGAGCATGACGGTGGAGAGTGAAAGCCGGCGTTCAGCCGAACACCCACAGCCCGGCCAACCCCGCCGCGCCCACGATGATCCGCCACCAGGCGAACAGCGTGAAGCCGCGGCGCGAGACGTAGTCGAGGAAGGTCTTGACCACCAACAGCGCCGCGAAGAACGCCGCGATGAAGCCGACCACGATCAGCGTCATGTCGTCGGAGGTCAGGTTCTTGTAGTTCTTCAGCAGGTCGTAGGTGAAGGCGCCGGCCATGGTCGGCATCGCCAGGAAGAACGAGAACTCGGCCGCGGCGCGCTTGTCGGCCCCGAGCAGCATCGCGCCGACGATGGTCGAGCCCGAGCGCGAGACGCCGGGGATCATCGCCAGGCACTGGATCGCGCCGATCTTCAGGTACATCGGCAGCGGGAACTTGGTCGCGTCGGTGTGCTTCACCTCGAGCTCGAGCTCGTCGACCACCAGCAGCACGAGACCACCGGCGATCAGCGCGCAGCAGACCAGTACGGGGTTGAACAGCACGCTCTTGATGAAGCCGCCGAGAAGCGCGCCGATCACCGCCGCGGGCAGGAAGGCGATCAGCGCGCCGATGACGAAGCGCCGCGCGCCGGGATCGGTGGGCAGCCGCATGGCGATGTCGAGCAGGCGCCGGAAATAGACCAGCAGGATGGCGAGGATCGCGCCGAGCTGGATCAGGATCTCGAAGGTCTTGCCGTTCGACTCGAAGCCGAGGAAATGCCCCAGCAGCAGCAGGTGCCCCGTCGAGGAGACCGGCAGGAATTCCGTAAGCCCCTCGACGATGCCGAGAACGATGGCTTCGATCAGGTTTTGCATGGCCGGTTTCCTAGAGCATGATGCCGAAAAGTGCGTAGCGGTTTTCGGGCGACATCATGCTCCAACTGCTGGATCGAGACCGATTCACACGTCAGGCGTATGCCTGACGTGATCGGGCTCGTGACGACTCAGCGCCGCGCGGGGGCACTGGTAAACCCCATGGGGGTATGGAACCAAGCTCTTTGCAAATTGGTTACCACTCTCCCAACGCAACCCTGCCCAATTGCCGCAATGGCGCCCCGGCGGGTTGTGAGCCCCCTTAGCCGGGACTATAGGAGGCCCCGGCGTCTCGCCCTGCCTTTCAGTTTGTCCCGGCCCTGTTTCGGCCGCACCTGTCCCTTCCAAGAGTGCAATGGCGATTCTTCACCACTACCCGCTATGCCCGCATTCGCGCTTCATCCGGCTCGTGCTGTCCGAGCTCGGCTTCGAGGCCGAGCTGATCGAGGAGCGCGTCTGGGAACGCCGTCGCGAGTTCCTCGAGCTCAATCCGGCCGGCACCACGCCCGTCTTCCGCGAGGATAACGGCTTCACCGTGCCGGGCGCCGGGCCGATCGCCGAATATCTCGACGAGACCCGTGGCCTCGGCCTGGGCGAGCGCCGGCTGCTGCCGGAGGGCCCGGCCGAGCGCGTCGAGGTCCGCCGCCTGCTCGACTGGTTCAACCTCAAATTCGATGGCGAGATCACCAGCCCGCTCGTGCTGGAGAAGGTGATGAAGCGCTTCATGGGCCGGGACGAGGGCGGCGGCCCGCCGGAGATGAGCGCGATCCGCGCCGCGCGCAGCAATGTGCGCTATCATCTGCGCTATATCGCCTGGCTCACCGCCAAGCGGAACTGGCTTGCGGGCAGCGAGCTGAGCTATGCCGATCTCGCCGCGGCGGCGCATCTCTCTTGCGTCGACTATCTCGGCGACGTGCCCTGGGAAGAGGACGAGGCCGCGCGCGCATGGTACGCGAGGATCAAATCCCGGCCGAGCTTCCGGCCGCTGCTGAGCGACCGGGTGCCGGGCATGGCGCCGAGCGCGCATTACGACAACCTGGACTTCTGAAGGACCGGGCGGCCACCCTGAGCCCTCATCCTGAGGAGCCGCGCAGCGGCGTCTCGAAGGATGCTCCAGCGCGCGCTGGAGCATCCTTCGAGACGCAGGCTTTGCCTGCTCCTCAGGATGAGGGCTGGAGGAAGGCCAGTCCAAGCCGTGGCGAAAAGCTCAAGCAGGCCGTCGTCGAGCGCGCTCGCTCCGAGGGCTTCGTCGTCGCGCGCGTCGCTTCGGCCGATGCCATCCCCGACGCGCCGCAGCGCCTCCAGGCCTGGCTCGATGCCGGCTATCAGGGCGATATGAGCTGGCTTGAGGAACGCGTCGCCGAACGCGCCGACCCGCGCGCGCTCTGGGGCGAGGTCAGGAGCATCGTCATGCTCGGCATGAACTATGCCGCAGAGGGCGATCCGCTCGCCATCCTCAATGAGCCCGACAAGGCGTCGATCTCGCTCTATGCCCGCAGGCGCGACTATCACGACGTCATCAAGGGCAAGCTGAAGAGCGTCGCCGGCCTGCTCGCCGCGCGCGCCGGGGCCGACGTGAAGGTCTTCGTCGACACCGCCCCGGTGATGGAGAAGCCGCTGGCCGAGGCCGCCGGCCTGGGCTGGCAGGGCAAGCACACCGTGCTGGTCTCGCGCGAGCACGGCTCCTGGCTCTTCCTCGGCGCGATCTATACGTCAGCCGAGCTGCCGCCCGACGTGCCGGAAACAGACCATTGCGGTTCCTGCCGGCGCTGCCTCGACATCTGCCCGACCGACGCCTTTCCCGCGCCCTACCAGCTCGATGCCCGCCGCTGCATCGCCTACCTCACGATCGAGCACCAGGGCCATATCGATGCGGCGCTCAGGCCCGGCATCGGCAACCGCGTCTTCGGCTGCGACGATTGCCTCGCCGTCTGCCCCTGGAACAAGTTCGCCGAGGCCGCGCAGGAGACGCGCCTCGCGCTCAGGGGCGAACTCGACGCACTGCCGCTGGCGGAGCTCGCAAAGCTCGACGACCCGGCCTTCCGCGCGCTCTTCGCCGGCACGCCGGTCAAGCGCACCGGTCGCGACCGCTTCATCCGCAACGTCCTGATCGCGATCGGCAATAGCGGCCGGCCGGAATTGGCCGAAAGCGCTGCGGCGCTGGTCGGCGATGCCTCGCCGCTGGTGCGCGCCATGGCCGCCTGGGCGCTGATCAGGCTTGAGCCCGATGAAGCGCGTCGCCGTGCCGCTGCTGCGGTTGCCACCGAATCCGACGATGACGTGCGCCGCGAATGGCTCGCGCTCGAACCGGACATTGCCGCATGAAGCTCGTCATCTTCGGCCTCGGCTACACCGCCGGCTTCTTCGCGCGCGCCGCGATCGCCGAGGGTTGGGAGGTCACCGGCACGGTGCGTTCGGCCGAGAAGGCCGGGGATCTCAGCCGCGAGGGTATCCGCACGCTGGTCTTCGGCGGCTTCGCCGTCTCCCGCCCGCTCTCGCTTGCCCTGGCGGAGGCCGACGCCGTGCTGGTCTCGGTCCAGCCGGACGAGGAGGGCGATCCCGTCCTGCGCACGCTCAGTGCTGAACTCGCTGCGGCCCCGAACCTGCGCTGGATCGGCTACCTCTCGACCATCGGGGTCTATGGCGACCATGGTGGCGCCTGGATCGATGAAGCAGCGGAGTGCCGGCCGACCAGCGCCCGCTCGAAGCTCAGGCTCGCCACGGACGAGGCCTGGCTCGAACTGGGCGAGCGCAGCGGCAAGCCGGTGCAGGTCTTCCGGCTCTCCGGCATCTACGGTCCCGGCCGCAACGCCATCCTCAACCTGCGGGCCGGCACGGCGCGTCGGCTGATCAAGCCCGGCCAGGTCTTCAACCGCATCCATGTCGAGGATATCGCCGGCCTGCTGCTGGCTTCGCTGGCCAGGCCGCGCAATGGCGCGATCTACAACACCACCGATGATGAGCCGGCGCCGCCGCAGGATGTCGTGAGCTATGCCGCCGAGCTGATCGGCGTCGCGCCGCCGCCGGAGGTCGCGTTCGATGCCAAGCTGCTCTCGCCGATGGCGGCAAGCTTCTATGGCGAGAACAAGCGGGTCTCGAATGCGCTGATCAAGCGCGAGCTGAGCTATCAGCTGCGCTATCCGACCTATCGCGAGGCGCTGCAGGCGCTGGCGAAGACGGAAGGTCAGGCCGCGTAGCGCTGGCCTTCATCACCGAGATAGGTGAGGTAGCGCTGGTCGATCGCGGCCACAGGCAGGATCACCAGCACGTCGGTGGTGCCGAACTGCCTGTCGACAACCGCGCCGGTGCCGAAGCGGGCGCCGAGGCGCAGATAGCCCTTGATCAATGGCGGCAGCTGCTTCAGCGCCACCTTGGCGTCGATCATCTCGATCGGCAGCCGGTCCATCGCGACGCAGCGCTCGGGCCGGGCCTGGGCCAGCCAGTCGCCCTGCGAGCGGGCATGGTGGTGCAGGAAGCTCAGCGGCAGCGCCAGCGCGTCCGGGTCGGTGCCGTCGAAGCTGGCGCAGCCGAACATCGCGTCGATGCGGTGGTGCCGGACATAGGCCCAGATGCCGTGCCAGAGCAGCTCGACCGTCTTCTTGGTGCGGTAGGGCTTGAGCACGCAGGAGCGGCCGAGCTCGAGGAAGCGCAGCTCGGGATGGCGCGAGGTCAGCGCCGACAGCTCGAATTCCGACTGGGTGTAGAAGCCACCGAGCCTGGCCGCCGCGCCTTCGCGCATCAGCCGGTAGGTGCCGACGACCTTCGGCTTGATGCCGCCGAAGCGGCCGCGCGCCGCATGGTCGATGACGAGGAGGTGGTCGCAGGCGCCGTCATAGCGGTCGGCGTCGCGGCGGAACATCCGCGAGATCACGTCGGGCTTTGCCGACATCTCCTGGTAGAACACCCGGTAGCGCAGGCGCTGGGCCCGCCAGATCTCGCGCGGGCCCCGCGCAAGCCGCACTTCGAGCGAGCCCGAGCGGCCGAGCGTGCCGTCGAGGCCCTCCTGATTGCGCCCGAAGCGGCGCACCGTATCGCTCGTTATTTGGGCAAGGGGGGAGAAGCGCGAGAACAAGGGATGCCCGGCCGGCAGTTGCTTTGCCGGCTGCCGCAGACCGCGGAACACATCGAACGCCATTGCCCGTTTCGTCCCCGTGCCGTCGATTCTTGCCATTAGGAACGCTAGCGCCGTCGATCTTACAAGATCGCGACAGAACTACGTCAGACTTATGACGTTTCGGTCAGGCGCTCAAGGCCCGGGCAGGGCTGCTCACAATTTGCTCGATCCAGCCGCGAAGAGCCTCGCGTTCCAATGGCTTAGCCAGGCAATCATCCATGCCCGCAGCGAGCGCGGCGCGCCGGTCGGCCTCGGCGACATTGGCCGTCACAGCGAGAATCGGCACTTTGCGGGAGCCGAAGCACCTGGCCTCGGCAGCGCGAATCGCGCGCGCCGCCGCGTGCCCGTCGAGCTCGGGCATGCGGATATCGAGCAGGATCAGGCCGAAGCCCTGCCCCTTGCCGGCCAGCGCCGCCTCGGCCAGCGCCACCGCCTCGCGCCCGTTGCGCGCCCAGGTCGCGGCGCAGCCGAGCCGCTCCAGTGTCCTAGTCGCGAGCAGGGCGTTGATCTCGTTATCCTCCGCCACCAGCACGGAGAGGCGCGGCGCTGCCGCCTCCTTGGGCTGCGTCGCGGGGGCTGCCGACGCCAGGCTTTCGGCTGCCACGGCGGGGGGTGCAGGCGACAGGCGCTCGTAGAGCGAGCGAGCGCGCACCGGCTTGACCAGGAAGCCGGTGAAGCCGGCGGCGAGCGGCGAGCCGAACTGCCGGCGCTCGAAGGGCGAGAGCACGATCAGGCTGTCGGTGACGCCGGCCGTACGCGCTGCCGCTGACAGCGAGCGGGCATCCTCGTTGCCGAGCTCCTGGTCGATCAGCGCCGCATCGTAGCGCGGCTGATCCGCCAACGCCGCGCGTGCCGCTGCTGCGTCCGGCGCGAGCGTGATCGTGGCTCCCGCATTCCGGACGGTCTCGGCGAGGAAGCGGGCGCCAAACGGCGTTCCGCAGGCGAGCAGCACGCGCTTGCCGCGCCAATCCGGCGGCGTCGGGGCGGGCTCGCTATCCTTTGCCGCAGGCAAGGGCAGGGCGACGGTAAAGGTCGCGCCCTCGCCGGGTGGGCTGGTGACCGCGACCTCGCCGCCCATCAGCGCCACCAGCCGGCGCACGATGGCAAGGCCCAGGCCCGTGCCGTCATGCCGGCGCGCGGCCGTCTGGTCGGCCTGCTCGAACTCCTCGAAGATCGCCTGCAGCCGGTCGGCCGGAATGCCCGGCCCGGTATCGGCGACGCTGATCTCGATGGCTTCGCCCACGCGCCCGACGCGGATGCCGACACCGCCTGTTTCCGTGAACTTGACGGCGTTGCCGACGAGGTTGAGCAGGATCTGCCTGACGCGGTCGCCGTCGCCGATCAGGTGCGAGGGCAGGTCGGGTGCCAGGAAGCTGGCGATCTCGATGCCTTTGGCCTGCGCGCGCGGCGCCATCAATTCGCTGACGGTCTCGATCAGCAGGCCGAGATCGAAGCGCTCCTCGTTGAGTTCGAGCTTGCCGGCCTCGACCTTGGCGAAGTCGAGGATGTCGTCGACGAGCGAGAGCAGCGCCTCGCCTGAGGTTCTGAGCGCCCGCACGTAGGTGGTCTGCTCCGGGTCGAGCCTGGTGTCGTTGAGGAGGTCGGCCATGCCGAGGATGCCGTTGAGCGGCGTGCGGAACTCGTGGCTGACCGTGGCCAGGAAGCGCGACTTCGCCTCGCTCGCGCCCTCGGCCCGGCTGCGCGCCTCCATCAATGCCTGCTCGCCGGCGATCCTGGCGGTGATGTCGCGCCCGACCCGCTGCAGCACGGTCTTGCCGAGCGCGACCGGCACGACGGTCTCGACCCAGGAGATCCAGCGCTCCCCGCCATCGGGCGCGGCGATGCATTCGTCGAAGACGCGCGCGCCATCCTCGAGTGCCTGCGCCGGGCGCGAGGCGACGAGGCGCGGCTCGCGCCGGCTGCCGATGATCTCGGCCTCGCCCGCGCCGAGCAGTGCCGCATAGGCGGCGTTGGCATAGACGATCCGGCCTTCGTTGCGCCGCACGATCAGGTCGCCCTGCGCCTCGATCAGGCTGCGATAGCGCTCCTCGCTATCGGCCAGCGCCCAGAGCCGGTCGTTGAGCTTGTCGAGGTCCTCGCTCAGCTCCGCAGCCTGCCTCAGCACGCGGTTGCGCGCCCGCAGCAGCATGAACGCGGCGACGCCGGCCAGCACGGCGGCGGTGCTGGCGAGGGCGGCCCAGAGCAGCGGCAGGATGGCTTCCATGGCCTATGGTCTTACCAGCCGCGGGTTGAGGAACCCTTGGAAACAACGCCAAAGTTTTCGTTTACTTGTAATGAGTTGGTAACCAAGCCGCGTCGTGGTCTGGCGGAAGCCTCGCCGCGTTATCCCCGGAGCAGACGGGCCTCGGTCGTCATGGTCGCCCTTGTGGCGACCATCCACGTCTTCACACGGGAGCGGCCGGGTGCCACCTTTCATTGAGTGCGCCCGCCGCCAGCGTCGCAAGGCGTGGATGCTCGCCACAAGGGCGAGCATGACGGGGTGGGGCCGTCCCCGAAGGCAATGCTAGGTTCTGCTCCGGCCGAGGCCCGCCGAACGCAACCCTCACGCCGCCTGCGCGACCTGATCGATCCGCGAGCGATAGGACAAAGCCTCTGCCAGATGGATGCGGCCGACCTTCGCTTCCCCGTCGAGATCGGCCAGCGTGCGCGCCACTTTGAGCACGCGGTGATAGCCGCGCGCCGTCAGCCGCATCGCGTCGGCCGCGTCGCGCAGCAAGCTCATGCCGGCGCTATCGGGCCGGGCGATCTGGTCGAGCACCGGCGCCGGGCAGGCGGCATTGGTCGTGACATGGCCGAGCCCAAGCGCCTCGAAGCGCCGCGTCTGCGCCCGCCGTGCGTCTGCGACGCGCGCTGCGACCTCGGCCGAGCCCTCGCTTGCCGCCGGCAGCAGCAGGTCCGACGCCGTGACGGCGGGGACGTCGATGACGATGTCGATCCGGTCGAGCATCGGGCCGGAGATGCGGGTCTGGTACTGCGCCATGCAACGTTCGTTCGGCTGGCGCCGGCAGGCATAGCCCGGCTCGGTCGCCTTGCCGCAGCGGCACGGGTTCATCGCCGCGACGAGCTGGAAGCGGGCCGGATAGACTGCGCGATGGTTGGCGCGCGAGATCAGCACGTCGCCGGTCTCCATCGGCTGGCGCAGCGCATCGAGCGCCTGCGCCTGGAACTCCGGCAATTCGTCGAGGAAGAGCACGCCGTGATGCGCCAGCGAGACCTCGCCCGGCTTGGCCTGCAAGCCGCCGCCGACCAGCGCCGCCATCGAGGCGGAATGGTGCGGAGCGCGAAAGGGCCGCCGGTCGGTCAGGGCGCCGTCGGCGAGACGCCCGGCGACGGAATGCACCATCGAGACCTCGAGCAGCTCGCGCGGCGAGAGCGGCGGCAGGATCGAGGGCAGGCGGCTCGCCAGCATCGACTTGCCGGCGCCGGGCGGCCCGTTCATCAGCATGTCAAAGTTACTATTGTCGCAGTCGACCAGGGCCAACGACGTTCCGACGATAGCCATAAGCGTCGACCCAAGGACGACTACGCGAACCCTTTAGTTGACCTCAGCAAGCGAGTGAAATCATCTGAACGGCCTCATTAAGAGAGCCAATCTGTCGGCTAATGTCGTGACCATACCGCCTCCAGAAAACGCCCGCGAACACGGGAATTTCATTTCGAATGCCCTGAAAGTCGGCGCTTCTACGTCGATGAACTCTTGCATGACGGTGCTCAATTCCCCGAGCAGCCTCCATCATCTCGAGCCAGTGTTGAGCTTATCGATCATCCCAACGAGAGACATTGTGAATCGTCAGATAACAGCTTGACTCAAAAACTGAACGGTGTTCCAAAAAGAATATTGTTCAGGAAAACTTTATGGCAGCTTCGCTTCTTGACCGCGCGTTGGGCACGATGGAAATGATGTCGACCCGGATGGGCGGCGTCAGCGTCACCGTGGTGGCCGATGAGATCGGCCTGCCCAAGAGCGGCGCGCATCGCCTTCTCGCCGACCTGATCCGCCTCGGCTATGTCCGCCAGGA
>NZ_QQTO01000019.1 GCF_003351345.1 Allobosea caraganae | reverse complement strand
TGTAGCCGGCGAGCGCGCCGAAGCGCAGGTTGTCGAAGACCGCGACGTCGCCGCCGACCATGAGCCCGCCGCTCGAGCGGGTCAGCTTGCCGGCGTTGCGGTCGCTCTCGCTGCGGCCCCAGGAGCCGTAGCCCTGGCCCCAGAGCGCGAAGCGGTCCGACCTCAACCTCGGCATCGGGCCGGTCGCGCTTGGGGCGAGGTCGGCCGTGAAGCCGTAGTTCATGGTCGCCATCTGCGCCGCGCCGACGGCGCCGAAGGCCGAGCGCAGCCGCCCCGTCGCCGCATCGCGCAGCGCCGAGCTCTCCTCGGCCAGAACGCCCTTCGCCGAGGCGTGGATCTCGCCAGACAGCGCGTCGAAGGCGGCGCGGGCCGCTGGCGCATCGAGCTTGACGACCGCGTCATAGACCGGGTTGCCGGTGCCGAGCTGCTCGCTCGCCGTGGCCGCACCGCCCTGGTTGCGCGTCTGGCCGACGCTGCCGAAGGAGACGTCGTTGCGCTCGATCGTCAGATAGGTCTGCGCAGCGTCGTAGGAGAGGTTCGGCGTCAGGAAGGCGAAGTTGCTGGTGACGCTGCTGAAGCGGCCGGAGACGCCACCCGTGGCGCTGAACAGCTCGTAGCGCGCCGAGGGCTGGACCGTGCCGGTGATCGTTGCGAGCTGTAGCGTCGCACCGGAGACCGTGATCGCGCCGGATGCGACGATCCTGTCCGACCGGCCGGAGCCGTCGACCTCGACCTGGTAGATCGAGCCCGGCGCCAGGGTGACACTGCCATTGACGGTGATCGTGCCGATCGAGTTGCCGGGCGCGACGATGCCGCCACTCTGAACGATCAGGGTCCCGACCGTGCCATTGCCGCCAAGCGTGCCGCCGCTCTGCACCGTGACCGGCGAATTGGCGAGCGAGCCGTTCACCGCGAGCCGGCCTGCGGCGACCGTGGTCGGCCCCGTCAGCCCGCTGGTGCCGGTCAGGTTCAGGCTGCCGGCGCCGGTCTTGGTGAAGGAGCCGGTGCCGTCGATCGCGTTGGCGAAGACGGCATTGGCGGGCTGGTCGATGACCAGCGCCGCGTTGTTCAGGATGGCGCCGCTGCCGAAGCTCGTCGCCGAGCCGATCAGCGTGCCGGCCGAGATCGTGGTGCCGCCCGCATAGCTGTTAACCCCGGTCAGGGTCGTCGTGCCGGAGCCGATCTGCTTCAGCGCGCCCGTACCGGAGATGGCGCCGCCAAAAGTCACCTCGTCCGAGCGCTTGAAGGCCAGCGTACCGTCATTGAGGACGTCGCCCGTGATCGAGCCGGAGGTTCCACCATCGCCGAGTTGCAGCGTGCCGGCCGAAATCACCGTGCCGCCGGCATAGGTGTTGGCGCCGGTCAGGACGAGCGTGCCGGCGCCGATCTGGTTCAACCCGCCGCTGCCGGAGATGATGCCCGCAAAGGTCGCCGCATCCGAGCGATCAAAGGCGAGCGTGCCGTTATTGGTGATGTCGCCCGCAATCGAGCCGCTCGTGCCGCCGGTGCCGAGCTGCAACGTGCCGGCCATGATCGTGGTGCCGCCGGTGTAGCTGTTCGTTCCCGTCAGGATGGTCGTGCCCGAGCCAGTCTGCTTCAGCGCGCCGCTGCCAGAGACCACGCCGGCGAAGCTCACAACGTCCGAGCGGTTGAAGGCGAGCGTGCCGTCATTGGCGACGTCGCCGCCGATCGAGCCCGAGGTGCCGCCATTGCCGAGTTGCAAGGTACCGGCCGAAATCACCGTGCCGCCGGCATAGGTGTTGGCGCCGGTCAGGGTTGTCGTGCCCGAACCGATCTGCTTCAGCGCACCGCTGCCGGACACGATACCGGCGAAGCTCACCGCATCCGAGCGGTTGAAGGCCAGCGTGCCGCTATTGGCGACGTCGCCGGCGATCGAACCCGTCGTGCCGCCATTGCCGAGCTGCAGGGTGCCGGCCGCGATCACCGTGCCCCCCGTATAGCTGTTCGCGCCGGTCAGGATCGTCGTGCCGGAGCCGAGCTGCTTCAATGCACCGCTGCCGGAGACCACACCGGCGAAGGTCGCCGCGTCCGAGCGGTTGAAGGCCAGCGTGCCATTGTTGGTGACATCGCCGACGATCGAGCCGCTCGTGCCGCCGTCGCCAAGCTGCAAGGTGCCGGCGGCGATCGTGGTGCCGCCAGCATAAGTATTGGCGCCGGTCAGGGTCAGCCTGCCCGGCCCCATCTGCACCAGCGAGCCGGTGCCGGAGACGATGTCGGAGAAGCTGACATCGTCGGAGCGGTTGACCGCGAGTCGGCCGTTGTTGACGATGTTGCCGTCGATCTCGCCGCTCGTGCCGCCATTGCCGATCTGCAAGGTGCCGCCGCTGATCATGGTGCCGCCGGCATAGGTGTTCGCACCGGTCAGCACGAGCGTGCCGGCCCCGAGCTTGGCGAGCCCGCCATTGCCGCTCAGCGCCTGGCTCACGGTGAAGCTGTTGGCGGCGTCAGCGATATCGAAGCCGCCACCGCCATTGTCGAAGGTGATCGCGCGGGCAGTCGAGCTGAAGCTCGTGCCGGTGACGCGCAGCACGCCGCCATTGAAGACGAGGCCGGCGGCCGCATCGCCGAGATTGGCGTCGGACGAGACCGAGAGCGTGCCGCTGTTGAGCACGGTGTTGCCGGTATAGGTATTGGCGCCGGTGAGCACGAGCGTGCCGAGATCGGTCTTCACCAGGTCGCTGGCGCCGGTCAGCACGGAGGCGATGGTCGCGGTATAGGCCGCGCCGGCCGAGGTGCCGTCGCCGACGCGGATGATCGCCTGCGCGCCGCTGAGCGCGATCGAGGCGCCCTCGATCCGGTAGCCGTCGGCGGCGAACTGCATGCCCGTCACCGCGATCGCGCCGGCGCCGTCATCGACGGTCACGGTGCCGCCAGAGCCCTGGAACACCATGAAGCCGGGCGTCGCGCTCGGCGGCGCGTTCACGCTGCCGTTCTGGTCGGTCCAGGAGCCGTTGGTGGCATTCCAGGTGCCGGCCCCGCCATCGACGAGGTTGTTGTTAGCGTTGCCGGCGGCCGAGCCATCCCAAAAGTTCAGCGTCAGGCCGGCCGAATTGACCAGGTTGACCTGGGCGGCGACCGAGGTCTGGACCGAGAGGTCGGAGGCCGAGGTGCCACCCGGCAGCGAGCCGATCGACAGGCCGTTATCGGTCAGCGTGCCGCCATAGGTGAACAGCCGGTAGATGCCGCCGCCGAAGCCGCCGGCATCGGCGATGTTCAGCGTGCCGTCGAGCACGAGATTGCCGGTGACGTCGACGCGGTCGCTGCCGGTCAGCTGGTTGGGCAGGCCGAGGTCGAAATCGAGCATCGAGCCGGAGGACAGGTTGAGCGAGCCGACGGCCAGAACGCCGGTGGTCAGCGTGCCGGGATTGGCGCCGGGCGCCAGATGGCCGCCATCGGCGATGGTCACCGCTCCGGCGATCGTGCCGCCGCCGGCCAGCGTCGCGCCGCTGCTGACCGAGACGGCGGTGTCGCCGAGCGAACCCGAGACCTCGAGCGCGCCGCCGCTGACGGTCGTCGCGCCGGTATAGGTATTGGCGCCCGAGAGCGTGGTCTTGCCGGTGCCGCCCGTGCCGCCGGTCGTCTCGAAGCTGCCGGTGCCGCTGATGGCGCCGGCAATGGTGAAGCTGTTGCTCTTGTCGACGACGAGCGCGGCGGCATTGCTGATATTGCCTGAGCCGAGCGAGCCCTGCGTGCCGCCGCTGCCGACCTTCAGCGTGCCGGCCGCGATCACGGTGCCGCCGGTATAGGTCATGCCGTCGCCGAGGATCGTCGTGCCGCTGCCGCGCTGGGCGAAGCTGCCGGCACCGCCGACGGCGTTGGGCAGCGTGTAGACGCCGGAGCGATTGACCGCGAACTCCGCCCCGGACGAGACCGTCACGCCACCGAGGATCGAGCCGGCAGCGCCGCCATCGCCGATCTGCAGCGCGCCGGCATTGACGGTGGTGCCGCCCGTATAGGTGTTGGTGCCGGTCAGAACCGTCCGGCCGGTGCCGTTCTGCTCGACCGCGCCGGAGCCGGAGCCATCGGTGATGACGTAGGTGAAGACGTAGTCGTTCGAGCGGTTGAAGGCGAGGGTGCCGTTGTTGACGACATCGGTCGCGATCGAGCCGGTCGCCAGGCCATTACCGATCTGCAGCATGCCGGCATCGATCGTCGTGCTGCCGGTATAGGTGTTGTCGCCGGCCAGGGTCAGCCGGCCCGTGCCGGTCTTGGTCAGCGAGCCTGCGCCGCTGACGATGCCGGTGAAGGTCGAGTTGGTGTTCTTGCCGGCGCTCAGCGCGCCGCCCGTGCCGAGCTTGACCTCGCCGGCCCCGCTGAGCTCGCCGATACCCTGCGAATAGCCGCCGAGATCGAAGACCGCGCCCGACGAGACCGTGACGTTGCCGCTGGCGTTGAGCCGGTCATTGCCGCCGAGCCGCAAGGTGCCGGCGTTGACGAGGCTCGGGCCGGCATAGGTGTTGGCGCCGGTCAGGGTCAGCGTGTTGGTGCCGAGCTTGCGGACGGCGCCCGATCCGGAGATCTCGCCGCCGAAGCCGGCATCGTTCAGGTTGTCGAACTGGAGCTCGCCGTTGTTGACGACGTTGCCGGTGATCGAGCCGTCATTGGCGCTATCATTGCCGAGCCGGAGCGCGCCGCCGTTGATCGTCGTGCCGCCGGTATAGGTGCTGGCGCCGGTCAGGGTCAGGGTGCCGGCCCCGTCCTTGGTGAAGGAGCCGGACGCAGCGACGCCGTCGAGGACGCGGCCGGCGAAGCTCCGGGTGCCGACCGTGTTGAAGGTGACGTTGGTGCTGACGTTGATGGTGCCGACGATGCTTCCGTCGGTCGTGCCGTCGCCGATCTGCAGCGAGCCGACGGGGACGAAGGTATCCCCGGTATAGGTGTTGTTGCCGGTCAGGATGAGCTTGCCGCCGCCGGCGGTAAAAACCATGCCCGAACCGGAGATATCGCCGGCAAAGGTGTAGTCGTCGGCCCGGCCGAAGTAGAGCGCGCTGTTGTTGACGATGTTGCCCTGGATCGAGCCCGTGGACCCACTGGACCCGATCTGAAGCCAGCCGTTGGAGATCGTCGTCCCACCGGTATAGGTGTTCTCACCGGAGAGGATGAGCGAGCCGCTGCCGCTCTTGGTCAGGGAGCCGGTGCCCGAGATCACGCCGCCGAAGTCCGAATAGCCTGACGCTCGGTTGAACGTCAGCGCGCCGCTGCCGAGCTTCACCTCGCCCGTGCCGTCGAGGCCACTGAGCGTCTGCGCGTGGCCGGCGAGGTCGAGGATGCCGGTCGACGAGGTGATGTTGACCGTGCCGCCGCTATAGAGGCTGCCGCCGCTGCCGAGTGCGAGCGTGCCGCCGCTGATCGTCGTGCCGCCGGTATAGCTGTTGGCGCCGGTCAGGGTCAGGGTGCCCGCCCCCGTCTTGGTGAAGGCGCCGTGCGCACTAGCGCCGTCGCGGACGCGGCCGGCAAAGGTCCGGGTCCCGACCGTGTTGAAGATGACGTTGGTCCAGACGTTGATGTCGCCGCCGATGCTTCCATCGGTCGTGCCGTCGCCGATCTGCAGTGAGCCAGCTAGGACGTTCGTACCGCCGGTATGGGTGTTGTTGCCCGTCAGGATGAGCTTGCCGAGGCCGGCGGTATCGACCTGCCCCGAGCCGGAGATGTCGCCGGCGAAGGTATAGTCGTTGATCCGGGCGAAGGACAGCTGAGCGTTGTTGACGACATCGCCCTGGATCGAGCCCGTGTTTGAGCCGGTGCCGATCCGAAGCGTGCCGCCGGAGATCGTCGTCCCGCCGGTATAGGTGTTCTCGCCGGTAAGCACGATCGCGCTGGAACCGCTCTTGGTCAGCGAGCCCGAGCCCGAGATCACGCCGCTGAAGCTCGACGAGCCGGAGGCCTTGTCGATGGTCAGCGCGCCGCTGCCGAGCTTCACCTCGCCCATGCCGGCGAGGTCGCCGAGCGTCTGCGTGAGGCCGTTGAGGTCGAGGATGCCGGTCGACGAGGTGATGTTGACCGCGCTGCTGCTGGCGAGGCTGCCGCCCGTGCCGAGCAATAGCGTGCCGGCGTTGATCGTCGTCGCGCCGGTGCTGCCGATGGCCCCGGTCAGGGTCAGGGTGCCGCTGCCCGACTTGGCCAGGCCGCCCGTGCCGGTCATCGCCCCATCGAAGCTGATGCTGCCGGCGGTGTTGAAGCTCAGCATCCCGTTATTGACGATGCTGCCGGCGATGCTGCCATCCAGCGTGCCGTCACCGAGCTGCAGAGTGCCGGCGGAGATGGTCGTGCCGCCGGTATAGGTGTTGGCGCCGGTCAGCGTCAGCGTGCCCGTGCCGAGCTTGGTCAGCGAGCCGTCGCCGGAAATCACGCCGCCGAAGCCCGAACTGCCATCGCCGTTGCCGACGCTGAGCGCGCCGCCGCCGCCAAGCGTGAGCGAGCCCGCGCCCGAAAGCGTGCCGATCGTCTGCGTGCGGCCGTTGAGGTCAAAGGTCGCGCCCGCACCGATGCCGAGGCTGCCGGTCGCGGCCAGACTGCCGAGGCTGCCAAGCTGGAGAGTGCCGCCGCTGACCGTCGTGCCGGCCGTGTAGGCATTGGCGCCGTTCAGCACGAAGGTGCCGGTACCGGCCTTGGTCAGCGAGCCCGCGCCGCTGATGACGCCGTCGAAGGTCGAGCTGGCGTCGGCGTTGCCGACCGTGAGCGCCCCGCCTGAGCCGAGCTTGACCTCGCCCACCCCCTCGACCTTGCCGAAGCCTTGCGACTGGCCGTTGAGATCGAAGAACGAGCCGGTCCCGACGCTCAGGTCGCTGGTCGCGAGCAGGCCGCCGCCGGACCCGAGCTGCAAGGTGCCGGCGTTGATCGTGGTGCCGCCGCTATAGCTGTTCGCGCCCGCCAGGATGGCGGTGCCGGCGCCGGTCTTGGTCAAGGCGGCCGTGCCCGCGAGCGTGGCGCCGATCGTCCCGCCCGACAGGTTGAACGCAGTCGAGGCCGTGATCGTGCCCGTGCCGGTGACGCTGCCGCCCGAGACGGACAGCGTGCCGACGCCGAGATTGTAGCCCGAGGCCACGTTCAGCGTCGCGGTACCGCTATTGGTCAGCGTGCCCACGCCGGTCATGTTGCCGCCGGTCAGCGCCAGCGTGCCGTTGTTCTGGTTGCTGATGTCGCCGGTGACGGCGACGTCGCCGCCGAGCACCTTGATCTGCCCGTCATTGTAGATGCCCTGCCCGGCGGACAGCGTCGCCGTCCCGGTCGGGCCGTTGAAGTTGATCGTGCCGCCGCCCTGGTTGTTGATCGCGCCCGCGTCGACGACGCTGCCGCCTGCGCCGACATTGATGATCGCGTTGTTGTACAGGGTATTGCCGGTGCCCTGCAGGGTCGCGCCGGCGCCGATGCCGATCGTGCCCGCGGCGTTACTGATGGTCTGGGCGCTGAGCTTGCGTCCATCGGCGATCGTGGTTGCGCCGTAATTGTTGAAGGTCGTGATGCCGGCCACGTCACCCGCGGCCGTCGCTCCGATCACCGACACGGCGATGCCGCCATTGACCTGGATCGTGTTGTTGAACGTGCCTGCAAGTGTCGTGTTGCCGCCGAGTTCGATCGCGCCGATATTGCTGCCGGCAAGTGCAGTGATGCTGTTGGTGCCCCCGGTGATGATGATGGCCGTCGACAGCGCGCCGTTCACACCGGCCGCGCCGCCCAGGGCACCGCCGGCGATCGTGCCGCTATTGATGATCGTCAGGTTCTGCCCGATGATGCCGACGCCGCCGGGCTGCGGCCGGTACGGTTGGTAGTTCTGGAAATCGGAGCCGCCGCCCCCGCCTTTGATGGTGCCCGTATTCGTGATCGTCAGCCCGGCCGAGCCGGTCGCGGTAAAGCCGTTGCCGCCCCTGCCGCCCACGCCGTTGCCGGAGGGGTCGGTGAACGGGTCGATCGCTCCGCTGGACGAGCCGCCGCCGCCGCCATTGCCGCCGGTGATCGTGCTGGAATTGCTGAGGTTGGTGCCGGTCCCCGCGATGACGCCGGAACCGCCGCCGCCGCCACCGCCACCGCCGCCATACGAGTAATTCGGCACGGAATTGTAGTCTCCGATACCGCCGCTGCCGCCATTGCCGCCGGTAATGGCATTGCTGTTGATCAGATCGGCGTTGAGGGTCCGACCGGCGCCGCCGCCGCCGCCGCCGCCACCACCGGCGCCAGCCCCGTAGCCGCCGCCGCCGCCGCCGGCACCGTCCGAGCCACCGCCGCTACCGCCGCGGTTTCCCTGACCGCCCGTGGACCCGCCGCCACCGCCTCCGGCAGTCGCACTGCCATCGCCATAGGCACCGCCCCCGCCGCCGCCGCCCGCGCTTGAGCCATTGGGCGCGTCGGCGCCATTTCCGCCATTGCCTCCGGTGAACTGCGCCATGGCCGGAACGGCGGAGAAGGCCAGCACCATTGGCATGACCAGCGCCGTGCAGGCCAGGAGCAGCGCGCGCCGGTGCCGCCGGCTGAGCGCCAGTACGACCGGCTTGACCATGTCGTGGCAGGTCTGGAGCGCTCCGCGCGTCGAGGCGCCCTTCGCCTTCCGCAGTCCCGTTCTCGTCTTCGCAGCCATGGCCAAATCCGAATCCTCGGCGCAAAGCGCCCCAGCTTTTGGCGCGGACCCTGTCGCAAGGTCAGCGCCCTTGTCTTCTCATCCAGCGCACGACAGGCCGCGGCTGGCTAAAATCGTTGGGATCGGCAGAAAAGCCTCACCCATCCGGCCCCTTGCCCTGAAGCGAGCGGCGATAATCGCCCGGCGGCATGTAGAAGGCGGCGCGGAAGACGCGGTGGAAGGTCGCCAGACTGTCGAAGCCGCAGGCGAACGCGATGTCGGCGACAGGCTGGGACGGATGCTGGCGCAGGCGTCGGCAGGCCTCGGCGAGCCGGGCGGCCGTGACGCTTTGCGAGAAGCTCTGGCCCGTCGGCTCGAACAGGGCGTGAAGATGGCGCACGGAAATGCCGAGCTGCCCGGCGACGAAGGCCGGCGACAGGCTGGCGCGGTCCGCGTCGCGGCCGATGATATAGCGGGCAGCGGAGAGCCGCCCGACCCGCAGCGCCGCGCGGCTGCTCTCGCTGCGCGCCTCGGCCACGCCGCGCGCGATCAGGGTCAGTTGCGCCAGCGCCTGGACGAGGCTTTCGGCCTGTGCCGAATCGAGGTTGTCGGCCTTCGCCGCCAGGTCGGAGAAGCAGGACTGGATCAGCGCCGTGACGGGCACGCGGTCATCGAGGGGCATGGCCACCAGTTCATGGGCGCGCCTGGTCAGCGCCGCGCCGTTCGGGATCTTGAGGACGCGCAGGTGGAAGCCGGCCGCCGTCATCGGCGCCGTGCTGTAGGGCAGGTCGGAATGGCTCGTCGCCAGCGTGCCGCGCGGCGTGACGAACTCCCCGCCCCGGGCCGCCTCGAACCAGCCGCCGCCGTCGAGCTGCTGGTAGAGGCAAAGGCTGTCGCTCGGCGCCCGCGCGATATCGGCCCTGGTGCGCGAGACGCGGTAGGGCGTGGCGTGCAGCTCGACCAGGGCGGCCGCTCCGAGCGGCCGGATCGTCATGCTGCCCTTGAACTCGCCATCCTGATCGGGATCGAGCTCGGCCGTGACGCCGAACACGCCCTTCGCCCGCACTTCGCGCCAATGCTCGAAGCGCTCGCGTGGAGCAATGTGGTCTGTGGACCAGCTGAACACGCCCGAATGCCCTCGCAGCCGATGCCGACGCATCGGCCTTGCCGAAACTGGAGGTGCATATCAGGGAGAAGTCGTTCTAAAGTAAATATAACTTACCAGCGAATTAAGTGAACAGCCGTTCACAACGGAAGCTCTAGACTAAACCAGAGCGTCATTCTTTCCGCCAAGGTTAATGTGAGCATCGTCCGATCTAAATCTGGAATCAAGACTTGAATACAGATTTTCTCTGCCGCTGAACTGAGGGGCCTTCGCGAATTGCGCCGCCATTGGTCAATGGCGCGGCGCCGCGCCCGGCCGTGGCGGCGCTGCGGCAGATCGTCCGGCCAACAAAACGCCGCCGCGGCCTGCCGGCCACGGCGGCGTCGCTCAGCCGTATCGGCTTACTTCTTGTTGGACTTCGAGCCGACGAGTTCGTCCCACTTGCGGAAGGCCACGACCATCTTCTCGGGCTTGAGCGGCAGCTCGATCGGATTGTTGGCGATGAGATCCGCATATTCCGGCCGGCCGAACTCGGCGATGACGTCCTGGCTCGCCTTGGGCGCGAGCGAGAGCGGCACGTTCTTCACCGCCGGGCCGGGATAGAGATAGCCCTCGTCATAGGCGTAGGCCTGCGCCTTGGGGGTGAGCACGTAGGCCATCATGTCCAGCACCACGGCGAGCCGGTCGTTCGGCACGCCCTTGGGCACGCACATGAAGAACGCGTCGGAGACCCAGTGGAAGCCCTTCAGCGTGCCGATCTTGGCTTCCTTGGGCACGATGCCGAGCGCGCGCGGGTTGATGTCCCAGCCGGTGGTCGAGATGATGATGTCGCGCGAGCCGTCGCCGAACTCCTTCATCGTCGCGCCGGTGCCGGCCGGATAATACTCGATGTACTGGCCGATCTCGGCGAGATAGGCCCAGGTCTTGTCCCAGCCGTTGAGCGGGTCCTGCGGGTCCTTGTCGCCGAGCAGGTAGGGCAGCCCCATCATGAAGGTGCGGCCGGGGCCGGAATTGGCCGGGCGCGCATACATGAACTTGTTGGGGTTGGCCTTGGCCCAGGCGAGCAGCTCCTCGGCCGTGGTCGGCGGCGTCTTCACCCGGTCGGGCATGTATTCGATCAGCGGGCCGGACGGGTAGTAGTTGACCACGACGCCGAAGCCGTCGCCCTGAACCTTGTGCAGGTTGAGCGCGGCCGGCTCGTAGTTCTGCTCGATATTGGGGAACTTGTCGTTGAAATCGGGCAGGATCTTCAGCCAGAGCTTCTGGTCGAGGCCGGCGGCGAGGCCGTCGCTGCCGGTCAGCACGATGTCCAGATCGGCGCGGCCGGCATCCTGCTGCGCCTTGATCTTGCTGGCGAGCTCGGGCGCCGGCGCCTTCACATAGGTCAGGCGCGAGATCAGCTTGGGATTGGCGGCCTTGTAGTCGTCGAAAGCGCGCTGCATCAGCGCCAGCGCGCCGCCGACATCGATCAGGTTGATCGCGACCGGCGCGCTCGGCAGCGGCGGCGAGGCGGCAAAGGCGCCGCTGGCGCCACCGGCAGTGACGGCAGCGAGGCCGCCCAGCACGGTACGGCGGTTAATTCCGGTCAGGTCATGGCTCATGTCATTATCTCCCCTCTTCTTTGCGAAGCTGTTGGACGTCATCGATCAGGCGGCGAAGCGGCGTTCGACCTCGCCCAGGCGAACGCTGCGGACGGCAAGCGCGTCGGACCAGTCGACCTCGCCGAGGTCGAGCGTGATCCCGAAGGCTTTCAGGCTTGGCTCCAGCAGCGCCAGTGGGTGGCCGGAGGCCAGCGCGATCGCATTCTCGGGCGTCGCAAGCCCCCAGGCTACGAGATTGCGCACGCCCTGGTCGAGGCTGAGCGCCGAGCCGGCCAGGCCGACGCCGCCCGGCTGGCGCACGGCGCCGTCAGCCCCAAGCTCGACGCTCATGCCGGCGAAGGGATAGCGCCCCGGCTGCGAGGCGGCGGCCGAGATCGCGTCGGTGACGAGGATGGCGCGCTCCATGCCCTTGGCCCGGATCAGCGCCTTCAGCGCCTTGGGCTGGATATGGATGCCGTCGGCGATGAAGCTCGCATAGAGCCGGTCCTCGGCGAGCTGGGCGAAGATGGCGTTGTTGAGCTTGTGCGCCTGCTGCGGCATGCCGTTGCCGAGATGGGTCGAGAGCGTCGCGCCGGCCTGCGCCGCGGCCTCTGCCAGATCGAAATCGACGGCGCTATGGCCGATCGCGATGATCCGGCCCGAGCGCTTCAGCGCCGCGACCAGCGCCAGCGCGCCCTCGACCTCCGGCGCCAGCGTCACCAGCAGGATCGGCCGGCTGATCAGCCCCTGCAGGCGCTCGACCAGCCCAATGCCAGCCGCCGTCATCGCCTCCGGCGGATGGCAGCCATGATAGCCCTCAGCCGGGTTCAGGAACGGGCCTTCGAGATGGTAGCCCGGGCACATCAACCTCCCGAGCCGGCTCTCCGAAACGGCCTTGTCGAGTGCGATAAAACGCTGCTCCAGCTCGTGGGGGTGAGCCGTGATGATCGTCGGCAGGCAGATCGTCACGCCGGTGGCGAGCATCGCCTCCAGCGCATGATCGAGCTCGGCGGTGGTGATCGTGCCGGAATTGAAGTCGATCCCGGCGAAGCCGTTGACCTGGAGATCGATCAACCCGGCGGAGCGCATCGCCGTCACGCCTTTTTCAGCAGCGAGGCCGCCGGCGGGTCCATGAACAGCACCGTATTGGCGTGCTGCTGCAGGATCGAGGCCGGATAGAGCGGGCTGACCGGCCCCTCGACCGCAGCCTGCGCGGCCTTGGCCTTGCGCTCGTCCGGCACCGACAGGATGATCAGCTCGCTCTTCATGATCTGCCGCACGCTCATCGAGATGGCGCGCTCCGGCACATCGGCGAAGGTCGGGAACCAGCCCTCGCCGAATTGCTGGTTGCGGCAGGCCTCGTCGAGCGTCACGACGATATAGGGCTGCTCGGTCTCAAAATCGGCCGGCGGATCGTTGAAGGCGAGATGGCAGTTCTCGCCGATGCCGGCGAAGCAGACATCGATGCGCTTGCCCGCGATCAGGGCGTTCAGGCGCGCGGTCTCGGCCTGCGGATCACCCTCCCCGTCGACCGGGATGAACTCGGCCTTGCCGCCAGTCGGCGCGACGAAGCGCAGGCGCAGATAGCGCCGGAAGCTCGCCGGATGCTCTTCGCTCAGGCCGACATACTCGTCGAGATGGAAGGCGGTGATCTTCGACCAATCGATGCCCTCGGCCGCGACGAGATGGGTCAGCACCTCGAACTGGCTCGCCCCCGTCGCGACGATGATGTTGGCGTGGCCGTGCTTGGCGAGCGCGGCGCGGATGGCGTCGGCTCCGAGCTTGGCGGCCTGCCGGCCCAGCGTGTCCTTGTCGGCGACGATGCGGAGATCGATCATGCTATTTTTGAACCTGCAGCAGAAAAAATGTTTATATTTCCTGCGACAAACTCTATGTGGACCGCCTGAAAAGGCAATGGCTATTTTTAAACACAGACGTTCGAAATAGAGGCAGACGCGCCCCGTGTCGCTCGCAACGGTCGACGAGATTCCCTTCGCCACGCCCTATGAGCGCGACTGCGCCCGGGTCTACGGGCTGGTGGCGCGCGGGCTGGCGCATTCGCGCGTCGAGATCACGCGGCAGCTGGAGCTGCGCTCGACCACGACCTCGCGCGTCGTCGCCGACCTGACGGCGCGCCGCCTCATCCTCGAAGTCGCCGGCGAGACCGCCGGGCGTGGCCGGCCGGCCGCAGTGCTGATCGCCAATCCGCGCCGCATCGGCGCCTCCGTGATCTATGTCTCCAGCCAGTCGCTTTCCGGCGCGCTGGTCGATCTCAACGGCCATCTGCTGGAGGAGCGCACGATCCCGCTGCCGCCGCAGGCCGACAACGACGCGCTCGCCGCCGCCATGGCCGAGCTTGCCGGCTTCCTCGTCGCCGCCATGCCGCGCGGCATGAGCCATGCCGGCACGGCCGTCTCGCTCTCCGGCCTGATCGACATCCGCGAGCGGCAATGGCTGATGGCCTCGCGCTGGCCAAAAATGCGGGGGCTCGACATCCAGGCCATTCTCGAGCCGATCGCCGGCCCGGTCGAGATCTGCCGCAACCTCGATGCCGAGCTCAGGGCGCGCGCGGCGCGCGAGCCGCTTCTCTTCGCCGGCGGGGCGCTCCTGGTGCATTGGGGCTGGGGCATCGGCCTCGCCTATGCGGTCGACGGCCAGTCCTTCTCGCCGGCCGGCGGCTCCTTCGGCGAGATCGGCCATTGGCGCTTCTCGGTGCTGGACGGACGGCGCTGCGGCTGCGGCAACACGGCCTGCCTGGAGACCGGCGCCGCGCTCTGGTCGCTGCTGCCGCTGTTGCGTGAGCGCTGGCCCAATCTCGGCGAGGACGAGGCCCGGCTGAGCGAGCAGCTCTCCGGCTGCGACCTGCTGAGCCTGCCCGAGATCGATCAGGCCGCCCGTGTCCTGGCGCGGGCGCTTGCCAATGCCTGCCGGCTGTTCTTCCCCAACCGGATCATCGTCAGCGGCCCTTTCGTCGCCAACGCGCAGCTCTGGGCACATTTCGACGCGCTGTTCCGGGCCGAGGGCACGCTTGAAGGGCTGGTCATGCCGCAGCTCGCCAGCGAGCGGGCGAACCCGCATTTCGAGATCCACGGCGCCGCATCCCCGCTGCTCAGCCGGGCGGCTGAGGCGCTGTTGCGGGGCGGTTAGACCCCGGGGCTCGGTGGCCTGACAAGCGCGATCGCCTTGCGCACCAGCGGCGGCAGGTCGGGATGCTCCGCATGGTAGGTCGCGAGGAAATCCCCGCGCATGCGCCGGCCCCAGGACTGGTTGATGTGATCGGCGATAGCCGGCACCGCCTGATCCTCCGGATAGGATTTGAAGAAGTCGGCGATCTGGCTGGCCATCTGCCCGAGCTTGACGAGATTTGCCGCCCTGGCAGCAGCGGGATCGCGGTGGTCGTGCGTGTCGTGGCTCGTGCTGTCTTGGCTCGTGCTGTCTTGACTCGTGCTGTCTTGGCTCATCGCGCTTCGGTTTCCAGTTCCTCGGCAAGCTTGCCGGCAAAGAGGATCGCGGCATCGTCGCGGGCGACCGAGACCAAGGTTAGCCCGAGCTTCTTCGCCCGTTCGATCGCGAGCGAGGTCGGCGCCGAGATCGTCACCAGCGCGCCCGCGCCGAAGATCGCGGTCTTCTCGACCATCTCGAAGGAGGCGCGGCTGGTGACCAGCACGAAGCCGCCGCGCGCGTCATGGCCGGCACGCAGCCTGGCGCCGATCAGCTTGTCCAGCGCATTGTGCCGCCCGACATCCTCGCGCGCCGCCAGGATCTTGCCGTCGCGGTCGCACCAGGCGGCGGCATGGACCGAGCGCGTCAGCCGGTTCAGCGGCTGGTGCCGCGTCAGAGCTTCCAACGCCGCCTCAATGGCGCCGAGCGCGATCGGCGGCTCGTCGCCGGTCTGCTCGCGCGCCATCGGCACCTCTTCGAGCGTCTCGACGCCGCAAAGCCCGCAGGAGGTTCGGCCCGAGAGGTTGCGCCGCCGCGCCAGATGCTCGCGGAAGCGGCCGGGTGCGAGCTCGACCGCGACCTCGATCCCCTCCTCCTTTGGCGTCACCACGATGCCGCGAATCTCGTCGACGCCGCGGATGATGCCCTCGGTCAGGCTGAAGCCGGCGACGAAATCCTCGAGATCGGCAGGGCTCGCCATCATCACCGCATAGGGCATGGTGCCGTAGACGATGTTGACCGGTGCCTCGACCGCGACCTCGGCCGCAACCTCCGGCAGCAGCCCGCTGGCGAAGCGCAGCGGCCTGACCGGAACCGCGTGGGAGGCCGGCGGCTGGGCCGGAGTGCTATTCTGCGGCATCCTGCAAGCGTCCTGCGATGCGGCGCAGCGAGAAGTCTTCCTCGCGGTTCTTCTCCTGCCACTGCGAATAGTAATTCGTACGCCGCACCTCGACCGCCGTCACCTTGTATTCCGGGCAATTGGTCGCCCAGTCCGAGAAGTCGGTGGTGATGACGTTCGCGCCGGTCTCGGCATGGTGGAAGGTGGTGTAGACCACGCCCGGCTGCATCCGCTCCGAGACCTCGGCGCGCAGCGAGATGTCGCCGGAACGACTTGCCAGCGAGACCAGGTCGCCATCCTTGATGCCGCGGCTCTCGGCGTCGAACGGATGGATCTCCAGCACGTCCTGCTCATGCCAGCGGCTGTTCTCGGTGCGCCTGGTCTGCGCGCCGACATTGTACTGGGACAGGATGCGCCCGGTCGTGAGGATCAGCGGGAAGCGCGGCCCGGTCCGCTCCTCGGTCGCCAGGAACTCGGTGATCATGAACTTGCCCTTGCCGAGCACGAAGCGGTCCACATGCATCAGCGGCGTGCCGGTTGGCGCCTTCTCGTTGCAGGGCCACTGCACCGAGCCGAGCTCGTCGAGCTTCTTGTAGCTGACGCCGGCGAAGGTCGGGGTCAGCCGCGCGATCTCGTCCATGATCTCGCTCGGATGCGCGTAGCTCATCTCGTAGCCGAGCGCCTTGGCGAGGTCGAGTGTGACCTGGAACTCGGCCTTGCCCGACATCGGCGCCATGACCTGCCGGACGCGGTTGATGCGGCGCTCGGCATTGGTGAAGGTGCCGTCCTTCTCCAGGAAGGAGGAGCCCGGCAGGAAGACATGGGCGTATTTCGCCGTCTCGTTCAGGAACAGGTCCTGGATGACGACGCATTCCATCGCGGCGAGGCCGGCCGTGACGTGCTTGGTGTTGGGGTCGGACTGGGCGATGTCCTCGCCCTGCACGTACAAGCCCTTGAAATTGCCGCCGACCGCCTCGTCGAGCATGTTCGGGATGCGCAGGCCCTGCTCGGAATCGAGCTGCACGCCCCAGATCGTCTCGAAGATCTGGCGCGTCGCATCGTCGGAGACGTGGCGATAGCCGGTGAACTCGTTCGGGAACGAGCCCATGTCGCAGGAGCCCTGGACGTTGTTCTGGCCGCGCAGCGGGTTCACGCCGACGCCCTCGCGCCCGATATTGCCGGTCGCCATGGCGATGTTGGCCATGCCCATCACCATGGTCGAGCCCTGGCTGTGCTCGGTGACGCCGAGCCCGTAGAAGATCGCGCCGTTGCCGCCGGTGGCGTAGAGCCTGGCAGCGCCGCGGACATCGGCCGCCGGCACGCCGGTGAACGCCTCGCTCGCCTCGGGCGAGTTGCGCTCGTCGGCGACGAAGCGGGCCCAGAGCTCGAAATCGGCGAGGTCGCAGCGCTCGCGGACATAATCCTCGTCGATCAGCCCTTCGGTAACGATGACATGCGCGATCGCGTTGATCAGCGCGACGTTGGTGCCCGGCTTGAGCGGCAGGTGGTAGTCCGCCTTGATATGGGGCGACTTGACCATGTCGATCCGGCGCGGGTCGGCGACGATGACGCGCGCGCCCTGGCGGATGCGCTTCTTCATCCGCGAGGCGAAGACCGGGTGGCCGTCGGTCGGGTTGGCGCCGATGACCAGGATGACGTCGGCCTTCTCGACCGACTTGAAGTCCTGCGTGCCGGCCGAGGTGCCGAGCGTCGTCTTCAGGCCGTAGCCTGTCGGCGAATGGCAGACGCGGGCGCAGGTATCGACGTTGTTGTTGCGGAAGCCGGCGCGCACCAGCTTCTGCACGAGGTAGACCTCCTCGTTGGTGCAGCGCGACGAGGTGATGGCGCCGAGCGATTCGCGCCCGTATTTCAGCTGGATGCGCTTGAACTCTGAAGCGGCGTGGGAGATCGCCTCCTCCCACGAGACCTCACGCCAGGGATCGGTGATCTTGGCGCGGATCATCGGCTTGGTCATGCGGTCCTTATGGGTCGCGTAACCGAAGGCGAAGCGGCCCTTGACGCAGGAATGGCCCTCATTGGCCTTGCCGTCCTTGTACGGCACCATGCGGATGACCTTGTCGCCCTGCATCTCGGCCTTGAACGAGCAGCCGACACCGCAATAGGCGCAGGTCGTGACCTTGGAGTGCTCGGGCTGGCCGTGCTCGATGACCAGGTTCTCCATCAGCGTCGCCGTCGGGCAGGCCTGCACGCAGGCGCCGCAGGAGACGCATTCAGAGCCGAGGAAGTCGGTCGGGCCGGCCGCCACGCGCGAATCGAAGCCGCGGCCGCTGATCGTCAGCGCGAAGGTGCCCTGCACCTCCTCGCAAGCACGGACGCAGCGATTGCAGACGATGCATTTGGTCGGGTCATAGGTGAAATACGGGTTGGACGTGTCCTTGCCGAGGAAGAGCACGTTGTCCGCGCCGTCCTTGCCCTTGGCGAAGACGTGGTTCTCGCCCTCGTAGCCATAGCGCACCTCGCGCAGGCCGACTGCGCCGGCCGCGTCCTGCAGCTCGCAATTGCCGTTGGCCGAGCAGGTCAGGCAGTCGAGCGGGTGGTCGGAGATGTAGAGCTCCATCACGCCCTTGCGCAGGGTCGCGAGCTGCTCGGTCTGGGTCCTGACGACCATGCCCTCTTCGGCCGGCGTGGTGCAGGAGGCGGGCGTGCCGCGCCTGCCCTCGATCTCGACCAGGCAGAGCCGGCAGGAGCCGAAGGGCTCGAGCGAATCGGTGGCGCAGAGCTTGGGTATCTTGGTGCCCATGCTCATCGCCGCCGCCATCACCGAGGTGCCGGCCGGCACCGTGACGCTCTCGCCGTCGATGGTCAGCGTGACCAGCTTGTCCGAGACCCGGATCGGGGTGCCGAAATCGAGTTCCTTGATCAGGCTCATCGCAGAATCCTCAGCTTTCTTGCCTTACTCGGCGGCCAGCGGCAAAACCGGCCGGTCGAAATCTTCGGCGAAATGGTTCAGCGCGCTCATCACCGGCATGGGGGTCAGGCCGCCCATGGCGCAGAGCGAGGCGTCGGTCATCAGCTTGTTGAGGTCGCGCAGCACCGCGATGTTCTTGGGCCGCTCGTGGCCTGCGATGATGCGGTCCATCGTCTCGACGCCGCGCGTCGCGCCGATGCGGCAGGGCGTGCACTTGCCGCAGCTCTCCTTGGCGCAGAACTCGAAGGCGAAGCGGGCCTGCCTGGCCATGTCGACCGTGTCGTCGAAGACGACGATGCCGCCATGGCCGAGCATCGCCTTGATGCTGGCCAGCGCCTCGTAGTCCATGGCCACGTCGAGCTGCCCGGCCGTCAGATAGGCGCCGAGCGGGCCGCCAACCTGCACGGCGCGGATCGGCCGGCCCGAGAGCGTGCCGCCGCCGAGATCCTCGATGATCTCGCGCAGCGAGATGCCGAAGGCGAGCTCGACCAGCCCGCCGCGCTTGATGTTGCCGCCGAGCTGGACCGGCAGCGTGCCGCGCGAGCGCCCCATGCCGTAATCGGCATAGGCCTGCGCGCCGTGCTGGAGGATCCAGGGCACGGCGGCGAAGGAGAGCACGTTGTTGACGATGGTCGGCTTGGCGAACAGGCCCTTCAACGCCGGGATCGGCGGCTTGGCCCTGACGATGGCGCGCTTGCCCTCCAGGCTTTCGAGCAGCGAGGTCTCCTCGCCGCAGATATAGGCGCCGGCGCCGAGCCTCACTTCGAGATGGAAGGCGTGGTTGGTGCCGAGCACGGAATCGCCGAGCAGCCCGGCATTCTCGGCCTTGAGGATGGCGCGGGAGAGCGCCTTGTGCGCATGCGGATATTCCGAGCGCAGGTAGATATAGCCTCTGGTCGCACCGACCGCGACCGCGGCGATGGTCATGCCTTCGATCAGCAGGAAGGGGTCGCCCTCCATCAGCATGCGGTCGGCGAAGGTGCCGCTATCGCCCTCGTCGGCATTGCAGACGATGTATTTCTGCTCGGCCTGGGCGTCGTGGACGGTCTTCCACTTGATGCCGGTCGGGAAGCCCGCGCCGCCGCGACCGCGCAGGCCCGAGGCGCGCACGGTCTCGACGATCTCGGCGCCGGTCAGCGACAGCGCCTTCTGCAGGCCCTTGAGCCCGTCATAGGTGCGGTAGTCGGAGAGCGAGAGCGGGTCGGTGACGCCGATGCGCTCGAAGGTGACGCGCTGCTGGCGCTTCATCCAGTCGAGCTCCTCGGTCTTGCCGAGATTGAGCTCATGCGCGGCCCCACTCAGGAAGCCGGAATCGAACAGGCCGGCGACATCGCCAGTCGCGACCGGGCCATAGGCGATGCGCCCGTCCGGCGTCTCGACCTCGACCAGCGGCTCCAGCCAGAGCATGCCGCGCGTGCCGTTGCGGATGATCTCGACGCTCAGCCCGCGGGCCTCGGCCTCGCGCGCCACGGCTTTGGCCACGGCCTCGGCGCCGACGGAGAGCGCGGCCGCGTCGACCGGAACGAAGACCTTCACGGATGGGGCGTCGCTCATGCGTCGGCTCCGTGATGGGAGCACAAAGCCGCGAGCAGATCGGCATCGAGCCGCCCGATCAGCTCGCCATCGACCAGCGCCGCGGGTCCGAGCGCGCAATTGCCGAGGCAATAGACCGTCTCGATGGCGACATCATGCGAGTGCGCCAGCGCGCCGACATCGATGCCGTGATCGCGGGCGAGATGGTCGACCATCGTCTCGCAGCCGAGCGCCTGGCAGGCCTCGGCGCGGCAGAGCTTGATCACCCGGCGCGGCGCCGGCGAGGTCTTGAAATCATGATAAAAGCTAATCGCGCCATGGATTTCGGCGCGCGACAGGTTCAGCGCATAGGCGATCACCGGCACGATCTGCGGGTCGACATAGCCGAATTCCTCCTGCAGGGCGTGCAGGATCGGCAGCGTCGCTCCTTCGAGGTGAGACAGGCCCGACACAATCGAGCGCGCCTCGTCCTGATCCCAAGCTGGATATCGAACCATCGTTCCTCCATGCCGGCCGCTTCGCGGCTCTGCTTGTGGACATGATGGCCAAGTTTAGGATGATTTCAAATCGATTGTGCCAACTGTTAGATAGCCAAGAGCTATCAAAGATCAGTCAGAACGAGGCATCGCCCTCGCAGGAGCCCGCAACATGGGCCTACGCCTCGGCGCCTGACGCAAGAAGATGCCCCTTCTGGCGCCCCACGATAGGTTACGACTATTTAACGATCGGCAGCCTCGGCAGCGCCGCCTCGACGACCGTATCGGACATCATCAGCAGGTTGCGGGCGAGCGGCGCGAAGGGCTGGCGGTCGGCCATGATCAGCCCGATCGTGCGCCTGGCATCGGGCTCGGTGAGCGGCAGGGCCTTGGTGCCGAGCGGCAGGCCAAAGAACTCCAGCAGTTGCGACGAGACGATGCTGGAGACGCCCTGGATGCCGGCATGGGAGCAGAGGTTGAAGATCGAATTGGTCTCGATCGCCGGCTTGGGCGCGTGCCCGACCGAGCGGAAGATGCCGTCGATGATGCGCCGGTTCTGCATGTCGGCGGTGAGCAGGCAGAGCTTGAGATCGGCGGCCTCCGCCCAGGTGATGCTGTCGCGCCCGCCGAGCGGGCCGTCCTCGCGCGTCAGCAGCACGTAGGATTCCTGGTAGATCGGCTTGGCGATGACGCGTTCGAGTGGCTCGTTGTCGAGATAGGTCAGGCCGACATCGAGTTCGAAATTGTCGATCCGGTCCTGGATCTCGGTCGAGGTCAGCGACAGCACGGTCAGCGAGGCGCCGGGATAGCGCGTCGAGAACGGCGCGGTGATATGCGCGATCATCGGCAGCGCGGTCGGGACGGCGCCTAACCTGATCCTGCCGCTGACGCCGTCGCGCAGCTCGGCGATCGCGTCCTTCATCTGGTCGGCCTCGGCCAGGATGCGCCGCGCATGGGCGAGCACGAGCTCGCCCTCCTTGGTCAGGCCCTGGAAGCGCCGGCCGCGCTCGACGATGAGGACGCCGAGCTCCTCCTCGAGCTGCACGATCGCGGCCGAGAGCGTCGGCTGCGAGACATGGCAGGCCTCGGCCGCGCGGCGAAAGTGCTTCTCGCGGGCGAGCGCGTCGAGATAGACCAGTTGGCGAATGATCATGAAGGCGCGGCCACATCCCTTGCTCGGAACCGCGGCTGCGAGGGCGCCGCGGTTGCCGGCAGTTTCCTCGCCAATTCAGAAACTTGCAACGCCGCAGCCCCGACCTCGGCGCGGGAGCGTTCATTCATAGCTCTGCGGTGCCCATTCCATGGTTTCACGTCACGGCTTGAATTCCGCGAAGATGTTCGACCATGATGGCAGAGGTCAAAAGACCCTGGGGGGCATGACGTGCTGCTGCGACACCGGACCAGACAAGCCGCGACTTCGCCGGCACCCTCCTCATTTCCCGCCATCACTACTGGCGCGCGCGCCGCGTTTCCCTTTCGTCGGCCATCGGGATTGACCGCCGCAGGCGCCGCGCTGCTGGCGCTCGCCCTCGCCGGCTGCGGCACGATCGGCGAAACCGCGCTCGACACGGCGGCCCCGCAAGCGGTCGGCTCGGCCCCGCCCCCGCCCGCGGGCTTCACCAACGCACGCCTGATCGGGCGCTGGGGCATCGCCTCCTACCACACCGAGAAGGACCGCAAGCGCACCGAGGCGCAGGCCAAGGCGCAATGCGGCCAGCCCTACACCATCACCAAGGGCCCGACCGACGGCGTGATGATGCATGTCGCCGACGACCCCAAGCCCTATGAGCTGAAGCTCAAGGCCGGGCCGGCCAACAAGGTCTACCTCGGCTTCGAGGCCCCGGCCGGCGATCCGCAGGACCGCGAGGTCCAGGCGGTCTCGAGCAACATCCTGACCATGCGCTTCGTCGACGCCGACGCCGACCGGCGCTACGGCACCTTCGTCTACGTGCGCTGCGGCGCCTGATCGCCAGCGCTTCCGGAGAATGACACCATGGGCACCAGCCTGAAGCTCGACATCCTGGCCGCGGCCGCCCTCGCGCTCGTCGCGCTGGCGAGCCCGCCAACCCTGGCGCAGGGCGCGCCCAAGGCGGCCGAGCAGGAGACCATGGATATCGGCGACGAGCCCGGCCGCGTCTCCGACGAGCACGTCCACGCCGACGGCGTCTATGCCAAGCAGATGGTGCTGTTCCGTTCGAGCGAAGCGCCGGGCACGGTGATCATCCAGAGTTCCGAGCGCTTCCTCTATGTCGTCCAGGGCAATAACCGCGCCCTGCGCTATGGCATCGGCGTCGGGCGCGAGGGCTTCCAGTGGTCGGGACTGGTCAAGGTCAGCCGCAAGTCGGAATGGCCGGACTGGCGCCCGCCCCCGGAGATGATCGCGCGCCAGCCCTATCTGCCGCGCTTCATGGCCGGCGGGCCGGGCAACCCGATGGGCGCGCGCGCGCTCTACCTGGGCTCGACGGTGTTTCGCGTCCACGGCACCAACCAGCCGGAGACGATCGGCCAGGCGATCTCGTCGGGCTGCTTCCGGCTCGCCAATGGCGACATCATCGATCTCTTCGAGCGCGTGCCCGTCGGCACCAAGGTGATCATCCGGCACAGCGCCAGCCTGTAGCCGCGTTCAAACCATAGTTCTTGCGTCACGGGGACCGCTCATGTTGCACGCAGTCAAGGCTTACGCCCGCTCCGCCCTCGCCGGCCTCGGCGCGGCCGCGCTCTGCGCCGTCGCGATTCCCGCCGCGGCCGGAACGCTCGATACGGTGAAGCAGCGCGGCACGCTGCAATGCGGCGTCAGCGAGGGCCTCTACGGCTTCTCCGAGCAGAACGGCCAGGGGCAATGGTCGGGCTTCGACGTCGATTTCTGCCGCGCGGTCGCGGGCGCGATCTTCAACGACCCGTCCAAGGTGAGCTTTGTGCCGCTCTCGGCCAGCGATCGCTTCGAGGCCTTGAAGGCGGGCAAGGTCGACCTGCTCTCGCGCAACTCGACCTGGACGCTGGAGCGCGAGGCCGGCCTCGGCCTCGCCTTCGCCGGCATCAACTTCCATGACGGCCAGGGCTTCCTGGTGATGCGCAGCCTCAACAAGGATTCGGCGCTCGACCTCGACGGCGCCAAGGTCTGCGTCGAGGCCGGCACGACGACGCAGGCGAACCTCGCCGACTATTTCCGCGCCAACTCGATGAAATACGAGGAGCGCGCCTTCCCAAAGAGCTCGGAAGCGCTCGCCGCCTTCGAGGGCGGCCAGTGCAACGTGCTGACCCGCGACCAGTCGGCGCTCTATGCCGAGCGGCTCAAGCTCGCCAAGCCCGGGGACGCGATCATCCTGCCCGACGTCATCTCCAAGGAGCCGCTCGGGCCGGTGACCCGCGCCGACGACTTCCCCTGGTTCAACATCGTCAAATGGGTGCACTTCGCCCTGATCAATGCCGAGGAGCTCGGCGTCACCTCGGCCAACACGGCCGACGCCATCGCCTCGGCCAAGCCCGACGTCCGCCGCTTCACCGGCGCCGAGGGCGGGCTCGGCAAGATGCTCGGCCTCGACGACGCCTTCGCCATCCGCGCCGTGAAGGCCGTCGGCAACTACTCCGAGATCTACGAGCGCAATCTCGGGACGCGCTCGCGCCTCGGCATCCCGCGCGGCCTCAACCAGCTCTGGAGCATGGGCGGCGTGCTCTACGCCCCGCCGCTGCGCTGATCCGACTCTTCGCCGGGCGAAAAGCAACAATCGACCCGGCGCAACACCCCGCTCCCGCCGCTCGGCTATAAGCGCCGGACGGGCATTCGCCCGGCGTCAGCGAGGAGCATTGGCATGAGCGGCATCGAGGTCGAGCGCAGCGCGTCGGGGATCGTCACGCTCTGGCTGAGCAATCCCGGCCGGCTCAACGCGCTCTCCAACCAGATGGTCGCCGGGCTCGTCGCCGAGATGACGGCGCTCGCGGGCGACGCGAGCTGCCGCGCCGTCGTGCTGCGCGGCCGGCAGGGCGCCTTCTGCGCCGGGCGCGACCTCAACGACCTCGCCGCCCTGCAGACTGCGCCGCCCGAAGAGGTCGAGCGCATGTACGACCTGATCGAGGGCATGAACCGCGCGATCTATTTCTGCCCGAAGCCGGTGGTCAGCGTGGTCGAGCGCGTCGCGCTCGGCATCGGCACGATGATCGCCGGCTGGGCCGACATCGTCATCGCCGAGGAAACGGCGAAGCTGGGCTTCCCCGAGGTACGCCACGGCATCGCGCCCTATGGCGCAGTGCCGAGCCTGCTCAAGCTGATGCGCCCGCGCGACGCCGCCGACCTGCTGCTCTCCGGCCGGACCTTCGACGCGCATGAGGCGATGCGCCTCGGCCTCGTCAGCCGGGCCGTCCCGGCAGCAAGGCTGGAGCAGGAGTTGGAGGAGACGCTGACCGCCATCCTCGCCGGTAAGCCCGGCGCGTTGGAGGAGACCAAGCGCTTCCTGCGCCATTGCGAGGAGCTCGGCTACGAGGACGGCATCGCGCTCGCGACCAAGAACGCGAAAGCCAAGACCGGCAATGCCGAGCTCAAGGACGGGCTCGGCGCGTATGCGGGGCGGCGCAAGTAGCGCGGAACCTTCGCTTCACGGCCCGAACAGCTCAGCCCTCATCCTGAGGAGCCGCGCAGCGGCGTCTCGAAGGATGCTCCAGTGGGCTTCCGAACCTCCTGGAACATCCTTCGAGACGCGCCTACGGCGCTCCTCAGGATGAGGACTGTGGGTTAGACGCCGTTTAGCTCACCGCATCCCATTCCGGCGCCCAATGCGTGTCGACGAGGCGGCGGTCGCCTTGCAGCGCGTCGATCCGCGCCATCTCGTCGTCGGACAGGGCGAAGTCGAAAATCTCGAAATTCTGCCTGATCCGCTCTGCCTGCCCCGATTTCGGGATCGCGGTCACGCCGGGCTGCTGGATCAGCCAGCGCAGGGTAATCTGCGCCGTGGTCTTGCCATGCGCGGCGGCAAGCTCGTGCAGCACCGGCTCCGCATCGATCGCGCCGCGCGCCAGCGGCACCGCCGCGGTCAGCAGAATGCCATGCGCGCGCAATTGCTCGAGCACGGCCGACTGGCGCAGGAACGGGTGATACTCGACCTGGTTGGCAAAGAGCGGCCCGTCGAAGGCCGCGATCGCCTCGCGCATGTGCCGCGTCGGAAAATTGCTGACGCCGATATGGCGGGCATAGCCCTTGTCTCGCACCTTGGCGAAGGCCTCCATGATCGGCGCGACCGGAATCTCCGGGCTCGGCCAATGCGGCATCAAGAGGTCGACATGGTCGACGCGCAGTCGCTTCAGGCCCTCCTGCACCTTTTGCTCGATCGAAGCCGGCTCAAGATCCGTGTAGCGCAGCTTGGTGGCGAGGAAGAGCCGGTCCCGGTCGAGGCCGGATTCAGCGATGGCCTGGCCAACCTCCTCCTCGTTCTCGTAGCGTGCGGCGGTATCGACGTAGCGATAGCCGATATCGAGCGCGTGGCGGATCGCCCTGACGCCCTCCGGCCCGCGCAGGTGATAGGTGCCGAAGCCGAGCACCGGCAGGCTTACGCCGTTGATTTCTGTATGGATCATCGCTGCGCCCGGCCCGTATCGGTGACATCTCGGCCGGCGAAAGACACCAGCCATCTTGCTCACCAGACCTAGCAGCGCCCCCCGCCCCGGGTAAGGCGCAGGGGCCGGATGCCAGCTTCTCCCGTCGTGCAAACGCCGGATCGCCGTTTCACAGGACGGAAATCAGCTTGTCGCTTGCGCCGGGCTGACAGGCGTACAGCCACGTGCGACCGCTCGGGGCATGGACACGCACGACAAGCAAAGCATCGAACAGGCCTGCCGCTCCCTGCTGGCGGAATACGCGGTCGCGGTCGACCGAGGCGACGCCGCCGGCATGGTCGCGCTCTTCGCACCGGACGGGACGCTGCGCCGCGGCGACCTGACCTTGCGCGGCGCGGCCGAAATCCCGAACATCCTGGGCAAGCGCCCGGATGACCTGGTGATGCGGCATCTGCTGACGACGATGCGCATTCGCATCATCGACGCCGACCATGCCGAAGGCCTGACCTACTACGTGATGCATAACGGCCGCGGCGCCGAGCTGCCTTTGGCGATGGGCCAGCCCTTCAGCATCGGCGACTGGCACAGCCGCTTCGTGCGAACCGAGGACGGCTGGAAGCTGGCCGATCAGGAAATCGCCCGCGTCTTCGTCACCAAGTAATACGCCTCAAGACCTCACCGTCATTGCGAGCGCAGCGAAGCAATCCAGGGGGACCGGGCGAGCAAGCCCCCCTGGATTGCTTCGCTGCGCTCGCAATGACGGTCAGAGCTGGAGCATCGTGAGAAGGCCGCGATGCGGCCTCCTCAGGATTGGCGGCTCAGGCCTTTATGAGCCGGGCGCTCAATAGGTCGCACGGCCACCCGAGATGTCGAAGATTCCGCCGGTCGAGAAGCTGCAATCCTCCGAGGCGAGCCAGGCGATCATCGCCGCGACCTCCTCGGGTTGGCCCGGCCGGCCCATCGGCACGCGCGAGACCCAGAGGTTGCGCATCTCCTCCGGCATGTCGTGGAACAGGTTCTTGGTGGCGATGATCGCCGGCGCGACCGCATTCACGCGGATGCCGGTCTTGGCCAGTTCCTTGCCGAGCGACTTGGTCAGCGAATGCACCGCCGCCTTCGAAGCGGAGTAGCCCGAGCTGAACGGGTTGCCCTCCTTGCCCGAGACCGAGCCGAGGTTGACGACGCGGCCATAGTCGACCTTCTGCATGAAGGGCACGACCTCGCGCGAGCACAGGAAGGTGCCGGTCAGGTTGATGTCGATCATCTTCCGCCACAGCGCCAGCGAGTACTCGACCACCAGCGTCCTGGGATTGGTGACGCCGGCGGCGTTCACCAGGATGTCGATCTTGCCGTGCTGCGCGAAGGTCTCGGCCGCGGCGCGCCTGACCGCGTCCTCGTCGGTGACGTCGACGCGCAGGCCGGTCGTGCCAGGAAAGCGCGCCGCCGCCTCGCCGATGAGCTTTTCGTCGAGGTCCCAGATCACGCTCTTGGCGCCCGAGGCGGCGAAGCGTTCGAGCGTGGCGAGACCGATCCCGCCGGCGCCTCCGGTGATGATGGCGACGCGGCCGTCGAGGTCGATCCTGTTCATATGGCTGATCCGTTCTGCGCGAGACAAGCCGGCGCGGCAACTCCCCCTGCTCTCGCAGCAGGCGCCGCCTCTTCCGACCGCCAGGATGCTATTTTGCAGCCGGGCCAGCGCATACGGGCCGCGGCGCAAACCAGATTTACGAAGACTGGAGGGGATCGGCCTGCCGGAGCGACGCATTTCCACGCGGCGCAAAGCTGCTGTCCAGGCGCCCCTCTGGCCGGCCCGCGCGGGCGCGGGTAGAGCTTCATCCAATGGCGCACAGCACTGCCGCGCCCGGACGACAGGGATCAGCGCGATGCGCCTCTACGCCAACAGCATGTCGCCCTATGCGCGAAAAGTCTTCGTGGTGATCCACGAGCATGGGCTGCACGACAAGGTCGAGCTGATCGACGTCAACCCGCGCCAGAAGCCGGAGGCGGTGATCCCGCTCAACCCGCTCGGCAAAATCCCCTTCCTCGTCACGGCCGACGGCCTGACGCTGAAGGATTCGCCCGTGATCGCCGAGTATCTCGACGCCGAGTTCGGCAAGGAGCGGCTGCTGCCGGCGAGCGGCCCCGCCCGCTGGCGAGCGCTGACGCGCATCGCCGATGCCGACGGCATCATCGAGGCGGCAATCCTGGTGCGCAACGAGCGGCTGCGGCCGGCAGCCGAGCAATCGGCCGAGTTCATCGCCTGGCATTTCGGCAAGGTCCAGCGCTGCCTCGACGAGCTGGAGCGCACGATCGACCCGGCCGCGCCGGAATTCGACCTTGGCCTGGTCGCGACCGCCTGCGCCATCGGCTACACGGCCCGCCGCCTGCCGGAATTCGAGGGCATCAAGCACCCGCGGCTGGCCGCCTTCTACGCCAGGCTGCTCGAACGCCCCTCGATGGCCGCGACCGAGCCGAGCTGAGTCCGCAAATCGGCGTGAGCCCCACAGCCCTCATCCTGAGGAGCGCGAAGCGCGTCTCGAAGGATGAACCAGCTCGCGGTGACAGCGCCCTCTGGAACATCCTTCGAGACGCAGGCAAGTGCCTGCTCCTCAGGATGAGGGCTGTGAGTTTCACACCACGCGCAGATTCGCCGGCTCGCGGCGCTTCGGCGCCTCGCCGAGCTGCTCCTTGAAGTAGCCGGCGATATAGTCGACGAAGACGCGGATCTTGCTCGGCACCTGCGTCGCGTGCTGGAACACGGCGTAGACGCCATTGTCGAATTCGAGGTTGCTGACCTGGTATTCGGGCAAGAGCCTGACCAGCGCGCCGCTGGCGAGTTCGTCGCGCACCGCCCAGTCCGGCATGATCACGATGCCATGCCCGGCCAGCGCCGCCTGCAGCAGGGCCTGGCCGTTGTCCGATTGCAGGTTGCCGTTGACCGGAACCTCGCTCAGCTTGCCCTCGGGATCGATGAAGCGCCAGACCGAGCGGCCGAGATTGAGCCGGTAGGTCAGGCAGTTATAGCCGCTCAGCGCCTCCGGGCTCTCCAGCGGCGGCACGATCGCGAGATAGCGCGGCGTCGCGCAGACGACGCGATGGGCATGGGCGAGCTTGCGCGCGATCAGCGCCGAATCCTCCATCTTGCCGATGCGGATGTCGACATCGATGTTCTGCGCGACGAGGTCGACCGCGTAGTTCGAGAGCAGCAGGTCGACGCTGATCTCGGGATAGCGCCGCGAGAACTCGGTCAGGGCCGGCACGATGTACTGGTTGCCGACCAGCATGCGCGAATGCACCCGCAAGGTCCCGCGCGGGCTCGATTGCAGCCGGGCGACGCTGTCGTTGGCCTCCTGGATCTGGTGCAGGATCTGGTCGACCTTGCTGTAGTAGAACTCCCCGGCCTCGGTCAGGTTGAGCTTGCGGCTGGTGCGGTTGAGCAGCCGCCCGCCGACATCCTCCTCGAGCGAATGGATGATCCGGGATACCGTCGCGGGCGAGACGCCGCAGCGGCGCGCCGCCGCCGACAGGCTACCCAGTTGCACGACGTTGACGAACAGTTCCGCTGCACGCAGCCACTCCATGGCGTCCTCCTGTGATCTTTGCTTATTTTGGAAGGAAGCCTATTGAGCAGCCGGCTATCGTGCAAGCTTTGGTGGTGATGCACGACCGCCCTGCGCCAACGCGCGTACCCCAACTGCACGAAAAACCCGTTATTTTTCAGAGGCTCCGCCGGTCATTTGCGGCGGATGAAAAGTTCCTGCTTGCTCCCTGCGGGTTCAGGCCGGGGAATGCGCCTTCTATCCTCTCGTCAAGCAAGCAGGGTTCTGGCGAGGGCGCATCGTGGCGACAGGCAAGTATGTTTCGGATCTGGAGGTGGGCGACAGGATCGGCCCGCTCGAATACACGATGAGCGCCTTCGTGGTGCGCGAGTACAGCCACGCCAACGAGTTGCATCACGACTTCCTGCAGGGCGTCGACAGGCCGATCGCGCCGCCGACCCTGGTCCATCTCGACAAGCTCCGGCTCTACCGCCACGGCTGCCCGCTCGGCACCGGCCCGAGCGCCCGCATCCACTATGAATACGACGCGACCATCCATGCCGAGGTGCCCGTCGGCGAAAAGCTCAGCGTCTCCGGCGAGGTCGTCGAGCGCTACCAGAAGAAGGGCCGCGACTACGTCGTGATGACGATCGACCTGCGGCGCGCCTCCGACGGCAAGCTGCTGATCGCCTATCGCGACACCGCCATCCTCGCCTTCCGCGGCGAAGACTCCGCTGCGGCCTGAGGGAAACGATCATGACGACCACGACCTTGCAGATCGGCTCCGAGTTGCGCTCCGCCCCCCGCCCCATGACCCGCGAGCGCATGCGCTGGTATGTCGATGCCCAGCCGACCGTCGCCCATGACGACGGCCGCATCCATACGCAGGACCCGACCATCCACGACGACGACGCCTACGCCTGGAAGCAGGGCCTGCCCGGCATCATCTCGGACGGCATGATCTCGACCAACTGGATCATGGGCCTGCTCTTCGACGTCTTCGGCCGCACCGTCGCCGGCAAGGGCCGGCTGCGCACCAAGTACATCGCGCCGATCTTCGAGGACCAGATCGTCATCGCCGTCGCCCGCGTCACCTCCACGGCGCAGACGGCCGAGGGCGAGACCGCCTACCAGTTCGACGTCTGGTGCGAGGACGACACCGGCAAGAAGCTGACCGTGGGCGAGGCGCTGGTCTACGCGCCGGTGCGCTGAGGCAGAACGGGACTGGCAGCGGCCAAGAGTGCGCCGCGGCCGAACGACAACGAGCAGAACGGGTAAGCGACGTGGCAGGCGCATTGGACGGCATCAGGGTTGTGGATTTCTCGCGCGTCTTTGCCGGGCCCGCCGCCACGCAGATTCTCGGCGATCTCGGCGCCGACGTGGTCAAGGTCGAGGCCCCGCTGACCGGCGACGAGGCGCGCTATCTGGGCCTGACCGAGGGCACCGAGCCGCGGCTCGGCGTCAGCCCGTCCTATCTCGCGCTCAACCGCAACAAGCGCTCGATCGCGCTCGACCTCCAGTCGGAGGCCGGCCGCAAGGTGGCTCGGCGGCTGATCACGCAATGCGACGTCGCCGTCCATAATTTCCGCCCCGGCGCGATGAAGAAGTGGCGGCTCGACTATGAGAGCGTGCAGGAAGCCAATCCCAGCCTGATCTATGGCGAGTTCTTCGCCTATGGCCCGTCGGGCCCGCTCTCCGATTTCGGCGCCAACGACCTCGCGCTCCAGGCCCATAGCGGCCTGATGAGCCTGACCGGCGAGCCCGGCCGGCCGCCGGTTCGCGTCGGCACTGCGGTGGTCGACCTGCACGGCTCGCTCGCCTTGGTCGGCGCCGTCATGGCGGCCCTCTACAGCCGTACCCAGACCGGTAGGGGTCAGCGCGTCGAAGCCTCGCTGCTGCTGAGCTCGGCCCATCTGCTGAACTATTTTTATTCCGAGTACTGGATCGACGGCACCATTCGGAAGCCGATGGGCACGGCCAACCATCTCAGCGTGCCAAACCAGGTCTTCCCGACCGCCGATGGCAGCGTCGTCATCATCGCGCCGAGCGATGCGATGTGGCAGCGCTGCGCCCGCGCGCTCGACGCCGAGCGGCTCGCCATCCCCCGATACAAGACGGTGCGCGACCGCCAGACCCACCGCACCGAGGTGATCGAGGCGATCTCCGCCGTGACCAGCCTGCTCTCGAGCCAGGAGGTCATCGAGCGGCTCGGCCCGGTGAAGGTCAACGTCGCCAAGGTCAACAATGCCGGCGAGGCGGCCGAGCATCCGCAGCTCGCCGAATCCGGCGGCGTGACCCAGTTCGACTATGCCGGCGAGACGGTGAAGGCGGTCTCCAGCCCGTTCCGGCTCAGCGGCACCCCCGCCACCATCCAGCACGCGCCGCCGGAGCTCGACCAGCATCGCGACGAGATCCTGGCCGATTACGGATTTGCGGCGGACGAGGTGCGCAGGCTGGAAGAGGCCGGGGCGTTCAGCGAAGGCGAGCGCACCGGACGCAAGGTCGCGAGCGCGGGATAGCGTCGTTCACCTCCTGAGCGTTACAAAAAGGGGCGCGGGAGCCCTCTCCTGTAAGGAGAGGGTTGGGTGAGGTGTAGGCCGTTGGACGCTGCTGCCGTGACCCAACGGCTTTTCCGTCATTGCGAGCGTAGCGAAGCAACCTAGGGGTCTCGCTCGTCCAGTCCTCCTGGGTTGCTTCGCCGAGCTCGCAATGACAGAGGTAGCGTCGTTCAACCTTGATGCCATTGGCGGAGCAGCGGCCCTCGCTCAGCCTCACTGGTATTCTGGCCGACACCTCACCCTGCCCTCTCCTTACAGGAGAGGGTTCCCCGCGCCTTATCGACTTCTGGCCTGGACCTCACGCCGCCTTCGCCAGCAACTCCTGCAACCGCACGACCTGGCCGCTACGGCTGCTCTCGATCGCCCCGAAGACCAGCGCCGAGGCCTGGACGTTGGCCGCGACCTGCGTCTCCAGCGCCGGGCCGCCGTCGCGCCACTGGCAGAACAGCTCGATCAGCCAGTTGTTGATCCATTTGCGCTGCTCGAGCAGCGGGATCTTCTGGCCGCCGCCCTCGCGGCTCTGCTGGCGCCAGATGTCCTGGCGCATGAAGACCTCGACGTCGCGGTGATGCAGGACGGCGCTGCCGAGCTCGCCATCGACGCGGATATATTCCTTGTAGAAGGTGTTGAGCCCGGTCGAATGGGCGCAGGAGCCTTCATAGACGGCGCGCACGCCGTTCTCGAACTCCATCGTGACGATGCCGTCGGTGTCGCCGACATACGCCGCCCAGCTCGGCTTCCAGGTATTGGCGTAGACGGTGCGGCAGGGCGCGCCGCCGGCGAAATCGGCGATGATGTCGAGATGGTGGATCGCGCCCTCGATCAGCAGCGGGTCCGCCATCTCATGCCGGAACAGCGAGCTCCAGGCCATGTGCTGGCGCATGTCGCCGAGGAAGCGCAGGCTGACATGGTTGATCTTGCCGAGGACGCCGGAGCGCACGATCCGGCGCAGCGTCGTCTTGTCCTGGTCGAAGCGGTGGCTCATCGTCACCGCCATCTTGAGGCCGGCGGCCTCGACCTTGCGGGCGACGCGGAGCGTCGCCGCCATCGTGTCGGCGATCGGCTTCTCGCAGAGGATGTCGAGCCCATGGGCGATGGCGAGGTCGATGATTGCCTCGTGATAGGCCGGCGTCACCACGACGGTGCAGAAATCGGCCTTCACCTCGGCGAAGGCCTTGGCCGCGTCCTGATAGCAGCGCTCGGGTGGCAGGCCGAGCTGGGCGGCTCCGAAGGCGAGTGCCTCGGGGTTGAGGTCGACGAGCGCGACCACCTCGATCGTGCCGTCCGCCACGTTGGTCTTGAGGAATTCGCTGCACCAGCGTCGGCCGAAGACGCCGATGCCGACATGGATGACACGCTGTTTCATGAAATCGCCTTCTCGTCACATGGCGTGCGATAAGGCTCGCCCCGCGGGCGCGGGGCGTCTTGCAGCATCGGCACGACCGGCAAAATGAGGAGCCGCCGCGTCTGGGGAGCGCGGCGGCCTTATGCGTTACTCCTCGACCTTGATGTTCTCGCTCTTGGCGAGCGCGGTCCAGGTCTTGAGGTCGTTGACCACGAAGTCGCGGAACGGCGCGCCTTCGAGGGGCGAGAGCGTGTAGCCGAGCTGGTCGAGCCGCTGCTGCACCAGCGGATCGGCGAGCGTGGCGCGCAGGTCCTTGGTCAGCCTGTCGAGTACCGGGGCCGGCAGCTTGGCCGGCGCGAGCAGGCCGTACCAGGCGGTGATGACGGCGTCGGGAATGCCGGCCTCGACCAGCGTCGGCACGTCGGGGAAGAGCGCATGGCGCTTCGTGCCGGTGGTCGCGATGATCCTGATCTTGTCGGTCGAGGCCGCATGCGGCTTGATCGTCGGCGGGGTGACGAAGCCGATGTCGACATGGCCGCCGAGAAGGTCGTTCACCACGGCGGCGACGCCGCGATAGGGAATGTGCGAGAGCTTGATCCCGGCGCGCTTCTCCATCAGCACCGTGCCCATGTGCGGCACGCCGCCGACGCCCGAGGTGCCGTAGCGCAGCTTGCCCGGGTTGGCCTTGGCATAGGCCAGAAGATCCGCCACCGACTTGATCGGCAGCTTGGCGGAGACCACGAGAGCGAAGGGCAGTTCGACGATGCGCGAGACGAAGGTGAAATCCTCCGGCACCTTGTAGGGCATGTTGTCCTTGACCGCCGGCAGCACCGAGACGCCGTCCGACGCAGCCCAGAGCAGCGTATAGCCGTCGGGCGGGGACTTCGCGACGTAGTCGACGCCGATCTGCGAGCCGGCTCCGGCCCGGTTCTCGACAGTAACCGGCTGACCGAGCCGCGGGCTCAGATGCTCGGCCGTCAGACGACCCAAGATGTCGTTGCCTGCGCCCGGCAGGAACGGCACGATGATGCGCACCGGCTTATTTGGGAATTCCTGTGCCGAGACCGGCACACTCAAGGCCAGCACTGCCGAAGCAACGAGACCAGTCAACAACCTGCGCATTTCGATCCTCCCGGATGGTTTCTTGTCCTTTGGTCGAATGCTAACAGCGCCCGTCTTTGCGTCAACGACTAGGACGTTCCGGTTTCGGAACACGCAGCGTGCGGCGGATGCAAAGATTGCAGGGGCTTTTTCTCAGATCAGGAAGCGGACGCCGCGTTCGCGGGTCGTGCGCGCCTCCTCGATCACCCAGTTGCGGAAGCGCTGAACGCGCGCATCGCGCAGCCGGGCGCGCGGGACAGCGAAAACATAGGCGGTCTCGTCGCGCAAGTGGATGTCGCAGGGAATGACCAGCCGGCGGTTGTCGAGCTCGTCGAGCGCGAAGGCGACCTGGGTCAGCGCGACGCCGACGCCCTCGATCGCGCCGCGGAAGGTCAGGCTCGAATTCTCGAAGACCAGCCCCTCGTTGCGATTGACCGGACCTAGCCCCGCCGCCTCGAACCAGCGCTCCCAATCCTCGAGGCGGTGGCTGGAATGCAGCAAGGTGCGGCGCACCAGCTGTTCGGGCGGAACCGGCCCGTCCACGTCGCCGTCGCGGGCGGGAGCGACGATCGGCACCATCACCTCGCCGAAGAGCCGATCGACCTGGATGTCGACGCCGAAATCGCCGCCATAGCCGACCGCGGCGTCGATCTCGTCGGCAGCGAAGCGCGTCTGGTCGTGCGAGGTGGTGATCTGCAGGGTCAGGTCTGGATGCTGCGCCTTGAGTCGGGCCAGCCGCGGCACCAGCCAGAGCGTGGCGAAGGTCGGTGGCACCTTTAGCCGCAGCAGGCCCTTGGCGCGCATCACGGTGCAGGCCTCGGTCGCGTCGGAGAGCTCGGTCAGCGTGCGGCGCACGGTGGCGAGGTAGAGCTCGCCCAGCGCGGTCAGGCGAACCTCGCGATGATGCCGGTCGAACAGCCGCTCGCCGAGATGCTGCTCCAGGTTCAGCACGTGCCGGCTGACCGCGCCCGGCGTGACGCAGAGCTCGGCGGCGGCGCTCTTGAAGCTGAGATGGCGCCCGGCGGCCTCGAAGACCCGGATGGCGTTCAGCGGCGGCAGGCGCAACATGGGCGAGGCGTTTCGGTTGAGAAAACTGCAATCGAGCTTGATCTAACTTGGTTTGCATTGAAAGCGCCAAGTCGCTCCCCTCGTTGCATGTCACGCAATCGAGATGTTCGAGCAGTGAAGCTCCACGCCGTTTCAGCACGCCAGGCCTTGCCGGCATGACCCGCGTCCTCGCGGGCATCCGCGTCATCGAATTCGGCCGCTTCATCACCGGCCCCTATGCGGCGATGCTGCTGGCCGACCTCGGCGCCGATGTCGTCAAGGTCGAGCGCGCCGGCAGCGGCGACCCGTTCCGCAGCTTCGAAAAAGGGCTGTACGGCCCGCAATTCCAGGCCTTCAACCGCAACAAGCGCTCGATCGCGCTCGACTTCGCGCTTGAAGAGGACCAGATCGCCTTCCGCGAGCTGATCGTCGGCGCCGACGTCCTGATCCAGAACTCGCGGCCGGGCGCCGGCGACAAGTTCGGCATCGGCCCGGAGCAGGCCCGCGCACTGAACCCGCGCCTCGTCCATTGCGAGATCACCGGCTTCGGCCGCGATGGGCCCTACACCCATCGCCCGGCCTACGACACGGTCGCGCAGGCGCTGTCGGGCTTCCTCAGCATGTTCGTCTCGCCCGACGAGCCGCGCATCGTCGGCCCCGCCGTCTCGGATTCGGTCACCGGGCTCTATGCCGCGCTCGGCATCATGGGCGCGCTGATGGAGCGCGAGCGCACCGGCAAGGGCCGCCTCGTCGAGATCTCCATGCTGGAGGCGACGATGCATTTCGCCGTCGAGCAGTTCCAGGGCTATTTCGTCAACGGCAAGGTGCCCTCCCCGCGCGACCGCGGCCGGGTCTCGCAATCGCTCGCCCTCAGCTGCGCCGATGGTCGCACCATCGCGCTGCACCTGTCCTCGCCGCCGAAATTCTGGAACGGCCTGCTCCAGGCGATCGGCCGGCCCGACCTCGCCGAGGATCCGCGCTTTGCCCAGCGCATGGACCGCGTCCGCAACCACGACCAGCTCGAGGACGTGCTGCGCCCGATCTTCGCAAGTCAGCCGCGCGCGCATTGGCTGCCGCTGCTGGAGGCTGCCGACGTGCCGCATGCGCCGGTGTTAGGGGCCGACGAGGTCGTCGCCGACCCGCAGGTGCGCCATCTCGGCATCGACCAGACCATGACCCACCCGACCGAGGGCAAGGTCCGGACGCTGCGCACCCCGATCATCTATGACGGCAACCGCGACGGCATCGCCATGACCCCGCCCCCGGTGCTCGACGAGCACGGCGCCGAGATCAGGCGCGAACTCGCCGCCGGCGCGCCGGTCCCGGCCCGCAAAACCAGCGAGACTGCCTGATGGACTTCAAGCACCTGCACCTGGCGGTGGCTGACAGCATCGCCACCGTGACCATGAGCCGCCCCCCGGTGAACGCGCTCAGCCGCGAGATCCGCGAAGAGCTGCTGCACGCCTTCGACGACCTCTCCGACCGCACCGATGTCCGCGCCATCATCCTGGCCGGCAGCGACCGCGCCTTCTCGGCCGGGGCCGACATCAAGGAGCGCGCCGGCCTGGTCGCGGGGCCGGGCGACTATCGCCGCCTCAACCGGCTGGTGCGCGAGGTCTTCTACGCGGTCATGGACTGCCCCAAGCCGGTCATCGCCGTGCTCAGCGGCCCGGCGCTCGGCGCCGGCTTCGCGCTCGCCCTCTCCTGCGACATGATCATCGCGGATGAAGCGACCTTCTGCGCCATGCCGGAGGTCGATGTCGGCCTCGCCGGCGGCGCAAAGTTCCTGCAGCGCCATTTCACCCCGACCATGGCGCGGCGTCTGCTGCTGACCGGCCGGCGGATCAGCGCGGCCGAGCTCTACCGGCTCGGCGTCGTCGACGAGCTCCGCCCGGCCAATGAGCTGATGCCGGCGGCACTGGAGCTGGCGGCGGAGCTCGCCGCCAAGAGCCCGCTCGCCATCCAGCTGATCAAGGACTCGTTCAACCTGGTCGAGAACCTGACCTTGCGCGACGGCTACCGCTTCGAGCAGGACATGACGACGAAGCTCGGCCGGACCGAAGATGCGCAGGAGGCGAAGCGCGCCTTCGTCGAGAAGCGCCAACCTGTTTTCGTAGGACGTTGAGATGCGGCTGAACGGCAAGACGGCTTTGATCACCGGCGCGGGCTCCGGCTACGGCGCCGAAATGGCCCGGCGCTTCCGCGCGGAGGGCGCGCGCGTCGCCTGCGTCGACTTGAACCTCGACGCCGCCAGGCAGGTTGCAGCCGAGGCCGGCAATGGCGCGGCGATCGCGGTGCAATGCGACGTCGCCGACGGCCCCTCCGTCGCCGCGATGGTGAAGGAGGTCGACGCCCAGTTCGGCGGCTTCGACGTGCTGATCAACAATGCCGCGATCACGCAGCATCCCTCGCGCACCGGCCGCACGCCGGAGGCCGAGGTCGACCGGCTCTTCGCGATCAACGTCAAGAGCCTCTACCACATGGCGGCGCATGCCTTGCCGGTGCTGCGCCGCGTCGGCGGCGGCTCGGTCATCAACATCGCCTCGGTGACGGCGCTCCGCCCGCGCCCGGGCATGACCTGGTACAACGCGACCAAGGCGGCGGTGATCTCGATCACGCAATCGATGGCGGGCGAGTTCGCGCCCGACCGCATCCGCGTCAACGCCATCGCGCCGGCCGTCGGCCGCACGCCGATGTTCTCCGAGATGTTCAAGGACGAGGCCGAGGCCGACGCCGCCCATGACCGGCTGGTGACCACGATCCCGCTCGGGCGCCTCTGTCGGCCGACGGACATCGCCGCCGCGGCGGTCTATCTATCGTCCGACGAAGCGGAATACGTCACCGGAATCATCATGCCCATCGATGGCGGGCGGCTGGTCGGCTAGCGATACGTAAGGGCACGGGCCGCAGAGCCCGGCCGAATATCAAGACAGAACGCGCAGCCATGAGGCCAAGCGCGCACTCTCGAGGAGGAGACGGGACATGTTGAAGGTCCGCAGCCCGAACGATGTCATCGGCGGGCTTTTCCTGATTGCGGTCGCGATCCTGGCGCTCTGGCTCTGCGCCTCGCTCCGGCAGGGCACGACGCTGGAGATGGGGCCGGGCTACGTGCCGCGCCTGCTCTGCGCGGTCCAGCTCGTCTTCGGAGCGATCATGCTGGTGCAGGGCGTGACGACCGAGGGCCCGCCGCTCGAGCGCTGGGTGCCGCGGCCGATCCTGTTCGTGCTCGCCAGCGTCACATTCTTCGCCGCCACGCTCGAGCCGCTCGGCCTGCCCGTCGCGGTCGCCGGGGTCGTGCTGATCTCGGCCGCCGCCAATCGCGACACCAAGCCGCTGCAGGTTGCCGGCATGGCCGCCATCCTCGCCGTCTTCAGCGTCGGCGTCTTCGTCAAAGGGCTCGGACTGGCCATGCCGGTTTGGCCGTCGTTCTGGAGCCTCTGATGGACAGCATGGCCAACCTCCTGCATGGGCTGGGCATCGCCGTCCAGCCCGGCAACCTGTTCTACTGCTTCGTCGGCGCGCTGGTCGGCACGTTGATCGGCGTCCTGCCCGGCATCGGCCCGGTCGCGACGGTGGCGATGCTGCTGCCCGCGACCTTCTACCTGCCGCCGACCTCGGCGCTGATCATGCTCGCCGGCATCTACTACGGCGCGCAATACGGCGGCTCGACCACCGCGATCCTGGTCAACCTGCCCGGCGAGAATTCCTCGGTCGTGACCTGCCTCGACGGCTACCAGATGGCCCGCCAGGGCCGCGCCGGCCCGGCGCTCGCCGTAGCCGCGCTCGGCTCGGTCTTCGCCGGCATCGTCGCGACCTTCTTCATCGCGCTCTTCGCTCCGCCTCTGGCCGAGGTCGCGCTCGCCTTCGGCCCGGCCGACTACTTCTCGCTGATGGTGCTCGGCCTCGTCGCCGCGATCGTGCTCGCTCAGGGCTCGCTGGTGAAGGCGCTGGCGATGATCATCCTCGGCCTGCTGCTGTCATCGGTGGGCACCGACGTCGAATCCGGCGCCAGGCGCATGACCTTCGGCATTGTCGACCTCGCCGATGGCATCAATTTCGTGCCGCTCGCCATGGGCCTCTTCGCCATCGCCGAGATCATCACCAACCTGGAGAAGCCGGAGCAACGCGTCACCATCAGCGGCCGCATCGAGAACCTCTGGCCGACGCTCGACGATTTCCGCCGGGCCTGGCCGGCGGTGCTGCGCGGCACCGGCATCGGCCTCTTCCTCGGCCTGCTGCCCGGCGGTGGCGCGATGCTCTCCTCCTTCGTCGCCTATTCCGCCGAGAAGCGCATTTCGAAGGAACCGCATCGCTTCGGGCGCGGCGCTGTCGAGGGCGTCGCCGCCCCTGAATCGGCCAACAATGCCGGCGCGCAGACCTCCTTCATCCCGCTCCTGACGCTCGGCATCCCGGCCAACGCCGTCATCGCGCTGATGGCGGGCGCCATGATGATCCATGGCATTCAGCCCGGCCCGCAGGTCATGACCAAGAACCCCGACCTGTTCTGGGGCGTCATCGCCTCCATGCTGGTCGGCAACATCATGCTGGTGGTGATCAACCTGCCGCTGATCCGGGTCTGGGTCGCGCTGTTGAAGATCCCCTACCATCTGTTCTACCCGGCGATCATCGTGTTCTGCTGCATCGGCGTCTACACGCTCAACAACAGCAATTTCGACGTGATGCTGCTCGTCCTGTTCGGCTTCATGGGCTACCTCTTCATGAAGTGGGGCTTCGAGCCGGCGCCGCTCCTGCTCTCCTTCGTGCTCGGGCCGCTGATGGAGGAGAACCTGCGCCGTGCCATGCAGCTCTCCGGCGGCAGCGCCTCGACCTTCGTCACCAGTCCGATCAGCGCCGTGCTGCTGGCAGCCGCACTCGGCCTGCTCATCCTGATTATGCTGCCATCCTTCCAGAAAACGCGCGAAACCGCCTTCGTCGAGGACCGGTGATCCCTGCCGCCCCGCGCCCAAGTAAAAGAAACCCAGAGGAGCCATCATGGCTGAACAGCAGATCCGCGTCGGCATCATCGGGGCGAACCCGGAGCGCGGCTGGGGCGTCACCGCGCATCTGCCGGCGCTGATGAAGCTGCCGCAATACGCGGTGACCGCCGTCTGCACCACCCGCCAGGAAAGCGCCGACGAGACGGCGCGCCGCTTCAACGTGCCCCACGCGCTCGCCGACTGGCGCAAGCTCGTCGCGCGCGACGACATCGACCTCGTCATCGTTGCGGTGAAGGTGGCGCAGCACAAGGAGCTGGTCGAGGCCGCGGCCTCCGCCGGCAAGCACGTCTTCTGCGAATGGCCGCTCGGCCTCGACAGCAGCGAGGCGCAATCGATGCTGCGCGCGGCCGAAGCAAGCGGCGTCCAGCACATGGTCGGGCTGCAGGGCCGGGCCAACCCGACCCTCAACTTCATCCGCGACCTCGTCCGCGACGGCCATGTCGGTGAGGTCATTTCCTACACCTTCACCTCCTCGCTCGCCAATTCCGGCGCAAAACTGCCACCGGGCGAGGCCTACCGCACCGACAAGCGCGCTGGCGCCACGGCGCTCACGATCGCGGGCGGCCACTCGCTCGACAGCCTCAAACACATGCTCGGTGGCTTCTCCGAGCTTTCGGCGATCCTGACGACTCAGCACAAGCAGACCACCATCGTCGGCACCAACGAGGTGCTGGACGTCACCTCGCCCGACCAGCTGCTGGTCCAGGGCAGGCTCGAAGGCGGCGCCGTCGCCAGCCTCCACATCAAGACCGACATGTACGCCCCGACCGGCGTGCGCCTGGAGATCAACGGCACCGATGGCGATCTCGTCATCGCGACCCGCCCTCCGGTCGCCGCGAACACGGTCGGCCTCCAGCGCGCCGATCTCGTCGTGGCGAGCGCGCGGCGCGGAGCTCGCGACTTCAAGGAGCTGGAGGTGCCCGCTCACTATAATATCGTGCCGGCCGAGGTGCCCGCCGGCCCGCCCTTCTTCACCGCGCAATTGCTGGCGCGGATGGCCGACGCCATCCGCACCGGCACACCGGCCTCGCCCAGCTTCGCCGATGCGCTCGAACACCAGCGCCTGCTCGAGCTGATCGAGGCCTCCGCCGAAAGCGGCGAGCGCAAGACCGTGCCGCGCTCGGGCTGAGCCTCGTCAACCAGCCCCGTCCAGCGGCGGCAGCAGCCGCCCGCGCGTCTTGACGTTCTGCATCACGAAGGCGCTGTAGACCTCGGCGACGCCCGGCAGCGCGCCGAGTTGGTCGCGGGCGAACTGGCCGAACTCCTCGAGGTCGCGCGCGATGACGGTGAGCTGGTGGTCGTAGCGGCCGGAGACGCAATAGCAGGCGACCACCTGCGGGATGACCGCGACCGCCTCCTCGAAGGCGCGGACATTGGCCGCGTCCTTCCGCGCCAGCGAGATGTGGACGAAGGCCATGACCTTGTAGCCGAGCCGGGCCGGATCGACCTCGGCATGGTAGCCGGTGATCACGCCCTCCTCCTCCAGCCGCTTGACCCGCCGCCAGCACGGCGAGGCCGTCAGCGCGACGCGCTCGGCAAGCTCGGCGCTCGACAGCCGCGCATCCTCCTGCAAGGCCTCGATGATCTTTAAATCCATCCGGTCCAGCTTGATCGACATGAATGTTTCGCCTTCCAGGCTTTCCTTGAAATGTTCATGCCGAAGGCTCTCGCAGAACCAGCCGAATTTGAAAAGAAAGATCGCGCGCCCTGGGCTAGATTGAGCCTTTCATTGCGCCCTCGCGAGTGCGGCAAGGCGCGGAACCGGCTGCGGGGGAATTGAATGGCGCGCTACGACGGCCCGATCGTCGATGCTCATCACCATCTCTGGGACCTCGGCCTGCAGCGCCATCCCTGGCTGACCGACGCGGCCTCGGGCATCGGCGCGCTCGGCGACATCTCCTACATGCGCAAGAACTACCTCGCGCCCGACTACTGGGCCGATGCCGCCGGCCAGAACGTGGTCGCGACCGTCTGCATCGAGGCACTCTGGGACCGCAAGCGCGACCCGGTCGAGGAGACGCTCTGGTTCGAGGCCGCCGAGAAGCCGGGCAACCTCGCCACGCGCTATGTCACTTACGCCAAGCTCGATGCGCCCGACGCCGAACGCATGGTCGAGCGCCAGGCCGCCTTTCCCGCCGTCGCCGGGCTGCGCGAGACCGTGCGCTGGCACCCCGACCCGAAGAAGCGCTGGACCGACAGGCCGCTCCTCGGCGATCCCGCCTGGCGGCAGGGCCTGAAGCTGCTGAAGCGGCACGGCCTTTTGCTCGAATTGCTGATGAACCCCTATCAGGCCGAGGACGTCGCCAAGCTCGCCTTCGACTTCCCCGACCAGGTCTTCGTCGTCGACCATTGCGCCAGCCCGGTCGACCGCGACGCCGAGGGCCTGGCGCGTTGGCGCGCCGGGCTTGCCGCCATGGCCAAGGCGCCCAACATCGCGATCAAGCTGTCGAATTACGGCGCCTACGACCCCGACCGCTCGCTCGCCAACCTCAAGGCGACGGTGCTGCCGATCGTCGAGGCCTTCGGCCCGTCGCGAACCCTGTTCGGCAGCGACTATCCGGTGGCGCGGCGAAGCATGAGCTTCACTGACGTCTGCGAGCGGCTGAAGGACATGCTGGAGCCGTTCTCGGCCAGCGAGCAGCGCGCGATCTTCCACGACAACGCGGTCAGCTACTACCGCATCGACAAGAAACCCAACCAGAACGAGGTGCGGCCATGAGGCGGCGTGAATTCCTGATCGGCTCGGCCCTGGCCGCGAGCAGCCTCGCCGCCCCCTCCATCGTGCGGGCGCAGGGCACGAAGCTCCTCAAGTTCATCCCGCAGGCCGATCTCGCGGTGCTCGATCCGGTCTGGACCACGGCCTATGTCACGCGCAACCACGCCGCCATGGTGTTCGACACGCTCTACGGCCAGGACAGCAGCTTCCGCACCTCGCCGCAGATGGCCGAAGGCCATGTCGTCGAGAACGATGGCTTGCAATGGACGCTGACCCTGCGCGAAGGCCTAAAGTTCCACGACAACACCCCGGTGCTCGCCCGCGACTGCGTCGCCAGCATCCAGCGCTGGGGCAAGCGCGACAGCATGGGCATGCTGCTGATGGCGGCCTGCGACGAGGTCTCGGCCCCGAGCGATCGCAAGATCGTCTTCAAGCTGAAGCGCCCCTTCCCGCAGCTGCCCGACGTGCTCGGCAAGGCGACCAACAATCTCTGCGCCATCATGCCCGAGCGCATCGCCCAGACCGATCCCTTCAAGCAGGTCACCGAGATGGTCGGCAGCGGCCCGTTCCGCTTCAAGACGGATGAGCGCCAGCCCGGCGCGCGTGCCGTCTACGAGAAATTTGCCGGCTACGTTCCCTGTCCGACCGGCACCACGGATTGGATGGCCGGGCCCAAGGTGGTCAAGTTCGACCGGGTCGAATGGCACACCATCGCCGATTCCTCGACAGCGAGTTCCGCCCTCCAGACCGGTAGCGTCGACTGGTGGGAGCTGCCGATCCCCGACCTGCTGCCGATCCTGAAGCAGGACGCCAACCTCAAGGTCGAGATCCAGGACCCGGCCGGCTATATCGGCATCATGCGGATGAACCAGTTGCATCCGCCCTTCGACAATCCCGCCATCCGCCGCGCCGTGCTGCGCGCCGTCGCGCAGGCCGACTTCATGCAGGCGGCCGTCGGCGACGACAAGTCGATGTGGAAGGACGGCGTCGGCTTCTTCTGCCCGGGCACGCCGATGGCGAGCAATGCCGGCATGCCCGCCCCCCTCAGCATAGACGAGGCCCGCAAGGCCATCACTGCCGCCGGCTACAAGGGCGAGAAGATCGTCATGCTCGGCGCGACCGACATCCCGATCCTCTCGGCCGTCGCCGAGGTCGGCCGCGACCTCTTGGTCAAGCTCGGCTTCAATGTCGACTATCAGGCGACGGACTGGGGCACCGTGGTGCAGCGCCGCGCCAAGCGCGACGGCGTCGAGGCCGGCGGCTGGAGCGTGATCGACAACTTCACCGGCGGGCTCGACCAGCTCAACCCGATGACCCACACCATGCTGTGGAGCAACGGCACGGCCGCCGCGCCGGGTTGGCCGACCAGCCCCAAGCTGGAGGAGCTGCGCGCCTCCTGGCTCTCGGCCCCCGACGAGGCCGGCCGCAAGAAGGCGGCCGAGGCGATCCAAGTCCAGGCCTTCGAGGACGTGCCCTATATTCCGCTTGGCCAGTATCTCTATGCCACGGCATACAGGAAGAACATCAGCGGCGTCGGCAAGGGATTCCCCGTCTTCTGGGGCATCGATAAAGCCTGAAAGCGGCCGGGGAGATAAAGATGCTGGATGCGGACGGACTGGCGCGGCGCCTGCTGCGCGAGCATGAGCAGGGCGAGCCGTTTCGGCCCTTCGCGGCGGCGAATGGCGCCGCGTCGCTGGCCGACGCCTATGCGATCCAGGACCGCTTCGTGCCGCTGCTCCAGGCGAAGCACGGCAAGCCGGTCGGCTACAAGATCGGCCTGACCTCGCAGCGCATGCAGCAGATGTGCGGCATCGACTCGCCGATTGCCGGCGTGGTGCTGACTGACCGCGTCCACCAGTCCGGCGCAAGCGTAGCCATCTCCGGCTATGGCCGGCTCGGCCTCGAATTCGAGATCGCCGTCCGCATGGCCTCCGACCTGCCGCCGCAGGGCGCGCCCTTCACGGCCGAGAGCGTCGCCGGCCATGTCGGCGGCGTCTGCGCCGCCATCGAGATCGTCGACGACCGCGCCGCCAACTACGCCGAGCTCGATATCCTCTCGCTGGTCGCCGACAATTCCTGGAATGCCGGCATCGTGCTCTCCGAGTTCCGCGACAGCTGGCCGGCGCTCGACGCCGTGCTCGGCACCGTCCGCAGCAACGGCGTCGAGGTCGATCGTGGCCATGGTCGCGACGTGCTCGGCCACCCCTTCGCCCCGCTCGCCTGGCTCGCCAACCACCTTGCCGCGAAGGGCGAGGCGCTGCGCGCCGGCGACATCGTCATGACCGGCAGCCTGGTCACGACCCGCTTCCCCAAGACCGCCGAGGCCTATGAGTTCGAGATCGAGGGTCTTGGGAAGGTCGCGCTTTCGGTGACCGCGGGCTAAACCAGCCAGCGCAGGCTCATCACCGCGCTGGCTGGAGTCCCCTCGCCTGACCTCAGAACTTGACGGCGAGGTTGCCCTTGAAGGCGTGGTCCTGGGCATCGCCTGCGAGCTGGCCGGTATAGGACAGGCCGAGCGTGGTGCTGTTGCCGATGGCGAGGTCGAGCCCGGTCTCCACCAGGGCGGCATTCTTCGCGACCGGCACTCCGGCGACCGAGAAGGCGCGGCTGCCGGCGAAGGCCAGCGTCGCCAGCGGGGTGGTGTCGCCGAAGGCATGGCGCCAGCCCAGCGTGCCGCGCAGGGTCAGCTCCATGCCCTGGACCTGCAGGCTGCTCGACACGCGCAGGCCGAGCGTCGAGAAGCCGACGGAGGTATCGGAACCATGCGCGGCGAGCGCGGCCGCCCCGCCCTGCTCCGTGAAGCCGTCGCTGTGCAGGTTGACATAGGCCAGCCCTGCGAAGGGCTCCAGCGCCACCCGGCCGAGATCGACGCGGTAGCCGAGCTCGCCGAAGACCTGCGCAGTGCCAGCGTTGTAGCCGCCCTTCAGGCTGTCGCCGAAGCCGGTGAAGGAGACGGTGCGGCGGGTGTCCACGTCGTGCCAAGTGTAGCTCGCGCCCGCGCGCAGCCCGATACCGCCCCACTGCCCGCCGCCATAGAGGCCGAGGTGGTAGTTGTCGCTCGACCCGGAATCGACCCGGCCCTTGGCATCGAACTCGCTGCGGCTATAGCCGGCGAGCGCGCCGAAGCGCAGGTTGTCGAAGACTGCGACATCCGCACCGACCATCAGGCCGCCGCTGGAGCGCGAGAGCCTGGCGGCGTTGCGGTTGCCGTCACTGTGCCCGAAGGAGCCATAACCCTGGCCCCAGACCGCGAAACGCTCAGCCTGCGGGCGCTTCGGCATCGGCCCGGTCGCGGCCGTGGCCTTGTCGGCGCTGAAGCCGTAGCTCATCGTCGCCATGGGCGCCGCGCCGACCGAGCCGAAGGCCGAGCGCAGCCGGTCGATCGCCCCCGCGCGCACCGCCCCGCTCTCCTCGACCAAGGCGGTCTTGGCCGAAGCGTGGATTTCGCCGGAGAGCTGGTCGAAGGCGGCGCGCGCGCCCGGAGCGTCCTGCATCAGCAGGCTGTTGTAGAGGGCCAGCGTGCCGCCGACCTGCGGCAGGGTGTCGAGCGCCCGGGCCGTCGAGAGCTGGTTGCGCGTCTGCGCGACCCGGCCGAACAGCGTGGGGGGCTCCCGAGTCGGGTTGGCGCCCGGGCCGGGCTGGGAGCCGGGATTTGAACCGGGGTCGGTGCCCGGCTCGGGATTGGGCTGAGGATCGGTGCCCGGATCCGGCTGCGGCTCGCCATCCTTGACCTTGATCGAGACGGCGACCGCCTCGGTGGTCTGATCGATCGAGACATCGATGAAGGCCGACTGCGTCACGGCTTCGGCAAAGCTGCCATTGATCCCGCCGGCAGCCATCAGGACGATGTAGGATTGGCCGTTCTGGTAGCTCACCCGCGGGTCGAGCGCGGTCACCGCGAGCCGGCTGCCGCCGATCGTCGCCTGGCCGGCGACCATGATGCTGTCGGCGTCGCCATTGCCGGCGATCTCGGCGGCATAGGTCGAGCCTGGCGCCAGCACGAGATTGCCGCCCACGGTGAAGGAGCCGACCGAATTGCCGGGCGCGATCGTGCCGCCGGCGAGCACGGTCAGGTCGGCCGTCGCGCCGTTGCCGCTGATCACGGCCCCGCTCTGCACGGTGACAGCCGAGTTCAGCAACGAGCCGTTCAGCACCAGCCGGCCGGCGGCGACGGTGGTTGCGCCCTCCAGGTCGTTGACCCCGGTCAGGGTCAGCGTCCCCGCGCCCTGCTTGGTGAAGGCGCCGCTGCCATGGATGCCGCCACCGAAGCTGCCATCGACGGCCTGGTCGATGACGAGGGCTGCATCGTTGACGATCGCGCCGGTGCCGAAGCTCGAAGCCGCACCTGTGAGCGTGCCGTCCGATATCCGGGTGCCGCCGCTATAGGTGTTGGTGCCGGTCAGGGTCAGGTTGCCGATGCCGCGCTTCCAGAACTCGCCGCTGCCGGACATCTCCGAGGCGAAGCTGCCATCAGCCCCGGCATGGACCGAGAGCGCGCCGTCATTGCGCACGGCGCCGAGTTGGCTGCCGCCGGAGACTTCGAGCACGCCCTGCTCGATGACGGTGCTGCCGACCACATGGTCCCTGGCGGTCGCGTCGAGCAGGCCCGCGCCCGTCTTGACCAGCGTGCCCGAGCCAGAGATCAGCCCCCGGTATTGCCCATCGCCCTGCTGGTCGAAGACCAGGCGCGCGTTGTTGGCGATGTCGCCCTGCAGGCTGGTGCTATTGCCGACCAGCGTGCCGTGGCGCACCTCGGTGCCGCCGGCATAATCGTTGGCGCCGGTCAGGACGAGCGTGCCGTAATCGGTCTTGACCAGGCGCCCCGAGCCGGTGAGCACACTGCCGATGATCGCGGTATAGCCAGCCCCGACCTCCGTGCCGTCGCCGACGCGGATGATCGTCTCGGGATCGTTGATCTGGATGCGCCCACCCATCAGCCCGTAGCCATCGGCGGCGAACTGCATGCCGGTGACCTCGATCGGCGAATGGCCGTCGTCGACGATCACCATGCCGCCGGTGTTCTGGAAGATGACGAAGCCCGGCGTCGGCGCCTGCCGGCCGTTGCTCGCGCCGTCGACCGTGGTGAAGCTGTCGATGTCGCCGCTCCAGGTGCCGGCACCGCCATCGACCCGGCCGTTGTTCCAGCGGCTGATGTCGCTGCCGTCCCAGAACAGGCGCTCGGTCAGCGCCGCGTTGACGATGTTGACCTCGCCGACGACCGAGGTCTGGACCGCGAGCTGGCTGCGGTCGGTGCCACCGGGCACCGTGCCGATCTCGAGCCCGTTATCGGTCAGCGTCCCGCCATAGTTGACCAGCCGATAGACGCCCTGTCCGAACGTGCCGTAATTCGCCACGTTGACCCGGCCGTCGAGCACCAGGTTGTTGTTGACCTCGAACAGCCCGGCGGTCGCACCTGGCGTCGTGAGTTCCACGTCGATGACGCTGCCGGCGGACAGATTCAGGCTGTGCATGCGCAGGCTGTCGCCCTGGATGCCGCGCAGGATGCCGCCGTCATGGACCCAGACGGCGCCGAGATGGCCGTTGCCGGTCAGGGTGCCGCCCTCGGCGACATTGATGCTGTTCCGCACGCCGTTGAGGTCACCCAGGGTTCCGTCGACCCGCAACGTACCGTTCATCACCTGGATGTCGCCGGTCAGGCGCGAGCCGTCGCCGCTCAGCCTGAGTTCGCCCGAGCCGATCTTATGGAAATGGCCGTCGCCTTCGATGATGCCGGAGAAATGCGACGAGCTGCCGAGATAGCCGACGATGGCGCCGCTATCGCCGATATCGAGCCGGCCGGCGCCGCTGAGATCGCCGATCGTCTGCGTCGCCCGGAACTGCGCCGTGGCTCCGGCATCGATCATCAGAAAGGAGTTCTGCGACAGCGCGCCGAGCTCGGCGAAGGTGAGCTGTCCCGCCTGGACGCGCGTATTGCCGGTGTAGGTGTTCACGCCCGTCAGCGCCAGCTCGCCGGCCCCCGTCTTGGTGATGCCCATGAAGCGCCCGGCCTCGCCGATCGCGCCGGAGATCGTGGCAGCGCCCGCGGCCACCTGGAAGCCGGCATCCCCCTGAAGATCGATCCGGTTGGCGACGGTGATCGCGTCGTCGAGCTGGAGCGTCGTGCCGCCGCTCATCCGCAGCACGCCGGCGCCGAGCGCCCCGCTATTGGCGACGCGCAGGGCGCCCTGGTTGAGATCGGTGTAGGCGTGGCTGTTGCTGCCGCTGAGCGTGAGCGCGCCGGTACCGCGCTTTCTGAGCGGACCCGTCCCCGAGATCGTACCGCTCAGCTCGGACGCGCTCTCGGCGATGATGACTCCGCCTTGCAGAACGACGTTGTTTGCGTAGGTATGGCCGGTGAGAGCCAGCCCGACATCGGCGTTGGTGCCCAGGGTTATCGAACCCGTTCCTGCGGCGTTGGCGCTGCCGAGAGCGAGAATGCCGCGCTGTACGGTCGTTCCGCCGGTGTAGACGTTGTTTCCGCTGAGGATCAGCCGGTCGAAGCCGCTCGTGTTGAGCTCGCCGCTGCCGCTGATGACGCCACCATGCGTCCCTCCGGCCGAGATCATGCTAACGCTGCCTGTGATCATCGTGGCATTGTTGACGGTGATGCCGGCGCCGATCGAGAGCGACGTCCCGTGCGCCATCGTCAAGGCACCCGTGCCCAGCGCGTTCTGGTGCCCCACCAGGAGCAGGCCTGCGGTGTGGTTCGTCCCGCCCGTGTAGGTGTTGTCACCGTCAAGCCGAAGGGCGCCGCCCCCGGTCTTGACGATGCCGAAGGCTCCGCTGATCACACCCGCCTGGATCGAGATGTATTGCTGCCCGTTCGGCACCTCCAATGTGGTGTTGCCGGTCATCGCGATCGGGGCGTTACGGGACTCGCCGGAGCCATAGGTGATCGTGCCCTGAGCCTGCGCCGACGGCGCCAGCGCGATCGTCATCGCCAGGGTGGACGCTGTCACCAGCAGGGCGCCGCGAAGATGTCTCACAGGCAGGGTCGGCATCGCATGTCCTTGTTTTGCTTGGGCATCGTGCTTCCCCGGCGGAGCGCGGCGGCGGGGCGAGTGGCCGCAATCCGACTCGGGGTCCGCTGCGTCCGCCGGGGAAGCGGGCCGACCTAGCGGCAGCTTTCTTCCCCTGTCCCCCTGCGTTCAGACGGGGCCGGGCGCGAAGCACCCGCCTAAACCCGCACCTGTCGCGCCGAGGCCACGGTCCCGGCGTCGGCCTGCCTTGGCGACGGGATGCGGACGATGGCGTTTGGAATGGTCACGCGGCTTCGCCGCGCGGGTTGGACGTCGGCCGCCTGGATGCTGGCGACGATCCTGGCGGCGCTCGCCCTCACCGTGGCGGCGCTGGCCGCGAGCCTGCCGCAGCCGGAGGGCCGCCCGCTGCTCGAAATCTCCGGCCGGATCACCGCCACCAACCGCAACGCCGCCGCCGTGTTCGACCGGGCGATGCTGGAAAAGCTCGGGCTGCGCACGCTGAGGACCGGCACGGCCTGGACCGACGGCGTGAAGGTCTTCGAGGGCGTGCTGGTACGAGATCTGCTCGCCGCGGTCGGCGCCGAGCGCGCCACCATGATGCGCGCCGTCGCGCTCAACGACTATGTCGTCGACATTCCGTTGTCCGACTTCCAGCGCTATGATGCGATCATCGCGCTCAGCATGGATGGACGAGAGTTGACGGCACGAGACAAGGGGCCTTTGTGGATCGTCTATCCGCGCGACCAGTTCGGCGAGCTGCAGGACGAGCGCTATGACGCGCGCTGGATCTGGCAGCTCAAGCAGCTGATCCTTTCATGACGCGGCGCTGGCGCCGGCTCGAACTGGCTGCCACCGTCGCGGCGATCCTGGTCTTCGCCGCGCTCTTGGGCTGGGCGCTGCTGCGCCTGGTCAATGTCGAGCGCGCCATGCACCGCGCCTTCGGCGAGGACGCCGCCTACGCGCTCTCGCAGGCCCAGTTCGAGCTGCAGGAGCTGACCCGCATCGCCGCGCTCGGCCCCGCCGCCGAGCTGAGCGGCCAGTTCGACATCGCGGTCAGCCGGCTGGTGCTGCTGCGCGAGGGCGATCTCGGCAGCAAGCTCGCCGCGCTCGGCTTTCCCGGCGAGGCCGGCCGGATCGAGGCCGCGCTGCTCAAGCTCGAACCGCTGCTGGTGCGGCAGCCCGGCCCCGAGCTGGGGGCGGCCTTCTCGACGGCGCTCTCGGGCCCGGTCGAGAACCTGCGCAACATGGCCAACACCAACGTCCTCTCCGAGCGCAACCGGCTCGGCCAGCAGCGCGACGCCTATCGCCTGACCCTCTACGAAATCATCGCCTGCATCCTCGGCATCCTGCTCACCGGCTGCTTCCTGGTCGCCCGCCTGCTGCACAACCTCGGCCGCGCCGAGGCTGCCGACGAGACGCTGCGCCAGGAGAAGCACTTCCTCCACCTGCTGATCGAATCGAGCAAGGAGGGCATCGTCGCCTTCGACAAAGACCTGCGCTGCACCCACTGGAACAGCGCCATGGCCGCGATCTTCAGGCGTCCGGCCAGCGAGGTGGTCGGCGCCGACCTGCGCAAGGCCTTCCCCTTCCCGGAGGATCACGTCGTCTCGCGGATGCTGCGGCAGACGCTCGCCGGCGAGGATTTCTACATGTCGGAGCACCTCATGCCCGGCACGAGCATGTATCTGGAGAAGGCGAGCTTCCCGGTGCGTTCGCGCGGCGAGGTGGTCGGCGGCGTCGTCATCATCCGCGACGTCACCGTGCGCGCGCTCGCCCAGCACGAGCTGGCGCGCCATCACGAGGAGCTCGAGCACCAGGTCGAGGAGCGCACCGCCAGCCTCAACCACACCCAGGTCCAGCTCCGCTCGGCGATCAACACCGCCCCGGACGGCTTCGCCGCCTTCGACGCGGACGGGCGGCTGATCGTCGCCAACGAGGTCGCGGCCGAGATGTTCAAGGCCGAGCCCGGGCTGTTCGCGCCGGGCACGCCGCTCGACAGCGTGCTGGCCCGCACCGGCTTTCCGCAAGCCGGCACGCTCTCGGCCGAGGAGCGCCGCGCCGTCGAGCTGTTGCGGCCGCAGGGAGTCTGGCTGCTCGCCAGCCTCAACCGCGCCGCGGACGGCAGCAGCGTGCTGCGCTTCGCCGACGTCACCACCTACAAGCACGCCGCCGCGGCGCTGCAATCGGCACTGGCCCAGGAGCAGAGCCTGCGCCAGCTCTATACCGGCTTCGTCTCGATGGTCTCGCACCAGTTCCGCACGCCGCTGGCGATCATCGATTCCGGCGCGCAGCGCATGCAGCGCCGCGGCGCGACCATGACCGCCGGCGAGATCGAGACCCGCACCGGCAAGATCAGGCACGCGGCGATGCGGCTGGCCCGGTTGGTCGACAACACGCTCAACGCGGCCCGGCTCGACGCCGGCGAGATCGACTTCCATCCCCGCCCCTGCGACCTCGCCCAGCTGATCAGCGACGTCTGCGAGCGCCAGCAGGAGCTCACCCCCCATCGCCGCTTCGACCTCGCGCTCGCGAACCTGCCCGAGCGCGTCTCCTGCGACGCCCTGCTGATGGACCAGGCGCTGGCCAACCTCGTCTCCAACGCCGCCAAATACTCGCCCGACGACCAGCCGATCATCGTCGATGCCGCCACCGACGACCGCTCGGTGACGCTGACGGTGCGCGACCGCGGCATCGGCATTCCCGAGGACGAGATCCCCCGCCTGTTCGAGCGCTTCTTCCGCGCCCGCACCGCCGCCGGCATCGAGGGCACCGGCATGGGCCTGCACTTCGCCCGCGAGATCGTGCACCTGCATGGCGGCTCGATCAGCGTCAGCTCGCGCCAGGGCCATGGCGCGGCCTTCACCGTGACCCTGCCGCGCGAACGGCGAACCGGAGTCTGACACCGATGCCGCAGACCATCCTTTGCGTCGAAGACGAGGTCGACCTGCGCGGCGACATCGTCGAGGAGCTCGAGGCCGCCGGTTACGCCGTGCTTGAGGCCGGCAATGGCGAGGACGCGCTGGCGCTGCTCGCCAAGGCCAAGCCGGACCTGATCCTCTGCGACATCACCATGCCCGGCATGAGCGGCTTCGAGATCCTGCCGCGCCTGCGCAAGGCGCAGCCGGACTACGAGGAGGTGCCCTTCATCTACCTGACGGCGCTGGCCGGCCGCAGCGACATGGTCCAGGGCCGCAAGCTCGGCGCCGACGACTACCTGGTCAAGCCGATCGACTACGACCTGCTGCTCGCCACGATCCGGACGCGGCTCGACCGTGTCGGCCGCCTGCGCCAGAGCTTCAACGCGAGCTTCGAGAGCCAGCGCCGGAGCATCGTCGAGACCGCGCTCTCCGATGCGAAGCTGGCGCTGAACGGCGTCGCCTCGGCGCTCGACAAGGTCGGCCGCGGCATCGTCGTGTTCGACCGGCGCGGCCTCGTCTCGCTCATCAACGATACCGCCCGCGCCATTGCGGCCGAGGGCGATGCCGTGATCCTCGCCAACGGCCAGTTGCGCGGCATCCAGCAGGCCGGCGCCAAGGCGCTGGCGCTGGCGCTCGACGAGGCGCTCGGGCTGGAGGGGCAGGTCAGCCTCGTGCTGGCCGAGCGCGACTTCCGCCACCCGCTCGCCATCCAGATCTACGGCATCCCGATGCCCGAATCCGGTGATGGGCCGGCAGCGATCGCCTTCCTGATCGATCCAGAACAGCGCCCGCCGGTCTCGGCCGAGATCATCCGGCGCATGTACGGATTGACCGTGACCGAGGCCCGCGTCGGCGTCGCGCTCGCCTCGGGCCGCCGGCTGGAGGAGGTCGCCGACGACATGGCCATCGCCCAGACCACCGTCGCCTACCATCTGCGCAACATCTTCCGGAAGACCAACACCGCCCGCCAGGCCGACCTGATCATGCTCTTGATGCAGAGCTCCCTCTACGTGGCCGCGCCTTAGCGCGCAGCCCGCCGCCGCCGATCTGTCATTCGCTCACGGCATAGGCGAGATTTCGCCCGTACCATCAGAGCTGTCTCTACGATCTTCGCGCGCGAATACTTCATTCTCTTATTTAGACTAAATCTAAACAAAGAGAATTGCTTTGATGCGGGGCGCAGACCCGTGATAGCGGCTGGGTCAATTCTCCCAAGCTGGAAGAACAGCCATGTCGTCTCGTTCCGTTTCGCTGCGCCGCCTGATCTCGGCGCTCGCCTTTTCCACTGCGGCCTTCCTGAGTGCCGCCGCGATGGCAGAGACGATCGAGGTCACCGACCTCGCCGGCCGCGTCGTCAAGGTCACCAAGGACCCGCAGAAGATCGTGCTCAGCGAGGGCCGGCAGCTCTACACGTTGGCGATGCTCGACCGCGACGACCCGTTCAAGCGCGTCGTCGGCTGGGGCAACGACCTGATCCAGAACGATCCCGGCGCCTGGCAGAAATACCTCGCCAAGTTCCCCAAGGCGAAGGACGTCGCCGACATGGGCAACCCCTATGCCGCCGATGTCAGCATGGAGAAGATCGCCTCGCTCGGCACCGAGGTCTACGTCCTCGACCTGTCCAACTACTTCAAGGCGCAGGAGACCGGCCTGCTCGGCAAGCTCGAGAAGGCCGGCATCGCCACGATCTTCGTCGATTTCCGCCAGGACCCGACCCAGAACGTGCTCCCAAGCGTCCAGCTCCTCGGCCGCGTCCTCGGTCGCGAGAAGGAGGCCACCGCCTTCACCGACTACTACCTCCAGCAGACTCGCCGCATCTATGCCCGCGTCGGCGCCATTCCCGACAAGAAGAAGCCGATGGTCTTCGTCGAGCGCGCCGCCGGCCTGCTGCCCTGCTGCGCCACCTTCGGCCCGGCCAATTTCGGCCGCTTCATCGAGGAGGCCGGCGGCCGCAACTGGGGCAGCCAGTTCTTCACCGGCTTCCAGGCCGAGGCCGCCCAGGAGAAGGTGCTGACCGACAACCCGGACGTCTACTTCCTGACCGGCTCGAACTGGTACGGCAGCAACCCCGGCAGCAGCGCCGTCAGCCTCGGCTACGACGCGACGCCGGAGAAGGTGCAGAAAGAGCTCTCCGCCCTGATGCAGCGCGCCGGCTTCCCGCAGCTCAAGGCCGTGCAGGGCAAGAAGGTGATGGCCTTCTACCACCAGTTCTACGACGCGCCGTTCTACTTCGTCGCCGAGCTGGCCATGGCGAAGGAGCTCTATCCCGACCTGTTCAAGGACGTCGATCCCGAGGCGATCTTCAAGGAATTCCACGAGAAATTCCTGCCGATCTCCTATTCCGGCATCTTCTGGGCGAAGCTCCAGTGATCCTGGCTCCAGTGACCCTGGCCGCAGCCGCCCCGACCGATCGCGCTCGATGACCGCCGCCTTGCCCCTGGGCACGACCGCCACTGCGGATTATCGCCAGCGCAATGCCCGCCGGCTCAAGCTCGTCGGACTCGGCCTTGCGGCGCTGGTCTTCGCCGTGGCGCTCGACGTCTCGATCGGCCCCGGCAACATCCCGCTGGCGGATGTCCTGCGCGTGCTCGTCGATCCGCAGGCGGCCGAACCGCGCCTCTCGGTGATCGTCTGGGACCTGCGCCTGCCGATCGCGCTGATGGCGCTGACCGTCGGCGCCATGCTCGGCCTGAGCGGCGCCGGCATGCAGACCATCCTCGCCAACCCGCTCGCCGACCCGTTCACGCTCGGCGTCTCCGCCGCGGCCACCGTCGGCGCCTCCGTCGCGATCGTCACCGGCTGGAGCGTCATCCCTGGCGCCGGCGTCTTCATCGTCACGGCCAACGCCTTCGTCTTCGCGCTCGCCGCCTCGCTCGTGCTGTTCTTCATGACCAAGCTGCGCGGCGTCAGCGCCGAGACGATGATCCTGGTCGGCATCGCCCTGCTCTTCACCTGCAACGCCATCACGGCGCTGATGCAGTACCGCTCGAACGAGGTGCAGCTGACGCAGATCGTGTTCTGGACGCTCGGCAGCCTGGCGCGCGCCACCTGGGGCAAGGTCGGCATCGCCGCCTGCCTGATCGCGCTCGCCCTGCCCTTCTTCCTGATGCGCGGCTGGGCGCTCACCGCACTGCGCCTCGGCGACGAGCGGGCCGAGAGCCTCGGCGTCCGCGTCGACCGCCTGAGACTGGAGATCCTGGTCGCGACCTCGCTGCTGGCAGCGGTCTCGGTCTCGTTCGTCGGCGGCATCGGCTTCATCGGCCTGGTCGGCCCGCATATCGCGCGGCTGCTCGTCGGCGAGGACCAGCGCTTCTTCCTGCCGGTCGCCACCATCGCCAGCGCCACGCTGCTCTCGCTCGCCTCCAGCGTCTCGAAGGCGATCAATCCCGGCGTGATCTACCCGATCGGCATCATCACGGCGCTGATCGGCGTGCCGTTCTTCGTCAGCCTGGTCATGTCGATCCGCAGCAAGGCCGCCTAAACATGACCCTGACCGTCCAGGACCTGCATTTCAGCTACGGCTCGGCCCCGATCCTCCGGGGTCTCGGCACCGGCGAACTGGCCCGCGGCAGCCTCGCCGCGCTGGTCGGCCCCAACGGCTCCGGCAAGTCGACACTGTTCCGCTGCGTCGCCGGCCTGCTGCGCGCCAAGAGCGGCAGCGTCAGGCTCGACGGCCACGATCTCGCCGCGCTCTCGACGCGCGAGCGGGCGCGAAAAGTCTTCTACCTCTCGCAGGACACCGAGGCCCGCGTCGCGCTCTCGGTGTTCGACGTCATCCTGCTGGCCCGCAAGAGCCTGCATCGCGGCTTCGCGCTGGCGGCGTCAGTCGACGACGTGCGCGCGGTCGAGGCGGTGATCGTGGAACTCGGCCTGGAGGCGTTCGCCTCGCGCGACATCGGCACGCTTTCCGGCGGCCAGCGTCAGCTCGCCGCGATCGGCCAGGCGCTGGTGCGCGAGCCCGACGCGCTGCTGCTCGACGAGCCGACCAGCGCGCTCGACGTCCGGCGCCAGCTCGACGTCATGGCGACGATCCGCGCCGCGACCCGCCGGCGCGGCATCGTCACGATGGTGGCGATCCACGACCTGTCATTGGCGGCGCGCTTCGCCGACCATATCCTCGTCATGAACCAGGGGCGCATCGCCCAGTCCGGCGAGCCGCACGAGGTACTTGCGCATCCGGCCGTCTCGGAGACATATGCGGTCGGCGTGCATCTCGAACGCTCGGCCCGCGGCACGCTTCTGGTCGAGCCCTATATCCAGGTTCACTGAGCCATGCCGGCACCGACCCCACACGACAATTTCTCCCTCAAGGAAGAGATCCGCGCCTATTGGTCTGTCAGGGCCGAGACCTTCGACCAGTCCTACGGCCACGCGATCAAGTCCGACCGCGAGCTCAAGGCCTTCCAGCGCCTGATTCGTACCTCTTTCGGTGCCAAGCCGATCGACGTGCTCGACCTCGCCTGCGGCACCGGCGAGATCACCCGCGCCCTGCTCTCGCTGAACCACCGCGTCACCGCGCTCGACTTCTCCGAGGCGATGATCGAGCGCGCCCGCGCCAAGCACGGCAAGGCCGCCCGCATCCTGCTCGGCGATGCCGAGCACCTGCTCGACGCCGATGCGAGCTATGACGCGCTGATCACCCGCCATCTGGTCTGGACGCTGACCGATCCGGAAGCCGCCTTCGCCGAATGGTTCAGGGTTCTCAGGCCGGGCGGGCGCCTGCTCGTCATTGACGGCGACTGGATCAACCGCACACCGCTCCAGGCCCTGATCAACCGCCTCGGCAACTGGCTGCGCGACAAGCGCGGCGCCGCCGTCCACCAGATCGACAGCGACACGCACGCCTCGATCAGCAAGCGCTTCTTCTTCAAGGACGGGCTGAGCCAGGAGTGCCTGAAGGGCATGCTCGTTGCCGCGGGCTTCGTGAACATCGCGCCGGCCGATTACAGCCAGGTCGTCCGGGCCCAGCAGCTGACGGCGCCGATCCACGACGCCATCCGGCTGGGCTCCTCGACCCGCTTCGCCCTGCTCGCCGAGAAGCGCTGAGCGCTCGCGCGCTCAGTCCTCATCCTCGCGGGCGCGTCCAGTCTCGACCAAAATCTCGCGTTTTCCGGCGTGGTTTGCGGGTCCGACGATGCCCTCGTGCTCCATCCGCTCCATGATCGAGGCGGCGCGGTTGTAGCCGATCTGCAGGCGGCGCTGGATGTAGGAGGTCGAGGCCTTCTTGTCGCGCAGCACCACCGCCACCGCCTGCTCGTAGGGATCCTCGCTCTCGGCCGAGGCCATGGCGCCCTTGTCGAAGATGGCGCCGCCATCCTCGTCCTCGGCCGCGGCGGCCTCCTCCTCGGCCGTCACCGCCTCGAGATAGTCCGGCCGCCCTTGCGTCTTCAGGTGCGCCACGACCTTCTCGACCTCGGCGTCGGAGACGAACGGCCCGTGCACGCGGGTGATGCGGCCGCCGCCGGCCATGTAGAGCATGTCGCCCTGGCCGAGCAGCTGCTCGGCGCCCATCTCGCCCAGGATCGTGCGGCTATCGATCTTCGAGGTGACCTGGAACGAGATCCGGGTCGGGAAGTTGGCCTTGATCGTGCCGGTGATGACGTCGACCGACGGCCTCTGGGTGGCCAGCACGACGTGGATGCCCGCCGCGCGCGCCATCTGGGCCAGGCGCTGGATCGTGCCCTCGATCTCCTTGCCGGCGACCATCATCAGGTCGGCCATCTCGTCGACGATCACGACGATGTAGGGCAGCGGAGCGAGGTCCATCACCTCCTCCTCGTACACCGCCTCGCCGGAATGCTTGTCGAAGCCGGTCTGGACCGTGCGCGTGATCACCTCGCCGGCCGCCACCGCCTCGCCGACGCGCACGTTGAAGCCGTCGATGTTGCGCACGCCGAGCTTCGACATCTTCTTGTAGCGCTCCTCCATCTCGCGCACCGCCCATTTCAGCGCGACCACCGCCTTCTTCGGGTCGGTGACGACGGGGGTGAGCAGGTGCGGGATGCCGTCATAGACGGAGAGCTCGAGCATCTTCGGGTCGACCATGATCAGCCGGCACTCCTCCGGCTTGAGCCGGTAGAGGATCGACAGGATCATGGTGTTGATCGCGACCGACTTGCCCGAGCCGGTGGTGCCGGCCACCAGCAGATGCGGCATGCGGGCGAGGTCGGCGATCACCGGCTCGCCGCCGATGGTCTTGCCGAGGCAGAGCGCCAGCTTGTGCTTGGTGCTCTCGAAGTCCTGGCTGGCGAGCAGCTCGCGCAGGAAGACGGTCTCGCGCTTGGCGTTGGGCAGCTCGATGCCGATCGCGTTCTTGCCCGGGATCACCGCCACGCGCGCCGAGATCGCGCTCATCGAGCGCGCGATGTCGTCCGCGAGAGAGATGACGCGCGAGGACTTCGTCCCAGGCGCAGGCTCAAGCTCGTACAAAGTCACCACCGGACCGGGGCAGGCCTGGACGATCTCGCCGCGGACGTTGAAGTCTTCGAGCACGCCTTCGAGCAACCCGGCATTCTGCTGCAGGGTCTCGGTCGACACAGCCATCTCGGGCTGCGCCTTCGGCTCGGCGAGGAAGCTGATCGGCGGCAGCTCGAACACATCGGAAGCCCGCACCGGTGGAGCAAGCTCGACCGGCCGCCGCCTCGCCCTTGGCGGCTCGGCGGCAGGTTCGGGCCTGCTTCTGCGGGTGATGAGCACACCCGGCTCAGGCGTGGGCATGCTCGCGACCGCGGGCGGAGCGACAGGCCTGGGCGCCTCGGCGGGCGTAGCCTCCTGGCGGTCAACGACCCATGGCTGGGCGGAGAACCGCAGATTCACACTATAGCTCTGCGACCACGAGAGGCTTGAGGGCCTCACTGCGGCTGCGTCGGATCGGCCAACCGGACGGCTTTCGGAAACCGGCGCTTCGAACGGCATCTCGGGCTCGAAGAGCTCGCCCTCCGGCTCTTCCGGCTCATTGCGGAATATGGGCTCGGAAGACAGGTCGAGCCCGCCCTCCGCCGTCTCAGGCCCAAGCTCCCAGAAAGCGTGATCGGAAATGAAGGCGTAAGGCGTGCTCGGCTCATCTGCCGCGGCGAGTGGCGGAACGGCCACCTCCTCCGCGGTCTCCTCGGCAAATTCATCGTCGAGAGCGTATTCATAGAAATCCCCCGGGTCGAACCCGGTCTCAATCGCTGCCACCTCGTTCGGCGCCTGCGCCTGCTGCTCGCCCCAGACCTGCTTCAGCAGACGGTCGGGCGTCCGCCAATAGCGAACGCGGCTCGGCTTGCCCGCCGGCTCCGGCAATGCAGCACTGACTACAGCCTCAGGCGCCTCGACGCTCGGCACGGCTTGCGACAGGCGCACCTTGTCGGGCGTCCGAGTGAAGCGAACATTCGGCGGAAAGACGAAGGTCCCGCGAGATGCGGCAGGCGCCGCACCAGCAGCCGGAACTTCCGGAACTGGCGGGGCAGCGCCAACACCTCGGCGCCTTCTTACGAGAACGACCGGAGCATCCTGCTCGACGGGCGGATAATCCTCGCGATCCTCGTCGTAAACTCGCGGCTTGATATCGAACTGACGCATAGGCACCGCGATAACTCGAACACACCAAATAGGGACGTTCGAAGTCCTAGCCCGGCGCAGTTAACGGAGGGTGAAATCGAACCGTCGAGATTGGCGCCATCCTCTGCCGCGCGCCGCCTGTTGAGGCCCGTACAGCTGCTCGGGGCCAGCGTGCGAATCAAAAATTAATCAACGGCTTGAGCAGAACCCCTCACAGAACTCATTCGGCACTGGCCGGCTGCCGAGAGCCGAACGCAGCGGGCATGACGATGAACGTCGGAAGCGCGGGCGGCGCGCCAGAGGACGTCCGAAGCCTTCTCTCAGGCCGGCTTGCGCGCGACCAGCGGCACGTAGCCCTCAAGCTCGGGATCGGGGAATTCGACGGTGCGGCCGAGCTCGGCCGAACGGTAGAGCCCCATCAGCATCTCGACCACGCCGACGCCATCGGCAAAGGTCTCGGCAGGCGCAAGGCCGCGCCTGAAGGCCTCGACCATGTGGCGGTTCTCGTCGGTATAGCCGTAGATTCCGGCCTCGTCCTCGACCACCGGCATCAGCCCCTGCTCGGCATTCTGCTTCTCGACAAGGTCCTCGCCCTCCGAGCCGGTCACGGCGCGCGACAGGAAGACCTTGAGGCCAGTCGAGAGCGAGGAGAACTCCATCGAATATTCCGGCCCGAGCAGCTCGAGCTGGATGCGCAGGCCGGCGCCGACATAGGCCCAGGAGGTCGTCGCCTCGATCATCACCTGCTGGCCGTCGCCATCTTCGAGCGTGATGATGCCGCGGGCGAAATCCTCGACCGGGCGCTTGGCGAAGTCGATGCCCATGCGCGCTTGCAGGTCGGCGGCATAGCGCGGCCGGGTCCATTTCAGCGTCGCCACGGTGGCGCTGGCGCTGACCAGCTTCAGCGAATTGCGCGGCGCGCCGGGCGGTGTCAGCATGAAGCGCGCCACCTCGACCGAATGGCACATCATGTCGGAGAGCACGCCGCCGCCCTGGCGCTCGCCCTGCCAGAACCAGGGCTCGTGCGGGCCGGCATGCTCCTCGGCCGCGCGCGCCAGATAGGGCCGCCCGCCCTGCGGCACGGCCCGGCGCCAGATGATGTCCTTGCCGCGCACCACGGCGGTCGAGAACACCTGGTTCTCCAGATAGCCGTGCAGCAGCCCGGCATCCTCGGCCAGCACCAGCATCTCGCGCGCCTCGGCCAAAGTGCGCGCCAACGGCTTCTCGCAGGCGATGGCTCGCAGAGGTGCGCCGGCTTTCACCAGCCGGTGGATCTCGCGCATGATGTCGAGGCGGGTATCGTTCGGCGTCAGCAGCCAGAGCGCATCGACCTCGCCCGACATCGCCATCGCGTTGAGGCTGTCGAAGACATGGGCCGGCCCGAGCCCGAGCTCGCGCGCCTTCTCGGCGATGCGGGTGCGCTTCTCCGGCGAGCGGCTATAGACGCCGCCAATGCTGATATTGCGCACGCCGAGCATCGACTGGAGGTGGAAGGCGGCGATGAAGCCTGAGCCGATCAGGCCGACGCGCAGGATCGGAAGCTCTTTGAACGACATCAACAGGCCCTCCCAAGCCATTCAATCGATTGGCGAATGTCACGAACCGGTCAGCCGCCCGCGGCCGGGAATGGCGGCGAGCAGCGCCTGCGTATAGGGATGCTCCGGCCGCGCCAGCAACTCGGCTGTCGGCCTGAGCTCGACGATCTCGCCCTGGCGCATCACCGCGATGCGGTCGCAGACCTGGGCGGCGACGTTGAGGTCATGCGTGATGAACAGCATGGCGAGCCTGAGCCGCGTCTTCAGACCCTCCAGCAGCTCCAGCACCTGCGCCTGCACGGAGACGTCGAGCGCCGAGACCGGCTCGTCGGCGACGAGCACGTCGGGATCGAGCGCGAGCGCGCGGGCAATGCCGATGCGCTGGCGCTGGCCGCCGGAGAACTCGTGCGGGTAGCGCCGGGCAGCGCTCGGCTCGAGCCCGACCAGCGCCAGCAACTCCTCGGCCTTCGCATGGGCCTGCGCGGCGGGAACGCCATGGGCGATCGGCCCGTCCGCGATGATCTGGCCGACGCGACGGCGCGGGTTGAGCGAGGCGAACGGGTCCTGGAAGACCATCTGCACATGCTTGCGCGCCGCGCGCAGGGCCGAGCCTTCGGTCCCGGTGAAGTCGAGTTCGCCCAGCCGCACCGTGCCGGCATCGGGATCGGTCAGGCGGATGACGAGCCGGCCGATCGTGCTCTTGCCCGAACCGGATTCACCGACCAGACCGAGCGTCTCGCCGCGGCGGATGTCGAAGCTGACGCCCTTGGCCGCCGCAACCTCGCGGCGCGAGGCGAGCGAGCCGGTGCCGCGATAGGTCTTGGTGAGCCCCACCACCGAGCAGGCGATCGGCTCACCTTCGACCGAGGGTCGCACGGGCGGGATCAGGTTCGGCACCGCCGCCAGCAGGCGCTGCGTATAGGGATGCTGCGGCCGCTCCAGGACATCGGCGACCGGCCCTTCCTCGACCACCCGCCCCTTCTCCATCACCGCGACGCGGTCGGCGATGTCGGAGACGACGCCAAAATCGTGGGTGATGAACATCACCGCCATGCCGCGGCGCTGCTGGATGTCGCGGATCAGCTTGATGATCTGCGCCTGCGTGGTGACGTCGAGCGCCGTGGTCGGCTCGTCCGCCACGAGGATCGAGGGTTCGAGCGCCAGCGCCATCGCGATCATGGCGCGCTGGCGCTGGCCGCCCGAGAGCTGATGCGGATAGCTTTTCACGATCCGCTCGGGATCGGGCAGGCCGACCTCGCGCGCCAGCTCGATCACCCGCTCGCGCCGCTCGGCCGGAGTCAGGCGGCCATGCGCCTCAAACGTCTCGGCGATCTGCTCGCCGATGCGGATGACCGGGTTCAGCGCCGTCATCGGCTCCTGGAAGATCATGCCGAGACGCTGGCCGCGCAGCGCGCGCCATTCGCCCGGCGGCAGGGTCAGCAGGTCGCGGCCCTCGAACATGATGCGCCCACTGAGCGGCCTGACGGCCTTGGGCAGCAGCCCCATCAAGGCCGAGGCGCACATCGACTTGCCCGAGCCGGATTCGCCGACGATGCAAAGGATCTGACCGGGGTGGAGCGCGAGCGTGACCTCTTCGATGGCGTAAGGCCGATCGGCGCCGGCCGGCAACGCCAGCGTGAGCGCTTCGATAGAGAGGATCGGACCCGCTTCGCTCATCCCGCCTGTCCCTTGGCCATGCCCTGCCCCATCCTCATGCCGCCAGCGCGATGCCGTCCTTGCGATGGTCCGAGGCGCCGTACATCACGCCCCTGGCGTGATCGACATAGACGATCTGGCAGCCGCCGAGCGGCTCGTCCGCCCAGATGACGCGGTGGCCACGCCCAGCGAGGTCATCGGCCACCGCGCGCGATATCATCGGTTCGAGTGAGAGATTGCCGTCGAAGGCGAAGCTGCGCGGCGCGTCCGAGGCCTGCTGGATATCCAGCCCGCGATCGAGCAGGCCGGTCAGTATCTGGACATGCCCGGTCGACTGGTACTGCCCGCCCATCACGCCCATCGCCATGGCAGGCTTGCCGTCCTTGGCGAGCAGGCCGGGGATGATGGTGTGGAACGGCCGCTTGCGCGGCGCGATCGCGTTGGGGTGGCCCTCGATCAGCCGGAAGCCGGCGCCCCGGTTCTGCAGCAGCACGCCGGAGCGGGGCGCATAGATGCCGCTGCCAAAGGCGAAGAACAGCGAGTTGATGAAGGAGACGACGTTGCCGTTGCGGTCGGCCACGGCGACATAGACCGTGTCCTTGTGCACGGGCATGTCGAAGGCCGCGGCCTCCGAAGCGCGCTTCGGGTCGATCCTGCCGCGCAGAGCCCTGATCGAGGCGTCCGAGAGCAACGACTCGACATCGAGCGGCTTGAAGGCCGGGTCAGCCACGAGCGCGTCGCGCTGGCGATAGGCCGCCTTGGTCGCCTCGGCCAGGAGGTGGATGCGGTCGGCCTCGCTGAGGCTGGCATCCCCGAGATCGAAGCCTTCGAGCAGCCGCGCGATCAGCAGCGCCGCGACGCCCTGCCCGTTCGGCGGGCATTCCCAGAGCCGGTGACCGCGATAATCGGCGCCGATCGGCTCGACATAATCGGCCGAGGCCGAGGCGAGATCATCGGCCTCCATCAGGCCGCCGAGCCCTTTCAGCACTGCGACGATCTCGTCCGCAACCTCGCCCTCGTAAAAGGCCGAGCGCCCCTCGCGCGCAATGCGCCTCAGCGTCTTGGCTAGGGCGGGGTGGTTGAGTCGATCACCGGTCGCAGGCGCTTTGCCGCCGGGCAGATAGGCGGCGATGCCGGTGCCGTGCGTCTCGATGCGGCCCGCGTAGCGCGCCCAGTCGAGCCCGGCGCGCGGCGTGACGACAAAGCCGTCCTCGGCGGCACGGATCGCCGGCGCCAGGATTTCGTCGAGGCTCTTGGTGCCGTGATCGGCCGCGAGCTTGCACCAGGCATCGACGGCGCCGGGCACCGTGACTGAATGCGGCGAATCGTCGGCGATCGATGTCAGCCCCTGGCCCAGGAACCAGCCGAGCTCCGCCTTGCCCGGCGCCCGGCCCGAGCCGTTGATCGCCACCGGCTTGCCCGAGGCCGGCGCATAGAGCGCGAAGCAATCGCCGCCAATGCCCGTCATGTGCGGGTCGATCACGCCTTGCAGCGCGACGGCTGCGATGGCGGCATCGACCGCGTTGCCTCCGGCCCGCAGCATCTCGACTGCCGCGAGTGTCGCCTGCGGATGCGAGGTCGCCGCCATGCCGCGATCGCCGACCGCAAGCGAGCGGCCCGGCGCCATGAAGTCGCGGTTGCCCCAGTTCATGCCTGTCTCCGGATATCGGCCTGCGGGCCGTCGAGCTGCGAGGCCGCTGCCTTATCGCAAATGATCCGGACCTGGGCATGCAATCGCAGCGCAGACGCTGGGCAATTAGGTGAGAGCGGCCCTTCGATGGCCGCCGCGATGGCCGCGGCCTTCTTCGCGCCGATGGCGAGCAGCACGATCTCGCGCGCCTCCAGGATCGTGGCGATGCCCATGGTCAGCGCCCGCTCGGGCACTGCGCCATCGGGAAAATCGGCGGCATTGGCCCGCCGCGTCGCCTCGCTCAGCTCCAGGACGCGCGTCCGCGAGCCGAAATCCGAGCCCGGCTCGTTGAAACCGATATGGCCGTTGGCGCCGATGCCCAGGACCTGCAGGTCGATGCCGCCGGCCCTGGTGATCGCCATCTCGTAGCGCGACGCCTCGGCGGTGAGGTCCGGGGCCATGCCATCCGGGACATGCGCGCGCGCCGGATCGAGATCGGCCTCGTCGAGCAGGTGCAGGCGCATATAGGCATGGAAGCTTGCCGGCATTTGCGGGGCGACGCCGACATATTCGTCGAGATTGAAGCTCGTGACAGCACTCAGCGACAGTCGCCCTGCCCGCACGGCCGCAACCAGATGCGCATAGAGCGGCACCATGGTCCCGCCGGTCGCGAGGCCGAGAACCCTGGCCCTGCCCGCGACGACCCGCGCCGCGATCAATTCGGCTGCCCGCGCCGCCGCGGTAGCCGCATCAGCGACGACCTCCAGCTGCGGCCGGCGCCCGCTCATGCCGCGACGTCCGCGAAGCTCGGCAGGGCAAGCAGGCTCGCGCCGGTGCCGACGCCGAACAGGGCGCGATGGACCAGATCGATGGCGCTGCCGATCGCCCCGATCAGCGTGGCGCGGCTGCCGAGCGCGCTGACTTCGATCCGCGCCGGCTGCGGCATGCAATGCGCGAGATGGACGGCGATGCGCTCGGTCAGCTCGGGGCGGACGCCGATGCTGCCGCCCATCACCACGATCTCGGGATCGATGACGCTGTGGACGGCCAGCACGGCGGTGGCGAGCACCCGCGCCACCTCGTCGACGGTGACCCGCGCCGCTTCATCCTCTTGCCCGAGCCGGTCGAAGATCTCCCGCACCGTGCGCTTCTCGCTGCCGCCCAAAGCCGCATAGCGCTCGGAGATGGCGGCGCTGCCAATGGCCGTCTCCAGCGTGCCGAGCCGCAGGCCGCGCGCGTCATAGGGATCGCCGCCGAGCGGCAGGTAGGCGATCTCGCCGGCCGCGCCGCGCGCGCCGCGCACCATCCGGCCATCGGCGAAGATGCCCATGCCGATTCCGGTGCCGAGCGCGATGAAGGCGAAGGTGTTGGCGCCCTTGCTGCCGCCGCGCCAATGCTCGCCGATGGCGGCGAGGTTGACGTCGTTCTCGATCGCGACCTCGACGCCGAGCCGGGTGCGCAGGGCGCCGCGCACGTCGAGCGAATCGAGCCCGGGAATGTTCGGCGCGATCACGATCGCGCCCGTCGCGGGGTCGATGATGCCGGGGCTGCCCATCACGCCGCCACGCAGCCGCGAGCGGGCGATGCCGGCGCGCTCGATCAGGATGTCGGCCAGCCGGCCGATCTGCTCGACGACGGCGCTGCCGCCCTCGCGCGTCGTCGGCTCGACGACCTCCGCCGCGATCTGCCCGTGCAGGTCGGCCAGCGCCAGGTGCAGCTTGGTGCCGCCAAGGTCGATGCCGAGCACGAAGGCGGCGTCGGGGCGGATGGCGTAGGTCACGGCGCTGCGGCCGACCGCGCCCTGGACCTGCCCCTCCTCGCGCACCCAGCCGTCGCGCTCCAGCTCGCGCATCACGTCGGATATGGTCTGCTTGGACAGGCCGGTGCCGCGCGCAATCTCCGCCCGCGAGACCGGGCCCTCGCGCAGGACGCGTTCGATCACCAGGCGGGTCGAGGCCTGCCTTGCGATGGTCGTTGAGGCGATATCCGAAGCCATGACGTGCCCGATGCGATTAGTCTGATATCAGAACTAATAGGCAGTTCGACGCGGCGTCAAGTTACCCGATCGGATCAAGCCGGACCATCGGAATGCCCGATTTCAGAAGTGCGCCACTTCCATTTGTTCGGTGGATTTACAAACTTTGCCAAGCGTGCTTGCTTAACGGAAATCGGCAAAGCCGCGAGACGGAGGGGATCCGCATGACACGCATCCGCAGGGCGTTTCTGGCCATCTCAGTGATGGCCCTCACCATCGGCGCCGCGCAAGCCGCGACGCTGCGCGTTGGCATCCAAGACGACCCCGATGCGCTCGACCCGGCGCTGAGCGGCACCTATACCGGCCGCTTCGTCTTCGCCTCGCTCTGCGACAAGCTGGTCGACATCTCGCCTGACCTGAAGATCGTGCCTCAGCTCGCCGAGAGCTGGGACTGGGCGCCGGACGGCAAGGCGATTACCTTCACGCTGCGCAAGAACGTCAAGTTCCATGACGGCACGGCCTTCGACGGCGAGGCGGTGAAGTTCAACATCGAGCGCATGAAGACCATGCCCGACTCCAAGCGCAAGGCGGAGCTGGCGCCGGTCTCGGGCGTCGAGGTCATCGCGGCCGACAAGGTCAAGTTCACCCTGTCGGAGCCCTTCGTGCCGCTGCTCGCCAATCTCAGCGACCGCGCCGGCATGATGGTCTCGCCCACCGCCGCCAAGGCCAAGGGCGCCGACTTCCCGACCGCCCCGGTCTGCGCCGGCCCCTACCAGTTCGTCGAGCGCAAGTCGCGCGACCTGATCCGCGTCAAGAAGTTCGCGGATTACTGGGACGCCGGCAAGATCGGCTATGACGAGGTCGTCTACTACTATGTCGGCGATTCCACGGTGCGCCTGTCGCGCGTCCGCGCCGGCGATCTCGACCTCGCCGAGCGCATCGCCCCGACCGACCTGAAGACCGTACGCGAGGATGCCAATCTCGCGCTCCATGCCGGCCAGGGCCTCGCCGTCTCGCACCTGATGTTCAACGTCGGCAACGGCGAAAAGGCGAATGGCCCACTCGGCAAGAACGAGAAATTGCGCCAGGCCTTCGAGCTCGCGATCGACCGCAACGTCATCAACCGCGTCGCCTTCAACGGCGAGTTCCTCGCGGACAACCAGATGATCCCGCCTTCGAGCCCGTTCTACAGCAAGGCGCACAAGGCCCCGGCCCGCGACGTCGCCAAGGCCAAGGCGCTGATCGCCGCAGCCGGCATGACCCGCGTCCCGGTCGAACTGACCTATGAGAACGCGCTGGCCGATGGCCGCGTCGCGCAGATCGTCCAGTCGATGGCGGGCGAGGCCGGCTTCGACGTCAAGCTGCTGCCGCTCGAGACGACCTCCGCGATCGAGCGCTATCTCAACGGCAATTTCGAGATGTATATCGGCAACTGGAGCGGCCGCGCTGATCCGGACCCGACGCTGTTCTCCTTCTTCGGCTGCACCGGCTCGCAGAACGTCAACAAGTACTGCAACAAGGATCTCGACGCCGTGCTGACCCAGGCGCGCGGCGAGGCGGACGAGGCCAAGCGCGCCGCGCTCTACGAGAAGGCGACGGACATCTACCTCACCGCCCTGTCCTCGATCCCGATATACCACTCGAACTGGTTCTTCGCGGCCCGCAAGACCGTCGGCGGCATCACGATGTATCCCGACGGCCTGCTGCGCCTTTCCGGCGTGAAGCCGACGAACTGACACGTTTCCGACCCATCCGGGGCGCTGAAGCGCCCCGGATCAAGAACAAGAACGGAGCACGATAGCCGCCATGACGGCCCTGCTTCTGCGCCGCCTCGGCGTTGCGCTCCCGACGCTGCTGCTGGTCTCGATGATGGTGTTCGGGCTGCAGAAGCTCCTGCCCGGAGACCCGGCCCTGGCGCTCGCCGGCGAGGAGCGCAACCCCGAGGTCATCGAGTACCTGCGCGAGAAGTACCGCTTCAACGATCCCGTCCCGGTGCAATACGCCGCCTGGCTCGGCGGGCTGCTCCAGGGCGATTTCGGCAATTCGGTCCGCACCCGCCTGCCGATCGGCACGATGCTGGCCGAGAAGCTGCCGGTGACGATCGAGCTCGCCGTGCTCTCGATGCTGATCGCGCTGCTGCTCGGCCTGCCGATCGGCATCATCGCGGCGCTCAGGCGCGGCTCGGCGCTCGACTATGGCGCGAGCCTGTTCGGCTTGGCCGGCCTGTCGATCCCGAATTTCTGGCTCGGCATCATGCTGATCCTGCTCTTCTCGGTGCATCTCGGCTGGCTGCCGGCCGGCGGCTATGTGCCGCCATCCGAAGACCTCTGGGGCAACCTGAAGGCGATGCTGATGCCGGCGCTCGTGCTCGGCACCGGCACGGCGGCGATCATCATGCGCCACACCCGCAGCGCCATGATCCAGGCGATGAAGCAGGATTACATCCGCACCGCCCGCGCCAAGGGCGTGAAGGAGCGCAAGCTCGTGCTGCGTCATGCGCTCCCCAACGCGTTGATCCCGGTGGTGACGCTCGGCACCTTGCAGTTCGGCGAATTGCTGGCCGGCGCGGTCCTGACTGAGCAGGTCTTCTCCATCCCCGGCTTCGGCAAGATGATCGTGGACGGCGTCTTCAGCCGCGACTACGCCGTCGTCCAGGCCGTCGTGCTCTGCACGGCCGCCGTCTTCCTGCTGATGAGCTTCCTGGCCGACCTCGCCTATGTCCTGCTCAATCCGAGGCTCAGGACGTGACGCTGCCCGCAACCGCTCCGACCGCCGCGCCTGCCCGCGCCAACTCGCGCTCAGGTCTGGGGCGCATCCTGCATGAGCCCTCGGCGCTGATCGGCGCGGCGATCGTGCTGTTCTTCGTCGTCATCGCCGTCTTCGCGCCGCTGATTGCGCCCTACGAGCCGAATTCGCCGGACTGGATGGCGATCCGCGAGGCGCCGAGCGCAGCCCATTGGTTCGGCACCGACGATCTCGGCCGCGACGTGCTCTCGCGCGTCATCTTCGGCACGCGCGCCTCGCTCTCTGCCGGCATCGTCTCGGTCGCAGTCGCCGTGCTGATAGGCCTGCCCTTCGGCATGCTCGCCGGCTATTTCGGCAGGTTCACCGACATGGCGATCTCGCGGCTGGCCGATGCGCTGCTTGCCTGCCCCTTCCTCGTGCTGGCGATCGCGCTCGCCGCCTTCCTCGGCCCGAGCCTGGAGAACGCGATGATCGCGATCGGCATTTCCGCCATGCCGATCTTCGTCCGGGTGGCCCGCGCACAGACACTGGTCGTCTGCACCGAGGACTACATCGCCGCCGCTCGCTCGCAGGGCATCGGCCATGTCGCGATCCTGACCGGCCAGATCCTGCCCAACATCCTGCCGCCCATCGTGGTGCAGGCAACGTTGACCATGGCCATCGCGGTGCTGGCGGAGGCGAGCCTCGCCTTCCTCGGCCTCGGCCAGCTTCCCCCCGCCCCGTCCTGGGGCAGCATGCTCGACGTCGCCCGGCAGTTTTTGGGCGAGGCGCCCTGGATGGCCCTCTGGCCGGGCCTCGCGATCATCGCCGTCGTCGTGGGCTTCAACCTGCTCGGCGACGGCCTGAACGACGCGCTCAACCCACGCGACTGACGCTACGCGCCATAGCGTTCGGTCCGCACGCTCGTGGCCGGCACCCCCGCGGCGACCACGCCATCCGCAGCCGTACCGACGAAGGCGTTGGAGCCGCAGACGAAGACATGCCTCGGCAGTGCTGGTAGCCGGGCCATCACCTCGGACACCATCGCCATGTCGGCCCGCCTTCCGTAATCCTCCGGCCGGCGCGGCGGCTCGCGCGTCAGCGCGAAGGCGAGCGCGAACGAACCCAGCTCGCGCTCCAGCGCGATCAGCTCATCGCGAAAGAGGGCCTCGTCCCAGGTCCGAGCCGAGAGCAGCAGCGCAGCCGGCACCGGCGCGCCGGACGAATGCAGCTCTCGCAGCATCGACATCAGCGGCACGACGCCCGAGCCGCCGCCGATCAGCAGCAGCGGGCCGCCATCGGCCGGCGACCAGACGAAATGGCCGCCGAGCGGCCCACGCAATTCGATCTCATCGCCGACCTCGGCGACGTCATGGAAGAAGGGCGAGACCTCGCCGTCATCGAGCCGCTCAATGGCGAGTTCGAGCGGTCCTGCCCCGCCCAGCCCGCTCGCGATTGAGTAGCTGCGCATGGCGCGGTAGCCGTCCGGAGCCGTCAGCCGGACATCGACATGCTGCCCGGCCTGATACGCGAAGGGCTCTGGCAGGTCGAAGAAATAGCTCTTGATCCGCGCCGTGCGCTGGACGATCCGCACAATCTTGGCGCTCTGCCAGCGGCGGGGCAGCGCTGCCGCGCCCGCGTCAGTCATTCGTGTAGCGCTGCTCCCGCCACGGATCGCCGTACATGTGGTAGCCGCGCAGCTCCCAGAAACCGGCCTCGTCCCGCTCGGTGAATTGCAGGCCGTGCAGCCATTTCGCCGACTTCCAGAAATAGAGATGCGGCACCAGCAGCCGGGCCGGGCCGCCATGGTCCGGCGTCAGCGCCGCGCCCTCGTAGCGCAGCGCCACCATCGCCTTGCCGACGATGAGGTCGGCGGTCGGGACATTGGTCGAGTAGCCATCATAGGAATGCGCCAACGCGAAGCCGGTCGGCGCCGCGATCCCGGCATCGGCCAGGATGTCGTCGACCAGCACGCCCTCCCAAGGCGTGTTCAGCTTCGACCAGGTCGTGACGCAGTGGATGTCGCGCGTCATCTTGGTGATAGGCAGGGCGTTGAACTCGGCCCAGCTCCAGCTCTTGACTGGCCGGGGGCCGGTCTTGAGCGTGAAGGACCAGTCGTCGAGCTTGACGCGCGGCGTCGGCCCGGCCGAGAGCACCGGAAAATCCTCGACGAGGTGCTGCCCGGGCGGAACGCGCCCCGTCTCGTCGCCGGTGGAGCGTCGTCCCGTGAAGCCGCGCGTCGCCATCGCAGTCGCTCAGCCCGCCGCGCTGGACTGCGCTGCCGCATCCTGTCGCCGCGGCAGCCGCCAGCCCGGGCGGATGCGGTGGCAGGTATAGCCGCTTGGATAGCGCTCCAGGTAGTCCTGGTGCTCCGGCTCGGCCTCCCAGAACTCGCCTACGGGGCTGAGCGCGGTCACGGCCTTGCCCGGCCACAGGCCGGAGGCATCGACGTCCGCAATCGTCTCTTCGGCGACGCGGCGCTGCTCCTCGCTGGTGTAGAAGATCTCCGAGCGATAGCTGTCGCCGATATCGTTGCCCTGGCGGTCGAGCGTGCTCGGGTCGTGGATCTGGAAGAAGAATTCCAGCATCTCGCGGAAGCTGGTCTTGGTCGGGTCGAAGACGATCTCGATCGCCTCGGCATGGCCGGCATGGTTGCGGTAGGTCGCGTTCTTGACGCTGCCGCCGGTATAGCCGACGCGCGTCGAGAGCACGCCCGGCTGCCGGCGGATCAGCTGCTGCATTCCCCAGAAGCAGCCACCGGCCAGGACCGCACGTTCCGTTTGATCGCTCATGTTGCACCTCCAGGCTTCTGAAACTCAGGCGCCTATATAGGATGCCGCCGCCGCCATTGCAGGGGCTGCCGCCGCTGCCGCTGCGACATACCGGCATGGCCGACCGCACGCGGCAGCAATGCGGGCGGGGCCATCATCCTCCGCCCGGCCGGCCAAGGCAATGCGTCCCGCGGCCGCCGCCAACGCGATCGGATGAAGGGGAGGCTCGTCCCCTTCCCCCCGCTTGCGGTGGGGAAGGGTTAGGGATGGGGGGCCGGAAAGCAGGTCGCGACCGTTCTTCTGCATAACACCAGGCGGCACTGCCCCCCACCCAACCCTCCCCACCGCAAGCGGGGGGAGGGCTTGCGCCCTTCATCAGCGCCGGTGTTCCACTTCACCCGGTTGCCCTGCAGCAGCCGGCCTCAGGCGCCGACCTTCGCCAGCACGTCGGCACGCAAAAAGCGCTCGATGAACAGCATGAACAGCACGGAGGGCACGAGCAGGATCAGCGCCGTGATCGAGGCGACCTGATAATTGCCGCCCATGGCTGCGTTATAGAGCAGCAGCGGCAAGGTGATGACCTGCGGCACGCCGACGAAGAACGTCCCGGTGAACTCGTCGAGCGATTCCAGGAAGACGAAGATGCCGCTGGCGATGATGCCCGGCATCGCCAGGGGCAGCGTCACCGTGGCGAAGGTGCGCATCGGCGAGGCGCCGATATTGCGCGCCGCCAGCTCCAGATCCTTGTCGACGGCGGCGAAGGCGGCAGCCGCGATCCAGACCGAATAGACCAGGCCATGGGCGGCATGGACCAGCACGACGGCGAAGACGGTGCCGTTGATGCCGAGCTGGTAGAAGGTCCGCGCGACGTTGATGTAGATCGCCACCGAGGGAAAGGCCTGCGGCAGCAGGAACATGACCATGAACAGCGAGCGCATCGGCAGCTTCAGGCGCGCCAGCGCGTAGCCCGCCGGAATCGACAGCGCGAGCGCGACGATCACCGTCAGCACCGCGATCCAGACGCTGGTGCCGAGCGAGGCCATGGCGTCGCCGGACGGTCGGAAGACCTGCTCCCAGTAGCGCGTGCCGTAGCTGACCGGCAGCTTGTAGGGCGTGTACCAGCGCTCGGCCACGGACCAGAGCGCGAGGTTGGCGAGCGGGCCGATCAGGACGAAGGCGAAGGCGGTCAGCAGCGCGGCGGCGAGCGCCGCGCGTGCGGTCGATGCCAGGCGGATCATGACGTCGCCTCCTGGTTCATGCCGCGCTTCAGGTAGATGATCGCGGCGCCGGCGCTGATCAGGTAGGTGATGACGCCGAGCGCATTGGCGGTGGCGTAGTCGCCATAGGCGTTGATGCGGAAGGCCATGTCGACGGTCAGCATGGTCGGCTGCGAGCCTGCGACCATCATCGGCACCGAGAGCACCGAGAGCATCGTCACGAAGGAGAGCACGAGCGCGACGAGCAGCGTCGGCATCACCTGCGGCAGCGCCAGCTCCAGCATCACCCTCGCCCGCGAGGCGCCGAGGTTGCGGCCGGCCTCGAGCGTCGCCCGGTCGATCGAGGCGAGCGCGCCGGCGAGCAGCAGGGCGACGAAGGGCGTCTGCTTCCAGACGAAGGTGGCGATGATGCCGCGCCAGTCGAGGAAGCTGATCGCGCTCAAGGGCTCCATCAGCCCGAGCGAGACGAAGGTGTTGTTCATCAAGCCGTTCTTGGCGAGGAAGGTGCGCATGCACTGCGCCGCGACGATGAACGGGATGAAGAGCGGCCAGCGGTAGAGCGCCTTCAGCGTGCCGACGATCCACGGGTTCTCGCCCAGCGTCAGCGTGCCGGCAATCACGATCGCGGCCACCGCCGTCAGCACGCAGGAGGCCAGGACGATGACGATCGTGAAGACGATGTCGCCGGAATAGAGCTCGTAGGCCTTGGCGAACCATTCGAGCGTGAACGAGCCGTCAGGCCGGGTGAAGGCCGAGATCAGCGAGAAGACGAGCGGGTAGAGGAAGAGCGCCGCGACCAGGAAGAGGCCCGGCGCGATCAGGACCAGCGCCAGTTGGCGTTGAGACAGCATTGGCAAGCGCCGATCAGGAGAAAGTGCGGCCCAGCTGGTGCTGGGCCGCGGTTGACGGGAAGGCTCAGTTCGCGACCTTCTTCTCGTAGCTCTCGAGAATGTCGTTGAAGTAGGGCGCGATCGGGAAGGACTTCCCCTTAGAGGAGAGGTCGGCCGGGGTGATGTCGGTGAAGAGCTTGTTCCAGGCGGCCTGGTCGAGCTTGCCTTCGAGGTTCTTGGCGTCGATGCCCGGATACCAGTTGAACTTCTTGACGATGCCGTCAGCCTGCACCTGCGGGCTGGTGGCGAGCGCGATGAACTCTTCCGCGAGCTTGCGGTTGGCGGTCTTCTCCGGCACGGCGTAGTACATCGGCTGGCCGGGCATGCCGGGAGCAGCGAGCTTGAGCTTCATGTTCGGCGGCAGCTTGCCGTCGGCCTGCCAGGAATAGAACATGTCGACCCAGACCGGGCCGATCGCGATCTCGCCGCGGTTCAGCATGTCCAGCGTGCCGGCATTGCCGGGGGTGATGATGACGTTCTTGTTGAAGTCCTTGAGCTCGCCGAGAGCCTTGTCCCAGCTCGCCTTCACGGCCGGATCGTACGGGCCCTTGATCAGCTTGTCGGAGTCGCCGCCGAAGGCGTAGACCCAGCCGGTGACGAAGGCGACGCCGGACATGCCGCCCTTGATGCCGTTATAGCCGAACTGCTTCGGGTTCTTCGCGGCCCAATCCTTCAGCTCGGCGAAGGTGTTCGGCGGGGTCTTCAGCAGGTCGGCATTGTAGGCCAGCGCAGTCTGCGACTGGAACATCGGGATGACGAAGCCCGAGACGTCGGAGCCGAGCGAGTTCTTGGCCGACTCGCTGGAGACCATCTTCGAGGTGTCGACCTTGTCGGTGTACTTGGCGAGCAGGCCTTCCTTCACCATCGTGCCGGCGGCCTTCTGGTGGATGACGACGACGTCGAAATCGGTCGCGTTGCCGGCCTTCTGAGCGTCGAGCTTCTCGTAGATCTTCTGGGAGCCGGAATCGCCCGGGCCGGTTCCGACGGAAACGACCTTCACGCCCGGATGGGACTTCTCGAACATCGGCCCGAGATAATCCTTGACGTAGTCGACCATGTTCTGGTCGCCGGCGGTGGCGACGTTCAAGGTCTGCGCGGACAACGGCGAAGCCGCCATCAGCGCTGCGATCGAGCAGGCAATCGTGAGGATGCGCATTGGACTAACCCCTGTCAGGCAGCAATCCCGGCCTCGGTCGCCGGGAAGATGTGAAGGCGCTGCACGGGAATGCGCAGCCCGACCTTCGTTCCGAGTTCGTGGCGGGTGGCGTCGTCGACCGTGATCTCACGGCCGGCGGCCTCCACGCGGTAACGGTAGACTCCGCCCGGATAGGCGCGGGCGGCGATCAGCCCGGGCACGACCAGGTCGCCGGAGGCCGGCGCGTCGACCGCGTCCAGGCGCGCGACGTCGTCGCGGAAATAGGCGACGGCCTCTCCGGCCGGAAAAGCGGCGGAGGGTGATGCCGCCAGGCTGGCCGAGGCCCCGCCCGCATGCAGCGAGGCGCCCTGCCCCGAGCGCTCGACGCGGACCGGCAGGACGTTCTCGGCGCCCATGAAATTCGCGACGAAGGCGGTCGCCGGGCGGTCATAGACCTCTTCGGGCGTGCCGACCTGCGCGATCCGCCCCGCCTGCATGATCACCAGCCGGTCGGCCATGGTCATGGCCTCCTCGCGGTCATGCGTGACGTGGACGGCGGTGAGGCCGAGCCGCTGCTGGATCGCGCGGATCTCGTGCCGCATCGTCATGCGGATCTTGGCGTCGAGGTTGGAGAGCGGCTCGTCGAGCAGCAGGATGCCGGGGTCGATGGCGAGCGCCCGGCCGAGCGCGACGCGCTGGCGCTGCCCACCCGAAAGCGCGGTGACCTTGCGGCTCTCATATCCGGGCAGGCCCAGGAATTCGAGCATCGCGGCGACCTTGGTGGCGATCTCGGCGCTGGAGGCGCCGCGCAGCTTCAAGCCGTAGCCGATATTCTGCAGCACGGTCATATGCGGCCAGAGCGCATAGGACTGGAACACCATCGCCATACCACGCTTCTCCGGCGGCAGCGATGCGACATCCCGGCCGCCGACCAGGATCGAGCCGGACTGGACCGGCACGAAGCCGCTCAGCGAGCGCAGCAAGGTGGTCTTGCCGCAACCGGAGGAGCCCAGGAGCGCAGTGAAGCTGCCCGGCGTGAAATCGAGGTCGACGCCGTGCAGAACGCGCGTGCCGCCATAGGCGACATGCAGCCCGCGCACGCTGATAGCCGCGCCCGAGCGCGGATTGTCTTGCAATCCCGCCTGCAAAAGGCCTTCTCCCTTATCGCGATCTTGTTCCAGCATTATGGAATAAATCATCCATTTTCTGGCACGCTTGGAAAAAACATACCGGACACCGGCGCCCATGTGCAACAGCTTTGTGAAGCCTTGATGTCAGTCGAAATCCACTCGATCTGGTTGATGCCGAACCCCGCGGACGGCCAGTTCCTAGCCGGCTTGGTAGCCGATCTCAGCGGGCGTTTCGGCACGCCCGTTTTCACGCCGCACCTCACCGTGCGGGGCGATACCGACCTGCCTGTCGCCGCGTTGGACGCGGCGATCGCGGAGGCGGCAAGCGCCGTCCCGGCCTTCTCGGAAGCGGTCGCCCGCGTCGAGACCAGCGACGCCTATTTCCGCTCGTTCTATGCGCGCTTCGCCGTGGCCGTGCCCTTGGCGCAGCTGAAGCAGCATCTGGAACCCGAGGCGGCAGAGGCCTTCATGCCGCATGTCTCGCTGCTCTACGGCTTCGTTCCGCCCAGCCCCAAGGCCGAGGCGGCGCAGGAGTTCCAGCGCATGCTGGCCGGACGGCCAATCGCCTTCGACCGGCTCTGCGTCGTGCGCTCCGGCCAGGACGTCCCGATCAGCGAATGGGCCGTGATCAGAACCGCCCGGCTCGCCGCAAGCCCGGCATAGCGCACCGGCCCTATGCCGGCTCTATTCCGGCCGCGCGAGCAGCGCCGCAAGCGCCGGAGCGAGGGCGAGGCTCTCGACCGGAGCGGGAAAGGCCAGATCGCCCGCCGCCGGCTTCGCTGGCGGCGAGGCCGCGCTTGCCATGACCGCGCCGAAGCCGGCCTCGACCGAGCAGATAACCGGGATATCGACGAGCGGCTGCACGCGTGCGGCCAGCCCCGCCAGCCCGGCGCCCCCAAGAATGACCGCACCCGCGCCATCGCGCTCGGCAGTCAGCCGGCAGGCCTGCGCCAGCAGGGCGATCGCGGCATCGGGATCGCGCGCGATCTCGCCGCCGGTCGGCGCGACGGTCTCGACCGCGGCCAGCCCCTCGCCCAGGCCGAGCGAGGCTACGAACTCCCTCAGGATCGGCCCCCAGCGCTCGCCACCGGTGACGATCGAGAAGCGCTCCGCCTGTCGTGCGGCGATGATGCAGCTCGCCTCCGCCATGCCGATGACCGGCACGCGGGCGAACTCCTTCAGCGCCAGCAGCCCGGGATCGCCGAAGCAGGCGAGATAGACCGCATCGCACTCCCCGCCATGCTCGGCATAGCAATCGAGCGCGGCATGGCCGGCAATCGCCGCGGCGCTGCGGCTGGAGATGTAGCGCGCGCCGAAACGGCCGGTGGCCGAGGACAGCACCACGCCGGCCGGCGCGAGCGGCTCCAGCACCCGCATGACCAGCGCGGTCATGTCCGGGCTCGTATTGGGATTGATGACGAGGATGCGCACAGGGTCACCCATTCAGGTCGGAGGCGCGCTTTGCCGCCAAGGTCACAACGGCCGCGACTGGAACGGCTTCGCACGCGGCAGGTAGCGCCCCTCGCCCTTGGCGCCGACGAGCTCACCCTCGCGCACGATGAAATTGCCGCGCACCAGCAGCGAGACCGGCCAGCCGGTGATCTCGATGCCTTCGAACGGCGTGTAGTCGGCGCCATGGTGCAGGCCGGCCTGCTGAATCGGCCGCTTCAGCTCCGGGTCCCAGATCGCGATATCGGCATCGTAGCCCACCGCGATCGAGCCCTTGCCGGAGAGCCCGTAGATTTTGGCGTGGTTGGTCGCGGTCAGCGCCACGAACTGCTCCAGGCTGATCCGGCCCTTGACCACGCCTTCTGAGAACAGGATCGGCAGGCGCGTCTCGATGCCGGGAATGCCGTTCGGCACCCAGCGGAAGGAAGAGCGCCCCTTCGGCGCCAGCTTGCCCGCCTCGTCCTCGTAGCGGAACGGGCAATGGTCGGACGAGAAGACCGAGAAGACGCCCCGCTGCAGGCCCTCCCAGCAGGCCTCCTGGCTGGCATGGTCGCGCGGCGGCGGCGAGCAGACATATTTCGCGCCCTCGGTGCCGGGACGATCCATGTCGGACTCGGTCAGCACGAGATATTGCGGGCAGGTCTCGCCCATCACCTTGAGGCCGCGCATCTGCGCCCGCCTGATCTCCTCCATCGCCTCGCGGTTGGAGACATGGACGATCATGATGGGCACGTCGATCAGCTCGGCCAGCGAGATCGCGCGATGCGTCGCCTCGCGCTCGACCGGGATCGGCCGCGAGCGGCCATGGAAATGCGGTGCGGTCTTGCCGGCGCGCTCCAGCCGGTCGGTGAGGAAGCGGATCGCGTCGTAGTTCTCGGCGTGGATCTGCACGAGCGCGCCGGCCTCGCGCGCGACTTCGAGCACGCTCAGCATCTCGTAGTCGTCGAGCGCCATGCCCTCATAGGTCATGAACACCTTGAACGAGGTGTAGCCATTGGCGAACAGCGCGGGCAGCTCCTGGCCGAGCACGCTCTCCGTCGGGTCGGAGATGATCAGGTGGAAGGAATGGTCGATGTGGCAATTGCCCTGCGCCAGCGCGTGATAGTCCTTCAGCACGGTGCGCAGCGACTCGCCCTTCTGCTGCAGGCAATAGGGCATCACGGTGCTGTTGCCGCCGAAGGCCGCTGCCCGCGTCGCGCTCTCGAAATCATCGGCCATGACGATGCCCGGCCCGGAGGGCTGCGAGATATGGACATGGCTGTCGATGCCACCCGGCAGCACCAGCTTGCCGGTGGCGTCGACCACCTCGTCGGCTCCCGTGAGCGCCTCGCCGATCGCGACGATGCGGCCATCACGGATGCCGATATCGGCCTTGTAGCTCTCGCTCGCGGTGGCGATCGTGCCGTTGCGGATGATCAGGTCGAAATTGGGCATGCGGGCTCTCGATCGGCTTTCGATGGATTTGCAAGGCGCGGGTCGCGGAACAGGCGGCCCCAGCGGGCGAAATCGTGCATGGGCTGGCCGAGCGCTTGGAGGCAGCCCCAGAGCGTGACTGCCACGGAATCGAGCAGGAGCGGCCCGTCTTCCCGTTCAAGCTCCGCGGCGATCCGGGCGCCGTTCATGTTGGTGCAGAGGATGGTGACGGCGTCGGGCGCGGCCGCCGCGACCTCGCGGATCATGCCGCCAATGGCGGCCTCTTCGACCGTTCCAAAGGAGAAATTGTCGCGGATGCCGAGATGGCGCTCGGCCGGGCACACGATGCCCGCGGCGGCGAAGGTCGCGACGATGCGGGCCTGGACGTCGTCGGTATAGGGCGAGACCAGGCCCTGGCTGGTCGCGCCGATGCGCTTGAGGATATCGACCAGCGCCAGGATGCAGGTCGAGGCGGGAATGCCGGTCGCGGCCGTGATGCGCTTGGCCAGCGCCCGGTCGCGCTCGATGCCGAGCCAGCTCGCCGAGGTGCCGTTCCAGGCGATGACGTCGACCTTGGCATGGGCCAGCAACTCCGCCGCGCGCAAAATCTCGCTGTCGTCGAACTGGGCGAGCGCCTTCTGGTCGAGCGCGATCTCGGTGACCTTGAAGCGGCTGAAATGCGCGCTGATGCCGCCGACGCCCGCCAGCATCGCGCTCGTCACCGGTTCCAGCACGGTGTTCGAGGACGGGGTCAGCATTCCAATCCGCAGCATCCGGCAGTCTCGCGCGCTCAGGGGTTTGGGGGATGGGGCGAATGACCAGGAACGAAGGCAGCCTGTACCTCGGCCCCGACGTCAGCACAGGCGATGCAGGGCACATGCCACGCCCTGCCCCGCAGAGCCCGAGGTCGGATCGGCGGCAGCACCGCTAGCCCGCCGCCATCAGCGCAGCGCCGTTGGCCTCGCGATAGACGGCGATCTCGTGCGCGATCACCTCTTCCAGCGACGGTCCCTCCTCGACGCAGATAGTCGGCCGTAACCGCGTCTCGACCAGCGAGAGATGGCTGTGCATCGCCTTCACCGCCTTGCCGCGCTCGCGCGCCGCCAGCGCGCGGAAGATGGCGCGGTGCTCCTCGCAGCCGCAGGCCGAGCCGGCGGTAGTCTCGTAGCGCTTCACCAGCATCAAGGTCCGGCTGATCAGCTCATGTGCCTGGCGCTGGACGATCGGGTTCTCGGTCATCTCCGCCAGCAGGAAATGGAACTCGGCCGAGAGCCTGAGCCAGGTCGGCTGGTCGCCGCTGCGCAGCGCATCGGCCTCCGCGTCGACATGCTGGCGCAGGCGCGCGATCTGCGCCTCGGTCAGGTTGTCGGCGAGATGGGCGGCCATGCCGCTCTCGAGGATGCGGCGCGCCTCGTAGACCACCCGCCCTTCGCGCAGGTCAGGCTCGATCGTGAAGGCGCCCCTGTTCTTGACGATCTCCAAGAGCCGCTCATGGCCGAGCCGGTGCAGCACCTTGCGGATGCGCTCGCGGCTGACGCCGAAAATCTCGGCGAGCCGATGCTCGCCGAGCTTGACGCTGCCCGGCAGGGTCCCGGCCATCAGCAGCCGGGAGAGGATTCCGTGAATCGCAGCTTCGTCCATGAACTAACTTTATCGCAGCAGCGCGCCGCGTGAAGGCGGCGCCGAACCCCTGCAAGTCTAGCGCCAATCGGCGATGCATGCTGCACATTCTGTTAGCGATTGTGCACAAAATTAGCGCCCATCGTAGCCCGTTTCAAAATCACCCCGGCACGCGCTCCAGGCATGGAATCAATCTATCTATCTGGCAAAAAAGAGTTTTATCTAATCTCCCCAACCCCACGGCAGTTGGCACAGCCATTGCTGACCACCTCCGGCATCCGCGCCATCTGGGAGCGCGGCGAACTTGCGAGGCCGGATCATGGATACGCTTTTCAAGGGCAGGCTGAGCCGCCGCACGCTGCTGAAGACCGGTGCCGGCGCGACGGCGCTGATCGCCATGCCCTCCGTCCTGCGGGCGCAGACCAAGGAGCTCGTCGTCGGCGGCGCGGCCGGGCACAAGCCCTGGGTCGAGCAGATCGTGGTTCCGGCCTTCGAGAAGAAGTACAATTGCAAGGTCATCTTCGAGGGCACGCGCTCGCTGGTGAACCTGGAGAAGATGCAGAAGAACAAGGGCAGCCAGTACATGTCGGTCGTCCAGATGGACGATCCGGTGATGATCCTCGCCGTCAAGGAAGGCCTGCTCGACCCGCTGACCGCCGCCAAGGCGCCGAACCTCGCCAACCTCGTCTCCGGCGCCACCCATATGGACGCGATGTGGGCGAACTACCTGCAGCCCTGGCTCGGCATCGCCTACAACAAGAGCGTGATGAAGACGGCCCCGACCTCCTGGGCCGAGCTGTTCGACCCGAAATACAAGGGCCGCGTCATCATCCCCTCGCTGCAGAACACCGAGGGCCTGCCCAACATCTTCATGGCCGGGCACCTCGCCAACGGCGCTGCCATCGACGCCGCGCAGAAGGACACCGATGCCGGCTTCAAGAAGCTCGCGACGCTGAAGGCCAACCTGCTGACGATCTACACCCAGCAGCCGCAGGCCTATAACCTCCTCGAGCAGGGCGAAGCCTACATGATCGCCTGCGGCATGTCCTCCTACGCGCTGGAGCGCAAGGCGGCCGGCGCCCCGATCGACCTCGTCGCGCCCAAGGAAGGCGTCTTCGCCATGCCGTCCGGCATCGCGGTGATCAAGGGCGCGCCGCAATCCGAGCTCGCCTTCGCCTATGTCAACGAGATGCTCGGCGCCGATTTCCAGAGCAAGCTCGCCGAGCCGACCTTCTCGCTGGCGACCAACAAGGCGGTGCCGCGCCCGGCCGGGCTCGCCGCCGACATCAAGATCCACCAGATCGACTGGGCCAACGTCGCGGCCGAGCGCGAGGGCTGGATCAAGCGCTGGGACCGCGAGATGGCGATCTGAGCGGATGAGCGGGGGGTCGGGCTTTCTCAGCGTCGCGGGAGCGGCGAAGACTTTTGGCGCCGCCACCGTGCTCGATGGCGTCGACCTCTCGATGGGCAGGGGCGAGTTCATCTCGCTCCTCGGCCCATCCGGCTGCGGCAAGACCACCTTGCTGCGCATCGTCGCCGGGCTGATGGCGCCCGACCAGGGCAAGGTCGCGCTCGACGGGCAGGACATCACCCGCCGCCCGCCGCATAAGCGCGACGTCAGCGTCGTCTTCCAGAACTACGCGCTCTTCCCGCATCTCAGCGTCGCCGAGAACGTCGCCTTCGGGCTGAAGGCGCGCGGGGCGCCGCGCGACGAGATCGCGCCCACTGTGGCCAAATATCTCGGCCTGGTGCAGATGAGCGCCTTCGCTGGGCGCTCGATCAAGGCGCTCTCGGGCGGCCAGCAGCAGCGCGTCGCGGTGGCCCGCGCCCTCGCCGTCGGCCCGAAGCTGCTCCTGCTCGACGAGCCCTTCTCGGCGCTCGACCGCAAGCTGCGCGAAGCCATGCAGATCGACCTCAAGCGCATCCTTCGCGATGTCGGCACCACCGCGATCTTCGTCACGCACGACCAGGACGAGGCGCTGACCATGTCCGACCGGATTGCGGTGATGTATGCCGGCCGCATCGAGCAGCTCGGCACGCCGGCCGAGATCTACCACCAGCCCGCGACGCCCTTCGCGCTCGGCTTCGTCGGCCTCTCGACCCGGCTTCCGGGCAAGGTGACGGAAGCCGCCGACGGCATGGTCACGGTCGAGACCGCGGCAGGGTCGCTGCGCGCCAGGGCGAATTTCCTGCCGGGCAGCCCGGTCCTGCTCGGCATCAGGCCGGAGCGCATGGTCATCGGCCACGACAAGGCGAACCGCATCGAGGCGCCGCTTGCTGACGCCGCCTTCCAGGGCGCGCGCGTGCAACTGCATTTCCACGCGCCCGAGGACAGCCAGATCCTGGTCGAGACGCCGGTACTGCCGGCCGATGCCGGCCCCGGCACCAAGCTGAAGCTGTCCTGGGATGTCGAGGACACGCTGGTCTATCCGGCAGCGGTCGCGTCGCCATGAGCGCCGCCCGCCGCCTCGACCCGGTCCTGCTGCTTGCGTTGCCGGCGGTGCTCTACATCGCCGTGATCTACGGCGTGCCGTTGCTCGTCCTGCTCGGGCGCAGCCTGCTCGTCGGCGGCGTGCCCTCGCTGGCGCCATTCATCAGCTTCTTCTCCGACGGCTTCAGCTGGATCGTCATCGGCAACACCGTGCGAATCTCGGTGCTGGTGACGCTGCTTTGCCTCGTCATCGGCTATCCGACGGCGCTTGCCCTCGCTCGTACCCGCGGCGCGATGCAGGCGCTGATCCTGGTCGCGATCATCCTGCCGCTTTCGGTCGGCGTCGTGGTCAAGGCCTTCGCCTGGCAGATCGTGCTGCGGCGCGATGGCATCGTCTCGCAATTCATGACCGGGATCGGGCTCTGGGACGAGCCGCAGCGCCTGCTCTTCACCGAGGCCGGGCTCGTCATCGGCGCCGCCAACGTCTTCGTCCCCTTCATGATCCTGCCGATCTATTCGGTGCTGAAGCTGATCGACCCACGCCTTGGCGAGGCCGCGGCGACGCTCGGCGCCTCGCCTTTCTACCGCTTCTTCAAGGTGGCGCTGCCCTTGTCCTTGCCCGGCATCGTCACCGGCATCGCCTTCGTCTTCTCGATGGCCGCCTCGATGTATGTCATCCCGAGCCTGCTGATCGGCGACCGCTTCCAGACCCTGGCGACGCTGACCGGCCGCTCCTTCCTGTTCATGCGCAACGAGCAGCTCGGCTCGACCACGGCGGTCGTCCTGCTCGTGCTCACCGTCGCCGTCGTGGTCGCCAGCGCCAGCCTGTCGAAGCGGCTGGGAGGCGCCTCATGACCCTGACCGAGCGCATCGCCTCCGTCACCGTCTGGCTACTTGCCATTGCCACTGTCGTCTTCCTGCTGACACCGCTCGTAGTGACGGTCGCGGTCTCGTTCGGCTCGAGCGCGGTCTTCACCTTGCCGGCGCCGAGCTGGTCGCTGCGCTGGTATCAGGCGCTCGGCCGCTCGCGCGAACTCTGGCCGGTCGTCGCCGCCTCGGTGCAACTTGCGGCACTCTCGACCGCGATCGCTCTGGCCCTGGGAACGCTTTGCGCCATCGGATTGCTGCGCAGCAACTTTCGCGGTCGCGACGCGGTCGTGACCTTCCTGGTCTCGCCGCTGATGCTGCCCGGGCTCGTCATCGGCATCGCCATGCTGGAGACATTTCGCGCCGCCGGCCTGCGCGACGTCTGGGCGAGCTTGATCCTCGCCCATGTCGTGATCACCCTGCCCTATGTCATCCGCACCGTGTATGCGGCGCTCTCGCTGTTCGACTTCACGCTGATCGATGCGGCGCGTACGCTCGGCCTGTCCTACCCGAAGGCCGTGCTCAAGGTGCTGGTGCCGGCGCTCGCGCCCGCCTTCCTGACCTCGGGCATGTTCGCTTTCCTCGCCTCGATGGATAATTATCCGATCTCGATCTTCTTCACCGACGCCTGGACCAAGACCTTGCCGATTCAGATGCTGCAATATGTCGAGGAAAGCCCCGATCCGACGATCGCGGCGATCTCGACCCTGCTGATCCTGCTCGCCGTCGCCGTGCTCATCGTGGGCGACCGGCTCGTCGGCTTGCGTCGTATGGCCGATCTCTGATGTTTCCGGGGACGCAGACCGACCGCGATTTCCGCGGCTACGGCGGCAATCCGCCTGCGATCCGCTGGCCGAACGACGCGCGCCTCGCCGTCTCCGTCGTCGTCAATATCGAGGAAGGCGCGGAGCTGACGCTCGGTCAGGGCGACGAGCGCAACGAGAGCGTCTACGAGGTCCAGGAGGAGATCGTCGGCATCCGCGATCTCTGCATGGAATCGCATTTCGAATACGGCACCCGCGCCGGCTGGCCGCGCATCCGCGAATTGCTGAAAAGCTACGATGTCCGCGCGACGCTGAACGCCAACGGCCGCGCGCTGGCGATCTCCCCCTGGCTGGCGCAGGAGGCGATCGCCGACGGCCATGAGGTCGCCGCCCATGGCTGGCGCTGGGAGCGTCACGCCCATATGGACGAGGCGCAGGAGCGCGAGGCGATCGCGCTCACCGTGAAGGCGATCACCGAGGCCGCCGGCACGCCGCCGCGCGGCTGGCACACGCGCTCGGCGACATCGCCGAACACGCGCCGGCTGCTCAAGGAGCATGGCGGCTTCCTCTACGATTCCAACGCCTATAACGACGACCTGCCTTATCTGGTCGATGTCGGCGGCAGCGACCATCTCGTGCTGCCCTATGCCTTCGACACCAACGACATGCGCTTCCAGCGCGGCGGCGGCTTCGTGTTCGCCGAGGATTTCGCCCGCTACTGCATCGATGCGTTCGACCAGCTCTACGAGGAAGGCGCCAGCGTGCCGCGCATGCTCTCGGTGGGGCTGCATCTGCGCATCATCGGCCGCCCCGGGCGGATCGGCGGGCTGGAGCGGTTTTTGGCGCATGTGGCGGCGAAGCCGGGCGTGTGGTTCGCAAGGCGGGACGAGATCGCCCTGCATTGGCTGAAGGCGATTGGGCGAAGCGATCTCGCGGCTGGAAATTAGAGCGCGGGAGCCCTCTCCTGGAAGGAGAGGGTTGGGGTGAGGTGTCGGCCGTTGGACGCCTTAACCGCAACCTGACCGCTGCAACCGCTGAGTTTTACTGGTGTTCTGGCCTACACCTCACCCTGCCCTCTCCTTCCAGGAGAGGGTTCCCGCGTTTGCGTGTCGAGGTTGGCGATGGCCCTCAGCGATGCTCGATCCTTGCCGCCAGCGCCGACGCCAAACCCAGCGTCCCCTTCGGCGCAGGCCGCCGGAACGTCCCCGCGCTCGCCTTGCGCGGCTTGAGCGAAACCAGCGCCTCGGCCTGCTTCAGCGCCGCGCCCATCTGATCAACGACCGGCACCGGAATGCGCTGGGCGACCTTCGCGGCCAGCCCCGCCAGCGGCGCGCCCGCCAGGATCACGACATCGGCCTCGTCTTCGACCACCGCGCGCTGCGCCAGCTGAACGATCACCGCCTCCTTCTCCTCCTGCACCTCGGCAATGTCCGAAAAGCCCTCGTCGAGCATGCGGATGCCGGCGCAGCGGCCGGTCAGCCCATGCATCTCGACGCATTCCTGGTACCAGGGGCCGAGCGCGCGGGCGAAGGTGACGATGGCGAAGCGGCGCCCCAGCATGCAGGCGGTCAGCATCGCCGCCTCGGCCATGCCGACGACCGGGATGTCGAAGAGCTCGCGCGCGGCCATCAGGCCGGGATCGCCGAAGGCCGCGATCACGGCGGCATCGACCTTGTCATGATGCTCGGCCAGCATTTCGAGCGCGATCGCGCCGCCGATCTGAGCCTCGGCACGCCCTGAGATATAAGGCACGCCACGCGGCGCCGTCACCGGCACGATCTCGGTTCCCAGCGCGGCAACGGCCTCGGCCGCCGCGAGCAGGCGCTGCGTGATCGCCTCGGTGGTGTTCGGGTTCAGGAGCAGGATGCGCATGGCCAAACCCTGCGATGCAAGCTGCCGCTTGGCAATGCTCAGGCCTTCCGCGCCGCGTCCATGAAGCGGCGGGTCAGGTCGATATCCCAGCGCAGCACGTCGCCCGGCTTGGCGTCCTTGCGCATCAGCGCGGTGCTGATGATGACGCCGTCGCAGGTGCCAAGCGCCTCCGCGACATTGCCCTCGGTGACGCTGCCGCCGAGCAGGATCGGCCGCTTGATGCCGCTCTCGCGCGCCTTGCGGATGCGGGCGAGCGAATCCGGGAAATCCGAGCCGGTGATGATCAGGCCGTCGGCGCCGGTCTTCTGCGCCCATTCGGCGGCGAATTCCGGCGTCTCCGAGGAGATCGGCACCGCGGTGCGATCATGCACGTCGGCGAAGATCGCGATATCCTCGCGGCCGAGCGCGGCGCGGAAGGCCACAGCCTCGGCGCCCATGCCGTTGCGCGGCCCCTGCGCCGTCATCACCCCACCGACGAAGACTTTCAGCCGGACGAAATCGGCGCCCGACGCATGCGCGACCGAGAGCGCCGCCACCGGATCATGCGCCTCGATGATGATGCCGAGCCCGATATTCGGCACCTCCGCGCGCAGGAAGCGGGCGAGTGCTGCCGTCATCGCGATCGAGTCGGGGGCCGCCCGGCCGCTCTCGCGAGTGGCGTCCTGCAGCTTGATATAGGGCACGCCGGCCTCAGCGAAGACCTTTGCGTTGGTCGCGACATAGTCCTCATAGGCCGCCATGCTTTTTCCGCGCGAGCGGGCGAAATCCGGCAGGTGCAGGGCGGCGATGACGAGAGGCTTGGGCGAGAAGACGCGAAGAGACACGAGCGTTTCCGTTCGGTTGGAATGGGCGGGAGGTGGTCAGGCCGCGGGCACCGCGCGACCCATGGAGGCGAGGAGGCCGTCGAGCTTCGGGCGACAGGCCGCGCGATCGACCGGCAAGGCGCCATCGGCGCCGAAGCGGCTGACGATCAGCGAAGCCGAGGCCGTGCCGAAACAGGCGGCCTTGACCAGATCGCCGGTCTCGACCAGCCCGGCCAGAAAGCCGCCGCAGAAGGAATCGCCCGCTCCGGTCGGATCGACGGCCTGAGTCGGCAGGACGGGCACGGCGACCGCCCTGCCCGCCTGCCTGTCCCAGACCAGCGAGCCCTTGCCGCCGAGCTTGACCGCGACGCCGCCGCGGCAATGCGCCGCCAGCAAAGCCAGCGCCGATTCAAGCCCCATGCCGGGCAGGATGGCGCGCAGTTCGACTTCGCTCGGCAGGAAGGCATCGACCTGGATCAGGAAGGGCGCGAGCTCATCGAGCGTCAGTTCGGCAAGCTGCCAGCCCGCATCGAGCGTCACGACCATGTTGCGGCTGTTGAACAGCGGCAGCATGCCGCGCAGCACGACCGGCCGGCACGGCGCGAGATGGACCCCGCGCGCCTCCAGATAGGAGGCCGGCACCTGTTCGGGCACCAGCGGATAGGTGTCGCGGAACTCGGAATAGCTCAGCTCGCCGGGCCGTTCGCGCTGGCGCAGGATCTCCTGCCAACGCGCGACCTCGTCTTGCGTCAGCCGCTGCGTGCTGAAGCCGGCCTCGGCCAGTTCGCGCGGCGCGCTGCGCAGCCGCTCGTGCCGCTCGCCCTGCGCATCGTAGATGAACCAGTTGCAGCTCTCGAGCGCGACATCGACCGGGACGACGCCGTCGAGCACGATCCCGTTGGCGCGCAAGGTCGCAAGCGTATCGGTCGGGTAGGTCGCGACGGCGACGCTGACCAGCCCGACGCTCTGCGCCCAGCACAGCGCGCCGACGCCGGAATAGGCGGCATTGCCGCCCACCCGCGCCAGCGCCACCGTGCCGTCGGACGAGATGACGTTGTCGACAGTCAGCCCGCCGACGGTGACGAGCTCAGGCGTCACGCCGCGAGGCCGCCAAGCTGCGGCGCACCGAGGCCGAGCGCATCGCGGGCCTTGGTGACGTGATAGGAGAACAGGTGCAGCGGCACGCTGTAGACCAGCGGCGCCAGCTCGACGCGCACCGCCGGCAGGTGCCAAGCATGAGCGACCTCGGCGCTGATCGCCGTCTCACCTTCCGGCACCAGCGCGATGGTGCGGCCGCCGACGCCCTTGCTGACGATCGCCGTCTCCAGCGCCCGCTGGTGGCTCGCCGCATCGGGCGCGATCAGGAACATCGGGTCGCCGGCCTTCTGGGTGCGGTAATGATGGTATTCCTCCAGCGGGAAGGCGATGGCGTGGATCGGCGCCAGTTCCTTCAGCTTGGCGGCGCCGAAGGCGGCCGGTGCGAAATGCGGGCCGGCTCCGGTGAGCAGCACGAGCTCGGCCCGGGCCAGTTCCTTCCCCAGAGCGGCAGCGCGCTCGTAGAATCCGGTCGAGACGCGATCCATCAGCGCCGGCAGCGCCGCGAGATCGGCGGTCAGGCCGGGCGCCTCGCCCTCGCCGCGGCCGCGTGCCTTGGCGATGGCGAGCGCCAGCGCGATCTTCAGCGCCATCGCGGCGGTGCTCGATTGCGTCGGCCAGCCGCCGCGCGTCGCCTGGATCAGCAGCGCGTTGGGAAAGTCGCGCATCATCGGCGCCGTCGCGGTGTTGGTCAGCGCCACGACATAGGCGCCCTTGGCCAACGCGCCCTTCAGGCCGGCCGTGACCGGCGCGGTGTTGCCGCTGGAGCTGAGGCCAATGACCAAGGTCGCTTCATCGACCGTCGCCAGCCCGTAATGCTCGAAATCGAAGGCCTCGTAGGGCTCGCAGATCACGCCGAGGATGCGCTCGACCGCGAGCCGCACGCCATGGCCCGAAATCCAGGAATCGCCGCAGCCGATCATGACGATGCGGCGCAGCGGCCGGTCCTTCATCTCGGCGGCGATGCGGGCGACGGTCTCGGCCGTGGTCTCCAGCGTGCGCGAGATTGCCTGGCCCTGCGCCATCATTTCAAGGTTGGTCAGCTCCACGCGGCGGAAGCGCTCGGGATCACCAGGCGCATCCGAGGAGGATTCGCGCTTGAGCTTTTTGAATTCCTGGCTGTGGTCGACCATTCTGCGTTTACCCTGTGCTCGAACGGGTGATCAGGACGCCGGCGGTTAACGGCGGCGCTACTGACTTTCGATATCCTTCATTCTATATCAAAACGCAAGACAGAGCGAAGCCCAATGAATATGCAGCCACAAGACCCCGGCAAGGACCGCATGCCGCCGCGGCACGAGCGCATCCTCGAGATGCTCGCCGACAAGGGCGTGGTCGAGGTCACGACGCTGTCCGACGCGCTCGGCGTCTCCGCCGTGACCATTCGCGCGGATCTCGACGCGTTGGAGAAGCGCCGGCTGATCCGCCGGGTCCGCGGCGGCGCCATGGCGCTGCGCCCTGCCCGCTTCGAGCGCCTGCTCGACCTGCCCAGCCAGTCCTTCTCGGAGGAAAAGGAGCGCATCGCCGAGGTCGCCGCCAGCCTCGTGCGCGACGGCGAGACCATCATTCTGGATTCCGGCACCACCACATTGGCGCTGGCGCAGGCCCTGCCCAAGACGCTGACCGACGTCGTCGTCGTCACCAACAACCTCGACATTGCCGGCGCCCTGCAGAGCCATGAGGGCATCACCGTCATCGTCACCGGCGGGCGGCTGAAGCGCGGCGGGCGCAACGCCAATTCGCGCAGCCTGATCTCGCCCTTCGGCACGCATTTGCTGCGCGAAATCAACGCCGATGCCGCTTTTCTATGCTGCGCCGGCATCGAGGCGACCCGCGGCTTCACCAATGGCAATTGGGAGGAGGCCGAGATCAAGCAGGCGATGATCGCCTCGGCCCTGCGCATCATCGTGGTCGCAGACCACGGCAAGATCGGCCATGTCGGCAGCGCGCGCATCGCCTCGCTCGACCAGGTCGACCTGCTCGTCACCGATAGCGGCGCGCCGGCCGCGGACGTCCAGGCGCTGGAACAGGCGGGCCTGCGCGTCGTCGTGGCATGAGGGCGCGAAATTCATCGTTGCCTGACTAAGTTTTGTTCTTGCGATTCTTTTCGTTTCTACACAAATTGAAAGTCATTGACGAAGCGACAGCAACCCGCGCCGCTCTGGCGCATCCCCGCAGCTGCCCCAGCACAGTCAGGAGGCCGACCATGAAGCCACTGTCCCGCCGCACATTCCTCGGGGCCGCTGCCGGCAGCGTCGCGCTCGCCGCGCCCAACGTCCTGCGCGCCCAGGCCCGCGAACTGGTGATGATCGGCTATGGCAGCGCCCAGGACGATCCGCTGAAGCGCGCCGGCGAAATCCTCGGCAAGCGCCACGCGGGCGTTTCGCTGCGGGTCATCGGCGGCCTCTCGGCCGAGGCGATCGCGCAGATCAAGGCCTCGCGCGGCGCCTCGCCCTACGACTTCGCGGTGATGGGCTCGCCGGCCATCATCAACGCCACCGACGAAGGCGTGCTCGAGCCGCTCGACCTCTCGAAAGTACCGAACGTCGCCAATCTCGACCCGAAATTCCCGCCCTACGCCTACGGCATGGGCGCGCCGATCAGCTATGCCGGCATCGGCATCGCCTACAACAAGCAGATGGTGCCGAACCCGCCCAAGACCTGGGCCGATCTCTGGAAGCCGGAATATGCCGGCAAGATCGGCCTCTCCCGCCCGCAATCCAATCTCGGCCTGGCCTGCATCTCGATCGCCGCGACAGCCTTCGGCAAGACCGACGCCGATACCGATTTCGGCCTGGCGAAGTGGAAGGAGCTCAAGCCGCTGGTCGGGCGCAGCCCCGGCCTGCTGCAGCAGATGCTGGAGCGCGGCGAGATCGGGCTCTGCCCGCTCTGGCACGACAATACCGGCCTCGCGGTCGCGAGCGGCCTGCCGCTCGGCTATGCCAAGGTCACCGGCCCCGGCCCGCTGATCCTGCCGACCTGCATCGTCAAGTTCACGCGCACGGCCCATAGCGATCTCATCCACGAGTTCACCAACATCCTGCTGGAGACCGAGAGCCAGAATTTCGCGGCGCAGCCGCCCTATTATTTCGGCACCGTGGTCAAGGGCATCGTCCCGCCCGCGGGCGCCGCCGCCTACCTGCCCTCGACGCCGGAGGAGATCGCCTCGATGACCTCGGTCGACTGGCCCAAGGTCGCGCCGAACCGCGGCAAGATCGTCGAAGCCTTCGACCGGATGTTCGCAGGGTGAACGTGGCGTCCAATGTCCTCGACATGACGACCGGAGCCGCTCGCGGCGCCCCGGTCGTCGATATCCGCGGCGCGGTCAAGCGCTTCGCCGATCTCACCGTGCTCGACCATTGCTCGCTGACGGCGCAGGAAGGCGAGATCCTGACGCTGCTCGGCCCCTCCGGCTGCGGCAAGACCACGCTGTTGCGCTGCATTGCCGGCTTCCTGACCCCGGACGCCGGCGAGATCCTGATCGACGGCCAGGATACCATCCCGATCCCGGTCAATCGCCGCTCAGTCGGCGTCGTCTTCCAGAGCTACGCGCTGTTTCCGCACCTGACTGTGGCGCGCAATGTCGCCTATGGCCTGCGCATGCGCGGCATGGCGGCGAGCGAAATCGACAAGCGCGTCGCGACCGCATTGGCGACTGTCTCGCTGACCGGCTTCGAGGCGCGCTATCCGAGCCAACTTTCCGGGGGCCAGCAGCAGCGCGTCGCCATCGCCCGCGTGCTGGTGCTGGAGCCGCGCGTTCTCCTGCTCGACGAGCCCTTCAACGCGCTCGACGCCAAGTTGCGCGGCACCATGCAGATGGAGCTGCGCCAGCTGATCAAGCGGCTCGGCATCACCGCGATCTTCGTGACGCACGACCAGGAAGAAGCGCTGACGATGAGCGACCGCATCGCCGTGATGCGCGCCGGCAAGATCGAGCAGCTCGGCACGCCGGAGGAGATCTTCGACCGGCCGCGCAGCGCCTATGTCGCCGATTTCGTCGGCGCCTCGAATTTCTGGGACGGCTTCGCCAATGGCGGCCGTGTCGTGTTGCCCGATGGCCAGACGGTCACGACCAGCCTCTCCGGCGAGGTTCGCGTCATGATCCGTCCGCATAACCTCGCGCTGCGTCCGGCCGCCGGGCAATCCTCCTCCTGGACCGGGCTGATCCGCTTCCGCCGCCATGTCGGGGCGCTGATGGAATACGAGATCGAGCTCGACGCCGAGCACAGCCTGCGCGCCGTCGCGCTGAGGGATGGCAGCGTCTCGTCGCTCGCCAGCGGCGACACGGTCTCGCTCAGCCTGCGCGATCCCGCCGCCTGCATCGTCTTCCCACGCTCATGAGCAAGTCGCTGCACCGCCGCCTGCTCGACGAGATCCTGTCCGGGAGCGGCATCTGGCCGGCCGTGCCCGCGATCGTGGTGCTGATCGTCGTCGCGGTCATCCCGTTCTGCATCCTGCTCTCGCTCGGCTTCTCGGAGATCACGGTGGCGCGCGGCGTCATCGTCTCGCAGGAGTTCTCGCTGCGCTACCTGCTGACGGCGCTGGCCGACCCGCTCTACCACACCACCTTCCAGCGCTCGATCACGCTGGCGCTGCTGACGACCTTCGTCTGCGTGCTGCTCGGCTTCCCGGTCGCCTATCTCTTCCTGATCGGCAAGCCCTGGGTTCGGCGCCTCATCCTGGTGCTGACCATCGCGCCGATCCTGACCAGCGGCATCGTGCGCACCTATGCCTGGATCGTCATCCTGGGCGGGCGCGGCGTGGTCAACAGCGTGCTCATCGACCTCGGGCTGATCTCGGCCCCCCTGCGCATCATCAACACGCAATGGGCCGTGGTCATCGGCATGGTGCAGGTCCATCTGCCGATCATGATCCTGCCGCTGATCGCGGTGATGAGCCGGCACGACCGGCGGCTCGACGAGGCCTCCGCCAATCTCGGCGCGAGCCGGCTCGGCACGCTCTGGAACGTCGTGCTGCCGCTCAGCATCGGCGGCGTCGGCACCGGGGCGGCGCTCGTCTTCACGCTGAGCTACACCACCTTCGTGGTGCCGCAGCTCTTAGGTGGCGGCAACTACCTCAACGCCGCGACGATGATCTACGAGCAGGTGGTCTACTCGCTCGAATGGAGCAAGGGCGCGGTCACGGCGCTAATCCTGATGAGCACCTGCCTGTTCTTCCTGCTGGTCTTCGCCTGGCTGACCAACCTGGGCACGCGCTGGACGAGGGTGGCGCAGCGATGATGGCGAGCTACCGCAGGGCGGAACTCCTCGACAGGCTCGGCATCGGCGTCATCGTCGCGCTCGCGGTGATCGCGCTGGCGCTCCTGCTGCTGCCGGCCGTGATCGTGGTGGTCATGTCCTTCGACACGCGCGGCTATATCAGCTTTCCGCCGCAGGGCTTCACGCTCGACTGGTACTACAAGGTCTTCAACCAGCCGGTGCTGGTCAACGCGATGCTGACCAGCATCAAGGTCGGCATCTACGTGACGCTGCTCTGCATCGCATTCGGCGTGCCCACGGCGCTGGCCTGCGTGCGCGGCGATTTCCGCGGCGCCACCGCGCTCTCGGTCTTCGTGCTGATCCCGCACATGGTGCCGGGCATCGTGCTCGGCGTCGCCGTGCTGTTCACCGGTGCGCTGTTCGGCATCGGCCCGTCGATCTGGCTGCAGTCGATCACGCTCGCGACCTATGTCATGGCGGTGATGGTGCGCACCGTGATGGCCCGCCTGCAGCGGCTCGACCCGCTGCTGGAGCAGGCCTCGGCCAATCTCGGCGCGACCCGCTGGCAGACCTTCCGGACGGTGACGCTGCCCTTGCTCCTGCCGGCGATCCTGGCCGGCGCGGTCTTCACCTTCATCGAGGGCTTCGACAATCTCTCGGTGACGATCTTCACCCATGGCTATCGCGACCGGCCGCTGCCGATCGAATTGCTGGCGATCGTGCAGAACACCAACTCGCCTTTGGTCGCGGCAGTGTCGAGCGTGCAGATCCTGCTCGCCATGCTGGCGCTCGGCATCATCTCGCTGACGATCGGCCTCGATCGGGTCAACGAGTAGCCATGAGCGGCCGCGACCTCCAGGGCTATGCCGGCCACTGGCCCGACCTGACCTGGCCCAATGGCGGCAAGCTCGCCGTCTCCGTCGTGGTCAATTTCGAGGAGGGCGCCGAGCTTCAGGTTGGCGACGGCGACGCCAGCTCCGAGTCGATGGGCGAGGTGATCAGCGTCGTGCCCGCCGGCCGGCGTGACCAGGGCCAGGAGCAGATCTTCGCCTATGGCACCCGCGCCGGACTCTGGCGCATGCTGCATGCGCTCGACGAGACCAGGCTGCCCGCCACGATCTTCTTCTGCGGCCGCGCGGTCGAGCGCTCGCCGAAACTCGCTCGCCTCACCGTCGAGCGCGGACACGAGCCGGCCGTGCATGGCTGGCGCTGGCGCCCGCACGCCGACTACGATACGCCGGAAGCCGAGGCAGCCGATCTCGACCGCGCCACGCAGGCCATCGCGCAGGCGACGGGCGTCAAGCCCGTCGGCTTCTTCTGCCGCGGCGGCGAGAGCCCGTGGACGCGGCAGCTGCTGGCCGAGCGCGGCTTCCTCTACTCATCGAACGGTTTTGACGACGACCTGCCCTATTGGGACGAGCCGGCGCCGGGCCAGAAGCTGCTCATCGTGCCCTACTCGCTCGACAGCAATGACATGAAGTTCTTCCATCCCAACGGCTTCGTGCGAGCCAGGGAGATGGTCGACTACGTCACCGACGCGCTCGACGTGCTGGAGGAGGAGGCGGCGCGCGGACTGCCCCGCCTGCTCAATATCGGCTTCCACCTGCGCATCGTCGGGCGCCCGGCACGCTTCACCGCCTTCCGCGACATCCTGCGCCTGCTCGCCAGCCGGCGCGAGCGGCTCTGGATCACCACCCGCGCCGAGATCGCGCGAGCCTTCGCTGCGGCCGTGCCGCCCGGCTAGAACATGCTGAGATTTGACAGAACCAAGCGCCGTCATCCCGGACGAAGCGAAGCGTAGCTCCGGGATCCATCGTAGGACTCCGGAGCTTTACGATGGATCCCGGAGCGGCGCGGCTTCGCCGCTTGTCCGGGATGACGCGCGAAGGTTTGCCTCTAAACGCAGCACGCTCTAGAACCGCCCGCTCGGCCGGTAATGCGGCTCATCGCCGAGCCCATCGAGATAGCCGTCATAGAAGCGCCGTACATGCGGCATCACAGCCTCCGCCAGCGCCACGCGCTCGCGCTCGGCCGCCGTCTTCGGCTTCGCCAGCGCCTCGGCGATCCCCTCCAGCACCGCCTCGCGGTCGATCCGCGTGAAGCGCCGCTCGCGATAGACCCAGTCGCCGCCGATCATCACGCTGTGCACCGCCCGGGCCTTGGCGCGTTGGACCAGCACCTCGACGAAGCCGAGCGCATCGTCCTGATAGGGATAGGTCACGTCCTTCCAGTCGAACAGCACGAGATCGGCCGCCATCCCCGGCGCAAGCCGGCCGATCTGCCCGGCGAAGGGCGTCGTCGCCGCGCCATGCTCGGTCGCCATGCGCAGCACCTGCGCCGGCGAGGGATGCGGCGCATCGATCCCCGGCTCGCGATGGGCGCGCAGCACCAGCCGCATCTCCTGCAGCATGTCGCGATCGTCGTTGATCCCAGCCTCGTCGATGCCGATGGCGACCGGGATGCCCTTGGCCAGGAAGCGGTTGACCGGCGCGACGCCGCTCTTCAGCCGGAAGTTCGAGCTGCAATTATGGCAGATGCGCGTGCCGTTATGGGTGCAAAGCTCGATATCGGCCTCGCTCATCCAGACGCCGTGGCCAATGGTGAAATGTGGGCCGAGCAGGCCGAGCTTGTCGAGATAGGCCAGGGCCGAGCCGCCGGTGCGCTTCTTTGCGTAAGCCTTCTGGTAGGGCGTCTCCAGCACGTGCATGTGGATCGGCATTCCGGTGCGGCGCGAGAGCTCGCCCGCCGTCTCCAGCGCCTTGTCGGAGAGCCAGTGCAGGTTCGAGGGCGCGACCTGGATGCGCACCAGCGGGTCGGTGCCATAGCGCCGGAACAGCCCGTCGAAGACCGCGACCTGATCCTCCAGCGGCACGGTGAAGCGCTGGAAATAGGCGCTCATCGCCGGCTTCAGCTCATCCGGCAGCCGGGCGACGAAATCCTGGTCGGCCTCGTAGACCAGCCGGTTCTGGTCGCGCAAAGCCATCGAATAGGAGGCGCGCATGCCGATCATGCGATAGGCGGAAATCACCTTCTCGGCCGCGGCGATGATGTCGTCCGGCGTGCCCGGCGCGCGGCTGTGCAGGTGCTGCACCGTGGTGACGCCGCTTGCGATCATCTCGAAGGCCGAGAACAGCGTGTCGGCATGGAGATCGACGTCGCGCAGCGCCAGCCGGCTGGCGAACCAGAGTTCGAGCGGATGGTCGGGCGAGCCGAGCTGAAGCGGCGTCAGGCCGACATGATGGTGCGAATTGACGAAGCCCGGCGTGATCGCGAAGCCGCGGCCGCCAGAGACCTCGGCCTCGGGATAGCGCGCCTTAAGCTCGGTGATCGGCCCGATTTTGCGGATCACGCCGTCGACGCAGACCAACCCGGCATCGCCATGGAGAATGGGTTCCCCGCCTGCATCGAAACCTTCGAGCAGGGTCGCGCCCCAGACGATGTGAGGAGTCAGCATCAAAGCCTCGCAGTCCCGCGCAGCAGAACGGCTTGCGGGTGGTAGAATAGCGCCCTCGCCTCAGCAAGCCGCATGCCATGAAGGCAGTGAAAGCCGCCGCCCGCATAGCGGTTCGTTATCAAGCCATGCCGCATTTCCATTTGACGCTTTGAGGCCATCGTCACCTCATATCCTCCTGGAATCTGTGAGGAATGGCTGTGCTCAGAATTGGTGTCGATGTCGGCGGGACGTTCACCGATTTCGCCGCATGGCGCGACGATCCGGCGACGCTGACGACCTATAAGGTCTCCTCGACGCCGCCGAACTTCATCGACGGCTTCAAGGCCGGCTTCGAGGAGATCATCGCGCGCATCGAGCCGCGGCCCGGCGAGAGCGTCATCGTCATGCACGGCACGACGGTGAGCACCAACACCGTGATCGAGCGCAACGGTTCCGTGCTGGCGCTGCTGGTGACCCGCGGCTTCCGCGACATCCTCGACCTGCAGCGCTTCCGCCTGAACGACCCGATCCGCATCGACGCCGGCCGCACCGAGCCGCTGGTGCCGCGCCACCTCGTCTTCGAGATCGACGAGCGGCTGGAGCCGAACGGCTCGGTCCATACGCCGATCGACCTCGCCCAGGTGCGCGAGGCCGCGCTCGCCGCCAAGGCGCAGGGCGCGACCAGCATCGCCATCGCCTTCCTGCACAGCTACGCCAATCTCGACCATGAACTGGCCGCCGCTCAGGTCATCGCAGACGCGGTGCCCGAGGCCGATGTCAGCATCTCCAGCGAGATCCTGCCGCGCATCGGCGAATACGAGCGCTCGATCGCCTGCGTGCTCAACGCCTATGTCCGCAAGCGGCTCGCGACCTATATCGGCGAGGTCGAGGCTTATCTCGGCCAGCGCCTGGCGCAGACGCGCCTGTTCATCACCCGCTCCAATGGCGGGGCGCTGGCGGCGAAGGAAGCGCGGAACTTCCCGATCCACACCTTGCTCTCCGGCCCGGCCTCCGGCGTCACCGCCGCGCGCTTCTTCGCCGCGGCCGAGCCGGAGCGGCGCTTCCTGACCATGGACATGGGCGGCACCAGCACGGACATGTCGCTGATCCTCGACGGCCGCCCGACCATCACCAACGAGGCCAAGGTCGGCGACTTCCCGCTGACCATGACCGTCACCGGCATCGAGGCGGTCGGCGCTGGCGGCGGCTCGGTCGCCTGGCTCGACGGCACCGTGCTGCGCGTCGGGCCGCGCAGCGCCGGCGCCTGGCCGGGCCCGGCCTGCTTCGGCCGCGGCGGCACCGAGCCGACCGTGACCGACGCCTACCTGCTCTGCGGCTATATCGATCCCGACAACTTCCTCGGCGGCCGGATGCGGCTCGACGTCGCCGCCGCCGGCCTCGCCTTCGCGCCGCTGGCCAGGAGGCTCGGCATCACCATCGACGAGGCGGCGGAAGCCTGCATCACCGTGGCAAGCTCGAACATGGTGGCGAAGGCGCTGCCCTATTTCGCGCGCCATGGCGTCGACCAGGAGGAGCTGACGCTCGTGCTCTTCGGCGGCGCCGGCTCGCTGCACGGGCCGCTGCTGGCGCATGAGCTCGGCATCAACCGGCTCTTGGTGCCGCGCACGCCCTCGGTCTTCTGCGCCTTCGGCGGCCTGGTCTCCGAGCTGGTCCAGGACATGGTCGCGACGGTCTATGGCAGCGAGTTCGACGGCCCGTCGCTGGCGCGGCGCTTCGGCGATCTCGAACAGGGCGCCGAGACCTGGCTGGCCGCCCAGGCCGGCAAGAGCGACCTCGTCGCCACCCGCACCGAGCATTGGGCCGAGATGCGCTATCTCGGGCAGTTCTTCTCGCTGAACGTATTGCTGCCGCCCGAGGCCGTGGCCTCCGGCGACCTCGCCGCGATCCACGGCGCCTATCATGCCGAGCACGAGCGGCTCTACAGCCATGCCGACCGCGAGGCCCAGATCGAAATCCTCGAACTGCGCGTGCGCATCGCCGGCGCGCTGCCGACCCCGGCGATGGATGCGATCGCCCTGCCCTCGCAGGATGCCGGAATCTCGCAGGCGGCGCGCTCGCTGCGCTTCGACGGCACGCTCTACCAGGACGCGCCGGTGCATGACCGCGACACGCTGCAGGTCGGCTCGCGCATCGAAGGGCCGGCGATCATCGAGCAGAGCGACACGACGATCTTCGTCATCCCCGGCTTCGTCGCCGAGACCCAGGCCTCGGGCGACCTCCTCATGACGCGGACGAACTGAGCATGGACCCGATCCGTACCGCCACCATGAACAACCGCTTCACGGCAATCGTCGAGGAAGCCTCCGCCACGCTCTACCGCACCGCCTTCACCACCTACGTGAAGCTGGCGCAGGACTTCCAATGCGCGATGGCGACGCCCGAGGGCGAGCTGTTCTCGCATCCCGAGCAGTCGGGCGTGAACATCTTCATCGGCCTGCCGCTGCACTCGACGCTCGACTTCATCGGCCGCGAGACGATGGAGCCCGGCGACGTCTACATCACCAACGACCCGTTCACGACGAACGGCATGGTCACGCACCTGATGGACGTGACGATGCTCCGGCCGATCTTCCACGAGGGCAAGCTGATCGCGGTCGGCTGGACCTTCATCCACGCCTCCGACATTGGCGGCGGCGTGCCGGGCAGCATCTCGCCCTCCTTCACCGAGGTGTTCCAGGAGGGCGTGCGCGTCAGGCCGATGCGGCTCTGCCGCAAGGACGAGATCGTGCCCGAAGTGCGCGACATCTTCCTCTACAACAGCCGCATCCCCGACGACATGTGGGGCGACTTCAAGGCGATGCTCTCCGCCTTGAAGGGCATGGAGCGGCGGCTGACCAACCTGTGCAAGCGCTACGGCGCCGAGCAGGTCAGCGGCGGCATGCGCGACGTGCTCGACTTCGCCGAGACCAAGGCCCGCGCCGTCATTTCAGAGATTCCGGACGGGACCTATTCGTTCTCCGACTATGTCGAGCTGCTCAAGCCCGGCCACTACGCCCACATCATGACGACGCTGCGCGTCGCGGGTGACTCGATCGAGGTCGATTTCACCGGCTCCGACCCGCAGGTGCCCGCCGCCTATAACTACACGACCGGCGACCGCACCCACCCCTATCTCGTCCAGGCGCTGATCAACTACATCCTGACGCAGCGGCCCGACACGCCGCGCAATGGCGGATTACTGCGGCCGATCAAGACCATTGCGCCGCGCGGCACCATCGTGAACGCCGAGCTTCCCGCGGCCGGCGGCGCCCGCGTCGCCTCCAGCGCCCGCGTCTTCGACTCGATCATGGCCTGCCTCAACCAGGCGGTACCGGGCGGCGTGCTCGCCAGCGGCCCCGGCCAGATCGGCATCATGGCGCTGAGCGCGCCGCATCCGCGCTCCGGCAAGACCACGGTCGGCGTGGTCAACCCGCTGATCGGCGGCAGCGGCGGGCGCGCCACCTGCGACGGCGTCAACGCAGTCGATCCGCGCTTCGGCCAGGTCAAGAGCGTGCCGACCGAGCTGATCGAGGCCGATACCGTGCTGCGTGTGCGCCGCTTCGAGCTGGTGCCGGACAGCCAGTCGCCCGGCAAGCAGCAGGGCGGCGCGGCCCTTCTCATCGAGCTGGAGAATACCGGTTTCGAGGCGCTGACCACCGTGCGCGGCATGAACCGCTTCCATTTCCGCCCCTGGGGCTTCGACGGCGGCACGCATGGCCGGCTCGGCCAGGCCATGCTCAATCCCGGCCGGGCCGACGAGCGCAATCTCGGCAAGATCGACGTGCTCAAGCTCGCGGCCGGCGACGTGCTGCGCATCACGACCTCGGCCGGCGGCGGCTTTGGCGACCCGCTGGAGCGCCCGCTCGACAAGATCGAGCGCGACCTGCGCTCCGGGCTGGTCACGCAGGCCCACGCCGAGCGCGTCTACGGTCTCGCCTTCGCCGGCGACGGCACGATCAACGCCGACGCCACGGCCGAGCGCCGGGCGAAGCTGCGGCAGGCCGCGCCCGAGCCGGCTTTGTTCGACTATGGCCCGGAGCGGGCGGCCTATGACCGGATCTGGCCGACGGCGATGCGGTCGCAATTCGCCATCAAGGTGCTCGAACAGAAAGTCTCGCTGCGGCAGAACCTGCTCGTGCTGGTCGAGCAGGCGCTGACTGCGCGCGGCCTACCTGTAGACGAGGCCAGTCTCGACGCCGCCCTCGCGGAAGCGCTCGACGAGCTGACCGGGCGCTCGCGCCGGCGCGAGCCGGCCCCACGGCTGGCGGCGCAATAGCCATGAAGCACGAAGCCGACATCACTGTTATCGGCGGCGGGCTGGTCGGCACCGCCATCGCCTTCGGGCTGGCGCAGGACGGCGCCCGCGTCATGATGCTCGACGAGGGCGACATCGCGCGCCGGGCCTCGCGGGCGAATTTCGCGCTGGTCTGGGTCCAGGCCAAGGGCATCGGCATGCCCGAATACGCGACATGGTCGAAGGTCTCGGCCGATGGCTGGGCCGAGTTCGCCGAGATGCTCGCCGACGTCTCCGATATCGACGTCGCCTTCGAGCGCCCCGGCGGCTTCATGATGTGCCTCTCGGAGGCCGAGATGGAGGCCCGGGTGCGCGGCATGAAGGTGCTGCAGGCGCAGCCCGGCGCGCCGCTCTACCCCTACGAGATCCTCGACCACGCCCAGACCAAGAAGCGCATGCCGGCGATCGGCCCCGACGTCGTCGGCTCGGTCTATTGCGACCTCGACGGCCATGTGAACTCGCTGCGGCTGTTCCGGGCGCTGCATGTCGCGATTGCCCGCCTCGGCGTCTCCTATCGGCCGGAGCATGCGGTCGAGGCGATCGTGCCGGAGAAGGACGGTTTCCGCATCCGCGGCCCCTGGGGCGAGGTCGCGACCGGCCGCGTCGTCATCGCCGCCGGGCTCGACAATGCCCGACTTGCCCCGATGGTCGGCCTGCTCGCGCCGGTGGTGCCGAGCAAGGGCCAGATCATCGTCACCGAGAAGGCGGCGCGCTTCCTCGACTATCCCGTCTCGACGGTGCGCCAGACCGACGAGGGCGGCGTCATGGTCGGCGACAGCCAGGAGGATCTCGGCTTCGACACGCAGGTGACCTACCCGGTGATCTCGCTGATGGCGCAACGCGCGGTCAGGATGTTCCCGGCGCTGGCCGGGCTCAACGTGGTCAGGACCTGGTCGGCCTCGCGCGTGATGAGCCCCGACGGCTTCCCGATCTACGAGCAGTCGCGGCAGTTTCCCGGCGCCTTCGTCGCGACCTGCCATTCAGGCGTCACGCTGGCGGCTGCGCACGCGCTGCGCCTGGCGATCTACATTCAGGACGGGCGCTTGCCCGAGCAGATGGCCTGCTTCTCGGCGAGGAGGCTCAATGTTCCGCAGGCTGCCTGAATCCGACACAGCGACGCTGCGCTTTAAAATCGATGGCCGCCCGGCCACCGGGCGGGCCGGCGAGAGCGTCGCGGCCGCCATGCTGGCTGCCGGCGTGGTGACCTGCCGGACGACGCCGATCGGCGGACAGAAACGCGCGCCTTACTGCCTGATGGGCGTCTGCTTCGAATGCCTGGTCACGATCGACGGCATCGGCAACCGCCAGGCCTGCCTGATCCCCCTCACCGAGGGCATGGACATCCGCAGCCAGGATGGCGCCCGCGATATGGCCGGCGAGCCGGTCACGGAGGCCGCGCCATGAAGCGGCTCGCGAATGTGGTGGAGTTGGCGGCGAGCTATGATCTCGCAATCATCGGCGCGGGGCCGGCCGGCATGTCGGCGGCGGTCACCGCCGCCGAGGCCGGGCTGTCCGTGCTCGTGCTCGACGAAAACGGCGCCCCGGGCGGCCAGATTTATCGCGGCATCACCGGCACGCCGGTCAAGCGGCGCGAGATCCTCGGGGCCGAGTTCTGGCGCGGCGAGGAGATCGTCGCGGGTTTCGAGCGCTGCGAGGCCAGCTATGCCCCGCACGCGACGGCCTGGAGCCTGGCGCCCGATGGGTCGAAGGGCTTCGAGATCGGCGTCTCGCTCGGCGGCGCCGTCCGCCACATCCATGCAAGCGAGGTCATCGCGGCGACCGGCGCGCATGAGCGGCCCTTCCCGATCCCCGGCTGGACCTTGCCAGGGGTGATGACGGCGGGTGCGGCGCAGATCGCACTCAAGGCCAACGCGCTGGTGCCGGACGGAAGGGTGGTCATCGCCGGCTGCGGGCCGCTGCTCTTCCTCGTCACCGCCCAGCTTCTGGCGGCGGGCGCGAACATCGTCGCGGTGCTCGACACGGCCGAACCAGGCAATTGGCGCCGGGCCCTGCCGCATCTGCCGGGCTTCCTGCGCTCGCCCTACTTGATGAAGGGACTTCGCCTGCTGCTGAAGGCGCGGCGCGCCAACTTCATCTCTCGCGTGACCGCGCTGCGGGCTGAAGCCGGCGATGATGGCTGCCTCGCCCGCGTCGCCCACACCCGGGGCAGCACCGAGACCACGCTCGCCTGCGACACGCTGCTGCTGCATCAGGGCGTGGTTCCGAACATCAACCTGGCGAATGCGGTCGGCTGCGAACAGGATTGGGACGATGGCCAGCTCAGCTTCGTGCCACGCATCGACGACTGGATGCAGACCAGCATTCCCGGCCTGAGCATTCCCGGCGATGGCGGCGGCATTCGCGGCGCCGAAGCCGCAGCGCTTGGCGGCACGCTGGCTGCGCTCGGCGCAGCGGCCCGGCTCGGCCGCCTCTCGCAGGACGAGCGGAATCAGCGCGCAGCGCCAGTCCGGGCGGAGTTCGAGCGGCTCTCGGCTGGCAGAGCCTTCCTCGACGCGCTCTATCGCCCGCCCAAGGCCTTCCGAGTGCCCGCGGAGGCCGAGACCATCGTCTGCCGCTGCGAGGAGGTGACCGCTGGGGAGATCCGCGAAGTTGTCGCCGGGGGCGTGACCGGGCCGAACCAGCTGAAGGTCTTCCTGCGCTGCGGCATGGGTCCGTGCCAGGGCCGGCAATGCGGCCTGACCGTCACCGAGCTGATGGCCGATGCGCGCGGCGTGAGCGCCGAGGCGATCGGCTCCTATCACCTGCGCCCGCCCTTCAAGCCGGTGACGCTCGGCGAACTCGCCTCGCTGCCGAGCAACGACGCGGCGGTCAAGGCGGTGGTGCGATGAACCTTCGCCTCTCAGCTCAGGTTGCGCGACAGCACCGCGAATTCGCGCTTCAGGTGCGCGATGAACTCGTCGCGCACCGAGGATGGCGGCCTAGCCGAGGGCGTCAGCAGCTTCAGCTCGAACAGGGTCGGGTGATCGAAGGGCCTGGCGACGAGGTCGGCATTGGTCGGCGCCGCCGCGGTCAGCGGGTCGACCAGGGTCACGCCCGCCCCGACGCGCACGAATTCGCACGCCGCCATGGCAAGCTGCGTGCTGGTGCGCAGGATGCGCGTCACGCCCTCCCTGGCGAAGATGTCGTCGACGAGAAGGCGCATGCGGTCTTCATCGCCCAGCGAGATGAAGGGCTCGTCGGCGAGTTGCGCGGGCAGGATCACGCTCTCGCCCTCGAGCCGATGGCCCGGCGGCAGCACGCAGGCCCAGCGGCCGCGGAACAGGCTCTCGCAGGTCACGGTCGGGTCATCGACCGGCAGCACGGAGATCGCGGCATCGACCTGCTGGGAGATGGCGAGCTCGATCAGCTTCGGCGTGTTCTGCACCTGCATGGAGACCGAGACCTGCGGCCGCGCGAACTGGAACTGGCTGATGATCGCCGGCAACACGCTCAGGCCCGCCGTCGGCGCAGTGGCGATGACGAGATGGCCGAAGGCGGATTGCTTGAGGTTGGTGGCAAGGTGCTCGAGCCGGTTGAACTGGCCGAACACGCTCTTGGTCGCCTCGTAGAAGACGCGCGCCTCGGCGGTCGGCACCAGGCGCTGGTGCTCGCGCCGGAACAGCACGAAGCCGAGCCGCGCCTCGAGCGCGGTGATCAGTTTGCTCACGGCCGGCTGGGAGAGATTCATGCTCACCGCGGCGCGTGAAATCCCCCCCGCTTCCATGACGCATCTGAAAGCGTCGAGCTGGCGCGTGTTCAGCACGAGTGAAACCCTGGCATGCGTTCCCCTTTTTTGGCCAGCCTACAGGCAGCGCTCGCGCTTAAGAAGCCGGCTGCCTGCACGGGATGCAGCCTTCATGCCGCCAAAGCGGGCCAGCATTGGCGCAGCAATGATCGCGGCCCCGATTGCTGGTTCAGCTTTGCCGACCCTAGTCTCACCCCCGGCCCCGGGCCGCGCCACGAAGGAGCTGTAAGATGACGTCTGCGATTCATCAGCCCAAGCTTGCGACTATGCTGTCGAAGCCCTCGCGGCGCTCGCTGCTCGCCATGGGCGGCGCGGCGATCTGCGCGCCCTATCTCGGCTCGACCTCGCTGCGCGCCCAGGGCAAGGAGCTGGTCGTGCCGATGAGCGGCGGCTCCTTCATGACGATCTGGGGCAGCGAGATCGCCGACACGTTCAAGCAGAAGACCGGCATCAGCGTGAAGATGGTGCCGGGCAACATGAAGACCCACGCGATGGCCTCGCTCGCCGCGAAGGGCAACGCGCCGTTCGACCTCGCCTTCGGCAACGGCGACGACTTCGTCCAGCTGCTGGACTCGAACAAGCTCCTGCCGCTGACGCCGGACAAGGTGCCGAACATCGACGACATCCACGTCAAGTTCAAAGAGCAGTGGCAGGGCTACGGCTCGATGTTCGACTATTTCAGCATCGGCCTGGCCTATTCGACCGAGCAGGTGAAGAACCCGCCAACCTCCTGGCGCGAATTCGTCGAGCGCACGCAAAAGGGCGATTTCGGCGCGAACGTCTTCTTCAACGGCCTCGCCGCCGGCGTGCGCGGGCCGGAGGTGCTGGTCAACCTCGCCCGGGCGCTCACCGGCAACGAGCAGAACGTCGACGCCGCCTTCGAGGCGATCAGGAAGATGAAGCCGAACATCTTCAAGTTCTTCGGCTCGATCAACGACCCGATCGTGATGCTGCTCAACGGCGAGGGCGTGATCGGCCCGAGCTGGGACGGGCGCACCTTCGTCGCCCAGGACGAATCCAACGACAAGGTCCGCTTCATCAAGCCGACCGACGGGGTCGCCTCGAACGGCCCGGCGATCGGCGTGATCAAGGGCGGCAACGAGGACGCGGCCTACCAGCTGGTGAACCACGCGCTCAGCGTCGAGGTGCAGAAGCCGTTCTGCGAGAAGATGTTCTACGGCGCCGTCAACACCAAGGTCGTCTATAGCGGCTCGCTGATGCAGCGCATCCCGAAGCCCGACGAGGTCAACATCCCCAGCGAGCGCTTCATGGCCGCGAACATGGGCAGCTGGGTCAAGCGCTGGAACCAGGAGATCGCAAGCTGAGCGCGCTGGTCCAGACTGCTGCGCCGTTCGCCGCCAGCGGCGCCAAGGCCCGCAAGGAGCGATCGCCCGTGCTCGGCGCGGTCGGTCCCGCCTGCCTCTATGTCGTCATCCTGCTCGTCCTGCCCTTCATCTACCTCGTCTACCTCAGCCTGCAGGAAGGCGGGCACGGCGCGGACCAGACGGCGGCCCTGAGCCTCGCCAACTACGTCGAGATCTTCACCAGCCGCATCTACCTGGAGAGCCTGTGGGGCACCTTGCAGCTCGGCGTCGCCGTCACCGCGCTGACGCTGCTGATCGGCTATCCCGTCGCCTATTACATCGCGCAATCCGGTTCGCGCTTCGCGATGTTCACCATGGCGGTGATCATCCTGCCGCTCTTCGTCAGCGTCGTGGTGCGCAGCTTCGGCTGGATGATCCTGCTCGGCCGCCAGGGCAACGTGAACCGCATGCTGATGGGGCTCGGCTTCACCGATAAGCCGCTGCAGCTGCTCTATACGCCCGGCGCCGTCACGGTCGGCCTCGTCCATATCCTGGCGCCGCTGATGATCCTGCCGATCGCCTCGGTGCTGCGCGGGCTCGACCCTGCCTTGCGCGAAGCGGCGAGCAGCCTCGGCGCCTCGCGCGCAAAAGTGTTCTGGACCGTCACCTTGCCGCTGAGCCTGCCCGGCGTCGCCGCCGGCTGCGTGCTCGTGCTCGCGCATGTGATCGCGGCCTTCGTGCTGCCGGCCCTGATCGGCTCCGACCGGGTCAAGCTGATGGCGACGATGATCTACCAGCAGGTGATGACCGCCAACAACCTGCCGCTCGGCGCGGCGCTGGCGGTCGTGATGGTGGTCGCGACCTTCGCCCTGCTGGCGCTCGCCGGCTTCATCGCACGGAGGCATCGTGTCTGACCTCGCCGCCCCCAACAGCATCCCCGGGCCGCGCCGGAGGAAGAGGCGCTTCGATGCGGCGCATCTGGCGCTCGTCGCCTATGTCGTGCTCTTCGTCCTGTTCATCCTGGCGCCGCTGGTCGTCGTCGTCGGCTCCTCCTTCGAGCCGCGCGAATTGCTGCGCTTCCCGCCGCAGGGCCTGTCGCTGCGCTGGTATTATCAGGCGCTGAACAGCGACCTCTTCGTCGGCGCCGCCTGGAACAGCCTGATCATCGCCATCTTCGCGACGCTCGGCGCGCTGCTGCTCGGCGTGCCCGCCGCCTATGGCCTGGCGCGCTTCGACTTCAAGGGGCGGGAGGCCGTCTCCGGGCTGCTCAACTCGCCACTGCTGGTGCCGGAGCTGGTGATGGGCCTGGCGCTGCTGCAGATCCTCGCCGGGCTCCAGATCGCGTCATCCGTGTTGACGCTGACGCTCGGCCATATCCTGATCTGCCTGCCCTATGTCGTGCGCACCATCAACTCGGCCATTGTCGGCGTCGACCGCTCGGTCGAGGAGGCCGCCGCCAATCTCGGCGCTGCGCGCTGGCGGATCTACCTGACCATCCTGCTGCCGATCATCAGGCCGGCGCTCTATGCCGCGATCCTGTTCTCCTTCCTGATGAGCTTCGACAACGCGGTGCTGTCGCTCTTCCTGGTCTCGGCGCGGACCTCGACGCTGCCGATCTCGGTCTACAACTACGTCCAGTACAGCCTCGATCCGGCCATTGCCGCCGTCTCGACCCTGCTGATGGCGGTCTCGGTCGTCGCCCTGTTCACCGTGAGCCGCCTCGTCCCCCTCGATCGGATCAAGCAATGAGCCTGGAGCAGACCTCTTCCCGGACAGCCGCCGCCGAGCCGGCCTCGGTCAGCGTCGAGGGCCTGCGCATCGGCTATGGCGCGCTGGAGGTGGTGAAGGGCCTCGACCTTCGCGTCGCCCAGGGCGAGATCATCACGCTGCTGGGGCCGAGCGGCTGCGGCAAGACGACGACTTTGCGCGCCATTGCCGGCTTCGTCTCGCCGAGCCACGGTGCGATCCGCCTGCATGGCCGCGACGTCACCGACATCGCGCCGAACAAGCGCAATATCGGCCTGGTCTTCCAGGGCTATGCGCTGTTTCCGCATATGAGCGTGTTCGACAACGTCGCCTATGGCTTGCGCATGCGGAAGGTGCCGGCACCGGAGATCCGCGAGCGGGTCGAGCGCGCGCTCAAGCTGGTCAAGCTCGAGCGCTTCGCCGAGCGCCGGCCGCGCGAGCTCTCCGGCGGGCAGCAGCAGCGCGTCGCGATCGCGCGCGCGGTCGTGATCGAGCCGGCGGTGCTGCTGCTCGACGAGCCGCTCTCCAACCTCGACGCCAAGCTGCGTCACGAGATGCGGGTCGAACTGCGCCGCCTGCTCAAGGAGATGGGCATCGCCTCGATCTTCGTGACCCACGACCAGGAGGAGGCGATCGTGCTCTCCGACCGTGTCGTGCTGATGAACGAGGGCCGGATCGAGCAGGAGGGCACGCCGCAGACGATGTATAACCGCCCCGGCAGCCTCTTCGCCGCAGCCTTCCTCGGCCAGGCGAATTTCCTGAGAGGCACCGTGGCGAGCCTTGGCGCGGATGGCACGGCCATCATCGACATCGATGGCGACAGGTTCCAGGCTCAGGCCTGCGGAGGGCTGAAGGCCGGCGCGCCCGCGACGCTCGTGGTCAAATGCGAGCGGCTGCGGCTCGACCGGTCCGGACGGAGCCAGGCGCAGTGCACCTTCGAGGCGGCGAATTTCCTTGGGCCGTCAGTCCAGCTGCAATGCAGCTTCAAGGGCCAGCGCCTCGTCGGCCTGCTGCCGGCCTCGACCGAGGGCGGGGCGATGCTGGAGCCCGGCGCGCCCGTCACCCTGTCATGGGGCGAGGCCGACGGGCTGATCTTCCCGCGCGCCGACTAGATCGCCGCGCGTCCTATCGGACGCAAAGTGGCGATCTAGTCCTTTGTTATTGCATCGGATTCTTCCGAAAACCGGATTCCACTTTTCGGCCCGATGCTCTAAAGCTCCTTCACCGAGAGCACCGGAACCGGGTCGCGCACGAACTGCTCGTCCTCGCCGCGCTCGTGCAGGCGCTCCAGCGTGTCGAAGCCCTCGACGACCTCGGCGAAGGCGGCGAAGCCCTGCCCGTCCGGATTGCGCCTTCCGCCGAAATCCAGTTCCGGCTCGTCGCGCAGGATGATGAAATATTCCGAGCCGGGCGTGCCGGTGCCGCGCCGCGCCATCGACATGGTGCCGCGCAGATGGCGCAGCCCCGTGACGCTCGTCGGCTCGTGCGGCGGGCGCCCGATCGGCAGCGTGTTGTCCTTGCGCTCGTACCAGCCCCACTGGACCGTGCGGACCTTGTGCTCGTCATTGGGCTGGTTGCGGTCGTTGAGGATGCGGAAGACCGAGCTGCCGTCGAGATAGCCGGCGCGGACATAGGCCAGGAAGGCCTCGGCGCTGATCGGCGCCTTGTCGACATGGACCTGGACCGTGAAGCCCCCGAGCGCCGTCTCGACGCGAACCCGTGGCAAATTCAAACCGTCGCCCATGCGCCCAACCCCAAGCCTCGCCGCATCGTCCCAAGCTCACGCATGGGGCGCAAGGCCCTTCGGCAAGCCGTTGACAACTATGTCGGAACGGCGCTTGCGGCACGACGACGCGGTACCGCATAACCTTAGGCTAAGGAGGCCTCCATGCGACTACGCTGTGTCGAATGCGGAGCGACGTTCGAGCCGCTTCTCATCTACCGATGCTCTGCCTGCGGCGGCATCCTCGAGACCGACGGCAGCGACGACGTCGCGCCCTTCGCCTTCGGCGAGGGCCGGACGCCATTGCTGCGCGCCAGCCGAATTGAGGCCACCCTGTCCGGCTTCTCCGGCGAGATCTGGCTCAAGGACGAGACGCGCAATCCGTCAGGGTCGTTCAAGGACAGGTTGATTTCGGCCGCGCTCGGCCGCGCCATCGCCATGGGCGTGAGGGGCGTGGTCTGCGCCTCCTCCGGCAATGCCGGGGCGGCGACGGCGGCCTATGCGGCGCGCGCCGGCATGCCGGCCATCATCGTCGTCCCCGCCCATACGCCGATCGGCAAGGTCACGCAGATATCGGCCCATGGCGCCATCCTGCTGCTCGTCGAGGGCCATTACAGCCGCTCCTACGACCTCGCACGTGCGCTCGCCGAAGAGCACGGCTTCGCCAACCTGACCACGACCTTCATCAACCCCTATGCCGTCGCCGGCCTGACGCAGGTCGGCACGGAGATATTCGCCCAGCTCGGCAATGCGGCGCCAAGCCATGTCCTGATCCCGACCGGCAGCGGGCCACTGGTGAAGGGCGTCTGGCAAGGGCTGGCCGATGCCGGCGCCACCACCCGGCTCGTCGCCGTGCAGGCGGCTGGCTGCGCCCCGATCGTTCGGGCCTTCGAGGCCGGCGCGGCCCAGGTCACGGCCTGGGGCATGCCAGACACGATCGCCTCGGGCATCAGCGATCCGCTGATCGGCTACGAGCGCGACGGCACCTATACGCTGCGGCTGGTGCGGGAGAGCGGCGGCCTCGCGCTTGCCGTCAGCGACGACGCGTTGCGCGCCGCGATGCAAAACCTGGCGCGGCTCGAAGGCGTCTATGCCGAGCCGACCGGCGCGAGCCCGATCGCGGCGCTGCCGCGCCTGCTCGCCGACGGGCATTTGCCGGCCGGATCGCGCGTCGTCTGCCTGATCACCGGGCACGGCTTCAAGGACGGGCGCGCCTATCAGGAGATGCCGGCCCACACCCATCGCGTTGAGGATCCCGGCGACACCGCGGCTGTCGCAAGGCTCTGCGAAGCGGCGATGGACGGCCAGAACCTGACCGTACGTTTCTGACCGAGCGGCAGCGCCAGCAGTGCTGCTGGTATTTGACTCAAACCGCTCGCGTTTCCGTCCGTAAAAAGTATTGTTGGCCTCCTCAGGCGACCCGATATTGACCATCAGGCCTCGCCGCCGCATGGCGATGCTGTGGGCGGGCAGTTGGAGTTACGTCGAGCGCCTCGAATTGACATGCGATGTTGGAAGGAGAGACGGCCTTGCGTTTCATACCCTCCGCCTTTACCGGACCGGCCGGTCGAATACGGCGGCGCGACTTCATCGCTCTCCTTGGTGCGGCGGCATGGGCCGCTCCCGCCCGCGCGCAACAGCCGGCCGTTCCGGTCATCGGCTATCTCGGCTCGGAATCGCCCCGCGCCTATGCCAGCCGCCTCGTGGCCTTCCGCAAGGGCCTGGCGGAGGTCGGCTTCGCCGAGGGACGCAACGTCGTGGTCGAGTTCCGCTGGGGCGAAGGCCAATACCGCAGCCTGCCGACACTCGCGATGGAGCTCGTCGACCGTCAGGTGACCGTCATCGTGGCGGCCGGGGGCGCCGAGGTCGCGCTCGCGGCAAAGGCGGCGACGGCGACGATCCCGATCGTCTTCGAGATGGGTGGCGATCCGATCGCGCTCGGCGTCGTAGACAGCCTGTCCCGGCCCGGAGGCAATCTGACGGGCGTATCCAGCCTGAGCGTCGAGGTCTCGCGCAAGCGGCTGGAATTCATGCGCGAATTGCGCCCGAAGACCGATCTCTTCGCCGTCGCCGTCAACCCGACCAGCCCAACCTCGGAATCGCAGCTGAAGAACCTTCACGCAGCGGCGGGCAGCCTCGGCTTGCAGCTTCGCCTCCTCAACGCCAGCAGCGAGCAGGAATTCGATGCCGTCTTCGCTGCCGTGAACCAGATGCAGGCGGGCGGGCTCGTCTTCACCTCCGATCCCTATTTCGCCTATCGCAGTCCCCAGCTCGCGGTCCTCGCGGCGAGCCATGGCGTGCCCGCAATCACCCAGTCGCGCGACTTCCCGATGGCCGGAGGCCTGATGAGCTATGGCGGCGACTTCGAGCAGTCGCATCGCCACACCGGAAACTATGCCGGCCGCATCATCAAGGGCGAGAAGCCGTCCGCCCTGCCGGTTCAGCGGGTCACCAAAGTCGAGATGTTCATCAACCTGAAGGCGGCCAACGCGCTCGGCATGACCTTGCCGCCCTCACTTCTGAGCAGCGCCGACGTCGTGATCGAATGATTGAACGCCGAGCCGGCGCGTGAGCTAACACGGTGCATAATCCCCCCGTCGCCCCCCGAACCTCCCTGTTCAAGAAGTACTTTCTCGCGCTGTTTGCGGCTGTCGTCGTGCCGCTTGCGATAGCGGGCGGCAGCGAGGCCTGGTTCGGCTACCACGACCGGCGCGAGACGCTGAACGACCTGCTCGAGGCCGAAGCCCGCTCGGCGGCGTCCAAGATCCAGGACTTCATGGACGGAATCCGCGACCAGCTCGGCTGGACCGTGCAATTGCCGTGGTCGGACAGCGCCGACGACAGGCGCAGGCTCGACGCCTTGCGCCTGCTGCGCCAGGTCCCGGCGGTGATGAGCCTCAGCCTCGTCGACGCCGCCGGCAAGGAACGCCTGTTCGTGTCGCGCATCGGCCTGAACCGGGTCGAGGACGGCGACGACCATTCCAATGACCCGGCCGTGCGCGGAGCCCGTTCGGACCGGGTCTGGTACGGCCCGGTCAAGTTCCTCGACGGCTCGGAACCCTTCATGACCATCGCGGTCGCGGGCAACCGCTCCGCGGTCGGGGTGGCCGTCGCCGAGATCAACCTCAAGTTCATCTGGGACGTGATCTCGGCGATCCGGGTGGGGCAAACGGGGGAGGCCTTCGTGCTCGACCAGTTGGGCCGCCTCGTCGCCCATCCCGATATCAGCCTGGTCCTGCGCGCCGACGAAGCTGCGACGCGGCCGCTGCAGGCCCTATGGGCCGCGATCATCACCCGGCCCGGCGAAGCGGTCACCGGCCCGGATCTCTCGGGGAAGATGGTGCTGGCGGCGATGGCGCCGATTCCCGGCGTCGACTGGAGCGTCGTCGTCAAGCAGCCCGTGGCCGAGGCGTTCGGGCCGATCTACGCCGCCCTCTGGCGCACGGCGGCCCTGCTCGTCGCCGGCGCGGTGCTCGCGGCGCTCCTCGCCTATTGGCTGACCCGGCGCATTGTCGGCCCGATACGCCTTCTCGAACTCGGCGTCGCGCGCATCGGCGCCGGGCATTTCGACCACCGGATCAGCTTAGCGACGGGCGACGAGCTCGAACGGCTCGCGAGCCGCTTCAACGAAATGGCAGGCGAGCTCGCCGTGTCGCAGGAACGCTCGGAGCGCATCAGCAGGCTCAGGCGCTTTCTCGCGCCGCAGGTGGCCGAGCTGGTCGACCGCACCGGCGACGACAGCGTGCTCGACGGGCGGCGCGTCGAAGTGGTCGTGGTGTTCTGCGACCTGCGCGGCTTCACGCCCTTCTCGGCGCAATCCGAGCCCGAGACCGTCATGGCCGTGCTCGGCGAGTATTACCACGCGCTCGAAAGCGTGGTCAGCGCGCATGGCGCGACGCTGCTGAGCTTCTCGGGCGACGGAGCGATGGTGCTGGTCAACGCGCCCGTCGCCTGCCCTGATCCCGCGCTGCGCGCCGTCAACATGGCCCGCGACATGCAGATGAGCGTGCAGAGGCTTCTGGTCGGCTGGCGGGCGCAGGGCCACCGCCTCGGCTTCGGCGTCGGGCTCGCCATGGGCCTCGCCACGGTCGGGCGGATCGGCTCCGAAGGCCGCCTCGACTACGCGGCGATCGGCAACGTCACCAACCTCGCATCGCGCTTGTGCTCGAGCGCCGAAGACTCTGAAATCCTTATCGATCGCGTCGCGGCGGGCGCGGTCGGCACGAACGCCCCCCTGGTCGAACTGGACGCGCGGGTCTTGAAGGGTTTCGACCAGCCCGTGCCCGTCTTCGCCGTCGTCATCGGCGTCGGACAGTAGAAGCGCCAGCCCCGGCCTCCCGCCTCGCGGGAAACCGTTTGACGGCTGGCCCATTTCTTGCCCAGCTAGCCTGGCTGCTGGCCGTGTCGGCAGTGCGACGCATCGGGAAATGGGAGTTCGTGATGGGTGCTCATGACGACAAGGCTTCGACCAGCGATACGGACCTGACACTTGAACGGCGCAGCCTGTTCGGCCTCGGCCTGGCCGGCGCGGCGCTCGGCGGCCTCGCCGCCGGCAGCCTGGGCGTGCTCGCGCCGACGGCGGCCAATGCCCAAACGGTGGCCAAGAGCAAGCTCTACACCGTCAAGGAGCGCGGCAAGCTCATCGTCGGCACCGGCAGCACCAACCCGCCCTGGCACTTCCAGGACGCCAGCGGCAAGCTCGTCGGCATGGATATCGACCTCGCCAAGCTGCTGGCCAAGAGCCTGTTCGACGATCCGGAGAAGATCGAGTTCGTGCTGCAGGGCTCGGATGCGCGCATCCCGAGCCTCGTCACCGACAAGGTCGACATCGTCGTGCAGTGGATGACGGTGACGGCCGGCCGGGCCCAGCAGGTCGACTTCACCATTCCCTACTATCGCGAGGGCGTCGGCCTGATCCTCTTGGCGCGTGGCGGCAAGTACAAGAACTACGACGAGCTCAAGGCGGCCGGCAAAGAGGTCACCGTCGGCGGCATGCAGAACGTCTTCCTGGAGGAGTGGATCCACAAGGCCCTGCCCGACGCCAAGGTCGACGCCTTCGAGAGCCCGGACGCCGCGATGCAGGCGCTGAACGCAAGGCGCATCGACGCCTCCATGCAGGACCAGTCGGCGATGCGCTGGCTGATGCAGCAGGCGCCCGGCCGCTTCGTCGATTCAAGTTTCGGCTGGATGCCCAATTCCTACGCTTCCGCCGTCAAACCGGGCGATCCGATCTGGCTGAACTGGGTCAACACCGTCTACAAGGAGGCGATGATGGGCGTCGACTTCGACTACTTCGCCGCCTCCTACAAGAAATGGTTCGGCATCGAGCTGCCGATCCCGAAAGTCGGCTTCCCGCAGGAATTCGCCTGATCGCGCTTGGAGCCGTCGTGATGCGCCTGAACCACAGCCGTCATCCCGGCCGGAGCGCAGCGTAGCGCCGGGATCCATCGTAGGGCTCAGCGCTTTACGATGGATCCCGGAGCGGCGCCGCTTCGCGGCTTGTCCGGGATGACGCGGAAAGGTTTCCGGCTAATCATAGCGCGCTCTGAAGCCTACGCTCTCGATCACAGTGGCGGGCGGGTCCTCCGTCCGTCGTCCCCTCGGATACTGCGGCTGGCATGATCGACTATCATTTCGACTGGTCCGTCATCGCGCGGAACTCCGACAAGCTGATCGACGCCCTGATACTGGGGCTATGGCTCGCCGTGGTCTCGCTGGCGATCGGCAGCGTCATCGGCCTGCTCGCGGCCTATGCCCGCGTCTCAGGCAAATGGTGGCTGTCGCGGCCGGTCTGGCTCTATGTCGAGTTCATCCGCTGCACGCCGCTCCTGCTGCTGATCTTCCTGATCTATTTCGGCCTGCCCGAATTCGACATCAGCTTCCTGAACAAGACCCAGAGCTTCGTCGTCTCGCTCTCGCTCTATGCCGGCGCCTACATGTCGGAGGTCTTCCGGGCCGGGCTGGCGTCGATCCCCAAGCAATATGTCGAGGCGGCCAAGGCGATCGGCCTGCGGCCCTGGCAGCGCCAGGCCTATGTCATCCTGCCGGTGATGTTCCGCATCACCCTGCCCTCGATCAGCAACAACCTGATCTCCCTGTTCAAGGACACCTCGCTGGCAGCGGCGATCGCCGTCCCCGAGCTGACCTTCACCGCAAGGCAGATCAACGCCAACACTTTCCGCGTCATGGAGGTCTGGCTGACCGCGAGCGCGCTCTACCTCGTCACCGCCTATCTCATCGCCATCCTGCTGCGGCTGCTCGAGCGCCGCTATGCGGCGATCCGCTGAGGGCCATCGGATGGAAACCTGGATGGCTCCCGGAACGTTCTTTTTCGAGGCCTGGCAGGCCCGGCAGGGCTTGCTCACCGGCCTCGGCGTCACCTTGCTGAGTTCGGCCTTCAGCATCGTCATGGCGACGGTGTGCGGCCTGCTCATGGGCGTGGCCCTGGCCTATGGCTGGTGGTGGCTGCGCCTGCTGGCGCGGCTCTATGTCGACCTGATGCGCGGCATCCCGGTGCTCGTGCTGATCCTCTTCACCTATTACGGGCTCGCCCTGTTCGGCATCAACGTCGCGGCCTTCTGGGCCGGCGTCATCGCGCTCGGCGCCTTCGCCACGGCCCATGTCGCAGAGAACTTCCGTGGCGCTGTTGAATCAGTCCCGGCCGGCCAGATGGAGGCCGCCAAGGCGATCGGCCTGACCTTCCCGCGGCGGCTCTACTACGTGATCCTGCCGCAGGCCTTCCGCCGCATGCTGCCGCCCTGGGTCAATACCGGGCTGGAGATCGTCAAGGGCACGACGCTGCTCTCGATCATCGGCGTGGTCGAGCTGCTGCTGGCCTCGCAGCAGGTCATGGCGCGCAACTACATGATCGTCGATTTCTACCTGCTCGCCATGGTGATGTACCTGATCATCAACTTCTCCATCGCACAGCTCGGCGCGCTGCTGGAGCGGCGGTTCTCTTACCTGCGCTACTGAGCATGTTCCGCAAAAGTGGGTACCGGTTTTGCGATAAGAACATGCTCCAACTTATTATTTGCGCGAATTCTTTCGCGCTAACGGAGCCGTGGTGATGACGGATCAACCCCTCCTGCAGGCGACTGCCGTCCATAAGAGCTTCGGCGATGTCGAGGTGCTCAAGGGCATCGACCTCACCGTGCGCCAGGGCCAGGTCGTCTCGCTGATCGGCGCGTCGGGCTCTGGCAAGACGACCTTCCTGCGCTGCGTCAACCTGCTCGAAGAGCATGATGGCGGCGAGATCCTGCTCGACGGCGATCCGATCGGCTACCGGGATATCGGCGGCAAGCGGCGCCGGCTGAGCGAGGCGAAGGTCTCGGCCCAGCGCGCCCGCATCGGCATGGTCTTCCAGCAGTTCAACCTGTTCCCGCACCTGACGGCCGGCGACAACGTCATGCTCGGCCTGACCAAGGTGCTCGGCAAGAGCAAGGCCGAGGCGCGCGAGATCGCCGGGCACTGGCTCGGCCGCGTCGGCCTCGCCGAGCGGCGCGACCATTACCCCTATCAGCTCTCCGGAGGACAGCAGCAGCGCGTCGCCATCGCCCGCGCCGTGGCGATGCAGCCCCGCCTGCTGCTCTTCGACGAGGTCACCTCGGCGCTCGACCCCGAGCTGGTGGCGGAGGTGCTCGGCGTGATGCACGCGCTCGCCGATGCCGGCATGACCATGCTGCTGGTCAGCCACGAGATGCTGTTCGTCCGCGACGTCTCGCACCACGTCGTCTTCCTCGACAAAGGCCGCATCGCGCAGCAAGGCCGCCCGGCCGACGTCTTCGACAATCCCGAGAACGAGCGCCTGCGCAGTTTCCTCGGCCGCTTCCACGGATTGTTCGGCAGGGCGAGCGCCGCGTCCTGAATGGGCGGGCTGCGCGCACCGCATTTTAGGAGCGGCGGCGTGATCATCCGGCGCCCGGGGTAGCGCTGCGAATGCAGGCGGGATCGGCCCCGGCAGCGGCTACCCCCCGCTTTTGGCTGCTTTTGCCTAGAATAACTCAGGTTATAGCTTCATTATAATTATTCTAAATCAAGAATAGAAAATTTGACAGGTCATCGCCACGAGAATCTAAGCTCCGATACTTGGCCCATCTTTCTCGGGCCAAAATGGAGTTACTATAATGAGGCACGCAGTTGCATCCTTGGCGCGCATCCTCGCGCTGGGCGTCACGATCACCGGCGCCGGCATGGCCAGCGCGCAGACTGCCGACACCGCCGGCATCACGGTCTACAACGCCCAGCATGCCAGCCTGACCAAGGCCTGGGCCGAGGGCTTCACCAAGGAGACCGGCATCAAGGTCACGATGCGCCAGGGCAGCGACACCGAGCTCGCCAACCAGCTCGTGCAGGAAGGTGCGGCCTCCCCCGCCGACGTCTTCGTCACCGAGAACTCGCCGGCCATGGTGCTGGTCGACAAGGCCGGGCTCTTCGCCACGTTGCCGCAGGATGTCCTCGCCCAGGTTCCGGAAGGCTTCCGGCCGAAGGACGGCCACTGGATGGGCGTCGCCGCGCGCAGCACGGTCTTCGTCTACGACAAGCGCAAGCTGAAGGAGGCCGACCTGCCGAAGTCGATGCTCGACCTCGCCGATCCCAAGTGGAAGGGCCATTGGGCCGCTTCGCCGTCGGGCGCGGATTTCCAGGCGATCGTCGGCGCGCTGCTCCAGCTCAAGGGCGAGACGGTGACAGTCGACTGGCTCAAGGCGATGAAGGCGAACTCGACCGCCTATCGCGGCAACAGCGTCGCCATGAAGGCCGTCAATGCCGGCGAGGTCGATGGCGCGGTGATCTACCACTACTATTACTTCGGCGATCAGGCGAAGACGGCCGAGAACAGCGCCAATGTCGGCCTGCACTATTTCCGCAACAGCGATCCCGGCGCCTTCCTCAGCACCTCCGGCGCCGGCGTGCTGGCATCGAGCAAGCACAAGAAGGAGGCCGAGGCCTTCGTGAAGTGGATGAGCGGCAAGCAGGGCCAGGCCGTGCTGCGCGACGGCGATTCCTTCGAATACGCCATCGGCAACGGCGCTGAGTCGAACGCCAAGCTGGAGCCGATCGCCAAGCTGCAGGCACCGAAGGTCGAGCCTTCCACGCTCGACAGCAAGAAGGTCTCCGACCTGATGACGGCGGCCGGGCTGCTCTGAGCCCACGCTGCATCGAGCATCGTGGAGGCGGGGAATACCCCGCCTCCACTGCGTTTCGCCGCAGCCCATTGTCATGACCTCCCAGACATCGCCCTTCCCCGCCAATCGCATGTTTGCGACACAGGCCCTGCCGCTGCGGCGCGACCGGCAGCTCGGCTCCAAATCCCTGTTCGGGCTGGCCTGGCTGGTCTCGCTCGCCGCGCTGCTGCCGCTCGGCTTCATCCTCTGGATCACCATCCAGACCGGCTGGGAGACGGCCTCAGCCCTGATCTTCAGGCCGCGCGTCGCCGAATTGCTCGTGAATACCGTGCTGCTGGAGGCGCTGACCCTGCCGGCCTGCATCGCGCTCGCCGTCGCGCTGGCTTGGCTGACCGAGCGCAGCGACCTGCCGGGCGCGCGGCTCTGGTCCTGGCTCGCCGTCGCCCCGCTCGCGATCCCCGCCTTCGTGCATTCTTATGCCTGGATCGGCCTCGCACCGGGCATGCATGGCCTCTTCGCCGCGATGCTCGTCTCCGTGCTGGCCTATTTGCCCTTCCTCTACTTGCCGGTCTCGGCGCAGTTGCGCCGGCTCGACCCGGCGCTGGAGGATGCCGCCGCCTCGCTCGGCCTGGCACCGTGGCGGGTGTTCCTGCGCGTGGTGCTGCCGCAATTGCGCATCGCGATCTGCGGCGGCTCGCTGCTGATCGGCCTGCATCTGCTCGCCGAATACGGCCTCTACGCCATGATCCGCTTCGACACCTTCACCACCGCGATCGTCGACCAGTTCCAGTCGACCTATAACGGCCCCGCCGCCAACATGCTGGCCGGCGTGCTGGTATTGTCATGCCTCGGCCTGCTCGCTCTGGAAGTGCTGATCCGGGGCGATGCCCGCTATGCCCGCGTCGGTTCCGGCGCACCCCGCCCGGTGACGCGCCGCCGCCTCGGCCGGGCGCGGGTCCCTGCATTGCTGCTGCCGCTGGCGCTGGCCGGGCTCGGCCTCGGCATCCCCGCCTACACGCTCGCGCGCTGGCTCGCCGCCGGCCACGGCGCGGCCTGGCAGGCACCGGAGCTCGCGGCGGCCTTTGGCGAGACCCTGCTCTATGCCCTCAGTGGCGCGCTGGTCACGACGCTCGCGGCTGCGCCGATGGCCTGGCTCTCGGTGCGGGCGCCGGGCCGGCTGCAGCGCATGCTGGAAGGCAGCCACTACTATGTCGGCGCCCTGCCCGGCGTCGTCGTCGCGCTGGCGCTGGTCACGGTCACCGTCAGGATCGCGCCGCTGTACCAGAGCGTCGCGACGGTGCTGCTCGCTTATGCGCTGATGTTCCTGCCGCGCGCGCTCGTCGGCCTGCGCTCCGGCATCGCCCAGGTGCCGGTCGAGCTGGAGCGCGCCGCTGTGAGCCTTGGCCGCCGGCCATTGCTGGCGATCCTCTCGGTGACGTTGCGGCTCGCAGCGCCCGGCGTCGCCGCCTGCATGGCGCTCGTCGCCATGGGCATCACCACCGAGCTGACCGCGACGCTGATGCTCGCCCCCAACGGCACGACTACGCTCGCGACGCAGTTCTGGTCCCTGACCAACGAACTCGACTATGCCGGCGCCGCGCCCTATGCCGCGCTGATGATCGTCCTGTCCCTGCCCCTCACCGCGCTCCTGCATGCGCAATCGCGCCGGGCGAGCGGACAGTGAGCCTGCTCGACATCTCCGGCGTCAGCAAACGCTACGGGCAGCAGGCCGCACTCGACGGCATCGACCTCAGCGTGCCCGCGCGCAGCCGCACCGCCATCGTCGGGCCGTCCGGCTCCGGCAAGACCACGCTGCTGCGCATCATCGCCGGCTTCGAGTCACCTGATTCAGGCAGCGTGACGCTGGATGGCCAGGTGCTGGCGGACGGGCCGTTGATCGCCCCGGCGCACCGCCGCGGCATCGGCTACGTGCCGCAGGACGGCGCGCTGTTCCCGCATCTGGACGTTGCCGAGAATATCGGCTTTGGCCTCGAACGCGGGGATGCCGCACGCAACGATCGCATCGCCGAGCTGATGGACATGGTCGAGCTCGACCGCGCCATGCTGACGCGCCGCCCACACGAGCTCTCCGGCGGCCAGCAGCAGCGCGTGGCTTTGGCCCGGGCGCTGGCGCGCAAGCCGGCGCTGATGCTGCTCGACGAGCCGTTCTCGGCGCTCGATGCCGGCCTGCGCGAAGCCGTGCGCAAATCGGTGGCGCGGGTGCTGCAGCAGGCCGGCATCACCGCGATCCTGGTCACGCATGACCAGGCCGAGGCCCTCTCCTTCGCCGATCAGGTCGCGGTGCTCAGGCAGGGGCGGCTGGCGCAGGTCGGCACGCCGCACGCGCTCTACTGGCAGCCGAAGGACCGCGACACGGCGCTGTTCCTCGGCGACGCGACGGTGCTTCACGCCGAACTCAGCGAGGGGTTCGCCACCTGCGCGCTCGGGCGCATTCCGGCCGAGACCGCCGCCCGCACCGGCCGGGTCTCTGTCATGCTGCGGCCCGAGCAGATCAGGCTGTCGCCCGCCACGCCGGGGCAGGAGCAAGCCGGCGCCTGCCATGGCGAGGTCGAGGATATCGAGTTCGGCGGCTCGCTCTGCGCCATCACCGTGGCGGTCGAGGCCAATGGCGCGAGAGAGCGCATCCTCGTCCACGCCTCGAGCCTCGACCTGCCGGCGCCAGGCACGCGCGTGCGCCTCGACGTGATCGGCAAGGCGCATATCCTGGTGCGCTGAAGCACGCGCCAATCTGCCAGAATCAAGCGCCGTCATCCCGGACGGAGCGCAGCGGAGCTCCGGGATCCATCATAGGGCGCTGCGGAGCCTTACGATGATCCCGGAGCGGCGCCGCTTACGCGGCTTGTCCGAGATGACGCGGTGAGGTTTCCGCTGAGCGCCAGAAGGGCAGAGCGACAGCAGCGTCAGCTGATCGTGGCGTTCACGAAGGAGACGTACTCGTTCGGCGTGATCACCACGCCCTTCACGTTGGATTGCGCCGCGAACAGCATCTGCTCGTAGTAGAGCACCAGTTCGGGCGCATCGGCGCGGATCTTCTCGAGGATCGTCTTCAGCACCTTCTGGCGCTCGACCGGGTCGATGATCGTGCGCTGCTGGGCGACGAGCTTGTCCATCTCCGGATCGGCATAGTTGGTGTAGTTCATGCCGCCGCCGGTGGTGACGTAGAGCGAGAGCCCGCCATCGAGGTCGAAGGCCGGGTTGCCCTTGCCCGCCATGAACATGCCGGCCTTCTTGGCGCTGATCACGCCCATGAAGGTGCCGAATTCCGGGCTCTGCATGTTGAGCTTGATGCCGACCTTGGCGAGCTGCGCCTGGATCGCCTGCGCGACGTCCTTGTCGTTCAGGTAGCGGCCGGTGGTGAAGTAGAAATCGGCGGAGAAGCCGTTCGGCAGGCCGGCCTCGGCCAGCAGCTTCTTGGCGCGCTCGGGATCGAACGTGTAGGGCGGCAGCGCGACCGAACCGGGGATGAAGGGCGGATCGAAGGCCCCGCCCTGGGTGGCGAAGCCGCGCAGCACCTGCTCGACGATCGACTTGTAGTCGATCGCGGCAGCGACCGCCTCGCGCACCTGCGGCTTGTCGAAGGGCGCGATCGACCGATTGAGGCCGAGATAGATCGTGCGGGTGCTCGGCTCCTGCAGCAGCGCGACCTTCGGCGAGCCCTTCAGCCGCGGCACCATCACCGGCGTGACGTTCGAGATCAGGTGCGTGTCGCCCGAGAGCAGCATCAGCAGCCGCGTGTTGTCCTCCGGCACGGTGCGGAACTCGAGCGAGGCCAGCTTGGGCTTTGGCCCCCAATACGTCTCGTTGCGGGTGAAGGTCATCGTCTCGTCCCGGCTCCACTTGGACATGACGAACGGGCCGGTGCCGATGGGCGTGAGCGAGTAGTTCTTGCCGGCGGCCTGGGCTGCCTTCGGGCTCATGATCGCGAAGTTGTAATGCGCGAGACGCAGCAGCAGCGGGGCCAGCGGCGTCGCGGTGCGGAATTCGACCGTCTCGTCATCGACGACGTTGACGCCCGCGATGCCGGCGGTGGCGCCGACGCGGCGCGGCGAGCCCATCGCGGGGTCGGCGAGGCGGTCGTAGTTATACTTCACCGCGGCAGCGTTGAAGGGCGTGCCGTCGCTGAACGAGACGCCCTTGCGCAGCTTGAAGGTCCAGGCCAGCCCGTCGGGAGAGGTCGTCCAGCTCTCGGCGAGAACGCCGCGCACCTGCCCGTCCTGACCGGCCGCGACGAGCGTCTCGTGGACCTGGAGGAAGGCGCGGGCGGAGGGGATGTCGACCGCCATGTGCGGGTCCATCGTCACCGCATCGGTGCCGGTCGCGAATTTCAGCGTCGTCGCGCCCTGCGCCGCCGCGCCGCGCGGAAACTGCGCCAGCGCCAGGGCGCCGCCAGCTGCCGTGGTCTTCAACAGGGTCCGTCGAGAAATCGCGCGGGACATGGTCAGCCCTTTCCATCGTTGATCCCGGCGCCCTGCCCCAACAACAGTACAGCGCCACATAACATCGGTACATCATAGCAACTCACTATAAATCTAAAGATTTATTTTAGTATAGCGGCTATGCATTATAGTATATTATTATCTCGGCGCTTATGCAGTAGAGTAGACAAGGGTTGCAGGGCGAGTCGCATTCATTTGCGTCATCGCCTGACTGCGACTCGTTACCGTGGGTTCTGGATGGGGAGGACCCTGACGCCTCATGTCGCCAGAATCGCTATTCAGGAGTTTCTCGTAATGCAGCTCGCGCACGCCACTTGGCCCGAGGTCGAGGCCTATCTCGCGAAGGACACCACCCGTGGCATCATCATCCCTATCGGCGCCACCGAACAGCACGGCCCCAACGGCCTGATCGGCACCGACCATCTCTGCGCTGAGTTTGTCGCCAAGGGCGTCGGCGAGGTCTGCAACGCCTATGTCGCGCCGACGCTGACCTATGGCATGTCGCAGCACCATCTCGGCTTCACCGGCTCGGTGACGCTGCGCCCGAGCACGATGGCGGCCATGGTCCGCGACATCGTGCAGTCGCTCAACGTCCACGGCTTCGAGAAGTTCTTCTTCCTCAACGGCCATGGCGGCAACGTCACGCCGCTGAAAGCCGCCTTCGACGAGATCTACGCGGACGCCTCGCTCGGCGCCAACCCGGCCGCCTTCAAGACCCGCTGCATGACCATGATGTGGCAGGCCGGCGGTCGCACGCGGGCGCTGGCCCAGGAACTCTACCATGGCAATAGCGGCATGCACGCGACCGCGGCCGAGATCTCGCTGGTGCAGTTCTACCGTCCCGACGACATCAAGCATGTCGAGATGTCGCCGAAGGTCGCCCCTCCGCACACCGACTTCTTCCACTCGCTCGACTACCGCATGCGCTATCCGGACGGCCGCATCGGCTCCGACCCGTCCATGTCCTGCCCCGAGCATGGCGAGCGGCTGCTGAAGGCGACGGTCACCGACCTCTCCGAGGCCTACCAGGCCTTCCTCGCCTACTGAGGCGCGTGCATGGCGCGAAAAAGTGGGAACCGGTTTTTCGAGCAAGCCATGCCATTCAAGAGCGATCGCGTTTCTCGCAACCGGACGGTACCGTCCGGTTGCGACGCGATCGCGGTTCGGGCGCTCGCGTCCGGACCGCATCAACGCTCGACCATCTTGGGATCGAAGGCCATGCGCAGGCCGTCCTGCAGCAGGTTGAGGCCGAGCACGAGCAGGACGATGGCGCCGCCCGGGAAGAGCGCGACATGCGGCGCGATCAGCATGTAGTTGCGCCCGCTCGCCAGCATCGCGCCCCATTCCGGCAGAGGCGCCTGGGCGCCGAGGCCGAGGAAGCTCAGGCTCGACGCCGTCAGGATCGCCAGCGAGACGCGCAGCACCGCCATGACGAAGAGCGTCGAGGCGATGTTGGGCAGGATGTTCCTGAGCAGGATGCGCCGATGCGTCATGCCCATGGCCCGGCAGGCCTCGACATAGGGCTCCGCCTTGATCGAGAGCGTCGCGCCGCGCGCCAGCCGCGCGAAGATCGGCATCGTGTAGATCGCCACCGCGATCATCGCGTTGAACAGGCTCGCGCCGAGCACGCTGACGATGACGATGGCGAGCAGCACGCCCGGAAAGGCCAGCAGCACGTCGACCAGCCGCATCAGCACCGTGTCGGTGCGGCCGCCGACATAGCCGGCGATCATGCCGACCGGCACACCGGCCAGCATCGCCAGCACCACCGAGAAGATACCCTCGACCATCGACAATTGCGCGCCGTAGAGCACGCGCGACAGGATGTCCCGCCCGAGCTCGTCGGTGCCGAACGGATGCTCCCAGGTCGGCGGCATCAGCATGTTCATCAGGTCGTTCTCGTATGGGTCCCAGGGCGCCAGGAACGGCCCGAGGATCGCGACGAGAACGAAGACCGCGACGATGACGCCGCCGGGAATCGCCAGCTTCGAGCGGCTGAACCGGGCCCATTGCTTGCGCAGCCGGCTGCGCGACGGTGCGCTGGCGAACGGTAGCGACAAGGCCGGCGTGGCTCCGTTGGGCTCGGCGGCGCGGGAGGCTTCCATGCTCATTTGATCTCGATCCGCGGATCGACGAGCCGGTAGAGCACGTCGGTCATGAGGGTGATCATGACGAAGGTCAGCGCGAGGATGAGGACCGAGGCCTGCACCACGGGGAAATCGCGCGAGCTGATCGACTGGATCAGCAGCCGGCCGATGCCGGGCCAGGCGAAGACCGTCTCGGTGACGACGGCCCCGCCGAGCAGGTAGCCCATTTGCAGGCCGACCACGGTGACGACGGAGATCAGCGCGTTGCGCAGCGCGTGCCTGAGCACGACGACCGGGCCGGCCAGCCCCTTCGCCTGCGCGGTGCGGACATAATCCTGCTGCAGCACCTCGAGCAGGCTCGTGCGCGCCATGCGCGCGATCACCGCCGCATTGGGAATGCCCAGCGTCAGGCCCGGCATGATGAAGTTCTGCCAGCTACCCATCCCGGTCAGCGGGAGCCATTGCAGGCTCACCGAGAACAGCAGCATCAGCAGGATGCCGAGGAAGAAGGACGGCGCCGAGATGCCGAGCAGCGAGACGCCGAGCACGGCATTGTCGATCCAGGTGCCGCGATAGACGGCGGTGACCACGCCGATGGCGAGGCCGAGCACCGTGCCGAAGACCATCGCGACGCAGCCGAGCGCCAGCGTGTTCCAGTAGCGCGCGCCGATCTCCTCGATCACCGGCCGCCCGGTGCGGAAGCTCTGGCCGAAATCGCCCGTGACCGCCTTGCCCAGGAAGGTCAGGTACTGCACCGGCAGGGAGCGATCGAGGCCGAGCGAGGTCCGCACCACCTCGATATCGGCGGGCGTCGCCTCCGGCCCGGCGATGAGCTGCGCCGGGTCGCCGGGAATGACGTGGATCATCAGGAAGACGATCAGCGAGACGCCGAGCACGACCGGAACGAGCTGCATCAGGCGGCGGGCAAGGAAGACCAGCATCAGCGCGCCCTCGCCCCGGCCGGCGTCGTTGCGCCCGGGCGGGCCTTGATTCGGACGGGGTGACGCCGTGCTGCGCATTCGGCAGCCAGCGCGGCTTGATCGGCCACAGCGTGCATCTCCCTCCCCTTTGCCCTTCGTGACGAGGGCTCTCCATCCTTGGATGGCACCTATGTCTCCACACGATAGCGATGATCGAACAAAATGAAAATATTCGAATATCACTCACCGACAAGGGCATATGTTCGGCACAGCTGCCTTTCACATGAGCATATGCACGAACGGCCGCCAGCGGGCGCGGGACGACGCGGCGCGCAAAGGATCGGCGGCCGCGGCGGGAATCGCGGCCGGGAGCCTCAGTACCGCTTTAAGTTGCGTTTTGGCCGGGAGGCCGCGCAGGCGCGAGACTAGGCCGGCATCTTGGCGGCGCGCTTCGGCGCGGCGCCCTTGACGGCCTTCTTGGCACCGGGAGGCGCTGAGGCCTCCCCAAGGGAACGCTCATCGTAAAGCGCCAGCAATTGCTGGATATTCGCCTCGAGATGCTCGCGCGCAGCCTCCACGGCAGCCTCGACATTGCGCGCCAGCGTCTGGTCGAGCAGCTTCTTGTGGTCGGCCTGGACGCGCGTCCAATAGGCCTCGGAGGCCGACATCTCCAGCGTCACATAGCGCCGATAGCGGCCGTATTGCTCCGACAGGGTCTGGCAGAACTTGATCAGCCAGCGCGAGCCGCAGGCCGAGATCAGGCTGTTATGGAAGCGCTCATGGCGCCGCTCCCACTCGTCATAATCGCCGTCGGAGCCGTCATTCTTCGGGCGCGGGCATTTTTCGAGCATGTGGAAGGCGACGAGCATCTCGCATTCCCAGGCATCGTCGCCGCGCCTGATCGCGCGCTCGAGCGCGTCGACATAGAGCTGCACGCGCAACTTAGCCAGCTCAAGGAGATCGCCGGCCTCGACCGCGGCGACCGTGAAGCCGCGCTGCCCCTCGAAATCGACCAGTTGCTCGGAAGCCAGCCGCGACATCGCCTCGCGCAGCGGCGCGATGCCGACCGAGTAGGTCGCGCTGAGATTGCGGAACGGCAGGCGCTGGCCGGGTTTGAGCCGCCCCGACAGCAGATCGGAGCGCAACCTCCGGTAAACATCCTCGCCCAGCGTCTTCGAAACCGAAAGCTCCGCCTGATCGCTCAATGCCGCAAGTCCCCGTTGCAATCGCCTGAAATACGCGCAGCCGGCCGAACTGTCCAGAGTTTCACGATGTTCGTCATTGTGAGATATGTTCGAACATGCATTGATCGCCGCGACGGGAGTCGTGACGGCCACCGCCCTCGCCGCCTCGCCCAACCTCCGGACTTTCCATGACCGCCAGCCCGCCAGACAGCCAACGCCTGCCGGGCGTCATGTGGATGCTCGTCGCCTCCGTGATGCTGACGGCGAACCATGCCTCGGTGCGCTGGATCTCGTCCGAGCTGCACCCGTTCGAGGTCACCTTCTTCCGCAACCTGCTCGGCGTCGCCTTCGTCATCCCGCTGCTGATCCCGGGGCGCTTCGCGGCGCTGCGCACGGCCAGGCCGATGGGTCATTTCGTGCGGGCGCTGTTCAATGCCGGCTTCATGCTGACCTATTTCTTCGGCCTCAGCCTGGTGCCGCTGGCGGAGGCGACGGCGATCGGCTTCACCGCCCCGCTTGCCGCCGCGCTGCTCGCCGCGCTGATCCTGAAGGAGCGCCTGACCGGCCCGAAGATCGCCGGGCTCGCGCTCGGCTTCGCCGGCGTCCTGGTGATCGTGCGGCCGGGCCTGCAGATCGTCTCGACCGGGTCGCTGCTGATCATCGTCTCCTCGCTCTTCTCCGGCCTCGTCATGGTCTCCATCCGCGATCTGGCGCGAACCGAATCGAGCCTGACGATCACGGCCTATGTCGCGCTCTTCCTGGTCCCGATCACGCTCATCCCCGCCCTCACGGTCTGGCAATGGCCGACGCTCAGCCAGTTCGGCGAACTCTGCGTCATGGCGTTCTTCGCCACGCTCGGCCAGCTCGCGCTGTCCAAGGCCTCGAAGCTGGCGGAGACCTCGGTGATCATGCCGATCGACTTCACCCGGATGATCTGGGCCTCGATGGTCGGCGTTCTGGTCTTCGGCGACGCGCTCAACGGCTTCGTCGTCGCAGGCGCCGTCATCATCCTCGCCGGGGCGGGCATCGCCAGCCTGATGAAGCCCGCGCCGGAGCGCTCGGGGATCGATGCGGTCACCGGCGGGCCGGAGCGTTAGCCCAACGGCGAAAACGTGGCGCGCAGGGCTGCGCACCACGTTCATATCGTCAAGGCCAGGCTTCGAAGCTGCTCGCCTTCAGCCCACGACCGCCGGGTGCAACAGGTCTTCGAGGCCGATATTGCGGAAGATCTCGCGGCGCATCCGGTCGGCGACACCGTTGACCACCTCGGCGCCATCCTGCGACGGGTCGACATGAACCCTGAACGGCCGCTTGCCGAAGGGCGTGCCGACCACCCGCACGATCTCGCGGGCGACTTCGGCCGGGTCGGCATCGGCCGGCTCGAGCGCAGCCAGACCCTTCAGCGCCTTGTCGGCGACGCCGGCATAAGGACCGGCCTCGTATTCGGCGGCGCGCGCCGTGTCTGACGGCGTGCCGGAATGGGCGAAGTGGTTGGTGCCCTTGGTGAAGGCACCCGGCACCATGATCGTGGTCTCGATGCCCCAGCGGGCCAGTTCCGAGGCATAGCTCACGGCGAGCGAATCCATCGCCGCCTTCGCCGCGAAATAGGGCGCCAGGAAAGGCGGCGTGCCGCCCCGCGTCGAGGACGAGCCGACCCAGACCAGCAGGCCCTTGCCCTGCCGGCGCAGCGCCGGCAGGGCGGCGCGGTTGACGCGCTGGGCGCCGAGCACGTTGACGTCGTATTGCTGGATGAACTGGTCGGGCGTGAAGGCCTCGGCGGGGCCGAAGACCATGTGGCCGGCATTGTGGACGATGACATCGAGCTGGCCGGCCTCCTTCAGTATCCGGGCGATTCCGGCTTCAGCCGAGGCATCGGACTGGACGTCGAGCTCGACGCTGCGCAGGTCGAGGCCCTTCTCCGTCGACCAGGCCGCGACCTCCGCGACGCGCGGGGCGTTGCGCCCGACGGTCTCGCGCATCGAGGCGTAGACGGTATGGCCGGCTTCGGCGAGGGCGCGGGCGGTCATCAGGCCGAAGCCCGAGGAGGCGCCGGTGACGAGGATGACAGGCTTGGGCATGACGAAATTCCTTCTGAATGGCGTAAGATCGATTGATTGAGGCAAAGGAGGAGCGTCGGCCGGCCGGGGATCAGATGATCCCGCCATTGGCGCGCAGCGTCTGGCCGTTGATCCAGGCGCCGTCCGGGCCGACCAGGAAGGCGACGGTGGCGGCGCTGTCCTCGGGCTGGCCGAGGCGCTCGAGCGGCGCCAGCTTGGCGAGGCGGTCGATGACCTCCTGCGGCTTGCCGTCGAGGAAGAGCTTGGTCGCGGTCGGGCCGGGAGCCACCGCGTTGACCGTGATGTTGCGGCCGCGCAGCTCCTTGGCGAGGATGCTGGTCATCGCCTCGACCGCGGCCTTGGTCGCGGCGTAGACGCCGTAGCCCGGCTGCAGCATGCCGACGACGCTCGACGAGAAGTTGACGATCCGGCCGCCGTCGCGCAGGCGCTTGGCCGCCTCGCGCAGGGTGTTGAAGGTACCCTTCAGGTTGACCGCGATTTGCCGGTCGAAGAGCGCGTCGTCGCTCTCGGCGATGGTCGCCAGGTTCATGATGCCGGCATTGTTGATCAGGACGTCGACGCCGCCGAAGGCGGTCTCGGCCGAGTCGAACATGCGGCGCACGGCGTCCGCGTTCGAGATGTCGGCCTGGGCGGTGACGGCCCGGCCGCCGGCCGCCTCGATGCGGGCGACGAGCGCCTCGGCCGGGGCGGCGTTGCCGGCATAGTTCACCACGACGGTGAAGCCGTCCCTGGCGAGACGCTCGGCAATGGCGGCGCCGATGCCGCCCGAGGCGCCGGTGACGATGGCGACTTTGCTGGTCTGGGTCTGGCTGGTCATGATCTTGTCTCCGTGCTGGCCGCCGGTGCTCGGCGGCTGGTGATGACAAGATGCGGCTTCTCCAGTCGCGGATAATCTGGCATGATCCGACATCACTATTCGATAGGTCGGACAATGGATCGCTTCGACGCCATGCGCGTCTTCACCCGCATCGTCGAGCGGCGCAGCTTCACCCAAGCCGCCGACGATCTCGGCTTGCCCCGCTCCTCGGTCACCGACGCCGTGAAGGGGCTGGAGGCCCGGCTCGGCGTGCGGCTGCTGCAGCGCACGACCCGTCAGGTCAGCCCGACGCTGGACGGCGAGGCCTATTACCAACGCTGCGTCAGCCTCATTGCCGACCTGGAGGACGCCGAGGGCGCCTTCGTCGGCGCCAAGCCGTCAGGGCTGCTGCGCATCGACGTGCACGGCACCCAGGCGCGGCATTTCCTGCTGCCCGGCCTGCCCGATTTCCTGAAGGCCTATCCCGACATCAAGCTGCATATCGGCGAGGCCCACCAGCCGCTCGACATGATCCGGGAAGGCTTCGACTGCATCCTGCGCGCCGGCGACCTCGCCGACAGCCCGCTGATCCGGCGCCATCTCGCGACGCTGGCGCGCGGCACCTTCGCCGGCCCCGCCTATCTCAGCCGCTTCGGCACGCCTGGGACACCCGACGACCTGGCGGGCCATGAGATGATCGGCCTGCTGGCGCAGGATACCGGCAAGATCGCCCCCTTCGCCTTCACCATCGCGGGCAAGCTCCGCGAGCTGACCCTGCCGGCGACGGTGACCGTCAACGGCCCGGAGACCAATGTCGCGGCCGCCTGCCTCGGGCTGGGGTTGATCCAGGTGCCGCGCTACCGCGTCGTCTCCGAGCTGGCGAGCGGCGCGCTGGTAGAGGTGCTCGGCGACTACCCGGTCCCGGCCCTGCCGGTTCACATCCTCTACTCGCACACGCGCCAGCTCTCGCCGCGGCTGCGGGTGTTCATCGACTGGGCGGTCAGGCAGTTCCGCGACAGGACGGCGGAGATCGCCTGAGGCCCGCGTCAGTCCCGATCCTCGTCGGTCCGGCGCGCTTCCCAGCGCCGGTCCAGCCGCAGGGCGATCAGCGTGCAGGCCGCGCCGGAGAGCAGATAGGCGCCGGCCGAGATCAGCCCGAACTGCGTCGAGAGCATCAGCGCCGCCAGCGGCGCGAAGCCGGCGCCGAAGAGCCAGGCGAGGTCGGAGGTGATCGCCGAGCCGGTATAGCGATAGGCCGGCGAGAAGGCCGAGGCGACCGAGCCCGAAGATTGGCCGAAGGACAGGCCCAGCAGCACGAAACCGACGATCATGAACACCGTCTCGCCGACCACGCCGCCATCGAGCAGCTGCGGCGCAAAGCCGCTGAAGACGGCAATGGCAACGGCGCAATAGCCGAGCAGGTAGCGCCGGCCGATCCGGTCCGCGATGAGGCCCGATGCGACGATCGCGACCGTGCCGAAGACGGCGCCGATCGCCTCGATGACGAGGAAGCGCGCCGGGCCCTCCTTCGTGAACAGGAACACCCAGGACAGCGGGAAGACCGTGACCATGTGGAACATCGCGAAGCTGGCCAGCGGCGCGAAGGCGCCGATCACGACATAGCGGCCCTCCGCGCGCAGCGTCTCGGAAATCCGCTCCGGCTGCAGGTCGCGGGTCTCGAACAGCTTCTGGTAGTCTGGTGTCACCACCATGCGCAGCCGCGCGAACAGCGCCACGACGTTGATCGCGAAGGCGACGAAGAACGGGTAGCGCCAGCCCCAGCTCAGGAAGTCGTCCGCCGAGAGGTTGCCGACGAAGAAGGCGAAGAGCGCGCTCGCGACGATCAGCCCGAGCGTCGCCCCGAGCTGCGGGATCATGGCGTACCAGCCGCGATGGCGCTGTGGCGCGTTCAGCGCCAGCAGAGAAGCGAGGCCGTCCCAGGTGCCGCCGAGCGCAATGCCCTGGCCGATGCGGGCGAGCGCCAGCAGCCAGACCGAGGCGATGCCGATGCTGTCATAGCCGGGCAGGAAGCCGATCGCGCAGGTCGAAGTTCCCAGCAGGACGAGCGCCAGCGTCAGCTTGGCGCTCTTTCCGGCGGCGCGGTCGATCGCCATGAAGATGGCCGTGCCGACCGGCCGCGCCACGAAGGCGAGCGCGAAGATGGCGAAGGAGTAGAGCGTGCCGGTCAGCGGATCCACAAAGGAGAAGACCAGCTTCGGGAACACGATCACCGAGGCGATGGCATAGACGAAGAAGTCGAAGAACTCCGAGGTGCGGCCGATGATGACGCCGATCGCGATCTCGCCCGGATTCACCTCGCCATGGCGCTCATGCATGCGGCTGGCATCGCGTTCCGCCGTCATCGGGATCTGCGCCATGAATCTGCACCGTCGCGCGTGAATCGAATTGCGGCACCGCAACATAAGGCCCCGCAGCCTTTTCCCTAGCCCCATTCAAGGCATGAGAGGCATTGGGCAAATTGTCCAATGTCCCGGTTGCTGCAGCGCAGCTAACCCTGTCTCGTCCGCTCCCTGCCGAAAGGTCGGTGTCTTGAACCGTCTCCGCCTCGTCGCCCTGCTGCCCCTGTTCGCGCTGCTCGGCGGCTGCAACTTCGTGGTGCTGTCCCCGGCGGGCGACGTCGCCGCCCAGCAGCGCTATCTCGTCATCATCTCCACCGCGCTGATGCTGCTGATCATCGTGCCGGTCATGGCGCTGACGATCCTCTTCGCCTGGCGCTACCGCAACTCCAACCGGCAGGCGCGCTACGAGCCCGACTGGGACCATTCGACCGGGCTCGAGCTGGTCATCTGGGCGGCGCCGCTGCTGATCATCATCTGCCTCGGCGCCCTCACCTGGATGGGCACGCACCTGCTCGATCCCTACCGGCCGCTCGATCGCCTCGCGGCCGGGCGTTCCGTGCCGGAGGCCGCAAAGCCGCTCGAGGTCGAGGTCGTCGCGCTCGACTGGAAATGGCTGTTCATCTACCCCGAGCAGGGCATCGCCACGGTCAACGAACTGGCTGCGCCGGTCGACCGCCCAATCCATTTCCGCATCACCGCCTCCTCGGTGATGAACTCCTTCTACATCCCCGCCCTGGCCGGCCAGATCTACGCGATGCCGGCGATGCAGACCCGCCTCCACGCCGTCATCAACGCGCCCGGCCGCTATCAGGGCTTCTCGGCAAATTATAGCGGCGCCGGCTTCTCCGGCATGCGCTTCGCGTTCCTCGGCCTGTCCGACGGCGATTTCGACGGCTGGGTCGCCAAGGCGAAGGCGGCGGGCGCGACGCTCGACCGCGCGACCTATCTCCAGCTTGAGCGCCCCAGCGAGAACGAGCCGGTGCGGCGCTATTCCGGCTTCGATCCCAAACTGTTCGACGCCATCCTCAACCTCTGCGTCGAGCCCGGCAAGATGTGCATGAGCGAGATGATGGCGGTCGACGCCAAGGGCGGGCTCGGCCTCGCCGGCATCGCCAACACCTTGCCGCTCGCCTACGACAAATACACCCGCCGCGGCGCCGTCTTCGGCGCCGAGCCCGGCTATGTCGCCAGCGTCTGCACCATCGAGGAGGCGCAGGCGCTGACGACCCGCGCCCCGGCGGCCTCCGCCCGCCGCCAGACGGCGCCGATCCGCGGCGCCGGATTGCCGCTGCCCGAGCTTTCGCCCCGACGGCCGGCATCGCTGTCGCTGCTGCTCGGCTCCGCCCGGCCCTCCAATTCCTGAAGCGAGATTGCCCGGTGCCCGATACTGCCACCCTTCTCAAGCTGATCTTCGGCCGGCTGACGCTGGAGTCGATCCCGCTGCATGAGCCGATCCTGCTCGCCACCTTCGCCGTGGTGGCGCTTGGCGGCCTCGCGCTGCTCGGCGCGCTGACCTATTTCCGCCTCTGGGGCTATCTCTGGCGCGAGTGGTTCACCACGGTCGACCACAAGCGCATCGGCATCATGTACATGGTGCTCGGCATCGTCATGCTGCTGCGCGGCTTCTCCGACGCGGTCATGATGCGCCTCCAGCAGGCCATGGCCTTCAACGGCTCCGACGGCTACCTGCCGGCCCAGCACTACGACCAGATCTTCACCGCCCATGGCGTGATCATGATCTTCTTCGTGGCGATGCCGCTGGTGACCGGGCTGATGAACTACGTCGTGCCGCTGCAGATCGGCGCGCGCGACGTCTCCTTCCCCTTCCTGAACAATTTCAGCTTCTGGATGACCACGGCCGGCGCGGTGCTGGTCATGATGTCGCTCTTCGTCGGCGAGTTCGCCCGCACCGGCTGGCTCGCCTATCCGCCGCTCTCGGGCATCGGCTACAGCCCGGATGCCGGCGTCGACTACTACATCTGGGCGCTGCAGGTCGCCGGCGTCGGCACCACGCTGTCGGGCATCAACCTCGTCTGCACCATCATCAAGATGCGGGCGCCGGGCATGACGATGATGCGGATGCCGGTCTTCACCTGGACCTCGCTGTGCACGAACGTGCTGATCGTCGCGACCTTCCCGGTGCTGACGGCCGTGCTCGCCCTGCTCGCGCTCGACCGCTACGTCGGCACCAACTTCTTCACGAACGACTTCGGCGGCAACCCGATGATGTACGTAAACCTGATCTGGATCTGGGGCCATCCGGAAGTCTACATCCTGATTCTGCCGGCCTTCGGCATCTTCTCCGAGGTGACCTCGACCTTCTCCGGCAAGCGCCTCTTCGGCTACACCTCGATGGTCTACGCGACCGTCGTCATCACCATCCTGTCCTACCTGGTCTGGCTGCACCATTTCTTCACGATGGGCTCGGGCGCGAGCGTGAATTCCTTCTTCGGGATCACGACGATGATCATCTCGATCCCGACCGGCGCGAAGATCTTCAACTGGCTGTTCACGATGTATCGCGGCCGCATCCGCTTCGAGCTGCCGATGATGTGGACGCTCGCCTTCATGCTGACCTTCGTCATCGGCGGCATGACCGGCGTGCTGCTCGCGGTGCCGCCGGCCGATTTCGTGCTGCATAACAGCCTGTTCCTGGTGGCGCATTTCCACAACGTCATCATCGGCGGCGTGCTCTACGGGCTCTTCGCCGGCATGATCTACTGGTGGCCGAAGGCCTTCGGCTTCAGGCTCGAACCCTTTTGGGGCAAGCTCTCCTTCTGGTTCTGGGTGGTCGGCTTCTGGTTCGCCTTCATGCCGCTCTACATCCTCGGCCTGATGGGCGTGACCCGGCGCATGCGCGTCTTCGACGACCCGTCGCTGCAGATCTGGTTCGTCATCGCCGGGCTCGGCGCCTTCATGATCCTGCTCGGCATCATCTTCTTCCTGGTGCAGATCGGCGTCAGCATCTGGCGGCGCGAGGCGCTGCGCGAGACGACCGGCGATCCCTGGAACGGCCGTACCCTGGAATGGGCGACCTCGTCGCCGCCGCCGGACTACAACTTCGCCTTCACGCCGGTGATCCACGACAACGACGCCTGGGCCGACATGAAGCAGCGCGGCTATGAGCGCCCGCTCGAGGGCTTCAAGCCGATCCACATGCCGCGCAACACCGGCACCGGCATCATCCTGGCGGGCTTGAGCACCTGCCTCGGCTTCGGGCTGATCTGGTACATGTGGTGGTTGGCCGCGCTGAGCTTCGTCGCGATCCTCGCGACAGTGGTCGCCCACACCTTCAACTACAACCGCGACTTCGACATCCCCGCCGAAGAGGTCGTGCGCACCGAGGATGCGCGCACGCGCCTCCTCGCCGGATCGGGAGCCTGAGCCGTGACGAGCCCCCAGACCATCACGCCGGACGAAGCGCCGGTCTTCTATCTGACGGACGAGCACGCCCATCCCGAGGGCCACAGCACGCCGCTGGGTTTCTGGATCTACCTGATGAGCGATTGCCTCATCTTCGCGATCCTGTTTGCGATCTACGGGGTGCTGGGCGCGAACTATGCCGCCGGCCCCTCGCCGAAGGACCTGTTCGATCTGAAGCTCGTGGCGCTCAACACCACGATGCTGCTGCTCTCCTCCATCACCTATGGCTTCGCCATGCTGACCATGGAGAAGGACCGCGTCGGGGCGACGCAAGCCTGGCTCGCGGTCACCGGCCTGTTCGGCCTCGCCTTCCTCAGCATCGAGCTCTACGAGTTCCACCACTTCATCGAGATCGGCGCGACGCCGCAGCGCAGCGCCTTCCTCTCCGCCTTCTTCACGCTGGTCGGCACGCACGGCCTGCACGTCACCTTCGGCACCATCTGGCTGGTCACCCTGATGACGCAGGTGGCGCGCCACGGGCTGATCCCGGCCAATCGCCGCCGCCTGATGTGCCTGAGCATGTTCTGGCACTTTTTGGACGTCATCTGGATCGGCGTCTTCACCTTCGTCTACCTGATGGGGATGCTGCGATGAGCACCGACGCCCACGCCGATCATCACGCCGAGCCGGGGCACCCGCACGGCTCCCTGCGCAGCTACATGACCGGCTTCGCGCTCTCGGTCATCCTGACCGCGATCCCGTTCTGGCTGGTGATGAGCGGCTTGATCGAGAGCAAGCAGCTCACCGCCTTCGCGGTCGTGGCCTCTGCCGTCGCCCAGATCATCGTCCACATGATCTATTTCCTGCACATGAACGGCCGCTCGGAGGGCGGCTGGACCATGATGGCGCTGGTCTTCACCATCATCGTCGTGGTCATCGCGCTCGCCGGCTCGCTCTGGGTCATGTACCACCTCAACACCAACATGATGCCGTCGGTCCACGACATGAGGCAGATGCCGTGACGATCTCGGCCGGCTCCGGGCGGAGGCCTGCGCGCTCGCTCGCGCTGCTTGTCCTCCTCGGCCTGCTTGGCCTGGCCGCGACAGCCGGCTTCGGTGGGCTCGGCATCTGGCAGGTCGGGCGGCTCGGCTGGAAGCTGGCGCTGATCGAGCGCGTCGAGAGCCGCATTCATGCTCCGCCGGTCGCGGCGCCCGGCCCGGAGCGCTGGGCAACCATCGCGACCGACGAATACCGCTGGGTCAAGCTGAACGGTCATTTCCTGAACGAGCGCGAGACGCTGGTGCAGGCCGTGACGGAGCATGGCGGCGGCTCCTGGGTGATGACGCCCTTCCAATCCGACCTCGGCTTCACCGTATTGGTAAATCGCGGCTTCGTGCCGCCCGAGCGTCGCGACCCCGCCTCCCGCTCCGCCGGACAGGCCGAGGGCGATGCTGCGGTGACTGGGCTCCTGCGCCTCTCCGAGCCGAAGGGCGGCTTCCTGCGCGAGAACGATCCCGCCGCCGGGCGCTGGTACTCGCGCGATGTCGAGGCCATCGCGGTGGCGCGCAGCCTTGGCACCGTAGCCCCCTATTTCATCGATGCGGATGCAACGCCCAATCCCGGCGGGTTTCCCATTGGCGGGCTGACGGTCGTGCGCTTCAGCAACAACCACCTCGCCTACGCGCTGACCTGGTTCGCGCTGGCGCTGATGGTCGCTGGCGCGACAATCCGGGTCATCGGCGGCGAATTGCTGCGCCGCAGAGGCCGGGGCGGCGCCGACATGCGCCTGACCGCCGCCGCCCGCTAGATCTCAGGAGCGCGGCGATTACCGTCCAGGACACCACCAATCGGAAGAACCTGCTTCTGCTGATCCAGCTGCGCTGGCTCGCGGTCGGCGGACAGGTGCTGACGATCCTCGTCGCGGAGCACTGGTTCGGCATCGCCCTGCCGCTTCAGCAGATGGCGCTGGTCATCGGCGGCCTCGTGCTGCTCAACATCGTCAGCCTGCTCAGGCATCGCGGCCATGACGGGATCAGCAATACCGAGCTCTTCGTCGAGCTTCTGCTCGACGTGACCGGCCTGACCATCCAGCTCTATCTCAGCGGCGGCGCCACCAACCCGTTCATCGCGCTCTACCTGCTGCAGGTCGCGCTCGGGGCGGTCTTGCTCGAAGCCTGGTCGACCTGGCTTCTGGTCGTCATCGCCAGCAGCTGCTTCGTCGGGTTGATCAACATCTATCGCGAGATCGAACTGCCTGACGCGCACACCGGCGATCTCTTCGGCCTGCACATCAAGGGCATGTTCGTCTGCTTCGTGCTGGCGGCGAGCCTGCTGGCCTTCTTCATCCAGCGCATCAGCCGCAACCTGCGCATCCGCGACGGGCATCTCGCCGACCTGCGCCAGCGCGCCGCCGAGGAGGACCACATCGTTCGCATGGGCCTGCTCGCCTCCGGCGCCGCCCATGAGCTCGGCACGCCCCTGGCGACGCTCTCCGTTATCCTGAACGACTGGCGGCGCATGCCCGTCTTCCGGGTCGACCCCGACCTTGCGGAGGAGATCGGCGAGATGCAGGCCCAGATCGACCGCTGCAAGGCGATCGTTACCGGCATCCTGATGTCCTCCGGCGAGGCGCGCGGCGAGGGTCCGGTCAGGACGAGCGTCCACGCCTTCGTCGACGACCTCGTCTCGGAGTGGCGGGCGCTGCGCTCGCCCTCCGCCCTCGACTATTCCAACGCTTTCAGCCCCAATGAGCCGATGGTCTCAGATCCGGCGCTGAAGCAGGTGATCTTCAATGTCTTCGACAATGCGCTGGAGGCCTCTCCGGCCTGGATCGGCGTGCATGCCGAGCGGCGCGACGACAGGCTCGTCATCACCGTCAGCGACGCGGGCTCAGGCTTCGACCGCGCGATCCTCTCCGAGCTCGGCAAGCCCTACCGCTCGACCAAGCAGCGCCCGGGCGGCGGACTCGGGCTGTTCCTTGTCGTCAATGTCCTGCGTAAGCTGGGCGGCACGGTCGCGGCCGCCAACCGGCCGGAAGGCGGCGCGGCGGTCACCCTGACGCTGCCGTTCAACGTGCTTGCGAGGGAACGGGCCGATGCAGTCTGAGCGGCGGCTTCTCGTCATCGAGGACGATCCGGCCTTCGCCCGCGCGCTCGCCCGCTCGTTCGAGCGGCGGGGTTATGCGGTGTCGTCCTGCGACGGCATCGACGGACTGAAGGTGCAGCTCGCCTCAGGCCTGCCGCACTACGCCGTCGTCGACCTCAAGCTGGTCGGCGGCTCCGGCCTGGAATGCGTCAAGCTGCTGCATGCCCGCGATCCGGAGATGAGGATCGTGGTGCTGACCGGCTTCGCCAGCATCGCGACGGCGGTCGAGGCGATCAAGCTCGGCGCCTGCCACTATCTCGCCAAGCCCTCCAACACCGACGACATCGAGGCGGCCTTCGGCAAGGCGAATGGCGATGCCGAGGTGCCTCTGACGCAGCGGCAGACCTCGCTGAAGAACCTCGAATGGGAGCGCATCCACGAAACGCTGGTCGATACCGACTTCAACATCTCCGAGACGGCCCGCCGGCTCGGCATGCACCGGCGGACATTGGCCCGCAAGCTGGAGAAGCGCCGCGTCAACTAGAGCATCGGACCGAAAAGTGGAATCCGGTTTTCGGAAAGATCCGATGCAATAACAAAAGTCTAGATCGCCACTTTGCATCCGATAGGACGCACGGCGATCTAGCCGGTGCAAGCAGACGATCTGGCCAGCAATCCAATCCGTTCTTCATAGCAGATCGGTCCGGCTGAGCCCCTTCTGGAGCAGCGGCACGCGGCAGGCATAGGCGAAACCGTCGCCGAAATTGAGCTGGGCGGGATGGCGCTTGGCCTGTCGTGCGGGGCTCCAACCCCACGACCTTGCCGCCAGCCCTTACGAGGTCCGCTTCGCTTCGGTCGAATCGGGAGATCAGTTGAGGCGCAGCCCCGTCTCCTGATCGAAGAAGTGCAGGTTTTCGGTATCGCCGCTGACATGGGCGATATTGCCGATCTCGACATCGCTGCCGCGCGGAAACTCGACGGTGACCATCCGCTCCGCGCCGATGTCGAGATAGCCGAAGGTCTGGGCGCCGAGACGCTCGACGACGGCCAGCGGCCCCGAGAACCAGGCCTGCTCCGGCGCGCAGGCGGCGAGGTCTTCGGCCCTGACGCCAAGCGTCAGCTCCGGGCCCGCCGCGCCATCGGGGACGGCGATCCGCGCCTTGCCCAGCGTGACTTCGAGCCCGCCACCGCTCGGCCGCACCACGGGCACCGGCAGCGTGTTCATCACCGGGCTGCCGATGAAGCGGGCGACGAACAGGCTGGCCGGGCGGCGATAGAGGTCGAGCGGCCGGCCGACCTGCTCCATATGGCCGCTATTCATCACCACGATCCTGTCGGCGAGCGTCATCGCCTCGACCTGGTCATGGGTGACGTAGATCGTCGTCGCCCGCATGCGCCGGTGCAGCTTGGCGATCTCGAGCCGCATCTCGATGCGCAGCGCCGCGTCGAGATTGGACAGGGGCTCGTCGAAGAGGAAGGCCTGCGGGTCGCGCACGATGGCGCGGCCCATGGCGACGCGCTGGCGCTGGCCGCCGGAGAGCTGGCTCGGCCGCCGCTCCAGCAACGGGCGCAGCTTGAGCGTGTCGGCCGCGGCAGCGACGCGCTTGTCGATCTCGGCGACGGCCTCGTTCCGCATCTTGAGGCCGAAGGCCATGTTCTCGGTCACGGTCATGTGCGGGTAGAGCGCGTAGTCCTGGAAGACCATGGCGATGTTGCGCTCGGACGGCGAGAGCGCGTTGACCACCGTCGCGCCGATCCTCACCTCGCCGCCGCTGATCTCCTCCAGCCCGGCGATCATCCGCAGCAACGTGGACTTGCCGCAGCCGGACGGGCCGACCAGCACCAGGAACTCGCCGCTGGCGATGTCGAGATCGACGTCGTGGATCACGGCATGGCTGCCGTAGCTCTTGCGGACCTTGTTCAGGCTGATGGCGACCATGTGTCCCTCCCGGCGATCGGCGTTTGCCGCCTTGACGATCATTATCGATATCAATAATGATAATTGCCAGCAGGCGCAACCAATCCAGTTCGGGCCGTCGAAAGCCCGTCGTGTTTCAAAGATGCCTGCGCTCGCCGCCGGAGGGACATCCGATGACCGAAGCGCTCATCCTTCGCCATCCCCGCGGCCCGGTCGCGCGCCCCGCCCGCTCGACCATGACGTTCGAGGCCCTGAAGCACGACATCATGCTGGGCGTCCTCGTACCGCGCTCGTCGCTGCTCGAACTGGAGCTCGCCGTCCGCTTCGGCTGCAGCCAGGGCACGATCCGCGAGGCGCTGCTGCAACTGCAGGAAGAGGGGCTGGTGCACCGCCACGGCCATCGCGGCACGATCGTCTCCGATTGCACCGCCGACGAAGCCGTCGAGATGTTCCGCGTCCGCCAGCAGATCGAGTGCAGCGGCGTCGCGCGGGCGCTGAGGCAGCCGAGCCGGACGCTGATCGGCGACCTCATGGACCTCGCCGGCGCCATGACCGAGGCTGCTGCGGCGGGAAACGAGATGAAGCTCGCCGCCTTCGACCGCGACTTCCACCGCCGCCTGTTTCGCGATGCCGACCTGCCGGCGCTCGACCCGATCCTGCATCGCTGCCTCGTCCACAACCATCGCTTCAAGATCTCGCAGACGGAGGGGCGACGCGACCTCGCCACCACCGCGCAACGCCACCTGCCGATCATCGCGGCGATCGAGCGCGGCGATGTCGATGCCGCGACCGCGACGCTGCAGCACCACATCGCCACCATCGTCGATCTCGGCCCGAACATCTTCGGAGCTGCGGGGCGATGACCGGGCAGCTCGACCAGTTCTCGCGCGTGGTAGCCGCCGACCTGGCCGCGCTGCTGGAGAGGGTCGCGGCCGAGGATGGACCTATGGCCGATCCGACGACGCTGCCGGCAGCCGAGGGGCGAGCTCTCTCCAATGCCGCCAACCGGCGCTGGAATCGCGATCTGCCGGCCATGGCCGCCGTGCACGATGTCGTCGTGCCGGCCGACACGCAGCTCGGCTCGGCCGATTGCCAGCTAAAGGTCCTGGTTCCCGCCAATGCCAGGCCCGGTGCAATCCTCTATTGTCACGGCGGCGGCTTCGCCTTCGGCAGTCCGCAGACGCATGAGCGCTGCGCCCGCGTCCTGGCGCTCGAGAGCGGCTTGCCGGTCGTGCTGCCGGATTACCGGCTTGCGCCCGAGCATCCCTTCCCCGCCGGGCTGCGCGATTGCGTCGCCTGCCTGCGCGCGCTCTTCCCCGCGACGGCCGGGACCGGCGTCAGGCCAGGGCCGATTTTGGTCGCGGGCGATTCCGCCGGCGCCAACCTGGCCGTGGCCGCCATGCTGCACGAGCAACGCGAGGGTCGGCCTCTGCCGGCCGGCGCATTGCTTTTCTATGGTGGCTACGACGCCGATTTCGAGACGCCGTCCTATCGCTATTTCAGCGAAGGCCCCGGCCTGACCCGCGGCCGGATGCAGCGCTACTGGGACTGGTACGCGCCCGACCTCGCCAGCCGGCGCGACCCGCTCGCCGCGCCGCTGCATGCGGATGACGCCGCGCTTCTGGCCCTGCCGCCGCTCTACCTGACGGCAGCCGGCATCGATCCCTCGCTCTCGGACACGCTGAACCTGGCGGCGCGCCTGAACGGGCTCGGCCGAGCACAAGCCGTTCATGTCGTGCCGGGCGTAACCCACGGCTTCCTGCAAATGACGAGCGGGCTCGCCGCCGCCCGCGAGACGCTGGCCGGCGCCGGAGCAGCAGCGAGGGCAATGACCCGAGCCGCCTGATCAACACCAACCAACAAGCAACAACAAGACGGGGAGAAGACGATGAAAACGCTGTTGAAGACGATGGGCGCCACGTGCGCCCTGCTGGCAGGCTTGGCGCTCGGCGCGGCCAAGGCTGAGACCGTGCGCTTCTGGTACCATTTCGACAATCCGGCCAACCCGATGTCGGATCTGGTCAAATCCTTCGAGACGGCCAATCCCGGCATCAAGATCGAAGCCGAGAACGTGCCGTGGAACAGCTATTACGACAACCTCTACACCTCGCTCGTCGGCGGCAACGCGCCTGATGCGGCGATGGTCAAGCTGTTCGCGCAGCCGCGCCTAGTCGAGATGGGCGCGCTCGAGCCGATCGGCGCCCGCATCGACGCCTGGCCCGGCAAGGCCGACCTGCTCGACAACCTCGTCGAGATCAACAAGGGGCCGGACGGCAAGCAGTACTTCCTGCCGATCCAATATGTCGTGCTCTATCTCTACTACCGGCCCGACCTGTTCCAGGCCGCCGGCCTGACCCCGCCCAAGACCTGCGACGAGTTCCGCGCCGCCGCCAAGGCTCTGACCAAGGCGCCGGCGACCTACGGCTTCGGCCTGCGCGGCGGCAAGGGCGGCTGGGACCAGTGGGGCGCCTTCGTCTTCTCGCAGGGCGCCAAGCTCGAAAAGGGCGGCATGACCACGCCGACGGCGCTCGCCGCCAATGCCTGGCTGATCGACATGTTCCGCACCGACAAGTCGATCCCGCCCTCGGCGCCGAATGACGGCTTCCAGGAGATCGTCGCCGCCTTCAAGGCCGGCAAGACCGCCATGACCATCCACCACATCGGCTCCTCCGCCGATCTGGTCAAGGCGCTGGGCGACAAGGTCTCGGCCGTGCCGGTGCCGGCCTGCAACGGCAAGCAATGGACCTCCTATGGCGATGAATCGCTGGCCGTGTTCTCGGCCTCCAAGGCCAAGGACGCCGCCTGGAAATGGATCTCCTTCCTCGCCGAGGGCAAGAACAACGTCGAGTTCAACAAGGCCACCGGCCAGATGACGGTGACCAAGAGCGGCTCGGCCAACTGGACCCTTCACGAGCGCCGCTTCGTCGATGCCACCGTGCAGTCCCTGCCCTTCGCGGCGGTGCTGCCGCCGAGCACGGCGACGGCCGAGTTCGTCAACACCGCCTGGCAGACCGCCATGCAGCAGGCCATGACCGGCCAGATCACGCCCGACCAGATGATGAAGCAGCTGGAGACCTTGTTCGCCCAATAGGCCGGCGGAGCCGAAAGGCTCCATCCGGTCCGCCAGGTCACCATGCCAGTCAGCCTGCGAGGCCCCGACATGTCGCTGCTCAACCCGTCACTTGCCGCCGCGCGCGATTATCCGACGCCGTGGCAGAACCGGCTGATGCCCTATCTGCTGCTCCTGCCGGCGCTGGCGGTCGTGCTGATCGTCGTGTTCGTGCCGATGCTGGAGGCGGTCGTCACCAGCCTTTACGACCTCGTGCTGTGGAAGCCGAACGCGGCCCGCTTCGTCGGGTTCGGCAACTACGTCAAGCTCTATGCCGATCCGGTGTTCTGGACCGCGCTCTGGCATACGATCATCTGGATCGGCCTGACCGTGCCCCTGCAAATGGGGCTCGGCCTCGTCGCGGCACTGCTGCTCAACCGCGAATTTCCCTGGCGCGGGCTGGCGCGCGCGCTGGTCATCATCCCCTGGGCCTTGCCCAGCGTGGTGATCGCGCTGATGTGGCGCTGGATCTACGACCCCAATACCGGCGTGCTCAACGACCTGCTGCTGCGGCTGTCGCTGATCCAGAGCGCCGTGCCCTGGCTCGCCGATCCCGGCATCGCGCTCTACGCGGTGATCGCCACGCTGACCTGGCAGGGCTTCCCCTTCTTCGCCGTGATGATCCTGGCCGGACTGCAGGGCATCCCGCAGAGCCAGTACGAGGCGGCCTCGATCGACGGCGCCAGCACCTGGCGCCAGTTCCGCCACATCACCTTGCCGGGCATCGCGCCGGTGCTGGCGACGGCGGGGCTCTTGCGCGTGATCTGGGTCGCCAACTCCATGGACGTCATCTTCGTGATGACCGAGGGCGGCCCGGGCTACGCCACCCATACCTTGCCGCTCTACGCCTTCATCCGCGCCCGCAAGAACCTCGATTTCGGCTACGGCACGGCGATCGCGGTCACCTTCACGATCATGCTCGGCCTGTTCGTCGCGCTCTACATCGCCCGCACGATGAAGGAGGTGGAACGATGAGCAAGCCGACGCTGCTGCGCCGCATCCTCACCACCGACCTGCCGGTGCTCGGCATCATCCTGCTGGCGCTCGGCCCCTTCGCCTGGATGATCCTGACCTCGCTGACGCCGTCCGAGCAACTATCTGCGACCGGCGTCTCGGTCTCGCCGACAGGCTGGCGGCTCGACAACTACACGCGGCTGTTCGCGCAGACCGCCTTCCTCGGCAATATGGGCCATAGCCTGATCATCTCCGTCGGCACCGTGCTGCTCGGCCTGAGCGTGTCCGTGACGGCAGCCTATGCCCTGTCGCGCTTTCGCTTCGCCGGGCGGCGCGCGATCATGCTGCAGTTCCTGCTCGTCAACATGTTCCCGGTCGTGCTGCTGATCCTGCCGCTCTTCGTGCTGATGCGGCGGCTCGGCCTGCTCGACACCCATCTCAGCCTGATCATCGCCAATGCCACGGTGGCGATCCCCTTCGCCGTCTGGATGCTGACGAGCTATATCGCGGCGATCCCGAAGAGCCTGGACGAAGCCGCGATGATCGACGGCTGCTCGCGGCTTACGGCGCTCAGGCGCGTGGTGCTGCCGCTCGCCATGCCCGGCATCGTCTCGACCGGCATCTACATCTTCATCACCGCCTGGAACGAGTACCTCTACGCGCTGACGCTCGGCGGCAAGAACGTCCGCACCGTCACGGTCGCGATCCAGACGCTGATCGGCGAGTACCAGATCGAATGGGGCCTGCTCGCCGCCGGCGGCGTGGTCGGCGCCATGCCCGCCACCCTCCTCTTCCTGATCGTCCAACGCCGCTTGATCGGGGGCCTGACCCAGGGCGCCGTCAAGGGCTGATGCAGCGAGTGACCACACGAGCCATGAACCCGATCGGCCTGATATCCATGCAATATGCCCGGCCCTTCACGGCCGAGCACTTCCCCTTGTTCAAGCGCATGAAGGAGCTCGGCTTCGACTTCGTCGAACTGCTGGTGCCGGAGCCGGGCGAGCTCGACCTCGCCGCGACCCGCCGCGCCCTTGCAGACGCGGACTTGAGCGTCGTGCTGGCGGCGCGCGTCAATCTCCAGCGCAACCTTTCGTCCGAGGATGAGGCGGCCCGCCGCGCCGGCATCGACTATCTCCGCTACACGGCCGATTGCGCCGCCGCGCTCGGAGCGACCATCGTCGGCGGGCCCCTGACCGGCAATCCGCTGGTCTTCGCCGGCCGCGCGCCGCAGCCGGTCTCCGAACCGGAGCGCCTCGCCCGCAAGCAGCGCTGCGTCGAAGGGCTGCGCGAGGCCGGCGCCCACGCGCAAGCGGCCGGCGTCACGCTCGCCGTCGAGCCGCTGAACCGCTTCGAGAGCGACGTGCTCTGCACCACGCAGCAGGCGCTCGAACTGCTCGACGCTGTCGATCACCCGGCGGTGAAGCTGATGCTGGACACGTTCCACATGCATATGGAGGAGGCCTCGATCCCCGAGGCGATCGTGCTGGCCGGCAGCCGGCTGGTGCATTTCCAAGCCAACGAGAACCATCGCGGCTTTCCCGGCACGGGCGCGACCGACTGGGTAGCAGTCGGCCGGGCGCTGCACCAGATCGGCTATGCCGGCCCGATCTCGCTCGAGCCGTTCCGGCGCAACGACGACCGTTTCGGCGTGCCCCTCGCGCAATGGCGGCCGCCGCACGAGGACGAAAGCGAGCGCCTCGCCGCCTCCTCCGCCTTCATCCGCTCCCACATGACGCTCACGGATTATCGGCGATGACCCTTCGGATCGGATGGATCGGCTGCGGCATCCACGCCACGCAGATGCTGTTGCCGCAGCTGGTGCGGCACGATGTCAGGATCGCGGCGCTGTGCGACATCGATGGCAAGCGCCTGTCCGAGGCCGGAAGGCAATTCGGCGTCGATGCGCTGCTGACGGACGCGGCGGAGTTGATCCGCACGCCCGGGCTCGACGCCATCGGCATGGCCGTGGGCCCCGACCAGCACCTCGCCTTCGGCAAGGCGGCGCTGGAGCGCGGCCTGCCCGTGTTCATGGAGAAACCACCCTCGGCCTCCGCCGCCGGCGCGCGCGAGTTGCGCGCCGCCTCCGAGCGCGCCGGCAAGCCGCTGCTGCTCGGCTTCATGAAGCGCTATTCGGTCGGCAACAAGATCGCCCACAACATCATAAAGTCCGGGCGCTTCGGCCCGGTGCTCGGGCTGACCGGCTACTACATGACGGCTCCCGGCTATTTCGCCGGGAACGTCGACTATACCGGCTTCTTCCTGCACCATTGCGTCCACTACATGGACCTGGTCTCGCATCTGGTCTCGCCGGTCGCCGCGCTCTCGGCCCGGAAGGTCGAGAAGGTGCCCGGGCGCGTGCTCTTCCACGTCAATCTCGACTTCGAATGCGGCGCCATCGGCACCATCGCCATGGGCACCATCCAGTCGCGCGGCACGCCGGTCGAGCGCATCGAGCTGATGGGCGACCATCAGCGCATCGAGATCGAGGACGTCATCGAGCTGCGCTGGCACCGCGATCCTCCCTTCAAGGCCGGCGACCCCGCCGCCACCCTCTCGAACGACGCGGACACGCTGACCTGGAAGCCCAACTTCACCGCCGCCGCCAACGAGGACTTCAAGGGCTATCATGCCCTGCTCGCCGACGTCGTGCCCGCGCTCGCCGGCGCCGCGACCGCGGCTCCCAGCATCCACGATGGCGTCGTGGCGATGGAGCGGCTGGAGAAGTTGCGGCAAGCCCTCGCGCTCTAAGCTGCGCCAGCGCCCCTATAACGACCGCGCGACGAACTTTCCGTCGCGAAGAAATGGCGACCGCCTACGGCTTCCAGCCGTTCGTCCGAACATGCGGGTGAGGATGTTTCACCCCTCCTCCGGCCGGGTGGCACCGTGGCAGGCTCTCGGCGCCCCAATAATAGACAATAAATTCTATAGACTATTTTTATCGAGATTGCGATCCTGATCCTGTGCCCGCGCCGAGCGTTTGGCCGCGCTTCGCCAAGACATTGGAATCGATATGACAGCACTGCTCTTCCGTGTGACGGCGCGCCCTTTCCTGGTGGCGGCCTCGCTTTTCCTCGCCGGGGCCGCCGCTGCCGGTCCCCTTGCGGACAACGCGCCGATCCCTGACAAGATCGCGCCGGGGACGAAGCTGGTCGTCGGCGATCCGCAGATCAGGGTCGCGCTGACGCTGTCGGGCGAGCTGCAGAAGCTGCCCTTCACGGTCGAATGGGCCAATATCTCCGGCGGCCCGCAGACGATCGAGGCCTTCCGCGCCAAGGCGCTCGATATCGGCTCGGTCGCCGACATTCCGCCGATCCACGCGCAATGGACCGGGCTCGACGTCAAGATCGTCGCCGCCAAGTTCCGGCTCGATCCGATCGGCCACCCGATCTACGTCATCGGTACGGCGCCGGGCTCCCGCATCGAGAAGCTTGCGGACATCAAGGGTCGGAAGATCGCCTTCAGCCCCGGCCAGGCCCAGGGCGCGTTGGTTCTGCGGGTGCTGAAGAAGCTGAATCTCAAGCATAGCGACGTGCAGCTTGTCGAGCTGCCGAGCGTCGGCGACGCCTATACCAACGCGCTGGCGAGCAAGCTCGTCGACGCCGCCCCGATCGCGGAGGCCAACAAGCAGCGCTACACCCAGAACTATGCGAGGGACGGCGCCAAGGCCCTGCCGCACGGCCTGCGCGACGATCCGGCCTATCTCTACGTGGTGAAGTCCTCGCTGCAGGACCCCGACAAGGCCGCCGCCATCCAGGCCTATGTCAAGGCCTGGGGCCGGGCCGCAAAATGGGTCGAGACCCATCCGGACGAATGGGTCAAAGGCTACTACGTCAAGGACCAGGGCCTGAAGGAGGATGCCGGCCGCTTCCTGATCGAGTCGAATGGCAGCCCGGATGTGCCGCTCGACTGGAACGGCGCGATCGAGCGCCAGCAGGAGACCATCGACCTGCTCGCCGACGAGCTGAAGAAGCCCGTGCTGAAGGCCGAGACGCTGTTCGACCGGCGCTTCGAGAGCGTCGCCGGCGCTGCCTATCAGGGAGAGTGAGCCATGGCCGATCTCTCGATTGCGACCGCGCGCACCGGTACGGGCTCACGCGCAAAACCCGCCGGATGGCTGCGCCTGCCCAGCCGGTCGGCAGCGCTGGCCGAGGCCGGCGAAACGTCGCGCCGGCGGAAGCGCAAGCTCGGTCCCGGCCCGGTCATTCCCTATGGCGCCGCCATCGGGCCGGCGCTCCTGCTCATCCTGTGGAGCCTCGGCTCGGCCACCGGCTTTATCGACGACCGCATCCTGTCGGCACCCTGGACGGTGGCGAGCACCGGCTGGGAGCTGATCCAGGACGGCCGCTTGCAGGAGAACCTGTGGACCTCCTTCGTCCGCTCGTTCTGGGGCCTGTTCTGGGGCATCGTCGCCGGCGCCTCGCTCGGCGTCATCGCGGGCCTGAGCCGGATCGGCGAATACCTCGTCGACGGCCCGATCCAGATCAAGCGCGCCATTCCCGCCCTGGCGCTGATCCCGCTGCTAATGCTCTGGTTCGGCATCGGCGAGGGCATGAAGATCCTGACCATCGCGCTGATCACCTTCGCGCCGATCTACATCCAGACCCATGACGGCCTGCGCTCGACCGATGCCCGCTTCATCGAGCTGGCCGAGACGCTCGACCTCAGCAACGCGCAGTTCCTGCGCCATGTCGTGCTGCCGGCGGCGCTGCCGGGCTTCCTGCTCGGCCTGCGCTTCGGCGTCACCTATTCCTGGCTGGCGCTGGTCGTGGTCGAGCAGGTCAACGCCACCAGCGGCCTCGGCTACATGATCAACCTGGCCCGGACCTATGGCCAGACCGAGGTCATCATCCTGTGCCTCGCCGTCTATGCCGCGCTCGGCCTGAGCTCGGACTGGCTCGTGCGCCTCATCACCCGGAAGGCTCTGCCATGGCGCAAGATTCTCGCGGATTGAAACCTGAGCCGGCCGTGCGCGTGCGCGGCCTGACCCGGCGCTACGGCGAGCGGACCATCCTCGACGGTGTCGACCTCGACATCGGGCGCGGCGAGTTCGTTGCGCTGCTCGGCCGCTCCGGCTCGGGCAAGAGCACGTTTTTGCGCGCACTGGCAGGGCTCGATCATGGCGTGCCCGGCTCCGGCCGCTTCGAGGCGCCCGATGCCGTCTCGGTCGTGTTCCAGGATGCGCGGCTGCTGCCCTGGAAGAAGGTCGCCGATAACGTCTCGCTTGGACTGAAGGGCGACATCGTGCGCGAGCGCGCCCTGCGTGCGCTCGGCGAGGTCGAGCTGACCGCGCGCGCCGAGGCCTGGCCGATGCAGCTCTCCGGCGGCGAGCAGCAGCGCGCCGCACTGGCGCGTTCGCTGGTGCGCGAGCCGGAACTCCTCCTGCTCGACGAGCCGTTCGGCGCGCTCGATGCGTTGACCAGGCTGCGCATGCAGGCGCTCCTGCTCGACCTCTGCGCCCGCCACCAGCCGGCGGTCCTGCTGGTGACCCATGACGTCGACGAGGCGATTCACCTGGCGCAGCGCGTGCTCGTCCTCGAGCAGGGCCGCTTCATCGTCGATCTGACGATCGACCTGCCCTCCGCTCCGGCCGAGCGCGAGCTGCGCTTCGCCGAGGTGCGCATGCAGCTGCTGACCAGCCTGGGCGTGACCGAGAAGGAACTGCGGCGCGTCGCCTGATTCCGGCGCTGCGCTGCGGCACCGCATCGGGCGGTCGCCGTCCCGACCTCGGCACCTCTAGGAAAAAATCCTATTTTATACTGCCGCAGTAGAATTCCCTTGTCACCGGCTGCCGAAATCGCTATCGCCGATATAACCGGGCAAGGGGATTATCGTGCTCACCAACAAGGGCAAATACGGCCTCAAGGCGATCATCCACCTCGCCAAGCTCGAAGCCGGCGAGACCGCCCAGGTCGCCGACATCGCGCAGAAGAACAACATCTCGAAGAAGTTCCTCGACGCGATCCTGCTCGACCTGCGCAATGCCGGCATGCTGCGCAGCAAGAAGGGGCCGGGCGGCGGCTATGCGCTGGCCAAGCCGGCGCGCACGATCAAGGTCGGAGCCGTGATCCGGGCGCTGGAAGGCCCGCTGGCGCCGATCGCCTGCGCCAGCCGCTCGGCTTTCCGCCCCTGCGAGGATTGCGGCGACATCGAAGCCTGCGCCGTGCGCTCGGTGATGAGCGAAGTGCGCGACGCCATGGCCGGCGTGCTCGACAACACCACGATCGCGGACCTCGCGCGCCGCTCGCTGCTCCACAGCGAGGCGGGCAGCGATCAATACGTCATTTGAGTGATCTAGCTTTTCAATAGACAAATCTCCGTGACGATCTTAGGCTGAGGGTGAATTGCGCGCGCCGTTGCTGTGCGCCCCTCCCCCCAATCCAGCGGACGTCGCGATGAACCAGCAAGTCAACGGCTTCAGGCCGGCCGATGTCGAGGCCGTGGAGTTCCGCTCGGTGATGCGCAACGTCGCCGGAGCCGTCAGCATCATCACCGCCTCGCATGGCGGCGCCCGCGCCGGCCTCACCGCGACCTCGCTCACCGCGCTGTCGGCTGAGCCGCCGGCCGTGCTGGTCTGCGTCAACCGCGGCGCCTCGGCCTGGCCGACGATCGAGCGCGCCGGCCATTTCGCCATCAACGTGCTCGCTGCGCGCCATCAATCGATCGCGGACCGCTTTGCCGGGCGCGGCGGCCTCAAGGGCGAGGAGCGCTTCGGCGAGGGCGACTGGACCCGGCTCGTCACGGGGGCGCCGGCGCTCGACGGCGCGCTCGCCGTGCTGGATTGCGAAACCGAGGAGGCGATCGAGCGCCATTCGCACACGATCCTGATCGGCCGGGTCAAGGCCATCCGGGAGGCCGGGACCGAGGGCGCCCTGCTCTACTGGCGCGGGCTCTACGGCAAGCTCGACGAGTCCCTGCAGCACGGCGCCGGGATCTGAGCCTCGACGATCCCCGCTCCCGCTCGGCAGCGGAACAAGCTTCTCCCGCGAAGGAACAAGCACGAAAGTCTTGCCAAGGATCATGTAGAATTTGCCAAGACGTTTCGTTGACCGGCTACGTCGAGACAGCGATGATCATAGTCAAGAAGGATCATCGCCATGACAATTCTCGTTGTTCCCGGCCTGCATGGCTCCGAGCCGGCGCATTGGCAAAGCCGCTGGGAGGCCGAACGCGACGATATCGAGCGCCTCCAGCAGGCCGATTGGGATGCGCCGGAGCTGGAGACTTGGGTATCTGCCCTGCGCGGCCACGTCGAAAGGCGGCCGGGCGCCGTCCTGGTCGGGCATAGCCTCGGCGCCACCCTGATCGCCCATCTCGCCACGCGGCACCCGGAGCTGGACATTGGCGGCGCCCTGCTCGTCGCGCCGGCCGATCCCGAGCTGCGCATCTCCCGCGTGCGCGGCATCGCCTCCTTCGGCCCGCTGCCGGCCGAGCCGTTCAACTTCCCGGCCATCCTCGTCGCCAGCCGGAGCGATCCCTACATGGCGCAGGACCGCGCCCGCATCATCGCCAACCTTTGGGAGGCCGCCTTCGTCGATGCCGGCGATGCCGGCCATATCAACGTCGCCAGCGGCCATGGCGCCTGGCCGGAAGGCCTGCGCCTGCTCGACCAGATCCTGGTGCGGCAACGCTCCTTCACTCGCCCCACGCGGGCGCCGGAGCGCCCGCGGCAAAGTGCGGCCACGCGGCACTGATCCGCGCCGCTCCGCGCTTCCAGCCGCAGCTCCACCAGCAGAAGCGCCACGCCTCATCAGGTTTCGCGGCTCTTTCGCGCATTTCTCCGCTCAAATAATCTACTCAATCTATAAAATGTTAGAAATAAACCCTCCATCACCGAACGAGTTCGACGAATGAGCTACCGCCTCAGCCTGCTGGACAAGAGCCCGATCCTGGACGGGGAGAGCGCCACCAACGCGTTGGCGCGCACGGTCGCGCTGGCGCAGAAGGCAGAGCGTTGGGGCTTCCACCGCTTCTGGGTGGCCGAGCATCACGGCATGGCCGGGCTCGCCAGCCCGGCGCCGGAAATCCTCGTCTCGTACATCCTGGCCAGCACGTCGCGCATCCGGGTCGGCTCCGGCGGCGTCCTGCTGCAGCATTACAGCGCCTACAAGGTGGCCGAGAGCTTCAACCTCCTCGCCTCGTTGGCGCCCGGCCGGGTCGATCTCGGCATCGGCAAGGCGCCGGGCGGCCTGCCCTTCTCGACGCAGGCCCTCCAGGCGCTGCACGATCCGGCCCGCAAGCCCAGCTTCTCGGAGCATCTGCGCCAACTCGACGGCTTCCTCAACCACGCCGGCCAGCCTTCAGTGAACCGCGCGCTGGCGACCCCGATCCCGCCGAAGGCGCCGGAGCGCTTCCTGCTCGGCGCGAGCCCGGAGAGCGCGACGCTGGCGGCCGAGCATGGCTGGCAATTCGTCTTCGCCGGCCAGCTCAACGGCGATCTCGACACGATCGAGCGCAGCTTCGACGCCTATGCCAAAGCCGGCGGCGAGGACCCGCTGCTCGCCGTCGCCGCCCTCGTCGCGAAAGCCCAGGGCGAGGCCGAGGCGATGGCCGCCGGCCTGCGCGTCTTCAGGCTGCATCTCGACAACGGCCCGAGCGTCAATCTCGGCAGCGAAGCGCAGGCTGCCGAATTCGCCAGGCAGGCCGGCGCGCAGAGCTACCGCACCGAGGAGCGCACGCCGAGCGTGCTTGCCGGCACCGCCGCCCATGTCCGGCGCGAGCTTGACCGGCTGCATCAGCGCTTCGGCGTCGGCGAATTCATCCTCGACACGCCCGTCGCGGCCAAGGCCGAGCGACTGGCCTCGATCGAGCTCATCGCCAACGAAATCCTCGCCGTCGACGCCTGACGGACCTGAACAGGAGAGCACCGCCATGAGCGGACAGCGCATCACCTTCGGCATCATGCTGCAGGGCCCCGGCAGCCACATGAATTCGTGGCGCCACCCGAGCAGCCCGGCCGATGCGAGCGTCAATTTCGACTTCTTCGTCCGCACCGCCCGCAAGGCCGAGGAGAACGGCATCGCCTTCGCCTTCGTCGCCGACGGGCTCTACATCAACGAGAAGTCGATCCCGCATTTCCTCAACCGCTTCGAGCCGATCTCGATCCTGTCCGCGCTGGCGGCGACGACCTCGAAGCTCGGCCTCGTCGGCACGGTCTCGACCTCCTATAGCGACCCGTTCACGATCGCCCGGCAATTCGGCACGATCGACCTGATCAGCGGCGGCCGCGCCGGCTGGAACGCCGTCACCTCCCCGCTGGAGGGTTCCGGCCGCAACTACAGCCGGCCCCATCCCGAGCATTCGCTGCGCTACGAGATCGCGACCGAATATCTTGACGTGATCAAGGGGCTCTGGGATTCCTGGGACGACGACGCCTTCCCGCGCGACCGCGAGAGCGGCGCCTTCTTCGACAAGGCCAAGCTGCACACGCTCGGCTACAAGGGGCGCTTCTTCTCGGTCGAGGGGCCGCTCAACATCCAGCGCTCGGCGCAGGGGCAGCCGGTGGTCTTCCAGGCCGGCGCATCCGAGGCCGGCATCGGGCTCGCCGGCAAGCATGCCGACGCGGTGTTCAGCAACAATGTCGGGTTGGAGGAGGCGCAGGCCTTCTACCGCAACATCAAGAACAGCGCCGTCGTCCATGGCCGCAGCGCCAACGACATCAAGATCTTCCCCGGCATCGGCCCGATCGTCGGCGCGACCGAGCGCGAGGCGGAGGAGAAGTACCGCGCGATCCGCGACCTGATCACGATCGATGACGCGCTGGCCTATCTCGGTCGCTTCTTCGACCATCACGATTTCGGCGCCTACCCGCTCGACGCCCCCTTCCCGGAGCTCGGTGAGATCGGCAAGAACAGCTTCCGCTCGACCACCGACCGGATCAAGCGCAACGCCGCGCTGAAGGGCCTTACCTTGCGAGAGGCCGCGCTCGACGCCGCGACGCCGCGCACCGATTTCATCGGCACGGCCGAGGCGGTCGCCGACCAGATCATCGCCCGCGTCGAGCAGCAGGCGGCCGACGGCTTCATCCTCGGCTTCCCGGTGATCGCAGAGGGCTTCGACGATTTCGTCCGCCTCGTCATCCCGATCCTGGAAGAGCGCGGCGTCTATGACCGCAACCTTCCCGGCAAGACCTTGCGCGACCATCTCGGCCTGCCGCGCCGCGAAAGCCGCTACGCCCGGACGAGTGACGGCGCGCCCAGCCTGCGCGACCTGAAGAGCGCCGGCTGACGCTCATGACCCTTCACGCCATCGTCCCCGGCGCCGTCGCAAGCGGCATCGAAGCCACCATCGACGAGTTCGTCGCGCTGCGCCGGGATCTCCACCGCCATCCCGAACTCGCCTTCCAGGAGACGCGTACCAGCGCGCTGGTGGCGGAGAAGCTGAACGCCTGGGGCTATCAGGTCACGACCGGGCTCGCCGGCACCAGCGTTATCGGCACGCTGAAGCGCGGCGGCGGCGTAAAGCGGCTCGGCCTGCGCGCCGACATGGACGCGCTGCCGATCACCGAGGCGACCGGCCTGCCCTATGCCAGCGCCCATACTGGGGCGATGCATGCCTGCGGCCATGACGGCCACACCGCGATCCTGCTCGCGGCGGCGCGCTACCTCGCCGAGGCCGGGCGCTTCTCGGGCACGCTCAACCTGATCTTCCAGCCGGCCGAGGAAATCGGCGCTGGCGCCAGGAAGCTGATCTCCGAGGGACTTTTCGAGCGCTTTCCCTGCGACGCCGTCTTCGGCCTGCACAACTGGCCGGGCGTGCCGACGGGCCAGTTCGGCTTCGTCGAGGGACCGGCGATGGCCTCGGTCGACCAGGCGCTGATCACCATCATCGGCAAGGGCGGGCACGGTGCCTCCCCGCATGAGACGGTCGATCCGGTGGTGGCGTCCGCCTTCTTCATCACCGCCCTGCAAAGCATCGTCTCGCGCAGTATCGACCCGCTGGAGACCGCCGTCGTCAGCGTCGGCTCGATCCATGGCGGGACCGCCTCGAACGTCATTCCCGACAGCGTCGAGCTCAAGCTGACGATCCGCAGCTTCAGCGCCGCGGTGCGCGAGCAGTTGCAACGGCGCATCCCGGCGCTGGCCCAGGCCCAGGCCGAAAGTTTTGGCGCGCGCGCCGAGGTGAAGTACCGGCTCGGCTTCCCGGCGCTGGTCAACCGCGGCGAGGAGACCGCCTTCGCCCGCAAGGTCGCGATCGAGGCCTTCGGCGCAGCGAAGGTCGAAGAGCAGTTCCGGCCGCGCACGGCGAGCGAGGACTTCGCCTTCATGCTGGAGGCGAGGCCCGGCAGCTACCTCTTCGTCGGCAATGGCGACAGCGCCGCGCTGCACAGCCCCAACTACGACTTCAACGACGCGATCCTGGCGCCCGCCGCGACCTACTGGGCCCGCCTGGCGCAGGCCTATCTCACCTGACCCAATCCGCCCTGCCCAAAGGAGTGACCGCCATGAGCGACAGCTTCATCTACACCACGCCGCTGGACGAGCGCTCGCAGCCGCTGATCGAGGCGCTGACCTGGGAGTACTCGACCCGTTACGGCAATTATTTCGGCGACCCTGGCGCCGAGATGAGCCGCTACCCGGCCGAGCTCTTCGCGCCGCCCGACGGCAATTTCGTCCTGCTGGTGCGCGACGGCGTCGCGATCGGCGGCGGCGCCTTCAAGCGCTACGACGAGCACACCGCAGAGCTGAAGCGCATCTGGACCCATGCCGATCTCCGCCGCCAGGGTCTCGCCCGCAAGGTGGTCGAAGAACTCGAGGCGCAGGCGCTGCGGCAGGGCTACAGCAAGATCTATCTGACCACCGGCTTCCGCCAGCCGGAGGCGACCCAGCTCTACCTGCGCACCGGCTACACCGCGCTGTTCGACGTCACTGTCGATCCGGAAATCTACAAGCATCTCGCCTTCGAGAAGCGGATCGGCGCGCCGGCCGTGCCTGCCGCCGCCGTCAACGCCGCATCCCACGCGACCGCGAGCGCTGCCTGAACGGCGCCACCTCTCCCACGACGAAGCAAACCTCCCCGCGCCGCCAGCGAGACCAAAACATGTCCGTAACGACCGATATCGGCGCGCTCCCAGCCGCTCCGCCGCGCTCCGAAGCGAAAGCCGACTATTCGCATTACCGCATCGTCCCGGCGCGCTATCCCGGCCGGACGGCCGGCACCATCCTCGCGCTGCTGGTGATCGCGGCGATCCTGAACTCGGTCTTTTCCAACCCGCGCTGGGGCTGGGACGTCTTCGCCGAATGGTTCTTCGCCGAGCCCGTATTGGTCGGCCTCGGGCGGACCCTGCTGCTCACCGCGCTGGGCGCGGCCTTCGGCTTCCTGCTCGGCACCGGACTGGCGCTGGCGCGGGTCTCCGGCTCGCCGCTGCTCGCCTCGCTGTCCTGGGGCTATGTCTGGCTGTTCCGCTCGATCCCGCTGATCGTGCTGCTGCTGATCCTCAACAACCTCGGCTATCTCTACGAGACCATCTGGATCGGCGTGCCCTTCACCGAGATCAGCTTCGCGAGCTGGTCGACGACGCAGCTGATCACGCCCTTCTTCGCCGCGGTGCTCGGGCTCTCCCTGAACGCCGCCGCCTTCTCGGCCGAGATCGTGCGCGGCGGCATCCTCTCCGTCGAGCAGGGCCAGCTCGAAGCCGCCGCGGCGCTCGGCCTGCCGAAGGGCCGGCAGGTTTCGCGCATCGTCCTGCCGCAAGCGATGCGCTCGATCCTGCCGACCGCCTTCAACGAGATCATCACGCTCGCCAAGGGCACGTCGCAGGCCTACATCCTGGCGCTGCCCGAGCTGTTCTACACCATCCAGATCATCTACCGCCGCAATCTGGAGGTGATCCCGCTGCTGATGGTCGCGACCGTCTGGTACCTGATCATCCTCAGCGTGCTCTCGCTCGTGCAGCACTATATCGAGCGGCACTTCTCGCGCGGCGCCCTGCGCAACCCGCCGCCCTCGCTGTTCAAGCCCTTGATCGACCGGTTCTGGCCGAGGCCGGCGCTGGAGACGGCGCACCTGACCGCCGCCGCGACGGTGGAGTCCCAGGCGCTCGCCGCGACGAACTGGACCGGCGCGGTGCGCGCCGGCGGCGAGGTCGTGATCCGCGGCATCAGCAAGAGCTTCGGGCAACTCAAGGTGCTCGACGATGTCAACCTCACCATCCCGCCCGGCAGCGTCACCGCCATCCTCGGCCAGTCCGGCTCGGGCAAGTCGACGCTGCTGCGCTCGATCAACCATCTCGAGCGCGTCGATGACGGCTTCATCGCCATCGACGGCGAGCTGGTCGGCTACCGCCAGGAGGGCGACACGCTCTACGAGCTGAAGGAGAAGGACATCCTGAAGCGCCGCGTCGATGTCGGCATGGTGTTCCAGAGCTTCAACCTGTTCCCGCACCTGACGGTGCTGGAGAACATCGTCGAGGCGCCGGTCTCGGTGCGTCGCCTCGCGCGCAACGACGCCACCGCGCAGGCGCGCGAGCTGCTCGCCCGCGTCGGCCTGAGCGAGAAGGCCGATGCCTATCCGCGCCAGCTCTCAGGCGGCCAGCAGCAGCGCGTCGCCATCGCCCGTGCGCTGGCGCTCCGGCCCAAGGTGCTGCTCTTCGACGAGCCGACCTCGGCGCTCGATCCCGAATTGGTCGGCGAGGTGCTCGACGTCATCAAGGAGCTCGCCCGCTCCGGCACGACGCTGATCATCGTCACCCACGAGATCGGCTTCGCCCGCGAGGTCGCCGACCGCGTCGTCTTCATGGAGCAGGGCCGCATCCTCGAATCCGGCACGCCCGATCAGGTGTTCAACCGGCCGGAACACACCCGCACCCGCGAGTTCCTGGCCAAGGTTCTCTGAGAGACCATTTGATACTTCTACTATCGCGGGCGTCTGACGCGGTCGCCTGCGCTTCCGGTGCTCACGGACCAAAGTCCGCTCCGGTTCTCGACAACCACGCCACACGCCTCGCGCTAGCGAAGTCTCAAACGCTCTCTACCCCCTCCTAAAGCAAGGACACCGACCATGATCCAGCGGCGGACCATCCTGTCGCTTTCGCTCGGCGCGCTGGCCGCCGCGAGCCTCGCCATCAGCTTCGCGAAGGCGCAGGCGCCCTTCGACCTCGGCCCGGAGCAGCCGGGCCGGATCCGCGCCGAGAAGGACCTGGCGGCGATCGCGGCGCTCCCGCAAGGCTTCAAGTTCGTCGAGCCGGGCGTGCTCACCGTCGCGATCAGCCCGGGCGGGCCGCCGCTCGGCACCTATGCCACCGACGCCAAGACGGTGGTCGGCGCCGATCCCGACTTCGCCCAGCTCATCGCCGACAGCCTCGGATTGAGGCTCAACCTCGTGCCGATCGCCTGGGCCGATTGGCCGCTCGGCCTGGTCTCGGGCAAATACGACGCGGTGATCTCGAATGTCGGCGTCACCGAGCAGCGCAAGGAGAAGTTCGACTTCTCGACCTACCGGCAGGGCCTGCACGGCTTCTTCGTCAAGGCCGACAGCAAGGTGACGCAGATCAGGGAGCCTAAGGACGCGGCGGGGCTGAGCTTCAGCGTCGGCGGCGGCACGAACCAGGAGCGCATCCTGGTCGAATGGAGCAAGCAGAACGTCGCCGCCGGCCTGAAGCCGCTGGAGCTGCAACTCTACGACGACGAGGCTGGACGCCTGGTCGCGCTCCGCTCCGGGCGGGTCGACGTCATCGTGCAGCCGCATGCCCAGCTCGTCTTCATCTCGGCGCGCGACAAGGACATCAAGCGCATCGGCACGCTCAGCGCCGGCTGGCCGCTGAAGTCGGACGTGGCGGTCACGACGCGCAAGGGCAGCGGCCTCGTCGATGCACTGACGGTAGCGACCAACGACCTGATCAGGAACGGCAAATACCTCCAGGCGCTGGCGCGCTGGGGCCTCGAGGAAGAGGCGCTGGAGCGCTCCGAGACCAACCCGCCCGGCCTGCCGAAATACTGATCCCGATGAGCACCCTCGCCATCCGCCATCTCGGCTTCCTCACGCCGGGGAACTTCCCGGAGGACCATCCGCTTGCCGGGCTGGAGGACACGCTCCAGCTCTTCGCGCTCGGCGAGCGCCTGGGCTTCGACAGCGCCTGGGTGCGCCAGCGCCATCTCGAGCGCGGCGTCTCCTCCGCCAGCGTCTTCCTGGCGGCGGCGTCCCAGCGCACGAGCCGCATCGAGCTCGGCTCGGCCGTCATCCAGATGGGCTACGAGAACCCGTTCCGGCTGGCCGAGGATTTATCCACGGTCGATGTCCTGGCGCGGGGCCGGCTGAATATCGGCATCAGCGCCGGGCCGCCGCCCTATGGCGCGCTGCTCGGCGCCCGCTTCCGCGACGAGGGCTGGGAGGGCGCCGATCATTCGCATGAGCGGGTGGCGCGGCTCGCCGAGAACCTGAGCGGCGCCTATCTCGGCGATGCCGACAGCACCATCGTCTCGGCGGCGGGGCGGCAGCGTCCGCGCCTCCAGCCCTATGCGCCCGGCCTGCGCGAACGGCTCTGGTATGGCGGGGGCTCGCTGCGCTCCGCCGAATGGGCCGGCCGCAACGGCTTCAACCTGCTCGTCGGCAACATCAACTCCGGCGAAAAGACCGACGATTTCTTCTCGGCCCAGCTCAGCCATATCGAGACCTTTCGCACCAACCTCCGTGGCCCGCGCGAACCGCGCATCGCAGTCGGCCGGGTCATCGTCCCGCTCGACGGCGCCGACGCGCAGACGCGCCGGCGCTATCTCGACTATGCCGCGGGCCGGCACGAGCGCACGCTCAAGCCGCAGGGCGAGCGCCGCACCCTGTTCGCGCCGGACCTCGTCGGCACGGCTGAGCAGATCCTCGAAAAACTGGCGCTTGATCCTGTCCTGCCGCACGTGCAGGAGCTGCGGCTGGAACTACCCTATAATTTCGACCGGCCGGATTACGAGCAGATCCTGAGCGATGCCATCAGGCTGATCGCGCCCGAGCTGGGCCACTCCAGACCGAGCCGGAGCGACGCGGCGTAACCGCGACACGCAGGCGCTGGCTGCCGCGCGCCGCCGGCACCGCAAACCCATGGCGTTTCCGCCGTGCGGCGATGCCGGCGCAGCATCGTTCTCTCATACTGAAGTTCTACGACTTTTCTGTTCTCCCGAGGCCCGGAACAAAAAAATCCTGTTCGGCTTCTCTTGCCTCATCACGGGCGAAACTATGGCAGCCCCGCAACCAGAGCTGGCAGATCGCCCCGATCCAGGGCCGCCAGCCGCGAAGGAGGCCCTGATGTCCGCCCTGTCCCTGCTCCGCCGAAGCCTGTCGACGCTGGCCGCGACACTGCTGCTCGGCGGTGCCGCGCTCGCCGATTCCAGCCCGCTGGTCACGACCGACTGGCTCGAGAAGAACCTGAGCGACCCCAAGGTGAGGATCGTCGAGGTCAGCGTCGAACCCGGCCTCTATGAGCGCGGCCACATCCCCGGCGCGCAGAACGTGGTCTGGCACACCGACCTCGTCGACACGGTCACCCGCGACATCGCCAGCCCGGAGAAGTTCCAGGCACTGGCGCGCAAGCTCGGCATCGACAAGGACACGACCGTCATCCTCTACGGCGACAGCAACAACTGGTTCGCCGCCTGGGGCGCCTGGGTGTTCGACATCTACGGCCTGCGCGACAACGTGAAGCTGGTCGATGGCGGCCGCAAGAAATGGGAGCTGGAGAAGCGCCTCGTCGCCACCAACCCGGTGCCGGTGAAGGCCTCGACCTTCACCGTGGCCGAGCCCAACCGCAAGCTGCGCGCCCGGCTCGCCGATGTCGTCAGCGTCGTCGAGAAGAAGTCCGATGCCCGCATCCTCGACATCCGCTCGCCCGACGAGTTCTCCGGCAAGATCATCGCGCCGGCCGGCTTCCAGGAACTGGCGCTGCGCGCCGGCCATATCCCCGGCTCGGTCAACGTCGCCTGGGCGCGCGCAGTCAACCAGGCCGACGGCACGATCAAGCCGGTCGAGGAACTCCGCAAGCTCTATGCCGAGGTCGGCATCGACGGCTCCAAGCCCGTGATCACCACCTGCCGCATCGGCGAGCGCTCCAGCCACACCTGGTTCATCCTGTCGCGCCTGCTCGGCTATCAGGTCGCCAACTATGACGGCTCCTGGACCGAATACGGCAACACCGTCGGCCTGCCGATCAACAATCCGGCCGGCACGGTCTGGGGCGGCAAGTGAGCCGTGCGCCCAGGCGCAGGCGATGAGCCTGTCCGACGACAGCGGCGCGCTCGATTACCATCGGGCGCGCGAAGCCGCGGCGGCTGGCGCAACCGGGGTCCCGGTCGCGCCGGCCTTGCCGCCGGTGCGCCTGGTGACGGCGACCGCCGTCATCCTCGCCCTCGCGGCCGCCATCTACGCGGTCGGCGCCCATGGCGATCCGGCTCCGCAATTGCAGCTTTCGCTCATCCTTGGCGCGGCCTTCGGCTTCGTTCTGCAGCGCTCGCGCTTCTGCTTCCTCTGCATCTGGCGCGACTGGCTCGACCGGCACGATCCGCGCGGCCTGCTCGGCATCCTGACCGCGCTCGCGACCGGGCTCGTCGGCTACAGCCTGATCTACGGCGCCTGGCTGCCCGATCCCGCCGGCGCCCGCCTGCCGCCGACCGCCCATATCGGCCCGGTCGGGCCGGCGCTCGTCCTTGCCGGCCTCGCCTTCGGCGCGGGCATGGCGATCTCCGGCTCCTGCATCAGCGCCCATCTCTACCGTCTCGGCGAGGGCTCGCCGACCTCGCCCTTCGCCCTCGTTGGGGCCGGGCTCGGCTTCTGGCTCGGCCTCCTGAGCTGGAACGAGCTCTATCTCTGGAGCATCGCGGATTCGCCCGTGCTCTGGTTGCCGCGCCATCTCGGCTATGCCGGGGCGCTGCTCGTTGGTCTCACGGTATTCGCCGCCCTCGCCTACGCACTGCTGCGCTCGCTTCCGTCGAACCCAATTGTCTCGCAGCCAAGGCTTACCCCGCTCGCGGCCATTTTCCATCGGCGCTGGCCGGCCTGGGTCGGCGGGCTCGCGGTCGGGCTGATCGGCATCGCCGCCTATTTCAGGCTGAGCCCGCTCGGCGTCACCGCCGAGCTGGCCTCGCGCTCACGGCAGGCCGCAGCAAGCCTCGACCTCTTGCCTTCCCGGCTCGAGGGGCTCGACAGCTTCCGCGGCTGCGCCACCGTGATCCGCGACGCGTTGCTGACGCCCAACGGCCTCTTCATCGCCGGATTGGTCGCAGCCGCCTTCGCCGCGGCGCTGATCGCAGGGGAGTTCCGCCCGCGCCGGCCCAGCACCGGTCAAGCGCTGCGCGGGCTGATCGGCGGCGCATTGCTCGGCTGGGGCACGATCGTCGGGCTCGGCTGCACCGTCGGCACGCTGCTCTCCGGAATTTCGGCCGGCGCGGTCTCCGGCTGGGTCTTCGCGCTCGGACTGATCATCGGCACGACGGCGACGCTCAAGCTCGGCCGGCGGCTCGGCCTGCTCGCCTGACCGGCGGCCCCGGGGCTGGAGCACCGGACCGAAACTGGGAACCGGCTTTCGGAAGAATCCGGTGCAATAACAAAGACCTAGATCGCCATTTGCGTCCGAAAGGACGCACGGCGATCTAGGGAAGCTCCGGCTCGCCGAGCGACAGCATCAGGCGATTGGCCCAGCTGAAGAACGAGGCCGCGTGGATCAGGTCCGCGATCGCCAGATCGTCCAGGCCGAGAGCGCGCAACTTGCCGACATGCTCGGCGCCGAAGGCGACGGGCGTCGCCGCGAGCGCGGCGGAGGCCTCGATGACCGCGTTCCAAAGCGGATCGATGTCGACGCCAACGCCCTCGTCGAGCAGGCGCTGCACCTCGTCGCGGCGCTTCGAATGCGTGCTGGCGAAGCGGGAATGGACGGAGGCGCAATAGATGCAGCCATTGCTGCGCGAGACAGCTGCCGCCGCCAGTTCGCGCTCGGCCCGCGGCAGGCCGGCGCGAGTGTTGTAGAAGATGTCCTTGTCGGCCAGCGTGCGGAAGCGAAGGATATCCGGGTCATGGGCGAGGAGCCGGAAATACGGGCTCTTGGCGCGGGCGATGTCGACGAGCCCTTCCTTCTGGCGCTCGGTCAGCACCTCCTCGGGAACGGGGTCGAGCCAGGCGTTCCAGCCGAGCTCGGCCTGGGTGAAGGCGGTGGGGACAGTGGCGGCGGGATGGTCCAGCGTCGTGGCGGTCATCGGATTGCTCCCTTGGGAGGACGAGTTCAGGCGCCCAGCGCGCGCAGGCCATGCGCCGCGCGGATCTGGAAGGACAGGAAGGCCACGATCTGCGACAGCGTCACCGCGCCGGCCGTGCTCCAGCCTGCGCCTTTCAGGGCGGCGAGGTCGGCTGCCTTGGCGTCGCGCGGATGGAAGACGAGGAGGTGCGTGTGCTCCAGCGCCGCCGAAAGGCGCTCGCCCAGCTCGGCACTGGCCGCGGCGGCGACCTTGAAGACCGGCCCCGCGACATCCTCCCGCGACAGCGGTCCTGGCGGATAAGCGCCATAGGGCCCTCGCGTCGCCGCATGCTCAGCCTGACGGCGGATGAGCCCGGACAGCGCCGCCCCGCCCGGCTGCCCTTCCAGCAGGCGCGCGTAGTGCTCCACGCCCGGACCATCTGCATGCAGCAGCGCGACGAAGGCGGCCACGGTGAGCCGCTCGCTGCGCGACACGCCGGTTTCGTCATCGGCCTCGAACAGGGCCTCATAGCCCGCCTGCGCATTGTCGCGGGTCACGGGACGCTCGCGCCGCAGCGCATCGAGGGCCGAGCCGCCGGCGATGCCGGACAGGCGGTCGAGTGTGTCTTGGGCGCTCATGGAATGGGCCTCATGCCTGGAGGGCGTTGGCGACGGCCGGCTCCGGCCGGGTTCGCGATGTCGATTGCGCGGGATCCCGCCAGCCGAGCGCCGGCGCCACTTTCTGCGCGGTCAGCTCGATCGAGCGCAGGATCAGCGGATGCGGCGGGTCGACCGAATGGACCTGGAAGACCACGTCGGTAACGCGGGGCAGCACGCTGTCGGCCGAGAGCGAGGCGATGACGTCTTCGGGCGCGCCGACATGGGTGTCGAGCGTCTTGATCAGCCCCGGCAGGCTGCGGTCGGCAATGCGGTGGCCGCTGGCGATGAAGCGCTCGAGCACGCGGTTGAGCCCGATCCCGGCCTGGTGCAGCGCCTCCTCGCGGCTGTCGGCGACGAAGAGCGAGCGCGAGGCCATGATGCGTGGCGCGACGCCCGGCGGCAGGTTGGCGAGATAGGCGTCGACGATCGGATGCTGGATCTCGGGCAGCGTCGCCTGCGGATTGTCGGCGCTGCGCGGCTGGGTCCGCGAGAGCATCAGCCCGGCGCCGGCCCGGCCGATGCGCTCCGCCCCAGTCACCGAGAAGGTCGCGTGCCAGACACGCCCAGCCAGCGAGCCGGCCTCGGGATAGAGCCGGTTCTCGTCATGGCCGAGCGGCGCCCCGCTCCAGGCTTCGAGCAGCCGGTCGAGGTTGCGCGCAAAACGCTCGGTGCGCTGCTCCTTGTCGAGCCCGAAGGCGAGGAAGGTCTGCGGCGTCGCGCCGGTGCCGAGCCCGACCTCGAGCCGTCCGCCCGAAAGCAGGTCGACGACGACCGTATCCTCCGCCGTGCGGATCGGGTCCTCCATCGGCAGGATGATGATGCCGGTGCCGAGCCTGATCCGGCTGGTGCGCGCCGCGACATAGGCCAGGAAGGGCAAGGGCGACGGCAACCCGCCCTCGTCGCGATGGAAATGGTGCTGGGCAACCCAGGCGCTGTCGAAGCCGTGCCGTTCCGCATGGATGATCTGCTCGGCCGCGAGCCGGTAGCGTTCAGCCGCCGGCGCATCATCGAGGAGGCGGGTGAAGAACCCCAGGCGTTTCGCGGTCATGGAGCGCGACCTTTCAAGCGTCTGCGTCGGCCAGCCGCTCGGCTGACGTCGTGCTGGATGAGATGGCGCCGCCGGTCCCGGCGAAAGACAGCCCGAACAGCCCCTGCCCGCGCCGTACCAGATGCTCGGCCACTGCGCCGACGCCCGGGCTTTCCGGCGCCAGCAACGTAATGCGCGTCGCGCCGAGATCGAGGAACGCGGCTGCGGCCTCAAGCCCCGGCAAGGGGCCGACGATCGTTACAGGCCTGCCGATCAGCGCCTGCCAGCGGCGCGCCGACACGTCGAGATCGGAGACCGCGAGGCTGATCCCGGAGAGTCCGGTGGCGCCATTGGCGTGGCGCGGCGGCGCCGGCACGCGCAGGCTGCGCGGCGTCACGTCGAAGCAGAAGAAGGGCAAGTCGGTCGCCGCCGGCCGCGCCGTGCGCCAGACCAGCGTCTCGCCATCGGGCCGCTTGCGGCCGCCATCCTGCGCCGCGTTGTAGCCGAGCCCGGCGGCGCCGGCCTGCGCGAGGGCGGCATCGAGATCCTCCGGCAACAGCGCGAGGTCGATCGGCCCCGGGCCGTCGCTCTGCAACACCCGCCACCAGAAGAAATCCTCCTGCGGCACGGGGAAGGCGATGATCTCGATATAGGCGCCGTCGGCGAAGGAGATCAGCGCGTTGACGCTGCCGCGCGGATGCGTGCCGCCGGGCTCGACCGTGAAGCCGCGCCCGCGCCAATCGGCGATGGCGCGGTCGAGATCGTCGGTGACGATGACGGCGTGGTCGATGCGCAGGGTCTGTGTGGTCATGCTGCCTCCGCGCCGCCGAGATAGGCGTCCCTGATCCGGGCATCGACCAGCAGGTCGGCTGCCTTGCCTTCGAGCACGATGCGGCCGGTCTGGAGCACGTAGCCGCGATGCGCGATCTGGAGCGCAAGGCTGGCATTCTGCTCGACCATGAAGATCGTCACGCCCTCGCGGTTGATCGCTGCGATCAGCTCCAGCACCCGGTCGACGAAGAGCGGCGAGAGCCCCATGGTCGGCTCGTCCATGCAGATCAGCTTGGGCCGGCCCATCAGGGCGCGCGCCATCGCGACCATCTGCTGCTCGCCGCCGGAGAGCGTGCCGGCGCGCTGCGCCAGACGTTGGCCGAGCTTGGGGAAGAGGGTCAGCACCCAGTCGAGATCATGGGCCACGGCCTGCTTGTCCGTGCGCGTGAAGGCGCCCATCAGCAGGTTCTCGCGCACGCTCATGTCCGGGAAGAGCCGGCGCGCCTCCGGCACCGAGCCGATGCCGCGCCTTATGATCTGCGGCGTCTGGAGCGCGCCGATATCCTCGCCGGCGAAGCGCACGGTGCCGGACTGCGGCTTGAGCAGGCCCAAAATGATCTTCATCGTCGTCGACTTGCCGCTGGCATTGCCGCCGAGCAGCGAGACGATCTCGCCCTTCGGCACCGTCAGGCTCAGGTCGAAATGCACCTGCACCGGGCCGTAGAAGGTGTTGACCTTGTCGAGCTCCAGCAGCGGAACGGGTGCCGTCGTCTCGCTCATTCCGCCGCCTCCGCCAGGGCCTTCTCGGCCGCGCCGCCGCCGACCTCGCGATGGCCGAGATAGGCCTCGATCACTGCCGGATCATGGCGGACGGCCTGCGGCAGGCCGCGCGCAATGACCTTGCCGTCATCCATCACCACGACCTCGTCGGAGAGGCTCATCACCATGTCGAGCTTGTGCTCGATCAGTAGGATGGTCAGGCCGGAGGCCTTCAACTCGGCGATCAGAGCCTGCATCTCGGCCGTCTCGGTCTGGTTCATGCCGGCGGTCGGCTCGTCGAGCAGCAGCAGGCGCGGGCTGAGCGCCAGCGCCCGGGCGATCTCGACGCGGCGGCGGTTGGCGTAGGAGAGCGAATAGGCCGGCTGGTCCTGCCGCGGCAGCAGCCGCTCGCCGAAGCGGGCGATGATGGCGAGTGCCTCGGCGCGCAAAGCCGCCTCCTCGCGCCGAACCGAGCCGGGCTGGATCAGCGCCAGCGCCAATTCGCCGAGCGCGCCCAGCACCGGCAGGCGCGGCCTTGCCGCCCTGAGCCGCGCATGGGCGCCGACCAGGACATTGCCGAGCACCGAGAGGTTGGCGAAGACGCGGCCGTGCTGAAAAGTCCGCGCCAGCCGCAGATGCGCCAGCTTCTCGGGCGCAAAGCCGGTGATGTCGGCGCCGTCGAAGCTGACCTTGCCCTCGTCGGGCCGGTCAAGCCCGGTGATCAGGTTGAACAAGGTGGTCTTGCCGGCGCCGTTGGGGCCGATGACGCTGACAAGCCGGCCCTCCTCGACAGAGAGGTCGACGCCGCCGACGGCCGTGACGCCGCCGAAGCGGCGCACCAGCCCGGATACTTCAAGCAACGGCATCGTCCTGCCCTCCTCAAACCGTGCCGAACAGGCCCTGGGGGCGGAAGCGGATCAGCAGCAGCAGCACGAGCCCATAGATCAGCACGCGGTATTCGGCGGCGACGCGGAACACCTCGGGCAGGCCGATCAGCAGCACCGAGCCGACGATGGCGCCGAAGACATTGCCCATGCCGCCGAGGATGACGATGGTCAGCGCCAGGATCGAGAGCTGCGCGTTGAAGGTCTCGTGGTTGATGAAGGAGTAGAGGTGCGAGGTGACGCCGCCGGAGATGCCGGCCGCGAAGCCGCCGGTGATGAAGGCGAGCGCCTTGTAGCGGTCGAGCGCGATGCCGTAGCTCCTCGCCGCGACATCGTCGTCGCGCACGGCACGCCAGGCCCGGCCGAGATGCGAGCGCAGCAGGCGCAGCTGCAGCGCCGCCAGCACCGCCAGGATCGCCAGCGTGAACCAGTAGACGGCGCGGGCCGATTCGATCGGGTAGCCGAATAGCGAGATCGGCGGGATGCCGAAGACGCCGATCGGCCCGCGCGTCAGGCTCTCCCAGTTCAGGATGGCGAGGCTGACGATCTCGCCGATGGCGAGCGTCGCGATGGTGACGTAGTGCCCGCGCAGCCGGAAGGCCGGCCAGGCCAGCAAAGTGCCGAGCCCCGCCGCGACGAAGCCGGCAGCCAGGATCGAGAGCCCGACCGGCACGCCGAGATCGAGCGTCAGCAGCGCCGAGGTGTAGCCGCCGATCGCCAGCAGCGCCGCATGGCCGAGCGAGATCTGGCCGACCGTGCCGGCGATCAGGGTCAGGCTGATGCCGAGCAGCGCATAGAGCCAGGCATTGGTCAGAGTTTGGAGCAGATAGGGCTGCGCGATGACCAGCGGCAGCACGGCCGCGACCGCGAGCGCCGCCAGGAGCGCCGGCGTCGGCAGCGGCACCGGCTTACTCGGCGCGATGAAGGTGCCGGTCAGCGGCTCCGGCGGCAATTGCCGCTTGCTGGCAAAGAGCCCGTTCGGCCGGAGCACCAGGATCACGACCAGCAGGATGAAGGCGAAGAGGTTGCGGTAGCTCGTGCCGAGCAGCGCGATGCCGTAGCTCTCGACCAGGCCGAGGATCAGGCTGCCGACGATGGCGCCGGGGATGTTGCCGACGCCGCCGACCACCTCCGCGACCACGCCCTTCAGCGTCGCCTGGAAGCTCATCGCCGGGTCGATATAGTTGTAGTACATCCCGACCAGCAGCCCGCTCAGCCCGCCGAGCGCGGACGCGATGGCGAAGACGATGCGGTTGACCTGGTCGACGTCGACACCCATCTGGCGCGCCGCATCGCGATCCTGCGCCGTCGCCCTCACTGCCCAGCCGAGCTTGGTGAAGCGCAGGAAGCCGAACAGCAGGACGGCGCTGGTGAAGCCGATCGCGGCGATCAGGATGTCGAGCGCGCCGATCGTGCCGCCGCCGATCTGGAAGCGCCAATCCGGCAGCTGGCTCGGCAGCGCGCGCGGATCGGGCGTGAAGACGATCTGCACGATCTGGTCGAGCACGAAGCTAATGCCGATCGTCGCCAGCAGCGGCGCGATCTTGGTCGAGCCTTGCAGGGGCCGCAGCCCGAAGCGCTCGATCAGCAGGCCGAGCAGCGCCGAGCCGGCCGCGACCAGCAGGATCGTCACCGGCAGCGGCGTGTGCAGATGCGCCACCGCCACCCAGCCGATATAGGCGCCGACCACATAGACCGAGCCATGGGCGAAGTTGATCAGCCGGCTGACGCCGAAGATCAGCGCCAGGCCGACGGCAAGCAGCGCATAGATGTTGCCGACGATCAGCCCGTTGATCGTGTGGTCGAGCCAGGAGGTCAAGACGCCCTGCCCTCGTCCAAAGCATTTTCAAGCGAAGTGGATTCCGGTTCGCGTGAAGAAAATGCGTCAAACAAAAAAGCTGGAAAGCTGTTCGAAGCCATGGTTTCGGACAGCTTTCAGCGGGTCGGGATGGCGCTGCGATCCCAGACGACGAACTTGCCGTCCTTGATCACCAGCCGGGCGTTCTGGGCGCCGACGACGCGGCGCGTCTCCTTGTCGAAGGTGGCCTTGCCGAAGATCACGCTCGGCACGTCCTTGATCTCAGCCAGCCCGTCGCGAATGGCGCGGCGCTCGGTACCGTATTGCCGGAAGACGTGGCCGGCGAGGATCACCGTGTCATAGGCGCGCGCCGCGAAGGCGTCGGGCTCGGCGCCGTATTTGGCGATGTAGGACTTGACGAAGGTCTGCACCTCCGGCCGCGGGTCCTCCGGGAAGAACTGCGAGTTGGTGTAGATGCCGTTGACCGCGTCGCCGCCGAGCTCGATCAGCTTGGGCGAGTAGATCGAGCCGACCGCGACGACCGGCTTGTTCAGCCCGGTCGCCTTGAGCTGGCGGGCGATCAGGGCCGCGTCGGCATAGTAGGAGATCAGCAGGAGCCCGTCGGGATTGGCGTCGCGCACGCGCACCAGGGTCGAGCGGAAATCCTTCTCCTCCGGCAGGTAGCCCTCGGTCGCGACCACCTCGGCGCCAAAATCCCTGACCGCCTTGACCAGGATGTCCTTCGAGGTCCGGCCCCAATCGGTGTTCAGGTGCAGCACGGCGACGCGCTTCAGGCCGAGCTCCTTGACGGCGTATTGCGCGACCTGCGGCTGTTCTTCCGCCTGGGTCAGCGAGTTGCTCCACATGAAGTCGCCGCCCTTGGTGAAGTCGGGATGCGAGTTGGTGAAGCCGAACTGCACCAGGCCGGCGCGCTGGTAGATCGGCGACGAGGCCATCGAGGCAGGGCTGGAGAAATCGCCGATCTCGAAGACGATCTTCGGGTCGGCGACGAATTTCTGCGCGATCGCGACGGCCTGGCGCGGGTCGCTCTGGCTGTCCTCGAACTGGTAGGCGAGCGGCCGGCCGTTGATGCCGCCCGACGCGTTGATCTCGTCGAGCGCGAGGTCGAAGCCCTTCTTCCACTGCGCACCATATTGCGCGTTCGGCCCGGTCAGCGGCCCGCTGACGCCGATCAGGACCGGCTCGCCGGTCGGCTTGGCCGTTTGCGCGAAGGCCGCCGGAGCGGCGGCCGTCGCCAGCAGCAGGGAGCCCAGCGCAAGGGCGCGGCGGCGGGTGGCATGGATCATGGAAGCCTCCTGGAGCAGGCGGAACGGAGGCCGTCCGGATCAAGCAATCCGGGGCCAGGAACCGCGCTGAAATGTCACCTGGAGGATCGGCCCCGACCCCGATCGGGTCAATAGATGGACCGTTTAAAAGAACACACCGCTTGAGAAGGAAATACTCGAAACCCGTAAACGAGAAGAAAGATATTAGCCGCGGCCCAAAAAGAGGCCGGAATCTGCGCGGGCTCGGCCTGTTCTTTGCCGACAATCGGCGCATCGTTTCTTAAAAAGAACAGACTCGCCGGACGGAGCCCCACCTTCCCAGCACGGCAGGCGGGCGGTCCCGGGCGCGACCCTGCTCACGGCGAAGCTGCGGCCTCGGCCGTCGAGAATCTCCCGGCTCCGACCTCAGTCGCGCAGCAGCGGAAGCAGTTGATCGCCCTGCCGCTTGATCTCGGACAGGTACGGCGTATCGGAGAGCACGAATTGCGTGACTCCCAGGTCGCGGTACTTGCGCAGCGAACGCGCGACATCCGCCGCCGAGCCCACCAGCCACGTGGTGCCGGCACCGCCGCCACCGAACTTGCCCGGGGCGGTATAGAGGTTGTCGTCGAGCACCTCGCCGCGCGCATGCAGATCGAGCAGCCGCTGCTGGCCGACTGCGACGGCCCGCTGGTGGTCGTTCCAGCCGGCTCCCTTGTTCGCCGCCATCTCGGCAACCTTCGCCTCCGCGTCGGCCCAGGCCTGCTCCGTCGTATCACGCACCAGCGTGGTGATCCGCAGACCGAACCTCAGCGGAGGAAGATCGCGGTCGAGTTCTTTGCTCAACGTCTTCAGCCGCTCGATCCGCTCCCGGACATCGTCGAGCGGTTCGCCCCAGAAGAGCTGGACATCGGCCTCGGTGGCGGCCACCCGCTCCGCCGCCTCAGAAGCGCCGCCGAAATAGAGCTCGGGGTGCCGGCGGTCGCCGCGAGCCGTGATGCGCGGCGCCACGGTGGACTCCGTGACCCGAAAGTGCTCGCCCGCATAAGTCACGTTCTCTTCGGTCCAGAGCCTGCGGACCAGCCGCATGAACTCCTTGGTCCTGGCGTAGCGGTGTTCCTGGTCGCCCTCGCTGTCGCCATAGGCGGCGAGATTGTCCTTGCCCGACACGATGTTGATGCGCACGCGCCCGCCGGTCAGCTGGTCCAGCGTGGCCGCGGCCGACGCGAGATTCGCCGGCCGCCAGTAGCCCGGGCGGATCGCGATGAGCGGTTCGAAGGTGGTGGTCCGCGCGGCGAGCGCGGCCGCGACGGTGAAGGTGTCGGGTCGGCCCCAGCCGGTGCCGATGAGCGCGCCTTTCCAGCCGTGCTCCTCCAACGCCTTCGCCTGGCTGGTCAGAGTCTCCAGGCTGTTATGGTCTTCGCCGGCGGAGTCGCCGCGGTGGCCGGCTTTGACGTCGTTGGGGATGTACCAAAGAAATTCGGAATCACGGCTCATGCGAACGGCTCGCAGTTCTGTCTGGCTAAGATAGGAAATATGGGCGCGATGTTCTGGCTGCGCTGTATGTGTGACGGCCGATTGTTGCAAGCCGGGGACGCGCAGCGGCGCTCAGGCCGGCGAGGAAGAGGCTCTCGCCAGCCCGCATGTCGAAGCTTCGGGGCGAGCCAGCCGGCGGGCGGACTTCAAGGCGCTCAGCCGCCGCCGTAACGCCGAAGCTGGCAAGGTGGGCGTGGAACTTCGCCTCCTGCTGCGCCTTGAGCGCGGCCACGCGGACAGTGGCTTCTTCGAAGGAGCCCTTGGGCGGGTAGTCTTGCCCGTGCCCAGCGAGCGCATTCGCCATGCGCTCGCTGGCGTTCGTCAGCACGCCTGCGTGCAGCCGAAGTTGAGGCGCACGAAGGACCCGTACTCCGCACCAAAGGTGCATCAGTCGGGCGCGCCACAATGCCTCGCGGCGATCGACCCGACCGAGCATGATTCGTAGGCCGCAGCGTTTCACGGCAGCCGCAAATAACTGGGAAACCAAGGGAAGCCACGGAAGTGGCTGGGGGACTAGGACCCCTATCCAAGTTCACCAAGAACTGGGCGGCAACGCGGTTTTCGACGGCTTGTCGGTCCGATATACGTAATGTGGACCGGCGATGTGGGCCGGTCAAGGGGCAGATCCTCGCCGCTTCCGTTGCAGGTGGAACGTAGTCCTTGGATGCCGCCTGAAGCAAAGAGCGGGTCGGTTATTAAATTCCTACGTATAATGGCCAAAAACCTGCCTGGTGAAAGCAAAGAACGGAGCAGTTTCAAGTCGCCCCTTGTTGCTTGAAAGATCAACTGTTTGGGCTATGACTAGCTGTTTCGATGGGGCAACAGCAAGAATTTGCCCCCCGTTACCCGCAGCGACGAAGGCGCCTTTGCCATTGACCGTATCGGACGTTGATACCCACCACATGTAGCCGTAGCCAAATCCCTCCGCGTCAGTCAACAAATGCGGCTGCGTAGATTCCATCACCCACGATGACGGAATGATTTGCTGACCATTCACGTTTCCATTGTTCAAATAAAGAAGCCCGAATTTTGCCAAATCATCGGCGCTCATTTTAAATAGATAAGCCGGATGATCCGACGTTTCTTCTTTCTGATAAACACCATTTCTGTATGAATAATTCGTCATTCCTATCGGATCGGCAATTTTATGATGAAAATCTTCAAAAATATCTTGAGATGTCGCTTGACGATATATGGTGCCAAGCGCGTTGAAATCCCAATTGTTGTAATACCAAAACTTACCCGCCACGTGACTGCCGCGATCTGGACGTTTTTCTCCCATGAGACGGGTTTCGTAAGCGGCAGCATGATATATTCCAGAGGAACACGTAAGTAAATCGCGGACGGTGGCCTGCTTCTCTGTTTCGCTGAGGCTAGGCGGCGTGTCGTCGATGGCTAATTTTTCGAGCGTATCATCTATATTGATTTTTCCCTCACCAACGGCGATGCCGTAAAGAGCGCTTAATAGGCTTTTGCGAACGGAACGAACATTTACAGGGTGATCAGTTGAGCCCCAAGTTCCGGCTATCTGTCCCTCCCTTATAACGACCAGACCAGTCGGGCGTTGTGATCCACAATATTTTTGGATCATCGCAGATATGCTTTGCATTCAATTCACCTATCTCCTTATTGCGACCAATATTTTGACCTCGGCACGAACGATAGCTTCTGACGGCGCGAGGGTCGAGGCCTGCCGACGCTACACGCTACCCTGGAAGCTTGGGTCGCGGCGCGTAGAGATGTTGTTCGCCGATGCGATGATGGTGCCGCAGTTCCTTATCAGCGCGCCAACGCAGGTCGGTGGCCGACAGACTGACGAGCGAAGGATCGGTCCTTAACAGCTTCGCGGCCACTGCCGCGACCGCCAGCTCGTGCTCCGCAACTTCGACTAACTGCCGCCGGGCTGCTGCGGCCTGAACCCGCTCGATGGCAACGCGCTCGGCCTCAGCCTCGGAAGCCGCCTGGAAGACACCTGAGAGGCGGTTGGCGTCCTCATGTCGCTCTCTGGCCCGGCGAGCATCTTCTGCCGCCTCAGCGGCTTCTTGACGAAGCCTGCGTGCCCGCCCGCCGATCCATGCTGCTAGAACCGCGAAGCCTCTTGGTTCGGCGGCCTTGATCGCGTCGAGGCGGGCACTGGCCGCGTGCATCGCATCCCGCGTCGCCCTGTTCGCCTGCCGCGCGCGGTCGGCTCGGAGCCGTGCCTGGATTAGGCTGTCCGGCATCGGCAAGGGGACTCTCGCAAGGGCGAGCTTCTCGCGAGCAGCATCATGAACTCCCCGGAGTTCATCGAGCCGGCGTTGCAGATAGCGGCGCTCGACCTCGGCCTTGATCTCAGGCATCGAGATCGCGGAAGCTAGCGCTATCGCTGCGGCACGATCCCGGACACGGCGACGGGCCGAGGCAGGGTCACCTGCTCGATGCGAAGTAGGCTGTCGCTGATGCGCCGCTGCTCCACCAGGATGTCCGTCAGGGCTTCGCGGATCAGATCCAACGGTGTCGGCCCCTCCCGATCCTCCAGCAAATCGAGTAGGCGGAGCAAGGTCTCTGTCTTGCTGTCGACCTTCCGGGTGCGGATCAAGAGCTCCTGGTCGAGGGGCGGCATCGTGGTGTTCATCGGTTACCTCCATTCGGGCGGCGACATCGCCGCGCTTCTGCCTGACAATCCGGTCCAGAGCGCCGATGACGACGCCGCCTGACGATTGCACGACCCAGACACCCTGCTTCTGGCCCGGCACGACGAGCAGGCCTGCTTCGGCCAGTGCGGCGTAGAAGGATGACGGCGTATCGGCCTGCGACCATGCGGCGGTGACGGCAGAGCGCGCTGCGACATCATCAATCCCTTGACGGGCCAGAGCCTGCCTTGCTGGAGCCGTCACGACGGATCGCGGGACCAGTTCGTCGCACTCGGCCGTAAGCAGCGCATCGGCAATCTCTGGATTGCCCCGCGCGCGAAGAGCCTTGGCAATGGCCCTGTCGTGCCGACCACGCGTCAGAGGCTCGCGGTGAGACCATTCCAGTTCCCTCGCCAGGCGCTCAAGCCTCAGATGCGACCAGGCATCGTCAAGGCCGCGACCGGGGCCGGCCCAGTGCGATACGACCACATGAGCGTGCAGCGATCCGCGTCCGGCTGCCCCTGGCTTGTGATGCAGGACGATGACGTGAGGATGGGTCGCAGGGTCGCCGCCCAGTTCCCGTACGACAGATGCTGCGGCCACTACGAGATCATCTGGCGTCCATTCCGTTGAGGGGGAGAGGGAGACGTGATGGAAGGCCGCTGCGGCGGGGGGCGCAAGACGGCGCATGGCATGAAGCCCGGCTTCGAGATCCTTTGCGGCAAGCCCGACCATGGAATGCACATGGGGAGGAATGCCCGCCTCCGGCTTCATGAGGTGCTTGGCGAGATTTCGGCAATCGCGTCGCGTCCGACCGTGTCGGGCATGCGCCATGATCACCGGGCCGACGCCTCCAAGCGTGCATCGATCAGGGCCAGTTGCGCTCGGAGGCGATCAAGCGCGTCGGCATCGACGCGCCCACCGGTATGGGCATGCCGGCATAATTGATTTGTGAGCCCGCCCACCCGGCAGACCGCGACGGTGGCCTCTCGTAGCGCGACGGCCAGCTCGGAGTGCTGGCGAGGCATCGGGCGACGGCGGGTCGTCCCGATGGCGCGGCGCACGGCCTCGGCGGCATAGGTGGAGGTGCCGATGCCTGCCGCCGATGCCGCCTCGCGAAGCGCGGCAAGCTCGTCGGGGCGCAACTTGTAGGAGAGCGGGTGATGGGCGGCGGCCATGTCTTGCCTCGGGGGTTCCACAGGGGGCTTGCCCCCTTGGCCAGTCTGCGCGTACTACCGCGCACTGCTGGCTTTCAAAGGCTTCCTGATGATTATGCGCGCCCTCGAAAGCGTCAATGGTAGTACTCGATTCGGAATCCGCTCCGCGTTTCTTGCGCGTCCGTAGCCGATTCGTCTCCTCCTGCAACCGCCTTAGCCGGTAATACCGTTGCGTTAGATTCGCGTTAACCAGACAATTGTGCGACCGCCAACCGCAGAGGCCGCACATGACTTGGAATCCAGAAATCACTCCCGCTCCTTCCGTGTTCTCTCTAACGACGGAAACCGTTGTCTGGGACGGAGATGCCGAGGTATTCGTCAGGCTGACGATCGCCGCCTGCGGCAGGATTTTGGCTCGCAGCGAGCTTGATCCGCCGGAGCGCCGGGCGGCGCTGCGCCGCCTCTTCGCGCTGCGTACAAGCCTGGACGAGCAACGAGCGATAGGCCGCCTCCTGAAGGATTTTGGCCTGCTCGTAGTACGAGGTTCTGCGCCCACCGCAGCGGCGATGTCCCAGCGGGTGGAATTGCTGTCCAGACTGTTCGTAGCCAGTTCCGACAGCCAAGCTGTGGCGGCGTTCGTCGAGCATATGGAGATCGCGATGCGCGATTTCCTGGTTCTGGCCTGGTGCGTGGCTGCGGTAGCCGTAGATGCCGGCGATCCATTGCCGAGGCTGGAAGACCTCGATGCCGATCTGCCCTTCATGCCGGCATATGGCCTGGAACGCCCTGCATCCCAGTTCGATGCCGATGCGACCCTCGCCGAGATCGACGCCGAAGAACCGGAAGGCGGCGGTGGGCCTGCTCTGAGGCCGACCTTCTCCCGGCAGTAGGCTGGGATCAATTCCCGCATCGCCGTGACGATCAGCCCCGCACCGGCAGAGCTGGCCGGGTTGCGCCGCCGGGGTGGGGCGGGTGCGATGATGCGCAGAGCCCTGGCCTAGGCACTGTCGGACAGCTAACGTCTACCATATGCGTGAACGAATTCTGGCAGAGATCAGGCGGCTGGCAGCGGCGAACGAAGGCAGGGTTCCGGGGCGTCAGGTCTTCGAAGCCGAAACCGGCATCCGCTACCATGAGTGGTACGGAGTTTATTGGGCGCGTTGGGGCGATGCCGTCGCTGAGGCTGGTCTGGCACCCAATGTCATGCAGAAGCGGCTCAATCGAGACGCGATCCTGCGGGAAGTGGCGCTGGCCGTTCGACATTTCGGCAAGATGCCGACCTTGGGCGACATCCGCATTTTCGGAAGAAGCAGGCCCGGATTTCCCGCCCACAGCACCATATCCAACGCCTTCGACAAGGTTGGTCTCGTAGACGCGCTTCGCGAGTGGGTGGCGGCGAATGCCGAGTTTGCGGATGTCGCCGGCATCTTGCCGTCAGCCACTTCCGCGCCCGCGTCGCGCTCCGCGCGTCGTCCGGCAGACGGTTCGGTTTATCTGATCCAATCGGGTGCCCACTATAAGATCGGGCGTAGCGATGAGCTTGAGCGTCGCGTCAAGGAGATACGCATCGCGCTTCCGGACAAGGCCGTGCTCATCCATGTGATCGCGACGGATGATCCTGCCGGCATCGAAGCCTATTGGCATCGACGGTTCGCCGACCGCCGCGCGAACGGCGAGTGGTTCAAGCTGACGGTACCCGATATCGCGGCGTTCAAGAGGCGGCGTTTCCAGTGACGGTTGGGGGCACTCCCAGCGCGCGATAAACGCTCGCTCGGGCGATACCAAGCATCTTGGCGATCTCGGATGCGCCAAGGCCCTCCCGCCGCAGCTGGGCGATCTTGCCAGCGTCGATGGAGGGCTTGCGGCCCTTGTAGACGCCAGCGGCCTTCGCCCTGGTGATGCCTTCCACCTGCCTCTCCTTCCGGAGGTTGGTCTCGAATTCGGCGAAGACCGCGAGCATGGCGAGGAAGGCTTTGCCCGCAGCGGTTCCGGTGTCGATGGGCTGCTCGGTCGCCTTCAAGGCAACACCCTTCGCCTGGAGTTCCCGGACGATATCCTCAAGGTCTCCTACCGAGCGGGCTAGCCTGTCGATTCTGGTGATGACCAGCGTGTCTCCAGAGCGCAGGAAGTCCATGAGGATGCGAAGCTCCTTGCGCCCCTCCCTGGTGGTCCCGGTGATCTTCTCTTCGCGGATCGTCGTGCAACCAGCGCGGATCAGGGCCTCGCGCTGGAGGGTCAGGTCCTGGTCGGTGGTCGATACACGGGCATAGCCGTAGAGGCGGGCATCGGGCGGCGACATGAAACACCTTGTCTCGTTTGGGTTTAGAGATAGACAGTCTGCCGTCTCAGAACGCATAGAACAACCCTAAAGAGACGGCTTTCTTGTCTCTTCGTTTTGTCCGGTTAGGGTATACCCGAATGAGACGGCCTTGCAGGGATAGGTCTTCTCACCGGTGATGTTGGGTCATGAACCGTCAGGATGTCCCTGAACCTCCCTTGACCTTCCTTGCCTCAAGGAGACGCTCAATCCTTCGCTGGATCGGCCTGGGGAGCCTTCTGGGGGATTCTAGACGGTTGACTGGGGCTGGCCCGCCATAGGGCCACGCTTGATACCACCATCGCTTTCGATAGGGGATCATCGGAGCGACATCATCATGGGGCGGTGGACTTCCCTGATGACGGGTCGCCTTGGCAGGTCGAGTGGGTCGCCCACCCTGCGGGAGAGTTAGGCCGGTACTCGTTGTAGAATACCCCGATTCCCTGCCTGAAGCCTCCAGGGCCGGCTGCGCTACAGCAATGGGGGATGATGGCTCGGAACTCGCGCTGGCGACGCGCTCGGGCTCGGTCACCCAGACCGCGCAGAGCCTGCTCTGCCCGTCCAAGCGGAGCCGGACATAACCGACGACACCATCCTTGCTAGAGCCGCCGTAGGGTGCCTCGTAGCCCATTGAACGCGATTGCTTGGGGCGCGGGGTTACGAGGTCGCCGCGCCGGTCCAAGGTGCAACCCGCTATCCCCTGGCGAAACGCGGCGAACTGGCCGGCAGGGCGAATGAACCGGGGCCGTTCGAGATCCCATAGCTCCAGAAGAGCGACATCTGGCCAATGCTTAAGTTCTCGATGGTCTATTACCCACTGTGTCACGTAATTGACCAGAGCAGCAGGGTTTTTGATAGCATTCTTATCATACCACGGCTTCGAGAATTTTGTTCCAATGCGCCGGAAGACGTTGTCTAGATTGTTCGAGGCTATGGCCCAGACGCAATGGGCGTGAATATCCCAACGTTGCAAGGTCCGGTCGAACCGCACATGCACCACGGTCAACAATGGCCGCAGTAGACCTTCCTCGACCAGTCGCTTCGTGAAGCGGTTGTAGTCAGCTGCGAACCGCTCCAACTCGGCCGCGAGGTCGCCAAGGCCAGCCTTGGCGATCCTGACCGCGCCATGGGCCGGCTTCGCCGGTCGGGGCCGAAGGATGAAGTGACGGATGTCGGCCAGATCGTGGCCGCTCTTGAACAGGTCGAACTCGGCGCTGGTCCGGGCAGCGCGCTTGCCGCCTTCCCCCGCGAAAGGCGAGCGCTCTCGATACGCCGCTGGCCTGAAGACCCGTCCCGGCTCGATCTCGATGTCCTGAAATACGCGGGCCTGGGACCGAAGCGGTTCGCGGCCCAGACCAAGCAAGCGCTCGGCAAGCTGGACATCGACCCTGCGTCGTTCGCCCTTCGACAGCGGCAAACGCTTGGGCTTGGACTTGCCAGTTTCTGCCGGCATGCTGGCCGAGGCGCTTTCCAGGCTTTGCAGGAGGCCGGTATCAAGCACGGGCAGCTCCCGCGCGGCGGCGACCGGCCTTCGCGTTCATGTCGCGCTCCGCGATGGCCACGAACATCGCAAGGTCATCGGCGGCACCGAGAGCAGGCTCGCCGCGCGGCCCCTCGTAGACGAGATGGCTGAGGTCAACACCGATGGAGACGCGGTCCAGGGTCTCCTTGAGGTGCGCCATGAGAACGCCCTTGGTGTAACGCGATCTCTCGCTCGACCGAACGACGCTGTCATGGCCAGTGATCTCATCGGCCCAACCGGAATTCAGCCCAGGCATGTTGGAGAGATCGGTCGAAACGTTGTGTCGGAAGCTATGAAAATCGACCAACAAAACGTAGCAGTCGATGCCCCGGCGATACTCCGTGAACCAACCGCTGAAGGCTGCCGACCTACGGTTTCCTACGCCCTGAGGAATCAACTCGGGAAACAACGGCTCGTCCGGCGCGCGGCCCCAATACCGGTATTCGAGGAACCCCATGCGCAGAAGCGCCTCCGGGATCGGGAGATCGCGATCCGATTCCGGCGTCTTGCTGTCTCGAATGCTGAGGCATGCGATACCGTCGATCATGACGATGTCGCCGACCGTCCGGGAACAGATTTCGTCTTCGCGCGCACCCGTCAACCGCCCGAATAGCGGCACCCAGAACCTAGCATCCCGGAAGATCAGCTCGCCCACGGCCCTGCGGCGATGATAGCTCTTGCTCCCTGTCCAGACGGGCGAGGTGAACAACGTCTCCATCATCGCCGGGGGCCATTCCTTGCGTTCATGGCGCGCCTGCCGGCCCTTGGGCTTTGGCTGGATGAAGCCCGTGAACGGGTTCTCCATGTCTTTCGGCAGCCGCCCATTGGTTTGGCACCAGGTCCAGTACTCGACGAGGTTTCCCGTATGTTTATCGACGGTCTTCGCTTTAAGCCGTGGGATCGACGCTGCATCGTGCGGTCGCGTCTCGTCCAGGGCCTTGGCCGCCTTGATGACATCGACAAGCGAAAGGCCGCGCCAGCATTTTGCTTTGTCGTAGAGCCTGGGAAGGGCGAACAGCAGACTGCGTAATTCTGAAACCGCCCTGCGGTCGATACCGGATGCCGGCTCGTCTCCAACCAATTCTTGGAACAGCTTCCGGGAGGACTGGCTATTGGAGGCGGTATCCGCCTTCCAACGGCCATCCGAGATTTTCGAGGCCTCGAATGCATTCCAGTGGCTGAGGAACGGCACCGCCGGCACCGCTGGCTTGGCCTTCTTTGGCATCCAGGCTCCCGAAGCCCTGGCCGGTATCGGCGCGATTTCGCCAGCCTCCAACCGCGACCGCTCGTCGGCGATGGCTGCCAGACCGCGCAGCATGGTGCGGGCCAGAAGCTGTCCATCAGGCGACGCACGGTCAGTAGCAGGGGCGAGCACCTTCATCATCGAGCCGATGACCGGCTCCATGGGCTTCGCCGCATCGGGATCGCGCCCCGACAGCGCCGCAGAGATGGCCTGCTTCTCGCGAGGCCGCACCACGGTGTCGCCGATGATCCGGAACAGGTCGTCCAGTTCGCGGGTCTGGGCCGGTCCCATCCGGTCGGCTTCAGCCTTGTCGAAGAACGCGTAGCCTCCGGACGCGGACAGGCTGTTCTCGAAGCTCTCGGAACAGGCGTCCACCCAGATGCGGACGCGCTGCTCGGCCTCGCTGCGGCTCATGGTGGTGGCAAGGTCGGTCAACAGGCGCTCCATCGCAACGCGGACGGCGCGCGCCCGAGAGATGGCAAGCGTACGCGAACTCGTCCTGAGATTGACGACAAGCTCGCCTGGGAGGTCGAAAGCGACAAGGCCCTTCGGAAATCGGGCTCGAAAGCGGTACCTGCCGCCACGCTGTTGGAGGTAATGTCCGTGTCGCATTGTGGTCCACCAATGTGGACCGTTTGCGCGCCTCCAGATGGAGGCACCGCTCAACCTATTGCCAAAGCTCACCATTTGGGAACTTGGCTGGGGGACTAGGATTCGAACCTAGACAACCAGAGTCAGAGTCTGGGGTCCTACCGTTAGACGATCCCCCAACGGCGCGAGGCGCTCGCGTTGGTGAGGCGCGGTCTACCCAACCTCTCGCCGGATGGCAAGCGCAGATTGCGACATGAATGTCATCCGCCCACGCCCGATTGCCGCGAACGGCGGAACCGGCCCGAAGATGCCGGGCGCGATCAGGCGGTGAGCGTGCGCCGGACGCTGTCGCGCCAGCCCTTGACCAGCCTCTCGCGCTGCGTCGCCGCCATGCCGGGCATGAAGCGGTGCTCCAGCCGCCAGAGATCGGCGAAGCGCTCCGGCTCGGGCAGCAGGCCGGCATCGAGCCCGGCCAGATAGGCCGCGCCGAGCGCGGTTGTCTCCAGCACCTCCGGCCGGTCGACCGGCAGGCCGAGGATGTCGGCGAGGCGCTGCATCGTCCAGTCGGAGGCGACCATGCCGCCATCGACGCGCAGCACAGAGCCGCCCTGCCTGGCGCCCGGCCAATCGGCCTGCATCGCCTCGAGCAGGTCGAGCGTCTGGTAGCAGACGCTCTCCAGCGCGGCGCGGGCGAATTCGCGCGGGCCGCTGTTGCGGGTCAGGCCGAAGATCGCCCCCCTCGCCTCTGCGTCCCAATGCGGCGCGCCGAGGCCGACGAAGGCCGGCACGAGGTAGACCGCCTGCGACGGATCGGCGGCCTCGGCCAGCGGGCCGGTCTCGCTCGCCTTCTCGATGATGCCGAGCCCGTCGCGCAGCCATTGCACGGCGGCCCCGGCAATGAAGATCGAGCCCTCCAGCGCGTAGCTGCGCTTGCCGCCGAACTGGTAGGCGATGGTGCTGAGCAGCCGATTCTGCGAGATCACCGGCTCCGAGCCGGTGTTGAGCAGGGCGAAGCAGCCGGTGCCATAGGTCGACTTCACCATGCCCGGCGTGAAGCAGGCCTGGCCGATCGTCGCCGCCTGTTGGTCTCCCGCCATGCCGCGCACCGGAATCGTCGCGCCGAAATGCTCGGGCGCGGTGCGGCCGAACAGCCCGGCGCAATCCTTGACCTCCGGCAGCAGCGAGGCGGGGATGTCGAGGATCTTGAGGAGGTCCGCGTCCCAGACGCCGCGCCTGATGTCGAACAGCATGGTGCGGGCCGCATTGGTGGCGTCGGTGGCGTGGACCGCGCCGCCGGTCAGCCGCCAGAGCAGGAACGAATCGACCGTGCCGAAGGCGAGCTCGCCAGCCTCAGCCCGCTTGCGCGCGCCCGGCACGTTGTCGAGCAGCCAGGCGATCTTGGTGGCGGAGAAATACGGGTCGATCCGCAGGCCGGTGCGCTCGCTCACCAGCGAATCATGCCCGGCCTCTGAGAGCTTGGCGCAGGCAGCGGCGGTGCGCCTGTCCTGCCAGACGATGGCGCGGTGGATCGCCTGCCCGGTCCTGCGGTCCCAGACCAGCGTCGTCTCGCGCTGGTTGGTGATGCCGATCGCGGCGATCTCGTTGCCGCTGACGCGGCCCTTCGCCATCGCCTCGCGGCAGGTCGCAAGCACGCTCTCCCAGAGGTCCTCCGGCTCGTGCTCGACCCAGCCCGAAGCCGGGAAATGCTGAGGAAACTCGCGCTGCGCGGTGGCGACGACCCTGAGCGTGGCGTCGAACAGGATCGCGCGCGAGGAGGTCGTGCCCTGGTCGATTGCGAGGATGTGACGTGTCGTAGCCATCTGCCCTGGTCCCTGCCCTGCCCGGCCTTGTTGACGTCAGGCCCTGGCCGAGCTTTGCCGGAGCCCGTAGCCGCAGGCAAGCGCGCAGCGCGCAACCCTGCGACGGCTCAAGGTTCCGCTTGGCATCATCCTCATCATCTTGTTACGCTTCCAGGGAAGCAAGCGGCCGGACGCTTTGTCCGGCCCCCGCCAGGTCGCTTGGCGACCATGGCCGGTGAAGGGTTAGAAGCGGTGACGGTCGAAGACCGGCAGCAGGCAGACGCGGCGGCAGCAGCGTCCGCTCCGTCCAATGGCGCCGAGCCCTGTGCGATCGGCTCGCCTCCCTTTGTCGCGAGCAAGCCGGCGCCGACGCAGAGCTATGGCTGGCGCCCGCCGGTCGCGACCTACGCCGCGCTCGACCTCGGCACCAATAACTGCCGCCTGCTCATCGCACGGCCGGCGCAGCATGGCTTTCGCGTCGTCGATGCCTTCTCCCGGATCGTGCGGCTCGGCGAGGGCCTGTCGGCGAGCGGGCGGCTGGCCGATCCGGCGATGGACCGCGCCGTCGAGGCGCTCAAGATCTGCAAGAGCAAGATGAGCCAGCGCGGCGTCACCCGCGCCAGGCTGGTGACGACGGAAGCCTGCCGCGCCGCCACCAACGGGCTCGACTTCGTCCGCCGCGTCGCCGACGAGGCCGATCTCGACCTGGAGATCGTCGACCAGCGCACCGAGGCTTCGCTGGCGGTGACCGGCTGCGCCGCGCTCGCCGACCCTGCGGCCGAGGGCGTCATCGTCTTCGACATCGGCGGCGGCTCGACGGAGATCGTCTGGATGGGCGGACGCTCGCAGGCGCGCGATCCCGCCGGGCGCATCCGCGAATGGGCCTCGCTGCCGATCGGCGTCGTCTCGGTCGCCGAGCGCTATGGCGGCGTCGATGTCGGGCGCGAGCTGTTCGAGCGCATGGTCAGCGACTGCAGCGACGCGCTTGCTCCCTTCGCCAGCCGCGCCGCCGCGGCGAACGACGCGGCCGGCTTCCACCTGCTCGGCACCTCGGGCACGGTCACCACCGTCGCCGGCATCCATCTCGGCCTGCCGCGCTACGACCGGCGCATGGTCGACGGGCTGTGGATGGAGGAGAGCGAGATCCTCACGGTCATCGACCAGCTCGTCGAGATGGACTATGCCGCACGCTCCGCCAATGCCTGCATCGGCCGCGAGCGGGCCGACCTCGTGCTTGCCGGCTGCGCCATCTTCGAGGCGATCCGCCGGGCCTTCCCGAGCCGCAAGGTGCGCATCGCCGATCGCGGCCTGCGCGAGGGCATCCTGCTCCGGATGATGCATGAGGATCGCGCCTGGTGGCGGCGGAAGCAGGCATGATCAACCGAACAGAAAAGAGCCTGCATTCATGAGCCCCGCAAAAAGCGGTTCCGGCGCCCGCGACATGCGGGTCAAGGTCAAGAAGGCCGGCAAGCTCAAGCATTCCTCGCAGCTCTGGCTCGAGCGCCAGCTCAACGACCCCTATGTCAAGCGGGCGAAGGAGCGCGGCTTCCGCTCGCGCGCCGCCTTCAAGCTCGAGGAGATGGACGACCGCTACAAGTTCCTGAGATCGGGCCAGCGCCTGATCGACCTCGGCTGCGCGCCGGGCGGCTGGTGCCAGATCGCGGCGGCGCGGATCGGGCTCGAACAGGGCAAGGGCCGGATCGTCGGCATCGACCTGCTGCATGTCGACCCGATTCCGGGCGTCGACCTGATCGAAATGGACTTCATGGCGGATGAAGCCCCTGCCCTGCTGACCGAGCGCCTCGGCGGCAAGGCCGACGGCGTGATGTCCGACATGGCCGCCAACACCACCGGCCACAAGAAGACCGACCACCTCAAGATCATCGCGCTGGCCGAAGCCGCGCTCGAATTCGCCAACTCCATCCTGGCGCCCGGCGGCTTCTTCCTGGCCAAGCTGTTCCAGGGCGGCGAGAGCGCCGAGCTGCTCGGCCAGCTCAAGCGCGACTTCACCACGGTGCGCAACGTCAAGCCGGCGGCGAGCCGGGCGGATTCGTCGGAGCTTTACGTGCTGGCGACGGGGTTCAGGCGGAAGGCCGAACTGGCTCAAGACTGACATGACGGCGCTTCCACCGCTCATCAGCGCCGAAGAGTTTTCGACCTGGAGGAACGAGCCGGCGCACTGGCTACCCGCTGCGCTCGATATAGCAAGGGCTCACCGGCTGCCGGTCAGTGACCTCCATGCCTTCAGGACCGGTACAAATCTCGTCCTTGGCCTTGGCGAGCAGCTCATCCTCAAGATCTTTCCGCCGCCGTTCCGAAGCCAGTTCCTGTCCGAGCGGACGACACTGCGACAACTGCGCGGGCGGCTGGTGATCCCGACGCCCGAAATCGTTCACGAGGGCGAGCGCGAGCAGTGGAGCTACCTCGTCATGACCCGCCTCGACGGCGTGGTCGGCTCCGAGGTCTGGCCTATACTCTCAGAATCCGGCAAGCAGAAAGTGCTCCGCGAGATCGGCGAGACGATCGCTCAGGTCCAGCGTGTGCCGCTTGGCGAGATCGCCCTCATCGAGCCCGGCTGGCCGGACTTCATGGCTCGGCAGATCGCCGGCTGCCGGGAGCGGCAGATCCGGCTCGGACTGCCTGAGAAATATTGGGACGAACTCGACGCCCTGATCGCGGCAGCCCCGGCGCTCATTCCGATGGATCGACCCGCGGTCATCCTGACCGGTGAGTACATACCGGAGAACTTTCTGCTCGCGAGCGACGGCGACGACTGGCGACTTGCCGGCGTCTTCGACTTCGGCGACGTGCTTGCCGGCTGGGGCGAATACGACCTGCTCGGTCCGAGCGCCTTCATGACCGCCGGCCGGCCCGAGCTGGTGCGCAGCCTGCTGAAAGGTTTTGGCCAGCCGGACGGCGCGATCGATCCCGCGATGCTCCAGCGGCTGCTGACCCTGACCTTCCTGCACCGCGCCAGCGATCCGCTGCGGAAAATCGCGATCGAAGACTGGCCGCATCGCGCCGCGACCTTGTCCGACCTCGGGCGAATGATCTGGCCGATCGATCGAATCTAGAGCATCGGACCGAAAAGTGGAATCCGGTTTTCGGAAAGATCCGATGCAATAACAAAGGCCTAGATCGCCACTCTGCGTCCGATAGGACGCACGGCGGTCTAGCCGACCTGATCAATCCACCGGCTTCTGGTCCGCGATCGCGCTTGCCGTCGCCTTGCGGGCGCTGATCGGGGCGTGGCCTGAGACCTCTGCGCCGGCATCGGGCGTGAGCCGCACCATCCACATGATCGACGAGGCCGAGATCAGGCCGACCACGACGAAGGCCGGCCAGAAATCCTGCGCGCCGAGCGCTTTGCCGCCGTTGAAAACATTGGCCGTCTCCAGCGCGAAGGCGCCGATGGTGACGCCGAGGCTGAGCGACAATTGCTGCGCCACGCTGGAGAGGCTGGTCGCGCTCGACATGTCGCGGTTCGAGACGTCGGCGTAGCTCAGCGCGTTGATGCCGGTGAATTGCAGCGAGCGGAAGCAGCCGCCGACCAAGAGCACGATCAGCATCAGCCATTGCGGCGTCGCCGAGGTGAACAGGCCGGAGGCCGCCAGGAAGCCGGCGCCCAGCAGCGCGTTGAAGGTCAGGACGTTGCGGAAGCCGTAGCGGGACAGGATGGTCTTGGCCAAGGTCTTCATGATCAGCGCGCCGGCGGCCGAGGCGAAGGTGATCAAGCCCGAGTGGAACGGATCGTAGCCGAAGCCGAGCTGCAGCATCAGCGGCAGGAGGAACGGGATCGCGCCGATGCCGACGCGGAAGACCGAGCCGCCGATGACGCCGATGCGGTAGGTCGGGATGCGCAGCAGGTCGAGGTTGAGCACCGGGTACTTCACGCTGCGGGCATGGACCAGATAGGCCCAGAGCGCCGCGATGCCGGCGGCGACGCAGCCATAGGACACCGCCTCGGGCACGAGATGGCGCCCGCCGGTCGCCAGGCCCAGCATCAGCGCGGCGAAGCCGAACGACGAGAGCAGGAAGCCCTTGATGTCGAGCGGCGCGACGTCCTCCTCGCGGATGTCCTCGAAGAACAGGCTCGACAGCACGATGCCGACGAGGCCGATCGGGATGTTGATGAAGAAGATCCAGCGCCAGTCGAAATAGGTCGTGATGAAGCCGCCGAGCGGCGGCCCGACCACGGGGCCGACCAGCGCCGGGATCGTCAGGTAGGCCAGCGCGCTGACGATCTGCGATTTCTCGACGCTGCGCAGGATGACGAGCCGCCCGACCGGCACCATCATCGCCCCGCCCATGCCCTGGACGAAGCGCGCCCCGACGAAGGCGCCGAGCGAGTTCGACATCGCGCACAGGATCGAGCCGAACATGAAGACGCCGATCGCGGCCCGGAAGATCGTGCGCGCCCCGAACTTGTCAGCCATCCAGCCCGAGATCGGGATGAATACCGCGAGCGAGACGAGATAGGAGGTCAGCGCCAGCTTGAGCGCGATCGGATCCTCGCCGAGCGACTGCGCGATCATCGGCAGCGAGGTCGCGATCACGGTCGAGTCCGTGTTCTCCATGAACAGCGCGCAAGCGACGATCAGGGGCAGGATTTGTGAGCGCTGCAAGATTGGGGCTTTCAAGGGTGGTGTCGCGTCCCTGCTTTACTGCGGCATCTCGACGCTGACGAGAGAAGAAAGCCCCTGCGAGGATCGGCGTTGCGCCGGCCGCATAACCAAATCGTGAAGCTCAGGTCCGCATGCGCCACTGCCATGCCGGGCTGCGGCTTCCCAACTCTAATAGGTCTGCTCAACCAGACGATAGTGGGGCGCGATCACTCTGATGGTTCGGAGGTTCCCATGTTCAACGTCTCCCAGGCAATCACCCCGCGGCTAAGCTTCGCTGCGCTCGGACTGGCAATGCTCGGCGGAGTTGCGCTCCTTGGCGCCGCTTCGCCCGCGAATGCCGCCACGACCACCTATGCGGATGCCTGCCACTTCACCTCGACCCCGCAATACGAGGGCGCGGACCTGGACTACGATCCCTGCATGCACATGCGGGATTGCCAGATCATCGCCAACCAGGCGGGCCACACGATCTACCAGGATGGCTGCTTCGGCATTTCGCCGCAACGCGTCATCGCCGAGGCCCCGACGGCGCATACGACCGTCAGGCGCTGACGGGACGGTTGCCCGGCCGGTTCGACAGGAGCCGGCGGGCTTCCCGTCACGTCGCGAGGTGCCTTCGCGCCCGAACTCGCCCGCCGGCAATCGGGCGCGACCGCATCCCCGCCAGGCGGCTGCGCAGCCGCGATCAAGCGGCGCCCTGAACGAACGCTGCCGCGCGACGGCGGGCCGGCACGAAAACGCACCGGCGCCGGAAGTGATGCGCCGACTGCATAACGAGATCGTGAATATCAGGTCAGCCATGCGTTTGGAGCAGTCTATGCGCCTCGCGGAGATCACCATCTAGCGGTTGCCTCACACCGATGCTGAGGCGCGGTTGGACCCCCGTTCAGCCACGAATGTTCGCCCAAGAGGTGCATCATGGTTAGCCAAGCAAAGAATTCGCCGGTTCTGAACCGCATCAGCGGCGTCAGGCTCGGACAGTTGGCGTTCGTCCTGGGCGCGGCCTGGGCCGCTTCCGCACTAGCGCCGGCGCCCGCCAAGGCGATGGATACCGACTGGAGGAAAGTGTGCACGTTCGCCAACTCGCCGCAGAACTACGGCGATGCGAACAGGGAGCGCTTCTGCATGCAGCAGAACAATTGCCAGGCTCTGGCTGACGCGCAGGGCAGCATGTTTACCGGCGCCGGCTGCGTCATGGTGCGGCCGTCCACCCCGGCAGCCGCCCCGCAGACTGCTCCGCGCTCGGCCCATACCACGCGCTGAACGCCCCTCGGCCGCGCCACGCGGGCGATGCCCGCCGGCGCGGCCGCTCGTCGCACCGCACAAACCGCGCGGATTTTTTCGCCGCTGCTCTAGCGGCAGCGCCGCGCGCATGATAACGGGCCTCGTCAACTCGGTTGCGGGCAGCCTTGCTCGCACCCGCACAATGCCGGTCAGGCCGGCCCCGGAGTTGACGATGACCATCCACACTGACGGCCTTATCCGCGACGGTCTGACCTTCGACGACGTGCTGCTCGAGCCGGGCCCCTCCGAGGTCATGCCGGCCGATGTCGATGTCAGCACGAAACTGACCAAGACGATCTCGCTCAACCTGCCGATCATCGCTTCGGCGATGGATACGGTGACGGAAGCGAACATGGCGATCGCCATGGCCCAGGCCGGCGGCCTCGGCGTCATCCATCGCAATCTCGAGGCCGACCAGCAGGCCGAGCAGGTCCGGCTCGTCAAGAAATACGAATCGGGCATGGTGACGAACCCGATCACCATCTTCCCCGACGAGACGCTGGGCGACGCGCTCGCCCTGATGAAGCGCTATTCGATCTCCGGCATTCCGGTGGTCGAGCGCGGCCCGCAGGGCCACAAGGGCAAGCTCGTCGGCATCCTGACCAACCGCGACGTCCGCTTCGCCGCCAATCCCGACCAGCCCGTCCACGAGATCATGACCAAGGATCGGCTGATCACGGTTCGCGAGGGCGTGACGCAGGACGAGGCCCGCCGCCTCCTCCACCAGTTCCGCATCGAGAAGCTGCTCGTCGTCGACGATCACTACCGCTGCATCGGCCTGATCACCGTCAAGGACATGGAGAAGCAGGTCGCCCACCCGCACGCCGCCAAGGATTCGCAGGGGCGCCTCCTCGTCGCCGCCGCGACCACGACCGGCGACCTCGGCTTCGAGCGCTCTGAGCTGCTGATCGATGCCGGCGTCGACATCATCGTCGTCGACACCGCCCACGGCCATTCCGCCAAGGTGCTGGAGGCCGTCACCCGCGTGAAGAAGCTCTCCAACGCCGTGCAGGTCATCGCCGGCAACGTCGCGACCGCCGGCGGCGCCCAGGCGCTGATCGATGCCGGCGCGGATGCGATCAAGGTCGGCATCGGCCCGGGCTCGATCTGCACCACCCGAATCGTCGCCGGCGTCGGCGTGCCGCAGCTCACCGCGGTGATGGACGCGGCCTCGGCCGGGGCCAAGGCCGGCATCCCGATCATCGCCGATGGCGGCATCAAGTATTCCGGCGACCTCGCCAAGGCGCTCGCCGCCGGCGCCTCCTGCGCCATGGTCGGCTCGCTGCTCGCGGGCACCGACGAGACCCCCGGCGAGGTCTTCCTCTACCAGGGCCGCTCCTACAAATCCTATCGCGGCATGGGTTCGGTCGGGGCAATGGCGCGGGGCTCGGCCGATCGCTATTTCCAGCAGGATATCAAGGACTCGCTGAAGCTTGTTCCGGAAGGGATCGAAGGCCAGGTCGCCTATAAGGGCCCGGTCTCGGGCGTGCTGCACCAGCTCGCCGGCGGCCTGCGCGCCGCCATGGGCTATGTCGGCGGCAAGGACCTCGCCGACTACCGCAACAAGGCCCGCTTCATCCGCATCACCAGCGCCGGCCTGCGCGAGAGCCATGTCCATGACGTGACGATCGTGCGCGAGAGCCCGAACTACCCGACGCGCTCCTGACGGGGGCTGATCTCTCAGCCCTCATCCTGAGGAGCCGCTTTAGCGGCGTCTCGAAGGATGCTCCAGCGCGCTCTGGAGCATCCTTCGAGACGCGATCTGCGATCGCTCCTCGGGATGAGGGCTGAGCTGCTATAAGTGGGCCTGCGCCGCGCATGATGAGGGAACGATGACGCTGAAGCTGATCTATCCGGCGCTCGCCCAGATCCTCTGGACCTTCATCGTCCTAGGCATCGTCTTCGTGCGCCGGCGCCGCGCCTTCCTCGACAAGGCGGTGAGCCCTGCCGATGTCGCGGTCTCGACAGAGCGCTATCCCGAGCCGGCGCGACTGGCCGCCGCCAACTACACCAACCAGTTCGAGGCGCCGGTCCTCTTCTTCGCGCTGATCATGGTGGCGATGGAGGTCGGCGCCGTCGGCACCCTGATGGCCGTGCTCGCCTGGCTCTTCGTGCTCTCGCGCGTGGTGCACACGTTCGTCCATGTCGGCTCGAACCGGCTGCACCTGCGCGCGATCGTGTTCGGGCTCGGCATCGCATGCTTGGTTTGCATGTGGATCAGTATCCTGACCACGATGCTATGAAGTACACGCACGACGAATGCTGCACCTGCGAACGTATTCGCGGGCAAAAACTGTCACAAGCGCGCTACAATTCATAATAAACCCCGTTAGGCGCTTGCGCACCATACCGGCTCGCGGCATCGTAAGTCCTTGCGGCTAGGACGGTTTGGGGGACGACCGTTCCAATTGGTTCAGGGGCTGTCCTCCACTGGCGCAAGGTTTCGCATGGCAGTTCTGACTCTCGGACGCGTCGCTGTCCTGGCCGTGATCGGTGCGGTCGGCGCCGGCGCGGGTTTCCACTATACCGGGCGGCAGGTGCCCTGGCCGCTCGACCGCATCCCCTACGGCAAGTTGATCCCGCCCTATGCCGAGGCCACGCAGCGCCCCGCCCAGCAGGGGCGCCAGGCCGCGCCGCAGCGCCCGCCGGTCACGATCGTCACCGCCAAGGTCGAGCGGAAGCCGATGCCGGTCAGGCTCGATGCGATCGGCACGGTCCAGGCGATCTCGACGGTCACGGTGCGCTCGCGCGTCGACACCCAGATCACCGAGGTCGGCTTCAAGGATGGCGGCTACGTCAAGAAGGGCGACGTGCTCTTCCGGCTCGATTCCCGCCTGGTTGAATCGCTGCTGCGGCAGGCCGAGGCCAATGTCGCCCGCGACAAGGCCTCGCTCAGCTCGGCCGAGTCGGAGCTGCGCCGGGCGGAGGAGCTCGCCAAGCGCGAATTCGCCACCGACCAGCGCCTCGACACCGCCCGCACTCAGGTCGCGACGCTGAAGGCCAGCATTCGCGGCGGCGAGGCTTTCGTCGACAGCCTCAAGGTCCAGCTCACCTATTACACCATCACCGCTCCGGTCTCGGGCCGCATCGGCGTCGCCGGCCTGAAGGAAGGCAACATCGCCAAGACCGGCGACAACTCGACCACGCTGGTAACGATCAACCAGATCGACCCGATCTACGTCTCGTTCTCCCTGCCGCAGCGCCATCTCCCCGATATCCGCGCCGCGATGACGAGCGGCACCGCGGTCGTGCTCGCCACCCAGCACGGCGCGCCCAAGGGCGTCGAGGGCAAGATCGCGGTGATCGACAACATGGTCGACGCCACGACCGGCACGATCCAGATGCGCGCCATCTTCGACAATCCCGAGGAGACGCTGTGGCCGGGCGCGCTCTGCCAGGTCCGCGTCACCCTGCGCGTCGATCCCGAGGCGCTGACCGTGCCGCGCGAGGCCGTGCAGAACGGCCAGAACGGCACCTTCGTCTTCGTCATCGAGGACGGCACCGCCCGCGCCCGCCCGGTCACGGTCGACCGCACCATCGATGACCGCGTCGTGCTCTCGTCCGGCCTGAAGGGCGACGAGACCGTGGTGATCGACGGGCAGCTCCTGCTGACCGACGGCGCCCGCACCGTCGAGCGCAATCGCGGCGGCCAGAAGCCGCCGGGGAACCTGACCTCGCAGCGCGGGAGCGCAGGCTGATGAACCTGCCCGAGGCCTGCATCCGCCGCCCGGTGATGACGACGCTGCTGATGGCGACGTTCCTGATCTTCGGGTTCTTCGCCTTCCGGCAATTGCCGGTCGCGGCCCTGCCCCGCGTCGATTTCCCGACGATCAACGTCAGCGCCCGGCTGCCCGGCGCCAGCCCGGAGACGATGGCCTCCTCCATCGCCGCCCCGCTGGAGCGCGAATTCGCCTCGATCTCCGGCATCACCGCGATGTCCTCGGTCTCGCAGCTCGGCTCGACCTCGATCACGCTTCAGTTCGACCTCAACCGCAACATCGACGGCGCCGCCCTCGACGTTCAGGCCGCGCTCAGCGCCACGACGCGGCGCCTGCCGCCCGAACTCCCTGCGCCGCCGAGCTTCAGGAAGGTCAATCCGGCCGACCAGCCGGTGCTGTTCATGGTGCTGACCTCGGCCACCAAGCCGCTCTACGAGGTGCATGAGTTCGGCGAGACCATCCTGCAGCAGCAGATCTCGCAGCTGCCCGGCGTCGCCCAGGTCAACATCTTCGGCGCGCAGAAATACGCCGTGCGCGTGCTGGTCAATCCCGACGCCGTCTCGGCGCGCGGGCTAGCGCTCAGCGACGTCCGCAACGCCATCGCCGCCGCAAACTCCAACTCGCCGGTCGGCACGTTGCGGGGCGAGAACCAGAGCACCGTGATCGGCGCCACCGGCCAGATGGAGCGGGCCGGCGAATACGGCAACCTGATCATCGCGCAGAAGAACGGCGTGCCGATCCGGCTCGAGGACGTGGCGCAGGTCTACGACTCGGTCGAGAACAACCAGACCGGCAGCTGGTACAATGGCCAGCGCTCGATCATGCTGGCGGTCTACCGCCAGTCCGACGCCAACACCGTCCAGGTCGTCGACAGCATCAAGGAGCGCCTCGCCTCCTATCGCGAGCAGCTTCCCGCCGCGATGGAGCTGAGCGTCCTCAACGACCGCTCGATCCCGATCCGCGAGGCCGTCGAGGACGTCGAATTCTCGCTCATGGTCGCGATCACGCTCGTGATCATGGTGATCTTCCTGTTCCTGAAGAGCCTGGCGGCGACGCTGATCCCGACGCTGGCGCTGCCGATCTCGCTCGTCGGCACCTTCGCGATCATGTATGCGCTCGGCTATTCGCTCGACAACATCTCGCTCTTGGCGCTGACGCTCGCGGTCGGCTTCGTCGTCGACGACGCCATCGTCATGCTGGAGAACATCATCCGGCATATCGAGATGGGCAAGAAGCCGTTCCAGGCCGCGCTCGACGGCTCGCGCGAGATCGGCTTCACCATCCTCTCGATCACCATCTCGCTCGTCGCCGTCTTCATCCCGGTCTTCTTCATGGGCGGCGTCGTCGGCAAGGTCTTCGTCGAGTTCGCCGGCACGATCGCGGCCGCGATCATCGTCTCCGGCTTCGTCTCGCTGACGCTGACGCCGATGCTCTGCGCCCGCTTCCTCAAGGCGCACGACCACGACAAGAAGCCGGGCCTGCTCGAGCGCGTCTTCGAGGCCGGCTTCCAGGGCATGCTCGGCGCCTATCGCTGGACGCTCGACTGGGTGCTGAAGGCGCGCATCCTCATGCTGATCTTCACCTTCGCGACGGTCTACGTCTCCGCGCAGATGTACATGGACATCCCCAAGGGCTTCTTCCCGACCGAGGATACCGGCCTGCTGCGCGCTTCGACGGAAGGGCCGCCCGACACCTCCTTCGAGTCGATGGCGGCGCGCCAGATCCGCATCGCCGAGATCGTCCAGGCCGACCCGGCGGTGGACTACCTCACCTCCAATATCGGCGGCTTCAACGCCACCAATAACGGCTTCATGTTCATCGCCCTGAAGCCCAAGGACGAGCGCGGCAAGGCCGAGGAGGTGATCGCCCGGCTCAGGCGCGCGACCTCGGAAGTGCCGGGCATCACCGCGGTCTTCCAGCAGGTGCAGAACATCAACCTCAACGCCGGCCGCTCCTCGCGCGCGCAGTACCTCTACTCGCTGCAGGGGCCGGACCTGAACGCGCTCTTCTCCTACGCGCCGATCATGCAGCAGCGGCTCTCCCAGCTGCCGCAACTCCGCGACGCCAATATCGACCTGCAGCTGCGCAACCCGCAGCTCTCGATCGACATCGACCGCGAGCGCGCCGCCAGCCTCGGCATCACCAGCGACCAGATCAGGCAGGCGCTCGGCAACGCCTTCGGCTCGCGCCAGATCGCGACGATCTTCACGCCCTCGACCGACTACCAGGTCATCATGGAGGCGAACCGCGCCTATCAGCAGGACCCGGCCGTGCTCTCGCGCCTGCTGCTCAAGGCCTCGAACGGGCTCAACGTGCCGCTGGAGGCGGTGGCGACGATCAAGCCCAGCGTCGGCCCGCTCGCGGTCAACCGCATCTCGCAGCAGCCGGCGGTAACGATCTCGTTCAACACCGCGCCGGGCATCTCGCTCGGCGACGCCGTCAACGCCATCCGCGCCGCCGAGCGCGACGTCAACCTGCCCGCTTCGATCGTGACCAGTTTCGCCGGCTCGGCCCAGCTCTTCCAGGATGCGCTGAAGGGCCAGGGCCTGCTGATCTTCGCCGCGATCCTGGTGATCTACATCATCCTCGGCATTCTCTACGAGAGCTTCATCCATCCGATCACGATCCTCTCCGGCCTGCCCTCGGCCGGGCTCGGAGCGCTGCTGGCGCTGCAATATTTCAACCTCGACCTCTCGGTGATTGCGATCATCGGCATCCTGATGCTGGTCGGCATCGTCAAGAAGAACGCCATCATGATGGTCGACTTCGCCATCGAGCGGCGCAAGCAGGGCGACGACGCGCTATCGGCCATTCGCGAGGCGGCGCTGGTGCGCTTCCGGCCGATCATGATGACGAGCTTCGCCGCGATCTTCGGCGTGCTGCCGATCGCGCTCGGCCACGGCGCCGGCGCGGAGCTGCGCCAACCGCTCGGCATCGCCGTGGTCGGCGGCCTGCTCGTCTCGCAGCTGCTGACGCTCTACATCACGCCGGTGGTCTATTTCTATCTCGACAAGGTCGACACCTGGCTCTCCGGCCGCAATCGCGGCGAGCGCAGCGAGATCGCCCCAGAGCCCGTGCCGGTCGCGGTGCCGCAGGTCGCGCATCGCGAGATGTGAGGCAATTTAAGCGTCGGGATTCACCGAAGCCTCACGACCTCCGACAATTTTCGCCAAATTGCGCGGGCTTTCCGCGCGATCGCTCAAAAGCGCCGTTGTCTCTTAAGGACCGGCCAAGCACGGCACGGCCAAGACGGATGCGCGCTCGGCCTCGCCTCCCCGGCGAGCCGGCCGCCATTAAGCATCACCGCCATTTGGCGTGGGGCAAGGCGGCTGCGGCGTTGATGCTTAACGTAAAGTAAACTACACCCTTTTCCTGCGGCGGACAGAAACAAGCGTGCAGTGGAGTTGACGCGATGTTGCGTGTCCGTGAAAATCCGACGCAGGCCAATCTGCCTGCGGCCAAGCCCATCGATACCGCCCTCGCGTCGGCGCCTGCGAAGCGCTCGCCCGGCCGGCTGCGGCTTGCCGCCATGAGCCTGCTCGGCCTCGCGCTCGGCGCCGGCGGCGCGGTCCTCACCGTCTCCATGGTCCAGGCCGAGGACGATGCCGGCATCCGCGCCTTCTTCCGCGAGGAAGCAGCGCGCCGCGCCGAGCGCCAGCCCCAGCGCGCGGCCTATGGGGGCGTCACCGCCTATGCCCCTGCCCGCAACGGCTGGTCCCTGCCGCTGTTCAACTCCACGCCGGACGGGCGCATCGCCCACCCGCCGGTCGTGCTCAATCCCTTCAAGCGGCAGCAGGCGGCGGAAGCCCCGCGCCGCCAGCCACGGCACACGAAGGTCGTCGGCCTCGACACCGTCTCCGGCGCAGCCGACACGGCCCGCACCATCTGCGTGCGCATGTGCGACGGCTTCCACGCTCCGATCGGCTACCTGCGCGCCCAGTCCGACGTGAAGGCGCATGAAGCGCTCTGCCAGGCGATGAACCCCGGCATCCCGGTCAAGGTTTTTCGCGTGCCCGCCGGCGCAGCCAGCATCGACGGCGCCGTCGCGCAGGATGGCAGGACCACCTATGGCTCCCTGCCCGTCGCCTATGGCCATGAGAAATCTGCCGATCCCGCCTGCCGCCCGGCCATCGTCGCAGCCGGCGAGCGCCGCGTCTCGCTGCTGCGCGACATCACCTTGCGCCCCGGCGACAGCGTCGTGCTCGACGGCAGGGTCCGCACCTTCACCGGCGGCACGCGCTGGCCCTACAGCACCCGCGATTTCGAGGATTTCCGCGGCTCGCGCGAGCTCAGCGCCAGCCAGCGCCGCATGATCGACGAGACGGTCGGCATCTCCCGCCGCGAGGCGCAGATGCAGGCCCTGCGCCGCCAGATGCGCACGCGCGAGGCTGCGCTGCGCGACGACAACCTGCTGAGCGACGCCCTGCCCCTGCGCGGCACGCTCGAACCGCAGGTCCGCGGCCCCGTGCGGGTCATCGCGCTGCCCTGAGCCGGCCAGCGCTAGCTCACTCGCCCTCACACCTCCCACACCGTCATCCCGGACAAGCCGCGAGCGGCGCCGCTCCGGGATCCATCGTAGAGCGCCGAGCCCTACGATGGATCCCGGCGCTCCGCTTCGCTACGGCCGGGATGACGGCGCGGGTGATATCTGCGGCGCATACTTCTTGGAAATCATCTAAACTGAAAACACCTTAGAATTGATATAACCAATTGATTCATAACGCCTTCTTGTATTGACCGATAGTCGTACGACTTGTACCGCTCGCTCCGTCACACACTCATAGCGGGTCGTAGAACCTGATGGAGCGAACCATGATCGACAAGACAATCTCCGTTCTTGCCCTGGCATCATGCCTGCTCGCCGCGCCCGTGCTGGCGCAGAGCGTCAACCTCTACACCACCCGCGAGCCGGAGCTGCTCAACCCGGTGCTCGAGGCCTTCACCAAGGACACCGGCGTCAAGGTCAACACCGTTTTCCTGAAGGACGGGCTGGAGCAGCGCATCAAGGCCGAGGGCGCCAACAGCCCGGCCGACGTGATGATCATGGTCGACGCCGCCCAGATGATCGCGGCCAAGGATGCCGGCATCACCCAACCGATCAAGTCGGCCGTGGTCGACAAGGCCGTGCCCGCCCAGCTGCGCGACAGCGACTGGGTCACCCTGACCAAGCGCGCCCGCATCGTCGTCGTCTCGAAGGACCGGGTGAAGCAGGACGCGATCACCTATGAGGAGCTCGCCGATCCCAAGTGGAAGGGCAAGCTCTGCATCCGCGCCGGCCAGCACCCCTATAACAACGCCTTCTTCGGCGCCTATCTCGCCCGCAACGGCGCCGAGAAGACCGAGGCCTACCTGAAGGCCGTCAAGGCCAACGTCGCCCGCAAGCCCGGCGGCGGCGACCGCGACGTCGCCCGCGACATCCAGTCCGGCCTCTGCGACATCGCCATCATCAACACCTACTATATCGGCCTGATGAGCCAGGCGAAGAACGAGCAGAAGGGCTGGTTCGACGCGATCAAGCCGCTCAAGACCACCTTCGCCAATGGCGGCACCCACGTGAACATCTCGGGCGCGGCCATCGCCAGGAACGCACCGAACAAGGACAACGCGGTCAAGCTGGTCGAGTACATGCTCGGCGAGAAGGCGCAGACCCTCTACGGCGACGGCAACTACGAGTTCCCGGTCAACCCGGACGTCAAGGAAAGCGCCGCGGTGAAGCTGCTCGGCACCGTGACGCCCGACGCGACGCCGTTGACCGAGATCGGCAAAAACCGCAAGGCCGCGGCCGATCTGGTCGACAAGGTCGGCTTCGACAACTGATCCAAAGCATTTTCGAGCGAAGTGGGGACCGGTTCGCGTGAAGAAAATGCGTCAAACAAAGAACTAGGTATTCGTTGAGCCTGAACGCGACAATCGCGCCTGCGCGGCGGCCGTCACTTCGGTGGCGGCCGTCGACTCGTTTTATCTGGGCATCCATCCTCGGCGCGATACTCGTCGCCCTGCCGATCCTCGCATTGGCCTGGACGGCATTGTCGCCGGCCGCGGCCGAGATCTGGCCGCATCTCGCCGCCAACGTCATCCCGGTCGCGCTGATGAACACCGTGGCCCTGCTGCTCGGCGTCGGCCTGCTCTGCTGCCTGACCGGCGTCGGCACCGCCTGGCTGGTGACGCAGTACGAGTTTCCCGGCCGCGCCGCCTTCGAATGGCTGCTGGTGCTGCCGCTGGCGATCCCGACCTACATCACCGCCTATATCTATGTCGAATTCCTCGGCTTCCAGGGCCCGCTGCAAGCGGCCTTCCGGGCGCTGACCGGCTATCGCTCGCTCCGCGACTACTGGTTTCCCGATCCGCGCAACCTCGCCGGCGCGATCTTCGTGATGGGGATCGTGCTCTACCCTTATGTCTATCTCAGCGTCCGCGCCCTCTTCGGCCTGCAAAGCGCGACCATCGTCGAATCGGCCCGCACGCTCGGAGCCTCGCGCTGGCCGCTGTTCTGGCGCATCGGCCTGCCGATGGCGCGCCCGGCGCTTGCAGCCGGGCTGACGCTGGCGCTGCTGGAGACGCTGAACGATATCGGCGCCAGCGAGTATCTCGGCGTGCGCTCGCTGACGATCTCGATCTACACGACCTGGCTCAACCGCAACTCGCTCGAGGGCGCGGCGCAGATCGCCTGCGTCATGCTGGTCATGGTCATCATGCTGATCGCGGTCGAAGCCCGGCTGCGCGGCCAGCGCCGCTTCGCCATCTCGGTGCGCCAGCCCCGCGCCGTCGGGCGCCGGCCGTTGAAGGGCCGCAAGGCGCTCAGTGCCGGCCTCGCCTGCGCCTTGCCCGTGCTGCTCGGCGCAGCCCTGCCGATCGGCTTTCTCGCGAGCGAGGTCCTGACGCGCGGATTGTTGTTCAAGATCGACGCCGCCCTGCTCGGCAATCTCGGCAACGCCATGCTGCTTTCGGGCATCGCCGCCGCGCTGGTCGTCGCGCTCGGGCTCGGCATCGTCGCCGCCCGCCGCCATGGCCGCGAGAGCTGGCTGCCGGCGCTGACGCGCATCGCCTCGCTCGGCTATGCCCTGCCGGGCACGGTGCTGGCGCTCGGCCTGCTGGTGCCGCTCGCCGGCTTCGACAATGCGCTCGCCAACACCATGCGAGCCTGGTTCGGCGTCAATCCCGGCCTCGTCCTGATCGGCTCCGGCGCGGCACTCGTCATCGCCTATGTCGTGCGCTTCCTGGCCATCGCGATCTCCGGCATCGAGAGCGGGCTCTCGCGGGTCTCGCCACGGCTCGACGACGCGGCGCGCGCGCTCGGCGCCAATGCCAATGAGGTCGTGCGGCGGGTGCACTGGCCGCTCGCCCGACCCGCGATCGCCGCGGCAGCGCTTCTCGTCTTCGTCGATTGCCTCAAGGAACTGCCCGCGACCCTGCTGCTGCGGCCGCTCAACCTCGATACGCTCGCCACCATCGTCTACGGCCACGCCTCGCGCGGCGTCTTCGAGGATGGCGCGCTCGCCGCCTTGTTGATCGTCCTGGCCGGTCTCTATCCCGCCATCATTCTGGCGCGGGCCGGTGGCACCAGGGCATGAGATCGCCGCTGGCAGAGCGGTTTAGGGCCCAAAACTCGACAAGTCTGCCGCATCGGCATACACCGTTCCACGCTTGGTAGCCGGCGCGATTCCGGCTTCCGCTCCGGCCCAAGGCCCCTATGACACGACGCGTCTCCATCCTCGCCTATACGCTGGTGATCGCTCTCGTCCTGCTCGGCTTGCAGAACTGGAGCATCGCAGTCGGTCATATCGAGCGGCATGTCATTGCCGGCATCGAGGATCGCACCGGCCTGAAGGTGACGGCGCTGGAGCGCGCCGAGATCGCCATCCTGCCGCTGCCGCGCGTCAGCCTCTCGCATGTCAGCTTCACGAAGGCGGACGGCACGCTCGCCGGCAAGGCGCTCCGGCTCAAGGCCCATGCCCGCCTGCTCCCGCTCCTCTTCGGGCGGCTCTCCTTCGAGCGCATCGACCTTGTCGTGCCCGAGATCGACGTCGCGCTGATCGGCCCGGACGAGGGCCCGTCGAGCTGGCTCGCGACGCCGCTCGCCTATCTGACGAGCCTGCAGAACCAGAGCCGGATCGTCATCACCTCCGGCACCATCTTCGCCCGCGCCGACGGCGCGATCCGCACCACCCTGCGCGACGTCAACCTCGTCGTCGACGAGCGCGAACCCTCCGAGCCGATCGTCATCGCCGGCACGGTGAACTGGCGCGGCGTCCCGACCGAGATCGGCGCGACCTGGCCGGTGGCCGGCGAGCGCGCGCGCGTCTCCCTCTCCGCCGCCTCCGAACTCGCCAGCCTCCGGCTCGAAGGCACCCGCTCGGGCGGCGGCGAGCCGGTCATCAACGGCCAGGTCACCATCGCGACGCGCTCGCTCTCCGAGCTGCTCGGCTGGTTCGGCGAGAAACCGCGCCTGGCGGCGGCGATCAACCGGTTCGACCTCTCCGCCGAGGCGCAGATCAAGCCGAACGAGATTTCCCTCAGCAATGCCAGCCTCAGCCTCGACGGCGACCGTCTCGACGGCGCGCTCGCCCTGGGCGAGGCCGGCTCGCGCTGGGCCCTGTCCGGCACGCTTGCCGGGGCCGCGCTCGATCTCGGCCGGCTCTACGACCGGCTCGACCTGCCTCGCGCGGAACCGGCCGGCGGCAAGACGACCCCGCTCGAATTCGACGCCTGGACGGCCCATGACATCGACCTGCGCGTCTCGGTCGACGCCGCCCGCATCAGCGGCGCGCGCCTGACCGATGTCGCGACGCAGCTTTTGGTCAAGAAGGGGCGCTTCGAGGCCGGGCTGCTGCGCGCCTCCGCCTATGGCGGCACCGCCAAGGCCCGCCTGCTTGCGGTCAGCGCACCGGGCGGCATCGACGTCAAGCTCCAGGCCGGGTTCGACCGCATCAACCTGGCCCAGGGCGCCGCCGACATGCCCGATTTCCCGCGCCTGAGCGGCACGGGCAACCTTCAGCTCGCGTTGGAAGGCAGCGGCACGACGGCGGAGGACGTCGTCGCATCCCTCGCCGGCAAGGCCAACGTCGCGCTCCGCCAGGGCGAGCTCGGCGGCTTCGCCTTCCTCGACCTGCTGCGCCGGGCCGAGCGCAACCCCGTCGCGGCCTTGCGCGAGTGGCGCCAGGGCAAGACCCCCTTCGAGAGCCTGAGCGCCAGCGCCACGATCAGCAGCGGCATGGTGACGATCGGCGACGGGCAGATGTCGGGGCCCGTCTACAAGCTGACGCTCGCCGGACAGAGCTCGCTGAGCGAGCGTTGGATCGAGATGAACGGCCAGCTCGCCCCCGCCAATGGCGCCTACCAGATCCCGCTGGCCCTGAAGGGCGCGCTCGACAACCCGTCGCTGACGCCCAATACCGACGCCCTGCTTTCGCCCACGAACAGCTTGCCGGCCTCGCTGCTGCGCTGAAACCACGCTCCGTCTTTCCGGAGGTCGGTTGACCGGCACCCAGCGCTATAGTTTCATTCGCGAAAGCGGCCGAAGGCTATCAGGCATGCGCGCGCCAACAGGTTCAATCGTCGGTCTCTGCTCGGCCTCGGCCACCATGTTCGCCGTCGGCATGGCCTTCCTCGGCTATTGGGGCGTTCACGAACCCCTGCCCTGGCGCCCGCGCGACATCGCCGTCGTGATCCTCGCCTTCATCGGCTTTGCGGCGCTCGGCTCGGTCACCTGGATCGCGACGACGCCGGTGCCGGAGGATGGGGCGGAAAAGGTCGTACCGGCCAGGCGAGCCTTCGCCACCGGCGTTCTCTTGATCTGGCTCTCGGTGCTCGTCTCAATCGTGGGCTAGCGATCGACCTCGGTCAGCAGGCGGAAGCAGCCGCCGACACCGGCGCTGGCCACCGAGCCCCCGAAATGAAAAGGGCGGACCAGAAGGCCCGCCCTTTCCGAAAGCTCAGCTCTCCTGCTCCGGGCCGCCCTCGGCAGCCGGAGCCTCGCCCTCAGCTTCTTCCTCATCCTCGCCGGCATCGCCGATGCACTCGACCGAGACGACCTTCTCGTCGCCGGTGGTGTTGAACACCGTGACGCCCTGGGTCGAGCGGCCGGCGATGCGGATGCGGTTGTTCGGGCCGGCATCGACCGGCACGCGGATGACCTGGCCGCCATCGGTGACCAGCATGATCTGGTCGGTGTCGACCACGGGGAAGGAGGCGATCAGCTGGCCGTTGCGCTCGTTGACGACCATGGCGACGATGCCCTTGCCGCCGCGCCCGGTGACCCGGTACTCGAAGGACGAGGTGCGCTTGCCATAGCCCTTCTCCGACACGGTCAGGATGAACTGCTCGGCGAGTTGCATCTCCAGGCGCTTGGCGCCCAGCTCGACCTCGCCGGTGCTCTCCTCGGCCTCGCCGGCCGGCACCGTCTCGACAGCCTCGTCCGCCTCGCCGCTGAGCGCGCGGCGCTGGGCCGCGGCATCCTTGAGGTAGGTGGCGCGCTCCTCGGGCGTCGCCTCGAGATGCTTGAGGATCGCCAGCGAGATCACCTCGTCGCCCTCGGCCAGGTTGATGCCGCGCACGCCGGTCGAGTCGCGGCCCTTGAAGACGCGGACCTCGGGCACGGCGAAGCGGATGCACTGGCCCTCGGCCGTGGTCAGCAGGACGTCGTCATGCTCGGAGCAGATCTGCACGTCGACGATGGAATCGCCCTCGTCGAGCTTCATCGCGATCTTGCCGTTGCGGTTGACCTGGACGAAGTCCGACAGCTTGTTGCGGCGGACATTGCCGGTCTTCGTCGCGAACATCACGTCGAGACGGTCCCAGCTCTCCTCGTCCTCCGGCAGCGGCATAACCGTGGTGATGCGCTCGTTCTGCTCGAGTGGCAGCATGTTGACCAAGGCCTTGCCGCGCGCGTTCGGCGCCGAGAGCGGCAGCCGCCAGACCTTCTCCTTGTAGGCCTGGCCCAGCGAGGAGAAGAAGATGATCGGCGTATGCGTGTCGGCGACGAAGAGGCGGGTGACGAAATCCTCCTCGCGCGTCGACATGCCCGAGCGGCCCTTGCCGCCGCGCTTCTGGGCGCGATAGGTCGAGAGCGGCACGCGCTTGATGTAGCCGGCATGGGACACGGTCACGACCATGTCCTCGCGCGCGATCAGGTCCTCGTCGTCGAGGTCGGAGCCCCAATCCTGGATCACCGTGCGGCGCGGCGTCGCGAAGGCGGTCTTCACCTCCGTGAGCTCGTCCTTGATGATCGTCTGGATGCGGACGCGCGAGCGCAGGATGTCGAGGTAGTTCGAGATCTCGGCGGCGAGCTTGGCCAGCTCCTCGCCGATCTCGTCGCGGCCCAGAGCCGTCAGGCGGGCGAGGCGCAGCTCGAGGATCGCCTTGGCCTGCGCATCGGAGAGACGATAGGTCCCGTCCGGGTTGATCGGATGGCGCGGATCGTCGACCAGCGCGATCAGCGACGCGATGTCCTCGGCCGGCCAGTTGCGCGCCATCAGGGACTCATGCGCCACGGCCGGGGTCGGCGCGGTGCGGATCAGGCGGATGACCTCGTCGATATTGGCGACGGCGGTGGCGAGGCCGCACAGCACATGGGCGCGCTCGCGGGCCTTGTTGAGCAGGAAGCGCGTGCGCCGGGAGACGACCTCCTCGCGGAACTCGACGAAGGCCGAGATGAAGTCCTTGAGGTTGAGCACCTCGGGCCGTCCGCCGGTCAGCGCCACCATGTTGGCGCCGAACGAGGTCTGCAGCGGCGTGAAGCGGTAGAGCTGGTTCAGCACGACGTCGGCGACGGCGTCGCGCTTGATCTCGATGACGACGCGCACGCCCTCGCGGCTGGATTCGTCGCGCAGGTCGGAGATGCCCTCGATCCGCTTCTCGCGGACCAGATCGGCGATCTTCTCGACCATCGAGGCCTTGTTCACCTGGTAGGGAACCTCGGTGACGATGATCGCCTCGCGCTCCTTGCGCAGCACCTCGAAATGCGTCTTCGAGCGCATCACGATCGAGCCGCGGCCGGTATGATAGGCCGAGTGGATGCCGCTGCGGCCCATGATCGAGGCGCCGGTCGGGAAATCCGGGCCGGGCACGATCTCGATCAGCTCGTCGATCGTGATCTCGGGATTCTCGATCAGCGCGATGCAGGCGTCGATGACCTCACCGAGGTTGTGCGGCGGGATGTTGGTCGCCATGCCGACCGCGATGCCACCGGCGCCGTTGACGAGCAAATTCGGGAAGCTCGCCGGCAGGACCTTAGGTTCCGAGCGGCTATCATCATAGGTGGGCTGGAAATCGACCGTGTCTCGGTCGAGGTCATTGAGCAAGGGCATGGCCGGTTTGGCGAGCCGGCTCTCGGTGTAACGCATCGCAGCCGGCGGGTCTCCGTCCATCGACCCGAAATTACCCTGGCCGTCGACGAGGGGCACGCTCATGGAAAAGGGCTGAGCCATGCGAACGAGCGCATCGTAGATCGCCTGGTCGCCGTGCGGATGGTATTGGCCCATCACGGCTCCGACGATGTTCGCCGATTTGACGTGCTTCTTCTCCGGCGTCTGGCCCACTTCCCACATGGAATAGAGGATGCGCCGGTGCACCGGCTTGAGGCCGTCGCGGACGTCGGGCAGAGCGCGGCTCACGATCACGCTCATGGCGTAATCGAGATAGCTCTTCTTCATCTCGTCGGTGATCGCGATCGGCTTGATGTCGCCGCCGAAATGCGGTTCGCCCGGCTGGTCGTCGCGCTTGTCGTTATCGTCTTCGCTCAAGGGATAAGGCCCCGATTTACCGCTGGTTTTTCAGGCTTCTGGCTACCCGATTCCGGCCTGTGAAGCCAGCGAAAGACGAAACTCTCCAGAGAAAATAAAATCCTTTTGGTTCAGTATATTACAAGCTGTTTTTGACTCTGTTTCGCACGCCCTCCACAATCCGGCCACGTTTCATGGATGACGCGGCCCCTGCGGCATGCCTAAGCTCCGGAATGTTCGTCGAATATCTCAGCTCCGCACTCGTCACGCTGATGGTGACGCTCGATCCGCCGGGCCTGGCGCCGATCTTCCTGTCGCTGACGCGCGGCATGTCGAATGACGAGCGCCGGCAGGTCGCGCTCCGCGCCAGCATCATCGCCTTCTGCATCATGGCCTTCTTCGGCCTCGCCGGCGACGTCGTGCTGAAGGCGCTCGGCGTCTCCTTGCCAGCCTTCCGCATCGCGGGCGGGCTGCTGCTGTTCTGGATCGCCTTCGAGATGGTGTTCGAGCGCCGCAACGAGCGCAAGCAGGCCACCGCCGAGACCGCGATCACGCAGGACCATATCCGCAACGTCGCCGCCTTCCCGCTCGGCATTCCGCTGATGGCCGGCCCCGGCGCGCTGACCGCAATGATGCTGCTCGCCGGCCGCGCCAATGGCGACCTCGCCATGCTGGGCTCGCTGGTGGCGATCTGCGGGCTGGTGATCCTCTCCTGCCTCGTCGTGTTCTGGCTGGCGGTGCCGATCGCGCGCCTGCTCGGCGTCACCGGCAACGTCGTGCTGACCCGCCTGCTCGGCGTCATCCTGGCGGCGCTGGCGGTCCAGTTCGTGATCGACGGGATACAGGCGGTGGTGCGGAGCGGTTAGGCACGAGCTCGGGCTCTTCCCTTCTCCCGCAGGGGGAGAAGGGAGCTAATCCGGCAAGGCTATTTCTCCAAAAACTCCCTGATCGCCCCTTCCGCCTGCTTCATCGAGATCACGCCGTCGAGATGGCCACGGGTGCCCTGGATGAAGACCTGGGTGAGGTTGCCTCCGGCCTGCTTCAACCCTTCCGCCGTGCGCGCCACGGCGTCGGCGGTGAAGACCAGGTCCTTCGGCTGGGTGATCAGCAGCACCGGCGCCTTGATCTTCGCCAGGCCGTCCTTGAGCGAGGTGCCGCCGGCCGCGAAGAGCTGGTTGGCCTTGATCAGGTAGAGGAAGTGATTGGCGTCCGAGACTTTTGCGCGGGCCTCGCCGGCACTGTCCAGGATGCTCTGGACCTGGAACCTGTTGGCGAGCGCCTTGCCCGGCTCCTCGCCCTCCTTGGCCGGCCGGCGGCCGAAGGTGCCGTTCGCCCACTCGGCATGGTTGGCCTGCAAGGTCACCGCCGTCAGCGCCTTGGCGAGGCCGGCATTGGGCGGAGTCCTGCCGTAATAGTCGCCATTGTTCCAGTTCGGATCGACCAGGATCGGCGCCGCCCAGACGTCGAGCCAGGCGATCAGCATCGCGTCGGCCTCGGCCACGCCGATCACCGGCATCGCCTTGGCGACCATCTCCGGATAGGTCGCGGCCCATTCATAAGTCTGCAGCGAGCCCATCGACGGGCCGGCGACCAGCGCCAGCTTCCTGATGCCGAGGCTCTCGACCAGCGCCTTCTGCACCTCGATGAAATCGCGCACGGTCACGACGGGGAAATCAAGCGCATAGGGCTTGCCGGTATCGGGATTGATCGAGGCCGGCCCGGTGGTGGTGGTCTTCGGATCGCCGGTGTTGAGGTTCACCAGCGTGTCCGAGGAGAGGACGAAATACGTGTTGGTGTCGATCGCCTTGCCCGGCCCGATGATCGCGTCCCAATAGCCCGGCGCCGCATCTGCGGCCGCGTATTTCCCGGCAGCATGCGAGTTGCCGGAAAAGAAATGGCAGATCAGGACCGCGTTGGATTTGTCGGCGTTGAGCGTGCCGTAGCTCTCCCAGCCGACCTTGACGTTCTTCAGCGTGCGGCCGGACTGCGTGGTGAAGCTCGGCAGCTCGAAGACCTTCTTCTCGACCAAAAGCTCCTGCGCCGCCGCCATTCCCGTCACCACCATGCAAGCCGCGCCAACGGCGCCCGCGATCCATTGTCTCATGTTTCGCCCTCCCAAGGACGGCCGTCAGGCGGCCTTGGGCGGCATCAGAGCGGATTTGGGTGAAGAGCGGAAGACGGAAACGGCGCGACGGACAGACCAGGTGGGCGCCCTCTTCCCTTCTTCCCCTGCGGGAGAAGGTGCCCCGGCAGGGGCGGATGAGGGGTCGCGCGACGATGGCAGCGTCGGCGGATGGCATACGCGATATTCGGAAAGTGCAGCGCGACCCCTCATCCGGCGCTGCGTGCCACCTTCTCCCGCAGGGGGAGAAGGACAAGCTCAGATCGCCTCCAGCAGGCCTTTGATCAGCGCCCGGCGCGGCGCGATCGAGGAGATCAGCGCGTGCTCGTTCAGCGTATGGGCGCCGTCGCCGTCGATGCCGAGCCCGTCCAGGGTGGGAACGCCGAGCGCCGCGGTGAAGTTGCCGTCCGAGCCGCCGCCGGTCATCGGGCAATCCTTCAGGTCGAAGCCGATGCCAGCCGCGATGCCTCGCGCCGTCTCGAACAGGCCGGCGACCTCAGGCGACTTCTCGTAGGGCGGCCGGTTCATGCCGCCGCTGACGCTGATCTTCACATCGGGATCGCGCGGCTTGAGCCCGAGGATCAGGCTTTCCATCGCGGCGCCATCCGCGAGGTTGGTGACGCGCAGGTCGACGCTGAACCAGGCATGCTGCGGGATGACGTTCGCCGCCGTGCCGCCGCCCATCAGCGCGACGCTGGTAGTGATGCCGCGGGCATAGTCGGTGATGCCCTCGATCGCCAGGATCTGATGGGCGGCCTCGCGAATGGCGCTGCGGCCATCGGCATGGCGCGAGCCAGAATGCGAGGGACGGCCCTCGATCCTGACATCGAAGCGGCCGACGCCCTTGCGCGCCGTGACGATCTTGCCGCCCTCGCGCGCCGGCTCGGTGACCAGCACGGCGGTGGACAGGCGGCCGATATCCTCGATGACCGAGCGCGTCGTCGGCGAACCGATCTCCTCGTCCGGCGTGAACAGGAAGACCATCGGCCGCTTTGCCGCGCCCGCCTTGGCGACGTCCTTGAAGGCCTGCAGCGCCAGCCAGGCGCCGCCCTTCATGTCATAGACGCCGGGTCCATAGAGCCTGTCGCCCTCGATCCGCACCGGCAAATCCTTGGCGCTGGTCCCGACCGGATGGACCGTGTCGAGATGCGACATCACCGCGACGGCCTTCTCGCCGTTGTTCGGGCCGGCGCGCAGGATCAGCGCATCGCCGAGCCCGTCGCGGCCGGGAATGCGCTCGACCGCGATCGGCAGGCCTTCGACCTCGGCAGCAACGAGGTCCATCATGCCGTTGACGCCGGGAGCGTGGTGGGTGGGGCTTTCGAGGGCGAGCCAGACGGAAAGCGCGGAGAGAGACGGATCGATTGTGCTCATGATGGCGGCACCTTCTCCAAGAACCCCGGCGAGGGCAAGCACAGACGGCGCGCGGGCGGGCCTGTGCCCATCGCATGGCGCAGGCCCCTGCCCGCTTCCGGCCGGCAGCTTGACAGCGGGCGCCATCGAACATATCCATTTAGTTATATAATATATGAGTTATAAAATGACGCCAGCCAGCCAGCTCGACGCGACCTTCACGGCGCTTGCCGATCCGACCCGCCGGGCGATCCTGGCGCGGCTCGCGCTCGGCGAGGCCTCGGTGACGGAGCTGGCCCAGCCCTTTGCCATGAGCCAGCCGGCGATCTCGAAGCACCTCAAGATGCTGGAGCGCGCCGGGCTGATCTCGCGCGGCCGCGATGCGCAGCGCCGGCCCTGCCGGCTGGAGGCGCAGCCGCTCGCCGAGGCCAATGACTGGCTCGAGCGCTATCGCCAGCTTTGGGAGGCAAACTTCCAGCGTCTCGACGCGTTGCTCGACGAAATGAAGGCGCAAGCCAAAGCAGTAACCGACAAGAACCAGGGCAAGAACCAGGGAGAGTGATGATGACGACCACCGCCGACCTGACGGTCACGACGCCGAGCGACCGCGAAATCCTGATGACGCGGCTGTTCGATGCCCCGCGCGAACTGGTCTTCGAGGCGATGTACCGGCCCGAACTGCTCAAGCGCTGGCTCAACGGGCCTCCGGGCTGGTCGCTGGCACAATGCGAGGTCGACCTCACCATCGGCGGCGCCTTCCGCCATGTCTGGCGCGGCCCGGAAGGGGCCGAGATGGGCATGGGTGGCATCTTCCGCGAGATCGTCAGGCCCGAGCGCATCGTCCGCACCGAGCTGTTCGACCAGGACTGGACCGGCGGCGAGGCGCTGGCGACGCTGGTCCTGACCGAGCGCGCCGGCAAGACCGAGCTGGCGCTCACCGTGCTCTATGCCTCGCAAGCGGCCCGCGACGGCGCGCTCCAGAGCGGCATGAAGGACGGCGTCGCCGCCAGCTACGACCAGCTCGACACGCTCTTCGCCGCGCAGCAGGCGGCCTGAGCCCCCATCAACACAGTCCGGAGACGGCCATGAACAAGCTCACCCCGTTCCTGTGGTTCAACGACCAGGCCGAGGAGGCCGCGCGGTTCTACACGGCGGTCTTCAAGAACGCGAAGCTCGGCGAGGTCTCGCCGATGGCAACTTCCTTCGAGCTCGAAGGCGTCGGCTTCACCGCCTTCAACGGCGGCCCGCGCTTCAGCTTCACCGAGGCGATCTCGCTCTATGTGAACTGCGAGACGCAAGGAGAGGTCGACTATTACTGGGAGAGGCTCGGCGAAGGCGGCAAGGAGCAGCAATGCGGTTGGCTCAAGGACAAGTTCGGCATCTCCTGGCAGATCATCCCCTCGCTCCTGCCGAAACTGTTCAGCTCGCCCGACCGCGAGAGGGCAAACCGCGCCGTGCAGGCCATGCTGCAAATGACCAAGATCGACATGGCCAAGCTGCAGGAGGCCTATGACGGCTGAAGTGCATGGAGAAGCCGTTTGAGCAGACGGCCGCGTCAAGCGGTTGCGCCAGTAGAACTCACAAGTGGCTTCTCACGCCCGCTTGACGTTCCAGAAGGTCGGGAAGCTCGGCAGCATGCCCTCCAGCGAACGCCGATAGCCGACCGGCTGGAAATACTGGCCGAGCGGCACATAGGGCACGTCGATCAGCACCTGTTGCTGGATCTCGGCCGCGACCTTCTGCTGCGTCGCCAGGTCCGGCGCCGCCATCCAGGCATCGCGCAGCGCCTCGATCTTCGGTGCCTCCGGCCAGCCCGGCCAGGCGGCGGCGCCATTGCCGCGCAGCGAGAGGTGGCCGACCGGGTCGAGGATGTCGATGCCGTTCCAGCCGGTGAAGAAGACGTTCCAGCCGCCCTGCGTCGGCGGCTCCTTCTTGGCGCGGCGGGTCACGACGGTACCCCAGTCCATCACCTGGTAGTCGACGTTCATGCCGAGCCTGGTCAGCATGTCGCCGCCGACCTCGCACTCGGCCTTGAGGTTGGCGAGGTCGCTGACGCCGAGCAGCACGACCTTCTCGCCCTTGTAGCCGGCCTCGGCCAGCGCTTGCTTCGCCTTGGCGAGGTCGCGCGGCGAGTTCAGCACCTCCATGCCAGCCGCACTCGCCATCGGCGTATCCGGCGGGAAGACACCGACGCCGGTCCGCCAGAGCGTCTTATCGGCCCCGCCGACCGCCTCCATGAAATCGGCCTGGTTGACTGCCAGCAGGATGGCCCGCCGCACCGCCGGATTGTCGAAGGGCGGATGCAGGTGGTTCATCCGCATGATCGCGATCGAGCCGGTCGTCTCCTTGATCTCGACGGCGATCTCGGGGTTCTTCGCCAGGATCGGCAGCATGTCGGGCAGCGGCTGCTCGACCCAGTCGATCTCGCCGCTCTGGAGCGCAGCCGCGGCCGTCGCCGGATCAGGGAGCGTGTGCCATTCGACCCGGTCGAAATGCACGACCTTGGGGCCGGCGGTGCGGCCGGGCTTGCCGTCGCTGCGCGGCACGTAACCGGCGAACTTCTCATAGACCGCCCGGCTGCCGGATTGCCGCTCGGAGGCGACGAAGCGGAACGGGCCGCTGCCGACGACCTCGTTGATCTGCGTGAAGGCGTCGATGCTGGCGAGCCGCTCCGGCATGATCACCGGCACGAAGGCGGTCATCTTGGCGAGCGCGTCGGGCAACAGCGGGAAAGGCTGCTTCAACCGGAAGCGCAAGGTCTTGTCGTCGACCGCGGAAAGCTCGTCGGTGACGCCCATCAGCGTCTGGCCGAAGGAATCGCGCTTGCCCCAGCGCTTCAGGCTGGCGACGCAATCGCGCGCCAGGACCGGCGTGCCGTCATGGAACTTCAAGCCGTCGCGCAGCGTGATCGTCCAGGTCTTGGCATCGGCATCGGTCGCAGCGCCGGCCGCCATTTGCGGCTGGGCCCGGTAGCTCTCGTCCTGGCCGAACAGCGTATCGTAGACGAGGAAGGCGTGGTTGCGGGTGACGGTCGCCGTGGTCCAGATCGGATCGACCACCGCAAGGTCGCCCTGCGGCACGAATTTCACCACCCGCTTGTCGGCGGCAAGGCTGATCGAGGGTCTGGCGATGGCGAGCGCAGCGGCTCCGCCTGCGAGTAAAGCACGGCGTGTCGGCATTCCCGGCTCCCTGACTGACATCAATGGCCTCCAGAATAGCGAGGCCCGACCATACGGCAGGGATGACGCAAGCGCCATGCCAGCGCACGGCAGGGTTGCGGGCCGCGCGCAAAGAAAAAGCCGCTGCGGAGCAACCCGCGGCGGCTTCATCAATTCAGTCCTCGCGAGGCCCGGCCGATCGCCGGCCCCGCCGATCGCCTAGAACGGGATATCGTCGTCGAGATGGCTCGACGAGCGGCCACCGCCGCCGCTCGACATCGCCGGCTGCGGCTGGCGCGAGCCACCACCACCACCGCTGCCCATCGGGCTCGACCGGCCGAAGGAGCCGCCGCCCGCGCGATCCTCGACCGAGCCGCCGCCTTCGCCGTACTCGTCCGAGCCGCCCTGGCCGCGGCTGTCGAGAATGGTCAACTCGCCGCGGAAGCGCTGCAGCACGATCTCGGTCGTGTACTTCTCCACGCCGGACTGGTCCTGCCATTTCCGGGTCTGGAGCTGGCCCTCGACATAGATCTTCGAGCCCTTCTTCAGGTACTGCTCGGCGACCTTGGCGAGGTTCTCGTTGAAGATCACCACCGAGTGCCACTCGGTCTTCTCCTTGCGCTCGCCCGACTGCTTGTCGCGCCAGGTTTCGGAGGTCGCGATCCGCAGGTTGACCACGGGCTCGCCGCTGCCGAGACGCCGCACCTCGGGGTCGCGCCCGAGATTGCCGACCAGAATGACCTTGTTCACACTACCAGCCATGAGTGGCTCCATTTCCTGCGCACATCTGAAGAGACTGTCGATAATTCTACCATCTCGGTCGTCCGACGCGGTTATCTGCGCTTCCGGTGCTCACGGACAAAAAGTCCGCTGCGCTACGGTTCTCGACAACCACGCCAGCCGACTCGTGCTGGCGAATTCTCAAACAGTCTCTGTGATCCGATCGGCGACCGGAGCCGGACCCTAGCGCCCGGCATGGGCACTATCAACTATGTTCACGCTTTGTTCAAGCGGTTTTCCCCTGCCGAATCGCTGCTGCAGCGCAGAGAGCGTTTAGAGAATTCGCTGGCGCGAGTCGTCTGGCGCGGCTGTCGAGAACCAGAGCAGAGCGTGCCTCGGTACGTGAGCACCAGAAGCGCAGACAGCCGCGTCGGACGACCGCGCCAGTAGAATTCGCAAAATGGTCTCTCAGGGCATATCGCCTTCGAATTTGACGCCCAGCGAGGCAAGTGCCCGCCAATAGCCCGGATAGGTCTTGGCGACGCAGGTAGGGTCGAGGATCGTCACGCCGTGCAGCTTCAGCCCCGCCAGCGCGAAGCTCATCGCGATGCGATGGTCGGCGAAGCTGTCGATTTGCGCCGGCAGGGTCCGGCCGGCCAGCCCCGGATCGGAGGCGATGAGCAGGTCGTCGCCCTCCTCGATGCCGAGCCCGGGCAGGATGCGCGACAGGCCCTGGGCCAGCGCCGCCACCCGGTCGCATTCCTTGACGCGCAGGTTGGCGATGCCGGTGAAGCGCACCGGCGTCTCGTTGAAGGCGGCGAGCACCGCCAGCGTCGGCACGGCATCCTGCATCTGCGAGCCGTTGATCACCGCGGGCAGATGCGGAAAGCTGGCGATCAGCGCATGCGCCCGCGCATCGGGCTGGGTGAAGGCGCTGGCCTGGACGCCGAGATCGATCGCGCCGCCGGTCAGCACCTCGGCCGCCCAGAGATAGGTCGCGGCCGACGCATCAGGCTCGACCAGGAAGTCAGCGGCGCGGTAGCCGGTCGGCTCGACCCGCCAGAGCGACGCATCGGGCTGCGAGATCCTGGCGCCGAAGGCCGCCATCACCGCGAGGGTCAGGTCGATATAGCCGCGCGCGCCGATCTCCTTGCCGGTCAGCGCGATCTCGATCGGGCCGCGCCCGCAGGCCGCCGCCATCAGCAGGGCGGAGACGTATTGGCTCGAAAGCCCGCCATCGACCTCGACCCGGCCGGCGGCAAAACCGCCCTGCCCCTCGATCGTCACCGGCGGGCAGCCGGTCTCGGCGGAGGCCGTGACGCCGAGCGAGCGTAGCGCAGTCACCAGCGGCGCGATCGGCCGCTTGCGCATATGCTCGTCGCCATCGACCACGACGCGGCCATCGACCAGCGCAGCCGCCGCCGTCAGGAAGCGCGTCGCAGTGCCGGCATTGCCGAGGAAGAGCGGCGCGGCCGGCGGACGCAGGCGGCCGTCGCCGGTTACGACGAAGGTCGTCGCGTCCGGCTCCTCGAGCGCGACGCCCATGGCGCGCAACGCTTCGGCCATGTAGCGCGTATCGTCGCTCTTCAGCGCCCCGGTCAGCGTGCTCGTGCCTTCGGCTAGGGCCGCCACCAGCAGCGCCCGGTTCGTGATCGATTTCGAGCCGGGCGGCACCACCTTGCCGCGCAGGGGCGCGCCCGGCGGAATGATGGTGAGCTGCTGGGAGGTTGCTTCGCTCATCGCGGACTAGCCTTCAAGCTTCGGATCTTCGCAACCAGCCTGAGGGCTCGCTCGACCGGCGGGACCCTAGCGGCCGGCCCTGCCCCGATCAATTCGGCTGACGAAGCGTGGGGCGCATGCGCGCCGCGCAACGCGATTAGGGCAGCGCCAGCCTTGTCGCCTGCGACATGGCTCGCGGTGGTTGGGCTCGCAATAAAAATGTTCTTGATTTGTTCCGAAAGACCCATACTGTGCCGGGCAATTCACTGTGCGGATCGGGAATGAGCGATGATCGCAGATCAAACCGCGCAGCGTGATGGCGCTCCTGCGACCGGGCGCGTCGTCGCGTTGGACGCCTTGCGCGGTCTGGCGCTGCTGGGCATCCTTCTCGTCAATATCCGTCACTTTGCCTCGGCATTTTACGGGGTTGGCTTGGCAGACCCTCTCTTCAGCGGCTTCGCCGACCGGCTGGTCGAGTTCCTGGTCGGATGGCTCCTGGGACTTAAATTCTACCTCATCTTCTCTTTGCTGTTCGGCTATAGCGTCGCGCTTCAGATACGTGCGGCCGATCGGGCAGGCGTTCCATTCGCTCCGCGCTTCCTGCGCCGGCAGGCCAGTTTATGGCTCATCGGAGCCTTGCACGCGGTCCTGCTCTTTCACGGCGATATCCTGACCACCTATGCCGTGCTCGGCGTCGTGCTGATGCTGGTGAGGAAGCGCAGCGATGACTCGCTCTTGCGCCTGGCGACATGGCTGATTGGCGGAACCGTCTTCTTCTGGACGGCGCTCGGCAGTTTGCTGGCGGCCTTTCCTCCGGAGTTCGACCAGATTTCCGCCCTGGAGCGGGCCGAGGCTGCAATGCAAGCCTATCGCGCGGCGCCCATGACGGTCATCGCGCAGCATGTCAGGGAATTGTCCTGGGTCAGCGTGACCATCGCCACCGTGCAGGCGCCCTGCGCGCTGGCGATGTTCATGGTTGGATTGGTCATGGGGCGGCGCAGGGTGCTCGAACAGCCGGATCGGCATCGGGCGCAACTGCGGCGCCTGGCGCATTGGGGGCTTCTCCTCGGCCTGCTGGGATCGGCGCCCTCGGCCTTTTGCAATGCGATCATGCCCGATTCCAGCTGGGCGCCCCTTGCACTGGCCTTGAGTCTGCTGAGCGCCCCGCTCCTGGCCGGCGCCTATGTCGCGATCGCCCTCCTGTTTTTCCAGAGTCGGAGTGGAGCAGCCGTCCGTGATGCGCTCGCGCCCGCCGGACGGATGGCCCTGTCCAACTATCTGGCTCAATCGCTGGTTTGCAGCCTGGTCTTCCACGCTTACGGCTTCGGTCTGGTCGGTCAGGTCGCACCCCTGCCGGCCTTGATGCTCGGGGTCCTGATCTTCCTGGTGCAACTCGCCTTGAGCCGATGGTGGATGCAGCGTTTCGGCCGCGGCCCGCTGGAGGCGATCCTGCCCCGCGCGACCCCGGCCGGCCTTCCCGCAATTGCTGGCTGAGCGCTCGCGATGCTGACAGCCCCTGTCAGGAGAAAGGCAGCAGACGGGAGGCGCCGCGTGCTAATCATAGCCGCCACCCGGCCCTGAGGCTGGCATGGCGCGGCTTTTGCCCTATCTCTACGCCTTATCCCAAAACGGACGCCCCATGGCCCGCAAGACGACCCTCGCTGAGCAAGCCGCCTCGCTCGAGGACATGTTCGACCGCAACCGGGCCGCAGACCCGAATGCGCGTGTGATCTCCGTGCGCGGTGCGCGCGAGCACAATCTCAAGAACATCGACCTCGCCATTCCGCGCGACAAGCTCGTCGTGTTCACCGGCCTGTCCGGCTCGGGCAAGTCCTCGCTCGCCTTCGACACGATCTACGCCGAAGGCCAGCGCCGCTATGTCGAGAGCCTCTCGGCCTATGCCCGCCAGTTTTTGGAGATGATGCAGAAGCCCGACGTCGACCAGATCGACGGGCTCTCGCCGGCGATCTCGATCGAGCAGAAGACCACCTCGAAGAACCCGCGCTCGACCGTCGGCACCGTCACTGAGATCCACGACTACATGCGGCTGCTCTGGGCCCGGGCCGGCATCCCCTATTCGCCGGCGACCGGCCTGCCGATCGAGAGCCAGACCGTCAGCCAGATGGTCGACCGCCTGCTGGAGCTGCCGGAGAAGACCCGCGGCTACCTGCTCGCGCCGGTCGTGCGCGGTCGCAAGGGCGAGTATCGCAAGGAGCTGGCCGAGTGGCTGAAGCGCGGCTTCCAGCGCGTCAAGATCAACGGCGAGTTCTACGAGATCCCCGACGCGCCGACGCTCGACAAGAAGTTCAAGCACGACATCGACGTGGTCGTCGACCGCATCGTCGTCCGCGGCGACATCGCCGCCCGGCTCTCGGACTCGCTCGAGCAGGCGCTCGAGCTGGCCGAAGGCATCGCCATCTTCGAATACGCCGACGAGAAGGAGGAGAGCGGCGAGGCCAGGCGCATCACCTTCTCCTCCAAATTCGCCTGCCCGGTCTCCGGCTTCACCATCCCCGAGATCGAGCCGCGGCTGTTCTCGTTCAACAACCCGTTCGGCGCCTGCCCGACCTGCGACGGGCTCGGCCACGAGATGCGCATCGACGCCAACCTGATCGTGCCGGACGAGGCGCTGACGCTGAAGAAGGGCGCGATCGCGCCCTGGGCCAAGTCGACCTCGCCCTATTACGGCCAGACGCTCGACGCGCTCGCCCGGCATTTCGGCTTCTCGATGACAAAACCCTGGTCGGAGTTGCCGCAGCAGGCCAGGGACGCCATCCTGTTCGGCACCGGCACCGAGGCCGTGCGCATGTCCTATAATGACGGCCTGCGCGCCTATGAGGTGAAGAAGCCGTTCGAGGGCATCATCACCAACCTGGAGCGGCGCTGGAAGGAGACCGAATCCGACTGGGCCCGCGAGGATATCGGCCGCTTCATGTCGGAGACGCCCTGCGCTGCCTGCAACGGCTTCCGGCTCAAGCCCGAGGCGCTGGCCGTGAAGATCGACCACCGCCATATCGGCGAGATCTCGCAGCTCTCGGTCAAGGATGCGCTCGCCTGGGTCCAGGACCTGCCGCGCCACCTCACGCCGAAGCAGATCGAGATCGCCACCCGCGTCCTCAAGGAGATCCGCGACCGGCTGACCTTCCTGCTCGATGTCGGGCTGGAATACCTGACGCTGGCGCGCGGCTCGCGCACGCTGTCGGGCGGCGAGAGCCAGCGCATCCGCCTGGCCTCGCAGATCGGCTCCGGCCTGACCGGCGTGCTCTACGTGCTCGACGAGCCCTCGATCGGCCTGCACCAGCGCGACAATGAGCGCCTGCTCGGCACGCTCAGGCGCCTGCGCGACCTCGGCAACACCGTCATCGTCGTCGAGCATGACGAGGACGCGATCATGACGGCCGACTATGTCGTCGATGTCGGCCCCGGCGCCGGCATCCATGGCGGCGAGATCGTCGCCAAGGGCACGCCGCAGCAGATCCTGGACGACCCGAACTCGCTCACCGGAAAATACCTCACCGGCGAGATGAGCGTCCCCGTCCCGGCCAAGCGCCGCAAGGCGACCAAGGGCCGCGCGCTCAAGATCGTCGGCGCGAAGGGAAACAACCTCAAGGACGTCTCGGTCGAGATCCCGCTCGGGCTCTTCACCTGCATCACCGGCGTCTCCGGCGGCGGCAAGTCGACGCTGGTCATCGACACGCTCTACAAGGCGGTGGCGCGCAAGCTCAACGGCGCGATCGAGCACCCTGCCCCGCATGACCGCATCGAGGGCATGGAGCATCTCGACAAGGTCATCGACATCGACCAATCGCCGATCGGCCGCACCCCGCGCTCCAACCCAGCGACCTATACCGGCGCCTTCACGCCGATCCGCGAATGGTTCGCCGGCCTGCCCGAGGCGAAGGCGCGCGGCTACCAGCCCGGCCGCTTCTCCTTCAACGTCAAGGGCGGCCGCTGCGAGGCCTGCCAGGGCGACGGCGTCATCAAGATCGAGATGCACTTCCTGCCCGACGTCTACGTCACCTGCGACGTCTGCAAGGGCAAGCGCTACGACCGCGAGACGCTCGAGGTGAAGTACCGCGAAAAATCGATCGCCGACGTGCTCGACATGTCCGTCGAGGAGGCCAAGGTCCTGTTCAAGGCGGTGCCCTCGATCCGCGAGAAGATGGAGACGCTCGCCCGCGTCGGCCTGACCTATGTCAAGGTTGGCCAGCAGGCCACGACCCTGTCAGGCGGCGAGGCCCAGCGCGTCAAGCTGTCGAAGGAACTGTCGAAGCGCGCCACCGGCCGCACGCTCTACATCCTGGACGAGCCGACCACCGGCCTGCATTTCCACGACGTCGCCAAGCTGATGGAAGTGCTGCACGAGTTGGTCGAGCAGGGCAATTCGGTCGTGGTGATCGAGCACAACCTCGAAGTCATCAAGACCGCCGACTGGATCATCGACATGGGCCCCGAAGGCGGCGATGGCGGCGGCGAGGTCGTGGCCCAGGGCACGCCGGAGGACATCGTCCGGATCGGCAAGGGCCACACCGCAAGGTTCCTCAAGGAGGTGCTGGCGCGGCGGCCGTTGAAGGGGAAGGCGGCGCGGCAGGCGGCGGAGTAAATATCAGCCGCTCAAAAACTTCCTAGCGGCGGGCTGCAGTTGCAAGCCTTCGATACGGCGTGGCCTCCGCTAGGGCCGGCGCCACCGCTATGATCTGGTCGAGGGCATCCGTTAAGTCGTATGGAACCACAGCGCCTTCGGATGTTCCTACAGTCAGGTCAAGCAATCGCAACAAAGCTCCCGCTTTGGCCTCGTTGTTGATGACTGCTAATTTCTTTTGACCAGCCTCCTCGCCATAAAATCCGTAGTCAATCATCGACCAACACTCAAATGGGACGAGAAAACGTGAAATGGCACTGACGGCGTCAGCGAACGCCTCGCCTGAGGTAGCGGGTAGATCGGCCAACGCTCCGCTTACCCCGGGTGTAGCTAGTGAACGCTCTTGCGGCCACACCTCGCGAAAGAAAGGAGCTGCCGCAACTCTAAATAGCTTAGCCGCAGACACGGCATTCTCTCGCACGTCTTCGTTCGACGTTTCTTCGACAGTAGCATTAGTGGAAAGGTCACGGACAAATTGCTGAACCGCGTTTGCAGCTGAAGCTCGCACTTCATCGTCCAATGTGCGCAACATCTGCTGAATTCGCGAATTGGGCACAGCCGGATCACGTCGTTCGCGGAAAGCGTGAAGCGACTCGATGATCAGGCTGAACACAAGGCTCTGGCGAGTTTCTCGTCCGAGGCGGCGATCTGCCGCCCGTTCCGCCATCGCGCCGCCTATGATCTTCAACACGTCTGTAAAATGGGTTCTTCTAGCAATTGCGCGCCAAAGCGCCAACCCTTCGCCGCTGTCGTTGAGCAACGGCGTAATCAAATGCTGCTGCGCCCAATCTCGATCAGCGCGAAGAAAGTAGGGTAGTGCCTCGATTAGCCGGTGCCGCGCGATAAGCCCACTCCGACCTGGTGACACGATCACAGCATCACGCATTTGCCCTTCAATTGAGCCGGCTGCGAAAGCGTTGGTATCCAATGCAAGATTCGGGCACGCCGCCAAGAACACGCCAACCAATTTGCCTGCAGGTGTATTGAGAGTGTCTAGATCCATTGGCTCGCTGTCGTCATCAACGGCCCGAGCTGAAACACTTAGATCGCTGTCATCGCCTTGTTCTGGCGTGCTGTTGGTTGCCTCAATCGCAATCGGCCAAACTCTGGACCAGACCGTAAGGCCCGATGGCAAGGCGACAACATACTTCCCCCAAGCGTCCAGCCAAGCACTGATACCTTCAATTGCACCCTTTACAGTTCCTTTCGAGAGTTGGTTTAAGAGTGCGAGGACGCGTGCAGCCTCGCGTAAGCGCTCACGCTGGGTAGAACTATCCGCCTCTGGTGGCTTTGGGGAATGCGCCCAACCGAAACGGTCCCAGACCCTCGGGGAGCTATCTCCCCCATTTTTATCGGCTTCAAAGTCGCTAAGGACAAGCTCCACTTTCCCTGGCTGTCGCAGCCAGTCATTAGCTCTCTCTGCGGGATCGTCATCCCATCCGCTGCGACCCGCCGAAAGCGCCGTTTCAAGCGCACGTAGCCGGGCGGCACCTTGCAGCGTGTCGTAACGGTCGTCGGGGTTTGCCGGCACCGATCGGACAATCGGCCCTTCTGGAAATCCTGTCTCGATTGTGATTTCGGCAAGATCAGCAAACTGCACGACGTTGGCGTTGAGCCATGACTTCGATCTTGTAGGCAGTTGACCATTCGCAGCCTCAATGCGCTTTAGCTCGCGGACCGCCGAGTAAAGCCGCGCATTCTTGACCTTTGCAGCCTCGGCTTTCTTTGGCCAATGATCGCGTGGCGGCCCCTTCTCAATGCGCATTGCAATTGCAAGCTGCGTTTCCTGATCTAGATCCCGAAAACGCTTAGCCCGCAGCTCCGCGATTTCAGGGAATGCATGCAAATCCCAGAACTTCCTATCGTCAACTGCCAATAGGAAATCCCGAACCTGCGCAGCCGATGCCAATTGATCGCTTCGGGCAATGGCGGCCCACAGGCGAACGTGCACGGGCGAGGGGTCCAAACTCCATCGCCGAATGAATGGTCGTGCCGACGCTGGGTCAAGATCGGCAATCCGCGCGACGACAGCGTGAAGCAGCTTCACGGATGGCGCGATGCCGTGATGATAGGCGTCCGGCTCGCTATCCTCGCCGGCTCTTCTCGCAAGCTGAGTATAGAATACCCTATTGAGCATTCCCAAGCCTAGGAAGGATCGACTTTCATCCCATCCAATGCGTCTCCCAATGTCCAAACCGCTATTCACGGAGGTCTCAAGCGCCCTCGCCAGCGACACAAGGAACTGAATGTCGGTCAGGCGCGACAGTTCTAGAACATTTAGATCGACTAAGTCGCCGCTTGTCAGGCTAACGGATAAAAGGTCTTCAATATTCTTAGGTCCGCGCGGTTTCTTGACGAATTGCCAATGCCAAGAGGCAATGGGTTCGACCTTAAGTCGTGGCGCGACAACATTCACAATAGCCGCGACCACCACACCCGAACGATCACCAGAACGAAGACGCCTCTGGATCGCGTAAATCGCCCCTTGGTCGCGCCGACCCGAAAGCCCAGATGACCAACTCTCTTCGATCAGTCGCCAAGCGGTCGCCCATGGCTCCTGAAGGTCACGTGCGCCCGGACTATTCAATAGGTCGTCAACTGCAACGCGCTCGATGCGCTGATTGGGTTCCAGGCGAAGAGCCCAGTCGATTGTACCTTGCTCAGCTAACCGATTATGAAGAAATGCGACCGTCGCTCGAAAGGATTCGCGCTCTTGTATGTCAAGATAAGACCAGGGTCTGATCATGATTTCCGCCCCCGCTCTTTTTCGGTTCCAATTTTCACGATTGCATCGAGCCAGTCGATGTCTGCTCTTGCCGCTGATACCAGCGAAGCTAACCGCACCCGTTCGCTCGCATTGCTTCGGCGAAAAAAATGATCGAACAGATCGCGATCAACTTCTGCTGCCGCGGCTCGATTTGTTTTTACAATTCGGAAAAGCTCTGCGTCGACCACTTCCTTCTTTCCGTTGATTGCAGATAAATTCGACCATCGATCGAGGGTTGCTCGCAAAGCATTGTGACCGCCATTTGAATCGTAATGGATCGGAGTGATGCCACGTCCCTTCCAATCTTCCAATGCAACGAGATCTGGCACGTTGGTTCCGAAGAACGTGAACCGTTCCTTCAAATCGTCGAAGCGCTTACCATCGGCTGCAACCGCGTTCAGAAGATAACGCATCGGCGGATCGTTGGCGCTATAACCCACGAGAACCAAGTGAAATAAACGCGCCGCATCATAGATAAAATCGGGCACGATGCGTCGACGCAGATAGAACTCACCAAAATCCTGATCCGTCAGAACCAACTCAGAGCTTCGTGATGAGTTCTTATCGAGAGTGCCATGGATGTGAAGCACTCCAGAAAATTCTGATTGTCGAGACGGCCGCGGGATCGAACCCAATGCGTAGGTCTCAACACGCGATCGAAGACGTAGAGACGCTATTTCAAGCAGAAGATCGAAATTAGTCGTGACGATTGTTTTGGTCCCGCCGCGATCGGCAAGGCGCATAAGCGCCATGTGAATTGCCGCTGGCTTATTGGCCCCAGAACGCAGGCGTTCAGCCACTGTCCGCCTGACACCGCTATCCCCGCGAGTTTGATCATCTAAGCGCCGTTCAAGCATGCCAAGGACGACATCGTAGTCGCCAATAATGAACCGCTTCACTTCCGCAGTCTGGCGCTCCGTCAAACCCTCACAAGCGACTTGCCATTGGTTACATACGCCACGAGGCAAACCAGCCAAGACGGTGTGAACGGCAGTATCTAGTTGACCATAAACATCTAGAACGAGCTCCCTAAAATCAGGCAGACCAGCGGGCTTCGAAATTCCTGCCCCACAAATGAAGAGTACTTCACCACGCGCGTGGGCCAGTAGGAGACGCTCGGGAAGAGATGCCAGACCATCGCCCAACGAAATGACGCGGTCTTCAGCTGATGCGGCAAGCGGCATGAAATACATTCTGTCAAATGACTGTCACCAAGCTCGCAGCTTAAATTGGTGCTGACAAATCGAAAATCAGAACTTCCTGTGGGTAAATTCACGCAGACGGAAACAGTGATGCCCATCCGCACTATTGCCGGCACTGCAAGAAAACTTATCCCCGCCCCTCCAACCTGCGCTACACTCCCCTCGCCCATCACCCAAACGGGGCGGCCGTCCGGAGGTATGCTGGAGGTTGGGTGAGGGTCGGCGCCTGCGGGCGGGGGTTACGCCCCGCTCCCGGGAGGCTTCGGGGCACCGCCCTGGGGATACTACGGTCCCTGTGCGAGGAGCTCGCTTGAAGAGGACGCTGGCTCGCCGGTGTCCAGGAAGCGCGGCCCGGAGACTGAACTCGCCGAAGGCGGAGCGCCACGGGGCGTGCGGATGGGCGGCTTGGGTCCGTCCGCGCCGCGTCCTGGCTCAATGGAAGCGGATCACTCTCGCGTCTCGCGGCACTCCGCCAGCCCCGTTTCCTCCGCGCCGGCCGCGCCGGGCGCGGCCGCATGCGCTTGTCGCACGCGCAGGCCTGTGGTTCCGCCGGAGACCGGGACCGCCTAAGCTCGCGGCGACTCAGGCTGGGAGGCAGAGGTGATCAGGCAGGTTGCGGGCATTCTCGGCATCGCCTTCGCGCTGGCTGCGGGCGCGGCCCTGGCCGAACCGCGCTCCTCCCCGATCGAGGCCTGCGCCATGTGCCATGGCCCCGACGGCATCGCGCCCGACAGCGAGGTGCCCCATCTCGCCGGCCAGAACGAGCGCTATCTCTTCAACCAGATGATGGCCTTCCGCTCCGGCAAGCGCGCGCACAAGGAGATGCGCTACATGGCAAGGCAGATGTCGCCCACCGAGATCGGCGCGCTCGCGGCCTATTACGCCGCCCTGCCGCCGCGCTGAACGCCATGCTCTCGCAATCCGACCTCGCCGCCTATCTCGCCCGCATCGGCTATGACGGCCCGGTGGCGCCGACGCGCGCGGCGCTGGCCGCGCTCCAGCTCCTGCATGTGCAGGCCATCCCCTTCGAGAATTTCGACTCGCTCTCCGGCAGCTCGCCGAAGCTCGACCTGGCCGCGCTGGTCGAAAAGCTCGTGCGCTCGCGCCGCGGCGGCTATTGCTTCGAGCAGAATCATCTGTTCAAGGCCGCGCTCGAAGCCTTTGGTTTCACATCGGTTCCCCTGATCGGCCGTGTGCTGCTCAACGGCCCCGAAGACGCCCAGACGCCGCGCAGCCACATGCTGCTGCGCCTCTCCTGCGAGGGCGAGGATTTGGTCTGCGATGTCGGCTTCGGCGGCCAGGTCGTGACCGGCCCGCTGCGCCTCGCGCCCGGCCTCGAGCAGGAGACGCCGCACGAGCCCTACAAGCTCGAGCAGGCCGGCGAGTTCTGGTCGCTGCGGGCTCTGGTCGCTGGCGAATGGCGCCTGCTCTACCGCTTCACGCTCGATCCGGTCTGGCCGATCGACTACCAGGTCGCCAACCACTACGTCTCGACCTATCCCGATTCCGGCTTCGTCACCGGCCTGCGCGTCGCGCGCATCCTGCCGCGCGGCCGGCTCGCCCTGCTCAACCGCAGGCTGACCGAGCACCGGCTCAGCGAGCCCTCGACAGCGCGGGAGATCGAGGGCGACGCGGCGCTGCGCAAGCTGTTGGCTGAGCGTTTCGGCATCGAGGTTTCGGATGCGGTCTGGCGGGCCTCGTTGTCGCGCATTCCAGCCTGACGCCGGGCCGCACGGCCAGCGCTTGCTTCGGAGGCGGTCACCGGCTTTGCTTTAGGGAAGCCGGCAATTCCGTGCCGGGCGGATGGCCGCCGATCCGCGAGCAGTGGAGGATACGCCATGCAGGACGCAGTTCCCACGCAGCTTTCCGAGCAGGAGAGCATTCCGACCCATCCCGAGGAGATGAAGGCGAGCTTCAACCTGCGCGTCGGCAAGAGCATCTCGCTCCAGGGCAGTGCCCGCATCACCCCCGCCGGGGTCGTCACCACCGGCCTGATGATCTCGGCGATCGTGCTTGCCTTCGGCTATCTGGCGCGCTCGATGCCGCACCGGCGCCCCTGAACCGCATTGCCGGCGCGGCGCGCCGTTACGATACTGACATTCCGCTGATTGATTCTTGAAAGCCGCCGCCTCAGGCGGGTTCACATGTGCGCCGGGGGGACCAGGGTGCAGTTCATCGCGACGTTCGACCTGCCGAACTTCCTCGACACGCTGGTCAGCCTGTTCGTCGCCTTCGTGCTCGGCACGGCCATCGGCGCCGAGCGCCAGTACCGCCAGCGCAGCGCGGGGTTGCGCACCAACGTGCTCGTCGCGGTCGGCGCTGCGGTCTTCGTCGATCTCGCCATGCGCCTGGAAGGCTCCGGTGGCGCCGTCCGGGTCATCGCCAACGTGGTGACCGGCATCGGCTTCCTCGGCGCCGGCGTCATCATGAAGGAGGGCCTGAACGTCCGCGGCCTCAACACCGCGGCGACGCTCTGGGCCTCGGCCGCCGTCGGCGCCTGCGCCGGCACCGACCGGATCGCCGAAGCGATCCTGGCGACGCTGCTGATCCTGGCCTGCAACACCTTGCTGCGGCCGTTGGTCAACCGGATCAACCGCATCCCGATCGACGAGGGCTCGTCGGAGGCGATCTACCAGGTGCGCGTCGTCGCCGGTAACGACCATGTCGAGGACATCCGCAAAGCCCTGTTCGCCGAGCTGAAACGGGCCAAGTACCCCGTCGCCGACATCGATCTCGACACCAGCGACGAAGACGCGACGGAGATCGTCGCCACCCTGGTGAGCAGCTCGGCCGACACCGACGAGCTGAATTCGGCCATCGCGAACCTGCGCACGCTGAAAGGCGTCACGCATGCCGGCTGGGAAGTCAGCACGAGTGACTAGAGCATCGGACCGGAAAGTGGAATCCGGTTTTCGGAAAGATCCGATGCAATAACAAAGGTCTAGATCGCCACTCTGCGTCCGATAGGACGCACGGCGGTCTAGGAGGTTCCGCCTGTGGCCGTCACGCGCTTGCCGGAGAGCACGGCATCAACCAGGCTTGGGGCGGCTGCTGTCGCGCGGCGCTCGACCGAGGGGGATATGGTGACGACGACGCAATACTTCGACCGGGTCATCGTCGATGTCACCGACCAATCCGAGCCCATGGAGGTCGAATTCGGCCGCTCCTCGTATTGGGGCGACGAGAATCTGGTCTATCTGACCGTCAACGACCGCTCTCTCATCATGGACGACGCGACCGGCCGGGCCTTTTACGAAGCGATGATGAAGCTCGGCTCATATCTCGGGTATGATCAAAGCCGCTAGGCATTGATCAAGCGGTCCTGAGTCTCGCCGCTCAACTGGTTCGTGTGCAGCGTCAGAGCACGCCGTGCCGCGCGAACACCGAGCGCAGGCTCTCGCCGGCCAGCAATTCGTCGCGCGTCGTGTCCTCCGCCTCGATCTTGGCCAGCGCCAGCTTGACCGCCTCTGCGGCGATGCGCTGCGGCACGATGACGACGCCGTCGACGTCGCCGAAGACGAAGTCGCCCGGCTCGACCCGCGCCCCGGCGATCTCGACCGGCTCGTCGGCCGCCATCATCTCCGCCCTGCCCTTGGTGTCGAGCGGGCCGATGCCGCCGTGGAAGAGCGGGAAGTGCAGCTCGCGGATGCGGCGCACGTCGCGCACCAGCCCGTCGGTCAGGCAGCCGGCGGCGCCGCGCGCCATCGAGGCGGTGGTCAAGAGCTCGCCCCAGGGCGCGATCCGGTCGGTCGGCCCGTCGCAGGCCAGCACCGCGACCTCGCCGGGCTTGAGGCTGTCGATCAGGTCCATCTCCAGCTCATAAGGGTTGTGCCCTTCCGGGAAATGGTAGCGCTTCATGTAGAGCCCGGTCCGGGCGAAGCCGCACAGGATCGACGCATCGTCGAGCGGCCGGACGAAGGGCTTCACCGCCTGGTTGGGGAAGCCGAGCTGGTCGAGCACGTCAGACAGCACGGCGGAGTAGAGCTTGGTCTTCAGGGCTTCCAGATCGAGCGTATCGGCTAAGGCTGGCATCGCGATCTCCCTCTGCGCAGCCAGCTTGTTTCCGCGATTCCCGGCGGTCAAGCAGCATGCAACCTTGGATGGCGTCCCCGGCGATCAGGCTCTAGCCTGACACCCGTGCGATGCGAGAGAGGCTGAGATGAGCACGACCACCGACGACACCGCCCTGATCGACGATGCCGGCGAGCTGCGCGCCCATATCGGCCCGGTCAATCCGCTCGCCGAGCGCAAGGTGCTGGCGCGGCTCGACCGGTTCTGCCGCGACTTCATCGCGCTCTCGCCTTTCCTTGTCGTCGCCAGCGGCGATGGCAAGGGCGGCGCTGATGCCAGCCCGCGCGGCGATGCGCCGGGCTTCGTCCGCGTGCTCGACGAGACGACGCTGCTGATCCCCGACCGGCGCGGCAACAACCGCGTCGACACCTTCGGCAACATCCTGGCCGCACCGGGCATCGGCCTGGTCTTCATGGTGCCCGGCATCAACGAGACCTTGCGGGTCAATGGCCAAGCCAGCGTGACCCGCGACCCTGCCCTGCTCGCCCCCTCGACGGTTCAGGAGCGCCCGCCGCTCACCGGCCTGCTGGTCGCGGTCGACGAGGTGTTCTTCCATTGCGGCAAGGCGTTGATCCGCTCGAAGCTCTGGGACCCGGCGACGCAGGTCGAGCGCAGCAGCTTCCCGACGCTCGGCCGCATCGTCGCGGAGCAGACCAAGGCGATCGAGGTCGCCGAGGCCGAGGCCAATCTGGAAGAGGCTTATCGGTCGCGGCTGTATTGAGGGGGCGATAGCTCGCCCATCGAGCGGTCGACCTCTGCCGTCATGGTCGGCCTTGTGCCGACCATCCACGTCTTCGCTGATCGAGGACCGTGGCTAAGACGTGGATGCTCGGCACAAGGCCGAGCATGACGGGTGGAGGCTGTGAGGGCGGTGTGCCTTACGCGGCCAACGCCCGCTTGTCCTCCCCCAGCTCCTCATTCACGATGTTCACCCAGTAGCGAATGCCGTCGGGGATGATCGCGTCGTTGAAGTCGAAGAGCGGGGTGTGCAGGCCGTTGAAGGAGCCGTCCGCCTTGACGCCGTTGCCGATGCGCATGAAGGCGCCGGGCTTGATCTTCATCATCTCGGCGAAGTCCTCGCCGCCGGTCCCGGGCCTGATCTTGCCGTTGACGTTCTGCGCACCGACGGAGGCGGAGGCCGCGGCGATCGCGACCTCGACCTGCTCGGCCTGGTTCAGCAGCGCGCTCGGGCCGCGGTGATAGGTGGCCTCCGCCGTGCAGCCCCAGGCCTGCGCGGTCGCCGCCGCGAGCTCGGCGATGCGGCGCTCGATCAGGTCGCGGATCTCGGGCGCGTAGCTGCGGGCCGTGCCGCCGATGGCAAGCTCGGACGGCACGACGTTCGACGCCTCGGCCGAGCCGGCATGGATGTAGCCGACGCTGATCACGGCGGTGTCGAGCGAGGGGACGTTGCGGCCGACGATGCCCTGCAAGCCCAGCACGAAATGCGCCTGGGCATAGGTGATGTCGGTCGAGAGATGCGCCTGCGAGCCGCCATGGCCGCCGACGCCGCGGAAGATCACCTGCCAGCTATCGGCTGCCGCCAGCATCGGCCCGTTGCAGGTGCCGAAGGTGCCGGCCGCCATGCCCGGCGAATTGTGCAGCCCGTAGATCGCATCGCAGGGGAAGCGCTCGAACAGCCCGTCATCGAGCATCGCGACAGCGCCGCCGCGCCCCTCCTCCGCCGGCTGGAAGATCAGGTTGAGCGTGCCGCCGAAATCCGGGTTCTCGGCAAGGTAGCGGGCCGCGCCGAGCAGCATGGTGGTGTGGCCGTCATGGCCGCAGGCATGCATCCGGCCGGGGTTCTGCGAGGCGTAGGGCAGCCCGGTCTCCTCGATCAGCGCCAGCGCGTCCATGTCGGCGCGCAGGCCGACGGCCCGCTGGCCCGGCCGCTTGCCGCGGATGACGCCGACCACGCCGGTGCCGCCGACGCCCTCGGTGACCTCGATGCCCCAAGCGCGCAGCTTGGCCGCGACCAGAGCCGAGGTGCGCTGCTCCTCGAGCCCGAGTTCGGGATGGGCGTGGATGTCGCGGCGGATCGCCGTAAAGTCAGCGTGGTGCTGGTCGAGCCAGCCATCGAGCCGCGTGGTCGTCATGATCGGTCCAGTCCCCTTGCCTCAATTGGCGATGCGCGCGGCAAGCAGGATCCCTGCCAGCGCGCGGCCTGCGGCATTGACGCAGGCCTGTCATATTTCAAAAGAGGCCGCGGCGCTTGGCAAGGCCCAACAACGCGTGACCGGCCGCCATTTGCCGCCGGTCGGCTCGGTTCCGCGCTGCGCCTGACGGCAGCGCTTGCCGTAGCGCATCCCTCATTTGAATGACCCTCGCCTCGTCCGGGCCGGGTACGAGTGGGATGCGCCACTGGCTCGATATGCAAAGGTGCCTGTCCGGTTCGCCGCCTCGCTTCCGTTTACCCTCAGAGGCTGGCGCATCGCTCGAGGGCGTCGAAGCTGCTGATGGAGCCTGAGCGGAGGGAAGGCCTGATGCGATCGAGACTGACGGGCGTCGTCCTGCTCGCCGCGCTCGCGCTGCTTTGCGCCGCCGCCAGCGCCAGCGCCAAGCAGATCGCCATCGTCATCGGCAACGACACCTATGCCGAGGTCACGCCGCTCAACGCCGCCGTCAACGACGCCCGCGCCATGGGCGACGGGCTGACGAAGGCCGGCTTCCAGGTCGAGCTGGTCGAGAACGGCACCAAGCGGCAGATGAGCCGCGCGCTGAGCGTGGTCGAGAACAAGATCGAGCCGGGCGACACCGTCGTCTTCCATTATTCCGGCCACGGCTTCGAGATCGACGGCCAGAACTGGCTCCTGCCGATCGACGTGCCCGCCGCCCGCGAGGGCGAGGCCGGGCTGATCAAGGACGAGTCCTTCAACGCAGCCGATATCGTCGAGCGCTTCCGGGCACGCGGCGCCGGCACGGTCGTCGCCATCCTCGATGCCTGCCGCAACAACCCCTTCGCCCGCTCGGGCACGCGCGCGCTCGGCGGTGGCACCCGCGGGCTCGCCAACATGGAGGCCTCGGGCGGCGTCTTCATCATGTTCTCGGCCGGCTCGAAGCAGCTCGCGCTCGACAAGCTGACCCCGGCCGATCCGACCCCGACCTCGATCTTCGTGCGCAGCGTGCTGCCGCTGCTCGGCCGCACCGACCTGTCGCTGATCGACATCGCCAAGGAGGCGCAGCAGAAGGTGCGCGAGCTCGCCCGCAGCGTCGGCCACGAGCAGATCCCGGCCTATTACGACGGCATCGTCGGACGCGTGACGCTGACCGGCGCCCTGCCGACGACGCGCCTCGAGCCGCAGGCGCCGGTGGCCCAGCAGCCCAAGAGCGCCGCCGAGGACGTGTTCTGGCAGTCGATCCGCGACAGCAACCAGGCGGCCATGTACGAGGCCTATCTGGCGCAGGTCGGCAAGAACACCTTCTCAGGCACCTATCGCCAGTTGGCCGAGCGCAAGCTCGCGAGCCTGCGGCTCGGCCCGGCCGATTCGCCTCCGTCGCCCGCCCAGCCGCAGCAGCTTCCCCCGGCGCTGACGATCGAGAAGGCCCCCCCGCAAGCGCCCGCCGAGAGCGCGAGCGGGCCGGAGATCACCGCCTGCGATGCCGCCGCCGCCGACGCGCGCGACCCCGACAAGCCGGCCGAGGTGGCGGGCCTCGACCTCGACCTGCGCACCGCCCCCGCCGGGCTGGCGGCCTGCGGCAAGGCCGTGGCGGTCGCAGGTGCGCCGCGCCGCGCCTTCTACCAGCTCAGCCGCGCCTATGAGGCGAACAACAACGCTCTCAAGGCATCCGAGAACCTGCAGAAGGCGGCCGATCTCGGCCATCCCCTCGCGCTCTATGCGCTGGCGGAGCGTTCTTTGACCGGACAGGGCCAGCCCAAGGATGCGTCCCGGGCGATGTCGCTGTTCTACCGGGCTGCCGATGCCGGCGTGAACGCCGCGATCGTCCGGATCGGCGCGATGTATGCCAACGGCCAGGGCGCCGACCGCGACTACATCAAGGCCGTCGCCTTCTACAATCTTGCGCTCAAGGCCGACGAACCCAGCGTCTATGCCGAGCTCGGCCTGCTCTACCTCAACGGCCGCGGCGTCGTCAGGGACAAGCGCAAGGCCTGCGAGCTGTTCGCGCAGGGCGCCGGCAAGGGCAACGCCGCCGCAGCGCAGAACGCAGCGTCGTTCTGCAGCTAGAGCAGGGCCGGAAAAGTGGGAACCGGTTTTTCGCGTAGGCCCTGCTCGCATTTTTTGCTGAAGACATCGGATTCTCGGAGATGAGCATGCCATCGAAATGCGCCGCCGCCCTGCTCGCAGCGTTCGGGCTCGGCCTGGGGTCCCTCCTCCCGGCCGGGCCGGCGGGGGCCGCGCCGACTTACATGCGCCTGGCCCAGACCCAGCTCAGCGCCGAGGACATCTTCTGGCAGACGATCCAGAACAGCACCGACCCGGCGATGTTCCAGGCCTATCTCGACCAGGTGAGCAAGGGCACCTTCCCCGGCACCTACAAGCCGCTGGCCGAGATCAAGCTGGGCTCGCTGAAGAAGGACGCCGCGCCGGCGGCCTCCGGGGCCAAGCCGGCGGATACGGCCCCCGGCCGCGCCGTCATCATCGACCCGCCCCCGCCCGCGCAGGGCAGCCAGGCCGCGGCGAGCTCGCCCGATGTCGAAGCCTGCGACCGCGCCGCCGCCGCGCCCGGCAGCAGGGAAAAGCCCGCCAACATAGCCGGCGTCACCTTCAAGGCGATCGATTCGAGCGCCGCGATTCGCGCCTGCCGCAAGGCGATCGAGGTGGCGGGCGCGCCGCGCCGCGTCTTCTTCCAGCTCGCCCGCGCCCTGAGCAAGAGCGGCAACGACGCCGATGCGATGAGCTATTACCGGAAGGGCATCGAACTCGGGGACACCGACGCGATGCACAACCTCGCCGGGATCGTGCGGGCCGGCGGGCGCGGCATCAAGCGCGATCCCGGCCTGGCGCTGGCACTCTATGAGAAGGCCGCTGCGGCCGGCGTCGGCGAATCCCTCGTGCAGCTCGGCGCGATGTATGCCGATGGCCGCGACGTGCGCCGCGACTATGCCAAGGCGCTGGACTACTACCAGCGCGCCATCGAGGCTCGCGCGCCCGGCGGCTACACCAACATGGGCGTGCTCTACTTCAACGGCCGCGGCGTGCCGCGAGACCGCAACAAGGCCTGCGAATACTGGCGCGAGGGCTCCGCGCTCGGCGAGGACGTGGCGGCGAGCAACTGGAAGCGCTCCTGCCGCGTGCGCTGATAACCGCGAGTAGAGACCATTGGGAATTCGCTGGCGTGAGGCGGCTGGCGTGGCTGTCGAGAACCGGAGCGGAGCGGACTTAATGTCCGTGAGCACCGGAAGCGCAGACGGCCGCGTCAGACGACCTCGCCAGTAGAATTCACGATGGTCTCTAGGCGACCCCGTAGGTCTTGAACCAGGCCAGCATCCGCGCCCAGCCATCCTCTGCCGGCTGCTTGCGGTAGCTCGGGCGGTAGTCGGCGTGGAAGGCGTGCGGCGTATCGGGATAGATCACGATCTCGACCGTCTTGCCGGCGGCCTTGGCGGTGTCGCGCTGCTTCTCGACGTCAGTGACCGGGATGCCGGTATCGGCGCCGCCATAGAGGCCGAGCACCGGCGCCTTGATATCGGCGGCGACATCGGCGGCGGTCTTCGGCTGGATGTCGGTGCGGCTGCCGCCGAGCGGGCCGTACCAGGCGACGGAGGCCTTCACCGAAGGATTATGCGCGGCATAGAGCCAGACGGCGCGGCCGCCACGGCAGAAGCCGGTGACGCCGAGCTTGGCCGCATCGCCCTTCGAGCTGGTGGCAGCCCATTTCGCGGTGGCATCGAGATCGGAAAGCAGCTCGGCGTCCGGCTTCTTCGAGATGACCTGGCTCACGATCTGCTGGATGTCGGTCATCTTGGTGAGGTCGCCCTGGCGGGCATAGATTTCAGGCGCGATGGCGCAATAGCCGAGCTTGGCGAGGCGCCGGCAGGTGTCCTTGAGGTACTCGTGCACGCCGAAGATTTCCTCGATGACGAGGACGATCGGGAACGGGCCGGCCCCAGCCGGCATGGCGCGATAGGCCGGCATTTGGCCGTCGGATGTCGGAATCATCACGTCGCCAGCCTCGAGCCCGGCACTGTCGGTCTTGATCGCCTGGCCGTGGACCACGGTCGTCGCCAGCGTGAAGCCGGTGATCAGCCCAGTCATGACGAAGCCGCGCCGCGAGAACGGCTCGCGGGCGAGACCGTCGAGGCCTTCGAGAGCCGGCTTGGCAGCGGGAGAGGAAACGGTGTTGGTCATGGCTGGCACTCGGATGCGAAGGGAGCCGGGAGAGTGGGACAGCCGCTCCCGCCTGCCAAGCGGCATGCGCCTACGGCCGGTCACAGCTGCGTGAGTCTCGTGGCTCAGGCCGGCGACGGGCGTGTGACCGCAGCCCGCAGCAGCAGATAGAGCACGGTCGCGTTGAGCAGGTGCCAGAGGAAATGCGTGCCGGAGGGCACCGCCTGGCACAGCACGCCGTCGAGCGAGCGCAGGCTCAGCGACACCGCGAAGACGAGCCCGGCCGCTCCGATTAGCTGCGCACCGGCCCGGTCGCGCCGCCATAAGGCAATGGCGACGCCGAACAGCGCGAGCGCGAAGGAGGCATAGCCGGCCGAGCCGCGCGCTGCGGCCGGCAGAAGCGGCGCCAGCCCGGCCGACAGCGCGAAGGAGGTGGCGAGGAAGGCAAGCGTGCCGGCAATCGCGGCCACAAGGCCCAGCCCGAGGAAGCGCCGCAGCGCCAGCCCGAAATAGGAGAAGGCGAAGAGCTGGATCGGGATCACGTCGGCGAGCAGCGTCCAGCGCTGCGGCATGGTGTGGAACAGGAAAGAGCCGATGCCGATGGCGAAGACGAGCGCGATCAGCGCCCCAGCCGGCCAGTCGCGCCTGTCCTGCCGCAGCAACAGCACGAGCCCGCCCAGCGCGGCGACGATGAAGGCGCCATTGGTGATCGCATTCAGCGGTTCGGCCCAGAACGCGCCGCTCAGCCGCTCGCAATAGCCGAACTGGATCACGGGCTGCGGCTGCATGGTCGATTCCCCTGCGATCAGTCTTTCACGCGGCCGCGACGATGCGAAGAAGGCAGATGCGATGGCAACTTTGTGGCAACGCACCATATATCAGAACCCAGCGAAGCCAGCCGCCGTCCTCCAAGCGCGCGCTGTTGCCGGAAACCCTCACCTGGCCATGCATGCGGCGCAGCGAAAAGCTGCCCAGAAGAACGCCAGGGCGCGATGCCCGGCAAAAGCCTCAACCCTTAATGCTCGTTTTATGGGCGTTAAGCCTGTCTTGGTTAAGGGTCCGTTACGCTTTCGGCGCAGGGCGAGCCCGGCTTCGTGAAGTTTCTATTAAATCGCCATGCGCAGGCAGCATAACGGAATTGAGGGAACGCCTCTGTAACGGGCGGGCGGCCTGACTTATATGCAGTGCACAACGAATTCATCGTTGTCGGGCCAGAAATGACCCCGGCATTTAGGAGTTAAACCAATGTTCGTCACCATGATCGCTGCCAAGATCCGCGCCTACCTTCGCTATCGCGAGACCGTTCGCGAGCTCTCCCGCCTGACCGACCGCGAGCTCGACGATCTCGGCCTGTCGCGCTCGGAGATCGCCTACGTCGCCCGCAGCCACGCGGCCTGATTGATCCGTAGGAGCGCCGTAACGGCGCTCTGATCAACGTTATCGATGCATTTTTGCCTCGCGAGCCGCTTGGCGGCCCGCCTGAAGATGTTTCGGTTTCTCCTGGATCGTGTCCTCCCCTCGATCCGGTCGAAGAGCGAATGCCCGCCTCCTCCCAGGCGGGCATTTTGCGTTTCCGGAGCAGGATGCGAAAAAGTGGGCACCGATTTTCGCGTGAATCTTGCTCCCACTCGTAAATAAACCCGGTTTCGCCGCGTTTCTCTTGACCTGAGCCCTGCCTGCGGACACATCGCAGGCATGAGCTTGAAACCCATCCACGTCATTGGCGGCGGCCTCGCCGGTTCCGAAGCCGCCTGGCAGATCGCCGAGGCCGGCGTCCCGGTCGTCCTGCACGAGATGCGCCCGGTGCGCGGCACCGACGCGCACAAGACCGACGGCCTCGCCGAGCTGGTCTGCTCCAACTCCTTCCGCTCGGACGATTCGTCGAGCAATGCCGTCGGCCAGCTCCATTGGGAGATGCGCCGGCTCGGCTCGCTGATCATGGCGAAGGGCGATGCCCATCAGGTCCCGGCCGGCGGCGCGCTCGCGGTCGACCGCGACGGCTTCTCTCAGGCCGTCACCGCCGCGATCGAAGCCCATCCGCTCATCACCATCGATCGCGGCGAGATCGCTGGCCTGCCCCCGGCCGAGTGGGACAGCGTCATCATCGCGACCGGCCCCCTCACCTCGCCGGCGCTGGCGCAGGGCATCCAGTCGCTGACCGGCGAGAGCGAGCTCGCCTTCTTCGACGCCATCGCGCCGATCGTCCACTTCGATTCGGTCGACATGGACAAGGCCTGGTTCCAGTCGCGCTACGACAAGCCCGGCCCGGGCGGCACCGGCGCCGACTACATCAACTGCCCGCTCGACCGCGACCAGTACGAGGCCTTCATCGACGCGCTGCTCGCCGCCGAGAAGACCGAGTTCAAGGAATGGGAGGGCACGCCCTATTTCGACGGCTGCCTGCCGATCGAAGTGATGGCCGAGCGCGGCCGCGAGACCCTGCGCTGGGGTCCGATGAAGCCGGTCGGCCTGACCAACAAGCACAACCCGACGGTCAAGGCCCATGCCGTGGTGCAGCTGCGCCAGGACAACGCGCTCGGCACGCTGTTCAACATGAGCGGCTTCCAGACCAAGCTGAAATACGGCGAGCAGGCCGCGATCTTCCGCATGATTCCCGGCCTGCAGAACGCCGAGTTCGCGCGCCTCGGCGGCATCCACCGCAACACCTACCTCAACTCGCCGAAGCTGCTCGACCCCATGCTGCGGCTGAAGGCCGATCTACGCCTGCGCTTCGCCGGCCAGATCACCGGCTGCGAGGGCTATGTCGAGAGCGCTGCGATCGGCCTGCTGACCGGGCGCCTCGCCGCGGCGGAGCGGCTCGGCCAGCCGCTCGACATTCCCCCGGCGACGACGGCGCTCGGCGCGCTGGTCAACCACATCACCGGCGGCCATATCGTCACCATCGACGAGGGGCCGCGCTCCTTCCAGCCGATGAACGTCAATTTCGGCCTGTTCCCGCATATCGAGGGCGTGTCCAAGACCGGGCCGGACGGCAAGCGCCTGAAGGGCCCGGCCAAGAGCCTCGCTCGCAAGCAGGCGCTGACGGCGCGGGCGAAGGTCGAGTTGGAAGCCTGGGCGGGCGGAGAAGCGGCGCAGGCGGCGGAGTAAGGCGCGGGGAACCCCGCGCCTCTTCGACATCCGTCGGTGATGTCTACCCCCGGATCGCCTTGCGCGCCGCGCGCCAGATGATCCACTGCCTTTGCCAGGCCGGCAGGGTGATGATCGTGCGGAACGGGTCGTAGCCGCCGCGCTCCATCCGCTTCAGATAGGGCTCGACCAGCGCCACCGGCAGGAAGGCCGGCGCGATCGCCGCGGGCATCGTCTCGCGCAGATCGCCGAGCTTCTTCAGGTGCTTGCGGGCGATGCCGCGCAGCTCCTTCAGCGTGTAGAGCACGCCCGGCCCGCCGCGCCCGCGCACGATGTCGTCGCGGATCACGCCGTTGCGGCCGAGGATGTCGCCCGGCAGGTAGACCTGCCCTGCCGCCGCGTGCCAGGGAAAGGCGCGCATCAGCCCGGCCAGCGCATAGGCGACGCCGGCATGGCCGCAGGCCGCCGCGCCACCGGGATCGCGCCCCTCCGCCAGGATGATCGAAGCCAGCCTGATCAGCGCGCTGGACGTCTCGCCGGCATAGCCTTCGAGATCGCTCAGCGAGGGCATCGGGTCGTCGTAGAGGTCGAAGACGCGCGCCTCGATCAGCCCGGTCAGCGGCGCGATCGGCAGGCGGTAGCGCAGGACCGTGTCGAGCAGGGCAGCCGCGACCGGGTGGGCCTGCGCCTCCCCCTGCGCATCGCCCTCAAGCAGGTCGCGCCACCATTGCAGCCTGACTTCGCCGGGCAGCGGTTCGCTGACCTGCTCGCGCACGCGGGCGATCTCGTGGCTGAAGGCATAGAGCGCGAACAGGCCGGGCCGCAGGGCCTCGGGCGCGTAAAGGCTGGCGATATAGCGGTCGTGATCGGCCTCGCGCACCAGGGCGGCGCAATGGGCGTAGGCCTCCGGCAGCGCTTGCGGCGCGATGTCCCGTCGGTTGTCGGTGTCGGTCGTCATGCGGATCGTCCCGCGCGGGCCGCCATCTCGGCGCGGCCATGGATCAGATAGCCACTTTAGGCCAGAGGCGGGGCCGGTGGCTACGCCTCATGCACATGAGCGCCGCGCAATTTTACTCGACTGCGATCAGTGCCGCCGCGACGCGCCGGTCTTCGCCGACGAGCACGTTATAGGTCCGCGCCGCCGCCCCCGTCGCCATGCCCTCGATGGTGATGCCGGCCTCGCGGAAGCGCTCGCGCCATTCGGCCGGAATGAAGACGATGTCCTTGCCGGTGCCGATCAGCAGGAAATCGATCGCCTCGGCCGCGTCGAGCACAGGCTGCAGGCTCGCGATCGTGATCTTGGCGAAGGAGGCGATCGGCCAGATCTGGATGCCGGCCGGCAGTGCCAGGATCGAGCCGCGATGGCTCATCTCGGCGAAGCGGAAGCCGCCGGCGCCGAAGGCGTCGATCTGATGCCGGCCGGGGACGAAGCCGTCGAAGCGGGCCATGGTGTCTGATCTCCGGATCGTTGCACCTCAGCCCTCATCCTGAGGAGCGCGAAGCGCGTCTCGAAGGATGCTCCAGTGCGCGCTGGAACATCCTTCGAGACGCCGCTAAAGCGGCCCCTCAGGATGAGGGCTGGAGATAGCCGAACTCAACCCGCCTTCGGCTTGGCACCGGCCGGGAGCTTCTCCTCGGCCGCATGCTCCGGCCGCCCGGCGCGCACGTCGAGATAGAGCAGCACCGGCGTCGAGATGAACATCGCCGAATAGGTGCAGACCACGACGCCGACCAGCATGACCAGCGAGAAGCCCTCGATCGCCGTGCCGCCGAAGATGACGAGCGCCAGCAGCGAGAGCACCGTCGTGGTCGAGGTGATGGCGGTGCGCGACAGGGTCGAGTTCACCGAGAGGTCGAGCAGTTCCTCGATCGGCATGGTCTTGTAGCGCCGCAGCAATTCGCGCGTGCGGTCGAACACCACGACGGTCTCGTTCAGAGAATAGCCGACGATGGTCAGGATCGCCGCGATCGAGGTCAGGTTGAACTCGAGCTGGGTGATCAGGAAGAAGCCGACGGTCAGCACGATGTCGTGCAGGGTGCCGACGATGGCGCCGAGCGCGAGCGGCATCTCGAAGCGGAACCAGAGATAGATCAGCACGCCGACGATCGCGAGCACGACGCCAAGCGTGCCGGCCTGGACCAATTCGCCCGAGACGCGCGGCCCGACGGTCTCGACCCGGCGGAACTCGTAATCGGCCGTGAAGGCCTCGCGGGCGCGGGCCACCACGGCCTGCTGCGCCGCCTCACCGCCCGGCTGGATGGCGAAGCGCATCGAGACGTCGCCGGCCGTGCCGAATTCCTGCACCTCGGCCTCGCCGAAGCCCAGGCCATCGGCGGTATGGCGGATCGTGGCGATCTCGGTCTTGCCGCTCTTGGCCTGCATCTCGATCAAGGTGCCGCCCTTGAAGTCGATGCCGAAATTCAGGCCGACCGTCAGGAACAGCGCGATCACCAGCAGCGAGTAGGCGGCCGAGAACGGATAGCTGAAGCGCCGGAAGCGGACGATCTTGAAGCGGGTATTGTCGGGAACGATGCGAAGCAGACGCATGCTCTCTCTCCTTATCGGGTCAGCAGCGTCAGAACGGAAGTGCCTTGGGCCGGGCCCAGCGATACCAGACCGCGATCAGCATCCGGGTCAGGGTCACCGCGGTGATGACCGTGGTCAGGATGCCGAGGATGAAGACCACGGCGAAGCCGCGCACCGGGCCGGAGCCGAGCGTGAACAGCGCCACGGCCGCGATCAGCATGGTCACGTTCGAATCGATGATCGTGGCGAAGGCGCGCTGGAAGCCGGCCTCGAGCGCCGAGACCAGCGATCTGCCCAGATGCGACTCCTCGCGCATTCGCTCGTAGATCAGCACGTTCGAATCGACCGCCGTGCCGATGGTGAGCACGATGCCGGCAATGCCGGGCAAGGTCATGGTCGCGCCGAGCAGCGACATCAGGCCGAGGATCAGGCAGACGTGGACGAGCAGCGCCACGCTCGCGATGATGCCGAAGAGGCCGTAATTGCCGATCATGTAGAGGATGACGAGGACGGTCGCGATCAGGGTCGCCAGCTTGCCGGCCCGGATCGAGTCGGCGCCAAGGCCGGGGCCGACGGTGCGCTCCTCGACGATCGTCATCTTGGCCGGCAAGGCGCCGGCGCGCAGCAGGATGGCGAGGTCGTTGACCGATTTCGGCGTGAAGTTACCGGAGATCTGGCCCGAGCCGCCCGTGATCGGCGACTGGATCACCGGCGCCGAGATCACCTCGTTGTCGAGCACGATCGCCAGCGCCCGGCCGAGATTCTCGGTCGTCGCCTGGCCGAAGCGCTGGGCGCCGCGGATGTTGAAGCGGAAATTGACGATCGGCTGGCCGGTGCGCTGGTCGAAGGCGGGCTGGGCGTCGATCAGGTCGGCGCCCTCGACGATGACCTGCCGGCTCACCGGGACGAGCTGGCCGCCCGAATCCTTCGACGGCAGCATGTCGACATCGCCGCTGTTCTGCTCCGCGAGCAAGCGGAACTGCAGCTTCGCGGTGCGGCCGAGCAGCTCCTTCAGCTGCTGCGGGTCCTGCAGGCCGGGGACCTGCACCAGGATGCGGTCGAGGCCCTGGCGCTGGATGCTGGGCTCCTTCGTGCCAGTCTCGTCGATGCGGCGGCGGATGACCTCGATCGCCTGCTCGGTCGCCCGGCGCACGCGCTCGTTGATGCCGGCCTCGGTCAGCGAGAGCTGGACCAAACCGTCAGGCTGCTCGGTGATGTCGATCGACGAGTTGCCGGAGGGGCCGAAGGCCCCGAGCGTGCCGATCGGCTGCGCCAGCTCGCGCAGCTTGGGCAGCAGCTTGGCGCGCTCGGCGGCGTCGCTGACGCGCACCTGCGCACCGCGCTGCGTCGTGACGATGCCGCCCTGGAAGGAGATGCGCTCCTCGCGCAGGATGCGGCGCACGTCGTCGCGCAGCTGCGTCACCTGACCGCGGATCAGGTCGGCCCGGTCGATCTCGAGCAGCACGTGCGAGCCGCCCTGCAGGTCGAGCCCCAGCGTCATAGCGTGGATCGGCAGCAGGAAGCGCGGGATCCAGGACGGGGCGCCCTGCTCGATCGCCTGGCGCGTCTCCGGCGAGAACAGGTTCGGCACGGCAAGCCCGCAGCCGAAGATCAGCACGAGCAGGACGAGGATGACCTTGCGGGCCTGGAGACGAAGCATCTGCGTGAACAGCCTTGTTATCGCGCGGCGGGCGCAAGCGGGCCCGCCTGCGCCTTCAGCTCTTGACCGGTTCGCTCTTCGAGCGGACGTCCTGGATCATGCTCTTGACCAGTCGGATGCGGACGCCGTCGGCGATCTCTGCCTCGATCTCGGCATCGTCGATGACCTTCGAGACCTTGGCGATGATGCCGCCCGAGGTCACGACCGTGTCGCCGCGGCGCACGTTCTTGATCATCTCCTGATGCGACTTCACCCGCTTCTGCTGCGGGCGGATGATCAGAAACCACATGATCACGAAGATCAGGACGAACGGAATCAGCGACATCAGCATATCGGACGAACCGGCGCCGCCGAAACCTTGGGCAAAAGCAGGGGTGATCACAAAGGGCTCCTTCACATCGGCGGCGGGATACGCCGGCCGTCAATGCGGCAACGGGTTTATTCGGGCTCAAAAAGCGCGCGGACTATAGCCACGGGCGCCGTTAAATCAATTCCGGGCGCAGGCAATGGACTGCCCGCGCCCCTCACCTATGGATTCGCCGCCATTCGCGCAATGGTCTTGTCTCGCAGAGCGTGGCTTCTCTCGCGGAGCGGGGCCTTCTCTCGCGGAGCGCGGGTCTTGTCTGGCAGAGCGTGGGTCTTGTCTCGCGGCATGTGATGTGATCTATGCCAGTACCGTACCGTTCGGTACTATCTTTTCCAAGCGGACGCGCTTCCGATGACCGATATCGCCGCCGACCAGACGCTCCAGACCCTGCTCCGCATCGCCTCCGCCCTGGAGCGCCTCGCCCCGCCCGCCCGCAAGGCGGCCGACCTGACCACGGCCGACGCCTTCGTCTGGCACCCGGCCAGCGCGGAGCTTGCGCCCGTGGCCAAGGTCAACCGCGTCGAGCTCTCGCTGCTGCGCGGCGTCGACCGCGTCCGCGACATCCTGGCCGAGAACACCGAGCGCTTCGCCCGGGCGCTGCCCGCCAACAACGTGCTGCTCTGGGGCGCGCGCGGCATGGGCAAATCCTCGCTGGTCAAATCGGTCCATGCCGACACCAACAAGCGCCTTGCCGGCGAGGCCCTGCCGCTGAAGCTGATCGAGATTCACCGCGAGGATATCGAGAGCCTGCCGGCGCTGATGGGCCAGCTGCGCCAGGACAAGCACCGCGTCATCGTCTTCTGCGACGACCTCTCCTTCGACGGGCAGGACACCTCCTACAAATCGCTTAAGGCAGCGCTGGATGGCGGCGTCGAGGGCAGGCCCGACAACGTCGTGTTCTACGCGACGTCCAACCGCCGCCACCTGCTGCCGCGCGACATGATGGAGAACGAGCGCTCGACCGCGATCAATCCAGGCGAGGCGGTCGAGGAGAAGGTCTCGCTCTCCGACCGGTTCGGCCTCTGGCTCGGCTTCCACAAATGCAGCCAGGACGAATATCTTGAGATGATCGAGGGTTACACCAGCCACTTCAAGCTCGGCATCGCGCCTGACGAGCTGCGCCGCGAGGCGCTGGAATGGGCGACGACGCGCGGCTCGCGCTCCGGCCGCACTGCCTGGCAATACATCCAGGACCTGGCTGGCAGGCTGGGCAAGCGGCTGGAGGAGTGAGGCGCCCGCCTTCCCTTCTCCCCTTGCGGGAGAAGGTGGCGCGGAGCGCCGGATGAGGGGTCGCGCCGCGCTTTCCGAATGTCGAGGATGCCACACGCCGACGCTGCCATCGTCGCGCGACCCCTCATCCGTCTCGGCTTCGCCGAGCCACCTTCTCCCGCAAGGGGAGAAGGGAAACCCGCGGCGGTTACCCCAAATAAAAACGGCGGGACGGCCATTCCTGGGGCCGTCCCGCCTTGTTCCGATCAGCTGGGGTCTCGCGCGGCCGATCGAAGGTAAACTTGGCTCGTCTTGCTAACCTGACGCCGGTTCGCGGCGAAAATGCGTCGGGTGATTCGGGATCAGTTGTTGAGGTAGGGCACCGGATCGACCGGGGTCGAACCCTTGCGCAGCTCGAAATGCAGCTGAGGCGACGCGACGTTGCCGCTCTGGCCGGATTTGGCGACGACCTGGCCGCGCTTCACCGTCTCGCCCCGCTTCACGTTCAGCTCGCCATTATGGGCGTAGGCCGAGACGTAGCCGTTCGGGTGGCGGATCAGCACGAGGTTGCCGTAGCCCTTGAGCTCGCTGCCGGCATAGGCGACGACGCCGCCCTCGGCCGCCTTGACCGGCGTGCCTTCCGGCACCGCGATGTTGATGCCCTCGTTGGAGCCCTTGCCGCCATAGCCGGCGATGACGCGGCCGCGCGCCGGCCAGCGGAAATCGGCGGACGCGGCGGCGTCCTCCTGCTTCGGCAGGCTGGCGGTCGTGGCGGGCTCGGCGACCGGCTCCGACTTCGGCACCGCGGTGACCTTCTGCTCCGGCGGGGCGCTGGCGACGACCACGGGCTTGGCCTTCTCCGGCACAGGCGCGGGAGCGGGCTTCTTCACCTCGGCCACAGCAGTCGGCCTAGCCTCGAAGACGCCCTTGGTCTCGATCACCTGCCTGGTATCGACGGGCGCCGGCTTGGCGACGACGCCCTTCTTGGCATCGGCCTTCGCCTTGGCTTCGGCCGCGAACTTGGCGCGGGAATCACGCATTGCCTGGGCGTCGGCCGCAGCCTTGGCCTTGGCTTGCGCCTGCTCCTCGGCGAGCTTGGCCTTGGCGTGAGCCGCAGCTTCCGTGGTTCGGGCCTTGGACTGGGCCTGCTCTTCGGCCGCCCTCGCCCGCGCCTCGGCCACGATCTGGGCCTTGCTCTTGACCTCGGCGACCGGGGCCAGGCGCGGCGCCGTTGCGACGACACGCGGAGCTTCGACGCGCGGAGCCTGGACGGCAACACGCGGGGCCTGAACCGCAACGCGCGGAGCTTCGAGACGCGGAGCCTCGAGACGGGGAGCCTCGAGACGGGGAGCCTCGAGACGGGGAGCCTCGACGGCCATGCGCGGCGCTTCGACGACAGGCGCCTCCGCCCGCAATTGGCTGCCACCGCCGGCATTGTAGACCGGGATGATCAGGCGCGAGCCCGGAGCCACACTGCCGCCGGAGAGGCCGTTGGCCGAGATCAGCGCCGAGCGCGGCACGCCGTAGCGCGAAGACAGGATGTCGAGCGTCTCGCCCTGGGCGACGACGATCGGCGTCCCGCCCTGGGCCGACCAGCCATTGGAGCTGCCGGTGACCGGCGTGACGCTCGGCGGCGCCGTGCGCAGGGCGACGGCCGATTGCGGCGGCGGCAGCGGCTGCGAGCGCACCGACGCGATCGGGCGGCTCGGCGCCAGCGGCGCGCTGTCGACACGGCCGATCGAGCCTGTCGTCACCGGATCGCGCTGGGCCGGGGCCTGGGCGGTCCTGAACGGATTGTCGAAGGGGGTGTCCGTGAAGCGCATCGCATCGGACGAGCACGCGCTGACGCTGAGGGCCAGCGCGCACGCAGTCGACAGACGAAGGGCAATGCGGGGCTTGGCCGATCCGAACTGACTACGCATGAACAGAATACTCGCGAACGACGCAACTCGATGACCGGGATTAAAACCTCGTTCAGGTTACGAAAGCGTTTCTCGCTGAGTCCGTGCGTTGATTTTTTAGCCGGGCGACCCCAGCTGATTCAGCCCTCGCAAGACTTGCCCCTACAAGACTTGCCCCTACAAGGCCTGGGCCAGCCCGGGCGCCAGTGGCGGCAGCCGGACGACCGGCCCGAGCGCGTGGTCGAAGGCAATGCCGTCGGCAGCGCGCGTCACCACGACGCGGCGCGCCATGCCCTCGACTCGCAGTGCCCCGACCAGCTTTCCGCCGGGCGAGAGCCGCAGCAGCAGCGCCTCCGGTATCGCGTTGGCGACGCCGTTGACGAGGATGCGGTCGAAGCGGCCGAGCGTTCGGTCGGGCTGGAAGCCATCGGCATGGCGCAGGTCGACGGCTTGCGCGTAACCGCTGCCGCTGATTCGCTCGTGCGCCGCCAGGGCGAGCGTGCGGTAGCGCTCCAGCGAGACCACCTCCCCGCCCATGGCGGCAAGCAGCGCCGAGACATAGCCCGAGCCGGTACCGACTTCGAGCACGCGGGCGGAGGGCTGCATGTCGAGCGCGCCGACAAGGTTGGCGACGGTGTGCGGCGCCGTCATCGTCTGGCCGCAGGGCAAGGGCACCGAGACGTCCTGCCGGGCAAGGTCGGCGAAGCGGGTCGGCGCGAAGCGCTCGCGCGGCACCCTTTCCATGGCCCGCAGCACGGCAAGATCGCCGACGCCCCGCGCCCGGAGCGAGAGTAGAAAGGCGACGGTGCGCTCGCCCTCGCTCTCCAGCCCCTCCTCGCTCATTGCGGTCGCCCCGGAATCAGTGATCTCTCAGGAGAACACTTGTGCGAAACGCGTCAATGTCGGTTCGTGGGTTAGATCGAGTTCCAGCGGCGTGATCGAGATCTTCTGCTCGGCCAGGGCGCGCAGGTCGGTGCCGTTGGCCGGCTCCTTGCGGCTGCGCTGGAAGGCGATCCAGAAATACGGGTTGCCGCGCCCGTCCGTGCGCGGCTCCAGCCGGACCAGCTCCTGGTCCCGCCTGCCCTGCACCGTGACCGCGACGCCCTTGACCTCGGCCGGCGCGACGTTCGGGAAGTTCAGGTTGAACAGCACGCCCTCGGGAATCCCCTCCTCCAGCAGGCGGCGGATGATGCCGGGCGCATGGTGCTCGGCGCAGTCCCAGCGGATCTGGTCGCGGCCCTGCGGCCCGTAGGCCTGGCTGACCGCGATCGAGGGGATGCCGAGCAAGGTGCCCTCCATCGCAGCCGCGATGGTGCCGGAATAAGTCACGTCCTCGGCGACGTTCTGGCCGCGGTTGACGCCGGAGAGCACGAGGTCGGGCCTGTTCTCGATCATGATCGAGCGCGCCGCCATGATCACGCAATCGGTCGGCGTGCCGGCGACGGCGTAGCGCTTCTCGCTGATCTGGCGCAGGCGCAGCGGGTTGCTGAGCGAGAGCGAATGGGCCACGCCCGACTGGTCGGTCTCGGGCGCGACGACCCAGACATCGTCGGAGAGCTGGGCAGCGATGCGCTCCAGCACGGCAAGGCCTTCGGCATGGATGCCGTCATCATTGGTGACGAGGATACGCATGGTCAGTTCATTCCTGCGGTCTGGAAGGACGCGGGCGAACCGCGACGAGCCCCCTCTCCCCCTGCGGGAGAGGGTTGGGGTGAGGGGTCGCGCGACGCTGGCGGGTAAGCGGGGTCGACGAGGCGCGACAAACGGAGATCGCAGCGCGACCCCTCATCCGTCTCGGCTTCGCCGAGCCACCTTCTCCCGCAGGGGGAGAAGGAAAGCGCGGCCTGCTCGGCGCCAGATATAATCACGCTGTCTTCTCGATCTTCGTCACGCCGCGCATGTAGGGCACCAGCACGTCGGGCACGGAGATCGAGCCGTCGGCGTTCTGGTAGTTCTCCATCACCGCGATCAGCGCGCGGCCGACGGCCGTGCCCGAGCCGTTGAGGGTGTGGACGAAGCGCGGCGAGCCGCCCTCGGTCGGACGGTAGCGCGCGTTCATGCGCCGGGCCTGGAAATCGCCGCAGACCGAGCAGGACGAGATCTCGCGATAGGTCTTCTGGCCGGGCAGCCAGACCTCGATGTCCCAGGTCTTCTGGCTGGCGAAGCCCATGTCGCCGGTGCACAGCGTCATCACGCGATAATGCAGGTCGAGCTTCTTCAGGATCGCCTCGGCCGAGGCGAGCATGCGCTCATGCTCCTCCTTCGACTTCTCCGGCACGGTGATCGAGACCAGCTCGACCTTCTCGAACTGGTGCTGGCGCAGCATGCCGCGGGTGTCGCGCCCGGCCGAGCCGGCCTCGGCCCGGAAGCACGGGGTGAGCGCGGTGTAGCGGCGCGGCAGCTCTTCCTCGGAGAGGATTGTTTCGCGTACGAGATTGGTCAGCGGCACCTCGGCCGTGGGGATGAGGCCTTTAGCTGCACGCAGCAATGAATCGCGAACTAGCTGCGCAGTATCCTTCGCACCAAGATTGTCGGGGATAAAGAGCTCAGCTAACGAGCCGTGATCAAAGTACTGACCTGACAGTGCCCAGAACTGATCATCCTCAAATTTCGGCAGTTGCGCGGTACCGTACATAACATCGCGGTTCACGAGAAGCGGCGGATTGACCTCGCTATAGCCGTGCTCCTCCGTGTGTGTATCGAGCATGAACTGCCCAATCGCCCGGTTGAGCCGGGCAATCTGCCGGTTGAGGACGACGAAGCGCGAGCCCGAAAGCTTGGCTGCAGCCTCGAAATCCATCTGTCCCAGCGCCTCGCCGAGCTCGAAGTGCTCCTTGGCCTGGTTGACGCCGACAAGCCGCTTGCCGCCCTCCTCCGGCTTTTCGCCATGGGCGTGCAGCACGACGTTGTCATGCTCGTCCTTGCCATCGGGAACATCGGCATTGGGAAGGTTCGGGATCGCCGCGAGCTGTTCCTCCAGCCTGGCGACGGCGGCCTTCTCCTCGGCCTCCAGCGCCGGCTGCGAATCCTTCAGCGCCGCGACCTCGGCCTTGAGCTCTTCGGCGCGGGCGAGGTCCTTCTGGCCCATCGCCTTGCCGATCTCCTTGGAGAGGGCGTTACGGCGCTCCTGCGAGGCCTGGGCCTTGGCGATGGCCGAGCGTCTGACATCGTCGAGCGCGAGCAGAGAGGCCGAGAGCGACTCCAGCCCACGCCGCTTCAAGCCATTATCGAACGCCTCGGCGTTCTCGCGAATCCATTTGATGTCGTACATCGTGGTCAGGCCATGCCGTCGCTGCGGGAAAGACGGCTGATCCTGTAGCGCAGGGAAACTCCCCCGTCATCCCGGCGAGCGGCATAAGCGTAAGCCGCCTTTACGCGAAAACCTCCGCGTCATCCCGGACAAGCCGCGAAGCGGCGCCGCTCCGCTACGGCCGGGATGACGGCGCGGCTAGTCGAGGTGGATGGTATCGTAGAGATCGCGCCAGGTTGGATTGCCCTTTTCGATCAGAGCTATCTTCCGCTCGCGGCGCCAGCGCTTGATCCGCTTTTCCTGCGCAATGGCTTCGTCGGGGCGGTCAAAAGCCTCGGCATAGACGAGGTGGATCACTCCATACTTCTCGACGAACTCAGAGCCCCGGCCTTCCCGATGCTCGCCGACACGCCTGGAGAGAGAATTGGTGACACCGGTATAGAGCGTGCCGTTCCAGCCGCTGGCCATGATGTAGACCCCCATCGGTGCCCCACCCTCCACGTCATCCCGGCCGTAGCGCAGCGGAGCGCCGGGATCCATCGTAAGGCGCCGCGCCCTACGATGGATCCCGGAGCGGCGCCGCTAAAGCGGCTTGTCCGGGATGACGGCGCATACTGGAAAGGGGCCTCAGGAGTCCGACGCGTCCTCGGCCGCTTTCGCAGCCTCCCGCTTCGTCTCGACCCGGCGCACCGAGAACACCGAAAGCTCGTAGAGGAGCAGCATCGGCACGGCGAGCATCAGCTGGGAGATCACGTCCGGTGGCGTCAGCACGGCCGCGACCACGAAGACGCCGACGATGGCGTAGCGCCGCTTCTCCTTCAGGAACTTCGAATCGATGATGCCCGCCTGGCCGAGCAGGGTCAGGATCACCGGCAGCTGGAACGCGACGCCGAAGGCGAAGATCAGCGTCATGATCAGCGACAGGTACTCGCTGACCTTGGGCAGCAGCGAAATGCCGGCCTGCCCCTCGCTCGCGGCCTGCTGCATGCCGAGCGAGAACCGCATCAGCACCGGCATGGCGAAGAAGAAGACCAGCGCGGCGCCCATGACGAAGAAGACCGGCGTCGCCACCAGATAAGGCGCGAAGGCCTGCTTCTCGTTCTTGTAGAGGCCCGGCGCCACGAACTTGTAGACCTGCGTCGCGATCACCGGGAAGGCGAAGAAGCCGGCGCCGAAGGCCGCGACCTTGATGTGGGTGAAGAGCAGTTCGAGCGGGCCGGTATAGATCAGCTGCGCATTGGCGCCCGAGCCCGCCGCCCAGACATAGGGCAGGACCAGCAGGTTGTAGATCTGCGTCGAGAAGGCGAAGCAGATGAAGAACATGATCATGAAGGCGATCAGCGACTTGATCAGCCGGCCGCGCAGCTCGATCAGATGCTCGATCAGCGGCGCGCGCGAGGCCTCGATCTCGTCTTCGCCGTTGCGGAGATTGGTGCTGACGCTCACGCCGGGCTCCCTTCGCCGGGCTCGACGGCCTCGGTCGCCTTGGCCTTCACGGTGCGCTTGCGCGGCGCTTTCGGCTTGACCTCTGGCTCGGGCTCCGGAGTGGCCTCGGCGATAGGGGCTGGGTCGATGACGATCTCCGGCAGCGGCTCAGGCCCGGGCAGCGCCGCGAGCTTGGCCTCGGCCTCCTTCAGCGAGATGTCATCCGCCGATTTCGGCGCGCCGAACTCGTTGATCTGGTCGATCGGCTTGAAATCGGAGCTGGCATCCGGAGTCTTGGGCTCCGGGTTCAGCGCGCTCTGCACGGAGCCGCCGACCTCCTCGACCTGCTTCTTCAGGTCGTGCAGCTCGGCCTCGCGCATGGCGTCGTTGAACTGCGTCTGGAATTCCGACGCCATACGGCGGACCTTGCCGATGGTCTGCCCGAAGGTGCGCATCGCGCCGGGCAGATCCTTGGGTGGAATCGCGACGAGCGCCACCGCCCCGATCAAGATCAGTTCGCTCCAAGCGATGTCGAACATCGACGGCCGGTCCTATCATCCCTAGCCGCCCCTCGTGGGGGCGGTCTGCCTCAGGCCTTGGTTTCGGCCTTGGCCGTCGCCGCGCCAGCGGTCTGGGCGTGGTCGATGATCTTCGGGTCGGTGGTCGAGGCCGACGGCGCGGGCGCAACCGGCTCATCCTCGGCCATGCCCTTCTTGAACGACTTGATGCCCTTGGCCACGTCGCCCATCAGCTCGGACACTTTGCCGCGCCCGAACAGCAGCATCACGATGACGCCGACGACGATCCAGTGCCAGATGCTTACGCCACCCATGGCGAACTCCTCCGAAAATCCCCTTCGACCTGCCTAATCGGCAGGCCAAGCGCTTGTGGCGGAACCTATGTGTCCCCCGCGGGGAACACAAGAACTTCATCGGTCGCAATGTCGATACCGACCTCCTCGCCCTCGCGGATCGAGCCCAGCAGCGAAATCCTTGCGACGAGCGGCTTGTCGAGCCCATCGACCGCGAGCAGGACGTGATCGACCTCGCCGAGAAAGCGCCGGGTCACAATCCGCGCCGGCAAGTGGTAGCCCTTCGGCACCAGCCTGATCAGGTGCGGCCTGACGCAGACCACGGCCTGGGAGCCCTCGGCGAGCCCCGGCGCCGGGAACGAGCCTATCGGCGTATCGACCGCGCCGCGCCGGACGATTCCGGCTATCTCGCTAAAGTCGCAGAAGAATCTGGCGGCAAAGAGGCTGACGGGCCTGCGGTAGAGCTCCTCGCCCGAGCCGATCTGGACGATCCGGCCGGCGCGCATCAGCACGATCCGGTCGGCGATGCGCATCGCATCCTCCGGGTCATGCGTCACGATGATCGAGGTCGCGCCGGTCTCTTCAAGCAAGGCCGCGGTCTCGTCTCGCACCACGTCGCGCAGGCGCCGGTCGAGATTGGAGAACGGCTCGTCCATCAGCAGCACGCCGGGCCGCGGCGCGACGGCGCGGGCCAGCGCGACGCGCTGCTGCTCGCCGCCCGAAAGCATGTGGGGATAAGAGTCGGCCAGGTCGGCGAGGCCGACGCGGGCGATCGCCCTCAGCGCGGTGGCATCGGCCGACGCCGCATCGTAGCCACGCAGGCCGAAGCGGACATTCTCGCGCACGGTGAGATGCGGGAACAGCGCATAGTCCTGGAAGACCAGCCCGACGCCACGCTGCTCCGGCTCGACGAAGTCCTCCGGCGCCGAAACCTCCCTGCCCTCCAGCAGGACCTTGCCGGCGCTCGGCCGCTCGACGCCGGCGGCGAGCCTGAGCAGCGTCGTCTTGCCGCAGCCGGATTGGCCGAGCAGCGCGACGATCTCGCCGGGCGCAACCGAAAGCGAGACGTCCTCGAGCGCCGTGACCTCGCCGAAGCGCTGGGTGACGCCTTCGAACGCCAGCGACATCGGGATCGCGGCACCGGCCGTCCCCCGCCTGCCCCAGCTCAACCACCGCGCCACGCTCTCGCTACGAGCCAAAAGATACTCCAACCTCTACCAACGCACCCCCGTCATCCCGGACAAGCCGCGAAGCGGCGCAGCTCCGGGATCCATCGTAGAGCGCAGAGCCCTACGATGGATCCCGGCGCTCCGCTTCGCTGCGGCCGGGATGACGTGCGAGGGTGATATCCCTCACTCATCCGCCGTGTGAGGCCCGCCCTCGCCGTCGTCAAGCGGCGTGAACAGGTCGCCGAGCGGATCCTCGTCATCGCGCAGGTCGGGCGCATCGTCGGGCAGCGGCACGGTCAGGTCCTTCGACAGCCGCCCCTCGATGAAGCCGGAGCCCTTGAGCTCGTCGAGCCCCGGCAGGTCGTCGATACGGTCGAGTCCGAAATGGTCGAGGAAGCCCGGCGTCGTGCCATAGGTCACCGGCCGGCCCGGCGAGCGCCGGCGCCCGCGCAGGCGGACCCAGCCGGCCTCCAGCAGGATGTCGAGCGTGCCCTTGGCGGTGGCGACGCCGCGGATCTCCTCGATCTCCGCCCGCGTCACCGGCTGGTGGTAGGCGATGATGGCGAGCACTTCGAGCGCCGCCCGCGACAGCTTGCGCGGCGGCTCGGCCTCGGCCGCAAGCAGGTAGCTGAGATCGGGAGCCGTGCGAAAGGCCCATTTGCCGGCGACCTGGCGCAGGTTGACGCCGCGCGCAGCGTAAATCTCGCTCAGCAGGGTCAGCACCTGCAAGGTCGAGATGCCGGCGGGAACCGAGCGGGCAAGCTCCTCCTCCGAGAGTGGCGCAGCGGAAGCGAAGAGCAGCGCCTCGACGATACGCGTCGCCTGCGCGAAGGCTTCCGCCTCGCCGCGATCCTCTTCCTCCTCGATGCGCTCAGACGCCGCCACTTTCATGCCTGTTCCATATCACAGAGGCAGCGTCGGCGGGCGGGCGGAACGGCGGCGGACATAGAGCGGCGAGAAGGCGCCGTCCTGGCGCAGGTCGAGCACCCCTTCCCGCACCATCTCCAGCATGGCCGAGAGCGCGGATGCCCGCACCGTCGCGCGCATCGCCTGAAGCGGCGCGCCATGGCCGGTCATGTAGCGGTTGAGATAGGGATCGATCGCGGTCCAGTCGCCGGCCTCGCCGACCAGCCGCTGCAAGGCCTCGCGCGCCTCGACCAGCGACCAGACGACGCGATGGCCGACCGAGATATGGCCCTGCACCCGCTTCTGGCGCTGCTGGGCATAGGCCGCGAGCAGGTCGTAGAGCTCCGCCTCCCAAACCGGCCGGGCGCCGGCGATGATCGCCTCGGGCTCACCGCGCGCAAAGACGTCCTGCCCCAGCCGCTCGCGCGAGGCGAGCCGGCGCGCCGCCTCGCGGATCTGCTCCAGCCGGCGCAGCCGCAAGGCCAGCGCGGTCGCGAGGTCGGCCGCGCTCGGCTCCTCGCCCTTGGGCGGCTCGGGCAAGAGCAGCCGCGACTTGAGATAGGCAAGCCAGGCCGCCATCACGAGGTAGTCGGCCGCGAGTTCGAGCCTCAGCGCCCGCGCCTGCTCGACGAAGACGAGATATTGCTCCGCCAAAGCCAGGATCGAGATGCGATGGAGGTCGACCTTCTGCCGCCTGGCAAGGTCGAGCAACAGGTCGAGCGGGCCCTCATAGCCGTCGACATCGACGACGAGCGCAGGTTCGCTATCGCCGCGCTCAGGCCGCGCATCATCCTCGAACGGAAGTTCAGCGGCCGCCAATGGCCCGCCCCCGGTTTAGATGCTGCCAGAAACCCCGCACAGCCCTCATCCTGAGGAGCCGCTTTAGCGGCGTCTCGAAGGATGCTCCAGCGCACACTGGAGCATCCTTCGAGACGCGCTCCGCGCTCCTCAGGATGAGGGCTCTGGTTCCAAGCAGCGCTACAGCCCCGGGGACAGATTCGGCTTATCGGCTGCCCATGGCAAGGGCGCTTGCAAGCTGCGAGCGGGCGCTATCCACATCAAGCGGCTCCGGCTCGTGCCGAATCCGTGACAAAGCCATGGCGGCGCGGCGTGCGCGGGCTCCGCTCATCTCCGGAACGGCGCCGGCGACCGCGACCATCTCGTCCATGATGCCGTGGCAATGCAGCACGACGTCGACGCCGGCGCGGATCGCCGCCCGCGTCTTCTGCTCGAAGGAGCCCGAGAGCGCCTTCATCGAGATGTCGTCGGTCATGATCAGCCCGTCGAAATTGAGCTCGCCGCGCATGATGTCGCGGACGATCCGGCGCGAGACCGTCGCCGGGTGCCTTTTGTCGAGCGCGGTGAAGACGACATGCGCCGTCATCGCCAACGGCATGTCGGCGAGATGCCGGAACGGCCGGAAATCATGCGCACGCAACGCTTCGAGCGACGCCTCGACCACAGGCAGGTTGTGATGACTGTCGGCCTGCGCCCTGCCGTGGCCGGGCATGTGCTTGACCACCGGCAGCACGCCGCCGGCCAGCAGCCCCTCCGCCGCGGCGCGGCCGAGCCTCGCCACCATGTCGGGATCATGCGCATAGGCGCGGTTGCCGATCACGTCATGGCTGCCGGCGACGGGAACGTCGAGAACGGGCAGGCAGTCGACGTCGATGCCGACCGATTTCAGGTCATGCGCCATCAGCCTTGCCGAGAGCCTGACGATCTCGCGCTGCTGCACCGGGTCGTTGATCGCGAGGAAGGCGAACGCCGGCGGGTATGGCGCCCAGTGCGGCGGCCCCATGCGCTGGACCCGGCCGCCCTCCTGGTCGATCAGGATGGGCGCCTGCCAGCCGACGCAGTCGCGCAGGCTCGCGGTCAGCGCCGCCACCTGCGCCGGGTCCTGCGTGTTGCGCTTGAACAGGATGAAGCCCCAGGGCCGCGCGTCCCTGAAGAAGGCGCGCTCGTCGAGGGTGAGGCTGGTGCCGAGGCAACCGGCGATGAAGGCGCGCGATGTCATGGCCTAGGCGTAGAAACGGGCGCCGAGTCGGTCAAGACTGGGCGCCCGCAACTATTCTCGAAGAACCGAGGCTCAGCGCACCTGCTGGATCATCTGCGCGTTGAACGCGTCGAAGGGCAGCTCGGCGATGCGGAACCAGAGCTGCTCCTTCTTCCAATAGGGCAGCCAGGAATCGTAGAAGGTCTTGAAGGCCGGGTTCTTCGCGGCGAGCTCGCCGTAGAGCGCCTGCGCCTCCTTGAACGCCGCCTGCATCACCTCCTGCGGGAACGGCCGCAGCTCGGCGCCGCTCTGCACCAGGCGAACGAGCGCGTCGGGGTTGCCGTTATCGTATTTCGCCATGCAGAGCATGTTCGCCTCGGCGCAGGCCGCTTCGAGGATGGCGCGATAGGATGCCGGCAGGGCGTTCCACTTCTCCAAGTTTACGATGAAGCTGACATTGGCGCAGCCTTCCCAGAAGCCCGGGTAGTAATAGTACTTGGCGACGCGCTGGAAGCCGAGCTTCTCATCGTCGAACGGGCCGGAGAACTCGACCGCGTCGAGTGTGCCGCGCTCCAGCGCCGGGTAGATGTCGCCGCCCGCGAGCTGCTGCGGAATGACGCCGAGGCGCGCCATGATCGTGCCGCCGAGCCCGGCGATGCGGAACTTCAGGCCCTTCAGGTCCTCGAGCGTCTTGATCTCCTTGCGGAACCAGCCGCCCATCTGCGCGCCGGTATTGCCGGACGGGATGGTGTGGACGCCATAGCCCTTCATGAAATTGCGGCAGAGCTCGAGGCCGCCGCCCTGGTAGAGCCAGGCATTCTGCTGGCGGGCGTTGAAGCCGAAGGGCAGCGTGGTCTCGAAGGCGAAGGCCGGGTCCTTGCCGATATAGAAGCTCGACAGCGTATGGCTGCATTCGACCGTGCCGCTCTGCACGGCATCGAGCGCCTGCAGCGCCGGCACGATCTCGCCGGCGGAGAAGACCTGGATCTGGAAATTGCCGTCGGTCGCCTCGGCGACGCGCTTGGCGAGCTGCGTCGAGATGCCGAACAGCGTGTCCAGGCTCTTCGGATAGCTCGAGGTCAGGCGCCAGCTGATCTTGGGCTGCGACTGGGCGATGGCGGGGGCGGCGGTGGCGGCGCTGGCTGCGACACCCGCACCGGCGGTCTTGACGAATCTGCGGCGGTCCATGGGTTCCCTCGTTGGATTGGCTTTTGGGGCAGATGCCCTTGCCCGCGGACGTCCTTGCCCGCGGAAATAGTGGCGGCTCGGGGCGGACGCTAACGGGATGTCGCTCCAGCTTGAAGCTCGCTCGCCGCGTGCGCTCATGCGCTGGCGGCACGGCAAAAACGCGAACCGCCGGTTGCGCTGAGCGCAACCGGCGGTTCTGAGGAGATAAAAGCCTGGATCGTCAGTTCTTGGCGATGAAGCACTGGCCGCCGGCGCCCTGGAGCGCCGTGCACATCGTGGTGGCGTCGTCGCGCGAGTACGGGCCGATGCGCAGGCGGTAGACGGTCTTGCCGCCGGCGAGATCGGTCTTGCGGACGATCGGCGCCTTGCCGCCAAGCTGCTCCGGATATTTGCGCTGCAAGGCCGAGAACGTGGCGCGCGCCTCCGCCTCGCTGCCGGGAGCGGCGAGCTGGACGACGAAATCGCCGGTGCCGGCCCGGATCGCCGCGGTGGCGGGAGCGGGCGTGCTCTGCGCTGCCGGCGCGGCACTGGCCACGCGGACCGGAGCCGCCGGCGTCGTCGCCGGGGCCGGCGTCGCGACGCGCTCCTGCGCCTTGGGCGGTTCAGGCGGCGCGGCCGGGCGCGGACGCGGCATGGTCGCGCTGGCCAGGGTGCCGGGGGCCGGCGCCGTGGGGGCAGCCACAGGGTTCGCAGCCGCGCGGCTCGGGGCCGAGCCCGTCACCAGCGGAAGCGCCATGCCGTTGACACCGGGCACGGTGCCATTCGCGTAAGCCGTGCTGGTGTTCGCCGCCGGAGCCGGCGCGCCATCCGGGCGGATCGAGACGGTGCGGACACGGCGGGGCTCGCCGAGGCCGGGAACCGCCGGAACCGCGGTCAGCTCGGCCGGGGTCGTGCCGGCCGGTACGACGGCCGAGGCAGGAACCGCAGCCGGGGCCTGCGCCAGCGGGTTGGTGTTTGCACCTGTACCCGGCCCGGGCATCACAACGCGCGGCGCAAGCGAGCGCGCCGCCTGCTGCACGTCGACGGGCTGCTCCTCGCGGCTGACCACGCGGGTCTGGCCGATCGGCGCGGACTCGCCGGCGCGCTCGTAGATCTGCTTGTTCTGGTTGGGGATCTCGGTGCCGCCCGGATTGGCCGGCTGCACCTTGGTCGGCCCGCCATCGGCGCTGATCACCGGCGGCAGCCCGTCGCTGGTCACGGGCCCCGAGCGCTTCCAGACCATCGCGCCGGCGGTGCCGGCAACGGCGACCGCGATCAACGCGGCAGCGGCCCACAAGCCCTTGCGCGAGCGCGGCCGTTCGAGATCGCGCAGCTCGTCTTCCGCCTGCGGCGGCTCGGGATAGGCCTGCGGCTGGTAGCCGTAATCCTGCTGGCCATAGTCCTGCTGATCGACAGGGCGCTCCTGGTCGAGGTCGCGCGGCGCGCTGACGGCCGGCTGGACCGGCTCCGGCGGCCGATAGCGATAGGGCTCCGGCGCGGCATAGTCATAAACCAGCGTGGCCGCGCTCTGCTGCGGCGCGGGTTCGGGCTCGGCGGCAGGCGCCGGCCGCGTCGGCTCGGTGCGGCGCAGCAGCGCCTCGAACTCGTCGAGCGCTCCGCGCACATCCGCCGGCGGGGCCGAGACCTCGGCGGCGGCGCGCTGGACGACGGCCGGCGCGAAGGACGGTTCCTGCCGGGCCTGGGGCCATGAAGGCGACTGCGCCGCGGCCGGCTGTGCCGGGCGGGTCGCGAAAAGCTCCTTCAGCGGGTCGTCCTGCCCGACGATCCGCGTCAACTCGACGAGGGGATCGACCGAATTACCGGGCTTCGGCGCCTGCGCCGCGCCGCGAAGCTGGCGCTCGAGGTCGTCGAGGTCGAGGGCGAATCGGTTTCTAGCTGGTTCGCTCATGGCTTGATCCATTCCAGCACGCGGCCGGCGCCACGAATGGAACGCCGAACGACGCGCGCGGTCAATCTGACCTTGTGCGCGCTGCCGGCAGGAACGCCGTCAGCGCATCTCTTCCGGCGCCGCAACACCGACGACCGCCAGACCGGAAGCAAGGACGCTTCGCACCGCATGCACGAACGCCAGTCTTGCCAAGGTCGACTCTCGATCAGTTTGATTAACGAACCGTAATTGCGGCGAGTCTTTGCCCTTGTTCCACAGAGAGTGGAACGCGCTCGCCAGCTCATGCACGAAAAAGGCCACGCGATGCGGCTCATGCGCGCTGGCTGCTGCGTCGATCATTCGCGGATACGCAGCGATCATCTTGATGATGCCGAGCTCTGATTCGTCGCTCAGTCGCGCGAGGTCGGCCTGCGCCAGCATCGCGGGCGAGAGGTCGAGATCCGGGAAGGCTTCGCGCGCCTGCCGGAAGATCGAGGCGCAGCGCGCGTGCGCGTACTGAACATAGAAGACCGGGTTGTCCTTCGACTGCTCCACGACCTTGGCCAGATCGAAATCGAGCGTCGCGTCGTTCTTGCGGAAGATCATCATGAAGCGCACCGCATCGCGGCCGACCTCGTCGATGACTTCGCGCAGGGTGACGAAATCGCCGGAGCGCTTCGACATCCGCACCTGCTCGCCATTGCGCAGCAGCCGCACGAGCTGGCAGAGCTTGACGTCGAGCGTGCCCTCGCCCGCCGTCACCGCCTTCACGGCGGCAGCCATGCGCTTGACGTACCCGCCATGGTCGGCGCCCCATACGTCGATCATCTCGGCAAAGCCGCGCGTAAATTTTGAGCGGTGATAGGCGATATCGTTGGCAAAATAAGTGTAGCTGCCATCCGACTTCAGCAGCGGCCGGTCGACGTCGTCGCCGAACTGGGTGGCGCGGAACAGCGTCTGCTCGCGGTCCTCCCAATCCTCGTCCTTCTGGCCCTTGGGCGGCGGCAGCCGGCCCTCATAGACGAGGTCGCGGGAGCGCAGATCCTCGATCGTCGCGCGCACCGCGTCGAGATTGCCGCCGACCGCCTGCAGCGAGCGCTCCGAGAAGAACACGTCATGGACGACGCCGAGCGCGGCGAGATCCTCGCGGATCATCGCCATCATGCCGTCGATGGCCGTGGCGCGAACCAGCGGCAGCCATTCCTTTTCAGCCTGCTCCAGCAGGGCGCGGCCATGCGCCTTCGCCAGCGTCTCGCCGACCGACTTGAGGTAGTCGCCGGGATAGAGCCCTTCCGGGATAGCGCCGATCTCTTCGCCGAGCGCCTCGCGGTAGCGCAGGAAGGCCGAGCGGCCGAGCACGTCGACCTGCGCGCCGGCGTCGTTGATGTAGTACTCGCGCGTCACGGCATGGCCGGCAAAGGCGAGCAGGTTCGAGAGCGCATCGCCGAAGACCGCGCCGCGACCATGGCCGACATGCATCGGCCCGGTCGGGTTGGCCGAGACGTACTCGACATTGATCTTCGGCGCGGGCTTCCCGGCGCCGCGGCCATGGTCCAGCCCGGCCTCGACCGCAGATTTGAGAATCGCTGTGAAAACAGCGGGTTGCAGCGTCAGGTTGATGAAGCCGGGCCCCGCCGCCTCGGCCTTGACGATGTCGGGATCGCGCAGCAGCTCGGCGCAAATCTTCTCGGCAAGCGCACGCGGGTTGGTCCCGGCCTCCTTGGCCAGCACCATCGCGGCGTTGGTGGCGAGGTCGCCATGGGCCGGATCGCGCGTCGGCTCGACCACGACGCGCGCGAAGGACAGGCCGGCCCGCAGAACGCCGGCCTCCGTCAACTGCGTCAGGGCGGCGGTAATGCGCGCGGAAAAGGTCTCGAACAGGTTCATTGCGGCCGGCGATCTTTGGGAAGCCAATCTTTGGGAAGTGTCCGGCCCTATCGCAGCGCCGGGGTCGCGTCAAACAGGCGCCGGTGCTCGTCGAGCGCGTACCAGTCGGTCATCCCCGCAATGTAGTCGGCAATGCGCCTCGCCTTGCGGGCTTCGTCGAGTTCGGCGGCGCCCGCCCCCCAGTCATCCGGCATCACCTGCGGCGTCGCGCTGAAGCGGGTGAAGAGGTCGCGCACGACATCGGCGGCGCGCTGGCGGATCACCGCGACGCGCGGATGGCGGTACATGTTGGGATAGAGGAAGGCCTTGATCTCGCGATCGGCCTTCTGGATCGCCTCCGAAAACGCAACGACGGGCGCGCCCGCGCGCCGGACGGCATCGGCATCAGCTGGGGCCAGCGCCGCGATCAGCGCTTCCGAACGGCCGATCACATCCTCGACGAAGCGGGTGATGACCCGGCGCACCAGCTCATTGGTGGCGCGGCCCTTCTCCAGCCCCGGATGCAGCCGCTCGATCTCGTCGAGCAGCTCGGCCAGGAAGGGCACGGCGCGCAGGTCGGACAATTCGAACAGGCCGGCACGCAGGCCGTCATCGATGTCATGGGCGTTGTAGGCGATGTCGTCGGCCAGCGCCGCAGCCTGCGCCTCGGCCGAGGCGTGGCTGTCGAGCCAGAGGTCCTGCCGCTCCTGGTATTCGACGATCGCCATCGGAATGCCGGTCTCGGCGTAGCGCTCGGTCGGCTGGCCGTCGGGCGTCAACAGCGGGCCGTTATGCTTGACCAGCCCCTCCAGCGCCTCCCAGCTCAGGTTCAGCCCGTCGAAGTCGGCATAGCGCCGCTCCAGCCGGGTCACGATCCGCAAGGTCTGGGCGTTGTGGTCGAAGCCGCCATAGTCGCGCATGCAGGCGTCGAGCGCGTCCTCGCCGGTGTGGCCGAAGGGCGTGTGGCCGAGGTCATGCGCCAGCGCCAGCGCCTCGGCGAGATCCTCGTCGAGGCCGAGCGCGCGGGCCAAGGCGCGGGCGATCTGCGCCACCTCGATCGTATGGGTCAGGCGGGTGCGGTAATGGTCGCCCTCATGCGAGACGAAGACCTGCGTCTTGTGCTTGAGCCGGCGGAAGGCGGTGGAATGGATGATGCGGTCGCGATCGCGCTGGAAATGGTTGCGCGTCGCCGAGCCCGGCTCCTCGATCAGCCGGCCGCGGCTCTGGCTGGAACGGCAGGCATAGACCGCGCGCCAGCGTTCGCCCGGCTCACGATTTGCGTCGAGGACAAAGCTCTGTGGGTGCGGCATGGCGGACCTGTCGGCGCCCCAAGCTTGTATCGGCGCTGCAGCGCAATTACCTTCGGCTGTAACAAAGGTGCAAGGAGCATCTCTTCATGTCGACCGATCTTCAGGTCAATCCGCGCGGCATCGCCGTCACCGGCAAGGCGGCGAACCGGATTCTCGCGGTGATGGCCAAGGAGCCGCCCGGCTCGATGCTGCGCGTCAGCGTCGCCGGCGGCGGCTGCTCCGGCTTCCAGTACATCTTCGACGTCGACCGCGAGCGGGCGCCGGGCGACCTCGTGATCGAGCGCGACGGCGCCACCGTCCTGATCGACGAGACCTCGCTCGACCTGCTCGAAGGCTCGACTATCGACTTCGTCGACGATTTGATCGGCCAGTCCTTCCGGATCACCAACCCGAACGCGACCAGTTCCTGCGGCTGCGGCACGTCCTTCGCGCTTTAATCTGCACCACCGTCATTGCGAGCGTAGCGAAGCAATCCAGGGGTCTCGCTCACCTAGTCTCCCTGGATTGCTTCGCTGCGCTCGCAATGACAAAAAGGCCTTACTGCAGAGAAGCTTAAGCCGACAAGCGGATTCAGGCTCTCAGGAATTGCGGGCCTGCCGACGCGCAGCGCTCGCCTCTGCGTATTGCAGCAGCTTGTCGAGATCGTCGCGGGCGATGTCGAAGGTCTCGTCCATCTGCACCAGCGCCTCGTCGATATCCTTCGGGCTGTAGCCGAAGGTGGCGCTCGCCGCCGCAACCTTGGCCTCGACAGGCGCTGCGCGATGCGGGTAAGAGCGCCGCGACAGCGCGTGAAAGGCCATCCCGAACACCACCAGTGTGATCGAGTTCACCGCGATCGGCACCAGCGGGAAGAACACGCCCCACTCCGCGATGACCGGGCCGCCCAGCGCCGCCGTCAGCGCCACGGCCCCGCCGGGCGGGTGCAGCGAGCGCGTCAGCGACATCACCGCGATCGCGAGCGCCACCGCCAGCGCCGCCGCGAGCGTGACATCCGGAACGAGCCAGGCGACGGCAAGGCCGACGCAAGCGGAGATCGTATTGCCGCCAATGACCGACCAGGGCTGCGCCAGCGGACTCGACGGAACCGCGAAGACCAGCACCGCCGAAGCGCCGATCGGCGCCACCACCAATGGGGAGTGGATCGGGAACAGGAAGCCGAGCGCCGCCGTCAGCGCAATGCCGACGAAGGCCCCGGCGCAGGCCACCGAGCGTTCGGAAAGCGTCGCGCCGGCAAGGATGGGTCTGAAGATTTTCACGGGCAAGCCAGCGCTTGGATACGGGCCACTGCTCTTACAATAAGCACGATGCCCAATTCAACGGCAAGTCTGGAATAACATATACCAGAAACGCGCATACGCGGGTGCGCGTTCCCCGGCGCGCGCCAACTTCCCTAACCCCGCCGTGACCTGGCAGAATCAAGCGCCGTCATCCCGGACGGAGCGAAACGGAGCTCCGGGATCCATCGCAGAGCGCCAGAGCCCTACGATGGATCCCGGAGCGACGCGGCTTCGCCGCTTGTCCGCGATGACGCGGAGAGGTTTCCGCGTAATCGCAGTCCGCTCGAACGAAAAGAGGCGCCGAAACGGCGCCCCACTTTTACAAATCTAATTCCGGTTTTCAGTGCGAACTCGGCGGGCCGCCCTGCTCGAGCCGGATCTCAGCGGCCATCAGGCCCTTGGGCCCGGGTCCGTAGCGCACCAGCACGGTCTGGCCGGGAATCAGCTCGACGATGCCGTAGCGCCGCAGCGTCTCCATGTGGACGAAGATGTCCGGGGCGCCCTCACCCTTCGAGACGAAGCCGAAGCCGCGCAGGCGGTTGAACCATTTCACCACCATGCGCTCGAGACCGCTTGTCGGCGTCACCGAGACGTTGGTGCGGGCCATCGGCAGTTCGGCCGGGTGGCGCGCCACCGAGGTGTCGATCGACATGACGCGGATCGCCTGCCGGCCACGCGCCTTCTCGATCACTTCGAGGACGATGCGCGCGCCCTCCGCGATGGCGTTGAAGCCGTCGCGCTTCAGGATGGTGACATGAACGAGCACGTCGGCGCTGCCATCCTCCGGCACCACGAAGCCGTAGCCCTTGCTGACGTCGAACCATTTGACGTAGCCGACGAGCTCCACGCCCGTCTCGGGCGTGAGCCCCTCGGGGCCGTCCAGCCGCATGATGCGGTTGAGGGATTGGATCGGACCGACCGGTGGTCGCCCACTCTCACCGAACTCGTCGGACATGTGCCGCTCATCTCCGCGCGAACTACTTGATTCGTGCTCACACGATACCATTGCTTCGGAGTGGCGATACAGCCGCCTCAGCATCATCCACATCAAGACGCGTGAAAATCACAGCTGATCTGGCAGAGATGCTGCCCTATTTAGAGACCGTTTGAAAATTCGCCAGCGCGAGTGGGCTGGCGTGGCTGTCGAGAACCGGAGCGGAGCGGACGTTGGTCCGTGAGCACCGGAAGCGCAGACAGCCACGTCAGACGGCCGCGCCAGTAGAATTCTCGGACGGTCTCTAAGCCAGCGGCGCCAGTGCGGCCCCGATCTCGGCCCGCACGACGAGGTCGGCGATCACGTCCTGCTCCGTCGGCTCGCGGTTGATGATCACGAGCTTGGCGCCGTTGCGCTTGGCGATGACGGGAAAGGTCGCGGCCGGGAACACCACCAGCGAAGACCCCGCCACGAGGAAGAGATCGGCCCGCATGGTCAGGTCATGCGCCCGCAGCATCTGCGCCTGCGGCATCGCCTGGCCGAATGAGATCGTCGCTGACTTCACCACGCCGCCGCACATGATGCAGCTCGGCGGCTCGCCGCTCGCCTCGAAGGCCGGCCGGATCGCGGCCAGTTCATGCCGCCAGCCGCAGGTCAGGCAGGTCGCATAGGTGCCGTTGCCGTGCAGCTCGACGATCCTGTCGTCGGGAATGCCCGAGGCCTGGTGCAGGTTGTCGATGTTCTGCGTGATCAGGCCGGGCGAGCGGCCGTCCGCGATCAGCCGCGCCAGGGCGCGATGGCCGCGATTGGGCCCGGCGCCGGCGAAATGGTCGTCCATCGTGAATTTGCGCCGCCAGGCCTCGATCCGCGCCGCGCGGCTGCGCACGAAGGCGTCGAACGGGATCGGCTTGTTGACCATCCAGGGCGAACCGGGCGAGCGGAAATCCGGCACGCCGGATTCGGTCGAGATCCCCGCCCCGGTGAAGCCGACGATCACGCTGGCGCAGTCGAGCATGGCGTGAAGTTCGGCGATCGCGTCTTCGCTGTCGTGCTGCATCGACCACTCTCTTCGCCCGAGGCCAATATGGGGCATGGCGCCCCTCGCGTCCAAGCCGATTGACGCGGGGAGAGCCGCGCCGCAAAGCTCAGCCATGCTCCAGACGACCCGCCCCGCGCTGAACCCCGACCTCATCGACACCGGCACCCCGCCGATCCCGCAGGCGCAGGGCTGGGCCCGCGCCTATGACGGCAGCAGCGGCCCGCTGATCGACCTCTCGCAGGCCGTGCCCGGCTCGCCGCCGCCCGACGCCATGCTGGCAAAGCTGGCCGAGGCCGCCGCCAGGCCCGAATTCACCCGCTACGGCGCGATCACCGGAGATCTCGCTCTGCGCGAGGCCTATGCGGCCGAGATCGGCGCGATCTACGGCGACAGCTTCACGCCCGGCGAGATCGCGATCACCTCCGGCTGCAACCAGGCCTATGTCATGACCATGATGGCGCTGGCCCAGGCCGGCGACAACGTGCTGCTGCCGACGCCCTGGTACTTCAACCACGAGATGACGCTGACCATGCTCGGCATCGAGCCCAGGCCGCTGCCCTGCGACCCGGCCGCCGGCTTCGTCCCGGATGCCGCGCTGGCTGAGCGCCTGATCGACGCAAAAACCCGCGCCATCGTGCTGGTGACGCCGAACAACCCGACCGGCGCTGTCTATCCGCCCGCCACCATCGCCGCCTTCGCCGAGCTCTGCGAAAGGCGCGGCATCTGGCTGGTTCTCGACGAGACCTATCGCGACTTCCTGCCCACTGGCGCTGCGAGGCCGCATGAGGTCTTCGCCGCAAGCGGCTGGCGTGATTCGGTGATCGGCCTCTACAGCTTCTCGAAGGCCTATGCCGTGCCCGGCTGGCGGCTCGGCGCGATCACGGCCGGCGAGGCCATCATCGCCCAGATCGGCAAGGTGCTCGACTGCGTCCAGATCAGCCCGGTGCGCGCCGGTCAGGCCGCAGTCACCTGGGGTATCGACGGCATCCGCGACTGGCGCGAGGCCAACCGCGCCGAGATCAACGCCCGCGCCAACGCCTTCCGCGCCGCGATGGCGCCGCTCAATGGCTGGCAGGTGCTGGCAGTCGGCGCCTATTTCGCCTATGTCGCCCACCCCTTCGCCGAATTGCCGGCGGCCGAGGTGGTGCGCCGGCTGGTGCAGGAGCGCGGCGTGCTCGCCCTGCCCGGCCCCTATTTCGGCCCCGGACAGGAGCGGCACCTGCGCGTCGCAATCGCCAATGTCAGCGCCGACCGGATCGGCGAGCTGAGCGACAGGCTGCGCGGCTTCGGCCCCTGAGCCTCATCGCAAGAGTGCCGCATAGCGCTCGCGATAGGCGTAGGCCAGCAGCGCGCCGGTCACGACGAGGATCAGCGCCACCGGCACGCCGGGCGGGTTGATGGTGAGGTGGAACAGCACGATCACCGTCATCACCGGCGCGATCAGGGCAAGGCCGAGCGCCGGCATCACGTTGAAGATCAGGCTGAGCGCACCCGCGAGGTTGATCGTCTTGAGCAGCGGCCAGAAGAAGCCGGAGTTCATCAGCGCCTGCTCGAACGCCTCGCCCCGCACCGAGGTCGGCGGATGGATCAGCCGGTTGCCCGTCGCGATGAAATAGAAGCCGTCGATCGCAGACACGAGGAAGATCAGCCCGAGCAGCACGCGCGGGATCGTCACGAAGAGAATCTTGTTCACGGCAACGCCCCCCGGCGCTTGACCCAAGGAAAGGCGGCTGTATCGCCGCGCCTTCGGAGGCAGTCAATCGATGTAGGGGCGTTTAGCGATCGCTTTACGCGATTTATGTGATCGCTATCACATCGTCGCACCGATCTGCCACGGCACGAACTCGACATCGCCGTAGCCCATCTGCTCGGACTTCGAGCGCTCGCCTGAGGCCACGCGCAGCAGGGTCTCGAAGATCTCCTGGCCCTTCGCCTCCAGCGTGACGCCGTCGAGGATGTCGCCGCAATTGATGTCCATGTCGTCGATCATGCGCTCGTAGATCGGCGTGTTGGTGGCGAGCTTGACCGAGGGCGTCGGCTTGCAGCCATAGGCCGAGCCTCGGCCGGTGGTGAAGGCGAGGATGTTGGCGCCGCCGGCGACCTGCCCCGTCGCCGCCACCGGATCGTAGCCGGGCGTGTCCATGTAGACGAAGCCCTTGTCCCTGACCTGCTCGGCATAGTGGTAGACGGCGGCGAGCGTCTTGGTGCCGCCCTTGGCGGCCGCGCCGAGCGACTTCTCCAGGATGGTGGTGAGCCCGCCAGCCTTGTTGCCGGGCGACGGGTTGTTGTTCATGTCCATCCGGGCCCGCGCCGTGTAGTCCTCCCACCACTTGATGATGCCGACGAGCTTCTCGCCGACCTCGCGCGTGGCGGCGCGGCGGGTGAGCAGGTGCTCGGCGCCGTAGATCTCGGGCGTCTCCGAAAGGATCGCGGTGCCGCCCTGCTCGACCAGGATGTCGACGGCCGCGCCCAAAGCCGGGTTGGCGGTGATGCCGGAATAGCCGTCCGAGCCGCCGCATTGCAGCGCCAGCGACAGCTCGGAGGCCGGCACGGTCTCGCGCGTGGCCCTGTTGGCGATCGGCAGCATCACCTTCAGCGCCTCGACGCCGGCGGCGACCGCCTTCTTGGTGCCGCCGGTCTCCTGGATCGTCAGGGTGCGGAAGACGTCGCTTTCCTCGACGCCATAGGCGTCCTTCATGCGCTTGATCTGGAAGCCCTCGCAGCCGAGGCCGACGACCAGCACGGCCGCCATGTTCGGGTTGCAGGCATAGCCCCAGGTCGTGCGCTTCAGCACCTCGAAGCTCTCGCCATTATAGTCGATGCCGCAACCGGTGCCGTGGGTCAGCGCGATGACGCCGTCGACATTCGGATAGTCGGCGAGGATGCCGGAGCGCTTGACCTCCTCGACGATGAAGCGCGCGGCCGAGGCCGAGCAGTTCACCGAGGTCAGTACGCCGACATAGTTGCGCGTGCCCGCATTGCCGGTCTTGCGGCGAAAACCCTGGAAGGTCGCCTGCTGCTCGATCGGCAGCACGAATTCCGGCTTGGCCTCGGCGCAGAAGGCATAGTCGCGCTCGAAGGCGTGGAAGCCGGTATTGTGCTCGTGCACCCATTCGCCAGGCGGGATGTCGACCGTGGCGAAGCCGATGATCTGCCCGAACTTGCGGATCGGCTCGTCCTTGGCGATCGGCGAAAGCGCGATCTTGTGGCCGCGCGGAATCCGCTTCAGCGCCTCGACGCCGGCGGCAGTGACGCCCGGGTCGATCGGATCGACCGCGACCGCGACGTTGTCGGCGGCATTGAGCTTCAGGGTACGCGGCGGCAGAACCTTGTCGAGCATCGAGGGACCATTGGCTTGAAGGGTTGGCGGCCACCATACCGCCGTCGCCTTAATCAATGCGCCTTGCGCCCCGCTTTTTCAATCGGTTGAAAAGTAGAGCGGCTTTGCAGGGCGCGCGCGCCTTCCCTTCTCCCCCTGCGCCAGAAGGTGGCTCGGCGAAGCCGAGGCGGATGAGGGGTCGCGCCGGCGTCTCCACTCGGAGCTGCGGCAAGGCGTGCGAAGCGCAGCGCGACCCCTCATCCGCCTGCCGGCGCCTTCTCCCGCAAGAGGGAGAAGGAAGCATGTCGGCAACCTTCAGCACTCAGCCCAGCTTCAGCTCCGCCAGCACCCGCTCGACGATCGCGTCCTTCGCCAGTTCCACCGGCACCACCAGCGGGCGCTCGTCCGGCCCCGGCTCCTCCAGCGTGGCGAACTGGCTGTCGAGCAGCGAGGGCGGCATGAAATGGTGCTGCCGCTGCGCCATGCGCTGGCCGACCAGCTCGCGCGAGCCCTTGAGATAGACCAAAGCCACGTCCGGCCGGTCGCCGACGATGATGCGGCGATAGGCCTTCTTCAGCGCCGAGCAGGTGACGATGCCGTGCTTGCCGGTGGCGCGCAGCTCGTCGATCCAGGCGGCGATCGCCGCCAGCCAGGGCTTGCGGTCCTCGTCGGTCAACGGGATGCCGCCCGACATCTTGGCGACGTTCTCCGGCGGGTGGAACGAATCCGCGTCGCGGAAGGGCCAGCCAAGCGCCGCGCCGAGCCGCTCGCCGAGCGAGGTCTTGCCCGAGCTCGCCACGCCCATGACGACGATGACGGCAGGGCCGCTCTTCTTCGAAAGATCAGTCATTCTTGTCCGGAGTTCTTTTTGGAATCTGCTGTTCAGCGCTTCTTCGTTCAGGGCTTCTTGGGCTCGACATGGCCGCCGAACCCGGCCCGCATGGCGGAGAGGATCTTCTCGGCGAAGGTGTGGTCCTTGCGCGAGCGGAAGCGGGTGTAGAGCGCAGACGTCAGCACCTCGGCCGGCGTCGCGGTGTCGAGCGCAGCTTCGACGGTCCAACGCCCCTCGCCCGAATCCGAGACGTTTCCGGTATAGGCCGAGAGGTCCTCGTCGGCAGCGAGCGCCTCGGCGGTGAGGTCGAGCAGCCAGGAGGTCACGACCGAGCCCCGGCGCCAGACCTCGGAAACCTCGGCGACATCGAAATCGAAGCCGTATTCCGGCGGCAGGCCTTCCTTGGCGGAGGCGTTGCGCAGCAGGTCGAAGCCTTCGGCGAAGGCCTGCATCATGCCGTACTCGATGCCGTTATGGACCATCTTGACGAAATGGCCGGCGCCGACCGGGCCGCAATGCAGATAGCCTTCCTCCGAGCGCGGGTTGCGGCCGTCGCGATGCTTGGTCGGCTCGATCCCGCCCTTGCCCGGCGCCAGCGTCTTGAAGATCGGCTCCAGACGGTCGAAGGCCTCCTTCGCGCCGCCGATCATCAGGCAATAGCCGCGGTCGAGCCCATGCACGCCGCCGGAGGTGCCGACATCGAGATAATGCAGGCCCTTGGCCGCAAGCTCCTTGCCGCGCCGGACATCGTCCTTCCAGAAGGCGTTGCCGCCGTCGATCAGCGTGTCGCCAGGCAGCACGAGGCCCGCCAGCTCCTTCAGCGTCGCCTCGGTGATCTCGCCAGCCGGCAGCATCACCCAGATCGCGCGCGGCGCCTTCAGCTTGGAGACGAGGTCGGCGAGGTCGGAGGCCGCGATGGCCCCCTCGCCGGCCAGCGCCGCGCCGGGCTTGGGATCGCGGTCATAGACAACGCATTCATGCCCGGCCTTCATCAAGCGGCGGACGATATTGGCACCCATCCGGCCGAGGCCGATCATTCCAAGCTGCATGGCGCGCACTCCTGCCGGCAAACCTGATCCGGCTTTGGAGATGCTTCATGCATGGCGGCGGCAGGCTGGGCAAGCCGACTTCCGTCATGGCTGGGATCGGTCTCCGGCCTGCAAGGCGCGCCAGCGCCCCGGTGTGACGCCATAGGCCCGGCGGAACTGCCGCGTCAGGTGGCTCTGGTCGGCGAAGCCGCAGGCGAAGGCGGCATCGGCCAGTGGCACGCCCTGGAGCAGCAGGCGGCGCGCCCGCTGCAGCCGCCGCATCACGAGATAGTTATAGGGGCTGGTGCCGAACGAGGCGCGGAAATGCCGGGCCAGCGCGAAACGGTCGAGCCCGGTGATCGCCTCCAGCTCGCTTGAAGCCACGATGGCATCGATATTGGCGTCGAGATGCTGCCGCGCGCGCTCGGCCGCCGCCCGGTCGATCAGCTTGCCGCCCTGCCGCGCCGCGGATGGGTCGAGCGCCAGCAGCGCATCGGCCAGCGGCAGCAGCAGGTCCTCAGCGGCAAGGGCGTCGAGCGGCGCGTCGAGATCATCAAGCGCATGCGCCACAGCGGTAACGAGCCGCGCATCCTGCGACACCGCTGCGGAGGCGAAGGGCAAGGCCCGGCCGCGCTCGCCCATCGCCGCCCGGATCAGCCGCGGCTCGACATAGAGCATGCGGTAGCTGAAACCCTCGGGAATGCCGGAGCGGCCGTTATGGACCTCGTCCGGATGCAGCACGATCGCGTGCCCGGTCAGGCTGTCGCGCCGGCTGCCGCGATAGTCGAAGCACTGCACGCCCGAGAGCGTCAGGCCGAAGGCGTAGGTGTCGTGCCGGTGCGGATCATAGGCGTAGCCTTGGAAGAAGGCCTCCATCCGCTCGATGCCATCCGCACCGGAGCCCATGCGCATCCAGTCACCGCGCGACGGCCCGCACGATCGTTCAAGACGCGCCTTTCCGGCGTCGGTTAGCGAATAGGCCATGCGTTACGATACCAAGATCGCCATCGTGGTCCGCGAGAATCTCGCTCCCTGGCAAAAACTCGATGTCGCGAGCTTTCTGGCCGGCGGGCTTGTCGGCGCCTCGCCGGAACTCGCGGGCGAATCCTATCGCGACGGATCGGGGCGTTTCTACGGCCCGTTGATCCGCCAGCCCGTGCTGGTCTTCGCCGCCAGCGGCGAGCAGCTCACGCAGGTGCTGAAGCGCGCCCAGGATCGCGGCGTGCGCCCGCATCTCTATACGAGCGAGCTGTTCGTGACCGGAAACGACGCCGACAACCGGGCCGCGGTCGCTGCAGTGCCTACCGACGTGCTCGATCTGGTTGGGTTAGGCCTTCACGCCGAGCGCAAGGAGATCGACAAGATCGTCAAGGGGTTGGCGCTGCACGGATAGACCCGTTGACTCTTAATCAGCAAGTCCAGTTCGTCATGCTCGCCCTTGTGGCGAGCATCCACGTCTTGACCACGGTCCTCGACCAGCGAAGACGTGGATGGTCGGGACAAGCCCGACCATGACGACGGAGTCTGCTGAGTGAGAATCCGTTCCAGGACGGCGTCACACCTGAATCAGCCGCTGCACCTGCGCCCCATCAAGCTCCGCCATCGGACCGGACAGCACGACCTCGCCGCGATCCATCACGAACATCGTGTCGGCGAGGTCGCGGGCGAAGTCGAAATATTGCTCGACCAGCACGATCGCCATGTCGCCGCGCTGGCGCAGATAGTCGATGGCGCGGCCGATATCCTTGATGATCGAGGGCTGGATGCCCTCGGTCGGCTCGTCGAGAACCAGCAATTTGGGTCGGGTGACCAGCGCTCGCGCAATGGCGAGTTGCTGCTGCTGGCCACCCGAGAGGTCTCCGCCGCGCCGGCCCAGCATGGACTTCAGCACGGGGAATAGGTTGAAGAGCTCGTCCTGGATATAGCGCTCCTTGCGCGGCAGCGGCGCGAAGCCGGTCTCCAGGTTCTCCTTGACCGTCAGCAGCGGGAAGACCTCGCGGCCCTGCGGCACGAAGCCGATGCCGGCGCGCGCCCGGTCCTCGGTGCGCAAGGTCGAGATGTCCTGCCCTTCGAAGCTGATCCGGCCGCCGCTGATCGGCTGCTGGCCGACGATGGCGCGCATCAGCGTGGTCTTGCCGACGCCGTTGCGGCCCATCACGCAGGTCACCTTGCCGATCTCGGCCGTGACCGAGACGCGCCTGAGCGCCTGGGCGGCGCCGTAGTGCAGGTCGATGGCTTCGACGTTCAGCATGCGAACAACCTTCCCGCGATCACCGCATCGCCCAAGCCGTCATTGCGAGGAGCGATAGCGACGAAGCAATCCAGGGGGAGCGAGGCGCAACCGGTCGAGCCAATCCCCCTGGATTGCTTCGCTTCGCTCGCAATGACGGGAACGGATGCGACGAAGGTCATGACATCACCGCCCCAAATACACTTCGACGACGCGCTCGTTGGCGCTGACCTGGTCGAGCGGCCCTTCGGCCAGCACCGAGCCCTCGTGCAGCACCGTGACCTTGACGCCGAGCTCGCGGATGAAGCCCATGTCGTGCTCGACCACGATGACCGAATGGTCTTTGGCGATCTCCTTGAGCAGCACGGCGGTCTCGGCCGTCTCGCCATCGGTCATGCCGGCGGCGGGCTCGTCGACGAGCAGGAGCTTGGGGTCCTGCGCCAGCAGCATACCAATCTCGAGCCATTGCTTCTGGCCATGCGAGAGCGAGCCTGCCAGCCGGTTCCTCGCATCGCCGAGCTTGATGATGCCCAAAATGTCGTCGATGCGCTTTTGGTTGGCCGCCGCAGTCTTCCAGAACAGCGTCTTCGCCACGCTGCGCTGCGATTTCAGCGCCAGCAGGATGTTGTCCTCGATCGTGTGGAAGTCGAACACCGTCGGCTTCTGGAACTTGCGGCCGATGCCGAGATTGGCGATCGCGGCCTCGTCGAGCCTTGTCAGGTCGACCGAGCCGCCGAACATCACGGTGCCCTCGTCGGGCTTGGTCTTGCCGGTGATGATGTCCATCATCGTGGTCTTGCCGGCGCCGTTGGGGCCGATGATGGCGCGCATCTCGCCGGGAGCGATGACGAGCGACAGGCCGCGAATAGCCTTGAAGCCGTCGAAGGAGACGCTGACGCCATCGAGATAGAGCAGCGATGAGGTGAGTGCCGGATTGTGCTGGACGGACTGGCTCATCGCATTCACTCCGCCGCGGCCGGTTCGGCGACGGGCGTCGCCGGCTCGGGCTTCCGGCGCTTGCCCCACCAGTCCTGCGCCGTGCCCAAAATGCCCTTGGGCATGAACAGCGTCACGAAGACGAAGAGCGCACCCAGCGCGAACAGCCAGTACGGCGCCATGAAGCCGGAGGTGAAGACGGTCTTGGCGTAGTTGACCACGACCGCGCCCAGCGCCGCGCCGACGAGCGTGCCGCGGCCGCCGATCGCGACCCAGATCACGGTCTCGATCGAGTTCGCCGGAGCGAATTCGCTCGGGTTGATGATGCCGACCTGCGGCACATAGAGCGCCCCCGCCACGCCCGCCATGCAGGCCGAGACGGTGAAGACGAAGAGCTTGAAGCGGTCGACCCGGTAGCCGAGGAAGCGCGTGCGCGATTCCGCGTCGCGGATCGCGATCACGACCTTGCCGAGCTTGGAGTCGACGATGCCGCGCGCGATCAGGAAGCTGGCGATCAGCATCACACAGGTCATCGCGAAGAGCGCGGCGCGCGTCGTCTGCGCCTGGACGTTGAAGCCCAGGATGTCCTTGAAATCGGTCAGGCCGTTATTGCCGCCAAAGCCCATGTCGTTGCGGAAGAAGGCGAGCAACAGCGCATAGGTCAGCGCCTGCGTGATGATCGAGAGGTAGACGCCGGTGACGCGCGAGCGGAAGGCGAACCAGCCGAAGACGAAGGCGAGCAGGCCGGGAACCAGCAGCACCATCAGCATGGCGAAGGGAAAGGACGAGAAGCCGTACCAGTACCAGGGCAGCTCGCCCCAGTTCAGGAAGACCATGAAGTCCGGCAGGATCGGGTTGCCGTAGACGCCGCGCGAGCCGATCTGGCGCATCAGGTACATGCCCATCGCGTAGCCGCCGAGCGCGAAGAAGGCGCCGTGGCCAAGGCTCAGGATGCCGCAATAGCCCCAGACCAGGTCGAGCGAGATCGCCAGCAGGGCGTAGCAGAGATACTTGCCCCAGAGCGACATGGTCGAGGTCGGTACGTGCAGGAACGAGCCTGGCGGCAACAGCAGGTTGGAGAGCGGCACCAGCAGCGCCAGCCCGGCTAGGAGGGCCAGGAAGACCAGGCCGCGCTTGTCCATGCCCTGGATGAGGAAGCGGGTGATCATGCTTCCACCGCCCGGCCCTTGAGCGCGAACAGGCCGCGCGGGCGCTTCTGGATGAACAGGATGATGAAGACGAGCAGTGCGATCTTGCCGAGCACGGCGCCCGCATAGGGTTCGAGGAACTTGTTGGCGACGCCGAGCGTCATGGCGCCGACCAGCGTGCCCCAGAGATTGCCGACCCCGCCGAAGACCACGACCATGAAGCTGTCGATGATGTAGCTCTGGCCGAGGTTCGGGCTGACATTGTCGATCTGCGAGAGCGCGACGCCCGCCAGCCCCGCCACGCCCGAGCCAAGCCCGAAGGTCAGCGCGTCGATCCGGCCGGTGCGGATGCCCATGGCCGAGGCCATGCGCCGGTTCTGGGTGACGGCGCGCATCTGCAGGCCCATCGGCGTCAGCTTCAGGATGGCCAGCAGCGCCGCGAAGACCAGCCCGGCGAAGACGATGATCCAGAGCCGGTTCCAGGTGATGGCGAGCCCGCCGATCTCGAAGGCGCCCGACATGAAGTTCGGCGCGCCGACCTCGCGGTTGGTCGGGCCGAAGCCGGTGCGCACCGCCTGCTGCAGGATCAGGCTGATGCCCCAGGTCGCCAGCAGCGTCTCGAGCGGCCGGCCATAGAGGAAGCGGATGACGCCGCGCTCGATCGCGATGCCGACCGCTCCCGCGACGAGGAAGGCCGCCGGGATCGCGATCATCAGCGAATAGTCGAACAGGCCGGGCGCGCTGGTGCGGATCAGCTCCTGCACCACGAAGGTGGTGTAGGCGCCGAGCATCACCATCTCGCCATGGGCCATGTTGATCACGCCCATCACGCCGAAGGTGATGGCCAGCCCGATCGCGGCGAGCAGCAGCACGGAGCCGAGCGAGAGCCCGTACCAGAGGTTCTGCCCGGCGCGCCACAAGGCGAGATTGCCCTCGATCGCTGCGATGGCGCGCCCCTGCGCGTCCTTCAGTGCGGGCGAGGCATCGCCCGGCAGCGAGCGCAGGGTCGCCAGCGCCTCCTGGTCGCCGCGCTCGCGCAGCACGTCGACGGCGGCGAGACGGTCGAAGGGCGGCGCGTCGGTCTTGACGATCAGGATCGCGGCCTGGGCCTGCCGCAGCGCCGCCTTGGCCTTGGCGTCGCTCTCCTTGGCGATGGCGGCCTCCAGCACCGGCAACACGGTGACGTCGCGGGATTTGAACACGGCCTCGGCCGCCGCGATGCGCTTGCCCGCATCGGGATTGAGCAGGCCGAGCCCGCCCAAAGCCGCCTGGACCACGCGCCTGACATTGTTGTTGAGCCTGACAGCGCTGAGCCCGGCGGGTTCGGTCGCGACCGGCTGGCCCGTTTTCGCGTCGATCAGCTTGCCGTCCCTGGTCTTGACGATGACCGCGCCGCCGCCTGCGAGCAGCCTGCCGTCGCCGAGCGCCTCAATGATCGCGGCCGCCTGCGGATGCGCGCTCGTCACCAGCATCTCGACCGCGCGGGCGGTGTCGGAATAGCTGTCGGCGCCCAGGCGGGTGAAGGCATCGTCGGCGCCCTGGGCGAAGGCCGCGAGGGGCGAGATCAGAAGCGCCGTCAGGACGACGAGCTGGCGCAAAAGGCGGGCAATCGAGATCATTGACCTGTCTTCGGGCTTTCGGGCGGCGATCCCGGCCGCCGCATGGCGGCCGGGCAGAACTAAGGGGCGGCCGGGCTTATGGCGCCCGTGCCGCCCCTCCCCTCATGACCTCACGCGCCGCCGCACTTGCCGGTCTTGACGTTGAAGTTGCCGCACTTCTTCTCGACCCAGTCGCCGATCAGGTCCTTGGAGCCGTCGAGCTCCTTCGACCAGGCGTCGCCCGGGACCAGGCCCTGGGTCTTCCAGACCACGTCGAACTGGCCGTCCGGCTTGATCTCGCCGATGAAGACCGGCTTGGTGATGTGGTGGTTCGGGAGCATCTTCGAGATGCCGCCGGTCAGGTTCGGGGCCTCGATGCCGGGCAGCGCCTCGATGACCTTGTCCGGATCGGTGGACTTGGCCTTCTCGACCGCCTTCACCCACATGGCGAAGCCGATGACATGGGCCTCCATCGGGTCGTTGGTGACGCGCTTCGGGTTCTTGGTGAAGGCCTGCCACTGCTTGATGAAGGCGTCGTTCTCGGGCGTCTTGATCGACTGGAAGTAGTTCCAGGCGGCCAGGTGGCCGAGCAGCGGCTTGGTGTCGATGCCGGCGAGCTCTTCCTCGCCGACCGAGAAGGCCACGACCGGGATGTCGGTCGCCTTGATGCCCTGGTTGCCGAGCTCCTTGTAGAACGGCACGTTGGCGTCGCCGTTGATGGTCGAGACCACGGCGGTCTTCTTGCCGGCCGAGCCGAACTTCTTGATGTCGGAGACGATGGTCTGCCAGTCGGAATGGCCGAACGGCGTGTAGTTGATCATGATGTCCTCGGACGCGACGCCCTTGGACTTGAGATAGGCCTCGAGGATCTTGTTGGTCGTGCGCGGATAGACGTAGTCGGTGCCGGCGAGCACCCAGCGCTGCACCTTCTCCTCCTTGGCGAGATAGTCGACGGCCGGGATCGCCTGCTGGTTCGGCGCGGCGCCGGTGTAGAACACGTTGCGCTCGGATTCCTCACCCTCGTACTGGACGGGGTAGAACAGGATCGAGTTCAGCTCCTTGAACACGGGCAGGACCGACTTGCGCGACACGGAGGTCCAGCAGCCGAACACGGCCGAGACCTTGTCCTTGGCGATCAGCTCGCGCGCCTTCTCGGCGAAGAGCGGCCAGTTGGAGGCGGGGTCGACGACGACGGCCTCGAGCTTCTTGCCGAGCAGGCCGCCCTTCTTGTTCTGCTCCTCGATGAGCATGAGCATGACGTCCTTCAGGGTCGTCTCGGAAATGGCCATCGTGCCCGAGAGCGAGTGGAGGATGCCGACCTTGATCGTTTCCTGCGCCGCCGCCGGCAGGAACGAACCCAGGAAAGTGGCGCCGGCCAATGCGGCGCCTAGAATGACGCGACGAGTGCTGTTCACGGACATGTCCCCCGAAGGATGCTGTTGACGGCGCTCCCCTCGAGTGCCGACGAGCCCTGCGGCCCATGGCGCAAGGTTCGCAAGCGACGTGCCAACATCCCGCTGTGTCTCTTCGCAGCCGCAAAATTGCCTGGTTTGACGGCCCTGGTCGACATTTCCTGCGGCAGAGGGCGGATTGTACGCAATCTTGCTGCGCTCGCACTGTGCGTGATTAATTAATGGGCGGATTCTCAGCCTAACATTTGCGCAGCTGCCGGATAGGCGGCCATTTCTCAAGCTGGCGCGATACTGACCGCGCCAAAGATTTACGCAGTGCTCAGCATTATCGGAGCATCATCAAAATTAGCCATTTACGAACCCGGAAGAATCGCCATAGCCTTCATCTTGTCGGTAACAACTGAAAGGAGGTGATCCAGTGTCTCATTGTCATCAACCGCTGGTGCAAGGCGGGCGGACCTGGACTCATTCCCTGTGGGGGTCTTGTTCCGCGTGAGTTTTCGCGCCTTTGGGTCCGGTTCGCCGGGCCGCGGTTCGACAATGGAAGGGCTGCCCGCAAGGGCGGCCCTTCTCGTTTCAGGGGGCGGTTCTGCCATAGCACTTCTGGCGCGCGTCCGGCCGTCATGGCAAAGAAGGCGAGTGTCGACTTTGCATTGCCCCGTCCAGACGAGTTTCGCCCGTGTCATCGCCCGCGCCTGAACCCAGCCGCGAGGCGATCCTCGACTTCATCGAATCCGAGCGCGCAGCCGGCCGCGAGACCGGCCGGCGCGAGATCGCCAAGGCCTTTGGCCTCTCGGGCGGCGGCAAGATCTGGCTGAAGCGCCTGCTCAAGGAGCTCGACGAAGAAGGCGCGACCAGCGGCGACGGCGAGGAGCGCCCTGTCCATCCGCGCGGCGCCCTGCCCCCGGTCATGCTCTGCGAGATCAAGGCGCGCGACCGCGACGGCGACCTCATAGCGGCCCCGCTCGAATGGAACGAGGCCGACCAGGGCGTGCCGCCGCGCATCCTGGTCGAGCGCCCGCGCGCCGAGTTCCGCAAGCACAAGAGCGCCGCGCCCGCCGCCGGCGTCGGCGACCACGCCCTGCTCAAGCTCACCAGGCTCAAGGGCGTCGACGACTACTCCTATTCCGGCCGCATCCTGAAGATCATGGGCAAGGGCAAGGCGCAGGTGCTCGGCATCTTCCGCGCCCTGCCCGACGGCTCCGGCCGGCTGATCCCGATCGACAAGAAGGCGCAGGGGCGCGAGGCGCTGATCCCGAAGGGCCAGACCGGCGAGGCCCAGGATGGCGACCTCGTCTCGGTCGCGCTCAGGAGCGAAAGCCGCTTCGGCCCGCCCGAAGCACGCGTGCGCGAGCGGCTCGGCTCATTGAAGTCGGAGCGCGCCGTCAGCCTGATCGCGATCCACGCCCACGGCATCCCCAACGAATTCGCGCCGGCGACCATCGCCGAGGCCGAAGCGGCCCGTCCCGCCAGCACCGCCGGCCGCGAGGACTGGCGCGAACTGCCGCTGATCACCATCGATCCGGCCGACGCCAAGGACCATGACGACGCGGTCCATGCCGCCCCCGACGTGGACCCGGCCAATCCCGGCGGCCACATCGTCACCGTCGCCATTGCCGATGTCGCGTCTTACGTCCAGCCGGGCTCGGCCCTCGACCGCGAGGCGCTGGAGCGCGGCAACTCGGTCTATTTCCCCGACCGCGTCGTGCCGATGCTGCCGGAGCGCATCTCGAACGACCTCTGCTCGCTGCGCGGCGGCGAGGATCGGCCGGCGCTGGCCGTGCGTCTCGTGCTCAAGGCTGATGGCTCCAAGAAGAGCCATAGCTTCCACCGCATCCTGATGCGCTCGGCCGCCAAGCTCTCCTACCAGCAGGCGCAGGCCGCCATCGACGGCAAGCCGGACGAAACCACCGGGCCGATCCGCGATTCGATCCTGATGCCGCTCTGGGCCGCCTATGGCAGCGCCGCTCGCGCCCGCGACACCCGCCAGCCGCTCGAACTCGACCTGCCCGAACGCAAGCTGGTCATCAATCCCGACGGCAAGGTCGACCGGGTGATCACGCCTGATCGCCTCGCGGCGCACCGGCTGATCGAGGAGTTCATGATCCTCGCCAACGTCGCCGCCGCCGAGACGCTGGAGAAGGCCGGCAGCCTCTTGATCTATCGCTGCCATGACGAGCCTTCGCTGGAGAAGATGCGCTCGCTCGGCGAGGTCCTGGCCTCTGTCGGCATCAAGCTGCCCAAGGACGGCGTGCTGCAGCCGGCCCTGTTCAACCGCATCCTGGCGATGATCAAGGGCTCGGAGAACGAGCTCTTCCTCAACGAGGTCATCCTGCGCACCCAGGCGCAGGCCGAGTATGTCGCCGAGAATTACGGCCATTTCGGCCTGAACCTGCGGCGCTACGCCCATTTCACCTCGCCGATCCGGCGCTATGCCGACCTCGTCGTCCATCGCGGCCTGATCTCCGCGCTCAAGCTCGGCGATGACGGCCTGCCGAAATCGGCGACGCTGGCTGCGCTGCGCGAGGTCGCGACCCGCATCTCCGCGGCCGAACGCCGCGCCATGGCGGCCGAGCGCGAGACCACCGACCGGCTGATCGCGCATTTCCTCGCCGACCAGATCGGCTCCAGCTTCGACGGCCGTATCGGCGGGGTGAACCGCGCCGGCCTGTTCGTGAAGCTCGACGGCACCGGCGCCGACGGCTTCATCCCGGCCTCGACGCTGGGTGCGGACTACTACCGCTACGACGAGGCGGCCCATGCCATGATCGGCGAGCGCACCGGCGAGAGCTGGCGCCTCGGCGACCGCGTCCACGTCAAGCTGGTCGAGGCCGCCCCCGTCGCCGGCGCCTTGCGCTTCGAATTGCTCTCCGAGGGCAGGCATGTGACACCGGACCGCTCTGGCAGACGCGGCCCGAAGCCGCCATTGTCAGGCCGGCCCAAGGGCGTCGCGCCCTTCGGCAAGGCGGGCAGAGCCAAGGCCAGACCCGGCAAGGCGAAACCCGGCAAGAGGCGGTGATGTCGGTTCAGATCCACCATTCCGTCAGTCGGCCTAGCGGGCGCGACTGGCGCCCGGCGATCAGCCGCGGCCTGCGCTGCCGCTGCCCTTCCTGCGGCCAGGGCAAGCTTTTCCGCGCCTTCCTCAAGCCGGTCGACATCTGCGAATCCTGCGGCGAGGCGCTCTACCACCAGCGCGCCGACGACCTGCCGCCCTATATCGTCATCACCATCGTCGGCCATATTGTCGTCGGCGGCCTCGTGCTGGCCGAGAAATACGCCAACTGGCCGCTCTGGCTGCACATGGCCGTCTGGGTGCCGCTCACCATCATCCTGGCGCTCGCCTTGATGCAGCCGGTCAAGGGCGGCGTCATCGGCCTGCAATGGGCCCTGCGCATGCACGGCTTCGACGGAACGCCGGACCTGCCCGAGCGCCAGCCGGGCGCCTCACCTGGATCACGCCCGTGAACGACAACGCCGTCATGCTGACCCAGGCCGAGCGCGCCCGCGTCGCGGTCAACCTGCGCCCGCTCGATGCCGCGACCATGCTGATCCTCGACCGCACCGGCAAGAAGCCGCGCGTGCTGATGGGCAAGCGCCATCTCGGCCACAAGTTCATGCCGGGCAAGTTCGTCTTCCCCGGCGGCCGCATCGACCCCACCGACCGGCGCATGGCCGCGACGGGCGTGCTCAGCCAGATCTGCGAGGACAGGCTGATGGCCCGCAGCCCGCGCTCGACCCCCAGCAAGGCCCGCGCGCTGGCCCTCGCCGCGATTCGCGAGACCTTCGAGGAGACCGGCCTGCTCTTCGGCTCGAACGAGTTCGGCATCCCGGAGAGCCCGCCGCCCGGCACCTGGACCGACTTCGCCGGCCATGGCGTCTATCCCGATCTCGGCGCCGTCACCTTCGTCGCCCGCGCCGTGACGCCGCCGCGCCGGCCCAAGCGCTTCGACACCCGCTTCTTCGCGATCGATTCGGAAGCCGTCGGCGCCAAGGTCGAAGGCGTCATCAGCCCCGATTCGGAGCTGATCGAGCTGGTCTGGGTCGATTTCGAGGAAGCGCTGCAACTCGACCTGCCGACCATCACCAAGGCGATCATCAAGGAGGTCGAGGCCAGGCTGGAGGCCGGCTTCGCTCCCTACCTGCCCGTGCCCTATTTCTGGGAGAAGAACGGCAGCTTCGTGCGCGAAGAGCTTTAGGCCGCGATGCATGCCCGGGCTTTGACCGGCCGCGAGCAGGCGGGATCGATCGCCGCCGCCATTCTGCTGGCCGGCATGGTCGGGCTGGGCCTGAGCCTGACGCTGCCGCTGCTCTCCATCGAGATGGAGCGCATGGGCGTCTCTGGCACGGTCATCGGCCTCAACACCGCCATTGCCGGCCTGGCCTCGATCCTGATCATCCCGTTCGTGCCGCGAATCGCCGCGCGCGTCGGCATCGGCCGGCTGCTGGCGCTCTCGATCCTCCTGACGGGGCTCTCGTTTCTCGGCTTCCGGCTGTTCTTCGACCTCCTCGCCTGGTTCCCGATCCGCTTCCTGTTCTCGGCCGCGCTCGGTACGCTCTTCGTGCTCTCGGAATACTGGATCGCGGCGAGCGCCCCGCCCGAGCGGCGCGGGCTGGTGATGGGCGTCTACGCCACCGTGCTGGCGCTCGGCTTCTCCGCCGGGCCGGCCCTGCTCGGCCTGTTCGGCACCTCCGGCTGGCCGCCCTACCTGGCGGGCGGGCTGATCTTCCTGCTGGCCGGCCTGCCGCTTGCCTTCGCCCGCCATCTCCTGCCCCGGCTCGACGCCGGGTCGGGCCATTCGCTGCTTGGCTATCTCACCGCCCTGCCGATGGCGACGGCGGCCGGAGCGGGCTTCGGTGCGGTCGAGGCCGGCGGCTTCGCGCTGCTGCCGGTCTACGGCATGCGCCACGGGCTTGACGCCGAGACGGCGGCGCTCCTGATCAGCGCGGTCGCGCTCGGCAATGTCGCGCTGCAGGTGCCGATCGGCCTGCTCGCCGACAGGGTCAGCAAATCGCGCCTGCTGCTGGCGATCGCGCTGCTCGGCCTTGCCGGCACCTTCGCCATCCCGCTGGCGCAGCAGGCCGGCCCCTGGCCGCTCTACGCCGTGCTCTTCCTCTGGGGCGGCATCGTCGGCGGGCTCTACACCGTCGGCCTCGCCCATCTCGCCGCGCGCTTCACCGGCCGTGACCTCGCCGGCGCCAATGCCGCCTTCCTGCTGCTCTACAATGTCGGGCTGATGCTCGGCCCGCCGATCATCGGGCTCGGGCTCGACTGGTCGATGCGCTGGGGCCTCTCGCTTAGCGTCGCGCTCTTCCTGCTGCCGCTGCTGGCCGCGGCCTCGGCAAGGCGAGACTGAACGGGGAAGCAGGACAGATTGTCCGCTTCGTCCGTTCTGTCTTGACTTCGCCGCCCTGTTGCGGCATTTCCCCCCGATCGGTTTGCCGGGTTTGCCCGGCCATTTTGTTTTTAGGGCCATCTCGGCCCGCAAGGCTCGAGGACGGAACCCATGGCCAAGGCCGTGACCATCAAGATCAAGCTCCTGTCGACGGCGGATACCGGCTTCTTCTACGTGACGAAGAAGAACTCCCGCACGATGACCGAGAAGATGTCGAAGAAGAAGTACGACCCGGTCGCGCGCAAGCACGTCGAGTTCAAGGAAACCAAGATCAAGTGATCTCGGGTTGCCCTTCGCGGCATAGCCAAGTTTGAAGAACCGCCCCTAGCCGGGCGGTTTTTCTTTTACGCCCTGCCCGCAGCCGCCTTAAGCCAGGGGCATGATGCCGAAAACCGGAATCCACTTTTCGGCATCATGCCTCAGTAGGACGGCTTCGGCACGAACAGGCAGATCGGCTTCTGCGCCGGCGCGATCACCGTGCCGGTGAGGGTCCCGCCCCGCCGGCAAATGTGAAAGCGCCCGTCGAGTGAGGCGCGCGTCGAGCCCTCGGGCACGAAAACGCCGTCGTAGGTCAGGTAGCCGCCCGGTACGAGGCGGGGATCGGGCTCGCGCGCGTCGCTGTCGAGCCCCATCGGCCAACAGTCGCGATCACTGCAACAATCATACGGGTACCAACTGTGCGCGTAGACAGGCCCTCCGCCAAGCGGGGTAGTCGCCAGGCAGAGCGCCAATGCGATGATACGCATGGGTCGCTCCACGGTTGAGGATGCCAGGCCAGCCTCTTCGCATCAGCCCAAAGGCGGATGCGAATCGTCATCAGGATATCATGATCCGCGATTCCCGGTGCCCGATTATGCTGCAACGCAACATGCGCCTGCCGAAAATCGGATCACGACGCTTCCGCCGTGGAGCCGAAGTCGCGCGGCGCTTGTGCGGCCGGGGAATCGGGCCGTTTCCGCCGAGCACTCGAAACTGATTCTAAACCAAGCACTTAGGACGAGGTCCCCGGCGGCCGCATCCCGCTATTGCTCGACCTGGTGATTCGAAGGGCGACTGGCGCAAAATGCCGCGTCCAATAAGATCATGCGCCTGCCCTACTGGCAGACGCGACCGCCCGTCCCCATTTGCTGCTGCTGTCATTCGAGGAGAGGCCGTGTGAGCGGCGATCAGAAACCTGGGGCTCACGCCCCGCTGCATGGGCCCCTGCGAAGCTTCCTCAAGCTGCTGGTCGAGCTCGACTCGTCGCGCTTCGCGACGCATCGCATCAAGTCGGCGCTGCTGCTGCTCGGACTGCTCGCGGGCTTCGGCGTGCTCGGCTACGCCCTGCCGGCCTGGCTCTCGCGCTACTTCTGAAAGCAGCAATACCCTCAGCCCTCATCCTGAGGAGCCGCTTTAGCGGCGTCTCGAAGGATGCTCCAGAGGGCTTCCGAACCTCCTGGAGCATCCTTCGAAACGCGCTTCGCGCTCCTCAGGACGAGGGCTGAGTTTGGACAATCGCTGAATTTGGAAAAGGGTGGCCGGTCGGCTTCGGGGTCTGATGAGGCCAGAAATCCCGATACCGACCGGCCGAGCCCTCCGGTTTCCCAGGAGATGCGGCGGACCTGAGCACCCGAGGGGCGTCTCAACCAGTTCCTCGTCGGAACTGCGTTGAAGCGACCCTACAAGCCCGCCCTCCGAAAGCAATCGAATCGAGTGATTCACCAATCTTCATCGAAGCTTAACCTTACCGCCTAACCAAAGGTAAGGTGATGGGCACGGCTAAGCCGCGCTGGCGACGATGACGCGGTTCCGGCCGCTCTCCTTGGCCCGGTAGAGTGCGTCGTCGGCGCGCTTCGCCATCTCGGCCGGCGAGGCGTCCCCAGCCCGGCGGCTGGCGACGCCGATCGAGACCGTCACGGAGATCGCGCGCGCGTTGCGGTGGATGCTGAAGGGCTCGGCCTCGACCCGCTCGCGGATGCGCTCGGCCACGGCATGGGCCGCCTCCAGCGTGGTGTCGGGCAGCACGACCACGACCTCCTCGCCGCCCATCCGGGCCACGAGGTCGATGCCGCGGGTGCAGGCGCGGACGCGGTCGGCGAATTCGCGCAGGACCTCGTCGCCGGCATCATGGCCCCAGGTGTCGTTCACCGTCTTGAAGCGATCGACATCGAGCACGAGCAGCGCCAGCGAGCGCGCCCGCAGCACCGATTCATCGAAGAGCACCGCAGTGCGGGTGTCGAGATAGCGCCTGTTGTGCAGGCCAGTGAGCTGGTCCATCACCGCCATCTCCATCGAGGACTGCACGCTGTCGCGCAGCCTCTCGGTGAAGCGCTTGCGGCGCACCTGGGTGCGCACCCGCGCCAGCAGCTCGTTGCGGTCGACGGGGCGGACGAGGAAGTCATGCGCGCCGATCTCGAGCCCGCGCAGGATGCGGGCGCGGTCGTCGGCCTCGCCCAGCATCAGCACCGGCACGTCGCGCGTCCGCTCCAGCGAGCGCAGCTGGCTGCACAGCCTGAGGCCGTCATGGTCCTGCAGGTCGAGGCTGACGAGCACGGCCTCGTACTCGCCCTCGGCCGCCTTGATCAGCGCCTGGTGCGGATCGGCCTCGACATCGACGACATGGAAGGCCGAGAGCGCGGTCGACAGCCGTTCCTGCGAGGCCGGTCGGTCCTCGATCAGCAGGATGCGGCCGTTCAGCCCGGTCTCGGAGGCCGCAGCCGCCAGCGGATCGGCGATGCCGAGCCGGCGCGAGGCGAGCGCGCGGTTGCGCAATTCATCGGTGACCGATTTCAGCCGCACCAGGCTGCGCACGCGGGCGAAGAGCGCGGTATCGTCGAGAGGCTTGGTCAGGAAGTCGTCGGCACCGGCATCGAGCCCCTTCAGGCGGTCGCTCGGCTGGTCGAGCGCGGTCACCATCACCACGGGGATATGCGCCGTGTTCGGCCCGCTCTTCAGGCGCTGGCAGACCTCGAACCCGTTCATGCCCGGCATCATCACGTCGAGCAGGACGATATCGGCCTCGCCGCGCTCGCAGATCGCCAGGGCATCAAGCCCGTTCAGGGCCGTGACCACGTCGAAATACTCGGCCGACAGCTTCGCTTCGAGCAGTTTGACGTTGATCAGGATGTCGTCGACGACAAGGACGCGGGCGGACATGGGTAGGCTTTCGGCTGTTCAGGCTGCGCCGGCATAGGCGCGGACGGTCTCCAGGAATTTGGCGACGGAGATCGGCTTCGAGAGATAGGCCTCGCAGCCGCCCTCCCGGATCCGCTCCTCGTCGCCCTTCATCGCGAAGGCGGTGACGGCGATCACGGGGATGGACTTCAACGCGTCATCCTCCTTGATCCATTTGGTGACCTCGAGCCCCGAGACCTCCGGCAGCTGGATGTCCATCAGGATCAGGTCGGGATGGTGGGTGCGCGCGAGCTCGATCGCCTCGATGCCGTCGGCGGTCTTGAGCGTGGCATAGCCGTGCGCTTCGAGGAGGTCGTTGAAGAGCTTCATGTTGAGCTCGTTGTCCTCGACGATCAGAACTGTCTTTGGCATGCCGCCTCCTCCGCGATCTGACGCTTGCCCGGTCGGTCCGGGCTTCCCAAGCTGGCGGCCTCGTTCGATGATAGCTAGCACGCGAGCTGTTGACGAAACGCAAACCGAATACCGTCTGGACCGACCATGCCCCGCCCGACCGCCTACCCGGATGCCGAGACCCTCGCGCTGCGCGCGCTCGGCTTCCTTGCCTCGGAACCCGAGCGATTGGAGCCGTTTCTGGCCACAACCGGGCTCGGACCCGACACTTTGCGGGCTGCAGCCGGCGAACCGGGCTTTCTCGCCGCCGTGCTCGAACACCTCTGCAGCAACGAATCGCTGCTGCTGGAGTTTGCCGGAAATTTAAGCCTGAATCCGGAAATCGTGGTGCGAGCACGCGAATCCCTTGCCGGCACTCCGACGGGCTATGATCCGTGAGCGGCGGCGCACAGCGCTCGGCCAGCCGGCGCGCGCTCTGCCGCGACTGCCTCACCGATGATGACGGCGAGAACGGCCTGGCGCGGCGCTGCCGCGCCTGCGGCTCGCCGCGACTGATCAGCCATCCCGAGCGCGATGCGCTCAGCCTCGCCCATATCGACTGCGACGCCTTCTACGCCACGATCGAGAAGCGCGACGACCCCTCTCTGCTCGACAAGCCGGTGATCATCGGCGGCGGCAAGCGCGGCGTGGTCTCGACCTGCTGCTACATCGCCCGAACCTATGGCGTCCGCTCGGCCATGCCGATGTTCAAGGCGCTGAAGGCCTGCCCCGAGGCGATCGTGATCAAGCCCGACATGGCGAAATACGTTGCCGTGGGCCGCCAGGTCCGCCGCCTGATGCAGGAGCTGACGCCGCTGGTCGAGCCGCTCTCGATCGACGAGGCCTTCCTCGATCTCGCCGGCACCGAGCTGCTGCATCATGCCAGTCCCGCCCTGACGCTGGCGCGCTTCGCCCATAAGATCGAGGACGAGGTCGGCATCACCATCTCGGTCGGGCTCTCCTATGCCAAGTTTCTCGCCAAGGTCGCCTCCGACCTCGACAAGCCGCGCGGATTCTCGATCATCGGCCAGGCCGAGGCCGTCGCCTTCCTGGCCGACAAGCCGATCTCGCTGATCCCCGGCATCGGCCAGGTCAGCGCCTCCAAGCTGTCGGAGGCCGGCTTCAAGCTGATCGGCGACCTGCGCGAAGCCCCGGTCGAGAACCTGTTCCGGCTGGCCGGCAAGGACGGGCCGCGCCTGAGGAACCTCGCCAACGGCATCGACGCGCGCAAGGTCACGCCGGACCACGAGACCAAGAGCGTCTCCAGCGAGACCACGCTCGATATCGACCTCTCGCAATTCGACGAGCTGGAGCCGATCCTCTGGCGGCTCTGCGAGAAGACCTCGAAACGCCTGAAGGCGCAACAGCTTGCGGGCCGGACCATCACCCTGAAGCTGAAGACCGCCGACTTCCACATCATCAGCCGCGCCAGCCGCCTGCCGGAGCCGACGCAGCTCGCGGCGCGCCTCTTCGCCGCCGGGCGCGACCTGCTCAAGCGCGAATGCACTGGCCCGCGCTACCGGCTGATCGGCATCGGCGCGAGCGATTTCAGCCCGCCCGAGGCGGCCGACCATGGCGACCTCGCCGATGTCGCGACACCGCGTCTGAAGGCGATGGAGGGCGCGCTTGATTCCCTGCGCGCCAAATTCGGCGACGCCGCGATCGGCCGGGGCCTGAGCCTGCGGGCGCCGCAGCGCCCGCCATCGGCTACTTCGCGCAAGCCTGCTGGGGCAGAAGATCCAGACGCGTGAGCGTGCCGCGCAGCGCGAAGCTGCCATAATCCATCTTCACCGCGCCGGTGACGCCGTTCTCGTAGAGCTCGAACGTGATCGTGTAGTTCGGCGTGTCCTGGCCGGAACCGACCTTGAAATAAGAGATCGTCACCGGCCAGCGCGCCATCTTCTCGAATTCGGGCCGCTTCAGTGGTTCCTCGCTCGGCTCGGTCTCGATGCGCTTCCCGATCACGGAGAGCGTGTCATAGACCTCCTTGCCGCTATTGGCGCCGTCATAGAGCCGGACATTATAGGTGTGCTGCCCGGCGCGCGCCGCCAGGATCACACCCTTCATCTGCGCGTTCGGGAAGAGCGCATCGACGGCCTCGCGATGCGTCTCGGCCTTGGGCGCCTTCAGCTTGATCTCGTAACCCGCGCCTTCCGACTTGCTCGCCGTGCCGTCGACGGTCTCGGCCGGGGAGCCCGTGGCCGAGCTTTCAGTCTTGAAGCGGTAGCTCTGGCCGTCGCCGGCCTCGAAGCTCGTGGTGCGCGCGTCGATCGTGCGCGGCCCGCCCTCGCTGGTGAGCTGCGTCACCTGGCGGAAGGAGAGCGCATAGCCCTCGCAGGCATCGCCGGTGAAGTCGAAGGCGATGCGCCCGCGCGCCGCCTCGATCGTCTTCGCGGCCTTGCTATCGTCGAGCACGAGGTCGTAGACGGCCCGGTGCGGCGCCAGCACGACGCGGTCGGCCGGCTTGTCCTCCGCATGGGCGGCAAACGCCGTCAGCAGCACGGCTGCAACACTCGTCGACCCGGTAAGGCGCAACCCGCTTCTGATCATGGCATTCTTCGTCCTGATGCGTCGCTCACTGAACCTAGTGCAATGCGGCAATGGCGCAAACAAGGCACAGGGCCCGCTCCTGCAAACGTGAGCGAAGGCGCCTGCCGTGCAACCCGGCCACGACCATGCCTGCGCTTGCGGGAGCCACGCCCATCGGCCATGTAAGGAGGTGCAAGGATCACGCCGAAGGCTTCCCGGCCGCATCGGCATTCATCAACCTCCCGACTCGAGAGCCGGAGCGACCCATGAGCGAAATCGAAGCCAATCTTGCCGCCCTGGGCATCACCCTGCCCGCGCCGGCCGCTCCGGTCGCGAACTACGTGCCCTACGTCATCACCGGCAACCTGCTGGTCATCTCGGGCCAGATCTGCTTCGGACTCGATGGCAAGCTCTCCGACGCGCATAAGGGCAAGCTCGGCGCCGAAATCTTCAACGAGGCCGGGCTCGAGGCCGCCCGCCTCTGCGCCATCAACGTGCTCGCGCAGGCCAAGGCGGCGCTCGGCGGCGACCTCGGCCGCATCAAGCGCTGCGTGCGGCTGGGCGGCTTCATCAACTCGACCCCGCATTTCGCCGCCCTGCCCGCGATCATGAACGGCGCCTCCGACCTGATGGTGCAGGTGCTCGGCGAGCGCGGCCGCCATGCCCGCTCGACCGTCGGCGTCGCCGAATTGCCGGCCGATGCCGCGGTCGAGGTCGAGGCGATGTTCGAGATCGCCTGATGTCGAACCCTGCCAAACCCTCGCTCGACTGGCTCACCGCCCGGCCGATCGCCCATCGCGGCCTGCACGATGTCGCCGCCGGCATCATCGAGAACTCGCTCTCGGCGGCCGACGGCGCCGTCGCCGGGCGCTTCGGCATCGAATGCGACGTTCAGCTCAGCGCCGATGGCGAGGCCATGGTCTTCCACGACTTCGTGCTCGACCGGCTGACGGGCGAAACCGGCGCCGTCAACGCGCGCACAGCAAAGGAGCTGGGCGCCACCGCGCTGAAGGGCGGCAGTGACACCATCCCGACGCTGACCGCCCTGCTCGACCGCATCGCCGGGCGCGTGCCGCTCGTGGTCGAGATCAAGAGCCGCTACGACGGCGACCTCGCGCTGACCCGCCGCACGGTCGAGATCCTGAAGCAGCGCGCCGGCCAGCCGATCGTGATCGAATCCTTCGACCCCGCCATCGTCGCCGCGCTGCGCGCGCTCGCGCCGGCGATCCCGCGCGGCATCGTCGCGATGAACGACTATTCCTACGGCGACTACGACAAGCTCAACGCCGGCCAGAAGCACGCGCTCGCCAACCTGCTGCACTTCAACGAGAGCCGGCCGGACTTCCTGTCCTGGAAGGTCGCCGACCTGCCCAGCGCCGCGCCCTTCCTGTGCCAGAAGGGGATGGGCCTGCCGGTGACGGCCTGGACCGTGCGCACCCCGGAGGATCGCGAGCGCGCCAAGCTCCACTCGGACCAGATGGTCTTCGAGGGCTTCCGTCCTTGAGCGAGACCAGCGATCGCAGCGACCTCAGGGTCCGGGTCGCGACCTCGCTGAAAGCCATCCCGGCCAGCGCCTGGGACGCTTGCGCCAATCCGCGCGCCGGAGTGGCGGCCTCGCCTGAATCAAGTTGCGAAGCCGTTGATTCTCTATCTCAGCTCGATACCGACAACCCGTTCGTATCGCACGCTTTTCTGCGTGCCCTGGAGGAAAGCGGCTGCATTGGCGGGCGCTCCGGCTGGTCGCCGGCCTACCTGCTCGTCGAGGATGAGAACGACCAACTGCTCGGGGCGACGCCGAGCTTCCTGAAGAGCCATAGCCAGGGCGAATACGTCTTCGACCATGGCTGGGCCGATGCCTATGAGCGCGCCGGCGGGCGCTATTATCCGAAGATCCAGGTCTCCGCCCCGTTCACACCGGCGACCGGCCCGCGCCTGCTGGTCGCGGACGGCCCGCGCGCCGACGAGACCCGCGCCGGGCTGATTGCTGGGCTGGAGGCCCTGCGCGACCAGACCGAGGCCTCCTCGATCCATATCACCTTCGCCCAGGGCCCCGACGTCGCCGCCCTCACCGAGGCCGGCTACCTCGAACGCCGCGACCTGCAGTTCCATTGGCAGAACGAGGGCTTCGCGACCTATGACGACTTTCTTAGCCTCCTCGCCTCGCGCAAGCGCAAGGCCCTGAAGCGCGAGCGGCGCGAGGCGCTCAGCCCCGGCATCACCGTCGACGTGCTCTCGGGCTCCGACCTGACTGAAAAGGTCTGGGACGATTTCTACGCCTTCTACCAGGATACCGGCTCGCGCAAATGGGGCCACCCCTATCTCAACCGCGCCTTCTTCTCAGCTATCGGCAAGACGATGGGCGAGCGCATCGTGCTGATGATGGCGAAGCGTGCCGGGCGCTACATCGCCGGCGCGATCAATTTCCGCGGCGCCAACACGCTCTACGGCCGCAACTGGGGCTGCATCGAGGACCATCCCTTCCTGCATTTCGAGCTCTGCTACCACCAGGCCATCGACTACGCGATCGCCCACAAGCTCGCCCGCGTCGAGGCCGGCGCGCAGGGCGAGCACAAGCTGGCGCGCGGCTATCGGCCGGTGATCACGCACTCGGCCCATTACCTCGCCGACCGCGGCCTGCGACGCGCCGTCGCCAACTACCTCGTCAGCGAGCACGCCCATATCGCCAGCGCGCAGGAGACGCTCGCGGCGGAAAGCCCGTTCCGCAAGGGTGGCAACGACGATGCATGACGGCGGCGGCGTAGCCCCGAGCTTCTGCAGCGATGCCGAACTCGGCTATCTGCGCAGCCGCACCGCATTCGCGCCCGGTGCGCCGCTCCTGCTCGACGAGCCCTATCGGCTCGCGCATCTGCCGCTCGTCGCGCCCGACCATCCCGGCGTGATCCCGCGCCAGGGCGGCAAGTTCTACGAGATGGGCAGCCACCCGACCGTCTATTCGCTGGTACTGCCGGTCGATGATGCGGAATTGCGCCGTTCCGACGCCTTCCTCGAACTGGAGGGCGAGTTGAAGGCGGCGCCCTTCGCCGGCAAGATCGCCTGGGACATCCTGTCGAAACGCGCCGGCAAGCTGCACGCGACGATCTGCGGCTCGCTCGGCATTGGGGAGCCGCCGGCCATCACGGCCGGTCAGCGTGGCGCCCTCCAGGCCTTCGGCCCGGTCGCGGTCGAATTGCGCGGCCTGTTCTCCGGCAACATCAATCGCGGCCGGCTCTATCTGCGCGCCTATCCCGAGCGGCGCGACGGCGCCAACAGCTTCCAGATGATCCAATCGGCCATGGGCCGGCCGCAGACCGATCTCTATGTCGTCGGCCTCTACAACCTGACCGACGATCTCGACGCGGCCGAGGCCCTGGCGCTCGCTGATATCCTCGCGCGCTGGTGGGAGCGCCCGCTCCTGCGGCTCAAAGCACGCGAACTCTGGCTCCTCGGCGCGCGCGACGACCTCGTGCTCGATGCCGAGATCACTGAGCGCCTGCCGCTCGGTGAAAACCTGCACGACCGCCCGGCACCCGCGCGGCCTTGACGCAACAGCCGGAGCCGCGACAGGTTGCTGCCACCATCCCCATTCGCATGGACGCCGCCATGACCGCCTACGATCCCTCCAACGTCTTCGCCAAGATCCTGCGCGGCGAACTGCCCTCGCACCTGCTCTACGAGGATGACGCGACCATCGCGATCATGGACATCATGCCGCGCGCCGATGGCCACGCGCTGGTCATCCCCAAGATGGCCTGCCGCAACATCTTCGACGCGCCGCCCGAGGCGCTGAACGCGGTGGCGCTGACGACCCAGAAGCTGGCGCGCGCAGTGAAGAGCGCCTTCGCCGCCGACGGCGTCACGATCCAGCAGTTCAACGAGTCAGCCGGCGGCCAGGTCGTGTTCCACCTGCATGTCCATATCATGCCGCGTTTCGAGGGCATTGCGCTCAAGCCCCATAGCGGCGCTATGGAAAAGCTCGAGGTGCTCAGCGCCAATGCCGGGAAAATCCGCGCGGCGCTGAAAAATCTTTGAGGAGCATGTCACGCGGCGCCTGGCTGCCTCGTCTTGTCTTCATCGCAGATGATGGAGACCACGATGACCCAGCGCCTCAATGCCTACCAGGTTGCCCCGGCCGCCTATGAGCCCGTGCTCAACCTGTCGAAATACGTCGCCGAATGCGGGCTCGAGCACAGCCTGCTCGAACTGGTGAAGCTGCGGGCATCGCAGATCAACCGCTGCGCCTATTGCCTGCACATGCATGCCGCTGACGCCCGCAAGGCCGGCGAGACCGAGGCGCGGATCTACCTGCTCGACGCCTGGGAGGAATCCGGGCTCTACAGCGCGCGCGAGCGCGCCGCCCTGCGCTGGACCGAGGCGTTGACGAGGCTTGCGGACGCGGCTCCCGGCGACGAGGTCTACGCCGAGCTCCGCCAGCACTTCAGCGAAGTCGAGGCCGTGAACCTCTCGGTGGCGATCGGCACGATCAACGTCTGGAACCGGATCAATGCCGGCTTCCGCACCCGCCATCCGCAGGACCGCCGGCGCGACACGGCCGTCGCAGCGGCCTGACATTGCAAGAATGCCGGCAACGGCCCTGCCGTTTCGGCTGTATACCTGCAGGCCCGGAGCAGCCTCGCGCTCCGGGTCGAACCATCCCTGCGGAGACCATCATGAGCAAGCGCCTCAACCCCTATACCGCCGCGCCCGACTCCATCAAGCCGCTGATCGCACTCGAAGCCTCGCTCAAGGAGAGCGGCCTCGAACACAGCCTGATCCACCTGGTGAAGATGCGGGCCTCGCAGCTCAACGGCTGCGCCTATTGCCTGCACATGCACTCCGCCGAGGCCATCAAGGATGGCGAGACGCCGGCCCGGCTCTTCCTGCTCGACGCCTGGCATGAATCGCAGCTCTATACCCCACGCGAGCGCGCGGCGCTGGCCTGGACGGAGTCGCTGACCCTGATCTCGCAGACCCATGCGCCCGATGAGGACTACGAGGAGGCGCGCGAGCATTTCAGCGAAGAGGAACTGGTCAAGCTCACGCTTCTGATCGGCACGATCAACACCTGGAACCGCATCGCGATCGGCTTCCGCTCGCATCACCCCAACGACCGGCCGCGCGGATGAACGTTGCGCCGGACCTGTTCGAAACCCATCGGCGCTTCCTGACCCGGCTTGCCTACCGCATGCTGGGCTCGGTTGGCGACGCCGAGGACATCGTCCAGGACGCCTGGCTGCGCTGGCGCGAGGCAGAGCAAGGCGGGATCGGCAACCCGCGGGCCTATCTCGCCCGCATCGTCACCCGCCTCTGCCTCGACCAGATGAAATCGGCCCGCAGCCGGCGCGAGTTCTATGTCGGCGGCTGGCTGCCCGAGCCGCTCGTCGAGAGCCTCGGCGGCGCGGAGCCTGTCGATGACGAGCTCGACGCGCCGATCGCGCTGATGCTGGCGCTCGAACGGCTCTCGCCGCTGGAGCGCGCCGCCTTCCTGCTGCACGACGTCTTCGAGATGGATTTCGCCGAGATCGCCCGCACGATCGAGCGCAGCGAGAGCGCCTGCCGCCAGCTCGCCAAGCGCGCCCGCGAGCACGTCAGGCTCGACACGCCGCCGCGCAACAAGGTCTCGGCGGAAGAGGCCGCCCGCTTCGCCAAAGCCTTCTTCGAAGCGGCCCACCGCTCCGACCCGACAGCGCTGCAGAAGCTGCTGGCGCAGGACGTGGTCCTTCATGCCGATGGCGGCGGCAAGGTCATCTCCGTGCTCAACCCGATCTTCGGCATCGACAAGATCACGCGTTTCTACACCAGCCTCGCGCATAAAGCCGAGCTGTTGGGCAAGGCGGCGAGCTACGAGCCGGCGCTGGTCAACGGCCTGCCCGGCTATGTCAGCCGCGACCCCGACGGCCATCTCCAGACGGTCGCGCTCGATATCCGCGACGGGCTGATCCAGGCGATCTACGTGACGCGCAACCCGGACAAGCTGCGCCATGTCGCGGCGCCGGCGGGTTGATCAGCCCAACCACCACCACCCGCCGCCGATCAGCACCACCTCGCCGCCGAGCACCGCGTACATCACCTTGCGCCGGTCGTAGATGACGATGGCGAGGCCAGCCGCCAGCGCCGCGAGCCTGAGCCAGAGCGGCAGAAGCGCGAGCGCGCCGGGCGGTGAGAAGACCAGCTTGGCGACGACGCCGGCGAGCAGCGCGGTCGCGACCGCCCTCACCCATTCCAGCGCCGGCGAATCCGGGTCGATCCGCCGCGCGAACAGCACGGCGAGCCAACGCCAGATCTCGGTCGGCAGGAAGGCGAAGAGGATGAGCGCGAGATAGGGCCAATGCGCCCCGTCGAGCCAGGCGATGGGCTGCGTCATGCCCGGCGCGCCGCCAGATGCCGGACGCCGAAGGCGAGGCTGCCGCCGAGCACCCCCGAGATGATCAGGTCGAAGCCGCCGCCGATGAAGCGCTCGCAGAGCGGCGCGAGGCAGAAGCCGAGCGCGACTGCGGCAGCGTCGCTGCCATGGCGGATGCCGGCGACCAGCGACGACAGGAAGAAGATCGGCGTCAGGCAGAGCAGTCCCGCCGCAAGCGGCGCCGGCAGCGCGCTGACGAGGTAGTAGCCGGCGAAGGTGCCGAGCGAGCTCGTCAGGATGCAGGCATTGGCGAAGCCGAGATAGTAGCTGACGCGCTGGTGCGGTAGGATCGCCGGCAGGCGCCGCAGGCTCTCCGTCCAGACCGTCACCGCCATGTAGTGCGCCATCAGCGCCTGGGCAAAAAACCCTTGCCCGGGACGGCGCAGCAGCGGCAGCAGCGTCACCGTCATCGGCAGGAAGCGCAGCGAGGCGAAGCCGATCGCGAAGGCGATGGCGCTCCAGGCGGCGCCAGCCGCGATCGAGCCGAAGAACAGCACCTGCGACGGCCCGGCCCAGACCAGCACGGTCGAGAGCACCGCGACCCCGACAGGGTAGCCGACATCGCGGGCCAGCGAGCCGACGCCGACCAGCGACAGGCAGACGATCCAGGCCGGCAGCGCCAGCGCATCGCGCATGCCGGCGAGCATCACCCGCCGCCAGCCCCAATCGGGCGATACGCTCATGGAAGGATCTGCACGCGTGACGATCTCGACTCGGGCGATGGCCCGGCGAAGCGCGGGCAGCTCGTTCTAGACGCTGGCGAGTGGGAAACCGATAGCCGGCGCCGCCCGGTCAGGGCTGCAACGGCTGCAACGGCTCGTTGAAATCGGTCTGACTGAAAATTCGAGCCCTCACCCTGAAAGGCTGGCCGGACTGTAGCGTGCGGTTCCAGGGATGTCTCATCCGGCTCAAACGCGCCGTCATCCCGGACGCAGCGAAGCGGAGCTCCGGGATCCATCGTAAGGCTGCGCGCTCTACGATGGATCCCGGGACTGCGCTACGCTTGCCCGGGATGACGGCACTGGTGTGTTCAATTCTCAAACCCGCGAGATCAGGGCCTTCTTTATCGGCCAGACTTTGAGGAGCGATCGAAAGGAACCGCCTGAGAATTAGCTCGCAGCGGTCCTGCCCTGCCTGGCCAGGTAGATGATCTGAGCTGCCAAGCCGACAACGAGAATGAGCAGCAGGCTCCCCTGCGCACCGCGGAGCAGCGGCGAGCTTAAATCGGTGACGAAGGGGTGGCCGTCCGGAACACGGCGCAGAATTTCGGTGACGGTCGGCAGCATCAAAAGAAACGCACTCAGGCTCAGGCAGATGGTTTCGACATATCTGGCTGCGCGCCCTGAGCCCAGAATGCGCTCAACCCCATAACCCGCAAGCAGGAACAGGATCGTCACGGCGCCGACCACGTAGCTGACCGGCTGATGCGCCACGAGGAAGACCGTCACGGCGCCGATCAGCATGGAAATAAGGTAGACGGCGCCCAGCCTGGAGCGGGGCACGATCCGGCCATGGCTGGCAAACATGTAAAAGGCCACCGGAATAGCCGGCAGGCTACCGAGCGTATGAATCCAGCCAAGCGGAGAAATTCCGAACATGAGAGAGTGCCTTTCATCGAGAGGGACGCGGGGGTCGAGCAACCAGACCGGAGCTGCCGAAGCTCTGAGGGCAGCCGATCCTATCTACTAGTCGGTAGCCATCGGGGTCATGCGTTACCGCCCCCGAGAAACTCCGGTCTCAGGCAGCGATGCGCTCCAACAAAGGACGGGTTATTGCGCCAAACGTCGTCGCGTCGCCGTAAGCGCGTGCTGAAAGCATCGCGCCATGGACGGTGGCCATGAATATTTCAGCTTCGGCCTTGGCTGTCCCGGCCAGCCGGAAGCGGCCTGTTGTTGCGCCACGCTCCAGGACGGAGGTGAGCCAGTCCGAGAGCATCCGGAAATGCGCCCGCACTTCGAGCACGACCGCTTCGGGAAGAACCGGAATCTCGCCCGCGAGCAAAGCGCAGACACAAAACGGGGCGGTTGCGTCCCTGATGCAAGCCTCCCAAAAGCCGACATAGGCACGGAGTTGCTCCAGCGGATCGGAGACATTTCGCTCCAGTTCCGCGATCCCAGCTTCAGCCTCCGCCCGATACTGCTCGATAAGCGCGCGGACCAGATCTGATTTGCTCGGGAAGTGATGGTGAATGCTCGCATTGCGAATGCCGACAACCTTGGAAATATCGGCATAGCTGAAGCTATTGTAGCCGCCAGCGACGATCAGGGAGCGCGCGCAGCGAAGGATGTCGTCGGCCTTGGTAGACAAATTACTCATTGCCGTATACTACCAACTAGTAGGTAGATCGTCAACGCAGATTCAACGTGGGGCGTGCAGTTGCCATCTCGCCAATCGGGCTCTCAGAGACCGTTTGGGAATTCGGTGGCGTAAGTCGGTTGGCGTGGTTGTCGAGAACCGGAGCGAAGCGGACATCAGTCCGTGAGCACCGGAAGCGCAGCCAGCCATGTCAGACGGCCTCACCCAGTCGAATTCACCAGCGGTCTCTCAGCGGCTAGCGCCGCCCTTCATCACCAATCCGATCAGCTCGTTACCGAAATCGACCAGTTCCTTCGGGATGCCGCCGACCGACTTCACGCCGAGATAGATCATGTAGACGAAGGCCGGGACGAGGATCCAGCCGAGGATCTCCTCGAACAGCTTGCGCCGGCGGCGCCGGCGGTCGCGCTTCTCCAGCCAGGAGAGCTTCTCCTTGGCGGGCCTCGTCATGGTTTCGCCGCCGCTCTGGAGAGCGGCGGCGGAGGAAGACTTGCGTCGAAAGAACACGGGCTCAGGCCTTCGTCAGCGGAACCTTGGGCACCGTCCGGACGCTGCGCGGCGCCTTGGGCGGCTCGGCCGGACTACCACCCTTGCCGTCCCCGGCGCCAGCCTTGGGCAGGCGGCGCAGGCCGGAGGGTTTGACCGTGGCACTGGTGGCCTTGGCGCGCGGCTTGGGCCGCTTCGCGGCGGCGGCCTCGACATCCTTCTCCGGGCGCGGCTTGACCGGCCCTTCCGGGAATTCGAGCCCGAGCACCTTGATGCCGGTCTCCGACTGCACCACCACGACCTTGACCGCGCCGCCGCCCTTGAGCCGGCCGAACAGCACCTCGTCCGCGAGCGGCGTCTTGATCGTCTGCTGGATCAGGCGGGCCATCGGGCGGGCGCCCATGGCCTCGTCATAGCCGTTCTCGACCAGCCACTCGCGCGCCTCGTCCGAGAGCTCGATCGTGACGTTGCGGTCGGCGAGCTGGGCTTCGAGCTGGAGCACGAACTTGTCGACGACGCGCGCCACCACCGTCTTCGGCAGATGGCCGAAGGAGATGACGGAATCGAGCCGGTTGCGGAATTCTGGCGCGAACAGCCGGTTGACCGCCTCGGTGTCGTCGCCCTCGCGCTTCGAGCGGGTGAAGCCATAGGCGGCCCGCGCCATGTCGGCGGCGCCGGCATTGGTGGTCATGATCAGGATGACGTTCCTGAAATCGACCTGCTTGCCGTTATTGTCGGTCAGCTTGCCGTGGTCCATCACCTGCAACAGGATGTTGAACAGGTCGGGATGGGCCTTCTCGATCTCGTCGAGCAGCAGCACCGAGTGCGGGTGCTGGTCGACCTGGTCGGTCAGCAGCCCGCCCTGGTCGAAGCCGACATAGCCGGGAGGCGCGCCGATCAGCCGCGAGACGGTGTGGCGCTCCATGTACTCGGACATGTCGAAGCGGATCAGCTCGACGCCCAGCGACGACGCCAGCTGGCGCGCCACCTCGGTCTTGCCGACGCCGGTCGGGCCCGCGAAGAGATAGCAGCCGATCGGCTTCTCGCCGTCGCGCAGGCCGGCGCGCGCCAGCTTGATCGACGAGGACAGGGCCTCGATCGCCTTCTCCTGGCCGTAGACGGTGCGCTTCAGCGTGTCCTCGAGGTGGCGCAGCACCTCGGCATCGTCCTTGGAGACGGTCTTGGCCGGGATGCGCGCCATCGTCGCGATCGCGGCCTCGATCTCCTTCACGCCGATGACCTTCTTGCGCTTGTTCTCGGTGACCAGCATCTGCGAGGCGCCGGTCTCGTCGATCACGTCGATCGCCTTGTCCGGCAGCTTGCGGTCATGGATGTAGCGGGCCGAGAGCTCCACCGCCGCCTTGATGGCGTCGTTGGTGTAGCGCAGCTTGTGGAACTCCTCGAAATAGGGCTTCAGCCCCTTGAGGATCTCGATCGTGTCCGGAATCGACGGCTCGTTGACGTCGATCTTCTGGAAGCGGCGCACTAGCGCCCGGTCCTTCTCGAAATACTGGCGGTATTCCTTGTAGGTGGTCGAGCCGATGCAGCGCAGGCTGCCCGAGGCCAGAGCCGGCTTGAGCAGGTTGGAGGCGTCCATCGCCCCGCCCGAGGTCGCGCCGGCGCCGATCACCGTATGGATCTCGTCGATGAACATGATCGCCTTCGGGTGGGCCTCGATCTCCTTCATCACCTGCTTGAGGCGCTCTTCGAAATCGCCGCGATAGCGCGTGCCGGCGAGCAGCGTGCCCATGTCCAGCGAGAACACGGTCGCGTCCTCCAGCACCTCCGGCACCTCGCCGCGGATGATCTTCAGCGCCAGGCCCTCGGCGATGGCGGTCTTGCCGACACCGGGGTCGCCGACCAGCAGCGGATTGTTCTTCTGCCGGCGGCACAGGATCTGGATCGTGCGCTGCACCTCGGCCTCGCGGCCGATGAGCGGATCGATGCGCCCGTCGCGCGCCTTGCGGTTGAGGTTGACGCAATAGGCGTCGAGCGCGCTCTCCTTCTTCTTCTTGTCCTTGTCGTCATTGCCCTGGTCGGCGCGCGAGTCGCGCTGCTGCTGCTCGGGCTCCTCCTCGGAGCCGCGCACCGGCCGGCTCTCGCTGGCGCCGGGGCGCTTGGCGATGCCGTGGCTGATGTAGTTGACCGCGTCGTAGCGGGTCATGTCCTGCTCCTGCAGGAAGTAGGCGGCGTGGCTCTCGCGCTCGGCGAACATCGCGACGAGCACGTTGGCGCCGGTGACCTCTTCGCGGCCGGAGGACTGGACGTGGATGACGGCGCGCTGGATCACGCGCTGAAAGCCGGCGGTCGGCTTCGAATCGTCGCGGCCATCCGTGACGAGGTTGGTCAGCTCCGCGTCGATATAATCGACGAGATTGCGGCGGAGCGTATCCAGATCGACGCTGCAGGCGCGCATGACCGCGGCCGCGTCCTGGTCGTCGACCAGGGCGAGCAGCAGATGCTCCAGCGTGGCGTATTCGTGGTGGCGTTCATTGGCGAGCGCCAAGGCCCGGTGAAGCGCCTGTTCGAGACTGCGCGAGAAACTCGGCACTGATGCGCTCCTATTTCGTGTCCGGAAGGGTGACCGAATCCAAGATTACTTCTTCTCCATCACGCATTGCAGAGGATGCATGTGCTTGCGGGCGAGGTCCATCACCAAGGTGACCTTGGTCTCCGCGACCTCATAGGTAAAAATGCCGCACTCGCCGACGCCGTTCTGATGCACGTGCATCATGATCTGGGTCGCCTCGGCCCGGTCCTTGTTGAAGAACCGCTCGAGCACATGCACGACGAATTCCATCGGCGTGTAGTCGTCGTTCAGGAGAAGCACGCGGTAGAGGTTGGGCTTGCGGGTCCGCGTGCGCGTCAGGACCGCGGTGCCCGTGCCGTCGCGGCCGCCGCCATCGGCGGGGGGGCCGGGGCGCCTGGGCTTGTCGGCCATCGCCGTGGGCGCATGCCGAGGCCCGGCGGCGCCTTCGCACTGCCCGGTCCCCGCCCCGCCCCTCGTCGCTGCTGATGTCTTCACGGTATGAATCCTGACGCTTCACCGCAGATAATGCGTCGCCAACGAATTTACAGGCCTCAGCCCCACTCCGCCAGTCCGTTCCACGCAGATGGGGCACGAAGGTGGCGTGCAAGAGGAATGCCTGGGGCCGAGAGGGTTCGGCCGGGCAAAGAAAAAGCCCGGCCTGAGGGCCGGGCTTCCTGAAATCAACCTGTTACGCACTGGGCCGCCCGCGGGCAACCCGGCATCAGGTGATCAAATCACTTGATGCAAATTACTTGGCGACCGGAAGGCCGGCCTTGGCGACGACGCCTTCGAACGGCTTGTAGGCGTCCTTGGCGAGGGCGGTGTAAAGTTCGCCGAGCTTGGTCATCTGGGCGACGGCCGACTCGAACGAGGTCTTGATGAAGTCGGCCTGGATCTCGATGGCCTTGTCGAGGGTCTTGACGCCGGCGAGCTTCTCGAGCGTCGCGGTGCCGGCCTCGAAGGACTTCTTGGCATAGTCGGTGGTCTCGACGGCGATGGTCTGCACGCTCTTCGAGGTGGCGCCGAAAGCCTTCAGGGCCGCATCGACGTTCTCTTTGGAAGCCTTCTGGATGGTCTCGAACTGCTGGATCATGGGGTACCCCTTACAACGCCTGGGCGCTGCCTCCTGGTGGAAGGGCCCTTCGGGCCCAGGTTCACGGCCCAAGGTCAGATGAAGACGTCATCACCGGGGCACTTCCGCCATATTGTGCACCGCAACATGAATGTCAAGAGAGCGCTGCAATGCATCAAACGCAGATCGTTCCGATCGCAACCATTAGCCTTTTAACGGCTCCGTAACTCAGTCCTCCTAACCTCCCTCACTGTGTCGTTCGCGCAACGCTCGCCAGCACTGGCAAGCCACGGGCAAGCGACCGGGGACAAGAGTTGGGTTGAGGCGGGTTTTTGCATGAGTTTTGGTAGCGTTGGTTCCCGACGCGTGCGTCTTCGCGCGGTCGTCGGACTGATCGGTGTTGTCGTGCTCGCGCTGAGCATTGCGGCTTCACCCGCTGAGGCCCGCAAGAAGCGGCGCCATGTCAGTGGCGGCTATACCCCGCCCTACGCGGCGATGCTCGTCGACGTGAAGAGCGGGCGCACCCTGCACGCGGTCAACGAGGATGCGCCGCGCATCCCCGCCTCCCTGACCAAGGTCATGACGCTCTACCTGCTGTTCGAGCAGATCGAGCGCGGCCGCTTCAACCTCGATTCCGAGCTGAAGGTCTCGGCCTACGCGGCTTCCCAGCCGCCGACGAAGCTCGGTTTGCGCGCCGGCTCGACCATCGAGGTCGAGGACGCGATCAAGAGCATGGTCACGCTCTCGGCCAACGACGTCTCCGTCGTGGTCGCCGAGAACATCGCCGGTTCCGAGGATGCCTTCGCCGAGATGATGACGCGCAAGGCCCGCTCGCTCGGCATGAGCTCGTCGCGCTTCTACAACCCGCACGGCCTGCCGCATTCGCCGCCGAACCTGACGACGGCGCGCGACCTCGTCACGCTCGGCCGCGCGATCCAGGAGCGCTTCCCGAAATACTTCGCCTATTTCCAGACCCGCTCGTTCCAGTATGGCGAGCGCACGATCCGCGGACATAACCGCCTGCTCGGCCGCGTCGAGGGCGTCGACGGCATCAAGACCGGCTACACCCGCGCCTCGGGCTTCAACCTGCTGACGTCGGCCAGGTCGGAAGGCCGCCAGATCGTCTCCGTCGTGCTCGGCGGCCGCTCCGGCGCCTCGCGCGACAACATCATGGCCGACCTCGTCGCCGAGAACCTGCCGCGCGCCTCGGCCGGCGGCCGCACCGCCCCGATGGTCGCGGAAGCCGCCGAAGAGCGTCAGGACCGTACGGAGCGCCAGGAACGCCAAGAGCGCCCGCGCCAGCAGATCGCCGCCGTGAGCGAGCCCGCGCCGCTGCCGGCCCCACGCCCGCAGATCGAGCGTGAGCAGCCGGCCTTGCCCGCAGCCGCCCGCGCCTATGCCCCGACCACCACGCCGATCGCGCCGCCGCGCCCGCTCAGCGTCAACGCCCAGCCGATCCAGCTCTCCGGCGTGCGCCCGGTCACCGCGACGACGACGCCCTCCGCCATGCGCTGGTCGGTCGGCGCCCAACCGTCCGATGCCAAGGTCCTGCGCCCGCCGGCGAATGTCGACATCACCTCCTCGATCGCCAAGGTCGCGGAGCCTGAAGAGACGGCGATCGCCCGGATGCCGGAGGGCAAGGTCGTCGCCAAGATCGAGCAGGCCAGGCTCGAAACGGCGAAGGCCGAGCCGAAGCAGGAGGCCAAGATCGAGCTGCGCCACCCGGTGGCCGCCCCCGCCATCGTCCATGCCAAGCCGGAACCGGTCGTCGCGACCGCCGGCAAGTGGATCATCCAGCTCGGCGCCACCGACGACGAGGCCAAGGCCAAGGACATCCTGAGCCGGGCTCGCGCCAAGGCCTCCAGCCAGCTCGCCGACGCCTCGGCCTTCACCGAGAAGGTCGAGAAGGGCGGCGCCACCCTGTTCCGCGCCCGCTTCACCGGCTTCGAGGATCCGAAGGACGCCCAGAACGCCTGCGCCAAGCTCAAGCGCGACGGCTTCGCCTGCTTCGCCACCCGCGGCTGACCGGACGGGAAAGGTTCCAGCCATGACGCTTCAGTCCGACAGCCTGTTCCAGCCGAAATCACTGCTTCAACAGAGTATCCTTGGCTTGGTTGACGCGGGCGGCAAGTCCGCTGGTGCCGCCGGCATCGGGATGGATCCGCTTCATCAGGGCGCGATGCGCCTCGCGGACCGCCTCCTGGTTCGCCCCCGGCTGAAGCCCCAGGATCTCGTAGGCCTCCTGTTGCGACATCGCGCCCGCGCCCGGCGCGCGGCCCTGCCCCGCGTCGCGGTCACGATCAGCGTGTTCACGCCAGCCGGGCGTCCGGCGGTCGAGATAAGCCTCTAGCAGCCGCGCCCCGTCCGGGTCCTGCGCCAGGCACTCGCCCATCAGCCTGCCGATCTCCGGCAGGCCGAGATCGTCGAGCCCCCGCCCCGCGAAGCTGCCTGCCTTGACCCGGCCGGTCATGCCGCCGCTGTCATGGTCGAGCTCCATGTCGAGCAGCACAGAGGAGACCTTCGAGCGCGCGCCCGGCGTCTCCTTGTCCCCGCCCCAGGGAAAGCGGATGCCGCCCGGCCCATAGGCGCTCCAGCCGAGCAGCCAGGCGCCGAGCCCGCCGACGAAGATCGCCATGTCGAGCCGCCCGCGCAGCATCAGCAGCCCGGCGACGCCGAGCGAGACGACGCCGCCGATCGTCTTCAGCGCCTTCGCCATGACCTGCGGATTGGCCCCGACGAAGAATTTCGAGAGCCACCAGAGCAGGATGAGCGTGGCGAGCCCGTAGAGCAGCGTCACCGGCGCCCTCCCTCCATGGCGGTCAGCAGGCCCTTCACCGCCGGGCTGGCCCCGGCCAGCTTGAGCATCGCCTCGCGGCCGCCGGCAGCATAGGCGGCTGCACCGCGCAGCAGGTCGAGCAGCGAGTTCGGCGCGTTGACGTCGAAGCGCGCATGCGCCCCGCCCGTCAGCCGCGCCATCGTGGCGAAGGCGGCGCTCGCCGCCGGCTCGTGCCCCTCCTGGAACAGGAAGCCGCGAATGCCGCGCAGGCCGAGCTCGCCGGCCAGCGCCGCCAGCGCATCGACATCCTCCTCCATCGCATCGCCGACGAAGACGAAGGCGCGGATCGGCACGGCCCTCGCCTCGTCGCGGACATGCCTGAGCACGCGCGCGATCTGGGTCTGGCCGCCCTCGCAGGCGATGCGCGTCATCAGCCCGGTCAGCCGCTGCGGCTCGCCGACCCAGCCGGACGAGCGGCACTCGGCGAAGCCGCGGAAATAGACCAGCTGCACCGCGAGCCCGCCGCTCTGGGCCGCGACCTCGAACATGCGCGCCTGCAGCGAGCAGGCAAGGTCCCAGGTCGGCTGCCGGCTCATCGTGGCGTCGAGCGCGAAGACGAGCCGCCCCGCCTGCCCGGTCGCCAGCGGCGCAAGCTGCCTGGCCGCACCGAGGAAGCGGTCGATCTCGCCCGGCGCCGAGCTACCCGCCTGCGGCAGGCTCTCAGCGGCCTTGCCAACCGCCGATCCCTTGCCAACGGCCTTGTTGGTCTCTCGCGTCATCGGGCTCCCGCAGTTCGGATGCATCATCCGAATCCCAGACTGATATTGGCGATCGCCCAGGCATTTGCTACCCGTCCACGACCTTGAAGCCTGAATCCGCCTCTCATCAATAAATTGGAGCATGCTGCCGAAAACCGGTTCCCACTTTTCGGCATCAAGCTCTAGGGGAAACGCCGAATGACTGAAATCGCTGTGGTGGAGACGGTGGCGAGCCTGCGGGCCGCCGTCGCGGGTTGGCATGCGGCCGGCGAGAAGGTCGCGCTGGTGCCGACCATGGGCGCGCTGCATTCCGGCCATATCGCGCTGGTCAAGGAAGGCCAGAAGCACGCGCGGCGCACGGTCGTCTCGATCTTCGTCAACCCGACGCAATTCGCCCCGCACGAGGACTTCAAGAAGTACCCGCGCACCTTCGACACCGACCGCGCCATGCTGGAAGAGGCCGGCACCGATGCGATCTTCTTCCCGCCGGTCGAGGCGATGTACCCGCCCGGCTACGCCACCCGCGTCCTGCTGCTCGGTCCTGCCGCAGCCGGGCTGGAGGATCGCTTCCGGCCGACGCATTTCGAAGGCGTGGCAACGGTTTGCTGCAAGCTCTTCACCCAGAGCCGCGCCGACTACGCCGTCTTCGGCGAGAAGGACTACCAGCAGCTCAAGGTCGTCACCCGCATGGCTGATGACCTCGACCTCGGCATCGAGATTGTGCCGCTGGCGACGATCCGCGAAGCCGACGGCCTCGCCATGTCCTCGCGCAACCGCTACCTCTCGATTGAGGAGCGGGAGCGGGCACCGGTGCTGCACCGGGCGATGCAGGCGCTCGCCACGCGCATCCGCAACCGCGACGACCTGTTCCGCGCCGTGAGCGAGGCGCAGAGCGAGATCGTCAGCGCCGGTTTCGAGCTGGACTACCTGGAGGCGCGCCACGCGGAATCGCTGGCGCCGGTGACCTCGCTGGCCGATGGGCCGATCCGGCTGCTGCTCGCCGCGCGATTGGGTGGGACGAGGTTGATCGACAATATCGCGGTGTGAGGCGCGGTCCGCTTAGGGTGGAAAGCCGACGTTCGCTGTTCAGCAAACGTCGGCTCCCTTTCACGTTGATTGAGCTAGCCGGTACGGCCTGCGAACAGGATCAGGTTCCCGTCCGGGTCCTGTACTATAAAGGTGCGGGCGCCCCAGGGTTCGGTTCGCAGGGTCTGGTGAAACGTTACCCCTGCCGCCTGGAGCTCCAGGAACAGCGGCTTCGCGTCATCCAGGGTGAGGGTCGCCGACAATGCGTCGGGCTCCCTGGCTCGAAAGCTTGCGTCGAAGACCGGTCCTTGGACGCGGCGCAGGTTCAACCGCGCTCCATCGCGAACCATCTGAGCGTAGAATGCCGGCTCCCCATAGGAAAACGCAAGCTGGAAGCCGAGCTTGCCTTCGTAGAAGGCGCGGGCGGCCTCCAGATCCGAAACGAAGAGCTGCGGCTCGGCGGCAACGATGACAGAGGTGGCCAAGGAGGATGTTGCTAGTGCTGACATGGATTGCAGTCCTTTGATCAGCGCCGGCCAACTCTCAAACCCCGATTTCCTGGCGACGAGCTCCTGAGCATCGCTGAGCTTGAACGGCGCCGCCAGAACCTGCCTGTCGGTGAGGCCGCCATAGCGAGCCAGGAGCGACCTGATCTGGGCCGCGACCGGGAAATACCCCTCACGATGCCAGCGCAGGTAAAGCTTGGCTTGCTTTCGAAGGTTCTCGATATTGGACATGGGCGCACTACGGTTGAGGTGTCGTAGGCGGGCAATGCCCCTCCGGCTTGTCGGCCGATGCGCCCTACAGCAACGAGGCGATCCTATGCTGGTGCGCGAGAATCGGTCAAGCGATGACGCAGTCCTCCGGCCAAAGGTCCGCAACGGGTTGTAAGCAGGCCCGCCCTTCGACAGGAAGCCCTACAGCAACCCCAGCCCCGCCAGCTCCCGCCGCATCTCCTCCGGCATCTCGCCGAGATCGCCGCTGTCGCGCCCGATATCGCGCGGCGCGTCCTTGGCGGTGAGGTAGCGCCAGCCCTGGAACGGCCGGTTCGGACGCGGCTCGACCGGCACGACGACCGGATCAAGCACGAGATGGCAGCGGCCGATGCCGTCATTATCGGTGAAGGGCCGGACTTCGGTCAGGCACTGGCGGGCCGAGACCTGGCCCTTGATCACCCAATAGAGCGAGCCGCCATCGACCAGTTCGTCGATGCGCTTGGGCACCATGCGCGTCGTATGGGTCTGCTCCTCCGGCCGGCCGAGCCGGCGCTTGAGCAGCATGTTCTCCTCGATCCACTCTTCCAGATCGCGGATCGACTCGGCCCCGACGCAGAGTTTGAGCAGATGCAACGGCATGGCGGCAATCTAGTGCGGCGGAGCGAATAGGGCCAGCACCCGCGGTGTTTCTCCACAGATGCAGGGGTGCAGTTCAGGGATGCAGGGCTGCCATCCCGCGCGTGCTGTGGCCCTTTCCGTCATGGCCGGGCTTGTCCCGGCCATCCACGTCTTCCCCGTCATCCGCCGCGCAAGGCGTGGATGCTCGCCACAAGGGCGAGCATGACGGCGGAAGGTCCGCAGGCTAGTAAGGCAACCAGGGATACGGAGGAACATCGATGCGCGGACTTGCAGGCAAGGCCATTCTCGTCACCGGCAGCTCGATCGGCATCGGCTATGCGATGGCCGAGCGGCTGGTCGCGGAGGGCGCCAAGGTGCTGGTGCATGGCCGAGACCAGGCCGAGGTCGACGCCGCCGTCGCCAAGCTCGGCGCGGCGACGGTCGGCGCCACCGGTGACCTCATCGAGCCCGCGACCGCGCACGCGCTGGTCGACGCGACCGTAAAAGCCTTCGGCCGCATCGACGGCCTCGTCAACAATGCCGGCATCTATCCGCGCGGCGCGATCGGCACCACGACGGCCGCCTTCTTCGACCATGTCTTCGCGATCAACACCCGCGCCCCGCTGCTTTGCGCGGAAGCCGCGATCCAGGCCTTCCGCCTGCAGAAGTCAGGCGGCGCCATCGTCAGCGTCGGCTCGATCAACGCGCTCTGCGGCCAGGCCGACCTCACCGTCTACTCGATGTCGAAGGGCGCGCTGACCACGATGACCCGCAACCTCGCCGACGCGCTCGGCACCGAGCGCATCCGCGTCAATTGCCTCAATGTCGGCTGGACCTTCACCGCCAACGAGGACGCGACGCAGCAGCGCGAGGGCCGCAAGCCCGGCTGGGAGAAGGAGGTCTCACCCATTTTCGCGCCGACCGGCCGGCTGATGCAGCCCGAGGAGATCGCCGCCCACACCGCCTTCTGGCTTTCCGAGGACAGCGCCCCGGTCACTGGCCAGATCTACGAGGCCGAGCAATTCCCGCTGATCGGCCGCAGCCGCGCGCAGATGTCTTGAGCACTGCCGAGATCGAAAGCGGGTTCGAGCCCCATCTCTCGCGCTGGGGCCTCGTGCCCGATGGCGAGCCGATCGTCACCCATAGCAGCCGCCTCCTGCCGGTCCTGCACGGCGAGACGCCGGCGATGCTGAAACTGGCCGGCGTGGAGGATGAGCGCCGCGGCTACCTGCCGCTCGAATACTGGAACGGTGACGGTGCCGCGCGCCTGCTCGCGCGCACCGAGAGCGGCGAGGCCATGCTGATCGAGCGCGCCATGGGCAGGCGCTCGCTCTCCGACATGGCGCGCAACGGCGCCGACGACGAGGCGACGGCGATCCTGTGCGACGCCATCGCCGGCCTGCAGAAGCCGCGAGGGCCAGTGCCCGCCGGCCTCATCCCGCTCGACACCTGGTTCAGGGAGCTCTTCCCGATGGCGGCGAAGCAGGGCGGCCTCCTGGCGCGCTCGGCCGCCGCGGCGTCCGAACTGCTGTCGGCGCAGCGGGAGATCGTGCCGCTCCACGCCGACCTGCACCATGACAACGTACTCGATTTCGAGGAGCGCGGCTGGCTCGCGATCGACCCGAAATGCGTGATCGGCGACCGCGCCTTCGAATACACGATCCTGTTCTGCGACCCCGACCTCGCCGACCCGAAGCCGCCGGTCGCTATCGTCCCCGGCCGCTTCGAGCGGCGGCTGGAGATCGTGCTGGAAAAGTCCGGCCTGGAGCGACGCCGCTTGCTGAACTGGATCCTCGCCTGGTGCGGACTCTCGGCGAGCTGGTTCCTCGGTGACGACGACCCGCTGGCGGGGATCAATCTCGCGATTGCGGAACGGGCGATAAGGGCGTTGGACAACCTCTAGCCGTCATGCTCGGCCTTGTGCCGAGCATCCACGTCTTGCTGCGCACGCTTCATCGACGAAGACGTGGATGGTCGGGACAAGCCCGCCCAGGACGGGTGAGGCAAAGCCTACTCCCCCAGCACCACCACCTTCGCGCCCTCGGCGACCTGCCCGCCCGGCGTGCCGACGACCTCGCTCACCGTGCCGTCGCGCGGCGCGGTCAGCACGTGCTCCATCTTCATCGCCTCGACGATGGCGAGGCGCTGGCCCTTGGTGACGAGCTCGCCGGGCTGGACGAAGAGCGCGATCAGCTTGCCATGCATCGGCGCCTTGACCACGCCGCCCGAACCACCGGCCGCATCGAGATCGACCGCGAAGGGATCGTAGAGCGAGACGGCCGTCTGCCTGCCGCGATGCAGCGCCAGCCAGGTGCCAGCCTCGGCCTGCACCAGCGAAATCTCGTGCTCGCCCTCGTCGATCTCATGGCCCGGCAGGCTGACGCGCGCGCCCTCCTCATGCCACTCGATCCGCGCCTCGACCTTCTCGCCATCGACCAGCAGCGGCAATCCGAGCGGCAGGCGCGGCAACAACGAGAAGGCATCGGCGACGAGCCAGGGCGATCGGCTCTCGCCATCGACGCGCTCGGCCGCCGCGATCACGCCGATCTCCTGCCGATCCTCCTCAAGCTGCAGCGCCGCGGCCGCGACCGCCGCTGCATCGAGCGGCTGCGGCACGGCCCCGAGCGCCGCGAGATTGCGCTCGATGAAGCCGGTATCGAACGGGCCGGTGCGAAAACCCTCGGCCTCGGCCAGCTTCTTGAGGAAGGCGAGATTGCTGCGCGGCCCGGCCACCACCGTCTCGCCAAGCGCCTGCGCCAGCCGGTCGAGCGCCTCATTACGCGTCGCGCCATGGGCGATGATCTTGGCGATCATCGGATCGTAATACGGCGTCACCGTATCGCCGGCCTCGACGCCGGTATCGACGCGGATGCCCTCGCCTGCCGGAAATTGCAGCGCCCAGAGCTTGCCGGTCGAGGGCAGGAAGCCCTTTTCCGGGTCCTCGGCATAAAGCCGCGCCTCGACGGCATGGCCGGTCGCCGTGACGTCGGCCTGCGTGAAGCCGAGCGGCTCGCCGGCCGCGACCTTGAGCTGGAGCTCGACCAGATCGAGCCCGGTGATCGCCTCGGTCACCGGGTGCTCGACCTGGAGCCGCGTGTTCATCTCCATGAAGTAGAAGCGGTCGGCGCGCAGCCCCTCGCGCCCGTCGGCGATGAACTCGACCGTCCCCGCCCCGACATAGCCGACAGCCTTCGCCGCCTCGGTCGCGGCCTTGCCCATCGCGGCGCGGACCTCCGCCGTCATGCCCGGCGCCGGCGCCTCCTCGATCACCTTCTGGTGGCGGCGCTGCAGTGAGCAGTCGCGCTCATAGAGATGGACGACATTGCCATGGCTGTCGCCAAAAACCTGGATTTCGACATGGCGCGGCGAGAGCACGTATTTCTCGACCAGCACGCGCGCGTCGCCAAAGGCGCTCTTGCCCTCGCGCTGGGCGCTCGACAAAGCGTCAGCAAAATCCTCGGGGCGATCGACCTTCTTCATGCCCTTGCCGCCGCCGCCGGCGACCGCCTTGATCAGCACGGGGTAGCCGATGCGCTCGGCCTCCCTGGCAAGGAACGTCACATCCTGCTCGGCGCCGTGATAGCCTGGTACGACCGGCACCCTGGCCTTCTCGACCAGCGCCTTGGCCGCATCCTTCAGGCCCATCGCCCGGATGGCCGAGGCCGGCGGGCCGACGAAGACGATGCCGGCCGCCGCGCAAGCATCGGCGAACCCGGCATTCTCGGAGAGGAAGCCGTAGCCCGGATGGATGCAGGCTGCACCCGATTGCTTCGCCACGGCCAAAATCTTATCGGCGTCGAGATAGCTCTCCCGCGCCGGGGCGGGGCCGATCAGATAGGCCTCGTCGGCCATCTCAACGAACAGCGCCTCGGCATCCGCCTCCGAGTAGACCGCGATGGTGCGCAGGCCGAGCCGCTTCGCCGTGCGGATCACCCGGCAGGCGATCTCGCCGCGATTGGCGATCAGGATGGAGGGCAGTTTCTTGGCGATCGACATGAAGCGCATCCTCGAACGGGTGCCGCCTTTATAGCCCGCCCGCCGCATCTGTCGCCGCCTTGTTGTGCACATCCGGCCGCGCGGCTTTCCAGATCGCCCAGGTCGCCTGGAAGCAGATGCAGGCAACGACGACATCGAAGAAGTACTCCGGCCAGCGCACCGGCAGCACCCGCGCCACCAGCCCCACCAGCGCGAAGCCGGTGGTCGAGATCACGTCGTTGCGGCTCGACAGCCAGGTCGCCTTGATGACCGGATTGTCCTCGCGCCGGAAGCGCCAGAGCAGCCCGACGATCAGGACGGCGATGACGATGGCGCTCGCCGCCGAGAACTCCAGCGCCCAGAGCTCGATCGGCCGCGGCCGCATGATCTTGTCCCAGAGGTCGTAAAGCGTGTGGAAGCCCGCCACCGCCATGACGCCGCCGATCGCCAGCGCGGCCCAGCGCTCGGCCCGCTCGTCGCGGCCGAAGACCAAAGCGGCGATGCCATAGAGCGCGACGTCGTAGACCCAGTCGACGCCGTCCTTGAAGAGCTGGTTGTTGCCGACGGCGAGCGCCCAGAGCACGACATTGCCGGCGAAGACGAAGATGCCGAGCGCAATGCCCCAGATCGTCAGCCGGTAGGCCCGCGCCACGGCAACATCGACGAAGGCGGCATGGCCAGGCTCGCCCACAACGCCGTCATGGTCGGGCTTGTCCCGACCATCCACGTCTTCACCCTGTTGAGGCGTATCGAGCACAGACAAAAAGGGACGCTCCCGGCAGGAAGCGTCCACTGTCACGCAAAGCGCCGCAGGCGCAAGACGTCATGGCCGGGATAACACCCTCCCGTCATGCTCGGGCTTGTCCCGAGCATCCACGTCTTGAACGCCGCCCGCGATGGGCGAAGACGTGGGTGGTCGCCACAAGGGCGACCATGACGGCGGCGGCCAGTCGTCCCGTTCAGATCACCCTCTTCCCACGAACGGCATCTTGCTCGCCATCACCGTCAGGAACAGCACGTTGGCCTCGATCGGCAGGCTCGCCATGTGCAGCACCGAGGTCGCGACATGGTTCACGTCCATGACCTGCTCGACCTTGATCTCGCCATCCGCCTGCGGAACGCCTTGCGTCATGCGCTGCGCCATCTCGGTCAGCGCGTTGCCGATATCGACCTGGCCGACGGCGATGTCGTACTTCCGCCCGTCGAGCGAGGCGGTCTTGGTCAGGCCGGTGATGGCGTGCTTGGTCGCGGTATAGGCGACCGAGTTCGGCCGCGGCGCATGGGCCGAGATCGAGCCGTTATTGATGATGCGGCCGCCGCGCGGGCTCTGGTCCTTCATCAGCTTGAAGGCCTCCTGCGTGCACAGGAACGGCCCGGTCAGGTTGGTGTCGACCACCGCCTGCCACTGCTCGAGCGAGAGGTCTTCCAGCATCACGCCCGGCGCATTGACGCCGGCATTGTTGAACAGCACGTCGAGCCGGCCGAACTTCTCCTTGGTCGAGGCGAAGAGCGACTTGACCGAGGCGTGGTTGGTCACGTCGGTCGGCACGGCGAAGGCCTGCTCGGCAGGCGCGCCGGAGAGCTTGATCGTCTCCTCCAGGGCGTCGCCGCGGCGGCCGGCGAGGACGGTGCGGTAGCCATCCTTCAGGAAGGCGATCGCGACGGCGCGGCCGACGCCCGAGCCGGCTCCGGTGATGATGGCGACCTTGTTGTGCCCAGGCATGCGTGTCCTCGTCGTTTCTTGGGTGATCTCAAAAAGGCGCGCGACCATAGCAGCGTATGCTGCATACGGAACAGATTTTCGCGCCATGGCGGCCCGCGCCCAATGGAGCGCTTGTCACGATCCGCCGCCACAATAATCTGGCGCGAAACCAAGGGGAGAGACGCCATGACCACGCTCGACCGCCGCCATTTCCTCGCTGCCAGCGCTGCCGCGCTCGCCGCCGCCCCAGCGCTGGCACAGCAGCAAGGCCACGAGCACCATGGCGGCGCCTATGAGCGGCTGACCGAGCCCGGCCGCATCCCGAAGCCGGCGCTGGCCGCGACGCAGAACGTCTTCGATTCCCCCGCCCCGAAAGCCGCGAACCCCGGCCGCTGGAGCGAGAAGCCGGCCCTGCCGATGCCGCGCTCCGAGATGGCCTGGGCGACGGCCCATGCCGATCAGATGCACATCGTCGGCGGCTATGCCGAGCAGCGCGTCGACCGGCCCTATCACCATGTCTATGTCGCGGCCGAAAACCGCTGGCGCGACGCAGCCCCGCTGCCGCTGGGCGCCAACCATGTCGGCGTCGCCTTCCTCGACGGAAAGCTCTACGCCATCGGCGGCTTCCTGGAGCAGAACCGCAAGCCGCATCCGCGCTGCTTCACCTGGGAGCCGGCGGGAGACAGATGGGCCGAGATCGCGCCCCTGCCCCGCCCGGTCGGCTCGGCCGCCGTGGTGGGGTTAGGCGGCAAGCTCCATGTCATCGGCGGCGCCATTGGCGACAGCTTCGACACCAAGCGCTCGATCGACTGGCACCTGACCTACGATCCCAAGGCCGACAAATGGGAGAGCCGCAACCCGCTGCCCACGGCCCGCGACCATACCGGCACGCTGGTCATCGGCAGCCTGATCCACGTCCTCGGCGGCCGCGTCGATAGTTTCCACACCAACTCGAACCTGCACCACGCCTATGACCCGGCGACCGACAAATGGACGCCCAAAAACCCGCTACCGACCGCCCGCTCCGGCCACGGCGCGGTGCTCTATCGCGGCAAGGTTTTCGTGATGGGCGGCGAAGGCACCAACCGCGTCTTCGGCCAGATGGAGGCCTATGACCCGGCGGGCGATTCCTGGGAGCAATACGCCCCGATGCCGACGCCCCGCCACGGTCTGGGCGCGGCCCTAGTCGGAGACGCGATCCACGTCGCCGGCGGCGGCCCGATCATGGGCGGCGGCGTGCAAAGCGCGGTGCATGAGGCGTTTGGGTTGGGGTGAGAAACCAGCCGCTAGTTCTCACTTCGGACGTGGTGCGCTCGTGGTTGATCTCGAATCGAATAAGTACATCTCAAATTGATCCAAAATCGAATTTCACCACTCAACGCCAATAGAGGCTTTTAGCGCCGAGATCGGTCAAGCCCCGCTATCCGCATATACAACCCTGGGTAAGGTACTTATTCTCGACCCAGGGGGACGACTCACATGGCTTATCGCTTATTGCCATTGACTTCGCTGGTCGTAAATCCAGCAAATGATCGGCATGGTGAGCTTGAAAACGAAACTGCCGCTGTCGCGCAACTTTTCGCATCGCATGAATTGCATATGCGCAATTTGGCAAAAGATCTCGTTGCAAAAGGAGAAGTCTTCGAGCCGCCCTTAGTATTCCCTCACGCTGATAAATTTGTGGTAGCTGACGGCAATCGACGCACCACTTGTTTGAAGCTGCTGGCAAGCCCGCGTCGAGCACCTACGGTGGAGTTGCAGAAATTTTTCCTGGATCTACGAAATCAATGGAAAGGAAAGTTCCCGGACAAGATTGAGTGTCGCGTCGAGTCGGATCGCGATCGAGTGGACGAAATCCTTTTTCGTCGCCACACCGGTGTCCAAGGTGGAGTAGGACAGAGCGACTGGAACGATCGGATGAAGAATAACTTCGTCATCCGAACTGGAAAAAGCAGCGGCGTTCACGTCGCTGACGAAATTGAAAAGCGGCTGTTGGCCGCAAAAATGCTGCCAGCCAAAAGAATTCCTCGATCCAACATGAATCGACTGCTCTCCAACGAGGCCCTACGCAATCGGCTAGGGATTTCTGTTAGGAAGGGAAAGCTTGAATTCACCCGCGATGAGCAAGTGGTGCTGAAAGCCCTAAGTCGCGTTGCTACCGACCTAGCAACGCAGAAGATCACTCTTGACGATATCTGGGATACGGAATCCAAACTCGAATACATAGACAAGCTCGATCGAGAAGGTATCCTTCCTACAATCGCCGATAAGCCAAAAACATCGTCTGCGTCCGCACCTGTTCCTCCAAAACCGGCTAAGGCGGGTCCCGCAAAGCCTATCCATTGGCCGCATTTAATCCCGCAAGTCGACTACGGAATTGCCTGGACTGCACGTCTCCAACGCCACCGTGAAATTTGGGAAGAGCTGCAATTCCGATTAGAACTGTCCGAACATCCGAACGCCATCTCAGTACTATTGCGAGTGCTTCTTGAACTATCCGTTGACAGCTACATCGCGCAGGCAAAGCTGGCATCCATTCATGAGAACGATAAGCTAGCTCTCAAGGCCGCGAAAGTCGCAGAGGACATGTTTTCTCACAGCAAGATCGATAAGAAATACCTCGGTGCAATCAAAAAGCTACAGCAAGGAGAAGCGTTGGTTTCGATGGACACGCTACATCGGTATGTGCACTCATCAAATTTCAACGTTTCGCCGGAGCATCTGAAAATGCTGTGGGGAACGCTTGCTGAATTCGTGACTACTGCCCTGAAGGCTTAGCACCACCGTCGCATCGAAGCTAGAAAACGAGTACTGCGGCGCCGCTCCGATGGTCACCGTGGACGAATGTTTGACTAATTCTCGCCTTTCCAAACCAATACTTCCCTAGCCGCGGCACCCGCCAGCCCAAAAGCCGGCGGGCGCCCCCTCACCCCCTCAATTAATCGCCTTAATGCTCCCAAAGATCGCGTCCAGCGCCTTGGCATGGGTCTCGCGCTCCTCGTTGGAGCCCCAGACGGTCAGCATGATCATGCGGTTGTTGCCGGCCGACATCATGATGAAATCGACCACGGTCGGGCCGTTCTCGTCGCTGGTGCGGAACTGGAAGATGGTCGCGGGGATGCCGTTCAGCGGCGCATCGGCCTTGATCGGCGCGACCTTCTTGATCTTGTTCTCCTTCATCCAGGCCTCGTTGTTGTCGAGCATCTTCTCGACATTGCGGGCGTCGGCGAACTCGACGGAGAAGAAGATCGCCTCGTCCTTCGGCCGGGCCGAGTAGCCATAGGCGATCTCCTCGGACTTCCAGTCGTCGGGCACGGTGATGGTGATGGCCGGGTTCTTGTCGGGGACAGCGAAATTCTTGGCGGCGGCAGGCATGGCGAGCAGCGCGACGGCAACCATCGCGGCAAGCGAACGGGCGAACAGCATAAAGGGAAGTCCTTGGGAGCCAGGTGACGTAGGTGACCTGCAGCAAAGGCTGTCCTGCGCTCAACCCCGGGGCGGCGCAACGTCAATTCATAAAGTCTTAGCGAAGCGGTTAATCGGCTTCGTGTTGCGGAGGTGGCGCTTCGCCGGTGCTGTTGGCTAGCGTGACGGGGGGGCGCGGGAGCCCCTCTCCTGTAAGGAGGGGGGGGGTGAGGTGTCGGCCGCTTGACGCCGTAGCCGTGACCTGACCGCAGCAAACCGCATCGCCTCACTGGATATCTGGCCTACACCTCACCCTGCCCTCTCCTTACAGGAGAGAGTTCCCCGCGCCGCGTCTTGGACCGGCAGCGGAGACGGCCCGCTCACATCCTAAACACGCCGAACCTCGTCTGCGGCACCTCGGCGTTCAGCGTGGCGGAGAAGGCCAGCGCCAGCACGCGGCGGGTCTCGGAGGGCAGGATGATGCCGTCGTCCCAGAGCCGTGCCGTGGCGTGGTAGGGCGAGCCCTCCTCCTCGTACTTGTTGCGGATCGGCGCCTTGAAGGCCTCCTCCTCGTCCGCCGACCAGCTCTTGCCGTCGGCCTCGATATTGTCGCGCCGCACGGTGGCGAGCACGCTCGCCGCCTGCTCGCCGCCCATCACCGAGATGCGCGAGTTCGGCCAGGCGAACAAGAAGCGCGGCGAATAGGCCCGGCCGCACATGCCGTAATTGCCGGCGCCGAACGAGCCGCCGACCAGCACGGTGATCTTCGGCACCCGGGCCGAGGCCACCGCCGTCACCAGCTTGGCGCCGTCCTTGGCGATTCCGCGCGTCTCGACGTCGCGGCCGACCATGAAGCCGGTGATGTTCTGCAGGAAGAGCAGCGGAATCCGGCGCTGGCAGCAGAGCTCGATGAAATGCGCGCCCTTCAGCGCGCTCTCGGAGAACAGGATGCCGTTATTGGCGATGATGCCAACGGGGATGCCGTGGATGCGGGCGAAGCCGGTGACCAGCGTGGTGCCGTAGAGCCGCTTGAACTCGTCGAACTCGGAGCCGTCGACGAGCCGGGCGATGACCTCGCGGATGTCGTATTGCTTCTTCAGGTCGGTCGGCACCACCGCCTCGAGTTCGGCCGGGTCATAGGCCGGCTCGACCGGATCGGCGATGTCGAGATCGGGCCGCTTGACGCTGTTCAGATTGGCGGCGATGCGGCGCGCGATGGCGAGCGCATGGGTGTCGTCCCCGGCATAATGGTCGGCGACGCCTGAGAGGCGGGCATGGACGTCGGCGCCGCCGAGGTCCTCGGCCGAGACGACCTCGCCGGTCGCGGCCTTCACCAGCGGCGGGCCGCCCAGGAAGATCGTGCCCTGCTTGCGCACGATCACGGTCTCGTCCGACATGGCCGGGACATAGGCGCCGCCGGCGGTGCAGGAGCCCATCACGACGGCGATCTGCGGGATGCCTTCGGCCGAGAGCGTCGCCTGGTTGTAGAAGATGCGGCCAAAGTGGTCGCGGTCGGGGAAGACCTCGGTCTGGTGCGGCAGGTTGGCGCCGCCGGAATCGACCAGGTAGATGCAGGGCAGCCGGTTCTCGCGCGCGATCTCCTGGGCGCGCAGGTGCTTCTTCACCGTCAGCGGATAGTAGGTGCCGCCCTTGATGGTGGCGTCGTTGCAGACGACCATGACCTCGCGCCCGGCGACGCGGCCGATGCCGGCGATCATCCCGGCGGCATGGACATCGCCCTCGTACATGCCGAAGGCGGCAAGCGCGCCGATCTCGAGGAAGGCGGAGCCGGGATCGAGCAGGCGCAGCACACGCTCTCTGGGGAGGAGCTTGCCGCGGGCGGTATGGCGCTCGCGCGACTTGGCGTTGCCGCCCAGCGCCGCCGTGGTGCGGCGCTCGCCCAGTTCGGCGCGCAAGGTCGCCCAGGCCTCGGCATTGGCGCGCGTCTCGGCCGAATTCAGATCGACCTTGCTCTCGATGACCGGCACGGCGCGCACTCCCAGCGACAATCTCTTCGCCGGGTTATGGCGCGGCCCGCGCAAAAGGCCAACTCGCGCGGATGCGCAAAGCGGGCTTCGCGAATCCGCCTCGCCCGGCGCCAGCATCATTGGCTCGGTCTGCAGCGACATCGACTCGATCTAGGATTGCCTCCACTACCGGTGGCACAGCGAAGGCGTCGAACGGCCCACGATCGCGCCGGCTCCCGTCCACATGGCCGCATCGCGATCACGCGGTCATTGGGAGATGCAGGCGCCAGTATAAGCGCGAAGCTGAGAATGAAGATTCGTAGGGCTGCTCCCTTGCTTTGCGCGTCCTGCTGCCAAGTTTGGGAGCCTCATCAACAGCGACGAAAATATATCACGTTACTGCATTGATTCGAAATTGCGTCGCCACAACTTAGACAGTAAACTACCACAAACCGGCGAGAATTTTTCTTTAAAGCATAACACAGGTGTCGACCATGAAAATCATCGGTTCGATAATCGTCGCTTTAGTCATTGTATTCCTTGCCTGCCTCATGCTGCCCATCGATTTTAAAAACATCGCCGCCGACCCTGTCGCGGGCCGAATTGATGTCTTGAGCAAGCTGGCCTCGATCATAGCGCTGCTTCTCGCCGTCGCCGGCGCCTGGATCGCACTCAGGACATTCACAATAACAGCTGCAACAGCAAGAAAATCACATATGCAAAAACTATTCGCAGATTTTCTTAGATTTCAATTTGAATACAATATAAACAACGGATCCACCAAGAATGAAGAATTAATTAATGATTTAGCCAGCATGAAATTATATAGCCTCGAGGCGATATTTGAATGGACTCAGAATGAACGGAAAATACTAAAAAGTCGATTTAAATTTCTTAATATCGACGACACTGAGGTAATAAACGAGCAGATAATAAAATGTTGGGAGGAAACAATATTCTCTCACGTAAAAGGAGAAACGGAAGCGACAATAAATAACATTAATAAGTACAAAAATTGCTACAATCCAGAATTTATCGCCTTTATCACGAGAGAAAACTCCCCTCCGACGCAGCAAACTACCACTCCAGTCAATAAAACTATTTGATAGATCAGACCGCGACGGTCGCCCCGAAGATTCGCTCGAACTCGGCCCGCAGGACAGAATCGACCTCGGGCATGGTCAGCGGCAGGCCGAGATCGACCAGCGAGGTCACGCCCTGGTCGCTGACGCCGCAGGGCACGATGCCGTCGAAATGCGCCAGCTCCGGCTCGACGTTCAGCGAGATGCCGTGGAACGAGACCCAGCGCCGCACGCGGATGCCGATCGCGGCGATCTTGTCCTCGGCCTCAGCGCCCTTCTCCGGCCGGCGCACCCAGACGCCGACGCGGTCCTCACGCCGCTCGCCGCGGATGTTGAAGCCGTCGAGCGTGCCGATCAGCCAGGCTTCGAGCGCGGCGACGAATCTGCGCAGGTCCGGGTCGCGCCGCTTCAGGTCGAGCATGACATAGGCCACGCGCTGGCCGGGGCCGTGATAGGTGAACTGCCCGCCTCGCCCGCTGCGATAGACCGGCAGCCGCTCGGGTTGGGTCAGGTCCTCGTCGCGGGCCGAGGTGCCGGCAGTGTAGAGCGGCGGGTGCTCGATCAGCCAGACGCGCTCGCGCGCCTGGCCGTCGGCGATCAGCGCCGCCCGCGCTTCCATCTCGGCGACGGCCTCGTCATAGCCGACGAGCCCGTCCGCGATCACCCATTCGACCGGCTCCGATCCGGCCTGCGGCAGGAACGAAACCGAAAGAGCCTCTCGTGTCTTCACGCTGCGTTAACTCTGTTTGTTCAACGATCGCTAACCGGAAGCGTCCGGCCCACCGGCCGGCAGGCTCATGCGCCCAAGCCGGCAGGCTGGCAAGTTTCGTTGGTGGAATTCGCAAGTAGGGTTTCGGAGTGAAAACTTGAAGGCTGATCTCGATCTCGTCGGCGTCGAACTGACGGTGGTGCTGGGCTCCGCCCAGATGCCGATCTACAAATTGCTGCGCATGGGCCGCGGCGCCATCATCGAGCTCAACGCCAGCGAGAACGACGAGGTCCAGATCCTCGCCAACAACCACCCGTTCGCGCGCGGGCATGTCGTGGTCAACGGCACGCGCATCGCGGTCGAGGTCACCGAGATGCTGAAGCGCCCGACCGTCTACAGCGTGCAGACCATCGCCGAGGCCGCCTGATCAGGGGGGCCCGGCGATCTCCACCACCACCTCAGCTATCGGTGCCGCGCTGCTGCACGATCGCCATCGCGAAGACGCCATTGCCGACCGACCAGTCGGAATAATCGTTCTCGTGCGTGAAGATGAAGATGTCCTTCGGTGAAACGCCGGCCGCGGACAGGCGGCTCGCGATCCCCGCGTAGAGCGCGCGCTTCATCGCGTCGCTCCGGCCGCGGCGCATCGTGATCTCGATGACGACCAGTTCGTCCGATCGGGCGTTGCCGTTGAACGAGCGATCGTAGAAGAATCGCTCGGGCTCATATTCCGACACCAGATTGAAGAGCTCGTCCGCCGGCATGCCGATCGCCTCGACCAGGGCTAGATGGATGCCATCGACGATCGCGGCCACGCGCTGCTGGCTTGTGCCTTTTCGGACCGAAGTACGGATGAATGGCATCGCTCGATTCTCCAGGTAAGTGCCTTTGAACGGATTGTTCGAGCGCTTATGCTGGGAATTGACCGCAGATCATATCGATACCTTGTCCGGCTCTATGTGCGCTAAGCTCACAAGATGAAACGACGGCCGATCCCGCTGAACGCGCTGCGTTCGTTCGAAGCCGCTGCGCGCCTGGGGCGGATGAGCGCCGCCGCCGAGGAGCTTTCCGTCACGCACGGCGCGATCAGCCGGCAGATCAAGCATCTGGAGGCGATCCTCGGCGTCGCGCTCTTCGCCGGCCCGCGGACCAAGCCGCGGCTGACGCTGGCCGGCCAGGCCTTCCTGCCGTCGCTCTCCTCGGCCTTCGACCAGATCGAAACCGCCGTTCAGACGGCTATGCGCGCGCAGGACGAGGTGCTCGACATAGGCTGCCTCAGCACGTTCCTGATGCGCTGGCTGATCCCGCGCCTGCACCGCTTCCGCGATCTCCATCCCGGCATCGACGTGCGCCTGAGCGCGACGGACTATTCCGCCAATCTCAAGAGCGAGCGCTTCGACATCGAGATCGCGGTCGAAGAATCCCCTCGCCCGGAGCGTGGCGAACGACGCGGGCGCCTGCTGTTCCAGGAGTGGCTCGGCCCGGTGACGAGGCCGGACGTGGCGTTCCGCTCGGCTGGGGATCTGTCCCCGTCCCTGCTCCTGCAGACGAAGACCCGCATGAACGCTTGGTCGATGTGGTCGGCGGCAGCTTGCATCCCTGCGATCGATCCGGCCGGCGCCGTGTTCGAGCACTATTATTACACGCTCGAAGCGGCCGGCGCCGGGCTTGGGATCTGCATCGCGCCCTGGCACCTCGTCATGAACGATGTCGAAGCCGGCCGGCTTGCCGCACCGCTGGGCTTCGTGAAAAGCGACTATTGCTACGTGGCCAGGACGAGAATGCCCGCCAATCCGAAGATCGAGCGATTCTGCGAATGGCTGGCCGAAGAGGCCACCGGCATGGCTTTCCCGGCTTCCGCATGAAGGCACCGATCCCGGCTGCGCTGCGGTTCTGACTCCCATCCAAGCTTTTCCTTCGCCAGCGCACTTGCAGCCGCGGATTCGATTTGGTAGACCCGCGCCGCTCTGGAGTTCGCCGCATCGCTGCGGCAACGATTGAGCCGCTGCGGTCATGGCGGAACTGGTAGACGCACTACCTTGAGGTGGTAGCGGGGAGACCCGTGGAGGTTCGAGTCCTCTTGACCGCACCAGATTCAGGCTGAAGCCTCGTAAAAACGGCGATCCCTGTGGATCGCCGTTTTTCGTTTCCAGGCCCACGCCACAGCCCTGGGCACGATCTTGCCGCGAAAGCGTCATGTTGCGTTGCCACGGCGGAGTGCGGCTGACAAAAGAACCGTGTCCCAGAACCTCGAATCGCGGAGCCCGACGGATGGTCGAAGCCGATAGCGCTCCCGATCGCGCCCTGACGCCCGCCCGCGCGATTCGCGACGAGGACGGCGCCATCGAGCCGCGCCTGGTCGAAGAGGTCTCCCAGGCGGTCCTGCTCTCCGACGTCACGACGCTGCGCAGCGTCGTCGAGGACATGCACGAGGCCGATCTCGGCGCACTGCTGGAGGCGCTCGACACTGAGGAGCGGCCGCGGCTGATCTCGCTGCTCGGCTCGGATTTCGACTTTACCGCGCTGACCGAAGTCGACGACGCCGTCCGCGAGGAGATTCTCGAAGAGCTCTCGGCCGAGACCGTCGCCGAAGGCGTGCGCGAACTCGACACCGACGACGCGGTCTACATTCTCGAAGACCTCGACGAGGCCGACAAGCAGGAGGTGCTGGAGCGGCTCACTCCGGCCGAGCGCGTCGCGCTGCAGCAGGGCCTCGACTATCCCGAGGGCACCGCCGGCCGGCGCATGCAGACCGAGGTCATCGCCGTGCCGCCGTTCTGGACCGTCGGCCAGACCATCGACTACCTGCGCGAGACGGCCGACCTGCCCGACCGCTTCTTCGAGATCTTCGTCGCCGACCCGGCGCATCACTTCGTCGGCACGGTCAGGCTCGACCACCTGCTGCGCACCAAGCGGCCGGTCTCGATCTCCAACTTGCTCGAAGAGGAGCGCCGCGTCGTCAGGGCAACCGAGGACCTGGAGGACGTGGCGCGCCAGTTCCAGCGCTACAACCTCGTCGCCGCGCCGGTGATCGACGATGCCGGCAGGCTCGTCGGCGTCATGACCATCGACGACGTGGTCGACGTCATCGAGGAGGCGGCCGATGACGACGTCAAGCAGCTCGGCGGCGTCAACGCGGCCGAAGAATTGTCGGACCCGGTCGCGCAGATCGCCAAGAGCCGCTTCCGCTGGCTCTTCATCAACCTGGTGACGGCCTTCCTCGCCGCCGCGGTGATGGGGCTGTTCGAGGCGCAGCTCTCGCAGCTCGTGGCGCTCGCCATCCTCGCGCCGATCGTCGCGAGCCAGGGCGGCAACGCCGCGACGCAGACGATGACGGTCGCGGTGCGCTCGCTTGCCACGCAGGAACTCGGCGCCTGGAACGTCCGCCGCTTCTTCACCCGCGAGCTGATCGTGGCCCTGCTGAACGGCATCGCCTTCGCCCTGATCACGGGCGTCGTGGCGGCGCTCTGGTTCTCCCATGCCGGATTGGGGCTTGTCATCGGCATCGCGATGGTCATCAATCTGATCGCCGCCGGATTGGCGGGCGTCGCCATCCCCGTCCTGCTCGATCGGTACGGGGTGGACCCGGCGGTATCCTCCGGGACATTCGTGACGACGGTGACCGATGTGGTCGGCTTCTTCGCCTTCCTCGGCACCGCCACGATATTGCTTGGCCTGAACTGAGACGCTCGGCAAAGGCATCGTCGAGCGAAGTGGATTGCCGGCTCGCGCGAAGACAATGCGTCAAAACAGCAAGCCGGAGACTTGGTAGCGTAAACCGGACGTCAATTTTTCTCCGCAATTGTCCGAGAGATGATCGCCCGCCGCATGTTCCGTCTCAGCCCGCTCCCTTTTCTGGCCGCTGCCGCGCTTGCCGTTCTCGGCGGCTGCGTGGCGCTGGACAACTATCCGCAGAAGGGCGACGCGCGGCCGCATCCCGGCGTCGCGGCGGCGCATAACTACCCGATCCACGGCATCGACATCTCGCGCTGGCAGGGCGACATCGACTGGGCCTCGGTCAAGGCCGCCGGCACCCGCTTCGCCTTCATGAAGGCGACCGAGGGCGGCGACCATGTCGACCCCGCCTTCCAGCGCAACTGGGAGGCTGCCAAGCGCCACGGCGTGATGCGCGGCGCCTACCATTTCGTCTACTGGTGCCGGCCGGCCCACGAGCAGGCGATCTGGTTCAAGCAGAACATTCCCAACGACCCCGACGCCCTGCCGCCGGTGCTCGACGTCGAGTGGAACGGCCATTCCCGGACCTGCCCGCAAAAGATCGACAGGTCGCTCGCACTCGAGAAGATCAAGCTGATGCTGACCGAGCTCGAGCAGCTCACCGGCAAGAAGCCGATCATCTACACCGACATCACCTTCCACAAGGACGTGCTCGAAGGCGAGTTCAACGAGTATCCCTACTGGATCCGCTCGACTGCCGCGAAGCCCGAGGCCCGCTACGAGAGTAGGCGCTGGGCCTTCTGGCAGTTCACCACGACCGGCCGCGTGCCCGGCATCAGGGGCGATGTCGACCGCAACGCCTTCTACGGCTCCGAGCGCGACTTCGCGGCCTGGGTCAATGGCGAGTACGACATCGGCACGCTGAGCTGGGACAAGCGCCGCTCGGTGCCGCCGCAGCCGAGCCCGGGCCCCGAGCGCATGCCCGCCCCGTCTGGTCCGGTGGTCGCGACGATCCCCGGTGGCCTCTCGCCGATGGCCTCCTCGCTGCATGTCAGCCAGGCGCCTTCAGCCGAGCCTGACGAGGCCGAGTAAGCCCCTTCACTCCAGGCCGCGCGCTTGGCTGGCGCTCCGTGCCCCTCCGCGGTTAACCAAGGCTGAAATCGTTCGCCTGCATCCGAGCGACCGCTAACCGGCCTTTAACCCTGCGCCCGCACGACTAGTCGCGGACAAAAAGGAGCCGGTGCAGGTGCGCGCGACCCCAAAAACGACGATTCTGCTGCGCGCGCTTGCGATCCTGAGCCTCTCCCTCTTCTGCATGGGCGAGGCCGCCGCGCTCTATCCCAAGAAGGGCGACAGCGATCCGCATCGCGGCGTGCGCGATGCCAGGCGCAAGGCGATCCAGGGCATCGACGTCTCGCGCTGGCAGGGCGAGATCGACTGGGAGCGGGTCAGGGACGCCGGGACGCGCTTCGCCTTCATCAAGGCGACCGAGGGCGGCGACCATCTCGACCCGAGCTTCCGCCGCAACTGGGAGGGCGCCAGGCGCGCCGGCGTGCCGCGCGGCGCCTACCATTTCGTCTGGTGGTGCCGCCCCGCCAAGGACCAGGTGCGCTGGATCAAGCGCCACATCCCGCGCGACCCCGACGCCTTGCCCCCGGTGCTCGACCTCGAATGGAACGGCGAGTCCGAGAGCTGCGGCAAGAAACTGCCGCGCGAGAAGGCGCTCGCCAAGGTCCGCGAGATGCTGAAGGGCCTGCAGGAGCATACCGGCAAGAAGCCGATCATCTACACCGACATCACCTTCCACGAGGACGTGCTGGAGGGCGAGTTCAACGACTACCCCTACTGGCTGCGCTCGACCGCAGCGCCCCTGCGCCACCGCTACAACCGCGAGCAATGGGAGTTCTGGCAGTTCACCACGACCGGCCGCGTGCCCGGCATCACCGGCGATGTCGACCGCAACGCCTTCTTCGGCTCCGAGCACGAGTTCGCCTCCTGGCGCCAGGGCCGCTTCGACATCGGCGCGCGCAAATGGCATGGCAACGAGCCGCGCATCGCCGGTCGCAAGGCCCCAGCCGGCTCGCTCGCGCCGGGATCGGCCGGCGGCACGCCGTTCCGGATGCTGCCGCCCGGCCGCGTGCCCGGACGCTCGCTCGTCAGCCGCGATCCCGACGTGACCGGCTCGCTGGCGAATGACGGCGACGACGAGTAGATTGGCGAAGACTATAGTCTAAAGTCGTAGAACTTTTTAGAAAACGCGGCTTGACTTTTTAATCTGATCTTTTCGCATCTGCGAAATCGTCATCAGACTGTCGGCAAACATGGTCAGCCTTTCCCGACCTCAACGAGGCTTCGGGGACTGTTTCCATGACCAGTATCACGCTTGACAGCAGCCAGGGCCACGAGCCGGGCACTGAAAAACCACAGCTCGAATCGCCGAAGAGCGTCTTGGCGCTGATCATCTTCGCCGCTGTGCTGACCGCCGGCCTCGCCTACATGGTCTTCAGCCTCTACCAGGACATCAGCTCTGCCGGCATGCCGGCGACGACCTGGCTGCCCTTCGTCCTGCTCGGCGTCGCGCTCCTGACCGCGCTCGCCTTCGAGTTCGTCAACGGCTTCCACGACACGGCCAACGCCGTCGCGACCGTGATCTACACCAACGCCATGCCTGCCAACTTCGCGGTGGTCTGGTCGGGCTTCTTCAACTTCCTCGGCGTGATGGTCTCCACCGGCGCGGTCGCCTTCGGCATCATCTCGCTGCTGCCGGTCGAACTCATCCTGAATGTCGGCTCGGGCGCCGGCTTCGCCATGGTCTTCGCGCTGCTCATCGCCGCGATCATGTGGAACCTCGGCACCTGGGCGCTTGGCCTGCCGGCCTCGTCCTCGCATACGCTGATCGGCTCGATCATCGGCGTCGGCCTCGCCAACCAGCTCTTCGGCTCAAACAACGGCACCTCGGGCATCGACTGGTCGAAGGCCATCGAGATCGGCTACTCGCTGCTGCTCTCGCCGCTGGTCGGCTTCATCGCCGCCGCCCTGCTCTTCCTGACCATCAAGGCGCTCATCCGCAGCCCAGAGCTCTATGCCGAGCCGAAGGGCAACAAGCCGCCCCCGCTCTGGATCCGCGGCCTGCTGATCGCGACCTGCACCGGCGTCTCCTTCGCCCATGGCTCGAATGACGGCCAGAAGGGCATGGGCCTGATCATGCTGATCCTGATCGGCTGCGCGCCCACCGCCTATGCGCTCAACCGCGCGATCTCGCCGGCGGATCTCAACAATTTCCGCCAGACCGCGATCGCGGCCAGCGCCGTGATCGACGCCAAGGCCGGCGGCCACCAGATCCTCGGCGATCCGCGCCCGATCGTCACGCGCTACGTCGCCGAGCGCCAGATCAATGAATCGACCTTCCCGGCGCTGGCGGCCCTGACGCGCGAGATCGTCAAGACGCTCGAGACCTATGGCTCGCCGGCGAAGTTCCCGGCCGCCACCGTCGGCAACGCCCGCAACGACATGTACCTCGCCTCCGAGGCGCTGCGCTTCATCTTCGTCGCCGACAAGAAGGAGGAGAAGATATTCACACCCGACGATCTCAAGGCGATGCAGGCCTTCAAGAGCTCGCTCGACAACGCGACCAAGTTCATCCCCTTCTGGGTCAAGGTCGTCGTCGCCATCGCGCTCGGGCTCGGCACCATGGTCGGCTGGAAGCGCATCGTCGTCACCGTCGGCGAGAAGATCGGCAAGACGCACCTGACCTATGCCCAAGGAGCCTCCGCCGAGCTCGTCGCCGCCGCGACCATCTTCGCGGCCGACAACTACGGCCTGCCGGTCTCGACCACGCACATCCTGTCCTCGGGCGTCGCCGGCACCATGGCGGCGAACAAGTCCGGGCTGCAGATGTCGACGGTGCGCAACCTGCTGATGGCCTGGGTGCTCACCCTGCCCTGCGCCATCCTGATCTCCGGCACGCTCTTCGTCCTACTGCGGATGGTGTTCTGAGAGACCGTTTGAGACTTCGCTAGCGCGAGGTGTCTGGCGTGGTTGTCGAGAACCGGAGCGCAGCGGACTTTCGTCCGTGAGCACCGGAAGCACAGACGACCGCGTCGGACACCCACGATAGTAGAAGTATCGAACGGGCTCTGAGCCGAACCCCGGCACCGCGCCTCTTGACCGGGCGCGGGGCCGCTTCCGCCCAGATCGCGTCGCAATCGGGCGGAATAGTCCGGCTGCGACGCGATCTCCTCTAAAAGTCAGCGCATGGCGTCCCGCGAAAAGCCGCCCCCCGTCTTTTCGCGCCATGCTCTGACGGCAGGATCAAACAAGGCCGGCCCGCATGAACTACGACATGACCCGGCTGATCGACCTGCAAACCCAAGTCGGCTTCATCTGGGCCTATCGCTTCGACGCCGAGGGCAACGCCCATCTGCTGCCGCGCGAGCAGATGCCGGTGATCGAGCTGCCAGAGAACGAGTTCCTCTGGCTCCATCTCGACCTCATCGACAACCGCGCCAAGCAATGGATCTCCGACTGCGCCGTGCTGCCGGCGGAGGCGCAGGCCGTCTTCCTCTCCCATGACGACCACCAGCGGCTGCACCACAGCACCGACTTCGCCTGGGGCGTGACCTTCGACCAGGTCCGCGAGATCGACAGCCGCGCCGACGAGATCGGCATGCTGCACTGGATCATCGGTGAGAACCTGCTGCTCACCGGGCGGCGCCAGGCGCTCCAGGCCGCGCGCCTGACCCATGACGCGCTCGCAGGCGGCTTCAAGGCGACCTCCCCGGTCGTGCTGTTCGAGCGCCTGATCGAATACGTCATCGAGGATGTCGCTGCGGACGTCATGCAGCTCACCGAGGACACCGACCGCGTCGAGGACCACATCCTCGATGACCGCATGGGCGACGAGGCGCGAAGGCTCGGGCTGATCCGGCGCCGCACCGTCAAGCTGCACCGGCAGCTCAACGGCCTGCACCTCCTGTTCCGCCGCTTCTCCGAGACCTCGTCGGCGCGCACCGCGCCCGAGACGGTGAAGAGCGCGGCCGGCCGCCTGCTCCACCAGGTCGATACGATGCTGACCGACGTCCAGATCGTCCAGCAACGCGCCAGGCTGCTGCAGGACGAGATCGCCGCCAAGCTGACGACGCAGACCAACAACCACCTCTACGTGCTCTCGATCCTGACCGCGACGCTGATGCCGGCGACGCTGATCACCGGCCTGTTCGGCGTCAACACCAAGGGCCTGCCCTTCAACGATAACGACTGGGGTTTCGACTACGTCATCATCCTCTCGATCCTCGCAGGGCTCGCCATCTATTGGCTGCTCAGGCGCAAGAGGATGATCCACTGAGGGCTGAGCACATTGCCCTTCCCGTCATGCTCGGGCTTGTCCCGAGCATCCACGCCTTGAACGCCGCCCGCGATGAACGAAGACGTGGATGGTCGGGACAAGCCCGACCATGACGGCAGAGGTCAGGCGCCCTCACACCGCCGCGGCGGCCGGGTTCACCTCGACGGTGACATGCGACAGGCCGGGCAGGTCCGCCAGCAGCGCCTTGTAGGCCGCCGGCGGCTTCGGCTCCGCCGTGACCACCGAGACGATGGCGCAGCAATGGCCGGGCCCGACCTGCCAGAGATGCAGATCGGCGACCTCCGCCCCCTCCGCCGCGATGCGCGCGCCGATCGTCGCCGCGAGGCCACGATCCGGCACCGCATCGAGCAGCACCGCGCCCGAGCTACGCAGCAGGCCGAGCGACCACTGCGCGATCACCAGCGCCCCGACGATGCCCATCGCCGGATCGAGCCAGACCCAGCCGACGAGGCTGCCGCCGAGCAGCGCCACGATCGCCAGAACCGAGGTGAAGGCGTCGGCCAGCACATGCAGATAGGCGGCGCGCAGATTGTGGTCGCTCTTCATGGCGGCATGGCCGTGCCCGTGATCGTGGCCGTGCCCACGATCGTGGTGGCCGTGATCGTCATGGTGGTGATGCCCATGGTCATGATTGTGATCATGGCCATGGCCGCCGCCGAGCAGCCAGGCGCTGACGAGGTTGACCGCGAGGCCGAGTACCGCGACCGCTATGGCCTGACCGAAGACGATAGGCACCGGCTGAACCAGCCGCAGCAGCGACTCCACCCCGATGAACAGCGCGACCAGCGCCAGCACCAGCGCGCTGGCGAAGGCGGCGAGGTCTCCGAGCTTGCCGGTGCCGAAGGTGAAGCGCGGATCGCGCGCATGCTGCCTGGCGAAGCGATAGGCTAAGGCCGCGATCGCCAGCGCCGCTGCATGGGTCGACATGTGCCAGCCATCCGCGACCAGCGCCATCGAGCCGAAGAGCGTGCCGGCGACGATCTCGCCGACCATCATCGCCGCGGTCAGTGCGATGACGATCCAGGTGCGGCGCTCGCTCTCGTCATGGCCAGCGCCGAGGAAGACGTGCTCGTGCCGAGGCGAGAGATGGGCGATGTCGGACATGCCGGGCTGCTCCGCACTCTAGAGATACTTGGTCAGGGCCTTAAGGCCCTCGATCGACTTGCGCGCCTCGGGCGTCTGCGCACCCGCGGCCTCGAACAGGTGATGGTCGATATGGTCGAAGATCAGCAGCATCTTGACCTTCTCCAGCGCCTTCTCGACCGCCTGGAGCTGCTGCACGACATCGGGCACCTCCCGCCCTGCTCCGACCATCTTCACGACGGTATCGAGATGGCCCTGCGCCCGGCGCAGGCGTTTGACGATGTCCGGGTCGAGGTGATGGCTCATGGCGATATCCTATCCTCCAGGGTAGGATAATCAAACCACCACATTGCCGCAGCTTTCCCTTCTCCCCCTGCGGGAGAAGGTGGCAGCGCGAAGCGCTGACGGATGAGGGGTCGCGCGACGACTGCAGCATCAGCGTCTGGAATGCTCCGTCATCGGAAAGGGCGGCGCGACCCCTCATCCGGCGCTGCGCGCCACCTTCTCCCGCAGGGGAGAAGGAAACACCCGTGCATCCTCGCCCATTCCGGAACCGGCCTTCGGCGAGCCTGACACCAGCGCAAACCGCGCTATAACCCTCTCAAACGCCCTGTCTCACACATGGGAGGCCACCATGCTCGCCAACGCCCCGCGCCCCTTCAACTTCGACCTCGGCGAGACCGCCGACGCGATCCGCGACACCGTCCATTCCTTCGCGCAGGAGCGCATCGCGCCGCGCGCCGAGGAGATCGACCGCAGCAACCAGTTCCCGCGCGACCTCTGGCCGGAGATGGGCGCGCTCGGCCTGCACGGCATCACGGTGAAGGAGGAGGATGGCGGCTCCGGCCTCGGCTATCTCGAGCATGTCGTCGCGATCGAAGAGGTCAGCCGCGCCTCGGCCTCGGTCGGCCTTAGCTACGGCGCCCATTCCAACCTCTGCGTCAACCAGATCGCCCGCAACGGCACCGCCGCGCAGAAGGCAAAGTACCTGCCGGGGCTGATCTCGGGCGAGCATGTCGGCTCGCTCGCCATGTCCGAGCCCGGCGCCGGCTCCGACGTCGTCTCGATGAAGACCCGCGCCGAGAAGAAGGGCGACCGCTACGTCATCACCGGCAACAAGATGTGGATCACCAACGGCCCCGTCGCCGAGACGCTGGTGGTCTATGCCAAGACCGACCCGGCCGCAGGCTCGCGCGGCATCACCGCCTTCCTGATCGAGAAGGGCATGAAGGGTTTTTCGACCGCGCAGAAGCTCGACAAGCTCGGCATGCGCGGCTCCGATACCTGCGAGCTCGTCTTCCAGGATTGCGAGGTGCCGGAGGAGAACGTGCTCGGCGAGGTCGGGCGCGGCGTCAACGTGCTGATGTCGGGGCTGGACTATGAGCGCGTCGTGCTCTCGGCCGGCCCACTCGGCATCATGCAGGCGGCCATGGACGTGGTCATGCCTTATATCCACGAGCGCAAGCAGTTCGGCCAGTCGATCGGCGAATTCCAGCTCGTCCAGGGCAAGATCGCCGACATGTATGTCGCGATGAACTCGTGCAAGGCCTATGTCTACGCGGTCGCCAAGGCCTGCGACCGCGGCGAGACCACCCGCGAGGACGCCGCCGGCGCCATCCTGATCTCGGCCGAGAAGGCGACGCAGATCGCGCTCGACGCGATCCAGCTCCTCGGCGGCAACGGCTACATCAACGACTACCCGACCGGGCGCCTGCTGCGCGACGCAAAACTCTACGAGATCGGCGCCGGGACGAGCGAGATCAGGCGGATGCTGATCGGGCGGGAATTGTTCCAGAAGACGAAGTGATGATGGTTGGACAAGCAATACATTCGATGACGGGCCATGTGCGTGTTGTCCAGAAACACTTCGAAAAGCTGGCAAACGCAGCGGCTATTTTGCAGGCGCTAACCGAGCGTTCCGCTCCTGAAAGAGCGGACTGGTGCTCACGTAGATTGGACGGCTTCCTCGCTCATGTCATCGATGAAGCTGCATCGGATGCCCGCAAACTGCACGACGCCGTGCGTGCAACTTCAGATGAGAAGGCGATCTCAATTTATAGACCAAAGATTGTTGACGGGAAATTTGACCTGTCAAATTCCAAATTTATTGAATTTTACAAAGCGTGTTGCAAAATAGACCACAGCTTCAGAATATCGATATATTCTACGTTATCTGAATTAAGCACTTCCCTAGGAGCGTCAAAAATTCCGAAAAGAACTGAAAAATTATCTAAATTGAGAATGATCGTTGGAGAATCAAAAGACGATGGCTTATTCTGTATAGAATTAAAAAACTACGCCGACAATATTGAACCATTTTTGAAGAATTGTAAAGATACTTGGAAACAAAGCCAACTAAAGCTAGACCCCCAGGGCACCGGATGACCACAAACTACCACAGGTTTGACCCGAGCATCTCGGGACGAGAAGCCTATACAACCAGAAAGCGAGCGCCCCTCCCTCCCGAGATTTTCGGGTCTGCGCTTCGCTTCGCCCGAGAATGACGCGGTGTCCGCATGCCCCTCTACTTCGCCTACGGGCTCAACATGGACGTCGCCGGAATGGCGAAGCGCTGCCCGAATTCGCGCGCGCTCGGCCTCGCCCGGCTGCCGCGGCACCGCTTCATCGTCACGACCGACGGCTACGCCTCGGTGATCCGCGACCCGCGCGATGCGGTCCATGGCGTGCTCTGGGACTGCGCGCTCAGCGACATCCGCACCCTCGACAAGTTCGAGGACATCGCCAGCGGGCTCTATGTGAAGATCAACCAGCCGGTCATCGTCGCAGGCGGCGCCAAGCGGGCGCTGGTCTATGTCGGCCGCAGCGCCACGATCGGCAAGGCGCAGCCGGGCTATATGGAGACCGTGATCGCCAGCGCCAAACATTGGGCGCTGCCAGATGCTTACGTTGCGGCAATGACTCGGTTTCTGAGCAAGCCGATTCAAAATCTGAACTCGGCGGCAGCAACAATAGAGCCGGCAAATCTTCAGCCTGGACCGGTCGCCGGCGTCCGGCCGAGAGCAGCGGTGCCAAGCTCGACATTGGGCTCCCCTCCCCTCGGGGAAGAAGGTGGCAGCGCGAAGCGCTGACGGATGAGGGAAGTCAAAGCCTGAACATGGCAACGCCCACCACGCGACCCCTCTCCCCCTGCGGGAGAGGGTTGGGGTGAGGGGTCGCGCGACGCCTGCCGCGCAGCGCCTCAACCAACACCAGCCGGAAACGGCCGCGCGACCCCTCATCCGGCGCTGCGCGCCACCTTCTCCCGCAGGGGGGAGAAGGAAAGGCCGGCGGCTTACGCCGCCAGCCCCTTCGCCATTTCGCTCGCCTGCCGCTCGAACAGCGCGCGATAGGCGCCGTTCTCGCGGGTCAGCAGGGCCTCGTGGCTGCCCTCTTCGACCACCACGCCGCGGTCGAAGACCAGGATGCGGTCCATCGCGCGCACGGTCGAGAGCCGGTGCGCGATGACGATCGTGGTGCGGCCCTGCATCAGCCGCTCGATCGCCTGCTGGATCAGCGCCTCCGATTCCGAATCGAGGCTCGAGGTCGCCTCGTCCAGGATCAGGATCGGCGCATCGGCCAGGAAGGCCCGGGCCAAAGCCACGCGCTGGCGCTCGCCGCCCGAGAGCTTGACGCCGCGCTCGCCGACCAGCGTGGCATAGCCCTTGGGGAGGCGCATGATGAACTCATGCGCGTTGGCGAGCTTCGCCGCCTGGACGATCCGGGCCATCGAGGCGCCCGGCTTGCCATAGGCGATGTTCTCCGCCAGCGAGCGGTGGAACAGCACCGGCTCCTGCTGCACGATCGCGATCTGCGAGCGCAGCGAGGCCTGCGTCGCCTCGGCTATGTCGCGCCCGTCGATGGCGATGCGCCCGCCGGTGACGTCGTAGAGCCGCTGCACCAGCTTGACGAAGGTCGTCTTGCCGGAGCCGGAGCGCCCCACCAGCCCGACCTTCTCGCCCGCCGCGATGGTCAGCGAGAAGTCGCGGTAGAGCGGCTCGACATGGCCTCCGTAATGGAAGGTCACGTCCTCGAAAGCGATCTCACCCGCGCTCACAGCCATCGCGCTGGCGCCCTTGCGATCGGGCACGCCATAAGGCTGGGCGTGCATGGCCACAAGTTCCTCCATGTCGTTCACCGAGCGCTGCAGGTTGTGCACGTGCTGGCCGACATCGCGCAGATAGCCATGCACGACGGCATAGCTGGTCAGCACGAAGGCGACATCGCCCGGCGTCGCCTGGCCATTGGCCCAAAGCCAGATCACCAGCCCGATCACGGAGGCGCGCAGCGCCAGCAGCACGAATTGCTGCGCCGTGCCGGAGATCGTGCCCCGCACCCAGGTGCGACGCGTGCGCAGCGCCCATTTCGCCATGACGGTGGCGAGCCGCGCGTCTTCCCTGAGTTCGCCGCCATAGGCCTTGACCACGGGATTGCACGAGATCGCGTCGGCCAGCGCACCGCCGACGCGCGTGTCCCAGCTATTGGCGAGCCGCGCTGCCGGCGCGACATAGTTCAACGACAATGCCACGGTCGCGCCGACATAGAGCAGCGCACCCGCGAGCACGACGAGCCCCATCGCCGGCCAGTGCCAGGCCAGCAGCACCGTGGTGCCGAGCAGCACGAACAATGACGGCAGCAGCGCGATCAGGATCGTGTCGGTCAGCAGGTCGAGCGCCCACATCCCGCGCGTGATCTTGCGCACTATCGAGCCGGCAAAATTATTCGCGTGCCAGTCGGTCGAGAAGCGCTGCAGGCGCGCAAAGGCCTCCTGCGCCGTGTCGCTCATCGTGCGCAGGGTCATGCCGGTGATGCCGATGAAGCCGAGATGCCGGAACAGCACGGCGAGCGCCCCGAGCACCAGCATTGCGGCCAGCGCCCAGAGCGCGGCCGTCTGCGCTGCCGCGCCCTCGCCCGCCACCGCATCGACGAGGCGGCCGGCATAGAGCGGCATGAACAGGTCGGCCACGGTCGCGAGCATCATCGAGCCGCCGACGAAGGCGACCGCGCCGGGCTGGCGCGCCCAATGCTTGAATGTGAAGCCGAGTACGGCGCGGAACGGCTCCTGCCGCTCCGCTTGCTTTTGAAGTGACATGGCGGTCATTCGGCCCGTAGCGGGACCGACTCCAGATCGAGCGGAGCGCACGCGGAAGCGTCGTCTCCGGATGAAACGAATGGCGATGGAATAAAGGCTCAGGCCGCCATCAGGCGGGCCGCGGCAATGTCCGACCTAGCGGCGGGACATTCGCGAGGGAGGTGCGAACTTGATGACGAAATCCATTCAGCCCTCCCTTTCTTGAGTTGGAGCCAACACGGACAAGATGCCGCATCGGAATTCGATGCGCAAGCCGCTGCCTCGCAATCGGCACGACGTGAGGCATCAGCGCCACAGCTGGCCTCGGACAATGGCACACCGCTCCTTCAGTAAAGCAATCGACGGCTTCACATTCCCTTTCGGCAGCACAGACCGCGGATCTCAATAGCCGGAGCCTTACAAATCACAGCACATGGAAATATCGGCGGGACAAAAACCATCAATATGGCGCATTGTCATCGCCGGATGCTTACGAAGTCCGAATTCCAGCGCGCGCTGTGAAACATCAGGGCATCATACGAACGTATGGCAACAGTATACACTCAGGTCACAGACCTGCCCGCCGCAGAGCGCTAGGTCTCGACAGGAAGCAAGGAGGCTTCGATTTCGAAAAACCCATAACGCACCGCATCCCATCCCATCCTGCGACCCGGCCCCGTCATTCTTCCCAACGGCTGACCGCTTCCAACAGGAAACGTCCGCGGTGCTCCCAAACGCAAGGCGATCGCCCGCTCTTGCGGGCCTGCCCTCACCCGCGCCCCAGGCTGCAACCGGAGAAGAACCGATGACGACAATTTCTCGCCGTGAAACACTTACGACGCTCGCCGCTGGCGGCTTGCTGGTGGCCAGCGGCGCGGCCCATGCGCAAGGAACCGGCGTCCCGCAGCCCATGCGCCCAGGCCGGGGCGGGACCGACCCGGGCCCGCGCAATCTCGGCATCGACCGCGCCAACCCGAACATCATCAACCCGCCCGCCACCGATAGCGGCACCATCCCGAACCTGCGATTCTCCTTCTCCGACGCGCCGAACAAGCTCTATTCCGCCGGCTGGACCCGGCAGATCACGGTTCGCGAACTCGGCATCTCCAAGAACATCGCCGGCGTGAACATGCGGCTCAACGCGGGCGGCACGCGCGAGATGCATTGGCACAAGCAGGCCGAATGGTCCTACATGCTCTACGGAACCGCGCGGATCACCGCCGTCGATGCGCAGGGGCGCAATTTCGTCGATGATGTCGGCGTCGGCGACCTCTGGTACTTCCCCAGCGGCGTGCCCCATTCGATCCAGGCGACCGGCTCGGATGGCTGCGAGTTCCTGCTGGTCTTCGACGACGGCGAATTCGATGAGGACAGCACCTTCCTGCTGACCGACTGGTTCAAGCACATCCCTCCGGACGTCCTCGCCAAGAATTTCGGCGTGCCGGCCGGCAATTTCGGTCAGACGCCCGATCCGCGCGAGCGCTACATCTTCAACCTGCCGGTCCCGGGCGCGCTCGCCTCCAACAAGATCGCCGGGGCGACGCCGATCCCGCAAAGCTTCAGCCACAGGATGCTGGCGCAGACGCCGATCAGGTCGAGCGGCGGCGCGGTACGCATCACCGATTCCTCGGTCTTCCCGGCCTCGGCGACGATCGCCGCCGCCCTGGTCGAGATCGAGCCGGGCGGGATGCGCGAGTTGCACTGGCACCCGAACACCGACGAGTGGCAGTACTATATCGAAGGCCAGGGGCGCATGGGTGTCTTCGCCGGCGTCGGCACCTCCCGGACCTTCGACTTCTCGGCTGGCGATGTCGGCTACGTCCCGTTCGCCATGGGGCACTATGTCGAGAACACCGGCACGACGACGCTACGCTTCCTCGAGATGTTCAAGAGCAGCTACTACGCCGACATCTCGCTCGACCAATGGCTGGCGCTGACACCGCCCGAACTCGTCAAGGGCCATCTCGGGCTCGACGACAACTTCGTCAGGGCGCTCAGGAAGGAGAAATCTCCCGTGGTCCGAAGCTGAACGCGGCGCGCGGTCGCTTCGCCGCCCCAGTGCCGGAGCGGCCGCTCACCAAAACAGCGCCAGCAGCCTCACGGCGATCACGAGCAAGAACGCGGTGATGACCACGCCGAGCACCTGATGGCGCTTCTGGCGGTCAGGCAAGCGGCTCTGCAGCAGCCGCAGCAACGGCTTGCGGAACAAGAAGGCGACGACCGCCAGGACGATCAGGATATGGGACAGCAAGGCAGCGCTCTCAGCCGACGCTCTTCTCGGGTTTAGGCGTCGGCGCTTCGACAGGAGCGCCCGCCTTCTTCCAGGCGCCGAAGCCGCCTTCGATATGCGCGACCGGCTTCAGGCCCATCTCCTGCGCCGCCTTGGCGGCGAGCGCCGAACGCCAGCCGCCGGCGCAGAAGAACACGAACTGCTTGTCCTCCTGAAAGACCGGCTTGGCATAGGGGCTTTCCGGATCGATCCAGAATTCCAGCATGCCGCGCGGGCAATGGAAGGCGCCGGGCACCCGCCCGTCCCGCTCCAGCTCGCGCGGATCGCGCAGGTCGACGAAGACGGTGTCGTCGCGGCCGACCAGCGCCTTGGCCTGCTCGACCGAGAGGGCTTTGACCTTCGCCTCGGCTTCGGCCAGCAGGGCCTTGTAGCCCTTGGTGATGGTCTGCGGCATCGCCCTCTCCGTCTCGCGCCGGCACCGTGGCGGCTCGTGTTCTTCACGTCAATCGCGGCTTGCGATGCGATCACGCGCGCAGCACTCTGCCGCCGGGAGGAAACATGGCCGGATTCGCAACCATCGACGCCATCGCGCTGATCTTCTTCGTCGCGGCCTGGATCGCCTACCATGTCGCGGTCGAGGTCGGCCCGCATGCCGCGGGCAGCCTCAACGCGCGCATGAACATCCGGCGCGCCCGCTGGATCGAGGAATCGGTGCAGCGCGAGAACCGCATCATCGACACGCAGGTGATGAACGGCCTGCAGAACGGCACCGCCTTCTTCGCCTCGACCTCGCTGATCGCGATCGGCGGCGCGCTCAGCCTGCTGCAGGCGACCGACCGCGTCGCCCAGATCTTCGCCGACCTGCCCTTCGTCACCGAATCGACCCGCGCCGCCTGGGAGATCAAGGTGATCGGGCTGGCGGTGATCTTCGCCTACGCCTTCTTCAAGTTCTCCTGGAGCTACCGGCTGTTCAACTACTGCGCCATCCTGCTCGGCGCGATCCCCGCCGCGCGGCACCAGGACCTGCCGGAGACGAAGGCGGCGGTGCAGGAAACCATCGCGATGAACATCGCCGCCGGGCAGCATTTCAACCGCGGCCAGCGCGCCTTTTTCTTCGCGCTCGCCTATCTCGGCTGGTTCCTCAGCCCCTGGCTTTTCCTGATCGCGACGGCAGCCGTGCTGACCGTGATGTGGCGCCGGCAATTCGCCTCGGATTCCTCGCGCGTCTTCAGAGGCGACGGCAAGGCTTGACGAAGCCGCCCCGCCACGCCTCATGGGCGGCATGACCGATCAGACCGAAGCCCTTGAAGCCGCCATCCTCACCTTGCTCGCCGAACGCGGGCCGGGTCACACGATCAGCCCGACCGAGGCGGCGCGCGCCGTCGGCGGCGCCCATCCCGACGGCTGGGGCCCGCTGATGCAGCCCATCCGCAGAATCGCAATCAGGCTGATGAAGGAGGGCAAGCTCGTCATCACCCGCAAGGGCCGGCTAGTCGACCCCGACGACTTCCGTGGCGTCTACCGGCTCAGCCTGCCGGGTGACGATCAGAGCGACGAGACCGTTTGAGAATTCGCTAGAGCATGATGCCGAAAAGTGGGAACCGGTTTTCGGACGACATCATGCTCTAACTCTTTGATGAGAGACGGATTCAGATTTCAGATGGGATCGCTTTGCGATTCCATACGAAATCATCCGGCTCTAGCGTGAGCCGGCTGGCGTGGTTGCCGAGAACCGGAGCGCAGCGGACGTTTGTCCGTGAGCACCGGAAGCGCAGACAACCGCGTCAGACGGCCTCGCCAGTAGAATTCGCAGACGGTCTCAGGGTCCGGGGTAGAGGGCGTCGGTATAGCCCATCGCCCAATAGGCCAGCAGGCCGACCCATTCCTTGGTGCCGTCCTTGGCGATGTCGAGCCCGCGCGCGGCCTCGCGATAGGGCAGCACGAAATCGGTCGTCTCGCCGGAGGTGAGATAGTCGACCGGGAAGGCCTCGACATGGAAGCCCGCCTTGCGGAACACGCCCATGGAGCGCGGCATGTGCCAGGCCGAGGTCACCAGGAGCCAGCGCTCGCCGGGCTTGGGATCGACGAGGCGGCGGGTGAACGCGGCATTCTCGCGGGTGTTGCGCGACTTGTCCTCGAAGATCAGCCGCTCCGGCGGCAGGCCGAGTTCCGCGAAGAGCTTCCTCGCGCCGTCCGTCTCGGTCATGCCCGAGGAGGAGAGCGGGTTCTCGCCGCCGCCGGTGAAGACGAGCTTGGCCTGCGGATGCAGCCGCGCCAGCTCGACCGCCTTGGTCATGCGCGTCGCCTTGTCGTTCAGGGTGGCTTCGCCGCGCAGCATGCTGACAGCGCCGCCGAGCACGATGATGCCGGCGACCGGCCCCTTCGCCGCATCCTGCTGCGGAAAGCGATCCTCCAGAGGCCGGACGATGATGCGCGGCAGCGGGCTGAAGGCGAGCAGCACCAGGCCGAGTATGGCGAGGAGGCCGAGCCGGCGCCCGAAGCGGGCGAAGCGCGTGAAGGCAAGCAGCGCCGCAAGCGCGGCCAACAGGATCAGCAGGTTCACCGGCGAGAGCGCGAACCAGACGAGTTTTGACACGAAGAAGAACATCGGCGCTCCCAGCAAATATCAGGCCTCTAGCCGATGAATGCTGACGAGCCGCTAACAGCTCGCCCGCCTCCAAGCCCATCGGCCCCTCGCCGTCATTGCGAGCGTTAGCGAAGCAATCCAGGGGGACCGGGTGAGCGAGACCCCCTGGATTGCTTCGCTAACGCTCGCAATGACGACTAGCGGATGATCTGCGGCGGATTGTTGCTCGGCCGGCGCTGGCTGGCGGCGCGCTGGGTGATGGCGCGCTCGAGCTCGAGCGAGCGGTTCGCGACCTCGCGCAACTCGCAGCCGGCCTGCATCCCCGCTGCACGGGCCACCGGCTGCGTGCTGCCATAGAAGGCGCATTTCTGCGCGACATAGCCCTCCCAGGCCAGTTGCAGCGAGGCGAACTGGCCGCGCGAGCCTGAATCGGTGGCACGCATCACGGCGAGGCTCGCCAGCTCCAGCCGCTCGCGCCAGACCGCCTCCTCGCGCCGGGCGCAGGTGGTCTCGGCATCGCGCCGGTCGCCGGTGACGGCGCGCACGCAGGTCACCGCGATCAAGCCGACGCAGGCGCCGGTGGCCGTCGAACTCTGGCGCAGGCAGCTCGCCATTTGCGCGCGGTCGACGGCAAGCGTCGGGTTCGGCACGGGCGGCGTCTGCGCCAGGGCCGGGGCAGTCGCGACGAGCGCAAAGAGGAGGGCCGAAGCCGATTTCATCATCATGCCCAACATCATGGCAGCCATCGCGGCCGGATCAAGGCGCCCAAGGGCAAGTTCACGAGATCGGCACCGGCAAGGCCGGCTTGGCGGCGGGCCTGGCCGAGACCATCTCGTACCAGCGCTCGACATGCGGCCGCTTCGTGCGCTGCACCGGCAGGTTGAGCCAGCGATGCGCGCCGGGCGCGACCGTGATATCGGCCATGCCGAAGCGCTCATTGGCGAGGTAGCTGCGCTGGGCGAGATGCGCATCGAGGATCGCCATCAGCGCCTCGGTGCGGGCGATCGCGTTTTCGACCACGGCCGGGTCGCGCTGCTCGGGCGGCGTGCGCAGCAGCATGCGGAAGCCGGGATTGAGCGCCGGCTGCAGCTCGGCGATCATCCAGTCCATCCAGCGGTCGGATTCGGCCCGCAGCGCCGGATCCTCCTCCCAAATCCAGCCGGCGCCGTAGCGGGCGGCGAGATAGCGCACGATGCTGTTGGATTCCCAGATGCAGATTTCGCCGTCCTCCAGCACCGGCACGAGCCCGTTCGGATTCTTGGCGCGATAGGTCGGGCCGCTGGTGCCGCCAAAGGCCCCGCCGACATCGATGCGCTCGAAGGTCTGGCCGACCTCGCCGGCCGCCCAGACCGCCTTCTGCACGTTGATGGAGCTGATGCGCCCCCAGATCGTCAGCATATCGGGCTCCGCGCCGCTATCCGGCGGGCGGGATTGTCCCGCCAGGGATGAAGGAAAGCAAATTTGTTTTGTTGCACAGCACTTAGCGGGCTTGGCGAAACCTCCCCGCGTCATCCCGGCCGGAGCGCCGGGATCCATCGTAAGGTTCAGCACTCCCGTCATGCTGGGGCTTATCCCGAGCATGACGGGGGAAAGGTAGCATGCCGGAATGCCGTGCCTTCAGGCGAATTCCATGATGACGGCGTCGACGGCGAGCGAGTCGCCCTCCTTCGCCAGGATCTTGGCGATGGTGACGTCCTTCTCGGCGCGCAGCACGTTCTCCATCTTCATCGCCTCGACCATGCAGAGCGGCTCGCCGGCCTTGACCTCCTGGCCGACCTTGACCGACACGGCCTTGACCAGGCCGGGCATCGGGCAGAGCAGGAACTTGCCGGTATCGGCCGCGACCTTCTCCGGCATCAAGGCTGCAAGCTCGGCCTCGCGCGGCGTATAGACCCGGGCATTGGCATAGGCGCCGGCATGGCCGAGCGCGACGCCGTTCAGGATGGCGCGGACCTGGGCCGCGACCTTGACGCCGTCGAGCGTGCCCTGCCAGACCGGCTCGCCCGGCCGCCAGCCGCTCGCGACTGCGATGCTGCGCTCGCCGATCTCGATCGTGAGCGTGCCGCCCTGCTCCGTGACCTGCCCCTCGAAGCTGGCCTTGCCGAGCGCGACGATGCGGGTGCGCTCGAACTCGACCTTGCGCCAGCCCTCCATCTGGGCCGAGACGTGGCGCTTGCGCTGGTTGAGCTTGTGGTCGCAGGCGATCGCGATCACCGCCATGCGCAGCGCCGTCTCACCCTTCGGCTCCGGCAGCGCAAAACCCTCCGGGAACTCCTCGGCGATGAAGCCGGTCGAAAGGTTGCCGGCGATCCAGCGCGGATGCTGCATCAGCGCCGAGACGAACGGGATGTTGTGGCGGATGCCGTCGATGGCGAAGGCGTCGAGCGCGCGCGCCTGCGCCTTGATCGCCGCCTCGCGCGTCGGCGCATGCGTCACCAGCTTGGCGATCATCGGGTCGTAGTAGATCGAAATCTCGCCGCCCTCGAACACGCCGGTATCGTTGCGCACGGTGGCCTCGCCGTCGGGCCCCTCGGCCGGCGGGCGATAGGTCACGAGCCGCCCGGTCGAGGGCAGGAAGTTGCGGGTCGGGTCCTCGGCATAGACGCGGCTCTCGACCGCCCAGCCGTTGAGCTTGACGTCCTCCTGCCTGATCGCGAGCTTCTCGCCATAGGCGACGCGGATCATCTGCTCGACGAGGTCGACGCCGGTGATCATCTCGGTGACGGGGTGCTCGACCTGGAGGCGGGTGTTCATCTCGAGGAAGTAGAACGACTTGTCCTGGCCAGCGACGAATTCGACCGTCCCCGCCGAATCGTAGTTCACGGCCTTGGCCAGCGCGACGGCCTGCTCGCCCATCTTGCGGCGGGTCGCCTCATCGAGCAGCGGCGACGGCGCCTCCTCGACGACTTTCTGGTTGCGGCGCTGGATCGAGCATTCGCGCTCGCCGAGATAGATGACGTTACCGTGCTTGTCGCCGAGCACCTGGATCTCGATGTGGCGCGGGTCGACGATGAACTTCTCGACGAAGACGCGGTCGTCGCCGAAGGAAGACGCCGCCTCGGACTTGGCGCGGGCAAAGCCCTCGGCGACCTCGCCGGCCGAATGGGCGATGCGCATGCCCTTGCCGCCGCCGCCGGCCGAGGCCTTGATCATCACGGGGTAGCCGATCTCGTCGGAGATCTTCACCGCATGGGCGGGGTCTTCGATGATGCCGAGATGGCCGGGGACGGTCGAGACGTTCGCCGCGGCCGCCGCCTTCTTCGATTCGATCTTGTCGCCCATCGCGGCGATCGCGCCCGGATTAGGGCCGATGAAGACGATGCCGTTCTCTTTCAGCGCCTGGGCGAAGGCCTCGCGCTCGGAGAGGAAGCCGTAGCCGGGATGCACGGCCTCGGCGCCCGTCTGCTTGCAGGCGGCGACGATCTTGTCGATCTGGAGGTAGGATTCGGCGGCAGGCGCAGCGCCGATATGGACGGCCTCGTCGGCCATCTCGACATGGAGCGCATCGCGGTCGGCATCGGAATAGACCGCGACCGTCTTGATGCCCATGCGGCGCGCCGTCTTGATGACGCGGCAGGCGATCTCGCCACGGTTCGCGATCAGGATCTTCGTGAACATGCGCGGCGTCCCCCGGCTGCCATAGACTATGACAGTCGGATGTATTGGAGGCCGGCGCTCACGTCCACTGATGCGAAGGTCGCGCGACGACGTCGTGCGCCCTGCCCTCGCTGGCTCAGCTGGCCAGCAGCATCCGCTCGCTGCTGAGGCGTTGCGCGCTGAGGGCGCCCTTGCGCATGGCGAAAGCGAGCAACAGCTCGTCGCAGCGCTCGGCCTCGCGCACGATCTCGAAGGCGATGCGCTGGGCCGTCGCGGTCGGGCCATCGCCGGATGAGAGCGTCGCCACCAGCCAATGCGCCTTCTCGCGGTCGATCACGCCGGTCGGGCGGCTTTCCCAGACCGTGAAGTCGACGGTGAGCGCGACCAGGTAATCGGCGAAGCTGGTCGCGCTGTCCGGCACGGCACGGTCGAGTGCGATGAGAACATCGATGACGTCGCGGCTCATGACGCTGTCCAGCAAGATTTCGCGCTGAAGCATCTTGACGTCTTCGTCGTCGATCGCATGCCTGTCCATCACGCGATCGACGAATTCACGAAGTTCATGGCTGATCATTGTTCAACCCCTGTCCGGCGTTGTTTTATGCCGGGTTGTTCCTGTTGCAGGAACACCATGAGGGGTGAGAGGCCATCAGGTGGTTAACGGCCAAATCTGAACGTGTGTTCAGGTTAAACGCTACTGAGCGGACGTGGTTGCGAGGGTGTTACTGAGGCGAGGCCGTCAGTGCGCTCACGCCGGCTCGGTCACCAGCAGCCGGTCGAGCACGCCGGACAATTCGGAGCAGTGATTCAGCACGGCGCGCGCGCCCAGTGCCTGCAAGCTCGCAACCGGCTGGAAGCCCCAGGACACCGCGATGGGCGCCACGCCGGCGGCAACCGCCATCTCGATGTCGAAGGAGCTGTCCCCGACCATCGCGGTCTGCTCCGGCCGCGTGCCCGTCTCGCTCATCGCCCGCAGGATCATGCCGGGATGCGGCTTCGAGGGCGCGTCATCGGCACTCTGGAACGTGGTGAAGTATTTCTGCCAGCCATAGCGCTCGACGATGTACTCCAAGCCCCGGCGCGACTTGCCGGTGGCGATGCCGAGCCGCATGCCCGGCCGCACCGCCAGTTCGGCCAGCATCGCCTCGACGCCCGGAAAGAGCGGCTCGGCCAGGGACGGATCGGTCTCGGCCTGGACGCGCATCGCGCCAAAGACCTCGCGATAGGTCTCGGTCAGCGTGTCGTCCGGCTTGTCGAGCCCGGCCAGCCGTGCCAGCGCGATATCCAGCGTCAGCCCGACGATGCCGAGGCCCGCCTCACGGCCGGGATGGGCCAGCCCGCAGCGCGCGAAGGTCACGTACTGGGCCTCAAGGATGATGGCGGCTGAATCGATCAGCGTGCCGTCGAGATCGAAGATGACGAGGGACATGGCCGCCGTTTAGCCCGAAACGCGCGGCCGGGCCATCACCTCTGGCGCGCGTCGCTCATGACTGGGTCGCGCGGGCGCATTCAGTGATCGCCTTGCGCAGCTCCTCGCCGTCGAGCCCCTTGGCCCGGCTCTCCTTGCGGCATTCGGCGCGAGCGGCGAGGTCGGGCCGCTTCGCCTTGAAGCAGGAGGTCAGGGCGTCGCGCCGCGCGGTACCGGAGAGGCTGCGCTCATCAGCCTCGGTCTTGCAGGCGCTACGGGCCGCGACCGCGGTCGGCTTGCCGTCGCGCGTCAGGCCGTCGCGCGCATAGAGCTGCACGCCCGGGAACCTGCCTTGAATGCAGTCGCGCATGGCTTGGCGCAGGTCGTCGCCGGAGAGCGCGACGTTCTCGGCCAGGCAATCCTGGCGCGCCTTGGCCCGCTCGGCCCGCGGCACCGGCTCGTCGGCTGTTACCGCGGCGGCGGTCGGTTTGGGCGCGGCAGGAGCCTGCGCATGGGCGGAAACGGCCAGCGAAAGTGTCAGGCCAGCGAGAATGAAGGCGAAACGCATCATCGGAGCACCTGCGTCAGAGGATTGAGAACAAAATTAGAACATAATCGATTTTGTTCTGCAAGCGTTCTCTTACGCAAAGTCAGCTGAAACCCGACTTAGGCCCGTCGACCGATATGCCCTCCGCGTCATCCCGGCCGCAGCGAAGCGGAGCGCCGGGATCCACCGTAGAGCGCCGGAGCCTTACGATGGATCCCGGAGCGGCGCGGCTTCGCCGCTTGTCCGGGATGACGCGGGTGAGATTCCGCTGAGTGCTCTATTCATCCGGCGCGTCGACGATCGGATCGTAAGGTGCATCCTCGAAGCCGAGCAGGTTCCAGCTCTGGCGCATATGCGGCGGCAGCGGCGCGCTGACGTCGATCGTGCCCTTGCCGCGCGGATGCGGCAGAACGATCCGCCGCGCCAGCAGATGCAGCTTGTTCTGGATACCGCCGGGCAGCTCCCAATTGCTGATGTTGAAATACTTGGGGTCGCCGACGATCGGGTGGCCGATATGGGCGGCGTGGGCGCGCAGTTGGTGGGTGCGGCCGGTCACCGGCTTGAGCGAGAGCCAGGCAAGCTTCTGCGCGGCGGTCTCGACCACGGCGTAATAGGTCACGGCATGCATGGCGCCGTCATCGCCATGCTTGGCCACCGCCATGCGCTGGTCGCCGTCATAGGCTTCCTCGCGGGCGAGGTAGGTCGAGATCCGGCCCTGGCGCACGCGCGGCACGCCGGCGACCAGCGCCCAATAGACCTTTCGCGCAGAGCGCGAGCGGAAGGTCTTGGCCAGGGTCGCAGCCGCGAAGCGCGACTTGGCGATGACGAGGCAGCCCGAGGTGTCCTTGTCGAGCCGGTGCACCAGGCGCGGCTTCTGGCCGTCCTTGCCGGTCAGCGCGTCGAGCAGGCCGTCGACATGGCGCGTCGTGCCCGAGCCGCCCTGCACGGCGAGGCCCGCCGGCTTGTTGAGGACCATGACGTCGTCGTCCTCATAGAGCGTGATCGAGCGCAGGAAGCCGATCGTATCGGCATCGGCCTTGAGCGAGCGCGGCCGCTCGGCCTGCGGTTCCAGCTTGAGCGGCGGGATGCGCACGGTCTGGCCGGCCTCGAGCCGGTCCTTGCTGTCGGCGCGCTTGCCGTTGACGCGCAATTCGCCCTTCCGGACGATGCGCTGGATATGGCTGAAGGAGAGCTGCGGGAAGCGCGCCTCGAGGAAGCGGTCGATCCGCATCTCGTTCTCGTCCGGGGTCACGACGAGCTGCTGCACGCCGGTCGCCAGAACCTCGGCGGTCGTCGCCTTCACCTCGGCGCGTGTCGGCCCAGCCGGGCGGGCGGGTTTTGCGGCAACGGGTTTGCGCGTGGTCGGAACGCGGACGATCGTCTCGGCCAGATCCGGCTTCGCCTTGGCCGAGGCCTGCGCCCGCCGGCGCGCATCATGGCTCGGACGCCGCTTGGCGCCCCCGGTCGCCGGGGGCCTGCCGTCACGCTTCGGACCGCTGGCGCCCTTGCCGCCCGTCCCCTTGCCGCCCTGCCTCATGACAGCCCCCGCACGATCGCAAGCCCGCCGACGAGCGCGGCGAGCGACAGGATGACCGAACCCAGCACGTAGACACCCGCAAGCCCGGCCTCGCCGCGCTCCCAGAGCAGCACCGCGTCGAGCGAGAAGGCCGAGAAGGTGGTGAAGCCGCCGAGGATGCCGGTGGTCAGGAAGAGCCGCGCATTCTGCGTCCAGGCGAAATCCGCCTTGAAGGCCAGCCAGCCGGCGACCAGCCCCATGACTCCGGAGCCGACGATGTTGATCGCCATGGTGCCATATGGAAAGGCCATGCCGAGCCATTTCGGCACGGCAAGGTTGACGCCATGGCGCAGCACGCCACCAATGCCGGCGCCGATGAAGACGAGAAAAGCGGATGTCATCGCACTGCAATAGCCAGCGCGCCCGGCCCATACAAACGAAATCGGCCCGCTTCGCTGATTTGGCCGCCGCCTGAGCGTCGACAATTGCCGTTGCGCGAACCAAGATGCGCGCCCGCAGCCGAACTCGTCGGGCCAAAGATGGAATGCGCGAGAGCCCTCGCGGGTGACGGCCCCGGCCAGCGCCTCGCCACGATCATGCTGCTGCTCCTCGCCGCGTTCGCCGCCGCTTGCCCCGAGCGCGCGCGCGCCGCACCCGCTCGGCTCAAGCCGGCACAGGCGCCCAGCTTCGCGCGCGCCTGCACGATCGCGCCATTCGAGGGAACGCCGCTCTTCGCCAGCCCTCCCGCGGCAGCGGCCCCGAGCGCGGCCAAGGAGGAGAGCGACGACGCGGACGACAACAGCGACGACGATAGTGATGACGACGACGCCGATGACGACAGCGTGCATGGCTACATCGTGCCGGGCACCGGCACCTGCCTGTCGATCAGCGGCTCCGTCAATGCCGGCATGCAGTACGATGCCTATCGCGTCTCACGCTCGGCCCCGCCGCCTCCGCCGAATGCGACCTCGACGCAGGTCAGCGCCAGCTTCACCATCACGACCTCGCACGACCTCGCCTCGGGCCTGCGCATCGGCTCCATCTTCAGCCTGTCGATGCGCAATCCGCCAGATAGCGACCAGGGCATGACCATCGACGAGGCCACGGTCTCCATCGGCCCGTGGACCTTCGGCATGGCCGATTCCCGCTTCAGCTTCTGGGGTGGCGACGATTTCAACACCAGCGCACAGGTGCCCAGCCGCACTGTCGGCCTCATCGGCCTCGACCTGCCGTTGACCGAAAGCTGGACGGCCAGCCTCTCGCTCGAAGACCCGGCGCTGGGCTCGACCTCGAGCATCCCCGTCCAGGAGGGCCGGCGCGTGCCGGACGGCGTCGCCCGGTTGGTCTATGCCTCCGGCCCCTGGACGGTGCACACGGCGCTGGCGCTGCGCGACATCCCGGGTTCGCCGGACAGGCTCGGCCGGGCCGGCATCATCGGCGCGACCTACGAGGCCGATATCCTCGGTAAGCCGAGCAACATCTCCGGCCAGATCGTCGGCGGCATCGACAGCGCCCCCTATCTCGGCTCCAACCTCGACACGCGGGTGGTGCGGCAGGTCCTGTTCGGCGGCGATCCGACCCGCGGTTTCTCGGCCGTGCTCTCGACACATCGCGAATGGACCGACGAGATCGCCACCAATGCCTATGTCAGCCGCTATTGGCTCTCGGTGCCGCTTGCCGGTCAGGCGGAGGGCAAGATCAGGATCGACCGCGCCACCGCCAACCTGGTCTGGACGCCGGTCGATGGCTTCAAGGCTGGCGTCGAAACCTCGGTCGCCTGGGCCCAGTTCTCGCTTGGCGGCCGCGTGATTCCGGCCGGGCTGGCGGGCCGGCAGATCACCACGCAGGTCTTCATCGAGCGGACGTTTTGACGCCCTGAAACGCGGCGCTACTCGCCGCCCCGCTCCGCCCGCAGCTTCGCCCAGTATTCCAGCCGCTTCCTGATCTCGCGCTCGAAGCCGCGCTCCGGCGGATCGTAGAATTGCTGCCGCCCCAGCGCGTCCGGCCAATAGTTCTGGCCCGAGAAGGCGTCGGGCGCGTCGTGGTCGTAGAAATAATCCTCGCCGTAGCCCTCCTCCTTCATCAGCTTGGTCGGGGCGTTCAGGATGGTCTTGGGCGGCATCAGCGAGCCGCCCTGCTTGGCCGCGCGCACCGCGGCCTTGTAGGCCATGTAGGCCGCGTTCGATTTCGGCGCGGTCGCGAGGTAGATCACCGTGTTGGCGAGCGCGAGCTCGCCCTCGGGCGAGCCGAGCTGCTCATAGGTCTCGGCCGCGGCCCGCGCATGCACCAGCGCCTGCGGATCGGCCAGCCCGATATCCTCGACCGCCATCCGCACCAGCCGCCGCGCCAGGAAACGCGGGTCCTCACCGGCATCAAGCATGCGGGCAAAGTAGTACAGCGCCGCATCGGGATCGGAGCCGCGGATCGTCTTGTGCAGCGCCGAGATCAGGTTGTAGTGGCCGTCCTGCGCCTTGTCGTAGATCGGCGCGCGGCGCTGGATCACCTCGGAGAGGCCGGCCTCGTCGAATATCTCGTCGGGCTTGGCGGCGCGCCAGGTCTCCTCGGCCAAGGTCAGCACGGCGCGGCCATCGCCATCGGCGAAACGCGCCAGCGCCAGACGCGCCTCCGGCGTCAGCGGCAGCTCGCGGTTCTCCAGCAGCTCGGCCCGGCCGAGCAGGAAGAGCAGCGCTGGTTCGTCGAGCGATTTGAAGGTCAGCACCCGGGCGCGCGACAGCAACGCCGCGTTGAGCGCGAAGGACGGGTTCTCGGTCGTGGCGCCGATCAGGGTGATCGTGCCGTCTTCCATCACCGGCAGGAACGCGTCCTGCTGGGCCCGGTTGAAGCGGTGGATCTCGTCGACGAAGAGCAAGGTGCCCTTGCCGCCGAGCCTGCGTCCTCGCGCTGCCTCGAACACCTTCTTGAGATCGGCGACGCCGGAGAAGATCGCGCTGATCTGCTCGAAGCCGAGATCGACCAGGCCGGCGAGCAGCCGCGCCACAGTGGTCTTGCCGGTGCCGGGTGGACCCCAGAAGATCAGGCTGCCGAGCGAGCCGGAGGCGACGAGCCGGGTCAGCGCCCCGTCCGGCCCGGTCAGGTGCTCCTGGCCGGAGACCTCGCCGAGCGTCGTCGGCCTGACGCGGTCGGCGAGCGGGCGCGGGCCGCTCTTGTCGAGGCCGGAGGCGGCGAAGAGGTCGCTCACCCCGGGAATACCGAGGTGATGGTCTGGCCGCCGCGCGAGATCGTCACCTCCCAGGCGCGCTTGCGCTCCTTGAAGGCGGTCTCGACATCGCGCGAGCTCTTCATGCGCTCGCCGTTCAGCGCCATGATGATGTCGCCCTTCTGGAAGCCGATGCGCGCCGCGGTGCTGCCCTCGCCGACATCGCTGACGACGACGCCGTCGGCGCCTGCTTCGAGAGCCATTTCCTCGGCAACCGCCGGCGAGAGGTTGAGCAGGGTCGCGCCGGAGAGCGGCGAGCGTCCCGACAGCGTCACCGGCTCGCGCGGGCGCGTCTCCGGCGCGGGTTCGAGCTTGACCGGAATGGTGATGCGCTTGCCGCCGCGCAGCACGGTGAGGCTGGCCGTGCCGCCGAGCGGGCGCGTCGCGAACCGATAGCCGAAGGCCTCGGGATCATCCACCGCAACGCCGTCCACGGCGAGGATGACGTCGGAGCGCTTCAAGCCGCCATCGGCGGCGGGGCCACCATCGACCAGGCTGACGACGGCGGAGCCGGCCGGCCGGTCGAGGCCGAGCCCGTCGGCGACATCGGCGGTCAGCGCCTGCAGGCGCGCGCCGAACCAGGGCCGGCGCACGGTGCTGACGCCGGCTTTGGCGCTGTCCACGACGAGCCGGACCATGCCGGAGGGGATGGCGAAGCCGATGCCCTGATTGCCGCCCGAACGCGAGAAGATCGCGGTGTTGATGCCGATCAGCCTGCCGTCCATGTCGACCAGCGCGCCGCCGGAATTGCCGGGGTTGATGGCCGCGTCGGTCTGGATGAAGGACTGCGCGTCGGCGACGCCGATCTGCGTGCGCGCCAGCGCCGAGACGATGCCCTGCGTCACCGTCTGGCCGACGCCGAACGGGTTGCCGATCGCCAGCACGAGATCGCCGATCTGGACCTGGTCGGCATCGGCGAGGTCGAGCGCCGGCAGGTCCTTGGCGCCCTTCAGCTTGAGCACGGCGAGATCGGTGCGCGGATCGCGCAGCAGGATCTCGGCATCCATCTCGCGCTTGTCGGCGAAGGCGATCTTGACCTCGCTCATGTTCTCGATGACGTGGTTGTTGGTCACCACCAGCCCCGAGCCATCGACGATCACGCCGGAGCCGAGCGAGCGCTGCACCCGCTCGCGCGGCACGCCGAAGCCGCGATCGCCGAAGAAGCGGCGGAAGAACGGGTCGTCCATGAACGGGTTCGGCGCCTGCTTTTCGACGCGCGAGCCATAGACGTTGACCACGGAGGCCGCGGTCTTGTTCGCGATCGGCGCGAAGGAGAGCTTGATCTGCTGGCGGCTCTCGGGGGCCTGCCGCGTCTGGGCGAGCGCCGGCATCGGCGCGAGGCCGATCAAGAGCGTCATGGCCGCACAGGCGACGAGCGCCCTGCTCCGGGTGAGCATGTTTCCACGGGCCATGCTTCTCTCCACGCTGAAACCAAACACTGATTCTGCTGCTGTCATACGGATTAGCCGCGATCGCCGTCGCAGGAAACGCGCCATCGCTGATGGCCTCAATCTATGGCCGGATCGTGATCTGGCTAGACCTAATCCAGGGCTCCCCCACCTTCTGGCTAGACCTAATCCAGAAGGCGAGGGAGCCCTCTCCTGTAAGGAGAGGGTTGGGTGAGGTGTAGGCCGTTTGACGCTTTAGCCGTGACCTGACCGCTGCCGCGCAGAGTTTCACTGGTGTTCTGGCCAACACCTCACCCTGCCCTCTCCTTACAGGAGAGGGTTCCCCGCGCTTGCTGGTTGTCCCCTGGAGGAAACCCTTCACTTGTCCTGCAGCAGCAGCCGGTACTTCTCGATCTCGCCCGGCACCATGCCGCCGACATAGGCCGGCGTCAGCTCGTCCGCCGCCGGCATCACCGAGGAGAGCTCCTTGAATCGGCCGCGCAGGTTCTCGCTCGCGAGCGCCGTGCGCAAGGCCTGGTTGAGCTTCATGATGATCGGCTCCGGTGTGCCCTTTGGCGCGAAGAGCGCGTTCCAGCCCTGCGCCTCGAAGGCCGGCAGCCCGGCCTCGCGCGAGGTCGGCACCTCCGGAAGGTTCTCGAGCCGCTGCGGCGTCGCCACCGCCAGCGCCTTGACCTTGGCGCCCTGCACCGCGCCGGAAAGCGAAGTCGCGGCGTCGCAGACGCCGTCGATCTGGCCGCCCATCGCGTCGGTGAGCGCCGGCCCCGCGCCGCGATAGCTCACCAGCGCGACGTCGACGCCGGCCGCCTTGATGAAGTTGCGGCAGATCAGGTAGTTCGACGAGCCGACGCCGGCATGGCCGAGGCTAACCTTGCCGGGGTTCTTCTTGGCGTAGTCGACGAATTCCAGCAGGGTCTTCGCGGGGAAGTCGAGCTTGAGCGCGATCATCGGCGAGGTCTTGGCGACGAGCCCGATCGGCGCGAAATCCGCTTGGGTGTACTTGAGGTCGGGATAGATCGTGTAGGAGGCGGCATTGGTGCCGCTATTGCCGATCACGATCGTATAGCCGTCCGGCTCGGCCCGCGCCGCCCGCGTCAGGGCGGTCGCCCCGCCCGCGCCGCCCATGTTCTCCATGACGATGCGCTGGCCGAGCACGCGGCCCATCTCGTCGCCTACCAGCCGCGCGATCACGTCCGACGAGCCGCCGGCGGCGAAGGGCACGATCATGGTGATCGGCTTCGACGGGTAGGCGTCCTGCGCCATGGCGGGCGCGGCGATAGCCAGGGCTGCCACGGAAGCGAAGCCTGCGGCCAAGGCGAGCCTGCGCGTCGGCGAAATCCGGTAAGTCATGGTCCCCTCCCTTTTCGTGGTCTCTTCGGACCGGGTCATGTTTGAAGGGAGGCTAGAGCATCGGACCGAAAAGTGGAATCCGGTTTTCGGAAAGATCCGATGCAATGACAAAAGCCTAGATCGCCACTTTGCGTCCGATAGGACGCACGGCGATCTAGCATCCGAACCGCGGCTGACAAGGCAGCACAAAGGACAGCATCGCAGCCGGACGCTGGCTCGCGTTCACCTGGCATCGTAGAACGCTGACGCCGTGCGACCGAGGATCGTGCATGCCCGACTTCATCATCCGCCCCGTGGTCGCATCCGACTGGGAACAATGGCTGCCGCTCTGGACCACCTTCGTCGGCTTCAACAGCGTTGCCGCATCCGACGGCGTCACGCGCACGACCTGGGCGCGGTTTCTCGACGATAACGAGCCGGTCCACGCCCTGGTCGCCGAGCGCGGCGGCAGGCTTCTCGGCCTGGCCCACTATATCTTCCACCGCAACACGCTGACGATCGCCCCCGTCTGCTATCTCCAGAACCTGTTCACGAGCGAGCAGGAGCGCGGCCAGGGCATCGGCCGAAAGCTGATCGAGGCCGTCTGCGCGGCAGCCGAGCAAGCGGGCTCTCCCCGCGTCTACTGGTTGACGGACGAAGCCAACGCGTCAGCCATGAGCCTCTACGACAAGCTCGCCGACCGCACGGGCTACGTCCACTACCGCAGGAACCTCGAGCAATAGCGGCGGCCAAAGAAAAAGGGCGGCCCGAAGGCCGCCCTCTCATCTCAAAGCGCTGGCGAAACCGCTCAGGCCGCCTGATCGTCCGCGGTGAAGACCGGGCCCGAATCCTTGCCCTTGGCGTCGACGTCGCGATCGACGAACTCGATCACGGCGAGCGGGGCGTTGTCGCCGAAGCGGAAGCCGGCCTTCATGATGCGGAGATAGCCGCCATTGCGCTCCTTGTAGCGCGGGCCGAGCACCGCGAAGAGCTTGCCGACCAGGACGACGTCCTTGATCTGCGCGATCGCCTGGCGGCGGGCGTGCAGGTCGCCGCGCTTGGCCAGGGTCACCAGCTTCTCGACGACCGGACGCAGGTCCTTGGCCTTCGGCAGCGTGGTGGTGATCTGCTCGTGCTTGATCAGGGCCTGGGACATGTTGGCGAACATCGCCTTGCGATGCTCGGTCGTGCGGTTGAAACGGCGACCGCGAAATCCATGACGCATGGTTTGGCTCCTTGGTTGATTACGGCCGCCGTGCCACGGAACGGCCGTCCATTATGCTCCGGCTGAGTGCGCCGGGCGGGGATTGGCGCGGGAGAACCCCGCGCCGGGATCAGTAATGCTCCTCGAAGCGCTTCGCGAGCTCTTCGATGTTCTCCGGCGGCCAGCCCTGCACGTCCATGCCGAGGTGGAGGCCCATGGTGGCGAGCACTTCCTTGATCTCGTTCAGCGACTTGCGGCCGAAGTTCGGGGTGCGCAGCATCTCGCCCTCCGACTTCTGGATCAGGTCGCCGATATAGACGATGTTGTCGTTCTTCAGGCAGTTCGCCGAGCGGACCGAGAGCTCGAGCTCGTCGACCTTCTTGAGCAGCGCCGGGTTGAAGGGCAGCTGCGGCGCAGTCGAGACGGCCTCTTCCTTGCGCGGCTCCTCGAAGGTGATGAAGACGGCGAGCTGGTCCTGCAGGATGCGGGCGGCGAGCGCCAGCGCGTCCTCAGGCGAAACCGAGCCGTTGGTCTCGATCTGCATGGTCAGCATGTCGCGGTCGAGGTTCTGGCCCTCGCGGGTGTTCTCGACGCGGTAGGAGACCTTCTTGACCGGCGAGTACAGGCTGTCGACCGGAATCAGGCCGATCGGCGCGTCTTCCGGGCGGTTCTGCTCGGAGGGGACGTAGCCCTTGCCGGTGTTGACCGTGAACTCCATGCGGATCTCGGCGCCCTCGTCCAGCGTGCAGAGCACGAGGTCGGGGTTGAGGATCGAGACGTCGCCGATGGTGTTGATGTCGCCGGCGGTGACGGTGCCCGGGCCCGACTTGCGCAGGGTCATGCGCTTGGGACCCTCGCCCTGCATCTTGATCGAGATCGCCTTGATGTTCAGGACGATGTCGGTGACGTCCTCGCGGACGCCCGGGATCGACGAGAACTCATGCAGCACGCCGTCGATCTGGACGGCGGTCACGGCCGCGCCCTGGAGCGAGGACAGCAGCACGCGGCGCAGGGCGTTGCCGAGCGTCATGCCGAAGCCGCGCTCGAGCGGACGCGCGATCACGGTGGCCTGACGCTTCGGGTCGTCTCCGACCTTCACTTCGAGCTTGTTCGGCTTGGACAGATCCTGCCAGTTCTTGCTGATCACGAGCGCACTCCTGGTGCTTCATCTCTCGGCGGCGACGGGCCGCCCCGTACCGGCGCCCGCCATTGCGAGCGCCGCAGTCCCAAACCCGCTCTCAGACGCGGCGGCGCTTGCGCGGCCGGCAGCCATTGTGCGGGATCGGCGTCACGTCGCGGATCGAGGTGACGGTGAAGCCGGCGGCCTGCAGCGCGCGCAGCGCCGACTCACGGCCCGAACCCGGACCGGTGACCTCGACCTCGAGGGTGCGCATGCCGTGCTCGGCAGCCTTGCGGGCGGCGTCCTCGGCCGCGACCTGGGCCGCATAGGGGGTCGACTTGCGCGAGCCCTTGAAACCCATCGTGCCGGCCGAGGACCACGAGATCGTGTTGCCCTGCGCGTCGGTGATGGTGATCATGGTGTTGTTGAACGAGGCGTTCACGTGGGCGACGCCGGAGACGATGTTCTTGCGTTCGCGACGACGGACGCGTTGGGCTTCCTTGGCCATAGTCTTTCTTCCATCCTTCAGGCGCGCCCGTCATTCCAGGCGCTGGGGATGCCGCCTGCCCGCAATGGGGCCAGGCGACGCAGAGAGCGGACCGGATTGCGGCCCGCCGAAATTACTTCTTCTTGCCGGCGATCGGCTTCGCCTTGCCCTTGCGGGTGCGGGCGTTGGTATGGGTGCGCTGGCCGCGGACCGGCAGCGAACGGCGATGGCGCAGGCCGCGATAGCAGCCGAGGTCCATCAGGCGCTTGATGTTCATCGAGACTTCGCGGCGCAGGTCGCCCTCGACGAGGTAGTCGCGGTCGATCGCCTCGCGGATCTGGAGCACCTCGGCGTCGGTGAGCTGGTTGACGCGACGCTCGGCGGCGATGCCGACCTTGGTGCAGATCTCCTGCGCCTTGGAGGCGCCGATGCCGTGGATATACTGCAAGCCGATGACGACGCGCTTGCCGGTCGGGATGTTGACACCCGCGATACGAGCCATAGTCTCTCTCCATGTCGCCCCGGCGCCCGATGGCGGCCGCGGCCGTGAAATGAAAGCCCTGCGTCCGGTGGAGGCCGGCCCATGCAGGCGTTGAACGGAAGCACGCGAGAATGCGACGCCATCCCTTCTCGCGAAGGCATCGGCATCGCCACATGAAACCGGATGGGGCTCGTTAGTCGCTTTGGACCGAGGAGTCAACTCGCTTTTAGCGCCCCAGCGGCTCGGCCGGAACATGCGGGCGATGTACGCATTTACATCAGCGCGTATGATGGCCTAAATTACATCATGAAAGCCGCCTTGCTGATCAGCCGCCGGATCGTCCTGGCGGAGGACGCGTTTGCCGAGCTGAAGGTCTGGCATGTGCCGACGTCGGTGCCGGCCAGCGCGCATGGCTATAAATATCGCCTCGCCTATGTGGTGCGGGATGAATGCCTGCTCCGCTACGACAACGAGCGCGGCAAGGGCGATCACAAGCACGTCGGCGAGGTCGAGCAGCCCTACTCCTTCTCGACCATTGAAACGTTGATCGACGACTTCTTCAGGGACATCGAAGGGTTGAGGCCATGAACACCCTGACTATCCGAATCGAGAGCCTTCAAGACGTTGCCAAGGCCATCCGCGCCACGCTGGCTGCGGGCAAGGCGGAAGGCAGCGCCGGCCTGAGCTTCGTCGACTATGAGACGATGCACCGCGTCCTCTCGCCCAAGCGCCTCGACGTCGTCCGGGCCATGGCGGGCCAGGGGCCGATCTCATATCGCGAGGTCGCGCGGCGCGTCGGGAGGGACTTCAAGGGCGTCCATTCCGACCTGACGGCGCTCATCCAGGCTGGCGTCGTCGACCGGACTGAGGACGGCGTCCTGTTCCCCTATGATGCCCTGCATTTCGAGTTCGACATCCGCGCCAGCGCCGCGTGAGGCGCCGGCTGTCGAACTCGCGGCTCAGTGCCCCGCGAGCGCCTTCTCGATCGCCGCCGTCACCTCGTCGATCGGCTTCATGCCGTCGATCGCGGTGAGCTGGCCGCGCTTGGCGTAATAGGGCGCCACGACCGCTGTATCCCGGTTGTACGCCTCGAGGCGGGTCTTGAAGACCTCCGGGTCGTCGTCCTTGCGCACCGGCTGGCCGGCCGCCCTCGCCTCTTCGGCGCGGCGCACGATGCGGTCGACGAGCTTGTCCTGGTCGACCCTGAGCTCCAGCACCGCGTCGAGCGGCAGGCCCTTGGACTCGAGCATGACGTCGAGCGCCTCGGCCTGCGCCAGCGTGCGCGGGAAGCCGTCGAGGATGAAGCCCCGCTTGGCGTCCGGCTCCGCGATCCGGTCGGCGACGATGCCGATGACGATCTCGTCCGAGACGAGCCCGCCCGCATCCATCACCGCCTTCGCCTTGATTCCGATCGGCGTGCCCGCCGCCACTGCGGCCCTGAGCATGTCCCCCGTCGAGAGCTGCGGAATCCCGTGCTTCTCGACGATACGGGTTGCCTGAGTACCTTTACCCGCCCCCGGCGGACCCAGGAAGATCAATCGCATCAGCGCCTCGCCCCTCGCAGCTTCGCCTTCTTCACCAGGCCCTCGTACTGATGGGCCAGCAAATGCCCATGGACTTGCGCCACGGTATCCATCGTCGTCGTCACCACGATCAGCAGCGAGGTGCCGCCGAGCAGGATGATCGGAATCTGAGCATAGGTGATCATGAACTCGGGGATAAGGCAGACGATGGTCAGATAGCCTGCCCCGAGAACGGTGATGCGCGTCAGCACCCGGTCGATATGCTCCGCGGTGCGCTCGCCCGGCCGGATGCCCGGCATGAAGCCGCCATGCTTCTTGAGGTTGTCCGCCGTCTCGACCGGATTGAACACGATCGCGGTGTAGAAGAAGCAGAAGAAGATGATCAGCAGCGCGTAGAGCACCATGAACAGTGGCCGGCCATGCGCCAGATAGGTCGCCATGATCGACAGGAAGCCGGTGCCGCCCGAAGCCTGCGAGAAGCTCGCCACCGTGGTCGGCAGCAGCAGCAGCGACGAGGCGAAGATCGGCGGGATGACGCCCGAGGTGTTGAGCTTCAGCGGCAGGAACGAGGTCTGGCCCTCATAGAGCCGGTTGCCGACCTGGCGCTTGGGGTAGTTGATCAGCAGCCGGCGCTGGGCCCGCTCCATGAACACGCAGAAGGCGATGACGCAGACGGCCATGACCAGGATCAGCAGCAGCAGCCCGGTCGAGATCGCGCCCTGGCGGCCGAGCTCGAGGGTCTGGGCCAGCTGCGCCGGGAACTCGGCGATGATGCCCGCGAAGATGATCATCGAGGTGCCGTTGCCGATGCCGCGGCTGGTGATCTGCTCGCCGAGCCAGAGCAGGAACATCGTGCCGCCGACCAGCGTGATCGTGGTCGAGATCAGGAAGAACGTGCCGGGTTCATGCACCAGGTTGCCCGAGCCCTGCAGGCCCACGGCGATGGCCCAGGCCTGGAACAGCGCCAGCACCAGCGTCAGGTAGCGGGTGTACTGGTTCAGGATCTTGCGGCCGGCCTCGCCTTCCTTCTTCAGCGCCTCGAAGCTCGGGATCACGCTCGAGAGCAGCTGAACGATGATCGAGGCCGAAATGTAGGGCATGATGTTCAAGGCGAAGATCGCCAGACGCCCGACGGCGCCGCCCGAGAACATGTTGAACAGGCCGAGCACGCCCGACTGCGACTGCTTGAACAGGTCGGCGACGGCATCGGGGTTCATGCCCGGCAGCGGGACATAGGTGCCGAGCCGGTAGATGATCAGCGCGCCCAGCGTGAACCAGATGCGCTTCTTCAGCTCATCCGCCTTGGCGAATGCGCCGAAATTCAGATTTGCCGCAAGCTGTTCAGCCGCCGATGCCATGCGTCCGGTCCTTGAGTCGTAGATAGATCACCGAAGCGCAATGTACGCCCGAAAACCGCTTCGCGTTTTCGGCATCACGCTTTGCGTCCAACAGTCAAACGGCGGCCAAGGGCTTCTGGCCCGGCCGCCGTTCGCAATCGCTCATGTAAGCGCTGGTGTCACGCCTGTGAAGCGGCAGCCGCCAGGATCTTCACCGAACCGCCAGCCTTCTCGATCGCCTCGACGGCCGACTTCGACGCACCGGCCACCTCGAAGGCGAGCTTCGCCTTCAATTCGCCGACGCCGAGGATCTTGACGCCGTCCTTGGCCTGCCGCGTGATCACGCCGGCCGAAACCAGCGCCTCGATGGTGACGACGCCCTTGCCGTCGAGCTTGCCGGCCTCGACCGCCTGCTGGATGCGCCCGAGGTTGACCTCGTTCAGATCCTTGGCGAACAGGTTGTGGAAGCCGCGCTTGGGCAGGCGGCGATAGAGCGGCATCTGGCCGCCTTCGAAGCCCTTGACCGCGACGCCGGCACGGGCCTTCTGACCCTTGACACCACGGCCGCCGGTCTTGCCCTTGCCGGAGCCGATGCCACGGCCGACGCGGATGCGCGACTTGTGCGCGCCTTCATTGTCACGGATGTCTGTGAGTTTCATCGGACAATCCCCCTCACTTCGCGTCGACGACGCGGACGAGGTGCCTGACCTTGTCGATCATGCCACGCACGGCAGGCGTATCGACCAGGGTCGAGCGCCGACGGATCTTGTTCAGGCCGAGACCGATCAGGGTCTGGCGCTGCGACGCCTCGCGGCGGATCGGGCTACCGATCTGCTCGACGACGACGGTGGTTTCACCCTTTGCCATCACCCAGCCCTCACGCTTCGGCCGCGGCATCGGTGCCGGCATCGCGACGACGCGTCTGCAGGGCCGAGACCTTGAGCGAACGGCGCGCAGCGACGCTGCGCGGGCTGTCCTCGTTCTTCAGCGCGTCGAAAGTCGCGCGGACGAGGTTGTAGGGGTTCGAGGAGCCGAGCGACTTCGACACCACGTCCTGCATGCCGACCGCCTCGAAGACGGCGCGCATCGGGCCGCCGGCGATGATGCCGGTACCGGCCGGGGCAGCCCGCAGGATGACCTTGCCGGCGCCATGGCGACCATGGACGTCGTGATGCAGCGTGCGGCCTTCGCGCAGCGGGATGCGGACGAGACCGCGCTTGGCGGCTTCAGTCGCCTTGCGGATCGCCTCCGGCACTTCGCGGGCCTTGCCGTGGCCGAAGCCGACGCGGCCCTTCTGGTCGCCAACGACGACGAGCGCGGCGAAGCCGAAGCGACGCCCGCCCTTCACCACCTTGGCGACGCGGTTGATGTGGACCAGGCGGTCCACGAATTCCGAATCGCGCTCATCGCGATCCTGACGGTCACGAGGTTCTCTCGCCATGTCATTCCTCTTACTTGCGCGGACGAGGCTTCAAGGCACTCGCCGCTCGCTCGAGCGCTCCGGATGGAGCGACGTTCTCAGAAGTTCAGCCCGCCTTCGCGAGCCGCCTCGGCCAGCGCCTTGACGCGGCCATGGTACATGTAGGCGCCGCGGTCGAAGACCACGTCCTTCACGCCGGCCTTGATGGCGCGCTCGGCAATCAGCTTGCCGATCGTGCTCGCGGCCTCGACATTCGCGCCGGACTTGATCTCGGCGCGGATGTCCTTGTCCAGGGTCGAGGCCGAGGCGAGGGTCAGACCCTGCGCGTCGTCGATGACCTGGGCATAGATCTGCTTGCCGGTGCGATGCACCGACAGGCGGGCGCGGCCGTTGGCGACCGCCTTGATGGCGCGACGGACCCGAGCCCGACGGCGCGCAGTGTTTTCTGTCTGCTTGCTCATCGTTCGCGTCCTTACTTCTTCTTGCCTTCCTTGCGGAAGATGAACTCGCCAGCGTACTTGACACCCTTGCCCTTGTAGGGCTCGGGGCCACGATACTCGCGGATCTCCGCGGCGGTCTGGCCGACCACCTGCTTATCGATGCCGGTGACGACGATCTCCGTCGGCTTCGGCGTCACGATCGAGATCCCGGCCGGGATCTCATAGTCGATGTCGTGGCTGTAGCCGAGCGACAGCTTGAGCACCTTGCCGTTGACGGCGGCCTTGTAGCCGACGCCGTTGATCTCGAGCTTCTTCTCGAAGCCGGCGGTGGTGCCGGTCACGAGATTGGCGATGCGGGCACGCGAGGTGCCCCAGAGTGCGCGGGCGCGCTTGGACTGCGAGCGCGGCTGAACGGCGATGGCGCCGTCCTCGAGCGCGACCGAGACGTCCTCCGGAACCACGAAGGACAGCTCGCCCTTCGAGCCCTTGATCTTGACCAGCTGGCCGGTGACGTTGGCGGTGACGCCAGCGGGGACCGGAACAGGCTTTTTACCGATACGAGACATTGGATCTCTCCTGATGAGCAGCGGTGCGAAGGTCAGAAGACCTTGCAGAGCACTTCGCCGCCCACGTTCTGCTCGCGGGCAAGATGATCGGGCATCACACCCTTCGGCGTCGAGACGATGGTCACGCCGAGGCCATCGGCCACGCGGGGCATCGTATCCACCGAAGAGTAGACGCGGCGGCCGGGCTTCGAGACCCGAGAGATCGCGCGGATGACCGGCTGCCCCTCATGGTACTTCAGCTCGATGTCGAACTCGGTCCGGCCATTGCCGAACTCGGTCGTCGAATAGCCGCGGATGTACCCTTCCGACTGCAGCACGTCGAGCACGCGGGCGCGCAGCTTCGAGCCGGGGGTGGTCACGCGGGACTTGCGCCGCATCTGCGCATTGCGGATGCGGGTCAGCATATCGCCAAGCGGATCAATGATCGCCATGATGCGTCCTCCTCACCAGCTCGACTTGACGAGGCCGGGAACCAGCCCCTTGTTGCCGAGCTCGCGCAGAGCAACGCGCGACATCTTCAGCTTGCGGTAGAAAGCGCGCGGGCGGCCGGTCACTTCGCAGCGGTTGCGAATGCGGTTGGCGGCCGAGTTGCGCGGCAGTTCGGCCAGCTTCAGGCGAGCGAGGAAACGCTCGTCCATGGACTGGCTCTCGTCATTGGCGATCGCGAGAAGACGGGCCCGCTTGCCCGCGAATTTCTTCACGAGCTTGCGGCGGCGTTCGTTGTTCTCGACGGAGCTTTTCTTAGCCATCGATCTCTCCTGGTTTCCGCGTATGAGCGGTAAGGCTCACTGCCGGAACGGGAAGTTGAAGTGCTTGAGCAAGGCGCGCGCCTCGTCGTCCGACTTCGCAGTCGTGCAGACGATCACGTCCATGCCCCACACGGCGTCGACCTTGTCGTAGTTGATCTCGGGGAACACGATGTGCTCCTTGATCCCGAGCGCGAAATTGCCGCGCCCGTCGAACGACTTCGGGTTGAGACCACGGAAGTCGCGCACGCGCGGCAAGGCGATGGTGACGAGCCGGTCGACGAACTCGAACATCTTGGTCTTGCGCAGCGTGACCTTGCAGCCCACCGCCATGTTCTCGCGCAGCTTGAAGCCGGCGATGGCGAGGCGGGACTTGGTGATGACCGGCTTCTGGCCGGCGATGAGCGCCAGGTCGCCGGCAGCGCTGTCGACCTTCTTGCGGTCGGCAGTGGCTTCGCCCACGCCCATATTGATGACGACCTTCTCGATCGTCGGCACTTCCATGGCATTCTTGTAGCCGAACTCGGCGATCATCGCCGGACGAACGACGTCCTCGTAATGCTTCTTCATGCGCGGCGTAAGGGCCGCCTGCTGATTCTCAGCCATCGATCAGATCCCCCGAACGCTTGGCGAAACGCACCTTGCGGCCGTCATCGAGCACCTTGAAGCCGACGCGGGTCGGCTTGCCGTCCTTCGGATCGGCGACGGCGAGGTTCGACAGGTCGATCGTCGCTTCCTTGCTGATGATGCCGCCTTCGGACTGCGCCGAGGCCTTGGTGTGCTTCTTCACCAGGTTGACGCCACGCACCACGGCGCGGGCATCCTTGGGCAGGACCTGGAGAACTTCGCCGGCCTTGCCCTTGTCCCGGCCGGCCAGCACGACGACCTTGTCGCCCTTCTTGATCTTCGCAGCCATCACAGCACCTCAGGCGCAAGCGAGATGATCTTCATGTGGTTCTTGGCGCGCAGCTCGCGCGGAACCGGTCCGAAGATACGGGTGCCGACAGGCTCTTTCTGGTTGTTGATCAGCACGGCCGCATTGCGGTCGAAGCGGATCACCGAGCCGTCGGCGCGCTTGACGTCCTTGGCGGTGCGCACGACGACCGCCTTCATGACGTCGCCCTTCTTCACGCGCCCGCGGGGGATGGCTTCCTTGATCGAAACGACGATGATGTCACCGACACCAGCGTACTTACGCTTCGATCCGCCGAGAACCTTGATGCACATCACGCGACGGGCGCCGGAATTATCCGCGACCTCGAGATTCGTCTGCACCTGGATCATGGCCTTGATCCTTCCAAACTAAATATCAGCGCGGTTTCCGGACGCAGCGTCATCGCCGACCCGGACTACGACTGACGGGGGTCGATCGCCCCCTGGCCTCAATCAAAACACGGACCGCAAAAGTGGGACCCACTTCTGCGGCAAGACCATGTTTCACTTAATCTCCGCCCGCTCTCTGATCGCTCGGCCGAATCGACCGAGCGGAAAGCGTACCGACCTACGCCTTGGGGGCGCTGTCGAGCAAAATCCAGCTTTTCAGCTTGGAAATGGGCTTGGACTCCTCGATCCAGACCGTGTCTCCGACCTTGACCACCTGCGCCTCGTCGTGGGCGTGGTAGTTTTTGGTACGGCGCACCGTCTTCTTGAGGAGCGGGTGCGTATAGCGCCGCTCGACCTTGACCACAACAGTTTTATTCTGCTTGTCGCTGACGACGACGCCCTGCAGCACGCGCTTCGGCATTGTCTGGCTCCTCAGGCGCTCGCTGCGACGGTCTTCGACCGCTGCAGCGTCTTGATGCGGGCGATGTCCTTGCGCACTTCGGTGACGCGCGAGGTGTTCTCGAGCTGGCCGGTGGCGCGCTGGAAACGCAGGTTGAACTGCTCCTTCTTGAGCTTGAGAAGCTCGTCCTGGAGCTGATCGACACTCATCACCTTGAGGTCGGAGAGGCGTTGCAAAGCTTTCATGTCGCCCTCCTTACTCGGCGATGCGCTGGATGAAACGGGTCTTGATCGGCAGCTTGGCGGCGCCGAGACGCAGCGCTTCGCGCGCCGTCTCTTCGGCCACGCCGTCGATCTCGAACATGATCCGGCCGGGCTTGACCTTGGCCGCCCAGAATTCTGGCGAGCCCTTGCCCTTACCCATGCGGACTTCCGTCGGCTTCTTCGAAACCGGCACGTCCGGGAAGATACGGATCCAGACGCGGCCGGCACGCTTCATGGCGCGGGTGATGGCGCGGCGGGCAGCCTCGATCTGACGGGCGGTGACGCGCTCGGGCATCAACGCCTTCAGGCCGAACTGGCCGAAATTGAGGTCCGTGCCGCCCTTGGCGACGCCGGAAATGCGCCCCTTGAACTGCTTGCGGAACTTGGTTCGCTTTGGTTGCAACATGGCTCTTCTCGATCAGCCTTACGCGGCATGGTCGCGACGATCGCGACGCTCACCCGAGCGGCCGCCTTCGTCCGACATGCGCTTGTCCTGGGCCATCGGGTCGTGTTCGAGGATCTCGCCCTTGAAGATCCAGACCTTGATGCCGCATGTTCCGTAGGTGGTGAAGGCGGTGCCGACACCATAATCCACGTCGGCGCGCAGCGTGTGCAGCGGCACGCGGCCTTCGCGATACCACTCGAGGCGCGCGATCTCAGCTCCGCCGAGACGGCCAGAGCAGTTGATGCGGATGCCCTCGGCGCCCAGACGCATGGCCGACTGAACGGCCCGCTTCATGGCGCGGCGGAACGCGACGCGGCGCTCGAGCTGCTGGGCGATCGAGTCGGCGACGAGCGTCGCGTCGATCTCGGGCTTGCGCACCTCGACGATGTTGATCGTCACGTCAGCCTTGGTCAGCTTGGTGACTTCCTTGCGGAGCTTCTCGATATCGGCGCCCTTCTTGCCGATCACCACGCCCGGACGAGCCGAGTGGATGGTGACGCGGCACTTCTTGTGCGGGCGCTCGATGATGATCTTCGAGACGGCGGCCTGCTTCAGCAGCTTCATGAGGGCGGCGCGGATCGCCATGTCCTCGTGCAGCAGCTTGCCGTACTCGCCCTTGGCGGCGAACCAGCGCGAATCCCAGGTCCGGTTGATGCCGAGACGAAGGCCGATCGGATTGATTTTCTGACCCATCGTTCTCTCCTCAGGCCTTGGCCGCGACTTCGCGCACCACGATCGTGATGTTCGCGAACGGCTTCAGGATGCGGGCGCCACGACCGCGGGCGCGGGCATGGAAGCGCTTCATGACCAGCGCCTTGCCGACGAAGGCCTGCGCCACGACCAGGTCGTCGACGTCGAGATCATGGTTGTTCTCGGCGTTGGCGATGGCGCTCTGCAGGCACTTGCGCACGTCCAGCGAGATCCGCTTGCGCGAGAACTCGAGATCGGCAAGCGCGGTCGCGACCTTCTTGCCCCGGATGAGCTGGGCGACGAGGTTGAGCTTCTGCGGGCTGACGCGGAGGTTGCGGGCGACCGCAACGGCCTCGTTCTCCGGCAAGGCACGGGGGGCGGATGGCTTTCCCATGGCTTACTTCCTCTTCGCCTTCTTGTCGGCAGCGTGGCCGTGGAAGGTGCGCGTCGGCGAGAACTCGCCGAACTTATGGCCCACCATGTCCTCGGACACGTTCACCGGCACATGCTTGTGGCCGTTGTAGACGCCGAACGTCAGACCGACGAACTGCGGGAGGATCGTGGAGCGACGGCTCCAGATCTTGATGACCTCGGCCCGTCCCGACGAACGGGCGACCTCGGCCTTTTTCAGAAGGTATCCGTCGACGAACGGACCTTTCCAAAGCGAACGCGCCATAACGGACCTCAGTTCTTCTTCTTGCGGGCGTGACGGCTCGACACGATGAACGTATCGGTCCGCTTGTTCGAGCGGGTCTTCTTGCCCTTGGTCGGCTTGCCCCAGGGGGTGACCGGATGCCGGCCGCCCGAGGTGCGGCCTTCGCCGCCGCCATGCGGGTGGTCGACCGGGTTCATCGAGACGCCGCGGTTATGCGGGCGACGACCCAGCCAGCGCGAGCGCCCGGCCTTACCGTCGTTCCGGTTCATGTGGTCCGGATTCGAGACCGCACCGACCGTAGCATAGCACAGGCCGCTGATCAGGCGCTGCTCGCCCGAGTTCAGGCGGACGATGACGTAGCCCTGATCGCGACCGACGACCTGGGCGTAGTTGCCCGCGGACCGCGCCAGAGCGCCGCCCTTGCCGATCTTGAGCTCGACATTGTGGACGATCGTGCCGATCGGCAGCGAGCCCATCGGAGCCGCGTTGCCCGGCTTGACGTCGACGCTGTCGCCGGAGACGACGGTGTCGCCGACGGCCAGGCGCTGCGGCGCCAGGATGTAGGACTGCTCGCCGTCGCTGTACTTGATCAGCGCGATGAAGGCGGTGCGGTTCGGATCATACTCGATCCGCTCCACGGTCGCCGGGATGCCGGCCTTGCCGCGACGCTTGAAGTCGATCAGGCGCAGCGTGCGCTTGTGGCCACCGCCGCGGAAGCGGACGGTGATGCGGCCGAGGTTGTTGCGGCCGCCCGAGGACGACTTGCCCTCGGTCAGCACTTTGACCGGCTTGCCCTTGTAGAGCTCGCTGCGGTCGACGATCACGAGCTGGCGAAGGCTCGGCGTGATCGGCTTGAAGCTTTTCAAAGCCATGATGACGATCCTTCCCTCAGAGGCCCGTGGTCACGTCGATCGAGTGACCTTCTTCGAGGGTCACGACGGCCTTCTTGACGTCCGAACGCTGGCCGAGCCGCCCCCGGAAGACCTTGACCTTGCCCTCGGTGACCAGCGTGTTGACGCTCTTCACCTTGACATCGAACAACTTCTCGATCGCCGCCTTGATCTGCGGCTTGGTCGCGGTCTTCGCGACCTTGAAGACGACCTTGTTGTGCTCGGAGAGCATGGTCGCCTTTTCGGTGATCACCGGGCCACGGATGACGTCGTAGTGGCGCGGATCCAGATTCTTGGACTGGCTCATTTGAAGCGCGCCTCCAGCGCATCGACAGCCGAGCGCGTCAGCACGAGCTTGTCGCGACGCAGGATGTCATAGACGTTGATGCCCTGGACCGGCAGGACGTCGACATTCGGGATCGAACGCGCGGCCAGGCCGAAATTCACATCGATCTCGGCGCCGCCGATCACCAGCGCGCTGGACAGGTCCAGCTTGCTGAAATGGCCGAGCAGCAGCTTGGTCTTCGGCTCGGAGAGCTTGGCGTCATCGATGATGATGATCTCCGCGCCCTTGGCCTTGGCCGAGAGGGCGTGGCGGAGCGCGAGCGCCCTCACCTTCTTCGGCAGGTCATGCGCATGGTCGCGCACGATCGGGCCGAAGGCCTTGCCGCCGCCGCGGAACTGCGGAGCCGAAGCTGCGCCGTGGCGAGCGCCGCCGGTGCCCTTCTGCTTGTAGATCTTCTTGCGGGTGCGATCGACTTCCGAGCGACCCTTCGACTTATGCGTGCCGGCGCGGCGCTTGGCGAGCTGGTAGCGCACCATGCGGGCCAGGATGTCGGCGCGCGGCTCGAGGCCGAAGATCGCGTCGGAGAGCTCGACCGAACCGGCCGAACCACCTTCGAGAGTGGTGATATCGAGTTTCATCACGCGTTCTCCTCAACCGTCTCGGCCGCAGGAGCCTGGCTGTCGCCGCCGGCGACCTTGAACTTGCCGGGAAGCGGCGCGTCCTTGGGGAGCGCGCGCTTGACGGCGTCGCGGACATGGATCCAGCCGCCGGCCGCGCCGGGAACGGCGCCCTCGACCAGGATCAGGCCACGGTCCACATCGGTCTGCACGACGCGCAGGTTCTGCGTGGTGACGCGCTCGACACCGAGATGACCCGGCATCTTCTTGTTCTTGAAGGTCTTGCCCGGGTCCTGACGGCCGCCGGTCGAACCGATCGAACGATGCGAGACCGAGACGCCGTGCGTGGCGCGCAGGCCGCCGAAGTTCCAGCGCTTCATGCCGCCGGCAAAACCCTTGCCGAGCGTCGTGCCGCTGACATCGACGAACTGGCCGACGACGAAGTGGTCCGCCGTCAGCTCGGCGCCGACCGGGATCAGCGCGTCATCGCTGACGCGGAACTCGACGATCTTGCGCTTGGGCTCGACCTTGGCGACGGCAAAATGGCCGCGCTCCGCCTTCGAGACGTTCTTGACCTTGGCCAAGCCCGACCCGAGCTGCACGGCGACATAGCCGTTCTTCTCGATCGTGCGATGCGCGACGACCTGGCAGTTGTCGAGCTTCAGCACGGTGACCGGGATATGTTCGCCGGCATCGGTGAAGATGCGGGTCATCCCGACTTTCTGTGCAATCACACCGGAACGCATCGGTGCATACCTTCCCTTGGGGTCATGTCCATCCGGAAAACCCGGAAACAGAGGACCCGGCTAATGGATCAGAGCTTGATTTCGACGTCGACGCCGGCGGCGAGATCAAGCTTCATGAGGGCGTCGACCGTCTGCGGGGTCGGGTCGACGATGTCGAGAACCCGCTTGTGGGTCCGCATTTCGAACTGCTCACGCGACTTCTTGTCGATATGGGGCGAGCGGTTGACCGTGAACTTCTCGATGAGCGTCGGCAGCGGGATCGGTCCGCGAACCTGAGCGCCTGTCCGCTTGGCGGTCGACACGATCTCGCGCGTCGAAGCGTCGAGAATGCGATGGTCGAACGCCTTGAGGCGGATCCTGATATTCTGACCGTTCATGGTCTGGTTCTCTCCGTGACGTGAAAAGGCAAAAGCCCAGAAGGGCCTTCGCCCTCACGAAAACGCGTTACGCGATAATCGAGGCGACGACGCCGGCGCCGACGGTTCGGCCGCCTTCGCGGATGGCGAAGCGCAGCTTCTCCTCCATCGCGATCGGCACGATCAGGTGCACTTCCATCGTGATGTTGTCGCCGGGCATCACCATCTCGGTGCCCTCGGGCAGGTGCACCACGCCGGTCACGTCCGTCGTGCGGAAGTAGAACTGCGGACGGTAGTTCGTGAAGAACGGCGTGTGGCGACCGCCCTCCTCCTTCGTCAGGATGTACGCCTCGGCCTTGAACTTCGTGTGCGGCTTCACCGAGCCCGGCTTGCACAGGATCTGCCCGCGCTCGACGTCCTCGCGCTTCGTGCCGCGCAGCAGCGCGCCGATGTTGTCGCCCGCCTGGCCCTGGTCGAGCAGCTTGCGGAACATCTCGACGCCGGTCACGGTCGTCTTCACCGTGTCCTTCAGGCCGACGATCTCGATCTCCTCGCCGACCTTGACGATGCCGCGCTCGACGCGGCCGGTCACCACCGTGCCGCGGCCCGAGATCGAGAACACGTCCTCGACCGGCATCAGGAACGGCAGGTCCAGCGGGCGCGCCGGCTGCGGGATGTAGTCGTCCACCGTCTTCATCAGCGCGATCACCGCGTCATGGCCGATCGCCTTGTCGCCGCCGTCCAGCGCGACCTTGGCCGAGCCCTTGGTGATCGGGATGTCGTCGCCCGGGAAGTCGTACTTCGACAGGAGCTCGCGGATCTCCATCTCGACCAGCTCGAGCAGCTCCGCGTCGTCGACCAGGTCGACCTTGTTCATGAACACCACCAGCGCCGGCACGCCGACCTGGCGCGCCAGCAGGATGTGCTCGCGCGTCTGCGGCATCGGGCCGTCGGCGGCCGACACAACCAGGATCGCGCCGTCCATCTGCGCCGCGCCCGTGATCATGTTCTTCACGTAGTCCGCGTGGCCGGGGCAGTCGACGTGCGCGTAGTGACGCGCCGCGGTCTCGTACTCCACGTGCGCCGTCGAGATCGTGATCCCGCGCGCCTTCTCCTCCGGCGCCTTGTCGATCTGGTCATACGCCGTGTACGACGCCCCGCCAGACTCAGCCAGGACCTTCGTGATCGCTGCCGTCAAAGACGTCTTGCCATGGTCAACGTGACCAATCGTCCCGATGTTGCAATGCGGCTTCGTCCGAGCAAACTTCTCTTTGGCCATCGTAGCCTCCGTCCGTCAAATCTTGTTCAAGTGTTCGGTTTAAGGTTCTGTCAGATCAGGCGTATTTGGCCTGGACCTCGGCGGCGACCGCCGACGGAACCTGCTCATAGTGGTCGAACTGCATCGTGTAGTTGGCGCGGCCCTGGCTGAACGAGCGCAGCTGGTTGACGTAGCCGAACATGTTGGCGAGCGGGACCATGGCGTTGACCACCACGGCGTTGCCGCGCATGTCCTGGCCCTGGATCTGGCCACGACGCGAGTTCAGGTCGCCGATGACCGAACCGGTATAGTCTTCCGGGGTCACAACCTCGACCTTCATGATCGGCTCGAGCAGCACCGAGCCACCCTTTTGCAAACCTTCGCGCAAGGCGGCGCGCGAGGCGATTTCGAAGGCGAGCGCCGACGAGTCGACCTCGTGGAAGGCGCCGTCGATCAGCGTGACCTTGACGTCCACCACCGGGAAGCCGGCGATCACGCCGGAGCCGATGACCGAGTTGAGGCCCTTTTCGACGCCGGGGATGTATTCCTTCGGAACCGTGCCGCCAACGACCTTCGATTCGAACTCGAAGCCCTTGCCGGTCTCGTTCGGCTCGATCACCAGCTTGACGCGGGCGAACTGGCCGGTACCGCCGGTCTGCTTCTTGTGGGTGTAGTCGATCTCGGCCTTCTTGGTGATCGTCTCGCGATAGGCGACCTGGGGCGCGCCGATATTGGCGTCGACCTTGTAGGTGCGGCGCAGGATGTCGACCTTGATGTCGAGATGCAGCTCGCCCATGCCCTTCAGGATGGTCTGGCCGCTCTCCTGGTCGGTCGAGACGCGGAACGAGGGATCCTCGTTGGCGAGCTTCGACAGGGCGAGGCCCAGCTTCTCCTGGTCGGCCTTGGACTTCGGCTCGATCGCGATCGTGATGACCGGCTCGGGGAACTCCATCCGCTCCAGGATCACCGCATGCACGGGATCGCACAGCGTGTCGCCGGTGCGGACGTCCTTGAGGCCGGCCAGGGCGACGATGTCGCCGGCGAAGGCCTCCTTGATGTCCTCGCGGTTGTTCGCATGCATCAGCAGCATGCGGCCGACGCGCTCTTTCTTGTCGCGGGTCGAGTTGATCACGCCCGCGCCCGTCTCGACCTTGCCGGAATAGACGCGGCAGAAGGTGATCGTGCCGACGAACGGGTCGTCCATGATCTTGAAGGCGAGCATGGAGAAGGGATCCTCGTCCGTCGGGTGACGAACGGTCTCTTCCTCGGTCTTGAAGTCGATGCCCTTGATCTCGCCGCGATCGACGGGCGAAGGCAGGAAGTCGACGACGGCGTCGAGCAGGGGCTGCACGCCCTTGTTCTTGAAGGCCGAGCCGCACAGGACCGGGTGGAAGGCGCGACGCTGCACGGCGGTGCGAACCAGCCGGCGCAGGGTCTCGGCATCCGGCTCGGTGCCTTCGAGATAGGCTTCCATCGCCGCATCGTCCATCTCGACGGCGGCTTCGACCAGCTTGTTGCGGTATTCGGCGGCCTTGTCGGCGAGGTCGGCCGGGATGTCCTTCTCTTCGAAGGACGCGCCCAGCGCTTCGCCGTTCCAGACGATCGCCTTCATCTTGATCAGGTCGATGACGCCGGCGAAATCCGACTCGGCGCCGATCGGGATCTGCAGGCAGACGGGCTTGCCGGCGACGCGGTCGATGATGTCCTGGACGCAGCGATAGAAATCGGCGCCGATCTTGTCCATCTTGTTGACGAACACGACGCGCGGAACGTCGTACTTGTCGGCCTGGCGCCAGACGGTCTCGGTCTGGGGCTCGACGCCCTGGTTGCCGTCGAGCACGCAGACGGCACCGTCGAGCACGCGCAGCGAACGCTCGACTTCGATGGTGAAGTCGACGTGGCCGGGGGTGTCGATGATGTTCAGGCGATGCTCGCGCCACAGGCAGGTCGTCGCGGCGGACGTGATCGTGATGCCGCGCTCCTGCTCCTGGGCCATCCAGTCCATGGTGGCCGCGCCGTCATGGACTTCGCCGATCTTATGCGACTTGCCGGTATAGAACAGGATGCGCTCGGTCGTCGTCGTCTTGCCCGCATCAATGTGGGCCATGATGCCGAAGTTACGATAACGGTCGATGGGATGAGTGCGTGCCATGGGAGAGCGCTCTGTCTTTCAGGTCTTGACGAACGGTTACCAGCGATAATGCGAGAAGGCGCGGTTGGCTTCCGCCATCCGGTGCGTGTCTTCGCGCTTCTTCACGGCGTTTCCACGGTTATTGGCCGCATCCATCAGCTCCGAGGAGAGACGCTCGACCATGGTCTTGTCGTTGCGGCCGCGAGCGGCCGTGATCAGCCAGCGGATCGCCAGCGCCTGACGGCGCTCGGTGCGAACCTCGACCGGAACCTGGTAGGTCGCGCCGCCGACGCGCCGCGAACGGACCTCGATGGCCGGCGCGACGTTCTCGAGCGCGCTCTTGAAGACGGAGAGCGGGTCGCTCTTCATCTTGCCCTCGATGATGTCGAAGGCACCGTAGACGATGCGCTCGGCAGTCGACTTCTTGCCTTCGTACATCACGGAATTCATGAACTTCGTGACGATGATGTCACCGAACTTCGGGTCCGGGATGACTTCACGTTTTTCGGCACTGTGGCGGCGGGACATCGTCTAGTCTCCGGTCAAATCTTTAAAGCTGCGAACCGCCCGGCAGCCGGGCGGTCGGGCAGGAATTACTTCGGACGCTTGGCGCCGTACTTCGAACGGCGCTGCTTGCGGTTCTTGACGCCCTGGGTGTCGAGCACGCCGCGCAGGATGTGGTAGCGCACGCCGGGCAAGTCCTTGACGCGGCCGCCACGGATCATGACCACCGAGTGCTCCTGAAGGTTGTGGCCTTCACCCGGGATGTAGCCGATGACCTCGAAGCCGTTGGTCAGGCGCACCTTGGCGACCTTACGCAGAGCCGAGTTCGGCTTCTTCGGCGTCGTCGTGTAGACGCGCGTGCAGACGCCGCGCTTCTGCGGGCAGGATTCAAGCGCCGGGGCGGTGTTGCGCGCCTTGACGGGCGAGCGCGGCTTGCGGATCAGCTGGCTGATTGTCGGCATTCTGGCCTCTCGCTCCACTGAGCGTTTGGAAAATCTCTTGGTCTCGCCCCAAGCCGATCGAAGCCATGCCACAAACGAAGCCGCGCCATCGGCACTCCGCTAGGGTGCCTCAGGCGCGTTCGCCAAGCAGAGGAACACGGGACAGGCCCGCATTCATGCATCTTGCCATGTCGTCAATCGACGCAGGAATTACGACGGAGTTTCGGTCGCGAAATTCGCTCGCTACAAGGCAAGCGACAAACGTGTCCGACAACCGTCGACAGTGGCGCGCTTATGACTCAGCCAGGGATTCGCGTCAACCCCGAATCCGCAGGGCCTTACGCAGTTCTTAACGACGGGCCGAAAGCGCGGCCCCGGAGCCGCCCGTCCGGACGTCCCCTGCCCTACCTCAGCGAGAGCTTGGTCAGAAGCGCGGTCAGCTCGCTCTGCCGGGAGACGCCGACCTTGGCGAAGACGCGCTTCAGGGTGGTGCGCGCCGTCTCCTCCGAGATGCCGAGCGCCAGCGAGGCATTGCGCGGCGCGAGCCCCGCGCCGATCAGCGCCGCGATCCTGGCCTCGGCCAGGGTCAGGCCGAACAGGTCCCGGACCAGGGCCGGATCGGCCGGCTCGCCCGGCTGGGCGCTGGTGACGACAGCGATGGCGCTGACGTCGATCAGCAGGTTCTCGACGCCGCCGCCGGGCACGGCCCGCACCGGCAGGATATGGACGGCGAGGAAGCCGCCTAGCTCCTGGCCCGGGATGAGCACGCGCTGCGGTGGCGCGCTCAAGGTTGCGGCATCGTCCAGGCTCGCCCGCGCGATTGCGGCGCGCAGGGCCTCCTGGCAGGACGCGACCCGCGCTGTCAGCCGCCCCTGTGCGACCAGGAGGCCGTCGCCGCTGATCTGCTCGGCGGCGGGATTGGCGAAGATCACCCGCCCGACCGCGTCGAGCAGGAAGACGCCGACGCCGAGCCGGGCCAGCACGTCGGTCAAGGCCTGCTGCGACGCCTCGGCGTTGATCAGCCGGACGCCGAGCCTGAGCGCGTTCTCGACATGGCGGCCGAGCCTGGCGATGACCGCGAGCTCGTCGTCGGAGAATGACGGCTTGTCCTGCGAGCGCTGCACCGAGAGCGCGGCCGCGACATGCGGGTCCGGCGAGATGCTGACCGCGCCGAACCACTTCAGGCCATGGCCGCGCAGGAACTGCGCATAGAAAGGCAGCGTCTCGATCTCCTCGGGCGTCGCGATGTCGCGCTCGGTAATGGCATCGGTGCTGGCGAAGAAGCCGCGCGGCACCGAGCGCGAGAAGCGGATATCGTGCCGCCACCATTCGTCCCGGTCGTATTCGAGCCGGGCCGCGTCGAGCGCGGGCGAACCGATCGTCCCGTAGCTGCCGTCATCGCGCTGATAGATCAGGATCGCGCCGACGTCGCCAAGGCAGTCGGCAATCGTTTGCAAAGCCTGTGGCCAGCGAGACGGGGTGGCTGCAGCCGAGTAAATTGCTTCTACGGCAGATGCGAAGGCCTGCTCGTCCACGTTTCTCTGCCCCGCCCCCCGGCGATCTTGCCTCAGATATATACAAAGGTCGGGCCGTTCGAAAGCCGCCCGGCCTCCATCTCGGGTTGTATCAACCGGTCGCTGCGGACAAACATCATCGCCGCGCGCGAAAGAGACCTGCCGCCGCATGAAAAAGGCCGCCCGAAGGCGGCCTTTTGCAATCGGTCGTGCCGGCGACCGGCCGGCGTTCGGCTTACTCTGCCGCGGGCAGAACCGCGGCGGCAGCGGCCCTGGCGGCGGCGTCCGCCTTCTGGCCGACGATGAGATCGTCGCGACGCAGCGCCACCTGCTTGATGCGGGCGACCTGGGCGCCGGTGCCGGCCGGGATGAGCGAGCCGACGATGACGTTCTCCTTGAGGCCCTCGAGCGTGTCGTACTTGCCGTTGACCGCCGCCTCGGTGAGGACGCGGGTGGTCTCCTGGAACGACGCGGCCGAGATGAACGAGCGCGTCTGCAAGCTCGCCTTGGTGATGCCGAGCAGGACCGGAACGCCGGAGGCCGGCTTCTTGCCCTCTTCGCGCATCTTGGCGTTGACCTCTTCCAGCTCGATGCGGTCGATCTGGTCGCCGGTCAGGATGTCGGTGTCGCCCGACTCCGTGATCTCGACCTTCTGCAGCATCTGCCGGACGATGACCTCGATGTGCTTGTCGTTGATGCCCACGCCCTGGAGGCGATAGACCTCCTGGATCTCGTTGACGAGATAGGCCGCGAGCTCTTCGACGCCCTTGATCGCCAGGATATCGTGCGGGGCCGGGTTGCCGTCGAGGATGTAGTCGCCCATCTCGACGACGTCGCCGTCCTGGAGGTGGATGTGCTTGCCCTTCGGGATCAGGTACTCAAGCCCCTCCGACCCGTCATGCGGGGTCAGCGTGACGCGGCGCTTGTTCTTGTAGTCCTTGCCGAAGCCGATGACGCCGGCCTTCTCCGCGATGATCGCCGCATCCTTCGGACGACGCGCCTCGAACAGCTCCGCCACCCGCGGCAGACCGCCGGTGATGTCGCGGGTCTTGGCCGAGTCGGTCGAGACGCGCGCCAGCACGTCGCCGGCCTTGGTCACCTGGCCCGGCTCCATCGAGATGATGCCGTCGACGGGCAGGATGTAGCGGGCTTCGCCACCACGGGCGAGCTTCACGATCTTGCCGTCGGGGCCATGCACCGTGATCGCCGGACGCAGGTCCGAGGTACGGGCCGAACCGCGCCAGTCGATGACGACGCGCTTGGAGATGCCGGTCGCCTCGTCGGTCGTCTCGGTGATCGACATGCCATCGACGAGATCCTCGTAGCCGACCTTGCCGTCGACTTCCGCCAGGATCGGGCGGGAATAGGGATCCCACTCGATCAGGCGCTGGCCGCGCTTGACCTTGTCGCCCTCGTCGACCCGCAGCTTCGAGCCGAACTGGACGCGGTGCACGGCGCGCTCCGCCCCGTCCGGACCGACGATCACGATGGCGATGTTGCGCGCCATGGCGATGAGGTCGCCGTCCGAGTTGCGGGCGACGTTGCGGTTGCGCATCTTCACCGTGCCCTCGAAATTGGACTCGACGAAGGACTGGTCCGCGATCGTGGCGGCGCCGCCGATGTGGAAGGTGCGCATGGTAAGCTGCGTACCCGGCTCGCCGATCGACTGCGCCGCGATGACGCCGACCGCCTCGCCCATGTTGACGGGCGTGCCGCGGGCGAGATCGCGCCCGTAGCAGGTGGCGCAGACGCCGTTCTTGGTCTCGCAGGTCAGCACCGAGCGGATCTTCACCTCCTGGACACCGGCGGCGTTGATCTTCTCGATATGGCTCTCCTCGATCATCGTGCCCTTCGGCACGAGGATGTTGCCATCGATATCCGTCACGTCCTCAGCCGCCGAGCGGCCGAGGATGCGGATGCCGAGCGAGGCCACGACCTGGCCGGCATCGATGATGGCGCGCATCTTGATGCCGTTATCCGAGCCGCAATCGACCTCGGAGATGATCGCGTCCTGCGCCACGTCGACGAGACGACGGGTGAGATAACCCGAGTTCGCCGTCTTGAGCGCGGTGTCGGCCAAGCCCTTGCGGGCGCCGTGGGTCGAGTTGAAGTACTCGAGCACGTCGAGGCCTTCCTTGAAGTTCGAGATGATCGGCGACTCGATGATCTCGCCCGACGGCTTGGCCATCAGGCCGCGCATGGCGGCGAGCTGCTTCATCTGGGCTGGCGAGCCGCGGGCACCCGAGTGGCTCATCATGTAGATCGAGTTAATCGGCTTATCGCGGCCGTTCTCGTCCTTCTTCACGGTCGAGATGCGGGCCATCATCTCCTGGGCGAGCTTGTCGGAGCACTTCGCCCAGGCGTCGACGACCTTGTTGTACTTCTCGCCCTGGGTGATCAGGCCGTCCTGGTACTGCTGCTCGTAGTCCTTGGCGAGCGCGCGGGTGGTGTCGACGATCTCCCACTTGTTCTCCGGCACGACCATGTCGTCCTTGCCGAAGGAGATGCCGGCCTTGAACGCATGGCTGAAGCCGAGCGCCATGATCCGGTCGCAGAAGATCACCGATTCCTTCTGACCGCAGCCGCGATAGACGGCGTCGATCATCCCGGAGATTTCCTTCTTGGTCATCAGGCGGTTGCTGACGTCGAAGGCCATGTTCGGGTGCTTGGGCAGCGCGGTCGAGAGGATCACGCGGCCAGGCGTCGTGTCGTAGATCTTCGTGTACGGCTGGCCATCGGCGCCGACGCCGGTCCAGCGGTACCTGATCTTGGAGTGCAGCGTCACGACCTTCTCGTGCAGCGCATATTCGAGCTCGCCGAAATCGCCGAAGACCTTGCCCTGGCCGGGCTCGCCGTCGGAGATGATCGAGAGGTAGTACAGGCCGAGCACGATGTCCTGCGACGGCACGATGATCGGCAGGCCGTTCGCCGGGTGCAGGATGTTGTTGGTCGACATCATCAGCACGCGCGCTTCCAGCTGCGCCTCGAGCGACAGCGGGACGTGCACGGCCATCTGGTCGCCGTCGAAGTCGGCGTTGAACGCAGCGCAAACCAGCGGGTGCAGCTGGATCGCCTTGCCCTCGATCAGCACCGGCTCGAAGGCCTGGATGCCCAGCCTGTGCAGGGTCGGCGCGCGGTTCAGCATCACCGGATGCTCGCGGATGACCTCGTCCAGGATGTCCCAGACCTCCGGCTTCTCCTTCTCGACGAGCTTCTTGGCCTGCTTGACCGTGGTCGAGTAGCCCTTGGCGTCAAGCCGCGCGTAGATGAACGGCTTGAACAGCTCGAGCGCCATCTTCTTCGGCAGGCCGCACTGGTGCAGCTTCATCTCCGGGCCGACGACGATGACCGAGCGGCCCGAGTAGTCGACGCGCTTGCCGAGCAGGTTCTGGCGGAAGCGGCCCTGCTTGCCCTTCAGCATGTCGGCGAGCGACTTCAGCGGGCGCTTGTTGGCGCCCGTGATGACGCGGCCGCGGCGGCCGTTGTCGAACAGCGCATCGACCGATTCCTGCAGCATCCGCTTCTCGTTGCGGATGATGATGTCGGGCGCGCGCAGCTCGATCAGCCGCTTCAGGCGGTTGTTGCGGTTGATAACGCGGCGATAGAGATCGTTCAGGTCCGAGGTCGCGAAGCGGCCGCCATCGAGCGGCACGAGCGGGCGCAGGTCCGGCGGGATGACCGGGACGATGGTCATGACCATCCATTCCGGCTTGTTGCCCGATTCCTGGAACGCCTCGATGATCTTGAGGCGCTTCATCAGCTTCTTCGGCTTCAGCTCCGAGGTCGTCGTGGCGATCTCGTGCTTCAGGTCCATGTTGATCTTGTCGAGGTCGAGCGCGCGCAGCATCTCGCGGATCGCCTCGGCGCCGATCATCGCCGTGAACGTGTCAGCGCCGTACTCTTCCTGGCAGCGGACATATTCCTCCTCGGAGAGGAGTTGGCGGTCCTTCAGCGGGGTCAGGCCCGGCTCGATGACCACGTACGACTCGAAATAGAGCACGCGCTCGAGATCCTTGAGCGGCATGTCCATCAAGAGGCCGATGCGCGAGGGCAGCGACTTCAGGAACCAGATATGGGCGACCGGAGCGGCGAGCTCGATATGGCCCATGCGCTCGCGCCGGACGCGCGCGAGCGTCACTTCCACGCCGCACTTCTCGCAGATGACGCCCTTGAACTTCATGCGCTTGTACTTGCCGCACAGGCACTCGTAGTCCTTGATCGGCCCGAAGATGCGGGCGCAGAACAGGCCGTCGCGCTCGGGCTTGAACGTGCGGTAGTTGATGGTCTCAGGCTTCTTGATCTCGCCATAGGACCAGGACAGGATCTTTTCCGGGCTCGCGATCGAGATGCGGATAGCGTCGAAGCCTTGCGGCGCCGGCTGCTGCCCGAAAAGATTCATGACCTCTTGCTTCATCGCCTGTCTCCTGCCGCCGGCGGGGGTCTCAGACCGCCCTGCCCGGCTTTCATGCGATAGGCCGGCGGCGTGAGTGTCGCCGGCATGCTGTTCTTCAAAACGCGATTACGCGCTGATCACTCGGCGGCTTCGGCCGGCGGCAACTCGCCCGGCTTCGGCTTGTTGTTGATCAGCTCGACATTGAGGCCGAGCGAACGCATTTCCTTGACGAGCACGTTGAAGCTCTCGGGAATGCCGGCCTCGAAATTGTCTTCGCCGCGCACGATCGACTCGTAGACCTTGGTACGGCCGGCCACGTCGTCCGACTTCACGGTCAGCATCTCCTGCAGCGTGTAGGCGGCGCCATAGGCTTCGAGCGCCCAGACCTCCATCTCGCCGAAGCGCTGGCCGCCGAACTGCGCCTTGCCGCCCAGCGGCTGCTGGGTGACGAGCGAGTACGGGCCGATCGAACGGGCGTGGATCTTGTCGTCGACCAAGTGGTGCAGCTTCAGCATGTAGATGTAGCCGACCGTGACCTTGCGGTCGAAGGGCTCACCCGTGCGTCCGTCGTACAGCGTGACCTGGCCCGACTTGTTCAGGCCCGCCTGCTCGAGCAGGTGCTCGATGTCGGACTCCTTCGCGCCGTTGAAGACCGGGGTCGCGATCGGCACGCCGCGGCGCAGGTTCTGGCCCATCTCGACCAGCTCCTCGTCGTCCATCGAGGCCACGATCTCGTTGTCGCCGTAGACGGCATCGAACGAGGCCCGCAGCGCCACGGAGTCATGCGCCTTCTTGTAGGCGTCGAGCGCCTTGGCGATCTGCTTGCCGAGACCGGCGGCAGCCCAGCCCAGATGCGTCTCCAGGATCTGGCCGACGTTCATGCGCGAGGGCACGCCGAGCGGGTTGAGCACGATGTCGGCATGGGTGCCGTCCTCGAGGAACGGCATGTCCTCGGCCGCAACGATGCGCGAGACCACGCCCTTGTTGCCGTGCCGGCCGGCCATCTTGTCGCCCGGCTGGATCTTGCGCTTCACCGCGACGAAGACCTTGACCATCTTCATCACGCCAGGCGGCAGCTCGTCGCCGCGCTGCAGCTTCTCGACCTTGTCGAGGAAGCGCTGCTCGAGGCGCTTCTTCGACTCGTCGTACTGCTTCCGCATCGCCTCGATCTCGGTCATCAGGGCGTCGTCGCCAACGGCGAACAGCCACCACTGCGACCGCGGGAACTCGCTCATGCCCTCGCGGGTGATGACCGTGTCCTTCTTGAAGCCCTTCGGGCCGGCGAGGCCGGTCTTGCCGGAGAGAATCTCGGCCAGGCGCGCGAAGGTGTTGCGGTCCAGGATCGCCTGCTCGTCGTCGCGGTCCTTGGCGAGACGCTCGATCTCCTCGCGCTCGATCGCCTGGGCGCGCTCGTCCTTGTCGACGCCGTGGCGGTTGAACACGCGCACCTCGACGATCGTGCCCTGGACGCCGGGCGGCACCCGCAGCGAGGTGTCGCGGACGTCCGAGGCCTTCTCGCCGAAGATGGCGCGCAGCAGCTTCTCTTCCGGCGTCATCGGGCTCTCGCCCTTCGGCGTGATCTTGCCGACGAGGATGTCGCCCGCAGCCACTTCGGCGCCGATATAGACGATGCCGGCTTCGTCGAGGTTCTTCAGCGCCTCTTCCGAGACGTTCGGAATGTCGCGCGTGATCTCCTCGGGACCCAGCTTGGTGTCGCGGGCCATGACCTCGAATTCCTCGATATGGATCGAGGTGAAGATGTCGTCCGAGACGATCTTCTCCGAGAGCAGGATCGAGTCCTCGAAGTTGTAGCCGTTCCACGGCATGAACGCGACGAGCACGTTGCGGCCGAGCGCGAGCTCGCCGAACTCCGTCGACGGGCCGTCGGCGACGATGTCGCCCTTCTTGATGACGTCGCCGACGCGCACCAGCGGGCGCTGCGTGATGCAGGTCGACTGGTTGGAGCGCTGGAACTTCTGCAGCCGGTAGATGTCGACGCCCGGCTTGGTCGGGTCCATCTCGTCGGAAGCGCGGATGACGATACGGGTCGCGTCGACCTGGTCGACCACGCCGCCGCGCCGGGCCGCGATGGCGGCGCCCGAATCACGGGCGACGACCGCTTCCATGCCGGTGCCGACGAAGGGCGCGTCGGCGCGAACCAGCGGCACCGCCTGGCGCTGCATGTTCGAGCCCATCAGCGCGCGGTTGGCGTCGTCGTTCTCGAGGAACGGGATCAGGGCCGCGGCGACCGAAACGAGCTGCTTCGGCGACACGTCCTGGAAGTCGACCTTGTCGACCGGCGTGACGATGACTTCACCGGCGCGGCGGCAGACGATCAGGTCGTCGGTCAGGCGGCCTTCCGCGTCGACGGCGGCGTTGGCCTGGGCGACGTTGTACTTCGCCTCCTCCATCGCCGAGAGGTAGATGATCTCATCGGTCTGCTTGCCGTCGCGGATGCGGCGGTAGGGGCTCTCGATGAAGCCGTACTTGTTCACCCGCGCAAAGGTGGCGAGCGAGTTGATCAGGCCGATATTCGGGCCTTCCGGCGTCTCGATCGGGCAGATGCGACCGTAATGCGTCGGGTGCACGTCGCGCACCTCGAAGCCGGCGCGCTCGCGGGTCAGGCCACCCGGGCCAAGCGCCGAAAGGCGGCGCTTGTGAGTGACTTCCGAGAGCGGGTTCGTCTGGTCCATGAACTGCGAGAGCTGCGACGAGCCGAAGAACTCGCGCACGGCCGCAGCCGCCGGCTTGGCGTTGATCAGGTCCTGCGGCATCACGGTGTCGATGTCGACCGACGACATGCGCTCCTTGATGGCGCGCTCCATGCGCAGCAGGCCGAGACGGTACTGGTTCTCCATGAGCTCGCCGACCGAGCGCACCCGGCGGTTGCCGAGATGGTCGATGTCGTCGATCTCGCCCTTGCCGTCGCGCAGGTCGACCAGCGCCTTGACGACGGCGAAGATGTCCTCCTTGCGCAGGATGCGCACGGTGTCCTCGGCGTCGAGGTCGAGGCGCATGTTCATCTTGACGCGGCCGACGGCCGAGAGGTCGTAGCGCTCCGGATCGAAGAACAGCGACTGGAACATGTTCTCGGCGGTCTCGAGCGTCGGCGGCTCGCCCGGACGCATCACGCGGTAGATGTCGAACAGCGCCTCTTCACGGCGCGAGTTCTTGTCCACGTTGAGCGTGTTGCGGATGTAGGGGCCGACCGTGATGTGGTCGATGTCGAGCACCGGGATCTCGTCGAAGCCGGCATCGGTGAGGAGCTTGAGCGACTTCTCGCTGATCTCCTCGCCGGCCTCGGCGAAGACTTCGCCGGTCGCCGGATTGACCAGGTCCTCGGCGATGTACTGGGTGTAGAGGTCCTCGTCCGTGGCGCGGAGGAACTTCAGGCCCTTCTCGGCGAGCTGGCGGGCGGTGCGGGCGACGAGCTTCTTGCCGGCCTCGACCACGACCTCGCCGGTATCGGCGTCGATCAGGTCGACGGTCGCCTTGAAGCCCTTCATGCGCTCGGCGTCGTAGGGAACGCGCCAGCCCTTCCCATCGCGCACATAGGCGATGTGATTGTAGAACCGGTTCAGGATCTCCTCGCCGTCCATGCCGAGCGCGAACAGCAGCGACGTGACCGGGATCTTACGCTTGCGGTCGATGCGGGCGTAGACGATGTCCTTGGCGTCGAACTCGATGTCGAGCCAGGAGCCGCGGTACGGGATGATGCGCGCGGCGAAGAGCAGCTTGCCCGAGGAATGGGTCTTGCCCTTGTCGTGGTCGAAGAACACGCCGGGCGAACGGTGCATCTGCGAGACGATGACGCGCTCGGTGCCGTTGACGATGAAGGTGCCGTTATCGGTCATGAGCGGCATGTCGCCCATGTAGACATCCTGCTCCTTGATGTCCTTGACCGACTTGGCCTGGGTGTCGGGATCGATATCGAACACGATCAGGCGCAGCGTCACCTTGAGCGGCGCCGAGAAGGTCATTCCGCGCTGGCGGCACTCGTCGACGTCGTATTTCGGTGGCTCGAAGGTGTACTTCACGAACTCGAGCAGCGAGGCGCCCGAGAAATCGCCGATCGGGAAGACCGAGCGGAAGACGGACTGCAGGCCTTCGTCGCCGCGGCCGCCCTTCGGCTCCTCGACCATCAGGAATTGATCGTACGACGCCTTCTGAACCTCGATGAGGTTCGGCATCTGCGCGACTTCCTTGAGTTTTCCGAAGAACTTGCGGACGCGCCTGCGGCCCTGGAGCGAATTGACCATGTTGTTCCTCGCAATCTCCAGAGCATGATGCCGAAAAGTGGAAACCACTATTCGGGAGACATCATGCTCCAACCCACGGTTTGGAGGCGGATTCAGATTTCGGATCGACCCGATCCGAAATCATCCGGCTCCAGACGGCTCACCCGGCGGTCCGCAACTGGACCGGATAGAGGCGGCGGCAGGCCGCCGGGTGAGCCGTTCGGCGCATCGTTGCGCCGACATCATCTGAACTGGCTTCCAGCGGCCAGATGCCGCGAAGGCCTCGGTAGAACGTCATGTCTCGCGCTCGGAGCGGAAACGACGCAACAGCCCCGGAGGCGGAGACCGCCCCGGGACTGTCTGTAACGACTAGGGTCGGACCGGCATCAGCCGGCCCTGCTCACTTGAGCTCGACCTTGGCGCCGACGGCTTCGAGCTGCTTCTTGAGCTTCTCGGCCTCGTCCTTGGTGACGCTCTCCTTGACCGGCTTCGGAGCGGCTTCGACCAGGTCCTTGGCTTCCTTGAGGCCCAGGCCGGTGATGGCGCGGACTTCCTTGATCACCTCGATCTTCTTGTCGCCGACGGCGGCAAGAACGACGGTGAACTCGGTCTGCTCTTCGACGGCAGCGGCGGCAGCGCCGGCAGCCGGGCCAGCCGCAACCGCAACGGCGGCAGCGGCGGAGACGCCCCACTTCTCTTCGAGAAGCTTGGCGAGGTCGGCGGCCTCAAGGACCGTCAGGGAGGACAGCTCGTCAACGAGCTTAGCAAGATCAGCCATGTTAGGTTCCTACGTAAAAGAGGTTCGAACGTTGTTCAGGGTGATTGGCCGTTCAGGCCGCATCCTTGTCGGCATATGCCTGGAACACGCGCGCGAGCTTGGCAGCCGGCGCCGTCGAGAGCTGGGCGATCTTCGTTGCCGGGGCCTGCAGGAGGCCGAGCAGCTTGGCGCGCAGTTCATCGAGCGAGGGCATCGTGGCCAGGGCCTTGACGCCATCGGGGTTCAGGGCGGTCTTACCCATCGCGCCGCCGAGGATGACGAGCTTGTCGTTCTCCTTGGCGAAAGCGGTGGCGACCTTCGGCGCCGCGACCGGATCGTTGGAATAGGCGATCAGGGTTGGGCCCGTCAGCAAGTTGCTGATGGACGCGACGTCGGTGCCTTCAAGAGCGATCTTGGCCAGCCGGTTCTTTGCGACCTTCACGGTGGCGCCATTGGCCTTCATCTCGCGACGAAGCTTCTGGAACTGAGCCACCGTCAAACCCGCATAGTGGGCCACGACGACGACCGACGTGTTCGCAAACACACCGTTCAGCGTCGCGACGGCATCATTCTTTGCCGTTCTATCCACTGGGCTCTCTCCGGTAGGCGGCAGGGAAAAACCATGCCGCCGGCTTCAGATGCCGCTCCCGACAAACCGATTGACACCGGCACATCGACGGAGCGACGCTCAGTGCCCTGTCCCCGTCCCCGGCCAAGGCCGAAATCGGGCGAGATGGTTCGAACCGTCTTGAGGTCTCGCGACCTCAGGTAAGCTCTTGCACCGTCTATGCAGGCCTCTTGGCGAAATTATGCCCTCGGGACGAACCCGAAGCGCACCTGCAGTCTCAGACAGGACCGGGTGATTCGACGCAAAAGATCGCTCTTTCGCCCCAAACACCCTATTTTTGGCGGCAAGCCGCCAAAAAACGCGAAACAGGCCCCCTCGTGCGGAGCACGCGGAAGCCCTGATCACTTATGGAAACATGCGCAGACCTATAACGGCTTCGCTTGCTTCTGCCAAGTGGCGTCTCGACCGAAAAAGGTCAAGACGCAAGGGCGCGACCAGCCGCAAGGCCGGTCGTCAGGCGCCTGCTCAGGCGCCCATGACCGTGTTAGGCTCGATCTTGACGCCCGGGCCCATGGTCGAGGAGATCGCGACGCGCTGGATATAGGTGCCCTTGGCGCCGGCCGGCTTGGCCTTGGCGACCGAGTCGGCGAAGGCCTTGATGTTCTCGGCCAGCTTCTCGGCCGAGAACGAGACCTTGCCGACGGCGGCATGCACGATGCCGGCCTTCTCGACGCGGAACTCGACCGAGCCGCCCTTCGAGGCCGCGACCGCGGTGGTCACGTCCATGGTGACGGTGCCGACCTTCGGGTTCGGCATCAGGCCGCGCGGGCCGAGCACCTTACCGAGGCGGCCGACCAGCGGCATCATGTCCGGGGTCGCGATGCAGCGATCGAAATCGATCGTGCCCTTCGAGACGATGTCGACGAGCTCTTCCGCGCCGACGATGTCGGCACCGGCCTTCTTGGCCTCCTCGGCCTTGGCGCCGCGGGCGAAGACGGCGACGCGCAAGGTCCGGCCCGAGCCGTTCGGCAGGTTGCAGACGCCGCGGACCATCTGGTCGGCGTGACGCGGGTCGACGCCGAGGTTCATCGCGATCTCGACGGTCTCGTCGAACTTCGCGGTGGAGCGGCCCTTGACCATCTCGACGGCTTCAGTGAGCGGGTAGAGCTTGGTGCGGTCAATGCCTTCACGGCCCTTGACGACGCGCTTTCCGATATGTGCCATTATTCGTTCCCCCTCAGCCCACGACTTCCAGGCCCATGGACCGGGCGGAACCCCGGATCATGGCCACGGCGGAATCGACGCTGTCGCAGTTGAGGTCGGCCATCTTCTTCTCGGCGATCTCCTTGAGCTGCGCCGCGGAGACCTTGCCGACATTGCCGCCCTTGCCCGGGGTCTTCGAACCCGCGGTCAGGCCGGCGGCCTTCTTCAGCCAGTACGAGACCGGCGGCTGCTTCATCTCGAAGGTGAAGGAGCGGTCCTGATACGCGGTGATGATCACCGGGATCGGCATGCCCTTCTCCATCTGCGCGGTCTTCGCATTGAAGGCCTTGCAGAATTCCATGATGTTGAGGCCGCGCTGACCGAGCGCGGGACCGATCGGGGGCGACGGATTGGCCGCGCCCGCCGGCACCTGAAGCTTCACGTAGCCCGTGATCTTCTTTGCCATGATGGCTGCTCCTGCCGTCCGCCCCGGTGCCTCCCGGAACGACGACGACCCTGCCTGGACATGTCCCGTCCGGGGTCAGGGTGGTTGCAGAGCGTGGTGCGACGAGGAACTCCGGCTGGCGAACCGGCACGCCTCCCACGCATGTGAGGCGCGGCCTATGACACAGGACCGCGCCGAAGGGAAGTGACTTTCGTCACGAGACCGCTTTGAGACTTCGCTGGTGCGAGCCGGCTGGCGTGGCTGTCGAGAACCGGAGCGCAGCGGACATCGGTCCGTGAGCCCCGGAAGCGCAGACAGCCGCGTCAGACGGCCGCGCCAGTAGAATTCGCAAACGGTCTCAGAGCTTTTCGACCTGGCCGTATTCCAGCTCGACCGGCGTGGCGCGGCCGAAGATCGAGACCGCGACCTTGAGCCGGGCGCGGGCATGGTCGACATCCTCGACGACGCCGTTGAACGAGGCGAACGGCCCGTCGGCGACCTTGACCTGCTCGCCGACCTCGAAGACCACCGTCGGCTTCGGCCGCTCGATGCCCTCGGCGACCTGGCCCTTGATCCGCATCGCCTCGTGCTCGGGGATCGGCATGGGCTTGGCCTTGTCGGCGCCCAGGAAGCCCGTGACCTTCGGCGTGTTCTTGATCAGGTGGTAGACCTCGTCGGTCATCTCGCACTTCACCAGGACGTAGCCCGGGAAGAACTTGCGCTCGGCATCGACCTTGCGGCCGCGGCGCACCTCGACGACCTTCTCGGTCGGCACGAGCACTTCCTCGAACTTGTCGGCGAGATTGCGCTGCGCCGCCTGGTCGCGGATCGACTGCGCGACCTTGTTCTCGAAGTTCGAATAGGCGTGGACGATGTACCAACGGGTGTTCACGTCAATGATCTCCGCTCAGCGAGCGCCGAGGATGATGCCGAGCGACCAGCGGATGATGGTGTCGGTAAAGAGGAAGAACAGGCTGGAGACCAGCACCATGGCCAGTACGAGGCCGGTCGTGATCAGCGTCTCGCGCCGCGACGGCCAGGTGACCTTCGTGGCCTCGGAGCGGACCTCCTGCAGGAACTGGAAGGGATCGGGTTTCGCCATCGGCTCAAACTCACCTCGGGTTCCGGATCGCGGCGGAAGAGCTCGCCGCTGGCCGATTCGTCACGTCCTGAAAGATTCGCGGCGCGGGGCTCAGGGAGCCGCGCGCCGTCTGGATGAGCCTCTTACAACGCTCCACGACGTTAGCCAAGCGCCTTTTGAGCCGGGGAAACGTCAGGGGCGGCGGCAAGCCAGCAGCAGGAACGGCGGACGCTGCCGCTCCTTGATCCAATCGGGGTTGGCCGCGACCTGCTCCGGGCTCGGCCCCCATTCCTCGAGGCAGGTAAGCCTGAGACCCGACTGCGACAAGAGCGCGAGATAGGTCGCGATCGTCCTGTGCTGCTTGATCACGCCCTTGGCCAGCCAGTCGGTGCTGCGCGGGCCCTCGTCGAGATAAGCCCCGACTGGCCAACTCGGCAGGCCAGAAGCGTCCTGCGCCCAGCCCTGATGCCGCGGCGCGGTCAGCATCGGATGCTCGACCGAGCAGACCAGCGCGCCGCCGGGAGCGAGCGCCGCATGGACGCGCGCGAGCAGCCCGCCGAGATCGCTCAGGTAGTGGAAGGCGAGCGAGCTATAGGCAAGGTCGAAGGCGCCCTGCTCCGGCGCGAACGTCTCCAGATCGGCCCTGAGATAGGCAATCGCCGGGTTCGACGTCTCCGCCCTCGCCCGGGCCAGCATCTGCTCGGAGACGTCAACGCCGAGCACGCCCTTCGCGCCCTGCTCCGCCGCCCAGCGGCAGAACCAGCCGAAGCCGCAGCCGAGGTCGATCACCCTGAGCCCCTGCATCGGCGGCAGCAGCTTTCGCAGCGAGCCCCATTCGGGCGCGCCGTCGAGTCCGTGGACCGAGCGTGGCAGTTGGCTGTAATTTTCGAAGAAGCCGGCGTCGTCGTAGATATTCTGCGTCATCGCAGCACCGGCGGAGGGACTGGCAGGGGCGGTAGGGCTCGAACCTACGACAACCGGTTTTGGAGACCGGTACTCTACCAACTGAGCTACACCCCTGTAGTCGCGGATGCTTTGCCCCAAGAGCCCGGCGTTTTCAAGTCGAAAACGAGCCGGCTGTGACAAAGCCCCACAGGAACGAAAAAGGGCGGCGTTGCCGCCGCCCTTCTCAAACCATATCTGTCGCAGCGCCGCTCAGGCGATAATCGAGGCGACGACGCCGGCGCCGACGGTTCGGCCACCTTCGCGGATGGCGAAGCGCAGCTTCTCCTCCATCGCGATCGGCACGATCAGGTGCACTTCCATCGTGATGTTGTCGCCGGGCATCACCATCTCCGTGCCCTCGGGCAGGTGCACCACGCCGGTCACGTCCGTCGTGCGGAAGTAGAACTGCGGCCGGTAGTTCGTGAAGAACGGCGTGTGGCGACCGCCCTCCTCCTTCGTCAGGATGTACGCCTCGGCCTTGAACTTCGTGTGCGGCTTCACCGAGCCCGGCTTGCACAGGATCTGCCCGCGCTCGACGTCCTCGCGCTTCGTGCCGCGCAGCAGCGCGCCGATGTTGTCGCCCGCCTGGCCCTGGTCGAGCAGCTTGCGGAACATCTCGACGCCGGTCACGGTCGTCTTCACCGTGTCCTTCAGGCCGACGATCTCGATCTCCTCGCCGACCTTGACGATGCCGCGCTCGACGCGGCCGGTCACCACCGTGCCGCGGCCCGAGATCGAGAACACGTCCTCGACCGGCATCAGGAACGGCAGGTCCAGCGGGCGCGCCGGCTGCGGGATGTAGTCGTCCACCGTCTTCATCAGCGCGATCACCGCGTCATGGCCGATCGCCTTGTCGCCGCCGTCCAGCGCGACCTTGGCCGAGCCCTTGGTGATCGGGATGTCGTCGCCCGGGAAGTCGTACTTCGACAGGAGCTCGCGGATCTCCATCTCGACCAGCTCGAGCAGCTCCGCGTCGTCGACCAGGTCGACCTTGTTCATGAACACCACCAGCGCCGGCACGCCGACCTGGCGCGCCAGCAGGATGTGCTCGCGCGTCTGCGGCATCGGGCCGTCGGCGGCCGACACAACCAGGATCGCGCCGTCCATCTGCGCCGCGCCCGTGATCATGTTCTTCACGTAGTCCGCGTGGCCGGGGCAGTCGACGTGCGCGTAGTGACGCGCCGCGGTCTCGTACTCCACGTGCGCCGTCGAGATCGTGATCCCGCGCGCCTTCTCCTCCGGCGCCTTGTCGATCTGGTCATACGCCGTGTACGACGCCCCGCCAGACTCAGCCAGGACCTTCGTGATCGCTGCCGTCAAAGACGTCTTGCCATGGTCAACGTGACCAATCGTCCCGATGTTGCAATGCGGCTTCGTCCGAGCAAACTTCTCTTTGGCCATGACACCTTTTCCTCGACGGCGGCCATTCTCGGCCGGAAAAACGCGGTCGAATTAGGGTGTTTCCAGCGAGGATGCAAGCCATGGGTGGGTGAAGCCCGTCTGGTACGGGTCGCGCCACGCCAACTGCGCTGGCCATGGGCTCAGGGCATGACCTCGAAGCGACCGCGTTCGTTCATTAGGTAGAGCTGTCTGGAGACCGGAAAGCCCTTGTCCGGCATCTTCGCAACCCCGCGCAAGGCTTCGAGCGCCTGCGGGTCGTCGGCATCGGCGAAGGCAACGATGTCGCGCGCCGGCACGGCAATCGCCAGGTTGCGCGGCAGGTTCGGAATGCTCTCCCAGGCCTTCGGCGCGAGCAGGAGCGAGGCGTTGTAGTCGTTCTCGAAGGCCAGCGCCCGCACCGGCCCGAAATCGTGGAGCTGCAGCTTTCCGACGCGCCGGTTCAGATTGGCGAAGGCGGTGCGGAAGATGTCCTCGTCGCTCATGCCGTAAGGACCACCCTCGCCGACCGTGACGAAGCGCGTGATTTTAGGCAGGTCGAGCGCTGCCGCGACGATGATATCGCCTGCCAGCGGAATATATAGCAGCTGCGCACTCTGCCCGCACTGCCGGCGGCATCGCGCTTTGATCTCGGCGATATAGGCCTTGTTCTTCAGCACCGGCAGCAAAGCCTTCCGAAAGCGCTCCTGCTCGGCATCCGCCTTGGCCTTGTGCTTTCCGGCGACGGTCTCGTCGACCCGCGCCAGCAGCTTGTCGAAAGCGGCCTGCCGCTGCTTTGCCCCGCTCAGATCGTTCATCTGCCGCGTCAAAGGGGTGATGCCCATCCGCATCTCCTGGCTCCCGGCCAGGAACACGACATCGCCGCCGTCGACGCGCAACTTCGTGACGCCCGCCCGGCGCGCGAGCGCGCGCTCCAGCAAGGCGCTCATCTCGACCTCGTTCACCGGCGTCGCGTCATTCAGACGCTTGCGATCCAGCGCCTGCGCGGCCGACGACAGGCCGACGACGCAAACGACAACCCAAAACCACAACCCCACCCGCGCCATGACGCCCCCCAGCGCTCATTACGTAGGGGCACGATAAACATACAACCATGACGAGCACAAGACGAGCATGGCACGCGGTGCCAGAATACCTGGCGCGCTTCGACGAGCCCCTGTTCTACTCGCGCAGGAGCCAGCCCGAAAAAGCCGAAGAGGCGCTATCGATGGCCTCATAAGCCGGATCGCCACGGATCTGGTCGGCAACGGCGAGCGCAGCGAGCCCGACGAGGATTCCCACGGGCGTCGCCGGCACGACCGCCGTCGACGCTGTCCTGATGCCCAGCAGGTTCGGATACTGCGTCAACGGCCGCCCGGTCACGCCATCGAGCACGATCACGTCGGCCGTGAACGTGGCTTGCCCGCCAGGCGCCATCAGCGATTTGACCACGACCTTCAGCTTGGCCGCATGTTTGCCCGAAGGCTGTTCGGTAAAGCGCTTGCGGAAGCTGTCGCGGGTGACCTGCGCCAGGGTGCTGTGCATCTGCGTCTGGGCGGCTGCGCTCCGGCTCAAGGCCATGAACTTCTCATCCCATGCAGATTCCTCCGGCGTCGGCCCGTTGCCGGCTCCGGCGGGATCGCGTCCCAGGGACACGGGCCGGGTCGATGCCGGCATCTGCGTGCTGGCATAGGCCATCCCGGCCTTCGGCCAGACCACGACGGGCTGGCCGCCCTCGGCGGGCTTCGGCGTTTCGACGATGACGTCGACAATCCTGAGGTCGCGTATTTCCGAGAAGGTCAATCCCCGGTCCGGCGTGACGCAGCCGGCAAGAGCGGCCCCTAAGACCGCAGCGAACAAGAATCGGATCATGATGTGTTGCCCCCCGGCATAGCCTTCCAAGGGGCGTTAATGGGCGATCTTGGAACACACCAGACCAACCAAAGCACTAGACTAGGGCAAGCGGAAAAAGCCGAGAGCGATGGAGTTCGACGACCATCGGCGAAATCGTCACGCCCCGGCCACCCCGAACACCCGCCGATACCGCGCCACCTCGCTCGCCTCCCCCGAAGCCTTCTCGGGATTGTCGGAGAGCTTCACCGCCGGCCTGCCGTTCACGCGCGTCACCTTGCAGACGAGCGACATCGGGTCGAGCGCGCGCGAGCCGTCCGGCGAGCAGCCGACGAGGTCGTTGGTGAGGTCGGTGCCCCAGCCGAAGGCCATGCGCACCTTGCCGTTGAAGTGGTGGTAGACCTGCTCGATCGCGGCGACGTCGAGCCCGTCCGAAAAGACCAGCAGTTTTTCGCGCGGGTCGCGGCCCCTGGCTTTCCACCACGCCATGATCTCCTCGCCGGCCTGGATCGGCGGGGCGCTGTCGGGGCGAAAACCGGTCCAGTCCGCCACCCAGTCCGGGGCGCGGCGCAGGAAGTCGCCGGTGCCGAACGCATCCGGCAAGGCGATCAGCAGGTTGCCGCCATAGACGCGGCGCCATTCGTCGAGCACGCGATAGGGCGCCTCCAGCATGTCCTCGTCGTTCTCGGCCAGTGCCGCCAGCACCATCGGCAGCTCATGCGCGTTGGTGCCGATCGCCTCGAGGTCGCTGTCCATGGCCAGCAGCACGTTCGAGCTGCCGGTGAAGCATGGCCCAAGCCCTTCCTTCAGCGCCTCGACGCACCAGCGCTGCCAGAGGAAGCCGTGCCGGCGCCGCGTGCCGAAATCCGACATGCGCAGCTCCGGCAGTTGCTGCAGCCGCTCGACCTTGCTCCACATCTTGGCCTTGGCGCGGGCATAGAGTACGTCGAGCGAGAAGCGCTTCTGTCCGTTCATCACGCGCCGCGCCCGCAGCTCGTTGATGATGGCGAGCGCCGGCACCTCCCACATCGTGCTGTGGGTCCAGTTCCCGTGGAAATGCAACTCGTACTGGCCGTCGACGCGCTTCAGCTCATATGCCGGCAGCTGGAAATCGGCGAGCCAGGCGATGAAGTCCGGCGTGAACATCTGGGTCTTGCCGTAGAAGCTGTTGCCGGCGAGCCAGATCAGCTCCTTCTTGCTGAAGCGGATCTCGCGGGCATGGTCGAGCTGCGCCCTGAGCTCGCCCTCGTCGACGAGGTCGCCCAGCCGGATATGCCGGGAACGGTTGATCAGCGAGAAGGTGACGTGCACGTCCGGATGGAAGCGCCGGATCATCTGCAGCATCAGCAGCTTGTAGAAATCGGTGTCGAGCAGGCTGCGGATGATCGGATCGAGCCGCCAGCCATGGTTGTAGGTGCGGGAGGCGATATCGGTGAGCGTCATGGCTGTGGCGCGAAATCCGTTCGGCAGGAGCCTGAAGGCTAGGCGAGAATGCCCGGCTTTGACAGCCGGGCCGCGACAGATCGCCGATGCAAGGCCCAGCACTGGCGCGAATGCCGAATTCCGGCGGCGGGATCTTCCCGTTTCAAGCCGGCGCGGAGAAGAATATTCTCCATCCCCTCGCCCGGCCGAACACGCCCTCGTTTTCTTCGCCGCGCCATAGCCAGCGTCATGGGGGGCACCTTAAGTCTCACCGAACCGACTTAAGCTTCGAGGCCGCCTGCCATGAGCGCTCCCCGCCAACTCCATCTCGGCGCCTTCATGCGCCCGGTCAGCATCCACACCGGCGCCTGGCGCTATCCCGGCGCCTATCCGGACGCCAACTTCAACTTCGGCCATCTCAAGCGCTTCGCCCAGAAGCTGGAAGCCGGCAAGTTCGACGCCTTCTTCATGGCCGACCATCTCGCCGTGCTGAACATGCCGGTCGAGGCGCTGAAGCGCAGCCACACCGTGACCTCCTTCGAGCCCTTCACCCTGCTCTCGGCGCTTGCCGGCGCGACCGAGCATATCGGGCTGGTGGCGACGGCCTCGACCACGTTCGACGCGCCCTATCACATCGCCCGGCGCTTCGCCTCGCTCGACCATATCAGCGGCGGCCGCGCCGGCTGGAACATCGTCACCACGTCGAATCCCGACGCCGCGCTGAATTTCGGCCTCGACGAGCACATGGAGCATGACGAGCGCTACGACCGGGCGCGCGAGTTCTACGACGTCGTCACCGGCCTGTGGGATTCCTTCGCCGACGACGCCTTCATCCGCGACCGCGAGAGCGGGCTCTATTTCGATCCCGACAAGCTGCACGTCCTCGACCATAAGGGCCCTCACCTCTCGGTGCGCGGCCCGCTCAACATCGCCCGGTCGCCGCAGGGCTGGCCGGTCATCGTCCAGGCCGGCGCCTCGGATGCCGGGCGCCAGCTCGCAGCCGAGACGGCGGAGCTGGTCTTTGCCGCGCATGGCACGCTTGCCGCCGGCCAGGCCTTCTACGCCGACCTGAAGAGCCGCATGGAGGCGATCGGCCGCAATCCCGACCACCTCAAGATCCTGCCCGGCGTCCTGACCGTGGTCGGCGAGAGCGAGGCCGAGGCGCGCGAGAAGCGCGCCCTGCTCGACAGCTTCGTGCATTACGACAGCGCCATCGCCTCGCTCTCGATCGCGCTCGGCCATGACGCCACACAATTCGATCCCGACGCCCCCCTGCCCGAGATCCCCGAGACCAATGCCAGCAAGAGCGGGCGCCAGCGCGCCATCGACCTGGCCAGGCGGGAGAACCTGACCGTGCGCCAGCTCGCCCAGCGTCTCGGCGGTTATGGCGGCCTGGCCTTCGTCGGCACCCCCAAAACCATCGCCGACCAGATGGAGCATTGGCTGGTCGAGCGCGGCAGCGATGGCTTCAACGTGATGTTCCCGTATTTGCCCGAGGGGCTCGACGACTTCGTCGACAAGGTCGTGCCCGAGTTGCAGCGGCGCGGATTGTTCCGGCGCGAATATCAGGGCAAGACCCTGCGCGAGAACCTCGGGCTGCCACGGCCCGCGAACCGCTTCTTCAGCTAGGGTTTCACCATGTCCACGTCGTCCAAGCCGCGCATCAGCATCACCTATTGCACGCTCTGCCAATGGCTGCTGCGCGCCGCCTGGCTCGGGCAGGAGCTGCTCTCGACCTATGGCGCCGATCTCGGCGAGGTCGCGCTCGTGCCCGGCACCGGCGGCACCTTCATCATCCGCTATGAGGACGAGGTGATCTGGGACCGCACTGTCGATGGCGGCTTCCCCGACGCCAAAACCCTGAAGCAGCGCGTCCGCGACCGGCTCGACCCGACCCGCGACCTCGGCCATTCCGACGTGCCGAAGGAGTGAGGCGCCCGGCCGCTTCCCGTTTTCGGTGAAGCGGCCCTGCCAAGTCCCGTTCCTGCCATCGCGGCAGCCTGTCGTACTGTGATCTTGATCACAGTACGACAGGCTGCCGTCGCGTTATGGACAGTCGCCCCGCGGCGCATCTTCGACTTTGTCGGCGCAGCGTTGAGCTCAAGCGGATGTCTTGAGACGGGCGCCACAAGGGGACGGGCCATGCTCTACATGAACGAGTTCATCGACAACCCAGCGAACCGGACTCTCGGCCATGTTCCCGCCGGCATGCATGACTTGCTGAGCGGCAACACGCACGCCGCCATCGTTCAGGTGGCCGCGGCGCTCGAGGAGATCCGCAAGACCCAACAGGAACATGGCGAGATGCTCGCCACCATCGAACGTTCCCTGCGCAATATTCGCCGCCGTTCGTGAGCGTTTGGCCCATAGAGGGGGCAGGGAATTGAAAGTCTGAGGTTTAACTGGGGGCGGCCTTCCGGCAGGAGCGCAGCGCAAGCTGCATCGGCCGCACCACCGGCGAAGAGAATTATCGAGATCGAGCTATTTTAGTCATAATCAGCCTGCTTCCGGGCGGCGCGGCGGTGGAGGACCAGACCACCCCGCGCCGTCTTGCTTTTGAGCAATGTCCGGCTCTCATCTAGGAGTTGGAGCATGATGTCGTCCGAAAGCCGGTTCCCGCTATTCGCTGGCGCGGACCTTCGGTTCGGCTTCATACTCTAGTATTCGACGAGCTTCCCAGCCTCGCGAGCAGCGTCCTCGAACGGAGCGCGCACGTCTTCCGGGGGAATCTCGCCCTGCAGGCAACGTATGCAGGCTTGCGCGGCAAGCTTCCATTTCGGGCCGCCGAGATGTTTCCAGGACAACAGGAAATCGGCCGCCCGCTGCACGTTGGTGACCGCGTAGCCCCTGCTGGCAGTGCCTGTCTCAACCTTTACCGCGGGGCTGAACCAGAACATGGGCATGCCGAAAGACTGAGATCGGCCCGCGCTATCTGGCAAGCGCTCAGAATTGCCGCCGTAGCTACCCCCTCCGAGGCAATCCGCGCCGCAGCATCGAGATCGGGGCGGCCTGCCGAGCCGTCCGGTGGCAAGATCATGTGTGGGCTGAAGGGGCTGGAGCGGGTACCGGGAATCGAACCCGGGTATTCAGCTTGGAAGGCTGCTGCTCTACCATTGAGCTACACCCGCGCTGCCTTCGGAATCCGTGATGGGAGCGCCGATGTCAAGACATCAGGCAGCGCGATTCAGTGAGAAGCGGAAATTGCGGGGTCAGTGCAGTCCGCCTGCGTTGCTGCGCAACTGCGGCGCGACAGCCTTCGCCTTGCCGGCTCGTCTCGCAAGCCTGCGGCTTGCCGAGCCGAAGCCCGCAGGGCGAAGGTTGGTGGGGGAAGCAGGACTCGAACCTGCGAAGGCATAGCCAGCGGATTTACAGTCCGCCCCCTTTGCCGCTCGGGACATTCCCCCGCCGATCGCGGATCACGACGCTTGGTCGTCATCCCAAGGCCTGTTTCACTTTCGTGACGGCTGACAGGCGCGGCCGGACTTATGGTGACCGGGCCCCAGTGTGTCAACCGCCAAAAAGCCATTCGCCCCGCTTTCGTTGTGACGGGGCCACGAGCGTTGTGCAGAAGCGCGCGACGACAATGCCGACGTGGTGCATTCCCCGGGGTCGCCGCCTGCTAGTTTGGAAAGTGCTCGACATGTGTTTCGGCAGTCCGGCCGACATAGAGCGCCCGACGGCCGGAGAACGACACGATGTAGCCGGCACACCCGGCGGACACGGCCTTCTTGCAGAAGCCCCGATACGTATAGCCGGGCACCTGTTGCTGCGCTTCCCTGATGGCAGCCTGCATGAGTACGGCGTCGAATCTCGGCGCCACAGCAGTATCGAGCCTGTGGAGCGGCAGCTCGATGCTCTCGCCATCGGGCAGGTAATAGGCCGCGATCGCCCGCCGGAAGTCGATCGCGTAGCTTTCGAAGCCCGACTCCATCAACGTTCCTACGATCTGCGGGAAAGTCATCGTATTGCCCTCCGCCCCTTCGAGGCAGGCCCGGGCGGTTGCGGTCTGGCGCTCATTCATCGGTCTTCTCCGTGGTCTGGTTTGAATCGGGATCATTCGATCGGCATCGCAGTCATGTGCCCGCGCTCGACCATGCGTTTCAGGAGCCGTTCCAGGATTTTCCGCTCGTCCGCCGTCAGGCACTCGAAGAACTCCGCATCGTTGCGGTCGGCGAGCGCCGCCAGTTCCGGCACGAGCTCGATGCCCCGCCCGGTCAGGGCGAGCGTCTGCGCGCGGCCGTCATCGGCGCTGGCCTCGCGCAGAATCAGCGACTTGGCGATCAGCCTGTCGGCGAGCTTGGTGATCGCTCCGCGCGTCATGCCCATCTCGTCCGCGACGCGGCTTGGCGACATCGGCTCCCTGCCATAGAGCGCGCGCATCAGACTCCACTCGGCGACCGTCACGCCCTTGTCCGCGAGCTTGCCCGCGAAGGCATGCGAGACGTGGTTGGACACCATGCGCAGCCAGAAACCGAGATGCGCCGTGATGCTGGAAACGGGTTGCGTCGGCGGCATGTCATCCCCTTGATTGACTGGGAAACTATATCAAAGTGATTTCCTAGTCAACAAAATGGGAGACGCCGTATCCCGTCCTCTCGTTTCCATCCCACGCTGGCAAAATGCCGCGCGCCATGGCAGGGCAGGCGCTTGTTCCGTTCGGAGGCCCGCCATGCCCGCGCCGTTTCGTCCCAAGCCGGCCAATTCCGGCGGCAAGCGCCCAGGCGGCTGGGGTCGCCAGCGCGAGGACGGCCCGCCGCCGCACCGTCCCGGCGATATCGACGAGGCCGTGCTCTACGGCGTCCATCCGGTCGTCGAAGCGCTGCGCAACCCGCAGCGCCGTCACCGCCGCCTGCTCGCCACGGAGAACGGCGCCAAGCGCCTGCGCGAGGAACTCGGCACCTTGCCGCTCGAGCCCGAGCTCGTCCGCCCCTCCGAGATCGACCGGCTGCTCACGCCCGACGCGGTGCACCAGGGCCTCTACCTGGTCTGCGACCCCCTGCCCTCGCCCGATCTCGGCAGCCTGCCCGACGACGCGATCGTGCTGGCGCTCGACCAGATCACCGACCCGCATAATGTCGGGGCGATCCTGCGCTCTGCCGCGGCCTTCGCCGCCGCGGCGGTGATCGTGACGATTCGCCATTCGCCCGCCGCGACCGGCGTTCTGGCGAAATCGGCCTCGGGAGCCCTGGAGCACGTGCCGCTGATCGCCGTGCGCAATCTCGGCGATGCGCTCGATGAACTGGGCAAGCGCGGCTTCCAGCGCATCGGCTTCGATTCGGAGGGCGCCACCGAATTCGACGAGATCGCGCTGCGCCGCCCGCTCGTCATGGTCATGGGGGCCGAGGGCAAGGGCCTGCGCCAGCGCAGCCGCGACCTCTGCGACCATATCGCGCGGCTGGAAGTGCCGGGCACGATCACCAGCCTCAACGTCTCCAACGCGACCGCGATCGCGCTCTACGCGGCGAGCCGGCGGCGCTAGGGCATGATGCCGAACCGAAGGTCCGCGTCAGCGAATAGCGGGAACCGGTTTTCGGCTGACGTCATGCTCTCACCTATTGATGAGCGCCTCAGCGCGGCTTCAGCGTGAGGATTTCGGCATTGCCGCCTTCGGCAGTGGCGAGGTGGCGCAGGCCGGCGCGCCTGTCGTCGATGCCGACGCGCAGGACCCGCACGATCGGCCGTGCCTTGCTCCCCTCGATCCGGTAGATCACCGGCCGCCCGACCGGCGAAGCCGCGATGCCCATCCTGACCGGCATGTGCTCGAACGAATCACGATCGAGCGGGCGCTCCTCCTCGCCCCCACTGACCTCGCGCAAAATCGTGCGCTCGCCGCCGGCATCGAATGGATAGAAGCCGGACGAGCCGCCCCAGAATCGGCGCCCGCCCTGATGATTCGGGCGCGCGAGGCGCTGGCTGGAAAGACGATGTCCGCCAAGCGAGGCGCCGCGCCAGGCGCCGCCAGCGGGACTGGAGTGAACCGCCGCCCCGCTGCTGCCAGGCCCCGGCCCACGTCCCGAACCCGCCGCAAACGCCTGCTCCGCCGGAAGCAGCGCCAGCATCAGAATGGAAAGACCCGTCGCGATGCGCGGCATCGTCGCACTCCCCTTCCGCATCTGGATCGGCCTCGGCGCAAGTTATAGAATGGTCGTCAGCACCAAGCCAGCCGTCTTCGGAAGCGCCTGCGCGAGTGCAAGGCAATTAGGCCGTTAGTATTACACCTAACGATGCAAGACCAAGTGCCTGATTGCATAGATTTGACCGCGCGGGCATTCCTATGACCTAGCTGGAACTGTGCGGGAAGCCGCCTGCCGGCAACCGGTGGCATCGCGTCGCAAGAAATCGAGCCACATAAAATCGGGCCGCCCGGCGCTTTCCAGCATCGGGGAATCATCAGGGGAGAACGCCATGAGCGTGGCATCACATTCGGAAGTGGGGGCGGCACACCGCCCGATGACCAGAGAAGAGAAGAAGGTCATCATCGCTTCCTCCACCGGTACCGTCTTCGAATGGTACGACTTCTATCTGGCGGGCTCACTTGCCGCCAACATCTCGGCGAACTTCTTCTCGGGCGTGAACCCGACCGCCGGCTTCATCTTCACCCTGCTCAGCTTTGCCGCCGGCTTCGCGGTGCGCCCCTTCGGCGCGCTGTTCTTCGGCCGCCTGGGTGACCTGATCGGCCGCAAGTACACCTTCCTCGTCACCATGATGGTGATGGGCCTCGCCACCTTCGTCGTCGGCCTGCTGCCGGGCTATGCCTCGATCGGCATCGCCGCCCCGATCGCCTTCATCGCCTGCCGCCTGCTCCAGGGCCTGGCGCTCGGCGGCGAGTATGGCGGCGCCGCGACCTATGTCGCCGAGCACGCCCCGCAGAACCGCCGCGGCTTCTACACCTCCTTCATCCAGATCACCGCGACCTTCGGCCTCTTCCTCTCGCTCATCGTCATCCTGGCGCTGCGTCTGAGCATGTCGGCCGAATCCTTCGCCGCCTGGGGCTGGCGCGTGCCGTTCCTGCTCTCGATCCTGCTGCTTGGCGTCTCGATCTGGATCCGGCTGCAGCTGCAGGAATCGCCGGCCTTCACCAAGATGAAGGCCGAGGGCACGCTCTCGAAGGCGCCGCTCAGCGAGGCCTTCGGCGAGTGGAAGAACGCCAAGATCGCCCTGATCGCACTGATCGGCGGCACCGCCGGCCAGGCCGTGGTCTGGTATGCCGGCCAGTTCTACGCGCTGTTCTTCCTGACCCAGACGCTGAAGGTCGACGGCACCACCGCCAACGTCCTGATCGCGGCATCGCTGCTGCTCGGCACGCCGTTCTTCGTCGTCTTCGGTGCGCTCTCGGACAAGATCGGCCGCAAGCCGATCATCCTCGGCGGCTGCCTGATCGCAGCGCTGACCTTCTTCCCGCTGTTCACGACGTTGACGAAGGTCGGCAACCCGACGCTCTACAACGCCCATGACAACGTGAAGATCGTCGTCACGGCCGATCCTGCCACCTGCGGCTCGTTGTTCGACCCCGTCAACGTGCGGACCTTCACGAACTCTTGCGACACGACCCGCAAGGCCCTTGCCGGCGGCGCGCTGAACTATCAGCTCGTCCCGGGAGCGGCCGGTTCGCCGACCAAGGTCGAGATCTCCGGCAAGGAGGTTCCGGTTTCGGCGACCTTCGCCGCCGACGTCATCGCCGCAGCCCAGGCTGCCGGCTATCCGAAGCCCGGCGATGCCGGCATCGTCAACATCAACAAGGGCCTGAACGGCCAGTTCTGGTCGATGATCGGCATTCTGTTCATCCTCGTGCTCTACGTCACGATGGTCTACGGGCCGATCGCGGCGATGCTCGTCGAGCTCTTCCCGACCCGCATCCGCTACACCGGCATGTCGCTGCCCTACCATATCGGCAACGGCTGGTTCGGCGGCTTCCTGCCGCCCACCATGTTCGCCATCGTCGCCTCGACCGGCGATATCTACTCGGGCCTCTGGTACCCGGTGGTGATCGCGCTGATGACCTTCGTCGTCGGCCTGCTCTTCCTGCCCGAGACCAAGGATCGCGACATCTACAAGTCGTAAGCCTCACTCGGGCCTAGCGACCAGAGGGGAGAGCCCCGCCCACCAGGGCGGGGCTTTTTCATGTTCAGGCCTACAGCGGCACGGCATTCCACGCCTTGCCCTGGCAGCGGCGTGCTGATAACCGCTTTAGGCTTATCTGGGCCGGCGTAGCACAGCGGTAGTGCAGCGGTTTTGTAAACCGAAGGTCGGGAGTTCGATCCTCTCCGCCGGCACCAGCCACGACCGGGCACGGCCACGGACGGGATGACGATGGACGGGAAACAACGGCTGCTCGAACTCGCCGAACGCTGCGAGACGGTCCATAAGCCCGATCGCGCGCTCGATGCCGACATCTACGAGGCCCTCGGCTTCGCCGTCAGGCGCAAGCCCGCCCATCTCGTCAGCCGGCGCGCACCGGTCGGCGGCATCTATCAGCAGGGCTCGCTCTGGAAGGCGCTCGGCACCGTCAGCGCCAACATCGACGTGGCCGTGAGCCTGCTGCGGCAGAAGGCGCCCGACTGGAACTGGAGCGTCCAGTGCCTGATGGGCGACAACAACGCCGCCTTCCAGGCGCTGGTCGCCGAATGCTCGGGCAACGCCACCATGGGCTCGCTCGCCCTCTGCGCCGCAATGCTGCGCGCCTTCGCCCGCTACCAGGCCGCCGAAGCTTCACGGAAAGTTGATTCCGCAACCTCCCGCGACGGTTGAAGCCTCCCGCCCGGACGTTAGGTTGCCTCCGGGCTCAGGCCGAGCCCAGGGCATGGCGCCGAAAAGTGCGAAGCGGTTTTCGGGCTACGCCATGCCCTCAAAATGGGGGAAGACCATGCACGCTCTCAATCCGTCCCGTCGCACCTTGCTTACTGGCGCCGGCGCGCTCGCCGTCGCCGCCACCCTCGACATTCCCGCCGGCATCGCCCCGGCCCATGCGCAAGGAGCGCCTGTGAATCAAGCCCCCGGCTTCTACCGCTATAAGGTCGGCGACATCACGCTGACCGCCATCAATGACGGCTTCGCCCGCCGCCCTCTCGAGGGCTTCGTCCGCAATGCCGAGTTCGCTGAGGTCAAGAAGGCGATGGAGCAGGCCTTCCTGCCCCCGGATGCGCTGAACATCACCTTCACCACGCTCGCCATCGAGCATGGCGGCAAGCTCACCCTGATCGACACCGGCAACGGCGAGTTGGGCGCGCCGACCAGCGGGACCTGGCAGGCCAACTTCAAGGCGGCCGGCTTCGACCCCAAGAACGTCTCGACCGTCGTCTTCAGCCATTTCCACGGCGACCACATCAACGGCTTCCGCGCCAAGGACGGTACCGCCCTGTTCCCGAATGCCGAGGTCATGGTCCCGGCGGCGGAATGGGCCTTCTGGATGGACGACGCCAAGATGAGCGCGGCGCCTGAGGCGATGAAGGGCGCTTTCGCCGGCGTGCGCCGCGTCTTCGCGCCGATCGCCAAGGACGTGAAGCAGTTCGAGGGCGGCAAGGAGATCTTGCCCGGCATCACCGCCATCGCGGCGCCCGGCCATACCCCCGGCCATACGGCCTTCGCGGTCGCGTCGGGCTCGGGCAAGTTGATGATCATGTCCGACGTCACCAACCACCCCTCGCTCTTCGTCCGCAACCCGGACTGGTCGGCCGTGTTCGACATGGACGGCCCGCAGGCGGTGACGACCCGCCGCAGGATGCTCGACATGGTCTCGGCCGATCGTATGCAGGTCGCATTCTACCACGCGCCTTTCCCGGCGACCGGCCACATCGCCAAGTCCGGCAACGGCTTCGAGCTGGTGCCGGTGCAATGGACGCCCGCCATCTGACCGGCTGAAGGCCGACGCGACAAAAGGCCGGGGCGACCCGGCCTTTTTATTGGGGCCGGCGTATCGCCGCCCTCACGCCCGGCGTGCTATGCCAGCGGCCCGCGCCCCCTGATCTAGCTGCTTCCTGGACCTGCGATGACCGAGCGCTTCGGAGCCATCTCCTTCGTCGCCAGCGAGACTCCCGAGGCCCAGGCCGCGCTGGAGAAGCTCACCACGCGCTATGGCAATGCCGAGCCGGACAGCGCCGACGTCATCGTCGCGCTTGGCGGCGACGGGCTGATGCTGCAGACGCTGCATCGCTTTTTGGGCACCGGCAAGCCGATCTACGGCATGAACCGTGGCTCCGTCGGCTTCCTGATGAACGAGTTCCGCGAGCGCGGCCTGAGCAAGCGCCTCGAAGCGGCCGAGCGCAGCATCGTCCATCCGCTCCTGATGTACGCGACCGACCAGACCGGCGCCCGCGTCCACGCCAAGGCGATCAACGAGGTCTCGCTGCTCAGGCGCTCCTATCAGGCAGCCAAGCTGAGGATCTCCATCGACGGCCAAGTCCGGCTCGAAGAGCTGATCGCCGATGGCGTGCTGCTTTCCACCCCGGCTGGCTCGACCGCCTATAATCTCTCGGCCAATGGCCCGATCCTGCCGCTCGGCGTGCCGCTGCTGGCGCTGACCCCGATCGCCGCCTTCCGCCCTCGGCGCTGGCGCGGCGCGCTCCTGCCCGATCAGGCGCAGGTCACGATCGAGGTGCTGGAGCCGAACAAGCGCCCGGTCAGCGCCATGGCCGACCATATCCAGATCGACAACGTCGTCTCCGTCTCGATGGAGACCGATCGCAGCGTCGACCTCGTCATGCTGCACGACCCCGGCCACAGCCTGGACGAGCGCATCCTGCGCGAGCAGTTCGGCTCTTGAGCTGAGCGGCAACAGGCATCACGCCGCGCTGCGCAGATCCTCGATCTCAAGCTCGACCAGCAACGCCGGATCGGCCTCGACCAGCAGCGCCAGCGCCGCGTCGTCGGCCAACGAATCCGCCATGGCGCGCGCCTCTTCGCGCGCCGCCTCGGCATCGAGCCGCCTGAGCAGCCCGATCAGCGCGTCGCCCTCGGTGCCTTCCAGCGCCTCGCAGGCGATCAGCACGCTGCGCAGGATCTCCCGGTCGATCCCGGTGATGCCGCTGACCCGCTGGAAGCCGGCCTCGTTCAGCGCCGCGACCGCCGCCGTAAAGGCCGGTTGCAACGCGAGCGGCATCCCGGCCTTGCGGTAGAGCGCCTTCAGCCCCCGCCCGCTGCGGTCCCGCAACAGCGCGGCGACGCGCGCCGCGGGCAGCTCGGAAAGCGTCGCGAAAGCGGCTTCGGCCAGCGCGGGCTCGCCGCTGAGCAGCGAGCGCAGCATCAGGCCGGGCGTCAGCCGGCCGTTCTGCCTGAGGCATTCGACGATGGCCGGCGCATCGCTGTCCTCGCCGCCGGCGGCAAGAGCGACGGCGACGCGCTCGGTCGATTCGCGCGCCAGCCTCGCGCTGCGCTCCACCGTGAGCCAGCCGCAGCCGCTGACGAAGCTCGCCAGCGCATCCGACATCTTGGCGGCGATGGCCTGGCGCAGGCCAGCCGGCAGATCGGCCCGGACCAGCAGCGCCTCGCGCAGCGCACCCGATTGGCCCTCGCGCTCGAACATCCGCTCCAGCGAGAAATCAGGGATATCGGCGGTGCGGTTGCCCGCCAGCACGACCAGCGCCTCTTCCAGCCCCACTTCGGCCAGGGCGGCGGCGACGCTCGCCGGCAAATAGGGCCGCTGCGCGATCGCCCGCTGCGCCAGCGCATCGCCGATCGCGGCGGCATCGACCAGGTCGGCCTCGCTCAGCACCGGCGAATGCGCCAGCACCAGCGCCCCGACATCGCTCTGGTCGGCGATCAGGCTGAGGATCAGCGTGCGTGGCGCCTGCGGCGCGGCGGCGACCTCCTCGGCGATGGCGCGGCGCACCAGCGGCGAGGGATCGTCGACCAGCGCGATCAGCGCCGTCTCGGCCTCGCGCCGATCGTCGTCGACCATTTCGGAGCGCAGATAGGCCCCGGCGAGTGCGGCGGCGCCGGAGGCGCGCGCCTCCGCGTTGGCCGTGCGGGCCCAGAGCAGAAAGCGGCGAACGATCATGTACCGCTCCGCTGGACCATGAAGGAGGAGAGGTCGAGCGGCGCGGCGCGGCGCGGCTTGGCGGCCGGGCGGGCCTGCACGCTCGCAGGCTGGGTCAGATCAACTGGCCGCGTCGGTGGCAGCGGCGCGCTGACTGGGAGGGCAGTTGCCGCGCTAGCGGGCTTCGCGGCGACGGCATCGGCGGCAGCCGGAACCGCGCCGTTCTGCGTTTGCCGCGGGAAGTAGCGATCGGCGGGGTCGAGCGAGGCCAGCCGCGAATTGCTGGCGCGCGGCGTCGTCCAGAGATTGGCGACCGCGGGCGAGACGGGCGCGCGCGACCCCTCGGTCGAGAACAGGCCGATCAGCCCCTTGGCACGCCCGGGCGCGAGCGCAGCCGCGATCGGCACCGGCTGGTCGGCGCCCTGCGCACTCGCATTGCCGGCGGATGCGTTCGCCGCCGTTGTGGCCGCAAGCTGCGTGTTGGCGTGGCTCGCGGCGAGCACGCCATAGACCTCCTGCGCGCTGCGGGCGCGGCCGGCCTTGTCGAAGAAGATGCCGCGATTGGCCGCGGCCGCGTCGGGGAAATCCTTGGCGGCGACGCGCGCCGGATCGCTCTCGGCGGTGCGGATCAGGTCGGAGGCGCCGCGCGCGCCGAGCACATGCGCCATGTAGAGCTCGCCCGCCTGCGGCTGGCGGCCGAGCGATGAGGCGAGCTGGTCGCGATTCTTCTGGGTGAAGGCGCCGGCCATCAGCGCCGCGACCTGCGGGTCGTTGCGCAGCTGCAGGATCTTCTCGCGTGCAGCCGGGTCGGGCACGCTGAGCCGGCCACTATCGTCAGTGCTGATCGCGCTGGCGAGATTGCCGAGCCCCTGCTTCGGCCCCTCCTGCTTGACCATCGAGAGCCAGGTCTGCTCGATGAACTGGAACAGGCCAGTGGCGCTCGAGGTCTTCGCCTTGGCGTCCGGCTCCAGCGCCGATTCGCGCTGGGCGGTCTTCAGCAGATAGTCGAAGCCGGCGCCGGTTTTCTGCGCCCCTTCGCGGATGGCGTCGACGACCGGATTGGCCGATTGTGTCTCGCGCGTGGGGGGCGTGCTGAACAGGAACATCAGGTCTCTCGGCTGGCCGAACATGACGCTGCGGCAGCCTGTGGACACTGCTCCGATTATGGTAAGCGAACCGTTAAAGCCGGCTTCGGGCCGGGCGCGGCAGGAGGATGGAATGGCAGAGGTCAGGCGCCACAAGCGCGGTGGAATCTACTTCGACGACTTCCATGTCGGCGACGTCATCGAGCACGGGCTCACCCGCACGGTGACTCAGATGGACAACATGCTCTTCTCCAACATGACCCTGAACGCGCAACCCCTTCATATCGATGCGCATTTCTGCGCGACCGAGACCGAATGGGGCAAGCCGCTGATGAACTCGCTGTTCACGCTCGGCCTGATGATCGGCATTTCCGTCAACGACACCACTCTCGGCACCACGATCGGCAATCTCGGCATGACCGACGTCACCTTCCCGGCCCCGCTCTTCGAGGGCGACACGATCAACTGCATCACCGAGATCGTCGGCAAGCGCGAGTCGCGCTCGCGGCCCGATGCCGGGATCGTCGAGTTCCAGCACCGCGCCTACAAGCAGGACGGCACGCTCGTGGCGCAATGCAGGCGGCAGGCTTTCATGCGTAAGTATCCGGCTCCAGAAGCGATCACGGCCTGAGAGACCATTCGATAATTCTACCATCGCGGCCGTCTGACGCGGCCGCCTCCGCTTCCGGTGCTCACGTACTGATGTACGCTCCGCTCCGGTTCTCGACAGCCACGCCAGCCAGCTCACGCTGGCGAATTCTCAAACGGTCTCGCGAGACAGCATGCGTTCCCTCCTCTTCGTTCCCGGCGACTCCCCGAAGAAGCTGCACAAGGGCCTCGAAAGCGGCGCTGACGCGCTGATTCTCGACCTGGAGGATTCCGTCGCGCTCGGCGGCAAGCCGCAGGCCCGCGAGATCAGCCTCGGCTTTCTCAGGGAGGCCCGCCAGCAGGCGAAGCGCCCGCTGCTGATCGTGCGCATCAACGCGCTCTCAACCGGCATGAGCGATGCCGATCTCGACGCGGTCATGCCGGGCGCGCCGGATGCGATCATGCTGCCGAAAGCGGAGGGGGGCACCGACGTCTCGCACCTCGCCGCCCGCATCGCGGTGCGCGAGGCCGAGAACGACCTGCCCGATGGCGCGACGAAGATCATCCCGATCGCGACCGAGACGGCCAAGGGCATTTTCGGGCTCGGCAGCTATGCCGGCGCGACCCACCGCCTGACGGCGCTGACCTGGGGGGCGGAAGACCTCTCGGCCGATCTCGGCGCCGAGACCAACCGGCTGAGCGACGGCAGCTACACCGACCCGTACCGCCTCGCCCGCTCGCTCGCGCTCTTCGCGGCGGCCTCGGCCCAGGTCGATGCGATCGACACCGTCTTCACCAATTTCCGCGACGCCGAGGGCTTCGAAGCCGAATGCATCGCCGGCCGCCGCGACGGCTTCACCGGCAAGATGGCGATCCACCCGGCACAGGTGCCGGTGATCAACCGGGTCTTCGCCCCGGCGCCGGAGGAGCTCGCCAAGGCGGAGGCGATCATCGCGCTCTTCGCCGCCAACCCGGGCGTCGGCGTCATCGGCCTCGACGGCGAGATGCTCGACCGGCCGCACCTCGTCCGGGCGCAGCGGCTGAAGGCGCGGGCCGAGAAGCTGGCTGGCTGAGCCGACGGCTCAGGGCGTCCTGATCTGGCGGCAATTGCGCTGCGTCGACGAGAGGCACTCCTGCGCCTTCTTCGCGCGATCGAGCTCCAGCAGCAGCCACAGGCCCGCGCCGAGCAGCAGGAGCACTGCGATGACCGCCAGCAGGTTGACGGTCATCTTCCAGTCATGGTCCTCGTCGTCGGGGCGAGGCACCGGATCCCCTAGGCGCCGGGCGGGCGCGTGATCGAGAACACGCTGGCGACCTCGGCATAATCGGCATAGCCGCAACGCGCGATCGGGTTGGCGCCGGCCGTGTCGAACCTGCCATCGACGATATAGCGATCGTCGATGAAGACGCCGACAACCTGCCCGAACACGATCCAGTGCGGCACGTCGTTGCCGTCGAGGTCCTTGACCTGCTGGATCGAGAGCAATTTGCACTCCAGCGCCGCCGGGCTGGCGGCGACGCGTGGCGGCTTGACGAAATGCGACGGCGCCATCGCGAGGTCGGCATGCTCGTATTCGCTCGATCCGCGCGGCAGCGGCGCCGAGGTCAGGTTCATTTGTTGGGCGAGAGCCATCGTCACCAGCGAGCAGGTGAACTCGCCGGTCTCCTCGATGAAGGCGAGCGCGTCCTTCTTGTGCTCCGAGGAGAACATCACGATGTTCGGCCGCGCCGAAACCGCGTTGAAGAAGCTATAGGGCGAGAGATTGACCTCGCCCTTGGCGCTGAGCGCCGTGATCCAGCCGATAGGGCGCGGCGCGACGATCGCCTTGAACGGATCATGCGACAGGACGGGTTTGTCCGAATGATAGTGCATGCGCTCAGGCTCCGTAGTGGCTGGTGATGTCGGCGAGCACCGGCCGCTCGCGGTCGGCCGGCGTGCCGGTCGAGCTGCCGATGTGGATGAAGCCGGCCATGCGCTCGTCGGCGCTGAGTCCGAAGGCGGTGAGCACCTCGCGGTCGAAGGAGAACCAGTTGGTCAGCCAGGAAGCGCCAAAACCCATCGCCTGCGCAGCGACCAGGATGTTCATGCAGACGGCGCCGGCAGAGAGCTCCTGCTCCCATTCCGGGATCTTCACATGTGGCTTGGCGGTGGAGACCACGCCGATGATCAGCGGCGCATAGGAGAGGCGCTTCGCCTCGAAGGCGACCTTCTCCTCGTCGGCGCCCGGATTCTTGGCGCGGAAGACCTCGCCGACCAGGGCCGCCGCCTTGTCCTTGCCCGCGCCCTCGAACACGATGAAGCGCCAGGGCGCCAGCTTGCCATGATCGGGCACGCGCGCGCCGATGGTCAGCAGGTCGCTGAGCTGGTCGGGGCTGGGGCCGGGCGCGGTGAGGAATTGCGGCGGCACCGAACGGCGCAGCTTGAGCAGGGCGAGCGTATCGGTCATGAGACATCCGGGCGCGAGGAGAGCCGGCGCCTTCGCAGGCGCCGGGCGGATTGCTTCTGAACTGGGGTGTGTCGTCAGCGATGGTTAGGGGTTGGACGGGAGCGATTTTGGCCGAGTAGAAGGAGCGTGAGGACGCAAGCCTTTCGGCTTGCTACGAAATGCGACGCGCTAATCGGCCAAAAGCGCCCCGCCCCTTCGGGGTGAGGTGAAAAATGGCCATCTGCCGCGTCGCATCACTCGCCAAGACGGACGTCTTGGCGTCGCGCTGCTCCTTCCATATGGCCATTTTTGACCTCATCCAACCCCTAACCATCGCTGACGACACACCCTATGCTTCGCCATGAAGAGGACAAGCAAGCCTGCTCATACAGGGACGCAGGGGTGCCGAGGATCGTGAGCATGTTTCAACTGGAGGCGTTCAAGACGCGTCGCCTGATCGCCGGGCCCGGCGCGCGCAAGCGCCTGCGCGGCCTCGTCACCGCCTGCTTCGCCGCCACCTTGCTGATGGCCCAGGACGACACGGGCGCGCAGCCCCTGCCGCCGCCCCGCCCCGACGCGCCGGCCGCGACCGCCCTGCCCCCGACCGTGTCGAGCGCCCTTCCCGGCATCCCGGTGAGCATGGCGCTCAGCGCGCAATTCTCCAACGACCGCAGGCCGATCAAGTCCGGCCTGGTCTGGCGCGTGCTGGCCGACACCGCCGACGGCTCGCCGATGCGCATCGTCGCGCGCTCGACCGATGCCGAGCCGGTCTTCTCGCTCGAACCCGGCACCTATGTGCTGCACGCCGCCTATGGCTTCGCCAGCGGCACCAAGCGGGTCACGCTCGGCCAGCAGGGCCTGCGCGACCAGGTCTCGATCAGTGCCGGCGGGCTGACGCTCGGCGGCTCGATCGGCGAGGTGCCGATCCAGCCGGCGCAGCTCAGCTTCTCGGTCTTCGTGCCCTTGCAGGGCAACTCCGAAGGCCGCCTCGTCGTCGGCAACGCCAAGGCCGGCGAGGTGATCCGCCTGCCGGAGGGCACCTATCACGTCGTCTCGACCTACGGCGATTCGAACGCCATCCAGCGCGCCGACGTCGTGGTCGAATCCGGCAAGGTCACCGACGCGACGCTGCACCACCGCGCCGCGCGCGTGACGCTGAAGCTCGTCGCCGCGGCCGGCGGGGAGGCCTTCGCCGGCACCGCCTTCAGCGTGCTGACCCCCGGCGGCGACGTCATCCGCGAGGCGATCGGCGCCTTTCCGCAGGTCATCCTGGCCGAAGGCGACTATGTGTTGATCGCCCGGCAGGAAGGCCAGGTCTACTCGCGCGACTTCAAGGTGGAGTCGGGGCTCGACCGCGACATCGAGGTGCTGGCGAAGTAAGCGCTTAGTTGGTCGGCTTGGGGCCTTCCGCGAGGTCGAGCTTCGCGCCGGTCAGCCCGCTGACCAAGCCATCGGCGATCCTGATCGCCAGGCAGCGATAGCTCGCATCGACCATGTGGAGCCCGTCCATGCCGACGAGCTCTTCCTCGGTGAACTTGTTCGACTTGGCCCAGCTCTTCATCATCGCATGGCGCGGGAAGACGGAGACGTTGAGCTCACCGGCCGTCTTGGCCAGGACCGCGCGATACTCCTCGTATTTCGGGTAGCGGTCCTCGCGCGGCAGCCATTGCAGGTCCATCAGCACCATGTCGATGCCGGCATTCTCGACCTTGCGGATGCCCTTCTTCAGGATCTTGGCGAGCTTCTCCTCGCCGACATCGCGGATCGCGTCGTTGACCACCGTCTGCCAGATCACGATCGTCGGCTTCTCGGCGATGACGTCGGCATCGATGCGCAGCAGCATGTCATAGGCCGACTGGCCACCGATGCCCTTGTTGACGACCTTGATGTCCCGGTCAGGCAGGCGGCGCTTCAGCTCGGCCTCGAGCACGGCGGGATAGCTGCGCTCGGCCTGGCTCGCGCCGGAGCCGGCCGTCGTCGAGGAGCCCAGCGCGACGATGGTGAGCTTGCCCGTCTCCTGCAAGGCCTTCTTGGCCGCGCTGAGGCTAGGCTGAAAAGGGTGGTCGGCCGCCCCCGCCCGGCAGCGCTGGTCTGCACTCAAGGCAAGCGTCATCGACCCGGCCTGAGCCGCGCCGATCAGCAGTGCCGAAGTCAGGATTGCGGCGCCGAGGCGCCGAGCGCCGCCGATGGTTTGCTCACGGAGCCTTGCAGCGCGACCGACTGATACCACGACAGGAACATCCCCAGCCCAAGCAGCATGGTAATGCCGGTCAGGCAGACGAGCAACTGCACGCCGAGTGCGAAATAGGTCTCGGCCAGAATGATCTGTCCGGCGATCGACAAGACGACCCCGGCGCAGAACACTTCCAGCGAATGCCGTCCCATCACGGCGAGATTACGGCCGACCACGCCCGAGATCATGGCCGAGCCCACTGGGACGAAGCGGATGAACAGCCAGAGCAGCGACGCCAAATGCACCACACGGACGACCGCAAGGTTGGTCTTGTCGCTGCCCATTTGCAGGCTCTCGATCCAGTCGTTCAGGACGGAGATGCCGAACGGATTGCCCGACGACACCTTCACCATCACCGCAAAGACGAGGAAGCCTGCTGCCATGAGATCGATCGCGCGCGAGCGCGGCGCTTCGACCCGCAGCAGCATGGCCCGGCCGAGCACCACGCCGAGCGTGAACAGGAACTGCCAGGCAAAGGGATTGAAGAACCAGCCGGCCGCGCCCGTGTTCGGGAAGTTGAGGCCGAGATGCACCGCGCCCTGCCACACCAGCGCAGAGGCCATGAGCGCCAGCGCCGGGCTGAAGCGCACCGCGTAGTAGGCCAGCGGGAACAGCGCGAGCAGCACGATGTAGAGCGGCAGGATGTCGAGGTAATAGGGCTGATAGGTCAGCGTCAGTGCATCGACCACCGCCGCCGGCGTGTCGTTGAAGAAGGGCTGGATGTTGATCGCCTCGATATAGAGCGGGTTGTGCGTGCCGGTGACGGCGCGCGCCACCACGCCGCAGACGATCAGGAAGACGGCGAGATGGGCGATGTACAGCGTCCACAGCCGCGCCCCGATCCGGACCGCGCCAACGCCAAGCCCGCGCCGCTCGATCAACACGCCATAGGCCAGCACGGCCGAGACTCCCGCGAGCAGCACGAAGATGTCGGCCGCATCCGAGAAGCCGAAATTATGCGGCATGAAGCTGGCGACGACATTGCCGGGCATGTGGTTGATGAAGATGATCAGCAGCGCCAGCCCGCGCACCGCATCGATGCGCGCGTCGCGGCCGAGAGGAGCGGCGAGCGTCGCCAGCCCGCCGGATCCGTCAGCTTTTCCGAGAAGCAGATATCGCAGGAAGGAGGGGCTTTGCGACATGCGGCAGCTCCAGACGAGTCCCGGACACCAGGCGCACCGGCCAACGCCATGAACGAAACCTGACGGCCCTGTTCATCTGCCGTTCATATAACGGAGACGAGGCGGCGACCATGGGGGACGCGCTCACATCTCTGTGTCTTGCCGGTGGGGGAAGGCGCGACGGCTCCGCGGCCAAAGCCGCAGATGCCACCTACCATGCGTTTCCAGGGCTGAATGTGCGCTACGGCACTCAGTACGGCGGCTCTTCGTAAACAGGCTTGCCGTCGATCAGCAGGCGCTTGATCGCGGCCTGGCCCGAGGCCGCGACGGCCGCGACGACCTCGATCCGGCTGCGCTCGGTGTGCTCGATCGCGAGCCCTTCGCCCTGCGGGACGAAATAACTTTCCAGCCCATAGGCGACGCGCAGGCCGGTGCGGCCGCGGTCGCATTGCAAGGTGTTCTGCGCGTCATTCGGGCAAGCGCCCTCCGAGCGCACTGTCCCGGCAATGACGGCCTCGGGGGCCTTCACGTCGGGACGCGCCTTGTAGGCGGCAACGACCCGCGCGAAGCCCTCGGCATTGGGCGCCAGGCGCACATAGATCGTCTCGCCCCGCTTGAACACGCGGTCGCCCTCGGTGCCGACGAGGTCGAAGCGGCTGATCTCGTAGTTCAGCACGACATAGTCGCCGCGGAAGAGGTCGCGCGGATCGACCGGCTCGGTCTTCAGCCTGATCTCGGCGCCGGAGCTGAGGATGCTGGCCCGGCTCTGGACGAGCAGGCCGATGGCGCCGCACAGCACCAGCATGGCGAGGATGGCCCGCACCAGCACCGGCACGCGCGCGATCACAAGATCGGCAGAGGGGATGCGCATCATGCAGCCTCCCCTGCAGCGGGCCGTGCCAGCCGGGCGAAGAGCCGACGCGCCCCGCCTGCCACCACCAGAAGCACCGCGCCGGCGATGAGGAAGAACAGCGATTGGTCGAGCAAGGTCCCGACGGTCTTCCAGAGCAGGACCATGATGGCGATGCCGAACAGCGCCGTGCCGGCCATCACCAGCCGCCGCAGGCCGCCCAGGGCGCCAGCGCTGATCAGCGCGACGGCGATCGCCAGGATCAGGCCACCGACCGCGACCTTGCCGGGCAGCCGCATCGCGCCGCCGCTCCAGAATATCAGCGGCACCGCAAGCGTGAGCAGGAGCGCGATCCCCAGCGTCACGGCAAAGCGCCGGTCGCGCGCGAACCAGGCAAGGCCCGCCAGCCCCGGCAACGCCAGCGCATAGGCGAGATAGACCGGCAGGATCGCGTGGCCAGGGAGCGCCTCGCGCGGATCGAGAATGCGGAACAGCTCGACATTGAGGCCGACGACCAGCGCGATCAGCCCCCATGGCAGGCAAGCGGTGAGCAGCGCCGGCCCGCCGCGATCGATCGCGAAGGCGCCGAGCAGCAGGTAGACCACCGCGACGCCGAGCCCGTAGGCGATCAAGCCATATTCGAAGTGCCAGACCGTCCAATCTCCCGGCAGCAACCCGAGCCAGACCGCCAGCGAGAGCACGGCCACATGATGCACGAGCCTTGCCCGCCGCCCTAGCGCCAGCCAGAGCGCCGGCACGTAGCCGATCAGGAAGGCGAGGTGGAGCGCGCCGTTATTCTCGTCCCAGCGCCCGCATGTCCATGCCGTCAAGGCGATGAAGGCGACGATCAGCGCGCCGTTCGAGCGCAGCAAAAAGGCGACCGCGAGCGCGCCGAGCGCGATCAGCAGCGCCCCGCCCGGCCAGTCCGCGGGCAAGTGGTACATCTGGCCGACCAGCGCGACGCCGGCGGCGAAGATCAGCGTACCGCAGGTCGTCGCCGCATCGGCGCCGAGATCCGAGCCCCGGCTTTGCAGCCGCGCGCCGATGCCGAGGGCGCCAACGATCCCGGCGAGGATCATGCCGAGCTTCATCAGCCGCGGCATCTCCTCCCAGTTCGCCGCGACGAAGGCAGAGACGCTGGCGGCGATGAGCAGGCCGCCGAGCATGCCGAGCAGCCCCGGCAGGCGCAGGCCGCTATCGCGCCCAAGCGACTGACGGATGGTCGCGGCGCTGCCGGCGCTGACCAGTCCATCGGCCACCCAGCGGGTCAGGTCGGCCTCGAGCCGCTTGCGATAAGTTCCACCCAGCATGGGAGTCACCTTGCATACCAGTTCGGATTTGGCGAGCCCGGCCGAGATGCGGTGCACAGGTCGTTCGACGGCAAACAGACCGGGCGAGCCCCCCTCTTCCCTTCTCCCCCTGCGGGAGAAGGTGCCCCGGCAGGGGCGGATGAGGGGTCGCGCCGACGTGTCCGATCAAGGGGGTCGCAGGCGCCACTTGAAAGCGTCGCGCGACCCCTCATCCGCCTGCCGGCACCTTCTCCCGCAGGGGGAGAAGGATCGCTAGCGAACGAGGGCTTCGCCTCAGGCAGCCTTCTGCGCTGCCTTGCGCCGCGCCAGGTCGGGCGGGGTCGCCTCCTCGCTCAGCAGCTTCAGCGCCTCGTCCAGGCTCAGCACGGTCTGCGCTTGGCTGCCGAGCCGGCGGATGGTGACCGTGCGCTCCTCGGCCTCGCGCTTGCCGACGGCGAGGATGACCGGGACCTTGGCCAGCGAGTGCTCGCGCACCTTGTAGCTGATCTTCTCGTTGCGAAGGTCGGCCCGGGCCCGCAGGTTGTAGCCGAAGGCCGCCTCGGTGACCTTCTCGGCATAGGCGTCGGCCTCCGAGGTGATCGGGCAGACGACGATCTGCTCGGGCGCCAGCCAGAGCGGGAAATGCCCGGCATGGTGCTCGATCAGGATGCCGGCGAAGCGCTCCAGCGAGCCGCAGATCGCCCGGTGCACCATGCTCGGCGTCTTCTTCTCGCCGTCGGAGCCGATATAGAAGGCGCCGAACCGCTCCGGCAGATTGAAGTCGACCTGCGTCGTGCCGCATTGCCAGTCGCGGCCGATGGCGTCGCGCAGGACGTATTCGAACTTCGGCCCGTAGAATGCGCCCTCACCCGGATTGATCTCGGTCTTGATCCGGTTGCCGGACTGCGCCGCGATCTGGGTCAGCACCTTCTCCATCACGTCCTCGGCATGGTCCCACATCGCGTCGGTGCCGACGCGCTTCTCGGGCCTTGTCGAGAGCTTGATGACGAGGTCGTCGGTGAAGCCGAAATCGGCATAGACCGAGAGGATCAGGTCGTTGATCTTCAGGCATTCGGCCGCGAGATCGGCCTCGGTGCAGAAGATGTGGGCGTCGTCCTGGGTGAAGCCGCGCACGCGCATCAGCCCGTGCAGCGCGCCTGACGGTTCGTAGCGATGCACCGCGCCGAATTCCGCAAGCCGGATCGGCAGATCGCGGTAGCTCTTCAGGCCGTGCTTGAAGATTTGCACATGCCCGGGGCAGTTCATCGGCTTCAGCGCAAAGACCTTCTGGTCGCGCGCCGGATCGTTCGGGTTCTCGAACGCCGTCGCCGACTTCACCGCGAACATGTTGTCCTGGTACCAGCCCCAGTGGCCCGAGGTCTCCCAGAGCGACTTGTCGAGCACCTGCGGCGCGTTGACCTCCTCGTAGTCGGCGGCGAGGCGCCGGCGCATATAGGTCAGGATTTCCTGGAACAGCCGCCAGCCCTTCGAGTGCCAGAACACGACGCCCGGCCCCTCCTCCTGGAAATGGAACAGGTCCATCTCCCGGCCGATCTTGCGGTGGTCGCGCTTCTCCGCCTCCTCGATCTGCTTGAGATGCGCGTCGAGCTCCTCCTGCTTGGCGAAGGCGGTGCCGTAGATGCGCGTCAGCATCGGGTTGTTCGAATCGCCGCGCCAATAGGCGCCGGCCACCTTCATCAGCTTGAAGGCGTTGCCGACCTTGCCGACGGAGGTCATGTGCGGGCCGCGGCAGAGGTCGATCCAGTCGCCCTGCGCGTACATCTTCAGCGTCTGGTCTTCCGGGATCGCGTCGACCAGCTCGACCTTGAAGTTCTCGCCCTTGTCGCGGAAGAACTGCTTGGCGCGCTCGCGGCTCCATTCCTCCTTGGTGAAGGGTTTGTCGCGTGCGATGATCTCGCGCATCTTCTTCTCGATCGGCGCGAAATCCTCCGGCGAAAACGGCTCGTTGCGGGCAAAATCGTAGAAGAAGCCGCCCTCGATCACCGGGCCAATCGTCACCTGCGTGCCCGGATAGAGCTCCTGCACGGCTTCCGCGAGCACGTGGGCGCAGTCATGGCGGATCAGTTCGAGCGCGCGCGGGTCCTCCCGGGTCAGGAACTCGATCTTCGCATCCTTGCCGATCGCATCGCCGAGGTCGACGACGGTGCCGTCGATGGCCATCGCCACGGTGCGCTTCAGCAGCGAGGGGGAAATGCCGCCGGCGATGTCCTTGCCGGTGATGCCGGAGGGAAATTCGCGCTTCGCGCCATCGGGAAATGTCAGGGAGATCATCATCGTCGTGCTCCTGCTCACTCGGGGACACAAACCCCGTAAGCCAAGGCCGGATACTGAAGGTAAGCGGCGACATCCGTATCCGGGGGAGGATGTCGTCAGATCGAGGCGGCCCGAACAGCCAAGCCTGCGCGCCCTCGCCTATACGAGCAAGCGCCGGCAGGCAATCGCGCCTGCCGTCATGGCCTTGCCCGACCTGCCGCAGGGCCAACGCTGACGCTTCAGGCTTGCCCGCAGCTGGAGGCTGCCCTAATCTGAAGACCGCGAGCAAATATCCAAAATTCCAAGCAACGGACCGCGTATGGAGCTGCAAGCCGCCCCTGCGCTGCGCGATATCCGGCCGGCTATATTGGCCTTTCCGGGCGATTTTGCTCGCGTCGTCTATGCCTGCCGCGTCCCGGTCATTGCCGTCATCATCGGCTATTTTCTGCTGGTCGGCGTCAATCAGGCGCGCGACCTCTTCCTGGTGTTCAGCGGGCCGGCGATCATCGGGGGCGAGACCGCCAAGGCCAACCTCTTCGGCGCCTTCATGCGCTGGCTGGTCTATTTCTGGCTGCACATCTTCCTCTGGGCGATGATGGTGCAGGCTTCGGCGCAGTATCTGCTGCGCGACAGCGCCTGGCTGATCGGCCCCGGCCGGGAGATGACCGCGCGCGACCGCGACATCTACGATCGCCGCTTCCGCCTGCTGGTGGTGCTGATGCCCTACCTGCTGGCGGGCGCGACCTATCTCGTCGTCTGGCTCGGCTTCGAGGCCGCCCTGCGCGACTTGCCGGACACGCGAAGCGGCACGCTGGCCCAGTCGGCCCGGATCGTGAAGGAGGAGCGCTGGGGCTTCTATGCCGCGCTGCTCCTCGCCTTCGTCGCGCATTTCGCGCTCTGGCTGCGCAATATCCGCGAGATCGCGCGGCAGAATGCCGGCATCGTCTGGCCGCGCCGCGGCGATCTGACGGCGACCTTCACCGACGACCCCGACCGGCAGAGCGCCGTCACCATCCAGGCCTCCGTCTATCTCACGCTCGGCGCGCTTGCGCTCATTGCCGCCGCGCTCTGGGGCGGGCTGCTGCTGAGATATGTCGGCGGCATCTATCTGGTGCCGATCCTGCTCGGCGCCTGGATCCCGCTCTTCTCCAAGCTCGGCGAATGGAGCCAGCGCTCGCACGTGCCGTACACGCTGATCGGCGTCGCCGCCTGGATCGCGCTCATCGCCTGGTACGGCCACCCCAACGACGTCAGGCGCGCCGAGCTGCCGCCGCAGCCGCCTCCCGGCATCGTCGCGGCCACCGAGGCCTGGAAAGCCGCCAATTGCTCGGCTGAGAACTGCCCCCGCCCGATCCTGGTGACGACGGCCGGCGGCGCCTCGCGCGCCGCCTTCTTCACCGCGACCGTGCTCGGCGAGCTGCTCGACAATCCCTGCCTCGAACCCGGCCGGGACTGCGAGGGCCAGGCGCCGACAGCGACCCTGCTCAGCCGCCGCATCTTCGCGATCTCGGGCGTGTCGGGCGGTTCGCTCGGCGCAGCCCAGGTCGCGGCGGCGATGAGTGATACGCGCGGCGGCGCCAACCCGCCCTGCGAGCCGGCCCAGCCCGAGCACTATTTCAAGCGGCTGACGCCGACGAGCTGGCGCGACTGCCTGCAGATCCTCGCCAGCGACGATTTCCTCTCCCACACCGTGCTCGCCATGGTGACCGGCGAGCCTTTCCTCTTCCTCGAACGCTGGATCGGCTGGATCTGGCCGGGCCAACGCTTCCGCGACCGCGCCGCGATCCTCGAAGACAGCTGGATCGGCTCCTATCGCCGCCACACCCGCCCCGCTGTGACGGGCGCGCAGCCGCCATTCAGCAGCGGCGACCTTGCCGGCTCGTTCTCGCGGCTCGGCGCGATCAGACGCCAGTCAGGCTCCTGGCTGCCCTTGCTCGTGCTCAACGGCACGGCGGAGGAAACGGGGCGGCGCATCCTCTCCAGCCAGCTCGACAGCCGCCTCGGCTCCGGCCGGCTCTTCGTCGATGCCAACGACGTCAACGCCCTGCTCGGCCGGCCACCAATCCCTCCCGCGACGGCAGGCGAATGCGCCATCCTCGAAAAGAGCGAGGGCCGCGACCTGACGGTGGCCAGCGCCGTCACCAACAGCGCCCGCTTCCCGATGATCTCGCCGGCCGGCCGCTTCACCAGCGCCTGCGAGCTCAAGCTCAGCGTGGTCGACGGCGGCTATTTCGAGAATGACGGCGCCACCACCACGGCCGAGATCGCGCTCGCCTTGAAGGGGCTCGGCCTGGACCCGGCGGTGATCCACATCGCCAACGAACCGCGCGACCAGGCCGACACGCCCTCGCCCGACCTCCTGCCCGAGCATGTCGAGGAGGAGTGGCTTCCGGTCGTGCAGAGCCCGCTCAACGCCCTGCTCGCGACGCGGACGGCGCGGGGCACCTATGCGCTCGAGATCCTGAAGAACGTCGTAGACCCCGGCTATGTCGCCGATCCCAGGAATCCCGACGCCCCGAAGAACTTCGCGTCCTTCCTGGTCTATGGCGAGACCGCGCGCGCGGAGGCCGAGAGCTTCACCAAGGATGACGGCCTCTCCGGCTACCGCAGCACGGCGTTGAAACCCGGCAACTATCCCTGCTTCAACAAGATCCCCCGCGACGACGCGCAATCCGACACGCTGAAGAAGGTCTCGATGAGCTGGTGGCTGTCGAAGCCGGTGCAGGAATATCTCGACCGTCAGACCTACTTCGCGCCGAACTGCCGCTCCTTCCTCAAGGTGCGGACCTGGCTCAACGAGCTGCTGCCTGCGGCGCAGAAGGCTGCGCCCTGACGTTTTGCCATTGTCGTCCCGGCCCATCGGCCGTCACGCGCCAGCCCGCACGATGCCGCAGCACCGACAGAACGGAGCGATCACCATGAAACGGATTCTCACGCTGGCCTTCATTGCCGCAAGCGCGCTTCAGCCTGCGTTCGCGCAGGATAGCGCCGCCCTGCGCAGGGCCTGCCAGGCGGACGCAGCCAGACTCTGCGCTGGCGTGATGCCCGGCGGCGGCCGCATCGCCAACTGCTTCAAGGAGAAGCGCGATCAGCTCTCGGATGGGTGCCGCACCGCGCTCCAGCAGGCAAGCGCGCAACGCAAGGCCGACTAGCTTCTGTTGTTCGTGCGCCAGCAGCCGGCTGACATTCCGGTTTTCCAGACGCCGGTCGATCGGCAGGTTTCCTGGGTGCTCGTGCAGATCGCAATGCAGCGGGCGGCATTGTTGGCGGCCGCCTGGCAGCGCGACTCACAGGTCTTGTTCATCTGCGAGCAGGATTGCGTCGCCGCCTTGCAGCCGTCCTGGCCGACTGCGGACTGCGAAACCAAGAGGCCGGCCAGCACGGCGACCAACGCGACTGCCTTCATCACCACCTCCCCAACCCGCGGTGACGAAGCGTCGCAATGTCGTGGAGCCAAGTCTACTGCCATTCCGGGTAGAGCATGATGCCGAAAAGTGGGTACCGGTTTTCGGCATCATGCTCCGACTCTTTGATGAGAGCCTTGCTCGCTCACCCCATCCGTGAGAGGCAGCGCTTCTGCGTCAGGTCTCGGGCTCGAGCGGCGGCGGCGCGTTGACGCCGCGCCAGCGGCCATAGGACCACGGCCGGTACCAGGCGCAATCCGGCGGCAGCTCCTCGCAGACGAGGTCGATGCCGCTGGTGCCGAGCGGCGTGCAGCGGCAGATGCGCGCGAAGCCGATCCAGCCGCCGCGCCAGACTCCGAAACGCTGGACGGCCTCGTCGGTATAGGTCGAGCAACTCGGCCAATGCCGGCATTGCCGGCCGATCAGCATGGAAAAGCTAAGCTGGTAACCGCGGATCAACCAATGTACGCCACGACGTGGAGCCTGAGCAAAAAGACGTGACAAGGCCCGGTCGGATGCCATTTCATCCTTTTGCCCCTTCGTTTGCCCTGCCCTGAGATCAGCCATGCCCCGCCACGCTCCGCGATCGCTCTTCCGCCTTCCGCTCAAGGTGGCGGCCATTCTCGTCCCGGCCGCCCTGCTCGTCTCGTTGAGCCCGGCCGCGGCGCAGCAGCGCACCAGCCTCATCTGGCTCGATTCGACCAAGATCGACATCGCCCGCACCATCGGCCTGCCGCCGGCCCAGAACTCGCCGGAGAACCGGAAGGAGTTCGAGGAGGTGCTGCAGCTCACGCTCAGCCGCACTCCCGAGCGCGAGAAGGCCGCGATCGCCGACCAATACCAGACCCTGGCCCGCTTCCTCGAGGGCATGGGCGTCGATGCGAAGCTCAACGAGCACCGCGAAGTCCGCCTGCTGTTCCGCGAGGCGCAGGTCGAGCTCGGCATCCTCCTGCTCGGCGTCCGCCGCCTGACCGCCCGCCAGCGCCCCTTTACCGTCTGGAACAAGGTCAGGGTCAAGCCCTGCCCCGGCGGACGGCCCGAGGGCACCTCCTTCCCTTCGACCCATGCCGCGACCGCAGCCCTCTACGCCGCGCTGCTCGGCGAGGCCGTGCCCGAGATGAAGGACAAGTTCGAGGAGCGCGTCGCCTCCTATGACGAAAGCCGCCTGATCTGCGGCTTCCACTATCGCAGCGACCTTCCGGCCGGGGACAAGGCGGGCCGCCTGGTCGCCACCGCGCTCCTGCTCGACCGCGCCTTCCGCTCCCGCTTCGACGAGACCCGCGCCGAGATCAGGAAATCGTTCGGTCTCACCTGACCGCCGCGACATCCTGCTGCCCAACTCAATCGCGGCGCTGTTAGGCGCGAATATGGGGCAGCTTTTCGCCGATTCCCAACACGAAGCGCTCGGCCATCTCGACGACCTCGCCCGCCAAGGTCGCGCTCACGCCTGCGCCGGAGTAGTCCGCCTGCAGGCGGGCTACTTCGCCTCTCTTCAGCGAGCGCCCGAAATCGTTCGGCAGGACGCCTGGTTTGACCAGTAGCGTGTGAAACCGCGCCGTCAGTCCGCTATGCGTCTTCGGAAGATCGGTCTCCCCGCATGCCAGAATGGCCGCGTTCGCCGCCTCGAACATCGCATAATAGGCTCTGTTGCAGGCTCCGTCGGAATCGCCAGCGTCCAAGAGTAACCGAGCAGACCGGGCCGCTCGCTGGGCCTTGTCGAAAAATGCGGTCTCGGCCTCGCGTGGGCCACTCAAAGCCTAATCCCTTCCCTATCGATATTCCTGAACAGGGTCGGGTTCGGGAAACCGCTGCGCTGCGTCCAGGCGCTCCTCCAAACCGGCAATGGCGAGATATTGACGCCCGTCTCGACGAGGACATCGGACGCAATATCGGCCATGGCGAAACCGACCCGGGTCACATCGCCCAGATCGTCGCCATTCAGGACGACCAGCACGTCGACATCGCTGTCGGTTCGGTGATCGCCGCGAGCCCGGCTGCCGAACAGAATAGCCTCCGCCACGTCAAAGCCGGCGCGGACCCGGTCGAGAAACAGGCCGAGCGCCTCATGTGTAGCGGCATCGAGCCGATCCATCGCCTGCTCCCACTCTTCGCGATTATGCCCTGACCGCCGCGGCGAGTGCCGGCGCAACACCGCTTCGCCTCGCCTCGATCTGGCCGATCGCATCGACCACCGCCTCAAAAGTCAGCATGGTCGAGGCGTGGCGCGCCTTGTAGTCGCGCACCGGCACCAACACCGCGAGATCGGCCCATTTGCCCTGCGGCGGCTCGCCGTTCTCCTTCAGGATGGCGCGCGCCTGCTCGCGCACCAGGCGCAGCTCATCGGCGGTCGAGCCGACGACATGGCGCGCCATGATCGAGGACGAGGCCTGGCCGAGCGCGCAGGCTTTGACGTCGTGCCCGAAGCCGGTGACGACGTCGCCCTCCATGGTCAGGTCGATGGTGACGGTCGAGCCGCACAGCTTGGAATGCGCGGTCGCGGTTGCATCGGGAGCAGGCAGCCGCTCGAGCAGCGGAATGTTTCCTGCCAATTCCAGGATGCGCTTGTTGTAGACGTCGCTCAGCATGGCACGGTCCCTGCCGATCTGGAATGACCGGCGCTCCGTACCAATATAGGGTCTCAGCCCTGCGGGCGGGAGATGGCGGCAAGCCGGATCTCGCTGCGGAGTGAGACTTGTCGCAATCCCCCGACGCGACGCCCTGCCGCGGAGCCTCTTCTCCGCATCGGCAGGATTGCGCCGGGGACATCGATCCCAACGGGAGGCACCACATGAACCCTGTGGTTAAGTCCTTGTCCGTCGAGCGGGCGCTCAGCCCCTCTGCCGACAAGTTTCTGGTCACGCATCCGACGCAGGCCGAGGCTGAGGCCGCCGTCCGCACGCTGATTCTCTGGGCCGGCGACGATCCGTCGCGCGAGGGCCTGGCCGAGACGCCGCAGCGCGTCGTCAAGGCCTACAAGGAATTCTACAAGGGCTATGAGGAAGACCCGGACGAGATCCTCGACCGCGTCTTCGAGGAGGTCGACAGCTACCAGGACATGGTGCTGGTGCGCGACATCCCGTTCCATTCGCATTGCGAGCACCACATGGTGCCCTTCGTCGGCAAGGCGCATATCGCCTATTACCCGGCCAAGGGCGTGGTCGGCCTGTCGAAGCTCGCCCGCATCGTCGACGTCTTCGCCAGGCGGCTCCAGACCCAGGAGACGATGACGGCGCAGATCGCCCAGGCCATCGACAAGGCGCTGAAGCCCCGCGGCGTCGCCGTGCTGGTCGAGGCCGAGCACATGTGCATGTCGATGCGCGGCGTGCAGAAGCAGGGCTCCTCGACCATGACCACGCAGTACACCGGCGTGTTCAAGGAGCCGGCCGAGCAGGTCCGCTTCTTCACCATGGTGAAGTCGCCCGGCCTGTAATGCTGTCGCATGGCGGCATTGGCGGGTCCGGCCATTCGCATTATGCAGGGCGCGTCGCGGGACGCGCTCTGCCCCGCCCCGGAGCTGCCGATGACCGCCTTTCCCGTTCTGCAGGACAAGCAAGCGCTCGAAGAGGGCGTGGAGCTCGCGCCGCGCTTCGACGCGAACGGCCTGATCACCTGCGTCACCACCGACGCCGCCACAGGCGAGCTGCTGATGGTCGCGCATATGAACGCCGAAGCGCTCCAGCGCAGCATCGAGACGGGCGAGGCCTGGTACTGGTCGCGCTCGCGCCGCGAGCTCTGGCACAAGGGCGATACGTCGGGGCAGATCCAGACCATCGTCGAGATGCGGGTGGATTGCGACCAGGACGCGCTCTGGCTCAAGGTCGACGTCGCCGGCGACGGCGGCTGCTGCCACACCCACCGGCGCTCCTGCTTCTACCGCATCAAGCCCTTGCGCGATCAGGCGCCGGCGCCGTTGACTTTCGTCTAAGGCGCATTGGCGATGCCTTCACCAAGCTTACATGTTTTCGTCAAATGCACTTGATAGGCGCACTCATGGCGCGATCCGTTCAGGTTCCCCTCACCTTGGCGGGAGACAATGATCTTCCCGCAGAGGGTCGGGACCATGATGTGGAACGATGCGGCTCGACGGGCATTCGGCATGAGCGACGGCGCGGCCTCGATGAATGACCTGAGCCCGGAAGCACCGGCGCACAAGGGCCGGCCCAAGATCGGCCTCGCGCTTGGCGGCGGCGCCGCGCGCGGCTGGGCCCATATCGGCGTGCTCGAAGTGCTGAAGGAGGCGGGCTACGCCCCCGACGTCATCGCCGGCACCTCGATCGGCGCCGTGGTCGGCGGCTGCTATGCCGCCGGCAAGCTCGACGCGCTCAGCGAATTTGCCGCGACCCTGACCAAGCGCCGCGTCGTCGGGCTGATGGATTTCCACATTGGCGGGGCCGGGCTGATCGCCGGCAGCCGGCTCAAGCGGCTGCTCGAACGCGACCTCACCGGCCAACGCATCGAGGAGCTGCCGGTGCGCTTCGTCGCGATCGCGACCGAACTCGGCACCGGCCACGAGATCTGGCTGACCCATGGCCTGCTGGTCGAGGCCCTGCGCGCCTCCTATGCCCTGCCCGGCGTGTTCGACCCGGTCAGGCTCGGCGGCCGCTGGCTGATGGACGGCGCGCTCGTCAATCCGGTGCCGGTCACGGCCGCGCGCGCGCTCGGCGCCGACATCGTGATCTGCGTCAACCTCAACAGCGACCTCTCCGGCCGCGGCACCACGATCCAGAATCACAGCGCTGACCCCGATCCGGCGCCCGAGGCGCCGGGGGCGGAGGAGCGCCCGGTCTCGCGCTGGTTCGGCGGCATCACCGGCGCGGCGCGGCGCGTGCGCGGCTTGGTCGGTCGCGCCTCCAGCGATCAGCCCGGGCTCGCCGGCGTGATGATCGACGCCTTCAACATCACCCAGGACCGCATCTCGCGCTCACGGCTGGCCGGCGATCCGCCGGACGTGATGATCGGCCCCAAGCTCGCGCGCGTCGGGCTGTTCGACTTCCACCGCGCCGACGAGGCGGTGGCGCTCGGCCGCCACGCCGCCGAGCGCATGCTCGACGAGATCGAGGCCGTGGTGCAGAGCACCACCTTGCGGCGCGACGAAGCCGCCTGGCACGTCAACCGCTAGCGTATTTGCCTTCCCGAAACCTCCGCGCGTCATCCCGGACAAGCCGCGCAGCGGCGCTGCTCCGGGATCCATCGTAAGGCTCCGCAGCTCTATGATGGATCCCGGAGCTACGCTTCGCTACGTCCGGGATGACGGCGCTTGGTTCTGGCAAATCACAGCAGAAGCCAAGCGGGCGCCGCCCTGTTCAGGCCATCGCGATGTAGTCGCGCATGGCCCGGCTCTCGGCCTCGATCTCGGCCACGCGATGCTTCACCACGTCGCCGATCGAGACGATGCCGATGATCCGCCCGCCCTCGACCACGGGCACGTGGCGGAAGCGGCCGACCGTCATGATCTCCATCAGCTCGTCGGCGCTGGTATCGGAGCGGCAGGTCACGACCTTGCCGGTCATCACCCGCGAGACCGGATGCTCCAGCGCGGCCGGGCCGCCCTCGGCCATGGCGCGGATGATGTCGCGCTCGGAGAGGATGCCGAGCAGGTTGCCATCGGCCCCCGTCACCACGACGGCGCCGATGCGCTTCTCGCCCAGCGTGCGGATGGCTTCGGCAAGCGTGCGGTGCGGTGGGACGGAAATGACGTCACGGCCCTTGCCGCCGAGAATCTGCGCAACGTTCATGAATGCGTTCCTCCGGGGTTGGCGGCGCCGTGGACCGGCGCGCGGTTTTGCGGGTGCAAGCCCGGCCAATTGACGGAGTGCTTCGCCAGACGGCCGCACGAGTCCCTTGCTCGAAGGCGAGTGTGAGGGAAGAGAGCGGCGACGGCAAGGCGAAGCGACACTTTACCGGGAAATGCTCAGCTTCGGACCGCCCCGCGGTCGAGCAGCGGGAACAGCAGCAGCCCGACGACGAAGCCGCCGATATGGGCTTCCCAGGCGATGCTGGCATCCTCGCCGAGGATCGGGATCAGCCCGGCGCCGAAGAGGAAGTTGGTGACGAACCAGATCAGGATGAACAGCAGCGCCCGCGGGTTCTGCCAGATCTGGCCAAGGCGCTCGGCGGGAATCGCCCGCACCACGGCATCGTCGGCCAGGCTGCCGAAGCGCAGCCCGGGCGAGAAGACGAAGCGGATCGCCGCCGCCATCGCGCCCGAGATCGCCGCCGAAGCGCCGACCAGCGGCAGCACGTCGAGCTCGCGCGACCACCAATGCAGCAGCGCGCCGCCGATCGTCGCAAGCGCCATCAGGTTGAGGAAGCGGACCGGCCCCAGCCGGCGCGCCACCGGACTGCCGAACGCCGCGAACCAGATGACGTTCGAGATCAGGTGCACCCAGGACCCGTGCAGCAGCCCGTAGCTCAGCAGGGTCCAGAGCCTGGGCCCGCCATCGCCGAGCAGGAAGCCGACGAGCTGCGCCCTGTCGGCCAGGTCCTGCCCCGAGAGGCTCTGCGTCAGTGCCGTCGCGATCTCGGTGGCGCGCTCGGGGTCGAGCCACAGGCTCATCCGCGCCGGCACGAAGGCGAGCCAGGACATCAGGCTGAAATCGCTCATCGGCGACAGCAGCTCGCGCCCGGCCTGAATGCCGGTGAGCAGCAGGATCAGCCAGATCACGACGGCGGGAAGGTTCAGGATCGGCTCGCTCCTGGGAGGGAGCGGGGGATCGGCGGGATTCTCGGACATGCTAGGACATGATGCCGAACCGAAGGTCCGCGCCAGCGAATAGTGGGGACCGGTTTTCGGGCGACATCATGCTCGAACTCTTTGCCAAGACATCAACTTACCAAGACATCAACCCTTGCCGATGCGGCAGAGAGAGGCAAGCCGGGAGCCTTCGCCCGGCCGGAGATTCAACGAAAAAGGGGAGAGCCGATGGCTCTCCCCCGTTCCGGCTGCAACCGGCGCCGCGTTTTCACGCCGCGCCGCGGTCACATCCCCCTCCACCCCGTTTCCCCAGGTGCCAAGGAAGTCGTCACGAAAACCGTTGCGAATTTGATATGCTTTTTAACCGGTTATCCACAACAGCAACGTTTCGTTAACCCTAACGCGACCCTGCCGCTCCCCGTCCCCCCGGCGCGTGGCAAGACGGCATGCTCACTGCGTCCTTCGAATCGGCGAGGACCCGGCAGTCCCGGCACAGGGCGAATATGCGCCATTTCGGCACATGTACGCTCGGTCGGACCGTCGGCAGGACAGGATGTCGATAATGAAAAACATGAGCACCCGTCTTGTGTTCGAATATTGGGACGCGCTGCGGGGCGAGCGCGCCGCGCCGGAGCGCGGCGAGATCGAGCCCGGCGCGCTGCGCCATGCGCTGGCGGATACGTTCGTGCTGGAGAACGAGCCGATCGGCCCGGTCTTCCGGCTCGCCGGCACGCGGCTTTGCGCCCTGTTCGGCAGCGAGCTGCGCAGCCGCACCTTCGCGGCGCTCTGGCCCGACGTCGAATCGCAGGGCGACATGCGCCGCCTCGTGCAGACCGTGATGGACGAGACCGCCGGCGCCGTCGCCGGGCTCTCGGCCGAGACCGTCAACGGCGCGCCGATCTATCTCGAACTGCTGCTGCTGCCGCTGCGCTATCGTGGCCGCACCCATGCGCGCGTGCTCGGCGCCCTCTCCCCGGCGACCGCGCCGGAATGGCTCGGGCTCGACACGCTCGACTCGATGCGGATGATCTCGCTGCGCATGCTCTGGCCGGCGCATCAGAGCCAGCGCGCGCCGGAACCGGTCGCGCGCGCCGCCCCGCCGAAATTCCTGGTCCTTCCCGGCGGAAGAAGCTGACAAGCCTAACCTTACGTTAACTGCGACCCCGCTACGGTTCCGCCCAAATCAGGCGGACCCATGCTGAGCGCGCTGCACAATCACCGTACGGCCATCCGCCCTGTCGAGCGCAGGCGGCATCAGCGCATGAAGGTCGTGCTGCTCGGGCGCTACATGCTCCCGAACCGCTTGGAATACCCCTGCCAGAGCGTGGATATCTCGCCGGGCGGCATCCATCTCACCGCGCCGGTCAAGGCCGCGCCGGGCGAGCGCGTCATCGTCTATCTCGAGCATCTCGGCCGCATCGAGGGCGTCGCCGTGCGCACGACGATGGAAGGCTTCGCGATGACCATCACCGCGACCAGCCGCAAGCGCGAGAAGTTCACCGCCCAGCTCACCTGGCTCGCCAACCGCGACGAGCTCGGCCTGCCCGAGGATCGCCGCCACGAGCGCATCGTGCCGCGCAACCCGCGCGCGATCGTGACCTTCGACGATGGCACCGAGCACGTCATCCGCATCATCGACATCTCGCTGTCGGGCACCGCCTTCTCCAGCGATCAGGACTTGCCGCTGAACAGCGCGGTCAAGATCGGCGGCACCGCCGCCAAGATCGTCCGCCGCTTCGACGGCGGCTATGCGGCGGAGTTCCGCTTCCCGCTCTCCGCCGACGTGCTCGACGAGAATCTCGAGCTCTGAGCGATACAGGCCGCTCCGCTTTCACGGAAGCCGCCTCGCCTGCCTGCCCTTTCCTGAAATACCTCCATCATCCCGGACAAGCCGCATAGCGGCGCGGCGCCGGGATCCATCGTAGAGCGCGCGCTTCACGATGGATCCCGGCGCTACGCCGCGCTCCGGCCGGGATGACGGAGCCATATGTGCTGGCGACGAGTTGCACGTCCGGCCTCATCCACAGCCTGAACACAAAGCAAACGATCAGCGTTAACAAAATCCGTTCAATTTATTACGAAAATCTCACAGTTAAAGAAATCTGAATCGAGCGCACACATTTCTTACTTCCGCATTCCGCGTCGATTTATACTGATGTCTGAACTGCGGTTACCGCGCAGAATTACATAAAATTGCTCGTATTCATTTCAACCGACGTCCATCCGCCCTGCGCATTGTCGGCCTCAGGGACAAGGAAGGGACGACATGCTTTCTATTCATCGGGGTTCGGTTCTGGCGGCGCTGATCGTGATCGCTGGAGCCACGCAAGTTCAGGCTCAGACGCAGGTTGCGGGACTGCCGGTCGCCAGCGCGCCGATCATGGCGTCGGGCGATGCCCGGGCGCCTTATGCCTGGACGGATTTCTGCAAGCGCAAGCCGAGCGAATGCCTCGTCAACGCCGCCGAGCCCGAGCAGGTCGAGATGACCGCCAAGCTCTGGAAGACGATGGTCGCGCTGAACGGCCGCGCCAACCGCGAGATCGAGGCGGTCACCGACCAGGATCATTGGGGCGTCGTCGACCGCTGGGACATCCCGGAGGACGGCAAGGGCGATTGCGAGGACTACGTGCTCCTGAAGCGCAAGCGCCTCGCCGAAGCCGGCGTGCCGCGCCGCGCCATGCGGGTCACGGTCGTGATCGACGAGGAGAATGCCGGCCACGCCGTGCTGATGGTCCGCACCGACCGCGGCGACTACATCCTCGACAACAAGCGCAACGCGATCCTGCCCTGGAACCAGACCGGCTACGTCTACGTCAAGCGCGAGTCGCAGATGCAGACCGGCTGGACCTCGCTCGGCGGCCTCGCGACCGCGACCGTCGCCTCGGTGCGCTGACACATCAAAATCGTCGCGGCTTCACTGCCGCGACCAAGAGCTTGAGGGTTGCGGTGCAAGGCGCACCGCGCCCCTCGATGGACGGCGAGGCTCGGTCACGTCCCCACCCCACCCGTCCCCAGGCCGGGTTTCGCCCAGGGCCGGCGCTTCTCCCCGAGGCGTCGGCCCGCTTCGTTTCAGTCCAGGCGCTTGAGGCCGGCGGCAAACTGCTTCCAGCGCGCGACATAACCCGCCGCCGTGCCGGAGAGCCCGGCCGCGGCCTTGTCGTCGAGCGTGCGGATCGCGCGGGCCGGCGCGCCGACGATCAGCGAATTGTCGGGAAACTCCTTGCCCTCGGTGACCAGCGCATTGGCGCCGACCAGGCTGTTGCGGCCGATCTTGGCGCCGTTCAGCACCGTCGCGCCCATGCCGATCAGGCTGTTCTCGCCGATCGTGCAGCCATGCAGGATAGCGCGATGGCCGATCGTGCAGCCCTCGCCGATCGTCATCGGAAAACCCATGTCGGTATGGAGCACGCAGCCTTCCTGGATGTTGCTGCGGGCGCCGATCTCGATCCACTCGTTGTCGCCGCGCAGCACGCAGCCGAACCAGATGCCGACCTCGGCCCCGATCCTGACCCGGCCGATCACATGCGCGTCGGGCGCCAGCCACCATTGGCCGTCAGCGGGACGTTCGGGCTCGGTCCCGTCGAGCGAATAGAGCGGCATCCCTGATCATCCTCGTGCGTCAACCTGACGAGGAATGCAGGCGAGCGCCCCCGCCCGTCAAGCGCCGCCGACGAGAAGCAGCAGATCGAGCACGACGCGGCCGGAGGCGACGCTCCAGGCCGAGGCGATCATGCTCGCCAGCATCACGAAGACGAAGGGCCGGCCCTCGATCCGCCGGCCATTGACGGTGTTGCGCAGGATCAGGAAGGGCGCGCTGAAGATCACGACCGGCACGCTCGCCACCGCTGTGAGCCCGCCGGCCTGGAGCAGGCGGAAATCGGCGCGCTTCTCGGTGAAGAGCTCGAAGGCGCTCGCCAGCAGCCCGGCGAACGCGAAGCCGATGACGAGGGACTGGAGCGCTTCCAGAGCGGTGGGGCTGATCGACACGGGACGGCTCCGGAGCGGGAACGCCCGGACCATGCCGCATGGTTTACGAAGTGTGAAGAAAAGCCGTTAGCGATGGTTAACCTTCGCCCGAGCCGCCGCCGGGCGAACATGGTTTACGAAGGCTTAAGCGGCATCTGCTCCACTGTCGGCAGTCTGCCGAAGGTGTCGCCCGTGAGCGCCTACGATCATCACCACCCCTCCCACGCCGCGAGCCACCTCACGGCCATGGTGCGCACGCGCCTGAACCGGCCGCCGCCGCCCTTGCCCCGGGCCGATGGCGCCCTGCTCGCCGCGACCGCCACCGTGCTGTTCGCTGCCGCCGCTGCGACGGCGCTGCTGTTCTACGCGCCTCGCTTCGCCGCCAAGCCCGGCCCGCAGCTTCAGCCGGCCCGCATCGGCGAGGTCGTCCTCGCCGTGCCGCAGGACCTTGCCGGTACTGGCGAGGACGACACCAGCCGCGTCGTCGGCATGGTTCGGCTCCGGCTCGACTGGCCGAGCTTCGGCCCGGTGACGGCGCAAAGCCGCAAGAAGCTGCTGATCACGCTGAGCCCGCCCGACAAGGTCAACGAGCCGGCGACGCAGCTTGCGACCTATGCCCGCTTCCTGACGCCGACGGTCTGGTCCAATCCGGGTGGGCTCGTCGTGCGCGGCTTCCGCAAGAGCTCGCCCTATGAGGGCGACGAGCTCTATGTCTCGGTGCCGGACGGGCGCGGCTTCGCGGCGCGCTGCCCGCTCGACAGCGGCGCGGTGACGCTGGACGAGCTCTGCCGCGTCACCTTCCGCCATCGCGGCATGGACGTGAACATCCGCTTCCCGCGCACGGTCATCGCCGATTGGGAGCTGATGATCGGCGGCGTCAGGCGCACGATCGACGGGCTGATGCGGTAGCGGCCCAGTGTCTCGAAAGGAACAGCCCTCATCCTGAGGAGGCCCGGAGGGCCGTCTCGAAGGATGCTCCAGGAGGTTCGGAAGCCCACTGGAGCACCCTTCGAGACGCCGCTAAAGCGGCTCCTCAGGGTGAGGGCTCGAATTGTCGCTCAGACTCTCGGGATGAGGGCTGCTTATTGGTGGTCAGACCCTCAGTCCTCGAGATCGACGTCCAAAATCGCCATGGTGAAGTTGAACGAGCGGTCGCCATCCTCGTCGTCGACATGGATGATGCCGATGAACTCCTCGCCCAGGTAGACCTCGGCCGAATCATTCTTCTTCAGGCGGGCGCGCACGCTGATCCCAGCGTTGGCGAAGGTGCGGCGCAAATAGCCTTCCAGCTTGGCCAGTTCTGTCTTGTCCACTGCATCGGTCCTTTCAGATTGGCCGGACGGATGCCATGGCCACGCCGCAAGGGCAAGCCGGAAGGCGGGTTTTAGCCGGTTTCGACGCCGCCATCCTTGCTGTCCCGTCAATTCTGTATGCTGCGCGGCGCGGTGCGATCTCCCGCCGCGGCAGAGATCATGACATGCTCGGCTGGCACTCGCCTCCAACGATGGACACGTCCCCATGACGCCGTGGCTGCCGGCCGCCCTCGCCTATGTCTCGAGCTGGATCGAATTTCAGCGCCGCCATCATGACCAGCCCGGCTGCGCCATCGCGATCGCCAGCGGCGACAAGGTCGTGCTCGAAGCGGCCTTCGGCCACGCCGACCTCGCGACCGGCGAGGAACTGACGCCGCGCCACGGCTTCCGCATCGCCTCGCATTCCAAGAGCTTCACCTCCGCCGGCCTGCTGCGCCTCATCGAGGCCGGCCGCCTGCGGCTCGACGACAAGGTCGGCAGCTACGTGCAGGGCCTGCATCAGGATGTGGCCGCCGCCACGATCGGCCAGGTGCTCTCCAACAGCGCCGGCCTGACCCGCGACGGCCCGGACAATGGCCAATTCTTCGACCGCAAGCCCTATTGCAGCAAGGAGGAGGTGCTGGCCGACCTCTCTGTCGCCCAACCCTACCCCGCTTCGCAGCGCTTCAAATATTCCAACCACGGCTTCGCCCTGCTCGGAATGGTCATCGAGGCCGTGACCGGCGAGGCCTATCCCGACTGGATCGCCAGGGAGGTGGTCGCAGCCGTCGGCCTGACGGAGACCCAGCCAGACATCTCCCTTTGGTCCGGCCCGATGGCCAAGGGCCATAGCGGCAAGGCGCCGCTCGGCCGCCGCGTCGTCATCCCGGCCGACAATCCCGGCAATGCCATGGTCTCGGCCGCCGGCTTCGTCGCCACCGCCGCCGATGTCGTCCGCTATTTCGCCCAGCTCTCGCCGAAGGCCGAGCGCAGCATCCTCTCCCCGCTGAGCCGACGCGAGATGAGCCGGCGTCTCTGGCCCGATTCCGAGGGCAGCCTCGGCCGTCATTACGGGCTCGGCACGATCTCGGGCGGCAGTGGCGACTGGGAATGGTTCGCCCATTCCGGCGGCTTCCAGGGTGTCATCACCCGCACGGCCGTCCTGCCCAGGCAGGACCTGACCATCACCGTGCTGACCAACGCCATCGACGGCCTCGCCCATCCCTGGCTCGACGGCATCATCGAGATCCTGAAGACCTTCCAGGCCAATGGCGCGCCGTCCCCGGCGACGGAAGGTTGGAGCGGTCGCTGGTGGACGATCTGGGGCTGCGGCGATCTCGTCCCGTTCGAGAGCAAGGTGCTCGTCGCCAATCCCGCCCTGTTCAACCCGTTCCTCGATGCCTCCGAGATCGCGATCGAAGGCAAGGACCGCGGCCAGTTGGTCAAGGGCTCGGGCTTCAACAGCCCCGGCGAGGCAGCGCGACTGGTGCGCGGCGCCGATGGCAAGGTCGAGTCGGTCTGGCTCGGCGGCGCGCATGTCGTCTCCGAGGAGGCGCTGCGCGTGGAGATGCTGGAGCGCTACGGAAAGACTGCTGGCTAGGAGCGCCCTATACGCCAGTGACACCCTCCGCCGTCATGCTCGCCCTTGTGGCGAGCATCCACGTCTTGAAAGCTCGTCGCAGTCAAAGGCGTGGATGGCCGGGACAAGCCCGACCATGACGAAGAGGACGCGCCCGCGAAGAGCGCTGAGGGCCTCTCACCGCATGAAATGCAGCGTTGTGAACCTCCGGCGAAACGCCGTCACGTCCTTCGCCACGGCCTCGACCGGCCGCGCGCCGCTCAGCCCCTCGGCTATATAGGCCGCAAGCTCGGGCATGTCGGCCACCGTCATACCGAAGCGCACGATCTCCGGCGTGCCGAGCCTGAGGCCGTTCACATCGCCAGCGACCGGCGCGATCGGCAGGCCGATGCCGCAGCTCAGGATGTTGACCTGCCGCAGAATCTTCGCCGCCGCCTGCCCGCCACCGAAGGCCGCCGCCTCGATCGCGAACTGATGCGAGGTGGTGATGCCGCGGTCGCGGGCGAAGACCGGCATCTGCCGCTCGACCAGCGCCTCTCCCAGTGCCTTGGCGGTCTCGGCCATTGCCTGCGCATAGGCGCGGCCATATTGCTTCCAGTCGAGCAGGGTGATCGCCAGCGAGGCCGACTTGGCCGCGTCGAAATTGGCTGTGAGTCCGGGATAGGCGATGGCGTCGAGCTTCCTGGCGATATCGGCATCGTTGGTAACGATCAGCCCGGAGGGCGGGCCGCCCAGGCTCTTATAGGTGCTCATCGTCATCAGATGAGCGCCCTCCGCCAGCGGCTGCTGCCAGCCATGGCCAGCGATCATCCCCGACATATGCGCGGCGTCGAACAGCACGAGCGCCCCGACCTCGTCGGCGATGGCGCGGATCTCGCGGATCGGGTGCGGGAACAGGTTGAGGCTGCCGCCGATGCTGATCAGTTTTGGCCTGAGACGCAGCGCGTCCTGCCTGAGTTTGTCGAGATCGACCGTATAGCGCTCGGGGTCGACCGGCGCCGGATGCGTGATGATGCCGTAAAGCCCGGCCGCCCCAGTGCCGTGATGCGTGACATGGCCGCCGATCTCGCCTGGCGGCGCGATGATGCACTCGCCGGGCTTCGCCGCCGCCATGAAGGCGTAGAGATTAGCGATAGCGCCTGAAGGCACCCGGATTTCGGCATATTTCGCGCCAAAAACCTCGGCAGCCAGTTCGGCGGCAATGACCTCGATCTGCTCGATCGCCTCCAGCCCCATCTCGTATTTGTCGCCGGGATAACCGAGCGAGGGCCGCGCGCCGAGGCCGGCCGACAGCACGGCCTCGGCCTTCGGGTTCATGACGTTGGTCGCGGGGTTGAGGTTGACGCAGTCGCGCTCGTGGATGATCCGGTTCTCGGTGATCAGCGCCTCGATCCGGCTCTGAGTGGCTTCAAAGCTTTGACCGGCCACCGAACCGGCGATCTCCAGGATGTAGTCCTCGCTCGCACCCGGCACCCAGTCGCGCCTGCCCAAAGCCGTCATCGCCATTCTCCCCTCCGCGAAACTGCCATGATTGGAGCCGTTTGCGGGCGCGAGCGCAAACGAGTTATCGTCGCGCGCAGGCTGAGATAATCTAAGCCTCGACAGGAATTCTCATGCCGCTCGCCCCGCCGCGCCCACGCCTGCCCTCGCTCAACGCGCTACGCGCCTTCGAGGCAGCGGCGCGCTGCGGCAGCTTCACCAAGGCGGCAGAAGAGCTCGGCGTCACCGCAGGCGCGGTGACGCAGCAGATCAGGCAGCTCGAAGCCGCGCTCGGCATGAAGCTGTTCGACCGGCTGGCGCAGGGCGTCGCGCTGACGCCCGCCGCCCGCACCGCGCTGCCGCGCCTCTCGCGCGGCTTCGACATGCTGGCTCATTCGGTGCAGGATTTGCGGGCCGCCCATGACAGCCGCGCGCTCGCCATCGCCGCCCTGCCCTGCATCGCCCAGCTCTGGCTCTCGCCGCGATTGTCGGCGCTCCAGCAGGCCTTTCCCGGCTTGCAGGTCTCGATCACCGCGATGGAGCAGCCGCCGGATATCAGGCGCGAGCCCTACGACCTGGCGCTGTTCTATCTCGACGAGGCTCCCGTCTCGGCGCTGGCGCTTGGTCCCGACGCGATCCTGCCTGTCTGCGTTCCTGCGATCGCCGCCAGGCTGAAGGCTGCGGCCGACCTCGCCGGCGAAACGCTGCTGCACGACGCCGTCTGGCGCGGCGACTGGGCGCGCTGGCTCGACTCGGCCGGAGCGCGCAAAGTGGTCGATGCCAGCCGTGGCCCGGCTTTCTCATTGTACTCCCTGGCGCTGGATGCCGCGCTCTCGGGCAACGGCGTGCTGATGGGCCGGCTCAGCCTGGTGCAGGCCTATCTCGCGGATGGGCGGTTGATCGCGCCGCTTGGGCCGACGCTCGCATTGCCGGACAGGCTGACGCTGCTCGCGCCGCCGGATGGCGCGAGCCACCCAAAGGCGCAGGCGGTCATGGAATGGCTGAGGGATTCGGCGGAAGTAACCGCGTAAAGCGCGGGCGCCCTCTCCTGAAAGGAGGGTTGGGTGAGGTGTAGGCCGTTGGACGCTGCTGCCGTGACCTAACGGCGTTCACTGCGGGGGCGAGAACGAGTGAAGCAAAAGGCTGCAACGGCCCTCGCTCCACTTCGCTGGTGTTCTGGCCTACACCTCACCCTGCCCTCTCCTTACAGGAGAGGGCTCCCCGCGCTCGGGCGTAGAAGCTCGCGCCACCTAAATATAAGCGCCGCAATCCTTGGTCAGGATCTGGTCCATCGAGCGCGCCGGCTCGGCGCAGCCCGCTTCGCCGACCACCTTCGCAGGCACGCCGGCGACGGTCTTGTTGCGCGGCACGGCGGCCAGCACGACGGAGCCCGCCGCGATGCGGGCGCATTGGCCGACCTCGATATTGCCGAGCACCTTGGCGCCGGCGCCGATCAGCACGCCCTTGCGGATCTTGGGATGGCGGTCGCCGCCCTCCTTGCCGGTGCCACCGAGCGTGACGTCCTGCAGCATCGAGACGTCGTCCTCGATCACAGCGGTCTCGCCGACGACGAGCCCAGTGGCATGGTCGAGGAAGATGCCCTTGCCGATGCGCGCATTCGGGTTGATGTCGGTCTGGAACACCTCAGACGAACGGCTCTGCAGGTAGAGCGCGAAATCGCGCCTTCCCTGCGTCAGCAGCCAATGCGCCAGCCGATGGCCCTGCAGGGCGTGAAAACCCTTGAAGAACAGCACCGGCTCGATCAGCCTGGAGCAAGCCGGGTCGCGGTCGAGCACCGCCATGACGTCGGCGCGGAAGCCGAGCGCGATCTCGGGATCGGCGGCCACAGCCTCGGCGAAAGCCTGCTCGATCAGGTCGGCCGCCAGTGCCGGATGCGCCAGCCGCGCCGCGACGCGATGGCTGACCGCCGCCTCGAAGCTCGGCTGGTTGAGGATGGATGACAGCATCAGCCCGGCCAGCGCCGGCTCGGTCTCGATCGCCTGCTCGGCCTCGCGGCGCAGACGCGCCCAAACCGGATCGACGCGGTCGAGCCCCGTGACCGGGTCGCGCGTTTCAATGACGGAGCGCCCTGACGGCATGATCATTCTCCGATTGCCTTGTCGAACGAAACGACAGTCTAGCACGCCCGCAAGTGCCGACGCCAAACGCGAAAGCGCTCCTGCCCTGAGCCAGGCGCGCAGCGGCCGGCATCAAAATCCCGGCATCGCTCCATAGTCAATTGGAAGAAAATACTTTTCGTCGGGCAGGCTGCCGCCTCAGATATCTGAGAGGAACTCCAGCACCGCCTGCTTATGCGTCTTGTCGCCGACCGCGAGGTTGTGATCGCGGCCCTCGATCTCGAAGGCCTTCGCACCCGGGATCAGCGCCGCGAGTTCCGGGGCGGAGCCCGCGACGTCGTCCTTGGTGCCGACGCAGACCAGGGTCGGCACGGCGATGCTGCCGACCTGGTTGACGCTCAGCGTCTGGCGCGAGCCGCGGATGCAGGCGGCGAGCGCCTTGAGGTCGCTCTTGGTCTGCTCGGCAAAGGCGCGGAACATGCGCTGCATCGGGTCGGTCAGTACGTCGAGCGAAGGCGCCTCCATCGCATCGGCGATGCCGAGCGGCAGGCCGACGCCCTCGACCAGATGGATGCCGAGCCCGCCAAGGATCAGCGAGTCGAGCCGCTCGGGATGCGCCAGCGCGAGATGCGCCGAGATGCGAGCGCCCATCGAATAGCCCATGACATGGGCCGAGGGGATGCGCAGGTGGTCCATCAGCCGGCGCACGTCCTCGGCCATCACCTGCGAGGCATAGGCCGCGGGATCATAGAGCTTCTCGCTCTCGCCATGGCCGCGATCGTCCAGCGCCACGGCGCGGTAGCCGGCATGGGTCAGCGTCTTCGTCCACTGCGTGTTGACCCAGTTGACCATGTGGCTGGAGCCGAAGCCGTGGACGAGCACCACGGTCTCGTGGCGCGGCTCACCGGTCGGCTCGAGGTCGATGAAGGCGATGTCGACGCCGTCGGAGGAGAAGCTCTGCATCGGGACAACCGGAAACCGTGACAATCGCGCTTCAACTGCCACGCGGGCGCAGCTTTGGGTAGCGGCCTTATTGCAGCTTGCCTATGAGGAGGCATGAGCCAAGCCACGACCGCCGCCCCCTCCCGCAACCGCATCGACCTCGTCGATCTCGCGCGCGGCCTGGCGCTCGTGGCGATGTTCGTCTTCCACTTCGCCTATGACCTCTCCTATTTCGGGCTGATCGAGACCGACATCCCGTTCGAGTGGCGCTGGTTCGCGCGCGGCATCGCCGGCACCTTCCTGACCATCGTCGGCTTCAGCCTCGTGCTCGCGACGCGAAATGGCTTCAAGCGCGCGGCCTATCTGCGCCGCCTCGCCATGGTCGCCGGCGCAGCCTTGGCGGTGACCGTGGCGACCTGGTTCGCCATGCGCGACAGCTTCATCTTCTTCGGCATCCTGCATCAGGTGGCACTGGCGAGCGTGCTCGCCCTGCCCTTCCTGCGTCTGCCGCCGCTGGCGCTGCTGGCAAGCGCGGCGGTGTTCTTCGCCCTGCCCGCCTTCGTCGTCCATCCCTGGCTCGACCATGACTGGTTGGCCTGGCTCGGCTTCTCGCGCCTGCCGCTGCGGACCGCCGATTTCGTGCCGGTCTTCCCCTGGTTCGGCTGCGTGCTGGTGGGCATGGCCCTGGCCAAGCTTGTCCTGCCGCTCGGCGGCGCCTGGCGTGCCTGGCAGGCGCGCATCCTGCCCGCGCGAATCCTCGCCTGGGGCGGGCGCCACAGCCTGCTCGTCTATCTCGTCCACCAGCCAGTCTTCATCGGCGGCCTGATGCTGGCCTTGCAGCTCATGCCGGCGACCCCGCCTCAGGAGCGCGACTTCGCCCTGACCTGCCAGCGCAGCTGCGTCGACGGCGGCACAGAGCCACCGATCTGCATGAAGGTCTGCGGCTGTGCGATCCAGGGGCTGAAGCGCGAGAACCTCTGGAGCAAGGCGCTCACGGACACGCTCGCCGCAGCCGAGACCGAGCGCACGCGCGAGATCGCCCGCGCCTGCTACCGGTCGCAATGAGCGGCATCTGAGAGACCGTTTGATGCGAAGCGCACTGGCGTCCCGCGCCGCTACGGGTTAAGTCTCCGGCGCAGTCAATCGCAGGGTACGATCATGGCCGATACGGGCATCCCGCATTTCCACAACGACCCCGGCGTCGCCGTGATCCATGTCGGCGCGCATGAGTTCATGTGCATCGGCGCCAAGCCGCCCTTCGACCACCCGCATGTCTTCCTCGACATGGGCTCGGATCACGAGATCGTCTGCCCGTATTGCTCGACCCTGTTCAAATACGAGCCCTCGCTGAAGCACGGCACCTGCACGCCGCCGGAATGCGAGTATCACGACGCCGCCAAGGCCGCGTGATCCCGGGCGAATCATCGCCCGTGTCGATACCCCATATCCTGATCGCAGGCGCCGGCATCGGCGGCCTCACCGCGGCCATCGCGCTCGCGCGCCGCGGTTTCGCCGTGACCGTGGCCGAGAAGCGCACCGGGTTCGGCGAGACCGGCGCCGGCATCCAGGTCACGCCCAATGCCGGGCGCGTGCTCGACGCGCTCGACCTGCGCCTGCCGCTGAAGCGCGCTGCCGTGACCTCCGAGCGGCTCGTTGTCCGGCGCTGGCGCGACGGCACGCAGCTCGCCGAGATGCCGATGAGCCGTGGTGAGGCCGAGACGCCCTTCCGCGCGCTGCGCCGCACCGACCTGCATACCGTCCTGCTCGACGCGGCCCGCTCGCAGCCTCGCATCAGGCTGATCGTCGGGCGCGGGCTCGGCGACGTCCAGCAGAGCGAGGATGGCATCACCGCAACGCTTGCCAGCGAATCCGGCCAGACCGAGACGATCGCCGCGCTCGCGCTGATCGGCGCCGACGGGCTCTGGTCCCGCACCCGCGACCTCACTGGCGACAAGGCCCCGCCCGCCTTCACCGGCTTTGAGGCCTGGCGCGCCCTGGTCCCCGCGCCCGAGCGGCTGCCGGGCCAGGTCACGCTGCATCTCGGCACGAACCACCACGCGGTCCATTACCCCGTCGCGGGCGGTCGCGAGATCAACCTCGTCCTGATCCGCGCCGCCAAGGAGGCGCGCGAGGGCTGGAGCCGCGACGGCGAGCCCGGCCTGCCCGCTCGGGAGGTTGCCGGAGCCGCCCCTGCCCTGCGCAAGCTCGTCACTGAGGCGCCGAAATGGCAGGTCTGGTCGCTGTTCGACCGGCCTCCGGCCGCGATGGCGAAGGGCCGCATCGCCCTGCTCGGCGACGCCGCCCATCCCGTCCTGCCCTTTCTGGCGCAAGGCGCGGCGCTGGCGATCGAGGATGCCGCCGTGCTGGCGCGGGAACTGGCCGAGCATTTGCAGACAGGCGGCGCCTCCGCCGTCCCGGCGGCGCTTAAGGCCTATGCCAAGGCCCGGCAGGCGCGCGCCGCACGCGTCCAGGCGGCGAGCCGCGCCAATGCCCGCAACTACCATGTCGGCCCGCCCTGGAGCTGGGGACGCAATCTCGCGATGAAGCAGATGGGCCCAGAGGGCATGCGCAGCCGCTACGACTGGCTCTATGAATGGCGCGACGAAGGCTGAAACACCCTCAGCCCTCATCCTGAGGAGCCGCGCAGCGGCGTCTCGAAGATGCTCCAGCTCGTGGTGACAGCGCCCTCTGGAGCATCCTTCGAGACGCGCCTAACGGCGCTCCTCAGGATGAGGGCTGATGTTTCAAATCGAAGCTGCCCATCTCGTCTTCGCCGCAATCCGTTCCTATCTATTGGCTTAGGACCATTGGACGAAAGCGACATGATCCGCGTCAATCTCTACGAGCAGCTCTCCGGCCAGCGCCGCGCCATGCCGCGCTGGGCGTCCTGGCTGACCATGGCGGCAAGCGTCGTCGTCGGCCTGGCGCTGTTCCTGCTCGCGGCCAGCCTTGCGCTCATCCTGATCCCGGTCGCGCTCGGCCTCGGCGCCTTCGCGGCCTGGCGGCTGCGCAGCAAGCTCAAGGCCGCTGGCATCGATCCGCGCAATCCCTTCGGCGCGCCGCGGCAGGGCAATGCCCATGTCGACGTCATCGATGCCGAGTACCGCGTGATCGAGCCCGGCGAGCCGCCGCGGCGCTGATCAGCTTCAGGCCGCAATCTGCGTCAGCAGAACGCCTGCCACGGCGCAAGCGACAAGCGTCGGGATCATCCCGAGCTTGAAGCGCAGCATCGCGACCATAGCCGCTGCTGCGAGCACGGCCGCGCGCCAGTCGAGCGAGGCCAGCACCGGCAGGTCGGGCGACAGGCCGAGCAACTCGACGCGCTGCACTTGCCGAAACACCCCATGCAGCCCGAACCAGAGCGCCAGGTTCATGATCACGCCGACCACTGCCGCCGTGATCGCGCCCAGCGCCGCCGAGAGCGCCTTGTTGCCGCGCAGTGCCTCGACATAGGGCGCGCCCAGGAAGATCCAGAGGAAGCAAGGCGCGAAGGTCACCCAGAGCGTCAGCAGCGCGCCGAGACTTCCCGCCAGCAGCGGCGGCAGGCTGCCCGGCGCGCGGAACCCGGCGAGGAAGCCGACGAATTGCAGCACCAGGATCAGCGGCCCCGGCGTCGTTTCGGCGAGGCCCAACCCATCGAGCATCTCGCCGGCCGCGAGCCAGCCATAGGTCTCGACCGCCGCCTGCGCGACATAGGCCAGCACCGCATAGGCGCCGCCGAAGGTGACGACCGCCATCGTGCTGAAGAAGGTGCCGATCTGCGTCCAGACGCTGCCCGCTCCCGTCAGCAGCCAGAGCAGCGCGACCGGGCCGAGCCAGAGCGGCAGCCAGAGCGCCAGCGTCCTGAGCGCCTTGGCTCGCGACGGCTGGACGTGGCCCATCTCGCCGCGCTCGAACATCCGGTCGATGATCCCGGTGACATCCGGTCCCACCGCGCCGCCGCCGCCCACCTTGGCGAAAACCTCAGGCCGGTAGCGATTGCCGAGCCAGCCGATCAGCCCTGCCCCAAGCACGATCAGCGGGAACGGCAGCTTGAAGAAGTAGATTGCCACGAAGGCCGCGATCGCAAGCGCGACCATGGCCTCGTTCTTCAGCGCCCGCCGGCTGATCCTCAGGCCGGCCTCGATGACGATGGCGAGCACGGCGGCCTTGATGCCGAAGAAGATGCCGTCGATCAGCGGCACATGGCGGTAGAGCACGTAGAGGGTGCTGAGACCCAGCATCACCAGCGCGCCGGGCAGGACGAAGAGCAGCCCGGCGATCAGCCCGCCAAGGGTCCGGTGCAGCAGCCAGCCAATGTAGACGGCGAGCTGCTGCGCCTCCGGGCCCGGCAGCAGCATGCAGTAGTTCAGCGCGTGCAGGAAACGCTGCTCGCCGATCCAGCGCCGCTCCTCGACCAGCTCCTTGTGCATCAGCGCGATCTGCCCGGCCGGGCCGCCGAAGCCGAGGATGCCGATCTTGGCCCAGACCCGCGTCGCCTCAGCGAGCGTCGGCGCGCGCGGCGCTATCGCCGCGGATGTTTCGGTTGTCGCGATCGTCATGACCGGCCCTCAGCTCTTGCTCGGCACTGACGGCCAGTTATGGGTTTCCTCTATGGCATCGCGGCACCAGCGGTAGAAGGCGTCGTAAAGCAGCATGCCGGCGTCGAGCTGCGCCAGATCGTCCTTGAACATGCGCGACAGGCCCAGCGACGCAGCGAGGAAGCCCGCCGCCTGCGGCACGAGGTCGAGCCGCGCCGTATCGGCCGCGCGCACGATCTCCGCCAGCCGGTTCAGCGCCGGCGACGCGAGGCCGAACTCCTCCAGCATGGTATCGAAGCTGCAGCGCTCGCCGCGATGGCTCCAGAACACGCCGTCAATGTCGAAGGGTACGGCCTGGAAGCGCTCCGCCACAGCCACAACCTCGGACGGCGCTACGAACAGGAACACCGCCCGCGGATCGATGAAGCGGCGGATCAGCCACGGGCAGGCAATGCGGTCGATCTTCGGCCGGGCGCGCGTGACCCACACGGTGCGCCCGGCCGCATCGCGTGGTGGCAGCTTGGCCGTCGAGACCAGCAACCCTCCTGCGTCGCGCCAGGCCTCGAACCCGCCTTCGAGGTTCTCAGCCGCGACGCCGGCATGCCTGAGCCAGGCGGCGACGCCCTCGCTCAGCTTCTGGCCGCGCTGGCACACGACGACGACCCGCTGCCCGGCGTAGTCGCTGGCCCAGTCAGAGACGTTCTTGTGAGAGCGATGATCGGCACCCGGCAGAATGCGCGTGTCGAGCGCGACATCGTCCGGAATCCGAACATCGACGATAGTCGGCGCATCGGGCAGGCCGACGAGCCGGGACAATTGGGCAAAGGTGATCTGTGTGGTGGAGGGCATGAGCGTCCGTCCTTTTGAAAAAGGAAACTGGACGCGAACCTTGGGCTGACGCCTCACGGGGTCGTCGCGGAGAACCCCTTACTAAGATTTAGACCACCATCATCCAGCTCCGTCAATTTTCGTTTCCGGCCGGCACGGAACGCGCGGAGAGATCGTTTGAGACTTCGCTGGCGTGAGCTGGCTGGCGTGGCTGTCGAGAACCGGAGCGGAGCGTACTTAAGTACGTGAGCACCGGAAGCGCAGGCAGCCGCACCAGACGGCCTCGCCAGCAGAAGTATCGAACGATCTCTCAGTCGATCCTGGAGACCAGCACCTTGTCGATGCGCCGCCCGTCGAGATCGACCACCTCGTAGCGCCAATGGCCCTTCTCGAAGGATTCGCCGACATTGGGCAGCCGGTTGAGCTCGGCCAGGATGAAGCCGGCCACCGTCTGGAAGTCGGCGTCGCGCGGGATGTGGATGCCGAGCTCGTGCGAGAACTCGTCGACCTGCATCCAGCCGGCGACCAGGAAGGAGCCGTCGGCGCGCGTCACGATCGGCTGCTCGTCTTCCTCGTCTTCCTGGAAGGCGCCGATGATCGCCTCGAGCACGTCGCCCGGCGTGATGATGCCTTCGAAATGGCCGTACTCGTCGAAGACCAGCGCCATGTGGACGCGCGAGGAGCGGATCTCGCGCAGGACATGCAGCGAGTTCGCCGTGTCCATCACGATCGGCGCCTCCTGCACCAGGGCGCGCAGCTCCGCGATCTCACCGCTGCCGAGGAAGTCGACCATGTCCTTGACTACGACGACGCCGACGATCGAGTCGGATTCGCCGTCCTGCACCGGCAGGCGCGAGCGCCGCGTCTCGCGCACCAGCGCGCGGATCTCCTCGGCCGTATCGGAGATGTCGATGACCTCGACCTCGCGGCGCGGCGTCATCAGGGCGCGCGCCGACCGGTCGGCCAGCCGCATCACGCCCGAGATCATCTCGCGCTCGTCGCGCTCCAGCACGCCGGCCGTCTCGGCCTCGGCGATGATGGTGCGGACTTCTTCCTCGGTGACGCGCTCCTCGGTTTCACCCTTCTGGCCGAGCAGGGAGAGAATGGCCCGCCCGGAAAGGTCGAGCAGGAAGACCAGCGGCGCGCCGATCTTGGACAGGAACAGCATCGCCGGCGCCGCCCGCGCCGCAACGCGCTCGGGATCGCGCAGCGCGATCTGCTTGGGCACGAGCTCGCCGATGATCAGCGAGAGATAGGTGATGCAGACGACGACGATGCCGACGCCGAACCCGTCAGAGAGCGACTGCGACAGGCCCTGGGCCAGGAGCCATTCCGACAGCCGCGCGCCGAGCGTGGCGCCGGAGAAGGCGCCCGACAGCACGCCGACGAGCGTGATGCCGATCTGCACGGTCGAGAGAAAGCGGCCTGGATTCTCGGCGAGGCGCATCGCCGTCGTGGCGCCCTTGCTGCCTTGGTCGCTCAGGACCTTGAGTCGAGCCGTCCGGGACGAGACCACCGCGAGTTCGGACATGCTGAGGAGACCGTTGATCACGGTCAGCGCAACGACGATCAGGATCTCGGTTAACAAAACCTGCCCGCATATTGCAGCGCCGCACTCGCTATCGGCCTGCTCTGAAGCCCCTTATAACGCATCGCTCCGGCGTGGCGATGGGCTGCGGCGAAGATTGTCGCGCCAATTGCGCATGCCGCACCGGCATTCCCGTGGAAATGGACCTGTTGCATGAGCGATCAACGCCTGTCCGCGCCCTCCGCCTTGCGCAATCGCGAGCCGATCCTCGCAGTCCTGCGCGATGCCCTGCCGGCCTCGGGCCTCGTGCTGGAGATCGCCAGCGGCTCCGGCGAGCATGTCGTGCATTTCGCCGCCGCCCTGCCCGGCCTGACCTTCCAGCCGAGCGATCCGACAGCCGAGGCGCTGGCCAGCATCGCCGCCCATGCCGGAGACAGCGGCCTGCCGAACATCCGCCCGCCGCTCCAGCTCGATGCCGCAGCTGCTGACTGGCCGCTCAAGGCCGCTGATGCGATCATCTGCATCAACATGATCCATATCGCGCCATGGAGTGCGGCCGAGGGCTTGATCGCGCAGGCAGGCCGCATCCTGCCCGGGGGCGGCGTGCTCTGTCTCTACGGTCCCTATCGCCGGCCCGGCCGCGAGCTCGAACCGGGCAACCTGGCCTTCGACGAGAGCCTGCGCAGCCGCAACCCGGAATGGGGCCTGCGCGAGCTCGACGCCGTCGCGGCGCTGGCGGCAGCTTCAGGCTTCGCGGCGCCGGAGGTCATCGAAATGCCGGCAAATAATCTCAGCCTGGTCTTCCGTCGCGGCTGATTGTCATGCGCGGCAGCTAAAAGAGCTTTCCGCTGGGACAGGCCAGTGCAAAGACTAGCCCGGCTGTGACATTTCACTCAGCCGTCACTTTATGGAGCAGCCCAAATGTCCGTCGAAATCGAAAGCCGCTTCGCCGAGGTCGACGGCATCAAGCTGCACTATCTCGCCGCCGGCCAAGGCGAGCCCGTGCTGCTCCTGCATGGCTATGCCCAGAACAGCCATATGTGGCGCCCGCTCATCGCCAAGCTCGCCGAGACCCATCTGGTGATCGCGCCCGACCTGCGCGGCTTCGGCGCCTCGGACAAGCCGGAAGCCGGCTACGACAAGAAGACGATGGCCGGGGATGTCCACGCGCTTGCCGCCTCGCTCGGCCTGAAGAGCGCAGCCGTTGTCGGTCACGATATCGGGTTGATGGTCGCCTATGCCTATGCCGCGCAATATCCTGACGAGGTCAGCCGCCTTGCGCTGATGGATGCCTTCCTGCCGGGCGTCGGCGACTGGACCAACGTCTGGCTGCTGCGCGACCTCTGGCATTTCCATTTCTACGGCAAGACGCCCCTCGCCTTGGTCGACGGCCGCGAGCGCATCTATTTCGAGCACTTCTGGAACGACTTCGCAGCCAATCCTGAGAAGTCGGTTTCGGAGGCCGACCGCCAGCTCTACGCCGCCGCCTACGGCCAGCCGGGCGCGATGCGCGCCGGCTTCGAGGTCTTCCGCAACTTCGAGCAGGACGCGAAGGACTTTGCCGGTTTCGCCGCAACCAAGCTCAAGGTGCCGATGCTGGTGCTGACCGGCGAGAAGGCCTCGGGCGAATTCCTGATCGCACAGGGCCGGCTCGTCGCCGAGAGCGTCGAGGGCGTCGTCGTCAAGGGCTCCGGCCATTGGCTGATGGACGAGGCGCCGGACCAGACGATTCCCGCGCTGCTCGCCTTCCTGCGCGCCTGACAAGGCGGGGCGCTGCCCCTGCCTTACTGAAGGGTGGGCGTGCCGATGACGCTTTCGGGACGCTCGGGCGGCGCGAGCAGTGGCGGGCCGCTGCGCTCCAGCCGGGCCTTCAACTTGCGTATGACGGCCTTCAGCCCGGGCTCTTCCACGAGATCGGCGGCGTCGGCGAGCTTGAACCAATGGCTGTGCCGCTGGCTCGTCTCCTGCCAATGTTCGAGCCTGCGCTTGGACTCCAGGACGTAGAGCGTGACCTTGCACAGCACGAAATGGTCGGCCATGCGCTTCCAGTAGACGTAGTGGCCGAACGACTTCTTGTGGATGCGGCCGATCACGCCTGCTTCCTCGCGCGCTTCGACGGCTGCGGCGTCGTTGTCCTTCATCCCTTTGATGACCCAGCCCTTCGGCACGATCCAGCGCCGGGTCGTGCGCGTCGTGACGAGGAGAACTTCAGGCTCCCCCAGCGCCGACCAGCGGATGGGGAGCGCGCCGATTTGCGACCGGGTCTTGCCTACCGCGCGCTTGGCCTTCTTCATCGACTCGCCGCCCCTCCTAGGCGGGCCAAAGTCTAGACTAACAACGCCAAGACGCAACAATCTTTCTCGGCTGTGCACCACTCTCGGTGGAAGGCGGAAAGGCTGGCGCAGGCCGCAAGAGCTCGCTGAAATTTGGCAGAATGGAACGCCGTCATCCCGGACGCAGCGAAGCGGAGCTCCGGGATCCATCGTAAAGCTCGGTGCTCTACGATGGATCCCGGAGCTGCGCCGCAGACGCGGCTTGTCCGGGATGACGCCGAGAGGTTGCCGCCTATTCGCAGCAGGCCGCTAATTATACGATCTGAGCAGCCCGCCGATCAGCAGGTTCCAGCCGTCGATCAGCACGAAGAAGATCACCTTAAAGGGCAGCGAGATCACCGTCGGCGGCAGCATCATCATGCCCATCGACATCACGATCGTCGCCACGATCATGTCGATCACCAGGAAGGGCAAGGCGATCAGGAAGCCGATCTCGAAGGCGCGCCGCAGTTCGGAGATCATGAAGGACGGCACCAGCACGCGCAGGTCGACCGTCTGCGTCGTCGGATCGGTCGGGCGGATGCTTTCGGGCGCCATGTCGGCGAAGAGCTTGAGGTCGGCGGGCCTGGTCTGCGCCAGCATGAACTCCCGGAAGGGCTGGGTGATCTTAGTGTAGGCCTCGCCCTCGCTGATCCGGTTCTCGACCAGCGGCTGCACGCCGTCCTGCCAGGCTTTGTCGAAGGTCGGCGCCATCACGTAGAAGGTCATGAACAGCGCCAGGCTGACCAGGATCAGGTTGGCCGGCGTGCTCTGCAGCCCGAGCCCCGAGCGCAGGAACGACAGCGCGATCACGAAGCGGCTGAAGCTCGTCACCATCATCAGCAGCCCCGGCGCCACCGAGAGCACGGTGAGCATGGCCATGATCTGGACGATGCGGCCCGAGGCCGAGGCGCTGCCCCCCGGCAGCAGCCCGTCAAGGCCGAGCGATTGCGCCTGTGCTCCGGTGATGGCGACCAGGAGCAGGAGGGCCGAGACGATAGCGAGTTTGATCACTGCACGACCAGGGTTTCGATGACGACGTCGCGCACGAGCCCTTTCGAGCGGATCGCGATCCGCTCGCTCAGGTCCTCGCGCAGGTTCTTGAGGCCGGCCGCGCCTTCGAGCTGGCGCGCCGTGACGCTGCGCAGGTAGGCGAGCATGTCATCAGCGATGGTGCCCAGCATCGGCTCGGCGTTCAGCGCAGATTTCCGGTCCATCAGCAGCGCCGCCTCGATCCGCACCCAGGTATTGGCGGGGGAAGCGAGGTTGGTCACGATCGGCGCCAGCTTCTTCAGCGTCAGCGTGCCGGCCATGGCCGCATCGGCGGCGAGCGCCGGTGGCGTCGCCTCGATGCGCTTCATCACATTGCTCTCGACCGTGCCGGCGAGTTGCGAGCCGGATAGCACGCCGGCGCCGACAGCCAGGGCGGTGATGAGCACGAAGCCCCCGATCGCGCGCCACATGCCGCGCGGCCGGCCGCCACCCGCCTTCGATCCGGTGAGCTTCCTTGCCCGCGCCATTAGAAGGGGACGACCTTGTCGTAGAGCTGCTGACCCCAGGCGGGCTGCTGCACTTCCATGTTGCGGCCGCGCCCGCCATAGGCGATGCGCGCCTCGGCGATCTTGTCGTAGGAGACCGTGTTCAGGCCGGTGATGTCGCGCGGGCGGACCATGCCGGCGATGTTGAGCACGCGGATGTCGTAGTTGACCCGGACCTCCTGCGAACCGCTGATCATCAGGTTGCCGTTCTGCAGGATCTCGGTGACGACCGCGGCGACGGAGAGCTGAACCTCCTCGGAGCGGTCGGTCAGGCCCCTGCCCCGCGACGAGCTCTGCGAGTTGAGGTTGGAATCGACCGTCGCCACCGCCGTCGACTTGCCGGCGAGGCCAGCCAGGAAGTCGAGCCCGAACTGGGCGCGCGAGTCGCGCGAGCGGTCGGTGTTGTTGTCGAGCTTCGCCTTGTCGTTGATCGAGATCTTCACCGTGACGACATCGCCGACCTTCATCGCGCGGGTGTCGCGGAACATGTCCTCGGTATGGCGCGAGTACAGCGAGTTGAACGAGGACTCGGCCGAATAGGCTGTCTTGTAGGTCACCGGGATCGGGTCGCGCGGCACGTTCAGGCCGCTGCCGACGCGCGAGAGCTGCGGCTCCCGGTTGAATTCGGAGATGTCGTTCATGCAGCCGCCGAGCAGGACGGCGCAGGCTGCGGCGAGGGGGATGGCCTTCATCGGGTCCGGGCTCCGGTCGGGGCGGTGGCGTTCGCGGGTCTGAGGCGGTTGCCGTTCATCGCCTCGGCGAGCTGGGCGGCGCGCGCCGCCTCCATCTCGTTCAGCACGGCGCTGGCATTGCGCGGCGCGAGCTTGCCGAGCAGCGAGGCGGCGATGCCCTGGTCCATGGCGGCGAGCTGGAGCGCGGCGGCCTCGGGACGCATGCGGGAGAAGATCTCGACCATCCGCGTCTCGGCCTGCTGGGTCTCGGCGTCGCGCTGGTCCATCAGGCGCTTCAGCTCGGCCTTCTTCTCTTCGAGCTTGGCCAGCGTGTCGGAGAGCTTGCCCTCCAGCGACTTCAGCGTCTTGGCCTGCCAGGCGAAGCGCGCCTCGGCGGCCGGATCGCGGATGCTGGTGCAGAAGGCTTCGGAATCGGGCGTCGGCGCAGCGGCGGCCGGCGGCGTCGCGGCAGCCGCCGGCGTGGTCCGCGTCGCCTGGGCGAGCGCCATTCCCGGAGCCAGAGCAAGGACGAAGGCAGCGAAAGACACGCTGCACAGGGATTTGATTGCAAGCCTGTTGGAGGCCATCATCACCAATCCGGTTTGAAGAAGACCAGGCAGTTCTACGTGCCGATGCTTTCGCGGGGCTGGTGTTTGCTGGAGCGCGGAACGGCCGGGCGGGCCGCCCTCTTCCCTTCTCCAGTGTGGGAGAAGATGGCCCGGCAGGGCCGGATGAGGGCCGGACGGCAAACCAGTGAAACGGAAACGAAGCCGCGGTTAGGTCGCAGCCGCAGCGTCTGGCGTCCGCCCCTCACCCAACCCTCTCCCATCCGGGAGAGGGCTCCCGCGCCCTTCCTTCCAGATTACTGCACCACCAGATCCGCCTGCAGCGCTCCGGCCGTCTTGATCGCCTGCAGGATGGCGATGATGCCGTTCGGCTTCAGGCCGATCTGGTTGAGGCCGCGCACCAGCGTGTGCAGGTTGGCGCCCTGGATGATGGCGAGGCGGCCATTGCCCTGAACGGCGTCGACAGTCGTGCGCGGCGTCACCACGGTCTCGCCATTGCTGAACGGCTCCGGCTGCGAGACGGTCGGCGTCTCCGTCACCCGCACCGTCAGGTTGCCGTGGGTGACGGCGACGGTCGAGACCTTGACGTCGCGGCCGATCACCACCGTGCCGGTCCGCTCGTCGACGACGACGCGCGCCGGCGAATCCGGCTCGATCGAGAGCCGCTCGATCTCGGCGATGAAGCGCGCCGTGCTGAGCTGGAGCGGCTTGGTCAGGCTGATCGTGCGGTGGTCGGTCGCGAAGGCGGCGGCCATGTCGTATTGCTTCTTGGTGTAGGCGTTGATCGCGCCCGCGACCCGCGCGGCCGTGACGAAGTCGGGATTGCGCAGCTCCAGCGAGAGCACGTGCAGACTGGCGAGCTGGTCCGGCACCAGCCGCTCGACCAGCGCGCCGCCGGGAATGCGGGCGGCGGTCGCCACGCCCTGCGTGACGCGCTCGGCATCGCCCTGGATCGAGAAGCCGGAGACGTTGAGACGCCCCTGCGCCAGCGCGTAGACCTGCCCGTCCGGCCCGGCCAGAGAGGTGACGACGAGCGTGCCGCCGAGCAGCGAGGTCGCGTCGCCGAGCGAGGCGACGTTGACGTCGATCCGGCTGCCGCGCCCGGCGAAGGGTGGCAGGTCGGCCGTGACGATCACCGCCGCGACGTTGCGCGTCCGCAGGGTCTCGCTGCGGACGTTGACGCCGAGCCGGTCGAGCATCGATTGCAGGGCCTGGCCGGTGAAGGGCGAGTTGCGCACGCTGTCGCCAGTGCCCTGCAGGCCGATCACCAGGCCGTAGCCGACGAGCTGGTTGTCGCGGATGCCCTGGAGCCCGGCAATGTCCTTGATCCGGACGGCGGCCTCGGCAACGCTCGCAAGGCCCAGCGCCAGCGCGAGCGCGCCGGCGAAGGCCATCAGAAATCGGGGCATGCGCTGCATCACTCGGTCCCCACGCGGATGGTCCCGTCCGCCTGCACGACGCCGACCACGGTGAGGCCGGAATCGGGGTTGCGCGCCTTGATCATCTCGTTCACCGAGCCGGCCTGCATCGGCTCGACGATGCCGGTGATGACGAGGCCGTTCTCGCGGAAGACCACCTGGGTCGGCACGCCGCGGCGCACCACCTTGAGGTCGTCGACGCCGTTGCTCGGGATCGGCTGGCCCGGCAGCAAGGTGCGCCGCGCGACCTTGCCGACGATGGCGAGCCTGCTTTCGATCGCCGCGAGCGGCGAGCGCACCCCGGTGCGGAACGGCCGCTCGGTGATATGCGCGTCGGTGATCAGGTCGCCAGGATAGAGCGTGACGGTCGGCACCGGCAGCATGGTCTCGCTGGTCTGGGCCCGCAGCGGCGCGGCCGCGCCGGCGCAGAGGAATGCAGCTGCGAGGAACGAAGAGCGCGCGAGAGCACGGGCCATGGTCAACCTCTATCGAATGCCGGTGGCGACGGTGCCGGCCATCTGGTCGGCGGCGGTGATGACCTTGGCGTTCATCTCGTAGGCGCGCTGCGCCGAGATCAGCGCCGTGATCTCCTTGACGGGATCGACGTTGGAGGCCTCGAGATAGCCCTGCCTGAGCTTGCCGAAGCCGGGGCTCGTCGGCGTGCCGTCATTCGGCTGCCCCGAGGCGACGGTCTCGCGGTAGAGGTTGCCGCCGAGCGGCTCGAGGCCGGCATCGTTGGCGAAGTTGGCGAGCGTGATCTGGCCGAGCTGGCGCGGCTGCACCTGGCCCTCGAGCTTGGCGTAGACCATGCCGGATTCGTTGATCGTGATGTCGATCGTCTCGGCCGGAACCCGGATGACCGGGTCGAGCCTGTAGCCGTCGGCGGTGACGATCTCGCCGTCGCCATTGGTGTTGAAGGTGCCGGCCCGCGCATAGAGCGTCTCGCCCTCCGGCGCGGTCACCTTGAACCAGCCGCGCCCGTCGATCGCGATGTCGAGCTTGTTGGCGGTGTTGGTCAGCGCGCCCTGGATGTGCAGGTTGCGGATCGCCGCCGCGCGCACGCCGAGGCCGAGCGAGGCGCCCTCGGGAATGGCGCCGTCGCCGCCGCGATTGGGCACGCCCCGGCTGCGCTCGGTCTGGTAGAGCAGGTCGGTGAACTCCGGCCGCGCCCGCTTGAACGAGGTCGTGTTGATGTTGGCGATGTTGTTGGCGATGACTTCGACATTGAGCTGCTGCGCAGTCATGCCGGTCGCTGCGATGGCGAGTACTTTCATGATGCCTGATCCTCAGATCGCCATCTGGGCGAATTGCTGGTAGGCCGAGACGACCTTGTCGCGCATCGCCATGGCGAGGTTGAGCGACTGCTCGGCCGACATCACGGCCTGCACGACGTCCTGGACGGCGGCCTTGCCCTGCACGCCGTTGATGGCGGCGGCCTCGCCCTGCTGCAGGCTGTCGACGAAGCCCTGCGAGACATTGGCGAGCACGGAGCCGAAATCGGCGCCGGCCGCGGGCTTGGCGGCCTGCAGCGCGGGCGCGGCGCCCATCGAGGCGCCACCGAGGCCCGAAAGGCCTTGCGCCAGCTGGCTCGCGACGGGTGAAAGGGCAGAGATTGCGTTCAGCATCAGCCATTCCTCAACAAATCGATGGTCATGGATTGCATCGAGCGCGCCTGCTTGATCATTTGCAGGTTCGCCTCATAGGAGCGGTTGGCCTCGCGCATGTCGGCCATTTCGAGCAGCATCGAGACGTTAGGCAGCTTGACGTAGCCCTTGTCGTCGGCAGCCGGGTTGCCCGGCTCGAACTCGGTGCGGAACGGCGACTTGTCGACGCCGACGCCCTTGACCTTGACCAGCGAGGTGCCGAGCGCGCGGTCCATCGCATTCTCGAAGGTCACCGTCTTGCGCCGGTAGGGTTCCGAGCCCGGCGTGCGCCCGGTCGATTGCGCGTTGGCCAGGTTTTCCGACACGATGCGCACGCGGGTCGACTGGGCCTGGAGCCCGGCGCCGGCGATGCGGAGCGAAGCGTCTATCGGATCGATCATCGTCTATACTTGCCCTTGCAAGGAAAAGCCTGCGCGGAGACCGATCAGCCCTTGGTGACCGACATCAGCATCCGGTGGAAGCTCTTCACGAGGTTGGTGTTCAGCGAATAGCTGCGGCTGACGTCGCCGGCCTTGAGCATTTCCTGCTCGATGCTGACGGAGTTGCCGGAATGGACCGTCGACCAGCTCTCCGAGCGCTTCGCCTTGGCGGTCACGGCTTCGGAGGGACTGAGCGACATGTGCCCGGGCGACGTCGCCGCCAGGGTCAGGTTCGTCTTCTTGACGACGGATTCGAACGGCTCGACATCGACCGCGCCGTAGCGCGGCGTATTCGCGTTGGCGATGTTCTGAGACACAGCATTCTGGCGCACGGCCAGCCAGCGCGATTGCTGGGCTGCGACATCGAAAAGATAAATCGGCTCCACTTGAGCCTCCACAGTGATGACACTGTCACTCTATGCAGCGTTACTTGCCCGAAGCTGTTGTGAAGAATTAGCGGCACAAATAACGCGATTATTTAGCGCGAATTTTAAACGACGACCCGAGTGGCCCGAATACTCAGCCGGACAACAATATCGGCGCTCTATATTGAGGATCGTGCACGGGATCTGTACCGCGGCCCGCAACGCAGGTCGCCCGGCGCGCCTGCCGCGCTCCGATGCGCGCTATGCCCAGGGCACGCACATCGGCGGCGCGGACAGTCGCGTCAGGCGACCGCCCCCGTAAAGCTTGCGGCAGGACTTTCAGAGCTTGGTAACGACTATCTCAGCCCTCATCCCGAGGAGCGCTCACAGAGCGCGTCTCGCGGATGCTCCAGGAGGTCCCGGAGACATCTGGACCATGCTTCAGGACGCCGCTCCGCGGCTCCCCAGCATGAGGGCTCGTTCAGCGGCCGGGTTTTCAGGAGATCGCGTAACCGAGATAGCGCTTGGATTCGACCGGGTCGTAACCCAGGCGGGAGCGCAGTTTCTTGCGCAGCTTGCTGACATGGCTCTCGACGACGGCCTCGTCGACTTCGGCGTCGAACAGGCCGTAGACGGCGTTGAAGACCTGCGTCTTCGTCACCCACTTGCCGCGGTTGCGCATCATGTATTCGAGGATGCGGCGCTCGCGGCGCGGCAGGGCCATGACCTCGCCCGCCACCTCCGGATCGCGCCCGTCGAAGTAGACGCGCACGCCGGCATGGCTGATGTCGTCGTCACCCGCACGGCGCTTCTCGGTGCGCCGCTGCATCGCGTTCACACGCGCCAGGATCTCACGGACATGGACAGGCTTGCGAACGACATCGTCGACACCGGCTGCGAACAGTTCCAGCGTCTTCTCGAGCGAGACCATCTCGTTCATGGCAATGACCGGCGCCTGGCTGCGGCGGCGGATCATCATCGGGTAGCGCGAGCGCTCCGCGCAATCGCCGAGGAGGAAAGCTTCGACCGACTTGAGATCTTCGGACGGTGTATCTTCAACCCATTCCTGGAATTTCGTGGGGGTGAAGCCGATAGCGGGGATACCCTCACCAGTAAAAAGCGACTGGTATCCTTCTGTCACCAGCGCGCGATCATCGATCACAACATACACGCTGCACCTCCTGGCGCGAAATCCATCATCACTCGTTCTGAGCTGACGTTTCGACGCTAGTGGAGGGTCGTAGCGCGCGTCAATCTGAGATTGACGTAACGTAATGTAAGGCAAAATACGCGACCAACCGCACCTAAATATCCGAACACGGATTTATTTGACCGAATTAAACGAATATTTACCAACGAGACGCGCGGGATCTCGAACCGGCAAAGATTAGCACGCCCGCCGCGCGGCGCAACCCCTCCCTCCCCTTATAAGGAACGGGCGCGAAGGCGGCAGCGCAACAACTTGCGGGAGATCGATTTTCACGTTGGATTTACAGCAAATTGTCAGCATCAAAACCGAAAGCTCCACACAAGCCTATTGATGTGAAGTCCAGTTACAGATTTCACTTCGGAGAACGGCTTTGGGTATCTTCGGCATCATGCGAACCGGCGTGTCCGGGATGGCGGCGCAAGCGAGCAAGCTGAGCGCGGCCGGCGACAACATCGCCAACGTCAATACTGTCGGCTACAAGCGCGCCTCGACGGAATTCTCGTCCTTCATCTCGGAAGGCAACAGAAGCGAGTATAATTCCGGCGGCGTCGAGACCAAGACCCGCTACGCCATCTCCGACGATGGCGTGATCATGGGCGCGACCAACTCGACCGACCTCGCGATCAGCGGCAAGGGCTTCTTCGTCGTCACCGATGCCGGCGGCACGCCCTACATGACCCGCGCCGGCGCCTTCGTCCGCAACGGCGACCAGGACCTGATCAACTCGGCCGGCTTCTACCTGATGGGCTACCCGCTCACCAATGGCGAGCCGAACGTCATCGCCAACAGCCTGGACGGGCTGGAGCGCGTCAACCTGGCCAATATCGCCTATGAATCGACGCCGACCGCGAATGGCTGGCTGAAGGGCAACGTCGACTCCAACTCGCCCGTCATCCCGGCGGCCGAACTGCCTTCCGGCAACGCCGCCAACGCCACCTATTCCAGCAAGTCGTCGATCGTGACCTACGACAGCCTTGGCAACAAGGTCTTCCTCGACGTCTACATGGCCAAGACCGCCAATGCCGTCCCGGCCTTGCCCGGCCCCCCGCCCGTGCCGGGGTCGCCCGACACCTGGGAGGCGGTGATCTATCCCAAGGCCAACGCCAATGCCGGCTCCGGCGGCTTCCCCTATGCGCCGGCCGCCCCGCTGGCCACCATTCCCCTCACCTTCGACGGCTCCGGCCAGCTGACGACGGCCCCAGCCACGGCCAACATCGTGCTCCCGGGCGGCAACACGATGGCGCTGGACTTCAGCCAGGTCTCGCAGACCGGCACCGACACCAGCCTGCAGCTCGAGGTCGACGGCAACGCGCCGAGCGCGGTCGACGACATCGAGATCGCCTCGGACGGCACGGTCTACGCCGTGTTCGAGAACGGCGCGCGGCTTGCGACCTACAAGATCCCGCTCGCGACGGTGCCGAGCCCCGACCAGCTCACGCCTGAATCGGGCAACGTCTATTCGGTGAACCAGATGTCGGGAGACGTCATCGTCGGCTTCCCCGAGAACGGCCAGTTCGGCTCGCTGCGCTCCAAGGCGCTCGAGCAGTCGAATGTCGACCTCGCCAACGAACTGACCTCGATGATCGAGTCGCAGCGCAGCTACACCGCCAGCTCCAAGGTCTTCCAGACGGGCTCGGAACTGCTCGACGTCCTGGTCAACCTGAAGCGCTAGCGCGCTTTCCGCCCGGCTGAGCTCAGCCGGGCGACAAGAATTCGCGCCGATCAATCGTCTGGCAAGCGGCAACCGGGACACAACCATGAGCCTCTCATCAGCCCTGAACGTGGCCCAGTCGTCGCTTTCGGCAACGTCGATGCATACCTCGATCCTGTCGCGCAACGTCGCGGGCAGCGACGATCCGAACTTCCATCGCAAGAGCGCCTTCCAGGTCACCTCCTACAATGGCGCGGTCCGCATCGCCTCGATCGGCCGCGCCATGGATGCGGTGCTCTTCGCCGGCAAGCTCGCCTCGACCTCCTCGACCGCGGCACAGCAGTCGATCGTCGACAGCCTGACCCAGCTCGAAGCCACGGTGAACGACCCCGAGCTCGACCAGTCGCTCGCCGCCAAGCTCGGCAAGCTCACCAACGCCCTGCAGGAATACAGCGTCACGCCGGACGACCCGATCCTGGCCCAGGCCGTGCTCAGCCAGGCCGGCGAGCTCGCCCGCTCCCTCAACGAGGCGAGCGACGCGGTGCGCGGCGTGCGCGAGCAGGCCGACACCGACATGGCCAACGGCGTCTCGCGGGTGAACAAGCTCCTCAGCGAGTTCGAGAGCGTCAACCGCAGCATCGTCAAGGGCTCGCAATCCGGCACCGACATCACCGACCAGCTCGACACGCGCGACCGCCTCCTGACCGAGCTCTCGCAGGAGATCGGCATCAGCGTGCAGACGCGCTCGAACAACGACATGGTCATCTACACCGATAGCGGCGTGACCCTGTTCGAGACCGTGCCGCGCACGGTGAAGATGGCGCCGAGCTACACGCTGGCCGCCGGCGCCACCGCCAACGCGCTTTATATCGACGGCGTCGCCGTCACCGGCGCCAACGCAGTGATGCCGATCAAGTCCGGCCAGATCTACGGCGCCTCGGTCATCCGCGACGACGTCGCAGTGACCTACCAGCGCCAGCTCGACGAGATCGCGCGCGGCCTCGTCGAGGTCTTCGCCGAGAGCGACCAGGGCACCCCGCCGACAGCGCCGGACGCCGCCGGCCTGTTCATCTACGGCGCCAGTGCCCCGCCGATCGCGGTCCCGCCGACCGGCGTCGCGGTTCCCGGCCTCGCCAGCTCGATCCGGATCAACCCCAATGCCGATCCGGCGCAGGGCGGCGATCTTGACCGGCTGCGCGACGGCGGCATGTCCGACCCCGCCAATCCCGACTTCAACTACAACCTCTCGGGCGCGGCCGGCTTCACCGACCGCATCCAGGAAGTGATCTCGAAGCTCGGGGCCGAGCGGACTTTCGACGCCGCGACCCAGGCCGACCCGACCAACAGCCTCGCCGGCTTCGCCAGCTCCTCGGTGGGCTGGCTGGAAGGGCGGCGCCAGATCGCCGACGAGTCGCTCGGCTACGAGAACGCCCTGCTCGACCGGACGACCGAGGCCCTGTCGAACGCCACCGGCGTCAACGTCAACGACGAGATGGCGCTGATGATGGAGCTGGAGCGCTCCTACAACGCCTCCTCGATGATCCTCACGACCATCGACCGCATGATCAATTCGCTACTAACGGCTGTGGGGTAAGACCATGACCACCTATGTTTCCTCGCTGGCGCTGTCGAGCTCGCTCCGCGGCAACCTGATGCGCTCCCAGGCCGGCCTCGCCGAGGCCAACAAGGAGATGGTGACCGGTCGCTACGCCGATGTCGGGCTCAGCATCGGCGTGCGCACCGGCCAGACCGTCGGCCTGCGCAACCAGCACGACCGGATCGAGAGCATCATCACCACCAACGGCATCGTCGCCGGGCGCGTGGACGTGACGCAGAAGGCGACGGACGGCTTGCTCGACACCGCGCAGGAGTTCCTGAGCACGCTGATCAGCGTGCGCGACGGCGATAACGGGCCCGAGGTTCTGTTCTCGCAAGCCAAGAACAACCTGCAGGGCCTGATCGGCGCGCTGAACAACTCGGCCGGCGGCCAGTACATCTTCGCCGGCATCGACACCCAGAACAAACCCGTCACCGATTACTTTGATCCCGGCGCCGCCAACAAGCAGGCGATCGACGACGCCTTCTTCGCGACATTCGGGATCACCCAGAACGATCCGGCCGCGGCCAACATCACGCCCGCCGATATGTCGGCTTTCCTGCAAGGCGCCTTCGCCGACGAGTTCGCCGACCCTGCGGGCCCGCCGCCGGCAACGCAGGGCTGGCAGAACTGGTCGGGGGCCTCGAACCAGAACGTCTCGAGCCGCATTTCGACGACCGAGGTGGTCGAGGTCTCGACCAACGCCAATGAGCAGCACTTCCGCGATGCCGCCAAGGCCTACGCGATGGCCATCGATCTCGGCTCGACGAACCTGAACCAGAACACCTTCCGGGCCATCGTCGACGAGGCGATCGACACGATCAACAAGGCGATTCAGGGCCTGGTCTCCGACAAGGCCCAGCTCGGCACCTCGGAGGAGCGCATCTCCGCCTCGACCCAGCGGCTGACGATCCAGCGCGACATCATGGCCAAGCAGGTCAGTGGCTTCGAGGGCGTCGACAGCATCGAGGCCTCGACCCGCGTGACCCAATTGCAGACGCAGCTCGACACCGCCCTCGCCCTCACCGCGCGCATGCAGCAGCTCAGCATCCTCAACTGGATGCGCTGACCGCGCGCAGAACACCGCCGAAACAACGAGATGGGCCGTTTTCCGAACGCGCAGTTCGGACGGCGCTCCAGCCCATCGCCCATAATAGCCGGAGACGATCCATGTATCACAGCTCCTATGTCGACATCGCCGAGGGCAGCGCGACGCTGGCCCGCGCCAACGAATGGCGGGCGATCGACCGGGCCGTCGCGCTCCTGGAGATGGCCCGCCCGACCGGCGCCGCCTCGCGCGAGACGATCGAGGCCGCGACCTTCAACCGCGACCTCTGGGGCATCCTGATCGACGACCTCGCCAGCACCGAGAACAACCTGCCGGAGACGCTGCGCGCCGCGCTGATCTCGATCGGCTTCTTCGCGCTCAGGCAGGGCGACAAGCTGCGGCTCGGCCAGTCGGAGGATTTCGACTCGCTGATCGAGGTCAACACGATGATCCGCGACAGCCTGGCCTGATCCCGATGATGAAGAAGAGCATGCACCTCTCGCTGCGCGCCAACGAGAAGATCTACGTCAACGGCGCCATCCTCAAGGTCGACCGCAAGGTCTCCGTCGAGCTCCTGAACGACGCGACCTTCCTGCTGGAGGGCCACGTCCTCCAGCCCGACCAGACGACGACGCCGCTGCGCCAGCTCTACTTCGTCGTCCAGACCATGCTGATCGACCCGAAGAACGGCGAGGTCGCCAGGGCGATGTTCGACCGCATGCTGATGTCGACGGCGCGTATCTTCGAGGACCGGGCCATTCTCGCCGGGCTCGCGCAGATCGACACGCTGGTCGATGGCGGCCGCCATTTCGAGGCACTGAAGCAGCTCCGGCTGCTCTTCGTCACCGAGGCTGAGATCGTCGCCCGCGAGGAGCAGGACGCCATCGCCCCTGCCCCGGAGTTCCCCCAATTCCATTCGCAAGTCGCCTGAGGAGACCGATCATGGATGTGAGCAGCAGCACCAGCGCGCCGCCGCCGGCCGCCCCGAAGAACGCCGCCGATACCAACAACGCGTCCAACCCCATCGGCAATGTCGACTACAACACCTTCCTGCAGCTCCTGATCGCCCAGGCCAGGAACCAGGACCCGACCAACCCGACCGACCCGTCGCAATACGTCCAGCAATTCGCGACGCTCTCGCAGGTCGAGCAGGCGGTGCGCACCAACACCAAGCTCGACGAGATCATCGCGGCCCTGAAGCCGGCCGCGCCGAATGCGCCCGAAACGCCCGAGCAGCCGCCCGCCGACGCAGCCTGAAGGGCATTTGCAGATGAACGAGGCTGACGCGCTCGACCTCATGCGCGACGCGGTCTGGGCGATCCTCATTGGCGCCGGGCCGGCGGTCGCCGCCGCGATGGCGATCGGCATCGCCATCGCGCTGATGCAGGCGCTGACCCAGATCCAGGAATCGACCCTGACCTTCGTGCCCAAGATCGTCGTCATCCTCGTGGTGATGGCGACGACCGGCACCTTCACCGGCGCGCAGGTCTTCTCCTTCACCGAGCGCGTCTACGGCCGCATCGAGAAGGGGTTCTAATCGACCGAAGAGCGCCGCCCTTCCCTTCTCCCGCAGGGGGAGAAGGGAAGAACCCGCCAGTTCGTGGAACACCCACCAGCCCCGCGCAGGCTTGAGCGGCGAGGATCGCCTGGCGCGCCACAGATGCGCGCCGACACCAGGACAAGCGCTCGTATGGCTCATCAGGACGCTCTCACCGGCCCGGCCACCGTCATACAGAAAAGCGGACGCGATATCGGCTTCGCCGTCGGCATCATCGGCATCCTCTCCGTCCTGTTCCTGCCGATCCCGGCCTTCGTCATCGACCTCGGCCTGGCGCTCTCGATCGCGCTCTCGGTCCTGATCCTGATGGTGGCGCTCTGGATCCAGAAGCCGCTGGAATTCTCGTCCTTCCCGACCATCCTGCTGATCGCCACGATGCTGCGCCTGTCGCTCAACGTCGCGACGACGCGCGTCATCCTCGCGCACGGCAACGAGGGCACGCATGCGGCGGGCTACATCATCGACGGCTTCTCGCGCTTCGTCATCGGCGGCGACTTCGTCATCGGCCTGATCGTCTTCATCATCCTCGTCACGGTGAACTTCATCGTGATCACCAAGGGCGCGACCCGCATCGCCGAGGTCGGCGCCCGCTTCACGCTCGACGCCATCCCCGGCAAGCAGATGGCGATCGACGCCGACCTCTCGGCCGGGCTGATCGACGCCAAGGAAGCCCAGCACCGCCGCGGCGAGCTGGAGGAGGAGAGCTCCTTCTTCGGCGCCATGGACGGCGCCTCGAAATTCGTCCGCGGCGACGCCATCGCCGGCCTGATCATCACCGCCGTCAACATCTTGGGCGGCATCATCATCGGCGTGACCCGGCACGGCCTGTCGCTGGCCGAATCCTCCGACGTCTTCGTCAAGCTCGCGGTCGGCGACGGCCTCGTCACCCAGATCCCGGCGCTGATCGTCTCGCTCGCCGCCGGCCTGCTCGTCTCCAAGGGCGGCACGCGCGGCACGGCCGAACAGGCTATCCTCGGCCAGCTCGGCCATTACCCCCGCGCGCTCTTCGTTGCCTCGTTCCTGATGGTGATCCTGGCGCTGGTGCCGGGCCTGCCCTTCCTGCCCTTCGCCCTGCTCGCCGGCCTGATGTCCTTCGTCGGCTACACGATCCCCAAGCGCATCGCCGAGCGCGCCGCCGCCGCGGAGGAGGTCCGCGCCATGGAGGCCGAGGAGGCGGCGCAGGACAGCCAGGAGACGATCAAGGATTCGCTCAAGATCTGCGAGATCGAGCTGCGCCTCGGCAAGCAACTGGCGTCGGAGATGCTGAGCTCCCATGGCGAGCTCGCCCATCGCGTCAGCAAGATGCGCAAGAAATTCGCGGTCGAGTACGGTTTCATCGTGCCCGAGATCAAGCTCTCGGACAGCCTCACCCTGCCGCCCAAGGCCTATGAGTTCCGCATCCACGGCACGGTCGTCGCCTCCGGCGAGATGCGCCCGGGCTCGATGCTCGTCGTCGTCGGCGAGGGCAAGATGCCCGACCTGCCGGGCGAGGAGGTCCGCGAGCCTGCCTTCGGCGTCAAGGCGATGTGGGTCTCGGAGAACTACGCCAACGAGGTCAAGCGCGAGGGCCTGCACCCGGTCGACCGGATGTCGGTGCTGCTGACCCATCTCAGCGAGACCATCCGCAAGAATCTCGGCCAGCTCCTGTCCTACAAGGACATGCGCGCCCTGCTCGACCGGCTCGGCCCCGAATACAAGAAGCTGCTCGACGAGATCTGCCCGGCGCATATGTCGCTCTCGAGCCTGCAGGCCGTGCTCCGCCTGCTGCTCGCCGAGCGGGTCTCGATCCGCAACCTCCACCTCATCCTCGAGGTCGTCGCCGAGATCGCGCCGCATGTCCGCCGCGCCGAGCAGATCGTCGAGCATGTCCGCATGCGCATGGCCCAGCAGATCTGCGGCGACCTCGCCGATGGCGGCGTGCTCAAGATGCTGCGCCTGGGGAACCGCTGGGACCTCGCCTTCCACGAGAGCCTGCGCCGCGACGCCAAGGGCGAGGTCGTCGAGTTCGACATCGACCCGCGCCTGATCGAGGATTTCGCCAGCGAGGCCTCGGGCGCAATCCGCACGCGGCTCGACCAGGAGCAGAACTTCGTCCTCGTCACCAGCCCCGACGCCCGCCCCTATGTGCGCATGATCATCGAGCGCATCTTCCCGGCGCTCCCCGTGCTCTCGCATGTCGAGATCGCCCGCGGGCTCGAAGTGAAGGCCTTGGGTACGATTTCTTGAGAGCCCGGCCGAACCATCCCCGAGCCCTCGTCCTGAGGAGCGCGAAGCGCGTCTCGAAGGATGCTCCAGGAGGCTCCGGCGTTCGCTGGAGCATCCTTCGAGACGGCCCTTCGGGCCTCCTCAGGATAAGGGCTCGACTGATGAGCCGGTCCACGCCGTTCAGCGGACCGCTCTGATGCCCTTCACGCCGGAGACGCTGCTCCACACCTTCATCATCTTCTGCCGCATCGGCGGCTGCCTGATGCTGATGCCGGGCTTCTCCAGCCCGCGCGTGCCGGCGCGCTTCCGCCTCTTCATCGCCATGGGCGTGACGCTGGCGCTGACGCCGGCCGTGCTGCCCGCCGTCGCCGCCGCCGTGCCCGAGCCTCACCCGGCGATCCTGCTGCGCGCCATCGTCTCGGAGACGCTGATCGGCTCGCTGATCGGCCTGATGGCGCGCTTCTTCTACCTTGCGCTCCAGACCATCGCGACCGCGATGGCGACGGCCACGGGCCTCGGCCAGCTGCCCGGCCTGCCGATCGACGAGGCTGAGGCGTCGGCGCCCTTCGTGACGCTGATCACGATCACCGCGACGACGCTGATGTTCGTCACCAACCAGCATGCCGAGGTCATCCGCGCGCTCGCCGGCTCCTACACGCGCATTCTCCCGGCCTCGGAGTTCAGCGCCCAGGCCGGCCTGATCCAGCTCGCCGACCGCATCTCCGATACCTTCTTCCTGGCGCTCCGGATCGGCAGCCCGTTCATGATCTACGGCGTGGTGGTCAACCTCGCGATCGGCCTGATGAACAAGCTGACGCCCTCGATCCCGGTCTATTTCATCTCGCTGCCCTTCGTGATCACCGGCGGCCTGTTCATCCTCTACTTCGCCGGCCCGGAATCGCTCAGGCTGTTCAGCCTCGCCTTCTCCTCCTGGCTGGCCCGGGGCTGAGCGGCATGGCCGACAAGCGCCTCAAATCGCTCGAACGCATGCTCGCCATCCAGTCGCGCATGCGCAGCCTGGCCGAATGGCGCCAGCAGGCGATCCAACGCCAGGCGGCCGCGGCGCGCGATGAATCCCACGCCCTCGTCGCGGCGCTGAATGGCGACGGCCTGATCAACAGCCTCTTCACCGACGTCACCGCCAGACGGCTGCACCGCGTCTCGGTCGAGATCGCCGGGCTCAACGAGCAGGCCGCCGTCCAGGCCAGGGAGGTCGCGCGCGAGACCGGCCGCGAGAAGCGCGCCGCCAAGCTCGCCGACCAGGCGCGCCGCGGCCAGCACCGCACTGATCAGGACAAGGCGCTGCTCGACATCATGGAGAGCCAGGAGGGCAAGCGGGCGGCAAGCCTCGAATAAGCCTGATGACGCAAGGTCAAGCGAGAGATCGTTGAATCAATCTGGAAGGATGGTCATGGCCATTTCCCCGCCGTCTGACATCGTCCTCGACGTCACGCGCGCCGCCGACCCGACGCGCCACCAGGTCGCCTTCGAGCGCCTCGCCAGGATGAGCGCGCCCGGCATGGCCGGCACCCAGTTCGCCTCCGCCGTCGATCAGGCCGCCCCCGGCAAGCCGTCCGGCCTTGCCGGCGCGCGCGAGAAGTTCGCGGCGCTGGCTCCCGCCAAGCCGGGTTCCGCCGAGGCCTCGCCCGAGGCGCAGAAGACCAAGAAGACGCTGCAGAAATTCGAAGCCCAGGTGATCTCGACCTTCATCGAGCAGATGATGCCCGAGACGAACGGCAACAATTTCGGCAACGGCATGGCCGGCGGCGTCTGGCGCTCGATGCTCTCCGAGCAGATCGCTGGCGAGATCGCCAAATCGGGCGGGCTCGGCATCCGCGAGAAGGTCAGCGCCGCGATCGCGGCCCGCACCGGCGCGGCACCGGGCGCCGACCCGGCCCAGCCGGGCACCCCGGTCGCCGCCCTCAGCGAGCGCCTGCTCGACCGCAACAGCGCCACCGCCGGCACGACCACGCGCGACCTGCGCATCCCCCTTTCCATCGAGCAGCAATTCCTCAACGCGACCAAGCCCGCAAGCAAGGGCACGGTGCGCAGCTCGATCTTTCGTCAGGCCTGATCCGACATGACCCTGCCAGCCATCGCCGCCCCCTCCGAGACCCGCTCACTCGCGCTGCCTGAGCCGCTGGACGCCACCGCGCCCGTCGCGCTGGAGGGCGAGATCCTCACGGAGCGCAACACGTCGCCGGGCACAGCGCTCGCCCTCTGGAACGTGCTCGAACGCCTGGAGCAGGCGCTCGACCGCGAGACCTCCGAGCTGAGGGCGCTCAAGACCGCCGACCTGAACCGCATGAACGAGACCAAGAGCCGCCTGCTGCTCGACGTCAGCCGCGCGGTCCGCGCGGTCCGTGAGGACATCGCCGACGAGCGCCTGCTGGCGCGGCTCTCCTCGCTACGGCTCAAGCTGGAGCACAACCGCCTCGCCATCGCGATGCATCTCGACGCCGTGCGCGAGATCGCCGGCGCCATGGCCGCGACCCTGATCGACGCCGAATCCGACGGCACCTATTCGGCCCGGATGTCGGCCCAGCTCGCGCCGCAGCTCGCCAGGGTCAGCGGCCGATGACGATCACGCGGCTCCTGCTGCTCGGCATCTGGGTCTGCGGGGTGACGCTGGCATCGAGCCATGTCGCCGTGCTCTGGCGGGCGGGAACCGCGCCGACCGTCGAGCAGCCCTTCCTCGAGGGGCTCGACTACGAAGAGACCAGCCCGGTCAGTGTCCCGATCCTCGCCAACGGCGTCGTCCAGGGCTATGTCGTGGCGCAGTTCGTCTTCACGGCCGACGCCCACACGCTGCGCCAGGTGACCGTGCGCCCGCACGCCTACATCAACGACGAGGCGATCCGCGCGATCTACTCGAACGCCAAGGTCGATTTCTCCAAGCTCGAGCGCGTCGACATCGACGCCTTGCTGAAGAGCGTGAAGAGCAACGTCAACGCCCGCTTCGGCGGCGACCTGATCAAGGACGTGCTCGTCAAGGACTTCAACTACATCCGCAAGGACCAGCTGCGGAGCTGAGGGCGGGCAGTCCTCCGTCCCTCCCGACAAATAAAGCGCGGGAGCCCTCTCCTGGAAGGAGAGGGTTGGGTGAGGTGTAGGCCGTTGGACGCTTCAGCCGTGACCTGACCGTTGCCGTCATTGCGAGCGCAGCGAAGCAATCCAGGGGGTCTCGCTCACCCAGTCCCCCTGGATTTGCTTCGCTGCGCTCGCAATGACGGCGATGGCACCAGCCAAACCCTTGATGCCGTCGCACCCCTCGGCTCACGTCAATGGTGTTCTGGCCTACACCTCACCCTGCCCTCTCCTTACAGGAGAGGGTTCCCCGCGCTTCGGTCATCGGCGGTTTCGCTGGGGTTCAGCGTGCTCAGCTCTGCAGCGCCGCCGCCAGATCCTGGAACACGTCGGTGCTGAGCGGGGCGCCGACGTCCTGGCGCAGCGCCTCGTAGATCTTCGGCACCAGCGCGATCGCCTTGTCGAGCTCGGCATCGGCGCCGGCCTGGTAGCCGCCCATCAGGCGCAGGTCGCGGGTATCTTCAAACCGGGCGATCAGGCCCTTGATCCGCATGGCCAGGCTGCGCTGGTCCGGCGTCCAGACATGGTGCGCCAGGCGCGAGACCGAGCCCAGGATGTTGACAGCCGGGTAGCGGCCCTGGTCGGCGATGGCGCGGTCGAGCACGAGATGGCCGTCGAGCGTGCCGCGGATGCTGTCGGCGACGGGGTCGTTATGGTCGTCGCCATCGATCAGCACGGAGAAGATGCCGGTGATCGCGCCCGAGCCCTCGACGCCGGGTCCGGCCCGCTCGAGCAGCTTGGGCAAGGTGCTGAACACGCTCGGCGTATAGCCGCGCGCCACGGCGGGCTCGCCGGCGGCGAGCGCCACGTCGCGCGCCGCATGGGCGAGGCGCGTCACGGAATCGATGATCAGCAGCACGTCCTCGCCCTGGTCGCGAAAATACTCGGCGACGGCCATGGCGGTGTTGGGCGCGAGCCGGCGCATCATCGCGCTCTCGTCGCTGGTCGAGACCACCGCGACCGCGTTGCCGCGCATGCCCCCCAGCGTATCGTCGAGAAACTCGCGCACCTCGCGGCCGCGCTCGCCGACCAGCCCGATCACGATCGTGCTGAAGCCCGGCGCGCGCGCCAGCATCGAGAGCAGCGTCGACTTGCCGACGCCGGAGCCGGCGAAGATGCCGATGCGCTGGCCCGCGCAAAGCGGAGTGAACAGGTCGATGACCTTGACGCCGGTTCGGACGGGCCGGTTGACGCGGCCGCGCTTCATCGCCTCGGGCGGCGGCGCATCGACGCGCACCGCCTTGTCGCCGGCGATGATCGGCCCGGCATCGTCGATCGGCTCGCCGAAGGCGTTGATGACCCGGCCCTTCCAGGCCTGCGAGGGCCGCAGCTCCATCGCGCCGGCAAGGCTGGCGCGGGCGCCGAGCCCGACGCCGACACTGGTCGCGAACGGCTTGACCAGCACGCCCTCGCGGTCGATCCGGATGGCCTCGCCATATTCCTCCCGCCCATTGGCGGAGAGCGCGATGCGCTCGCCGAGCTTGACGAAGCGCGACAGCCCGGCGACGCGCAGCGAGGCCGGGGTGACCTCGGAGACGGCGCCGCTGACCCGCACGAGGTCATGCGGCTGCGGCCCGCCGGCGAGCGCGTGGTCCAGTTGCATCAGCGCGTTCATCGCGGCCAGCCTTCCGTAACGGAATGAGCGAAAAGACTCGTGGATCAGCTATTTGCGCCGAGCGCTTGAATCGCGCCGTCAACCGCCTTCTCGCCCTTGTCGATCGCGGTTGCGGCGCTGTCGAAGGCGCGCGTCACCATGATCAGCTTGGTCATCTCGCGGATCGGGTTGACGTTCGAGCCCTCGACATAGCCCTGGCGGACGCCGTCGGTGACGAAGTCGAGGATCGCGGTCGCCGGCCGGTCGGGGATCACGCCGGAATTCTCGTAGCGCTGCAGCTTGGCGTTGGGATCGATCGAGAACAGGCCGATGGCGCCGACCTGCTGGTTGCCCTGCCAGATCATGCCGTCGCGGGCGATTGTCGGCGGGCCGGCCTCGGGGTCGAGCTGCAGCGGCGCGCCGCCGGCATCGAGCACCGGATGGTCGAGCAGGGTCGTGAGCTGGCCCTGCGCCGTCATCTTCATCCGCCCGTCGCGGGTATAGACCGTGCCGGCCGGCGTCTGGATGCCGAAGAAGCCCTGCCCCTCCACCGCGACGTCGAGCGGGTTGCCGGTCTTGTCGAACCCGCCGGCGGTGCGGCTGGTGAAGGTCTCGCCGGCCGAGGCGTAGTTCACCGGGTCCGAGCCCTTCTTGGAGACGAAGGTGTCGAACTTCACCTCTTCGGCGCGGTAGCCGGCGGTGTTCATGTTGGCGACGTTGCGGGCGACCGTCTCCAGCCGTTTCTCCAGCACGAGCTGGGCCGACAGGCCGACATAGATGGCAGGTTGCATGGTTCAGATGCCTCCGAGGCGTAGGGACTGGATGCTCATCAGCAGGTCCGTGTTCATGGCGGCCGAGGCCGGCGGCCCGACGAGGATGGTCAGCGCCGCCGACAAGGGCGGGCCAGCCTGGACGTCGGCCATGGCGGAGAAGCGAGTGAGGAATTTCTGCAGCTCCTCGGGATTCTGCAGCTTCTTGAAGTCGAGCCGCTTCGAGATCACCTCGGCCTGCTTGTCGATCGGCATCGCCGAGCTTTCCTTCGGGATGCCGAGCGCCGTCTGCACCACCTGCAGCAGCGCCGGGTCCGCCAGGACCTGGAAGGCGTTCTTGAGGCCGGGCCCCTTGCGGCTGAAATAGAGGGCCAGGCGCACGTTCTCGTTGGTGGCGCCCTCGTTCTCCTCGAACTGCTGCCGGACATAGCGCTCGACGGTGGGCTGGGTCTGCTCGGCGCGTACCGCCTTGTAGTAGCCGTCGGTCGTCTTCTGCTGCAGCGTCCTGTCGAAGGTCGTGAGCTGGCCGTTCTTGTTGAAGTCGTAGACCTTCAGGAACTCGCGGACCTTGGCGTCGATCTCGGGGTCGCCGAAGCTTTCGGTCAGCTTGCCGTCATGCATCGCCCGGCCGATCTCGTCGATCTTGCCGGTGACGGATTCCAGCCCGAACGCCTTCATCGCATAGTCGAAGAGCTTGCCGCTATGCGTGAAGAAGGTGACCGTGGTCACCGTCCTGATGTTGTCCTGGAAGATCTTGGTCTCGGCATCGGCCTTGGAGAAATCGAAGGCGGCGGCGAATTCGCGATAGCGCGGATCCGACATCCGGTTGGCGAAGCTGTCGGGCGAGCTGGTGCCTTCCTCGAGCACGCGTCGCATGAAGGCCTTGGCATAGGCCATGTCGCCGAGACCGTAGGCATCGGCCGCGTAGCGGTAGAGCCGGTCATCGGCCATGAAATCGTCGAGCGTTTTGACCTTGCCGATGTTCTTCTCGAAATAGGCCGTCTCGGTCGCGACATTGGGCGCCGCCGCCGTGCGCGCGATCGACGCCGGCAGGTTCCTCGCCACGGCCTGGAAAGCGATCATCGTCGACGTCATGGGGCACCCGTGGATGGCAGGGCAATCTTACGCCCTCCGCACAGGCTCGTGCGCAAGGCTTGCGCGGACCTGACCGCAAGCCCCGCGCAGCGATTTCGGCCTCGCGCAGCCATTTCAGCCCCACGCAAGCCAGCTTTCCTAATGCTGCACCAGTCACTTGCGGGAAGGAGCTGCGCCTTGAGCGTATTGGTCGGATTGCTGATCGCAATCGGTTCGCTGATCGGCGGCTTTTCCGCCATGGGCGGGCATATCGCGGTCCTGTGGCAGCCCTGGGAGCTGGTCATCATCCTGGGTACGGCGATCGGCACCTACATCATCGCCAACCCGATGAAGGTGGTGAAGGACAGCGCCACCGCCATCGGCGAGGCGTTCCGCAACGCCACGCCCAAGCAGGCGCATTATTTCGACCTGCTCGGCGTGCTCTACGGCCTGATGCGCGAGCTGCGCGGCAAGGGCCGCGCCGAAGTCGAGCAGCACATCGAGGCCCCGCACGAATCCGCCCTGCTGGCGAACTTCCCGAGCGTGCTCGCCGACCAGAAGCTCCTGACCTTCATCTGCGACTATTTCCGCCTGATCATCGTCGGCAAGGCGCAGGCGCATGAGATCGAGGCGCTGCTGGACGAGGAGATCTCCAGCCTGCACCAGGACAGCCTGAAGCCCTACTACGCCATGAACATGGTCTCGGAAGGCCTGCCGGCTCTGGGCATCGTCGCCGCCGTGCTCGGCGTCATCAAGGCGATGGGCGCCATCGACCAGTCGCCGGCGCTGCTCGGCGGCTTCATCGGCGCGGCCCTGGTCGGTACCTTCGCGGGCATCTTCTTCTCCTACGCGGTGATCGGCCCGATCGCCTACAAGATCAAGACGACGCGCGAGAAGCAGGCCGTCGTCTACATCGTGGTCAAGCAGACGCTGCTCGCCTTCATCAACGGCGCAGCCCCCCAGGTCGCGCTCGAATACGGCCGCAAGGTCATCTCGTCGGGCGAGCGCCCCTCCATCGACGAGGTCGAGGAGAAGACGATCGGCGGCGCAGGCCAGCGCGCGCCGGCCAATGACCGCGTGCAGAAGGAAGCCGCCTGAAATGAGCGCCACGCAAGTGATCCGCGAGGACAAGCTCCTCGAGTCGACCGGCATCTCGATCGACCGGCTGCCCATGCTGCAGCTGATCTTCGATCGGCTCTCGACGAGCTGCGCCGATGCCGTGCGCCAAATGTCGTCCTCGCCGGCCTATTTCTCCTTCGCCGGCGTGCAGAGCCAACGGATCGGCGAGGCGCTTGGCGGGCATACCTACAACGCCATCGCCGGCATCTTCCATTCTCCGGAATGGGATTCGCGCATCCTCATCGGCTTCGATCGCGACGTCATCTTCACCCTTCTCGAAGTCCTGTTCGGCGCCGATGGCAGCGAGCCGGCGTACAAATACGAGCCGGATTTTCCGGATGACGAACGGCCCTACACCAATATCGAGACCCAGGTCGCGCAAGCCGTGTTCGAGCTCGTGGCCAAGAACCTCAAGGCCGCTTTCGCCCCGGTCTGCGACACCTCCTTCCATTTCGAGCGCATCGAGAGCCGCATGGATTTCGCGGCGATCGGCAGCCGCAGCAACCTCGCCGTCAAGGCTCAGTTCCTGATCCAGGGCCTCGATAATTGCGGGGGGATGTTCATCGTCATCCCGCAGACGGCCTTGAACCCGTTCCGCCAGAACCTGGCGCGGGTGCTCTCGGGCTCGGCCGTCAGGGACCCGCGCTGGAGCAAGCAGATCCAGAGCAAGGTGCAGCGAACGGAGGTCAAGCTCTCCGCCATCCTCGAGGAGCGCTCCATCTCGCTCGGCGAGATCAGCGCGCTGCAGATCGGCCAGGTCCTCGAGCTCCAGGCCTCGCCCCGCTCGCTGGTCCGCCTCCAGTGCAACGACGAGACCGTTTTCTGGTGCCAGCTCGGGCAACGCGACGGCTCCTACGTCCTGAAGATCCAGGACAGCGCCAATTACGAACAGGAGTTTCTCGATGACCTACTATCTCGGTGAGATAATTCTCTTCGTCGCCTTGGTGCTGACGAGTCTGCAGATCTTGCGGATGCGCAGCGAGCTCAAGCGCATGCGGGCCTACCATGTCGAGTTCGAGCGCGTCTTCAACCAGACCGAGGCCGCTCTCGAAACGATCCAGCGCACCGTCCACGATCTTCACGCCAGCGGCCGCGAGGTCGTCGAGGAACTCGGCCTGCGCATCGACGCCGGCCGGCGCGTCATCGTCGATCTGAAGGCGTTGGCTGCTCGCCTCGAGCCCGCCCCGACTGTTGCCAAGCGCGGCACCGCCGCGTGAGCGGTCGCCCAGCTCATCCCGATAGACTCCAGGAGACCAGGCAATGAAGAAGCCCATTCAGCCCGTAACCATGTCCGACCTGGCGACCGCGGACGCCCCGGACGGCGTCCCGTTCGCCGAAACCATCGACGCCCCGGCTTCGAGCGAGGCCGGTTCGGAGCCGCTCAACCTCGACGCGGTGATGCGTATCCCGGTCACGATCCAGGTCGTGCTCGGCAGCGCGAGCATGCAAGTCGCCAACCTGATGAAGCTGCGCCGCGGCGCAGTCGTGCAGCTCGACCACCGCGTCGGCGAACCGGTGGACGTCGTCGTCAACGGACGCATCGTCGCGCGCGGGGAAGTCGTGATCGTCGAGGACGACGCCAGCCGCTTCGGCGTCTCGCTGACCGAGATCGTCGGGCTCCAGTCCAAGTTCGCAGAGTGAGGCGGAAGGTTCGATGACCGCGATTGCGAAGCACGCCGGGGCGCCAGCTGTCACCGCCAAACCGCTATTGCGCGGTCCCGAAAAGGCGGCGGCGATCATCCTGGCGATGGGCAAACCCCTCGCCGGCAGGATGATCAAGCATTTCGACGCCGCCGAGATCCGGGTGCTGATGCGGCGCGCCGCCGAGCTCGGCTCGGTGCCTGTCGAGGAGGTCGCAGCACTGGTCGAGGAGTTCAGCAACAGCTTCTCGAAGGGCGTGCACCTGTTCGGCTCGCCGGAGGAAGTGCAGAAGCTGCTGACCGGCGTGCTCCCGCCCGAGGAGATCACCGAGATCATCGGCGAGACTGCCGAGGCGACCTATCGCTCGGTCTGGGACCGTGTCTCGGCCATGTCGGAGAGCGCGCTCGCGACCTATCTCGCCAAGGAGCACCCGCAGACCGCCGCCTTCGTGCTGTCGAAGCTCAAGCCGGCCTGCGTCTCCAGGGTCATGACGCAATGGCCGGCGGAGATGCGGCACAACCTCATGCGTCGCATGCTCAACCTCAAGGCAGTCGCGGAGCCGCCGAACACCATCGTCGAGAAGACGCTGCACGAGGACTTCACCCTCAACCTCGCCCGCAACAAGGGCGCCGATACCCATGCCCGCATGGCCGACATCCTCAACAAGATGGAAAGCCAGGACATGGAGGAGGCGCTCGACAGCCTGCAGCGCGTCCGCCCCGAATCCGCCGAGATGCTGAAGGGCCTGCTCTTCACCTTCGAAGACATCGTCAAGCTGCCGATCCGCTCGCGCATGACGATCTTCGATCAGGTGCCGACCGATCGCCTGGTCATGGCGCTGAAGGGAACCGAGCCGCAATTCAGGGAGCAGATCCTCTCCTCGCTCGCGACCCGGGCGCGCCGGATCGTGCAGCAGGATCTCGACAACGGCGAGCCGGCGCTGCAGCGCGACGTCATCGAGGCGCGCCGCTTCGTCACCGACATGGCGCTGGATATGGCCAGTCGCGGCGAGGTCGAGCTCAATTCCGACGGCGAAGAGAGCGCTTACTTCCAGTAAGGTGGTAGAACAGCTTGGCAGACGATCAGGATCAGGAAAGCAAGACCGAAGAACCGACCGAGAAGAAGGTTCGGGACGCGGAGGAGCGCGGCAACACGCCCTCCTCCAAGGAGGCGCCGATCTTCGCCAGCATCGCCGCGACGCTGATCGGCTCGGTCTTCCTGATCCGCGGCAGCATCGGCGACGCCACGCAGTTCCTCTCGGCCTTCCTCAGCGACCCGGCCGGCTTCGACATCTCGACGAGCCGGAACACCTCGACGCTCCTCGTCTTCGCCGCGATGCAGGCCGCGGTCTTCGTCGGGCCGCTGCTGCTGCTCTTCATGGTCTTCGGCCTCAGCGCCTCCTTCCTGCAGCACCCGCCGCAGCTGGCGCTGGATCGCATCAAGCCGCAATTCTCGCGGATTTCCCCGGCAGCCGGCTGGAAACGCATCTTCGGCCTTCAGGGCTTCATGGAGTTCGCCAAGTCCCTGGCCAAGTTCATCGCAATCGGGACGGTGACCTGGTTGATCCTCAAATCAGACAAGAACACGGTGGTGACCGCGATGTTGCAGGATCCAAGCACAATCCCTGAGATGATCCTCAGCATCGCCATTCGCCTGCTCTCGGCGGCCTGCGTCGCGACCATCGCCATCGTCACGGTCGACCTCGTCTGGTCGCGCAAGTCCTGGCGCCGCTCGCTGCGCATGACCAAGCAGGAGATCAAGGACGAGCACAAGCAGTCGGAAGGCGACCCGATCCTGAAGGCGCGCCGGCTCTCGCTCGCCCGCGACCGCGCCCGCAACCGCATGATGGCAGCCGTGCCGCGCGCCACGCTGATCGTCGCCAACCCGACCCACTACGCGATCGCGCTGCGCTACGTGCAGGAGGAAGGCGGCGCGCCGCTGGTGCTGGCCAAGGGCACCGACCTGATCGCGCTCAAGATCCGCGAGATCGCCGAGGCCAACGACATCCCGGTGATCGAGGACCGCGTCCTGGCCCGCTCGCTCCACGCCGCCGTGCAGATCGACCAGATGATCCCGCCGGAATTCTACAAGGTCGTCGCCGAGCTGCTCTGCATGGTCTACGCCCGCAAGGTGGCGTGAGCGTCAGCCCGACAGGTCACGGCCTTCCGACGATCACGCGCCGTCATCCCGGACGGAGCGTAGTAGAGCTCAGGAAGCCATCGCAGGGCGCCGGAACCTTGCGATGGATACCGGGCCGACCTGCGGTCGCCCAGGATGACGGCGTTTCCGCGCAAAAACCACCTAAGCATCTGGATAGGCTAGAGCATCGGACCGAAAAGTGGAATCCGGTTTTCGGAATAATCCGATGCAATAACAAAGATCTAGATCGCCACTTTGCGTCCGATAGGACGCACGGCGATCTAGATAATCGACATCGCCACACGAGCGCTGCCGCGCCTGTCGACCTCAAAGCACATTGCGCCCGTCCCGCGAAAATCCTCCGCAATCCGGTAAGCCTCGCGCAAGCTTTGGCTGATTATAGTCACGGCATGGCAGGTTGACCTGTTGGGCGAGACCCACCGTCAAAGGCATGATGCCGCCCTGCCATCCCGGTGAAAACCCGGAATGTTCCCCTTCACTCCGATGAGGAACATCCCAATGACCAGCCTTCTCACGAACTCCTCGGCCATGACCGCGTTGCAGACGCTGTCGATGACCAACAAGAACCTCGCCACCACCCAGAGCCGCATCTCGACCGGTCAGCGCGTCGCGACCGCCTCCGACAACGCCGCCTACTGGTCGATCGCCACCACCATGCGCTCCGACAACAAGGCGCTCGGCGCCGTCCAGGATGCGCTCGGCCTCGGCGCCGCGACCATCGACACCATGTATACCGGCCTCAGCGCCACCGACGACATCATGTCGGACCTGAAGGCCAAGCTGGTCACGGCCCGCACGCCCGGCGTCGACCGCGCCAAGGTCCAGAGCGACATCGACAACATGCTCTCGGATCTGAAGAGCTCGGCCGACAGCTCGGTGTTCAACTCCGAGAACTGGCTCTCGGTCAACTCCGCCGACCCCGACTACAACGCGGTCAAGAGCGTCGTCTCGTCATTCTCCCGCGCCGGCGGCGTCGTCTCCATCGACACTGTCGACGTCGATCTGAACAGCATCAAGCTCTACGACTCCACCAACGACGCGACCTTCACCGCCGGCACCTATCAGACCACGGGTGTGGCCGCCTACGACGCCGCGACGGTCGGCGATCCGGCAGCCGTTCCCCCGACCACGACCGGCGTGATCTCGGTCACCGTCGGCACGGCCGCCGCGGTCGAAATCGCCGTCAGCCAGAGCGACACGACCAAGGACATCGCCAACAAGATCAACAAGCTCGGCATCGAAGGGCTGACGGTCGGCATCAGCGAGGACGGCAAGACGCTGCAGTTCAGCAGCCGCAGCGAGGAAGACATCGACATCGACGGCCAGACTGGGACCGGCGGCCTGGCCGACGTCACCCTCACCGCCGCTGCCGATGCTGATACCAAGACCGAGAAGGGCATCCTGGACAAGACCTACGACGCCTTCCGCGACGGCGCCTGGGAGGAGTTCAGCATCTCCTCGATCAACATCTCCGAACTGACCGACAGCACCGCCGACCTGCAGACGCTGGAGACCTACATCCTGGCGGTCGACGGCGCCTCGAAGGAGCTCGCTGACGCCGCCACCAACCTCGGCGCCATCAAGAACCGCGTCGATCGTCAGCAGGACTTCGTCAAGTCGATGGTCGACTCGATCGACCGCGGCATCGGCCAGCTCGTCGACGCCGACATGAACGCCGAATCGACCCGCCTCCAGGCCCTGCAGGTCCAACAGCAGCTCGGCATCCAGGCGCTCTCGATCGCCAACGGCAACAGCCAGAGCATCCTCTCGCTCTTCCGCGGCTGAGCCACTCCACTCTACGACACTGGGCCACGCTCCTCCGGGAGCGTGGCCGCTCCATGACAGGTTGACGATCGATCGAGCCCGTCAAAGGCATGATGCCGCCCTGCCATCCCGGTTAGAATCCGGACTGTTCCCTTCATGCTCGAATGCGGAACATCCCAATGGCCAGCCTTCTCACGAACTCCTCGGCCATGACCGCGTTGCAGACGCTGTCGATGACCAACAAGAACCTCGCCACCACCCAGAGCCGCATCTCGACCGGCCAGCGCGTCGCGACCGCCTCCGACAACGCCGCCTACTGGTCGATCGCCACCACCATGCGCTCCGACAACAAGGCGCTCGGCGCCGTCCAGGACGCTCTCGGCCTCGGCGCCGCGACCATCGACACCATGTATACCGGCCTCAGCGCCACCGACGACATCATGTCGGACCTGAAGGCCAAGCTGGTCACGGCCCGCACGCCCGGCGTCGACCGCGCCAAGGTCCAGAGCGACATCGACAACATGCTCTCGGATCTGAAGAGCTCGGCCGACAGCTCGGTGTTCAACTCCGAGAACTGGCTCTCGGTCAACTCCGCCGACCCCGACTACAACGCGGTCAAGAGCGTCGTCTCGTCATTCTCCCGCGCCGGCGGCGTCGTCTCCATCGACACCGTCGACGTCGATCTGGACAGCATCAAGCTCTACGATGCCACCCCGGACACCGCTTACAAGGCCGCGGCAGTCGATAGCGACGCTGTCGCGTTCGACCCCTCCGCTATCGGCTCCGCCGGTCCCCCGCCGGTCACCACCAGCACGATTTTTTTCGTCGCGATCAATCTCGAAGGCAAGGTCGTCCTCAACGCGGAACTTGAAGTAACGAAAGACAAGACCACGCTCGAAGACATCGCAAAATGGGTCAATGATCAGAATCTTGATGGATTTACCGGCGCGATCAACGCGAGCCAAGATGGCTTGGTCTTCAGAAATCGGGGAGCGAACGATGTCGCCTTCGGAGGCGCTGCCGATAACGGCCTGGGTACCTACGGCCTATATTTCGATCCCTTCACCGCCGAGACCGAGAAGGGCATCCTGGACAAGACCTACGACGTCTATCGCGCCGGCGCCTGGGAGGAGTTCAGCGTCTCCTCGATCGACATCTCGGAGCTGACGGACAGCGTGGGCGACCTGCAGACGCTGGAGACCTACATCAAGGCGGTCGACGGCGCCTCGAAGGAACTCGCTGACGCCGCCACCAACCTCGGCGCCATCAAGAACCGCGTCGATCGTCAGCAGGACTTCGTCAAGTCGATGGTCGACTCGATCGACCGCGGCATCGGCCAGCTCGTCGACGCCGATATGAACGCCGAATCGACCCGCCTCCAGGCCCTGCAGGTCCAGCAGCAGCTCGGCATCCAGGCGCTCTCGATCGCCAACGGCAACAGCCAGAGCATCCTCTCGCTCTTCCGCGGCTGAGCGAGAGCCGCGCCACGCCGCAGCACAGGCTCCTTCTCAGGGGCGTGGCCTTTCGTTGTGCGGCGCAACGCTCGCGCAAGGCTCGCGGTCGAGGGTGCAGGCCTAGCTTACGGTTCCAGAAGGAATGGCCATGCCGGGTCGGCAATACGCTGAAGAGATTTGGCTCAACCTCCAGCAGCTCGGCTACAAGCGCCTCGCGGCGCTGGCAGGCATCGGCCTGTTCGTGCTCGCGACCATCGGCGTCAGCGCCTACTATCTCAGCCGCCCGGAAATGTCGGTCCTCTATGGCGGCCTGCAGCGCGAGGACGTCAACCGCATCGGCGCCGCGCTCCAGGAATCCGGCATCCGCTTCGACGTCAACGCCGAGGGCACGCAGGTCCTGGTCAAGCCGGCGCAGGCGCCGCAGGCCCGCATGCTGCTCGCCGAGAAGGGCCTGCCGCGCAGCTCGAGCGGCGGCTACGAGCTCTTCGACAAGATGGGCTCGCTCGGCCTCACCTCGTTCATGCAGGAGATCACCCGCGTCCGGGCGATGGAGGGCGAGCTCGCCCGCACCATCCAGCTGATGCGCGGCGTGAAGGCCGCCAGCGTCCACCTCGTGCTCGCCGACAAGGGCTCCTTCCGGCGCGACCAGCAGCCGGCCTCCGCCAGCGTCGTCGTCCGCACCGAGACCTCCGGCGCCGGCAGCATCGCCCAGGCGATCCGCCAACTCGTCGCCTCCGCCGTGCCCGGCCTCACGGCCGAGAAGGTCACGGTGCTCAACACCGACGGCACACTGCTCGCCTCGGGCGGCGACCTGAGCCAGGGCTCCTCGGCCAAGCTCGCCGGCCTGCAGCAGAACGTGAACCGCGAGATCCAGGATAATGTCCGCAAGGCGCTGACGCCCTATCTCGGCCTGGAGAATTTCGAGATCAGCGTCGCGACCGACCTCAACACCGACCGCAAGGAAACCAACGAGACCATCTTCAACCCGGATTCCAAGGTCGAGCGCTCGGTCCGCGTCGTCAAGGAGAACGACGTCTCGCAGAACTCCGCCACGCAGGAGCCGACCACCGTCGAGCAGAACCTGCCCGAGCGCGCCGTGCGCGCCGATGGCGGCCAGAAGTCGAGCGACGAGAAGCAGCGTCGCGAGGAGCTGACCAACTACGAGATCTCCTCGCGCAAGGTGCAGACGATCAGCGACGGCTACGCCGTCGCCAAGATGTCGATCGCCGTGCTGATCAACCGGCCGCGCCTGATCGCATCGCTCGGCCCCGAGCCGAGCCAGGAGGCGATCGACCGCCGGCTCGAGGACGTGAAGCAGGTCGTCAGCTCGGCCGCCGGCTTCAGCGAGGGCCGCGGCGACAACATCAAGGTGCTCGCCGTCGACTTCCTGCAAGGCAGCCGCAGCCTGGAGCCGGAGCCGCCGATCGGCATCGGCGAGACGCTGATGCGCCAGTCCGGCACGCTGATCAACGCCGTCACCATCCTCGTGCTGGCCATGCTGATCATCTGGTTCGGCCTGCGCCCGGCGGTGAACGCCATCCTGAAGCGGCCGGGGGCCGAGGCCGCCGCGATCACCGCGACCGAGACGCCGGCGCTCTCCGCCAGCCTGCAGCCGCAGCTCGCCGAACCGGGGCCGGCAACGAACCTGATCGAGGACCTGACGCTCGCGGCCCAGCGCTCGCCCGCCAGGAAGCTCGAGCAGCTCGTCGACTTCAACGAGGCCCAGGCCGCCGCGATCCTGAAGCGCTGGATCCATGAGGGAGAAGCAGCATGAAGCACCGGTCAGCCGCCGAGTTCATCCCGAGCTTCGACATCTCCGAGACCGGGGTCGCCGAGATCGCCCAGGACGCGCCCGCCTCTCCCGTGATCGCGCCGATCGAGCTGCCCTCCTTCCTCTCCAAGGCGCCGCGCGAGCCGGCCCCGGATGTCGAGAAGATCTTCGAGGATGGCCGCCAGGCCGGCCTGACCGAGGCCCAGGCGGCGCTCGAGCAGCAGCTCGCGCAGTTGCAGGCCGACCATGCCGCGGCGCTCGAAGCCGCCCGCCAGGCCTGGGCCGAAGAGGCAGCTTCCCTGCTCTCCGACAAGGTCCAGCCGGCGCTCGACGCCATAGGCGAGCAGATCGCCGACACGGTCGGCCGCCTGCTGCGCCCCTTCCTAGAGGCCGAGCTGCGCGATGCTGCCAGCCGCGCCCTGATCGAGCAGATCGCCCCCTTGCTCAGCGGCACTGAATGCCCGCTGATCCGCGTCGCCGGCCCACCTGTGCTGGTCGAGGCTCTGCGCCGCGTCTTCCCGCCCGAGCGCGCCGTCGCCTTCGAGGAAAGCGATGCGGCCGAGGTCACGATCCTCGTCGGCGAGACCGTGATCGAGACCCGCGTCGGTGCCTGGATCGCCAGGCTCGACGGCCATGGCCCCGACCGCCGCCGCCGTCTTCCCGACGCCGCCTGATTCACAGGACCGAGTTCGACCCGATGCCCGAAATGGAAAAGACCGGCCCCGACCTCATCATCATCCGGCGCAGGCAAAGCCGGACGGCGGACGTGCCGAAGGGCGGTGTCTGGAAGATCGCCCATGCCGACTTCATGACGGCGATGATGGCGCTCTTCCTGGTGCTCTGGCTGGTGAATTCGACGACTCGCGAGACCCGCACCACGGTCGCGCAATATTTCAACCCGATCCGCCTCTCCGACGTCACGCAGGACCGCAAGGGCGTGCGCGACCCCCAGGAGGCCGACCCCGGCGAGGTCGACGACGCCAGCCGCCAGGACAACAAGACCGCCGGCACCGCCGCGAAGGAGGCCCAGCGCGCGCCCACCGCCAAGCTGAAGGAGCGGGCCCAGGCCTCGGCGCCGTTCGAGGACCCCTACGCCATCCTCGCCGAGGCCTCCGCGGTCCGGCCCAATCCGGGCGCCGAGAAGGCCTCCGCCATCACGCTGGGCGAGACCGGCAAGCCCGGCATGCAGGGCGGCGAGGCCCTGCGCGACCCGTTCGATCCGAACTTCTGGCGCCAGGCGCCGCAAGGCGAGCGGCAGAGCCAGCCTGATTCCGCGGCGAAGCCGGCGGACACCGCCGGCAAGCCCGTCATGCCGCCCTCGCCTCCGGTCCTCGCCTTGGCAGCCGCCAAGCCGCCGGGCACTGCCGAGAACGCCGCGGCCCAGGCCCAAGCGCAGGCTGCCGAGCGCAGCGGCGAGGCTCAGAATGCCTCGCCCCGCCCCGCCGGCACCCAGCCGCTGACGCCGCGTCCAGAAACGGCTCCCGAGAAGGTCGCGCTGCCGAGCCCGACGCTGGCGCAGAAGCAGGCCGACGATGCGGTCGCCGCCGCCATCGCCACCGCGATCGGCAGCAGCGGCAAGGGTGACGGCAAGCGCTCGGACGCGCCGCAGGTCGAAGTCCGCCAGACCGACGAGGGCATGCTGATCAGCCTGACCGACAACGCCAATTTCGGCATGTTCGCCATCGGCTCGGCCGAGCCGGCGACCGAAACGGTCAGCGTGATGCAGCGCGTCGCCGCCGTGCTGAACAAGCGCGAGGGCTCCATCATCATTCGCGGCCATACCGACGCGCGGCCATTCCGCTCCGGCAATGGCGACAACTGGCGCCTCTCGACCGCCCGCGCCCATACCGCGCAGGATCTCCTGGTCCGCGGCGGCGTCGACGAGGCCCGCATCGAGCATGTCGAGGGCTATGCCAGCCGCAAGCTGCGCGCCGCCGATCCCGGCGCGGCCGAGAACCGCCGCATCGAGATCCTCGTCCGCGAGAAGCGCACATGAGGCGTGGCCTCGGATATCGGCTCCTGGCTTGCGTGCTCTGCCTGTTGGCGGCGCCGGCCTTGGCCGAGACCAGCGAGGCGCCGGCAGGAGCGGCGGCCCAGCCGCAGCCCTATCAGCTCGTGCGCACGCTCCAGTCGCTGCAGAACCAGGCCGCCCTCGGCAACAAGGCGGCCCACGCCGCCCAGCGCGGGCTGCTGCGGGAGATCGAGGCCCCGCTCGCCAATGCCGACCCCGCCGCCTGGAGCGACCCGCGCAACACCCGCGCCGCCGTGCTCTACGTGCTGAGCGGCGGCCAGCCCGGCATCCTCGATCAGTTGCTCAAGCAGGGCGAGCCCGCCGGCCTGCCGCAGGGCCTCGCGCTGGGCGCGCTCGCCTATGTCATGGGCGACAGCGACAAGGCCCGCGCCCTGCTGCTGCCGCTCGATCCGGCGAGCCTCGCGGACGCGCTCGGCGGCCAGCTTGCGTTGGTGCAGGCCAACCTGATCGCCCGCACCGACCAGAAGCGCGCGCTGACGCTGCTCGACCAGGCGCGGCTGCTTGCGCCCGGCACGTTGGTCGAGGAGGCCGCGCTGCGCCGCGCCATCTTCATCGCCGGCGAGATCAGCGACCTCGACCGGCTGGAGAAGGCGACCTCGCAATACCTGCGCCGCTTCGACAACTCGGTCTATGCCGAGAGCTTCCGGCAGTCCTTCGCCGCGGCGCTGGTGCGCTTCGACGTCGGCCGCGACCCGGCCAAGTTCCCGCAGCTCGTCGCGACCTTGCGCGCCTTCGACGAAGGCCAGCAGCGCGCCGTCTTCCTGATCGTCGCGCGCGACGCGCTGATCCGTGGCCGCTTCGAGCAGGCACGCCGCGCCGCCAACGAGGCTGCGAAACTCTCCGGCAGCGACCAGGAGGCCACCTCCCGCGCCGCGCTCTACGGCGCGGCCTCGCGCATCGCCGGCGACCGCGACGAGGCCGCGCTCGGCGCGCTCAAGGCGATCGACGCCGCCAGGCTGCCCGCCGCCGACAAGCCCATCCTCGAGACGGCCCTCCGCGTCGCGACCCGCATCGTCGATTGGCCCGTCGCCACCACCCAGACACCCCAGGAGAATGCGGCGCCGCCCAGTTTCGACACTGGGCAGAAGCCGCTCGTGGCCGCAGCCGAACGCGGCCTCGACGAGGCAGAGAACCTCCTCAAGGTCAAACCCAAGGGAGAAAAGGCACGATGAACCGCCTCGACACGCCGCTGGGGCCCGAGGCCAGCGTCACGAAATCCGGCGCGGCCGGCAAGGACCTGCTCAAGCGCCTCGGCGGCCGCGACGAGCGCGGCTCCGCCTTCGGCGCCATGCTCAAGGCGCTCGATCCGAAAAAGCCTGTGGTGAAGCCCGACGCGGCAGATGACGCCGACAAGGCCGGCGACAAGGTGCCCGCCCCCCCCAGGGACGACGCCAGGGCGAAGGCGGCCGACGACATCCTGGCCACCCCGCCGGCGGCTGCCGCGCCGGAACAGGCCGTCTCAGGCGAATCTGCCGCCGCGCGCCTTCTCCTCGGCCCGTTCCAGCCGGCTGAGAGCGAAGCGCCGCCCCCCGCCGGCAAGGATGCCGGCCCGCGCGAAACGCCTGTCATGGCCGCCCTCACCGGCGTGCTCGACGAGATGGCCCGCACGCTCCCGCGCGAAGGCCGCGCCGCCGGCTTCGCCAGGCCCGAACAGCCGCCCCAGCCCGGTGCGGCCGGCATCGCGATGCCGAGCCAGGACAAGGCGCCCGCCGCTGATCTCTCGCTGCTGAGCCGTCTCGCGGACGTGCTCAAGGACCCTGCCGCGGCCAAGGACATCGCCACGGCCCAGGATGCGGCGGAGAGCACGGCACCGCTCGCCCGGCCGCACGCGAAGGACGACGACCAGAACGCCGCGCCCGGGCCCAAGCCGGAGGGCGGGCCGGGCCCGCTCACCATCGCCGTGACCCATCAGGAGACGCACCTGCCGCCGGTGACGAGGCTCTCGCCCTTCCAGCAGGTGGTCGAGCCGATCCGCCAGGCTGCGGCCGAGCTGGTCGCCTCCTTGCGCGGCTCGGACGCCATCCCCGAGCTCGACTCGCTCAAGCCCTCCGAAATCTCCTCGCCGACCAAGCTGCTCCATCTCGAACTGCGCCCGGTCGAGCTCGGCACGATCACCGTCAAGATGCGCCTGTCGCAGGGCGGCATGGAGCTGCGGATCGAGGCGAGCCGGCCCGAGACGGCGGCCCTGCTCAGCCAGGACAAGGAGGCGCTGCGCGAGATCATCCGCGCCAGCGGCTACTCGCCTGACGCAGTCTCGGTGGAGACCGTGCACGTCGATGCCGCGCCGGGCGACTGGCAGCGCGCCCAGCACCGCCAGGACGCCCCCCAGAACCCGACGCCGGACGGCCGCGATGGCGGCCGCGGCTTCAGCGAATTCCGCCAGGGCGAGCAGGGCCGCGAAGCCCCGCGCCAGAGCCGGACCCCAGATGCGCCCCTCAGCAAGGACGAACCGCATGACATGGCAGAGACCGGCCGCGCTGGCGGCGATCCTCACCTCTACCTTTAGCCTGACGACGCCCGCCGCGGCGCAGACCGTCTGCGAAGCGCACATGATCCGCGCCTCCAAGGCCTACGACATTCCGCTCGGCGTGCTCTACTCGGTCGGCCTGACCGAGAGCGGCCGCAAGGACTCGCTGCAGCCCTATGCGCTGAACATCCATGGCCGGCCCTTCTTCGGAAAGTCGAAGGAGGAGGCGCTGGCCGAGTTCAACGCCGCCCGCGCCCGCGGCCAGAAGCTGATCGACATCGGCTGCATGCAGATCAACCACCACTACCACCGCGACCAGTTCCCCAGCCTCGACGCGATGTTCGATCCCGCCCAGAACGTCGACTACTCCGCCAAGTTCCTGAAGCGGCTGAAGGCCCGCCACGAGACCTGGACCATGGCGGTAGCGCGCTACCATGCCGGCCCGCACAACAACCCGGCCCAGCAGCGCTATGTCTGCACCGTGATCCGCAACATGGTCGCGACCGGCTTCGGCCAGTGGACCGGCAACGCGAAATCGTTCTGCGGGGCGAAATACGCCGCGCTTTGAGTGCGATCGGAGCCTGCTGCGATGTAACAGAATCAAGCGCCGTCATCCCGGACGGAGCGAAGCGGAGCTCCGGGATCCATCGTAGGGCTCCGGCGCTCTACGATGGATCCCGGAGCGGCGCCGCAAACGCGGCTTGTCCGGGATGACCCGGAGAGATTTCCGCATGACCGCTGTATGCTCTGAGAACGCAGCCGCTTGCACCCGAGCCTGGTAGCGCAGCGTCACGCCTTCCACTACCACTCTTGGCGAATTCGGATGGCTGGAGCGCCACCGCCAAATCAACACCAGCGAGTGGGCCTATACGATGCCGGACACAAGACTTTCGATCGGAATCATCGGCGCCGGCATCATGGGCGAGCGCCTGCTGAACGCCATCATCGACCAGACGCCCGACCTGCTGCGCGTCGCCGGCATCTGGGACCCGTCGGCGCAGGCGCTGGAGCGCATCGCCGCGGCGCGGCCCGACGTGCCCCGCCTGTCCGATCCCGCCGCGATCATCGCCGCGAGCGACTGCGTCTACGTCGCCTCGCCCCCGGCCTCGCATCTCGCCTATTCGCGCGCCGCGCTCGCCGCCGGCAAGGCGGTCTTCTGCGAGAAGCCGCTCTCGACCGATGTCGCCGATTCCCGCGCCTTCGTCGCCGAGGCCGGCGCGCGCGGCGCCGTCAACTTCACCTTCGCCTCATCGCCGGCCGTCGCCACCCTGACCGACTGGATCACTGAGGGCGCAGTCGGCACCGTCTCGCACATCACGATCGAGGTCGCCTTCGCGAGCTGGCCGCGCTCCTGGCAGGTCGACGCCGCCCATTGGCTCGACCGCCGCGCCCAGGGCGGCTTCACCCGCGAGGTCGTCTCGCATTTCATGTTCCTGAGCCGCCGGCTCGGCGGCCCTCTGACGCTGCTCGAATCGAGCGTGGACTATCCCGAGCCCGAGGCGACCGAGCGCCGCATCGCGGCGAGGCTCAGCGCCGGCGACATCCCGGTCACGCTCGCCGGCAGCGTCGGCACGACCACCAAGGACGATCACAACGTCTGGACCCTCGAGGGCGACAAGGGCGCGGTCCGGCTCTGCGACTGGTCGATCGCCGAGCGCCGCCTGCCGGACGGGAGCTGGCACCGCGACGAGAACGCCTTGCCGATCGAGCTCTCGCGCCCGTTCACGCTCAAGCACCAGCTCGAAGGCGTCGTGAAGCTCACCCGCGGGCAGCCGCACCGGCTGGCGACGCTGGAAGACGCGCTGAACGTCCAGGAAATCGTCGAGGCCATCCTCGCGGGCTAGTTGCGCCGAAGGGCGGCTCTCGCTAGGCCTGGGTCAGGCGCGGGTTCGCTCGCGCCGCTCAGATGGATCGGTCGTCGGCGAGGCCACCCGGCTTCGGCGATGGCCAAGAGTCCGTTTGGGAATTCGCTGGCGTGAGTCGACTGGCGCGGCTGTCGAGAGCCGGAGCGCAGCGGACTATTGTCCGTGAGCACCGGAAGCGCAGACAATCGCGTCAGACGGCCTCGCCAGTAGAACTCCCAAACGGACTCTAAGCGGACGTGGCGAAACTGGTAGACGCACGAGACTTAAAATCTTGCGCCCTCAAAGGCTTGCGGGTTCGAGTCCCGCCGTCCGCACCATCTGAAGCGCGGCTTTGGCAACTTGCGGCTCGTCGTTGCGCTTAAGGCAACGGCTGCTTCAACTTGGCGAAACTGCATGACTGCATGCCCCGTTCGTGGGCATGGCTTGTCAAACGCGAAAACAAGCAGGTCCAAGCTTCACGCAAACAGCTCCCCTTTGGCCATTGAGCCGAAGAACAGCGAATTCGAAGACATAGGAGCGCATTTATATGTCGCACTCAAAGTCAGGACTTCTTGAAACAATCTTCGTCCCTAGGTCATCGTCCTGAAGATTATTGTCTTTGACAAATCTCTTGAGAATATTGATGGCTTTTGGCGTGGCAGATACGGATACGAGCTTCCTGCCTCTTACCAGTTCCTTGAACGCATCGTACTGGCCGTGCTTGTCCAGCATGTCAAAGATATCCATCAAACTGGCCATCTTGATCTCTTTGGCGACCTGCTGCGTCTGATAGTTAGGGCGCTTTGCCTTCGGCTTGGCCTCCTTAGGTTGCGCTGTCGCTTTGTCGTCCGTGGCAGCCGGCTTCTTGGCCATTCACTCCTCCTATTGTCATTGTGAGATGACGATGGCGCGTCTTGCTCCGAAGATATTGTTGGCCTTGAATTGCGATACGGCATCCACCGCAGCCGCCTCCGACCGCGTCGTTGCACTTGCCGTCAGCAACGGCCCGATGAAAAATGCCGAACGCAACGGCGTGACGCGCGCTAAGCTTCCTTTTGCAATCGCGAAGCCAAGCGTCAACTTGTGAGTGTCCTTGCGCGAGACGTTCGCGGCCAAAGACGCGTCGCTCACCGACCGTACCGGCGAGAACTCAACCTTCGGAGTTGCCGAGCCGGAGATCGATGTCTCGAAGTCAAGTGCCACGACATATGTCGGCGGGCCGTCCGGTTGCTTAGCGCTGTCGCGCGGCGCCAGATTAGCGAATAGCGTCAGGTTGACGAAATCGCGTAGCACCTTGTCGATACCGACCTTTCCAGCCATCGGATAGACGATGTTCTCTTCGACCACGCGCCCATCGCAGTAGTGCGGCGGAATTTCGCTGACGAGCTTGCTGAAGGTATCGGTGAGAGTGAAAGTGCGCGTGTTACTGCGCGTCCTGTCCAAGCCAGCCTTCAGTCCCAGCGTTCCTGTATTGCCACTGATCAACCTCAGGAAATTGACCTCGGTATTGATGTTGTTCTTCTCCTCGGCCTCGAGCACGAAATCGTAGGCAACGCCGGTATCCCAAAACAGCTCCAATATTCGACGTTCCTGACGGTCGAGAAGCTTGGGAGAAAATTGATGCTTGGGCAGGTCACCATTTAGCAATTGCAGCCCGACGGCCTTCGATCGCTCGGAAACGCCGTCTGTTCCAGCCAACCAGCGAGCGGCAGCGCCGATGACAGCCTCGCGAGTCTCGCAGCGGATTTGTCGAGCAATATTGTAGGTCGAAACGCCAGTGACATCTTCGGGAACCGGCTGAACCGCACAACCGGAAATGCCAACCGCCACAGCAATGGCAGCCGCCCTCACCTTGCTCAGCATTGCCGGGCCCCCACCCACAAGCCTTACCTATGCGCGGACAAGTATAGCTTTCTAAATTCGGCAGCACAACCAAAAGTAAGCGGTCTTTTAAGTCGACAGGAAAGATGCCTCACACGCCCGCGGCGTTGCCCAGAAGATCTGGAATCAACAAATAGAAGAGTTATCATAAAGCTATAATTTCGCTTATATGTGGAAAAATCAAGAAAAATCACATTGAAATCACAATAAATCTATATTTATTTCAAATAAAACCAACAAATTATCGCAACCAAATTGACACTATACAACAGTATATTTTATGATCCTCGCCTCAATGCCGCCGCGCCGGCTTGTACCACTCCACCCCGTCGGGATCGACGTAGAGCCCCGGCGGCACGTCGGAGCCGATGCGCTTGGTTTCCATCGGCACGCGCACGGTGTCGTCGCGGTCGCCGCGCTTCATGTAGGGGCCGGTATTGTGCTGCAGCTCCGGGCCCGGGCCGTGATTGCCCCTGATGGACACGAGTCCGACCGTGCCGCGCCGGCCCGCGACCTTGTCGTCGAGCACTCCCACCTGCCGGCCGGCGAAGGCGATCTTCGCCGTGCCCTCGACCACCGGGAAGGCTCGGCTCGCCACGCCCTCGCCCGACACGCGCACGCCGGTGAAGCGCGGCACATAGGTCGCGCCGCCGCGGCCAAAGCTGTCCCAGCCGCCGGTCGAGGTCACCTGCGCGCCGCAGCGCTTGTGGCTGCGCTCGCACAAGGCCCGCGAGGCGTAGCGCGGCGCCTTCTGCTCGAACTCGGCCCGGGCGTTGCGATAGGCGAAGTCGCATTGCGCCGCGCCCAGCTTGCCGGCCTCGATGCATTCGTCGCGGCGCTCATAGACGGTGCCCGTCGCTTGCGCGGCGAGGTCGGATGGCGTGGCGAGGGAGAAGGCCGGCAGCAGCGCAGCGACGCGCAAGGTGGCGGCGAAGGTGGAGGCGGCGGTCTTGATCATCGCGGCGGCACTAACGCCCGAATTGTGGCGTCATAACAACGACCGCATCGTCAGCGCCAGCTCGCGCGTCGCGCCGTAGTCGATCTTGCCGCTGCCGAGCACGGGGATGGTGTTGGTCACCAGGATGGCGCGCGGAACCCAGAGCTCCGGAAAGCCCTGCTCCTTCGCCGTTTCCTGCAAGGCGCGCTTCTCGGCATCGGGCTTCTCGGTGACGAGCACGAGCTGCTCGCCCTTGCGCGCGTCCGGCAGGGAGACGACGACATGGTTGAAGTCCGGCCACAGGCCCGCGATCATCGATTCGACTGCGGCCAGCGAGACCATCTCGCCGCCCAGCTTGGCGAAGCGCTTGGCCCGGCCCTTGATGGTGACGAAGCCGTCATCCAGCACGACGATGTCGCCCGTGTCGTGCCAGCCGCCATCAGGCGGCATGACGTCGCCCGGCGTGTCGGCGTTGAGATAGCCGGCCATGACGTTGGGCCCGCGCACGCTGAGCCGCCCGCCCTCGGTGATGCCCTCGACCGGCTCCAGCCGCGCCTCGATGCCCGGCAGCAGCCGCCCGACGCTGCCGGCCTTGGTCGCCTTCGGCGTGTTGCAGGCGATCACCGGCGAACACTCGGTGCAGCCATAGCCCTCCAGGATCATGGTGCCGTAGGGCGCCCACATCTCGCGCGTCTGCGGCTTCACCCGCTCGGCCCCGGCGACGACGTAGCGCACCGATTTCAGATCGTCCGGATCGGCCGCGCGCGCATAGCCTTGCAGGAACGTGTCGGTCGAGAGCAGGAAGGTGCAGCCGGTGTCGCGGATCAGCTTCGGCACCTGCTTGTAGTGCAGCGGGCTCGGATAGAGCACGACCTTCATGCCGTGGAAGAGCGGCACCAGCATGCCCGCCGTCAGCCCGAAGGAGTGGAAGGCCGGCAGCGGGTTCATGAAGATGTCGTGCTCGGAGAGGATGCCGTCGGCCAGCGCGAAGACTTGGCGCGCATTCGAGACCAGGTTGGCATGGCTCAGCACCACGCCCTTCGGCTTGCCCTCGGTGCCGGAGGTGAAGAGCACGACCGCCGGATCGTCCGGCCGCGCCTCGTATTTGCGCAGGGCGAAGCCGGGCGCGAGGCTGGCCAGCGCGCCGCGCGCCTTCTCGAAGCTGCTGATCTCGTCGCGGATCTCTTCGAGGTAGATGATCTGCCGGCCCTCGCTCAGGGCCGCGAGTTCGTCGTCGAGCTTGGCCTGCTCGACGAAGCGGCGCGAGGTCACGATCGTGGCGAGATCGGCCAGCTCCGCCGCCGCCCGCAAATTCTTGACCCCGGAGGTGAAGTTGAGCATCGCCGGGACGCGGCCATAGGCCGAGAGCCCGAACAGCGCCACCGCCAAGCCCTGCACGTTGGGCAGGAGCAAGCCGACGCGGTCGCGCGGGGCGGTCCTGTCCGCGAGCTTGCGGCCGAGCACCAACGCGCCGAGCACCAGCCTGCCATAGCTGATCGGCTGGCGCTGCGGGTCCTCGACCGCGATGCGGTCCTTGCCGTGGCGCTTCGCCGCCTGCAGCAGCGCGCGGAACAAGGTGATGCGCGCGCCGCGCGCGTCGAATTCCGTGGCGGCCATTGTCAGCTCTTCTCCCCGGCTGGCGATTCCCTCGCGCCCTCAACCTAGGGTGAAGCCGCCATGTTGCAATCGTGCAGTGCGAAGATGAGCGATCATTCGATGGCAACCACAGCCCTGATCCTGAGAGGCTGGCCCGAACTGTAGTGTTCAATTTCAAGGATTTCTCATCTGATCCAAACGCGCCGTCATCCCGGACGCAGCGAAGCGCAGTCCCGGGATCCATCGTAAGGAACTGCGCTCTACGATGGATCCCGGGACTGCGCTGCGCTTGCCCGGGATGACGGCACCGTTGTGTTCGATTCTCAGGCTGTTGAAATCAAAGCGTTCTTGATGGGTCAGCCTCTCAGGATGAGGGCTGAGAGTCCAAGCAATCTCCAAAAAGGCCGGGCCACTTCAACCGAAAGCGCCGATTTCGTGCTGGATCACGCCCGAGATCTCGCGCAGCAGCGCAAAGCTCTCACGCATCGGCGCGATCACGTCGCGGTGCAGCGCCTCATAGGCGCCGCCCTCGCGCGGGCCGGGCGGCTCGCCGAAATCGAGCCCGATCGTCGGGTCGGGGTTGAGCGGGAAGATTTCGGCCAGCAGGGTCAGTGAGCCGGGAATGTCGAGCCGCAGGATGCGCTCCATCAACCCCTCGCGGGTGACGCCGAGATGCGGCCGGAAATCCGGGATATGCGTCGCCGAGAGCCAGATCCGGTGCAGCAGGCAGAGCCGTAGCGCATGCAGCGCCACCAGCCTGATCTTCATTTGCGGCGCCTCGCCGCCCGCCTCCTTCAGCTTCAACCGGTCGGAGGCGAAGCGCCAGAACAGCCGCCGCAGATCCGGCGCGAGGTCGAGCCGCGCCAGCGCCTCGGCCACGGTGAGCAGCTCGTCGCGCCGCCCCTCCCGATCGGTGCGCCTGGCACGGTCGAACCAGTTGCCGGGATCGAGCGTGTCGAGATAGGCGCGGAGAACGTCGAGGTCGCTATGCGCCATCGCGTAGTTCGCCAGCCGGTAGGCCCGGCCGAAGCGCTCAGATTTCTCGCGCATCGCGCCGAACAGGTCGGGCGAGCGCGAGGCCGCCTGGCCGATGCCGTGGATGCTGTTCGCCATCCAGCCGAGCTGCTGCAGGATGGCGTTGTTGGGAATGGCCCGCAGCTCGCGCGGATGGCGGATGCGCGTCGGCCCGCCCGCATCGCTCTGCCTGGCCGCCGGGCGCGAGCCGGTCTTGTCGAGCAGCGACGGGCCGAACGTGCCGATCAGCGCCGCGTAGCCGGGATCGTCGACGAGCTGGTTCATCTCGTCGCGCACGGTCTGGAAGAACTCCGTGGCGAAGTCGGGCTCGGCATAGACCGGGTCCTCAGTGCTCTCGTCGCGGATGCCGAAGATGCTCTCGGCGATGCGCGCAACCGTCGCGCCTGCGAGCTGCGTCGTGCCGAACAGCATGTAGCCGTCGCTGCCCTGGAAGCTGGTCTCCTCCACCGTCGCGATGCCGGCTTTGGCGAAGGCGCGGCGCGACCAGGCCGGGTCGAGATAGGCGAAGCGGTCGGCGAGGCTGTCTGGATGCGCGCCGCGCCCGGGCGACTCGCCATGCGTGTCGAAGATCACCAGCTCGATATCGGTCAGCCCATAGCGCGCCAGCAATTCGCCGATCCGGCTGCGCAGCCGCTCGACCCAGAAGGTCGAGGCGACCTGGCCGATATAGCGGCCGGAATCCGAGTAGCCGAACTGGATGCAGAGCCGGCCATGCTGCTTCAGATACTCGCGCCAATGCGGGCTGCGCAGCGCCTCATCGATGATGCGCGGCCCCTGCTCCAGCGCGTCCGAGGTCTCGAACAGCGGCGAGATCTCGATGCGGTCGGCAATGCCGAAGCGCCTGGCGAGCCAGAGCGCCGAGAGCAGCGTGTAGCCGGTCTCGGTCTCGGCCACGAGGAAGCGCACCGGCCGGGTGCCGTCGACATGCTTCACGATCTGCGCGATCGTCATCATCATCCGCGTCGCCGACGCCCGCTCGACCGCGAGCGCCCCGAAATCGACCGCCGTCGGCTTCACCTTCGCCAGTTCCGCATTCACTGCGCTCAGGAAGGCTCGCCGTTGCGCCGGCAGGCTCGGCTCCTCGTCGAGCGGGATGACGCCGCGCATCGCGTTGTGGAGCTGCGAGGCGTTCAGCCGGAAATGCGGCAGCGCGATCGAGACGCCATGCGCCACCACACCGGCGCGCGCCAACGCCAGCGCCAGCGCGGTTTCCTCGTCGGACGCCGTCGCGATCGCCTTCTCCAACGCCGCCAGCAGCCCCGACGCCTCCGGCAGCGCCGCATCGCGCTCGCCGACCAGAGAAAGCGCGAAAGCCTGAAGCGCCTCCAGCTTCGGCTGCGAGGTGATCGGCGGCGCCAGCGCGAGCTGCCGCTCGACCGCCGCGAGGGCGTTGCCGACCAGCGTCCTCACCTCCGCGGTCGCCTCATTCTCCGGCAGCTTCTCCAGCATGCGGAAGAACTGGCCGCGCTTCGATTCCAGCCGGTAGCGCAGCGTGTCCCACCAGCCGATATCGGTGCGCCCGTCCGTGTCGCAGCCAACCCAGGAGGCCAGGATCAGCGGCCGCGGCGCCAGTTCCCGCCAGCGCTCCGGCCAGCGCGCCCGCGCCTCCGACAGGATGGCGGCATTGAACCGGTCGATCGCATCGCGCGCATGGCGCACGGCGAAGCGCGCCTGCTCGAACTCGTCCTGCAAGGTGATCGTCGCGTCCGGCCGGAACGACAGGTCCTCGGCCGCGATCACCTCGCTCGCCTTCGCGCCCGAGGCGAGATCGGCCAGCGCATGCGCCACCTTCCGCGCCATGCCGAAGGTCGGGTGCGCCGTGAACACCGCCGCGAAGCGCGGCTTGGCGACGCTCGCGGCATAGGCCTCGAACGGCTCGGCAGCCGTGTCCGCATCGCCTGCCAGCCGCTCCGCCACCGTGGCGAAGGCGACCTCGCCACCGGGCACGAACCCGACATAACGCGCCACGCGCACCGCGCGCTCGGCTATGGCCTCGCGGCCGAGATGCCGGATCAGCGCCGCCGCGGTCTCCAGCGTGATCTCGCCGCGATCCATCCGCCTGGTGAGCCAGAGCGTCACCCGCAGCACCGGATTGCCGAACGGGTCCTCGCGCGCATCGCGCCTGGCCTGGGCGATCGTCGCCGTCAGGTCCGCTGCCAGATCGGCCGGGTTCAATCCGGCCGGAGCCACTACGCTGATCTTCGCCATCGCCGCCGTCCCTCGGGGAGGAGAACGGAAGGCAAGCAAGTTTCGGACCCCGCCACAATGGCGGAAGCGGCAATGCACTCTTTCCAGCCCGTCGGGTGAAGGCTCAGGCGCTGCTGGTCGCCGTCCTCGGCCTCGCCCAGAGCAGTGCGGTCATGCAGAGCGCATAGGCGATGGCGAACAGCACGAAGCCGATGCGGGTCGCGAAGGATTCCGCCGTCGAGCCCGGCAGCGGCGAGAGCCCGGTGCCGAACAGGATCAGGAAGGTCGTCAGCGCCCCGCCATAGACCTTGGCTGATGGAGACGAGACGGCGGCGCGCCCGCCCAGGATCAGCCCAACGAAGAGCGTGACCAGGAACAGCATGGGCAGCGCCGGACGCAGCTCCATGAACGCGAAGGCGAGCGAGGCCAGCACCCCGCCGAGCAGGTTGACGGCGACGAGCCCAAACGCCGCGCGGGCGCTGTTGGCGAGATCGAGCTGGAGCAGCAGCGAGGCGACGGTGATCGGCACGACGATCGCCGAGGAGAAGCCGCTATGGGTCAGGCAAAGCGTCACCGCGCCGAGCAGGATCGCCGTGCTCGCGACGGCGCGCAGCAGCGGGTTGCCGAGCGCGACGACCGGCGCCGGTTCTTCGGTCTCCGCCTCGCGGTCGGGCAGGAGCGCATGCGCCAGCCAGGACAGCACGATGCCGCTGACCACGCCCTGCAGCAGGATCGCCATCATGCCCTCATCGAGATCGCCGTGCAGGAGGTCGAGCAGCGGCACCATGATCGCGATGACCAGACTGAGGAAGATCGCCGGGCCGCCCTTGCCCTGCGCGTGGGCGGCGAAACAGATCAGGTAGAACAGGCCGAGCAGCGTCAGGAGCTGCAGCGGGCGGTCGCCGAAGAGGCCGGTCAGCAGCACGAAGGTCTGCCCGACGACCAGCACCAGCCCGACCATGCCGGCCGCCTTGCCGAAGGGCAGCGGCTTGCCGGCGAGCAGGAACTGCGCCGCGAAGAGCGGGCCCAGGAACGGGATCACCGCGCCCGTCGCCATGCCGAGCGTCAGCCCGGCCGCGACTGCGAGCGCGACCCGCAGGCCGATGCGTCGCTGCCGGCCGAGCGCCGAGGCGGATGCCTCAGGTGGCATAGGTCAGGACCGAGACCAGCCTGATCCAGAAGGCGCCGAGCGCGTTCGCGACCGGGTTGCTGCCGGTATAGACCACGACATTGACCTGCGAGCCGAAGCGGATGCCGCGCGGTGGCCCGCCCTCGACGATCAGCCTGACCGGGAAGCGCTGCGGATCGCGCACCCAGCCGCTATCGTTGCGGATCGTCGGCAGGCCGGTCGCGGGATCGACGCTGCCCTGCGAGACGCCCCAGCCGATGCTCTCGACCTTGGCCGGGAAGACCACGCCCGGCAGCGAGTCGAACACCACCTCGGCCCGGTCGGACATCGACATGTGCTCGAGGCTGTTCTCCTTGAAATTGGCGGAGACCCAGATCGAGCTGGCGTCGATGAAGGTCAGCGCCGACTGGCCGGCGCCGATGAACTGCCCGGTGGCGAGCTGGAGATTGGTGACGACACCCAGTGCCGGGGCGCTGACCGTGGTGTGCAGCAGGTTGAGCCTCGCCCGCTCCAGCGCGGCCAGCGCCGCCCTGAGCTGCGGGTTCTCCGCTCCTTGAGGCCCGAGGTCCTCGCGCGCCTTGGCGAGGTCGGCCTCGGCCCCGGTCACCGCCGCGCGCGAGCCGTTCAGCGCCGCCTTGGCCTCGTCGGCCTTCGAGAGCGCCAGGATGCCGCGCTGGACCAGCTCCAGCGTGCGCTGCGACTGGGCCCGGACGTTCTCGAACTCGGCGCCGGCCTTGACCAGCCTGGCCTGCGCCGATTCCACCGCCGCGGTGGAGGCGCCGATGGTCTGGCCGATGCGCTCGACCTGCGCCTGCGCCTCCGTCACCGCGATCTCGAAGGGCCTGGCGTCGATGCGGAACAGCACCTTGCCGGCTTCGACCCGCTCGTTGTCGGTGACGTTGACCTCGGTGACGCGGCCGGCGACGTCGGGCGCCATGCGCACGACATAGGCCTGCACCACCGCCTGCGACGAGGACGGCGTCAGCCGCTCCATCACGATCGACACGGCGAAGAGCACGACGATCGCCAACAAGACTCCGAGTGCGACCTTGCGCAGCGGGTTGGCGGGAGCAGGCGCAGGCACGGCGGCTTCGGCCTCGGTTTCGCTAGTCATCGCAAAATCCGCTCAGATGCCGGCCGCCGCGCCGCCGTCGCGGCTGTCGACCACCTTGGCGGTGCGCACGAACAGCGCCCGGATCTTGTTCCAGAAATCGCCGCCGAGCACGAAGAAGCTGGCGATCAGCATGAGGTCGCCGAGCGCCTGGAGCTGCCAGAGATTCGGCCTCAAGCCGGGGAAGAACTGGTCGACATAGGGTTCGAGCGTCGCCGAGAGCAGCGGCAGGCAGAACATCACCAGCCCGACGGCATGGCGCACCGGCCCGACCGGGCCGCTCGGCGCCAGCCCCTTGGCGTAGCCGAAGACCATTCCCTTGAGCTGCTGGAAGCCGGCCTTGCCCATCACCGCGATGCAGGCCAGCAGCAGCACCTTGTTGGCGACGAAGATCGCCCCCGTCATTGCCGCGATGCGCGGCCCCGGAACGCCCATCGACGCGCCCAGCGGAATCAGCAGCCAGAGCGCGAAGGCCAGGATGAAGATGCCGATGCCGAGCTTGAACCGCCAGGCGGCGGTCACAGGCGCGGCATTGATTTGGGATGTAGACACGGTTTCAGCCCCCCAGCTGCTTGCTCCGGAAACGCCACCCTGCCCAGGTTGGGCGCGGCTCCGGTCGGCACAACCCAGAGACATGGCGTCATATTCCGCGCGGGAGACTGCGCCACTCGACCTATCCTGTCGAGAGGGAATCAACGTTGCTTCGCGCTTTTGCTTGGGACAACCTGCTTAGCTGGCACCATGCATGAATTGACCCAATGCGCCGTAAAAAATTGCTTGAGTGAAAACGTTTCCGGCCACCATTCTAAGCTGCCTGACGTTGGGGCCTTGGAGAACGATCATGATCGTCAGAATCGCGGCACTGTTGTTGGCCTTCCTCCTCGCAAGCGAAACCGCCTACGCTCAGGCGCGCCCTGCCGGCCCGGCGAGCGCGACCGTCCGCATCCAGCAGCTCCAGGTCGCCTTCATCGGCTCGGGCGCCGTCGGCGGCGGCACCTTGCGCTACCGCAACCGCAACTACGACATCACGGTCGGCGGCCTCGGCATCGGCGGCATCGGCGCCTCCACGCTCTCCGCCACCGGCTCGGTCTACGGCCTGACCGATGTCGAGGATTTCGCCGGCGCCTACGTCCAGGTCCGCGAGGGCTGGGCCATCGGCGCGCAGGGGCGCGGCACGCTCTGGCTGCGCAACGCCAAGGGCGTGGTGATGCGGCTGGCGACCCGCCGCCGCGGCCTGCAGCTCTCGCTCGGCGCCGACGGCGTCCTGATCGGCTTCAAGCGCTAGCCGCCACTCTCCCCTCCCGTCCGGGAGGGGCCGCCACTCTCATCGCGCCGAATGGGCGACGCCGCGCGGCGGCCTCGGCGGCGTTCGTGGAGACGATGCTGGAGGAGTGAGGAGCGGCGCGGAGGCCGTCCCGGCCGCCGCTGCGGCACGCTCGGCCTCGATCCGCTCCGCCAGCGCCTCGGCCACGGCACAGGCCTCCTCGACGCCGGCGCCGGCGAGACGCGCCTTGACGCCGGCCTGCAGGACCGCGCGGGTGGCGTCGTCGAGATAGTTGCTCGACCACTCGGACAGACAGGTGGCGACGCTCGGCCCGGCGCAGCGCTGGCTGCGCCGGCAGGATTTCCGGCTGCAGGCGCGCCAGATCTCGAAGGCGGCGGCCATGTGCGCCTGGGCCTCCTTGCGCAGCTCGTTGCACCTCTCGAGATCGGCCAGCCGCTGCGCGACGGAACGGACGGGCTCTTCGCTATGGCGGGTCATGGGGCTCCTCGGGTTGCCGGAACGGGAAACGAAACTCCTCCGTCATGCTCGGGCTTGACCCGAGCATCTCCTGAAGGAGATTCTCAGGCCTGCGCTCCGCCCGGCACGACACTGGTCACGCCCCCTCGCCCGCCCGCGCTGACGCGCGGCGGTCTTGATCTCCTCAGGGTTGGCGGAGCGCCGGGAGGCGCCTTTGAAGCCATACCGTCCGTTGCCGGGCGGCGCGGATGGAACCCCATCCGCACGCCCCCTGGCGCTCCGCCTTCGGCGATTTCAGTCTCCGGGCCGCGCTTCCTGAACGCCGGCAAGCCGGCATCCTCTTCAAGCGAGCTCCTCGCACAGGGGCCGTATTACCCCCAGGGCGGTGCCCCGAAGCCTCCCGGGAGCGGATCGCAACTCCACCCGCAGGCGCCGATCCTCACCCAGCCGCCAGACTGCCTCCGGTTGGCCACCCCGAGTGGGTGAGGATGGGTGGAAGTATAGGGGTGGTTGGGAGGGCGGGGATAAGGTTGCGGCCATGTCCGGCTCTATCCCCGCAGACGCGCCCTCTCCGCCCCCTCGCCGTCATGGTCGGGCTTGTCCCGACCATCCACGCCTTCGCGCCGGGATCCATCGTAAGGCTGCGGAGCCGTACGATGGATCCCGGAGCGGCGCCGCTACGCGGCTTGTCCGGGATGACGCGGAGAGGTTTCCACCCCGGCCCGCCAGATCGAATTCCTCAAGCTACTGAGCCGCATGGACCGGCTCGGCCAATGCCAGACGATCATGGCGACCCACGCGCCGATCCTGATGGCCTATCCCGGCGCCCGCCAGCTCGGCCTGACCAAATATGGGCGCGATCCGGTCACGATCGAGCAGACCCAGCATTTCCGGATCATGCGGGAGTTTTGCGCGGACCCGGAGGTGTTTGTGGAGACGATGATGGAGGAGTGAGGGACCCCGTCCGCAGCCCATTAGGTGTCGCGCGAGACAGCGCTCTATCTAGCGTTCAACGCCATTTTGCCGAGCGAAGCCCCCCGCATCCGTGCCGTCCTAAGGGCTTTCCGTTCTGCATCAGTAAGCGTGTTCGCAGCCTCTCGCGTCGAGGGATCGCCCGCGAGCGCCGCTGCATCTAATGCCCAGCCCATTTGTTCGGCAAGGGATACAGCAAAGGCCCGCGCCATTGGCGGCGGTACGGCATTTCCAACCTGCCGATACTGCTGCAAACGCGGGATTCGATCGGGCCAAAGGAAATCGTCTGAAAAACCTTGAAGTCGTGCACTTTCACGCACAGTAATCACTCGATGATGCTTGTAGTGCACGGGTCGCAGGGGACTGAAATTGCCCGATCCAGCGCGCAAAGTGTACGACGGGCGGCCGGGGTGCAACCGATCATGGAATGAACCGCGCTCGCGCTTGCCGGGCTCCAACGTACTCAGGCGTTCGATCATGTCCGCCGAATGAGCAGTCGGTTCATGATTATAGATCCCGGTTTCTCCAAACTCGCCAGCATCCGGCAAATCGTCGATCGCTTCCGACGCCGAAAGGTAAGGACGTTCAAGTGTACCGTGCGTCGGTGCGGGAAAGCGAACGGCGCGCTTCTGCTCTACCCCAAGCACGACCAAGCGCTTGCGATTCTGGGGCACACCGAAGTCGGCAGCCGATATAATGCGATGATCGATCGTATAGCCGAGCGCGCGCAACTCGGCCTTCACTTCGTCTAAGAACTCGCCGCCAGAAATCGCGGCAAGGTTCGGCACGTTTTCTAGCATGAACGCGGATGGTTTAAGTTCTTGCACGATCCGAATGAAATGCCCGATTAGATCAGCGCGAATGTCACGCTTGCCTTGTCGCTTGCCTGCAATCGAAAATGGCTGGCAGGGCGGCCCGCCCACGATGAAATCAGCACGCTTGATCCCCGCGCGCTTTAGCAGTGTGGCGCCCGATGCCACGCTAAGGTCCGCAGTGAAACCCTGACTGCCGCGATACCTGTGATTGTAGTTGTACGCGTCCACCGCACGTGCGTCGAGTTCGAAACCCGCAGCGACATTGAGCCCAGCGTCGAGAAACCCCGTAGATAGGCCGCCGCAGCCGGCGAAGAGTTCAATCCCTGCGGGCATCGTTGTCATTGCTTTGGTACATTCGTTGCTCGGATCATGGCTAACTGAGCCTCCGACGTATTAATGGCGTAACTAGCCGATCGGACAATCCGGAGATCGCCCGGTCTGGTTGCAACGTTGAATTCAATAAGGTGAACCGCCGATTGATAATCTACCTTGAGCGCCAATGGTCGGACTTTGAGATCCGGAAAATAGTGCGCGGCGTATTGGATCATATTGAAAATCTGGGCGCGATTGAGTTCATCTGAAACCGCCTTCGCCTCGATTGGAAAAACAACGGGGATTTCATCTTCGCCAGCCGCTATACCCACATCAATTGCGTCAAGTTCTGCTTGCCCTACTCCGGGCACACTTTTCCGCACGTGTGAGCGCAAACGATACACCTTCATGCCGGTAAAGTGGTCTAGCAAGCTGCAATATCCCACAACGGATAGCAGCGCCTGCTCGTCCATTTCCGCCATCGTCTCGGGCAACAAGCGCCGCACCGGCATCGGCGTTTGATCGATTGCCGGCGTTAGTTCGTTAACCGGTGTGTCGATAATCCCGCTCGACGCCTTTTCGAACTGATAGCGCCCGCGCCCCACGGCGCGTAGAACATGAAAGCCCTTATCGAGTATCTCTTTCGGCAAGACGGTACGGGATCGCATACGGTAAACTACATCTGCTGGATTGCGGGACGATATCGCATCGGGATTGTCAGAGACGTCCCGGATGGCTTCAACAGCCGTTCGTACGTCGTCGAGCGAGAAAACGACCGTTGCCGCTCCCGGCCGCCAGCGATCCTGAAACAGCTTCAGTATGACAGGCACATAAACTTTTGAATTCCGACCATGGCTTTGACGACTTTTGCCCTTCGGCGTCGCCACGGCGGGCGTGACGGCGTCGGCCTTGGTAGCCCTACGGCGTTTGGGCGCAGTCGCGTCTAGATCGCTTTCGTCACTCATCAATCCACCAATACACTATCCCGAACAAAACGGGAACATACTTTCTCGACCAGCGCTCTCGAATCGAGAAAATTGCGCCTGCCACATAACAGCGTTTTTCCTCAAAGGCGTAAACGAACGTTTGGCGGCGTCACGTTGATCCCCCGGGGCGCGCGGGCACACCAGTTGGATTACGCCACGATCTCGGCGTCGGGCCAAACCGGGTTTTCAAAGTAAACTGCGACCGCTCTTCGTTCGCTACACTAAGCGATCGAATCGACAGACCACCAACACGCGCGCCAAGGATACCCCCTCGTGATTTCGCCCACGCCCACCTCGTACACCCCCGCCCCGTCCACCTCCCCCTGGTCCACCCTCGCCCCCACCGACGCCGGCTTCTCCCCCGCCCGCCTGCAGGACGCCATCGACTTCGCGGTCGCCAACGAGTCGCCCTGGCCCAGGAGCCTGTATTATCCCGATGGCGCCTATGTCGGGAATGTCGAGTGGAACGAGACCGGGCCGTGGAGCGAGATCGTCGGTCCTGTGGCGGCGCGCGGCGGGCCGGCGGGGCTCGTGCTCAAGGGCGGCAGGATCGTCGCCGAATGGGGCGACACCGACCGCACCGACATGACCTTCTCGATCGCCAAGAGCTATCTCTCGGTGCTGGCCGGCGTCGCGCTCGGCGACGGGCTGATCCGCGATCTCGACGAGCCGGTGGCTAAGAGCGTCGCGGGCCCGGTCTTCGCAGGCGCGCATAATGCTGAGATCACCTGGCGCCACCTGCTGCAGCAATCGAGCGAGTGGCAGGGCGAAATCTTCGGCAAGTCCGACCAGGTCGACCATAACAGGCAGATCGGCCCCGGCGCCGATAACAGCCGCAAGGGCCAGCGGCGCGAGCTCAACCGGCCCGGCAGCTTCTACGAGTATAACGACGTGCGGGTGAACGTGCTCGGCTACGCCCTGCTGCAGCTTTTCCGCCGGCCGCTGCCCGAGGTTCTGCGCGAGCGCATCATGGACCCGATCGGCGCCTCGCAGGACTGGCGCTGGGAGGGCTACGAGACCTCCTTCGTCGAGATCGACGGCCAGCGCATCCAGTCCGTGCCCGGCGGCGGGCATTGGGGCGGCGGGCTCGTCATCGGCGCGCGCGACCATGCCCGCTTCGGCCTGCTGATGGCGCGCCGCGGAATCTGGGAGGGCAAGCAGCTGCTCCCGCCCGCTTACGTCGAGATGGCGCTGACGCCCTCGCCGACGCTGGCGAATTACGGCCTGCTCTGGTGGCTGAACCGCGGCCCGGAGGCCAATCCGAAGCTGCCTTCCAGCGCCTTCTCGGCGCTGGGCGCCGGCAGCAACGTCATCTGGATCGACCCCGAGCACGACCTCGTCGCCGTGCTGCGCTGGATCGACGGCAAGGCGGCGCAAGGCTTTTGCGAGCGGCTGGTCGCGGCGCTGGATTGAGGCTCCGGCCTTTGCTGGAAAAGCGCGGGAGCCCTTTCCTTACAGGAGAGGGTTCCCCGCGGGTGCTTGTCCATGCACAGGGCGTAGGGCTGCATCATCCGGGAGCGCTTGCGATCAAATGGCCGGCGCGCGCATAGAGGCCACCCCTCGCCCGGAAAGCACCGCGTGACCCAAACCTCGCCCACCCTCGCCAGGCCCGCCGGCCGCCTCTGGCTCGGCTTCGCCTGCGGCGCCGGCGCGGCGCTGATCTGGGGCGTGCAGGCGGTGGTGTCGCGGCAGTCGGTGGCGGACGGGCTGACGGCGGCCGACGTCTCGATCCTGCGCTTCCTCGCCGCCGGGCTGGTGTTGCTGCCCTTCGCGCTGAGGCGGCTGCGGCCCTTCCCCGTCGGGCGGCTCGGCTGGAAGCGCGCCCTGATCCTGACTGCGCTGATCGGCCCGTTCTACAGCGCGATCCTGGTCGGCGGCGCGCATTTCGCGCCTGCCCTGCACTCCTCGGTGATCTCGCCGGGACTGATCCCGGTCTGCACCGCGCTCTTCGCCTGGTGGGTATTCGGCGAGAAGCCCGGCCCCGGCCGGCTCGCGGGCCTGGGCGTCATCGTGCTCGGCGTCGCGCTGTTTTCGCTCGAGGCCCTCGGCAGCGCGCCGGCGCGTCCGGGCGCCTGGATCGGCGACCTGCTCTTCGTCTCGATCGCGGTGCTCTGGGCGAGCTTTGGCCTGCTGGCGCGGCGCTGGGGCGCGGATGCGATCGAGGTCACGATGGCGACCTGCCTGCTCTCGGTCCCGCTGCTGCCGGTCATGGCGCTCCTGATGCCGGTCAACCTGGCGCATGTGGCGTGGCCGGCCATCGTGCTGCAGGCGCTCTACCAGGGCGTGATCGTCGGCGCCGCCGCGCTCTTCCTCTACGCGCAGGCCATCGCCTTGCTGGGCGCCGGCCGCGCGGCCTTGTTCCTGCCGCTGGTGCCGGGCGTCACCGCGCTTTCCGGCTTCCTGCTGCTCGGCGAGCGGGCCTCGATGACCGAGATCGCCGGCATGGCGCTCGCCATCGCCGGCATGGTCATCGCGCTGCGATCCCGCAGCGTCGCATGAGTTTCAGCCCTTGTGGTCCTTGGCGATCGGCTCGACATAGGCCAGCCCCATGTCCCAGGGAAAGTAGATCCAGGTGTCCTGGCTGACTTCGGTGATGAAGGTATCGATCGTCGGCACGCCGGCGGGCTTGGCGTAGACCGTGGCGAAATGCGCATTGGGCAGCATCTCGCGCACCACCTTGGCGGTCTTGCCGGTGTCGGTCAGGTCGTCGACGACGAGCACGCCCTTGCCCCTGCCGTCGCCGATCGCCTTGATGGTCGGCGCGACGTCCTTCAGCACCACGAGCTCGGACTGGTTCTTGTAATCGTGATAGCTGGCGACGCAGACCGTCTCGATCAGGCGCAGGCCGAGCTCGCGGCAGATGATCGCGGCCGGCACCAGCCCGCCCCGCGTGATGCAGACGATCGCCTCGAACGGCCCCTTCTCGGCCAGCCGCCAGGCGAGCGCGCGCGCATCGCGGTGGAACTGGTCCCAGGAGACCGGGAAGGCCTTGTTGCTGGTGGGTTCGGCCATGGCGCGCCCTCGCGGCTGATCATTCTCTCGATCATTCCGGAAAGCCGATAAGCGCGGCCGTGGCAAGAGCACGGCCGGCTTCATCCCCAGGCTGAGCGCTCAGAACTCCTCCCAGCCATCCCCGCCGGCGACGCGCTTGAGCTTCGGCGCGGGGGTGGGCGCATGAGTGCGCGCGGGCGGAGCCGGGCGGGCGAGATGCGGCGCCCGCTCGCGCAGCTGGCGCACGACCTGCGCCTCGAAGCCCGGCTCGGCCTCGTCGAGCCTGAAGGCGGCGACCATGGCGGAAAGCCGCTCGGTGTCGCGCCGCAGGTCCTGCGCCACTTTCGAGCTGGCATCGGCGAGCAGCGAGTTCTGCTGGGTGATCTCGTCCATATGCGCGACGGTGCGGGCCATCTCGTCGATGCCGTTGGCCTGCTCGGCCGTGGCGGCGGAGATCTCGTTGACCGTGGAGGCGACGCGGGTCGCGGCCGAGACGATCTCCTGCAGGGTCGCGCCGGCATTCTTGACCAGTGTGACGCCGGATTTGATCTGCTCGCTCGAATTGGCGATCAGCGACTTCACGCCGTTGGCCGATTCCGAGCAGCGGGCGGCGAGCGCCCTCACCTCGGTCGCGACCACCGCGAAGCCGCGCCCAGCATCGCCGGCCCGCGCCGCCTCGACCGCGGCGTTGAGCGCCAGCAGGTTGGTCTGGAAGGCGATCTCGTCGATCATCGCGATGATCTCGGAAATCCCGGACGAGGCCTGCTCGATCCGCCCCATCGCGCCGACCGCCTCGCCGACGATGGCGCCGCCGCGCTCGGCGACGCTGCGCGCCTCGTGGCCGAGCTCGACCGCCGTGCGCGAATGGCCGGCGCTGTGCTTGACCGAGGCCGCCAGCTCCTCGGTGGTCGCAGCCGTCTGCTGCAGGCTGGCGGCGTTGGCCTCGGTGCGCTCGGCGAGCTGGGCGCTGTCGGTCGAGATCTTGCCGGAGGCCTGCGCGATCTGCTGCGCGATCTCGCGCACCGAACCGACGACCTCGGCCAAGGTGTCGAGCAGGTCGTTGACGCCACCGCAGAGCTGCGCCACCTCGCCGGTCTTGCCGGCAAGCGAGACGCGGCCCGTCAGGTCCTTGCCCTTGGCGCGCGCGATGACCGCGCCGGTCTCCTTGACCGCAGCTTCCAGCTGCTGGCCGCGGAAGCTCGCGGTGATGTCGGTGGCGAACTTCACCACCTTGTAGGCCCTGCCCTTGGCATCGAAGATCGGGTTGTAGGAGGCCTGGATCCAGACCTCCTTGCCGCCCTTGCCGATGCGCCGATACTGGGCGGCATCGTATTCGCCGCGGCCGAGCCGCTCCCAGAACTGGCGATAGGCGGTGCCCTCGCGCTCAGCCGGATCGACGAACATGCGGTGATGCTGGCCGGCGATCTCGGACAGCGAATAGCCGAGCACGGCAAGGAAATTGTCGTTCGCGGTCAGGATTTTGCCGGAGAGGTCGAACTCGATCACAGCCTGCGCCTTGCTGATCGCGGCCTGCTGGCCCTCGAGATCGGCGAGGCGCTCCTTCTGCGCGGTGATGTCGAAAGCGTATTTGATCACGCCCGTCGGCTTGCCCCGCGCACCGAAGATCGGGTTGTAGCTCGCCTGGATCCAGACCTCCTTGCCGCCTTTGCCGAGGCGCAGGTACTGGCCGGTCGAGAATTCACCGCGCCCGAGCGCCTCCCAGAACTGGCGATAGGCCGCGCCCTCGCGCTCGGCCGGATCGACGAACATGCGGTGGTGCTGGCCCTTGATCTCGTCAAGCGTGTAGCCGAGCACGGCCAGGAAGTTTTCGTTGGCGTTCAGGATCTTGCCGTCGAGATCGAACTCGATCACGGCCTGCGAGCGGTTGATCGCCGCGACCTGGGCCGCCAGACGGCGATTGGAGAAAAGGCTGGACAGGCTTGGCATGCAATCCCCCCTGCGCTTGCCGGCCGGCGCACCCGCCCCAGGGCGACGCGGGCCGATAAGCCCCCGCCCGGCACCGCTTCCCGCGAAGCAGTCGCGCCGGATAGGGACACGGCCGGGATAATCGGCCGCAAGGTCAGGATGGCAGTTGATGGTTTATGATTCGTTGATCAGTAATAATTCAAACGTATTCGCACATTCTCACAATAGACTGATCGCAATCAAACCTTGCGTCATGCACGGGCACTATAAAGCCGCCCGACGCCGTCGAAGGAGGCGTTCGGCAGCAGTATAGCGCCCAGGCAGGCGCGCCTATAGGTTGCGATTTCAGCCCCCCTCAACCACGCAGGCGTGTCTGCTCTGCTTCGATCATCGCCTTCACCGCCAGCACGGCCTCGGCCAACTTCTCCGGGTTGCGCGAGCGCACCACGACATTGGTGTCCGGGCCGGTCTCGGACCAGAACGGGTAGGAGCCGATCGCGACTAAAGGATGAGACTTGGCGATCTCGCCGAGCGCCGTGCCGATATCGCCCTCGCGCAGGCCGGCGCGCACGGTTTCCGAGAGAATGCGCGTTCCGGTCTTCAGCGTCGGCCCGACGACGTCGAGCATCGCCTGCATGATCGCCGGGACGCCGGCCATGACGAAGACGTTGCCGATGTGGAAGCCCGGCGCCTTCGACACCGAGTTGGCGATCAGCTCGGCCCCGGCCGGGATGCGGGCCATGCGCAGCCTGGCTTCGTTGAGCTGGTCGGCCGGGAAGCGCTCGGACAGCATCTCGATGGCGCGCGGATCATGGTCGATCGCGACGCCGAAAGCGGCCGCCACTGAGTCCGCGGTGATGTCGTCATGGGTCGGGCCGATGCCGCCGGTGGTGAAGACATAGGTGTAGCGGGCGCGCAGCGCGTTCAGCGACGAGATGATCTCGTCCACCAGGTCGGGCACGACGCGGACTTCGCGCAGCTCGATGCCGATATTGGTCAGGTACTCGGCGATGTAGCCGATATTCTTGTCCTTGGTCCGGCCGGACAGGATCTCATCGCCGATCACCAGGATTGCCGCCGTGACGGTGGGACGAGTGAGCGATGCGTCGGTCGCGGTCATGGCCGGCTCCTTTGGTTGCCGGGCCGCGAAACCTGCGGACGGCGCGTCACGATAGATCAGTCCCCTCGCCGCCCCGGCCCGCCGCGTACGGGGATGCGAAACGGCGCCCGCTGTTCCGGGCGCGCTCTAGAGCTAGGGGTTTGGCGCAAAACGCTCAAGCGGGCGGCACGCCGTGCAGCACACGCCCGCCATGCGCGGGAAGCTGTGCTGGAGCGCGAAACTCAGCCGGACTTGCGTTCGAAGATGAGGTTCATGCGCGTCTGCGCCAGCAGCTCGTAACCGCACCGGGTCAGGAGCAGCGTAAGGTCGCTCTGCCAGCGCAGGCGGGAATCCTCGATCAGGACGAGGCTCGGCCAGAGCGACTCTGGGGCATCGCGCAGGAAGGGTTCGAGGATCAGGTCCTCGGCGCCCTCGACGTCGAGCTTGATCGCGTCGAGCCGGTCATAGCCCTCGCTCTCGGCCAGCGCGAGCAGCGTGGTCGCCGGCACCTTGACCTGGCTGCCCGTGCTGGAGCGCAGGATGCGGACGCTGGACTCGCCGCGATTGGCCGGGTCGATGAACAGGGTCAGCTCGCCCGGCTTGTCGGCGAGCGCGCAGGCCACGGCCTTGACGGTGCCGAACGGGTTCTGCGCGATGTTGTAGGTCAGGCGCGAGAACACGTCGGGCTGCGGCTCGACCGCGAGGATGCGCGCGCCGGGCCCGGCCTTGGCCGCGACGAACAGCGAGTAGGCGCCGATATTCGCGCCGATATCGATGAAGCGGAAGCCTTCCTTGATCCGCGAGGCGAGCAGGTCGCGCTCCGCCGGATCGAAATACTGCGGCGTGAACAGCACGCGCTTCTCGCAGACATTGCCGTCCGGATAGAGCCGCATCCGCGCGCCCAGCGCCTCGATGTCGACCGGCTTGCCGTCGAGCGAGCGCAGGCCGATACGGCGCAGCGCATAGGCGAGCTTGCGGCCGAGGAAACTGTCGGGGGCGCGGCGCGTCCAGTGAATGATCCGGGCGATGAGCCCCTGGGGCGCGAAGGCGCCGAAGGGTTGCGCCTCGACGGATTGAAGATCGTGAATTGCCATTGGCGGCCTGATACACGCCAAAGCGGGCAGACGCCAGCAGGTTCGTCGAGAAGGCGCGATTGCGGCACCGCGCCCGGCTACGCGGGCCTTGCGCAGCCAAGGCGCGCTGGGGCTATCGAGGCGACCGGAGGGCGTGCCTTCCGGGGAGCGGCATGGGAGGATGATCGGCCGCAGCTGCACCGCCTGACAATTGTCGCGCATCGGACAGCCAACGCGGATCGCGCCATGCGATATCGTTTCCGGGAGTTGTTGCCATCTGTTGAGCTCGACCATCGAGAACGCGCCCGACCTCAGATGAGACCGCTTCTCTCACAGTAATTGGGAGGATTACGCACCATGGAATCGATTGCCCCGTTCGGCGCCCGCAAGGGCCGGAGCCTGCCGAGCCTCGTCCGCTTCAGCTTCGTGGCCCTTAGCCTCGCCGCCGCAGCGCCGGCCTCCGCGCAATCCGCCGACGACTACCCGAACCGCCCGGTCACGATCGTGGTGCCCTACAGCCCCGGCGGCGCCACCGACATCGTCGTGCGCGCCGCGGCCCGCGAGCTGACCGCGATGTACAACCAGACCTTCATCGTCGTGAACAAGGCCGGCGCGGCCGGGCAGATCGGCGCCGAATTCGTCTCGAAATCGCCGCCCGACGGCTACACCCTGCTCGGCTATCCCGAGAACATCTACTCGATCAATCCGTTCGTCTTCGGCGAGGCGGCTAACGCGGTCTCGCAACGGCTGGTGCCGGTGACCAATCTCGGCGGCTCGCCCACCGCGATCGCGATCAACACCACCGGCAAGATGAAGGACGTCAAGACCTTCGCTGACCTGATTGCCTTCACCAAGAGCGCCACGGTGCCGGTGACCTACGCGACCTCGGGCGTGACCACGCCCTACCACCTGCTGGCGCAGGAGATCGCCCGCACCGCCCAGATCAAGCTGGTGCACGTGCCCTACAAGGGCACCTCGGACGCGCTGACCGACCTCGTCGGCGGCCGCGTCGACATTCTCTTCGGCGCGCCGGCGGTGATGAAGCCGATGTCGGACGCCGGCAAGGTCCGCATGCTCGCGGTCTCTTCGGCCGAGCGCTTCCCGCTGCTGCCGGAGCTGCCCTCGATCTCCGACACGCTGCCCAACGTGCAGCTCAAGAACATCGACAACGGCATCGCCGCCCCGCTCGGGACCCCGCCCGCCATCATCGAGAAGCTCAACAAGGCCGCCAACGAGATCCTGGCGCGGCCAGAGATCAAGAGCACGTTCGAGCGCAACCTGCTGCTGCCGATGCCCGGCAGCGTCGCCGAATACACCAAGCGCGTCACGGAAACGCGCACCGAGCGCGAGCGCCTGATCAAGGCGGCCAATATCGGCCAGATGGCGCTGCCGCAATAGGCTGCGGACGAGCGGACGGCCGGTTGCGGCCGGACGCCGTGCCCCCGCCATCCGACGCATCCGGACAGCTCATCAGCCGCTAGCGGCGCGCATAAGCACGCCGCGCGCAAACGCACACACCGCCTCGCCAGGAGCATGCAGTGGCCGTGAACCGCAAAGACCTCGCGGCAGGAGCGATCTTCGCCGCCTTCGGGGCAACCTACGCCGCCATCACCTGGCGCGACCTGCCGATCGGCGAGGCGCTGAACATGGGGCCGGGCTATTTCCCAATCCTGCTCTCGAGCCTGATGATGGCGATGGGCGCGACCATCGCGGTGCGCAGCCTGGGCTCCGCCGAGGCGATCTCGCTCGCCGCCATGCCCTGGCGCGGGCCGCTCGTGCTCTCGCTCGCGACCGTCCTCTTCGCCAGCCAGCTCGAAGGGCTCGGGCTCTTTCCCGGCATCCTCGCGACAGCGCTGATCGCCTCCTTCGCCGCGAGCCCGTTCCGGCCGGTTCCCGCGCTGCTCGCCAGCCTGGGCATCGCAATCCTGTGCACGCTGATCTTCGGCTACGGCATCAAGCTGCCGATCCCGATCATCGGCTCGTGGTTCCGGTGGGGCTGAGCGCATGGAACTCCTGAGCAATCTCGGCCTCGGCTTCTCCGTCGCCTTCCAGCCGATGAATCTGGCCTATTGCTTCCTCGGCACGCTGCTCGGCACCCTGATCGGCGTGCTGCCCGGCATCGGCCCGCTCGCCACCATCGCGATGCTGCTGCCGCTGACCTTCGGGCTGACGCCGACGGCCTCGCTGATCATGCTGGCCGGCATCTTCTACGGCTCGCAATATGGCGGCTCGACCACGGCGATCCTGATCAACCTGCCAGGCGAATCCTCCTCGGCCGTCACCACGATCGACGGCTACCAGATGGCGCGGCACGGCCGGGCCGGGCCGGCGCTCGCCGCGGCGGGGCTCAGCTCCTTCTTCGCCGGCACGGTCGCGACCCTGCTGATCGCGATCGTGGCGACGCCCCTAACCGAGATCGCGATCAGCTTCGGCCCAGCCGAGTATTTCTCGCTGATGGTCGTCGGCCTGGTCTCGTCGATCGCTCTGGCCTCGGGCTCGATCCTGAAGGCGATCTGCATGATCTGCGCCGGGCTGCTGCTCGGCCTGACCGGGACCGACATCTACACGGCGACGCCGCGCTTCACCTTCGGCTCGACCGAGCTTTCCGACGGGCTCGACTTCGTCGCCATCGCGGTCGGCGTCTTCGGCGTCGCCGAGATCATGCGCAACCTGGAAGGCGCGAACGCACGCGAGCCGATCATCGCGAAGGTCGCGGGCCTCTTCCCGAGCCGCGATGATCTCCGGCGCATGATCGGCCCGTCGATCAGGGGCACGGTGATCGGCTCGCTGCTCGGCATCCTGCCGGGCGGCGGCGCCCTGCTCTCCTCGTTCGTCGCCTACAATGTCGAGAAGAAGGTCTCGAAGAACTCGGCGGAATTCGGCCACGGAGCGATCGAAGGGGTCAGCGCGCCGGAGGCCGCCAACAACGCCGGCGCCCAGACCTCCTTCATCCCGATGCTCTCGCTCGGCATCCCCTCCAACGCCGTGATGGCGCTGATGGTCGGCGCCATGATCATTCAGGGCATCACGCCTGGCCCGAACGTGATCAACAACAACCCGGACCTGTTCTGGGGACTGATCGCGTCGATGTGGCTCGGCAACGCGATGCTGATCATCCTCAACCTGCCACTGATCGGCATCTGGGTCTCGCTGCTGCGGGTGCCCTATACCGTGCTCTTCCCGGCGATCATGGCCTTCTGCTGCATCGGCGTTTACAGCGTCAACAACTCGGCCTTCGCCGTCTACGAGATCACCGCGGCGGGGCTCGCCGGCTACATCCTCGCCAAGCTCGACTGCGAGATGCCGCCCTTCATCCTCGGCTTCATCCTGGGGCCGATGCTGGAGGAGCACCTGCGTCGCGCCATGATCATCTCGAGTGGCGACCCGACCGTATTCGTGACCCGGCCGATCAGCGCCGTGCTGCTGGTCATCGCCGTGATCGCGCTGGTCATCGTCTCGCTGCCAGCCATCGCCCGCAAGCGCGAAGTCGTCTTCGTCGAAGAGGACTGAGCGCCGGCCGACCCCGCCGCGCCACTACTCCCTCAGCGCCGATCCAGGCGCAGGACATTCCGGCCCGGCGTCTGTACACTGCGCTCTCGACCGGGGCGCTGGGGGGTGCTCGGGAGACTGATCATGGCAAGCTGGCGACCTGATCCCTCGTTCTACCCTTCGCCTCGGCTCGCGGCCAAGGCGCCCGCCGAAAAACTGGCCTACGTAGCCGCCTTCGACCCCGACCGCAAAACGCCCGACGCCGTCGCCGTGGTCGATGTCGACCCGGCATCGCCGACCTATTCGCGGATCGTCGGCCAGGTCGCGATGCCCAACACCGGCGACGAGCTGCATCATTTCGGCTGGAACGCCTGCTCGTCCTGCCTCTGCCCGAACGCGCCGCATCCGCATATGGAGCGGCGCTACCTCGTCGTGCCCGGCCTGCGCTCGTCGCGGCTGCACATCATCGACACCAAGCCCGACCCCAGGAAGCCCTCGATCGTGCGGGTGATCGAGCCGGAGGAGATCGCCGAACGCGCCGGCTATTCCCGGCTGCACACGATCCATTGCGGACCGGAAGGCATCTACGTCAACGCGCTCGGCAACGCCGAGGGCAAGGAGCCCGGCGGCATCTTCCTGCTCGATCCCGTCAGCTTCGATGTGATGGGGCAATGGGAGATGGAGCGCGGCCCGCAGAAGCTCGCCTACGACTTCTGGTGGCACCTCGGCCACGACACCATGATCACCAGCGAATGGGGCACGCCGGACACGTTCGAGAACGGGCTGGTACCGGAGATCCTGCTCGGCAGCAAATACGGCCGCCGGCTGCATTTCTGGGACCTGCACACTCGCAAGCACCAGCAGGAGATCGATTTCGGCGCAGAGCACCAGCTCGTCTTCGAGCTCAGGCCGGCGCACGATCCGCGCAAGGCCTATGGCTTCGTCGGCTGCGTCATCAGCCTGAAGGACCTCTCCGCCTCGATCTGGACCTGGTATCGCGACGGCTCGAAATGGGCCGTGAAGAAGGTGATCGAGATCCCGGCCGAGCCGGCCGATCCCGCCTTGCTGCCGCCGGTCCTCAAAGGCTTTGGCGCGGTCGCTCCATTGGTCACCGATATCGACCTCTCGATGGACGACCGCTTCCTCTACGTCTCCTGCTGGGGCACCGGCGACATGATCCAGTACGACGTCTCCGACCCGTTCAAGCCGGTCGAGACCGGCCGCGTCCGCATCGGCGGCATCGTCTCGCGCGCGACGCATCCGGGAGCCAAAAACGGCCACCTCAATGGCGGCCCGCAAATGGTCGAGATCAGCCGCGACGGCAAGCGGGTCTACTTCACCAACTCGCTCTATGGCGCCATCGATCCTCAGTTCTATCCCGAGGGCATCGACGGCTGGATGGTCAAGCTCGATGTCGGCGACCAGGGCGGCATTCGCTTCGACGAGAAGTTCTTCGTCGATTGGCCGAAGGGGCATCGCCCGCATCAGGTCCGGCTGGAGGGCGGCGACTGCTCCTCCGATTCCTATTGCTATCCCTGATGCGTATTACATCCGAGACGGCGGAGCACTGAGATGTCGCCCTGGCTCATGCTCGCCGGCCTCGGCGCCTTCCACGGCCTGAACCCGGCCATGGGCTGGCTCTTCGCCGTGGCGCTCGGCCTCAATCGCGACAGCCGCCGCACCATGTGGCTGTCGCTGCTGCCGATCGCGCTCGGGCACGCGGTCTCGGTCGCGGTGGTGGTGGCGCTCGTCGTCGCGCTCGGCACGGTGATCGACCAGCGCCTGCTGCAAGTGATCGCCGGTGCGCTGCTGATCGGCTGGGCCGCTTGGCACGCGCTCTACGGCCACCGCCACCGCGTCCGCGTCGGCATGCAGACGGGACTCGCGGGACTTGGTCTCTGGTCCTTCCTGATGGCGACGAGCCATGGCGCCGGGCTGATGCTGGTGCCGGTGCTCATCCCGCTTTGCCTTGCGGCGACGCCGGCGCGCGAACTCACCGCTGCGGGCTCGCTGCCGATCTCGCTCGCCGCCATCGGCCTGCACATGGCGGCGATGCTCGCGGTCACCGCAACGATCGCCACGCTGGTCTTCGAATGGTTCGGCGTCGGCTTCCTCAGGCGCGGCTGGATCAACCTCGACGCGCTCTGGATCGCGGCACTGGCCGCGACCGGTCTTAGCCTGCTCCTCTGAGCCGGCCGCCCGCGGGCGACCGGCTTCGGACGCCGTGCCTCACGCAGCCTTGCGATAGCGCTCGGCCGCGTGGACCTGCAGGAAGTTCGGCACCATCGCCTGGCGCGCCCCGTCGAAGGCGGTCCACTGCCCGCCATCCGGCAGCGACGGGATGGTGACGGTCTCGCGCCGGTCGAAGCCGACGAGTGCCGCATCCACCAGCTCATCCACCTCCATCACGGCCGAGAGCGAGTTCACGTCGCGCTCGGAGCGTTCCCAGATCTCGGTGCGCGTGGCGGCAGGCAGCACGGCCTGGACATAGACGCCCTTCGGACCGAGCTCGAGATGCAAGCCCTGCGTCAGGAAGAGGACGAAGGCCTTGGTCGCGCCATAGACGCTCATGCCGATTTCGGGCGCGAGGCCGACGACGGAGCCGATATTGACGATCGCGCCCTTGCCTTCCCGCACGAAGCGCGGCGCGACCGCATTGGCGAGGCGGGTCAGTGAGACGACGTTGAGGCTGATCAGCTTCGCCAGCCCTTCCGGATTCTGCTCCAGGAAGCCACCGGCAGCGGCGGCGCCGGCATTGTTGACGAGCACGCCGATGCGCGCGTCGTCGCGCAGCCGCGCCTCGACCTGCGCCACGTCGGCGGCATCGGTGAGGTCGGCCTTGATGATGTCGACGGCGACGCCGGTCTCGCGGCGCAGGCGCTCGGCCAGGGCCTCCATGCGGGCGACGTCGCGCGCCACCAGCACGAGGTCATGGCCACGCCGGGCGAAGCGATCGGCATAGACGGCACCGATGCCCGTCGAGGCGCCGGTGATCAGGACAGCGGGTTGTGCGGTCATTGGAATTCTCCTGATGCTCGAGGTCGGGAATTATTCATGACCACGATCATATAAGTGCATTCATGATCGACATCATGTATCCTGTCAAGGACGATCAGGAGGACGTGATGAAAGTCAGTCGCGAACAGGTGGCGTTGAACCGGCAGAAGATCCTGGAGGAGGCCGGCAGGCTGTTCCGGGCGCGCGGTTTCGAAGCCGTGACGGTGGCCGAGGTGATGAAGGCCGCCGGCCTGACCCATGGCGGCTTCTACGGGCATTTCGCCTCGAAGGACGATCTCATCGCCCAGACGCTGACCCATGCGCTCTTAGCCAGCGCGCCGGGCGAGATCGACCTCCCCAGCTTCACCGAGGCCTATCTCTCGCCCGACCATTGCGCCGATCTCGCCGGCGGCTGCGCCACGGCCGGGCTCGGCGCCGAGACCATCCGCCAATCGCCCGAGGCGCGCGCGGCGATGACGGCCGGGCTGCGCCGGCAGGTCGAGCGCTTCAGCCGCAGCGCGCCGGGCGCGACGGAGGAGGAGAAGCGCCAGGCCGGGATCGGCTCCTGGGCCGCGATGGTCGGAGCCGTGATCCTGGCCCGGCTCAGCGACGACCCAAAACTCTCCGGCGAGATCCTGGAGCAGACCCGCGCCTGGATCGTCCGCGACGCGGCGCGGGTGGATGCAGGCTGACAATCAGCAGGAGTTGCTGCGCAACAACCTTGCGCCTCCCGCCAAACACAATAGATAATGGCGAGCAAGGAGCAGCTTGCGCATCATGACATTCGACGAGAGCCTGGGACGATCGCGCATGCGCGATCCGGTCATCAAGATTCATGGCCCCGAGGCCTTCGCGGCCATGCACAAGGCCGGCCGGCTGACGGCCGAAGGCCTCGACATGCTCGGCGGCTACGTCAAGCCCGGCGTGACCACCCAGCGCCTCGACGACCTCGCCTTCCAGTTCGCCATGGACAATTCAGCCTATCCGGCGACCTTGTTCTACCGCGGCTACACCAAGTCGATCTGCACCTCGATCAACCATGTCGTCTGCCACGGCATCCCCGACGACAAGCCGCTGCGCGAAGGCGACATCCTCAACATCGACTACACGTTGATCGTCGATGGCTGGCATGGCGATTCCAGCCGGATGTATGGCGTCGGCGACATCCCGCGCAAGGCCGAGCGGCTGGTCGAGATCACCTATGAGAGCCTGCTGCGCGGCATCAAGGCGGTGCGCGCCGGCGCCACCACCGGCGATATCGGCTTCGCCATCCAGCGCTATGCCGAGGGCGAGCGCTGCTCCGTGGTGCGCGACTTCTGCGGCCATGGCGTCGGCCAGCTCTTCCACGACGCGCCGAACATCCTGCACTATGGCAGCCCCGGCGAAGGCGCCCTGCTCAAGCCCGGCATGATCTTCACCATCGAGCCGATGATCAACCTCGGCAAGGCCGGGGTGAAGGTGCTCTCGGACGGCTGGACCGCGGTGACGCGGGACCGTTCGCTCTCGGCCCAATTCGAGCACACGATCGGCGTCACCGAAACCGGCTGCGAGATCTTCACGCTCTCGCCGGCCGGCCGCGACAATCCGCTCGCCAGGCAATGAGCGCCGAGGGCGGCCAGGGCGGGCGCAAGCTCAACGGCCGCAAGGCCAAGGCCCCGCCGCTCCCCGGCGTCCTCTCCGACATCGCCGTCCCGCACTATCACGGCCATCGCGAGCGCCTGCGCGCCCGCTTCCAGGAGGCGGGTGCGGACGCCCTGCCCGACTATGAGCTGCTCGAGCTCCTGCTCTTCCGCTCGATCCCGCAGCGCGACGTCAAGCCGCTCGCCAAGGAGCTGATCCAGCGCTTCGGCTCCTTCGCCGAAGTGCTCGGCGCGCCTGCCTCGCGGCTGACCGAGGTCAAGGGCGTCGGCGACGGCGTGGCGCTCGACTTGAAGATCGTCGCCGCCTCGCTGCAGCGCATGGCCAAGGGCAAGGTCTCGAAGCGGCCGGTGCTGTCGTCCTGGTCCTCGGTGATCGACTATTGCCGGATGGCGATGGCCTTCGCCGAGCGCGAGCAGTTCCGCATCCTGTTCCTCGACAAGAAGAATGCGCTGATCGCCGACGAGGTGCAGCAGACCGGCACGGTCGACCATACCCCGGTCTATCCGCGCGAGGTGGTGAAGCGGGCGCTCGAGCTCTCGGCGAGCGCGGTCATCCTGGTGCACAACCATCCTTCCGGCGACCCGACGCCCTCGCGCACCGACATCCTGATGACGCAGCAGGTCATCGAAACGGCCAAGCCGCTCGGCATCGCCGTGCACGACCACATCATCGTCGGCAAGGACGGCCATGCCAGTCTGAAGGGGCTGAAGTTCATCTAGCGGCCCGGCGCTTGTCGCCAATGCTCCACCGCCACCAGCCAAGTCCCACAACGACTTTCGGCGAGCGTGATCCCTGCGCTCCGGCAGGAAAAGCTAAAACAATGTGCAGCGCCATTCCTTCATTTATTACTTGAGACATGGTATAGACCTCCTCGTTATCTTCTGATGACGGCTTCCCCAATCTTCGCGACGCGTGGCCCTCGACAGGGGCACCGCCAAGGCTCGCTATCATGCCGCCCCAGCGCCATGGAGGCGGCGATGTTCGCGCATAACGCGCGCAACGGGAGGGAGGACTATCGTGGCACAGTTCAGAACGAAATTTGAAAATTGGCCGCCCTTGCTTCAGCAAGTTCTTCAAATCGGCACCTTTGACGAACCGTTCAATACCCCCACGGACTTTCTGATCTTCGGCAAGGAAGATGACAGCCTGGTCCTGATCTTCCAGGGCGTAGACCTCGTCGTCGGCGACGCCCGCACGCTCTCCGGCGGCACCATCACCAGCTTCACGCTGCTGCACCAGAACGAGACGGTCCTTTACGAGTACGACTTCATCTCCCCGCCGAGAGCGGAAGTGTTCCAAGCGCTTCTCGACTTCCTCGACACCGGCTTTCACGACTTCGTCTATAATGTGCTTTTGGCGAACTTCATGTTCGCCGAACCGCTCGTGGTCGGGGGCGAGGAAGGGGACGACTATTTCCGCCCCGGCATCGGCGCGGACTCGTTCTACGGCCTCTTCGGCAGCGATCTGCTCGACTATATCTACGAGGTGCCGAATAACGGCATCGAGGTCGATTTGACCGCGGGCTTCGTCAGGGACGCCTGGGGCTTTCTCGATCAGGTCAGGAGCATCGAGGAGTTCAGGGGCACCGACAGGGACGACCTCTTCCGGGGCGCAAGCAGCCTCAACCCGAGCGAGACCGGCCGCTACACCTATACCGGCGCGGGCGGCGACGACACCTTCATCGGCGGCTTCGGCATCGACATGGTGTCCTACCTGATCGATGGCGGGAACGGCAGGGTGAGGGTCGACCTCGCGCAGGGAACGGCGACCGACACCCATGGCGACACCGACAGCTTCCAGAACATCGAGGGCGTGCGCGGCACCAACCTTGGCGACGACCTGCTCGGCGACGGCCAGGACAATGTCTTCGAGGGCATGGACGGCGCCGACCTGATCAATGGCCGCGCCGGCCAGGACCTGGTCGACTACAGCTCGGAGAAGGGCGGGCACGGCATCGTGGTCAACCTGACCGGCGACACGCTGCGGAACCTGAACGTGCCGGGCATCGCCATCACCGAGCTAGGCCCCTACTCGGCCTATGACAGCTACGGCAACATCGACAAGCTCTCCAATGTCGAGGATATCAACGGCACGTCTTTCGCCGACCACATCGTCGGCAACGGCTCGCGCAACGTGGTGCAGGGCGGTTTCGGCAACGACACCATCCTTGGCAATGGCGGCAATGACTGGCTGCAAGGCGGCTATGGCGACGACACCATCGATGGCGGCATCGGCGACGACACGCTCGACGGCGGCATCGGCAATGACAGCCTCAACGGCGGAAATGGGGACGACATCCTCAACGGCGACGAGGGCAACGACCAGCTCTTCGCCGGCGCCGGCAACGACCGGATGAACGGCGGCGACGGCGACGACAAGCTCACCGACAGCGAGGGCAAGGACGTCTTCAGCGGTGGCCTCGGAGCCGACCGCTTCGACTTCAATAAGCTCAGCGAGATGGGCAACAGCGCGGCCACCCGCAACGTCATCACGGACCTGCGCCTGTTCGGCACGCCCGACAAGATCGACCTTGCCAGCATCGACGCCAATACGCTTGTCGGCGGCGACCAGGCCTTCACCTTCATCGCCGCGACCCCCGCTTTCAGCGGCGCCGCGGGTGAGCTCATCTGGACCCAGATAGACTGGTTCGGCACCGACGAGGACTGGACCTTGATAAGCGGGGATGTCGATGGCGACTCGCAATCCGACTTCCAGATCGAGCTGACCGGCCTCGTCACCCTGACGGCGAACGACTTCATCCTGTGAGGGATGTCTGACGACGGCGGGCCGCGGCACTCGCGCCGCAGCCCGCTGATGCCGCGTGTCATCCCGCATCTGCGCCGCAGCATGCAATGCTGCGGCGCAGATGCGGGACCGTCCTCAGGATAGAGCATCCTTTCCGGGGCCGTTCGGAACAAGACGCCTTTCCGGCACACGGTCCCGTGCCTGCGCAGCGGCACTGTGCGCCGCAGCGCGCACGGGACGACGCCCATGGAAAAGGCCGCGACCTTTCGGTCGCGGCCTCTCCCCGCATCAAACGAGTGGGTGCCTCAATAGCCGAGCGCGGCCTCAAGCGGGCCCTTCGGCAGCGGCACCAGGAACCAGACCTCGAACATCATGAAGTTGACGATCGCGATGCCGAGCGAGACCGCAGCCGCCTTCCAGATCGGGAACTTGCCGAAGAAGATCATGAAGGCGCCGATATAGATCGTGGCCGAGACGTAGATGCCGATATAATTGGTCGCCAGCACGAAGATCACGGCGGGGACGAAGATCGCCGCCATACGGCCAAGCCCGACGGAGGTCACGGCCGTCTCCGAGCCTTCCTCGCTCTGCGGCAGCGCGCGCCAGAGGTTGAACAGGCTCGCGATCCCCATCGCCAGGACCATGTAGAACGGGAACAGGCCGGGCATCGGCCCTTCATTCGGCTTCCAGGCGATGCCGAGGCGCACGCTGTCGACCGTCACGATCGCGCAGACGATCAGGAAGAAGAACGTGACCGCGATATCGAGCGTGCGGTAGCTGACGAGCGGCCGGCCTTCGGCTTCTTCGTTGCTGCTCATTTTAGTGCTCCTCGCTGGATCTCGCGTGTCCCCGCGCCAGCGCTGCAATTTGGGGGGAAGACGGATCGCGAGGGGCTGAGGCCCGCTCGCGATCCGGTTCGGTCAGACTCGCTTCGCGCTCACTGCGTCGCGAGGAAGCCGGCCTTCTTCATCAGGTCGGCATGCAGCGCCTCGGCGCTGACCAGCCACTTGTCGAAGTCGGCGCCGCTCATGGAGGTCTGGTTGAAGGCGCCCTTCTCCATGAACTCCTTCCAGTCCGGCGTCGCCATCACCTTCTTGAACAGCTCGACATAGTAGTTCACCTGCGCCGGCGTGGCGTTCTTCGTGGTGAAGATGCCGCGCAGCATCTGGTATTCGACCGGCAGGCCTGATTCCTTGCAGGTCGGGATGTCGCTCCAGGCTTCCTTGTCGGTGACCTTCTGGGTGTAGGTCGAGCGCTGCGCATCGAAGATGCAGAGCGGGCGAAGCTGCGCGGCGCGCCATTGCCCGACGGCCTCGATCGGGTTGTTGACGGTCGAATCGACGTGGTTGCCGACGAGCTGCACCGCGACCTGGCCGCCGCCGGCATAAGGTACGTAGGTGAACTTCTTGCCGCCCGTCTGCTGCTCGATCGCCGCCGTGACGATCTGGTCTTCCTGCTTCGAGCCGGTGCCGCCCATCTTGAACTGGCGGTCTTCGCCGGCCTTCACCGCGTCGACATACTCCTTCGCGGTCTTGTAGGGCTTCTCGACGTTCACCCAGAGCACGAACTGGTCGAGCGCCAGCATCGAGACCGGCTTCATGTCCTTCCAGTTGAACGGCGAGCCCGTGCCGAGCGGCGTCGTGAACAGGTTCGACAGCGTGATCGCGATCTTGTGCGGGTCGTTGGCGCTGGCCTTCATCTCCAGGAAGCCTTCGGCGCCGGCGCCGCCGCCTTTGTTGATGACGATCAGCGGCTGCTTCATCAGGTTGTGCTTCTGCACCACACCCTGAACGAAGCGCGCCATCTGGTCGGCGCCGCCGCCCGTGCCAGCCGGAATGACCAAGGTCACCGGCTTCACTGGCTCCCACCCTTGCGCCAGGGCCGGCGAGGCCAGGCCGGCGCTTGCCGCCAGAACCCCCGCAATGCCCGTGGCCTTAAACGTTCCCCTCCGGATCATCATGCTTCTCCTTGGTGGCGGCTTGTTGCCGCGGTTGGCAGTCATGAAGTCTGTTTTTGGTTTTAGGCGTCCCCTCCCATGAGGACGTTTTTGGACGACTTGCCGTCGTCAATGGCCGCGCGAACGGCGCGGCCATATCACTTGCCGCCCGGCGTCACGCCGCCCGGGCGACCGCGCCGTTTCCCGCGAACTTGTTGCGCAGGGCCTGCAGGGCCGGCCAGAAGGCCATCACGACGCCAAGGGTCATGATGCCGCCGCAGAGCCAGTTCGACCAGAAGATGCCGACATTGCCCTGCGAGACCAGCATCGCCTGCCGGAAGGAGCTCTCGGCCTGGTCGCCCAGCACCAGCGCCAGGACCAGCGGCGGCAGCGGGTAGCGCAGCTTGTTGAACAGGTAGCCCATGATGCCGAAGACCAGCATCATCCAGACGTCGAACATTGCGTTGTTCACGGTGTAGGCGCCGATGGCGCAGACGAAGACGATGGCCGGCGCGATGATCGAGAACGGCACCCGCAGGATCGCGGCGAAGAGCGGCACGCAGGTCAGCACCATGATCAGGCCGACGACGTTGCCGAGATACATCGAGGCGATCAGGCCCCAGACGAAGTCCTTCTGCTCGACGAAGAGCAACGGCCCAGGCTGCAGGCCCCAGATCAGCAGGCCGCCGAGCAGGACCGCCGCGGTCGGCGAGCCGGGAATGCCGAGCGTCAGCATCGGCAGCAGCGCGGCGGTGCCGGCGGCATGGGCGGCGGTCTCCGGCGCGACCACGCCTTCGAGCTCGCCCTTGCCGAAATTGTCGCCGCGCTTGGAAAGGCGCTTGGCGATGCCGTAGCCCATGAAGGAGGCTGGCGTCGCGCCGCCCGGCGTGATGCCCATCCAGCAGCCGACGATGCAGCTGCGGATGAAGGTCATCCACATCCGCGGCAGCTGCTTCCAGGTGCGGATGACCGCATCCATGCGCAGCTTGGCGGTGGCGCCGTTGAACTTCAGGCCATCCTCCATCGAGGACAGGATCTCGCCGATGCCGAACAGGCCGATGACCGCGACGAGGAACTTGAAGCCGTTCAGCAGCTCGTCCTGGCCAAAGGTCATGCGCAGCGTGCCGGTGACGTTGTCGAGGCCGACCGAAGCCAGCGCGAAGCCCAGGCACATCGAGGCGACCGTCTTCATCGCCGAGCCGCGCCCCATGCCGATGAAGCTGGCGAAGGTGAGGAACTGCACCGCGAAGAACTCGGCTGGACCGAATTTCAAGGCGAATTTGGCGACCACCGGCGCCAGGAACGTGATCAGGGCCACAGCGAAGATCGCGCCGATGAAGGACGAGGTGAAGGCGCCGACCAGCGCCTCGTCGGCCTTGCCGTTCTGCGCCATCGGGTGGCCGTCGAACGTCGTCGCGACCGACCAGGGCTCGCCCGGGATGTTGAACAGGATCGAGGTGATGGCGCCGCCGAACAGCGCGCCCCAGTAGATGCTGGTGAGAAGAATGATCGCCGAGGTCGGCGGCATCGTGAATGTCAGCGGCAGAAGAATGGCGACACCGTTGGCGCCACCCAGGCCCGGCAACACGCCGATGATGACGCCGAGCGTGATGCCGATCACCATCAACAGGATGTGATAGGCGCTCAGCGCGACGGCAAAGCCGCCAAAGAGGGCATTCAGTTCTTCCATGGCGCTTGTATCCCCAAAATTGGTCATGTTCTGGGACCGCGCGTAGCCGAAACGCGGAACCGACTGGCCTTATTCGAGTTAGCCTAGGATGAAACTCTCTGGCATGCAATATGCCATTTAAGGGTGCGTCGCAGCAATTTTATTGCAGTAAAATGCCCATTGCGCGTGTCGTTTGTTTCGTTATATGGTATGCCAGAAACCACCGAGATGGGATGCACGCTGCGCCCATGCGGTCAAAAATACCAAGCAGGGGAACCGGGCTCGCAATGGCCAGAGCGCGCTTAGACATTCAGCCGATCGAGGAGGTCCAGAGCCTCAAGAGCCGTACCTACGACGCTCTGAAGGTCGCGATCGGCACGATGAAGATCTATGACGCCGGCGCCGAATTGCGGCTCGACGAGCGCGCCCTGTCGCTCCAGTTCGGCGTGAGCCGCACGCCGCTGCGCGAGGCCCTCGCCCAGCTCGAGCAGGAAGGCCTGGTCCGAATCGCGCCGCGCCGCGGCATCTTCATCGTGCGCAAGACCAAGGCCGAGGTCATCGAGATGATCACGGTCTGGGCCGCGCTCGAGAGCATGGCCGCGCGCCTGGTCACCCAGGTCGCCTCGGATGACGAGATCGCCAGCCTGCACAAGCTCGTCGACACCTTCGACAGCGCCGATCTCGACGCCCATATGGGCGAGTATTCGGACGCCAACATCCGTTTCCACGCCGCCATCATCGCGCTCTCCGGCTGCAGGCTGATCAGCGACATCACGCATGGCCTGTTCACGCATGTGCGCGCGATTCGGCAGCGCACGATCTTCGAGAAGGACCGGGCCCGCCGCTCGATCATCGACCACAAGGAAATCGTCGAGGCGCTGGAAGCGCGCAACGGCGAGCGTGCCGAGCGGCTCGTACGCGAGCACACGCTCAAACTCCGGGATCATGTCGAGCAATTCGTCCAGCTCGCCTGAATCAAGCCATCACCAGTAGCGACGCGACCCAAAGCAACACGACCCAAGAAACAACCAGCTTCAAGAACGATTTTGAGGGAGGGAGCGGAATGTCCGCCGTAGTTCAAAGCATCACCGGAAATGCCGTCGACGCCGAGCGCGAGCTCACGGACGGCTTTCACCTCGTCATCGACGCGCTCAAGCTCAATGGCGTCAAGACGATCTATGGCGTGCCCGGCATCCCGATCACGGATTTCGGCCGCATGGCCCAGGCCGAGGGCATCCGCGTCATCTCGTTCCGCCACGAGCAGAACGCCGGCAACGCCGCCGCGATTGCCGGCTTCCTGACCAAGGCGCCCGGCATCTGCCTGACCGTCTCGGCGCCCGGCTTCCTCAACGGCCTCACCGCGCTCGCCAACGCCACGACCAACTGCTTCCCGATGATCCTGATCTCCGGCTCCTCCGAGCGCGAGATCGTCGACCTGCAGCAGGGCGACTATGAGGAGATGGACCAGCTCGCCATCGCCAAGCCGCTCTGCAAGGCCGCCTTCCGCGTGCTGCACGCCGCCGATATCGGCATCGCCGTGGCCCGCGCGATTCGCGCCGCCGTCTCCGGCCGCCCCGGCGGCGTCTATCTCGACCTGCCGGCCAAGCTGTTCTCGCAGGTGATGGATGCCGAGGCCGGCGAGAAGTCGCTGGTCAAGGTCATCGACGCCGCTCCGGCCCAGATCCCCGCCCCGTCCGCGGTCAAACGCGCGCTCGACGTGCTGAAGGGCGCCAAGCGCCCGCTGATCATCTTCGGCAAGGGCGCGGCCTACGCGCAGGCCGATGACGATATCCGCGCGCTGGTCGAGACGAGCGGCATCCCGTTCCTGCAGATGAGCATGGCCAAGGGCCTGCTGCCCGACACCCATCCGCAATCGGCCGGCGCCGCGCGCTCGACCGTGCTGAAGGATTCGGACGTCGTCATGCTGGTCGGCGCCCGCCTCAACTGGCTGCTCTCGCACGGCAAGGGCAAGACCTGGGGCGACGCCCCCAAGCAGTTCATCCAGATCGACATCGAGCCCAAGGAGATGGACTCCAACGTCGAGATCGTCGCCCCGCTGGTCGGCGATATCGGCTCCTGCGTCTCCGCTCTCCTTGAGGGCATGGGCAGCAAGTGGCAGGCCCCGCCGGCCGACTGGGTCGCGACCGTCAACGCCAAGCGCGACGAGAACATCGCCAAGATGGCGCCGCGCCTGATGAAGAACACCGCTCCGATGGACTTCCACGGCGCGCTCGGCGCGCTGCGCACGGTCATCAAGGAGCGGCCGGACGCGATCCTGGTCAACGAGGGCGCCAACACGCTCGACCTCGCCCGCGGCATCATCGACATGTACCAGCCGCGCAAGCGCCTGGACGTCGGCACCTGGGGCGTCATGGGCATCGGCATGGGCTTCGCCGTCGCCGCCGCGATCGAGACCGGCAAGCCGGTGCTCGCGGTCGAGGGCGATTCGGCCTTCGGCTTCTCCGGCATGGAGGTCGAGACGATCTGCCGGTACAACCTGCCGGTCTGCATCGTCATCTTCAACAATAACGGCATCTACCGCGGCACCGACGTCAATCCGAACGGCGGCGACGTCGCCACCACCGTCTTCGTCAAGGACTCGCGCTACGACAAGATGATGGAGGCCTTCGGCGGCGTCGGCGTCAACGTCACGACCCCCGACGAGCTGAAGCGCGCCGTCGACGAGGCGATGGATTCGGGCAAGCCGACCCTCATCAACGCCGTGATCGACCCGTCCGCCGGCACCGAGAGCGGCCGCATCGGCAACCTCAACCCGCAGAGCGTCGTCCGCAAAAAATAAGGGGACGGACGTCGCCAGGGCAGGATGCGAAAAGTGGAAACCGGTTTTCGCATGAATCCTGCTCTAACTGCTGATGAGAGGCGGATTCGACCTTCAGATGGAAGCGCTGCGCGATTCCATCTGAAGGCGGCCGGCGCTAGCGAGAAGAACAAGGGAGGGGACCTATGAAAGCGCTCGAAGGCGTCAAGGTTCTGGACTTCACCCATGTCCAGTCGGGACCGACCTGCACGCAGTTGCTGGCCTGGTTCGGCGCAGACGTGATCAAGGTCGAGCGCCCGGGCACGGGCGACATCACGCGCAGCCAGCTCTGCGACGTGCCGGATGCGGACAGCCTCTACTTCACGATGCTGAACCACAACAAGCGCTCGATCACGCTCGACACCAAGAACCCCAAGGGCATGGAAGTGCTCTGGGAGATGGTGAAGATCTGCGACGTGCTGGTCGAGAACTTCGCCCCCGGCGTGCTCGACCGCATGGGCCTGACCTGGGACAAGATCCACGCGGTCAACCCGCGCCTGATCGTCGCCTCGGTCAAGGGCTTCGGCCCCGGCCCCTATGAGGACTGCAAGGTCTACGAGAACGTCGCGCAATGCGCCGGCGGCTCCGCCTCGACCACCGGCTTCCGCGACGGGCTGCCGATGGTCACCGGCGCGCAGATCGGCGATTCCGGCACCGGGCTGCACCTGGCGCTCGGCATCGTCACGGCGCTCTACCACCGCACCCATTCCGGCCTCGGCCAGAAGGTCGACTGCGCCATGCAGGACGGCGTGCTCAACCTCTGCCGCGTCAAGCTGCGCGACCAGCAGCGGCTCGAGCGCGGGCCGATGAAGGAATACAGCCAGTATGGCGAGGGCATTCCGTTCGACGACGCCGTGCCGCGCGCCGGCAACGATTCCGGTGGCGGCCAGCCCGGCCGCATCGTCAAGTGCAAGGGCTGGGAGACCGACCCCAACGCCTATCTCTACTTCATCACCCAGGCCCCGGTCTGGGAGAAGATCTGCGACATCATCGGCGAGCCGGGCTGGAAGACCGACCCGAACTACGCCAAGCCGCTCGCCCGCCTGCCGCGCCTGAACGAGATCTTCGCGCGGGTCGAGCAATGGACCATGACCAAGACCAAGTTCGAAGCCATGGACATCCTCAACGAGTACGACATCCCCTGCGGGCCGATCCTCTCGATGAAGGAGATCGCCGAGGAGAAGTCGCTGCGCGAGACCGGCACGGTGGTCGAGGTCGATCATCCCGTGCGCGGCAAGTACCTCTCGGTCGGCAACCCGATCAAGCTCTCCGACAGCCCGACCGTGGTGACGCGCTCGCCCCTGCTCGGCGAGCACACCGACGAGATCCTGCGCGACGTACTGAAATTCGACGAACGCCGCATCGCCGCGGTCACGGAATCCGGCGCCACCGGCGCCCTGACCCGGGCCGCAGCCGAATAGAGTTTCCCAGACGCTCCTCGACCTCCTCGAGAGCGACTTGGGGCGGGGCCCTCGGCAACGAGGCTCCGCCCCTTTTTTATGGGGCGCACCCGCCGGACGACTCCCCTGCCAGGGGGCGCAAGCAGGTCCTGCGCCCGCGCCGGGTGGAGAAAATTGCCCGGCCTGCCCATTGGCAATCCTGCGCCGAAGCTCTCCAATAGGAATGGCCTACTAAAATTCTCCAGTTCCAATCTTTCGCTTGACAGGGCGAAGGGTTGGCATGCCAAATACCAACATCGCTCCAGATGCATGCGCCGGCCAACGGCGCAGCGGGAAAATCAGGGGCGTCGATTTCCACGGGAGGAAATTGAGCATGGTCCGACCGGCTCCAGATATCTGTCAATTCGCTGCCCGCAGGGCGGCAATCCGTGCATTTCCAGGCCCTGGCGCGGGCAGGCACGCAAGCCCCGCCTGAGCATGCGCTCGCGGCCGGCTGGCGCATCGACGCGCCGACTCCGTCTGCCGTCTCGCCGCATCCGCCGGCCGACACCATCCCTGATCCGCACCGAATGGCCGGCGCCGCAGAACGCCCCGGCCGCTCTCCCCGAACCCCGAGAGAGATTGCGATGAACATCCACGAATACCAAGCGAAGGGACTGCTCCGGGAATTCGGCGTGCCGGTTCCCGATGGCTACCCCGTGCTCAAGGCCGAGGATGCCGAGGCCGCCGCCAGGCAGCTGCGCGGCCCGGTCTGGGTGGTGAAGTCGCAGATCCATGCCGGCGGTCGTGGCAAGGGCAGCTTCAAGGAGGCCGAGGCCGGCGAGAAGGGCGGCGTGCGCCTAGCGAAGTCGGTCGACGAGGCCACCGCCTTCGTGCGCCAGATGCTCGGCCATACGCTGGTGACCGTGCAGACCGGCCCGGCCGGCAAGCAGGTCAACCGGCTCTATATCGAGGACGGCTCGGCGATCGACCGCGAGTTCTACCTCTCGATGCTGGTCGACCGCGAGACCTCGCGCATCGCCTTCGTCGTCTCGACCGAAGGCGGCATGAACATCGAGGACGTCGCCCACGACACGCCGGAGAAGATCAAGACCTTCTCCATCGACCCCGCCACCGGCATCATGCCGCTGCACGGCCGCACTGTGGCCGAAGCGCTCGGCCTCTCCGGCGATCTCGCCAAGCAGACCGAGGCGCTGGTGACCAAGCTCTACGCCGCCTTCACCGCCAAGGACATGGCGATGCTGGAGATCAACCCGCTGATCACCACCAAGGACGGCCGGCTGCGCTGCCTCGACGCCAAGATCTCCTTCGACGACAACGCCCTCTACCGGCACCCCGAGCTCTTCAACCTGCGTGACGAGACCGAGGAGGACGCCAAGGAGATCGAGGCCTCGAAGTACGACCTCGCCTATATCGCGCTCGACGGCACGATCGGCTGCATGGTCAACGGCGCCGGCCTCGCCATGGCCACCCTCGACATCATCCAGCTCTATGGCGAAAGCCCGGCGAACTTCCTCGACGTCGGCGGCGGCGCCACCGAAGAGAAGGTGACGGCGGCGTTCAAGATCATCACCGCCGACCCGAAGGTGAAGGGCATCCTGGTCAACATCTTCGGCGGCATCATGAAGTGCGACGTCATCGCGCGTGGCGTCATCGCCGCGGTGAAGGCGGTCGGGCTTCAGGTTCCGCTGGTCGTGCGGCTCGAAGGCACCAATGTCGAAGAGGGCAAGGAGATCATCAGATCCTCCGGCCTGAACGTCATTCCTGCCGACGATCTCGACGATGCCGCCCAGAAGATCGTAGCTGCCGTGCGCAAGGGTTGAGGGGAAACGACATGGCTATCCTGATCGACAAGACGACCCGGGTCATCTGCCAGGGCTTCACCGGCAAGAACGGCACCTTCCATTCCGAGCAGGCCGTCGCCTACGGCACCCGCATGGTCGGCGGCGTCGCCCCCGGCAAGGGCGGCCAGACCCATCTCGACCTGCCGGTCTTCAACACGGTCGCCGAGGCGAAGGCCAAGACGGGAGCCGATGCCTCCGTCGTCTACGTCCCGCCGCCGGGCGCGGCGGACGCGATCTGCGAGGCGATCGATGCCGGGATTCCCCTGATCGTCTGCATCACCGAGGGCATCCCGGTGATGGACATGGTCAAGGTCAAGCGCATGCTGACCGGCTCGAAATCGCGCCTCGTCGGACCGAACTGCCCCGGCATCGTCACGGCCGGCGAGAGCAAGATCGGCATCATGCCCGCCAACATCTTCAAGAAGGGCTCGGTCGGCATCGTCTCGCGCTCGGGCACGCTGACCTATGAGGCGGTGTTCCAGACCACGCGCGAGGGTCTCGGCCAGACCACCGCGGTCGGCATCGGCGGCGATCCGGTCAAGGGCACCGAGTTCATCGAGGTGCTCGAACTCTTCCTCGCCGATCCCTGGACGGAATCGATCGTGATGATCGGCGAGATCGGCGGCTCGGCCGAGGAGGACGCGGCGCAGTTCCTTCGCGACGAAGCCAGGCGTGGCCGCTCCAAGCCGATGGTCGGTTTCATCGCCGGCCGTACCGCCCCTCCCGGCCGCCGCATGGGCCATGCCGGCGCGATCATCTCGGGCGGCAAGGGCGGCGCGGAAGACAAGATCGCGGCGATGGAAGCCGCCGGCATCCGGGTCTCGCCCTCGCCTGCCCGGCTCGGCAAGACTCTGGTCGAGGTGCTCAGCGGCGAGCCGGCGATCAAGAAGCGCTGCGCCGAGATCGAATGGTCGTTCTGAGGCGCCGCCTCGTCTTTTACTTCCGCGGCGCCCGTGAAAAGCGATTCGCATTGATGCGGTCATCTTTCCGGCCGCGACGGATATGACCTATGGTCATATCTTCCCGGAGCCGGCAAATAGCTGGAATCTGGCGGTGCAATGCATCCGATGCATAGCGGAATTCTGACGCCTTAGACCCGAACCCGCGAAAATCCACCGATTTGGCCTATATCTGCATTTCAAACGAAGCCTTCTAGCTGTTAGAGCATCTGCGACGACGAGCCGCCGACTCACGGACATCCGGCCGCGCATGCAGGAGTAGCAACCGTTGAGAGCTCCAAGGCAGACGTCTTCCTCGGAAACCGTGACGCAGAAACTCGTGCTTGAGCGCTTCGCGCCGGAAGAGACCTTCAAGACCAAGGTTTACGCCGCGCTGAAGCACGCCATCATCAACATGGATATCTACGGCACGCGCGAGCCGACCTGGATCGACGAGCGCCAGCTCTCCGAGAAGCTCGGCGTCAGCCGCACCCCGGTGCGCGAGGCCGTCGCCATGCTGGAACAGGAAGGCTTCGTGAAGTCGCTGCCCCGCCGCGGCATCATGGTGCTGAAGAAGACCAAGAACGAAGTCGTCGAGATGATCCAGGCCTGGGCGGCGTTGGAGAGCATGGCGGTCCGCCTCGCCATCCAGCGCGCCACCGACCCCGAGATCGCCGAGCTGCGCACGCTGTTTCGGGCCTTCGGCGAAGCGCATCGGCCCTCCGACCACGCGGCGGAGTACTCCTCGGCCAACCTCGCCTTCCACCAGACGCTGATCGGCCTGAGCCGGTCGCAGCTGCTGGTCGAGATGACCGACAACCTGCTGCTGCATGTCCGCGGCATCCGGCAGATGACCATCGGCCGCGACGACCGCGCCAGCCGCTCGATCGTCGACCATCTCAACATCATCGAGGCGCTGGAGCGCCGCGACACCGTGGCAGCCGAGCAATTGTCGCGCGACCACACGCTCGGCCTCGCGGCCTATGTCGACCAGCACGCCGACATCTTCGAATAGGCGATCGCGAGCCGGATCGGGCGCGGGCAAGCAGGCTCTTCCCTTCTCCCCCTGCGGGAGAAGGTGGCGCGCAGCGCCGGATGAGGGGTCGCGCTGCCCTATCCGATGACTGAGAATGCTATCCGCCGACACTGCCATCGTCGCGCGACCCCTCATCCGCCCCTGCCGGGGCACCTTCTCCCGCAGGGGGAGAAGGGAAGAGGGCCGCGCGCCCAGTCGCGCCCGCCCTACTGCACGAAGCCATTCGACAGCGTGCCGATGCCGTCGATCGTCACCTCGATCGTGTTCGTCGGCTCCTTCATCGTGCCGACGCCGAGCGAGGTGCCGCAGCAGATCAGGTCGCCCGGCAGCAGGGTCATGTCGTGCGAGATGCGGCTGACCAGCTCGTGCGGCTGGAAGATCATGTCGGCGATCGGATAGTTCTGCCGCTCCTGGCCGTTGAGCACGGTGCGGATGGTCAGCGCGCTCGGGTCGATCCCGCTCGCCACCACCGGCCCGAACGGCCCGAACCCGTCGAAGCTCTTGGCCCGCACCCATTGCGCGAAGGTCGGGTCGGCCGCGATCAGGTCGGCGGCGGTGATGTCGTTGACGCAGGTATAGCCGAAGATGAAATCGCCGGCCTCCTCCGGGCTGACGCCGGTGCAGGTCCGGCCGATGACGATGCCGAGCTCGCCCTCATAGACAACTTTGCCGGCATAAGAAGCCGGCCGCGGGATCGTTGCGCCCGGCGCCGCGATGCTGGAGGGCGCCTTCATCAGATAGAGCGGCTCGGGCGGCACCGGCACGGCGAGCTTGCTGGCGAGCGCGTGAAAATTGTTCCACAGCGCGATGATCTTCGAGGGCGCCACCGGCGGCAGCAGCGTCACCGCCGAGAGCGCGACGGTCTCGCCGGTCGGCTCGGCCCCGGCGAACATGTCGCCGTCGTGGATGGCGATGGCCTCGCCATCCACGATGCCGAAGCCTTCGCCGTCATCGAGCGTGAAGCGGACCCAGAGGGCCGCAGCGCTGGCGCGCTCCTCATGCGCCGCGTGCCGGATTGGTGAGGTGGACATGGTCTCTCTCCCTATCTGGCGGCGCGGCGCAAGCGATCGACGATCTCAGATCGTCGCTCTCAGACCGCGACCACCCTCAGATTATTGGTGCTGCCGGCGCGCCGGAACGGAATGCCGGCGACGACGACGAGTTGCTCGCCGCGCTTGACGTAGTCGGCCGCCAGCGCCTGCTTGACCGCCTGGTCGACCATCTCCGAGTAGTCCGAGACCTCCTCGGTCTGGATGCTGTAGGTGCCCCAGAGCAGCGCGAGCCGGCGCGCCGTCTCCAGCTGTGGCGTCAGTCCGAGGATCGGCACCGGCGAGCGCTGGCGGGCGATGCGATAGGCGGTCGTGCCCTTCTCGGTATAGGCGACGATGGCCGACGCTCCGATCACGTCGGCGACTTCGGCCGCCGCGGCCGCGACCGCATGCTGCGGCATCGGCTCGATGGTCGGCTTCAGCGCCTCGATGATCGGGCGGTAGGAATGGTGCTGCTCGGTGCGGCGGATGATGCGGTCCATGGTCTCGACCGCCTGGATCGGGAACTGGCCAGAGGCGCTCTCGGCCGAAAGCATCACCGCATCGGCACCGTCATAGATGCCGGTCGCGACGTCGGAAGCTTCGGCGCGGGTCGGCGTCGGCGTCAGGATCATCGATTCCAGCATCTGCGTCGCGATGATCACCGGCTTGCCGGCGAGGCGGCAGAGGCGGACGAGGTCCTTCTGCGCGCCCGGCACGTCCTCGGTCGGGATCTCGACGCCGAGATCGCCGCGCGCCACCATGACCGCGTCCGAGAGCGCGATGATGTCGTCGATGGCGCTGAGCGCCGAGGGCTTCTCGATCTTCGACATCACGCCGGCGCGGCCGCCGACGAGCTGATGCGCCTCGATCAGGTCCGAAGCCCGCTGCACGAAGGAGAAGGCGACCCAGTCGACGCCGAGTTCCAGGCCGAAGGCGAGGTCGACGCGGTCCTTCTCGGTGATCGGCGAGAGCTGCAGCACGGTGTCGGGCAGGTTGACGCCCTTGCGGTCGCTGACCACGCCGCCGACGATGACCTTCGCCTCGATCACGTCGCTGGTGCAGCCGGTGACCTGGAGCCGGACCTTGCCGTCGTCGACGAGCAGGTTGTGGCCGGGCAGCACCGCCTCGAAGATCTCGGGATGCGGCAGCGGCAGGTGCTCCGCGTCGCTCGCGGCCTTGTCGAGCACGAGCTTGATCGTCGAGCCCGTGGGCAGCGTCACCTTGCCGCCATGCACCGCGCCGAGCCGGATCTTCGGCCCCTGCAGGTCCTGGAGGATGGCGATCGGATAATTCGCCTCCTTCTCGAGCCCGCGGATGATGTCGTAGCGCGCGCGGTGGTCCTCATGGGTGCCATGGCTGAAATTCAGCCGGAAGACGTCGACCCCGGCATGGAACAGGCGCCGAATGGTGTCGGCGTCCGAGCTCGCAGGCCCGAGCGTCGCAACGATCTTTGCGCGTCGATCTCTTTTCACGATATCCTCACAATGCTTTGGCTTAGGCGGCCCGAATCCGCGCCGACCCTACCGCTTCGCGCATCATGAGGCGACCAACTGGCGATCGTCCACCACGGAGCTTTGCTCCGGGAAGGTTGGGTAGACGCCCTTCGCACGCCCCATCTGCTGCACGAGCCCTAGCACGGCATCGATATAGGGAGTGTGAAGCTTTACCAGCCGGCCCATCTCCTGGACGGCGGTCAGCAATGCGTCGATCTCAAGCGGCCTGCCCTTGTCGAGGTCCTGCAGCATCGAGGTGCGATGCGCCCCGACGCCGGCCGCGCCGTCGATGCGGCGGTCGACGTCGACGCGGAAGCGCGCGCCCAGCGTCTCGCCGATCTCCTGCGCCTCCAGCATCATGTTGCGGGCGAGCGCCCGCGTGCCGGGCTCGGTCGCGACGATGTCGAGCGTCGCATGGGTCAGGGCCGAGATCGGGTTGAAGCAGAGATTGCCCCAGAGCTTCAGCCAGATGTCGTCGCGGATGTCCGAGAACAGGCGCGGCTTCATCCCGCCCGCGGTCAGCGCATCGGCGAAGCGGGTCAGCCGCTCGCTCTCCTGGCGGTTGGGCTCGCCGAGGCCGAACTGGTCGCCATAGATATGCTTGATCACGCCGGGCTCGGTGATCTCGGTCGCCGGGTAGACGGTGCAGCCGATGACGCGCTCGGGGCCGATCGCGTTCCACTGCCGGTCGCCCGGATCGACGCTGCGCAGGCGCAGGTCGGCGTGGGGCCCTTCCAAGCCGTGGAAATACCACCAGGGCACGCCGTTCTGGGCGGTGACCACCGCCGTCTGCGGGCCCAGAAGCGGCTTCAGCTCCTCGGCCGCCTCCCAGGCCTGGTGCGCCTTGAGCGCGATGATCACCACGTCCTGGCGGCCGAGATCGCGCGGATCGCGGCTCGCCGGCATCTCCTCGGTGATCGTCTCCGTCTTGGTGACGAGGGTCAGGCCCTTGGCTTTGATCGCTTCCAGATGGGCGCCGCGCGCCACGAGCGAGACATCGAGCCCGCCGCGCTTGAGCATGACACCCATATAGCCGCCGATCGCCCCGGCGCCGTAGATGCAGATCTTCATGGGCTTTTCCCCCTGTCTTATTTGGCTAGGCGACTTCGTGGTTCGCCATGATCTCCAGCGCCCGCACCATGGCTGAGTGATCCCAGTCCTTGCCGCCATGGGCGACGCAGGCGTTGAACAGTTCCTGTGCCGTCGCGGTGTTGGGCAGCGACACGCCGATGGCGCGCGCGCTTTGCAGCGCGAGGTTCAGGTCCTTCTGGTGCAGCCCGATGCGGAAGCCCGGGTTGAAGGTGCGCTTGACCATGCGCTCGCCATGAATCTCCAGGATCTTGGAGGAGGCGAAGCCGCCCATCAGCGCCTGGCGCACCTTGGCCGGATCGGCCCCCGCCTTCGAGGCGAAGAGCAGGGCCTCGGCGACCGCCTCGATCGTCAGCGCGACGATGATCTGGTTGGCGACCTTGGTGGTCTGGCCGTCGCCATTGCCGCCGACCAGCGTGATGTTCTTGCCCATCAGCTCGAAGAGCGGCTTCACCTTGGCGAAGGTCTCCTCGGGGCCGCCGACCATGATGGTCAGGCTGGCAGCCTTGGCGCCGACCTCGCCGCCGGAGACCGGTGCGTCGAGATAATGGCTGCCGCCAGCCTCGATCTTCGCGGCGAACTCCTTCGTCGCCATCGGCGAGATCGAGCTCATGTCGACGACGATGCTGCCCTTGCTCAGGCCGAGCGCGACGCCGTTGGTGGCGAACAGCACCTCTTCGACCTGCGGCGTATCGGGCAGCATCAGGACGACGATCTCGCTCGCAGCGGCGACCGCCTTCGGCGTCGGGTGGACGGTGACGCCCTTCGCGACGAGGTCCGGCGCGACCGCCTTGTGGTGGCTCGATGCGTGCAGCGTGTGGCCGCCCGCAATCAGGTGTTCCGCCATGGGGCGGCCCATGATGCCGAGCCCGATGAAACCGATAGTCGTCATGTCGCCATATCCTCCGTTCGACTGAAGCGTCGACCGTCTCGTCCCGTCACGCGGCCCAGGATCACGCGGCCCAAGATCACGCTGCCCAAATCATGCAGCCAACGTGGTGCTCGGCAGCCAGGTCAGGCCGTCGCTCGTGGTGCGTGCGGGTTTGTATTCGCAGCCGACCCAGCCAGCGTAGCCGATGGCGTCGAGATGCCGATACAGGAAGGGGAAGTTGATCTCGCCGGTGCCGGGCTCGTTGCGGCCGGGATTGTCGGCGAGCTGGACATGCGCGATCCGGTCGAGATTGGCCTCGATCGTCCGGGCCAGATCCCCCTCCATGATCTGCATGTGGTAGATGTCGTACTGGATGAAGAGGTTAGGCGACTCGACGTCGTCGAGGAGCGCCAGCGCCTGCTTCGTACTGTTCAGGAAGAAGCCGGGGATGTCGCGGGTGTTGATCGGCTCGACCAGGAGCGCGATGCCCTCCTGGTTCAGCTCATGGGCGGCGAAGCGCAGGTTGTTGACCAGCGTCTCGTGCAGCCTGCCGCGCTCGACATCCTTCGGCGCGATGCCGACGAGGCAGTTGACCTGCTTGCAGCCGAGCTGCGTGGCGTAGTCGATCGCCTGGAAGACGCCGCTCTGGAACTCGCTGATCCGGTCGGGCAGGATCGCGATGCCGCGCTCGCCCGCGCCCCAATTGCCCGCCGGCAGGTTGTGCAGCACCTGCGTCAGGTTCCAGCGCTTCAAACGCCCCGCCAGCTCGTACTTGTCGTACTCGTAGGGGAACAGGTACTCGACGCCGCGGAAGCCGGCCTCGGCTGCCGCCTGGAAACGCTCCAGGAAGGGCAGCTCGTTGAACAGCATCGTCAGGTTTGCAGCGAAACGTGGCATGGGTCTCTCCCCTGATGGCGCAGAATGATCGAGGTTACTGAGCGGGCTGCAGCTCGGGCTCGGGCAGAGGCAAATCGAGCACCTCCTCGAACTCGACGACGTTGTCGATCTCGGTGCCCATCGCGATGTTCGTCACCCGCTCCAGGATGAATTCCATCACCACCGGCACCTGGTGCTCCTTGAGCCAGGCCTTGGCCTGGGCGAAGGCGGCCTTGAACTCGTTCGGGCTCTTGACCCGGATCGCCTTGCAGCCGAGCCCTTCGGCGACCGCGACATGGTCGACGCCGTAGCCGGCGAGATCGGGCGCGTTGATGTTCTCGAAGGCGAGGCCGACCTGGAAATCCATGTCGAAGCCGCGCTGTGCCTGGCGGATCAGGCCGAGATAGGAGTTGTTCACGACGACGTGGATGTAGGGCAGCTTGAACTGCGCCCCGACCGCAAGCTCCTCGATCAGGAACTGGAAGTCGTAGTCGCCCGACAGCGCCACGATCTCGCGCTCGGGATCGGCGGCGCGCACGCCGAGAGCGGCGGGCAAGGTCCAGCCGAGTGGGCCGGCCTGGCCGCAATTGATCCAGTGGCGCGGATTGTTGACCCGCAGGAACTGCGCGCCGGCGATCTGCGACAGGCCGATGGTCGAGATGTAGCAGACGTCGCGGCCGAAGGCCTCGTTCATCTCCTCGTAGACGCGCTGCGGCTTCAGCGGCACGTTGTCGAAATGGCTCTTGCGCAGCATGGTCGCGCGCCGGTCGCGGCAGGACTGGGCCCAGTCGCTGCGGTTCCTGAGCAGCCCCTTGCCTTCCCGCTCGCGCGCCACCTCGACGAAGAGCTCGAGCGCCGCCTTGGCGTCGGAGACGATGCCGTAATCCGGGTTGAAGACGCGGCCGATCTGGGTCGGCTCGATGTCGACGTGAACGAACTTGCGCCCCTTGGTGTAGGTCTCGATCGAGCCCGTGTGCCGGTTGGCCCAGCGGTTGCCGATGCCCATCACGAAATCGGAGGCGAGCATCGTCGCGTTGCCGTAGCGATGGCTGGTCTGGAGGCCGACCATGCCGGCCTGCAGCGGGTGATCGTCCGGGATCGAGCCCCAGCCCATCAGCGTCGGCACGACCGGCACGCCGGTCAGCTCGGCGAACTCGACCAGGAGATCGCAGGCATCGGCGTTGATGATGCCGCCGCCGGCGACGATCAGCGGCCGCTCGGCTGAGTCCAGCATCGCCATCGCCTTCTCGATCTGGCGGCGCGAGGCGCCCGGCTTGTAGACCGGCAGCGGCTCATAGGTCTCGTCGTCGAACTCGATCTCGGCCATCTGGACGTCGATCGGCAGGTCGATCAGCACCGGACCCGGGCGGCCCGAGCGCATGACGTGGAAGGCCTGCTGGAAGACGCGCGGCACCAGAGCCGGCTCGCGCACCGTCACGGCCCACTTGGTCACCGGCTTGGCGATCGACTCGATGTCGACGGCCTGGAAATCCTCCTTGTAGAGCCGGGCGCGCGGCGCCTGCCCGGTGATGCAGAGGATCGGGATGGAATCGGCGATGGCCGAGTAGAGCCCGGTTATCATGTCGGTGCCGGCCGGGCCGGAGGTGCCGATGCAGACGCCGATATTGCCGGCCTTGGCCCGGGTATAGCCCTCGGCCATATGCGAGGCGCCCTCGACATGGCGCGCCAGGATATGGTGGATCGACTCGCGGCTCTTCAGCGCGGCGTAGAGCGGATTGATCGCCGCTCCCGGCACACCGAAGGCCTGCGTGACGCCCTCACGCTCCAGAACCCGGACAGCGGCCTCGACGGCCCTCATTTTAGCCATGGCGCATTCTCCCGACGAGATGCAAGTTGATTGGCATACCAGATGCCATAAACGCCGAGGGGTCAATTTATTTCAGAATGTTTTTTCGGCAGACTGCGTAAGATGGAAAATCTATATAAATCAATATCTTGTATTTATTCCACAAATTGCGGACCACGCATTCTGAAAAACTATTTCAGTTTTAATTTGCAGATGGCGGCGGACGTGCTTTTCTGGACCCGAAAGGAGCCCCGCCCATGACCCTGACCGACCAACGCAAGACCCGCGGCCGCCCGCGTTCGCTGAAGGCGGCGCTGGCCGGCGGCTCCGTGCAGGCGCTCGACCGCGGCCTGGCGCTGCTGACGATCCTGGCGGAAGAGGACGGGCTGACCCTGACCGACCTCGCCCGCAAATCCGGCTTCTCGCCCTCGACCGTGCACCGCATCCTGCTGACGCTGGAGAGCCGCGGCTTCGTGCAGAACGACACCGAGCGCGGCTACTGGCTGATCGGGATCAAGGCCTTCAAGATCGGCTCGGCCTTCCTGCGCAACCGCCGCGTCGCCAGCATGGGCCGGCTCACCATGCGCGAGCTGATGCAGGCGACCGGCGAGACCGTCAATCTCGGCATCGAGGATAATGGCGAGGTCGTCTTCATCTCGCAGGTCGAGAGCCACGACACCTTGCGCGCCTTCTTCCGCGCCGGCAGCCGCGGCGCGATGCACTCGTCCGGCGTCGGCAAGGCCCTGCTGGCCGAGTTTCCCGAGCACCATGTCCGCCAGATCTGCGGCGCGCGCCGGCTCGAACGCTTCACGGAGAAGACCCGCACCGATCTCGCCGAGCTGCTGCGTGAGCTCGACGAGAGCCGCCGGCGCGGCTGGGCCATCGACGACGAGGAGCGCACGCTCGGCATGCGCTGCGTCGCCGCCCCGATCTTCAACGAGCATGGCGAGCCGATCGCCGGCGTCTCGATCTCCGGGCCGAGCGTGCGCATCACCTTGCGCAAGCTCGACGAGTTCGGCCCGATCGTGCGCCGCGCCGCCGACGAGATCACCACCTCGATCGGCGGGCATTTGCCCGGGCGGGAATAAGGCGCGAGCGAGCCGCGCCCTTCCCTTCTCCCCCTGCGGGAGAAGGTGGCTCGGCGAAGCCGAGACGGATGAGGGGTCGCTCAACATTTCAAGATTCGGTCTGTGACATGCTCGGTGATCGGAAAGGCCAGCGCGACCCCTCATCCGCCCCTTTGGGGCACCTTCTCCCGCAAGAGGGAGAAGGAAAGACCCTAGCCTCGCCCCGCCAGGGCCTGCCGGATCGTCTCGCCGACCAGATGCGCGCTCGGCGCGATCAGCACGCCGGCCGCCTCCAGCGCCTTGACCTTGCCCGCGGCATCGCCCCGGCCACCCAGCGTCAGCGCGCCGGCATGGCCCATGCGGCGCTCGGGCGGCGCCTCGCGACCGACGATCAGCGCGACGATCGGCTTCGAGGGCTTCAGGCCGGCGATGTAGTCTGCGACCTCCTCCTCTTCGGTGCCGCCGATCTCGCCGATCAGGACGACGCCCTCGGTGTCGGCATCCTTCAGCAGAAGGTCGAGGCAGTCGCGCATGCCGATGCCGTGGATCGGATCGCCGCCGACGCCGACCGTGGTCGATTGTCCCAGACCGACCGCCGTGATCTGGGCGACGACCTCACTGGTGAGTGAAGCCGAGCGCGAGACGATGCCGATGCCGCCCGGCCGCTCGCTGCCCGTCGCCATCACGCCGAGCTTGCCGATGCCAGGCACCAGGATGCCCTGCGAGTTGGCGCCGACCAGCGTGGTGCGCGAGCCCTTCAGCGCGTCCTTGACGCGGACCATGTCGAGCGTCGGCACGCGCTCGGTCACGGCGACGACGAGCGGCATCTCGGCCTCGATCGCCTCCAGCATCGCGGCAGCAGCGTTGGCGGGCGGCACGAAGACGATACTGGCATTGGCACCAGTCTGGGCGCGCGCCTGCGCGACCCTGTCGTAGATCGGCAGGTTGAGATGCGAGCGCCCACCCTTGCCGGGGGTGACGCCGCCGACGACCTGCGTGCCATATTCCATCATGCGGGCGACATGGTGGGTGCCGGCCCAGCCGGTCATGCCCTGGCAGACGACGCGGGTGTCGCGATCGAGAAACACGGCCATGGCTCAGGCTCCCTTCGCGGCGATGGCGACGGCCTTCGCGGCCGCGGTCCACATGTCCGGGCAATCGACAATCGCGCAGCCGAAATTCTTCAGGCGCGAGCGGGCGAAATCGGCATTGTTGCCGGCGAGCCTGACCACCAGCGGCAGCGAGCGGCCGGAGCGGCGCACGGCGATGCCGAGCCCCTCGGCAATCGTGTCGCAAGGCTGCATGCCGCCGCCATGGACGTTGATCAGGATCGCCTTGGTCGCCGGGTTGTCGAGCAGCAGCTTGAAGCCCTGGGCGATGTCGAGGCTCTTCGCTGTCGTGCGGATATCCATGAAGTTCGCCGGCCGGCCCTTGGCCGCGACCACCATGTCGAGCGTCGCCAGGCCCAGGCCCGCCCCGTTCGCGACCAGCCCGATATTGCCGTCGAGCTGGACATAGTTGAGCTGGTGGAGCTGCGCGTGCAGCTCGATATCGCTGACCTCCTCGTCGTCGCGCAGCACGGCGAGGTCCGGGTGCCGGAACATGGCGTTGTCGTCGAGCACCATCTTGACGTCGAGGGCGACCAGCGTGCCCTCCTCCGTCACCGCCAGCGGGTTGATCTCGATCAGGCTGGCGTCGAGTTCGAGGAAGGCGCGCCTGAGCCCGTCGACCAGCGCGCAGCCCTGCTCGTGCAGCGCGCCCTCGAGGCCGAGCCCGGCGATGAAGGCCGCGATCTCGTAGCGATGCGGCTCGGTCCCGGCGCCGAGCCTGAGCTGGTTCACCCTGATCTCGCCGCGCGCCGCCTGCTCCTCGATATCGGCGCCGCCCTTGGCGCTGCCGATCAGCATCAGCTCGCCGGAGGACGAATCGATCAGCAGCGCGATGTGCAGTTCGCGCGTTGCCGCAACGGCGCTCTCGATCAGCAGGCGCTTGACCTTCTCGCCATGGGCTCCGGTCTGGGCCGTGACCAGCTTGCGCCCGAGCAGCCGCGACGCGACGCCCTCGGCCGAACCGGAGGCGTCGACATGGTGGATGCCGCCGGCCTTCTGGCGCCCGCCGGCATGGATCTGCGCCTTGACCACCACCGGCCCGCCGAGCCGCCGCGCTATTTCGCCGGCTTCGTGCGGCGTGATGGCGACGCTGCCCTCCGGCGCCACCAGCCCATAGGGGGCCAGCAGCTGCTTCGCCTGGAACTCATGGATCTTCATGGTTCGCTCCCTCTGATCGTGCCGTGAGCGGCATCGTTTTATGTCTGGCATACATTATGCCAGAATTTGGCGAGAGACAACCGGCCTCGCGTCCCTCGCCGCAGCCGGCGAGGATGCCGCAACATTGCGTTGATATCGCGATAGGTCAGGCCGGCGCGGCGCTTGCTTGCTGCCCAATGGGCACTGCCCACGAAACGGGCAGGTACGCCAAAGGCATCACCAATCACCCCCTTTTCGAACCATCGCGAATGCGCATAGGTTGATTCAAACGGAGAAGAAGCCTGACATGGTCGCGTTCGACGAAATGACCGGCATGGGGAGCGAGCTGCGGCCGGCTTACGACGCGCTCGATCGTTGGCTAAAGGAAGCGCCGCCGGAAATGCTGGCCTTGCGCCGCAGCCAGGCCGAACTCTTCTTCCGGCGCATCGGCATCACCTTCGCCGTCTACGGCGACGAGGAATCGACCGAGCGCCTGATTCCCTTCGACATCATCCCGCGCGTCCTGACCAAGCCGGAATGGAGCAAGCTGGAGAAGGGGCTGCGCCAGCGCGTCACGGCGCTGAACATGTTCCTGGCCGATGTCTACGGCCCGAAGGAATGCCTCAAGGCCGGGATCATCCCGCCCGACCTCGTCTACCGCAATGCCTGCTACCAGCTGGAGATGGTCGATTTCCAGGTGCCGCACGGCATCTACTGCCACATCGCCGGCATCGACATCGTCCGCGTCGACGCCGACACCTTCTACGTGCTGGAGGACAACGCCCGCACGCCGTCCGGCGTCTCCTACATGATGGAGAACCGCGAGGTGATGCTACGGCTCTTCCCCGAGCTGTTCGCCACGCACCGCGTCGCGCCGGTCGACAACTATCCCGACCAGCTGCTCGCGACCCTGCGCTCTGTCGCCCCGCGCAGCGCCTCCGCCGACCCCAACATCTGCCTGCTGACGCCCGGCCAGTACAACTCGGCCTTCTACGAGCACTCCTTCCTGGCCGACAAGCTCGGCGTCGAGCTGGTCGAGGGCTCCGACCTGCTGGTCAAGGACGACGTCGTCTACATGCGCACGACGCAGGGGCCGAAGCGCGTCGACGTGATCTACCGCCGCATCGACGACGAGTTCATCGACCCGCTCGTCTTCCGCGGCGATTCCGTGCTCGGCGTGCCCGGCATCATCGGCGCCTACAAGGCTGGCAACGTCACGCTGGCCAACGCGGTCGGCACCGGCGTCGCCGACGACAAGGCGGTCTACAGCTACATGCCCGAGATCGTGAAGTTCTTCACCGGCGAGGAGCCGATCCTGAAGAACGTCCCGACCTGGCGCTGCCGCGAGCCCGAGGCCAACGCCTATGTGCTCGACAATCTCGAGAAGCTGGTGGTCAAGGAGGTCAACGGCTCCGGCGGCTACGGCATGCTGGTCGGCCCCCATGCCAACAAGGCCCAGATCGAGACCTTCCGGCGCAAGCTCAAGGCCCAGCCCGAGGGCTTCATCGCCCAGCCGACGCTGGCGCTCTCGACCTGCCCGACCTTCGTCGCCTCCGGCGTGGCACCGCGCCATGTCGACCTCAGGCCCTATGTGCTCTCCGGCGCCAACGGCATCTCCTGCGTGCCGGGCGGGCTGACCCGCGTCGCGCTGAAGGAGGGCTCGCTCGTGGTCAATTCGAGCCAGGGCGGCGGCACCAAGGACACCTGGGTCATCGATGCATGACGGCGAGCTCCGGAATGGCCCACAAGAACAACGCCCCCGCACGCTGCGAAAAGGCCTGACCTGACCATGCTCTCGCGCACAGCCGACAGCCTCTATTGGGTTTCCCGCTATGTGGAGCGGGCCGAGTACCTCGCCCGCATCCTCGACGCCACGACGCGCCTGACCAACCTGCCCTCCTCCTATGGCGGCGCCGGCACGGAATGGCAGAGCGCGGTCGCGACCGCCGGCTGCGAGGACACCTTCGCCAAGGCCTATGGCGAGGCCAACGAGCGCAATGTCTGCGACTTCCTGACCTTCAACCCGGACAACCCCTCCTCGATCCGCAACTGCTTCGCGCTGGCGCGCTCGAATGCGCGCGCCGTGCGCACCGCGCTGACCTCGGAGATGTGGGACGCGCTCAACAGCGCCTGGCTCGAACTGCAGCGCTTCGAGAAGAAGCGCATGGACCGCGAGGAGTTCGCCCGCTTCCTCGACTGGGTGAAGAACGTCTCGCTGGTCTTCGACGGCTCGGCCTACCGCACCATGCTGCGCGACGACGGCTACTGGTTCTCGCGGCTCGGCATGTATCTCGAGCGCGCCGACAACACGGCGCGCATCCTCGACGTGAAGTACCACGTCCTGCTGCCGGAGAACGAGCAGGTCGGCGGCTCGCTCGACTATTTCCAATGGACCACGATGCTGCGCGAGGTCTCGGCGCTCACCGCCTATCACTGGGTCTACCGCCAGGCGGTGAAGCCGCTGCTGATCGCCGACCTGCTGATCCTGAACCGGCGCATGCCGCGCTCGCTGGCGAGCTGCTACGAGAACATCTCGCGTTTCCTCGACGCGCTCGGCGACGCCTATGGCCGGCAGGGCCCGGCCCAGCGCCAGGCGCGCAAGACGCTCGCCAACATGTCGAACACCCATATCGACTCGGTCTTCCAGCGCGGCCTGCACGAGTTCATCGAGGACTTCATCACCGAGAACAACCGGCTCGGCCACACCATCTCCGAGCAATATCTGCAGTGAGCGTCAGGTGGGCTCGCGCAAGCGGCCGCCGGACGCTAGAACAACCACAGAAAGACCCGCCTTCTCGCGAGCGCCATGCGGATCAAGATCTCCCACTCGATCACCTACGCCTATGACGAGCCGGTGCGGCAGCTCACGCAGATCCTGCGCCTGACGCCGCGCGACCATGACGGCCAGCACGTCATGTCCTGGCGCATCGAGCCCAATATCGACGGCCGCCTGCGCGCCGGCCAGGACCCCTACGGCAACATCGTCCATACCTTCTCCGCCGATGGCTCGATCTCCGGCCTGTCGATCCGGGTCGATGGCGTGGTCGAGACGATCGACCTCGCCGGCGCGGTGCGCGGCGCGCTGGAGCGCGTGCCGCCGGACGTGTTCCGCCGCGACACCTTGCTGACCACCCCCGACGAGGCTTTGCGCGACTTCGCGGTGAAGGCGACGCAGGCCGATGGCGCGCCGCTCGCCAAGATGCATGCGCTGACCGAGGCGCTCCATGACGAGATGAGCTGCGACCGCTCCGGCAAGCGCACCGGCATCGGCGCGGCTGCGGCCTTCACGGCGCGCGAGGGCATCCCGCAGGACCTCGCCCATGTCTTCATGACCTGCGCCCGCCAGCTCGGCCTGCCCGCCCGCTACGTCTCCGGCTACGTCGCCGCCTCCGACGCCTTGCCGCTGGCCGAGGGCGCCCATGCCTGGGCCGAGGTCCATCTCGACGATTACGGCTGGATCGGCTTCGATTGCGCCAATGGCCAGTGCCCGACCGACACCCATGTCCGCATCGCCGCCGGGCTCGACTTCGCCGATGCCGCGCCGGTGCGTGGCGCCCGCAAGGGCGGCAGCGGCGAGAACCTCGCCGTCAGCGTCACCGCCCGCGTGGCCGGAAGCCAGCAGACCAATCAATGAGCGCGGGACGGCGCCGCCCGGCGTGATTGCGACTGTCGCAATCGGCTGCTAGCAGCGAGGCAGTCTCGTATCGGCGCACGCAAACGCCCGGCCGACGAATAAGAAGGATTGAAAGCCCGTGACCTATTGCGCCGGACTTCTCGTGCAGGATGGGCTGGTGATGATCGCCGACACCCGGACCAATGCCGGGCTCGACGACATCTCGACCTTCCGCAAGCTGCACGTCTTCTCCTGGCCGGGCGAGCGCACCTTCGCCCTGGCGACGGCGGGCAACCTCTCCGTCACCCAGTCGGTGGTGAGCCTGCTGCACGAAGGCGTGCACAACCCCGAGACCGGCGAGCTCGATACGCTGATCGGCGTCACCTCGATGTTCCGCGCCGCCCAGCTCGTCGGGCGGGCGGTGCGGGCCGTGCGCGAGATGGATGGCGAGGCGCTCAGCGAAGCCGGCGTGAAGTTCGACATCTCCATGCTGTTCGGCGGCCAGATCAAGGGCCAGCCGATGCGGCTCTTCATGGTCTACGGCGCCGGCAACTTCATCGAATGCGGCATGGACGCGCCCTTCCTCCAGATCGGCGAGCACAAATACGGCAAGCCGATCCTCGACCGCGCCGTGACCTTCCGCACCCATCTCTACGACGCGCTCAAGGTCGGCCTGATCTCGATGGATTCGACCATGCGCTCGAATCTCGGCGTCGGCCTGCCGATCGACTTCATCGTCATGCGCCGCGACGCCGACGAGCCCGAGCTGAACCGCCGGATCGAGGCCGGCGAGCCTTATTTCCACGATCTGCGCGAGCGCTGGTCGGCCGCCCTGCGCGCCGCCCACACCGCCATCCCGCGCCCGCCCTACGGGCCGACCACAGGTTGAGATTCTCGAACTACGCCGTTGTCTGGAAACGGGATATCAACATTCCCTTGCGAGAGTGGCCGTCCCGACGCTTCTGAGACGGCTGATGCATTCGCCTACTGTCGCGAAGATGACCAACGCGGATTCCTCGGCGCGTATGCTCACCAGCACCGTGGCGACGCTTGGCTGCGCCTTTCTGCTGGTGGTGATCGCCGCCGTCGCGGCGATGATCGCGATCACGCACGACGCCAACCAGACCGAGAACGAGCGCCAGCGCGACCGCCTGGAGGCCGCGTTCGAAAGCCAGACGCGCCTGCGCCGCCTGCGCTTCGACAGCCTGGCCTCGAGCGGCGAGTTGCAGGCCGCGATCGCCATGGGCGGATCGACAGAGGCGCTCCAGGGCATCTTCACCCGGCTCAGCTACCGCTTCCTCACCTTCGACGGCGCCTATCTGGTGACGCCGTCGGGCCGCGTGCTCGCCGGGCTCGAAGGCGGTCGCCCGGCCGGACAGGCCGGCTATGACGGGCTCAAGCATTTCAGCAGCAGGGTCCCCGGCCCCGCCGCCGTGCGCGCCGCCGGCACCGAAGACGCCGCGCCGCCGCAGGACGTCCAGGCCGAGATGGTCTTCGACGGCCAGGAGACGCTGGCGGTCACGGTCACCGAACTGCCGCTGCGGCCGAATGTCGAGGAGGCCGGCCTGGCCCGCCCGATCGTCCTCGTCGGCTATAACCGCGTCACGCCCGGCCTGCTCTCCGACATGGCGCGGCGCTACCGCATCGCCGGCCTCGCGATCACCAGCCGGATGCCCGTCGACCCGATGATGCGCCGCGACGTCGCCGCGCCGGACGGCAGCGTCGCAGCCTGGCTGACCTGGACGCCGAGCCGCCCGGGCAACGCCATCATCGAGCAGTTCGCCTGGGCGCTGGTCGTCGTGGGCCTGCTGGTCGTGGCGATCTTCGCCTATGTGATCCAGCGCCTGCGCGGTGCCGCCAGGGAGATCGGCCTGCGCGAGCACCAGATCCAGCGCCTCGCCGCCCATGACGAATTGTCGCTGCTGCCGAACCGCCGCACCTTCGACCTCAGGCTCGACCAGGAGCTCGCGCAGCTCAACCGCCACGGTAACGGGCTCGCGGTGCTGCTGCTCGACCTCGACCGTTTCAAGGCCGTCAACGACACCTATGGCCACACGGCCGGCGACGAGCTGATCCGCCAGGTCGCCGAGCGCCTCTCCGGCATGATGCGCGTCGGCGACACCGTGGCGCGGCTCGGCGGCGACGAGTTCGGCATCATCCAGACCAACCTGCACGATGTCGGCGGCTGCGCGGCCTTGGGCGAGCGCATCCTGGAGGCGCTGACCCGCCCCTTCTCGGTCATGGGCATCGACACGATCATCGGCTGCTCGATCGGCATCGCGCTCGCGCCGCAGGACGGCACCGACCGCGAGACCCTGCTCAAGCTCGCCGACACCGCGCTCTACCAGTCGAAGAACGAGGGGCGGAACCGCTTCTCCTTCTTCGAGGCGCGGATGAACCGCTCCTTGCAGCTGAAGCGCATGGTCGAGGAGGACCTGCGCAACGCCATCGCCCGGGACGAGCTCGTGCTGCACTACCAGCCGCAGGTCTCGGTCGATGGCGGCACCATCGTCGGGGTCGAGGCGCTGGTGCGCTGGCCCCACCCGGTCCACGGCATGGTGCCGCCCTCGGAATTCATCAGCATCGCCGAGGAGCGCGGGCTGATCGTGCCGCTGAGCGACTGGGTGCTGCGCCGCGCCTGCCTCGAGGCCAAGCGCTGGGAGGGCTTGCGGCTGGCGGTCAACATCTCGCCGGTGCAGTTCCGCCACAAGGACTTCGTCGGCGACGTCATCCGCATCGTCGAGGAGACCGGCTTCGATCCGACCAGGCTCGAGCTGGAGCTGACCGAAGGCGTCGTCGTCGAGGATGCCGACGCGGCCGAGAACGCGCTGATGGAGCTGCGCGCCCATGGCATCGGCCTGGCGCTCGACGATTTCGGCATCGGCTATTCCAGCCTGATCTATTTGCGCCGCTTCGCCTTCGACAAGATCAAGATCGACCGCTCTTTCCTGGAATACATGGAGACGACCGGGGAATCGGCGATCCTCGTCCATTCCGTCGTGCATCTCGGCCGGGCGCTCGGCCTGCGCGTCTGCGCCGAGGGCGTCGAAACCGCCGAGCAGCACCGCTTCCTCCAGGCGATCGGCTGCCACGAGCTGCAGGGCTTCCTGTTCTCGAAGGGCGTCCCGGCCGAGGAGATCGACCGGCTGCTCGAACTTGACGCGCCCTTCGCCGCCAATCTCGCGGCCTGAGCCAGACGCGCCAGAGCACCAGACCGAAAAGTGGAATCCGGTTTTCGGAACGATCCGGTGCAATAACAAAAGCCTGGATCGCCACTTTGCGTCCGGTAGGACGCACGGCGATCTAGCCGTGGATCCGCATCCACGAGATCTGCTTGGCACGCTCGACCTCGCATGCGGCATAGGACGGCGACGGGCGCTCGAGCACCGCTGAGGGATCCCTGCCGAAGCCGACTTCGAGCACGCCATCCACGATGGAGCGGTTGAGGCCGATATCCCTGAGCATGCGGTCCTCGCACTCGGCCAGTTCGGCGATGGCGCGCCGGTTGCGGCGCGCCATGACGAAGGCCCCGACCCCGGCCAGGAGCCGTGAGAGCAGTTCTCCCAGGGCGTGTGCCGGGGCTGCGGATAGACGCACTGGCGCCGGCGCCAGGCTTGTGGCGTGATCGGAACAGGTCATCGTTCAGTCCTCCTTGCCATCTTTCGCGGCGGCGTGCGCCTCCCTCAACTGCTCGGCGCACTCCTCGCAGCACACCTCCACGGCCTTGCCGCCGAGGTCGACGCTGATGGGCTCGGCCCCGAGCTCGCAATCGCAGGCAGCACAGGTTTTCTCGGTCATGGCTCGATCTCCTTGTGGACCCGATATCGGGTAGGGAGAGAAAAGCCCTTTCGCGGCCCCGCCGCTGTCAGATTCTTTAGCGATCTGCTTCCGCTCAGCGTCGCTGGATGGCGCGCTGGAACTCGGCCGGCGTGCGGCTGTAGACCTGCCGGAAGGCGGAGCTGAAATGGCTGTGGCTGGAGAAGCCCAGATCAAGCCCCAGGCTGGTGAGGTCGTCATAGTGGCCGAGCAGGTCGAGCGCGCGGGCCAGCCTGAGGCGCAGCTGATAGCGGTAGAGCGGCATCGCCTCGACCTGCTGGAACACCTGCGTCAGGTAGACCGGCGAAACGCCGACCTCCGCCGCGATCTCGGCCAGGGTCCAGCGCCGGGCCGGGTCCGAGGCCAGCGCCAGCTTGGCGCGGTCGACGAGCTTCTGCCGGCCCTGGCTCGCGCCGGCGGCATGCGAGGTCCGCTCGCCCAGCGCGCGCCGCACCAGCGTCAGCGCCAGGGTCTCAGCCTCCAGCGGCTCGGCGACCTTGCGGCTCAGGCTGTGCCGGAGCAGCGCGACCAGCGCCTGCGCGCGCGGGTCGATGCGCCGGCGCGGCCGGTGGAACGCCGCCTTGCCACCCTCGCGCAGCTGCTCCTTCGGCGCCAGTTCGCGCAGCAGCGGCTCGCCGAGCGTCAGGGACAGGCAGGCATCGCCCCCAGTGACGGGATGGCTGATCCGGTAGCCCTCCGCCTCGTTGAAGAACAGCACCTGGTTGGCCTCGGCCACCACGTCGCTGCGGCCGAGATGGCGCACGAAGACGCCGCGATAGGGAAAGACCAGATGCGTGGCGTGCGAGCATTCCTCGACGCCCTTCTGCCGGCATGCGCCGCAGCAGGTGACGTTGTTGACCGTGACGGTCCGGGTGCTCAGGAGAGGCTCGACTGCGAGGTCCGACATGGCTGCGCGATCCCTCCCTGCTTCTGAGAGCATGATCCGCCCGGCCGGCGTCACCTGATGGCAGGAGGGAGCTGACGGCTCGCGAAAGCTTCGGAGCTCGCCAGTGGAAGTCTCAGAACAGCTCGGCGATGCCGCTGACGATCGCATAGGCGAAGCCGGCGCTGAGCAGCAGCCCGACGACGCCGACCAGCGCCCCGGCGATCATGAACAGCCCGTCGCGCTCGACCAGCCCGAGGCCGACGAGGCAAACCGCAAGGCCGAGCGGAATCTGGCCGATGAACGGCGCCGCGACGATAAGCCCCAGCGCCAGGATGAGCATCACAAGGCCGAGGACCGGCACCGCGACGGGGCTGCCCAGCATGGTCAGCCGCGGCCGCGAGAAGCGTTCCAGCCAGACCAGCGGCGGCAGGGCGCGCCCCACGGCCTTCGCCAGCTCGGGCTTGCCGATGCTCTTCTGCAGCAGCCTCTGCGGCAGCCAGGGCGTGGCGCGGCCGGCCAGCATCTGCATGCCGACGAAGGCCAGCACCAGCCCGCAGACCAGCGGGATCGGCGGCGGCATCGGCAGGCAGTTCGGCAGGCCGAGCAGCACGACGAGCAGCGCATAGGCCCGGTCCTTCAGCGCGGCGACGATCGTCCCCACGAGAATCCGGTCTCCGGGCAAGGCGGCGAGCGCCGTCAGCAATCCGGACGTGCGAAGGGGTGATGACAAGCGTCGTGGCCGAGCCGTGGCGGGAGCAGCGGCCTAGCACGGGCCCGCTTGATGCAACAAGGCCGAACGGCGCAGACGCTCAATGCAGCGTCAGCACGCCGTTCACATTCACGATCTCGGCCGGCCGGATCAGCCGCGCATGCGCGACGATGACCGAGTGCAAGGGTCCGTCGAGCTCGCGCTTCCAGAAGTCGAGGAAATCGTGCAGCACCGGGAAGCGCGGCGCCAAATCATATTGCTGCCAGATGAAGGTCTGCAGGACGCTGGGGTGATCCGGCATGCGATAATGAATCGTCGCCGTTGTCAGCCCGTAGCCCTTGAGTTGCCGGATGAAGTCCTCTGACACCATCGTCATCCTCCTTCGTCGCCACGCGATGAAAGCTTAGCCGATTTCTTGAGGCTGCGCCTGCTTGGTTAACAAAAGCTTGCAAGCCTCCTGCCAACCTGCTGCAATCATTGGGCGTGATCGCGGCGTATCGCGGTCGCCGGCGTCGGGGGGCGTGAGTGGCGTTTGGTTGCGGAGAGGTCGGCAGACTCTGCCTGGCCGCCCTCGCGGGCGTGCTCTTCGCATCTCCGGTTCTGGCCGACGACGATGACGACGAGCCCGATCCGGCAAAGATCGTCTTCTTCGGCTCGCTCGAGGCCGGCCCCGGCAAGACCTTCACCTCCTTCGGCTCGAAACAAGCCTTCGGCGCCGATGGGCTCGATGCCGGCGGCTTCCGCCTGATGAACAAGCTCGGCCTCTCCCGCGAGCAAGCAAGGCGCCTCGTGCCGCGCGGCAAGGCCTACAAGGTCGAGAGCCAGTTCCTGATCGGCTACGAATGGCGCTTCAGCGACAGCTTCTTCTCGCTCTATGCCGGCCCCGACATCGAGGCGGAGTATCGCGAGCTCGGGTGCGGCTGCTACTACGGCGTCAGTCGCATCAGCGCCCGACTTCAGGCCGATCTCTGGGCGACGCCGACCGACGCGACCATGGTCCAGCTCAGCGCCTATGTCTCGGGGCTCGACCGGCGCGCCTGGGGCCGCCTGGCGCTGGGCCACAAGATCGACCGCGGGCTCCACCTCGGACCAGAGGTCGAGCTCTACCGCCAGAGCGGCTACGACAAGCTGCGCGTCGGCCTGCACCTCACCGGCCTGCGCCTGTTCGGCGCGACCTGGCGCCTCTCCGGCGGCTGGGAGGACACCAGCGACCGCGACGTCGGCGCCTATGCGACGCTCGGCGTGCACTGGACGGAGAGCAGCACGGCGCTGCCGGCCGGATCGCTGCCGCTACCGTTCCAGCGCAGGCCTCAGATCCGTCCGTGAGAAATCGTCTCCGACGAAGAGCAGCGGGCAGTCGTGCTCCTTGGCAAGGTCATAGGCGAAGCAGTCGCCGAAGTTCAGCGCAGCGGCATGGCGGCCCTTGCCCCAGCGCGCATAGGCATCGGCAACCCGGCGCGCCGCGGCCGGCGTCACCGCGACGACGGTGACCGCAAGCCCCTCGACGAGCGCCGCCATCTCTTCCGCGATGTTCCGATGCCCGGCCACGATCAGCGCCTCGGCAAGAGTGCCGGCCGAGATGATCAGCTCATCCGCCTCTTCCAGCACGGCGCGGCAAGTATCGGCAGCCGGCTCGCGCAGCAGCACGGCCATGAGCGCAGACGTATCGACGGCGATCACTTCGGAACGCCATCGTCATCATAGAGGAAATCCTGGCTGCGGGCGGCATCCACCCCCGGCAGTGTCTTGCGCGCCGCGGCCGCCTGCACCGTCTCGATCAAGGCGCGCCGCTTGGCCCGGTCCGGCACCGCGTGAATCGGCACGATCCGCGCCGCCGGCTGACCATGGCGCGTCAGGATGACCTCGTCGCCGGCCTCGGCCCGGCGGACCAGATCGGTCAATTGACCCTTGGCATCGGAGACGGAGACGCGCATGGGGTGCCCTTCGATCATTCAGCCTGATAAAAATAGACCATCGAATGGTCTATTTCAAGGAAGTGGGTTTTGCGCGCCCTACCCCGCCAGCGCCCGGAGCGCCTCCGGCGTATCGATGTCGATCGCGATCGCCGGATCGTCGAGCGGCACCTCGACGATGCCCTCCCCGGCAGCATCGAGCAGGCGGCGCGCGCCCTGATCGCCCGAGAGCCGTGCCACGGCCGGAAACAGCGCCCGCGCCAGCAGCACCGGATTGCCGCGCTGGCCGAACAGCGTCGGCACGACGGCCTGCGCATCCGGACTGTCGGTGAAGGTCTCGGCGAGCCGGTCGATCACGCGCGGCGTCACGTTCGGCATGTCGCCGAGCGAGACCACGACGCCGGCGGACTCAGCAGGCAGGGCGGCGAGCCCGGCCTTGACCGAACTGGCGAGGCCTGAGGCGAAGTCGGGATTGTGGACGACGCGCACGTCGAGCCCTGCAAGCGCGGCCTCGACCTCGGCGCGCTGATGCCCGGTGACGACGAAGACCGGGCCGGTGCGCGAAGCGAGCTGCGCCTTGACCGCATGGCGCACCAGCGCCTCGCCGCGCACGACCTGCAGCAGCTTGTTGTGCTCGCCCATGCGCGTGGAGCGGCCGGCGGCAAGCACCAGCCCGGCCACCGGCGCGACGGCCTCGCGCCCCGGGGCGCGCGGCTGCGGCCGCGAGACGATCTCCATCAGCAGCCCGCCGACGCCCATCTTCTGGACATCGGCGCGGCCGACCGGAATGCCCGCGAGGCAGCGCTGCAGCACCCAGTCGAAGCCGTTCTCCTTGGGCGAGCGGGCGCAGCCCGGCGCGCCGATCACCGGCTTGCCATCGAGTTCGCCGATCAGCAGCAGGTTGCCGGGATCGACCGGCATGCCGAGATGCTCGACATGCCCGCCGGCCTCGACCAGCGCCTGCGGCACGACATCGCGCCGGTCGGTGATGGCGGAGGCGCCGAAGACGACAACGATCTCGGCCGGGCTGGCCGCGGCCGTGCGGATCGCGGCGGCGAGCGGCCCGGCCTGGTGCGGCACGCGCACGTCGGAGACGATCTGCGCGCCAGCCGGCGCGATGCGCTCGGCCATCACCTTCATCGTCTTCTCGACGACGGAGGGCTTGAGCCCCGGCAGCAGCGTCGAGACCATCGCCACCGATTTCAGCCGGTATTCGCTGAGCGCGATCGGCCTGACCGCGCCGATCCGGGCCAGCGCATCCTCGACCTGCCGGCCGGCGACGGCATAGGGAATGATCTTGATGGTCGCGACCATCTCGCCGGCAACGACGGCCTTCAGCGCCGGCAGAGTCGCGACGGTGATCGCCTCGTCGATCGTGTTGAACGCATCGAGCGCCGCGACATCGAGGGCGAGCACGCCGGCAGCGGCGGCGAAGAGATTGACGCGGCCGGTGAAGGGCGCCTCGGTGACGATGCCGGGTCCGGCGAGCGCGCGGGCCAGCCGTTCCGCCGCCGCGTTCTCGTCGATGTCGCCCGCTTCGAACCGAACCGCGACCAATTCGGTGACGCCGGCAGCCGCGAGCCGGGCAGCGTCGCCGGCCGTGATCGTCGCGCCCTTCTTGATGATGACGTCACCCGCCCGAACCGAATGCGCGGCGATGCAGCCGACGGACTCGGCGATGGCGACGGAGCCGAACTTCATGACAGATGCCGGCGCGGCCCGCGCAGGGTGCTGACGATCTCGCCCAGGATGGCAAGCGCGATCTCGGCCGGCGAGACCGCGCCGATATCGAGCCCTATCGGCGCATGGATGCGGCCGATCGCGACCTCATCGAAGCCCGCTGCCATCAGCCGCTCGACGCGGCGGCCATGCGTCTTCCGGCTGCCGAGCGCGCCGATATAGAAGCACTCCGAGCGCAGCGCCGCCTCGAGCCCGGGATCGTCGATTTTTGGATCATGGGTCAGCGCGACGAAGGCGGTGTACCCGTCGAGGCCGAGTGTCTTGATCGCCTCGTCCGGCCATTCCGGCAGCAGCGTCACGCCGGGAAAGCGCTCGGGCGTGGCGAAGGCGGTGCGCGGATCGATGATCGCGAGGTCGAGGTCGAGCATCTCGGCCATCGGCGCCATCGCCTGCGAGATATGCACCGCGCCGGTGACGACGACGCGCGGCGGCGGGGCCTGCACGGTCAGGAAATAGCTGACACCCTCGGCCTCGACCGCGCCGCTCTTGCCGCTGCGCAATTGCTTGTCGAGCAGCGCGGCCAGCGGATCGGCCGCGAGATCGGCCTCCTTCACCAGCCGTTGCACGCCGCTGGCCGTCTCGGTGACCAGCACGGTCGCACGCCTGGCGGCGCGCTCGGCATTCAGCGCGGATAATAGGGCGAGATCCATCGCTCAGCCCCTGTCGGTCGCGAGCTTGACGCCGAGCCCGATCATCAGCGAGCCGCCGAGCCAGCGGCCGAAGGCGAAGCCGGCCTTGGTCTTCTTCATCGTCTGGACCACGGCGGAAGCGCCGAGCACCGTGACGAAATCGGCCGAGGAGAAGGCGAAGTTGACGATCGTGCCGAGGATCAGGAACTGCACCCAGACCGGCAGCGACGCCGCCGGATCGACGAACTGCGGCAGCAGCGCAATGAAGAACAGCGCGACCTTCGGGTTCAGGATCTCGACGACGAAGGAATCGCGCAGCGCCCGCTTCACCGTCTTCGGCGGCGAGGCGACGACCTCCTCCCCGCCGAGCTTGGAGCGGATCATGCCGATGCCGAGCCAGACCAGGTAGAGCGCGCCGGCAAGCTTCACCGCGACATAGAGTTCCGGCACATGCTTGAACACGGCTGAGAGGCCGAAGGCCGCGGCGGCGACGTGGACATAGCAGCCGAGATGGATGCCGAGCATCGCCATGAAGCCGGCCCGCCTGCCATGCGCGATGGTCTGCGCCGCGGTGTAGAGCAAGGCCGGCCCGGGGAAATAGGCGACGGCGAGCGTCAGCACCGCAAACGCGGTCAGGGTCTCCCAGGAGGCCATCAGTTCGCTTCCTCCGCCAAGATTCGCTCCACATAGACCTTGATGCGCCCGCCGCAGGAGAGCCCGACCTTCCAGGCGGCCTCGTCGGCGACGCCGAATTCGAGCGTGCGCGACTTGCCGTCGGCGATGACGTCGACCGCCTCGGTGACGACCGCGCCCTCGACGCAGCCACCCGAGACCGAACCGAGGAAATTCCCCTCCCCGTCGATGACGAGATGCGAGCCCACCGGCCGCGGCGCCGAGCCCCAGGTCTCGACCACGGTGGCGAGCGCCACGCCGCGGCCGTCTTTGGCCCAGGTCTCGGCGGTGGCGAGGATGTCGCTATCGGTGCTGATCATGATCGTCGATCCCTATGCAAAGCACGCACCGCTCGAACCAGCACATCATAAGCGCTGGCGAGCCGGCTCCGCCTGCCTACTTAAGCATAGTCGCCGCCGGATTCGAGCATGTTGACGCTACGCATCGTCTTGGATTCCGATGACGATCCCGATATCGCCTTTGCCGGCCAGGGAGAAACGACGGGACATGGACGGCGTCGTCCTGCTGCACGGCATAGCGCGACGCGCGCACTCGCTCGCCGGACTGGAACGGGCCCTCGCCACCGAGGGCTACGCGACGCTCAATCTCGACTATCCCGCGCGCCATAGCCAACTGCAGGATATCGCCTCCGGACTGCGCCAGCCGATTGAGCGCTTCGGCGCCGGTCTCGCCGGCAAGCTGCATTTCGTCACCCATTCGATGGGCGGGTTGGTCGCGCGAGCCTATATCACCCGCCACCGCCCGGAGCGGCTCGGCCATGTCGTGATGCTGGCACCCCCGAATGAAGGCAGCGAGATCGCCGACCTGCTGCATCGCAACCCGCTCTATCGCGCCTTCTTCGGCCCGGCCGGGGCGGGGTGGAGTTGCTGACGGCCATCCCGGATGGGCTGAACTACGCCAATAGCTGACACTGGGGCGCGGGATCATCGTGATAAATTGCCAGATAGCACCGGCCAAAAATCACTGAAGCACTGCCAGCTTAAACCTGCAGTTCCAGTTCGGAAGCCTCCCCCGCGTCTTCAATCACACGCCCAGCCTGCGTAGCGCGCGAGAGCCGGTTCGCCATGACGCCAGCGAGAGCAGGTGCCGAGCAGCGTCGCTCCCACCAATCGAGCGTGCTCCTGTGCAGTTCGACCAGGCGCTCCGGATCGGACAGCAATGCGTTCACGCATGGCCCCAACTCAGCCCAATCGTCGAGCTGGATGAAGGGACAATCCTCGAAAAACCAATGCCGGGGCACCCGGTCGCAAATGACGACGCAGCCCTGGCGCATGCCCTCGAACATCCGAAAGGTTTCCGTCGAGGAACCCCGCGGAGCCAGGCAGATCTTGGAGTCGGCCATCAGCTCCGAATAGCGGACCCCATCGGACAGGATCCCGTCCATGTAGGATCCCGTATCGGCCCAAAACACCTCGTCCGGCATGCCCACGGCAAGCTGCCGTAGTTCATCGAGCATGCGTGATCGCGCGATGTCCTTCGGCGTCCCGAGAAGGGCCCGGAGGGAGACGGGATGGTAGGCGCGCTGCTTCACGCTGCCAATGAAGGAGATCGTGTAGCGGCGCTCTGCAAACGGCTTGCCGGGCAGATCCGTCTGCCGGGCATAGCCGAGCGGAACGACCATGCCGCCCTCCTCCCGGGCGATCGCGGACCCGTGCAGAACCGCCTGCAGGCCGCTTCGACAGACCCAGCGTCCGGCGTCTCTGATGGCCTTCACCATCAGCGCCACGCTCAGTTTTCGCTGGGACGCATTTACATAGGGATAGAACCCGTACGTCTTGAATACGTAAAGTACCTTGTCGAAATAGGGCGGTATATCGCAGAACTCCTCCATGAGGAGCAAGACCACGACGTTTTTACCGTAGGATGGCAGCTCGCGCACCGTCTCCGAGTCCCAGACGATGTAGAAGACGAGATCCTTGGCATTGAGGAGCGGTTCCAACTCCCTTAAGACGCGAACCCAATACGTCAGACAGACATCATCGAACGGGTCGGTATACTGGAATATGTTGATCTCGACGGGTTTGTGTCCGTGGCGACACAAGAAGTAATCGAATCTACTTTCCATAGTCATCCCGCCGTCGAAAGCCTCATCAATCACCTTGAAACATACCGGACGCGCACGAAGCCTCCGGCCGCCCCAGATCAGCCATTTGGAGCGGGTGGAACGGTGCTGCCCCGCCGCCAAACCGAGGGGTACCCGGTTGTCGCCTGCTTCACCCGCGTTGAGCTGAATGTTGTCTTAATTCGGGCGTCGAGCTAACGCTCTTCCGAGGTAGCTCTGCTGACGTTGCCGTTCGCTCCTAATCCAGATGAAGTTCGTTCTAACTCCGCAAGCGGAGTAGAACATGAAGCGCAGTCACTCTTCAGAAGAGTAGATCGCCGCATTCTTCAAGGAACGGGCTTCCGGGATCTCGGTCGCCGAGCCACGTCGCAAGCACAGCGTGAGCGATGCCTGCATCTCCGAATGGCAAGCAAAGTTTGGCGGGATGCTTCCAACCATCTGCAACGGGTCGATTTGCGACCTACCCCGCCCTCTTCAACCACAGCCTCGGATCGCCCTGCCGCGCCGCATCCAGCGACAGCGCTGCGCAGAGATCGGCCATCGCGGCAAGGTTGTGAATCGGCCGGAACGAGTCGACATGCGGCAGCATCGCCCGGATGCCGCTGGCGCGCGCCTCGAAGCCGTCATAGCGCAGCAGGGGATTTAGCCAGACCAGTTGCCGGCAGGAGCGCTGCAGCCGGTCCATCTCGAAGCCGAGCTCGTCGTCGAGATGCCGCTCCAGCCCGTCGGTGAAGAGCAGCACCACCGCCCCGCCCGCCAGCACACGCCGCGACCAGATGCGGTTGAACGTATGAAGCGCGGTGGCGATGCGCGTGCCGCCCTCCCAGTCCGGCGCGGCTTGCCCGGCGAGCTCCAGCGCCTCGTCGGGATCGCGGGCCCGCAGCATGCGCGTGACGTTGGTCAGCCGCGTGCCGAAGACGAAGCTGTGCACCCGCCGGCGCTTGTCGGTGAGTGCATGCAGGAAATGCAGGAAGATGCGCGAGTACTCCGCCATCGAGCCGGAGATATCGACCAGCGCCACCACCGGCGGATGGACCTGCGCCCGCTCGCGAAAGGCGAGGTCGATCGAGGCGCCGCCGCCCCTCAGCGAGCGCCGAAAAGTCCGGCGCGGATCGATGCGGGCGCCAGCATGGGCCGCCTGGAAGCGGCGCGTCGGCACCTTGTCCTCCGGCAGGCGCAATTCGGCGATGAGCTGCTTCGCCTTCGCGATCTCCGCTGCGCTCATCTGGGCGAAGTCGCGCGACTTCAGCATCTCCCGGTCGGAGACCGTCAGCCGCGCCGTCAGCTCGGTGAGTTCGGTCGGCTCGCCGCGATCCTGCTCCGGCGGCGCGAAGGCCTCCGCGACGCGCAGCGCTCCGGCCTCGGCCTTCTCGGGCTTGCTGTCGCCGCCGGGAGCGATCGGCGACATCTGCGCCATCAGCTTCTCGATCAGCGCCCGCCGGCGCCAGAACAGGCGGAAGGCCTGATCGTAGATCACGCTGTCCTCGTGCCGCTTCACGAAGATCGCATGCAGCGCCCAATAGACGTCCTCGCGCTGGCCGAGCGCGCCATCGGCCAAGGCCTCGACCGCCTCGACCACCGCGCCGGGCCCGACCTTCACGCCGGCGATCCGCAGGGCGCGGGCGAAATAGGCGACATTTTCGGGGAGCTTGCCGCTCACCGCCCCATCTCGGTCATGAACACCTTCTGCGCGATCACCCATTTGCCCTCGACCTTCAGGAAGGAGAGCAGGTCGGTGAAATAGCGCGGCGGCATCTGGCACTTGACCTTCACCAGCGCCATGCCGGGCCCGACGAGGTCAATGGCGAGGATATGGTCGCCGCGTTCCAACCCCGTAGCCTTCGGCGCCGGGCGGTTGCGGACAGCGTTGAACCAATCCTCGCGCGGCACGATCTTCAACTCGCCGTCGAGCGACTGCGTCAGCGCGCTGGTCGGATGGAAGACCTGGCCGAGCTTCTCGACATCGCCCTCATAGAGGCCGTCGAGATAGGTCCAGGTCGCGGCTTCGATCGCCTTGATGTCGTCGTTCATGGCTTGCTCCCTGCGGCGTCGTCACGCCCGCGCCTCGGCCTTCACCTGGTCGAGCAGTTCGCGCACCTTCGAGCCCTGCATCGCCTGGATGTCGTCCTGGTACTTCAGCAGCGCGCCCAGCGTGTCGGAGACGATCGCCGGGTCGAGCGCCACTGCGTCGAGCTCCACCAGCGCCGTCGCCCAGTCCAGCGTCTCGGCGACGCCCGGCGCCTTGAACAGCTCCTCCTTGCGGATCGCCTGCACGAAGCCGACGACCTGCTTCGCCAGCTTGGCCGGGGCATCGGGCGCGCGCGCCTTCAGGATCGCGAGCTCGCGGGCAGCGTCGGGATAGCCGACCCAATGGTAGAGGCAGCGCCGCTTCAGCGCGTCGTGGATCTCGCGGGTGCGGTTCGAGGTCAGGATCACGATCGGCGGCTCGGCCGCCTTGATCGTGCCGAGCTCGGGGATGGTCACCTGGGCATCGGCCAGCACTTCGAGCAGGAACGCCTCGAAGGCCTCGTCGGTGCGGTCGAGCTCGTCGATCAGCAGGATCGGCGCCCCGCCCTCCTGCGGCTCCAGCGCCTGCAGGAGCGGCCGCTTGACCAGGTACTTCTCCGAGAACAGGTCGGCTTCGAGCCTGTCGCGATCACCCACCGCGCCACCGGCCTCGGCCAGGCGGATCGCCATCATCTGCCCGGCATAGTTCCACTCGTAGACGGCCGACGCCAGGTCGAGCCCCTCGTAGCATTGCAGCCGGATCAGCCGGCGGCCCAGGCCCGCGGCAAGCACCTTGGCGATCTCGGTCTTGCCGGTACCGGCCTCGCCTTCGAGCAGCAGCGGCCGCTTCATCCGCAGCGCCAGGAAGAGCACGGTCGCGAGAGCACGGTCGGCGACGTAGCCCTGCGACTGGAGCAGGGCGAGGGTGGCATCGATCGAGGCGGGAATGCGGGATGGTGTCAGCATGGTCGACCTCTAACGCGGCCCCCGGCGAGAAGGAAGGCGCTGCCACATCAGGTCATCGCGATGACGCAGTTGAGGCGGAGCCTGCACTGCGGCGCCATGCGCCTCACGGAGGAGCAAAAAGACATGAAGACGCAGGACATCGCCAGGGATTTTGTCGCATTGCTCAAGGAAGGGCGCCATGACGAGGCGGCGGCGGCTCATAACGCCGAGAATATCGCCAGCTACGAGAACATGGACGGGCCGATGGCCGTCTGCCACGGCAAGGAGGCCGTGAAGAAGAAGAGCGAGTGGTGGGTCGGCGCGCACGAGGTGCACGAGATGAAGACCGAGGGGCCCTATCTCAACGGCGACCAGTTCGCCGTCAGCTTCTACGTCGACGTCACCGTCAAGGAGACCGGCGAGCGGCGCAAGATGACCGAGATCGGCCTCTACACCGTCGATCACGGCAAAATCGTCGAAGAGCGCTTCTTCTACTGAGATGTGCAAAGGCCAGCGGCTTCGCCTGAAACCGCCGGCCTCTGCCTGAAAGAGCGCGCTGGATTACTTGCCCGTCGCCTGCGCCACCGCCTGCTTGGCCATCACGCCGATCAGATGGGCGCGATACTCGGCATCGGCATGCATGTCGGCGTTGATGCCATCGGCTTTGTGCTTGAGGCCATCGAGCGACTTCACCGCGAAGCGCGCGGAAAGCGCGGCCTCCGCCTCCGGCCAGCGGAAGACGCCGCCCTCGCCAGCGCCGGTCACCGTGACGCGCACCTCCGAGCCGCGCTTGGCGACGAAGACGCCGACCAGCGCATAGCGCGAGGCCGGGTTGCGGAACTTGGCGTAGCCGGCCTTCGAGGCGGCCGGGAAGGCGATCTTGGTGATGATCTCGCCCTCCTCCAGCGCCGTCTCGTAGAGCCCGGTGAAGAACTCGTCGGCGGTGAGCTTGCGCTTGTTGGTGGTGACGATCGCACTGAGCGCCAGCAGCGCCGCCGGATAATCCGCCGCCGGGTCGTTATTGGCGACCGAGCCGCCGATCGTGCCGCGATGGCGCACATGCGGGTCGCCGATATGGCCGGCGAGGAAGGCCAGCGCCGGGATCGCCTCCTTGACGATGGCTGAGTCGGCCACCTCGGCATGGGTCGCCATCGCGCCGATGACGACGTTGCGGCCCTTGCGCTCGATGCCCTTGAGGTCGGCGCAGGCGCTGAGGTCGACCAGATGCGTCGGCGAGGCCAGCCGCTGCTTCATGGTCGGCAGCAGCGTATGGCCGCCGGCGAGCAGCTTGGCGTCCTCCTTCTTGGCGAGGAGGCCGGCGGCCTGCCGCGCCGTGGCCGGGCGATGATAGGTGAAGGCGTACATGGTCTCGGTCCTTTCAGCTCACTCGGCGGCCAGGCGCCCGATGGTCTTCTGCGCCGCGCGCCAGACGGCCTGGGGCGTCGCCGGCATGGCGATGTCCTCATGGCCGAGCGCGTCGGTGATGGCGTTGATGACAGCCGGCGGGGCGGCGATGGCGCCGGCCTCGCCGCAGCCCTTGATGCCGAGCGGGTTCGATGGGCACGGCGTCACCGTCATCCCGACCTGGAAGGAGGGCAGGTCGTCGGCCCGGGGCATGCAGTAATCCATGAAGCTCGCGGTCACGAGCTGGCCGTCGGCATTGTAGCGGGCGGCTTCGAGCAGCGCCTGGCCGATGCCCTGGGCGATGCCGCCATGGACCTGCCCCTCGACGATCATCGGGTTGATGACGTTGCCGAAATCATCGACCGCCGCCCAGCGCTCGATCCTGGTCACGCCGGTCTCGGGATCGATCTCGACCTCGCAGATATGGACGCCGGCCGGGAAGGTGAAATTGGTCGGGTCGTAGAACGCGCCCTCCTTCAGCCCCGGCTCCAGTTCCTGGCCGTTGAACTTGTGCGCGACATAGGCCTGCAGGGCGCAGGAGCCGAAATCGAGTGTGCGGTCGGTGCCCTTCACCTTGAAGGTGCCGTCGCTGAAGTCGATATCGGCCTCGTCGGCCTCGAGCACATGGGCGGCGACCTTTTTGCCCTTGGCGATGACCTTGTCGAGAGCCTTGAAGATGGCGGACATGCCGACTGCGCCGGAGCGCGAGCCATAGGTGCCCATGCCCATCTGCACCTTGTCGGTGTCGCCATGGATGATCGAGACGTTGTCGATGGGGATGCCGAGCCGATCGCTGACGAGCTGGGCGAAGGTCGTCTCATGGCCCTGGCCGTGGCTGTGCGAGCCGGTCAGAACCTCGACCGTGCCGACCGGGTTGACCCGGACCTCGGCCGATTCCCACAGGCCCACGCCGGCGCCGAGCGAGCCGACCGCAGCCGACGGGGCGATGCCGCAGGCCTCGATATAGGAGGAGAAGCCGATGCCGCGCAGCTTGCCGTTGCGGGCCGAGTCGCGCTTGCGCTTGCCGATGCCTTTGTAGTCGATGATCTCCAGCGCCTTCTTCATCGACGCGGCATAGTTGCCGGCGTCGTACATCATGATGACCGGCGTCTGGTGCGGGAACTTCCGGATGTAGTTCTGCATTCGGAACTTTGCCGGGTCCTTGCCGAGCTCGCGCGCCGCGACCTCGACCAGCCGCTCGACCACGAAGGTCGCCTCCGGCCGCCCGGCGCCGCGATAGGCATCGACCGGGGCGGTGTTGGTGTAGACCGCGTCGACCTCGGCGTAGATAGCCGGGATGTCGTATTGGCCCGAGAGCAGCGGCGCGTAGAGATAGGTCGGCACCGAGGAGGAGAAGGTCGAGAGATAGGCGCCGAGATTGGCCGTGGTCTTGACCCGGAGCGCCAGGATCTTGCCCTCGGCATCGGTCGCCAGCTCGGCATGGGTGACGTGGTCGCGGCCATGCGCGTCGGAGAGGAAGGCCTCGGTGCGGTCCGAGGTCCATTTCACGGGACGGCCGACCTTCTTCGCCGCCCAGACGCAAACCGTCTCCTCGGCATAGATGAAGATCTTCGAGCCGAAGCCACCGCCGACGTCGGGCGCGATCACGCGCAGTTTGTTCTCCGGCGCGATGCCGATGAAGGCCGAGAGCACGAGCCTGGCAACATGCGGGTTCTGGCTGGTGGTGTAGAGCGTGAAGACGCCGTCGCCGCGGTCATAGTCGCCGACGGCCGCGCGCGGCTCCATCGCATTCGGCACGAGGCGGTTGTTGACGATGTCGAGCTTCGTGACGTGCTTGGCGAGTTTGAACGCCTTCTCGGTCTCGTCCTTGTTGCCGAGATGCCAGTTGAACACCGTGTTGCCCGGCGCCTCGGCATGAACCTGGGTCTTCGCCTGCGCCGCGGTCGCGGTGTCGACCACGGCCGGCAGCACCGCGTAGTCGACTGTGATCGCCTCGGCGGCATCGCGCGCCTGCGCCAGCGTCTCGGCCACGATCACGGCGACGTGGTCGCCGACATAGCGCACCTTGCCGAGGGCGAGCGCCGGATGCGGGCCGGCCTTCATCGGCGAGCCGTCCTTGGAATGGATCATCCAGCCGCAGATCAGCCCGCCGACCTTGTCGGCCGTCAGATCGTCGCCGGTGAAGATGCCGAGCACGCCGGGCATTCCGGCGGCGTCCTTGGCGTCGATCGACGTGATGGTGGCATGGGCGTGCGGCGAGCGCAGGAAATAGGCATGGGCCTGGCCGGGGCGGTTGATGTCGTCGGTGTAGTGGCCCTGCCCCGTGATGAAGCGGTGGTCTTCCTTGCGGCGCACGGCGACGCCGATTCCGGTTGCGGACATGGTGCTCCCTCCCTGCACGGCGCCTCTGGCGGGCGTGTTATCGCTATCGCTTGAGAACGGGCTCGCGCCGGATGGCGCGGGCCGGACGCATCACTCGGCAGCCTGGCGAGGCGGCTCCTTGCGGGCCATCGACTGCCCGCCCATCGCTTCGGCGCCCGCGGCGACGGCCTTGACGATGTTGTGGTAGCCGGTGCAGCGGCAGATGTTGCCGTCGAGATCCTCGCGGATCGTCGCCTCGTCGAGCGCGTAGCCGCGGCGGTTCACGATATCGACGGCAGCCATGATCATGCCGGGCGTGCAGTAGCCGCACTGGAGGCCGTGATGCTCGCGGAAGGCCTCCTGCATCGGGTGCAGGGTGGTGCCGTTGGCGAGGCCCTCGATCGTCGTCACCGAAGCGCCTTCGAGCGAGAGCGCCAGCGTGGTGCAGGACTTCACCGCCAATCCGTCGATATGGACGACGCAGGCGCCGCATTGGCTGGTGTCGCAGCCGACATGCGTCCCGGTAAGCCGCAGATTTTCGCGCAAGAGTTGCACCAGCAAGGTGCGAGGATCGACGTTCGCGGTGACGGGCTTGCCGTTCACCGTCAGCGAAACCGTGGCCATGAGCATATCTCCTGTGACCGTATGTCCGAGCCCAGCCGGTGACTCGCTAGCCACTGAATCCGGAGCCGGAGCCATCCACCCAAACAGCTAGCCCCATCGGGCAGCCTTTCCTTGGAATAGCTCGAAACGGACTGTGGACCCGCGGTTTTGCGCGGTCAAGCGCTCCGGTAGTCTCGAAGAAGGGGCGTTTGGCCCTGTTTCCCGGACTTTTTTGTGCGGCGCACCCTGATTATGTCGAAATCGCGACAACGGCCGCTCGGCCTCGTCCTGAGGCATCTTCGCTGAATTTTAACGCCGCTTACGTAGAGTTATCGCTTGATGGCGACCCTCCCTCGCCTGGATCACGGGTTCCGCGGTGCCGACCATCTCCGATCAGATCCAGCAGCGCCTGCGTGCAATCGGGTACGACGATGCGCAGCGCGCAAGGCTGCGCTTCTATCGCAGGGTCGTCGACCGCATCATCGAGCGCCTGGTCGAAACCGATTTCGACCGCGCCTTCGCCATTCACGCGGGCCTGCGCGACTCGGTCAGGCCCGTCGCGGGCGATCTCTACGCGGCCGAGGCCGCGCATTTCCGCCTGCTCTTCGACGGCGACTTCGACGATCGCTACAGCGCCTCGCTCGAACATCTCTGCCGGCTCGAACGCGCCGCCAAGGTCGGCCCCCGGCCACGCACCTCGCTTGCGATGGCCGTGTTCCAGGCCGTCTCGGTCGCGAGCCGCATCAGGCTGTTCCTGACGCCGAAGCGGGTGGCGCGCGACCTCTACATCATCGAGCGAATCCTGACCTACGACGTCAACTCCGCCATCACCATCGACCAGCAGATCGCCGCCGAGGAGGCCGAGCGGCGCGGCATGGCGCTCGACCAGGCCGCGGCCACGCTGAAGTCGCGCATCGGCCTGCTCGACACCGCGATCAGCGGCGCGGTCGAGCAATTCGTCGTGACCTCGGCCGAGACGACGCAGGCGACGGCCTTCATCAAGGAGCTGCTCGGCGGCGTCGCGCGCGCCTCCTCGCTCGTGCGCGGCAAGGCGATCCAGACCGCCTCGGCCACCGAGGAAATGTCGGCGAACATCGCCGAGATCGGCCAGCGCGCCCGGCAGAGCCTGCAGGTCGCCAACCGGGCCGCCGTCGACGCGGAGGCCATGAACGACGCGATCATGGAGTTGCACGCGGTCACGCACAGCATCGGCACCGTGGTCGGCCTGATCTCGGACATCGCCGCGCAGACCAACCTGCTGGCGCTCAACGCCACCATCGAGGCGGCCCGCGCCGGCGAGGCCGGCCGCGGCTTCGCCGTCGTCGCCGCCGAGGTCAAGACGCTGGCCGCCCAGACCGCCGGCGCGACCCAGGACATCGCCCGCCACATCTCCGACCTCGCCGCCAGCGCCGAAGCCTGCAGCACGCACGCCGCTTCGATCGGCGCGACGATCGGCGAGATCCTGATCGACTCGGAGGCGATCTCCGATGCGGTGGCGCAGCAGAGCATCGTGACCAGCAGCATCGCCCGCGACGCCGCCGAGGTCGCCGACAGTTCCGACGAGGCCATCGCCAGCGCCGACGCCGTCAATGACAGCCTGGAGACGCAGGCGAAGGCCCTGGAGCGCGCCAATGCCGCCGCTTCCGACATCGCGCTTCAGGTCGGCGCGGCCGAGGCGACCGTCAGCGAGGCGCTGACCTCGCTGCGCCGGGCCTCGTGAGCGGAGCTCAGCCTTCGCTCACGGCCTTGGCGAAATTGCCGAAGAACTCGTCGGCGAGCTTCTTCGAGACCGAATCGATCAGCCGCGAGCCAAGCTGCATCAGCTTGCCGCCGACCTGCGCCTCGACCTCGTAGCGCAGCAGGGTCTGCCCGCCCTCGGCCTCGCTGAGCATGACCTTGGCGCCGCCCTTGGCGAAGCCGGCAATGCCGCCCTCGCCTTCGCCGACGATGTGGTAGCCGTTCGGCGGGTCGAGGTCCTGCAGCTCGACCTTGCCGCGGAAGGTCGCCTTCACCGGGCCGAGCTTGACCTTCACCACCGCGGAGAAATGCGTGTCGTCGTCCTTGCTCAGCGTCTCGCAGCCAGGAATGCAGGTCTTGAGCACCTCGGGATCGTTCAACTTGGCCCACACCACGTCCTTGCCGGCGGGCAGCACTGCCTCGCCACTCATCGTCATCGCCATGGCCGAACACTCCTTCGTCTCGCCGGAGCGGCCGGTCTGTTGCAGCCGGCCCCGCCTCGGGTCTATCCAAGTCCGCCTATCCATGATCGGAAAGCGCCTGGACGCACAAGGGGACGAAGCTTGGCTATGGTTTGCGGCGAGCGCTTGCCGGAATGGCGCATCCCCTCATGAATGACGGCAACGGCCTCTACGGCGAACTCTTCGCCGACCGGGAGATGGCAGCCCTGCTCGACGACCGGGCGGCGCTGCAAGGCATGCTCGACTTCGAGGTGGCGCTGGCGCGCGCGGAAGCCGCGGCGGGCGTCATTCCCGCCAGAGCCGCAGACGCGATCGGCGCGCAGTGCAAGGCCGAGCTCTACGACGTCGCGGCGATCGGCAAGGCGGCGACGCTGGCCGGCAATCCGGCGATCCCGCTGGTCAAGGCGCTGACGGCGCGCGTCGCCGCGATCGACCCCGAAGCCGCGAAATGGGTGCATTACGGCGCAACCAGCCAGGACGTGATCGATTCCGGCCACGCCCAGCAATATGGCGCGGCCTACCGGTTGATCCTGAAGCGCACGGCGCGCCTCGCCCACGCCCTTGCCGCTCTGACCAGGGCTCATCGGCACACGCCGATGATCGGCCGCACCTTCCTCCAGCATGCCGTGCCGATCTCCTTCGGCATCAAGGCCGCGAACTGGCTCGACCCCGTCGTCTCCTTCCATGACGACTTCATGCTCTACGGGCAGTCGGCGCATCAGCTCGGCGGTGCGGCGGGCACGCTCGCCTCGCTCGGCGACCAGGCGGTGGCCGTGCTTCAGGCCTTTGGACCGATCATGCCGTCCATCGGCGCCGTCTACACGCCCTGGCACACGCAGCGGCACCGCCCGGCGCGCATTGCCGCCAAGCTCGGCATCGTCATGGGCCATCTCGGCAAGATGGCGCAGGACATCGCGCTGATGGCGCAGACCGAGATCGGCGAGCTGGCCGAGCCGGAAGCGCCCGGCAAGGGCGGCTCCTCCGCCATGCCGCACAAGCGCAATCCGGTGCTGTGCACGCTGATCCTCGCCGCCGCCAAGCGCAGCCCCGGACTGGTCTCGACCATGCTCGCCGCCATGCCGCAGGAGCACGAGCGCGCCATGGGCGGCTGGCACGCCGAATGGCGCACCATGGCGGAGCTCTTCACCATCACCGGCTCGGCGCTGGGCCAGATGGTGACGCTGATCGAAGGGCTTCAGGTCTTCCCGGAGCGGATGCGCCGGAATCTCGACCTCACCAACGGGCTCGTCATGGCCGAGCGCGTCTCGCTCGCGCTCGCAGGTGCGATCGGCCGCGGCGAGGCTCACCACCTGCTGGAGGAGGCGAGCAGGACCTGCGTCGCCAGCGGCCGCCATCTCAAGGACGTGCTGGCCGATAACCCCGCCCTTGCCGGCAAGCTCGCCCCGGACGAGCTCGACCGGCTCTTCGACCCCGCGACCTATCGCGGCGCGACGGACGCCATCATCGACCGCATCCTCGCCCTCTACGAAGGGGAGCGCGAACACATGGTCAGCGATGGTTGAGCTCTCCCCTGAAGAGCGGGCCATCGCCGCGGGCACGCAGGGCGAAGGCGCGGCGATGGCCATGCGCATCGTCGCCGAGTCGGCGCGCTTGATGGGCGCCCCGAAGCTGATCCCGGTCGCCTCCGCCCATATCGACGGCGCGCTCTATCATGGCGATTCCGGCACGCTCTTCGCCGAGAAGCTGGTCGAGGGCGGCGCCAAGGTCGCGGTTCGCGCCACGCTGAATGTCGGCGCGCTCGCCCCGGCCGGCTGCGCCGCGATCCGCTTAGCCGCGCATGAGCGCGACATGGCCGCCCGCATGATGCGCGCCTACGAGGCGATGGGCTGCGAGCCGAGCTGGACCTGCGCGCCCTATCAGGCCGGCCACCGGCCCAAGCTCGGCAGCGACGTCGCCTGGGGCGAATCCAACGCCGTCGTCTTCTGCAATTCGGTGCTGGGCGCCCGCACCAACCGCTATGGCGACTTCCTCGACATCGCCTGCGCCATCGCTGGCCGCGCCCCCGATTACGGCCTGCACCAGCCGGAGAACCGGCTGGCGACGCTGGTGATCGATGTCCGTGGCCTGTCGCAGGCCCTGCGCGCCTCCGATGTCTTCTACCCCGTACTCGGCACGATCTTGGGCCGCACCGCCGGCAGCGCCGTCGCGGTCATAGACGGCCTGCAAGGCTGCACCACGGAAGACCGCCTGAAGGCGCTCGGAGCAGCCGCCGCCTCGGCCGGCGGCGTCGGCCTCTTCCACATCGCCGGCGTCACGCCCGAGGCGCCCGATCTCGCCACTGCGCTCGGCCGCCAGCCGCCGCGCGAGCGCATCGTCCTGACGGCGCCGGAGGTGCAGGCCGCCCTCGCCCGGCTCTCCACGGCCGGTCCGACCGAGCGCGTCGATGCGGTCGCGATCGGCTCGCCGCATCTCTCGCTGGCCGAGATCGACGAGGTCGAGCGTCTGCTGGCCGGCCGAAGCCTCAAGACCCCCCTCTACGCCAATACCGGCCGCCATGTGCTGCGCCCGCTCGAAGCCGGCGGCCGCCGCAAGGCGCTGGAGGAGGCCGGCGTGATCTTCGTCGCCGATACCTGCGTGGTGGTGACGCCGATCCTGCCCGAGATCGCGGGCGCCGTGCTGATGACCAACTCAGGCAAGTTCGCCCATTACGCGCCCGGCAACACCGGCTATGCCGTGACCTATGGCTCGCTCGCCGAATGCGTCGAGAGCGCCGTCGCCGGCCATCTCGTCAGGGAACCGCGCGCATGGGCCTGATCGCCGATATCCTGATCCCGGGCAAAGATGCCGCCGGCCCATGCCTGGCCCTGACCGCCCCGATCAGCTTCTGGGGCGGCGTCGATCCGCGAACCGGCGACATCATCGACGCCCGCCATCCCGAGCGTGGCCGCAACATCGCCGGCACCGTGCTGGCCCTGCCCGGCACGATCGGCTCGTCTTCGGCTTCCGCCGTGCTGCTCGAACTCGTCCATGCCGGCAAGGCCCCGGTCGCGATCCTGATGGACGCGCCCGACGCCATCCTGCTGCTCGGTCTGGTGGTGGCGCGCGAGATGGGCTGGCCGACGCCTCCGGCGTTGCGCCTGCCCGCCGCGCAGCAGCAGGCTCTCTCCGGGCGGCGGGTTCTGGTATCGAGCCAGGGCGCAATCACGACAGAAGCAGAATAAGATCCAGGAGAAACGCCGATGCCGATCGAGACCATTCGGGGCGAGCCCTTCAACATCCAGATCGATGGTGCCGCCGACGCGCCGGTGCTGATGCTCTCCAACTCGCTCGGCACCAATCTGCACATGTGGGACCCGCAGATCCCGGAATGGTCCAAGCAGTTCCGCGTCGTCCGCTACGATTCCCGCGGCCACGGCCAATCCACCGCACCCGACCGGCCCTATTCGATCTCCGAACTCGGCAGCGACGCGATCGCGATCATGGACCATCTCGGCCTCGACAAGGTGAACTGGTGCGGCCTGTCCAAGGGCGGCATGGTCGGGCAATGGCTCGCGACCCATGCCCGCAAGCGGCTGAACCGCGTCGTGCTCGCCAACACCGCCTCGCGCATGGGCCCACCCGAACTGTGGAACGGCCGCATCCGCAACATCCGCGCCAATGGCATGGCTGTGATCGTCGACGCGACGCTGGAGCGCTGGTTCAGCCAGCCCTTCCGCGAGCGTGACAGGGAGACCATCGCCAAGGTCAGCGAGATGCTCTCGACCACGCCGGCGCTCGGCTATGCCGGCTGCTGCGCCGCGATCCGCGACATGGACCAGCGCGAGGGGATCGCCTCGGTGACGACGCCGGTGCTCGTCATCGTCGGCAAGGTCGATCCGGCGACGCCCCCAGTCGCCGGCAAGCTGATCGCCGAGACGATCCACGGCGCCGAACTCGTCGAGCTCGACGCCGCCCACCTCTCCAATCTCGAGCAGCCCGAGGCCTTCGGCAAGGCCGTGCTCGACTTCCTGAACGCCTGAGGCTGTTCCCTCCCCCCGCTTGCGGTGGGGAGGGCTAGGGTGGGGGGCAGTCCGGCCTGGTGCGACGATGAATGGTCGCGCTCCGGCTTTGCGTCCCCCCACCCCGACCCTCCCCACCGCAAGCGGGGGGAGGGAGAAGAATGCCGACGCACCTGATATTCAGCCCCGCGGAGAACAATCTGATGGACGACGCCACCCGCTATGCCAATGGCATGAAGACGCGCCGCGCCGTGCTCGGCGAGGCCTATGTCGACAAGGCCACCTCGGCGGTCACCGAGTTCAACCGCGACTGGCAGGAGTTCATCACCCGCACCGCCTGGAACGACGTCTGGAACCGGCCGGGCCTCGAGCGCCGCGAGCGCTCGATCATCGTGCTCTCGATCGCGACGGCGCTCGGCGCCTGGGGCGAGTTCCGCATCCATGTCCGCGGCGCGCTCAACAACGGCATCAGCCGCGACGAGATCAAGGAAGTGCTGATGCAGGCGGCGATCTATGCCGGCGTGCCCGCAGCGAACCACGCCTTCAAGGAGGCGATGAGCGTGTTTGCAGAGGTCGATGCCGAGAAGGGCTGAGGTTGATAGTCGTTAAACCAGCAAAGCGCAGGAGCCCTCTCCTGTAAGGAGAGGGTTGGGTGAGGTGTAGGCCGGTTGACGCTGCTGCCGTAACCTGACCGCCCTTCCCACTGAGCTTGACTGGTGTTCTGGCCTACACCTCACCCTGCCCTCTCCTTACAGGAGAGGGTGCCCCGCGCCCGTTTCGGTAAAGTGGAGACTCAGACCGCGCCGAACCCGCGCCGGCGATAGACCAGCCCGCCGCCCAATCCCGTACCGCCGAGCGCCACGACCTCGCCGATCAGGATGCGATGCGTCGCGACAAGGTGGACGTCGATCAGCCGGCAATCGAAGGACACCAGCGCCTCGGCCAGCACCGGCGCCCCCGTCGCGAGCGTGATCCAGTCGGCAGTGGCGAAGCGGGCCTCGCCGTCGAGGTTGCGGCGCTTGGCGAAGATCGCGGCCAGTTCCTCGTGCGTGTCGCTCAAGGTGTTGATGCAGAAGGAACCGCTCGACTCGATCGCGGCCAGCGTGCGGCTGGCGCCCTCGATGCAGACCAGCATGGTCGGCGGCTCGTCCGAGACGGAGGCGACCGAGGTCGCGGTCATGCCGGCGCGGCCGGCAGGCCCAAGCGTGGTCACGACATGGACGGCGCTGGCGATCTGCGCCATCGCCTGCCGGAAGGCCGGCCCGCCGGGCGCGACGATGGCGCGCGGCTCGGCCTGTACGAGTTTGGTCATCGGCCCGATCTGCTGAAAACGAGCGAGGTTCGCCGCTGATGTAGGTGCTTTGCCGTGCGAAGGCCAGCATAGCGCCGCCGCTTCGGCATGATCAGCACGCCGAATTGAGATATATCACCAAATCTGGAATTGCGTGCGATCGCGTCAGTCCTGCCCCAGCGTGGCCAGAAGCCCGTTGCGCAGATGCAGCATCAGGGCGTCGCTCGCGGCGCGCGCAGCCTCCGGATCGGCGGTTGCCAGCGCCTGCGCGAAGGCGGCATGGAATGCGGCAGCCGGCACCAGGTCGTCCTGCCGCTCGAAATAGTACCAGGCCCGCCGGATCAGCGCCTGCAGCGGCTCGACCGCCCGCGTCGCATAGGGGCTGCGCGCCGCTGCAGCGACCGTCGCATCAAGCTCCTTGTCGAGGCGCATATAGGCATTGGCATCGCCGGCCTCGGCGGCCGAGCGCATCGCCCTCGCCTTCTCGACGATGGCGATGCGCTCGCGCGGGCTTGCCCGCTTGGCCGCATCGGAAGCAATCAGCCGCTCCAGCACCTCGCGCGCGTCGAGCGCCGCCATGATGTCGATCGCGTTGATGTCGGTCACCGCCACGCCCTTGCGCGGCAGAATCTCGACCAGCCCCTGCTGGGCCAGGCGGATCAGCGCCTCGCGCACCGGCGTGCGGCCGACGCCGACGAGGTCGATCAGTTGCGCTTCTGTGAGCACCGCGCCCGGCCGGAGCGACAATGTCACGATCGCCTCCTCGAGCCGGTGATAGGCGATCTCGGACAGGCTCGGCGTCCCGGCAGCAGCGAGCGGCGTGGCGGAATCATCGCCATTGCCGCGCGTATCGGAGGCAAAACGGCCGCTCATGCAGCTCTCCGGCGCCCTGGGCTCAGGATTGACGCGGCATCGGACATTGATATATCACCCATGAGGAACAGGCCGGAGACGGCAGCTTCGCAATCTGCAAGCGAAACGACCCAGCGCGCAAGGAGCTTTCTGCGATGACGAAATGGAGCGGCGTACTACCGGCGGTGACCACGAAATTCACCGAGGACGACAAGCTCGACATCGCCGAGATGGAGCGTTGCTTCAAGCTCCAGCTCGACGCCGGCGTCCATGGCCTGATCGTCTGCGGCTCGCTCGGCGAAGCGTCCACCCTTGAGCCGGACGAGAAGATCGAGATCCTCAAGACCGCGATCCGCGTCGCCGACGGCAAGGTTCCGGTGCTGCTGACCGTCGCGCAGGGTTCGACCAAGGCCGCCAGCAAGCTGGCCGAGGCCGGCGCCAAGGCCGGCGCCGAGGGCTTCATGGTCCTGCCCGGCGTGCCCTATAAATCCGACCAGCGCGAGACCGCGCTGCACTACCGCACCGTCGCCAGGGCCGGCGGCCTGCCGGTGATGATCTACAACAACCCGGTCGGCTACGGCGTCGACATTCCGCCGACCATGCTGGCCGAGCTCGGCGACGAGCCGCTCTTCACCGCGATCAAGGAATCCTCCGACGACGTCCGCCGCATCAGCGAGATCAAGTCGCTCTGCGGCGACCGCTTCGCGGTCCTGACCGGCGTCGACAACCTCGCGCTGGAGAGCCTGGCGCTCGGCGCCGATGGCTGGGTCGCCGGCCTCGTCGTCGCCTATCCGCGCGAGACGGTGGTGATCTACGAGCTCGCCAAGGCCGGCCGCATGGAAGAGGCCATCGCGATCTATCGCTGGTTCCGCCCGCTGCTCGATCTCGACGTCTCCAACCGGCTCGTGCAGAACATCAAGCTGGTCGAGGCGCTGGTGATCGGCTCCAATGATCGCTGCCGCGCCCCGCGCCTGCCGCTGGCAGGAGCCGAGCGCGCCCGCGTCGAGGCCATCGTCAAGGCGGCTGAGGCCAAGCGGCCAGCGCTGCCGAAACTCTGAACCAAAACGGCCTGGACGGCCGGGGAGACGAGCCTGCCATGAAGATCGCGATCGTCGGGGCAGGCATCGTCGGCGTCGCGACCGCGCACGCCCTCCTCGACGACGGCCATGAGGTTCTGATTCTCGACCGCGAGGGACCGGCCTTCGGCCCCTCGCGCGGCAATGCCGGCTGGATGGCGCATACCGACATCCTGCCGATCGCCAGCCCGAAGAACCTGCGCAACGTCCCGAAATTCCTGCTCGACCCGCTCGGGCCGCTGGCGATCCGCCCCGCCTATTTCCCCAGGCTGCTGCCCTGGCTGATCCGCTTCCTGCTGGCGGCGCGGCCCGAGGCCTTCGAGCGCTCCGTCCAGGGGCTTGGCGCGCTGCAGCAGCGCGCGCTCCCGGCCTGGCTCAAGCTGGCCGAGGCGGCCGGCGTCACCGGCCACATTCACCGCAATGGCGGGCTCTACGTCTTCACCGACAAGGCAGCCTTCGCCGAGGCCGAGCATATCGCCAAGCGCCAGGCCGAGTTCGGCATCACCGTCGACATGATCGGCCCGGACGAACTGCGCCAGCTCGAGCCAGCGCTGAAGGATCGCTTCGTCGGCGCCGCCTTCCACCCCGATACCGCCCATATCAGCGACCCGCTGGAGCTGACGCTCGCCCTGTTCGAGACGGCGCTGGCCCGCGGCGCGACCTATGAGAAGGCCGAGGTCACGAACATCTCGCTGGGCGAGCGCCCTGCCCTGATCGGCCCAGACGGCTGGCAGCGCGTCGTCGACCGTGCGGTGATCGCGGCCGGCGCCTGGTCGAAGCCGCTCGCCGCCGCGACGGGCGACAAGGTGCCGCTCGACACCGAGCGTGGCTACAATGTCAGCTTCCCCGGCGTGACCGGCCTGACCTCGCGCCCGATCGGCTTCGAGGGCCATGGCTTCGTCGTGACCCCGCTCGACTCAGGCCTGCGTATCGGCGGCGCGGTCGAGTTCGGCGGCTTTGATGCGCCACCCAACCACGCCCGCACGCGGGCGCTCTACGACAAGGCCTCCGGCTTCGTCGACGGCCTGCCAGCCTTCGACAGCGGCAATCTTTGGATGGGCTTCCGCCCGTCGCTGCCCGATTCGCTGCCGGTGATCGGCCCGGCCTCGCGCAACAAGAGCGTGTTCTACGCCTTCGGCCACGGCCATTACGGCATGACGCAATCGGCCGCGACCGGCGCGCTCATCGCCGATCTCATCGCCGGCCGGGTGCCCCCGATAGCGCTCGACCATTTCAGCCCGGCCCGCTTCTGAGGGCGCCCGGATGACGGTGGCGGACGCGATCATCCACATCAACGGCTGGCCGGGCTCGGGCAAGCTCACCATTGCGCGCGAACTCGCTTCGCTTCTCGGCGCCCGGCTGCTCGACAACCACACCATCATCAACCCGGCCGAGGCGCTGTTCGACCGGCGCGACCCGCTCTACCGCCCGCTGCGCAAGGGTTTGCGGGCCGTGATCTTCGACCATGTCGCGCAGATGAAGCCGGGCGTGCTGATCCTGACCGACGCGATCTCGGACGACGCCTTCGACAGCGCCCTCTTCGAGGAGTATCGCGCCCTTGCCGCGCAGCGCGGCGCGCTCCTCGTCTCCGTCGTTTTGAATTGCTCGCCGGAGAAAAATGCCGAGCGGCTTGTCGCGGCCGGGCGCGCCGAACGCCACAAACTGACCGACCCCGCGGTGCTCGCCTCGCTGCGCGCCGCACATCACTTGCTCCGACCGGCGGGCGTGCCGCTGATCGAGCTCGACGTCAGCGAGCTCGAGCCAGCTGATGCCGCCGCGATCCTGATGGAGCGCTGCCGTGAGGCGCTTGAATCAAGTCTTGAGCCGGCCGGGCCAAGGCAATGATTCGATTCCTGTTTCTATCTGCCCTCACGTCACTTTGCGGCTGTGCCATCGCTCCTCCTGCCTGCGCGCCGGGACAACAAGCGATGCTCGTTGCCGAGTTGCTCTTCGGCCGCAATATCGGCGACCGCCCAGGGATCAGCGAAGCTGATTTCAGCCGGTTCGTCGATCAAGAGATCACGCCGCGCTTCCCGGACGGGCTGACGATCCTCGACGGCAGGGGCCAGTATCGCGACGCGCAGCGCAATGCCCTGGTGCGCGAGCAGTCGAAGCTCGTCACCATCGCCCTGAAGGACGAGCCGGACGGGCGTGCCCGGATTGGCGCGATCACCGAGGCCTACAAGCAGCGTTTCAACCAGCAGTCGGTCGGCACGATCCTGAAGCCGGCCTGCGTTTCCTTCTGAGCGGATGCCATGAGCACACACACGTTTTTCTGCGTCGACGGCCATACCTGCGGCAATCCGGTGCGCCTCGTCGCCGGCGGCGGCCCGCGCCTGGAAGGCCGGAACATGGTCGAGAAGCGCGCGCACTTCCTGGCTGAATTCGACTGGATCCGCACCGGCCTGATGTTCGAACCGCGCGGCCACGACATGATGTCGGGCGCGATCCTCTACCCGCCGACGCGCGAGGATGCCGACATCGCCTTCCTCTTCATCGAGACCTCGGGCTGCCTGCCGATGTGCGGCCATGGCACGATCGGCACCGTCACCATGGCGCTGGAGCGCGGGCTGGTGACGCCGCGCACGCCGGGCGTCCTCAAGATCGACACGCCGGCCGGGCTGGTGACCGCGACCTATGTCCAGAACGGCCCTTATGTCGACAGCGTCCGCATCACCAACATCGCCTCCTACCTGCACGCGACCGGGCTGACGGCGCAGGTCGACGGATTGGGCGAGGTCACGGTCGACGTCGCCTATGGCGGCAATTTCTACGCGATCGTCGATCCGCAGGAGGCGATCAGCGACATCGCCGACGTCAACCCCTCCGACCTGCTGCGCTGGAGCCCGAAGCTGCGCGCCGCGCTCAACGCCAAGTACAAGTTCGAGCATCCCGAGAACCCGGCGATCAACGGCCTCAGCCACGTGCTCTGGACGGGCAAGCCGACTCAGCCCGAGGCCCATGCCCGCAACGCCGTGTTCTATGGCGACAAGGCGCTCGACCGCTCGCCCTGCGGCACCGGCACCTCTTCGCGCATGGCGCAATGGGCCGCTCAAGGAAAATTGAAGGTCGGCGACGACTTCGTCCACGAGAGCATCATCGGCACGCTCTTCCGCGGCCGGGTCGAGGCGGCAGCCAAGGTCGGCGAGCACGACGCCATCATACCTTCGATCGAGGGCTGGGCCCGGATGACCGGCTACAACACGATTTTCATCGACGATCGCGACCCGCTGGCGCATGGCTTCCAGCTCGCCGACCGCAATTAAGGGGCGTTGACCCCGAGTTATGCACTGCCCAGGCCACAATCATCTTGCGCCAAATCAGCGCTGCACCGCAAAGTCTTCTGCCTATTTCGACGGCAAAGTGGAGCAGATTGCTTTTGACAGAAAGATGGCACGGAGTGATTGTCGAGGATGCAAGCCGTTGGTAGCTCTGCGTAGCAATCGCATCCCGCATGCGCCGGCCTCATGCCGGCCAAAAGAACGGGAGCTGGTTCGAGGGGTTAGACGTCGTCAATGGAAGTGTTTCTCCAGCAGCTCATCAACGGGCTGACCCTGGGGTCGATCTACGGCCTCATCGCCATCGGCTACACGATGGTCTTCGGCATCATCGGCATGGTGAACTTCGCCCATGGCGACGTCTTCATGCTCTCCGCCTTCATCGCGCTGATCTTCTTCATGCTGGTCACGGCCGTGGTCGGCACCGGCGCCGGCATGATCATGGTGGCGCTGGTCATCGTGCTCTTCCTGGCGATGTTCTTCACCGCGCTGTGGAACTGGACGATCGAGCGGGTGGCCTATCGCCCGCTGCGCGGCTCGTTCCGGCTGGCGCCGCTGATCTCCGCGATCGGCATGTCGATTTTCCTGACCAACTTCGTCCAGGTCGTGCAGGGGCCGCGCAACAAGTCGACCGAGCCGATGCTCAACGACAAGATCACGCTGATCGACAGCGCGACCTATGCGGTCACCATCAACTACAAGCAGATCGTCATCATCCTGACGACCGTGATCCTGCTCGCCGTCTTCTGGTACATCGTGCAGAAGACGCCGCTCGGCCGGGCCCAGCGCGCCTGCGAGCAGGACCGCAAGATGGCCGGCCTGCTCGGCATCGACGTCGACCGCACCATCTCGATCACCTTCATCATGGGCGCCGCGCTCGCGGCCGTCGCCGGCGTGATGTACCTAGTCTATTACGGCTCGGTGAACTCCGCCGACGGCTTCGTCCCCGGCGTGAAGGCCTTCACCGCGGCCGTGCTCGGCGGCATCGGCTCCCTACCCGGCGCCGTCATCGGCGGCCTGCTCATCGGCCTGATCGAGATCTTCTGGTCGGGCTACGTCTCCAACGACTACAAGGACGTCGCCGCCTTCTCCATCCTGGCGGTGGTGCTCGTCTTCATGCCCTCGGGCATCCTCGGCCGACCTGAAGTCGAGAAGGTCTGACGCCATGGCGAACCCCGTCTCTGCCCCCGCCGCGCGCCAGCTCGACATGAAGGCGGCCCTCAAGGAAGCCGCCTTCGCCGCGCTGGTGACCTTCGGCCTGTGCATCCCGATCATCGCCTGGGGCACGCGCTCCAACATGGAGAACGTCCTGGTGCTCGACCCGCGCTGGGACGCGGTCGCCTGGGCCGTTGCCATCGTCTTCGTCGGCCGCTTCCTGATGGCGCTGCGCCAGCAGGGCCGCAGCGAGCGCAAGTCGATGGTGCGCTTCCTGCCGCACGGCACCTTCGCCTTCTTCCAGCGCAATTCGCGCATCTTCTCGGTCTTCGGGCTGGGCTTCCTGATCACCTTCCCGATCATCGCCATCACGCTCACCGGCTGGGGCGGCGCGCTGAAATGGATCGACAATTTCGGCGTCCAGATCCTGATCTACGTCATGCTCGGCTGGGGGCTGAACATCGTCGTCGGCCTCGCCGGCCTGCTCGACCTCGGCTATGTCGCCTTCTACGCCGTTGGCGCCTATTCCTATGCGCTGCTCGCCCAGAAATTCGGCCTGTCCTTCTGGATCCTGCTGCCGATATCCGGAATCCTCGCCGCCTTCTGGGGCATGCTGCTCGGCTTCCCGGTGCTGCGCCTGCGCGGCGACTATCTCGCCATCGTGACGCTGGCCTTCGGCGAGATCATCCGGCTCGTCCTGATCAACTGGACGGATTTCTCGAACGGCTACGCCGGCATCTCCGGCATTCCGCGCCCAAGCTTCTTCGGCATCCCCTTCAACGCCAGCGACACCGGCTTCGCGGCGGTGTTCGGGCTCGAATTCTCGCCGCTCTACCGAACCATCTTCCTCTACTACGTCATCCTCAGCCTCGCCCTGCTGACCGCCTTCGTCACGCTGCGGCTGCGCCGCCTGCCGGTCGGGCGGGCCTGGGAGGCATTGCGCGAGGACGAGATCGCCTGCCGCTCGCTCGGCATCAACACCACCAACACCAAGCTCACGGCCTTCTCGCTCGGCGCCATGTTCGGCGGCTTCGCCGGCTCGTTCTTCGCCGCGCGCCAAGGCTTCATCTCGCCTGAATCCTTCGTCTTCATGGAATCGGCGGTGATCCTGGCCATCGTCGTGCTCGGCGGCATGGGCTCGCTCTGGGGCTGCGCCATCGCCGCGATCGCGATGATCGGCGGCACCGAACTGCTGCGCGAGCTGGAATGGCTCAAGGCGATCTTCGGTCAGGACTTCGACCCGACCAAGTACCGCATGCTGATCTTCGGCTTCGCCATGGTGGTGATCATGATCTGGAAGCCGCGCGGGTTGATCTCGACCAGGGAGCCGACCGCCTTCCTCAAGGAGAAGAAGGCGATCTCCGCCGACATGGTCCAGGAGGGTCACGGCTGATGACGACCGTCCCACTGCTTCAGGTCGAGCATCTGACGATGCGCTTCGGCGGCCTCACCGCCGTCAACGACCTCTCCTTCGAGGCCCGCAAGGGCGACATCACCGCGCTGATCGGCCCCAACGGCGCCGGCAAGACCACGGTGTTCAACTGCATCACCGGCTTCTACAAGCCGACCGAAGGCATGATGACGCTGACGCAGGAGACTAGCGACGGCTCTCCGGGCGACAGCTACCTGCTCGAGCGCATGCCCGACTTCCGCATCTCCTGGAAGGCCAAGGTCGCCCGCACCTTCCAGAACATCCGCCTGTTCGGCGGCATGACCGTGCTGGAGAACCTGCTGGTGGCGCAGCACAACCCGCTGATGATCGCGTCCGGCTTCACCTTCCTCGGCGTGCTCGGCATCGGCGGCTACAAGGCGCGCGAGAAGCAGGCGATCGAGAAGGCGGCCTTCTGGCTCGACAAGATCAACCTGCTCGACCGCGCCGACGATCCTGCCGCCGACCTGCCCTATGGCGACCAGCGCCGGCTCGAGATCGCCCGCGCCATGTGCACCGACCCGCTGCTGCTCTGCCTCGACGAGCCGGCCGCCGGCCTGAACCCGCGCGAGAGCCACGACCTCAACACGCTCCTGCTCTCGATCCGCAAGGAGATGGGCACGGCCCTGCTCCTGATCGAGCACGACATGTCGGTGGTGATGGAGATCTCGGACCATGTCGTGGTGCTCGACTACGGCACCAAGATCGCCGACGGCACGCCGGCCGAAGTGCAGGCCGACCCGAAGGTGATCGCGGCCTATCTCGGCGTCGACGACGAAGAGGTCGAGGCGGTCGAAGCGGAGGTTGGCCTGCAATGAGCGCCCCGCTCCTCGCCGTCCGCGGCGTCAAGACCTTCTACGGCAAGATCATCGCCCTCAAGGGCGTCGACGTCGACGTCAACCCGGGCGAGATCGTCACGATGATCGGCGCCAACGGCGCCGGCAAGTCGACCCTGATGATGACGATCTTCGGCGCTCCCCAGGCGCGCGAAGGCACCATCGCCTATGACGGCCGCGACATCACCAAGCTGCCGAGCCACGAGATCGCCCGGCTCGGCATCGCGCAATCGCCGGAAGGGCGGCGCATCTTCCCGCGCATGACCGTCTACGAGAACCTGCAGATGGGCGCGGCCGTGCGCGATTTCGCCCATTTCGAGGAGGACCTCGAGACAATCTGCCAGCTTTTCCCGCGCGTCCGCGAGCGGCTGCAGCAGCGCGGCGGCACGCTCTCGGGCGGCGAGCAGCAGATGGTCGCGATCGCGCGCGCGCTGATGGCGCGGCCCAAGCTGCTGCTGCTCGACGAGCCCTCGCTCGGCCTGGCGCCGCTGATCGTCAAGCAGATCTTCGAGGCGATCCGCGAGCTCAACCGCACGCAGGGGCTGACCGTCTTCCTGGTCGAGCAGAACGCCTTCCATGCGCTGAAGCTCGCCCATCGCGGCTATGTCATGGTCAACGGCGTCATCACCATGAGCGGAACGGGCAAGAACCTGCTGGCCGACCCGCAGGTTCGCGCGGCCTATCTCGAAGGCGGGCGGCATTGAAGCGAGGGCCGGCCTCTCTCTCAGCCCTCATCCTGAGGAGCCGTTCCGATAGGAATGGCGTCTCGAAGGATGCGGGCCTCACCATTCTCAGACATCTGTTGGGAGCCTGACCGATGCAGGGCGTCCTCTACGAAGAACCGACCGTCTGGCTGTTCCTGCTCGTCACCATGGTGATGGGCGGCTGGGCCGCCTGGATGACCGGGCGCGCCATCGCCATCACCTGGCGGCCGGTGATCCAGCTGGTGGTCTATACGCTGGTGCTCGGGCTGGTGCTGCGCTTCATCCACTTCGCCGTCTTCCACGGCACGCTGCTCAGCCCGCAATTCTACCTCGTCGACACCGTCGTGCTGATGGCCTTCGCCCTCGCCGGCTGGCGCTACAACCGCACCCGCCAGATGACGACGCAATATCGCTGGCTCTACGAGCGCACCGGCCCCTTCAGCTGGAAGGCGCGCTAGCAGGATGCGGAAAAGTTGAGGCCGGTTTTGCGCATGAATCCTGCAAGTGGATCAGCGTGCCCAACCCCTCCGAAAGACCGAAAAACACCACCGAGCTTGCCGCGTGACAGACCGTTGAAAAAGCGCAAGACTGCTTTTCACGGTGGCACCACGCGCCGAGACGGGCCGAAACTATGGCCCGTTCCTAGTGACAATACAGGGGAGTCCCATCTCATGAAGAAGCTGCTCTTGGGCGGTATCGCCCTCGGCGCGGTCCTCGCCTTCTCCGGCGTGGCGAATGCCCAGATCAAGCTCGGCGTCGGTGGTCCGATCACCGGCCCGAACGCGGCCTTCGGCGCCCAGCTGAAGAACGGCGCCGAACAGGCGGTGGAGGACATCAACGCGGCCGGCGGCGTGCTCGGCCAGAAGATCACCATCTCGATCGGCGACGACGTCTCCGATCCGAAGCAGGGCGTCTCAGTCGCCAACAAGTTCGTCGGCGACGGCGTCAAGTGGGTGCTCGGCCACTTCAACTCCGGCGTCACCATGCCGGCCTCGGAAGTCTATGCCGAGAACGGCATCCTGATGATCAGCCCTTCGGCCACCAACCCGAAGATCACCGAGCGCGGCCTGTGGAACACCTTCCGCACCTGCGGCCGTGACGACCAGCAGGGCAGCGTCGCCTCGGCCTACCTGATCAAGAACTTCAAGGACAAGAAGATCGCGGTCGTCCACGACAAGACCACCTACGGCCAGGGCCTCGCCGACGAGACCAAGAAGGGTCTCAATGCCGGCGGCGTCAAGGAAGTGCTCTATGAAGGCGTCAACGCCGGCGAGAAGGACTTCTCGGCGCTCGTCTCCAAGCTGAAGTCGACCGGTGCCGACTATCTCTACTGGGGCGGCCTGCACACCGAAGGCGGCCTGATCGTGCGCCAGATGCGCGACCAGGGCCTGAAGACCGTGCTCGTCTCGGGCGACGGCATCACCACCGACGAGTTCGCCACGATCGGCGGCCCCGGCGTCGAAGGCACGCTGATGACCTTCCCGCCGGACCCGCAGAAGCGTCCGGAAGCGGCTGCCGTCCTCAAGAAGTTCGAGGCCCGCAAGTTCAAGCCGGAAGCCTACACCCTCTACAGCTACGCCGCCGTCCAGATCATGGCCGAAGGCGCCAAGCGCGCGAACTCCGTCGATCCCAAGAAGATCGCCGACGCGCTGCATGGCGGCCAGCCGGTCAAGACCGTGATCGGCGACATCTCCTTCGACAAGAAGGGCGACATCACCCGTCCGGACTACACCGTCTACACCTGGAAGAAGGGCGCGGACGGCAAGATCACCTATGTCGAGAATTGATCTCGGCTAGCTGATTGCTGACATGAGAAACCCGCCCCGGAGCGATCCGGGGCGGGTTTTTCTTTGGGCATCCGGCATGGGCTCACGCTGCGAAGGTGATCCGCCCGGTCGCAACGTCGTGCATCGCCGAGACGATGCTGAGTTCCTTCTTCTCGACCATCTCGGTCAGGATCGGGCTGCGCGCCGTCAACTCCTGTACGGCGAACCGGGCATTCGTCTCGGCGACGGCCTGCACGAACTTGGCGTTCTTCGACGAATGCGGTCCCTCGATGCCGGTCGTGGCCAGCACAGCCGGAGCGATGTTCGCCAGCGTCGCCGTGAGGTTGCCGAGCCGCACGTTGTCGATCGCGCCCTTGATCGCGCCGCACTCGCTGTGGCCGAGCACCACGATCAGCTTCGCGCCCGAGACCTTGGTCGCGAACTCCATGCTGCCGATGATGTCGGTATTGACGAAGTTGCCGGCAATGCGCGCGACGAAGACGTCGCCGATGCGCTGGTCGAAGACGAGCTCGACCGGCACGCGCGAGTCGATGCAGCCGATGATCGCCGCGAACGGCGCCTGGCCGGCGGCCGTGCCCCTGATCTGGGCCATCAGGTCGCAATTGATCGTCTTGCCGGCGAGAAAGCGCGCATGGCCCTCGCGCAGCCGCGCCAGGGCGAGTTCGGGCGTCTTGGCCTGCTGCCGCTCCGGCGTGAACACCTCGCAGGTCGAGGCCGGCGCCTGAGCCAGGCATTCGGACGAGAGGAAACTGGCGGCAAGCGGCAGGCAGCCGCAGAACAGGCGACGTGTCAGCATGGTCGGACTCCGAGCGGAATGGCCGAGCGCAACATTGCAGACAATCAATACGGAAAAGCGACTTAAATGCCTAGATTCCGTCAGGTCGCTTTCAACTGCCGCAAGAAGCCGGCGAAGCGCAGCAGGCCGTCCGGCCAGGGCCCGTGGCCGGATTCGGTGTTGAGATGGCCGTTATCGCCGGCGTCGACGAACTCGGCGCCCCAGGCCTCGGCCAGCGCCTTCGCCTCGTCCTGCGTGCAATAGGGATCGGTTGTGCTGGAGATCAGCACGGAGGGGAACGGCAGCGTCTCGCGCCGATGCGGGATGAAGTCAGGCGTCATGCCGGGAATGGCGCCCTTGGCCCGCTCCGAGGCCGGCGCGACGAGGAAGGCGCCAGCGACCTCGCCGGGCTTGAGATGTTCGGCCGCATGCGCCACCGCGCTGACGCCGGCCGAATGCGCGACGAGCACGACCGGCCGCGTCGCCGCGCGCACGGCCGCCACGATGCGGTTGGCCCAGGCGTCGCGCGCCGGCTTGTACCAGTCATCCTGCTCGATCCGCCGCGCGGTGGTGAGCTTGGCCTCCCAGCGGCTCTGCCAATGGTCGGGCCCGGAGCCGGACCAGCCGGGGATGATGAAGATGTCGGCGTCGGAGGATTTCATACGTTAAGCGCCTTTCCGCGGGGCCTGCTTACTGCTCCCCGAACACCCGCGCGAAGATCGTGTCGACGTGCTTGAAGTGATAGCCCTCGTCGAACATCGCCTCGAGCTCGGCCACCGAGAGCCGCGCCGTCACGTCCTTGTCGGCCTTGAGGTTGGTGAGGAAGTCCTCGCCGTGCTCCCAGGTGCGCATCGCGTTGCGCTGGACCATCGAATAGCTCTCCTCGCGGCTGGCGCCGGCCTGGGTCAGGGCCAGCAGCACGCGCTGCGAATTGTGCAGGCCGCCGAGCTTGTCGAGGTTCTTGCGCATGTTCTGCGGGTAGATCAGCAGCTTGTCGACGACGCCGGTCAGCCGCGCCAGCGCGAAGTCGAGCGTCACGGTCGCGTCGGGGCCGATCATGCGCTCGACCGAGGAGTGCGAGATGTCGCGCTCGTGCCAGAGCGCCACGTTCTCCAAGGCCGGCGTGACCATGCCGCGCACGAGGCGGGCGAGCCCGGTCAGGTTCTCGGTCAGAACCGGGTTGCGCTTGTGCGGCATCGCCGAGGAGCCCTTCTGGCCCGGCGAGAAGAACTCCTCCGCCTCATAGACCTCCGTGCGCTGGAGATGGCGGATCTCGGTCGCGAGCCGCTCGATGCAGGAGGCGACGACGCCGAGCGTGGCGAAATACATCGCATGGCGGTCGCGCGGGATGACCTGGGTCGAGACCGGCTCAACGGTCAGGCCCATCATCTCCGCGACATGCTCCTCCACCAGCGGATTGATATTGGCGAAGGTGCCGACCGCGCCGGAGATGGCGCAGGTCGCGATCTCGGCCCGCGCCGCGACGAGCCTGGCACGGCAGCGATCGAACTCGGCATAGGCCTGCGCCAGCTTGAGCCCGAAGGTCACCGGCTCGGCATGGATGCCGTGCGAGCGGCCGATCGTGGGCGTGAACTTGTGCTCGAAGGCCCGGCGCTTGATCGCTGCGAGCAGCGCATCGACATCGGCGATCAGGATGTCGGTGGCACGCGCGAGCTGCACCGCGAGCGTGGTGTCGAGCACGTCCGACGAGGTCATGCCCTGGTGGACGAAGCGCGCCTCCGGCCCGACGATCTCGGCGAGATGGGTCAGGAAGGCGATGACGTCATGCTTGGTGACGCGCTCGATCTCGTCGATGCGGGCGACGTCGAAGGTCGCGTCCTTGGCCTTGGCCCAGATCGTCGCAGCCGCCTCCTTCGGCACGACGCCGAGCTCGGCCAGCTTGTCGGTGGCATGGGCCTCGATCTCGAACCAGATCTGGAAGCGGGTCTGCGGCTCCCAGATGGCGACCATCTCGGGGCGGGAATAGCGCGGGATCATTCTTGGCCTCGCCTTATTGCACTACCGTCATGCACGGCCTTGTGCCGGGCATCCACGTCTTGAACCGTCGATGAAGGCCAAACCGGGCAAGACGTGGATGGTCGGGACAAGCCCGACCATGACGACAATGCCAAGTCGACCTCTCTCACACCCACTCGCCGCGGGCGGTCTCGGCCGCCTTGCGGATCGCGGCAATATTGGCGGCGTAGTTCGCAGGCCCGCCCTTGAAGGCGGCCGAACCGGCGACGAGCACGTCGGCGCCGGCCTTGACCGCCAGCGGCGCGGTCTCCGGCGTGATGCCGCCATCGACTTCGAGCGCGATCGGCCGCTCGCCGATCAGAGCTCGGACGCGCGCGATCTTCTCGACCACCGAGCAGATGAAGCTCTGGCCGCCGAAGCCGGGATTGACGCTCATCAGCAGGATCAGGTCGAGATCGCCGAGCAGCGGCTCGATCGCGCTCTCCGGCGTGCCGGGGTTTAGCACGATGCCGGCCTGCTTGCCCTGCGCCTTGATGGCCTGCACCGTGCGGTGCGAATGCGCGCCGGCCTCGACATGAAACGAGATCAGGTCGGCGCCCGCCTTGGCGAAGGCTTCGACATAGGGGTCGACCGGCGCGATCATCAGGTGCACGTCGAAGAACTTCGCCGTATGCGGGCGGATCGCCTTCAGCACGTCCGGGCCGAAGCTGATATTGGGCACGAAATGCCCGTCCATCACGTCGCAATGAATCCAGTCGGCGCCGGCGGCGTCGATGGCACGCACCTCTTCGCCGAGCTTGGCGAAATCGGCCGAGAGGATCGAGGGGGCGATGCGGATCGGGGCGGTCATGGCGAGCGGTTTACCCGCCGCGAGCTGTCACCGCAATTGCGTTCAGGCGGTTTTCAAGGCTCGTTTGACCGGAAAGGACAGGCGCCGATCCGCTTCCGCAATCTCGGCCGCGGCGAGCGCGAAGGCCGGGCGCTGCGACAGCCGCGCGAACCAGGCGGCAAGCCCGTCGAAGCCGGTAAGCGACGGCCCGCCCAGCCGCAGCGAGAACAGCACGTCCATGAACAGCGCGATATCGGCGACGGAGAGGTTCTGCGAGAAGAACTCTCGCCCGGCGAGGCGCTCGTCGAGCACGGCGTAGTGGCGCGAGAGCGTCGCCTCGGCGATCATCGCGTCGGCCTCCTGCGCCATGCGCCTGGTCTGGTCGGAGCTCGGCGGGCTGGTGCGGTGCATCAGCGGCCGCAGCGCGTTGAACATGATCTCGTCGGCATAGAGCTCGTCGAGCCGGCAGCGGGCGCGATCGCCCGGCGACGCGGGATAGAGCGGCACCTCCGGATAGGCCTCGTCGAGATAGTCGATGATCACGGTGGAATCGTAGAGCACGAGGCCGCAATCGGTCAGCACCGGCACCTGCCCTTTCGGGTTCAGCGCCGTGACCTCCGGGTGCTTCGGGTCGTAGCCGGTGGTCTGGTTGAACGGCACCATGATGCGCTCGAAACTGAGCCCCTTCTCGCGCAGCGCGATCTCGACCTTGCGGGCGAACAGGCTCAGCGGTCCGGAATAGAGCGTGATCATGGTTCTGCGGCTCCTTTGACGAATGCAGCCTCGCAGGGCCCGCCGTCAGCCCGCGTCAGCAGGCATGTCCGCGCGCCTGACCCGCGCCGCGACGCCGCGCAGCAGCCAGGGCAGCAGGTAGATCGGGAACTGCGCCAGCGCGAAGAACAGGAAGGTGGTCGGGGGCACGCCGGCGCCGAGCGCCGCGACGAGCAGCCCCATGTTCCGCTGGCCGGTGCCGTAGCCGATCATGAAGCGGTCGGGTCGTTTAAGGTTGCGCAGCAGCAGGAAGGCGAGCCCGATGCCGCAGCCGGCGACCGCGAAGGCGACGGCCAGGAAAGTCAGAACCTGCCCCGGCCTCTCGAAGGCGGCGCGCGTGACGCCGTCCATCGCGGCAATGGCGAAGATGAAGTACATCAGCACGCCGAAGCCATCGAGATTGGCCTTCATCGCGCGGATGCGTTCGCCGCCGAGCCAACGCCGCATGATCGCCGCCACCATGATGCCGCCGCCGATGAAGAGCAGCAGGCGCAGGGTCAGCACCCAGCGATCGAGCGGCACCGCCGCCCCCGCCACCAGTTCGACGACCACAGGCGCGACGATCGGGCTCAGCACCGTAGTCAGGATGGCACTGGCGATGATCAACGACGGCTCGAAGCCGTAGAGGATCGCGATCGCCGGCGAGGACATGATCGGCGGCGCCGCACACAGGATCGCCAAGCCGAGCACGAGGCCGGGATCGAGCCCGGCGCGGCCGAGCAGCAGCAAGGTCGCGCCGATGATCACGGCCGGCGCGGCGATCAGCCAGAGGCAGGCCGTGAGAAGCTTGGCCGGCCGGCGGATCAGCCCGGCGATGACGCCGAAATCGGCGCGCAGGAAGACAACGGTGGTGAAGCAGAAGATCGTGACCGGCAGCAGCGGCCGTGCTGCCGCCGAGAATTGCGGCAGGGCAAGCCCCAGGAAGATCGAGAGCGCGAAACCCTGCGTGCCGTAGCGGCCGAGCCAGGCGAGGAAAGCGGCGAAACGCGAGAACATGAAAGCCTGAATCGGAACGGAATTTGCGTCACCTTGGCCGATAGGAGTTGCTGCGTCACCAGCGGCTGGCACAGCCCCGCCCTGCGCGGCGCAGAAAATTGCGTGGAGTTGCCGCTATGCTCCCCCAGCCCCGCGCTCCTGGCTAAGCTGGCGCAAAACTTGCGAAACTTTCGCGCAGAGCCCGCAAAAATGCACCACGCCGCTGACAACGCGGCTCAGAGCGGTATTTTTACGGGTGGGCGAGGCTGGCAGGAGCATGGTGATGCGGACCGATACGATCGTTCTCGGCGCGGGTATCGTCGGGATTTCGGTGGCACTGCACCTGCAGAAGGCCGGCCGCTCGGTGCTGCTGGTCGACAAGCGCGGGCCGGGCGAGGAGACCAGCTTCGGCAATGCCGGGCTGATCCAGCGCGAAGGGGTCTACCCCTACGGCTTCCCGCATGATTTCGGCGCGCTGCTGCGCTACGCCCGCAACAACAATATCGACGCCTCCTATCATTGGAACGCGATCCCCAAGCTCGCGCCCTTTCTCTGGTCCTACTGGATGCATTCGCGCGCCGCGAAGCACGAGGCGATCGCCCATAAATACGCGACGCTGATCGAGCATTGCGTCACCGAGCACGACGCGCTGGCGGCCGAGGCTGGCGCGACCCATCTCCTGCGCCGCAAGGGGTGGATGAAGGTCTTCCGCACCGCAGCCGAGCAGGATGCCCGCCTCGGTGAGGCCGCGCGCTGGAACAAGGAATACGGCCTGGGCTACCGTGCCCTCGATGTCGCCACCCTGCGCAGCGAGGAGCCTCATCTGGAGCAGAGCCTGATCGGCGGCCTGCACTGGACCGACCCGGTCACGGTCATTGATCCGCACGGCCTGTCCAAGGCCTATGTCGGGCTGTTCGAAAAGCTCGGCGGCGAGTTCCGGGCCGGCGACGCCACCACGCTGGAGCAGGACGGCGACGAATGGGCGGTTACCCTCGCCGACGGCACGCGGGCAACGGCGCATGACGCCGTGGTCGCGCTCGGCCCCTGGGCCGACGTGCTGACCAGCCAGCTCGGCTACAACCTGCCGCTCGCGGTCAAGCGCGGCTACCACATGCACTACAAGCCGCTCGGCAACGCCGTGCTCAACCACCCGGTGCTCGACACCGAGCGCGGCTATTTCCTGGCGCCGATGCTGAAGGGCATCCGCCTGACCACCGGTGCCGAGTTCGCATTGCGCGGCGCGCCGAAGACGCCGGTCCAGCTGGCGCGCGCCGAGCCCATCGCCAAGCAGTTCTTCCCGCTCGGTGAGCGGCTCGATCCCGAGCCCTGGCTCGGCAACCGCCCCTGCACGCCCGACATGATGCCGATCATCGGCCCGGCCCCGAAGCACCGGAACCTCTGGTTCTCCTTCGGCCACGCCCATCACGGCCTGACGCTGGCTGCCGTCACCGGGCGCATGGTGGCGGAGATGGTGACGAACGAGAAGGTCTTCGTCGATCCGACGCCGTTCTCGCCGGCGCGGTTCGGGTGAGGGTCATCCCGCACGCGCTGCAGCATGCAATGCTGCTGCGCAGATGCGGGACCGTCTTCAGGATAGGGCGCCCTTCTCGTCACGCGGTCCCGTGTCTGCGCAGCAGCACTTCGCGCCGCGGCGCGCACGGGATGACACCACGCGCAACGCTGCGCCCCGGTCATGCGCCACGCCCCCTCGCCTCGCGGCCGATCCCCTGCCACGATCCCTGCCCTTTCGATTCCCCGACTAAGGTGCGCCATGGCCCTCGCCGCTCCCCCGATCCAGGACAATGCCTACGCCGCCGCGCTCGCCTTGCTCGAGCGCGCGCCGATGATCGACGGCCATAACGACCTGCCCTACGTCATCCGGCTGAGCCGCACGGCCAAGGGCGATGTCGCCGCCTACGAACTCGGCAACGTCCATGCCGAGACCGACACCGACATCCCGCGCATGCAGGCCGGCAAGCTCGCCGGCCAGTTCTTCGCGGCCTACGTGCCGCCGAACCACCCGAAGCCCGCGGGCTTCGCGCTCGCGCAGATCGCGCTGATGCGCGACATCCTCAGCCGTCACGCGAGTGTCTTCCGGCCCGGCCTCTCGGCCGATGATGTCGAGGCCGCCAAGGCCGAAGGCCGGATCGCGCTGTTCATGACGATCGAGAACGGCTCGGCCATCGATAACGAGCTCGACGCGCTCGACGCCTATTACGGGCTCGGCGTACGGCTGATGACGCTTTGCCATAACGGCACCCATGACTGGTGCGACTCAGCCACCGATGCGCCCAGGCACAATGGCCTGACCGCCTTCGGCAAAGACGTGATCCGCCGCATGAACAAGCTCGGCATGGTCGTCGACCTCGCCCATGTCTCGCACAAGGTCATGCATGACGTGCTCGACGTCAGCAGCGCCCCGGTCGTCTGGTCGCATTCCAACGCGTTCTCGCTCTGCGACCATCCCCGCAATGTCCCCGACGACGTGCTCGACCGGGTCGCGGCTGCGGGTGGTGTCGTGATGGCGACCTTCGTGCCGGACTTCATCAGCCAAGCCTCGCGCGACTGGCACCGCCCGGCCAAGGACCAGTACGGCAAGACGCCGGATGGCATGGACTATAAGAAGGCCGAGGCCGACATCGCTGCCAAAGCCGGCCCGCGCCCGAAGGCGACGCTGGCGCAGTTCTGCGACCATCTCGACTATCTCGCCAGGCGCATCGGCCACGACCATATCGGCATCGGCTCGGACTTCTTCGGCGGCGCGGTGCCCGAGGGGCTGGAGGACACCTCGACCTTCCCGGGCCTGATCGCCGAGCTGATCCGCCGCGGCTGGTCGGAGGAGAATCTGGAGAAGCTCGCCGGCGGCAATACGCTGCGCGTGCTGCGCGCGGTCGAGCAGAAGGCAGGCTGAACGAGCCTGTCCGGAGCGGGCTGTGACTTGCCGGAAACACGCGGCGTCATCCCGGACGGAGCGAAGCGGAGCTCCGGGATCCATCATAGGGCTGGAGCTCTACGATGGATCCCGGAGCGGCGCGGCTTCGCCGCTTGTCCGGGATGACGCGGAGCGGATTCTGCGTATTCACACCAAGCTATAAGCGCGCATGACGTTGTGCCGCGCACGGCTCTACGTATCGCAATCTGAATCGGCTCATTTCGCGCGCAATCTGCACGTGCGCGAAATGAGGATATTTCGCTACGGAATGGCAAATATTCTACGATTTCAAAGGCATTTTATAGTTTATTAAATCTGAAAGCCGACTGTCGCGACGTTCCAATTCCCCTATCCGGGCGGTCGCGACCATGAACCTCAACAACATCCGCATCAGCATCAAGATCGCAGGGGCGATGCTCTTCGTCGGGCTCATAGGGCTCGCCGCGACCATCCTCACCAGCATCCAGTTGCATCAGGTCGACGAGACCTATTCCGACCTGATCAACGCCCGCAGCAAGGCCATCTTCGCGACCGCGCGGGCGTCGCGCGCCGCCAACGACATCCTGGCCCAAGCCTACAAGATCATCGCCTACCCGGCCAACTCGCAGGGCACCAAGGATGCCGAGACCCAGGGCGAGCGCGCCTATTCGCAATCGCTCGAACTGCTGAAGGAGGGCCAGTCCTACCTGCCGACCATGAGCGGCGAATACGACGCCTTGATCCGGCAGGTCGGCGAGATCAGGAGCGGCGTCAACCAGGCGCTCGACTTCGGCCGGCGCGACCAGAACGACAAGGCGCTGGCCGTGATGGACGAGGTCGACGGCAAGCTCCGCAACGTGATCCGCAACATCACCGAGCTCAACAACACCCTGACCAAGGATACGGAGACGACGAGCAACGCCCTGAGCGCCTCGACGGACAAGATCGTCATGATCGTCATCAGTTGCAGCGTGCTCGGCCTGCTGGTCGGCCTCGGTGGCGCGATGTGGATGTCCGCCAGGAGCATCACCGGGCCGCTCGCGCGCTTGAAGGAGACGATGGGCCTGCTCGCCAAGGGCGATTTCGACGCCGAGATCGCCGGTCAAACCCGCCGCGACGAGGTCGGCGAAATGGCCAAGGCCGTATCGATCTTCAAGGAGAACGGGCTGGAGATGCGCCGGCTCGAAGCGCAATCGGCCGAACAGAACCGCCTGGCCGAGGCCGAGCGCGGCCGCAACGAGACTGAGCGCCAGCGCGTCGAGGCCGAGCGGGCCGCGCTCGCCAGGGAGCAGCAGCACGTCGTCGGCCTGCTCGCCTCGGGGCTCGACCTGCTCGCGCAGGGCGATCTGACCTATCGCATCGACGCCCAGGTCGCGGCCGACTACCAGAAGCTCCGCGACGACTTCAACCGCGCCGTCAACCGCCTCTCGGAAACCGTGGCGACGATCCAGACCACCTCGGTCGACGTCGCCAACGCCGCCCGCGAGATCAACATGGGCGCCGACGACCTCTCCAAGCGCACCGAGGAGCAGGCCTCCTCGCTCGAGGAGACCGCCGCAACCACCGAGGAGCTGGCCGCGTCCGTGAAGGCCTCGGCCCAGTCCTCGCGGCAGGCCGTCCAGCTTGCCGAGGAGGCGATGCAGGTCGCCGAGAAGGGCGGCGCGATCGTCCATCAGGCGGTCGAGGCGATGTCGCGGATCGAGACCGCCTCGCGCAAGATCTCCGACATCACCTCGGTGATCGACGAGATCGCCTTCCAGACCAACCTGCTCGCCCTCAACGCCGCCGTGGAAGCAGCCCGCGCCGGCGATGCCGGCAAGGGCTTCGCGGTCGTCGCCTCCGAGGTCCGGACCCTGGCCCAGCGCTCCTCCGACGCTGCCAAGGACATCACGGCGCTGATCAGCGAATCCGGCGCCGAGGTCGAGCAGGGCGTCAGCCTCGTCCGCTCGGCCGGCGAGGCGCTCGGCAAGATCGTCGAGGCCTCGAAGAAGGTCTCGGCCACCGTCTCGGACATCTCGGCCGCCTCCTCCGAGCAGGCCAACGGCATCGACGAGATGAGCCAGACCGTCGCCCATATGGACGAGATGACCCAGCAGAACGCCGCTTTGGCCGAGGAAAGCGCCGCCTCAGCCAGCTCGCTGACCGGCCAGATCCAACGCCTGAACGGGCTGGTCTCCAGCTTCCGGATCAAGGACGAAGCTGCCCCGGTCAAGCGCATGAGCGACGTTGCTCCGAACGCCAGGCTTGACTTCGGCCTGCGCCGCAGCGCCTGAAGCGGTTCTTGCCAACACCTGATAGGATCGGGCTCGTAAGAGTCCGATCCTGTTCACAAGCGTAGAAATCCCATGCCCGGCTCCGGCACCGACCGCACCCGCCCGCCCTCCGAGGCCGCAGCCCCCGTCATCATCCTGGTCGAACCGCAGCTCGCCGAGAACATCGGCATGTGCGCCCGGGCCATGGCGAATTTCGGCCTCTCCGAGATGCGCCTCGTCGCCCCGCGCGACGGCTGGCCGACCGGCGGCGGCCTGAAGAAGGGTGCGACCTCCGCAGCCTCGGGCGCGACCCATATCCTCGACAACGCCCGGCTCTTCCCGGATGCGGCCGCAGCCATCGCCGATCTCAACTACGTGCTCGCCACCACCGCGCGCGAGCGCGGCCAGATGAAGCGCGTCGTCACGCCGGCGGAGGTGATGCCCCCGCTCGCGGAGCGCGTCTCCGGCGGCGAGCGCGTCGGCATCCTGTTCGGGCGCGAGCGCATCGGCCTGACCAACGAGGAGATCTCGTTCGCCGACGCGATCCTGACCTTCCCGGTCAACCCCACCTTCGCCTCGCTCAACCTGGCCCAGGCCGTGCTGCTGACCGGCTATGAATGGTTCAAGGCGACGGGCGGCGAGCCGCCCTTCCGCGAGAACAACTCGTCCCCGCCGGCGAGCCGTGCCACCGTGCTCTCGATGTTCGATTATCTCGAAGCCGAGCTCGACCGCTGCGGCTTCTTCCCGGCCGGCAAGAAGCCGGTGATGACCGCGAACCTGCGCGACATCCTGCACCGGCTGGAGATGACCGAGCAGGAGGCCCGCACCCTGCGCGGCGTGTTCAAGTCGCTGGCCGAGGGGCCAAGGGTCCGGCGGGAATAGGCGCAACGCGCTCTTCCCTTCTCCCCCTGCGGGAGAAGGGTCATGCGGCCGCGCCGCGCCAATAAAAAAGGCCGGCGCGAACGCCGGCCTGACGAGAGGGTCTCGAACTCTCTCTTGGAACTGGGACTTCCTCAGAACTGATACTTCATCGTCGCCTTCACGGTCCGGCCGGGCTCGCTGTAGTAGTCGCGGCCCTGGGGACGCGCGAGCGGGACGTTGACGGCATCGAAGTACTTGCGGTCGAAGATGTTGTAGACGCCGACTTGGAACTCGAGATCCGCGACCTGCGGCAGCGGCCTCCACCACGCCGAAGCGTTGAAGATCGCATAGCCTGGCGCCTTGAAGCCGGTGCCCGCTGCAACAGTCGAGACGTCGTCGCGCGACGCCGCCAGCTTGGTCGAAACCTCGGCCCCCCAGACATTGGTGGCGTAAGCGATCGCGACGATGCCCTGAACCGGCGGGATCGAGTTCAGGAAGGTGTCGTTGTCCTTGTTCTGTCCGCGGGTATAGGCGAAGGAGCCGCGCGCCAGCCAATTCGTTGCGAAGGCATATTGACCGTTGATTTCGACGCCCTGGATCTCCGCGCGATTGATGTTCTGATAGCCGGTGATGCCCCCTTGCGGATACAGCCCACCGACGCCCGGGGCCTGAACCTGGTAGGTCTCGATGAAGTTGCGGTAGTTGGTGTGGAAATAGGTGATCGAGCCGCCGAGTTGCTTGTCGCCGAAGCGCAAGCCCACATCGATGCCGTTGCCGACTTCAGGGCGCAGATACGGATTGCCGGTGCGCAGATAGGTGGAGGGTCCGCCGAAGCGGCCGTAGAGTTCGTCCGCCGTCGGCGCCCGGAAGGTCTTGGCCCATTGCGCGAAGAGTGTGACGTCCTTCACCACGGGCGCGTTCTTCAGGATATCGTATTCGAGCCGGACCCGCGGCGACCAGCCCGTGTCGCTCGACGACGGCGGCAAACCGACCGGTCGCGAGCCGCCGAGCGAGTAGGCCGGCGTCTGCTGTGGCTCTTCCTCGTACCAGTCGAAGCGCACGCCGGGCGTGATGCGCAGGCGGTTGTCGAGGAGGCCGATCTCGTCATGCGCGTAAAGGCCAACGAGCTTTCCGTCGATCGTCGGCTGGTCGGCCTGGTTGGTGAAAAGGTTGTTGCAGGTGGCGAACGCGCCCGTGAACCCACCCGACGCCGGACGCGCCGGGCAGTTGTCGATACCGGATGAGTACTGCTCCAGCGACGTGGTGCGCAGCTCGGTGCCAAGCATGAGGCGATGCGACAGCATGCCGGTCTGGAAGTTCTTCAGCAGATAGCCGTTGAAGCCGTAGGCATTCTCTTCGTTGGAATTGTCGCGGGTATAGGGACCGACGATGCTGGTGAAGCGCCACGCATTGGTGAGGTCGTCGCGCTTCAGCCGCTGCCAGTAGAGCGTCGCATGCGCCTCGTCGATGAAGCTGCCGGGCTGCTTGTAGTCATAGGTCAGCGAGACACGGTTGCGCTCGACATCTTCGCCGCTCTGGTAGGCGCCCGGACGGAAATTGCCGGTCAGCGAGACCGTGTTGTTCCGGACCTGGGTGCGGTCCTGGCGCTTGAAGAACTCGGCGGTGATGCCGAAGCGATGCGCCTCGCCGACCTGCTGGTAGAGCTTGGCGAGGAAGTTGTACTGGTTGAAATCGCTCGGGTTCGGTGCGGTGCGCGTCGCGCCGATGCTCTTGTTCGAGCCCTTGTTGTCGATTTCGTGCCCGTCGCGGAAGCCGCCCTGCAGCAGGACGGAGGTGTTGCCCATGCGGGCGGCGGCGGCGGCGCTGCCGAACCAGGCCCGGTCCGTGCTGTCATAACCGGTCTTGGCGAGCGCACCGTAGTTGCGGCCGTTGCGGATCAGATCCTCCGGATCGAGCGTGCGCACGGCGAGCGCGCCGCCCAGCGCCCCGCCGCCCAGCGTGCTGGCGCCACTGCCACCGCGCAGCAGGTCGAGCGTCGAAAGCGAATCGAAATCGAAGGCATTCTGGGCGCCGCGCGCGATGCGCGTGTCGATCAGGAAGGGCTGGCGGATGCCGTCGATCGTCGTCAGCACACGGGCGCCGTCGAGGCCGCGGATGTTGAGCGAGTTGGTCTGGCGGTTGAACGAGATGCCGGCCTCGACCCGATTGGAGAGATCCGTCAGGCTCTGGATCTGCTCCCGATCCAGTTCCTCGCGGGTCGTCCGCGTCGTGGTCGGACCGGCCAGAAGCGGCGTGCCCGCTTCCCCCTGACCCTGCACGGTGATCGGGTCGAGGACCACCGAAGCGTCCGCGCCGCTGGCCGAGGCGGCCGGAGCGGCGGGTGCCGCGCGCCGCTGCTGCGCGTCTGCCGGGACCGCCGCCAGGACCACCATCAAGGCTGCAAGCGCTACGCCGTAACGTAGCGTGCCGGAATGCTCGTTCATCGCCCAACCCCGCTTAGCCGAAGAGACCGCCCAAGTTCAGAAGCGGTCCAGAAATTTATAATTGATGTAAACTGTGCCTATACTTCAAGTTAAGGCTCAGATCGGATATTGATGATATTTCACGCTGTCAACAAGCACTGCACAACGACTCGAACTATAGAAATATTCTAATGTCAAACTACGCGGATTCTTCGGTTATCTTAGAATTTTTACAGCAATCGCGGGCCGATATGAGGTTCTTCGAGCATCCGCCCTCATCCTGAGGAGCGGACGAAGTCCGCGTCTCGAAGGATGTTCCAGAAGGCGACGTCACCGCGAGCTGGAGCATCCTTCGAGACGCCGCGAACGCGGCTCCTCAGGATGAGGGCTGAAATGTCTTGTGCGATATCTAGGATGTCTCATCCGGTCCAAACGCGCCGTCATCCCGGACAGAGCGCAGCGGAGCTCCGGGATCCATCGTAGGGCTCCGGCGCTCTACGATGGATCCCGGGACTGCGCTGCGCTTGCCCGGGATGACGGCACCGTTGAGTTCGATTCTCGAAACTTTGAAATCATCGCTTTCTTCATCGGTCAGGCTCTCGGGATAAGGGTTGAGGTTCCGCGCAGTTCCCCGCTCACAGCCCGCTCCCCATCTCGTGATCGCCCTTCTCAGGCCGCAAAGCCGATGGCGTATTGCAACGCACAAGCGGGCGCGCATCATGCGCCCGCCGCCACGCAGATAGATCAGCAATGCTCGACCGCCGGACCTTCCTCATGGGCACTAGCGCGCTTGCCGCGAACCTCGTCGGCATGCGCGAGCGCGCCTTTGCCGCCGATCTCGACGTCGTCGTCATCGGCGCCGGCGCGGCCGGCATCAGCGCCGCGCGCGAGCTCAAGGCGGTCGGCCGCCAGGTCGTGATTCTCGAGGCGCGCAAGCGCATCGGCGGCCGCGCCTTCACCGACGCCTCGCTCGGCCCCGCCTTCGACGCCGGCGCGATGTACATCCACTGGGCCGAGCGGAACCCCTGGGTGAAGATCGCCGCCGATCTCGGCATCGCCACGCCGACCGAGCCCTGGGGCGGCGGCTTCCAGCTCTTCGCCAACGGCAAGCCGATGGCGGAGACCGACCGGATGCGCCGCCGCAGCGTCTTCGGCCAGATCGACCGCCGGCTGGAGACGGTCGACATCACCACGCGCGACCTGTCGGTGGCGGAGCTGCTCGGCGATCTCGGGCCGGACATGGCGCCGATCGCCTCCTCCGGCCTGCTGCTCTCGATCGGCGAGGAATCGGGGCGCATCTCGGCGCGCGACTACCAGCGCCTCTGGTCGGGCGACGACCTCATCGTGCCCTCGGGCTACGGCAACCTCGTCTCGCGCCATGGCGAGGGGCTCGACATCAGGCTCGACGAGCCGGTCAGCGCCATTCGCTGGGATGGGCCGGGCGTCGAGATCACCACGCGCTCGGGCACGTTGAAGGCGCGCGCCTGCATCGTCACGGTGCCGGTCGGCGTGCTCAAGGCCGGCTCGATCCGCTTCACGCCCGAGCTGCCGGCGCGCACCCGCGACGCGCTGGGCGGCCTGGTGATGGGCGCGCTCACCAAGATTGCCTTCCGGGTGGAGGGCGACCGCTTCGGCATCACGCCCGGCGCGAGCTATCTCGAAGCCGGCGCACCGGAGGAGATGATGAATTTCGACCTCTACCCGGACGGCAAGGACATCATCATCGGCTATTTCGGCGGCGACTACGCCCGCAAGCTCTCGCTCGCCGGCGCGCAGGAGGCTCAGGCCCATACCATCGACCTGCTGGCGGCAATGATCGGGGAGGATTTCCGCAAGACGGTGAAGGCGGCGACCTTCCCGGCCTGGTGGACCGACCCGTATTCGCACGGCTCCTACTCGGTCTGCCTGCCCGGCCAGGAGAGCGCCCGCGACAAGCTGGCCGAGCCGATCGGTGGGCGCATCTGGCTCGCCGGCGAGGCGACGGCCGGCGGCGGCGCGATGACGGTGGGTGGTGCGACGCTGGCAGGGCGGGCCGCGGCTGCGGCGGTGGCGCGGATCAAGGTTTAGGGCGCAGGCCGCGTCGGCGCAAATATGTGCATTGCCCCCGCGCGTGGCTCACGTCCCGGCCGCGAGCTCCAGCTCCCAGTTCTGCCCAACCAAATCCTTCCCAAAGGAATGGTGCGTCTCCTCCGCCACCAGCCTGAAGCCCTCCGCAACATAAATCGCCCGCGCGGCATGCAGGATGTCGTTGGTCCAGAGCGCCATGCGGCGATAGCCGGCGGCGCGGGCGAAGCCGATCGCCTCTTTCACCAGCGTCTTGCCGAGACCAAGCCCCTGCGCCCGCGCCTCGACCAGCACGAGCCGGAGCTTGGCGACCTCCTCGCTCTCCTGCACCACGAAGGCCGAGCCGACCGGCGCGCCCTCCAGCTCGGCGATGAAGCAGCGCTCCCGGCCCGGCTTGAACTCGCGCAGGAATTTTGCCGCGATCTCGGCCACCAGCGCCTCGAAGCTGATGTCCCAGCCATAATCCTCGGCATAGAGCCTGGCATGGGCCGAGATCACCCAGCCGATATCGCCCGGCCGGTGCGCGCGGATGATCGGCCTCGCCTTGGCCGGCAACCCGCCCGAGAGCAGCCTCTCGGCCTTGTCGAGCGCCTCGACCAGCCCCGCCTGCTCCTCCGCCTTCAACCGCGCCACGATCGCCGCCGCCTGGTCGTGCGAGGCCTGTCCGAGCGGCCGGAACGCCGCGTGCCCCGCCTCGGTCAGGCGCAGGCGCAGCGCCCTGCCATCGTCGCGCGAGCGCTCCCGCGCCAGCCAGCCGGCGGCAGCGAAGCGCTTGAGGATGCGCGAGAGATAGGCGGGATCGAGCCCGAGCTCGCGCGAAAGCTCGCTGGCGAGCCAATCGTCGCGGTGCGCCAATTCGTAGAGCACCCGCGCCTCGGTCAGCGCGAAGCCCGAGCCATGCAGGCTGCCGCCGAGCGCGCCGATCCAGCGGGTATGGAAGCGGTTAAAGCGGCGGATCGCCGCGATCGCAGCCAGGTTCGGGCTCGGCATGGGCATCTCCTCGTGGCCTGAGGATCGCTCAGATTAATGGACACAGTCAACTATTTAATGGACATAGTCCATTAAATCGAAACACGCCGCCGAACCCTTCCTTGACCGTTCCTTAACCCGCCTCCTGTCCAATCCGGGTTTCGCTAGCGCGCTTTCCGTTCGGCTGAAATCGGCCGAACGACCAGAATTCGCGCCAGCTCAATATCTTGAGCATGTTCTCATCGCAAAAGTGCATGCCACTTTTGCGGAACATGCTCTGCCCAGAACGAGCACCGACGATGCGGGTCGATCTTTTGGCCGGAACGGCCTATGGCACCTCCCCCGTGATCGCGCGCACGCCAACGATTCTCGTCTTCGATTCCGGCCTGGGCGGCCTCACCGTCCTGTCCGAGGTGACGCGCGCCCGTCCCGACGCGCAGATCGTCTACGCCGCCGACGATGCCGGCTTTCCCTATGGCCGGCTGAGCGAGACGGAGTTGGTCGAGCGCGTGCTTGCGGTGATGGAGCGGCTGGTTCAGCGCTGCCATCCCGATCTCGTGGTCATCGCCTGCAACACGGCCTCCACGCTGGTCCTGCCGGCCTTGCGCGCCCGCTTCACCATTCCCTTCGTCGGCACCGTGCCGGCGGTGAAGCCTGCGGCGGAACTGAGCCGCAGCCGGCTGTTCTCGGTGCTGGCGACGCCCGGCACCGTCGCGCGCGACTACACGCGCGGGCTGATCGAGACCTATGCCGCCGCCTGCGAGGTCACGCTGGTCGGCTCCACCCGGCTTGCCGGCCTGGCCGAGGCGGCGCTCAAGGGCGAGCCGGTCGAGGACGACGCGATCCTCGCCGAGATCGCGCCCTGCTTCGTCGAGCGTGATAGTGAGCGTACCGACGTCGTGACGCTGTCCTGCACGCATTACCCACTGCTGCTGGAGCGCATGCGCCGGCTCGCGCCCTGGCCGGTCAGCTGGATCGACCCCGCCCCGGCCATCGCCCGGCGCGTGACGCAGCTCATCGGCCCGGCACCCCCGCGTCCGCTCCTCGTCGCAGGCGAGGCTCCGGCGCTCTTCACCAGCGGCGCCGGCCTCACCGGCCCGCTCCGCATCGCGCTGGCGGGCTATGGGCTGGCCCAGGTCTCGCTCGAGCCGATGCCGCTGGCGAACTGACTATCCGCTATAGTCGATTGACGTAACGGCCGGATGGGCCGACCTTCTTCATCTGCACATGCCGCGGTCGGGAGGGAGAACCGCGATGAGGAAGCTCGTCCTGCTGATCGCGCTTGCCTTCGGCCTCGCGCTCGTCGGCCCCGGTGCAAGTTCCGAGGCCCAGGCCCGGCCGCATGGCTGGCACCAGAAGCACGGCCAACACCAGAACTGGCGATATTATCCCAGGCGTCATTACGGCTGGCAGCGCGGCCGCCAACTCGGCTGGCACAAGCCGCGCAAGCCCCGCTATCTCTATGGCGAGCGCTGGTGAAGGCGCGGCATTTGTCGCCGCGCCTATTTGACTTGAGCCGGCTGTTGCGCCTATAGGGCTGGCGTCGCGCGGCTCCTAACGGGGCCGCGTGGCTTTTTCCGCACCCGTGATCCGCTCACTTCAGAGTCGGATCTGTCGCCCCGGGAGCAAAGGACCGAAAAGTGGTTTGCACTTTTCGGGCAAATCCGATGCTCGAAAAAATGGCAGGTCGCCATCTGCATCCGCAAGGATGCGCGGCGAGCTGGCACGGGGACAGGAGGGCGCGGTCCTCAACTCGCGAACCATAGAGGACACGCGACATGTCGAAGCGCCATGAGGCGAAGTACAAGATTGACCGTCGTCTCGGTCAGAACATCTGGGGCCGTCCGAAGTCCCCGGTCAACCGCCGCGAATACGGCCCTGGCCAGCACGGCCAGCGCCGCAAGGGCAAGCCTTCCGACTTCGGCACGCAGCTGCGCGCCAAGCAGAAGCTGAAGGGCTATTACGGCTCGATCTCCGAGAAGCAGTTCCGCCGCTACTACGCCGAGGCGATCCGCCTCAAGGGCGACTCGGGCGAGAACCTAGTCGGCCTGCTCGAGCGCCGTCTCGACGCGGTGATCTACCGCGCCAAGTTCGTCCCGACCGTCTTCGCCGCCCGCCAGTTCGTCAACCACGGCCATGTCACGGTCAACGGCAAGCGCGTCAACATCGCCTCGTACCAAGTCAAGCCGGGCGACGTGATCGCGGTCAAGGAGAGCTCGCGCCAGCTCGCCATCGTCATCGAGTCGGCCACGCTGGCCGAGCGCGACGTGCCTGACTACATCGAAGCCGACCACAACAAGTCGAGCGCCACCTTCACCCGCACGCCGACCCTGACGGACGTGCCCTACGCGGTGCAGATGGAACCGAACCTGGTCATCGAGTTCTACTCGCGCTGAGTTGACTCAACGTCACAGCGCCGGGCCGCAAGGCTTTGGCCGGAATCAGAAAAGGGCGGCTCGCGAGAGCCGCCCTTTTCCTTTTGCGCGATAGGCCCGGCCTCACGACCCGCCAGGCTGCCTACAGGTGCGAGCCAACCTCGTTCCTGTAGAAGTAGCAGCCGAGGCCGAGGCAGCCGATCAGAATCGAAAGACCATAGGGGCCGAACAGGCAAAGAACGAAGACGAAGCCAATGAAGCCCCGCATCAGCCATGTTAACCATGAAATCTTCACGACACCCTCCCTCTCGCGAGAGCTATCGAGGCACCGTATAGACCTAAACATGAACTCAATTTGAATAATTATGGTGAAAATTGATTAACTATATGCTTTGCACATTCCCCGTATCGACACGCTCATCTTGGCGAGCCCCGTGCCGCTAACGCCCTCTCCCCGGCTCTGCTAAAATCGGCGCACCCAGATTCGGGAGGACGACCATGAAGACCCTGATCCTAGCGCTTGCCTTCACCTGCCTGTCCGGCCTCGCCCATGCCCAGGGCGCAAGCTGCGCCGCCCAGGCCACGGACAAGAAGCTGGCCGGCGCCGCCAAGACCAGCTTCCTGACCAAATGCGAGAAGGACGCCGGCGCTGCCTGCGACAAGCAGGCCGTCGACAAGAAGCTCGCGGGCGCGGCCAAGACGAGCTTCACCAACAAATGCGTCAAGGACGCCACCGGCGCCTGATTGCCGGAGCCAGCCCCTACGGATAGCGCGGGCGCCTCTCACACCCTCGCCGTCATCCCGGACGGAGCGAAGCGGAGCTCCGGGATCCATCGCAGGGCTCGGCGCTCTACGATGGATCCCGGAGCGGCGCCGCTTCGCGGCTTGTCCGGGATGACGGCTCGCGGTGCTTCCATGTCGCGGCAGGCTCTCGAACGCCTCCGCGCGCACCCCAATGAAAAAGGGCGGCCCTCGCGAGCCGCCCTTTCATATTCGTCCGGAATGCGCTCAGCCGCGATCGTCGTTGTTCTGCCCGCGGTCGTGCCAGCGGCGCTGCCCGCGGTTGTCGTTGTCGCCGTTGCGGCCGCCGCGGTTGTCGTCGGAGCGCTCGCGCATCCGCTCCATGCGCTGGCGGGCCATGGCGAAGGCCTCGCGCACCGAGCGGCGCAGCACGGTCTTCTGCTCGTCGCTGAGCGTGGTCCAGAGCGGGCGCACCGCATCGGCGAGCACCTTGGTGCGCTGGGCGCGCTCGGCTTGGCGGCCGGCCATCGCGTCGAGCCGCTCCATGATGTCGGCGTGGCGGAAGGTCTCGCGCTGCTCGCGCATGCTGGCCCAGCGCTCGCGGCGCTGCTGGGCGCCCTGCTTGACCACGCCCGCGAGCGTGTCGAACAGCGGCCCCTGCTCGGGCTTCAGCTTGAGGTCGGCGCGCAGCTTGGTCAGGCGCTCGTCCAGCCGGGTCGCCATCTGCTCGGCGCGGCGCTCGCGCCATTCGCCGCGGCGCAGGTCGCGCTCCTCGGTCCGTTCCTGGCGGGTCGGCTCGCTGCCGCCGACGGGCGGGATCGGCTGCGGCTGGGCGATCGCCAGCGTCGCAGCGAGTGCGGCTGCCGACGAAGCTGCAATGAGGACTAGGCGTTTCATCGATGATCTCCCGTGGATCAAACGGATTTCAAAGTCGCTGAGCGGGTCTCGAAGCCGGTTCGCGATGATGGCAAGGTGGGCCCCCATCCCTGAACCGGCGATGGCGCGCGCATGAAAAGATCGTAATGTGGCACTGGCGTGCCGGCGCGCGCGCATTCCGATTCTTTTCCGCTCATTCGCGACGGCCATGCGCAATCTCATCACCGACGTCCGCGGCCTGCTGATCGGGCAGGCGCATGATCCCGTCGCCGCCACCGGCGTCTCGGTCGCACTGTTCGAGCGGCCCACCGTCGCCTCCATCGCCATTCTCGGCGGCGCGCCGGGCACGCGCGACACCGCGCTGCTGGAGCCGGAGATGACGGTCGAGCATGTCGACGCGATCGTGCTCTCCGGCGGCTCGGCCTGGGGGGTGTCGGCGGCCGATGGCGTGATGGCGGCGCTGGCCGAGCGCGGGCGCGGCTTTCCGGTCGGTGGCCTGCGCATCCCGATCGTGCCGCAGGCGATCCTGTTCGACCTGCTCAATGGCGGCGACAAGAGCTGGGCCAAGGGCGGCAGCGCTGAGCCGCCCTATCGCGCGCTCGGCCGCGCCGCGGTCGAGGCCGCCGCCCTCGATGTCGCGCTCGGCACGGCCGGCGCCGGCTATGGCGCCACCACCGCGACCCTGAAGGGCGGGCTCGGCTCGGCCAGCGCGCGGGCCGCCACCGGCCAGATCGTCGGCGCGCTCGTCGCGGTCAACGCCGTCGGCAGCGCCACGATCGGCGACGGCCCGCATTTCTGGGCCGCGCCCTATGAGCGCGACGCCGAGTTCGGCGGGCGCGGCTGGCCGGCGGCGATCACGCCCGGCGATCTCGGCCTGCGCTTCAAGGGCGGCACCGGCCAGAACACCACGATCGCCATCGTCGCCACCGACGCCGCGCTGACCAAGGCGCAGGCGAAGCGGCTGGCGCTGGCCGCCCATGACGGCCTCGCCCGGGCGCTGCGGCCGGCGCACGCCCCGCTCGACGGCGACATCGTCTTCGCCGCCGCGACCGGCCATAGCGGCGCCCCGTCGGACGCGTTCGCGCTGGCGGAACTCTGCAGCACCGCCGCCGACGTGCTGGCGCGAGCGGTCGCGCGTGGTGTTCACGCTGCTGCCGCCCTGCCCTTCCCCAACGCCAAACCATCCTGGCGGGACCGCTTCGCCAGTTAAATCGGTGAAATTGCTTGCCGCGATTGCAGCGGATTACGACGCAGGCCCGCCGAATACTCGGAGCGGCCAATTTTTGCATGGGATATTCACGCTTCGGAAAGGCTGTCCGGGGCATCCTGCAAGCGAAAGTTGCACATCGATTACTTCGCTGGTTGTCTCGCACCGGCGGCAGAAGCCGTCGAGAAGGACCGCAGGATGCGTGAGATCGTCTTTGGCGCCAGTTTCAGCCTGTTCGTGGCGCTATCGGCGTTCCTCATCGCGGCCTGGCCGATCCCCGGACGCCCCGTCGCCTCCTATTTCCCGCCGGGCCTCTCGGCGTCGCAAGTCGCCATGGCCGTCGGCCAGGCAGGCGGGCGCCTGCTGGAAATCGGCGGCAACCCATCCCTCGTCATCAGCCTCGGCAGCAGCGCCGGCTATGCCGCCGAACTCTACAGGTCCGGCGCCTGGTTCGTGGTCGATGCTTCCTTCGCGCGTCTTTGCATCACCGGATCCTGGCGGGCCTCTTCATGACGGATGTCGAAACGCTGCGCATCCGCTTCGCCTATGTGCTCATCACGGTGCTCTGGGCGAACCCGGTCCTGCTGGCGCTGGCCGGCAATGCCGTCGGGAACGATAACGCCACGCTCCTGACCGGCTGCGGCGTCGCGCTCGCCGCCCTGTCGACGCTGGTCTGGTGCCTGTGCGGCACGCATTGGCTGACGCGGCAGGTCAGCTCGATCGCCACGATCGGCCAGGTGATGCTGCTGGTCTATGCCTTCGCGCGGCATCCCTACCAGGCCGACATGCACATGTACTTCTTCGCCATGCTGGCCGTGCTCGCCGGCTGGCTCGACTGGCGCATCTTCATCACGGCAGCGCTCGCGATCGCGGCCCATCATACCGTGGTCAACATCATCCACCCCATCGCCGTCTTCACCAATGGCGGCGATATCGACCGCGTCCTGCTGCATGCGGCCATCGTCACCGTCCAGGCGGCCGCGCTCGGCCAAACCGTGGCCTATCTTCGGAAGGCTCTCGAAGCCTCGGAGGACGCCCGGCAGGCGGCCACCGCCGCACGGCACACGGCCGAGCAGGCCAGGCACGAGGTGACCGTCGCCACCGTGCAGGCCGGCATCGAGCGGCAGACCGTGCTGCACGCCGTCGCCGACGATTTCGAGCGCAAGATCGCCGGCATCGCCCGGGACGTCATCCTCTCCGTGCAGACGCTGCGCTCGGCCTCGCAGCAGATGACGATGGGCGCGACCGAGGTCGCCGAGCGCTCGGGCGCGGCCTACCTCTCCTCGCATCAGACCTCGTCCAGCGTCATTGCGGTGACGCAGGCGACCACCGAGCTCGCGGCCTCGATCGGCGAGATCGACCGGCAGGTCAGCGAGACCGCCCGCATCGTCGTCTCGACCACGACCAAGGCCGGCAACGTGCTGGAGACGGTGAACCACCTCTCGCGCAAGGCCGACGACATCGGCAACATCGTCGGGCTGATCTCGACCATCGCCAGCCAGACCAACCTGCTCGCGCTCAACGCCTCGATCGAGGCGGCGCGCTTCGGCCATTCCGGCAGCGGCTTCGCCGTCGTCGCCCAGGAGGTCAAGGCGCTCGCCAACCAGACCTCGCAGGCGACGCAGGAGATCCAGAGCCAGATCGAGGCGATCCGCACCTCCAGCGAGCTTGCGATCCGGGCCATCGACACGATGTACATGACCATCGGCTCGCTCAACGAGATTTCGGCCGCCGTCGCCACCGTGGTCGAGCAGCAGAACGCGGCGACGGTCGGCATCGCCCACAACATCGAAGCCGCGGCAAAGGAGACCATCCTGGCTGCCGACAATATCGAGGCCGTCAGCCGGGTCGCCGCCGAGGCCGGCGAGGCTGCGAGCTACGTCGCGCAATCCGCCGACAGGCTCGCGGCGCAATCGGCCCAGCTCGATATCGAGGTGGCGCAGTTCCTCGGCCGGATTCGAGCGGCGTGAAGGCTGCGGCCCCCCAGCCCTCATCCTGAGACGCCGCTAAAGCGGCTCCTCAGGATGAGGGCCGCGTGTCCCAAGCGGTCTCTCAGGCAGGCAGCGCCTTCAGCTCGGCCAGGCTGCGCTTCGGCGGCGCGCCGAACATGCGGGCATATTCGCGGCTGAACTGCGAGGCGCTCTCATAGCCGACCTCATAGGCCGCCTCGGCGACGTTGCTGCCATCCGCCACCATCAGCCGCCGCGCTTCGAGCAGCCGCAGGTGCTTCTGGTATTGCAGCGGCGTCATCGCGGTCAGCGTCTTGAAATGCTGGTGGAAGGATGACGGGCTCATCCGCGCGGTCTCGGCGAGCCGCTCGATGCGGATCGGCTCGGCGAAATGGTCGCGCAGCACATGAAGCGCCCTGGCGATGCGCTGGGTATGGCTGTCGGGCAAGGCGAGCTTGCAGATCTTGTCGCGGTTCGGGCCGGTCAGCAGCCAGAAGCAGATCTCCCGCATGATCGCCGGGGACAGCACCGGGACGGCCTTCGGCGTATCGAGCAGCCGCAGCAACCGGAGGAAGCAATCGGCCAGCTGGCCGTCGAGCGCATCGACGAACACGGCCGGACCCGCATCGGCCGCCGGCCGCGGCGGATCGTCGAGCTCTTCCATGACCTGGCGCATCACCCCGATGTCGAATTCCAGCGCAAGCGCCAGGAAGGGCGTCTCAGTGCTGGCCCCGACGACCTTGCCGAAGGCCGGAAGCGCGAGGCTGACGACGAGCGCCTGCATCTCGCCGAATGCGAACAGCTCGTCGCCGAACATGACCTGCTTGGCACCCTGCACGACGAGGCAGAGCGCCGGCCGGTACACCATCGGCTTGGGCATGTCCTGGTGGCTCGTCCGCATCAGGAAGAGCCCGTCGATCACGGTGCGGTAGATTCCGTCTTCGCCATCCCCGTCATGCGTGTCGATGTAGCGGAGGATCGCGTCCTTCAGGTTCGATGACATAGCTGGCCTCCGCTGCGGCGGCCTTGCCGGCCCACCTCGAATTCATAGCCGGATCGCACCGGCCATCCAATCCAATTGGAGGATCAGGCAGGAAATTCGAGAGTTCCGGCATTCAAGTGAACGCCCTCGAGGGCCTAGGCTCCGGCCACATCATCCAACCCTGGAGCTTGATCATGTCCACCGAAACAGAAGCAAAATCAACGCAGAAGATCGCCGTCGTCACCGGCGGCAGCCGCGGCCTCGGCCGCAACACCGCCGTGAGCCTGGCCAAGCGCGGCAGCGACGTCATCCTCACCTATCATGCGAATAAGGCAGAGGCCGACGCCGCCGTCGCGGAGATCGAGGCGCTGGGCCGCAAGGCGCTCGCCTTGCAGCTCGATACCGGCGACATCGCCGCCTTCGACGGCTTCGTCGCCAAGGTCCGGCAGGCCCTCGCCGAGACTTGGGGCCGCGAGCACTTCGACCATCTCGTCAACAATGCCGGCATCGCGCTCTATTCCTCCTTCGCCGAGACGAAGGAGGAAGATTTCGACCGGCTCTTCAACATCCACTTCAAGGGTGTCTTCTTCCTGACCCAGAAGCTGCTGCCGCTGATCAAGGATGGCGGGCGGATCGTGAACGTCTCCTCGGGCCTCGCCCGCTTCTCGCTGCCCGGCCTGAGCGCCTATGGCTCGATGAAGGGCGCAGTCGAGGTGCTGACCCGCTATCTCGCCAAGGAGCTCGGCCCGCGCGGCATCGCGGTCAACGTGGTCGCGCCCGGTGCGATCGAGACCGATTTCGGCGGCGGCCATGTGCGCGACGACGCCAAGACCAACCAGTTCGTCGCCTCTTCGACGGCAATGGGCCGCGCCGGCCTGCCCGACGATATCGGCCCGATGATCGCCTCGCTGCTCGCCGACGAGAACCGCTGGGTCACCGGCCAGCGCATCGAGGTCTCCGGCGGCATGCTCCTCTGAGAAGCCGCTTGGAATTCTACTGGCGCGGTCGCTTGGCGCGACCGTCTGCGCTTCCGGTGCTCACGTACCAAGGTACGCTCCGCTCCGGTTCTCGACAGCCACGCCAATCGACTCACGCCAGCGAATTCCCGAACGGCTTCTACGCGCCTATCGTTTCCGCCCGCCCCGAAATGCGCTATGGGGCGGGCATGTCCACTGATGCTTTCCTCGAACGGTTCGGCACGCCAGGCGCGCGCCAGCCCGACCCCGTCGCCGCCGCGCAGAAGGCGATGCGCAACGCCCTGCCCAAGCGCTTCTACGAAAGCGCCGGCGTGCTCGAACGCGACGGCCTGTTCCACGTCGCGCTCGACGGCAAGACGGCGCGCACCCCGGCCCGCAAGCCGCTCGCCGTCTCCTCCCGCCCCGTCGCCGAGGCGCTCGCCGCCGAATGGCAGGCGCAAGACCAGGATATCGACCCGGCCGTGATGCCGATCACCCGGCTGGTGAACTCGGCCCTCGACGGCGTCGCCGACCAGCACGAGGCGGTGCGCGCCGAGATCGTGCGCTATGCCGGCAGCGACGCGCTCTGCTACCGCGCCGGCGAGCCCGACAATCTGGTCGAGCGCCAGCGCGCCATCTGGGACCCGATCATCGCCGGGACGGAGGCCGCGCTCGGCGCCCGCTTCACCCTGGCCGAGGGCGTGATGTTCGCCGAGCAGCCGGCTGACGCACTGGAGGCCGTCGCCCGCCGCGTCGCCGAACTCCCTGCCCCGCTTGCGCTGGCCGGCGCGCATAACATCATGACGCTGACCGGCTCGGCCATCCTGGCGCTGGCGCTGGCCGACGGCCGGCTCGATGCCGAGCAAACCTGGGCCGCCGCCCATCTCGACGAGGACTACCAGATCGGGATCTGGGGCCAGGACGAGGAAGCCGCCGAGCGCCGGATCATCCGGCGCAAGGAGTTCGATGCAGCGGCACTGCTGCTCAAGCACGGCTAGCCTGCGTGACGCCCGGCGCCCCGACCGCCGACGACCCCGAGGGCTATGTCGCGCAGCTCGACGGCTGGCGCCGGGTCACGGTCGACGCGCTGCGCGAGGCGGTCAAGGCCGTTGCCCCGCTCGACGAGCGGATCAAATGGACCCATCTCGTCTATGTCTCCGAAGGCCCCGTGCTCCTCATCCGCGCCGAAGCCGAGCGCGTGCTCTTCGGCTTCTGACGCGGCAAGCGGCTGCGCGAGATCGAGCCGCGCCTGAAGCCCGGCGGCAAGTACGAGATGGCGACGATCGAACTGCGCCAGGGCGATGCTATCGAGCCAGAGGTGGTCGGCCGGCTGGTCCGCCAGGCCGTCGAACTCAACCGCACGCTCGGCGACCCGACGCGGCCAGCCGCCTGATAGCAGCAGGCCTTTGCACGAAAGCCTCACCGCGCCGCCATGGACAGGCCAGCCTTCGCCCCTTAAGCCGGATACCGAACTTCGCTCGGCTCCGGGGGCATCGCCATGAAGGACATTCTCGAACAGCTCGAAGAGCGCCGCGAGGGCGCGCGCAAGGGCGGCGGCGACCGGCGCATCGAAGCGCAGCACAAGCGCGGCAAGCTCTCCGCCCGCGAGCGCATCGAACTCCTGCTCGACCATGGCTCCTTCGAGGAGTTCGACATGTTCGTGCAGCATCGCTGCGTCGATTTCGGCATGGACAAGGCCGAGAAGATCCCCGGCGACGGCGTCGTCACCGGCTGGGGCACGGTCAACGGCCGCACCGTCTTCGTCTTCTCCAAGGATTTCACCGTGTTCGGCGGTTCGCTGTCGGAGACGCACGCGCAGAAGATCATCAAGATCCAGGACATGGCGCTGAAGATGCGCGCCCCGATCGTCGGCCTGTTCGATGCCGGCGGCGCCCGCATCCAGGAAGGGGTGGCGGCGCTCGGCGGCTATGGCGAGGTCTTCAAGCGCAACGTCGCGGCCTCCGGCGTCATCCCGCAGATTTCGGTGATCATGGGCCCCTGCGCCGGCGGCGACGTCTATTCGCCGGCCATGACCGACTTCATCTTCATGGTCCGCGACACCTCGTACATGTTCGTCACCGGCCCGGACGTGGTGAAGACCGTCACCAACGAGACCGTGACCTCGGAAGAGCTCGGCGGCGCCAAGGTCCACACCTCGAAATCTTCCGTCGCGGACGGCTCCTTCGAGAACGATGTCGAGGCGCTGCTGCAGGTGCGCCGCCTGATCGACTTCCTGCCCGCCAACAATACCGCGGGCGTGCCGGAATGGCCGAGCTTCGATGTGCCCGATCGCATCGACATGAGCCTCGACACGCTCGTTCCCGACAACCCGAACAAGCCCTACGACATCAAGGAGCTGATCGCGAAGACGCTCGACGAGGGCGACTTCTTCGAGATCCAGCAGGCCTATGCCGGCAACATCGTCACTGGCTTCGGCCGCATCGAGGGCCGCACGGTCGGCGTCGTCGCCAACCAGCCGATGGTCCTGGCCGGCGTGCTCGACTCCGACGCCTCGCGCAAGGCTGCCCGCTTCGTGCGTTATTGCGACGCCTTCGAGATCCCGATCGTCACCTTCGTCGACGTTCCCGGCTTCCTGCCGGGCACGGCGCAGGAATATGGCGGCCTGATCAAGCACGGCGCCAAGCTGCTCTTCGCCTATAGCGAATGCACGGTGCCGCTGGTCACGGTGATCACCCGCAAGGCCTATGGCGGCGCCTATGACGTGATGGCTTCAAAACATATCGGCGCCGACGTCAACTATGCCTGGCCGACCGCGCAAATCGCGGTGATGGGCGCCAAGGGCGCGGTCGAGATCATCTTCCGCGGCGGCGACGCCGAGACCATCGCGCGCCAGACCAAGGAATACGAGGACCGCTTCATGTCCCCCTTCGTCGCGGCCGAGCGCGGCTATATCGACGAGGTGATCATGCCGCATTCGACCCGCCGCCGCATCGCGCGGGCGCTGGCGATGCTGCGGACGAAGTCGGTCGAGCGGCCGTGGCGGAAGCACGACAATATTCCGTTGTGAGCGAAGCCGCGGCCATTCCAGCGCCCGCGGGGAACCCCTCTCCTGTAAGGAGGGGGGCAGGGGTGAGGTGTCGGCCGTTTGACGTTGAAGCTGTGAGCTGACCGCGGCAAAGTTCAGTTTTACTGGTTTTGCGGCCTACACCTCACCCTGCCCTCTCCTTACAGGAGGGTTCCCCGCGCTCATTAGTTTACTGCCAGCGCCTGAACACCACGCTCGCATTCACCCCGCCAAACCCGAAGCCATTCGAAATCGCGTGCTCCATCGCCAGCGGCCGCGCCACCTTCGCCACGAGGTCGAGCCCGGCCGCGTCCTCGTCGGCATTCTCGAGGTTGAGCGTCGGCGGCGCGATCTGATCGCGCAGCGCCAGGACCGTGAAGATCGCCTCCAGCCCGCCGGCCGCGCCGAGCAGATGGCCTGTCGCCGATTTCGTCGCGCTGATCGCGATACCGCCCTCGGTGCCGAACACCGCCTTGATCGCCGCCAGCTCGCCGCGGTCGCCGACCGGCGTTGAGGTCGAATGCGCGTTGAGGTGGCTGACATCGCCGGGCTTCAGCCCAGCCTGCTTCAGCGCCGTCTCCATCGCCCGGCGAGCGCCCGAGCCGTCCTCGGGGCCCGAGGTGATGTGGTACGCGTCAGCCGAGGTGCCGTAGCCGGTGATCTCGGCCAGGATTTTGGCGCCGCGCGCCTCAGCATGCTCCAGCGCCTCGATGACCAGGAGGCCGGCGCCCTCGCCCATGACGAAGCCGTCGCGGTCGCGGTCGAACGGACGCGAGGCCTTCTCGGGTTCGTCGTTGAAGCCGGTCGAGAGCGCGCGCGCCGCGCCGAAGCCGCCGAGCGCGACGAGGTCGATGCAGGCCTCGGTGCCGCCGCAGAGCGCGATGTCGGCCTCTCCCGCCCGGATCATCCGCGCCGCATCGCCGATCGCCTGCACGCCGGCGGCGCAGGCCGTCACCGGCGCGCCCATCGGCCCCTTGAAGCCATGGTCGATCGAGACATGGCCGGCGGCGAGATTGACCAGGAAGGACGGGATCGTGAAGGGCGAGAGCCGGCGCACGCCGCGCGCATCGGTGGTGCGCACCGCCTCGGCTATCGCCGGGAAGCCGCCAATGCCCGAGGCGATCACCGTCGCGGTGCGCTCCTGCTCGGTCTCGCTCACCGGCCGCCAGTTGGCCTGGTCGAGCGCCTCCTTGGCCGCCACCAGCGCGAACTGGATGAAGCGGTCCATCTTGCGCTGGTCCTTCGGCGCGATCGCGACGTCGGGATCGAAGCCGCCCTCGTTATCTTCCGCCTTCGACGGCACCGCGCCGGCGACCTTAGCCGGCAAGGTCTCGGCGATCGAATCGGGCAGTCGGCGCAGGCCGGAGCGGCCGGCGAGCAGGCGCTGCCAGGCCAGCTCGGTGCCGCAGCCCAGAGGCGAGACCACGCCCATGCCGGTGACGACGATACGACGCATCTGAATGTCCTATTCGCTGTGTGAGGACGCGCCTGCGCGCGTCGCTGTGATCATGGCCAGGCGCTGGCGCATGCCCTCGCTCGCGCCCGGGCCGGCTATGGTGGTGATCGTCTCAGGCGTGACCGGCCGCAGGCTCGCGGCATCGACCAGGACCGCCTCGACTGGGCGCCCGCTCGCGCGCTCGACCATCACCAGCACCTCGCCCTCGGGCGCCAGGTGCCGGTTGCCGAAGGCGACCAGCGCGGCGATGACCGGGAAGAAATCCCGGCCCTTCTTGGTCAGCACGTAATCGTAGCGCGGCGGGCGCTCGCTATAGAGCCGCCGCACGAACATCCCGCTCTCGGTCAGGTGCTTCAGCCGGCGCGCCAGCATGTTCGGCGCGATGCCGAGGCTGCGCTGGAACTCGTCGAAGCGCGTGAAGCCCTGCAGCGCATCGCGCAGAATCAGGATGCTCCACCATTCGCCGACGGTCTCGACCGTGCGGGCGCAGGGGCATTCGGCAAGCGGGAGGAGCTTGGGCTGCATGACGCGCCCGAGTTAGCGACGTTACTATCGTTTTGCAAGTTACCGTCGCCTGAGCCCCATCTACCTTCTGAAGACATCGATGAAGGCCTGCAGCGTCGGCGGACGCTGCCGCCGGCCGGAATGGTAGAGGTAGAAGCCCGGAAAGCGCGGCGTCCACTCCGGCAGCAGCGAGACCAGCTTGCCGCTCTCCAGCCCCGCCCGCGCCTGGATGTCGAGCAGGTAGGCGATGCCGACCCCCTCGATCGCGGCGTCGATCATCAATTCGGAATCGTTGACGATCAGCGGCCCGTCGACGGCGACCGCGAACTCCTCGCCCTCGCGCTCGAACTCCCAGCGATAGATCGTGCCGTCGCTCGGCCAGCGATAGCGGATGCAGGCATGGCGATGCAGGTCCTGCGGCGTCGCCGGCGCGCCGTGCCGCGCGAGATAGTCCGGCGAGGCCACGACCGCCATGCCGAGCTCGCCGCCCAGCCTGACCGCGACCATGTCCTTCTCCAGCCGCTCGCCGAGGCGGATGCCCGCATCGAAGCGCCCGGCGACGATGTCGGTGATGCGGTTCTCGACCGCGATCTCCAGCTCGATCGCAGGGTAGGCGCGCTGGAAGGCGCCGAGCTTGGGCACGATCAGGTGCTGCACCACGACGCGCGGCGCGTTGATGCGCACGGCGCCGGCAGGCTCCGCCCGGAACTGGCCGAGATCGACGAGCGCCGCCGCGAAGGCGCCGAAGAGCGGCGATACCCGCTCGAACAGGGCCGCGCCGGCCTGCGTCATCGTCACGCTGCGCGTGGTGCGGTTGAGCAGGCGGACATCGAGCCGCTCCTCCAGCCCGCGCACGGTCTGGCTCAGCGCCGAGGCGGAGACGCCGAGCCGGGCCGCCGCCCGCGCGAAGCTCGATTCCTCGGCCACGGCACAAAAGGCCTTGAGATCGGCGAACTCGCTGCCGCGCATTCCATCTCACTCGCTTATGAACTTGTTTCGATAATACCGCATTCTCTTACGAAATTTCTACTCGTAGCGTGCGGCCTCGCTCCCGATCGAGAGGCCTCATGAACGTCTTCATCGTCCACGCCCACCCGGAGCCGCGAAGCCTCAACGGCGCGCTCACCGCCACGGCCAAGGCCTGCCTCACTGCCGCCGGCCACGAAGTCATGGTCTCCGACCTTTACGCGATGGGCTGGCAGGCGCGCTCCGACCGCTCGAACTTTCTGACCGAAGCGGATCCGGCCTATTTCAAGCAGCAGGACGAAGAGGTCTTCGCGACCGGGCAGAACGGCTTCGCCCCCGACATCCGCCAGGAACTCGACAAGCTCTTCGGCTGCGATGTGCTGATCCTGCAATTCCCGCTCTGGTGGTTCGGCATGCCGGCGCTGATGAAGGGCTGGGTCGACCGCGTCTTCGCCATGGGCACGGTCTATGGCGCCGGCGCCTGGTACGATCGCGGCAAGCTCCGCGGCCGGCGCGCCATGGTCTCGGTCACGATCGGCGGCGCGGCTTCGATGTATGCGCCCGACGGCATCAACGGCGACACCGACAAGCTGCTCTTCCCGATCCAGAACGGCATGCTGCGCTTCACCGGCTTCGACGTGCTGCCGCCCTTCATCGCCTGGCAGCCGGCGCGCATCTCCGAAGGCGAGCGCCAAGGCTATCTGCGCGCCTACGAGCGCAGGCTGCTGACCCTCGACGCAACCGAGCCGCTGCGCTTCCCACCGCTCACCGCCTACGATCCCGAGACTTTTCGGCTGCTTGCCCCGGCGGAGGCCTGATCGTGCGCATCGCCATCATCGGAGCGACGGGCACGATCGGCCGGGCCGTCAGCGCCGCCCTTGAGCCAGGGCATGAGGTCATCCGCCTCTCTCGCAGCAGCACGCCGCCGGTCGATCTCGGGCAGCCGGCAACGCTCCCGGCCCTGTTCGCCAAGAAGCCGGGCCTCGACGCCGTCATCTGTTGCGCCGCGAACGCACCGATGGCTCCTCTCGAAACCCAGACGCCCGACACGGTTCTCGCCGCGGTCCAGGGCAAGCTGCTCGGGCAGATCGAGCTGTCGCGCCTGGCCGCGCTGCACCTCAATGATCGCGGCTCGGTCACGCTCACAGCCGGCACCTTCGCCGAGCTCAGGCCCGGCAGCGCGATCGGCGCCATGGTCAATGCCGGCCTGGAGCGCTTCGTGCAGGCCGCGGCAGGCGACATGCGGCGCGGCATCCGCCTCAACCTCATCAGCCCCGGCTGGGTCGCGGAGACGCTCATGCAACTCGGCCATGACGGAGCCGCAGGCACGCCGGCTGCGACGGTTGCGACAGCCTATGTCGAGGCCACCGGGGGCATGGCAAATGGGCGGGTCTTCAGGCCAAGCCAGCCGCAGCCTGAACATGCTGTCGCAGCTTTGCGGACATGACACTCGCGTCATAATCGTCTAAGGCGGCGCTCGACCGAAAGCCCCGCCCGCCCGATGCTGTTCAACTCCTTCGTCTTCCTGCTCGGCTTCCTGCCGCTGGCGCTTGGCCTGCACTGGCTGGTCGAGCGCTTCCAGCCGGGCTGGCGGCTGCCGCTGCTGGCGGCGCTCTCCTTCGCCTTCTACGGCTATTGGGATTGGCGCTTCATCCCGCTGCTCGCCTTCTCCGTCCTGATCAACTGGCTGATCGCGGAAGCCTTCCTCAGGACGAAGCGCGCCGGGCTGATCACCTTGGCGATCGCGCTCAACCTCGCCGTGCTGGCGCTGTTCAAGTACTTCAACTTCTTCGCCGATCTCGCTGGAATGATTCCGGGATTGCCGGCACCCAAGCTCGATCTCGCGCTCCCGCTCGGCATCTCCTTCTTCACCTTCCACCACGTGATGTACCTGACCGATCTGCGCCGCGGCGAGGCGCCGCGCTACGATCTGGTGCGCTATGCGCTCTACATCGCCTTCTTCCCACAGGTGCTGGCCGGGCCGCTGGTGCGCTGGCGCGAGATCATGCACCAGTTCGAGGAGCGGCCCTATCTCAGGGCCGACGCGGCCGAGCGCGTCGCGCGCGGGCTGATGCTGCTGACCTTCGGCCTCGCCAAGAAGGTCCTGCTCGGCGACCCGCTGGCGGAATATGCGAATCCGGTCTTCGCGGCGGCTGCGGCGGGCCAGGCGGTCTCGGTCGCGGAAGCCTGGCAGGGCGTGCTCGCCTTCACCTTCCAGATCTATTTCGACTTCTCCGGCTATACCGACATGGCGCTGGGCCTGGCCCTGCTCTTCGGCATCGTGCTGCCGCAGAATTTCGACGCGCCCTATCGCAGCTTGAGCATCCAGGATTTCTGGCGGCGCTGGCACATGACGCTGTCGCGCTTCCTGCGCGACTACCTCTACATCCCGCTCGGCGGCTCCAGGCACGGCCTGCCCATGCAGGTCTGGGCGCTGTTCGCCACCATGGCGCTGGGCGGCCTCTGGCACGGCGCCGGCCTGACCTTCATCGCCTGGGGCGCGGCGCATGGCTTGGCGCTGATCGTCGCGCTGTTCTGGCGCCGCGCCAACTTGCCGATGCCGGCCCCGCTCGGCTGGCTCTTGACCTTCGTCTTCGTGATGTTCTGCTGGGTGCTGTTCCGCGCCGCGACCTTCGAGGCCGCGCTCGTCATCTACAAGGCGATGCTCGGCTTCGCGCCGCACGGCATCGGCTTCAAATGGCGCGCGCTGCTGCCGGCCGCCGCCTTCGCCATCATCGGCCCGACTTCCTGGGCGCTCGTGCACAAGCTGCCGCCGGCGCGCTGGATCGCCATACTGACCGCCATCCTCTTTGTCCTCGTCCTGTTCAAGATCGGTGACGACGCCAACTATGAGTTCATCTACTTCCAGTTCTGAGCAGGCCAGTTCTAAGCAGGAGCATGGCGCCGGCCCGGTCTTGGACGCGGCAGCCGCGCGCCGCGCCGCCGGTTTTCCATGGGCGTTCGTCGCCACCGTGGCGGCGCTGCTCGCGCTGTTCCTGCTCACCGTCTTCCTGCTCGATCCCTACGACACCGGCCGCTCGCCGCTGCGACTGAAGGAAGGCGTGCGCATGCAAGGACCGCGCACGGCCGCCGCCAGCCGCGGGCGCGACCAGGCGTTCAATGCCGCGATCTTCGGCAATTCGCATGTCCAGATGCTCTCGCCCGAGGAGCTCAAGGCGAAGACCGGCCTCGCCTTCGTCTCGCTGATCGCCCCCGCCAGCGGGCCGAAGGAGACGCTGACCCTGATCGACTGGTTCCTGCGCCATCGCCGCGAGCCGGCTCGGGCTCTGGTCATCGGCATCGACAGCTACTGGTGCACGGCCGATCCGACACTGCCCAACGAAAGGCCCTTCCCGTACTGGCTCTTCAGCCGCAACCTCGCTGAGTACCTCTCCGGCCTGCTGCGCTTCGACGTGTTCGAGGAGATGAACCACCGCATCCGCTATCTCCTGGCGCGCGAGCCCAAGCGCGGTCGGCCCGATGGCTACTGGGACTATTCGGAGGGCTACGAGATCCAGGGCGCACTGGAGGATTCGGGCCGCCAGCGCCTCGGCAAACATTTCGACAGCAGCGGCGGCAATGCCACCGGCCCCTTCCCCGCCGCGACGGCCTTGGCGGCGATGCTCGACACCGCGCCGCCGGAGCTGCGGCTCGTGCTGGTGCGCCCGCCGGTCTACCAGAGCGCGCTGCCGGCGCCCGGCAGCGCCGAGCCTGCCGCCGACGCCGCCTGCCGCGCGCCGTTCCAGGCGCTGGCCGACAAGCGCCCACACACCGCCATGGTCGACATGCGGCTCGACTCACCGATCACGCGCGACCCGGCCAACTTCTACGACCATACCCATTACCGCCGGAACGTCGCGCGTCTCGTCGAAAGCGAGATCGCCGCCGCGCTCGCCACGCTGCGCTGAGCGGAGGCCCGCCGGCGATCCCGGATTTCGCTTTTGTGACAGAGGTTTCGCCGAGCCGGACGAAACCGTGCCGAACGCGATTGTTACTGCCGAACTCCATCGCTATAAGGGCGCAAAATCGGCGGCCCGGCTAAGGCAGAGTCGGTAGGCACGTCGAAGACAGACACTCAGAGAGCGCGCCTCATGTCGAAACAGATCACCCTGGACGCGGATTACCGGCCTTCCGACTCGGAGCCCTTCATGAACGAGCGGCAGCGCGAGTATTTCCGCGGCAAGCTGCTGGCCTGGAAGGACGAGATCCTGAAGGAGGCCAAGGAGACGCTCGTCACGCTGCAGAGCGAGAGCGAGAACCACCCCGACATCGCCGATCGCGCCTCCTCCGAGACCGACCGCGCCATCGAGCTGCGCGCCCGCGACCGCCAGCGCAAGCTGATCGCCAAGATCGAGGCGGCGATCGCCCGCATCGACGACAACTCCTACGGCTATTGCGAGGAAACCGGCGAGCCGATCTCGCTCAAGCGCCTCGAGGCCCGCCCGATCGCGACGCTCTCGCTGGAGGCCCAGGAGCGCCACGAGCGCAACGAGCGCGTCTTCCGCGACGACTAGGGCGCAGCACCTCTCTGCCTGGCATCAGGATCAAGGCCTTCCGCGACGCGGGAGGCCTTTTTCGTTGGAGCCTGTTCCGATTGCGCGAAAACCTCTCCGCGTCATCCCGGCCGGAGCGCAGCGTAGCGCCGGGATCCATCATAGAGCGCGGAGCCCTACGATGGATCCCGGAGCGGCGCCGCTAGAGCATCGGACCGAAAAGTGGAATCCGGTTTTCGGAAAAGTCCGATGCAATAACAAAAGCCTAGATCGCCACTTTGCGTCCGATAGGACGCACGGCGATCTAAAGCGGCTTGTCCGGGATGACGCGCTTGCTTCTGGCAGGTCGCGCCTGCTCTCGCCTATCGAGCAGCGAAAAGCCCCGCGCGGGAGGCGCGGGGCTTCGGGCCGCCGGCTTTGAAAGCTTGGGGAGCGTCGCAGGCGGCCGGGAAAGTGGGCGGCTCGGGAGAGACCGCCCGCCGGCGGGCGCGGAGAAAGCGGGGAGCGTTCCGCGACCAGCCGGGATTCGATGCGCAAATGTCGTTTTGAGACTTCGCTGGCGTGAGCCGGCTGGCGTGGCTGTCGAGAACCGGAGCGGAGCGGACATTGGTCCGTGAGCACCGGAAGCGCAGACGGCCGCGTCAGACGGCCACGCCAGTAGAATTCTCAGAACGGCAGGAGGATATCCATGACCTGCTGCCCGTAACGCGGCTGCTGGACGTCAGTGAGCTGGCCGCGGCCGCCATAGGCGATGCGGGCCTGGGCGATCTTGGTCGAATCGATCGTGTTGTCGGATTCGATGTCCTCGGGCCGGATCACGCCGGCAACGATCAGCTCGCGCACTTCGAAATTGACCCTGATCTCCTGCTTGCCCTCGATCACGAGATTGCCGTTCGGCAGGGTCTGGGTGACCACCGCCGCGACGTTGGTGGCGAGCTGCTCAGAGCGACGCACCGAGCCGGCCCCCTCGCTCGAGCCTTCCGAATCGAGCTTCAGCAGGGAATCGGCCTTGGCGCCGTTGGGCAAGAGCTTGTCGAGCTTGTTCTCGAAGCCGAAGGTGTTCTCGGCCCCGAAATCCTCGCCGTTCTTGCGGCTGCGCTTGGTCGTGTTGTCGAGCTGGGCCCGGTCGGTGACCTTGACCTTCACGGTGACGAGGTCGCCGACCATGCGGGCGCGCTGGTCCTTGAAGAAGGAGCGCGAGCCGGTGCGCCAGAGCGAGTTCGGCGCGAAGGAGGCGTGCTCGATCGCCGGCATCGGCATCTGCACGGGCTTGTAGCCCTTGGTGGCCGTCGGGTCCTCGATCGGCGAGAGCGCCGGCGCCTGGCCGACATTGGCGAGCCGGTCGGCCATGCCGCAGGCGCCGAGCGAGAGGCCGAGCGCGACGGCGCCCGAGAGTCTGACGAAGGTATAGGAAGTCATGTGGGAGCTCCGCATGGCTGGGTTCACTGCGCGCTGGCGACGCGGCCGCCGCTGGTGGCCTTGACCGAGACGCGGCCGGGGCCGCTGATCGTGCCTTGCAGCACGCGCTTGGATTGGGGGTTGGTGACGGTGACGACATCGCCCATCGCGCCGGCCTCGCCGGCCTTGCCGCGCATGGTGATGAGCAGGCCGGGCGTCTCGTAGACGATGGTGACGAGGTCGCCGCGCCCGACGATCTCCTCGCGCTGCACGTCGCCATTGCGCAGCGGATAGCCGGCGATCAGCGCGCGCTTCGCCACCTTGTCGACGGCGGCCTTGAGGTCGCCGACGAGCTCGGCGGTCTGGCCGTCGCGTGGCCGGCGCTCGGCCGTGACATCGGCGGCCGTCAGCGTCTCGCCACGCGCGATGGCGCGGCGCGGTACCACGACCTCGACCGTCTCGACGAGCTGACCGGAGATGCGCACCGGCTTCAGCCGTGTCGCGGCGCTGCCGGGCACCATCAGCCTTGCCTGAAGCCGGCGCGAGCGGTCGTCATAGCTCAGCTCGACCACGCTCATCTCACCGGTCAATTCGGGCTCGACCGCGACCGAGGGCGCTCCGCCATCGACGGAGAGCGCGAAGGCGCGGCTGTCGATGCCGTAGCGCTCGCTCAGACCGGTCTTCACCGCCGCCTCGATGTCGGAGGCGGTGATGCGCCTGGCAGCCCGGGTGACGACCACCTGGGCGAGGCCGGGATTCTCGATCTCGGTCATTTCGCGGACCAGGCCGCCGGCACGCGCGCCTTCGAGGATGCGGCTGACCTGGATCGTCCCGGTCTCGCCGAGCGCCGGCGCCCGGAAGGCCGGCATCGCGGCCTCCTGCACCGACAGGCCGGAGATGAGGTCGCCGAAGGTGACGAGGTCGCGCGTGAGCATGAGCTCGGGCTTGAGCCGCAGCTTTTGGGCGGCCGGCGCCGGCGCCGGTTGCCCCTTTGGCTGCGCGTGCGGCGCCAGCGCTGCGGTCGCGACCACGCCTTCGTGCGGTGGCGCGGCGAAGGCCGTGCCGGCCAGCGCGAAGGCCGCGAGGATGGTGAGGGAGCGGATCATCGTCATCGCCTCGCTAGCCGCGGAACATCTGGCTCGTCGCCGACATCATCTGGTCGGCGGCGGTCATGACCTTGGAGTTCATCTCGTAGGCGCGCTGGGCGGCGATCAGCGAGGAGAGCTCGGTGACGGCCTGGACGTTGCCCTCTTCGAGGTAGTTCTGCTGCAGGTTGCCGAAGCCCTCGCCACCGCCAAAGCCCTCGATCGGCTGGCCCGAGGCCGCGGTCTCGATGAACAGGTTGTCGCCGATCGATTCGAGGCCGACCTTGTTGATGAAGCGCACCAGCTGGATCTGGCCGAGCTGCTGCGGTGCCGTCTGGCCCGGCAGCTGCACCTCGACCGTGCCCTGCGAATTGATGCTGACGCTGGTCGCGTTGTTCGGCACCGTGATGCCGGGCTCGACCTGGTAGCCGTCGCGGGTGACGATCTGCCCCTGCGAGTCGAGGTCGAACGAGCCGTCGCGCGAGTAGGTGGTGCGGCCATCAGGCATGCGGATGCGGAAGAAGCCCTCGCCACGGATGGCGAGGTCGTAGGGCTTCTCGGTCGGGCTGACATTACCCTGGGTCATGACGCGACCGGTCGAGACCGGCTTGACGCCCGAGCCGACGAAGGTGCCGGCCGGCACCTGCGTGTTCTGGTCGGAGGTCGCGGTGCCCGCCCGGCGGAAATTCTCGTAGAGCAGGTCCTGGAAATGCGCGACCTGGCGTTTGTAGCCGGTGGTGCGAACGTTGGCGATGTTGTTGGAGATGACCTGGACGTTGAGTTCCTGGGCCATCATGCCGGTCGCGGCGGTCTGAAGGGCGCGCATCGTGCTGGCTCCTTTCTATTTTTATGCTTGCTGATCGGCCAGGCGGGTGATCGCCTTGGTGCGCAGCTCGTCGGATTTGGTCATCAGGTTGGCCATGCTCTGGTAGGAGCGCTGGACCTCCATCAGCCGGGTCATCTCGATCACCGCCTTGACGTTGGAGGCCTCGGCCGCACCCGGCTCGACGCGGCCCTGCGGCCCGGCCGGCAGCGCCGGCCCGTTCGAGGCGAACAGGTTGTTGCCCTCGCTGGTCAGGGCGCGCGGATTGTCGAAGCGCACCAGGCGCAGCTTGCCGCGCTGGCCCTGGTCGGTGCTCACCGTGCCGTCGGCGGCGATGCGGGCATCGCTTTCGCCGGGGCCGAAGGTGATCGCGCCGCCATCGCCGAGCACCGGCTGGCCTGACTGGGTCACGAGCTGGCCCTGGCCGTTGACGGCGAGTGAGCCGGCCCGCGTGTAGCGCTCGCCCTGCGGCGTCTGCACCACGAGGAAGCTGTCGCCGCGCAGCGCGACGTCGAGCGGGTTGCCGGTGCGCTCGATCACGCCCTGCGTCAGGTCGATCGGCGTGCCCTTGTCGATGACGTAGGACAGGTTGCGATCGCGCGGCTGGAACGCGTCGGCGCTCGCCTTCGGCATGATGAACTCGCTGAAGCTCGCCGAGCGAGCCTTGAAGCCGTTCGTTCCGACATTCGCCATGTTGTTGGCGATGACATCCAGCTCACGCGCCAGGGCAACCTGACGCGACAAGCCGACGAGAAGCGCGTTCTCCACGGCCGATCTCCCGATACTGTCCCGCGAAGGCCTCGACGCTCCCCAGCGCAGCCTCCGCCCCGAGACAGCCGCAATCGGCGTGCCAACATGGTTAACTTCAGCAAGTTATTGAAATATAACGATTTAAGGAGTTTCCACGAGGCCGGGAACGCCCGGCAACACCCGGCGTCAGGGCAGAAACGACCCGGCAAAAACTGCCGCCCTTAACGCGGCGTTAACCCTGTTGCATCACCTTACGTCATAGCCCAGCCAGGATGGCTGTGCCGCTCCGGAACCGGACCCGATACGCATGGCCAAGAAACCCAAGAAGGCCGAAGCCGAGACGGCCGAGGGCGCGGACGAGCAGAAGCTGGGCGGCAAGAAGAAGCTCATCATCATCGGCGCTGTCGCACTGCTCGCGCTCGGTGGCGGCGGCTGGTACTTCTTCCTGAAGAAGCCCTCGGCCGAGCAGGCCGCCGCTGAAGCTGAAAAGACTGCCAAGGCGGCCAAGAAGGCCGTCAGCTTCGTCGAGATGAAGGACATGATGATCGGCATCTCGCCGGGCGGCCAGCAGGACCGCCAGCCGATCATCAAGATCAAGGTCGTGCTCGAGATCGCCGACGCGAAGACCTCCGAAGAGATCAAGCCGCTGCTGCCGCGCGTCGAGGACGCCTTCCAGGTCTTCATGCGCGAGCTTCGCCCCGCCGACCTCGAGGGCTCGGCCGGCATGTACCGGCTGAAGGAAGAGCTGCTGCGCCGGGTCAACGTCACCGTCTACCCGGCCAAGATCGACGCCGTCCTGTTCAAAGAACTCCTGGTCCAGTGAGCATGAGCGACAACGAACTCGATCCGACCGCCGCTCTCCCCAAGGACGAGCCGCTGACGCCTGAGAACATGGCGGCCGAATGGGCCGCCATGCCCGACATGGTCGATGAGGACGGCGAGCCGGAGGGCGGCATAGACCGCCTGATGAGCCAGGACGAGATCGACGCCCTGCTCGGCTTCTCGGGCGGCGACGACAAGGGCGCGCGCACCGGCATCCAGGCCATCGTCGAGTCCGGCTCGGTCTCCTACGAACGCCTGCCGATGCTCGAGATCATCTTCGAGCGCATGGTCAGGCTGCTCTCGACCAGCCTGCGCAACTTCTTCACCGACAATGTCGAGGTCACGCTGGAGAGCATCCGCTCGGTGCGCTTCGGCGACTACATCAACTCGGTCTCGCTGCCGGCGATGCTGGCCGTGTTCAAGGCCGAGGAATGGGACAATTTCGGCCTCGTCACCATCGAGTCTGCCCTGACCTACACCGTGCTCGACACGATGCTCGGCGGCAAGCGCGGCCAGCCCGCCGCCCGCGTCGACGGCAGGCCCTTCACCTCGATCGAGATCAACCTGCTGCGCCGGGTCGTCGGCGTCGTCCTCGGCGATGCCCAGGCCGCCTTCAACCCGCTCTCGCCGGTGACCTTCACGGTCGACCGCATCGAGTCGAACCCGCGTTTCGTCTCGATCTCGCGCCCGGCCAACGCGGCGATCCGCGTCGAGCTGCGCTTCGACATGGAGGGCCGGGGCGGCTCGCTCCACGTCCTGCTGCCCTATGCCACGATCGAGCCCATCCGCGAGTTGCTGCTCGAAAGCTTCATGGGTGAGAAGCTCGGCCGCGACCCGATCTGGGAGAATCACCTCGCGACCGAGGTCTGGCAGACCGATGTCGACGTCACCTGCGTGCTGCACGAGACCCAGATGCCGCTCAAGCGCGTCATGAAGCTCGAGATCGGCGACACGCTGATGTTCGACGCCAGGCCGGATTCGGTCGTCTCGCTGCGCTGCGGCGAGTTCATGGTCACCGAGGGCCGCATCGGCCGGGTCGACGACAAGATCGCCGTCCAGGTCGTCAGCCCGCTGCATCGCTCCAAGACGACGATGGCCGCCTTCGACAGCATCACCAGCCACCTCAGCTCAGCCTCCTGACTTGGGAACCACGCCATGACGATCACCCTCATCGCCGATGTGCTGGTTGCCAGCCTTCTCGTCGCCACCATCATCACCTGCTACATCCTGGCCAAGCGCATCGAGCGGCTGAAGGCCGACGAATCGGCGATGCGCCAGACCATCGGCGCCCTGATCTCCGCCACCGACACGGCCGAGCGCGCCATTGCCGGGCTGAAGCTCACGCTCGGCGATTGCGACCGCACCCTGGCCGAGCGCCTGCGCACCGCCGAGCGCTACGCCGCCGACCTCGCCTCGCAGGTCGAGGCTGGCCAGGCCGTGATGGAGCGCATCAGCCAGATCGTCAGCGCCGCGACGTTGGTCGCGCCGAAGCAGGCCGAGGCGCCGGCTGAGGAGCCGGCCACCATCTCGCGCATGGCGAGCGCCGCGCAATCGGCCGCCGCGATCCGCGCCCGCGCCGCCCGGCGCCTGGAGGGCCAGGCGGCATGATCGAGAGGCCCCGCCTCATCCCGGCAGTCATCCTCGGCGCCATGGGCCTCCTGGCGCTGAAGCTGCTTGCCTGGGGTTCGGAGCCCTATCCCGGCAAGGTGCCGGCGAGCCCGCCGGCGCTTGCCAGCGCCACGCCTGCCGCAGCCAAGCCGGAGCCGGAGGTCTGGGGCCTCGCCAAGATCATCGCCAAGGCGCATGCGCCCGACACGTTCCTCGACCCCGAGACCACCGGTTCGGTCGACAAGCCTGATCCGAAGAAGGAGCAGGAGAAGGCGGAAGCCGAGGCCAAGGCGGACGCCGCGCGCGCCGCCAACCCCGCCAACAAGGCCGCCGTGATGAACGGCACCGCCAAGCCCGTCTCGCCCGCCGAGCGCGCCCTGCTCGAACGCCTCGGCGAGCGGCGCGACGAGATCGACGCCCGCATGCGCGAGCTCGACATGCGCGAGCGCCTGCTCGACAGCGCCGAGAAGAAGCTCGACACCCGCGTCGACGACCTGAAGCGCCTGGAGACCAGGGTCGAGGGTCCCAGGGGCAAGCCGGCCGAGGAAGAGGCCAAGGCCGTGCGCAACCTCGTCATCATGTACGAGGCGATGAAGCCGAAGGAGGCGGCGCGCGTCTTCGACCGCCTGAGCCTCGACGTGCTCGTCCCCGTCGTCCAGCAGATGAATCCGCGCAAGATGTCCGAGGTGCTGGCGGCGATGGCGCCCGACCGCGCCGAGAAGCTCACGGTCGCGCTCGCCACGCAGGCGCGCAACCCCGCCGTCGAACGCTCCACCGCCGACTCGGGCCAGCTGCCGAGCAGCGAACTGCCGGCGATCGCGCCGCCGGCAAGGCGCTGAGGCGCGTTGTGCCAGTTGGCGAGGACGATGCGTCGTGAGCGGCTCCTTGGGAGATCAGGCTTCCCCACCAGGGCAAGGCACATCGAGCCCACCTGTCGAGGTGAGCCGTGATCCTGTGCTCCTTACCGACGAACAAAAGCGGTTGAACTCGGTTCAGAACGAGAAGACGAAGCTCCGGGCGACCTATCTCAACGGCCTCGCCATCGCGATCTTGGCGGTAGGTGGTTTTGCGCCGATCGCTTCCTATCTGAATAGCATGGCCCAAGCCCATTATGCCGTGGTTTTGGCACTCGCGGCCAGTTGTGTGGTAATAAGCTTTGTGATCCACAAGGTCGCGCAACGCGGATTGGGAGACATGGTGTCATGACCGCATGGTTCGAGATACTCGCGATGTGGATCGCGCCTCTCGGCGCGCTCATGATCGCCGGCTTCAGCTATCTGGGGCAAAAGCACTAAACCCTGCTACGCCTACCGATAGCTTCCGAGGCCTTGCCGAAAGGTGGGGTCTTTTGTGTATGGGCCGCCCCTGAACCGCACATCGATCGGAACACGGCCGAGCGGGGGAGCGAGGGCTGGGCATGAAAGATGGCTCCGCCCCGAAACTGAAACCAAAATAGCCCTAAGCCTTTGAATTATCTAACTCCAAGACCCCAACCATATTAACCCGCCATTATCCTTGACGCGCTAACCTCCCCTTTGGTCAAGGCACTCACGTTGCGAGCGCCCTGCCCGCTTGTGTGGCGTTGCGTGAGTTTGGCCGGTTGCGTTCCCCGCGTTCCCTTGCCTTCGGTATCGGGTTGGCCGCGCTCAGCGTCGCCGCCGGATTGTCCGCGCCGGCGCTCGCCGCCAACGCCTCGCTGCGCGGCGCCGCCATGCCGGCCGGCTTCGGGCGCCTCTCCCTCAGCTTCGACGAACCGACCACGACGCGCATCCGGGTCGGCAACGGCGTGCTCGTCGTCGCCTTCGATTCGGCCGTGAAGGTCGACATCAGCAAGATCGTCAAGGAGCTGCCCGACTACCTCTCGATCGTCCGCACCGATCCCGATGGCCGCGGCGTCCGCTTCGCGCTGGCCCGTCCCTTCAAGGCGAACCTGATCGAGGCCGGCGACAAGGCCTTCATCGACCTTCTGCCCGAGAGCTGGACCGGCCTGCTGCCGGGACCGCCGCCCGAGGTCATCGCCGAGATGACCGAGCGCCTGCGCGTCGCCGAGGCGCAGGCCCGCGAGGCCGCGCGCAAGCCGCCAGCGCCGCCCAAACCCCTCACCCTGCGCAGCGCCAGATTGCCGACGCTCGAGCGGCTGATCTTCCAGGCTCCGCCCGAGACCAGGCTCACGCAGGAGCTGGCCGACGGCACGCTGCGGCTGAACTTCGACCAGCAGCTCGCGATCGAGCCCTCGGCGATAAAGCCCTGGCTGCCCGAAGGCGTCACGCTCAAGGCGCAGGAGACCGGCACGGCCTCGACGACGATCGACCTCGCGCTGCCGAAGGATTGGCAGGCCCGCAGCTTCCGCGACGATGACGGGCTGATCGTCGACCTGCTGCGCCCGGCCAAGCCCGGCATCGTCACCCTGGCCAGCCTTCAGACCGGGGCGAACGACGCCAGCCCGAAGCCGCCCGCCTCCGCAGCCCCCGACGCCGTCAAGCCGGCACCCGAGCCCACCCGCGCGCAGCCGGCGGAACAAGCCCAGCCACTGGCCAAGCCGGCCGTGGCCGCCCCTGTCCCGGACCCGACGCCGCAGCTCGTCAAGATCGAAGCCTCCTCCGGCCCGCAGGGCAGCAAGATCGACTTCCGCTTCCCGCGCCTGACCGGCGCCGCCGCCTTCAGCGATGCCGGCACGGTGACGCTCGTCTTCGACACGCGCGACACGATCGACCCGGCGAGCTTCAGGCAGGTCCTGCCGCAGTTGGTCGAGGACACCACCGTCACCCGCGAGGGCAAGGTCACGCTGGTCAAGCTGCTCCTCAAGAGCCAGCAGGTCGCACGGCTCGTCGATGACGGCCCGACCTGGTCGCTCAGCCTCGGCGAGCAGGCCGGCAAGCCGGCCGAGAGCTTGGCGCCGCGCCGCACCATCGACGAGCGCGGCCAGACCGTGCTCGCCGTGCCGCTGCCCGGCATGACCGGCGTGCACTGGCTCGAATCCGGCCCGGCCGGGCTGCCGCTCGCGGTCGCGACCGTGCTCGGGCCGACGCGCGCCATTTCCAAGCCCTATCGCTTCGTCGAGTTCGGCCTGCTCCAGACGGCGCACGGCATCGCGGTCAGCCCACGCGCCGACGATGTCGTGGTACGCGCCAACACCGACCAGGTGCAGATCGGCCGCGCCGGTGGGTTGACCGTGACGCTCGACCTGCCCGAGCAAGGCGGCGTCGCGGTTGAAAAGGCTCCGGAGGCCGGCAAGCCGCTGCTCGACCCGGACAGCTGGGGCAAGCAGCGCGTCGCCAATATCCGCGAGCGCGCCCGCGAATTGCTTTCCGAGGTGGCAAGCGCCGGGCGCGGCCGCAAATCCGAGGCGAGGCTGGCGCTGGCGCGCTTCTACGCCGCCAACAAGCTGCTCTCGGAGGCGGCCGGCCCGCTCCAGGCGCTGCTGAACGACGATCCGGCCATGCGCGCCAACCGCGAGGCGCTGTTCCTCAAGGGCGTGCTCGCGGTCCAGATGCATCGGGATCAGGATGCGGTCGCGGCCTTCAATGCGGGGCCGATCAAGGAGGATGCCGAGGCTGGCCTCTGGCGTGCGCTCGCCGAGCAGCGGCTCGGCCGCGCCGGCCAGGCGCTCGCCGGCTTCCGCCGCGGACAGGCGATCCTCGACACCTATCCCGACGATTTGCAGGCCGAGTTCCGCCCCGCCCTGGCACGCGCCGCCATGGCGATGCAGGACATGACGGTCGCCGAGCACCAGCTCGACCTGCTCGCTGAACTGCCCAAGGATGTCGTGCATCAGGAGAAGCTCGCCCTGCTGCGCACCATGCTCGACGATGTCAGCGGTCGCCCCGAGACCGCGCTCGACGCCTACAAGGCGCTGTTCGAGGCGAAGAGCCGGCCCGTGGCGGCCGAGGCGCAGCTGCGCGGCGTCAAGCTCGCGCTGGCGCAGACGCCGCCGGCCATCTCGGCCGACGAGGCCGCCGCCCGGCTTGAGACCGTCTCGGTGACCTGGCGCGGCGGCGAGATCGAGATCGAGGCGCTGGCCGAGCTCGGCCGGCTCTATCTCGGACAGAAGCGCTGGCGTGAGGCCTTCCAGATCGCAAGGCGCGCCAATGACAGCTACCCGGACAACCCGCTGACGCGGAGCCTGCACGACGAGACGGCGCAGCGCTTCGCCGAGATGTTCAGCGGTCGCGACCACGAGCAATTGCCGCGCATCGACGCGCTGGCCCTGTTCTACGACTTCAAGGAGTTCCTGCCGATCGGCCGGCGCGGCGACGAGATCACGCGGCTGCTCGCCGACCGGCTGGTCGAGCTCGACCTGCTCGACCAGGCGGCCGACATCCTGCGCTACCAGATGGACACCCGCCTCACCGGCGCGGCCCGCTCCACCGTGGCGGCGCGGCTCGCCATGATCGCGCTGATGAACCGCAAACCGGCCGAAGCCCTGCAGGCGCTGAACGCGACGCGACTGATCGAGCTGCCGGCGGATGTGAAGCGCGCCCGCCTGCTGCTCGAGGCCAAGGCGCTCTCCGACCTCTCGCGCACCGATCAGGCGCTGGAGATGCTGGAGGCCGAGCGCGGCCCCGAGGTCGACCGGCTGCGCGCCGACGTCTATTGGGCCGGCCGGCGCTGGCGCGAGGCCGGCGAGGCGCATGAGCGCCTGCTCGGCGAAAGCTGGCGCGGCAACACGACGCTGAAGGATGGCGAGCGCGCCGACGTGATGCGCTCGGCGATCTCCTACGTGATGGCGAGCGAGGCGCTCCAGCTCGACCGGCTGCGGGCCAAGTTCGCCGGCAAGATGGCCGAGAGCAGCGACGCCCGCACCTTCGCCTTCGCCACATCAGCCAACCGCAACAACCCCGCCGACATCCGCGAGATGGCCCGCGCCGCCGCCGGCGCCGACACGCTCTCCGACTTCATGAAGGCCTATCGCGAGCGCTACCCGGCCTATGCCTCGGCCATGCGCGGCAAGCCGCAGGCGGAGCCGGCGCCGCCCCCACCCGCCGGCGCGGCTGGGGCAGAAGCGGGCACGTCAGGGGCGCAGGGGCGCGGCTGAGGCGGCGACGAAGCGCTCCCTATGGTGTCCCCTTCTCGATCTGCTTGAGGTCGAGAATCGCCCGGGCGTCGCCCCGCTCGGCTGCCTTGCGCAGCCAAGTCAGGGCCTCGGCCAGGTCCTTGGCGACACCATCGCCGTCGCGGTATTGGGTGCCGAGGTTGTATTGCGCGCCGACATGGCCCTGCTCCGCGGCCTGGCGGAACCAGAGCGCCGCCTGCGCGTGGTCGGCCACGACGCCCGAGCCGCTGACATAGCTCTTGCCGAGCTCGTATTGCGCGTGGGCGTCGCTCTGCTCGGCCGCCTTGCGGAACCAGGCGACGGCCGCAGCCTCGTCCTTCGCCACGCCGCGGCCCTGGGCGTACAGCACGCCCAGGCAGAATTGCGCGCCGGCATGGCCCTGCTCCGCCGCCTTGCGATACCAGAGCGCCGCCTGGACCTCGTCCCGCCCGACACCGAGACCGAGCTCGTAGCGCGCCCCGAGCAGGGCCTGCGCCATCACGATGCCCTGCTTGGCCGCCTTGCGATACCAGCCGAACGCCTCTGCGAAATCCACTGGTGCGCCGCGGCCCTGCTCGTGCATCTGGCCGAGACGGAACTGGGCCGCGGCATGGCCCTGATCCGCCGCGCGGCGATACCAGGCGAGGGCGCGCTCGTCATCCTGCTTCAGGCCATGGCCGCTCGCATACATCCAGCCGAGCTCGTATTGCGCCTCGGGCAGCCCCTGCCCGGCCGCCTTGCGGTACCACGACGCCGCCAGCGCCTCGTCGCGCGAGATCGCGTCGTTGAGCACGCCGAGGCAATATTGCGCCCGGGCCTCGTTGCGCTCGGCCAGCGGCCGCCAATAGGCGATGCCGGCCTCGAAGCCACCCTTGTCGCAACCGGCCCGCGCGTCATCGGCCTGCGCCGCCGTGGCCAGCACGAGCGCGAAGGCCAGACCGAGTGCAAGGCGCTTGAGCCACATGGATACCGTCCCGCTTTCGTCCGCCCACAGGCGTGGCACGGCGAACGGGACAGGACAATCTGACTATACGGAAGGCTACGCTAAAAGCAGGCAAGACGGCGGCCGGCGGTTCAGCCGCTGCCGTAGCTCTTCACCAGCGAGCCGGCGACCAGCCCCCAGCCATCGACCAGCACGAAGAAGATCAGCTTGAACGGCAGGGCCACCGTCACCGGCGGCAGCATCATCATGCCCACCGACATCAGGATCGAAGCCACGACGAGGTCGATGATCAGGAACGGCACGAAGAGCAGGAAACCGATCTCGAAGGCGCGGCGCAGCTCCGAGATCATGAAGGCCGGCACCAGCACCTGGATCTGGATGTCCTGCGGCGTCGCCGGCGGCGGCTCGCGCGACATCTCGATGAAGAGCTGCAGGTCCTTCTCGCGGACGTGCTGGAGCATGAAGGTCCTGAACGGCACGACACCACGATTATAGGCCTCCTGCGGCTGGATCTGCCCGGCGATCAGCGGCTCGACCGCGACGCGATAGGCCTCCTTCAGGGTCGGCGCCATCACGAAGCCGGTGAGGAAGAGCGCGAGCCCGATGATCACGGCGTTGGGCGGCGCGGTCTGCGTGCCGATCGCCGAGCGCAGCAGCGACAGCACCACCGCGATGCGCGTGAACGACGTCACCATGATCAGGATCGACGGCGCCAGCGAGAGCACCGTGATGACGGCGATGAGCTGCAGCGCCCGCTCGGCGACGCCGCCGCCCTGGCCGAGATCGAGCGAGAGCGTCTGCGCCCGCGCCGGCTCAGCGAGCGCAAGCGCCAGCAGCGCGCCCGCACAGAGCGCGCGGCCGGCGGAACGCCGCCATCTCGCAGCCGTCAGGATCGAAGTCACGCAGAGCCGCCATTGCCGCCCGACTCAAGGCTGGCCGGGCCTGCTGACGCTAGGTGAGAGATTGACCTTAGGGCAATCGAAACGCCGACAGCCGGAACGCTCCGGCACGGAATTCCTGTTGATCGATTGTGGCGCGGCGAAAGCACCGGCCGAAACGAAAACGGCCCCCGCCCGTTGGGGCGAGGGCCGTGATTTCCGGTGCGCCGTCCTACGATTTCGGCTTGGGATCGCGCCCCAGCAGCCGGGCGAACTCGGCTTCGATCGCATCGACCGAGAACGGATCGATCTGCACCGGCTTGGCCGGGGCTTCGGATTCGACCGGCTTCACGTCGGACTTGGCCTCGGCGGGGCCAGCTTCCACAGGCTTTGCCACGGCAGGCTTGACGTCAGCGGGCTCGACGTCAGCGGGCTTGGCGTCCGCAGATTTGGGCTCGTCCGATTTCGGCCCTTCGGCAATCTTCGCCTCGGGCTCCTTGGCAGGTGCGTCGGCCTCGATCAGCGCCGCGAGCTTGCCCTCGATTGCCTCGGCGATGCGATCCTCGATCTTGCCCTTCGGCTCATCCTTCGGCGGCGCGACGGGCGCCGGCTCGGGCGGCTTGACCGGAGCGGGAACTGGAGCAGGACGCGGCTCGATCACCGCCCTCGGCGGCACCTGAACGGCGGGCGAAGGCGGCGCGACGGGCGAAGGCGCCTTGATGGCGACCGGCTCCGGCTTCAGGCCGAGCGCCATTTCGAGCTCCGCCGCGACATCGGCGGGGACGCCGACCGGGCGGCCGAACACCGGCGGCGCCATCGCTGCGGTCGGCACCGGCGCGACGATGGCGGGCTTCGGCTCCTCGACCTTGACCGCCGGGGCGGGCTGCGGCTTCGGAGCCTCCGGCACCGGGGCCGGAGCAGGCGCCGGTTCGGCCGGCTGGCTGGAGGGACGCACCGCCGAGAACGGGCGCTTCAGCGCTTCTTCGAGCTGACGCGCCATGTCGTCGAGCTCGCCGGCGCTGGCGCTCGGCGCCGGGGTCGGCATGGCGCGGGTGAAGTTCGGGGCCGCGGTCACCACGGCCGCGGCAGCGGGAACCGCGATCGTCGCGGCGACGGGTGTCGACGGCAGCGGCTCGCTTCGCGGCGAGGCCGGGCGATGCGGCAGCGGCGGCAACTGCTCCGGCACGGGCGCGCTCTGCGGCAGCGGCGCGACCGGGAGCGGCGGCGGGACGCGGCGCGTGTCTTCGGCGGGTTCGGAGCGCAGCGATTCCGGCGGGATCGTCGTGTCCATCGCCAGCGGCCGCTCGGATAGGGCGAATTCGGACTGCGCGGGCGCAGCGACCCGGCTGCCGCCACGCACGATGTTGCTCTCGATCACCACGTCGGAGGCGCCGCCGATCATCACGAGATGCTCGACATTGTCGCGCCGGATCAACACGAGCTGCCGCTGCCGGTCGAGGTCGTGGATGTCGACCACGCCGAGGCGCGGCTGGCGAGCGCGGCCTCCGCCCTGCCCCCTTGCCCTGAGGCGCCCGCCGGTGATGCGTCGCAGGAAGAAAGCGAACAGCGTGACCAGGACGAGGACGATGGCGAAGGCGATGATCCAGCGCAGGCCGGTCGAGAGTTCGTAGCCAAACAAATTCTGCGGCAAGGGTAACCTCACGAGCGACGACGGCAGCCCTGGGCGGCCATTCTTTCCGCTCAAGGTTCAACACGTTGGCTATAGCACAGCGCCCGCATTTTCGTGAAACAGGGTGAATGCTTGGTTAATTTATTTGCCCAAAGGCACGGCACTTAACCCAACGTTAACCACGTACCCGGCAATAATTTCCCAGTGAACCAGGGATTGGCGGCGGCCCAAGGCGTCGTGGCCAGCCCGGTCGAATGGGATAAAAGCCATGGCTGACAATGCTTTGGGCACCGGCGGCAACCTCATGCAGGCGCTCAAGACGCGCATGCAATGGCACCAGACCCGGCAGAAACTGCTGGCCGAGAATGTCGCCAACGCCGATTCGCCCGGATTTCGCCCGCTCGACCTCAAGGCGCCGCAGTTCAGCCGCGACGGCGGCGGCGTCTCCGGCGTGAGTCTCGCCCAGACCAGCGCCGGCCATATGGGCCCAGCCGGGCAGCGCAGCGGCTTCGACAGCAACAAGGCCCAGCGCTTCGAGGTCACGCCCAACGGCAACGGCGTCAATCTCGAGGACGAGATGATGAAGGTCGCCCAGAACCAGGCCGATTATCAGCTCGCCGCCTCGCTCTACAGCAAGGGGCTCGGGCTGATGAAGATCGCCATCGGCAAGGGCCGGTAGGAGGGCTGACGCGCCATGGATCTGTTCAAGAGCATCGCCGTGGCAGCCTCCGGCCTGCGCAGCCAGTCGGGCCGCATGCGGGTCATCGCCGAGAACCTCGCCAACGCCGATTCGGGGCCGGAGCGCGCCGGCGCGGAGCCCTATCGCCGCAAGATCCCGACCTTCCAGCGCCACATGGACCGCGAGCTCGACGCCCAGGTCGTCGATCTCGGCCGCGTCCAGCGCGACCAAGCCCCGTTCCGCACGAAATTCGACCCCGGCCACCCCGCCGCCAACGCCGCCGGCCAGGTCCAGATGCCGAACGTCAACTCGCTGGTCGAGACCATGGACATGCGCGAGGCCCAGCGCAGCTACGAGGCCAACCTCAACCTGATCACGTCGACGCGCCGGATGATCCAGCGCACCATCGACATCCTGCGCGCCTGAACCCCAAAGCATTTTCAAGCGAAGTGGGAACCGGTTCGCGTGAAGAAAATGCGTCGCTAGAAACGGAGCTTCCTGAGCCATGGCCACGCCCAGCTTCGCCGCCGGCGCCTATGCGTCCATCCAGGGGATGGGCGCGGGGAGCCTCGCCCGCAAGCCCGCCACCTTCACGACGGCGACCGATAATGGCCCGGATTTCGGCGCCATGGTCGGCAAGGCACTGGAAGCCACCGCCGACGCCGGCCGCAAGGCCGACAGCCAGGCCGCGAACGTCGTCTCCGGCCGCTCCGACATCGTCGACGTCGTCACCGCGGTGGCCGAGAGCGAAGCCGCGATCGAGACGCTCGTCGCAGTGCGCGACCGCGTCATCGCAGCCTACGAAGAAATCATGCGGATGCCGGTCTGACGGCCGAGCCTACAGGATAAGATCATGACCTCCGGAGCCATCCTCGACGTCGCCCGCGACGGCATCGTCGTCTTCCTCAAGGCCGGCGGGCCCTTGATGATGGTCGCGCTCATCGTCGGCCTCGCCGTCTCGCTGGTGCAGGCGCTGACGCAGATCCAGGAGCAGACCCTGATCTACGTGCCGAAGATCATCGCCGTCTTTGCCGCGTTGATGTTGTTTCTGCCGTTCATGGGCGACGCCCTGGCAGGCTATATGGGACGAGTCGCGCTCCGAATCGCCACGGGCGAATGATTCTGCCGCTGACCTGCCCGGCCGCACCCTGCGGCCTGCCGGCGCGGCATTCCCTCCGGCGGAGAGGATCTAGGTCGGAGCATGATGTCGCCCGGAAACCGCTTCGCACGTTTCGGCATCGGGCTCTGAACGGCACGATGCAGATCGCGATCCTGCCAGAGATCAGCTCGATCTTCGTGCTCGTCTTCGCACGCGTCGGCACGCTGGTCATGCTGATGCCGGGCATCGGCGAGCGCTTCATCTTCTCCCGCGCCCGGCTCTCGCTCGCCTTCTTCCTGGCGCTGATGCTGGTGCCGATGGCGCGTAACGTGATCGCGACGCCGACCGACGTTCCCGGCATGGTCGGCCTCCTGATCAGCGAGGTCCTGATCGGCCTCTCGCTCGGCTTCTGCGTGCGCCTGGTCATGGCCTGCCTGCAGACCGCGGGCGTCATCGTCGCCCAGACCATGGGGCTGGGCTTCGCCATGACGGTCGATCCGACCGGCGGCCTGCAGAACCCCTCGATCGGCAACCTGCTCACCATGCTCGGCACGACGCTGATCTTGGTCACCGACCTGCACCACATCGCCATCGCCGCGATCTACCGCAGCTACGAGCTGCTGCCGCCCGGCGGCTTCCCCGAGATCACCGACATCCTGGCGCTGGCGATCAAGGCGACGGCGCAGGGCTTCTCGCTCGCCGTGCAGATCTCGGCGCCCTTCATCGTCTTCGGCCTGCTGTTCAATCTCGGCCTCGGCGTGTTGGCGCGGCTGATGCCGCAGCTCCAGGTCTTCTTTCTCGCCGTGCCGGCCTCGATCCTCGGCGGCATGCTCGTCCTCCTCGCGGTCGTCGGCGTGATGATGGGCGTCTTCCTCGACGATCTCGGCGACTTCCTGCGCCAGCTTACAGGCAATTGAGGGAGCGCCCGTGTCAGAGGAAGCCGACAACGAGGACAGGACAGAGGAGCCGACACAGCGAAAGCTGGACCAGGCGATCGAGAAGGGCGACGTCGCCCGCTCCACCGAGATCGGCACCTTCTTCGTGCTTTGCGGCTTCACCCTGGCGCTGCTCGTCGCCGCCGGCTGGTCCTCGCAGAGCCTTGCGCTCTCGCTGCGCTCCTTCCTGATGAACGCGCATCAGGTGCCCTCCAGCGGCGAGGCCTTCTTCAATGTCACCAAGCAGGGCGTCATGACCGGCTTCGCCGCGCTCGGCCTGCCCTTCGCCTTCATCCTCTGCGCCGCGCTCGCCGGCGCCCTGATCCAGCACAAGCCGCTCTGGACCGTCGAGCCGATGATGCCGAAATTCGACCGCATCTCGCCGATGGCCGGCGCGAAGCGGCTGTTCGGCAAGGAGGCCTGGTTCAACTTCGCCAAGGGCCTCGCCAAGATCCTGCTGGTCGGCGCCGTCGTCTCGATCACGCTCTGGAACGAGCACGACCGGCTCGAGAGCCTGGCGCAGATGAACGTCGCGGCGCTGCTGCCGGCGACGCTGGCGCTGACCCTCAAGCTGATGGCGAGCGCGCTCGCGCTCTTCGCCGTGATCGCGGTCGGCGACTTCGCCTACCAGCGCTTCACCTGGTACCAGCGCCAGCGCATGACGAAGCAGGAATTGAAGGACGAGTACAAGAACTCCGAAGGCAATCCCGAGGTGAAGGCGAAGCTGCGCCAGATCCGGGCCCAGCGCGTCAGGAAGCGCATGATGGCGGCGGTGCCGAAGGCGACCGTGATCATCACCAACCCGACCCACTTCGCCGTCGCCTTGCAATACGAGCCCGGCATGGGCGCCCCGCTCTGCCTCGCCAAGGGCGTCGACGCGATGGCGCTGAAGATCCGCGAAGTCGCCGGCGAGCACAGCGTGCCGATCATCGAAAACCCGCCTTTGGCGCGCGCGCTCTATGCCACCGTCCAGATCGACGAAGAAATTCCTGTCGAACACTATCAGGCAGTGGCCGAAGTCATCGGATACGTCTTGCGCCTGAAGCGGCGCCGCGCCTAACTCGTCTGTCCCTCGTTCGGGGACAGGCGGGTCGCGCGAGCCCTCGATGCGACGTCAAGGAATGGACCAGACCGCAATGAGCGGAAGCACGGCGACAACGGCGATCGACCGCTCCGACAAGCCCGGGCATATCGGCGTGATCCTGCTCGTCGCCGGCCTCCTCGTCGGGGCTGCGATCGCGCTCGGCTTCATCGCCAACGAATGGGCGCAGCCGCTCATCCTCGGCCTGCTCGCCCTGCTCTCGGTGATCGGCGTCTTCGGCCTCTTCGCCTTCGCCATCGGCCTCGTGCAGTTCTCCGGCCGGGCCGCCCGCAACGACCTGACCAAGACGCTGGTCGACAGCGCCGAGGACGGCGTCGTCGTCACCGAGGGCGAGAACCGCATCGTCTACGCCAACGAGGCCTATCTCGCACTCGCCGGCGCACGCAGCGCGGGCGACATCCGCCCGGTCGAGCGGCTCTTCACCGGCCGCGCCGAGGTTTCCGAAGCGATCTATCGCCTCGCCACCGCCGCCCGCGAAGGCCGTCGGCTGGTCGAGGAGATCCGGCTCGAACCGGCCCTGAACGATGGCGGCACCGTCGGCTGGTATCGCGTGCGCGTCGCCCCCGTCCGCCGCGACGGCCGCCCGGCCATGCAATGGACCGTCTCGGACGTGACGCCGGAGCGCGAGCGCCAGGAGAACGCCTTCCAGGAGCTCCAGCACGCGATCGACTATCTCGACCACGCGCCCGCCGGCTTCCTCTCGATCGACGCCGATGGCGAGGTCTCCTACCTCAACGCCACGCTCTCGGGCTGGCTCGACTACGACCTCGCCCGCTTCGGCTCGGGCGGCCTGCACCTCGACGACATCGCCACCGCTAATGCCGGCGCCCTGATCCAGGCCATTCGCGGCCAGGCCGGCGATGTCCGCATCGAGGTGCTGGACGTCGACCTGAAGCGCCGCAACGGCCAGCCCCTTCCGGTCCGCCTGCACCACCAGGTCGCCTTCGGCAGCGACGGCCGCGCCGGCCCCTCACGCACCCTCGTGCTCAACCGCGCCGCCGGCGAGGCGGGCTCGGACGGCAGCAGCGAGGCAGAGGTGCGCTTCGCGCGCTTCTTCCACTCGACGCCGATGGCGATCGCCACGGTCGACCGCAACGGCGCCGTGCTGCGTTCGAACGCCGCCTTCGCCCGCCTGACCCAGCAAGGCGCCCAGCCCGCGACGATCCAGGATCTGGTCGCGCCCGGCAGCGGGCTCGCCGCGGCGCTCGCGGCGGTGATGGAGGGTTCGGGCGACGCGGTGCCGCTCGACGTCTCACTCGCAGGCGAAGAGGGCCGCTCGGCCCGGCTCTACCTCACGCCCGTTGCCGCCACGGAGGATGCCGATGGCGAGCGCGCCATCGTCTACGCGCTAGAGACCACGGCCGAGCGCAAGCTCAAGGACAATATCGACCAGGCCCAGAAGATGCAGGCGGTCGGCCAGCTCGCCGGCGGCATCGCGCACGACTTCAACAACGTGCTGCAGGTCATCATCAACGCCTCGGAGTTCCTGCTCGCCAGCCACAGGCCGACCGACCCGTCCTTCCCGGACATCATGCAGATCAAGCAGAACGCCTATAGGGCGGCCGCGCTGGTCCGGCAGTTGCTGGCCTTCTCGCGCCGGCAGACCCTGCGCCCGCAGGTGCTGGAGCTCGGCGACGTGCTCTCCGACCTCTCGCTGATGCTGAAGCGGGTCGTCGCCGACAAGGTCGCGCTCGATGTCCGGCAGGGCCGCGACCTCTGGCCGGTGAAGGCCGATCTCGGCCAGCTCGAGCAGGTCATCGTCAACCTCGCGGTCAACGCCCGCGACGCGATGCCCGATGGCGGCAAGCTCGCGGTGCGCACCCGCAACGTCTCGGCCGAGGAATGCGCGGGCCTGGGCCAGCAGGCGCTGCCGCCGGCCGACTACGTGCTGCTCGAGGTCGAGGATAGCGGCACCGGCATCCCGGCCGAGCATCTCGACAAGATCTTCGAGCCCTTCTTCACCACCAAGGAGGTCGGCAAGGGCACCGGCCTCGGCCTCTCCATGGTCTACGGCATCGTCAAGCAGACCGGCGGCTTCGTCTTCGTCGACTCGACCATCGGCCAGGGCACGACCTTCCGCATCTTCCTGCCGCGCCACGTCCCGACGGAGGAGGAGATCGCAGCGGACATCGCCGCCAAGGAGGCGCCGAAAAAGGCCGCAGCCGACCATACCGGCGCCGGCATCATCCTGCTGGTCGAGGACGAGGACGCGGTGCGCGCCCTCAACGCCCGCATGCTGGTCTCGCGCGGCTACACCGTCCACGAGGCGGCCTCCGGCGTCGAGGCGCTCGACATCTTCCTGAAGCATGACGGCAAGATCGACCTCGTCGTCTCCGACGTGGTCATGCCCGAGATGGACGGCCCGACCCTGCTCGGCGAGTTGCGCCAGCGCAACCCGGCGACGCGGGTGGTCTTCGTCTCCGGCTATGCCGAGGAGGCCTTCCGCAAGAACCTGCCCGAGGGCGAGGATTTCCACTTCCTGCCGAAGCCGTTCACGATGAAGCAGCTGGTGGAGACGGTGAAGGCGGCGATGGCTTGAGCCGCAGGCTCAATCCCGCCCGAGCAATATCCGGTCGATCCGCCCCAACCCCTGCTTCAGCCGCTCCAGGCTCGGCTCGGCCCCGAGGCTCAGCCGCAACGCCTGAATACCACCCGCCGTAGTCGCCGCCAGATCCTGCGACGGCATCACGGTGAGCCCGCGCTCCCTCGCATAGGTCGCGAACTCGTCGCCGCGCCAGGGCTGCGGCAGGCTGAGCCAGACATGCAGGCCGTCATCGCGCGAGGCCAGCGCATGCCGCCGCAGCACGCGCCGCGCCAGATCGATCCGCTCCCGCCCGGCTGCGCGGCGCTTGGCGATCAGCCGCGTCGCGGTGCCGTCCTTGACCCAGCGCGAGGCCAGGCTCGCCAGCATCGGCGAGGGCATCCAGGTGCTGACCCGGATGGCGTTGCGCAGCCGCTCGGCGATCAAGGGCGGTGCCGAGATGTACCCGATGCGCAGGCCGGGCAGCACCGCCTTGGAGAAGCTCGTGACATAGCAGACGGCATCGGGCGCCAGCGCCGCCAGCGGCTTCGGCGGCACACCCAGCAGCGGCGCATAGACCTCGTCTTCGACGATCATGATGCCCGAGCGCAGCGCGAAAGCGGCGAGCCGCTCGCGACGCTCCGGCGAAAGATCGGTCAGCGTCGGATTGTGCAGGGTCGGGTTGAGCACGGCGACGCGCGCGCCGGTCTCGGTCGCGATGCGCTCGAAGGCGTCGATCTTCATGCCGTCGCGGTCCATCGGCACGCCGATGAGCTTCAGCCCCATCATCCGCGCGCAGCTTATCAGCCCGGGCGAGGTCAGCTCCTCGCAGAGCACGCTCTCGCCCGCCTTGGCCAGAGCCAGCAGGCAGGCGAAGACGCCGTTGATCGCACCCGAGGTCAGCAGGATGCCGTCGTGCCGGGCGGGAACGCCGAGCCCCTCCAGCCAGAGTGCCGCCGGCGAGATGTCGTCATTGGCGGCGCCGCGCGCCACGTACTCGAACAGCCGCTCGCCGACGTCGTAGCGCGCCATGTCCTGGCAGAGCTGGACGACGTCCTCGGACGGATCGAGCGGCATCGGGAAGTTCGAGGCGAAGTCGATGCTGACCTGGTTCTCGCCCGACGGCCACGGAATGCGCGCGGCATCGCCGGCCCGCACATAAGTGCCTCGCCCGGTCTCGCCATTGACCAGCCCGAGCTCGAAGGCGAGCTTGTACGCTTTGGTCACGCTCGACAGGTTGAGCGAGAGCGCTCGCGCCAGGTCGCGCTGCGGCGGCAGCTTGTCGCCGGTGGCGAGGCGGCCGCGCGCGACATCCTGCGCAATGGCCTCCGCGATGGCGCGATAGACCGGCCGGCCGGGGTCAAGTTCTGGAATCCACATGCTGGCGTCGGGCGCATTCGTTTCAAGCGTGATTGTCTGCCATACAATCAACTTGCCGGGCCAGCCAGCGTCATTGCATCGTCACCTGACGAAAAGGCAGGGCTATGCAGACGATCGGACTGCTTGGCGGCATGAGCTGGGAAAGCTCGGCCGTCTACTACAAGCTCATCAACGAGGGCGTGCGCGCCAGGTTGGGCGGGCTGCATTCGGCCAAGGTCGTGCTCTGGTCGGCCGAGTTTCAGGATGTCGCGGCCAAGCAGGCGGCCGGCGACTGGCAGGCGCTGCTGCGGATCATGATCGAGGGCGCGACCGCCCTCGAACGCGCCGGCGCCGACATGCTGCTGATCTGCACCAACACCATGCACAAGCTCGCCGACGAGGTCGCTGCGGCGATCTCGATCCCGATCGTGCACATCGCCGACATCGCCGCCGCCGCGATCAAGCTGACGCCGAGTCGCCGGCCTCTGCTGCTGGCCACGCGCTTCACCATGGAAGAGCCGTTCTATCGCGGCCGCATGCTCGACAGGCACGGGTTCGACCTTGTCAGGCCCGAGCCCGAGGACGAGCGCGCCGTCCACGACATCATCTATCGCGAGCTCTGCCAGGGCGTGGTCGAGCCCGGCTCGAAGGCGCGCTGCCTGGAGATCATCGCCTCGGCACGCCTGCGCGGCGCCGATGGCGTCATCCTCGGCTGCACCGAGCTCGACCTCTTGCTCTCGCAGGCCGATAGCGACCTGCCTGTCTTCGACACGACAGCGCTCCATGCAGCGGCTGCCGTAGAACTGTCTCTTGCCGGGTATCCGGCTGCCTCACTGACGAGAACCGCCTGATGCACGGCACCTCCCCCATCGCGCTCGGCCAGGCCATCCGCCATGAATGGGCGCTCGACTGGTCCAAGCTGACCGTCAACCACGGCGCCTTCGGCGCGACCCCGAAAGTCGTGCTGGCGGCCCAGACCGCCTGGCGCGACAAGATGGAGGAGCAGCCGAGCTTCTTCATGCGCGGCATCCTGCCCAAGGCGCTGCGTGCCAGCGCCGAGGCCTTGGCCGCCTTCCTCAACGCCGAGGGCCAGGACGTCAGCTTCGTCGACAACGCCACGACCGGCTGCAACGCCGTGCTGCGCTCGCTCGACCTCAAGCCCGGCGACGAGATCCTGCTGCACGGCCAGGCCTATGGCGCCGTCGCCAACACCGCCCGCTACGTCGCCGAGCGCAGCGGCGCCCGCGTCGTCATCGCCGAGCTGCCCTTCCCCGAGACCAACCTGACGGGCTTCGCCGGCCGCTTTGCGGCAGGGCTGACGGCGCGCACGCGCATCGCGATCATCGACCACGTCACCTCGCCGAGCGCGCTGGTGCTTCCCGTCGCCGAGATCGCCCGCGCCTGCCGCGAGGCCGGCGTGCCGCTGCTGGTCGACGGCGCCCACGGACCCGGCCAGGTCGAGCTCAACCTCAAGGCCATCGACGCCGACTACTATGTCGGCAATTGCCATAAATGGCTGGCGGCGCCGAAGGGCTGCGCCTTCCTCTGGACCCGCCGCGACCGTCAGGCCGGCCTGCACCCGACCACGATCTCGCACGGCTTCCAGGGCGGCTACCTCACCGAGTTCGACTGGACCGGCACGCGCGACGCCACCCCCCAGCTCGCCATCGAGGCGGCGCTCGCCTTCCATGAGCGCCTCGGCGGCAAGGCGCTGCGCCAGCGCAACATCGACCTCGCCCGCCAGGCCGGCGAGCTGCTGGCCGAGCGCCTCGGCAGCACCTACGGCAATGCCGGGCACGGATCGGCCATGGCCATGGTCCGGCTGCCGATCGAGACCGGCCCCTTCACCAAGGACCGCGCCACCGCGCTGCGCGGCCGCCTCCTCGACGAATACGCCACCGATGCGCCGCTCCACGCGCATCCGAGTGGCATCTGGGTGCGCGTCTCCGCCCATGCCTACAACGAGATCGGCGACTACGAGATGCTCGCCGAAATCTGCCGCAAACTCGTCAAAACGATCTGAACGAAGAGGGGATTGCCATGCTCAGGAAGACCGCCATCGGCAGCGCCATAATTGGCGCCGTTTTTGCCATCACCGCCGGAAGCGCTTCGGCCCAGGCGCTCTACGGCACGCTGAAGAAGATCAAGGACAGCGGCACGATCATCATCGGCCATAACGAGGATTCGCCGCCCTTCGCCTATTTCGGCGCCGACGGCAAACCCCAAGGCTACTCCATCGACATCTGCAACAAGATCGCCGATGCGGTGAAGGCCGAGCTGAAGATGGACAGCCTCACGGTCAAGTACCAGGCCGTGAACGGCCAGACCCGCACGCCGCTGCTGGTCAACGGCACGGTCGATCTGGTCTGCGCCACCACGACCAACACCTTCTCGCGCCAGGCCCAGGTCGACTTCCTCAACACCATGTTCGTCACCGGCAACCGCCTGCTGGTGAAGAAGAACAGCGGCATCAAGGAGATCGAGGACCTCAAGGGCAAGGTCGTCTCGGCCAACCAGGGCACGACCAACGAGAAGGTGCTGAACGAGCTCAACCAGAAGCTCAACCTCGGCATCAAGGTGCTCTCGACCAAGGACCAGCCGCAGGGCTGGATCGCGCTCGAGACCGACCGCACCGACGCGCACATGACCGACGAGGTCGTCGAGTACGGCCTGATCGCCAAGTCGAAGAACCCTGCCGACTACGCCGTCGTCGGCCGCCTGCTCTCCTTCGACCCCTATGCGGTCGTCATCCGCCGCGACGATTCCGCCTTCCGCTCGCTCGGCAACAAGGTGCTCGCCAACCTCTACCGCAACGGCGAGTGGGAGCAGATCTACACCAAGTGGATGTCGACCATCGGCCAGCCGCTCAGCCCCGACCTGAAGCTGCTGATGTCGATGCAGAACTATCCAGATTGATGATCGATATCGCCGAAGGATGAAGCAACCCGGCCACATCATAGGGCGTCATCCCGGCCGGAGCGCAGCGTAGCGCCGGGATCCATCGTAGAGCGCCGGAGCCCTATGATGGATCCCGGATCGGCGCCGCTAAAGCGGCTTGTCCGGGATGACGGCGAGAGATGGGTTCGCCCATCAAGACTCCGATAGCGTTTCCAACCGAGCGCACTCCGCTCCAACGGCCCGAAGCAAAGCGCATGCGCTATAACTGGAACTGGTCGGTGCTGTTCGCCGACCCCTATATCGGCTGGATCCTGACCGGGCTCGGCTGGACCGTGCTCGTCTCGCTCATGGCCTGGATCATCGGGCTCGCGCTCGGCTCTGTGATCGGCACGATGCGCACCCTGCCCTCGCCGGTCGCTCGCGCCATCGGCGCGACTTATGTCGAGATCTTCCGCAACGTCCCGCTGCTGGTGCAGATCTTCCTGTTCTACTTCGTCCTGCCCGAGCTGCTGCCGCGCGACTGGGGCCGCTGGTTGAAGCGCGACCTGCCCCACCCCGAATTCACCATGGCGGTGATCAGCCTCGGGCTCTACACCGCCTGCCGCGTCGCCGAGCAGGTCCGCGCCGGCATCGGCGCCGCCGGGCGCGGCCAGGCCAGCGCCGGCCTCGCCACCGGGCTGACCCTGACCCAGGTCTACCGCCTGATCCTGCTGCCCCTCGCCTTCCGTCTGACGGTCCCGGCGCTGACCAACGAGTTCCTCAACGTCTTCAAGAACTCCTCGCTGGCGCTGACCATCGGCGTGCTCGAACTCACCGCCCGCACCCGCGCCGTCGCCGACTATACCTACCAGTCGATCGAGGCCTTCGCCGCGGCGAGCCTGATCTACGCCTCGATCAGCTTCCTCATCGCCTTCCTGATGCGCCGCGTCGAGGCGCGCGCCCGCCTGCCGGGCACGCTCGGGACGGGAGCGCGCTGATGGGCGCCTTCGATTTCAAGGTCATCGTCAACGCCCTGCCGCTGCTCTGGGAGGGCATGCAGGTCACGCTGCTCCTGACCGCGCTCGGCATCATCGGCGGCCTGACGCTTGGCGTCGTGCTCGCGGTGATGCGCCTGTCGCGCTCGCGGGTCCTGGGCTTCATCGCCGGCGCCTATGTCGACCTGCTGCGCTCGCTGCCGTTGGTACTGCTGATCTTCTGGTTCTACTTCCTGGTGCCGATCGCGGTCGGCCACCCCGTCGGCGGCTTCTACTCGGCGGTGATCGGCTTCATCCTGTTCGAAGCAGCCTATTTCTGCGAGATCATCCGCTCCGGCATCGAGGGCGTGCGCCGCGGCCAGGTCATGGCCGGGCTCGCCAGCGGCCTGACCCAGGCGCAATGCATGCGGCTCGTCGTGCTGCCCCAGGCCGTCCGGGCGATGACGCCGGTGCTGCTGATGCAGTCGATCAACGTCTTCAAGAGCACGTCGCTGGTCTATGTCATCGGCCTGCGCGACTTCCTCACCGCGGCCGACCTGATAGGCGGCCGCGATAACCGGCTGACCGAGATGTACATCCTCGTCGCCGTCGTGTTTTTCGTCATTTGCTGGACCGCCTCGCAGGCAGTCGGCCTGCTGGAGCGAAGGATGTCCTCCCGGTGATCACCCTCGAACATGTCAGCAAGTGGTACGGGTCGACCCATGTGCTCGACGATTGCTCGACCAGGATCGAGAAGGGCGAGGTCGTCGTCGTCTGCGGTCCGTCTGGCTCGGGCAAGAGCACGCTGATCAAATGCGTCAACGGGCTCGAGCCCTTCCAGAAGGGCGCGATCACGGTCGACGGCATCTCGGTCGGCGATCCCAGGACCAACCTGCCGAAGCTGCGCTCGCGCATCGGCATGGTCTTCCAGTCCTTCGAACTTTATCCGCATATGAGCGTGACCGAGAATATCTGCCTCGCCCAGCGCCATGTCCTGAAGCGCAGCGAGGACGTCGCCCGGGCGCGGGCGCTCGAACTGCTCGACCGCGTCGGCCTGCGCAGCCACGCCGACCGCTTCCCCGCCACGCTCTCAGGCGGTCAGCAGCAGCGCGTCGCCATTGCGCGCGCGCTCGCCCTCGACCCGATCGCGATGCTCTTCGACGAGCCGACCTCGGCGCTCGATCCGGAGATGATCAACGAGGTGCTCGACGTCATGACCGAGCTCGCCAAGGAAGGCATGACCATGATCGTGGTCACGCACGAGATGGGCTTCGCGCGGCGCGTCGCCGACCGCGTGCTCTTCATGGATGCCGGCGCCATCGTCGAGGACGCCAAGACGGCCGCCTTCTTCGACAAGCCGGAGAGCGAGCGGGCCGTGCGCTTCCTGTCGAAGATCCTGCATCACTGACATCGCGCGCCGCCGCTCTCCGACCTCCCAAGACAAGAGGCTCAGGCAGCAACGGGCTGTCCTGAGCGCGAGCGTCGGATCGCCCACAGGGTCAGCACGATCCCGAGGATCGCCGGTAGGGTCACGGCCGGAAAGTCGCGGGGCAGGACCGAGGGCGAGCAGATGCCGACCGCGACCTCCCAGAAATGGAACAGCGCGTGTGCGCTGAGCCAGGCCGTGGCGGCCGCCCAGAGCCCGATGCGGCGCTCGGGCACGAGCATCCCGAGGACGAAGGCGACGCCGAGGAAGAGCTGGATCATCCCGATGTCGCGGATGAAATGCTGGTTGAAGAAGCCGGTATCGGTCACGCCCGGCACGAGCTCATACCAGGTCAGCGGATCGATCAGCATGAACAGCCCGTTCGCCGAGAGAAACACCCCGTTGAACCCCGCCATTGCGACGACCGCCGCCGCAATGGCCCGATTATTGTCGATGGTCATGGTTCATGCCCTCCCGCCTTGGGATGAGTGGCTGTCTGGGGTCGGCGGCGCGCTTAGGCGCGCGCCACGGATGCGTTGAGCCAGTCGGCGAAGCGGGTCTGTCCCAGGCGCGACGGCCCCATCGGCCTCAGCGACTTGTCGTTCAGCTCGGTGCCGAAATAGCGGGCCCGCGTGTCGGCGATGACCTCGCGCTTGTCGCCCTTGAAGGTGAGGTACTGCCGGCCGATCGCGTCCATCGGGATCGGCTCGGGGCCGGCCACCTCGACGGTACCGTTCAGCGGCGCGCCGAGCGCGAGATCGGCCAGCTCGGCGGCGACGTCGTTGGCGGCGATGGGCTGGAACAGCGCCGGCGACAGGCGGAAGACCTCGCCATCCGCGCTCGACTGGACGATGGCGTTGACGAACTCGAAGAACTGCGTCGCCTGCAGGATCGTATAGGGGATCCCCGAGGCCTTGATCAGGTTCTCCTGGGCGAGCTTGGCGCGGAGATAGCCGCTATCGGGATTGCGCTCGGTGCCGACGACCGAGAGCGCGACGTGATGCCCGACGCCGGCGGCGGCTTCCGCGGCCAGCAGGTTGCGGCCGGCGGTCTGGAAGAACTCCAGCACGGCCTTGTCTTCGAACGAAGGCGAATTCGCCACGTCGACCACGACCTGAGCTCCTGAAAGCGCTTCGGCCAGCCCTTCGCGGGTGATGGTGTTGACGCCCGTATTGGGCGCCGCCGCGAGCACGTCATGGCCCTTCTCGCGCAGCCTGTTGACGACATTCGTCCCGATGAGTCCGGTCCCGCCGATGACCACGATCTTCATGTCTGTCTCCCTCGTCTGAAAGTCGATCGCGACGACCGCGATCTGATGGGAGGAGGATGCCTGCGAGCCGATCGGAAGACCTTGCGGAGGGCTTGGATCGAGCTTGAATTTCCCTTGGTTATTCATCCAAGCCGGCCGCTATTCGGTGCCCAAAGCGGCCCGGCATGCTATCAACCGCCCGCCCCCGACTGACCGGGTGATGGAGCGCCGACGTGCAATTCCTGTTCGCAGGCTATGTGCTCGACCCCGGCCGGCGCGAGCTGCAGCGGGGCACTGAGGTCATCGCGATCGGGCCGCAGGTTTTCGACCTCCTGACCTATCTGATCGAGAACCGCGAGCGCGTCGTCAGCAAGGACGACCTGCTCGACGCGGTCTGGGCCGGGCGGATCGTCTCCGAATCGACGCTGACCAGCCATATCAACGCAGTCCGCAAGGCTATCGGCGACAGCGGCGGGGAACAGCGGCTGCTCAAGACGATCGCGCGCAAGGGCTTCCGCTTCGTTGCCGAGGTCAGGGAAGCGCCGGCATCGGATGGCGCCCGCAACCCGGCGACCGAGCCGGCCCCACCGGGCGAGACGGCGGCACCGGCGCTGGCCCTGCCCGACAAGCCCTCCATTGCCGTCCTGCCGTTTCAGAACATGAGCGGCGACCCGGAGCAGGACTACTTCGCCGACGGCGTGGTCGAGGACATCATCACGGCCCTGTCGCGCCTGCGCTGGCTGTTCGTCATCGCGCGCAATTCGAGCTTCACCTATCGCGGCGGGCCGGTGGACGTGAAGCAGGTCGGCCGCGAGCTCGGCGTCGGCTACGTGCTGGAGGGCAGCGTGCGCAAGGCGGCGAACCGCGTGCGCATCACCGGGCAGCTGATCGATGCGGCGACCGGCGCGCATCTCTGGGCCGAGCGTTTCGAGGGCACGCTCGACGACATCTTCGCGCTGCAGGACCAGGTCGCGGCCAGCGTCGTCGGCGCGATGGCGCCGCAGTTGGAGCGCGCCGAGATCGAACGCGCGCAACGAACACCGACGACGAGCCTCAGCGCCTATGACTGCTACCTGCGCGGCATCGCCCATGTGCACCAGGGCAGCAGGGAGGCCATCGACGCGGCCCTGCCGCTATTTGCTCAGGCGATCGCGCTCGATCCGGACTTCGCCTCGGCCTACGGGATGGCGGCGTGGTGCCATGTCTGGCGCAAGGTCAACGGCTGGATGACCGACCGCGCCCGGGAGACAGCCGAGGGCGCGCGCCTGGCCCGCCGGGCCGTCGAGCTCGGCCGGGACGACGCGGTCGCGCTGACCAGGGGCGGTCACGCGCTCGGCCACCTCGCCGACGATCTCGACGCCGGCATCGCCTTGCTCGACAGGGCGATCGTGCTCAACCCGAACCTGGCGGCGGCCTGGTTCCTCGGCGGCTATCTCAGGGTCTGGCACGGCGAGGCCGACGCCGCCATCGGGCATTTCGCCCGCGCCATGCGCCTGAGCCCACTGGACCCCGAAACCTATCGCATGCAGGCGGGAATGGCGGTGGCGCACCTGTTCGCGGGGCGCTTCGACGACGCCTCGTCATGGGCGGAGAAGGCCTTCCGGAACCTGCCGAGCTTCGTGATGGTGGGCTGCATCATCGCGGCGAGCCATGCGCTGGCCGGCCGGATGGAGCCGGCGCGCCGGGCGGCGGAGCATCTGCGCCGGCTCGCTCCCGCTCTGCGCGTCTCCAACATCAAGGATTGGCTCCCGATCCACCGGCCGGAGGATTTCGCGATATTCGCCGATGGCCTGCGGAAGGCGGGACTGCCGGAATGACGGCCGGATCGCCAACGCGAGCACCGCCATCTGTCCCGTGACGGGGCCAGCTCGAAGCGCTTATTTTTCCCGGAAGATTCGGCTGGCGTGGTCGGTGAAGGGTTTGGTCAGGAAGGAGAGCGCAGTGCGTTCCTCGGTCTGGATGAAGACCTCGACCGGCATGCCCGGCAGGAGGCGCCGGCCTTCGAGTGCGGCGTCGTCGTCGAGCGCGATGTCGCCGGTGTAGAAGGTCGCGCCGGAGGTCGGGTCGCGCGATGTCGCCGGCGAGAGGTGGATGACCTTGCCTGGGAACTCCGGGGTGGTGTTCTTGGCGAAGGCCGAGAAGCGCAGCCTGGCCGGCTGGCCCGGCTTGATCTGGTCGATGTCGGCAGGCGCGATCCTGACCTCGACGGTCAGCTTGGCCTGCTCGGGCACGATCGTGGCGAGGCGCGCCGCCGGGGTGATGACGCCGCCGACGGTGAAGACCGTGAGCTCGTTGATGGTGCCGGAGATGGGTGCGCGGATCTCGGTGCGCGAGAGCCGGTCCTCGTTGGCGAGGCGGCGGTCGCCGAGTTCGGAGACCTTGGCCTCGACCTGGCGCAACTCGCGCTGCGCTTCGGTGCGGGCGGTCTCGTCGACGGCGATGATCTGGAGGCGGGCTTCGCTGATGCGCAGCTTGGCGCGCGCCAGCCCGGCCTCGATCTCGCCGCGCTCGCCGAGCAGGCGGGCCCATTCGCGGTTGACGTTGTAGACCCGGGCGCCGTCGATCAGGCCCTTGTCGAACAGGCCAATGTACTTCTTGCGCTCGAGCTCGACCAGGCGCAGCTCCTCGGCCTTGGCCGTCATGCGCGCCTCCAGCCCTTTGATCTCCTCGCCGGACTGGACGATGCTGATCTCGAGCTGCTCCTTGCGGCTTTCGCGGTTGGTCCGGTTGCCGTCGAAGAGCCGGGTCTCGCCCTGGATGATCTGGGCCGCGCTCTCGGAGAGCCGCGGCAGCTCGGCGGGGAAGTCGACCGCGGGGAGGTTGTCGCGCTCGGCCACGAGCCTGGCCTTGCGCCCGAGGTTCTCGCCGAGCTGCGAGTGGATGATCGAGAGCTCGGCCCGCATCTGCACGTCGTCGAGCCTGAACAGCACCTTCCCGGCCTCGACATGGTCGCCCTGGCGCACGGCCATGGCCTGGACGACGCCGCCGTCGCGATGCTGCACCTCCTTCAGGTTCTGGTCGACCTTGACCGAACCCTGCGCGATGATCGCACCGTTGAGGTTGGCGGTCGCCGCCCAGCCGCCGCAGCCGAGCACGAGCACCAGCGCCAGCGCCGAGCCCGCCACGACATGCGGCCCGAGGCGGAAATTGGTGCGGCGCTCGTCGGCAGTGGCCGCGGCTGCATCGAGGGTCTGGGCGGTCACGCTACTCTCCCTGTCCGGCGCCTGCGCGCCTCTCATTCGGCGTCCCGACAAGCGGTTCAGTAGTAATAGAGCCGGTGGCTGCCGAGGATCTCGATCGAGAAGTCCTTGTCGTCCTGCTGCTCGATATAGACGTCGACATAGGTCCGCTCGTGGTCGCCGATCATCTCGATGCGGAACCTGAACGGATGGGCGCCGTCGTCATCGTCGCCGTAGTTGCGCGCGAAGCCGTCGTCATCGTCGTCGCCGCGATGGCCGTCGTCATCGTCGTCATCGTCGGACCTGATCTGGTACTGCTTGACGACGATGCGATCGCCGGCCTCGAAATCGAGGATGTCGTGGATCAGCGCGCGGTCGTCGTCGTCGCAGGAGACGTCGAAGGTGAAGGTGTCGTCGCCCTCGCCGCCGGTCAGGGTCATGGCCTGGGCGCCGACGGTGAAGTGGTCGTCGCCGTCGCCGCCGATGATCTCCTCCAGGTCGAAGAACCGGTCCTCGCCGATCTCGATGCCGATCGCGGTGCCGTCGACGACGTTGATGTCGACGTCGCACTGCGCCTGCGACAGGTCGAGCGTGTCGCGGCCATCGCCGCCGTCGTAGCAATCGTCGTCGCCGTCGAGCGAGGCGACGATGACGTCGTTGCCGCCACCTCCCCGCACGGTGTCGCTGCCGGCTCCATCGGCAAGCGTGTCGTCCCCCTCACCGCCTTCGATCGCATCGTCGCCATCGCCACCGTCGATCACGTCGTCGCCGCCGTCGCCGTCGAGCTCATCGGCGCCGGCGCCGCCGAGCATGCGGTCATTGCCGTCGCCGCCGTGGAAGCGATCGTCACCGGCAGCGGCGACCATGATGTCGGCGCCGGCGCCGCCCTGCGCCGTGTCGTTGCCGTCACCGCCATCGATGATGTCGGCGCCGTTGCCGCCCGAGAGGTTGTCGGCGCCATCGCCCCCGGAGAGAGTGTCGGCGCCGTCGCCGCCATCCAGCGCGTCGTTCCCGGCTTCGCCCAGCAGCGTATCGGCGCCGGCCTTGCCGAGCAGGATGTCGTCGCCGCCACCGCCTTTGGCGCTGTCGTTGCCGTCGCCGCCATCGATGACGTCCTTGCCGCAGGCGCCGTCGATCTCGTCGTCGCCATCGCCGCCGTCGGCGATGTCGTCGCCGTTGCCCGCCGTGATGGCGTCGTCGCCCGCGCCGCCGATGACGTGGTCGTTGCCGGCGCCGCCGGAGAGCACGTCGCAGCCGTCGCCGCCGTCGATCATGTCGGCGCCGTCGCCGCCCTCGGCGACGTCATCGCCGGAACCGCCGGAGATGGTGTCGTCGCCCTCGTCACCGTGGATCTCGTCATTGCCGGCGCCGCCGGCGAGCTGGTCGTTGCCGGCGCCGCCGGAGATATAGTCGTCGCCGTCGTCGCCGTTGATGACGTCGTCGCCGTCATCGCCGTAGAGCCTGTCATTGCCGGCGCCGCCATGGATCGTGTCGTTGCCGGCCCCGCCATAGACGATGTCGGCGCCGCGCCCGGCATAGATCAGGTCGTGGCCGGTCCCGCCGCGGATGATGTCGGCGCCGCCGCTGCCATAGACGATGTCGTTGCCGCCGCGGGCGTCGATCGTATCGTTGCCGTCGCGCCCGTCGATCAAATCGGCGCATTCGGTGCCGACCAGATTGTCGTCGCTATCGGTGCCGATGAACTCGACGAACTCTACCACCGCCAGGGAGGCCGACTGCGTCACGCCGGCCTCGCCGTCGCTGACCTCGTAGCTGAACGTGACCGGGCCGTAGTAGCCGGCGGCGGGCTTGAACTCCCAGCCGCCCTCGACCGCGACGAGCTCGCCCGACGAGACCCTGAGGTTGACGATGGAAAGCGGGTCGGCATCGGCGTCGGAGGCGCCGGCGAGCAGGGCCACTGCCGTGATCATGACGCTCTGGCAGATGCCGAAATTGCCCAACGCGACCGGCCCGCTGAGGCGCGGCGCGCGGTTGCGCGGCGCTGGCGGCTCGGGGATCACGGGATCCTCGCCATCACCGCCGTCCGGTCCCGGGCCGGGATCGGGCCGGATGATCACCGGCGGGAACGGCCCGACCACGACCGGCAGGTTCGGGCCATTGCCGATATCGACCATGTCCTCGAAATCGCGCGAACCCGGATTGCTCCCCGAAAGATTGGAGGAGGCGCCGCCAAACGATGCCATCCCGATATTGTCGTTGCCCGCGCGGTCGCTGCCGAAGCCCGTCCTGAAGTCGTTCGCCGGATAGCGCGGCAAGGGCAGTTGCTCGTAGTCGATGGCAGGCGAGTCGATGCCCATGAAGTCGGCGATGCCGCCGACCGCCGGGCCTGCCCCGCCCGAGCCGATGGCCTGGTCGGCATCGCCGGCCTTGTCGCCGAGCGCGCCCGTCTCATCCTCGGGTCGCTTCTCGTCCTCCGGCTGCTCCTCGTCGCTGCGGGCCTGCCGCACCGGGCCTTCCCCAGCCTCCGCCGCGGCCGGGCGCTCGGTGGGCGGACCGAGATCGGATTTGGCAAGGCCAGGGAAGAGGCTTTTGAGGTAGATGGCGACGGCAGTGAGCGCGAGCACGATCGCCGCCGGCCAGCGTGAGGGAGCGGCCTCGGTCTCCGGGCCGCGGTAGATCTCCAGCGTCGACGGGACGCGCGCCGCATCCGGCTTGAGTGACTTGACCTCGATCATGCCGACACCCGCTCTTGCAAGGCGTTGAGATGGGACGTCGCCCGCGGCAGCTTGGCCGGCGCGGCCGGGGCCGCGGCAGCCGGCGCTATGGCCGGGGCGAGGATCTCGTCCTTCGGCCCGAAGGCGGCGAGCTTGCCGTTCTGGACGACGCCGACATAGTCGACCGCGGCAAGTGCGCTCGGCCGGTGCGCGACGATGATGGCGATGCCGCCGCGCGCCTTGATCGTCTCGATCGCGGTCTTGAGCGCGGCCTCGCCTTCTCCGTCCAGGTTCGAGTTGGGCTCGTCCATGATGACCAGGAAGGGGTTGCCATAGAGCGCGCGGGCCAGTCCGATGCGCTGGCGCTGCCCGGCCGAGAGCGAGGCGCCCTGCGGGCCGAGCTGGGTCTGGTAGCCGTCGGGCAGGCGCAGGATCATCTCGTGGATGCCGGCGGCCGAGGCCGCTGCGATGATGCCGAACGCATCCGATTCCGGCCGCAGCCGCGAGATGTTCTCCTCGACCGTGGCGTCGAGCAGGCTGACCTCCTGCGGCAGGTAGCCGAGATGGCGCCCGAGGCTCTCCTCCGGCCATTGCGCCAGCTCTGCGCCGTCGAGCCGGATCGCGCCGCGCAGGCTCGGCCAGATCCCGGTCAGCGCCCTGACCAGCGTGGTCTTGCCGCCGCCGCTCGGGCCGATGATGCCGAGCGCCTTGCCGGCGACGAGCTCGAAGCTGACCTCGCTGAGCAGGATCTGGCCCGAGCCCGGTGCCGCGACGGTGACCTTGTCGACCTTGAGGTACTTGGCCGGCGCCGGCAGCTCCATCGGCTCGACCGCCTGGCTCAGCGCCACCACCGTCTCGCGCAGCCGCTGGAACGCCGTGCGCGCCGCCACGAACGACTTCCAGTTGGCGATCGCCTGATCGACCGGCGCAAGCGCCCGGGCCGAGGCGACGGAGGCCGCGATGATCGCGCCGGCCGAGAGCTCGCCCTTGATCGTCAGGTAGGCGCCGAGCCCCAGCGTCGCCGATTGCAGGATCATGCGCAGCACGCGCGAGACCGCCCCGAACGTGCCGCCGAAATCGTTCGACCTCGTCTGCAGCGCGAGATGCTCGCGATTGGCCTGGTTGAAGCGCGCGACGGCGCGGCCGGCAAAGCCCATCGCCTTGAGCACCTCGGCATTGCGGGTGTTCGAATCGGCGATGGTGTTGCGCGTGATCGCCGCCTGCCGCGTCGTGCCGTTGACCTGGCGGGTCAGTACCTCGCTCAGCACCGTCAGCAGGGTCAGGATGAAGGCGCCGGCGAAGGTCAGCGCGCCGAGCCAGGGATGCAGGAAGTAGACGAAGGCGAGGTAGAGCGGGATCCAGGGCAGGTCGAACAGGGCGCCTGGGCCCTGGCTGCCGAGGAAGCCGCGCACCGTGTCGACGTCGCGCCCGCGCTCGAGCGCCTCGGCGCTGGAGAAGCCGAAGCGCGGCATGTCGATGGCGACGCGGTGGGCGATCGGCGCGATGTCCTGGTCGAGCCTGGCCCCGACCCGCACCAGCACCTGCGAGCGGATGACGTCGAAGGCGCCCTGGAACAGGTAGAGCCCGATCGCCAGCACCGAGAGCGCCGCCAGCGTCTGGATGCTGCCGCTGGTCAGCGCCCGGTCGTAGACCTGCAGCATGTAGAACGAGCCGGTCAGCGCCAGCACGTTGATCATGCCCGAGATCGCGAACAGGAAGATGAAGGCGCTGCGGAAACCGTGCGTCAGCTTCGCGACGTCGCGCTTGCGGGCAGAGGACAGGCCTTTGGAAGATGCCATGGCGGCGGACCGTGAATGTTGAAGCGTGGCGTGGAAGGCAGCGAGAGCAGGCGGAGCTTCCTCCGCCTGCCCGAAGACCGGCCGCTCAGAGCGTGAAGTTGCCGCCGGTCAGGGTGTGACTGCCCTTCAGGTCGATGCGGAACTCCTCGTCGGGGTTCGCGTCGGTGCTGCCGCTGACGATGGTGTATTCGCCGTCCTGGCGGATCTCGTAGGTCACCGCCACCTGCGCCGCGCCGGTGAGCGGCCCGTTCACCAGGGCGAAGCCCTGGTTGCCGGCCTGCGCGCCGTTGGCGTCGATGCCGCTGAGGTCGAGCCGGTCGCCCGGCTCGAAGTCGAGGATCGTGTCGCCATCCGCCCCAGCCGCGCTGAGGAAGCGGAAGGTGTCGTCGCCCGCCCCGCCCTCGATCACGTTGACGGCGTTGCTGGCGGTAACCGTGTCGCTGCCCGAGCCGGTCGCGACGTTCTCGATGCTCCAGAGCGTGTCCGTACCGCTTTGCGCACTGGAGGCATTGCCGCGTCCGAGCAGGCCGTTGCCGAGATCGACCGTCAGGTTGGCGGTGATCGCCGAGAGGTCGAGCGTGTCGATGCCGGAGCCGCCGTCGCTGTCGTCGCCGAAATAGGTGTCGTTGCCGTCACCGACCGCCCCCAGGATCAGGTCGTTGCCGGAGCCGGCGATCACCGTGTCGTTGCCGCTGCCGGCCGTGATCAGGTCGTCGCCACCCTCGCCGAAGATCCGGTCGTCGCCGGCCTCGCCCTCGATCACGTCGCCGCCCGATCCGCCGAAGACCACGTCGTCGCCGGACCCGGCCAGGACGATGTCGAAGCCCTCGCCGGCATTGACGAAGTCGTTGCCCTCGCCGGCCGAGGCGTTGTCCTCGCCATCGCCGCCGATCAGCACGTCGTCCCCGGCCAGGCCGACCACGTCGTTCGCGCCGTCGTCGCCGATCAGGACGTCGCTGCCCGCGGTGCCGGCCCGCAGGCCACCGCTCGACGGGGCCGGATTGGCCGTGTCGTCATCGTCGCAGCCGCAATCGTCCTCGTCGCCATGATGATGATCGTCGTCGTCGTCATCGTCATCCTCGTCGTCATGGCCGTGATCGTCGTCCTCGTCGTCGTCATGGTCGTCGCCGCCATGATCGTCGTCATCGTCTTCGTCCTCGTCGTCATCGCCCGGGATCGTCGGATGGCCAGTCCCGCCATAGGTGACCGAATGGGTGCCGTCCGAGAGCGTCGTGGTGCCGTCGCCGTTGTCGGTTGCGGTGACGTCTTCCGGCGAGGCGCCGTCCGGCAGCTCGACCACGTCCTGCGTCCGGAGATCGCCGATGATGGTGTCGTTGCCGCCGTTCGAGCGGAAGACGATCCGGTGCGCCGAGGTCAGCGCCGAGATGTCGATCGAGTCGTCGCCGGCGCTGCCCTCGATCGTGATCGTGTTGGGGCGCAGGCTGGTGGTCGAGAAGTCGCCGATGACCTGAACGATGTCGCCCGCGAGGGTGCCGTCGCCTGCCGGATCGAAGCCGTTGATCCTGATTTCCTCGATCTCGCTGAGTTCCGCGATGACGTCGGAGAAACCGGTCCCGCCGCGGGTGACGACGATCTCCGGCGTGCGTCCGCCGAAGCTCGCGATGTCGTTGCCGGCGACGGCGTCCCAGGCCGCCAGGGTGTAAATGCGGAACTGCTCCGCGCTGGCGTTGCCGTTGATCACGAAGGTGTCGCCGGCCGAGCCTTCCGTGCCGCCGTTGACGATGTCGCGGCCATCCGTGGGACCAGTCGCGTTCGCATTCCAGACGATGGTGTCGTCTCCGGCGTCACCGTTGATGGTGTCGGCGCCGGCATTGAGGCCGGGAACGCTGAAGTTGATCGCGAGGTTGTCGACGTAGAAATTGTCGCCATTGTCCCAGTTGCTGCCGTCTCCGGTCGTCAGGAGGCGGATAGCCGAGCCCGCGCCGATCTGGGCGATGCTCAGGTTTGCGGTGAAATTCCCATTGCCGTTGCCGGTCGTGCTCCCGAGCGTGCCGCCGGGAAGCGTCTCCCAGACATTGGTGGTCAGGTTCAAGGCCTGGACGATGACGCTCTGCCCCGTCCCCAGATTGTCGTCTTCGTAAGCGAAGGTGACGGTTGCCGAAATTGCCCCGGCCAGGTTGACCGACCGCTGGACGAACTCGCCGCCATCGACGTTCTGGCTGAACTGGAGGCGCCCGCCGTTGACGGTGATGTCGCCGCCGGTCGCGCTCGTCGTCTCGCCTCCCCCTTCCGTCCAGCTACCGCCCCAGCTCGCCGTGCCGTTGTTGTTGGCGTAGGACGCCGTGCCGAAATTGTCGGCCACGTTGGCGCTATTGCTGCCGATGCCGCCGCTCAGGGTGTCGTTGCCGTCGCCGCCGTTCAGCGTATCCGCCCCCTCGCCGCCGTTGATGACGTCGTCGCCGCCCGCGCCGCTCAGCGTGTCGTTGCCGCCGAGGCCGTTGATGGTGTTGGCGTTGCCGTTTCCGGCGATGGTGTTGGCTCCGTCGGTCGCGGTGCCGAAGACCGGAGGCGCCGCCGCGGCCACGAGGAAGTCGGCTGCCGTGACGCCGTTGGCACCTGTCGCCTCGAGTTCGTCGAGCCGGATGGTGCCGAGCACGCCGCCGCCCGCGCTTCCGTTGGCGTCATAGACCGTGATCAGCGTGTCATCGACGGCGCCGTCCTCGATGTCAGCAATGGTCACCCGGTTCGCGAAGTTGGCAGCGGTGATGCCCAGGGCGCTCAGGTCGATCATGTCCTGGCTAGCGATGCTTCCGCCGACGGAGTCGAAGCCGTTGACGATGTCGGCCCCGAAGCCGGCGCTGGTGTAGCGGAGGGTGTCGTTGCCGCCGGAGACCGTGATCGTGTCGTCGCCCGCGCCGCCGATGACGATATCGTTGCCATCGCCGCCGTTCAGCGCGTCGTTCCCCGTCCCGCCATCGAGCAGGTCGTTGTCGCCACCGCCGTTGATGGTGTCGTTGCCGCCGCCGCCGAAGAGCTGGTTGGTGCCGCCATTGCCGTTGATGACGTTGTCGAGCTCGTTGCCGGTGCCGTTCACGCCATCGGCGTTGCCGGTCAGCGTCAGGTTCTCCAGTTCGGCGCCGAGCACATAGGTACCGGCCGACTGGACGGTGTCGAGGCCGCCCCCGCCAAGCTCGACGATGATGTCGCCGGTCGTGACGACGTAGGTATCGTTGCCGCCGAGGCCGGTCAGCGTGTCGACGCCTGCACCGCCGATAATCGTGTTGTTGAGTGCGTTGCCGGTGCCGGCGAAGGCACCCGCGCCGGAGAAGGTCAGGTTCTCGACATCGGCCGTGAGCGTGTAGGCCGCCAGCGTCGTCTCCACCGTGTCCGTGCCGCCGCCGACGGCCTCGACGACCACGTCGCCGGCATCGTCGACCGCGTAGGTGTCGTTGCCGCTTCCGCCGACCATCGTGTCGGCGCCGGTGCCGCCGACGAGCTCGTCGTCGCCGCTGCCGCCGACCAGAAGGTCGTCGCCCGCGCCGCCGTCGAGTTCGTCACCACCATCATGACCGAAGAGCAGGTCGTCGCCGGTGTCGCCGACGAGTTCGTTGCCACCGGTGGTTCCGGCGAGCAGCGTATTCACGCCCGCCTCGGCATTGCGCGTGCCGCCATCGTCGGTGCTGAGGACATAGTCGCCGTCGAACGCGTAGCCCTCGTAGGTGGCGCCATCGAGGTTGATGGCCTCGACGGCCTCCCCGGCGGCGTCGAAATGGTCGGTGACCGTCACCTGCTGGCCGTTGAACTGCACCACCAGATCGCTGCCGGCGCCCTCGAAGGCGGCGAGACCCGTCAAGGTGCCCGCGCCGATGACGAGGCGGTCATTGCCGCTCGCCTCCTGGATCACGTCGGTGCCGTCGCCCAGGTTGATCACATAGGTGTCGTCGCCGGCGCCGCCATTGAGCGTGTCGACGCCGCCGTTGAGGCCGGGCTTCGCGAAGTTGATCACGAGGTTATCGATCGAGACCTGCTCGCCATTGCCGAGCGCCGTGACCACAAAGCGGATGGCGGCATTGGCTGCGAACGGGCCCGTGAGGACGTGGGAATAGCCCGCGTTGGCCCCGTCGCCAGTGATCGTCTGCAACGGAACGAAGGTGGTTCCGTCCGCGGCGAAGAGGACCGTAACCGAGTCGCCAGCGTCGAGTCCGTCGGGATTGGCCGAGTAGCTAACGGAGGCCGAGGTTACTCCCGCAAGATCCATCGTTCGGGTGATCTGAGCGCCGTTGTAGGTCGTCGTGGGCGTCCCTCCGTAGAAGCGCAGCACGTTGTTGCCGTCGTCGATCCGAATTTGGCCCGCAGTGGTGCCGCCGTTATCGTCGGCCTCTTGCCAACTGGTGGTCCAGGCGGCAGTGCCATTCGAGTTGTTGGAGTTGCCCGCCTCGAAATTGTCGCCGTACGATGCGGTTTCGCTGCCCCTGCCGCCGTTGAGCGTGTCGTTGCCCTCGCCGCCATTGAGCGTATCCGCGCCCTCGCCGCCGAGCAGGATGTCGTTGCCCCCGAGGCCGTTCAGCGTGTCGTTGCCCCTGTAGCCGGCGATGAGCTCGGCGGCGGCGGTGCCGGTGAGCGTGTCGGCAGCGGAGGTTCCCTCGATCACGCGCAGAGTGACCGCCGGCCCGCCGGCGCCGGCATCCTCGAAGAGCAGCGCCTCGACGTTCCGGACCATGTCCGTGCCGTCCGAGACGAGATTGGCGTCGGCCGGCCGGTTGGCCTGGTCGAAGCCGGTATGCGAGACCAGCACCGCATCGTCCGTCGAGCCGAACGAATAGGTATCGAGCGCATCCCAGTAGACCGCGGTATCGGTGTCGCCGACGCCGTCGTCCTCGATGATCTCGCGGACGATGTTGAGCTGGACGGGATTGATGTCCCCGGCAAGCATCAGGTTCTGCAGGGACTTGCCGACCCAGCCGGCAAATTCCGCCGTTTGCTGGGGCGTGAGGCCGGCGACCAGCCGGATCGGGCCGGCCAGGCTGTCGGCAGTGGCGACGGCAAGGCCTGCCGTCGTGGTGATGCTGATGCGGACGTTGAGCCAGGCGTCGCCGTCGATGACGTCGTTGCCGCCGCGGCCCTCGATGACGTCGCTGCCGCCGCCGCCAAGCAGGATGTTGCCGTCGTCGAAGGCGACGACCTGCTCGCGCTGCGCGGCCGTGGAACCCGGCGCGGCCGGCGCCACCCATTCGCCCAGCACGGCCCGCAAGCCGGTGATGCGGTCGACGCCTGCCTGGGTCAGCTCATGGCCCGCCATGGTGCCCTCGGCGCCGGCCAGGTCCGGATTGCCCTCCGGCGTGGCTTCGCCGGAGGTGTCGCCGCGGTTGTCGCCGGAGAGGCGGTCGTTCTTGTCCCAGCCCGAGAGCGCCTCGACCGCGTCGAAGCGGTCGCGCAGGATGTCCTGCGCGTCGGTGGTGAAGATCGGCGTCAGCAGATCGTCGTCCGCGCCCTGGCTGTGGCCCTTGTGGGTCGCCCAGTCGAAGCCGAGCATGCCCTCGTTGCGCATGACGCTTTCGCCCTGGACCATGATGTCGTCGCCGGATTCGGCGTCGAAATCATGCTCGTCCGTGCCGGCGAACATCACGTCATGGCCAATGATGGTCGAGTTGAAGAACAGCTCGGAATTGTCGCCGGCCGTGGTGTCGAAGCCGCCGCCGCCCTCGAGCCAGTCGTCGCCCTCGTTGCCGAGCAGGAAGTCGCCGCCCTCGCCGCCGAGGATGAAGTCGTTGCCGAGACCGCCGAAGGCTTCCTTGCCGTCCGGGCCGGTGATGATGACGTCATTGCCCTCGTTGCCGAAGAGCAGCGCCAGGCCGCTGCCGCCATGGATGACGTCGTTGCCCTCCTCGCCGTGCAGCATATCGACTTCGCCGATATCGGTGCCCGAGTTGGTGATGATGTCGTCGCCCTTGCCGCCATGGATCTTGTCGACGCCGTAGCCGGCCTCGATGCGGTCGTTGCCGTCGCGGCCCCAGACCGAGTCGTCGCCGCCGCCGGCGACGATGTGGTCGTTGCCGTTCGTGCCCTGGATCAGGACGTGGTCGTTGCTGTTGACGCGGATATAGCTCGCGACCGCGGTCGGGTTGTCCACGGGATTGATGAGGTTGCCGCCGGCGTCGCGGCGCTCGATCATCGGCGAGAGCGCTTGGAGGAAGGGGTCCTCCTGCTGCGGATCCTCGTATTGGAACCGGTTCTGCTGGACGTGCTCCATGTAGAGGACATGGTCCGGCACCGAGAAGATGTCGCCCGGCAGCGCATAGCCGGTCTCGCCGAGGTCGGTGTTGTTCAACACCATCTTGGCGAACGAGTTGTTCTCGAGCTCGTTGAGGAAGTTGAGGCCCTGGACGCGGGACAGGTAGTAGAACCGGTCGGCGTTCTGCAGGTTCTCCATCTGGAGCTCGAAGACGAAGGAGAAGGTCGAGCCCAGCATGCCGCCGAAGGCCATCTTCTTCTCGGCGAGGCCGCCGACCCAAAGGTCGACGAGGTTCAGGCCGCCCAGGTTTGGAGCGTACTGCCCGGTGCCGTTCAGGAAGGCCTGCCGGTCAATTGCGTCCAGCGACGCATCTCCGAAGACGAGCTTCATCGCAGCGTCTCGCTTCGCCTCGCCCGTCGTTGCCGAGGTGATCGTGACGTGCGTGCCGTAGGCCGCGATGAAATTCACGATCGAGGCCGGATTCTTCAGGTTCAGCGCGAAATCGGTCCAGCTCGTATAGGGATCGAGCTGCGTATCGCCGTTGGCGATCACCTTGAACTGGGCGCGCGCCTCGTTCAGCGAGGGAATGCCGGCATCGCGGCCCCGCGCGATGTTGATCGCCGCCAGATCGAGCGGGATGCCGACGAGCTGGTTGCGCAGCACGTGGGTGACGAACTCGTCGATCTCGTTGCCGACCTGGCTGGTCATGCCGCGCACGATGGCGCCGGCGGCGGCATCGTGGTCGATCGTGTCGGAGCCGAAGGCCAGCGGATTGAGGAAGGCGTCGAACAGGTCGAGGCTGGCGTCGCTGCCGTCGGCATTGGTGGAGGCGACCTCCTCCCGCAGCATCGAATGGCCGAAGCGGTAGATGACATGGGCGAATTCGGCAAAGATCGCCGGGTTGATGTCGGTCGAGGGATTGAAGACGAAGGCGTCGACATCCGGCTGGACCTTGCGGGCGAACTCCTCGAAGACGAGGTGCTGGTACTGCATCTCGGTCGTGAAGCGCGCCGCCTGAAACAGGCGCTCGCCGTCCCAGCTCAACGTGCCGAAGAGCGCGGCCCAGTCTGCCGGGGTCGAGGGCAGCGTCTCCGGCAGCGCGTCGAACTGCGCCTGCGTCAGGTCGACCGCCAGCCACTCGTTCAGGAAGTCGAGATCGCCCGCTTCGAGAGCCCGCTGCTTGACCTGATCGACCATGTGGTTGTGTTCGGAGTGGAAGACGTGGTGCACGGCGGTGAGGCCGATGTTCTCGTTGCCGCGCCCGTCGCCGGTGACGTAGTGCGCGTCGAGCAGTTCGTCGTCATAGAAGCGGTTGGCCGCGAGGTACTGGGGGTTCGTCGCGCTCGGAGGCAGAGCCGAGTTGAATGCCGGATTGAGCACACCGAGGTACTGCTGGTTGCTCGATGAGATCGGCAGCGTCCCGTCGAAGGCCGGATTCTCGACCAGCGTAACGCCGACGCCCACGGCGCCGTCGTCGTCGGCGTACATGATCTGGCCGCGATCGTTCACGGTCTTTGCCGCATGGGCGATGTCGTCGAGGAAGGCATGGCCGGTGCGCACGGCTCCGGCCGTGCCGACGGGTGCGTCGGGGTTGCCCTCGACGAGCAGGTCGGCATTGGCGCCGGTGCCGCCGAACTTGCCGTCGGCGCCGAGCCCCATGACGATCTGCGGGTAGCCGTTTGCGCCGCGGATGAACTCGCCGTACTCGTCCATCGCGAAGAGCGGGATGTTGCCGATATCGGTGTCGCTCAGCACGAAGCCGAGCTTGAGGGCCTGCTCCTTCACGTCGGCCCAGGTCGCCATGCCGCGATCGCCGGAGAGCAGCTTGCCGGTCGCAAGCGGCGCTTGCCCGGAGAAATCATATTCCCGCATGAAGAGCTGCTTCGAGGCGTTCGAGCTATAGGTCTGGTTCTGGTCGACCCATGGCGTGGTCAGATTGTCCGCATCGGGGTTGGTGCGGGTCAGCACCATGAAGTTGGTGCGCGGGCTCGCCGGGTTGTAGAGCGGGTCGTCCGGCTGCAGCGGGATGTAGACGGTGCCGCCGCCCTTGCCGACCAGGTCGAGGCCGTGGTCGAAGAACTGGCCAAACAGCGTGAACCAGGAGTTGAACGGAGCCGACAGGCCCTCGTCCGGCGCGACGTTCGGCAGGATGACAGTGTTGGTGCCCTCCTCCAGCTCGATGCCGTAGCCGGCGACGAGGGCGAGGAGCGCGGGCTCGGCCGCCAGCGCTGCGGCTTCGGCCAAGTCCGCGGCCGCATCCAGTGCGGCATCGGCGGGATTCGCGTTGGCGGCCCCCCGGGCCACGGCTGCGGCCTTTATCGGCGCATAGGCGTTGTTGATGGCCGTCAGCGCCGTGCTCAGCGCCCCGCCGCTATAGCCGGCATGGCTCAGGGCCGCATAGACCGCGGCCGGGTTTCCGAGAGTTTGATCGACGATCAGGTTCGAGATCAGGCGCGGGTCGGCGTCGACGACCGTGCCCGGCACGATCGAACCGCCGCCGGCGCCGAAATCGCCATAGTCGTTGTTCTGCCCGCCATCGGCATCGGGGCCGACATAGCCCGGGAACGGCATCGCATCGTCGTCTTCGTCCCGGTATTCGCGATCTGTCAGATGCGCGAACGGATTATCCGCGGCGCCCCACTCCTCGCGCTCTTCGACCATGTTGTTGTAGCTGCCATCAACCGTGCGCAGCCCGTAGGGAGCGAGTGGGTGGCTGACCGCGAGCACCGCGCCCGGCGTATTCGCCGCAACCACGTTGCCGTTGCCATCTACGTAGATCTCGCTCAGCGGCGTGCCGCTCGAATGCGCTTCCGCGATCTTGATCTGCTTCAGGATGAATTCAAGATCGTGTTTGACCAGGTTGACCATGGTGATTGTCCTTGGCGATAAGTAAAGCGTTGCCGGTCGCGAAACTGCTGTTTCGCGGCGATGTTTCCAACCAATTCGGGCGAAGCACTTTTAGTTGTTGTCCGAAAAGCGATTGACGTTCTTTTCTGGAAACTCCAGTTATCGCATCCGCTCATCAGATCTTAAGAATTCCTCCAGAGCATGATGCCAAGAAAATGAACGCACCGTCAGATGAGAAGGTCGGGAAAGATTCAGGTTCGAAAGGCGGGGCTTCGGAACTGACCTTTGGACATGATCGATACCGACTTTGGTCGGTAGTGCTCCTTGCCCGCTGGCAGGAGCGCTGGGCCGCGCTCAGCCTGGAACGGCGCTTCATGATTGCGGCGTCGCTCGTCGTCGGCCTCTCGATGGTGACGCTCGGCTACTGGGTGGAGAAACGCATCCGTGCCGGGTGGGCCCAGGGCATGGCGGAAACCGGCTCGCTCTATCTCGAAGCCTTCCTCGCACCACATGTCCAGGTGCTGGAGACGGAGCCGGCCCTGCCGCCCGAAAACGGCGAAGCGATCGCAAGCCTGCTGTCGGACAAGCGGCTCGGCAGCCGGGTCGCTGCGATCAAAGTCTGGGGCATCGGCGGCGAACTGCTCTTCAGCACCCGCAACAAGCCGGCGGGCGAGCGGCTGAGCACCTCATATCTCACCCGGCTGAAGGCGGGTCAGATCATCGTCAACGCCGACAAGGGCCAGTACCGTTCCCGCAATGTCGAGGCAAATCTGATCGAGATCTATGCTCCAGTCCATAAGATCGGAACCTCGCAGGTCATCGCCGTCGGCGAATTCTATGAATACAGCCAACTGCTCGACCGTGAGATCAACCAGCTGAGATACGCCACCTGGTTCCTGATCCTCAACGTGGCGTTGATCATCGGCATTCTGCTTTACGCGACCGTCCGGCACGCCACCCGCGTGATCAAAGCCCAGCAATCCCTGCTGCAGACGAATCTGGCCCGCGCCGCCGCCCTGGCGAAGCGCAACAACGCATTGCGCCGGGCCGCGGACCGCGCCCGCCTCAACGCGGCCGTGCTCAATGAAGCCTATCTCGCCAGGGTCGGCGCAGATATCCATGACGGGCCGATCCAGATGCTGAGCCTGCTCATGCTGAAACTGCCGGATGCGCAGGGCCCGCAAGCCGGCTCGCCACCGACGCCGGCCAGCGATATCCGCCGCGAGTTCGAGCCCCTGCTCACGCGAGCGCTGGCAGAGATGCGCTATCTCTCGGCCGGCCTCGTGCTGCCCGAGATCGAAGGCCTGTCACCGGCGGAAACGATAGAACTTGCCATCACGCGGCACGAGCAGCAGACCGGCACGGCGGTGGAGCGCAGCCTTACGAATCTGCCGGAGCAACTGCCCGAAGCGATCAGAGTCTGCACCTACCGGATCGTCCAGGAAGGCCTGACGAACGCCTATAAGCATGCCGCCGGACATGGCCAGCGCGTCGTCGCCGCCTTCGAGACCCACACGCTCGACATCATCGTCAGCGATGACGGGCCGCCGCCCGGCACGAAGCGGGTCAATAGCGACGCGACGAAGCTCGGGCTGCGCGGCATGGAGATGCGCGTCCAATCCCTGCGCGGCCGCCTAACGATGACGCGCCTGGCATCGGGCGGAATGGAGGTGCGGACGCGGCTGCCCGTGACCCCCTGACGCTCAGATCTGGTCGACGGGCTGGCGTGTTGGCGAGCCAAGCCCGACGAAGCTGGCCGGATTCAACCTCTGGGCGGCGATCACCACCTCCAGGCGGTTACGGGCCCTGAGCTTGTTCATCAGGTTCGTCATATAGCCTTTGACGGTCTTCTCGCTCAGCACCAGCGTGCGGGCGATCTCGCTGTTGCGCTTGCCGCAAAGCAGCAGGCGGACAATCTGCTCCTCGCGGACGCTGAGCTTGGCAGTATCGACGGCCTGCTTTTCCAGGGCCTTGCTTTGCAGCGCGCCAATCACCTTGGTGGCAAAGGACGGCGTGATGTAGATCTCACCGCGCCTGGCCGCCTCGATCGCCTCGAAAAGCTCGTTCGCAGGGCTCCCCTTCAGCACGTAGCCGCCAGCGCCGGCGTCGAGCGCGCGCATGGCGTGCTCGGTGCTCGTCGAGGCCGTGAACACGACGATCTTCGTGCCCGGCATGTCCCGGCAGGTATCGGCTATCGCCTGGAACACATCGCCGGGCATGTTGAGATCGACGATGATCGCATCGACCTGGTGGTTCGCCGCGATAGAGAGGATGTCGCCGGCATTCGAGCCCGTAGCTGCAACGGCAAAGCCGGCACGGCGCTGGAGCACGGACGCAATGCCTTCCGCCATCAGCGGGTGGTCGTCGACAATGGCTATCGAGATCGCGCTCATCGTTCCCCTGCGTTTCTGACCCGATACGAAGTCGGCTTTCAGGTTTACGCAGACTGGAGCGGATGTAAACAGCTTAGTAAACGAACGGTTAACCGGGTGGATTCAATTGTGTCTCCCCCCAAATGGGGGTATGCAGTCAAAACAGCGCGTCTCCGCCCAGAATTTCTATTAAAACCCAACCCTGCCTGACAGAATTCGTACGAATAGAATTGCACCCGAGAAATATGTTATCGAAATACAATAAAGCTCCTTAGGATAAATCGCCTCCCATAAATAAGCATCAGTATTTAAGTTTAGAAATGACACACGCACCTCGGCGGTGTCTTTCAACATTATTTAGCCAAATCGAGCCTCGCGCCCCCCAAAAGCCCGCGACCGCGGCCAGTTCAGCGCGGTTGTCCGCACCGGTGCGCCGCTCGCATGCAGGAAGCTGACTCGTCAGATCAGCCGGATTTGTGGCACGCTGGGCATCCCCGATGCACATAGCTCTTCACGGATCGGACGTGAATCTCCGCCAGCTGAAGTATTTCGTTCGCGTGGTCGAAACCGCCAACATGACGCGCGCGGCCGATGATCTGCGAATCGCGCAGCCTGCGCTCGGCATGCAGATCAAACAGCTTGAAGAAGCCCTGGGCGTGGTGCTGCTGACGCGCCATTCGCGCGGCGTCTCACCGACCGCCGCCGGCGCGAAGCTGTTTCAGCGAGCCGTCCAGATCCTCGACCTCGTCGAAATCGCCCGCCAGGAGGTGCGCGACGACGCGCGCGAAACGATCCGGTTCGGCCTGACCCCAAGCCTCATGCAGATCATCGGCCCCGAGCTGCTGTTGCTGGTCTCGGAACGGGCTCCTCGACTCGCCTTCAGTCTGAACGAAGAGATGAGCCATCTCCTGGTGGACAGCCTGCACCGGGCCGAGCTCGACCTGATCCTCGCCTACGAAGTCCCGGATGCGCCCGGCTTCTGGAAGCGGGCGCTCTATCAGGAGGATCTCGTCCTCGTCACGGCCGCAGGGAACGCCGATGATGCTCCCATCACCTTCTCGGACGCTTTGGCCGGACCGCTCATCCTGCCGGAGCTGCGCGACGGCGTGCGCTCCCTGGTCGAGAAGACCGCTGCCGAACACGAGCTCGGCATCAGGCTCGAACACGAGATTCGTTCGATCTCCGGCATCAAGACGATGATCACCCGCGGCTCCGCCGCCGGCATACTGCCCTACGGGACCGTTCTCGCAGAGGTCTCTGCCGGGACCCTGTTTGCCCGGCCCATCGTCGCGCCGGTCCTCAGGCGCACGCTTTATCTCGCGGGCTCGCGCAAGGCGGGGCAGCTCGCCTCACTGCCGATCATCCGCGACGTGGTCGGCTCGGCGATGAGAACGCTTTCGACCGCGATGGCAGAGCTGGGACATCCGCTGTCCCCTGCCGAGCCCTCGCAGAAAGCTTAGTGCTGACCTAAGCACTTCGGATTGGATTTCGCACGGCAGACTGGGCGATCCTGCTCTCGACGGCCGCAATGGCATCTATCGAGCGAGGTCATCTCATGGTGTCGGATCAGCCGCTCAGGCCCGGTAGAGCGCAGCTCGATTCCCCGTCTTCCGAGCTCGATATCGCAATCGCCGAGATCGTGTCGGCCAGCCGTATTCTGGCGCATGAAGGGATTGTCGACAGCTTCGGGCACGTCTCTGCGCGCCATCCGCACCATCCGGATCGCTATCTGATGCCGAGAACGCGCGCAGCCGAGCTGGTCACGTCCGAGGACATCCTCGTCTTCACCCTCGACGATGCTCTCGTCTCGGCGACCGATGCACGCGTCTTCGCCGAGCGCAGCATCCATGGTGCGATCTACCGCGCGCGTCCCGATGTGCTCGCGGTCTGCCACCACCACGCGCCCACCATCATGCCGTTCTGCACCAGCGACGCGGAGCTCGTTCCCGTCTTCCATCTCGGCGCGACCATGGGCGCGACCGTGCCTCTCTGGGACAGCCAGAACGAGTTCGGCGACACCAACCTGATCGTCTCGACGCATGCCCAAGGCGATTCGCTCGCACGCGCGCTCGGGCCGAACTGGACCGTGCTGATGCGCGGCCACGGCGCCACCGTCGCTGGCCGCTCGATCCGCGAACTGACGTTTCGGGCGATCTACGGCGCTCGGAACGCGGACGTCCAACTGAAGGCCGCGCAGCTCGGCACGGTCAGGCGCCTGACAGCCGCTGAGGCCCTGTCCGCCGCCGATTTCAACCTGACACCCTTCGCCATGGATCGCGCCTGGGAGCAATGGACCAGGCACGTCCAACCAGAGGCGTGACCATCGACCAAACGACGATCAACCAGCAGACCGGAGGCTTAACATGTCTGAGCAGATGTCTCGCCGCGCCTTCCTGGCTGCCGTCGGCGCCAGTTGCGTCGCTTCGCACGCCGCGGCCCAAAACCCCGCCGCCTACCCGAACAAGCAGATACAGCTCATCGTGCCCTATCCCGCCGGCGGCGCGGTCGATCTGGCCGCACGCCTGGTGGCGGAAAAGCTGCGCCTCGACTTCGGCCAGCCGGTCGTCGTCGAGAACCGGCCCGGCGCCAACGGCATGGTCGGAGCGGCCGCCGTCGCACGCGCGCAGCCCGATGGCTACACCCTGCTGATGGCGCCGCGCGAGGTGTTCGGGATCAACCCGATCCTGATGCCGCAGCAGGCGATCGACGGAAAACGCGACTTCGCCTATGTCGGCATCGTCGCCACCGGGCCCTACGTCCTCGTCGTCAATCCCGGGCTTGGCATCAATGATTTCGGCGAGTTCGTCGCGCTCGCGAAGGGGCGTGAGCTCGCCTATGCCAGCTTCGGCAAGGGCAGCATGGCGCATCTCAACATCGAGGCGCTCGCGCGCAGGCTCGGGGTGAAGATGGTCCATGTGCCCTACCGAGGCGCCCCGCCCGCGGTGACGGCGGTGGCGACCGGTGAAGTGGCGCTGACGATCACGACCCCGCCGGCGGCGCTGTCGCTGATGCAGGACGGCAAGGTGAAGGCGCTCGCGGTCGGTGATCAGCGCCGGCTGCCCCAGATGGGCGGCGTGCCGACGATGGCGGAGCTCGGCATCGCGGATGATCCGTTGATCCCGAACTTCTTCGGTCTTGCCGCGCCGGCAGGAACCCCTGCGCCGATCGTCGAGCGATTGAACGTCGCCGCCGCACGGGCGATCGCCGCGCCCGACATCGCGGCCAAGCTCGAGGCCAGCGGGCTCGTTCCGTCCCCGGGCTCGCCATCGGACATGGCGCGTCTCGTCAACGAGGACGTCGAGCGGTTCGGCCGGTTGATCCGCGAACTGGACATCAAGGTCGGCGAGTAGCCTTCCATCGCGTGAGGCCGGCTATTTCGCGCCAACACCGGCCCCCTGCCCGCCGCCCTGAAGCCGACATTTAGGAAAGGGGCGCTCCAGGGACGGTCTCGCCCCTCCTCGGTGTTCCCAATGTCTGCTTCCCGGCAGGTCTTCACAGGGTCCGGACGGCCTTGCCAGCCGATCACTCCGCAGACGGCTTGGACGCTTCCTCGATTGCCTTGCCGAGCCGGTCAAGCTCGAGCGAGTAGCAGAACAAGGCGAACAACACCCAAATCACGACGAGGCCCCTGGTCAGGGCCTCCGCGATCGTCGGAAACGCCTCGAGTTCGGGGAGATGCCTGAAGAAGAGGGCGGAAAACAGCGCACCGCCGAAGAAGAAGCTGGTTCGGCTGGCAAATTGGACGACATGGCCGATGAACGCGCTGTGAAAAGGTGCCGTCACCGCGATCCAGCGGTATCTGACCCAGTAGGCACAATGCAGCACGAGGGTGCCGACTATGATCTGCACCTCAACGGATACGCTCACCTCCTGCGGTTCGCCCAGGCGCGCGATCAACTGTCGAAAAAGCGGGAAAACAACCCAGAACAGGAATGTTGCCGCTGCCGTCTGCACGATGAGAAGGCCGATGTAGACGGCATTTGTTTTCGTCACGGCTTCAGGGCGAAACATGGCGCGACGTGGTCCTGCGTTTCAATGGCGCATCCTTCAGCTGTCCTGGGTTTCTCCATGGAGTTCGTCGGGAATGCCGCGAAGAAGCAGGCCACCCCAGCCGGCAAGAATTGCGTGAAATGCAACCGTGGGCCAGAGCAGGCCGCCGGTCATCTTCAGGATCGCACCCGCGTACACGAGCAGAATTGATACGGCCGTGTTGTAGATCAGAATGCCAGTGAGCAACCCAAGGAGCGAGCGATTCAGCGCGTCTCCCCTCGCCATCCAGCTCGCGACGCCTATCGCAAGCAGCGCCGCACCGGCAATGCGGCCGACCAAAAGTGCCTCAGCCGCAGTGCTTTCCAGGCCAAGCAGGAGAGCGAATGGAATGGAAGGCAGAACGAGAAGCCCCAGGCCGATCGCCGCTTCGACTGACGCAACGACGACCAAGAATGACTTTCGCCTCGCGTACATATGGCTTTTCATCCTGGCATACCGATTCCTGGGCGGGTTCAGCGGCCGGCGATGATCTTGATCGGCGCACCCAGGATCATGACCGGCAGGCCGACGATCGCGCCGAGCGTGTCGCCAACGGCCGTTTGTGCTCCGGCGGCAGCGTCGGCTTTTGCGGCCACGCCCTTTTCGAGCACCGATGCGAGTTGCGGAGCGATCTCGGCGAGCTGGGCGAACTTGCCGTGATTGGACGAATCCGTGGCCTTCACATCGGTCATGTCGATCACCACGGCGCCGAGGGCCGCCAGCTCTTCGGTGTCGCCGTCGGCCCCGAGTCGCGATGTACCGCCGGCAATGAAGCTGGATGCGCGCAAGGCCTGATCGTCTTTGGACAACACGATGTAGAAGGGTTTGCGCGGCTTTCCGAAGCGTCGCATCTGCGACTTGAAGACATCGATATCGATATCGGGCGCCGCCAGGAAGATGGAGCCGAGCTTGCTCATCTGAGGCAGCTGGCCGGAGATCTTGATCTGCCGGAGCGCCTCGACCGTGACCCAGTTCCCCATCGAATGCGCGAGGATGTTGACCTGTTCGGCATCGCTCGCAAAGACTAGGCGAATAGTGCGTTCGAGATCGTCTCGGGCGGTGGTCGCGCTATTGGTATCGTAGACATATTGCGTCAGCTGGCCACGGGAGGCCCAGGTGAAGAGCACCGGCACGGCGGGCGCCTTGGAGTCGTGAACGACCTGGGCAAAGCGATAGAGCCCCTCGGCGAACATCGTGTTGTAGCCGTGGATGAAGATCAGCACCTTGCGGCTGCCGCGCGGCCGCGTCGCCAACTGGACGTTGAGCGACCTGACGAACTCCTTCTCACCGTCGAGATAGGTGGCCTGGCGGACGACGAAATCGGTCTTCGGGTTTCCGGGAGCCGTCGACGCCCATTCGATCTCGCCGGCCTTGTGCGTCGCCGGAACCGAGATCTCGATCTTGGCGTAGTCGAGCGGCTCTGCCCGCTCGCCATTGAACAACGTGCCCGGTCGATCGTCGCGCTTGCGCGTCGTCGCGACCAGGATGGTGTGGTCGGTGGCGCCGGCGTCCAATCCGGCAACGGGGCTAAGGAAGCCCGTTTCCGGCCGCGAGGCGCATGCCGCGGATAACAGCGCTGCAACGAGAGCGCCTGCTAGAGAGAATCTCGAACGCATCGTCCGTATACCCTTCACGCCAGACTGCGGCTGGCTCTGCTATCTTGGCACCCGCGCAAGCGATGAGCCTGAGGCTAGGTGCGTGTGGCGACATGATGAAGACAGCTTCGTGCCTCGGCGTCGAGTCGGCTCGGTCGAAGCTCATTCGGTTCAGCTTCGCCGATCAAGCGCAGCTCGGATTTCGTCAGCCAGTCCATCCACCAGTTCTCGATATTCGATGCAGCGCTCGTCTCGTACCGGCAAGGACGAGTGCTCCCAGCCGACCAAGGCCGTTTCCGCGTCGCGAAGGTCCGCGCACAGCGCGCGGAAGCCTTCATCCGTGGCGGCGAGTTCCTTGACGGCCCGGCCTCGGTCAGGAAACCGGGCGATCACTGCGAGCAGGCTCTGATCCATTGGCGGCCACGCCGGTTCGGGGATGCGGAAGCACTTGAGTTGATCAAGCATCGCTGGACAAGCCTCCGTGCGGGAGTAGGTTACGGTAAGCAACATGCCGGACGGGCATTTCCAGAACCGAGGGGTGCGTCGGAACCGGTCGATCGCCCCCTTCTTTGCGCGAACCTACCGTAAGCTACGTGCCCGACCTGCGCCGGCTCTGCTAACGTCAACCCGAGCCGCAAAATGCGCCGCGAACTGCCGGCATTCTGCCGGTCATCGACGGCCAGTAGGGAGCGACAATCATGAGGCATCTTCTCATTCTCGCCGGTCTGTTCGGTGGCCTGACCGCATTCGCTTCGACCGAAGCAAACGCCGTCGTTTGCGCTCGCGGTGTGGTGCGGGCCGGCTGCGCGTCCGCCAGTGGCGCGGTCGTCGTGCGTCGCCCGGTCGCCGTCGCTCCGAGGGCCGTGGTCGTCGCCCCAAGGCGGGCCGTCGTGGTCCGTCGACCGGTCGTCCGATAAGGTGAGCCGAGGCTGAGCCGGCGGTTGAGACCAGCCTCTAGATCGCCGTGCGTCCTATCGGACGCAAAGTGGCGACCTAGGCTTTTGTTATTGCATCGGATTTTCCCGAAAACCGGATTCCACTTTTCGGTCCGATGCTCTAGTCGCGGGGTTTGAGAAATCTGGCCGGAACCGGGAACCCCGCTTTGCGGGAGCCCTCGATCAGCACCGCCTGATCCTCCGGCCGGTAATTGCGCTTCGCCAGCTCAACGTCCACATGCTCGAAGAATGTCGGGCGCAGCCGGATGAATTCGTCGCGCGCCTGGGCGGCCTCGGAGACGAGGCCGCTCTCCGCATAGATGATTGCCGCAACGACATAAAAGAGCGGCAAGTTGCGTAGGTTCGCCTGCCGAATTTCCCGGGCGGCGCGATCAAAATCTTTCTGCATGTAGGCGCTGAGCGCCAGAACCGCCCGGTAGTAGTCTGAATTGCCCGGATTGAGTGCCAACGCGACTTCGATGAGCTCGGAGCCTCTCTTCCAGTCGCCCGCCATCGCGACGCGGCTTCCGAACTCGCCGCGCAGTTCGGCATCGTTGGGATTCAGCAGAATTGCCCGCTCGCCAACGCTCAACGCCTCTTTGGCCCTGCGGTCGAAGAACAGCGCCAGCATGAGCGATTGAAGAGCGCGAATGTTGTCCGGTTCAAGCGACACCGCCTTGCGGGCGGCATCGAGCGAGCGCGTGACGCCAGTCTCTGGCTGCGTGTTGAAGCCGAACCGATCCTCGTCGAGATAGACATGCGAAAGCATGGCCCAGGCGGTCGCAAAATGGGGCCATCGCGCCGTCGCCCGCTCGAGGCACGCACGAACGGTGGCATGCTGGGCCACGCTCAACTCGGCCCGGTATCCGTAGAAGCGCAACGTGCAGAGATAGGCTTCAAGATCGTCCGGCACGCGCCGCTGGGTGCTTGGCAAATCGGCCTGAAACACGATCCCGTAGGGCTGCGCGACGGCCCTTGCGACCTGTCGCGCGATCTCATCCTGAACGTTGATCAGGTCTCGCGTCGCGAAATCATCGCCAAATGTGTGTGACCACAAGACGGCTTGGGTCTTCGTTTCGATCGCGCGGGCCGTGACGCGAGATTGAGCCCCGGATATGCGAACGCTGCCTTGGATGACGTAGCCTACGCCCATTTCGTCCCGGATGCGGCCGATATCCAGCTCGGTTCCAAGGCTTCGCGAGGTTTCATGTCCAAGAACGGTCAGCTCCTTGAACGCGGAGAGCTGGTTTATGATCTCGTCCGCAAATCCCGCCGCATAGACCTTTCCCTCCGCCGTCTCGCTGGTGTCGCGGAAGGGCAGGACCAATAGTTTGGGCTTTTCCGGGGCGGACGGGCTCGCCGCGTTGTTCGCGGCAGATGGCCAGAGGAAGCTCGCCGCGAGATACATCCAGGGAACCAGCACGATCACGGCCAGTCCGAACATCAGGCGCGGCCGCCATCCGGAATGCCGAGCCCCTGCGTCGGCTAGCGCTGGAATCGGCTGCTGGGCCTGGGCATCATGCGGCTCGATCTCCACGGCGGGCAGGACGGCGACCCGTGTGAACACCGGGACATACCCGCCTTTTGGAATGTCGATCCGGATCGGGTCGCACTGTCCGGCAACGAGATAATAGCGTTCGAGGGCGCGGCGCAGCCGGCCTGCTTCGATTCGCACGACGGGATCGCTCTGGGCGTCGAAGGAAACGGCCCGGCCGAACACGTTGAGCGCTATGGAATAGCCCTTGATGCGATCCGCTCCCCCCGCGAGCGTCTCGTCGACGATGTACTGCAGGAACTTGCGTCCGCGTTCCGGAAGGGAGAATTCCTGGCTGGACAGGATCCTGTCGAGCTGCGCCAGAACCTCATTCGATGATGGCGGCGCTGCATCCGCGGCTTCCGCCGCGCGCGTGTCGGGCTTAGCGCTTGCCATTGCGTTTCCCGTCATCCCAGCTGCGGCCATGAGCGGAGGCCAAGTCCGACTGTTGCCTACCGTAAACTACTGTCAAGTTCCCGCCCAAGCAATGATGCTGGGAACGCGGCGGCAACTAAACGCGCCGCTTCACGATCATTTCGCCACGCAAGAATTGTGGCACCTCGGCTTGGGAAATCACGATGCGCAAACTTTTCGTCATCACTGCGCTTTCCCTGGGTTTCGCCACCGGCGCGCACGCTCAGGTTCCTCTGACCAACTACGCGGACGCCAACGGCTATATCGACGTCCAGAAGCTGACCTGCGCCCAGCTGGCCGGGACGTTCCAGGAGGACGCCGACTTTCTCGGGGTCTGGTACAGCGGCTGGTACAACGGCCTCGCCAAGAAGCACGCGATCAACATGCCGCGCGCCAAGGAGGGCGTCCATCAGGTGATCGTCCACTGCAAGGCCAACCCGGGCAAGAAGGTGATTCAGGCCATCGATTTCGTCCTGAAGGAAGAAAAGAAGAAGCGCTGACCTCTCAAGGTCGCCGATCATCTAGGGCCGGAGCAATTTCCTATGCGTATCATCGCTATCCTCTCATGTCTCGTCGCCGGCCTTCTCGCGAGCGAGCCGGCCTCGGCTCAGCTGAGACAGTTAGGTCCTCCGACTGGCACCGTCAGGATCGAGCAGCTCCAGGTCGCCTTCATCGGCTCGGGAGCCATCGGCGGCGGCACCCTGAAGTTTGGTCCCCGCTCCTATGGAATTACCGTCGGGGGCCTAGGGATCGGCGGCATCGGCGCCTCGCGCATGAGGGCAACGGGAACGGTCTATGGCCTGCGCAACGTCGATGACTTCGTAGGTGCCTATGTCCAGCTGCGCGAGGGCTGGGCGATCGGAGACGAAGGGAGAGGAAGGCTCTGGCTGCGGAACGCCAAGGGCGTAACCCTGCGCCTGAATACGCAGCGCCGGGGATTGCAGGTATCGCTCGGTGCCGACGGCGTGCTGATTGGCTTCAAACAATAGCCATGAGACCGACCTCGCCTTCGGTGCCTGGGTGACGGCACCAAGGCCAAACGAAACCACGGAGCGTCGGCGCGCAGCTGGGTCGTCCCCTGGCGCGAGAGCAGGACGCTCCTCGGCCCTTTCTGAAATAGAGCGCCCAGCCCCGGGGAGGCGATATGCGACGCATCGTTAGAGCGCGGCATGCCCGCCCCGTCATTTGGGGCGTCGTGGCGCTGGGAATGGGGCTGCTTGCGACGGCTGCCGGCGCCGCAGACCGACCGGCCGCGACCCCGGCGGCGCCAGCACCATCGCCCCAGCCCTCGGGCTGGCAGTTCCAGGCGACGGCCTATGGCTGGGCGACCGCGCTCACCGGCGAATCCAGGGTGCGCAACCTGCCTCCCGTCAGCATCGACATGAGCTTCGGCGACCTGCTGGAAAAGCTCAACGGCGCCGTGATGGGTTCGTTCCTCGCCAAGAACGACAACTGGATGATCCTGACGGATCTGATCTGGGCGCAGATTTCAGCCGATGCGCTGGTGAAGCTGCCGGGCGCAAGACGTCCGACGCTGGCAGCGCTTCTCCCCGGCACGCAGGTCGAGTTCAAGATGCGGCAGCTCATGGCGTCGGCCATCGCCGGCTATCGCCTGCCGCTCGCCAGCCGTGACTTCGACCTCTATGCTACCGCAGGAATTCGCTATCAGCGCATGACCGGCAAGATCGAGGCGACGCCCGGGCTGATCCCGGTTACGATCAGCAACAGCAGTGTCGAGCAGTGGGCGGACCCGATCATCGGTCTGGCGGCCACCTGGCGCATCAACGATCGCTGGTTCGTCAATGCCATTGCCGATGTCGGCGGCTTCGGCGTCGGATCGCGTTTCACGACGCAAGGCTTCGCCTCGATCGGCTATCGCTGGACGGAATCGATCTCCACGGCTTTCGGCTACCGGGCCATCTATACCGACTATCGCAAGGACGACTTCACCTACCGTGCCACTCAGCACGGCGTGTTTTCCAGCATCGCCTACCACTTCTGAACCTTCGTCGAGCAGGGCAACAGCATGATGGCCGGGCCAGAACCGAGTCCCCAAGGACGATGGCCCGCTTCGGGGCATGGCGTCTGGTGTTGGATTCGCCTTCTGGACGAACCCGCCGCCGGTCATCGCCGACATCGAAGGACATGGCCTCGGTTGGAGGTCATTTCTTGCGCCAAATTAGGGAGATGAACTTGAAGACGATCAAAGTCTCAACCGCGATAGGCGCTCTTATCCTCGGCGCTTCGCTCGGCTCGCCCTCGGCACTGTTTGCCCAGGATGCGGGAACGCTGGACCAGTCTTCGGCAGAGCGCCTGGCGCGGAAGCCGGGCTACTCCCCCTATGCCGGGCGCAACTTTCCGACGCGGCCGTTCTTCGGCGACACCCATCTGCACACGGCCTTCTCCATGGATGCCGGCGCGTTCGGCGCCCGTCTCGGGCCGAAGGAAGCCTACCGCTTCGCCCGTGGCGAGGAGATCACGGCGTCGGCCGGCGAGCGGGCCAAGCTGTCGCGTCCGCTGGACTTCCTCGTCGTAGCCGATCACTCCGACGGGATGGGCTTCTTTCCGCTGCTTGTGGGCGGCGACCCGGTGATCATGGCGAGCCAGCAAGGCAAGAAATGGCATGACATGATCTTCGCCGGCCAGGGCGCGGCGGCCGCGATGGACATCGTCGAGAGTTTCGGCAAGGGCGCGATCGACAAGGAGATCATGCCGCTGCCCGGAACGCGCACCTTCCAATCGGCGTGGCAGCAGACGATCAAGGCGGCCGAGGAGGCCAACGAGCCCGGCCGCTTCACGGCCTTCATCGGCTACGAGTGGACCTCCAACACGGGCGGCAACAACCTGCACCGCAACGTCATCTTCCGCGACAATGCCGCGCGCGCCAGCCAGGTCGAGCCCTATACGACGCAGGCGCCGCTTGGCAGCGACAATCCCCGCGATCTCTGGAAGTGGATGGCCGGCTACGAGGCGAAGACCGGCGGCAGCGTCCTGGCGATCGCTCATAACGGCAACCTCAGCAACGGCCGGATGTTTCCGCTGATCGAGTCCTTCACCGGCAAGCCGGTGGACAAGGAATATGTCGAGCAGCGCGCCAAGTGGGAGCGCCTCTATGAGGCGACCCAGACGAAGGGTGACGGCGAAGCCCACCCCTTCCTGTCGCCCAACGACGAATTCGCCGACTTCGAGACCTGGGACAAGGCGAACCTCGACGGCAGCGTCGCCAAGACCAAGGACATGCTCGAATTCGAATATGCCCGCTCTGCGCTGAAGAACGGCCTTCTGCTGGAGCAGCAACTCGGCACGAACCCCTACAAATTCGGCCTGGTCGGTAGTTCCGACGCCCATACCGGGCTCTCGGCGATGGAAGAGGACAACTTCTTCGGCAAGACGACGCCGCAGGAGCCGAGCCCCGAACGCATGATAAAGACCTTCATCTCCAACCCGCAGACGGGCGTGAAGGTCATGGACTGGGAGGTCTCGTCCTCGGGCTACGCCGCCGTCTGGGCCACGGACAACACGCGCGAGGCGCTCTGGGACGCGATGCAGCGCAAGGAGACCTATGCGACCACCGGCCCGCGCATGGCGGTGCGGTTCTTCGGCGGCTGGGAGTTTGCGGAAGCCGACGCCCGGGAGCGGCTGCCGGCCTATGTCGGGTACAGCAAGGGCGTGCCGATGGGCGGCGACCTGAAGACGGCCCCGGCCGGCAAGTCCCCAACCTTCCTGGTTGCCGCGCTCAAGGACGTGATCGGCGCCAACCTGGACCGCATCCAGATCATCAAGGGCTGGCTCGGCAAGGACGGGAAGCCGCAGGAGAAGGTCTACGACGTCGTCTGGTCGGGAGACCGCAAGCCGGGTCCCGACGGCAAGGTGCCTTCGGTCGGCAGCACCGTCGATATCCAGAACGCCACCTGGACGAACACGATCGGCGCATCCGAACTGATCGCCACATGGAAGGACCCGGATTTCGACGCCGGCCTGCGCGCCTTCTACTATGTCCGCGTTCTCGAAATCCCCACACCGCGCTGGACCGCCTATGACGCCAAGCGCTTCGGCACCAAGCCGCTGCCGGGCACGCGGATGACCATTACCGAGCGCGCCTACACCTCGCCGATCTGGTACACGCCATGACGTCCCGGCGCCGCGCCCGACATCTGCTTCCGGCGATCGCTCTGGTCGCCGGGACGACGCTCGCGTCAGCCTGCGGCTTCGAGGATCCCAAGGGGGCCGATGCGGCGCGCGGCGCGCTCAACTGGGTCTACCCCGAGTCCCTCCATGTGACATCGGCGGTCTGGCGGGCCCAGCTTGAGGGCACCATCCTGCGCGACGAGCGGCCGGAGGCGGCCAGAGCCCTGCTGGGCTATCGCAAGGCGGCGGCCGATCTCGCCAGGCTGCGCGACAGGCTCGTTGTGGCGATGGACGGCGAGTCCATGCCGAGCTTTTCCATCCTGCTGATCGGGCCGATGCTCTGGACCCGGTTTGCGCCCGCGCAGGGCGGGGTGAGCATGGTCACGCATGTCGACGGACCGCAGACATCCGACACCGTCGTCGTGACCGACGAACCCGTCGTCGCCGCGCTGGCCTCAGGATGGATCACACCGCTCGCCGCACGGCAGAAAGGCTTGCTGCGGCTCTATGGTCCTCTGGAGGGGCAAGGCCGGATTTCCGCCCGGCTCGATCGTCTGCCTGCGCCGCTGACGGCCATGGCGCGGCCGCGATGACGCAACGCAACCTCATGAAGCGAGCTCTGCGATGATCGGACGTCTGCTCAAGGAACCGCTGGTCCATTTCCTGGTCCTCGCGCTGGGGATTTTCGCGCTCTACGGCGCTCTCAACCGGAGCGACGAGCCAAACTCCGACGAGATCGTCGTGACCGGGGCCAAGATCGAACAGCTTGCCGGCCTCTTCGCCAAGACAAGGCAGCGCCCGCCTACCGCCAGCGAGGTCAAGGGCCTGGTCGACGACCATGTGAAGGAGGAGATGCTCTACCGCGAGGCGCTCGCGCTCGGGCTCGACAAGGACGACACGGTGATCCGCCGTCGCCTGCGCCTGAAGATGGAGTTTCTGAGCCAGGCGCAGGCTGAAACCACGACGCCGAGCGAGGCGGATTTGGAGGCCTTTTTCAAGGCCAACCCCGATCGGTTCCGGATCGATCCGACGCTGGCCTTTCGGCAGGTCTTCTTGAGCCCGGAGCGCCGCGGCGAAGCGATCGAGCAGGACGTCGCGTCCGTGCTCGAAGTTCTGCGCGCGAAGCCCGATACCGATCCCGCGACCTTGGGCGACCCGAGCATTCTGCCGCCCGAATTGTCGCCGACGCGCAAGACCTCGATCGGCCAGATTTTTGGCGCGGACTTCGCCGACGCCTTGGCTCGGACGCCGCCCGGCGCATGGGCCGGACCCGTGAAGTCGAGCTTCGGACTCCATGTCGTTCATGTCGGCGAAAGCCAGGCGGGCCGGCCGGCAACGCTCGTCGAGGTTCGCGACAGCGTCGCGCAGGAATGGACGAACGAGCGGCGTCAGCAAGCCGAGGAGGCGCAACTCGCCGGGCTGTTGAAGCGCTATCGGGTGAGGATCGAGACGCAAGCGGATAACGCAGCCCCAACGGGGCGAAGCCCGTGATCCGCCTGCTCACTGCTCTGGTCTGCCTTTGGCACATGCTGTCGGCCGCGCCGTCGGCGGCCCATGAACTGCGCCCGGCCTATCTCGACATCCGCGAAACGGCGACCGGCGACTTTGCCATCGTCTGGAAGACGCCGGCGCTGGGCGAGATGAGGCTCGGGCTCTATGTCCGCTTGCCGGAAACCTGCAGTCCGAAGGGAGAGGCGATCAACTCCCTCGAGGCGGGCGGCTATTTCGAGCGCTGGACGGCACGCTGCCCTGGCGGCCTGAAAGGCCGCACCCTGACGATCGACGGCCTGCGCACGAGCCTGACCGACGTGCTGGTGCGCCTGGCCAATGCCGATGGCTCGACGCAGGTCGCGCGCCTGACCCCGGAGACGCCAAGCCTTGCCGTCACGGCGTCGCAGACCACGTTCGAGGTCGCGAAAACCTATTTCATGCTCGGCGTCGAACATATCCTGATCGGCTTCGACCATCTGATGTTCGTGCTGGCGCTGATGCTCCTCATCCGCGACCGCTGGATGCTGCTGACGACCATCACGGCCTTTACGCTAGCCCACAGCATCACGCTGGCGGGCGCGGCACTCGGTTATCTCAGCCTGCCGCAGAAGCCGGTGGAGGCGGCGATCGCGCTCAGCATCGCCTTCGTCGCCAGCGAGCTTGCCCGGTCCAGGCCGGGCCAGCGGCGCACGTCGGAGAGCTATCCCTGGCTCGTGGCCTTCGCCTTCGGTCTGCTGCACGGATTTGGCTTTGCCGGCGCCCTGAAGGAGATCGGCCTGCCGCAGACCGATGTGCCGCTGGCCCTGCTGACCTTCAATCTCGGCGTCGAGGCGGGGCAATTGCTGTTCGTCGCGGCCGTTCTCCTGGCGATCAAGGCAGTGACCGCAATGGTGCGTATCCCGCTACAGCCTGTCCGCCATGCTACGACATACCTGATCGGCACGATGTCGATGTTCTGGCTGGTCACGAGGATCGAAAGCTTCTGGAGCTGAGCGACTGGCGATCTTTTACGGTCGCTGCGGCCGGCGCCGAGATATCCTCGTGACCAGGGCTGCCGCGGAGGGAGGGCTTTGCACTTGGAGGCCCCCGGGTCGCTCCATAGTGAGAGAGGGGCTGACCTTTTCAACGTAATCCGCCCGAAGCAGGCGTCGGCACGGATCGCTTACCCAACGATAGCATGAAACTTGCTTGACCGCGTGGGAAATATGCCTGGAACCCGGAACATGCCGAAGACTCGCAAGCCATGGATGCAAGCCGGAGCCAGTCGCCATATGGCTTGTGCCCGTCATTTCCGGCGCTTTAGGTTAGCCCACCGAAGTCTCGGCGGCGCTCGATGATCCAAGATCGCCCCACCTGCTCAAACGGAAGGTTCCAGGCATGAAGCGCCGCACATTTCTTGGCGCCGCCGCTGGCGCCGCCGTCTCCGCGATCGCAAAGCCCAGCCTCGCACAACGCGCGAAGGTGCTTAAATTCGTTCCCGAGGCGGATATCGCGATCGTCGATCCCGTCTGGACGACGGCGACGGTGACGCGCAACCACGGCTACCTCGTCTTCGATACGCTCTACGGGCAGACTGCCGACTACAACTTCGAGCCCCAGATGGTTGCCGGCCATACCGTCGAGAACGATGGCAAGCTGTGGCGGCTGACGCTGCGCGAGGGCTTGCGCTTCCACGATGGCGAGCCGGTGCGGACGCAGGACGTCGTGCCGAGCGTCCGCCGCTTTGCCGCCCGCGACGCCTTCGGTCGCGCCTTGATGGATGCGACGGACGAGCTGTCGGCGGAATCCGACCGCGTGGTGACCTTCCGCCTGAAGCGGCCCTTCCCGCTGCTGCCGGCGGCGCTCGGCAAGACCGGCACGTCCATGCCGTGCATCATGCCGGAACGCTTCGCGGTGACCGATCCCAACAAGCAGGTGACGGACATGGTCGGAAGCGGCCCGTTCCGTTTCAAGGCCGACGAACGCGTCCCCGGCGCACTGGCGGTCTACGAGAAATTTGCCGGCTACGTTCCGCGCTCGGGCGGCTCTGCGAGCTTCACGGCGGGCCCCAAGAACGTGTTCTTCGACCGCGTCGAATGGCGCATCATGCCCGATCCCTCGACGGCGGCCAACGCGCTGAGCGCCGGCGAAGTGGATTGGTGGCAGAACCCGACGCCCGACCTTCTGGCGGTTCTGAAGGGCAAGGCCGGTCTGAAGCTCGAAGGCCTCGACCCGGCAGGCGGCATCGGCTGCCTGCGCTTCAACTCCTTGCATCCCCCTTTCGACAATCCGGCGATCAGGCGGGCCCTGCTCGGCGCCATCGACCAGACCGAATTCATGACCTCGGTCGCCGGCGACGAGCGCTCGCTGTGGAAGGACCATGTCGGCGTGTTCAGTCCCGACACGCCGCTGGCGACGACGGCGGGAACGGATGTCCTGGTCGGCAAGCGGGATTTCGCAGCGGTCAAGCGCGAGCTGGCGGCTGCCGGCTACAAGGGCGAGCGCGTGGTGATGCTCGATCCGACCGACTACCCTTCGACCCATGCGCTGGCGCTGGTGGCGGCGGATGCGCTGCAGAAATGCGGCATGAACGTCGATCTCGTCTCCAGCGACTGGGGCACCGTCGTTCAGCGCCGCGCCAGCAAGCAGCCGAGCGACAAGGGCGGCTGGAATATCTTCTTCACCTATCTGAACGGCACGAATAATTTCGATCCGGCGAGCCAGCTCGGCATCCGCGGCAATGGCGACCAGGCCTGGTTCGGCTGGCCCAAGTCGCAGCGGCTCGAGGACTTGCGTCTCGACTGGTTCGCCGCCAAGGACATCGCCGAGCAGAAGGCGATCTGCGCCGAGATCCAGAAGCAGTTCTTCGCCGACGTGCCCTATATTCCTCTGGGCGCCTACTACGAGAAGACGGCCTATCGCGGGCTGACGGGCATGCGCATCGGCTTCGCGCAATTCTACGACGTGAAGCCGGTATGACGCGCCGGCGGATTCGCATCGCCGTTCTTCAGTTCGCCCATGAGACGGTCACCTTCCTTCCCAACGACACCACGCGGGAGGACTTCATCTATCCGGGCTCTCCGGCCAGCGGCGAGGCGCTGCTGGCGACCGACCCGAAAGGCTATATGGGTGGCTTCGTACAGGTCGCGCGCGAATACGATGATGTCGAGCTGATCGGCATCACCTCGCCGCTCTGGCCTCGCACCGGCACGGGATCGGGCTGGGTCACTCAAGATGCCTACGAGCATTTCCTCGGCGTCATGATCGCGGAACTGCAGGCGCAGCCGAAACTCGACGGCGTCTACCTGGCGCTTCACGGGGCTCTGGCAGTGCGCGGCGTGCCGCGCCCGGAGGCCGATATCGCGCGGCGCGTCCGCGAGGTCGTGGGCAAGGACGTCTTTCTCTCGGCGACGTTCGATCCGCATGGCAATGAGGACGAGGCCTTCCTTCAGCAGGCCGACATGGCTTTCTGCGTCAAGTATTTCCCGCATTACGACATGCACCTGCAGGGCGAACGCGCGGCGCGGATGCTCGTCAGGGCGATCCGCGGCAGCTTCAAGCCCGTGCCCCGAACGCTGCGCATTCCGATCATCGCGCCGACCGTCGTCATGTGGACCGGCGCCTCGCCCTGGTCCGATCTCATTCAGCGGGCGCTGATCTGGGAGGCGCGCGAGCCGGACGTCTTCGTCAACGTCTTCTTCGGCTTCCCCTGGTCGGACGTGCCCGATGCCGGGATGGGCCTTCAGGTCCTGACCCATGACGACCCCGAGCTTGCCGATCGTGTGATCCGCGACATGGCCGACTGGATCTGGCGGCGGCGCGACGCGCTGCTCAACACCGTCAAGATTCACCCGATGAGGGATGGGGTCGCGCTCGCCCGCGAAGCCGTGGCAGCCGGCAAAGCGCCGGTGCTGCTCGCCGATTACAGCGACCGCTCGGGCTACGCGACCTGGCTCCTGCAGGAGATCGTCGCGCAGAAGCTGGAACGCACCCTGATCGCAACCATCGCCTCGCCCGATGTCATTCGCTCGGTGCTGGCCGCGAGCGCCAAGCCGGGCGACCCGTTCGAGGCCGAGATCGGCGGGGCCTTCGATGAATCGGCAGGCGAGCCCGTCCGCATCTCCGGCACCGTGCGGTCCGTGGACGCGACGCGCGGCAAGGGCAATGAATGGGTCTGCGTCAGCTTCGGCAACGGCAATGTGCTGGTGCTCAGCCCCTATCTCGTGCAGATCGTGGAGCCGTCGGAGCTGTGGCAACTCGGCCTCCAACCTGACGAATTCGATGTGATCGCGATCAAATCGCGCGCGCATTTCCGCCGGGGCTTCGACGATAGCGGCTTCGCACCGACGATCCTCCTTGTCGAGCCGCCGCAACCGTTCATGGGCACGGTGCGTCTCGAGGCGCTGTCTTACGAGAATCTCTCGCTGACGGATTACTACCCGTACGGCAATCCGAGCTTTCCGCCGGCGGGCTGAACCGGACAGTGACAACTGCCTGAAGAAGCAGCGCCTTCACGCCAGTCAGATCCAGCGTTTGGATTGTTGGAAACCTAAGCCGAGCCTATCCTACGAGAGGCAGAAATGGGGCGCGTTCAGTGCCCCAAAGGTCAATGGCCATAGCGGATTGCAGCTGCAAGATGCGTCTGCCGATCTCCTCCGACTCCTCCGCACCCACAGACCAAAACATGGGCATCGAGATTGAACGCAAATTCCTGGTAGTTGGCGACGGTTGGCAAAAGGCTGCCCGACCAGGGTGTTCTATGCGTCAGGGTTATCTGGCGCAGAGCGGCTCAACGTCCATTGTCCGCGTACGCTGTGCCGAAGACAGGGCGTTCCTGACTGTCAAGGGCCAACGCGAAGGTTTGGTGCGCCCCGAATTCGAATATGAGATCCCTTACACCGAGGCCGAGGAGATGCTGAGGACCTTGTGCCGAAATCCCCCCATCGAAAAGACGCGCTACAGGGTCAAGCTGGGCGAATTGTCTTGGGACGTCGATGTGTTCTCCGGCAGGCTCGACGGGCTTGTCCTGGCAGAAGTCGAGCTGAAATGCGTGGACCAGCCCGTCGAGCTTCCAGCTTGGATTGGAGCGGAGGTCACGTACGACCCGCAATATGGAAATGCAGTTCTCTCGGAAATCCCCGTTATGCCCTCCGCACCTGCTCCGCAGAGGACATCAACCTGACCGGGTGGCGCAGCCGGCGACCGCGCTCGATGGAGGCAAGTCTGGCGTAGGAACGACAAGGGCATGACCACGAGGCATGGATGCACGAAGACGGGAGCGGCAAGCCTCGCTTGGCGTGGATGGCAGGCTGATCAGATTTGAATAATCCGCAGCGGTTCACGATTGAAAGCTGGAGGCTTGTTATGCGTAGAGCCACATCTCGGGCTGTGCTGCCAAGGCTCGCTGTCCTTGCACTCCTCCTGACGTCTAACACCACATTCGCTCAGGAAGGATGCAAGCCGCTTGCCATTTCGTGCACCCAGATGTTCCAGGCTTGCGAGAAGCATTGCCAGTCGGCTCAAAATGCGGGTCGCTGCGTAAGGGGTGAATGTTCGCCGAAGCTGGGTACTTGCAAGGCGACTGGCGTGTGGAAGGTCGCAACGACCGGAGCCGCCTGCTGGAAACTCAATAACCGGACGTGACCGCGCACGAACCTTGCCGACTGGATGTGTTTCGACGCGCAGTTTCATCAGGGGCGGGCAATGGCCCGCTTTGCTGTTGTACTCATCTCGATCAGCCGGCTTTGGACAACGTCGCCCGGATCGATCGCCGCGAAGGGCGACAGCGCCCTACCCTTTCGCGCCTAAGCCCAAGCTCTCAGTGTTTCGGTAACACAATCCTCAGCTGACATAGGTCAGGACCGAGATGATTCTGATCCAGGCGGCTCCGATGGCATTCGCCACCGGATTCCTGCCGCTATAGACGACGACATTGGCTTGCGAACCGAAGCGAATGCCGACCGGCGGCGCTCCGTCGAAGATCAGGCGTACCGGAAAACGCTGCGGATCGCGCATCCAGCCGCTATCGTCCTTGATGACCGGCAGGCCGGTATTGGGATCGACGCTGTCCTGGGAGACGCCCCAGCCGATGCTCTCGACCTTCGCGGTGAAGACCGAGCCGGGCAATGAATCGAAGACCACCTCCGCCCGATCCGAGGTCGATATGTGCTCAAGGCTGTTCTCTTTGAAGCTCGCCGAAATCCAGATCGAGGTGGCATCGATGAAGGTCAGAGCCGACTGGCCCGCGCCGATGTACTGGCCGGTCGCCAGCTGAAGATTGCTGACGACGCCAGACGCAGGCGAGCTCACCGTCGTGCGCAGAAGATCGAGGCGCGCCCGCGCCAGCGTCGCCAAAGCGGCCCGGAGCTGTGGATTCTCATCACCTCGGGGGCCAAGCTCCTCCCGCGCCTTGGCGAGATCGGCCTCCGCCCCGTTCACCGTCGCGCGCGAGCCTTCCAGCGCCGCGCGCGCCTCGTCGGCCTTGGACTTGGCCATTATGCCGCGCTGGACGAGTTCGAACGTCCGCTGCGACTGGGCCTGGATGTTCTCGAAATCAGCTCCGGCCTTGACGAGCTTCGCCTGCGCCGATTCCACTGCCGCGGTCGACGCTCCTAGAGTCTGCCCGATATACTCAGCCTGGGCTTGGGCCTCGGCAACCGCGATTTCGAACGGGCGCGGATCAATGCGGAACAGCACCTTGCCTGCCTCGACGCGCGCGTTGTCCGTGACGTTGACCTCCACGACGCGGCCGGCGACGTCGGGCGCCATGCGCACGACATAGGCTTGCACCACGGCTTGCGAGGAGGACGGCGTCAACCGCTCCATGGCAATCGACAGCGCAAACAGCACCGCGACTAGCGCGACCATGACGGGCGCCGTCCTGCCCAGTGAATTCCCGGGGAAACCGTGCGCCGGCTGGGAGGCCGCGGGAGGAGATGTCGAGATATTCCCTGGGTCTGCGGTCATCGCAGTTCACTCCCCCGGCTCGAACAGGCGCGCCACAACATGTCCCGGGCATCCACCCGTACACGGTCCGGACGAAGGATGTTCGATGCTGTTCCAGAATTCGTCACCAAGCAAGAAGAAGCTCGCGATCAGCATGAGGTCACCGCGCGCCCGAAACGGCCAGATAATCGCCAACCTGCTCATCGCATCTAGATCGCTCGAAGTTAGAATATCCGCATCTAAATGCCCACTCGTGAGGAATGGCAGTCGATACAGCCACAGTAGTGGCGCCATCCCCTCCCTTGGTGGCATATCGTAAAAATATAAATTGTATCTCGATAACTATTTTAAAATAGACTATACATTTTTAAGTGACTATCATCGGCAACATCCGCTTTCGAATCATTTTTATTAAGCTTCCATAGCGTCCTCTATCGCTTTCAGCAGAAATTTTGCTTGAAATGGCTTTATTAAATACTCTGAACAGCCAGACGCTAGCGCCCGGTCACGTGTGACAGAGCTGTCATCGGCGGTGATGAATATCACCGGAGATTGCACACCCAAAACCTCCAAATGCCGCCTCAGATCGAGGCCAGAGACGCTATTGAGGTGGATATCGAGCACAAAGCACGCGATTTCGTGTAGATTGCTGCATCGATACAGCTCCTCCGCCGAGGCGTATGCGATGACATCGAAACGAGCGGCCTTCAGCAACCTCCCAATACTCTTCAGAACGTTTGGATCATCGTCAACGACCAGGACGGCCTTTCGCGTTGCCATCGACACCTATTCCCTTGGTTGTTGAGCTAAGAACGTTGCTAGGCGTCGGCAAGCAGAATACGCCTATCAACGGAATCTCGCACTGAGATGGCCATGACCGAAACTCATGCCTTGGCCGACGCTGCATTGGCAAAGGCCCTGGGCGGTTTAGATTTCTCAATCTACAACCAGCTCCTGAGGCTGGATATTGTCCAAAGGGGAGCATTGGGCGAAAAAGCAAATATCTTAAGGCTCACAAGAACCTGCACCCGCTCAGAAGCAATGTGAAACCAACGAGCCACGGCTCAGCAAGAGCGACCAGATAACGGCCCGTTAATTGGATAATTTGGCGCTGTTCACTACCTTAGGAGGGACTTCGGAGGCGATGGCTTGCATTGTCTCCTGGACGGGAGAAAGCGCTCCCAGCCGTTCGGCGATAGACACGAGTTCCGCCACGGAGCGAGCATCGATCTTCTCCATGACCTTTTGGCGGTGCGCCTTTATCGTTCGCTCCGTCGTGCCAAGTTGATAGGCAATCTGCTTGTTCATCTTGCCGCGAACAACCTGCTCGAAAACCTCCCGCTCTCGACGGGTCAGCTTATCAAGGCGGCTCCGCCATTCCTTGAGTTTGCAGCGCTGCTCCAGCGCTACCCCTTGCCTGGCGATTCCACGCTCGATTGCCGCGAGCAGCGCCTCTCGCGATACCGGCTTGGTCAGAAAGTCCTCTGCGCCGGCCTTTATAACCTGAACGCTGGTTGGAATGTCGCCGTGGCCGGTCAGGAAGATGATTGGCAATACCAGCCCAAGCCTTATGAGCCGATCCTGCAATTCAGGCCCGCTTATTCCGGGAATCTGAACGTCCAGTACGATGCAACTGGCCTCCTCGCCTTCTGGCAGGTGGTCGAGAAGCTCCTGTGCCGAGCTATAGGCCCTCACCTCGTAGCCCGATGCATGCAATAGCCGGCCTATTGCGGTCCGAAATGACGGATCGTCATCTACAAGGTGCACGATGATCGGCATGGCACTCACTCTGGACAGCCCGGGGCACTGGAAGGTTGATCCGAAATTGCACTCCGCCATCAGTTCGGTTCTCGGCCCATATGCGGCCGCGATGGGCTGTAATGATTTTGCGCGAGATAGAAAGGCCGAGGCCCATACCTTGGCTTTTTGTAGTATGGTACGGCTCAAAAACTTGATCAATACTTTCAGATGGAATGCTATATCCTGAATTTAGGATCGCTATCTCCACAAAATCATTATTCATGAGAGAGGTTTTACCAACTATTTCACGATGCGCGCCGCCAGAATCGGCAATTGACTCAACAGCGTTCACAACAAGATTAAGAATTACTTGTTGTATCTGAACTTCATTTCCAATAATATTTGGTATATCATGTGAAAAATCTTCAAATACGTCGATATTTTGTGACGCGATCTTATCGGAAATCAGCTGGAAGACCCCGGATAAGATCTTGTTGAGATCAATCTCTTGGTCTTCCTCTGTCGGCTTTCTCAAAAGATTTCGAATATTCGAAATAATTGCCGCCGCGCGTTGATCGTCGCGCTTGATATCGAAAAGTATATCTTTAATTTCTGAAATATCAGGCGTGTCCGAATTGATTATCAACTGCGCCGCTTCCGCATTGCTGAGAATCGCACTCAACGGCTGCTTCAATTCGTGCGCTATGGACGTCGATAGATCGCCAATCGTTATGCGGCGGCTCATCAGAGCAGCCTCTGACAGACGTTCTCTCGCCTCGATCTCCGCATTTCGACGGCGTCGATGCTCGATTACCAGACCCACGATCATCAAGCCTTGCAGAAGGAGCGCTGCCGCTATCGCCAATATCCACCAGCTATACTGTTCCCAGGCGGTCGGCGGGCGAAACCGGACCTCGCTTCCATCCGGCAAGCTGGCGGCGGCCACGCCCCAGCGTTGCATCAAGCGCCAGTCGAAGATCGGTCGAGTGGTATTCCCCTCAATGATCGGGAGATTCGCGGGGCTTTCGCCTTGAAGGATGCGCAGGGCAAGCTGCGCAGCCTCCTCACCGATGGCGCGAGGTATTGCCAAATACCCGCCAATGCCTCCGTGCTCGAGAAACGTCTCACGGCCAATGATGATCGGTCGGTTGGCCACCTCCGCCACACGCTCGAGCGCGTCGGCCGGAGCGAAATAATGGCCCTCCCCATCCGAGTATAGGCTCGTGTAGAGGATCGCCGTGGCATCTGGCAGGTCGGCAACTCGCCTTCGCAGCTCTCGCAACGGTAGGCCGGTGAGGTCGATAATGTCCACCTGCCCTGCAACGGCAGGCAATTCATCTTCCAAGTGACGGAAGACCGGTTGCCGGGCCAGCGGATCTCCCACGAGCGCAACCCTGCGCAAACCGGGAACGACAGCGCGGGCGGCAACGAGCATGTCCTGCAACGAGAAGCGCACCGTGCGGCCAGTGACGTCAGGTGGCAGCTTCAGGCGCGCTACCGTTTGCCTGTCGGCCATCGCAAAGACGATTGGCGTGTCGGGCCACAGCAACGGTCGCCAGCGCAAGGCATATTCCAACGCGCTTGAGCCGACCGTGACGATTGCATCGATCGGCTTGTCCTTATATTTCACCGCGAGATGTACACGCAGGCTCTGTTCGTATTCGCGGTCGGAAAAGCGAATCAGATTCAAATTTTCCGAATAGATGGTGATTGGCCTGTCTCGATTATCGCTGATAGCAGACCGTAGACCGGAAAATATTGCCGCGTAAAATGCACCTTTTACGTCCGATTCCTCGAGAACAAGTATGGCTTTCGTTTGGTGATGCTCTGACGATGCCGGTCTGATTATTCCGCAAACGATCGCACAGGCGAAAACTGTCGAGACGAATGATACGGCCCATGGATTTGACATTCCATTGCTGCCTTCTATCAGGCCATCAACGGCAAGGAAGCTTAATATTGCACCAAACTACGATTACAAATATAATTAATAAGTACCCACAAAACCCATGATCGCATCGTTGTAGTTATGGCATCGATAAATAACTGTCAACAAAACCTGTTTGACGAGGCAGGATAATGGCTTGTCGAATGCGAAAGGCCTCATCTTCGCTGCACAAGCCGGCATCAGTCGATTAAATCCAGCCGATACACGAAGAGTGCACTCGCGGACACTGTCTCTGAGGACAATATAGCAGCGCCCGCCCGCATGCTAGCCTCTCTCTTGAACCGCTCTAAAGTCCGGCGGCTTTGATGTAGGCAACCCGATTTCAAACCGGACGCGTCCGTCAGGATGAACCTGAGAGCCACGCCCTCTGCCGAGCCTGGCTCTCATCGCGCGTCTCCCGAGCAGCTGTTTCTGGAGGGACATGACGGATGAAGACCATCGATCTGGCCCATCGTGCGGCATGTGCGTGGCTTGTCGGAGGCCTGCTTCTCGCCGCGCCCGTTCAGCCAACGCGCGCGGCGGATACGCCCGCAATTCCGGTCGTTACAGCCAGTGCGGAACGGCGGTCGATCGCTCGTTCGTTCGAATTCGTCGGGCGCGTGGAAGCTCCCGAGCGCGTCGATGTCAGGGCGCGCGTCAAGGGCGTGCTGGAAGAGGTGCTGTTCAAGGAAGGCGACACGATCAAGGCGGGCACCCCACTCTACCGCATCGAGAAATCGTTGTTCGAAGCCGATGTGAAGCAGGCGCAGGGCGCGCTCGAGCGTGGCAAGGCCGAGTTGGCATTGGCAGGCATTCAACGCGACCGCGCGGAAGAATTGCTTAAGCGCAATGCCGGCACTGCCGTCGCGTTCGATCAGGCGGTGGCCCAGGAGGCACAGGCCAAGGGCGCCACAACCTCCGCGGAGGCAAATCTCGAAACGACCAAGATCAACCTTGGCTACACGGATATCGTCGCTCCGATAACCGGGCGCATCGGGCGGACGGTGGTCACGAAAGGCAACATCGTCGGGCCCGAAAGCGGCGTGCTGACCTCATTGGTCAGCCAGGACCCGATGCACGTGACCTTCCCGATCAGCCAGCGCGACATCATGGCCGCCAAGAAGGCCGGGCAGGTCGACGACGTCAAAGCCATCAAGGTCCAGATCCGCTTCTCCGACGGCACGCTTTACAATCAGGTCGGCCAGATCAACTTCATCGATGTCAGCGTCGACCGCTCGACGGACACGGTCGTGGTTCGCGCCGATATCGCCAATCCGGCCGGAACGCTCATCGACGGCCAGCTCGTCAAGGTGGAGCTGCAGGCTGGGGCACCGCAGGAGCGCGTGCTGGTGCCGCAAGCGGCTCTGCTCGCCGACCAGCAGGGCACCTACCTCTTCATCGTCGACGACGGCAAGGCGGCGGTGAAACGCGTCAAGACCGAAGGTGCACAGGGCGCCGACAGCATCGTCGCGAGTGGCCTCGACGGCGGCGAACTCGTGATCGTCGACGGGTTCCAGAGTTTGCGTCCGGGCATGGCGGTCCGCGCGACGCCGGCGCCGACCCTCCGGACCGGAGGCTGAACATGCTCTCCTCGGTCTTCGTCGATCGCCCCCGACTGGCAATCGTCATCGCGCTGGTGACCGTCATCGCCGGCGGCCTGTCACTGCTCGCGATCCCGGTGGCGCAGTATCCCGACATCGTGCCCCCGCAGGTCTCGGTGACGACCACTTATCCGGGAGCCTCGGGCGACGTGGTCGACGCCACGATCGCGCAGCCCATCGAGGCCCAGGTCATCGGCGTCGACAAGCTCATGTACATGAAGAGCGTCAGCGGCAATGACGGCAGCTATTCGCTGGTGGGATCCTTCGAGCTCGGCACGGACCCGGACATCAACACGGTCAACATGAACAACCGTGTTCAGACGGCCCTTCCGAAGTTGCCGCAGGACGTCCAGAAGCAGGGCGTTACCGTCAAGAAGAAATCATCCGCGCTACTGGGCGTCCTGGCGGTCTATTCGCCCAAGGCCACCTACGATCCGCTCTTCATCTCGAACTACGTCACGATCAACATCCTCGACGAGCTCAAGAGCACGGCCGGCGTCGGCGACGCATCCCTGTGGGGGCCGCAGGACTACGCGGTCCGCGCGTGGATCAGGACCGATCGCCTCGCTGGCCTCAACCTGACGACCGGCGACATCATCCGCTCGATTCAGGCCCAGAACGTTCAGGCGGCAGTCGGCCGCGTCGGCGCTCGGCCGATCTCCGACGACCAGCGGCTGCAACTCAACCTGCAGACCAAGGGACGTCTCTCCTCGATCGAGGAGTTCAGCAACATCGTCCTGCGCACCAATCCGGACGGGTCGCTCCTGCGCCTCGGCGACGTCGCGCGGCTGGAGTTGGGCGCGGCCAATCTCGACCGGGAGACGCTGTTCAATGGCGGCCCGGCAGCCGTATTGGCCCTTTACCAGTCGCCTGGCGCGAATGCGATCTCGACGCTCGACGCCGTGCGCAAGCGCATGACCGAGCTGGCAAAGACATTCCCCGAAGATCTGCAGTGGAAGATCACCTATGATCCCACGGTCTTCGTCAAGGATACGATTCACGAGGTCCAGAAGACCCTGATCGAAGCCTTCATCCTGGTCGTCCTCGTCGTTTACCTGTTCCTCGGCAGCATTCGCGCGACGCTGATCCCGACCTTCGCCGTGCCGGTGAGCCTGATCGGCTCCTTCATCGTGCTGAACGCGATCGGCTACTCCGCCAACACCGTATCCCTTCTCGCCATCGTCCTCTCGATCGGCATCGTCGTCGATGACGCCATCGTCGTCGTCGAGAATGTCGAGCGCGTCATGGAGGAGCATCCCGAGCTCACGCCCGCGGAAGCGACCAAGAAGGCGATGGCTGAGATCACCGCGCCGATCATCGCGATTACCCTCGTGCTGCTCTCCGTGTTCGTGCCCGTTGCGTTCATCCCGGGCATTTCCGGTGAGTTGTTCAGGCAGTTTGCGGTCACGGTCGCCGTCGGCATGTTCCTGTCGGCGATCAACGCCCTGACCCTTTCACCTGCCTTGTGCGGCGTGCTCCTCAAGCCGGCGCACGGCCCCAAGCGTGGGCCTATCGGCTATGTCATGCGCGGCATCGACCGGGTGCGCGACGCCTATGGCGCGGTCGTGGCCCGCATCGTCCGCTTTGCCGTGATCGGGCTGATCATGACCGGCGTCGCCATGGCCGGCATTTATTCGCTCAGCAAGGTCACAGCGACCGGCTTCCTGCCGGAAGACGACCAGGGCGCCTTCTTCGTCGTGGTGCAGTTGCCCGGCGGCGCATCCGTCGCCCGCACCACGGAAGTCGTGCGCCAGGCCGAGAAGGCCCTGCGGGAGGAAGAAGCGGTCGCCGATTTCACGTCGGTCATCGGGCTGAACTTCATTGACAACTACTCGCAGCCGAACGCCGCCTTCATCGTGGTGACGCTCAAGTCGTTCGAGGAGAGGAAGAGCCGATCGCTCGGCGCCAACGCCGTGCTCGCCCGCCTCGGGGAGCGCCTGCGGCAGGTCCCGGGAGGCACCGTGGTGCCTCTCGCACCGCCGCCCATCGTCGGACTCGGAACCGGTGGCGGCTTCGCCTTCGTCCTGCAGGATCTGCGCAGCGGCGATCCCAAGGCCCTCGCGCAGGTGTTGCGCGGCCTTCTCGTCGCGGCCAACCAGGATCCCCAGCTGACGCGCGTGTTCAGCACCTACTCGGCCACCAACCCCTCGCTGTTCCTCGATATCGACCGGGACAAGGCGCAGATCCTCGGCCTTTCCCTCGCCGACGTCTTCCAGTCCCTGCAGGCGTCGCTCGGCGGCTTCTACGTCAACGACATGAACCTGTTCGGCCGCACCTGGCAGGTCCAGGTGCAGGCGGAAGCGGTCGATCGCACCTCGATAGACGACGTCTACCGCATCAACGTGCGCAATGCCGAGGGCAAGATGATCCCGCTGCGCTCGATCCTCGAGGCGCGTGTCGTGGTCGGCGCGCCGGCGCTGATCCGCTACAACAACAAGCGGGCCGTGACGGTGCAAGGCGCGCCGGCGCCAGGCGTCTCGTCGGGCCAGGCTCTTGCCGCCATGGAGCGCGTCGCCGCGACGACGTTGCCCGAGGGCTATAGCGGAGCCTGGACGGACACCTCGTTCCAGGAGAAGCGGGCCGAGGGCAAGACTGCGATCATCCTCGCCTTCGCCATCCTCTTCGCCTTCCTGTTCCTGGTCGCGCTCTATGAGAGCTGGACGATCCCCGTTCCGGTTCTGCTTTCGGTGTCCGTCGGCGTTCTCGGCGCCTTCGGGGCCATCTACCTCGCCGGGCTGACGCTCGATCTCTATGGCCAGATCGGGATGATCGTCCTCATCGGACTGGCGGCCAAGAACGGCATCCTGATCGTCGAGTTTGCCAAGGAGCAGCGCGAACGCGGCGTCCCGTTGCTCACGGCGGCGACCGAGGGCTCTCGCCTGCGCTTCCGGCCGGTGATGATGACGTCGCTCGCCTTCATCCTGGGTCTCTATCCGCTGGTCGTCGCGACGGGCGCCTCAGAGATCGCGCGGCGGAACGTCGGCACGCCGGTCTTCGGCGGAATGATCATCGCCTCCTTCATCGGAATCTTCGTGATCCCGCCGCTCTACGTGCAATTCCAGGCCCTTCGAGAGCGGATCAGACCCAACGCACGCCCCAAGAAGCCAGATCTTTCGCCCCCCGCAACGGAGCCGGCGGAGTGAGCCCGCAATCGAGGACGGCCGAGCCTTTTGGATGGAGGAAGAGATGTCCGGAATCCGCCCCAGATCATTCGCCGTCGGAATTGCGGCGCTAGCTGCAACCTGCATTGCGGCGCCCGCTTTCAGCGCGCCCCTGGACGTCGGGGACCTCCAGGGAGCCTGGGCTCAGGAAAGCTTCGCCTGCGACCAGGTCTACACGACGGGAAAGGCGAGGACGGACTTCAAGAAGCCGAGGAATATCTTTGCGGCCGCATTCATCGTCTCGGGAAGCAGGCTGACGACGCCTGGCGCGACCTGCAAGATATTGTCGATAACCAGCGCCGGCGACCGGAAGCTCCTCTCCTTGTCCTGCGCGACGGCGATCGGTGTGGACGCGGTCAAGACCCAAATTTCCAGAGCCCAGGACGGCTCGCTCAGGCGCTACCTGAACAAGGACGACCCGGTCGGGAGCAAATACGACCGCTGCGGCCGCTGAAGGTCAGTGCCGCAGGCAATGGACGTTGACATGGCATCAGGGAGAAAGACGGTGGCACCAAAAGCACAAATGCTCGCCGATGAGAGCTTCATGTCCGCCGACGACCTGCGCGAGTACATGACCGAGATGCAGATGGCCCAAGCCTCCAAGTTCGTGAGCGCCATGGACAAGGCCGAGGAGGCGCGCAAGAAGCTCGTCAAGGCGCTTGCGGACAAGATCGAAGTCACGCCTGAAAAGATAGCCGAAATCAAACGCACGATTGCCGTCAAGACGCGCGCCGCAGCGGAGCGTGGCGAAACGGAAGTCATGGTCATGCGGTTTCCGAACACGCTCTGCAGCGACAAGGGGCGAGCGATCAATAATTCGGAACGGGATTGGCCCGAAAGCCTCACGGGGCGGCCTCGTCAAGCTTACGAATTCTGGAAGGAACACCTCCAGCCGGCCCGCTATAAATTGAAGGCGCTCATTATCGATTGGCCCGGCGGGCTTCCCGGAGATGTCGCGTTCTTTCTGAGCTGGTCATAGCGGTGGAGCATCGAGATGGCTCATGAGACCGGGAAGCGCCTCAAGAACAAGGTGTATCTGAGCAAGCTGAAGGACCTCCACATTGAGCTGGTGAAGCTCCAGGAATGGGCCAAGCAGTCCGGCGCCAAGATCTGCATCGTGTTTGAGGGGCGCGACGGCGCAGGCAAAGGCGGCGTCATCAAGGCGATCACCGAGCGCGTCAGCCCGCGGACCTTCCGCGTCATCGCGTTGCCTCCTCCGACCGAACGCGAAAAGACGCAGATGTATATCCAGCGCTATTTGCCGTATCTGCCAGCCGCCGGCGAGATCGTGATCTTCGATCGCAGCTGGTACAATCGGGCCGGCGTCGAGCGGGTGATGGGTTTCTGCTCCGAAGATCAGGCCAAGCGGTTCCTGCAGATTAGCCCCAATGTCGAGAAAGCCATCGTCGACTCGGGGATCCTTCTTCTCAAGTACTGGCTCGAAGTCAGTCCCGAGGAGCAGACGCGCCGGCTCGAAGAGCGCATCACGGATTTCCGCAAAATCTGGAAATTGTCGCCGATGGATCTGAAGTCCTACAGTCGCTGGTACGACTATTCGCGCGCTCGCGACGAAATGTTCGCCGCGACCGATACGGACTGGGCGCCGTGGTTCGCCGTTCGCTCGGACGACAAGCGGCAGACAAGGCTGAACATCATCGACCATATCCTGAAGTCGATTCCGTACGAGGAAATCCCTCGCGGCAAGATCAAGTTGCCTAAGCGCCAGAAGGCGCACGGCTATGAAGAGCCCGACTTCGCGCGGAACTGGATTTCGACCGCGCCCTGACGCCCGCTTGCACCGAGGCAAAACCCCACCACGACGCCCTCGCGGCATCTCGCGTGCAGCGGGACTTGCCCGGTGTTCAGCCTGGCTTTTTTCAGCGAAGAAAGAGCCTCCCAGCCGGCCGCGTAGGTGCGACGGACGTTCACGACAGGATGCAGAACCTTTCGAACGCCGGCATCACATCCTCCAGATCCTCGAAGATCATTGACGCACCGAGTTTCCCCAGAAAGCCGGAGCGCCTCAGGATTTCCATGGGCTCCTTGTGAAGTTCCGCGACCCCGAACATCAGGCCCCGCTCGGCGAACGTCGTCCGCACCTCTTCGAGCATGGCCGCGGCGGTCGAATCCACTTGGGCGATGGCGCTGGCGTCGAGCACGAACCACCGTGCATCCGAAGGCAGTTCGCCAGCCAGGCCCTCGAGGCGTGTCCTGACATAGTCGGCATTGAAGAACAGAATGCTGCCCTGAATCAGATTGACGGCCAATCCCGGGACGGGCTGCGCGGCCCTCGATCGGTGCAACTTGTAGAAGCCGGGCTTGCCTGCAATGCGTCCGAGCATTGCGTCTCGGGGGCGCATCTCCTTGAGCAGCACGTAAAGCAGCGTCGCGGAAACGGCGATGACGACGCCGCTCAGCACGCCCAAGCTGATCGCCCCCCACATGCTGATCAGGGCGAAGACGAATTCCAGGCGGCTGACGCGCCAGATCTCGCGCAGCCCGGCAATGTCTATGAGGCTCAGGGCGGCGGCAGCCAGAATGGCCCCGAGCGCGGGGATTGGCAGGAGCCGCAAGGCGTTGTTCAGGTAGAGCAGCAGCATCGTCAGGGCAAAGGCGGCAACGAGTCCCGACATCTGCGAACGCCCGCCGGCCGACATGTTGATGGCCGTCCGCGAGTCCGACACGGTGACGGGAAAGCCGCTGAACAAGCCCGAGGCGATGTTGGCGGCGCCAAAGCCGACAAGCTCCTTGTCGGCCTCCACCTCGAACTTGCCGCGCGCTCCGAAGCTGCGGGCTGCGACGAGACCCGAACTTAGACTGACCAGCCAGACCGCCCCGGCGCCAAGCAGGAGCTCCCTCATCGACAGCTTCACATCGGACGGAAAGGACAAGGCCGGAAAGACCTCTGGAAGCCCTCCGACGACCTGGATGCCCCTGCCCTCGAAATCGAAGAGCGCCGAGGCGACCCCCGCCATCACGACGACGATTAACGGGCCGGGGATCGGCAGGCGCAGACGCCCTAAAAGCAGCAGGAGCGCGAACATCGTCACCCCGAGCATAACCGACGGCCAGTGAATCAGATCGACTTTCTGGAACAGCTCGATGAAGGGAGGGAACAGGCCGTCGGCTTCGATCCGAACGCCGGTAAACCGTCCAATCTGTCCGACGAGGATGGAGATCGAGATTCCGCTGATGAAGCCGATCAGGATTGGGCGGGACAGGAAGGCGGCGATGGCGCCAAGGCCGAGTTTGGCCGCGGCGATGCAAAGCACTCCGACGCTCAGAGCCAGGGCCGCGGCCGCGACAACGCGATCGGCCGGAGTGGCGGCGGACATGCTCGCGAGCACGGCGGCCAGGACAGTCATCGTCGCCGCATCCGGCCCGATGATGAGTTGGCGCGAGGGCCCGAACAGGGCATAGCCGAGCAAAGGCAGGATGCTGGAATAGATCCCAACTTCTACGGGCAGGCCCGCGATAGCGGGATAGGCGATCGCACTGGGGATCGCGACGGCTGCGACCGCAAGGCCGGCGGTCACATCGTAGCGCAGCCAATCAGCCTTGTAGCCGGAGAAGCCGAGCAATATTGGAAATCGCGGCAACATCGATCTCCCTCGCGAGCCCTTAAGGACTGAAACCTCGGAAAATCTTCAGTTTTTCGACAGGTCGGTCCCATCCCTTCCTGTCATGTTCGCTCAGGCGGCCCCGAGGCCACTAGCGGCGCGCCAGTCCTTCGACGGCAGCGGCAGAACCATCGCCGCAGCATGGTATCGCCGGAAGCAGCGAAACGCCGTGCTGCGGCCCGATCCTGGACCTACATCACCGGGGCAACGCGCGCGCCTCTTCAGCGCGCAACCTTTTCGACGGCGCTCATCAGAGTCTCGTTCCGGTGAGATTTACAGTAAGCGGTGATTTTCTTGAGATTCCTGTCGACATACCTCAGATCGAGCATGGTGATGTTGTTGGCCGCATGGAAATATCCACCCATCCAAGCGCCGAGAACCTCTGCGTGATTGGCGCTCATCCCCCTGTATTGCTTGCAGGTCACGAGCGTCATATCCAGAATGACCTGAGAATGAGCCGCGCCGGAAGCGAACATCAGGGTCGAGAACAGTGCCAAGCTAACGGTTTTCATTTCTACCACTCCTAAGATGCCAGCCATCAACGTCTAGGGCAGCGCTCGCTCGATTGCGCTCATCAAGGTCACACCCGGATTTGACGTGCACCAATTCCGGACAGCCGCGACGTTTGCGGGGTAGCTGCTAAGGTCTACCTTCGAGTAGCCGCGCTTCTGATTGGCCCAGCCGCTCATCCACGCGCTCAGCACCTGCGCATTGCGCGCCGGGAGCTTCAGATAGTCCCCGCAGGTGATGCGAGGCATATCGATCATCACCTGCGCGGAGGCGGGAGCGCTGAACGAGCACCCCAGCAACAGCAAACAAATCGCAGCCCGTTTCATCGTCTTCCTCCTGCTCAATTGCGAATACGTCCCGCCGACCTCAGTCGACACGACCCTTGCGCTCTCCCCGCCGCCCGTCTCATTTGGCCCATGACCAGGCTCACGGCGCTTGTTCCGCGGGAGAGACTTTCTTCCAGCTGCTATCCGGATCGAATGACGCTATTCGCTTGGCGCGATCGGCTGTCTGCAAACCCAGGTCTTTCTGGTAGACCGTGCCTGCGTGGTTGATCATGAAGGTCATCACGCCGGAATTTCCGTACTCGGCCGGATAGGCGAGAAGCGCGAAGCCTCCGATCATCTTTCCGCCAACCACGTAGTTCAAAGTCCCCCCAGCCGCGGCGGGTCCCTGCCGGGTCAGTATCTTGTAGTAATAGCCATGAAATGGCGCGGGTCCGCCGTCGATGAGGTAGCCCTCCGCCGCCGCTCGCGCCGCAAGCTCTCCCAACGGGCTTGCGTCGCCGCCCTGCGACGATGCCCAGTAGAGGCCATCCTTCTGGCCCGGCCGACTGACGACACGTTGCGCGTAGACCCCGCGCCCCGATCCGGTCCGATCCTTGTCGGCGTACTCGTTCTGCGCATCGACATAAGCGAGGCAGACCTGGATGGCGTCGAGCTCGTTGCGGCCGATCCTTCGAAAGAGTATTTCCTGGCGGCCGGCGGCAGTGTCGAACTGCCAACGCTCCCCCTTGCGGAAAAGCGGGATCGGGAATGGAAAATCCTCCTGTCCGACAATCAGCGTCGCCTTGTCGCCGCTGGTCGTGACCTTGTGCTGCGCATCATAGGCTGCGACGAACCGCTTGCGTAACGCGGCATCGGCGATCTCGTCGCCGGAGGACAGGATATCGTCCCCCCCTCGCCCGAGCAGCGCACGCGCCCCTTTCACGTCGTCGCCGCGGACGGCCTTGACCAGCGCCTCGGCCGCCGCCTCCGGCGCGTTGAAGGATTGCTGGGCGCTCGCGGCAAAGGTCATAGCAAGCAACGCCACAGCGCTCATGCAAGATCGTTTCGTCGCAAACGAGCCAATCGGAGAAAACCGCGACATGGTGATTGCTTCCTATGTCCAGTGGATTGAAGGGTGACCGCTTGCCTGTTCCTTCATCTGCTAACGCTGGACTGATCCGGCCGGCACTTTCGCGCCGGTGGCCAGCCATTGATCATATGTCTGGAACGTGACGCCGAGGCGCTCATAGTGGACGCGCAGATAGCCGTCCTTCCCACGCGAGACCGCGCTGGGCATCACGGTTTGGACCTCCTGCGCCATCACGCCGACGAAGATCTTGTCGCTGTCATTGTAGGCGAAGCGATAGAATCCGAGGCCATCGGCCAGGTGGCCAAGAAGAACGATCTCGTGCTTGAGACGGATATCCGAACGGCGACCACCACCGCCTCGCCCGCCGCCGAAGCCTCCGCCGCCTCCCCTGAAGCCCCCGCCGCCGCCACCGGCGCGGAAGCCACCACCCCCGCCGCCGTGGAATCCTCTGCCGCCGCCAAAACCTCCGGCGCTCATGCCGCGGCCTCCGCCGGCAAACGACCTGCCGCCGCCAAAACCTGAATCGAAGCTGCTCCGTCCGCGCTGGGACTGAAAATTGGCGGCCCGGCCCGACTGCATGTTACCGAATGCACCGTCACGGCCTCTGCCGCCAGGCGTCCGACCCGCCGCTGGGCGCGTTGCGGCTCCCGGCCTTCCGGCCTGCGAGCGCTGCCCGCGACCACGATCGGCGCCAACGCGATCGCCCGATCCGCGATCCGACAAATTGGAGCGCCCGCCTCCCGGTTGACCCAGCTGGTCGCCACCTCGGCCACGGAAATCCATCCGCGCGTCACGGCCGGCCCGAGCAGTATTACTCCCGAACCGCTGCTGAACGTTGGCGTTATTGTATCGGACGCCCTGCCGATGTTGCGAGTTATGCTGCCAGTGCGAGACCCGATCGCGGTTGATATTGATATCGCCGCTGTTCCAGTTGACCCCACCGCCCCAGCCGCCCCAGTAGTTTCCGCCGGTCGCCCAACGGCCGAGCGCATATGCCGTTCCAAATGCGACCCCTGCCGCAAGCACACCTGTCGCGACATAGCCGACGCCCGAAAAATAATAGGGCGGGTACTGCGGATACGACCAGGCGCCGTAGACGACGGCGGGATCGTAATAGGGGACATAGACCGTATCGGCGACCGTCGGCGCGATCGAGATCGTCTGCCTGCCCTGCTCCTGGGCGACCGTGACCGTTTGCTGGATGCCTGACGTCAGCTTCTTGTTTTCATAAGCTTTCGACCTCATGCGCTGGACCGCATTCATGATGTCGGGCTGCTGGGCGAGGACTGCGTCGCCGAGCTTCTGGGTCCAGTCCAGCTTATCGCTCATCTGTTTGAGAACGGCGGGCGTGGCGACGAGCGCCTTGACGCTGTCGTCCCAGGCCTGCTTTTCAGCAGCCAGTTTCAGGGCGTCTCCGCTGAGCTTCTTGTTCCCGGCAGCCCAGCGATCCGCCTGCACCACTTCGAGCGGATAGGTCGATGCCATCAGCACCTGGGCCAGCAGAGCATCGGGATAGAGCGCGATGGGCGCGACCAATGCTTCCAGCTCCGCGGAACTGAGGAGCGCGTCGCTGGCCGCCGGCGGGTTTGCTGCGGCAGACGGTTGCGGCTGAGGTTGCGCCTGCACCGGCGCCTGCGCCCAGGACGGGGAGCACAGGGCAATCGCGATCGACCAGGCCATGAGATTCCGGGGAACCATGTGTCTCCTCCGACGTAGACGCGGCGGCAATCAGCTGCCGCGAAGCAACGCGTCATGTATTCCGCGTTGGGATCCTCATTTCTTCCGGCGGGCCGGTTTTGTGCCGGTGCCAGAGGTATTCGCGCCTGGATTAGGGTTGTCCCTCAGCGCTCGAAAAGCTTCGATATTGGCTTGTCCGGCCTCCATCGCATCGCGCATCGCGCCGCTCTGCTTCATGTCATAACTTTCCTGGAAGACATCCATGGCGCACCCGGCCGTTCTATTACAGGCGAAAGCTTCGCCTTTGCCGGCGTCCCACACCAAGGCAATGAAGGAAGCAACGAGAGCTGTGCCGACAACCAAATTCTTGGACATGGGGAAAGCATCCTCCACGAATATTTGTTCTAGTTCGCCTGCCAACGGCTGGCCGCCGCGGTTCGAGCGAGCAAGCTCGTCCAGTCGCTATCGAGGCGACGCCAGGGACGATCCGCCGTCGAGACTATTCACCGAAACCGCTACACCAGAAACCTGCCCTTAAGGACAATACGCCGGCACTTTCCATTGTGCTGAGGTAATCTGGAGAAATCAGTACGCACGTCTCACCCGATCATTGGATCGCCCGAACGCGAATAGCGTCCTCGGCGGCAGATGATCTGCGCCTTCGACAAACTCCGGAGTATCCGTGATGTCGACCTCCGCTCCAGACGCGCACGTCATCGATCATTTCTTTTCGGCGCCGTCGGCGCGGCAAGATCGCTGGCGCCAGCTTCACACCGTCGCGAGAGCCTGGGCCAAAGGCGCGGAGAAGCGGCGCGTCGTCGAAGCCGCGCTCGATGAAGTTGGTGTCATCGAGGAATTCCACGCCTTTCCCGGACAGCAGCTGATGACGGCCCTGCGCGAACGGCTTCAGAGTGACGATGCCGGTGGCTTCGCGCCTCTCGCGCAACGGATTTCGCTTGCGACCATCACCGGCAACTACAAGCACGACGCCAAGGAGTGGCAGGCCATCGATGCGTCCCTCGCGGAGCCGGCCGATCTGCTGCCGTCCTCTCTCGGGGATGCGCAACCGCACCGCCCCTATTTTGAACTCCTCGTATTGACGCCAGCCCCTGCGGCGCGGTGGCCGCATATTGCCGCCGAATTCCGGCGGCTGCGCCGGCCTGAAGACGCCTTCGTCTATGAGGCCGTGCTCGTCGGCAGCTTGGAAGATGCGATCTGCGCAGCCGTGATCAACCCGGACATCGCCGCCGTCGCCATCTACGAAGGCTTTGCGCTCAAATCACGTCACGATGCCCCCGTGCTCCGCAACGTTCTGGCCGCGCAACAGCCCACCTTGGCGAAGGCCGACGACGCCGACGTGGCGCTGCGGCTGGCGGCAACGCTGAAGCAGACACGGCCGGACCTGGACCTCTATCTCCTCTCGGACAGGAAAGTGGAGCGCCTTGCCGGCGATCCGCGCGCCGCGATGATCCGACGGGTCATGTACCAGATCGAGGAACCGCTCGAACTGCACCTCTCCGTGCTCGAGGGCATCAAGGCTCGCTTCGAGACGCCGTTCTTCGACAACCTGAAGCTCTACGCCCAGCGCCCGATCGCCACGTTCCACGCCCTGCCGATCGCACGGGGGAAGTCGGTGTTCCGATCGCCCTGGATCCGCGACATGGGGCAATTCTACGGGCTGAACCTCTTCCTGGCCGAAAGCAGCGCGACCACCGGGGGGCTCGACAGCCTGCTGGAACCGACGGGCACCATCAAACGCGCGCAGGACATGGCGGCAAGAGCCTTCGGCGCCGACCACGTCTTTTTCGTCACCAACGGGACGAGCACGTCGAACAAGATGGTGCTGCAGGCCCTCATCGCTCCCGGCGACATCGTCATCCTCGATCGCAACTGTCACAAGTCGCATCATTACGGACTGATGCTCTGCGGCGCGCAGCCCTTCTACGTCGACGCCTTTCCGATGGCGGAATTCTCGATGTACGGCGCCGTGCCGCTCCGCACGATCAAGCAGGCGCTGCTCGACCTCAAGGCGGAAGGCCGGCTCTACCGTGTGAAAATGGTTGACCTGACCAATTGCACCTTCGACGGCCACATCTACAACACACGCCGCGTGATGGAAGAGTGCCTGGCGATCAAGCCCGATCTCATCTTCCTTTGGGATGAAGCCTGGTTCGGATTCGCTCGTTGGTCGCCGTTCCTCAGGCCCCGCACCGCCATGGGAGCAGCGGCCGACATCGAAGCCTGGATGAAAGATCCAGGCTCGCTCACCCAGTACGAGCGCCAGCATGCCGAGCTCGGCGCCAAACCCTCCACGGAAGCCCTGCTGGACACCAGGCTTGTTCCCGACCCGCGCGCAATACGTCTACGGGTCTACCAGACCAACTCCACGCATAAGTCGATGTCGGCGATCCGTCAGGGATCGATGGTTCTCGTTCGGGACGTGGACTTCCACACCGTGGAGGCCCAGTTCCATGAGGCCGTCTTCACTCACGCATCCACGAGTCCGAACCAGCAGCTCATCGCCAGCCTCGACGTCGCTCGCCGGCAAATGGAGCTCGAGGGCTACGGCCTGGTGATGAACGCCATAGAGATCGCACTGGATATTCGCCGCGAGGTGAACACCCATCCGCTGATCTCGAAATATTTCAGCATCGTCGGCGCGGATGGCATGGTGCCCAAGGAGTATCGCACCAGCGGCTTCACCGATTTCCTGACGCCCGGCCTGCGCTGGGACGATCAGTTGCGCAGCATGCGGGAAGACGAGTTCTGCCTCGATCCGACCCGAATGACGCTGGTCTGCGGCACCGCCGGCTTCGACGGCACGGGCTTCAAGGGGCTGCTCGCGGCCGAATACAATATTCAGGTCAATAAGACCTCCCGCAACTCCGTCCTGCTGCAATCGAACATCAACAACACGCGCAGCGATGTCGCGCTGCTGATCAGCGTGCTGCTGAAGATCAGCAACGGCATCGAGACGCGCCTCCAGCACGGTGGCGAGGAAGCCCGGCGAACCCTCGCGGCCCGTGTCCAGAGCCTGATGAAGGATGTGCCGGACCTCCCTGATTTCAGCCGCTTCCACGAGACGTTCCGCGGTGACGCCGGCAAAGCCACGCCCGAGGGCGACATCCGCACCGCATTCTTCGCGGCCTACGCCCCGGAGCAGTGCGAGTATGTCGGGATAGACAGCCCGGAATGCGATCGCCGCCTGCGGGAGGGACCCGAGATGGTCTCGGCCAATTTCGTGATCCCCTACCCGCCCGGCTTCCCGATCATGGTGCCCGGCCAGGTAGTTACGGAAGAGACGATCACCTTCATGCGCAAGCTCGATGTGAAGGAGATCCATGGCTACGAGAAGGCGAAGGGCCTCAAGCTGCTGCGAGCAGATGCGCTCATGCACGGGCGGGGCACGAACGTCCTCGAAGCCGGCCGCAAAAAGCCGCGTGCAGCCTAGGCGACACGCAAGAGCGCTGCAGCTCGGCACCGCTTTCAGCAAGAGGGGATGAGCATGTTCGAATGGTTCGTCAGCACGCTTCGCAGCTATCCCGAGATCGCGCTCTTTCTGTCGCTTGCGATTGGCTACTACGTGGGCGGCTTTTCCTATCGAGGCTTCAGCCTCGGCGCGGTGACCTCGACCCTGATCGCCGCCGTCATCATCGGGCAGCTCGGCATAACGATCTCGCCCAACGTCAAGTCGACCTTCTTCCTGATGTTCCTCTTCGCCGTGGGCTACGGCGTGGGTCCGCAATTTGTCCGCGGCATCGCAAAGGACGGAGCGCCGCAGGCTCTGTTCGCCGTCATCGTCTGCGTGTTCTGCCTGGTTGCGCCGTTCATATGCGCAAGATTGGCGGGCTATCACCCAGGCTACGCCGCAGGACTCCTGGCAGGCTCCCAAACCATTTCGGCCTCGATGGGGTTGGCCACCGACGCCATCAACCGCCTCGGCCTTTCGCCGGAGCAGACGAAGGAATTGCTCGATGCGATGCCCATCGCCTATGCGGTGACCTACATTTTCGGAACCGTGGGCTCCGCAGTGGTTCTGGCCCAGATCGGCCCCAAGCTGCTCGGTATCGACCTCGTCCAGGCCTGCAGGGACTATGAGGCGCGCCTGGGCGGTGGAAAGGAGATCGGTGGACCCGGCTCCGCGTGGCGGCGTTTCGAGCTGCGGGCCTTTCGCGTGCCCAGCGGCGGGCGCGCCGTCGGCATGCGGGCAGCGGAGGCAGAGGCGCTCGTTCCCGACGCACGCGTCTTCGTGGAGCGCATCCGCCGCGACGGCGTCATCGAGGACGCGACCGCAGACACCGTGCTGCGCGCCGGCGACATCATCGCCGTCGCCGGCCCGCGCGATGCACTGGTCAATCTGATCGGCCACGCGGCCGAAGAGGTCGAAGACCCCGAGCTTCTCGACATCAAGGCCGAGGGCATCGATGTCTACGTCACCAGCAGCGCCGCCGATGGAAAGACGCTGACCGAACTCTCCGCGCTGCCGTCGGCGCGCGGCATCTTTCTTCGGCGGATCGTCAGGGGAGCGACTGCGACCAACATTCCCATCCTGGCGAACACGATCATCCACCGCGGCGACATCCTGACCATCGTTGGCCGCACTCAGGACATTGCCGCCGTCGCCAAGGTCATCGGACATCTCGACCGTCCCAGCGACGCGGCCGACGTCGCCTTCATTGGCGGTGCGATCACGCTCGGCGCGTTGATTGGAGCCATTGTCTTCAAGATCGGCGGGGTGCCGCTGACGCTTTCCACCGCCGGCGGCGCGTTGATCTCCGGTCTTGTCTTCGGCTGGCTCCGCTCGGTCCGCCCCGTATTCGGCCGGATTCCCTCTTCGACCGTCTGGTTCATGAATTCGGTTGGCCTCAACATGTTCATCGCCGTCGTCGGGATCTCTGCCGGGCCGGGCTTTGTCAGGGGACTCCAAACCCAGGGTCTCGGCTTGTTCATCTGGGGCATGGTCGCGACGTCCGTACCCCTGATTCTCGCGATGTTCGTCGGGAAGTTCGTGTTCCGGTTCGATCCGGCGATCCTGCTGGGCGCCTGCGCCGGCGCGCGCACGACGACGGCTGCTCTCGGCATGATCTGCGAAAGCGCCAAGAGCCAAGTGCCCGCCCTAGGTTACACCGTGACCTACGCGGTCGGAAATACGCTGCTCACAATCTGGGGAATGGTCATCATCATATTGATGACTTAGCCATATTTGCAGGTGGAGAATTATCATGGACCTCGTTAAGCTACACAACTTCGAAAAACTCAGCCCCTTCGAGATCAAGGACGAGCTGATCAAGCTTGCGAAGCAAACCGCGCAAACGTCATCGCTGGCGCTGCTGAACGCCGGACGCGGCAACCCGAATTGGGTGGCCACGATCCCCCGGGAGGCGTTTTTCCTCCTGGGGCAGTTTGCCATCACCGAGAGCAGACGCGTGATGCAAAAGCCGGCCGGCATCGGCGGGATGCCGAAGGCCGACGGCATCGCCCTGCGGTTCGAAGCCTGGATCGCGGGTCAACAGAGTTCGCCCGGCGCGGAATTTCTAAGAGAAATGGTGCCGTTCGCCGTCAAGAAATTCGACTTCAAGCCCGATGCCTTCGTGCACGAGCTCGTCGATTCCATCATCGGCGACAACTATCCCGTTCCCGATCGCATGCTCGTCCATAATGAGCGCATCGTGCACGAATACCTGATGTGGGCGATGTGCGGCGATCCGCGTCCTCCCGGCCAGTTCGATCTCTATGCGGTCGAAGGCGGGACGGCGGCCATGTGCTACATCTTCAAATCACTGAAGGCCAATCGGCTGCTGAACGCAGGCGATACCATCGCCCTTGGGACGCCGATCTTCACGCCCTATCTCGAAATGCCTCATCTCGAGGATTACGGCCTGAAGATCGTCACGGTGGCAGCCCCGCAGGAGAACCGCTTCCAGTTCACCGATGCCGAGCTCAAGAAACTCGAGGACCCGAAGATCAAGGCCTTCTTCGTGGTGAACCCCGGCAATCCCTACGCGGTTGCCTTGAGCGAGGAGACGATCGCCAAGATCGTGAACCTGGTCCAGACCAAGCGCCCCGATCTGATGATCCTCACCGACGACGTGTACGGCACCTTCGTGAAAGGGTTCCGCGGCCTGCTCGGCGCGCTCCCCCACAACACCATCGGCGTCTACTCCTATTCCAAGTATTTTGGCTGCACCGGCTGGCGGCTGGGCACGATCGCCATTCACCGGGAGAACGTTTTCGACCGGAAAATCGCCGATCACCCCGAGGACATCAAACGCGTGCTCGATGCTCGCTATGGCGCACTGACGCTGCAACCTCGCGAGATCAGGATGATCGACCGGATCGTCGCCGACAGCCGCGATGTCGCGCTGAATCATACGGCCGGGCTTTCCCTCCCGCAGCAGGTGATGATGTCCATTTTCTCCCTGGCGGAGATGATGGATGAGGCGAAGGCCTATCAAAAGGCCTGCATGGACATCGTCCAGAACCGCTTCGCTCAGATGATCACGGGCCTCGGTATCGAGCTGACGGAAAACCAGCTCTACGATCGCTATTACGGCCTTGTCGACTTTGAATACTGGGCCAATAAATATGTCGGCCCGGACGTCGTCGCCTATATGAAGGAGCACGTCCATCCTCTGGACATCGTGTTCCGCCTGGCCGAGGACCATGGGATCGTGCTGCTGAACGGAGGCGGCTTCTCTGCTCCGGACTGGTCGGTTCGGGTATCCTTCGCCAATCTCGACGACGAGGTCTACGCCCAGATCGGGCGGGCGACACGGGCGGTCGCTCGCAGCTATCGACAGGCCTTCGAAGCCTACAAACTGGCTCAGAAGAATATGAAGCAGCCAGCTTAGCCCGTTCGGAATTCGCTGACGCAGGGCGTCTGGCGTGACTGTCGAGAACCGGAGCGCAGCGGACTGCAGTCCGCAAGCTTCGGAAGCCGGCAGCAGCGCCAAACGACCGCGGCGGAAGATTAACGAACAAGAACTTTGTTGAATACACGATATATTCTCTAAGATTCGCTTTTATATTGAGCGCATCTTAGAGAATATATTGAGCATTAATCGAAAAATTTCTGGCGGATGCAATATGCATTACATTGTATCGGCTCTACGCGAGAACCCGGAACTCGCGATCTTCCTTACCATCGCAATCGGTTTTTTGATTGGCCGCGCGAAATTTGGAGGCTTCAGCCTCGGAACCGTCGTGGGTTGCCTGCTGGCCGGCGTTCTGATCGGCCAGCTCGACATCAAGGTTCCGCCGCTGGTCAAGACGATCTTCTTCGACCTCTTCCTGTTCACGACGGGCTACAAGGTCGGGCCGCAATTCTTCCGCGCGCTGAAGAAGGACGCGCTGCCGCAGGTGATCTTGACCGTGTTGCTGTGCGTCACCTGCCTGCTGACGGCCTTCGCCTTTTCGAAGATCATGAATTACGATGTCGGGACGGCGGCCGGGCTCCTCGCCGGGGCCTTCTCGGAATCGACCGTCATCGGCACGGCGGGCGAAGCGATCCAGCGCCTCGCCATTCCCGCCGCCGAGAAGGCGGCGTTGGTCAATAACATTCCGGTCGCCTATGCCGTGACCTATCTCGTGGGTACCGCCGCGCTCGTCTGGTACATCCCGACGATCGGCCCAAAGCTCATGGGCATCAACCTGCGGGAAACCGCGGCGCGAATGAAATCAGACGTGGAAGAGGCGGCAGGTGAGGCGGAAGGTATCGTCTCTGCCGCGCATGCGTTCGACGTTCGAGCCTATCAGGTCACCAATCCGCAGCTTCTAGGCAAGACGATTGCCGCTATCGAAGCTCTTCCCAAAGAGACGCGGGCCTTCATCCTGCGGGTTCGCAGCGGCGATCGCTTGTTGGAACCCGCCCCCGACCTCGTCATCCGAGACGGCGATGTCGTTGCAGTCATGGCGAGGCAGGAGGCCCATGCGATGCGCGGCGACGCCATCGGCCATGAGGTCGTCGACCAGGGGCTTCTCGGCATTTCAATTGAGGCCCTGGATGTCGTCGTGACCAACCGGTCTTTCGACGGGGCGAAGCTCTCCAGGCTGGCCGAGACCGACTTCGCGCGCGGGGTGTTCCTATCCAGGCTGACCCGCTCGGGCATCAGGATGCCGGTCGCGGCCGACAGCCGCGTCAACCTGGGAGACGTGATGTCTCTCATCGGCCCCCTTCCCGCGGTCGAGCGGGCGGCAGCAGGGCTCGGCTACCCCGACCGCCGGACCGCGGCAACGGACATGGTCTTCGTCGGCCTCGGGATTTTCGTCGGAGGGCTGCTCGGCCTGCTCTCGGTCGTTGTCTGGGGCGTGCCGCTAACGCTCACCGCGAGCGGCGGCGCGCTGATCATGGGCCTGGTCTTCGGGTGGCTCAGGTCGGTCTACCCCTTCTTCGGGCGAATTCCGGAGCCGGCGATCTGGATCTTCGATACGTTGGGTCTTTGCGTTTTCATCGGCGTCGTGGGTCTGAGCGCCGGCCCCAGCTTCGTGTCCGGCTTGCAAACGACAGGGGTCAGCCTCGTCGTCGTCGGCCTGGTTTCCGCCCTGCTGCCTCACACGATCGGGATTCTCTTCGGCCATTACGTGCTGAAGATGAACCCTCTCATCGTTCTAGGCGCTTGCGCCGGAGCGGGCACGATCACGGCAGCACTCCGCGCGGTACAGGAGGAGGCTCAAAGCAGCACCCCCGCATTGGGATACACGGTCCCCTATGCGATCGGAAACATTCTCCTGACAGCCTGGGGGCCGATCCTCGTGGCGATGATGTCGATGTAGGCTGAAGCCGGAAATAATTGGCGGAATGCAGAACTGCGGCCTTGGGTTCCGCAGTTGCGCGATACATCTTTCGAGCGATTCCTACGGTGCCCCTTTCCGCCAAATAGCTCCGAGCGCTCGCCGCCAGATTGGAATGCGCCATCCATCGTCCCGCCCGCTTTCCCTCAACGGCTGCGAGAAGAACAAAAAAAGAACTTGAAGACGAGAACAAACCATGATCATATTTGCGCAATGGCGCGCATTGAGATGTGGTCGCGCCCCTGCCATAAGGAGCGCGCACCGTGAATCAGGCGAATCTCAGGCTCGTGGAAGGCTCCTCGATGGACAAGGCCAAGGCGCTCGACGCCGCGCTCTCGCAGATCGAACGCGCCTTCGGCAAGGGCTCGATCATGCGGCTGGGCAAGAACCAGCAGGCGATAGAGATCGAGACCATCTCGACCGGCTCGCTCGGGCTCGACATCGCGCTCGGCGTCGGCGGCCTGCCCCGCGGCCGCGTCGTCGAGATCTACGGCCCTGAATCCTCCGGCAAGACCACGCTCGCGCTGCACACCATCGCCGAAGCCCAGAAGAAGGGCGGCGTCTGCGCCTTCGTCGATGCCGAGCATGCACTCGACCCGGTCTATGCCCGCAAGCTCGGCGTCAACCTCGACGACCTCCTGATCTCGCAGCCCGATACCGGCGAGCAGGCGCTCGAGATCACCGACACGCTGGTCCGCTCCGGCGCGATCGACGTGCTCGTGGTCGATTCGGTGGCGGCGCTGACGCCTCGCGCCGAGATCGAGGGCGAGATGGGCGATGTCCAGCCCGGCCTGCAGGCCCGCCTGATGAGCCAGGCCCTGCGCAAGCTCACCGCCTCGATCTCGCGCTCGAACTGCATGGTCATCTTCATCAACCAGATCCGCATGAAGATCGGCGTGATGTACGGTTCGCCGGAGACCACGACCGGCGGCAACGCGCTCAAGTTCTACGCCTCCGTCCGCCTCGACATCCGCCGCGTCTCGACGCTGAAAGAGCGCGACGAGGCGACCGGCAACCAGGTTCGCGTCAAGGTCGTCAAGAACAAGGTCGCGCCGCCCTTCAAGCAGGTCGAGTTCGACATCATGTTCGGCGAGGGCATCTCGAAGGTCGGTGAGCTGGTCGATCTCGGCGTCAAGGCCGGCATCGTCGAGAAGTCCGGCGCCTGGTTCTCCTTCGACAGCCAGCGGCTCGGCCAGGGCCGCGAGAACGCCAAGACCTTCCTCAAGGCCAATCCTGATCTGGCGGCCCGCATCGAGGCCATGATCCGGCAGAATTCCGGCGTGCTCGCCGAGCGCATCCTCGACCAGGCGACGCCGACCGAAGACGATCTCGACGAGGGCGATGCTTGAGCTTGCTGCCGCCGCGGCATCTTTCCTGGCGGGCGGCCCTCGGGTCGCCCGTTTTCGTTTGGACGCCAAGGCTTTGGCGCCGAGTTTCTGGACAGGCGCAGAAGCGCTGACTAGAACCGATCATCCTGCCGGGTCCGTCCGGCGTTCTGCCCTGAAACCAGAGTTCGAATTGCGATGACCGGCGTCAACGAGATCAGGTCCACCTTCCTCGATTACTTCAAGGCGAACGGCCATGAGGTGCTGCCCTCGAGCCCGCTCGTGCCGCGCAACGACCCGACGCTGATGTTCGCCAATTCGGGCATGGTTCAGTTCAAGAACGTCTTCACCGGACAGGAGAAGCGACCCTATTCGCGCGCCACCACGGCGCAGAAATGCGTGCGCGCCGGCGGCAAGCATAACGACCTCGACAATGTCGGCTATACAGCGCGCCACCACACCTTCTTCGAGATGCTGGGGAACTTCTCCTTCGGCGACTATTTCAAGGAACAGGCGATCACCCATGCCTGGACCCTGATCACGCGCGAATTCGGCCTTCCGAAGGAAAAGCTGACCGTCACCGTCTATTCCGAGGATGACGAGGCGCACGGGCTCTGGAAGAAGATCGCCGGCCTGCCGGATTCGCGCATCATCCGCATCGCGACCTCCGACAATTTCTGGCGCATGGGCGATACCGGCCCGTGCGGCCCCTGCTCCGAGATCTTCTACGACCATGGCGACCACATCCCCGGCGGCCCCCCGGGCTCGCCGGACGAGGATGGCGACCGCTTCATCGAGATCTGGAACCTCGTCTTCATGCAGTACGAGGAGGCCGCCGGCGGCATCCGCTCGAACCTGCCGCGGCCCTCGATCGACACGGGCATGGGGCTGGAGCGCATCGCCGCCGTGCTCCAGGGCACGCATGACAACTACGCGATCGACCTCTTCGCCGCGCTGATCCGCGCCATCGCCGACCTGACCTCGGTCGAATCCGACGGGCCGATGAAGGCGAGCCACCGCGTCATCGCCGACCACCTGCGCTGCTCCGCCTTCCTGATCGCCGACGGCGTGCTGCCCTCGAACGAGGGCCGCGGCTACGTGCTGCGCCGGATCATGCGCCGCGGCATGCGCCATGCGCAGCTGCTCGGCGCCAAGGAGCCGCTGCTGCACAAGCTCGTGCCGGTCCTGATCCGCGAGATGGGCCAGGCCTATCCCGAACTGGTGCGGGCCGAATCCCTGATCAGCGAGACGCTGAAGCTGGAGGAGGGGCGCTTCCGCACCACGCTGGCGCGCGGCCTCTCGCTCCTCGACGACGCGGCCAGCGGCCTCACCTCCGGCCAGAACCTCAAGGGCGATGTCGCCTTCACGCTCTACGACACCTACGGCTTCCCGCTCGACCTGACCCAGGATGCGCTGCGCTCCCGCGGCGTCGGCGTCGATCTCGACGGCTTCGATGCGGCGATGCAGCAGCAGAAGGCCAAGGCGCGCGCCGCCTGGGCCGGCACCGGCGAGGCCGCGACCGAGACGCTCTGGTTCCCGCTGCGCGACAAGGTCGGCGCGACCGAGTTCCTCGGCTACGATACCGAAACGGCCGAGGGCGTCGTCACCGCGCTGGCCCGCGACAATGCCGAGGTCGAGAGCCTGAAGGCCGGCGAGAGCGGCATCGTCCTGTTCAACCAGACGCCGTTCTACGGCGAATCCGGCGGCCAGGTCGGCGATACCGGCACGCTCAGCGGCGCCGGCTTCACGGCCGAAGTCACGGACGTGCAGAAGAAGCTCGGCGACGTCTTCGCCCATTCGGTCAAGGTCACCTCGGGCGAGATCAAGCTCGGCGCGGCCACCGAGTTGACGGTCAATCACATCAGGCGCAGCGCCATCCGCGCCAACCACTCGGCGACGCACCTGCTGCACGAGGCGCTCCGGCTCGTGCTCGGCGACCATGTCGCGCAGAAGGGCTCGCTGGTCTCGCCCGACCGGCTGCGCTTCGACTTCTCGCATCCCAAGCCGATCTCGGACGAGGAGCTCGCCAAGGTCGAGGAGATCGCCAACGCGATCGTGCTGCGCAACGAGCCGGTGACGACGCGGCTGATGAGCGTCGACGAGGCGATCGCCTCCGGCGCCCGCGCCCTGTTCGGCGAGAAATACGGCGACGAGGTCCGGGTCGTCGCGATGGGCACGAATGACGCCGGCAAGGCCTATTCGGTCGAGCTCTGCGGCGGCACGCATGCGGCCCGCACCGGCGATATCGGCCTGGTCAGCGTCGTCGGCGAGGGCGCGGTCGCGGCCGGCGTGCGCCGTCTCGAGGCGATGACCGGCAGCAATGCCCGCCGCCAGCTCAACGCCGATTCGAGGCGCCTGCATAACCTCGCCGGCCTGCTCAAGGTCCCGGCCACCGAAGCCGAGGCGCGGCTCGCCGTGCTGATCGAGGAGCGCCGCAAGCTCGACCGCGAGCTGACCGACGCCCGCAAGAAGCTCGCCATGGGCGGCGGTGGCGCAGCCGAGGACCCGATCCAGGAGATCGCCGGCGCCAGGCTCCTGGCTCGTGCCGTCACGGGCGTCGAGATGAAGGACCTGAAGAGCCTCGTCGATGAGGCCAAGACTCGCGTCGGCTCCGGTGTCGTCGCCATCGTCGGTGTCGCCGAGGACGGCAAGGCCGGCGTCGTCGTCGGCGTCACCGAGGACCTGACGGCGCGCTTCGATGCGGTCGCGCTGGTCCGCGCCGCTTCCGAGCAACTCGGCGGCAAGGGCGGCGGCGGCCGCCGCGACATGGCCCAGGCCGGCGGGCCGGACGGGGCCAAGGCCCAGGCGGCGCTCGACGCAGTCGCCGCAGCGATGGCCTGAGGCCGCCATGAACGCTGCGCTGCCACATCCGGGCTGGCGGCGCAGGGTCCATCTGATCGTCGATTTCGGCACGGGCGACGATTTCCGCTCGCTGATGGCCCGGCATCCGGAACTCGTGGAGCGCCTGTGCATTGCCTCGAGATCATGATGCGAACCCTGACAGCCCTTATCCTGGCCACGTGCCTCTGTGCCGGCATGACCGCCGCGCCCGCGCAGCAGCGGCCGCCCGCCCCTCCGCCCGGCCCTGCCCTCTCCGCCTCGGGCAGCACCATGGCGGGCAGCATGCTCTCGGTCATCGTCAACCAGGCGCCGCCCACGTCGTTCGTCGCCGTCGCGAAGCCCACCGACGCGCCGGAGACAGCGATGGTCTCGGTGCCGGTCGGGGCCGGCTCCACCGCCTCGATCACGACGCCGGGCGAGACCGGAACCTATGAGCTCAGGCTGCTGCGCGAAAACGACGGCAAGAGCGAGATCCTGGCGCGCCAGTCGCTCGTCACCATGCCGGCCACGGCGACGCTGGCCGCGCCTGAGCGGGTCAAGCGCGGCGTCAGCTTCCCCGCCCGCGGCATCGGCCCCAATGGCGGGCACGACCGCGTCGTCATCACCGAGCCCGGCGCGCCAGTCGAGGCCGAGGGACCGAGCTTCTTCCCGGCCGAGAATGTCGAGGCCACGCTGGAGGCGCCGGAGAAATCCGGCACCTACGAGCTGCGCTACGTGATGAACGCGCCGCTCAGCGGCCAGCGCATCCTGGCCAGACGGCCGCTGCTGGTGGATTGAGCGCCTTCCATCCAAGCCCTCATCCTGAGGAACGATCCGCAGGATCGCGTCTCGAAGGATGCTCCAGAAGGCGCTGTCACCGCGAGCTGGTTCATCCTTCGAGACGCGCCTTCGGCGCTCCTCAGGATGAGGGCTGAGGTTCCGGCGTCATCGCCTCAGGTATCGTGGTCGGGGTGCTGGCGCGAGCGGTAGCGCTCCATGTCCTCGGGCGGAATCTCATCCTCCGTCCGGACACCATGCAGCTCGTAGAGCTCGGCGAAGAACGGCATCTTGCCCTCGATGCCGTCGGCCTCGCCCGGCGGAAACGCAGCTGGGTCGTCGAGGCTGCCGGCCGAGACCGAGAGCCTCCCGCTGCCGCGATAGGAGAAGGTCAGCGGCGTGCCGCAGGCCGGGCAGAAGCCGCGCGACGCCGCTTCAGAGGAGCGGAAGAAGCTCGGCCGCCCACGCGTCCAGACCACGTCCTCGGCGCGCGAGCTGGCATAGGCGCCGAAATAGCCGCCGACCGCCTTCTGGCACATCCGGCAGAAGCAGAGCGAGACCTTGCTCGGCGGCTGGGCCAGTCGGTAGCGCACGGCGCCGCATTGGCAACCGCCGGTGAGGATGGGTGTCGATTCGGTCATGTCGTCTTCCGGCCTAGCGGTCCTTGCAGAAAGCTCTTTACACCGGCCTTCGCTTTGCCAATGTGTCTGAGTTGTGCGGAGCTAATCTAATGCTTAGTCGCATCTTTGGTTTTCTAAATCCGCTCCATAACGCTGAAACCATCACTAAACGATACTTTTTCAGCCCTGGCATGTCTCAAGGACTGTTAGTTCTGTTGGTGCGCCTCAAAGGCGATACAAAAGTGGTGTTTATGATGCCTCGCGCCTCCGACGAAAGTGGCGGCAATCTCGACGGTAATCCAGTCATTTTGCCTTCGGAGACGTTGGACGGGATGATAGCGTTTCTTCAGGAATGCAGGGAGACAGCCGGTCGGAATCGTCCATGACAGCTTCCGCCCCTAAGCAGACATCGCACAGCCGCGCGGTTCGATAGAGGTCACGCAAAGAAAAGCCCGGCCAAACTTGGCCGGGCTTCGCATCTCAGGCAATCGGCCTTGCGATCAAGCAGCCATCGCCGTGCGCAGGTTGTCGCTGACCTTGTCGAGGAAGCCGGTGGTCGAGAGCCACTTCTGCTCGGCGCCGACCAGCAGGGCGAGGTCCTTGGTCATGTCGCCGGCCTCGACGGTGTCGACCGTGACCTTCTCCAGCAGCGCCGCGAACTTGGCGAGCTCGGCATTGCCGTCGAGCTTGGCGCGGTGGCTGAGGCCGCGGGTCCAGGCGAAGATCGAGGCGATCGAGTTGGTCGAGGTCTCCTTGCCCTTCTGGTGCTCGCGATAGTGGCGGGTCACCGTGCCGTGGGCGGCCTCGGCCTCGACGGTCTTACCGTCCGGCGTCATCAGCACCGAGGTCATCAGGCCGAGCGAGCCGAAGCCCTGCGCGACGGTGTCGGACTGCACGTCGCCATCATAGTTCTTGCAGGCCCAGACATAGCCGCCCGACCACTTCATCGCCGAGGCGACCATGTCGTCGATCAGGCGGTGCTCGTAGGTGATGCCCAGCTTGTCGAACTCGGCCTTGAACTCGTTCTGGTAGGTCTCCTCGAAGATGTCCTTGAAGCGCCCGTCATAGGTCTTGAGGATGGTGTTCTTGGTCGAGAGGTAGACCGGGTACTTGCGGATCAGGCCGTAGTTCAGCGATGCCCGGGCGAAGTCGCGGATCGAATCGTCGAGGTTGTACATCGCCATGGCGACGCCGGCGTCGGGAGCCTTGAAGACCTCCTTCTCGATGACGGCGCCGTCTTCGCCGACGAACTTGATCGAGAGCGTGCCCTTGCCCGGGAACTTGAAGTCGGTGGCGCGGTACTGGTCGCCATAGGCGTGGCGGCCGATGACGATCGGCTGGGTCCAGCCCGGCACGAGGCGCGGCACGTTCTTGCAGATGATCGGCTCGCGGAAGATGACGCCGCCGAGGATGTTGCGGATCGTGCCGTTCGGCGACTTCCACATCTGCTTCAGGTTGAATTCCTTCACGCGCCCTTCGTCGGGCGTGATCGTGGCGCACTTCACCGCGACGCCATGCTTCTTGGTGGCGTTGGCGGCGTCGATGGTGACCTGGTCGTCGGTCGCGTCGCGGTTCTCGACGGAGAGGTCGAAGTAGTCCAGCTCGAGGTCGAGATAGGGGAAGATCAGCGTGTCCTTGATCTTCTGCCAGATGATGCGGGTCATCTCGTCGCCGTCCATGTCGACGACGGGATTGGCGACCTTGATCTTGCTCATGTGATGCGACCCCTGCTTCCGCTCGGATTGGAACCATTCCCAACCTGCGGCGGGGGCGCCGCAGGCCGTTGCGGCGCTTCCTAGCTCTTTAAACGCAAAGGGGGAAGCCGGCCTTTTGGGCAGAGGGTGCGCAGCCGCCGCAGCGCGGTTCCGAACCGGCTCAGGCCTCCGCCACGAACCTGAAGGCGCTGCCATTGCGCTCGGCATAGCCGACGCCGGGATAGGCCCAGTGGTAGCCGAGCAGCTTGAGCCGCTCGTTCGCGGCACGATCGACCAGCCTCTTGCGGTTGGCGATGGCGAGGTCCGATTGCAGGTCGAAGCCGAAGCGCCAGTCCGGGTGCTCGAACGAGATCAGGTGGTTCGTCGCCGCATCCGCCGTGATGATCAGGCCGGCGCCGCCGGCGAGCTCGAGCGAGATATGGCCCGGCGTGTGGCCGGCCGTGTCGAGCACCCGCATCCCGGAGACGATCTCGTCGCCCGGCTTGACCAGCGTCACCCTGTCCTTGACCGCGAAGAGGTCGCGCTGCGCGCCGACCGCGAAAGGATGCAGCGCCTCGGGCATCGCCGTCTTGTAGTCGGGATTGGTCCAGAACTGCCATTCGGCGGCGCTGGCATAGTAGGCCGCGTTCGGGAAGGCGAGCTTGCCGTCCTTGCCGAGCGTGCCGCCGCTATGGTCGGGATGGGCGTGGGTGAAGACGACCTTGGTGATCGCGGCCGGGTCGATGCCGGCGGCCTTGAGGTTCTCGACGAGATTGCCGGCCGTCGCCTGGAACTTGTCGCCCGAGCCGGTATCGACCAGGATCAGGTCGGAGCCGACGCGGATGACCGGGATGTTGGTCTTCATCTGGGCGCTGTCGGCGGTGCCGCCGAGGCGCTTCAGCAGGTCGGCCCGCTCATCGACTGATGCGGTCGGCATGATGATCTCGGCCGGCAGGGTGAGATAGCCGTCGCTGATGACGGTGATGTCGAATTCGCCATGCTTGAAGCGGTAGGCCTGCTGCGCCAGCGCGTAGCGCGCCCAGGCCGGCAGCCCGGCAAGCGCGGCCGAGCCGGCGAGAAGGTGCCGGCGGCTGAGCCCCGTCCCGGCCGAAACGATATCGGACATGATCTGCTCCTCTGGCATGATCCGTTCCCGGCATCGCATCGGCGCGGCCGAAGCACGGCGTGCGAGGAAAGCCGGGAGTTGGTTCTCCAACGATACCATGGCCGCGCTTTACGACGGGAGCCCAAACCTGCCGCGCGCCACGCAAGGGGCCCGTGCGGACATGCGGCTTCCCGCAGCGGAACTGACGCACTAGCGTGCGCGCCATGACTCAGCCTTCGACTAAATTCGCTCTCGTCACCGGCGGCACCAGCGGCATCGGCGCCGGCGCCGCGCTCGCCCTCGCGCAGGCCGGCTACGAGGTCCTCGCCACCGGCCTCACCGACGGCGAGGTCGCGGTTGCCCCGCCTCATCCGTCGATCCGCCATGCCAGGCTCGACGTCACCAAGGACGCCGAGGTCGCGGCCATCGTCGCCGCCTGCCCGCGCATCGACGCGCTCGTGAACTGCGCCGGCATGATCCAGCGCGGCGGCAAGGAATTCGAGATCGAGGCCTTCCGCCTCACCGTCGAGGTCAACCTCACCGGCTCGATGCGCATGTGCCTCGCCGCCAAGGACAAGCTCGCGGCGAGCGGCGGCGCCATCGTCAACACCGCCTCGATGCTGACCTTCCACGGCTCGCCCTTCGCGCCGGGCTATGCGGCCTCGAAGGGCGGCGTCGGCCAGCTCACCAAGTCGCTCGCCGCCGCCTGGGCCGCCGACAACATCCGCGTCAACGCGGTGGCGCCGGGCTGGATCGCGACCGAGCTGACCCGCCCGCTGGTCGAGGACGCCGTCCGCTCCGCGCCGATCCTGGCGCGCACGCCGCAGAACCGCTGGGGCCAGCCGAGCGATGTCGGCGGGGCCATCCTGTTCCTGCTCTCGGACGCGGCGAAATTCGTGACGGGTGCGATCCTGCCGGTCGACGGCGGCTACCTGGCGGTCTGACGCCGCCTCCGCCAGCGCTAAAAACACCGTGTCGGCAAGCACTTGCCGACACTTCCGGAATCAAACCGACAACGCCTTGAATCAACCGCTCAAGGAGAGAGATCTCATGAACACGCCCAACCCGATGCCCGTCGAGGCCACCGTCGAAGAGCGCTGGATGCCCTATCGCCATCCGCAGCCGAAGGATTCGCCGCCGGAGCTCGTCGTGCCCAACGTCATTCCGACGGACGAGCGCGTCTGGGTGCCGGTCGACGACAATGTCTGGTTCCGGCCCCTGCTCTTCAGCGCCTCGCGCGGCTACTGGATGAACCTGCTCAAGGTGCGCCGCGCCGGCGTGCTCTCGCGCCACCGCCATCCGCTGCCGGTGCATGGCTACGTCATCAAGGGCAAGTGGCGCTACCTGGAGCACGACTGGGTCGCGACCGAGGGCTCCTACGTCTACGAGGCGCCGGGCGAGACCCATACGCTCGTGGTCGATCCCGACGTCGAGGAGATGATCACGATGTTCCAGGTCAATGGCGCGATGATCTATGTCGATCCGGACGGCAAGTGCCTGGGCTATGACGACGTCTTCACCCGCATCGACAAGTGCCGCGCGCATTACGCCCAGAACGGGCTCGGCGCGGAATATGCGGATCAGTTCATCCGCTGAAGCGCGTCAGCGGCCGAGCTTCGCCAGCTCCACGGCCGCTCTCAGCTCTATGTGAGCGATGACGTCGTCGAGCGCGGGGTCGTCGGTGGTCTCGCGCCGCAGCGACAGCGTCGTCTTCAGGCGCTCCAGCTCGCTGACCTGAACGCGGCCCGACAGCAGGGCTGCCTTCAGCTTGTCGAGCCCGTCGAGCAGGTCATGCCCGCGCCTGGCCTGCCGCTTCTTGCGCTCCTGCGTCTCGCCCTCGGCCTGGACGGCGAGCAGCGTGTCGAGCTGACCCGCGCTGCTGACCGCGCCGCCGCGCGCTGCCGTCGCGCTCTCACGCCCTGGCAGCGAGAACGAGGACGCGCCGGCCCGCTTGCCCTGGCTGGCGGAGCCGGTTCCCGAGACAGGCGTGCGCTGGTCGATGCGGATCATCGGAGCCTCTCATGACGATAGGTCAAGCCTTGGACTGCTATGGTTAACGCAAGGTAAATTACCCGGCAGAAATTGCCGCGTCGGCAGGATCGGTAGGGTCCTGTAGACCTGCCGATCTTGGGGCGAAGATGCAAACAACTGACAAATAAGCACTTTCAATTTTTCGAGGCTTGGCACGCCCTTCGCTAGCCATGAGCTGACCGCACTCGCTCATCCGGTGAAGAATGCTCCGCTTGCCCGCCCTGAAACGACTCGTGACGCCGCTCGCCGCGCTCATCGCGCTCGGCCTCACGCTGGCGTCGGGACCAGTGCAGGCGCTCTCCCGCATCAAGGACCTCGCCTCGGTCGAGGGCGTGCGCACCAACCAGATCCTCGGCTACGGCATCGTCGTCGGCCTCAACGGCACCGGCGACACGCTGAACAACGCCCCCTTCACCAAGCAGTCGCTGACGGCGATGCTGGAGCGGCTCGGCGTCAACACCCGCGGCGCCAACATGCGCACCGCCAACGTCGCCGCCGTGATGGTGACCGCGAACCTGGCGCCGTTCTCGACGCAGGGCACGCGGCTCGACGTCACCGTCTCCGCGCTGGGCGACGCCAAGTCGCTGCAGGGCGGCACGCTGCTCGCCACCCCGCTGCTCGGTGCCGATGGCGAGGTCTATGCCGTCTCGCAGGGTCCGGTCGCGATCTCCGGCTTCTCGGCCGAGGGCGAGGCCAGCAAGGTCACCCGCGGCGTGCCGACCGTCGGGCGCATCGCCAATGGCGGCCTGGTCGAGCGCGAGATCGACTTCGCCCTGAACAAGCTGAAGACGCTGCGGCTCTCGCTGCGCAATCCCGACCTCACCACCGCGCGCCGCATGGCCGCCGCGATCAACGATTTCCTCGGCGGCGACACGGCCGAGCCGACCGATCCCTCCACCGTCGTGCTGCAGATCCCCGCCCGCTTCCAGGGCAACATGATCCGCCTGCTCACCGATATCGAGCAGCTGCGCATCGAGCCGGACCAGCTCGCCCGCATCGTCATCGACGAGCGCTCCGGCATCATCGTGATGGGCAAGGACGTCCGCGTCTCCACCGTCGCGGTGGCGCAGGGCAACCTCACCGTGACGATCAGCGAGCAGCCGCAGGTCAGCCAGCCCAACCCGTTCGCCCGCGGCCGGACCACGGTCACGCCGCAGACCAGCGTCAAGGTCGATACCGAGGGCGGCAACAAGCTCGCGCTCGTCAACGAGAGCGTGACGCTGGCCGAGCTCGTCGACGGGCTGAACGCTCTCGGCATCGGCCCGCGCGACCTGATCTCCATTCTCCAGGCCATCAAGGCAGCCGGCGCGCTGCAGGCTGAAATCGAGGTGATGTGATGACCGCCGCCCTCGCCCTCCCCGCCGCCAGCTTCGCGCTCGGCGCCGCCGGCAAGCTGATCGGCGGCCTGACCGACGCGCTCGACCCGGCCAAGGCCAAGGTCAAGAAGCAGGCCGACGATTTCGAGAGCATGTTCCTGGAGCAGGTCACCGACCGGCTCTTCGCCACCACCGAGGACGAAGGCCCGATGGGCGAGAACGGCACCGGCGGCGGCATCTTCCGCTCGATGATGACGCAGCAATACGCCAAGCAGATCCAGCGCTCCGGCGGCATCGGCCTGTCCGACCAGATCATGCGCGGCCTGCTGCAGGTGCAGGAGCAGTCGGGGGCTCCGGCCGCCCAGGGAGCCGCCAATGTTTCCCGCTAGGCGCGTCGTCGACGAGCGACCCCGCATCGCCAATGCCATCGAGGCGCTGGCGCTGATCGAGGCCGTGCTGGAAACGCTGGGTGCGCTCTCCCATGTCGTCGGCGAGGAGACCGAGCTTGTCCGCGCCGGCCGCCTGCCGGATGCGATGGAGCGCGAGCCGCGCAAGACCGAGCTCGCCGGCATCTACATGCGCGGCGTCGAGCAGGTGAAGCTCAACGCCGTCGCGCTGGCGCGCTTCGTGCCGGACCAGGTCAAGCGGCTGAAGGCGGCGCATCTCGCCTTCCAGGACCTGATCGAGACCAACCAGATCGTGCTCGCGACCGCCCGCGCCGTCTCCGAGTCGATCGTGCGCGACCTCGCCGGCGAGGCCAACAAGCCGATGCGCGCCGCCGGCTACGGCCCGGCCGCGACGGCAGGCAATGCCGCCTATGCGCGCCCGAACTCCGGGCCGCTGATGGTGTCGCGCCAGCTGTAGGCTTCCAGCCGCACGCGAAAAGCGCGCGGCTGCCACCCGATCCCTCAATATTTACCTAATTCCCTTACGGAAGATTCAAATTTTACCGGCATGGTACCGGATTGGATGGGCGTGTCCTGTCCGGGCCTAAAGCTTGATGCCGAAAAGCGGGAACCGGTTTTCGGACAACATCATGCGCCGTTTCTAAGCATACCAAGGGCGGCTGGATGCTGCTCCCCATGCTCCAGAAGGAGTGACCGATGGATTTCGGCAGCCCGACCAAGGCGTCTGCCGTCGGCGTCTTCGCAGCCGCCGCCCGCACAGATGCGCTCGCTACGCGCGGCAGCATTCCCGTGGACCTGCCGCCCGAACAGACCGTGCAATCGGCCAATGCCGGCGAGGCCGTGCGCCTCGACCTCAAGGCCCGCTCCGAGCAGGCCGCCCGCGACGAAGCCGCAAGACAGCAGGGCGACACCCGCAGGCAGGCCGACCGCCAGCGCGAGCAGGCGATGCGCGACGTCATCGAGCGCCGCATCGTGATCGACCCCCGCACCCGCGCGGTCGTCTACCAGAAGACCGACAGATCGACCGGCGAGACCATCACGCAATTGCCAACCGAGGCCATGCTGAAGCTGCGCATCTACTCGCGCGAGCTGACCGAGCGCGCCCGCCAAGCCGAGGCCGAGGGCGGCACCGCGCAATACGTCGAGCGCACAGCCTGAGACAAGCTCGGCCTGCGAAAGCTTGCAGCCGCCCGCCTCGTGCGGGCGGTTTGCGTTTGCGCCCTGCCGCGCCCGTCCGAAGCTCTTAGCGCGCCTTTAACCATGCCCCGGCTTTGCCCCGGGCGGCGCGAATTGACCTAAGGAAATTTACCTCCCGTTACGAGATGCCGGCCGAGTGTCCCCCTCGTCCTCGCCAGAATGGCTTGGGCGCCAGTAGGCAACTTTACCAGAAGGGTAAAACATCATGGCCGTCTCTCTCTCCGCGGGCGTTCGCAATTCGCTTGCCTCCGTCCAGGACATCACCGCCCAGGCCGCCGCCGTCCAGAGCCGCCTTGCCACCGGCAAGCGCGTCAACACCGCGGTCGATAACCCGGTCAACTACTTCACCGCATCTTCGCTGAACAACCGCTCGGACCAGCTCAAGGGTCTGCTCGACGGCATGTCGAACGGCATCCAGACTATCCAGGCCGCCTCGAAGGGCATTGACGGCGTCACCAAGCTGGTTTCCTCGCTTCAGTCCACCGTGAAGCAGGCCCAGGCCGACGCGGCTCAGAACCGCCCGACCAAGGCTGGCGATGCGCTCGCCACCACGGCCGAGAAGATTGCCACCAGCAAGAGCCTGAAGGACATCGCGCTCGACAAGCTGCTGGTGGATGACGATGCCGACGCGACCAACAACGCCGCGACTGAGACGAGTTCAGGCAATGTCGGTGTCGCAACCGGTGCTGTCAGCTTGGCGATCTCGATCGAAGTCGGCGATCCGGCGGCCGGCGGCTCGACTTTCGAGGCTTCGTTCGACGCGGAAAACGCGACCGTCCGCGACCTCGTGAATGAGATCAACAAGTCGGGCATCGCCACCGCCTTCGTCGACGAGAAGGGCCAGCTCAACGTCAAGGGCACCGGCTCGGAAACCGTCAAGTTCGGTCTAGGTAGCGGAGCCGATGGCGACGCCGCTATCACAGACGCTCAAGACGGCACCAGCAACGTCGAGATTGGTTTTGACGTCGTCGATAGGACCACGACCGGTATCGTGGGCGAAGCCATCACCTCCTCGACCCGTTCGAACCTGATCGAGCAGTACAACACCCTGCGCACCCAGATCGACGAACTCGCCAAGGATTCCGGCTTCAACGGCGTCAACCTGCTGGCCGGCGACCAGGTCTCGCTGATCTTCAACGAGAAGACCGGCACCAACCAGAACAAGCTGAGCATCCAGGGCACGACCCTGAACTCGGACAACCTCGGCATCACCGAGGCGACCAACACGACGATCGACGGCTTCACCAACTTCCAGAACGACCTCGATCTGGAGAAGGCGACCGAGCAGCTCAACGGCGCGCTGACCTCGCTGAAGTCGCTGTCGTCGACCTTCGGCGCCAACCTCGCGGTCGCCAACACCCGCCAGGACTTCACCAAGGGCATGGCCGACGTGCTGACGACCGGCGCCAGCAACCTGGTCAACGCCGACGCCAACGAAGAGGCCGCCAACCTGCTCTCGCTGCAGACCCGTCAGCAGCTTTCGCAGACCGCCCTCTCGCTGTCGTCGCAGGCCGACCAGGCCGTCCTGCGCCTGTTCTGATCCACAATCCCTTCGGCCGCAGAAGCGGCTCGTCCACAGAACGTGGGCCGAAGGCAAAAGAGGGCGGCGGAGCGCAAGCTCCGCCGCCCTCTTCTTTTGGCGCGAACGGCGCCTGCCCTCACCCGCGCGGCGAAACGCGCACCTTACCCTGCGTTAACCGATTATTATCCTTAACAAGGAATTATCGGCCCCAGATCAGACTGTTCAGCGCCGAATCGCGCGCTCTGGGGACCGAAGATGGCCAACACGATTCTTTCCAGCGGCGTCCGCAACAATCTTCTCACCCTGCAGAAGACCACGGCCGAGCAGAGCGTCATCCAGAACCGCCTCGCGACCGGACGCGTCGTCAACTCCGCGATCGACAATCCCGTCAACTACTTCACCTCTCTTTCCCTCTACGACCGTTCGAGCCAGCTCAACGGCCTGCTCGACGGCATCTCGAACGGCATCCAGACCATTCAGACCGCCTCCAAGGGCATCGACGGCATCAGCGATCTGGTCAAATCGGCGCAGTCGACGATCAAGCAGGCCCAGGCCGACGCGGCCCAGAACCGTCCGACCAAGGCAGGCACGGCACTGGCCACCGCCGGTGAGAAGGTCGTCTCCAACAAGAGCCTGAAGGACATCGCGCTCGACAAGAATATCCTCGATGCGACCGGAGGCACGACGGGTGCTGACGCCGCGACAGCTTCCAGTGCAGGCGATCTGGGCCTCGACCCGGCGAACTCCCTTCTGGCAATCTCGATCACCGCCGGCGACACGACCTATTCCGCGACGTTCGACGGCACGAATGCGACCGTTCGCGACGTCGTCAACGAGATCAACAAATCGGGCGTCGCGACGGCCTTCATCGATGAGAAGGGCCAGCTCAACGTCAAGGGCACAGGCTCCGAGACCGTCGCCTTCGGCTTCGGCGCAGCCGCACCGGCGACCGATCCCACCGACCCGGCTCTGGTCGCCGCCGCCAAGCAAGCCGCAATCGACGCGGCCGAAGCTGTGGCGACCAACTCGAACACCGCCCTGGGTTTCGACGCCGCGGACGGCGATGTCGCCTCTTCCGAGCTGACCTCCTCGAACATCACGTCGTCTACCCGCTCGAACCTCATCGAGCAGTTCAACACCTTGCGCGAGCAGATCGACCAGCTCGCCAAGGATTCGAGCTTCAACGGCATCAACCTGCTCCAGGGCGACGCGCTCTCGATCGTCTTCAACGAGAAGACCGGCGTCAACCAGACCAAGCTCAACATCCAGGGCTCGACGCTGAGCGCCAACAATCTCGGCATCGAGCAGGCGACCAACACCCAGCTCGACGGCTTCGTCAATTTCCAGAACGACCTCGACCTCGACAAGGCGGGTGCGGCGCTGACCGGCGCCCTGACCTCGCTGAAATCGCTCGCCTCGACGCTCGGCTCGAACCTCTCGGTCGCGCAGACCCGGCAGGACTTCACCAAGGAGATGGTCAACACGCTGACCATCGGCGGCGACAACCTCGTCCTGGCCGATCCGAACGCCGAAGGCGCCAGCCTGCTCGCGCTCAACACCCGCCAGCAGCTCTCGCAGACCGCGCTCTCGCTCGCCAACCAGGCCGACCAGGGCGTGCTCCGGCTCTTCGGCTGACGCTTCCGCCGGAAACCCCGCCCTACCCTATTAGCCAGAAGGCAGGACCGACATGGCACTCAAGGTCGAGCTCAAGCCGAACGAGCGCATCATCATCGGCCAGGTGGTCATTCGCAACGACGAGCAGCGCACGCGCTTCTTCATCGAAGGCGAGGCGCCGATTCTACGCGAGAAGGACATCCTGACCGCCGCCAGCGCCGACAGCCCGGCCAAGAAAATCTACTTCGCCATCCAGCTGATGTACCTGACGCAGGATACGACGCATCAGCACGAGATCTATTTCCAGCTCGTACGCGACTTTCTACAGGCAGCACCGAGCTCTTTGGCGTATATGACCGAGATCAATAACACCATTTTAAGTGGTGAACTGTACAAGGCGTTGAAGGCAGCCAAGAAGCTGATCGCTTACGAAGCGGAACTCATCGCGAATGCAACACGGGTTTAATGCCTACGCCGCTGCCGCCAAGACGGCCCAGTCGACCGTCTCCCCCCGAGAACTCGAAGCCTCCCTGCTGATCAAGGCCGCCGCCAGGATCCAGACCGTCGCCGACGACTGGGCGATGCGCTCAGGCGAGCTCGACGAGGCGCTGACTTATAACCGCCGGCTCTGGACGATCCTGGTCTCGGCCGTCACGGCCGAGGACAACCCGCTGCCGGTCGAGATCAAGCGCAACATCCTCGGCCTCGCCAACTTCATCTTCAACCATACGATCCGTGTCTCGATCGAGCCGGCTCCGCAGAAGCTCGCGGTACTGGTCAGCATCAACCGCGACATCGCGACGGGCCTCCGCGGACGCTGAGCTGACAGGCCGGCGAGGCGGAGCGGACGAGCCGTCCACGACCTGCGCGCCCTACCACCCCGCCGGCGGCAGCGGAGCCTGGACCAGCGGCAGCAACCGCGAATCCTCGATGGCGGCCGTCCGGTGCCCGAGGCCGGCGAGGTAGGTATCATGGCTGGCGAAGGCCATGAAGGCCTGCACCGAACGCTGCCTCACCAGCATGGCGCGGTCCCACCGCTCGCCTTCGGGACCGATGAGGAAGGGCCCGCCCTCTCCGAGGAAAAGAAGCGCGCCACCACTTTCCGCCAGATAGGGAAGGGTGTGTTCGATATATCGGTCATAGGCCTCGGCGCCGCTGATCGGTTGTGCCGGCGCCAGTTGGGGATTGCCGGCATAGTCGGCGACGTCGCGTAGCCGCAGCAGGTTCAGCATGACGACCTCCCCCGGAATGGCACGCATGAAAAGGGCGCGCCCAGCCTCCTGGCTCGGCTCAAGATAGGCTTGCATCGGCTGGATCTCCCGGTGGTGATGGGGCTGCTCTCGTCATCAGGGCTTCTGCATGGGAACGGATATCCGGCGGCCACGTGCGCGCATGTTCAACAAGGCCTGTTCGGTCGTCCGCGAACAGTGCGCGCACCGCCTCCTCGAAACCCTCGAAGTTGCCGGCCATCGCCGACATGAAGGCGTAGGCGGCCTCCTTCGCGGCTCGCGCCTCGCTCCTGCCGCCATCGCCGCGCCGCGCTTCGTCGACTAGGCGGCGGAGTACTTGCGACGCCCCACCCGGCTGCGACGCCAGCCAGTCCCAGTGCCGCGGCAGCAAGGTGACCTCCCGGGCGACCACACCCAGCTTCGGCCGCCCCCGACCCTGCCTCGCGCCATCGCCCTCGCTGCGCCGGGCAGACTGGTTTGCGCGCCTCGCCGCCTCGGCGCGCTGCGCCAGCCGCGCCACGATCTCCGCCGTCGTGCCGCGCAGGTCGAAATCGACCACAGCACCCGTCGCATCGTCGAAGGCCAGGAATGAAGCGGTGGGGGCAGCGTCCATCGCAGCCTTCACGGCCAGCGCGACGTCGATCAGCGGACCGGCGGCGATGCGGCGCGCATCCTGGAAGGCGGTGCAGGGCTTGGACAGAAGAAGGGGCATGGCGTGGCTCGTTGGAGAGGAGCCAATTTATACCCAGGTAAAATTATTGAATCAATTATCACCCAGGTATAAATTGGCGTGACTCTCGAATCCGTCCGGCGACCCGCAACGAAGGAACTGAATCTTGAACCGAGAGGATAGGAAGGCCGCCGTTGCCGCCTACAAGGATCGCAAGGCGGCCGTGGGCATCTACGCGGTGCGCTGCAGCGCGACCGACCAACAATGGGCTGGGAGCGCGCCGGACCTCGCCACGATCTGGAACCGCCTGTGCTTCACGCTTCGGCAAGGTGTCAGCCCGCACCGCTCCCTTCAGGACGCGTGGACAGAGCACGGCGCCGAACGCTTCGCCTTTGACATCCTCGAACGGCTCGACGACGAGCAGCTCGCCCATGGGCGCGATCGCATCTTGCGCGATAGGAGGGCATACTGGTGTGCGACCCTGCCGGCCGAGCCGATCTGAGCGGCCCCGTCAGAGATAATTCGTCAGCGACAGCTGCGCGAGCATCGAGGTCGTCTGATAGCTCGCCTGCAGGCGCGTCTGCAGGGAGAGTATCTGCACCGCGACCTCTTCGGTCGTGACGTTCTCGACGCCGTCGAGCGTCGTCTGCAGGTAGTTCTTGGTCGCGCTGTGCCGCTCCTTCGCCTGGCTCAGCCCCGTCTGGGCGCTGCCGAGCTCGACGACGATCTCGGACGGCGTCTGCTCGTTCTCGGCATAGCCGATCCGGTTGCTGACGCGCTCGGCCAGGGCCTCGTAGCCCGCCTTCGAGTTCGGATCGCTGGCCGGGAAGGTCTCGGTGGCGAAGATCGCGAGTTGCGCCAGGCCGATCTGGAAGGCCTGCTCGTTGGCTCGCGCGCCCGTATTGACGCTCTGGCTCTGATCGACCTGGACGGTCGAGGTCGCGCGCGCGCTGCCGGGGCCGTCATCGCCGCGATACCAGATCACGGTGTTCGCGTCGGTGCCGGGCGCGGGCGCCGCAGTCGCGGTGTCGAAGGGCGGGCCGGGCACGCGCAGCGGCGGGTTGCTCGGGCTGCCGGCGAAGAAGTTCTCGGCCGCGACCGAGGCCGAGGCGGCCGAGAGCGAGGTCTTGGCCTCCTTGCCCAGCGCCGCGGTCATCGCCGTGCGCAGGTTGCCGGCGGTCGCGGTCGGGTCGGCGCCGATCTCGAACGTGGTGGCGCCGTCGCCATCGGAGCCGGCGGCCCGCGCCGTCAGCACGACCTCCTCCGTCGTGCCATCCGGCAGCGCGACCTGGACGCGCACGGCGTCGCCCGGCTGCGGCTGGGCGGTGACGTCCACGGCGATATTCGCCGGCGGGCCGGCGGTATAGGTCGGCGTGATGCCGGCGGAATTGGTCGTGGCGCCCTTCAGCTTGAAGCCGTAATTGGGGTTGGCAGCCTCCTCCGCGATCGACACCGTCGTCGCCGCGCCGCCGACCGTCAGCCGGCCGAGCCCGGCCGTGCCGAGATCGGCCTGCTTGCGCTCGGAGACGAGCTGCCGCAGCCCGGCGCGCCCGGCGCCGTCGCCGTCCATGATCAGCGAATAGCTCGCCACCGGCTCGACATCGGAGGTCCGGCCGGAGAACAGGAAGCGCCCGTCGACATCGACGTTGAGCAGGTCGAGCGCCTGCTTGAACTTCTCCTCGGCCAGCACCTGCGGCGCCGACAGGCCGGTCGAGCTCGGCACGTAGCTGTCCGGCCGGGCGTCGTTCTTGGTCTCGGTGGTGAGCTTGTAGAAGTTCTCGACCGATTGCGTCGCGAGCTTGAGGTTGACGTCGGCGCGCTGGATGCCGGTGAGCCAGGAATCCAGCGAGGAGATCTTGCCGTTGACGTCGAGGCTGGTGCGCCGCTCGATGCCGAGCCCGGCATAGGTCGTGCTGCGCTTGCCGGTGTCGAGCTGGCGCAGCAGGTCGTTCAGTTCGCCCCGGTTGGTGACGAACTGGTTCGGCTGGGCCGAGCGGTAGGCGCCGCTGCCATAGGATGTGATCGTCATCTTAGACCCTCATCAGCATGTCCATCATCTCCTTGACCGTGGAGATGATGCGGGCATTGGCGGCATAGGCGTTCTGCAGCTCGATCAGCATCGACATTTCCTGGTCGACATTGACCTGCGCGGTCTCCTGGAAGCGGCTCTGCACGGTGGCGAGCGCCACCTGCTGGCCCTCGTCGAGCCGCTGCGCCGCCTCGACCGCCTGCCCTGTCGAGGAAACGACGCGCTGCACGAAATTCGAGATCGTGCCGGTCGAGGTCGCGGTTGAGCCGTCGACCCCGGTCGCGCGGGTGAAGTTGCGCTGGCTCTGCGTCAGCCGGTCGAGCAGCAATGACGGGCGCGTGCCGTCGCCCTGCGGCGTCGTCGGGTCGATCTGGACGAGCTTGGAGCGGTCGGCGATCAGGCCCGGATTGAGCTTGATGCGCGCCGCGAAGCCGGCCGCCTGCGACCCGCCCTCGTAGGAGCCGGTATAGGCGGCGTTGTTGCGGCCGCCATCGACGAAGAAGGGCAGCTCGGCCGAGCCGTTCAGGCCGGTCGCCGTCGGGCGCGCGGTCAGGCCGAGCACGTCGCGGGTATTGCCGGCGCCGTCATCGACGATGCTGATGCCGGTGCCGGTATTGGCGACAGTGAAGCCGGTGCCGACCGCCGCCTGGATCTGCGCCGCGACGTCGCCCGAGAAGTCGATGCCCACCACGGTGTTGCCGGCATCGCCGCTGGCCGAGGCCGGCAGCGGCAGCGAAGCCGCCGATTCCGCCCGCACGAAGGTGAAACGCCGCGTCTCGCCGCTCGGCTGGACCTTGTAGTCCAGCGTCACGGTATTGCCGGCCTGGAGCCCGGTCAGGTCGACCTGGAAGCCGGTCGCGGCGCCGGCCGTCACGGGGGTGCCCGCAACCTCGCGGTCGGAGAGCGCGCTCGACATCTGCGCAGCGATCTCGTCGAGCTGCGCCTGCGCCTGGACCAGGGTCTTGTCGCGCAACTCGATATTGGCCGCGATCTCGCCGGACTTGAACACCCGGTTGGCGATGGCGTCGATAGCGCCACCGCCCGACGAGCTGCGCATCGTGATCGTGCCGACGCCGCGCTTGGCCGGGTCGGCGTTCCACTGCGATTCCGGGCCGATGCTCTCGTGCTGGTCGAAGGAGAATTTGACGGCCGGGCGGCCGTCGAAAATCTGCGTGCCCGAGGTCGTGATGATCGAGAGCGAGCCGCGCGCATCCTCGCTGGTGCGGACGTCCATGTATTGCGACAGGTCGGCGACGATGCGGTCGCGCTGGTCGCGCAGGCTGGCCGAGCTCGCATCGTTCGGGCTGCCGACGATCTTGGCGTTGACCGAGGTCAGCGAGTCCAGCAGGTCGTTGACCTGCTTCACGCCGCTGGCAATGCCGCTCTCAGCCTGGCGGCGCAGGTCCTGCACGCCGTTGGAGAGGCCGTTGAGCCGGTTCGCCAGTTCGTTGGCGCGGTCGAGCACCGCCGAGCGGTTGGTATAGGAGGACGGGTCATCCTCGAGCGCCTGCAGGGCGCTGGTGAAGCTGTTATAGACCGAGTCGAGCGCGGTCGCGCTGCCCGGCGCGCCGAACAGCTCGTCCAGCTTCGACATCGCGTCGGCGCGCGTCGAGGTGTAGGCGGCCCCGGCGCTTTCCTGCCAGAGCTGATGCTGCACGATCTTGTCGAGCAGGCGCTGGACGTTGCTGCTGGTGGTGTAGCCGCCCTGCGTCTCGACCGTGCTGACACTGCGCCGGACATAGCCCGGCGAGTCGGCATTGGCGACGTTCTGCGAGATGATGTTGAGCCCGACCTGCGTCGAGCGCAGGCCGGAGATCGCCATGTTCAGGGACGAATTGAGGCCCATCGGCAGTTCCTCCTCTCAATCCTTCTGGATTGCGCGGTCAGCGGCCAAAGCATTTTCAAGCGAAGTGGATTCCGGTTCGCGTGAAGAAAATGCGTGAATTCAAAGAGACGGCTCAGCGGATGATGCTGAACACGTCGCGCAGCATGTCCTGCGCCGTGGTGATCACCTTGGTGTTGGCCGAATAGGCCTGCTGGGTGACGATCATCTTCGAGAACTCGTCGGCGATGTCGGTATTCGACTGCTCGACATTGCCGCCGATGAGCTGCGAGGTGCCCAGCCCGATGATTGGCGGGCCGGACTCGATCGTCTCCTCGAAGGCGCCGCCATCCAGCCGCTTCAGCGCGTTGCCCGCGTTGAAGCGGGCGACCGAGAGCTGGGCCAGCGCCACGACCTGGCCATTGCTGAACGTGCCGATGAGCTGGCCGGATTCCGAGACCTCGGTACGGTCGAGCGTGCCGGCGGTATAGCCGTTCTGGCGGATGCTGCGGGCATCGATCTCGCCGCTGACGTCGCCGTTCTGGGTCAGGCCGTCGCCGCCGGTGGTCAGGGTGATGCCGGTGATCGCAGTCCCCGCGATCGTCATGTTCGGCAAGGTGATGTTGCCGTTGGCCGGGTTGGTCATTTGACCGCTGGAGTCGAAGGTGATGCTGGTGCCGACATTGCGATAGGCGACAGCCGCCCCGGTCGCGCCGGTGTTCTCGGCGACGAAGAGGTTCCAGGTATCGGGAACCGCGGGCACGGGCGGCGGGCCCACCACTGCCGGCGCAGCCTTCGCGGTCTTGGCCCAGCGCAGTTCGACGGTGGTCGCCTGGCCGAGCTGGTCGTAGACCGTCACCGAGCCGCCCGCGAGCGACTCGTTGAGGAACCGCTGCGTGTCGGTGCCGATGACGACGCCTGTCGCCCCCATCGGGCTCGTGGTGTAGCCGGCCGGGTCGATCAGTTCGGAACCCGGCACATTCGGATCGGCGTTCTTAGTGCCCGGGAAGGACGGGATGTTGGCGCGGTACTCGATCGAGGTCGTCGCCTTGGCCGGATACTGCTCCTGCGTGATGCGCAGCACCTCGGGCTGGGTGCCGATCAGCTGACCGGTGACCTGATCGATCTTCAGGCCCTTGAGGTAGTAGCCGGCGCCGTTGACCAGATAGCCGTTGGCGTCGAAGTCGAAATCGCCGCGGCGGGTGTAGAGATTGCTGTTGGTGAACTGCGTGTTGGCGCCGACGCCGCTCTGGCGCTGGTCGACGACGAAGAAGCCGTCGCCGTTGATCGCGACGTTGGTGTCGATGCCGGTCGGCGCGAGGTCGCCCTGGATCGTGTTCGTGGTCCGGCTATAGGCCGCGACCGAGCCGGAGACCTGCCGGTTCAGCGCCGAATCCGGCACGAGATCGGCGAAGCTCGTGTCGACCCGCTTGAAGCCGGCCGTCCGCGAGTTGGCGATGTTGCCGGAGATGTTCTCAAGCGCATAGGACTGCGCCTGCATCCCGGAAACCGCCGTCGTCAACGCATTGAAAACACCCATGACACCCTCGCCTCGCCTGGCGGACCTGAAAGCCGCCTGATACGTCGCGAAGCATTCTGCACGGGCCATGCCACGCGCCTGTCTACGCATTTTCAATGGGTTACATGGTTTACCGAATCTAACGCGTCGGCTCCAGCCGGGCAAATTCCGCGCTGGCCGGCAAATCTTGCCGGGACGATCAGGGCGTCTCCGAGCTGCCGCGCCAGGACGACAAGTCGCCCGCGACGTCCGACAGCGTCGGCGGCTCCACCTCGACGAAGGGCAGCGGCCGGCACACCGCCAGCGCGGCCAGTCCGATCCGGGCCGTCAATAAACCGTTGAGCACGCCCTCGCCGAGCTTGGCCGAAAGCCGCGCCGCCAGCCCCTGCCCGATGACCTGCTGCACCAGCGCATCGCCCGCCGCGACGCCGCCGGTGACGACGAGATGGCCCATGACCTGCCGCGCCAGCCTGAGCAGGCCGAGCGCGCCGGGTCGTCCCGCATAGATGCCGGCAATCGCCCGCAGCAGCCGGGCGCAGGCGACGAGCACGAAGACGACATCGACCAGCGCCCGCGGGCTGACCGCCGTGACCAGCGAGACCCGCCGCGCAGCGGAGGCGATCTGCGCCTGGGCGGCGGCATCGAGCGGTGCGATCACGCTGCGCTCGGCCACCGCGAGCACGTCGCGCGGCGCGAAAAGCTGCGGCAGGCTGTCCGCCAGCTCCGCCCGGCCCTTGGCCGTCTCTGGCCGCGAGGCGTAGAGGCGCTGGAGCTCGCCGGCAATGTCCTTGGCCTGATCGAGCGTGCCACCGGCCAGCACCGTCACCGCGCGCTCGCGCAACGCCTCGACGCGGCGCTCGCGCAGGATGTCGCGCAGCACCTTGGCCAGCATCACGACCAGCGCCAGCGCGGCGACTGCGGCGCAGGCCGCCGCCGCATAGCCCAGCACCGGGTTCTCGTTCATCAGCGAGGTTACGGTGCGCTCGATCCAGACACTGACAGAGAGCGCCAGGAAGCCGGAGAGCCCGGCAACGAAAAGCGTGCCCCAGCTGATGCCGGAGCGCTTCTTGATGGGCACCGCGACCGGCTCGACCGGGTCGAACGGCTCGCTCTCGGGCAGGATTTCGGCCTGCGCCTCCGGCGTGGCCGCATCGAGGCGCACGGCGCGTGGAGCCTTGCTCATGACCTCTCCTCAGCACGCATTGGCAGCAAGAGGCGCGGGAGCCCTCTCCTGTAAGGAGGGTTGGGAGAGGTGTAGGCCGTTCGACGCCCGAAACGCGACGGTGGTGAGCGCTCCGCACCGCTGGTCCAGGGACCGACACCTCACCCCCGCCCCTCTCCTTACAGGAGAGGGGTTCCCCGCGCCTGACCTCTCCCCCATCGCGCCCATCACGCCAGCTTATCCCCGATCAGGAATTCCAGCGCGCGGTCGAGGCGGATCTGCGGCGGCGGCTGGGTGCGCCCGCCCGCGTCGGCCACGACCAGCGGCGGCCGGAAGCGCGGCGCCCGTATCTGCCAGCGCGGCGCATTGGCATCGAAGATCGCCTCCGGCCGCTCCGGCAATTCGCCGGGAAAGATCGCCGCTTCCGCGATGCCGTCGAAGAGCTCGTCGCCGACCGTCTCGCCGGCCTCCGGCACGCCGGCGATCGCCGGCAGGTCCTCGCGCCCTTCCTTGATCCTGACCTCGCGCGTCGCGCGCACGGCGGCGAACGCCATCGCCTCGACCCTGGCACCGGCCCCTTGCGCCCGGGACGCCGCCCGCGCCACCAGATGCGACATCACCGCCGCCAGCCGGTCGTGGCTGGTGTGGTGGATGTGGTCGGCCTTGGTCGCGGCGAAGAGCACGCGCTCGATCCGCGGCGCGAACAGGCTCGACAGGAAGGAGTTGCGCCCGACCTGGAAGGCGGCCAGCGCCTGCCCGAGCGCCGTTTCGAGATCGGCCAGCGCCGGCGGCCCCGCATCGAGTGCCGCCAGCGCATCGACCAGCACGATCTGCCGGTCGAGCCTGGCGAAATGGTCGCGGAAGAACGGCGTCACCACCAGCCGCTTATAGGCCTCGAAGCGCTCCGCCATCAGCCCGGCCAGGGTGCCGGAGACCGCCTCGGTATCCGGCCCAAGATCGAGAGGTGCAAAAGTCAGCGCCGGCGAGCCTTCGAGGTCGCCCGGCATCAGGAAGCGCCCGGGCGGCGTCACCGCCACGGCCTCCGGATCAGCCCGCAGCCGCGCCAGATAGGCCTTGAACAGGTCGCTCGCCGCCTCCGCCGCCAGTTCGTCGGCCGGCCCTGCCGGGTCGCGCTTGCCGAGATCGGCGAGCCAGGGCTCCGCCACCACGCGCCGATGCGGCTTGCGGGCATCGGCGATCGCCTGGCGCGACCAGGCCTTGTAGTCGAGCCCGATCAGCGCGAGGTCGAGCAGCCATTCGCCGGGATAGTCGACGATGTCGAGCGTCAGCGTCGCCGGCCCCTTGAACCAGCCTTCTGCCCGCTCATAGTCGATCTCGACGCGCAGTTCCGAAATCCGCCGCGTCGATTCCGGCCAGCGCCGCTCCGGCCCCGACAGCGCGGCGCGATGCCCCTCGTAGGGAAAGCGCGGCACTTCCGGATCGGGCTGCGGCACCAGCCTGACCCGGCTGATCCGCCCCTGCGCCGCGGCCTTGAGCACCGGCAGGCGCGCGCCCTCGATCAGGTTCTGGATCAGTGCGGTGGTGAAGACGGTCTTGCCCGAACGCGACAGGCCGGTGACGCCCAGACGCAAGCGCGGCCGGGCCAGCCCGAGCAGGCTGTCGCCAAAGGCGAGCGCGGCATTGCGCGCCTCGTCGAGATAGGAGCTTGCGCTCATGCGAACAGAATGGCCGAGGCGGCGCTCACTCGTCCGGCCCCTCGCCCAAAGATGCCGGCGTTACGAAACGATCCAGGCGGCCCCCGCGCACCGCAACGTCGCGCCAGTCCTCGACGGCAAAGTCGAGCACCGCGAGCCCACAGGTCGGATATTTCTGCGCCATCCGCGCCGACGCATAGCGGTCGCCATGGCCGGTCAGGCTCGCTGCCAGCTCCTCGAAGCCGGGATTATGGCCGATCATAAGCAAGGTGCGGACCTGCGGCTCGGTCTCCTGCACCACCTGCAGCAGCCGCTCCGGCTTGGCCTCGTAGATGCGCGGCTCAAGATGGCTTCCCGGCCGCTCCGGCAGCATCGGCCGGACCAATTCCCAGGTCTCGACCGTGCGTCTGGCAGGCGAGACCAGCGCGAGATCGGGCAGCAGCAATTCTTCGGCGAGATAGCGCCCCATCAGTGGGGCGGCCTCGCGTCCGCGCGCCGCCAGCGGCCGCTCCCGGTCGGCGACCCCGGAGGGCCAATTCGATTTGGCGTGGCGCAGGAGCAGGAGGCGTCGCATGGCTCGAACCTAAACACGTGCCCGCACTTTTACGAGGCCCTACGCGGATGGATCGCTCGATCGCAGCGCCGAGATCAGCAGCACCACGAGCCGCTCGGAATGGAGCTTCAACAGCGCCTCGCGCCCGGCGGTGCCGGCGAGGAAATCGAGCTGGCCGTCGAGCAGCAGCGTGGTGAAGCCATGCGTCACCGACCAGACGAGCAGGATCTCGGCAAGGTCGGGATCGCCGGCGAAGCTCGGCGGCAGCCGCGAGAACAGGTCGTCCTCGCCCTGGTCCTGCGGCAGCTCGGCCCGCGTCTCCCGCACCAGGATGCTGAAGGCCCGCGCCGACGCCTGCTTGAAATCAGGATCCTCCCCGTTCAGCCCCATCTGGCCGAAGACGACGCGAAACCGCCCCGGCCGCGCCAGCGCCGTCGCGAGATAGGCCTCGCCGATGGCGCGCAGGCGGCTGCCGCCCGCTTGCGTCGCAGCCTCCGCCGCCGCGTCCATTGCGCCCGAGAGCCCGTCGAAGCCGAGCGTCGCGATCGCGGTCAGCAAGCCGGTGAGGTTGCCGAAATGATGCGCCGGCGCGGCCGGCGAGACCCCGGCCCGGCGGGCGCATTCGCGCAAGGTGAAGCCGCCGACGCCCTTCTCGGCCAGCACCGCCTCGGCCGCATCGATCAGCGCCTGGCGCAGATCGCCATGATGATACCCCGCCCGCACTGCCTTTGCCCCAGCCCTCGTCATCAGCGGCCCATAATCTGAACGCTGTCAAAATAAATCTTGACGACGTCAAGATACCGATTTACCCGAGTACCGCAACTTAACAGCGTTTAAATGGAGGCGCTCCCCATGCCGACGCTCGATGCTGCCTTCGCCCTCGGCTCGCAGCTTGCAGTGCTGGGCTGGCTCAGCCTGATCCTGCTGCCGCGCTGGCGCGGCGTCTCCGAACTGCTCGCGGGCACAGCGATCCCGGCCACGCTCTCCCTAGGCTATTTCGTTCTCATCGCGGTCTACTGGCACGAGGCCAAGGGCGGCTTCTCCTCGCTCGACGCTGTCGCGACCCTGTTCGACTCGAAGCCGCTGCTGCTGGCCGGCTGGCTGCACTACCTCGCCTTCGACCTCTTCCTCGGCAACTGGATCCTGCGCCGCGCACAGGAGGAGGCGATCCCGCACTGGCAGAACGTGCCGGTACTACTCGCGACCTTCCTGTTCGGGCCGATCGGCTACCTTGCATTCCTCATCCTCAGGGCAAGCATCCGGACCAGCCGCAACGACCGCATCGCCCGCCTCCAGGCTCATCTGCCCGCCTGGCTCCGCGCGCTGGAGCTGGACCCGCGCCTGACGGCGGCCGGCCTTGCCATGCTTGCGCTGATGCTGCCGACCGCCCTCGCCTACGCCATCGACCAGCGCCTGTTCCAGGACACCAGCGTCTGGACGAAGCCGCTGAAATTCGAGGCCTCGCTCGTCCTCTACTTCCTGACGCTGGCGCTTGCCCTTCCGCTCACGAGCAAAGCCTTCCAGGCCTCCCGGCTCGGCCGTTACGCCTTCTGGGGCGTGGTCGTGCCCGGCTTCCTCGAAGTCGCCTATATCGGCTGGCGCGCCTCGCGCGCCGAGGCCTCGCACTACAACGTCGCAACCTGGCTCGACGCGACGCTCTACGGCGCCATGGGCATCGGCGCGGTGATGATCACGCTCGGCTCGGGCGTGCTCGCCTATGGCCTTGCCCGCCGCGACGCCACCCCGCTCGCCCCGGCGCTGCGCTGGTCACTGGTCATCGGCTTCGCGCTGACCTGCATCCTCGGCCTCGTCAGCGGCGCCGCTCTCTCTGGCAATGGCAGTCATTTCGTCGGCACTGTGCCGGCCGGACACGCGACGCTGCCGCTCTTCGGCTGGTCGCTTGCGATCGGCGATTTGCGCGTCGCGCATTTTCTCGGGCTGCACGCGTTGCAGATCATCCCGGCCTTCGGCCTGCTGGTCTGGCTCGTGACGCATCAGCCGCGGCTGGGAACTGCCGCGGTCGGGCTGTTCTCGGCTGCTTATGCTGCGGTGACGATGATGGCCTTGGTGGCGGCGCTGAATGCGCGGCCGCTCTTCGGGTTGAGTTAGGACCGTCTCCGATCGTCATTGCGAGCGTAGCGAAGCAATCCAGGGCCTCACGCACTCCCCTGGATTGCTTCGCTACGCTCGCAATGACGGGGAGAGGCTCTCCCGCGCCCTATCCGGCTCACCTACTCTCCCGCCGCACCATGAACGCGAGCTTTTCGAACAGGCTGACATCCTGCTCGTTCTTCAGCAGCGCGCCGTGCAGCGGCGGGATCAGCTTGCGCGGGTCGCGCTCGCGCAGCACCTCAGGCCCGATATCCTCGGCGACGAGCAGCTTCAGCCAGTCGAGCAGCTCCGAGGTCGAGGGCTTCTTCTTGATGCCGGGCACCTCGCGCACCTCGAAGAACAGGCGCAGAGCCTCCTCCATCAGCCGCTTCTTGATGCCGGGGAAATGCACCTCGACGATCGCCTGCATCGTCTCCGCGTCGGGGAAGCGGATGTAGTGGAAGAAGCAGCGGCGCAGGAAGGCGTCGGGCAGCTCCTTCTCGTTGTTGGAGGTGATGATCATCACCGGGCGCCGCACCGCACGGATGGTCTCGCCGGTCTCGTAGACATGGAACTCCATGCGGTCGAGCTCGAGCAGCAAGTCGTTCGGGAACTCGATATCGGCCTTGTCGATCTCGTCGATCAGCAGCACCGGGCGCTCCGGCGAGACGAAGGCCTCCCAGAGCTTGCCGCGCTTAATGTAGTGGGCGATGTCGGAGACGCGCGGATCGCCGAGCTGGCTGTCGCGCAGCCGGCTGACCGCGTCGTATTCATAGAGCCCCTGCTGCGCCTTGGTCGTCGACTTGATGTGCCAGGTGATCAGCGGCGCCTTCAGCGCGGCTGCGATCTCTTCCGCCAGCACGGTCTTGCCGGTGCCCGGTTCGCCCTTGACCAGGAGCGGCCGTTCCAGCCGGATCGCGGCGTTGACGGCGACGGTGAGGTCCTCGGTGGCGACGTAGTTTTCGGTACCGGCAAAACGCATGAAGGGCCTTTCGGACATCTGAGCGCAAAGGCTACGGGCCGGCATCGGTCGCCGCAAGGTTTCCGGGCGCAGATTTCTTCGGCTCCGGGCAAGCTATTGCTTGTACTGCAAGGCCTTGGACCACAAAGTTGAATCACTTCCGGAATCAGCGCGAGGATAGCTTTGGCCACCGCAGTCGACCCTTCGCTCTTCAAGGACGCCGCGGTCGTGCTGGCCACGGCGGGCGTCATCGTGCCCTTCGCCAAGAGCTTCAAGATCAACTCGGTCGTCGCCTTCATGGCCTGCGGCGCGCTGCTCGGCCCGTTCGGACTGGGCGGGCTGGTCTCGTCGATTCCCCTGCTGCGCACCATCACGGTCTCCAGCCCGGACGCGCTCGCCGGCCCGGCCGAGCTCGGCGTCGCCTTCCTGCTCTTCGTCATCGGGCTGGAGATGTCGTTCGAGCGCCTGATGACGATGCGCCGGCTCGTCTTCGGGCTCGGCCTCGGCCAGGTCGCGCTCTCCGCCGGCCTGATCGGCGCCGTCGCCTACATGCTCGGGCAGCCGGCAGCGGCGGCGCTGATCATCGGCTTCGGCCTCGCCCTGTCCTCCACCGCGATCGTGGTCGAATTGCTCTCGGCCAGGCGTCGCATGACCTCCTCGGCCGGCCGCGCCAGCTTCGCGGTGCTGCTCTGCCAGGACATCGCCGTCATCCCGCTGCTCTTCCTGATCAGCGTGCTCGGCGCCCAGAACGGCGGCTCGCTGCTGGCCGGCCTGGCGCAGGCGGGCGTGCAGGCCTTCGCCGCCATTGCTGGTATCGTCGTGATCGGCCGGCTCGCGCTGCGCCCGCTGTTCCGCCTGGTCGCCACGACCGACAGTTCCGAGAGCTTCATGGCGGCGACGCTGCTGACCGCGCTCGGCACCGGCCTGATCGCCGCGACGGCGGGGCTGTCGATGGGCTTAGGGGCCTTCATCGCCGGGCTGCTGCTGGCGGAGACGGAATATCGCCGCGCCATCGAGGTCACGGTCGAGCCGTTCAAGTCGCTGCTGATCGGCGTCTTCTTCCTGACGGTCGGCATGGGCATCGACCCGGCCCAGATCGCCGCCCAGCCCTTCGCCATCATCGGCATCGCCATCGGCCTCGTCGCCGCCAAGGCGGCGATCGTCTTCGGCCTGTCCCGCCTGTTCAAGCTCTCGGCCGCGACCGCGATCGAGACCGCGATCATGATCGGCCCGGGCGGCGAGTTCGCCTTCGTGATGCTCAATGCCGCAGCCGGCGCCAAGCTGATCGGCCAGGATGCGGTCAGCCTCGTCCTGGCCGCAGTCTCGCTGACCATGGTGACCTTGCCGCTCTGCGCGAAGATGGCGCGCAACCTCGCGGCCAAGCTGGCAAAGCCCGTCGCCCTCCCGGAAGAGGCAAAGATCCTGCCGCCGGACGACCACGCCAACCGCGCCATCGTCGTCGGTTGCGGTCGCGTCGGGCGCCTCGTCGGCGCCATGCTCGAAGAGCACAACAAGCCCTATATCGCAGTCGACTCGAATCCGACCCTCGTCGCCAGCCAGCGCCGCGCCGGCCGGCCCGCCTTCTTCGGCGACGCGACCAAGCCCGACTTCCTCAAGCTCTGCGGCATCGACGGCGCCAGCGCGCTGATCGTCACCATCGACACCGGCAAGGCCGTGGACGAGATCGTGCGGGCCGCGCGGGCGCTCGGGCCCGACCTGATCATCGTCGCCCGCGCCCGCGACGCGGGCCATGCCCGCCATCTCTACGAGCTCGGCGTCAACGACGCGGTGCCGGAAACCATCGAGGCCAGCCTGCAGCTTTCAGAAGCTGCGCTGGTCGGCCTGGGCGTGCCGATGGGCCTCGTCATCGCCTCGATCCATGAGCGGCGCGACGTCTTCCGGCGCGAGCTCAAGCCCGCAGCCGCTCCCGCGCCGGCCCTTCCTCGGCATGGACGGTCGCGAAGGTTGTGACGTTCTGGGCCTGGCGGGCCTGCTGCGCGATGCGGAAGATGTGGCCGTAGAACTGGTCGGCGCTGCTCTGCCAGCTATAGCCGGACGCGAGTTCGAGGCAGGTCTCGCGCGGAATCCGCAGGGCCGCGAGCGCCGCGCCGCGCAGGTCCTCGTCCAGCACCGCAGCCCCGCTCCCGGCGAAGACGTCGCTCGGCCCCTGCACCGGGAAGGCCGCGACCGGCAAGCCGCTCGCTGCCGCCTCCAGCAGCACGATGCCGAACGTGTCGGTCAGGCTCGGAAAGACGAAGACGTCCGAGGAGGCGTAGATCGAGGCCAGGTCCTCGCCCTCGCGCGTGCCCAGGAAGGTCACGTCCGGGAAGGCGCGCTGCAGGTCGGCCCGCGCCGGCCCGTCGCCGACCACGACCTTGCTTCCAGGAAGTCTCAGCGACAGGAACGCCTCGAGGTTCTTCTCGACCGCGACCCGCCCGACGCTGAGGAAGATCGGCCGCGGCAGGTCGAGCACGCTCACCGGGCGCGGGTGGAACAGCGCGAGGTCGACGCCGCGGCCCCAGCGCAGGATGCGCTCGAAGCCGTGCTGCTCGAGCTCGGCCTCGACCGTCGCCGTCGAGACCATCACGCCGGCGGCCGGGCCATGGAAGCGGCGCAGGAAGCGGTAGCTCCAGCTCTCGGGAATCGGCCAGCGCGCCGCGACATATTGCGGGAAGCGGGTGTGGTAGCTCGTCGTGAACGTGCGCTTCTGGGCGAGGCAGACGGCGCGCGTCAGCCAGCCGATCGGCCCCTCGGTCGCGATGTGGATATGGTCGGGCTTGAACTCGGCGATGCGCTTGGAGATCGCCCTACGCGTCGCCAGCGCCAGCCTGATATCCGGGTAGGACGGCAGGCCGATCTGCCAGAACCCTTCCGGCGTCAGCATCTGCGGGGTCACGCCATGGGCCGGCCCCGCCTCGTACATCCGCTCCAGAGACCGCACGACCCCGTTGATCTGGGGGCGCCAGGCGTCCGTCGCGATCAGGACGCGCATCAGGCGGCCTCGCTCACCAATGCCGGTTCGGAGCGCGGTGCCGGCAGCGCGACCGGCGCCGGCAGAGGCTCGCCCTTCAGCCGGTATTGCGGCCAGCGGATGATCTCGAAGCGCCCGTCATGGTGCTCGACCACGGCGGTGCAGCTTTCGACCCAGTCGCCGGTGTTGATATAGGTCAGGCCGTCGATCTGGCGATGCGCGGCATGGTGGATATGGCCGCAGACGACGCCATCGGCGCCGTGCCGGCGCGCCTCGGCCGCCAGGCAGGTCTCGAACTCGCCGATATAGTTGACCGCGTTCTTGACCTTGAGCTTGGCCCAGGCCGAGAGCGACCAATGCGGCAGGTGCAGCAGGCGGCGCACCTTGTTGACGACCGTGTTGGAGGCCAGCGCGACCGTGTAGGCCCAGTCGCCGAGCAGCGCGAGCCATTTGGCGTTGCGCACCACGAGGTCGAACAGGTCGCCATGGATGATCAGCAGGCGCTTGCCGTCGGCGGTCTCGTGGATGACGTCGTCGACCAGGGTGATGCCGCCGAACTGGGTGCCGGCGAAATCGCGCAGGAACTCGTCGTGGTTGCCGGTGATGTAGATCAGCTTCGAGCCCTTGCGCACCTTGCGCAGCAGCTTCTGGATCACGTCGTTATGCGCCTGCGGGAAGTACCAGCCGCTCTTCAGCCGCCAGCCGTCGATGATGTCGCCGACCAGGTAGATCTGCGGCGCGTCGTAGGAGCGCAGGAATTCGAGCACGAGATCCGCCTGCGCACCACGCGTGCCGAGATGCAGGTCGGAGATGAAGATGCTGCGAACCTGCTTGGCGTCGTCGTCGTCGCTCATGCCCGCTGGCCCATCCAGTTGCGATGCTTGCGGCGTGTGTCTGATTTGCATTGCGCTTTGATGACGTAGGCCCGAATCCATGGTTTGCCTCAGGCCGAACCGCAGGAACTTCAGGGAAAACGCCATGGATTTGGGAATTGCCGGCCGTACGGCCATTGTTTGCGCCTCCAGCAAGGGATTGGGCCGCGGCTGCGCCGAGGCGCTGGCCGAAGCCGGCTGCATTGTCGTGATCAACGGCCGCGACGCGGCTGCCCTTGAGGCGACGGCCAGCCAGATTCGTGCCAGCTACGGCGCCAAGGTCATCGCGGTGGTCGGCGACGTCTCGACCAAAGCCGGCCAGGACGCCCTGCTGGCAGCGGCGCCCGAGCCCGACATCCTGATCAACAACAATGGCGGCCCGCCGCCGAAGAACTTCCGCGACGTCTCGCGCGAGGCGCTGCTCGACGGCGTCATCCAGAACATGGCGACGCCGATCGAGCTGATCCAGCGCGTCATCGACAGCATGATCGCCCGCAATTTCGGCCGCATCATCAACATCACCTCGATGACCGTGCTGACGCCGCTGACCGGGCTCGACGTCTCCTCTGGCGCGCGCGCCGGCCTCACCGCCTTCCTCGCCGGCGTCTCCCGCGAGGTCGCCCATGCCAACGTCACCATCAACAACGTGCTGCCCGGCATGTTCGACACCGACCGGCTCAGGGGAACGACCGGCAAGATGGCGGCCCTGGAGGGCATCACGCCCGAGGTGATGGCGAAGAACCGCATCGCCGAGATCCCGTCCAAGCGCTTCGGCACCAGCGAGGAGTTCGGCAAGCTCTGCGCCTTCCTGGCGAGCTCGCATGCCGGCTACATCACGGGCCAGAACCTGCTGATCGACGGCGGCGTGTTCAAGGGCAGCTTCTGAGGCGTTTCCGAAACGCGAACAGAGCCAAAGCACGCGGGCGATGTCGAGGGCGCCCGCGGCTCCCGCTCCCCGCCTATCGGGGTTGCAGAGTTCACGCTTTGAGAACCCGAATCGGCGTGGTCTAAGGACATAGGTCTTCTACAAGACCCAACTCCCCAAACCTGCGCAGCACCTTGTCCCCTCTCCTCGGCATCGCCTTAAAGCTCGTTTCCGCCTTGATCTTCACGCTGATGTCGGCCGGCATCAAGGCGGTCGCGGCGCGGTATCCGACCGGCCAGATCGTCTTCTGCCGCTCCTTCTTCGCGCTGATCCCGCTGATCATCTGGCTGGCTTGGCGCTCGGAATTCCCTACCGCGCTCAGGACCAAGAACCTGCGCGGACATCTCAAGCGCGGCGTCTTCGGCTCGACCGGCATGTTCCTCGGCTTCGCCGCGCTCGGCTTCCTGCCTTTGCCGGATGCGGTCGCGCTCGGCTATGCCGGGCCGCTGATGGTCGTCGTGCTCGCGGTGGTCATCCTGAAGGAGCGCGTGCGCATCTACCGCTGGACGGCGGTGACGATCGGCTTCTTCGGCGTCCTGCTGATGCTCTCGCCTTATCTCGGCGGCGACACGCTGGCGCACGGCCTCGAAGGCGGCCCGGCGATCGGGGCGGCGCTGGCGCTGGCCGGCGCCTTCTGCTCCGCCTTCGCCTCGGTCGAGGTCCGGCAGCTGACCAGCACCGAGAAGACCGGCGCGATCGTGTTCTACTTCATGGTGCTGACCGCCTCGCTCGGCCTCTCGACCAGCGTGCTCGGCTGGAACCTGCCGAACTGGCAGGACGCAGCTCTGCTCTTCAGCATCGGCATCCTCGGCGGGCTCGGCCAGATCCTGATCGTGCAGGCCTATCGCTACGGCGACGCCTCGCTGATCGCGCCCTTCGAGTACTCGACCATGCTCTGGGCGGTGGCGATCGGCTGGTTCATGTTCGGCGACTGGCCGGCCAACGCCGTCTTCTTCGGCGCGGTCATCGTCATCATCTCCGGAATCTACGTCATCCTGCGCGAGCAGCAGCTCGGCCTGCTCAGGAAGGAAACGCGCGAGGTCGGGTCCTCCCGCGGCACCTGATCCTGCTGCTTGCTCCCAAGCCCCGGACGGGGCATTGTCCGCTTGGACAAACGATTATGTTCGCTTTCACAAACGGACCGAGCGACAGGCAGCATGGGCATCGAGACGAAGGAACGCGTCGGACGCGAGCTCGAATCGGGCGCCCAGGTCATCTCGGGCCAGCTCGGCAAGACGATCCAGCGCCTGCGCAAGGCCTATAACCTCTCGCTCTCCGAGCTCGCCGAGCAGTCCGGCGTCGCCAAGTCGATCATCAGCCAGATCGAGCGCAACGAGACCAATCCGACGCTGGCGACGATCTGGCGCCTGTCGCAGGCGCTCGACATCTCGATCGAGCGCGTGCTCTCGAGCGGCGAGGAAGAGGCCTTCATCGAGAAGACCAGCCGCGCCGACACGCCGATCCTGGTCTCGGAGGACGGCAAGCTCCGCCTCGCCATCATCGGCTGGATCAAGACCGTCGAATGGCTGCAATGGTACGAGGTCCAGGCCGAGCCGGGCGGCGAGCTTGATTCGGAAGGCCACCAGCGCGGCTCGATCGAATCGCTCTCGGTCAGCGCCGGCGAGTTCGAGGTCGAGGTCGGCGACGTCATCCAGCGCGCCAAGGCGGGCGAGACCCTGCGCTACCGCTGCGACCGCCGCCATATCGTGCGCTGCGTCGGCGATCAGCCGGGCTCGGCGCTGATGGTCTGCATCCTCAAGGCGGCGGTGATGGAATAGGCTCCGGGGCCTATCCGAACATCGCCATGATCGGTTGCATTGACAAACAGGGTTCAATCAACCATATAGAGCCTTCGATCTTAGGCCGAACGAATTGGCCCCCGCGCTATTGCGCTCCAGCTGACGAACTTCCTGCTCAAAATCGAAACCCGTGTGAGGCGTCGTCTCACGCGCAACAACGCTTTGCGAGAAGGATATTGTTTATGGCTACCGGCACTGTGAAATGGTTCAATTCCACCAAGGGTTTCGGCTTCATTCAGCCGGATGATGGCGGGCAGGACGCTTTCGTCCACATCAGCGCTGTCGAGCGCGCCGGCATGCGCGATCTCCGCGAAGGCCAGAAGATCACGTTCGAGCTCGTCCAGGACAAGCGCTCGGGCAAGATGTCTGCCGACAACCTTCGGGCTGAGTGATCGCATGACCGCGCGAGAGTGATCCTTCGGATCGGATGGCGACCACGGATGTACTGGCGCCTCCCTCCGAACCACACATAGCGCGGTCGGACCAAGGGTCGGGATAAAACCCGGCCCTTTTGTTTTTGAAAGGAGCTCCGCATGCAGATTCTGGTTCGTGACAACAACGTCGACCAAGCACTGCGCGTCCTGAAGAAGAAGATGCAGCGCGAAGGCGTCTTCCGGGAGATGAAGCGCCGTGCCGCCTATGAGAAGCCCTCCGAGAAGCGCGTCCGCGAGAAGGCCGAGGCCATCCGCCGCGCCCGCAAGCTCGCCCGCAAGCAGGCCCAGCGCGAAGGCCTGATCGCAGCGCCCAAGCCCAAGCCGCGGCCCGTCCGCGCTCCGCGCCCGGCCGCCGTGATCTGACACACGAGAAAGCCCCCTTGTTTCATTCGAATCCCCAGAACTTCACTGACCGCCAGTCCGACTCCGCCAACGCCAAGAAGGCGCTGCTGGAGCGCTTCAAGGCGAGGCCCGGCCTGAACGACCCGATCATGCAGCAGCGCCGCGCCGAGCGTCAGGTCATCGCCGAGGCCCGCGCCGCGCGTGAGGCCGAGAAGGCCGAGGCCCGCGCCGAGGCCGAACGCCTCGCCGTCATCGAGCGCGCTCGCCTCGAAGAGGAAGAGCGCCAGGCGGAACTCGACCGCGAAGTCGCCCGCAAGGCGGAGCAGGCCAGGCTCGACGCCGAGCGTCCGCGCCGGGTGCTGCTCGAAGCGGTGCAGTACGCCCAGATGCGTGCGGCTGGCAAAGGGCGTCGCTGAGACAATGACGCAGCCGGAGGCCCCCATCATGCCGACGAAACGATTGTCTACGGATGAGGCCAAACGCCGGGCTCAGGTGGTGTTCGACAAAGCCGAGGCACGACGTCAGGAAATGTCACGCATTCTCGAAGACCAGCAGGCCGAGCAGAAGGCCGTCGCGGAAAAGACCGCGCGGCTGCGCGCATTGCGGCTTGCGAAGGAAGCCGCAGACGCTGAAGCGGCTGCGGTCGCCGCTGCTGCAGCAGCCGAGGCCAAACAGGCCCGTACCCCCCGAAAGCGCGCGCCGGCTCGCTGAGCCGCGCACGTACGTCGCCGCCGCGAGGCGGGCGGCGCTCTAGATCGCCGGCGTCCTATCGGACGCAAAGTGGCGAACTAGGCACTTGTTATTGCATCTGACTTTTCCGGAAACCGGATTCCACTTTCCGGTCCGATGCTCTAGTTCCCCGCCGGCGCTTTCGGCGGCTGCGCCGGACTCGCTACCGCCGGCAGCGACTTCAGGAACTCGGCCATCGCAAGCCGGTCGGCATCCGGCAGCAGCGCGGTATTCCGCACCACAGCCGCCATCGCCCCGCCGACGCTGTCGAAGCTCGGCGTGAGGCCGGTCTTGAGCATTTCAGCGATCTCCGCCTTCGACCATTTGCCGATGCCATCCTCCTCATGCTGGGTGATGTTCGGCACCGTGCCCTTGCCCTCGGGGTCGGGCCCGCCGGCGAAGCGCGTCGTCTGGATGATCGCGCCGAGCTTGTTGCGGCTGGAATGGCACTCGGCGCAATGGCCGGGCCCCTGCACCAGATAGGCGCCGCGATTCCATTCCTCGCTCTTGCCCGGATCCGGTTTGAACGGCGAGCCGTCGAAATAGAGCAGCTTCCAGCCGCCGACGATGCGGCGGATGTTGAAGGGAAAGGCGAGCTGATGGTCCGGCGCCGTGCCTTCGACCGGCTGCAGCGTGCGGATATAGGCGAAGAGATCGGCCAGCGCCTTCGGCGGCATCAGCCGATAGGAGGTGTAGGGGAAGGCCGGATAATAATGCTGGCCGGTCGGCGAGGTACCGGTCGCCATCGCATCGACGAAGTCCTGCACGCCCCAATTGCCGATGCCGTCGCGCGTATGCGGCGAGATATTGGGCGCGTGGAAGGTGCCGAAGGGCGAGGCGAGCGCAAAGCCGCCGCCGAGCTTCAGGCGGTCATCCTGGCCGGGCGTGGCGTGGCAGGAGGTGCAGCCGCCGACGTTGAAGAGCAGCTTGCCGTTCTCGATGTCTGGCGCCGGCAAGGTGCCGATCACCGGCGCGGGCGAGACCACGCGCGGATCGGTCAGCACGACGAAGCCGGCCAAGCCCAGCACGATGAAGACCAGCAAGGTGATGAGAAGGCGGCGCATCCGTCGGTTCCCCAGCTTGCCGACCCTAACGCACCAGCGGCAGGAAGGCTCCCCCTATCAGCGACGCGTGCGGTAGGCTTCGTGGCAACTGGTGCAGTTCGCCGCCACCCGGTCGAAGGCGGCGCGGAAGGAGGCGACTTCCTTGGAATCGGCTGCGGCCTGGACTGCGTCCTTGTCGAACTTGGCGAGCGCCGCCGTGAATCCTGGCCGATCCTCCCAGATCCGCGCCGCCGCCCGCGTTTGCCCACCGCTGCGGCTATCCTCGGGAAAGAGCTGCGGCATCGCCTTGGCCGAACGGGAATAGGTCTCGAAAATGCTGCGGACCTTGGCGGCGTCGAAGGGCGCCCGCCCCTCGGCGATGGCGGCGCCGTCGCGCGTCGCTGACGACACCGCGCGCATGGCGTCGCGGCGGGCGGCAATCGGGTCGCTCTGGGAGAAGGCTGCGGAAACGGCGGCAACGGAGACGGCGACGGCAAGGCATAGGCGAAGCATGCAGGACTCCTCGGGGCAGCAGACAATCCCCCGCGAGTTCACATGATCGCAACGACGCCCGCGCGCCAAATCGCAATTGCGCGAGCAGATACGCATTGGAGGAAAGAGAAAGATCGCGAAGCGGGCCCGAAGAGGCCCGCTTCGGATTGAGAAACGCCGTCCTACAGCGGGTAGCCCGCCGCCTTCAGCATGCCGAACACCTTGTTCGGCGTCGCCGGCATGTCGATGGCGCTGATGCCGGCGGCGCGGTTGAGCGCATCGACCATCGCGTTCATCACCGCCGGGCAGGAGCCGATCGCGCCGGCCTCGCCCGCGCCCTTCACGCCGATCGCGTTGGTGACGCAGCGCACGTTGCGGGTCTCGAAATGGAAGTTCGGGATGTCGACGGCGCGCGGCAGCGCGTAGTCCATGAAGGTCGCGGTCAGCATCTGGCCGGACTCGTCGAAGCGGATCTCCTCCATCAGCGCCTGGCCGATGCCCTGGGCCGCCCCGCCATGGACCTGCCCGGCGAGCATCATCGGGTTGAGCGTCATGCCGAAATCATCGACCACGATGTAGTTGAGGATCTCGGTCGCGCCGGTCGAAGGATCGACTTCCAGCTCGCAGACATGCGTGCCGTTCGGGTAGGTCGCCTCCGGCGGCTGCCAGCTCTGATGCACCTTGAGCAGCTCCGGCGTCGCGCCAGGCAGCGCGGCGATGGCGGCGAGGTCGATGCCCCTGTCGGTGCCGACGACCTTGACCGCGCCGTTGACGATCTCGAGGTCGCCGATGCCGGCCTCGAGCTTCTCGGAGGCGAGCTGCTTCAGGTTGTCGGTCAGGATGCTCGAGGCCTTGTCGAGCGCGGCACCGCCGACCGGGATCGAGCGCGAGCCGCCGGTGCCGGCGCCGGTCGCGACCTTGTCGGTATCGCCCTGGATGACGCGGACGCGATCCAGCGGGATGTCGAGATGCTGGGCGACGAGCTGCGAATAGGCCGTCTCATGGCCCTGCCCGTTCGACTGCGTGCCAATCAGCACGGTCACCATGCCGTCCTTCTCGAGGATCACGGTCGAGCTCTCCGGGCCGCCGCCGCCGCAGGCCTCGATATAGCAGGCGAGCCCGATGCCGCGGATCTTGCCGGCCTTGGTCGAGGACTTGAGCCGGGCCTTGAAGCCCTTCCAGTCGGCGACGTCCATGGCGCGGCGCATATGGCCCTCGAACTCGCCGGAATCGTAGACCGGGCCGGTCTGCGTCTTGTGCGGCATGCTTTCGGGCTTGACGAAGTTGAGCGCGCGCACCGCGTCGGGCGTCTTGCCGGTCTCGCGCGCGATCGCGTCGACCAGCCGCTCGATCAGGTAGGCGGCCTCCGGCCGGCCGGCGCCGCGATAGGCATCGACTGGCGTCGTGTTGGTCAGCACGCCGCGGATGCGGACATGCACGGCCGGGATGTCGTAGCAGCCCGGCGTCATGGTCGTGCCGACCCAGGGGATGAACGGCCCGTATTGCGAGAGCCAGGCGCCCATCTCGGCGCGCAGATCGACCTTGAGGCCGATGAACTTGCCCTTCTTGTCCAGCGCCATCGTCGCGGTCGCGAGGTTGGCGCGGCCATGCGTGTCGGCCAAAAAGTGCTCGGTGCGGTCGGAGACCCAGCGCACCGGCCGCTTCAGCATCTCGGCCGCGACCATGGTCAGCGGGTATTCGCGGTACATGAACAGCTTGGTGCCGAAGCCGCCGCCGACATCCGGCGTGACCACGCGGATGCGCGAGTGCGCGACCTTGAAGATGTAGTCGGCCAGGATCTCGCGCATGTTGTGGCTGCCCTGGCTGCCCATCGTCAGGGTCCAGCGCTTATCCGCCTTGTCGTATTCGGCGATGCAGGCGCGCGTCTCCAGGTAGTTGGAGGCGAGGCGGTTGTTGACGATGGTGACGGAGACGGTGCGGTCGGCCTTGGCGAAGGCCTTCTCGGTCTTCTCGGCATCGCCCTGCCCGGCCTCGAAGGCGACGTTGCCGGCACGATCCGGCCAGACCAGCGGCGCGCCATCGGCCAGCGCTTCCGATATCCCGGTGATCGACGGCAGCGCGTCCCAGGCGATGTCGATCGCCTCGGCCGCATCGCGCGCCTGCTCCAGCGTCTCCGCCACGATGAAGGCGACCGCCTCGCCGACATGCCTGACGGTGTCGAGCGGCAGCACCGGCACCGGCATTGCCTTCACCGGCTCCCCCGACGAACTCGCGATCAGGCCCTTGCACGGCAGACCGCCGAGATGGGCGACATCCTCGCCGGTCAGGACCAGCTTCACGCCCTTCATCTTGCGGGCCACGTCCTTGTCACGGATCGTGAACGTCGCGTGGGCGTATTGCGAGCGCAGGACGAAGCCGTGCAGCGCGCCCTCGACGGCGGTGTCGTCGGTATAGCGGCCCATGCCCGTGGTCAGGCGCTGGTCCTCCACGCGGCGGATGGGCTGTCCGACACCGAATTTCATGGGGCGCATGGGCGATATCCTCGAATGGGTCGAAACAGAAACTGGAACACGACGCAGGCTTCGTCAGCCCCGCCGCGCAGCATGCTGCAATGCACTAAGCGCAGGGCTCGGCGCGCAATCGTGAAAACCTAGTACGCGACCGGCTCGCCGTGCATCACCCAGTCCTTGAAGCCGCCGATATAGTGGCTGTCGACGTCGAGCCCGGCCGACTGGGCGAATTCCATGGCGCGCAGCGAGCGCACGCCGGCGGCGCAGGAGAGCACCAGGCGCTTGCCCGGCTCGTAGGGCAGGTCGGCGGGGTTGAACTGCGACAGCGGCCGCGAGACCGAGCCGGGAATGTGCCCGGCCGCAAACTCATGCGGCTCGCGCACGTCGACCAGCAGGATGCTGTCATCCGCCAGGCCGGCCTTGATGTCGTCGATGTCGAGGTCGTTCACGATCATGGGCAAGCCTCACAGTTTCTCAGTCCAGCAAGCGCACCAGATAGAGAGTGAGCACCGGAAATGCCACCACGATGCCGAGCCTGATGATGTCGGAGAGCACGAAAGGCAGCACGCCGCGATAGATCCGCGTCACCGGGACGTCGCGCGCCAGCGAGGCGACGACGAAGACATTGAGGCCGATCGGCGGGCAGGTCATGCCGATGCCGACCACGATCAGCACGAGGATGCCGAACCAGATCGCGACGTCATCCGGCAGCATGCCGAAGTCGAGCGCGGTCACGATCGGGAAGAACACCGGCAGCGTCAGCAGGATCATGGCGAGCTCGTCCATGACGCCGCCGAGGATGATGTAAAAGAGCAGCAGCCCGATCAGCACGGTATAAGGCTGCCAGCCCGAGGCCGCGATCATCTCGGCCGCCGCGGTCGGCACCTGGGTCAGCGCCAGGAAGGCGTTGAAGATCTCCGCGCCGAGCAGGATCGCGAAGATCATCGCCGAGGTCTCGGCCGTCTGCAGGATCGCCTGCTTGATCTCGCTCAGGCCCAGCGTGCGCCTGACGACGCCGATCAGCAGCATGATGAAGGCGCCGACCGACGCGCCCTCGGTCGGCGTGAACACGCCGCCATAGATGCCGCCGACCACGATGAGCGCGACCAGCAGCGCCGGCACGATGCCGAAGAGCGGCTTCCAGCGGTCGCGCCAGGGCACGCGGTCATGCGCCGGCCCAAGCGTGCCGTCGAGCCGAGTCATGATCGCGATGGTGATGCAGTACATCGCCGCCGCCATCAGCCCGGGGATCAGCGCCGCCTTGAACAGCTTGGCGATGTTCTGCTCGGTCGAGATCGCATAGACGACCAGGATCACCGAGGGCGGGATCAGGATGCCGAGCGTGCCGCCGACCGCGGTGACGCCGCAGGCGAAGCCGGGATCGTAGCGGTACCTGCGCAGTTGCGGCAGCGCCGCTCGCGCGAAGGTGGCGGTGGTCGCGACCGAGGAACCGCAGATCGCGCCGAAGCCGGTGCAGGCGCCGATCATCGCCATGCCGAGCCCGCCGCGGCGATGGCCGACGAAGGCCGCCGCCGCCTTGAACAGGTCGCTCGCCAGCCCGGAGCGCTCGGCGAAGGCGCCCATCAGCACGAAGAGCGGGATGACCGAGAGCGTGTAGTTGGCGAATATCTGGTAGGGCGTGGTGCGGATGTAGTTGAGGAAGGGATCGAGCCCGTTGAGCTGAATATAGCCGAGCCCGCCGACCAGCATCATCGCCAGCCCGATCGGCAGCCTGAGCGCCATCAGCGCGAGCAGCGCCGCGAAGCCGAGAATGGCCAGGGCAAGGCCGCTCACGCGCGCGCTCCGATCAGACGTCGTGCCGAGACGAACGCCGCGGCCGCGACCAGCACGGCCAGCACCGCGCAGAGCGCGATCGGGACATAGCTGGGAAAGCCGAGTACCATCGTGTTCTCGCCGCTCGCCAGCGCCGCGCGCGCACCGACGGCGAGCCGCCAGGCGACCAGCGCCATCACCAGCCCGTAGACGATGTCCCAGACCGCATCGATCCAGTTGCGCCAGCGCAAGGGCAATCTCAGCGTGAAGGTGTCGACGAAGATGTTGCCGCGCTTGAGCTGGCAATAGGGCAGGAAGCAGAAGGCGGCGATCGCCGTCGCCATCTGCACCAGCTCGAAATCGCCGGGCACGCCGGCAGCGCCGACGAGGTCGCTGCGCAAGGTCACGCTGACCACGACCATGGTCGCGAGCGTGATCAGGAGCAGGCCGCCGATCAGGGCGACCGCCTCCACCGCCCTGTCGAAGCCCGACAGCAGCCGCTCTTGGTTCGGCTGGGTCATTCCTGGATCAGGCAGCCTTCTCGTGCTTGGCCAGCAATGCGCGGGCGCTCGCCAGCAGCTTCTCGCCGTCGAGCCCCTTGTCCTTGGCGGTCTTGACCCAGCCCTCGATCACCGGCTCGGTGGTCTTGCGCCAGCGCGCCGCCTCGGGCTCCTCCAGCACCGTGATGATGTTGCCGCGCTTGCGCACGAGGTCGGAGACGATCACCGCCTGCTCGTCCCAGACCTTGCCGGCCATGGCCGCGGCCGCGAGGCCGGAATTCTTGTCGATGACAGCTTTCAGGTCGGCCGGCAGCGAATCGTACTTGGCCCGGTTCATCGCCAGGATGAAGGTCGCGACATAGAAGGTCGGCGAGCCCGGGATCTCGGTATGGTACTTCACCAGCTCCTGCACCTTGATCGACGGCACGACCTCCCAGGGCACGACGCAGCCGTCGATGACGCGCTGCGCCAGCGACTCGGGCACTTGCGGGATCGGCATGCCGATGGCGTTGGCGCCGAGCGCGCGCAGGGCCTCGCCGGCCAGACGGGTCGGGAAGCGCAACTTCAGACCCTTGAGGTCCTCCATCGTCTTGACCTGCTTGTTGGCGTGGATCAGCCCGTGATCATGCGCCCAGAAGCAGATCGGCTTGACCTCCTTGAACTCGTCCTTGAGGTGCTCCTCGGCATAGTCCGTCAGCGCCAACGAGTTCACCAGCGCGCGCTTGTTCGGCACAAAGGGCAGCTCGAAGGCCTCGATGCCGGTGAAGCGGCCGGGCGTGTTGCCCGGCAGCGTCCAGACCAGGTCGGCGACGCCGTCGCGCGCCTGGTCGAAGAGCTGCGGCGGCGTGCCGCCGAGCTGCATGGACGGGAAGATGTCGATCTTGATGCGCCCGCCCGATTCCGCCGCGACCTTATCGGCCCAGGGCTTCAGGAACTTGGCATGCCCGTTCGAGACCGGCGGCAGGAAGTGGTGCATCTTCAGCGTCACCTCCTGCGCGTTGGCGCGGGTGGCGGGCAGCACGGCCGGGGCAGCGACTGCGGAGCCGGCGAGCGTCAGGAATCTGCGGCGATCGAAAGTCATGTTCCCCTCCCCAGGAGACCGGGTCGTCGAAAGCCCGGCTTAGTACATGTTCCGCAAAAGTGGGACGCACTTTTGCGATAAGAACATGCTCAAAATATCGATCTGGCGCGAGTTCTTTCCATTCGGCTGGAACCAGCCGAATGGAAAGAACTCGCGCCAGGCACAACACGACAGGCCATTCCCGCCGGGAATGGCCTGCTGCTTCGTCCGTATGACATGAGCGCCAAAGCGCGACTGACGCAAGAGCAGTCCGCGCGAAATGCGGCGTGCATTAACACGCGAGGCGGTTCGAGACTTCGCCGGGGTGAGACGACTGGCGTGGTCGTCGAGAACCGGAGCGGAGCGTACGCTTGTACCTGAGCACCGGAAGCGCAGACGGCCGCGTCAGGCGGCCGCCCCGGTAGAAGTATCGAAGTGCCTCGTCAGGCCTTGGCGGTGGCGGCCTGCGCCGGAATGCGCAGCACCCAGCCCGGCTGGATCAGGTCGGGGTTCTTCACCGGCGGCGTGTTGGCCTTGACGATCTCGGTGTATTTCGCGCCCTGGCCCTTGCCGTAGTGCTCCTCGGCGATCTTCCAGAGCGTGTCGCCCTTCTTCACCGTGTAGAACACGGCGGCAGCGGCTTCCTTGGTGACGGCCAGCTCGGATTCGACCTGCGCCACGCCGGCGGTGTTGCCCAGCGCGAGGATGATCTTCTCGGCTTCCTCGGTGCTCACCGCCTTGCCGGAGACCTTCACCTTGTCGCCGTCGATGCTGATCTGGACGTCGGAGGGCAGGCCGTGACCCGCCAGCTCCTTCTGCAGATCCTCGGACGTCGCCGCCTTGGCAGAGCCGCCGAAGATCTTGGCGCCGGCTTCCTTGATGAAACTGAACAGACCCATTGTTCTTCCTCCTGATTGTAGAGACGGCATGAAGCCCGCTTGGGGCGACAAGTTCAAGACGCTTCGGCCTGCAAGACAGGATCGGGATGTAACTCGGGGTGTAACTTCCGGTATCATTCGCGGCGATCCTGCACAGCAGCTTCGGCGCCAAGCCCTCTTTTCCGCCGTGGCCGAGGCTGGCACAAGCGCAGCTTCGCAACCGGGAACCCGCCATGCTCACCCTCGCCCAGGCCCAGACGATTCTCTCCGCGACCCTCGCCCATGCCGGTGAGAAAGAGCTGAAGCCGCTCGCCATCGCGATCCTCGATTCGCGCGGCGCGCAGAAGGCCTTCGCGGCCCAGGACGGCACCAGCCTGAAGCGCGGCGAGATCGCGCTCGGCAAGGCTTTTGGCGCGGTGGCGCTCGGCGTCGGCTCGCGCGCGATCCACAAGATGGCGCTGGAGCGCCCCTATTTCGTCGAGGCGGCGACCCATGCCGTCGGCGGCTCGCTCGTGCCGGTTCCCGGCGGCGTGCTGATCCGCGATGCGTCGGGCACCCTGCTCGGCGTCATCGGGATTTCGGGCGAAACCTCGGAGAATGACGAGGCCGCCGCGAGCGCCGGAATCGTCGCCGCAGGCCTTGTTTCCGACACCGGAGCCTGAGAGGGGAGACTATTCCCCTTTCCGGCCCAGGGCGGCAAACTCATGGCGGTTTTGATTGCATCGCCGCAGAGTTTGCTGCAACGCCAGCCGCTCTTCCTTCCCGAGGACAGCTTAGAATGAGTGTCGAGACCGCCAACGAGAACGTCGCCGCCGGCGAGACCATCGAGACCGACGTCGTCATCGTCGGCGCCGGCCCCTGCGGCCTGTTCGCCGTGTTCGAGCTCGGGTTGCTCGACATCCGCGCCCATGTCGTCGACATCCTGCCCAAGGTCGGCGGCCAATGCGCCGAGCTCTATCCGGAAAAGCCGATCTACGACATCCCCGGCTTCCCGCTGGTGACCGGCCAGGCCCTGGTCGACAACCTGATCGAGCAGATCAAGCCGTTCAGCCCGACCTTCCACCTCAACCAGATGATCGAGTCGCTCGAGCCGATCGGCACGCCCGAAGCGCCGCGCTTCCGCGTCAGGACCGATGCCGGCACGGTGTTCGAGACCAAGACGGTGATGGTCGCGGCCGGCGGCGGCTCGTTCCTGCCGAAGAAGCCGCCGATCCCCGGCATCGACTCCTACGAGAACACCAGCGTCTTCTATGCCGTGCGCAAGATGGAGGCCTTCCGCGGCCGCGAGATCCTGATCGTCGGCGGCGGCGATTCCGCGCTCGACTGGACGCTGAACCTGCAACCCATCGCCAAGCGCGTCACGCTGATGCACCGCCGCGACGATTTCCGCGCCGCGCCGCATTCGGTCGAGCAGATGCGGGCGCTGGTGGCGTCGGGCGAGATGGACCTCAAGATCGGCCAGGTCACCGGCCTGAAGGGCGACGGCACGACGCTGGAAGCGGTGGTCTGCCGCGACACCGCCAACGAGGCCTTCGAGATCGGCTGCAACACGCTGCTGCCCTTCTTCGGGCTGACGATGAAGCTCGGGCCGATTGCCGACTGGGGCCTGAACCTGCACGAGAACCTGATCCCGGCCGACACCGAGAAGTTCGAGACCAACGTCCCCGGCATCTTCGCCATCGGCGACATCAACACCTATCCGGGCAAGCTGAAGCTCATCCTCTCGGGCTTCCACGAGGGCGCGCTCGCGGCCCAGAAGGTGCACCGCTACGTCTATCCGGAGAAGCGGCTGACCTTCCAGTACACCACCTCGTCCACCAGCCTGCAGAAGAAGCTCGGCGTGGCGTGAGGCCGGCCTTCCCGTCTCCCCTGCGGGAGAAGGGTAGAGTGCTACCGCACCGCCGCCGAGGATACCGGCAGGCCAGACGAGCCCTGCCCATACGGGTCCGGCTCGTAGCGGAAGTCGCGGCTCTCGTGCCAGCTGCCATCCTCGCCCGTGCTCGGGAGCGGCGCTGCGCCTGGTCCCGAAGCGACCAGCGGCGGCGTGGGGGCCGGCGCATCCTCGCCCTGCGGCTCCTCGACACGCTCGCGCAGTTCGGCAATCGCGCCCTCGACGGGGTGGAAGCTGAAGCGCACCTTGTGGCTGCCGGCCGGCACCTGCACGGCGCGAAACAGCACGTTCGCCTTGAGGATCTCGGCCTCAGTGCCATCGAGCTCGGCCCGCCACCAGGGGTGCCAGACGTCGTTGAGCACGACGAAGCCGGGCTTGTCGGTGGTGACGGTGATCTCGACCTCGGTATTGGCGTAGCGGGTCAGCCTGACCTCGGCATTGGCTGTCATCGCCCCCTCGGGCACGGCGTCGGGCGGCACCGTATCGAGCAGCACGACCTGCTGCGGGTCGGTGTCGGGCCATTGCCCGGCCGACTTCATGCCCTCGAAATCGGCGAGCTGCCAGCCGGCGACGAACTGCGCGCGCGGCAGGGCCCGCGGGTTCTCGTAGATGTAGCCGTCGCCGGTGAAGGCGACGAGCTTGAGGTCGTCCTCGCGCAGCTTGTGGTCGACCTGGTCGATCGGCACGCGGGTGGCGATGTAGCGCAGGCCGAGCAGATCGGCGAGGCGGCAGCGATAAGACGGGAACAGCGCCGTGAACTTGCGCTCGCCCCACCGCGAGATGCCGTCGCCCGTCCCGACCGCGTCGGAGAAGTCGGCGAGCCGCAGCGGGTTGTAGCCCAGCGTATGGTCGAAGCCGTGGACCATGCTGGCATTGGGCCATTCGAAGCCCATGCCGAGCAATTCGACCCGGTCGCGCCGCGGCGAGCCGGCGGGCTGGGCGACCAGCGTCTTCAGGAGGCGGATGGTCTCGTTCTTCGTCTCCGGCCGCAGCACGTCGTAGAGTTCCGGCGAGAGCGCGGTCGACTCGTTCGGGCCGTTATTGACGCGCAGGTCGGCACTGACCACGCCGGTGACGAGCAGCACGCTCGCAACGGGGCCGAGCGCCTGGCGCCAGCGCGTCAGCGCGAGGACGAGCGCCCCCGCGGCGGCAAACCACAGGCCGGCGGACAGGCTCGGCCACCAGGCATCGGGGAGATGCCCGTACTGCAGGGCGGCGACAAGCCCGACGCCGATCAGCGCAGCGAGCGCTGCGCCGCCGAGCGCGAGGTCGCGCTTCAGCGAGCCGAGGTTCTCCTCGCTCAGGAGCCGGTGCAGCACATAGCCCGAAAGCACGGCGCCGAGCGCGCCGATCAGGAAGGTCGCATCGGCCGGGCGGCGGAACTGCTTCACGCCCGGCAGGTAGTCGTAGACGACGTGGAATAGAGGAGTGTAGCGCCCGAGCGCGAACAGCACCACGAACAGGAAGAGCAGCGAAAGCGGCCGGACCGCCTTGTCCCAGAGCCAGCCTCGCGTCAGACCGGGCGCGATCAGCAGCAGGACCGGCAGCGCGCCCATATAGACCTGCGCCATGTTCTGCGACAGGTAGAGCGAGCCCTCCGCATTGTACGGCCCCCAGAACTCGACATTGGGGTCGCGCGCGCCGAACAGGTCGGCGATGAAGGCCGAGAGCAGCGAGATGGGGTGGAGCGAGCCCCGCGCGGCCACGGTGAAGTCGATCTCGGGACGCGTCGTCGCCTCGGCGAAGAGCCAGGTCAGGAGCAGCGGCACCAGGATCGTGGCGAAGCCGGCGATGGCCGCGACGACGGATGGGACGAAGGTGGCGCGGACAGCCGGCCAACCGCCCGAAATCCAGTGCGCGACGACCATGCCGATGATGACGTAGCCGCCGAGCAGCGCCACCTGGTCGGGTTCCAGCACCATGAGGCCGGCAGCAAGGCCGGCAAGCGCGCCCGAGAGCAGCGAGCCGCGCTGAAGCATCCGCGCCGTCAGCCAGAAGGCGATGGCGAAGAAGGCGAGGCTGGCGATCTGGCCGACATGCTGCACGCGCCAGGCGGCCGAGGCGCCGAAGGCGAAGACCAGCGCCGCCAGCAACCCGCCGGCCGGGTGCCAGCCGCGGTCGCGGAAGTACATCAGCATGGCCAGGCCGCCCGCCAGCAGATGCGCCAGGATATAGGCGTCGACCTCGCGGAAGCTCGGCGAGGGGCTGATCAGCGCCAGCAGGATCGCGGGAGAGAAGATCAGCGATTGCGGGTCGGCCACCTGCGGCGAACCGCCGAAGACGTTGTGGTTCCAGAACGGCGATTGGCCGGAATGCAGGGCTTGGGCGAGGAACTGGATCTGCGCCTGGAAATGCGCCTTGGCGTCGAACGGAATCGTCACCGCCCCCGACAGCCAGGGCCAGCACAGGACGCTCCACGCGCAAACGAAACCCACGGCCGCCAGCAGGTAGCTGGCGCCCCTTACATCCAAGCGTCTCAAGCGGACCCCCCGGGTCCCCCGGCACGGACGGCCCCGGTTTGGGAACCTCATTCCAGCCCTGTCAGTGGGCCGGACAATGGGGAGCGCGAGATGAACCGAAACTGAATGAAATCACGGTTTCGTGTTCAGCTTGGAAAGAGGCTGAACACTTCGCAAAAGCCCGGATTTCAGCGGGTTTTCGCCAGCCATGCCGCAAGGACATGTCTTTCGGCCTCGGTCATGCCCGTCAGGTTGTTCGGCGGCATGGCGTGCGTCATCACCGCCTGCGTCCGAATGGCGCGCGCCTGGGCCGCGATCCGTTCAGGTTCGTGCAGGAAGACGCCCTTCGGCGCCATCTGGATTCCCGGCCAGGACGGCTCCGGCGCGTGGCACATGGCGCAGCGCCCAGAGACGATGTTGGCGACCTCGACCGGCGGCAGGCTCATGCCCGCCAGCAGCACCGGCTTGGCCGGCTCGCGCGGCGAAAGGCCGAGCCGCTCGCGACCGCCCGGCGAGGAGGCCATCGCCAGCCAGAAGGCGAACCACAGCGCCAGGATCGCCACCGCCCAGGTCCACCAGGGTGATTTGGCGTGGTCGGCATGGCGGACATTGTAGAAGTGCCGGATCAGCGCGCCGGCGACGATGATCAGCGCGACCAGGGCTGGGATCACCGCCGAATTGGCATAGGTGACGGGATAGTGGTTCGACAGCATCAGGAACAGCACCGGCAGGGTGATGTAGTTGTTATGCGTCGAGCGCTGCTTGGCCTGCTTGCCGTATTTCGGATCGGGCTTCTCGCCCGCCGTCAGCGCGGCGATGACCTTGCGCTGGCCCGGCATGATGTTGAAGAAGACGTTGGCGGTCATGATCGTCGCCATCAGCGCGCCGGTATGGATCAGCGCGCCGCGGCCCGAGAAGACCTGGGCAAACGCCCAGCTCGCCGCGACCACGTAGCCAAAGCCGAGCACGCCCAGCACGACATCGTTCCGGCCGAGCGGCGACTTGCACATGACATCGTAGAACAGCCAGCCGCCGGCCAGCGCGACGATGCCGATCGCCCCCGCGGCAAAGGGCGAGAGCGCCATCACCGCCGGGTCGATCAGGTAGAGCTCCGACTGCGCGTAATAGACCCAGACCAGCAGGAAGAAGCCGGAGATCCAGGTCCAGTAGCTCTGCCATTTATGCCAGGTCAGCTCTTCCGGCATGCGCGGTGGCGCGACCAGGTATTTCCGCATCTCGTAGAAGCCGCCGCCATGGACCTGCCAGGCAAGAAACTGAGACGGAGCTGCGCCCTCGCCCGGCGGGATGTCGGCCGCCGGCCGCAGCGAGGCGTCGAGATGGATGAAGAAGAAGGACGAGCCGATCCAGGCGATGGCGGTGATGACGTGAAGCCAGCGCAGCAGCTGGCTGCCCCATTCCATCAGGTAGGCGTCAAGCATCGCGGCCCCCCGGCGCGTTGCGGGAGCCGTGGAATTGACAGGGGCGAATCCGGGATGGGACTGTCATCACATGTGCAGACTAGGGCTGCCGAACGATCTCTGACAAGGAAGGCTCGCGGATGGGACGTCTCTCGACGCATGTGCTCGACACGGTCAATGGCAGGCCGGCACCCGGCGTCGGTCTAACGCTCGACCTGCTGGCAGCGGACGGCTCGCGTCGTCGCATCATCGAGACCACGACCAATGCCGACGGCCGCACCGACCAGCCGCTGCTGAGCGGCGAGGCATTGAAGCCCGGCACCTACGAGCTTTCCTTCGCGATCGGCGCCTATTTCCGCAACCTCGGCACCGCCCTGCCCGAGCCGGCCTTCCTCGACGTCGTGCCGCTGCGCTTCGGCATCGCCGATCCGAACGGCCATTATCATGTCCCGCTTCTTGCATCGCCCTGGAGTTATTCGACCTATCGTGGCAGCTAGGCTTTCATGACCTCCACAGATTACCCGCGCGACCTCGTCGGCTACGGCCGCACCCCGCCCAACCCGCATTGGCCGGGCAATGCCCGCATCGCCCTGCAATTCGTGATCAACTACGAGGAGGGCGGCGAGAACAACATCCTGCATGGCGACGCCGCCTCGGAAGCCTTCCTCTCCGAGATCGTCGGCGCGGCGCCCTGGCCGGGCCAGCGCCACATGAACATGGAATCGGTCTTCGAATACGGCTCGCGCGCCGGCTATTGGCGGCTCTGGCGCATGTTCAGCGAGCGCGGGTTGCCGGTCACGGTCTTCGCCGTGGCGAGCGCGCTGGCGCGCTATCCTGAGATCGTGCCCTCGATGCGCGAGGCCGGCTGGGAGATCGCCAGCCACGGCCTGAAATGGGTCGATTACCGCGACGTGCCGCGCGAGACCGAAGCGGCGCAGATCGCCGAGGCGATCCGTCTCCACACCGAACTCACCGGCGAACGCCCGCTCGGCTTCTACCAGGGCCGGACCTCGCTCAACACCACGCCGCTGATGATGGAGGAAGGCGGCTTCCTCTACACCGCCGACGCCTATGCCGACGACCTGCCCTATTGGCTCGCGGGCCCCAGGGGGCCGCAGCTCTGCGTGCCCTACACGCTCGACGCCAACGACATGCGCTTCTCCACCCCGCAGGGCTTCAATTCCGGCGACCAGTTCTTCGCCTATCTGAAGGATTCCTTCGACCTGCTCTATGCCGAGGGCGAGACGGCGCCAAAGATGCTCTCGATCGGCCTGCATTGCCGGCTGGTCGGCCGGCCCGGCCGGGCCGCGGCGCTGGCGCGCTTCCTCGACTATGTCCGCAGCCACGAGCGCGTCTGGGTCGCGACGCGGCTCGACATCGCCCGCCACTGGATCAGGCACCACCCGCCGGCCGGCGGCTACAGGCCGTCGGGCCTGCCGAAGGCGCTCTTCGTCGAGGTCTTCGGCCGGATCTGGGAGCACTCGCCCTGGGTGGCGGAGGCGGTCCATGATGCCGGCCTGACCGCGGCTCACGACACGCTCGACGGCCTGCATGCAGCGATGGTCGCGGTCGTGCGCGCCAGCCCGCACGACCGGCAGCGCACCTTGCTGCGGGCCCATCCCGACCTTGCCGGAAAGCTTGCCGTGGCGGAGGTACTCACGCCGGAGTCGACCGACGAGCAATCCTCGGCCGGCCTCGACCGCCTGACCAGCGACGAGCGCGCCCGCTTCAGCGCGCTGAACGAGGCCTACAAGGCCCGCTTCGGCATCCCCTTCATCCTGGCGGTGAAGGGCCTGAGCAAGGACGAGATCGTCGCCTCCTTCGAGCAGCGGCTGCAGAGCACCCCGGAGCAGGAATTCGAGACGGCGCTGCAGCAGGTCGAGAAGATCACGCGGTTGAGGCTGCGGGAGCTGCTGCCGACTGGGTGAATCCTTCTCCCCTCGGGGGAGAAGGTGGCAGCGCGAAGCGCTGACGGATGAGGGAAGTCCCTCAACAGAAACAAGAAAAGGGCCGCTATCGCGACCCTTCCCTCATCCGACCCGGCTTCGCCGGCCCACCTTCTCCCCCGAGGGGAGAAGGGAAAACGCGCTACAACCCGCTCACCAGATGCCCGCCATCCACCGCGATCACCGCCCCGCTCATATAGCGCGAGGCCTCCGAGCAGAGCAGCAGGAACGGCCCGTCGAGATCGTCCAGCTCCCCCGCCCGCCGCATCGGGATGCGCCGGAGCAGCGACTTGCCGTCATCGCTCGCGAAGAAATCGCGGTTGAGGTCGGTAACGATATAGCCCGGCGCCAGCGCGTTGACGCGCACCTTGTGGCGGGCCCATTCCAGCGCCAGCGCCTTGGTCATCTGGATCAGCCCCGCTTTGGAGACGGCATAGGGCGCCACGCTGGCCGCGACCCGCTCGCCCAGGATCGAGGCGATGTTGATGATGGCGCCGCCACTCTCCTGCCCGGCCATGATCCGCGCCGCGGCTTGAGCAGCGAAGAAGCAGCCCTTCAGGTTGACGTCGAGATGCGCGTCCCACTGCGCCTCGCTGACATCAAGCGCCCGCCCCGGCTCGGCGATGCCGGCATTGTTGACGAGCACGTCGAGCCCGCCGAGCAGCTCGCTCGCCTCCGCAAGTCCGGTCTCGATCGCAGCGACCGACCCCACGTCGAGCGCGAGCGGCATCACCGTCCCGGGCAGGCCTTCGCAGGCGGTGGCGAGCGCCGCGAGCCGATCGAGCCGTCGCGCCGCAGCGACCACATGCGCGCCATGGCCCGCGAGAACCCCGGCGAAATGCGCGCCGAGCCCAGAGGAAGCCCCCGTCACCAGAACGCGTTTGCCCTGCAGATCCGCGAACATGCCGTCCCTCGCTGCGCTTCAGCCACGAAGGGACAACGGCGCAATGCCGGGGTCAACCATGCCACTGCCTTTGCCACAGCGTGGAACCCGGCCGGCAAGCGCGACGTTGTATCCATGGCTCGGCAAGGAGTGATTCAGCATGTTTCGGCTTATCCTCATCATCGCGGTTCTCGCCATCGGCTATGACGCGGTGGTCCATCAGGGCGCCTACACGCGCAATACCTGGACGAATCTGGTCGCCCTGACCGACTCAGCCGTGAGCGGCGCCAAGCAGCTCGGCCAGAACGCCCGCGAAGAGAACCAGACCCGCAACAACTGACATCTTGGGCGTGCACGCGTAGCGGGCAGGGCGTGATCCGCCGCCGCCCAGGATTTCGGCTGGACAGCCGCTGGCGTAGGCTGGACACTCCCGCCACCGAAATGGATGGGATTCTGTCGCGTGAACGAGACCAGCTTGAAGGCTCAGGCCACGGGCACACCCATCTCCGCCGGGTTGGTGGAGCAACTCAAGGCCGAGATCGTCAGGAAACTGGCCTATTCGCTCGGCAAGAACCCAACCGTGGCGCAGGCGCATGACTGGCTCACCGCCGGCATCCTCGCGGCGCGCGACCACATGGTCGACGTCTGGCACCGCACCACCCGCGAGAGCTACGAGACCGGCCGCAAGCGCGTCTATTACCTCTCGCTCGAATTCCTGATCGGCCGCTCCTTCGCCGACGCGCTCAACAATCTCGGCCTGACCGGCCCGATGGCGCAGGCGATGCGTGAGCTCGGCGTCGACCTCAACGCCATCGAGACGCTGGAGCCCGACGCCGCGCTCGGCAATGGCGGCCTCGGCCGGCTCGCGGCCTGCTACATGGAGGCGATGGCCAGCACCGGCGTGCCCGCGCTCGGCTACGGCATCCGCTACGACCACGGCCTGTTCAAGCAGCGCATCGACGGCGGCAAGCAGGTCGAGGTGCCCGAAGACTGGCTCTCCTTCCGCAATCCCTGGGAGTTCGAACGCCGCGAGAGCGCCTACAAGATCGGCTTCGGCGGCACGGTCGTCAGCACCGACACGGCAGGCGAAGTCGTCTGGACCCCGGGCGAGACCGTCTTCGCCGTCGCCTACGACACGCCGATCATCGGCTGGCGCGGCCGCGACGCCACCACGCTCCGGCTCTGGCGCGCGCGCGCCATGCACCCGCTCTCGCTCGACGCCTTCAACCAGGGCGACCTGGTCGGCGCCGTCGCCGAGCGCAACCGCGCCGAGGCGATCTCCAAGGTGCTCTACCCGAACGACAGCACCCCGGCCGGGCAGGAGCTGCGTCTCAGGCAGGAGTTCTTCTTCACCTCCGCCTCGCTGCAGGACCTCGTGCGCCGGCACTACCGCCAGTTCGGCACCTTGACCACCTTGCCCGACAAGGTCGCGATCCAGCTCAACGACACCCATCCGGCGCTCGCCGTCGCCGAGCTGATGCGCCTGCTGATCGACCAGCACGGGCTGCAATGGGAAGAGGCCTGGCCGCTCACCCAGGCCGCCATCTCCTACACCAACCACACGCTGCTGCCCGAGGCGCTCGAGACCTGGCCGGTGGCGCTGATGGAGCGGCTGCTGCCGCGCCACATGCAGATCATCTTCGGCATCAACGCCCGCTTCCTCGATGGCGTCAGACGCGCGCCCGGCGGCGACACTGCCGACCTCTCCAAGCTCTCGATCATCGATGAATCGCATGGCCGGCGGGTGCGCATGGCCCATCTCGCCTTCGTCGGCTCGCATGCGGTCAACGGCGTCTCGGCCCTGCATTCCAACCTGATGCAGGAGACCGTGTTCGCGCCGCTGAACGCGATCTTCCCCGGCCGCATCACCAACGTCACCAACGGCATCACGCCGCGGCGCTGGCTGCTCGGCGCCAATCCCGGCCTGACCCAGCTCGTCTCGGAGGTCTGCGGCGAGGATATCAGCGACGACATCGAAAAGATCAGGGGCCTCGCCGCCCATGCCGGCGACGCATCCGTGCAGGAGCGCGCCGCCGCGATCCGCGGTGAGAACAAGCGCAAGCTCGCGCAGATCATCCGCCAGGAGACCGGCGTGGTGGTCGATCCAAGCGCGCTGTTCGACGTCCAGATCAAGCGCATCCACGAATACAAGCGCCAGCTGCTCAACATCCTCGAGACGATCGCGCTCTATGACGCGATGCGCTCCGAGCCCTATCGCGACTGGGCCCCGCGCCTGAAGATTTTCGCCGGCAAGGCCGCCTCGAACTACGGCACGGCGAAGTCGATCATCAACCTGATCAACGACGTCGCCGCCGTCGTGAACAACGACATCACCACGCGCGATCGGCTGAAGGTGGTGTTCCTGCCCAACTACAATGTCAGCCTGGCCGAGGTCATCATCCCGGCCGCCGACCTCTCCGAGCAGATATCGACCGCCGGCATGGAGGCCTCGGGCACCGGCAACATGAAGTTCGCCCTTAACGGCGCCATCACCATCGGCACGCTCGACGGCGCCAATATCGAGATCGGCGAGCGCGTCGGCGAGAAGAACATCGTCATCTTCGGCAAGACCGCCGAGCAGGTCGAGGAAGCCAGGCGCAATCCGCGCCCGACCCATGAGGTCATCGAGGCGACGCCGCATCTCGAAGGCGTGCTCGATGCGGTGGCCGGCGGCTCCTACTCGCCGCGCGAGCCCGGCCGCTATGCCGGTCTCGTCGACGGCCTGCGCACCAATGACTGGTTCATGGTGCTGAACGATTTCGAGAGCTACCGCCTCGCCCAGCGCCGCGTCGACGCGCTCTGGGCCGACCAGTCGACCTGGTGGAAGATGTCGCTGACCAACACCGCCCATTGCGGCTGGTTCAGCGCCGACCGTGCCATCCGCGAATATGCCGAGCGCATCTGGCACGTGCCGGCCGGCTACGCCGCGAAGGCCTGACGCCTTTGCCGAAGCAGGCGCTCGAATCCTGCGCCCTGCCCGCCCGCATGGGTGCGACGCCGGTCGAGGGCGGCGTCGAATTCGCGGTGTTCTCGCGCAATGGCGAGCGGGTGGACGTGTGCCTGTTCGACGAGGCCGGCGAACGCGAGATCGCGCGGCTGCCCTTGCCCCGCCGCAGCGGCGACATCCATCACGGCTTCCTGCCGGGAGCCGGGCCGGGCCTACGCTACGGCCTGCGCGCCAAAGGGCCGTTCCGGCCCGAGAGCGGCCATCGCTTCGATGCGGCGAAGCTGCTGGTCGATCCCTATGCCAGGCGCATCGACCGGCCGTTCCACTGGGACCCGATCCTGGCGGCTTACGGCACCGAGACCGTCCATCTCGTGCCGCGCAGTATCGTGACAGTGGCCGAGCCCGACCTGACGCGACGAGGCCGCGAAACCACCCCCGCCTTCATCTACGAGCTCTCGGTCAAATCCTTCACGATGCGCCATCCGGCCATTCCCGAGGGATTACGCGGCACGCTCGCGGCGTTGAGCGAGCAAAAGGTCATCGACCATCTCCAGCATCTCGGCATCAGCCATGTCGAGCTGATGCCGATCACCGCCTGGATGGACGAGCGCCATTTGCCGCCGCTGGGTCTGAGCAATGCCTGGGGCTACAACCCGCTGAACTTCTTCGCGCCCGAGCCACGGCTGGCGCCCGGCGGCGAGGCCGACCTGCGCGCGCTCTGCATCCGCTACGCGCAGGCCGGCATCGGCGTGATTCTCGACATCGTCCTGAACCACACCGCCGAGAGTGACGAATTCGGCGCCACGATCTGCCTCCGCGGCCTCGACAACGCCGTCTACTACCGCCACGCGACCGACGATCCCGGCCGGCTGATCAACGACACCGGCTGCGGCAACACGCTGGCGCTCGACCGCGCCCCGGTCGTGCAGATGGCGATGGATTCGCTCAGGCACTGGCGCGCCTGCGGCGTCGCCGGCTTCCGCTTCGATCTCGGCACCGTGCTCGGCCGCACCGAGACCGGCTTCTCCGCCGACGCGCCGCTCTTCGCAGCCATCTTGCAAGACCCGGACCTCGCCAACGCGCTGCTGATCGCAGAGCCCTGGGACATCGGCCCAGGCGGCTACCGGCTCGGCGAATTCCCCGCTCCCTTTGCCGAATGGAACGGCCGCTACCGCGACGATGTCAGGCGCTTCTGGCGCGGCGACCCGGGCGCGGCCGGTGCGCTGGCCACGCGCCTCGCCGGCTCCTCCGACCTCTACGCCGCCGGTCATCGCGGCCCTCAGGCCAGCATCAACTTCATCGCCGCTCATGACGGCTTCACGCTCTCCGACCTCGTCAGCTACGCGGGCAAGCACAATCGGGCCAATGGCGAGAACAACCGCGACGGCGACAATGACGGGCACTCGTGGAATTGCGGCATCGAGGGGCCGAGCGGCGCCCCCGCTATCGCTGCCCGGCGCGCCAACGACGTCCGCGCGCTGCTCGCCACACTCTTCCTCTCGCGCGGCACGCCGATGCTTCAAGCAGGAGATGAACTCGGCCGGACTCAATCTGGCAACAACAACGCCTATACCCAGGATAACAAAGAGTTTTGGCTCGACTGGGAGAGGGCGGATGGAGAGCTGATCGCTTATGTCGCGAAGCTCGCCGAGGTGCGGCGGCAGCACGGCATCCTGGGCGCCGACACCTTCTTGACAGGCCAGCCCAACCCCAACGGTGCGCGGCCCGATGTCACTTGGCTACGCGCTGACGGCCACGCCCTAAGCGATGGCGACTGGCACAGTCTCGACGCGCTCGGGATACTGCTGGCGGAAGAGAACGAGGCCATGCTGATCCTCATCAACCGGCACTCGGGAGCAGCGGAGTTCGTGCTGCCTGACGCAGCCGAAGGCAAAGGATGGCGGCGCGTCCTGAACTCATCCGAGCCGAAGGCCGATGAGGAATTGGTTGGGGGCCGGCTCACTGTGTTCAGCCGGTCGGTTAGCCTGCTGATCGAGTCGTCGGCTGCCTGACCCACGACACCGGACACAGACCCGAAACAAGCAGGCGCGGGAGCCCTCTCCTGGAAGGAGAAGGCTCCCGCGCTTTTGCCTGCCAGCCTTCCCCTCACATCAGCACGATCAGCGACCTCGGCGACAGCGTCAGCTCCGTCTCAGCCTTCAACCCCTTGCGCCCCTCGTCAGAATTCGGCCCGGTCTCGGTATCGAGCACCACCGACCACGAACCCTTCTTCACCCGCGCCGGCAGTTCGAACACCACCTCGCCGTCGAAGGCGTTGAACAGGATCAGCGCCTCGTCGCCGCCCTCCTCGACATTGGGCGCATGCATGAGCAGCCCGATGGCGCGCACGCCGGGATCGTCCCAATGCTCCTCCTGCTGGTCGCCGCCGGCCGGGTTGACCCAGCGCAGCACGGTGCCGTCGCGAAAGCTGTCGCGCCGGAAGATCGCGTGCTCGGCCCGCAGCTGCGCCACGCGGCGCACGAACGCGGTCAGCGCCTTGTCGCGCGGCCCGATCTTGCCCCAGTCGATCCAGCCGATCTCGTTGTCCTGGGCGTAGACGTTGTTGTTGCCACCCTGCGTATGGCCGAACTCGTCCCCGGCGAGCAGCATCGGCGCGCCATGCGAGAGCAGCAGCGTCGCGAGCAGGTTGCGCTTCTGGCGCTCGCGCGCGGCGATGATGCCCTTGTCCTCCGTCGGCCCCTCGGCGCCGAAATTGAACGACAGGTTGTGGCCGTGGCCGTCCTTGTTGTCCTCGCCATTCGCCTCGTTGTGCTTGTCGTTGTAGGAGACGAGATCGTTGAGCGTGAAGCCGTCATGGGCGGTGATGAAGTTGACGCTCGACCATGGCCGCCGCCCGAATTCGTCGTAGATGTCGCCAGAGCCGGTGATCCGCGCCGCGAGGTCGCGGATGATGCCCTCCTCGCCCTTCCAATAGGCGCGGACCGTGTCGCGGTACTTGTCGTTCCACTCCGACCAGCCCGGCGGGAAGCCGCCGACCTGATAGCCGCCCGGCCCGATATCCCAGGGCTCGCCGATCAGCTTGACCCGGCGCAGCACCGGGTCCTGGCCCATCGCGTCGAAGAAACCGCTGCGCGGATCGAACCCCTCCGGCTCGCGCCCGAGGATGGTGCCGAGGTCGAAGCGGAACCCGTCCACCTCCATGACCTCGACCCAGTAGCGCAGCGAATCCAGCACCATCTGCAGCACGCGCGGATGGCTGGTGTTCACCGTGTTCCCGGTGCCGGTATCGTTGACGTAGTAGCGCGGCTTGCCGGCGATGGTGCGGTAGTAGGAGAAGTTGTCGATGCCCTTGAAGCTCAGCGTCGGCCCGAGCTCGTTGCCCTCGGCGGTGTGGTTGTAGACGACGTCGAGGATGACCTCGAGCCCGGCTTCGTGGAAGCGCCTGGCCATGTCGCGGAAGGAGGCCAGCCCCGCCTGCCCCTCGTAGCGCTGCTCGGGCGCGAAGAAGCCGATGCTGTTATAGCCCCAATGGTTGCGCAGGCCCTTGGCGACGAGGTGATGGTCGTCGACGAAGGCATGCACCGGCAGCAGTTCGACCGAGGTGACGCCGAGGCTCTTGATGTAGTCGACCACGGCCTGCTCGCCGAGCCCGTCGAAGGTGCCGCGCTTCGCTTCGGGAATCGCCGGATGCAGCTTGGTGAAGCCGCGCACATGCGTCTCGTAGAAGATCGCCTTGTCCCAGGCGATCCGCGGCTTTTCCGGCGCCTTCAGGTCGGCCTTGAAGTCGCAGACCACGCATTTCGGCATGAAGGGCGCACTGTCGCTCTTGCTGAAGGAGAGGTCGCGCTCGCACTTGGCGGTAACATCGTAACCGTAATGCGCTTCGTTCCAGGCGATATCGCCGGCATACTCCCGCGCATAGGGATCGAGAAGCAGCTTGTTGGGATTGAAGCGATGGCCCTCTTCGGGCGCGTAGCGGCCATGGACGCGGTAGCCGTAGCGCTGCCCGGGCTTCACGCCCGGCAGATAACCGTGCCAGATTTCGTTGGTGTATTCGGGCAGCGCGATGCGCGCGACCTCCTTCGTCCCGCTTTCATCGAACAGGCAGAGCTCGACGCGCTCGGCTGCGGCCGAGAACAGCGCGAAATTCGTACCCTCGCCGTCGAACACGGCGCCGAGATCGGCCGACTGCCCGGCCTCGATCGTGAAATCCGCCATCCCCAGCCCCGTTCTGGAAAAGACGCTCAGGAAAGGCGCTCACCGCCGTTCAACTGTCGCCTTGCCGCGCTAGAGAACGTCCTGCCGGGACGGCGGTTCCGGAGGCTTGGCCTGGAACTTGCTTAAATATTTTGCACTGCAACATGGAACCTTAATCTTTATGACTTGTTCTGAGGTCAGCTAGAGCGGGAATGGCATGATGGCCGATGCGTTGACGCAGTCCGTAACTGATCCCGTCCCAGCGACCTCCGGCCACGCCCTGACCTATGCCGCCGCCGTCAAGGAAGGCGCGCCGGAACTCGGCACGGTTTTGCCGGCGGCGACCAAGCTGCTCTTCGTCACCTCGGAAATGGGCGACTTCATCAAGGCCGGCGGGCTCGGCGAAGTCTCCTCGGCCCTGCCAAGGCAATTGCGCCGGCTCTGCGACGTCCGCGTGCTCATCCCCGGCTTCCGCCAGGTCCGCGCCGCCAGGCCGAACATGGACATCGTGCGGACCATGCCGCGCACCGCAAGCCTGCCGCCCTGGTCGCTCGGCCGCTTCACCACGGCTGACGGGCTGACCATCTACGCCCTGCTCTGCGACGAGCTCTACGATCGCGAGGGCTCGCCCTACGGCCCCTATTCGGGTGGCGACTTCCCGGACAACGACATCCGCTTCGCCCGCCTCTCGCTTGCGGCGGCCGAGCTTGCCGCCGGCGAGGCCGATCCGAACTGGAAGCCCGACATCCTCCACGTCAACGATTGGCCGTCAGCGCTCGCGCCGGGCTACCTGCGCTGGAAGGGCCTGGCGACCCCCTCGATCCTGACGATCCACAACCTCGCCTATCAAGGCCTCTACCAACCCTCGCGGCTCAACGCGCTCGGCATTCCCGACCTCGCCTTCTCGGTCAACGGCACCGAGTTCCACGGCAAGATCTCCTTCCTCAAGACCGGCATCTACTACGGCTCGCACGTCACCACGGTCAGCGAGACCTATGCGCACGAGATCACCACGGCCGAGCATGGCTGCGGGCTTGAAGGCCTGCTCAAGACGCGCATGGGCGAGGGAAGGCTGACCGGCATCGTCAACGGCATCGACGACAGCTGGAATGCCCTGATCGCCGGCGAGCCCGGCGCGCGCCGCATCCGGCAGTGGAAGCAGCAGAACGCGGCCGATATCCGCAGAACATTCGATTTGCCGCCGACAAGCGGCCCGCTCTTCTCGATCATCTCCCGGCTCGTGCACCAGAAGGGCATCGACCTCTCCATCGAGGCGGCTGAGACGATCATCGGCAATGGCGGCCAGCTCGTCGTCACCGGGCGCGGCGAGCCGCGGCTGGAGGATGCGATCGAGCGCCTCGCCAAGCGCCATCCCCGCGCCGTGGCGGCGCGGATCGGCTTCGACGACGCGGAGGCGCGCCGCCTCTTCGCCGCCAGCGATTTCCTGCTGATGCCGTCGCGCTTCGAGCCCTGCGGGCTCAGCCAGATGTACGCCCAGCGCTCCGGCGCCTTGCCGATCGCCTATCGCACCGGTGGGCTGGTGGACACGATCGAGGATGGCCGCTCCGGCTTCCTGTTCTCGACGCTGACCAGTGCCGGCCTGACTTCGGCGGTCAGCCGCGCCATCGAGGCCTTCCGCTCCAAGCGCATGTTCCGCACGATGCGCGAGCACGCCATGGCCAAGCGCTTCGACTGGAGCCGCCCGAGCCACCGCTATGCCGACGTGTATGCGAGGGCGCTGGCGGCTTGATCCGGCACAGGGCTCTTGCGGCGGAGCTCCGCACCTTAGAAGTTGCGTTGAATCACAGCCCTCATCCTGAGGAGACGCGCTCCTGCGGAGCGCTCCTCAGGATGAGGGCTGCAGAAGGCTTGTCAGATCTTGGCTTTCGCCGCGGTCTTCTTGACCAGAGTCTTCTTCGCGGGAGCCGTCTTCGTCGGAGCGGCCTTGGTCGCCGCGGCCTTCGCAGGCGGCTTGGCGGCGGCCTCCTTCGAGACCTCGGTCGCATCGCCCTTGGCCGGCGTGGTCGCCTTGGCCTTGCCGGCCGCAATCTTGGCCTTCGGCTTGCCGGTGGCCAGGCTGGCGGTGACGCGGGCCTCGGCCTGCCGCCAATGCTCCTCGGCCCGGCCGTGGGGCTTGCCCTCGGCCTCCCAGATCGCATAGGCCGTATCTTTGACGATCTGTTCCCGGCTCATGGGCTGTCTCCGTATGGCGGGTCGAAATTCCGGTGGGACAACGGCAGCGGCGGTGCTTGGTTCCATTCGTGGGGCGCTCATAGAAACAGCACTCCGACGGAGGAACGCGCGATGCTTCTATTGCGTTGCATCATAAGTGATTCCGCGCCTCCCGCGGAATCGTTTTCTCGTCCGGGCGGCGCTTTATGACGCATCAGGTCCAGCTCAGTTTCCCCAGCCTCGCGGCGTATGACCTGCAGCTGCTCGAAGAGGGCCGGCATCCCGACCCTTTCGCGGTGCTCGGCCGGCACGTCGTCGACGGCACGGCGCTGGTGCGCGCCTTCCTGCCCGGCGCCCCTTACGTCGAACTCGTCACCGGCGAGGGCGAGGCGCGCCACAGCACGGCCATGACCGGCAACGGCAACGGCCTGTTCGAGGCGCCCTGCCCGCCCGATGAACCCTATCGCCTGCGCATCGCCTGGCATATCGGCCTCAGCGAGCACGCCGACCCCTACAGCTTCGGCGTGCTGCTCTCGGAGGACGACATCTACCTCTTCGCCGAGGGCAGGCATTTCGACCTCTCGACCCGGTTGGGAGCCAACCTGCGCGATTTCGGCGGCGTCGGCGGCGTGCTCTTCGCCGTCTGGGCGCCCAATGCCGGCAGCGTCTCGGTGGTCGGCGATTTCAACGGCTGGGACAATCGCCGCCACCCGATGCGGCGCAGGCTCGGGCCGGGCGTCTGGGAGCTGTTCATCCCCGGGCTCGAGGCCGGCGCCACCTATAAGTACGCGATCACGACGCCATCCGGCGAGCGCCTGCCCTGGAAGGCCGACCCGCTGGCGCGCCGCACCGAGGAGCCGCCGCGCACCGCCTCGGTCGTCGCCGCCACGCCCAATTTCGCCTGGAGCGACGCCGACTGGCTCGCTGCCCGCGCCAAGCGCCACCCGCTCTCGGAGCCGCTCTCGATCTACGAGGTCCATGTCGGCTCCTGGCTGCGCACCGAATGGGGCCAGATGGGCTCCTGGGACGAGGCCTCCGACCGACTCGTCTCCTATGTCCAGCACATGGGCTTCAGCCATATCGAGCTGATGCCGATCACCGAGCATCCGTTCGGCGGCTCCTGGGGCTACCAGCCGCTCGGCATGTTCGCGCCGACGGCGCGGCTTGGCCCGCCCGAGGCCTTCGCGCGATTCGTCGATCGCTGCCATGCGGCGGGCATCGGCGTCATCCTCGACTGGGTTCCCGCGCATTTCCCCTCCGACGAGCACGGGCTCGCCCGCTTCGACGGCAGCGCGCTCTACGAGCACGAGGACCCGCGCGAAGGTTTTCACCGCGACTGGAACACGCTGATCTACAATGTCGGCCGGCGCGAGGTCCGCGGCTTCCTGATCGCCTCGGCGCTCTGGTGGGTCGAGACCTTCCATCTCGACGGCCTGCGCGTCGATGCCGTCGCCTCGATGCTCTACCGCGACTATAGCCGCCTGCCCGGCGAATGGGTGCCGAACCAATATGGCGGGCGCGAGAACCTCGAGGCCGTCTCGTTCTTCCAGGAGCTCAACACGCTGATCGGCGGGCGCGGCAAGGGCGCCATCACCATCGCCGAGGAATCGACGGCATGGCCCGGCGTCACCACGCCGGTCCACAATGGCGGGCTCGGCTTCCACTTCAAATGGAACATGGGCTGGATGCACGACACGCTGCGCTTCTTCGCGCGCGACCCGCTCTATCGCGGCCACCATGGCGACGATGTCACCTTCGGCCTGATCTACGCCTTCTCCGAGAATTTCATGCTGCCGATCTCGCATGACGAGGTCGTGCACGGAAAGGGCTCGCTGATCGCGCGCATGCCCGGCGACGATTGGCAGCGCTTCGCCAACCTGCGCCTTTGCCTGGCGCTGATGTGGGCCCATCCCGGCAAGAAGCTGCTCTTCATGGGCTGCGAATTCGGCCAGGAGGATGAGTGGAACGTCGATGCGCCCTTCCCCTGGCCGCATGCCGACGACGCGCGCCGCCAGGGCGTCTCGCGCCTCGTCCGCGACCTCAACGCGCTCTACCGGGCGACGCCCCAGCTCTACAAGCTCGACCGCTCGCCGCAGGGCTTCGCCTGGGTCGTCGCCGATGACGGCGCCAACTCCGTCTTCGCCTTCCGCCGCTCGGGCGGCAAGGCGGGCGACGATTTGCTGATCGTCGCCAATATGACGCCGGTGCCGCGCTACCATTATCGCATCGGCGTGCCGCATCCCGGCTTCTGGCGCGAGCGCCTGAACAGTGATGCCGGCGGCTATGGCGGCTCGGGTACCGGCAATCTCGGCGGTCGTCCGAGCGAGCCGATCGCTGCCCATGGCCAGGCGCAGAGCCTATCGCTGACCTTGCCGCCGCTCGGGCTGCTGGTGCTCGAACGTGACGCGGCGAGCGGCTAAGACCAACAGAGAACGAGTCGGCGGAGCAGGCGATGAGCGACGAAACCTTGCGCGTGCTCGCGTCCAAAGCCGGCATCTCGCCTGCTTGGACCGACCAGAAGGGCGACGAGCGCGAGGTCTCGGCCGACAGCCTGCGCGCCATCCTCGCCGCCTTCGGCCTGCCGGCCGATGGCGATGCGGCCCTGCGCAACTCGCTCTCGCTGATCGAGAGTGGCCTGAGCGGCGCCGCGGCCTCGGGCTTCACCACCGCGCGCGTCGGCCAGCCCGTGACCTTGCCCGTCACAGTCGCGAGCGGCGCGAAGATCGAGATTACGCTGGAAAGCGGCAACCGCCACATCGTCAGCGCCGATGAGGGCTATGAGGGCGCGCTCGCTTTGCCGGCCTTCGCCGAGCCCGGCTATCACACAGTCCATACGCAAGAGGGCGACATCACCGTCGCGACCGCCCCCGAACGCTGCATCACCTTCGCCGACCTCACGGCCGGCCGCGGCGGCTTCGGCCTGGCAGCCCAGCTCTATTCGCTGCGCAGCGCCGGGGATGGCGGCATCGGCAATCTCGGCGGCGCCGCTGAACTCGGCCGCAAGGCCGCCGCGCGCGGCGCAGACGCGCTGGCGATCAGCCCGATCCACGCGCTCTACGGCGCCGATCCCGGCCGGTTCAGCCCGTACTCGCCCTCGACGCGGCTGTTCTACAATCCGCTCCATGCCGATCCCGCCGCGGTCCTCCCGGAGGAATTGGTCCGCGACACCATTGCCAAGCTGGGGTTCGCCGACGAGATGGCGCGACTGAGCGCGCTCCCCCAGGTCGACTGGATTAATGCGACGCCACTGCGCGAGAAACTCCTGCGCGCGCTCTTCACCGCCCTGCGTGAACCCGCCCTCGCCGACGCACCGTTCCGCGCAGATTTCGAGCAATATCGCTCGGGCGCCTCCTCGCTGCTGCGCGGCCACGCCACCTTCGAAGCGCTGCATGCGGCCGAACTCGCCCGCAACCCCGCCGCCTGGAGCTGGCGCGACTGGCCCTCGGCCTATCGCGATCCCGACAGCCCAGAGGTCTCCGCCTTCGCTGCAGGGCATGCCGGGGAGATCGACTTCCAGATCTTCCTGCAATGGCTCACCGGCCGCTCCTATGGCGTGGCCCAGCAGGCCTGCCGCGATGCCGGCATGCGGGTCGGGCTGATCGCCGACCTCGCCATCGGCATGGACGGCGCCGGCAGCCATGCCTGGAGCCGGCAGGACGAGGTGCTGGGTGGGCTCAGCATCGGCGCGCCGCCGGATTACTACTCCGCCGACGGCCAGAACTGGGGCCTGACCACCTTCTCGCCGCGCGGCCTCGCGGCGTCGGGCTTCGCGCCCTTCATCGAGACCTTGCGCGCCAGCCTGCGCCATGTCGGCGGCATCCGCATCGACCATGTCATGGGCATGAGCCGGCTCTGGCTGGTGCCGGCCGGCGCTTCCGCCATCGAGGGAGCCTATGTCGCCTTTCCCTCGGAGACGTTGTTCCGGCTGATCGCGCTCGAATCCTGGCGACACAAGGCGATCGTCATCGGCGAGGACCTCGGCACCTTGCCTTATGGCTTCCGCGACTATTTGCGCCAGCAGGGCGTCGCCGGCCTGCGCGTGCTGCGCTTCGAGAAGACCGAGCACAGCTACGTGCCGCCACATGAATGGGATGCCGGCGCGGTCGCCCTGACCACGACCCACGACCTGCCGCCAACCGCCGGCTGGTGGGCCGGCAGCGACCTTGGCCCGAGCGATGACGGCGTCGACCATGAGGGCCTTCGTGCCTGGGATCGCGGCGTGCTCTGGGGCTCCTTCCAGAATGCCGGGCTGGTCCAGGGCGAGCGGCCGGCTCCCGACGACACCGACCCGGTGGTCGACGCCGCGATCCGCTATGTCGCCGCGACCCCCTGCACGATGAAGATGCTGCCGATCGAGGACGCGCTCGGCATCCGCACCCAGCCGAACGTGCCGGGCACCACGACAGAGAAGCCGAACTGGCGGCATCGGCTCGAGGGCGAGGCTGGAGCCCTGCTCGACGATCCGAAGGTGCAGGCGCGGCTGGCGCTTCTCGGGCCGGCGCGGGGCGTGAGTTAGACATCGCCGCATTCTACCCGGTAAGGCGCGGGAGCCCTCTCCTGGAAGGAGAAGGTTGGGTGAGGTGTAGGCCGTTGGACGCTACTGCCGTGACCTGACCGCCGTCCCCACTGCGCTTTACTGGGTGTTCTGGCCTACACCTCACCCTGCCCTCTCCTTACAGGAGAGGGTTCCCCGCGCCTCTTCCGGCAAATTCAGGCCGCCGCCCGTGCCTCCACCGCCCCCGCTATCGCCTCCAGCATCTGCGTGTCGTCGCCGGCCATGCCGTCCATCGCCGCCATGCGCTGGATCACTGTCGCCGCCACTGCCTCCTCCACCGTGTCCTCGGCATAGGCATAGAAGATCGTCGCGTGCTGGCCGTCGCGATGGCAGCGGCCTTCGATCTGCTGGAGCTGGATCGCGCTGTGACGCATGTCGTGGATCACCAGCGAGCGCTCGCGCTCGCCGCCCGGCATCTCGCCGCGGTGCAGCGAGATCGACTCCGTCACCGTGAAGATCACCGCGTCGAGCCTGCCGGTCTGGAAGGCGAGCCGCGTCTCCTCGTTGGCAGCGCCGGAATGCTCGCCATTGATCTCGCCGACCCGCCAGCCGCGCCCGCGCAAGCTCTCGGCCAACATCGCGCTGGTCTCCAGGAAGGCGACGGAGACCGCGACCTGCTCGTCATTGCCGAGCAGGTCCTCCACGAAATCGCTCGTGCCGGCGATCCGTAAGAGGCTCGCCTTCTGGCGAAAGCGCAGGTCGGCGGCCCAGCCGGCGGGCTTGCGCGTCGAGCCGCCGGCAAGACCGAGCTCTTTCCGGAATTCGCGCCAGGTCGCCTCGTAGAGCCGCCGCGCCGCGGTATCGAGCGCGATCGGCGCCAGCTCGCGCTGCACCTCCGGCCAGCCCGCGATCTCCTCCGGCCGGCGGCGCAGGCCGATGGCGTTTTCGCCCTTGTAGAGCAGCTCGGACATCACCTTGCGGTCGGTCTCGTTCGACTCCCAGCTCCAGTTCTTCCAGCGCCCCTTGGCCCGGCCGATCCTGAGCCGCTTCATCAGCGCCCGGAAGCCGTCGAGATCCTCGCTCGGCGCTCCCGCCGCCCGCGCCAGCAGCGGCCCGAGATAGGAGAGTTCATGCGGCGACTGCCCGGCCGTCGCGCTCATGTAGATCGTGAAGCGCGCCGCCGCCGCCATCTGCCGGCAGACCAGACCCTGCTGCGCATTGGGATTGCGGATGCGATGCGCCTCGTCGATCACCACGAGCGGCCAGACCCGCTTCGGCGTGCCGTGCTTGGCCAACTCGTTGTTCTTGGCTCGCGTCGAGCGCTTCTTGCTCTCGGCCGGCGGCGCCAGCAGCGACTTGGTCCGCTCGAAATTCATCAGCGTGACGCGCTTGGACTTGAGGCCCGACAGCGCCATGGTCCGCCGCCATTGCGGGATCGCGCCCTTCGGGCAGATCACCAGCACCTCGTCCTCCGGCATCGCAGCGATCGCGAGCCAGGCCGACAATGTCTTGCCGAGCCCGGTCAGGTCTCCCAGCAGGAAGCCGGGCGCGCCGCTCTCGCGCGCCTTCAGGATCGCGTCGCGCGCCACGAGCTGGTGCGCATGCGGCACCATGATCTGGCCGCCATGCCAGGCCTCGCCCCCGCTCATGCCTGGACAGCCTCCGCTGGCGCGGTCGGCCTGCGCGGGACGGTGGTGGCCGCAACCGTGTCGAAGCCTTCGAGCTGCCGCGAGAGAGCCGCGATGAAACTCGTCACCAGCCGCGGCAGCACGCGCCCGGACATGGTCTGCACCTGCAGGCTGCGCGAGGGCATATCGGCCTCCTTAAGCGGCAGCGCGACGATGCTGCCATTGCGCACCAGCGCGCCGAAGGAGATCGCGCTGGCGAACATCACCGCGCCGCCGAGCTCGCAGAAATGCAGCAGGCTGGTGACGTTGGTCGAGGTCAGCACGGGTTCGAGCGGCAGCCCCCGTCCTGAGCAGTAGATGTTCATGATCTTGCTGACGGTCGCCTCGCCGTCGAGCGTGCAGATCGGGTAGCTGAAGATCTCCTCGATCTGGATCTGCTCGCGCGCCAGCAGTGGGTGGTTTCGCGCCACGAAGGCGTAGGTCGGCACCGCCTGCTGCCAGTTCACGGTGACGCCGCGATCGGCCTGGAGCGAGAAGGTCGCGCCGATGTCGATCGCGCCGGTGCGGACATGCTCGGTCACCACCTGCGGCGACATCACCTTGAGGTCGAAGACCGCCTCCGGATGAAGCTGCCGGAAGGCGTGGATCACCTCCGGCATCAGGCTGACCGCGAAACCCTCGGTGACGCCGAGCCGGATCAGCCCCTTGCCGGAGCTGTTGAGCTCGCGGATCTCGCTGACGATCTGCTCGCTCTCCAGCGCGACGCGCTGGGCATAGGCCGCAAGCGTCTGCCCCGCCTGTGTCAGCACCATCCCGCGCGAGCGGCGCTCGAACAGGGCCGAGTCGAGCTCTTTCTCCAGGTTGGCGACCTGCCGGCTGACGGCGGAAGCCGCGACGCGCAGCCGCTGCGCCGCCGCGCTGACCGACCCGGTCCGCGCCACCTCCAGAAAATATCGCAAGCCCGAGCTTTGCATGGGAACCTTGGACGCAGCTTTGGAACCTCCAGCCCTCATCCTGAGGAGCCGCGAAGCGGCGTCTCGAAGGATGCTCCAGAGCGCACTGGAGCATCCTTCGAGACGCGAGCTGAAGCTCGCTCCTCAGGATGAGGGCTGAGGTTCCGACCTCCTAGCCCTCCTTTGCCGGAACAGCAACGATCCGTTCGATTCATTCTTATGGCGGCAATTCGATTCCTTCGGCAGATTTCGCTCCGGTATGCAGAGTGCAGTGGCGAGGAGGCCGCTCCGCTCAGCGCCGGACAAGCGACAACGCCGCGAGGGAACGTGATGACCGTGATGAAGAGAGCTTTTGCAATGCTGCTGGCGACGAGCGCCATGGCGGCCACGGCGCTGACCACTCCGGCGCTCGCGCAAAAGGCGGCCAACACCGTCCGCTTTGCCTATGATCAGGCGCCTGAGAGCGTCGATCCCTTCTTCAACAACGTCCGCATCGGCGTCATCATCGGCGCCAATGTCTGGGACACGCTGGTCTACCGCGACCCCGACACCAACGAATACAAGGGCCAGCTCGCCAAGAGCTGGAAGCAGATCGACGACAAGACCATCGAGTTCGAACTGCGCCAGGGCGTCAAGTTCCATAATGGCGAGGAGTTCGACGCCGACGACGTCGTCTACACGCTGAACTACGTCGCCAAGCCCGAGAACAAGGTCGTCACCCAGGGCAACGTCAACTGGATCGACAAGGCCGAGAAGACCGGCAAGTACACCGTCCGCGTCGTCACCAAGGACATATTCCCGGCCGCGATCGAGTATCTCGCCGGCCCGGTCGTGATCCACCCGAACGAGTACTACGAGAAGGTCGGCCCCAAGGGCCAGAACGAGAAGCCGGTCGGCTCGGGCCCCTACAAGGTCTCGAACTACGTCCCCGGCAAGTCGATCACGCTCGAGCTCAACAAGGACTACTTCAAGGATTCGCCGAAGCCGCAGCCGAAGATCGGCAAGATCGAGATCCGCTTCATCCCCGACCGCCAGACCCAGATGGCCGAGGCGCTCTCGGGCGGCACCGACCTGATCATGAGCGTGCCGAAGGACCAGGCCGACCAGCTCAAGACCGTGCCGACGCTGCAGGTCGTCTCGGGCGAGACGATGCGCATCGTCTTCATGCAGATGAACATCCTCGAGAACACGCCGGCCCCGGCCCTCAAGGACGAGCGCGTCCGCAAGGCGATCATCCACGCCATCGACCGCGAGGCCATGGTCAAGAACATCGTCGGCGACGGCTCGCGCGTCATCAACACGATCTGCTTCCACTCGCAGTTCGGCTGCACCGACGAGGGCGCGGCGCGCTACGCCTACGACCCGGCCAAGGCCAAGGCCCTGCTCGCTGAGGCCGGCGTCAAGGACCTGACGCTCGACATCGTCGCCTATCGCGAGCGCAACCAGACCGAAGCGCTGATCGGCTATCTCCAGGCCGTCGGCATCAAGACCAACCTGCGCTTCCTGCAATATGCCGCGATGCGCGAGGTGATCACCTCCAACAAGGCGATGCTGACGCACCAGACCTGGGGCTCGTTCTCGGTCAACGACGTCTCGGCCAACACGCCGAACTACTTCGCCTTCCGCGCCGAGGACATCACCCGCGATCCGCAGGTCCGCGACCTGCTGGAGAAGGGCAACAACTCGGTGCAGCCCGAGGCTCGCAAGGCGGCGTACAAGGACGCGCTGAAGATCATCGCCGACAAGGCCTATGCCGTGCCGCTCTACTCGCTGCCGGCCTATTACGTCGCCAGCAAGGATCTCGACTTCAAGGCCTACCCGGACGAGATGGTCCGGTTCTGGGCCATGAGCTGGAAGTAAGTTCCGCGCTCTGGGAGCGCCTGTCATCCCCGGCCGCGCCTGCCGCCGGCCGGGGATGACCTCATTTCGGGGCCCTCAAACCTCGCGAACAGTCTGGAACACTTGATTTGCTCGGCTTCATCCTCAAGCGCCTCGGTCTCGCGCTGCTCGTCGCACTGGCGGTCTCGGCCATCGCCTTCTTCCTGTTGCGTCTCTCCGGCGACGTCGCGGTGGCGATCGCCGGCGAGGGCGCGCAGCAGGCCGACCTCGAGCTGGTCCGCAAGACCTACGGGCTCGATCGTCCCGTCATCGTCCAGTATCTCGATTGGCTGCTGAAGACGCTCTCGGGCGATTTCGGCACCTCGATCTACTTCAAGACCAGCGTCGCCTCGCTCGTCTTCGACAAGATGCCGGTGACGCTGATCCTCGGCCTGAGCTCGCTCGGCTTCGCGCTGCTGATCTCGATCCCGCTCGGCGTGCTCGCGGCGATCTACTCCAACACCTGGATCGACCGCGCCGCGCTCGCCATCGCCGTCTTCGGCCAGGCCATGCCGAACTTCTTCTTCGCGCTGATCCTGGTGATGCTGTTCTCGATCACCTTGCGCTGGCTGCCGGTCTCCGGCTCGCAGACCTGGGCGCATTACGTCATGCCGACTATCGCGCTCGGCTACTACGTCGCGCCGGCCTTCATGCGGCTGATCCGCGCCGGCATGATCGAGGTGCTCCAGGCCGACTACATCCGCACCGCCCGCGCCAAGGGGCTCTCGCCCTATGCCGTCGTCATCACCCATGCGCTGCGCAACGCGGCCGTGCCGGTGGTCGCGCTGACGGCGGTGCAGCTCGGCTTCCTGCTCGGCGGCTCCGTGGTGATCGAGACCATCTTCGCGCTCGATGGTCTCGGCTACCTCGCCTACCAGAGCATCACCTACAAGGATTTCCCGGTCATGCAGGTCGTCGTCCTGCTGCTCTCAGTGGTCTATGTGCTGCTGACGCTGGCGGCCGACATCGCCAATGCCTGGCTCGATCCCCGCATCCGGGTCGAATGACATGACCGACGCTCCGCTCACCATCCACGCGAGGCAAGCCTCCAGCAGCCGCACCTTGCTGCGCAAGGCGCTGGCGCAAAAGTCCTTCGTGCTCGGCTTCGGCCTGCTGATCCTGTTCGTGCTCGTCGCGCTGCTCGCGCCGGTGCTGGCGCCGCACGATCCCTATCTGCAGAACCTGACGGCCCGCACCATCCCGCCCTTCTGGTACGACAAGGGCAACTGGCTGCACCCGCTCGGCACCGACCAGCTCGGCCGCGACTATCTCTCGCGCCTGCTCTACGGCGCCCGCATCTCGCTCTTGATCGGCTCCAGCGTCGTCGTCATCGCCGGCCTGATCGGCACGACCATGGGCCTGCTCGCCGGCTATTTCGGCGGCCGCATCGACATGTTGATGACCTTTCTGGTCACAACCCGCCTCGCCATGCCGGTCATCCTCGTCGCGCTCGCGGTTGTCGCCATCGTCGGCTCCTCGCTCTGGATCGTCATCCTGGTGCTCGGCCTGCTGAAATGGGACCGTTTCGCCGTGGTGATGCGCAGCGCCACCCAGCAGGTCCGCGGGCTCGACTACATCACGGCGGCGCAGGCCTCGGGCGCCAGCACGACCCGCATCATCCTGCGCGAGGTCCTGCCCAATATCGCCCCGCAGCTGATCGTGGTCGCGACGCTGGAGGCCGCCAGCGCCATCCTGCTCGAGGCCGCCCTCTCCTTCCTCGGGCTCGGCGTGCAGCCGCCGCTGCCCTCCTGGGGCCTGATGGTTTCGGAGGCCAAGGCCTACATGTTCTTCTCGTTCTGGCTCATCGCCTTGCCCGGCTCGGCGCTGGCGCTGCTGATCTTCGCGATCAACCTCGCCGGCGACGGCCTGCGCGACGTGATCTCACCGGAGAAGCGCGGCTGATGCGCAGCGAGAAGGACAAGATGCTGGCCGGGGAGCTCTACGACGCCTCGGATGCCGAGCTTCAGGCCGATGCCGCCGCTGCCTCCGCCTGGATGGCGCGCTACAACGCCACGCTCGCCATGCCGGCGGCGGAGCGGCACGCGCTTCTGGTCGAGCGCCTCAGTGCCGTCGGCTCAGGCTGCGTCATCCGCCCACCCTTCCATTGCGACTACGGCTTCAACATCAGCCTCGGCGCCGGCGTCTTCCTGAACTTCAACTGCGTCATCCTCGACGTCGTCGCCGTCACGATCGGCAACAAGACGCAAATCGGGCCGGGCGTCCAGATCCTGACCGCCGACCACCCGCGCGACGGGGCCGAGCGCGAGTCCGGCCTCGAATTCGGCCGCCCCATCACGATCGGCCGCAATGTCTGGATAGGCGGCGGAGCCTTGATCCTGCCCGGCGTCCGCATCGGCGACGATGCGATCATCGGCGCCGGCAGCGTCGTCACGCGCGACGTACCCGCCGGCGCGACCGCCATCGGAAACCCCGCCCGCCCGCGGGCCTGAACGATTTCTAGTGAACGGAGACGACCATGACCCGCGCCCAGGCCATCGCGCATGCGCAAGACTATTTCGACTCGGGCTCGTTCAAGAGCGACCTGACCCGGCTCATTGCCATGCCGACCGAGAGCCAGAACCCCGAGCGCGCGCCGGTCCTGAAGCAATATCTCGAGCAGGAAATGCAGCCGCTGCTCGAATCGCTCGGCTTCACCTGCCGGACGCTGAACCATCCCAAGGCCAAGGGCCCCTTCCTCTTCGCGCAGCGCATCGAGGATCCGAGCCTGCCGACCATCTTCGGCTACGGCCATGGCGACGTCATCCGCGGCCTCGACGCGCAATGGAGCGAGGGCCTCTCGCCCTGGACCCTGACCGAGCGCGGCGACCGCTGGTACGGCCGCGGCGTCGTCGACAACAAGGGCCAGCACGTCATCAACCTCAACGCGCTGAAGGCCGTGCTGGCGACGCGCGGCAAGCTCGGCTTCAACGCAAAATACCTGATCGAGATGGGCGAGGAATGCGGTTCGCCCGGCCTGCGCGAGCTCTGCACCGAGCAGAAGGAGCTGTTCAAGTCGGACATCCTGATCGCCTCGGACGGCCCGCGCCTCAATGCCGAGCGCCCGACCGTCTTCCTCGGCGCGCGCGGCGGCGTCACCTTCGACCTGACGATCAACGCCCGCGAGGGCGGCCACCATTCCGGCAACTGGGGCGGCATCCTTTCCGACCCGGCGATCCAGCTCGCCCATGCCATCGCCTCGATCGCCTCGCCGACCGGCCAGATCCGCATCCATGAATGGGTGCCGAAGGAGCTGCCCGAGCCGGTGCGCAAGGCGCTGGCCGATTGCGAGATCGACGGCGGCCCCAACGGCCCGGTGATCGACCCGAACTGGGGCGAGCCCGGCCTGTCGCCGGCAGAGCAGGTCTTCGGCTGGTGCTCCTTCGACGTTCTCGCGATGAAGTCGGGCGTGCCGGAGACGCCGGTCAACGCCGTGCCGCCGAGCGCCTGGGCGCGCTGCGCGCTGCGCTTCGTCGTCGGCATCGACCCGACCGACGTGATCCCGGCGCTGCGCCGCCACCTCAAGCGCCACGGCTTCGACATGGTCGAGGTCTCGCTGGCGCGCGACGAGATCTTCAACGCCACCCGGCTCGACCCCGAGGATGCCTGGGTGCATTGGGCAGTCGATTCGATCGCCAGGACCACCAGCAAGAAGCCCGCTTTGCTGCCCAATCTCGGCGGCGGCCTGCCCAACGACATCTTCTCGGAGATCGTCGGCATGCGTACGATCTGGGTGCCGCATTCCTATCCCGGCTGCTCGCAGCATGCCCCGAACGAGCACCTGCCGGTCGCCATCGCCCGCGAAGGCCTGGCGATGATGGCCGGGCTGTATTGGGACCTCGGCGAAGGCGACACGCCGGCGCTTTGAGAGAAGCCCCGTCATTGCGAGCGCAGCGAAGCAATCCAGGGGGTTTCGCTCACCCGGTCCTCCTGGGTTGCTTCGTCGCTGCGCTCCTCGCAATGACGGGGAGCTGATCAATAACCACTCTAGCCGCGCTCGCTCGGCTCCCTTGGCGGCCGATCGGGCGGCAGGTCGAAGGGCGAGGCCGGAGGCGTCTCCGGCGGCACGTTCGGCGGCAACTCAGATGGCGGGTCGCGCGGCACGCCGACCGGCTCCTCATCCGGCGGCGATTCCACCGGCGGTGCCGGCGGCACTTCGCCGGGCGTCAGTGGCGGCGCTTCCGGCAGCGGCTTGGGCGGTTGCGGCACGCCAGACATGATCGTCGCGATCATTGGAACTCTCCTCTGTCGCGGCACCAACGCGGCGCAGCGGCGAAGGTTCGCGCCTACCCGGCCGAATCGCCGGTATCGCTGCCGCCCAAGCCCCGATCCGGGGCGGCCTTGCCCGCCTTCGCCTCGCGACCCTGAATCCAGTGCTCGACCGAATGGTTGATGAAGAGCAGGGTCAGCGCCAGAGCCGTTGCAGTCAGGGTGATCCGCCATTGCCCCAGGCCTGCCGCACAGCCGAGCGCCGCCGTGACCCAGACCGCCGCAGCCGTGGTCAACCCGTGCGGTAAGCCGTCAGTCTCGCGCCGGATGATCACGCCCGCGCCGAGAAAGCCGATCCCGGTCAGGATGCCCTGCACGACGCGGCTCGCCGCATCGGGATGGGGCGCCCCGGAGGTTCCCGAGAAGATCGCGGCGGCCGTGGCCGTCCCGAGCCCGACCAGGCCGAAGGTCCGCAGGCCGGCGCTCTTGTGCCGGAGCGTGCGCTCCCAGCCGATGGCGACGCCCGCCAGCAGGCCGGCCAGCAGTTTCAGGACCAGGTCCAGTTCAGCCATCAAGCCGTTCATGCGCGCATCCATCGGCCGGGAAGAGGAGTCGGGTGCCGTCTTTGCGTCCAGCCGCAGCGGATGGCAAGACCCGCACCCAGGCCCGCGGCTGCAGGCCAAGCGCGCCCGTTAACTATACTGACAAACTACGCATGAACGGTAGATTACGAAAGCTTAACCTTGTCGTTCATCTGCCATTTATTTGATATTTGCAAAAGTATCCCATCGATCACCGATGGAGACATTCTATGAAAAACCCTGTTGCCATTGCCGCTCTTGCTGTTTCACTCCTGGTTGCACCGGCCGCTGCTTTTGCGCAGCAGTATCGCCCCAGTCATCACGGCCCGGTCCATGCCCAGAACCATCACGTCCAGAAGCATGTCGTGGTGAAGAAGGTCGTGGTGGTCAAGCAGCCGCGCTGGGCCACCGGCCGGGCCCTGCCCTCGACCTATCGCCGCCACGTCGTCGGCGATTATCACCGCTACCATCTGCGGACGCCCGGCCGCGGCCAACGCTGGGTCAAGGTCGACAACCAGTTCATCCTGATCAACAGCGTCACCGGCGTCATCGCCGCCTTGATCGCGGCCAGTTGATCTCACAAGGAAAGGGCAGCCATGACGCCAGTCATGGCTGCCCTTCATCTCGGGACCTCAAGAAGCGGCGCGCTCCTGCGCGATGCTCCCTAGATCCTCACCAGCGACCCCGCCGACGGTAATGCCGGCGATAATGGCGCCGATAGCGCCTGCGATAATACTGGCTGAACTCGGCATCGGTCTTGTCGAGCGCCGCTCCCTTCTCGGCCTCGAGCGCGTCAGCGACCGGCTCGGGCGCAGGGGTGAGCTTCGGCGGCGCAGCGGCTTCCGCCATGGCGATTCCGCCAAGGCTGGCAGCAGCCATGCCCCCCACAAGTGTCACGAAGAATGAGCGTCTATCCACGGCGTCCTCCAAACCAAAGAGCCTATCCGCGCCCTCCTCGTGGAGCGCGCTCTGCGTCAACGCGCAGGGGCGGCATTTAGTTCGACGCGATTGTTTTAATGCGACGGATGCGCGCCCGCACGGCGCGCATGCTCTGGAGCGCTATTCCTGCCGCCAATGTCCGAAAGTTTCCGTGGTGGGTGATGTAGGGCTCGAACCTACGACCCGCTGATTAAGAGTCAGCTGCTCTACCAACTGAGCTAATCACCCATACGCCACGAAGACGTTGCCGGCGCGGTTCAAGTCCGCGTCAGGCAGGCCGGCGATGTAGCAAACGCCCCCTGCCCTGTCCACCCCAATGCGACAGAAATATGCAATCGGTGGAAAAGCTTGTGCCCGTGGCCTTGCCCCCTCACGCCGCCTTGCGATTCAGCAGGTGGTAAAGCGCGATCGCGCCGAACGTCGCCGTGCCGATACCGCCCAGTTCGAAGCCGAAGATCGGCAGCTTGAGGTCGCCGGCGCCGAGGATCAGCGCCGTCGCGACCGTCAGCAGATTCTTCGGTTCGGAGAAATCGACCTTGTTCTCGACCCAGATTCGCCCCGCCGTGGCGGCGATCAGGCCGAAGACGACGATGGCGAGCCCGCCCAGCACCGCGACGGGGATCGTGCCGATCACCGCGCCGAACTTTGGCGAGAATCCGAGCACCAGCGCGATGATGCCGGCCGCAACGAAGACCAGCGTCGAATAGACCCGCGTCACGGCCATGACGCCCATGTTCTCGGCATAGGTGGTGACGCCGGTGCCGCCGCCCGAGCCCGCGATCATGGTGGCGAGCCCGTCGGCCATGAAGCCGCGGCCGATCAGCGAATCGAAATTTCGCCCGGTCATCACCGCGATGCCCTTGATGTGCCCGAGATTCTCCGCGACCAGGATGATCGCCACCGGCGCGATCAGCGCCATCGCCCTCACGTCGAAGACAGGCGCGACGAAATTGGGCAACCCGAACCAGGCGGCCGCGGCGATCTTGCCGAAATCGATCGGCGGCGCGCCGAAGGACGAGGCGGTCAGCGCATAGGCGAGATAGGCCGCGAGCCCGCCGATCAGCACCGGCAGACGCTGAGCCAGGCCCTTCCCGTAAACCGCGACCAGGGCCACCGCGATCACGGTCAGCAGCGCGATCCACTTCGTATAGGGGCTGGCCGAGATCATGTTCATCGCGACCGCGGTCAGGTTGAGGCCGATCGCGGCGACGACGGCGCCGGTGACGACGGGCGGCAGCAGCTTCTCGATCCAGTTGGTGCCCACAGCCTGGACGATCAGGCCGATCGCGAAATAGAGCGCGCCGCAGGCGATGATGCCGCCCAGCGCGACCGCGATGTTGGCGTTGGGGCCGGAGCCGGCATAGCCGGAGGCAGCGATGACCACGCCGATGAAGGCGAAGGAAGAGCCGAGATAGCTCGGCAGCCGCCCGCGCGTGATCACGAAGAACAGCAAGGTCGCGATGCCGGAGAAGAGGATCGCAACGTTCGGATCGAAGCCCATCAGCACCGGCGCCAGCACGGTCGCACCGAACATGGCGACGATATGCTGCAGCCCGGCGATGATGGTCTGCCCGGTCGGCAGCCGCTCATCCGGCATCACCGCGCCGGAGGTTTTCAGCGTCCAGTTCGGAAAATAGCCCATCGCCCACGCTCCCCTGATGGCCGCACGAGCGGCGGCCTATTTATTAGGCGATCGGGGCAAGGATTGCGCACCGCGTCCAGCGGCGCGCCTAAATCATCCACCGGAAAAGCGGCGGAGCGCCTGTGCCGCGGCTCAGGCGACGAGCGGCTGCCGTGGCGAGCGGTGATGCGTGCCATCGCCGCGGTGCAGGACGCGGTCGCCCGCGAGCACGGCCTCCGGGCCGAGCTCGGCCTGCGTGCGCACTGATGCCATCGCGGCCGAAAGCGTGGCGTCGTCCAGCGCCGGCATCGCCTCGAAACCGGGCAGAACGAAATAGCTCTGCTGGTAATCGTCGATGCGGTAGCGCGTGCGCATGACGCGCTGGGTGTCGAAGCCGATCCGGTTGGGCGAGGCGCTTTCGAGCGCGAAGAGCGTCTCGCCCGGCGAGGAGGCGATGCCGGCACCGAAGATGCGCAAGCCGGCCTTGGTCTCGATCAGCCCGAACTCGACGCTGTACCAGTACAGCCGCGCCAGCCGGGCCAGATCCGCGGGATCGTTCAGCCGCAGGCCGGCTTCGCCATAGGCGGCGACGAAATCGGCGTAAGACCTGTTCATCAGCAGTGGCACATGGCCGAAGACGTCGTGGAAGATGTCCGGCTCCTCGATATAGTCGAACTCGTCGGGCCGCCTGATCCAGAACCCGGCCGGAAAGCGCCGCTGCGCCAGATGCGTGAAGAAGACCCGGTCCGGCACCAGTCCCGGCACGGCGACGACCTCCCAGCCGGTGGCGGCTTTCAGCACGCGGTTCAGGTCGCGGAAATCCGGAATGCCGTCGGCGGCGATGCCGAGCGCGGCAAGGCCCTCAAAATACTCGTCGCAGACGCGGCCGCGCAGCAGCTCGGCCTGGCGCCGATGCAGCCGCGACCAGGTCTCGTGATCGGCGGCAGTATAGGACTCGAAGCGCTGGTCGACGATGAAATCGGCCGGAATCTCATGCGATTTCATGCCGGAGCGCAGGAATGGATCGGACATGGCGCAATCTCCCAAGCTTTCGAAGATGATCCGCCCGAAGCCCGGTCATGTCCTGCCTATTTCTTGCCGGCAGCCACGCATGCGAGCAGGATAGGACCGAGATCAAGCGATCGAGGTCCGATCATGACCCACGCCTATCCGCCGCCCTCCCGTCTCGACGAAACCGACCGCCGCATCCTGCGCGCCATCCAGCGCGATGGGCGCATCACCAACGCGGCTCTGGCCGAGGAGATCGGCATGGCGGCCTCGCCCTGCCTGCGGCGGCTGAAGGCGCTGGAGGAGGACGGCGTCATCACCGGCTACCGCGCCGAGATCGACCGGCGTGCGCTCGGCCACGGCGTCGAGGCCTATGCCTTCGTCAAGCTGGCGCAATCCGACCCCGACTGGCGCACGCGGCTGATCGAGAAGCTGCAATCCTTCGCCGAGGTGATCTCCTGCCACGCCATGACCGGCGAATGCGACCTGCTGGTCCACATCGTCGCGGACGATATCGAGGCCTATGGCGAGTTCGCGATGCAGCGCCTGCTGACGCTGCCCGGCGTGGCCGACATGCGCTCGTCCTTCGTGCTGTCGACGATCAAGAAGGATCGGGGCTGGCCGGTGTGAAGCCTATGCCGGTCAGGCGCGGGGAACCCTCTCTTGTAAGGAGAGGGCAGGGTGAGGTGTAGGCCCGAACACCAGTGAAATTCAACGACGGCAGCGGTTGGGTCACGGCTGCAGTGTCAAGCGGCCAGCACCTCACTCCTGCCCCTCTCCTTACAGGAGAGGGGTTCCCCGCGCCCTTCGATGACCGTAGCCGCCTATTCCGCAGCGGCCTGCGGATGCACCCGCGCGCCGCGCGCGATCAGCTTGTTGAGCGCGGTCAGGTAGGCCTTGGCCGACGAGACCAGCGTGTCCGGGTCCGCCCCGCGGCCGGTCACCGACGAGCCGCCCTCGACCGAGAGCCTGACCGAGACCTCGGCCTGCGCATCGGTGCCCTCGGTCACGGCATGGACCTGGTAGAGCTCCAGCACCGCCTCGTGCGGCACGATCGCCTTGATCGCGTTGAAGACGGCGTCGACCGGGCCGTTGCCCTCGGCCTCCTCGGTGCTGACGCGGCCGTCGACGTCGAGCTTGAGCGTGGCGCGCTGCGGGCCGCGGGTGCCGGCGATCACGGTCAGCGAGACCAGCTTCACCCGGTCATGCGCCGAGGCGATGTTCTCGTCGACCAGCGCCTCGATATCCTCGTCGTAGACGTGCTTCTTGCGGTCGGCCAAAGCCTTGAAGCGGGTGAAGGCGTCCTCCAGCTGGTTGTCGCCGAGATCGTAGCCCATCTCCTTCAGCTTGGAGCGGAAGGCGGCGCGGCCGGAATGCTTGCCCATGACCAGCGAGGTCTTGGTGACGCCGACCGAGGCCGGGGTCATGATCTCGTAGGTCTGCTGGTGCTTCAGCATGCCGTCCTGGTGGATGCCGCTCTCATGGGCGAAGGCGTTCCGGCCGACGATCGCCTTGTTGTATTGCACCGGGAAGGAGCAGGCGGTCGACACAGCCTTGGAGGCGCGCATCAGCAGCGTCGAGTCGATGCCGGTATCGTAGGGCAGCACGTCGCCGCGTACGCGCAGCGCCATCACCACCTCTTCCAGCGCGGCATTGCCGGCGCGCTCGCCGATGCCGTTGATCGTGCACTCGACCTGCCTGGCGCCGCCCGCGATGCCGGCCAGCGAGTTCGCCACGGCCAGACCCAGATCGTTATGGCAATGCACCGAGAAGATCGCCTTGTCGGCGTTCGGCACGCGCTCGCGCACTGCGCGGAACATCTCGCGGTACTCGTCCGGGGTGGCGTAGCCCACGGTGTCGGGCAGGTTGATCGTCGTCGCGCCGGCCTTGATTGCGGCCTCGGTGGCGCGGCAGAGATAGTCGATCGGGGTGCGGGTGGCGTCCATCGCCGACCATTCGACGTCCTCGACCAGGTTGCGCGCCTGCGCCACGGTCTTGGTGATGATCTCGATCACCTCGTCCTCGGTCTTGCGCATCTGATGCGCCAGATGGATCGGCGAGGTCGAGACGAAGGTGTGGATGCGCGGCTTCACCGCATGGCGCACGGCCTCGCCGGCCCGGGCAATATCAGCGCTGATGGCGCGGGCGAGGCCCGCGACGGAGGCGCGCTTGATGCGCCGGGCGATCTCGGACACCGCCTCGAAATCGCCATCGGACGCGATCGGGAAGCCGGCCTCGATGATGTCGACGCCCATCGCGTCGAGGAAGTCGGCGATCTCCAGCTTTTCCTCGAAGGTCATGGTGGCGCCGGGGCATTGCTCGCCGTCGCGCAGGGTCGTGTCGAAGATCAGGACCCGGTCCTTGGGATTCGCAGCGTTCGTCATGGTCGTATTCCTCGGGGCAGAGAGCGCCGCTCATCTCGGTGGCTGGCGCGGAAGGTCTGAAGGTCGGTTCTCGTCACTCCCCTGAGCGCCCAGGCATGCATGCCCGGCCGGCCCTCAGGGGCGGCTAAGGAGAAGAAGCAGACCAAGGCCGAGAGGAGCGCGCATGCCGGCCGGCCGCGCAATGGCGCGGGTCAGGCTCTCGGCATGGGTGGCGGATGCGGCCACGGCGTTTCCTCTTGTCGGTCTTCGCTCTGTAGCTGATCGAAGGGTAGGAGCGCAAGAACCGTTGCGTCTTGAACGATCGTGCGGGCCTATGGTGAAAACCTGAACAGGAAAGGCTGATTGGCGTCCGTGAGCACAGATAGCCCGACGGCCTCGCCGCGTTGATGGCCAGTCCGCCGTCGCGCGCGTTTGCCTCTTCCTTCCGAAATTAACTTTCTGATAAGAGTTTCGGGATTCCTTTCCGGAGACTACGGTTCGCCACTCGCGGCAGCCCTATTCCGTATTCAGGAGATTGCCGCATGAAGCGGGCCGTGATCGCTACAAATGCTGTCCGTTCCATCGGTATGGGCCGCTATGGCCGCAAAGCGATCCCGCTTCTGATTTCACTGGCTGCGCCGGCTCTCGGCGCCTGCAGCATCTCGCCTGTCGAGACCGCTGCGATTGTTGCCCCCACGGCAAAAGAGCCCCGCGAGGCTCGCAAGCGCGCCGTCGCCCTGGCGAAGGCCGACCCGCGCGAAAAGGAATGCCTCGTCCGCGCGATGTATTTCGAATCGAACAGATCGAGCGAGACGGGCCTGCTCGGCGTCGGCACGGTTGTGATGAACCGGGTGGAATCGCCGCGATATCCTGAGACGATCTGCGGCGTCGTCGGCGCGCCGCGCCAGTTCGCCTCCGGCGTGCTGACGCGACAGATGGCTGCACGCGACCTGCCGAAGGTCGAGGCCGTCGCGGAAGACATCCTCAACGGTCGGCGCAACGAGGCTGTCGGAACGGCCAAGCACTTTCATATGGCCGGCATGCGCTTTTCCTACGCCAACATGCACTACATGACGGTGGCTGGCGGGAACGCGTTCTATGTGAAGGGCGAACGGCCCGAGCGACGTCGCATCGAGGAGCCGAGCTATCAACTCGCTGCTGTCTCCGAGCCTGCGCCTCTCGTCAGCCGCTCCTCGACGATGCCGACGTCCTTCGCCAATGCGCCGCTGGCTTTCGCATCGGCAACGCCGGCTGCTGCTGACGCCACGCCCGCAGGTCAGGCTTTGAAGCTCGTCAATAATGCGCTGCTGCCGCCAGGCCGTCCGTTCGATCTGGGCCTGCCCCAGAAGACGGCAAGCGCCTTCATCGCACCGCCGCGGCGCGACGCCCGTCTAGCTGCGCTGATACCCGACTCCCGCGGCCTTCGCGGCGGCCAGTCGCTGGACTGACCCGCATTGAAACGGCGAGCGCTGCTTCCCGAAGCATCTGCATAAGGCCGAACTTGGCGCCACCTGGACCTCGTTCATTCGCGATGCCGAAGGAACGGATTGGGTCCAACACAGCCCTTGGCTTCCTACCCCTAAGCTCATGCGGGGCCCGCAACTTGCACCGCCCATCGACGGCGATTGCAATCATTGGCCAGGACGGGCAATCGAAAGCCGTCACCGCCTGGGAGATGCCGAGATGATGCGCTACGACCGCCGCGCGATCGGGCTTGCGGTCTGCCTGTCCTGTCTGGCCGGCTATGTCGACGCGCTCGGCTTCATCAGCCTGGGCGGCTTCTTCGTCTCCTTCATGACCGGCAACTCGACGCGACTCGGCATCGAGCTGGCCGGGCGCCATGCCGGCGGCATCATGCTCGCCGGCGGCATCCTGGCGCTCTTCGTCAGCGGCGTCATTCTCGGCTCGCTGATCGGCCATTTCGCCGGCGCGCGGCGCCCGCCCGCCGTGCTCGGCAGCGTCACGCTGTGCCTCACGCTCTCGGCGCTGCTCGACACGAGCGGCCTGAGCCATATCGGCGTCGGCCTGCTCGCCGTGGCGATGGGCATGGAGAACGCCGTCTTCCAGCGCGACGGCGAGGTCACGATCGGCCTGACCTACATGACCGGAACGCTGGTGAAGATGGGCCAGCGCATTGCCGGCGCCATCCTGGGCGGTTCGCGCACGGCCTGGCTGCGCCATTTCATGCTCTGGCTCGGCCTCTTGAGCGGAGCCGTGCTCGGAGCTCTGGCCCATGGCGCGATCGGTCTCAACGCGATCTGGTTCGCGGCCGCGACGGCGGCGCTGCTCACGCTCGTCGCAGCGCGACTGCGCATCGCGGAATGATTGGCGGCTGACGGAGCGGCTCAGTCGGCAGCGACCGTCCGGGCCTTGCGCACGGCGATCTCCGCCAGCGGCGCCGGCCAGAGCTGCAGCCGGTAGAAATCATCGCCTTCGACCCCATCCTCGCTCAGGCTGTCCAGGCCCGAATAGGACACGCGCACGCGATAGGTCCCGGGCGCGATCGGAACGCGCGGCGCGTTCGGCAGGTGATCCGTGCAGCCGGCGATGATCAGCGTGTCCGAGCGGACGCTGATCGAGCACTCGTTGACCATGTCCCATTCGGCGAAATCCTCGGCCGGCGCCTCCGCATGGACCGAGAGCACGACCGGAACGGTCATGTTGCGCGCGGTTCCGATGGCGGCCGAGAACTCAGCCACGGCAAGTTGCCGCTCGACTGATTCGTCGGTCCATTTCTCGCCGAAATCCTCGTTGGCCGCCTCGTCCTGGACGTAGAACTGGAAATAATCGGCGAAGATGGCGAGTTCGATAAGGGTTGGTTCGGTCATAGGCTGTCGAAGCTCTTGGTGGCGGTGCAGCGCGCTTGTCGCCGCAGAGCGTGTCGGAGCTGTGGCCATGCGCGCGGATTGGCGCTTGCGCCAGAATCGGTCATGGTCGCGCCGCCTGCTCGTGATCGGAGGCGCCTCGATGCGCTCAGCCCCTGCCCTTGCCGTCCTCGGCCTCCTGCTCGCCGCCTGCCAGACCGCCGGCCCGCCGCCGGCGCCCTCGCCGGAAAACGCGCCGACGGGCGTGACGCCCAACACCTTCCACATGCCGACCGGCGGCGGCTGCTCCGGCGAGGTCGAGCGCTTCCAGGCGATCATCGACAACGACCTGCAGACCGGCCACACCACCAAGAGCGTGCATGACCGGGTGAGCGGCGAGATTTCGCGGGCGCGCACGACCTGTTCGGGCGGCAACGAGGGCGGCGCAGTCTCGCAGATTCGCGCGACGCGGACGAAGTTCGGGTATCCGTAAGACGAGAATCGACACCCTTGCCGTCATGGTCGGGCTTGTCCCGACCATCCACGTCTTCGCTTATCGCGGGCACCGTTCAAGACGTGGATGCTCGCCACAAGGGCGAGCATGACGTGAAGCTCGGGAGAGGTCGTTTGAGAATTCGCTGGCGTGAGCCGGCTGGCGTGGCCGTCGAGAACCGGAGCGCAGCGGACTTCATGTCCGTGAGCACCGGAAGCGCAGACGGCCGCGTCAGACGGCCTCGCCAGTAGAATTCGCAAACGACCTCTAAGCCGCCAGCCCCCGCTTCTCCAACAGCGCATCCGGCGTCGGCAACCTGCCCCGGAACAGCGTGTAGGCCTCGGCGGCATCGCGCGTGTCGCCGGCCGAGTAGATGTAGCGCTTCAGCTTGCCGGCCACCTCTGGCGCGAAGACGTCGCCGGCCTCGATGAAGGCGTTGAAGGCGTCGGCATCCATCACCTCCGACCAAAGATAGCTGTAATAGCCGGCCGAATAGCCGTCTCCCGAGAAGACATGGGTGAAGTGCGGCGTGCGGTGGCGCATGGTGATCTCAGCCGGCATGCCCAAGCGCGCTAGCTCGGCCGCCTCGAAGGCGAGCGGGTCGAGCCCCTCCGGCTTCTCCAGCGAGTGGAAGGCGAGGTCGACCAGCGCCGAGGAGGTATACTCCACCGTGGCGAAGCCCTGGTTGAAGGTCTGCGCCTGCCTGATCTTGTCGATCAGCGCCTGCGGGATCGGCTCGCCCGTCTCGGCGTGCAGGCAGAAGCGCTGCATCACCTCCTCGGTCATGAACCAGTGCTCGTAGAGCTGTGACGGCAGCTCGACGAAATCGCGCGAGACCGAGGTGCCGGCGAGCGAGCCATAGGTCACGTCCGAGAGCAGCCCGTGCAGGGCATGGCCGAATTCGTGGAAGAGCGTGCGCGCATCGTCGAGCGAGAGCAGCGCCGGCTTGCCCTCCTCCGGCTTCGCGAAATTGCAGACGTTGACGATGATCGGCCGGACCTCGCCGCCGAGCTTGCGCTGGCCGCGGAAGGCGCTCATCCAGGCGCCGGAGCGCTTCGAGGAACGGGCGAAGTAGTCGCCGAGGAAGAGGCCGATATGTCGGCCGCTCCTGGCTTCCTTGACCTCCCAGATGCGGACATCCGGGTGATAGCCGGCCAGATCCGTCATCTCCTCGAAGGCAAGGCCGAAAAGCTTGCCCGCCGTGTCGAAGGCCGCAGCGATGATGCGGTCGAGCTGGAGATAGGGCTTCAGCACGGCTTCATCGAGTGCATAGGTCTGCTGGCGCACCTTCTCGGCGTAGTGGCGCCAGTCCCAGGGCCGGATCGGCCCGTTCTCGCCCTCGCCCTGCGCCAGGGCGGCGAGGTTAGCAGCCTCCTCGGCGGCACGCGCCTTGGCCGGCTTCCAGACCAGCTCGAGCAGCTCGCGCACGTTCTCCGGCGTCTTCGCCATGCAGTCGTCGAGCTTGAAATGTGCGAAGGTCCTGAAGCCCAGCAGCTTCGCCTTCTCCGCCCGCAGCGCCACCATCTCGGCGACGATGGCGCGGTTATCAGTCTTGCCGGCATGCTCGCCGCGCTTGCTCCAGGCGATGAAGGCTTCCTCGCGCAGGTCGCGCCTTGTCGAGAAGGTCAGGAAGGGCTCGATGATCGAGCGCGACAGCGTCACCGCATGCTTGCCCTCTTGGCCGCGGTCGGCCGCCGCGCGCGCCATCGCCGCGAGCAGGAAGGGTGGCAGTCCGGCGAGCTTGGCCTCCTCGTCGAGGATCAACGCGTAGGAGGATTCGTCCTTCAGCACGTTCTGGCTGAACTGGGTGCCGAGCGCGGCCAACCGCTCGTTGATCGCGGCGAGCCGGGTCTTGTCGCCGGGGCCGAGCCGCGCGCCCGAGCGCACGAAGCCCTTGTAGCTGCGCTCCAGCAGGCGCAGCTGCTCGGCGTCGAGATGCAGCGCCTCGCGCCGCTCGTAGACCCGCTCGACCCGCGCGAACAGGCCTGCGTCCATCATGATCGCCGACCAGTGCCGCGAAGTGATCGGCGACATCTCGCGCTCGATCGCCTGCAGCGCCTCGTTCGTATGTGCGCCGGTGAGGTTGTAGAACACGCCGCCGACGCGGCTGAGCGCCCGGCCCGCCTGCTCCATCGCCTCGATCGTGTTCGCGAAGTCGGGCTTGGCCGGTTCGGCGATGATCGAAGCGATCTCCGCCTTGTGCTTGGCCAGCGCGGCGTCGAAGGCCGGGCGGATGTGCTCCGGCGCGATCTCGGCGAAGGGCGGCAGCTTGAACGGCGTCTCCCAGGCACGCGAGAACGGATTTGACTCGGGCAGGTCCAGGGCTTCGGGCGCGGTTGCTTCGGGCGCGGTCATGGAGTTGTCTCTTCCAGCGGAGGGCGGCTCAATCCTGGCCGTAGATATGTGCGAGATAGCGCCGCATGAAGGGCGGCATATCGTAGCTGTCGCATTCGGCGAGGCTGCGGATCACGACGATGTCGGCGAGCTCGGGCTCGTCCTGCTCGGCCATGCGCGACAGCATCAGCGCGCGCGCCGCCTCGGCCGGCAGCGGCACCGAGACGGGCCGCATGAAGGCGATGCGGCCCTCCAGGATCACGGCCGTCCAGCTCTCCTCGACCGCGATCTCGTCGAGCGTCAGCCCGGTCTCCTCGCAAAGCTCACGGGTGACGCTGCCGGCGAGGTCGAGGCTGCCATCGGCGCGCACATCCTCGCGATCAGGCGTGCCGGCGGCGAAATAGACCTTGCCCGGATTGGCCGTGTGCTCGCCCATCTTACCCAGCAGGAAGGCGCCATCGGCCGATCTGAGCGCCGCCATGGCGAAGCCGTTGCGCACGACAGGCCCGGGATGGCCGAAATCGCGCCAGCTCATGAAGGCGGCATAATCGGTCTCGAAATAGCCGGCCCGGAAGACGCCGTCCTCGATCCTCGCATGATGCTGCAGCATCACTTTGCCATTGAACATGGCCGGCTTGCCGGCGCTGATCGCCGCCCAATGCGCCGCGATCTCCGGCTCCCTCTCGCGCGCGAAGACCCAGTCATAGGGCTCGATCTTGGCCTCGACCTGGCTGAGCGCAACGATGCGGCCGTTCTCGACGCCGCTCACAGCAACGTACCCTCGCTGACCACCACGGCCGCGCCGCCGATCCGCGCCGAGACCAGCTTGCCGCCGGCGACCGTCAGCCCGAGCTCGATCTGCGACGGCCGGCCCATCTCGTAGCCCTGCTCGATCACCAGCCGGTGCTCGCCATCGTCAGGCCGGTCGAAACGCATGATCGCACCGGCGAAGGCCGCGACTGCCGAGCCCGTCGCCGGGTCCTCCGCGATGCCCATCGAGGGCGCGAACATCCGGGTGCGATAATGGTGTCCGCTCTCCCGCGGCAGCCGGCAATAGACATAGGCGTTGGGGCCGTCAGCGGGCTTCATCGCCTGCGACCATAGGCTGGTCTCGAGCCTGATCCGGGCCATCGCTTCCAGGCTCGCCACCGGCACGAAGGTGAAGCCGAGCCCGGCCGAGAACACGCTCGGCACATGAGCATCAAAGCCAATCTCGCGCTTGTCGAGGCCGAGCGCACCCGCAAGCAGCGCCAGGCCGCCTGGCTGGTCGATCTCCGCCGGCAGGCGCGGCAGCGTGAAGGTGGCGCGGCCCGCGAGCTTGCTTCGCGTCGAGACGGCACAAGTGACGAGCCCGACCTGCTCCTCCAGCACCAGGCTCCCAGTCGCCTTGCCTTCGGCGGCCTGGCGCAGCGCCAGCAGCACGGCGCTGCCGACGGTCGGATGCCCGGCGAAGGGCAGCTCGCGCGCCGGCGTGAAGATGCGGATCGCCGCACAATGGGCGGGATCGGCCGGCGGCGCCACGAAGACCGTTTCCGACAGGTTGAACTCGCGGGCGATGGCCTGCATCGCGGCGGTGTCGAGCCCATCTGAGTCGAGCACCACGGCCAGCGGATTGCCGGCATGCGGGGTGGTGGTGAAGACGTCGAGCGTGGCGAAGCGGCGGCTCATAATAGGTATACTCAGCTTTGAGGAATGGTCAGGTCGACGGTGAGCGGGCAATGGTCCGAGGCTTTCGGCCGGTCCCAGCCAACGCGCGGATAGCGGTCGGAGCTGGTCGCGAGCCGCGCCATCGAGCGGTCGGGCTGGCGTGGGTCGAGCGGGACGCGATAGGGCAAGCCGCGCCGGATCATCTGCATCGACGGTGTCGGATTGGCGGCGGCCAGCGCCGGCGAGAGCAGGATATGGTCGAGCGGCATATGGCTCTCCATCAGCTGGCCATGCTCCTCCGACCAGTAGCGCCTAAAATGCGTCCAGCGCTCGTGCAGCGGCAGGTTTTCGATCGGATCGACCGCGAAATCCTCCAGCAGCGGCTCAATGCCGCTATCGCCCTCGTCGACCGGCTCGGCCAGCGGCCCGAGCCCGATGCGGTAGCCGTTGAGGTCGCCCAGCACCGCCCAATTGGCCTCGCGCCAGCCGGGCCCGAACCAGGTCTTGACGATGTGCTTCACTGCCAGCGCCTCGGCCCGGCGGATCGGCAGCGTCACCTGCCTGCCATCCTCGCGGCCGTTGTTCATCGACTTGAAATGGCAGCCGAACAGCGTCAGCCGGCGATCGCCGAAGCCCAGTTCGACGGCAAGGCAGTCGCGCGCGAAGACGCGGTCGCGCGGCCTGATGCCGAACTGCGCCAGCGCGCCGTCATAGACATCGGCCTCGGCGAAGCTCAGCTCCTTGTGCGAGGCGAACTTGATCGCCTGCGGCGTCACCAGGTCGCGCCTTGCGGCGAAGCCGATATCGATGCTGCGCGGGTCGTTGCCGTCGATCAGCGCGAAATGGCCGTAGCGATAGTCGGCGATGCGATGGACGTAGTTGGCGAAGAAGGCCTGCAGGCTCGCGAGCGAATCGACCTCCTGCAGCATCCAGAGATCGGCCTGCGCCTCGGCGATGGCGAGCGCGGTCATCTGGCGCTTGTCGTCCTCCAGCGCCACGGCCAGCGAGCGCTCGACCGCGTCGCGTTCGTCGGCGCGCGGGAAATGGAACAGCGACATCGCCGCCGCCGTGTCGATCCGCCCACCCGGCTCGAAGCGATGCCGCGTCAGCAGGTTCTCGACATTGAAGGTGCCGATGCGCAGTTTCATCAGATCAGCGCCCAGTTCAAAGCTTCTCGGGCTCGAACCTGTGGCTGGGCGTGACGAACTCGTCCTGCGCGGCGACGGTGAGGATTTCGCGCGAGCCCTCCTCCTTCGTCCGCTTCAGCAGCCCGTAGACCGAGGACGAGGCCTTGGCGAGCGCCGAGGCGGCCGAACCGTCGCGCAGGAAATGCACGAAGAACAGGGCCGCGATCGCGTCGCCGGCGCCGTTGACGCTGACGTCGAGCTTCGGCGTGCGCACCCGGTAGGCGCCCTGCGCATCGGCTGCCATCATGTCGATGGCCTCAGCCGGCGTCTCCTCGGTGACGAGCGAGGTAACGAGCACGACCTTCGGCCCGGCATCGCGCAGGGTCTCGACGGCGCGATGCGCGTCGGAGATCGTCTTGACCTCGATATCGGTGAGCAATTCCAGCTCGAACTGGTTCGGCGTCACGATATCGGCTGCCGGCACCGCCTGCTCGCGCATGAACTCGGGGATCCCCGGCCGCACGAAGACGCCGCGCCCGACATCGCCGATCACCGGATCGCAGCAATACATCGCCTTGGGATTGGCGGCACGCACCCGCTCGACCGCCGAGAGGATGGCGTGGCCGATATCGGCCGAACCCATGTAGCCGGAGAGCACGCCGTCACAGCTCGGCAGCACGCCGCGCTCGGCGATGCCCTCCATCACCTCGTCGATCATGCCGCCGTCGAAGACGCGGCCCTTCCAGGCGCCATAGCCGGTGTGATTCGAGAACTGCACCGTATGGATCGGCCAGACATCGACGCCGAGGCGCTGCATCGGGAAGACGGCCGAGGCGTTGCCGACATGGCCATAGGCGACATGGGACTGGATCGAGAGGATGTTCATGGCGCAGCCAGTGACTCGACAGGGGACGACCCGGCGAACCTAACGGTTGCCGCGCCCTGCGCAAACCGAAAGCAGTGATGCCTCCGATGACTGAACCGCTCAGGCGGCAGCAAGCCGCGCCAGGCCGGCGGTGTCCGTGAACTGAGACAGGCTGCGCACCTTGCCGTCCTCGATCACCAGCATGTCGACGACGTCGAAGCTGTCGGTGCGGCCGGTCGGCGTGAAGGTCACGTCGGCGCGCCAGTGGTAGGCGGCATGATTGCCTTCGACGACGAGACCCAGCGTCTCGAATTTCGCGAAGGCAAAGTTGTCGATCAGCCCGGCCATTTGCTCGCGGACCATGTCGCAGCCCTCGAGCGGCCGGCAGATCGGCGCACTATCGGCCGCTCCCATGAATTGGAAGCGGCATTGCGGATGGAAGGCAGTCATCACGCCGTCGAGGTCACCGCGCACGCGCGCCTCATAGGCCTCGATGATCAGGGTCTCGATAGCAGAGCGCTCGGTCATCTCGCCTCTCCTTTCGAAAGAGGGAGTGTGACCGGCGCTCCGCCGGGAGTCGAGAGGGTACGAGCCCACCGCCGCCTTCTTGGCGAAGGTCTCGATGAAGGTCTTCGACAGCAAACCCGATCAGACCGGGGCGATCATGACATAAGGAATGCTACCCATGACGACGGCAAGTTGGATCGCATTGCACAGCATGCCGCCGCAATGCAGCCGACGCAGCCGGCGGCCGACATCCGCCGGCCAAGTCTCGATCTGGGCATCGATCCGCCGCAGAAACCAGACGCGAGCCATGACCGTAGAAGCCAGGACGCCCATGCCGAAGACGAAGGCCCATGGACCCGCCACGGCAAACATCACTGCCCCGATGACGGCAGTCACGGTCAGCACCAGGAAATACGCCCCGAACATCATGCGCAACAACCGGGCAACGGGCGGGATGTCGAGCTTCACGAACAGAAAGCCGGGCGCCGCGAACAGCAAATAGGCCATCGGAACGACCAGGATGATGATGGCGAACAAGGCGGCGGCATCCGGCGTCATGCAGGCACCTCTTACCCTTCCCTACCGGAAAAGGATATCCAACAGAAGCGATCGAAACATCCATCCAACTACAACCCCAATACAATTGGACTTTAGTTGGAGGTAATGGAGTCGATTACCAATACAGTACGCTACAGACCGTCGAAAATCGGGCTGCGCTGCACCTAAGGTCTACTTGTGCAGGCCTGAATCCTCAACATGATGAGCATGAGAAAGAACTTTCCTGCGAAATGAAATAAGACGCCGGCCACGACAGCGACGACGAAAGCATCCAACAGCGGAGGACGCAGATGAGCTGGCTCTCTTGGCGCTGGTGGTCACGAAGCAAAAACAAGTCCTTGGATGACACGAGGCCTCCCTCCGAGCGATCTGAAGGCGGTGATCGGCGTCAGCTGCTCCAGGCGCTCTCGGCCATCGCTGGCGGCGGCGCCCTGGCCGCGCTGCCGCAGCCGGGCGAAGCGAAGGATTCGAGCGAGCTGCCTCCCCCGAAACGGGCGCTGACTGGCCGCGATGCAGCCGGCAAGTCGATATTCAAGTCCTTCGACGTGACGCCCAAGGTGGTGGAGATCGACTCCAACCCGGGCCTGACCTTCTACGAGCTCTACATGACCGAGGGCGTGCCCCAGCTCACCGGCCTGGAACCCGACCCGATGCTTGCAGGAACGGTGGCCTTTCCCGGCCCCGGCGGCACGATGTTTCGCCTGATCTCGTATCCTCCGAGGCGGCCCGAAGGCTGGAAGCCGCCGCCCGGCGTCACCTTCGAGAGCGCCCTGCAGGAGATGTCGGAGAAGGTGCCGCGCATGGGCGACCATTTCGAACGCGGCGCGCCGGGCATGCACACATCCGACACGATCGACTACGGCGTCGTGGTTCGCGGCGAGATGACGCTGGAACTGGACGACGGGCAGCGGGTCCATTTGCGCCAGGGCGATTGCATCGTGCAGAACGGAACCCGCCATCGCTGGCGCAACCCGCTGCCGGAGCCCTGCCTCATGGCCTTCATCTCGGTTGGCGGGAAGCGCGGCTGAGACGGTCTCTTCCTTCTCCCCCGAGGGAGAAGGTGGCAGCGCGAAGCGCTGGCGGATGAGGGAAGGACGGCTCGCCCAGTCGCACCGCCCTCATCCCCTGCCGGGCCTTCTCCCCCGAGGGGGAGAAGGAAGCCTCCCTTTACGATCCCGCCGCCGCCTTCTTGGCGAAGGTGTCGATGAAGGTCTTCGACAGGTCGACATTCGAATTCGTCAGCTCGGGGTCGAGCAGCTTCAGCGAGTCGTACATGCTCTTCATGCCGTCGGCGGTCGAGATGCCGGTGCGCGAGTAGCTCTCCTGCGAATTCTTGACCGCGCGCAGGTAGAGCGGCCGGTCGCCGAGCAGGAACTCTTCCGGCACCAGGTCCGCAACGTCCTCGGGCTTGGCCGTCTCCAGCCATTTCAGCGACTTGAACAGCGCGTTGACCAGCTTCTGCGTGGTCACCGGGTTCTTCTCGGCGAAGTCGTTCTTCAGGTAGAGCACGGCCGCCGGGTTGGAGCCGCCGAACAGCGCCTTGGTGCCGGCCTCGGTGCGGGTGTCGATCAGCGTGACGATGTCGCCATCGGCTTCGAGCTTCGAGGTGACCGGATCGAGATGCGAGATCACGTCGACCTGCTTCTGCTTGATCGCGGCAACCGCGCTCGCCCCGGCGCCGATGCCGATGATCGGCGCGTCGCTCGCCTTCAGCCCGGCCTTGACCATGGCGTATTGCGCGGTGAGCGCGGTCGAGGAGCCGGGCGCGGTGACGCCGATCTTCAGCCCCTTGAAGTCGGCAGCCGACTTGACCTTGTCGGCCAGGTCCTTGCGCACCGCGATGGTGATGGCCGGGAAGCGGCCGAGCTCGATCACCGCGCGGACGTCCTGGCCCTTGGCCTGCATGCGGATCGTGTGCTCATAGGCGCCGGTCACGACATCGACCGAGCCACCGACCAGCGCCTGCAGCGACTTGGCGCCGCCGCCGAAATCATTGATCTCGACGTCGAGACCTTGCTCCTTGAAGAAACCCTTCTTCTCAGCCACGGTCAGCGGGAGATAATAAAGCAACTGCTTGCCGCCGACGCCGAGGGTCAGCTTGGGCTTCTCGGCATTCTGGGCGAGCGCTCCATAGGGCGAGAAGCCGAGCGCAGTCGAAAGGGCGAGCGCGGCGAGCGCGCCGCGGCGGGACAAGAACATGGGGGTATTCCTCCGGTTGGATGACGCGAGCGCTTCTGACGGGCGCATTCGGGACGACAATAGGCGAGATCGGCGAGCGGGAGCAAGAATCCCATCCACCAGATCGGGACGTTGCGACCTCTGAGCGCATCCGCGCATGGCTACCTGCTGAAGCAGCGAGACGGGGAACGGCCATGAACGAGGTTCGCATCGCGGTTTTCGTGTTTCTGTGCCTGACCGGAGCCTCCCTGGGAGCGCTCTTCTTCTACGAGAAGCTGCCGGCGCATCAGCGCCAGGACGACACCCACAACGTGATGCGGCTGATCGCCAACATCTTCGTCGTGATGACCTCCCTCGTGCTCGGCCTGATGATCAGTTCGGCCAAGGGCCGGTTCGACGCGGTCAACCGCGACGTGCACAGCTACGCGACCGGGTTGATTCTGCTCGACAGGATGCTTGTCCTCTACGGGCCCGAGGCTGGCGACGCGCGCCAGCGGCTCGTCGCCTACGCGCAACGCGCCGCGAACGGCCATTGGACGGCCGAGGGCGGGCTGTCCGACAAGACGTCCGAACGGCTGCTCCAGGAGATCGGGACCAGCCTGCGTGCCCTCGAGCCACGCGCCGAGCCCCAGCTCTCGATTTGGAACGACATCCGCGAACAATATCGCAAGGTGCTGGAATTGCGTTGGAGTCTGGTGGAGCAGGCGGAGGGCTCGATCCCAAGGCCGCTCGTGCTGATGCTCGTCGCCTGGCTGATGCTGATCTTTGCGACCTTCGGTTTCCGGGCTCCGAGAAACGCGGTGATCGTGACGAGCTTCGTCGCGGCCGCGACCCTCATCGGCGGGGCGATCTACCTGATCGTCGACATGGACGCCCCATTCGAGGGGCCGATCCAGATCTCGCCCGCGCCGCTGCAAAGGGCCCTGACGGAAATGCGCCAGTAGCGCCGCACGGCCGCCTTAGGGGTCGCGAACCTTACGTCGTCGTCGAACTCTGCCCGGGACGCCAGACCAGCAGCCGCTTCTCGACCATCGTCACCAGCGCATCGATCGCGATGACGAAGATCGCCAGGATCAGCATGCCGGCGAAGACGCCGGTGACGTCGAAGACGCTTTCGGCCTCGTGGATCTTGTAGCCAAGACCCGCCGAGGAGCCGAGGTACTCGCCGACCACCGCGCCAACCAGCGCGAAGCCGACCGAGGTGTGCAGCGACGAGAACATCCAGGTCAGGGCCGAGGGCCAGTAGACGTGGCGGAAGAGCTGGCGCCCGTTCATGCCGAGCATGCGGGCATTGGCCAGCACGGTCGGCGAGACCTCGCGCACGCCCTGGTAGACGTTGAAGAAGACGATGAAGAAGACCAGCGTGAAGCCGAGCGCCACCTTCGACCAGATGCCGAGCCCGAACCAGAGCGCGAAGATCGGCGCCAGCACGACGCGCGGCAGCGCGTTCGCTGCCTTGATATAGGGGTCGAAGACCGCCGCCAGCAGGTCGTTCCGGGCGAAGGTGAAGCCGAACAGGATGCCCGCCGCCGAGCCGATGACGAAGGCGAGCACCGTCTCGGTCAGGGTGATGCCGAGATGATAGTAGATCTCGCTGCCGGTAAGCTGCTTGAAGGTCCGGCCCAGCACCTGAAGCGGCGTCGAGAAGAAGAACTGGATCGTCTTGGTCTCGCCGAAGAGCGGATAGACCGTGACGACATGCCAGATGCCGAGACAGACGATCATCACCAGCACTTGCAGGACGAGGAGCTTGAGGCGCTTCATGGCGTGCTGTCCTCGACCAGTTCCTTGCCCTCGCCCATCGCATAGGCCTTCTGCACCTCGACGCGCAGCGAGGCCCAGATGTCGCGGTGGATCTCGTGGAAGGCCTTCTCAAGCCTGATCTCGGCAATGTCGCGCGGGCGCGGCAACGGCACCTTGTAGTCGGCGACGATGCCGGCGGCTGGCCCTGCCGACATCACCACGACCCGGTCGGAGAGCGCGATCGCCTCTTCCAGGTCATGCGTCACGAAGATCAGCGCTTTGCGGTCCTTCGACCAGAGGTCGAGCAGGAGGTTGCCCATGATCTGCCTTGTCTGCGCGTCGAGCGGCCCGAAGGGCTCGTCCATCAGCAGGATCTCGGGATTGCGGATCAGCATCTGCGCCAGAGCGACGCGCTTGCGCTGGCCGCCCGAGAGCATGTGCGGGTAGCGGTCGACGAAGGCGCGCAAGCCCACGCGCGCGAGCCATCCCCGTGCCTGCTCGTTTGCTTCCGCTGCCGGCACGCCCATCGGCTCCAGCGCGACGGCAACGTTCTGCAGCGCCGTCTTCCACGGCATCAGCGCATCCGCCTGGAAGAGGTAGCCGGCGCGGCCGTTCAGGCCGGAAAGCGGCTTGCCGAAGATTTCGACCTTGCCGGCCGACGGCGTCAGCAGACCGGCGGCGGCGTTGAGCAGGGTCGACTTGCCGCAGCCGGTCGGTCCGACGACGGAGACGAACTCACCGGCCGCGACGGAAAGGTCGATGCCGGTCACGGCCTTGTAGCGCTGGCCGCCCTCGATATGGAAGGTGATGTCGAGCCCGCCAAGCTTCACCGCCACCGGCAATGTGGCTCCAGACGCGCCCGCTTGCCCCGGATCAGGGTGCGGGCGGTGTTGCAGATCCATGGATCGTTTCCCTGGTGGCCCGCTGCGCGCATGCGCCGGCCGTCATCGCGTTTCTCGTTGCGAAAACTCTAGGCGATCAGCCCGCGAAGGCAACCCGCCTTTGGCGGGTTCTTCCTTCTCCCTCTTGCGGGAGAAGGTGCCCCTGCAGGGGCGGATGAGGGGTCGCGCGACCCTTCGAGAGATGGCATATGCCAAACCGCCGCGATAAGAAGCGTCGCGCGACCCCTCATCCGTCAGCGCTTCGCGCTGCCACCTTCTCCCGCAAGGGGAGAAGGAAGCCCCCAGGGAGACCGCGCCGACATGATGCAACTCGAAAGCCTGATGCGGGATCTGGTCGAGTTCATGCGCGCCAACCAAGGCTGGGCTGTCCCGATCGTTTTCTTCGTCGCCTTTGCCGAATGCGTGGCGGTGCTGTCCTGGATCGTGCCGGCGACAGTGTTCTTCACGGCCTTTGGCGCCGCGGCGGGAGCCTCCGGACTGAACCTGATCCCGCTTGCTTTCGCGGCCTCGCTTGGCGCCGGCTCGGGGTTCTGGGTGTCGTATTGGGCCGGCCTCGTGCTGGGGCCGCGCGTCGATCACCACTGGCCGTTCAAGCAGAACCCGCAACTGCTCGAACGCGGGCACGCCTTCTTCGAGAAATGGGGTGTGCTCAGCATCGTGATCGGCCATTTCTTCGGGCCGCTGCGCGCTGTGATCGCGATCGTGGCGGGCATCGTCAAGATGCCCTTCCTCCAGTTCCAGCTCGGGAATTGGATCGCCTCGTTCGCTTGGGGCTTTGGCCTGCTCTACGGCGCCGGCCGCCTCGCCGAATTCGTCACGCGTTGAACAGGCCGAGCACGATCGCCAGCGCCAGCGCGAATGACAGCGCCATCAAGAGCCGCGCGCCCTGCGGCGTTTCCAAACGCCTGATCGGTCCCATTGTCGCCTCCCTGCGCTCGGGTCCGTAAATGGCTTGGTCTCAATAGGTCAGCTCGACGAAGCCCCAGGCGAGGATGGCGAGGGCGAGCCCGCCGATGAGGACCATCAGCACGGGCTTGTCGAGAAAACCCTGCCGCGCCTCGATAGGCGTCTCCACTGCAGGATCGGCGTTGCTATGGTCGTCGGCTCGCATCGGCGGAATCGGATCGCCGCCTTCCAGGCGCTCGAGCCGGTCTTCCCTGTCTTTAACATCCGCAGCCATGGTCGTTCCCCTTGTGATGGATCGTCCTAGAACAGCGTCGTGGCGAGCGTGCTGGCCACGATCGCGATCGTGGCGCTGACGAGCAGGATGACGAGAGCCATGCTCTCGCTGCCCTCCTCCGGCATCGGGACGACCCGCGCCACAGCCCGCCTATGCTGATCGCGGCTGGCTGTTTCATTTCTCCACTCGTCCCGGTTCATCGCATGCTCCCGTTTCGTCACTGTCCATCAACGCGCCGGAGACCGGCGCTGTTCCGCCGGGCTGGAGCAGCGGCGCCGTGCAACGAAAAACGGGCGCCTCGCGGCGCCCGTTTCAACAATCAAATCAAGACTCAACGTCAGCAAATTGACTCAACGTCACATGGAGCTGAATCAGTTTCTGAAGCCGTCTGGGATCGTTCTGGGAATTCGCTGGGGCGAGCCGACTGGCGTGGCTGTCGAGAACCGGAGCGGAGCGGACATCTGTCCGTGAGCACCGGAAGCGCAGACGGCCGCGTCAGACGGCCGCCCCAGTAGAATTCACAAACGATCCCTCAGTTCTTGGTCTTGTCGACCAGGGCCTTCGCCTTGATCCAGGGCATCATGTCGCGCAGCTTGGCGCCGACTTCCTCGATCGGGTGGGCGTTGTAGCGCGCGCGGGTCGCCTTGAACGAGGTCTGGTTGACCTTGTTCTCCAGCATCCAGTCGCGGGTGAACTTGCCCGACTGGATGTCGGCCAGCACGCGCTTCATCTCGGCCTTGGTCTCGGCGGTGATGATGCGCGGGCCGGTGACGTACTCGCCATACTCGGCCGTGTTCGAGATCGAGTAGTTCATGTTGGCGATGCCGCCCTCATAGATCAGGTCGACGATCAGCTTCACTTCGTGCAGGCACTCGAAATAGGCCATCTCGGGGGCGTAGCCGGCCTCGGTCAGGGTCTCGTAGCCGGCCTTGATCAGCTCGACCAGGCCGCCGCAGAGCACGACCTGCTCGCCGAACAGGTCGGTCTCGCACTCTTCCTTGAAGGTGGTCTCGATGATGCCGGCGCGGCCGCCGCCATTGGCCGAGGCGTAGGACAGGCCGAGGTCATGGGCGTTGCCGGTCGCGTCCTGGTGGATCGCGATCAGGGTCGGCACGCCGCCGCCGCGCTGGTACTCGGAACGCACGGTATGGCCGGGGCCCTTCGGGGCGACCATCAGCACGTCGAGGTCCTTGCGCGGCTCGATCAGGTTGAAATGCACGTTCAGGCCGTGCGCGAACAGAAGGGCGGCGCCCTCCTTCATGTTGGCGTGCAGCTCGTCGCGGTAGATGTCGCCCTGCAGCTCGTCCGGGGTGAGCATCATCATGATGTCGGACGTCTTGGCCGCCTCGCTCGGGGTCATGACCTTGAAGCCGGCCTCTTCGGCCTTCTTGCGCGTGGCCGAACCGGCCTTCAGCGCGATGATGACGTCCTTCACGCCGGAATCGCGCAGGTTCAGCGCGTGGGCATGGCCCTGCGAACCGTAGCCGACGATGCAGACCTTCTTGCCCTTGATCAGGTTGATGTCGGCATCACGATCATAATAAACGCGCATGTTACGGGTCCTTCCTTGGGTTTGCGTCGTTTCTTCAAGCTTTCGGTGCAGGCTGCGCCCGCCCGTGAAGTGCGAGGAACTGGTCGACTGCCATGGCGGCGTCGCGCTCAATCTCGGCGCGGCTCAGCCGCAGGGCATCGCCCAGCAGAAGCCGGATCTGCACGTCGCGGCCGATCAGGCCGAAAAAGGTGCGGAACGCCGTCTCGGCATCGTCGAAGCTGAGCAGCCCAGCCTCGCGGCCCGCCTCCAGCACCGGCTTCAGCCGCTCGCCGATGGCGAAGCGTCCATTCGCCAGCACGATGCCGCCGAGATTGCTCTTGCCCGATGCGGCATGCCCGATGGCGACACGGTTGAGCGCGATCGAGGTCTGGCTGGAGATCACGGAGAGCCAGTTCTCGGCAAAATCCTTCAGGCTTTTGCGCAGGGTCGCGGCGTCGAGCCGCTGGCGGTCGTAATTATTGGCACGGACCCGCGCCGCCTGCCATTGCACCGTGGCGGTCAAAAGCCCGTCGCGATCACCGAACCATTTGTAGAGCGTTTCCTTGGAGCAGCTCGCGCGCCGGGCCACGGCGCTCATGGTGAGCTGATCGCCCTCCTCCACCATCAGCGCGAGCACGGCGTCGAGCACGGCCTGCTGGCGCGCCGTCGGCTCGTCACTCGTCGTCTCGAGGGCTGCTTGCATGGAGAGGAAATCTACCGAACCGAACGTTACGGTTCGGCTATCTACAGGAGGGCTCTTTGCGGTGCAAGTGGCAAACGCCGGCGCCCTCGCCTATCTCCCCGCTGTTCATCTGGACGGGCAGATCGGTCAAACTGCCGCCAATGGGAGATCTGGAACATGAGCCTGGCAACGGCAGTGGAGATCGTCGCCTTCTGGCGCGAAGCCGGCCCCGAGAAATGGTTCGTCAAGGACGAGGCCTTCGACGCGGAGATCCGCATCCGCTTCCTCGCCGCGCACGAGGCCGCCGCCGCCGGCCAATTGCGGGACTGGGAGGCGACGCCCGAAGGCGTCTACGCGCTGCTGATCCTGCTCGACCAGTTCCCGCGCAACCTCTTCCGCGGCTCGCCGCAGGCCTTTGCCACCGATGCGCAGGCGCTCGGCGTCGCGGAACGCGCCATCGCCCACAGCTTCGACCGCGCCTTCGACAATCCGGAGCGGCGCTTCATCTACATGCCCTTCATGCATGCCGAGGACCTCGCCCACCAGGAGCGCTGCGTCGCGCTCTGCCAGGCGGCCGATGACCCCGAGGGCGTCGAATACGCCGCCGTCCATCGCGACATCATCCGCGATTTCGGCCGCTTCCCGCATCGCAACCCGGTGCTCGGCCGCGACACGACGGCGGAGGAACGCGCCTTCCTCGCCGAGGGCGGCTTCAGCGGCTAGAGCATGCTGTTATTTGCCAGCATCAAGCGCCGTCATCCCGGACGCAGCGAAGCGGAGCTCCGGGATCCATCATAGAGCGCTGAGCCTTACGATGGATCCCGGAGCTGCGCCGCAAATGCGGCTTGTCCGGGATGACGTGGAGAGGTTGCCCCGTATTCGTAGCAGGCCCTAGCCGCCGCCCGCCTGCTGGCTGGCGACGCGCTGCAGGACGATGGCGATGACCGTCAGCGTGAAGCCGAGCCACCAGAGCGGCGAGCGTATCGTGGCGGTGCTGCCCGGCTCGGGCGCCGGCGCACGCCCGCTTACGCGCATGATGATCGGCCAGGCCAGGCAGGCGAAGCCGACGACACCGAGCCCCAGCGTCAGCAGGTTGAGCGTGGCGGTGTCCATCACATCGCGTCCGGGCCACGGCTCATCGCCGCGATGCCGGTGCGCGAGACCTCGGTGAGGCCGACAGCCGTCATCAGCTTGATGAAGCGCTCGATCTCCTCGGTCGAGCCTGTCAGCTCGAAGACGAAGGAGGTCAGCGAGGCGTCGAGCGTGCGCGCGCCGAAGGCGGATGCGAGCCGCATCGCCTCGACCCGGTGGTCGCCCTTGCCGACGACCTTGACCAGCGCCAGTTCGCGCTCCAGCGCCTCGCCCTGCAAGGTCAGGTCGACGACGCGGTGCACCGGCACCAGCCGGTCGAGATGCGCCTTGATCTGCTCGATGACATGGGCGGTGCCGGAGGTCACCACGGTGATGCGCGAGATGTGCTTCTCGTGCTCGGTCTCCGAGACGGTGAGGCTCTCGATGTTGTAGCCGCGGCCCGAGAACAGGCCAGCGATGCGGGCGAGAACGCCGGGTTCGTTATCGACGATCACCGCCAGGGTATGGCGGGCGACGGGCTGGACCTTCGGGGCGTTCGGATAATGCGTGGCTGAGTTGGGCATCGGAGACCTGTCGCAAGAACCTGAAATGACTGAGGGGATTAGACGGAGCGGAGATTGGCGATGGCGGGTTCGTCGACCTCGTCGTGTTCGACGATCCAGCTTTCCTTGAGCGCTGCATCGAGCCATTGCCGATAGGCAGGCAGGCCGAGCACGGCGCGCATATAGGCAGCCGATACCCCGTCTACCGGGATGGCATAGGTGTCGAGCCGGGCTACGACCGGCGCGAACATCGCGTCGGCCGCGGAGAATTCGCCGTAGAGGAACGGCCCGCCGGCGGCCTCGCCGAAGCGGCGACGTGCCTCGCCCCAGATCGCACTGATGCGGGTGACATTCGCCGTGACGTCCGCCCCGCGATCCCTGGTTGCATAGCGCTTGCCGAGATTCATCGGGCACGCGCCGCGCAGCGCCTGGAAGCTCGCATGCATCTCGCTCGACACCGCCCGCGCATGGGCACGCGCTGCGGCATCGCTCGGCCAGATGCCGCGCTCGGGAAAGCGCTCATGCAGGTACTCGACGATCGCCAGCGTCTCCCAGACGGCGACGTCGCCGTCGACGAGCGTCGGTACGGTGCCGCCGCTCTGCGGCGCATGCGCGTGGACCGCGTCCTTGAAGCCCGGCTCGTCGAGGAGGACGAGCACCTCCTCGAAGGAAATCTCCTTGGCCGCGAGCAGCAGCCAGGCCCGCAGCGACCAGGAGGAATAGCACTTGTTGCCGATCAGGAGTTTCATGGGTCGATCACAGCTGGCTTATCGAAGGATTTTGACGCGCGTTTGCGCAAGCGGATGTCGAAAGTCGCAAAGGTCTCATAGTCGCCGCAGGCGGCCAGATGGATCGCGTCGGCGAAATCAAGACCGGCCTCAAATGCTCTCACGGCAGCCCGCACGACAGCTTCGTCTTCGACAACCACATTCTCGTTATCAATGATGATTGAGAAAACGCCCGCGATCTGGGCAGCAGAATACCGATACACCGAGCGCAAGACCCATTCGGCCTCCATCATCACCGTCCGGGCAACAAAAACCGGGGACTGCTCGAACAAGGTGCGCGCCGCGCGTTCCTGAGTCGGTTCGTCGCGCGTGACATAGCGGACGAGCACATTGGTATCGATCGCGACGAGCATCTGTCAGAGACCGGACTTCCGCGCCCAGCGCTCGCGCATTGCCTCGTCAATACCGCGCTCCATCTCCTCCAAGGTCTTTGGCGGCCCGCTATACGGCAGGCAGCCGTAGAGATCATCGAGCGTGTAGCGCTTCTTGACCGGAACGGGCGTGAGCCGCACGCTCTCGCCCTCCGTCACGACCTCGAACTCGGTCCCGGCCTGCCAATGCAGCGCATCTCGCACCTCTTTCGGAAGCACTATTTGCCCTTTTGTCGAAAGCTTGGCCCGTGTCACGACGCTCTCCAGCAGCTGGTAAGTCGTCGGTAAGATAACGTTCTTACCGACGACTTACCACTCCTCACACCAGCTGCTTGCCCTTGGCGTCGATGATCTCGCCGGTATCGCCCTCGAAATCGTTCAGGATCATCTCGTTATGGGCCTTGCCCGAGGGGATCATCGGGAAGCAGTTCTCCTCCTTGGCGACGAGGCAGTCGAAGATCACCGGCTTGGGCGTATCGATCATCTCGCGGATCGCGTCGTCGAGATCGGCCGGGTTCGAGCAGCGGATGCCGTGGCCGCCATAGGCCTCGGCCAGCTTGACGAAGTCGGGCAGCGACGCGGAGTAGCTCTCCGAATAGCGCCCGCCATGCAGCAATTCCTGCCACTGCCGGACCATGCCCATGTACTCGTTGTTCAGGATGAAGATCTTGACCGGCAGGCGATACTGCACCGCCGTCGACATCTCCTGCATGTTCATCAGGATCGAGGCCTCGCCCGCGATGTCGATGACCAGCGACTTCGGGTGCTTCATCTGCACGCCGATCGCCGCCGGCAGGCCATAGCCCATCGTGCCCAGCCCGCCCGAGGTCATCCAGCGGTTCGGCTCCTGGAAGTGGAAGTACTGCGCCGCCCACATCTGATGCTGGCCGACTTCGGTCGTGATGTAGGTGTCGCGGTCCTTGGTCAGCTCGTAGAGGCGCTGGATCGCGTATTGCGGCTTGATGATCTCGGACGAGCCCTTGTAGCCGAGGCTATTGCGCGCCCGCCAGCCGTCGATCTCCTCCCACCAGCTCTTCAGCGCCGCCTTGTCGACCTGCGGGCTGGTCTCGCGCCAGACGCGGACCATGTCCTCCAGCACATGGGCGCAGTCGCCGATGATGCCGATGTCGATCTTGACGTTCTTGTTGATCGAGGACGGGTCGATATCGACGTGGATCTTCTTCGAGCGCGGCGAGAACGCATCGAGCCGGCCGGTGATGCGGTCGTCGAAGCGCGCGCCGATATTGATCATGACGTCGCAGTCATGCATCGCCAGATTGGCCTCGTAGGTGCCGTGCATGCCGAGCATGCCCAGCCATTGCCGGTCGGCCGCCGGGAAGGCGCCCAGGCCCATCAGCGTCGAGGTCACCGGATAGCCGGTCAGCCGCGCCAGTTCGCGCAGCAGCGCCGAGGCGTGCGGGCCCGAGTTGACCACGCCGCCGCCGGTATAGAAGACCGGCTTCTTCGCCTTGGCGATCAGGTCGACGGCGGCGCGGATCTTGTCCATGTCGCCCTTGACCACCGGCCGGTAGGTCTTGTGCTGGTTGTCGCGCGGGCGGGTGTATTCGCCCTTGGCGAACTGGATGTCCTTGGGGACGTCGACGACGACCGGGCCGGGCCGGCCATTGGCCGCGACGTAGAAGGCCTCGTGCAGGATGCGCGGCAGGTCGGCAATGCTCTTCACCAGGTAGTTGTGCTTGGTGCAGGAGCGCGTGATGCCGACCGTGTCGCATTCCTGGAACGCGTCGGAGCCGATCAGATGGGTCGGAACCTGGCCGGTGATGACGACGACCGGGATCGAGTCGAGCAGCGCGTCGGTCAGGCCGGTGACGGCGTTGGTCGCGCCCGGCCCGGAGGTGACGAGCACGCAGCCGACCTTGCCCGAGGAGCGCGCATAGCCCTCGGCCGCATGGACCGCGCCCTGCTCGTGGCGGACGAGCACGTGCTTGACCTTCTCCTGATGGAAGAGCGCGTCGTAGATCGGCAGCACGGCGCCGCCTGGATAGCCGAACAAGTGCTCGACGCCCTGGTCCTGAAGCGCGCGGACGACCATCTCGGCGCCGGTCATCATCTCGCTCATGGTACTCTCCTGCAGGTTCTTCAGATCGGTCTTGGGGGGAAAGCGGGCAATAAAAAAGGCCCTCGGAGGGGCCTGGACGTGCGCTGGCGTCGGGGACGCGCGGTTATGAATAACCGGCCCCTACCAGCGCACCCGTACGATAATAAGCTTGCGCATCGCGCGTCTCACCCTTTGCAGATATTGCGGCAAGCTAGCCGAGCCTCCGAGCGCGGTCAAGCCGGAAGAAGGCCGCGTCATCCCTGCCATGCGCAAGCGTGATTTGCTGCATTGCGGAAAATCAGGTGACGCAAGGGAACACTTTTTCAAGACGGCGCTGCTAACCTTCCCAAGCTCGGAACGGGATCGCCATGTATCAGGAAGTGCATACCCAGAACATCGTCGAGCGCGCCCACGCACCGGAAGTCGCCGAGCTGCTCCGCCTTTTCACGCGTCTCGCCCAGGGCGAGGCCGGCGCCCCGCATGAGGCGCTCTGCCAGGAGGTCATGGCCGAGTTCGGCGACGACCTGATGATCATGGTCCCCACCGGCGACGGCGACTACGCCTATGGCCATTACGGCCGCGAGATCATCCGCTATGTCGGCGGCAACCGGTCGGGCGAGCGCATCTCGCAAATGTCGCCGCAGGTCGCCCGCTTCACCGCCGAATGCTACGACCACGCGCTCGCCGACGGGCAGCCGGCCTATACCGTCCACCGTTCGCTCAAGACCTACCGCGTCTGCCTCTGGGAGCGCCTGATCCTGCCGACCACCGCCGCGACTGGCGAGCGCTTCCTCGTCGTCTTCAGCCGCCCGCTGCAATTCCGCGAGGAGCTGCTCACGACCGTGCTCGAAACCTCGCCTTGCGGCATCGTGGCGCTGCGCGCCGTGCGCGACGCCGAGGGCAATATCGAGCGCACCGTCATCATCACCGCCAACCGCCGCGCCGCGATCATCGCCGGCCACGAGGACGAGCAGCTGCTCGACAGCGACGCCCGCGCCTGCCTCCCTTTTCTGGCCGACAACATGGTCTGGCGCCGCTGCCTCTATGTCATAGAGCTCAGGCGCCATGACATGTTCGAGGCCTGCTTCACGGTGAATGGCCGCGAGGTCTGGCTCCAGCTCGCGCTCGCGCCGCTCGGCGACGGCCTCGTGATGACGCTGACCGACATCACCGAGCTGATGATCGCCAACCTCACCCTGCAGAGCCGGGCCGCGACGCTGGCGCTCGAGATCGGCCGCGAGCGCGCCACCCGCCGCGCCCTCTCGCACGAGATCGGCCAGCGCGAGGAGCGCGAGCAGGAGCTGCGCCGCCTCGCCGAGACCGACCCGCTGACGGCGCTGCTCAACCGGCGCTCCTTCACCGAGAAGGCCAATGCCGAGATCGCCGCCTGCTCGGCCGATGGCGACGATGCCTCGCTGATCATCGTCGACCTCGACCATTTCAAGAGCGTCAACGACAGCCATGGCCACGCCGCCGGCGACGCCGTGATCCGCGCCTTCGCCGATCTCCTGCTCGGCTTGGTCCGGCCCGAGCGCGACCTCGTCGGGCGCTTCGGCGGCGAGGAATTCGCCGTCTTCCTGCCGCGCACCAGCGCAGCCGCCGCGCTGCGCATCGCCCAGCGCATCCAGGATGCGCTCGCGATCAAGCAATTGCCGGTCTCGGAGACGGTGGCGCTGCAGGTCAGCGCCAGCCTCGGCGTGGCGATCCGCCAGAGCGAGGAAAGCTTCGCCGACTTCTTTGCCCGGGCCGACGCCGCGCTCTATCGCGCCAAGCACGAAGGCCGCAACTGCATCCGCCTCGCTGGAGCTGATATTGCCGTCGCGGCGTGAAACACTCAGCCCTCATCCTGAGGAGCCGCGCAGCGGCGTCTCGAAGGATGCTCCAGCTCGCGGTGACAGCACCACTGGAGCATCCTTCGAGACGCGGACTTCGTCCGCTCCTCAGGATGAGGGCTGAGGTAACTCCCGCAGCGCGAAATCAAGCGCCACCTCGGGCGCAACCGCGTGCCAGCCCGCCATCTGGTGCCGGAACCAGGTCACCTGCCGCTTGGCATAGGCGCGCGTATCGGCCTGCCCCCTGCGGATCGCCTCATCCAGGCTGAGCGTACCATCGAGATGGGCGATCAGCCCGGGCACGCCATGGGCGCGCATCACCGGCAGCAGCGGGTCGAGCCTTCGCTCGCGCAGCGCCGCGACCTCATCGAGCGCGCCCTGCCCCATCATCTGCAGGAAGCGCCGGTCGATCCGCGTCCTCACCTCCTCGCGCTCCGGCGAGACGAAGAGCTTCAGCAGCGGCGATCCATCGAGCGGCCCCGGCTGGCGCGCACCCTGGAAGCTCGCCAGCGAGCGCCCGGTCGCCTCGAAGACCTCGAGCGCGCGCATGATCCGCATCCGATCGCTCGGCCGCAGCCGCTCCGCCATCGCCGGATCGCGGGCGGCAAGCTCGGCATGCAACGCCGCAGTCTCCGCTCCCTCGACGCGAGCGCGAAAAGCCTCGCGAACCGGCTCGGGCACCGGCGGTATCTCGGAGAAGCCTTCGGTCAAAGCCTTGAAGTAGAGCCCGGTGCCGCCGACCAGCACCGGCAGCGAGCCGGTGTGCTCAAGCTCGGCCAACAGCGCCACGACATCGGCGACATAGCGCGCCGCCGAATAGTTCACGGCGCCATCGACATGGCCGTAGAGCCGGTGTGGAACCGAAGCCTCCTCCTCGAAGCTCGGCCGCGCGGTGATCACGCGCAGATCGGCATAGACCTGCATCGAATCCGTGTTGACGACGGTTCCGCCGAAGCGCTGCGCGATCGCCATGGCGAGGGCGGACTTGCCGCTCGCGGTCGGACCTGCGATGAGCACCGCCCTGCAAGCCAGCTTCACCCGGTCATTCTCCATGCTCGTCGCCACGCTCGTTTCCGCCCATGGCCAGGCTCTCGTGAGCGACGCCCTGCTGTCCCGGCTCGCCGCCGCCGTGCCCGGTACGACCAGGTCGGCCCGCCTCGACGGCGAGATCGCCGCCGACCTCTTCGCGGATGTGGCTGATGCGCGCAAGCTCGAAGCCGAGATCCGCGCCGCGCTTGACGGCGCGTCGATCGACATCATCGTCCAGCCGGCCGCGTCGCGTCGCAAGCGGCTTTTCCTCGCCGACATGGATTCGACCATGATCGGCCAGGAATGCATCGACGAGCTCGCCGCCTATGTCGGCCTGAAGGAGAAGGTCTCAGGCATCACCGAGCGCGCCATGCACGGCGAGATCGCCTTCGAGCCGGCTCTGCGCGAGCGCGTGGCGCTCTTGAAGGGCGTCAGGCTCGACGTTGTCGACGAGATCATCCGCGAGCGCATCACGCTCACCCCCGGCGGGCGCGAACTCGTCCGTACCATGCGCGCCAACGGCGCCTATACCGCGCTGGTCTCCGGCGGCTTCACCGTCTTCACCGGCCCGCTCAGTGCGATGATCGGCTTCGACGAGCACCGCTCGAACACGCTCATCGCCGAGAACGGCGTGCTCACCGGCGAGGTCGCTGAGCCGATCCTCGGCAAGCAGGCCAAGCTCGACAGCCTGCTGGAGCTGCGCGCGAAATTCGGTCTCGCCCCGGAGGCGACGCTGGCCGTCGGCGACGGCGCCAACGATCTCGCCATGCTGGGTGAAGCCGGACTCGGCGTCGCCTTCCGCGCCAAGCCCGCGGTCGCGGCTGCGGCCGATGCGAGGCTCGACCATGCCGACCTGATGGCGCTGCTCTATGCGCAGGGCTATGCGGGCGGCGAGATCGTCAAAGGCTGACCCGCAAACAAAAAGGGCGGCCAACCGGCCGCCCTTCGAACGCTCGCTTCCAGGCAAGCGTCAATCCATCGTCACCGCGACGAAGCGGACTTCGCCCTGGGCGTTCGAGACCAGAAGCAGGGCCGACTTCTTGCCCTCCTTCTTCAGCGCGTCGAGCCGCTTGGTCACGTCCTCGGGCGAATTCACCGCCTCCTGGCCGACTTCGACCACGAGCTCGCCGATCTGGATGCGCTTGTCGGCGGCGTTGGAGTTGGGATCGACCTTGGTGATCACCACGCCCTTGGTGCCGTCCTTGATCGAGTAGCGCTTTTTCAGGTCGTCGCTCTGGGCGGAAAGCTCGAGGCCAAGCGCCGAGGTCACCGCAGGCTTGGCCGGCTCGGGCGTCGGGCGGTTCGAGGCGGTCTGCACCTTCTCGCCATCCTCGAGGCGGCCGAGCTTGACCGTCTTGTTCTCTTCCTTGCCCTTGCGCACGACCACGACGGGCACGTCCTTGCCCACCGCTGTGCCGGCGACGATGCGCGGCAGGTCGCGCGAATCCTTGACCTCCTTGCCGTCGAACTTGACGACGACGTCGCCGACTTCGAGGCCGGCCGGCTTGGCTGGGCCCTTGTCGTCGATGCCAGCGATCAGCGCGCCGCGCGCCGTGCCGAGCCCAAGTGCCTCGGCAGTGGCGTCGTCGACGCTCTGGATGCGCACGCCGAGCCAGCCGCGGCGGGTCTCGCCGAACTCGCGCAGCTGGTCCACGACATTGGTCGCCAGCGAGGACGGCACGGCAAAGCCGATGCCGACGGAGCCGCCGGTCGGCGACAGGATCGCGGTGTTGATGCCGATGACTTCGCCCGCCATGTTGAAGAGCGGGCCGCCCGAGTTGCCCTTGTTGATGGCGGCGTCGGTCTGGATGTAGGTGTCGTACGGGCCCTGCTGGATGTCGCGGTTGCGGGCCGAGACGATGCCAGAGGAGACCGAGCCGCCGAGGCCGAACGGGTTGCCGATCGCCATCACCGGGTCGCCGATCCGCATCTTGTCGGAATCGCCGAACTTGACGAATTCCAGCGGCTTGTCGTGCTTCACGCGCAGCACGGCAAGGTCGACCTTGGTGTCCTTGCCGATCACCTCGGCCTTCAGGCGCAGGCCGCTGTTGAAGATCACGGTGATCTCGTTGGCGTCGCCGATGACGTGGTTGTTGGTGACGACGATGCCGGAGGCGTCGATCACGAAGCCCGAACCGGCCGATTGCGAGCGGCGCTGCTGCGGCGCCTGGTTCTGGCCCTGCTCGCCGCCACCCCGGCCGCGGCGGTTGAAGAATTCCTCGAATAGGTCGCCGAAGGGCGTGTCCGGGCCGAGTTGCGGCAGGTTCGGCAAGGTGCGGTTGCGCGTGTCGCTGGTGGTCACGGCGGAAATGTTGACCACGGCCGGCATGACGCGCTCGGCGAGGTCGGCAAGCGAGATCTGGCCGGTGACGAGGGGCGAACCGGCGACGCCCGAACCCGCCAGCGGCGTCTCGGCAAGGACCGGCAGCGTCATCAAAGGCAGCGTCGCGACGCCTGCCATGAGCGCGATCCGCAGGAGCCGGGGAGCAGCGGAGACGAATTTCAATGCCATCAGTGGGTCCTCATGAAGATTCGGGCCGTTACGACGACCAAAACGCTGGCGAGAGATTGAACCTCAAAATGCGGCGGAAGGGCGACACAAGATACACACGATCATGTCATTGCGCGCGCCGCTTTGCACGGTCTTTCCGGCTCATTTTATGGGCCCCGCCGGGGCAAAACGGGCGGAAAACTTTCAATTTGCCCAGGAAGCTTAGGGCGCCCTGAGACCGTTTGAGACTTCGCTGGCGTGAGCTGGCTGGCGTGGCTGTCGAGAACCGGAGCGGAGCGTACCTTGGTACGTGAGCACCGGAAGCGCAGACAGCCGCGTCAGACGGCCGCGCCAGTAGAAGTATCGAACGGTCTCAGACGCCGCCGCGGACTAGCCATACCAGGAGCACGCCGAGCACTGCCGAGCCGAGCCCGATCAGGCGCATCGTCTCGACCGGCGTTTCGGACGCGCTGCGCAGCGCGTCCTTCGCCAGGTTCGGGATCGAGGCGAACAGGATGCCTTCGATGGCAAAAACGAGGCCGAGCGCCGCGATGAAATCCCACATATCGCGACGCTCGTTATCGATCAGGGCCTGGCGGCCGGGGCTTGGGCCGGGGCGGGAGCTTGGGCCGGAGCCGCATCTGCCGTCGGCGCCTGACCCGCGATCTTGCCGTCCGGGCTGTTGAAGAACCGGAAGAACGGCGAATCCGGCGAAAGCACCATCCTGTCGGCCGGCTTGATGCTGGCTTCATAGGCCTGCATCGAGCGGTAGAAGGCGAAGAACTCCGGATCCTTGCCGAAGCCTTCGGCGAAGACGCGGTTGCGCTCGCCTTCGCCCTGGCCGCGGACCTCGTCGGAGCGGCGCTGCGCCTCGGCGACGATGACGGTCGAGTCGCGGTCGGCGCGGGCCCGGATCTCCTGCGCCTGCTGGGCACCGAGAGCGCGGGCTTCGGCAGCCTCGCGCTGGCGCTCGGTCTGCATGCGCTGGAACACCGCTTGCGAGTTGGCCTGCGGCAGGTCGACCCGGCGCAGCCGGACGTCGACCACCGTCATGCCGAAGCGGGCGGCCTCGCGGTTCACGTCGTCGCGGATGCGGTTCATCAGCCGCGAGCGGTCGGTGCGCACCATCGAGGTGAAGGTCGCCTCGGCCAGCACCGAGCGGACCTGGCCGTTGACGATCGACGTCAGCTGCGAATTGGCCCGCGGGACGCTGTTGACCGCCTGGTAGAAGCGCAGCGGATCGGAGATGCGGTAGCGCGTGAAGGCATCGACCACGAGACGCTTCTGGTCCGAGGCGATGATTTCCTGCGCCGGCAGGTCTAGGTCGAGGATGCGGTTGTCGAGCAGGATGACCTGCTCGAACGGCGCCGGCAGCTTGAAGTAGAGGCCGGGCTCGGTGACGACGCTGCGCACCGCGCCGAAGCGCAGCACGAGGGCCGACCGGGTCTGCTCAACCACGAAGGTCGCGGCGTAGAAGACGATGGCTGCGATCGCCACGAGGGCGAGCAGGCCGATGCGCAGGACGGAGCCGTTCATCGCACGGCTCCCGTCTGCGGCGCGCCCGGAGCGGGGCGACGCTGCTGCAGCTCGGTCAGCGGCAGGTACGGCACGACGCCCTGCCCGCCCGGCTGCTGGTCGATGATGATCTTCTCGCTGCCGCCATAGACCCGTTCCATCGTCTCGAGGAAGAGACGCTGACGCGTCACGCCGGGAGCCGCCTTGTATTGCTCATAGACGGCGTTGAAGCGGCTGACCTGACCGATGGCCTCGGCTACGGTCTGCTCCCTGAACGCCTCAGCCGACTGCACGAGCTGCGCCGAACGGCCGCGCGCTTCGGGCACGACGCGGTTGGCATAGGTCTGGGCTTCGTTCTGGAAGCGCTCCTGGTCGGCGCGCGCCGCCTGGACGTCGCGGAACGCGTCGATGACCTGCTGCGGCGGGTCGACCTTCTGGAGCTGCACGAGGTTGATCTGCACGCCGGCCTTGTAGCTGTTGAGAGTGTCCTGCATCAGCTGGCGCGTCTCGGTCTCGATCGCGCCGCGATCGGTGGTCAGGACGGGCTGGATGTTGCGCCGGCCGATGATCTCGCGCAGCGCGCTCTCGGCCACGGCCTTCACGGTGCCCGGCGGGTCCTGGATGTTGAACACGTAGTTCTCAGGCGCCGTCTGGTCGATCTTCCACTGCACGATCGCGTCGATGTCGACGATGTTCTCGTCGCCGGTCAGCATCAGGCTCTCTTCCGGCACGTCGGTCTGGCGCGAGCTGCGCACGGATTCCTGGGTGCGGAAGCCGACTTCCGTGTTGCTGACATTGGTGACCTGCGGCTTGATCACGCTGCCGATCGGATAGGGCCAGTTGTAGTTCAGGCCTTCCCCGGTCTTGCCGATGAACTTGCCGAAGCGGAGATTGAGGCCGACCTCGTTCGGACGGACGATGTACCAGCCGGTCATCAGCCAGATCGCGATCAGGACGAGGATGCCGAGAATGATGCCGCGGCCGCCAAGGCCGCCGCCGGGAATCAGGTTCTTCAGCCGGTCCTGGCTGCGCCTCAGGATTTCTTCGAGGTCAGGCGGCGAACCGCCGCCACTGCCGCCGCCCGGGCCTTGGCCCCATGGACCGCCGCCACCGCCACCCCCACGCTGGCCCCAGGGTCCACCCCCACCGCCACCGCCGCTCTGGTTGCTCCAAGGCATACTTGCGCCGTTCCTCACTGCTGGACCTGCCGTGCAATAGGCGAACGGCGGCTGTTTGTCAGCGCCCGTCTGGGAGCCGAGCCCGTGAATTGGTCATCGGACACGAATTCGTCAACGGCGCAACCCCTCCATCGTCAACGGAAAGCTGGTTAATCGCGGCGGCGATAGGTCGCAAAGGTAAATGAGTGCTCGTTATCGGCGTCGGCGGGGTGGTCTTCGCGGCTGGTATTGTCGAACGCCGCCCGGCCCCATTCAGGGAAAACCGCGTCGCCGCCAGGCTCGGCATGGACCAGGGTCAGCTCCAGCCTGTCGGCAACGGGCAGGGCCTGCGCATAGACGTCGGCGCCGCCGGCGACGACGACGGAATCCGCGCCCATCGCCGCACCAAGGCGCTGTCCCTGCTCCAGCCCCTCCCCCAGCGAGTGCGCGACATGGACACCCTCGGCGCGAAAACCGGCATCGCGCGTCAGCACGATGGTCTCGCGTCCCGGCAGGGGCTTGCCGATCGAGAGGAAGGTCTTGCGGCCCATCAGCACGGGCCGGCCGAGCGTCAGGCTGCGGAAGCGTCGGAGATCGGTCTTGAGCCGCCAGATCAGCCGGTTGTCGTCGCCGATCACGCCGTTATCGGCGATGGCCGCGATGAGCACGATGGGAAGCGCCATGCCTTCAGCCTCCCCGCCCGAGCCGCTCAAGCGCCTCGCCATCGAGCCGCTTCACCGTCCACGCGTCCATCGCTGTCGCGCCGATCGAGCGGTAGAAGACCCGCGACGGCTCGTTCCAGTTCAGCACCCACCAGGCCAGTCGCGGCAGCTTCTCGTCGAGGCAGCGCTTGGCCAGCCCCGCGATCAGCGCCTTGCCGATGCCGCGGCCGCGCTGCTCCGGATTGACGAAGAGGTCCTCCAGCCAGATGCCGTGCCGGCCGCGGAAGGTCGAATAGGTGTAGAACCAGAGCGCGAAGCCGGCCGGTTCTCCGTTCCACTCGGCGATGTCGCAGAACACCTTCGGATGGGCGCCGAAGAGCGCGTCCGCGATCATCGCCTCGGTCGCGTCGACCTCATGCGCCAGCCGCTCGTATTCGGCGAGAGCCTTGATGAAGCTCAGGACGAGCCCGGCCTCGTCCGGCTTCGCGGGGCGGATGGTGAGGGTCATACCGCGATCGGCGCCTTGATGCCGGGATGCGGGTCGTAGCCCTCGATCACCACGTCCTCGTAGCTGAAATCCTCGAGCTTGGTCACAGCGGGATTGAGCGTCAGCCGCGGCAGCGGCCGCAATTCGCGGCTGAGCTGGAGCCGGGCCTGGTCGAGATGGTTCACGTAGAGATGCGTGTCGCCGAAGGAATGCACGAAATCGCCGACGCCCAGGCCCGTGACCTGCGCCACCATATGCGTCAGCAGCGCGTAGCTCGCGATGTTGAAGGGCACGCCGAGGAAGACGTCCGCCGAGCGCTGGTAGAGCTGGCAGGACAGCTTGCCGTTCAGGACGAAGAACTGGAACAGGCAATGGCATGGCGCCAGCGCCATCTTCGGGATGTCGGCCGGGTTCCAGGCCGAGATGATCAGCCGGCGCGAATCGGGGTTGCGCCTGATCTCGTTCACCAGCCAGGCGATCTGGTCGATGGTCGTGCCGTCCGGCGCCGGCCAGGAGCGCCATTGCCTGCCATAGACCGGGCCGAGATCGCCATTGGCGTCGGCCCATTCGTCCCAGATCGTGACGCCGTTCTCCTGCAGGTACTTCACGTTGGTGTCGCCGCGCAGGAACCAGATCAGCTCGTGGATGATCGACTTCAGGTGCAGCTTCTTGGTCGTGACCAGCGGGAAGCCCTGCGCCAGGTCGAAGCGCATCTGGTGCCCGAACACGGCGAGCGTGCCGGTGCCGGTGCGGTCGTCCTTGCGGATGCCCTCGCTCAGGACGCGTTGCAAGAGATCGTGATACTGGCGCATGGCCGAGCTTTAGCCGGATTCGGCCCCCTCACCCAAGCCGTTGAAACGCATTGTCCAAAGGCGATCACGGCATGGCGCGCTCACGAAGCCCGGCGCTCCGCGTTAACAAAGCGCGCAGAAAGGTGACCGGCACCGCCGAACCCCAGCCGCAATTCCGTTCCTAATGGCGCCCACCGTAACAGCAGAGGCGCATGCCAATGATCATCGGTGGGATGGCCTGCCTTTCGTTTCTCTTCCTCGCCACGGCGAGCGCGACGCCCGCCGCCTCCCCGGTCGGGATGGATCGATCAACCGCGAAGCCGCCCTATATCCGAATCGACCAGCGCCAGGCCCGGGACATCGCCTGGGACTACGGCATCACCCGCATCGAGGAGATGGCACTGTCCGGCAGCCGCTGGGAAATCGCCGGACGCGACAGCGAGGACGAGGAAATAGCGCTCGATATCGACGCCCATAGCGGCGAGGTGTCGCGCTGAGAGCGCAGCAGCGGGGATAACCGCAGGGAAATCGCAGATATGTGCCGGCAAGCGACATGCTCTCTTTCCCCGCGCGCGCTCAGTGCCTATATTCGCTTTGCCGCTCGCAAGAACGGCTATGGCGATAAACGGACGTCGGAATAAGCCTTTCGGACCCGGGGGCGGTACCCGGCGCCTCCACCACAGCCCTGCGGCGCGAGCAACAGGGTGCCCGCGGCCTTCCGGTCGCAGGGCTGCGGCGGGGGCGAAATAGGATCGACGAGGGTGTAAAGGTCGTTCTTTTGCTCGGCATGGTTCCGCCGTTATCGGGCCAAAAGCATAGTTGCCAACGACAACAATGCTCGGGTTGCCGTCGCCGCGTAAGCGGTGCTGGTTCCCAAACCAAAGTCCTTGCGTTTAGCCGCGTAAGGCGGGGCTCGGAGGCGCCTGGCAACAGAAGCCTCCACTTCTTTTTGCTGGCACGGCCAGCCCTGAACGCCGAAGCGGATACGGAAAAGTCGAAACGATGACCAAGGATATTCTTCGCTACGACCTGATGGTGCAGGAGGCACTCAAGGGCGTCGTGCGCAAGATCCTGACCGAGGCCGGCCGCGACGGCCTGCCGGGCGAGCATCATTTCTACATCACCTTCCGCACCACGGCGCCGGGCGTGCGCCTCTCGCAGCGGCTGCGCGACAAGCACCCGGACGAGATGACGATCGTGCTCCAGCACCAGTTCTGGGACCTCAACGTCAGCGAGCACTCCTTCGAGGTCGGCCTCTCCTTCTCGGGCGTGCCCGAGCGGCTGCTCGTGCCCTTCGACGCGATCACCACCTTCTTCGATCCCTCCGTGCAGTTCGGCCTGAAGTTCGAGACGCAGGACGTGCCCGACGAGGCCTCCAACAGCGACCTGCCGCCCACGCCCGCCAAGGCGCCGCGCGGGGCCGGCTCGGAGCCGAGCGTCGCTGCCCCCGCGCCGCTGGCCTTGCCCGCCAAGAGCGCGCCGGCCAGCCTGCCCGCTGCCAAGGGCAAATCGGCCGGAGCGACGACTGAGGCGGCCGAGAAGCCTGCCGCAAAGGGCGCGGAGGCCGCCACTGACGCCGATGAGGGCGCCGGAGCGCAGGTCGTCAGCCTCGACGCTTTCCGCAAGAAGACCTGACGGCCGCCCATGTCCGAGAATACCCGCACCGAGACCGATTCCTTCGGCCCCATCGCTGTTGCCGCCGATCGCTACTGGGGTGCGCAGACGCAGCGCTCGCTGGAGAATTTCCGCATCGGCGGGCCGCGCGAGCGCATGCCGCTGCCCCTGATCCACGCGCTGGTGCTGGTCAAGAAGGCCGCCGCCCACGTCAACGCGCGGCTCGGTCTGATCGAGCAGCGCGTCGCCGGCGCCATCGGCCAGGCCGCCGACGAGGCGCTTGCCGGCAAGTTCGACGAGCATTTCCCGCTCGTGGTCTGGCAGACCGGCTCCGGCACGCAGACCAACATGAACGTCAACGAGGTGCTGGCCAACCGCGCCAACGAGTTGCTCGGCGCAGGACTTGGCGCCAAGAGCCCGGTGCACCCGAACGACCACGTCAATCGCGGCCAGTCCTCGAACGATTGCTTCCCGACCGCGATGCACATCGCCGCCGCGCTCGAGATCACGCGCAGCCTGCTACCGGCGCTGCGCAAGCTCGAACAGGCGCTGCAGCTCAAGGCCGAGCATTTCTCCGGCCTGATCAAGATCGGCCGGACCCATCTCCAGGATGCGACGCCGGTCACGCTCGGCCAGGAATTCTCCGGCTACGCCATGCAGCTCCATCTCGGCATCGGCCGGATCGAGGCTTCGCTCGGCGGGCTCTACGCGCTGGCCCAGGGCGGCACGGCGGTCGGCACCGGCCTCAACACCCATCGCGACTTCGCCGCCTTCTTCGCCAAGGAGGCGGCCGCGCTGACCGGCCTGCCCTTCCGCCCGGCCGGCAACGCCTTCGAGGCGCTGGCGAGCCACGGCGCTGTTAACGCCGCCCACGGCGCGCTCAACGCGCTCGCCATGGACCTGTTCAAGATCGCCAACGACATCCGGCTGATGGGCTCCGGCCCGCGCTCCGGCCTCGGCGAGATCAGCCTGCCGGAGAACGAGCCGGGCTCCTCGATCATGCCCGGCAAGGTCAATCCGACCCAGGCCGAGGCGCTGACCATGGTGGCGACGCAGGTCCTCGGCAACCAGGCGACGATCGGCTTCGCCGCCAGCCAGGGCCATTTCGAGCTCAACGTCTTCAAGCCGGTGATCATCTCAGCCTTCCTGCAATCGGTCCGGCTGCTGGCCGACGCGGCCGAGAGCTTCCGCGAGCATTGCGTCGAGGGCATCGAAGCGAACGAGGACCGGCTCGCCGAGCTGCTCTCGCGCTCGCTGATGCTGGTCACCGCACTCGCCCCTGCGATCGGCTACGACAAGGCCGCCGGCATCGCCAAGTCGGCGCATCACAACGGCACGACGCTGCGCGAGGAAGCGCTGCGGGCCGGCGTCGATGCCGAGTTGTTCGACCGCACGGTCAAGCCCGAGCACATGCTCGGCCCCAACTGAGCCGAGCTCCGCGCCGTGGCCGAGATCATCAACCTCCGGCGAGCCCGCAAGCAGCGCGAGCGCGCAGAGGCCGGAAAGCAGGCCGAGCAGAACCGCCTCACCTTCGGCCGCAGCAAGGCCGAACGCACCCTGACCGAAGCCGAGCGCGACAAGGCCATCCGCGCGCTCGACGGCCATCGCCTGCCCGGTTCGGACGATGACGAGCCGGCGCGGTGAAGCGCGAGCGCAAGCACTCCCTCGCCATCGCCGGACATCGCACCAGCATCTCGCTCGAAGAACCGTTCTGGACCGCCCTGAAGGAGATCGCCGCCGCTGAGGAGGCCACTCTTGCGGCGCTGGTAGCCGAGGTCGATTCACGCCGCGGCGAGACCAACCTGTCGTCGGCGCTGCGCCTGCACGTGCTGGCACATTATCAAGGTTTGGCTGCTACGAGGTGAGATGGCAGCCGGGCACTCCGGCTTCGCCACCCGCACCCCGTCCTGACACCCTCCCCCGTCATGCTCGCCCTTGTGGCGAGCACCCACGTCTTGGCCACGGTCCTCGACCGGCGAAGACGTGGATGGTCGGGACAAGCCCGACCATGACGGCGGAAGCTGGTCCAGCCAAAACGAGAATTTATAAAAAATAAACCATAACAGCAGCTTGCCGCGCCTTCCTGAATCACCCCGGCAAGCACTTGAATCAAAATCCTAAGAACTTGAATCAGTTTGGCAGCGGCGTCCGCGACAGCGGCCTCGGCACGGATTCGATCTCCACCGGCGGCGCCAGCGGCGGCGGGCTCTGGCCGGGCGTCATGGACCGGGAGCCCTGATCGCTGAAGATCTCGCGCGGCGAGCCTGGCAGGATCAGCGGCCCCGGTTGCTGCTGCGAGGCACGCTCGGCGATGGCGCGCGCCCGCTCCTCGGCCTCCATCCGGCGGCGCATCTCGTCCATCCGGCGGGCTTCCTCGACGCGCTGCGCCTCCTGGGCCCGGCGGGTCTCCTCCTGGATGCGCGCCTCGAGCGCGCGGCGGTCGTCCTCGGCCTTCTTTTCGTCGGCGATGCGGCGGGCTTCCTGAACCTTGCGCTCCTCCTCCGCGCGCTTCGCCTCGACGATGCGGCGCTCCTCCTCCGCCTTCACGAACTCGCCGAGCTTGCGCTCGTTCTCGCGCATCTCGCGCTCGGCCCGCAGCCGGCGCGAATACATGGCGCGCTCGCGCGCATCCGCCTCGAAGGCCTCGACCCGCTCGATCTCGCGCGCCAGCGCGCGCGCCGCAACCGCATTCGACAGCGCGCTGACATCGGCCTCGCGGCGCAGGCCCGACAGCGGCCCCCGCCAGGCGATACCGAGCGGCGGCGCCGACTGCATCGTCCAGCCCTTCGGCATGGCTCCGAGCGGCCGCAGGCCCAGCCGCAGATCGGCATTGAGCGCCCGGAGATCGACCAGCCCGCTCGCCTCGGCCCGCACTTGCGAGCGCTCGATCGTCGTCGGCGAGAGCCGGACGATGCCGCCGGCCAGCGTGAAGCCGAGCGTGACGTCGCCGAGCTGCCAGGCGCCCTGGTCGAGCGCCGCGCTGAGCCGGTCTTGCAAGCGCGCGCTCTCGCTCTCGGAGGCGTCCTCGCCCGTCGCTGCGATGACGCGGGCATAGCCGCTGGGATCGAACTTCGCGAGGGTCGCCCCGGCGAAGGTCAGCGATCCCGCGCCGCCCAACCCGGCGACCAGCCGCGCCGGGCTCTCGCCGGAGCCGCCGGCCTCGAACTGGCCGGAGACCTTGCCGCCGAGCGCGCCGCCGCTCAGCCCGGCGAGATCGACCTGCGCCAGCCCGACGCGGCCGGTGAGCTGCGCCAGCCCGCCCTCGCGCCGCGCGGAAAGCTGGCCCGAGACCTTGCCGCCACCATAGGAGCCGGCGAGCTTCTCGACCTTGAGCCCGTCACTGTCCGCCTTGAGCTCGAAGCTCGCATCGCGCAACTCAATGCCATCGTTGACGCGCAGGGACGGCGTCTCGATCGCCAAGCCGAGATCGCCGAGCTGGGCGACGGGACTGAAGCGCGCGGTCGACCAGTTGACTCCGGGCGCGGCCGTACCGCCCCCGAGCGAAGCGCCCAGCAGGGCCCGCAGATCGGCCCGCTGGAGCGCAAGTTTCCCAGTGACGGCCCCTTCGCGCGGCAGCACCAGGGATCCGCGCGCACTGCCGCCGCCGAGATTGGCGACGAGATCGTCCAGCGCGATCTGATCCGGGGCAAAGCGAACCCGCGCATTGGCATCGAGCAACTCGTCGGGCAGGAGCCGTGCCGGGCCTTCCGGCAGGATCTGGCCCGGCCGATCGGCCTGCACGGTCAGGCGCGGCGCGGCCGCATCGGCGTCGAGCGCGATCGACAACCCTGCCCCGGCAAGCGAGCCTGCAAGCCGGCCGCGGTCCTTCGAGAGGGTGAAGCGCCCGGAACCGCCCAGCTGCGGCACAGGCAGGCCAAGCGCCGTGAAGATCTGGCGGCGGTCGCCCAGATCGACGCCGAGATCGGCATTGGTCCAGGTGCCGCCGGCATCGAGCCGGGCGTTCAAGGTGAGCTTGCCGGCCTGCGCGCCGCCATCCAGCGTCAGCGCCGTATCCCCGCTCGGAGCCCGCGTCAGGCGGTAGTTGGCGTCGAGCCGCGACAGCCCCTCACCGACCCGCGCCAAGGACTGCCGCACGCTGTCGGGCAGGATCGGCCCGGCCAGCGCGGCCAGCGTCTCGAAGCGCGGTGCACGGATGCGGCCGGCGATCTCGCCGCCCTCAGGCAGCAGCGCGCCCGCCCCCGTCACCGCGACGCCGCCGAAGCCATCGACGGAGAAGTGGCTCAGCCGCCAGCTCGCGCCCTCGCGGCGCAGGTCGAGCCTGGCCGAACCGGGCGGCGCATTGCGGTAGCGCGCGCCATTGAGGGTGAGGTCGAGCGCCAGGTCGCGCCGGCCGATCAGCCCGGCAAAACTCTCGCCCGGCGGCAAGGTGTTGAGGTCGAGCCCTTGCACGGCGAGCTTGGCGTTCAGCCGCTCGGCCGCGACCTCGCCGGAGCCGTCGAGCCGCAGGCCCGAAGCCCCCGCGATGGTCGCCCGCTCGATCTGCAGGCGCTCCGGCGCCCAGTCCCCCACGACCTCGGCATCGACCTTTCCGAGCGCCGCGATCATGTCGGCCAGCGCCGGGTCGAGCCCGGCCCGCGCCAGCGCCAGCGCGACGCGGCGGGCATCCTCGGCCTTGAGGTTGAGCTTGCCGCGCAGGCCGTTGGCATCGGCCGCACCGCTGGCGCCGATCAGCGCGCCGGCCACCCGCACCGAAGCCGAGGCGTTCTTCAACCCCTCCTCGGTCAAGGTGCCGCGCAGGGCGGCAGCCGAGAAATCCTCGCCGCGCCAGGCGACCTGGTCGACATCGAGCCCGAGATCAATCGTGCCCGGCAAGCCGCGCAAGGCGCGCTCGAAGCCGACGCGCTCGCTCAGCGCCGCGGCCAGCGCATCGGCATCGAGCCGCCGCGCCCGCAGGCCCACGGAGCCGGTTCCGGACACCGGCAGGAACTGGCCCTCGCCCTCCAGCCGCAGCGCGCCGCCGGCAATGTCGACGACGAGGCCGGTGAGGTCGAGCTGGCGGCCGTTGCCGCCGATCCGACCGGAGAGGCTGATCGCGCCGCCCGGCGCCAGCGAGAACGCGCCGTCCAGCCCCGGCCTGATGCTGCCATTGGCGCCCGGCAGCTGGAAATAGCCGTCGAACCCGACCTGCGCCTCCTCGCCCGTAATCGAGGCCTTGGCGCGCAGCCGGCCATCCGCCTCGGCCTCGCCGGTCGAGAGCCGCAGCGATGCGCCCGCCACCTCGCCTTCGACGCGCCAGGGCCCCGCCAGGCTCACGGCCGAAATCTCGGCGGAGACCGGCGAGAGCGTCACCGCCGCCTTGCCCCGCTCATGCCACAGCACGGCCGAACGGCGCAGGCTGAGCCGGTCCAGGCTGGTCTGCACCGGCAGGCCGGTGCCGATCCGGCGCGGCAGCAGCACGGCGCCGGTCTCGTCGGCGACGAGCGAGAGCGTCGCGCCCTCGACTTCGACATCGGCGAAGCGGAACTCGCCGCGCGCCAGCGGCGCCAGGGCGAGCTCGACCGTGACCTGCTCGACCGTGGCCGAACTCGTCGCCCCGTCCGCGTCGCCGAGGCGGACATCGCCCAGAGTCAGCCGCGGCGAGGGCAGCAGGCGCATGCCGATGCCGCCGGCCACCCTGGTCTCGACGCCAAGCGCCGCGGTCAGCCGCGTCTCGAATTCCTGCCGGTAGCTGCGCCAGTCGACGAAGCCTGGGCCGACAAGCGCTGCAAGCAGCGTCAGCACCAGTAGGCCAGCCAGAACTGTCAGGCTCTCACGCACCTTGCAGCAACATCCCTCTTGTCACAGGCGATTTGAGGATTCGCTGGCATGACTCGGCTGGCGCGGTTGTCGAGAACCGGAGCGCAACGGACATTGGTCCGTGAGCACCGGAAGCGCAGACAGCCGCACCAGACGACCAGGCCAGTAGAATTCTCAAACCGTCTCTCGGCGGTTCCGTGATCTTGCCGGCTAGTCGCGGCAAGATCACGACATTCCTGTCCTTGATAGCCTGCCGCAAGACGCTGTCATGTCACAACGCGATGATCTTGCCCGGATTCAGGATGTTCTGCGGGTCGAGCGAGCGCTTGATCAGCCGCATCACGTCGAGCGTCGCCGGACTGTGCTCGAGTTCGAGGTACTTGATCTTCTTCTGGCCGACGCCATGCTCGCCGGTGCAGGTGCCGTCCATCGCCAGCGCCCGCTTGACCAGCCGGTCGATGAAGCCGCGGCAGCGCTCGACCTCGTCCTCGTTCTCGAGGTCGACCAGCGGCTGGGTATGGAAGTTGCCGTCGCCGACATGCCCCGCGATCGGCGCGATCAGCCCGCTCGCCTCGATGTCGCGCTTGGTCTCCTCGACGCATTCGGCCAGCCGCGAGATCGGCACGCAGACATCGGTCGCGACCGATTCCGTGCCGGGACGCAGCGCGCGCGCCGCCCAATAGGCGTCGTGGCGGGCCTGCCAGAGCTTGGAGCGGTCCTCGGCCTTGGTCGCCCAGTCGAACGGGCCGCCGCCATACTCGGCCGCGATCTCGCCGAAGCGCTCGGCCTGCTCCTTCACGCCGGCTTCCGAGCCGTGGAACTCGACGAAGAGCATGGTCGTCTCGGGCAGGCCGAGCTTGGAATGGAGGTTGACGCCGCGGATCATCACGTCGTCGAGCAGCTCGATGCGCGCCACCGGCAGGCCGGTCTGGATCGTGATGATGGCGGTGTCGCAGGCCGCCTGGACCGAGGGAAACGGGCAGACGCCGGCCGAGATCGCCTCGGGAATGCCATGCAGCTTGACCGTGACCTCGGTGATGATGCCGAGCGTGCCCTCCGAGCCGACGAGCAGGCGGGTGAGGTCGTAGCCGGCCGAGGACTTGCGCGCCCGGCTCGCCGTCCTGATGACCGAGCCGTCGGCCATCACGGCGGTCAGCGCCAGCACATTGTCCTTCATCGTGCCGTAGCGCACCGCATTGGTGCCCGAAGCCCGCGTCGCCGCCATGCCGCCGAGCGAGGCGTCGGCGCCGGGATCGATCGGGAAGAACAGGCCCTGGTCGCGCAGGTGCTCGTTCAGCTCCTTGCGGGTCACGCCGGCCTCGACGGTGACGTCGAGATCCTCGGCATGCACCGCAACGATCCGCTTCATCTGGGTCAGGTCGACCGTGACGCCGCCGAAGGGTGCGTTGACATGGCCCTCCAGCGAGGTGCCGGTGCCGAAGGCGATGACCGGCACGCCATGCCCGGCGCAGAGCTTGACGATCTCGGCCACCTCTTCCGTGCTCTGCGGGTAGACCACCGCGTCCGGCGCCTGGGTCGGGATCCAGGTCAGGGTGTGACCGTGCTGGTGGCGCACCGCCTGACTGGTGACGAGGCGGTTGCCGAAGCTGGCGGCCAGCGCGGCGATCACGGCGGCGACGGCCTCTGGCGAGGGCGGCAGGCTTGCGGCGGAAGCGGAGGCGGCATGAAGGGCTGTGACAGGCAGGCTCATTGTCATTTTCCGAACGAGGCGCTTAACTTGGAACTGGTCGGCTTCTTAAGCGGTTGAACTGATAGGACTGACCCTAGAGCATGATGCCGGAAAGTGGGAACCGCTTTTCGGACGCCGTCATGCTCTTAAGTCTTATCGGGCCGTGGTCTTGTCGGACTACTCGGCGGCCCGTCACGGTCGATGGCTGGTTCGCCCGACACACGAGAGGCACCAGGCGAGGCGGGATGGTTTCTTAACCGCCTCGCGTCTTGATGAGGTCAACGGCGCGAGCGGAGGCCGTACCGCACGCGCGACGGCGAAAGGGAGGCGGCCATGAAAGACGAAATCCGCGCTCCGGCGCTGTTCTTCGCCCCATTCGTCTCGTCCGCGATGCGGGTCGAGCCTGATTGGATCGACTATAACGGCCATCTCAACATGGCCTATTACCACGTCCTGTTCGACCGCGCGGTCGACGAGGTCTTCTCGCTCGTCGGCCTGAGCCAGGACTATGTCGAGACGCGCCACGCCTCGACCTTCGCGGCCGAATGCCACATCCTCTACAAGCGCGAGCTGACCATCGACGACATCGTGCGCGTCACCGCGCAGCTGATCGCCTTCGACGAGAAGCGGCTGCACTACTATCTCGAGATGCGCCATGCCGGCGAAGGCTGGCTCGCGGCGACGAGCGAGAACCTCTCGCTCCATGTCGACCTCGGCAGCCGCAAGGTCACGCCCTTCCCGGCCGACATCCTGGCCAATCTCGCGCTGATGAAGGCCGCCCACGGCATGATGCCGCTGCCGGCGATGATCGGCCGGATGGTCGGCATGCCGAAGAAGACGGCGATCACGGTCGAGGGCCTGAGCGGCGAGCGCGAGCCCGAAACGCGGCATTGAGGCGGGTTGCGACCTAATTCAGCCTGGGAAGCTTGTTCAGGCGAACCCTGGCCGTGCTATGCTTCGGCCAGTAGAAGAGCAGCGCCATGCCGAGCACCGCCAAGCACGTCATCACTCTCGCGCCAGAGGCTAACGCCTTCATTGAGGCACAGCTCCGCAGCAGTGCGTTCGAGACCTGGCTTCGCGACAAGGTTGGGCCGGCCTTCGACGCCATGAAGGCTGACCCGTCGCGAGGCATCCCGGCCAAGACTGCCTTCGATGCCGTGCGTGCCCGCCATGCCGAGCGAAACCGGACCAGGGACCCTATCTAGAAGCTCCTGATGAGATTCCAAAGGAGCAAGGCCATGGTCAAGGCAGTCTGGAACGGCGCGGTGCTGGCTGAATCCGACGACACGGTCGTCGTCGAGGGCAACCATTATTTCCCGCGCGAGACGATCCGGGGCGAGTATTTCAAGCCGAGCGACACCACCTCGGTCTGCCCCTGGAAGGGCACGGCGAACTACCATTCGATTGTAGTCGACGGCGCCGAGAACAAGGACGCGGCCTGGTACTATGCCGACCCGCAGCCAGCCGCAGCCGAGATCAAGAACCGCGTCGCCTTCTGGAAGGGCGTGACCGTCAGCTGAGCGGTCTCTCAGGCCGCGCCGCGCTCCGCCACGGCGTGGACGGCATAGCCGCGGTAGAGACGCATCGTCCGCGCCCGCACGCCCTCGGCCTTCGCGAGAGCATCGAGCGTCTCGCCCAGATCGCGCCGCGGCGTGACGTGGAAGAGCGTCAGCCAGCGGTTGAGCACCGCCTTGAACGGCCCCGGTAATCCGGCCTGGTCGCCGAAATCGACGATGTGCAGCGAGCCGTTCGGCGAGAGTGTCTGCAGCGCGCGGGCCACCACGCCCTGCCAGGGCGGGATCATCGAGAGCGCGTAGGAGATCACGATGCGGTCGAAGCCGCTGCGGCCAAACAGCGCCTGCGGATCGAACTGCGTCGCATCGGCCTGCGCCAGCGTGACGCGCTCGGACAGGCCGGCCCGCGCCACGTTGCTTCGCGCCGTTGCCAGCATCGCCTCGGAGACGTCGAGCCCGTGGCAGATCGTTCCCGGATAGGTCTGCGCCAGCTTGATCAGGTTGCGGCCGGTGCCGCAGCCGATCTCCAGGATGCTGCCGCCCTGCGGCGGCGCGAGCCCGGCGATCATGCCGTCGCGGCCGAGCAGGTAGAACTTGCGGCTGGCGTCGTAGATATGGCGCTGGTGGCGATACATCCGGTCCATCAGACCAGCCGCCTCGTTCCCGCGCCCGGTCGCGCTCACGCGGCCCTCGCCAGGGTGTAGAGGTGGAACGCGCCGTAGATCGAGGAGCGGTCGCGTTCGCCGAGCTCGCGGCTGCGGGCCTCCTGATAGCTCCATTGGTCGAGAATGGCGGCAGGCACCCGCCCCGGCAGCAGTCGCTCGTCGGCGGCGGTGCGGAAGATCACGCGCGCGCCCGGCTTGGCCGTGCGGGTGATCTGCGTCCACAGCGCGGTCAGGTCGGCATCGTTCATCCAGTCCTGCGCGTCGAGTAGGACATAGGCGTCGCAGCTCTCCGCCGGCTGTGTCTCCAGGAAGGCCGTGATCGCGCTCTGGTGGTAGCCGACCCGGTTCGAGCGCTCGCGCACCGCCTCGAAATTGCGCCGCTCCAGATAGGGCGGCAGCGAGGCGTCGGGGCCGCTCTCATAGCCGCGGCCGAAGGCTTGGCGGGCGAAGTAGTTCTGCTTCAGGTCGAAGCCGCAGGCGAGCCGCTCCAGCCGGTGGTGCAGCACGGCCTTGATACCCTCGGAGCTATCGGCCGCGAGCGCCTTGTACTGCGCCGGCGGAATGCCGAGCCCGTAGAGCGAGGCCGGCTGGCGGATCAGCCAGCGCACGAATCTGTTGTCGAAGACCGGCGCCAGATGGCGGTCGAACAGCTCGCGCTGCTCGGCCATGTCGCGCGCCTTCAGCATCACGCGCGGATCGTAGCCGAGCGTCCGGCCAAGGAAGTGGCCGGCGCCGATGAAGCGGCCGAGCAGGCCATGGCGATAGAAATTGTCGGCGAAGGCCTGGATGCGCCGCCGGCCAGTCAGGCTGCGCGCCTCCCAGTAGCCGCGCGAGACGGAATCGAGCCGCGGCGCGATCGTGCCATCGTAAAGCGCGACATTGTCCTTCGACTGCGCCTGGCCGAAGAAGCGCAGGAAATCCTCATGCCGCGTCAGGCTGGCGAGCGCCGCGAGCTTGAGCTTGCCGAGCGCGATATGCGCTCCGTTGAGGTCGATCGCGCTGATCTTGGCCGGGTCGCCGGTGAGGTAGGACAGCACGTTGCACGAGCCCGACGCGATCGCGACGACATGGTCGGTCGAGCGCAGCTCGAGCGCCTCCATGTCGACGACCGGGTCCTCCCAGATCTGCGGATAGACCAGGCCGGAGAAGGCGACCGTGAACATCCGCTCCAGCACGCCGGCGCGGGAGAGTGGCTTGTTGCGGTGGACTGCCGTCGTCAGCCCTACCGTGGTCGTGCGCCGGACCGTGCGTGCCGTTTGCGTCACCAAAGCCCTCGCGCGGCTCGTTGCGATGGCGAGCCGACTAGAGGAGTCGGATGACGGTTGGGTGACGCGGACGATGCCGCCAACGGCTTCGTGAGGTGAAAGCTCTCGGCGGGGGCTGACTCATGGCAGGACGATCCCCATATTCCCCCGCGGATAGAACAGGAGAATGGCGATGGGCCTGATGGACATGTTCGGCGGCAGCGCAGCGAAGACTGAGGATTTTCCGTTCAAGCTCACCGACGCGGAATGGCGCGCGAAGCTGACGCCGGAGCAGTACCAGGTGCTGCGCGGCCATGGCACCGAGCGTGCCGGCTCCTGCGCGCTGAACTACGAGAAGCGCGCCGGCAGCTTCTCCTGCGCCGGCTGCGGCAACCCCTTGTTCAAGGCCGGCACGAAATTCGAGAGCGGCACGGGCTGGCCGAGCTTCGACCAGCCGCTCGAGGGCGCGGTCGGCACGACCGAGGACAACAGCTACGGCATGCGCCGCGTCGAGGTGCACTGCGCCAATTGCGGCGGCCATCTCGGCCACGTCTTCCCCGACGGCCCGCCGCCGTCCGGTCTGCGCTACTGCATGAACGGCGTGGCGATGGATTTCGCGCCGGAGACCGCCTCGGCCTAGCCGGATCGAGCGCGGGGAACCCTCTCCTGTAAGGCAGGGCGATCGCATATGGAGAAGGAAAGGGGAACATTGCCTGTCGGAGTAGCGCAACCTTCGCGCTTCGATTCGGTTTTGTTCCCGTTCCGATTCCGGTCGCAAGAGCCGGCTTTTTCCATATGCGATCGCCCTGCCTGTAAGGAGAGGGCAGGGTGAGGTGTAGGCCGTTCTCCGATTGAAGCGCGGCTGCGGTGAGCTTTTCGCCTTGCAGGTCAAAGGGCCGACCCCTCACCCAACCCTCTCCCTCCGGGAGAGGGCACCCGCGCTAGCTCGTCATCGGCACAGCCCTTCTCGCCAGCGCACCCGCATCGACCGAGGCTGGCAAGTCGCCGAAATGCCCGGCCCATCGCCCCTCCAGCCGCGTCGCGATGAACCCGTCCGCCACAGCGGCCGGCGCGTGGCGCAACAGCAGCGAGCCTTGCAGCATCAGTGCCAGCCGCTCGACCAGCCGCCGCGCCTGCCCCTCGTTGCGCGCCATCTCGCCAATCTCCGCCTCCAGCGCCGCAAGCCGCGCATCGTAGCGCCGGTCTTCGCCCTCCGCCTCGCGCATCTCGTCGAGCAGCGCCGGCAGCGAACCCGGCTCGCGCTCCAGCGAGCGCAGCACGTCCAGGCAGATCACGTTGCCCGAGCCTTCCCAAACGCTGTTCAGTGGCGCCTCGCGGTAGAGTCGCGCCATCGGGTTCTCCTCGATGAAGCCGTTGCCGCCATGGCATTCCAGCGCCTCGACCACCACGGCCGGCGTGCGCTTCGCCACCCAGTATTTCGCGATCGGCGCGCCGATCCGGGCCAGCAGCCGCTCGCTCTCGCTGCCCTCCTGCCGGTCCACCGCGGCGAAGAGCCGGAAGGCGAGCCAGGCGGCGGCCTCCGCCTCGATCGCAAGATCGGCGATGACGTTCTGCATGATCGGCTGGTCGATCAGTGCCCGTTGGAAGGCGCGCCGATGCTGTGCGTGATGCGCCGCCAGTGAGACCGCCAGCCGCATCTGCCCGGCCGAAGCTGCGGCGATGTCGAGCCGCGAGCCCTGGTTCATCGAGAGTCCGGTGCGCAAGCCCCGGCCCGGCTCGCCGATCATCTGGCCGATCGCGCCGCGGAACTCGACCTCGGAGGAGGCATTCGAGCGGTTGCCGCACTTGTCCTTCAGCCGCTGGATCGCAATCCCGTTGCGCGTGCCATCCGGCAGCCAGCCCGGCACGACGAAGCAGGAGATGCCCTCCGCTGTCCGCGCCAGCGTCAGGAACACATCCGAGTGCGGCACCGAGAAGAACCATTTATGCCCGGTCAGCGACCAGGTGCCGTCGCCATTGTCTTCCGCCACGGTCTGGGTCTGGCGCAAGTCCGAGCCGCCCTGCTTCTCCGTCATCGCCGTGCCGACAGTCGCGCCGGTCTTGGCTCCCGATGCCATCTGGCGCCGGTCGTAGCGGTTGGAGGAGACGAGCGGCCCCCAATGCGCCCAGAGGTCCGGCTCCTGCTTCAGGATGGGGATCGCCGCATAGGTCATGCTGAGCGGGCAGCAGATGCCGCTCTCGCCCTGGCTCCAGAGATAGGACAGCGCCGCACGCGCCACCTGCGCCCCCGGCCCCGGCTGGTTCCAGGCCAGCGCATGCGTCTCATGGCCGATCGCAAGCTCCATCAGCTCGTGCCAGGCCGGATGGAACTCGACCTGGTCGATGCGGTTGCCGAAGCGATCGAAAGCCCTGAGTTCCGGCGTGAAACGATTGGCCAGTCGGGCCAGTTCCTGCACCCTGGCCGAGCCGACGGCGCGCCCCGCCTCGTGCAGCCGGTCGCCGGCCCAATCGGCATCGAAGGCCGCGATGGCCGCGGTCAGCACCGGGTCGGCCCCGAAGGCGTCGTAATCGGCCAGTATGGGAACCTGGTTGGTCGCCTCATGGCTCGAATAGCGGGTGGCGATATCCACATTCATCGCTGCGCATCCTGACGATTCGCCGAGCATTCAACGCCCAACCGGCTTATCCAGCAATCTGCAGCGCAACACCCTATATTGACCCGGAACGAATCACGATCAGCGACTGAAGCTTTGAGCGACGAGACCTTCACCTCTGCCCCCCTGCCCCGTCCCGGTGGCCTCGCCGCGCGCGCTGCCGCGCAGCCGGCGGCCGGCTATCTCGCGGGCCTGAACCCAGAGCAGCGGCAGGCGGTCGAGGCGACGGACGGTCCGGTCCTCGTGCTGGCCGGCGCTGGCACCGGCAAGACCCGCGTGCTGACCACCCGCATCGCCCATCTGATCGCGACCAACCGCGCCTATCCCTCGCAGATCCTCTCGGTGACCTTCACCAACAAGGCCGCGCGCGAGATGAAGGAGCGTGTCGCCCATCTCGTCGGCCCCGTAGCCGAGGGCATGCCCTGGCTCGGCACCTTCCACTCGATCTCGGCGAAGATCCTGCGCCGCCATGCCGAGCTGCTCGACCTGCGCTCGGACTTCACCATCCTCGACACCGACGACCAGATCCGCCTGATGAAGCAGGTGATCACAGCCGCCGATATCGACGAGAAGCGCTGGCCCGGCCGCATGCTGGCGGGCTTCATCGACAGCTGGAAGAATCGCGGCCTTAGCCCCAAGGACGTGCCGCCGGGCGAGGCCGCCGTCTTCGCCAACGGCAAGGGCGGCGTGCTCTACGCTGCCTATCAGGACCGGCTGAAGACGCTGAACGCCGTCGATTTCGGCGACCTGCTGCTGCACTGCCTGACGCTGTTTCGCGACCATGCCGACGTGCTCGCGACCTATCACGAGCGCTTCCGCTACATCCTGGTCGACGAATACCAGGACACCAACACCGCCCAGTATCTCTGGCTGCGGCTGCTGGCGCAGGGCCGGCGCAACATCGCCTGCGTCGGCGACGACGACCAGTCGATCTATGGCTGGCGGGGCGCGGAAGTGGACAACATCCTGCGCTTCGAGCACGATTTTCCAGGCGCTGTCGTCGTCAGGCTCGAGCGCAACTATCGCTCGACCGGCCATATCCTCGCCACCGCCTCGAAACTGATCGCCCGCAACGAGGGCCGGCTCGGCAAGACCCTGCGCACCGAGGACGAACTGGGCGAGAAGGTCACCATCACCGGCGCCTGGGACAGCCAGGAAGAGGCCCGCCTGATCAGCGACGAGATCGAGTCGATGCAGAGCAAGGGCGAGAACCTTGCCGAGGTCGCCATCCTCGTGCGCATCTCCGCCCAGATGCGCGAGATCGAGGAGCGCTTCGTCCATGTCGGCGTGCCCTACAAGGTGATTGGCGGCCCGCGCTTCTACGAGCGCGCCGAAATCCGCGATGCGCTCGCCTATCTGCGCTGCGTCGTCAGCCAGACCGACGACCTCGCCTTCGAGCGCATCGTCAACGTGCCCAAGCGCGGGCTGGGCGATGCCACCATCCAGCTCCTGCACAACCACGCCCGCGCCACGCAGCTTTCGCTGCTGCAGGCGGCGCGCGCCGTGGTCGAAACCGAGGAGCTGAAGCCCAAGGCCCGCACCTCCCTGCGCGAGCTGGTTGAGGCCTTCGCCCGCTGGACGGCCCGTGTCGAGCACATGAAGCAGGGCGAGCTGGCCGAACTGGTGCTGGAGGAATCCGGCTATACCGAGATGTGGCAGAAGGACCGCTCGGCCGACGCTGCCGGCCGTCTGGAGAACCTCAAGGAGCTGGTCCGCTCGCTCGACGAGTTCGCCGACCTGCCGGCCTTCCTCGAGCACGTCTCGCTGGTGATGGACGCCGATGGCGGCGAGGCCGAGGCCCGCGTCTCGATCATGACGCTGCACGCCGCCAAGGGTCTGGAATTCGACACGGTCTTCCTGCCCGGCTGGGAGGAAGGCCTGTTCCCAAGCCAGCGCGCCTTGGACGAAAACGGCCGCGCCGGGCTGGAGGAGGAGCGCCGCCTCGCCCATGTCGGCCTGACCCGCGCCCGCAAGCGGCTGAAGCTGCTTTTCGCCTCGAACCGCCGCATCCACGGCCTCTGGCAATCGAGCCTGCCGAGCCGCTTCGTCGACGAGTTGCCAGAGGAGCATGTCGAGGTGGTGCAGGCGCCCTCGGTCTATAGCCAGGGCGGCTACGGCGCCTCGCGCTTCGACCGCATGGAGAGTTTTGGCTCCAGCTACAACACGCCGGGCTGGCAGCGCGCGCAGGAGAACAAGGCCAAATCCGGCTCGGGCTTCTCGGAGAGCGGCCGAGGCTTCGGCCAGGGCGGCGGCAACCGCCAGCGCGGCCCGCTGCTGATCGAGGGCGAGCTCACCGCGAAATCGACGGGAACCTCGGCCTTCGACACCGGAGCCCGCGTCTTCCACATCAAGTTCGGCCCCGGCTCGGTGGCGAGCGTCGACGGCAACAAGCTGACAGTCGATTTCGACAAGGCCGGGCGGAAGATGGTGCTGGATAGCTTTGTGCAGAAGGCGGGGTAGGTTCGAGCCTTCGATACGGGATAATGAGGTTCATTTTCCCGGAGGGGGAAACAACCATCTGCGATTAATTATGTGCCGTTCGATTCGTCCGAGGCACAAATGCTCAACAACAGCAGCGACATCATTCGCCGCCTCGAACGCGAGGGCTGGCAGTGCATGCGTGTCGCAGGTTCGCACCACGTCTTCAAAAAGCCGGGCGTCCGTGACACTATCGTCGTGCCGCATCCGAAGAAGAGCTTCGGCCCCGGCCTCGTGTTGAAGATCTACAAGCAGGCAGGCTGGCCGCGCGACTGACATGACCCATTACGTCGCCATCATCGAAGATGCAGGGCCAGACCACGCCGTGGGCGTCTGGTTCCCGGATTTGCCCGGCTGCTTCTCGGCGGGCGACACGCTTGATGAAGCTCTCGCGAATGCACCCGAAGCCATCGCGCTTTGGATGGACACGATGTCCGAGGATGGCAAGCCGATTCCACGCCCGCGCACGCCGAGTGAATTGAGAGCCGACCCGGAAGTCGCCGCCGACATGGCAAAGCATGTGATCGCCCTGATTCCAGCGCCTGATCTCGCCTTCCAACCGGCAGCCGAATAGCCGACGAGCCGGCCGGCACGCCCGGTATGTCCGCGGCGCCGATACACCCACTTTCCAATCGACTATGAGCCTCCCATCGCTCGAGCCGGTCCATGCGGGACCGGCCGGCGAGCCGAGGATATCAGCCGATGCCCGACTACACCGTCGACCTGACCGATACCGTCGATCCCGAGTTCCAGACGGTGATCACTGACGGCCTGACCGGCTACAACAAGGAAATGGGCGGCGCCGGCGATGGCAAACCTCTGACCATTGCGATCAAGGATCAGGACGGCAGGTTCGTCGGCGGCCTGCTCGGCCGCAGCTCGATGGGCCTGCTCTTCATCAACTTGTTCTACCTGCCGAAGAGCCTGCGCGGCTCTGGCCTCGGGACGCGCATCCTCAAGATGGCCGAGGATGAAGCGCGCAACCGCGGCTGCAACAAGGCCGTGCTCTATACGATCAGCTTCCAGGCGCCGGATTTCTACAAGCGCCACGGTTGGCAGGTTTTTGGCGAGATCACGCCGAACCCGGGCGCGACGCGCTTCTTCATGACGAAGGACCTGGCGGCCCCGACTGCTTGACGCTGCGAAGCTCAGCCGTCTTCCGCCTCATGGCAGCAGACGCAGAGCTTGTTGCCCTCGGGATCGCGGACATACGCGCCGTAATAGTTGTCGTGATAGTGCGGCCGCAGGCCCGGCGGGCCCTCGCAACTCCCGCCATTCGCCAGCGCCGTCGCATGGCAGCGATCGACCGTCGCCCGGTCGCCTGCCAGCAGCGCGATCATCTGGCCGTTGCCAACGCTCGCCGCCTTGCCGTCGAAGGGCCTGGCCACGATGAAGAGTGGCCGCCCGCCGGTCTGCTGCTGCCAACCGGCCCATACCCCTTCCTCGTGAAAGCGCAGCCGATGCCCGAGCTCGGTCAGCACGGCCGAGTAGAACGGCAGGGACTTCGCGAAATCATTCGTGCCGATATTCACATGCGAGAGCATGACGGGCGTCTCCAGCAAAGGATGCAGGCAGCCTAAGCGATGCGGCTGTCTTGCCAAGCCACCCGCTGACAACGAATGACATTCGCGCTCTCCCCTGCTAATCCCCGCCCATGCGCGAAGGCCTTCTCCCCGCCACGGTTGCGACCGTGCTCGAACTCTCGACCAGCGGCGACAAGGCGCGCGCGCTGACTGAACTTTTAGGCGAGGTCTTCGACCCCACGGAAACGGCGATCTCCGCCTTCGAGATCGAGGACGGCGTCACCACGCTCTCCCTAAATGCGCCCTGGAAGGTCGAGATCTATTTCGCGACGCATCCCGATGAGGAGGCCGTGCGCGACATGCTCAGGCCGATCGTCGGCGAGGTCATCGACACGACGCCCTTCACCACGGTCAACCAGCAGGATTGGGTCGCCGCCAGCCTTGATGGCCTGAAGCCGGTGCGCGCCGGGCGCGTGCTCGTCCATGGCGCGCATGACCGCGACACCGTCCGCGTCAACGATGTCGGCATCGAGATCGAGGCCGCGCTCGCCTTCGGCACCGGCCATCACGGCACCACGGCCGGCTGCCTGCTGGCGCTCGACGCCGAACTGAAGAAGCGCCGGCCGCGCCATGGGCTCGATGTCGGCACCGGCACCGGCATCCTGGCTCTCGCCCTGGCAAAGCAGACCAAGCAGCGCGTCGTCGCCGGAGATATCGACGCCATCGCGGTCGAGGTCGCGGCCCATAACGCCCGCGTCAACCACGCGCCGCATGCGCTCGACCTCTACGTCGCGCCGGGCCTGCGCCACGCCAAGGCGAACCGTCCTGGCCATTTCGACCTCGTCTTCGCCAATATCCTGGCCTGGCCGCTAAAGCGCCTGGCACCGTCGATCGCGCGGGTTCTCGCGGATGACGGCACGCTGATCCTGTCCGGCTTGCTCGCCATGGACGTCGCCGGCGTGCTTTCGGTCTACCGGCACCAAGGCCTGTTCCTGGCCCGCCAGTCGCTGCGCGAAGGCTGGGCGACCTTGGTCATGAAAAAAGGCGGCGCAGCTCCGAGAGCGCGCCGCCTTCGATAGGCCAGGCTTTCCTGGGCGCCGAAGCGCCCGCAGGTGGCGCGCTCCCTAGGGCAGCGCGCTGTCCCGCTCAGAAGCCGAGATGGCCGTACTTCTGCTCCGCCTCGGTCTGCAAGGCGCGGGCCTCGTGCCAGACGATCGAGGTGAACTCGGCGGTCTCGACGACCCACTCGAAGATGTGCTTGATGATGGCGATCATTGTCTTTGTCCCTGGGTTAGGTGGCGAGCCCGAAGGCCAGCCGGAATTCAGCGGTTGAACGGAAGCGAGGCGGTTTTGTCTTGCGCGTCGCCGAGCACCAGTTCCGCCTCCTTGATGAGGTAGGAATAAGCGCGCAGCTCGCGGATGGCGGCACGACGGCGACTCTCGATCATCGCCGCATAGACGCGCTGCCAGAAGGTCAGGCCCTTGAGATTGGCCGGCTTGGCAGCAAGCCCGGCAGGGGCATTCAGCACATAGGTCACAGGTCCATCTCCTCTTGAAACGAAGGACAGTCCCGGTCGCTTCCTCGTTCTCTTATGAGACTTAAGTGATACGTCTTCGCACTTGCGAGAAGACCACTTCGCAGATGCGAGATATGCGCCCTGCGCATGCGACCCGTTAAAAGCCGTTAACGATTGCACGTATCGCATAGCTAGGAGGCAGTTCGCCTAAATTCAAGGCCAATTGGCCTGACCAACTGACCAGCGCTGTCGTCGCTTTTGCGCTGGCCTTCCCAACGGCAAGGCGCAACGATGCGGCGAACCCTGCCTCCGGACCTGCCATGACCGAATCGCCTGCGCCTGCTCATCCCGCCTGCCGCTTCCAGACCTTCACCGAACCGAGCAACCCGGCGCAGGTTGCGCCGCGGGTCGCGGCCTTGCGCGCGGCGCTGACGGCGCAGGGGCTCGACGGCTTCATCGTGCCCCGCGCTGACGAACATCAGGGCGAGTACGTGCCGGCCCATATGGCCCGCCTCGCCTGGCTGACCGGCTTCACCGGCTCGGCCGGCAACGCAGTGATCCTCAAGGACAAGGCGGCCCTGATCGTCGACGGCCGCTACACCTTGCAATCGGCCGAGCAGACCGACCCTGCCGTGATCACGCCGACCAGGATGGAGGAGACGGTGCTCGACCGCTGGATCGAGCTCAACCTGCCGCCCGGAGCCAGGCTCGGCTACGATCCCTGGCTGCATACGGTCGATGGCGTCGCCCGGCTGGAGAAGGCGGCAGCCGCAGCCGGCGGCGTACTCGTCGCGGTGAAGCAGAACCCGATCGACGCGCTCTGGAGCGACCGCCCGGCGCCACCGACCGCCCCGGTCAAGGCGCACCGCGCCGAGTTCGCCGGCGAGAGCACGGCCAGCAAGCTCGCCCGCATCCAGGAGGCGCTGGCCAAGGCCAAGGTCGATGCGCTGGTGATCTCCGACCCGCACGCGCTGGCCTGGACCTTCAACATCCGCGGCGGCGATGTCGAGCACACGCCGCTGCCGCTAGGCTACGGCATCGTGCCGCGCGAGGGCCGGCCGACCGTTTTCCTCGCGCCGGAGAAGGTCACCAACGAGGCCGGCGACGCGATCGGCGCCGTCGGCGAGATCGCCCCGCCGGCAGCACTGCAAAAGCAGATCGAGGCGCTCGGCGCGGCCAAGGCCAAGGTCAGGCTCGACGCAGGCACGGCCGCTGCGGCGCTCGCAACGCTGATCCGCGATGCCGGCGGCACGCCTGATGCCGGAACTGACCCGATCGCCTTGATGAAGGCGCGCAAGAACGCGGCCGAGCTCAACGGAACGCGCGCCGCCCATCTGCGCGATGGCGCCGCGATCACGCGCTACCTGTCATGGCTCGCGCGCGAGGCGCCGAAGGGCAACCTGACCGAGATCGATGCCGTCGCCGCGCTTGAGAACGAGCGGCTCAAGACCGGCCTGCTCAAGGACGTCTCCTTCACCACTATCGCCGGAGCCGGCCCCAACGCCGCCCTGCCGCATTACCGTGTCACCGAGGCCAGCAACCGCAGGATCGAGCCCGGCATCTTCCTGGTCGATTCCGGCGGGCAATATGAGGACGGTACCACCGACATCACCCGCACCATGGCCATCGGCGAGCCGAGCGCGGAGATGCGCGACCGCTATACCCGCGTGCTCAAGGGCCATGTCGCGATCTCGCGCGCCGTCTTCGTCAAGGGCACCTCTGGCGCGCAGCTCGATGCGCTGGCGCGGCTGCCGCTCTGGCAGGCCGGGCTCGACTTCGACCACGGCACCGGCCACGGCGTCGGCAGCTACCTCTCGGTGCATGAGGGGCCGCAGCGTCTCTCCAAGCTCGGCACCACGCCGCTGGAGCCGGGCATGATCCTCTCCAACGAGCCGGGCTACTATAAGGAAGGCGAATACGGCATCCGCATCGAGAACCTGATCGTGGTCGAGGAGCGCCAGATTCCCGGTGGCGACCGCACGATCTACGGCTTCGAGACGATCACCTGGGCGCCCTATGAGCGCGCGCTGATCGAGCTCTCGCTGCTCGACGCGGGCGAGATCGCCTGGATCAACGCCTATCACGCGCAGGTCTGGAGCAAGCTCGCGCCGCTGGTCGAGGGCGAGGCGAAGAGCTGGCTGGAGAAGGCATGCCTGCCGCTGTGATGCCTGGTCTGCGCTCCGCCGTCATGGTCGCCCTTGTGGCGACCATCCACGTCTTCGCCTATCGCGGGCGGTGTTCAAGACGTGGATGCTCGGGACAAGCCCGAGCATGACGGTTTTACCAGGATGGCGCGCTGCTCGATATCGTTGACGGTGACCGCCTCCATTGATATCTATCCGCGGTAGATATCAATGGAGGTGCCTATGGCCGCCAATGCGACATCTGGAACCGCTAAACTGTTCATGCATGGCCGCAGCCAAGCCGTGCGCTTGCCCAAGGAGTTCCGTTTCGAAGGCAGTGAGGTGCAGGTGAGCAAGGTCGGGAACAAGGTCATTCTCGAGCCGATCGCAAAGCCGGCTTTTGATGCCAAGGCCTGGCGGGCGAAGCTGGACGCGCTCGGCGCCCGCGACTTCCTGGTCGATGGCCTGCCCGACGACCCGCCGGCAGAGGCCGAGGACGCTGTGGATTTCGGGTGAGCTCCCCGATGTTCTGCCTCGATACGAATGTCATTATTTTCGGACTGAACGGCCGCGTCCCCGCGATCGACGCAAGACTGCAACAGGAATTGGCCGCCGGCACGCGGTTGCTGATCCCGTCCGGCGTCGTCTTCGAACTGCGCTACGGCATCGCCAAGAGCACGCGGCGCGAGGCGTCCACCCGCGTGCTCGACGCGTTTCTGAGCGAGGGCTTCGAGATCATCCAGTTCGACGCGGAAGACGCGGCCGAGGCTGGCGATGTCCGGGCATTCCTCGAGGCGAAAGGAACCCCGATCGGCGCCTATGACACATTGATCGCGGCACAGGCGCGCCGGCGCGGCGCCATCCTCGTCAGCGGCAACCGGAGCGAATTCGAACGCGTCCCGGGCCTGATGGTGACGGACTGGGCTACCTAGCGCAGCGCCGCCTCAGATCACCGCCCGCAGTGCTACCACCGCGACCACGCCCACCCCAACCACGCCCAGCAGCGGCAGCCGCGTCGCGGCCAGCGCCGCGATCACCGCCGCACCCGTCTCGGCCCAACCGGTCGCCAGCGCGCTCGGCGCGATAACCGCGATCAACACGGCCGGCGGGATCGCGTCGAAGGCCGCTTGCGCGCGGGGCGAGAGGTCGAGCCGGCCGGCTAGAGCCAGGCCCGCAAGGCGGGTGAAATAGGTCACCACCGCCATACCGAGGATGGCGATCAGGTTGAGCGGGTCGAGCGTCACGATTGCGCCCCTTCGGTAGCGGGCTGCGCCTCGTCTTGATCGCCCGCCGCCAGCCAGGCCGCCAACAATCCGCAGATGGCGCCGGCCGCAACGTGCCAGGGCGCGCCGACGAGCTTGTAGGTCAGCGCCGAGGCGATGCCGGCCGCGGCGACGGTCCAGAACGTCACCCTGCCCTTCCAGAACGAGGCGGTGAGCGCGATGAACAGCGCCGTGAAGGCGAAATCGGCGCCGAGCCGCTTCGGATCGCCGAAGGCGGCGCCGATGATCGCGCCCAGCGTCGTCGTCGTCAGCCAGCAGCAGACGAAGGGCACGGCCATGCCGAACCAATAGGCCGGGCTGAGCGCGCGCGAGCGGGCCCGCTTCTCGGCCAGCGCCCAGTTCTCATCGGCCATGTAGTAGAGGCCGAGCAGCTTCTGGAACGTGCTGAAGCCATTCAGCTTCGGCACCACCGAGGCGCTCATCAGGATGTGGCGGGCATTGATCAGCAGCGTCGAAAAGACCAGCGCCCAGACCGGCGCCGGGCTCGTCCAGAGCTCGACCGCGGCGAACTGCGCCCCGCCGGCGAAGACGAAGGCCCCCATCAGGAAGACTTCGAGCGGCGACAGCCCCTTGCCGGCGGCAAGCGCTCCGAGCAACAGGCCGACCGGAATCGCGGCGACCATGGCAGGCCAGATATCGCTGAAGCCCAGGCGGGCATCGTCCAGAGCAGACATTGGAAATCTCAGATCAGGTGGGCGGCGCGGAAGGCGCCGGGTGTGAGCGCGTAGCGCGCCTTGAAGGCGCGGGTCAGATGCGCCTGGTCGCAGAAGCCGGTCGCGGCTGCGACATCACCGGGACGCTCGCCCCGGCAGAGCAGGTCGCGGGCGCGCCTGATGCGGGCATCGATGAGATAGGCGTGGGGCGTCAGGCCGGTCTCGCGCCGGAAGGCACGGATGAGGTGATGCCGGGCAAGCCCGCTCAGCCGTGCGATCTCGGCGAGCGACAGGTCCTCGTCATAGCGCGCCTCGATCAGCTCGCGCGCCCGCCCGACATGGATGGCCTCGCGGCCGAGCGGCGCCACCGGCCAATCGGCATGATGGGCGAGGCAATGCGCATAGAAGCGCAGCAGCATCTCCTCGCCCTGCAGCAGGTCGATACCGGCCTCGATGGCGCGATGGGCGGTGCGGAACAGCTCTGCGCCGTGGGGATCGAACACCAGCGGCTCGCGGAAGAAGGGCGTGCCCACGACCTCGCCACCGGCCAGCGAAGCAGCGACCTCGCGCATCAGCGTCACGCTCGGATAGGTCATGCGGTAGCTGTAGCCGCCCTCATGCGGCGCACCGTCATGGGTCTCGAGCGGATTGACGAAGGTGATGTGGTCGGGGCGGGCATAATGCTTGATCCCGCGCACGGTAAAGCTTTCGCAGCCGCTCTCGATCGTCCCCAGCACATAGGTGTCGTGCTGGTGCGGCGCGTAGATATGGCGCTGGAAGGTCGCCGACAGGCAGTCGAGCCCCTCGAAGCGGCGCGCCGGAAACAGCACCGCCCGCTCATTGGCGACAAGGCCCTCGATGCCGAAGGCTTCGATCTGGGAGACCGCGTTCATGGCGCGATCATATGCCGCCATCGGCGAAACGTGTCTTGAAGAAAAGTGATGGCGACGATCACGCGGCCGTCGCCATTCTCGCCGTCATTGCGAGCACCCGGGTCTTGCCTTCGGCAAGCCCGAGTACAGGCTCCGCGAAGCAACCCAGGGAGTCTCGCTCACCCGGTCCCCCTGGATTGCTTCGTCGGCGGCGCCTCCTCGCAATGACGGCTCAGACGCGCGCCTCGCCCCGCCGTGCGGTCAGCGCCAGCAGCGCGCCGAGCAGCGCACCGACGCCGCAATACCCGATGGCGCCGAGCGAGCCGAGATGGTCGACGAGCAGGCCGCCGAAGACCGCGCCACTGGCAATGGCGACCTGGAAGGCCGCGACGAGGAGGCCGCTCGCCGCCTCCGCCTGATCCGGCGCCGCGCGGATGATCCAGGTCTGGACGCCGACCGGGATCATGCCGAAGGCGAAGCCCCAGAAGGCGACGCCGACGGCCGAGATCGGCAGCGACGCGCCAAAACTGGTCAGCGCCAGCGCCGTCGCCGCGATCATCAGCGCGCCGATGACGACCGAGGCCTTGGCGCTGCGCTCCACCACGGCCGCCCCGGCAAAGTTGCCGAAGAAGCCGCCGATGCCATAGGCGAGCAGGACGACCGAGATCATCTCGATGGAGAGCGCCGGCACCTGCTCGAGGAAGGGGCGGACATAGGTAAAGCCGGCGAAATGGCCGGAGATGCAGAGCAGGATCGTCAGCAGCACCAGCCTGACGCTCGACCGGCCCAGCAGATCGACCAACGTGCGGATGTTAGGGGCGCCCTGCGACGGCATGCGCGGGATCGTCGCGAGCTGCGCGATCAGCGTGACGACGCCGATCACCGCCGAGATGGCGAAGACGGCGCGCCAGCCGATCAGCCCGCCGAGATAGGCGCCGATGGGCGCGGCGCTGACGGTCGCGATCGAGACGCCGGTGAAGATCAGCGACATGGCGCGCGGGATCAGCCGCGTCGGCACCAGCCGCATCGCCAGGGCGCCGGCCATCGACCAGAAGCCGCCAATGCCGATGCCGAGCAGCAGGCGCGCGATCAGCAGCATGGTCAGGCCGTTCGCCATCGCTGCGAGCGCGCTCGAGACGATCAGCAGCCCGGTCAGCGACCACATCACCAGCCGCCGGTCGAGGCGTCCGGTGACGATCGGCGTGAACAGGCCGGCGAAGGCGCCGATGACGGCGGTCGCCGTCACGGTCTGCCCGGCCGCGCCGTCGCTGATGCCGAGATCGGCGGCGATCGGCGTCAGCAGGCTGGCGGGCAGGAATTCCGCGGTGACGAGACCGAACACGCCGAGCGCCAGCGAGAGCACCGCGGCCCAGGCCGGATCGGCGCGTTCTTCGACACCCGGCAGCACATCGAGATCGTCGACGGTCGCGGCGGAAAGGGTTTCGGACATGGAAATCTCCGGAAAGGTCAGGCCGAAGAAGTGGCAGTGACCGCCTGGACATTCCATGCTAGAAAACCCGTAATGCTTGACCATTCGTCCAAAACTGGCGGAGCCGACCCGCTGACGGAAATGCTGCGGGGCTTGCGGCTCGATGGCGTCGACTACGCGCGCTATCAGATGGCCGCACCCTGGGGCCTGCTCTTTCCGGCGCAGCAGGCCGCGCGCTTCCACTTCGTCGCCGAGGGCGGCTGCTTTCTGCGCACGCCGGAGGATGAATGGGTCCGGCTCGAGCCGGGCGACGCGGTTCTCCTGCCGCGCGGCGTCGAGCACGCGCTGGCGAGCGCCCCCAATGCCTGCACCGCCCCCCTCGCCTGCTGCCAGTTCCAGAATGTCTGCGGCGACATCGCCGAGGCGCGCGGCGGCGGCGGCGGCGAGGAGACCCTGTTCTTCAGCGGCAGCATGAGCTTCAACGTCGACGGCCAGCATCCGTTTCTGCGGATGATGCCGGAGCTGATGTGGGTGCATGAATTCGCCGTGCACGAGCCCGGCATCTCGCCCCTGCTGAAGACCATGGCTTGTGAACTCGCCTTGGACCGCGTCGGGGCCGGCAGCATCCTCACTCGGCTTGCCGACGTCGTGGCCGCCAGCATCATCCGCACCTGGGTCGAGCACGGCTGCGGCGATGCCAGCGGCTGGGTGGCGGCTGCGCGCGACCCCGATATCGGCCGGGTGCTCGCTGCGATCCACCTGAACCCGCAGGAGGACTGGACGGTCGAGGCGCTGGCCAAGGTCATGCACGCCTCCCGCTCCGCCTTTGCCGAGCGCTTCGCCAGCGTCGTCGGCGAGACGCCGGCCCGCTATGTGCTGCAGGTCAGGATGCGCCAGGCCCGGCAATGGCTGGTGCGCGACAAGCTGAAGATCACGGTGGTGGCGCGCCGGCTCGGCTATGAATCGGAAGCCTCCTTCAGCCGCGCCTTCAAGCGCGTCATCGGCAAGGCCCCGAGCCATTTTCGCGCGGCGGAGCCGGAGGGGCTCGATGGCGAGGCGAGGCCGGCTGCGGCGCCGCCGCAGCAATTCACCGGCTCGTAGCGGAGCGGCTCAGGCCGCCTGTTGCCTGCCGCCGAGTATCGGCACAAGGCCATCCTCATAGGTCTCGACGCGGTTGCGGCCATTGTGCTTCGCACGGTAGAGCGCGGAATCGGCGCGGGTGAGAACATCCCGAAGCAGATCGCCGGGCTCGTAGCTCGCGACGCCAAAACTCGCGCTGAGCCTGTGATCAGCAGCGATGAGCGGATGCCCGGCGGCATGAAAGCGAGCGCGCACCATCTCCGCCAGCTCGGCCGCCTCCGCCACGCCCCGGCGCGGCAGCAGCAGCGCGAATTCCTCGCCACCGACGCGGGCGGCCGGCTGACCGGCCCGCGCCAGCAGCTTGGCAAAGCTGCACAGGATCTCGTCGCCGGCGTGATGGCCGTAGCGATCATTGACCTGCTTGAAGTAGTCGATATCGCAGAGGATCAGGGCGCCACCGCTCGAAGGGTCAGCGCGGATCATCTCGTCGAAGGCGAGACGGTTGAACAATCCGGTGAGTCCGTCCCGCTCCGAGCGGGTGCGGTAGGTCGTGATCACCCCTCCGACGATCTTGGCCAGCAGCAGGAAGACGGCCGTCGGCGTCACGATCGCGTTGAAGCGCAACAGCGTCTGCTCGAACGACGAATCCCTGATGGACAGATAGGATGCGGCGCTGTCGAACAGCACAGGAAAGAACGGCAGACGCAGGAAGAAGGCGCTGGCGATACCGGCCACGACGAACATCAGGCAAATGTCCAGCGCGCTCCTGCCGGGAGCTCGGAACAGCCTGATGAAACCATCGGAAACCGCCAGCCCGCATGCCAGCTGGAACGGCAGCGTCTGGTAGATGAACGGAATGCCCGCAAGCAGCAACACGAAGGAGACACCCGCCAGGCCGGCCACCGCCGCGAGCAGCCCGGGAGAGCGTCGCCGCTCGCCGACCGCGAGGCCGACGGACTGTCCGAGACAGAGATAACCGGACGGCACGAGCAAGGTCACGGCGAGCTGTTCGAGGAACGTGCCGCTAAACTGGCCGAGGACCAGGACTGCGATGCTGCCGATGAGCAGAGCTGCCGCGAGCCAGGCCAGCGACGATTGCCGGCGCAGGCCGAAATAGATCGCGACGCACAGGCAAGCCAGGAATGCGAAAATGCAGGCTTGCACGAAGCCCAGGCTCACCATCGTGTTCATTGAGGGCAACCCCTTTGCGCGCGCCGCAACATGGGGCATCTCCCGCAAAGTTTTGATTAACGGACGGCTACCGTGGCCGGGTATGCGGCAGCCATTGGGCGGCATGTCCACCGCGGCAATTTACAGGCCGGCGGGCGTTGGTCAGAACTCGGCGTCCCGACGAGTGGTGGAGCCGACATGAGCATTCGCGAGCAGCTGATCGAGCGCTTCTTCCGCTATGCCGCGGTCGAGAGCCAGAGCGACGCCAAATCGGCGACGCTGCCGAGCACACCTGGCCAGCAGCGGCTCGCCGAATTGCTGGCGCGGGAGCTTCGCGCGCTCGGACTGGACAAGGTCGTCATCGACGATCACGCCACCGTCACCGCGCTGAAGCACGGCACCGCGCCGGGCGCGCCGAAGATCGGCTTCATCGCCCATCTCGACACGGTCGATTCCGGCCTCTCGCCGGTGATCCGCCCGCAGATCCTGCGCTTCGCCGGCGAGGACCTTTGCCTGAACGCTGAGCAGGACATCTGGCTGCGGGTGGCCGAGCACCCCGAGATCCCCCCCTGGAAGGGCGAGGACATCGTCTTCAGCGACGGCACCAGCGTGCTCGGGGCCGACAACAAGGCCGCGATCGCCGTGATCATGACGCTGCTTGCCAATCTCGGCCCGGACGACGCGCATGGCGACATCGTCGTCGCCTTCGTGCCGGACGAGGAGATCGGCCTGCGCGGCGCCAAGGCGCTCGACCTCGCAAGGTTCGACGTCGATTTCGCCTACACGATCGACTGCTGCGAGCTCGGCGAGGTCGTGATCGAGAACTTCAACGCCGCAGCGGGAGAGATCACCTTCACCGGGGTCAGCACCCATCCGATGTCGGCCAAGGGCGTCCTGGTGAACCCGCTGCTGATGGCGCATGATTTCATCAGCCAGTTCGACCGCGCCGAAACGCCGGAGAACACGGAAGGGCGCGAGGGCTATGTCTGGTTCAACAGCATCGCCGCCAACGCCAGCGAAGCAAGGCTCGGCGCGCTGGTCCGCGACTTCGACCGCGACAGCTTCGAACAGCGCAAGCGCCGCCTCAGTGAAGTCGCCGAGCTGATCGCCCGGCAATATCCGGCGGGGCACGTCGAGTGCCGGGTGACCGATACCTATGGCAACATCCATGACAGCCTAGGCGAGGACCGCCGCTCGGTCGACCTGCTCTTCGCCGCGCTGGAAGCGCTCCAGATCAAGCCGAAGCAGATCCCGATGCGCGGCGGCACGGACGGCGCGGCGCTCTCGGCCAGGGGGCTGCCGACGCCGAACTTCTTCACCGGCGCCTATAATTTCCACTCACGCTTCGAGTTCCTGCCCGTCCCGGCCTTCGAGAAGTCGTTCGAGGCGGCGCGGATGATCTGCACACTGGCAGCGCGGCCGCCCTACGCCTAGCCACCCACCAGCTCGAACCAGCCCGCCTCGTCGATCACCTGCACGCCATGCTTGGCGGCGTCCTTGAGCTTGGAGCCGGCGCCGGGCCCTGCGATCAGGATATCCGTCTTCGACGAGACCGAGCCGGCGACCTTCGCGCCAAGCCGCTCGGCCATCGCCTTGGCCTCGTCGCGGGTCATGCGCTCCAGCGCGCCGGTGAAGACCACCGTTTTGCCGGCGACGGGGCTGACCGAGGCGACCGCCTCCAGCGGCTGCGGCACCACCTGCGCCAGCAGCCGGTCGAGCAGGTCCTGGTTGTGCGGCTCGCCGAAGAACTGCGCCAGCGCCTCGACCACGGTCGGGCCGATGCCGTCGATGGCGTCGAGCGCCTGCCGCTCCGGCGCTTCCGGGTCGGTGGCGCTGCCGACCGCGCGCAGCGCCTCGAACGAGCCGAAGTGCCGCGCCAGCAGCCGCGCCGTGGTCTCGCCGATATGGCGGATGCCGAGCCCGAAGATGAAGCGGTTGAGCGGCGGCGCGCGCCTGTCCTCGATCGCCTCGAAGAGCTTCTTCACGCTGGTCGCGCCGAAACCCTCCTTGTCCTTGAGCTTCTTCAGGTTAGCGGCATCGCGGGCGGCCAACGTGTAGATCTCGGCCGGCTCGCGCACCGGCAGGTCGGGGTCGGCGTGGAAGAACTCGATCTGCTTGTCGCCGAGCCCATCGATGTCGAGCGCATCGCGCGAGACGAAGTGCTTGAGGCGCTCCACCGTCTGCGCCTCGCAGATCAGGCCGCCGGTGCAGCGCCTGACGGCGTCCTCCTTGCCGGTGCGCGGATTGATCTCGCGCGTCGCATGGCTGCCGCAGACGGGGCAGAGCGCCGGGAAGACATAGGGCTGCGAATCCGCCGGTCGCTTGTCGAGATCGACCGCCTCGACGCGCGGGATCACGTCGCCGGCCCGCTTCACGGTGACGGTGTCGCCGATGCGGATGTCCGTGCCGTCGCGGATCGGCAGGCCCTTCGAGTCGAAGCCGCGGATATAATCCTCGTTGTGCAGCGTCGCATTGGTGACGACAACGCCGCCGACGGTGACCGGCTTCAGCCGCGCCACGGGCGAGAGCGCACCGGTGCGGCCAACCTGGATGTCGATCGCCTCCAGGATCGTGGTGGCGAGCTCGGCCGGGAACTTGTGGGCGATCGCCCAGCGCGGCGCCCGCGAGACGAAACCCAGGCGGGCCTGCAGCGCGAGTTCGTCGACCTTGTAGACGACGCCGTCGATATCGTAGCCGAGCGTGGCGCGCTGCTGTTCGATGGCGCGGTAATGCGCCAGCAGTTCCTCGGTGCTCGCGCAGCGCCGCATCAGCGGGTTGGTGCGGAAGCCCCAGCGCTTGAAGGCCTCGACCACGCCGAGCTGCGTATCGGCGGGAAGCGCCGACATCTCGCCCCAGGCATAGGCGAAGTAGCGCAGCGGCCGCGCCGCCGTGATCGACGCGTCGAGCTGGCGCAGCGAACCGGCTGCCGCATTGCGCGGATTGGCGAACTCGCGCTCCTCCTTCTCGCGCTGGGCCGCGTTGATCGCAGCGAAATCGGCATGGCCGAGATAGACCTCGCCGCGGACTTCGGCGACCTCGGGCACGTCGCTGCCCGTCAGCGTCTTCGGGATCTCCGCCATGGTGCGGGCGTTGATGGTAACGTCCTCGCCCTCCTCGCCGTCGCCGCGCGTCGCGGCATGGACCAGCTCGCCCTTCTCGTAGCGCAGCGAGAGCGAGAGCCCGTCGATCTTGGGCTCGGCCGTGAAGGCGATCGCGCTCTCGTCCTTGCGGCCGAGGAAGCTGCGCACGCGGGTGACGAAATCGACGATGTCCTCGTCGGCGAAGGCGTTGTTGAGCGAGAGCATCGGCACGCGATGCCGGATCTTGGCGAACTTGCCCGAGGGCTTGGCGCCGACGGCGTCGCTGAGGGCCGCCTTGCCCTTGAGCTCGGGAAAGACTTCCTCGAGCTCGTTCAGCCGCCGGCGCTTGGCGTCATAGCCGGCATCGTCGAGGATCGGCGCATCGTCCTGGAAATAGGCGTTGTTGGCGGCGGCCACCTCGGCCGCGAGCAGCTTGTGCTCGGCCTTGGCCTGGCGCGGCGTCAGAGTGGCGACGGGGGCGGATTCTGCTTCGCTCATGGCAATTTCTTAGGCGAGTTGCGTCGCGTGAGAAAGACCGTGGCCATGGCCGCCCATCATTCCCGCTTTCGTGTTCGCATCGGCCTGCGACAAAACGCGTCATCAGGCGTATAGTGATCATGGGAATTGGAAGCTCGACGCCTGCGGCGGCTTGACCCAAGGATCGCGTCAAGAGGGCTGCTGGCGAACCGGGCCGAAACCGGAGGAACGCCATGGCAAATCTCGACGGTATGATCTCCAACGCTGAACGCAACCAGGTAACCGGGCATACGCAGCACGCAGCCGATCCGCGCGTGCGGACCATCACCACGGCCGACCTGCGCGACGCGCTCTGGCGCGGCTACGAGGATTTCAAGGCGCAGCCGAGCCATCTCCTCTTCATCGCGCTGATCTATCCGGTCGCGGGCGTGCTGCTGGCCCAGCTCACGGTGAGCTACAACATCTTCCCGCTGCTCTTCCCGCTGGTCGCGGGCTTCGCGCTGCTCGGCCCCTTCGCCGCGATCGGGCTCTACGAGATCAGCCGGCGCCGCGAGCGCGGCATGGATTCGTCCTGGGGCCATGCGCTGGCGATCTGGAGATCGCGTTCGATCGGCACGATCACCGCGCTTGGCGCCATCCTGACCGGGCTCTTCCTGACCTGGCTGATCGTCGCCTGGGTGCTCTATCGCTGGCTGCTCGGCGATGCGCCGCTGACCTCCGTCGAGGCCTTCATGACCGACGTGCTGACCACAGCGAACGGCTGGACGCTGGTCGTCGCCGGCAACGCGCTCGGAGCCCTGTTCGCGCTCACCGCCTTCTCGATCTCGGTGATCTCCTTCCCGCTGATCATCGACAGGCATGTCGACCTCGCCACCGCGGTGCGCACCTCGATCTCGGCAGTGGAGGCCAATCCGCGCGTCATGCTGGTCTGGGGCCTGATGGTCACCGCCCTGCTCGTGCTCGGCTGCCTGCCGGTGCTGGTCGGCCTGATCATCGTCATGCCCGTCCTCGGCCACGCGACCTGGCACCTCTATCGTAAGGTCATCGAGAAATAGGCCTGCCCCAAGCGGCCGGGCGCAGCTCCGTCCGGCCGCGATGACCTCCCTTCAAAAAAACTTTGCGCCGTTTTGAACCTGTTTCGCCGCCGCCGCGACGAACTGGCATGAGGCCGCATGATGCGGGCCTCGCAAGCGCAAGCAAGGGAGATCATCATGTCCGTCCGCACGACCTTCACCGCCATCGCCACGGCCTTCGTCCTCGGCACCGGCGCCCTCATCGCCGGCTCGCTCGCCACCTCGACCTCGGCCGAAGCGGCTCCCGGCTGGCACGGTGGGGGAAGCCATCACGGCCATTACGGCCGCGGCGGCTACGGTCACGGGCGCTACGGCTACGGCCATCGCGGCTGGGGCCACCGCCCGGTCTATGCCCGCGGCTATTACGGCGGCGGCTGCTACAAGGTGATGCGCCGCGGCTTCGTGCCCGGCATCGGCCCGGTCGTCCGCCCGGTCACGATCTGCCGCTGAGACTGCACTGATCCCGCAGCGAGGGAGCCGGAGTGATCCGGCTCCCTCGCTCGCAATCGGGGACCGCAGCGCCAAAGCCTTGCGTGAATATTCGGAGACGAATATCCTGAATATGCGCAAAGGAATATTCACATGCCGCTCTACATCCGCGACGACGAGGTCGATGCCCTGGCAGTCAAGGTGCAGGAACTCACCAAGTCCCGCACCAAGACCGCGGCCGTGCGGCTCGCGCTCGAACATGAGTTGCAGCATCTGAATGCAGCTTTGCCGCCGAGCACACGCTTCGACAAGGCCATCGCCATGGTCGATGCGATCCGTGCCGAAGTGGCGGCACAAGGCCTGAGCGGTACGAACGACTTCGATATGAAGGCGTTTACGGACGAAATGTGGGGCGAGAACGACTAATGTATCTCGACGCCTCCGCCATCGTGGCGATCCTGGCGAGTGAACCTGACGGTCTCGAACTCTCTCGCCAGATCAACGGCTATGAGAGAGCACTCTACGTTTCGCCACTGACCCTTTACGAGGCCACGATGTCGCTCGCTGCCAAACTGGCGCGCGAGACCGGCATGCGAAACGACGCAGCTCTGATTGGCAGGGCGCAACAAGCAGTATCCGAGCTTGTCGCATCGATCGGCGCCGAAGAAATCCAGGTCTCTCCCGAGATCGGCCGCGCTGCTCTCGGCGCCGCCAAGCTCTACGGCAAATCGGTCGGCCACCCCGCCCAACTCAATTTCGGCGATTGCTTCGCCTATGCCTGCGCCAAGGCGAAAAGCGTGCCGCTACTCTACAAGGGCAAGGATTTCAGCGAGACCGACCTCGCCTGATGTAAGACTTCCTCGCTGCTCCCCACCGATAGCGCGCAGCAAGCCGCCGCTACCGTCCCGCCGCAGTCCGGAACCTTTGCCGCCAAATCCGGTTCAATCAGCACCGCCCCCCACGGCGTTGCGTTTCGAGGGGGTGCGGTCGTCCATTTCAAGCCGGGGGCTTTTCATGAACAACATCATTTACATCGTCGGGCTGATCGTCGTCGTTCTTGCGATCCTGTCGTTCCTCGGCCTGCGCTGAGCCAGCGCAGGCGAGACGTGAGGACGCCGCCGGCAAGGAGACATCCCGACGACTCGTCTAGATCGCCGTGCGTCCTTTCGGACGCAAAGTAGCGATCTAGGCTTTTGTTATTGCATCGGGTTTTCCCGAAAACCGGATTCCACTTTTCGGTCCGATGCTCTAGCGGCGCTCGTCCGGGCGCGGCTTCTTGCGCTTGAATGGCTTGCCGCCCGGCGCATTGCCGCCCGGGCCGCCGTCGCGCGGTTCGAAGCGCGGCTTGCCTCCGGCAAACGGCTTGGCGAAGGGCTTGCCGCCGCCCGCCTTGCCCGGATGCGGCTTTGAGCCCGGATTGAACGGCGCGGGGGCATCCCCGTGCGGCTCGCGGTCGGTTCGCACCGGATCATAGGGCTTGGGAGCGCCGAACGGCTTGCCCTTGCCCTCATAGGACTTGCGCTTGGGCGGCGGGCCGGAATGAGCGCGCTCGCCCTCGCGGTGCTCATGCTGCGAGCGGGTCGCGGCGCTGTGATGCGGCTTCTCGCCAAACGGCTTCGCCGGCCGCCGCTCGCCCTCGCCATCGACGCGCTCGATCACGATCTTGTCGCGATCGTCCGCGCTCGCCAGCGCGGCGAAGCGCTCGGCGACATCGGCGTCGATCTCGACCTTGGTCTCGCGGTCGAAGATGCGGATGGCGCCGACCTCGTCGCGCGTGATCTTGCCGCGGCGGCACAACATCGGCAGGAGCTGGCGCGGATCGGCGCCGTCCTTGCGGCCGATATTCAAGCGGAACCACACGGTATCGCCGCGCGGCCCGGCCTTGCGCGGGCCATCGGATTTCGGGCTGTCGGACCTGTCGCGGTCGAAGCCGCGGCCCTCGCCGTATTCGGCGCGCGGCTTGCGCTCGTCGCGGCCGAAATTCGGATCGCCGACCTCTTCGGCTGCCGGCAGCCGCGAGCGGTAGACCCGCACCAGCGCCGCCGCGATCTCCTCGACCGAGCGGCCGGCGAGCAGCGCCTCGACCATGGCGGCATCATCCGCATTCGCCTCGCCGCTCAGCAGCGGGTCCTGCAGCAGCCGCTCCTGGTCGAGCGCGCGGATCTCCTCCTGCGTCGGCGGGCCGGCCCATGTCGCCTCGACCTTGGCTTCGCCCAGCAGCATCTCGGCCTTGCGCCGGCGCGAGACCGGCACCAGCAGCACGCTCGTGCCGCGATTGCCGGCGCGCCCGGTGCGGCCGCTGCGGTGCTGCATCACCTCGGGATCGTTCGGCAGCTCGGCATGGATCACCAGCGTCAGGCCGGGCAGGTCGATGCCGCGCGCCGCGACGTCTGTGGCGACGCAGACCCGCGCCCGCCCGTCGCGCAGCGCCTGGAGCGCCGAGTTGCGCTCGCTCTGGCTCAGTTCGCCCGAGAGCGCCACGGCCGAGAAGCCGCGCTCGAGCAGGATCGCCTCAAGATGGCGCACGGCGTTGCGGGTGTTGCAGAACACCAGCGAACAGGGCGAATCGTGGAAGCGCAGCAGGTTGACGACCGCAAGCTCGGTCTCCTTCGGGAAGACCCGGATGGCGCGGTAGTCGATATCGGCATGGCCGCCCGAACCGCCGGCGACCTCGATGCGCAGCGCATCGCGCTGGTAGCTCTTGGCGAGCGCGATGATCGCCTTCGGCAGGGTCGCCGAGAACAGCAAGCTGCGGCGCTCTGCCGGCGCGGTCTTCAGGATGAATTCGAGGTCATCGCGGAAGCCGAGGTCGAGCATCTCGTCGGCCTCGTCCAGCACCACGGCCTTGAGGGCGGAGACGTCGAGCCGGCGCCGCTCGATATGGTCGCGCAGGCGGCCGGGCGTGCCGACGACGATATGCGCGCCCTCGTCGAGCAGGGCCGCCTCGCGGCGCGGGTCCATGCCGCCGACGCAGGAGATCACGCGGGCGCCGGTCTGCTTGTAGAGCCAGCCGAGCTCGCGCTGGACCTGGAGCGCGAGTTCGCGCGTCGGCGCGATGATCAGCGCCAGCGGCTGGCCGGCGCGCCCGAGCGTCTCGGCACCACCGAGCAGCGTCTCGCCGATGGCGAGCCCGTAGGCCACCGTCTTGCCCGAACCGGTCTGCGAGGAGACCAGCAGGTCGCGGCCGACAGCCGCCTCCTCCAGCACCGCGTTCTGGACCGGGGTGGGTTCGTCGTAATTGCGTTCGGCGAGCGCACGCGCGAGCGGCGGGCTCGTGGGGAGGAAGGACATCTCTTGTCAGGCCTTGGGTTGCGGCACGCCAGCATGCGTGCCGAAGGGCGCAGCGAAGCGCGACGCCGCGACATTTCAGCCGCTCATAGAGCAGAATGGCGCAAAAGGGAATGGAGCATGCCAAAAGGCCGGGGCATGCATGGAGCGGGAGCCTACCAGCCCCCCGCCCGATTGCCGGCTGTCGCAGGCGCGTGGTCTAAGCGTGGCGGACGACCAGAGGCCAGTTCGCATGGACAAGACATCACGCCGCTTCGGTTCGTTCGAGGTGCTCCTCCTCAAGGACGGCGTCTTCGAGGCGTTTTCCGAGGTTCTCACCCACACCGCCGGAGCCGAGGCGCGCCATGCGGCCCTCGCGGCCTGGGGCAAGCCCTCCTTCGGCATCGACGTGAACTGCTTCGCCCTGCGCGGGCCGGACGGGCTCATGCTGGTCGATGCCGGGACCGGGACGGCATGGGGAGAAGCCTACGGCCACGCCCGCACCGCCCTCGTTGCGGCCGGCCTGTCGGCCGGCGAGGTCGGGCGCGTCCTGATCACCCATCTCCACGGCGATCATGCGCTCGGCCTGTTCGACGGAGAGGAGCCCCATTTTCCGCAGGCCGAGATCTGGGTTCCGGCAACCGATCTCGCCTTCTTCACCGATCAGGCCGCCCGCGCCACCTTGCCGAAGGCGCGCCAGGGCGGCTTCGACATCGCCGAGCGGCTGCAGCGGCTCTACGGCGAGCGGGTTCGTTTGATCGGCCCGGGCGAAATCCTGCCGGGGATCGAGCTTCAGGCGCTGCCCGGGCATACGCATGGCCATTCCGGCTATCTGATCCACGGCGCGCAGGAGAGCCTGATGCTCTGGGGCGACGCACTGCACTTGCCGGAGCTGCAGGCCGCGGATCCCGAGATCGGGCTCGAATACGATCTCGATGGCGCGATGGCCGCAAGAACGCGCCGCAGCGTCCTTGCACAGGCGGCCCGGGAGGGCTGGGTCGTCTCGGGCGGGCACATTCGCGGCTTCTACCGCGTGCGGGCCCTCGCCGACGGCTTCGAAGTCGTCGCGGCCTAACCCCGCACGCCGGCCGCGCTGAGCAGCCGGCCGGCCGCCGCCCTCGCCTCTTCGGTGATCGAGGCGCCGGCGAGCATGCGCGCGATCTCCTCGCGGCGCGTCTGGTCCTTCAGCGGGGTCACGCGCGTCACCGTGCGGGCGGCCGCATCAGCCCCGCTCGCCGATTTCGCGATCAAGAAATGCTGGCCAGCCTTCGCCGCGACCTGCGGTGCATGCGTCACCGAAATCACCTGCACACGCCCGGCCAGCCGCGACAGCCGCTCGCCGATCGCATCGGCGACGGCGCCGCCGACCCCGGTGTCGATCTCGTCGAAGACCAGCGTCGGCGCCGAGCCGCGCTCGGCCAGCACGACCTTGAGCGCCAGCGTGAAGCGCGAGAGCTCGCCGCCCGAGGCGACCTTCATCATCGGCCCCGGCCGCGTGCCGGGGTTGGTCTCGACCCAGAATTCGACCCGGTCGAACCCTTCCGTGCCGCGCGCAGTCTCGTCGCTGTCGATCTGGGTGATGAAGCGCGCCCGCTCCAGCTTGAGCGGCGGCAACTCCGCCTTCACGGCGGTATCGAGCCTGGCGGCCGCCTTGTGGCGCGCCGTCGAGAGCGCCTGCGCCTGCTTGAGGTAATGCGCCTCCGCCGCTGCCAGCCCGGCCTCCAGCCGCGAGAGCGAGCCTTCGCTCTCGTCGAGATCGGCAAGGTCGGCGCTCATCCGCGCGGCGAGGTCGGCCAGCGCATCGACGGGCACGTCGAACTTGCGGCCGGCCGCGCGCAGCGCGAACAGCCGCTCCTCGACGCGCTCCTGCACGCGCGGGTCGTATTCCGCCGCGCGCATGGCCGCAGCCAATGTCTCGCCGGCCTCCTCCAGCGCGACGATCGCGGTGTTGAGCGCGGCCAGCGAAGGGTCGACCAGGGCCGGCGCCTGCGCGCCGCGCCGCTCCAGCCGGCGCAGCACGGCCGAGAGCGCCGGGATCGGCGAGGCTTGGCCGCCGACCGCCTCATAGCTGTCGATCAGGTCGCGCGAGACCTTCTCCGCCTGCATCATCACCTGGCGCTCGCTGGCGAGCGCCTCCTCCTCGCCGGGCTTCGGCGCGAGCTTGCCGAGTTCGGTCACGGCATGGCGCAGGAAATCGGCCTCCTTGCGCGCCGCCTCGACCCGGATGCGCTGCGCCTGCAGGGCCTGGCGCGCCCGCTTCAAGCTCTCGCTCGCGGAGGCAGTCGTCTCGGCCAAAGCCTCCAGCCCGCCGAATCCGTCCAGGATCGTGCGGTGCTGGGCCGCGTCGGTCAGCGCCCGGTCGTCATGCTGGCCATGGATCTCGACGACCGCCGCCCCGATCATCCGCAGTATCTGGACGCTGACCGGCTGGTCGTTGACGAAGGCGCGCGTGCGGCCATCGGCATATTGCACCCGGCGCAGGATCAGGTCGCCATCGGTATCGATCTCCTGCGCCTGCGCCAGCTTGCGGGCGGGATGGTCGAGCGGCAGGTCGAAGACGGCGCTGACCTGCCCCTGCGCCTCGCCATGGCGCACGAGGCCGCCATCGCCGCGCCCGCCGAGCGCCAGCGCGAAACCGTCGAGCAGGATCGATTTACCAGCGCCGGTCTCGCCGGTGAGCACGCTCAGCCCCGCGCCAAAGGCCAGGTCGAGCCGGTCAATCAGAACGATGTCGCGGATCGAGAGCTGGGCCAGCATTGGGGTCAGCCGGAGGTCAGGTGGCGAAACATGGGGTCGTCATCCGCCGACCGGGCGGTCAGCCTCCGATTCCGACGACGCCGATCAGCGTGCGGGTGAAGCCGTTGAACGCCTTGCTGATGTAGGAGTAGCGATCCTCGCGCGGCTCTAGGCCGCCGCTCTGCAGCAGGCTGTAGGCGTCCTTGTACCACGGGCTGTCCGGGAAGTTGTGCCCGAGCACGGCCGCGGCGGTCTGCGCCTCGTTGGTGATGCCCAGCGCCATATAGGCCTCGGTCAGGCGCATCAGCGCCTCCTCGACATGGCGCGTCGTCTGGTACTGGGTGATGACCGCCCGGAAGCGGTTCACCGCGCCGGTATAGTTGCGCTTCTCGAGATAGAAGCGGCCGGCGTTCATCTCCTTGGCGGCGAGCTGGTCGCGCGCCTTCAGCATCTTTTCCTTGACGTCCAGGACGTATTCGGAGCGCGGATACTTATCGAGCAGCTCCTGCATCGTCTGCAGGGCGAGCGCGGTGCGCTCCTGGTCGCGGGTCGAGTCCGGGATCTGGTTGAAGTAGGACATCGCCAGGATGTACTGCGCGTAGGCCGCGTCGGGGCTCGCCGGGTTCTGCGCGATGAAGCGCTTCGAGGCGGTGATCGCCTCATCCCATTTCTGCGCCTGGAAATTCGTATAGGCGGTCATGATCAGGCCGCGCTTGGCATAGGGCGAGAACGGCGCCGATTTGTCGATGTCCTCGAAGCGCTTGACCGCGCCTTCGCTGTCGCCGCTCTGCAGGCGGGCGAGGCCCTCGTTGTAGAGCTTGTCGGCCGGGACTTCCGGGGTGATCTCCGGCTTGTAGACCTCGGGCCGGTCGAACGGGTTGAGCGAGGACAGCGTGTCGCAGCCACCCAGCATCAGGGCGACGCCAAGCGCCAGGGCCGCGCCCGGCCGCAGCGACCGCACGTTTCCGGTGATTGGGGTGTTCAGCCGCTTGACGCTCACGTCGTCCGTCCTCTTTCGTTCGTCACCGCAGGATGGCGAAGGATGCCCTTTACCTCAGACGCCCCGCCTGCGCTACCGTTCAAAGCCGGGTTGCGAACAAGCGAAGCCTGCCGGGCATTCGACACAAACCGGGCGAATGCAAGGCACGAGGCCGGTTCGGCCGAACTCTAGAGCATGATGCCGAAAAGTGGGTACCGGTTTTCGGACGACATCATGCTCTCACTCTTTGATGAGAGACGGATTCAGATTTCAGGTGGAATCGCAAAGCGATTTCACCTGAAATCATCCGGCTCTGGCGCGAAGCGGAGCTCAGTTCAGGTCGGGCGCGAAAGCGGCCGGGGCGGCCGCAGCCATCTGCGCGCCGTGATGGGCATAGACCGGCGCGGCCTCGACGATGGTGTAGTTCGCACGATCCGCGAACAGGGCTTCCAGGATCTTCACGTTCATCCGGTGGCCGCCGCAATAGGAACGGAACTCGCCGAGGATCGGATAACCGGCCAGGGCAAGGTCGCCGACCGCATCGAGCACCTTGTGGCGCACGAACTCGTCGGCATAGCGCAGGCCTTCGGGATTGATCACCTTGTCGTCGCCGATGGCGACGGTGTTGTCGAGCGAGGCGCCGAGCGCGAAGCCGGCCTTCCAGAGCTGCTCGACATCGCGCATGAAGCCGAAGGTGCGGGCCCGCGAGATCTCGCTGGCATAGGCGCTCGGCTCGAGGTCGAGGACCTTGCGCTGGCGGCCGATCACCGCCGTGTCGAAATCGATCTCCACATCGAGGCGGAAGCCACCGTCGAACGGCACCAGCTCGGCGAAGGCGCGGCCATGCTCGACGCGCACCGGCTGCAGGATCTTGAGGTAGCGGCGGTTGGCGCCGAGCGCGACCAGGCCGGTCGATTCGATCGCCGCGACGAACTCCGCCGCGCTGCCGTCCATGATCGGCATTTCCGGACCGTCGATCTCGACCAGCACGTTGTCGAGGCCAAGGCCGGAGCAGGCCGACATCAGATGCTCGATGGTGGCGACCGAGGCCGAGGCGCGGTCGCCGATCACGGTGCAGAGCTCGGTGGCGCTGACTTTGGTGTATTTGGCGTGGATGAGCTGGGCCGGGGAGCTCTCCGTCTCCTTGCGCAGGAAGACGATGCCCGAATTGGCGCTGGAGGGACGCAGACAGATACCGGCAGCGGCTCCCGAGTGGACGCCGATGCCTTGCAGCGTAACGGGAGCGCGAAGGGTGGTCTGCCGATCAAGAATCATTCCGGTATCCAATCTCGAACGCAAACGAATCCAGCTCCGCGCAAGGCACAGGCACTCTGATGCGTCTACGGTCCTCAGCGATCCGGCGTGGGCGTGAGCCCGGCGCCGTTTGTCCCCTTTTGTGCAGCCGCAACATACCCGCTGCGCCCAAGGTCACAAAATCACGCTTTCTTTCGCTCTGTAACAAGCGGATCTGGCCAGAGAAACTTAACCATCCCATTGAGAAATATGGTTTTTCAAATATGAACAAGGCCCGGGCGCTGGCGCGATCCGGGCCTTGTTACAAGTTTGTGACGCTCACAGTGGAGGCCGCGGAGCAACGGCGCCCCGCCTCAGCGAATCGCAGAATAAACCATTTTATATCAATCAGTTAGTAACATGCGAGAGGTCCGGGCGGAAGCGAAATCGCCACCGTCCGGACCGACTCATCTTTCGTAACGTCAGGTGGCCTGGCGGCGCAGGAAAGCCGGGATCTCCAGCTGGTCCTCTTCGCTGCGGGCCGGGGCGGCGCGGCCATGCGGATCGAGCTGGCCCTGGGCCGGCCGGGCAGCCGGCTGCTGCACCGGGCGGCGCATGTACTCGGCATGGGCCGGGCTCGGAGCCTGCGGTGCGGCCTGGACCGGCGGAGCCTGGCGCGGCGCGGGAGCCGGGGCCGGAGCCTCGGCCTCGTCGTCCTTGCGGCCGAAGCCGACCGAGGCCAGGCGCTGCATCAGCGACATGCGCTTCTGGTCGGCCGAGACCGGCGGCTGCGGCACGGCCTGGACGCCGCGGCTCGCGGCGATCTGGTTCTGGGCCGGCATCGGCAGGTCCTCGATCCGCGGCATCCGGGTCGGGCGCACCACGGCGCGCTCGGGGGCCGGCGGAATGAAGCTCTCTTCCGGGTGGTGGTGGTGGACCGGCTCCTGGACCATGACCGGCTCGACCATCGGCTGGGCCGCCATCACCGGGCGCGGCTGCATCGGCTCGATGCGGATGTCCTCCGCGATGGCCTGCGGCATTGGCGCGGGCTGGCGCAGGGTCTCGACGATCAGCGGCTGACGCAGCTCCATGACCGGCTCGGGCTGGACCGGGGCGGAAGCCGGGCGCAGCGCTGTGGTGGCGTTGCGCAGGCGGGCCTCGGCCTTCAGCCGCTCGGCGACCTGGGCGATGCGGGCTTCGGTCTCGTCGACCTCGGCCTGGGTCGAAATCGGCTTGTCGATGCCGGTCGCGACCACGGAGACGCGCACCGTGCCCTCGAGCGATTCGTCGAAGGTGGCGCCGACGATGATGTTGGCCTCGGAATCGACCTCCTCGCGGATGCGGGTGGCGGCCTCGTCGACCTCGTAGAGCTTCATGTCGCGCCCGCCGGTGATCGAGATCAGCAGGCCGCGCGCGCCCTTCATCGAGACGTCGTCGAGCAGCGGGTTGTTGATCGCGGCCTGGGCCGCGGTCAGCGCGCGCTTCTCGCCCTGGGCCTCGCCCGTGCCCATCATCGCCTTGCCCATGCCGCGCATCACGGCGCGCACGTCGGCGAAGTCGAGGTTGATCAGGCCGGGGCGAACCATCAGGTCGGTGATGCAGGCGACGCCGGAGTAGAGCACCTGGTCGGCCATGCCGAACGCATCGGCGAAGCCGGTGGTCTCGTTGGCGACGCGGAACAGGTTCTGGTTGGGGATGACGATCAGGGTATCGACCGCCTCGTTCAGCTCGCCGATGCCGGCCTCGGCCATGCGCATGCGGCGATGGCCCTCGAACTGGAACGGCTTGGTGACGACGCCGACGGTCAGGATGCCCATGTCGCGGGCGACGCGGGCGATCGCGGGCGCAGCGCCCGTGCCGGTGCCGCCGCCCATGCCGGCGGTGATGAAGACCATGTGCGCGCCGGCGAGATGATCGCGAATCTCGTCGATCACCTCCTCGGCCGCCGCGCGCCCAACTTCCGGCTGCGAGCCGGCGCCGAGGCCTTCGGTGACCTGGAGGCCCATCTGGATGATGCGCGGGGCGCGAGAGAGCGCCAGAGCCTGCGCGTCGGTATTGGCGACGACGAAATCGACGCCGTCGAGACCGGCCTCGATCATGTTGTTGACGGCGTTGCCGCCGGCACCGCCGACGCCGAACACAGTGATTCGGGGCTTGAGTTCCCGGATGTCTGGGGCTTGCAGATTCATCGCCATGGTTGCCTCTTCTGAAACCTGTCCGGCGCCTGGCGGGAGCCGTCCCGTTGTTGCGTTGTTACTCTTGGTCCTTGCCGGCCGCCGCGCCGACGAAAGACCGTTACCCTTTAGAAACTGTCCTTCAGCCACCGGCCGACGCGCGAGAAATAGCCGTCGGTTCCGGTCGCGAAATAGGTGCCGCTGGCGCGCGGTTCGAAGTGCTCGACATGCGCCACCTGCGGGTAGACCAGCAGGCCGACCGCTGATGCGAAGGCCGGCCCCTTGCCCGCCTCCGGCAAACCCTTGATGCCGAGCGGCCGGCCGGTGCGGACCTGGCCGCCAAGAATCCGCCGCGTCACTTCCGGCAGGCCGGTGAGCTGGCAGGCGCCGCCGGTCAGCACGACGCGGCGCCCGGCCTGGGCCTGGAAGCCGGCGGCATGGAGCCGGTCGCGGACCAGCTCGACGATCTCCTCGACGCGCGGCTTGATGATGCGCACGAGATGCGACTTCGCCAGGTGGTTCGGCATGTCGCGCTCGTCGTCGTCGACCTGCGGCACCGCGATCATGTCGCGCTCGTCCGAGGCGCTCGACATGGCCGAGCCGTGCAGGGTCTTGAGGCGCTCGGCCGCCGAGACGCGGGTCGAGAGACCGCGCGCGACGTCCATGGTGATGTGGTTGCCGCCGACCGCGACCGCGTCGACATGCACGAGATGGCCGCCGGAGAAGACGCCGAGGCTGGTGGTGCCGCCGCCCATGTCGACGACGACCACGCCCATCTCGGCCTCGTCGTCGACCAGCACCGACAGGCCCGACGCATAGGGCGTCGAGACCACGGCCTCGACCTCGAGATGGCAGCGCTCGACTGCGAGCATCAGGTTGCGGGCCGCCGCCGCCTCGCAGGCGACGACGTGCATGTCGACCGAGAGCTTGCCGCCGGTCAGCCCGCGCGGATCCAGCACGCCCGGCACGCCGTCGAGGGCATAGCCGGTCGGCAGCGCGTGGAGCACGGCCTTGCCCGGCCGGATCGCATGGGTCGCCGCAGCGGCCAGCACGCGCTTGACGTCGCCATCGCCGACCGAACCGCCGCGCAGGTCGACGCTCGCGGCATAATGCTGCGAGCCGAGCCTTCCGCCGGTCAGGTTGACGATGACCGACTGGACCTCGACCTTGGCCATGCGCTCGGCTGCGTCGACCGCGGCGCGGATGGCGCGCTCGGCGTTCTCCAGATCGATGATCGCGCCGCCCTTCACGCCGAGCGAGCGCTGGTGGCCGATGCCGATGATGCGCGCGACATGGGTGCGGCCGCGCAGGCGCTCATTGGCCTCGGCCGGGTTCAGCTCGGCGATCAGGCAGACGACCTTGCTCGTGCCGATGTCCAGAATCGACAAGGTCGCGCTCTTGCGCGACGAGAGCGGCCGCATCCGCGGCGTCAAACCCTGGGAGTTGAAGTTCATACCTCGCCTCCCTTCTTCGGCTTGTTTTTGCTCTTGAGCTGCTCGGCGCGGGCAGCGGCGGCCTCTTCGGTCAGCCGCATCACCACCCGGTCGGGCTGGCGCAGGTCGATGGCGAGCAGGTCCTTGTCGAGCAGGTGCATATCGCTTTCGAGGCCGGCGAGGCGCTTCACCGCCACAGCGGGGTCGATTTCGGGCAGCCGGACGTCCATGCCGTTATCGAGCTTGAGGTTCCAGCGCCGGCCGGCGACCAGGCTGCCGGCGCGGACGCGGGAGGCGAGCGGGCCGGCCTGGGCCAGCAGCGCGATATAGTCCTTGGCGCGCTTGTTGGCGTCGTCGCCGACGACCAGCGGCAGGCGCGCGAAACGGCCGTCATCCATCTTGTCGATCACGGTCCCGTCGGCTGCGATGAGGAAGAGGTCGCCCTTGACCTGCCAGAGCGCATAGGGCTCGCGCTCGACGATGGTGATCGAGACCTCGCCCGGATAGAGCTTGCGCACGGTGGCCTCGCGGATCAGCGGCGTCGCCTCCAGCCGGCGGCGCGCCTCGTCCGCGTCGAAGAAGGCGAGTGAGGTCTTCGAATCGATGCCGGCCGCGACCAGCACCTCGATCTCGGAGAGCTCGGCGATGCCGGAGATCGTCACCCGGTCGATGCCGAGCCCGACCAGCCGCGCCAGGACATGCTTCGGCTCGCCATAGGTCGCGCGCAGCGTCTCGATCTGCCCGCCGAGGACGGCGCCGGAGCCGATGCTCAGCGCCAGGAAGCTCAGGGCCAGGAACGTGCCGATGCGACGCGGCAAGCGCTGCGCCAGCGGCACCGCGATCGCGCTGCGGCGCGATCCGCGGAACCAGCGGCGCGAGCGCTCGCCGACCAGCAATTGCGGGCCGGGAACGGGCACGGGGAGGCGCGAGGCCGTGTTTGCCATCGTTCTCACCGATCCAAGGAGGCGTCCTCCACCATCCATTTGACGAGCTCACCGAAGTTCAGGCCCGCGTGGGCAGCCAATTCTGGCACAAGGCTGGTCTCGGTCATGCCGGGCTGCGTATTGACTTCCAGCCAGACGAGCGTGTCGGTCTCGTCGTCGTAGCGGAAGTCAGAACGGCTGACGCCCCGGCACCCGATTGCTTGATGCGCCGTTAACGCACACTCTTCGATCTGCTGGTAAATTTTCGGTAAAATTTGAGCCGGGCAGATGTGGATCGAGCCACCTTTTGCGTACTTCGCGTCATAGTCGTAGAAGACGCCGGTCGCGGCCTGAATCTCGGTCACGCCCAGCGACTTGCCGCCCATGACGGCGCAGGTCAGCTCCCGCCCGGCGATAAAGCTCTCGGCCAGCAGCATCTCGCCGCAGGGCCAGTCCTCGCGTGCCACTTCCTGCGGCGGATGCTCGCGATCCTTCTTGACGATGACGACGCCCACCGAAGAGCCCTCGTCCACCGGCTTGAGCACGTAGGGAGGCTGCAAGGCGTGCCTTTTCGCAGCCTCGAAGCGCGACAGCGTCACGCCGCGCGCGACCGGGACGCCGGCGGCGGCAGCGACGATCTTCGCCCGGTCCTTGCGCATCGCGAGCGCCGAGGCGAGCACGCCGGAATGGGTATAGGGAATGCGCAGGATCTCGAGCAGGCCCTGGATCGCGCCATCCTCGCCGAAGCGGCCGTGCAGCGCGTTGAAGGCGACATCCGGCTTGAGCCCAGTCAGGACCTGGCCGATATCCGGCTTCACGTCGATGCGGGTGACGCGGTAGCCGACGCTTTCCAGCGCCCGGGCGCAGCCCTCCCCGGAATTGAGGCTGACCTCCCGCTCGACGGACCACCCGCCCATCAGCACCGCGACATGTCTGGTCATAAAGGTCCCCGCTCGATAGCGCCGAACCTGACCAGTCATGGTTAACGGGTGGTTAACCGAGACGCTCGCGCATCGGCTGCCGGCGCTTCGGGCCTGCCTTTCGCCGGAGCCTCGCAGCCGTGCTGCGCTCGATTTGTCCGGCTCGGCCTCGGCAGAAAAATTCAAGTCGACCCATCAATCGCCTGCTCGATCCTCCCGGCAAACAATTCGTTGTCGAGATGATAACCGTGTCTTTTTTGGAATTCTTTATGGCGATGACGTTACGTCTCTTCTCCGCTGCCGCGCGTGTCGAAGCCGACATGCCGCCGCTTCCGGGGGCTTCATCAATGAAACGTCGTTCTACTGCTGCGCGAATCATCGCGTCCATCCTGGCCGGCACGATGCTGACGGCCAGCGTCCAGCCATCGCTGAGCTGCACCTCGCTCGTCTTCAAGGCTGCCGACGGGACCGGCATCTATGCGCGGACGATGGAATGGGGCGCCTCCGATCTGAAATCGGAAATGGTACTGATCCCGCGCAAGACGACGCAGAGTTCGGTCCTCGGCACGGACAAGACCGGCATCAGCTGGAGCAACGTCTACGGCTATGTCGGCATCAACCCGGCCGGCTACCCCTACGCCACGGACGGAATGAACGAGACCGGGCTGACGGTGGGGGCCCTGTTCTATCCCGGCTTCGCCGAGTATCAGCAGCCCGAAGCGGCAGAGCAGTCGAAGACGCTCAGCAGCATGGATGTAGTCAATTACCTGCTCGGCAACTTCAAAACCGTCGAGGAGGTCCGGCAGGCGCTGCCGAAGCTGCGCGTCGTCAAGAACGCCGATCTCGAAAAGGCCTTCGGCAGCGAGCTGCCGCTGCATCACATCGTGACCGATTCGACCGGCGCCTCGATCGTGGTCGAATACACCAAGGGCGTGCTGACCATCTTCGACAACAAGGTCGGCGCCATGACGAATTCGCCGAGCTACGACTGGCATCTGCTCAATCTGCGCAACTATGCCAATCTGAAGCCGCTGGGTGCTCCGGCGAACCGCAATATCAACGGTGTCTCGCTGGCACCGTTCGGCGCGGGAAGCGGTATGCACGGGCTGCCCGGCGACTTCACGCCCCCGTCCCGCTTCCTCCGGGCGGTCGCGTTCGTGGCCACGATGGAGCCGGTCAAGGACGCCGCCGCCGGCGTTGCCGCCGCATCGTCGATGCTGAACAATTTCGACATCCCGCAGGGTCTGGTCCGCGAGGGGGCGAGTGCCGAGGACTACCATCTCGGCTTCACGCAATGGTCCGTCATCGGCGACACCCGCAACAAGGTCTACTACTACTGGACCATGTACGACCGCCGGATGCGCAGCATCGACCTCACCAAGCTCAACTTCGACGCTGCCAAGCCCTCGGGCTTCCCGCTCGATCGTATCCGGGTTCAGGATATCGAGAACCGTTCAGCCGATTTCGGCAAATAAGCCGCGCGCAGCGGACGCCAGACCGAGATCAGGCGGCCACGCCGAGGCGCTTGATCTCCCAGTGCAGCTCGTAGCCGGACTGGTCCTTCACCCGGCGGCGGACCTCCTCGCCGAGTGATTCGATATCGGCCGCCGTCGCGCCGCCGGTGTTGATCAGGAAGTTGCAGTGCATCTCCGAGACCTGGGCGCCACCGATGCGCAGGCCGCGGCAGCCGGCCGCGTCGATGAGCTGCCAGGCCTTGCCGCCGTCCGGGTTCTTGAAGGTCGAGCCGCCGGTGCGCTCCTTGATCGGCTGCGCCGCTTCGCGCGCCGAGGTCACCCGGTCCATCTCGGCCAGGATCGCCTGCTGGTCGCCGGGCCTTCCCTGGAACAGCGCCGAGGTGAAGACGATCTCGGCCGTCGAGACCGCGCTATTGCGGTAGGTGAAGCCCATCTCGGCATGGGAGAGCGTGACGAGCTCGCCCTTGCGGGTGACGCCGCGCGCCTCGATGAGAACGTCCGTGGTCTCGCCGCCATGCGCGCCGGCGTTCATCCGCAAGGCACCACCGATGCAGCCGGGAATGCCGCGGTAGAAGGCGAGCCCGTCGAGCGAGGCATCGGCCGCCGCGCGCGCCACCTTGACGTCCGGCACGGAGGTGCCCGAGCGCAGCCGGTCGCCCTCCTCCAGCTTGATCTCGCCGAAGGCCTTGCCGCCGAGACGAACAACCAGCCCGGGGATGCCGCCATCGCGCACGATCAGGTTCGAGCCGAGGCCGACGACCGTCACTGGAATCTCGGCCGGCAGGTTGGCGAGCAGATAGGCGAGGTCCTGCTCGTCGGCCGGGGTGAACAGAACCTGAGCCGGCCCGCCGACGCGGAACCAGGTCAGGCCCGCCATCTCCTGGTTAGCAAGAAGCCGGCCGCGCAGCTCGGGCGCGGCAGCGCGAAGGTCGGGGGTGATGTCGGGGAAACTCATGTCGCTAGCCGCTTACTCCTTCTCCCCTCGGGGGAGAAGGTGGCTCCGCGAAGCGGAGACGGATGAGGGAAGTCCGGCGAGACCGATGACGTCGGCAATCTCGCGCAGAACGAATTCGAGGTTTCCTAGAACCCGCTCATTTGGAAAGCGCAAGACCCGATAGCCCTCGCGCCGCAGGAATGCATCGCGGCGAGCGTCCTTGACCCTGGCCCCCTCGGTCAAATGCGGCTCACCATCCAGCTCCACGACAAGACGATGTTTGAAGCAGCAGAAATCGGCGATGAAAGGCCCAATCGCCATCTGGCGCTTGAACTTCAGGCCATTGAAGCGCCGACCGCGGACAGCTTGCCAGAAAGCTGCCTCCGCGCGGGTTGGTTCCCGGCGCTGGCCGCGGGCGAAATCAAGCGTCTCCGGCGCATTCTTTCGCTCCAGCACGGCACTTCCCTCATCCGACCCGGCTTCGCCGGGCCACCTTCTCCCCCGAGGGGAGAAGGGGTCAAGAGAGGTTCGCCAGCTCCCCCGGCAGCGCGTAGGCCCATTGCGTGATGTTGCCCGCCCCGAGGAAGACGACGTAGTCGCCCGGCCCGGCCAGCTCCTTGACCATGCCCGCGAGCTTGTCCGGTCCTTCCAGCGCCAGCGTATGGCGATGGCCGCGGGCCTTGATGCCGGAAACCAGCGAATCGCGGTCCGCGCCCGGGATCGGCGCCTCGCCGGCCGCATAAGTGTCGGCGACGATCACCGTGTCGGCATCGTTGAAGCAGGCGGCGAAATCGTCGAACAGGCTGGCGAGGCGGGTGTAGCGGTGCGGCTGCACGATCGCGATGACCTTGCCCTTGGTCGAGGCGCGCGCCGCCTTGAGCACAGCGGCGATCTCGACCGGGTGGTGGCCGTAATCGTCGAAGATCAGCGCGCCGTTCCATTCGCCGGTCTTGGTGAAGCGGCGCTTCACCCCGCCGAAGCCGGCCAGCGCCTCGCGGATGCGCGGCACGGGGATGCCAAGGTCATAGGCCACCGCGATCGCCGCCGTCGCATTGAGCGCGTTGTGATGGCCCGGCATCGGCATGATCAGGTCGCGCACCACCTCGTCGCGGCCGCGCTTGCGGTCGCGGATCAGCAGCGTGAACCTGGCCTGGCCCCCAGTGAGATCGATGTCGATCAGCCGGAAATCGGCCTGCGGGTTCTCGCCATAGGTGATGACGCGGCGGTCCTCGATCTGCCCGACCAGCCCCTGCACGGTCGGATGGTCGATGCACATCACCGCGAAGCCGTAGAAGGGCAGGTTCTCGACGAAGGAGCGGAAGGCTTCCTTGATCGCGTCGAAGGTCTTGAAGTGGTCGAGATGCTCGGGGTCGATATTGGTGACGATCGCGACATCGGCCGGCAGCTTCAGGAAGGTGCCGTCGGATTCGTCGGCCTCGACCACCATCCAGTCGCTCTCGCCCATGCGGGCATTGGTGCCGTAGGCGTTGATGATGCCGCCATTGATCACGGTCGGGTCGAGCCCGCCCTTCTCCAGCAGCGTCGCGACGAGCGAGGTCGTGGTCGTCTTGCCATGGGTGCCGGCGATGGCGACGCAGGTCTTAAGCCGCATCAGCTCGGCCAGCATCTCGGCGCGGCGCACCACCGGCAGGCGCGTCTCGCGCGCCATGGCAAGCTCGGGATTGTCGCGCTTGATCGCGGTCGAGACCACGACCACCTCGGCGTCGCCGAGATTCTCAGCGGAATGGCCGATGAAGGTCTTGATGCCCTTCTCGGCCAGGCGCCGGACATTGGCGTTGTCGGAGGCGTCCGAGCCCTGCACCTTGTAGCCGAGATTATGTAGCACCTCGGCGATGCCGGACATGCCGATGCCGCCGATGCCGACGAAGTGGATCGAGCCGAGTTCCGCCGGCAACTTCATGATGCGGACTTCTCCTGCGGGGCAATCCCCGCGATTTCGATGACGAGGCGGGCGAGTCGATCGGCCGCGTCGGGAATGCCGGCGCTCTTGGCGTTCGCAGCCATGGCAGTCAAGCGCGACGGCTCGGCGATCAGGGCGGAAAGCTCGCCGGCCAGGCGGCGCGGCGTGAAGTCGGATTGCAGGATGCGGATCGTGCCGCCGGCCTTTTCGAGCACCGCGGCATTAGCCGCCTGGTCCTGGTCGAGCGAGCCCGGCAGCGGCACCAGCAGCGAGGGCCGGCCGATCACCGTCAGCTCCGCGACTGTGGAGGCCCCTGCCCGGCCCACGATGAAATGCGCCGCCGCCATCCGCGCCGGCAGATCCTTGAAGAAGGGCGCGATCTCCGCGGAGATGCCGAGATCGCCATAGATCTTGCGGACCCGGTCGTCGTCCTCCGCGCGCGCCTGCTGAACGATCATGAGACGCGCCCGCTCCTCCGGCGTCAACAGCTGGATCGCAGGCGGCGCGATATCGGCCATGATGCGGGCGCCCTGGCTGCCACCGAAGACGAGCAGGTTGAGCTTGCCGGCCGCCGGATCCGGATAGGGCGAGATCGCCTCGATCACCGCCGGCCGCACCGGATTGCCGACCTGCCGGCATTTCGCCACTTGGGCCGGCGTGAGTCCGCCGACCTCGGCGAAGCCGGTCGCGATCGTGTTCACGCGCGAGGCCAGGAAGCGGTTGGCGCGCCCGGCCACGGCATTCTGCTCATGCACCAGCGTCTTCACGCCGAGCATCGAGGCGGCGAGCACCGGCGGCACCGTCGGGTAGCCGCCGAAGCCGACGACCACGGCCGGCTTCAGCGCCTTGATCACGCGGCGCGCGGCGCCAAAGCCCTTGGCCAGCTCGAACAGCGCCAGGCCCATCTTCACCGGCGAGCGGCCGGACGGCGTCGCGGCGGGGATCGGGTGCAGCGATTCGGCCGGGAAGCTGCCGGCATATTCGGCGGCGCGCGTATCGGTGATCAGCGCGACGCGCACGCCGTGGCGATGCAGCGCGTGGCTCAGCGCCTCCGCCGGGAAGAGGTGGCCGCCTGTGCCTCCGGCCGCGAGCAGGACGAGTGGGGAAGTCGCCATCGTTCCGGTGCCCGACCTAGTAGTTCTCGGAGCGCGGCCGCTTGCGCGTCAGCGCCAGCAGGAAGCCGGTGCCGAGCGCCAGCGAGATCAGCGACGAGCCGCCATAGGAGATGAACGGCAAGGTCATGCCCTTGGCCGGCATCATGTGCAGGTTGACCATCATGTTGATCGCGGCCTGGACGCCGAAGAGCAAAGCCAGCCCGGTCACGGCGAGGCGGATGAACGGGTCCTCGGCCTTCTGCGCCACGAACAGCGCCCGCAGCACGATCGTGGCGAAGAGCGCGACGAGCAGGATGCAGACGACGATGCCGAACTCCTCCGCCGTCACCGCGAAGATGAAGTCGGTATGGGCGTCGGGCAGGATGCGCTTCACCGTGCCCTCGCCCGGACCTTTGCCGAACCAGCCGCCCTGGGCGAAGCTTTCGAGCGCGGTGTCGATCTGGAAGGTGTCGCCCGAGCCCTTGTCCATGAAGCGCTCGATGCGGGCGCGCACGTGCGGCACGAGCTGGTAGGCGATCAGGATGCCGAAGGCGCCGACGCCGCCCAGCCCCATGACCCAGAACCAGTGCAGGCCTGCGACGAAGAACAGCCCGCACCAGACCATGCTGATCAGCAGGGTCTGGCCGAAATCCGGCTGCAGCACCAGCGGCACGATGGTCAGCGGCAGCAGGCAGAAGGCGATCAGCGTTCCCGGCAGGTCCGGCCGGCGCGTGCCCTCGGCGAAGGCCCAGGCGGCGAGCACGACGAAGGCCGGCTTGAGGAACTCGGAGGGCTGCACCGAGCCGAGCGGCCCCATGCTCAGCCAGCGCCGCGCGCCTTTGACCTCGACGCCGAGATAGAGCGTCGCGACCACCATCGCGAGCGAGACGACGAAGAGCAGCAGGGCGCCGCGCCGCACCTGGCGCGGCGTCAGGAAGGAGGTGGTTATGAACACCACCATCGCGAACAGCAGGTAGACCGCCTGCCGGTTGACGAAATGGAAGGTCGAGAGCCCGAGCCGCTCGGCCACCGGCGGCCCGCCCGCCATCAGCAGAACGACGCCGGAGACCATCAACGCCACCAGCGTGGTGAGGATGACGCGGTCGATCGACCACCACCAGCGGCCGCTCAGGCTGGGTTCCGCGCGCGAGATCATGCTTCAGGCTCCATCGCTGGGCAGGCAGATATTGGGCTCCCGCTCCAGCGAATCACTCTCGCAACGATTGGTTAACCGATTGATTCCGATTTTAGCCGGAAGCCGATTGTCCCTGGAGCATGATGCCGAAAAGTGGGAACCGGTTTTCGGACGACATCATGCTCTAACTCTTTGATGAGGGTTCGAAGCCCGGCAACGCCTTCACCAGCGCGCGGAACCTGTCGCCCCGGACCTCGAAATTCGGAAACTGGTCATAGGATGCGCAGGCCGGCGAGAGCAGCACCGCGATCTCGCCCTCGCCCGGCTGCGCCAAGGCGTCGCGGGCCGCCGCCGCTACCGCGACATCGAGCGTGCCGCTGCGCTCGTAGGCGACGCTGCCGTCCTCGTCGAAGGTCCCGGCGAATTCGTCGCTCGCCGCGCCGATCAGATAGGCCTTGGCGATGTTGCGGAAGTAGCGCCTGAGGCTCTCGATCCCGCCCTCCTTGGCCTTGCCGCCGAGGATCCAGAAGATGTCGCGGAACGAGGTCAGCGCCTTCTCGGTCGAATCGGCATTGGTCGCCTTGGAATCGTTGATGAAGACGACGCGGCCGATGCGGCCGAGCTCCTCCATGCGATGCGCCAGGCCCGGATAGCTCTTGAAGCCGGCGGCGATCTCCTCGACCGAAAGGCCGAGCGCCGCGCAGGCCGCAAACGCCGCCGCCGCATTCTGGGCGTTGTGCGAGCCGCGCAGCGAGCCGATGCCGGCGAGGTTGGCGACGACACGCGGCCGGCTATCCCTGACCTCGACGATGCGGGTATCGAGCTTGCCCTGGTTGGCGGTGATGCCGGCGAAGACGCCCTCGTCGAGCGGCTGCTCGCCGCTGATCTTGACCAGCGGCCTGCCCGAGGCGGCGCGCCGCCGCGCCATCTGCTTCGACGGCTCGTCATCGACACCGACGACCGCGATCTCGGCCGATGAGACCATGCGCTCCTTGATCGCGCCATAGGCCTCGAAGGTGCCGTGCCGGTCGAGATGATCCGGCGTCAGGTTCATCTGGATGCCGACGGTGGGCTGGAGCGACGGCGTCAGGTCGATCTGGAAGGTCGAGCACTCGATGACGTGGACGCGGGCCTCCGACGGCGGCTCCAGCGCCAGTACGGCGGTGCCGATATTGCCGCCCATCTGCACGTCGCGGCCGGCACTCCCCAGCACATGCGCGATCAGCGCCGTGGTGGTCGACTTGCCGTTGGTGCCGGTGATGCAGACGACCGGAGCCTTCGGCGCCAGCTTCGTCCGCTCGCGGAAGAACAGCTCGATGTCGCCGATGATCTCGACGCCAGCCGCCTTGGCCTTGCCGACCGTCCAGTGCGGCTGCGGATGGGTCAGCGGCACGCCGGGCGCCAGGATGAAGCTGGCAAATTGACCCCAATCGGCCTGCGTCAGGTCAACGATGGCGATGCCCTCGGCCGCTGCCTTGTCGCGGCTCTCGGGCTTGTCGTCCCAGGCCGCGACCTCGGCTCCACCAGCGATCAGCGCGCGCGCCGTCGCCAGGCCCGAGCCGCCAAGGCCGAACAGGGCGACCTTGCGGCGAGCGAAAACCGTCACGGGGGTCATGATCAGCGCAGCTTCATCGTGGCGAGGCCGACCAGCGCCAGCACGACGGAGATGATCCAGAACCGGATCACGACCTGCGGCTCGGTCCAGCCCAGCTTCTCGAAATGGTGGTGGATCGGCGCCATCAGGAAGACGCGCTTGCCGGTGCGCTTGTAGACGGCGACCTGGATGATCACCGAGAGCGCCTCGATGACGAAGAGGCCGCCGACGATGGCGAGCACGATCTCGTTCTTGGTCGCGACCGCGATCACGCCGAGCAGGCCGCCAAGGCCGAGCGAGCCGGTGTCGCCCATGAAGATCTGGGCCGGCGGCGCGTTGAACCAGAGGAAGCCGAGCCCCGCCCCGATCACCGCGCCGCAGATCACCGAGAGTTCGCCGGCGCCGGGCACGTGGTGGATGTAGAGGTAGTTGGCGAAGACCAGGTTACCGGCCAGATAGGAGATGAAGCCGAAGGTCGCGGCAGCGATCATCACCGGCACGATCGCGAGCCCGTCGAGCCCGTCGGTCAGGTTGACCGCATTGCCGGCGCCGACCACGACGAAGGCCGTGACCAGCGGGAACAGCAGGCCGAGCGGGATGACCCACTCCTTCACGAAGGGCAGCGCGAAGCCCGAGGAGATGCCGGTCGGGCCGACGCGCATGACGAAGTAGCAGGCGACCACCGCGACGACGACCTCGATCGACAGCCTCGCCTTGCCCGAGAAGCCCTTATGCGACTGCTTCGTGACCTTGAGGAAGTCGTCGTAGAAGCCGATCGCGCCGAAGCTCGCGGTCACGAACAGCACGATCCAGACATAGGGGTTGCGCAGGTTGCCCCAGAGCAGCACCGCAGCGAACAGGCCGGACATGATCATCAGCCCGCCCATGGTCGGCGTGCCGCGCTTGGCGAGATGCGATTCCGGCCCGTCCGTGCGGATCGGCTGGCCCTTGCCCTGCTTCAGGCGCAGCCAGGAGATCGCCGCCGGCCCGAAGAAGAACACGAACAGCAAGGCCGTCGCGGTGGCACCGCCGGCCCGAAAGGTGATGTAGCGGAAGACGTTGAGGATCGGGAAGGCGCCGGCAAAATCGGCGAGCCAAACTAGCATCGAACGGGATTCCTTCCCTTATTCATCCGTCGCGGCCGCGGGGAAGCGCGCCGTGATGGCCTTGACGATCGGCCCCATGCGGGAGCCGAGCGAGCCCTTGACGGTGAGCACGTCGCCGGCGCGGATCGCGTCCACCACCAGCGGCTCCAGCCCGCTCGCCTGCGCGGCATAAGCGCCGCGGTGCCGTGCTGGCAAGGCGTCGTAGAGCCCGCGCATCAGCGGGCCACAGGCAAAGACGAGGTCGACATTGTTCTCGTCGACCGCCCCGGCCAGCCCCTTGTGCAGGTCCGGCCCGGTCTCGCCGAGCTCGAGCATGTCGCCGAGCACGGCGATGCGGCGACCGCGGCCCGAGACCGGCATGCGCCCGAGATTCTCGATCGCGGCGCGCATCGAGGCCGGATTGCCGTTATAGCTCTCGTCGATCAGGATGAAGGTACCGGCCGGCGCGTTGAGCATCTGGCTCGCGCCGCGTCCCACTGGCGGCTTGAGCTCGCCGAGCGCCAGCGCCGCCAGCGCGAGATCGGCCCCGAGCGCCTCGACCGCCGCCAGCACCGCCAGCGAATTCAGCACGATGTGCTTGCCGGGGCTGCCGAGCCGATAGGCGACCGGCTGACCGAGCACGACCGCATCGACCGTCGAGAGGTCGGCTTTGAGCGCGCAGGAGACGAGCCTGACATCGGCGTCGGCATGCTCGCCGAAGCTGATGACCCGCCCGGCCGGGCTCGCCTCGGCAAGCTTGCGCAACAGGCCGGCCTGCGCGACGTCGGCATTGACGATCGCGGCGCCGCCAGGCTTCAAGCCCTGGAAGATCGACGCCTTCTCCCGGGCGATGCCGTCGACCGACTCGAACGCCGCCAGATGCACCGGCTGCACCGTTGTGACGATCGCGACGTCCGGCGTGACCAGCTTCGCCAGGGGCAAAATCTCGCCGGGCGCGTTCATGCCGATCTCGTAGACGCCGTAGCGCACCGAGGCCGGCGTGCGGCACAGCGTCAGCGGCACGCCCCAATGGTTGTTGTAGGAAGCGACCGGCGCATGGGTCTCACCCTGGCGCGAGAGCACGAGGCGCAGCGCCTCCTTGGTGCCGGTCTTGCCGACCGAGCCGGTGACGGCGACGACGCCCGCCTTCAGCTCGGCCCGGCGCGCGACGCCGGCCCGCTCCATGGCGCGCAGCACGTCGTCGACCACGGCATAGGACCCTGCGCCATTGAAGCGCGAGGCATGCGCCTCGTCGACCACGGCGAGCGCAGCGCCCTTCTCAACGGCACCGGCGACGAACTCATGCCCGTCGCGCGCCTCGCCCTGGATCGCGAAGAAGGCATCGCCCGGCTCAAGTGTGCGCGTGTCGATCGAGATGCCGGAGACCGTGGCGGGCAGGCTGCCGACGCGGCGTGCGCCCATCGCCTGCAGAAGCTGCTCTCCGGTCCACAAGGGCGCGCCGCTCATCCTTCGATCTCCGCAATCGCCGTCCGCACCACCTCATGATCGGAGAATGGCAAGGTCCGGTCGCCTATGATCTGGCCGGTTTCATGGCCTTTTCCGGCCACGACCAGCAAATCCCCAGGCTGGATCATCGCGACCGCATGGCGGATGGCCTCCGCCCTGTCGCCGATCTCGGTGAGCTTCGGCGAGGCCGCCATGACCTCGGCCCGGATCGCGGCCGGGTCCTCGCTGCGCGGATTGTCGTCGGTGACGATAGCGATGTCGGCCTTCTCGGCGGCGATGGCGCCCATCAGCGGGCGCTTGCCCTTGTCGCGGTCGCCGCCGCAGCCGAAGACGCAGATCAGCTTCCCCGTCGCATAGGCCCGCAGCGCGCCGAGCACCGCGGCAAGCGCGTCCGGCTTATGCGCGTAGTCGACGACGATCAGCCCGCCATTGACCTCGCCGACCCGCTCGAGCCGCCCGGGCACGCCCTGAAGACCCGAGATCGCCTGGAGGGAAGCGGTGGCATCCTCCCCCGTCGCGATCGCCAGCCCGGCCGCGACCAGCGCATTGCCGGCCATGTAGTCGCCGACCAGCGGCAGCAGCACCTCGACCTCGCGGCCCTCGGCCCTGACGCGCAGGCGCTGCGAGAAGCCTTCGTGCGTAACCGAGAGCAGCGTCAGCGTCTCGCCGGCCCGGCCGATGCCGATCAGCGGGTGCTTCTTCGCCGCCGCCTCGGCCGCCTCTTTCGCATAGGGCTCGTCGCGGTTGATCACCACCGGCATTCCGGCCGGCAGCAGCTCCCAGAGCCGCATCTTGGCGGCGAGGTAGTCCTCGATGGTCGGATGATAGTCGAGATGGTCGCGCCCGAGATTGAGGAAGGCGCCCGCCCTCAGCCTGACGCCGTCGAGCCGGTGCTGGTCGAGCCCGTGCGAGGACGCCTCCATCGCCAGGTGGGTGATGCCGTCTCCCGCCAGCCTGTCGAGCGAGGCGTGCAGCGTCAGCGGATCCGGCGTGGTCAGCGAGCCGTATTTGGCGCCCTTCGATGTGACGATGCCGACCGTGCCGAGGCTCGCCGCCTCGCGGCCGAGGCCTGCGAAGATCTGCCGGGTGAAGTCGGCAACCGAGGACTTGCCGCTGGTCCCGGTCACCGCGACGATGGTCGCGGGCTGGCGCGGATAGATCCGCGATGCGGCCAGGGACAGGGCCAGCCGCGGCTCGGGAACCGTGGCGAAGGCGACCGAGGAATCCAGCCCCTCCGGCCGCGCCTCGCCGGAGACGATGGCCGCGGCGCCGCGGCTCACCGCGTCCGCGATGAACTGCGCGCCATTGGCCTTGGCGCCGGCTAGCGCGATGAAGACCTCGCCCGCCACGACCTTGCGGCTATCGGCCCTGACGCCGGCAACCAGGCGCAAGGCGTCGTCCGGAAACGCCCCGGGAAAGAGCTGGCCCAGGCTGAAACCGCGTCCGTCCATGATCCCGTCTGATCCTTGTGAAAGTCAGCGCGTGCCCCACGCACCCAGCTTCGCCATCAGCGGGAAGGGCGCGACCGGCGGTTCGAAGCGCGGCGGCAGGCCGAGGATCGGCGCGGCGCGCTCGATCAGCTTGCCGGTGGTGACGCCGGCATTCCAGGCGGCGGTCGAGTAGCCACCGCTCTCGGCATAGCCTTTAGGCTCGTCGTAGATCGCGAGGAAGAGGTATTTCGGCTTGTCCGAGGGCGCGATCGCCGTGAAGGTCGTGAAGTTGCGGTTCTTGGCGTAGCGGCCGTTGATGACCTTCTCGGCCGTGCCGGTCTTGCCGCCGACGAAATAGCCGGGGATGTCGGCCTTGCGGGCCGAGCCCTTCTCGCCGTTGAGGCGCATGATGTAGCGCAGCGCCTCCGAGGTCTCAGGCTTGATCACCCGCACGCCCAGGCGCTGCGCCTCTTCCTGCGAGCGCTTGATGAAGGTCGGCGTGATGAAGTTGCCGCCATTGACCAGCGCGCCGACCGCCGCCATCGCCTGGATCGGCGCGACCGCGAGGCCGTGACCGAAGGCGATGGTCGCCGTGTTGATCTCGCCCCAGCGCTTGGGCACGATCGGCTCGGCGCTCTCAGGCAGCTCGGTGCGCATCCGGTCGAGCTGTCCCATCTTGCGCAGGAAGGCCTTGTGGCCCTCGACGCCGACCGACAGCGCCATCTTGATCGAGCCCATGTTGGACGAATGCAGGAACACCTCCGGCACGGTCAGGGTCCGGCCGGTGCCGTGGTATTCCTTGATGACCTGGCGGCCGAAGCGCATCATGCCGCCGGCCGTGGAGTACGACGAGTTGATGGTCGCCTTGCCCGAGTCGAGCGCCATCGCCACGGTCAGCGCCTTGAAGGTCGAGCCCATCTCGTAGACGCCGACATTGATCCGGTTGATCCGGTCCTTGTCATGGGCGTCGACCGGGTTGCTCGGGTCGAAATCCGGCAGCGAGACCGAGGCGATCATCTCGCCGGTCGTCACGTCCATGATCGCGCCGGCCGCCGCGATGGCGCGGAAGCGCTCCATGCCCTTCATCAGCTCGTCGCGCAGCAGGTGCTGCACGCGCAGGTCGATCGAGAGCTGGACCGGCTTCAGGTCCGAGGCCTCGGTCGCGAGCCCGGCGCCGGTGAGGTCCTGCAAGCCTTGCGAGTCGATCCACTTCTCGATGCCGGCGATGCCGACATTGTCGACATTGGCGAAGCCGAGGATATGCGCCGCCGCCGGCCCGTTCGGATAGACGCGCTTGTTCTCGGGCACGAAGCCGACGCCGGGAATGCCGAGATGGTGCACCTCGGCCTGCTGGCGCGGCGTGATCTCGCGCTTGACCCAGACGAAGCCCTTCTTGGTATTGAGCTTGTCGCGCAGATCCTTGGCGTCGAGATCGGGCAGGACGGCGGTGAGCAGCTCCGTCGCCTCGTCCTTGTCGAAGATCTTGCGCGGCTCGGCGAAGACCGAGACCGTGCGCACGTCTGTCGCCAGCACGGTGCCGTTGCGGTCGACGATGTCGGGCCGTGCCGCCGAGATCTCGCCCGAGGTCGCGCGGCGCAGGCCGACCTGCTCGGCCGGCATGGTTGCGAGCATGACGAGCCGCGTCGTGATCGCGATGAACAGCGCGGAGAAGCCGAGGATGACCAGGCCGACGCGCGGCTGGCTCTTCTCGCCGCTCATCCGGAAGACGTCGCGCAGGAAGCTCAGGCGGCCGCGCTTCGGCTTGGCCTCGCCGTAGCCGTCAGTCGTGGCCTCGGTGGTTGCGCTCATGGGCGGCCTCCCGGCGTGGTGACGCCTTGCGCCTTGCGGTCCTTCGGGGTCTCGGTCGGCAGGCCGAGCCCGAGATCGGCGAGCTTGCGGCCGATCTCGTCGACCTTCGGCCCGCGATTGGGCAGGTCCGAGGCGCGCACGACCTGCGACACGGAGAAGGCCTGGAGGTCGAGATGGCGCTCGGCCAGCGTCTGCAGCCGGTCGGGCCGGTTGAGGAACTGCCACTCGGCCTTGAGCACGGCGATGGCGTCGCGTTCGCGCTGCGCCTTGGCCTTCAGCTTCTGGAGCTGCTCGGTCTCGAGCGTCGTCTCGTACTTGATCGTGTAGGCATAGAGCGCCGAGGAGACCAGCGCGCCGATTGCGATGACATGCAGGAGCTTGATCATGCGGCTCTACGATCTCCGGCGCGGCGGCTGCGGTTGCGGGAGGCCGGCGAGCGCGACCAGATCGGGCTCCGGCGGGCGGGCCGGGCTTTCGGTGCGTTCGGCGGCACGCAACTTGGCTGAGCGGGCGCGCGGGTTCTCCCGCATCTCCGCCTCGGACGGCGCGACCGGCCCCTTCGTCACCAGCTTGAAGGTCGCGACCGGGGCGGCCGTCACCGGGGCATGGCGCGAGCCGGCCGGGGCGCGGCCCGAGCGCGCCGTCAGGAACTGCTTGACGATGCGGTCCTCGAGCGAATGGAAGGTCACGACCGCGAGCCGGCCGCCGGGCTTGAGCACCCGCTCGGCAGCGTGCAGCGCCTGGACCAGCTCGCCGAGCTCGTCATTGACCGCGATGCGCAGCGCCTGGAACACCCGCGTCGCCGGATGGGCGCCGCCGGGCTCGGCCCAGACGACGCTGGCGACGAGTTCGGCCAGTTGCTTGGTGGTTGAAAGCGGCGCCTTGCGCCTGGCCTCGATCACGGCCCGCGCCACGGCGCGCGAGCGCCGCTCCTCGCCGTAATGGTAGAAGATGTCGGCGAGCACGCCCTCGTCCGCCTCGTTGACGAGATCGGCGGCGCTTTGCCCATGCCGTCCCATGCGCATGTCGAGCGGCCCGTCGAAGCGGAAGGAGAAGCCGCGCTCGGCCTCGTCGATCTGCATCGAGGACACGCCGATATCGAGCACGACGCCGTCGAGCGGCGCCATCTCGAAGCGCTCGGCCTCCTCGGCCAGCTCCCCGAAGCGGGCCTGCGAAATCGTCAGGCGGCCGTCCATCGCCGCGACGAGGTCGGCTCCGCCGGCAACCGCCGTCGGGTCGCGGTCCAGCGCGAGCAGGGTCGCCTCGGGCTCGCGTTCGAGCAGCGCGCGCGCATAGCCGCCGGCGCCGAAGGTGCCGTCGAGATAGCGGCCACCCGGCTTCAGCGCGAGCGCGTCGAGGGCTTCCGTCAGGAGCACCGGCACATGACGAGCCGGTCCGCCAATGGTGCCGGTCTCCCGGCTGCCATGGCCCGTCATGTACCCGCCGCTCCCGACGAAATCACGGTTTGCGAGCCCAAGGCCCGCTTGACGTCGCGCAGCCGGCTGCGCGCCGCCTCCAGATGCGCCTGGAAGCGCGCGGGCTCCCAGATCTGAAACTTGTGGCCATGCCCGACGAAGGTCACGGCGTCGCCGATGCCGGCATGCGCCTTCAGCGTCTCGCTCAGCATGATGCGGCCCTCCGGATCGACCTTCAGCACTTCGGACGTGCCGTTCAGCGCCGTCGACAGGGATTCCCACTCGTCCGAGAACGGCGAGAAGCGCGACAGGATGTCGTCGATCGTGGCCCGCAGCGCGTGCCCGCCGGCATCCAGCGTTTCCAGATCGAGCGCGGGGTGAACGTAGAGCCCCTCGTAGCCATCCTTGAGCAGGACGGCGCGGAAGCTCGCGGGAATCGAGACGCGGCCCTTGGCGTCGAGCCGGTTGGTGAAGTTCGAGACGAAGCGGTCCGTCAACGCCGCCTCCCGGCCTGCACTCACCCTCCCCGATCAACGGCCGCAAGGGCGGGATCAGGGCCTCCCATCGAAGCAGGCAAAGCGCTGGCACGGGCCAAGATCCGCGCGGCACACGGACCCTGACCTGCATTTCGCCTGCCGGCTTCGACGGGATGATTTGGGATAGCATGGGTTATTATGGGCGTCAACGAAATCGAGTGCCCCGACGCGGTGACGCCGGAGCCAAGCCGCATCACATCCCGTTAAGGTTAAGTATCCGTAACCGCCGCGTTTTTCGGATGACCGCGGGCGTGCGGTCAGGCGGCTCGGAGCAAAGAATTTATTTCGAAGCCAGAAAGCGTTCGGACAACCCTCAGCCCTCATCCTGAGGAACGAGCTTCAGCTCGCGTCTCGAAGGATGCTCCACTGCTCTCTGGATCGCCCTTCGAGACGCCGCTTCGCGGCTCCTCAGAGGCTGCCCGATAAAGAACACCTGCTTCCAAGGGTTTAAGAATCGAGCACAACGGTGCCGTCATCCCGGGCAAGCGCAGCGCAGTCCCGGGATCCATCGTAGAGCGCCGGAGCCCTACGATGGATCCCGGGACTCCGCTTCGCTGCGTCCGGGATGACGGCGCGTTTGAGCCGGATGAGACATCCCTGGAACCGCACGCTACAGTTCGAGCCAGCCTCTCAGGATGAGGGCTGAGGGCCTCAAGCCAGGCCGTCGGCCGCCTTCAGCAGCTTGTCGCGCAGCCCGTGAAGCTCGCCGACCATCCGCCTCGCCTCCTCCGGCGAGCCGCCGATCGCGCAGCCCATCTTCTCCGGCACCAACCGCGCCTTGTCGCCGAGCGTCTGCCCCGCCTCGGTCACGAACAGCCGGACCTGCCGCTCATCCTCGCGGTCGCGCTCGCGGCGGATCAGCCCGGCCGCCTCCATGCGCTTCAGCAGCGGCGTCAGCGTGCCGGAATCGAGCATGAGCTGCTCGCCGACCGCCTTCACGGTGATGCCGTCACACTCCCACAGCACCATCATGACCAGATATTGCGGATAGGTCAGGCCGAGATCGGCCAGCACCGAGCGGTAGAGCTTCGTGAAGGCGTGCCCCGCCGAATAGATGGCGAAGCAGAGCTGCTCATCCGCCTTCGGCAACGGCGCCTTGGAACCATCCGGCCTTGTCATCGCTTCGTTTCGCATTCTGACCACCCTTCGCACATCGCCCGAACGCCCGTGCGGCGCAACCGGTTCATTGCGAGAAATTATGTCGTTGACAATTAGATTGTGCACTACTTATATGCTGATCGCAAGTTCACAACACCCCACGCCGGGCGGATCGATGAAGATCCGCCGGCAAAACCCCAGGAGCGCATCATGAAGATCCTCTACACCGCGCATGGTTCCGCCACCGGCGGCCGCGAAGGCCAGGCCGCGACCGACACCGGCAACGTCAAGCTCGTGCTGAACACGCCGAAGGAGCTCGGCGGTGGCGGCGGCGAGGGCACCAACCCCGAGCAGCTCTTCTCGATGGGCTATTCCGCCTGCTTCCTCGGCGCGCTCAAGGTCGTCGCCGGCAAGGAGAAGGTGAAGATCCCGGAGGACGCCCGCGTCAGCGCCGATGTCGGCATCGGCCCGCGCGATGACGGCAAGGGCTTCGGCATCGCCGTGAAGCTGACCATCTCTGTCCCCGGCGTCGACAAGGCCGTGGTCGAGGACCTCGTCCAGAAGGCCCATATCGTCTGCCCGTATTCGGACGCGACCCGCGGCAACATCGAGGTCGACCTCAACGTCGCCTGAGGCATGCTGACAGCGCGACCTGGTAAGCGGCGGAACCTCGCCGTCATCCCGGACGCAGCGAAGCGGAACTCCGGGATCCATCGTAGAGCGCAGAGCCTTACGATGGATCCCGGGACAAGCCCGGGATGACGGCGAGGGTTCGAATTCGCCGATACGCATGAACGCAAACGGGCCGGGAGATCGCTCCCGGCCCGTTTCGCTTTTAGAGATGGAGTGCCAGCCGGCCTGTAAGCCGGGTTCTGGATGGCCGGGAGATCGCTCCCCCGACGTGACGGCCATTCCTCTGGGACGCACATTACTGCGCGCCTCGAGCAACCAACCCGGACGACCGGGCCTGGAAACCGGCCCCTCCTCCCTTGCGGGAGGAGCATCGTCCCTATTCGGTTTTGCTCCCGGTGGGGCTTGCCATGCCGTCCCCGTTGCCGGGTCCGCGGTGCGCTCTTACCGCACCTTTTCACCCTTACCTCGTGCCGAAGCACGAGGCGGTTCGATCTCTGTGGCGCTTTCCCTGGGGTCGCCCCCGCCGGACGTTATCCGGCACCGTGTTTCCGTGGAGCCCGGACTTTCCTCCCCCGCGAACGAGAGCGGCCGTCCGGCCGACTGGCAGCCCGGCTAAGTGGCCCGGCGCACTGCTCGCGTCAAGCGACGGTTCCCGGCTTATGAGTTCTGCGCGGAGATCGTCCGCACCTTGGCACAATATGTCCGATTTGCGCCGCTCATCCGCGTGGCCAGATGGCCGCTCTGGTACTTCATGATGGCGCGGCAGGTATCGCCGCCGGCGAGCCGGTAGGCCTGCGCCAGATATTTCATGCCGAAGCGGGCATTGGTCTCGGCATCGAGCAGGCCGCTGGGGCTGCCGGAATAGCCCAGGCCGCGCGCCGTCTGATGGCGGATCTGCATCAGGCCGAAATTGCCGGCATGGGCGGCGCGGGGATTGTAGCGGCTCTCGACCCGGACGACCGCGTCGGCGAGCGCGAAGGGCACGCCCTCATTTGCAGCGTAGCGCGCGATGATCGCGCGGACGGCGTCCGAACCTGCCGGAGCGGCCAGGGCCTGACGGCGGTGGGACTTGCCCACGACCTTGGCCGTATCGGACTCTTGGGCGACCTTCTGGTCCTCTCCCGAAAGCGGAGTCGCAGCGCCCGTTTCGCCATTCACAGCAGTGCACGCCGTCTGCAACGACGCTAGGCAAATCGCAAGCGCAGCGGCTCTACCGCGGGGTGTATATATCATGATCGACCGGTCCCAATCTTCGGAATGCGAATGGATGGGGCAACCGAACTGATGGGAAAATGTGTTGATAATCTGACCATCCCACAAATAAAACTAAGCTCTATTTCGTTGAAATTTTTGTTTAGCCTCGATTCACACCTATGTAATTATCATGTATTGAGCGCCAGAACCATTTGGGCGCCCCAGTCTTGGCGCCGCGCCGAAGCGACGCCAAATCATCGCCGCATTGCCGACGCATTTGCCCGTCGCACTGGTGGCGCTTCGGCAAGGTTCGCCACAGCTCCGCCGCAGAGATTCGGCACGGGGAGGCAGTTGGACTGCGGCGAATGGCCCGGGGCGCCGCATGATTGGCGCTCAAGCCCCAGCCGACTAGTATGATTGCCCTCACGGCTACCCGCGCCAGCTCCGGCTGCGTCCAATGCCGGGATTTTTCTCACAGGCCGGGCCGGGAGGCGCCTGAACGATGGTTTCGTCTTTCTGGGGGGCGCTTGGCGGCGGCGGCATCGGCTTTGCGCTGGGCGGCCCGCTCGGTGCCCTCATCGGCGCTCTCGCCGGCCACATGCTCGTCGACCGCGAGGGCGCGCCCTTCGGCCCGGCGCCGCGCGAGCTGATCTTCACCACCGGCCTCGTCGCGCTCTCCGCCAAGATGGCGCGCTCGGACGGCGTCGTGACCCGCGACGAGGTCGCGGCCTTCCACCGCATCGTCAAGGTCCCGCCCGAGCAGCAGGGCCGGATCGAGCAGCTCTTCGACCTCGCCAAACAGACCAGCGCCGGCTTCGAGGCCTACGCCGCCCAGATCGCCGACGCCTTCAAGGACGAGCCCGCCCTGCTCGAGAACGTGCTCGACGGCCTCTTCCTGATTGCCGCCGCCGATGGCGCGATCCATGAGGCCGAGCATGCCTATCTGCGTGACGTCGCGCGGATCTTCGGCACGGGAGAAGCCGATTTCGCCCGGATCGAGGCGCGCCACATGCGCCGTCCCGACGATCCCTATCTCGTCCTCGGCGCCAGCCGCGAGATGAGCGATGCCGAGCTGCGCCAGCTCTACCGCCGCCTCGTCATCGAGACCCATCCCGACCGGCAGATCGCCCGCGGCCTGCCCCAGGAGGCGGTGGCGATCGCCACCCGCCGCCTGGCCGCGATCAACGCCGCCTGGGACCTGATCGAGAAGGAGCGCGGCCTTGGCGTGCGCGCCTTGCCGGAGCCCGTATGAGCCTGACACTCGCGCCCGACAGCCGCTTCGCCGCCAAGATCTTCCCCTCGCCCAACCATGGCGAGCGCAAGTTCGCCGACGGCAGCCTCGGCCGGCGCCCGGACATGCTGATCCTGCACTATACCGGCATGTCCGAGGCCGGCGAGGCGCTGCAATGGCTCTGCAACCCGGTGGCGCAGGTCTCCTCGCACTACTTCGTCTTCGAGAACGGCCACACGCTCCAGCTCGTGCCGGAGGAGCGCCGCGCCTGGCATGCCGGCGCCTCGCACTGGGCCGGCGAGACCGACATCAACTCCTGCTCGATCGGCATCGAGATCGCCAATCCCGGCCATCCCGGCGGCCTGCCCGACTTCCCGCCGGAGCAGATCGGGGCGACGCTCAACCTCTGCCGCGACATCTGCGAGCGCTGGAGCATCCCGCCCGAGCGCGTGCTGGCCCATTCCGACATCGCGCCCGGCCGCAAGATCGACCCCGGCGAGAAATTCCCCTGGCGGCACTTTGCCGAGGGCGGCGTCGGCATCTGGAGCGAGCCCGCGCCGATCCGCGGCGGCCGCTTCTTCGCCCGCGGCGAGAGCGGCCAGCCGGTCGAGGCGCTGCAGGCGATGTTCGCCATGCTCGGCTATGGCGTCGCGGTCGATGGCGTCTTCGACGAGAAGCTGGAGGCGGTCGTCGCCGCCTTCCAGCGCCATTGGCGGCAGGACAAGGTCGACGGCGTCGCCGACGCCTCGACGATCACCACGCTGCGCGACCTGCTGGCGCTGACCCAGGCCTCGCGTACGGCGTAAGCCGGGCCAAGTGTCGTCTAACCGGCACATTGCAGTAAGTTAACTCGCCTATACCCTCGGATTCTGGCATGTTTCGCAGCGTGCCGGATCAGGTCGCGGGAGGACGCTCAACTTGCGCAAATGGGTGATAGCAGCCGGGCTCGGTATCGCCGCCGTGGCAGCCGGCTACTGGACCTTGCGGCCGACGGGCGGGGCGGCCAGCGACGTCGCCTATCGCACCGCGCCGATCGACCGCGGCCAGATCACCGCCGCCGTGCGCGCCACCGGCACCCTGACCCCAACCACCACCGTCGTGGTCGGCTCGATGCTCTCGGGCCAGATCGTCGAGATCCTCGCCGACTACAACTCGCAGGTGAAGGCCGGCCAGATCGTGGCGCGCCTGAACAGCGACCAGATCAAGACCCGCCGCGACGCCGCCGCCGCCGACCTCGCCCAGAGCAAGGCCGATCTCTTGGTCAAGCGCGCCCAGCTCGACCGCGCCAAATCCGCTCGCATCAAGGCGAACTCCACCATCAAGGACCTGGAGGCGCAGCGCGACCGCACCGCCGCCCAGCTCGCCGACGCCAAGCGCACCTTCGACCGCCAGAGCGAGCTCTTCAACCGCGGCGCCGGCTCGCAGCAGACCTTCGACACCGCCCGCACCCAGGTCGACATCCAGACCGCCTCGCTCGCCTCAAACGAGGCGCAGCTCGCCTCGGCCAAGGCCGAGCTCGGCGGGCTCGACGCCGACATCGCGCTCGCCGAGGGCCAGGTCCAGTCCGGCGAGGCGCTGATCATGAGCCGCGACGCCAAGCTCAGCGACATCATGATCGACCTCCAGCGCACCGACATCCGCTCGCCGGTCGACGGCGTCGTGGTCCAGCGTCAGGTCGACCTCGGCCAGACCGTCGCAGCCTCCCTCTCCGCCCCGGTGCTGTTCCAGATCGCGCAGGACCTGCGCGAGATCGACATCTACGCCAATATCGACGAGGCCGATGTCGGCCGGCTCAAGCCCGGCCAGCCCGTGACCTTCTCGGTCAACGCCTATCCGAACCGCACCTTCGAGGGCCGCGTCCTGATGGTCCGGCTCGGCGCGCAGACGATCTCGAACGTCGTGACCTATACCGGCGTCGTCCGCGTCGAGAACGCCGACATGGCGCTGCTGCCCGGCATGACCGCCAACCTCCAGGTCGTGACCGAGGACCGCCAGAACGCGCTGCGCGTCGCCAACGCTGCCCTGCGCTACCGCCCCAGCGGCGTCGTCGCCGGCCCCCTCGCCGCGCCAACCGCCTCCCCTGCCGGCCCCGGCGGGGCCCGCAATGGCGGCCGCGCGGCCTCGGCCCTGCGCGAGCGCATCGAGACCGAAATCCAGCCCACGGCCGAGCAGAAGCAGGTTATCGCCGCCATCATGCAGGAGCGCCGCACCGGCGGCCGCGAGGCCATGGCCGGGCTCTCCGAAGACGAGCGCCGCGCCGCCTTCCGCGCCGCCCGCACCGAGATGCAGGCCAAGATCGCCGCCGTGCTCGACCCCGAGCGCAAGGCAAAATTCCTGGCGATCATGCAGGAGGGCCGCCCCTCCGCCCAGCAGGCCGTGCCCGGCCGGGTCTACGTGCTCGACGGCGACCAGCCCAAGGCGGTGCAGGTCATGCTCGGCCCGACCGACGGCGCCTATACCGAGATCGTCTCCGGCGACCTGAAGGACGGCACGCAGGTCATCGTCGGCGGCGGCCCGCGCAGCACGGCCACGCCCGAGCAACCCGCCGGCCGTCCGGCCGTGCGCGGCCCGCGGCTGTTCTGAGGCCGAGCCCATGGCCCTGATCGAAGCGCGCGAGCTCAGCCGGGTCTACGATCTCGATTCCGGCCGCGTCACCGCGCTCGACCGCGTCTCGCTGGAGATCGAGGCCGGCGACCTCGTCGCGGTGATGGGCCCTTCCGGCTCCGGAAAATCCACCTTCATGAACCTGATCGGCTGCTTGGACAGGCCGACCGGCGGCCATTACGTGCTCGACGGCGTCGCGGTCGAGACGCTCTCCAGCGACGGCCTCGCCGAACTGCGCAACCGCAAGCTCGGCTTCGTCTTCCAGCAGTTCAACCTGCTGCCGCGCGTCGACGCCTCAGCCAATGTCGAGCTGCCGATGGTCTATGCCGGCGTCGACGGCAAGACGCGGCGCGCGCGGGCGCTCGCAGCGCTTGCCCGCGTCGGCCTGGCCGACCGCGCTCATCATCGGCCGATGCAGCTCTCCGGCGGCCAGCAGCAGCGCGTCGCCATTGCGCGGGCCCTGGTCAACGAGCCGCGCCTGCTGCTCGCCGACGAGCCGACCGGCGCGCTCGACAGCCGCACCGCGCTCGAGATCCTCGGCCTGTTCCAGGACCTCAACCGTGAGGGCGTCACCGTCGTCCTCGTCACGCACGATGCCGAGGTGGCGCGCCATGCCCGCCGCGTCATCCGCTTCCGCGACGGCCATCTGCTCTCCGACCAGCGCCAGGAGCCCGCCGACGCGCGCGCCGCGCTGGCTGCGCTCGATCTCGCCCATGCGCTACCGGAGGCGGCAGAATGAGCATCTGGGAAGCCGTCCGCTCGGCATTGTCGGCCATCGGCGCCAACGCGCTGCGCTCCGCCCTGACCATGCTCGGCATCATCATCGGCGTCGCCGCCGTCATCGCCATGGTCGCGATCGGCTCCGGCGCGCGCGAGCGCGTCACCAGCCAGATCAAGTCGCTCGGCGCCAACCTCGCCATCATCCAGTCCGGCAACGTCACCCAGGGCGGCGTCAGGCTGGGGGCCGGCGCCTCCGCGACGCTGACCGACGAGGATGCCCGCGCCGTCGTCGCCGAGGTCGAGAACGTATTGGCCGCGGCCCCGGTGATCACCACGCGCGCCCAGGCCGTCTATGGCGGCACCAACTGGTCGACCCAGATCACCGCGACCGATCTCGACTTCTTCACCGCCCGCGAATGGGATGTCGGCGAAGGCCGGCTGTTCGAGCCGGAGGAGCTGCGCCGCGGCGAGATCGTCGCCATCATCGGCCAGACCGTGGCGCGCAACCTCTTCGGCGAGGAGAACCCGCTCGACCAGCAGTTCCGCATCCGCAACGTGCCGTTCAAGGTCATCGGCGTGATGGCGCCCAAGGGCCAGTCGGCGCTGGGCCAGGACCAGGACGACGTCATCTTCGTGCCGCTCGACACCGGCCGCCGCCGCATCATCGGCCGCAACTACGCCCGCGACCGCTCGGTCCAGACCATCATGGTCAAGTTCGCCAGCGAGGACGCCATCGCGCCCGGCATCGAGCAGACCAGCGCCCTGCTGCGCCAGCGCCACCGCCTGACCGAGGACCAGGATGACGACTTCATCGTCCGCAACCTGACCGAGATCGCCAACACCGCGACCGCTGCGGCCAACACCCTGTCCTGGCTGCTTGCCGCCGTCGCCGGCGTCTCGCTGCTGGTCGGCGGCATCGGCATCATGAACATCATGCTGGTCTCGGTCACCGAGCGCACGCGCGAGATCGGCCTGCGCCTCGCAGTAGGCGCCCGCCAGCGTGACGTGCTGGCGCAGTTCCTGATCGAGGCGACGACGCTGGCCACCATCGGCGGCGCCGTCGGCATCGCGCTCGGCATCGGGGCTGCGCTCACCATCGCCCGCATCGCCGGCTGGCCCTCGGTCGTCTCGATCGAGACGATCCTGATCGCGGTCGGCGTCTCCGGCATGATCGGCGTCTTCTTCGGCTTCTACCCGGCCCGCCAGGCGGCACGGCTCGACCCGATCGAGGCGCTGCGGCGGGAATAGCACAGGCGCCGGGGCCTCACCGGCCGCAAGCTTCCGTTAATCTTTCTCGCACTAGCGTCTTTGACGTTACGGCATGGCCAAAAGCCGGCCGTCTGTCGCACGAGGCGAGATTTGAACCGCACGCCGCTATCCGACGCCGAAGCCCGACGCCTCTACGATCAAGCAGCGTTGCTGGCGGGCATCGGTGCCTGGGAATGCGAGCTCGCGACCGAGCAGTTGAGCTGGACGGACGGCGTCTACGACCTCTTCGGCCTGCCGCGCGGCTCGACCTTGCACCGGCCCTCGGCCGTCGACCTCTACCATGACGACTCGCGCGCCGAGATGGAGCGCCTGCGCGCCGGCATGATCCGCTCCGGCAAGGGCTTCGTCCTCGACGCCCGCATCACGACGGCAGCCGGCGCCGAGCGCTGGATGCGCCTCAGCGCCGACATTTCGCACAGCCATGGCCGGCCCGTCCGCATCCACGGCGCCAAGCAGGACATCACCCGCGAGAAGCAGATGTGGCAGGGCCTGCGGCAGCTCGCCTATAACGACCCGCTCACCGGCCTGGCCAACCGCCGCGCCTTCGAGACGCAGCTATCCGAGCTGCGCCGCCATCCGGCCGGTGGCGGGGCCTTCGGCGTCCTCGCCATCATCGACCTCGACATGTTCAAGCCGATCAACGACCGCCTCGGCCACGCCGCCGGCGACGCCTGCCTGCGCCAGGTCGCGCTGCGGCTGGAGACGACGCTGAGCGACGCGCTGCTGATCGCCCGCATCGGCGGCGACGAGTTCGCCCTGCTGCTCTGCTCGACCGCCGGCTGGCCTTGTCTCCGGCATCGGCTCGGCCAGGCGCTGGCGGCGCTGGCGCGCCCGGTCGCCTGGAACGGGCGGCAGATCGAGCTCAGCGCCTCGATCGGCGCGACGATGCTGAAGCCGGGCCGGTATCTCGACCCGACGCAGAGCTTCGCCGAGGCGGATTCGGCCCTCTATGTCGCCAAGGCCGCCGGGCGCAACCGGCTCCACATCTTCGGCGACCCGCTGCAGCATTGCGGCCTGAGCGAGACGCTATCCTTTGCGCCTCCCGCCAGCGTCTTGCTGCCCGTCTGAGCTTCCGCGCAACTCGCACCGTCCGAAATCAGCCTGCGGCAGTAGTCTGAGAACCGCATCAGTTCGCCGGGCAAGGACGAACGACGAAAGTCTATCGCCTTTCACAATAGTCACCCGTCTGTCGCACTGCCTGCCTAGGTTGCACCGGGCTGATGGGTGAGAGGTGAGCGGCGTCACGTCGGCGTTGCTTGCGTGGCCGTGGGAGTAATGTCCCGCGTCGGATTTCTCATGCCTGATCGAGCAGCCTTCACGGAGCGGATCAGATGCAAGTCGATATTTTCACGCAGGTGATCGTACCTGTCATCGGTGGCCTGGGCATCTTCATGCTCGGCCTCGAATTCATGAGCAACGGCATCCAGAACCTCGCCGTCAACAAGATGCGCGCGCTTCTGGCCAAGATCGCCGGCACCCCGATCAAGGGCGTGATCGCCGGCACCTTCATCACCGGCATCATCCAGTCCTCGACTGCGATGAGCGTCATGGTCGTCGGCCTGGTCAATGCCGGCGTGATCGGCTTGCGGCCCGCCATCAGCGTGATCATGGGCGCCAATATCGGCACGACGCTGGGCAACGGCCTGATCGCGCTGCCGCTCGGTCCGCTCGGCCTGCTGCTCGCCGGCATCTTCGCGCTGATCTACATCTTCGGTAAGACCGACAAGGTGAAGAACATCGCGCTCGCCTGCATGGGCTTCGCGCTGATCTTCTACGGCCTCAACCTGATGACCGGCGGCCTGCGCCCGCTGCGCTCGATGCCGGAAGTCATGGGCGTGATCTCGGCGCTCAAGGCCGACACCTACCTCACCCTGCTCTACTGCGTGCTGATCGCCGCCGGCATCACCGCGATGATCCACTCCTCCTCGGCCACGATCGGCATCGTCATGGGTCTCGGCGCCGCCGGCATCCTCGACTGGAAGACTGCGGTCGCCTTCTCGCTCGGCGCCGATCTCGGCACCACCGTCACCTCGTGGATGGCCTCGCTCAACCTCTCGAAGAACGCCAAGCGCGCGGCCTACGCCCATATCTCCTTCAACATCATCGGCGTCGCCATCACGATACCGCTCTTCTTCGTCTCGATGGACGTGCTGACCTGGGCCATGCAGTGGTTCGGCGGCAACCCGGGCATCCCGGTCATCAAGGACGGCAAGGAGACCTATCCGCTCATCCCGGTGGCGATCGGCCTCTACTCGACCTTCTTCAACATCTTCAACACAGTCCTGCTCTTCCCCTTCGTCGGCGTCTTCGAGCGCGTGCTGCTCAAGGTCGGCGCCTCGCATCTCGACGATGTCGAGGACTACTCGCAGCCGCGCTTCCTGGTTCCGGGCGCAGCGGCTGATCCGGCCGTCGGCGTCGCCGCGGTGCAACGCGAGACCGGGCGCTACCTCGAAGCCGCCCGCCTCTTCCTCGACATCGCCAAGGGCGCCGAGAACGCCCCCGACAAGGTCGAGGAGCACTATGCCGCGATCGACATCCTCAACCGCGAGATCCGCTCCTACACCTCCGGCATGTTCGCGGCCGAGATGCCCTATGCCCGGGCCGACCTGATCGCCAGCCTGATCGAGGAAGAGGACTACACCGCCAGCCTTGGCGAGACGCTCTACCAGATCGCGCGGCGCGTCGAGCGCCAGCCGCTCGGCGAGCACGCCCGGGTTCTGGTCGACCAACTCGTCGATCAGGTCTCCGACGCGCTGCGCGCCATCATCCCGATCGACCAGGCCAACCCGCCTGTGACTGCCGAGGCCGAGCCGCGCCTCGCCGGCCTGCTTCAGCTGCGCGAGCGCTGCCTGCGCCTCGGGGCGGAGCTGCCCTGGATCGAGCGCGGCGCCATCCTCGCCCTGCTCGGCAGCGCCGAGCGCGCCTTCTACCTGGTCGAGCGCATCGACGCCGAGCGCAAGACGGTCTCGCGCAACGTCCCGGCCAGCGCCTCGGCCCAGCAGCAGCGCGGCTCCGAGGGCCTCAGCGGCGCGGCCGTACCGGCCTGATCGTTCAGTAGAGCGTAAAGCGAGACGGGCCGCCCTGTGGGCGGCCCGTTTGCTATTGGGGGACGAGCGCCTTGGTGAATGCGACTTGCCCGTTGAGCGTCCGGTCCATGCTTTGCCAGCCATGGCGCCGGTAGAAGCGCTCTGCCCGAGTGCCTGCCCCGGTCGTCAAACTGCTCTGTCGGCGGCCGAACCGAACGAGATCGGCCAGTGCGGCATCGAGCAAGGCCCGGCCGTGACCGCGCCCTTCAAGTGTAGGATCGACGAAGAGCGCCCAGATATGGCCGGTCTGACGATTGGCGCAGGTGAACCCCGCGATCTCGCCATCCTTCTCGCTCACGAGGAAGATCGCCTGATCCATGTACCACGAGGCAACTTCGACATCGCTGGCCTGGGACGCACCGGACAGAGCATTCTCCATTACGACGTGCCGAATCTCACCGATCCGCGACAGATCGGCCGGCTTCGCCGGGCGTATAGTCACTCAGCCGCCTCCAGCCGATAGGAGACCGGATCGTAGTTCAGGATCGGAGACAGCCACCGCTCGACCTCAGGAATGGCCATGTCCTTGCGCGCGGCATAGTCCTCGACCTGGTCGCGCTCGACCTTGGCGACGCCAAAGTAATATGCGTCGGGATGCGAGAGATAGAGGCCGGAGACCGAGGAGCCCGGCCACATCGCAAAGCTCTCGGTCAGCTTGACGCCAACGCGGCGCTCGGCCTGGAGCAACTCGAACAGTTGCTCCTTCTCGGTATGGTCGGGCTGGGCCGGATAGCCCGGCGCCGGCCGGATGCCGCGATAGTCCTCGCGGATCAGGTCCTCGTTCGAGAGCGTCTCGTCGGGCGAGTAACCCCAGAACTCGGTGCGCACCTTCTGGTGCATGCGCTCGGCGAAGGCCTCGGCGATGCGATCGGCCAGCGCCTTGACCATGATCGAGCGGTAATCGTCATTGTCGCGGGCGAAGCGCTCGGAGATGCGCTCCTCCTCCGCTCCTGAGGTGACGACGAAGGCGCCGATGTAGTCCGGCCGCTCGATGCCCTCGGGCGCGATGAAATCCGAAATGCACATGTTCGGCTTGCCGTCGCGCTTCGAGAGCTGCTGGCGCAACCCGTGGAAGGTGGTCAGCGTCTCCTGCCGGCTTTCGCCGGTATAGAGCCGGATGTCGTCGCCGACGGCATTGGCCGGCCAGAAGCCGATCACCGCCTTCGGGTTGAACCAGCGCTCCTCGACGACGCGCTTGAGCATCGCCTGCGCATCGTCCCAGAGCGCGCGCGCCACCTCGCCCTGCTTCTCGTCCTCGAGGATCGCCGGGAAGCGCCCCTTCATCTCCCAGGTCTGGAAGAACGGCGTCCAGTCGATCAGCGGCACGAGATCGGCGACGTCGTAGGTGCGGAAGACCCGTGTGCCGAGGAAGCTCGGCTTCGGCGGCGTATAGTTCGTCCAATCCGGCTTGAAGGCGTTGGCGCGCGCCTTGGCCAGCGGCAGCCGCTGCTTGTCGGCCTCCGAGCGGCGATGCGCAGCGGCGACCTTGGCGTATTCGGTCTTGATGCCCTCGACATAGGCCGGCTTCTGGTCCTGCGAGAGCAGGCTGGAGACGACGCCGACCGCACGCGAGGCGTCGGTGACATAGACCGTCTGGCCGCGATCATAGGCCGGGTGGATCTTCACCGCCGTATGGACGCGGCTCGTCGTCGCCCCGCCGATCAGCAGCGGGATGTCGAAACCCTCGCGCTCCATCTCGGAGGCGACCGTGACCATCTCGTCGAGCGACGGCGTGATCAGGCCCGACAGCCCGATGATATCGACCTTCTCCCTGCGTGCCGTGTCCAGGATCTTCTGCGTCGGCACCATCACGCCGAGGTCGATGACCTCGTAGTTGTTGCACTGGAGCACGACGCCGACGATGTTCTTGCCGATGTCGTGGACATCGCCCTTCACCGTCGCCATCAGCACCTTGCCCGCGGCGGAGCGCTCGGAGCCGCCGTTCAGGCGCTTCTCCTCCTCCATGTAGGGCATCAGGTAGGCGACGGCCTGCTTCATCACGCGGGCCGACTTCACCACCTGCGGCAGGAACATCTTGCCGGCACCGAACAGGTCGCCGACGACGTTCATCCCGGCCATCAGCGGCCCCTCGATGACGTGGAGCGGCTTGTCGGCCTGAAGCCGCGCCTCCTCGACATCGACGTCGATGAAGGCGGTGATCCCGTTCACCAGCGCGTATTCCAGCCGCTTCGCGACGGGGTTCTCGCGCCAGACCAGGTCCTTGGCCGAAACCGCGACCGAACCGTCGCCCTTGAAGCGCGGCGCGGCGTCGAGCAGCCGCTCGGTCGAATCCTTGCGTCGGTTGAGGACGACGTCCTCGCAGAGCTCTCGCAGCTCGGGATCGAGATCGTCATAGCTGCCGAGCTGGCCCGCATTGACGATGCCCATGTCCATGCCGGCCTTGATGCAATGGTACAGGAAGACCGAGTGCATCGCCTCGCGCACCTTCTCGTTGCCGCGGAACGAGAAGGACAGGTTGGAGACGCCGCCGGAGATATGCGCGCCCGGCAGGCTCTCGCGGATCGCCTGCGTCGCCTGGATGAAGTCGACGCCGTAATTGTCGTGCTCCTCGATGCCGGTCGCGACAGCGAAGATATTGGGGTCGAAGATGATGTCCTCGGGCGGGAAGCCGGCCTCTTCGGTCAGGAGCTTGTAGGCCCGCGTGCAGATCTCGATCTTGCGCTCGTAGGTGTCGGCCTGGCCCTTCTCGTCGAAGGCCATGACCACGACGGCCGCGCCATAGTTGCGGCAGATGCGGGCATGGTCGAGGAAGGCCGCCTCGCCCTCCTTCATCGAGATCGAATTGACGATCGGCTTGCCCTGGATCGTCTTCAGCCCGGCCTCGATGACGTGGAACTTCGACGAGTCGACCATGATCGGCACGCGCGAGATGTCCGGCTCCGAGGCGATCAGGTTGAGGAACTCGGTCATCGCCTTCTCGGAATCGAGCAGGCCCTCATCCATGTTGACGTCGATGACCTGCGCGCCATTGGCGACCTGGTCGCGCGCCACGTCGAGCGCGGCGGCGTAGTCGCCCTGCGTGACCAGCTTGCGGAACCGGGCCGAGCCGGTGACGTTGGTGCGCTCGCCCACGTTCACGAAGGGGATCGTCTCGTCGAGCGTGAACGGCTCCAGGCCGGCCAGCCGCAGATAGGGCTTCGGCGAGGGAATGCTGCGCGGCGCCTTGCCGGCGACGGCCTGCGCAATCGCCTGGATGTGGCCCGGCGTCGTGCCGCAGCAGCCGCCGACGATATTGACGAGGCCGGCATCGGCGAACTCGGCCAGCATGCCGGCGGTCGCCTCCGGCCGCTCGTCATAGAGCCCGAACTCGTTCGGCAGGCCGGCATTGGGATAGGCGCAGATCAGCGTCTCCGCCACGCGCGACAAATCCTTGATATGCGCCCGCATCTCGCGCGCGCCAAGCGCGCAGTTCAGGCCGACAGTCAGCGGCCGGGCATGGCGCACCGCGTTCCAGAACGCCTCGGTGGTCTGGCCCGAGAGCGTGCGGCCGGAGAGGTCGGTGATCGTGCCGGAGATCATCACCGGCAGGCGGATGCCCCGCTCGCGATAGACCTCCTCGATCGCCACGATCGCCGCCTTGGCGTTGAGCGTGTCGAAGATGGTCTCGACCAGCATCAGCTCGGCGCCGCCATCGATCAGCCCGCGTATCTGCTCGGCATAGGAATCGCGCACCTGGTCGAAGGTCACGGCGCGGAAGCCGGGATTGTTGACGTCGGGCGAGATCGAAAGCGTGCGGTTGGTCGGGCCGATCGCGCCCGCGACGAAGCGGCGGCGGCCATCGGCCTTCTCAGCCAGCACGGCCGCCTCGCGAGCCAGCTTCGCGGATTCGACGTTCAGTTCGTAGACCAGCGCCTCCATGCCGTAATCGGCCTGGGCGATCGCGGTCGAGGAGAAGGTGTTGGTCTCGACGATGTCGGCGCCGGCCTTGAAATAGGCCAGGTGGATGTCGCGGATCGCGTCGGGCTGGGTCAGGACCAGCAGGTCGTTATTGCCCTTGAGGTCGTGGTTCCAGCCCTTGAAGCGCTCGGCCCGGAACTCGGCCTCGGAGAGCTTCAGGTCCTGGATCTGCGTACCCATCGCGCCATCGAGCACGAGGATGCGCTCGGAGGCGGCCTGGCGCAGCGCGCGCTCGACCTCGGCGCCGTCGACGGATTTAGGCTGGTAGTCGCTCATAGTCTTACTCCGCAGCCGCCTGCTGCTGCACGTTCTTGTCGGGCTTCAGGCCCACCAGATGGCAGATCGCATAGACAAGGTCGGCCTTGTTCATCGTGTAGAAATGCAGGTCGGAGACGCCGCGGTCGATCAGGTCGAGAACCTGCTCGGCGCAGACCGCTGCCGCGACCAGACGGCGCGTCGCGACGTCGTCCTCCAGCCCCTCGAAGCGGTCGGCCAGCCATTGCGGCACGCTCGCGCCGGTGCGCGAGGCGAAATTCGCCGTCTGCTTGAAGTTCTGGACCGGCACGATGCCGGGCAGGATCGGGATGTCGATCCCCCTCGCCCGCACCTTGTCGAGATAGCGGAAATAGACGTCGTTATCGAAGAAGAACTGGGTGATCGCCCGGGTAGCGCCGGCATCGACCTTCTTCTTGAGAGCGTCGATATCGGCATCGAGCGAGCCGGCCTCCGGGTGCTTCTCCGGGTAGGCCGAGACCGTGATCTCGAAATCGCCGATCTTGCGGATGCCGGCGACGAGATCGGAGGTCTGGTGATAGCCCTGCGGGTGCGGCTCATAGGTCGTGCCGAGCCCGCCGGCCGGATCGCCGCGCAGCGCCACGATATGGCGCACCCCCGCCGACCAATAGGAGCGGATGACCTCATCGACCTCGGCGCAGGAGGCGGAGACGCAGGTCAGGTGCGCTGCCGGCTTCAGGCCGGTCTCCTCGACCATGCGCTTGACGGTGTTGTGGGTGCGCTCGCGCGTCGAGCCACCGGCGCCATAGGTCACCGAGACGAAGGAGGGCTTCAGCGGCTCGAGCCGGCGCACGCTCTCCCAGAGCGCAAGCTCCATCTCCGGCGTCTTCGGCGGGAAGAACTCGAAGGAGACGCGGGGACGGCGCGAGCCGTGGCGGCTGGGGCGGAACGCGTTCATCAGGCCACCTCGAACTGGGTCTGGCGCAACGGGAAATCACCTTGCTGGCGGCGGTCGCGACCGCGCCAGAGCATTACCGACAACTGGCTGGTGCCGCCGCCGGCCGCAGTCACCTCGTCCGAGAGGTCGCAGGCGAGACCGGCCTCAGCGAACCAGCCGGCGATCTGCGCCCGCGAGAAGCCGAGGCGGCGATGCGCGTGCTCGCTGCGCAGGAACTCCATCTCGTGCGGGGCGAAGTCGACCACGATCAGCCGCCCGCCCGGAGCCAGCATCGCCGCCGCCTCGCGCAGCGCCCGGCCGGGGTCTTCGAGAAAGTGCAGCACCTGGTGGATGATGACGAGGTCGAACGAGCCGCGCGCGAAGGGCAGCGCATGGATGTCGCCCTGGCGCAGCTCGACCCGCGCAAGACCAGCCTTCTCCAGATTGGCCCGGGCAACCGCGAGCATGGCATGGCTGGCATCGACGCCGACGGCCCGACCGAATTTTGGCGCGATCCGCTCCAGCATGCGCCCCGTGCCAGTGCCGAGATCGAGCATCGCGCCCGGCGAGCCCTCTCCGACGGCGGCCTCGACTGCGGCTTCGACGGCATCGTCGGGCACATGCAGCGAGCGCAGCCTGTCCCAGTCGCGCGCCACGCTGGCGAAATAGGATTGCGCGGCTTCCGCCCGCGCCGCCCGCACCGCAGCCAGCCGCTCGCGATCGGCCACCAGCTCCGGATCGTCCCGGTCAAGCCAGGCCGCCAGCGAAGCCGCGAAAGCGCCGCCCGCACCGGCCTCATCGAGCCGGAAGAAGGCCCAGGCGCCCTCGCGATAGCGCCGCACCAACCCGGCCTCGGCGAGAAGCTTGAGATGACGCGAGATGCGCGGTTGCGACTGGCCCAGGATGTCGGTGAGATCGGAGACCGAAAGCTCGCCCTCGGCCAGCAGCGCCACGATCCGCAGCCGCGTCTCCTCGCCGGCTGCGCGCAGGCCGGCAAGCAAGGAGGCCGAGGAGAGCGTGGTGGGCTGGCGCAAAGGCTCGATCTCCCGCAAAATTCAGAAAAACATATAAAGATATCTTTATGTCAAAAGAGTGGATCGTGCAAGCCCTCCCCGTCATTGCGAGGAGCGCAGCGACGAAGCAATCCAGGGGGTCTCGCGCAGTCCCCCTGGATTGCTTCGCTGCGCTCGCAATGACGATGGCGGCCTTTCGCTAGCCCTCAAATCACTGCCGCATGGCCTTTTCCAGAGCATGGAAAATCCGCGGATCGTCGGATTGCGCTACGTTGAACCGCAAAAAGCGGCCTGCGGATTGCGACAGGCTGAAGGCGTTGCCGGGTGCGAGCACGATGCCCTCCACCAGCACGCGCTGCGCGATCTCGCCGGCATCGAGCCCCTCCGGCAGCCGGCACCAGAGGAACATGCCGGCGCGCGGCATGATCCAGGGCTCGATGCCGATCGTCTTCAGCTTCGCAGCGGTCTCGCCCATCGCGCGGCTGAGCCGGCCGCGCAGCCCGTCCATGTGCTTGCGGTAGGTCCCGTCCTTGAGCGCGCCGAGCACGAACTCGGCCGAGAGCCGGCTGGCGCCAAAGCTCGTCGCGATCTTCAGATCGCTCAGCCCTTCGATCCAGTCAGGCCGCGCCGCGATGAAGCCGCAGCGCACCGAGGCCGAGAGCGTCTTCGAGAAGCTGCCGATATGGACGACGCGCTCCAGCCCGTCGAAGGCGGCGAGCCGCGGCGCCGGCTCCTGCTCGAAATCGGCGAAGATGTCGTCCTCGATGATCGTCAGCCCAGCCTGCTCGGCGAGCTTGAGCAGGCGATGCGCCATGACCGGCGAGAGCGTCGCGCCAGTCGGGTTATGCAGCGCCGAATTGGTGATGTAGAGCCGCGGCCGGTGCTCGATCAGCACCTGTTCGAACAGCGCGACATCGGGTCCCGACGGCGTATAGGGCACACTGACGATCTTGGCCCGGTGCGCCCGCAGCAGGGCGTGGAAGTTGAAATAGCAGGGATCGTCGACCACGACGGTGTCGCCCGGCTCGATCAGGAAGCGGCAGAGCAGGTCGATGGCCTGCGTCCCGGATTCCGTCAGCATGATCTGCTCCGGCGCAGCCTCGATGCCATGCTCGGCCATGCGCCGGGAGAGCAGATGGCGCAGCGCCGGCAGGCCGAGCGGCGTGCCGTAATCGGCAAGCGTGGCGGCATCGGCTCGGGCGAGCGCGCGCAGCGACCGGCGCAGGCTCTCCTCCGGCAGCCACGAGGCCGGCAGCCAGCCGCAGCCCGGCTTCAGCACCCCCTCCCCCGCCTCCAGCGATTGCCGCGAAACCCAGAGCGGATCGACGGCGCGGTCGAGCCGCGGACTGATCTCGGCCAGCGACAGCGGTGGCAAGCGGCCGGCGACATAGAATCCCGAGCCGCGCTTCGGCCGGATCGCCCCCTCCGCCGCCAGCCGGTCATAGGCCTCGACCACGGTCGATTTGGACACACCCATGCTCGAGGCGAGGCCGCGGATCGAGGGCAGCTTGGCGCCGGGCAGCAGGGCGCGCCCGGCCATGCGCTGCCGGACCGTCTGCATGACCTGGTCGACGAGCGTGCCGTCATCATTGTCGTGCATGAGGTGATCGGCCATCTGTATCGCCTCCACGAGCAGCACAGTTTGCCTAAACTGTCCAAAACCGTCTCTAGAAAGATCGCGCCCCACAGTCAAAGCAGGCCGGAGACGGAGTGCCCTGAATGGACAAGACGACGAGCGGGTGGCTGAACGGCTTTCTCGGGGTGCTGATCTTCAGCGGCTCGCTGCCGGCGACGCGCGTGGCCGTGGTCGATTTCGACCCGGTCTTCCTGACCGCGGCGCGTGGCGCGATTGCCGGCCTGCTCGCGCTCGCGCTGCTGCTCGCCTTCCGGCAGAAGCGCCCGGCGCACGGCGACCTGTTGCCGCTCGTCGTCGTGGCGATCAGCGTCGTCGTCGGCTTTCCCCTGCTGACCGCGCTGGCGCTGAAACATGTCAGCTCGGCCCATTCGATCGTCTTCATCGGCCTGCTGCCGCTATCGACCGCGATCTTCGGCGTGCTGCGCGGCGGCGAGCGGCCGCGCCCGGCCTTCTGGCTGTTCTCCTGCCTCGGCAGCGCGCTCGTCGCCGGCTTCGCCATGGCGCAGGGCTTCACCGCCTCGCCCGTAGGCGACCTGCTGATGCTCGCAGCCATCGTCATTTGCGGCCTCGGCTACGCCGAAGGCGCCGCGCTCTCGCGCAGGCTCGGCGGCTGGCAGGTGATCTGCTGGGCGCTCGTCCTGTCGCTGCCGGTAATGGGCGCGCTCAGCCTCTTCACCATGCCGGCCACGCTCTCCGGCATCGGCGGACCCGCCTGGATCGGCCTCGCCTATGTCTCGCTGTTCAGCATGCTGATCGGCTTCGTCTTCTGGTATCGCGGCCTGGCGCAAGGCGGCACCGCGACGGTCGGCCAGTTGCAACTGCTTCAGCCCTTCTTCGGCCTGATGCTCGCAGCCGGCCTGCTGCATGAGGCGGTCAGCTGGCCGATGATCGCCGTCGCGGCCGCCGTCGCGCTCTGCGTCGCCGGTGCCAGGCGCTTTGCGCGCTAGCTGCGCGGCAAGGTCGGCGGCATGACCAAGACCGGATCACCCACCATGATCGGCCCGGCGCGATCGACCGAGAGCACGAGGCCACGCAGCTCGGCCGCCGCCTTCACGAAGGCGAATTCGAGGCCCGGCCTGCTTGCGGCATCGGCCACCGCCCGCCCGGCCTGCCGGCACGGGAAGTTATAGGCCTCGACCCGCAGCACCGCGCCGCCATCGAAGCGGCCCTTCCCGGCCCAGGCGCCGCCAAAGGCAAGCCGGCTGCCCGGTGCGATGCGCGAGAATGCGGCGAGGCCATCGATCGAGAGGTTGCCGCCGAGCCATTCCGGCCGCAGTTCAGCGATACCGAGGCGAGCGGCGACCTCGGCCAGCTCCACCGGGCACAAAGCCGATAGCTGCCGGTCATTGCGGAGCACGGTGCCGCGCGGCAGCCAGGGTTCACGCGCGCCCGACAATCGCGAGGCGCCATGATGCAAATCGCCGGGAATCCCGGCTTGGTCGAGCAGCAGCCGCTCCGCAGCCACTGTGAGGAAAGAATGGGGACCAGCCGGCAGGGCTGGAGCCGAGAAAACACCCGCGACCGCGCCGCAGGCAAAGCCGTCTGTCATCGTCGCAACCGTAATGCGATCGTCACAAAATCAGCCAGGCCCAAAGCGTTCAGAGCAGTTGCAGCGAACCAGCCGCTGTTTTGCCGCGTTCGGTTTTCAACTCGAACGAGACCTTCTGCCCCTCGGTCAAGGTCATCATACCCGCTTCCTTTACGGCGGTGATGTGCACGAAGACATCCTTGCCGCCATCCGCAGGTTGAATGAACCCAAAGCCTTTCTCAGTATTGAACCACTTCACGGTTCCGGTCGCCATCGCCGCATCCTCTATAGCCCCGCGTCGTGCAAGACCTCCGAATGCAAGCATGCAAAAGTCCCGCCCTCGAAGGATTGACCGAAAATTCATCCATGTCGAGACCAAAGGGCAGGCATGCACCTGCCGATGTTGATTATGGCCGTGTCAATGTGATCTGCGTCACCGTTTCCGCGAGTGATGAACCGCCGAGATATATTTCGACATCTCCGGGTTCCACGACGTAACGGCCGGCATCATCGTGCATGCCGAGCTGGTTTGCTGGCAGGTCGAACGTTACGGCGATGGTCTCGCCAGCCTTGATCATCAGCTTCTTGAAGCCTTTCAGCTCCCTGACCGGCCGCGAGCGGCTCGCTACCGGCTGTCTGATATAAAGCTGTACCACCTCCTGGCCGTCGCGCCGCCCGGCATTGGTGACGTCGACCGAGACCTTGGCGGTGCCATTCAGCGAGATGTTCGCCCTGTCCACGCGCGGATTGGCGTAGGTGAAGCGGCTATAGGACAGGCCGAAGCCGAACGGATAGAGCGGCTCGTTGCGCTCGTCCATGTAGATCGACTCGTAGCGCTTGTGCTCCTTCTGCGGCCGGCCGGTCGGCAGATGGTCGTAGTAGACCGGGATCTGGCCGACCGAGCGCGGGAAGCTCATTGGCGTCCGGCCTGCCGGATTGGCCTGCCCGCTCAGCACCTCGGCGATCACGGCCCGCCCCTCCGTGCCGCCATGGAAGGTCTGCACGATCGCCGCGACATGCTGGTCGGCCCAGGTCAGCACCAGCGGCCGCCCGGTCGCGAGCACCAGCACGATCGGCTTGCCGGTCGCGACCAGCGCTTCCAGCAGTTCCTGCTGCACGCCCGGCAGGCCGAGATTTGTGCGCGAGGCGGCCTCGCCGATGAACTCGCAATCCTCGCCAAGCATGGCGACGACGAGGTCGCTCGCCGCGGCGGCGCGGATGGCGGCCGCCTTGTCGGCGAACTCGGTGCCGCAATTCCGGGTGAAGGCGGGCTCGTAGATCACGCTGGCATCGGCCGGCAGCCGCTCCTTCAGCGCATCCGGCAGCGACTGGCCGACGCGCCGGCCGAGCCCGGCCGGATCGGTCCAGACCCGCTCGGCTTCCGGCACCGCCATGGCCCCGATCACCGCCACGGACTTCACGGATGGAGCGATCGGCAAAGTGTTATTGGCGTTCTTGAGCAGGATGATGCCCTCGCCAGCCGCGCGCCGCGCCACCTGCCGGGCCTCCTCGGTCTGCATCAGCTTGGGGGCGGCGGCGACGTCGACATCCGGCCGCTCGAACAGGCCGAGATGGAATTTGACCCGCAGCACCCGGCGCACGGCCTCGTCCAGCGCCTTCAGCGGCACGCGCCCAGCCTTCACCTCGGCGGCGAGATGCTTGTCGTAGACATCGCCCATCATGTCCATGTCGATGCCGGCGAGCAGCGCCTTGCGCCCGGCCTCGGCATCATCCCTGGCGATGCCGTGCAGGCGCAGTTCGGTGATCGAGCCGAAGTCCGAGACGACGAAGCCTTTGAATTTCCACTTGTCGCGCAGAAGCCCGGTCAGCAACTCGCGATGCGCCGTGGTAGGCATGCCGTTCAGCGCGTTGAACGCCGCCATCGCGGTCATCGACCCCGCATCGAACGCGGCCTTGAACGGCGGCAGGTAGACGTCGAAGAGCTGGCTGGTCGGGATCCAGGTCGAGTTGTAGTCGCGCCCGGCCTCGCTGGCGCCATAGCCGACCAAATGCTTCACCGTCGTCGCGACGCCGCCGCGCTGGTAGCCATGCGTGCGCGCCGCCGCGACGACCGAACCGAGATACGGGTCCTCGCCCGCGCCTTCGAGCACCCGACCCCAGCGCGGATCGCGCGAGATGTCGACCATCGGCGCGAAGGTCCAGTTGATCCCGGCCGCCCCCGCCTCGCGGCCGGTCCAGTAGGCGGCTTCCTCTATCAGCTCCGGATTCCAGCTCGAGGCCTGGCCGAGCGGCAGCGGAAAATAGGTCGAGAAGCCATGGACCGCGTCGAGCCCGATGATCAGCGGGATCTTCAGCCGCGACTCGCGCACGGCCCTCTGCGCGTCGGCGATCTCCTGCGGCACGACGAAGTTCATCACCGCGCCCATCCGCCCCTCGCGGATGCGCGCCGCATTGAAGCCCTCGCCGCGGCCGGAGAGATGCAGCTGCCCGACCTTCTCGTCGAGGGTCATCCGCTTCAGCAGCGCCTCGACCCGCTGTTCGATCACTACCGCCTCGCGGCCGGTCTTCCAGGCCACGGGCACCTGAGCCAGGGACGGAAGGGCGAGGATGCAAAGAACGAGTGCAGCGGCGAGCCGCAGGATCATGAAATGGGTCTCTTGAACTGGCGATGCGGACCAACCGGCCCTACAGGAACGGCCAACATGGCTCAACCGTTGCATCGGCGCGTCATGATGACCGCCCCAGATCGTCCGCACCGGAATCCAGCATGAGCGACGCCGCGACCACCGACATCCCGACCGAGCGGCACCGCTTCTACGAAGACGTCTTCGCCATGCTGCTCGGCACCTTGCTCGTCAGCATCGGCATCATGCTCTACACCAAGGCGACCCTGCTCACGAGCGGCGCAGCGGGCCTGGCCCTGCTGCTGCAATTCGCCACCGGCATCAATTTCGGCATCCTGTTCTTCGCCATCAACCTGCCGTTCTACTGGCTGGCGATCCGGCGCATGGGCTGGCGCTTCGCGCTCCGCACCTTCATCGCGGTCGGGTTCGTCTCGGGCTTCACCTTCCTGACGCCGAACTGGATCAGGATCGAGGCGGTCGATCCGATCTATGCCGCGCTCGCCGGCGGCAGCCTGATGGGCCTCGGCCTGCTCGCGCTCTTCCGCCACCGCACCGGGCTCGGCGGCGTCAACATCCTGGCGCTCTACCTGCAGGAGACGCATGGCATCCGCGCCGGCTGGTTCCAGCTCGGCATCGACGTGCTGATCCTGATCGGCGCGCTGTTCCTGCTGCCGCCCGACAAGGTGCTGGTCTCTCTGCTCGGCGCGGCCGTGCTCAACCTCATCCTGGCGGTGAACCACAAGCCGGGACGCTATATGGGAACCACTTAGCTCCAGACCGGATTGACGGCTCGCGCGTCCACGATATTGTCAAGGCTGGGCTCATACGGCCTGCCGCTCGCGCCCCTTGGGTATGGCGAACGTATGAATCATCCCGCCCGGTTTGACCCCTGATCTTGGGCGATCCGTCAGCAATGCGAGCACTGACTCTCTGCAAGGAGTTCGCCCGAGCGTGAGGATCGAACCATGCATAGCTTTCTCGACTCGAAACTGATGGCCAAGGCGCTGCGCCAGGCCCTCCAACAACGGCAAGTGGAACTCTCGCACAGCGAGTGCCTCGAGCTTGTCGCCAAGCAGTTCGGCTTGGCAAACTGGAATACGCTCTCGGCGCTGATCGACTCGGCCTCCGGCCGGAATGCGCCCCTCGTGCTGCCGCGCGATTGGGTGATCACGCGCCAGACGGACCATAAATACTACCGGCTCGGGCTCGATCCCGATGCGCCCGGAACCGCCTTGATCGAGTGCAAGTTCGACCGCGGCAGCAACATCCTGCTCACGGAGGACCACTACGCGACGGTGATGCAGAGCGTCGTCGCCGACGAGTTTCGCGGGCAGCGCCTCAAGCTCACGGCCAGCATCAGCACGGCGGACGCGGACCGCGGAACCATCTGGATGCGCGTCGATGGCGTGCGCGGTAGTGTTTTGGGCTTCGACAATCTGCGGCGGCGGCAGACGGACGGCGCTTTGACCGGCACGGCAGGCTGGACGGAGCGCCACATCGTCCTGGACGTCCCCGACGAGGCCGAAAGCATCCAATACGGCTTCCTGTTGCAGGGCTACGGACGCATCTCGGCGCGCTCGTTCCGGCTTGAAACGGTGGATCAGGCAATCGCACCCACCGACGGGCGCGGCGGCCGACTCCTTCCCCGCCCCACCAATCTCGACTTTTCCGATTCCTCGCGCCCGGACGCCTGAGCCGGGCCGATGCCGCTAACGGAGCGACGCCGCATGGCGGGCTCCGGAAAATGCATTGCGGCAGGCAACACAAGGCTGTTGCCTGCCGCTTTTATCCATGCGACCGAGCGCTCCGGAGCGAAACGTGGAGCGCGCTAGCATGTCCCAGCCCTTGACCATCGAAGACCTACGCGTTCTCGCCCAGCGCCGCGTCCCGCGCATGTTCTACGACTACGCCGATTCCGGCGCCTGGACCGAAGGCACCTACCGCGCCAACGAGACCGACTTCGCCAAGATCAAGCTGCGCCAGCGCGTCGCCGTCGACATGACCAACCGCACGCTGGCCTCGACCATGATCGGCCAGCCTGTGGCGATGCCGGTCGCGCTCGCTCCCACCGGCCTCACCGGCATGCAGCACGCCGATGGCGAGATCCACGCCGCGCGCGCCGCCGACAAGGCCGGCGTGCCCTTCACGCTCTCGACCATGAGCATCTGCTCGCTCGAGGACATCGCCAACCATGTCGGCAAGCCCTTCTGGTTTCAGCTCTACGTGATGAAGGACCGCGACTTCATCGCCCGCCTGATCCAGCGCGCCAAGGCGGCGGGCGTGACCGCGCTCGTGCTGACGCTCGACCTGCAGATCCTCGGCCAGCGCCACAAGGACATCCGCAACGGCCTCTCCGCCCCGCCGAAGCCGACGCTCGCCAACATCCTCAACCTGATGACCAAGCCGCGCTGGTGCCTCGGCATGCTCGACACGCCGCGCCGCAGCTTCGGCAACATCGTCGGCCACGCCAAGGGCGTCGGCGACCTGTCCTCGCTCTCCTCCTGGACCGGCGAGCAGTTCGACCCGCAGCTGAACTGGGACGACGTCAAGTGGATCAAGGACCTCTGGGGCGGCAAGCTGATCCTCAAGGGCATCCTCGACCCAGAGGACGCCGAGATGGCGGTCAAGAGCGGCGCCGACGCGCTGATCGTCTCCAACCATGGCGGCCGCCAGCTCGACGGCGCGCTGTCCTCGATCGCCGCCCTGCCCGCGATCGTCGATGCCGTGGGTGACCGCATCGAGGTCCTGATGGATGGCGGCATCCGCTCCGGCCAGGACGTGCTGAAGGCGCTGGCGCTCGGCGCCAAGGGCACCTTCATCGGCCGCGCCTTCCTCTACGGGCTGGGCGCAATGGGCGAGGACGGCGTGACCCGCACCCTCGACATCATCCGCAAGGAGCTCGACATCACCATGGCGCTCTGCGGCAAGCGCGACATCCTGGATGTCGACAAGAGCATTCTGGTGAAGGGCACCTATTGACCCAAGGCGCGGCGCACGATCGGCAGCGGTCGTGCACCCCTTGACATCCGTCTGTTCGCGCCTAGATAAATGAGCAACTACTCACTCATTTAGGTTTCAGACTCCTCCGATGGCCCGTCCCCTCAGCGAAGCGAAGCGCGATGCGATCCTGGCCTCCGCCATCAAGCTGGTGGCGGCGCAGGGCACCGGCGCGCCGACATCCGGGATCGCCCGGGATGCCGGCCTCGCCGAGGGCACGCTCTTCACCTATTTCGCCAGCAAGGACGAGCTGCTCAACCAGCTTTATCTCGAGCTGAAGGCCGATCTCGGTGCCGCAATTCTGAAGGCCTATCCGGCTGAGGGCAGCGCCCGCGACCGCTTCGAGCACGTCTGGAACGGCTTCGTCGACTGGGGCTTCGACCATCCCGCCAGTCGCAAGGCCATCCGCCAGCTTGCCGTCTCCGACCGGATCACCGAGGCGAGCCGCCGCCAAGGCTCCGCCGCCTTCGGCGAGATCAGCGCCATGCTGGAGCAAAGCCGCAGCGAGGGCGTGCTCAAGGACCACCCGCTCTCCTTCATCGGCGCGGTGCTGGAGGCCCTCACCGACGCAACACTCGAACTCGTCGCGCGCGAACCGGCAAAGCGCGCGCACTACAAGAAAGCCGGCTTCGACGTGCTCTGGCACGGCATCGCCAACTAGAAGCCCAAGCCAACTGACAACATGAGGAAACGCCCGAAAACGGGTTCTCGACTAATCTTAAAATGAGTGAGTACTCACTCATAACCTCTCGAAAGGACAAGACCATGACCAAGACTTGGTTGATCACAGGCAGCGCCCGCGGCCTCGGCCGCTCCATCACCGAAGCCGCGCTTGCCGCCGGCCACAATGTCGTCGCGACCGCGCGCGATCCCGGCCGCCTCGCCGATCTGCAGGAGCGCTATGCCGACACCTTGCTGAGCTTTGCGCTCGACGTCACCGACGCCGAGGCGGCACAGGCGGCGGTCCGCTTCACGACGGATTCGTTCGGGCGCGTCGACGTCCTGGTCAACAATGCCGGCTTCGGCCATGCCGTTGCGTTCGAGCAGGGCTCTGATGCGGATTTCCGGGCGCAGATCGACACGAATTTCTACGGCGTCGTGAACCTCACCCGCGCCGTGCTCCCGGTGATGCGCGGCCAGCGCTCGGGCCACATCATCAACATCTCCTCGGTCGGCGGCCGCACCAGCACGCCGGGCCTCAGCGCCTATCAGGCGGCGAAATGGGCCGTTGGCGGCTTCACCGAGGTATTGGCCAAGGAGACCGCGCCGCTCGGCATCAAACTGATCGCGGTCGAGCCCGGCGGCATGCGCACCGACTGGGGCGAGATCGCCCGCGGCAACGCCCCGGCCGTGCTGCCGGACTACGAGCCGAGCGTCGGCGCCATACTCAACCTGCTGAAGAACTATGTCGGCCACGAGATCGGCGACCCCGCCAAGATCGCGCAGATCATCCTCGACCTCGCCGAGCGCGAGACCCTGCCCGCCCATCTCATCCTCGGCAGCGACGCGCTCCACGTCTTCGCCCAGGCGGACGCCGTCAGGCAGAAGCAGGCAGCGGACTGGGCCAAGGTCAGCGCCTCGTCGGACTTTGACGGCACTGATCTGGTGGCGTTGCAGAAGCTGCTGAGCGGGGCGACCGCCTGAGCGACCGACGAGCGCCTGAACGGCGCTCTGCCCACCTCTCCCGTCATGGTCGGGCTTGTCCCGACCATCCACGTCTTCGCTCATCGCGGGTACGTCGCAAGACGTGGATGCTCGCCACAAGGGCGAGCATGACGGAGCTGGCCAGAGCTATCCGGATAAACCCCGGCGCACGCAGCGGTGCAGCCAGGACGACAGCGCAGTTTCGCAACTATCAGCGCGAGAACTTCTTGTACTGAATCCGCTTCGGGATCGTGGAATCGATCCCCAATCGGCGCTTCTTGTCTTCCTCGTAGTCGGCAAAATTGCCCTCGAACCACTCGACATGGCTGTCGCCCTCGAAAGCGAGGATATGGGTCGCGATCCGGTCGAGGAACCAGCGATCGTGGCTGATGATAACGGCGCAGCCGGCGTAGTCCTCGAGCGCCTCTTCCAGCGCCCGCAAGGTGTCGACGTCGAGATCGTTGGTCGGCTCGTCGAGCAGCAGGACGTTGGCGCCCGATTTCAGCATCTTGGCGAGGTGGACGCGGTTGCGCTCGCCGCCCGAGAGCGAGCCGACCTTCTTCTGCTGGTCGCCGCCCTTGAAGTTGAAGGTCGAGCAATAGGCGCGCGAATTCACCTCGCGCTTGCCGAGATAGAGGATGTCGTTGCCGCCCGAGATCTCCTCCCAGACGTTCTTCTTATCGTCGAGCGAGTCGCGGCTCTGGTCGACATAACCGAGCGAGACGCTCTCACCGATGCTGATCGAGCCGGCATCGGGCTTCTCCTGCCCGGTGATCATGCGGAACAGCGTGGTCTTGCCGGCGCCGTTGGGCCCGATGATGCCCACGATGCCGCCCGGCGGCAGCTTGAACGAGAGCCCATCGATCAGGAGCTTGTCCTGAAAACCCTTCGACAGGTTGTCGAAATCGACGACGTTGTTGCCAAGCCGCTCGGCGATCGGGATGACGATCTGCGCGGTGTCGGGCCCCTTCTGCGAGGCCTTCTGGACCAACTCGTCATAGCGCTGAATGCGGGCCTTGCTCTTGGCCTGGCGCGCCTTCGGCGAGGCCGAGACCCATTCCTGCTCGCGCTCCAGCGTCTTCTGGCGCGAGACGTCCTCGCGGCCTTCCTGGGCCAGGCGCTTCTGCTTCTGCACCGACCAGGCCGAGTAGTTGCCCTCGTAGGGGATGCCCTGGCCGCGATCGAGCTCCAGGATCCAGCTCGTGACGTTGTCGAGGAAGTAGCGATCGTGGGTCACGATCAGGATCGCGCCCGGATAGCTCCGCAGATGGCCTTCGAGCCAGGCGGTGGTCTCGGCGTCGAGATGGTTGGTCGGCTCGTCGAGCAGCAGCAGCTCCGGCTGCTCCAGCAGCAGCTTGCACAGGGCGACGCGGCGGCGCTCGCCGCCCGAGAGCTTCGAGACCTCCCAGTCGTCAGGCGGGCAGCGCAGCGCGTCCATCGCCTGGTCGACCTTGGAATCGAGATCCCACAGGCCCTTGGCCTCGATCTCGTCCTGCAGCTTGGTCATCTCGTCCGCGGTCTCGTCCGAGTAGTTCATGGCGAGATCGTTATAGCGGTCCAAAATCGCCTTTTGCGGACCGACGCCGAGCATGACGTTGTCGCGGACGTTCAAGGTCTCGTCGAGCTTGGGCTCCTGCGGCAGGTAGCCGACGCGCGCGCCCTCCGCGACCCAGGCCTCGCCGGTCCATTCCTTGTCGAAGCCGGCCATGATCTTGAGCAGGGTCGACTTACCGGCGCCGTTGACGCCGAGCACGCCGATCTTCGCATCGGGATAGAAGGACAGGTGGATGTCCTTCAGGATCTGCTTGCCGCCCGGAAAGGTCTTCGACAGGCCGCGCATATGGTAGATGAACTGGCGGGACATGGGCGTGCGGGCTCCGCTTCGGACTTGCGTTCGCAGGTGTCGGGAAATCTGCGGCGTATGTAGCGAGGCGCGCCGCTGACCGCAACCGGCCTGACGTCGCGTTCACGAAACCGCCAGTGCCGGGCCCGAGCCTTTCCCCGGCGCAGCTTTTGCCTAGGCTTGGCCTGTCCGGGGATTGGGGAGTGAGCGATGAGCCTGTCGGGTTTCCTGTTGCGCGGCGGCCTCGTGCTGGCTGCGCTGGGCGCGCTCCTCGCCTCCCCCGCCCGCGCTCAGTCGGACGAGCCGGGCTGCCGGCCGGAAATGGCGAGCTATCGCCTGCCGATCCAGCGCGCCGCGCTCGCCAAGGACGAGGTCAGGCTCACTTTCATCGGCCATGCCACCTTCGTCATCGAGACGCCCGGCGGGGTGAAGGCCGCGACCGACTACAACGACTATGTCCGCCCGCCCGGCATCCCCGACATCGCCACGATGAACAAGGCGCATTCGACGCATTACTCGAACCGGCCCGACCCCGGCATCAAGCAGTTGCTGCGCGGCTGGGACCCGGCCGGCGCCGGCCCTGCCAGGCACGACGTCACGCTTGGCGACATGCGCGTGCGCAACGTGCCGACCAATATCCGCTCCTATAGCGGCTCGACCGATTTCGACGGCAACTCGATGTTCGTCTTCGAGATCGGCGATCTCTGCATCGCCCATCTCGGCCATTTGCATCATCCGCTCGAGCCCGGCCATCTCCGCGCGCTCGGCCGGGTCGACATCGTGCTCTTCCCGGTCGACGGCAGTTACACGCTCGACCAGGAGGGCATGCTCGACGTGCTGAAGTCGCTCCAGGCCAAGGTGATGATCCCGATGCATTTCTTCGGCGGCGGCACGCTGAACCGCTTCCTGGCCCGCTCGCAGGACCTCTGGCCGATCGAGCGGCGCGATTCACCGGAGATCGTACTGTCGAAGGCGACGCTGCCGGCCAAGCCGACGATCATCGTCTTGCCCGGGCATTAGAGCCCGGGCTCGTTCGTTCAGGCCTCAAATGGCCTCTTACGTATTCACCCCACCATCGATCGCGAAGCCAGCGCCGGTCACGAAGCGCGCCTCTTCGCTGGCGAGATAGGCGACGAGCCCCGCGATATCCTCCGGCTTGCCATAGCGCGGGATCGCCATCTTGGCGCGCTGGGCGTCGGCCTGGGGGCCGGCGGCGGGGTTCATGTCCGTGTCGGTCGAGCCGGGATGGACGATGTTGACGGTGATGCCGCGCGGCCCAAGATCGCGCGCCAGCCCCTTGGTGAAGCCGATCAGCGCCGCCTTGCTCATCGCATAGAGGGTGGCGCCCTCCTCGACGACGCGGTCGGCCAGGCACGAGCCGATCGAGATGATGCGCCCGCCCTCGCCGAGATGCGCGGCCGCCGCCTGCGAGGCGAGCACCACCCCCCGCACGTTGACGGCGAGCGTCGCGTCGATATCGGCGAGGCTCCATTCGGCGACAGGGCCGCCGCGCCAGATGCCGGCATTGTTGACGAGGATGTCGAGCCCGCCGAGAGCGGCGGCCGCATTGTCGACGGTCCCCTTGATCGCCACCGGGTCGGCGCTGTCGGCCGCGAAGGCGAAGCCCTTGCGACCGAGCGCCGCGATGGCGCCGACGACCTCGCCGGCCTTCTCCGCCGAATGCTCATAGGTCAGCGCCACATCGGCGCCTTCCTGCGCCAGGCGGAGCGCGATGGCGGCGCCGATGCCGCGGCTGCCGCCGGTGACCAGCGCCTTCTTGCCGGTGAAACGAGACATGAGGGAAATCCATTTCTGTGTTGATCGGTACAGAAGCAGATGGAGCGCTTGCCGCCCATCGTCAAGAGCATTATCTATCGATCGACACAGAAAGGTTTAGACCCATGTCCGACCGCGGCCGACCGCGCGCCTTCGACCGTACCGAGGCCTTGGAGAAGGCGATGCTGGTCTTCTGGGAGAAGGGCTATCAGGCGACCTCGCTGAGCGACCTCACCGAGGCGATGGGCATCGGCTCGCCCAGCCTCTACGCCGCCTTCGGCAGCAAGGAGGCGCTCTATTGCGAGGCCCTAGATTTCTATGAGGCGAGCGAGAGCGAGCTGATCGCCGGGCCGCTGACGACGGCGCCGACCGCGAGGCAGGCGATCGAGGGTTTCCTGTTGGCGAGTGCGGCCGTGTTCACCCGCGACGGCCGCCCGCCCGGCTGCATGATCGTGCTCTCGGCGGTGAACGCGGTCGGCGTCGGCGACGAGACCAGCGCAAAGCTGCGCGAGATGCGGGCGCAAAGCGCCGCCGCGGTCACTGCGCGCCTGCGCGTGGCGGTCGCGGCCGGCGAGCTTCCCGCTGCCATCGATGCCGAGGCGATCGCGAGCTACTACGTCACGGTCCAGCAGGGCATGTCGATCCAGGCTCGCGACGGCGCTTCACGGCGGCAGCTGGAGGCGATTGCGCGGGGCGCCATGGCCGCATGGGAGGGGCTCGCGGCGCTGGTGAATCCGTGAGCGACCGTCCCTTCCACGGCCGAACCGCGCACAGCCATGCGGCGCCTCAAATCACGCCGCAGAGCCAGCCCCACAAAGCCGTGGCGGCTACGACGAAGACCGCGAAGGTCGCCTTCGCGTCATGAGGCAAATGTCGCATTCAACATCTCCGTTTTCGTGGGGAGATGCATATCGGCGGCCATGCGACAGGCGCGTGACGCATGCCTGCCTTACCCGGCGGGAGCAGGCTTGCGTCAAACGCGGCTCTTGCCGGTTATCCGGCCGTCACAGCCACCCTGCCCTCCAGCGGATAGGCCGGGTCGCTATAGCCCGGCGTCGAGGGGTGGCCGGCCGGCACCAGCCCGTCGACCAGCGCCTCGTCTTCCGCCGTGAAATCCGCGTCGAGCGCCGCCATGTAGGCCTGCCATTGCTCGAAGGTGCGTGGGCCGGCGATCGCCGCCGTCACCAGTTTGTTGTTGAGCACCCAGCGCACCGCGAACTGCACCGGGGTCAATCCGCGCGCTGCGGCGTGGTCGCGGATCGTGCGGGCGATGACCAACGATTCCTCGCGCCACTCGGATTGCATGATCCGCTTGTCGCCCCGCCCGGCCCGCGTGCCTTCCGCCGGAGCGTGGCCCGGCTCGTATTTGGCGGTCAGCACGCCGCGCGCCAGCGGCGAATAGGAGGCGACGCCGAGCCCGTAGAAGCCGCAGGCCGGCAGGTGCTCGACCTCGGGCATGCGATTCATGGCGTTGTAATAGGGCTGGCTGACGACCGGCCGGTCGATGCCGAGCTCGTCGCAGAGCCGGCAGATCTCGGCGACGCGCCAGGAGCGGTAGTTCGAGACGCCGAAATGCCGGATCTTGCCCTGGCGCACGAGGTCGCCGACGGCCCGCACCGACTCGGCCAGCGGCACCGTGTGGTCCTCCTTGTGGAGGTAGTAGATGTCGACGAACTCGGTGCCGAGCCGGCGCAGGCTGTCCTCGCAGGCCTGCATCAGCCATTTGCGCGAGAGCCCGTTCTGATGCGGGCCGGGCCCCATCGGGTTGGCGACCTTGGTCGCCAGGACCCAGTCGTGGCGGTTGGCCGCGATGGCGCGCCCGACCACCTCCTCCGAGCCGCCGGCATTATAGGCGTCGGCCGTGTCGATGAAGTTGACGCCCGCGCCGCGCGCCGCGTCGATGATCCTGCGGGACTCGGCCTCGTCGGTCGCACCGCCGAACATCATCGTGCCCAGGCAGATCGGCGAAACCTTGAGGCCGGAGCGGCCAAGCTGGCGATAGTCCATATGCGTCATTCCCGGAGAGTGTGGCCGCAGCCTGCCCCAGCGCCTGCCGCCGCGCCAGCACCCCCGGCGCAGGTTCGCCCTGCGGGGAGCCGAGGCCGCCGAGGGCAAGGAAATCCTTAAGCTTTCATGGCAAGCTGCCCTATCGTCGCCATGGCCACTGTCCTAATGAATCTCGCCGCGCTCATTCAGAGCCAGACCTTCGCCACGCTGCTTTCCGCGCTCTCCTCCGAGAGCGGGCTCGCGGTCGGCAAGACGGTCGAGGCGCGCCTGCTGACGCTCGACAGCGACGGCACGGCGACCGCTCTGGTCAACGGCGTCAAGATCGCGCTGGTCCTGTCCGGACCGGAGGCGAAGCAGGCCCCGCTCCAACCCGGCGCGACGCTGATGCTGCGGATCGATGCGCCCGACGAAGCCGGCGGCTCCTTGCGCGCGACCTTGCTGGAAACCCACCCACCGGCAGCCGGCGCCCCGCAGGCTTCGCCCCCCGATGCCCCGCGCGGTACCGCCCCTGCGCCAATCCCTGCGCCCGTTGGCGGCTCACCCCCAACTCCCGGCGGCCTTCCCGCAGCCCAACCCGTAAGCGGCCAGGCTCCCGGCCAGGTCGCTCCTCCCGTGCTGGTCATCGCCGGGCAACCTGCGCCGGCGGCGCCATCACCACAGGTCGCGAGCATCGGCCCGGCGCTGATCATCGCGCCGCAACGTCCGGCCGAGGGAGCGCAGCCGAACGCGCCTGCGGCCAACCCGGTGCCGCACATCGATCCGGCCGCGTCGCCGCGCGCGCTTGCCGGCCCGCTCCTCGGCCAGGCTCTCGGTCGGCAGGACAGCCTCGCGCCCCTCTTCGCCAACCTGCGCCAGCTCGCCAGCGGCTCCGTCGCGCTCGTGCTGCCGAAGCCGCTCTTGCAGATGGCCGAGCAGATCCTCGCCCAGGCCGTGCCGGCCGAGCGCCGGCCGATCACCGCGCCAATGCTGCAAACCGCCATCGCCCGCTCCGGCCTCTTCCTCGAGGCGCGCGAAGCAAGCGCGGCCTCCACACGGCCGGCCGAAGGCGCGCCCTCGCCTGTTGCGAACATGCCGCCGCAGCCTGATCTCAAAGCCGGCCTGCGCGCCCTGAAAGCCATGTTGCAGCCGCTGGTCGCGCCGGAAGCGGCCCGCGCAGCGCCTGCCGAGACCGCTCGCCCGCTTCCCGGCCGGACCGCCGCCGCCGAGGCCTATGGCGGCAACCAGGAGCAGCAGGGCCCACGCCCCGCGGCACCGCAGCGCGACGGCACGCTGGCGCCCCAGCCCATCGCCGCGCCGAGCCTGGCCGCCGCCGAGAAGCCGGCCGTCATCGCCCAGACCCTGCTGGAGCAGACGGAGGCGGCGCTGGACCGGGTCAGCCTGTCCCAATTCGCCTCGCTGCCGCCGGAAGGCCAGCGCACTGACGCGCAGCAGAACCCGCGTTGGCTCACCGAAATCCCGCTCGCCTTCCAGGCCGGCACCGCGATCATGCCCCTGCAGATCGAGCGCGATCCGCCGCAGCGCGGCGGCGCCAATCCCGAAGCTCCGATCTGGCGCATGCGCTTCGCCCTCGATGTCGAGCCGATGGGCCCGCTCCAGGGCGTCGTCACCTTGCAGGGCCGCGCGGTCGGCGTCTCGCTCTGGGCCGAGCGCGAGGCGACGAGCGAAGCCCTGCGCGGCGCCGTGCCCGACCTTCAGGCCGCGCTCGCCAACGCCCGGTTCGAGGATGGCGTGGTCGATGTCCATACCGGCCAGCCGCATGCCCGCCGCGCCGCCGCCGGCCAGTTCCTGGACCGCCTGTCATGACGACGCCGCTGCCGCAGCAGATCGCCGTCGCGCTCGAATATGACGGGCAAGGCGCGCCGCGCGTCACCGCCAAGGGCCGCGGCGAGCTTGCCCAGCGCATCGTCGAGACGGCGCGCGAGCACGATATCGAGATCCAGGAGAACGCCGTCCTGGCCCAGGCGCTCTCCGCCGTCGAGCTCGACGACCAGATCCCGGAAGAGCTGTATCGCGCCGCGGCGCAGGTCATTGCCTTCGTGCTGTCGCTGCGCGGCGAGCTGCGGCCGCGCAACCGGAGCGGCGACGCGTCTTGAGCGCCGACATCGTCGTCAGACGGGCGCGCCTGGCCGATTATCTCGGGCTCGGCCAGGCCTTTGCCGAGCTCAGCCGCCACGCGGTCGAGCCCAATCCGCACATGTCGCCAGCGGCCATCTCGGCCGCGACCTTGCTGGTGCCCGAAGAGGCGATCGTCATCCTCTGCGCCTGGCGCAGCGAGGCCCTCGGCTCGGAGAGCCTGGTCGGCGTCTGGGCCCTCCTGCGCCAGCGTGATTGGCGCACCGGCTTCGCTTCGGTGCTCGCGGCCCCGCTCGTGCCGCTCTACGAGGTCTCGTCGCCGCCGGTGCTCGACCGCGACCATGCCGAGGACATCGCGCTCGCCATGCTGCGCCACCTCCTGGCGGCAAGCGACCTGCCGAAGACGCTGGCCCTGCCGCTGCTGCCGCTGGAGGGGCGGTGCTTCGCCGCGCTGCAGGAGGCGATGCGCATCACCGGCAGCCGGCTGACCCGCTACGAGACCTGGCAGCGCCCGGTGATGGCGCCGCAGCCCGGCGACGATGCCGAGCGCTATCTCAGGCGGGCACTCGGCTCCGGCTACAAGAAGCGCATGCAGCAATTTCGCGCCATCGGCAAAGGCGGCGCGGTCTCCTTCGCCCGCAAGCGCGGCAATGCGGCTCGTGAGGCCTTCGAGACCTTCCTCGCGCTCGAAGCCGCGGGCTGGAAGGGCGAGGCCGGCACCGCCATTGCCTGCCTGCTCGAGGACTCGGCCTATTTCCACCGGCTCGTCGAGCTCCTGATCGCGCAGGATGCCGTGCTGGTCGACGCGCTCCTGCTCGACGGCAAGCCGATCGCCATGGGCCTTGTGGTCGAGAGCGCCGGCACGCGGCACTTCCTCAAGATTGCCTATGACGAGACGCAGGCCAGACACTCGCCCGGCCGGGCGCTCACCATCGCCATGCTCCAGGCGGATTTCCGCGAGGGCCCGCCAAACTTCTTCGACAGCGGTGCGGGCGATGGCGTCGACGCCGGAACCTATGTCTGGGGCGAGCGCCGGCAGATGGCGAACGCGATCCTCACGATCGGCGGCGCGATCCCCAGCCGCGCCCACCTCGCCGCCGGCGCGCGGATGTGGCTGCGCCGGCTGAGGGACCGGACTTCGCCGCATTGACCGCGGCACCGGCCTGCCCGATATCCGCCTCTGGGCAATCGGGACACGGCACCAAGCATGACCAGCGAGATCAAAATCGGCATCGTCACGGTCTCGGACCGCGCCTCGGCCGGCATCTATGCCGATGAGGGCGGCCCGGCCATCCACGACTACCTCTTGAAGGCGCTGACCTCGCCCTGGACGCCGGTCTCGCGCGTCATCCCGGATGTCCGCAAGGGCATCGCCGAGACGCTGATCGAGCTCGCCGACCGCGAGGGCTGCTGCCTGATCGTCACCACCGGCGGCACAGGCCCCGCCCCGCGCGACGTCACGCCGGAGGCGACGGAGGACGTGGTCGAGAAGCCGCTGCCCGGCTTCGGCGAGCTGATGCGCCAGGTCAGCCTGGCCAAGGTCCCGACAGCGATCCTCTCGCGCCAGACTGCCGGCATCCGCGGCAGGTCGCTGATCGTCAACCTGCCCGGCCGGCCACGCGCCATCGCCGAATGCCTGGACGCGGTGATGCCGGCCATCCCCTATTGCATCGACCTGATCGAGGGACCCTATCTGGAGACCGATCCGGCCGTGATCGTCGCCTTCCGCCCCGGGCAGAAGAAGGTATGAGAGGGGCTTAAGCGGATTGAAGCTGCTGGCCGATGGCGCGGATGAGGTCCTGGCCGATCGGGTCCGTGCCGGCCGGATAGCCGCCAACGAGATCGCCGTCGCGCCCGACCAGGTATTTGTGGAAGTTCCAGGTCGGCATCTCCGCGGGCCGGCGCGCCGCCGCCCAGCGATAGAACGGATGGGAGTCCGCCCCGCGCACGCTCGACTTCGCCGCGAACGGATAGGTCGCGCCATGGACCTGCCGGGCGGCCTCCGCGATAGCCATGCCCTCCAGCGGCTCCTGCCCGCCAAAGTCATTGCTCGGCACGGCGAGCAGCATCAGTCCGCGATGCGAATAGCGCTGCCAGAGCTGCTCCAGCGAAGCGAACTGCCCGGCGAACCCGCAATTGGTCGCGGTGTTGACGATCAGCATCGGCTTGCCGCGATAGGCCTCCAGCGGGATGCGCCCGCCCTCCAGCCGGTCGAAGGCGAAACGATAGGCGTCGGGCGCCTCCGGCAGCGAGGGCGATACGGCCAAAGCCGGGCCGGCCGCCAGCCCGCCGATCAAGCCCAGCACGTCACGACGAAGCAGCGGCATGGCCTGCTCTCCCGAAATCCGCCCATCCCTTTGATACGGCATACTGCCCCAAACGGATGCGCCCCGCAGCCTGATGGCTCGGGGCGCTGGATCACAATGGTGAGATTGGCCTGGCCTTCGTTTCTCAGCCCTCATCCTGAGGAGTGAGCTTCAGTTCGCGGCTCCTCAGGATGAGGGCTCAGGTGCCTCAGCAGGCGAGGACCTTCTTCACGCGGACTTCCAGGTCGCGCAGCTCGTAGGGCTTCACGACGTAGTGGTCGGCGCCGTTGGTGGTCGCCTCGTCCATCTTGTCGACCGAGCGCTCGGAGGTCGCCATGATGATCTTGATCTGGTTGAGCTCAGGCACGGAGCGAATGGCGCGCAGCAGGTCGATGCCGCTCATGCCGTCCATGTTCCAGTCGAGCAGCAGCAGGTCGTAGCGCTTGCTCTGCATCTTCATCAGGGCTTCGCGGGCGTTCTCGGCTTCGTCGATGTCCTGAAACTCGATCTGCTTCAAGAAGTAGGTCGCAAGCCCGCGCATGCTCTTCTGGTCGTCGACCACGAGGATCCGATAATCGCTTCTGGCCTTCATCTCGCTCTCCTCAGGCGCTGCGCTGATGCGGGCGCTCGCCGATCAGGTGCCCGACGGCGGCGCCGATCTGGTCGAGCGGCACGACACGTTCGGCGGCGCCGATCTCGAATGCTGCTTTCGGCATACCGTTTACCACACAGGTCTCCCCACTTTGGATTAACGTTGCGGCACCCGCTTTCCGCATGGCTAACAAACCGTCAGCGCCATCGCGTCCCATTCCGGTCAACAGCACGCCGACCGCGTGCGGGCCGAGGCTGCGCGCCACCGAATGGAACATCACGTCGACGGAGGGGGAGTGGCCGCTGACCAGCGGGCCTTCCTTGAGAACGCAGGTGTATTCGCCGCGGCGCTCCTCGATTTCGAGATGGCGCGGGCCGCCCGGCGCGACCACGGCCATGCCCGGGCGCAGGCGCTCGCCATCGCCGGCCTCGCGCACGTCGAGCCCGGTCGCGGCAGTAAGCCGCGCCGCGAATTTCGCGGTGTAGCCCGGCGGCATGTGCTGCACGACGACGATCGGGATGCGGTGCTGGGCGAGATCGCGCATCACCACCTGCACGGCGGGCACTCCGCCGGTCGAGGCGCCGATCGCGATCAGCGAGACCCGGCTGCCGGCTGCCGTCCGCGCCGGCTCGCGAACGAGCGCGGGCCGCTCCGGCGCCGTCTCGCGCACCACCGCCTCGCGCGCCATCGCGAAGATGCGGCGGCTGGCGGCGGCGCGCTGCAGCGCCGCCACCAGATGCTTCATGAAGCCTTCGAGCGTGTGTGTCGCGCCATCGGGCTTCTCGATGAAGTCGACCGCGCCCAGTTCGAGCGCCTGCAAGGTGTTGTCGGCGCCCGGGCCGCCGAAGGCCGAGACGATCAGCACCGGCAGCGGGTCCTGCTTCATCAGGCGCGCCAGCAGCTTGAGCCCGTGCCGGCCCGGCAGTTCGAGGTCGAGCGTCACGACGTCGGGCCTGAGCGCCTGGATGGCGTCCCAGCCCTCCTCCGCGCTGCCGGCGACGCCGATCACCTTGAAGCCGGGCGCGGAGTCGACGATCTGCGTCATCAGCTTCTGCATCAGCACGGAATCGTCGACGACGAGGACGTTGACGGGCTTGGCCGGGGAGGATGCGGTCAAGGTCATGAGAAGATCTCGATGTCACCTGCGACGGGTTGGGTCTTGAGGCGGTTGAGATAGGCGACTTCCTGCTCGTGCTCGGTGCTGCGCGCGCTCGGCTGGACGTGCTGCACCCAGGCCCGGCCGGTGGCAGGCTGGTAGTGGATGCGCCGCGAGCGCGTGCCGCCGACATCCTTGGAGACGATCGGGATGCCCTCGCGGTTGAGGAAGTCGAGCACGAAGGCGATGTTGCCGTCGCCGATCGCGAGCATGGTCGCGCCCGACAGCACGCGCGCGCCGCCGAAGACCTTGGCTTCGAGGTGGCCGCGCTTGGCGCCGCGCTTCATCAGGCCGTTGATCAGCACCTCCATGGCGGTGTCGCCATAGCGCTCGCCGGCGCTGGTGTCGTTGCCGCCATTGTTCTTGGGCAGCAGGAAATGGTTGAGCCCGCCGACCCCGGCCTGAGGATCGCGCATGCACACCGAGATGCAGGAGCCGAGCACGGTCGCGACGATCTCGTCCTTGGCCGCGGTGATCTCATGCTCGCCCGGCGCCACGGTGATGATGGTGGCCTCAAAACGTGGGTCGAAATAGCGGCGAGAGGACCGGGCCGTGCTCATGGGGTTCTCTCGTAGATGGTGCGCCCGATCAGCCGGAGCTGCGGATGCGGTTGCGGTAGCGATTCCGAATGGCCGAGGTAGAGGAAGCCGCCCGGCGCGAGCAGCGACACGAAGCGGTCGAGGATCGCCGCTTTGGTCTGGGTGTCGAAATAGATGAAGACGTTGCGGCAGAAGATCACGTCGAACGGCCCCCGCATCGGCCAGGTCTCGATCAGGTTCAGCCGCTTGAAGGCGATCAGCCGGCGCAGATCGTCGCTGATCCGCCCCTCGCCGCGCCCGGCCATGCCGTCGAGCCTGAGCAGCGGCTTGATGTCGGCGGGCAGCCGCTCGAACAGCTCGAGCGGGTAGATGCCCGCTTCGGCACGGTCGAGGATGTCGGTGTCGATATCCGTCGCCAGGATGCGGAAGTCGAGGTCATGGCGCGCGCCGAGCACGTCGCGCGCAATCGCGGCGATGCTGTACGGCTCCTCGCCCGAGGAGCAGGCCGAGGACCAGATCCGGATGCGCCCGCGCCGGCCGCCGCGCTCCTGCACCAGCTTAGGCAGCACGTCCCGGCGCAGATGGTCGAAATGGTGCCGCTCGCGGAAGAAGGCGGTGTGGTTGGTCGTGACGGCGTTGATCAGCTCGGGAATCTCGCCGGTCGCCCCCGGCGTCTTCAGGAAGGCGCAGTATTCCGCCACCGAGCCCAGGCCGAGCGCCTTGACGCGCCGCGACAGGCGCCCGCGCGTCATCGCCTCCTTGTGCTCGCGGATGACGATGCCGGCATGCTCGTAGACCAGCTTCGCGATGAAGCCCATGTCGTCGCGCGACAGCGTGGTCTCGTGGATGGTCTGGGGCGCAAGCATCAACGCAACTCTGCTGCCATGGCCTAGAACTCGGCCCAGTCATCGGCGCGTCCGCCGGAAGCAGCGCGGCGGCGCGGCGCGGCGCGGGCCGGCTGCGGCGCGGGCTCGGGCCGGCGCGGCTCGAAGCGGCGCGGCGGCTGCGCCTGCTCGACCAGCGCCGCCGCGGCGAGCCGTTGCAGCCGGGCCGGCTCGCCGGGAGCAGCATATCTGGCCGCCGGAGCCTGGAGGGCCTCGGTGCGGAAGAAGGCGACGAGGTCTCTCAGCGTCGCGATCTCGCCCATCAGCTCGGTGGCCGAGGAGGCGCTCTGCTCGGCCAGGGCCGAGTTCTGCTGGGTCATCTCGTCCATATGCGCGACCGTCTGGCTCATCTCCTCGATGCCATGCGCCTGCTCGGCGGTGGCCGACGAGATGTCGGCGACCGTGGCCGAGACCTTGCCGGCAGCAGCGACGATGCGCTCCAGCGCCTCGCCGGTGCTGCGCACGAACTTGACGCCCTCGCCGACCTGCTGGTTCGAGGAGACGATCAGCCCCTTGATGTCCTTGGCGGCCTGGCTGGAGCGCTGCGCCAGCGCCCGCACCTCGGAGGCGACCACCGCGAAGCCCTTGCCGGCATCGCCGGCGCGAGCGGCCTCGACGGCTGCGTTCAGCGCCAGCAGGTTGGTCTGGAAGGCGATGTCGTCGATGACCGAGACGATCTCGGAGATGCGGCCGGAGGAGTTCTCGATGCGCTCGATCGCGCCGACCGCCTGCGAGACCACGGCCTTGCCGTCATTGGCGACGCTCATCGCCTCGCCGGCAAGCGACGTCGCCTCGCGCGAGCGGCCCGCGCTCTGCTTGACCGAGGCCGCCAGCTCCTCGGTGGTCGCCGCGGTCTCTTCGAGATTGGTCGCGGTCTCCTCGGTGCGCCTGGCGAGGTCGCCGGCGCCGGCATTGATCTCGGTCGCGGCGCGCGAGACGTTGCCGGCCGTCGCCTGGATGGTCGAGACGGTCTCGCCGAGATGCGCCAGCGTGCCGTTCAGGCTCTGCTTCAGCTCGCCGAAGCGGCCGCGATAGTCGCCCGCCATGCGGTTGGTCAGGTCACCCTGCGCCAGGCCGCCGAGCACGGCGGCGAATTCGCCGACCGCGCCGTCGACCAGCGCGTTGATCTGGTTCATGCCCTCGGCGATCCGGGCCAGCGCCTCGGGCTTGCCGGCGAGCGGGATGCGGCGCGAGAAATCGCCCTCGACCGCGGCCGAGACGACCTCCGCCACCTCGTTCGCGGCGGCGAGCTCGTCGGTCAGCTCCAACCATTCGACGGAGGTGCCGAGCCGCTCGCCATTGCCGTGCAGCACCGGGCTCAGCGTCAGCGACACCGTGCGGCGGCCGAGCGCGAAGCGGGTGGTGCGTGCCGCGTCGCTCAGCCCGAAGGACTGCTCGCGATGGACGGCTTCCATCACCCGGCCGAGCATGTCCTTGGCCGAGCAGCCCGGGAAGGCGACGCGAAAGTCTTCTTGCGCGTCGGTGAAGAACTTCAGCAGCGAGTTGTTGACGTAGACGACGCGGTTCTGCGCGTCGCAGACCATGACGTTGGTGCGGCAGCCGTCGAGCGCGGCGCGGATGCGCGCGGCCTCGACGCCGGCTTCGTGAATGCTGGTCATGGCGCGGGCGAGATCGCCGATCTCGTCGCGGCGGCTCAGGCCGGGAATGGCGATGGTCTCGCCTTGGGCCAGTTGGCCGACCGCATCGCGCATCGCCACGATCGGCCGGTAGATCGTGCGGGCGGCGAGCCAGCCGACGAGGCCGATGCCGGCCAGCGCAGCGGCGCTGATCGTCAGCATCTGCGGCCCGGCGGCGCTGACCGCGCCCTGGATGTCGGCGGCGCTCAGGCCGAGCTGGGCGAGGTCGTTCAGCCGGCCCCAGGCGACGTGATAGGCCGCCGCGCCGACGGCTCCGCCCGCGACGAAGGCCGCGCCGAGAAACATCAGCGGCAGCTTGACCGAGAGTCGCGAGAGGGAACCGAGGGAGCTGCCCATGCTGGCGTCGTTTTCTTTCTCGCGGACGGCTTCTTCCGCCGCGACGTCTGGATGGTCCTAACGCCCGACCCTTACGCGACGCGCGCCTGCCGCGCGGCCGGCGCCTCGGCGCCGCCATCGCGGATCACGGCCCCGAGGTCGAGCAGCGCCACGATCTCGGTGTCGAGCAGCACGAGGCCTTCGATCAGCCCATGCTCGTCGCGCTCCAGGTCCGGAGCCGGGCGCACCGCGCTGACCGGCACGTCGACGATGTCCGAGACCGAGTCGACCAGCAGGCCGGCGGTCTTGTCCTCGACATCGACCACGACGATGACATGGGTCGCGGTCGCGTCGGTGACGCCGAGGCCGATCGAGGTGCGCAGGTCGTAGACCGCGAGGATGACGCCGCGCAGGTTGAGCACGCCGCGCACATGCGGGGCCGCATGCGGCAGCGGGGTCGTCGCCTGCCAGCCCTTGATCTCGCGGACCATGCCGACATCGATGCCGAAGGTCCGGTCGCCGACGCGGAAGGTGACGATGCGGCGCACCGCCGATTCAGGCTGTGCCGACGAGAAGTGCTTTTCGCCGAGGGGGAGCGTCATGATCATCCAGCCATTTTTAGAGCGGAAGCGGGTGGGCGGCCGCTGGATGCGGCCAGGCGAAGCATCGAATCGACGTCGAGGATGAGGGCGACGAGCCCGTCACCGAGAATGGTTGCGGCCGACGCGCCGTTGACCGTGCCGTAATTGCCTTCGAGGCTCTTCACGACCACCTGCTGCTGGCCGACGATCTCGTCGACCGCGATGCCGACATTCCCGCCACGCTCGGTCTCGGCGATGATGATGATGTTCTCGTCCGGCCGTCCGGACGAGCCCATGACCGCGCCGAGCCGGTAGAGCGGCGTGACCTCGCCGCGCCAGCGAAGCACCTCTTGGCCGAAGGTCAGGTGCTCGATCGGCGTGTTGGTGAGGTGCTGGGTCTCGATCACGCTCGAAATCGGAATGACGTAGCGGTCCTCGCCGCAGCGGATGACCATGCCCTCGAGCACGGCCAGCGTCAGCGGCAGGGCAAGCGTGAACTTGCAGCCGCGGCCCGGCTCGGAATCGACGCTGATGCGCCCGCCGAGCGATTCCACGTTGCGGCGCACCACGTCCATGCCGACGCCGCGGCCGGACACGTCGCTGATCACCTCGGCCGTCGACAGGCCGGCGGCGAAGATCAACTGGTCGATCTCCTCCGGCGCGAGCTTCTCGTCCTGGCCGACGAGGCCACGGGACTTCGCCTTGGCGAGCAGCTTGTCACGGCCGATGCCGCGCCCGTCATCGGTGACGGAGATGACGATGCGCCCGGCGCGATGCTCGGCGACGAGCTTGATCGTCCCTTCCGGCGACTTGCCGGCGGCGATGCGGTCCTCGGGCGTCTCCAGGCCGTGATCCATAGAATTGCGGATCATGTGGGTCAGCGGATCGGCGAGTTCCTCGATGATCGTCTTGTCGACCTCGGTGTTCTCGCCCTCCAGCACCAGCCGGACTTCCTTGCCGAGCGTCTGCGCCAGCTCGCGCACCAAGCGCGGCATGCGCTGGAACACGGCCTTCACCGGCTGGGCGCGCACGGCCATGACGTGGTCCTGCAGCTCGCGCGTCTGGCGCGACAGGGTCAGGATGCCTTCGGCCGTCTTGGCATAGACGTCATAGGGCAGCGAGCGCACGCATTCGACCAGCATCGACTGGGTGATGACGATCTCGCCGACCAGGTTCATCAGCTTGTCGATGCGGTCGAGGTCGACGCGCACGCTGACGGCCTGGCGCTGGCGCGCCGCGACTGCGTCATTGGCGGGGGGCCGGGCGGCCGGACGCGGCGCGGCGGGAGCTTGCGCCGCGGTCACGAGCTGCGTCGTCACCGCTGGTGCGGGCGCGATGTCGGGCTGCGCGGCCGGGGCCGAAGCGGGGCCGAGCTTGGCCAGGATGGCGGAAAGGTCGGCGGCGACGTTCTGCGGCACCTCGGAGACCGGCGCCGCCACCTCGATCTCGGGCTCGACATCGTCATTGGCCGGCATCGGCTCGACTTCGATCTCGAACTCCTCGGCGGCGAGGGTGAAGTCGAACTTGGCGTGGATCTCCTCGATCGACATCTCGGTGCGCAGGGTCACCGTGAAGCGCATCCAGCAATCGGTGACGTCGATCGCCTCCAGCGCCGGCACGTGGCTCATGTCGCAGACGACCGAGACGATGTCCTCCGGCGGCAGCAGCGCGATGACGACGCGCGGCTCGATCACACGGCGGAACAGGTCGGTATCGGGATGGATGTGGAGGCGGATTTCGCGGCCGGGCTTGGCCTTGGGCGCCGCCACCGGGGCCGGTTCGTCGTCCCAGCCGGCATCGACCGGAGCGCTGGCCGCGCCGGTCTTGGCCTCGACCATCGCGAGCAGGTTGCCGAGCGCGGCGATGCCCGGAGGGGCGTCGTCGCTCTTGACCGGGGGGCGTTTGGTGGGAGCAGCGGCGGCGGGTGCCGGAACGGGCTTCGGCGCTTCGCTCTGGCCGACCTGGCTCAGGGCCTCCAGCAGGTCGGGGCGCGGCCGGGCCGGCTCGTCGTTGCGCGCGGCGGAGACGAGGTCGGCGACGGCGTCGGAGCAGCGCAGGAACAGGCTGAACGGCGCATCCACGATGGCGACGCGGCCGGAGCGCAAATGGTCCAGCGAGGCCTCGAAGACATGGGCGAAGGCGACGAGCTCGGTGCAGCCGAAGGCCCCTGCCCCGCCCTTGATCGAGTGGATCGCGCGGAAGGCCGCGTTAACGTCTTCGGAATCGACCGAGCCCTCGTCGAGCGCCTGTAGCTTCTGCTCCAGCGCGCCGAGGAGTTCCTCGCATTCCTGGAAGAAGGTCTGTTTGAGTTCCGCTAGCGCATCCACGGCAAGGCCTCAGTTCTGATAGCGAGCGACGAGGCCGAGCAGGGTGTTGGGCTCGAACGGCTTGACCATCCAGGCGCTGGCGCCGGCGCGGCGCCCTTCGGCCTTGATTTCCGCGCCGTTCTCGGTGGTCAGCACGATGATCGGGGTGTTCTGGCCGGCCGGGCGGGCGCGGCAGGCGCGCGTGAACTCGATCCCGTCCATCAGCGGCATGTTGAGGTCGGTGATCACCAGGTCGGGCTGGAACTGGTCGAACTTGGTCAGGCCCTCTTCGCCGTTCTCGGCGGCGGCGACTTCGTGTCCGGCATTCCGCAAGGTCAGGCACAGCAAACTGAGCAGAGTCTTGGTATCGTCGATGGCCAGAATTCGCATCGATATCACTCCAGAACGAGGGCGCTTTGAGCGGGATCGAACCCGATCGCCTGCAAGGATTTGCGGCATTCCTCGGAAGCCGCTCTGAGCGTCACGCTAAGCCCCCGAGCTTTCGCGCTGCTTGCGGCCGCATGCAGCAGCTGGATCCACAGGCTGGGAAGAGGGCCGGCCTCGGCGCATTCGACGGCGATGCTCTCCTTCTGCTCCAGCGCCACGAGCAGCTGGTTGCGAAAGGTGGCGGCCTCGGAACGACCAAGGAAGGGAGGTAGGGAGACGGTGATGACCACGGCGGCGCGACCTATGATTGGCCGGTCGAAGATCGCGTCAGACTGGTAAAGATTTCGCTAATTTGGCTCCCTTGCGTCAACCTTTTAGGCGACCTTGGGGCAAGAAGGTGGTGAACGATGTTTGAGCGCGGTAAATGCGTCGATTTTTCAACGTGCAGACGCGTAGAGCCCGGCTTCGATCGGCCATGAAATGTGCTGCGATTTGCCGGAACCAGGCGCCGTCATCCCGGACGGAGCTCCGGGATCCATCATAGAGCTCAGTCCCCTACGATGGCTTCCGGAGCGGCGCCGCTGCGCGGCTTGTCCGGGATGACGGGGAGAGCGTTCCGCGCAACCGCAGTATGCTCTAAAACATCGCGTTGCTGATCACGCGCGGCACCAGGGTGATGCTGCCGTTCAATTCCTTGTACTTGCGCGGAACGTTGATGATTCCCGACAGGTGCGCCCACAGGCTGTTGGGCGAGATCGGCTTGGTGATGATCTCGTGCGCGCCGAGCTTGCCGGCCTGCACGACCGAGCGGCGGTCGGGCCGCTCCATCATCACCAGCACCGGCGCCTTGGCGAAGGGCGAGGTCTTGAACGAGCGGATCGAGGCCAGGCACTTGATGCTGCCGGCATCCGGCAGGTCCCAGTCGAGGATGACGATGTTGGGCTGCTTCTGGATGAAGGTCGTCGCCGCCGAGGAGAGGTCGGCCGCCTCGAAGATGCGGTGCAGCTGCGCCTGATAGAGCATCGTCCGGATGATGCGCCGGTAGTGCGGGCTGGGGTCGATCAGCAGCACCGAGAGGTTCGGGAAGGACGGCGCGATATGCATGACGCTGGCTCGGACACTCTACGCAACAGGGCGAGGCCGGCGTCCCACGAAGACCGAAGCGCGGACCAGATGAGGCCGCATCCGCGCCTGGAGGGAGCCATCCCCAACCTAGCGGAAGCGTCGTAAATTCGGCGTTAATCGCCTGTTGGAGCTCAATTTGCCCGTCCCCCCGCGAGATCATGATCGTGCGGCGAGGTTCTGGCCGGGCGCGTAGCGTCCATAGCCGATGGTGATCGGCCCTCCCCGCCGCTCGTCGACCAGATTGCCGACGAACACCTCTGCCTGCTGCCCAGGCGCGCGCTCCAACGACGCATCCGCGAGGGTGAACTTGTGGATTTTTATCGTCTTTCTCCGTGATGTGGGCGGAGCTTAGCCTGGAGATGCGGGCAACAAGACCAATTGCAAACTTTCAGGGAGAAAGTTCCTGCTCTTATGTCTCCTTACTGTTGAGGAAAAATGGGCCCGGCCAGCACTGCGCCGGAAGCGGACATGGGAGGCCCGCAAACCGGATGTCCATCGCGTAGACGCGCGAGGGCCGGAATCGACCAACGGACAACCTCTGACATGCCGTCAGCCGTACGGTGGCTGCTCTGGCTGGTCACGATTGAGCCTCTGGGGTCATCTGCTTCAGCGGAAGCACGAAGAGCGCGGCCAGGAGGCCGATTGCGCCGCCCAGGACGGTCTCCCAAGCGCGGGAGAACAGCATCGCCACCGAATGCTCGCCAGTGGCGGCCAAGGTTACGACGAGCGTGAACGCGAAGGCGCCGGAGGCGATGTCGTAGCGCTCTGGCAGAGCCATGGCGTAGACGACCATGGCGCCTGCCGCGGCGAGCCAAAGCAGCAGCGGCGCCTCGTGGGCGATCGGCAGGCAAGCGAGCCCCAGCGGCACGCCGATCGCGGTGCCCAGAATCCGGCGCCGCACCCGGTCCATGGTCCCGGCGGAGGAGCCGGCGATGACGTAGGTTGCGGCCGTGATGCCCCAGGCCGGCTCGGCCAGGCTGAAGCGCGAGGTGAGTCCGATGATGACGAGCGCGGCGACCGCCGCCTGGAGACCCATCGCGAGTTCCGGACGCACCGTCGGAAGGCCGGCCACGCGAACCTGAGGGGCGGGCATGGCCGGCGCCGGCCTTTCGGCAGGCCCGCTCAACAGCCGCGGTATCATCGCGCTGCCGGCCGCGATTAGCCCTGCGACCATGATGGTCCAGATATCCGCCGGCCCAAGCCCCGAGCCATAGGCGAGGAGCTGGCCGATGAAGATCTGCGAGCCGATGCCGGTGCCGAGCAGGCCATAGCGGCGCAGATAGCCGGTGCAGAACGCCCCGCTGACCAGCACCAGCTCCGGGCCGAAGGCCCAGATCGCGGCGAGCGGCGGCGCGCAGATGGCATAGCTCGCGGCGCCCATCGCAGCGGCCAGGCAGAGCAGCAGCAGGTCGCGGCTCGATTCCCCGCGCGCGCTGCGCGCTTCGGAGACGCTCGCCCAAAGCGCAAACCCACCGGCCAGAAGGCTCAGCGACCGGCCGGCATCGAGGCCGCTCATCACCTCCGGCATGCGCCCGGCCATCGCCGCCAGCCCGAAGGCGGTGACGAGCCTCAGCCCCTTGATGCGGCGGTGAACGCCGGGATCGAACCGCTCCAGCCAATTCTCCATCCGCCGGCACCTTCAATTCGACGCGTGAGGATCGGCCCCGGATATCGCCCTCGCGACGTGATCAGCGCTCGTCCAGATAATCGTAGACGACCTCGCCAAGGCCGAGCGTCAGGTCGGCGATGTAGTGGCTGGCCGAGACCACCTCGCGAACCGGAAGCCGCGCGACGTCGCACATCGCGTGCTGGAAGAGCTGGAGGGCACCTGGTCCGGTCCACGCGCCCTTCAACGTCACGTCCTCCATGTAGTAGCGCACGAGCTCGCAGATCCGCGGCGTGCAATCCACGTGAGGGATGATCTTGATCATGAAGGCGGGCTTGGCCATCGCCTTCGCGATCGGCGCGAGCTCCACCTCGCGGTGCTTGTAGCCCATGGTGACGGTGGCGCAGAGCACCGAGCCGTAGTGCAGGGTGCCGACGAGCGTCTCCTGCTCGTGCACCAGCTTCGGCGTCGCCAGCTTCTTCGGGAAGCCCCAGATCTCGCGCCCGCCAGCGATCGGTGAATTGTCGTCCAGGTACATCGCATGGACGTAGCCGCCCTCCTGGACCTCGCCCGAGGGCGTGGTGAAGCGGACCGGGATCACCTGCCCCGTCTCGGTGTAGTCGCCGAAGCCGGTCGAGTCCGGCATCCGGATGAACTCGTAGGCGACCGTGTCTCCCACGACCTCGAGCGGTTCGGGCACCACGGCGCGCAGCGCCTCGGGATCGGTCCGATAGGTGATGACGACGAATTCCCGGTTGTAGAATCGGTAGGGCGGCCTCGGATAGGCGGGATCGTTGAGCGGCATGGCGAAGGCTTTCGCGCGCACGTCGGAGATCTTCATGGCTTGCTCCAGGTTACGAGGATGATCACTCGCCGAGATCGAAGGTCGCGACGCCGTCCGGCGTGTCCGGGCGCTTCAGGATTTCGGGATGGCGCAGCGTCCGCACGGTATCCGCGTAGCCTGCGGCCCAGTGCTCCTCCATCGTCGCGCGGGAGAATTCATAGTCCTTGGAGGTGCCCTCGTAGCCCTTGGCGCGATAGATCAGGTGGACGATGTTGTAGACCGTCTCGTCCGCTTCCGCGCGCAGCAGCGCGACGTCCGGATCGTCCGGAAATTTCTGGTCCGGCATCATCGCGAGCAGGCGGTGCGCCGCGCGCCGCAGCCGCTGCTCCTGCTTGAACTGGTCGGTGTTCTTGCGGGTGCGGCTCGAAAACCGGATGTCCTTCTGGCGCAGGTCGATGCCGATGAGGTCGAGCGGGACCTCTCCCTTGGCACTCCAGAGGTCGACCTGGAACACGAGCGTGTCCTGTCGCGGGCGGATGTCCCGCAGCCATTGCAGCGGCGTGTTCGAGACCAGCCCCCCATCCCAATAATACTCGCCATCGACCTTCACGGCCGGAAAGCCGGGCGGCAGCGCGCCGCTGGCCATGACGTGCTCGGCGCGGATGGTCTGGCCGGCATTGTCGAAAAACTCGAGGTTGCCGCTGCGGATATTGACCGCGCCGACGCCGAAGCGAATCTCCTGCGCGTTGATGCGGTCGAAATCGACAAGTTCCTCCAGGGTGCCCCGGAGCGGCGCGACGTCATAGAAACTATTGGCCTCGACGGAAGCGGCCGCGACAAAGGGCGGTATCTGCCGGGGCACGAAGAAGCCCGGCGCTCCGTTGACCAAGGTGACCCCGGCATGCGCCTGGTTGACCAGCCCGTGCAGGATGTCGCTGCCGAACTCCATCGCTCCCAGGGCCGACGTCATTAGCGACGGTATCCACGGCGGCGGCTCGGTCACGCGCTCCCAGAACGTCCGCAGCCGCCCCACGCGATCCGAAGGAGCGTTTCCGGCGATGATCGCCGCATTGATGGCGCCGATCGAGATGCCGCCGACCCAGTTCGGATGCAGGCCGACTTCCGCGAGCGCCTCGTAGACGCCCCCTTGATACGCCCCCAAGGCGCCTCCGCCTTGAAGCACCAATGCGATGCGCTCGAACGGGACGCGTCCGGATGCGGTCTTGCCGTGGGTGGCCATCGTAAGCCTCGCGGTGTCGGGGAACGACGATCGAAGGGCAGCCTGACGCAGCCAAGCCTCAAGCCGCCAGGCGGTCAAGCTGATGATTGACGCAGGTCAGATCGAGAGAGGTTGGATCCCGCAGGATCCAGCCTCGATTCTAGTATGGCGCCGGCGCTACGCAGTTGCCGGCCGCAGGCAGGCCAGCGAAGCGGTCCGCCATCCAGGAAATGGCCTGCTCGGCGCCGTCCCGTGCCGCGAAGAGATGCCCGACATCGGGGAGCCAGAGCATATCGACCGACCGACCGGCCCGGCATTGGCGGTCGGCATAGTCGCGTGTCACCTGAGGCCTGACAAGGTCGTCGGCCGTGCCCTGCGCCAGGAAAAGGGGAACGCCGCGCGGCAGGAGGCCGGGCGTGTTGCGTTGGAGCAGCCCGCGCCATGGCTGCTTGTCGTAGAATTGCTCCGACTTGAGGAAGGCGCGCTGCAGCGCGCGGGTCGGACCTAGCCTCGCGAAGACGTCGAAGACGCTTTCGATGCAATCGTCCGCCAGCCTCTGGATGGTTGGGATCGCTTCGGGAACCACGACGTCGCCGAGCGGCGCGTCATAGATCTGGGACCACGACCACAGCGTCATCGCCGTCAGGTTGCGCCCTCCCGACGTCGCGATGTCATCTGCGAGCAAGGCGGAAAGTTCGGTCGCCGGAGCGGCTGCCGCGACGCCGACAAGCTTCAGATCGGGTGCGTAGGTCCGTGCCAGCAGGCCGGTGAAGAGCGCTGCCTGGCCGCCCTGCGAATGCCCCCAGACGGCGAAGCTGTTGCCAGCCCGCGCTTGCGGCAGCGTGCGGGCGGCACGGACGGAATCGAGCACCGCGCGCCCTTCGCTGACGCCGACGAGATAGGGGTGGGGGCCGGGCATGCCGAGCCCGGGATAGTCCGTCGCCGCGACGACGTAGCCGCGCTGCAGCATCGCGTCCAAACCTTGCACCGACGCGAAAAACGCCTGGGCTCGCGAAGGAGCGCATTGGTCTTCGACGCCCGTTGTCGGATGGGCCCAGGCGACGACGGGCCGCCCACTTGCCGGCGCCGGCCCCGGCGGTACGATGACCACGCCGGAGACCGGGATTGCCCGCCCGTCGAGGCCGACGGACTGATAGAGGATGCGATGGGCCGTCGCGCCCAGCGGTGCCCCCGGCAAGTGAGCCGTCCGCAGCAGCTTGCCGGGCCGGCCCCAGGACGCGCCCAGTCCCTGCGGATCGTAGAAATCCGCCGGAGCCTGTGCGCGGCCGGCGAGCGGAACCAGGCATAACAACATCAAGGCAAGGGCGAGATGCCGCATGGCCTGCCTCCGCTTTCTTCCGCGATTACTTCCAGCCGCCGCCCGGCAGCCTGCCATGATAGGGCGTGTTGCGACAGTGCCCCCAGGGCCCGCGCCAGTAGCCCGGAGGGCAGCCGTTGCCGACGCGGGTCTGGTAGTAGCCGTTGGGCAGGCGGCCGTAGTATGGCGTATTGCGGCAATGGCCCCACGGACCGCGCCACCCATTGGGCCCGCATCCGCCGGCGACCCTGACGATATCGGTCGTATCGGGCAAACTGGTTTGCGCCGGCATCGCGACGGCCGCGGCCGGCAGCGCGGCGCCGACGACGAGGGCGAGGCAGGCAATTCGGGGGAGCATCATGGACTTTCTCCTGGCGTCGAGGGATGGGCCGCTGCGCGGAGGCGCAGCGGGGCTTCGAGGTCGACGAGCGCGCTGGCCGCACGGCGACTGAAGAGGCGATGATGGATGTGAGCTTGCGGCGCAGCTTCGCGCGGGCGCGCATCGGGATCGTGCCGCTGCCGCTCTACCTTGCGCTGGTCGCCGCGCTGGCCGTCGCTGTCGCGCTGCCTGCGGGTGGCGATATGGCGTGCGGCCTGCTCCTGCCCGTGGTCGGCGGGTTCGCGCTGGCGGAACTCGGCAGCCGCATTCCGCTGCTGCGCAGCGCGGGCCTGGACACCGTCCTGGTGCTGCTCGTGCCCTCCTGGCTCGCATCGACGAGCGCGCTGCCCGAAGACGGCACTGTCGCCCTGCGCCGACTGCTCGATGCAACCGACGCCGTCGGGTTCTTCGTGACGGTGCTGATCGCCGGAAGCGTGATGAGCATCGACCGCGCGTCGTTGCCGGCGGAGATGGCACGCCTGATGGCCCTGGCGGCATTCGCGACCGCAGCAGCGCTGATCTGCGGCATGGCCGCCGCACTGTTCCTCGGCCGCCCCACCGTTGAGACGCTCGCGCTGACGCTTGCGCCGATGATGGCCGGGGGCCTCAGCGCCGGTGCCATTCCGCTGTCGGTCGCCTATGCGCAGGCGCTCGGCGCGCCGCAGAGCGAGTTGCTGGCGCGCATCCTGCCCGCGCTCATAGCGGCCAACCTCCTCGCGCTCGTGCTAGCGGGAGGCATCGCCTTCCTGGAGCGGCGCGGGGATCGCCGGGCCGGCAACCCGCCGCAGCCTCCCCCGCCCCAGGCCCCTGCATATGCCTGCGGCCCCGGCCGTCTTGCAGCCGCGTTTGCCGGGCTGATCATGCTGCACGTCGTCGCGTCGCACATCTCGCGCGTCTCGGGCTGGCCCGGCCCGTTGATTGCTCTGCTGCTGGTCGCCCTCCTGCGTCTCGGCGATCCGGCGATCGGGCGACCGAGGCAAGATGTGATCGCGCTCTATCGGCACTGTTTGCGCGGCTTGATTTATCCCGTGCTCTTCATCGCCGGGATGCTGTTCACGCCCTGGGACCGGCTCATCGAAGGCTTTAGTTCGGCCGGCTTGCTGCCAGTTGCTGCGGCGGTCGGCGGCATGGCGCTCGCGGGCGCCGCGATAGCGCGGCCGCTGGGCCTCACTGCGGCGGATGGCGTGGTGCTCGCCTTGACCCGCGCCGCCATGGGCGGCACGGGCACTGTCGCCATCCTCAACGCCAGCCACCGGCTTCGGCTGATGCCGCAAGCGCAGATCGTCACCCGCCTGGGCGGCGCCATCACGCTCGCGGTCGCGATGGCCGGTGCCGGAGCTTTGATGCGCTGACCGCATGATCCAACTCAGGACTTGTAGAGCGTCTTGACCGCTTCGTGCAGTTTCTCGGCGAGGGGCGAGGCGGCGTAGGCATCCGTGACGACCTCGATATAGGCGCCGACCTCGACGTTCCTTGCTGCCGCCATGGCGTCGTCGAATTCGGCGCAGGTCGATACGCGGGCGGTCAGCCAGCCATCGTTGCCGAAGGCCCTGGGCAGCTCCGCGTAGCGCCATTGCGCCAGATCGTTATACGAGGCGGCGGGGTCCTTGCAGAGCAGCCGCTCGATCAGGTAGCCGTCATTGTTGAGCACGAAGATGGTCGGCTTCAATCCGTGGCGACCGAACTGGCCGATCTCCTGCACCGTGAGCTGATGCGCGCCCTCGCCGGTGATCAGCACCACATGCCGGTCGGGCGCAGCGATGGCGGCACCGAAGGCGGCGGGCGTTGCCCAGCCGATCGAGCCCCACAGCGTCTGGTTATGGAAGGTCGCCCCCTTCGGCAGCAGCGCGAAGCCCATGCCCATCGAGACCGTGCCGGTCTCGACCACGACGATGTCGCCCGGCTTGATGAAGCTTTCCCAGCCCGAGTACAGCGCCGCGGCGTCGATGGGCTCGCTGCCGCCGGCATCAGCCGGGCCAAGGGACTTGGCCGGCAGCCGCGGCCAGTCGCGCCGCGCGAGGCGCTTCGCCAGCTCGGCGAGAAGCTCGCCCATCTCGACGCCGGGATACGTCTTGCCGTCGATCTGCGCGTGGTGATGACCAATCGTGATCGTTCGGACCGGATCGAGCCGGGCTGTGAAGGCGCCGCTGTTGAAATCGGTCATTGGCGCGCCGACCATCAGCACCCGGTCGCAACCCTCGACGAACTGGCGGACCGGTTCGTTCATCAGCGCGCCGTTATAGATGCCGATGTAGGCCGGGTGCTGCTCATCCAGCACGGATTTGCCCATCAGCATGCTGGAGAACGGCAGGCCGGCCGCATCGACGACGGCCTGCAGCGCAGCGCGCTGCCCGGTGCGCGCGACCAGGATGCCGCCCACGATGCAGGCCGTCGAGGCGTCCGCGAGCGCTGCGACGATGGCCTCGGCAGCGGCCGCGAGCCTGACGGGATCGCTCTGCGGCGCCGGGATCGGTGCGGCCTCGCCCAGCATCGGCTGGTTCGCCAGATCGGCCGGAAAGGCCATGTAGACCGGCCGGCGATGATAGAGCGCCTCGGCGATCAGCCGCTCGGTCTCGTAGGCGACGTTCTGCGGCGTCATCACCGCATGGGCGCAGACGACCGGCTCGCTCATGCGGCGGAACAGGTCGTACTCGCCATTGCCGAACGTGTGATGCATCGGCGCGCGGGCGAGCTGGGTCGCCATGTTCGGCGTGCCGACGAGGTGGAACACCGGCAGATGCTCGGCATAGGCACCGGCAACGCCGTTGATCGCGCTCAGCTCGCCGACGCCATAGGTCGTCGAGAGGGCGGCCACGCCCTTGATACGGGCATAGCCGTCGGCGGCATAGGCGGCGTTGAGCTCGTTGCAGCAGCCGATCCAGCGCAGGCGCGGATCGTCGCAAACGGCATCGGAGACGGCGAAGGAATAGTCGCCCGGCACGCCGAAGACGTCGCTGACGCCAATGTCGTGGAGGCGGGACAGCACATGCTGGATCACGGTCCTGGTCATCGTCAGATCCTTTGGGTTCGAGAGGCGCGGCGTCAGAAGGCCGAGGCCTTGGCCAGCGCCGCAGCGTGGATCGGAATGATCAGGCCCTCGATCGCAGCCTGCTGCTGGGCGCCGAAGACGTCGCGCTCATCGACCGAGGCCGAGATGTTCGGGCGATCGACCGAGATCTTGATCGCGTTGCAGCTGTCGACGAAGAAGGTCCCGACGACGCGCTCGGCAGGCAGGCCGAGGATCTCCGCCACGCTCTCCTTGCGGAAGACGTTCGAGCGCAGCGCGGCCTCGTAGTTCTCGCCGGAGGTGAAGATGATGTCGAAGGTCAGCCGGTTGATGCCAGCGTCCTTGCTGCGGATCACTACCGCCATGTCGAGCAGGCGGTGGGTTCCGATGGCAGGCCCCGGCGGCGGCGCGTCGGCGATCAGCGAGAGCGTGCGGTCGTCGAGGCTGCCGGCATACCCGGTCTCGCCGATGTCGAAATAGCGCGCGCGGGTCGTGCCGTCCGCTTGCCAATCGGCACCATTGGCGCGGAAATAGCTGATCGGGAACATCTCGTCCTTGATCACCTCCTCGTTCTGCAGGAGGTGGTAGAGCGACCAGGCGTAGGCGTCGGGCGCATCGAGCGCGAGCAGCGATGACGGCTTGAAGGCGACGAGCTTGCGAAGCCGGTCGATCTCCTCGCGGTGCAGAAGCTCCAGCTTCTGCACATCGCGCTCGACGGTCCGCAGCAGGATGGCCGGGGCGGATGCGTCGGCTTCGACGATCTCGTAGCTCGCCTGCGCGAGCGCGTCCGGGAACTCGTCTTCGATCAGCTTGATGACGGCGGCCTTGATCGCCGGATAGTTGGCGAAGAAGACCGGGTCGCGCGTGCCGCTCGGCACGATGGCGCCGAAGGAGCCGTCCTCGCGCTGGAAGCTGACCAGGTTCGGCGAGAGCGGATAGGCGATGTTGCCCGCAGTCGCCTTGCGCCCGGGATAGCCGTAATGGATCAGGTAATGGGTCAGCAGGCTGGCGAGCAACACCGCGGCCTCCTGCGTCGCGGCGCGGGTTTCGACGATGAGGCCGAGTTCGCGCTCCGAAGAGCCTACCGGTCGCACTTGGACGCCGTTTCGGCCGTAGACCAGCACGTCGTCCGGGATCTCCGGCAGGTCGGCCGGATCGATATGGATCAGCGAGACCTTGCGCCGGCCGAGCCTGCGGGCGCCTTCGAGCTTGATGCTCCAGGGCCAGGGCTTTCCGGAGCGGATGAAGCGGCTGTTGCGGATGCCCGCCGTGCGGGCATCGCGGGAGAAGAACTCGGTCTTCTCCATCGCCAGGATGCCTTCCGGATAGAATTGCAGCTGCGGATGGCTCTCCTCGTAGAGCGAATGCGCCGCGATCGAATAGGCGGTGCAGCGCCGGGCCAGGTTGGGCGCGGTGAAGAGCGCTGTGCCGTCATCGTAGATCTCGGCGACGAGGCAGTCCGACGGCGAGCCCGGATCGCAGGCGAGCGCACCGCATTCGAGCACGTGCCCGACATGGTAGGCGAGGCCCGGATCGATGCCGCGCCGGATCATGTCCGAGGCGAAGAGCGCGATGTCGCAGGAGCGGCCGGCGAGAATGTACTGCGCCCCGTCCTCCAGCGCCGTGGTCAGCGGATGGATGCCCATCTGGCCGACGATCGTGCTTTCGCGCAGGGCGTCCTCGCTGAGTTCGGGACCGAGTCCCGTCGGTAGCAGCCTGCCGGCCCGAAACTCCTTGATCACGGTCTCCGGATCGAGCTCGGCGCCGATCGTCGCGACCTTCACATCCGTGACGCCAAGCTCCGCGAAGACCTCCTTGGCGATGCCGACCATGAGGTCGAGATTGCGGTTGCCGCCGGCCATGCCGCTGCTGCCGAGGATGACGGGACAGCCGAGCCTCGAGCCGGCCTCGACCATGTGGCGATAGTCCGCCTTCACCGCCTCGGTCTCGAAATACTCCGTCCCGGTGCCGAGATAATACGGGCCCGCATCCATCGAGCCGCCATCCGAGATGATCGCATCGACCCGGCCGACAAGAGCGGCCTCGAGCGATTCCTTGGGATAGCCATATCCGAGGGCGCCGCAGGCGGAGACGACGCGGTAGATGAGCTTGGCCATAGAGAACTCCTTTATGGGTCAAGGAGCAGGCCGTCCGGCCGTGCCCCGCGAAATCTGGCGGGACAATTGTCGAAACCGGGCTTCAGGAAAAATATTACTTCGATATGCGCGTATCGGCGCCGCTTATGGCTGGCTGCCGCCGATCCAGGTCGTGCCCGCTGGGCGAGTCTGCTGAAGATGATCATGGATGATCTGGATCAGCGCGCCGCGCACCGCCTCGCCGGCATGCGTCAGCGGATAGTCACTCGACGAGATGATCGAGGCGGTCAGGTGCAGCGGTGGTTCGATCAGGATCGGCTGGGCGAGGCCGCTGCCTGCGGACTGGTCGAGAGCCCCCATCGGAATGATGGTGGCGCCGATGCCCGTGCGGACTGCGGATAGCAGGCCCGAGAACTGATCCGCCTCGACCATGATGGCCGGCCGCAGCCCCGCCGCGTCGAAGACGCGGTCCAGCATGCGCCGCGTGACATTGGCCTGGTCCGGCAGCACCAGTGGAAGCCTTGCCAGTTCGGCGAGCGAGATGACGGCGCCCGGGACGTTCGTCGTCTGGCTGGGGACGAGGTAGAGCCTCTGCCGGAAGAGGAGCTTGCGCGCAAAGGCCGGCACCATCTCGTCCTCGAAGACGAGCGCCATGTCGAGGGAATGAGACTCCACGCGGGCGCGGATCGTCTCGCTGTCGGCGACCGCGAGCTTGAGGGTCACCCTCGGCAGATTGGCTCGGCAGGTATCGACGATGCGGCCCGCGAGGCTCGCGGCCAGCGTCGACGACATGCCGAGCCCGACCGTTCCCACCGCTTCGCCGCTGCTCGAGCGCACGATGCCGGGAAGCTGCGCCATCTGCCGCAGGATCGACGAAGCCTCGCGATAGAGGACCTCGCCCGCAGCGGTGGGGCGAACGCCACGAGCGCTGCGCTGCAGCAGGCTCAGCCCGAGCTTTTCCTCCAACTCCGCGATCTGCTGGCTGAGGGCAGGCTGCGCGACATGGATCGTCGTGGCCGCGCGCGAGAAGCTGCCCGCCTCGACGATGCTCACGAAGTAGCGCAGGTGACGTAGCTGCATGCGAAAGACCAGCTCGTTCGAACACAGTCCGATCGCGACATGCCGGATCGCTGTTACTCGATACAAGCTTGCAGTTCAGTGCAATATCAAGCGCAAAGCGGCTCATCAATCCAATCCAGGCCGGCATCTCGATGGCCGGTGCCGTATGAGAGCGGATTCGGATAAAATGCATCGAGCGAGGGTAAACGCTGACGACGGAGCCTGAAGACAGTATTCATCTGGCCTGATCCCGGTGGATGCAGCAGAAATACTTGAAAGCAGACGCTCCCAAGGGCCACAACAGGCCAAATGAGCACATCGGACAACAGATCAGCCTCTTTAGAGGGGGCCTCTATCGTGGCGTATTGCCCTAAACTGGTCGATGTGTTTGAGTCGAGCCCTTCCAGCCGACGCGCGCGAAGCTGCTTCAGCACGCCGATTTCAGAGAAATACGCTCAAGCGCTTGATTCGAAACTAAAATCCCGGAGCCGATTTTGCGCGCAGTTTCCGAGGTTTCTTCACGATTCAAGAAATGGATTGTGCAGGAACCACTGAAATTGCGAAATGGCCATTCTACGGGCAAAACGGCTCGCCCGCGCAATATGCCTTGAGAGCTCAGCGCATCAACCCTGAAATTCTTTGGGCCGGCGCGCAATAAATATGAAATGAGCCAGCCCGGGCGCCAATACAGAAGGGCCGCCGCATATTGCGACGGCCTGCCCACCGGTGATTCTAGGCGTTAGAAAGATACAACAATCTACGGCGCTTCGCCCTTCCGGAGCCTTGCTAGCCGCAGCCGGGCCTTTCCAAGCAGTGGCACAGGAGCGCAAGAAGCTCATCGTCGCCATGTCGGGCTTCCCGCCCGCGTTGGAGCCGGTCATTTCCAATCACACCGGCGCACGGCGCATCATGCCGCAGATCTTCGATACGCTGGTCGCACTCGATCATGCGAAGAACATGGCGCTGCGCCCAGCGCTCGCCGAGCGTTGGGAACGCGTGAGCGATCGCGCCGTCCGCTTCTATCTGCGCAAGGGCGTGACCTTCCACGACGGCAGCCCGTTCACGGCCGATGACGTCGCCTTCTCGCTTGGCCTGGACCATGTGCTTGGCCCAGGCAGGTCGGGACGCTCCATTGCGATCCAGACCCTCGAAACGCTTGATCGCATCGAGGTCGTCGACAGCCACACCGTGATCGTTCATGTCAACGGCATCGACACGCAGTTGGAGCAGCGCCTCACTGCCTGGGGCGCCGAGATCGTCAGCAAGCGCGCCTTCGATGCCGCCGGTTCCTGGGACAAGTGGATCGCCGCCCCGGTCGGCACAGGCCCCTACAAGCTCGTCAGCCAGAAGCTCGACATCAACGTCGTCCTCGCCGCCCATGACGGCTACTGGGGCGGCAAGCCGCCGTTCCCAGGCATCGAATACAAGATCATCCCAGAGCTCGCCTCGCGCGTGAACGGCCTGATCACGGATCAATACGACATCGTCACCGACGTGGCGCCGGACCAGTTCCCCGACATCCAGGGCCGCAGCAACCTCGAGGTCGTCGGCGGCGCGGTTCAGAACATCCGCTGTCTGGCGATCGACCAGACCACGCCCATTCTCAAGGACCCGGGCCTGCGTCGGGCGCTCAGCCTTGCCATCGACCGCAAGCTGCTTGTCGAGGCGCTCTGGCAGAACCGCGTCCCATTGGTGAACGGTTTCCAGTTGCCGAGCTTCGGCGAAGGCTATGTCGCCGATTTCGAGGCTCCCGGCTACGATCCGGAACTGGCCCGCAAGCTGATCAAGGCCAGCGGCTACAAGGGCGAGGAGATCGTCTACCGCCTGCTCAACAACTACTACACGAACCAGGTCTCAGGCGCGCAGATCATGCTGGAGATGTGGAAGGCGGTCGGCCTCAACGTGAAGATCGAGATGCTGGAGAACTTCACGCAGGTCTGGAGCAAGCCGGTCCACGCCATCTACGACATCTCCTCGACCGCGGTCTTCCCCGATTATCTCGGTCATGCCTGGCGCGAGCTCGGGCCGAAAGGCACGTTCCCTCAGCTCGGTACATGGAGCAACGCGGAGCATTTCGCCCTCGGCGCCAAGCTGCGCGATACGATCGAGCCCGCCGAGCGCCGCAAGATCATCAGGCGGATGCTCGACATCATTCATATCGAGGATCCGGCCGTGGTGCTCCTGCACGCTTCCGGCCAGTTCTACGGCAAGCGCAAGGACGTGCCCTGGATGCCGGGCCTGACGCTCGATCTCAACTTCGGTCCCTTCAACGCGGCCTTCGCCAAGGGCTGAGTAACGGCAATCCGGCACGGCGCGGTCTACCCGCGCCGTGCGGGACAAATCCACGCCATAACGGCAGGCACTCCATGACCAGATCCACCGATCACGTCGTCATCTGCGTCTTCGACGGCCTCCGGCCCGAGTTCGTCACTCGGGAGCGGACGCCCAATCTCGTCCGTTTCGCCGAAAGCGGCACCTGGTTCCGCGAGGCGCGCAGCATCTTCCCCTCGGAGACCCGTCCGGCCTCGGCCTCGATCGCAACCGGGGCGCCACCGAGCATCCATGGCGTCATCGGCAATTATTTCGGCATTCCGGAAGTCGGGAACAAGGTTCTCGAGTTCCGCAGCCTCACCGAGATCGCACGGGTGGAAGAGCGTTCTGGCCGGCCCCTGGTCGATGCGGAGACTTTTGCCGACGTGCTGGCGCGGCATGGCCGAAAACTGGCCGTGGTCCATACGGCCTCGCCGGCCGCGACCTTCATGATGAATCCGCAGGCGGCACGCAACGGACACTGGACCTTCTCGATTCACGGCCGAGACGCGAGCGTAACGCCCGAAGCGGTCGACGAGGCTATTGCCCGTTTTGGCCCATTGCCGGAGCGGGATTTGCCGCGCTTCGCCGAGATCGACTATGCCGAACGCGTCTTCCGTGAACATGTCCTGGAACGCATAAAGCCCGACGTGGCGCTGCTCTGGTTCAACGAGCCCGACACCTCGTCCCATTATCGTTTCCTGGGATCCGACGAGACGCTAAGCGTGCTGAAGGCCGTGGATGAGGCCTTCGGACGGGTCCTTGGCTGGATCGAGGAACAATCGGACGACGAACGCTATACGATCATCGTGGCCTCCGACCATGGCCATATCACCACGACCGATACTGTCCCGCTACACGACCTGCTACGCACGGTGGGGCATGAAAGCTGTCGCCCCGAGGAGCCGATCTTCACCGGGACGCAAATCTCGGTGACGCGCGGCAATACGGGCGAGATTCGCATCACCGAGGGCGGCATTGCCCGCCGCGACGAGATTGCCCGTTGGTTGATGGAGCAGGACTTCCTCGGCATGCTGTTCTCGCCGGGCGGAAATGGTATCGAGGGTGACGTGCCCGGCACCTTCTCGCTCTCGCTGGTCGGTTTGAACCACGCCCGCGCGCCGGATCTCGTCTATGTGCTGCGCTCGTTCGACGACAAGGATGTCTGGGGAAATCCGGGCATCAGCTTCATCACGCCCGACTACCTCCCCGCAGGAGGTAGCATGCATGGCGGGCTCAGCACGCACGAGCTCAACACCGTCCTGATCGGAGCTGGCCCGCACTTCACCGGCGGCGTCAGCGATCATCGCGCCTGCGGCATCATCGATATCGCGTCAACGGTGCTCGCCGCGTTCGGCCTGCCGCCCGCCGCGACGATGAGCGACCGCTCGCTGCTGGAAGCGTCATCGGAGAGGCGTGGCCCCGTCGTGCACGAGGTCGGAATCGGCCGCTTCCGTCAGCGCCTGACGAGCGTGGATCGCGGCCGTTCGCGCATCCTGTTAGGTGGCGGGCGTATCGCCTAACGTTAGCGTTGAGAGCGTGCGGCCCCGTAGCATCCCACAGCTGTTGGCCCTTAGCCGACGTCGAGCGCGTCCGCATTCGGGCAATTCAGCCGGCTTTGCAAACCTGTCCGGGCAAGCCGATAGATCCCTCATTGCCCGATTGAGCCCAGCGGGGACATCCAAACGCCGAAGCGCTCCATCTGCCGTCCGCAACTCAGGAGAATATCGTGAGTTAATCCGATTCCCGATAGTGAAGCCATTCGCGTGTGCCCGCCGCGCAACGCGCTCCTAAAAACAGATCCACTCTCGTGCAGGACAATTCAGGGTCCCGCCCAGCCCAAGACGCCGTTCCGGTCTGATGCGATAGCTGCCCAAACAGCACGCTAAGCGACTGTCGAGTCGAGGGAATTTTGAATGGCTACGCAAGAGAACGAAGGTCGCAAGGCCATTGCCATGGCCTTTGAGCCGCGTTCGAACGGGATTCGCCGCCTGCTGACCTCCGCCTCCGTCCTCGCGCTGGTGCTGTCGGGTTCATTGCCCGTGCCGGGCACGGCCCTGGCGGCGGAATGGACGGGCACCACCGCCGACTGGTTCACCGCCGGAAACTGGAGCACAGGCGCGGTTCCGACATTGAGCGACAATGCGGACATCGTCCCAGCTCTGAATTACGCAAATATCAACGGCGCGGTGAACGCAGTCGCAAACAACGTGACGGTGGGTGTCGCCCCCGGCGGCCTGGGCGGACTGGGCATCACTACCGGCGCCACGCTGAGCAATTATCTTGGCTATATCGGTTATCAGTCTGGCTCCAATGGCTTGGTGGAGTTGGTCGCGGCTGCGAACTGGATCAACAGCTCTTCGCTCTATGTCGGCTACGACGGCACGGGCCGGCTGAAGATAGAGGGAGGCAGCAAGGTCACCGATATCATGGGCTACGTGGCGTATTCTGCGGGCTCGACCGGGACTGTTGTGATCAATGGTGCCAACTCGGTCTGGCAGAACACCTCCGGTATCGTGGCCGGACAGGAAGGCTCGGGCACGCTGACGGTTTCCAGCGGCGGCTCGGCGCAGGCAGGCGGCACCTTCATCGGTCTCATGGCAGGCTCAGAGGGTACAGCGACCATCGACGGCGCCGGCTCGACCCTGATCAACAGCGTCAGCCTTACGGTCGGCGATGCCGGCACGGGCACGCTGATCGTTTCGGATGGCGGCGTCGCCACGAACGTCACAGGCATTGTTGGCAATGCGGTGGGAGGCATCGGCACAGCAACGGTCGATGGCGCAGGATCGACGTGGACCAATACTGGCTTTCTCTATGTTGGGCTTTACGGCGCGGGCGCGCTGACAGTTTCGAATGGTGGCACTGTCAGCAATAGCTCTGGCTCGATTGCCACGAACGTCGGTTCCAGCGGCACGGTAACGGTGACTGGTGCGGGCTCGACCTGGACTAATAGCTTCAATCTGGGCGTCGGCGATTCGGGCAGCGGCACGCTAAATATCCTGAACGGCGGCAGCGTCAGCAACGTCCTTGGCGCTCTCGGTGGGCTTGCCGGTGGCTCGGGCACGGCGACCGTTGACGGCGTGGGCTCGACTTGGACAAACGCCGGCGCCCTCTTCGTCGGCAACGCCGGTATAGGAAGGTTGACGGTTTCTAACGGCGGCATGGTCACCAATTCGACCGGCACCATCGGAGCAAATGGGGGCTCGACCGGCACAGCAACGGTCGATGGCGTAGGATCGACGTGGACCAATACTGGCTTTCTCTATGTTGGGCTTTACGGCGCGGGCGCGCTGACAGTTTCGAATGGTGGCACTGTCAGCAATAGCTCTGGCTCGATTGCCACGAACGTCGGTTCCAGCGGCACGGTAACGGTGACTGGTGCGGGCTCGACCTGGACTAATAGCTTCAATCTGGGCGTCGGCGATTCGGGCAGCGGCACGCTAAATATCCTGAACGGCGGCAGCGTCAGCAACGTCCTTGGCGCTCTCGGTGGGCTTGCCGGTGGCTCGGGCACGGCGACCGTTGACGGCGTGGGCTCGACTTGGACAAACGCCGGCGCCCTCTTCGTCGGCAACGCCGGTATAGGAAGGTTGACGGTTTCTAACGGCGGCATGGTCACCAATTCGACCGGCACCATCGGAGAAAATGGGGGCTCGACCGGCACGGCAACGGTCGATGGAGTCGGCTCGACCTGGACCAACACCGTAGACCTCACGGTCGGCGACACAGGCACCGGCACGCTGAACATCACGAATGGCGGCGTGGTCAGCAACGTCCTGGGCTCCATCGCGGCCAACACCGGCTCGCGCGGCACGGTCACGGTTAGCGGCAACGGGTCGACATGGACCAACAGCGGCAATCTCAATATCGGCGGTTCCGGCGCGGCCACTCTCGTCGTCTCGAACGGCGGCGCGGTCAGCGATGTCGTCGGCTATATCGGCCTCGGCTCGGGAGCCGTCGGCTCTGCGACGGTCGATGGCGCGGGCTCGAGCTGGGCCAACGCGGCTTTGGCCGTCGGCTATAGCGGCACGGGTGCTCTGGCCGTCACGAATGGTGGCTCTGTCAGCTCCGGTCAGAGCGTCATCGGCGTCAATGCAGGTTCCAGCGGCACCGCGACCATCAGCGGCGCGGGCTCTGCCTGGATCAACAGTGCCGATCTCAGGGTCGGCCAGTCCGGCGCTGGCACGCTGAACATTGCCAGTGGCGGCTCTGTGAGCAACGCATCAGCCGCTCTAGGCTTCAATGTCGGCTCCAGCGGCACCGTCACGGTAGACGGCGCGGGCTCGAACTGGACCAGTAGCATACTCTATGTCGGCTATGGTGGCGTAGGCGCGCTCACCATCTCGAACGGAGGCGTGGCCGCCGATGCTGCGGGCCTGGTCGGTTTCCAGGTGGGATCCAGCGGCGCTGTGACGGTCTCCGGCGCGGGCTCGCTCTGGTCTAACGCCGCCAACCTTGTCGTTGGCGACCTCGGCACCGGCGCGCTGACGATCGCGAATGGCGGCGCGGTTTCGGCCGGCGGCTTCGTCATGCTGGCGGCGCAGGCGGGTTCGGCCGGCACGCTCAACATCGGCGGCGCGGCCGGATCGTCGGCAGAGGCTCCGGGCACGTTGAACGCGGCCTCGGTCCAGTTCGGCGCAGGTACCGACTCGGTCAACTTCAACCATACCAGCGCGAGCTATGTTTTCGCGTCGGTTATCAACGGCGTCGGCTCGGTCAACCAGATCGCCGGTACGACGATCCTGACCGCCGCCGACAGCTATACCGGCAGCACCACGATCACCGGCGGCACGCTACAGCTCGGCAATGGCGGCACGACAGGCTCGATCCTGGGCGACGTCGCCAATAGCGGCACGCTCGCCTTCAGCCGCTCCGATGTCGTCACGTTCGGCGGCGGCGTCTCCGGCAGCGGCCGCCTGAGCCAGCTCGGTTCCGGCACGACGATCCTGACCGCCACCAACAGCTATACCGGGGGCACCACGATCGCTGGCGGCACGCTGCAGATCGGCAATGGCGGCACGGTCGGCACGATCCAGGGCAATGTCGCCAATAGCGGCACGCTCGCCTTCGACCGCTCCGACATTGTCGGCTTCACCGGTGCCATCTCCGGCAGCGGCCGCCTGAGCCAGCTCGGCTCCGGCACCCTCGTCCTGACCGGGGCCAACAGCTATGCAGGCGGCACCACGATCGCTGGCGGCACCCTGCAGATCGGCGATGGCGGCGCGACGGGTTCAATCCTGGGCGACGTCGCCAATAGCGGCACACTCGCCTTCAACCGATCCGGCGTCGTCACGCTCGGCGGCGTTGTCTCCGGAAGCGGCCGCCTGATCCAGCAGGGTTCCGGCACGACGGTCCTGACCGGCGCCAACAGCTATACCGGCGGAACGACGATCGACACGGGCGTCCTGATCGGCTCGGCCACGAGCTTCGGCTCGGGCAAGATCGTCGACAACGCCACGCTCGTCATCGACCAGGCTATGGATGCGGCCTTCGGCAATGTGATCGAGGGGGCTGGTTCCTTCACCAAGCGCGGGGTCGGATCGCTCGATGTCACCGGTGTCAGCGCATTGTCGGGCCCGACGACGGTCGAAGCCGGCCGGCTGGCTGTGAACGGCTCGCTGGCGAACTCGGTGGTGACGATCTCGGGCGGCGGCATCCTGGGCGGCAACGGCACGGTCGGCGGCATCCTCGCCAATGCCGGTGGCATCGTCGCGCCGGGCAACTCGATCGGCACGCTCAATGTTGCGGGCAATATCACCCAGGCGGCGGGCTCGACCTATCAGGTCGAACTGACCTCGACGGGTCAGTCGGATCGCATCAATGCGACTGGCACCGCGACGATCGCCAATGGCGCCGCCCTCAGCGTGATCAAGATCGATGCGGCGCCCTATGTCATCGGCACGCGCTATACGGTGCTGCAGGCCAATGGAGGTGTGACCGGGAGCTACTCGCTGGCCAATAACGGCGCTTTCTCCGCCTTCCTCGGGCTCGTCGGCAGCTACGACGCGACGCATGCCTATCTCGATGTGACGAGGACGAAGTCGTTCGCTTCGGTCGGCCATACGCGTAATCAGATCGTCACCGGCATGGCTTCGGAAGCTCTCGGCAGCGGCAACGCGCTCTATGACGCCGTCCTGAGCATCCCGACGGAAGCCCAGGCCCGGGCGGCCTTCGACCAACTCTCGGGCGAGGTGCATGCCTCGGCCAAGGGCGTGATGATCGAGGACAGCCGGTTCCTCCGCGAGGCCACCATCGACCGACTGCGCTCCGCCTTCGACGGTGTCGGCGTGGTCTCGGCGCCGGTGACGACCTATGTCGATGGCAAGCCCGTGCTCGCGCCGGCCACGACGGATCGCTTCGCGGTCTGGGGGCGCGGCTTCGGCTCCTGGGGATCGGTCAAGGGGGACGGCAATGCCGCCACTATCAAGCGCGATCTCGGCGGCTTCTTCATCGGCGCCGACGGCCTCGTCGCGGAGAGCTGGCGCATCGGCATGACCGGCGGCTACAGCCGCTCATCCTTCAAGGTCGATGGCCGCACCGCATCGGGCTCGAGCGACAACTACCATGTCGGCCTCTATGGCGGCACGAACTGGGGCAATCTCGCCTTCCGTTCCGGCCTTGCCTATACGCGGCACGACGTCTCGACCAGCCGCACCATCGCCTTCTCCGGCTTCGGCGATGCGCTCAGAGGCGACTATAGCGCGGGCACGGCGCAGGCCTTCGGCGAGCTCGGCTATCGCATCAAGGCTGGTCAGTCCGCCTTCGAGCCCTTCGCCAATCTTGCCTATGTCAACCTCGACACCGACGGCTTCACCGAGAAGGGCGGGGTAGCGGCGCTTACCAGCCAGGGCAGCAATACCGGCGTGACCTTCAGCACGCTCGGCCTGCGCGCCTCGACGGACATTGCCCTCGGTAACGGTGTGGCCGTGACGGCACGCGGGATGATCGGCTGGCGCCACGCCTATGGCGAGACCACGCCGGCCTCGGCCATGACCTTCTCAGGCGGGTCGTCCTTCAGCATCGCTGGGGTGCCCATCGCGAGGGACACCGCCGTCGTCGATGTCGGGCTCGACCTTAACATCACCCCCGATGCCACGCTGGGCCTCTCCTATGGCGGACAGTTCGGATCTGGCCTCACCGACCAGACTCTCCGCGGCAACCTCAACGTCAGGTTCTGACGGCCGCATGGATCATGAGACGATCCAGTTGGTTCAGGAGAGCGTCAAGAAGGTCGCCCCGTTGCCGACGAGGTCGGGGCGGCTTTCCATGCACGGCTCTTTGAGACCCGTCCTGCCTTGAGACCCAGGTTCGCGGAGGATGTGCGGTCTCAAGCCACGCCCGATGGGATGAAGCTCATCTTCCACGTCTGCACCGGCGATATCAGTCGATGCCGCGCCTGATCGATTCCGACATCAGCTCTCATTCTTGGCCTCGCTCGGCGTCATGCCGAACCGACGCCGGAAGGTGCGGTTGAAATAGGAGATGTCGCTGAATCCGACCGCCATCGCGATTGAACTGATGGCCCGGTCGGAGAGACGCTGATCGCGGAGCATGGCGAAGGCGCGCGCAAGGCGCACACCCAGCACGTATTCGGAAAAGCTCAAGCCCTCCGTCTGAAGCAGCTTGCGCACATAATTGGCGGAAATGCGCAACGGCAGCGCGACCGTCTCGGCAGATAGATTGTCACGGCCGAGTTGAACGAGGACTTCGCTCTTGACTGCGCGCAGACGCGCTGCGCGCACGCCGCGTTCGGCCAGGAACTCCCGAGCATCGTTGCGTGCTCCCAGCAGTACGGCCACCAGATCGCGCAGATGCTGGGCGACAGCGCCCTGCAGCTCCGGCGAGGCCGTTTCGCCGAGCGCCATGGCGCTCTTGGCGTAATCTACCAGCAGGCGCAGGGCATCGGCTTCAGGGGTGAACGGGCGCATGAGAGCCGAGCCGATATCGCCCACATAGGGCATGATCGACGCCTTCGGCACTGCGATGCTCAGCAGAACACCGTCATCTTCCAACGTGTGGCTGGCGAGTTCGGCCGATGACATCAGCACGGCGCCGCCTTCCGGAATCGTCTCTTCGCGGCCGAGCTGGCGGGCCTGGGAACGGCCTTTGGTGGTGACGGCGAGGAGCAGCGAGTCGGATGCCGTCTGGAGGAGCGGGCGTGTAATGCTGGTGCGCGTCGCCGATCGAGACCCGAGCACGACATTCGCTCCCGGCAGGGCGCGCAACACGACGTCGGCGCGAAACGGCTCATCGCTGAGCGGTTCGATATCCACGTTGAAGAGGTGCCGGCTATAGATTTCCCGCCAGATAGCGAAGCGATCGCGTCCGGCGTGGTTGTCGGTCGAAAAGCGCACCTGCCCGGCGCGTGCCGGGGGCATGTGACAGGTCCGATGCGAGCCGTTGCTCAACGTAGAAACCGCGGAGCACTGCCTTGATTATATGTTGCCTTCGTCAGGGGCATCCCCATTCTACAAAATGGCGCCGTCTTCAAGGCAATTCCTCCGCCAGATACAATGGCCAGAATATCATTTTCAGTCGCACGGTGGTCACTATTTCAGGTCAGCTAGCGTCTATCCTGGATTTTTTGCAATATTACGTTTGGTGAGATTGGATGAAAATTGCCTGAAAATCCGATTTGTTCCAGCGTGGGACAATTCGAAGTCACATTCAGTCCAAGATGCCACGTCAGTCGGATGCGATAGCTTTCCGCACAAGCGGAGACGGACTGCTGCGTCGAGGAAACTTGGTATCAGCGTGCAGAAACTGAACGTAGTGACGTTGCCTCTCGGGGCTGATCCGGTTTGAAGTTCGTTCTGGCCATTGAGAGGACAAGAACATGAAGCGCAATGTTCTTTTCCACGGCTTGCGTCTTGCTGGCCCACTCTTCAAGAGAGGTTATGATGAGCTTTGTGCAAAGCATTTCGATTCCGTCAGTCGGGAGCCCACATGAAGGCTCCCAGCGCTCCGCTATCTTCCGGGAATCGCCCACCCGTTGCTTTTCGGCTGTGTTCGCCATCATCCGCTTTCTATGGCGAAGCATGCAGTCCAGTCCTCGAATCACACCCAGTGACCTCCGCGACATCGGCCTGCTGCCGGAGCAGAGTCCCAATTCACCGCTATGGAGACATGGCAGGATCATGTGGCGGCCGTAAATTGTGGCGATCTGGGGAGCGCCGCAATCGACCAGCCGCGCCCCCAATCCCTCAAGTCGCGCGCCTCCAATCCGCTATTGGGCGGGAACAGAAGTCAGCCCCGTTTTCAGCGATGTCTGCTTCCCGGCAACGTCCCAATGTCTGCTCCTGGCGCGACCACGAATGAAGCCTCGTGGCGCCAACCCGCCTCCAGACTGACCATCAATTGCGTCCGCCGAGCTGTCCAACAGCCTCTTTGACCGCCTCGACACAGAGCGAGCGCAACCATTTGTAGAGCGGACTAGCCGCAAACCGCTCATGCCCAACCCCAAACACAGAATAGCGCAGCAGTTTCAAAGGCAGTTCGCTGATTTCCAAATCGAAGTCCGCAGCATGCTTTAACGCAATGCGCCGGGGGACGACCATCAGCAGGTCTGCGTCGCGGACGATCGACATGGCCGAGAGAAAATAAGCGCTACGCATGACCACATGGCGCCTGAGGCCTTGCGCGGCCAGTGCATCGTCGACAGGGCTGCCGATCGCGTCGGTCCGGCTTACGAGGATCGCGGGCCGGCGCACCAGATCGTCGATCGTCAGAGGGCCGGCGGCCTCGGCTTTCCGTGCCGACACGGCGACGAAGTCGTCCTCGTAAAGCTTCTGGATGCGAAGGCCCATATCCGACAGCGGCGGATCGACACCAATGGCAAAATCGCACGCGCCGGATGCGAGCTGGTCGGCAATGCGCGTGCTTTCCCATGAGACGATGCTGATGCTGGCGCGTGGCGCCTGCTCCGCGAAGCGGCGCAGAAGCGCCGGCGCTACGATGCTCAAGGTGAGATCGCGTGCGGCGATCACGCAACGGCGGGTCAGGGCCTGCGGCTCGAAGGCTTCCCGCAATCCCGACACGTCCTCGATCTGGCGCAGGACGGAGCCGACCGGCTCCTGAATGCTGGCCGCGAAAGGCGTCAGCACCATCCCGCGCCCCCGGCGAAGCAGGAGTTCGTCGCCGAAATGCCGGCGCAGCCCGGCTAGTACGTGGCTGATCGCCGACTGGGTGAGCCCGAGTGCGCTGCCGGTCACGCTGAGGCTGCGGGTCTGCAACAGGCTGTGCAGCACCTCGATCTGGGTCGTGGAGAGCGATCGCCCATGCTGTTCACTCATATGGGCACGCCCCCCAAACATCATGCCACACTCTATGAATCGGCTTCATACTTATATGAGGCCAATGAATTTGATAGGTCCCCCGGTGTCATCTAGGCATCGCCGCCATTCCATGGCGGGAGCCACAGATGACCCATGTGACGCACGTCTTCACCGCTCCGGAAGCGGCCTTCCTCGTCAACTCCTTCATCCTGGAGGGGGACGAGAGCATCGTCGTGATCGACGCGCAGTTTCTGGTCTCCAGTGCACGCGCCCTGCGCCGGCAGATCGATGCGATCGGCAAGCCAATCGCAGCCCTGATCCTCAGCCATCCTCATCCTGACCACTACAACGGTGCAGCGGTCCTTCTCGACGGATTGGGCAAGGTGCCGGTGCTGGCAACGTCGGCGACTGCCGAAGGAATTCGTGCGACGGCCGAGGCGAAGCGCCTGTACTGGACGCCACATTACGGGACAGATTATCCACGGCGCTTCGTCTACCCCGACCGGATCATCGCCTCCGGCGAGACATTGCGGTTCGGTGGCATCGAGCTCGTCGTCGACGATCTCGGGCCGAGCGAAGCCAGCGACAACGTCGCTCTTTTCACTCCTCGAACCGGCGAGCTCTTCGCCTCCGATCTCGTCTATTCCGCCTGCCATCCGTGGCTTGCGGAAGGCCGCGCAGCTCTGTGGTTGGCGCAGCTCGATGGGGTCGCCAAGCGCTACGCGGATGTGGCGCGCGTCCATGCCGGACACGGCCCGTCCGGCGCAATCGAGCTGCTGGATGCCCAGCAACGCTACATCGTCGATTTCGAGGACCTCGTCCGCTCGCGTATTGGCCCCGCCGGGTCGGTCGGAGCGGCGACGGCCGAGATCCACGCCATCATGGTCGAGCACTATCCGGGCTACCCGCTCGAATTCCTGATCGATTTCAACGCGGCTGCGATCGCTTCGGCGATGAGCGCGGCCGCCTGAGCCTGCCTGTGGTTCTCGGCTGGCCCAGGAGCAACCTCGGGTGCAGCCATAAGCAGCGCCGATACCCGCATAGCGAAGCGATATTTTTCCTCTTGCCCGGTTTGCGACACATGTCCCGCCAATCACGGGGGGGCATGCGACGACGCCCGCTCCTCAGCTGAAAGAACAGCATGGCGAAGGTGCTCTATCGCGCCTTCATGCCTGCGGAGCGCGCTTCTCGACGGACGGGTCATACGAACGGATCGACTGACATGATGCCCCCTCTACCTGTCCGCGCCCCGGCGTCCGGCTCCTCCGCTTCCTTCCTCATCGACCTGAATGCGGAGGCCGGCCGATGATCCGCCCCGCCAGCTGGTCCCGCCTCCTGCGCGGCACGACGGCGCTCACATCGAGCGCCAGCCTCCTCGCCTTTGCCGCTGCCACGCCGGCGGCGCAGACCATCGCGCCGAACGACGGCCCCTTCCCCTACAGCTTCATCCAGCAGGGCACCGACGCTACGATTGCGGGCAAAGCGGGGGCGGCAGCGCCGGACATCATCGACCTCGCGTTCGGCGGCGGCTATTCCGGCAGCTCCAGCGACCCCAAAGCCACCGTCAGCATCCGCACGCAGGGCGGCCAGGGCGCCGCCGGTGCCTCCTCCGGCCAGTCCACGGGCAATGGCGGCAACGGCGGCTCGGGCGGCGGCGCGACCGACATCACCATCAACTTCGTCGGGGCACCCTTCCTCACCCAGAACACCGGCGCCGGCTCGGCGCTGAGCGTGATCGCGCTCGGCGGCTCGGGCGCCCAGGGCGGCGCTTCCGGCAACCGGGGCCAGGGCGGCGCCGGAGGCAGCGGCGGCGCAGTCGGCAACATTATCGTTCAGGTCCAGCCCGGTATCGGGACGCCGATCTTCTCAAGCATGGCGGCGGGACAGACGGCGGTGAGCTTCCTCTCCCAAGGCGGTGACGGCGCTGCTGCGGAAGACACCGTGCTGGAGGAAAAAGCGACCGGCTCGGCCGGCGGCGGCGGCGCGAGTGGCGGCACCATCGCAGTCTCCATGGTCGCGCAGGTCACGTCCCATGGCTCAGGCATCACGGCGACGAGCCAAGCCGGCAGCGGGGCGAACGGAGGAGAAGGCGGCTCGACGTTCGACTCCGGTACGGGCGGCGGCGGCGGCGGCGGCGGCAGCGGTGGCGACGTCACCCTCCAGCTCGCCGGCGGGACGGTGACGGTGGCGGGCGCCGCCGGGTACGGCACGGGCGCGGCCGCCAACGCGGACGCCTTCAACAATCCGGGGCAGACCGTCTCCATCAACACCTCGCTGCTGACGGTCGGCCTTCTGGCCCAGAGCATCGGCATGGAAGGCGGCGCCGGGGGCACCGGCAACGGCTTGACAGGCTCCACAGCCGGAGCCGGCGGCACTGGAGGCATTGGCGGCGCCGTGCAGTTGCAGCTCGGCGGCAACGACGTGACGACCGACTTCGCCACGACCGGGACCACCAACGTGACGACGAGCGGCTACGCCGCGGTCGGCGCCATGGCGCTCAGCACAGGCGGCAACGGCGGCAACGGCGCGCAAGCCGGCTCGCTGTTCCGGGAGCATGGCGGCAATGGCGGCGCCTCCGGCGCGGGCGGGACGGCCGCGATCTCGCTGATCAGCGCCCTCAGCCCCAACACTCCCCCGTCCACCACCGACCCGTCGCAATACCAGTACAGCTACAACCTGCTGCAGACCTCGGGCGGGGATTCCGACGGCGTGGTGGCGCTGAGCATTGCGGGCGCCGGCGGCTATGGCGGCAGCGTGACCGGCGGCTCGCTGGGCTTCTCGGCCTTCGTCGGCGGCAATAGCGGCGGCGCCAGCACCGGCGGCTCGGCGACGATCAACAACGGCCTGGTCTGGCTGAACGAAGACGACGGCTACTGGTCCATCCAGCCGGGCTACGTCGTCTCGACGACGGGCAATCATTCCCGCGGCCTGGTCGCCGCCAGCATCGGCGGCGGCGGCGGCCGCGCGGGCGACGCCTGGAGCGCCAACATCGGCGGCCTTGCGCTCAGCATCGGCGGCAGCGGCGGCAATGGCGGCACGGGCGGCACGGTCTCCATCTTCAACCTGGGTGGCGTGGTCCAGACCATGGGCACGCATTCCGTCGGCATCGACGCGGCCAGCATCGGCGGCGGCGGCGGCGCCGGCGGCATGGCCATCGCGGTCAACGTGACCAACGAGGTAGCGGGCCCGTTCTCCGCGGCTGCCGCGGTCGGCGGCAATGCCGGCACCGGCGCCACAGGCGGCTCGGTTGGCGTCTATAACGTCGGCCAGGTCCTCACCATGGGCGACGATGCCCATGGCATCCGCGCCCAGAGCATCGGCGGCGGCGGCGGCCATGGCGGCTCGGCGGTGGCGGCCGCGCTGCAGACGTCGGTCTCGGATCAGGAGTTCCCGTCGATCAGCGTGAGCACCAGCCTCGGCGGCAGCGGCGGCACCGGCGGCAAGGGCCGGGACGTCACGGTGCTCAACGCCGGGATGATCGGCACGATGGGCATCGGCTCAGCCGGCATCCTGGCGCAGAGTATCGGCGGCGGCGGCGGCACCGGCGGCAACGCGCGCGCGCTGAGCAACTCGGTGATGTCGCCAACGATCACCATTTCCACATCGATTGGCGGCTCGGGCGGGACCGGGGGCGATGGCGGCCCCGTCTCCGCCTATAACAGCGGCCTCCTGATGACGCTGGGAGATCTCTCGCCGGGCGTGCACGGGCAGAGCATCGGCGGCGGCGGCGGGCATGGCGGCGCGGGCCGCGCCAACAGCGGCAGCTACCAGAGCAGCAACGGCGATCTTCCCACCCTCACGGTCACGGTGGCCATGGGCGGGCATGGCGGCGCAGCCGGCGAAGGCGGCGCGGTGAGCCTCTACAATTACGCGCCGCAGACGCTGCCCAACCAGCCCACCGCCCTCGGCAGCTACGCCTTTAACGGGTCCGGCGGCATCCTGACGACCGGCGACGGCTCGGACGGCCTGCTGGCGCAGAGCATCGGCGGCGGCGGCGGCAACGGCGCCGCCTCGATGGGCGCCGGCAGCAACGGCAACCTCAACCTCCGGGTCTCGGTGGGCGGCTATGGCGGCGCGGGCGGCAATGGTGGCAGCGTGCTCGTGGACAACGGCACAGGCGCCATCGTCACGCGCGGCGCGCAGGCGGCCGGCATCAATGCGCAGAGCGTCGGCGGCGGCGGCGGGCGCGGCGGCAACGCGGCCATGGGCTCCGGCATCGACCCGACCTATGCGTTGGGAGGCTATGTCGGCACCCATCTCGCAAGCGCGCTCGGCATGGGACAGAACAACCCCGTGGTCCAGGTGACCTCGGACATCTGGGCCTGGCAGGCGCCGTTCACCGGCAGCTATGGGGACGTCCCCTCGCTGAACAGCATCGGCGATGGTTACGCCGAGGCCAATGGCGCCGGCGGCGACGCGCCTGATGGTGGCACCTCGCTCACCGACTACACGGTCAACCTCGGCGTGGGCTGGGCCGGCAATGGCGGCGCGGCCGGCAACGGCGGCACGGTGCAGGTCCTGGATGCCGGCAGCATCCAGACCACGGGGCCGCTCTCGGCGGGCATCTTCGCCCAGAGCGTCGGCGGCGGCGGCGGCGTGGGCGGCGCGACCGGCCCCTCCCTGGCCCGCACGAACCTCTCCGGCTCCTTCTTCCAGGGCAACCTGACCTTGGGCGGCAATGGCGGCGGCGGCGGCTCTGGCGGCGAGGTCGACATCACCCATAGCGGCAGCATCGCCACGCTGGGCGACCTCTCCTTCGGCATCCTGGCGCAGAGCGTGGGCGGCGGCGGTGGGCACGGCGGCGCGACGCTGACCGCCAGCGCGCCCACCGGCGGCGGCTTCCTGCTGACGCTGGGCGCCAGCGCCGGCGGGCAGAACTGGGGCGACAGCCAGTCGGGCGGGACGGTCAACGCCACCGTCAGCGGCACCGGCAAGATCAGCACCTCCGGCGACTACGCGGCCGGCATCCTGGCGCAGAGCGTGGGCGGCGGCGGCGGCCTCGCCACCGTGATGAGCGCGATCTACGACCCCACCACCGGCAAGTCCACCAGCTCCGCCGGCGCGCCTGCGGGCGCTGCGAGCGGGACGATCCCGGTCGCCTTCGCCTTCAACGGCGACGCGCCCTCCGGCAGCACGGGCGGGACGGTGAACGTCAACCTGCAGGACACCGCCACGATCAAGACCAGCGGCCTCAACGCCTCCGGCATCATCGCGCAGAGCGTCGGCAATGGCGGCGGCGTGATCGTCACCGGCGGCTTCCGGCCGACCTCGAACAACCTGTTCAGCAATCCGTCGGGCAGCGGGAACAACGGCGGCGCCGTCAACGTCACGACCGATCCGGGAACATCCATCACCACCACGGGCAGCGGCGCGGCGGGCATCCTGGCGCAGAGCGCTGGCGGCGGCGGCATCGTCCAGGGGCTCAACGGCAACAATTTCGGCAGCAACGTCGTCGTGACGACCGCGACCGGATCCGTCGGCGGACAGGTGACAGTCAGTTCCTTTGGCACCATCGCGACGACGGGCGCCTATGCGCATGGCATCTTCGCGCAGAGCACCGGCTTCGGCGGCATCGTCGGGCAGGATGACGGGACCGGCTTCGCTTTCTCGGGCGCCTCGTCGGCCTGCGGCGCGTGCACCTCGACTGCCCTCGTGGCCGTCAACCAGGGCAGCGTGACCGTCAGCGGGGCAAATGCCTGGGGCGTCGTTGCCATCGGCAGCGGCGCCGACTCCGCCACTGGCAACGTCGCGGTCGGCGGCTATACCGACGCGAACGGCAACCAGGTGGGCGGGCAGGCGCAAGTGGTGGCCAAGGGGTCGGCCGCTGGCGCGGTCTTCATCGCCGGGGCCAGCAGCACCGTCCCATTCACCGGCACCGGCGTCCTGGTGCGGCAGGGCGGCGTCATCGATGGCAGCCAGAGCACGAGCCAGGTCGCCATCGGCTCCTGGAGCAACGGCCCGACCTCCGGCCAGGTCAACAACCTCGGAGGCACCGTGCTGGGCTCGGTCGTGCTGGGCGACAGCTCGACGCTGCAGAACGCGCGGCAAGGGCGCGTCGAGATGGGTCCGGTGATGCAGTTCGGCCCGAACGGCCGGGTCTCGAACGACGGCATCCTTTCGGTCGGCTACGGCACCGCGATCTCAGCGACGACACTGACCGGCAAGCTCTCCCAGAGCTCCACCGGCCGCCTGCTGGTGGACACCGACCATGCCGCCGGCCGCGCCGACATGCTGACCGTGCAGGGCCGCGCCGAGCTCGCCGGCATGATCGAGGCACGGCCAATCACCCTGTCCAAGGCCCCCGTCACGGTGCTGACCGCATCGGGCGGGATCGATCTCGACCCCGCCACCACCGGCTATCGCAGCCACGTCTTCGACCTGAAGCCGGTCAGCGACGGCTCCAGCCTGCATATCCAGCCCAGCGCCGACTTCATCGGCTCCGGCCGCCTCGGCGCAACCCAGCTCCAGGTCGCAGCGCATCTCCAGGAAGCCTGGAACAACGGAGAGAGTCTGGGCACGGGCTTTGCGGCGCTGGCCGGGATCAAGGATAGCGGCAGCTACGCCCATGCGCTCAATACGCTCTCGGGCCAGACGATCGGCGCCATCGCAGCCGCCCACTTCGCGGCGAGCCAGGCATTCGTCAGCAACATGCAAAGCTGCCCGGATCTGGTCGACGCCACGCTCGGACTGCGCGAGCGCGACTGCGTCTGGGGCCGCGTCATCGGCAACGCGACCGTACAGGACACGCTGCCCGGCTCGCTCGGCTACCACGCCAGCGCGGTGACGGCGCAGATCGGCGGCCAGCGCGAGATCCGGCCGGACTGGTTCCTCGGCGGCTCGCTCGCCTATGAGAGCAGCCGCTTCTCCGGCAGCCGCGGCACCTCGACCGTCACCGGCGACAGCGTGCTCGGCGGCCTGGTGCTGAAGCACCAGCGCGGCGGCTGGCTGTTCTCGGGCGCACTCGACGCCGGCTACGGCTCCTATGACAGCACCCGGCAGATCGTGCTGGGCGATACGATGCAGTCGGCGACGGGCTCGCCCAACGCCTGGCATCTCGGTGCCACCGCTCGCCTCAGCTACCGCATGGCGATGGGCGACTGGTACGTAAAGCCGATGGCCGAGCTGCGCGTCGCGCATATGGCCGCCGGCGCCTATACCGAGGGTGGCTGGAGCCCCTTCCGCCTGGCGGTCGCGGGTGAGACGGCGACCATGCTGACGGCAACCGGCGCGGTCGAGGTCGGCACACGCATCGATCTCGGCTCCTTCGGCACGCTGCTGCCCTTCGCCAGCCTCGGCCTCAGCGTCAACGGAGACGATGGCTGGGCCGCCACCGCGCGCTTCGCCGGCGTGCAGGGTGCGACCGCGGGCTTCAGGGCCACGACGCCGATCCCGAACGCGCTCGCGCGCGTCTCGGTCGGCGCCAACCTGGCGACCGCCGGCAACCTCGAGCTGAAGCTCCAGTACAACGGCGATTTCGGCGACCGCTACAGCTCGCATACCGGCCTCGCCCGGTTGGCCGTCCGCTTTTGACGGATCGGGGGCACCCAACTCCCAATCCCTGGCTCGGCCGGTGGCCGGACGCCTGATCTGCATGCCTTCCGCCCACCCCATCGAACGAGAGGAACCCATGAGACACGTGATCCTGCCACTGCTCGCAGCCGCAGCTAGCCTCGCGGCCTTCGCCGCGCCAGCCTCGGCTCTCCCGCAACTCCCGATCCCCGAGCCGACGCTGCAGGTCGTGCCCGTCGCTCAGGGCTGCGGCTGGGGCGCCTGGCGCGGCCCTTGGGGAGGCTGCCGAAGCACACCGTATTATGGCCGCCTCCCTGGCGGCGGCTGGACCGGTCCTGCTCCGGTCTTCGGCGGCAATGGCTGCCCTCCCGGCTCCTGGCGCGGCCCCTGGGGCCATTGCCGCAACACGCCCTATCACGGCCCGCTCCCCGGCGGCGGCTGGAAGTGAACCCCTCCCTCGTTCCCCTCAAGTTTCCGGAATCCATGCCATGAAGATCTTCGCCCCGATCCTGCTCGCCACGGCGCTGCTTGCCGGACCGCATCAGGCCTTCGCACAGCAGGCAACCGCTCCGCAGGCGCAGCAGCTCCCCGACTGGAGCGACGCCGATGCCCGCGCCGTGCTCAACGCCAGGCTCGCCGCGCTGCGCGTGGTCGCCGAGCTGACGCCCGAGCAGGAAAAGCTCTGGACGCCCGTGGAAGCCGCCATTCGCGACATCAGCAAGGCCGCTTCCGACCGCCGCAACGGGCGTCAGCAGGCGGCCGCGCCCGGCAGCTTCCTCGACGTGCTCGGCGCGATCGCCGATGCGGAAGAGGCACGCGGCCGCGAGCTGCGCCGCCTCGTCGAGGCCGCGCGCCCCTTCGTCGCCTCGCTGTCAGACGGGCAGAGGCGCCGCCTGCCGGTCTTCCTCGGCATGACCGACCATGGCGGGCCGGGCCAGCCGAGCGCGACGCTCTGGCTCTTCGAGGAGGAGGAAGGCTGAACGGCAGGTTCCCGGCCGGCTGCCGATCCGCCTGGGCGGCAGCCGGTCAGACCTGCACGGTACGCGAAATTGGATCGGACGCGGCAAATGACCTCCCTTACAGTCGATGATCAGGCGCGCACCCGCTGGATCCTGCTTCTCGGCGTCAGCCTGGCAAGTTTCGTCGGCTGTATCGACTTCACCATCGTCAACACAGCGATCGCCGATATCCAGGGCGGCCTCGCGGCTACGGTGAGCGAGGCGCAATGGATCGTCGCGGCCTTCGTCATGGCCCTGTCCGGCTTCATGGTGGTGAGCGGACGGCTGGCGGATCGCTACGGCCGCAGGCGGCTGTTCTATATCGGAATGGCCGCATTCACGCTGGGCTCGCTCGGTGCCGGCGCGGCGCCGTCGATCGAGGCGCTCATCGGCTTTCGCTTTGTCCAAGGCGCGAGCGCCGCAGCGCTCTACACCACCACCGCCGCAATCGTGTCGGACGCCTTTCCCGAGGCGATGCGCGGGCGGGCGCTCGGCCTGCTCTTCGCCGCCAACGGCATCGGCCTCGCGCTCGGCCCCGTCGCAGGTGGCGTGCTGGTCGAATTGCTGGGCTGGCGCTGGGTGTTCTTCGTCAACGTGCCGTTCCTTCTGCTCAGCGCCGTCCTGTGCTTCTCCTCCGTCCGCGAGACGCGAGACGAGAGCGATCGCGGACCGCTCGACTGGCCGGGCGTCGGCCTCCTGCTCGCAGGGCTGGCGAGCCTGCTGCTCGGCCTGACGCAGGCCAAGGACTGGGGCTGGACTGCGATCCCGACGCTGGCGGCGACCGGAGGCGGCCTTTGCCTGCTGCTGCTGTTCGTCGTAGTGGAGCGGCGTGCCGCATCGCCGCTGATCCGCCTCGACCTCTTCGCCAATCGGCGCTTCGCGGCCGCCGGCATCGCTACCTTCGCGCTCGCCTTCTTCTATTGCTCGGCGTTCTTCCTGATGCCGCTCTACCTCGGCGTCGTCCGCGGCTATGGCAGCCTGCTCACCGGCCTCATGCTGCTGCCGACGACCGCGCTGGTGGCGCTCGCATCGCCGGTGGTCGGCAAGCTGGCGGACAGGCACGGGCCCATGCCGCTCCTCGCGGCCGGCCTCGCCCTGCTGGCATTATCGGCCAGCTTGCAGATGCTGTTCTCCGAGGCGACGAGCACCCCCTTCGTCATTCTCGCCTTCGCGACGATGGGTATCGGCTGGGGCTGCATTCTCGGCCCCTCGACGCTTGCCGCCCTGTCCTCGGTGCCGAAGCGGCTCGGCGGCGTGGCGATGGGGGCATGCTGGACCATTCACAATGTCGGCGGCGCGACCGGCCTGGTGCTGTCGACGCTGCTCTACCGAATGTTGGCCGAGCAGGCGCTGCAATCCGAGGCGCATCTTTCCTCCGGAATTGATCCGGCCTGGATCGACCGGCTGGTCTCCGAGCCGACGGTGGCGGCCGAGCAGCTCGCCCGCCTCCTCGGCGGAGCGCCGAATCCCGGGCTGGTCGACGACTTCTTCACGAGCGGCTATCGCGCCGCCATGGGGCTCCTGACCGCCGCGACGCTACTCGCCCTTGCCGCGATGGTCGTGCTGGCCCGGCGAGGCGCCCGCGGCAACGCACCGGGTGCTTGAAGCATCGGCAGGGCGAGCAATCCAAGCCAAACTGCAGCTAAGGACGAGGCGGCACCGCGTGCTCGACGACTATCGGCTTTTCACGACCCAGCTGGTCGTCCTGTGGGCAATGCTCAACCCCATCGGCCTTCTGCCTCTCTTTCTCGGGGCGACGACCACCCTTAGCGCATCCCAGCGCCGCCGGGCCGCCTGCTTCAGCATCGTCATCGCGTTCGGCATCCTGACGATCTTCGCGCTGGCCGGACCGATGCTGCTGCATGCAATGGGCATTTCGCGGCGGTCGTTCCAGATCGCGGGCGGGATGATCGTCTTTGTGTTCGCCTTGAACATGGTGCTTGGCGATGCCCCGGCGTCTCCCTTCAAGACCGAGAAGGGAGATTCCGCTATGTCCGTCGCAGTTCATCCGCTCGCGACGCCGATCATCGCCGGGCCCGGGGCGATGCTCACCATCGTCCTCCTCATGGACAACAATCGCGACACCGTGCTCCAGCAGGCGCTTACCATCGTCGCGCTCGCCGCAGTCCTTGCCGTCATGCTTGGCGTCTTTCTGCTGAGCGAGACGCTGCGGCGCCTGATCGGCGCGAACGGTGCAAATCTCATCCGCAGGATCATGGGGCTGCTCCTCGCAGCCCTCGCCGTCAACATGGTGCTGAGCGCGGTCGCCCTGTGGCTTCGTCTTCCGGAAATCTAGCGAAGGGCGGCTTTATCCTGCAGACGCAAGCCCGTGCCGGATGAGCTTCAATGGCGCGGCGCAGTCGCCGACATGAGGCGCTCGACCGATCTTGCGGTTTTGTCACGGGTCGCGGAACGTCGCCAAGCACAGTTTACCCGCCGGGACAGGAGTAACCGACATGGCTGAGCCCGCCATCGAGACGACCCGCGGATCGGCGGGGACCTTCCGGTGTCGCGCCTCGGCTACGGAGCGATGCGGCTCTCCGGGCAGCCCGGCAACTGGGGGCCTTACCCGGACCCGGAGGGCGCCGGGCAGGTGCTGCTGCGCGCGCTCGAGATCGGCGTCAACCTGATCGATACGGCCTATGCTTACGGGGCGGGGCTCAACGAGACCCTGATCGCCCAGTCGCTCCAGCCCTATCCGGACGGGCTCGTCATCGCGACCAAATGCGGACAGACCAAGATGGGGCCGGGCGTCGCCTACAAGGACGGCCGGCGCAAGGCCATCCGCACCGGCTGCGAGGCGAGCCTCAAGCACCTGCGGGTGGAGCGCCTCGATCTCCTGCAACTGCACTGGAGCCCGCCTGGCCGTAGAAGCTGGCGTCGACGCTCTTGGCTTCAATTGTGTGGGGCCTTCCAGCCCTCGCAACATCGGAGACTCTGCTGTCGCCGAGATCACGAAATTCACACCGCCTTCAGTCGCTACATTCCTGCTGACCGTCGAGCGGACAGCCGACGCAATAGCTGCCCATGTGCGCAGTACGCGTCCGACCACCGTCCAAATTCTATGGAATATCGATCCGGCCGAGTCCTCTCGTCTGGCTGACATCGAGCCTCATGTGCGTCGAGTTCAGGTTGTTCACGTCGAGAGCCGCGCAGCGCTGGAGATGATCCCAATCTACAGCCCGTACGTTCACGCCTTCCTGCTCGACTCGGGCCAACCCAACGCGGCGACGCCGGAATTGGGCGGAACAGGTCGACAGAACGATTGGGCGATAAGCGCCGAGTTTGTTCAGTCCAGCCGTCTCCCAGTGTTCCTCGCGGGCGGCCTTTCCCCCGCGAATGTCGGTGACGCCATCCGACAGGTAAGGCCGTTCGGCGTCGACCTGAGTTTGGGCGTCCGGATTGCAGGCCGGTTGGATCCGAGCAAATTGGCGGCCTTTGCCTTATCCGTGCGGAAAGCGGATGAAGCTCTGAACTCGGCTTAAGGTCGGAAGCTGACGCCAGACCGCTAACCCAGCAGTTGAGTCCCGGAGTGCATCGTAGTCTAGACTTTTCACATCATGAAGCGCATCGGCGAGTCGATAAAGAAGACGCGGCGCGTACCGGAAAAGGCCCGACTGCAGGTCGGTGCCGTGCCGGTCCGCCACTCGCCGGATGGCTCGATCGAGGTTCTCCTGGTCACCACCCGGACCACGAAGCGCTGGACCGTTCCGAAGGGTTGGCCGATCAAGGGGCTCAAAGCCCATGAGGCCGCCGCGCGCGAAGCGCAGGAGGAAGCCGGCGCCATTGGAACCATTCGCAGGAAGTCGATGGGCCGATACCTCTACTGGAAGCGGATGGAGGACTATATGCTTCTGTGCGAGGTGAAGCTCTTTTTGCTCACCGTCACGGGGCGCCTAGACGATTGGCCGGAGCGCGATCAGCGGCGGCACCAATGGTTCAAGCTGGCGACGCGGCCGACCTGGTCGAGGAGCCGGGCCTGAAAGCGGTGATCCACTCCCTCAAGCTTGATTAGATTGCTTGCCAAGGAGGCCAGCACGATGGCTTTTCCGCTTACACTCGTCGATCTCGCCGGCTTCATCGCGCTCCTGCTATGGGGCACGCATATGGTCCAGACGGGCGTCCAGCGCGCGTTCGGGCCAAGGCTCCGCAGCATCCTGGGCAACGCGCTGCGCAACCGCGGCCGGGCTTTTCTCGCGGGAGTGGGGGGCACGGCCGCGTTGCAGAGCAGCACGGCGACCGGGCTGATGATGGCGGGCTTCACGGCGGCCGGCCTGGTCGCATTGGCGCCGGCGCTAGCCGTGATGCTCGGGGCCAATGTCGGGACGACGCTGATCGTCCAGGTCCTATCCTTTGACGTCTCGGCACTGATGCCGGTGCTAGTTCTGATCGGCGTCCTGATGTTTCGCCGCGACTCCAGCCCGCTCACGCACGATCTGGGCCGCGTCTTCATCGGGCTTGGCCTGATGTTGCTGGCGCTGCATCGCCTGCTCGAAATGATGACCCCCTACGAGGACGTGCCGAGCCTGCGGCTGCTGCTCGGCGCGATCAGCACCGAGCCGCTCATCGCGGTCCTGCTGGCTGCCAGCGTCACCTGGGCGATGCATTCGAGCGTGGCAGTGGTCCTGCTGATCATGTCGCTGGCCAGCAAGGGCGCGGTGCCGCCGATTGCCGCATTCGCGCTCGTGCTCGGCGCCAACCTCGGAACCGCGCTCAATCCGATCATCGAGGGCAGCTCCGGTAGCGATCCCGCCGGCAAGCGCCTTCCGGTCGGCAATTTCCTGACACGGCTCGTCGGCGTCGTCCTGGCCCTGGCATTCCTGCCCGCGATCGGGACCTTCATGGTCACGATCCAGCCCGACGAGGCGCGTGCGGTGGCGAGCTTCCACCTGGTCTTCAATGCTGTTCTCGCGCTGCTCTTCTTGCCGCTGCTGACGCCTTACGCGGCCTTGCTGGAACGGCGCTTCGACGACGTGCTCGACCATCTCAACACAGCGATCAAGACCTATCTGACGTCAATCGATCCCGATGAGCTCAACGACGCGGACCATCGGCGCCTTGAGGAGATCCTGACCTTTGCCATGAACATGGAGCATGCCGGCGACGTTATCGCCCGCAACCTGCTGCCGCACGCCTCGAAACGCCTGAAACGTGGCCTCAGCTTCTCAAGAGACGAAGAGGCCGACCTCCTGTCCATGTTCGATCGCCTAAGTAGCAATCTACGAACCGCCGCCTCTCTGTTCATGACGGACGATCCGCGCGCCGCCCGGTTGCTGGCGGAAGAGAAAGCAATTTTTCGCGATACCGAGCAGGCAGCCACGCGAGCCCATGTCGATCGATTGCGGGCTCGCCGTCGCGACGTCGCAGAAACGAGCGCGATGCACCTCGACCTGCTGCGCAACATCAAGCTCGTGAACAGCTACATCGTCGCTGCCGCGGCCTATCCGGTTCTTGAGCGCATGGGCGAATTGCTGCCCAGTCGGATTGGCGGAGGATCCCTATCCGACTGACTCCAGCAGTCGATCGCGACCAAATCGATGAGGAAAGCGAACTTGGCGACGATTTGACGGATTGCGCTGCCACGTGTTCGAAACGGAATTCCGCTAAGGGGCGCAAACGGCCCCCACTCCACCGGATATGAATGTCCGCTTCTAGGCGGTGGCTCAACGTCTGCTGTTGGCGCTTGCGGCGCGCGTGTCGACGCGGCGCTCCTTCGACAACTCGGCATCGGCCCTATCATCGGTTCTCAGGATCACGATGCCGTATCGTGCGGCAAACCCGGGGAGTACGTCCAGGGCTGCCCGATCATGCGCGCGAATAATCCATTCAGTTCCGGGGCCTGACGATGCCGGACATCCGTGTTGGCGCCGGGATCGAGAAACGCCTCGCCGCAGGCGAATTCAGGCGTCGCCGCCAGCGTGCTTGATATCGAAGATATGGCGCATGCGCTCGACCAGGCGCTGTACCGAGCCGGGCTCGACGGCACGGCTTTCCGGCAACGATCGCTGCCGTTCATTATCCATGCGACGCGCGAAGATCATGGCCAGATCCTCGGCGATGACCGGGCGATCCTGCATTAATGGGGCAAGGCTCGGCTGCGCGATCTCGTAGATGACGACAAGCGTCAGCGCCTTGATGGTTCCCGGTTCCTTGGCGCCTGTGAGCAGTCCTCCCTCGCCGAAGAAATCGCCGGGCGCGAGGCGCCCCAGTTCGATCTCCTGGCGAGCCTTGGCCCGTGTCACGACCGCGACGCCGCTGCGAAGGACCATCAGCGATTGCAGCGTCGTGCCCTGTTCGACGACGATCTCGTTCTTGCGAAAGGTCCGCCGGACCATCGCCGCTGCGAGGACTTCCTTCTCGTCCTCGGTCAGGGTTGCAAACAGTGGAACCGCGTCGAGCAACCGCAGCGGCGTGGTCCGATGCCGGGATGTTTCGATCTCGGAGCGTGTCCCGCCCGAGGACATCGTCGCGGGGGCGGCCTGGTCATCGGCGATCGGGACGAGTTTGAGATCGTTCGCCAGCGCGTGACGGTAGATCAGGTCGAAGAGCTCGTTCCTGGCGGCTCCGGATCTCGATATGTCGGTTACGCGGAACGACAATTCGATGTCGATCGACGTTCCCGTCAATTTCTTGATCTGTACGGCCGGCGGCGGGCTCTTCAGGGTCGCATTACAGCTCAGCAGCACATCGCGCATCGCCTCGACCAGGACGCGAGGGGGTTTTGTGGGCAGCAGCGACACCATCAGTTTGACGCCATGGCTGCGCTCGGGGCTGCTCATATTGGTCAAGGTCGCCTTGGCGAGGCTGCTATTGGGCAGGACCACGAGATCGTTGGCGCCGTTGAGCAGATGGGTCGCGCGCCAGTTGGTTTCCAGCACCCGCCCCTCGATGCCGTCATTGAGCACGATCCAGTCTCCGACCGCATAGGGGCGGCCGATATTGAGCGCGACACCGGAGAAGACGTCGCTGAGCGTGCTCTGCAATGCGAGGCCGATGATGATGGCCACGACACCCGATGTCGCGACGAGTGTTCCCACCGGCACGCTGAAGACATAGGCGACGACCGACAGCAGCGCGCCGAGATAGATCGTCCCGACGACGAGGTCCTGGATCAGCCGCCCCTCGCGGGGCTGCTTCTCGAAGATCAGGAACACCCGGACGAAGGCAATCAGCGCCCAGGCCGCATTGATCCACCAGATGATTTTCGCGATGCCGACGAAGACATGCTGGAGAGCGGCCGTCTCGGGCGGCGCTGCCTGGTAGGGCACGATGCCGTGATACAGCAGCAGGGCCGTCAAGGCCGCGAAGAACAGCACCTGGCCGAACAGGCGCTTGGCGGGATGGTGCCGCAGCGCGACGCGCGTGACCAGCGCGCCTGCCACCGCCATCAGCCCGGTCTGGACCATCGGGTCGGCCAGCAATTGCAGGATCGTCTCGGATTGAACCACGCTCATGCCGCGCTGCCGGATGCTGCGGCCCGAAGCAAGCGAGCCGGGCCTTGTCCTGGCGGAGTTTGGCTCAAGGACCGCGCTGTAGCCAGAGCGACATGCCCGGTTCGAGGCCATCGCTCCCGGCGACGGGGTCCAGCCTGACCCTGAAGCTGTTGAGATCGTGATCGCCGACCGCACGCGCGGCCCGCCATGTCGCGAATTCTCCCAGCGGTCGCAACTCGGTGACGCGTGCCGCGAGGCGGCTGCCATCGGCGCGCGTCAGGGAGGTCGTTTCGCCCAAGGCGAGGCCGCGCAGATAATCCTCCCGCAGCGTGAAGCCGAACCAGTATCCGCCAGCCACCAGCAGCGTCGCCACGGGCTTGCCGGGCGCGATGATCTCGCCCGGCTCCGCCACCCGGATGCCGATCGTCCCGTCAGCCGGAGCGGTCAGCCTGGTCTTGTCGAGCCTGGCCTGGACATCGGCAAGCGCCGCTTCCGCCAGGGCGACCTTCGTATCGGCAAGCGCGCGCTCCTCGGCGATGGGGCCGGCTTGCGCTGCCGTGGATTGCGCCTGCTTCAAGTCGAGATCGGCATGCGCCTTGGCAAGCGAGGCATTGCTCTCGTCGAGTTGCTGGCGGCTCGTGAAACTGCGGGCCGACAGCGCGACGGCACGGTCATTGTGCTGCTGCGCCAGGAGCAGGTTGGCCTGCGCCGTTCGGACAGCCTGGGCGGCGATCGCGACCTCCTCGGCCCGGACGCCCGAATGGACCCTGTCGCGCTCCGCCCGGGCGCTCGCCACGGCGGCGCGCGCCTCGGCGACGGAGGCGGCGAGTTCGGGGGTGTCCAAGGTCGCGACCAGATCGCCCTTGCGGACGGGCTGGCCCGGAGACACCGGGATCGCGGCAAGCCTGCCGGTGATTTCGGGAGCGATGCGGATTTCGGTCTGACGGACCATGCCCGCGATCGCGACCGAAGCCGCCTCGCCGCGCCGGCCGTAGAGGAGGGCGCCCCCCAGCCCGATAAGCAGCAGGGCACCGGCCAGAAGCAGGACTTTCCGCCTAGCGCCCATAAGACGATCTCCATGGCCCCGAAACACGGGCCGCCAGCATGGCGAGCGCGGCGTAGATGCCGGTCAGGAGCCATAACCGGCGCCAATCGGCTGCGACATCGACGAAGGATGCGCCCATCTGGTTGATGCGGACGAGCCCGTCGATGCCCGAGGTGCTGGGGAAGATCACGCTGATCCGACGCAGGATTTCAGGAATGGCTTCAGGCGGCCACGCCACGCCGACGAGGAAGAACAGCGGCAGGCTGATCGCGATCAGCAGCAGCACCGCCGTTTCGCGCCGCTTGAACCAGGCGCCGACGAACTGGCCGAGGAAGCTGACCGACAGGATGAACGGGATCGCGAAGGCCAGGATGTCGAGAAGGTGGTCGCTGCTGGTGAAGCCGTAGATGCGTGGCAGCACGACGAGATAGAGCGCAAAGCCCGGCAGGGCGAGCAGCAGATGGGCGAGAGCCTGCCCGATCACGGCGGCGGGGAGGCCGCGGCGGCGGCGCGCGGCCTGGCCGCCGCGCTCGAATGCGATGCCGCCGACGGTCGCGGCGCCCATAAGCAGGGTCTGCTGCAGGATCAGCACGAAGGCCGCCGGCACGATGTAGCTGGCATAGCCGCCGGTCGGGTTGAACAGCGGCTGATTGAGGATCACCACCGGCGAGCCCTTCGCCAGTGCCGCGCGATAGAGGCTGCCATCCTGTCTCGCGCCACGGCCTGCAAGCTCGGCGGTCACCGTGCCGACCGATTCCAGGATGCCCTGCAAGGTCCGGCTGTAGAGCAGGAAATAGGCGGAATCGACATAGGCCGGCAGCTTTGCGCTGTTGCCCTTGAGGACCTCGCGCTGCGTCCCGGCCGGGATGTTGATGATGCCGAAGACCTCGCGCCGGGCGAGCGCGGCTTGCGCCTCGGCGAGCGTCGCGGTCCTGGTCGCCACCGAGACGGCCTCATGGGCGTTGAGCGCCTGGATGACCGTCCGGCTCAGATCGGACGCATCATTGTCGACGACCGCGATCGGCACGCCGCGAATGAGCTGTCCGAGATATGGCTGCGGGTAGAACACGCCATAGATAATGGGGCCGAGCACGATCAGGCCGAAGGCGCCGCGATCGCGCAGGATGCGGCCATATTCATGGACGAAGGCGCGCACGATGCCGAGCCGTCCGCCCCGGTCGAAATCCGCAGGCGCCTCCCGCGGCGGCAGCGGGCGGCGGGCGATCGCGCGCAGCCGCAGCAGCGCGAGGCCGAAGAACAGGGCGGCCAGACCGGCCAGGACCAGGAAAGGTTCGAGGGAATCCCGCGCGGGCACGCCGCGCGCTGCCTGGTCGAACAGAATCTGGATGTACCAGCGCAGGGGCAGCAGCGAGCCCCAGGCTCGGCCGAACGCGCCCATCGCCAGGACCGGGAAGCCGACGCCGGCGAAGCCGAAAGCCGGCGAGCAGACGATGCCGGTCAGGGTCAGACCGGTCGCCAGATTCCTGACGAGAAGCTGGAAGAGCGCGCCCAAAGCGAGATAGGCGGTGACGAGAAGGCAGGCCGAGGCCCCCATCAACAGCGCCTCGCCGCGAAACGGGATCTGGTAGAGGCCGTGAATGACGCCGAGCCCGACCGCCATCATCACGATGAAGATGCCGAAATAGGGCAGAAGCTTTCCCGTCAAGGCCGTCAACGGGCTGCCGCCCGCCACGCGCAGCCATCCCGCCATGTCGCGGCCCGCGAATTCCGACCCCACGGCATAGCCGGCCGCGATCGCGATCATGACGTGGAGCACGGTCGGCAGGATCGCTCGCAGCAGGAACTGGGCGTAGTTGAGGGCCGGATTGGTCAGCACATATTGCTCGACGACGAGGGCTCCCGGCGCATAGGCGGAATTACTCGCGGCAGGCGCAGTCATCGTAGCCGCAGCGGATGAGAGCGCCGCCTGCAGCGCGCTCGACGCGACATTGCCGGGCGTGAAATACTGCTTGTTGTAGAAGATCACGATCTCCGGCCGCTTTGCCGCCAGCATGTCGCGCTCCAGCTCGCGCGGCAGGTAGACGGTGGCGATCGCCTCGCCCGAGCGGATCGCATGCATCGCGTCGTTGAGTTCGGATGAGGGCCTGGCGACGCTGACGCCCGGCGCCGCGTTGACGGCCTGGATGAAGGCCGCCGAAGTCGGCGTCCGGTCCTGATCGACGATATCCACGCGCAGATCCCGGATCACCGCATTGCTGAAGGTTCCGGCCAGCAGGGCGAAGGCGATCAGCGGAATCGCGACGACGAGGACAAGCGCAACCGTGTCGCGCCAGATCCAGCGCACCTCCCGCGCCGCGACCGCCAGCAGGCCGGTTGCCTCGGGCATCGACATCAGCGCGCCCCGGCGCGGTCGAAATAGACGCTCATGCCGGGCCGCAGACCCGGCAGCGGCGCGATCGGATAGGCCCTGACCTCGAAGGTCCGCAGGTCGAAATCGCCCGTGGCGCGGGTGGCGCGCCAGCCGGCATATTCGCCGCGCGTCGCGATGGTCCGCACCGCCACGGTGACGGGTCGGTCGTCGAGCGCGGGAACCTTGACCTCGAACCTGTCACCGGGCTTCAGGCCCTTGACGAGGTCCTCGCGCAGGTCGAAGCGCATCCAGACATCGCTGAGATCGACCAGTGAGAGCAGCGGCACGCCCGGCGAGACATATTCGCCGGGCTCCGCGCCGACCTGATAGACTTGCGCGGCAGCGGGGGCCTTCACGGTCAGTTCGGCGACCTGCGCCGCCAGCGTGGCGATCGCGGCCTCCGCCTTGGCGACGTTGGCCTGGGCCACGCCGCGCTCCTCGGCCGTGTATCCCGCCACGGCTTCCTGATAGGCGAGCTTCGCCTGCTCGGCGCTTCTTTGCGCGACATCGAGCGAGGCCGTCGCTTCATCCAGCCGCTGGGTCGAGGCGAAATCGCGCTCCGCGAGCTGCTTGACCCGGTCATACGTCTGCTGGGACAGCGTCACCGAGGCCTCTCCCGCTGCGAGCGCAGCCTTGCGCGCCGCAATCACCTCCGGCCGCGTCCCGACCTGGACACGAGCGAAATCCGCCAGCGCGACCGCCCTGGCAGCCTCAGCCTCCTTGAGCTTGGTCAAGAGCTGCGGGTTCTCGATCGCGACCAGAATCTGCCCGGCAACGACATTGTCGCCGCGCGAGGCTGGTCGCTGACTGAGGCGGCCATCGACACGGGCGGCAATGTCGATCCTCGTGGCATCGGTCTCGCCCTGCACCAGAAGCGGCTGCGGCTGGGCGACATACCAGAGCGACAACCCGATGATGGCCGCCACGGACAATATGACGATGACCGCCGCGGGCGTTATCTGTCGCTGCGAAACCGAATTTCCCTGCGCATCCGGATTTGTCCCGCCCCCGGAAGCTTCCTGAGGCAGCTCCGAAGAAGCGACATGGGCGTCGGGAGCAGGCTTCATCGGCTCAACCATTACGGAGCTCTTCCAGCCGGCATGACGCTGTCCTGCAGCCTGCAGCACACATCATTCCATTCTCGCAACAGCGGCGCGCGTCCTGCGCCAGGATTGCCTGTGCCCCCGGACATCACTGGCGCACGCTTCAGGCCGGGAAGACCTAACCGCGCGCCGCCCCGAGCAGGAGTGAGCTACCGGGAACTAACGGTGAGACGAACAGCGTCTCACGATGCAAGCGCCGGCGCTTTGAGGGTGCAGCGCCGCGCGTTGCTATGCCGCCGCCTGCGCGCTCAGCTGGTCCAGCAACCGCTGAAAGCGGTCCGAGCCGCGCAGGTGGTCGAAGCGCGAATCGGTCCTGAGCCACACGGTCGAGAGCTCGCGGCGCGCCAGTGCAACCTCGATGGCCTCGAGACAGCGCTCGTTGTCGCGCAGGGCCGCCGCGAGCGTTGCGCGTGCGAAAGCCGTCGCCTCGCCGTTCGGGGATGTCAGGAGCGCCTGGCCGCGCTCAGGCTCGCCAAGCCAGGCCTCGATCTCGGCCCGGGCGAAGACGAGGTCCCTGCGACCCCTTGCCTCGGCCTCGATCAGGATCGCCAGCGGGCGCGCCAGCTCGGGCTGTCCGGCGAAGATCTCGGCCAAGGCCCTGTAGAAAAGGGCCTCGACAGGTTGCCTGGGGCCGTTTCGCACAGCCGCCGCGTCGCCGATCAGCAAATGGTGACGGCGGGCCTGATAGTGGCTCAGGGATTCGGCGATGTCCTGCTGGGAGGAGAACGGCTCGATCGCACGCGCTTCGCGAAACCGCCGTTCGGCCTCGTCATGCCGCTCGAAGATCGTCAGGAGCACGGCATGGAGCCTGGCCGCGCGCGCATTCTCGCCGAGTCGCAGGGCCTTCTCGAACCAGGCTTCGGCTTCGGGCCCATTCCGGTCGAGCCAGGCCGCGATGGTGGCGCTGGCCGTATGCGCTTCAACAGATCTGGGATCGATCTCCAGAGCCCTGCGCGCCGCGCGCTTCGCCGCGACAGAAGCGGCCGCGTGATCGATGAGGCCCAGCCGGAACAGGTCGCAATGACAATCGGCGATGCCGGAATGGCCGCGGGCGTAATCCGGAGCGGTCCGGCTGACATCGGCAAAAAACTGGAGCGCCTCGTGCAGGGCCGAGGGTGTCTGGCGGTCGAGGAGCTGCCGCGCCGTATAGATCTTGGCGTTGGCTTCCAACGCGGCGGGACCGGGGCGAATCTGCAAGGCGCTCATATGGGAGCTGTCGAGGCGAATGCGGTTGAGCATCGTCGCCGCGATCCGCTCCTGAAGCTGCATGCGCTCCGTTCCCGGCGCGTCGAAGCGGTCGGACAGCACGACGAAGCCCCTGGGATCGCAGACCTCGACCGTGACGCGGATCATCTCGCCCTCGCGCCGCACGGCCCCTTGAAGGATCGCATCGAATCCGAAGGCGCTTGCGAGCTCGACCGGAGAATAGGGCTTGTCCCGATATTGATAGACGGCAGCCCGCGACGCGATCCGCAAGCCCTTCGCCCGCCCGAGCGCGAACATCAATTCATCCGTCAGCCCTTCGGCGAAGGTCTCGTCCTCGGGATCGCGCGAAAGCGCGCGAAATGGCATGATAGCCAGGGCGGCGCCCGAGCCCTTCTCGAAGATCGGGCCGCTGACGTCCAGCGCATTGCCATCTGCGTGTGTCGCCGTCAGCTTCGGCATGTTCCAGGCGAAGGAGGGCACATAGTGGCCCGTCGTCAGCGTGATGAGCACGGGATCGGCCGGGCCGTCCGCGGTATAGTAGTCCTTCAGCTTGCGGCGCAGCCGGCGCATCTCGACGCGGACGGTGGAATCGATGCGCGGATCATAAGCGGGTTCGCGCCCGTAGACGGCGTTGCCGATCACGGTTTCTTTCAGGGAGCCGCCGGCGCCGTTGAGCGCTTCGGCGACGATGAAGCGCAGGAGTACGATCAGTCTTTCGGAACCTGCGAAGGCTGCGCTCGACTGCAGCCTGTCGAGTTGCGCCAAGACATCCGGCGGCGAAGGTGTGAGGGACTCCAATGGCGCTCTCTTGCTTGCCACGACGAATACGGCCGTCCGGAACAACCGTCCGGGCGATCAGACTTAGGCATAGGCCGATGATGCAGAGCCGCCAAGCGCTCCATGAGGGAGGTCGGCGCACGCTGCGCGACCGGTACAAGCGCATGCAGATGATCTTCCAGAACCCGTTCGCCAGCGCGGTGCAAACAGATCACGCTTCGCTCTGTGGTGATCAAGTGCGACGTCCAGGCAGGCCAGCCGATCTAATGTCTGCTTCTTGGCATCAGGCCGCCGTCCGCTATTGGCGCATCTCGGCCGGACCAGCGTCCGGCGCTTCTGGCCCTTTCCTGACATCTGGAGCGTCCGGTTTCGGGCGGTTCAGTTTAGCGATGTGCCGCGCAGCCGGCTTTGGCCCCTTGCCGACGTTGGGAAAGTCCGCTCTGGGGGGCGCGCGACATCCGACAGACGATTTTGGGCCAGCTTACAGGACGGATTCGATCTCGACGCTGAGAGATCGACAGCGGCCAAACTTCCGGTTCGGCGCAGGTACTACAACGAGGATCGGCCGCACGACGCCATTGGCCATAAGCCGCCGATCTCGTTACAGAACCCCGGTGGGCGAACCCAGCCCGCCGCCGTGATAAAGGCCGGAAAACTCCACTCTCCGGCGGTCCAAGAAATGGGACCGGATCAATGAAACCTAGGACTCTCCCTCAGCTCGGAGGATAAAAGGGTCTCAGGTCACAAGGTCTAGCGTGCATGTTAGCCGAAGAATCTAGCGCCGAAGTCCCGTGACGACTGATAATGGGCTCATGCGATATAACGTCTACGATTTGTGAGGGCAAAGTGTCGAACGACGGCGGGGCCCGTGCCTTGACGAAGCAAAACGCCTACCATTTCGGCGATTTCCGGTTGCTGCCAGAGGCCCAGGCCCTCCTGCACAAGGGACAAACCGTCGCGCTCGGGGGGCGAGGTTTCGATATACTGACCCTGCTCGTGGCCAGGGCTGGCGAGGTGGTCAGCAAAGCCGATCTGTTCGCGCACGTATGGCCGGACTACATTGTTCACGACCATAACTTGAAGGTCAATGTCGGCAACCTTCGACGCTCGCTGGCCGAACTCGATCCTGCCGTGGATTACATCGCAACGATCGCCGGCCGCGGTTACAAGTTCGTCGCCGCGGTGGAGAGCGATCGCCCAGCGGCAGCACGGAACATTGCTGCAGTCGCGAGCTATCATACCGCTCCGCCGCAAGTGCCGCCGCTCCTCGGTCGCGATGACGCGATCCGGCAGATCTCCGGGCAGCTCGATCAACCGGGTTATGTCACTATCGTCGGGCCAGGCGGAGCCGGAAAAACGTCACTTGCGGTCACCGTTGCTCAGCGTTGCTGCGGTGCAGGCGAAGCCACTGCCTTTGTAGACCTCTCGACGCTCAGCGATCCCCGATTCGTCGTGCCCGCGATTGCCACCGCTCTCGGTGTCTCGCTTGGATTTGACGATCCGATCGCAGGCGTGATCGACGTTCTTCGGAGCAACAAGCTGCCTTTGATCATCGACAATTGCGAGCACGTCATTGCGATGGCCGCGACGATCGTCGAGCGGATATCATCAGAGGTTCCTGCTGCCCGTATCCTCGCGACTAGCCGCGAGCCGCTGAGGACGCGGCAGGAACAGATCCATTTCCTCTCCGGGCTCGCTTATCCAGACCAGACGATGGCGCTCTCCACGAGCGACGCGATGCAGTTTCCAGCGGTCCAGCTCTTCATCACCAAGGCGCAAGGCTCAGGCGTTGCCGAACCGACGGACCAATATGTCCGGAACGTCGTCTCGATCTGCACACGGTTGGAAGGCCTGGCACTCGCGATCGAACTGGCCGCCGGCACGGCCGGCCTCCTTGCGCCCTCGGCACTCGATGATCTCTTCAAGGATGGTTTTGAATCGATGAGCAGGGGCGCACGGGATGCGCCTTTGCGTCACCAGACGCTGGAGGCCACTCTCGACTGGAGCTACCGGCTTCTTCCCGACCGCGAGGCCGTCTTGCTCGATCTGCTTTCGGTGTTTTCGGGCCGCTTCAACGCCGACGACGTGGAGGCCCTGTATTCCGCCGGCGCCCTCGAGCCGATGACAGGACGTGACGCCCTCTCGCAGCTTGTGGCAAAATCGCTCGTCTCTGCGGAATACGACGGCGGGACTGTGAACTACAGGCTGGCCGAGAGCACCGGCACCTATGCTGCGCGGCGTCTTTTCAGTTCACGCCACAGGGAAAAAGCAAGGCGACAGTTTGCCATCCGGATCAAAGATAAGCTGCAGCTCGCCGAGCGGGAACGGTCATCCCAGACATCTCGCGAATGGTTACGGAAATATCGCAGGCAGATCGACGATGTCCGAGCCGCGATCGGGTGGGCGTTCGATCCTGCGGGCGACGCCGAATTGGGCGTCGAGCTGGTGGTCGCTGCGTTGCCGCTGTGGCAAGAACTTTCGGCGTTCAGGGAAATGCTGGCGGCCATCGACCTTGCAAGCGAAAACAGCGCAGCCCTGCCAGGGCTCGCGCCTCTGACCCGAGCCAGGCTTTCCACGGCGCGGGCATGGGCCATGACGCTGGCGCGCCACATGCACCCGCAAACCGACGACGCCTGGCGCGAAAGCATCTTTCATGCGAGCGGATCGCGCGACGCCGAATTGCAAATACGCTCGGTGTGCGGACAGGCCGTTTTTCTTCTTTATTCCGGTCGGCCGCTCACGGCGTTACGCAGCATGAATGAATTTGCGGCAGCAAAGGGTTTGGACTGGGCGGCTGCGCCCGACGGCAAGCGCCTGTTGGCGCATATCGAAATCTACGCAGGCGAGCTAAATTCGGCATCGGCCCGTCTGGAGGCACTGATGCAGGATTGGGGTCACTTGGAAGAGGGTCATGGTCTTGCCCGGTCCCAAGTCGATTTGCCCGCTGCCATTCGTCTGTCTCGGGCATTTTTGTGCTGGTTAGAAGGTGATCCTGCTCGTGCCTCCAGTCTGGCCGGCTGGGCCATCGATCGGGCCGCCGATCTCGATCACATGATAACGCTCGGCAATGCGATCTCGCTGGCGGGCCTTCCGATCGCGTTCGTCGAGGGCGAACTGGAAACTGCTTTGCAGCTTCAGCGGCAGCTGGCCGAAGTCAGCCGGCGTGAAAACGTCGGCATTTACGAGGGAACAGCCGTGTTTTTCGCGGGCGCTATCCAGTCCGCTAAAGGCGACAAAGCCGGCTTCACCTTGATGCAGGACAGCATCACCGGATTGCTCCGGGGCGGCTGGCGTGCTCGCGTGCCCTTCTACCGCAGCCTGATGGCGGAGGCCTATATTGCCGTGGGCGAAATGCAACTTGCCGAGGATAGTCTGCGCGCAGTGCTTAGAGAAATCGGTATTCGCGAAGAACGTTGGTGGCATCCGGATCTCTGGCGCGTCGCGGGAATGATCGAAGCCGGCAACGCGCGGCCACACAAGGCGATGCGCTATTTGCAAAAATCTTTGGATTGCGCGCGTGCCATCGGTGCAGGCGGAGCGACCAAGCGGACCCAACTTGCCATGGCTGCATTGGACCTACGCTGATCTGGCGCTCCTTCGATGATTGCCGCCGCTCAACCCTTTCGCCGTGAGTCGAGGCGCTCTCGTAGCGACGCATTTTCCCGCCCGAGCAGAGTGACTTTGTCCAGAAGCATCTGCGAGGCCGCCAAAAATTCGGCTTCCGTGTAGCGCGGCACGATATGCTGCGGACAGTTCCAGTCGAACGCCTCGAGCTTCAGTCTGAAAATGCGTTCGGCCTTGGCGCCATAGTCACCGTCGGTGACTGCGGCCGTGAGCGCCGGATCCGCGTCGAGTGCCAGCTTCTCGGCACGGGCATAGATCTTCAAGCGGGCGCGGGCCGGATAGTCGATCAGAAACAAGCATGCTCGATTGTTCTCCGCCAGATTACCGGTGCTGATATACTGGCGATTGCCCCGGTAATCGACGAACGCGAGCGTGCGATCGTCGAGGACCTTGAGAAAGCCCGCAGGCCCGCCGCGATGCTGGATATAGGGCCAGCCTGTTTCCGAAACCGAGGCCATATAGAAGCTGTCGCGCTCTGCAATGAATGCGGTCTCTCTGGCCGAAAACCGATCGAATTCGCGGTGCCCCTTGAAGTCGGACCAGAGACGATCCGCTCCCATTTCCGCTTGCGCCCTGCGAACTGCAGGTGTCAACGCGATATCCATGAAACCATAAGTCATGTCGTGTCTCGCTGCTGTGTTGTCAGTTCGCAGGGCACCGGTCGAATGCGAGCCTAGCTCGCCTCTCTCGCGGCTTGTTGCGCACGCGCGTAGCTCTCGGCCACGGCCGCATAGTTGGGAGCGACAAGTCCGTAGAGCTTGCCCAGTTCGGCAGCCTCGGGCCGTGCCCAGGTGCGGTGAAGCTCCGACAGCAGTGCGTTGGTCGATGTCGGTTTGACGCCGCCCTGCACAAAGCGGGCGAGCGAAATTCGTGAGGCCATTTCGCTCGGATCCCCCGACGCATCGAGGACAGCATAAACGTCGTAGCCGGCGGCGCGGGCGTCGAGCGCAGGGAACATCACGCAGACGCTGGTCCAGACGCCCGCCATGATGAGAGTCTTGCGGCCGCTCGAGCGAACCTTGGCGACGAAATCGTCATTGTCCCATGCATTCACTTCGCCCTTGCGCGGCACATAGACGGCGTGCGGTGCATATTCGTGGATCTCGGGCATCAGCGGACCGTTGGTGCCGGCAGGTTCCGAGGCGGTCGTGATGACCGGGATGTCCAGCAGCGTGGCGAGCTTGGCGATCATCTCCACATTCCGGCGGAGATCAGAGACCGATATGTCCTTGACCGTCTGGAACAGCCCCGACTGGTGATCGAGAAGCAGGATCAAGGCGTCGGAGGGATCGATGAGGGCCGCGCCGCCACCGGTCGGAAGCACGCTCGACTTGGATTTGCTGTTGTACATGGTCGTCATCCTTCTTTGAGTTTCAGTCACTGAGGTAGGTTTCGCGCGAGGAAGTCGCGCATGACGGGGATCATCTCGTCCGCCTTGTCTTCGAGGGCGAAATGTCCGGTGTCGAAAAAATGAAGTTCGGCGCCGGGAAGGTCATGTTTCTTCCTTTCAGGATGTTGGCCGCGGGGCCGTGGCCCCGCGGGACACTTCATTTGCAAAGCTTGCGGGCGAGGAAATCTCGGATGAGGGGCGCCATCACGTCGAGCTTGTCCTCGAGGGCGAAATGGCCGCTGTCGAGAATGTGCATCTCGGCGTTGGGGAGATCCCGAAGATAGGGGTGCGCGCCGGACTCTGGGAAGATCTTGTCGTTCTTGCCCCAGACGATCAGCGTTGGCGGCTTGTGATCGCGGAAGAAGGCCTGGAACTGCGGGTAAAGCGGCACATTGCTACCGTAGTCGCCAAGGAGATCCAGCTGGATGTCCTTGTTGCCCGGTCGATCGAGCAAGGCCTGATCGACGACCCAGTTGTCGGGGCTGATCCTCGCGACATCGCCCATCCCGTCGGTATATTGGAATTTCGTGGTCTCGAGCGTAACCAGGCTGGCGAGTGCTTCCCTGCGTTCGGGCGTCTTCTCGGCCCAATAGGCCTTAATCGGATCCCAGAATGCGGCGAGGCCTTCCGTATAGGCGTTGCCGTTCTGCACGATCAGGGTTTCGACCCGGTCGGGATGTTTGAGCGCGAGCCGGTATCCGATCGGTGCGCCGTAATCCATGACGTACATGCTGTATCGATCGGCTCCGACCTTTTCGGTCAGCTTGTCGACGATGTTGGTCAGGTTCGCGAATGTATAGTCGAACTTGGTGTGGTCGGGTGCGTCACTCTGGCCGTAGCCGGGATAGTCGGGCGCAATCACTCGGTAGCGGTCCGCGAGCAGCGGAATGAGGTTGCGGAACATGTGTGACGAGGTCGGAAATCCGTGCAGGAGCAGAAGGACCGGCGCGTCCTTCGGGCCGGCTTCACGGTAGAAGACCTTCACACCGTCGATCGTCGTGTTTTTGTACTGAATGACGGGAACAGCCTTCGCGGCGATGACTGTGTTGTTCGGGACGCAGCGGGCTTCGGCCGCAACGGGAGAGATGGCTACAAGAATTGCGATGGTGGCGCCGACGAGATGTCTGTTCATGATCTTTTCCTTTCCAGATGGGTGCGGATCGAACATCAGCACCTCTGAAAAGAGGACTATCAGCAGCGGACTTCGGCCCTGGGATAAATAAGGGTAAAAAGTTGGACCTGAACCGCGCCGGATTCGTCGGAGACCATTTCTTTGAGTCACGCCGCCGTGGCTGGTTTGTCCAGCATAACGTAGTAGCGTTCCTCGGCCTCGGCCGGCGGGATGTTGCGGATAGGCTCCAGCAGCCGGCGATTGTTGAACCAGTCGACCCAGGTCAGCGTGCCGAACTCGACGCCTCGAAGCTCCGCCAGGGGCCGCGCCGGTGGATCAGCTCCGCCTTGCAGAGGTCGTTGATCGTCTCGGCGAGAGCGTTGTCGTAAGAGTCGCCGACGCTGCCGACAGAGGGCCCGATATCGGCTTCGGCGAGGCGCTCGGAGTATCGAATACTGACGTATTGGGACCCCCTGTCGGAATGATGCACGAGGCCGCCGCGGTGGACGGGCCGTCGCTCATGCAGGGCCTACTCCAGCGCGTCGAGGGACACCCGCCAGCTGATAATACGGCGGGCGTAGGCGTCGATGACGAAGGCGACATAGACGAAGCCCGACCAGGTGCTGACGTAGGTGAAGTCCGAGAGCCAAAGCATGTTCGGCGCGGGCGCACGGAAAACCCGGTTCACATGATCGAGCGGGCATGGCGCCGCCTTGTCGGCCACCGGGGTGCGCATGGGCTTGCCACGGATCACACCGTGCAGCCCTGCGCTTCGCATCAGGCGCGCCACGGTGCAGCGAGCGAGTTGACGCTCTTCTCGCTTCATCTACCGCCAGACCTTGCGCACGCTATGCACCTGGAAGTTCTCGTCAAAAACCCGTTTGACCTCCGGCAACAGGGCAGCATCGCGCCTCGCCCGGATCGAGAGTTTGGTCGGATCGCCGAGCAGGCTGTTCGCGCCGTGCAGCCGTATCGAGCACGATATCACCAATAGCGCGGCATATACGCTGATCGAGCCCCTAGGTCGGAGGCTCAGCTATTGCGCGTGGGCTTAGGAATGTCCGCTTATCGGCTGCGCGCCAAGGTCGCCTCCTGGCGCGGAGCCGTTGAAGCCGTCATGCGCGCCAAGATGAGCGATACCGCATGACCAAGAGCGTGCTCACGGGCGGGCGTCCTTGCAGGCAGCGTCCGGCGTTGCCTGCAGAAGGAAGGTTGAGTCCGCCGAACCTCCGATCAACCTCTCATTCAGATCGGGCCCGGTTACATCATCGAAGATTTTCAGCTTGCCGGGGCTTGTGAGGCGTAGGTTGCGGCCCTCAAGCGTGACCAGAAGCTCGGAGGCACCGTCAGTGTCGGGCTGGCATCTCAATCCTCTGCCGCTCGGTTTGCAGCGCCCGCCCGCGCGCCATATCTGTTTCTGGCTCCTGACCCAGAGATTCATGCCGAAGTCGATCTTGCCAGGATCGTAACGGGACTCCTCGAAGCGGATCCAGAGACGCTGAACCTGCTGGCTATGATGTATCCGCAAATGCGCTGTGTCATAGGTGCGGCTGAAGCAACCCAGCGGCATCTGGGCGGCCACAGCCAAACTGCCAAATGAGGCCATCCAAGCAGCCGATACCAGGATGATGCTCGCGAGCCTGGCCAAAAAGCTTGCTCCTGTCGTTGTGGCGCCACGGGACGGTCGGCGTCGATGTGATCATGCTGAATGCAACTGCGCTTGTCCAAGGCGCTAGGCCACCGGTTGGGGCAAGGTTCCGCCATCGGGCGGGCGCAGAAAATGACCAGAGACCGCCGTCCGCTTTCGGGTCAGCACCGAACGTCTGGAGTTGGCGCTATGCAGCCGTCTGCCGATTACTGTACCCGCCGTGGTTCGTAGGCGAAGGCGCTAAGTCCCAGCCATTGTTGCATCGAGCGGGCAAGCGCCGGATCGCCATCGATCTCCAGCTCGCCGCAATCCGACTCCTTCTTGATCGTCGTCAGCCCCATCCAGATCGCCGTCATTGTTCGCAAAGAGCTCTGGACGAGGAGATCGAGCTGGTGACCGGGATCGAAATTGCAGAGGTCGACGGTTCCGCCGTCCACCACTAACCACCAGCTCTTTTGCGCGCTTGGTAGCTCTGGGTACAGAAACTGTATCGTGCAGCGGCGCTCCGGCAACAGCTTGACATTGAGGCTGCGCCGCATGTCCCACATCAGGAGCGACGGATCGAGGTTCTTCAATGAGAGCCGCGACTCCATCCAGCGTTGCGCCCAGTTGCCGAGGCCCATGATCAAAGACCTCAGTTCCTCGCCCGCCTCAGACAAATGATACTCGACCGAGCCGTTTGTCTTGCGCAACACGGTGATTACCTGGGCTCGCTCCAGTTCCTTCAGGCGCTTGGAAAGCAGCGCCGGCGACATTTTCGGCACGCCGCGCCTCAGATCATTGAACCGGGTGCTGCCGCAAAGCAGTTCGCGCACCACCAATGTCGTCCAGCGACTGCACAGGATCTCCGACGCCATCGACACCGGGCAGAATTGGCCATAGCCGCCGCGCTCGTCCATTTCGAGCCCCCGCTGTTCTATTGGCGAATGGTACCGGATCAGTCTCATGCAAAAGGCGGCTCTAGTACAGTTGCTGAACTGGACCCTCACGACTTCAGCTCCGATCCTTCAGCCTCACAGGAAATGGAGGACGCCATGCCGACGAACGTCGCTTCGAAAGCTCCAGCCACCTCAGCTGTCGAAAACACCGGCGATTGCGCCGGCGGTATCGTGGAAATTGCGCACCATCTTTCGCGAAAACTCGCCGAACGCGCTGCCGAAATCGACCAGAACGACAGTTTCGTCGGCGAGAACTACACCCTTCTGAAGAAGGCTGGCCTGGTGGAGGCAGGCGTCCCTCGGGAACTCGGCGGTGGCGGCGCCGAAATATCCGAGCTCGCCGAGATGCTGCGCGTGCTCGGGCGTGCATGCGGTTCCACCGCACTCGCCTTTTCCATGCACACGCATCAGGTCGCCATTCCTGCCTGGCGCTGGCGTCACCAGAAGGTGGCCGCCGTCGAACCTCTCTTGAAGAGGGTCGCGGATGAGAAAATCATCCTTCTCTCGTCAGGTGGCTCGGACTGGATCGGCGGCTCGGGGAAGGCTGTGAAAGTCGCCGACGGCTATCGGATCACGGCCCGGAAGGTATTCACCTCCGGCGCCGAGGCCGGCGACATTCTCATGACCGGCGCGATCCACGAGGGGGAAGACGGCAGTCGCTCGGTCATTCATTTCGGCGTGCCGATGAAGTCCGCGGCTGTGCGCATCGAGAACACCTGGCGCACGCTTGGTATGCGCGGCACTGCCTCGAACGACGTCGTGATCGACAACCTCTTCATTCCCGACGCGAACGTCGCTTTTTCGCGCAAGGCCGGCGAGTGGCATCCGGTTTTCCAGACGATCGCGACGATTGCCTTCCCGCTGATCTACGCCGTCTATCTCGGAGTTGCAGAAAGCGCCCGCGATATCGCTGTCGAGATCGCGAAGAAGAAGCCAGCACCGGACCAATCGCTCGCTGGCCGCATGGAAACCGAATTGCGCGCCGCGCAGCTGGCGCATCGCTGGATGCTCGACATGGTCGCGCGCAACGCCCCGTCCGCCGAGACGGTGAACGAAGTCATGATAGGGCGCACTCTTGTCGCCCGGCATGCGATAGCAACCGTCGACCTGGCCATGGAGCTGGCGGGCGGTGCGTCGTTTTACCGTGAGACAGGACTGGAACGCCTGTTTCGTGACATTCAGGGCGCACGCTTTCACCCTCTCCAGGCCGGTCCTCAGTCTCGCTACGCCGGTGCGATGGCGCTAGGCCTGCGGACAGAGGCGATTTTCTGACGGATCAGACGCCGAAGACGGCACCCTCAATACCACACCGCACCAGATCAAACGCACTGAGCGGAAGCAGCTTCCGCTCAGTGCGGGGGCCGCCGCTAGATGCAATGACCAATGTCGGCTTGTCGGCAAGCTCCGAAGTTCCGCACTTGGCGCGAGGGAGACGATTAGCCGATGCGCTACATCTATTACTCAGGGCGAAGTCCGCTCCCGATCTTGATCGGTCACAGCGACTTTTTCCATCGAAACGATCCCGCCAATCGCGAGCGTCGCGAGCGCTAGGTCGACCTTGAACACCGACGATTTCGCCGAGATCAACCTGCTATCGTATGTCCCCGTTCTCGCCCTGGACAAGGCCGGGAGCGATCTGATCTCCGGAGGACCATCATCGCCTCGCTCTGGCTGATCGCCATCCAAATGCGAAGGTGATTCCGGCGCTGACGAGGGCTCGGGCCCCCGCCAACGTCTCGTCGGTCGACTAGGGCGGCGCCGTGGCGCTGCCTAGCCGTCCGGCCGCCTTTCAGACGGCTAGGACATAGATTGAGGTCGCCGCCCTGCGCCCTCGGGTTATTGAGCTGCACTGACGACCGTCTGCCCGGCAGCAAGGCGGTCGGTTCGCGTCGCCGCCGCATGAATGTTGGCCAGAATAGGAATCGACTACGTCGGGGGGCGCCGAATCACCGCTGCGGCAGGATTTTCTGCGACTTCGAACGACGGCGGGCCGTTACGCTTCTATGCGGACAGGAACCCGCGTTCGACTTGGCGTCAATACTGTTGTTGTGACCTTCAAATCTTTTGCGCTTGCCCCCCGTTGCACCGGAGCCTACCGTGTTCTGCAATTCTGGTTGAGGTTGCCGACATTACCGACGAGACCCGACTAATTCAGGGGCGCCCCGACGGCTACGTGCGCCGAACCGCGCCGGCTTCGAAGCTCCAAATCGACCACCATCACGCCAGCCTCGAGTTCGACTTGGTCGTTCGAGGCGCTGGCGCACTGACATTGAGCAACCAAGTCTATGAACTGAGGCCTGGAACACTGATATGGATGCCGCCTGGGCGGCAACATCGACTCAACCGCTCGTCCACATTGGAGATGTGGGTTGTCCTGGGCAGAGCCGATCTGCTCGATCCGGAGAGTCTTGCCGAGATTACGGAACAGCCCTCTCGCGTCCTCGCTGGCGAAGAGCTTGTCGATCTCGACCGACTGCTCAGTCAGGTGGCACAGGATTCCGATGAGCCAGCCGTTTACAATGCTGGAATTCAATACGCCTTCAAGCGCGCCTGGCGGGCGAGCAGGGACAAGCCGCCAGCGGCCGAGCGGCCTATGCATCCGGCCGTGTCCCGAGCGCTGCTCCTGCTGCGCGAAAGCGGCGGCATGCCATCGCTCTCCAAGCTTGCAGACGCAGCCGGAATTGGCGCGCCGTATCTCAGCCGGCTGCTCGTCGACAATACCGGCCACAGCTTCATGGATTGGCGCAACCGGATCAGGCTTGACCGATTCCTGGAGGGCTATCGTCCCGGCGCCAATTTGCTGAAGACGGCCCTCGACGCCGGCTTCGGAAGCTACGCCAGCTTTCATCACGTCTTCGTCGATCTGATGGGGTGCGTGCCGAGCGCATGGGTGAAGCACAGCCAGGAACTGAGGGAGCCCAACGAGTTCTCTCAGCTTCCATCCCGGGAAGCCTACAGCCTGCCGCAGCCGGTCGTCGTCAGCAGCCGTCTGCGGTGGGCCAGGCTGGCGCCCATCGTCAGCCCGGCAATCCACGCCCCGCTGGGCCCGGTCTTTCTGGAAAGAGTCCTCTCGGCGGAGCACGGGATACCGGCATTCGACGCCCTCTCCGAAATTGCCCTGGACGCCAGCGTACCCGACGGCGAACGGAGCAGCTTCGTTGCCAGCCTTGCGAAGAATGACTCCAGTTCCGCGGAGGAATTCGATGCGATGATCGAACGACACGATTTCGCGGGCACGTTCGCGGGATTGCTGGGAGATTTCGGTTTGTCGCCCCAAAGGCTGGCAGACTCACTGACGGCCATTGCCGCCATTTTATGGACAGCCACCCACAAGGCCGGGGACCCCGCTGTTGAATCGATCAAGGCGCTTTCCCGGCAGATTGCCTATGCGCTTGACTCGCTACGGCCCAAACCGACTGAAAACATTGCGCAAGAGGCCCATACGGCGGCGATTTGTCACTTTGTAGCGCTTTATTACACGCTGGAAGCTGTTCGCGCCCGTGGTGACCCGCGTGCCGTCGACCAGTTCGCGGAAGCTACGTCTATCACCGCCAGGCAAATCTTCGGCCTGGACATGGCGCTGGTGAATCTGACTTCGCGGGGCTTCGAAAGAAAGCCCTGACCTTCTCTCTTCACCGCCGACATTCCAGACTGAGCCAACCTCTTCACGAGAAATGGCGGCTTGGTCACCGTCGTCGAGTTTGCCTGCTGCCAATTGGCAGCAGGCAGCTGATGGAACCGCCGGCGACCGCCCGGAAGGGGATCGCCGACGGAGCCGGCACATTACGCGGCGCGGGCGAAGTCGTCTGTCGTGATGGTGTCCCGGCTGGCATTGACGATGGTGATGGTCGAGCCATTGCCGAAGTCGAGCAGCAGGTTGTTGCCGCTCTGCACGGCATTGGCGAGCACGGCGTCGAGCTGGGCATAGGCGCCGGCGTCGAGGTCTATGACGTCCTCGTCGGTGAAGTCGTGGACGACGTCGCTGCCCCAGGCGCCGGCGAAGACGAAGCTGTCTGCACCCGCTCCGCCCCAGATCTCGTCCGATCCGGCGCCGCCGTCGAGCCGGTTGGCCTTGGCATCGCCCATCAGCACGTCGTCATGCGCGCTGCCGACGAGGTTCTCCACCTCGATCAGCCAGTCGCCCTGGGCGTCGCCCTCGAAGCCGTAGCCGGAGTTCAGGCTGACCTGGATGCCGGTGCCCGACTGGCTGTAATCGGCCGTGTCGATGCCGGCGCCGCCGCTCAGCCGATCGGAGCCGGAGCCGCCGATCAGCGTGTCGTTGCCCGAGCCGCCGGTCAGCTGGTCGGTGCCGGCGCCGCCCGACAGCGTCGTGTCGGCGGTGCTGCCATAGGCGCTGATCGTGTCGTTGTAGGCGCTGCCGATGGCACGCTCGATGCCGATCAGCGTGTCGCCATGGGCGTGTCCGCCCAGCGCCCGGCCGGTCACCAGGTGGATGTCCACCCCGGCGTCGGAGTTGGCGTAGCTGACCGTGTCCTGGCCGTCGCCGCCGTCGATGACGTCGGCCCCCGCGCCGCCCTCCAGCAGGTCGTCGCCACCGCGGCCGTGCAGGACGTCGTCGCCGCGCCCGCCGGAGAGCCTGTTGGCGCCATTGCTGCCGAGCAACGCGTCGGCATGGGCCGAGCCGATCAGGTTCTCGATCGAGACCAGCACGTCGCCGTTGGCCTCGCCGCCCGACGCCGTGCCGTTGGCGAGGTCGATGACGACGCCGGCGGCAGAGTCGGAGTAGACGGCCGTATCGTTGCCGTCGCCGCCGTCGAGATGGTCGGAGCCGATGCCGCCGATCAGCAGGTCGTCGCCGGCGCGGCCGTGGATCACGTCGTTGCCGAGCCCGCCCAGCAGCATATTACCTGCGGCATTGCCGAGCAGCATGTCATCACGCTGCGTGCCGATCACGTGCTCGATGCCGATCAGGGTATCGCCCTCAGCATCGCCGCCACGGCCTACGCCGCTTTCGAGGTCGATGCTGATGCCCTCGGCCCCGTCGCTATAGAGTGCGAGGTCGTCGCCATCGCCGCCGTCGAGCAGGTCCGCACCACGGCCGCCATGCAATGTATCGCCACCGGAACCGCCATACAGTTGGTCGTTGCCGAGGCCGCCGACCAGCAGGTCCTCGCCCGCCTCGCCGTAGAGGATGTCGTTGTCATAGCCACCGTCGAGCATGTCGTCGCCCGAGCCGCCGAGCAGCGTGTCATCGCCGGCTTCGCCCTGCAACATGTCGTTACCGCCGCGGCCGTCGAGCGTGTCGTTGCCGGCGCCGCCGATGAACAGATTGAGGGTGTCGTCATCCTTAGCGATGATCGTGTCGTCATGAGCCGAGCCGAGAACGTGCTCGATATCGATCAGCTCGTCGCCGCTGGCGTCGCCGCCATCACCCTTGCCCAGCCCGAGGTCGATGCGCACGCCGGAAGACGAGCCGGAATAATCGGCCGTGTCGTCGCCTGCGCCACCATGGAGCAGGTCCGCGCCGACCCCGCCCGAGAGGGCGTCGTCACCGTCACCGCCCAGCAGCACGTCGTTGCCGTCACCGCCGAGCAGCATGTCGTTGTCGGCGCCGCCCTCGATCCAGTCATTGCCGTCGCCGCCGTCGAGCAGGTCCTGGCCGCGACCGCCTTCCAGGCGATCGTCACCGCCTTGGCCGAGGAATACGTTGTCCTGGTCGGCATCGTGCGAGGCGACGATGCGGTCGCCATTGTCGGTGCCGATGATATGGGCGATCCCCGCCAGGTTGGCGCCGGACTTGTGCTTGGCGTCCTCGCCGACCAGGCCGTAGTTGACGCGCTGGTCGCTGCCGCCGACGATGGCGTCGATGAACATGGCCTGGCCCGCCGTCGACTTGCTGTAACCCGACAGGTCCTTGGTCGCGGCCGCCGACGCCTCCTCGTCCTTGGACCAATCCGGACGGTCGTCCTGGGCGGCCTGAGCCGGGGCGGCGGCACCTTCGGCGTCCGGCTCGTCCTTGCCGTTGACCTGGGCGTTGATCAGATCATAGATCGAGTAGCCGCCGGCTCCGACACCCCCGAGCATGCCTGCGCCAACCACACCTACGATGGCCATCTCGGCGATCGTCAGCGGCGTGGTCGCCCCGCCGCTCGCCATTTTCATGAAATCCTTGATGAGCGCACCCTTGGTGACGGAGTCGCTGCCTCGGCTCGCTGCAATCTTCAATCCGTTGATGAGATCGTCCAGACCTCGCTCGACGAAATCGTCGGTCATCTTCCTCAAATTGGAAAAGACGACTTTCATGCCGACATCCTTGACGGTCTTGAAGCCGGCATTGGATATGATCTTCAGCAGGACGCTGAGTGATTTACCGATGTTCATTGTTTTTCCCCTAGTGTTGAACGTGCGCGGATAATGGGTCGCTAGGCCCCGTGCGGCTTGCTTGTCGACGGGGCCTTGGCGCGGTTACGCGGCGCGGGCGAAGTCGTCTGTGGTGATGGAGTCCCGGCTGGCGTTGGCGATGGTGATGGTCGCGCCGTTGCCGAAGTCGAGCAGGAGGTTGGCGCCGCTCTGCACGGCATTGGCGAGCACGGCGTCGAGCTGGCCGTAGGCGGCGGCGTCGAGAGCGATGACGTCCTCGTCGGCGAAGTCGTGGATGACGTCGTCGCCCCAGGCGCCGGCGAAGACGAAGCTGTCGGCGCCCTCGCCGCCCCATAGCTGGTCCCAGCCGCTGCCGCCTTCGATACGGTCGTTGCCGGAGCCGCCGATGAGGCGGTCGTCGCTGTCGCCGCCGGCCAGCACGTCGTTGCCGGCGCCGCCGTCGAGATAGTCGGCGCCCGCGCCGCCCTCGAGCACGTCGTCGCCGCCATGCCCGTAGAACTCGTCGTTGCCGGCGAGGCCTTCCATGCGGTTGGCGCCGTCGCTGCCGTAGGCAACGTCATGGCTGTTGCTGCCGATCAGGTTCTCGACCCCGCTCAGCGTATCGCCCTCGGCATGGCCGCCGGAGGCCGTGCCGGCGTTGAGATCGACGCGGACGGCCGCGTTGGAGCGGCTGTAGTCGACGGTGTCGCTACCCTCGCCACCATTGATCTGGTCTCCTCCGGCACCGCCGTCGAGGCGGTCGTCGCCGCCGCCGCCGTCGAGCCGGTTGGCGTTGGCATCGCCCATCAGCACGTCGCCATGCGCGCTGCCGACGAGGTTCTCCACCTCGATCAGCCAGTCGCCCTCGGCGTCGCCCTCGAAGCCGTAGCCGGTGTCGAGGTTGACCTGCACGCCGGCGCTGGAGGCGCTGTAGTCGGCCGTGTCGATGCCGGCGCCGCCGCTCAGCCGGTCGGAGCCGGAGCCGCCGATCAGCGTGTCGTTGCCCGAGCCGCCGGTCAGCTGGTCGTTGCCGGCGCCGCCCGACAGCGTCGTGTCAGCCGTACTGCCATAGGCGCTGATCGTGTCGTTGTAGGCGCTGCCGATGGCATGCTCGACGCTGATCAGCGTGTCGCCATGGGCGTGCCCGCCGAGCGCCCGGCCGGTCACCAGGTGGATGTCCACCCCGGCGTCGGAGTTGGCGTAGCTGACCGTGTCCTGGCCGTCGCCGCCGTCGATGACGTCGGCACCCGCGCCGCCCTCCAGCAGGTCGTCGCCACCGCGGCCGTGCAGGACGTCGTCGCCGCGCCCGCCGGAGAGCCTGTTGGCGCCATGGCTGCCGAGCAACGCGTCGGCATGGACCGAGCCGATCAGGTTCTCGATCGAGACCAGCACGTCGCCGTCGGCCTCGCCGCCCCATGCCGTGCTGTAGGCGAGGTCGATCGTGACGCCGGCGGCGGAGTCGGAGTAGACGGCCGTATCGTTGCCGTCGCCGCCGTCGAGATGGTCGGCGCCGGCGCCGCCGGCCAGGAGGTCGTCGCCGCCGCGGCCGTGGAGCACGTCGTTGCCGAGCCCGCCCAGCAGCACGTTGCCGGCGGCACTGCCGAGCAGCATGTCGTCATGCTGCGTGCCCATCACATGCTCGATGCCGATCAGGATGTCGCCCTCGGCGTCGCCGCCATGGCCGACGCTGCTGTCGAGATCGATGCTGATGCCCTCGGCGCTGTCGCTGTAGATTGCTAGGTCGTCGCCGTCGCCACCGTCGAGACGGTCGGCGCCGCGCCCGCCATGCAGCGCATCGTCGCCGGACCCGCCATAGAGCTGGTCGTTGCCGAGGCCGCCGATCAGCAGGTCCTCGCCCGCCTCGCCGTAGAGGATGTCGTTGTCGTAGCCGCCGTCGAGCATGTCGTCGCCCGAGCCGCCGAGCAGCGTGTCGTCGCCGGCTTCGCCCTGTAGCATGTCGTGGCCGCCGCGGCCGTCGAGCCTGTCGTTGCCGGCGCCGCCGATGAACAGGTTGACGGTGTCGTCGTCCTTGGCCGTGATGACGTCGTCATGGGCCGAACCAACGACATGCTCGATGTCGACGAGCTCGTCGCCGCTGGCGTCGCCGCCATCGCCCTTGCCCGACCCGAGATCGATGCGCACGCCGGAGGACGAGCCGGAGTAGTCGGCCGTGTCGTCGCCTGCGCCACCATGGAGCAGGTCCGCGCCGGCGCCGCCCGACAGGGCGTCGTTGCCGTCCCCGCCCAGCAGCACGTCGTTGCCGTCGCCGCCGAACAGCATGTCGTTGTCGGCGCCGCCGTCGACCCAGTCATTGCCGTCGCCGCCGTCGAGCAGGTCCTGGCCGCGACCGCCCTCCAGGCGATCGTCGCCGCCCTGGCCGAGGAACACGTTGTCCTGGTCGGCATCGTGCGAGGCGACGATGCGGTCGCCATTGTCCGTGCCGAGGATATGCGCGATGCCCGTCAGGTTCACGCCGGACTTGTGCTTGGCCTCCTCACCGACCAAGCCGTAGTTGATGCGCTGGTCGCCGCCGCCGACGATGGCGTCGATGAACATGGCCTGCCCCGCTGTCGACTTGCTGTAGCCCGACAGATCCTTCGTCGCCGCCGCCGACGCCTCCTCGTCCTTGGACCAATCCGGACGGTCCTCCGCAGCGGAGGCGGCGGCACTTTCGGGGGCCGGCTCGTCCTTCCCGTTGACCTGGGCGTTGATCAGATCGTAAATCGAGTAGCCGCCGGCTCCGACCCCGCCAAGCACGCCCCCGCCGATCAACATCACGACCGCCTTCTCGGCCAGGGTCAGCGGCGGCGCTGACGCGGCGCGGCCGAGATGGAGAAGAAAACTGTTCAGAATCAACGGCTTGTTGAAATATGGGTTAGAATCGGATGCCCGCTTCAGCGCAGAGATCGTATCGTCGAGATATCGGTCGACGTAGTCGTCGCCCAATTTTCTCAAATCACCGAACATCTTGATGATCCCGCCACTGTCCTTGACGGATTTGAGGCCAGAATTTTGGATCAGCTTCAAAAGTACTTTTAAACTTCTGCCGAGTTGCATGACATTTCTCTCTCTGATTGCTTTTACCGCTACTACGAGCAACCGGATCGTTCGTACGATCTGGCCGTCCGCATCTTCTTCACGAAGCTTTTGGCGCGATCCGACCGCAACGATGCTGCCGCGGGGATCGGCACCGTCTTGGACACCCGCCTTCAGTGCTCTCTGAACGCCCGCTCGACCTGATCGGCGATGGGCTTGGCGATGTAGGAGAGAACGGTGCGTTCACCGGTCTGCATGAAAGCCTCGACCGGCATGCCCGGGACGAGCCGTATCTCTCCGAGGCGTTTGATTTCGGAATCGGGGACCTTGATCCGGACCGTGTAGAAATCCTGGCCGGTAGCCGGATCGCGACTGACATTCGCGGAGATCTGGCTCACCGTGCCGGAGACTTCCGGCGTTGAGCGCTGGCTGAAGGCCGAGAAGCGCAGAATCGCCGTCTCACCTTCCCTGATCTGGTCGATGTCCTGCGGCTGCACCTGAACCTGTGCCGTCAAGCTGTCGGCGTCCGGCACGATCAGCATGATCGGCTGGCCCATGGGACTGATGACCTCGCCGACCGTGTGCACAGTCGATTCGTGTACCGTGCCCGATTGCGGCGCCCGGACGTCGATGCGTTGAAGAGTATCCTCAGCCGCGATTCGGCGCTCGCGCAGCTCGCCGATCCGGCCATCTGCTACCCGCAGTTCTCGACTGACCTCGCTTGCGAGGTCATGATCGATCTGATTGATCTGCAGCCCGATCTCGGAGGTCTGCCCGTTCAACCGGGCCGTCGCCGCAGCCAGTTGCCCCTTGGCTCCCTCGAGTCGCGCCAGCTGGCGCTGCAGCTCCGTATAGCGCGCGATCGGCATCAGCTTCTGCTCCCAGAGCGCGCGCGTGCTCTCGAACTCCTCAAGCGCCAGGGCCAATTCCTTGGCGTTGGCGCTCTCCTGAACGAGGTTTCCTTCGATCTCCTGCTTGAGCTGCGCTATCCGCTGGGTGAGCTGCGCCTTCTGTCCTTCACGCGCGGCAAGGCGCATTTCGAACAAGCGCCGCTCACCGTCGATGGCGCGTCGGACTTCGGCTTCGTGAAGCCGCCCCGAGAGTTCCGCGGGCACGGCGACGGTCGCGGCGCCGTCCCGCTCGGCCTCGAGCTTTGCCTTGCGGGCAAACAGCCCATCCAGCTCGCCGGTGATCATGGCGAGGTTGGCACGCGTGACCGTGTCTTCCAGCCGGAGCAGGACCTTGCCCGCTTCGACCCGGTCACCGTTGCGGACCCAGAGTTCGCCGACGACGCCGCCGGTCGGGTGCTGCACCTTCTTGACGTTGGAATCGACCACCAGCACCCCAGGTGCGATCACCGCGCCGGCAATATCGGCATTCGCCGCCCAACCGCCCACGCCGAAGACCAGCAGCGCGACGAGGCCCACGCCGGCTTTCAGGTGCCGCGATATCGCAAGGCCTGCGGCGGTCTTGACCTGCGGCTCGTTCACTCCATCGTTCCGCAATCCATCGTTCTGCACGGTCATCTTGCCTCTCCTGATTGTCCCTGCCGTTCGGCCTTTGGCGTGACGCCAGGCGCGGCCAGTGCACCGGCGTTTGCAACGCGCACCAGCGTCCGCATGACCTCGTCCTTGGGGGCGATTTTCTCCACGCGGCCCTGCCGCATGACGAGGATCGTGTCGGTCGCGGCAAGCGCGCTCGGCCTGTGGGCGATCACCACCACGATGCCGTTGCGTGCCCTGACTGCGCCTATCGCGTCGGTGAGGGCCGCTTCGCCTTCAGCGTCGAGATTGGAGTTGGGCTCGTCCAGCACCACCAGGAACGGATCGCGATAGAGTGCGCGGGCAAGCGCGATGCGTTGCTGCTGGCCGGCCGACAGCGCCGCGCCGTTCTCGCCAAGCCGGGTCTCGTAGCCGTCGCGCAAATTGACGATGAGATCGTGGACGCCGGCCGTGCGTGCCGCGGCAATGATCGCATCGGCCGGCGCATTCGCCTCGAAGCGGGCAATGTTCTCGGCGACGGTTCCATCGAAGAGCTCCACGTCCTGCGGCAGGTAGCCGACATGCCGGCCGCGGGCGTCGTCCGACCATTGCTCGAGCGCCGCGCCATCCAGGCGAACGTCACCGCGGACCGCCGGCCAGACGCCGACGAGGGCACGCGCCAGCGAGGACTTGCCCGAGGCGCTGGGGCCGATGACGCCAAGACCCTGGCCCGCCTGCAGCGAGAAGCTCACGTTGTGGAGGATCAAGCGGCTGTCCGTCGGCGTCATCACGCTCATGTTCTCCACCGAAAGACTGGTGGCGGGAGCCGGCAGCTCGGTTCGTCCGCCAGCCTCAGGGAGTGCGGAGAGCAGTTTTTCGAGCCGGCTCCAGCCCTGACGCGCCGCCACGAAGCTCTTCCAATGGGCGATGGCGAGATCGACCGGCGCGAGCGCCCGGGCGGTGAGGATCGAGGCCGCGATGATCACGCCGGCCGTCACCTCTTGCCGGATCACCAACCATGCGCCGATGCCGAGTACGGCGGATTGCAGCATGAAGCGCAGCACCTTGGTGAGATTGCCGAAGCCGCCGGCAATGTCGCTGACCGCGAGTTGGCTGGCGACGAAGTCGCGGTTGTTGCTGTCCCAACGCTCGGCCATGCGACCGCCAAAACCCATGGCGGTCAGCACTTCGGCATTGCGGCGGCTGGCGGCGGCCTGCGAGGCACGGATATCCGCGCTCCTGGCGGCTTTGACCATGGGGTCCCAGGTGCGGTTCTCGGCAACCAGCGTCAGCGCGACGAGCAGCAACGCGCCGCCCAGCGCGGTCACGCCCAGCATCCAATGGAAGAGGAAGACGATGCCGATATAGAGCGGGATCCAAGGCAGATCGAACAGCGCCGTCGGCCCGAGACCGGACAGGAACGAGCGGATCGCATCGACGTCCCGGACCGGCTCCATGCCCTCGCCGGAGCCGCGCCGCAGCGACAGACGCACCAGGATCTGGTGCACGCGCCGGCTCAGCGCCTCGTCGAGACCAACGCCGATGCGCGCCAGAACACGGCCCCGGATCCACTCGATGACGCCCTGCGCCGCATAGAGCACGGCCACGAAGACGGCGAGCAGCACCAGGGTCGGCACGCTGCGGCTGGGCAGCACGCGGTCGTAAATCTCGAGCATGAAGAATGGGCCAGTCAGCATCAGGATGTTGCTCACCCCGCTGAACAGGCCCACGCCGGCAAAGGCGCCCCGGAACGTCTTCATGATGTTCGAAAGCTCGCCGGCTGCTTCTGGACCGGACTTTTGCAGAGGGGCTTTAGCCTTCATGATGTGCATCCCCGAAGCTGATCGATGTTTCACGACTGCAATGGCGACCAGCCGCCTTTGCCGCCCTCACCGGCTCTCACGGACCGGTCTTTGTTTCAGGAGCTGTTTTCCAACATCGCAGCCGTCCGGGCTCTCCGGCCTTTGCGATGCGGCTTATTGTTTTTTGCAATTCGCTTGGCTGGCGGCGTCGCGCGATCGGGGCTGGCAATCCTGCCGAGCTCCGTGGCGGAGCATGCGATTATTCAGTGCCTTGGCCCGTCGTCTTTTCGAGCCCGCGACGATCCGGCGGACCTCGCCGACAAGTCCGTCCGGAATGGGCCGGCCCTGCCGCGAATGGGACGTTTTTCGAGAAGCGCAACGTCAGAATCGCAAAAACCGCGAACAATCCCTGAGAAATCCGGCAAGCCGTCCAGGCTCGCCCCGCCCATAACGCCTCCATGAGATGCGACTGGCCGCCGATCCCCGGCAGCCGGTCACTCATCGAAACAGGGAGGCCATCATGCCGCTTGTTCACACCACCGCATCGGTCACCACGAACTTTCAATCAGGCGCCGAGCGCTTTCTCGACAGGTCGGGCAAGGCAGCTTCGGCGCTGACCGCACGGATCGCTGGGCTGCTGCGGGCGATCAGCAACCGCCGCGCCCTCGCCCGCCTCGCGGAGATGGACCACGCGCAGTTGCGCGATATCGGGCTGACCCCCGCCGACATCTACCGCGCGCGCGGCCTGTCGCTGACGGAAGACCCGACCGAGATGCTTGCCCGCGACGTTGCGGCGCGCCGCAGCCACCGCCTGCTGGCGGCTCCGAGCCGGAATGGCTAGCGGCGGGGCCGGATCGCGCGCCGGATCGAGACGGCCAATTGAATCGAACGTGAGGCGGCGCTCCATGGAGCGTCGCCTTTCGCATGCGGGCTCGTCTAGGCTCGAAACCCAATTGATGTTGCCGGTCTTCGAGCGTTCTGATTCCTTTGCTGTCCGGAGGTGTTCGGATGGCGAAGAAACGCGAAGTGTACTGGCTTTCGGATGCGGAGTGGGAGGCGATCGAGCCACATCTGCCCCAGGGGCGACGGGGAGCACGGCGTGTCGATGATCGCCGCGTGATCTCGGGCATCATGCACATGCTGCGCTCGGGCGGCCGCTGGAAGGACTGCCCGGCCGTCTACGGCCCCTCCACCACGATCTACAATCGCTGGAACCGCTGGAGCCGACAGGGTGTGTGGGAACGGGTCTTCTATGCCCTGACCGGTTCGACCGGCGTGTTCACCGGCGCGGTTGATTCCACCCACATCAAGGCGCATCGCTCGGCGGCCGGCGCGAAAGGGGGGCTCATCATCATGCCATTGGCACCTCGCGCGGCGGGCGGACCACCAAGATCCACGCGCTGAGCGATGATTGCGGGCGCCCCGTCGCCTTCGTCCTGACGCCAGGAAACGCTCATGACCTCGCCGGCGCCAGGGCCCTGCTCGCCATCCGCCAACCCAGTCGCAAGTTGCTCGCGGACCGAGCCTACGACGCCGCCAGCCTGCGCAACTGGCTCGTCGAACGGGGCGCTGAACCCGTCATACCGCCCAATCCGACGCGCAAGAACCCGCACGCCTACGACCGCAACGCCTATCGTGCCCGCAATCTCATCGAGCGCATGTTCTGCAGGCTCAAGGACTTCCGGCGCATCGCAACGCGCTACGACAAGCGCGCCGACATCTTCCTCTCAGCCGTCTGCATCGCTGCCGCCATTACAGGGTGGGCCAATTGAGTCTCGAGCCTAGTTCGCGAGATGGCGATCGAGGAAGCGGGCGATCTCGCTGAAGGCCTCTTCGGTCTCGGGGACGAAGGGCGCCAGGAACTGTGCATGACTTTGGCCTTCGAAGACCTGCAGCGCGGCCTCGACACCGGCCCGGCGCAGCCTGCGATGGATGCGCACGGTATCGCTGAGCAGAAGGTCTCGGGTTCCCGACGTCAGGATTGCGGGCGGAAACCCGCTGAAATCGCCATTGACGGGCGAGAGCAGCGGGTCTGACAGATCGTGCCCGGCGGCATAGAGCGTGGCGGCCACGCCAGCCCAGCCCGTATTCGAAACCAGAACGTTGTCGACGAAGGCATTGGCTGCGATCGTGTCGCCCTTGGCAGCAAGATCGGCCCAAGGCGTGCCAGGCGCGATCGCGGCCGGCAGCGGCAGTCCTTCAGCCTTCGCACGCAGGATCAGCGACAGGGTCAGGGCCCCGCCGGCGGAACTGCCGAAGACCGCCATGCGGCGCGGATCGTGCTGCTGCGCCAGCGCCCGCCATACTGCGGTCGCATCCTCCAGAGCGGCGGGGAAGGGGAAGTCCGGCGCCATGCGGTAGTCGACCGAGACGACCCGGAAGCGGCCGTAGCCAGCCATCAGCATCGCCTCGCCCGCGCCGGCCTCGCCGGGATAGAGCACGAAGCCGCCGCCATGGAGATGCAGCAGGAGCCGGCCGCGGTTCTCCGGCGGAAGCTCGGCCGGCGTCACCGTGAAGACATCGACGCCGGCGATCCGGCCGGGCCCGACGCTGACGTTCAGCCGCTGACGGATCGCCGGCAGATGCGGCGCGACCGCGGCGGCGCTTTTCTGGGCCAGCTCGCGCCAAGCGGTTGGCGTTTGCGGGATATCGTCCCAGCCCGGCGGATAGCTCGCGGCGATATGGGCCTGGAGCGCCGGGCTGACGGTGTTCGGGACCGGCAACAGGCGGGCGGGAAGCTGACGCCCTGCGAGGACCGGCGCGGCCGGAACGCTTTCCGCTCTGGCCTGTCCCGCCAGCGCAAGCGCCAGCGGGCCGGCGACGACCAGCCGCCGCGACGGGCCGCGGCGGCTCTCGATAGTCCTAGCGAGTGCGGGTTCGATCATGGCGGTCTCCGCGCACCGGGATGACGGCCGGCACCGCCTTCCGTTGCGCCAGGATATCGAGCCCGAGGATCAGGGTCACCGCGATCATAGACTCTCCTAGATTTGCTCTCGGCCGATATCGCGAACTGCATCATAGGCCGCCTCGGTCAGATATATGAGATCAGCGTCCACCAGCCCCACGCCGTCAGCATGGACAGAGGCACACCAATTCCGATGATCAGCGCGACGAGGTCGGGCTCGAGATCGTGATCCATGGCAATGATGCTGGCGCCGAGCATCGGCGGCATGGCCATCTCCAGCATGGCCACCTTGGCGACGGGGTCTTCGGCCTGTCCCAGCGCGAGGTACATCAACAGGATGCCGAGCGGTGCTGCCGCCAGCCGGTAGCCCAGGCCGACACCGAGCGCCGCGAGGCGCCCCGAGAGGCGATCGAGCCGTAGCGCGTAGCCCACCGCCGCCAACGCGATGGGCGTCAGCGTCTCAGCCAAGGCGACGAAGATCTGGGTCAGCCAATCCGGACGGTCGAGGTGATTGGTGGCAAAGGCCACGAGGATGGCAATGAAGGGCGGAAAGGTCGCGATCCGCTTCGCGACGGCCCGCCAGTCGAAATGCCCCGCGCTCGCGACGCTGGCGATGGCGAGACCGAGCGTCGACAGGGCGAGATAGGATCCGAAGAGGTCGATGACGATGCCGAGCCCGAGCCATTGAGAGCCGGCGAAGGCTACGATCATGGGCAGGCCCACGAAGGAGGTGTTGCCCCAACCGGCGACGAGCAGCAGTGCGCCGGTCCGCCGGGGCGACCATCCGAGCGCTCGGCAAAGCGGGACGAGCACCGCGATAGCGAAGGCTACGCCGATCCACGGGGTAGCCGCCGCAAGCCACCAGTCGGGCTGCATGGTCAGCCCATGCACGCTGCGCAGGGCCGCGGCCGGCAGCGCCACGTTGATCACCCAGCCGCCGAGGACCTTGGTGGCATTCTCGGGCAGGCGTCCCGACCACCGCAGCACGACGCCGATGGCCAAGCACACGAAGATCAGCGCAATCTGTTCCACCCAGTCCCCCCAAAACATAAGCGCGCCAGCGGCGGGCCAGAACTCTTCCGTGCCGCCGCGCGCCTATGTTCGCCTGTCGCCCGGGGCAGCGCGGAATGCCGTCCCAGGTCTGCGCTCAGAAGCGGTAGCTGAGCTTTGCCATGCCGGTATGGGACTGGTAGCCGCTGCCGAGATCGGCGCTGTACTGCAGCTTGACGTCCCAGTTGTTGTTGCCGATCAGGTCGGCGCCCACCGTCAG
>NZ_QQTO01000027.1 GCF_003351345.1 Allobosea caraganae | reverse complement strand
TCGCCGCCTATAGCTGCTGCGCGCTTTTCGCCGCCTTCGCGCTGGCGCCGCTGCTCTGGATGATCTTCTCGTCGCTCAAGCCCTATGAGGAGCTCTACAGCTTCCCGCCATCCTTCAACCTGTCGACCCTGGGCCCGCATTATTACGAGAAGGTTCTGCTTTCCTCGCCCTTTCCGCAGTTCCTGGCCAACAGCCTGATCGTCTCCGTCGTCTCGACGCTGGTCAGCGTTCTCTTCGCCGCCATGGCGGGCTGGTCGCTGGCCCGCGCCCGCTTCCGCGGACAATCGCTGATCTTGAACGCGGTGCTGCTGGCCTATCTCTTTCCGCAGGCGCTGATCGTGCTGCCGCTCTTCACCGCGATCGCCAAGCTCGGGCTGGCCAACAGCTATCTCGGCCTGGTCCTGGCCTATGTCACCTTCACCTTCCCGTTCTCGACCTGGATGCTCACCGCCTATTTCGCCAAGGTGCCGATCGAGATCGAGGAGGCCGGGCGCATGGACGGGGCGAGCAACCTGACCATCTTCCGCAAGCTTGTGCTGCCGCTGGCGGCGCCGGGCATCGTCACCGTTGCGATCTTCTCCTTCATCAACGCGTGGAACGAGTTCCTCTACGGGCTCGTCATCCTCGGCGGCGGCGAGAAGCGCACGCTGCCGGTCGGGCTCTACAATTTCGTCGGTGGCGAGTTCGCCCAATGGGGTGAGATGATGGCGGCAACGAGCCTGACCATGCTGCCGACGCTGATCCTGTTTCTGTTCATCCAGCGCCGTCTGGTCGGCGGATTGACCGCCGGCGCCGTCAAGAGCTGAGCCCAGACCCGTGCCCATGGCCAAGCCCAACCTCGTCTTTGCAATGAATCCGGACGTCACGTCGGACCTGATGACGCTAGCGCTGCTCACGCGCTTGGCCGAGAGCTGCACCATCCTCAGCGAAGCGCCGCTGCGTGATTATTCCTCGGCTGCGGCGCGGGCGATGCTCGCCGAGGCAGCAATCCTCTTCACCGGCTGGGGCGCTCCGAGACTCGATGCCGCCGCGCTTGCCGCCGCTCCGGGGCTGCGCCTCATCGCTCACGCCGGCAGCGCGGTGAAGCCCATTGCCGCACCCGATATCTGGCAGGCCGGGATCGTGGTGACGTGCGCCGCTGCGGCGAATGCCGTTCCCGTCGCGGAATATGCTCTGGCCGCGATCCTGCTCGCCAACAAGCGCGCCTTCAGCGTGCGCGAGCGCTTCCACCGGGAACGCAAGCTCTGGCAGCCGCAATGGCTCACACCCGGCGAGCCCGGCAATTACGGCGCCGTCGTCGGCATCGTCGGCGCCTCCAGAGTCGGTCGGCGCCTGCTTGCCCTGCTGAAGCCGTTCGACCTCCAGGTTCTGGTTTCCGACCCCTTCTTTTTGGAGGAGGAGGCTGTCGCGCTCGGCGTTGAGAAGTGCGACCTCCTCGCACTGATGGCGAGTGCCGATGTCGTCAGCCTGCATGCGCCGTCGCTGCCGGAAACCGTTGGCATGATCGGCCACGCCGAGCTCGCCGCGATGCGCGACGGCGCGACGCTGATCAACACGGCTCGCGGGACGCTCGTCGACCATGCCGCGCTTGCCGATGAGCTGATCTCGGGACGGCTCAATGCCGTGCTCGACGTCACCGAGCCGGAGCCGCTACCGCCCGACTCGCGGTTGTTCGACCTGCCCAACGTCGTCCTCACCCCGCATATCGCGGGCGCGGCCGGCTATGAGACAAGACGCATGGCGGAATTGCTGGTTGAGGAGATCGAGCGTTTCGTCGCTGGCAAACCGCTTCAGCATGAGGTGACGGCCGCGATGCTGGCACGGATCGCGTAGCTCATGCGCTTGCTGCTCCACACCATGGCGACGCCGGAACTCGACCCCGTCGGAGCGCTCGATCTGACGCGCGAACTGGGTCTCGACGGCCTCGATCTGATATGCCAGGCCGGCTATCGCTGCGCCATTGCGCCCGACGCGCCGATCGAAGCTGCCAGGACAATCCGGACGGAGGCCGATAAACGTGGCTTGGTGATCGGCGCGCTGACGCCCTACGAGAAGCGTTTCAACAGCTCAAGCGACAGCGAGCGCGACGAGGCCGTGGCCAGCCTGCGCCATGCCATTGATCTGGCTGATGCGCTTGGCGCGAGAAGCGTTCGGGTCTTCGGCGGCGCCGAGGTCGATCACGCTGAATGGGTCGTAGCGGTCGAGCGGTTGGCTGACAGCATCAGGCGCGTAGCGGCCTATGCGGCCGAACGCGGGATCGGGCTGAACATCGAGAACCATGACGGCACCATGGCCGATACGGCGCTGAGGACACACGAGATCTGGCGGCGGATCGGCGAGGCGAATGTCGGGATTGTCTACGACCCCGCCAACCTGATCCGCGATGGCAAGGAGGGTTTTCCGGAGAGCCTCGAAATCCAGGCTGACGCGATCCGTCTTGTCCATGTCAAGGATTACAGTTTCCTGCAGGGACACCTCCGCAGTGGCGCCAACGAGGATAGCCGCCGTTCCGTGCCCGTTGGGGAGGGCGACGTGCCATGGGATAAGATCCTCGGAGCGCTCGCCACACAGGGCTACGATGGCGATGTCACCTTCGAATACGAAATGCGGTGGGTTCCCGACCAATTGCCGCCGACACCGGTCGGCGTCGGCAGGTCGTGCGCCTTCGTGCGCCGCCTTCTATCCAAAAATTTATCGAAGCCTCGGCTAGAATCCCCGTTCTTCCGTCCTGGTTAGCGGTAGATCGCGATAACCGAAGCTGGGCAATTTGCATAGCTGCTAACAGGCGCCGTGGCCAATCGGTATGCCGCTATAACGTCATCAGTTTATACGATACCGCCGATCGCGAGCCGGGCGATCGCCAACGTGAATCAACATACGAGCTGCGCGCCGTCGGTTGCTTCAGCGCAGTCCCTGGAGATCGATCAGAATGCGGTGGATCTCGATCCGTTCGGGCAACTCGATCAGCATTTCAGGGTCGTTTACGAGATGATGAACCTCGGTCGGCTCGCCCTTGGTGAAGGCGGTCATCCCCTCCAGGTCCGCCCAGTAGGATATGGCCGTGAACCAAGTTTCGTCATCGCGGTCTTCGCGAAAGAGCTGGACACCGAGCGCCGTTCTTTCGAGAAGCGGAATACCCTCGGCACGAATATACCGCTCGTACGCGTCGGCACCTTCGCGGCGAGTACGGCCGCGCCAAATGCGGGCGATGGTCGGATCGGTAGGCATCCCAGTCTCCTCGAGGCAAGTGGAAATTAGGGCGAAGCTCGCAAAAGCCCGCATCCGATGTGTTCGTGGCGCGGCTCAATTCCTGACTGGCCGGTCCAGACAGCGGCAAAGCCCGGATGTGTGCTGCTGAGCTTAGCGCCAGCCGGCCAATATCGCGCCGACGATCGCATGGCCGATCAGTTGGTGGGCGCTGTCGACCCAGAAGATCCAGATCGGCGACGAGCCGTAGAACCAGTTATACCAAAGCGTCGGAAGCGCCGAAGCCAAAGCTATGGCGAGACCCCATACGACGCCGTTACCGACGCCCGCGACATTGCCCCAAGCGAACAGCACGGCAAGCCCGATCGCGGTGGCCAGCGGCAGAATGATGCCGGAGGCCATGCGCACTGTGCTCAGGCCTGCTTTGTCGTTGTGCTTGGCGGCATCCCAGGCTTCCAGGTCGACCAAACGCATATGGATGACATATCCGATCGCAGTAAACGCCGCCGCCGCGACCAAAACTGCTACCCAGTTGATTCCGGCGATATGCATCGTTTTGCTCCCCAAGGTCGCCTTCAACCGTGCAACATCGTAATCCTATGCCGGCGTCACGTCATCGCTTTGAGGTTGGTTGTGAGATGATGCAGCGCCTCCTCTTCATCTTCATGCGATAATGCGAGCAGAATCTTGAGGTCGTTACCCTGGCGACGAACCAGATAGCCAATCCGGAACGCGGTCTCGGCGGTCTTATCGTTCTCCGAACCGAAACCTAGACGCCACTCTGCGTCGACCCAGTGATGATTTGGCGCCAGTTGAGTCGTGTCGATGACAACGATCTTCGACCCGACCAACCCCAGCTTGTTCATCGCTTCGGCTTTCGAACTGACGGCGCGTTTGTACTCCGCGTCGACGTTGAAAACCTCGACAGTCGAGGGGGCCGCTTCGATATAGGTTGAGTGGTATGCGTCGCTGACAGTTTTCGCATCGCCCGCCAGTGAGGCACTGGCGTATGCATCGAAGAACGTCCTGATGCGTTTCTCAATTACGGCTGTCATCTGCAACCTCTTGGACCGAATGATGATCGAGCCAAATGCGCGCCCGCCGAACAATTGATCTGGCGTCGAGCCTGCACCTATCTGGATGACTTCGTGCTGCCGTCGACGAACTGCATCGACCAATTCAGTTCCCATGTTTTCCCGCTATCCGCTGAGAAGGACTGTTGCCACAGCGGTCCAGCGCCAGCATCCTTGAGCCAGACGAAGCGAACCTTTATCGGCTGCTGGTTCCAATGATCGTCGGAGATGAATTCACCGCGTTCGCCTTCGAACCTGCCGGCGACCGGAGGTCCGATTTCCGAGGGAGAGCGCAAATCAAGCCACCATATGCGCCAAAGGCCCGTGTTGCTTTCGAAAGCGCGTAGAGCGGCCGCCCGGTACGCGCCATCGGGGTCGTTGATCCAGTTATCTTCGACGTTGCCATGCCCCGCCAATACTGGCCGAGTTGAGCTCGTGCCGTCGAATTCGTGCCAATCGCCGGCGCCGGCGAGACGGGTCTTCAGCTTGCGATGGCGGACATGCCAGTCTCTATGGAGAAATTCAAAATCGTGCTCACCCTTCATCTTATATCCTCTTGAATAGTCCGTCGGGCGGGCAAGCGATGCTGCCGTAAACTGTTCAACTCGATATTTAAAACGCCGCCGTATGTGAACGTATCTTTACGCCGCGAAAAACAGTTAGGTCTATTTCAAAATTCTGTTGCCTACTGTAAGCTACACTTAATGTTTGACCTCGGCCGGCTTCGGCTCCTTCGTGAGCTATCCCATAGAGGAACGATGACAGCGGTCGCTGCGGCGAGCCGGCTCACTCCGTCCGCCGTCTCACAGCAACTTGCGACACTTGAGGTCGAAGCGGGTGTAAAATTGTTTGAGCCCACCGGCCGGCGGGTCAAGCTAACGGCCGCAGGCCTCCGCCTCGTTGCGCACGCCGAGACGATCTTGAATGCCGTTGAGGCGGCCAGAGTCGATATGGGAATCGTCTCGGCAGAACCCAGCGGCGGATTGGAGATTGGATGTTTTGGGACCTTCGCAAAGGCGCATGTGGTGCCGGCGATCGTGCGGGCCCGGAGCAGACACCCGAACTTCGATGTCATCCTGCATGAGCTTGAGCCGGAAGATGCGGTCGACGCCGTGCGCATCGGTCGTTGCGACGCCGCGATTGTCTACACCCATAGCCTCGTGCCGAGGCCAGTCGACAAGAACTTCGTCTCGCGGACGCTTGTCGACGAAGCCGTGGTACTCGCGCTGCCTGCTGGTCTCCGCGCCCTGCCGGCGAATGTCGAACTGACGGAGTTCGCCAATTGCGACTGGATTGGAGGCGCGCGCGGGTCGGGCGGCTATGAATTGACGAGTCGGGCTTGCGCTATTGCGGGCTTTGCTCCGAGGATCACGCATTCAATCGACGACTACGAACTTTTGCTGCGGATGGTGTCGTCGGGCTTGGGCGTGAGCTTCGTGCCGGCGGTGGCCCTGGCGCTCTATCCGGATACCGGTGTCACCGTTCGAACTCCGGCAGGACCCGCGTTACGGCGCACGATCGACATCATCACGCGACCTGCCGTCGCCTCGTCCCCGACGTTCGTTTCGTTTCTGGCGGAGTTACCGTCGGCGAGTGCTGAATAGGCGCTGGCGGCTACTGCGAGTCACTCGTTTCCGGCGGCAGACTAGCGGGCGTGACGGCTGCGGATGCCACCGCGGATGTACAGCTGCGAGCTCGCATTACGCTGGGGAAACTCGCGAACTATGTCCTGACCCCGCCGCAGCCGCTATCTCCAGTCCCGCAACATTTCGACCCTAAACTTCCCGCGGCCGGCCTTCGACGGCGCCGGTCTGCATGCCTCACACCTTCACCAATCACGATAGCTGCATCATGACAGCTCGCCTGTTCGGACGTGCACGACGATGGGCACGCCGACGAGCATCGGTTCGAGCGGCGCGATGAAGCGCGCGTGCGCGTCACTCTGTTCGAAGTCCGGAGTGTGGGCGGCCAGATCCCGCTACTCGACCTGCAGCAGGTAAAGATCGGCGTCGTCGAGCGTCGGCACGAGCCGGTGCCGCAAGTAGCCGTCGGCACCAGTTAGAAGCGAAGCGACGCGGGCGAAGGCGGCTTCGAAGGCGGGGCCGGAGCCCCGTTCGAGGCGAAGGAGCGCGAGTTCGGTCACCATGTGATCTCTCCGAGTGGAAGGAGGCGGACGGCCAGGCAGGGCATTGCCGGCCGTCCGCGTGACGCGTCAGACGGCCCGCTGGACCGGGGGCAAGGCGACCGCCTCGCCCGACACGTCGATCACGACCTTGCCACGCAACTCCCGTGCGCCTCCGTTCTCGAGCAGCTCGTGCGCCTCGGCCATGCGCGCTAGCGGCAGCGTCGCGCCGAGCACGGGCTTGACGAGACCACGCTCGACAAGGCGCGTGAGCGCGTCGAGCTTTCCCCGGTTCTGACGGGTGAACACGAAGTGGTAGGCGGCGTTCTTGCCCCACGCCTCGATGAGGTTCTGCGGCTGCGCGACGTCGACGAGACTGACCACACGCCCGAAGGCAGCGAGCGCCAGCGGGCTTCTCGTGAGCGTGTCGCCGCCGATCGTGTCGAAGATGACGTTCACGCCCTCGCCATCGGTCAGGCGGGCGACAGCATCCACATAGTCGCCTGCGGTGAAGTCGATCGCCTCGTCGGCGCCAAGCGAGCGCACGAACGCGTGGTCGCGGGCGAGCGCCGTCGTGATCACTCGCGCGCCGATCGCCTTGGCGATCTGAATCGCGATCGTGCCGACGCCGCCCGCACCGCCGTGGATGAGGATTGTTTCGCCAACCTTCAGCTGCGCGCGCTGGACGAACGCCTCCCAGACCGTGCCGCCGACGAGCGTCAGGCTCGCCGCCTCGAGGTGTGTGAGGTTCCGGGGCTTCCGGCCGACGAGCTCAACGTCGGCGACGTGCTGCTCGGCGTAGGAGCCCGCACCGCCGAAGATCTTCGGCGTATAGTACACCTCGTCGCCGACCGCGAACTCGTGAACGTCCGACCCGATCTCCTCGACGACGCCCGAGATGTCATGGCCGATGATGGCGGGCAGCGGGACGTAGTCGGCGTAGTCGCCGCGGCGGATCTGGTAGTCGAGCGGGTTGACCGCGGTGGCGTGCACCCGCACCCGCACCTGGCGCGGGCCGACCGGCGGCACCGGCACCTCGCGCAACTCGAACACGTCCGGTCCCCCGAAGCGGGTGAGTACGACGGCCTTCATGGTCTTGGTCATTTGTTTCTCCTTCTGCAGGTCGGTGAGCACACAGGCTCAGCGGCTCACCGAGAACTCGGCGGAACCGGTGCCGGTCGGGCGGCAGACTCGGACCTCGCGGTTGACTGGCGTCGGCGGGAACTTGCCCGGCGGACCGATGTGACGGAGTTCGAGGCGCGTCTCGATGCGGCAGCCCTCGACCGAGGCGACTGCGGTCGGATCGGATACAGATGCGCAAGCGGCGAGAAGCAGGACGGTCGCGAGGAGCGCGATGCGCACCACGGCATCGCCGGCAATGGAAGCGGCTTTCATTCAAGATGTCCTTTTCAAGAGAAAATCAGCCAATCGGCGGGAGGCTCGCGATGTCGACGACGATCTTGCCGAGCGCTCGTCCGGCCTCGATTTGGTATTTCGCGATTGCGCCCTGTAGTGCCGCGAAACTAGGATCAGCTTCAACGAAATGCTGAAAGTGAGCCATGGACATCGACGACCTGAGGCTGTTCATGCGGATCGCTCAGCTGGGAAGCATCAGCGCGGCGGCCCGTGACCTGAGCCTTACCCCAGCCGGCGCTAGCGCACGGCTCGCGGCGTTTGAGAGGCGATTGGGCGCGCGGCTTCTCCATCGAACGACGCGGCAGGCGACTTTGACGGTCGACGGCCTTGCGTTCTTGCCGCATGCCGAGCACGTCCTCGACGCGGCCGATGCCGCTCGGGCGGCGCTGGGGCGCGAGCAGGCCACGCCGCGCGGCACGCTCCGGGTGGCGGCTCCGGCCTCGTTCGCGCGCATACACATCGTGCCCGGCCTGCCGGCCTTCTGCGTCCGGTACCCTGACCTCATGCTCGATCTTCGCATCTCGGACAGCGTGGTCGACCTCGTCGAGGGCGCATTCGACGTGGCGGTCCGTTACGCCGAACTCGGCGACTCCTCTTTCATCGCGCGGCGCCTGGCGCCGGATCGGCGCGTCCTTGTCGCGTCGCCCGAGTACCTGAGGCAGCGCGGACGGCCGAACACGCCCGACGATCTTGCCGAGCATGCCTGTCTGGTCGTCGGCACGCTCGATCTCTGGACATTTCTGGACGCAGAGCGGAAGCCGATCGTACGAAGGGTGTCGCCCGCGCTGCGCATTAATGATGGCGGAGCAGTGCGGGATGCAGCCTGCGCCGGGCTCGGTATCGCGTTGATGGCTACCTGGTGCGCCGCCGACGAGCTTCGGAGCGGCGCCCTTGTGCCAGTGCTTCCGGGATTTCCGCTCGTTTCCACCCAGACGCTATGGGCGCTTTACCCGAGCTCGCGAGAGCTCGCGCCGAAAGTGCGGGCGTTCATCGACTGGATGGTCGATCGAATAGGACCTGATCCGTATTGGGATCGTGGATTGGAAGTTTTCTTGGGGCTTGCTGGCACGTCGGCGCACACGACTTCCGCATGACCGTATATTCTAGGACCGCAAGATGCGCGGGCGACACGTCGACGTCGCCGTGACCGACCTGCCGCGCGACATCGATCACGCTTGGAGCAGTCAGAACGAGCTCGCAAGCTGGTCGGAATACGAAGGCTGGAGCGAGCGCGCCGGGCGCGCGTACGGTCAGCGCTACGGAATCGGACTGCAGGTTCGATACGGCCTTCCGGCGTTGACTACTCGGCTAACTCAGGCAGGGTTTATCCGTCGATGACGGGAAAGGGGCACAAATGCGGAGCGTTTTCACGGTCTTTTGGATTTTGGCGATCGCCGGCGGAGCCGCCGCCGACGATCGTGTGAGCCTCGCGAAGAGGTACGAGTCCAGCGAAAATCTCAAAACGCTCGTGGAGGCCACCATGGCCTTCAGTACCGATATCAGCCGCGCCTGTCGGATGGTGCGCCACGTCGTGCCCGAGCTGCAGGCCAACTACGGTTCGGACGGCACCCTCGACGACGCCTACGTGAGCATCACGTCCTGCTGCTCCGTCATCGACCAGGCAAACGTGCTGGGCTTGGGCAATGCGCTCGCACAGATCGCTTCGCCGACGCGCAGTGAACTCGTGAACTTCGTCTATTCGAAGACGAGCGCGCCGGTGCATGCGGCGATCGATAGCCAGTTGGGCGACGCCCGCACCGCAGTCGGTGGGCACTGCAAGAAGGTGCCTGCGCTCGCCACCATACTGTCTGGTGGGACCAAGTGACCTCATGAGATGACGTTCAGCCGGCGACAACATGGTCCGGCAGGCGCGCTAGTCGCTCATCATGCTCTTGAAGATGAGCCTCGCATGGGGGCTTGTCGTCGAATAGCCGACCACCTTGCATCCTTCGCGGACGGGCCCGGCCCCTGAGAGGGTCACCGTCCTCCTGTCGCGCGAGTAGGTCCCCGTAACCGGATATTCCGCCGGCGGACACCCCTTCTTGAAGGCGACGGCGGTGCCCCTCAGGCGGCCGCCTTCAGTAAACGGATCTCCGCGGAACAGGATCGTGCCCTTCTGCGCGATCCCCGCGAGGGACGCCTTCGGATCCTCGTAGACGATGAGGCCATATTCGAAGGCCATGCGCATCATGCTGCCGTTGTGGTCGTAAGTGCCGTGGGACGACGACAGGTCGCCCAGCATGTCAAAATTAAAGAGGCCGTCTGTGGTCGTTGCAGCCTTTGGCTGCGATGCGGCCGACGCCGCTTGCGCCGAGCCCAGAGCAGGTCCCGTTCGGCCGTCGGGCCAGGCCACGCTTTGCCACTGACCGTCCTTATCGAAGCGCCCGACCTGCCGGCAATCGGCGACGCCGACCTTCCCGCAGGCGCTGCCGTGAAAATGGAAAATGACGTGATAGCCGTTTCTCAAGGTCTCCTCGACCGCGGCTTTCCGAAGGTGTGTGTCCCCGACGGTATAAGAACCGTCTGTCCGGCTTACCGCCCACCTGACGCCGTGCCCCGCGGAGCCGGAATCGTAGCTATAAGCTCCGACACAATTGGTTCTCGCCGAGCTCATCAGGAGATCGGGCACTTGGTCCGCATTCAAATCGACAGCCGTCACGAACGGCTCCTGGAATTCGATTTTTCCACCGAGACCAGCGCAGGATTTCGTCAGCGAGTCCTTGTACGCCCGGACGACCGCAGCCCCGTCAGGCGGCGCCGACAGGGGCCCTATCCCGTCGGGAAGCGTCCCGCGATCCCCAGTGATGACAGAAAAGATCTGCTCGTCGAGAGCATGGCCGGCGCCCGTCGAAAGAGCGATTGCTGCACACGACACGGCAAGCATCGACACGATCTGGTTCTTGGTCTTCACGCCTCAATCCCCTTGTGCACCTTGCCGTCGAACATCGCAGATCTCTTTCAAGTCTGTGATGAGAAAACATCTCAAATTGCTCTCTCAAGCCATTGGTGCGATTCATGATCGACCAAGTTCAACGCCTCTTCGTGCTTGGGTGAATCCCGCCGATCCGAAACCGCTAAAATGCAGTCCAAAGCCTCAACGTCGTGTCGCTTCGCCGGGAAATAGCTCTCCTGAAAATGGTCGAGAACCGCAGGCGCAATGCAGCCCGCACATCGGCCATCGCGTCCTAGGCCGCGTCTCATGTGACGAGAGCCACTGAGCTCCGCGCGAACCACGACATCCGCGCGCGACCCCACGACTGAGGCTGAACGTGCCAAATCCCTTCGCGGCAACAGGACCACGCGCCCTTCGCGGGTTGGCGATCGAGGCCACGACGCACTCGCCCTACGGCGAAGTCTGCTTTCGGGCAGCAGCCTAATGTCTGGAACTGGCGCAACCAGGCACTGGCGCTACAGCAAAAACCGGTGGTGCCGCCCTGAATATGTCAAGGGCACTATTGTCACATCGTGATCATCTGTCTGGTGCGCATTATGCATGACCATGCGCAACGCACTTAGACGAACTCCTCCTGCGCCAGTGTCGAGTTCGCTTCGGCAATTGATTGAAATTCATCGAGAAACGACGGCCGGTTCTTGACTAGATATCGCACGATCCGCGCGTTGCCGAGAAGCTTCCCGAGATATCCCTTCACGACCGTGAGCTGCAGGTGCTCGCGGCCGTAGGTGTCTTGGATGGAGCTCATCGATTCCTGAAGCCGGGCCAGTTCGCACTCCATCTTCGCCATGGCCTCGGGCGTCACGCCCTTGACCTTCTTGACCTTGTCGCCCTCCACGAGTTGCGATTGTGGCGTTCCGGCCAGCAGAGCGGCTGCGTAGCTGCGGTCTTCGACTTAGACGCCGGTCCCGCGACCATCGCGATCCTGCCAGTCGGGAGCGTCGGGCACGAAGGGAATGAGGCGCGGACCCATGGTCGGCCTCAGCACGGCCTGAAGCGGGTCCTCGTGCACCACGTCCCTGGCGCGGAACAGATCGACATCCGCCCGCGTGCCGAGATCGTAAAGGGCTTCGGCAGAAGCGAAGCTCGGATGCCGCGTCCCGATTCCCTCGAAATGAATCCCGCTGACACTCACTGGCAAGCGCAGGCACACCACGATGGCCTGGACGAACGCGGCCCAGTCGATCGGGTTGTGCCGACGCCGACGCTGGTTGTGGAGCACACCTATGAAACCAACCCAATGAGGATACCGGTGATCGTGACGATCACTCTTCCCTACGATCTACATCACCAACTCGCAGCACCATGTAAGTCCACACTGATAGTACGCGATGTAGCGTAGCCTCCGAAGTAGCGTGCATCCTCCCCACTATGACGGTGCCAACTCTGGCAACCGCGCCTCGGCCCTCCAATGGTTCATCATCTGGCGCAGTCCGGTCTCGAGATTTACTTTGGCCTTCCACCCGGTGTCCCTAAATATGCCCGACGTCTCGACGTGGGGTACCCGGACGCCGTCCCCCTTTGCGTCGGTGATGCGGATGCTGGCGTCCGGATGCACACGCTTAATCGCATTGACCAGGTCCAAATTGGTATATTCCTGCTCCCTGACATTGTAGACGGACTGGCACGGCGCAGAGGACATAGCAATGTAGACGTGGGCGTCGGCGCAATCGTCGACGTAGGTATAGCTGTTGAAATAGGTCGGGTCTGCAAGTTCAACAGGTTCGCCGAGTGCAACACGTCGGATGAGTTGGGGAAAGCCGCCCGGACCTCCGACTCCATAGGTTCGCCCGAAGCGTAACCCGACCGTTTCAATGCCGTAGCGGTCCCGAATGATCCGAGCCATCAACTCGTTCGTTATTTTCGTGGCGGCATACATCGTGTCCGGGGCGAACAGCCCCTCATCGGGAATCGGGCCGGGATGGATGTCGGCGATGGCCGTGCCGAACGCTGCGTAGGCGCTGGTGTATGTCACGCGCTTGATCTCAAACATCCTGGCAGCCTCCAGGATGTTGAGCATGCCAAAGCAATTGACCCGCAGCGATTTACCGAGATCCAACTCGCCAGTCATGACTTTTCCCGGATGCAAGCTGAAGGCCTTGCCTGCCTTCGCGCTCCTGCCGGAATCGATTGCTCCCATCACGAAAGCTGTATGGATGATATGAGTAATTTTTAGATCGCCGACCATCGCGAAGACCTGCAGCGGGTCCGCGATATCGATTCGCCAAAACTTGATTTTCTGGAGTCCCTCTTCGCCGATGATCTGCCTAGCCGCGGCATTGATCTCGCTAGCGTCGGCCACCACCACTTCGACGCCCTTATCAAGCAAATTCCTGACGATCCGGGATCCGATATAGCCCCACCCTCCTGTAACCAGACAGATCATAGAATTACCTCAGTAAGGATTGCACTACTTGTTCGTTAGACGTGCCGCGAATCGCGCCGCGAAAGACCCGCCGTGCCCGACGACCTCACGCATTCGTCCACTATCGCGTTGAATCCAACTGGGGCTTCGAGCTTCGGCAAATGGCCTACCCCATCGAGTCGATAGTAATTCATATCGGGCCGCACTGCGCGTAAGACCGCCGCGTGTTGCGCTTCTGGAGCCACGCGGTCATCGGCGCCGACAATCAAAGCAATGCGCGACGTGATGGTCGGCAGCAGTTCGGGCGTAAAGACGGTGAACAGCATATTTATCGCCTGCTCCCAACCGGCCAGCGTCACCCCATCGCGCAAACGGAGCGCATGGCTGCGCACCGATGCGGCCGCGGCCGGGGCCAGCAGGCGATCGGCGATAACCTCCCGGCTTTGCTCAAAGCTGGCCGATGCCGCTTGCAATGCCGCTGCGCGTGCCTGTTCACGTTGCTCGACGGTCTGAGCGATGCGGCGTGCGGTGTTCGGCGCGGACAGGACCAATGCGTCGACCGAAGCGCCTTGGCGCGCGGCAAAAGCGGTTGCGATCACGCTGCCCCATGAGCTGCCGACTATACCACTCAGTCGGCTGACACCCAGAGCGACTAGCAACTCGGTCACGATCTCAACGTAGTGAGAGCAAGACGGTCGGAGGTCGGCGAGCGGCGTCGTTGCACCATAACCGGGTGCGTTCCAAGCAATTAGTCGATAGCGATCTTGTAGTCCGGCGAACTGCGCCCGATAGCCGGCAGAGCTGGAGCCGATGCCGTGCAACAGCAAAATAGCAGGATTGTCCGGTGCGCCGGCTTCACGGTATTCGAGCTGCCCATGACCGTCAGCGAAATGCGTCGAGTAGACCTCAACACGGCGGGTCTCGGGCAACGCGTGCGCCAGCAGACGCTCATCCTCGGTACTGAATGTCATCTCGACGCTCCCTTCATAACGGGGCGTTGACGACGGGCTCGGTCCGCGGCGCATCTCCGCGGTGGCCGAGACGTTCGGACAGGTCCTCCGCGGCCGCCCTCAGCGCGCTCGAGAGTGGGTTGTCTGCAAGGCCGTCGAAGCGCTCTGCATCGCCGATCGCGGTCAAGGCGATCACCGCGTGACCGCTGGCGTCCAATACTGGTGCGCTGATCGCGTTGACCATGCGGTCGCTGCCGTAAAAGACACCTGGCGCGCGAAATGCCAGGCCCCGGGCGCGCACTTGCGCAAGCAGTTCGCTGAGCGCTGCCTCGTTAGCAGGGCCGACGGTTTCCCCGCTCGCATTCGCCGCCAATTCTGCGTCGATGAAGCGCCTGGTTGCCTGAGGCGGCAGGTTCGCTGCCAGCGCCAACCCGGTCGCCGTCGACGTGACGCGCAACGCCAATCCAAGTGGTAGGCTGCGGCTGACCGGCGTGCTGGAAGGTTGCCACGCTGTGATCGTCGGACCGTGATTGCCCCAGACGGCAAGTGCCACCGTTTCGTCAAATTGCTCCGCCAGGCGGCTCATCGCGCGTGCGCCAATTCGAGCCGCGTGCAACTGTGATTGCACCGTGGTGCCGAGTCCTGGGGGCGGCCGGCCCAAGTCGTGCGCGTCGGCGACCAGATACTGGCCGCTGCCGAAAACCAACGACCTGCGCTCACTGCGGCGAACTGCTCGGACTTCACCAACGAATATCGTATGGTCACCGCCCGGCATCTGCGAAACGACCTTGCACTCGAGCCAGGCACTGCAGCCGCGAAGCAGCGGCAAGCCATCCATCCCCGGATCGGTTTCGACGCCGCTGAACTTATCGATGCCTGAAGTCGCGAAGCGGTTTGAGAGCGCGATCTGATCCTCCGCAAGAATGTTGACCGCGAAGCACGCGGATGCCGCGAACGCCGCGTGGCTGGGTGAGCGCCGGGATTGGCTCCAAAGCACCAAGGGCGGCTCCAGCGAAACCGAGCTGAAAGAGTTCGCGGTCAAACCCCACGCGCGGCCGGTCTCGTCGATCGTTGTCACGACGGTGACGCCCGTGACGAAGGCGCCGAGCACGCGGCGCAGTTCCTTCGCGTCAAAGTTTGCGGCAGTCGCGGCAACTGCGAGAGCGTCCTGCATGTCAGGCCGCCATGGCGTTTGCTTCACGCAATGCCGGCATCACGTGTGCCGCAAAGCGCTCGACCGACGAGACCGCGTCGGCATGGGGCATACTGCCGAACACGAAGCTGCCGATCAGGTAATTGATGCGGCCGTCTTCAATCTGCTTGGCGAGACCGGCCCGCACCGTCTCAGCCGAGCCGGCCACGGCTTGGCCGGTTGCAAGCAACTCGTCGAAGGTGGGCGGCAATTTCGCGTTAACCGGCTCCGTCCCGTGCTTGCGCCAGAGCTTGAAAAAGTTCGCATAGAAAACCGGCCATGCGCTCCGACCAACTTCGAGCGCAGCCTCATCCGACTCGCCTACAATGATGTAACGACTGACTGCGATCAACGGCTCACCAGCGACGTTGCCGTGGGCCTTGGCCCGTTCGGCACGGAAGCGGGCGGTGATCTCGCCGACGCGCGCCACTGGGCCGCCGCAGACGATATTCATCCCCTGCTGAGCGGGCCATACCGTGGAATCAGGCGACGCCAGGGCGTACCAGACCGGCGGATGCGGCGTCTGCAGCGGCTTCATCTCGACGGGCACGTTGTCAAACTGCCAGAAGCGGCCCTCGAAGTTGAGCGCGTCGGAGGCGAAGTAGCGTTGGATGATCTCGTACGCCTCGGCGTAGCGCGGTTGTGCATCCGCCGCGTCGACGCCGAGCGCGGCGAGTTCGTGCGGTGAAGCCCCCTTGCCGATGCCGAATTCGAAGCGACCGCGGCTCATGTGATCGAGCATGCAAATCTCTTCAGCCAACCGCATCGGGTGGTGGATCGGCAGCAGATAGACGAGGGGGCAAAAGCGCAGTCGTTGCGTTCGCTGGATGAGTGCAGACGCAAGAACGTTTTGCGATGGCGTCGTGCTTAGCGAGGTCGCGTGGTGTTCACTCATGTGGTAGCAATGAAAACCCAGCCGGTCATATAGCTCGACGAGTTGCACGCGTTCTTCGTATTGCTGTGCGAGCGGACGACCACTGCGATCGTTTTGATCGAAAACGCCGAATTTCATGATGTCGAACCTTTTTCCTCGCTGGCAGGGGATGGGGGAGTTGGGGGTGGGGATGCTTTTGCGAAAACCTGAAAAGGCTGTCCTTCCGGGTCCATGAAGCTGAGGATGTTGCCGTGCGTGCCCATCTCGCGTGCAGCGACAAAGCTGCCGCCGGCCTCCACAACAAGCTCACGCAGACCGTCCAAATGATTGGCTTCGAACACGACGACGCTACCGGCAGCGCCCGGGGCCGCTTCGGCCACCGAGCTCAGGGCGAAATTTGTGTTGCCGATACCGAACTGCGACCAGCGATCAGCGTCGCGAAATTTTGGCGCTATGCCCAACACGCGAGTGTAGAAAGCTTGTTGTGCATCAAGGTCGCGAACGATTGTGTAGACACTCTGAATCTTATGAATTGGCATCAGGCCGGTCCACTCGGGTTTCACGTCGGCGTCGGCGATGGGTCGCTTCCTATGGAAGGAATTTTCACCAAAACCAGCCGTGCCGGGGCCAGCACTGGGATAGCTTACGGTAGCCGGTGACCGGCCCCTTCCCGCGCGCGGCCAATCCCGCCGCAACGCCCCAGACTGCGCTCAGCTTGTTCTTGATAAGGACCGCCTGAGCCCACCGCGCCGCGAACGCCTTACCCAGCGTGCGTGCGATCAGATCAAGGCCTCGACCTGACGGCCCTACCCTCTTCGGAAACGCTGGCTGCGACGTTTCGCTTTGCGTCCCGCCGGTAAACGGTGCAATCGCTAGCTGAGTACCGAGGACGAATATGCGCTGGCTCGGGCCGTATGTGGCCGGAGCGGGCGAGCTACTCGATGCGAAGTACATTGCCGGTCAAGCCATTCATCATTGTTGAATGCATGTGATATGGTTGTATTATGGCGATGGACGCAGGAACTTGTCAACTGGGCTGCACACGCGGGCTATTGCGGAGACGGAATCCATGAACGGAAAAGACGGGCGGCGAGGTATTCAATCGGTCGAGATCGCCTTTCGGATGCTGCTTGCGCTACAGTCCAGCCGTCAGGCACTCCCGTTGAAGGAGATCGCGGTACGCGCTGAGCTCACCAGTAGCGCCGCGAATAACTACTTGGTCAGCCTGGTACGCACCGGGCTCGCAATGGCGGACGAAAAGCCTGGCCACTACAAACTCGGCCCGGCGTCGCTACGGCTTGGAATGGCTTCGCTCGGGCAGCTCAACGGCTTTGAAATGGTTCGCCGCGAGGTGATCGCGCTGCACGATGCGACGCGACTTAGCGCAGCGGTCACGGTATGGACGGCCGACGGCCCGGTCAGCCTCTTCAAGGAGGAAGGAGAGGTCCGTGGCGCATTTGAGATGCGAACCGGCTTGATCGGCCTGCTGGGAACCGCCGCCGGGAAGATCTACATCGCGAGTTTGCCGACCGTGGAGACGCGCCGTCAATTGCAGGACGAGGCGCTCGCCCTCAGCTTGGATCCGGAGGTATTGCGTGCAGAAGCCGAACGTCAATTGGCGAGCCAGGGCTACGTGAGCTTCGAGCGCGCTGACGGAACGGGTTACGCATCGATTGCGGGGCCGGTGCGCGACTGGAGCGGCGGCGTCAAGTTCACGCTTAGCGTGGTTGGATGGAGCGGCGCGCTGAACATGAAGCCGAGCGGTCCGCATGTGAATGCATTGCTGAAGAGTTGCACGCGAGCGACGATCGCACTCGGTGGTACGGCCGCGAGTTGAACTCTCCCAACGACGCTCGACGCCACGAGCTCCGCGTCTTTCGCGATGGACAAGGCCGTCCGCCGGGCTGTCCTGACCGCCCGGAGAGATTCGCGGCGTGAAAGGCTTCACTCCGTTGTTCTGCATGATGGAACACAAAGCCAAGGCGTTTCTGGCGGACTGCGGATATGATGCTGACGCCATCCGTGAGCATCGTGGCCTTCAGCGACGTTCAGGCGGTGATTCCCGCCAAGCGCGAACGTCGTAATAGTGCTCCACTATCGCGACAAATACCGTCCGCAGCCGCGTCGAACAGCTCTTCAAAAGCTCAAGAGCTGGCGCCGTGTCGCCACCCGCTACGATAAGACCATAGAATCCTATCTCGGCTTCGTTAGCCTCGCCTCAGCATTGCTGTGGCTGCCCTTGGTCCACGAATCGTAGTCAAACAAGCTGCCGCCCCCCCGGGACGACATGGGCCCGGGGACGGGAGGAAAACGAATGGTAGACGCTGTCGGTCCCTCCTCCCGTCAGCCCATGTCAGGCTCCCTTTTTGAAATCCGTTCCTTTGTCCGCATCATAGCGGAACCGATTTTCCTCGATTTCATCGAGATGGTCTCCCGCCCAAGCGCCCAATGCATGAAGCGGCACCGCGAGTGATTGCCCCAGCCCCGTCAGTGCGTATTCAACTTGCGGGGGTACCGTTGGATAGACGGTTCGGCTCACCATCCCGTCGCGTTCAAGCGCCTTCAGGGTGCGCGTGAGCATTTGTTGCGAGATGCCGCCGATCGTTCGCTTGATGTCGTTGAAACGGCGGGGCCGCTTGACCAGTAACCTGACGATTAACACCGTCCACTTGTCACCGACAATATTGAGCACGCCGCTCATCTTCTTGCACTGTGCGCTTACGCACTCGGAGGCAGGCATATCCATGTGACTTGGTCCTAAAAATGTGCGTCCTTGGCGAGGCGTCGTCGGTCATATAAGTGCGTCTAGTCACAAATCCAGACCACACGCCCCCGTCGCGGCCGTTGAAGGTAATTAAGATGAGATCATCTGATAATTTAAAAGGAATTCCGGGAACGGAATCGGGAATGATTGACGGGTTTGCGCAGCGCAAGCTACCGGGTCACGGCATCGAGATCGATGCACTCATCGGTGGATCGGGTCCGCCTCTACTTCTGCTGCACGGCGCACCCCAGACGCGCGTCTGCTGGCGGCAAGTGGCTCCGGCACTCGCAGAGCATTTCACAGTAGTCGTTCCTGATCTCAGAGGGTATGGCCGCAGCGACAAGCCAGAAGGCGGCGGCGATTTCAGCGCTTATTCGAAGCGGACTATGGCACTCGATCAAATTGCATCAATGCGCGCACTGGGTTTCGATCGGTTCGACGTCGCGGGCCATGACCGTGGCGGGCGCGTCGCTTATCGCCTGGCGCTCGACCATCCCGACGCTGTCCGGCGTTTGGCGGTGCTGGATATCATCCCGACGCTCGATGCTTTTGAGAATTATGAATGCCGCGCTGGCTACGCACTATGGCACTGGACGCTCCAATCTCAGCCTGCGCCTCTTCCTGAGCGCATGATCGGCGCCGACCCGGACTATTTTATGCAAGTCTTGTTCGCTGCTCATACGCATGAAAAATTTGCTTTCGATGAGTACAGCCTTTCGGACTATCTCTCCTGCATGCGTGATCCTGCAACTATACATGGGATGTGTGAGGATTACCGATCGGCCTGGTGGGTCGATCGTCACACCGATGCCGAAGACCGCGGCAGTCGCGCTATCGAAGTACCAACATTGGTATTGTGGGGCGCGAACACCGTGGCTGCGCGCTCTCCTCTGGAGACTTGGCGGAAATGGGCGTCTGATGTTCGCGGAGAGGGGCTTCCGAGCGGGCATTTCCTTCCTGAGGAAGCTCCCAGCGAGACCGCGGCTCATCTTCTAAATTTCTTCAAATAGAAAATTATCTGGTCAATATATGCGATTAGAAACCTAACTCCGCAGGGCTGCGATTGTCAGGATAACAGCCCGCGCGTGAGAACGGCCATAATCTCGATCGGGACGACGACACACGTCACCGCGAAGTCGCGCGATGACCCCTGCGTCGTCCGTGACACCGTGATTACGATGCTGACGCCATCCGTGAGCAACGTGCCTTCAACGGCGTTGAGGCGGCGATTCCGGCCAAGCGCGGACGTCGTAATCCAGCGGTCCACTATCGCGACAAATACCGTCAGCGCAGCCGCGTCGAACAGCTCTTCAAAAGCTCAAGAACTGGCGCCGTGTCGCCACCCGCTACGACAAGACCAGAGAATCTATCTCGGCTTCGTTAGCTTCGCCTCAGCATTGCTGTGGCTGCCCTTGGTCCACGAACCCTAGCTATGGACATCGCATTATAGCGTGAAGCAGCATCTTGCAGCGCAATCCAGAGGTAACTTGAATGGTCGAGTGTGCTGCCCAGATGATCGCTCGGATTGCAAGCGCGGCGGACGATTCCGACTATTCCGAACGCGTCTCCGAAACGAAGTCTACGCGCGTGCTGGCCATGCATATCACTATATTGGCTTCACGTTTAGGCGATAGACTCGTGCCGCCGTGTCGAAAAATAGCGCGGCCTTTTCTTCGGTCCCTGCTCCCGCAGCGAGCCGTTTGAAGGCGTTCCACAAGGTGCGGTAGCTAACACCACCAGCCTTATCGACCGGAAAGTTGCTTTCGAACATGCATCGTTGCGGGCCGAATGCCTCGATGCAAACGTCAAAATACGGACGCCATAGGTCTTCCAGTTGCTCGGAACTCGCTGGCGTCGATCGCTCGCTCAATTTGAAGCCCGCCGTTTGCATAGCCAGCCCCCCGAGCTTCACTGTGATGTTGGGCCGGCGCGCCACCTCCCGAATTGCGCTCCGCCAGAGTGGAAAGTCGTGGGCGAGTTTTCCATCATGCTCGCCCACCCCCACGATGCCGCCAAAATGGTCAAGCACGATGCTCGTGGTTTCGAACTGGTCGGCTAAGTCCACTAGCTCCGATAGCTGTGTCCACCATGTCCAGACATCGAAACTCAAGCCGAGAGGCGCAAGGTGTGCAAAGCCCTCTCTAAATTTCGGGTTCAATAGCATTTCTTTCGGAGCGACATAGGGCATCGGGCGGATAGAAGGATCGCGGTGCCACGCCGAAGAGTTTCGTATACCGCGCAGCCGCCCATTTGCCGCGCGCAAATGCGCCTCCAGCACCGTTGAAGCTCGACCTCCCAGTGATAGATCGACGTAGCCGACAATTCCCGCGCAGTGCCGAGTATTGCCATAGAGACCGCTCGCGCTCATGGCCGCCACTCCGTTTACAAACTCCGTCTCGCCGAGGCTAGCCAATTCGGGCGGTCCATCCTGGCGGTACATGGAGCGGCACTGCAAGTAGACAGTGGCACGGATATTGTGGCCGCTTCCCGTATCAGCAAGAAGCTCGTCCAGTAAATAGCGAGCAGGCGTGGCCCATAAATGATGATGCGGATCGATGATAGGCAGTTCTGGTTCGAGCACTAACTCTTCACCGCGTGCGAGTTGCTCTTGGCTTGGTGTAGTGCCGTGATCGCCGGTAGAAATATCAGTCATGTCATTCTCTTGTGCGAGACCAAGCACATCAGGCGAAGAACATTTACGCCTTGTGATTTCTTAGCCAGTCAACGTAGTCGTGTGCCGCGGCGTCGAGATCATAAGCAGGGCGGAACCCGGTCTCCTCGCACAGCCTCGAAGGATCCATGTAACCGAGCGGCGCGTTGATAGCGGGACGCTGCACCACGTTCAAAGGTATGTCGGGAACCCCTGCGGCGCGGCAAATCGCGGTAACCAGGTCCGCGTACCGCGTCATCCGTCCGGAGCCCACGTTATATACTTCGTGACGCAACGTCGGCTGGGTTAAAAGCGCTGCAAGTGCTTTTGCACAATCCCGAACATACAGAAGATCATAGTGATCATCGGGATGTGCATCACGCGGATCCGGGGTGCTGGCCGATACGTCCACGTCGTAGCGACCCAACGCCAGTCTCGCTAAGCGAGACGGCGCGTTGAGCATTGATTGGTAGAGTGGTCCCCAGGTAACACCGAGTCTGGCACGAATAACCTTTACCGCTTTGGAATGCGTCAAGAAGGCCGCCACGACCTCGTCAAGCCGCTTGTCGGCTTCGAGCGGATTCGTCGCAGCCAAGGGCACCAGCGCCGTTTCATTGAATGGTCCGGTGTTGGGATCGATACCACGGTAGACGACAAGCGAACTGGCGATAGTTACGTGGGGTACTCGCGCCTGCAGCGCAGCGCTCATAAGTCCGATAGTCGCGTTAAACGACAGTGCCATTTCTTCGATCGGCGCTAAGCCAAAGCGCGCCGGTACCGCGAGATGAAGGATGTTGTCGGGACGCGCCTCGCGCAACGCCGCACATGTTGCATCGACATCGTTTAGATTGAGGTCGACTATGCTCAATCGATCGACATCCCTCGATAGAAAATCGGGCCTATCCCATTCGCCGAACCGTGTGACCGTTACATCGCATCCAATGTCCAGAAGCGCACGTGCCGTATGCGAACCGATGAAGCCGGTTCCTCCAGTGATAAATATCTTCACCGCTAACCTCCCGAGTTCACCTGTGGTCGCCTGATGGGTTAGCCCGCATCTTGATGAAGATCGCTAGCGCGCCAGCAACTCCAGGGAGGCACGCGACCGCAAAGAATTCCTTCAAAGAAGGGGTCCGTGCGGAGAGGTACGCACCGAATAGTGCTCCGCCAATGCCTCCAGTTCTTCCGATCCCCTGCATCCAAGCAATGCCGGTAGCCCGTCCTTCCGTAGGATAAAATCGGGCTGCTAGCGGCACGAGCGCCGTTTGCCCAGCGTTCATGGCTGCGCCGGCGAGGAGGATGACGATGGTGAGCAATGCAGGCGATTGAGTCTGCTGACCAATGAGGAATACGAGGATTGCCGTCAACGCGTAGGCGATCACCGTGACAAGATGGTGCTCAACTCGTTCCATGATCCAACCGACGATAAGAATACCCACCACACCGCCGAATGGGAACATGGCAGAAATCGCTGCCGAGCTTTCCAGCGAGAAGCCGGCCCCCATAAGCAACACTGGCATCCAGCTCGTGAACAGATAGAAAATCACCAGACCCATGAAGTAGGCGATCCACAATGCGATTGACCCAATGATGTATCGCCGCGACAGCACGACGCCGATCGCTTTGGGTCGCCCCGCTGCTTCTGGAGGGGGGACCGCGATCTCGACATCACTGTGGGCACCTGAGATGCGCCGGACCACGCTTCGGATGGCCTGCTGTGATTTGCGTGCGGAGACCAAATGGTGGAGAGATTCAGGAAGAGAAAAAATCCCTATCGCCAGCACCAATAGTGGAAGGATCCCGCCAACGACGAAGAGCCCACGCCATCCAATCAACGTGATCAGCCATGCCGCCAATAGGCCGCCCAGCGATGCACCGAGAGGAAACGCGCATAGGACGGCGGTCGTAATCAAAACTCTGTTCTTCTTTGGCGCATACTCTGTAATGAGGGTAACGAGATTGGGCATCGCGGCGCCGAGCCCCAGCCCGGTGACAAAGCGCAGAACGGTCAATACGTCCAAATTTGGCGAGTAGGAAGATGCGAGGCAGCCCAACGCGATGAGTCCGTTGGCACACATCACTACGGGTTTTCTTCCTATGCGATCAGCGATTGGACCAGAAACAATGGCGCCAATGGCAAGGCCGAAGAGGGCCGCACTGAGCACGGGCGCCAACTCCGGCCGAGTGATATTCCACTCAACTAGCAAGGCAGGAGCCATATAGCCGATGATGGCTGAATCAAACCCGTCGATGGCCAGCGCCATGAAGCACAGGCCCAACACCACGAAATGGAATCGTGTTGCAGGAACACGGTCCAAGTACGCTTCAACCGTTAGCGTTTGATGCGATTGCAATTTCGTCTCCTCCGGTACTTTTGATGTCCTCATGGACATTCTATTATTCAATATTATTGAATGTATATGCTCATTGTTGAATTATTGGATTGGCTTCGATCTCCTGTCAAGCGCAAGGCCGTCCTGCGTCACGATTGTGCGCTTGGCCCGTGGGCGGGCGCGGCGGAAAGCGATTTACAGGACGGAGTGCTCTATCGGATGCGGCATCCTGCGGGGATGCGACGTGACAATCGAACATCAGCAGGGCCGCTCAGGCTCGAAAGCACGGCGCGAACTTTTGGCATCGAAGTCGATCACGCGTTGATCCTCTCAGATCGGACCGATCTCTGAAAGCCAGACGGCGCGGCGGTTATTCGACCGGACCTTCGCCGGACTCGCCGGCGAAGGACCCAAGCCTGAGCGCATCATGATCGACGCGACGCATCTGAAAGCGCATCGCACAGCAGCGAGCCTGCTCAAAAAGGGCCTCTTCCCCGTCGTATCGGGCGCACGAAAGGTGGACTGAACTCCAAGCTCCACGCCGTCTGCGATGGTGAAGGGCGCCCGATCGTCATGCTGCTATCGGAGGGCCAGATGAGCGAACACAAGGGCGCAAGCCTCGTGTTCGACGCCCTGCCGCCAGCCAAGGCCCTGATCGCCGACAGAGGCTACGACAGCACCCCGTTCCGCCAGGCGCTCGCAGCAAAAGGCATCGAACCCTGCATTCCATCGAGCAGAAGCCGGAAAATCCCTTATCCCTACGACAAGGCGCTCTATCGCCAGCGCCACAAGGTCGAGAACCTCTTCGCCAAGCTCAAGGACTGGCGGCGCATCGCCACACGCGACGACCGATGCGCCCACACATTCTTCTCGGCCATCTGTATCGCAGCAGCCGTCATCTTCTGGCTCTGATCAATGAGTCCTGAGCCTACTCATCTGGAACTGAAGTAAGCATCATTATGCTGGGCTCTGGTGATGAGGAGCGCGGTATGGCGAACGCGGGCGGGCGGCCTACGGCACCTTTGGTGCTGGAGCTGGAAGAGCGGGAATACCTGGAACGGCAGATCCGCCGGCGGCGAGTGGCGCGGTCAATGTCGGAGCGTTGCCGGATCATCCTTCGTTGCGCCGACGGCATCCAGAGCAAGGTCGTCGCGATCGAGTTGGGCGTGCACGAACACACGGTCGGCAAGTGGCGCCGGCGCTTCCTCAAGGATCGTGTGGAAGGACTGCTGGACGAGGCTCGTCCGGGCAGGCCGAGAACGATCGAGGATAACCAGGTCGCCGCGGTGATCGAGCGCACGCTTCGCTCCAAGCCGGCCGACGCTACCCACTGGTCGATCCGCTCGATGGCGGGCGAGACCGGTTTCTCCCATACTACGATCCGCCGCATATGGACCGCTTTCGGGTTGCAGCCGCACCGCTCTGAGACGTTCAAGCTGTCGAGTGATCCCCTGTTCGTCGACAAGGTCCGCGACATCGTCGGGCTCTACCTGTCGCCGCCCAATCGGGCATTGGTGCTCAGCGTCGACGAGAAGAGCCAGATCCAGGCGCTCGACCGGGAACAGCCGGTCCTGCCTATGATGCCCGGCGTGCCCGAACGTCGAACTCCTGGCTACGTCCGCCATGGCACGACCTCCCTTTTCGCAGCGCTCGACATCGCCTCCGGCTTCGTGATCGGCAAATGCCACAAGCGGCACCGCGCCGCCGAGTTTCTCGACTTCCTCAAGCAGATCGACGCGCAAGTGCCGACCGACCTCGATATCCACATCATCATGGACAATTACGCGACCCACAAAACGGCGCTCGTCCGGGCATGGCTGGCTCGCCGGCCGCGCTACCATGTCCATTTTACCCCGACCTCGGCATCGTGGATCAACCAGATCGAACGCTGGTTTGCCGAACTCACCCGCAAGCAGTTGCGGCGCGGCGTCCACACCTCAACCGGCCAGCTTGAACGCGATATCCGCACCTTCATCGAGCGGCACAATGAAAAGCCAAAACCCTACCGATGGACCAAGTCCGCCGACGAGATCCTCGCCTCCGTCAAGCGCTTCTGCCAGACCGCAGAACGCACGTTATGTGGCGAACTTTAGATTCAGATGACTAGCTCGCTGAAACAAGAATCCTCGCCAGTTCATTCGGCGCGTCAATCATGATGTCGTGGCCACACTCGACCTCGAACACCTTCCAACCCTCGCGCTTCTTCGCGAGCTCGTACTGCTTGGCGATCTGAGGATTTCCCCAGTTCGCAGCGTAGATATAGGTATGATTTGCTATGCGGTCGGCATTGTTCCCGATCCGGATCTTCTCGCGGAGTGTCGCGTAGGGATGCGCCGTGAGACGCCGGTTTACCATGGCTTGATCTGCCTTGTTTACCTTGAAATACCAGGCTGGGGGCGGCGGCGTCAGTTTATAGCCACGACCAAACAGCCAGACCGCGATCAGGATCGGCAGCAGCCGCCAACCGGGAAAGATATAGTCGTTCATGCATTTGCCGTTCTCAGGCACGACGGCGTCGAGGAATACGAGATTTCTGATGCGGTCCGGGATTCGGTCTGCAACGCCGCCTATGACCATGCCGCCATAGGAATGACCACACAGGACCACGTCGCCAAGGTTTTCCCGTTCGAACAGCTCGACGATTTCGTCAACATGGGTGGCCAGGTTGATCCGGCGAGCATCCATAGAAGCGCGCTCTGCCAACCCAGCAAGCGTCGGCGTGAACACCTGATGCCCCTGTGATCGCAGGATCGCAGCGACCCGGTCGTAGCACCAGCCGCCGTGGCTCGCACCGTGGATGAGAACGAAAGTTTTGGCGGGTTGGGGCAGAGTGGTCACGCATACCTCCTGAAGGCGCTCGCCACCTACTGCTGATCATTTGATCAGTCAACACTGATCATGCGATCAGCGTGATGGATCGACCGGAGACCCGCCAATGCCGGAACTGCACCCCACCTTTCCGCAAGGCGACGCCCGCAACGCCATCGTCGAAGCCGCGCTCGCCGTGTTCGCGGCCAAGGGGTTTCATGGCGCCGGAACCCGTCAGATCGCCCAGGCGGCGGGTGTCTCCCAGCCGCTGCTCAATCACCACTTCGGGGGCAAGGAAGCGTTGTGGCGGGTAATTGGGGAACAGATCACCGCCGATTTCATGGCCTTTATGGCCGGCGCCGTGGACTTGGCCCTACCGCCGGGTGACGGCGTCACGGCGATGCTTAGAGCCTACTTGGCGTTCTGGAAGGCCCGGCCCTTATCGTTCCGGTTCAACCTCTGGCGACGGTTGGACGGCCTGCAGGATGAACGCGCGTCCCGCTCCGAAGAAATGACGCGGCCAGTCGTCGCCTTCATGCAACGCGCCCAAGACGCTGGCTTTATCCGCAATGACTTGCCGCCCGGCCTCGCCGCGATTATGGGCGGTGCGCTGGTACAGTTCTGGCTCGACAGCCAGCTTGAGATTCGCGCGGCCTTGGCGGTCACCGGCGATGAAGGGCTCGCAGACGAGGACGCCATCGGCCACATTGTTCGCCTGCTCCGCGCCCCAAGCTGACGAGCCGAGTGCGCAAGACGAGCCGCCTGAGAGCGGACCTTCCAAACGTCCGACATGGGTCGCCAGCAGACCTCGAAGGCGCGCCCTGTGAGTGTCTGGTTCGCAGAGTCTGCTTATGGCGCAACGCGGCACTGGCGCTACAGCAAAAGCCGGTGGTTCCGCCCTGAGCATGTCAAGGGCACTATTGTCCGTGACGTCATGGCCGCATGTTTGCCTTGGCCACGTCCGTTGAACGCGCAAAGTTGGCCCATAGCTGACGTTAGGAAGGTCGGCTTGCTGGCTGTTCGGTTACCCGGCAACCGTCAACGTTGGAATGAAGCCGCCTTCAGTGCGGTTCTGATCATAGATGCGCAGCGGCAGGTCAGCCTTCGGCATCAGTACTCGTCCCACCTCGACCGCGGCCGAATTCGGCAATGCCGGAAAGACGTTGATCGTGGCCTTCTCGCCGTGGACGGCCTTGATACGGTCCAGCAGCCGTCGGAGATGGCGCTTGAATTCAACCAAGTCTTCGGGCCGCCGCATAATGTCGTTGTGCGGATTTTCCGCGGTCAACGACCAGATTGCGACATTGTCTCCAAGCACCGCCCGTATCCTATCGTCCGAGACGGTTGCGCTGAGCGCCAGCTTCAGCGCGACCGCAGCCTCCGGTGGGCCGGAATACTCACCGACTTGGAACGTGATAGCTGGCTGCTCAGCTTGCCAACGCCACGTCGCCGGCTCGCGATATCTCTGGTGGACCGTGACCGGAACGATGTCACCCAAAAGATGTCCAAGCTCGATCAGAAGGGGCTGCGGCGCGAGAGCAAAAACGCTGAGCTGTCTTATTTCCTTCTGCTCAATCCGCTCTTTCACCTTGCGTGCGAAAACGCGCCGCAGGTTGTCCTGCTGGACAGTCCAATAACTCGCTTCGTGATCGGCATAGTCACATCCTACCAGCTCGATGTCGATCGTGCGCCCCTCTGCGGGATGCCGGTCCGGCGGCATCGCCATGAAGATCGACCGGGTCGAAACGAGGGCGTCCCTCTGTCCGATGTCTGCTGCGAACCGCAGCACGTGAGCGGCGCGCTCCTGCGCCATGCCCGTCACGATGGCGATCCGGTCTTCGTGCTCCGCCTTCATCTCAAGGAGGACATTCTCCGGATGATCTGCGAGATAATCGACGTCCACGCCCTTATGATGCTTCGCGCAAAGCAGCATGAGATTGCTCAGGTCCTTGGCGAGCAGCGGTGAGCGAATCACGTCGCCGCGCGGGCCGTCAGCGCTGTCGGCGACGATGTGGGCAATAAAGCCGAACTTCCCATCCTCGCGGCCGGCGATCAGGTCGCCTATGAGATCCTCATTGCAGCCACGGTACTCGCAGCGCCCGGCGGCTTTCGCCCAAAGGGCGACCTGAATTTTGTTTGGGATTTGTGTTTTTGCCATGGTGAAGTTCCGATCGAGTTCAGTATAATGTTCACGTTTCATCCTCAATGCTCAACCGCGCAGTTCGACAATCCACATGCGGCGCCTGGGCTTCACTTGGGAGGCCGATGGTGGACAAGCAGACGCGTACCCGCGAGAGCGAGGAATTCCTCGAGGACCTTGCCGAAGAACTGAGCGTGCCATCCAGCCGGTACGAGCAGGCCGAGCGGAGCTACAAATCGTTGGGGGACTGGCTGCACCGCGACACATCGACCGTCCGGCAGTACGGCCCGAAGGTCTACGTGCAGGGGTCATTCCGTCTCGGCACGACCATCCGGCCCTCAAACGACGCGGAGGAGTATGACGTCGATTCGGTTTGCGAGTTTCAGAAGCTCGGCAAGACCTCGCTGACGCAGCAGCAGCTCAAGACCCTGCTCGGCGTGGAGATCGAGGCCTATCGCAAGGCGCAGAGCATGAACAAGCCGCTGCGCGAGGGTCGCCGCTGCTGGGTCCTCGACTATGCCGATGGCGCCCAGTTCCACATGGATGTGGTGCCCGCCCTTCCGAATGTCCAAAGCGCCCGCATCCTGCTGGAATCTCGCGGCCTCGACGCTCGCTGGACCACGACCGCGATCGCCATCACCGATAAGGACGGTGCGACCTACACCGCCGTCACGGACGACTGGCCACGCTCAAATCCCAAGGGTTATTGTGAGTGGTTCAAGAGCCGGATGGCAGCCGCTCTCGAACGCCGCAAACGCATGCTTGCCGAAAGCGTGAAGGCAAGCGTCGAGGATATCCCGGACTACAAAGTCCGCACCCCCCTTCAGGCCGCGGTCATGATCCTCAAGCGGCACAGGGACCACACCTTTGAGGGTCGCAAAGAAGACCGGCCGATCTCCGTCATCATCACCACGCTCGCCGCGCATTCCTACAATGGCGAAGAGACGATCGGCGAAGCGCTGGCGGTCATTCTCGCAGGCATGGACAAGCACATCCTGTGGCACGACAACCGGTACTGGATCCCGAACCCGACCGATCCACTCGAAAACTTCGCCGACAAATGGGCGGAACATCCTGAGCGGGCGACCGCCTTTGCCGAGTGGCTGCAGAAGGCCAGGACGGAATTCGCCGAGGCAGCCCGTTCGAGCGACAGGACGGTGATCACCGAGACGGTCGGTCGCGGCGTCGGCGGTCCGCTTGCCGATCGCGCGGCACGCCGCCGCCAGCCGCCGACGCGATCCCCGCTGCTGAAAACCGCATCGGTGGCGCCGGCCAGCGCAGGTCTCTCCTTTCCGGACAGAAGCCGAGTTCCGACCAAGCCCCAGGGGTTCGGCGGCGCGGAATGATCTGGTGGCTCGAAACCCCGGCAAGGGCGCGAGCCGAGCGCCAGAGCGTCGCTGATCTCGCCGAGCGCGTGAACTGGCTTAGAGGCGTGCGCTGGTATCTTTCGGAGGGTGCCGCGTTCGCCGTCGACTTCGAGATCGAACACAACGGTGACAGCATTCCGCTCACGATGACTTATGCGGAATTCCACCCCAATGCCCCGCCCATCGTCGTTCCCCGAGACGGCAGCCGCCTCTCGATCCACCAGTACGGCGCCGGCGGAAATCTTTGCCTCGAATATCGCGCCGACAATTGGGAGACGACGATCACCGGGGCGATGATGATCGAAAGCGCCCGTCGGCTGATCGCCGGCGAGCGCGATGTCGACGGTCCCGAACTGCCATCTGCGCACGCTGTTTCGCTCGGCCAAAGCGTCCGCGGCTCATACTTCCGCTTCCTGCTGACGCTACCGATCGAAGAGCGCGTGAAGGCGATCGAAGCCGGTCAGTCGATCGAGATCGGCATCGCCGAAAAGCATCACGCGGAAACCTTCACCGTGACGATCGCCGAGATCGATGGCGTCGCAGATGCGCGCGCCTGGCCAGCGGGCATCCGTGAGACGACGAAACGCGGCCATGCCATTCGACTGCCGCAGGCGGCCGCCATGCCGGCCGCGACACAGGTGAGCATCGCAGAGCTGCTCGGTGGTCTCGGATTGGAAACGCTCCGCGAGCAGGCGCTCGCCGATAGCGGCGAGATGGACCTGGTGCTGGCGTCCGACACCGAGATCGCACATTTCTACGCCTATGACGGCAGCCAAAAGCGCTACTTCGGTCGCTCTCGGATTCTGAAGGTCGCCGCCGGCAGCCGGCTCCCGGAAGATTATGCCGTCCTTTCCGAAAAGAGCGTCGGCATCGTGGGGTGCGGCTCGCTTGGCTCCAAACTCGCCGCGATGCTGGCGCGCGCAGGGGTGCGCAAGTTTACGCTCGTTGATGACGACGTCATGTTCGCCGCAAACCTCGTGCGAAACGAGCTCGGCGCCGGGGCCGCCGGCGTTCACAAGGTCGACGCAGTCCGCAGCCGCCTCATCGAGATTGCAGGAACAATCGACGTTACAGTGCGACGCGTCGCGCTGGGCGGCCAGGAAAGCGCCGATTCGATTGACTCGGTGATGTCGGCGTTGCGCGCCTGTGACGTCATCATCGACGCGACCGCCGATGCCCATTGCTTCAACTTCTGCGCCGCGGTCGCGAAGGAAAGCCTGAAACCGTTCGTCTGGGGCGAGGTCTTTGCCGGTGGCATCGGCGGCCTCGTGGCGCGCGTTCGGTCAGGCCATGAGCCGGAACCGCAGGCGGCTCGCAATCAGATCAACGCCTGGTGCAACGGCCACGGCGTACCCGCCCCGCTCGCCAGCTTCTCGGCCCCATACGCGGCGCCGACGGCGACCGGCGGCCCACTTGTGGCCGACGATGCGGAAGTGGCCATCATCGCAGGCCATTTGGCACGCTTAGCGACCGACGTGCTCACGCGTCCAGAGGACAGCGCTTTTCCCGCGCCGGCCTATGCGATCGGCCTACGCGCAGCCTGGATTTTCTCCCAGCCGTTCGAGACGTGGCCGATCGAACTGGCCGGCTCGGATCCCTGGAAGGTCGAACAGGACCCCGCCTCTGTCGCAGAGAGCCTTGCCCTGCTGCGCGAACTCATGCCTACGGCGTTCGATGGTCACGATCAGTCTTCCAAGTAACCAGCGGGCTCGGCTTCGCAAATGTCTGAGACGTGCCGGCCGGCGCGAGATCGGCGGCATCCTCATGGGTGAGCAAGTCGCACCGGATCATTTTCGAATCGTCGACTTCTCCGTCGACGACAAGACCGGAACGGCTGCTCATTTCGTCCGCAGCCCTGAACATCATGCGGAAGCTCTCGAAGGCTTCTTTTGCAGGACCGGCTCCGATTTCAAACGCTTCAACTATCTCGGCGAGTGGCACTCCCATCCCAGCTTTCCGGTTCGGCCGAGCCAAGAGGACATCTCGTCGATGCAGAGCCTCGTCAACGGCGAGCGGGACATCGATTTTTCAGCGCTCATGATCGTCAGGTTGCGGTGCTTTTTCCTCGTCGAGGCCGCTGCCTACATGTTCGTCCGACGCGCCGCGCCCGGCCAGGTCTCGCTCACGAGCTGATCTATCTCCCGAACAGTGCTCGCCGACCAGTCTAGATGTGCCCTCTTAGCGCCATCTCGTTGGCGGCATTGAGCAACCAACTCCGCAGATATTCTACCCGCAGCACGACGATGCCAGTGTCGCCCGACCGCCATCGGCAGACGACGCCGGTGACTCGTGCCTCTTCCGGCGTCCACGGCCTGCCGGCCAGCAGGCATTCGACATACCGCGTATTCCAGACGGTGGATCCGCTGAACCCTGGCGGAAGCGGAAGATGGCCGACGCCGTCAAGCATCTCTGCTTTTTCCGGCGTGTGATGCAGCGCGAAGAAGAACCGCTCATCCAGCCCTGCCGGCGCCTCTTCCATGGCCTGCGTGGCGTATGACGTCGACCCGCTCAGCAGGTGCTCGAAATGAAAATGCGAGTTCTCCTGCGCATATCCACGGAAGAACAGGATCTCCCGGGCCGCGGGGACGTGCGCCCAAGTGATCAAACGCTCCGGGATCGCGGCCGCGGTGCTCGTCATCTCCCACACTGGCTCCGGGAGAGGACAGATCGCGCAATCGATCGGAAACGGGGCCGATAGAAAACCGCGGTCCATTCGAAAAACGGAGTCGGTGCCAGCTAGTCCATAGGCCAGGTTCGGACGCTCAGACCCAGTCTTTTCGTCGAGCAGGACATGCTCGTTGGTGAGGATGAAGCGGCGCCCCAGCAGCTCGAGGACAGAGCCGGTGCCAGAAAGACGGGGAAGATCATCGGGGGCTTCGTAGGACATGGCAGACCCGAAGGGCGCCGTAAGACCCTTCATGGCAGTGACAGCCTTGCGGCAATGGTCCTTCCACTCGTCCTCGGTCATCGCAGCTCCGTCACGTATCCTAATCCTCCGGGGCAAAATCGCCCATTCGATCCTGGATGCGGAAAATCCGGAGGCCAAGCTTGCTCGTGGTGAAATCCCATTCCGAGAGAGGCCTGAACCTGAGGCTGCACCTCTCCAATCGGCTGTGTCTCCTGATCACCTAACCGGTCGCCATTTGCCGGTGGTCAGCCCGCCGCGTTCGGCATGGGCCAGCTCTGTCCAGAAGTCGCGAGAGCCGAACGTGATGTGCTTCAGCGGCCGGAAAGCGTCCCAGACGGTGTTGGCTCGGTCGAGAACATAAAGAAGCTGGCCGAGGTCCAACCAAAACACGTCGATGAGATAAGGGAAAAGCTGAACAAGCCCTTCCTCCTTCGGTGCTACGCTGGCAATGTCATCCAAGATTTTTGCAGAACGCCTATTGAAGTCGGCGATGATCCGTTCATTCTCTTTGTCCGGCACCACCACCGTCAGCTTCGCGCCAACCAGTGAGCGAACGACGGCATTCGACAGCGCCTTATCACTTGCGGGTCCATAGCTCAGCGGCGATACGGCGACCTTCACCGGCTGGAAATCGTCGACAAGCTCGGCCGGCTTGGTCAGCGGTGTGTCGCCAGCCCTCAGATTGATCTCGTGGCGCACGAGCTGGGAGAGCATTCGAAGGAAGCTATCAGTGTAGTCGCGAAAGAAGGCGAACATGTCGCCCGAGCGCGACTGCCGTGTCAGCATCTTTCCCTTGGTCTCGATCAGAGTGATGCGGTCCCCATCCCGTGTCGCTGCATCGAACTCGAACCGCTGGCCCCTAACTTCGTATGGATGGCTGCTAAGCACTGTGGGTGCCTTGCCCTGGCACGCAGTCGCTACCGCCCTCTCCATGGTCAGCCCGACCACGTCGCCGGCGCGGGGGCCCAGCTTCGACCAGAGAAGGCCGAACACAAACTCGCATGCAGCTTCAGCCAGGAATGAGCGGGGCAGTGTGATGGCCTGGTCGCGTCCGCACGCGAAAAGCAGCACGCTATCTTGAGTGCGGCCTTGAGCAGCGAGCGGATCGCTGTAGCCGCTGTTCACTCGCTCAGCGGCGCCTTGGGTCAGCCGTGTCAACAGAGGAAGTGCCTGTTCGGCATTGACGCGGGGAAATGTAGTGGCACGATCTTCTGTCGACGTCTCGGAGAGCTTCGCGATCTCGCTCACCAGGGCGGACGGCGCGAAACCCAGGCGATGAGCATCGTCCTCGGTCAGAACCCCGACTAGCGCATCCAGCACCTGACGCATGGCCTGCGTCGGCATTTGCGGCAGGGTGAAGAACTCCCGCCACAACGTCGACGAAGCCAGCGTGCGGTGAAGCTGGCTCGGATGAAGGTCCATATCCTCGAATGAGCTGTATCGCTGGCAATCGTGGACGGCAGCGAAATCAGTGGCCAGCGCGATGAGCGAAGCCCAGGCAACCGCGGGCTTTCGGGCGGTCGCTTTCTTGTCTAGGTTCCGTAGAGCCAGCGACATCAGCCAGCCGACCGGGATCATCGGATGCTTGGCAGCGTACAGGCCGAGTCCGACCTCTCCAAACAGCCACATCCCGTCGTGTAGATTATTTGCATCGCGCATTGCGCGAAGAAGTTGGTTCACGGTCTCCAGACCGCCCAGGAGACGAATGTACCCTTCGACGCTGCTGACGATCTGCTGTCGAGCGCTGCCCTCAATTCGCGGCCCATAGGCGGCGATATCAAACCTAAAACCGCGTTTCCGCAGGCGTAGACAGGCCGCACCAACAATTTCTTCGCGATCTCGAAATGATGCTGAGTCCAGAGCAGCTGGGTCGCTGAGTGCTGGCTCCTTCACTGCCCAGGCAATCGCTTGTGCCCAAGCATCCAGATCAGACAGCGGCGTAAATCGCTGTTCGACATGCTCATTGACTATTAGCCGCGCCGCGGCTGCTGCCAGCCGAGGCGCATCTCCAAGAACGGCTGCAATTTGCAGGGAGCTCACAAGGCGACCAAGCTCGGTTGGAAACAAGCCTTTCTCGTTCAGCAAAACTATGCCGGGTGGCCGAGGCTCGACGCCCGGCATAGCCCTGGCCTCGAAAGCGCGCAGGAACCGAGTCAGGTCTTCATCATCGAGCAACTGGAGCGCCTATCATCCTGAGGACAACCCAGAGATGGAGGCTCTGAATTCCCTCGGTTGTCCCATGGCCACGTCAGCTCTGGAAGGGCCTCCCATCCAGAGCAGCGGAGCACTGGATGAAAGTTATCACGGAGCGCTCGACGTCCATCGCGGCGACCACACGTGCTCCATCGCGTGGTTGCAAGCTGCGATTGAGCGTGATCCAGCAAAGTGTGTGTCCGCTTTCGGTCACGGTGCCAATGTCCGGAGTTGGCGCAACGCGGAACCGGCTCTACAGAAAAAACCGGTGGTTCTGCCCTAAACATGTCAAGGGCACTATTGTCCGGAACGTTGTGGCCGCATGTGGGACTCGGCCGCGTCCGTTGAACGGGCAAGGATGGCCCGAAGCCGACGTTCGGAACGTCCGCTTCCGGGCACTCTGCTTTGAACCAGCGCGTGCGACCCACTGCTGACATCACGACGTCGCGGCACCGGCACTGGGACAAGGATTGAAGTGCCTGCCAAATAACACCGACTCCAGCTGTCAGTGGTCTCGATCACAAACTCCATTCGGCCAATATGAAGCTGCAGCGGTCGTTGACGAACTACATCGGCATGCCCCGGTCAGCCCGCCGAGTTCCTCCGACACGCCCTCGCGAAGCAGGCAGAGGAATTCCAGTAGCCGCATGGCACCGGACGGCATGTCCACGGTCACTCGAAGGCCATAGCGGCTCTCCTCCAGCCATCCGGTATCTATGAGGCGGGCGTAGATGTGTCGCGCACGCGCCATCGCGTCGGTCGTTGCCGCCTCGTCGACGGCTTCAAGCCAGCGCCTCCTGAGGCGGCGTCCGCGCCTGCCCAAGACCTGGTCATGCGACACCGGAGTTTCGTCCTCGCGCCATAGTTCCGGGCAAGCCGCCAACCCGTCATAGATCAAGCCACGACTTCGGATTGCGTGGGAAAGAGCAGATCCGCCCTAAACCAGGTCGAGTAGACCTTGACGAGGACCTCTTCGTAGAGGCGTCGATTGGTACCCGAGAATAACGTGAAGATGTCCGAGTTCAGAACGCCGAACAATGCGGTCCCCCACCGATCGTTCGCTCGCATCCTAGGACGACGTCGCCTCGCGCCACAACTATGCCCGGCGACCTTCGACCTTTCCGCCGCATTGCCCGCGGACGATGCGAAAAGCCGTCGACTCATACCCCCCATCCGACGACTGCGGGCCGGGTTAGCCGAAAGAGAAAACTTTCCCCGCGGCACCAATCTCTCTTGACGTTGCGTCGGATCGCCGGCCACCATTCGTGAAATCGATGGTTCAAGCTCGACGCGGATATCCGGACGGGGCCGGATAGACGAAATCCAGCCGAAGCCTTTCTACGCATCCAATGACCTCGACTTCGGCGGGCCAGCGTCGCGCCTACAGAGCGACGATGCTTGCGTGAGCTCGGGATCCGTTGCGGATGAAGAACTTCGCCGCCTTCGAACTGTAACGTTGATCGACTACACCTCAAGTAAGCGTCCTACGGAGAACGCCGGCAAATGGATCGGCTGCGTCGTCTGCGAGAAGCTCGTCGGGAAGTGCAGAGATCCGCTATGGAGCGGTACGAGCAACGTGCGCCTGAGAGGGCACATAACAAAGCTCTTATCGCCGAAGCCGGCCCCGGTGCGGCGGACAGCCCTCAGAGACGCGACGCTTTCGTAAATCGCGTCGAGGGCATGAAGGCCCTTCGCAACATTCGAACCCGCCGCGACCTGCCGTTCGGCATCGAGCGACGGATGGGCGCGACCCTCGACTTCGACGAAATGGCCCCGAATGCAGCCGCAAGGAAAGCGGGGCGTTCCGTCGCCCGGATCGTCGAACAGGGTGGCCCCGGCACGGAAGCGCAGGGGTTCGCTACGGGCTTCCTGGTCGCTCCTGATCTGTTGATCACCAACTGGCACGTTTTCCAGGGGCGCGGCGATGCAAGGGGATGCGCCGCGCACTTCCTTTACGAGCGCTCGGAGCGAGGCGTCGAACGCGGCGTCACCTTCGAACTCGAACCTTCCCGCTTCTTCGTCAGCGACGAGCGGCTGGATTTCGCGATCCTTGCCGTGGCGCCGCGCTCGAACGAAGGAAGCGATCTGGCGTCGATGGGCCAAAACACCTTGGTTGAGGCCATGCCGAAGATCCTCAAAGGGCAGCCGGTCCACATCATCCAACACCCCGAAGGTCGGCCGAAGCAGTACGCGATTTCCCAAAACAGGCTCGTCGACATACTGGAGGAAGGCTTCCTTCAGTACGAGACGGATACGTTGGAGGGCTCATCCGGATCGCCGGCGTTCAGCGATCGCTGGGAGTTAGTGGCGCTGCACCACGCATCGATACCCCAAATGCGCGACGGCCGGGCGCTCGCTCTCGACGGAACGCCGTGGTTCAAGGAGATGGGGGACGATCGGGTTCATTGGATCGCCAACGAGGGGGTCAGGATTAGCGCGATCGTGTCCCATCTCAGGTCGGCCCGGCTTCCGGATCGATCCGAGCAGGACATCCTCGAAGACCTCCTCGCGACGACCGGGGATCCGGTCGCGGAGGCGATGGAGATTATCCAGCCGCAAAGCCTCGAAACGCTAGGGAACGCGATCAAAAGGGGGGGAACCATGGCAGGGATGACCGTGACCTTCACCGGACCGGTGACGATAAACGTGAACGTCGCGGGGACGCCCGCGGCGGACGCCTCGACCAGCTCGACCAGCCGCACGGTTGCGTTCGCCGTGGAGCGGTCCATTCGCTTCGATCCCGATTACGACCTGCGTAAGGGATACAGCCCGAGCTTCCTGGACGAGGAAGGTGAGATCGTCGTTCCGGTCCCGTCGGTGCAACCCGACCGGATCGAGGAGATGCTCAAGGGCGAGGATGGCAAGCCGCTCGTCCTCAAGTACCACCACTTCGAGCTGATGATGAACAAACCCCGGCGACTGCAGATGTGGTCGGCCGCGAACGTCGATTACGATCCCACTCGGAAGACGGATAAGGACCGCGAGGAATGGGGCCGCGATCGCTGGATTCCCGACCCGCGCATCCCCGCCATCTGCCAGGTCTTCGACGCGGACTTCTACAAACCGGCAGGAAACATCGATCGGGGGCACATCGTCCGCCGCGAGGACAACGAGTGGGGCGACGACGAGCGGGAGATCGAATTCGCGAACTCGGATACCTTCCACTGGACGAATTGCACGCCCCAGCACGAGGCGTTCAACCAGTCCACTCCCGGGCGTAACGACAAGACTTACAAGGGAATGGAAGGGGTCTGGGGCGCATTCGAGAACCACATCCAACAGAGCCGACGGGATGGAGATACGAAGGCATGCCTGCTCGCCGGGCCGATCCTGGCTTCCGACGATCCGAGGAAGGATTTCGGTCGAGGGGAGATCCAATACCCGATTCGGTTCTGGAAGGTCGTCTGCGTCGTCGACCGGACGGCGCCGAAGCCGGAATTGAAGGCGTACGGTTTCATCTTGAGCCAACGCGCGGTCGTCGACCGCTTCGGGATCGAGCGGTTCGGGCCTGGTCGGTTCGACAAGTATCAGGTCTCGTTGAGCGAGATCGCCAAGGAGGCGGGCCTTGTGTTCGAAGATGCCCTGCTGCAGGCGGACACCCTCTCGGGCCAACTATCGGTCAGGTTGGCATCACCGCGGGACATTGCCGGCCTCTGACCGGCGGCGGTCCCGTCCTCTGCGAGTGCCGTCGCTGTCTTAACCCATGTCCACCAGACAAGGTTCGGAGGGATTCCGTCCTCTCCAACATCGGTTCGCAAAGGACGTCGGAGCGGCCATGGCCGCTGCCCTCTTCGCTCTCGTCTCGACGACTCCCAGCCCCGCCGAGGACCTGCAGGCTCACCGCGGTTCGCACATGGGGAAAAGCATTTCGCGCGTCTGCCCGACGACAAGCACGGCGAGATCATTTCGCTGCAGGGACCTGCCGCCGACGAGCGCAGATTGTGCTGGCGATCCAAATGCTGACGCGACGCGCTGGCGCTTCTCGTACCAGCAGGCGGTTCGCGCGAGATCGGGCTATGAGACAATGGTTCAGAGGGTAGTGATCGGGACGAACCGGAAGTCTGATACATAGGTCTTCCCAAGGGCGTTGTGCAGCCCGGCAGTTACTGTCCTAAAGGCATGGTAACAAGGGGCGCTCCCATTCAACGCCGACTAAGTAAACTCTGGACGAAACTTCCGCTTTTGGTTGGCCGCAACTCGTGCGAGCATTGCGGCCGGTCCGTCCTAGGGGGGCGCAGATGGCCGGCGACAGCAGAAAAGGCACGTCGAAGAGGACGAGGCCCAAAGAACTAGCTGATGACGCGAGTTCAAGAGGTGCCGCCCAGGCGGCACGAGAAGATGCGCTATCGCATCGATTGACTGAGAAGTTCGTCGAACGAGCGCTCGTGACCGACACGGATGCCGGCATTCTCGAAGATAAGTTCGGAGCGCGCGCCTATGCCGAACTAAAGCAACTGGCACGCGAGGCGGATGCCCGCTCGACCCGCGGCGGCACACGTGTTCTGATTCTTCCCGGCATCATGGGATCGACGCTCGGTACCGTTAACGACGAGATTTGGCTCGACCTGCTCGACGTCATGGTCGGACAGCTTTCCAAGCTGCGACTTCCCCCGGAAGCCGGCGTTCAGGTCGGGGCGTTGGGCGTTATGCTGTCGACTTACCTCAAGCTGAAGTATCGCCTCCGCATCGGAGGCTTCGACGCGGATTTTTGGCCCTATGACTGGCGCCACAGCGTTGCCGAGACCGGCGAAATGCTGGCTAAGTCGCTCGATACGGAGGGCAAAGAGGTCCACCTCGTAGCCCACAGCATGGGAGGCCTCGTCGCACGCGCCTGCTTGAAAACTCCACCCGAGCGGCTTGGCAGGATCATCACGCTCGGCACGCCACACCACGGATCGTTCTCGCCACTCCAAGCTTTCCGTGGTGCGCATTCGGTCGTGCGAAAGCTTGCATTCATCGATTTTACGCACGATCAAAACGAATTGGCGGAGATCTTCGGGACATTCCAAGGCCTTTCCGAGATGTTCCCGTCGCCGGGCATAATCCCGCTCGATCTCTTCGATCTCGGGAACTGGCCCAGCGGTGGCCCGAGACCCGACGAGAACCTTTTGAAGCGCGCTAAAGCGGTACAGAAGGCGCTACCGACAGGTAAGGCGAGCCCGAAGGGTATCTTTCAGATTATCGGCATAAATCAGCAAACCGTTGTCGAGGCGAACATCATCGGCGCCGAGTTCGCGTACACAATGACCAACGAAGGCGACGGCACCGTGCCGACGGTTTGCGCGACGCTCTCGGATGCCGAGGGTACTTACTACGTCGAGGAGGAGCACGGTTCCCTTCCGAACAACGCCGCGGTGGCGAGGGCGGTTCAGAGCCTCATTGCCACCGGAAGGACGACCGAACTTCCTACCGAGATCACACGTCGGCGCAGCGCTCAAGTCAGGGTCGTCACCGAAAGTGAGCTTGGCGTCGACATCTACGAAGGCAATCGTGGTCGACGGCTTAGCACGCGCGAGGAAAGGCAAGTCATCGAGGAGTTCGCCGCCCCTGCGGACGGAGGTGCGGCAGCGATGACGGCCGGTGGCGCACCGAGTGGCCAGCGGGATGAGATCGCCTTCACCGACCGCTTGGTCATCAGTCGGCAGCGGCACCGGCATCTCGATATCGTCCTCGCGCACGGTAGCCTTACGGAAGCGGACGCGGACGCCTACGTGCTCGGTCTTTTCAAGAACGTATCCCCTGGCGGGGCCGCGCTCACCGTCGACCGATTGCTGAATGGCGGAATTTCCCAAGCGCTTGGGCGCCGGATGTTCAACGGAAATATCGGAGAAGTTTCGGTCCTTCCCAAAGGGCGCAACCCGCTTCGCGCCGACTTCGTCGCATTTGCGGGGTTGGGGCCCATCGACAGCTTCAACGAGAGCACGCTTGAAATCGTTGGCGAGAATCTGATCCGTACTTTCGTCTCCAGCCATGTTTCGGACTTCGCCACGGTATTGATGGGCGGCTCCTCGGGCATGATTGCGAAAGTCGGCCTCCAGCGATTGCTGACTGGATTCGTGCGCGGCCTTCTCGATGCCGATCGTGACCAGATTTTCCATCGCGTCACGATCTGCGAGACTGATCCGAGACGGTATGCTCAGTTGACGCGCGACCTCTACGATCTGACGGGCGGCGAGTTATTCGACGGCATACAACTCACGTTGAGGACTCGCGAATTGCCGGCGTCGGACACGATGCATTCGGCGGTCCGCGATCAGAAGGCCGCCGGCAGGGAACCCGTCTACCTTCTGGTGCGGCAGACGGAGGACGAGAACGATCGACCGGGACTGACCGCGTCCGTCCTCACCAAGGGATCGAAGGCCGCAATACACCGCAGCTGGAAACCGCTGGACGAGGATGCCTTGGCCAAGCACCTCGCTAGGGTCGTCGACGGCGCCCCGCCCGCCGAAAAAATGGCGGCCTTCGGCGAGAAGCTCGCGAGCATGGTCCTGCCCGACCCCATCGTGACAATCCTCGGCCAGTTCCCCGACGAACACGTCGTGGTAGTCCACGATGCCAAGGCCTCGCGGATTCCTTGGGATGCAATCTACGTGAATGGCAAGGCCCCCGCTCTCGCCGGCGGCCTAAGCCATCGATACGAGGCGGACGATCTATCCGTCGCCAAATGGCTAGAGGAAAGGCGAATGCGGCCGACCTTGCGCGTCCTTCTCGTCGTCGATCCCACCGAAGATCTCGAGGGAGCACGCGAGGAGGGCGATCGCGTAGAAGCGCTACTCAAGGAAAAAGGCAGGGTCGAGGTCCACCGTTTGGCTCAGGCAGCCGCTCGCCGCAGCGAGTTATTGCGATGCTTCCGATCGGGCGACTTCGACGTTGTCCATTATGCAGGGCATGCCTTCTTCGACCAGGACGCCCCCTCGCGAAGCGGGATCCTCTGTGCAGGTCGGGAAGTGCTGTCGGGGGCGGAGCTCGCAGGTCTGGGAAGCTTGCCGAGTCTGGTGTTCTTCAATGCTTGCGAAGCCGGGCGCATCCGCCGCACGGAGGCGACGCCCGGCCCGGCGCCCGATTTGATCCGGCGCAACGTAGGTTTTGCGGAGGCGTTCCTGCGCGGCGGAGTTGCCAATTACGTCGGTACCTACTGGCCGGTCGGCGACACCGCAGCGGAGTTATTCGCACCAGCGTTCTACGACGCCGTGCTTCGCGGTGACACACTGGGGGACGCATTGATGGCCTCACGTCGGGGTCTCGCCAAAGCAGGGCAAGGAGATTGGGCCGACTACATCCTTTATGGCGATCCCGAGTTCCGCTTGAAGAAGGGCTCATAGCATGGCTACCCGCAGTCAAGCGCGCGAGATGGAACTCTCTCCCTTCGACAATGACGAGCAATATGTATCCTTGGTGGATCTGATGAAGCGCGGGCGGCCACTCGCGCTGGTTGGGGCAGGCGCCAGCATACCGACAGGGTATCCCTCGTGGGACCAATTGCTGCACCAGCTCAACGACGAGCTTGGCAAGGGTGGCTCCACGGCCCCAAAGCTGTTGAGTGTCCTCAAGGAGTTGCAGGATCCCGCCTGGCAGGCCGAGGAGCTCTACAACTCGTTGGGACCGGAACGTTTCGACGCGTTCATGGGCTCGACCTTCGGCGAGCGTCGCGATGTGGTCGAGCCCCACCATACGATCGCGAAACTCGGCTTCCGACACATTTTGACGACCAACTTCGAGTTCTGTGCGGAAATCGCCATGGAACGGGCCATGGGTACCGCGCCGAAGCGCGTCGATTGGAGCCAGGTAGATCAGGTCCATGATTTCTTTGCGGACCTAAGCGACCCTAACGCACCTTCATCGATCGTCTACCTGCACGGACATGCGCTCGCGCCACAGAACATCGTGCTGACGGAAAGCGCTTACAGCCGAACGTATCTGAGGGAAGAGAACCGGCGACGGCTCATGGCGCTGTTCATGACCCAACCGGTGGTCTTCATCGGGTTTTCGATGAACGATCCGGACCTCTCGCAAATCATGCGGGAAGTACTTTTCAGCCTACCGAACCCACCGCTGCCGGCAAAGAAAGATGCGGCAAAGCGTCATTGGCGCCGCCACTTCGCGATCTTCGGCTATCGGACGGCGCCAGAGCGCGACCTCATTCGGAGAAGGATGCAAGGCAAGTACGGACTGCATACGGTTTTCTATCGGATAGAACCTACACCCGATGGTCAAAGCTACTCCCACGACAACCTGCTCGCGCTACTCACCGCCCTCGGGAATCGGGGGCAGACGCCGCCTCCGAGAAAAGAGAAAGATATCTCGATCCGGGTCGTGGCGTCGCCGCAAGCGTCCAGGCTCCCATCTACGATTCTTGCGAGTGCGCCCGACATCACGGAGCAGACCGACCTCTTTAACCTGGACCCGCACAAGGGACGGTTTGGCCAGGCCAGTGAAAGCGACGGGCTCAGTTTGCGGGTCGCCAATGTCAGGAGGCGCAGAGACTATGTTGAGTTCGATCTTGTCGTGAAAGGAAGCGGCAAGCGTCGCCTTCGAGAGAGCGTCCGCTTCCATTACCATCCGACATTCGACCCCCGGTCCGAGGTAGTGGAGCCATCGGCCCAGGGCGAAGTCCGAACGACATTGAGGGCCGTTGGCGCCTTCACCGTCGGCGCGATCACGGAGAACACGCGATTAGAGTTAGACTTGGCCGAGGACCCGCGCTTTCCGAAATGGTTTCGAGATAGTTAGCTAGCTGCGATGCGCAGGCGACTTATGCCGCAGCTGCAAATGAATTTACTTGAGGTCGAGGTTTCGCTCAGCGGACGAGTAGCATTTAGGGCTGATAGGTTGTCTAATTCCTCTTTATTTCCTTGACGCAACAACCCAGTGGCGATCATGATGACAGATGAAGGACCCTTAGGACTTGTAGCTCAGTTGGCAGAGCACCGGACATCTAATCCGGGGGGCGATGGTTCGAACCCATCCGAGTCCACCAATTCCAGTGGGACAACTGTTCCCCCAGCTCAAGCGGAGTGGGCTGCATTTCTAAGGAAATTGGATGAGGCTCGGATAAACGTTCACTGCTCCGAGTCAAGCGCCTGGTATAGAGGCCACGCTGATGCGAGCTGGAAGCTCCTACCATCCGTATTCAGAGGTTACACTTCTCTAAAAGACGACCGCAAATCGCTAGCGGAAAATATGACTTCAGATATATCTGACCTGAAGAATGTATCTCGAATCTCATATCCTGATATTATGAATATATCATCGTTTCAGAGAAGCAGGATAAGAGATTTTTTATCGGAGATAAATTCGGCGAAATTGAGAATCAACAAATCCAAAGCAGATCTCGATGAAGTAAGATTTCTTCGATCGGAAATGTTTCTGCTCAAATCTAATAACAAGCTTCCATCGATAACGCCGGATAGATTGTTGGCGATCTGCGGGCTGCATAATATCGATATACCAACAGGGAATAGCAATTCAAATATTCAGATGTACCTACGAGCCGTCAATATGGGCGAACTTGAGCGCGCCATTATACAATGTGAGGATCGCCTTAGGAAAGATAGATTAAAACTGAGCAGCGCACGCACAAAGATCGAGATGGTTCCTGCCATTGTCCCTGGAGAGAGAGAAGCATTTATTGAATTCCGATTTAGATGGCGTGAGTCGATCGGAACCTCATGGGAACTGTTGGCATTGATGCAGCACTACGGTGTTTTTACTAGGCTTCTCGACTGGACAGAGAGTCCTGCGATTGCATTATATTTTGCCTTAAAACATTACATCGATTTGTATAATGAAAATAAGGTCAAGGGCGCGACGATAATTGAGAATGTCAACTTCGCGCTCTCGAAATCCGCCCACCTAAGAATACCATGCCTTTGGGTTTTAAATCCATATAAATTGTCGGAAAAATCTAGCGGCCATAAGCGGATTTTTGACCTAGACCTAGAAGATGGTCATGATTATTTTAGATCTTTTCACCAAAGCTCATGGCCGTATGAGAAGGCATTGCCAATATACTCTCCTTGGCGCAAACAAAGGCTGGCCTCTCAGCACTCCATGTTTACAGTCCACGGACTTAGCTGTGTTGACCTAGAAACTCAGACTAAGACGAGAAAAGGAAATAATATTATGGAAAAAATCGAATTTAGCCGGATTTCGGCCCTATATGGCGCGGCAGAATTATCGACTATATTCCCAGTGGACGCTTACAGCGTATTCTCTGACATGGATAATCTTGGAAAATACGTCAACGAGAAGTTTATTATTGACTAGATCGCGCAGGCGAGTTAGATCGCGGGTCGAAAGGACATATGCGAAGGACATGTGCGGTGGAGTTCGACTGACGCTTAGCGCGTGCGGGGCGTTGAAATGCCTTAGGCTCTCCCACTGGTGACTATCTTGGACGTTCCACTCGTACGGCTGAGCTAGCGGTCAACAACGGTGCCGGCCTGCCGCCAAGAGCTTCGCTATGTCGCGAGGCCGGCAGTCTGCGGACGCCGTATCCGAGAAGCATCCGCGTCGATCAGGGCTCGGAGTTTATCAGCCGGGACCTCGATCTCTGGGCCTATCAAAAAGGCGTCGTGCTGGACTTTTCCCGGCCAGGCAAGCCGACCGACAACAGCTTCATCGAGTCCTTCAACGGCAAGTTCCGGGCCGAGTGCCTGAACACGCACTGGTTCATGAGCCTTGACGACGCCCGGGCAAAAATGGAGGCTTGGCGTAGAGACTACAACGAGGTCCGGCCACACAGCGCCATCGGCAACAAGCCGCCGATATCGCTGATGAACGGCTCTCCGGCGCCCCCGCCGGCATGAGCCCTAACCCCGGAAAATTCCAGCTCCCGCTGGCCCAAAATCGGGGAGCACGTCACGCAGACTAAAAGCGCGCTCGACAAGTCGACCGCGCCCCGCTTGAGTTGCACACTGCAATCGCGCGCTACGCCCTAGAGAGAGTGATTCATGCCGCCCAACAAGGAGCCGCGCGAATATCAGACGCTTAAGAAGGGCGACGGTTGGTTCGGCAGGATCGTAACGCCGGTGCGTGCCGGTCTGGCAGGCCTGCTCAGGTGGCTTGTTGCAGCAACTAACCGAGTGACCAAATCAATGGCGCTTGTTGCTCAGGTGGTTTAAGCGGGATGTGGTCAGTCATGTTAAATTTTGTAGCAAACGCGGATACAGGCAGGTGATAGGCAAATGGACCAATCGTTCCGCTTTGGTCCGTTCCGCCTGATCCCCGGGCAGCAGTTGTTGTCAGACGAGAACCTTCCGGTGCGATTGGGCGGCCGGGCGCTGGAAATCTTGACTGCCCTAGTAGAGAAGCGGGGCGATCTAGTTTCGAAGGCTGAGTTGCTCGCCCGGGCCTGGCCGGGCGTACTTGTTGAGGAAAGCAACCTCAAGGTTCACGTTTCCGCTCTTCGCAAAGCACTGGGCGACGGCCAGCCAGGTCGCAGGTTCATCACTACGGTCTCGGGGCGTGGCTATCGGTTCATCGGCACAATAGAGAGTGCGGAGGACGCGATCATTATTCCTCAGAGCCCAAGCGAAACACGGCACAATCTTCCAACGTCGACACGAACTATCGGGCGGGATGATGCGATCGAAAGCGTAAGGTCGCGACTGCTAGAAAAACGGTTCGTAACACTGGTAGGTGCGGGAGGCATCGGGAAGACGAAGGTTGCTACCGCAACCGCTGAAAAGCTAATCGGAGAATTCGAAGATGGAATTTGGTTCGTCGATCTCGCAACTTTGCGCGATTCAAGTCACATTCCGAGCGAGATTGCTAACACTATTGGGATAAAAATTTATTCTGAGGACATCATTAGCGGAATACTATCTTACATAAAGCGCAAAACATTGCTAATTATACTTGATAATTGTGAGCATATAATTGAAAACGCAGCGTTAGTTGCAGAGGCGATCATACAGGGTGCGCCAAGCGCATATATCCTGGCGACAAGCCGTGAGCCGCTACAATATGCGCGTGAGTACGTGCAGCGCATACGCCCCCTGAGCACCCCGCCCGTCGACGCAAGTATAACTGCCGCCGAGCTCAAGCAATTTTCTGCTGTCCAATTGTTTATTGAGCGCGCAGCGGCCAGTCTCGACGATTTCGATCCCTCGGACGACGACGTCTTTGTCATTGCTCATATATGCCGACACCTGGAGGGTGTGGCACTCGCTATTGAGCTTGCCGCGGTTCGTGTCGATGCTTTTGGCCTTCATGGCGTCGCCTCCATGATTAGTGAAAATTTTCAAATATTAAACCGCGGGAGGAGGACGGCGCCGTCGCGTCAGAAATCGTTGGCGGCGACACTAGAATGGAGTTATAATCTTCTGTCTAACAGTGAGCAAAAAACGCTCAGAACTCTTTCTGTTTTCACCGGTGATTTTACGTTTACCGCGGCGTCTGAAGTTATTTCTGACGAAACCGGATCGAGAGTAATTGATGACCTAGCGAGTCTGGTTACCAAATCACTTATCTCGGCCGATGTCGGCGGGGCGGTGGTAAATTATCGACTTCTCGAAACCACACGCGCTTATGCGGTTGAAAAGCTTCGCCAGGGCGAAGAAGATCGTGCCGCGATGTCACACTATACCGATCTTCTCATTCGGACTTCCAAGATATCCGCTGCTGAATTAAAAGCGACATCAATCGCTAGGTGGGAGAATGCGTATTCGGCCCAGATCTCTGATATCAGAAACGCCCTCAAATGGGCGTTCTCAGATAAAGGTGATTTGGAGACTGCGCTAGCGCTGACTTTGGCGGCACTTCCCTTGTGGCTCACCCTCGGCCTTATGGAGGAATGTCGGAGCGGGGTTGAGCGAGCGCTGGGTTGTGACCGATTGGCCTCGGGTATGAGCGATGCAAAGGAGATGAAACTTCGCGCGGCCCATTGCCGAGCACTAATCATTAGAGGGCCGAGTAATGAGGTAGGCGACGCTTGGCTAAAGGTCGTGGAAATCGCTGAGCGTGTCGATGATCACGAACATCGTCTCTGGGGATTGTGGGGGCTTTCGACGCTTTATCGAGCGCGCGGGAGCCACCGCACGGCATTGATATTTGCGGAGCGGTGTCGAGCATACGCTCTCTCGATGGGCGATGCGGCGGCTGCCCATGCCGCGGCTCGCCTCATTGCGATCACGCAGTTCCATTTAGGAGATTTCAGCAAATGCCGCGAGACTATGGACGATTATTCGGCACGCGCGCCACAAACGGCTTCTTCAGCGGCGGTCAAGTCAAACTTCCCCTATAATCAACGCGTCGGCGCACTCGGAACCTTGACGTTGTTACATTGGGTTGAGGGGGACCCGGACCGCGCACTCCAGTTGGCTAATCAAACCGTCGAGGAGGCGCGCGCCATTTACGACGGCCCTTCTTTGGCGGATGTTTTACTGCACTCCTCTATACCCGTAGCTCTGTCTGCCGGAGCTTGGTCTCTGGCAGAAAAGTGGATTGATCTCACTGAGGCAAATCTCCGTAGCCATGCCCTCAATGTGGCCCATTTGCATAGTCTGTGCTTAGAAGCAGTCTTGCGTATTCTGCAAGGAGATGCGGCAGGGACGCCGCGCCTGGCAGTTGCGCTCGCCGAACTTGGGCAGACTGGATCCTTGATCCGCTATCCCTACCATCTCGGCACTCTCGCGGTGGGCTACGGTCTCGCCGGTCAGCTAGGTAAGGCACTAGAGACGATTGATAAGGCGCTCACATTAACCGAACAGCACGATGAGAATTGGTGCCTGGCCGAGTTGCTTCGAATCAAGGGTGAGCTGCTTGCACAGGACGCTCTAATCGAACAAGCAGAAGCCTACTTCATTAGGGCAAGAGAGGTGGCCAGCGTCCAAGGCGCCCTTTCATGGAATTTGCGCGCTACCGTCAGCCTAGCGAAGCTGTGGCGCAAATCGGATCGCCACGAGGAGGCGAAGGCGATGTTGTCGTCAACCATCAGGAGGTTTGACGAGGGATTTCAAACGCGGGATTTGCAGGTTGCTCGGAATTTGTCATTCGAGCTCTCGGAAAACTGAGCTTTTGGCGCTCCGCCTGATTAAAGGCAACTGAGCCCGGTCACGCCTCGAGCGCTCTACCTTGGATCACCCGAACAACGCGACCAGCGGCGGCGATCGGGGCGGGTCGATGCGCGATGACCAGTGTGGTTGCTCCCGTCGACCGATTTGCGAGATTCCGGAGTATCTTTTCCTCGGTGTCCCGATCGAGCGCAGACGTAGCCTCGTCGAGCACGAGAATTGGAGCATCTACGAGGAGCGCTCGCGCAAGAGCAACACGCTGGCGCTCGCCCCCGGAAAGGGTCGTCCCACGCTCGCCCACCAAACAATCGTAGCCGCCGGGCAGTCGGTCGATCAATGCTTCGGCACATGCGAGCCGAGCTACCCGTTGGACCTCGTCCAGAGAAGCGTCTGGTCGGCCGTAGGCGATGTTCTCCCGGATGGTTCGGTGAAACAGGACCGGTTCCTGGGGAGCAATTGCGATAGCCGAGCGCAATGATGCGAGCGAAACACCCGCGATATCTTGGCCATCAATCAAAATCCGACCTTGCTGGGGTTCGTAGAGCCGATGAAGAAGCCGAATAAGGGTCGACTTGCCGGATCCGCTTTCGCCCGTGATGGCAACAGTTGTCCCGGGCTCGATGATCAAGTCAAACCCGCTCAATATGGGATCCCGGTCGTCCCCGTAGGCGAAACAGACGTGGTCAAACTGGACCTTGCCGCGCCGAACCATCAACCCAGGATGGGAGCCCGGCGTTTCGGTTCGCTCCGACGCGAAGTTTGCTGCGTCGGCTGCATCGTCGATTCCTTTTTGCAGTCCACGGACGCTATCGCCCAGGTTCCGCAGATAGCCGCTCATCAGGATGAACGCGGTCATGGCGAAGGTCACGTCGCCTGGGGTCGCGCTGCCATTGATCCAAGCTCGGACCATCAGGCCGGTGACTCCCGCCTGCATCAATAACAGGATGAGGTTCTGAAGCAGCCCGAGGTCAACAAACCGCGACCATGTGCGCTCAATGGATTCGCGCCAGCGGGCTGTATCCTCCTCCAATCTGGCCAGTTCGCGCCGCTCGGCCGCAAAACTCTTCACCGATGCGTTCGCGGTGATGGCGTCGGCAATCTTCCCGCTGACGATTGAATCGAGATCCGTGGAAATCAGGTTCGCTGGTCGAACATACCGAGCCGTGACGACCAGGTTGACGATCGTGAAGAGCACCACCGAGAGGATTGCGACGCCTCCAGCCAGCGGGCTCCGCATGAGCAACATGCCAGAAAGTCCGACCAGAACGACTATGGCTGGCCCTACATGGACGGTCAGCGCATCGGTGACGTCGTCATAGCCCCACATCGCTCGGCCGATTTGACGGACGGAACCGCCAGTGAAGGCCGTCGAATACCAGGCCGCCGGAAATCTCTGGACGCGGTCAAAGGCCTCGTTGGTAAGCTCCTCCATGTTTCGCGCGGCGACCGGGATCCAGATGCGGTGCGCAACATTGCGGGTGAGTGTGAACCCCACGAACATGAGCACGAACATGAGCCACGCCGACCAAACAGTGTTTTGATCGCGCTCGCTCGCGATCGCGTCGACCAACGTCGCAGATGCCCATGGCAGAGCGAGATCGAAACAAGTTGCCCCGAATGAGATGGCTGCGCCGGCCAGGAACCTAGGACGACGGCGGCTCCAGTAGCCGGCCATGAAGCGAAGCACGGTCAGGACCGATATACAGCGCGACCTTGGCACGGCCTGTCTGAGAAAAGTGGAAGGCCAAATCCAAGAGTACCGGCCGGCCCGGTCTACGAGCGGCTTGAGCAGCCCGAACGGCATACTTTGCTCCCCGAATTTACTGCGTCATGACGAGCCGGGCTGTGCCAACGATAGCGCTACGCTGCGGACCCTGTTCGATCAGTGATGTCGATTGCTGCGCGGTCTGCGCGACCCGTGAACAGGCCGAATGGAGAGGTTTCTGTACCGGCAATTTCGAGGTCGAAACGCGCCTGGTCGCGTTCTCGGATGCGAACCGAGAATGCGGCGACCTCCTCTGAGGTTGCCCCCATCGCCAATAGGGCCCGTTGGCCGAGACAGAACGCGGATTCAAAGGTCTCTCGAATGTGGAAATCCACCCCGAGCCGCACGAGTTGCAATGCGTGCCGGCGGTCGTTCACGCGAGCCAGTACCGGGATCGCTTCGAAATGGGTTTTGAGCAGTTCTACGATTCGAGTGCAGGCTTCGATGCTATCGACGCATACAAGAATAACACCTGCTCGTCCGGCTCCGGCGGCATGCAAAATGTCCAGCCGCGTACCGTCGCCAAAATAGACCTTGAAATCGTACTTGCGGGCCTCATCGATCATCTCGATGTCCGTGTCGATAATCGAGACGGCATTTCCGCGGGCCAGCAGAAACTGGCTGGCGATTTGTCCGACACGGCCAAACCCGATCACCAAAGCGCTGGCGCTGAGTTCTATAGGGAGATTCCGCTCTTCGCTCGAAGCGGGCAGCTTGCTCTGCCAATAGCGCAGGGCGGCCATCGCGATCGGTGTGAGCGCCATCGAAACAATGATGATGGCCGTCAGAATAGCAGTCTGTTCGGCCGTGATGATCCCAGCCAGGAAGGCCGCTGAGTAGAGGACGAAAGCGAACTCACCGCCTTGGGCCATGATAACCGCACGGTGCAGCGCGACGCGTGGACCGGTCCCGAACAAGCGCGCGATGACGTAGATCGCGGCCCCCTTAGCGATCATGTACGACGCGACGTAGAAGGCTACGGTCCGCCAACTGGCCGCGACAACGCCGAGATCGATCGACATTCCCACTGCAAGAAAGAAGAGCCCCAGCAGGATCCCGCGGAAAGGATCTATGTCGGCTTCGAGCTGATGCCGGAAAGGTGACTCAGATAGCAAGACACCAGCCAGGAATGCCCCCATGGCCATCGAAAGCCCGCCGAGCTGCATGGCGTAAGCCGAGCCCAGCACAACAAGCAGCGCTGCCGCGGTCATGACTTCTCGGGCGGGAATGTTGGCCAGCAGACGGAACAGCGGATTCAGCAGGAAGCGGCCAACAAAAACGACACCGACGATGGAGAAGGTCCCGACGGTGACAGCAAAAAAATTGATGCCTTTCCCGGGTTGATCAAGCGTGGCTGGCGCAAGGAAGGTCACTGCGGCCAGCAGCGGCACGATCAAGAGATCCTCGAGGACCAGGATAGCGACGATGCGCTGGCCATCGACTGTCGCCAACTGTCCCCGCTCTTCTAGGAGACGCATGACGACCGCTGTCGAAGTCAGGACGAACCCCGCGCCGGCGACGAAGGAGGGAGCGACCGCAAAGCCCGCTAGCACGCCGATTGCGGTCAGCAGCGCGGCACAAAGCACCACCTGGGAAAGCCCGAGCCCAAAGATCTGGCCGCGCATCGCCCACAGACGTGACGGCCGCATTTCGAGACCGATCAGGAAAAGGAACATGACGACACCGAGCTCGGCAATCTGCAAGACCGATGCGGGCTCGCGAAGCAGCCCAAGCCCAAATGGCCCGATGACGACGCCGGCCGCCAGATAGCCAAGAACTGAGCCGAGCCCCAAGCGTTGAAACAATGGCGCTGCGACCACTGCGGCACCGAGAAGCGCGACAACAGGCATAAGTTCGACAGCGTGGGCCTCGGTCGCCATGGGGAGCCCCATTGATTTGATCGCCGCCGCTGATCGGCCCGTACATCACCAACACCCTCGTCGACTGGACGAGGGTGTTTTGAGATTGGAGGCCAGCGAACCGAGCCCCTGTGCTTACGCGTGCAACATGTCTTCGAGCAGGATGGGCAGTCTCCGAATGCGCTTGCCTGTCGCATGAAAAACAGCGTTCGCGATTGCGGGGGCCATACCAACGAGTGCGATCTCGCCGAGCCCTTTTACGCCTAGCGGATTGACGTGCGGGTCAACCTCATCGACGAACTGGACCTCGATCTTCGGTGTGTCGAGGTTTACAGGCATGAGGTAATCGGCCATGTGAGCATTGACCGGCCGGCCATCACGGCGATCAAGAACCGTCCGTTCCATGAGAGCCATGCCGATCCCGCCGATCATGCCGCCGGTGCATTGGCTCGTTGCGAGCAATGGGTTGATGATGCGTCCGGCGCCATAGACGCCCAACGCTCTTCGAACCCGGATTGTCCCAACGTCAGGATCGATCGCCACCTCCGCGAAGACCGCCCCGAAGGCGTGCATCGAGAAGCGGCCAGCGACGCCCGCGTCGCGCTGGGTCGTTGCGGTTGCTTCGAGCGGTCGATCCGTGGACGGCCGCTTCTTCGCCTCTTCCAGCACTGAGATGCATGCCGCCCGGATTGCGGAGCCCACCGATGCCATAGTCCAGGATCCGCCGTGCGACGGGGCCGGAGGAAAATCCGAACGACCGAGACTGAACCTGACTTTGTCGATAGGCAGTCCCAGGGTTTCAGCCGCCACCTGGGTCATCGAGGTATATGTTCCGGGACCCATATCGCTGGCGGCGACCTCAACCTCGGCGATACCACTAGCAAGCAACCGAACACGCGCACTCGACTGCGCCTGGTATGCCGGGTAGGTGGCCGAGGCCACGCCAATGCCGATCCGAAGGCGGCCATCGAGCATCGAGCGCGGCTGTGGCATCCGATTTAACCACTGAAAACGCTCGGCTCCGACGTCATAACATCTGATCAGCGATCGGCTTGAGAATGGCTTGTTCACACCCTCGTCGAGTTTTGGCTCATTGCGGCGACGCAGCTCAATGGGATCGATGTTGAGCTTGTATGAGAGCTCGTCCAGGGCTGACTCTAAGGCAAAAACACCGCTCGCTTCGCCCGGCCCACGCATGAAAACCGGCGTGCCCGTGTCCAAAGCAGCAAGCCGGTAGCGCGTTGTGACGTTTGGACATGAGACAAGGTAGCTGGAACTAGCGACCAGCGCTTCGGAGAATTGCTCGTACCGGCTCGTTTCGCCGGTGCCCTCGTGGATGAGACTGGTGAGCTTGCCGTCCTGCGTCGCCCCAATCGCGACATGCTGGAGGGTGCGCGGCCGGTGGCCGGTGGTGAAGAACATTTGCTTGCGGGTTAGGGCCAGCTTGACCGGGCGTTGTGTAACCCGTGCGGCCATTGCCGCAAGAGTGACGTGAGACCAGGTGCGCAAACTGGTTCCGAAGGCGCCCCCGATGAAGGGGCAGATGACTTGGACATTTTCGAGCGGGATCCCAAAGATCGCAGCGATCTCGGCCTGCTCGTTGACCACGTACTGACTCTTACTCCACAGGGTCAGCTTGTCGCCTTTCCAGACCGCCACTGTGGCGTGAGGCTCCATCGGATTATGGTTCTCACGGGCGATGTCATAACTGGCCTTAAGGTTCACCGGAGCGTTGGCGAACGCGGCTTCGGCATCGCCCCGCGTATGGTCCCTGCCTGATTCCGGAACAATCGCTCGCGCGTCCGGGTCGGCGATGTCGATGATGGGACGTTGAGCCTCGTAGGTAATCCTTAGCGCGGCGGCCGCGCGTTCCGCGCTGTCGAGTGTCTCCGCCACGATGAGTGCGACCGGTTGGCCGTGAAAACGGACCGCCTCGTCCTGCAAGACATGGAGTCGCTCGCCGGTCTTCGGGTCAATCGAGCCCTTGTGCGGCCGATAAGCCAGCTTGGGTGCGTTCAGATGACTGAGCACCGAAAGCACGCCGGGCATCTTCGCAACCGCCGCCTGATCGATCCCCGTGATGCGCCCAAGGCCGACCGTCGCGTTGACGATCACCGCATAGGCTTGGTTGGACTGATTGAACTCGGCTGCGTACAGCGCCCGGCCGGTAACCTTGTCACGACCGTCGACGCGAGCGACCGGTTTTCCGATGACATTCATTGTCATGCGATCTCTCCCGCCAATTCAAGAGCCCGGACGATGGTGCGAGGTAGGAGCTCGACCTTGTATTGATTTCCCGACAGCGGACGCGCGCCCTCCACAGCGGTTCGCGCAGCTGCCTCGAGGGTGGCGCGCTCCAGACGCTTGCCCTTCAGGGCTTGTTCGACTGCCCGGAGGCGCCAGGGCCGTGTGCCCGCCCCGCCGACGGCAAGACGCGCCTCGCGGATGACCCCGCCATCGAGATCTATGACGGCTGCCGCTGCGATCAACGCGAATTCGTAGGAGGCGCGGTCCCGGACCTTCAGGTAACGGGCCCTTCGACTGTAGGAGAGGCCGGGGACGCGTATCTCGACGATGAGTTCCCCGGGTAACAGCGTATGTTCGAGATGCGGTGTGTCGCCTGGCAGGCGATAAAGCTCCTCGACCGGGAAGGTTCGCTCGCCCTGGGGGCCTTGGACCCGCATCGTTGCCTCAAGCGCAACAAGTGCGACCGCCACATCAGACGGATGGGTAGCCGCGCACTGATCGCTCGTGCCGAGGATCGCATGGCCGATATTGAGGCCGTCGATCGCTGAACAGCCGGAGCCAGGAATGCGCTTGTTGCATGGCGCGTCAAGCATCCGAAAATACGGGCAACGGACCCGCTGAAGCAGGTTGCCGCCCATTGAGGCCATGTTCCGCAGCTGTGGCGACGCGCCTTCGATGAGAGCCTCGCCAATCACTGGATGAAGACGACGGGTGTCGGGATGGACTGCCACTTCTGACATACGGGCCAACGCCCCTATGATCAGATCCGGGCCCTCGGCGCGGATATGCTTCAGCGGTAGAGCGTTGATGTCGATGAGGCGATCCGGCCGTTCCACTTCCTCACGCATCAGGTCGATGAGGGTCGTGCCGCCGGCGATGTAACGCCCGCCCGCTGCCGCAGCCTGGATCGCCTCATGTGTAGAAGGGGCTTGAGTGATCGTGAAAGGAATCATGATCAGTTCCTCCCCGCGGCGTCAGCAACAGCCGCGCAGATGCCCGGATAGGCCCCGCATCGACAGATATTGCCGCTCATCCAAAACTGAATTTCTTCGGCCGACCCGGCGTGGCCCTCAGCAATGCAGCCGACGGCTGAGATAATCTGACCCGGCGTGCAATAGCCGCACTGGAAGCCCTCGTGCTTGATGAAGGCTTCCTGGACTGGATGCAGATCACCATTCGAAGCGAGGCCCTCGATCGTCGTGATCTCCGCGCCGCTATGCATGGCGGCCAAGGTGAGACAGGACACAATCCGCTTCCCATTGACGAGAATCGTGCAGGCGCCGCAGGCGCCCTGATTACAGCCCTTCTTGGTGCCAGTGAGTTCAAGACGCTCGCGCATCACGTCGAGCAGCGACTGGCGCGGATCGAGCTCCAAACTGTGACGAACGCCGTTGACGCTGAAGCTGACTTTTGCGGCAATGGCTGCAGCCGGTGTGGGAGCGGCAGCCGGCGTCGTGTTCGCAAACGCTTCCGGGATCGTGGTCGAGGCGGTGACGGCGCCCGCGAGTTGGAGAACGGATCGACGCGACAGCGCTCGTGTTGACGCGATGTCAACGTCGCCACGCGCATCGTCCCAGTACTTGTCATCAGACATGCTGAACCTCCGCAATTACCAGGGTCGAATTGCATCGCAGGCTTGGACGGTGGCAGCCTCTCGCGGCGCAGTCCTTCCTGACCCGGCTTCGCAACAATCACAGGGATCATCGCGTGCAGCGCCATGCCACCCAAGTTTAAAGAGGTTCTATTTTGTTCGGTTTTGTTAAGCGCACGCGCCGCTACACGACAAGGGATCCAAGATTTTTTGCGCCTTTGCGATCATGTGGAGGAAAATAGCGACGGTCTTGTGCCCCGATCGTGGACACCGCTGATCTGCATGCTCAGAAGCCGTCACGCCACTTACGTCACGACGAAAATGAACGTTTCTTTACGTCATTGAACTGGCTCTGACGGGCCGGGAGAGCTCATAACTGGGCTGTCCGAGCGATACTCCGCGCCAAAAAATATCCCAAGCGCGAGCCGGCTCGGCTCCCGCACCGCCTTTTGCGTGCAAACGCGACGACGAACACAGGGAAGTCGAAATGACCAAGAAAACCATCCTCGTCACTGGCGCGGGCTCTGGCTTCGGCAAGGCCGCCGCTCTTGGAATGGCCAAAAATGGCCACAGCATCATCGCCACCGCGCAAGTTTCTTCTCAGGTCACGCCGCTCCGCGAAGAAGCAGCTGCACTCGGCTTGCAAAATCTCCGAGTCGAGCGCCTCGATCTGATGGACCCCTATGATATCAAGCAGGCGCAGGGTTGGGATTTCGACGTTCTCTGGAACAATGCGGGCATGGGCGAGGCCGGGCCGGTTTGGGAAATTCCGCTCGAACTCGTGCGAAAAAACTACGAAATCAACGTCTTCCTGCCACTAACCCTGACCCAGGGTATTGTTCAGCGCTGGGTGCGCGAAGGCAAGAAGGGTAAGGTAGTCTTCACCTCGTCGATGGGCGGCCTGTTCACCCCGGCCAACTGGGGCACCTATGTGTCGACCAAGCATGCGTTGGAAGCGATTGCCGAAGCGCTCCAACAGGAGTTGAGCGCCTACGGGATCAAGATCCAGACCATCAATCCGGGAGCCTACTACACCGGCTACAACGAGACGATGGCGGACAATCCCTTCCGTTGGCTCGATGACTGTAAACATTTCACCAAGCGTGCCGATCTGCGGAAGGGCTTCGACGATTTCTTCGCGACGCCTGAGGGCAAGATGGACCCGAAAGAGATGATCGATCGCATGATCGAAGTCATCCCAGCGGACACCGGCAAGTTCCGGAACGTCTGCCCCAAGGCGATCGAGGACATGCTCAAAAAGCATCAGGTCGCGGCGTGGGACAATCAGATCTAATCGGACAAGCAGGTCGCGGCTCACAGGGATGTGCGTGCCGCGATCTCTCCCTCTTGTAGGAATTCAGATCATGACAATCAGCCAACAACATGTGGACGCGGCCCTGGACGCAGCATGCCGAGTAGCACGGCAAATCGGCGTGCCTATGAACGTAGCGGTCTTGGATAATGCGGCACATCTCAAGGCCTTTGTCCGAATGGACGGTTCGTTGCTCGGATCGATTGACATTGCCTTGGGCAAAGCGCGAACAGCTGCACTATTCGGCATGGCTACTGAGGCCGTCGGCGAGTTTTGCAAACCAGGCGGTACCTCGCCGGGACTGGATCAGACGAACGGGGGGTTGGTCGTATTTGCGGGAGGGATTCCGTTTCATGCGCCCGATGGCACCTTTCTCGGCGCGGTCGGCGTGTCCGGCGGCGCCGTTTCGCAAGATCTACAGGTGGCGCAGGCGGCGGCCGCTGCTGCCTCCTCGATCTGATCCTCTCCTTTGCGGAGTTCTCAAACCTGAAAATTGATGGAGGACGTCATGCTAGCTCGCAAGACGGCAATTGGCCTTGTGGCGATCGCTATTATAGGGGGCGGACTGACGACCCCACGCCAGACGTACGCTCAGGCCAGTGTTGAAGATCGGAACAAAGCCCTTATCGCGCAAAGCTTCGAAGCTTGGCGTAACGGTACCGGGGGGCCGTATGGCCTCTTAGCCGATGACGTCAGCTGGACAATCACCGGCAATTCATTAGCCGCACGTACCTATCTCAGTCGCGAGGCGTTCCTCGGTGAGGTGATCAGGCCGTTCAATGCTCGAATGTCCACGCCGCTGTCGCCTACGGTCAGACAACTGTACGCGGATGGCGACACCGTAGTTGCTCTTTTCGATGCGAGCGGCACGGCGCGCGACGGAAAGCCCTATGCCAATACCTACGCTTGGTTCCTCGAGGTTAGGGATGGCCGCATCACTCGTGCGCATGCATTTTTCGACAGCATCGCTTTTGATGAATTCTGGCGTCGGGTGATGCCCGTACAATAGCAGCTCAGTGCTCATGCCTTGGAACGCATCTCGCGTGAGAAAGACCGTGTTGGTTCGTTCACGCGCGGGAGTCCCGATCAACGGCACCTGTCCAGCTGACTCGATGAACTCGGGATTTGGAATGAGCGAGCTATTAGCTAGCGGGGCCCTGTCGGCCTTCCTCCAGGTGATTATGATTGACCTGGTGCTGGCCGGCGACAACGCTGTCGTGATCGCGCTGTCAGCGGCGGGCTTACCCAAGGAGCAACGCAACAAGGCCATCCTAGTGGGGATCATCGCGGCCACAATCCTTCGCATCACCTTCGCGGGTCTCACCACCCAGCTCCTAGAAATCGTGGGCCTCCTATTTGCCGGCGGTATTCTTTTGCTTTGGGTGTGCTGGAAAATGTGGCGGGAACTGCGGGTTGGTATACGGCGAACGACGTGAAGCCTGAAGCGGTCCTGGAAAGCCGCGAAATCGACCCAAGTGGGCGGATCGCTGAACGGGCCCCGCACAAAACCTTCGGCCAAGCTGCTTGGCAGATCGTTGTCGCCGACGTGTCGATCTCGCTTGATAACGTTTTAGCCGTGGCAGGGGCCGCACGAGACCACCCCCTCGTGTTGGTCCTCGGCCTTGGATTGTCAATTGCGCTGATGGGGATCGCCGCGAGCTTCATCGCAAATCTACTGCAGAAGCACCGCTGGATTGCCTACATTGGTCTAGCAGTTGTCCTCTATGTGGCTTTAGAGATGGTCAATCGAGGTTGGCTGGAAATCTGGCCAATGTCGTGGCCGAGGGCTTCATGACGACGCCGAAGGTCGGGGCTGTCGATCCGATGGCCTATGAGACCTTCCAAATCAGTGGCTGGATTCGTCGATATCTGCATTTCTACCTCTTGATTCCCTGCTCGTGAATTCTCCCTGAGCCGCCCCCCCGCCCCAAATGCATTCCAACCCTCGCAACCAGATCGTCCGCCTTCGCCCGAACCGCTTCACGGCTCACCATGGACTGCAGAGCGAGGATCGGCCACGTCAGCGACAGACGATCAAGACGCAATCGAGACATTGCCTCGCGGAGCAAGCGCACTGCCTTTCGAGCATAGTCTGCGCCAATGCCCGAGCGCTCCGCAGCTTGCCGGATCACACCGTCCCGGATGAAGCCGCGTTGATCCTCGACATAATCGACGACGTTGGATTTTTCGCGATATCTCGCCGCCTCGCCAAAGAGCTTTTCCAGGATCGCTGTCGCGGTTGCCGGGAGACGCGGATCGGCCTGACGCTGCCGGCACATCGCATCCAGACGATCCTTCTCGACCACGACCCGCGCGTCGTGGCGATGGCGGCTGAGTCCGACGTAAACTTCCCGCGCGTCCGTCGAACGTGCCACATAAAGAACCGCGGCTGGCGCGGTTCTTCCCTGAGCGGCATAGGCGGTACCAGCGAGAGCATGCACGATCTTGGGCGGCGCGGGTTTGCGCCCAAAGCGCGGCTCGCGCGAGAGCGAACCCCAGGCGACCTCGAGCCGGCTCCCGTCTTGATGCGCAAGCGTCAGCAGCGTCTGACCGGATGCGTCCCGACCGATCGCTTCGACGATGGCCTGATGGCCGTTGCGAATGCCGTGGTGGACCAGGGTCTCCCCGAAGCGAAGACGGTCACCGACGGCCAAGGGCAGCGGCACAATTTTATCAGATCGATCGAGCGCGCGCAGCTCGATCAGGTCCGGACCAAGCTTGTTCTCTTCCCGCAGGATCTGGCGGGCTTTTTGGTTGAGCGACGCTGCATCGGCGTTGCGACTGGTGACGATGAGCACGTCGTCACCATGCTCTGAGCGCTGCTCCTGCCACAGCGCGATGACGCGATCCTGGGCGGCCTCCGCCCCCGACACCAGCTCGATGCGATCGTTCATGGCATAGGCGCGCAAGCCCGCCTCGGAGTCGCCTTGCGCCATGACGACAGTTGCCGCGCGCTGCCAATCGACCTCCTGGCGCCGAACCTCGTGCATGACCGCAGAGCGTTCGACGACGTCCGCGACCACCCGCAGCGCGCTTGCCCCCGACACGGATGCGAGCTGGCGACGGTCGCCGAGCAGCAGGACCTTTGCGCCGGAATGCTGCGCAGCCGTCAGCACGGCTTCCATATCGCGGGTCCCGACCATTCCGGCTTCGTCGACGATGATGAGCGTCGATGCATCTAGTGGCTTTGCTTTTCCGCCATCATGGTCGTGGCGCCAACGCGCGATCGCCTGCGCCTCGATCCCGGTCGAGGCCCCGAGTTCATCGACAGCGATCCATGCCGGCGCCAGTCCGACCACGGTCATGCCCGATTCCCTTGCGGCATCGACGATCGCCCGTGCCGTCGTGGTCTTGCCCGTGCCGGCACCGGCTTCAACGATCGTCACACCATCGCGGCCGAGAACGTGTCGCGCGGCCTCCCGCTGCTGCTCAGATAGATGAGGCGCACGCGCCAGGGCGCGGTCCATCGCCTCTGCCGTAAGCCAGTCGCGTTCGTTGAGCCGATGGGCGGCACGAAGCATGGCTGCCTCAGCCGCTGCGATCCCAGGCGTCGTCCAACGCGCCGATGGCTCATCGCCACTCAGCGCGATCATGGCGCCTTCACGCTCCAATGCTGCAAGTTCGGCTTCGACGGTTTCAAACGCCTGACCGTCGAGCGATGCCAGTTCAAGGCTGGTCTGGAGCAGCGCTTTGCGGTCGATGACGCTCTCATGCCGAAACAGAATCGACGCAGCTCTGGCAACAGGGCCGTCCCCCTTGACGTCAGGCGGATCGAACGGCCGCTCGGCATCGTGGTCGAGATCATGCGCCTGCGTGCGATCGCGCGCCCGGTCCAGAGCCTGCGCCCAGGGATCGGCGGCAAGCGCGGCAAGTTCGTCCTGCCAGCGCGCCTCGAGCTCCTCGCCGGTCGGAACCAAATCTTTCCCTCTGCGAGTGGCGAGTGCGGCGATCTCCTTTTGCGCGCCGCTGGCATCGGGGCCAGCGTACGCCTCGATCTGCGCGGACCGTTTCGAAAACGCGGCAAGCACCTCGGAGGCTATGCCTGCGATCTCCCATTGTCCACGACCCGCCTCCCGATACGCAAACCCAAAGGTCGTTGACAGTTCGCGGGACAACGCCGCCCTGTAAGCAGCGCCTGCGACAAGCTGCCAGCTGAACAGTTTCGTGGTCTCGATTGTGAGATGGTCGAACCGATATCGTCCCGATCGCGTCGGAAGCGGAGACCCGGCGACGTTCAAAACCACGGCGTGGGTGTGTAGATTGGGGTCGCCTTCGCGCGTCGTGTAGTGATCGTATCTGGCGACGATCAGATCGGTCGGGGCATGGCGCTGGCTGCCGCCGGCACCGCTGCGGACCTCGATCAGCCCCTCGCTCACGATGAATCCAAGCGCCTCGTCGATCGCCTGACGATGGGCCGCCTCGATCAACGCGCGCTGCTCGGCGGTGCCCGCCATCCATAGCACCGATACGCTTTTCCCAGGCGTCATCGTCAGATCCACGCCCGCCCAATGGGTCGGGCCTGCACCGCGCACGAGCGGCTGGCCGGTGCGCGGATCGACTCCGGCACAGAGATCACGGAACGACGCGTTGTCGATCGGCGCATCGTGGCGAACGACGGTCCCGGACGTCGTCCACCACACGCCGCCGCCGTCGCGGGCATAGTAGTCGTCCCGGCGATCGGGTCTGGCCTCGCGCTTGCTGTCGGAGGTGTAATACGCGGCAGCCTGCGCCCCTGCGCCGAGACGATGCGGCGAGAGCATCAGGCGCCTTTCCTGTAGCGGCAGAACGCGCTCAGATCGATGCCCTCGCCACCGGCCGCCTCGATCGCTCCCAGAGCTGTCGCCATTTCGATCAGGGCCCCGTCGACCTGTTCGATCCGCTCCAGCACGACGCGGTGACGGATCGCGGTCTCGATCTGCTGGGCGATGCAGTCGGCTGCCAAACTTTCTAGCGTCCAGCCGCGCTCAGTGGCGGCCTTTCGCAGTGCAGTGGCAACGTCCGCCGGCAGGATGATCGTGAGGGAGACGGGGGCGGGCGTGCTGGCCATGATGGGCGAATCCTGAGACAAGGCCCCTGCGACGGACCTGAGGCCGCCGGGGGCGAATACAAGCCGCCTTGGGCGGCAATCGGGCGGCTGGTCACCGAGAAGCACTCTCAGTGCGTGTGGTGTGATACCCTACAATCTGCTGCCTTCTTCCTGCCCTAGGGTTGCCTCTTGCAGCCCCGTGTTGCCCTTTGCAGCCCCTATCGCCAGTAGCTACGGGCGTAGAGCTGCGTCCAGGCATAGCCGCGGCCAGGGATCCATAGCCTCTCAGTCGCGATACCGTTGCGCTGCTTGATGCCGAACTTGGTCCCCGCTGGAATTTTCATTCGTAAGAGACCACCTTCCGGCATCCGGAACGGTATCTCCTCGGTCTCGGAGTGGATGTAGGCGGTCGCGGTTGCCTGCCATCCGGCAGTGACGAACAGGATCGACAAGGCCGCGCAGGCGATACCTGTTGCGAACGTCGCCTGGCTGAGATCATCCAGCCAGGATCGCCGCGCCAGCCACGACCGACGCCAGCGCCAACGTAGTCTCCTGATCGGGAGCTGTACCTGGACCGACCGACGCAAGGTTGCCCGATCGGCTGCCACGAGGTCGACGTCGTTGATGTGGGCCAACCGTGCCTGAGGGCTGAGACGCATCAGCTCTTCCAATCGCGACCGGCTTGCCTGCTCCAGCCGTCGTTTCGCGGCGTCTGCATCTGCCCTCGCTGATGCGACCCGTCCGCCTGGACCGTTCCCGTGCTCATAGTTGCTCATAGGCTCAACCCACCAGCCATTTGGCGGCCGGCAGGACGGCCTCCATCGTATCGGCGCGCAAGCGCGTCAGATCGGCGTAGACCCGGCTGCCGAGCGCGACCCCGTGCCGATCGATGAGCTTTGCGATATCGAGCTTGGGAATCGATGCGAGGCCGCCGGCTTGCAGCACGGCCACGGCGTGATCTTCCATCGCGTGCTCGGCCAAGGTCGTGACCGTCGCGCCATCGGCGATCTTCGCGATCGACTTGGCGTCGACTTCACCGTGGAGTCGGTTCTCGATCAGGAACCGTGTCGCCGTCAGCGGCTTTGCCAGCATCATCAATCGCGGCGCCTCGGCGAGAGCGCCGGGTTCGGCCGTAACGAGGACGACGACGCCGAGCTGGATCTTCAACGACGTCAAGGCGGCCGAGAGAGAACCCAGCACGCTCATGAGCGAGGCCGAGGTATTGGCGCCGACGTCGATGATGGTCGGTGTCGTCGCCTTTTGCATCGCCGTGATGACGCCATCGAACTCCGCTCGGGCCGCTTTACCGCCCGAGAGATCGATCGCGGCACGATCGGCGCGCATCGGAAAGAAGGTGACGCGCTCCTTCAGCTCGATCAGACGCTGGCTCGCATCGACCTCGATGACGGGTGCTTCCGGCACGGCTTCGGCGAGCGCTCGCGTCGTCAAAGACTTGCCGACGCCACCCTTGTCTTGGACGACGAGTAGAATGCGTGTCATCGTTCGCTCTCTTTCATGAGGCTGCCGAGCGAAGCCAGCCGTTCGCGGCGCAGATCGGCTTCGGTGGGGATCGTCGATAGAGCTGGTAGTTGCGCAGGCGCGGAGAGTTCTGCGGCGAGTGTCAGGGTCGAGGTGACCGTCGACAGGTCGGTGCGGGTCGCACGTCGCGTGGCCTTCGTCTCGCGCCGGCGCTGTTGGCGGCGAACGCTCGCGATCAGGCCGGTGAGCTGGCGCCCGGTTAGAGGCCGGCCGCTACCATGGAGCACGTTTTGTGCTGCCAGGCCCACGGCGATGTCGACCCAACTGAAGCCTGCTGCATGCAGCGCCTCCAGTCTGCCGAGGTTTTCTCGCACGATGGCCATCGCGCCCGTGGCAGGTCGCCCCCCGGGGCCGAGGCCCGCGGGGTGGCTTTTGCGAAGGCAAGCCACGTCGCGCGAGAGCCTGGTCAGGTCGAGCTTTTGCACGCGTTACCCTTGCGCCTGCGCGACGGGCACGACGAAGTCCAGCAGGCCCTCGAACCGGGGGTCGTCGTAGGAGAGCGTCTTGTCCAGCAGCAGCGGATCGCTGGTGACGCCACGCTTGTTGACGAATGCAATGGTCTTTTCCTGCAGCAGTCCCGCAAGGCTGCTCGCCGGAACGAGCTCCATCGCCGTCGGCTGCGAGTTCGTGGCCGGCTTGCCCGTCGAGGCGTCGCGAGTCGTTGAATCGACGAACCCCGAATAGGTCCCCAAAGCCTTCGACCAGTGCTCGGCCTCTTCGGGATTGGCGCGGGGTAAGTTGAACAGCGTCACGACCTCGGCGGTGTCGGTGAAAATCGTGGCACCGGATGGCCCGTAAGCCTCGACGAGCTGCTGCCGGCTTTGCCAGAATGTCCAGATGCTGGCGCCATAGCCCGGCAACTCGCCCGCGCCCTTGAGAAGGGCCTCAAAGCGGCCCAGCACGAAGGCCTCGTCGATCATGATCAGGATCCGTTCGCGGGGCCGATGGCGCCGAATGCTGGAGAACAGGTCCGACAGCAGCCAACGCACATAAGGCGCGAGGATCGTGCTGCGCTCGTCGGCCGGCAGGACGATGAACAGATCGGTCTGGCCGGAACTGAGATCGGCGATGTCGAAGGTATGATGATCGACCACCGCCTGCATCTGCGGATCAAGCGCCCACTGAAACGCCTGCTGGGCGGTGGCGATGATCCCCCCACGGGTTTGCTCAGCCTGGCTGTCGAGCGTTGACATCGCATCCCGCGACAGAGCGTCGGTGCGCCCCTGAAGCGCTTTGCGGAATGAATCTTCGTCTTGCATAAGTCGCGCTGCGGCAATTGGATCATGACGTTCGTCGATGATGGCGACCGCGAGAGCCGCCGCGATCATCGCGCTGGCGCGGTTGCGAAAAAATTCGCTAGCGGCGCTGCCGCCTGCCGTGTCGGGCAGCAGCGCTCTGGCCATGGCCAGAAGGTAGGTCACGTCGCCGGCTTTCTTATGGAGCAGGGGGTTCCATCTGTCGCCGCCTTCGACCATCCCGAAGGGGTCGAGGCAGCGCACCGTCTGGCCGAGCGCTTCACGGCGCGCCCTGGCGGCGCAATAGGCATCGCCCTTCGGGTCGATCACGACGACGGGGCCGCCGAAGGCGCCCGGCTCCGCCAGGGCCAGGTTCGGCAAGACGAGACCGTTCGTCTTGCCCATCCGCGGCGGCGCGATCGTCAGGAGATTGCCCTCGATCGCAATGCGCACGGCGTTGCCGGTGTCCGGATCGAGCCCGATCTCGATACCGCGAGTGAGCTGGGCGAGCACGCTCGGCGAGGCCCATTTCGCATTCCCGAACGGGCCGTTGGGGTCGCGCCGCAGGAACTGCGGCGCGACCATAATTGTGGCGGCGGCGTAAGTGCAAAGCAGCGCCCCCCAGCCGAAGAACCACCAGTAACCACCTCCAGGCAGCATCGGCGCCTGGCCAACCGCCATGGCGCCGTAGAGATTGGCAATTGCTCCGAACTCTCCGTTCAGGATGCCGCCAAGATAAGTCGCGGGTGTCGCCGCTAATGGGATAAATTCGTCCCGAAGTGTTCGGGTACTCGGCCACCCGCCCTGATCGAAGCCATGGGTGGCGACGAAGCTTACTGGGTAGACGATCACCAGAGAGAGAATGGCTAGGATGGCAATGCGGAAGCCGCGAGCCGGCAGGTCGGGACGAAACATCGGAACGCCTACGCCTTGCCGTTGAGCAGGATGAACTTGCGGGTGGCCCAGGCGTTGCTCAGCGCCACGTCAAGCTCGGCTTGAGTAAAGCTGGCAATGATTCCGCGGCCTTCCTCGTGGTTGGGCATGTCGATGTACGCACTGACGAAAAAGTCACTGCGGTCTCGATGGCTCATTCCGTCCAGACGCTTGATCACCGCCGCGATTTGGGTTGAACCAACCGCGCCGCCGCCTTCCTTTTCAACCTGCTTCACGCCGGCTTCGACTGCTTCCCTCGCAACAGCGACGACCGGTATCGTGAAGTTGGGATCGATCGGATGCTGAAGAAGCATTACGACGCCATCGTCGTCGAACGACGCACGCTGTTGGCCTGAAAGCGCCGACATGTGATTCGCATCAAGCCACTGCGCGGTCGGATTGGTGGCTTTGACCACCATCGCGTTGCTAACGCCATGCTGTTCTTCTAACGCAGAGACGACATCGCGCTGTTTGTGTTCTGCATGAATATCAGGGTTTATAAGTACGATGTTGGGGCGATCGGCGCGGGGTGTATCGGTAGGATTTGTTGGCATTGGTGATCTCGCAGGAAAGAATACGGGATCCGTCTCTGCTTTCTCAAGCTAGAGTCGGAGAGATTTCTATCACATGAAAACGCTAATTGCCGTTTTCATCTCCTGATCATCTGTCCCGTCGCCTTAACGAGTCCTTGACGGATGTGCGTCATCGCCGCGACGCCGTGCTGCGAAAATGATGCGCCCAGGTTGTGGGCGGTGGCCGGTAAATTGCGTGGCGCGCTTATCTTCGGTAGCCCGTACGCATGATCGGATCGAACCCCATCGACCTAGACGCCGTATCCTGGGACGACCTTCGTCTCTTCACGATCGCAGCAAGGCATCGCAGCTTCCGGCGCGCCGGCCTCGACGCCAAAATCAGCGCGTCAACCTTCGCGCGTCGGATCGAGATACTCGAAGAACAGCTCGGTTTGAAACTGTTCAACCGCATGCCGGACGGCATCGTGCTCACGGCCCAGGGCGAGCGGATCTTCGAGGCGGTCGTGGAAATGCGGTCGCCCCTGCAGAACCTAAAAGCCGTGATCGAGGAGGAGCGCGTCGGGGCTTCATCCGTCTCGATGAATGTGACCCAAGGTATGGGCGTCGGCTGGGTGATCCCGCGCGCCGCCGAGTTCCAGGCCGAGCATCCCGACATTCGGCTGGACATTCGCCTGTCGGCGGATCTCGCCGACGTGCTGCGCTTCGGTTGCCAGATAGCCATCCAGCTCCGCCGCCCCGAGAACGCCGACGTCATCGCCTATCGCCTCGGTCGCATGCACTTCCAACTGTTCGCCAGCAGTGGCTACATCGAGCGCTTCGGCAAACCCGAGAGTTGGGAGGACGTCGGCCGCCACCGGTTCGTCGATCAGATCGACAGTGTCGTGTCCAACGTCCAGGTCGAGGACATCCTGCAAGGATCGCAGGCTGCGGGCCGAATCGCCACGCGCGTCAACAGCAGCTTGGCCAACCTCGCCGCAGTTGAGGCCGGGCTCGGCATCGGCGTGCTGCCGACTTATTGCATTGCCTTCTTCGGCAGCAAGATCGAGCCCATCGACATTGGCTTGCGCACCCGCAATCTCGACATCTGGCTGACGTTCCGGCCGGAGGTCCGTGCCTCCCGTAGCGCCGGCGCCGTGATCGACTGGATCAAATCGATCTACGACACGCGGAAATATCCTTGGTTCAACGATGAATTCATCCACCCGGCCGAATTCACGGAGCCTCGCTTGTAGGGCTTACCCGGCGTCGTCAACACATCGCCGGATGGGTGTCTGCGCAGAACGGGATACGCCCCGCCCTTGTCGGGCGGGGCGATCTTGCCGACCTCACTCGGCTGTCCGTCGGGACCAGATGAGTGCGTAGTTGCCGGAAATGTCGGTGTCCTCGATCAAGGTGGCGTAGATCGCTGCCGAGAAGCTGGGATCGTCGAGTTTGGCCGAGAGATATGAGCGGCCTTCTTTCGAGGTTTTGGCCCAGGCCGCGCCGATCTCAGTCTTACCGGCGAAGAGACGGTGGGACGGACCCTTGTCGCTTTCGCTGTCGTTGCGGATGAAGCGGACCTTGCTGGTCAGGGTCAGCGTGTTGATCACGCCTGTAAAGCCGATTTCGTCCTTTTTGAAGCTGCCGATCGTCGCCATTTTCGTCTCCTGTCGATTTTGTCCGGGCCGCGACCACCGCGTCCTCGATGGCGTCGACAAGGTCGAGGCGGGCTGAGGCGCACCCGCAGGGTCGCAACATCGTGGAGAACGGCACCGCCGTTGCGCCTGCAAAGCCCGCCTCTGCCAGGCAGCCAGCAGAACGAGGACGCAGGTGGCCACGGCCCGGACAAATCCGACAGGAGACCAACCCACGCCGCCCAGCAGCTTCAACGACGACGAAAACGGCAACCGCAGCCCAATGTAGCCATCCATCATTCTGAACCTGCGGGTCCGCCTACGCACAGTTTTTGCGTGCCTGCGCCGTGTTCTCGCCCATGCCAATGACCACGCCGCCAGGTCCTAGAGCGGGCGGCAGTCAGCTCGTCTCGGAATGATGCGCTTCCGCTTCTGGCCCTTTGCGGGCTCTGGGAATGTCCGCTTCGGGAAGCCAGAGTGCGAATCACTCGACAGCGGAATTCGGCCCGATCTCGGGCACCACTAGCGTCCTCTGATCGATATTCGGGGTCGGAAGGCAGCCTGCGGGCAAGAAGTAGCCGCCGGAGGACGTATGAAGTGGTGCTTTGAACGCAAATTGCCGATCTGCGAAGGCCGCTTGAATAACTGACCGCGTTTTCGTGTCTTCGTTGCCGCTTTCATTAAAGTGTAGGCTGCACAATTCAGGGTAGTGGGGTAAATACATCGTTCTTTCCTATTCTTGCAAATTGAAAACGCCTGCGGAAGGAAGCCTGTGCGTATCGAATCCGTAACCCTGTCCGGCTTCCGCTGTTTCGGTCCTGATCCGATCACGGTGCCGATCTCGCCCGAGATCACGGCGGTCGTCGGCCCGAACGCGGCGGGCAAGACCGCGCTGCTCCATGCCTTGTCGAAACTGTTCGGGGTGTCGCGGACGCAGCGCGCCGTGCAGCGTTCGGATTTCCACCTGGGTGCCGACGATGATCCCGACGATCGTGAACCCAAGGATCTGTTCATCGACGTGTTGATCGGTTTGCCGGAGTTGGCCGATGGCACCGCGACGCCGGAGACGATCGCGCCCTCGTTCCGGCACATGCAGATCGACCGGGGAGGCAAATCGCCGGTCTGCCGCCTGCGTCTTGAAGCACGATGGGAAGATGACGGGACGGTCGAGGGTGAGGTTTCGCAAGAGCTGTTCTGGGTCGATACACTCGATGCCGAGCCGGCCGAGGACAAGCGCCATCCGGTGTCGGCGGCGGATCGCGGCCTGATCCAACTCTACTATACACCCGCAAGCCGGGACGCTGCGGCGCAGATCAAGGCGACGACGGGTGCGCTCGCTGCGCGCCTGCTGCGCGCTATCGAATGGTCGTCCGAAACAGAAGAGGCCGTTCAGGAAGCCACCGAAAGCTTGGCGACAGCTTTCGAGGGCGAGTCGGCCATCGCCGCAATCGGCAAAGCCTTGCAGGCGCGCTGGTCCGGGCTTCACGACGATGTTGTCGATACGAAACCCCGGCTTAGCCTGGTCAGTCGCCGGTTCGAGGACGTCATCAGCAAGATCGCCGTCATTTTCGAGCAGGGACCGGACGGCCAGGAACGCGGTCTCGACGCCCTGAGCGACGGGCAGCAATCGCTGTTCTATTTCGCGTTGGCTGCGGCAGTGTTCGATCTGGAGCGCGAGGTTGTCGCCGGCACCGTGGACGGCTTCCGTGACGATACCCTGCGTATCCCGGCGCTCACGCTATTCGCGCTGGAAGAGCCGGAAAACCATCTCTCCCCATACTTCCTTGCGCGCATCATCCGTCAGGTCCGGTCGCTGACCGACGCCGGCGGCGCGCAGGCGATCGTCACCAGCCATTCGCCGGCGGTGCTGAGCCGCGTCAATCCGCGAGAGGTCCGCTACTGCCGGTGCGACCCGAAGACGCGGGTCTCGACGGTCAAGAAAATCAAGATTCCGCCGGGCATTGACGAGGCGTCCAAGTTCGTCCGTGGCGCGATGCTCGCCTATCCTGAACTCTACTTCGCCCGGTTCGTCCTGCTGGTCGAAGGCGACTCGGAACGGATCGTCCTGCCGCCCTTGGCCGATGCGCTCGATCTCCTGATCGATCCTGCCTTCGTCGCCATCGTGCCCTTGGGCGGGCGGCATGTGCAGCATTTCTGGCGATTGCTGAAACATCTCGGCATCCCGCACGCGACCCTTCTCGATCTCGATCTGGGTCGCGACGGCGGTGGCTTTGGTCGCGTGAAGACGGCGATCGAGAAACTCATCGAATTCGGCGTGCCAAAATCAACGCTGCTGAAACTCGATGAGGGTGTGCTGTCCGACGAAAGATTTGCGGCTATGCACACTTGGCAGGACCCGGAAGATCGCAAGATTCTGCAAGGCTGGATCAGTTGCCTGAAGCCGCATGGCGTCTACTTTTCAGCGCCTCTCGACCTCGATCTGGCTATGCTCGAAGCCTTCCCGGACGCCTATAAGGCGATCATCCCCAAGGGTGGCGGTCCGAAGATGGCCGCCGACAAAGCGGCAGAAGTGGTGCTCGGGACAGCGGGACCGGGACTCACGCTCTACACCGGTCCGTTCAAGGACTATCCGGCGCTTTTGCCAGCCTACCGTTATCACTTCCTCACCAACAGCAAGCCTGCAACGCATCTCGCAGCTCTGACCCACATCAAGAAAAAGGATCTGGCCGAGAACATGCCTCCGGTTCTGGCCGAGGTTCTCAAGCACATCGCCAAGTCGTTGCGGCGGGATTAGCCATGGCGGTGCTGTCGCGACGGGTTCGCCCCGATGATTGGAAGCCGGTGGGCGTGGAAGCGCTTGAAGCGAATGCGTTGAAGGTCGTCCGCTCGACAGACAATCGATCCGTCATCGCCGGCCCCGGCGCGGGCAAGACGGAATTGCTGGCGCAACGCGCCGCCTATCTCCTTCAGACAGGCGCCGCACCCGCGCCAAGGCGTATTCTCGCGATCAGCTTCAAGCGTGACGCCGCGACCAACCTCGCTGCGCGCGTCCGTCAGCGCTGCCATCGCAATCATGCCGGGCGCTTCGACTCGATGACCTTCGACGCCTTTGCGAAAGGGCTTGTTGACCGCTTTGGTCAGGCGCTGCCCGAACGCTGGCGGCCACGGCCCGATTACGACATCATGTTCCCCAATGATCGTGATTACCGCGATTTCCTGTATCAGACGGTCGGCACACCTCCTGCATCAGTTGGCACCTATGCCGACCTCCAGGCGATAGCGGTGAAGACATTCGAGCGCCGTCATCTTGTTGGGTCGCCACTCCCGGTGGACGGTTGGTCACAGCCGACGCCGGGCCAATGGGCCGCGGACCGCTTCTGGCAAACCACGCTTCACGAAGGCAAGAAGAGCATCCTGTCGTTCCCCATGATCGGGAGGCTCGCCGAACTCCTGTTGCGGGTCAATCCGATGGCGCGTGACGCGCTTCGACTGACCTATTCGCACCTGTTCATGGACGAGTTCCAGGATACGACGCAGATCCAATATGATCTGGTCCGCACGATCTACCTCGACACCGACACGGTGGTCACGGCCGTTGGCGACAACAAACAGCAGATCATGCGCTGGGCGATGGCGATGGATGATCCCTTTACCGCCTTCGACGCCGACTTCGGCGGAAAACGAACGCCGCTCTATAACAACTATCGCTCGTCACCTGAGCTGGTGCGCATCCAGCATGTCCTTGCGCAGGCGTTGGACGCCCGCGCCGTGGCGCCGGTATCGAAAACGGCGGGTACAATCGCCGGGGACAGTTGCGCGATCTGGGATTTCTCCACCCCGGAGGTCGAGGCGGATCGCCTAGCGGCGTTCGTTGCTGGTGAAATGAAGACACACAAGCTCGGCCCGCGCGACTTCGTTCTGCTTGTCCGTCAGAAGACCATCGACTACGCGGCCGTCCTTGAACCGGCCTTCGCGGCTGCCGGTATTCCGCTGCGCAACGAGGCCGGGACCGCCGGAGCGGTCATGCTGCAAGAACTGCTGGCTGAAGAAGCATCGGAACTGGTCATCGCCATTCTGCGCCTAGCGATGACTAAGCGGGCGGGTCGATACTGGACGGATTGTCAGGGGGTGCTGGCGGCACTTCGTGGTGTCGCGCCGGACGAAGAGGATGCACAGGCGAAACTGGCCTGCGAACTGGACGCTTACGCGATTAAACTGACCGCCGCGCATCCCCGTCCACCAAAGTCGAAGGCAGTCGCGCGATCCATTGTGGACGACATCCTGGCGTTCATCGACCGAGAACGGCTGATCGCGGTCCATCCGGCCTACGGCCAGGGTGGTTGGCTCGACAAGGTGCTTGATGCAGCCGCAGTGCATCTGCTGGCGTCGTCCGCCGGCGGTATCGACTGGTCGTCAACTCTCGATGCCTATGAAGGCGTTCACGCGATTCCGCTGATGACGATCCATAAGAGCAAAGGATTAGAATATCACAGCGTCATCTTCGTGGGGTTGGACGATGGCGCATGGTGGAGTTTTTCCAACGATCAGATCGAAGCCACTGCCGGGTTCTTTGTCGCGTTCACCCGCGCGAAACAACGTGTCATCTTCACATATTGCGCACGCAGAGGGGCACGAAGCAAAATAGCCACTCTCTATAGCCTGCTGGAGAAGGCGGGAGTCCGGACGTTCTCCATCACCTGAACGCCGCCTACCTTGCAACTCTTCAGGCATAGTGACGGGGCATTCATGCGACGTCGTCGTCATACCGATCGTGACGCAGGGCTGCCCCCATCTCGGTAACGTCGTCGGAGAGATCGAGCACAATTTTAATAGGCGATTCAGCCGGATTTTCATAGTTGAACTGATCGACGTCTTTCCGCGACGCTGGCCGAGATGGCCGTTGCTGCCTCACCGCGGACTCTTGGGGCGATCAGCTTAGGGGCGGAATCCATAAAAATGCATATCCAGCAGAAGTTGAAGTAGCTGCCGGAACTGGGGCGCTGAGCGTGCGGCGCGCAGTAACTCAGATTCGAATGCCGACCGGTCGGGCTCATTGATCAGCGCCCGAGCTCGTAAGGATAAACTTCGGCTAAGCCGCGTCTTTCCTCGCAAAACCTTGGAATAATGCCCCTGGCTAATCCCTAGCTGACGAGCCCACTCGGTTTGGCTCGCTCCCGACTGACGGCGCGCAGCTTCTAGGGCTTCGATCGCAGAGCCGACTTGCGCGGCGGACTGTTCAGGCATATGCATAATTATGCATATGCCTGACGCTGCTGACAACCCCCTTACTTTCTCACCTTCTACGGAGATCGTGCCGGGCGTGATCTTTGGGCGTCCGGAGTGGGTGCCTAGTCCAGCCTTTTGGTTCAGCCTCGCCTCTGCAGGGTGGACGGACGATGACCGCTATGTGAGCCCGCCGGGGTCTCTCCTAGCCGACGACATAGCCTTCTGCATTCTCGGCGGCTACGGGATCCGGATGGAGGTCAATCAGGCCGCCTGGCAGCGACTTAAAACTGCCGGTGCGCTGAACCCTCCTCTCGATGTGGCAAGAATCGAGACGCTCTTAGTCGAACCGCTCGACGTTGGGGGCCGTTTCGTTCGGTATCGCTTCCCAAGACAACGTGCTTCGCGCCTCTTTGAAGCACTACGGCGGCTTGACGAGCTTCCAGTCGACCAATTGTCTCCGCTGGATCTCCGTAAAGAACTTATCACCCTTCCCGGTATCGGACCCAAGACGGCGTCTTGGATCGTACGGAATTGGACAGGCACGGATGCGGTCGCGATCCTCGATGTGCACGTCATCCGTGCGGGTCAGATGATGGGCCTGTTTCCGGAGAGGGTTCGACTGCCACGGGATTATGCGACATTGGAAGCGCGGTTCCTGGACTTCGCGACAGCCCTTCGTGTTCCAGCTTCCTACCTGGACGCGCTGATGTGGCGGGAGATGCGCGCTCTTACAACCTGAGTGAATTCCTAAGGTTCGCCAAGATACGCTATGGTTGTTCTGGGGAGCGATTCGTGGCCGGAAAAAAGCTTGGAACTACAGGAGGTGGCAATAGCGCAGGCGGCGAAAGCGACGACTGCGACATCGTCATCGACTGCGATCTCTTAGGGATCCACCCCGACGCTTTGAACCGCGTTCTAAAGGGCGATCAACTCCATCTCCGCCTCGAACTGGGAGAGCCCTACCGTTCGGTAGTGTGCGTCACGGCGGAGGGAGCGATATTAGGCGCACTAACAGCCTTTCCGGGTCTCAGCAAACTTATACGCTGCCTCGAGCGCGACGTGACCTATAGCGTCACGATTCAGGATATGGGAGCCGGCCGTTGCCACGTCGTCGGCGGCGTCTCATGATCGTGGCCGGCGGCATCTATCGAGAGGAATGTATCGCTCCATTCTGGGACCGCCTGTTCGGCTCGGGCGGTCGCGCGGCAACGGCGATCGCCGGACTCGCGGCAGGAACCGAACTATATGGCTATGTCGCAGAAGAATGGGCGGAGGACGCTCGGTGTTCGTTCGGCAGCATGGGTGTCACGCCTCATCTGACCCCGATCCCCAACAAGATCTGTTTCCGTTACTTTCATTCCCTGTCGCGCCCCGAGATCGACGGCCACAATAGGAACGTCTTTTCTCCCCTGAAAGCGTCGGGACCAGCGGTCCTGCGGTTCGGCATGCTGGAGGGCAGCGCGATCGTCCGGGGCGAGCGTGTAGTCTACGATCCTCAGAATTGGGCGGAAGCGCTTCAGTTCCGGGCCAATGGCTCGATGGCTGACGCGCTCGCTATCGTGTTGAACCAATCGGAACTTGAGCACAGCACCGGCTTGGCGGGGATGGACGCCGTGCGGTGGCTCATTCACGACACGGGAGCTGCTCTAGTCGTGGTGAAACGAGGCCCATGGGGCGCCGCCGTTTATTGCGGAACAAGACAGACGGAGATTCCAGCCTTCCAATCACCATCCCTGTTCAAAATTGGGTCGGGAGACGTCTTCAGCGCGGTATTTGCGCACATGTGGGCAGACCGCCACTTCTCGCCTGAAGAGGCAGCGCGACACGCCTCCCAAGCTGTTGCAACTTATGTGGCAAGCCGGGACCTGCAGCGGCTGACGCCTGCGTATCCGCTCGTACCAGCGCCAAGTGGCACGGCAGGGATGATTTATTTGGCCGGTCCCTTCTTCACTTTGGGCCAAAGGTGGCTTGTCGAAGAGGCGCGGAACGCCCTTCTGTCACTCGGTGCATCCGTATTTTCCCCACTTCACGAGGTCGGGATATTAGGCGATGCGGCGGGGATTGCCGGCCGAGATCTCGCGGGTCTACGAGAATGTTCCGCAGTGCTCGCGCTGATTGACGGGGAGGATGCAGGTACTCTTTTCGAACTCGGCTACGCCCGTGATCGCGGCATCCCGGTGGTCGCGTTCTCGGAGGCGCCTCGGCCGGAAAGCTTGACCATGCTCGCTGGAAGCGGCTGCGAGATCACTGACGACTTCGGCGCTGCGGTCTATCGTTCGGTCTGGGCGGCGGTGAGATGAAGGCGCTCCTGATGTCCGGAGGGTTGGACTCCGCCGCGCTCGCATGGATGCATCGGCCGGATCTGTGCGTCACAGTGGATTATGGACAAAGGTCGGCCGAAGGCGAATGCGTCGCCTCGAAAGCGCTGTGTGATCAGATGGGGCTCCAACATCTTGTCTTGGCAATTGACCACTCTTCCATCGGGTCGGGCGATATGTCGAACGCAGCGCCCTACAAGGATGCCCAGGCTCCCGAGTTTTGGCCATATCGAAACCAGTGTCTGATTACTTTGGCGGCGATGGCACTGGTCGGCCGTGGCCTTGAGGAACTGATGATCGGCATCGTCTCGACCGATCTTCACGCGGATGGAAGTGTCGAGTTCGTGAAGGCGATGGACCGGCTGTTGCAACTTCAAGAGGGCTCGGTTCGACTTGTTGCGCCGGCGCTGGAGATGACGGGAGCTGAATTGCTTCGGCGCTCCGGCTTCCCGTACGATCTGATCGGTCTAACGTTCTCCTGCCATACCCACCGTTACGCGTGCGGGCAATGCGGCGGATGCGCAAAGCATCGTGTAACGGTCGATGAGGTCTACGGAATGGTCAAGTCGGCAATAGGCGTGGGGGAGCTGTAGTGGGAGGATCATCGGATCCCAAACCCGCCCCGAGCCGTCGTCGATCTCGGAATGAGGGCGGGACCGGTGACCCTTGCGAGATCGACATCGAGATCGATCTCGTCGGACTGCAGCCGGCCGTTGCCGGGATTCTCAATAAAGGCGACTTGCTAGCCGTTGATTTTGTACCGATGCCGCCAGCAGTCAGCGTCGTATGCAAGGCACCAAGCGGTCAGATCGTGGGGTCGCTTTCGGCGTTTCTTGGTCTCACTAAGCTAATAGCGTGCATGAAAATGGGAGTGGCCTACCGCGCAGTAGTTCTATCGTCATCTTCGACGCGATGCACGGTGATCGTCCGTCAGGCGGCCGCGTTTTGATTGTTGCGGGTGGCTCATACGTCGAATTCTGCCTGTACCCCTATTGGCGCAGGCTTTTTGGATCAGGACTTCGGGCAGCGCTTGCTCTTCAGCACCTGTCGCCAGACACGGAGCTCTTCACCTATGCGCCGCCACATTATGCTGATGATGTCATGGCGTCGCTCCGGGGTGCCGGACTTAAGGGGCATATCTCCCCTGCGACAGAGAGCATGCGGTTCGAGTGGCTACACCCTTTTCAGCTGACCGACTTTCCAAACGCGGCGATGGGGCAACTTCCGACCATTGATGTTGTGGCGCCATCGGTTCTTCGGTTTGGGATGCTCGAAGGCTCCGCCAGGGTGCAGGCTGAACGCGTGGTCTATTCATTGCAGAACGAAACCGAGGGCTTCTTTGAAAACGGATCGAATGCAAAAGAACTTGTGATGGTGATTTCGGAGCGAGAGCTCGAACGCATGTTGCCAGAGGCCAGAACGGCCTCCGACAGGATCGCCCAGCTATTCGAGCACAACGATTACTCGGCGTTGAGACACTTTGCGATTCTGCTCCGTAATGAGCTCGGCGACGTCACACTTCATCCGCGCCGCAGCTCAGCTGTGAAAGTGCCAACTTACGCGTCAGCCAGTTACTTTAAAATCGGGTCGGGCGATGTGCTAGCGGCCGCCTTCGCCCATGCCTGGCTGGAGGAGGGGCAGGATCTCGAGGCCGCCGCTGATCGCGCCGCCCGGTCCCTCGCTTGGTTCATACAAGACGCCCGTCTTCCCCTGCCGATGGACCACGCGTTGCCAACGCGACGCTCCTCGGGCTTTTTTCCCGACCGAGTGCGGATTCTGGGTTCCGAAACACTTGAGATGGGGCAGCTGCTCGTCGCAACGCTGGACTGGCTGGAGCGCCAGAAAATCGAGGTCGTAATGGAGCTAGATGGCGAGGGGAGCAGAGCGCCAGCCGACGTTCCAACCTTGGTGCTGGTTGGAGCCCGCACGATGCTGAACGAAGTGAGAGATCTCGCAGCGTCGTCGGCCACAGCCTCGCGACGAATTGTGTTTAGCAATGGGATTGCAGGACTGGACGCCTTTTTCCCCAACGCAAATTTCGTCGAGGATTATGCAAGCGCTCTATATCATCTGCTTCGGAGCCAGGGGGCATGAAGCACATCAACTCACCGTCGGGCAGGGGGGCGGGACCTGCCGTCGTCAATCGAACCACTCAAGGCAAGCCCTCCAAGCTTCCGCCTATCGAACTGGTCCGGCTCGATCTTAAGCGTTGGAACGAGTTCATGACCTTCATCGACCAGCGTCGAGCCACGAACTGGGTCTTTCGGGGCATGGGATCTCCAGAGTGGGACTACACGCCCAGTGTCGGGCGGCTGAGACTGGACTATCGTCTGACGGAAGAAATCCGCGTGTTCAACGCGTTCAAGAAGTCGGCAGGACTTCACTTGCCTATTCTTCCAGCCAATGATTGGGACTGGCTGGCGCTCGCACAGCACTATGGTCTACCAACCCGTCTGTTAGACTGGACGACTAATCCATTGGTGGCCGCCTTCTTCGCCGTCTCTTTTGGTCCCGCTGAAAAATCGGCCTTCATCTATGCGCACCAAATTACTGAGGACGATGTCATCGACACCGACGCCGATACAGATCCATTCAAGATTGGCAAGGTAGGGTTCTTGCTGCCAGACCGTTCCGTCGCCCGGATCGTCAGTCAGCGGGGCCTGTTCTCCGTCCACCCCAAACCCAACCAGCCCTGGGCGCCGAAATCGTTCTTGAAAGATCGCTTTGAGGTCGAGCCGGACCTGCGGCGACGATTTCGTTCCCGACTGTCCACGCTGGGGATCGACGATGCTCACATCTACGCTGACCTTGCGGGGCTCTGCCAGATGCTCAAATGGCGATACGAGAGCGGCCTTGGGATCGGTATGCTGACGAGATGACCAAGATGAGCACCTCAAAGACTGATCATATGCGGCGGGCTATCGCGATCGCCGTTCGAGGATTGGACCCCAGGGAGACTGAAGGCGGCAACGACCTGTCGGTGTTATCCAACGATACCCAGTTCGAATCGGTCGAAGTGTTCGACGATGAGATCTCGATCTCCGGTCGAAGCTTCTCGGGGCCGATCGTCTGGCATGTCGAGCTGGTCTACAGGGACGCCGATGGCGACATTCGACAGTCTGACAGTTTTCCTGGAACGGTCACCGGTCGGTTCGATGGCGAGCAGGTTGTCATCGAGCATATGACAGCCGATACGCGGTCCTTCTACCAGTAGATAGGAGCCTCGAAGCCGAGGCTGAAAGGACTGCGTCTATGAATCAGGCCCTGGATGACGGCCGAGAAGCAGATGCAATGCGCAAAAGGGCCTCTACAAGCCGTCGGTTAGGTTACAAAACTAGCCCGACCGCGCGGCTGTGAAACTCCAAGGTGCGCGCGGTCTCGGCCATTTTGTTGTATCCGAGCGCCCCGCCTTGTCGGCGGAGCGCTCGACGTTCGACGCTCTTACTCGGCTGTCCTACGCGACCAGATGAGTGCGTAGTTGCCGGAAGTGTCGGTGTCCTCGATCAAGGTGGCGTAAATCGCTGCCGAGAAACTGGGATCGTCGAGTTTCGCCGAGAGATAGGGTTTGCCTTCTTTCGAGGTTTTGGCCCAGGCCGCGCCGATTTCGGTCTTGCCGGCGAAAAGGCGGTGTGACGGACCCTTGTCGCTTTCGCTGTCGCTGCGGATGAAACGGACCTTGCTGGTCAGGGTCAGCGTGTTGATCACGCCAGTGAAGCCGTTTTCGTCCTTCTTGAAGCTGCCGATCGTCGCCATTTTCGTCTCCTGTCGATTTTGTCCGGGCCGCGACCACCGCGTCCTCGATGGCGTCGACAAGGTCGAGGCGGGCTGAGGCGCACCCGCAGGGTCGAAACACCGTGGAGAACGGCAACGCCGTTGCGCCTGAAAAGCCCGACTCGGCCAGATAGCCAGCAGAAAGAGGACGCAGGTGGCCACGGCCCGGACAAAGCCGACAGGAGACCAACCGACGTCGCCCGGCAGCTTCAACAACGACGAAAACGGCCGCCCCATCGGAGCGGCCGCCTAACACCTTGAACCAAGAGGTCCGCCTACTCAGCAGCTTGCGCGAACGCGACTGCCTCCTGCTCCCCCTCTGCCACGTCGGCAGGAGTCCGCAATCCGGCCGGCAGCCAATCCGTTTCGACCAGAAGGCGCTCGGCCTGTCTGGCCATCTCGACCTTGGTCAGGCTGCCCAGCCGCTGCGCTGCCTCGTTTGAGACGCCCTCCTCCACCGCCTGCATGATCGCAGCCTTGGTGACGCGTCCAAGATAAGCCGGCACGGTCGGGCTCCAATAATCCCGCATGGCCAAGCCGGTTGCCTGCGCCAACCGATTCGCATCCCGGATCACACTCGTCCTGCACTCATGGGGCAGGATAAGCGCATTGACACTTTGCGCGACCACATGGGCCAGCAAGGCGTCACGGCTGTCACGGTCGAGCGTGGACAGCCAATCCCAAAGCTCTGCCGCCTCCTGCGGCATCATCTTGGCCCACTCCTCGTGCCGCTCCGTGATGGCGCGCGCGGCGGGTCCATCGTCGATTCCCTCGGCATGCTGTGCCAGCGCGGGCGCCTCGATCCGGATGGTCAGGCAAGATGGCGCGTCATAGCGCCGGCCATAGAAGCCTTGCAGGATCAATGTGTGCGCAAGCGCCAGCATGGCGATGTCAGGCTGGCGGGCGAGAACGTCGCGAAGCGCGACGGTCCTCTGCGCGGACAGATCGGCGATCAGCCGATCCGACAAACCAATGCCTCCGCTCTCCGCTTCGACAGGCATGGTGACATCTGCACTGACGCTGTCGTTGTTGCTCGCCTGCGCCGCCTTGGCCTCGTGCTCACCTTCCGGCTCCGGGACCTCGTCTTGGGGTCTGACAAATCCGCGCTCGATACGAGCATCTCCATCATGGCCCAGGACAACGAAGACGCCTGCGCATGGAATGATCGCGGGATCGTAAGCGTAGGCCTGATGGGAGAGTCGCGTGATTTCCTCGTCCAGCCTCGCCATCTCGGCTGCGACCTCCTCGCTCACCTCGTCGCGAGGATGCTGGGTGTAAAGTTCCTCCAAGGCCACATTGGCGGCAAGCCGCTGCTGCACCACGTCATCGGTCAGCTCGACGGCAAAAGGATAGACGCGCCGGCAGCCATGGCTGTGGGGGAACTCCAACGCCACGTCCGTCCACAGCCAACCCTCCTGCGCGACCTGATCGGCGATCTCGCCGAGCTTGCCGAGGCAGAGCCGGTCGAGCAGCGCGGCATCGGTCAACCAAACCTCGTCGGTGGTCGAGAACAGGTCGCGCAGCACCGCGCCGCCGGCCATCTCATAGACGTCCAGCCCAAGGAACTGAACGCGCCGGTCTCGTCCAGAGATATCAGCCTGCGTCAGCGCCGCCCTGATCCGCCACGGCTCCCTGAACGAGCCGAGCGCCTGATAGACCTGATCCTGACGGACCGGATCGTCGGTGACGGTAAAGGCCTCAAGCTGAGCAAGCGTCAGCTCGCCATCCCGGTAGGCCTGCATGAGATGAGGCGCGACCGCGCCGAGCGCGAGCCGCTGCCGGACGATCCTTAGCGAGACGCCAAAGCGCGCTGCGATGTCAGCCGCACCCAAACCAGACAGTTCGAGCCGACGAAACGCTTCGTACTGATCGGCGGGATGCAACGTCATGCGCACGACGTTCTCGGCCAAACTCTCCTCCTCGCCGGCCTCACGCACCATCACTGGAACGGCAAAGCCGCGCGGCAGCGCCTTGCGCTTGGCGAGCAGCTTCATCGCTGCAAGCCGGCGCGAACCGGCGATGACGGCATAGCGCCCGTCCTCGCACGCGACGACCAGCAGCGGCTGCAACAGACCGTGCGCCAGAATGCTGGCCGCCAACTCCTCGACGCCATCTTTGGCGCCGGTACGGCGAACATTGCTCTCAGCGACGACCAGCTTGTTCAGGGGGACTTCGATCAACTCACGCGACATGGGAAACCTCTCTCCGTTGCCGACCGAGGCATGGTCCCCGGCCATGCCTCCCGGGGCCGCGAGAGCGGTGGGGAGAGGGGTGGCGAGCGCGAGCGGGCCCGGCGCCTTGCGGGGCGGGCGGATCGGGTTGGGAGGGAGATGAAACGACGGAATCAAACTTCCCGATCTGCGCGACATGCGAGGCCGCCGGCGCCTACGCCGAGCGCTCGCGAGGGGAGAGGGGCGAAGCCCCACTCCCCTGCAGTCGGATCAATTGAATTATGCTGAGGTCAGACTGTCGGGGCTATCGCCCTGGATCAGTCGCGCTTGTGCCTGATTGGAAGACTGTTCGACATTTCATGGGCAAAGCGGCATCATGGTCGACAGGTTACGAAAGACGATGGCTCCCATGTTAAGTCGGATATCGGGATGGTTGGCCGCGTACCGTGGTCTGCGAAGACGCCAGGGCGAGCTGGTCGAGCGTGACGCGCAGGCGCTGATGGGGCGTCACGGCTCCTCGGCCTACTACAATGCGCGTCAGCTCGCCGACGACGAGCGGCAGGGCCGGCTCGTCGAGATCGATCGCCCATCGGGGCATTGGTCGAAGGTGCGGCGCCGGATCGGGGCGCTGACCGGGCTCAAAGGCCGTACCGATTCCACGACCCGGCGGCTTGGCGAGTAGAAGGCGAGCCGCTCAGCGGCGCGGGCCGGCGAAGCTGGTCCGCGACGTTGAGCCATCGCTATGGGTCGCGACAAAACCGGTCGGACCCAGCACGACATGAGCAACCAGCAGCTTGAGCCGCTGCTGGAAAGCAGCGCGAACGGCGAGGTCGTCCGGATCGGCATTGAGACTGTCATAGACGACCTTCAACCCGGCGGCGGCTTCGTCGATATCGGCGGGCCGAGATTGCCGATAGGCCCGGTCGAGCTTTGCAGCTTCCGTCTCTGCCGCCTCCAGCTCGGCCTCGAGCGCCTGGACCTGCTTGCCGAGGCGACTGCCGCCGCCCGAGGCTTGAACGAGCTGGATGAGGTTATCGAGCTGGCGCTCGATTGCTTCGCGGCGAGCCTGAGCCGCAGACAGTGCCGCTTGCGCTTGGCTTTGGCGATCAGTGGCGGCGTCGATCAGCGCTTTCCGGCGCTGGCCGAGCCCGAACACAACCGCGAGCTCCACCTTCTTGTAATCGTACATGGTGCGATGATCGCAGCCGGCGCTGGCATGAGCGCGGCCACAGCGTAGCTTGTGGCCGCCACCGCGCACCATCTTGTCGATGAAGATCATGTTGCTGCCACAAGCTTCGCAGCGCACGAGACCTGACAGGAGGTTCTTGCGACGACCGGGCGTGCCTTTACCAAAGCCTCGCGCCTTGGATGCGACTTGCGCCGCCCAAAACGTCTCCTCGTCGATGATTGCCGGGAAATACCCGTCGATCGCTGCCTCAGCGGTCGCATCCGATCCGCCGGCAAGTTTGCCGCGCGGCACATAGCGGCCGAAGGTCGCCGGGTTAGACAAAATCTTTGCGATGTAGCTGTCGTGCCAGTACTGGCCCTTCTTCTTGCCAGTGCCCCAGGTCGGGACTTCGTCGGCGTTCAGCTTCGCCTGGATTGAGCGACGGCCAAGGCCGGCGATCGTGTCCGCAAACATCTTCTGAACGATCTCGACGTGCTTCGTAATCTCGCGATACTCGCCCGACTTCGGGCCGCCGACGAGTTCGAGCCAGCCTGGGCAGCGCGCTGTCATCGCCTGCTTGTCGTCGGCCGCGCGCTGGCGCTTGGCCGCCCAGGCGTCGGAGACGCGCTTGGACTTCAGGGCGCTTTCTTCATGAGCACGCGACATCACGACAATGGAGATGATCAGCTGCGTCTGGTCGGCTCGCAGGCTCGCACGCGAATAGACACGCTGATCGGTCAACGTGACGATGGTGATGCCGTTGCGGGTCAACCCCAGAAACAGCTCCAGGGCATCGACCACCTCTTCTCGCGACAATCGGTCGAGGCTCTCGACGAGAAGGTACGACCCCTTTGCAACGTCGCCGCTCTCGACGCGCTTTAGGAAGGCGCCCAGCGCCGCCCGCTCGTCGCGGTGTTTGCCCTTGAACGCCGAAACGCCCTCGTCGCGAAAACTTTCGTCGAGCACGAGGCCATGCTTGGCGGCATAAGCACGCGCAGCCTCGATCTGCCGGCGAAAGCTCTCGCCGCGCGCCTGCTCCGGCGTCGAGAAGCGCACATAGGAGTACGCACACGGCTTTGCCGGTGTCGATTGCGCTCGTGTTTTGGATCGGGCCATGATTGCGGACATTGCCATGCTCGTGAAAAGGAATGCCTAACGAGCAGAGACAATAGTGCAGCTGATATTAGGAGATTGTGGCCGCCGGCGGCCGCGATCTCCAGCACCCGCCTGGCGCTTTCCTGGCCGCGGATATCGGAAAGGTCGGGCAATGGTCCCGATTGCCGCGCCATCGCCGGCACCGGCCGCGCCATCACCTGCGTGCCCTTGAAATGGTTGGCGAGCTGGATCAGCGAGCGCGGGCTGAGGATGTCGATATCGGCCGCTGCCCAGGCCGCCTCCGGCCCGCAGGCCGCCGGGCAGATCAGCCCCTGGCCGCGCCCATAGGCTGCGATCGCCGCCGGCAGCACGCCGGCGACCGCGGTCAGCGAGCCGTCGAGCGCAAGCTCGCCCAGCACCGTATAGCCCGCCAGCGCATCGGCCGGGATCGCGCCGATCGCGGCCATCACGCCGAGCGCGATCGGGAGATCGTAGTGGCTGCCCTCCTTGGGCAGGTCGGCCGGCGCGAGATTGACCGTGATGCGCTTGGCCGGGAGCGCCAGCCCTGACGCGATCAGCGCGGCGCGCACCCGTTCGCGGCTCTCCGCCACCGCCTTGTCCGGCAGGCCGACCAGGATGAAGTTGACGTTGCCGGGCGTGACCTGGACCTGCACGTCGACGCTGCGCGCCTCGATGCCCTCGAACGCAACCGTCGCGACCCGCGTCACCATCAGCGCCACCCCCTGCCCAATCGGAAGCTAGCGAAAGCCCGGCGCCAAGGCAAGAACATATAGGGAACTTGTGGCGCCGGATGAGACGGCGCCATCCGGCGTCTGTGACGGGGGTCATGGAGCCTTGCGCGGAAAGGTCGCTACGGCTCCCTCGCTCGGTCGCCGGCTTTCTCTTCGTCAGCGAGATGGGAGACGATGCTGCTTCTTTCGGCGATCTTGTAATCGCTGTTTGTTCGAAACAGCTTGCCGCAAGTTCTTGATGGTGTTCGTTCAGAATTCGTCTCCAGGGAGACTTGCCTGGATTGCGTATTGATATTAGAGGAATTCGGCGGCGCCACGCCGGAGACTATATTCGGAAGATTTAGCGATATTTTACAGTGTTCGCCATGACGCAGAGCGTGGCGGGGCGTGGCTCACGGCCTAAGGCAACGGGGATTTTGGGGGACAATCTTTCACGTCCAAGGCGCTCCGGCGCCCAAAGCGACAGGAGATTTCCATGCCTGACACGATGACTTTGCCTCCGGTGACCAAGGCTGGCACCAGCCTGCCGGTCGAACTGCTCAAGGCCACCACCGCCAGGGCCAATGCGGTCAAGGTCACGCCCGGCCACGGCGTCGCCGGCCGCCATCCGACCCGCGAGCTGCTCGATGCGCTCTCGGGCCACAAGGACCCCGGCATGTTCGGGCGGATGTTCCCGAAGCTGGCGCCGCTGCAGGTCAGCGACGCCAAGCTCAAGGCGCTCGCCGAGGCGATGCTCGACGCCACGCCGGCCGACGCGACCAAGGACAATCCCAACGTCCCGGCCGGCTTCACCTATCTCGGCCAGTTCGTCGACCACGACATCACGCTCGACCTGACCTCGCTCGGCGACAAGCAGAAGGACCCGCTCGGCGTCGAGAATTTCCGCACGCCGAGCCTCGACCTCGACTGCCTCTACGGGCTCGGGCCGGACGGCTCGCCGCAGCTCTACGCGCGCAACGGGCCGGACTTCAAAACCCGCGGCCCGAAATTCGTCATCGGCAAGAACATGACCGTCGGCTTCGGCGGGGTCACCGGCGATTTCAGCAACGACCTGCCGCGCTCGCCCGAGGGCATGGCGCTGATCGGCGACCACCGCAACGACGAGAACCTCCTGGTGGCGCAGACCCATCTCGCCTTCCTGAAGTTCCACAACAAGGTCTGCGACATCCTTTCGGGCGGGTCCAGGCCGCCGGCCGATCTCTTCACCGAGGCGCGCCGCATCGTCACCTGGCATTACCAGTGGCTGGTGCTGCACGATTTCGTCGAGCGCCTGACCGAGCCCGGCATCGTCGCGAAGATCCTGCATGACGGGCGCAAGTTCTACCGCTTCAAGCGCACGCCCTACATGCCGGTCGAGTTCTCGGTGGCGGCCTATCGGCTCGGCCACAGCATGGTCAGGCAGACCTACAGCCATAACCACGTCTTCCCCGACATCGGCTTCGACCTGCTCTTCGGCTTCACCGGCCTGTCCGGGCAGATCACGGGCAACCTCGCGCCGAACCCGCCGACCGGCCCCCTGCCTGTCTCGGTGCTGCCGAGCAACTGGATCATCGACTGGCGCCGCTTCCACGACCTCGCCACGCCGTCCGGGACGGCGGGCTTCACCTTCAACCATGCCCGGCGGCTCGATCCGTTCCTGGTCAAGGAGCTGCACGACCTGCCGGGCGGCGGCGGCAACCTCGCCTTCCGCAACCTGAAGCGCGGCGTCATGCTCGGCCTGCCCTCGGGCCAGGACGTCGCGGCCGCCATGAAGGTCAAGAAGCCGCTGACCACGGCCGAGATCGCCAGCGGGCCGGACGGCGGCGTCGCCAAGCAGCAGGGCCTCGATAAGCAGACTCCGCTTTGGTACTACATCCTCAAGGAGGCCCAGATCCGCGGCAATGGCGAGCGGCTCGGCCCGGTCGGCTCGACCATCGTCTCGGAGGTCTTCGTCGGCCTCGTCCATGGCGATCCGCAATCCTACATCTGGCAGATGAAGGACTGGAAGCCGACCTTGCCCTCGGCCAAGATCAATGACTTCACCATGGCCGACCTGTTGCGCCTGGTCGACGACGTCAACCCGATCGGTTGATCGGCTGAGACGGAAAGGGCGGCCTGGGCCGCCCTTTCATGCCTCGCCCCGGGCGGGCTACGGAAACTGTGCGCTATCGCCTCGTGACGACGCCGATCTTCGGCTTCGGCCTGGCGCCGAGCCAGAGCAGCGCAAAGCCGAGCGCGAAGCCGGCCACCGCCGTCGGCGCCTTCAGCAGGTTGAGCAGCACCGGATCCCAGAGCAGCGGGTGGATGTTGCGCTCGACCATCGGCTGGATCAGCGCGTAGCGCTCGCGCAACAGGGCGGTCAGCGTCTCCGAGAGCGGCGTGAACAGCAGCGTCGAATTGGCGATCGAGCGGGCGCCGTCGAGCACGAGCACGACGAAACCGCCGGCGACGCTCAGATAGCCCAGCATCCGCAGCAGAAATCTCAGCATCCCAACCCCGCCTGCGCCCGCGCGCTCCGTCCGAATCCCGCCGAACGGAGAATCCGCGCCAAGCCAATGTCCCGAACGCCCCGCGCCGGATGTGCTCATTCGCACGTTGGATTGCAACATCGCTCGATCGCAAGCTGCGGCGAAGCAATGGCGCCGTTGACGCAAAGGGCCCCGACAGCCGCGCATCCTGGCCGGAGGCCCGGCAGAACCCGGTATTTTGCGGCCGATGCCGCTGGATTCGCAGGGGCGGGCGCATGGTTTTTGCTCTCCCGGGAGAGCTCGGTCGTGGACATCGGGTCGATGAATGTGAATCAGCGCTGTTTCAGCCCTTGAAAGAAGCCGGCTCGGCGGTCATAAGCAGCGCGCCGGACAGGTGGCCGAGTGGTTGAAGGCGCACGCCTGGAAAGTGTGTATACGGGAAACCGTATCGCGGGTTCGAATCCCGCCCTGTCCGCCAGCTAGTTATAGCTTTCCCTCATGTGCAGCGCGCTGAGCCTGATTCTCCGGAGTTTCCGGGAGTTAGGAGTGGGCGCGATTCCGCCGCTGAACGGAAGTTTGAGAAGGCAGAGGTCTTCCAGGGCCACTTTCTGGCTCGGATATAGGCTTTCCTGCCCCAGCTTGCATGCGGGGACTAAGAGTTCCGCCTCGCGCCAAGAGCAGACTCTGGGTCACTGCCTGGAAGCGGACCTTCGGTGCGGCAACTGCCTCACTGCTGGAACCGAGGAATTGCGGGCCTTCGGGCCGGAGATCGTCGTCGAGACCGTGCACAGGACCGTGCCGCAATGCCTTGCGCTCGGGCTGCCTACAGTCCCGACATTACCGACGCCTGCTATTGGTCGTGCCGACGCCGTTCTCGCTCTACGGGGTGATCAGCCTGTGGTGCCTGGTGTTGACCGCGGTGCTGGTGGCGACCCGGCGGGTCTTCAAGCTTGGCTACGAGCTCTGGCGCATTCTTCACAGCGTTCTGGCGGTTACGGTGGTCGGCACCGGCGCGATCCACGCCATTCAGATCGAAGGCGCCATGGAAGAGTACTCTAAGCTGGCGATCTGCATTGCGGCCCTGGCGACGACGGCCGGCGCGCTTGAGGTCATGCCTGGCGTTCGAACGTGCTGTCCGCCGAGGTCGAGCCTGTCGCCACGATTGCGCGCGGCATTGGCTCCAACCGCAACGGCTATCGTGCCGTCTCCGCCCTGCGCGACGCATCCGGACTTACGGTCACGGTATCGGATCTGGACATCCTGGACGCCCGGCAGACGCTGGCCCGCGCCGGCATCTGGGCAGAGGCCGCCTCCTGCGCCGGCCTTGTGGCGTGCCGTCGGTACGCACGCTCCGGCAAGATCACGGACGGCCCCGTCGTTCATATCTCGACCTCTTCCGGCCAGAAGGGCGCAACGAGTTCCGGCGTCGCAATCGCCCTCCCCGAGGCGGCGGATTGGGCGTCCCTGCGAAGCCGGCTCGCTCGGCACCACGGCCTTAAGATCGACGGCGCCCGATCGGCGAATTGGAAAACCACACCTTGAAGTCTACCCGGTGCGTCTTCGCTCTTGACGCCCTTTGAGAAGAGCGCCCGCCTCTACGGCGGTCATAGCTTTTCCGAAATAATAGCCCTGACCAAACTCGCAGCCCCGCTCCGCCAATTGTTCCTGGACTCCCAGGTTTTCGATACCCTCGGCGACCGTCGGTAAGTCGAGGCTTTTCGCAAGGCTCAGGATCGCGTCGACGATCTTCTCGCTCTCCTTGTTCTCGCGCATCGACTGAACGAAGGATCGATCGATCTTCACCTTGTCGAATTTCATCTCCCGGAGATGGTACAAGCTCGAATAGCCCGTGCCGAAATCGTCGAGCGAGACTTTGACCCCGATACTCTGGAGCGCCGTCAGGGTCAGCTTGGCGGTCTCCAAGTCGCTCACGAGGGCCGATTCGGTAATCTCGATCTCCAGGCGCTTTGGCGACATTCTCTCCTGCCTCAGGATCGTGAGGAGTTGAGTCGGGAGCGCCGGGTCCTTGAGCTGGATGGGCGAGATGTTGAGCGCCAGGGTAACGTCCTTCGGCCATCCAGCCGCTTCCCGGCAGGCCTGACGGAGAATCGACCAGGTCAGGTCCGCGATGAGGCCAAGGTGTTCGAGCAACGGGATGAAGACGTCAGGGGGAACGGAGCCACGCTCCGGGTGATTCCAGCGAGCCAGCAATTCGAAGCCATAAACCCGGCCGTCTTTCAGGTTAACCAGCGGCTGATAGTGAGGTCGTATCACGCCGTCCGCAACGGCCTTCCTGAGGTCCGCTTCCAGCTCCGCCTGAGCGTGCAGCTCCTCATCCATGCTTTGCTCGAAGAATCGATACGTGCCCCGGCCATCCCTCTTGGCCCGGTACATGGCGATGTCGGCCGCGCGGAGCATACCCTCAGGGTCGGCCCCGTCTGCAGGACAGCGAGCGATGCCAATGCTGGCGCCGATCTCCGCCCTGGCTGCTCCTATGAATATCGGCTCTCGGATGGCGCTGATGACCCGACTGGCCAGACGCATCGCGTCTTCCAGCTGATCCGCTTGATCGGCCTTCGCGATAATGGCGAACTCGTCGCCGCCGAGGCGAGCCACTGTGTCGGTCTTGCGCACGACCTCCGTCAGCCGCCGCGCCGTCTCGCACAGGACCAGGTCACCGATCGGATGGCCCTGTAGATCGTTGATCGGTTTGAAGCGATCGAGATCGATCATCAGCACCCAGTAGCTGGACGTGCCGTCATGGGCGCTGCTGAACGCCGCCTGCAGCGCCGCCGAGAAGACGCGGCGGTTTGGCAAGCCCGTCAGGGCATCGTGCCGTGCCAATGCCTGCGCATGTTCCTGGGCTGTCCGCGTCGCCTCATGCGCTTCCTCGAGGGCCACCGCGTTGGCACGAAAGGTATCGAAGGCCTTTGCCATCTCACCGATCTCGTCGTTGCGATTGGCCTCGGGCACCTGGACACTACGATCACCGGCAGCGAGTTGGGACAAGGCACGGGTTATGGCGACCAGCGGCTGCGTGATGTGCGTGCGGAGGCGGAGCATCATCCACAAGGCGAACAGAACGGCGGCGACCGACGCGATGACCATGGTGATGGTCGTGGCGGTCACAAGCCGATCTGTTGCATCGACTTCGGCATAGGACTCGGCCTTGTTCGCCTCGGTTAGAGCGTCGAGCGCGTCGTCCGCCGTTCTGTAGAGCAAGTGCAGAGAGCTGTTCCGGCGGGCGGGCTCATCGAGCATACCCTTCGTATCGGCTGCTACCCAGGCGTCGTGTTCAACGAAATAGGCGTCCAGAGCACTTCGAAGCGCTGCTACTTCGGTACGCGGAATATTTTCACCGAGAAGGTCGGCATATTCCCTGAGCAGGTCTTCAAGTTCGACGCGGCGGTCCTTCAGCACGGCGTCGACTTCGCGGAGCGCGGAGGCATCGGGGGCGAGAGCGCGATATGTGCCCACGAGCCGAAAGCGGGGGATCCGGTTGCTCAGTTCCCCTAGCACCAGCGTTCCTGCAAGCCACCTTCGCTCGATCGCTTCGGTTCTTTCGCCGATCATCAATAATCGGGTCGCACCGAGCGTGGCCAGACTGACAACGATTATGACGAAAACCGTCGATATCAGCGTTAGCTTCGCGCGAATGGAGAGAGTTGATTGGATCATGACTTTCTCCGCCGCAGCGTAATAAGCTACGGTATTTCAACCTGCTCGCGAAAATTTAAGGACTCTCGCTCGGCGTGCATTCAATTGAAACGCTGCTGCGACCTGCGCCATCCCAATGCACGGAACGCGGCACAACGAGGATTGCAGGGTCTTTGGCGGCCGAGCGTGCGCGCTTAGCCCTCGAAGCCTTCGAGATCTAAGAAAGACCCGCCATTCCTGACGGTCATGTTTTGAAAGCGCGACGAGGGCCAGGAAGAGAGCGCGAAGGAGGCGTCAAACGACCGCGCTTTTTCCCCGGTGGCTCCGAACCTGCTCGGCTTGGTTCTACGCCCTCTTCCCGAGATCCTTCCAAAATCTGGCCCGCGCCAATTGCTCTTTCGAACCCATCCGTTCCCCTGACACGGTATTGACGCTCGCCATCTTCGAGCGTTGGCATGATTCTGATAATCTCGTAGATTCCAGAGCCCGTTCGATCAGAAAAGCCATATGCGAGGCGGATATTGTTTCCGGGTTTAAGTGCCTGATTATATATCAAGACTTTTATTCCTTAACGTAATGGTGAGGATAAATGCGCTAAATACCCCTCTCACGACACAATTTTACATAATTTATTGATTTTGTAGCAAGGAAGTATAGCATGCTTCTTGGCTGCCGACCAATCTCGGCCGATTGCAAATATTGCTTTGAGCTATCAAGCGGTTGACCGAGCTTTTCAGCGTTTCGTCTTAAATAAAGCCCACGTGCCGACCGATAAATATTAAGTGGCTCGCTCTGTCGAAATGACACACTGCAGACAAAACGATGATTTTTGCGTAATCTTCGTATCCACGCCGCTCATTTGAATGCTACGTTGCGTCATCGCCCTGATGATACCAAGCGTGAGACATGTGTCTCCGCTTTCGCGTTCAGGGTCGAAAGCTCATATGCAAAAATTGAAGGAATCCATGCGGCACAGGCGCGTGCGGTGCCCCCGCATGACCTCGCGCACCACATCACATAGCCTCATGCTCAGCCGTTTGGGCTCGCACTCTATCCTCGCAGCTTTGATTGGCATCGGGCTCGCAACGGGACCTTCCCCAGCGACTGCGCAGTTCGTGTGCCAAGAAACCAGCGGATCCGGAACGGGCACGGCGACCGGGCCTGCCAGCTTCGCCTGTGGTACAGGCGCCTTAGCCTTCGGCCTCCAGAGCAGCGCGACGGGCAATGCCAGTACTGCCTTGGGCGATTTCAGCACCGCCATGGGCTTTGGCGCTACGGCTTCGGGTTTCAGGGACACTGCGACCGGCGTGGGCAGCATCGCCTCGGGGAGCTCCAGCACTGCAACGGGCTCGATCAGCACCGCCTCGGGCTTTCTGAGCACCGCGACCGGCGTTAGCAGCACGGCGTCCGGCGATTTCAGCACTGCGACAGGCGTCACCAGCACAGCGTCAGGGTTCCGAAGCACCGGAACGGGGGCCGATAGCGCCGCCTCGGGAGATTTCAGCACCGCGACCGGCTCGTTCAGCACCGCCTCGGGTGGCGGCAGCGCCGCGATGGGTTCCGGTAGCACGGCCTCGGGCAGCAACAGCGTTGCGATAGGCGAAAGCGCCACGGCCGGAGGGACGTCGGGAAACGGCTTCACCAACGGCAACACCACGTCGCTGGGCCAGGGCGCGCAAGCGGGTGCGACGGCGGCAGGGCAGACGAATGCAACCGCGCTTGGACAGGGCGCGCTGGCCAATGCGGCGAACGCGACCGTCCTCGGCCAGGCCGCCACCGCCGCCGGGGAGAATTCGCTCGTCCTCGGCCAGGGGGCGACCGACAATGGCGTGGCCAATTCGGTGGTCGTGGGTCAGGGCGCGGCGATTTCGCCAACGGCACCGGGTACCAACGTTGCCCTCGGTGGGTTCTCGATTGCCGAACGCGGTTCGCTGACGAACTACGCCGCCTTCGGGCTGCCGGGAACCCAGAGCTCGATCGGAGAGGTGGCGATCGGCGCCTCGTCAGGCACTCGGCAGATCACCGGACTGGCTCCGGGCTCGCAGGGGACGGATGCCGTCAACCTGAACCAGCTGCAAGGCGTATCGACCAATCTCGGCAGCGCATTGGCTGCAAGTCTCGGCGGCTCGGCGGCCTACGACGTCGCGACGGGCGCCTTCACCGCTCCGACCTACACGATCCAGGGCGCGCCCTTCAGCACGGTTGGCTCGGCGCTGAGCGCGCTCGATAGCCAGACCAGCTCGAACACCAGCAACATTGCGGTGAACACGCAGAACATCACCACGCTACAGGGCCAGACCACGGCCAACACCGGCAACATCTCGACTCTGCAAGGACAGGTCGCCACCAACACGACCGACATTGCGACGACGACAAGCGATTTGACCTCGCTACGCGACGGCATCAACTCTGGGACGGTCGGCCTCGTGCAGCAGGACCCGGCCAGCAGCGCGATCACGGTGGGGGCGGCCACCGGCGGCTCTCTCGTGAGCATCGCCGGCACCGGCGGCAATCGCCTGCTCACCGGCCTCGCCAATGGCATCGCCGCGAACGATGCCAGCACGGTAGGCCAGCTCGACGCCGCGATCGCAGGCGTCAACGCTGGCGTCGCAAGCTTTCCGCTCGCGAGCAACAACACATCCGGGCTCGCAGCCCCTACAGCCACCGGCGCGAACGCCACCGCGACCGGCTTCGGCGCCTCGGCGTCGGGCGACAATGCGACCGCCAACGGCTCTGGGGCCATCGCTTCGGGCTCAGGTGCGGCCGCCTACGGACAAGGGGCGCAGGCGACATTCGCGGGAGCGACCGCAATCGGCGCGGGAGCCATCGCCAGCGCCGATCCCACGACGGCCGTCGGCTTCCAGGCGCAGGCGACTGGCGCCAATGCCTCCGCGTTTGGCGGCAACGCGGTCGCCTCCGGCCAGAACGCGACCGCCATCGGACAGGGCGCGCAGGCGACCTACGCCAACTCCACAGCCATCGGACAGGGCGCCGTCGCGACACGCGCGAGCCAGACCGTCGTCGGCACGGCCCGGAGCACCTACACGCTGGCGGGGGTGACGTCGGCCGCGAGCCTTGCCGCCCAGAGGGGTCCGGTGAGCCTCGTCACGACCGATGCCTCCGGCAATCTCGCGACGAGCGCCTTCGATGTCGGCGCGCTCGACGGGCGGCTGGCGACGATGGATTCGCGCATCAGCAACGTCGAGATTTACGCCCGCCGATCGCGCGCCGAAGCCCGTCAGGGCGTCGCCGCAGCAATGGCGATGACGACCGCATCGATGCCCTCCACCGCCGGCAAGACGAGTTGGGCGGTCAACTACGCCAACTTCAAAGGCGAGCACGGCTTTGGCGCGTCGCTGGCTCATCGCTTCGACACGGGCATCCCGCTCGCCGTCACGGCTGGCTATGCGTATGGGGGCGAGAGCAGCCATGGTATGCGCGTGGGCCTGCAGGGGGAGTTCTGATTGTCGATCGAGCCCCGGCATGGGCATGGACTCTTGCAGCCAACGCCGAATTCGATGCCGTTGATCTGGAGGACATGGCCGATGCGGGCGACTGTTGCAGCCCTTGCTCTCATCACGGCGCTTGTTCTCGGGGCGGGGCAAGGCAGCGGTGCAGCCTTCGCGCAACAGCCCAAGCCGGAACCGGGCGCCCCTGGTCCGGCTGCCGTCCCAACGCCGGCGCAGATTGACCGGAACGGCGTGCTGATCCTCATCCGTTCGGCGTTGCTGGCGCTTGATCAAGCCAACAAGACTGGCAACTACACCGTGCTGCGGGATCTCGGTGCCCCGGGCTTCCAGGCAAATACCGCAGCGAGGTTGGCAGAGATCTTCGCCAAGCAACGCAACGACAAGCTCGACCTTTCCGGCGTGGCAGTCATCGATCCGCACCTCACCACGCTGCCGCAGATCGAGGCTAGTGGCATGCTTCGGATGGCAGGCTTCTTTCCTTCGGTGCCCTCGCAAGCCAATTTCGAACTGGTCTTCGCGCCCGTGGCCGGGCAATGGAAATTATTCGGGATCTCGGTCGGAGTTGGCTCAGCAACGCCGACTGCGCCGACGAGCGTGGCTCCCGTACCGGATCAGCCCAAACCAGAACCAGCGCCGAAACCAAAGCCCAGCCCAAAGTAATCTTATCACCAGTTGTGTGGGCCGCGTCGGTGGAGGCTGACTTAGGTGCCGAATGGCCGTGAATGGTAAAACAGGCCATATCACACATATTCTGAGATTGGACGCAGCGGAAAACTGGCCATATCGTAGGTTTTTCGATCGATTCCGTGTTAAAAAGATCACGTTATGCTGTATTTTACTATCGGTAATGCAAGTTGACGTAGATTCAAATCATATGTCTATCTTCCATCTACGGTTCTGCTAGCCTTTTCATTATTGTGGCCTGGGCGAGGCGATCGTGATGACGAAAGTTGAAATTCGCGGGCATCCACTATCTTCTTGCGCTTATTTTGCCATCGCCGGCACCGCGCTCTGCGTGTTTAGCGCTGCGGCGCAGGCGCAGACGGCGGCGCCCTACCCGACGTTCAATTTCGACGCCGTCGACACGTTCCTCAGCAGCGGCGCGCTGAAGCTGGCGCCGACCGCCGCTACTGCAGGCACCATCGGGTTCGACGGCGCCAAGAGCACAATTGCCGTCTTCCCTGGCAGCACGCCGCTGGCGTCGGCAGCGACGCCCTACACGACGTTAAATTTCGGCACCACCGGCACCTTCCTCACCGGCATTCGCGGAAACACCATCGTCGGCAATTATGTGGTGAACGGCAGCACCGGCGGCTTGCTCTACAACACGAGCACGGCCCAGTGGTCGGCCATGCCGGTGGCCACCGCCAGCGGCGTAAACTATCCCGGCGCCATCGGCTCGTCCCCTTATGGGCCGAGCTTCGGCAACCAGGGCGGTGTCCTGCGCACGGTCGGCAGCTACATCACGCCCGCTTCGACGCCCTATGATCTCAGCTATCTCTACGACGCCGCAGCGGCACCGAACCAGCAGCTCACGCCGCTGGCCTATCCGAGCGCCACCGGCAACCCGACCCTCTTCACCATCGCTCACAGCACGTTCGGCGATCAGGTGGTGGGCGACTACGACACGCGCCTCGCGACCGGCAATGCGATGGTCTACACCATCTCCACGGGCACCTACGCGACCAACAACAAGCCCGGCGCGGTCAGCACCACCGCCTATGGCGTCTATGGCGACATGATCGCCGGCGGCTATGCCAATGTGGGGCCGGGTGGCGGCATCGGCTTCGAACACGGCTATCTCTACAACCAGACCACCGGCACTTGGGCCACCTACGACCATCCCGGCGCCATCGTCACCCATCTGGAAGGCATCACCGGCGCCGGGCGCTCCGGTGAGTACAACATGGTGGCCGACTGGGTGACGGCGGACGGCGTCGTGCATGCCGGCGTGCTGCATGTGGATGCCCTCGGCATCCCCACCTGGCACGAGATCAACATTCCAGGCGCGTCGCTGGTGTCCTCGAACTCGGCCTATGGCGATCAGGTGGTGGGCATCTATCTGACGCCCGGCTCCACCGTGCCCAATGGCTATGTCGCCACCATTGCGGGCATCTACAACCCGATCCGCAACACCGGCACCTTGGCCTCCAGCGCCACCAATGCGGCCGCTTTGTCCGGCCGCAAGGGCGACGACATCGTCAACAGCGGCACCGTCCAGGTCACCGGCACCGGCGGCATCGGCATGCGCGGCGAGACCTATGGCGTCTTGACCAATACCGGCTCCGTAACGGCAACCGGTGTGGTCGGCGCGGCGGTGGAATTGCACGGTCTCTACGGCACCCTGCTGAATTACGGCACCTTGCAGGCGCCCGCGGTGGCCGATGCCCTGCGCACCGGCGCTGACAGCTTTGGCACGGTGATCGTCAACACCGGCATCATCGATGGTCGCATCGCCGCGACGGCGGGACCGCAGAAGCGGTTCGAGAACAGCGGCTGGATCGGCGTCACCGGCACCGGGATCCCGGTCACCCATCTCATCAGCGGCACCTATGTGCAGACCGCGGCCGGCACCCTCTCCCTGCGGGTGGGCGACAGTGGCAACGACGCCCTGGCGGTGACGGGCGTGGCCCGGCTCGCCGGCACGCTGGCGGTTCCCTTCCAGACCTCGACGCTGCTGAACAGCTACGACCTGTTCGCCGCCACTGGCGGCATGACCGGCACCTTCTCCACGCTGGCCACCTCGGGCCTGCCCACTTTTGTAGCCGCGGCGCTGGCCTATTCCGGCACAAATGTGACGCTGAACCTGACCTCGCAGATGGCTCAGCAGGCCGGCCTGTCATCGAACCAGTCCGCCGTGGGCGGCGCGATGGACGCAGCGTTCAATAGCGGCGCCACGGCCATCGCCGGCAATGCCATCTCCTCAACCCTGGACGGTCTCTACGGCCTGAGCGCGGCGCAACTCGGCACCGCCCTCAACTCGCTGTCGGGCGAGGTCCATGCCTCGGCGAAGACGGCGCTGGTCGAGGAGAGCTCGGCGTTGCGCTCGGCCGCGCTCGACCGGCTGCGCTCGGCCTTCGGCTCGGTCGGCGCGGCGCCGATGGCGACGATGAACT
>NZ_QQTO01000010.1 GCF_003351345.1 Allobosea caraganae | reverse complement strand
CGAACTCGGTCGTGGCCGAATCGACCACGGCGTTGATCTCGTTGATGCCGGCGATGAGCTGCTGCATCTGCGCGTCGGCGTCCTCGATCTGCAGCCGCGCCGAGAAGTCGCCCGCCGCAGCAGCCGCAACCACCTCGCCCACATCCGTCACGACCAAAGCCATCGATTCGGCCTGACGAATCTGCCGCGCCGCATTGTCGCGCTCCTCCGCCTGCAGAATCGCGACCTGCTCGGTGCTCTGGCGCAGCACGGCGACGGCGCGCGCCATCGCGCCGATCTCGTCCTTGCGCGCCACGTAGGGAACATCGACCTTGGTATCGCCCGCCGTCAGGCGCTCCATGACGCCACCGAGATCGACCAGCGGCCTGGCGATCGAGCGCTGCGCGAAGAGCAGCGCGGTGGCGAGCGAGGCCAGCAGCGCCGCCAGAAGCACGCTCGGCAGGATCCACTCGATCTGCTTGGTGAAGGCGGCCGCCTCGTCGCCGAGCGCGTTGCCGGCATCCTCGTTGCGCTTGACGAAGGCGACGAGCACATCGTTCAGGCTCTTGCGATTGGCGCGGTTGAGGTCGTTATTGCCCTGGGCATTGGCCGCGGCGCTCGAGATCTCGCGGCCGAGCCGGATGGTCTCGCTGCGGAAGGCGATGAACTCCTCGACCAGCTTCTCGATCTGGCCCAAGCGCTCGCGCTCGCCGGGCGGCACCAGCCGCTTCAGGTCGCCGACGAGCTTGCGCATCAGCGGGAAGCGCGCTTCCGCACCCTTGGCGTACTGGTCGAGCTCCTGCGGCTTCGCCGCCATGTAGATGCCGCGCGATTCCATCACGACGCCGGTGACGTGCGAGTTGAGCCGCTCGGTGAACAGGGCGATGTCGCCCTGGGTGCTGGAGCGGCCGTTCAGGTCGTTGGCCTTCGACAGCGCGTAGAGGCTCAGGCCGGCCGAAAGGATCGCGCCGATGGCGATGATGGCCAGCATGGCCAGGATCTTCATGCGAATGGACGTCATCGAGGTGCCCCCCCGGGCTCACATCGCGGGGAACCGGCGCCATCAAGGCGCGCCAGCTGCCAGCCGTTGGAATCATGGACAGGCATAGGCGCGACCGCGTGCCGAACGGCTTGGCGGTCTGGACGTCGGGAACGGGCCGGCAGATCGCGCCGCTGCGCCATGCAGCCAGCGAGACCCAGACACGATGCTGAGGCGTGCGAATGAGAGATAAATTCCAAGCTCGGCCCCTGACGTTAGGTCATTCCCTCCTGAGCCGATTAAAATTTTACTTAAATTCCTCTCCGCATGGCTCTGAAATGTGCATTTCGGCTGCATTCTGGTGGAATTTTCCGCATCGCCTCACCTTCCCGGCGAAAAGAAGCTCCGCGCAAGCCCGCCATGGCATAAGCTGTTGCCGATAGGGCACAGATTTTCGCGCCACATTTTCGCCACATCGAATTCACCTCGCGGCCACGTGATCCGCCTTGAACCGAATGACGACGCCGCGACCGGAACTCCGCCCCTTTCCGATCGTTGAGTGCCCCGCAAGACCTCGAATGACGTGCGAGCCAAACTGATGTCCCCCGCCCTGTTGCCCTTCCGCCGCCTGCTGACCCGTTTGGCCGTCATGTTCATGCCGCTGCTGCTCGCAGCCTGCGTGAGCGCCCCGCCGCAGCCCTTCGAGGTCGCCTCGGCCCGCTTCCACCAGAACGCCGCGGCCATGGCGATGTATGACGAGATGCCGGAGGAGCAGTATCCGCTGCCGGCGACCGACATCTCCGAGGTCAACCCGCGCTTCCTCCGCCAGGAGGTCGCCTACCCGACCCGCGAGCAGCCCGGCACGATCGTGGTCGACACCAATAACCGCTACCTCTACCTCGTCCGCGAAGGCGGAAAGGCGATCCGCTACGGCATCGGCGTCGGCAAGCAGGGCATGTCCTGGCGCGGCCGCGCCACGGTCGGCCGCAAGGCCTCCTGGCCGCGCTGGACGCCGACCGCCGCGATGGTGGCCCGCGACCCGAAGAAGAACGGCCCCTGGGCCGGCGGCATGGGCGGCGGCCTCGACAACCCGCTCGGGGCGCGCGCGCTCTACCTCTACCAGGGCAACCGCGACACGATGTACCGCATCCACGGCACCTCCGAGCCGTGGTCGATCGGCAAGGCCGTCTCCAGCGGCTGCATCCGGATGTTCAACCAGGACATCATCGACCTGCACAGCCGCGTCCCGACCGGCACCCCGGTGCTCGTGCTCAACCGCGACCCGCTGCTGAAGCTCGACCCGGCCGAGGCCGCCGACGAGTTCGGCGCCGACGATCCGGAAACCTTCTGAGACGCCGCTCCGGCGGCCTGAGACGGCCGCCGTCATCTTCGCGACATCGACGCGCATCACCACGCCAGCCAGCGCGGTGGTGCGCGTCGCGTTTTGCCGGAGCCGCGAATTGCGATAGGCGGTGCGGCGGAATGGCCCGGCCCACCTCCGCTTCGGGTCCGAGACAGAGAAAGAGCGCCCCATGCGCGTGACGATGATCGGTTCGGGCTATGTCGGCCTGGTCTCCGGTGCCTGCTTCGCCGATTTCGGCCATGTCGTGACCTGCGTCGACACCGACGCGGCCAAGATAGAGGCGCTGAACCGCGGCGAGATCCCGATCTTCGAGCCGGGGCTCGACGACCTCGTCGCCAAGAACGCCCGCGAGGGCCGGCTCTACTTCACCACCGAGCTGGACGACGCAGTCGCCAACGCGGATACGGTCTTCATCGCAGTCGGTACGCCGGCAAGGCGCGGCGACGGCCATGCCGACCTGTCCTATGTCTACCAGGCGGCGCGCGACGTCGTCGCCAAGCTCGACGGCTTCACCGTCGTCGTCACCAAGTCGACCGTGCCGGTCGGCACCGGCGACGAGGTCGAGCGGATCATGCGCGAGGCCAGGCCGCAGGCCGAGTTCGCCGTGGTCTCGAACCCCGAGTTCCTGCGCGAGGGCGCCGCGATCGCCGACTTCAAGCGGCCCGACCGCATCGTCATCGGCACCGAGGATGCCCGCGCGCGCGCCGTGATGGAGGAGCTCTACCGGCCGCTCTACCTCAACGCCTCGCCGCTGCTCTTCACCTCGCGGCGGACGTCAGAGCTGATCAAATACGCCGCCAACGCCTATCTCGCGACCAAGATCACCTTCATCAACGAGATGGCCGATCTCTGCGAGGCGGTCGGCGCCAACGTGCAGGAGGTCGCGCGCGGCATCGGCCTCGACAACCGCATCGGCTCGAAGTTCCTGCATGCCGGCCCCGGCTATGGCGGCTCCTGCTTTCCGAAGGACACGCTCGCCCTGATGAAGACGGCGCAGGACCTGACCGCGCCGCTGCGCATCGTCGAGACCGTCGTCGCCGTCAACGACCAGCGCAAGCGGGCGATGGCGCGCAAGGTGATCACGGCCTGCGGCGGCTCGGTGCGGGGCAAGCGCATCGCCATCCTCGGCCTCGCCTTCAAGCCGAACACCGACGACATGCGCGAGGCGCCCTCGCTCTCGATCATCACCGCCCTGCAGGATGCCGGGGCCGAGATCGTCGCCTACGATCCCGAGAGCATGGGCCCGGCCCAGGCGCTGATGCCGGGGATCAGCTACGCTGCGGATCCCTATTCCTGCCTGGAGGGCGCCGACGCGCTGGTGATCGTGACCGAGTGGGACGCGTTCCGCGCGCTCGACCTCGCCCGCGTCAAGGCCGGCCTGCGCGAGCCCGTCGTCGTCGATCTCAGAAACATCTACCGCTCCGAGGACATGCGCCGGCGCGGTTTCCAGTACAGCAATGTCGGGAACGCGTGACGGGCAGGATTCTTCCTGTCCGCAACCTCTCCGCGAGATGAAACAAGGCGCCGTCCCGCGGACATCGCCTTGATAGCGTCACAGCCCGTCACCACCTTTCGGACGGCGACGCAACCGCGCCGCCCAAACGAGAGGAGATGACGATGACGCCGCAAGAACGCGACGTGATCGCCGGGATTTTCGACCGCCTGAAGCAGGCGGCCAACCAGCCCCGCGACCCCGAGGCTGAACGCTTTATCGCGGATCGCCTGCGCGAGCAGCCCTATGCGCCCTATGCGATGGCGCAGGCAGTCTATGTCCAGGAACAGGCCGTGACCAACCTCCACGCGCAGGTCGAGGAGCTGCAGGCGCAGGTCCGCGAGCTGCAGGAGCGCGCCGCGCAGCCTGCTCCGGCCCAGTCCGGCGGCTTCCTCTCCGGTATCTTCGGCGGCGGCGCGCAAGCTCCGGCGCGGCCGGGTTCGGTGCCCTCCTTCCCGCAGCGCGCGGGGCAGGCGCCGTCGAATGCCTGGACCAACCAGCAGCAGCCGGGGCCCGGCATGATGGGCGCAGCGCCGCAGCAGCAGCCCGGTCCCTGGGCCAACCAGGCGGCTCCGCAGCAAGGCGGCGGCGGTGGCTTCATGGCCTCGGCCCTGACCACGGCGGCCGGCGTCGCCGGCGGCCTGATGCTCGGCAACGTGCTGAGCAACGCCTTCGGCGGCAACAAGGGCGGCGAGGCCAAGGCGGCGACGCCCGAGAACACCCAGGCCAAGGATGACAGCTCGGCCAAGGACGACAGCAGCAAGGGCGATAGCGGCGACAACCAGCAGGCGGCCTACGACCAGGGCGCCTCGGACCAAGCCTCCTACGACCAGGCCAATAACGACGAGCCCTACGATCCGAACTACGATGACGGCACGGGCGGCGACGACGGCGACTGGACCTGACCCCTGCCGGTAGCGCAAAAAACGAACCCGCCCGGAAACGGGCGGGTTTTTCTTTAGCGCGCTCGAAATCGTCTGCCGGTCAGATCACCAGCACCTTGGCGCCGACCCTCACGCGGCCATAGAGGTCGATGACGTCGTCATTGGTCATGCGAATGCAGCCGGAGGAGACGGCCTGGCCGATCGTGTTCGGCTCGTTGGTGCCGTGGATGCGGTAGAGCGAGGAGCCGAGATACATGGCCCGGGCGCCGAGCGGGTTCTCCGGCCCGCCCGTCATGAAACGCGGCAGGTCGGGCCGGCGCTTCAGCATCTCGGCCGGTGGCGTCCAGCTCGGCCATTCGGCCTTGCGGGTGACGCTCTTCATGCCGGCCCAGGAGAATCCGGGGCGGCCGACGCCGATGCCATAGCGCAGCGCCCGCCCGCCCGGCTGGACCAGGAAGAGGAAGCGCTGCGGCGTGTCGATGATGATCGTGCCCGGAGCTTGCGGGCCGTCATAGGCGACCTCCTGCTTCTGGAAGCGCGGATCGATGACGCGCTCGATCGGCCGGGTCGCCTCGACCGGCTCGCCCAGCGCGGCCATGCGGCGGCCGGCGCGGCGCGGCGCGGCGTCCTGGTCGTAGGGGTCGTTCTCATAGCCGGGCTGCGGCTGGACGCGCTGGCCATAGGCCGAATAGCCGCGCGGCTGGTTGTAGACCGCCCCGCCCCGGCCATAGGGCGTCGGGTCGCGGCCGGTCATCAGCATCTCGACGAAGCCGCCGCCATATTGGCCCGGCGGGGGCGGAGGCGGCGGAAGCGGATCGTAATATTGAGCGGAGGCGCCGCCTGGCGCCAGCAGGCCGCACAGGATCGCAAGCGGAACGAACAGAACGGGACGCATGGCAGGGCACTCTCAACGCAATGTAAGCGCGAGCCTGCCGAATGGCCCTCAAATGAATGGTGAACTGCTTGTTCCGAAAACGTTCAGCGGCGGCCGAGGCGGAACATTCAGCGAATTAACCTTATCAGATTACGTAAGGTCATGCTGAACGAAGCGTTTTCGGAGGCCGTCTCCGCCAGAGGGGCACAGAGTCCTCACCTTGAGAGGCTGGCCCGACATATCTTGCGCGATTTCAAAGATCTCTCCTTTGGTTCCAACGCACCGTCATCCCGGACGGAGCGAAGCGGAGCTCCGGGATGACGGCACCGTTGTGACGCTCAGGATGAGGGCTGAGAGGGGCGACCCTTCCCGCGCATGGCGCGCCACAGCATCAGCTTGCTGCGCAAGCGCATGGTGTTGAGCCCGAGCACAACGCCGGCATAGACGGCGCTGCCGAGCGCGACCTGCAGCACAAGTTCGACCGGGGCGGTGAAACGTCCCGATAGCGGCCAGACCACGAGCGCCATCAGCAGGAGCGCGAACAGGACGCAGAGCAGATCGCGCAGCGACGGCCAGACCGGCATCGCGCGCAGCGCGGCAGCCGCCGTGACCACGAACGCGACGACGAAGGCGCTGGCCTGGGCATAGGCATAGCGCGGCGGCCCGCTCACCAGCCCGCCGAACGCGATCAGCAGGTTGCAGGCGAAGCCGAGCCCCGTCGCCAACGGCGCGATGCCGGTGCGCTTGCCGAGCAGGAAGACCGGGATGAAGGCGGCTTGCGAGATCGTCAGCGCCGCGAAGCCCGGCAGCAGGATCGCCATGTAACTGGCGAAATGGCCCCGGAAGCTTTCCGGCACCAGCAGGCGCTCGAAGGCCGGCAGCACGAGCCAGAGCCCGACCGCGATCGGCAGCGTCACCATCAACACGACGACGATATTCTCGGCGATGCGGCGCAAGGCAGCCGGCCGGCCGCGATGCTCGTCGAGGCGGATGACCTCGCGCAGCAGCACGATCTCCAGGGTCGAGGCAAGCGTGCCGAAGAGCTTCAGCCCCATGTCGGAGGCGAGCGAGAAATAGCCGGCCTCGGCGAAGCCGTGGGCGCCGGCAAGCAGCGAGCGGTTGATCAGCGGGATCAGCGAGTAGATCGCGTTGCTGCCGATCAGCGGCAGCGAATAGAGCAGGAAGGTCCAGGCGACGTCCTTGCGCGCGGCCGAGACCGAGAGCGGCGCATCGGCCAGCGCGCGCCGCACCAGCAGCAGCGCCACCGCGACGCTGAGCAACCCGCCGAGCAGGACGGTCGTCGGATCGCGCGTGATCCAGGCGCCGCCGACCATCAGGATCAGCGCGAGCAGGTTCTTGACGATGATCAGCTTGGCATAGGCGGCATCGAGGAAGCGGGCGCGGGCGATGGCGCCGTGATAGTCGAACAGCCCGGCCCCCATGCCGCCGAGCACGGCAGCGGCCAGCAGCATCGCCGGCAGCCTGAAGTCGATGCCGGCCACGATCGCCGCGACCAGCAGGCCGGAGAGCGCGATGCTGATGCCGGCGGCCAGCAGGTCGAGCGTCGCGCGGATTTCGGGCTGCTTCTCGCGCGCCGTGAGCGAATAGAAGCGGATCGCCGAGAGCCGGAGCCAATCGAGCAGCGCGGTATTGACCAGCACGACGATGGCCGCGCCAATGGCGTAGAGGCCGAAGGCGGCCGGGCCGAGGCAATAGGCGATGAGCAGTCCGAGAACGAAGTTCAGCCCGGCATTGATGACGAAGGGCAAGAGAACGGTCATGGCGCCATCGCTAGAGCATGGCGCGGAAAAGTGGGAACCGGTTTTTCGCGCAAGCCATGCTCTAACTCTTCATCCTCGATCACGTTTTTCCCAATCGGATGGAATCGTCCGATTGGAACGCGATCGAGAGGACCGGGCGACTCAGGCAATTGCCGGAGTTTCGGAGTACAACTGGCCTAACGGCAGCCCCTCGCTTTTCCAAGCGGAAGCTTGGCGAGGCCATGCGAGCAGCGGACGCCGCTGATGCCGACCGATCCGCTGTTCTACCTCGTTGGCTGGGCTACCACGCTCGTCATCGCCATCGGCAAGGGCGCCTTCGGCGGCGGGCTCGCCATCCTCGGCATACCCTTGCTGGCGCTGGTCACCGACCCGCTCTCGGCGGCGATCATCATCGCCATGCTGGTCTCGGTGATGGACCTCTTCGCCCTGCAGAGCTTCGGCATGTCGACCTGGTCGAAGCCCGACCTGGTCTGGCTCCTGCCCGGGCTCGTGGCCGGCATCGGCATTGGCTACATCGTCTTCCTCAAGGTCGACCCGCGCATCGTGACGCTGATCATCGGCCTGACCACGCTCGCCTTCACCTTGCACTGGTTCGCCAGGGGGCGCCTCGCGCCGGCCGGCTCACGCCCGGTCTCGCCGGTGCTGGCGCTGATCGCCGGCACGGCCTCGGGCTTCACCACCTTCGTCGCCCATGCCGGCGGGCCGCCGGTCTCGATGTACCTGCTGGGTCGCGGCGTGCCCAAGACGCTGTTCGTCGGCACCACCGTGGCCTTCTTCACGCTCGGCAACTGGCTGAAGCTGCCGCCTTACTTCTCGCTCGGGCTGACCCGGCCGGAGGCGCTCTGGTCGGCGCTGGCGTTGGCACCCGCCGCCCCGCTCGGCATCTGGCTCGGCAAGATCGTGCACGAGAAGCTGGAGCAGAAGGTGCTGTTCTTCTGGTGCTACGTCCTGCTCAGCCTGGCGGCGCTGAAGCTGACTGTCGATGCGGCGCTCGCATTGCTGCGCTAGAGGGCATGCGCGCAGCGATGGCCGCAGCCCTTTGCGCTCGCGGGGATTGGCCTTAAGCGCTTCCTCATGAGCACCTCCCTGCCTCCGCTGCGCGACGCGCGCGACAGCGATTCCGAGCCGCTTGCCGCGCTGGTCGCCGCGAGCTTCGCCGAATATCCCAACTGCCATTTCATCTGGGACGAGTTTCCCGAGCTGCGCCGGCCGGCGACGCACTACGCCGCCAAAGGCGGCCGGCTCTGGATCGCGGACGCGCCCGATGGCAGCGTCGCCGGGTCCATCGCCGTCGCGCCGGTGCCGGAGCAGAACGCGGTCGAGCTGACCAAGGTCTATGTCGCGCCTGGCTGGCGCGGCGCCGGGCTGGCGCAGGCGCTGTTCGCCAATGTGCTCGGCTTCGCCCAGGTTGGCGGCTACAGCGAGATGATGCTGTGGTCGGACACGCGCTTCGCCCGCGGCCACCGCTTCTACGAGAAGCTGGGCTTCGCGCGCTGGCCAGGCGAGCGCTATCTCGGCGACGTCTCCTTCACCTGGGAATACCATTTCCGCAAGCGGCTCGCCGGCCAGCCGGCATGAGCCACGGCACCGCGCTGCGCGCCGTCCTGGGCATCGCCCTGCTCACCGTCATGGATGCGGTGATCAAGGCGCAGATGCAGAGCCACCCGTTCCTGCTGGCGCTGTTCATGCGCTTCGCCGCCGGCGGCCTGTGCGCGCTCATCGTGCTGGCGCTCGTCAGGCCGAAGCGGCCGACGCGCGACAGCGTCATCGGCAACCTGATCCGCGTGCCGCTGGTCGTGCTCACCGCCGGCAGCTTCTTCTACTCGATCTCGCAATTGCCGCTGGCGGAGGCGCTGACGCTGTCCTTCCTGGCGCCGGTCTTCGTGGCGCTGCTCGGGTCGCTGATCCTGAAGGAGCGGCTCGACCGGCGCATCTTCGAGGCGCTCGGCTTTGGGCTCGTCGGCATGCTGATCATGGTCTGGCCGCGGCTGCGGGGCGGCGTCACCGGGGCCGAGCTCGGCGTCGCCGCGGCCCTGTTCTCCGCGGTGTCCTATGCCTTCAACCTGATCCTGCTCAGGCGGATCGCGCTGAAGGAGCACCCGGCCGTGATCGTCGTCTTCCAGAATTGCGGGCCGGCCGTGCTGCTCGCGATCCCGGCCTGGTTCGTGATGATGCCGATGACGGCGCGCGACCTGCTGACCTATCTCGGCGCCGGCGCGCTCGGCGTCGCCGGGCATATGACGCTGACCTCGGCCTTCGCCCGCGCGCCGGCCTCGCGGCTGGCGCCGATCGAGTACACCGCGCTGGTCTGGGCGAGCCTGCTCGGCTTCGCCTTCTTCGACGAGATCCCGCTCTGGACGACCTATGCCGGGGCGCTGCTGATCGTGGCCGGCGCCTTCGTGGTCAGCCGAAAATAGCGCCGGCCGCAAATTCGCCCGGTTGATCGGCGTTTAGGGACCCGTCGGAGGGGCGGAGACAACCGGTGAGACCAGAGCCGAGCATCGGAGCGCTTCGACCGATGCCGTCCGCCTCCCTGGTGCGGAACGCGCTCTCGCGCGCCGCCATCGTCTCGCTCGGCCTCCACGCAGTCCTTCTCGGCACGCTGGCCCTGCTGCCGAACATCGAGCGGTTGCAGCCTGCTCCTGAAGAGGGCGTCGAGGTCGAGCTGGTCACGCCTGAGCAGATCGAGCCCCAGCCGCAGCCCCAGGCGGCGCGGCCTGCGCCTCCCGCTCCCGCCATCGCGCAACCGCAGGCCGCACCGGCCCAGCCGCAGCCCCCCGCTCAGCCAGCCCCGCCCCTTCCCCCGCTCGTTCCGGCGGCGCCCGTGATGGTCAGGGCGCGGCGCGTGCTCTCGGGCAACGTCCTGGCCAACCCGCAGAGCCGGGGAGCGCGGGAGGCGCTGAACCAGCTGGATGATGGCGAACGCATCGAGCAATTGTGCAATCTCGAGGCGATGGGCCAGGTCCATGCCTGGAAGGCCGAGTTCCTGCCGGACCGCGTCGTCGCCTATGCGATGGCGGGCACCAAGCTGTCGCGAACGGCAATGCAGGCGGATGGCGCAGTCTTCCGCAGCAGGCAGAACTGGTATCGGCTCAAGTTCAAATGCGAGCTCTCGCCCGACCGCAAGACGATCGCAGGCTTCGAATTCTCGGTCGGCGATCCCGTCCCGCACAGCGACTGGCGCGCGCTCGATCTGCCGGCGGTGCATTGAGCCGGCAATTCCCCGCTCCTTACTCCGCCGGCGCGACGAGTTCGCTTTTGGCGACAGCGACGATCTCGCGGGTCAGCTCGGCGAGATGCTCGGCGGAGAGGCGGTTGACCTGCCAGAACAGCGGGATGTCGACGGGCGTGTCGGGGATCAGCTCGATCAGGCGGCCCGAGCGCAAATGCTCGCCGACGAGCTGGATCGGGTTCACGCCCCAGCCGATCCCCGCCACGGCACCGTCGACGAAACTCTGCGTCGATGGCAGCCAATGGCTGGGACGGACGATCCTGCGCCCGACGACGTGCTGAACCCATTGGTCCTGCAAGCGATCCTTCTGGTTGAAGACGAGCGATGGCGCCTCGGCCAGTGCCTCCGGCGTGACGCCCTTCGGAAAATAGCGCGCCATGAAGTCCGGGCTGGCCGTCGCGCGATAGCGCAGCGCGCCCAGCGCGAAGCGGCGGCAGCCCTGCACCGGCTTGCCCAGGCTGGTCACCGCCGCGACGACCTGCCCGCGCTGCAGCCACTCCGCCGTATGGTCCTGATCGTCCACGGCGACGTTGAGCAGGTGCTCCGAGCGCCGGGTGAAGTTCGCGACGGCCTTGAGGAACCAAGTCCCGAGGCTGTCGGCATTGGTCGCGATGCGCAGCGTGACCCGGTGGCGGGCCGTGCCAGTCGCCGCGGCTGCGGGCAAATGCTTGAGCAACTCGCCTTCGAGCATCCCGACATGCTCCATGTGCCGGCACAGCCACTCCCCCTTCTCGGTCGCGGTGCAGGGATTGCCACGCGCGATGAGCACGAGGCCGAGGCGCTCCTCAAGCTGCTTGACGCGCTGCGACACGGCCGAGGGCGTGACGTGAAGGGCATGCGCCGCCTTCTCGAAGCTGCCGGTCTGGGCCACGGCGGCGACGGCCCGCAAAGCCGGATAGTCGAGCATGAGATTAGCGCTCCTTAATCTGCCTTATCAGCATTAATTAGCCTAATCCCATTCCGGCAAGTAGCCCAGGCGACATCCCAGCGCCCCGGAGCAGCGCCGCAGCATGAACATCACGGTCTATCTGACGGGCCTCTCCGTGGGCCTGAGCCTCATCGTCGCGATCGGCGCGCAGAACGCCTTCGTGCTGCGCCAAGGCCTGCGCAACGAACATGTCTTCGCCGTCTGCCTGACCTGCGCAGTGTCGGATGCGCTGCTGATCGCGCTCGGCGTCGGCAGCTTCCGGCAGATTTCGGCGCTCTCGCCCTGGATCGACCCGGCCATGCGCTATGCCGGCGCGGCCTTCCTGGCCTGGTACGGGGCGAAAAGCCTCCGCTCTGCCTTCCGGTCGGGCGACGCGCTCGTCATCGGCGGAACGGCGGCGGTGAGCCTCCGGCAGGCCCTCGCCACCTGCCTGGCGCTGACCTGGCTCAACCCGCATGTCTATCTCGACACGGTCGTGCTGATCGGCACGGTCTCGACGCAGTTTCCCGGGCTGGAGCGCGCCTTCGCGGCTGGTGCGGTCACCGCGTCGTTCCTGTTCTTCTTCGGGCTCGGCTATGGCGCGGCCTGGCTGCGCCCGCTCTTCGCCAGGCCCTCCGCCTGGCGCATCCTGGAAGGGGCGATCGCCGCCACCATGTGGAGCATCGCCGCCAGGCTGGCCCTGGACCTGTAACCTTGGAGCCTGAACGGATATTCGAGCCCTCACCCTGAGGAGCGCGAAGCGCGTCTCGAAGGGTGAACCCGTGGGCTTCCGAACCTCCTGGAGCATCCTTCGAGACGCGCTTCGCGCTCCTCAGGATGAGGGCTCAGGGATTGGCAAGACAGGCTCTCAGGCCCGCAGCACCAGGCAGGTCTCGGTGCCGTGGGCCAGCAGCTTGCCGCGCGCATCGACCAGCTTGCCCTCGCTGGTGATGATGCTGCCGCCGCGATGGATCAGCCGGCCCTCGCAGCGCACGATCTCGCTCTCGGGCATGACCGGGCGGACATAGTTCAGCTTCATCTCCAGCGTGGTGTAGCCCTCGCCGGCCTTCAACGTGCTGTGGGCGGCGCAGGCCATGGCTGAATCGAGGATGGTCGCGGTCCAGCCGCCATGGATCGTCCCGAGCGGGTTGAAGAAGCGCGCCGAGGGCTTGCCGACGAAGACGACGCGCCCCGCCTCGGCCTCGGCGATGTCGAAATCCATCGCGTCGGCGAAGGGCGGGCCGGGATGGCGGCCCTCGATGATGCCGCGCAGGAAGGAGAGGCCATCCTCGGCCAGGAGCACGTCGCGTGACACGACCCCGATAGTGCGCGGCATCCGGCAGCTCCCTTATTGTGTAGATACACGATATGAATTTGAGGCTGCGCCCGTCAAGCGCGCCGTACCAGCGAGACTCATGGCTCTGCCGTCATGCTCGGGCTTGTCCCGAGCATCCACGTCTTGAACGGCGCCCGCGACGGGCGAAGACGTGGATGGTCGCCACAAGGGCGACCATGACGACGAGGGTATGGTTTCGGTGAAGCCCGCTCAGCTCGCCCCGCGCGCCACACGGCGCAGCGTGCGCAGGCCGTCGCGGGTCTCGCTCCAGCGCTCGCGGCCAAGCCCGCCCTCGATACGCGCCTGCGCCACCTGCCAATAGGGGATCGCGGCCTCGATCGCGGCGCGGCCCTTGTCGGTGACCGCGTAGACCGCCGCCCTGCCCTTGCGGTCGACCGGCTCTATCAGGGCCTCGGCCGCGAGCAGTTGCAGGTTGCGGGTCAGCGAGGTCCGCTCCAGCGCGAAGCGGTCGGCCAGCTCAGTGACCGATTTGAACACGCCGGTGCTCAGCGCCGAGAGCAGCACGAATTGCGTGATCTTGAGCCCGCTCGGGCGCATCGCCTCGTCATAGGCGCGGGTAACGGCCCGCGCCGTCATCCGCACGTGCAGGGCCACGCAGGAACGGGCGATATCGTCGAGCCTTGGATCGTGCGCGGGCGCTGTCATGCGCTGAGGATAGCGCCTCGCACGCCACGCCGCAGCAATCTCCTGCGGGGTGCGACAGCGATTCACTTTCCGGCGCGATGATTCAGCTTTCCGCTGCGATGATTCCTTGACTCACCAAGGGTACGCGCCTATCTCCGCCGCATCCGTTAGCACTCGGATTATGAGACTGCTAACAGATGCCGGTCGCCGGTTTTCGCGCTGACCGCCAGCTTCAATTAGACCGAGAGGAAGACAGAACCATGAAGTTCCGTCCGCTGCATGACCGCGTTGTGGTCCGCCGCCTTGATGGCGAAGAGAAGACCAAGGGTGGCATCATCATCCCCGATACCGCCAAGGAAAAGCCCCAAGAGGGCGAAGTCGTTTCGGTCGGCCCCGGCAACCGCGACGAAGACGGCAAGCTGATCAAGCTCGACGTCAAGGCCGGCGACCGCGTGCTGTTCGGCAAGTGGTCCGGCACCGAGGTCAAGATCGATGGCCAGGATCTCCTGATCATGAAGGAATCCGACATCATGGGCGTCATCGGCTGAACGCCTGACGTGGTGCGAGTTCCCGTCGCTCGGCCAGTCTCGGCCGACCGGAAAGCGCGCCAGCCCGCCTCTCCCCGTTTTCAGTTCAAGGAGTAGCTCACATGGCTGCTAAAGACGTCAAGTTCTCCACCGACGCGCGCGACCGGATGCTGCGCGGCGTCGAAATCCTGAACAACGCCGTCAAGGTCACGCTCGGTCCCAAGGGCCGCAACGTCGTGATCGAGAAGTCGTTCGGCGCCCCGCGCATCACCAAGGACGGCGTCACCGTCGCCAAGGAGATCGAGCTCGCCGACAAGTTCGAGAACATGGGCGCCCAGATGGTGCGCGAAGTGGCCTCGAAGCAGAACGACGCCGCCGGTGACGGCACCACCACCGCCACCGTCCTCGCCGCCGCGATCATGCGCGAAGGCCTGAAGTCGGTTGCCGCCGGCATGAACCCGATGGACCTGAAGCGCGGCATCGACCTCGCCGTCGAGGCCATCGTCGCGGACCTGAAGAAGAACTCCAAGAAGGTCACCTCGAACGCGGAAGTCGCGCAGGTCGGCACCATCTCGGCCAACGGCGACGAGTCGGTCGGCAAGATGATCTCGACCGCCATGCAGAAGGTCGGCAACGAGGGTGTCATCACCGTCGAGGAAGCCAAGACCGCCGAGACCGAGCTCGACGTCGTCGAGGGCATGCAGTTCGACCGTGGCTACCTCTCGCCGTACTTCATCACCAACGCCGAGAAGATGGTCGCCGAGCTCGAGGACCCCTACATCCTCGTCTTCGAGAAGAAGCTGTCGTCGCTCCAGGCGATGCTGCCGATCCTCGAGGCCGTCGTGCAGACCGGCAAGCCGCTGCTCATCATCGCCGAGGACGTCGAGGGCGAGGCTCTGGCCACGCTCGTCGTCAACAAGCTCCGTGGCGGCCTGAAGGTCGCGGCCGTCAAGGCTCCGGGCTTCGGTGATCGCCGCAAGGCCATGCTCGAGGACATCTCGATCCTGACCGCCGGCCAGATGATCTCGGAAGACCTCGGCATCAAGCTCGAGACCGTGACGCTCGCCCAGCTCGGCCGCGCCAAGAAGGTGCGCATCGAGAAGGAGAACACCACGATCATCGACGGCGCCGGCAAGAAGAAGGACATCGAGGGCCGCGTCTCGCAGATCAAGGCGCAGATCGAGGAGACCTCCTCGGACTACGACCGTGAGAAGCTCCAGGAGCGCCTGGCCAAGCTCGCCGGCGGCGTCGCGGTCATCCGCGTCGGCGGCGCGACCGAGGTCGAGGTCAAGGAGAAGAAGGACCGCGTCGACGATGCCCTGAACGCCACCCGCGCTGCGGTGGAAGAAGGCATCCTGCCGGGCGGCGGCGTCGCCCTGCTGCGCGCCCTCCAGACCGTCAAGTCGATCAAGACCCAGAACGACGACCAGAAGACCGGCGTCGAGATCGTCCGCAAGGCGATCATGGCCCCGGCCAAGCAGATCGTCGACAACGCCGGCGATGACGGCGCCGTCGTGGTCGGCAAGCTGCTGGAGTCGAAGGACTACGCCTACGGCTACAACGCCCAGACCGGCGAGTACGGCGATCTGGTCAAGGCCGGCATCATCGACCCGACCAAGGTCGTGCGCACCGCCATCCAGGACGCGGCCTCGATCGCCGGCCTGCTGATCACCACCGAAGCCATGATCGCCGAGCTGCCGAAGAAGGATTCGGGCCCGTCGATGCCGGGCGGCGGCGGCATGGGCGGCATGGACTTCTGATTTAGAAGTCCTTCGGTCTCTGCGAAGTCTAGGAAGGCCCGGCGCAAGCCGGGCCTTTTTTCATCATGCCCAAAAGTTCTCTATGGCGATTGCATGGAAGGGAAGATACAACCTATAATATAAAAGACTATTCGGGGGGGGGGCACAATGACAACTAGCGATGAAGAAGCTGAGCAGGCAGAAATCCAATCAGCTGGCGACAACAATGATACCAAGAAGGTCGCACGCGAGCTTAGACCTTTTCCGCGAAAAGTCCTGAGCGAAGCGGTCAAGGTGATCACTGCAATAAGAGATAACAACGCCGGAAAGCCTTGGCCTCCACATCAAATTGCCGACGCCCTCGGCAAAAAGCAACGATCCTCCGATTTTCAATACATAATAGCGGCCGCGGCAGATTTTGGGCTGACAGAAGGGAGATTTCGGGCCCCTGAAATCAGAATAACAGACCTTGGCAAGCGCGTTTGCTATCCAGCAAATGAAATAGACGAAAGAAGAGCTTTATTTGAAAGCTTCAATAATATACCACTATTTAAACAAGTTTACGATCACTACTCCGGATCACAACTCCCGGAGCCGAAATATTTTAAGAATACGCTTATCGATAAATTCAAACTATCGCCGGATCATGCTGATGAATTTGCAAAATTATTTCAGGGAAATCTGAGATTTTTAAACATAGAGACTTAAACGAAAGAATTTACGCCAGACCAATTTAATGAATCCAGCGGCATTCGCCACTCCGGCATAAAGAGCACTGAAGCATCCGTTATCCGCTCGGGTCGAAGTGTTGCATTTATCATCATGCCATTTGTCGAGAAAAATCCAGCCAGATCGTCTGGTTTTTTCAAAGAAGTGTTTCACTCTCTGATATCGCCGGCGGGTCAAGCCGCTGGATTTGATATAGAGTGGGCCAATCAATTTGGCTCAGACCTTATTCAATCAACGATTATAAACAAGATATTCGACGCCGATCTCATTATCGCAGATCTAACTGATCACAATCCCAATGTTATGTTTGAGTTAGGTCTTCGAGTTGGCGACAATAAAAGACCAACTGCGCTGATAAAATCGAAAGACACGGGACGGCTTTTCGATGTTGATAATATGATGCGTGTCTACGAATATGATCCGGCTTTATGGAAGAGCACGCTCGAAATTGATATACCAAATCTTGAACAGCACATAAGAGCGACTTGGGATAATAGAACGATAAACGTTAGTTACGTTGATATTCTTAGGAAAAAAATCGAAACATAGCTAAATTCGATGAATCCCACCTACCATCGAGACGATGATGGCCAAGCTTCCAAAGGATGATGCCGCCCCAGTGATACTAGGCCGCGGCATGGACTTCTGATCCAAGCCTACCACGCAGCAATGCGTTACGAAGGCCCGGCGCAAGCCGGGCCTTTTTCATGAGCGGGGGATGACAATTTGCTCATCTAGGCGCATCGCCATTGAATGGCCTCATCCTCTGGGACATGGTCCGAATCGTAGAGCCGCCCCGCCGTAACGATCATTTCCGTTGGGAAATCAGCCCATGCGCCCCTTGAGCTTCGCCGTCGCCGCTCTTGCCGTGATCGCCCTCATCGCGGGCCAACAGAGTGGCAGCGGCGGCTTGCTCGGGCTCGGCGGCGTCGGCCTTCTGCTCGCGCTGGCGATCTATCGTTCGACGGAGATCGCCTTCTTCCTGAAGATCTTCTCCGGCATCTTCGGCACGGAATACGTCGTGTTCGGCGCAGGAGCTGTGCTCGCGCAACTGGGCGTCTGGCCAGCGGGCTGGCAGGCCCTGGCGCCGCCGGCGAGCCTCGCCACCACCGTCGCCATCTTCGGCGTCCTGATCTACGCGATCTCCTTCATCCCGGTGATCCAGCGCATCGCGCGCATCGCATCGCCCTATTATGAGGCGACCGAAGTCACGACCTCGCGCCTGTGGCCCTTCGGCCCGTTCCAGATCCGGCTCGGACGCCTCGCTGTGCTGCTCCTGGTCTTCCTGGTGGTCCTCAACCAGGCCCAGGTCGGCATTAGCCTGCGCCTGAGCTTCTTCAACCGCGACTTCTACAACGCCATCCAGGAGAAGGACGCGCCGAGCTTCTGGTACCAGCTGATCTACGTCTTCAGCCTCTGGGCCGCGATCTGGGTCGTGTCGAGCCTGATCGAGATCTTCGCCAATTATACGCTGCTGATCCGCTGGCGGCGCTGGATGGCCGAGAAGTACAGCCACGACTGGCTGAGCAACGCCACGCATTACCGCGTCTCGCTGGCCGGAACGGCTGACAACCCCGACCAGCGCATCGCCGAAGACACCCGTGCCTTCGTCAACCAGACCTACGGCTTCGCCCTGCCGCTGCTGTCGCAGATCTCCACGCTGGTCTCGTTCTCGATCATCCTGTGGTCGATCAAGATCCCGATCACGATCCCCGGCACCGACATCATAATCCCCGGCTTCCTGCTCTGGATGGCGCTGATCTACTCGATCGCCGCGACCTGGATCACGCACCTGATCGGCAAGCCGCTGATCGGGCTGGAGTTCGAGCAGGAGCGGCGCGAGGCGAATTTCCGCTTCTCGCTGGCCCGCCTGCGCGAATACTCGGAGCAGATCGCGCTGATGCGCGGCGAAGGCTCGGAGCAGAAGCACCTGAGCGAGCGCTTCGGCGACATCGTCACGAATTTCTACCGGCTGGTCTGGCGCCGGATCAAGCTGAGCACCTTCACCTCATCGTATAACCAGGCGAATGTCGTGGTGCCCTATGTGCTGCTCGCGCCGCATTACTTCACCGGCCTTATCACGCTCGGCATCATGACGCAGGTCGCCTCGGCCTTCGACCGGGTGCAGACCGCGATGTCCTTCTTCATCAACAGCTACCAGTCGATCGCGTCCTACCTGGCCTCGATCAACCGCCTCACCACGTTCGAGGCTGCGATCGCGCAGGCGCAAGCCGCGCCCGCCGGCAACCGGGCCATCCATCACACGCGGGTTCCCGGCGGCGAGCTGGGCGTCACGGGCGCGACGCTGACGCTGCCCGATGGCCGCGCCATCGTGCGCGTCGACAACCTCAACCTCGGCGATGCCCACTCGACGCTGGTGATCGGCCCGTCCGGCTCGGGCAAATCGACCCTGTTCCGCGCCATCGCCGGCATCTGGCCCTTCGGCGAGGGCAAGGTCGGGATTCCGGAAGGCGCGCATATCATGCTGCTGCCGCAGCGACCCTACCTGCCGCAGGGCACGCTCCGGGCCGCGATCGCCTATCCCGCCACCGAGGATGCCTATCCGGATTCCGCAGTGAAGGAGGCGATGGCCAAGGTGAAGCTGTCGCATCTGACCGACCGGCTCGACGAGGTCGACCTCTGGGGCCAGCGCCTGTCAGGCGGCGAACAGCAGCGGCTCGCCGTGGCGCGCGCGCTCCTGGCCAAGCCCGACTGGCTCTTCCTCGACGAGGCCACGGCCTCGCTCGACGAGAAGCTGGAGGGCGAGATCTACGACGTGATCGACCGGACGTTGCCGGAGACGAAGATCGTCTCGATCGGCCATCGCTCGACGCTGCGCGAGATGCATGACGAGATCGTCATGATGCAGCCGAATGCCGACGGCACCTACAGCCCGACGGCGATGGCGGCGGAGCCGGCCTGAGCGAGTTCTGGCCGGGCGCTCTCAGAGCGCCCGGTCGAAGATCAGCTCGCCGCCGCCGCCCTTGAGCACGAGGCGGCCCTGCACCAGGTCCCAGTTGCGGGCGGCGCGCAGCGCGACGAGGAAGCTGCGCTCGAAATCGGAGACGCCCTTGTCGCAGGAGCGCTTGGTCAGCGCGATCGGCCCGACGGCGAAGCCCTGCTGGCGCAGCGGATAGGCCGAGGCCGAGAAGGTGTTGCAGCCGCCGAAGCCGGTGCCGCGCAGGTTCGCATCGACCTGGAGCGTCGCGCGCATGGTGCCGATGGGCTTGCCGTTCAGCGACACGGCGGCCCAGGAGGCGCCCATCGGAAAGGTCTTGTCCTGCTGCGGAGGCGGCGGAACCTCCTGCTGCGGCTGCTCGCGCGCAGGATTGCCGCCCCGGCGCTGCGCTTCGGCGGTCGTCGCCGAAAGGGCAAGCAGGGGCGCAATGGTCAGAGCGAGGGCAGAGGCGTAGCCGAGGCGTCGATTCATCATTTTTTACCCATCCCGAACCCGGGAGCCTAATTCACGATCCGGTCTCAAGAAAGCGCGTAGAGCCCAATCTTGCGCAGATCAACAGGGATGATGCGCGACAACACCCTGAAGCGCCGCTGAATATCAGGCGAAATGGGTCGCGAGGATGGCGCGGTCGCGCTCAGATGCGCTTGAGCAGCCGCTCGATCAGCGGGTTGGCCTTGCGGAAGACGTAGGCCGGAGCGCCGACCGTGATCTCGTCTGCGCCCGAGCGTGAGAGCTGCTCGACCAGCGCGAAGACCGCCTTGTCCGGGCAATGGATGGTGAGGACATCGCCCTCTCCGGCACCGCCGAAGGGCAGGCGCGCGCCGAAGCCCGCCACGAGCTCGTCGATGGCGGCGGGAGCCAGGCCGGCCGGCCGCGCCCTGATCTCGCGGATCGAGCGTGCCTCCTCCTCCGCCGCGATGCGCGAGAGGATGGCGCTGGCCGCGGCCTTGGCCCGCTCGCCCCAGGGCGCGCGCACGGAGGCGACGAGATTGGCCTCGGAGGACAGCATCACGCCATCGTCGAGGATTTTTAGCGCGTTGGCCGAGAGCGTCGCGCCGGTCGTGGTGATGTCGACGATGATCTCGGCGGAGCCGGCGGCCGGCGCGCCTTCGGTCGCGCCCAGGCTCTCGACGATGCGGTAATCGGCGAGGCCGTGCTCGGCGAAGAAGCGGCGGGTCAGGTTCACGTATTTGGTGGCGACGCGCAGCTTGCGGCCCTGGCGGGCGCGCATGTGGCTGGCGACGTCGTCGAGATCGGCCATGGTGCGGACGTCGATCCAGGCCTGCGGCACGGCGACGACGACATTGGCGTTGCCGAAGCCGAGCGGCGTCAGCAGCTCCACCGCCGCATCGGCGTCGGCGACCTGCTCGCGCACGAGATCCTCGCCGGTGATGCCGAGATGGGCGGCGCCGGAGGCGAGCTGCGCGACGATCTCGGAGGCCGAGAGGAAGGCGACTTCGGCGCCGTCGAGGCCGGCGATCGTGCCGCGATAGTCGCGCGAGCCGCGCGACTGCACGAATTTCAACCCGGCGCGGCCGAAGAAGGCGGTGGCGTTCTCCTGCAGCCGGCCCTTGGAGGGCACGGCGAGAACCAGCGGGGCGTCGCTCATGCCGGTTCTCCAGTCAGGCGGTCGAGCCAGAGCGAGGCGCCGACGGCCGCGATCGGCCTGACAGAACCCAGCCGCTCCAGAACGTTGTCGTAGCGGCCGCCGCCGGCGACCGGGCGGCCATCGCTGCGGCTCTCGTCGTGAAGCTCGAAGATGAAGCCGGTGTAGTAGTCGAGATTGCGGGCGAAGCCGGTCGAGAAGGCGATGGCGCCGACATCGACGCCGCGCACGGCGAGGAAACCGGTGCGCTCGTCGAAGGCGTCGAGCTGGCGGCCGATATCGAACGAGGCCTGATCGGCAAGCGCACGCAGTGCGGCGGAGGCCGTGTCGGGATCGCCGGAGATGGCCAGCGCCTGGCCGAGCACGGCCTTGACGTCGGCATTGACCGGGTTCTCGCGCTCGGCGGCGTGCGCCAGGAAGCGCTCGGCGATGTCGCCGGCCGAACGGCCGCCGACCGTCGAGATGCCGGCGATCGAGAGCACGTCCTCGACGAAGGCTTTTGCCGCCTTGGGGTCCTGCCCTTCCAGCGCCTTGAGCAGGCCGGCATGGGCGGTCTCGCCGCCATTGGCGGGCGGATCGAGCGCATCGACCGCTTCCGCACCCTTGCCCTGCACGACGGCGCGGATCAGCCGGCGGCGCGCGGTGCGTGGCACGGCCAGCCCGTCGAGCAGCGCGCCCAGCAGGGCGACATCGCCCATCAGGATGCGCGGATTGGCAAGCCCGAGCGCGACGGTCGTCTCGATCGTCAGCGCCATGATCTCGGCATCAGCCGCGGCGAAATCCTCGCGGCCGAAGGATTCGAGGCCGGCCTGGGCGAACTCGCCCGGCTCGCCCAGGCGCATGCGGAAGACCGGGCCGGCATAGGCATAGGCGGCCGGCTCGCTGACGCCCGCGGCGATGTGATCGAGCGCGACCGGGATGGTGTATTCGGGCCGCAGGCACCAATCGCGGCCGTCGGCGTCCTGCGTCATGAAGATGCGGCGGCGGATATCCTCGCCGGAGAGATCGAGGAAGACGTCGGCCGGCTGCAGGATCGCCGGCTCGGCGCGCGCGTAGCCCTCGCGCGCCAGAAGCGCGATCACGGTTTCGATGCTGGCGCTGGTCGCGGTCACGGCATTCGTCCTGTTGCGGCGCCGTCCTAGCAGTGGCGCGGCAAATTTTCGATTGTTTTTCGGGAATTGGGTTAGCGGGTCCCCTTCTCCCCTCGGGGGAGAAGGTGCCGAACGCAGTGAGGCGGATGAGGGAAGGGGCGCGGACGCGGCCCTTTTCTTGTTTCGGGAAGACAAGACTTCCCTCATCCGTCAGCGCTTCGCGCCGCCACCTTCTCCCCCGAGGGGAGAAGGGGTCACGCGTGCCGCTTCAGCACCCGCTTCACGCCCTCGACCAGCCCGGCCGCCGGCACAGCAAACTGCGCCTCAGCCTGCCGCGCCTTGTGCTCGGCGGAATCCTTCAGCTCGCGGCTCGCGGCGGCGAGCTCGGCGCCGAGGATCAGGTCCTTGACGATCACCGTGCCGGCCTCGCGCTCGGACGAGCCCTGGATCACCGCGCAGATCGCGCCGCGCTTGTCGGCATATTTCATCTGGGCGTTGAAGCCGGAGGAGCCGAGATAGAGGTCGGCGCGCAGCAGCGGCTTGCCATCCTCGCCCGTGGCCTGACGCAAGGCCGAGACCATCGCCTGATAAGCCGGCATGTGCTCGGGCGACTTGTTGTCCATGGCGGTGACGACGACGAGCGGCAGCTCGTTCCGCGCATCGACGATCGGCGACTTCACCGCCTTCAGCGCCGAATAGAGCCGGGAGACGCCGATCGAGAAGCCGGCCGCCGGCACTGGCTCGGGGCGGAAGCGCCCGACGAGCCCGTCATAGCGCCCGCCGCCGGCAACAGAGCCGAAGCGCACGACCTGACCGTCGTCGTTGGTGACCGGGAAGGTGAGTTCGACCTCGTAGACCGGGCCGGTGTAATATTCGAGGCCGCGGACGACGGAGGTGTCAATGCGAATACGACTCCTATCGTACCCGGCCGCTTCCACCAGCGCCGCGATCTGCTCTAATTCAGCAATGCCGGTTGCGGCCGTTTCGTTGTTGCCGAAGTGGACGCGCATTCCGTCGAGAACGCCTTTGTTGCTCTCTCGGTATCTATTATCACCGATATTCTCGAGCTCGGTAACATCGCCGCTTTGCAAGATCGCAAGCGACAGGACCATATCCGCCTGCTCGTCGTTGAGCCCCGCTCCCTTCGTGAAATCTCCGCTCTCATCCTTGCGGCCGTCGCCAAGCAGCAGCCGCACGCCCTCCGGCCCGAACTTGTCGAGCTTGTCGATCGCCCGCAGCACAGTCAGCCGCCGCCCGGCATTCTCCTCGCCGCCGAGCCCGATCGCCTCCATCACGCCATCGAGCACCTTGCGGTTGTTGACCTTGACGACATAGTCGCCGCGCTTGATGCCGAGCTTCTCCATCGTGTCGGCCGCGAGCATGCAGATCTCGGCATCGGCCGCGACGCTCCCCGCTCCGACGATATCGGCATCGAACTGCATGAACTGGCGGAAGCGGCCCGGGCCCGGCTTCTCGTTGCGGAAAACGTAGCCGGCGCGATAGCTGCGATAGGGCTTCGGCAGCGCGTCAAAATTCTCGGCGACGTAGCGGGCGAGCGGCGCGGTCAGGTCGTAGCGCAGCGAGAGCCATTGCTCGTCATCGTCCTGGAAGGAGAAGACGCCCTCGTTCGGCCGGTCCTGATCCGGCAGGAATTTGCCGAGCGCGTCGGTGTACTCGACGAAGGGCGTCTCGACCGGCTCGAAGCCGTAGAGCGAAAAGCTCTCGCGGATGACGGAGAGCATGCGCTCGGTCGCGGCGACGTCGGCCGGGCCGCGATCGACGAAGCCACGCGGCTGGCGGGCCTTCAATTTGTCGGTTTTCGACATGGACATTCACTTCCCGGCAGGGCGTATGTGGCGCGTGACAGCGTCGGTGGGTTAGCCCGCCAGCGCGCGAGGGGCAAGCGCGGCCCGTCATCGGGCTTGTCGCGCCACCGCGAATCGCCGCACGAAAAACCTGTGCGGCGGCAAACAACAAAACGGAGACGCAATGTCCGTCTGGTTCAAACGCCTCTTTGCCGGCCTGTTCGTCGGGCTCGTGCTGACCGCCTGCAGCCCCGACGATTCCGAGCAGCGCAAGGCCTTCATCACCTTCCTGCAGAACGACGTGCTGGCGAAGCCGGGCGTGCAACTATCGCGGCCGAATGCCGAGCAGCAGAAGCCCTTCGGCGACTATGCCGCGCAATACGCCATCATCACCCGCTTCCATGAGAGCATGGACGCCTCCGTCGCCAAGCCGATGCAGCAGGTCCTGGCCAATGCGCTGCCGCGCTCGATCGAGGACGCAGTCAACCGCAAGGCCGACATCGCCGCGGTGCGCGCCGGCTTCGGCAAGCTGCGCGAGGCGCTCGACACCGCCGTCGCCACCGCCGACAAGGAGCGCGCGGCGCTGAAGCAGCCCGAGGACGTCGCGCCGCTCTATGCCACCGCCTATGCCAAGCTGGTGACGGCGCCCGCGACGACCTTCCGCGACATCTTCCCGGTGCTCGACGACGCCTTCGGCTCAGTGCTCGCTTTCGCCGACCTGATCGACAAGAACCGCGCCGGCATCAAGCTCAGCGGCTCGCAAATGGAGATCCCCAACCCGCAGCTGCGCAACCAGGTGCAGGCGACGCTGAACGCGATGGCCGGCAAGCAGCAGGCGCTGATCGCCGCGCAGCAGAAGATGCAGAGCGTGATGCTGGGGCGATAAAACAAGTTAGGCGCGCGCCACGCGCCTATTCCGCCGCGAAGAGCATGTCCTTTCGCGGCCGCGGGCCGGTCACCGGCACATCCTCGATCCCCGCCCGCGCCAGCTTCTCCGGCAGCGGGCCGCCGGTCGTCCAGTCGAGCAGCTCGGCGGTGTGAACTACAGGCGTAACCGCGCCCTTGTCGGCAAAGCCCTTCGCGAGCTGGGTCATGCAACCGATATTACCGGTGGCGACCAGAAGCGGCCTGGTGCGCTCGATGTTGCCGATTTTGCGCTCGCGCAGCTGGCCGGCGAGCTCGGGCTGGAGGATGTTGTAGACACCAGCCGAGCCGCAGCAGATATGGCCCTCGGGCACCTCCCTGACCTTGAAGCCGGCGGCGCTCAGCAGCCGCTTCGGCCCGTCCTTGAGCTGCTGGCCGTGCTGCATCGAGCAGGCGGAGTGATAGGCGATCTGGAAGCCGGGATCGCGGACGTGGTTGAGCTCCAGCGTCTCGGCGAATTCGGTGATGTCCTTGGCGAGCGCGGCGACCTTCTCCGCCTTGGCGGCATAGGCCGGCTCGTTGCGGAACATGAAGCCGTAATCCTTGATCGTGGTGCCGCAGCCCGAGGCGGTGATCAGGATGGCGTCGAGCCCCTCGCCGTCGATCTCGGCCATCCAGGCGTCGATATTGCGGCGGGCGAAGGCAAGCGCGTCATGCTCCTGGCCCATGTGGTGGACAAGCGCGCCGCAGCAGCCCTCGTTTTTCGGCAGTACGACCTCGACGCCATGGCGCGTCAGCAGGCGGATCGTCGCCTCGTTGATGGCGGGGTCGAGCACAGGCTGGGCGCAGCCGGAGAGCAGCGCGACGCGCTTGGCGCGGGCCGGGCCGGCGGCCGGGAAGCTCTGCGGCCCCTCCCAGGCGGAGCGGCCCGGTAAACGCGCCGGCGCCAGCGAGAGCATCGCCTTCAGCCGCCCGCCAACGACCGGCAACGCACCGAAGACGCTCGCGAAGGGCTTGCCGAGCGCCGCCGCCAGCATCGCGGTGCGGAAGCGGTTGGGATAGGGCAGCACCGCCGCCAGCACGCGGCGCAGCAGCTTGTCATGCCAGGAGCGCTCATAGGTCTCCTCGATATGGGCCCGGGCATGGTCGACGAGGTGCATGTAGTTCACGCCCGAGGGGCAGGTCGACATGCAGGACAGGCAGGAGAGGCAGCGGTCGACGTGCTTGACCACCTGCTCGGTCGCCGGCTTGCCGTTCTCCAGCATGTCCTTGATCAGGTAGATGCGCCCGCGCGGGGAATCGAGCTCGTCGCCGAGCAGGAGATAGGTCGGGCAGGTCGCCGTGCAGAAGCCGCAATGCACGCAAGTGCGCAGAATCTTCTCCGAGGCCGGCAGGCGCGGATCGGAGGCGAGGAGTTCGGGCGTGAAATTGGTCTGCATGATCAGGCTCGGAAACGCGACGCGACACCGGGACGAGCATGACGAGCCGCAGCCGGACGGAGCTCCTCTCTCCCCCCTTGTGGGGGAGAGCTGGAGAGGGGGGGCGAACGACGGGGTGAGTGCCTCACCCCGTCGCTCGCCCCCCACCCCTGCCCCTCCCCACCAGGGGGAGGGGTTAGGTGGCGGCCCGTCTTGCCATCGCGTCTCATCTCAAATCCCCGCATACATCCGGCCGGGCTCGAAGATGCCGGCCGGATCGAAACTCTGCTTGATGCCGGCCGTGACCCGCAGCAGCGGCTCGGCCAAGGGCTCGAAGACCGGCACCGCGGCGCGGACTGCGTCGGGGGCGCGCACCAGCGTGGCATGGCCGCCGAGCGGCCTGATCGCAGCGCGGATCGCGGCGGCGCCGGCATCGCCATCAGCTGATACCGCTAGCCAGACCAGCCCGCCGCCCCAATCGTAGAACCAGCGCGCCTGCGGCAGGGCCTTGGCGATCGCAGCCGTGGCGCGCGGGCCGTTGCCCGGCGCGAGCGAGAGCCGCCAGACGGCCTCCTGCGTGCCAGCGAAGAAGCCGGCGTCGCGGATATCGCTCCAGAGCGTGGCGGAGGCCTCGCCTTCGATCAGCTCCGGCTGGCCATGCCGGCTGAACAGCTCGGCCAGGGCTTTTCCGCGATAGTCGATCGAGGCGGAAAAATTCTCCAGCCGCAGCAGGGTGCGGGCATGGTCGGTGCCGATGCCGGCCGGAAGATGCGCCGCCGCCATCGGCTCGAAGGGCGAGCCGAGTGCCGTCGAAAGCAGCGCGACCGCGGCCTCGTCGGCAAGGCCGTTCCAGGCCAGCGTGACGATGCGCTCAGGCTTCGGCAGGACGCGAAAGGTGACCTCGGTGAGGAAGCCGAGCGTGCCGTGGCTGCCGGCGACGAGCTTCACGAGGTCGAGCCCGGTGACGTTCTTCATCACCCGCCCGCCGGACTTGATCGCCTCGCCGCGGCCATTGATCAGCCTGATGCCGATCAGCGAGTCGCGCGCCGCGCCGGCATTGATGCGGCGCGGGCCGGAGACGTTGCCGGCAGCGACGGCGCCGATGGTCGGCTCACCGGAGGTGCCGAGCAGCGGGCGGTGGTCCATCGGCTCGAAGGGCAGCATCTGGCCGCGTTCGGCCAGTGTCTCCTGCACCAGCGCAAGCGGCGTGCCGGCGCGGGCGCCGATCACCATCTCGGCCGGCTCGTAGAGCGTGATGCCGGTCAGGCCGGCGCTGGAGAGCGTGCTGACGACCTGGATCGGGCGGCCGAGGCCGGAGCGCGTGCCGCCGCCGCGGATGCTGAGCGGGATCCCCGTCGCGACGACGGAGGCGACGACGGCGCAGGCCTGGGCTTCGGTTGTGGGGGTATGGATGGTCACGCCGCGACCCTGCCTTCGAGCGGGAAGACTTTTGCGGGGTTCATCAGCCATTGGCCGTCGAAGACGGCGCGCACGCGCATCTGCTGCTGCAGGTCTTCCGGGTTGAACTGGACATTCATCAGGTCGCGCTTCTCGATGCCGACGCCATGCTCGCCGGTGAGGCAGCCGCCGACCTCGACGCAGAGCTTCAAGATGTCGTTGCCGGCATCCTCGGCCTTCTGCGCCTCGACCGGGTCGTTGCAGTTGTAGAGGATCAGTGGGTGCAGGTTGCCGTCGCCGGCATGGAAGACGTTGGCGACGCGCAGGCCGTAGCCCTTGATGATCTCGTCCATGCGCCGGAGCACGAAGGGCAATTGCCCGGTCGGAATGGTGCCGTCCATGCAGATATAGTCGGCGATGCGGCCGGTGGCGCCGAAGGCGGATTTGCGGCCCTTCCAGATCGCGGCGGTCTCCATCGCCGACTTGCTTTCCTTGACCGTCTTGACGCCGTGCTGTCGGGCGATGGCGACGATGCGGGCGAGCTGGGCGTCCATCTCCTCGTCGGAGCCCTCGACCTCGATGATCAGCAGCGCCTCGACATCCATCGGATAGCCGGCATGGGCAAAGGCCTCGCAGATCTCGATGGCGGGCTTGTCCATGAACTCCATCGCGACGGGGATGATGCCGGCGCCGATGATCGCCGCGACGGCCGCGCCGGCCTCCTCACTGGTCGGGAAGCCGAACAGGACCGGGCGCGCGCCCTCGGCCGAGCGCAGGATGCGCACCGTCGCCTCGGTGACGATGCCGAGCTGCCCCTCGGAGCCGACGATCAGGCCGAGCACGTCGAGCCCGGGCGCATCGAGATGGGCGCCGCCGATCTCGACGATCGAGCCGTCGAGCATGACCAGCGTGACGCCGAGCACGTTATTGGTGGTGACGCCGTATTTCAGGCAATGGGCGCCGCCGGAATTCATGCCGATATTGCCGCCGATCGAGCAGGCGAGCTGCGAGGACGGGTCGGGCGCGTAGAAGAAGCCTTCGGCCGAGACGGCGCCGGTGACGGCGAGGTTGGTGACGCCGGCCTGCACCTTTGCGACCCTGTTAGCGTAGTCGATCTCGAGGATGCGATTCATCTTGGAGACGCCGATGACGATGGCGTCCTCCTGCGGGATTGCGCCGCCGGCGAGCGAAGTGCCCGCGCCCCGCGGCACGACAGGAACGCCCTGCGCGCTGCAATAGGACAGGACGGCCGCAACCTCCTGCGTGGTCGAGGGCAGCACCACGGCAAGCGGCATGCGGCGATAGGCGGTCAGCGCGTCGGTCTCGTAGGGGCGGCGCTCGTCGTCGGAGGTGATCAGCGCGTCCGCTGCCACCAGCGGGGCCAGGCCCGCGATGATCTCGTCGCGCCGCGCCAGGATATCGGCGCGCGGAATGGGGAACGCGATGGCGCTCATGGGTGACACTCCTCGAGGCGCGGCGGGGTCTTGTTGCTCATACCCTGCTCGCTGCGGACAGGTTAGAGCAATTCGAACTCGCTTGCAGCGCGGCGAAAGGCCATGATTATTTCTGAAAAAGAAAAGGTGAGGAAGCATGGACCGATTCGGCGATCTCGACGTCTTCGCGCATGTGGTCACGGCCAAGAGCATGTCGGCGGCCGGGCGCGAGTTGAAGCTCTCGCCGGCGGTGATCTCGAAGCGCATCCGGCGGCTGGAGGAGCGGCTCGGCGTGCGCCTGCTCCAACGCACGACGCGGCAACTCTCGCTGACCGAGGCGGGCCAGGGCTTCTATGAGCGCGTCGTCTCGATCCTGGCCTCGATCGAGGATGCCGAGGCCTGGGTGGCGAGCGGCTCAGGCCAGGCGCGCGGCACCTTGCGCGTGTCGGCGCCGACCTCATTCGGGCGGCTGCACATCGCGCCGCATCTCAAACCCTTCCTCGATTCCAACCCGATGGTGACGGTCGACCTGATCCTGACCGATTCCTTCGTCGACATCATCGGCGAGGGTTTCGACCTCGCGGTGCGCATCGCCGACTTGCAGGATTCGAGCCTCGTGGCGAAGCGGCTGGCGCCGAACCACCGCATCCTCTGCGCGACGCCTAGCTATGTCGCGGAGCACGGCCTGCCCGGCAGCATCGACGAGCTTTCGAAGCATGCGCTGATCGCCCACAATGCCGACCAGTGGCGGCTCGACGGGCCTTCGGGCGCAGTCACCGTGCCCGTCACCAGCCGACTCCGGACGAATTCGAGCGAGGTCGTGCGCGAGGCGCTGCTCGGCGGCGTCGGCATCGCGCTGCGCTCGACCTGGGATGTCGGGCCGGAGCTGAAATCGGGCCAGCTCGTGCACGTGCTGCCGGAGTATTCGGGCGGCAAGCGCGTCGCGGTCTACGCGGTCTATCCGAGCCGGCGGCACATGGAGCAGAAAGTGCGGGTGTTCGTCGATTACCTGGCTGAGCTCTATGGCGCGACGCCGTATTGGGATGCGGGGCTCGACCTTTGAGATGCAGGCGCGGGAACCCTCTCCTGTAAGGAGAGGGTTGGGTGAGGTGTCGGCCGCTGGATGCTGTTGCCGTGAGCTAACCGCTGCCGTCATTGCGAGCGCAGCGAAGCAACCCAGGGGGTCTCGCGCAGTCCCCCTGGGTTGCTTCGTCGCTACGCTCCTCGCAACGACGGAGAGGGCACCGTCCAATCTTGATGCCGTTGGCGGAGTTGCGGCTCTCGTTCCACTTCACTGGTGTTCTGGCCTACACCTCACCCTGCCCTCTCCTTACAGGAGAGGGTTCCCCGCGCTTGACCATCTTGCCGCCGGCCCAACAATCGCCGATTGTCCCGCCCGCTTCAGGGAGACAATTCCATGTTCGGCGTGATCGAAGGCACCGGGGTCGAGGTCTACGACCCGCGTTTCCACCGCATCGTGCCGGGCTCGGCGCGGATCGAGCGGCTCTGGAGCGGCTCGCGCTGGGCCGAGGGGCCGGCCTGGTTCCCGGCGCATCGCACGCTGGTCTGGTCCGACATCCCGAACGACCGGATGCTGCGCTACGACGAGGCGACCGGCCATGTCGGCACCTTCCGCCAGCCGGCACGGAACTCCAACGGCAACACCGTCGATCTCCAGGGCCGGCTCGTGACCTGCGAGCATGGCGGGCGGCAGGTGACGCGCACCGAGCATGACGGCTCCGTCACCGTGCTCGCCAGCCATTGGCAGGGCAAGCGGCTGAACTCGCCCAACGACGCCGTGGTCAAGTCGGACGGCTCGATCTGGTTCACCGATCCCGATTACGGCATCGGCAGCGACTACGAGGGCAACAAGGGCGAGGCCGAAATCGGCCGCTGCCATGTCTACCGCATCGACCCGCAGAGCGGTGCGCTCGCCATCGTCGCCGACGATTTCGCCAAGCCGAACGGGCTCGCCTTCGCGCCCGACGAGAGCGCGCTCTATATCGCCGACACGGGCGCGAGCCATGATCCGGACGGGCCGCGCCATATCCGCAAGTTCGAGCTGACGAAAGAGGGCACGGCGCTCGGCCGCTCCGAGGTCTTCGCGACCTGCACGGCCGGCCTGTTCGACGGCTTCCGCTTCGACGCGACCGGCCGGCTCTGGACCAGCGCCAATGACGGCGTCCATGTCTACGACCCGGACGGCACGCTGGTCGGCAAGGTGCTGATCCCCGAGACCGTCGCCAATGTCGCCTGGGGCGGGCCGAAGCTGAACCGCCTCTTCATCTGCGGCACGACCTCGCTCTACGCCGTCATGACCCATACCAATGGCGCAACCTGGCCGCGCGGCTGAGCCCGCGGACTGGCATACCACTTGCTGACGCAGGAGCACCTTCCACATGCAGGGGCTCCCATGTTCAAACGCTTGGCAGTATCGGCGTTCGTCGCCTTATCCTTGACCAGTTGGGCCAGGGCGGAGTCGGTCGTCCGCTACGGCATCTCGCTGGCCGACATCCCGCTGACCTCGGGCCAGCCCGACCGCGGCGCCGGCGCCTACAAGTTCACCGGCTATACGCTCTACGACCCGTTGGTCGCCTGGGAAATGGACGTCGCCGACCGGCCGGGCAAGCTCGTGCCGGGCCTCGCCACCGAATGGAAGGTCGATCCCGCCGACCAGAAGAAGTGGCTGTTCACGCTGCGCGAGGGCGTGACGTTCCACGATGGCAGCGCCTTTGACGCCGATGCCGTGGTCTGGAACCTGGAGAAGGTGTTGAACGAGCAGGCGCCGCATTACGACCGGCGTCAGGCGGCCCAGGTCAGGCCGCGCCTGCCCTCGGTCGCGAGCTACCGCAAGGTCGATGCGAAGACGGTCGAGATCACCACCAAGGCGGTCGATTCCTTCTTCCCCTACCAGATGCTCTGGTTCCTGGTCTCAAGCCCGGCGCAATACGAGAAGCTCGGGCGCGACTGGGACAAGTTCGCCCAGCAGCCCTCCGGCACAGGCCCGTTCAAGCTGACCAAGCTGGTGCCGCGCGAACTGGCCGAACTCAGCAAGAACCCGGATTACTGGAACAAGAACCGCCTCGCCAAGGTCGACAAGCTCGTGCTGGTGCCGATGCCGGAGGTGCTGTCGCGCACCAACGCGCTGATCTCGGGCCAGGTCGACCTGATCGAGACGCCGGCTCCCGACACCGTGCCGCAGCTCAAGTCGGCCGGCATGAAGATCGTCGAGAACGTCACCCCGCATGTCTGGAACTACCATCTCAGCGTCGTGCCGGGCTCGCCCTGGACAGATGTGCGCCTGCGCAAGGCGATGAACCTCGCCGTCGACCGCGACGGCATCGTCGCGCTGATGAACGGTCTCGCCAAGCCGGCTGTCGGCCAGGTCGATCCTGCCAGCCCGTGGTTCGGCAAGCCGGGCTTCCAGATCAAGTACGATCCAGAGGCGGCGAAGAAGCTCGTCGCTGAGGCCGGCTACTCGCCAGCCAAGCCGCTGAAGGCGACCTTCGTCATCGCGCAGGGCGGCACCGGCCAGATGCTGTCGCTGCCGATGAACGAGTTCATCCAGCAGAACCTCAAGGATGTCGGCATCGAGATCGAGTTCAAGGTCGTCGAGCTTGAGGTGCTCTACACGCATTGGCGCAAGGGCGCGAAGGACGAGATGAATGCCGGCATCACCTCGAACAACATCGCCTATGTCACCTCCGACCCGCTCTACGCGATCATCCGCTTCTTCCACTCGAACCAGGCTGCGCCGGTCGGCGTGAACTGGGGCTTTTATGCGAGCCCCGTCGTCGACGGCTACCTGAACGAGGCGATGAAGACCTTCGACGTCGCCAAGCAGGACGAGCTGCTCGCCAAGGCGCATGCGCAGATCGTCGACGACGCAGTCCTGGTCTGGGTCGTGCACGACACCAACCCGCACGCGCTTTCGCCGAAGGTGAAGAAGTTCACGCTGGCCCAGCACTGGTTCCAGGACCTGACCACGCTCGGCGTGGACTGATCCTCGCGGCCGTCCCCCCTCGCGTCATCCCGGCCGTAGCGAAGCGGAGCGCCGGGATCCATCGTAGAGCGCCGGAGCCCTACGATGGATCCCGGAGCTACGCCGCTGCGCGGCTTGTCCGGGATGACGGTGATCTACTTCAGTCCTTCGGCGGCTCGTTCTTGAAGCGCACCACCAGGAAGGGCATGGCGAGGCCGAGGATCATGAAGCGCGTCAGGTGGTGGGCGCCGACATAAAGCGGGTCGAGCCCCATGGCGAAGGCGAGCATCGCCATCGCCTCCAGCCCGCCCGGCGCGAAGGCCGCCATCGCATTGGCATAGGGCACGCCGGCGAGCCAGGCGGCCGGCCAGGCAAAGGCGAAGGCGACGACCAGCGAGACGACGAAGCCGCCAATGGCGAGCGGGAACAGCCCGGCGATCTCGCCCCGCTTCAGGTTCGAGACGCGTCCGCCCATGGCAGCGCCGAGCATGACCATGATGACCGTGGCGATCTCGGGCGGCAGCGTGCCATGCACCGTGCCGGTGCCATGCAGGATCGAGCTCGACAAGGTGGCGCCGAGGATGAAGGGCGCGGTGATGCCGATACGCTCGAAGATCAGCCCGGTGACGAGCCCTGCGCCCAGCACCAGCGCGGCGTCGCCAATGCTCGCGATGGGCACGGCCGCCTGCGGCACGACGGCCATGTCCCCGGTCAGCTTCATGATGCTGGGCAGGATGGCGACGAGGACGAGGATGCGGAAGAGCTGGATCACCGCGATCCGGCCGATATTGGCGCCTTTCGCCTGCGCGACGGCGATCACCGTCGAGAGCGCTCCGGGCGCGGCGGCGAGCAGCGCATCGATCCAGGACCAGCGCGCGACGTAGCGGAGATAGGCGCCGGTCGCGAGCATGATGGCTATCATGCCGACGAGCAGCACGAGCAGCGAGCCGGGATAACGTGCGGTCGCGGCCAGCGCCTCGGGCGTCGCCGAGGAGCCGATCAGCGTGCCCGACATGATCATGGTCGAATCGAACCAGGGCTTGCGCAGGTCCGGCAGGCGCATGGTGACGCCGAGGACCGAGACCAGCAGCATCGAGCCGGAGAGCCAGGCGGCGGGCACGTCGAGCAGGGCAAACAGCGCCCCGCCCACGGCGGCGCAGCCGATGACGAAGGCCTCGCCGGAAAGCGTTCTCAGCCGGTAGGGGATGAAACTCGGAATGGCCATGTCGTGCGGGGCGCGCGCCGGAGCGGCGCAGCGTTGAAAGCGGACATGCGATCAATGAACGCCCGTCCCGCCCCGGTCAAACGCAATGGCGCCCCGGCTACGCAGGGCGGCATTGCGTAAGGTTCACGCGGCCGGGCTCAGGCCGCGAGCGCCCGCTGCAGCCGCGCCACCGCCTCGGTCAGGTCCGAGGCCTTGCGGGCGAAGCAGAGGCGCAGGCCGGTCTCGCCGCCCGGGCCGAAGGCGGTCCCCGGCGCAAGGCCGACATTGGCCGTGTCGCAGAGCTCGACGGCGAGCTTGCGCGACTCGGTGCGGCCATCGACGCTGAAGAACTGGTAGAAGGCCCCGTCCGGCGCCGAGAGCGAGACGCGGTTGGTCGCCTTGAGCCCCTCGAAGACGATCCTGCGGCCCTCGGCTGCGCGGGCGATCTGCTCGGCGACGAAGGCCTCGCCCTCGTCCAGCGCCGCGACGCCGGCGCGCTGGATGAAGACCGGCGAGCCCGAGGTCGAATACTGGATCAGGTTCTCGATGATCTGGCCGAAGACGGGCGGCGCCTCGATCCAGCCCATGCGCCAGCCGGTCATGGCCCAGTTCTTCGAGAAGGTCTGGAGGAAGAGGACGCGGTCGTCCTCGTCCATGACGTCGTGGAAGGAGGCGGCGCGCGCCTCGCCGTTATAGACGAAGCGGCCATAGATCTCGTCGGCGATGATCCAGATGCCGTGCTTGCGGGCCAGCGCCAGCAGCGCCGCCATCTCGTCCCTGGTCGCGGTCCAGCCGGTCGGGTTGGCGGGCGAGTTGACGATCAGCGCGCGGGTCCGGGACGTGATCGCGGCGGCGAGCTTGTCGAGGTCGAGCGTGAAGCGGCCCTGGTCGAGGTCCATCGGGACGCAGACCGCCTTGGCGCCGCCGACCTCGATCGCTGCGACGAAATTCGGCCAGGCCGGGGTCGGGATGATCAGCTCGTCGCCGGGGCCGGCGATCATGCGCACGGCGATCTGGACCGACTGCATGCCCGAGCCGGTGACGAAGAAGCGCTCGGCCGAGAAGGGCTGGCCGTAGAGCCTGGTGTGATAGCGCGCCAGCGCCTCGCGCAGTTCCGGGATGCCGCGCTGCCAGGTGTAGAAGGTCTCGCCATCAGCCAGCGACTTCATCGCGGCGCGCATGATGAACTCCGGCGTCGGCAGGTCACCCTCGCCGACCCAGAGCGGAATCAGGCCGGGCCGCAGCCTGCCATGGTTCATCACCTCGACGATGCCGCTCTCGGGCGCATTGCGGGCCTCGGGCCGCAATTCGGCGATCAGGCCGGCGCCCGGCAGCGTATCGGTCGTCATAGGCTTCAACCTCATGTGATCCACGCTTCCCTTTAGCCGAAGCCGCGGGTGGGAGGCATGAAATCCCGAGATCAGGTCGATCTGTCGCGGTGATGAATCAGGCGAGCCGGCGCCTCATAGGCTACCCGCTCATTCGAACAATTGCGCGTGCGTTCCCGTCCGCACGAAGATGATCAGGTCGTCTGCGTTCTTGCCGTCGAGCCGGTAGATCAGCAGGAAGTCGCCGCCGATATGGCACTCGCGATGATTGATCCATTGTCCCGTCAGCGGGTGATCGAGCCATTCGGGCGGCAACGGCGCATCACCGGCGATGAGAAGCAGCACCGCCTCCTTGAGGCGGTTCATGTCGAAGCGACCGGAGCGCGACAACGCCTCCCAATCCTTGCGGAACTGCTTGGTGTAATCGCAGGCCCTCGGGAACGGCGCGCGCTTAGCGCTTGCCGTCTTCTTCGAGCTCATCGAGCATGTCCTGCGCGGAGGTCAGTCTGCGGCTACGATTGCGCACCAGCGCCTCGGCCTCCTGCATCGCGGCCACCGTCTCCGCGTTGGGCACGCGCAGCTCGAACGGCAGCGCCTTCTCGGTGGCGACCCGCATCAGGAATATCTTCACGGCGGCAGACAGGGTCAGCCCCATCGCGGCGAGCGCATCCGTCGCCTGGTCCTTGACCTCCTCGTCCACCCGGACATGGACCATCGTCGTCGCTGCCATGGGCGCCTCCTTTTGAGGTGAGATACATTGTATCTCACTTCCGCAAAGTCAAACGCAGTTCGGTGCGATCAGACCGGCCGCTGCTTCAGCAGGTCGCGGATCTCGCCGAGCAGCACGACGTCGTCGGGCTTGGCCGCGGGCTTCGACGGCTCGGCTGCCTTCTCGGCGCGCCTCACCCGGTTGATCAGCTTGACCACCAGGAAGAGCGCAACGGCGATGATGATGAAGTTGATCGCGACGGTGATGAAGCTGCCATAGGCGAAGACGGCGCCCTGCTTCTTGGCGTCGGCCAGGACCGGGCTGGTGACGGCGCTGTTCAGGCCGACGAAGTAGTTGGAGAAATCGAGACCGCCAATCGCACCGAAGATCGGCATGATCAGGTCGCCGACCAGCGAGTCGACGATCCTGCCGAAGGCCGCGCCGATGACCACGCCGATGGCGAGGTCCATGACGTTGCCCTTCATGGCGAATTCTTTGAATTCCTTCAGCATTCTCGGCCCCTTCTTCTCGAGACGGTCGCAAGGCGCCTGCCCAAGCGGCAAGGCGCTGAAGCAGGCTAGTGGAGAGTGGCGCGGGTTAGAAGACCGCGGCCGGCGAATTGGTTCCCGCTATGCGAGACGAAGCGGCCCCGAGCTCGTGGCGACGGCCGGAGCCATGCTGAAATCAGCCAGCGATCCAAGGCAGTTAGCCACAGATACCGGCCGAAAGCCGCATCGCGCTCGGCCTGCCGATGCGCTAAGCTTTGCGCCATGGAGACGAGATGATCCCGGCCTGGTCCGTCATTCTGGTCGCGCTCGGCTATCTCTGCGCGCTGTTTGCGATCGCGCATGCCGCCGACACCTCGGGCCGGCGGCTGATGGCCGGGCGGGCGCGCACGACGATCTACGCGCTGGCGCTCGGCGTCTACTGCACCTCCTGGACCTTCTACGGCTCGGTCGGCTTCGCCAATAGCGCCGGCTTCGACTTCCTCGGCATCTATGTCGGGCCGATCCTCGTGATCGGCTTCGGCCACCGCTTCGTCGCGCGCATCGTCGACATCGCGAAATCGCAGAACATCACCTCGATCGCCGATTTCGTCGGCGCGCGCTACGGCAAGAGCGAGCGCGTCGCGGCGCTGGTCTGCCTCGTCGCCGTCATCGGCGCCCTGCCCTATATCGCGCTGCAATTGAAGGCGGTGGCCAATTCGCTCTCGGTCTTCCTGACCGCGACCGGCGGGAGGGCGCTGACGACCGACGTGCCCGTGCTGAGCGACCTCGCCTTCCTCGTCGCCATGGTGCTGGCCGGATTCGCCTGCGCCTTCGGCACCAGGCATATCGACGCGACCGAGCACCAGGACGGGCTCGTGCTGGCGATCGCGGCCGAATCGGTGGTGAAGCTGATCGCCTTCCTCGTGCTCGGCATCTTCGTCGCCTATGGCCTGTTCGACGGCGCCGGCGACCTGATCGCGAAGGCCTCGAAGCCGCCCGACGGGGCGCTGCCGATCTGGGACCGGACCTCCAACTGGCCGACCTTCCTGACGCTGACCCTGCTCTCGGCCTGCGCCTCGCTGCTGCTGGCGCGACAGTTCCACATGACGATCGTCGAGAACCGCGACGCGCGCGACGTGCGCCGCGCCGCCTGGATGTTCCCGCTCTACCTCGTGCTGATCAACCTGTTCGTGCTGCCGCTCGCCATGGCGGGCGAGTTGCTGATGCCGGGGCCGGGCGTCGACCGCGACATGACCGTGCTGCTGCTGCCGCTGGAGCACGGCGCCGGGCTGCTCGCGCTGATCGTCTTCATCGGCGGGCTTTCGGCCGCGACCGCGATGGTGATCGTCGCCTCGGTCGCGCTGGCGATCATGATCTCGAACCACCTCGTCATGCCGCTGATGCTGCGCCTGCGCGGCCTCCTCACCGATCCCGACCGGGCGCTGGCGACGCTGAAGCAGCGCAGCAACGGCACGACCGGCGGCGACCTCGGCTCGCAGGTCGTGATCATCCGGCGCCTCGCCATCCTGCTCGTGATCCTGCTCGGCTACGCCTACTACCGCGCGGCCGGCGAGGCGGCCTTGGTCTCGATCGGCCTGCTCTCGTTTGCGGCGACGGCGCAGATCGCGCCCGCCTTCTTCGGCGGGCTGCTCTGGCGGCGCGGCACCGCGCTCGGCGCCGCCGCCGGGCTGATCATCGGGACGGTGACCTGGACCTACACGCTGCTGATCCCGAGCCTTGCCCATCCCGACAGCATCTGGAACGACGTGGTCGAGAAGGGGCCGCTCGGCATCTTGGCGCTCAGGCCGGAGGCGCTGTTCGGGCTCGACCTGCCGGCCCTGCCCCACGGCGTGCTCTGGAGCCTGGGGCTGAACGTCCTCTGCTATGTCGGCTTTTCCTTGCTGCGCCCGGCCAGCGCGATGGAGCGGCTGCAGGCCAATTCCTTCGTCGAATCCGACCGCGGGACGATGGCGCAATCCTTCTCGCTCTGGCGCTCCAGCGTCACCGAGGCCGAGCTGCAATCGACCATCGGCCGCTATCTCGGCCAGGAGCGGACGCAGCGCGCCTTCGACGGCTTCACCAATGGGCGCGGCGAGGCGCCGAACGGCAATCGCGAGGCCGACATCCACATGCTGCGCTTCGGCGAGCACCTGCTCTCCTCCGCCATCGGCGCGGCCTCGTCGCGGCTGGTGCTCTCGCTCTTGCTGAAGCGGCGCAACCTCTCGACCGAGGCCGCCTTCAAGCTGCTCGACGACGCCTCGGCGGCGCTGCAATACAACCGCGACATCCTCCAGCACGGGCTCGACCATGCCGGCCAGGGCATCACCGTGCTCGACCGCGACCTCAGGATGCTGGCCTGGAACCAGGCCTTCATCGAGCTCTACGACCTGCCGCAATCGCTGGTGCGCTTCGGCACGGGCCTGGACGAGATCGTGCGCTACAACGCGGCGCGCGGCGCCTATGGCGACGGCGAGCAGGACGAGCTGATGGCGGCGCGGCTGGAGAGCTTCGTCAACGACCGCGAGCCGGTCAGGCTCAAGCTCTACCCCCTGAAGAAGGTGATCGAGATCCGCTCCAACCCGCTGCCCGATGGCGGCCTGGTGACGACCTATACCGACATCACCGAATCGGTCGAGGCGCATGAGGAGCTGGAGCGCACCAATGAGAGCCTGGAGCGCCGCGTCGTCGAGCGCACCGAGGAGCTCTTGCGCGTCAATGCCGCGCTCCAGCGCGCCAAGGGCGAGGCGGAGGAGGCCAATGCCTCGAAGACCCGCTTCCTCGCCGCCGCCAGCCACGACATCCTGCAGCCGCTCAACGCCGCCCGCCTCTACGCCACCGCGCTGGTCGAGCGCGACCGGCAGGCCGCCATCCCCGAGCTCGCCGAGAACATCGACGCCTCGCTCGATGCGGTCGAGGAGATCCTGACCGCGCTGCTCGAGATCTCGCGGCTCGATGGCGGCGCGATGAAGCCCGAGCTGACCAGCTTCCGGCTGGACGAGCTGATGCGCCAGCTCCAGCGCGAATTCGAGCCGAGCGCCCAGGAGAAGGGGCTGAAGCTCGTCTTCGTCCCGGCCGGCGTCGCGCTGCGCTCGGACCGGCGGCTGCTCAGGCGCCTGCTCCAGAACCTGATCTCGAACGCGATCAAGTACACGCCGAACGGCAAGGTGCTGGTCGGCTGCCGCCGGCGCGGCGGGCAGATCGCCGTCGAGGTGCTCGATACCGGGCTCGGCATCCCCCAGAGCAAGCAGCGCACCGTGTTCCGCGAGTTCCAGCGGCTCGACCAGGGCGCCCGGGTGGCGCGGGGGCTGGGCCTCGGCCTCTCCATCGTCGAGCGCATCGCGCGCACGCTCGACCACAAGCTCGTGCTCAACTCGGCGCCCGGCCGCGGCACGCGCTTCTCGGTGATGGTGCCGCGCGCCGCGCCGCTGCCGGCGATGGCGACCAGCACCTCGCCGCGCCAGGCGCCGGCCGGGCAGCTCGCCGGCCTCAAGCTGATGGTGATCGACAACGAGCCCACCATCCTCGACGGCATGCGGCTGCTGCTCGAAGGCTGGGGCTGCCTCGTCGTAACCGCGCCGGGCCTCGACGAGGCGATGGCGCTGATGAAGAAGGGCGGCGAGCCGGACGTGCTGATCGCCGACTACCATCTCGACCGCGGCGACGGGCTGGCTGCGATCTCGGCGCTGCGCGAGCGCTCGCGCCTGCCGCTCCCCGCGATCCTGCTGACCGCCGACCGCTCGCCGCAGGTGCGCGAGGCGGCTGGCGCCTTCGACGTCCACATCCTGAACAAGCCGCTGAAGCCCGGCGCGCTGCGGGCGCTGCTGGCACAGTGGCGCGCGACGCGGCTGGCGGCGGAGTAGCCGCTCTCAGCGCTCCGCCGCCCCCGCCTGCCGCATCGCGTCCTCGGCGGCGAGGAAGGCTGTGATCTCCGGCGTCTGCGGCGGGCTTTCAGCCGTGATGCCCATCTCGCCCCAGATGCGCGCGACCGGCACGTAGCCCTTGGCCTTGCGGTCGTAGAGCGCAGCCCGCGCCAGCGCGACCGCCGCGACGATCTCGGAGCCGTCACGGCCGCGGGCGATGACGCGGTGCTGCATCACCAGCCAGTTCTCGGTCCAGCACATGATCGCGGTCTCGATCTCGAAGGAGCGAAACAGCCTGAGCTCGCGGCGGAAGCGGATCATCCCGGCATTGACCACCGGCACCCAGCCCTCGCGCAGCACGGCGCGCCAGAGGCCGCTGCGCAGCATCAGGTCGGTGCGGCCGAGATCCATCAGCGTCCAGTAGCGGCCATTGTTCATGTGCAGGCTGGTGTCGAGATCGTGGAACCAGACCCGGAACGGCAGCACGGAGCAGCCGAAGGGCGGGACCAGCTTCGGCCGGAACGGCGTGGTCGCGAGGAGCCAGATGAGGCGGAACCAGAGATTCATGGCGGCATCCTGAAGGGCGACAGTTTAGTTGTAAACATTTCAACGGCCTTGGCCATGCCCCACTTCTTGGCCATGCTTCATTCGGCGCTATCATCACCACCGACTCGCGCTCAGAGCCGGAATCTGCCAAGCGGTTCGCCATGCCGACGCTCCATGTCTCCTCCCTGTCGAAGCTGCACGAGACGGTCGCCGCCGTTGGCGCCAGCCATGTCGTGACGCTGATCAACGTCAACACGGTGGTCGAGCGCCCGCCCGGCATCAGCGCCGAGCGGCACCTGTTCATCGGCATGTCCGACATCACCGCGCCGATGGACGGGCACATCCTGCCCGGCGAGGAGCATGTCGAGCGCTTCCTGCATTTCATGCGCGGCTGGGACCGGGCTGCGCCGATCGTGATCCATTGCTGGGCCGGGATCAGCCGCTCGACGGCCGCAGCCTATATCGCCGCCTGCGCGCTGCGACCGGAGCGCGACGAGCAGGCCATCGCGCTGGCCCTGCGCGCCGCCTCGCCCTCGGCGACGCCGAATGCGCGGCTCGTGGCGCTGGCCGACCAGATGCTGCGGCGCGGCGGGCGGATGAACCGGGCGATCGAGGGCATCGGCCGTGGCGCGGATGCGTTCGAGGGCGCGCCCTTCCGGGTCGATCTCGATTGAGAGCCAATCCTGATTGAGAGCCGATCCTGATTGAGAGCCGATCCTGATTGAGAGCCGATCCTGATTGAGACCTGGCTGCGCTTGCGGCATCGTGCCGGCCATGCCGCGCAATCTGACTCCCCCTGCCATCGAAATCGGCCTCGCCGCCGCCATCGTCGCCTTCAGCGGCGGGCAGCCGCATATCCTGACGGCCGAGACCGATGATGGCGACGCCACGCCCGGCCTGCCCTACGGCCCGTTCGACCCGCTGAAGCACCGCACCTTCGAGATCGGCCTGCGCGACTGGGTGGCGGAGCAGACGGCGCTCTCGCTCGGCTATGTCGAGCAGCTCTACACCTTCGGCGACCGCGGCCGGCAGGCCGAGATCCGCGATACCGGGCCGCATGTCGTCTCGGTCGGCTATCTCGCGCTGACGCGGGCACCGACGCTCGCAGCGCACGCGGCCTTCCGGCCCTGGTACGGCTTCTTCCCCTGGGAGGACTGGCGCGCCGGGCGCCCCGCCGTGCTCGACACGACGATCCTGCCGCTGCTGCAGGAATGGGCGGATGACAGCGAGGCCGAGCGGGCCGAGCAGGACCGGCGCCCGCTCTCGCGCCAGCAGCGGCTGGCGACCTGCTTCGGCGCCGGCGGCGCCCCCTGGGACGAGGAGAAGACGCTGGAGCGCTACGAGCTGCTCTACGATGCCGGGCTCGCCTATGAGGCGCTGCGCGACCGGCGTCCCGACGCGCTCGACCATGCGCCGACGCTGGGCCAGCCGATGCGCTTCGACCATCGCCGCATCCTCGCCACCGCGATCGGCCGGCTCCGCGCCAAGCTGAAATACCGCCCGGTCGTGTTCGAGCTGATGCCGGACGCCTTCACCCTCACCGCCCTGCAGAACACGGTCGAGGCGATCTCGGGCCGGCACGTGCACAAGCAGAATTTCCGGCGGCTGGTCGAGAGCGCCGCGCTGGTCGAGCCGACCGGAACCATGACCCGCACCGCCGGACGCCCCGCCGCGCTGTTCCGCTATCGCCGCGAGGTCATCGCCGAACGGCCGGCGCCGGGCCTGCGCGTCGGCGGCCGCGCCATGGGTGCGGCCGAGCGGTAGTTTTGTGCAGCCTCACAAGAGCCGGATGACTTCGGATGGGTCCGCCTTACGGTCCCACCCGAAGTCTGAATCCGTCTCCCAGCAGAGAGTTAGAGCATGACGTCGTCCGAAAACCGCTTCGCACTTTTCGGCATCATGCTCGGTTGTTGACGTGTATATCAGCGCATCCGCGCATAATCGGTGCAGAATATTGCTTGCACTTGGCGGAATTTGCGACGATCCATCGCCAACTTCCGCTGGGCACGAACTGCCATGACCATCGAACTCGATTCCCGCGACCGCACCATCCTGCGCATCCTGCAGAACGATGGCCGCATCACCAATTCCGACCTGGCCGAGAAGGTGCACCTCTCGCCCTCCGCCTGCCTGCGCCGCGTCAGGCAGCTGGAGGAGAGCGGGCTGATCCGCGGCTACGCGATGATGCTCGACGACAAGATCGCCGGCTTCCCCGGCACGGCCTTCGTCTTCGTCACGCTCGACCAGCAGGGCCGCGCCTCGCTGGAAAGCTTCGAGCAGGCGGTGCAGAACCTGCCCGAGATCCTCGAATGCCACCTGCTCGCCGGCGCGCATGACTACCTGATGCGGGTGATTTATCGCGACAGCGCCGATTTCGAGCGCATCCACACCGACATCATCACGCAGCTGCCCGGCGTGACGCGCGTGCAGTCGACGCTGACCCTGCGCACGATCAAGAAGACCTCGGCGCTGCCGGTGTGATGCGGGGTTGCGGCGAACCGGGTCAGAGCCGATAAGGATAGCCCAACGGGAATCGCCGACCTTGACCGACGCCAAGACCAATTCCGACATCGTTGCCCTGCCCTTCGAGGAGGCGCTGAAGCAGCTTGAGGCGATCGTCGCCCGGCTCGAGCGCGGCGACGTGCCGCTCGAGGAATCGATCGACATCTACACCCGCGGCGAGGCGCTGAAGGCGCGTTGCGACGCCCTGCTGAAGCAGGCCGAGGCGCGCATCGAGAAGATCACCCTCAGTGCCGACGGCAGGCCGACGGGGACAGCGCCGCTCGACGTCGACAAGTAATCTCCCGGCGCGGCTAACCGAGCTCGGCCGGCCCTCCCAACATTGCCTCGATCAGTCGCGCGACATGCCGGACCGCCGCATCGCGGTCGCTGCGCCGATGCCAGGCGACGTGCGACGGACAGCCCGAGACCGGGATCGACGTCACGCCCGATCGGCGCCGGGAAGCGGCCGGCTGAAGGCCCTGAGGACCGCCGCGCCGAGCGCCGATTTCACGATGGCTCCCAGGATGAAGGGCACGACGCCGGCAAGCAGCGCCCGCTCGACACCGATGAGCGTTGCCAGCCACGCCGCACCGAATGCGAGGCAGACGAGGTTGCCGAGCAGCATCGCGGCAAAGGCGCGCGGCAAGCTGCTGCCGTTCCAGCCGCGCTCGGCCAGCCAGCCGACCAGCGCAGCGGCGAACGGGAAGGCGACGAGATAGCCGCCGGTCGGCCCCATCATATAGGCCAGTCCCGACGCCCCGTTCGACAGCACCGGCAATCCGGCCGCACCTTCGAGCAGCCAGGCGACGATGGTGAGAACGCCCAGCCGCCAGCCATAGAAGGCGCCGATGAGCGTCACCGCCAGCGTCTGCATGGTCATCGGCACCGGCACCATCGGCACGCTGAGCCGCGATGCCAGAGCCAGGACAAGCGTTCCGAGCAGCACGGCCGCCACCTGCATCGGCAAAGAGCGGTTGGCGAGGGCGAGCGGGCTGAAGCCCGGGCGCACCGGGGCGTAGCTGATATCGTTCATGTCGATCTCCGTCATAAATTATAGATAATTTTCATCTGCGATCTATGATCGAGTCCACAGAATGCGGGAGATTGCAAGCCGCTTGTCGCGGCTGGCGTCTCAGCCGACGATGGCGAAGGCCTCGCGCGTGGCGCCGGAAGCGGTCGTCACCGGGCGACGGCCGATCCACTGGACATGGCGCGCGAGGATCGTCACGGCCGCCTCGGTCTGGCCTCCGCGCAGGGCGGCCAGAATCGCGTGGTGGTCATGCTCGGTCGGCGCCTCCCATTCCGCCCGCCAAGCCGAGAACAGGAAGCGGGCGCTGGCGGCGTGCAGATCGTCGATCGAGGCGAGCAGGCGCGGCATGGCGCAGGGCGTGAGAATCAGGCGGTGGAAGCGCCGATTCACCTCCTCCCAGGCCCGGACATCCGGCGATTTCTCGCCGGCACGCGTGGCCTCCTCGGCCTGGTCGAGAATCGCCCTGGTCAGGTGCGGCGCGGCGTGACGCAGTGCCAGGGCCTCCAGCGCCGCGCGCATCTCCGCGACCTCGCGGACCTCGCGCAGATCAAAGGCGGCGACGCGCACGCCCCGGCGCGGCTCGCTGATCGCCAGACCCTGCGCCTCCAGGCGCTGGAAGGCCTCGCGCACCGGGACATGACTCGCGCCGAACTCCGCCGCGACATGGTCCTGCCGCAGCCGCGCGCCCGGCTCGAGCGCGCCGGAAATGATCCGCTCGGCCAAAACGCGGCTGATCCGGATCGCGAGCGTGTCGGCTTTGTTCGTGGTCATATTTTATAGATAATTTCATCGAGCCTGCCTGTCGAGCGACATATCCTCTCACCGGGGCAGGCCCGCCCGGCAAACCCGCGCTTGCCCAGCCACGCGCTTCCGGTAAGGCTCAGGCCACAGCGCAAGGAGTGCCGTCATGTCCCAGCTGCCCGACCACGACCCGATCCCGGGCGACGCCCTTTCCTGCCAGGCGCTCGAGCAGGTCATCGTCTCGCGGGCACGCGACCTCGGCGGCTTCTCGGTCAGGCGGGCGCTGCCCTCGATCGGGCGCAAGATGGTCGGCCCCTTCATCTTCTTCGACCAGATGGGGCCGGCCGAGTTCCTGCTCGGCGAGGGCATCGACGTGCGCCCGCACCCGCATATCGGGCTCTCGACCGTAACCTACCTCTTCGACGGCGAGATCATGCACCGCGACTCGCTCGGCACGGCGCTGCCGATCCGCCCCGGCGCGGTCAACCTGATGACGGCCGGGCGCGGCATCGTCCATTCCGAGCGCACCGCGCCCGAGGAGCGGCTCAAGGCGCCGAAGCTCTACGGCATCCAGACCTGGCTCGCCTTGCCGAAGAGCCACGAGGAGATCGCGCCGGAATTCATCCACCACGCCGCGCCGGAGCTGCCGCGCATCGTCGGCGAGGGCAAGCGCATCAGCCTGATCATGGGTTCGGCCTATGGCGAGACCTCGCCGGTGAAGTTCCCGTGGGACACGCTCTATGCCGAAGCCGTGCTCTCGCCCGGCTCGATCCTGCCGCTCGACCCCGACTATGACGAGCGCGCGGTCTATATCGTCACGGGCAAGGTCGACATTGCCGGCGACGAGTTCGGCGCCGGGCAGTTGCTGATCTTCAAGCCGGGCGACCGCATCTCGATCCTCGCGCTCGACCAGACCCGGCTGATGCTGGTCGGCGGCGAGCCGATGGACGGGCCGCGCCACATCTGGTGGAACTTCGTCTCCTCCTCGAAGGAGCGCATCGACCAGGCCAAGGACGAATGGAAGAGCGGCCGCTTCGACACCGTGCCCGGCGACGAGAGCGAGTTCATTCCGCTGCCTGAAGGTTGAACATATGCGCCGGCTGCTTGCCTTTCTTGCCGCCCCTCTACTGGCCGCCTTTGTCGCCACTTGGTTTGTCGTCAAGAACAGACCAGACTACAAAGAGTTTGTAATTTTCTTTGCGTTCTGCTTGGCGTTCTACTTCCTTCAATTGATCATCGGACTGCCTGTCTATAAGCTTTTGGCACGATGGCAGCGCCTCAGCGTCGGCTATTTTGTCGGTTCCGGCTTCGTCGCAACCGCAATCGTCATCTTGTTAGTTCTTCCATCGCTCGGGCTGCCAAGTTTTGGCCTTGCAAGCGGGTCCACTCTGGTTGCGTCCGCGTTGGCAGGACTGTTAGGCGCTTCGGTCGGCTTGGTCTTTTGGGCCGTGGCGCGGCCTGGTACCGCGCGGGCCATCGCAAACGCCGATTGAGGCACCTGCGCTGATCTCGAATCATCGGGGTGTGGGCGGCATTGAGACCAAACAGCTCTTCCTCCTGCGTGCCTATACCGCCTGAAGGCTGAGCTCCCCCTCCGGCATTGCCTTTAGCCCCGGCATCGGCGAGGCCAGGATCGCCAGCGTCGAGAGCGCGAAGAGCGCGACCGGCAGCAGCATCGCGGCCTGCAAGCCCAGCCATTCGCCGGCGAGGCCGCCGGCCAGCGCGCCGAGCGGGCGCATGCCGTACATCGCCGTGGTCAGGGTCGCACTGACGCGGCCGAGCAGGGGCTGCGGCGTCACCGCCTGGCGCAGACTGGTCTGGACGATGAACCAGAGGATCGGGCCGAAGCCGAACAGGAAGAAGGCGATGGCCAGAGCCGGGGCACCGAGCTCAGGCGGGGCGAGCGCCAGCATCCCTGCGCCAAGCAGCGAGACGGCCGGGCCGAAGACGAGCAGCATTCCGGTCGGCAGGCGCGCGATCAGCGTCGGGCCGCTGAGCGCGCCGAGCACGAGGCCGGCGCCATAGACCGAGGAGGCCAGGCCGATCGTCTCCGGGTTCAGCAGCAGGATGCGCGCGGCATAGGGCGCAAACAGCGCCATGAAGGCGAAGAAGGCGAGGTTCCAGCCGATGGCGCAAAGCGCGATCGGGCGGAGGTAGGGGTGACGCAGGACGAAGGCGCCGCCCTCGGCAATGGCGCGGTGCAGTTTCTGGCGCGGCGGCGCGGCCGGGCGGTCCGCCGGCAGGCGCTGGGCCGCGATCAGCAGGAACAGGCCGGCGCCGGCGCAGATGCCGAGCCCGAGCGAACCCACGCCATGCGCCACGGCCCAGCCGGCGATCAGCGGCGAGGCCAGGCTCAGGCAGGCGCGGCCGAGCTCGAGCCTGCCATTGGCGCGGGGCAGTTCGGTAATCGGCACGATGCGCGGCAGCAGCACGAAGATCGAGAGCGCGACCACGACCGGCCCGGCCGCCGCGATGAAGGCCGAGAGCGCCAGCGCCCAGCCGATATGGCCGGCGCCGAGCAAAGTCGCGCCGGTCAGCGAGCCCGTGGCCATCAGCACACCGCCGACGAGAATCAGCCGGCGCGGCGCGATCCGGTCGGCCAGCACGCCGGCCGGCAGCGAGACCAGGAGCCAGGCGGCCGATTGCGCCGCGACCAGAAGGCCGACGAGGCGCGGCGTCGCACCCGCCTGGGTTGCGGCGAGCGTGATCGTGTCGAGCGCGAGCTTATCGGCGAATTGCGCGACGATTCCGGTGAGGAGCAGGGCGAAAAGCTGGGGTGAGGGCATGATTCCGATCCGTGATCTGGAGCTTGCCCGGACCGTCTCATGAGTTCCTGCACGGCCCCACCCGATTCCTGCCTCCTAACCATGCGACATCGCTATGGTTTGCCAGCGCGCTGCGCAGGCTTTATTCGAGGTTGATCAGCTTGAAGAAACGCATCGCCGAGATCGTGCCCCGTCCCGCCACCCCCCTCCTCGACCTGGTCTCGACCCCGGCCGACCTGCGCCGGCTCGACGACGCACAGCTGCGCCAACTCGCCGACGAGTTGCGCACTGAAACGATCGACGCCGTCTCCGTCACCGGCGGCCATCTCGGCGCGGGGCTCGGCGTGGTCGAATTGACCGTGGCTCTGCACCATGTCTTCGACACCCCGGGCGACCGGCTGATCTGGGATGTCGGCCACCAGGCCTATCCCCACAAGATCCTGACCGGACGGCGCGAGCGCATCCGCACCTTGCGCCAGCCCGGCGGGCTCTCCGGCTTCACCAAGCGGGCCGAGAGCGAGTACGACCCGTTCGGCGCCGCCCATTCCTCGACCTCGATCTCGGCCGGGCTCGGCATGGCCGTCGGCCGCGACCTCGCCGAGAGGCCGAACAACGTCATCGCCGTGATCGGCGACGGCGCGATGTCGGCCGGCATGGCCTATGAGGCGATGAACAATGCCGGCGCGCTCGGCTCGCGGCTGATCGTCATCCTCAACGACAACGACATGTCGATCGCCCCGCCGGTTGGGGCGATGTCGGCCTATCTTGCCAGGCTGGTCTCGGGCCGGACCTACCGCTCGCTGCGCGAGGTCGCGAAATACCTCGCCGAAAGGCTGCCGCGCTTCTTCCACGAGAAGGCCAAGCGCACCGAGGAGTTCGCGCGCGGCTTCTGGACCGGCGGCACGCTGTTCGAGGAGCTCGGCTTCTACTATGTCGGGCCGATCGACGGGCATAACCTCGACCATCTGCTGCCGGTGCTGCGCAATGTCCGCGACGCCGAATCGGGGCCGATCCTCGTCCATGTCGTGACGCAGAAGGGCAAGGGCTACGGCCCGGCCGAGGCCAGCGCCGACAAGTACCATGGCGTCGTCAAGTTCGACCCGGTCACCGGCCAGCAGGCCAAGGCGCCGGCGAACGCGCCGAGCTACACCAACGTCTTCGCCAACGCCCTGATCAAGGCGGCGCGCGAGGACGAGAAGATCGTCGCGATCACCGCCGCGATGCCGTCGGGCACCGGGCTCGACGCCTTCGGCAAGGAATTCCCGGGCCGGACCTTCGACGTCGGCATCGCCGAGCAGCATGCGGTGACTTTCGCAGCCGGCCTCGCCACTGAAGGCTTCAAGCCGTTCTGCGCGATCTACTCGACCTTCCTGCAGCGCGCCTATGATCAGGTCGTGCACGACGTCGCCCTGCAGAAGCTGCCGGTGCGCTTCGCGCTGGACCGCGCCGGGCTCGTCGGTGCCGATGGCGCGACCCATGCCGGCGCCTATGACATCGCCTATCTCACCTGCCTGCCCGACATGGTGGTGATGGCGGCGGCCGACGAGGCCGAGCTGACCCACATGGTCGCGACCGCGGCCGCCTACGACGACGGGCCGATCGCCTTCCGCTATCCACGCGGCGAGGGCGTCGGCGTCGAGATACCCCAGCACGGCATCCCGCTGGAGATCGGCAAGGGCCGGATCGTGCGCGAGGGCACCCAGGTGGCGCTGCTCTCGCTCGGCACGCGCCTCGCCGAATGCCTCGCCGCCGCCGAGCTGCTCGGCCAGCGCGGGCTTTCGACCACGGTCGCCGATGCGCGCTTCGCCAAGCCGCTCGACGAGGAGCTGATCCTGCGCCTCGCCCGCGAGCACGAGGTTCTCGTCACCGTCGAGGAAGGCTCGGTCGGCGGCTTCGGCAGCCATGTGCTGCACCTGCTGGCGCGCACCGGCCTGCTCGACAGCGGCCTCAAGATCCGCACGCTGACCCTGCCCGACCTCTACCAGGACCATGACAAGCTGGACGCGATGTACGCCGCCGCCGGGCTGGATGCGGCCGGCATCGTGCGCACGGTCGAGGGCGCACTGGGTTCCACCACCGCCGCCAAGCGGGCCTGACCGCCCTTCCCCAATGAAGAGCCGGGCAGACCAGCTCCTCGTCGAACGCGGCCTGTTCGAGAGCCGGGCGCGGGCGCAGGCCGCCATCGCGGCGGGGCTCGTCAGCGCCAATGGCGCAGTTGTCCGCAAGGCCTCGGAGATGCTCGCCGGCAATGCGAAAATCATTGCCGAGGCGCCGCACCCTTACGTCTCGCGCGGCGGGCTCAAGCTCGCCGCGGCGCTCGACGCGTTCGGCTTCGATCCCGCCGGCAGGACCTGCATCGACATCGGCGCCTCGACCGGCGGCTTCACCGACGTGCTGCTGAAGCGCGGCGCGGCTCATGTCTACGCCGTCGATGTCGGCCGCGACCAGCTCCATGCCAGCCTGCGCGCGAACCGCCGAGTCACCAGCCTGGAGGCGCAAGACATCCGGACGCTAGCTCTCGCGGAGGCGCCGGCGCTGGCGGCGATCGATGTCAGCTTCATTTCGCTGAAGCTCGTCCTGCCGGCCGCAGCCCGGCTGCTGGCGCCGGAAGCGGTCATCGCCGCGCTGATCAAGCCGCAATTCGAAGCGGGGCGCGCCGCGCTCAAGAAGGGCGTGGTGCGGGACGAGGCGGTGCATGAGCGCGTCTGCGCGGAGATCGTCGAGACCCTGGCCGGGCTCGGCTTCAGCGTGAGCGGCCCGATTCCCTCCCCGATCGAGGGCGGCGACGGCAATCGCGAGTTCCTGATCGGCGGGCTACGCTCGCAGTGACGGCGTTTTAGTGCAGGAACATCGTGTCGATGTCCTCCTGCAGCGCGCGTGGCGCAAATTCGGTGATGTCGATGCGGCCGTTAGCGTTGATGAACTGCGTGGCACGGCTGATCAGGCTGCGTAGCGAGCCGCTCGCGACGTCGATCACCGCCGGGATGTCGCCGCTATAGTCGTCATCGTCGAGCAGCGCGATCACCGTCTTGATCAGCCGGTTCATCGTCTGGCAGACATCCTCGAAGGCGCGCCTCTGGCCGGGCGCGAGCGCATCGTAGGCAGCGAGCGCAGTGGGGGCGCCGCGCAATTGCGAGGCCCGGAAATGCTCGCGATAGCCCACCGGCCGCCAGTCGCGCAGTTCGTCGACGATGTCGGGATCCATCTGCGCCATCTCGATCAGCATCAGCGCTTCGCCGTAGCGGTTGAGATAGTCGGTGGAGAGGTGCGGCCTCTCGGCAGCCAAGCGCTCATCCGCCGCCATGGCGGCGCTGTCATCGCGGGGCACGGTCATCGGGAGGCCTCTGGAACGGCGGCGACTATGCCGCGCAAACCACAATAAAGTCTTGCTCTTGTCCAGTGGCATTTGGCACACCCTGCACATCATGTGTGGTCGATACGCCATCACCCTGCCGCCGCAAGCCATGCGCGAGTTGCTCGAATATCCCGAGCAGCCGAACTTTCCGCCGCGCTACAACATCGCACCGACGCAGCCGGTGCCGGTGGTGCGGCTGCACGAGGGCGCCAGGCAGTTCATGCTGATGCGCTGGGGCTTCATCCCCGGCTGGGTCAAGGATCCCAGGGACTTCCCGCTCGTCATCAATATCCGCAGCGAGAGCGCCGCCGAAAAACCCTCCTTCCGCGCCGCGCTGACGCGAAGGCGCTGCCTGATGCCGGTCGACGGCTTCTACGAATGGCAGCGCTCCGGCAAGGACGTGCAGCCCTATCTCTTCCGCCGGCCCGACCGCGGCCTCTTCGCCTTCGCGGCGTTGTGGGAGACCTGGCATTCGCAGGACGGCTCGGAGATCGACACGGTCGCGATGGTCACCGGCCCGGCCAACGGCCTGATGTCGGCGGTGCACCATCGCTGCCCGGTGATTCTCGACCCCGCGCAATACGACGCCTGGCTCGACCCGGCCGCGACGCCCAACGCCATCGGCTCGCTGCTGAAGCCGCCGCCGGACGACCTGCTGGAGATGCTCGCGGTCAGCCCGGCAGTGAACAAGGTCGCCAATGACGGGCCGGAGGTGCAGGAGCCGTTCGATGCCGCGGCCGCAGCCCGGAGCAAGACCGCCGCGGCGCCAGCCATGCGTTCCCGGCGGGGCGGCAGCGACGATACGCAGGGCAGCCTGTTCTAGCGGAAGCGATGGCGCTGCGCCTACTCTGCCTCAGCTCTCATCAAAGTGCTGAGCATGATGTCAGCCGAAAACCGGTGCTCCCTTTTCGGCATCATGCTCTGACCCGCCGAAGGATAAGCCGATGCATGGCCCCCGCCCGACGATCAGTTCCCTCCACGGCATGGTCGCCGCGGCGCATCCGCTGGCGGCGCAGGCCGGGGCGCGGGTGCTTGCGAATGGCGGCAACGCCTTCGATGCGGCCGGAGCGACGGCCGCGGCGCTGAACGTGGTCGAGCCGTTCATGTCGAGCCTCGCCGGCATGGGCTCCGCGACGATGTGGGTCGCGGCTGAGAAGCGCGTGCGCGTGCTCGACTTCGTGCCTGACGTCCCCGAGAGCTTTCCGCTGGAGCGCTTCAGCCAGCGCTCCGACCTCGAGCGCGGTGCGCTCGCCGTCGCTCCGCCCGGCAACCTCGCCGGCTGGTGCGAGCTCAACCGCGCCTATGGCAAGGCATCGCTGGACCAGATCTTCGCGCCCGCCATCGCGCTCGCCGAAGACGGCTTCCCGGTCGCCGAATTCGGCGTCACCGAGTTCAACGAGCAGGAGCCGCTGCTGCGCGAGCGGCCGGAGCTCTACGAGCACTGGGCGAAGAACTACCTGCGCGATAGCAGCGAGCCCTTCGAGCTCGGGCACATCCTGCGCCAGCCCGAGCTTGCGGGGACGCTGAGGGAGATCGCCGCCAAGGGGCCGGACCATCTCTATCGCGGCGCGCTCGGCGAGACGGTGACGGCGCATCTCAAGGCGCTGGGCGGCACGCTCACCATGGCCGACCTCGCCAGGGTCGCGCCGCGCTGGCGCGAGCCGCTTGCCGTGAGCTATCGCGGCCGGCTCGTCCATGTGCCGCCGCCGCCCTGCGAGGGCTTCCAGTTCCTGCTGACCCTGCGCATCCTCGAGGGCTTCGACCTCGCCGGGCTGGAGCGCAACGGCGCCGAGCATCTCGACATCGTCTACCGCGCCATCCGGCTCGCAGCCGGCCTCCGCATCGCGCATAACAATCCGAACCCGGAGGCGCTCACTGAGCTCCTCTGCGATGCATCAGTCGGGAAGCTCCGGGCCCGCCTGCGCGACAGCCGGCCGATCGAGGCGCCGACCGAGCAATGGATGGCGGAAGCAGCTGCGGGCGAAGACCCGGCGCACACGACCTCGTTCTCGATCGCCGACCGCGAGGGCAACCTGATCTGCGTGACGCAGAGCATCGGCAGCCCGTTCGGCAGCGCCGTCGTCGTGCCCGGCACGGGCTTGTGCCTCAACAACTTCCTGTACTGGGCCGACGTCCAGCCCAGTAGCCCGAACCGCTCGCAGCCCGGCTCCGCGCTGCCGATGTGCATGTCGCCGAGCCTCTCGACCCGCGACGGCAAGCCGGTGCTCGCGCTCGGGACGCCCGGCAGTTACGGCATCATGCAAACGCAGGCGCAGGCCCTGGTGCAGCATCTCGATTTCGGCCTGCCGCTGCAGGAGGCGATCGAGGCGCCGCGCGCCCGGCTCTGGGACGGAACCGCGATCGAGGTCGAAGACCGGATCGCGCCGGAGACGATCGCGCAGCTCAGGCAGCTCGGCCATGACATCAAGCCATTCGATGTCGGCTGGACCATGCGGGTCGGCGGCATGCAGGCCGTGGCGGTCGACCCCGCTACCGGGCGCCTGACCGGCGCGGCCGATCCGCGCCGCGACGGCTATGTCGCGACGCCGTGAGGCGGCTGTGCAGACAATAAATCAACCAGGCCGCAACGCCGCCTCGAAGAGCGGCCGCGCCGCCTCGAATACGGCTTTCGGCAGCATCCTCAGCTCCGGTCCGTCGAAGCGCAGGTGCGGCAGTTCCGTCGAGACGAGGCGAGCGACGGCCTGAGCCTGCGCCCTGTCCCGCGCGCGCTTGACCGGGTCGCGGCTCGGCTGCTGCGCGACCCAGAGCTTATGGGCGGCGAAGACGCGCGGATCGACAGCAATGAGACGCAGCGGCATGCCTCTCTCGTCGATCGCCACCGCCTCGAAGGACGCCGCGTTCTCGAGCCATTCCAGCCCCTCGATCGCAACGGCGGCGAGGTCACCCGGCGCATCGGCCAGGCTCTCGCGCACCTCCTTCCAGGGCGGCTTGGCATCCGGCCTGATCAGGTCGACCAGATAGCCGTCCTGGTTGACGGCGCGGAAATCCTGGCGCGTGCGCTCGAAGCTGCGGTCGACGCGCTTGAGCAGGCCGATCAGCCCTGCTTCCGCGATCTCACCCTGCGCGATGAAGCCCAGCTCGCGGCGGGCATCGTAGAGCAGGTCGATATCCTCGGTCGTCGTCACCTCGGGGTCGGCGAAAAGGCCAGCCACCGCCTCATAGGCGTAGATCGCGTGGGTGCCGACGACACGCAGGCCCTTGCCGAGCAGGCCGACATCGTCGAGCTGGCGGATGATCCGCGCTCCCGTCAGCGGCACGCGGCCGAGCCCGAGCGCCCGGTTGACGGCGCCCTGGCGCTCGAGCACAGCCTTGGCTGCCTCAAAGCGCTGCTTCGCCTCCTCACGGCCGATGTCGAACTCCTGCTTGACCCGCTCCGTCTCGGCCGAGCGTGGCCCGAGCGATTTCTGGCGCCGCCGTCCCGGCTCGTCATAGGCGCTGCGCAGCAGATAATCGGTACCCTTGGTCGGCGACCACACCATCGAACCGCGATAGCCGTCGATCCGAGCCTTCGCCGCGCGGAACGCCTCATAGCGCTGGCGCGTGTTCACCGTCTCGCGGCGCTGGTCGTTGTTGAGCGGCTGCATTATCGAGTTCCAACAGTTGGAAAAGGATTCGCATCCAACTGTTGGAACTGTAGCACAATTGGAAATTCCAACAAATAAGTTGGAAATCAACCCGAACTGTTGGAACTCCCACCGAAGCCGCTGAAAGAAGCTCAGCCCTCATCCTGAGGAGTGCGAAGCGCGTCTCGAAGGATGGGGGGCTGGGGGAAGCTGCCCTACAGCACCGCGCCGGGGTTGAAGATGCCCTTCGGGTCGAGCGTCGCCTTGAGCGTGCGCATCAGGTCGAGTTCGACCGGGTCCTTCACGCCGGGCAGCAGATAGCGCTTGAGGCGGCCGATGCCGTGCTCGGCCGAGATCGAGCCGTGCATGTCGGCGACGATGGCGTGGACCTCGTGGTTGACCTCGTCCCAGCGCGCGATGAAGGCCTCCTTGTCGGCGCCGATGGGCTGGCTGACGTTGAAATGGATGTTGCCGTCGCCGAGATGGCCGAAGGGCACCGGGCGGCAGCCGGGGATCATCTCCTCGACCTTGGCGATGGCCCGCGCCAGGAACTCCGGCGTCGCGTGCACCGGCACCGAGATGTCGTGCTTGATCGAGCCGCCCTCGAAGCGCTGCACCTCGGAGAGCATCTCGCGCAGCTTCCAGAACGCGTTGCGCTGCTCCAATGAGCCGGCAAGCGCCGCGTCGGTGATCAGCTCCTTCTCCAGCGCGTCGCCAAGGAAGGCTTCGAGCGCCTCGTCGAGCCCGGAGGCAGACTGCGCCGAGACCTCCATCAGCACGTACCAGGGCGAAGGCTCGGAGAGCGGGTCGCGCGTGCCCGGCGCGTGCCGCAGCACGAATTCGAGGCCGACGCGCGGCATCAGCTCGAAGGTGGTGAGCGTGCCGCCAGCGCTCGCCTTGGCCGCGTTGAGCAGGGCCAGCGCCTCCTCCGGCCCGGGCAGGGCGAGGAAGGCGGTGGCGCGCGCCGCCGGCAGGGGGAAGAGCTTCAGCACGGCGGCGGTGATGATGCCGAGCGTGCCCTCGGCGCCGATGAAGAGGTTCTTGAGGTCGTAGCCGGTATTATCCTTGCGCAGCTGGCGCAGGCCATTCCAGATCCGGCCATCGGGCAGCACAACTTCGAGCCCGAGGCAGAGCTCGCGGGCATTGCCATAGGCGATCACGGCGGTGCCGCCGGCATTGGTCGCGAGATTGCCGCCGATCGTGCAGGTGCCCTCCGAGGCGAGCGAGAGCGGGAAGAGCCGGCCGGCGGCCTCCGCCGCCTCCTGCGCGCGCTGGAGCGTGACGCCGGCCTCGACGATCAGCGTGTCGCCCTCGACATCGACCATGCGGATCTTGTCGAGCCGCTGCAGCGACAGGATGAGCTCGCGCCCCTCCGCTATCGGGATCTGGCCGCCGACCAGGCCGGTATTGCCGCCCTGCGGCACCAGAGGCGTGCCAGTCTCGGCCGCGAGCTTGACCAGTTCGGCGACCTCCGCGGTCGAGCCCGGGCGGATCACGGCGCGCGCCTTGCCGCGGAAGAGATCGCGCCATTCCTTCAGGTAGGGCACCATGTCGTCGGCATTGGTGACGATGTTCTTCGCGCCGATGATGGCCGCGATACGGTCGAGGATATCGGCGCTCATTATGCCTCCGGCAATCACTTCCTGGTCTTGCCGCGCCTGAAAACGCCGACCAGTTCGATATGGGCGGAATAGCGGAACTGATCGACAGGCGTGACGCCCTCCAGCGCATATCCGCCAGCGATCAGAAGCGCCGCGTCGCGCGCGAAGGAGCCAACGTCGCAGGAGACGTAGACGACCGTCGCGAGCTTCGAGGCGGCGATGCGCTTCACCTGCGCCTCCGCGCCGGCGCGGGGCGGGTCGAGGATGACGGCGTCGAAGCCGTTCAGCTCATGCTCCAGCAGCGGCCGGCGGAAGAGGTCGCGCTGCTCGGCGCTGATGGGCTTGAGCCCCTGCGTCGCACCGGCCGCCCTGAGCAGCGACAGGATCGCCGCCTTCTCGCCCTCGACGGCATGGACCTGCATGCGCTCGGCCAGCCGGAAGCTGAACGGGCCGCAGCCGGCGAAGAGATCGGCGACGCGCTTGGCCTTGGGGATCGCGGCCGAGACCAGCGCGGCGATGCGCTCCTCGCCTTCCGCCGTCGCCTGCAGGAAGCCGCCGGGCGCCGGGGCGACATGGGCCTTGCCCATGAGCTGCAAGGGCGGGCGGCGCTCGACGATGATCTCGCCATGCATGGCGAGGCGCGCAAGATCGAGCCGCTCGGCGGTTTGCGTCAGGGCGAGGCGCAGCTTGTCGCCGGCCGGGCCATGGCCGCGGATATCGACGTCGAGCCCCGCGTCCGATGCGGTGATCTGCAGGTCGAGCGGCTTGTTGGAGGAGGCCATGCGGTTGGCCAGCATCTGTGCGACGGCGGGCGCCCGCTCCAGACCGGGCGCCAGGACCGGGCAGGTCTCGACGGCGATGAGGCCATGGCTGCGCGCCGCCATGAAGCCGACCAGCATGCCGCCGCCCTCGAAGCGGGCATGGAAGGTGACGCGGCGGCGCCCAGCGCCATGCGCATCGACGATCTCGGCGACGGGAGCCTCGATGCCGGCGCGCGCCAGCGCGGTCACGACCTGCTGGCGCTTCCAGTCCCGGTAGAAGGCATCAGCCATGTGCTGCGCCGCGCAGCCGCCGCAGCGGGTGAAGAGCGGGCAGATCGCCGCCACGCGCGACTCCGCCGGCGCGAGGATCTCGACCAGTTGCGCCCGCTCGCCATCGCGGACCGCGCGCACGGTCTCGCCCGGCAGCGCATAGGGCACGAAGACCTGCCCCGCCGGTGTCTCGGCGATGCCGTCGCCACGCTGGCCGAGCCGGGTGATGGTCAGGGTCTCGTTCATGGCGAGCATATCATTGGCCGGAATATTCTTCGCGAGGGGCATGCGTGCCTTGCTGGTGACCTCTTCGGAGCTTTCGCCTATCAGGTTGGGACGAAACAGGGAAATTTCGACATGAGTATCCGCCCCAGCGTCATCGAGGCCATCGGCAATACGCCCTTGATCAAGCTGAAGCACGCCTCGGACGCGACCGGCTGCACCATCCTCGGCAAGGCGGAGTTCATGAACCCGGGCCAGTCGGTCAAGGACCGCGCCGCGCTCGCCATCATCCGCGACGCCGAGCAGAAGGGCCTGCTCAAACCGGGCGGCGTCATCGTCGAGGGCACGGCGGGCAATACCGGCATCGGGCTGGCGCTGGTTGGCAATGCGCTCGGCTATCGCTGCGTCATCGTCATCCCGGAAACGCAGAGCCAAGAAAAGAAGGACATGCTGCGGCTCTGCGGCGCGACCCTGGTCGAGGTACCCGCGGTCGGCTACGTCAACCCGAACAACTATGTGAAGGTCTCGGGCCGGCTCGCCGAAGAGCTGGCCAAGAGCGAGCCGAACGGCGCGATCTGGGCCAACCAGTTCGACAACACCGCCAACCGCCAGGGCCATATCGAGACGACCGGGCCGGAGATCTGGCACCAGACCGAAGGCAAGGTCGACGGCTTCACCTGCGCCGTCGGCTCCGGCGGCACGCTCGCCGGCGTCGCCATCGCGCTGAAGGGCTTCAACCCGAAGGTCAGGATCGCGCTCGCGGACCCGATGGGCGCGGCGCTGCACTCCTTCTACACGACCGGCGAGCTCAAGGCCGAAGGCTCCTCGATCACCGAAGGCATCGGCCAGGGCCGCATCACGGCGAATCTCGAAGGCGCACCGATCGACCTCTCCTTCCAGATCCCGGACGAGGAGGCGGTACCTCTCGTCTTCGACCTGCTGGAGCATGAGGGGCTCTGCCTCGGCGGCTCCTCCGGCATCAACGTCGCCGGCGCGATCCGGTTGGCCAAGGAGATGGGGCCGGGCCACACGATCGTAACCATCCTCGCCGATTACGGCACGCGCTATCAGTCGAAGCTGTTCAACCCCGAGTTCCTGCGCTCGAAGAACCTGCCCGTGCCGGAATGGCTGACGCGCGACAGCGGCGGCATGAAGGACGTGATGGCTAAGGTGATGGCCTGAGCCCATGCTGCTGAGCCGGCGCGAGCGCGAAGGCATCGCGGCGGGACAGATTGCGCTCGTCTTCCGGCGCTGGCGCAGGCCGAGCGTCAGGAGCGGCGGCACGCTCGTCACGGCTATCGGCCTCCTGGCGATCGAGGCCGTCGATGCCATCGCGGATGGTGAGATCGGCGATGCGGCCGCCCAAGCCGCCGGGTATGGCTCGCGCGCGGCTTTGCTTGCCGAACTCGCCGGCCGCGAAGGCCAGCTCTACCGCATCCGCCTGCGGCTCTCCGGCGCCGATCCGCGCATCGCGCTGCGTGAGAACGCATTGCTGAGCGATGACGACGTGGCCGAGCTTCTGCAACGGCTGAAGCGGCTCGATGCGCGGGAGCCCTGGACCAGTGCGACGCTGGAGCTGATCGCCGCCCGTCCCGGCCGGCGCGCGCCGGAGTTGGCGGCGGCACTCGGACGCGAGACGGCAGCGTTCAAACAGGCCGTCCGCAAGCTCAAGGCGCTCGGCCTGACCGAGAGCCGGGAGATCGGCTATCAGCTGTCGCCGCGCGGCCAGGCGTTCCTGGCGCGGTTGGCACGCGACTAAGCCAGCACGCTGCTTCAGTTCAGCTTGACCACCTCGACCCGGCGGTTCTTGGCCCGGCCACTGTCGGCATCGTTTGCAGCCGCAGGCGCGATCATGCCCGCACCCGCCGCGCGCAGGCGTTTCGCATCGATCTTATGGGTCGCCACCAGCGCCTTCACCACGGCGTCGGCGCGCTTGCGCGAGAGCTCGACATTGTAGTCGAAGCTGCCCTGGTTGTCGGTATGGCCGACGATCAGCACGGCGAGCTTCGGATCGGTCTTGAGCAGCGCGGCGATCTCGGTCAGGGCCGGCTCGGAGCCGGTCTTCAGCTCAGCCTTGTCGGTGTCGAAGAAGATGCCGTAGAGCGCGATACGGCCGGTGGCGTCGATGCTGCGCGCCATCTCCTCGGCCTTGACCGTGGTCATCTTGCGGTCGCGCGGGCGCGGCTCGACGATATGCACGACGGCGACGGTGCGGCCGTTGAAGGCCTTGCAGTAGAGCTCGTCGCTGACCTGATAGGTCTGCACGGTGACATAAGCCTCGCCGTCGGGATGCGGCAGTTTCGCCGAGAAGAAGCGCTGGTCGGTGATGCCGGTGGTCAGGGCGCAGGCGCCGTTGGAGAAGCTCGGCTCCTTCAGGTCGCCCTCGCGCACGAAATACATCAGCAGACTGGATTCGCCGCCACCGCCGCTGCTGGAGCGTTGGGCATCGCCGCCGCAGCCCTCGCCCTTGCAGGAGAACAGCACCGAGCCGCTGATGGCCTCGACCTCGTCCTGGTAGTTGCGCAGGACTTCGAGCGGCGAGCGCTCTGCCGGCAACAGGTAGACGAGGCGGGTTCGCGAGCCCTCGACCTCCTTCTCCTGCTTGGGGAGGTGAAGGATGTTGTTGGAGGAATCGCGCTTGTCGACCGGCTCGAGCGCAGACAGCGGCACCTTGAAATCGGTGAAGGCGACGCGCTCGTAGCTGACGATGAAGGAGCCGTCATAGCGCTTCAGCAGCGGGCTGTCCTTGGCGCCGGGGATGTCCTTGGTCGGGATCGTCGCATCCGCCCAAGCCGACGTGATCGACACGAGCGCGAGCAGGCCCGCGGCGAAAAGGCGCTTCATGGCAAGTCCCCCTTATTGGAACGCCATGTTCCGATGCACGCCCGCCAAATGCAATCGGCGGCTGGAAGCCGCCGAACGAGACCTCAGAGCCACTTCTTCCAGCGGAAGAACAGGTAGGGCAGGATGGCGAACACGACCATCATGGCGAGCGCCATCGGATAGCCGATCGCCCAGTCCAGTTCCGGCATGGTCTTGAAGTTCATGCCGTAGATCGAGGCGACCAGCGTCGGCGGCATCAGCACCACCGCGACAACCGAGAACAGCTTGATGATCTTGTTCTGCTCGATGCTGACCAGGCCGAGCGTGGCGTCGAGCATGAACTGCAGCTTGCTGGACAGGAAGGTGGCGTGCTCCTCGATGGCCTGGACGTCGCGGATCGAGGTGCGCCATTCCGGGGCGAAGCCGGTGGTCGCCTTCTTCGGGCGCTGGTAGTTCGCCGAGAGGAAGAGCAGCACGCGCTCCACCGACATCATGCTCTCGCGCACGTTGGAGATGATGTGCTCGTATTGGCCGATCTTCTGGATGACGCCCTGATAGGCGCCGCCGCGCTCGACCTGCGAGGAATCGGCGTCGAAGATCTTGCGCGAGCGCAGGTCGATCCGGTCGCCGACGCCGCGCAGCACCTCGGCGGCGCGATCGACGATCGCCTCGAACAGCCCCTCCATCACCGCGGCGGGCTCCATGCCGCAGCCGCCCGGCTTGGTGACGCGGTTGAGGAAGATGCCGAAGGCGCCGGGCTCGTCATAGCGCACGGTGACCAGCGCCTTCTCGGTCAGGATGAAGGTGATGTCGGCCAGCTTCGGCACGTTGGTGTCGGACTGGCAGATGACGCGCGCGGTCATGTAATGCGCGCCGTTCTCGGTATAGATGATCTCGGACGGCTCGATGTCGTGCATTTCCTCGCGCGTCGGGATCGAGACGCCGAGATGCGTCTCGACCTTCTTGTCCTCCAGCGTCGACGGATTGAGCAGGTCGATCCAGAGCGAGCCGTTGGGAATCGGCTCGTCCTTGGTCAAGGTGCGATGAATCAGGCGGTCGCCGTTTTCCGGGCAGATGCCGTGGATCAGGAGCATGGCAGACGACTTTCAGCGGCGGCGAGCATGCCGTTTTTGCTGCGCTGCAAGAACTCCAATCCTGCTGCGATGTCAAACCGATGACGAGGTCGTCCCGAACGATCCGGAGACCGTCCGATTTCCCTTAGCCCTCATCCTGAGGAGCCGCGAAGCGGCGTCTCGAAGGATGCTCCAGTGCTCTCTGGAATATCCTTCGAGACGCGGGCTGCCGAGACGCGGGCTGGCCCGCTCCTCAGGATGAGGGCTGAGGGAGATGGCGGCTTCTCAGACCCCGCCCTTGACGCCTTGGGGCGGCTTGCTGTCGGCCGGCACGAAGAAGTCCGGCATCAGCCCCACCGAGGGGTCGACGCGGTAGCCGGAGAAGTCGGTGACGCCCTCGCCGGCCATGAAGCTGTCATCGATCAGGAAGTTGCCGGAGAACTGCCGCGAGGGCTTCTGGAAGATCATGTAGGCGGCATCGGCCAGGATCTCGGGCGTGCGGCTCGCCTGCACCATCTTGTCGCCGCCGAGCAGGTTCTGCACCGCCGCGGTCGCGATCGTGGTGCGCGGCCAGAGCGCGTTGACGGCGATGCCCTTCGAGGCCAGCTCGCCGGCCAAGCCGAGCACGCACAGGCTCATGCCGTATTTGGCAATGGAATAGGCCAGATGCGGCGCGAACCACTGCGTCTTCATGTCGAGCGGCGGCGAGAGCATCAGGATATGCGGATTCCCGGCCTTCTCCAGATGGGGGATGGCGTATTTCGAGACCATGAAGGTGCCGCGCGTGTTGATCTGGTGCATCAGATCGAAGCGCTTCATGTCGGTCATCTGGGTGTTGGTGAGCTGGATCGCGCTGGCATTGTTGATGACGATGTCGATGCCGCCGAAGGTCTCAGCCGTCTTGGCGATGGCTTCCGCCACGCTCTGCTCGTCACGGACATCGACCATCAGCGGCAGGCATTTGCCGCCGGCCGCCTCGATCTCGGCGGCGGCGGTATAGATCGTGCCAGGCAGCTTGGGATGCGGCTCGGCCGTCTTGGCGGCGATGGTGACATTGGCGCCGTCGCGCGCCGCCTTGATGGCGATGGCGAGCCCGATGCCGCGCGAGCCGCCGGTGATGAAGAGCGTCTTGTTCTTGAGCGACATGTTTTGTCCTCCCTTCAGCTTGGAATGGTGAACCGGGCCGGCTGCGTGCCGTCCCGGTCGGTGAACGCGTAGGCGCGCGCCAGATCGGCGACGCGCAGCACCTGCCCGCCATGGCGGATGACATCCGCGTCAGCCGCGAGCGCGGCGACGGCACGGCCGGCATAGAGCGGCGTCTCGGTGGTCTCGTCCGCCATGCCGGCGTCGCGGACGCGCTCGGTCAGGACATGTCCGGGCGAGAGGCCGAGCGCGGTGACGCCGAAAGGCTTCAGCTCCGTGGCCATCGCGAGCGTCAGGCGGTTCATCGCCGCCTTGGCGAGATCGTAGAAGACGTCGCCGAGATAGGCTGACGTGTCGAAGCTGACCGTGACGATCAGCCCCTGGCGCATCTGCACCATGGCGGGCGCAACGGCCCGCGCCAGCAGCAGTTGCGCGTAGACGCCGCTCTCGAAGCTCTCCCCGAGCCGCGCCACGGGCCGCCGCCAGAACGGCGTACCGAAGCTGGAGCCATCGGGATAGCGCTCGCCATCATAGCCTTCATTGCCGCCCCAGACGGCATCGACGACGCAATCGAGCCGGCCGAAGCGGCGCAAGGACCAGGAGACCAGCGCATCGACCTCGCGCTCCTGGGTATGGTCGCAGCGATAGGGATGGCCCTTGCCCCCAGCGAGCTCGACCTCGCGGGCGGTGTCCTCGAAGGTCTCGCTGCGCTGGTCGGTGCGCGGGCCGGCCTCGCTGGAGCGGCCGGTGACGATCACCGTAGCACCCGCCTCGCCGAGCGCCCTGGCGATGCCGCGCCCGAGCCCGCGCGAGGCGCCGGCGACGAGGCAGACCTTGCCCGCCAACGGCTTGATCGGGCTGTCATGATTCATTGCGACAAGCCCTGCTTTTCCGCTGGCGGGCGGGCTTTCGAAATTGTTCTTGAGCAAGTTCTCATCGCAAAAGTGCATTCCACTTTTGCGGAACGTGCTCTAGACGAGCCCTCCCCCGAAAACGAGCGAGGCGAGCCATGGATGCGAGCGAGGTTGCGGCCTGCTGGGAGGCCAATGCGGAGACCTGGACGCGCCATGCGCGCGCCGGCTACGACCGCTACCGCGACGGGATCAACACGCCGGCTTTCCTGGTGAACCTGCCTGAAGTCGCCGGACTGAACGGCCTCGACATCGGCTGCGGCGAGGGCTTCAATACGCGCAAGCTCGCCGAACTCGGCGCGGCGATGACCGGCATCGACATCGCGCCGACCTTCATCCGCCACGCGCAGGAGGCCGAGGCTGTCCAGCCGCTCGGCATCGCCTACATGGCCGGCGACGGCATGGCCCTGCCCTTCGCGGATGCCAGCTTCGACTTCGCGACGGCCTTCATGTCGCTGATGGACATGCCGGAGCAGCACCGCGTCCTGGCCGAAGCCCTGCGCGTGCTCAAGCCCGGCGGCTTCCTGCAATTCTCGATCCTGCATCCCTGCTTCTCGCCGCCCTATCGCAAGGTGCTGCGCGAGTCGGATGGCACCGTGCGCGCCGTCGAGGTCGGCGGCTATTTCGGTGCGGTGCAGGGCGACATCGAGACCTGGCGCTTCGGCGCCGCGCCCGCGGATGAGAAGGCCAAGGTCGAGCCGTTTCGCGTGCCGCGCTTCCACCGCACGCTGAGCGATTGGATCAACCTGATCATCGCGACCGGATTTTCCATCGAGCACATGCACGAGCCGACGGTCGATGAGGCGACAGCCGAGGCGGTGCCCGATCTGGCGGATCTGCGCGTCACGCCGCTGTTCCTGCATCTGCGGGTGCGGAAGGCAGTCTAAGTCACTCACGCCGCGAAGACCGCGTCGGCATCCTCGACCGCGCCGGCGCCCTCGGTCACCGCCAGTTCCAGCGCCGGCGCCTCGGTGACGTTGTGCTCGGCGTAGAAGCGGGCGGTGGCTAGCGCCGCCGCGCCGCTCTCCTCGGAGCGCAGGGCGAGCGCCTTCTTGGCCAGCCCTGTGCCACCCTGCGCGAGCGCGAAAAGCTTGAGGTAGGGCGTCGCGCCGGCCAGCACCTCGGCCGGTTTCGCGCCCATCGTCGCCAGCATCCATTGGGTCGCGCGCTCGAGCGCGTCGATGGCTGCCGTCAAACGAGCAGCGGTATGCCCGAAGCCCGGCGTATTCGCCGCCGCGACCTCGGCGGCGACGCCGCGCATCTCGGCGATCAGCGCCTTGACCGCCTCGCCGCCGGAGAGCGGCAGCTTGCGCAGCACGAGGTCGATGGCCTGGATGCCGTTGGTGCCCTCGTAGATCGTGGCGATGCGGGCGTCGCGCAGGTGCTGCGCTGCGCCCGTCTCCTCGACATAGCCCATGCCGCCGTGGACCTGGATGCCGGTCGAGGCGACGTCGATGCCGATATCGGTGGCATAGGCCTTGGCGACCGGGGTCAGGATCGCGGCGCGCTCGGCAGCCGCCTTGCGCTTGGGCTCGTCGGTTTCGCGATGCGAGCGGTCGAGCGCCTCGGCCAGCAGGTACGAGATGGCGCGGGCGCTTTGCGTCTTGGCGCGCATGTCCATCAGCATGCGGCGGATATCGGGGTGGACGATGATCGGGCTCATGGCTGAGCCCTTCGGTGCGTCGAGTGCCGTGCCCTGCCGGCGCTCCTGCGCGAAGGCGAGCGCCTGCTGGTAGGCGCGCTCGGCAATGGCGACGCCCTGCAAGGCGACGTTGAGCCGGGCGTTGTTCATCATCGTGAACATGCAGGCGAGGCCGCGATTCTCCTCGCCGATCAGCCAGCCGATCGCGCCGCCCTCGTCGCCATAGGCCATCGAGCAGGTCGGCGAGGCGTGGATGCCGAGCTTGTGCTCGATGCCGGAGCAGCGCAGGTCGTTATGGGCGCCGAGCGAGCCGTCCTTGTTGACGAGGTATTTCGGCACGAGGAAGAGCGAGATGCCGCGCGTCCCTGCGGGCGCATCTGGCAGCCGGGCGAGGACGAGATGCACGATGTTCTCGGTCATGTCGTGCTCGCCATAGGTGATGAAGATCTTCTGGCCGGTGATGCGGTAGGTGCCGTCCCCAGCGCGCTCGGCCTTGGAGCGCAGCGCGTTGAGGTCGGAGCCGGCCTGCGGCTCGGTCAGGTTCATCGTGCCCATCCACTCGCCGGAGACGAGCTTGGCGAGATAGGTCTCTTTGAGCTCCTCCGAGCCATGGGCATGGAGCGCCTCGATGGCGCCGACGGTCAACAGCGGGCCGAGCGCGAAGGCGAAGGCGGCCGAGTTCCACATCTCCGTGCAGGCCGATTGCAGCAGCAGCGGCAGGCCCTGGCCGCCATAGGCCTCCGGCGCCGGCAGCGCGTTCCAGCCGGCTTCGGCCCAGGCGCGATAGGCCTCCTTCCAGCCCGGCGGGGTGGTGACGACGCCGTCCTTCAGGGTCGAGCCATATTTGTCGCCGACCACGTTCAGCGGCGCGAGCCGCTCGGCCGCGAACTTGGCGGCCTCGTCGAGAATTGCCTCGGTCATGCCGCCTTCGAGATCGGGCGCGAGCCCGTCCGCGATCAGCCGGTCCAGCCCGGCGACATGGCGCAAGGTGGCGACGATATCCTCGACCGGGGCGCGATAGCTCATGGTCTTCTCCCTGAACGCCTTCGCTATCGGACGAACAGGCCCGTCGAAGGTCTCTATCCGCCGCTGTTGCGTTGACGGCGATGTTAGCGGCGAACTATCCCCTTCGCCACGCGCAAGCATCTCGACATCCGTCGAGCGAAGCCAGTTAGTTTATATATGAACCATTCGACGTCAACCTCCCCCGCACCGCGTGTCACGCGCCGCCTCGCCGCCGATGCGGAGGGCATCACTGAAACCGCGCGCTTGCTGCGCGAGGGCGGGCTCGTCGCGCTGCCGACCGAGACGGTCTACGGGCTCGCCGCAGATGCGACCTCGGGCAAGGCGGTCGCCGGCATCTATGCCGCCAAGGAACGGCCGAGCTTCAACCCGCTGATCGCGCATTTGCCGAGCATCGAAGCGGCCCGGCGCGAGGGGATGTTCGACGCCAACGCGCTGGCGCTCGCCAAGGCCTTCTGGCCGGGGCCGCTGACGCTGGTCGTGCCGATCTCTTCCGGCTGCACGGTCAGCGAGCTGGCGCGGGCCGGACTCGATTCTGTCGCCTTGCGCGTGCCGGCGCATCCTCTGGCGCATGCCGTGCTGGAGGCGGCCGGGCGGCCGATCGCGGCGCCCTCGGCCAACCGCTCCGGCCGGGTCAGCGCCACCAGCGCGGCGCATGTGCTGGCCGATCTCGATGGCAGGATCGACGCGGTACTCGATGCCGGCCCGACTGTGATCGGCGTCGAATCGACCATCGTCGCCTGCCTCGACGGCGCGCCGAAGCTGCTGCGACCCGGTGGCGTGCCGCGCGCCGCGATCGAGGGCGTGATCGGACGCTCGCTGGTGCTGGCGGGCGAAGCCGGAGCCGCGCCGGTCTCGCCCGGCCTGCTCGCCTCGCACTATGCCCCGGCGGCGCAGGTGCGGCTTGAGGCTGAGGCGCCACGCGCGGGCGAGGCCTGGCTCGGCTTCGGGCCGGAGCGCGCCGGCTTCATTGCGCCCGGCATCGCGCTCAACCTGAGCCCGATGGGCGATCTCGCGGAAGCAGCCGCCAACCTGTTCGGCTACATGCGCCAGCTCGATGCGCAGGGGCCTGCTGCCATCGCCATCGCCCCGATCCCCGAAAGCGGGCTTGGCGAGGCGATCAACGACAGGCTGCGGCGGGCGGCGGCACCGCGCTGAGTTTGCAAACGCGTCTTGCAATCGCGCAAGATATCGCGATGCTTCTCCGCATGAGGAGCGGGCGCAAATGAAGGCCAATCTCGCCTGGGACGATTTCAGGCTGGTCAAGGCGATTGCCGACCATGCCGGGCTGACCGGCGCGTCGCAGGCGCTCGGCGTCAACCATTCCACGGTGTTCCGCCGCCTCGGGCAGATCGAGGAGCAGCTCGGCCTGCCGCTCTTCGAGCGCCGCAAGACCGGCTATGTCGCGACCGTCGCCGGCGAGGAGATGACCGCGCTCGCAGCGCGCATGGACGAGGACGTCACCGCCTTCGATCGGCGCCTCGCCGGGCGCGACGTCGCGCCCTCAGGCGAACTGCGGGTGACGACCACCGACACGCTCTATCTCAACATGCTGCTGCCGATCTTCGCCGCGTTCCGGCAGGCGCATCCGGCGATAAGGCTCGACGTCGCGATCGGCAACCAGACGCTGAACCTGTCGAAGCGCGATGCCGACGTCGCCATCCGCGCCAGCGATTCGCCGGGAGAGACGCTGGTCGGCCGCCGGCTCGCGACCCTGACCTGGGCGATCTACGCCCGCAAGGACGAGGGCCTGACGCCGGCCGAAGCCGCAGACCCGGCCGCGCTGCTCGAGCGCAACTGGGTCACGCTCGGCGACCAGCTCGGCTATGTGAAGGCGGCGCGCTATGTCCGAGACCGCGTGCCGCCGGAGCGGATCGCGCTGAAGAGCTCGGCCGTGCTCGGCCTGACCGAAGCGGTCGAGCAGGGGCTCGGCATCGGCCCCCTGCCCTGCTTCATCGCCGACCAGCGCCCCTGCCTGGTCCGGCTGACGCCGCCGAACCCGGATTTCTCGACCGGGCTCTGGATCCTGACCCACCCGGACATCCGGCACGCCCCGAGGGTGCGCGCCTTCATGGATTTCTGCGGCCACGAGCTGGCGAAGAAGCGCGGGCTGCTGGAAGGGGCCGGGTGAGGCTACGCCCTCAGGCCGGCTGCACCGCCTGGGCACGCGCCGGGGCCGGTTCGGCCCGGGTGTTCGCACCCGCATAGAACTGCGTGACCGCCTCGACCCGTCGCGTCAGGCGCGGATAGCCGGAGATGGCGTTGAGGACGAAGCCGGCGATGCCCGGCACCATGCGCTCCTGCGCCTGGAAGGCATCGGGGTTCATCTGCCGGTTCAGCTTGGCGCTGCCGCAGGCCAGCATCTGCAACGCCGTGCGCGAGGCCTGGAGGTTGCGCGCGACGAAGACGCCGACGCGGTCGCAGGTCAATTCGCGGGCCCGCGAATAGGCCGGGGCCAGGAAGGGGATGAAATGGGCCGGCAGGCGCAGGTACGACCAGGGCTCGTCGAGATGGCCGGCAACGTGGTGGCCGAGTTCGTGGCCGACGACGAAGCGAACCTGATCCTCATCGTCGCAATCGATCAGCGCCGAGGTCAGCCAGATATAGCGGCTGCGGCCGACGAGGCGCAGGGCCATGGCATTCATCACGCCGCTGGAATTGTAGACGAAGGTGGCGGGAACCTCCTTCAGCCCGACGGTCTGGGTGCCCTCGACGACCATGCGGTGCAGCTGCGGAAACTGCGCCGGCCCCACCATGACGAAATGGCCAAGCATATAGGCTCGGGTCAGGGCGCGCGCGATAAAGGAGAAGAGCCAGAACGCAGCGAAATAAAGCGCAAAGATCAGCGCCGGGATAGCCTTCCCTTGCAGCAGGTAGACGACCGGAATCAACAGAACAACAGCCCAGATCAACGTGCCGATGACGAGCATTATGGAACCGTAGAATTTTTCCTTCGCATGCCTGAAGCGAGAAATATTGAAGTCCATCTTGACGCCTCCATAGAAAATAACGCTGCGTTACCTGTTTTTCAGCGCAACGCCGCCCCCTGCCCGTCAATCCTGCAGCGCCGGAATTGTCAACGTGACGACGGAAAATTCCTCTGCAAGGCGGCACGTTGCCAGCGCAGGCCAAGCGGTTCAGAGAGGTTGCGCGAGATTTCGAAGCGCGAGACTTGAGGGCCTTGGCCATGCATGTCGTGATGCTGCTCTATCCCCGCCTGACCCAGCTCGACCTGACCGGCCCGTTCGAGGTCCTGGCCCGGTTTCGCGAGCTTGAGCTGCATCTGGTCTGGAAGACGATGGAACCCGTCAGGGATGCAAGCGGGCTCCAGATCCTGCCGACCGCCAGCTTCGAGACCTGCGCTGCGGCCGACATCCTGTTCGTGCCCGGCGGCCCCGGCCAGGTCGCGCTGATGGAGGATGCCGAGACGCTCGCCTTCCTGCGCCGGCAGGCGGCGTCGGCGCGCTATGTCACCTCGGTCTGCACCGGGTCGCTGGTTCTCGGCGCGGCCGGCTTGCTGAGCGGCTATCGCGCCACCTGCCATTGGCTGTCGCTGCCGCAACTCGCGCTGTTCGGCGCGGAGCCGGTGGCGGAGCGTGTCGTCAGCGATCGCAACCGCGTCACCGGCGCCGGCGTCACCTCCGGCATCGACTTCGGCCTGAGCCTGGCGGCGCAGCTCTTCGGCGAGGAGCGCGCCCGCAAGGTGCAGTTGCAGATGGAGTATGATCCGCAACCGCCCTTCCCCGGTGGCTCGCCGGCCAGCGCTCCGGCCGAGTTGGTCGCAACCATCCAGGCGGAGTGGACGGACTTCCAGCAACAGCGCGAAGCGGTCTCGCGGCGGGCGGCTGCGGCCCTTGCCGCCGAAGAGCAGCGTTTCGGCTCCTGACGATCTCCGCTCGCACACGCGCCAGAGCGAATTGACCCTACGGCAATAATCGACAACCCTTGCGGGCAAAGCTGGGCTCGCGCACAGGCCCGCTTGAATGTTTGCACTTTATCACGTACATAAACGCGAGCGTGACCAGCCATGGCCGGCGAAGGAGAAGAGCGGACAATCCCGGTTTTCTTCTACCGGACCAAAGCGGGAAACGAGCCGGTGCGCGACTGGCTTCGAGAGCTGGATGCGGCCGACCGACAGGTTATCGGCCTCGATCTCCTGCGGGTTCAGACGCAGTGGCCAATCGGCATGCCGGTTTGCCGATCTTTGGGCGGTGGCCTGTGGGAAGTGCGATCGACATTGCCGAGCCGGCGCATCGCACGAGTCCTGTTCTTCATGGACGATGGCGAAATCTATGTGGTCCATGGCTTCATCAAGAAGTCACAAGCGACGCCGGCGGCTGATCTCGATCTGGCACGAGCGAGGATGAAGGAGGTCAAGCCGTGACCGACAAATGGCACAAAGGCTCATCGCTGGACGACTTCCTCAGGGAAGAACGCGTCTACGACGCCTTCAAGGCGATTGCGGAGAAGGAGGCCATCGCCTGGCAGTTCGCCGAGGCGATGAAGGCCCAGCACCTCTCCAAAAAGCGCATGGCGGAACTCATGCAGACCAGCCGAACGCAGGTGGACAAGCTGCTCAATCCGCATGACGGCAACGTCACGCTCGAAACGCTTCGCAAGGCCGCTTCGGTGCTGGGCAAGCGTTTCGAGTTCAAGCTCGTCCAGCAATAGACAGGCTGATTAACCGATCTCCACCACGACCCGTCCGCGCACCTTGCCCTCGACGATCGCCTTGCCGGTCTCGATCACGCTTTCAAGCGGGATCGTCGTGGTGATCAGCGCGAGCTTGTCGCGGTCGAGATCGGCGGCGAGTCGCGCCCAGGCCTCGAGCCGGCGCGGCTTCGGGCACATCACCGAATCGACGCCGAGCAGGGCGACCCCGCGCAGGATGAAGGGCGCGACCGAGGCCGGCAGGTCCATGCCCTGCGCCAAGCCGCAGGCGGTGACGGCGCCGCCGTACCTGGTCATCGAGAGCAGGTTGGCGAGCGTATGCGAGCCGACCGCGTCGACGCCGGCGATCCAGCGCTCCTTGCCGAGCGGGCGGCCCGGGCTGGAGAGTTCGTTGCGGTCGATGATCTCGGCAGCGCCAAGGCCCTTGAGATAGTCGGCCTCCTCGGCCCGGCCGGTCGAGGCGATGACGTGCCAGCCGGCCTTGGCGAGCAGCGCGATCGCGACCGAACCGACGCCGCCGGCCGCGCCGGTGACCACGACCGGGCCGTCAGCGGGTTTCAGCCCATGCTTCTCCAGCGCCAGCACGCAGAGCATCGCGGTGTAGCCGGCCGTGCCGATCGCCATCGCCTCGGCGGGGTTCATGCCGGCGGGCAGCGGCACCAGCCAGTCGCCCTTGACACGGCTCTTCTGGGCGTAGGCGCCAAGATGGCTCTCGCCTGTGCCCCAGCCATTGAGCACGACGAGGTCGCCGGGCTTGAAATCGGGGTGCTCCGAGGTTTCGACCCGACCGGCGAAATCGACGCCGGGGATCATCGGCCAGCGCCTGATGACCGGCGCCTTGCCGGTGATGGCGAGCCCGTCCTTGTAGTTCACCGTCGAGTGCGTGACCCGGACGGTGACGTCGCCCTCCATCAAATCCGCCTCGGCGAAATCGGCGAAGGCGAGGTTGGTCCCGGTCTCGCCCTTGGTCGCGACGAGGGCTTTGAAGGTCGACATGGGCTAGCTCCCTGATCGTCCGCCCTCAGCCCTCATCCTGAGGAGCGAGCTTCAGCTCGCGTCTCGAAGGATGTTCCAGAGCGCGCTGGAGCATCCTTCGAGACGCGCTACGGCGCTCCTCAGGATGAGGGCTGAGGGTGACATGCGAAGAGATGAGCCCACCGAGCCGCCGCCCGCAAGCGGCAAGCCCGTGCGCCTTTGGTCAAGCGGGTTGCGGAACCCCGCGCGCTACCGGCTTCTCGACGATCGGCAGGTTGATCAACGCCGAGGCGACGCCGAGCGCGACCGAGAGCCACCACACAATGATATAGGAGCCGAACTGCTCGTAGAGCACGCCGCCAAGCAGCACGCCGAGGAAGCCGCCGACCTGATGCGAGAAGAAGGCGAAGCCGTAGAGCATCGCCATGTACTTGGTGCCGAACATCAGCATGACCAGCGACGACGTCGGCGGCACCGTCGAGAGCCAGAACAGGCCGATGACCACTCCGAAGCTCAGCGCCGTCACGGGGCTCGCCGGCAGCAGGATGAAGGCGGCGATCGCCACGGCGCGGCCGAGATAGATCCAGGCGAGCAGATGGCGCTTGGGCATGCGCGTCGAGAGCCAGCCGGAGGTCAGCGAGCCCACCGCGTTGGCCAGCCCGATCACGGCCAGCGTCCAGCCGCCGACCCAGGCCGGCAGGCCAGCATCCTTGAGATAGGCCGGCATGTGCACGGTGATGAAGGCGAGCTGGAAGCCGCAGGTGAAGAAGCCGAGCACCAGGAAGACGTAGCTGCGATGCTTGAAGGCCTCGGTCAGGGCCTGGACGATGGTCTGGTTCGGCAGGTTGGCGGCGGCGGCCGTCTGCGCGGCGGAGCCGCCGAGCTTGCGCGTCGCCAGCATGACCGAGAGCGGCAGCACCGGCAGCAGGGTGAAGGCGAAGACGACGAGCGCCTGCTGCCAGCCCAGCGTGTCGATCAGGATGTTGCCGATCGGCGGGAACAGGAACTGGCCGAAGGAGCCAGCCGCGGTGCCGGCGCCAAAGGCCATCGGCCGCCATTGCTCGGGCAGGAGCTTGCCGAAGGCGGCGAGCACGAGGTTGAACGAGCAGGCCGAGAGGCCGAAGCCGATCAGCACGCCGGCGCCGAGATGGAGCTGCAGCGGCGTCGTGGCATAGGCCATCGTGACGAGGCCGAGGCCGTAGAGGATCGCCCCGACGCAGAGCACGCGGACCGTGCCGAAGCGGTCGGCGATCGCGCCGGCGAAGGGCGCGCCCAGGCCCCAGAGCAGGTTCTGGATGGCGAGCGCCAGGCCGAACGTGTCGCGGCCCCAGCCGAACTGCACCGTCATCGGAATCTGGAACAGGCCAGCGCTGGCGCGCGGTCCGAAAGTGATGAGCGCGATCAGGCAGCCGGCGGCGACGATGATCTCCGGAGCATAGCTGCGCGGGGCGGCCGTGTTCATGGGATTCTCCGGTAAGATATGAGGCAAGATACGAAGATCGTGTGGCTGCACGTTAGCGTTTGAGGCCGCGCCGGAACAACGCCTTTTCGTGAAAGCCCGCATCACGGCCCTGCATGGGCTGCGTAGGCCGGCGAAGATTCCGCAAGGTCATTAACCGGCCCTCAACCCTACCGCATCGATAACGGATTCGTCGGAAGGCGCGCGAATCTGCGCCGCCGATACCGTGTTGTCAGGGCGGGTAGGACGATCTTGAGTCAGTTGCGTCTGCATCGGCGGAGAAAGCGCGGCGGATCGGTCCAGGTCCGGTGGGCGCTCGCCACGGCCGCGCCCTGGGCCCTGTCCTTCGGCCTGCTGGTCTCGTTCACCGCCTCGGCCGGCCAGAACGCCGCGCTCGACAGCGCCCCGCTCTCCACCGTGCCACGCGTGGCGCCGGCGATCCTGTCGGAGCTGGAGGAGGGTCCCTCGCTCCTCGTCGCCGCCAGCGCCTTCCGGCTGCCCGGCCTGTCGCTGTCCTCGACCATCCAGCAGGCGCATCTCTCCTTCGACGATCCCGAGCGGCGCGTCGTCATCGATCCGCGGCTGCCGCGCGAGGACATGAAGCGCACGGCCAGCGCCTTTCCCGAGGTCGACCGCAGCCACAAGGGCGACCCGCTGCCGGGCCTGCGCCCGTCGATCTCCGCCAGCGCGCCGCCGCGCGAGCTGGAAAACATCGTCTTCGGCGACAACCAGACCGGGCTGATCTCGGCGGGCTTCTCGCTCGATGCGATCCGCGAGCACGAGATCACGGAGCCGCCGGTCGGCTTCGAGCCGATGCCCTATGACGAGGGGCTGACCGACCCGGCGCTGTCGGAGTCCTCGCCGAGCTCGCTGAAGCCGATCATCACCTCGCCGCGCCAGGCCGAGCTGCACCTGGAGAGCATCGACGGCTCGTCGCCCTCGGTGCCGCGCAACTCGGCGCAATCCTCCTCGACGCCGTCGGTGAACTACAACATCGCGACGCTGCCGCCTCCGCCCACTCCCGCCCTCGGGCAGGTCGCCAAGCCGAGCGTCGTCGCCAGGGGCTCGACCTCGTCGACCAGCATCGTCGGTAAGGCCGACCCCGGCCCGCGCGAGATCTATACCGGGCTGATCGTGCCCGACAACATGGCCAAGGAGCAGCGCTGCCTGGCCGAAGCGGTCTATTTCGAGGCGCGCTCGGAATCGGACGAGGGCCGCGCCGCGGTGGCGCAGGTCGTGCTCAACCGGGTCAAGAGCGGGCTCTACCCCGACTCGGTCTGCGGCACGGTCTACCAGAACCGCAACCGCTACCTCGCCTGCCAGTTCACCTTCGCCTGCGAGGGCAAGACGCTGCGCATCACCGAGCCGGAGCCGTGGCGCGCTGCCGTGCGCATCGCCCGCGAGGTCTACGAAGGCACGACCTACCTCGCCGAAGTCGGCGCCTCCACGCACTACCACGCCGATTACGTCCGGCCGTACTGGGCAAAGAAGCTGAAGAAGATGGACGTGATCGGACGGCACGTCTTCTACAAGCTCAGGCCGGGCCAGACCTGAGCGTTGTAGCGCGAAGGATCATATGGCAGCGAGCGAACGATCAAATGGCAACAGATTGAAAATCTGACACCGTGCTCAGAGGCCGTTAAGGGCGTGCGCCGAGCTAAGCGCCGGCTTCTCGACCGGCGGCTGCCATATGATTATTGCCGTCACTCAGCTGCAAGCGACTTCGACGTGTCGTGACGTACTGGCTGCTCGGTGATCGTCGCATTTGTGATGGCCAACTTCAGGTCCGCGACGATCTCGACCGCTGAGCCGGGCACCGTGGCTTGATTGATCATGCTGAGCAGCAATCTGCGATGGTCTTCACTGTCCAGAACCACGTCTCTCTCCTGCTACCAGCCGGCCAAGCGGCAAGGAATCGCCAAAGCTACCCCATCGGCTTGCCTGATATAAATGTACCGATCCGCGGTAAAGCCCGCCGGATTGGTGGCGATCCCGGAATAGTAACCCAGTTGCAGCAGGCCAGCCGGACCCTTTGGCTTGATCTGGAAATCCACGCTAGCGTCGGAGCCCTCCACCGCGATGAAGGGGACTGACCCGGCGGCCGAAGGTTGAATCAGAAAGTGATTGGCAAGGTTCGCGCCGGGCGCAACCCTAAGCCCTACCCCTCCCGTTCGATCGGTGACGTTCAGCCCGTTGTCATCGAGCTGGATTCCCACCGCATTGGCGGCCTGCGTTGCCTGGCCAATGACGAAGCTGGTCGCGCTTCCCGAGGAGTTGAACCATTCGATGGCATGGCCTTTCGCAAAGGCAATCGCGGTTCCTGCTCCTGTGGCGCCATCGGTGCCCCTGATCGAGCTTCTATCGAAAACGATGCCCCTGCCCATGCGTGCGCTGTCGTCGGCGAACGAAGACAGGAACACCAGCCCCGCCGCGACATCATTGACCGGGCCGGGGTAGCCGACCGCGTCCAGCCCAGAGCCTGACGCAAGCCACAGGGTGACGCCCGAGTTCGCCCCTCCGGTTTTCACATTGTACGGCGTCAGCGCGCTGTTATCACCAAGGTTCGCGCAGGTGATCTCGGCGCCAACCGTGAAGCCTGCACCGGGCATGCGAACGGCATCCCCATAGAGGCCCCATGACTGACCAAGCGTTCCGGTTGTGACGTCGTTGATCGAAAAGCCTGAAACTCCGATCGCCGCCGGCGTGTAGGTTGGCAACGCGGGCCACCCCGTTCGATCAGACGTCTGCGTATGGCCGACGATCGCCATCGCACCCTTGCCGGAGCTGGCATAAAGGCTCGCATCGCGAGGGGCCCAGGAGTGGAGCGCCATGGCCAGAGGGCTTTGTCCGACCATGTTGACGTCAGCGAAAGCACCGTTGAAGGCGACGCCCTTGTCGATGAACACCCGCTCCGGGAACTTGAAGATGACCGGATCCTGAGCGCCTTGATCAGACCAGAAAGAGCCGGTGTCTGGCGAAATCTTGGGCCAGCTCACGCTCCCATCATCTGGCACGCTCATCCGAAGTCCCCTTAGGTCACGCCGTCACCGAAAGCTAGCATGGCCTGCCCCACGTGCAACCTTTCGTAGAATCACTGCCAGGGAGCGGTCGCTGGAAGCGGCCTTGAGGCGCCTGTAAAGCCCCGCTCAACTGCTCGAATTCCTCCCGACCGAACATGCCTCGCCCATAGAAGTGCTCGGTCCCCCAATAGGGCGGATCGAGATAGAACAGCGTGCCCGGCCGGTCCCAGCGCCGGATGAACTCCTGCCAGGGCAGGCACTCGATCCAGACGCCCGAGAGACGGTCATGCACGGCTTCCAGCAGCGAGCTGAGCCGGGTGATGTCGAAGCGCGCCGGCGCCTTCGTGTCGATGCCGAAGGATTGGCTGGCGACCTTGCCGCCTAAGGCGAGCTTCTGGAGATAGAGGAAGCGGGCAGCGCGCTCCAGGTCGGTGAGCGTGTCGGGGTTCCGTGTGCCCCGACGGTACAGCAACCGCATCCGAGCAGCTTGAACTGCCCGCTATTGTGCTCGCGCTGCTTCTCGCGGAAGAGCCTCGCCGAACGGTTCGTTAGGCAAGCCGGAACTGCAAGTTCGACCGGATGCGCGTCCGGGACCGCTCAGGCGGCCAATTTCGGGATTGCCGGGAGCGATCCGATCATCCCAAGGCTAAGCTCGGGTTGGGTGGAAAGCGGGCGTTGAGCGGCGTCGCCTTGCAAGGCACCGGAGCCGCCGAGCACGCTTCCCTGGAACCGGCCCGGACCAAGCGCCGTTGGTCTGCTGCCCATGGCGGCGAAAACCCAGAACGAGCGAGATCGCGATGAAGCTTTCCGGTGGCTGCAACTGCGGACAGGTCCGCTACGAACTCGACGGCGAGCCCATCCGCGTCGGCATCTGCCATTGCGAGACCTGCCGGAAGGACTCTGGCTCAGCCTTCTCCTTCTTCGGAATCTGGCCCAGGGCCAGCGCAACCCTGTCGGGCGAGCTCGGCTGCTGGCAAAGCCGGGCGGGAGGCGAGCGCTTCTGCCCGACATGCGGCTCATCGCTTTTCAGCTGGGCCGACGATTCGGACCAGATCGAAATCAAGCTCGGCACCTTGGACGGCCCGCCCAGCGCGCTGATGCCAGCCTATGAACTCTGGACCATCCGCCGGGAGCCATGGGTGGCGCACCAGAAGGGCGCAGCGCAGCACGCGCGTGATCGCCAGGATACCAGCGCCTGACGCGGCCAAGGCTCATGAACGCCAAGGAACTCGTCGCGCTCATCCCCTGTTCATTGGTTTGCAGCTAGAACGGTAGCTGAAACTGGAGACCGACCATGAAAGCGCTGCTCGCTGCTTCCCTCGCCCTCGCCGCCCTCGGCGCGAGCCTTCCCGCCGAAGCGCAGGTTCGCGGCAGCTACCGCGCGACCTGCACCGATGTCCGCCAGCGCGGCCCGATTCTGGAGGCGGTCTGCCAGAACCGCTTCGGGCAGTTCACGCCGACACGGCTCGACATCCGCAGTTGCGGCTATGGCGATGTCGGCAACCAGAACGGCCGGCTGGTCTGCGCCGGCGGCCGTGGCGAGCGCGCCGGCGACGGATATGAGGGCCGCCGCTTCGATCGGCGCTACTGAGAGACAGCGCCGGGCCGCTGGTCAGGCCGGGCCAGCGGCGGCAAACGCAAGCCGCATCGCCAGCGTCGTCGCCTCCCCCGGCGCGAGCGTGATCGCACCGGGGCGACGGTCGAGCGGTTCCTCGACTGCGGCGGCCGATGGCAATCCGTGCCAGGGCTCGATGCAGATGTAGGGCGCGCCCGGCTTGGTCCAGATGCCGAGATGCGGCATGTCGGGACAATCGACCCGCACGCCCGGATGACCCTTCGCCCCATACCAGAGGCTCGAGCCGGTGCCCTCGGCATAGATCAGCGCGTCATCGGCAAAGTATGCGTGGTCGAGCGTCAGCACGCCGTCCTTGAACACCGACGCGTGCACCTCCGGCTGCAGCAGGCCGTCGCCGTCGATCCTGAGATGCTTCGGCGCGCGCGGGCCATCGAGGTGGATCTGATGCGGCAGCCCGTCCGCGCCCGGCAGCGGCCAGGGGAAGGCCGGGTGATGGCCGAAGCAGAACGGCATCGGCCGGTCGCCGCGGTTCTCGATGCGGGCCTCCAGCACCAAGGTCATCCCTTCCAGGCGATAGGCCATGTCGAAGGTGAAGGCGAACGGATAGGCTGCGCGCGACCCGGCCGTATCGCTCAGCCGCAGCACGCAACTCTCCCTCGCCTGCTCGACGAGTTCGAACGTGCTGGTGCGGGCGATGCCGTGCGGCGGGATCGGATAATGCTTGCCGTCGATCAGCACCTCGCCATTGCGGTGCTTGCCGATGACGGGGAACAGCAGGGGTGAGCGCCCGGCCCAGAAGGCGGGATCGCCATGCCAGAGCCAGTTCCGGCCCGCCTTGTCGGTAATCGCCTGGAGTTCGGCGCCGAGCGGCGCGATCTGCACGGTCAGGTCGTCATTGGCGATCGTCGGCATGGCATGTCCCGAGGCGCGAGGGTCTCACCTCGGGAGTCCTAGGCCATGCCCGCCCGGATTGACAGATGGCGGCGCGCCGCGCCGCCCCTCAGCCGAAGCGGAACACCTTCTTGAACATGTGCGAGAGCGAGCCGCGGCTCTTCTTGCGGTCGACATCGGCCTGGCTCCTCAGCCAGGTCATCTGGACGACGCGCCGCTCGCCCACGAAGGAGGTGTGGCCGTGCCAGGAGTTGTCGGCGCGGCGGAAAGCGAAGAGCGAGCCGACGACCGGGCTGATCTCCTCGGCCATGTCGTCGAAATCCTGGCCGTTGCGCAGCACGCGCAAGCGTCCGGCGCTGGAGGCCTGCCAGCTGTCGTTGAGGTAGACGAGCAGGGTCGCGATCTTCGACTCGCTGTCGGTGTGGATGCGGCCATCCTTGGCAGCCGAGAGCTTGCGGATGGTGATCATCTTCGGCTTCTCGACCAGATCGATATCGAGCTTGCCCGAGACGATCTCGGAGACCTCGCGGCTCTTCATCTCGTTCAGCAGGGCGGCGAAGGAGCCTTTGGCCGTGACGTCCTGCTCGGGGAAGAAGCCGGTCTCGCGGATATTGGGGAAGTCGTCCCTTAACGCTTCGACGACGTCGGGCTGGATGACATGGTCGGCGACCATGTAGTTATAGGGTTGTCGCTCGGTTCGGGCGGCGCGGATGGAAGCGAGATTCAGGCAGGAGTAGGCGTCCGACATAGCCAAGCCCTCCAGGGATTATTGTGCCAATCCGACGCGCTTCATAGCACGTTGCCTGCGCGCCCTGAAGTCGTCACCGAACGACATCTTTGCTCGCAAGGTTGCCACCGCGATCAACGCTCACCCCTCCTGTATTCGCCCCTCGCGGGAGATCGGTTGCATTCGAGCGATCATTTTCAACCAATCGCAACAAGCATGAACAACCGCGCCGCGAGCGACATGGTTAATTTTACCTTGTTTGCGCGTTTACCTTGCGTTCACGAATGGCAAATGGCCTTTTGACTCAGACGAAGCGGCCGATGATGCCGCGACAGGCTGGGGCTGACCATGCTGCGTAAGGTTTTCGTTTCGGGATTGGCAGGCTCGGCCCTTGCGGCTGGGCTGCTGCTCGGCGCGCAGGGTGCCCAGGCCGCCGATTGCTCGGGCGCCGCCTGCTACAAGCTGGTCAAGAAGCCTGCGCTCTACCGCACGGTGTCGAAGACCTATCTCGCCCGGCCGGCGCAGACGCAGGCCCGCATCGTCCCGGCCGAATACGGCTACGTCACCGAAAACGTGCTGGTGCAGCCGGCCCAGACCATTCCGCACCATCGCCCGGCGACCTACAGCTCGGTCAGCGAGAAGGTGATGATCTCGCCGCCGACGCAGCGTTGGGAGGTGAGCCGCGACATGTTCGGCAACACCGTCGGCTGCTGGGTCGAGGTGCCCGCGCAATACGGCTACCGCCAGCGCACGGTCGAGGTCTCGCCTCCGACCGTCGAATACGAGACCGTCGCCGCCGTCTATGTCCCGCGCCAGCGCCAGGTGATGCTGCGGCCGACCCAGGTGGTGCGCGAGACCATCCCGCCCGTCTACGAGACGGTGCAGCGCCAGGTCATGGTGAGCCCCGGCGCCAGCTTCTGGGAGCCGGCCCGCTACTGAGTTTACGCCTGGCAGAGTTTCTACGCAGACCCTTTATCCACGGAAATACCACTCACGCCCCGGCTTCGGCCGGGGCTTTTTTCTTGGATGGCGTCCGCCTCAAGTAATCTCGATGTCCAGCCCGAGATCGAGCACGCCGACCGAATGGGTCAGCGCGCCGACGGAGATCATGTCGACGCCGGTCGCCGCAACCGCTGCCACGGTATCGAGGTTGATGCCGCCGGAGGCCTCGACCTTCATCCGGCCGGCGACCATGGCGACGCCCCTGGTCAGATCGGCGATAGACATGTTGTCGAGCATGACGATGTCGGCGCCCTCGGTGAGGACCTCTTCGAGCTGAGCCAACGTATCGACCTCGATCTCGACCTTGACGAAATTGCCGGCGACGCGCTTGGCCGCCTGCAGGGCCGGGCGGATGCCGCCGGCGACGGCGACGTGGTTGTCCTTGATCAGGATGGCGTCGTCGAGCCCGAAGCGGTGGTTCTGGGCGCCGCCGCAGCGCACCGCGTATTTCTCGAAGGCGCGCAGGCCGGGCGTGGTCTTGCGCGTGTCGACGATCACCGCCTTGGTGCCGGCGACCTTGGCGACATAGGTCGCGGCCAGCGAGGCGATGCCGCAGAGCCGGCCCATGAAGTTCAGCGCAACGCGCTCGGCCGAGAGGATGGAGCGCGCCTCGCCCTCGACGCGGGCGACGATGGTGCCGGGCACGAGCCTGTCGCCATCAGACAGCATCGCCTCGAAGCGGAGCGACGGGTCGATCTGCCGAAAGGCCTCGCGGGCGAAGGGCAGGCCGGCGACCACGCCGTTCTGGCGCGAGGCGATGACGAGGCGCGCCTGCCTGCCGGCGGGAATGGTCGCGAGCGTGGTGATGTCGCCGGCGCGGCCGAGATCCTCGATCAGCGCGGCGCGCACCGCATCCGTGATCAGCAGGGCATTGAGAACAGGCTGGCTCATCTTGGTGTCCTGATCAGGCATTTACGGCGCGGGCGAGCATGATGCCGAAAAGTGGGAACCGGTTTTCGGACCACATCATGCTCCTACGAGTTCCGGCGGCGAGAGGGTGAGCTTGCTACGGGTGGCCAGCGCAATGCTCGTTTGCGGGAAATCGCTGCGCCAATGGCCGCCGCGGCTCTCGCGCCGGGCAAGGGCGGATGCGACGATGACGAGTGCGGCGCTCGCCATGTTGACCAGCGTCGAGCTCTCCGCAGCGTCGGCGATGGCCTGGAGCTGGCGCGAGGCGGCGAGCAGGCCGGCGCCATCGCGGATCACGCCGGCCTTGTCGGCCATGATGGCGCGCAGGCGGGCAATGGCCTGAAGGTCGGCTTGCGTCGGCAGGCAGGCGCCCTGCCCGCTCATTCGGACGGGTGCGCCGCGCGACGGCGCAACGAGCATCCGCGACGTCAACTCCTCGGCGACGCGCGCGCCGAAGACGACCGCCTCCAGCAGCGAGTTCGAGGCAAGCCGGTTGGCGCCGTGCAGGCCGGTGCTGGCGACCTCGCCGGCGGCGTAGAGGCCTGAAAGCGTCGCGCGCCCCTGCATGTCCGTGGCGATGCCGCCCATGTGATAGTGCTCGGCCGGCGCGACCGGCAGCAGGTCGGTGACCGGGTCGATGCCAGCCTTGCGGCAGGCCGCGGTGACGGCCGGGAAGAGATGCGGGAATTCGGCGCCGATCGCCGCCCGGGCATCGAGGAAGGCGCCACGGCCGGACGCGACCTCGGCGAAGACGCCGCGCGCCACGATATCGCGCGGGGCGAGCTCGGCATCCGCGTGCAGCTTGAGCATGAAGCGCTCGCCGGCGCGGTTGACCAGGATGCCGCCCTCGCCGCGGATCGCTTCGGTGGCGAGCGGGGCGGGGTCGAGGCCGACAGCCAGCGCGGTGGGATGAAACTGCACGAACTCGGCATCGGCGATCACAGCGCCGGCGCGGGCCGCCATGGCGAGCCCCTCGCCGCGCGCCTCGGCCGGGTTGGTGGTCACGGCGTAGAGATGGCCGATGCCGCCCGTGGCAAGCACGGTGGCTGCCGCATGGAAGCGCGTCGCCTTGCTCGCCCTGCCGTAGTCGCCGCGCGCCAGCACGCCGGCGCAGGCGCCGTCCGCGAGCAGCAGGTCCTCGGCGACATAGCCTTCCAGCACGGTGATCGAGGGCGTGTTGCGCACGGTGGCGATCAGCGCCTGCATGATCGCGGCGCCGGCGCCATCGCCGCCGACGCGGACGATGCGCTTGGCCGAATGCGCCGCCTCGCGCGACTGCACCAGCTTGCCGGCGAGGTCGCGGTCGAAGGGCACGCCGTAGCTGAGCAGGTCGTGCACGCGCTCGGCCGCCTCATTGGCGACCATGCGCGCCACCGCCTCATCGACAGTGCCGGCGCCGGCCGCGATCGTGTCGATGGCATGGGCCTCGGCCGTGTCGCCCTCGGACATCGCCGCGGCGATGCCGCCTTGAGCCCAGCTCGACGAGGCGCCCTCGCCGAGCGGCCTGGGGCTCAGCACGGTGCAGGGCAAGGGCGCGAGCTTCAGGGCCGTGAAGAGCCCCGCCAGCCCACCGCCGACGATGAGGATGGTGGTGTTGTAGGTATCGGGCATGGAAGCGATCCGCTGTGCGCCCTCTTTGGAAGGTAGAACTCCTCCCTTCCCCCTTGCGGGGAAGGGTATGGGGATGGGGGGCGGGCGACTGGGCGCGACGCGGCTTGTATTCGCTTCGCAGAAAAGAACGACATCAAGCCGCCCTGACTTTTCGCCCCCCACCCCAACCCCTCCCCACAAGGGGGAGGGGCTCAGGTGGCGTCCCGCTCACATCGTGAGGTTGACCATGCGCTCGACCGAGCGGCGGGCGCGCTCGGCCATGGCGGGGTCGATGACGACCTCGTCGCGCATGTAGAGCAGCGAGTCCAAAATCTTGGGCAGGGTGATGCGCTTCATGTGCGGGCAGAGATTGCAGGGGCGCACGAACTCGACGCCCTTCGTCTCGGCCGCGACATTGTCGGCCATCGAGCACTCGGTGACGAGCAGCACGCGGCCGGGCAGCTCGTTCTTGACCCAATCGATCATGCCCTTGGTCGAGCCGGTATAGTCGGCGACGGCGACGACCTCGGGCGGGCACTCGGGATGGGCGATGATCTTGATGCTCGGATCGGCCTCGCGATAGCGGATCAGCTCCTCGGCCGTGAAGCGCTCATGCACCTCGCAGGCACCGGCCCAGGAGATGATCTTGACCTTGGTCTGGGCCGCGACGTTCTTCGCCAAGTACTGGTCGGGCACGAAGATCACCTCGGGCACGCCGAGGCTCTCGACCACCTGCACGGCGTTCGACGAGGTGCAGCAGATATCGACCTCCGCCTTCACGTCGGCCGAGGTGTTGACATAGGCGACGACCGGGCGGCCGGGATAGCGCTGGCGCAGCAGGCGGATATCCGCGCCGGTGATCGAGGCCGCGAGCGAGCAGCCGGCCTTCATGTCCGGCATCAGCACGATCTTCTCCGGCGAGAGCAGCTTCGAGGTCTCGGCCATGAAGTGCACGCCGCCCTGCACGATGACCTCGGCCTTGGTCTTGGCGGCGACCTTGGCGAGTTGCAGGGAGTCGCCGACGATGTCGGCGACGCAATGGAATATCTCCGGCGTCATGTAGTTATGGCCGAGGATGACCGCGTTGCGGACCTGCTTCAGCTCGTTGATCGCCTTGATGGTCGGCGCGAAGAAGGGCCACTCGACCGCCGGGATGACAGTCTTGACCTTCTCGTAGAGATGCGCGGTCGCAGCCTCGACCTCCGGGGTCCAGGTCAGGTCAGGCATCGGCAGGGGCCGGAAGCGCGGATCGTCCTTGCGGCGCGCTGCGGCCGCCGGGCGAGCGGCGTTCTTGCCGGAATCGGAGCCCCGAAGATCTTCCTGGCCCAAAGACATGATATCCTCCTGTTGTCAGCAACCCGGGTCCAAGTCCGGATTGCCGCCAGCTCGTTACTAGCTGGCTATGCTCGTTTTGAGCATAAGGATATTACCACGTCTGCCATGGGCTGGCCAGCGTCCGCGCTATCGCACCGACGCATGGTCAAACATGTGCTCAGGTTATGACTAAGTGGCTGCCCGAAATCTCAGCCCTCATCCTGAGGAGCCACGCAGCGGCGTCTCGAAGGATGATCCAGCTCGCGGTGACAGCGCCCACAGGGAGCATCCTTCGAGACGCAGGCCAAAGCCTGCACCTCAGGACGAGGGCTCAAGGAGACGGTAATCTCTTAGGAAATCGCACCGGCCACCAGCATGAGCGCGCCGACGCCGGCCACGAAGGCGGCTATGCGGGCGGGCATGCCGACCAGCGTTCCGGGAGGCCGGCCGGTCACGAAGCCGACGACGACTTCGATCAGGCCCATGCCGATCAGGACGAAGAGATAGTGCGGGAAGGACGCGTAGGTCGCGAGCCAGCCCAGCTTGACCGCCAGGCCCACAGCCGCGCCGAGGATGGCGCCGACTGCGACGAACAGGATGTCGTTGCGGCTGAACTGCACGCGGGGTGTCTCAGCGCCGACGGAAGTTCTGGTTGCGCGGCGGGCCACCCGGGGCCGGACCGGCAGTCTTCTGGCGGAAGTTGATGCGGCCGCGATCGAGATCGTAGGGCGACATCTCGACGACGACCCTGTCGCCAGCGATCGTGCGGATACGGTTCTTCTTCATCTTGCCGGCCGCGTAGGCCAGGATCACGTGGTCATTATCGAGCTTCACGCGATAATTGCCGTCCGGCAGCACTTCGACAACCGTGCCATCGAATTCGAGCAGTTCTTCTTTCGCCATTCCCTAGTCCTTCACCTGCGCCCCGGGGCCAACGACCGGATCATGCGATCCGCTGGTCCGGTCGTGTATTGCGAGCATGATGGGATCCGAAACCGGTATCCGGTCTTCGGACCATGCTCAGGCCAGACGCGTAAACCACATTTGAGCGTGCTCCGATCGCAAAAGTGCGTCCCACTTTTGCGGATCATGCTCTAGTTCGCGCGCCGCCGGGCGCCGCCATTGCGGCGTTGCTCTGTTCTTTGCTGCAAGAAGGCGACGCCGCCAAGCCCTTCCTTGCCGTTGGCACCGTCTTTTCGCGCGGCCGGAGCCTCCTGACGCTGCGGCGGACGCTCCTGACGCGGAGCCTCCGAACGCTGCTGGCCGTTGGCCTGCTGCGGCTTAGCGGCCTGCGGCGGCCTGCCGCCCTGCGCCGGCTTGGCGCCGTTCGCGGGCTTGGCACCCTGGCGCTGCTGGCCCTGCGGCCGGCCATGGTCGCGGCCACCGCCGCCATTCTGGCTACGGCCGCCGCGGCCCTGGTTCTGCGGCGGCTTCTTCGGAATGCGGCCGTCCCAGTAGGGCACTTCGCCGACCGGGGTCAGCGCGATCTTGGTCAGCTTCTCGATCGCGGCGAGATCGCCGCGCTCTTCCGGCGTGCAGAAGGCGATGGCGACGCCGGTCGCGCCGGCGCGCGCGGTGCGGCCGATGCGGTGGACATAGGTCTCGGCCACGTTCGGCAGGTCGAAATTGACGACATGGCTGATGCCGTCGACATCGATGCCGCGGGCGGCGATGTCGGTGGCGACCAGGATGCGGAGCTCGCCGTCGCGGAAGGCGCCGAGCGCCCGCTCGCGCTGGCCCTGGCTCTTGTTGCCGTGGATCGCGGCCGACTTGATGCCGGAGATCTCAAGCTGGCGCACGACCTTGTCGGCGCCGTGCTTGGTGCGCGTGAAGACGATGGCGCGCTCCATCTCGGGAACGCCAAGCGTCTTGGCCAGCAGCGCCGGCTTGTCGCCGGGCTGCGTGTAGATCACGCGCTGATCGACCTTCTCGGCCGTCGTGGCGACGGGGGTCACCGCGACCTCGATCGGATCGGTCAGGTAGGCCGAGGCGATCTCGCGGATGGCCTTCGGCATGGTGGCCGAGAACAGCAGCGTCTGGCGCTTGGCCGGGATCAGGGTGGCGATCCGGCGCAGCGCGTGGATGAAGCCGAGATCGAGCATCTGGTCGGCTTCGTCGAGTACCAGGAACTCGATCTCCCGCAGCGAGACGGCGCGCTGGTCGACGAGGTCGAGCAGGCGGCCCGGGGTCGCGACGAGGATGTCGATATGCTGGCCGAGCGCGCGGATCTGCTTGCCGACCGGCACGCCGCCGAAGATCACCGTCGACTTGATCGTGGTGAACTGGGCGTAGGTCGCGATATTGGCCTCGATCTGGGCCGCGAGCTCACGCGTCGGGCTCAGGATCAGGGCACGCACCGAACGCGGCTGCATGCGCCGCGGCTGGTTGAACAGCCGGTGCAGCATCGGCAGCGCGAAGGCCGCCGTCTTGCCGGTTCCGGTCTGGGCCGCGCCGAACATGTCCTTGCCGGCGAGAATATGGGGGATGGCGCGCGCCTGGATCGGCGTCGGCGTCGTGTAACCTTCGGCTGCGAGCGCCTTGAGCAGCGGCTCGGCAAGGCCGAGGTCGGTAAATTGAGTCAAAATCAGTCTTTCTGAAGCCGTGACGCGAGGGGCACATGTGGAATCCGGCTGTGCCACCGACTCTTGTCCGGCATTTGCATTGTCTCTTCCCGCCGGCGAACCGTTAACCACGCGCCGGAAGGTATGTCGTATGACCGGGAGGGTTCGAGAACCCTCCCGGCGAATATCGGTCTCAGGCGACGGAAAGGTTGCCGGCCGAGGACTTGCCGGTCTTGCGATCGGCGATCAGTTCGTAGGACACGACCTGGCCGTCGCGCAGCTCGCGCAGGCCGGCGCGCTCGACGGCGCTGATGTGGACGAAGATGTCCTGCCCGCCGTTCTCAGGGGTGATGAAGCCGTAGCCCTTGGTGGCGTTGAACCACTTGACGGTGCCCTTTTCCATAGAAGGTAGTCCTTATTCAGATCCCGCGTCTTGTCATGGAAGACACGGCTCGACGCGCGGACGCCTCACCGTGGCCTTGATAACGATGTGTGGTGGATCTGATTGGGGCCCGCCGACCGGGACTTCGTCCCACGCCGAGGATTGGCCAGAACCCGGCCGCATCTCGTCTTACATGGACAGCGCTACCACGAATTGCAATGCAGGTCCAGCGTGACTGGTCAGCAATCCTGTCCTATCTTTCGGACGAGAGGATGCACTCCCGCGAGATCGGCCAGCTTGTGGTAACGCCCCTCCCCTTCCGGCTCCGCGGCATGCTCCAGCACCCAGGTCAATTCGTGCGGTACGTATGCCGCCCAGGCTCCGACGGCCAGCGCCGGCAGGATGTCGGATTTCAGCGAGTTGCCGACCATCATCGCCTTGGCTGGGCCGTCGCCGTGGCGGGCGAAGACGCGCTCGTAGGTCGCGGCCGACTTGTCGCTGACGATCTCGACGCCATCGAAGAAATCGCCGAGGCCCGACTGCGCCAGCTTGCGCTCCTGGTCGAAGAGATCACCCTTGGTGATCAGCACGAGGCGATAATCGCCGGCCAGCGCCGCAAGCGTGTCCGTGACATGCGGCAGCGTCTCGACCGGGTGGGCGAGCATCTCGCGGCCAGCCGACAGGATTTCCGCGATGACGGCCGCCGGCACGTCGCCGCGCGTGACCTCGATCGCGGTCTCGATCATCGAGAGCGTGAAGCCCTTGATGCCGAAGCCGTAGAAGGCGAGATTGCGCGCTTCGGCCTCCAGCAGCTTCCCGGAGATCTCGGCCGCCTCGCCATGAGCGCCGAGCAGGGCGACGAAGCGCTCTTCCGTCAGCCGGAAGAACTGCTCATTCTGCCAGAGCGTGTCGTCGGCATCGAAACCGATCGTGGTGAGGGCTCGACCCGCCATGGCATCAGCCGCTCAAACCCGCGATGAAGCGCTCGAGCTCGGCGTTGAAGAGCCCGGCATGCTCGAAATAGGCAGAGTGGCCGGCATCGGGAATGCTGACGAAGCGGCCCTGCCTGGCATAGGCGGCGACGGCCTCGACGCCGGCTGGCGGAATGACGAGGTCGTCGGCGCCGGAGAGGAAGAGCACGGGGCAATCGAGCGTCGCGACATCGGAGGGCGGGCGCTTGCGCGCGTCCCAGATGCGCCTGCGCACCGTCTCCTTGTCGAGCCCGGCATTGAGCCGGTCAAAGGATTTGTAGAGCTCGGCCAAGTCCGGCGAGCGCTTGGCGAAAGCCTCGCCGCCGCCAGGATGAATGCCGGCCTGCCGCCAGCGCGGCAGCGTCTCGTCGACGCGCGCCTGCCAGGCTGCGAGCTTTGCCGCAATATCACCGCCGGCTTGCGTGAAGTCGAGCGTGCCGGTGGTGCAGGCCATGACGAGGCGGGCGACCTTGCCGGGGCTTGCGAGCGCATAATCCATGCAGGTCCAACCGCCCATGGACTGCCCGACCAGGACGGGCTTCTCCAGCGCGAGTTCGTCGAGCAACGCCGCGAGGTCGCCCGGAAAATCGTCCGGGTGCGGGGCGCCTTCGACCGGGCTGGAGGGCACGAAGCCGCGATGGGCGAAGGTCACGCAGGTATGGTTCGGCGCAAAATGCGCGACCTGCTGCCACCAGGACAGATGCGTGCCGCCCAGCCCATGGGCGAAGACGATCGGCGGGCCGGAGCCCGTGACCTCATAATAAAGCTTGCCGAAGGGGCGGGAGAGATGGCCGGCGCGAGTCTGCATGGCGCCGAGGTTAGACCGGCCTCGATCGAACAGCCAATGCAACGCCGTCATTCTCGGGCCGAGCGGAGCGCAGACCCGAGAATGACACGTGCTTGAGCTTCAGCCTTCCCTAGCCTTGACCGCGCCGAGCGCCGCCTGCGCCGCCGCCAGCCGCGCGATCGGCACGCGGAAGGGCGAGCAGGAGACGTAGTCGAGCCCGACCGCGTCGCAGAAGCCGACCGAATCGGGGTCGCCGCCGTGCTCGCCGCAAATGCCGAGCTTGATGTCGGGCCGGCTCTTGCGGCCGCGCTCGACCGCGATCTTCACCAGCTCGCCAACGCCCTCCTGATCGATCGTCACGAACGGATCGGAGCTCAGGATACCCTTGCCGGTATAGGAGCCGAGGAAGGAGCTGGCATCGTCGCGGCTGATGCCGAGCGCGGTCTGGGTCAGGTCGTTGGTGCCGAAGGAGAAGAACTCGGCGGTGCGGGCGATCTCCTCGGCGCGCAGGCAGGCGCGCGGCAGCTCGATCATGGTGCCGACCTGATAGGTCAGCTCGGCACCGGTCTCGCTGGTCACGGCCTTGGCCATGGCGTCGATGCGCGCCTTGACCAGGTCGAACTCGGCCACCCCCATGACGAGCGGCACCATCACCTCCGGCATCACCGGCTTGCCGGTCTCCTTGGCGGCGATCACCGCCGCCTCGAAGATGGCGCGGGCCTGCATCTCGGCGATCTCGGGATAGGCGATGGCGAGGCGGCACCCGCGGAAGCCGAGCATCGGGTTGAACTCGTGCAGCTCGGCGGCGCGGTGGCGGAGCTGCTCGGCGGTGACGCCGAGCGCGCGCGCCACGACGGCGATCTCGGCGTCGGTATGCGGCAGGAACTCGTGCAGCGGCGGGTCGAGCAGGCGGATCGTCACCGGCAGGCCCTGCATGATCGTGAACAGCGCGGCGAAGTCCTGGCGCTGCATCGGCAGCAGCTTGGCAAGCGCGGCGCGGCGGCCCTTGTCGTCGCCGGCTAGGATCATCTCGCGCATCGGCTGGATGCGGTCCTCGTCGAAGAACATGTGCTCGGTGCGGCAGAGGCCGATGCCCTCGGCGCCGAACTCGCGGGCGGTGCGGGCGTCCTCCGGCGTCTCGGCATTGGCGCGGACCTTGAGGCGGCGGACCTTGTCGGCCCAGCCCATCAAGGTGCCGAACTCGCCGGAGAGCTCCGGCTTCTGCATCTTGATCTCGCCGAGCAGAACCTGGCCGGCGGAGCCGTCGATGGTGATGAAATCGCCTGCCTTCAGCGTGGTCGGGCCGACCGACAGCGTGCCCTTGGCGTAGTCGACGCGGATCTGGCCGGCGCCGGAGACGCAGGGCTTGCCCATGCCGCGCGCCACGACCGCCGCATGCGAGGTCATGCCGCCGCGCGTGGTCAGGATGCCCTCGGCCGCGTGCATGCCGTGGATGTCCTCGGGCGAGGTCTCGACGCGGACGAGAATGACCTTGCGGCCGGCCTTCTTGGCGGCCTCGGCCTCGTCCGAGTTGAAGACGATCTCGCCTGCGGCGGCGCCGGGCGAGGCCGGCAGGCCCACGGTGAGGACGCGGCGCTCGGCCTTGGGATCGATGGTCGGGTGCAGGAGCTGGTCGAGGGCGCCGGGGTCGACGCGGCCGACGGCTTCCGTCTCGGTGATCAGCCCTTCCTGCGCCAGCTCGACCGCAATCCTGAGCGCCGCCTTGGCGGTGCGCTTGCCGGAGCGGGTCTGCAGCATCCAGAGCTTGCCCTCCTGGATGGTGAATTCCATGTCCTGCATGTCGCGGTAATGCCGCTCCAGGATGCCGTAGATGCGGCAGAGCTCGGCATAGGCCTCCGGCATCGCCTTCTCCATCGAAGGCTTGTCGGAGCCGGCCTCGATCTTGGCGGCCTCGGTGATGTCCTGCGGCGTGCGGATGCCGGCGACGACGTCCTCGCCCTGGGCGTTGATCAGGAACTCGCCATAGAGCGCGTTCTCGCCGGTCGAGGGGTTGCGGGTGAAGGCGACGCCGGTGGCGGAGGTCTCGCCCATGTTGCCGAAGACCATCGACTGGACGTTGACGGCGGTGCCCCAGGCGGCGGGGATGTTGTTGAGCTCGCGGTACTTGATGGCGCGGGCGTTCATCCAGGAGGAGAACACGGCGCCGACCGCGCCCCAGAGCTGCTGCTCCGGCTCCTGCGGGAACTCGTGGCCGAGCTCTTTCTTGACGATCTCCTTGTAGCGGGTGACCAGCACCTTCCAGTCATCGGCCGAGAGGTCGGTGTCGAGATTGAGGCCCTTGCGCTCCTTGTAGTCCTCGAGCGCCTCCTCGAAATGGCCGTGGTCGACGTCGAGCACGACGTTGGAATACATCGTGATGAAGCGGCGATAGCTATCCCAGGCGAAGCGGGCGTCGCCCGAGGCCTTGGACACGGCCTCGACGGTGACGTCGTTCAGGCCGAGGTTGAGGACGGTATCCATCATGCCGGGCATCGAGGCCCGCGCCCCGGAGCGGACCGAGACCAGCAGCGGGTTGGCGGGGTCGCCGAAGGTCTTGCCGGTCAGCTTGGCCATGCCGGCGAGCGCGGCCTTGACCGCGGCGTCGAGATCGGGCGGGAAGCTCTTGCCGTTATCGTAATAGTAGGTGCAGACCTCGGTGGTGATGGTGAAGCCCGGTGGGACCGGCAGTCCCAGATTGCTCATCTCGGCCAGGTTCGCACCTTTGCCGCCGAGCAGGTTCTTCATGCCCGCCTCGCCCTCGGCCTTACCATCGCCAAAGGTGTAGACCCACTTCGCGCCAGCCATCAGCACTGCCTCTTCACGTTAGCCGAGCGTAGCAACGCCACGGCGTCGGGATTGTTTCCTGTGCGCGAAGTCCAATTGGACCCGCATCGCGGGAGCGCGCCGTGTCATGCCGAAAGCCAGATGAACAATCAATGAGCCAAGAGGCTACAATCGCGGATACCCAATAACAAGCAAGGTTACCGCCGGGGACGCTGGGGACTATGCGCCACTTCACTCATGCAGGCGAAATAATGTCTCTCGCACTGACTTCAGACAACCTAAATCGATTTAAAAAGGCCTGACCCGCAATTTACACGTCACTTAGCATGCCTCGCCGCTCGCGGCCAGCGCAGAGGCCAGTTGACGATGCGCTCGGGCACGTCGTCATCCGCGACGTCGTCCTCGCTGGCGTAGACGCGATCGCGCACCGAGATGCCGGCGGCGACGACCGTCTCCGGGTCCCCGGACACGAGCGGGTGCCACCAGGGCAGGTCTCGCCCCTCCCCGACCAGCCGGTAGGCGCAGGTCGGCGGCAGCCAGGGCAATTCGCGCACGTCCCTCGGCGTCAGCGTGACGCAGTCGGGCACGATGGTCGAACGGTTCGGATAGTCCTTGCAGCGGCAGGTGCCGGCATCGAAGAGGCGGCAGCCGATATCGGTGGCGTGGATGCGCCCGGTATCCTCGTCCTCGAGCTTGACCAGGCAACAGCGGCCGCAGCCGTCGCAGAGCGACTCCCATTCGTCGCGGGTCATCGCCTCGAGCGTCTTCGTGCGCCAGAACGGCTCTGGCAGGGTCGGCTTGTCGTCCATAGAGCGCTTATGCGCCCTCCTTCGCGGAGAGGGAAGCGGAGGCAAGCGCGCCCCTTGCGTGACTGAGATCACATACCCCGGAAGCTTTGCGACCTACCCCTTACCGCGCCGCGCCAGAAAGCATATCTGGAGATGCTGGAACGGATTGGGTTGCCAAGGCGTTCAGGGCGCGGCAGGAAGACCTCAGCGGCTTTTAGCGGGATAGCCAGGTCGGCGATGGAGTTCAGGAAGGCACGCTGGACGACCCGTCTCAAGCGCTTCGCGCTCGCCGCCGACTCATGGGTCGACGACACCCTCTGGGGCGCGGGACGTCGCGCCGGCGAGACCTATGAGCGCATCCGCAGCTTCACCGACCGCTTCACCGTCACCGGCGGCAGGCGCCTTGCGGCCGAGTTCGCCAGCGAGGGCCTGAACATCGGCATCGTCGGCGCGCTAGTCATGCTGATGCTGGCGATCCCGGCCTTCCGCGAGGGCCGCGAGGAAGCGCTGAAGAACCAGGTCTTCGCCGTGACCTTCCTCGACCGCTACGGCTCCGAGATCGGCCATCGCGGCGCGCGCCATGACGATTCCCTCAAGCTGGAAGAACTGCCGGACCACCTGATCAAGGCGGTGCTGGCGACCGAGGACCGGCGCTTCTACGATCATTTCGGCATCGACATCTTCGGCACCCTGCGGGCCGTCACGGTCAATGCGCGCGCCTCCGGCGTGGTGCAGGGCGGCTCGTCGATCACGCAGCAGCTCGCCAAGAACCTCTTCCTCAGCAACGAGCGCTCGCTCGACCGCAAGATCAAGGAAGCCTTCCTGGCGCTCTGGCTGGAATACCGGCTGAGCAAGAACGAGATCCTGAAGCTCTATCTCGACCGCGCCTATATGGGCGGCGGCACCTTCGGCGTCGCCGCTGCCTCGGAGTATTATTTCGGCAAGTCGGTGAAGGACGTCTCCGTCGCTGAGGCCGCGATGCTCGCCGGCCTGTTCAAGGCGCCGACGAAATACGCCCCGCACGTCAACCTGCCGGCGGCGCGGGCGCGGGCCAACGACGTGCTCAACGCCATGGTCGATGCCGGCTTCATGACCGCGGGCCAGATCGACTCCGCGCGGCGCAACCCGGCGACGCCGGTCGACCGCAAGCGCGACACCACGCCGGACTACTACCTCGACTGGGCCTTCGACGAGGTCAAGCACATGGCCGATGATGGCAAGATCGGCCCCGACCGCGTGCTGACCGTGAAGACGCCCTACGATCCGGCGATCCAGCAGCGTGCCGACGAGGCGGTCGAGTCGATCCTGCGCCAGCACGGCCCGGCCTATCACGTGAAGCAGGCGGCGACCGTCGTGATGGACCCGGACGGGGCGGTGCGCGCCATCGTCGGCGGGCGCGACTACGGCGTGAGCCAGTTCAACCGGGCAACCGCGCCGCGCCAGCCCGGCTCCTCGTTCAAGCCCTATGTCTATGCGGCGGCGCTCTCGGCCGGGCTCTACAAGCCGAACACGATCGTCGTCGACCGGCCGGTCTGCATCGGCAACTGGTGCCCGAACAATTATGGCCGCTCTTATGCCGGCTCGATACCGCTGACGGTGGCGCTGGCGAAGTCGATCAACACGATCCCGGTGCAGATGTCGATCGCGATCGGCCGCGCCACCGGCGAGACACACGAGGCGCGCGCCGCCAAGATCGGCCGCGCCAAGATCATCGAGACCGCCCGCGCCATGGGCCTGACCACACCGCTGACCGACACGGTCTCGCTGCCGATCGGCGCTGCCGAGGTCACGGTGATGGACCAGGCGGCGGGCTATGCGGTCTTCGCCAATGGCGGCAAGCGGGCCCAGCCCTATGCCGCCGTCGAGATCCGCAACTCGGCCGGCGAGGACATCTACCGCCACGACCGCGACGAGCCGGCACCGAAGCAGGTGCTGAGCACACAGGTGGTGCAGGACATGAACTTCATGCTCTCCAAGGTGCCGACCGAGGGCACCGGCCGGCGCGCGGCGCTCGAGGGCGTGGTCACGGCCGGCAAGACCGGCACGACCAACGGCTACAAGGACGCCTGGTATGTCGGCTTCTCCGGCAACCTCGTCGGCGCGGTCTGGTTCGGCAACGACGATTCGACCTCCACGGCCAACATGACCGGCGGCGCCCTGCCGGCCATGACCTGGAAGGAGATCATGCAGTTCGCCCATCAGGGGCTCGACCTGAAGCCGATCCCCGGCGTGACGCCGACCATCGATCCGAAGGCCGCGACGGTCGCCAAGGCGAGCTCGCCGGCGGCGACGGCAGCGGCTGCCGGCCCGGGCGCCGGGCACATGCCGCGCCAGTCCTTCGAGGTGCTCAGCTCGGTCGGCCAGATGTTCAAGACGATCGAGCCGATGCGCAGCGCCCGCGCGCCGATGCAGGTCGGCATCCGCGACGAGACGCCGCCCGCCGCGACGCGGCTGCGCTGAGCAGGCCATGCGCGTCGTCACCCTTGCCTATGTCATCGCGCTCGGTGCCGGGCTCGGCTTCGCCTCGGCGCAATACGCCATTGCCGGACGGCCGCTCTTCGGCATGGCGCAGATCGGCCCCTGGACGAGCTGGCCGCGCAGCGGCAGCAAGGACATCGACCCCTATATGCGCGCCTATCTCGTGCGTGGCGTGCACCTGCCGCTCGGCGCCGGCGAGGGGCTGGAGCTGATCGCCGACCGCGACGCGAGCGGCCAGCTTCTGGATGGGCGCTGCCGCTACCTGATCACCGGTACGACGCCGACGACGCGCGGCTGGACGATTGGCGTCACCGATCTCGACGGCCGCGCCTTCCGCCTGCCGCTCGAACGCAGCGGCTTCTCCGATGCGGAGATCGTGCGCGACGAGCGCGGCGACCTGCGCATCGCCGCCGCCGCCGGGCCCGAGGCCGGGAACTGGCTGCCGCTGCCGACAAACGGGCGCTTCCAGCTCCGGCTCCGGCTCTACGACACGCCGATCTCCAGCCATGCCAACGAGATGCGGCCGGAGACCCTGCCCCGCATCGGCCGGGCCGACTGCCGATGAGCGCAGTCGACCAGATGGACCCGTCCTCCCTCCCCGCCCGCGCCGCGCCCAGACTGCCCTGGCGCTCGCGCCTGGCCGGGCTGGTGCGCCGCTTCGCCCTGGCGACGCTCGCCGGGCTCGTGCTGGCCGGCATCGTCCATATCGTGACCGTCCTGCTGATCCCGCAGGTCTCGGAGCATGACGCGGCTGCGGCCTATGCGACGCTCGGAACCGGCGGCAAGGCCGAGTTGCTCCCGACCGGGGCCGGCCAGCCCGACCTGCGCGACGCCGACCCCGCCACGGTGACGGCGGTGTGCAGCTACGATCTCAGCGCCGGGCCGATGCGGGTGGTGGCGCGCACCGGCTCGCTGCCGCTCGGGCTCTCGCTGCACCGGCGCGGCGGCGGCGTGGTCTATGCGATCACCGAGCGGGCCGCGATCCGCGGCACGCTCGAATTCGTGGTGATGACCGAGGCCCAGCACGATGACAGGCTCGCCCAGGACGACGAAGGCGAGACCAATCGCGAGCTGCGCGTGGTCTCCGACACCGAACAGGGACTGATCGTCGCGCGCGTGCTGATGGAGCGGCCCTCCGACCGAACCGAGGCCGAGGCGCTGGCGACCGGCGTCGCCTGCGGACTGGCCGACTGAGGCCTCAGCCCTTGTAGACGACCGGCTTGTCGGCCGGCGCCGGCTTCGCGCCGCCGCGGAAGGCTCCGATCAGGTCGAGCTTGCAGAGCGGGCCGGCCTCCGCCTCCAGCGCCATGATGCTGCGCTCGGCCCGGATCGCCTCGCGCGAGGGCATCTCGACCACGAGGTTGGCGAGCGCATAGCGATAGCTCTCGATGCGGAAATTGACCCGTTCGCAAACCCAGAGGATCAGGCCCTCGTTCTCGACGACGCGGGCGAAGGCCGGGTCGCGCTGCTCTGGCGGGACCTGCGGCGAAGCATCCACGGCGCGCATGCGGACGCGGTCGGCGGCAACCACCCGGCCGGCATTGGCGCGGAACGGGCCGATCAGGAGCCGGTCGGCATTGGCATCCTCGGCCAGGCGGTTATAGCGCGAGGCCTGCGAGCGATAGGAGCCGCCGGTCAGCGCGTGAAAATAGTCGGAGGCCGTACTCGACTGCGCCTCGACGGGCAGGACGCGGCTATGGGCGAAGTCGGAGACCTGCCGCTCGAAAAAGCTGCGCTCATGCGCCGGCATGACGAAGCGCCAGGCGCGGTCGCGCAACTGCTCCTCGTCATCGGTCATGCGGAAGGGCGACACCGTCTCGCCGCGGGCGGTTGCCGACCAGAGACCAGCGCTGGGCACGATGACGTCGTTCCAGACGCCCGGGCGCGGCCGGCCGAAATCGCCGGCGGTGCAGGCTGCGGCCGAGAGGGCGAGCGCCAGGGCGCCAGCGAGCCGCGGCATCTGCCCGGCCCGGCGCAACGGCGAACCAGGCTTCACGCCGGCTGCCCGGCGCTCTTGGCGATCGGCTTGCTGCGGGGGCTGATGCGCGCGGTGCGGCGCGCGGGCTTTGCCGCGGGCAGCGCTTCCGGAGCGCGCTCGTAGCGCACGCCGGTGAAGAACAGGATCTCGGCTTGCTGCTGCGCTCCGTCGGGAGCGGCCCGGTCGACCAGCCGCCGGCGCGGCGCGAAAGGAATGACGGCCATGATGCCCCTCCTCGGCTGGCACCTCGGTTGCGATCGCGGCAGGCCATTGGCTTTCGGAACGAACCCGCATCGAGAGCCAAGGCCTTCCTGTCCCGCATCAGGCATCGACATGGTTAACGTCATGTAAACGCCTGGGGCCTAACTTGGGTGAAACCGTAATTTCCCTGCCCCAACGTCATCTTTGAGTCGCCGCGATGCCGTCCCGCATATCCGCCGAACTCGCCCAACTCGCCCGCCTGGCGCGCGATGGCGGGCTCGATCTCAGCCAGGTCTCGCTACGCGTGAAGGCGGACCTCCTGCTGTCGACGCCGCAGCCGCCGGCCGAGGACATCGCTGCCTTCAGCGAACTCGCGACTGCGCTGATCCCCAGCATCGACGAGACGACCGCGACGATCCTTGCGCGCAAGCTCGCCGGCTGGCGCCACGCCCCCGATGCCGTGCTGCAGGCGCTGAGGGCGCGTGGTGGCGAGGTCCTGGCGGCGCTGCTGCGCCATGGCGCAGCGCTGCCACCGGTGGAACTGGAGGAGATCGCGGCGCATGGCGAGGGGCCGACTGTGGCCGCGCTCGCCGAGCGGGCCGACCTTCCCGCCGCCGCCAGCCTGATGCTGGCCGGGCGAAACGAGCGGGCGCTCGACCTCGCGCTCATCGCCAACCCGGCGCCTCTGCCCCGCGCGACGCTCGACCTGCTGCTGGCGCGTGCCCGCTCGGATGCCGGCTACGGGCCGGGCCTGCTGGCGCGGCGCGACCTCAGCGAGTCCGACCTCATCCCGCTTTTCCTCCAGGCGGGGCCGGAGCGCCGCCTCGCCATGCTCGATTCGCTGGCGGCCATCGAGGCGCTCGGCCCGACCGAGCGGCGACCATCGCCGGATGGCGAGACCTTCGAAGGCTGGCTGCTGACGGCCGGGCAGGACCCAGACGGCATCTTCGGCGTCATCGCCAACCATCTCGGCGCCGGCCAGGCACTCACCGAGGCCATGGCGCAGGACCGCTCGCGCGACCTGACCGCGCTGGCGATGATCGCGGCCGGCATCAGCATCGAGGATGCGACGCGCCTGCTGATCCGGCTCGCCGACGAAACAGCGCATTCGGTCGAGCGCATCTTCGCGCTGGTGGCGCTGATGCGCTCGGTCAACCGCGCCGTCGCCTATCGGCTGATCATGCAGGTCGCGGGCGAGAGCGCGCAGCCCGCCACGCGCCGCAGCCAGCTCCAGCGCACGATGGACCCGAGCGGCACCCCGGTCCGGCCGGGCGCGGCAAAGCCGGACAGCCGCTCGGTGCTCGACGAGGTCAGGCGCACGCTCCGAGGCAAGCGCGAGCAGGGCTGAATAGAGCCTGCTGTGATCTGCCCGAACTAAACGCCGTCATCCCGGACGCAGCGAAGCGGAGCTCCGGGATCCATCGTAGGGCTCAGCGCCTTATGATGGATCCCGGGACTGCGCTGCGCTTGCCCGGGATGACGGCGCGTTGGGGCTGGAGGAGAAATCCTTGAAATCGCGCAAGGCATTTCGGACCAGGCCCCAAGGTGAGGGCCGTGGTTCCAGCGAGATTCAGGGCTCGACGAGGTCGAGCTTCGGATCGGCCTTGCGGTTCTCGATCTCGACCAGCCAGAGGTCGGGATCGAAGCGGCGCTCGCGCTCCACACGCTCCTCGACACTGCCCGGATCGGAATCGAGAATCAGCTGGAAGCGGCGGGCGCCGCTCTCGTCGGCCAGCGTTTGCGGCGCCGGGCCATAGAGCGCGGCGGTGCCGTCGAGCCGGTCGAGCTTGACGAAGATCGCGCCGGCCTCGTGCGCGCCACGCCGGCGCAGCACGGCGACGAGCCCGTCGAGCGCCGCCTGGCGCAAATAGGCGGAGACCCAGAAATCGCTGGTCAGGCGCGCCATCGCGCCGCCTCTCAGTTTTCAGCGCTGCGGCGCGGCACTGTCGGCCTTGCCGAGGCGACACCGCGGATATCGGCCGGCGGGCGCATGTCGCCGTTGATCAGATCGGCGATCGGATCGCGCGGGGCGCTACGGGCGACGGGCGCCGGGGCGGGCTGCACGACGGGCGCGGAGCGCGGCGCTGCGGCGGCAACCGGGGCCGGCGGCCGCGGCGC
>NZ_QQTO01000018.1 GCF_003351345.1 Allobosea caraganae | reverse complement strand
TCAGTTGTCAAACAGCGAGGCTTCTACAAAACAGACAGTGCTCTAAGCCGATCTCTCGGCTACAAGGCCCAGCGTTCTAATGAAGCGCAGTAGAGCGGCCCCGCACACCGGCGGCGCCGTCTCGATGGGCCGTATATAGGGGAACCCCCTTTCGGGTGTCAACACGCTTCTTGAAGTTTTTCCGACAGAGCCGAGATTTTTTCGCTGGCTACCCTCCTGAGGCCGAAATCCGACCTTGTGTTCACGCGCGTGCGCGGGGGGCGCCCGGAAACAGCCGCATTCGAAGGCCACAGGCTCAGGCGGAGCAGCGCCCCGGCGCGGTCCCGATTGATTCCGGGCGGCGTCGCGGGCATGGTCACGCACGACGCAGAGATAGCGACGGCGCAGCGTTCCCGGCCATGGCCGGGTCGGCTGGGCCGGGAAGGCTTCAAGGTTCTCAAGACGGCAGACGATGAACGCCCATCCCGAGCTCAGCACGCCAGCCGAGCCGTTGTCGCCGGAAGCCGCCGCGCTCCTGATCGACCTCGGCATCGAGCCGCCGATCCAGCCTGACGGTTCGCCGCATCAGGCCGCGGACCGGCGCGGCGTCTCGCTGCGCTGGCTCGTCGCCTGCGCGCTCGTCGGCTCCTGCGGCGCGGCCCTGCTCGGCGGCGCCATCCTGGTCGCGATGCGCGGCGACACCAGCTTCCCGGAACAGCCGGAGATGGTCACGGCCCGCGCCTCCTCGGCCGCAGGCGATGGCGGCGGCGCCCGCAAGGGCGACAAGCTCGTCGCCGATCAGCCGGTGATCTCGGCCAGGCACAGCGCCCGCGCGCCGATGTCCCAGCGCGTCGGCGATCGCGAGGTCATCAAGGTCAGGCCCTTCGTGCGGCTCGCCACCAACCTCTCGCTGACCACCGGCGTCTACGCGACCAACATCCCGCCCTTCAATCCTTTGCGCCTGTTCTCCGAGGGCGCCGAGCCGGCCGAGCGCTATGCCGAGCCGACCGTCGACGTACCCGATGCCGACGTCACCATCGTCAAGCGCGACCTCTCCGACATGGTCATCGCCGCAGCCAAGTCGCAGCTCGACGATGCCGACGTGATCTCGCAGATCGAGGAGGAGCGGAACAACCTCGCCGCTGCCGGCCGGCAGCGCCCCCTGCCGATCCCGCCGCAGCTGATGTTGAGCCGCACGCTCGGCAGCGCCAGCGCCAGCGGTGCCGGCACCGACCTGCTCGCCTATGGGCCGGCGACCGATACGCGCTTCTCCGGCATCGAGGTCCGCGTCGTGCCGGAGAACGTCACCAACGCGCCGAAGACGCCGATGGCGGCCTCGCGCGAGCCGCTGGTCGAGGACAAGCTGCTGATCACCAAGCGCGGCGAGAATTTCGAGCAGGTGCTGCGCACGGCCGGCGCGACGCCCGACCAGATCCGCAGCATGATCCAGGCCTTCAGCGGCCGGATCCGCGTCGCCGCGCTGCCGGAAGGCCAGGTGCTGCAGGCCCTGTTCGCGCCCGGCCCCAGCCCCGGCGATCCCCGCCAGATCGTGCGCGTCTCGCTGCTCACCAACGGCCAGCCCGACGCCACCGTCGCGATCAACGACAAGGGCGTGTTCCAGTCGGTCGCCCTGCCCAAGCAGGACATCGTCGGCCCGCAGCGCAAGGCCACGACCGCCGACGAGGGCGGCGAGGACGAGGACGACGAGGCCAGCGGCGGCGCCAGGCTCTATGAGAGCCTCTACGAGACGGGCCTGCGCCACGACCTGCCGCGCCCGATGATCGACGAGCTCGTCCGCATCTTCTCCTACGACCTCGACTTCCAGCAGCGCGTGCGCGCCAGCGACAATCTCGAAGTGATCTTCACCGAGGAGGAAGAGGGCGAGCGCGCCGAGATCCTCTCCGCCGCGCTGACGGTCAACGGCGAGACGCGCCGCGTCTTCCGCTACCAGTCGCCGGAGGACGGGCTGATCGACTATTTCGACGAGGATGGCCGCTCGCTGAAGAAGTTCCTGCTGCGCAAGCCGATCGCCGATGGCGAGATGCGCTCGGGCTTCGGCATGCGCTACCACCCGATCATGCGCTATTCGAAGATGCATACCGGCGTCGACTGGGCCAACAAGATTGGCACGCCGATCCTGGCCGCCGGCAACGGCACCGTGCTCAAGGCCGGCTGGTCCTCGGGCTATGGCAAGCACACCGAGATCCAGCACGCCAACGGCTACGTCACCACCTATTCGCACCAGTCGAACTTCGCCAACGGCATCGTGCCCGGCGCCAAGGTCCGGCAGGGCCAGGTCATCGGCTATCTCGGCTCGACCGGCCTCTCGACCGGCCCGCACCTCCACTACGAGGTCCTGGTCAATGGCAGCTTCGTCAACCCGATGAAGATCCGCGTGCCGCGCGGGCGCGAGCTCGAGGGCAAGGCGCTGGCCGAGTTCAAGCGCCAGCGCGACGAGATCCAGGGCCTGATCATCCGGGCCGGCGGGGCCGTCGCGCAATTGCGCTGAACGCATGGCCGAAAGCATTGGCAGGCGCCGCGCGCTTTTTGCGCATGGCTGCGCTTGACTCAAGGCGCGCGAGGGCCGACGGCGACGGGGCAATTCCTTAAATCGTCAAGCCCTTGCCGATGCTCTCCTCGCTGCTCATCGTCCTGCCCGTCTTCGGCCTGATCGCGCTCGGCTTCGCCGCGCGCTGGGTCAAGCTCGTGCGCGACACGACCGGCGAGGGCCTCTCCGACTTCGTCTTCGTGCTGGCCGTGCCCTGCCTGCTCTTCCGCACGCTGGCCAAGGCCGACATCCCCGCGAGTCAGCCCTGGGGCTACTGGATCGCCTATTTCGGCGGGCTCGTGATCGTCGGCGCGCTGGCCATGCTGATCGCCAAGCGGGTCTTCAACCGCAAGGGCCCCGAACTCGTCGTCTCCGGCTTCGCGGCGGGACAGTCCAACACCGTCTTCGTCGGCGTGCCGATGATCCTGAAGGCCTATGGCGCCGCCGGCGCCGTGCCGCTCGGCCTGCTGCTCGCCGTCCACCTGCCGGTGATCATGGTGCTGGCGACGCTGCTCGCGGAGGGGCGCTCCGCCTCGCTGACCACGCTGGCCCGGCGGCTGATCACGCATCCGATCATCGTCGGCATCCTGCTCGGCTCGCTGTCGCGGCCCTTCGTCGACTTTCTGCCGCGGCCGCTCTGGATCATCGTCGACGCCATCGCCGACACCGCCGTGCCCTGCGCCCTGATCAGCCTCGGCATCGCCATGCGGCGCTACGGCCTGCAATCGGGCCTCGCCCTGCCGGCCGTGCTGAGCGCGCTCAAGCTCTTCCTGCACCCGCTGATCGTCTATCTGCTGGCGACGCGGGTCTTCGAGATGCCCTCGCACTGGTCCGGCGTCGCCGTGCTCTTCGCCGCCTGCCCCTGCGGCATCAACGCCTATCTCTTCGCCGAGCGCTACAAGCAGGGCATGGCCGACGCCTCCAGCGCGATCGCGCTCTCGACGATGCTCTCGCTCTTCACCACTGCCGCCTGGCTGACCTGGCTCGGGGTGGGTTGAGCTCTGCCAGAATCGAGCTCCGTCATCCCGGACGCAGCGCAGCGGAGCTCCGGGATCCATCGTAAAGCTCTGAGCCCTACGATGGATCCCGGAGCGGCGCCGCAAACGCGGCTTGTCCGGGATGACGGCGAGGGTCCTAGGTAAAGCCTAGCTGCGCCCTGACCTCCGCGGCCGTCACCCCGCGCGCCCTCAGATCGGCCAGGCTTTCCGATAGCCGGCTCTTGGCCAGCTTCTGGCCGGTCTCGTCGATCAGCAGGCGGTGGAAATGATAGCGCGGCGCCGGCAGGCCGAGCAGGCGCTGCAGCACGGCATGGATATCGGTCGCCGCCTCCAGATCGCGCCCGCGCACGACATGGCTGACGCGCTGGATCGCGTCGTCGATCACGACGGAGAGGTGGTAGCTCGTCGGCACGTCCTTGCGCGCCAGCACGACGTCGCCCCAGCGGGTCGGCCTGGCTTTGATCACCGTTTCAGTCCCGCTCTCGTCGAACAGGCGATACCAGACATCGCTGCCGATCATTGCCAGCGCGCGGTCCATGGCGAGCCGCAGCACATGCGCTTCGCCAGCGGCGATGCGCGCCTCCGCCTCCTGCCTGCTCAGGGATCGGCAGGTGCCGGGATAGACCGGCGAGCCATCGGGATCGCGCGGCCAGGGCTGGCCCGATTCCGCCTCTTTGGCGGCAACCGCCTGCTTCACCTTCTGCCGCGAGCAGAAGCAGGGATAGATCAGCCCCTTCGCCTGCAGGCGGCCGAGCACTGCGCGATAATCGTCGAAATGTTCGGATTGCCGCCGCACCGCGCCGTCCAAGCGGATGCCGAGCCAGGTGAGGTCGTCGTGGATCGCCTGCTCGAATTCCGGCCGGCAGCGCGTCAGGTCGATATCCTCGATGCGCAGCAGCAGGCTCCCACCGAAACGCTCGGCCATCCGCTCATTCGTCAGCGCCGAGAGCGCATGGCCGAGATGCAGCTGGCCATTCGGGCTCGGCGCAAAGCGGAAGACGGGCTTGCTCGAATCGGGGGAGGACGTCGCCATGAGCTTATGTCTATGGTCCCCTCCCCAACAGGCCAAGCGCCCTCCTGACAATCCCTGCCGCGAGCGCGGGCCAAGACGACGCCATGATCAAGACGACGCCATGAACCGCATCACATGAACCGCATCACCTGCGACGCCGATCTCGAAGAAGGCATGGCGGCGCTGCGCGCGCTCCATCCCGACTGGACCGCGATCATCGAGCGAACCGGCCTGCCGCCGCTGCGTCGGCGCGAGGGCGGCTTCGTCGGGCTCGCCGGGATCATCGTGGCGCAGCAGCTCTCGGTCGCCAGCGCGCGCGCCGTCTGGGCCCGGGTCGAGGGCGTGCTGACGCCACTGACGCCGGAGCGCGTCCTCGCCGCCACCGACGAGGAGATGCGGCTATCGGGCTTGTCGCGTCCGAAGCAGAAGACCCTGCGCGCCGTTGCCGCCGCGATCGCCTCGGGCAGCCTCGATTTCGATGTGCTGGAGCAGTTCACGCCGGAGCTGGTCCATCAGCACATGACGGCGGTCTCCGGCATCGGTCCCTGGACGGCCGATGTCTACCTGCTGTTCTGCCTCGGCCATCGCGATGGCTTCGCCGCCGGCGACCTCGCCATCCAGGAGGCGGCCCGCGTCGCCTTCGCCCTGCCCGCCCGCCCGAAGGCGGCCGAGCTTGAGGCGATGGCCGAAGCCTGGCGGCCCTGGCGCGGCGTCGCGGCAAGGCTGCTCTGGGCCTATTACGCCGTGCTGAAGCGGCGCGAAGGCATCAACGCTTGAGGAGCCTCAGCCCCTGACGGTCTTCAGGGCGGTCTTGGTGGCCGTGCGCAACAGCGTCGAATCGCTCATGACCGTCACGAAGCGGCAGCCCATCTCGACGCCCTGCTTGGCCCGCTCAGCGGTGGCGGCATAGAACGCCACCGGCTTGTTCACCGCCGAGGCGCGCGCCACGATATGGCGGACGGCGTCATCGACCTCCTTGGCCAAGGCATTGACCTGCTTGCCGCCCGAGAGCGCGATCGAGAGGTCGGACGGGCCGACGAAGAGCGCGTCGATGCCTTCCAGCGCCAGGATGTCGTCGACGATCGCCATCGCCTCGCGCGTCTCGATCATCGCGAAGGTCAGCGAGAAGCGGTTGGCTTCCTTGAGGTAGGTATTCGGGTCGAGGCCGGAGGCGCCGAGCCCGCCATAGCTGCCCCAGCTGCGTTCGCCCAGCGGCGGGTACTTGGCATAGGCCGCGAGGCGCTTGGCATCCTCGATCGTGTTGATCATCGGCGCGATCACGCCGGAGACGCCGGTGTCGAACAGTTTCGAGACATTCTGGAACTCGCCGACGGCGATGCGCGCCACGACCGGCTTGCCGGCGGCGTTGATCAGCGGCACGGCGCGGATGACCTCGGCCAGCGTGATCGGACCGTGCTGCATGTCGAGCGTGATCGCGTCGAAATCCTCCTGCGCCAGGATGGCCGAGACGCTCGGGTCGGGCAGGCCGCACCAGGCGGACAGGATCGTGTCGCCCTTGGCGAAGCGATCGGCGAGCGAGGAGAGAACGGTCGGCTTGGCGGAGGACATGGGCGCTTGCATCCGGTTGGTCCCGCTCCTGGCTAGCGGCGGGTGGCGCAGGTTGGACCGGGGGCGCTCCGAAAAGCAAACGGGCGCCCATGCGCCCGTCTCAGAAGCGTCCTGCGTTTGAAACCTGCCCTCGGAGATCGTTCGAGAATTCGCCGGCGTTGAGTCGGCTGGCGTGGCTCGAGAACCGGAGCGGACTTTTCGTCCGTGAGCACCGGAAGCGCAGGCAGCCGCGTCGGACGGCCGCGCCAGCAGGATAATCAAACGGTCTCAGCGGCCGGCCTGGATTTCTTCGGCCGCCTTGATCAGCAGCTCGGTCATCACCCTGCGGATTTCCTCGTCGGCGACCGTGACGTTGGCCGAGCCGAAATCGGCCTTGACCTTGCGCAGCACGTCCTCGTCGCCGGCCTCCTCGAAATCGGCCAGCACGACCGCCTTGGCATAGGCGTCCGCGTCGGCCCCGGCCTTGCCCAGCTTCTCCGCCGCCCACAGGCCGAGAAGCTTGTTGCGCCGGGCCGTCGCCTTGAAGCGCAGCTCCTCGTCATGGGCGAACTTGTTCTCGAAAGCATCCTTGCGCTGATCGAAGGTCGACATGCGGGTTAAGTCCTCTTGCGGGGGCTGTCTCTCGAACAGCCATATAGGCTGGCGCGGCGCACAGGGCCAGCACGGATTACGACTAAGGACGCGGCCATGGCCGGGGCGGCACTGGCCCCCGCCGCGCTTTATTGCGTTTGCAGTGCAGAAGGGCCATATAGCGGGCGCAATGGCAGTCCCATGGTTTGCCTATGCATTGAGCCAGACGGCACTGCGGTCTAGGCTGATTCCCTGTTCGGACGGGAATCAGCGCGGATTGCGACGAGCCGGCTGAACAGGGGCCACGATCCCGCCGCGGGGGCAACCCTGCGTCTAGAGAAAGGCCGACCTTTGGATTTCCTCAAGCCACGGTACATCCCAATGAATCGCCGCCGTCGCATCTACGAAGGCAAGGCGAAGGTCCTCTATGAGGGTCCCGAGCCGGGTACGCTGATCCAGCATTTCAAGGACGACGCGACGGCCCTCAATGCCAAGAAGCATGAAGTGATCGACGGCAAGGGTGTCCTCAACAACCGGATCTCCGAGCACATCTTCAGCAACTTGAACGATATCGGCGTTCCCACGCACTTCATCCGCCGGCTCAACATGCGCGAGCAGCTGATCCGCGAGGTCGAGATCATCCCGCTCGAGGTCGTGGTGCGCAACATCGCCGCCGGCTCGCTCTCGACCAAGCTCGGGCTCGAGGAAGGCACCCAGCTGCCGCGCTCGATCATCGAGTTCTACTACAAGAACGACGCGCTGGGCGACCCGATGGTCTCGGAAGAGCACATCACCGCCTTCGGCTGGGCGACGCCCCAGGAGATCGACGACATCATGGCGCTCGCCATCCGCGTCAACGACTTCCTCTCCGGCCTCTTCCTCGGCGCCGGCATCCGCCTCGTCGACTTCAAGATGGAGACAGGCCGGCTCTGGGAAGGCGAGATGATGCGCATCGTCGTCGCCGACGAGATCAGCCCCGATTCCTGCCGGCTCTGGGACATCAAGTCGAAGGACAAGATGGACAAGGACCGCTTCCGCCGCGACATGGGCGGGCTGATCGAGGCCTATACCGAAGTGGCGCGCCGCCTCGGCATTCTCGGCGAGAACGAGAAGACCGGACCGGCCGGCCCTCGTCTGGTGCAGTGAGACCAGGCGAAACGCCGACAGCGATACGGCAACGGGGGCGCATGCGCTCCCGTTTGCATTTGGTCGCGCTGCTGGCCGGGCTCTGCCTGCTGGCCGCTTGCACCAACCAGTTCGGCGCCGGCTTCGCCGAACTCCCCGCGGATCGCGGCTGGCAGCCCCTGCCGATCGGCGACTGGGTGCTGAATGACGGCATCGAGCCGCGCACCATCGTCTATTGCCCGCGCGAGCATTGCGCGCATCAGGCGATCGCCGCGCTGATCAGCTTCGACGGCAAGCGGGCCGACGAGATGGAGCGCGCGCTGGCGAGCGACCCCGCCCGCCTCGCCCGCGAATTCGCCAAGCCGACGACGCCGCCGAAGCCCGACAAGACCAAAGCCAAGAGCACGGCGCCCAAGGATACGGCTCCCAAAAGCACGACCAGCGTCTCGCGTTATGACGAGGATGGCGCGAAGGGCCTTCTCGTCGAGATCCGCGCGAAGGATGCCGCCGGCAAGCACGCCGCGACGGCGATCGTCTATGGCCGCGATGCCGGCAAGCTCACCATCGCCGTCGCGGTGAGCGACGAGGCCGACAGGGCGCGCAGCTACGCCCGCTCGGCCTGGAACAGCCGCTGATTCGGCGGCAGGAGCATGGCGCGAAAAAGCGGGAACCGGTTTTTCGCTTAAAGCCATACTCTCACTTTCTGCCGCGACAAATGGTTGAGCCGGCACTGATTCGCCGCTAAGCCACGCCCAAGCACCAATCCCCGGAGAGCCCGATGAAAGCCCGCGTCACCGTCACCCTGAAGACCGGCGTGCTCGACCCGCAGGGCAAGGCCATCGAGGGCGCGCTGAAGTCGCTCGGCATCGACGGGCTCAGTTCCGTGCGCCAGGGCAAGGTTTTCGACATCGAGCTCAACAGCGCCGACAAGGCCGCGGCCGAGACCGCCCTCAAGGACGCCTGCGAGAAGCTGCTGGCGAATACCGTGATCGAGAACTATCGCGTCGAAATCGGGGGCTGAGATCATGAAGGCTGCCGTCATCACCTTTCCCGGCTCCAATCGCGAGGGCGACGTCGCCAAGGCGCTGAAGCAGGCCGGCGCCACGGTCGAGCATGTCTGGCACGCCGATACGGCGCTGCCGGCCGGGACCGACCTCGTCGTGCTGCCCGGCGGCTTCTCCTATGGCGACTACCTGCGCACCGGCGCAATCGCAGCGCGCGCCAACATCATGGACGCGACCCGCGCCCATGCCGAGCGCGGCGGCTATGTGCTCGGCATCTGCAACGGCTTCCAGATCGTCTGCGAGGCCGGGTTGCTGCCAGGCGTTCTCCGCCGCAACGCCAACCTGAAATTCATCTGCCGGCGCCAGCACCTCACGGTCGAGCGCGCCGATACGCCCTATACGAGCTCCTATGCCAAGGGTGAGGTCATCGATGTCTGCGTCGCCCATGGCGAGGGCAACTACATCGCCGACGAGGAGACCATCGCGCGGCTCGAAGGCGAAGGGCTCGTCGCCTTCCGCTATGCCGACGCCGCGGGCAAGGTCACGGACGCAGCCAACCCCAACGGCTCGCTCAACAACATCGCCGGCATCTATTCGCCAAAGCTGAATGTGCTCGGCCTGATGCCCCACCCCGAGAACCTGATCGATTCGCTCACCGGTGGCACTGATGGCCGCGGCATGTTCGCGAGCCTGGTGGGGAAGAAGGCGGCCTGATCCCGCCGTTCAGCTGTGTATTGAAGTTGACGTTCTAGCTCGATCTGTGTATCAAAATACACGTGATCGAGCTTCGCCAATCAGCCGTTTTCGTCAAGTGGCTTGGCGATTTGCGCGACATGACGGCACGCCTGAGAATCGCCGCCCGGCTGCGCCGGGTCGAGCATGGCAATTTCGGTGACGTGAAACCGGTCGGCGACGGGGTCCGCGAATTGCGGATCGATTACGGGCCAGGATATCGCGTGTACTTCACACAGCGCGGCCAGGAGATCGTTATCCTGCTCTGTGGCGGCGACAAGCGCACCCAGGCCGCCGACATCGCCCACGCCAAGCGACTGGCGAAGGAGATTTGACATGGCACTCGAAACGACCCGCTTCGATATCCAGGATCATCTCAAGAGCCGCGACGAGCAGGTCGCCTATCTCGAAGCCGCTCTCGACGAGGGCGACCCCAGCTTCATCGCTGTCGCGCTCGGCGACATCGCCCGCGCCCGCGGCGTGACGAAGCTTGCTCAGGAAGCCGGCATCAGCCGCGAGACGATCTACAAGACCTTCCGGCAGGGTGGTAACCCGACCTTGGAGACGATCTCCGCCGTCACCAAGGCACTCGGCCTGAAGCTGGCCTTGGTCGCCGCTTAGGAAACCTCACTTCACCGCCGCAAGCGCCTTCGCCAGCAATCTCTGCGCGCTCTCAGCCGTGAGCGGCCCGACATGCTTGTCGAGGATGCGGCCGTCCCCCCCGATCAGGAAGGTCTCCGGTACGCCGTAGACGCCCCATTCGATCGCGCCGCGCCCTAGGCGATCGACGCCCACGGCCGAGAACGGATTGCCGAGCGCGCCGAGGAAGCGGCGGGCGTTCTCGGCCTCGTCCTTGTAGTTGAAGCCGACCAGCGCGACCTTGCCCTGCTGCACCGCAGGTGTCTCCGACAGCGCCACGAGCTGCGGATGCTCGACCCGGCAGGGCGCGCACCAGCTGGCGAAGACGTTGACGATGGTCGCCCTGCCCTTACCGAGATCGGCGACCGTGAAGGCCGGCACCGGCTGCCCATTCCTCTGCAGGCCCTCCAGCGCCGTCAGCGTGATCACCGGCGCCGGCTTGCCGATCAGCGCCGAGGGCACGCGCGAGGCATCGCCCGAGAACAGCCCGATCAGGAAGACGAAGGACAGCGCGCCGAACAGGATCAGCGGCACGATGTAGATCAGCGGCGAGCGCCGCCGCGGCGCGAGCCCGACCTCGCTCATGACGTGCTGCCCGAACGGCGGCCGATGCCGCGCTGCTCGAGCGCATCGAGCGCCCGCTTCTGCGCGCGGTGGTCGAGCAGGATCGCCGCGATCAGCCCGCCGAGGATGACCGCGACCGCGCCGTAGGCGGCGAGGATGAAGCCGGCATGCGGCCCGAGAGAGCTCATGCCGCCGCTCCCTGCGCCGCCAACCTATCGAGCCGCTCAGCCTCGAAGATGGTCAGCGTCCTGACGCGCCGGCGCATGATCTCGGCCCGCATCGCGACGAGGTGCAGCGCCAGAGCCAGAAGCGTGAAGCCGACGGCCAGGATCAGCAGCGGCTGGAGCATGGAGGCATCGATGGTCGGCCCGCCCATGCGGAAGACCGAGGCCGGCTGGTGCAGGGTGTTCCACCAATCGACCGAGAACTTGATGATGGGAACGTTGACGAAGCCGACCAGCGTCAGGATCGCGACTGCCCGGCCGGCCCGCGACGGCTCGTCGAGCGTGCGCCACAGTGCGATGATGCCGAGATAGATCAGGAACAGCACCAGCACCGAAGTCAGTCGCGCATCCCAGACCCAATAGGTGCCCCACATCGGCTTGCCCCAGAAGGCGCCGGTGATCAGGCAGATCAATGAGAACGCCGCGCCAATCGGGGCCGCGGCCTTCTGCGCCACGTCGGCGAGCGGATGGCGCCAGACCAGCGTGCCGAGCGCCGAGACCGCCATCATCGTGTAGAACATCAGCGCCAGCCAGGCGGCCGGCACGTGCACGAACATGATCCGGATCGTCTCGCCCTGCTGGTAGTCGGCCGGCGCGACGAACCAGGCGAGGTAGAAGCCGAGCGCGAGCAGGACCAGCGCCGCGCCCGCGAACCAGGGCAGCAGCACGGCCGAATAGCGCATGAAGCGCGTCGGATTCGCCAGTTCGGTCAGGCTAGCCATGCGGCCTTTGCTCTTCATTCGACGAGGCAGGATGTAGCAACCGGCCTCTCTCTCCACAATCCGCGTGGCCGGCCTATGGCGTCGCAGCCTAATCGGCCTGCCTGAGCGCGGCCGCGGCGGCAATCGTGCCGATCACGATCGCCGCCAGCGAGAGCGCGCACAGGATCAGGAAGGGCGTCAGGAACGGGATGGTGCCGCCAAGCGCGCTGTTCGAAGCGGAAACGCCGAAGATCAGCACAGGCACGGTCAGCGGCGCCACCAGCACCGGCACGATCAGCCCGCCGCGCTTGAGCGAGGCGGTCAGCGCAGCGCCGGTCGCGCCGATGAAGCTGAGCGCCGGCGTGCCGGCGAGCAGCGTCGCCGCCACCGGCAGCATCGCCTCGGCCGGCAAGGCGACGAGCAGTCCGAGCAACGGCGCGCATAGCGCCAGCGGCAACCCGGTCGTCAGCCAATGCGCCAGCCCCTTGGCCAGTACGGCAAGTTCGAGCGGCAGCACGGAGGCGCGGATCAGGTCGAGCGAGCCATCCTCCTCGTCGCCCTGGAACAGCCGGTCGAGCCCGATCAGCGTCGCCAGCAGGGCGCCGAGCCAGAGGATCGCCGGGCCGATGCGGGAGAGCAGGTTGAGGTCGGGCCCGAGCGCGAAGGGCACCAGCACGACCAGCGTCAGGAAGAAGACGAGCGCCAGCTCGCCACCGCCGCCGGCCCGCGTGGCGAGGGCGAGGTCCCGCCTGAGGATAGCGAAGAAGGCGCGCCTCATTGATACGCCTTCCTTCCCCCACCCACGCCGTCATCCCGGACGCAGCGAAGCGGAGCTCCGGGATCCATCGTAGGGCGCCGGAGCCCTACGATGGATCCCGGGACGACCTTCGGTCGCCCAGGATGACGGTAGAGGAAACCGCGCCTCATAGCCCGATCCTCAGTTCGCGCGCGCCATCGAGCCCGAGCGGGCCGTGCGTCGCGGCGATAATCGCCCCGCCCTGCACGAGATGCGCCTGCATCAGCCCGATCAGCATCTGTTGCGCGCTGGCATCGAGCGCCGAGGCCGGCTCGTCGAGCAGCCAGAGCGGCCGCCGCGACACCAGCAGCCGCGCCAGCGCCACCCGCCGCCGCTGCCCGGCCGAGAGATAGCCGACCGGCAGGGCCGCGACATGCGCGAGACCAACCGCGGTAAGGGCCTCCTCGGGCGACGCCGCCGCCTCGCCGAGCAGCCCCTGGGCGAAGGCGAGGTTCTCGCCTGCGCTCAGCGCCGTCTTCAGCCCGTCGCGATGGCCGACCAGATGGATCAGCTCCGGCAGCGGCACATCGCCGGCACCATCGATTCGCAAGCTCCCTTCAGCCGGCAGCAACCGCCCGCAGATCATCGCGATCAGGCTCGATTTGCCTGCGCCGTTGCGGCCGGTGAGGGCGATCGCCTCGCCATTGCCCAGCGAGAAGCTCAGGCCCTCGAAGACCAGCCGCCCGCCGCGCCGGCAGGTGACGGTCTCGGCAGTCAGGGCGAGGCTGGGGAAGGAGGTATGCCGCAGGGTCAAGACGTTGTTCCGGAGGCCAAAAAGGCTCGCCGCGCATGATTCATGCATGTAGCGGGCTTCTTGGAATTGATCTATAGAACGCTTGGCTACGCCGCACGCCGATCCGGCGCGGGGCTCGGGCACTCCCGAGGCGGCGCGCGCGTCATGCGCATTAGGCCTTCGATCCGGCCATCCCGCAAGGAGTTGCCGGCTCGCGACCGCAACCCCTTGATCAGGATTTAGCCCGCATGGCTTCGCTCGATTCATTCAAGTGCCGGAAGACGCTGACCGTCGGCACCAAGAAATACGTTTATTACTCCCTTAAAGCGGCCGAAAAGAACGGCCTTCCCGGCATTTCCAAGCTGCCCTTCTCGATGAAGGTGCTGCTCGAGAACCTGCTGCGCTTCGAGGATGGCCGCTCGGTCACCAAGACCGATATCGAGGCCTTCGTCGGCTGGCTCGACGACAAGGGCAAGGCCGGCAAGGAGATCGGCTTCCGCCCCGCGCGCGTGCTGATGCAGGACTTCACCGGCGTCCCGGCCGTGGTCGATCTCGCGGCGATGCGCGACGGCGTCGTGGCGCTCGGCGGCGACCCGAAGAAGATCAACCCGCTGGTTCCGGTCGACCTCGTCATCGACCATTCCGTCATCGTCGACGAGTTCGGCTCGCCCAAGGCGCTGAAGCAGAACGTCGACCTCGAATACCAGCGCAACGGCGAGCGCTACCGCTTCCTGAAATGGGGCCAGGGCGCCTTCGACAATTTCCGCGTCGTGCCGCCCGGCACCGGCATCTGCCACCAGGTCAACCTCGAGTACCTCTCCCAGACCGTCTGGACGGCGAAGGAGAAGGTCAAGCAGGGCAAGAAGACCGTGACGGTCGAGGTCGCCTATCCCGACACGGTCGTCGGCACCGATTCGCACACCACCATGGTCAACGGCCTCTCCGTGCTCGGCTGGGGCGTCGGCGGCATCGAGGCCGAGGCCGCCATGCTCGGCCAGCCGCAGTCGATGCTGCTGCCTGAGGTGATCGGCTTCAAGCTCTCGGGCAAGCTCAAGGAAGGCATCACCGCGACCGACCTCGTGCTCACCGTCACCCAGATGCTGCGCAAGAAGGGCGTCGTCGGCAAGTTCGTCGAGTTCTACGGCCCCGGCCTCTACAACCTGACGCTGGCCGACCGCGCCACCATCGCCAACATGGGCCCGGAATACGGCGCGACCTGCGGCTTCTTCCCGGTCGACACCGAGACGCTCGACTATCTCACCACCACCAGCCGCAAGTCGGCGCGCGTCGCGCTGGTGGAGAAATACGCCAAGGCGCAGGGCCTCTTCGCCACGCGCTCGACGCCCGATCCGGTCTTCACTGACACGCTCGAACTCGACCTGACCACGGTCCAGCCCTCGATGGCCGGCCCGAAGCGCCCCGAAGGCCGCGCCGACCTCTCGGCCATCAAGGGCGGCTTCGCCGCCGCGATGGACACCGAGTACAAGAAGGGCGTCGAGCTCGCGCGCCGGGTCAAGGTCGAGGGCAAGCCCTTCGACCTCGGTCATGGCGACGTCGTCATCGCCGCCATCACCTCCTGCACCAACACCTCCAACCCCTCGGTGCTGATGGCGGCCGGCCTGCTCGCCCGCAACGCGGTTGCCAAGGGCCTGAAGGTCAAGCCCTGGGTCAAGACCTCGCTCGCCCCTGGCTCGCAGGTCGTGGCGGAGTATCTCGCCAAGGCCGGCCTGCAGAAGGACCTCGACAAGCTCGGCTTCAACCTGGTCGGCTTCGGCTGCACCACCTGCATCGGCAATTCCGGGCCGCTGCCGGCCGAGATCTCGAAGACCATCAACGAGCAGGGCCTGATCGCGGGCGCCGTCATCTCCGGAAACCGCAACTTCGAGGGCCGCGTCTCGCCGGACGTGCAGGCGAACTACCTGGCTTCGCCGCCGCTGGTCGTCGCCTACGCGCTGGCAGGCTCGGTCCAGATCGACCTGACCACCGAGCCGCTCGGCATGGACAAGGCCGGCAAGCCGGTCTTCCTGAAGGACATCTGGCCAACCAACAAGGAGATCCAGACCTTCATCGCCAAGAACGTCACCAAGGCGATCTTCAAGGCGAAGTACGCCGACGTCTTCAAGGGCGACGCCAACTGGCAGAAGGTCAAGGCCCCGACCGGCCAGACCTATGCCTGGGACGACAAGTCGACCTACGTGCAGAACCCACCCTACTTCCAGGGCATGGGCAAGACGCCGGACCCGGTCACCGAGATCGTCGGCGCCCGCATCCTCGGCTTGTTCGGCGACAAGATCACCACCGACCACATCTCCCCGGCCGGCTCGATCAAGGCCGCCTCGCCGGCGGGCGCCTACCTGACCGAGCACGGCGTCGCCGTCGCCGACTTCAACCAGTACGGCACGCGCCGCGGCAATCATGAGGTCATGATGCGCGGCACCTTCGCCAACATCCGCATCCGCAACCACATGATGGGCCCGAACGGGCGCGAAGGCGGCTACACCATCCACTATCCCAGCAAGGAAGAGCTGCCGATCTACGATGCGGCGATGCGCTACCAGGCCGAGAAGGTGCCGCTGGTGGTCTTCGCCGGGGTCGAGTACGGCAACGGCTCCTCGCGCGACTGGGCGGCGAAGGGCACCAACCTGCTCGGCGTCAAGGCCGTGATCGCCCAGAGCTTCGAGCGCATCCACCGCTCGAACCTGGTCGGCATGGGCGTCGTCCCCTTCACGCTGCAGGAGGGCACGAGCTGGGCCTCGCTCGACCTGAAGGGCGACGAGAGCGTGACGATCAAGGGCCTCGCCACCGTCAAGCCGCGCCAGATGCTCGAGGCCGAGATCACCTCGGCCGACGGCAAGGTGAAGAAGGTGCCGATCCTCTGCCGCATCGATACGCTGGACGAGCTCGACTACTTCAAGAACGCCGGCATCCTGCACTACGTGCTGCGCGGCATCGCGGCTTAACCAACAGACGCCATTCCCGGGCGAAGTGAAACGCAGACCCGGGAATCTCATCATCGCGTGATGGCCGGGTCCAGCCCGGCCATCACTGCCCTTTTCGCCCCTGCGGTTGTCCAATCGCAATGGTGAGTGTAATGGGGCGTTTCAGCCATCCTTGGCGGGGGGCTTGGGGCAGGCGCGCGCCAGCGCGCCCGGATGTCCGCCGCCAACATCAAATCACGACGGGAGCACCCGCATGTCCGCTACGTTCGAGACTGTCGCCGGCATCATTTCCGAGACCTGCGACATTCCTCGCGAGAAGATCACGCCCCAGAGCCACGCCATCGACGACCTCGGCATCGACTCGCTCGCCTTCCTCGACATCGCCTTCGCGATCGACAAGGCCTTCGGCATCAAGCTGCCGCTCGAGCAGTGGACGCAGGAAGTCAACGAGGGCAAGGCGCCGGCCGAGCAGTATTTCGTGCTCGAGAACCTGTGCCAGCGCATCGACGACCTCGTCGCCGCCAAAAAGGCCTGACTCGGGGCCGGCCTTGAGCCGGACACCCTCTGCCGATAGAGCATGACGCTGCCAGGCCGGTTCATCGCTTCCGGCCCGACACGCCATCGCTCGCTACCCGGACAGGACCGCATGCGCCTCGAATATTTCGACATGATCGATACGGTCACGACCTTCGATCCGTCGCAGAAGCGCATCGCCACCCGCTCGACGGTGCCGAGCGCAGGTGCGAGCCCGGTCTTCGAAGGCCACTTCCCCGGCCACCCGCTGGTGCCCGGCGTGCTCCTCACCGAGACCATGGCGCAGGCCTCCGGCTATCTGCTGCTGGCCCTCAACGGGCTGACGCAGATGCCCTTCCTGATGATGGTCGACAAGGCGCGCTTCCGCACCTTCGTCGAGCCCGACGCCGTGCTCGACGTCAGCGCCGAGCTCATCCATGAGGGCTCGGGCTACGCCGCGACCAAGGCCAAGGTCACGATCGACGGCAAGCCGATCTGCGATGCCGATCTGCGCTTCCGGCTGATGCCCTTTCCCGCCGACATGCGCGAGCTGATGGAGACCCGGATCGCGGCGATCGGCCTCGAACCGGTACGGAACTGACCATGAAGCGCGACGTCGTCATCACCGGCATCGGCCTTGCCTCCAGCCTGGGCGAAGGTCTCGAGCCCCACGCCGCGGCGCTCGCCGCCGGCCAGGCCCCGATCGTCGATACCGAGAGCTTCGCGCCCTATCCTGTGCACCGGCTGAAGCCGCTCGAACTCGACCGCCAGATCCCGAAGAAGTCCGACCAGCGCCAGATGGAGCCCTGGCAGCGCCTCGGCGTCTACACGGCCGGCCTCGCCCTCGATTCGGCCGGGCTGAAGGAGGACGCGCAGACCAAGAGCGAATTGCAGGTCATCGTCGCCGCCGGCGGCGGCGAGCGCGACCATGCCGTCGACAGCGCCATCCTGACCGGCCTGCGCGGCATGAACGAGACCGGCGCCTTCCTGAACGAGCGCCTGATGGGCGATCTCAGGCCGACGCTCTTCCTGGCGCAGCTCTCCAACCTGCTCGCCGGCAACATCTCGATCGTCCACGGCATCACCGGCGCCTCGCGCACCTTCATGGGCGAGGAGCAGGCCGGCGTCGACGCGATCCGCACAGCCCATGCCCGCATCGCCAGCGGCCAGGCCGAGATCATGCTGGTCGGCGGCGCCTATAATGCCGAGCGCCGCGACATGCTGCTGCTCTTCGAGCTTGGCGGCTTCCTGCGCCATGGCGACTACGCCCCCGTCTTCGGCCGGCATAGTAATCCGGGCCTGATCGTCGGCAGCGCCGCCGCCTTCCTCGTGCTCGAATCGGCCGAGCGCGCCGCCGCCCGTGGCGCCAAGGTCTTCGCCAGGCTCGACAACGTCGTCGCCGACCGCTCGCCCCGACGCGCGGCTGGCGCGGTCGAGGCTTCGCTGGGCAAGCTCGTCGCCGAGCTCGGCCCGGTCGCGCCATTCGCGCTTGCCGTCTCGGCCGCGACCGGCATCGCCGGCATCACCACCGAGGAAGCCAATGTCATCGCCGGCCTGAACCAGGCCAGGCGCATCGCCACCGGCGACCTGCTCGGCCATGCCGTCGAGGCCGCCTTCCCCGCCTCCATCGCCCTCGCCGCCGCCGCGCTCGATGCCGGCCACGCGAGCGAAGCCATCGTCACCGGCGTCGGCCATTGGCGCGGCGAAGGCGCGGCGCATCTCTCGAAAGCGTGAGGCACCCATGAGCACACATCGTGACGCCAAGGGCCGCCCGATCGTCGCCGTCACCGGCCTCGGCGTGGTCACCTCGCTCGGCCAGGGCAAGGATGCCAACTGGGAGGCCCTGACCGCCGGCCGCTCCGGCATCCACCGCATCGAGCGCTTCCCGATCGACGGCTTGCGCACCACCATCGCCGGCACGGTCGATTTCCTGTTCGACGAGCCTTTCACCGCCCCGGAGCTCTCCGAGAAGCTGGCGACGCTGGCAGCCGAGGAGGCGGTGACGCAGAGCGGACTCGGTGAAGCCGGCGCTTTCCCCGGCGAGCTCTTCATGGCCGTGCCGCCGGTCGAGATCGAATGGCCGCAGCGCCAGGAGCTCGCGGGCGAAATCGAGGGCGACGCCGACTATGACGGCCTGCTGCGCGCCGCCGCCACCCATAAATACAAGGCGATGCACGAGCTCTTCCTGTTCGGCGGCGTCGCCGACCACATCGCCGACCGCTTCGGCACCAAGGGCTCGCCGATCTCGCTCTCGACCGCCTGCTCCTCCGGTGCGACCGCGATCCAGATGGGCGTCGAGGCGATCCGCCGCGGCGAGACGCAAGCCGCGCTCTGCATTGGCACCGACGGCTCCGTCCATGCCGAGGCGCTGATCCGCTTCTCGCTGCTCTCGGCCCTCTCGACCCAGAACGAGCCCGCCGAAGCGGCCGCAAAGCCGTTCTCGAAGAACCGCGACGGCTTCGTCATGGGCGAGGGCGCCGGCGCGCTGGTGCTGGAGGATTACGACCACGCGCTCGCCCGCGGCGCCACCATCCTGGGCATCGTCGCCGGCTGCGGCGAGCGCGGCGACGGCTTCCACCGCACCCGCTCCAGCCCGGACGGCAAGCCGGCCATCCTCGCCATGCAGGACGCGCTGGCCGATGCCGGCCTGACGCCCGCCGACATCGACTACATCAACGCCCACGGCACCTCGACGCCGGAGAACGACAAGATGGAGGCGATGAGCTGCACCGCCGTCTTCGGCGAGCGCATGGCCGAGCTGCCGATCTCCTCGAACAAGTCGATGATCGGCCATACCCTCACCGCCGCCGGCGCGGTCGAGGCCGTCTTCTCATTCCTGACCATCGCCAAGGGCCGCATCCCGCCGACGATCAACTACACTCAGCCCGACGCGGCGATCCCGCTCGACGTCGTGCCGAACGTCGCCCGCGACGCCAAGGTCCGCACCGTGATCTCGAACTCCTTCGGCTTCGGCGGCCAGAACACCTGCCTGGTGCTCGCGGCCGCTCCGGAGGCCGCATGAGCCGCGTCCTCGTCACCGGCGGCGCCAAGGGCGTCGGCGCCGCGATCGTCCGCGCGCTGGCGGCTGCCGGCCACGACGTCGACTTCACCTACCGCGCCTCGGCCGAGCAGGCGCAGGCGCTCGCGGACGAGGTCCACGCCACCAATCCCGGCCGCAGCATCCGCCCCCTGCCGCTCGACCTCGCCGACAAGGCGGCACTCGACGCCTTCTGCGAAGAGGCCGAGGAGGAGAGCTATTTCGGGCTCATTCACAATGCCGGCCAACCCTATGATTCGCTCGCGGCGATGATGGTGCAGGACAAGGCCGAGGCTGCCATGCAGGTCAATTTCTGGGCCTTCACCCGCCTCGCCAAGAGCCTGATGCGCGGCATGCTGCGCGCCCGGACCGGGCGCATCGTCGCCATCGGCTCGGTCGCGGCGCTTCGCGGCAATCCCGGCAACGCGGCCTACGCCGCCTCCAAGGGCGCGCTGATCTCCTATGCCAGGACGCTCGCGGTCGAGACCGGCAAGCGCGGCGTCACCGTCAACGTGATCGCGCCCGGTTTCGTCGACACCGACATGATGGTGCCCTACGCCGCCTATCGCGAGAAGATGGAAGGCCAGATCCCGGCCGGTCGCTTCGCCAAGCCGGCGGAGATCGCCGGCCTCGCCGCCTTCCTGATGAGCGAGCCCGCCGCCTACATCACCGGCACGGTGCTGCCGGTCGATGGCGGCCTGACCGCGCAGATGGGCGTGCATCGCTAGGCTGCCGCGGACGCTTCACGAGAAACACGGTTGACGCGCGGCTTGGCGCATCGAGGCAAACCACTTATATTCACTCCGAACCGGAGTGAACCGCGATGACCGCAGCCTTCACCATTCGCCTCGATGATGAGACGCTCGCCAAGCTCGACGCTTTGGCAGCCGATACCGATCGCTCGCGAAGCTGGCTCGCGACCAAGGCGATTCAGGACTATGTCGAGCTCAACGCTTGGCAGATCGCCCATATCAAGCAGGGTATCGCCCAAGCTGATCGCGGCGAGTTCGCGACCGAAGAAGAACTGGACGCGATTGAGCAGGAACTGCTGGCCAAGATCGAAGCCTCCCAGTCGTGAGGGTCATCTGGACGCCGAGGGCGCGCGACGACCTTCGCGGCATCTCGCAATATATCGGAGCTTTCGACCCGCGCGCGGCTCTTGCATTGGTGCGACGCCTTAGGGCCGCCGCAAGCCATCTCGGCGATCATCCCGAGATGGGTCGCGCCGGGCGGGTGGAAGAAACCCGCGAACTCGTGGTAACCGGCACCACCTATATCCTCCCCTACCGCGTCCGCGACGGGCGTGTTGAAATTCTGGCGGCGCTGCATGCTTCGCGGCAATGGCCCGACAGGCTCTGAAAGGCTCAACCCCTCCATGTTCTCCCTTCAGCTCCATGGTGACCGCGACCTCCGCGTCGAGGAGATCGCGCCGCCGCCGCCGCCGGCAGCCGGCGAGGTGCAGATCCGCGTGCGTGCCGTCGGGCTGAACTATCTCGACCTCTGGGGCTTCCGCGGCATGGCCTTCGCCAAGCGCAAGATGCCGCAGGCGGCCGGCGTCGAAGCGTCGGGTGAGATCGTCGCGGTCGGCGAGGGCGTCTCGCGCTTCCGCGAGGGCGACACGGTCACCATGTACGGCGCCGAGACCTGCGGCCATTGCAAGGCCTGCCGCGAGGGCCGCGACAATCTCTGCGAGAACGTCGCCGGCATCATGGGCTTCCATATCGACGGCTTCGCCCGCGAGTTGATCAACCGGCCGGAGCGGCTGGTGATCAAGGCGCCGAAGGGCGTCTCCTTCGAGGAGGCCGCCTGCGCGCCGATCGGCTTCGGCACGGTGCAGCACATGCTCTTCGACAATGCCAAGCTGGAGCCCGGTGAGTCCGTGCTCGTCCATGCCGGCGGCTCCGGCATCGGCACCGCCGCCATCCTGATGGCCAAGGCGATCGGCTGCACCGTCTACACCACCGTCGGCGACGACGAGAAGGGCGCCAAGGCCAAGGCGCTCGGCGCCGACCATGTCGTCAACTACCGCGAGGACCGCTTCGAGGGCGTTGTTCGCAAGCTCACCGGCCGCAAGGGCGTCGATGTCGTGTTCGAGCATGTCGGCGCCGACACCTGGAACGGCTCGCTGCTCTGCCTGAAGCGCGGTGGCCGGCTCGTCACCTGCGGCGCCACCTCCGGCCCCTCCGCGACGATCAACCTGATGCAGCTCTTCCAGCAGCAATATCGCATCACCGGCTCCTTCGGCTGCCGGATGGAGAATATCGCGCAGTCGCTGGAGAAGATGGCCGGCGGCATGAAGCCGGTGATCGACTCGGTCTTCCCGCTTGCCGATTTCGAGAAGGGCCTCGACCGCATCGAAGGCCGCAAGGTCTTCGGCAAGGTCATCGTCGCGTTCTGAGAGACGCTGCGGACTTGACCCGCATCCCTTCCTGACGCTAGTCGCGCGGCTGACGCCGGGCCCTTTCCGGCAACAGAGAGGGCTTTGCCGCGTTGAGACGCCTGAAGCAATTTGCCGCCCGGCTTTTCGCCGCGGTGATGATCGGCCTGATCCGGGCGCTGTTCGGCGCCCTGCGCCTGCTCGGCCGCGAGCGCTCCAGCGATCTCGGCGGCTGGCTGCTGCGCAGCGTCAGCCCGCTGATCCCGGTCAACAAGGTCGCGCTCGCCAATATCCGCGCGGTCTTCCCCGAGAAGAGCGAGGCCGAGGTCAAGGCGATCGCCCGCGGCGCCTGGGAGAATCTCGGCCGCACCGCCGCCGAATACGCCCATCTCAACACGCTCTTCGACTATGACTATCACAACCCCGGCAAGCCCTCGCGCGTCGAGGTCGCCGGCATCGAGCACTTCATCGCGCTCAAGGACGACGAGAAGCCCGGCCTGATCTTCTCGGCCCATCTCGGCAACTGGGAGCTGCCGGCGATCTGCGCGGCGGCCTACGACCTTGAGACGACCGCGGTCTTCCGCGCCCCGAACGACCCGGCCATCGCCAGCGTCGTCCACGAGATCCGCTCCGGCGCCATGGGCGGGCTCGCCGCGGCGAAGCAGGGCGCGGCCTTCGCCATGCAGGGCGTGCTGGAGAAGGGCGGCCATCTCGGCATGCTGATCGACCAGCACTTTACCCGCGGCGTCGTGGTGCCCTTCCTTGGCCGACCCGCGCTGACCAACCCGATCCTCGGCAAATTCGTCCGGCGCTTCGAATGCCCGGTCCATGGCGTGCGCGTCATCCGCCTGCCGAACCAGCGCTTCCGGCTGGAGCTGACGCCGCCGCTCGACCTGCCGCGCGATGCGGCCGGCGAGATCGACGTCGCCGGCGCCATGGCGATGATGACGGCGGTGGTCGATGGCTGGGTGCGCGAGCATCCCGAGCAGTGGCTCTGGATGCACCGGCGCTGGCGCCCCAACATGATTGGCAGCGCCGCGCTGGCGGATTACGAAAAGAGAGGGCCGGTAAAGCCCGCCTTCAAGGCAACGTGATTTCCAAGTGAGGGCCGTTCAGCGCTTTGGTAATACCTCGCAGCTAAACTGCAGCCGAGTTCGAGACATGCTTCACCGCGCCCGCCTCGCCGCCCCCCTCTTCGCTGCCCTCGCTTTCGGCGGCACGATGGCGCATGCCGAGCCGGCGGCGAAGCCGAAGGCGGTGCTCGAGCTCTTCACCAGCCAGGGCTGCTCCTCTTGCCCGGCCGCCGACGCGCTCTTCGTCGAGCTCGCCAAGGACCCCGGCCTGATCGCGCTGACCCTGCCGGTGACCTATTGGGATTATCTCGGCTGGAAGGACACGTTGGCCCAGGACGCCTTCACCAAGCGCCAGAAGCTCTATGCCAAGACCCGCGGCGACGGCCAGATCTACACGCCCCAGGCCGTGATCAACGGCACCGTCCACATGGTCGGCTCGGACAAGGCCAACCTCGAGAAGGCGGTCAAGGACCAGGCCGATACGGCCCTGCCGGTCACGGTCTCGCTCGACGAGGCGGCCGGTACCTTGCGCATCCAGCTCACGCCCGCGGCCGGCGGCAGCGACAAGCCCGGCGGCGTCTGGGTCTTGCCGATCTCGCGGCTGGTCATGGTCCCGATCGAGCGCGGCGAGAACAAGGGCCGCTCAGCCTCCTACGCCAACGTCGTGCGCGGCATGGTCCGCGTCGGCGACTGGACGGGCACGCAGACCACCATGCAGGCACCGATCTCCTCGACCAAGGCCGAGGGCGCCGACGGCTATGCCGTGCTGGTCCAGGCCGACCAGCCGAGCAAATACGGCATGATCCCCGGCACGATTTTGGGCGCGGCGTTGAGCAAGCGCTGAGGCCTATTTCCGTCATTGCGAGCGTAGCGAAGCAATCCAGGGGCCGTCGAGCGCGCGGTCTGGATTGCTTCGCTACGCTCGCAATGACGGAGAAGCCTTTTAGAGCAGCACGACCTTGTTCGGCAGCTCGTCGACATCATTGGCGGCCGGCGGCGCATGCTGCGCCAGCACGTGGCCGAGATCGGCGACGGCGGCGATCAGCCCCTCGCGCAGCCGATCCTCCTTCGCCGCCAGCAGCAGCGGCTCGACGATGCCGCGCCAGGTCTCATGCTCGACCTTTCCGTCGATGCCGCTATCGGCGAGGATTTCGGCATAGCGCTCCTGCACGGCGATATAGAGCAGGACGCCGGTGCGGCCGCGCGTGCGGGTCAGCCCGCGCGCCGTGAACTCGCGCAAGGCCACGTCATGCGCCCGCCCGCGCTTGACGAAGCCGGGCACGAAGCGACCGCCGCGGCCATACCAGAGCAGGGCCGCCATCAGCACGGCCGCGCTGATCAGCTGGATCAGGAAGATGCGCGGCGCGCTGGTGAAGGTCAGCAGCAGCAGCGGCCAGGGCACGAACAGCGCCAGCGCCAGGGCCATCACCATCGGCACGGTGCGGTAGCTGCTGGCGGCGCGGTCGACCACCACGACGATCTCGCCTGAGGTCAGTGTCTCGGCCTGCCTGACCGCCTCCGCGACGGCTTCCCGGTCCTGCTCGTCCATCACCAGTCTCCCGAAGCTCCGCCGCCGCCCGACGAGCCGCCACCGCCGGAGAACCCGCCGGAACTGCCGCCCGAACTCCAGCTTCCGCCACCGCTCCAGCCGGAACCCGAACCGGTGCTCCAGCTTGAGCCGGTCGGCAAGGCGATCCAGCGCCCGTCGCGCGTCCGGTGCATCCGGCTGCCGCCACCGCCCTGCTTCAAGCCGCGCAGGATGCTGACGATCAGGATCACGATGAAGATCATCACCATGATGACGGCGAGGTTCTCGCTGAATGAGCTCTCGTCGTCGCGGATCTCGGCCTTGCGCTGCCATTCCTCGGCATCCCCGGCGAGGATGCTCAGGATCGCATCGACGCCGCCTTCGATGCCGCCGGCGAAGTCGCCGTTCTTGAACTTCGGCGCCACCGCCGTGGTGATGATCACCTTGGAGAGCGCGTCGGTCAGCGCACCTTCGAGCCCATAGCCGACCTCGATCCGGACCTTGCGCTCGTTCGGCGCCACCAGCAGCAGGACGCCGTTATTCTTGGACTTGGCGCCGAGCTGCCAATGCCGGAACAAGCCGTTGGCGAACTCCTCGATCGTCACGCCCTGCAGCGAGGGCAGGGTCGCGACCACGACCTGGTCGCTGGTCTTGGCCTCATGCGCCGCGATCTTCTGCTCGATGCGGCCGCGCGCCTCGGCGCTGATCAGGTTGGCATTGTCGACGATGCGGCCGGTGAGGGCGGGGTAGCTCGGTTCGGCCGCCGCCACTCCGGCAAAGGCCAGCACCACGATTGCCGCCAATACGCCTTGTATCGCAGCTGACAGGCCCGCAAGGCGCATTGGATCAACTCGCCTAGAACTTCACCTCCGGCGGCTTCTCGGCCCCCGCCGTCGCCGTAAAAGTCTCCATCGGCTTGGCACCCCAGAACAGCCGCGCCCAGATCACGCCCGGGAAGGTGCGGATCTCGGTGTTGAAGGCCTGCACGGCCTGGATGTAGTCGCGCCGGGAGACCGCGACGCGGTTCTCGGTGCCTTCGAGCTGCGACTGCAGGGCGAGGAAGTTCTGGTTCGACTTCAGCTCGGGATAGCGCTCGACCGTGACCAGCAGCCGCCCGAGCGCGCCGGTGAGCTGGTTCTGGGCGTCCTGATATTCCTTGAACTTGGCCGGATCGGTAATCGTGGAGGCGTCGACCTTGACCTGCGTCGCCTTGGCGCGGGCCTCGATGACCTGGGTCAGCACCTCGCGCTCCTGCGTCGCGTAGCCCTTCACGGTCTCGACCAGGTTGGGGATGAGGTCGGCCCGGCGCTGGTACTGGTTCTGCACCTCGCTCCAGGCAGCCTTGGCCTTCTCCTCCAGCGTCGGCACGTTGTTGACGCCGCAGCCGGCGAGCGCGAGGCCGAAGACGGCGAGCACTGCCAGCACGAGGCCGCGGCGAAGAGGTGTGGAAAGCGCAAACGACATGCCGGGCCCCTTTGGCGATGGTCGATCGATTCGGGAGACCTTAGCCCTCCACCCCGACAGGTCAAAGACAGATGGCGCCTGCCGATAGAAGTGGGGATTCCGAAGGAGGCGCGGGAGCCCCTCTCCTGTAAGGAGAGGGGTGGGGGTGAGGTGTCGGCCGTTTGACACTGTAGCCGTGACCTAACAGCGGCCCTGCTTGAGCCTCACTGGTGTTCTGGCCGACACCTCACCCTGCCCTCTCCTTACAGGAGAGGGTTCCCCGCGCCCTTTATTCCGTCTGGCGGTTCCGACCCGGACGTATCATGCTCCGGTCGGACGGGGCTCTCGCAGGAATCGGCACGGAGATCGGACCATGCGTCGCTCGCTTTCAACCTTGTCCGGCCTCGCGCGGCTGGCGGCTTTCATTCCGCTGGCGGCAGTGGCGTTGGCCGCAACGGCCACAGCGCAAACGACCCTTCCTGCAGCCCCCGAAGCCTCCACAGGCCGCATCGTCAAGACGATGGGCACGGCGCAGCGCTACATGGCAGCCGCCGCCAACCCGCTCGCCGCCGCGGCCGGCCGCGACATCCTGCGCAAGGGCGGCAGCGCAGTCGATGCCGCGATCGCGATCCAGTTCGTGCTCAACCTGGTCGAGCCGCAAAGCTCCGGCATCGGCGGCGGCGCCTTCATGGTGCATTGGGACGAGGAGAAGAAGAGCGTCAGCACGCTCGACGGCCGCGAGACCGCCCCTCAAGCCGCCAGGCCGAACCGCTTCCTCGGCCCGGACGGCAAGCCGATGAAGTTCGTCGATGCCGTGGTCGGCGGCCGCTCGGTCGGCGTGCCCGGTACGCTGAAGCTGCTGGAGGCGGCGCATCAGCGCTGGGGCAAGCTGCCCTGGCCCGAGCTGCTCGCGCCCGCGATCAAGCTGGCCGAGGACGGCTTCACCATCTCGCCGCGCCTCAACGGGCTGCTCGGCCTGGAGAAGAACCTGGGCAAGGAGCCGCTCGCCGCAGCCTATTTCTACGAGGCCGACGGCAAGCCGAAGGCGGTCGGCACCGTCCTGCAGAACCCCGCCTTCGCCGCGACCCTGCGCAAGATAGCCGCCGTGGGAGCCGATGCCTTCTATTCCGGCGAGATCGCCGAGGACATCGTCGCGACCGTCACCGGCCACGCCGCCAATCCCGGCGACATGACGCTGGCCGACCTGAAGGCCTACGAGGTCGAGGAGCGCGAGCCGGTCTGCGGCCAGTACCGCGTCTGGCGCATCTGCGGCATGGGGCCGCCGAGTTCGGGCGCCATCGCCATCCAGCAGATGCTCGGGGTGCTCGAAACCCGCGATATCGCCCGCATGGGCCCGGGCGCGGAGGCGGCGCATTGGTTCAGCGAGGCCGGCCGCCTCGCCTTCGCCGATCGCGGGCTCTACCTCGCCGATCCCGCCTTCCTCAGCGTGCCCGTGAGCGGCCTGATCGACCGTGACTATATCCGCTCGCGCGCCATGCTCGTCAGCCCGGACAGGTCGATGGTGACGGCCAAGCCGGGCGATCCGCCGAACAAGCGCGCCATGCTGCTCGCGCCCTCCGACGGCGTCGAGCACGGCACCAGCCATATCTCGGTGGTCGACGAGCGCGGCGATGCCGTGGCGATGACCACCACGATCGAGGACGGCTTCGGCTCGCGGCTGATGACCAGGAGCGGCTTCCTGCTCAACAACGAGCTGACCGACTTCTCCTTCGTGCCGGAGGAGGACGGCAAGCCGGTCGCCAACCGCGTCGAGCCCGGCAAGCGGCCGCGCTCCTCGATGTCGCCCACCCTGGTCTTCGACGCCTTCGGCCGGCTCTACGCGGTCACCGGCTCGCCCGGCGGCAGCCAGATCATCCCCTATGTCGCCAAGACGCTGGTCGCGCTGCTCGACTGGAAGATGGACCCGCAGCGGGCGGTCGACTTCCCCAATTTCGGCAGCCGCAACGGCCCGACCGAGATAGAGGCCGGCACCGAGGCGGAAGGCTGGAAGCCGGCGCTGGAGGCCAAAGGCCACCAGGTTCGGCTGGTCGATCTGAATTCCGGCATCCAGGCCATCGTGAAGACCCCCGAGGGCTATCTCGGCGGCGCGGATGGCCGGCGCGAGGGCGTGGCGATCGGTGATTAGGGCACGGCGCGAAACGTGATCCAGGCCATCGTCATAACGTCATATCCGGGGCGCCAAATCTCCGCTCACCCCGGAGACTACCTATGCGCACTATCCTCATCGCCGCCGTCACAGCGGTCGCCTTCGCGTTTTCGCCTGTCTACGCCGACGAGGCAAAGCCCTTCGCCACCGCCAAGACCGTCGACCTGCTGACGCTGCTGAAGCCGCCCCCGGCGAACGATTCGGCGCAGACCAAGGCGGAGCTCGCCGAGGTTCTGACCCTCCAGGTCACGCGCACCCCGGAGATGGAGGCGCAGGCCCAGGCCGATGTGGTGGAAGATGTCTGGCGCTTCGCCGATGTCATGGGCCCGAAGTTCAAGCAGGAGGCGCTGCCGGCCTTCTCGTCCTTCTTCGATCGCGTCGTCGCCACCGAGGGCGCCGTTGTCGACCCGGCCAAGGACGTCTGGAAGCGCCCGCGCCCGCATCAGTACAGCCCGCTGGTCAAGCCGGCGGTGAAGCTCTCGAATTCGGGCGCCTACCCGTCCGGCCACACCACGGTCGGCACGCTGATGGGCATCGTCCTGTCGAACATGGTTCCGGAGAAGCGCGCCGAGATCATGGCCCGCGCCTGGGCCTATGGCGAGAACCGCATCATCGGCGGCATCCATTTCCGCGCCGACATCGAGGGCGGCCGCATCGCCGGCAGCGTGATCGCCTACAACCTCATGAGCCAGCCGGAGTTTCAGGCCGAATACGCGGTCGCCAAGGCCGAGCTGCGCAAGGCTCTGGGCCTCTGAGCCGTCTCTAGCGCGGTAGGGTGGCGGGCGCTGCGCGCTCGCCACCGGCCCCGCGCCCGGCGATCAGCCAGTAGACGAACCCCGTCGCGGCGCCGACCAGGAACAATGCCGCGATGATCTGCAGCTCGGCCGGGCTCGGCGTCCGCGCAAGGCGTAGCATGGCGAGCGGCAGCAAGGCCGCCAGCAATCCGGTCAGCCCGCTCTGGATCAGTCCGCTGCGCAGGCGGAACAGCTCGCTCGCCACGGCGACGATCACCACCGGCGCAACCATGATCGCAAAGCCGAGCCGGCCGAGCAGGGTGAAGGCGGCCTCGGCCGTCGGGCCGGGGTCGAAGCCGCTCCCGGCCTGATCGAGCAGTGCCCAGACCAGCCGCTCGAAGCCGCCGCCGATCAAAAGCGCGATATCAGGCGAGACGACGCTGGCGATCAGCAGCGCGAACAGGCCCGCGCCCATCGCCACCAGCAGCGCAAACGGGATCAGCAGCAACCAGCGCAGCATGGCTAGAGCATGATGCCGAAAAGTGGGAACCGGTTTTCGGAGATCATCATGCTCCCACTCACTATCCGGCGAGCGAAGCCGGCTCGACGACCTCGCCCTGCTCCAGCATCAGCCGGGCGCGGGCCGAGAGTTTTTCGGTCTCGCTCTTGAGCTGGCCGCAGGCGGCGAGGATGTCGCGGCCGCGCGGGGTGCGCACCGGCGAGGCATAGCCGGCCCGGAAGACGATCTCGGAGAAGCGCTCGATCCGGTCCCAGTCCGAGCACTCGTAGCGCGTGCCGGGCCAGGGGTTGAACGGGATCAGGTTGATCTTGGCCGGGATGCCCTTGAGCAGCCGCACCAGCTCGCGCGCCTCGGCATCGCTGTCGTTGATGCCCTTCAGCATCACGTATTCGAAGGTGATGCGCTTGGCGTTCGACAGGCCGGGATAGTTCCGGCAGGCCTCCAAGAGATCCTTGATCGGGTATTTCTTGTTGAGCGGCACCAGCTCGTTGCGCAGCTCGTCGCGCACGGCGTGCAGCGAGATCGCCAGCATCGTGCCCATCTGGCCGCCCAGCGCCTCGATCTGCGGCACCACGCCCGAGGTCGAGACCGTGATGCGGCGGCGTCCGAGCGAAAGCCCCTCGTTGTCGGAGATCACGTCGATCGCGTCGCGGACGCCGTCGAAATTATAGAGCGGCTCGCCCATGCCCATGAAGACGATGTTGGAGACGAAGCGCCCGCCATCATTCGGCACGAAAGCGCCCTCGGGCGCGCTCCGATTGGGGAAATCGCCAAGCCGGTCGCGCGCCACCATCAGCTGCGCCACGATCTCCTCGGAGGTCAGGTTGCGCACCAGGCGCTGCGTGCCGGTGTGGCAGAAGGTGCAGGTCAAGGTGCAGCCGACCTGGCTGGAGACGCAGAGCGTGCCGCGGTCGACCTCGGGAATGTAGACGCACTCGATCTCGGCGCCGCGATCATGCGGGCCGGTCGGCGCCATCCGGATCAGCCATTTGCGCGTGCCATCGGACGAGACCTGCTCGGCCGTGACCTCGGGCAGGTCGAGCGTGAAGCGCTCGGCCAGCGCCGCGCGCAAGCCCTTGCCGATCGTGGTCATCACGGCGAAGTCGCGCACGCCGTAGTGGTAGATCCAGTTCCAGAGCTGGCCGACGCGCATGCGCCGCTCCTTCTCGGGAACGTCGATCTCGGCCAGCGCCTCGGCCAGGCCCGCACGCGTGCGGCCGACCAGCGAAACGCGCCGCAAAACAGGTTCGGCCGCCGGAGCGGAGGGGGCAAGTGCGGAAACGGTCATCGGAACTCTGATCGCATCGGGCCAAAGCGCCCGGGAATGCGCGGCTCATAGCATAAGATTGCCGCGCCGTGAAATCAGGGCCGGTCTGCCACGGCGAAATGGCGGCTTGGCACCACCGTCATGGTCGGGCTTGTCCCGAGCACCCATGTCTTGACCACGGTCCTCGACCCGCGAAGACGTGGATGGTCGGGACAAGCCCGACCATGACGAGAAGCGAAACTGAAAGCCTATTTACAGGCGTCTTCGGCGCGCTTCACGGCCTGCGAGATGCCCGAGAGCGAGTACTTGTCGCTGGTCGGGTTGCCGCGCTTCGAGGTGCCCTTGATCTCGAGGCCGGCGCCGCGGCGCAGCGCGTCGAGCATGCGGCCTTCCTCGGCCGGGTTCTTCAGCCACATGTTCTGGCCCTTGGCGACCAGCGCGAAGCGCTCGTTGCCGATGATCGCCTGGTGCTCGACATCTTCCTTGAGGTCGAAGTTCAGCACGAAGCTGATCTCGTTGCGCACGCCCTCGGCCGGGCGGCTGGAGACGAAGAGCAGCCCGTCGACATCCTTGAGATTCGCCGGAATGCGCGCTTCGGCCTTGGTCAGCGCGTAGCAGATCTTGGAGCGGCCCTGCTGCGAGGAGAAGGCCTGCCATTTGCCCGCGGTTTCGAGCAGCATCGCCTGGCCTTGTCCGGCCGGGGCGCGCTGCGCATGGGCGGGCATCGCCGCCGCGGACAAGCTCAGCGCCGCCAGGACGAGGGCCAGTTTGATCTGCCGGGCGGCGGTGACGCCGGTTCTGGGAAAGCTTGGAATCATCGACCGCCATCAACCAACAAAAAGCTTAACGACATCTCTATTCCGCAGGCTTTTGCTCCGGAACTCAAGGATGCCTGAACCATACAATGTCACGATCCTGGCAAAAATGCGAACGCGGCTCCGTACCGTATCGCCGGTTCCGCTCTTGCTTCGGCCGTGTCACAATCACTCCGCGACACGAGTTGCCGAAGCAGGGTGATCGACGATGAAGGCGCTGCTCTGCGAGGCGCATGGACCGGCCGAGGGCCTGGTCGTCCGGACGCTGCCCGAGCCGCAGCCCGGCCCGGGCGAGGTCGTGATCACCGTCAAGGCGGCGGCGCTCAACTTCTTCGACACGCTGATCATCCAGAACCGCTACCAGACCAAGCCGTCCCTGCCCTTCTCGCCGGCCGGCGAATGCGCCGGCACGATCAGCGCCATCGGCAAGGACGTCTTCGGCTGGCGCCTCGGCGAGCGCGTCGCCGCCTGGCTCGGCTATGGCGCGGCGCGCCAGAAGGTCGCGGTCAAGGCCAACACGCTGATTCGCGTGCCCGATACGCTCGACGACCGCCAGGCCGCCGGATTGTTCGTGACCTACGGCACGGCGATGCACGGGCTGATGCAGCGCGCCGAGCTGAAGGCCGGCGAACGGCTCGCCATTCTCGGCGCGTCGGGCGGCGCCGGGCTTGCCGCGGTCGAGGTCGGCTCGCTGCTCGGTGCCCATGTCATCGCCTGCGCCTCCTCGCCGGCCAAACTGGCTCTGGCCCGCCAGCACGGCGCGCAGGAGGAGCTCAACTATCACGGCGAGGACCTCAGGGAGGGCCTGCGCCGCCTGACCGAGGGCCATGGCGTCGACGTGCTCTACGATACAGTGGGCGGCGACCTCGCCGAGCCGGCCGTGCGCGCCATGGCCTGGGAGGGGCGCTATCTCGTCGTCGGCTTCGCCGGCGGCGCCATCCCGCGGATCCCGCTCAACCTGCTGCTGCTGAAGAGCTGCGACCTGCGCGGCGTGTTCTGGGGCGAATTCGTCAACCGCGAGCCGGCTGCGCATCGCCGCAACATGGAGCGGCTGCTCGAATGGGCCGCGGCCGGGCGCATCAGCGCCCATGTCCACGCCGCCTTCCCGCTGGAGCAGGCGGCCGAGGCCTTCGCGCTGATCGGCAACCGCAAGGCGCAGGGCAAGATCGTCCTGGTGCCCTGAGGTGGCTCAAAGCCCCGCGAGGATCGCCTTCGCCCGCTCGCGATGTTCGGGCGTGATCGAGCCGGCCACCGCAGCGATGGCGGCCGCGATCACCGCCGCATCGTCGGTGAAGCCCAAGACCGGCAGGATGTCCGGGATCGCATCGATCGGCAGCACGAAATAGCCGAGCGCGGCGAGCAGCGTGTACCTGACGCGCCGCGGCGTCGCCGGATCGCGCGCGCAGAGAAAGGCCGCGACGCCGTCCTCGGCGAACGGAACGCGCTTGGCCACCTTCTTCAGCAGGCGCATGAAATCCGAGCCAAAGCGCTCTTCGTCGCGCAGGCTCTTGCGGATCGCGTCCATCTCCTCGTGGGTGAAGCGCGAAGCGAACCCCTCACTCATTGTCTCTTCGATCTCCCTCACGGCCGAGCCAACAGCTAGCTCGAAATCCGCGCCGAAAATGTGGCCCCGCCCGAAACCCTGCACAAGGGCCGGCCAAAGAATCGGGCTTGGAGCGGCCGGCCGCGCCGATTAAGGCTGGCGAAACGCCATCTATGAATGGGAATCCGCGATGAAGCTTGATTCGTCCCTCGCCGCCATCGTCACCGGCGGCGCCTCCGGCCTCGGCGAAGGCACGGCGCGCATGCTCGCCACCAACGGCGTCAAGGTCGCGCTTTTCGACATGAACGCCGAGGCCGGCGAGCGCGTCGCCAAGGAGATCGGCGGGCTCTTCGTCTCCTGCGACGTTTCGAACGACGCCTCGGTCGATGCGGCCCTGCTGGAAGCCCGCAAGGCCCATGGCATCGAGCGCATCCTGGTCAATTGCGCCGGCATCGCGCCCGGCCGCCGCGTCGTCTCGAAGAAGCGCGACACCGGCGAGCTGGTCGCGCACGACCTCGCCACTTTCGAGAAGGTGCTGGCGGTCAACCTCGCCGGCACCTTCCGCATGATCGCGCGCTCGGCTCTGGCGCTGGCGGCCGAGCCGCCGGTGACGGAGGATGGCGGCCGCGGCGTCTTCGTCTGCACCGCATCCGTAGCGGCGGAGGACGGCCAGATCGGCCAGGCCGCCTATTCCGCCTCGAAGGGCGGCGTTGTCGGCATGACCCTGCCGATCGCGCGCGACCTCGCCCAGGTCGGCATCCGCGTCATGACGATCATGCCCGGCCTGTTCGAGACGCCGATGTTCGCCTCGGTGCCGGACGACTATCGCAAGACGCTGGAAGCCTCGATCCCGCATCCGTCCCGCCTCGGCCGGCCGGCGGAGTACGCAGCGCTGGTCAAGAGCATCATCGAGAACGACATGCTCAACGGCACCGCGATCCGCCTGGACGGCGCGATCCGGCTCGCGCCGAAATAAACGCAGCTATCTCAGCCGCTCCCGCGCGAAATCGATGAAGGCCCTGAGCTTGGGCATGACCTGATGGCGCGAGGGGAAATACAGGAAGAACCCAGGCGTCTCCGGCATGAATGGCTGGAGTACGCTCTCCAGCAGCCCCTGCTCGCAGAGCGGCTCGACCACCGGCGCCAGCACATAGGCGAGCCCTAGCCCCATCACCGCAGCGGAGATCATCACGCTGCCCTCGTTGACGATGATCTGGCCGTCGACCGCGAGCGCATACTCGCGCCCATCCTCCTCGAACTCCCAATGGTAGAGCGCACGCGAACTCTGCCGGAAGTTGATGCAGCGATGGTCGCGCAGGTCCTCAGGGCGCTGCGGCCGGCCATGCCGCGCAAAATAATCCGGCGAGCCGATGATCGCCAGCTTGAACGGGCCGGTCAGCGGCACCGCGACCATGTCGGCCTCGATCAGCTCGCCGATCCTGATCCCGGCGTCGAAACCGCCCTCGACGATATTGGCGAGCCGGTCGTCGATGAAGAGCTCGACCTGGACATCCGGGTAGGCCCGGCAGAAATCGGCCAGGATCGGCTCGATCAGGCTCGGCATCGCCACCCGCGGCACGTTCAGCCGCAACAGCCCGCTCGGCCGGTCGCCGAGACTGCCGGCCTCGCGGAAGGCGTCGAAGATGTCGTCGACCGCCGGCCGCGCCCGCTCGAGAAAGCGCCGACCGGCCTCGGTCGGAGCAACGTCGCGCGTCGTTCGTGCCAGCAGCGCGACCCCAGCCCGCTCCTCCAGCGCCCGCACGCTCTGGCTGATCGCCGAGGGCGTGACGCCGAGATCGGCCGCCGCCGCGCTGAACGAGCGCCTCTCCGCCACCTTCAGCAGCGCGATCAGCCCATCGAGGTCGTTCCGGCGCATTTGTAACTCCTGCTAACTGATGCGTACAGAATACATCGGATTATCCCTGAAGTCGCGCTGTCTTAGCGTCCTCCCATCGGGCTTGCCGAGCCCGCGAACGGGAGCGAAGACCATGACCATCGACAACGACAACCGCCGCAACTTCATCCGCACCGCCACGGCCGCCGGCCTGAGCATCGGCGCGATCGCCAGCGCCCGCGCGCAAAGCGCCGCCCCCGGCCCCTTCGCCGGGAAGGTCGTGCTGATCACCGGCGCGACCTCGGGCATCGGCCGCACCACGGCCGAACTCTTCGCCAGCCGGGGTGCGCGGGTCGCCTTCTGCGGCCGGCGCGAGGCGCTCGGCCGCGAGGTCGAGGCCGGCATCCGCAAGGCGGGCGGCGAGGCCTTCTACATGCGCGCCGATGTCCGCGAGGAGGAGCAGGTCAAGGCCCTCGTCGATGCGACCGTGACCCGCTACGGCCGGCTCGACATCGCCTTCAACAATGCCGGCATCGACAAGCCGCCAGCGCCGATCGCCGAGACCGACGCTGAGAGCTTCGACGACCTGATCTCGACCAACCTCCGCGGCGTCTTCCTCGGCATGAAGCACGAATTGCCGCATCTGGTGCAGAGCAGGGGCGCGATCATCAACACCGCCTCGATCGGCGGCCGCCACGCCTTCCCGAACATCATCGGCTATGGCGCCGCGAAAGCGGCGGTGATCCACATGACCCGCAGCGCGGCGCAGGAATATGGCCGCGACGTCCGCGTCAACGCGATCGCGCCCGGCCCGATCGAGACGGCGATGATCGAGCGCGTGCGCGAGCAGTGGAAGGTCACGACCGAGCAGATGGCCGCCGCCTACCCGGCCAAGCGCTTCGGCACCACGCAGGAGGTGGCGGAACTGGTGCTCTTCCTGGCGAGCCCGCAGGCGGCATACATCTCGGGGCAGGTGGTGGGTATCGATGGCGGTGGCTTAGCCTAAATCACGAAGTCACCGCCCGCAGACAGAGGCGCGGGGAACCCTCTCCTGTAAGGAGAGGGCAGGGTGAGGTGTAGGCCAGAACACCAGTGAGGCTGAAGCAGGGCCGCTGTTAGGTCACGGCAGCAGCGTCAAACAGCCGACACCTCACCCCTGCCCCTCTCCTTACAGGAGAGGGGTTCCCCGCGCCGTCCTCGCTCCAATTCGCAGCGTGGAGCCATTCTCAAACGATCCGATAAACCTCGCCCGAACTCAAATCCCGATACAAATCCACCCGCGCCCCGTCCCAATGGTAGTCGAGATGCCGGCCCTGCACCGGATGCGACGCGCAATCCGGATAGAACAGCCCGACGCATTCGCCGCCCACACACCGCACGCTCGGATAAGCCACGCCCTCCGAGCCTGCCGCCCGTAGCTGAGCGCCCAGCGCCTGGCTCGCCGAATAATCCTGCTGCTGGAGCAGCGGCGACGCACCTACGCTCTCTCCACGCAGATCATGCAGCCGCGCGCTCACATCCAGCACGATCTCGCGGAACTGCGAGGTCCAGCCGGGCGCTTCCTTGGTCGCGGCCATGAAGCCGCCGTGATGGTGCACCGTCTCGAACAGCGCCACCTCAAAGGCCTTGCCGGCATAGAGCACGCCAAAACCGCCAGCGCTGAAACGGCTCGGCCTGTCCGGGCTGACATGGGTGAAGGGCGCCATCAGCCAGCTCGCGCCGGAGCCGGAGACCCGTCGCTCCGCCGGCACGAGGTCGAGATTGCCGATCGTCTCCATCAGCCGCGGATTGGTCTTCTGCTCGGCGGCGAGGATCAGCGGCCAGTCGGCCGGGTCGGCGATGTCCTCGAACAGGTCGATCGGCGGGAACAGGCTGCGGATGATCCTGACCGCCCCGCGCCATTCGATCTCCGCGACAGGCACGGCAGCGCCATCGCTCACCAGGAGCCCCGCTCGGCGTCGAGATAGCGCCGCACCCGCATCAGGTCGGTGAGTTCGCCGCCGAGCATGATCGAGAGCGCCGATTTGCCGGCAAAAGCCTCGTTCGGCGCCTTGATCCAGGCATAGCCGCGTTGCGGCTCGCGGAAGATCAGCCGGAGCGCCTTGTGGATACCCATCAGGTTGGAGAGCCGGGCCTTGCCGTCGCGGTTGATCCGGCCGATCTCGCCCGCCTTCCAGCGCCGATAGCTCCGCAGCGGCATGTCGAGCAGCGTCGCCGCGTCCTCGTCGGTGATGTCCCAGAGGCGGAACAGGTTGAGCGCCGCGCGGAACATCGCAGCCGCCTCGTCATCCGAGATCGGCGCGGCGGTAAAATCGCGCTGGGTGGTATCGACTCGCAGCAGGGCCGTCATCGATGCATCTCCATTTGGCATCAAATAATAAAATTGATGCCAAATGGCAAGAGGCGTTACTCCGCAGGAGTTTCCGCCGGCTTGATCTCGTGCTTCAGGATCAGCGGCGTCTGCGCCAGCGCGAAGGCCATGGTCAGCGGCATCACGCCCCAGACCTTGAAGGCGACCCAGAAATCCTGGGTCTGGGTGCGCCAGACCACCTCGTTCAGCGCCGCGAGCACGAAGAAGAACAGGCCCCAGCGGAAGGTCAGCTTGCGCCAGCCCTCTTCGTCCAGCTGCAGCACCGTCTCCAGCACCAAGGCCAGCAGCGAGCGGCCAAAGAACAATCCGCCGAGCAGCACGCAGCCGAACAGCGTGTTGACGATGGTCGGCTTGACCTTGATGAAGAAGGCGTCGTCCAGCGCCAGCGTCAGCCCGCCGAAGACCGTCACGACCACCGCGTTGACAATCGCCATGCGCGGCAGATAGCCCATCAGCACCCGCGACAGCACCAGCGCCACCAGCGAGGCGGCGATGAAGATGCCGGTCGCGACGAAGATGCGTCGGTCCTCGGCCACGTGGAACAGCCGGTCGCCATAGGAATTGGCGAAGAAGAAGATCGCCAGCGGCCCGAATTCAAGCGCGAGCTTGACCAGCGGGTTGATGCCCTTGCCCGGCACCGCAACGCCTTCGCTCATGCCGCTTCTCCAAGCCCTGCGACGGCGCGCGCGAAATCGCGGGCCGAAAATGGTTCGAGGTCCTCGACGCTCTCGCCGACGCCGATGAAGTGCACGGGCAGGCCGAACCTGGCCGCCAATGCAACGAGAATGCCGCCGCGCGCCGTGCCGTCGAGCTTGGTCATCACCAGTCCGGTCACGCCCGCCGTCTCCTGGAAGGCCTCGACTTGCGAGATCGCGTTCTGGCCCACCGTCGCATCGAGCACGAGCAGCGCGACATGCGGCGCCTCCGGATCGAGCTTGCGGATGACCCTGACCACCTTGGCGAGTTCGTCCATCAGCCCGGTCTTGTTCTGCAGCCGCCCGGCCGTGTCGACCAGCAGCACGTCAGTGCCGGCAGCCTTGGCCTTCTGCAGTGCCTCGAAAGCCAGGCCCGACGCATCTGCGCCCTGCTGGCCCGAGACGACCTCGGCCCCGGTGCGCTCGCCCCACACCTTGAGCTGCTCGATCGCCGCCGCGCGAAACGTGTCGCCCGCCGCCAGCATCACGCTCTTCCCCTCGGTGCGGAATTTTGCCGCGAGCTTGCCGATCGTCGTGGTCTTGCCTGAGCCATTGACCCCGACCATCAGGATCACGAACGGCTTTTTCGTGGCGTCGATCCGGAGCGGCACCGCGACGGGCATCAGGATGCTCTCGACCTCGCGCGCCAGGATGCTCTTCACCTCCTCGGGCTCGATCTGCTTGTCGTAGCGGCCCTCGCCGACCGCCTTGGCGATGCGCGCCGAGGTGGCGATGCCGAGATCGGCCTGGATCAGGATGTCTTCGAGATCCTCGAGCGTGGAGGCGTCGAGCTTGCGCTTGGTGAACAGGTCGGAGATGCCGGTCGCCAGCACCGAGGAGGTGCGCGACAATCCCTCGGTCAGCCGCCGCCACCAGCTCCCCTTCGGCTGGGGGACGACTGGCGCTGGCGGCTCCGGCTCGGGCGAGGTGATCGGCAGCGGGCCGGCCTCGCCCATCAGGATTTCGGGCGCCAGCGGCGCGTCCGGCTCAGCTTCGGGCGGGGCCTCGCTGGCGGTGTCCGGCACGGCGGCAGGCGTGCTCTCCACGCTCTCGGGCGCCGGTTTCGGCTGTTCCTGCTCCAGCCCGAAGAGCCTCGAAAGGAAGCCGCGCTTCTTCGGTTCGTTCTCGCTCATCACTCGTCCTGTTCGCCCGCGCATCGCCTTGGAGGTTGCGTCGGCGGGCAGCCTTGTCTAGCGCAATGCCATGACCATTGCCGATCAACCAGCAAATTCACGCGAGGAGCCGCCTGTTCCGTTGCTCTACCGCGACGCGATGATGCTGGTCATCGACAAGCCGGCCGGCCTGCCGATCCATCGCGGCCCGCAGGCCAAGCGCCGGGTCATCCCCGTCCTGACCGACCATCTCGACGCGCTGCGCTTCGGCCTGCCGCGCCGGCCGGAAGCGGCTCATCGGCTCGACAAGGACACCTCCGGCTGCCTCGTGCTCGGCCGCCATCCGCGCGCCATGACCGAGCTCAACCAGTTGTTCCGCGATGGCAGGATCGGCAAGAGCTACTGGGCGATCGTCGAAGGCGGCCCGGCCGAGGATGAAGGCCTGATCGACCTTGCGCTCGGCAAGCAGTCGCCCGAGCGCGGCTGGTGGATGAAGGTCGACCCCGCCGGCCTGCCCTCGCAGACGCGCTACACCGTGCGCGGCCGCAGCGCCGGCCTGGCCTGGCTCGAGCTGGAGCCGCTGACCGGCCGCACCCATCAATTGCGCGTGCATTGCGCCGCCTCGGGCTGGCCGATGCTCGGCGACGAGATTTATGGCAGCGCACCGCGCGAGGGCGGGCCCGGCCTCCAGCTCCATGCCCGCGCCATCACGGTGCCGCTCTACCGCAAGCGCGACCCGGTCCATGTCGAGGCGCCGCCGCCGGACCACATGCACGAGGCCCTGCGAAGCTGCGGCTGGGCCTGAATCTTTCCAGAATCCTAACGCCGAGCCCTGAGCGCTCCTGGCTGCATCAATCCTTCCCTAACGACACCCTGCTATCCCCTGCGCTCGATCAACCAGAGCGTGCAGCCATGGCCGAGACAGCGACCATCGAACCGGACCTGCTGACGCTGGCCGAAGCTCGCGCGCGCTGCGTTGATTCACGTGAAACCGCGCTCTCCACCCTGCTCGACTGGGTCGAAACCTACCTGATGAGCGGCCATGTCGATCTCGGCCGCACCGGCGCCGTTTGCCCCTTCACCCGCCAGGCCGCGAAGCTCGACACCGCCCGCCTCGCGATCTCCAACGCCGGCCCGCAGGACGAGGAAACCGCCTTTGCGCTGATTCGCCGCAGCTTCGCCGAACTCGACGCGATCCCCGCCAAACCGACCATGCAGCACTTTCGCACGGTGATCATCGGCTTCCCGGCTTGTGCGAGCCCTGCCGGCGTCGCCATGCTCCAGCGCGTCCAGAAGCGCCACAAGTTCTACTCGCTCAGGCGCAACCGCATGATCGGCCTGATGCACCTCGATTCCGACGCGCCCGGCCTGTGGAACCCGGAGTTCCGGCCGCTGCGGGCGCCGCTGCCGGTGCTCGCCGTCAGACACATGGTCGAACATGACGCGCCCTTCGCGGCGCGCCACCCGCTCCTGCTGCTGCCCTATCTCGCGCGCTTTCCGCTCACTGGGGCGAAACGCCTGTTCTCGCATCTGCGCGCCGGGGCCTGAGCATGGCGAAAACGCGCTTCCCGCATGTTGCCGACGGGGCGGTAACGATCGGCCTCGTCACGGATCTCGACGGCTTCCTCGCCCTGCGCCAGGACTGGGACGCGCTCTTTGCCCGCGCCGCCCTGCCGCAGCAGGTCTTCCAGAGCCACGTCTTCCTCAGGCACTGGGCGACGCATTATCTCGACCGGCACGGCACGCTCAGCATCGTCACCGCGCGCCGCCACGGCCGGCTCGTCATGGTCTGGCCGCTGGTCCGGCAGCGCCGGTGCAGCCTCGACACCCTGCGCTTCATGGGCATCCCGGTGGCGCAGTTCGGCGACGTGCTGGTCGAGGACGAGGATAGCGAAGCCCTGCTCCAGGCCGGCTGGCGCGCGGTCCTGCTACTGCATGGCGATCTGTTCGAGGCCCGCAAGCTGCGCACCGATTCGGTCCTGGCGCGCGCCGGCCTGCTCGATGAGGCGACGCGGACCGAGCAGGTCGAGGCGCCCTTCGCCGACCTCGCCTGGCGCGTCGGCGAGAAGGGCCCGAGCCTGGCCTATCCCTCGCGCGAGCGCTCGAATCACCGCCGCCGCCTGCGCCGGCTCGAGGAGCGCGGCGTGGTCGGCTTCCAGACGCCGCCGCCCGGCCCGGAGGCATCGCTGCTCGCCAGCGCCGCGGTGGCGATGAAGCAGGCCTCCCTGGCGCGCCACGGCATCATCGCCCCGACCGTGGACGATCCCCGCTTCAGCGCCTTCTTCAGGGATCTCGCCGGCGATGCCGGCGGCACCTCGCTGCGGATCTCGTCGATCCATTGCAACGGCGTGCCTGTTGGCATCGACCTCTCGCTCGACTGCAAGGGTCGCAGCTTCGGCCATGTCATCGCCACTCACCCCGACCATGAGCGCGGCGGCGTCGGCAAGATCCTGGTGCATCACGCCTTCGCCAGCGCGCGGGCCCGCGGCAACACGATCTTCGACCTACTCGCGCCGGCCGATGCCTACAAGCTCGAACATTCCGACGGGCGGGTCGGCGTCAGCGACCTGCTGCTGCCTCTGTCATTGAAGGGGCGGCTGGTCTGCGGCCTCGGCATCCAGCATTGGCGCCCCGCGCTGAAGAGCGCGGCGAAGCGCCTGCCGCCCGGCATCGCGCGCCGCGTCGCGGCCTGGAATAAGGGCGAGGGCGCCCAGAACGGGCTGTGACGGGACCTAGATCGCGTCCATCGCGCGGGCGAGCTTGACGTCGAGCTCGGTCAACCCGCCGGCATCATGCGTCGCCAGCACCACCTCGACGGTGCGGTAGACGTTCGACCATTCCGGATGGTGGTCCATCTTCTCGGCGATCAGCGCGACCCGCGTCATCCAGCCGAAGGCCTCGTTGAAGTCGCGGAAGACGAAGCGCTTCGTCAGCGCCTCGCGCCCCTCGGCGAGCTTCCAGCCCGTCAGCGTCACCAGCGCCTCGTCGCGAGCCTCGGCACTCAGTCGCTTGGGCATGGTCATCATCTCCGCTGGAAGTCGTTGCGATAGAGACGGTTGGGATAGGACGGCCCGAGCGGGTAGGCGGCCTCGAGCACGTAGGGACCGCCGCCGATCGAATCACGCGAGGACATCAGCGCGAATCGCCGCGCCGTGAAGCTGATCGGCCGGATGATCGGATGCGTCGCCAGGTAATGCGCGACCTCGACCGGCGAAGTGTCGCGCAGCCGCGCCAGCGTCACGTGCGGCACGAATTTGCGCGCTTCCGGTGGCAGGCCGAGCCGGCGCAGCAGCCGCTCCAGATCGCCCTGCAGTTCGGTCAGCCGCGGTGAGGGCTGGGCCTTCGCAAAGACGGCGCGCGGCCTGTCGCCGCCGAAGCTGCCGAGCGCATCGAGCGTCACCTCGAAGGGCTGGGTCTGGAGATCGCTGAGGAAGCTGTAGACGTCATTGGCGGTGCGCCGGTCGACATCGCCGAGGAAGCGCAGGGTGATGTGGTAATCGGCCGGCTCGATCCAGCGCGCGCCGATGAGCCCGCCCCGGTGCAGCGTCAGCGCCGAGGCGACCTCGGCGGGAATCTCCAGAGCTGTGAACAGCCTCGGCATTCCGAATCAGTGCCAAGTTTTTGTGACTCTGGCGAGACGAAAGTTTCGCGGGCCGGGAAAACACGTTCCGCAGACCCTCGGCAGCACCGTCATTGCGAGCGTAGCGAAGCAATCCAGGGGGACTGCGTGAACCCCCTGGATTGCTTCGTCGCTACGCTCCTCGCAATGACGGGGTCAGGGGCAGGGATTGCCCACCTGCTGATGAATCGCGTCGATCTTCGCTTCGACTTCGGCGGAGATGGTCACCTCGGCCGAACCGATCGCGACCTTCAATTGCTCCATCGAGGTCGCGCCGATGATGTTCGAGGTCACGAACGGGCGCGAGGTCACGAAGGCGAGCGCCATCTGCGCCGGGTCGAGCCCGGCCTCCTTGGCCACAGTGATATAGCGCTTGATTGCCTCATCAGTGCCAGCCGTCTGGTAGCGCTGGGCCCGATCGAACAGCGTCGTGCGCGCGCCGGCGGGACGGGCGCCATCGAGGTATTTTCCCGTGAGATAGCCCTGCGCCAGCGGCGAATAGGCCAAAAGCCCGACCTGCTCGCGCATCGCGACCTCGGCCAAAGCCGTCTCGAAGGTGCGGTTGAGCAGGTTATAGGCGTTCTGGATCGAGACGACGCGCGGGCCGCCGCGAACCTCCGCATCGCGGATGAAGCTCATCGCGCCCCAGGCGCTCTCGTTGGAGAGGCCGAGATGGCGGATCTTGCCGGCCTTGACGATCTCGCCGAAGGCGTCGAGCTGCTCGGCGATCGACGTCTCGTCCGCGGGCGGCTCGTAGGTGGCCTTGTTGAAGCGGGTCGGATTCGAGCCCCACGGCACCGGCCGCTCCGGAAAATGCAGCTGGTAGAGGTCGATGTAATCCGTCTGCAGCCGCTTCAGGCTCTTGTCGACGGCTTCCTGGATCTGCTTGCGGTTGACGCGGGTCGGCCCGCCATCGTCGCGGAACCAGGTGTTGTTGCCACGGCCGACGATCTTGGTGGCGAGGACGACCTTGTCGCGGGTGCCGCGCGCCTTGAACCAGTTGCCGATGAAGCGCTCGGTCGCGCCTTGCGTCTCCGCCTTGGGCGGGATCGAGTAGAGCTCGGCCGTGTCGAAGAAGGTCACGCCATGGTCGAGCGCGTAGTCCATCTGCGCGTGGCCTTCGGCTTCGGTGTTCTGCTGGCCCCAGGTCATGGTGCCCAGGCAAATGGCGGAGACCTTGAGATTGGTGCGCCCGAGACGGCGGTAGTGCATAGCGGTACAACTCCAGGGGAAGGCGCGCCGAGAGGCGCCACGTGGTGAAAGCGAAAGTCAGGCCGGGAAGCCCGGTGGTTTGGAAACTCAGCCCTCATCCTGAGGAGCGGGCTGTAGCCCGCGTCTCGAAGGATGCTCCAGTGCTCTCTGGAGCATCCTTCGAGACGCCGCTACGCGGCTCCTCAGGATGAGGGCTCAAAAAACTCGCAAAAATCAGAATCAGGGCTTGCGCAGCGTCTCCAGGAAGCGCTCGACCGTCGGCAGGATGCGCGCGACGATGACGCGGACCCCCTCGGCGGTCGGATGCAGCAGGTCGGCCTGGTTCAGCACGCGGTCGCCCGCGATGCCGTCGAGGAAGAACGGGTAGAAGACGAGGCCGTACTTGTCGGCGAGCCGCTTGAAGATGCCGTCGAAGCGGGTGGTGTAGTCGGGCCCGAGATTGCGCGGCGCGTACATGCCGGCGAGCAGAACCGGGACGTTGCGCGCCTTGAGCCGGGTGAGGATCTCCTCCAGCGCCTTCTCGGTCGCAGCCGGATCGAAGCCGCGCAGCGCGTCGTTGGCGCCGAGCTCGACGATGACGCCGTCCGTGCCGTCAGGCACCGACCAGTCGAGCCGATCGAGCCCGCCCTGCACCGTATCGCCGGAGACGCCCGCATTGGCGATCTCGACCGCCACGCCCTTCTGGCGCAAGGCTTGCTCCAGCACGGCCGGAAAAGCTGCATTGCCGGGCAGGTTGTAGCCGGCGCTGAGGCTGTCGCCGAGCACGACGAGCTTGAGCGTGCGAGCGGGAGTTTGCGCCTGGGCCATGCCACCAGCCGATAAAATGAGCGCGAGCGCGGCCATAAAAGCCGGCGCGAGAGATTGGACAAAGCGTTGCACGCGCCCATATCCCGCGGCGGGGCGCGGCAGGGTTCTGCCCCACTCGGGCCGCGATGCGATGCGAGTGGGCGGGGTCGATTGAAGCAAGGTCAGGATCATTTGGCGATGAGCGACGTATCCGCCCCGGCGATCGAATTGCAGGATGTGCATCTTAGTCTGGGGCGTGGCGCCGCGCGCGTCCATATCCTGAAGGGCGTTTCTTTGTCACTGGCCGCGGGCGAGGCGACCGGCCTGGTCGGCCCGTCCGGCTCCGGCAAATCGACCTTGCTGATGACCATGGCCGGTCTGGAGCGCCCGGATTCAGGCCTGGTCAAGGTCGCCGGCCAGGATCTCGGCCTGCTCGGCGAAGATGACCTCGCCATCTTCCGCGGCCGTCGCATCGGCATCGTCTTCCAGTCCTTCCATCTCGTCCCGACCATGACGGCGCGCGAGAACGTCGCCCTGCCGCTTGAACTTGCCGGCGCCGACGACGCCTTCAGCCGCGCCGAGGCGGAACTCCGCAATGTCGGCCTCGGCGACCGCATGGACCATTACCCGGCCCAGCTCTCCGGCGGCGAGCAGCAGCGCGTCGCCATCGCGCGGGCCGTCGCGCCCGATCCGGCGATCCTCGTCGCCGACGAGCCGACCGGCAATCTCGACGAGACGACCGGCCGCTCCATCGTCGACCTGATCTTCGCGCTCCGGCGCGAGCGCGGCGCGACGCTGGTGCTCGTCACCCACGACCTCTCGCTCGCCGCCGTCTGCGACCGCACCGTGCGCCTGCACGCCGGGCGGATCGAGGCTGACGCCGACCTCGTCAGCGCCTGAGGCCCGGCCGATGCACGCACCGGTCAAGCCCATCGCGGCTCCCGCTTCACCCCCTCGCCCGCTCGGCCTGCTGCTCGCCTTGCGTCTGGCCTGGCGCGACCTGCGCGGCGGTCTCAGAGGTTTCGGCGTCTTCATCGCCTGCCTGGCGCTCGGCGTCATGGCGATCGCCGCCGTCGCCTCCGCCTCGCGCGGCCTGACCGAGGGGCTCAATCGCGAGGGCCGGCGCATCCTCGGCGGCGACGCCGCCTTCAGCCTGATCCACCGCGAAGCGACGCCGGAGGAGCGCGCCTTCCTCGACGCGCGCGGCGCGGTCTCCGCCATCGCCACCATGCGCGGCATGGCCAATGCCGGCGACAAGGGCGCGGCGCTGGTCGAGATCAAGGCGGTCGACACGGCCTATCCCAGCATCGGCCAGGTCGAGAGCGAGCCGCAGGCCCCGATCGCCGAGCTGCTCGTCGAGCGCGACGGCGTCTTCGGCGCGATCGCCGACCCCGTCCTGTTCGGCCGGCTCGACCTCAAGACCGGCGACACCATCATGGTCGGCGGTGCGCGCGTGCAATTGCGCGCCAGCCTGACCTCCGAGCCCGACAAGATCGCGTCCGGCGTCGGCTTCGGCCCGCGCCTGCTGATCTCCGAGGCGGCGCTGCGCGCCACCGGCCTGCTCCAGCCCGGCAGCCTGGTGCGTTGGACCTATCGCCTCATCCTGCCCGCCGCAGCCTCCAGCGACGCGGCGCTCGACGGGCTCATCACCACTGTGGGCCGCGACCAGCCCGATTCCGGCTGGGAGATCCGCTCTCGCGCCAATGCCGCGCCGAGTTTCCAGCGCAATCTCGAACGCTTCACCCAGTTCCTGACCCTGGTCGGCCTGACCGCGCTGCTGGTCGGCGGCGTCGGCGTCGCCAATGCCGTCAGGCGCTTCGTCGAGGCCAAGAAGCTCGACTTCGCCACGATGAAGGCGATCGGCGCCACCGGCGGCCGCGTCGTCGCGATCCACCTCACCGAAGTGATGATCGTCGCCGGCTTCGGCATCGCGATCGGCCTGGCGCTCGGCGCAGCCGCCCCCTTCGCCCTCGGCTATGCGCTGAAGGACCTGCTGCCGCTGCCCTTCGAGCCGACGCTCGCGCCGGGCGAACTCGTGATCGCCGCGCTCTACGGCTTCCTGACCGCGCTCGTCTTCGCCATCTTGCCGCTCGGCCGTGCCCATGACGTGCCGGTCTCCGCCCTGTTCCGCGACCAGATCGAGCCCGATTCCCGCCGGCCGCGCCTGATCTATCTGATCGTTTTCGCAGCAGCGCTCATCGGCCTCGTCGGCGTCGCCATCGCCTTCGCCTATGACCGCCGCATCGCGCTGATCTATATCGGCGTCGCGGCGAGCGTCTTCCTGCTGCTGCGGCTCGTCGCCTGGGGCCTGATGGCGCTGGCCAAGCGCAGCCCGCGCCCGCGCAACCCGGCCGTCCGGATGGCGCTCGCCAATACGCATCGGCCGGGCGCGCTGACGCCCTCGCTGGTGCTTTCGCTCGGGCTCGGCGTCGCCCTGCTCTCGGCGCTCGCCTTCATCGACGTCAGCCTGACCCGCCAGCTCACCCAGGCCTTGCCGGCGAAGGCGCCGAGCTTCTTCTTTCTCGACATCCCCGCCAGCCAGGCAGAGCGCTTCGACGCCTTCCTCAAGCGCGAGCGGCCCGATGCGACGCTCGAGCGCGTGCCGATGATGCGGGGCCGCATCGTCAGCCTGGCCGGCGTCAAGGCCGAGGATGTGAAGGCCTCCGAGCAGGCCGCCTGGGTGCTGGAGGGCGACCGCGGCATCACCTTCTCAGCCGCCATGCCCGATGGCTCGACCATCACCGCCGGGCAATGGTGGCCGGCCGACTACCGCGGCGAGCCGCTGGTCTCCTTCGACGCGCCGGTCGCCGCCGGCCTGGGCCTGAAAGTCGGCGACCCCATCGTGGTCAACGTGCTCGGCCGCAACATCACCGCCAAGGTCGCCAACCTGCGCACGGTCGAATGGCGCTCGCTCGGCATCAACTTCGTCATGGTGTTCTCGCCCAACACCTTCGCGGGCGCGCCCTACACCAACCTCGCCACGGTCACGGCCGGCAGCGACGCTGCCGCAAATGCCGACGCCGCCCTGCTACGCCATCTCGCGGCCGAATTCCCGGCAGTGACGGCTGTCAGGGTCAAGGACGCGCTGGAGGCGGTCAACACCATCGTCGGCCAGCTCGCGACCGCGATCCGCGGCGCCTCCAGCCTCGCCATCGCCGCCAGCCTGCTCGTCCTGGCCGGCGCTCTGGCGGCCGGGCAGCGGGCGCGGCTCTACGACGCGATGATCCTCAAGACGCTTGGGGCAACACGCCGCTTCATACTTTCGTCGTACGCCCTTGAGTATGCCGGGATCGGGCTGGTGTCGGCGGTGTTTGGTGTCGTCGCGGGCGCTCTCGCCGGCTGGGGCGTCGTTACGCAGGTGATGAAGATCGAATTCGTTGGCAACCCGACCGGGGCAATTCTTGCCGCGACTGCGGCAATTGTCGTCACCGTCCTGTTCGGCCTGGCCGGCACCCTGCAAATACTATCGAAGGCGCCGGCTTCTCATCTGCGGAATTTATGAACTCTCGCGTTTGTGAGAGGGTTTTAGACATGGCGCGGACTCTGCATTGCATCGCGGCACGCCCGCGTTTCTATCCGGCGGGCCGCCTTAACCATGGCGGCCTCTTGTAAGGCGCGCCAATCCCCCTCATATTCCCTGCTGTCGCCACGATTGTGCGCGATGGTGGCTGTCGCAGGGGCGATATCCGCCTCAGAGTTTAATCAGGGGAATCATCTCCATGAGCAACTTCGACCGCAACGCTCCGGTCTGGGGTGCGGCCCGCGCACAGCAGACCAGCGCCGTCGAGATGGATCAGGGCCTGCGCTCGTTCATGCTCGGCGTCTACAACAACATGACGATCGGCCTGGCCATCACCGGCCTCGCCGCGATCGGCATCAGCATGCTGGCGATCGCCGGCGTCTCGCCGACCGGCAAGGTTACGGCGCTGACCTCGCTGGGCCAGGCGCTCTACCTCAGCCCGCTCAAGTGGGTCGTGATGCTGGCGCCGCTCGCCTTCATCATGTTCTTCTCGTTCAAGGCCGAGAGCATGAGCTCTGCGACGGCCCGCACCATGTTCTTCGCCTTCGCGGCGGTCATGGGCGTGTCGCTCTCGTCGATCTTCGTCGTCTTCACCGGTGAGTCGATCACGAAGGTCTTCTTCATCACCGCGGCGACCTTCGGTGGCATCAGCCTCTACGCCTACACCACGAAGAAGTCGCTTTCGGGCATGGGTTCGTTTCTGATCATGGGCCTGATCGGCCTGGTGATCGCCTCGCTGGTCAATCTCTTCCTGGCCTCGAGCGCGCTCTCCTTCGCGATCTCCGTGATCGGCGTGCTGGTCTTCGCCGGCCTGACCGCCTGGGATACCCAGCGCCTGAAGGAAATGTATCTCTACTCGGACATGGACGCGGAATCGGCTGCGAAGCTCTCGGTGAACGGCGCGCTGTCGCTCTACCTGAACTTCATCAACATGTTCCAGATGCTGCTGTCGCTGTTCGGCAACCGCAACAGCTGATCTCGGGAGCATGATGCCGAAAAGTGGGAACCGGTTTTCGGATGACATCGTGCTCTAGCTGATATGATCCATGCGGATCGCGCGAGCCCCGGCTGCAAGGCCGGGGCTTTTCTTTTGGCCCTGGGCTGATCCATCATCCCCGCCATGAACGCTGTCGATATCCGTGACGGGCGGGCCGACGACATCCCCGTCATCACCACGATCTACGCCGATGCAGTCCGCCACGGCACCGCCTCCTGGGAGCTGGAACCGCCTTCCCAAGGCGAGATGCAGCGCCGCTTCGAGGCGCTCATTGCCGACGGCTACCCCTATCTGGTGGCGCATCGCGGCCCGGACATCCTCGGCTACGCCTATGCCGGCGCCTACCGGCCGCGCCCGGCTTATCGCCATACCGTCGAGGATTCGATCTACCTCACCCGCCACGCCCAGGGCTTAGGGCTTGGCCGCGCCCTGATGGCGGCGCTGATCGCCGCCTGCGAGGCGAGGGGCTTCCGCCAGATCGTCGCGGTGATCGGAGACGGCAACGGCGCCTCCGAGGCTTCGCGCCGCCTGCACGAGCAGGCCGGCTTCCAGCTCATCGGCATCGCCAGGTCGGTCGGCTACAAGCACGGCCGCTGGCTCGACCAGATGCTGATGCAAAAGGAGCTCGGCGACGGCAACCGCACGCCGCCCCAAGCCTAGAGTCTCCTGCGGCTTGCTAGAATAAAGCGCCGTCATCCCGGCCGGAGCGGCGCCGCTAAAGCGGCTTGTCCGGGATGACGGCGCTTTATCCTGGTCAATCGCGGCGACGCCCTACGGAACCCAACCCTGCAGCCCGGCGGCCTGCTTCACCCAGCTGGCCATCTGCGCCTCGTCGAGTTCGTCACCCTCGCGGATGTCGATCCAACGCGCCTCCTTGCTGCGCGCCGTGCCGCCGGGCGGGACCGGCTGCAGCGACATGCCCTGGAAGAAGGTCACCTTCACGTAATGGGTGAGGACGTGGAACGACAGGAACCAGCCTCGGCCCGCGATGCCGTAAAGCGGCGAGTTCCACTTCACGGCCTTCCGCACGTCGGGCGCGTTCTGCACGATCAGCGCGTCGAGGCGCTTCCCGAAGTCGCTTTTCCAGCCCGGCATCGCGGCGATATAGGCCTGCACCGGGGCGTCGCCATCCGCCTTCGCGATTTGCGGGTTGCCGCCCGAGAGGAGGACGATGGCCTTCGCTGGTCCGGTGCTTCCGGTGGTTGGCTTTCGAGACAAGCTCTCACACTCCCATCTCGATGTCGGCCCTGTTCGGGGAGGCGAAATCCCCTAGAGCATCGGACCGAAAAGTGGAATCCGGTTTTCGGAAAGATCCGATGCAATAACAAAAGCCTAGATCGCCACTTTGCGTCCGATAGGGCGCACGGCGGTCTAGGACTTCGCTTTCTTCGCAGGTTTCGCCTTGCCGGAGCGGTTGAGGTCGACCGCCTGGCGGATCAGCGCCTTGAAGGCGGCCTCGTCGACGTCCCCTCCTTCCGGGATGTCGATCGCGCGGCGGACGTTTCCGTCGAGGCTCGCGTTGAACAGATCGGCCGGGTCCTGCAGGGACGCGCCCTTGGCGAAGGTGAGCTTCACGATCTTCTTGTAGGATTCGCCGGTGCAGACGATGCCATCATGCGACCAGACCGGAGTGCCCATCCATTTCCACTCCTCGACGACGTCCGGGTCCGCCTCCTGGATGAGCCTGCGCATTCTGCCGAGGGTCTCCCCGCGCCAGTCCCCGAGTTCGGCGATTCGTTTCGAGATGAGCTCCGATGCCGGCTGGCCCTGGCCCGCGTCTGTCATGACCTCATCCCGAACGTTCCAGATATTTGCCCTGCCTGGGATTCCTGGGGCGGTGCCGCGCCCACCTGCTCAACTGACGACGCTGAGCCGCTTGTCCAGCACGCGCAGCACGCGCGCCAAGTCCGATCCGCGCTTCAGGATCAGCCCTGTCGCCGCCACCACCGAATAGGCGCCCTGGCGCTTGGCCAGCGCCGGATCCTTGACGATCCGGTAGATCGGCACCTCGGAGGCCCGGCGATAGACCGAGAACTGCGCCTTGTCCTTGAGGAAATCGATGGCGTAGTCGCGCCATTCGCCGGCGGCGACCATGCGGCCATAGAGGTTCAGGAGCTCGGAGAGTTCGCGGCGATCGAAGGTCACCGTTGTCGGTCTGCTCTGGCCGGGGAAGGCGACGACCGCCCCGGCCCCCTGCGATTGCGGAGTTTCGCTTTCGCTCATCGCGCCTCCCGATGGCGGGCGGCCGGACCGCTCCGCTCTTCTCAGGCTCGGGATGATGCGCCCGCAAAGCTGCGCTGGCAAGGCATCCCTGCGGCCGCAGCCCTGCACGCAAAGACAATCACGCCTTCGTCAGGCCTGCCGCAATTTCGCCCCGAACGCGTCAAGCCATGGCCAAGTTACGCGGGTCAACTCCCGATCGTTGCCTCGACGGCCCGGTTCCGCGGAGTTCCGGATACGTCAGCCCCCCAGCCCCCCGGGGCTTCGATGGGACCGGGCCATTCGGTTCGAGGCTACCTCAACGGCTGGCGGTTTCCGCTGGCCGTTTTTCTTTGCGCCGAACCTATCTCGCCACGCTGTGATATTGCGCGTTCGGCCGCATATCGACCGCAGACGCCATCCGGTTGGACATGTTGAAGAAGGCGGCGACGGCGCTGACGTCCCAGATGTCGCGCTCACCGAACCCGGCCTTGCGCAGCGCGGCGCGGTCGGCCTCCTCCACCTGGTGCGGCGCCTCGGTCAGCTTCACCGCGAAGTCGAGCATGGCGCGGTGGCGCGGCGACAGCTCCGCGGCGCGGTAGTTCATCGCCATCAGCTCGCCCAGCACCGGGTCGCCCGAGAGCTGGCGCACCGCCGCGCCATGTGCCGTCAGGCAGTAGTAGCAATGGTTCACGCTCGAGACTGCGACCGCGATCATCTCGCGCTCCAGCTTCGACAGGCCGGACGGGCCGAGCATCAGGTCATTGTAGAACGCCGCGAAGGCGGTGAGCTTGGCGTCGTCATGCGCATAGGCCAGCAGCACATAGGGGATGAAGCCCAGCTTTTCCTGGCATTTGGCGAAGTAGGCGCGGTTCTCCTCCGACAAAACGGCCTGCGGCAAGTCGAGCGCCATCACGCGCGGCGGGTCGTCCTGCTTCGCCGGCATTTCACCCACCTTCGATTTGTCATGCTTGTTCGACATTGTCCGGCTCCTTGCGTCGGGTGAGCGAGCTTCCGTCGAATCGGACCACCCGGCCGGTCAGGGTCTACCCTGACGGAAAGTTGAAAGGCCGCGCAGCCTATGTCATCGCTGCGGCTAAATAACAGGGGGGTCGACATGACTGAACTCGTGACCAAGGCTGCGGCCGAGGCCGTTGCGGCGATCGAAGCCGCGGCAGCTGGCGCCGCCAACGGCATGCCCACCGAGTTCCCCCGCCTGCTCTTCGGCCGCAGCGTCGCCGAGGATCTCGTCGCCCTGCCGCCGGCCATGCTCGCCCGCGCCGCCGAGGCGGCCTATGAGCACCTCACCGCGACGCGCGCGCCGAACACGCCGAACCTGCGCTTCCGCGACGAGGCCTTCAGCGAGGACGGCCGCGACCGCCAGATCACCATCCTCGAAGTCGTCAACGACAACCGCGCCTTCCTGCTCGATTCGACGCTGGCCGAGCTGACCGAACAGGGCTACGAGCCGCGCCTCGTCGCCCACCCGATCCTGGCCGTAGCGCGCGACGCCGACGGCGCCTTCCTCTCGCTCGCCGGCGAGGCCGCCGGCCGCGCCCCTGAGGGCACCCGCCGCGAAAGCCTGATCCATATCCATCTCGACCGCATCGACACGCCCGAGGCGCGCGAGCGCCTGAAGGCCGGGCTGGAGCGCGTCTATGTCGATGTCGGCCTCGCCGTCGACGACTGGGCCTCGATGCGCGGGCGGATCACCGAGGTGATCCAGGCCTATCGCGCCAATCCCCCGCCGCTGCCGGAGGACGAGGTCACCGAGGCGCTGAACTTCCTCGAATGGATCGCCGGCGACAATTTCACCCTGCTCGGCATGCGCGCCTACCGCTTCCCGGGCGGCGACTCGGCCGCCGACCCGGTCGACGGCACCGGGCTCGGCATCCTGCGCGATCCCGAGATGCGCGTGCTGCGCAAGAACCGCGAGCTCGTGGTGATGACGCCCGAGATCCGCGACTTCCTCGCCAAGCCGCAGGCGCTGATCATCACCAAGGCCAACGTCAAGAGCCTGGTGCATCGCCGCGTCCATCTCGACTATGTCGGCGTCAAGCTGTTCACGGCCGAGGGCCGGCTCGACGGCGAGCTGCGCATCGTCGGCCTCTTGACCTCGAACGCCTATACCGGCTCGGCCCGCGCCATTCCCTATCTCCGGCTCAAGGTCGCCCGCGTCGTCCGCAACAGCGGTTTCGACGCCTCCAGCTATTCCGGCCGCGCCCTGCTCAACGTGCTCGACGCCTTCCCGCGCGACGAGCTCTTCCAGATCGACGCCGAGACGTTGGAGAGCTTCGCGCTCGACATCCTCCAGCTCACCGAGCGGCCGCGCATCCGCGCGCTTGCCCGCGTCGACGAGTTCGACCGCTTCGTCTCGATCCTCGTCTTCATCCCGAAGGACCGCTACGACACCTCGGTGCGCCGCCGCGTCGGCGAGTTCCTCGCCCGGATCTACCAGGGCCGGCTCTCGGCCGCCTATCCGGCCTATCCGGACGGGCCGCTCTCGCGCACGCACTACATCGTCGGCCGCGACGAGGGCGTGACCCCGCAGATCGACCGCGCCACGCTCGAATCCGGCATCGCCGCGATCGTCCGCACCTGGGCCGACAGCCTGAAGGAGGTCCTCGACGAGCAGAAGGCCGGCCCTTCCGCCCGCGCCCTGACGGAGCGCTATGCCGAGGCCTTCGGGGCCGCCTATCGCGAGCGCTTCTCGGCGACGGACGCGCTCGAAGACATCGACATGCTGCAGAAGCTCTCGGCCGAGCGGCCGCGCGCGGTCAACCTCTACCGCCGCGAGGGCGATCCGGCGACGCGCGCCAACCTCAAGGTCTTCTCGCGCGGCGCCGCGATCGCGCTCTCGGCCCGCGTGCCCGTGCTCGAGAACATGGGCTTCCGGGTCGTCAACGAGCGCACCTTCAACCTCGCGCCCCAGCCGGCCGCCGGCTCCGCCGAGGCGCCGGAGGCCTCGCGCGTCTGGCTGCACGACATGACGCTCGAACGCGCCAATAACGGCGAGATCGACGTCGCCCATCTCGATCCGACCATCGAGGCGGCGCTGATGGCGCAGTTCCGCGGCCTGGCCGAATCCGACCGCTTCGACCAGCTCGTGCTCGCCGCCGGCCTCGCCTGGCGCGAGGCGGCGCTGCTGCGCGCGCTCGGCCGCTATCTCCGCCAGGTCGGCGCGCCCTATGCGCAGGGCTATATCGCGGATGTGCTGACCCGCCATTCCGGCATCGCCGCCGGGCTCGTCGCCTATTTCATCGCCAAGTTCGACCCGCGCCTCGGCGCCAACTCGCGCACCGACAAGGTCGCGACCGAGCGTGAGGCGATCGAGGCCGCGCTCAACGACGTCACCAGCCTGGACGAGGACCGCATCCTGCGCCGCTTCGTCAACCTGGTCGACTCGGCGCTGCGCACCAACTTCTTCCAGACCGGCCCGGACGGGCACCCGCGCAGCACGATCTCGATCAAGTTCGAATGCGCCAAGCTCGACGAGCTGCCGCTGCCGCGCCCGCTCTACGAGATCTTCGTCTATTCGCCGCGCGTCGAGGGCGTGCACCTGCGCTTCGGCAAGGTTGCGCGCGGCGGCCTGCGCTGGTCCGACCGGCCGCAGGATTTCCGCACCGAGGTGCTCGGCCTGGTCAAGGCGCAGCAAGTCAAGAACGCCGTCATCGTTCCCGTCGGCGCCAAGGGCGGCTTCTTCCCGAAGCAGCTCCCGCCGGCCTCCGACCGCCAGGCCTGGCTGGCCGAAGGCACCGAGAGCTACCGCATCTTCGTGCGCACCCTGCTCGAGCTCACCGACAACCTCGACGGCGAGACCGTCGTGCCGCCGCCGGAGACGGTGCGCCATGACGGCGACGACCCCTATCTCGTCGTCGCCGCCGACAAGGGCACCGCGACCTTCTCCGACACCGCCAACGCACTCTCGCTGGAGAAGGGCCACTGGCTCGGCGACGCCTTCGCCTCCGGCGGCAGCCAAGGCTACGACCACAAGAAGATGGGCATCACGGCGCGCGGCGCCTGGGAGGCGGTCAAGCGCCATTTCCGCGAAATCGACGTCGACATCCAGACCACGCCCTTCACCGTGGCCGGCGTCGGCGACATGTCGGGCGACGTCTTCGGCAACGGCATGCTGCTGTCGCCGGCGATCAAGCTCGTCGCGGCCTTCGACCACCGCGACATCTTCCTCGATCCCGAGCCCGACGCGGCGGCTTCCCTGGCCGAGCGCCAGCGCCTGTTCGACCTGCCGCGCTCGTCCTGGCAGGACTACGACAAGTCGCTGATCTCGGCTGGCGGCGGCATCTTCTCGCGCCAGGCCAAGAGCATCCCGCTTTCGCCCGCCGTGCAGGCCATGCTCGACCTCGACAAGCCCGAGGTCACCCCGCTCGAGCTGATGACCGCGATCCTGAAGGCACGCGTCGACCTGCTCTGGTTCGGCGGCATCGGCACCTATATCCGCGCCTCCGACGAGACCGACGCCCAGGTCGGCGACCGCGCCAACGACGCGATCCGCGTCACCGGCGGCGACATCCGCGCCAAGGTCATCGGCGAGGGCGCCAACCTGGGCGCGACCCAGCGTGGCCGCATCGAGGCCGGCCGCAAGGGCGTGCGCCTCAACACCGACGCGATCGACAACTCCGCCGGCGTCAACACCTCCGACGTCGAGGTCAACATCAAGATCGCGCTCGCCGGCCCCGTCCGCGACGGCCGCCTGGCCGAGGACGACCGCAACGCGCTGCTGGTCACCATGACCGACGAGGTCGGCCTGCTCGTCCTGCGCAACAACTACCTGCAGACGCTGGCGCTCTCGCTGACCGAGGCGCAAGGGCCGGCCGCGACCCCGGCCCTGCGCCGGCTGATGCTCTCGCTGGAGGCGGAAGGCCGGCTCGACCGCTCCGTCGAGTACCTGCCGACCGATATCGTGCTGGCCGAGCGCGAGAAGCGCGGCGAGGGCCTGACCCGGCCCGAGCTCTCGGTGCTGCTCGCCTATGCCAAGCTCGCGCTGCACGACGCCCTGCTCGAATCGGCGGTGCCCGACGATCTCTACCTCAACAGCGAGCTGACCCGCTATTTCCCCAAGGCACTGCGTGAATCCTACGGCCCGGAGATCGCCGGCCACAAGCTGCGCCGCGAGATCGTCGCAACCCAGCTCGCCAACGCCATCGTCAACCGCGGCGGCCCTGCCATCGTCTCGACGTTGGCCGACCAGACCCGCGCCGAGGCGCCCGCCATCGCTGCGGCCTACGCGATCGCGCGCGATTCCTTCGACCTGATCGCGCTGAACACCGCGATCGATGCGCTCGACGCAAAACTCTCCGGCAAGACCCAGATGGGGCTCTATGCCGCCGCCCAGGAGCTCGTCACCGACCGGATGAGCTGGTTCCTGCGCCGCGGCGTCGCCAAGCCGGGCGCGATCGAACAGACCGTGGCCCATTACGCCAAGGGCGTCGCCGCGCTCGCCGCCGAGCTCGACGGCCTCTTGCCAGAGGCCGCCGCGCAGGCACGGGCCGCGCGCATCGCCGTGCTGACCTCCGAGGGCGTGCCCGAGGCGCTGGCAAATCGCATCGCCAGCCTGCCGGCGCTGGCCCAGGCGACCGATATCGTCGACATCGCCGAGCGCACCGGCCGGCCCATCGCCGAGGTCGCGCGGATTCATTTCGGTGTCGATTCGGTCTTCGGCCTCTCCGGCCTGGCGAATTCGGCCGGCACCGTGCCGGCGACCGACGATTACGAGCGCATGGCCCGCGAGCGCGCGGTCGAGACCCTGGTCGATGCCCATGCCGGGCTGACCCAGGAGATCTCCGCCGGCGCCAATGGCACCGGCACGCTCGACGGCTGGCTGGCGAGCCGCGCCGTCGAGGCCGACCGCACCCGCGCCACCGTCTCGGCCATTGCCATGTCCGGCCTCTCCCTGCCAAAATTGATGGTCGCGGCCGGCATGCTGGCCGACCTGCCGCGCCGGCAGTCCTAGCATCGGCCCGAAAAATGAGTACCGGCTTTCGGGCAAACCGGTACTCAAAGACGAGATGAGGTAGTGACCATGGGCGAGAACGAACGCGAGACGCAGGTGACGCGCATCGACCATAAGCTGCTCGAGATCCTGGTCTGCCCGGTGACCAAGAGCACGCTGGAATACGACGCCGCCAATCAGGAGCTGATCAGCCGGAGCGCCCGGCTGGCCTACCCGATCCGCGACGGCATCCCGATCATGCTGCCGGAAGAGGCGCGGCAGATCGAGGGGTAAGGCTCACCCGTCGGCGAAATCACAGACCCTCAGATCGGCTGCCCGACATCGATGCGGTTGCCGTCCGGATCCTCGAAGACGAAGGCCCTGAGGCCATAGTCCTTGTCGCGCAGGCCCTTGACGATGCGCAGGCCGTGGCGCTGGCAGAGGTCGTGGAGGGCGTCGACGTCCCCGACCATCATATGGGCGATGTTGAAGGGCGCGGCCTTGTGATCCTTCTGCAAGGTCAGATGGATCTCGGCGCCGTCCTTCTTCAGGATCATGAAGCCGATCGGCTGGCCGTTCTCGAAGGTCTTGGTGAAGCCGAGCACGCCTGAATAGAAGGCATGGGCCTTTTCCATGTCCCTGACGGGGAACATGGCGGCGACGCGGCCGAAGCGGATGTCGGGATTGGTCATGGCAAAGTCTCGCGTTGGGAGATCGGCCGGGCCGCCTAGCCGGTTGCTCCTGATCTGATCGTCGAGACGGTGCTCAACCACGATTTTGCCGAGCAGAGGCCCTGGTTTCAAGCCCGCCCGACGATCATCACGCAATCCCGCGACAAGCGCGGCAGCAACTTCTGGAAAACGTGGCGCTCGACGGCGACGCAGCCGGCGGTCGGCGTGAAGCCCGCTCGCGGCAAATGCCAGAAGATCGCGCTGCCGCGACCGCGAATCACCGGATCGTCATTCCAGCCGAGCTCGACGATGACGTCGTAGAGATGGTCGGCCCGGGCGAGGCGCTCCTCGGCCATCCCCGGCGGGCGGTCGATCAGCCTGTTGTAGCGGCGGTCGGCCATGTCGTCGCACCAGGCGTCGCGGGCGGTTATGGCGCGCAATGCGAGCAAGGTCCGGGGTCGCGGCATGCGCTCGGCGCGGTAGAAGGCGCGCCTGAGCGGCAGGCGGGCGCGGGGCGTGCCGCCGTCGCCCTCGCGCTTGCCGACGACGATGCCGGAACGGCCGAGCGCGCAGGGAAAGATGGCATGGCCGGCGATCAGGAAGCCCTTCCGCTTGTCGCGGATGGAGGCGAAGACACGCAGCGAGGTCAGGCCCTGCCGCGTTCCCTTACGGGTTGCCTCCTTGTCCCAATCACATCTCTTCACGGAATTTCCATCCTGCGTGACTTGCGGTCGCGATTCAGCGGGCTCATGTTGGCCGGAATCGCAACTGGTTCAAATCATTGCCATGCCAGCCGTCCATCATATTCTTCTGGTCGATGACGACCAGACGTTGCGTGACGCGCTCGCCGAGCAGCTCGCGCTCTACGACGAGTTCAAGATCTCGACGGCGGCGACGGCGACGGCCGGCGTCAAGGCCGTCCAGGCCGAGCGCATCGACCTCGCCGTCATGGATGTCGGCCTGCCCGACATGGACGGGCGCGAAGCGGTCAAGGTGATGCGCCGCAACGGCTTCAAGAGCCCGGTGATCATGCTGACCGGCCAGGGCTCGGATGCCGACACCGTGCTCGGGCTCGAGGCCGGGGCCAACGACTATGTGGTGAAGCCGTTCAAGTTCGCCGTGCTGCTGGCCCGCATCCGCGCGCATCTCAGGCAATACGAGGCAAGCGAGGACGCGGTCTTCCAGGTCGGCCCCTACACCTTCCATCCCGGCTCGAAGCTGCTGGTCAGCGCCAAGGGCTCGAAGACCAAGCTGACCGAGAAGGAGACGGCGATCCTGCGCTTCCTCTACCGTGCCGGGCGCAAGCCGATCGCCCGCGAGATCCTGCTGCAGGAGGTCTGGGGCTATAATTCGCAGGTCACCACGCACACGCTGGAGACGCATATCTATCGCCTGCGCCAGAAGATCGAACCCGATCCGGGCAATGCGCGGCTGCTCGTGACGGATGCAGGCGGCTATCGCCTGAATCCGTAAAGTCATTCATGGCGCTCAACGACGATATCGCCCTCCTCGCCAGGCAGAAGCTGCTGAGCCTCATGGAGCATGATGCGCTCCGGCTCGTGGCCTTCGCCGCCGAGAGCCGCATCCTGCGCGCAGGCGACGTCCTGTTCCGCAGCGGCGAGCACTCGGACGGCGCCTTCCTTGTGATCTCGGGCGCGGTCGCGCTGATGAGCCATGACGATGGCCGGCCGGCCGACGACGTCGTCGGGCCGGGCGCGCTGATCGGGGAACTCGCGCTCTTCGCCAATGTCGACCGGCCGGTGACGGCGATCGCGCGCGAGCCGACGCAGGTGATGAAGCTGTCGCGCAGCGTGATGCGGCGGGTGTTAGGCGAATCGCCTGAGTCGGCCCAGGCCATCGCGGGCGCGATCGGCGAGCGGCTGCGCGGCTTCACCAGCGAGCTGAAGCGCGTGCAGGACGCGCTGACGGCGATCGATCGGCCCTGACTGATAGCCCTCATCCTGAGGAGCGCTCGTAGAGCGCGTCTCGAAGGATGCTCCAGCGGGCTTCCGAACCTCCTGGATCATCCTTCGAGACGCCGCTTCGCGGCTCCTCAGGATGAGGGCTGAGGTTAAATCAGACCTCAAGCTCGACCGTCACCGGGACATGGTCCGAGGGCCGCTCCCAACCACGCGCCTCGCGCAGGAAGGTGAGGTCGCGCAGCGCCGGCTTCAGCCCGTCCGAGAGCCAGATATGGTCGAGCCGGCGGCCCTTGTTGGTGGCGGCCCAGTCGGCGGCGCGGTAGCTCCACCAGCTGTAGAGCTTCTCCGGTTCGGGCCGCAGCGTGCGCGCTGCGTCGGTCCAGCCGAGTTCGGTGCGGAGTTTCTCCAGCGTGGTGGTCTCGATCGGAGTGTGGCTGACCACGTCCAGGAGCTGCTTGTGGCTCCAGACGTCGTGCTCGTAGGGCGCGATGTTGAGGTCGCCGAGCAGCACGCTCGGCCGGTCGGTCGGGCGCTTGCCGATGCCCCAGGCGCCGATCTCGTCGAGGAAGGCGAGCTTATGGGCGAACTTGTCGTTGAGCGCCGGGTCGGGGATGTCGCCGCCGGCCGGGATGTAGAAGTTATGGATGGCGATGCCGGCCGCCGCCCCCGCGCCCTTGTCGAGCACGACGCTCATGTGGCGGGCGTCGTTGCGGCCGCACATCGCCATGGCGTCCTTCTCGCTGAAGGGCAGGCGCGAGACGATGGCGACGCCGTTATAGCCCTTCTGGCCGATGAAGGCCTGATGGACGTAGCCGGCCTTCTCGAAGGCCTTGGCCGGGTATTGCTCGTCCGGCGTCTTGGTCTCCTGCAGGCAGAGCACGTCGGGGGCGTGGTTCGCCAGGAAATCGGTGACCAGCCCGATGCGCAGGCGCACCGAATTGATGTTCCAGCTCGTGATCTTAAGCTTCACGCGGTTCGTCCCGTCCTGACTGCCTCGCGCAGCCAAGCGGTGCGCCGTCTCAGGTCAATCTGGAGGGGGGATGGCGCCATAGCAACGGCGGGCGGCGCAATGCCGCCCGTCATCCGCAGGAAAGCGCTTTTTCGCCGGTAGCATCCTGCCGTCATGGTCGGGCTTGTCCCGACCATCCACGTCTTCGCCTGCGATGAGCGTTCAAGACGTGGATGCTCGGCACAAGGCCGAGCATGACGTTCAGGACGTCAGAGCACGCGCTCGTAGTTGATCACGAAATTCTTCGGATCGGGCCGGCGCTGGGTGTCGAGATTGTAGACCGAGACGGAGGTCTCGTAGCCCTGCGGGTCGACCACAATCCATTGTCTGAGCTCGTTGGCGACGAAGTCGTATTTCAGCGTGATCTTCGAGGTGCCGCCAAGCGTCGAGCGGTCCTCGATCTTGACCGACAGCACGTCGCCGTCGGTGCTGACGCCGGTGACGGTCGAGTCGCGGTTGATGTCCATCCGCTCCTTGACCAGGAACTTCAGCGGGGTCTGGCCGATCGAGTAGAGATCCTGCGTCGCCAGCTTCTTGTCGCGGATGGCGACCGAGGTGCCGTCGGCGACGACTTCCATGGTGACCGGCGGGCGGTACTCGAAGCGCATCTTGCCGGGGCGCTGGATATAGAGCTTGCCCTCGAAGCGGCGGCCATCCGAGGCGAACTGGATGAAGTCGCCCTGCAGGCTGGAGAAGCTGTTGAAATAGGTGTTGATCCGGTCGATCGCCTCTTCGCGCGTCTGCGGCGCCGAGGCCTTGGCTTTCGCGGGCGTGGCGGCAGGCGGACGCGGCGGCTCGTTTGCCGCAGTGAAGACCGGGGTCGCGGTTGCGGCCGGAGCGGGCGTGGCCGCGCCTGCGACGGCGCGCGGCGTGCCCAGTCCGACCGGCCGGGGCGGCGGCAATGGCAGGGCGCGCGGAGCGGCAGGGCGCGCGGTGGCCGTAGCCGGCGCGGCGGGTTGCAGGCTGAGCGGCTGAGCCGCGAGCGGACCAGCCACCACGGCAAGGCCGAGCGCGGCAATGGCGCTGAACGAAGCCTGCAATGGCGAGATACGTGTCATGAGCAGGGCTGCTCCGGCGGTTCGGGCCCTAAGGCCGGGATGATCGCGCCATTGCGCAAAAGGCTGGCAATGGCGGTGTGCAGGGACAAGAGGATCGGTTCCTCCGGCTCAACGCCCAGCGCGCTGTCTAGGTTGCACCGTCTCGTGGCAATTTCAGGACCCGGTCGAGTCATTGCCGCAGCAGCTTGGTTTCAGTCCTCATCCTCGCGGGCCCTGCCGGTCTCGACGAGGATGTCGCGTTTTCCGGCGTGGTTTGCGGGTCCGACGATGCCCTCGTGCTCCATCCGCTCCATGATCGAGGCGGCGCGGTTGTAGCCGATCTGCAGGCGGCGCTGGATGTAGGAGGTCGAGGCCTTCTTGTCGCGCAGGACCACCGCCACCGCCTGCTCGTAGGGGTCCTCGCTCTCGGCTGAGGCCATGGCGCCCTTGTCGAAGACGGCGCCGCCATCCTCGTCCTCCGCGGCGGCGGCCTCCTCCTCGGCGGTCACCGCATCGAGATAGTCCGGCCGCCCCTGCGTCTTCAGGTGCGCCACCACCTTCTCGACCTCGGCGTCGGAGACGAACGGCCCGTGCACGCGGGTGATCCGGCCGCCGCCGGCCATGTAGAGCATGTCGCCCTGGCCGAGCAGCTGCTCGGCGCCCATCTCGCCCAGGATCGTGCGGCTATCGATCTTCGAGGTGACCTGGAACGAGATCCGGGTCGGGAAGTTCGCCTTGATCGTGCCGGTGATGACGTCGACCGACGGCCGCTGCGTCGCCAGCACGACGTGGATGCCGGCGGCGCGCGCCATCTGGGCCAGGCGCTGGATCGTGCCCTCGATCTCCTTGCCGGCGACCATCATCAGGTCGGCCATCTCGTCGACGATCACGACGATGTAGGGCAGAGGCGCGAGGTCCATCACCTCCTCCTCGTAGACAGCCTCGCCGGAGTGCCGGTCGAAGCCGGTCTGGACCGTGCGCGTGATCACCTCGCCGGCGGCCATGGCCTCGCCGACGCGGACGTTGAAGCCGTCGATGTTGCGCACGCCGAGCTTCGACATCTTCTTGTAGCGCTCCTCCATCTCGCGCACCGCCCATTTCAGGGCGACGACCGCCTTCTTCGGGTCGGTGACGACGGGGGTGAGCAGGTGCGGGATGCCGTCATAGACGGAGAGCTCGAGCATCTTCGGGTCGACCATGATCAGGCGGCACTCCTCCGGCTTGAGCCGGTAGAGGATCGACAGGATCATGGTGTTGATCGCGACCGACTTGCCCGAGCCGGTGGTGCCGGCCACCAGCAGGTGCGGCATGCGCGCCAGGTCGGCGATCACCGGCTCGCCGCCGATGGTCTTGCCGAGGCAGAGCGCGAGCTTGTGCTTGGTGCTCTCGAAGTCCTGGCTGGCGAGCAGCTCGCGCAGGAAGACGGTCTCGCGCTTGGCGTTGGGCAATTCGATGCCGATCGCGTTCTTGCCCGGGATCACCGCGACGCGCGCCGAGATCGCGCTCATCGAGCGCGCGATGTCGTCGGCCAAGGAGATCACCCGCGAGGACTTCGTCCCAGGCGCAGGCTCAAGCTCGTACAAAGTCACCACCGGGCCGGGGCGGACCTGCGAAATCTCGCCGCGGACGCCGAAATCCTCCAGAACGCCTTCGAGCAGGGTCGCGTTCTGCTCCAGCGCGTCGGTCGAGATCGTGCTGGCGGGCAGCTTCTTCGGCTCGGCCAGATAGGTCAGCGGCGGCAGCTCGAAGGTGTCGCGGTCGAGCAGCGAGGGTTGCGCCTCGCGCGCCAGGCGCTTGCCGGGCTTGGGCGCGACCGGCGGGGCGGTGACGCGCGGCGCGTTGAGGTCGCGCAGGGTCTCGACGTCCTCGTCGTCGTCATAACCCGGCTGCGCTGCGGCGACGCCGCGCCCTGACGAGGCCGGTGCCGGAAGCGGCTCGGGATTGAACACGGGCGGGGCCGCGCGGCCGGCCTGCTCGTTGAATTGCGGCTCGCGGCGGACGCGGCTGGCGGGCTGCGCGCCGGCGGCGGCGCTGACCGCGGGCTCGGGCGGGCGCGGCAGGCGGCGCAGGATCGCGGCCTTCAGCGCCATCGCGCCATGGGCAAGCCAGCCGACCAGGATCACGGCGAAGCCCGGCTCGTCGTCGCGGCGCTCCTCGCTCTCGGACCAGGATTCATCCTCGTCCTCGCTCTCAGGCTGCGGGTCCTCGTCGGTGACGAAGCCGAAGCCGGCGGCGGCGGTGACGGAGAGGATGGCGATGCCGGCATAGAGGAAGGCGACGAGGCCGCTGAGCGCGCTGCCGGCAATGCCGACGACGTTGCGGGTGCCGAAGAGCAGGCCGTCGCCGATGACGCCGCCCATGCCGGTCGGCAGAGGCCAGCGCGGCGTCGCCGGCAGTGCGCTGGCGACGGCGGCGGTGGCGACGACGCCGATGACCCAGAGGCCGAGCTTCAGCGCGCCACGGTCGAAGACGTGGAAGCGGATCAGCCTGAGCGCCCAGATCAGCGGCGGGAACAGCATGGCGATGACGCCAAGCCCGATCAGCTGCATGGTCAGGTCGGCGACCATGGCGCCGGGACGGCCGAGCCAGTTGCTGACCGTGCCGCCGGTGGCGTTGTTCAGGCTGGGGTCGTCGACCGTCCAGGTCGCCAGCGAAAAGGCGATGGCGACCATCAGCGCCAGCAGCCCGAGCCCGACCATCTCCGCCGTCCGGCGCGACAGGAATTCGCGCGCCGGGTCCGGCAGCCGGTCGATCAGGGATGAGGAGCGTCGGATCGTGCGCATGGCCGGGCGGGCCGCCTTCCAAAAAGGGAATCCGGCCGCATCAGACCGGCCTTTGAAAGCTCACGTTATGAAGGGCTGGTTAAGGGCCGCTTAACCTTGAGCCGGTTGCCCCAGGTTCTTGCTGCTGCCGGAACCGGACGGCGGGCCGCGCTATTGAGGGAAGCATCTGGCGCGACTCGCGGCGGTGCTTGCGGGCGCGCTCCCTGTTCGAGGAGACGGCGCATGGCAGGTGACGACAACGCTGCCCTGAAACCCAGGATCGCGCGCATCTGGCGCGGCCGCACCACGGCTGAGAGGCCGACGACTACGCCGCCTATCTCTACGAGGCCGGGGTCAAGCCGCTGGTCGAGAAGGCGCTGGGCGCGCAGATGTTCCGCGAGGACCGCGACGGCGAGAGCGAGTTCGTGACGATCTCCTATTGGGAGAGCATCGAGGCGATGTCGCGCTTCGCCGGGCCCGACCCGCGCCGCATCCACCATCTCGAACGCGACGCAGAATTCCTGATCGAGCTGCCGGAGGGCGTGCAGGTGCTCGAGATCGTGCTGCACCGGCCGCCGGCGCCATAGATCATTTTGTGCGGGAACCTCACCGCGTCATCCCGGACAAGCCGCGTTTGCGGCGCAGCTCCGGGATCCATCGTAGCGCGCCGGAGCCTTACGATGGATCCCGGAGCTCCGCTGCGCTCCGTCCGGGATGACAGCGCTTGGTTCTGGCAAGTTGCAGCACGCTTCGAACGGGGCGTGATTCTGACCTGAGGACCGCCCAAACAAAAACCCCGGCGGTTGCCCGCCGGGGTGTGTTTCACGTGAGTGGCTGAGCGACTTGTTGTTTGAGCATGACGTTAGCCGAAAACCGCTTCGCACTTTTCGGCATCATGCCCGCGATCAGTCGTGATAGGCGCGCTCGCCATGCTCGGCGATGTCGAGGCCCTCGCGCTCCTGATCCGGGGCGACGCGCAGGCCGACGATGACGTCGACGATCTTGTAGAGGATCAGCGAGCCGACGCCGCTGAAGACCAGCGTGAACAGCACCGCCTTGGCCTGGGCCATGAAGGCCGTGCCGAACTCATAGGCGCCCACAGCCAGTTCGCCGGGCTTCGACGAGTAGTCGGGGATGCCGACGCCGCCGAGATCGACGTTGACCAGGATGCCGGTCGCAAGCGCGCCGATGATGCCGCCGATGCAGTGGATGCCGAAGACGTCGAGCGAGTCGTCATAGCCGAGCGCGTTCTTGACGGTCGAGCAGAAGACGAAGCAGACGACGCTGGCGACGAGGCCGAGCACGATCGAGCCCATCGGGCCGGCGAAGCCGGCGGCCGGGGTGACGGCGACGAGGCCGGCGACCGCGCCCGAGACCATGCCGAGCATCGAGGGCTTGCCCTTCACGGCCCATTCGACGAAGAGCCAGCCGAGAGCCGCCGCCGCCGTGGCGACGAAGGTGTTGACCATGGCGAGCGCGGCGGTGCCGTTGGCCTCCAGGTTCGAGCCGGCGTTGAAGCCGAACCAGCCGACCCAGAGCAGGGCGCCGCCGATCAGGGTCATGGTCAGCGAGTGCGGGGCCATCAGCTCCTTGCCGTAGCCGACGCGCTTGCCGATCAGGATGCAGCCGACGAGACCGGCGATACCGGCGTTGATGTGCACCACGGTGCCGCCGGCGAAGTCGAGCGCGCCCCACTTGAAGAGCATGCCGGCATCCGCGTTGACGGCGTCGAGCGCAGCGGTCGCGGCGGCCTTGCCTTCCGGCGTGGCGGCGGCCAGCGCCTTGGCGGCGTTGCCGACGATGTCAGGACCGCCCCAGTACCAGACCATGTGGGCCATCGGGAAATAGATGAAGGTGACCCAGAGCACGATGAACAGCAGCAGCGCCGAGAACTTCATGCGCTCGGCGAAGGCGCCGACGATGAGGGCCGGCGTGATGCAGGCGAAGGTCATCTGGAAGCAGATGTAGACGTATTCCGGGATGACGACGCCGTTGGAGAAGGTCGCGGCCACGGAGTTGGCGTCGACGCCCTTCAGGAAGGCCTTGGAGAAGCCGCCGACGAAGTCGTTGAGGCCGCTGCCATTGGTGAAGGCGAGCGAGTAGCCGTAGAAGATCCAGAGCAGGCAGACGAGGCAGACGATGGCGAAGACCTGCGTCAGCACCGAGAGCATGTTCTTGCTGCGGACCAGGCCGCCATAGAACAGGGCGAGGCCGGGGATCGTCATCAGCAGGACCAGCACGGTCGAGCTCATCATGAAGGCGACGTCGCCCTTGTTGGGCACAGGGGCCGCCGCGGGCGCGGCGTCCTGGGCGAACACGGCGGCGGTGGTCGCGGCTAGCGCGAGCCCGACCGTTCCGGCCCGCAAGAGAAACTTGGAATTCATCGTTGGAAACTCCTGGAAGACTGAAGGATCGCTTGGATCAAAGGGCGTCGCCGTCGGTCTCGCCGGTGCGGATGCGCACGGCTTTCTCGATCGACGAGACGAAAATCTTGCCGTCACCGATCTGCCCGGTGCGGGCCGCGGCGGTGATCGCCTCGATGACCTTGCCGACGAGCTCGTCGGCCACGGCAACCTCGATCTTGATCTTCGGCAGGAAGCTCACGGCGTATTCGGCGCCACGGTAGATTTCCGTATGGCCCTTCTGGCGGCCATAGCCCTTCACCTCAGTCACGGTCAGGCCATGCACGCCGATGGCGGTGAGCCCGTCGCGCACCTCCTCCAGCTTGAACGGCTTGATGATAGCCATCACGATTTTCATTGCTGGGTTACCCCGTTTCCGCCGCCCGGATGTCAGCCCCGGCGATCCCGTTGCGTCTGCACGCATCCGGGAGCCCGGCGCGTCAGCCGGGACAATTCAAGGCGCGTGCCAACTGCCCGGAGGCGGTGACGGCTATGGAATTGGCGAATCGCGGCGAGCTACGGGCCCGGCGCCGTTGCCGTCGCCTAAAGAATTGGCAAATGCCTGATAACTAGGCTTATGCTCAGAAAGCGCTCAGCCGCGATCCGGCCTTGGCCGAATCAGGCCTTCCTGCGCGACGGAGGCGACGAGCTTGCCGTGGCGGTCGAAGACGAGCCCGCGCGAGAAGCCGCGTGCACCCGAGGTCGAGGGGCTGTCCTGCGAATAGAGCAGCCAGTCATCGGCGCGGAACGGCCGGTGGAACCAGAGCGCATGGTCGAGGCTGGCGCCCTGGATCTGCTTGTCGAAGACCGAGGTGCCATGCGCGATCAGGCTGGAATCGAGCAGCATCAGGTCCGACGCATAGGCGAGCACGCTCTGATGGACCGCCGGCTCGTCGGGCAAGGGCTCCATGGCGCGGATCCAGACGTTGAACTTCGGCTCCATCTTCTCGCCGGTGGCGTAGCGCTGCAGCTCGACCGGCCTGATCTCGATCGGCCGCTCGCGCTGGTAGTAGGCGCGGACCGCGTCGGGCATATGCGGCAGCACGCTGCGCTTCATCTCCTCGCGGTCGGGCAGGTCCTCCGGCATCGGCACGTTCGGCATCGGCATCTGGTGCTCGTAGCCGGGCTCCTCGACCTGGAACGAGGCCGACATCGCGAAGATCGCCTGGCCGTGCTGGATCGCGAGCACGCGCCGCGTGGTGAAGGAGCGGCCGTCGCGCAGGCGCTCGACCTCGTAGATGATCGGCGTCTCCGGATCGCCCGGCAGCAGGAAATAGGCATGGAGCGAATGCGGCTGCCGGCCCTCGACCGTCTTGCAGGCGGCATAGAGCGCCTGGCCGATGACCTGCCCGCCGAAGACGCGCTGCCAGCCGATCTTGGGACTGCGACCCCTGAACAGATTGCGTTCGAGCGGCTCGAGGTCGAGGATCGACGTCAGGGAGTCGCTGATCTGGGACATGGGCTTCAAGCTCGGCGTGGTCTGAAGGAAGGGCTGCGCCGGGAATGGTTTAGCCCTATACCGCATCAGCACCGAGGGATGCAGGCGCGTCAAGCCGGCGACTCGCAGCGCTGGAGCGGCAGAGATGAGTGAACAGGCAGGGCGTCCCGGCAGCCGGATCGTGATCGCCGGCGGCGGCATCGCCGGGCTTTCGCTGGCGCTGGCGCTGAAGCGGGCGCTCGGCCGCGCCTATGCGGTCGTTCTGGCCGATCCTGCCCTGGCCGCGCCGCCGCGCGCCGACAACCGCGCCTACGCCGTCGCCGCCGCCGCGCGCAACATGCTGGAGACGCTCGCAATCTGGGACAAGGTTGCAGGCCATGCCGCCGCCATGACCGAGATGGTGGTGACAGACAGCCGCAACCCCGACGTGGTGCGCCCGGTCTTCCTGACCTTCGACGGCGAGGTCGCACCGGGCCAGCCCTTCGCCCATATGGTCGAGAACGCGGCGCTGGTGACGGCGCTGCTCGATGCCTGCCGCGAAGCGGGGGTCGAACTTCGGCCCGAGGGCGTGCGCGGCTTCGAGGCCGATAATGACGGCGTGGATATTAGCTTTGCGGGCGGCGAAAGGCTCGGCGCCACCTTGCTCGTCGCGGCCGATGGCGCGCGCTCGAAGCTGCGCGAGCTCGCCGGGATCGGCTGGGTCGGCTGGAGCTATGACCAGTCGGGCATCGTCGCGACGCTGAGCCATGAGCGGCCGCATGGCGGGCGGGCGGTCGAGCATTTCCTGCCGTCCGGCCCCTTCGCGATCCTGCCGCTCAGCGACGGCGGCGCGCTCGGCCACCGCTCCTCCATCGTCTGGACCGAGCGCAAGGAGAACGTGCCGGCGCTGCTCTCGCTCGATGCCGACGACATCCTGGCCGAGATCGAGCAGCGCTTCGGGCTCGAGCTTGGCGAGTTGGCGCTGGAGAGCAAGGTCTCGGCCCATCCGCTCGGCTTCGGTGTCGCCAGGCGCTTCGTCGGCGAGCGGTTGGCACTGCTCGGTGACGCCGCGCACGTCATCCATCCGATCGCCGGACAGGGGCTCAATCTCGGCCTGAAGGATGTCGCGGCCCTGGCCGAGGCGATCGTCGATGCCGCAAGGCTCGGGCTCGATCCTGGTAGTGCGGAGGCGCTGGAGGATTACGAGAAGGCGCGGCGCTTCGACACGGTCGCGATGGGCGCGGTGACGGACGGGCTCAACCGGCTGTTCTCGAACGACGCGACGCCATTGCGCTTGGCGCGAGATCTCGGGCTCGGGCTGGTCGACCGGATGCCGGGGCTGAAGCGCTTCTTCATCCGCGAGGCGGCCGGGCTGGCGGGAGATACGCCGCGCCTGCTCAGGGGTGAGGCGCTTTAGGCGCTTCTGCGGCTTCGCGCTGGATGGCGGCGCGCTCGACGAGACGACCTTGTGCCGCTTCCGGCTGGCGGCGGCGCAGGCGGGCGTGCTGGAGGCCTGCTTTGCCGAGGTCGGCGCACAGCCAACGCCGCAGACCTGATCGCCTTCGCAACCTCTACAACCTCAGGCGATGCCCCGGCCTCTACCCGCGCGCGCCAAAAATCGCGCTGCCCACCCGCACATGGGTAGCGCCAAGCTGGATCGCGGCCTCGTAGTCCGCGCTCATCCCCATCGAGAGCCCGTGCAACCCATTCCGCGCCGCGATCTTGGCGAGCAGGGCGAAATGCGGCGAGGGCGGCTCGTCGGCGGGCGGAATGCACATCAGCCCCGCGATGACGAGGCCATGATGATCCCGACAGAGCGCGAGGAAGGCATCGACCTCGCCAGGGCTGATGCCACCCTTCTGCGGCTCCTCGCCGGTATTGACCTGGACGAAGAGAAGCGGCGCCTTGCCGGCGCGGGCGATCTCGCGGGAGAGCTCCTTCGCCAGGCTCTCGCGGTCGAGCGAATGGATCGCGTCGAACAGCGCCACCGCCTCGCGCGCCTTGTTCGATTGCAGCGGCCCGATCATGTGGACTTCCGCATCCGGGAAGCGCTCGCGCAGCGCCGGCCATTTCGTCTTGGCCTCCTGCACGTAATTCTCGCCGAAGACGCGCTGCCCGGCTTCGAGCGCCGGCAGGATCACCTCTTCCGGCATCGTCTTCGACACGGCGATGAGCGCGACCTCCTCCGGCCGGCGCTCGACATCGCCAGCGGCGCGGGCGATCGCAGCCCTGGTCTCAGCGAGCCGGCTGACCGTGTCGTTCATCGTGAAACCCTTCCGTCTCGCTGTCGGCGTTGACCGCGTGCGTGCAATGGTGTCCTAGAACAGCATGTGGAAAAGTGGCACCCGTTTTTCCGCATGACCCTGTTTGGCCCTTGACCGAGGGCCGTCCAACATCCGCTCACGCAAGAATCTTCCGCGATGGCCGTCGAACGTTACAATCCCAAGGAATCCGAGCCGAAATGGCGCAGCGTCTGGAATGAGCGCAAGCTCTTCGAGACGCGCAACGACGATCCGCGGCCGAGCTACTACGTGCTCGAGATGTTCCCCTACCCGTCGGGCCGCATCCATATGGGCCATGTCCGCAACTATGCGATGGGCGACGTGGTCGCGCGCTACAAGCGCGCCAAAGGCTTTGCGGTGCTGCACCCGATGGGCTGGGACGCGTTCGGCCTGCCGGCCGAAAACGCCGCCAAGGCCAACAAGATCCACCCGCGCGAATGGACCTACGCCAATATCGCGACGATGCGGGCGCAGCTGCAATCGATGGGCCTGTCGCTGGACTGGAGCCGCGAGCTCGCCACCTGCGACCCGAGCTATTATCGCCATCAGCAGAAGATGTTCCTCGATTTCCTGAAGGCTGGGCTGGTCGACCGCAAGACCGCCAAGGTCAACTGGGACCCGGTCGACGAGACCGTGCTGGCCAACGAGCAGGTCATCGACGGCCGCGGCTGGCGCTCCGGCGCGCTGGTCGAGCTGCGCGAGCTGACGCAGTGGTTCTTCAAGATCACGGCCTATGGCCAGGAGCTGAACGACGCCCTTGAAGGTCTGGTGCGCTGGCCCGACAAGGTCCGGCTGATGCAGAAGAACTGGATCGGCCGCTCGGAAGGGCTGCTGATTCGTTTCGCCCTCGAATCGAACCCGACCGGGCAGAACGAGCTGGAGATCTACACGACGCGGCCGGACACGCTGTTCGGCGCCAAGTTCATGGCTATCGCGCCCGATCATCCGCTCGCCAAGTCCCTGGCCGAGAACAACCCCGAGCTCCAGGCCTTCATCGCCGAGTGCAAGAAGACCGGCACGGCCCAGGAGAACATCGACAAGGCGGAGAAGCTCGGCTTCGACACCGGTCTGCGCGCCGTACATCCCTTTGATCCGTCATGGGTTTTGCCGGTCTATGTCGCGAACTTCATCCTGATGGAATACGGCACCGGCGCCATCTTCGGCTGCCCGGCGCATGATCAGCGCGATCTCGACTTCGTCAATCGTTACGGGCTCGGCAACACGCCGGTGGTCTGTCCCGAAGGCGTCGATCCCGCCACCTTCGTCGTCACCGACACCGCCTATACCGACGATGGCCGCATGATCAATTCGCGCTTCCTCGACGGCATGACCATTCCGGAGGCGAAAGAAGAGGTCGCCCGCCGGCTTGAAGGCGAGACGCGCGGCAACAGCGCCATCGGCGCCCGCAAGGTCAATTTCCGCCTGCGCGACTGGGGCATCTCGCGCCAGCGCTATTGGGGCTGCCCGATCCCGATCATCCACTGCGCTGATTGCGGCACGGTGCCGGTCCCCGATGCCGATTTGCCGGTCAAGCTGCCCGACGACGTCTCCTTCGAGAAGCCGGGCAACCCGCTCGACCATCACCCCACCTGGAAGCACGTCGACTGCCCGTCCTGCGGCGGGCCGGCGCGGCGCGAAACCGACACGATGGACACGTTCGTCGATTCGTCCTGGTATTTCGCCCGCTTCACCGATCCCTGGCGCGAGGACACGCCGACCGACCGCAAGGCGGTCGACCGTTTCCTGCCGGTCGACCAGTATATCGGCGGCGTCGAGCACGCGATCCTGCACCTGCTCTATTCGCGCTTCTTCACCCGCGCCATGAAGGCGACCGGCCATGCCGGGCTGGACGAGCCGTTCGACGGCATGTTCACGCAGGGCATGGTCGTGCACGAGACCTACCGCGCCGAGGACGGCAGCTGGGTCGAGCCGGGCAATGTCCGCATCGAGGCGAACGGCAGCGAGCGCCGGGGCTTCCATGTCGAGACCAGCGAGCCGATCGAGATCGGCTCGATCGAGAAAATGTCGAAGTCGAAGAAGAACGTGGTCGATCCCGACGAGATCATCGCGTCCTACGGCGCCGACACCGCGCGCTGGTTCATGCTGTCGGATTCGCCGCCCGACCGCGACGTGATCTGGACCGACGAGGGTGTCCAGGGCGCGGCCCGCTTCGTCCAGCGCTTCTGGCGCCTGGTCGGCGAGATCGCCGAGCGCACCGGCAACAAGGCCGAGCAGCCAGCCGTGATCGGCGAGGGCGCCCAGGCCCTGCGCAAGGCCAGCCACCGCGCCCTGCACGCCGTTGGCGCCGATATCGAACGCCTCGGCTTCAACCGCTGCGTCGCCCATATCTACACGCTGACCAACGCCATCGCGAAGGCGCTGGATGCGGCGGCCGAGAGCAGCGCGCTCGCACCCGACACCGCCTTCGCCCTGCATGAATCCGCCACGATCGCCACGCAGCTTGTCGCGCCGATGATGCCGCATCTGGCGGAGGAGTGCTGGCAGGCGCTCGGCCAAGCGGGTCTCGCCGGCGAGGCCTCCTGGCCGGAGGCGCAAGCTGATCTGCTGCGTGATGACAGCGTCGTCCTCCCCGTGCAGATCAACGGCAAGAAGCGCGCGGAGGTGACCGTCCCCGCCGATGCGGATACGGTGGCCGTCGAGGCGATCGTTCGCGCCTCCGAGGCCGTCCTCAAGGCGTTGGAGGACCGTCCGATCCGGAAGATCATCGTGGTGCCCGGGAGAATCGTGAATGTCGTCGTCTGAATCGAGCGCTCCGACCCGCCGGCTGATGCTGCTGGCCGCGCTGGGCCTTGCCGCAATCGCCGGTGGCTGCCTGCGCCCGCTCTATGCCGACAGCACCACGAGCACCGTCGGCGGCAGCGTCAAGGACGCGCTCAGGGGCGTCGAGATCGCCGATATCAAGGGCCTGGTCGGCCATTACCTGCGCAACGAACTGGTCTTCAACCTCGATGGCGGCGGCGCGCCTGACGCCACCAAGCGGCTGAAGCTCGAAGCCTCCGTGAACGAGAGCCTCGAGGTGGTCACCGTCGACTACGCCAACGGCCGCGCCGATTCGGCGATCCTGGTCGCGACGGCGACCTGGAAGGTCACCGACAGCGCGACTGGCAAGGTCGTCTCCTCCGGCCTGAACCAGATCCGCGCGCCCTATGATCGCTCCGAGCAGCGCTTCGCCACCGTCCGCGCCGCGCGCGACGCTCAGGTCCGGGCCGGCAAGTCGCTGGCGGAGCTGATTCGCGGCCAGCTGGCCGCCGACCTGACCAGCTGAAGCATTTTCGAGCGAAGTGGATACCGGTTCGCGTGAAGAAGATGCGTCAAGACAAAGAGCTCCAGCATGGTCGCCATCAAGGCGCATGAGGCCGACCGCGCCCTGGCGAAGCCCGACCCGGCCTGGCGCCTGGTCCTGATCTACGGCCCCGATGCCGGGCTCGTCTCCGAGCGCGCCACCGCGCTTGCCCGCGCCAGCGTCGACGACATCAACAACGCCTTCCAGCTCGTCCGCATGGACGGCGACGACATCGCCTCCGATCCGCTCAAGCTGGTGGATGAGGCCAATACGATCGGCCTGTTCGGCGGCCGGCGCGCCATTCGCGTCTCGCCGACCTCGAAGCCGTTGCTCGCCGCCGTCGAGCCCTTGCTGGCGACGCCGTCGCAGGACGCGATCGTCATCGTCGAGGCCGGCGACCTGCAGCGCACCAACCCGCTGCGCGTCGCCTGCGAGAAGGCGCGAACGGCACTCGCTGTGCCCTGCTACGGCGACGCCGCGCGCGATCTCGGCAGCATCATCGACGAGATGATGCGCTCGGCCGGCAAGAACATCGACCGTACCACGCGCGAGCAGCTCGCCGGCCTGCTCGGCGGCGACCGCCAGACCTCGCGCCGCGAGATCGAAAAGCTGCTGCTCTATGCCGGCGGCGATGCCTCGATCACCGAGGAGCATATCGAGGCCGTGGTCGGCGATACCGCCCAGCGCGAACAGGCGGCGCTGATCGACGCCGTCTTCGCCGGCCGCCTGCCCGCGCTCGATCTGGCGCTGGCCAAGCTGACCAGCGAGGGCCTGGATTCGGGCGTGATGCTCGGCGCCGTGCTGCGGCACGCGCTGATGCTGCTGAAAGCCCGTCAGGGCGTCGATGGCGGCCGTGGGCCGCGCGACGCAGTCGCAGCCATGCGCCTGCCCTTTCCCCGGATGGCGGTCGCCGAGGCCGCCCTGAACGCCTGGACGGTGCCGAAGCTGACGGAAGCGGTGGCTACGTTGGGAACGGCGATGCTGGCTGTCAGGCGCGACGGCGAGATCGCCCGCGCCACGGCCTCGCGCGCGCTCTGGACCCTGGCGCGGCTGGGCCAGAGCGGCGCACGCGGCGGCTGATATCGCCTAATTTACGAGAACAATTGAAACGCCGTCATCCCGGGACTGCGCTGCGTTTGCCCGGAATGACGGCGAGGGTTTGCTTACCAACAGAAGCAGCCGCTCAGGCCTTCAGCCGACGGCAGAGCGCGTCGAGCTGCTCCAGCGTCTTGTAGCCGAGCTTCATCTCGCCGCCGCCATTGGCGCGATGCTGGATCGAGACCGAGACGCCCAGGACCTCCTCCAGCGCCTTCTCGACGGCACGGGTATCGGGGTCCTTGTCGACCTTCGGCTTGGCCGAAGCGCTCTTGGTCTCGCCGCGCGACTCTTCCTGCACGATCCGCTCGATATCGCGGACGCTCAGGCCCTCGTCGACGATCTTCTTCGCCATCAGCTCGGGATCGGCGACCGAGAGCAGGGCGCGGGCATGGCCGGCCGAGACCGCGCCCTCGCTGACCATCCTGCGCACCGGCTCGGGCAGCTTCGACAGCCGCAAGGTGTTGGCGACATGGCTGCGGCTCTTGCCGATGACGCGGGCAAGGTCGTTCTGGGTATAGCTGAATTCGGCGATCAGCCGCTCGTAGCCGGCGGCTTCCTCGATCGCGTTGAGATCCGTGCGCTGCACGTTCTCGACGATGGCGATCTCGAGCGCCTCGCGATCATTGGCCTCGACCAGGATCACCGGCACGTCATGCAGCTCTGCCCGCTGCGCCGCGCGCCAGCGCCGTTCGCCGGCGATGATCTCATAGGCGTCGACCATGCCGGCGATCGAGCGCACGATGATCGGCTGCAGGATGCCGCGCTCGCGGATCGACGCGGTCAGATCCTCAAGATCGTCCTCGCCGAAGCTGCGGCGCGGATTGCGCGGGCTGGGACGCAGGAACTCGACCGGAACGCGCCGTTGACCGCGCGAGCGCTCGATGGCGCCGATCTCGTCGCCGACATCTCCGATCAGGGCCGCGAGCCCGCGGCCAAGACGGGAACGTCCTTGTTCCTCGGCCATGGCAGAACCTTTCAACATTACCCTGGAATTGTCAGGCGGCACGAAGCTCGCGCTCCCGTTTGATCACCTCCGAAGCCAGACGCAGATAGGCCTGCGAGCCAGAACAACGCAGATCGTAAAGCAACACCGGCTTGCCGTAGGACGGCGCCTCGGAGACCCGGACATTGCGCGGAATCACCGTCTCGTAGACCTTCTCGCCCAAAAACTCGCGCACATCGGCCATGACCTGCCCGGAGAGGTTGTTGCGCGGGTCGTACATGGTCAGCACCACGCCCTGGATGACCAGGCGCGGGTTGAGGCCGGCGCGGACCTGCTCAACCGTCTTGAGCAGCTGGCTGAGGCCCTCCAGCGCGAAGAACTCGCATTGCAGCGGCACGAGCACGGCGTCGGCCGCCGTCATCGCGTTGATCGTGATCAGGCTGAGCGAGGGCGGGCAATCGATCAGAACATAGGTCAGGTCCGAGCAGCGCGGATCGTCGGCGATCTCGTCGATCGCCTTCTTCAACCGATGGGCGCGGTCCTTGGCGCTGGCGATCTCGAGCTCGACGCCGAGTAGGTCGAGCGTCGAGGGCGCAATGAACAGACCGGGAACGGCCGTTTCCTGCAGTGCCTGGCCCAAGCCGATATCGCCGCAGAGCACGTCATAGGTCGAGGATCGCCGGCTCTTGCGGTCGACGCCGAGCCCCGTCGAGGCATTGCCCTGCGGGTCGAGATCGATGATCAGCACCTTCTCGCCGATGGCGGCGAGCGCGGTGCCGAGGTTGATGGCGGTCGTGGTCTTGCCGACGCCACCCTTCTGGTTCGCCAGGGCCAGCACGCGCGGCCGGCGAGACGTAGCGGCGATGGGTGTCAGAGCGTTCATGAATCTGCCCGCTGCTCGGCTCCGCGAATCATTAGGATTCGGGCCGCCGGATCTGTCACGGAAACAACAGTTGAGGCCTGGATATTCCAATATTTAGAGGCTTCGGTCAATTCCGCATCTAGATATTGTCCCTTGGGAAAGAGTCCGAGGGTGCCAGTTCTCAACAACGTTCTACACCATCCGATCAGATTTGGCAGTGGCGCGAGCGCGCGCGCGGTAACGACGTCGACTTTTCCAGTGAATTCTCCGATCACATCCTCGATCCGCGCGGTATGGACCGTGACCGGCGCCCCTGTCAGCCGGGCGGCATGGCGCAGGAAGGCGCATTTGCGGGCATTGCTCTCGACCAGATCGATATGCCCGCCCGTCTCGACCAGGCAGATCCCGAGCACGAGACCCGGGAAACCGCCGCCCGAGCCGAGATCGAGCCATCGCTTCGCATCAGGCGCCAGAGTGAAGAGCTGGAGCGAGTCCGCGACGTGCCGCGTCCAGACATCGGCGAGAGTGGCGGAGGAGACGAGGTTCTTGGCCTTCTGCCAGCGCGCCAGCTCCGCCACCAGAAGCGCGAGCCGCTCCTGTGTTTCACGTGAAACAGGTGTCAAGCGCAAAGCGCGGGCACGGTCGCCGTTATCACCGTTATCAACAGTCACGGATCAGTCAGCCAGTTGCGGAGCGCGCTTCCGCCCGCGCCGGGCATGAGCAGCGAGCAGCGTCAGGGCTGCCGGGGTCATGCCCTCGATCTTCGCGGCCTGCGCCAGATTGGCCGGACGCTGCTGCGTCAACTTCGCCTTCAACTCGTTGGAGAGACCCGAAATCACGTCGAGGTCGAGATCATCCGGCACGACCAGCGCTTGATCGCGTTGAACCGCACCGATTTCCGCCGCCTGCCGGTCGAGATAGACCGCATAGGTCGCATCGGCCGTCACCCGAGCGGTCACGGATAGCGAATAGTCGTTGAGATCGGGCCAGATCGCCGCCAGCTGCTCAAAGCTGATATCGGGATAGGACAGAAGCTGGTAGCCGCTGCGCCGAATGCCGTCGCGGTTGAGTTGGAGCCCGATCTGGTCGGCCTCGGATGGCGTCAGCGACACGCTCCGCAGCCGCTCACGCAACTTCTCGACCCGTCCGGCATTGGCCCGGAAATGCCGCTCACGCTCGCTACCGACCAGGCCGTGCTCCACGCCCCAAGCCGTCAGCCGCTCATCGGCATTGTCTACACGCAAGGACAGGCGGAATTCCGCCCGCGAGGTGAACATTCGATACGGCTCCGTAACACCGCGCGTCACCAGGTCGTCGACCAGCACGCCGATATAAGACGAGGTGCGGTCCATCGTAACCGGCTCGGCGCCGCCGGCGCGGCGCGCTGCGTTAAGGCCGGCGAACAAGCCCTGCGCTGCCGCTTCCTCATAGCCGGTCGTGCCGTTGATCTGTCCGGCCAGGAACAGGCCCTGAATAGCGCGCGTCTCCAGCGTGCTCTTCAGGGCGCGGGGATCGACGAAATCATACTCGATCGCATAGCCCGGCCGCAGCATAACCGCGCGCTCCAGGCCGGGGATCGTCTTCAGCAGGCCGAGCTGCACATCCTCGGGCAGCGAGGTCGAAATCCCGTTCGGGTAGACCGTTGGGTCGTCAAGCCCTTCCGGCTCCAGGAAGATCTGATGCCCGTCGCGATCGCCGAAACGGCCGACCTTGTCCTCGATCGAGGGGCAATAGCGTGGCCCGCGACCTTCGATCTGGCCCGAGAACATCGGCGCGCGATGCAGGTTGGCCCGGATCAGGTCGTGACCGGCAACCGTGGTGCGGGTGATGCCGCAGGAGATCTGCGGCGTCGTGATCGCCTTGGTCAACGCCGAGAACGGCTCCGGCGGATCGTCGCCGGCCTGCATCTCCAGCCCGGCCCAATCGATCGTGCGGCCATCGAGCCGCGGCGGCGTGCCGGTCTTGAGGCGGCCGAGCGGGAAATCATGCCGCTCCAGCGTCGCCGACAGGCCCAGCGACGGCGCTTCGCCGACGCGGCCGGCAGGGATCTTCTGCTCGCCGATGTGGATCAGGCCGCGCAAAAAGGTGCCGGTCGTCAGCACGATTGTTCCGGTAACGAATCGACGGCCATCGGCGAGAACGGCGCCGGTCACGCGTCCATTGGCGATATCGAGGTCAAACGCCTCTCCGGCAATGATGTCGAGATTGCCGTATTCAGCCAGGATATCCTGCACCGCCTGACGATAAAGCTTGCGATCGGCCTGGGCGCGGGGGCCGCGCACCGCCGGGCCCTTGCGGCGATTGAGCATGCGGAACTGGATGCCACCGCGATCGGCCGCGCGCGCCATCACGCCATCGAGCGCATCGATCTCGCGGACAAGATGGCCCTTGCCCAGCCCGCCGATCGCCGGATTGCACGACATCACGCCGATGGTCTCGCGCTGGTGCGTCAGCAACGCGGTGCGCGCGCCGACGCGCGCGGCTGCAGCGGCAGCCTCGACGCCGGCATGCCCGCCACCGACGACGATGACGTCATATGAACTCTGGGTGTCGACCATGACTTTCGCTATCCAAGCCCGAGCAGAGGGTCAATTGTCTTCTTGAGATGGCCGCCACGTTTCACGTGAAACGCCCGGTTTTACCTTCTATTAACCCTATTTTCCGATGCAGAAGCCGGAAAAGAGCTGATCCAGCACATCCTCGACGTCGACGCGACCGACAAGGCGCTCCAAGGCCCTGACCGCGAGCCTGATATCCTCCGCCAGCAGCTCGGCCTGATCATGGCTGGAGCCGACGACGCGTTCGAGGGCCATGATTGCATCCGAGACCGCAACACGCTGGCGTTCGCGGGTCAGCAGCGCCGGTTCGGGGCTCGACAAGGCGCCCAACCGCTCGCTGATCCCCTGCAAAAGCCTATCGATGCCAGCGCCGGTTCGTACCGACACCGCCAACTCTCCCGGCTCGGGACTTCCCGGCAGATCCGCCTTCGTCGCTACGGCCAACTCGCGGGCGTTGTTCTCGATTTGGTTCGGAGGCGAATCGATCGAACGCAGGCGCAGCACGAGGTCTGCCTTATCGGCCAGGGCCATTGCCCGCCGCACGCCTTCGGCCTCGATCGGATCAGCACTCTCGCGCAAGCCGGCGGTATCGACGAGGGTTACAGGAAATCCGGCGAGATCGAGCCTAACCTCGATGATGTCCCGCGTCGTGCCCGGCTGCGGCGAGACGATTGCCACATCGCGCCGGGCCAGCGCATTGAGCAGGCTCGACTTGCCGGCATTGGGCGGCCCGGCCAGCACGACGACAAAACCCTCGCGCACCCGCTCACCCATGCGGAAGGAACCCAGCGCATCCTTGAGACCGTCCAGCACCGTCGCCACGCCGGCCACCGCCTCCGCCAGCAGCGGCCCCGAGACATCGCCTTCATCAGAGAAATCGATCTCGGCCTCGAGTAGCGCCATCGCCTTGATCAGCGCCTGCCGCCAAGCCTCGGATGCCCGACCCAACGAGCCCTCCATTTGCCGCAACGCCTGCCTGCGCTGCCATTCCGTCTCCGAATCGATCAGGTCGGCAAGGCCTTCGACCGCGGCAAGGTCAAGCTTTCCGGCCTCGAAAGCTCGCCGGGTGAACTCGCCGGCTTCCGCCAGGCGCACGCCAGAGACAGCCGTCAACGCAGAGAGCAGGGCGGCCAGCACTGCGCGCGAGCCATGGACATGGAACTCGGCGACATCCTCCCCGGTAAAGCTGGCGGGGCCGGGAAAGAACAGGACCAACGCGGTGTCGATGATCTCGCCTGAGATGGTCCGCAGCGGCCGCAGGGTCGCAAATCGCGGCTTGGGGATAACTCCGGCAAATGTTTCGAGCACGAATCGAACCCGGGCACCGGAGATCCTGATGACCGCGACGCCGGCGCGGCCGTTTCCCGACGACACCGCCACAATCGTCGGATATTCCTCAGCCTGGATCATGCTTCGCTATCGCCCGTCTCAACGCTGCCGCTCACCGGAGACCTGCCCATGAACCGTCTCAAGGCGGCCGCCAGCCCCTATCTCCTGCAGCATAAGGACAATCCCGTCCATTGGTGGGAATGGGGCGAGGAGGCGTTTGCCGAGGCTAAGAACAGCGGCCGGCCGGTGCTGCTCTCGGTCGGCTATGCCGCCTGCCATTGGTGCCACGTCATGGCGCATGAGAGCTTCGAGAACGAGGCGACGGCGGCGCTGATGAACGAGCTCTTCGTCAACATCAAGGTCGACCGCGAGGAGCGGCCCGATATCGACCACGTCTACATGAGCGCGCTGCACAGCCTCGGCGAGCAGGGCGGCTGGCCGCTGACCATGTTCCTCACCGCCGATGGCGAGCCTTTCTGGGGCGGCACCTATTTTCCGCCGGAAGCACGCTACGGCCGCCCGTCCTTCAGCAGCGTCCTCAACCAGATCGCAACGATCCACATGCAGGACCCCCAGCGCATCGCCAAGAACGCCGAAGCGATCAAGGCGGCGCTGATCCGCGGCGAAACCGCGGCGGGCGACGGGCAGCGTCATGAGCCGGATCTCGACGAGGTCGCCAGGCAGGTCGCGCAGGCCTTTGATCCCCATCACGGCGGCCTGCGCGGCGCGCCAAAGTTTCCCAATCCCGGCCTAGTCGAGCTGCTCTGGCGCCATGGCGCACGCACCCGCGATTCCCTGACGCTGCAACGCGCTGCCCGCAGCCTGGAGCGCATGGCTCGCGGCGGCATCTACGATCATCTCGGCGGCGGCTTCGCCCGCTATTCAGTCGATGAGCGCTGGCTCGTGCCGCATTTCGAGAAGATGCTCTACGACAACGCCCAGCTGCTGAGCCTGTATGCGCTCGAAGGCGCGCGCAGCGGCGATCCCCTTGCCCTCATGGCAGCTGAGGGCATCGTCGCCTGGCTCGAGCGCGAGATGCTGCTGCCCGAAGGCGCATTCGCCGCCAGCCTCGATGCCGATTCCGACGGCGTCGAGGGCAAATACTATGTCTGGACCGCCCGCGAACTGCACGAGCTGCTGCCACCGGACGAGTACGCGCTATTCGCGCAGCATTACGACGTCACCCCGCATGGCAACTGGGAAGAGGTTACGATCCCGAATCGGTTGGAGACGCCCGATCCCGACGCCGCCATCGAAGCTGAGCTCGCGCCAATCCGGGAAAAGCTGCTCGCAATCAGAAGCAAGCGCATCCCCCCGGCGCGCGACGACAAGATTTTGGCCGACTGGAACGGCCTGATGATCGCAGCGCTCGCTCGCGCAGCCGGCCTGCTCGATCGGCCGCATTGGCTCGCGCTTGCCAAAGGCGCCTACCATTTCGTCGCCGAATCAATGGCGGATGGCGACGGCCTGGCCCATTCCTATCGCGAGGGTCGTTTGATCCGGCCCGGCTTCGCACTCGACCACGCCGCGATGATCGATGCCGCCCTCGCATTATATGACGCGACCTCCGAGCAGCACTACCTCGATCGTGCCAAACGCTGGGCGGAGCATCTCTGGCGGCACTACCGTAGTTCCGAGACAGGCCTACTCGGTATGACCCGCAACGATTCCAGCAGCTTGCCGGTCATACCGCGGCCGAGCCACGACGACGCCGTGCCCAATGCGATTGGAGTTCACGCGGGCAATCTGCTGCGTCTCGCGGCCAAGACCGGCGACGCCGAGGACCGCGCCCGGGCCGAGAGCTTCCTCGATGCAGCGCTTGGCGCAGCCGCCCGCGCGCCGATGGCGCATGGCTCGGTGCTCAATGCCTATGACCTGGCGAGGAATGGGGTTGAGATCGTGGTTGCCGGGACAAACCGGGACGCTTTCCGCAGGGCGGCGCTGAAGCTGCCTTATACCACGACCATCGTCATCGACTGTCCCGACCCGGAAGCACTTCCGGCCGAACATCCGGCTGCCGCCATGGTGAGCCGCGCCGGTGAAGGCGCCGCCTTCATTTGCTTTTCGGGCCGCTGCCTGCCGCCCGTCACGGAGCCGAATCGATTGGCGGAGGCTTTGGAAGCGGCGCGCTGACACCTTCCCTTCTCCCCTTGCGGAAGAAGGGAAGAGACGCGCCCGCCAAGAAAAAGGGCCGCTTGCGCGACCCTTCCGCATTCCTCTCCGCTTCGCGAAGCCTCTGCCCCCCGAGGGGAGAAGAGGTTAGGTATTCATCGAGTCGAAGAACTCGGAGTTCTGCTTGGTCTGGCGCAGCTTGTCGATCAGGAACTCGATCGCGTCCTGCGGGCCCATCGGGTTGAGGATGCGGCGCAGGACATAGGTCTTCTGCAGCACGTCCTTCGGGGTGATGAGCTCTTCCTTGCGGGTGCCGGACTTGAGGATGTCGATCGCCGGGAAGATGCGCTTGTCGGCCACCTTGCGGTCGAGCACGATTTCCGAGTTGCCGGTGCCCTTGAACTCTTCGAAGATGACTTCGTCCATGCGGCTGCCGGTATCGATCAGCGCGGTCGCGACGATGGTCAGCGAGCCGCCTTCCTCGATGTTACGGGCCGCGCCGAAGAAGCGCTTGGGACGCTGCAGGGCGTTGGCGTCGACGCCGCCGGTCAGCACCTTGCCGGAGGACGGCACCACGGTGTTGTAGGCGCGGCCGAGGCGGGTGATCGAATCGAGCAGGATCACGACGTCGCGGCCGTGCTCGACCAGGCGCTTGGCCTTCTCGATCACCATCTCGGCAACCTGGACGTGGCGCGAGGCCGGCTCGTCGAAGGTCGAGGACACGACCTCGCCCTTCACCGAGCGCTGCATGTCCGTGACTTCCTCGGGACGCTCGTCGATCAGCAGGACGATCAGGTAGCATTCCGGATGGTTGCTGGTGATCGACTGCGCGATGTTCTGCAGCAGCACGGTCTTGCCGGTGCGCGGCGGCGCCACGATCAGCGCGCGCTGGCCCTTGCCGATCGGCGAGACGATGTCGATGACGCGCGGCGAGAAGTCCTTCTTGGTCGGATCCAGGACTTCGAGCTTGAGGCGCTCATCGGGATAGAGCGGCGTCAGGTTGTCGAAATGGATCTTGTGCTTGATCTTCTCGGGGTCTTCGAAATTGATCGTGTTGACCTTGAGCAGGGCGAAATAGCGCTCGCCGTCCTTCGGGCCGCGGATCGGACCCTCGACGGTGTCGCCAGTGCGCAGGCCGAATTTCCGGATCTGCGACGGCGAGACGTAGATGTCGTCCGGGCCGGGCAGATAGTTGGAATCGGAGGAGCGCAGGAAGCCGAAGCCGTCCTGCAGGACCTCGACGACGCCTTCGCCGAGGATTTCGGTTTCCTTCGCGGCGAGCTGCTTCAGGATCGCGAACATCAGCTCCTGCTTGCGCATCGTGCTGGCGTTCTCGACCTCGAGCCCTTCGGCAAAGGTGAGGAGTTCGGTCGGAGATTTGACCTTGAGTTCGTGTAGTTTGATTTCCCGCATGGGGCACCCGGATCGTAAATGCCCCCGCACGAATGGCAGGAGCCAGGACTAAAATGGAGGGCTCGACAGGGCCTGAGAGGGCCAGTGCGCTGCTTGCGCACCATGAGCGTCTGCTAGGGCAGGAAGCTCACGAACCATCGGCAACAGGGAGGGACGCAGAGATTGCGCTAACGCTTGATAGCGGGTTTCGGCTGAAGTCTCAAGCCGGAAACGACGACGCGACTTAGAAGGGCTTCACGATCACGAGAATGACGATCAGCGCCATCAGCACCGCCGGCACCTCGTTGATGATCCGGTAGAAGCGGGCGGGCTTGTCGTTGCGGTCTTCGGCGAAGGCGCGGACCCGGCCGACGAGATAGCCGTGGACGCCCGACAGCATGAAGACCAGCAGCAGCTTGGCGTGCAGCCAGCCGCCCTTGAAGCCGAAGATCTGCCAGGCGAGGTAAAGACCCAGGATCCAGGTCAGCGCCATCGCCGGATTGATGATGCCCTTGAGCAGCCGGCGCTCCATGATCTTGAAGGTCTCGGACTGGATCGAGCCGACCTGCGCATCGGCATGGTAGACCATCAGCCGCGGCAGATAGAGCATGCCCGCCATCCAGGAAATGACGGCCATGACGTGAAAGGCCTTGATCCATTCGATCAGCATCGGCGCGTTCCCATCATGCCCTGACAGCTGCGACCAGGCGCTCGACATGAGCGATCGGCGTGTCCGGCAGAATGCCATGCCCGAGATTGAAGACGAACGGACCTGCGCCGAATGACGCACGGATCACCTCGACCTCGCGCTCAAGCTCCGCCCCACCAGCGCGCAGCAGCTGCGGATCGAGATGGCCCTGCACCGGCACCAGCGACTGAATCTGCTCGCTCACGAAGCTGCGGTCGATCTCGGTTTCCAGGCTGACGGCATCGACTCCGGTGCCCCGGATATAGGCCGGGATCAGCCGCCCCGCGCCGCGCGGGAAGCCGATGATCTTCGCCTTGGGATGGCGCGCCCGCACCCCGTCGACGATCCGCCTGGTCGGCGCGATGCACCAGCGCTCGAAATCGCTCTCGCCAAGCGAACCCGCCCAGCTGTCGAAGATCTGCACCGCATCGACTCCGGCCTCGATCTGCGCGTTGAGATGGACAATCGAAGCCATGACGATCCGGTCGATCAGCCTTGCGAACAGCTCGGCGTCGCGGGCGAAGAGCTCCTTGGCCGGTCCCTGATCCGGCGTGCCCCGTCCCGCCACCATATAGGTCGCCACGGTCCAGGGCGCCCCGCAGAAGCCGATGAAGCCGGTCTCGCTGGGCAGGGCAGCCTTCACCCTGCGGACGGTCTCGTAGACCGGCGCCAGCACATCCCGGTCGATCTCCTCGTGGATCTCGCCAAGCCTCTTGGCATCGGCCACGGGCTCGAGCCTTGGACCTTCGCCCTGGACGAACCAGAGCTTCTGGCCGAGCGCATGCGGGATCACGAGGATGTCGCAGAACAGGATCGCTGCGTCGAAGCCGAAGCGGCGGATCGGCTGCAGCGTCACTTCGGCGGCGAAATCGGGATTGTAGCAGAGGTCGAGAAAGCCGCCGGCCTTGGCTCGGATCTCGCGGTACTCGGGGAGATAGCGGCCAGCCTGACGCATCAGCCAGAGCGGGGGCTTCGACAGGGTCTCACCCGAAAGAGCCCGCAGGAAGAGCGGGTCGTCACGCGTTGCCATAGCCACTCCGGTCGCAGGCCTTCTTAAATCAAATAAGAATCTTAGAGAGAGATTCTTTTGTTTTGTCTGATGGAGGGGGGCAGATAGCCCGGCCCAAGCCGATCCACAACCAGTCCACAGGCTGGCAGTCCTCGAGCCGGCTATCGGGACAGGTGGAAACGAAGCGTTAAGGGTTTCTTAACCAATCGGAATCCGGCGAGGGTTAACGCATGGGAAAATGATTCACGTGAAACATCGATTCCTCCCTCCACACCCGCCACCCTGTTGATGGCCGGGCGGAGTTATACAGGCGGGTCGATCAGCCGCGCCCAGATGTTCGGTTGTCCACATTCCTCCCCAAGCTTGTCGCACCCTCCGCCGTCATGGTCGGGCTTGTCCCGACCATCCACGTCTTCGCTTATCGCGGGCACCGTTCAAGACGTGGATACCAGCCACGAGGGCGAGCATGACGGGTGAGGTTTCGCGGAACTACAGCATGCTCTAGAGATTTCTTGATCGGATAGCCCAGGAGCCGCAGTGGCGCGCAACTACTTCCACCTTCATCTCGTCTCGGATGCGACCGGCGAGACCCTGATCGCGGTCAGCCGTGCGGCGGCGGCCCAGTACGAATCGGTTTCGGCGATCGAGCATGTCTATCCGCTGGTCCGCTCGGAGGCGCAGCTTGCCCGCGTGCTGGCCGAGATCGAATCCTCGCCGGGCGTGGTGCTCTACACGCTGGTCGAATCGGAATGGTCGGAGCGCCTGGAGAGCTTCTGCAAGGAGCTCGGCTGCCCTTGCCTGTCGGTGCTCAACCCGGTGCTCTCGCTGTTCCAGTCCTATCTCGGCCAGGCCTCGGCACCACGGCCAGGCGCGCAGCACGTGCTCAACAGTGAATATTTCCGCCGCATCGACGCGATGAACTACACGCTGATGCATGATGACGGGCAGCTCGGCGGCGATCTCGAAAACGCCGATGTCATCCTCGTCGGCATCAGTCGCACTTCGAAGACGCCGACCAGCATCTATCTCGCCAATCGCGGCATCAAGACCGCCAACGTGCCCCTGGTGCCGAACGTGCCGCTGCCGGCCGAGATCGAGCGGGTGAAGAAGCCGCTCATCGTCGGCCTGGTCGCCAGCCCCGAGCGCATCGTCCAGATCCGCCAGAACCGGCTGCTCTCGCTCAAAGCCGATGACGAGACGCCCTATGTCGATCCGACCGCGGTCGCCGACGAGGTGACCCAGTCGCGCCGGCTCTGCGCCCGCAAGGGCTGGCCGGTGATCGACGTGACCCGCCGCTCGATTGAGGAGACGGCGGCCGCGATCCTCGACCTGCTGCGCGACCACCGCATGAAGTTCATTGCGACATGAGCGCGCCCGCTTCGCTCTGGCGCGCGGACAAGCCGCTCCTCCTCGCCTCCGGCAGTACGACGCGGCGCGACATGCTCGTGGCCGCCGGTGTCCCCGTCGAGGCGATCAGGCCCGATCTCGACGAGCGCGCGGCCGAGGCGCCCTTGCTGCGGCAGGGCGCGGCCGGCTCGGCGATCGCGGGCGCGCTCGCCTGCGCCAAGGCGCTCGGCGTCTCCGTCAACAATCCCGGCCGCTTCGTGCTCGGCGCCGATCAAAGCCTGACCTGCGGCGGGACGATCCATCACAAGCCGGCCGATCTTACCGGTGCCGAAGCCCAGATCGCGGCCCTGGCCGGGCGCGGGCACGAGCTCCACTCCGCCTTCGTCCTGGCCTGCGATGGCGAGATCGTCGCCGAGGGCGGCGAGACGGCGCGGATGACGATGCGCCCGCTCAGCGCCGATTTCATCGCCGCCTATGTCGCGGCGGCCGGCCCGGCGATCCTGGGCAGCGTCGGCGGCTATCAGGTCGAGGGCCTTGGCGCCCAGCTCTTCGAGATGGTCGAGGGCGACCATTTCACCATCCTCGGCCTGCCGCTCTTCGCCGTGCTCGACGCCTTGCGCGAGCTCGGCCTCCTCGCCCGCTGATCCGGACTTCCTGATTCCATGACCCGCCGCTGCTTCGTCATTGGCCACCCGATCGCCCATTCCCGCTCGCCGTTGATCCATGGCTCCTGGATCGCCGAGCATGGCCTCGACGGTTCCTATGAGCGCGTCGACGTGCCGCCCGCCGAGCTCCCGGCCTTCATCGACAAGGTCCGCGCCGGCGAGTTCGTGGGCGGCAACGTCACGGTCCCGCATAAGGAAGCTGCGCTGAGGCTGATCGACGTCCCCAGCGAGACGGCGAAGGCGATGGGCGCGGTCAACACGATCTGGCGCGAGGATGGCAAGCTCCATGGCGACAATACCGACGCCGCCGGCTTCCTCGCCCATCTCGACGCCTCCGCTCCGGGCTGGGGCGGTCGCGTCCGCTCCGTCCTGATCCTTGGTGCCGGCGGCGCTGCCCGCGCCATCGGCTATGGGCTGAAGGGGCGCGGGCTCAGCCGCATCATACTGGTCAACCGCAGCCCGGCCCGCGCGGTGGAACTTGCAGCGGCGCTCGGCGCTCCGGTCGAGGCCGCCGCTTGGGAGGAGCGCAATCAGCTCGTCTCCAGCGCCGGTCTGATCGTCAACACCACGGCGCTCGGCATGAAGGGGCAGCCGCCGCTGGACCTCGACCTCGCCGGCCTCCGCCCCGGCACGATCGTTGACGACATCGTCTATGTGCCGCTGCGCACGGCATTGCTCGACCAGGCGGCGCGGAGCGGCGGTGTCGCCGTCGATGGCCTCGGCATGCTGCTGCATCAGGCCGTGCCCGGCTTCACCCGCTGGTTCGGGGTGAAGCCCTCCGTCACGCCGGCGCTGCGGGCGCGGCTCGAAGCGGATATCCTCGGCCACTGATTCGGCCCTTCCGCCAGCGGGACGTCCTTCGCGCATGACCTTCATCCTGGGATTGACCGGCTCGATCGGGATGGGGAAGTCGACGACCTCGGCGATGTTTCGCGCTCGCGGCATCCCGGTCCATGACGCCGACGCCTCGGTCCATCGACTCTACCAGGGCAGGGCGGTCGCGCCGATCGAGGCCGCCTTTCCCGGCGTGGTCCGCGACGGCGCGGTCGATCGCGCCCGCCTGTCCGCTGCCGTCGTCGGCAAGCCCGCGGCGCTGCGCCAACTCGAAACCATCATCCACCCGCTGGTCCGCGAGGAGGAGCGCACCTTCCTCGCCCGCTGCCGCCAGGCCGGCCAGGACATCGCGATCCTCGACGTGCCGCTGCTGCTGGAGACCGGCGGCGAGGCGCGTTGCGACGCCGTCATGGTCATCACCGCCCCGGCCGAGGTCCAGCGTGCCCGCGTGCTTGCCCGGCCCGAGATGACCGAAGCGAAATTCACCGCGATCCTCGCCCGCCAGATGCCCGATGCCGAGAAGCGCCGCCGCGCCCACTTCCTTGTGGACACCTCGCGCGGTCTTCTGGCTGCGGAGCGGCAAGTCGGCTCTATCCTGGTGGCGCTCGCGGGCCGGCCCGGCCGCACAGATTGAGACCAGCCATGCGTGAGATCGTCCTCGATACCGAGACCACCGGCGTCGAAGCCAATGGCGGCGACCGCGTCGTCGAGATCGGCTGCGTCGAGCTGGTCAATCATTGCCCGACCGGCCGGACCTATCACCAGTACATCAACCCGGAGCGGGCGATGTCCGAGGGCGCCTTCAGGGTCCACGGCCTCTCCGACGCGTTCCTCGCAGACAAGCCGATCTTCGCTGCGATCGCGCAGGATTTCGCCGAGTTCATCGACGGCGCCCGGCTGGTGATCCACAACGCCGCCTTCGACGTCGGCTTCCTCAACATGGAGTTCAAGCGCGTCGGGCGCGGGCCGATCGAGCCGGCGCGCGTCGTCGACACGCTCGCCATGGCGCGGCGCAAGCATCCGGGAGCCTCGAACAGCCTCGACGCGCTCTGCTCGCGCTATGGCATCGACAACACCCGCCGCACCAGGCACGGCGCCTTGCTCGATTCCGAGATCCTGGCCGAGGTCTATATCGAGCTGATCGGCGGCAAGCAGGCCGATCTCGGCCTCGGCGTCGCGTCGGTCGCCGGCCTCGGCAACGGGCTCGCCGGCGTCGCCGAGAGGCCGCAGCGCCTGCGCCCGCTCGCGCCCCGCCTCGACGAGGCCGCCCTCGCCGCCCACGAGGCCTTCGTCCAGACGCTCAAGACGCCGCTCTGGGGCAATTACATCGCGCTGCCCGAGAAGGGGTGACGCCAAATAAAAAGGGCCCTCACGGGCCCTTTCTCATAGCGGCCGGGCAAGCCGGATCAGGCGTTGGCGGCGCCCTGCTCGGCCTGGAACTGCTGCATCCGCTGCTGGTAGAGCTGCGCGAAGTCGATCGTCGGGACGTAGAAGGGCGGGAAGCCGCCGCTCTGCACCGCATCGGCGACGATCTGCCGGGCGAAGGGGAAGAGCAGGCGGGCGCAGTCGATCACCAGCACCGGGTGGATATGCTCCTGCGGGATGTTCGCCAGCCGGAACACGCCGGCATAGCTCAGGTCGAACGCGAACAGCGTCTCGCCGTTCAGCTCCGCCTTGCCCTCGAGCTGGAGCACGGTCTCGTACTCGCTGTCGGAGAGCGCCGTGGTGGAGACGTTCACCTGCAGCGACATTTGCGGGCCCTGCTGGGCCTCCTGCTGGCTCAGCGAGCGCGGCGCCTTCGGGTTCTCGAACGAGAAATCCTTGGTGTACTGGATCAGGGCGTTCAGGCTCGGGCCGGCATCCGCCGGGCCCGCGCCGTTGCCGTTGGGGATGTCGTTGGCCATCGGTCCCATCTATTGTTGGCAGGCTGTCTCGGAAAAATCCCGCGCCGTGCTGACGCCAGGGACTGCGCACCGCTCCCCGGTGCCATGCACGCGTCGGCTATCATGGACGACTTCCAGGCACAAGAAGCTGCCTTCACAAGCCCAAGCCTTCACAAGCTGAGGGGTGGATGTTACGAGCCTAGATCACCATATGGCATCCGACGGCCGGCCGACCGTCGTATAGAGCCGGCACGAAACGGTCCCCCTTGGAGCTTCGGATCAGCGTTCGATGCAAAATTCCTTCGACATGACGACTTTGGTCTTCCTGGCTCTGGCCGTTTTCGTCGCCTGGAAGCTGCGCTCCGTTCTCGGCCAGAAGACCGGCAGCGAGCAGCCGCCGGCCGATCCCTTCGCGCGCCGCGAGACGCCGCCGATGCGGCCGGACCAGGCGCCGCAGGCCGACGCCAAGCGCGACAACGTCATCAGGCTGCCCGGTGCGGCCAATGATCCCGCCGCCAACGGCGCGCCGCCGCCCGCGGCCGAGCGCTGGAAGGACATCGCCCCGCCGGACTCGCCGATCATCGCCGGCATCGACGCGATCGCGCAGCAGGAGGCGGGCTTCGACCCCTACACCTTCGTGAACGGCGCCAAGGCGGCCTATGAGACCATCGTCACCGCCTTCGCCCGCGGCGATCGCAAGATGTTGAAGGGCCTGCTGGCGAAGGAGGTCTATGACGGCTTCGAGCAGGCGATCACCGATCGCGAGAAGCGCGGCGAGAAGGCGGAATCCAACTTCGTCTCGATCGACAAGGCCGAGATCACCGCCGTCGACGTCAAGGGTAAGACGGCGCAGGTGACGATCGCCTTCGTCTCGCAGCTGATCAGCGCGACCCGGGATGCGCAAGGCGCGGTGGTTGACGGCAGCGCCGAGGCGGTCTCCGAGGTCAACGACATCTGGACCTTCTCGCGACAGCTCGGCAGCCGCGATCCCAACTGGCTCCTGGTCGCGACCGAATCCGGCGCGTGATCCGCGTTGCGTTCCTGGCCGCCAGCCTGCTGATGACGGCCATGACGCCCGCCCACGCTGCCCCGCCTCTGCCGCCCGGCGCCCGCGCCGAGCTGATGTCGCCCGGGGGCATTCCCGGCTGGCGCAACGATGATCAGCGCATTCCGCTAGGCATCTTCGCCGCCGGCTGCGCCGCTGACCCGCCCTTGCGTCCGGGCGCGCCGATCCCCCCCGGTCTGGTCGCCATATGCAAGGATGCGCGCGCGCTGCTTGCCCGGGGCCAGCCCGACCAGGCAACGGCCCGCCGCTTTTTCGAAGAGCGCTTCGACTTCTGGCGGATCAGGCCGCTGGGCAGTCCGCGCGGCTTCATGACCGGTTATTTCGAGCCCGAATTCGCTGGCTCGCTGACGCGCTCGGCTGAATATCCGACGCCGCTCTACGACCGCCCGGCCGATCTGGTGACGCGCCAGCAGGGCGATGACTGGCCTGGCCTCGACCCGGCGCTCTCCTCTGCCCGCCGCACCGCCAAGGGCTTCGAGCCCTTCCCCGACCGCACCGCGATCGAGACCGGGGCGCTCGATGGCCAGGGGCTGGAAATCATCTGGCTGCGCGATCCGGTCGACCGCTTCGTGCTGCAGGTCCAGGGCTCCGGCCGCATCCGCCTGCCTGATGGCGGGGTGGTCAGGCTGGTCTATTCCGGCCGCAACGGCCATCCCTACACCTCGCTCGGCCGCACCCTCAGCGAGCGCGAGGGCATCCCCCCCGCCGAGATGACGATGGACCGGCTGATCGCGCGGCTGAAGGCCGACGCCGATTTCGCCCGCGACCTGATCCGCCTCAACAAGTCCTTCGTCTTCTTCGCCCGCAAGGACGACCTCCCGGCTGAATCCGGGCCGATCGGCGGCGCCGGCCTGCCGCTCACGCCCCTGCGCAGCATCGCCGTTGACCGTACGCTCTGGCCCTACGGCATGCCCGCCTGGATCGACACCGAGATCCCCGCCGGCACCGGCGGAACGGAGCTGCTGGCGCGCCTGATGATCGCGCAGGACACCGGCTCCGCCATTCTTGGCCCGGCGCGGATCGATCTCTTCGTCGGTTCGGGGCCGGAGGCCGGCCACCGCGCCGGTCTCGTGCGCCATGCCCTCGATTTCATCGTGCTCTGGCCGCGCGAGGAGCGCTGATCATGCGCCGGCGCGGCAAGGTCCTGTCGGAGGCCGATATCGCGCTCTGGCGCCAGGTCGCGCGTTCGGTCAAGCCGCTTGCCGGGCGCTTGCCGGAACCGGAGGCACCCGAACCGCCCCCACCGGCCGTAGCCGAAGCCGCTGCGCCGGCTCTCGTGGTCACCGCGAGGCTCACCCCTGCCAAGCCGACCCCGCCGCCCCTGGCCCCGCTGGAGCGCCGTCTGCGCACGCAATTGCGTCGCGGCCAGCAATCCGTCGAGGCGGTCATCGACCTGCACGGCATGCGCCAGGACCAGGCTCACGACGCGCTGCGCGCCTTCCTGCGCCGCGAGCAGGGGCGCGGCACCAAGCTGGCGCTCGTCGTCACCGGCAAAGGCGCGGCGGGCGATGCGCTGTTCGGCGAGGAGCGCGGCGTTCTGCGCCGGACGGTACCGCACTGGCTGCGACTGCCCGACCTGCGCCCGCTGGTGGTCGGCTTCGAGGAGGCCGAGCAGCGCCATGGCGGCTCGGGCGCGCTCTATATCCGCCTGCGCCGCAGCCGCGAGACCGGCTGGTGACCCCCTTCGGCCAGCGCGTGCGCGAATTGCGCGCGGTCCGTGGCGTCACTCTGGCCGAGATGGCGGCGGCGCTCGGCGTCACGCCGGCCTATCTCTCGGCGCTTGAGCACGGCAAGCGCGGCCGCCCGACCTTCACCTTGATCCAGGGCGTCATCCACGTGCTCGGCGTCATCTGGGACGAGGCCGACGAACTGATCCGCCTGGCCGATCTCTCACACCCGCGCGTCACGGTCGACACGGCAGGGCTCGACCCGGAGGCGACCCTGCTGGCCAACCGGCTCGCCCGCGATATCGCGGCGTTGGAGCCGCAGGACTTCCAGCAGCTCGCCGCCGTGCTGGACGAGGCCGCGGCGCGGCGTAGCCGCGGCTAGGCCCGATGGCTTGACCCTTGCAGCAGCGAATGCGACACGCCGCGCAGCTTTCCTTTCGATTTCCCACGCTCCGGACGCTCCCATGACAGCCACGCGCACCGACGTTCTCGCCCTCGGCAACGCTATCGTCGATGTCATCGCCTCGGCCGAGGAGGATTTCCTGGCCAAGCACGAGCTCGCCAAGGGCGCGATGATGCTGATCGACGAGGCCCGCGCCGAAGCGCTCTATGCCGCCATGGGTCCCGGAAAGGTCATCTCCGGTGGCTCGGCCGCCAACACGATTGCCGGCCTGGCCTCGTTCGGCGGCAAGGGCGCCTTCATCGGCAAGGTCAAGCAGGACGAGCTCGGCAAACTCTACCGCCACGACCTGACCTCGCTCGGCGTCGCCTTCGACACCGCTTTCGCCACCGAGGGCCCGGCGACGGCGCGCTCCTTCATCATCGTCACGCCCGATGGCGAGCGCACGATGAACACCTATCTCGGCGCCTGCCAGGGCCTCACCACCGACGATGTCGACGCCAAGGCGGTGCAGAACGCCGACATCGTCTATCTCGAAGGCTATCTCTGGGATCCCCCGGCGGCCAAGGACGCCTTCCGCAAGGCGTCCGAGCTGGCCCATGCCGCCGGCGGACGCGTCGCCATCACGCTCTCGGATTCCTTCTGCGTCGACCGCTATCGCGACGAGTTCCTCGGCCTGGTCCGCAACCGCATGGTCGACATCGTCTTCGCCAACGAGCACGAGCTGAAGAGCCTGTACCAGACAGGCGATTTCGACACCGCGCTCGCCGCGCTGCGCGCCGAGAACATCGTTGCGGCCGTGACCCGTTCCGAGAAGGGCGCGCTGGCGGTGACGCCCGATGGCGTGCTCGCCGAGCCGGTCTTCCCGATCGACCGCGTCGTCGATGCGACCGGCGCCGGCGACCTCTTCGCCGCCGGCTTCCTCTTCGGCCTGACCTCGGGCCGCGAGGTCCGCGATTCGCTGCGCCTCGGCGCGCTGGCGGCGGCCGAGGTCATCGGCCATGTCGGCGCCCGGCCGGAGGTGAACCTCAAGGTGCTGGCGGGGAATAACGGGCTGCTGTGATTGGCGTCCTTCTCCCCTTGTGGGAGAAGGTGCCGGCAGGCGGATGAGGGGTCGCGCTGCCCTATCCGTGTTTGAGTAGGCCAAGCGCGGCTACCGTTGCGCGACCCCTCATCCGTCAGGGCTTTGCCCTGACACCTTCTCCCGCAGGGGGAGAAGGGGAGAACCGCGCCTCAATACAACGTCGCCTTCACCCGCTCGGGCAGCGCCTTGTCATAGGCCTCGCCATCGAACGTCTCGATCGCCGTGTTGCGCGCCGTGATCCCCTGCAGGATCTGCCCGGCGCTCGGCAACGTGCGCCGGTCGACATGCCCCGCCGGGTTCCACAGGTCGGCCCGCACCACTGCGCGCGAGCACTGGAAGTAGGCGGCCTCGACTTTGACCACGATGACGCAGGCCGGCAGCTTTCCGGCCATCTCGAACCCTCCGCACAACTCAGGATCGCAGGAGAGTTCGGCGCGTCCGTTCACGCGCAAGGTCTCGCCGTAACCGGGGATCAGGAAGAGCATTCCGATTCGCGCGTCGGACAGGATATTCTTAAACGTATCCAGGCGGTTATTGCCTTTTCGATCGGGAATCAGGAGCGTTTTCGCGTCCCTCACCGTGACGAAGCCCGGCTTATCCCCGCGCGGCGAGCAATCCAGCCCCTCTGGACCCATGGTCGCGAGCAGGCAAAACGGCGAGGCGGCGATCAGCGCGGCGTAGTTCGCATCGATGTGATCGATCTCCTTGGCGACCGAGGCCGGGGCCACCGGATTCGGATAGAGCGCGCTGAGGGCGTCGAGCGAGGTGATGCTGTGGTCGGGCATGCCAGTCTCCGAAATCAATAAGTCTAGACTATTCGGAAATCGGGTGGAGCGCTAGCCGTTCTCTGCTCGCCCTCCCGTCATGGTCGGCCTTGTGCCGACCATCCACGTCTTCACTCATCGCGGGCGGCGTCCAAGACGTGGATGCTCGGGACAAGCCCGAGCATACCGGCGTGGTGCGGTCCACCCGGATGATGCGCCCAAAGCAAAACGCCCCGCACCTTTCGATGCGGGGCGTCCCGTTTCACGTGAATCGCGTCAGGCTTACTCGGCGCGCTCGCGGGTCTTGTCGGCGTCGCGCTGGGCCTTCAGCTTCTCGGTGATGTCCTCGCCGGTCTCCTGGTCGACGACCTTCATCGAGAGGCGGATCTTGCCGCGCTCGTCCTGGCCGAGGAACTTGACCTTGACCTTGTCGCCTTCCTTGACGACGTCCGAGACCTTCTGGACCCTAGCCGCGGCCAGCTCCGAAATATGAACAAGCCCGTCCTTGGCGCCGAAGAAGTTCACGAAGGCGCCGAACTCCATGATCTTCACCACGGTGCCGTCATAGATCATGCCCGGCTCGGCTTCCGAGACGATCGACTTGATCCACTTGATCGCGGCTTCGATCGACTTGCCGTCGGCCGAGGCGATCTTGATGGTGCCGTCATCCTCGATGTTGACCTTGGCGCCGGTCTTCTCGACGATCTCGCGGATGACCTTGCCGCCGGAGCCGATGACTTCACGGATCTTGTCGACCGGGATCTTCATCGTCTCGATGCGCGGGGCATACTCGCCGAGCTGGCCGCGCGAGACCGAAAGCGCCTTGTTCATCTCGCTGAGGATGTGGTCGCGACCGCCCTTGGCCTGGTCGAGGGCGACCTTCATGATCTCCTCGGTGATGCCGGCGATCTTGATGTCCATCTGCAGCGAGGTGATGCCCTCGGCGGTGCCGGCGACCTTGAAGTCCATGTCGCCGAGATGGTCCTCGTCGCCGAGGATGTCGGAGAGCACCGCGAAGCGCTCGCCTTCCAGGATCAGGCCCATGGCGATGCCGGCGACGGGAGCCTTGAGCGGCACGCCGGCGTCCATCAGGGCGAGCGAGGTGCCGCAGACGGTGGCCATCGAGGAGGAGCCGTTCGACTCGGTGATCTCCGAGACGACGCGGATCGTGTAGGGGAACTCGCCCTTGGCCGGCAGCATCGGCCGGATGGCGCGCCAGGCGAGCTTGCCATGGCCGATCTCGCGGCGGCCGGGCGAGCCCATGCGGCCGGCTTCACCGACCGAGTAGGGAGGGAAGTTGTAGTGCAGCAGGAAGGTCTCCTTGTAGGTGCCTTCCAGCGAGTCGATGTACTGCTCGTCGTCGCCGGTGCCCAGCGTGGTCACGACCAGCGCCTGCGTCTCGCCGCGGGTGAACAGGGCCGAGCCATGGGTGCGCGGCAGGATGCCGGCTTCGGCCACGATCTTGCGCACGGTCTTGAGGTCGCGCCCGTCGATGCGCACGCCTTCGTCGAGGATGGTCCAGCGCACGACCTTGGCCTGGGCTTCCTTGAACTGGCCGCCGACCTGCTCCTTGGTGAAGCTGGTCTTGCCGTCCGGCTCGGACGAGACCAGCGCCGCGACCTTGGCCTTGGCGGCGTCGATCGCCTTGTAGCGCTCGGCCTTGGTGGTGATCTTGTAGGCGGCGCGCAGATCGGCGTCGACCAGCTTCAGCACGGCCTCGAGCACGACCGAATTATCGGCGGGCTGATAGTCGCGCGGCTCCTTGGCGGCCTTCTCGGCCAGGCGGATGATGGCGTCGATCACCGGCTGGAAATGCTTGTGGCCGAACATCACGGCCCCGAGCATGATCTCCTCGGACAGCTGCTTGGCCTCCGATTCCACCATCAGAACGGCATCGGGCGTGCCGGCGACGACGAGGTCGAGCCCCGATTCCTTGATCTCGTCGACCAGGGGGTTGAGCTTGTAGGCGCCGTCGAAATAGCCGACGCGGGCCGCGCCGACCGGGCCGGTGAACGGCACGCCCGACAGGGTCAGGGCGGCCGAGGCCGCGACCATGGCGACGATGTCGGGATCGTTCTCGAGGTCATGCTGCAGCACGGTGCAGACGACCTGCGTCTCGTTGCGGTAGCCCTCGACGAAGAGCGGGCGGATCGGCCGGTCGATCAGGCGCGAGACCAGCGTCTCCTTCTCGGTCGGACGTCCCTCGCGCTTGAAATAGCCGCCGGGGATGCGGCCGGCGGCGAAGGTCTTTTCCTGGTAGTTCACGGTGAGCGGGAAGAAGTCGATCCCGGCCTTGGGCTCCTTCGCCGAGACGACGGTGGCGAGCACCACGGTCTCGCCATAGGTCGCGAGCACGGCGGCGTCGGCCTGGCGTGCGATCTTGCCGGTTTCGAGTACGAGCTTGCGCCCGCCCCACATCAATTCTTCGGTCTGGATGTCGAACATGTCTGTCTTTCGGATCGGATGCGGCACCCGTCCGGGCGTCTCGAGCCCATGGGCAAGACGGCGGAAAGCTCGGGAGGCGTGGAGACGGCGCCCGAGCGCTCGGCGATCCTGCCATGGACGTCTTGGCGCCCAGTGGAGGCCAGCGGCAAACCGCCCATGCGGCCACCGCGTTGAAGATCAGGGCGCCGCCCCATTGCGGCCAGACCCTGGAAGGGGAGCATGATGTGGCCCGAAAACCGGTACCCGCTTTTCGGCATCATGCTCTGGAAAAACCGCCCGGAACGAGATCGCGCCGGGCGGGAAGCGGATCAGTCGATCAGCGGCGGATGCCGAGCTTCTCGATCAGCGTCTTGTAGCGCGCCTCGTTGCGGCTCTTCAGGTAGTCGAGCAGCGAACGGCGCTGCGAGACCAGCTTGAGCAGGCCGCGACGCGAATGGTTGTCCTTGACGTGCGACTTGAAGTGCCCGGTCAGGTTGTTGATGCGCTCCGTCAGGATCGCGACCTGGACCTCGGGCGAGCCGGTATCGTTCGGCTTGGTGGCGTGTTCGTTGATGAGCGCGGTCTTGCGCTCGGCTGTGATCGACATCGTGGATCCTCGTGTTCGGGTTGATCTGGCGGGCCAGGCCGGGATGTCGTCCAGCAAGGTCCGAAGCCCGCATCGGCCTCATCGAGGAGGGGATGCGCAGCCGGCTTTTAGGCCGGTTGGCCGGGGGTATACACGAAACTGGCGGAAACGCTAGCGCGGCGGCGTTGTGGCCGTTTCCGGCGCAGCCTCGCCTTGATCATAGCGCTGCTGCGCCTGCGCGACCTCGCCGATATGCGTCTCGGCCCAGAGCGTCAGCGCATGCACCGTCTGCGACAGTGTGCGGCCGAGCGGGGTCAGCGAGTACTCGACCGTCACCGGCACGGTGGCGAAGACCTTGCGGTTGACCAGCCCGTCGCGCTCCAGGCTCTTCAGCGTCTGCGACAGCATCTTCTGCGAGATCGCCTCGATCCGCCGGCGCAGCTCGTTGAAGCGCATGGTACGCTGCTCCAACGAGATCAGGATCAGCACCGCCCAGCGGTCGCCGATACGGTCGAGCACCTGCCGGGTCGGGCATTTCGCGTCGAACGGATCGGGGCGATGCAGCACGGCGGTATCCTTCGGGTGACCACGTAGCGTGAAAGTGCCTTCTTTACGCGTGATCGCATGCCGGCCATCTAGTGTCCATTGGGATGTTGGTTCCCATTAGATACTGGAAGGATTGAACCATGAAAATCGCTCTCGTCGGCGCCACCGGCTTCATCGGCTCGCGCCTGCTCGCCGAACTCACCGCGCGTGGCCATCAGGTCAGCGCCATCGTGCGCAATCCCGAGAAGGTGCCTGTGCAGGCCGGAATCACCGCCGTGAAGGGCGACGTCTTCGACAAGGACGGGCTCGCCGCGCAGCTCAAGGGGCACGACGCCGTCATCAGCGCGGTGCATTTCACCGCCAGCGACCCGGCCGTGCTGCTCGCCGCGGTCAAGCAGTCCGGCGTAAAGCGCTATCTCGTCGTCGGCGGCGCCGGCAGCCTCGAGGTCGCGCCGGGCGTGAAGCTCTTCGACGCGCCGGATTTTCCCGCGATCTATCTCGTCGAGGCCAAGGCAGGCGGCGCCTTCCTCGACTTGCTCAGGCAGGAGAACGGGCTCGACTGGAGCTTCCTATCGCCTCCCGCGCTGATCGCGCCCGGCGAGCGCACGGGCAAGTTCCGCCTCGGCAAGGACCAGCTCCTGGTCGACGCGGACGGCAAGAGCGCCGTTTCGGCCGAGGATTACGCGATCGCGCTGGTCGACGAGCTGGAGAAGCCCGCCCATAACAGACAGCGCTTCACGGTCGCGTATTGAGGCGGCGAGACCCGCGACGTCATACTCGCCCTCGTGGCGAGCATCCACGTCTTGACCACGGTTCTCGATCAGCGAAGACGTGGATGGTCGGGACAAGCCCGACCATGACGGTGGAAGCCGGTCACGCTCACTGCCGCATCAGCCGCTCGCTGCCGAGGCGCAGTACGCCGTTGCGCACCTCGCCGAGCGCGGTGAAGCCGCGATCATCGGCGAAGTAGAGCCGCTGCCCCTCGACCTCGTAGCGGCCGCGATAGGCGCTGCGGCGCGTGCCGCGCGCCTCGTCGTAGCGGCCATTGGCCGAGAGTTCGAGGCGCACCAGCCTGTCCTCGCTCGCCCAGGTCCCGGCCATGGCCTGCGTGGCGACGAGCGGAGCCTCGGGGATGTCCAGGTCGATTTCGAGCGGCAGCGGCGGGTTCGCCGCGGCTGGCCTGACGCTCGCCGCAAGGGTGCCGAGCGCATGGATCAGGCTTGTGACGATCATGGTTCGCTCCCTCGCGTCAGTGGGTGAAGAGCGCGCTGGGCCATCCGCCGGCGCGCTGATGGGCGCTCAGTAGGCGCTGGCGATGGGGCGAACTATGATCTCGCTCACATCGACGTCGCCCGGCTGCTCAATGGCGAAGGCGATGGCGCGGCCGATCGCCTCGGGCGCGATCGCGATCTTGCGGAAGTCGTTCATCGCCTGCCGGGCGCCCTCGTCGGAGATGCTGTCGGCCAGCTCCGAGCGGGTCACGCCGGGCGAGATCACGGTGACGCGGATGTCGGTGTTCTCCTGGCGCAGGCCTTCGGAGATCGCGAGCACGGCGTACTTCGTGGCGCAGTAGACGGCGGCGGTCGGATAGACGGCATGGCCGCCGATCGAGGACAGGTTGACGAAATGGCCGAAGCCCTGGCGCTTCATCACTGGCAGCCCGGCGGCGATGCCGTGCAGGACGCCGCGGATGTTGACGTCGATCATCCGGTTCCACTCGTCGATCTTGAGCGTGTCGAGCGTCGAGAGCGGCATCACGCCGGCATTGTTGACGATGACGTCGACGCGGCCGAATTCCTGCTGCGCGAAACCGATGAAGGCCTCGACGCTGGCGAGGTCGGTGACATCGACCACGCGCTGGCGGGCCTGGCCGCCTTTCGCGCTGATCTCGGCCGCGAGCGCGACCAGTCGTTCGCCGCGCCTGGCGCCGAGCACGACATGCGCGCCGCGCTCTGCCAGAAGCTTCGCGCTCGCCTCGCCGATGCCGCTGCTGGCGCCGGTGATGGCGATGACCTTGCCCTTGAGTTCAGACATGTTGGCCTCCTGAAAAGACCGGCGCGACCGCGCGTCCGGTGTGAGGAGACCTTGCCTGCGGGCGGCTCTCAGGCGGTAGACCGATGCCCCGCGATGATTGCACGATTCTCCAAAGCTTCAGGCGGGAGTGGAGTGAGATCGTGCACGGCTGGCCGAAAGCTGCCGCCAGGGTTGAACGATCCACCATGAAAAAGGCCCCGCGCAGCGTTGCGCGAGGCCCTTGACGTGTACTGCTAAGCTACCGGAGTGAGGCGCTTCTTTAGGGTTGCCTCAGAACTCTTCCCAGCCGGCGTCGGCATTGCGGCTATTGGCGACCTTTTTGGCGGGCACGCGGGCCGGCGTGGCCTTGGTCTGGGCGAAGGCGGCTTCGGCGAGCTTGCGCAGGCGCTCGGGCTCGGAGCTGGTAGCCTTCGCAGCCTTGTCGGCGGCGCGCGCCGGCGTTGGCGCATAGGCCGGGGCCGGCGCCCGAGCAGGTGCGGCGGCGCGGGTCGGCCGAGGCGCGACCGGGGCGGGCGCAGCGATGCGCTGCGGCTGGGCCATCTGAACCGGCACCTGCTGCTCCTGCCCGGTCTTGAACGCTGCGACGAGGGTGTTGAGCTCGCCGATGCGGCCGGAGAGGGAGGCTGCGGAGGCGGCCGACTGCTCGGCGAGGGCGGCGTTCTGCTGGGTCATCTCGTCGAGATGGGCGACGGCCT
>NZ_QQTO01000011.1 GCF_003351345.1 Allobosea caraganae | reverse complement strand
AGGGCGGCAAGCCGCGCCAGGCGCCCGAGACGGTCGAGACGACTAGGCTGGCGCCGCGCCTGTGCAACGAGACCGGCTGCCAGATGTTCTGGCCGCTCAGCGGAAACGACATCCTCGCCCTGCGCGAAGGCAAGGACATCCACTTCAGCTACACCGCCGCACCCCCGCCAGGCACCTTCCCGTACCCATACCGCTACCAGTTACGTACCGTAACGCTACAGGCGGCCTTCCGCGCAGAAGGCTTTAAACAAGCCGTCGAAGCCTCGCTGAAATGAAACAGACTTAAGTCGTCGGCACGGCCTGCGCTCGCCTTGTCCGGCCGGCGCGGTCGCAGCCGGCCCGATCCAACAGGAAAGAGAGTGATCCCATGACCGAGACGGGTACCAAGCTTCGCCATTACGGCATCCTGGCGCTGGGCGCGCTGGCGACGGTGGCGATCGCAACCGGTGGCCTGACGCTGTTTGCGCTGCTGGAGCCCGAGAGCCAGGCGCTCGCCCAGAACGCGCCGTCGAGCGCGACCTCGGGCTCGTCGTCGTCGCAGCCGGCGCGCCGGCCGGCGACGGCGGCGCCGCCGGCCCGGGCGCAGCAGGCGCCGCAGAGCCAGACGGCTCCGGCCGCTGCGGCCAAACCGGGCGAGGCGACGCCGTTCGACGCGCATGTCGAGCAGGCCAAGCTCAAGACCTGCGCCGGCACCTTCACCGAGCTCGGCAAGGCGGCCGCCTCAAGCGACGAGTACATGGCGATGTCGCAATGGAGCCAGCAGCAGGCCGACGCGCACTCGATCCAGTCGATCGTCGGCCTCAGCTTCAAGAACGACCCGACCCTGTCGAACGGCGCCAGCATCGTCTTCGCCGCCCCGGTGCAGAGCGGCTGCGAGGGCAACCTCGTGCGCGTCGTGCCCTCGACCCAGCCCTGCAACGTTGCCGTGCAGAGCCTCGGCCTTGGCAACGAGCAGGCCGTCACCCTGGCCAACGTCCCGATGGCCACCACGAAGGCCGGCGCAAACGTCATCTTCCTGCCGACCCAATCAGGCTGCGTCATCGTCACCGTCGCAAGAGGCGCCCAGCAAAGGAAGTAGTCCCGGCACATCGTTGCGAGATGACGGGGCCAACATCGTCACTCAAGGCTGCGCCTCCCGGCAGCCAAACTCAGAAAGCCCCGCAGGTTCGCCTCGCGGGGTTTTCCATGCCCGCTGCTGACAGGGATCGTCCGGCCGGGATGGCAGGGGAGTTCCGGGGCGGCAATGTGGGAACTATGATGCCGCGCCATGGTTGGCGCAGCAGCTTGAGCAGAGCGAGGAAGCGGACATGTCGGGGACGATCAGGGTCGGCATCGGCGGCTGGGTGTTCGAGCCCTGGCGCGGCGAATTCTATCCCGGAGACCTGCCGCAGAAGCGCGAGCTCGAATATGCCTCGAGCAAGCTCGCCTCGATCGAGATCAACGGCACCTATTACGGCTCGCAGAAGCCGGAGAGCTTCGCCAGATGGCGCGAGGAGACGCCCGACGGCTTCGTCTTCGCGCTGAAGGGCTCGCGCTACATCACCAACCGCCGGGTGCTGGCCGAGGCCGGGCCCTCGATCGAGAAGTTCGTCATGGGCGGCGTGCTCGAGCTCAAGGAGAAGCTCGGGCCGATCAACTGGCAGTTCATGCCGACGAAACAGTTCGACCCGAAGGATTTCGAGGCCTTCCTCAAGCTGCTGCCGAAATCGGCCGATGGCCGGGAGATCCGCCATGCCGTCGAAGTCAGACATGACAGCTTCCGCTCGCCGGACTTCGTCGCGCTGTTGAAGGAATACGGCGTTGCGGTGATCACGGCGGCGGATTCGAAGTTCACCCAGATCGCCGATGCGACGGGGCCCTTCGTCTACGCCCGGATCATGGGCACGAAGGAGGCGGAGCCGCAGGGCTATTCGGCCGGAGAACTCGACGCATGGGCCGAGCGCGCCAAGGCTTGGGCCAAGGGAGGCGTGCCGAAGGATCTTGAGGCGGTGACGGAGCCCGCGGTCGAGAAGGCCGGGCGCGACGTCTTCCTCTACGTGATCAGCGGCGACAAGGTGCGCAATCCCGCCGCGGCGATGGCGCTGGGCGAGCGGGTCAAGGGCTGAGGGCGCTCAGCCCGGCTCCTGGCAGACGTCGACCCATTCCGCCCTGGTCAGCGCGACCATGCGCTCCGGGCTGATCCTGAGCGCGCTCTGGGTCGAGCCGGCGGCGGGGACGACCTCGTCGAAACCTTTGAGCGAGATATCACAATAGACTGGCAATGCTGTCGGCAGTCCGAAGGGGCAGACGCCGCCGACCGGGTGGCTGGTCAGCGCCACGACCTCCTCGGCATCGAGCATGCGCGGCTTGCCGCCGAAAGCGGCCTTGGCCTTGCGGTTGTCGAGGCGGCCGGTGCCGCTCGTCACCACCAGCACCACCCTGTCGCCGATCCTGAGCGAGAGCGTCTTGGCGATGCGCGCCGGCTCGACGCCATGGGCGGCGGCGGCGAGCGCGACCGTGGCGCTGCTCTCCTGCGTCTCGATGATGGCGATGTCGGGCGCCTGTTCGGCGAAGAAGGCTTTGACCGAGTCGAGGCTCATGAGGCGGCCCTGCCGAATTTCCACAGCACGAGGAGCGCGACCGCCGCCGGCACGCCGAAGACGACGAGCAGGATCGGCGCTTCCTCGAGGAAGGTATAGCCGGCGCGGGTGACGCCGATGATCAGGTTGACCAGCGAGGCGACGAACCAGAGCGGGATGAACAGCTTCATCGCGAAGGCGACCGGATGCGTGTCGCCCGTATTCAGCCGCGGCACGACCAGGAGCAGCACGCCGAGCAGGGCGAAGCCGGCGGCGATGACCTTGACTGTATGCATTCAGGCCTCCTTGGGCATGACGCCGAAAAGTGGGAACCGGTTTTCGGACGACATCATGCGTCCGCGCTAGGTCGCAGCGAAATGGTTTCCCAGGCCGCGACGACGACCAGGATGGCGGTCGCGCCAAGGCTGAAGGCGAGCGGCGAGAGGAATGCGGCCAGCGGCGCCAGCAGGGCGAACAGGCCCAATCCGACGAGATGGGAGAGCGGATACCAGCCGGCGGTGACCTTCTTGAAGAGCAGGTTGCCGAGCAGGTAGAAGGCCGGCCCGCCGATCACGGTGATCGCGGTCTTCGCGTCGGTATGGCCCTCGGGATGGGCGAGCACGAACTCGTCGCCGACCGCGACCAGGATGATGCCGGCGACCAGCAGCAGGTGGATATAGGTGTAGGCGATGCGGGCGAGCTGGCCCGGGTCATCCGAATGGGCGATGCGCGCGCTCGCCCGCTCGGCGCCGATATTGAAGTAGATCCACCACATCGCGACCGAGCTGAGGAAGGCGTTGGCGTAGGCGAGCGAGGTGGTCGGGGTCACCGCGAGCTTGGCGGCGGTGGCGCCCGTCACCAGCACGGATTCGCCGAGCGCGATGATGATGAAGAGGGCGCAGCGCTCGGCCAGGTGACCGCCCTCGACATCCCAGTCGGCCGTCGTCGAGTGCCCGAGGCCCGGCACCCGGAAGCCGACCGCGGCCCCGCCATAGTCGAGCGCAAGCGCCAGCGCCCAGAGCACGAGACGCGCCGAGCCTTCGGTGAGGCCGCCGGCGATCCAGAACAGGCCGGAGACGGCCACCCAGACCGCGATGCGCTGGAAGTTGCGGTAGTTGGCCGGGCTGCGGCCCTTCAGGCTGATGAAGGTGAAGAGGCTGCGGCCGAGCTGCATCGCGACATAGGTGACTGCGAAGACGAGGCCCTGCTGTGCGAAGGCGCCCGGCAATGCGGCCGAGAGCGTCAGGCCGCCGAACATCAGCACGAACAGCATCAGCCGCACCGGCGTCGAGTCGGGGTCGAGCCAGTTGGTCACCCAGCTGGTGCAGATCCAGACCCACCAGACCGCGCCGAGCAGCAGGGCGGCCTGCAGCAGGCCGCCGGCCGAGAAATGCTCTAGCAGCGTGTGCGATATCTGCGTGATCGCGAAGACGAAGACCAGATCGAAGAACAGCTCGACGAAGCTGACCTTGTTATGCTGGTGCTCGACGCGCTGGCGCAGCACGTCGCGCTTGGCGTTGTTCTCCGTCATCCCCGGCCCCGTCCTCAGTAACTGCATCCTAGAGCAAGATGTGATCCGGCCGAAAGAGAGCTCGCGCCACCCTTGGACTGGCCTCCGCCGTCATGGTCGGCCCTGTGCCGACCACCCACGTCTTTGACTGCGATGGGCGTTCAAGGCGTGGATGCTCGGGACAAGCCCGAGCATGACGAGGGGTGGTGGCTGAGGTCAGTGCCGGAAATGGCGATGGCCGGTGAAGACCATGGCGAGGCCGGCATCATTGGCGGCCTTGATCACCTCGTCGTCGCGCATCGAGCCGCCGGGCTGGATCACCGCGGTTGCGCCGGCCTCGGCTGCGGCGAGCAGGCCGTCGGCGAAGGGGAAGAAGGCGTCGGAGGCCACGACCGCGCCCTTGGCCAGGGTCTCGGGCAGGCCGGCGGCCTTGGCGGCCTCACCAGCCTTCCAGGCGGCGATGCGGGAGGAATCGACGCGGCTCATCTGTCCCGCGCCGATGCCGACCGTGGCGAGGTCCTTGGCGTAGACGATGGCGTTCGACTTGACGTGCTTGGCGACGCGGAAGGCGAAGCGCAGGTCGGCGAGTTCGGCCTCGCTCGGGGCGCGCTTGGTGACGACCTTGAGCTCCATGTCGTCGACCACGGCGTTGTCGCGGGCCTGCGCCAGGAAGCCCCCGGCGACGGTGCGCAAGGCGAGCCCACCGGCGCGGACGTCGGGAAGGCTGCCGGTCAGGAGGAGGCGCAGGTTCTTCTTGGCAGCGATGATGGCGATCGCCTCCTCGCTCGCGTCAGGGGCGATGATCACCTCGGTCAGGATCTTGACGATTTCGCGCGCGGCGGCGGCGTCCAGCGTCCGGTTGAAGGCGATGATGCCGCCGAAGGCCGAGACGGGATCGCAGGCGAGCGCCCGGGCATAGGCCTCGGCGAGATCGGCTCCGGTCGCGACGCCGCAAGGGTTGGCGTGCTTGATGATGGCGCAGGCGGCCGAGATCGCGGGGTCGAACTCGGCGACGCATTCGAAGGCGGCGTCGGTGTCGTTGATGTTGTTGTAGGAGAGCTGCTTGCCCTGGACCTGGCGCGCGGTCGAGACGCCCGGGCGCTGCTCGGGCGTGCGGTAGAAGGCGGCCCATTGATGCGGGTTCTCGCCGTAGCGCAGCGTCTCGGCGAGGCTGCCGCCAAGGGCGCGATAGGCCGGGGAGGTCTCGGCCAGCTCGCTGGCGAACCAGTTCGAGATGGCGGAATCGTAGGCGGCGGTGCGGGCATAAGCCTTCTGGGCCAGCTTGCGGCGCAGCGTCAGCGTGGTCGCGCCCTTCTGCGCCTCCAACTCGCCGAGCAGGGCGGCATAATCGGAGGCATCGACCACCACGGTGACGTCGTGATGGTTCTTGGCGGCGGCGCGGATCATGGCGGGGCCGCCGATGTCGATGTTCTCGATGCAGTCGTCATAGCCCTTGCCGGCGGCGACGGTGGCCTCGAACGGGTAGAGGTTGACGACGAGCAGGTCGATCGGCGCGATGCCGTGGCCGATCATCGAGGCCTGATGCTCGGGATGCGAGCGGATGGCGAGCAGGCCGCCATGCACCTTCGGGTGCAGGGTCTTGACCCGGCCGTCCATCATCTCGGGGAAGCCGGTGAGGTCGGAGACATCGGTGACGGGTAAGCCGGCGCCGGCGATCGCCTTGGCGGTGCCGCCTGTCGAGACCAGCGCGATGCCGAGCTTGTGGAGCGCCTGTGCGAATTCGATCAGCCCGCTCTTGTCGGAAACGGAAAGGAGGGCGCGTTCGACGCGGCGAAGCTCTGTCGGCATCAGGTCATTCCGGAGGATGAGGTCGAGGGAAGGCAGCTCGCGCGCGGCGTATCATGCTGCAGTGCAGATGCAAAGCGCGGCACCCTGCCGGCGGCCCTGTGCCGGGGTCAGAGCGGGAGCGACGACGTCTGCTCGTCCGTGCCGCGCGCCCGGCTGGTCGGCGCCGTGCCGATGCGGGAGAAACGCCAGGCGATCTGCGGCATCTGCGCGGCGTCATAGCTCACCGCGAGCTGCTCGGTGCGCCGCCTGCCATCGGCGGCGGCGAGGAAGATGCTCTCCTCGATCGCGACCTTGAGGCCGGACGCCTCGAAGGCCCAGACCTCGCCGGAGGGCAGGGCGAGCAGCGCGCCCTCGCCCTCGCGGATCAGGCTCGGCCGGACCTGAGGGTGCAAATGGAAGCGCGCCACGGCCGGCAGGCTCTCCGGCGCGCCGCTGAGCGCGATCTCGTCCTCGCCGGTCAGCGCGGCGCCGTCCTTGGCGAGCAGCAGCCGGCGGGTGTGGACCGCGCCGAAGGCGCGGCGGTAGCCGTCATGGCTGGCGACCCATTCCTGCCCGGCCTCGGTGTCCTGGCGGGCGACGCGGACGTCCTTGGGCCCGGCGGTGATGCGGTAGTCGCCGAGCACGAGGCCGAAGGAGGCGCTGGAGCGCTCGGCGAGCGTCACGGTCGAATGCGCGGCGGTGCTGCGCGTCGCCAGCTTCAGCTCGGTCGGGCCGAAGCGGCTGGCGCCGCAATTGACGATGATGCGCTGGGCGGCGCTGGAGAATTCGAAGGCGAGGCAGCCGGCATGGGCCTCGACCGAATTCGCGCCGCGCGGCGGCGCGCCGGCATCGACCACGGCGATGCTGCGGCCGCCGCTGAGCCGGTCGTAGCCGGAATAGGCGGCGTGCTCGATCGGCTTGCCGCGGGCGTCGTCATAGGCGGCGAGCGTCGCCATCAGGTCGGGCGGGGTCACGCCCATGCCGTTGAACAGGGCGAGCGCGCCGTCGCCATGCCGGAACAGGCGCAGATGCGGCATCATCCGCTCGATCGCCATGATGACGCTGCGCGGCGGCTCGAGCCCGCGCGCCAACAGGGTCTCGCGCAGCGGCAGGAGGTCGAGCAGGAGCTCGATCATCAGGCGCGGATTGCGGCTGAGATGGCCGCCATCGGGCAGGATCTGGTGGTCGAGCTCGTCGGAGAGCGCCGCCTCGTAGCGCCGCAGCCGCCGCTCCTGGCCGTCGAGGCAGATCGCCGCGAAGGTGACGGCGGCGAGGCATTGCAGCCGGGCGAAGCCGTCGACCGCGCCGGCGAGGTCGAGCGAGATCTGCTCGGTCAGCTTGCCGATATGGCGGATGAAGCGCTCGTAGAAGACGTGGTCGGCGCCCTCCAGCAGCAGCGGAGAATGCGACAGGAAGGACATCAGCCGCCTGGCGGCAACGGCCGGGCGGCGCGCGATCTCGTTGCGCCAGCGCCGCTTGCCCATGAACTCGTCGACCAGCGCGCGGGCATTGGCCCGGGCGATCGCGGTGTCGGCGGCGCGCATGTGGCGCAGCCAGCCGAAGCCGTAGAAGGCCTCGGCCCAGGCCTCGGTCGGTGGCTCCGTCTCGAAGGGCGATTCGCCATGGGTGCGCAAGGTGCGGCCGGCAAAGGCGAAATAGCCGGCATAGATGTCGCCCGCCGTGGTCGGGTCGGCAGTGCGCAGGTCGTGCGGGGCGAAGAGCAGGCGCGTCGCCTTCAGCCGGCCGAACGGCCAGAGGCTGCGGCTCGCGCCGACGAGGTTGCCGCGCGTGCGCCGCACAGCCCGGCCGATTGCGGCCTGGGCAAGTCCCCGTCGCTCAGACCAGCCGCTCAATGCCCCAGCTCATCCTATCGCTACGTCAGGCAAAACCGCCTGCGAATCCCGTTCCCGTCATAGCCTTATCAGCCGGGTTGCGTAAAATCCCGTCCATCCGGAAAGGCGCGGCGTTTCGCCCTTGAGCTGGTGCGGCAGGGTGCGCAGATCGCCGTTGGCGTCGATCGCCTCGCTCAGGCCGCCGACCTCCTCCGGCCTGATCGGCGAGCGGGCGAAGTCGGGATGTTCGGCAAGGAAAGTTTCGACCTGGCGCTCGCCCTCCTCGGGCTCCAGCGAGCAGGTGCAATAGACCAGCCGGCCGCCCGGTTTGGTGAGCCTCGCCGCCGCTTCCAGAAGCCTTGCCTGCAAGGCGGCGAGCCGCTCGCGGTCCTCCTCGGACTTGGTCCAGGCGACGTCGGGGTGGCGGCGGATCGTGCCGGTGGCGCTGCAGGGCGCGTCAAGCAGGACCGCGTCGAAGGGCTCCGCCTGCCAGGTCACGGCATCGGCGGTGACGATCTCGGCGCTGAGGCCGAGCCGTTCGAGATTGGCGCGCAGCCGGCGCAGGCGCGGGCCCGAGCGGTCGACCGCCGTGACATCAGCGCCCATGGCGGCGAGCTGGGCGGTCTTGCCGCCGGGCGCGGCGCAGAGATCGGCGATGCGCTCGCCGGGCTTCGCCTGGAGCAGCAGCGCCGGCAGGGCGGCGGCGGCGTCCTGCACCCACCATTCACCCTCCGTGAAGCCGGGCAGGCTCGGCACCGGGACGCGCTCGCGCAGGCGCACCGACCCGGTCGGCAGCACGATGCCGTCGAGCTTCTCGGCCCAGCCGGCGGCGTCGGACTTCACGGTGATGTCGAGCGGCGGCTCCTCGGCATGCGCCTTGGCAATGGCCGCGGCGACATCCTCGCCATAGGCCGTCCGCCAGCTCTCGGCGAGCCAGGGTGGGGTGTCCTCGAAGGGATCGACCGCCTCGGCGAGGATCGCCTCGCGCTCGCGGGCGAGGCGGCGCAGGATGGCGTTGCCGAGTGCGACATAGCGCGACGAGCGGGCATCTTCGTGGAGATGGCGGACGGCGAGGTCGACGGCGGCATGGTCGGGCACGCCGAGGAAAAGGATTTGCGCCGCGGCTGCCGCCAGGATCGGCTCGAACGGGCCGGAATTGCGCGGGCTGCCGCGCTCCAGCCGGTCGTTGATCGCGTTCTGGATCGTGCCGAGCTTGCGGAAGCTGGTGATGGCGATGGCGCGCGCCAGAGCCGCATCGGCCGCGTCGAGGCTGAAGCTCGGCGCCATGCGCTCATAGGTCTCGTCGAGCGCCGTGCCGGCGCGCAGCACCTCGTCGATCAGCGCCGCGGCGAGCCGGCGGGCCGGCAGGCCGGGCACGTTCTCGGCCGGTTGCACGGCGACGACGACCGGCTCCGGCTGCTTCTGCTTTTGATTGGCCATATCAGCCCCAGGGACCGGACTGGCGGTTGCCGCCCCATGGGCTCTGCGCGGCCTGGCTCGTGAAGCCGCCACTGGCGCTGCGGCTGCCGACGCCCATGGCGCGGGCCTGCTCCATCAGCGCCGCGATGCGGTTGCCGGTATCCGGGTGGGTCGAGAACAGCGAATCCATGCCTTGTCCGGTCAGGGGGTTGATGATGAACATGTGCGCCGTAGCAGGCTTATGCTCCGCCGTCTCGTTCGGAATATGGGCGACGCCGCCGGCGATCTTGGCGAGCGCATCGGCCAGCGCGACCGGATTGCCGCAGATTTCGCCGCCGAGACGGTCGGCCTCGTATTCGCGTGAACGCGAGATCGCCATCTGGATGATCATCGCGGCCATCGGAGCCAATACGGCGACCAGGATCTGGACGATGAAGTTCGGGCGGTTCTCGTTGTTGCTGCCGCCGAAGAACATGCCGAAGCTGGCGATGGTCGAGATCGCGCCGGCCATCGTCGCGGTGACCGTCATGGTGAGCGTATCGTGGTTCTTGATATGCGCGAGTTCGTGCGCCATCACGCCGGCGAGCTCGTCATAGCTCAGGGTGCGCATGATGCCGGTGGTGGCGGCGACCGCGGCGTTCTGCGGGTTGCGGCCGGTGGCGAAGGCGTTGGGCTGGTCCTCATCGATCAGGTAGACGCGCGGCATCGGCAGGTTGGCCCGCGCCGCGAGGTCGCGGACCATGCCGTAAAGCTCGGGCGCCGTGCGCTCGTCGACCTCGTGGGCGTTTTGCGACGCCAGCGCCAGCCGGTCGGAATTCCAGTAGCTGTAGAGATTGGTCGCGACGGCGATGCCGAGCGCGATCAGCATGCCGCCGGTGCCTGCAAGCAGATAGCCGACCGCGCCGAAGAGCGCGGTGAGTCCGGCCATGAGGATGCCGGTGCGGACATAGTTCATCGCTTTCCCCTTGTCGGTTGTGCGCCGGGAGCGGGGCGAACCCCTCCCCAGGCGCGGATTTCGGCCTTATGTGGTGAAGACCATGCCGATCCCCAAGGGATTAAGAGGCCGCCCATGCCGGATGATATCGACGAGCGTCAACAACCCGCACCAGCAGACGGCGAGCCAGCCAAGGTGCTCACGCCGGCCGCCCGGCGCGCGCTGGCCGAGGCCGAGGCGCGCCGCGCTGCGATCGATGCGCATGCAGCCGAGCTGAAGCACAAGCGCGAGGTCAACGGCCGCGGCGGGCTCGAGCCGGTGCGCTATGACGACTGGGAAGTGAAGGGAATCGCGAGCGATTTCTAGCGCTCAGGTTGCCAAAGGCCGATCGTGCCGCCAAAGACAGCACGACAGCGATTGGACCGGCCAAGCATGAACAGCGACGATAAGCGCCTCTCGGCCCTGAGGCGGCTCCTGACCGAGGCGCATCAGAAGCTCGGCCTCAAGCTCGGCTTCGCGCTCTGGGACGGCAGCCGCGTGCCGGCCGAGTGGCCTGAGGACGGGCTCGCCATCGCCATCCGCGATTCCGGTGCCGTCGCCTCGCTGATCCGCAAGCCCAAGCTCGACACGCTGCTCAACCTTCACGTCACCGATCGCATCGCGATCATGAACGGCTCGATCTTCGATCTCGCCACGGCGCGGCCTGAGGGCAAGGTCGGGCGGCTGGCCCGGGGCATTCCCAAGGGGGCGGTCATCGACGTGGTCAGGCGCTTCCTGTTCGCGCCGGGCACGGCGCCGAGCGCGGTTGCCCATATCAAGGGCGACGAGATCGCCCGCGATGGTGCGCCTGCGACCAACAAGGCCAATATCGCCTATCACTACGACGTCTCGAACGCGTTCTACCGGCTCTTCCTCGACGAGGAGATGGTCTACACCTGCGCCTATTTCACCGAGGACCATCACGATCTCGAACGCGCCCAGCGCGACAAGCTCGACATGATCTGCCGCAAGCTGCGCTTGCAGCCCGGCGACAAGCTGCTCGACATCGGCTGCGGCTGGGGCGCGCTGATCTGCCATGCCGCGCAGCATTACGGCGTCGAGGCTCACGGCGTGACGCTGGCCGAAGAGCAGCTCAAGCTGGCGCAGGAGAAGGTCGAGCGGCTCGGCCTGCAGGACAAGGTCTTCCTGCACCTCAAGGACTTCGCCCAGATGGAGGGGGTCTTCGACAAGATCTCCTCGATCGGCATGTTCGAGCATGTTGGCATCCGCAACCACCCCGCCTATTTCCAGGCGGTGAACCGGCTGCTCAAGCCGCGCGGGCTCTACCTGCACCACACGATCTCGCGTCGGGCCAAGAAGACCGAGAAGGCCTTCAACAAGATGCCGGCCGAGTATCGGGCGCTGGTGCGCTACATCTTCCCCGGCGGCGAGCTCGACCATCTCGGCATGTCCATAGCCAATCTCGAGCGCCATGGCTTCGAGGTCCACGATGTCGAGGGCTGGCGCGAGCACTACCAGCGCACGACGCGGCTATGGTGGGAGCGGCTGAACGCACGCAAGGCCGAGGCCGAGGCCGAGATCGGCCCGGAGCGGACGCGGATGTGGCTGCTTTATCTGGCCGGCTGCTCGCTCGCCTTCGAGCGCGGCGGGGCGCTGGTCAACCAGACCCTGGTCTCGAAGCGGCGCAAGGGCCCGTCCGGCCTGCCGCTGACGCGGGCTGATCTCTATCGCTGAATGTGAGGGGCTGCTTGCGCCGGCATGGTCGGCCTTGAGCCGACCATTTCTGGGGCGGGGGTCTCGGGTCTTGGCTTCGCCCGAAAATGACGGCCGGCTTATTTCTTCACGAACAGGTCGAGCTTTCCGTAATGCTCGGCCAGCAGGTAGTAGAAGGTCAGGCGCGACTTGGTGTTGTCGGCCTTCATGTGCTCGCAGGTCGCCTTGATCGAGGCGTCGAGGTCGGCGCTCTTCAGGCCGAGCTTCTTCTTCAGGAAATTCTCGCGGACGCGTTCCAGCTCGACAGGGTCGGAGCAGGCGACGTAGCGGGTGTCGGGCTTGCCCATGACCAGCGCGTAGGCCTTGGCCATGCCGGCGGCGGCGGCATCGTTGACCGGCTTCTTGGCGAATTTCTTGATGTCGGCGAGATGATCCATCGATAGCCCCTGTTGGGTCCGGCTTATGGTGCCGGGCGTGAGTGATATTCGCACGCCGAAACGTTAACGTGCTTTTTTGCCGCAGGCGAGGGGAATGGGCCGGCCGTTTCGCCTTTTTCGATAGGGTCTTTCGGATAGGTTGCATTGCATTTGCGAGAGGGCGGCCCGCGTGCAGGACGGGTTGAGCCGGAGGCCGCGAGATGCTGCGATGCAGCATGTTCGAGCTGGAGTTACACCGCCCATGAAGCCGACGATTCTGATGGCGCCCCGCCTGCCGCAGCGGTTGGTGGAGCGCCTCGGCGAAACCTACACCTTGCTCGGCCCGATGGCGCGCTCGGCGCCCGAGGCCTTGCCGGAAGGGGCCGAGGAGGTGGAGGCGCTGCTCACCATCGGCACGCAGAAGACCGATGCGGCGCTGATTGATGCGCTGCCGAAGCTCAAGCTGATCTGCTGCTACGGCACCGGCTTCGAGGGGGTCGACCGGGTGCGGGCCAAGGCGCGCGGCATCCAGCTCTCAAACGCCGCCGACGCCAATGCCGCGAGCGTGGCGGAGTTCGCGCTGGGGCTGCTGCTCGCCAGCGCCCGCCAGATCGGCGCCGGCGAGCGCTTCGTGCGGGCTGGGCGCTGGCAGGGCAACGCGGTCGAGCGCATGGCCTTCGTGCCGGGGCTCGCCGGCCGCAGGCTCGGCATCTACGGGCTGGGCGCCGTCGGCCAGCGCATCGCGACGCGCGCGGCGGCCTTCGACATGCAGATCGGCTACCACAACCGCAATCCGCGCCCGGACCTGCCCTATCTCTACCATGACAGCCTGCTCGGGCTGGCCGAGTGGTCGGACGCGCTGATCGTCGCCGTCAGGGCGAGCGCCGAGAACCGCCATGCCGTGAATGCCGAGGTGATGCGGGCGCTCGGGCCGCAGGGCTATCTCGTCAACATCTCGCGCGGCATCGCCATCGACGAGGAGGCTCTTTGCAACGCGCTCGAAGCGAAGGTGATCGCCGGTGCGGCGCTCGACGTCTACGAACACGAGCCGGTGGTGCCGGATCGGCTCAAGGTGCTGGAAAACGTGGTGCTGACGCCGCATATCGCGGCCAATGCCGAGACCGCCCAGTATGCCCAGCAGGACCTGATGCTGGCAAATCTGGCGGCGTTCTTCGCCGGCAAACCGCTGTTGTCGCCCGTGGCGTTGTAGGCGCCTTCTTCCCTTCTCCCGAAGGGGGAGAAGGGAAGAAGGCCCGTCGCGCTCTAAGGCAGCACCACCACCGGCGTGCCCATGCGGACGCGGGCGTAGAGGTCGATCACGTCCGGGTTGTGCATGCGGAAGCAGCCGAAGGAAGCGGCGGTGCCGATGGTCGCGGGCATGTTGGTGCCGTGGATGGCGTATTGCCCGCCCGGTCCCAGCCCGATGACGCGGGCGCCCATCGGGTTGCGCGGCGAGCCGCTCGGAATGACGTCCGGCAGGTAGGGCTGGGCGCGCTTGACCTCGGCCGGCGGGCTCCAGGCCGGCTCGACCGCGAGCTCCTCGACATATTTGACGCCGCGCCATTGCCTGCCGGCCTTGCCGACCGCGATCTGGTAGCGGATCGCCTCGCCGGGCGCGACGACATAGTAGAGGCTGCGCTGCCCAGTGCGGATCACCACCGTGCCGGGATAGTAGTTGTCCTGGAACTGGACGAGCTCGCGCGCCTGCACCGGCCGGCCGGCAAAGGCGAGGGCGAGCAGCGACAAGGCCGCCACCAGCAGGAACTCGATTGGAGCGAGGCGTCTGGTCATGTCTGACCTCCCACGGAATTCTGCGGGAGATCTGGCGCTCAGCGTGTGAATCGCCGGTTGAGCAATATGGTGAAGCACCGATTCACGATGAATCGGTGGTGAATCCACCCTCAGAGCCGCAAACCGGCCATCCGCTCCAACGCCGCCGCGATGTCGGCCTGGTTGAGCGCCAGGCCGAAGCCGAAGCGCAGCACGTCGCCGCGGTGGTCGGTGGCGATGTTCAGCTTCGCCAGCGCCGCTTCGAGCGCGCCGGCCTGGGGCGTGCGGAAGGCGAGGAAATTGCCGTGCGCGGCGGCATCGTCAAGCGGGGTGATGATGTTGGCGCGGCCGAGATCGGCGAGGTCGAGCCCGTCGAGGCCGCTCAGGAACTGCCGCATCAGCGCGATGGCGTGGCCGTGGATGATCGTTGCGTCGAGCCGGTGCTTGGCGAGCCAATAAAGCACGGCGCGCATGCGGTAGAGCCCGGTCGGATCGAAGGTGGCGCCGAGGAAGCGGCCACCATCGCCGGAATAGCCGACGCTGCTGCCGGGCGGGGCGGTCAGCGCGCCGAAGGCGGCGAACCAGCCGGTGTCGCGCGGGCGCGGGCCATAGCCGGGCGGGCAATGCATGAAGCAGCTTCCTTCGCCGGCCATGGCGTATTTGTAGCCGCCGGCAATGTAGAAGGCGCGGTCCGCGATGGCGGAAAGGTCGGTCGGCAGCGCGAGATAGCCGTGATAGCCATCGATCGCGAGCAGGGTCTCGGGCGAGGGGACTGCCTTAGCCAGGGCGGCGAGGTCGGCGAGCGCCGCGCCCGAGTTGAACAGGACCTGGCTGAGATAGATCAGGTCGTGCCCGCCGGTGGCGATGGCGGCGTGCAGGCGCTCCGGCAAGGTCGCGAACGGCTCGGCCGCGACCTCTTCGAGTTGGATCAGGCCCTCCTCGGCGAGGCGGGCGAGCTGGCGTCGCGCGGTGTGGAATTCGGCAGAGGTGGTCAGGACTCGCGGCGGGCGGCTGGTCGGCAGGCAGGAGAGCAGGCGGCGCAGGAATTCGTGGGTGTTCGGCGCGAAGGCGATGGTGGACGGATCGGGCAGGTTGAGATGTCGGGCGATTCCGGCCTGCACGGCCGGGATGATCTCGCCGAAGACGATGTCCCATTTGTCGCCCGCCAGCCGCGCGGCATCGGTCCAGGCCGCCTCCTGCGCGGCGAGGCTGACATCCGGCCAGTCGTGATGGCTATGGGCGGCGAGGTTGACGCGCTCCGGCGCGGCGCTGCGGAAGCGGGCGAAGTGTTCGGTCCAGTCGCCTGCCTCGGCCATCAGGCCTCTCCATAGCTGAAGCCCATGCGCCTGCGGACATTCTCCGGCAGAGGCGGCAGGTCGCGGGCGGCGAGCAGATAAGTCGAGAGCTGGAAGAGGTCGAAGAAGATGCGGTGCCGCTCGGCCGTGGCGCGCAAGTAGCCGGAGCCGGAGGAACCGCCGGTGCCGGGCCTGACGCCGATCATGCGCTCGACCATCAATGCGTGGCGCAAACGCCAGAGCGTCAGGGTCTCGTCGATGTCCATCAGGCTCTGGAGCAGGCGGAAGGGCAGCTGCAGCACCGGCATGTCGCGGTAGAGCGCGATGAACAGCGCGGCCTCGATGGCCGGCGCCGTCATGCGCCAGGGCGAATTGGCTGCGTCCGGCTCGAACAGCGCCTGGAATTGGGCGAGCGCCTTCTCGATCGCGGCCGCGTCGGCCTGGCGCTGGGTTTCCGGCAGCGATGGGTCGGAGCCGACGCTGGTGGCATCGCGCTTCAGGGCCGCGATCACGGCGGCGCGGTAGCTTTCGCGAAAGTTATAGTCGCCGAGCGCGACGAAGGGTGTCCGGGCCAGCCAGGCGTCGAGCTGGCCGAGGAGCGAGGGCTTGTTGTCGGCATCGAGTTTTTCGCGATCCTCCGGCGCCAGCCGCTCGCGCATGCTCTGGTCGTCGATCCTGATGCGCCGGGGATCGCTCAGGCCGAGCCGCGTCTCGATCAGCCGGAACTGCACCGACTGGAAACCGGAGGCCGGGGTCAGCAGGTCGCGGAACTCGAGGAAGCCGGCCGGCGTCATCGTCTCCAGCACGTCGAGCTGGACGACGAGCAGCTTCAGGATCTCGTGGATGCGTGAGAGACCGGCGACGATGCGGCCGAGATGCTCGTCCGCGACCGGGCTCGCCGCGAAATCGGACTGGATGCGGTCGAGCTCGTGCAGGATCTGCTTGAACCAGAGCTCATAGGCTTGGTGGACGATGATGAAGAGCATCTCGTCATGGGCGGGAGCACCGGCCCTGGCGCTCTCCGGTTCCTGGCAGGCGAGCAGCGCGTCGACCTTGAGATATCTGCCGTAAGAGAGCCGGCTCGGCTCGGCCATGCGCGCATCCCCTCCAAGGCAAGCCCTCATCCTTCGAGACGCGCTTCGCGCTCCTCAGGATGAGGGCTGAGGTTCCTGACGGACCTCTAGCCCGATTGTTTCAAGCTTAAAATGATGCCGCGAGGCGATCAAGCGGCCGTTCTTCCCCTTCCCCCCGCTTGCGGCGGGGAAGGCCGGGATGGGGGGCCGAAAAGCCGGAGCGCATCGTCGCCCTATGTTGCACCAGGTCGTACTGCCCCCCACCCAACCCTCCCCACCGCAAGCAGGGGGAGGGCTATATCGCCAGGGGAATCAAGCGGCGGAGGGTCGATGCTGCTGCGGCAGGAGGAAGGGCAGGCCGGCGGCCGGCGCGCGGCTCAGGCTGAGATCGACCTTGAAGACGTTCTGCAACAGCGCGTCGTCGAGCGTCGCCGAGGGTTCGCCCTGGGCGACGATCTGGCCGCGATCCATCACCACGAGCTTGTCGGCATAGGTGAGGGCGAGGTTGATGTCGTGCAGCACGACCAGCACGGCGACGCCGCGCGCGGCAATAGTGCGGGCCATGTCGAGCAAGGCGAGCTGGTGGCAGAGGTCGAGGCTGGCGATCGGCTCGTCCAGGAAGAGCGCCTGCCGGGCCGAGACGCTCTGGCCGGCTTCGAGCTGGCAGAGCACGCGGGCGAACTGCACGCGCTGCTGCTCGCCGCCCGAGAGCGTCTGGTAGTTGCGGCTGGCGAGCTCGATGACGCCGGCCGCCGCCAGGCATTCGCCGACCACGGCCTCGCGGCGCTGGCGCGGCAGCGCACGGCCGACGCCGTCGACCCCGAGCCGGGCCACCTCGTAGACGGTGAAGGGGAAGGCGAGCCGGGCATGCTGCGCCATCACGGCACGCTGGCAGGCGAGCCGCCAGGCCGGGATCGCGTGCAGGGACGCGCCGTCGAGCAGGACCTCGCCGCCGGCCGGCTTCAACTCCCCGGTCATCAGCTTGAGCAGGGTCGATTTTCCCGCGCCGTTGGGGCCGATCAGGATCGTGGTCGTGCCCGGCAGCAGGTCGAGCGAGGCATCGGCGACGAGGGCGCGACCGCCGGCGAGGAAGCGCAGGTTGCGGCCGGTGGCGATGGGGGTGAGATCAGCCATCGAGCGTGCTCGCGCGCCGCAACAGCAGCCAGAGGAAGAAGGGCGCGCCGAGGGCGGCGGTGACGATGCCGATCGGCAATTCGGCCGGGGCGACGATCATGCGCGCGACGATGTCGGCTGCTACCAGCAAGGTCGCGCCGCCGAGAGCCGAAAGCGGCAGCAGCAGGCGGTGGTCCGGGCCGATGGCGAGCCGGATCAGGTGCGGCACGACGATGCCGACGAAGCCGATGACGCCCGCCGCCGCGACGCTGGCGCCGACCGAGATCGCGACGAGCACGATCGCCAGCGCCTTGATGCGCTGGACGGGGATGCCGAGATGGTAGGCCTCGGCTTCGCCCAGCATCAGCCCGTTCAACCCGCGCGCCAGCAGCGGCACGGCCAGCAGCAGCGGCAGCACGATCGGCGCGATGACGAAGAGCTTGGTCCAGCTGGCGCCGCCGAGGCTGCCCATCGACCAGAAGGTCAGGTCGCGGAGCTGGCGGTCGTCGGAGAGGAAGGCGAGCAGCCCAGTCAGCGCGCCCGCGAGCGCGCCGAGCGCGACGCCGGCGAGCAGCATGGTCGCGACCGAGGTGCGGCCCTGCCGGGTCGCGATCAAATAGAGCGTCAGCGTCGAGATCAGGCCACCGCAGAAAGCGCCGAAAGGCAGGGCGGCGAAAGGCAGCTTCATCGCCATGCCGGCGAGGAGGCGGTCGCCGAGCACGATGGTCGCGGCGGCGGCGAGGCCGGCGCCGGCGGAGACGCCGACGAGGCCGGGGTCGGCGAGCGGGTTGCGAAAGAGCCCCTGCATCAGCGCGCCGGAGACGGCGAGCGCTGCGCCGACGAGCAGGCCGAGCAGCACGCGCGGCAGGCGGATGTTGAGCACGACGAGCGCGTCGCGGCCCTGAAGCTCGGCTGCATCGCCGAACAGGCGGGTGCCGAGGATCTCGGCGACGCGGCCGGGCGCGATGGCGAAGGCGCCCTGGCCGATCGCGACGATGGTCAGCAGCAGGCAAAGCAAGGTCAGGCCGGCGACGGCGATCACAGCCTGCCGGCGCCGGCTGGCGGCGAAGCTTGCGAGCGCGGTCGCGGTCATCGCGCCGGCCGGGCGGGCGGCGAGGGTCATTGGGCGGTGGCTGCGGCGGTCTTGAGCGGCGGGATCTTCGCGTCCGGGTAAAGCTCGGCCATCAGGTCGCGCGCGGCGGCCGGGGTGCGCGGGCCGAAGCCGAGGAGGTAGAGCGCATCCATCCGCACCAGCGACTTGCCTGCGGCCGCCGGGGTCTGGGCGAAGGCCGGCATGGCGAAGAGCTCTTCCGGCGTGGCGTTGTGGCCGCCGCTATTGCGCATCATCAGGACCACGTCGGGCGCGGCCGCCAGGATCGCCTCGTCGGTCATCGGCTTGTAGCCCTCGACGGCAGCGGCGACGTTGACGCCGCCGGCCATGGCGATGATCGAATCGGCCGAGCTGTTGCGGCCGCCGACCAGCACGCGGCCGTTCTGCAGCGAGAGCACGAAGAGCACCTTCTTTTTCGCCGGCAAGGCCGTGCGCAGCGTCGCCAGCTCGTCGAAGCGGGCCTTGGTCTGCTGCGCCAGGCGCTTTGCCGGCTCAGCGGCGCCGGCGACCGCGCCGATCGCCTCGATCTTGGTGACGACGCCTTCGGGCGAGTTGTCCTCGGAGATGCGGGCGAGCTTCAGCCCCGCTTCGTTCAGCAGCGAGACGGCGTCGGGCGGGCCGGCGCCTTCGACGGCGATGACGAGCGAGGGCTTGAGCGAGAGCACGCCCTCGGCCGAGAGCGCCCGGACATAGCCGATGCTCGGCTTGTCGCGCAGCGCCTCCGCCGGGAACTGGCTGGTGGTGTCGACGCCGACGATCTTGCCCTCCAGGCCGAGCGCATAGAGCACTTCGGTGATGACGCCGCCGGCGACGACGATGCGCTCCGGCGTCTGGGCCAGCGCGCCGCCGATGGTCGCGGGCGCGATCAGCCCGGTCGCGGCCAGCAGCGTCAGGCCGATGGCGGCGCCGAGCTCGCGGTGCTGCGGGCGCGAGCGCAGGCTCGCGAAACGGGTCCGAAGGCTCGGCATGATCGTCACCTCTTCCTGCCGGCGCGCGCGCCAGACAAGCCAAACGGTTGAACCGCGCCGGTCCCAGCGGAATAGCGGAGCCTGGTGCGTTTTGTAGTCAAGCAAAAGTATTCTCCAGTTTTGAATTTTTCAAAACTAAAGAAGAAAGCCAGCGTTGTTGACGTTGATATTCAGCTTTACTACAAGGGGTCAAGAGCGGCACGTCGCCGCCTGCGCATGCCAGCCGGCCGCCATTTCGGACGTGCCCAGGGCTGACAGCTTGCATCCCTGCCTTTGGAACGCGCTCGCGCGGATCGGGCAATGGGCGCCGGGCGCAATCGCAATTTGAGGAAAGCCGCCAATGTTCATCGCCATGAACCGCTTCAAGGTCGTCAAGGGAGAGGAGGCCGCCTTCGAGACTATCTGGGCGACCCGCAAGACCCGTCTCGACGAGATGAACGGCTTCATTGCCTTCCATCTGCTCAAGGGGCCGGAGAAGGAGGATCACACCCTCTACTCCTCGCACACGACCTGGGCCTCGAAGGATGATTTCACCGCCTGGACCAAGTCTGAGCAGTTCCGCGACTCGCATCGCAGCGCCGGCCAGCCGCGCCCGACGCCGATCTTCCTCGGCCATCCCGAGTTCGAGGGTTTTGAGACGGTGCTGAGCGAGAGCAATCCGCACCAGCCCCGCCAGGCGGCCGAGTAAGGGGGCGGGCATGTCGAGTTCTCAGGCGAGTGTTGCCGCCGTCCCAGTGGTCGATCCGATCGAACGCGTCAGGCAGGCGCTGGCTGCCAAGCCCGATGGCGTGATCGAGGCTGTAGCGCGGGAGGTCGGCGTGCCGACCCTCACGGTGCTGGAGCAGATCCCGGCCGATGAGCGCCATTTCATCCCGGCCGAGCGCTTCGAGGCGCTGTGGCAGGAGATGTCGACCTGGGGGATCATCTTGTTCCTGGTCCACACCGTCGACGTGGTGCTCGAGGTCGACGGCACGCTGCCGGTGGGTTCGTTCGGCCATGGCTACTACAACATCCATGGCGACAGCCCGATCGGCGGGCACATCAAGGCCGAGAACTGCAAGGCGATCTATCTGGTCGACCGCAAGTTCCATGGCCGCCGCTCCTGCTCGGTGCAGTTCTTCAACGGCGCCGGCGAGGCGATGTTCAAGGTCTTCGTCAAGCGCGACGCGCAGCGCGAGTTGCTGGTTGATCAGGTCGCGCGCTTCGAGGCGTTGAAGACGACGTTCGGCTGAGCACCTCATCCATGTGATGCCGAGGCCGGCCCCTTGCGGGCCGGCCTTTTTGTTTGGCCTGCCCCGCGTGTCATCCCGCACGCGCCGCAGCATGCAATGCTGCTGCGCAGATGCGGGACCGTCCTCAGAATAAAGCGCCCTTTCCGGGACCGTTCAGAAGGGGCGCCACTTTCTGAGGACGGTCCCGTGTCTGCGCAGCGGCACTGCGCGCCGCGGCGCGCACGGGATGACATGCGGGCGTAACCTCCGACCCCTCCGCCGCGAACTTGCCTGCGTCGGGCGCACCGCTGACTCAACCTGACAGTACGACCGGCACAATGCGCGACGCGGGAACGCGGACGCATCAGGCGCGTTGCGGCATTGGGGCGATCCCATGCCTAGCCGAGACGCTCCCGCCGCATCGAACCGAAGGCTGCGTTCCATGACCAACCACAGCACGATCGCGGCCGGCCGGGCCAAGACCTCGGCCCGGGCGGTATTCGAGACCACCGCCTCGTTGCAGGACTGGCGCCGGCAGGTGGCCGATCTTTATGCCGCGGTCAGGGCGATGCCGCCGCAGGCCGGCTGGCAGCATTGGCGCGGCGTGCGCGACCGGCTCTTCCGCGAGCACGCCCAATCGCCGCTGGCGGCGACGCGAAAGGCCGGGTTCGGCGGCATCAACTACTTCTCGTACGACCCCACGCTGCGCTTCGAGGTCGGGCTCAAGCCCGCCACCGACCGCGAGACGATCTCCGTCGAGGCCGGCAAGGACGGCGCCATGGTGCTGCGGCCCTATGCATTGACCGACGGATTGCAGGCCCCGCTCGGCAAGGAGCTGACGCTCTACTGGATCGAAGGCTATGGCGGCGGCACCTTCCTGCCCTTCGGCGATGCCAGCAATCGCGAGGAGACCTTTCCGGGCGGGCGCTACCTGCTCGATACGATCAAGAGCGCCGATCTCGGCGTGACCCCGGCGGGCCGGACGATCCTCGACTTCAACTTCGCCTACTACCCGTCCTGCGCCTATTCGGAGGCCTGGGTCTGCCCGCTCTCGCCGCCGGAGAATCGCCTGCCGGGCGCCATCCGTGGCGGCGAGCGCAATCCTTCCACCTGACCGGCCCATATGAGGCGGCCATTCTCCGGCGTCTGCCTTGCGTAGACGAACGACCTCCATTTCGCCCTCGGCTTGCGTCCGTTGCCGAAGCCTCGTTAGCTGCCATCACCACGCCATCGAAAAGGAGGCGACCATGACCTTCGCCAAGTTACTTCGCGCCAAGTTACCTCGCGCCAAGACACGTTTCGCCAGAACCGTGTTTGCCGTTGCCGCGGTGCTCATCGCCGGCGTCTCCGGCGCCTATGCCCAGACGATCAAGATCGGCTCCAAGAACTTCACCGAGCAGTTCATCGTCGCCGAGCTCTACGCGGCGGCGCTGGAGAATGCCGGCTTCAAGGTCGAGCGCAAGATCAACCTCGGCGGCACGCTGGTGGCGCATGAGGCGCTGAAGAGCGGCGCGATCGACCTCTACCCGGAATATACCGGCACCGGCTTCAACGCGGTGATGAAGGCGACGACGACCGAGACCGACCCGGAGAAGGTGCGCCAGCTGGTCAAGGCCTTCTACGAGAAGGAGTTCAACCTGACCTGGCTGAAGCCGTCGAACATCAATAACGGCTACGCCATCGTGGTCCGGCCCGAGACGGCCAAGGAGCTGAACCTCAAGACGCTGAGCGATCTCGGCAAGGTCGCCAAGAAGCTCAGCCTCGGCGCCGGCACCGAGTTCGTCGACCGCCGCGACGGCATTGCCGGCCTCAAGGAGGTCTACGGCGCCGAGTTCGGCGAGTTCAAGCAGTTCGCGGCGCTGCGCCTGCGCTACGAGGCGCTGTCGCAGAAGCAGGTCGACGTCGCCAACGGCTTCTCGACCGACTGGCAGATCGCAGCCGAAAAATTCGTCGCGCTCGACGACGACAAGGGCCTGTTCCCGCCCTATTTCCTGGCGCCGGTGGTCCGGCCCGAGATCGCGGCCAACGCCAAGATCGTCGAGGCGATCGAGAAGGTCGGCGCTGTCCTCGACAACCCGACCATGCAGGAGCTGAACCGGCAGGTCGAAGTCGACAAGAAGGAGCCGCGCGTCGTTGCGGCCGCCTTCCTGAAAGCCAAGGGCCTTGTCCGCTGAGACCTCTGCCTTGCTAATGGAGCGGATGCAGGATTCAGCGCCGCTCGTGGTGACGATTGGAGACGGGCCGCTCTCGCTGGAGCAGGTCCACGCCGTCGCGCATGGCGAGGCGGGGGTGGCGCTTGCGCTGGAGGTTGGCGAGCGGTTGCGCGTAGCGCGCGGCGTGGTGGAGCGCAGCCTCGAACGCGGCGATGCGATCTACGGCCTGACCACCGGGCTCGGCGCTGCCGTCGATACAAGGCTGGCGGCGGACCAGATCGCCGCGTTCCAGCAACGGGCGGTGCGGGCGCGGGCGGTTGGCGTCGGGCCATGCCTGACGCAGGCCGAGGTGCGCGCCATGCTGCTGGTGCGGCTTGCCGGGCTGGCACAGGGTGCGTCTGGCATCTCGCCCGTCTTCGCAGAGACGATTGCGGCCATGCTCAATGCCAGGCTGCACCCGGTCGTGCGCCGGATCGGCTCGCTCGGCGAGGCCGATCTCAGCCCGCTGGCGCAGGTTTTTCTGCCGCTGGTCGGCGAGGGTGAGGCCGAGTTCGGCGGTCGAGTTTTGCCGGGTGCCGACGCGATGCGGGCGGCTGGCATTGCGATGCCGGAATTCGGCCCGAAGGACGGGCTCGCGCTGCTCAACGCCAATGCCGAGAGCGTCGGGCTCGCGGCGCTGGCGCTGCATGAGGTCAAGCTGGCGCTGGGGGCGCTGACGGTTGCCGGCGCACTCTCGCTTGAAGCCTATCGCGCCAATCTCTCGCCGATCGCGGCCGATCTCGTCGCGCTCAGGCCGGTGCCGAGCCAGGTTGCGGGCAGTGTGAAGCTGCGCGCGCTCCTCGCCGGCAGCGACCTTTTCGAGGCGGGGGCGGCACGGCGGGTGCAGGACCCGCTCTCGTTCCGGTGCCTCGCGCCGGTGAATGGCGCGGCGCTGGCGGCGTTCGAGCTGGCGCGGGAGCTGGTCGAGATCGAGCTGAATGGCGCGGGCGACAGTCCAGCCGTGCTCGCTGGCGACGACACGCTGCGCTCGACGGTGAATTTCGACACGACCGCGCTGGCGCTTGCCTTCGAGGGCTTGGGTCTGGCGGCGGCGCATGCCGCGGCGATCTCGGCCTTCCGGGTCGTGAAGCTGATGTCGCCTGCCTCCAGCGACCTGCCGCGCTTCCTGACCCGCCATGGCGGCTCGCATGCCGGCTTCGCCACGACGCAGAAGACGGCCTCAGTGCTGGAGGCCGAGATCCGCCACCTCGCTTTGCCGCTCGGGCCGATGACCATGCCGGTCGCCGATGGTGTCGAGGACTACGCGCCGATGACGCCGCGCGTGGTCGAAAAGACCACCGAGATCGCCCGGCGCTTGCTCAGACTCGCTGCGATCGAGCTTGTGGTCGCGGCGGAGGCAGTCGACCTGCGCGAGGGCATCAGGCTCGGCGCGGGCACCGGTCTCGCCCATGCCTTCATCCGCCGCCATGTCGCGCCGCTCGACGATGACCGCCCGATGGGGCGGGAATACGAGGCGCTGGCCGAGCGGCTGGCGGCCGGGGAGCTTGCCACGGCGCTTGAAGAGCTGCCGGCATGACCTGGCTCATTGAAAACTATGACCGGGTCCTCATCGCGCTCTGGGAGCATATCCAGCTCGTCGGCATCGGGCTGGCGATCTCACTCGTCATCGGGCTGCCGCTCGGCATCCTCTCGGCGCGGCGGCCGACATTCTACCTCGTCGTGCTGCTGGTTTCCGGAGCGCTCTATACCGTGCCGGCGCTGGCGGTGTTCGCACTGCTGATCCCCTGGCTCGGCCTCGGCTTCGGCCCGGCCATCGTCGCGCTGGTGATGTATGCGCTGCTGATCATCATCCGGAACACCGCGACCGGCCTGCGCGAGGTCTCGCCCGATATCCTCGATGCCGCCGACGGCATGGGCTATGGCCGCGCGCGCCGGCTCTTCGCCATCGAATTGCCTCTGGCGTTGCCGGTGATCATTGCCGGCATCCGCATTACCGTGGTGACCATGGTCTCGGTCGCGACCGTCGCAGCCTTCATCAACGCGGGCGGGCTCGGCGACATCATCTTCCAGGGCATCACCCAGGACTTTGGCGAAAAGGTCGTGGTCGGCGCGGTCGTCACCTCGCTGCTCGCCATCGTCTGTGACGAGCTCTTGCGCCGGCTGGAGCTTCATATGCGCAGCGTCCAGGCGGAGGGCGGCTGATGCTGACCTGGATCAACGCCAACCCGAAAATCTTCTGGGTCGCGGTGCAGAACCATCTCTGGCTCTCCGCGGTGGCGCTTGCGGTGGTCATGCTGATCGCGCTGCCGCTCGGACTCCTGCTGACGCGCCATCGCGGCATGGCCAATCTGGCGATCGGCCTCGTCAACATCCTGCGCACCATCCCGAGCCTGGCGCTGCTGGTGATCATGCTGCCGCTGCTTGGCACCGGCTTCCTGCCCTCGGCGGTGGCCTTGGTGCTCTACGGCCTGCCGGCTTTGCTGCTCAACACCTATACTGGCCTGACCGAGGTCGACCGCGACATCGTCGAGGCGGCGCGTGGCCAGGGCTTCTCGGACGCGCAGGTGATGACGCGGATCGAGATCCCGCTGGCGCTGCCGGTGATCTTCGCCGGCATCCGCACGGCGGCGGTGCAGATCGTCTCGGCGGCGACGCTGGCCGCCTTCATCGGCGGCGGCGGGCTCGGCGAATTGATCACCGCCGGCATGGCCAATTTCAACTTCCCGCAGCTCATCGCCGGGGCCGTCGCGGTCGCACTGCTGGCGCTGCTGGTCGAGATCATCTTTGCGGGCATGGAGCGGCTGATGACCAGCTCGGCCCGGATGGGGGCTTCATGACGATCCGCCTCGAAGGCGTCAGCAAGACTTTTCCGGGGGCGCCGCGCCCCTCGGTCGACCATCTCGACCTCACCATCGAGAAGGGCCGGACCTGCGTGCTGATCGGCCCCTCCGGTTGTGGCAAGACCACGACGATGCGGATGATCAACCGGCTGATCGAGCCGACATCCGGGCGGATCATCGTCGGCGATACCGACGTCACCAAGGGCAATCCTGTCGAACTGCGCCGGCATATCGGCTACGTCATCCAGCAGATCGGCCTGTTCCCGCACATGACCATCGCCGAGAACGTCGCGACCGTGCCGAAGCTGCTCGGCTGGCCGGCGGCGAAGGTCAAGGCGCGCGTCGAGGAGATGCTGGCGCTGGTCGGGCTGGAGCCGGCGCAGTTCCTGGCGCGTTTTCCGCGACACCTGTCGGGCGGCCAGCGCCAGCGCGTCGGCGTGGCGCGTGCGCTGGCGGCCGATCCGCCGGTGATGCTGATGGACGAGCCGTTCGGCGCGGTCGATCCCGTCGTGCGCGGGCATCTGCAAGATGAGTTTGTCGCGATCCTGCGGCGCCTCGGCAAGACGGTGATCTTCGTCACCCACGACATCGACGAGGCCATCCGCATGGGCGACGTTGTCGCGATCATGCAGGACGGCAAGCTGGTGCAATACGATACGCCGGATCGGCTGCTGGCGGCGCCGGTGAACGCGTTCGTCGCCGATTTCGTCGGGGCCGATGCGGCGCTGCGGCGGTTGTCGCTGGTGGGCGCGGCGGAGGCGTTGGAGCCGCTTGGTGCGGTGGTTGGCGGCTTGGAACTGCCGGCGGCGACGAACCTGCGCGGGGTGCTCTCGGCTTTGCTGGCGAAGGGGCAGGATGTGGCGGTGATCGTCGATGGCGATGGCCAGCCGCTCGGGCAGATCACGCTCGCGGCTATCCGGGCGCGGAGTGCGGGGACTGCGCCTACCTAAGACGGAGAGGCGCGCCTTTCCTTCCCCCCTTGCGGGGGAAGGTGGCTCGGCGAAGCCGAGACGGATGAGGGGTCGCGCGACGATTGCCTGCGCAACGCTTCAGCCAAGCTCAACGATAGAGGACAGCGCGACCCCTCATCCGCCGCTGCCGCGGCACCATCTCCCGCAGGGGGAGAAGGGAAGTGAGCGGCTCGTCCAGCCGAAGCGTTACGCCCCCAAAGCCGCCAGCTTGGTCAAATCAACGTTCGCGCCGCAGACCAGTACGCCCAGCCGCTCGCCCTGCTTCGGCTTGTAGGCGCCGGAGATCAGTGCCCCAAAAGCCGCTGCGCCGCCGGGCTCGACCGCCAGCCGGAAATCGCGCCAGAGCTGGACCTGCGCCGCGGTGATCGCTGAATCCGCGACCAGCGCGACATGGTCGACCGTGTCCTTGCAGACGTCGTAGACGAGCTGGCCGACATTGCGGGCGCCGAGCGAATCCGCCGCGAGCGAGGCGACCTTCACCTCAACCGGCCCCTTGGTCTCAAGTGCCGCCTGCAGCGCGCGCGAGCCCTCCGGCTCGACGCCGACGACCTTGACCTTGCTGCCGGCGAACCAGGCGGCGATGCCCGAGATCAGGCCGCCGCCGCCGACCGCGACGAGGACGGTGTCGAGATCGGGCTCCTGCAGGTCCCATTCATAGCCGAGCGTGCCCTGGCCGCTGATCGTCTCCGCGGCGGCGAAGGGGTGGATCTTAAGCGCGCCGGTCTCCGCGACGAAGCGGTCGCAAGCGGCCTGGGCGTCGTCATATTGCGCGCCGCCGACCACGACCTCGGCGCCGAAGCGCTTGATCGCCTCGATCTTGGCGGCGGGCGAGATTTCGGGGACGAAGATCGTCGCCTTGACGCCGCGCTCGCGAGCCGCGAAGGCGACGGCCGCACCGTGATTGCCGCCAGAAGCGGCGGCGACGCCAGAGGCCGGCACCTGGAGCGAGAGCAGGTTGTTGAAGGCGCCGCGCGTCTTGAACGAGCCGGCATGCTGCACGCATTCGAGCTTGAGCGAGAGGTCGGCAACCGAACCGAGCGCGCCCTGGCCGAGCCGCATCACCGGCGTCACGCGGGCATGGCCGGCGATGCGCCTGGCGGCTTCCTCGATCATCGGGCGGGTCACGGGACGGTCGGTCATGGCGTGTTCCTGGGCGGCTGGCCGATCCGGCTCGAAGGTCCAGATCGCGATGGGGAGCCCGTGGCTATCGCGTCCAGGCGGATCGGGGAAGGGCTTTTCGCGTCCGGCCCGGATGTGTCTGGCGACGATCAGGGCGGCGAATGCGTCAAGCGCATCATCGGCGGCCGCGCCGCGCGGCGGACGGGCCGTGACGCTCTCCTGCGATAGCCCGGCCGCGATCAGGAGCGCCTGGCGCTCTGCCATGCCGGCGGGGTTGATCGCGCCCTTGATCTTCTTGGGGTGGAGGAGCGGCGCGCCGCGCATGGTGCGGAAGGCGAGCTCGGGATGGACTTCGTAGATGCGCTCGCGCAAATCCGGCTCGGCGCGCAGCATGGCGTCGATCTCGCGGATCTTTGGGAACAAGAAGAAGCCCTGCTTCGAGACTTTTCGTGGCGGCTCGGAGCTCTCCAGCGCCAGACGGCAGGCCTCCCAGTAGTCGTCGGCGTGGACGGCGGCGCGCGAGGGGATCGCGAAGACCGAGGATTGCCTGGCGCCGAGCAGGGAGCGCACCGCCTGCTCCGGGCCGCGGCCCGAGCCGATGGTGCGGTCGGGCAGCCCGATCGGGATGTCGACGGCGATCAGCACGGGCGCGTCGGGGCCGGCCAGCAGATCGGCGAGGCGCGGGACCACGCGCAGGCTGGCATGCCCGGCCTTTTGCTCGTCGTCGATCAGTGCCGCGATCCAGCCCGCCTTGCAGCCATCGACACCGGCGATCCAGGCCATTCGTCATTCCTCCATCGCTTTTGGCGCGTCGATGTTGCATTGCGGTCGCGTCTGGTGTGCATTGCACCAGAATGGGCCGCACGATCCTATCAGGAGTGATCGCATGACCGAGATCCGCCCGCGCCGCAGCGTCCTCTATATGCCCGGTTCGAATGCCCGCGCGCTGGAAAAGGCGCGCGAGATCGCGGCCGACGCGCTGATCCTCGACCTCGAGGACGCCGTCGCCCCCGACGCCAAGGCCATGGCGCGCGACCAGGTCTGCGCCGCCATCAAGGCCGGCGGCTATGGCCGGCGCGAGCTGGTGATCCGCGTCAACGGCACCGATACGCCCTGGTTCGAGGCCGATCTGGCCGCTGCCAGCGAGGCCAAGCCCGATGCGATCCTGATTCCGAAGGTGTCCTCGCCGGAAACCCTCCAGCGCATCGGCAACCAGTTGACCGGGCTCTGGGCCGATCCTGCGATCAAGGTCTGGGCGATGATCGAGACGCCGCTTGCCATCCTCGACGCCGAGCGGATCGCGCGCGCCGCGCATGTGCCGGCGACGCGGCTCGCCTGCTTCGTGCTCGGAACCAACGATCTCGCCAAGGAGACTCGCGCCCGCTTCGTGCCGGGCCGGGCGCCGATGCTGCCCTGGCTGACCACGGCGATCCTGGCCGCCCGCGCCCACGGCATCGACGTCGTCGACGGCGTCTATAACGACCTGAAGGACGAGGCCGGCTTCATCGCCGAATGCGAGCAGGGCCGCGACCTCGGCTTCGACGGCAAGACGCTGATCCATCCGGCGCAGGTCGCGCCGGCCAACGCGATCTTCGCGCCCGACGAGAGCGAGCTGACGCGGGCCAAGGCGATCATCGCCGCCTTCCAGCAGCCGGAGAACGCCGACAAGGGCGCGATCCAGCTCGACGGCCGCATGGTCGAGCGGCTCCATGCCGAGATGGCGAAGCGGGTGGTAGCGCTGGCGGATGCGATCGCCGCGTGAGACTGCTCGATACGTCTACTGGCGCGGCCGTCTGACGCGGCTCTCTGCGCTTCCGGTGCTCACGGACATAAAGTCCGCTCCGCTCCGGTTCTCGACAGCCACGTCAGCCGACTCACGCCAGCGACGTCTCGAACAGTCTCAGGGGCTGGCGAACCAGCCTCAGCCCTTCGCCTTCTTGGCCCGCTCCATCGCCTCGACGATGAGCTCCCTGGCCTTGGCGGCGTCGCCCCAGCCGGTGAGCTTGACCCACTTGCCGGGCTCGAGATCCTTGTAGTGCTCGAAGAAGTGCTGGATCTGGTCGAGGGTGATCTGCGGCAGGTCGGTGTAGTTGTGGACGTTCTCGTAGCGCTTGGTCAGCTTCGGCACGGGCACGGCGATGATCTTCTCGTCGCCGCCGCCCTCGTCCCGCATCATCACGACGCCGATCGGCCTGACGGCGATATAGGAGCCGGGGATCAGCGGGCGGGTGTTGGCGACGAGCACGTCGCAGGGGTCGCCGTCTTCCGAGAGCGTGTGCGGGATGAAGCCGTAATTCCCGGGATAGCGCATCGGCGTATAAAGGAAGCGGTCGACGAAGAGCGTGCCGGCGTCCTTGTCCATCTCGTATTTGATCGGTTCGCCGCCAATGGCCACCTCGATGACCACGTTGACCTCGTCGGGCGGGTTCTTGCCGATGGAAATGGCGTCCAGACGCATGGATGATCCCTGTTGGTGCGATTAGCTGGCGCGCCTTATGCGCGTTGGCGAGCAAAAGGCCAAGCCCGTCCTTCTGCCGAACCCTCTCATGGGCGCCGTGGGCCCGTGCCGGATTTGCGCGGCACCGCCAGCGCTGGTATCGGCATCGGCATGACGCTCGAAGAGACCATCCCGTGCTGAACCGGCTGCGCCCCGATGCGGAGCGCTACCAGCGCCGCATGGCCCGCATCGCGCGCTGGGACCGGCCGCTGACCGGCCGGCTCGACCGCGTCAGGGCTTGGACCAACATGCTGCTGGCCGATCACGGCATCTTCCGGCTCGCCTATCTCAACGCCCATCGCGTCACGCCGCGGCTCTGGCGTGCGGCGCAGCCGGCGCCGACCGACATCGCCTGGTTCGCGCGCCAGGGGGTGAAGACCATCGTCAACCTGCGCGGCGGGCGCGAGCATGGCGCCTGGCCCCTGCAGCGCGAGGCCTGCGAGCGCCATGGCATCGCGCTGGTCGAGTTCGTGCTGCGCTCGCGCGGCGCGCCGGAGCGCGAGACCATCCTCGCCGCCAAAAGCTTCTTCGACAGCATGCGGGAGCCGGCGCTGGTGCACTGCAAGTCGGGCGCCGACCGCGCCGGCTTCTTCTCGGCGCTCTACCTGCTGATCCATGAGAAGCGCCCGCTGGACGAGGCGATGCGCCAGCTCTCGCTGCGCTACGGCCATTTCCGCTTCGCCAAGACCGGCATCCTCGACGCGTTCTTCGAGGCCTATCGCGACGAGGGCGCGGCGAAGGGGATCGGCTTCCTCGACTGGGTCGAGCACCACTACGACCCCGCCACGCTGGAGCGGACGTTCAAGACCGGCTTCCTGTCCTCGCTGGTCGCCGACCGGCTGATCCGGCGCGAATAGCGCGGCCTGCTCTGATCAAGAGTTAGAGCATGATGTCGTCCGAAAACCGGATTCCATTTTTCGGTCCGACGCTTCAGCGCGTCGGGGCTGGCGCGGCGAAGGGCTCGTCGCCGAGACCTGTCCAGGCGAACTGGACATGGGCGGCCATCCGCGCCACCGAAATGATGCCGATGGCCAGGAGCAGGACGATCGAGAGCTTGCCGAACCACAGTATCACCACGCCCGCCGCAAGCAGGGCGACGGCGTTGGCGACCAGTTGCAGATGCGGATAGCGCGAGAGCGTGGCGACCTCGTGCAGCGGCATCACCAGGGCGCTGCCGCCATAGAACAGCGCCAGTGCGGCGACGACAGGGCCGATGCCCTGCCATTGCGTGCCGTCGAGCACGGCATCGGCGGCGACCGCGAAGAGCCCGATCCCGGCGAAGAGCGCGGCGGCGACCACGATCAGCCGGAGCGTGATGATGCGCGTGGCCTGCTGCCGATCGGGGCCGGCCTGCCCGCGCAGCGTGTTCATGACGAGCGGGACCGAGACGGTGGCGAACATCTGCGTCGGCATTTCCAGCAGGCGCATCGCCAGCGCGACATGGGCGGCCAGGATCGGATCGCCGGCGAGCGGCAGGGCGAGGAGCGGCGCCGCCATGAAGCCGAACGACAGGAGCGCCGAGGGCAGCAGGATGCGCGGCGCGGTGCGCCAGCGCGCAGCCGAGGCGCGCAGCTCGCGCCTGGACCAGTACGGCGGGTTCACCAGCCGGATCAGCGCATGGCGCCGCCGCCAGATCAGGTAGCAGGCCGAGACGGCATGGCCGAAGGCGTCGGCGGCGAAGAGCGCGAGCGAGGTCGCGCCGAGCGGCCAGATCAGCAGGATCATCATGCCCGGCTGCACCAGCGCCTGGACGATGTTGATGTTGCCGACCGTGGCGAAATCGCCCTCGGCGGTGGCCTCCGCCACGAGCAGGCGGATCACCGCCCGGCTCGCCAGCGAGATCATGAAGAGCGCGCCGAAGCCGCGCAGGACCCAGCCCTCCGCCGCGGCGAACAGCACGGCGAGCGTCATGCCGCACAGGAAGACGGCGCCGGTCGCCAGCGCGAGCCGGAAGGCCTGGCCGAGGCGCCGCCGGTCATTGCTCTGGAAGAACACGGCCTCGAAGCGGAGCAGCGCGGCGATCGCGACGAAATTGGCCAGCGTCGAGAAGATCGCGAAATCGGCGAAGACCTGAGCGGGGCACAGGGCGGCTGCGAGCAGAAGGCCCCAGACCGAGAGGAAGCGCGCCTGCAGGAAGCGCAGGCCCAGCATCAGGCCGGCGCCGAAGCCGGTCTTCCCGGCCGCCGCGAGCCGCTGGGACGGCTCGGCCAGGGCGGAGGCCAGACGCGGCCGGAACGCGGTGCCGTCCAACGTGAGTTGCGCCGCCATGTCCACATCGCCCGGCGGGAGGTCGGACAAGCTTGCGTCGCTGAACTCCCGGTCGTCGCGACGGCTCGGCGACGCCGGTTCCGGATCAGTCTTCAAGACCACGGCTTGCGGCTTCGCAGCTGGCAGACTGTGCCGTCATGGTTAACCATTGGTTAATGCGCGGCATATCCCGTCCGGTCACTCTTCGTAAGGTTCCCTGATCATCCGGACATGTGGCCGAAAAGAGGCCTTTGCCGGCCAACGCGGCAGCGTGAATCTCATGATGTTGCTTCGCCTCTGCGGGGCGTCCAATGTCCGGTATCGCCCCTGCCAGAGACAGCTCCCGTGCCGCACGCTCCGATTCATATCGACTTCCTCAACATGCTCGACGTCGAGGCGCTCGCCCTGACCGATCACGAAATCATCGGCGCGGTCGAAGCCGGGCTTGCGGCGCAGGGCCGCAAGGAGACGGTGATCGAGCCGCGCATGCATTTGCAGCCCGGCGTGGCAAACGGCCATTTCAACGTGCTGCGCGGCGCCTTCCGCGCGCCGATCAACCTCGCCGGGGTCAAGGTGATCGGCGACTTCGTCGACAACTACAAGGAGGGCCTGCCGTCCGAACTCGGCCTGCTGCTGCTGATGGACCCCGGCAACGGCGTACCCAAGGCCATCATCGACGGCAGCCACCTCACTGACATGCGCACCGGCGCGGTCACTGCGATCGGCGCAAAGTATCTGGCGCGCAAAGGCTCGAAGGTGCTGGGCCATATCGGCGCGCGCGGCACGGCCTACTGGAACGTCCGCCTGCTCGATTCGCTGTTCGACTTCGACGAGATCCGGGTGCATTCGCGGCGCAAGGAGAGCCGCGACGCCTTCGGCGCGAGGCTTTCGGCCGATCTCGGCAAGCGGGTCATCGTCACCGAGGACTGGCGCTCCTGCGTCGAGGGCGCCGACATCGTCGTCGAGGCCTCGCGGCTGAACCAGCCGGAGCCGATGCTCAGGACGGAGTGGATCAAGCCCGGCGCCTTCGTCGTGCCCTATGGCACGATGAGCGCGGTCGAACTCTCGCTGACCGACATCATGAGCAAGCTCGTCGTCGACGACTGGGGCCAGTGCAAGACGGGGCAGTTCGGCTCGCTGCGCGCCCATGTCGAGGCCGGCAAGCTCTCGGAGCAGACGCTCCATGCCGAGATGGGCGAGATCGTCGCCGGGCTGAAGCCGGGCCGCGAGCGCGAGGACGAGACCATCCTGTTCTGGCACCGCGGGCTCTCGTTGTCGGACATCGCGCTCGGTCATTTCATGCTGGAGAAGGCCCAGCGGCTCGGACTCGGTCAGCGGCTGCGCTACGCGTGAGCAGATCCGCAGAGCCGGCGCTCGTCGCCAATGCGCGGATGTATGCGGTCAACCCGGCCGTGCGCGCCGCCTGGACGGAGCTGTTCGGCTGGGTCTCGGCGGCATCAGGCTTGGCGCTGGAGGTGATCGATCATGCCGCGCCGGCACCGCTCGACGAGCTGTGGCGGCGTGGCGATCTCGGGCTCGCCTTCATCTGCGGCTACCCGTTCGCGAGCGGCGGCTTTCCGGTCCAGCCCGTCGTCGCGCCGGTGCCCGCTTCCGCGCTGGGTGCCGGCAGGCCGCTCTATGCCTCGCATCTCGTGGTGCGGGCGGAGAGCGGGCTCGCGACGCTGGCAGAAAGCTTCGGTGGGCGACTTGGCTGGACGGTCGAGCATTCGCAATCCGGCTTCAACGCCCTGCGCAGCCATTTGCTGCCGTATCGGCGCGCCGGCGCCAGCCTTTATGCGGGGAGCGTCGGCCCGCTGGTGACGCCGCGCCGCGTGATCGAGGCTCTGCTCGCCGGCGAGATCGATATCGGCCCGCTCGATTCCTATTTCCACGACCTGCTGCTGGCGCATGAGCCGGAGACGGCGGCGAGGCTGCGCATCGTTGAGACGACTGCGCCAAGGCCGATACCGCTTCTGGTGGCGTCGGAGGGCGTGCAGCCTGCCATTGTCGGGAAGCTTCGTGGTGCGTTGCTGGCCGCGTCCGGAGATGCCGTTACGGCGCCCTTGCTCGCGAGGTTGCGTCTGAGCGGCTTCGCGGCAGTCGAGCGGGAGGCTTATGGCGTCTTGTTGGACGATGCGCGTGAGGCGGAGGCTGCCGGCTACGTCATGCCGGGCTGAGCAATCTCAGAATGAGGCGCGGGAGCCCTCTCCCGTGTGGGAGAGGGTTGGGGGAGGGCCGGACGGTGCATTAAAGACGCGAGCGAAAGCCGTTGCAAAACGTGAGGTGACGGAGCTTTTTCGTTTGTTGTCCGGCCCTCATCCGCCGCTGCCGCGGCACCTTCTCCCACACGGGAGAAGGGAAGATTGCGGTTCGTCCGGTCATGCCGTCTTGCCCAAATGCCCCACCGCCCATCGTTGCATCCCGACGCCACTGGACGCCCCATGCTTCGGCGACGCACTATCGCGCTCCGACAGGCCTAGGTGAGCGTCCCCATGTCCGAGATCGTCTCCAAGACCAATACCGGCCGGTTCTTCGAGGATTTCAGGCTCGGCGAGACGATCGTGCACGCGACGCCGCGCACCGTCCGGGCCGGCGACGGGCCGCTCTACACGGCGCTCTACGGCACCCGCTTCGCCGTGCAGTCCTCCGACGCCTTCGCCCAGGCGATCGGCTATCCCGCCGCGCCGGTCGACGACCTGCTGGTCTTCCACATCGTCTTCGGCAAGACCGTGCCGGACATCTCGCTGAATGCCGTCGCCAATCTCGGCTATGCCGACGGCCGCTTCCTCAGGCCGGTCTATGCCGGCGACACGCTGTCGACCACGTCCGAGGTCATCGGGCTGAAGCAGACCTCGGCCGGCGATGCCGGCATCGTCTATGTCCGCTCGATCGGCCGCAACCAGGATGGCGAGATCGTCCTGAGCTATGCGCGCTGGGTGCTGGTGCGCAAGCGCCATCCCGGCACGCCCGCCCATGCCGAGCAGGTGCCGGAACTGCCCAAGGCGGTGACGCCGGAGCAGCTCGGACAGGGCTGCCCGGCGCTCGAGCTCACCGCCTATGACGATGGCCTGTCCGGCTCGACCTTTCGCTGGGGCGATTATGTCGTCGGTGAGAGGATCGACCATGTCGACGGCATCACGGTCGAGGAGGCAGAGCACCAACTGGCGACGCGGCTCTACCAGAACACGGCGCGGGTGCATTTCGATGCCTATGCGGCGCGCGAGACGCGCTTCGGCAAGCGCCTGATCTATGGCGGCCACGTCATCAGCCTGGCGCGGGCGCTCTCGTTCAACGGGCTCGGCAACGCCTTCCACATCGCCGCGATCAATGGCGGGCGGCATGTCGCGCCGCTCTTTGCGGGCGATACGGTCTATGCCTGGAGCGAGGTGCTGGAGGTTGCGGAGCTTCCGGGCCGGCAGGATGTCGGCGCGCTGCGCCTGCGGCTGGTCGCGACCAAGAACCGGCCCTGCGGCGAATATCCCCTCAGGCTCGGCGACGGTTATGCCGATGGCGTCATCCTCGACTTCGATTATTGGGCGCTGTTGCCGCGCTAGATCGCCGTGCGTCCTACCGGACGCAAAGTGGCGATCTAGACCTTTGTTGTTGCATCGGATTTTTCCGAAAACCGGATTCCACTTTTCGGCCCGATACTCTAGCATGACGCCCAAAAGTGGGAACCGGTTTTGGGCCGATGTCATGCTGCAGAAGACGTGACCCTGCGTTACAAGTTACAATTTTTGTGTTCTGTAACTGCGCCTGGAGCATGTCGCGTTGCAGCACGAGGCCAGTTTCGCTAGACAGCCAATCACTCTAGAACCGTCCCAAATGGACAAGGCCCTTGCGCGGGGTCAGCAGACCGGGAGTTCAACTTGGCCGAGGTCAAACCGGCGGCGCGGCCGCTTTCGCCGCATCTGCAGATCTACCGCTGGTCCTGGACGATGGCGATGTCGATCGCCCATCGCGTCACCGGCACCGGGCTCTATTTGGGCACCGTGCTGATCGCCGCCTGGCTGATCGCCGCCGCATCCGGCCCGGCAGCCTATGAGACGGCGCAGGCCGTCGCCGGTTCGATCCTCGGCCGCCTCGTGCTGTTCGGCTATTCCTTCGTGTTGTTGCACCACATGGTCGGCGGCCTGCGCCATTTCGTCTGGGACACCGGCAAGGGCTATGAGCCGCAGACGCGCATGAACATGGCGAAGTACAGCGTCGTCGTCTCCGGCGGGCTGACGATCCTGCTCTGGATCATCGTTCTGGCGGTCGGCTGAGGAGCTAAACCATGCTGTCCAACTCCTCCATGCGCACCCCGCTCGGCCGCGTCCGCGGCCTGGGCTCCGCCAAATCCGGCACCGGCCATTTCTGGCTGCAGCGCGTCACCGCCGTCGCCAACGTCGTCCTGACCCTGGTCTTCCTCGGCCTGGTGATCTCGCTGATCGGCAAGCCCTATCCGGCTGCGGTCGCGACGCTCGGCAATCCGCTGGTCGCGATCCTGATGCTGCTCTTCGTGCTCTCGGGCGCCATTCACATGCGACTCGGCATGCAGGTCATCATCGAGGACTACGTCCATGGCGAGGGCCTCAAGATCGCCGCCGTGATCGGCAACACGTTCTTCGCGATCGCGATCGGCGCCGCCTGCGCCTTCGCGTTGCTGAAACTCTCGTTCGGAGGCTGATCCGATGGCGATCACCCGTTCCCACCCGGTCCCGGCCTATACCGGCCAGGCCTATGAGATCACCGACCATACGTTCGACGTCGTCGTCGTCGGCGCCGGCGGCGCGGGCTTGCGCGCCACGGTCGGCTGCTCGCAGGCCGGGCTGAAGACGGCCTGCATCTCAAAGGTGTTCCCGACGCGCTCGCACACGGTTGCGGCGCAGGGCGGCGTTGCCGCCTCGCTCGGCAACATGGGCAAGGACACTTGGCAGTGGCACATGTACGACACCGTCAAGGGGTCGGACTGGCTCGGTGACCAGGACGCGATCGAGTATCTCGTGCGCAACGCGCCCGCCGCCGTCTACGAGCTCGAGCATTGGGGCGTGCCGTTCTCGCGCACCGAGGACGGCAAGATCTACCAGCGCCCGTTCGGCGGCATGACCACCGAGTTCGGCAACGGCCCGGCGGCGCAGCGCACCTGCGCGGCGGCCGACCGCACCGGCCACGCCATGCTGCACACGCTCTACGGCCAGGCGCTACGCTACAACACCGAGTTCTTCATCGAGTATTTCGCCATCGACCTGATCATGGACGAGGATGGCAAGTGCCGCGGCGTGATCGCGCTCAAGCTCGATGACGGCACGCTGCACCGCTTCCGTTCGCAAATGACCATCCTGGCGACCGGCGGCTACGGCCGCGCCTATTTCTCGGCGACCTCGGCCCATACCTGCACCGGCGACGGCGGCGGCATGGTGCTGCGCGCCGGCTTGCCGCTCCAGGACATGGAGTTCGTGCAGTTCCACCCGACCGGGATCTACGGCGCCGGCTGCCTGATCACCGAGGGCGCGCGCGGCGAGGGCGGCTACCTGACCAATTCCGAGGGCGAGCGCTTCATGGAGCGCTATGCCCCCTCGGCCAAGGACCTCGCCTCGCGCGACGTCGTCTCGCGCTCGATGACGATGGAGATCCGCGGCGGCCGCGGCGTCGGCAAGAACAAGGACCACATCTACCTGCATCTCGACCATCTCGACCCGAAGATCCTGCACGAGCGCCTGCCGGGCATCTCGGAGAGCGCCAAGATCTTCGCTGGCGTCGACGTGACGCGCGAGCCGATCCCGGTGCTGCCGACGGTGCATTACAACATGGGCGGCATCCCGACGAACTTCCACGGCGAGGTGCTGACCAAGGTCGACGGCAATCCCGACACCGTGGTGCCCGGCCTGATGGCGATCGGCGAAGCCGCCTGCGTCTCCGTGCACGGCGCCAACCGGCTCGGCTCGAACTCGCTGATCGATCTCGTGGTGTTCGGCCGCGCCGCCGGCCTGCGCTGCGCCGAGATCGTCACGGCGGGCGAAAAGCAGGCTGAGCTGCCGTCGAACTCGGCCGACCTCGCGCTGACCCGGCTCGACAAGTACCGCAACGCCAAGGGCGGCACGCCGACCGCCGAGCTGCGCAACCAGATGCAGAAGACGATGCAGGATAACTGCGCCGTCTACCGCACCGGCGAGACTCTGGAAGAGGGCCACAAGCTGATCCACCAGGTCTGGGGCGGCATCGAGGACATCGCGACCACCGACCGCTCGCTGATCTGGAACTCGGACCTGGTCGAGACGCTGGAATTCGACAACCTGATCACCCAGGCCGTCGTGACGATGGATTCGGCGCTGAACCGGCCGGAAAGCCGCGGGGCGCACGCTCGCGAGGATTATCCGGACCGCGACGACAAGGACTGGATGAAGCACACCCTGTCCTGGATCGACGACGGCAAGCGCACCGTCACGCTCGACGACCGGCCGGTGCATACCTACACGATGTCGAACGACATCGAATACATCAAGCCTAAGGCCCGGGTGTACTGAGGACGATCTGACTGATGGCTGAATTCAATCTTCCTCAGAACTCCCGCCTGACCGAGGGCAAGGCCTGGCCGAAGCCGGCCGGCTCGCACAAGCTCACCGAGTTCAAGGTCTATCGCTGGGATCCGGATACCGGGGCGAATCCGCGCACCGACACCTATTATGTCGACCGCGACGATTGCGGGCCGATGGTTCTCGATGCGCTGATCTGGATCAAGAACAAGGTCGACCCGACGCTGACCTTCCGGCGCTCCTGCCGCGAGGGCATCTGCGGCTCCTGCGCCATGAACATGGACGGCAAGAACGGGCTCGCCTGCACCACCGGCATCGACGAGTGCGGGGCCAAGGGCAAGGTCGCGATCTACCCGCTGCCGCACATGCCGGTGATCAAGGACCTCGTCCCCGACCTCACCCGCTTCTACGCCCAGCACGCCTCGATCGAGCCCTGGCTCAAGACGACGACGCCGGCGCCCGAGAAGGAATGGGCCCAGGCCAAGGACGACCGCGAGAAGCTCGACGGGCTCTACGAGTGCATCCTCTGCGCCTGCTGCTCGACCTCGTGCCCGAGCTACTGGTGGAACGGCGACCGCTATCTCGGCCCGGCCGCGCTGCTGCAGGCCTATCGCTGGCTGATCGACAGCCGTGACGAGGCGACCGGCGAGCGGCTCGACGACCTGGAAGACCCGTTTCGCCTGTATCGCTGCCACACCATCATGAACTGCGCCAATGCCTGCCCGAAGGGGCTGAACCCGGCCAAGGCGATTGCCGAGGTCAAGAAGATGATGGTGACGCGGCAAGTTTGAGTGCGCGTCATCCCGTGCGCGCTGCGGCGCGAAGTGCTGCTGCGCAGACACGGGACCGCATGACGAGAAGGCGCCTCTTTCTCGAAGGGCGGCGGGGAGTCCTTTTCTGAGGACGGTCCCGCATCTGCGCAGCAGCACTTCGTGCCGCAGCGCGTGCGGGATGACACTCTACGTCACGCGCTACTTGAGATACCGCCGCGGCGAGAACGGCGCTGGGTCGGCGGGCGGCGTTTCCCCGGTCACCAACGCGGCCAGGATCTCTCCCGTCACCGGCCCCGTCGAGAAGCCGATATGCTGGTTGCCGAAGGCGAGCCAGAGGCCGGGCTTCCGCGGCGCCTCGCCGATCATCGGCAGTGAGTCCGGCAAGGTTGGCCGCGCGCCGCGCCATGTCGTGGTCTCGACCTGCTCGCCGAGCGCGAAGGCCTCGCGGGCACTCGGCAGCACCTGGTCGATCTGGGCGTGGTTCGAGGGCGCGTCGCGATGGGCGAGCTCGACGCCGCTGGTCAGGCGATAGCCCCGCTCCATCGGCGCCAGCATGTAAGACGCCTCGACATCGTGAAGCGGCCGGCCGAGCTTGCGGCCGTCCTCGGCGCGGTAATGCCGGTGATAGCCGCGCTCGACATTGAGCGGGACGTCGAGGCCGAGCGGCTTCAGGAAATCGGCGCTCCAGGGTCCGAAAGCAATGACGGCGATGGCGGCGTTGAACGGGCCGGCCTCGGTGTCTGCTTTCCAGCCGGACGGGGTCGCGCTCAGCCCGGCGACGACGGCCTGCACGATCCGCCCGCCCCGCGCCGCGAACATCGCCGCATAGGCGGCGACCACGGCCTGCGGCCAGTCGACCGAGGCGCTGTCCTTGTGCCAGAGCCCGGCCGTGAAGATCGGATTGAGGTCGGGCTCGAGGCCTGAGAGCGCCTGCCGGTCGAGCGGCTCGCTGCGCACGCTGTGATCCTCGAACCAAAGCTGCTCGGCCTTGGCTTTCTCGGGACCTGCCTCGCTGCGCCAGAGCTTGAGCCAGCCGGTCTCGCGCAGGCGCTGCGAGACGCCGGCCTCCGCCATCCATTGCTTGTGCATGGGCAGGGCATGCGAGGTCAGGCTGTCGAGCGCGGCGATGCGCGGCGCGAGCCGCGACGGCCGTGCTTCGGCCAGGAAGCGCAGGATCCAGCCGGGATTGCGCAGGAGATGGCCGAGCCGATAGCGGATCGCGGCATGGTCGTTGCGCAAATAGGCCGGCAGGCTTTGCCAGAGCGAGGGATTGTTGAGCGGGACGATCGAGGAGCGGCTGATCACCCCGGCATTGCCATAGGAGGTCTCGCTGCCCGGTTCGCGCCGGTCGATCAGCGTCACGGTGAAGCCGCGCTTCTGCAGGGCGAGCGCGCAGGAGACGCCGACCATGCCGGCGCCGAGGACGAGGGCAGTTCGGCTCACGCCGGCAAGGCCGCACTATCGGTGGGCTGCTTCAGCCAGTGGTCAAGGAAGCCGTCAAGCCAGGACCGGATCGCGGGATCGTACTGGTACCAGCCGTCAATGTGCATATGGCGCAGCTGCGCGCCGGGCATCAGCGTGCGCTCATGGCCGCGCACCGACCAGCGGCACATCATCATCGGCGTCACTTCCGGGTGGAACTGGATGCCATACGCCTTGGGGCCCGAGCGGATCGCCTGGATCGGGAAATCGCCGCCGGTGGCGAGGCATTCGGCGCCGGGCGCGCAGTCGAAGCCCTCGCGGTGCCATTGATAGACGGTGCCCGGCCAAATGGCGCCGGTGGTGGCGGAATCGGTGTGTCCGGCCTCGGTCAGCGTCAGCGGGTAGTAGCCGACCTCGGCCCGGCCCTCGGGATGGGTGTAGACCCGTGCGCCGAGATGGCGCGCCAGCATCTGGGCGCCCAGGCAGATGCCGAGAAAGGGCGCCTCCTCCTTCAGGCAGGTGCCGATCCAGTCGATCTCGGCCTTGACGAAGTCGTCCGGATCGTTGGCGCTCATCGGGCCGCCGAAGATTACCGCGCCGGCATGGCCGCGCATGGTCTCAGGCAGCGGGTCGCCGTAACGCGGCTTGCGGATGTCGAGCTGGTGACCGCGCGCCTGGAGCAGCCGGCCGATGCGGCCCGGCGTCGAGTGTTCCTGGTGCAGGACGATCAGCACCGGCTTGGGCGCGGGTCCAGACTTCCGGAGGGAGGCCGGCGAGCGGGTCTTGCGGGCGGTGGGGAAGCGGAAGAATTGGTCGTTCATCGCAGGCTTCAGCAGCAACTCCGTGCGCGTATCAGCCAGTGATGAGCGCAAGGCCATACCATTCCCCTGACAATGCGGTTCCATTGGGGCCGGAGCAAGCAATTTATGCGCCAGCGCCGCATGGCGAATTCGCAAGCGGCGCAAGACAGGCGTAGAATATTTACCTCTCAATTTGCATTGAAGGAGAGAATTTATCCTGCTCCTTGACATGCTCGTGAAGCTCCGGCATGAGAATGAACATTCATTCTCATTCTTGGACGCCAATGTTGCCGCCGCATTCCCTCGCCTTCGACGCTGGCCGCGGCCTGTCGGAGCGCCATATCCGCATTCTCGATGCGGCCGAGCGCGTCTTCGCGCGCAGCGGCTTCCATGTCGCGACCATGCAGGACGTCGCGGTCGAAGCCGGCATGAGCCCAGGCAACCTCTACCGCTACTTCTCGTCGAAGGACGCTATCATCGCCGGCATGGCCGAGCGCGACCGGATGATGATCGCGGAGGATTTCGCAGCGCTCGATCCGGCCAAGGGCGGGCTGCTCGACCAGCTCGAGGCGCTCGGCCGGCGCCATCTGGTCGACGCCCCGCGCGAGAAGGCGGTCATCGCCCTGCTGATCTGGGCCGAATCCTCGCGCAATCCAGCCATGGCCAGCATGTGCGCCAGCATCGACGGCACGGTCGCGCAGGGCATGAGCGCCGCGGTGGCCGCCGCCAAGGCGAGCGGCGAGTTGCCGGCCAATCTCGACGATGCGCGCTTCCTGCAAGCCATCTTCATGATGGCCGACGGGTTCTTCTGCGGCCGCGCCGCAGACCTCAACTTCGATGCGGCCTCGGCCGCCGACACCTTGTTTGCGACCATGCGAGTGCTCTCGCAAGTGCTCGTGCTGCCTTCGCCCGAGAGGCCGCAGCCATGATCGCCCTGAAAGCCATGATCCCGAAAGCGGTGCCCATGTCCCGTTCGTTCCAACTCCTGGCGACGCTGTCGCTGCTGGCTTTCGCCGGCGCGCTGCCGCAAGCCGCTCAGGCGCAAGCGCAGGCGAACACCCCGGCGAAATCCGAGCCCGCCGCCGGCCCCTCGGTCACCGTCACCAATGCGAAGGTCACGGAGATCGTGCAGAGCGTCGTCGTCTCCGGTTCGATGATCGCGCGCGACGAAGTCCTGGTCTCGCCCGAGATCGACGGGCTCGCGATCACCGAGATCCTGGCCGAGGAGGGCGACCGCGTCGCCGCCGGTCAGGTGCTGGCCAGACTCTCTCGCACCACGCTCGACGTGCAGAAGGCGCAAAACGACGCTCAGATCGCTCGCGCCGAGGCGGCCATCGCCCAGGCCAACGCGCAGATCGTCGAGGCCGAGGCCAATGTCGTCCAGGCCAACAACGCCTTCGACCGCACCAAGGTGCTGCGCGACAACGGCAATGCCAGCCTGGAGACTTTCGACCAGCGCGACGCCGCCGCCCGCTCGGCGAGGGCGCGGGTCAACTCGTCCAAGCAGGCGCTGGCGATCACCACGGCCGACCTTGCGCTCGCCAAGGCGCAGGGGCGCGACATCGACGTCAGGCTCGCCCGCACCGAGATCAAGGCGCCCGCTGCCGGCACGATCAGCCGGCGCAGCGCCAGGCTCGGCGCCATGGTGGTGATGGCGACGAGCGACCCGCTCTTCCGCATCATCGCCGATGGCGCGATCGAGCTGCAGGCCGATGTCGCCGAGGTCGAGCTCGCCGGCCTCAAGCTCGGCCAGAAGGTCGCGGTGACGCCGGCCGGCAGCGACAAGCCGCTCGAAGGCGAGATCAGGCTGATCGCGCCCGAGGTCGACAAGGCCTCGCGGCTCGGGCGCGTGCGCATCGCGCTTAAGGGCAATCCGCCCGTGGCGATCGGCTCCTTCGCGCGCGGCGTGATCGAGACCGGGCGCAAGACCAGCATCACCCTGCCGCTTTCCGCCGTCACCTATTCGCGCGGCGGCGCGACGGTGCAGAGCGTCAGGGAGGGCAAGGTCACGACCAGGAAGGTCGAGCTCGGCCTGATGGGCGACGGCCGCGCCGAGATCGTCTCCGGCATCGCCGACGGCGAGAGCGTGGTGGCGCGGGCCGGCACCTTCGTGCGCGACGGCGACGTGATCACGCCGATCGCGACGAACTGACGGGGCAGCCTGTGGACATCAATTTCTCAGCCTGGTCGATCCGAAAGCCGGTCCCCGCGATCCTGCTCTTCGTCGTGCTCTGCGTGCTCGGGCTGCTCTCGTTCTCGAAGCTGCCGGTGACGCGCTTTCCCAACATCGACGTGCCGCTGGTCTCGATCACGGTGACGCAGTCCGGCGCCGCGCCGGCCGAACTGGAAAGCCAGGTCAGCAAGCGCGTCGAGGATTCGGTCGCCAACATCGCCGGCGTCAAGCACGTGATGTCGACGCTGACCGACGGCCTGTCGCAGACCATCATCGAATTCCGGCTCGAGGTGAACACCGACCGCGCCGTCAACGACGTCAAGGACGCCATCGCCAAGATCCGGGCCGATCTGCCGCGCACCATCGACGAGCCGATCATCCAGCGCATCGACGTCGAAGGCCAGTCGATCCTGACCTATGGCGCCTCCTCGCCCGGCATGACGCTGGAGCAGATCTCCTGGCATGTCGACGATGTCGTCCGGCGCGAATTGCAGGGGCTGAAGGGCGTCGGCCGCGTCGACCGCTTCGGCGGCGTCGACCGCGAGATCAGGATCTCGCTCGACCCCGACCGGCTGCTGGCGCTCGGCACCACCGCCGGCGAGGTCAACCGCCAGATCCTGGCGACCAATGTCGACCTGGCCGGCGGACGTGGCGAGGTCGGCGGCCAGGAGCAGGCGATCCGCACGCTCGCCGGCGCCCGCACCGTCGCGGAACTCGCCGAGACCAAGATCTCGCTCGCCGGTGGCCGCGAGGTCAGGCTGAAGGAGCTCGGCCGCGTCGAGGATTCCAATTCCGAGCCGCGCTCCTTCGGCCGGCTCGACAAGCGGCCGGTGGTGAGTTTCGCGGTCTTCCGCTCGAAGGGCTCGAGCGAGCTGTCGGTCAAGGACGTCGTCGCCGCCAAGATCGGCGAGCTCAACAAGCGCTATCCCGACATCAAGCTCGCGCCGATCGACGATGCCGTCGCCTACACGCATGGCAACTACGTGGCGGCGATGGAGACGCTGATCGAAGGCGCGGCGCTCGCCGTGCTCGTCGTCTTCCTGTTCCTGCGCAACTGGCGGGCGACGCTGATCACTGCGATCGCCCTGCCGCTCTCGGCGATCCCGACCTTCTGGGCGATGGAGCTGATGGGCTTCTCGCTCAACCTGGTCAGCCTGCTCGGCATCACGCTGGTCACCGGCATCCTGGTCGACGACGCCATCGTCGAGATCGAGAACATCGTCCGCCACATGAAGATGGGCAAATCGCCCTATCGCGCCGCGATGGAGGCGGCCGACGAGATCGGCCTCGCGGTCATCGCGATCACGCTGACCATCGTCGCGATCTTCGCGCCCGTGTCGTTCATGGGCGGCGTCGCCGGGCAGTATTTCCGCCAATTCGGCCTGACCGTCGCGGTTGCCGTGCTGTTCTCGCTGCTGGTGGCGCGTCTGATCACGCCGATGATGGCGGCCTACCTGATGCGGCCGGTGAAGCACCATGACGGCTCGGACGGCTTCATCATGCGCGCTTATGCCGGGTTCCTGCACGGAACCCTGGCAAAGCGGCGGATTCCCGTGCTGCCGCGCTTCGACGGTACCGGCGGCTGGCGCAAGCTGCCGTTCAACACGGCCTATCTGACGCTCGCCGTCGGCTTCTGCTTCCTCTACGGCTCGATCCAGGCGACGCAGCTGCTGCCGACCGGCTTCATCCCGGACGAGGACACCGCCCGCGTCGTCGCCGCCGTCGAGCTGCCGCCGGGCTCGACGCTCGACGACACCCGCGTCACCACCGACAAGATCGTCGACGCGCTGCGCACGATCCCGCAGGTCACGCAGGTCTTCGTGCTCGGCGGCTCCTCGCCGACCGGCCAGCTCGAGGTGCGCCGCGCCGCCGTGACGATCAAGCTCCTGCCGAAGAACCAGCGCGCCGAGCGGCAGAAGGACCTCAAGGTCGTCATCGCCGAGAAGCTCGCGAGCGTGCCCGACGTCCGCGCCTGGTACGTCAACGAGCGCGGCGAGCGCGAGATGGCCTTCTCGATCCTGTCGCGCGACGGCGACGCGCTCGACGAGGCCGTGGCGCGCATCGAGGCGAAGATGCGCAAGGTCGACGGCTACATCAACGTCGCCGCCTCCGGCTCGCTGAGCCGGCCGGAGCTGCGCGTCACGCCCAGGCCCGAGCAGGCCGCCAGCCTCGGCGTCACGCCGGAGGCGATCTCGACGGCGGTGCGCGTCGCCACGATCGGCGACATCGGCGCCAACCTCGCCAAGTTCAACGCCGGCGACCGGCTGGTGCCGATCCGCGTCCAGCTCGACGAGGCCGCCCGCGCCGACATCCGCAACATCTCGGCCCTGCGCGTCACCAACACCAACGGCGTCTCGATCCCGCTCACCGCCGTCGCCGATATCGGCTTCGGCGAGGGGCCGAGCTCGATCGACCGCTATGACCGCGTCCGCCGGGCGACGATCGGCGCCGACCTCAAGCGCGGCTTCGAGCTCGGCACGGCGCAGGACCGCTTCCACGAGATCGTCAAGGAGGTTGGCCTGCCCAACGGCGTCTGGATCGCCGCGACCGGCGATGCCGAGATCCAGGGCGAGGTCGTGCAGGGCTTCATCACCGCGATGGCGACCGGCCTGATGCTGGTGCTGGCCGTGCTGATCCTGCTGTTCGGCTCGGTCTTCCAGCCGATCACGATCCTGCTTTCGCTGCCGCTGTCGTTCGGCGGCGTGGTGATCGCGCTGCTCGCGACCGGAAACCCGGTCTCGATGCCGGTCTATATCGGCCTGCTCATGCTGATGGGCATCGTCACCAAGAACGCGATCATGCTGGTCGACTTCGCGGTCGAGGAGGTGGCGCGCGGCAAGGACCGCCAGACGGCGCTGATCGAGGCCGGGCGCAAGCGCGCGCGGCCGATCGTGATGACCACCATCGCCATGGCGGCGGGCATGCTGCCCTCGGCCTATGGCGTCGGCGACGGCGGCGAGTTCCGCGCGCCGATGGCGATCGCGGTGATCGGCGGCCTGATCGTCTCGACCGTACTGTCGCTGGTCTTCGTGCCGTCCTTCTACACGGTGATGGACGACCTCTCCCGCGCCACCGGCTGGCTCTTCGGCCGCTTCTTCTCGAAGGCCGAGGACGAGTCGGCATGGGAGCCGATCCATGGCGAGGAGACGCCCGGCGAGGCGAGCGCGAAGGCGATGACGCGGCTGCCGCCGCCGAGATTGGCGGCGGAGTGAGGCGAGCGGCGCCACGAGGCGCCATTCCGGGACAGGCCGCAGGCCTATACCCGGAACCTGAACCTCCGGGCTCCTTCATCGGCGCTGCCAAGAACACCGTTTCGTCAGGTACGTTCAGAGGTTCTGAGTCCCGGCTCGCCCCTGCGCGGCGTCCGGGAATGACGGCGGAGGCCGCCGGCACGGGAGGGTGACATGGCCAAGGTGATCGTCTGAAACATCATTGGCCTGGACGGCTATTCTGAGGGCACGGAAAAGTGGGAGCTCTCGCTGCACGAGTATGGCCGGGGCGAGGAGATGGAGGCGGTGAGCCACGATTTCGGCCTGCGCGCCCAGTGCCTGGTCTTCGGCCGCGTCACCCATGACGGCATGAAGGCGCACTGGATGACCGCCGCCGACGGCGAGATCACGCGCTTCATGAACGCCCTGCCCAAGCTCGTCGCCTCGCGCACGATCACGTGCTCGGACTGGAACAGCATGCGGGTGACGGCCGACATCGTCGGCGAGATCGTGAAGCTACGGGCGGCGCCGGGCAAGGACGTCTTCATCTTCGGCAGCGCCGAGCTGGTCGATTCGCTGCTGAAGGCGAACCAGATCGACGAGATGATTTTGGGCGTTGTGCCGGCGCGGCTCGGGGCGGGCACGCCGTTCTTCAAGGAAGGCGGTGAGCGGCGGAAGATGGAGTTGCTGGAGAATAGGGCGTTGAAGAATGGGACGATGATTTTGCGGTATGGGGTTTGAGGTTTGAATTAGGCTTTGACATAGGAGGCGGCTATCGTCGCCTTCTGGCCATATGGCAACGTTGGGGCTGGTAGAACGCCCTAGCCGTGTTATTGGGTAAGGGCACAAGCTTTAGGGGAACCGGGTGGCTGCTCAGTTTGATTTTCAACCAACTACATTGCTGAATATCTTAAAAGATCGCTACCTTGCGGTGCCTCGTTATCAGCGGTCGTATTCATGGACTGATGAAGAGATTACCGATTATTGGTCCGATATAAACAAAGCCATAGCGGAAGGGCGAGACTATTTCATGGGCACGATTGTGCTCTCTTCAGAAGAGGGAGGGGTGTCGCAGTCGATTATTGACGGTCAACAGCGTGTTTCGACTACGACAATCCTCCTTGCTTCAATTCGAGATCAATTTAAGGCAGGAGGTGTGGATGATGCCGCTAACGGTCTACAGAATCAGTTCATTGCTCCTTACGATGTAAACGAATTCGCTCCTAAGCCTCGCATTCGATTGAATACGAGTGATAATAATTTCTATGAAAATCTGATTGTAAAAGGTGATCATCCCCCGCCGACGCTTGATTCCCACAAATTAATTTTGGCCGCAAAGGTTCGATTTGACACTGAGATTAAATATATCGTCGAAGTGAATCCATCTCATTGGAAGAAAAAACTCGCAGATATCGTGGCTTTCTTGACAGATAAGGCGCGGGTTGTCGCAGTCCGTGCTCCAACCGATGCTGATGCCTTCACGATATTTGAAACACTTAACGATCGTGGCGCGGACTTGACCATTGCGGATCTTTTGAAGAACTATTTATTTAGCTCTTCTGGATCGGAAATTGATTTTGTGCAAGAACGATGGATTGAATCTATATCTATTCTTGGACTTTACCAGCCCAATCGTGAATTTGTTAATTTCATGCGTCACTTGTGGAGCTCTAAAAGCGGAGCCACCCGAGAGCGTGACCTCTATCGCAGAATCAAAGATAGGGTACGTACCAAACAAGATGCAGTCGAATTTTCAAAGGAAATTGCGGACGGCGCGAAGTTATATGGAGCGATCTTAACCACAGACAACGAGTTTTGGAAAGATTTCTTAAGCGAGGCAATGCGTTCGGTCGAGCAACTACAAAGTCTCGATTTAGAACAAAATCGACCACTGCTTTTGGCTGTTTTTGCATACTTCTCGAAAGATGAGACCGCCAAGTGCATAAGCTCACTCGTCTCTTGGTCAGTACGGGGTATCGTGGCAGGTGTTCTGGGCGGCGGGCAGGCCGAGCGTTATTATTGTGAGGCGGCGGTCGATATCCGAGAAGGAAAGATTAAAGACACTCCGGCTTTGCTCGCAAAACTCACTCCGCTAGTTCCATCAGATACCGCATTCCGAGAAGCATTTGGCCGTTTTGGTACAGCTAGCGGAAAACTTGCTCGGTACATGCTGCTTGCGGTCGAGCGGCACATGCAAGGTGACGCTGAGCCGGAACTCGTTCCGAACGAAGACTACGATAGCGTAAATCTGGAGCACATACTGCCTAAGAATGCAAAGGTAATTGACTGGCCTCTATTCTCGCCAGAAGAAGTAAACGTGTTTGCTCACAGAATTGGAAATATGACTCTTCTTCGTAAAACTGAGAACGCTAAGATCGGAAATAAAGCTTGGGCGGTGAAGAGGCCAATTATTGCGGCGTCGTCGCTCAAGATAAATAAGACTGTCAGCAGTAATACCGAATGGCGGCGAAACGAGATAGATGTTCGTCAAACCGAGCTCGCCAATATCGCTTTGACTGTATGGTCTCTAAGCTAAGCGGCGGGAAGGGGCTCACCCCTTCCGCACCAACAGCACGGCCGCCAAAATCGCCACCCCGCCAAAGGCCTGCGCAGGCGAGGGCTGCTCCGCGAAGATCGCCCAGGCGGCGAGGACGCTGACCAGCGCCGGGTAGACCATCACCAGCGAGGCGGCGCTGGCGCCGTAATGGCCGAGCGAGAGGGTGATCAGGCCCTGGCCGAGCGCGTGCGAGACGAGGCCGAGTGCGATCACCGCGAGCCAGCCCTGCAGGCTCTGCGGGATGATCGTCTCGTCGAGGATCAGCGCGGTGGCGAGGCAGAAGATGGCGCAGAGCACGCTGGAGATCAGGCCGATGCGGCCGGCATCGGCGAGGTCGCGGGCGCGGCGGATGGCGAGGATGTAGCCGGCATAGGCGATGGCTGCGCCGATCGCCAGCGTATCGCCGAAGGTCCCGGCGGCCGAGGCCGGCGCACCCGAGGCTGCGACGAACTTTGGCAATACCAGCAGCATGGCGCCGCCGAGCGCCAGCATCAGCGCGCCGAGGATGCGCCGCGTCGGCTTCTCGCCGAGCAAGAGCCAGCCGCCGAGCACGACGACGACCGGGGAGAGGTTGCCGAGCAGCGAGGCGTTGGCGATGGTCGTGAAGCCGAGCGAGGCGTTGTAGAGGATGACGTCGACCGCAAAGGCGAGGCCGGCGAGCGCGATCGGTCCCCAGGCGCCCGAGCGCACCGTGCCGTCAGTCGGGTTGCGCCGCTCCAGCGCCATCCAGGCGGCCAGCACCGGCAGCGCGAAGATCATGCGCCAGAACCCGGCCGCGGCCGGGCCGATATCGGCGAAGCGCACGAACACGCCGGAAAAGCCGATGCAGGTCGCGCCCGTCATCAGCGCGAGGAAGATCGCAAGGCTGGGGCCGGCGGGGCGGGTCAGGGCGAGATCTGGCGTGGTCATCGGTTCGATCCGAACTTGAGTCGTCCCCGATATAGTGCGCTTCCATCAATCGGAAAAACGGATTATTCTCATCTCACCATTCGAAAATCCGATGGAGGTGGCGATGGCTGCGCATTTCGACCTGGCGGCTTTGGACATGCTGGTGGCGGTCGCGGAGACCGGCGGCTTCACCGCCGCGAGCGCAAGGCTCGGCCGCACGCAATCGGCGATTTCGGTGCGCATCCAGGACTTGGAAAGCCAGCTCGGCCAGAAGCTGCTGGAGCGCTCGCGCCGCGGCGTGACGCCGACCGACGCCGGCGAGAGGCTGATCGGTCATGCCCGGCGGCTGCTCGCTGTCGAGCGCGAGGCGCTGGCCGAGCTTGGCGGCGAGGCGACCGCCGGGCGGCTGCGCATCGGCATCCCCGACGATTACGTCGACGCCTATCTCAGGCCGCTGATCGCGCGCTTCGCGGCCGAGCATCCGCGCGTCGAGCTGGAGCTGCGCTGCGACCTCTCGAAGAACATCGAGCCGTTGCTCGCCGCCGGCGAGTTCGACCTTGCGGTGGTGACGCAGGATCCGCAGCGGCCGAGGGGCGAGGTGCTCAGGCGCGAGCCGCTGATCTGGGTCGCGGCGCGCGGCCACCGGCCGGAATTGCAGGAGGCGCTGCCGCTGGCGCTGTTCTCCGACGGCTGCCGGGCCCGCCCGCGCATTCTCGCCGCGCTCGATGCGGCCGGGAAGGCGCACCGGCTGGTGTTCTCCTCCTCGCATACGTCAGGCGTGCTCTCGGCCGTCGAGGCGGGGTTCTGCGTCACGGCGATCACCGAGAGCGCGATCCCGCCCGGCCTGCGCCGGCTGGGGGCGGCGGAAGACCTGCCGCCACTGTTCGAGATGTCGGTCGGGCTGATCATCGGGCCGCAGCCGAGCGCAGCCGCGCTGCGCTTCGCCCAGGCCCTGCGCGAGGAAATGGCGGCGCCGAGGCTGGCGGCGTGAGTTTCCTTCCTTCTCCCTCTTGCGGGAGAAGGTGGCGCGTAGCGCCGGATGAGGGGTCGCACTGCCCTTTCCGCTGTCGTGGGACGCCCAACTGCGGTATTGCAGTCGTCGCGCGACCCCTCATCCGTCTCGGCTTCGCCGATCCACCTTCTCCCGCAGGGGGAGAAGGGACGCGTGCCACATTGCCCTGCCGCTTACCTGCGACTACTGAGACAGCATGAAATTCCTCGACCAGGCCAAGATCTATGTGAAGGCGGGAGACGGCGGCGCCGGCTGCGTCTCGTTCCGCCGTGAGAAGTTCATCGAGTTCGGCGGGCCCAATGGCGGCGATGGCGGGCGCGGCGGCGACGTCGTGGTCGAATGCGTCCAGGGCCTTAACACGCTGATCGACTTCCGCTTCCAGCAGCATTTCAAGGCCAAGATCGGCGAGCACGGCATGGGCAAGGACCGGCACGGCGCCAATGGCCAGGCCATGGTGCTGAGGGTGCCGCCGGGCACGCAGATCCTCGACGCCGACGACGAGGGCGAGACCCTGATCGCCGACCTGACCGAGCCGGGCCAGCGCTTCGTGCTGTGCAAGGGCGGCAATGGCGGCTTCGGCAACGCCTATTTCAAGACCGCGACCAACCAGGCGCCGCGCCATGCCAATCCCGGCCTGCTCGGCGAGGAGCGCTGGGTCTGGTTGCGCCTGAAGCTGATCGCCGATGCCGGGCTCGTCGGCCTGCCCAATGCCGGCAAGTCGACCTTCCTGGCCACCGTGACCGCGGCGAAGCCCAAGATCGCCGATTATCCGTTCACGACGCTGCATCCCGGCCTCGGCGTGGTCCGGGTCGACGCGCGCGAGATGGTGCTCGCCGACATTCCCGGCCTGATCGAGGGCGCGCATGAGGGCCATGGTCTCGGCGACCGCTTCCTCGGCCATGTCGAGCGCTGCCGCGTGCTGCTGCACCTGGTCGAGGGCACCAGCGAGCATGCCGGCAAGGCCTACAAGACCGTGCGCCAGGAACTCGCCGCCTATGGCGAGGGGCTCGACGAGAAACCCGAGATCGTGGCGCTGTCGAAGGTCGACGCGCTCAGCCCCGAGCTGCTCAAGGAGCAGGTGGCACGGCTGAAGCGGGCGGCCAAGAAGACGCCGATCGTGCTGTCCTCGGCCTCGGGCGAGGGCGTCGAGGCCGCCTTGCGCGCGCTCTTCGCCGTCGTCGAGGAGGCGCGGGTGGAGGAGGCGCAGGAGAATGCGCCGGTGCTGGAGACCGGCTGGCGCCCTTGATTCGAAGGGTGTGAACAGCCGTTCCTTGTCATGTATGAATCGTTTGTGCCGTATTTCACGAAGCGCTCTTAAGATCGCGCGCAGTCAAAGGGGTGGATACACTCGTGGATTCGAAGCTTACCTCACTTGCAGTCCTTCTCGGTCTCGCGCTCAGCGCTCCGGCCTTCGCGCAGGCGCAGCGCCCGGCGACGAATGCCCAGGCCCAGCCCGCTCCCGGCAGCGTCTCGCAGCCGGACAACACCACGGCGAGCTATGGCGACTGGACCTATCGCTGCCAGCAGGGCGTCGGCACGCGGGTTTGCGAGATGGTGCAGACGCTGGTCACCAACCAGCAGCAGCGCACCCCGGTCGCGCTGATCGCGATCGGCCGGCCGACCCGCAACGAGCCCTACAAGCTGGTGGTCCAGGTGGCGCCGAACGTCGCGCTCGGCCCGAATGCCGGCGTGCGCGCCGCGCTCGGCGAGAAGGACGAGGGCACGCTCGCGGTGTTCCAGCGCTGCCTGCCCGGCGGCTGCTTCGGCGAGGTCAACCTGACCGAGGACCTGCTGAAGCGCTGGCGCGCTTATAGCGAGGCCGGCCAGCTGCGCTATCTCGACGGCGCCGGCCGCCCGGTGGCGCTGCCCTTCTCGTTCCGCGGCTTCGCGGCTGCGGCGGAAGCGCTCTCGCGCGAGCCCTGATCCAAGGATCAGAGGCCGTCCGAATAGGACGGCCCTTCGGCGAATTGCAGCCGGTGCAGCCGGGCATAGGTGCCGTCATGCGCGAGCAGCGCGTCATGGCTGCCGGTCTCGACGATCTTGCCTTCTTCGAGCACGACGATGAGATCGGCCTCGCGCACGGTCGAGAGGCGGTGGGCGATCACCAGCGTGGTGCGGTTCTTCATCAGCTCGGCCAGGGCCTGCTGCACCAGGCGCTCGGATTCGGTGTCGAGCGCGCTCGTCGCCTCGTCGAGCAGCAGGATCGGCGCGTCCTTCAGGATGGCGCGGGCGATGGCGATGCGCTGGCGCTCGCCGCCGGAGAGCCTGGAGCCGCGCTCGCCGACCTGCGAGGCGTAGCCTTCCGGCATGGCCATGATGAAGTCGTGCGCGGCGGCGCCCTTGGCGGCGGCGACGATCTCGTCCTCGCTCGCGCCCGGCCGGCCGAAGGCGATGTTGGCGCGCACGGTATCGTCGAAGAGCACGACGTCCTGGCTGACCACGCCGATCTGGCTGCGCAGGCTGGTCAGGGTGACGTCGCGCAGGTCCTGGCCGTCGATCTCGATGCGGCCGTCGGTCGGATCGTAGAGGCGCGGCACCAGCGCGAGCAGGGTCGACTTGCCGGAGCCGGAACGGCCGACCAGCGCGGTCATCTTGCCGCCCTGCGCGACGAGGTCGATGCCCTCCAGCGCGCGGGCCTCGTCGCGGTAGCGGAAGCGCAGGTGGCGGAAGGCGACCTCGCCCGGGCCGACCTCGAGCGGCTTGGCGTCGGGGCGCTGGGTGATCAGCGGCTTTTCGTCGACCAGCGCGTAGTAGCGTTTCAGCGAGGCCCCGGCCTCCTGGACGATGGCGTTGAGGTTGCCGAGCGAGCGCATCGGCTGCGCTGCCAGCAGCAGGGCCGAGACGTAGCCGGTGAAATCGCCGACCGTCGAGCTGCCGGAGGTGATGCGCACGCCGATCGCTGCGAGCACGCCGGCAACGGCAATGCCGCCGGCGACCTCGAGCAGCGGGTCGAGTCGGCCGCGGGCGTTGGCGGCCTTCATCTTGAGGGCGCGGATGGTCTCGAAGGCAGCGGCAGCGCGAGCCTTGAGATAGGGCTCGAGCGAGTCGGTCTTGGCGACGCGCGCGCCCTGCAGGCTCTCGGTGACGAGCCCGGCCATCAGGCCGGTCTGCTCCTGCTGCGACAACGCCATGCGGCGCAGCTTCTTACCGATGCTGCCGATCGGCCGGGCGACGACCGGCGCGATCAGCAGCACGACCAGCGTCATCTGCCAGTCGATCCAGAGCATGGCGCCGACCAGCGCCATCGCCGTCACCACATCGCGCACGGCGATGTTGATGATCCGGGTCAGCGCCTCCTTGACGAAGGTGAAGTCGGTGGTGAAGCGCTGGGTGAGGGAGGCCGGGTTCTCGCGCTGGAGCTGGGCGAGATCGGCATCGATCAGGTGCGCGTAGAGCGCGCTCTGCATGTCGGCCTCGATGCGGCTGACGACGCTGTTGGTCATCACCGTTTGAGACAAGAGGGAGAAGCCCTTGATCGCGGTGACGATGACCACGACGATGGCGACCGCGTTGACAACGCCGATCTCGATGCCGATCGATTTCGAGACCAGCCGCTCGGCGCGGCGGACGAAGCCGGTCGACTCGGCCGTCAGCGGGTCGGCGAAGGCGTCGAAGGCCGCCTTGATCAGGATCGGGTAGAAGCTCGTCGTCGCCGCAATGACGATGACGAGCCCGAGGATCATCGCCATTTGCGGGAGGTAGGAGCTGATGCGCTCGCGCCAGACGCGGGCGAAGAGCGCGAGGGTATCGTCGGTGACGCGGCCGAGCTTCATGGGGCGCGACCTACCATGACGGACGGAGAGACGCCATAAGGATAGGCGCGTGCCGTTCCGCTCGATCCGGTCTTGCTCGCGACACGAACCTGACGTCCCATGGCCGCATCTGATTCACCAAACTATCGAGAGCCCATGTCATTATCGCCGCCGGCGCAGCCCGGCCAAAGCTTCGCCGAGATCGACACCCCCGCCCTGATCCTCGATCTCGACGCCTTCGAGCGGAACCTCGTCGCGATGGCGGCCTTCACCCAGGCTCATGGCGTCAGGCTGCGGCCCCATGCCAAGACGCATAAGAGCCCGCAGATCGCGCTGCTGCAGATCGCCCATGGCGCGGTCGGGCAATGCTGCCAGAAGGTTTCGGAGGCGGAAGTCCTGGTCAATGGCGGCGTCGGCGACGTGCTGGTGACCAACGAGATCGTCGGCCCGGGCAAACTCGACCGGCTGGCGAAGCTGGCGCGCAACGCCCGGATCGGCCTCTGCGTCGACCATCCCGAGGGCGTGCGCGAGGCGGCCGAGGCTGCGGCGCGCCATGACGTGATCCTCGACATCCTGGTCGAGCTCGATGTCGGCGGGCGGCGCTGCGGCGTCGCGCCGGGCGAGGCGGTGCGGATCGCCGAGATGGTGGCGCGCAGCAACACGCTGCGCTTCTCCGGCCTGCAGGCCTATCACGGCTCGGCCCAGCACATGCGCTCGATCGACGAGCGGCGCGAGGCGGTCGAGCGCGCCGGGCTGCTCGCGCGCACCGCCGCGGATAAGCTGGCGCATGCCGGGCTCGGCTGCGAGATCATCAGCGGCGCCGGCACCGGCACGCATGAGCTGGAGAGCCAATCCGGCATCTGGAACGAGATCCAGGCCGGCTCCTACATCTTCATGGACGCCGACTATGCCCGCAACCGCCAGGCCGACGGCACGCCGTTCCGCACCTTCGAGCACTCGCTGTTCGTCCTGACCAGCGTGATGAGCAAGCCGGTGCCGGACCGCGCCGTGGTCGATGCCGGCCACAAGGCGGCGGCGATCGACTCAGGGCTCCCGACGCCGTGGCAGCGCGACGGTGTGGTCTACACCAAGCCCTCCGACGAGCATGGCGTGCTGACGGGCGATCCGATCGCGCTGCCGCATCGCGGCGACAAGGTGCTGCTCGTTCCCGGCCATTGCGATCCGACCGTGAACCTGCACGACTGGTATGTCTGCGTGCGCGGCCTCAACAGCCCGGACGCGCATGTCGAGACGCTCTGGCCGGTGGCGGGCCGCGGCGCCCTGACCTGAGCGGGCATGATCTTCGCCGAGCTCGCGCTCTACCTGACGACCCCGGTCGACCGGACGACGCGCAGCCTCGGCCTGCTCTGGGAGAGCATCACGCTCTGGTCGCGCGGCGTGCGCCACCGCCGGCTCTGGGCCGAACATCATGCCAACTGCCAGGCGGTCGTGACCGGGGCCATGGCTGGGCTCAAGCAGCGCCGAAAGGTGCTGGTGCTCGGCTCCGGGCTGGTGCGCGACGTGCCGCTTGACCGGCTCTGCGAGGCCTTCGAGGAGGTCGTTCTCGTCGATGCCGTGCACCTGCCGCTGGTGCGGCTGCGCATGGTGCGGCGGCCCAAGGTCAGGCTGGTCACGCGCGACCTCACCGGCATCATGCCCTGGCTCGCGGGCAAGGTTGAGGGACGGAGCGATCCGGTCGCCGATTTCGTCGCCGACGAGGCGATCGACCTGGTGATCTCGGCCAACCTGCTGTCGCAGCTTGCCTGGCCGGTCGAGGATTGGCTGGAGAAGGAAGCGGCGCGCGCGCCGCGCTTTCCTGCCGACCTGCCGCGGCGCTGCGTCGCCTGGCATCTGGAGGATCTCAGGCGCTTCAAGGGCCGCGTCTGCCTGCTCAGCGATGTCGAGATGATCGAGCGAGACCGGTCCGGGGCGATCACCGACCGGCTCGACCTGACGCGCGGCGAGGCGTTGCCGGCCCCGGACGAAAGCTGGGACTGGGTCGTCGCGCCGTTCGGCGAGGCGGCCAGGGACCGGGACTATGTTCACCGCGTCTGCGCGTGGCGAAACGTCTTCCCTTCTCCCCTTGCGGGAGAAGGTGGCCGCGCAGCGGTCGGATGAGGGGGCGCGCGACGCTTTAAGCACTTGCTGCTCATGAAACGGTAGAATTGAGGGGGCGGCGCGACCCCTCATCCGTCTCGGCTTCGCCGAGCCACCTTCTCCCGCAGGGAGAGAAGGAAGACAGCTAGCGATTCAGGCGCACGGCTCCGCTGGCGGCCAGATCATAGCCGCTCAGCTCGCGCGCTCGCGTCACCATCGCCTCGCCGCGCATCCAGGCGAGCAGCTTTTGCGGGCCGGGCTCGAAATAGGTCCGTCGACGCATCACCAGGTCGACATGCTCCCAGACCAGTGGCAGGAAATCGAGGCCGAAGGCGGTGGCGATGGCGCGCGAGGCGATGCCGCAATCGGCGCGGCCGGTGCGGATCGCGAGCGCCAGATCCTGGCCGGTGGCGGAGACGCTGTCGGCGGCGACCATCGCGCTGAGGGGAATCTCCGCCCGCGCGATTAGGCTGGTCAGAAGCAATTGGGCCCCGGCGCCCTGCTGGCGGCGGGCGAAGCGGGCGCGCTTCGCGATGGCCGAGGCGATGCCCTCCAAGCCGAGCGGGTTGCCGGCTTGGACCAGCAGGCCCTGCTCGCGCCGGGCGAAGGCGATCACCACGGCATCGTGGAGCGCGACCGAGGCACGGATCGCCACGACATTGGCGGCATCGTCATCGGGTGTGGCGTGAAGATGGATTGCCGCGATCGCGACCTCGTTGCGCAGCAGCCGGTCGAGCCCAGCCTGGGAACCCTCGGCCAGCAAGGCATGGCCGCAGCCGGATTCGCGTACCGCGATTTCCAGGAGCGAATCCTGGCTGCCGCCGACGATGGGTGGGGGGCTGGCCGATTGCAGGCCCTCTGGGTGAGCCAGGCCCGCCTCGAGCCAGCGGTCGAGCGCCGCACGCGGGAAGAGCCACTTGCCGCTCACCTTGGTGCAGGGCACAGCGCCATGCGCGACCAACTCATAAAGCTTGCGCTCCTTGAGCCGGAGATAGGCGGTCGCTTCCTCGGTGGTGAGGTAAACGTGCTCCTGCACAGACCTGCGAATTCCTGCTTCCAGTCCAAAATTAGCTTTTTGTCGCATTGAATTCTAGAAATCACAAGTGTTTGCAATGTCCTGGGCAGGGACGCGCGCGTGGACTTCGGAGCAATTTTTCAGGCAGCCTTCGCGCTGATGGTGGGGCTGGACCCGGCCTTCCTGGCGATCGTCGGCCTGTCGCTGCGGGTGACGCTGACCGCTGTCCTCATCGCCGCGCTGATCGGCCTGCCGCTGGGCGCGGCGCTGGCGCTGGCGCGCTTTCCGGGACGGGCCGTGGTGATCGTTTGCCTGAACGCGCTGATGGGGCTGCCTCCGGTCGTGGCCGGGCTCGTCGTCTTCCTGCTGCTGTCGCGCTCCGGCCCGCTCGGGCCGCTCGGGCTGCTGTTCACGCCGACCGCGATGATCGTGGCGCAGGTCATCCTGGTCGTGCCGATCGTGATCGCGCTGACCCGGCAGATCGTCGAGGACCTCTGGGCCGAATACCGCGACCATCTGCGCTCGGTCGGGCTGGAGGGACTGCGCGCGATCCCGACCTTGCTCTGGGACGGGCGCTTCGCGCTCGCGACCGCGCTGCTCGCCGGCTTCGGCCGGGCGAGCGCCGAGGTCGGGGCGGTGCTGATCGTCGGCGGCAACATCGCGGGCTACACCCGCACGATGACGACGGCGATCACGCTGGAGACCTCGAAGGGCGACCTGCCGCTGGCGCTGGGGCTCGGCCTCGTCCTGATCGCGCTGACGCTGGCGATCAATGCCATCGCCTTCGGCGCGAGCCGCATCGGCGCGCGCTATGCGGGGTGAGCGCCATGCGTGACATCGCCTCGATCCTGCCGCTCAGCGTCGACCGCGTCAGCTTCACCGGCGAGGGCCGCAAGCTCGTCGATGTGGTGAGCTTCGCCGTGCCGGCCGGCGGCCTGACCGTGCTGCTCGGGCCCAACGGCGCCGGGAAATCGCTGACGCTGAGGCTCTGCCATGGTTTGCTGAAGCCGAGCGCGGGCGAGATCGCCTGGGCCAATGGCGCGGCCGGGCGGGTGAAGCGCCATGCCATGGTCTTCCAAAAGCCGATCATGCTGCGCCGTTCGGTCGAGGCCAACATCGCGCATGCGCTGGCGGCGGCCGGCATCTCGGGCATCGAGCGCCGGCAGCGCTGCGGCGCGGCGCTTGACCGCTTCGGCCTGGGCGAGCGCGCCGCGCAGCCGGCGCGTCTGCTTTCGGGCGGCGAGCAGCAGCGGCTCGCGATCGCACGCGCCTGGGCGCTCAGGCCCGAACTGCTCTTCCTGGACGAGCCGACCTCGCAGCTCGACCCGGCGGCGACGCGGCAGATCGAGGAGCTGCTCTCCGGCCTCGTCGCGGAAGGCATCACCGTGATGATGTCGACCCATGATCTCGGTCAGGCCAAGCGCCTCGCCAACCGCGTGCTCTTCCTGCATCGCGGCCGGCTGGTCGAGGACCGTCCGGCCGCCGATTTCTTCGCCGGGCCGCTCGCGCCCGAGGCGCGGGCCTTCCTCGCGGGCGAGCTGATCTGGTGACCACCGTTCCAACCAAGAACCAACTGGGGAGATGTCCATGACCGCAATCGATCGCCGCCTTCTGCTTGCCGCCGGGTTCTATGCCGGGCTCGCCGGCCTCGCGCTGGCGCAGGCTCCGGCTGCAGCTCCGCCAGCCACCACGGCCGCGCCGGGCGAGACCCGCTTCATCACGGTGTCCTCGACGACCTCGACGCAGGATTCCGGCCTGTTCGGCCATATCCTGCCGCTGTTCAAGGCCAAGACCGGCATCGAGGTCCGGGTCATCTCGCAGGGCACCGGCCAGGCGCTCGACACCGGCCGGCGCGGCGATGCCGACGTCGTCTTCGTGCATGCGCGGGCGCAGGAGCTGAAATTCGTCGAGGAGGGCTTCTCGCTCGAGCGCAAGCCGGTGATGTACAACGATTTCGTGCTGATTGGCCCGAAGGGCGATCCGGCCGGCATCGCCGGCACCAAGGACATCGCGGCGGCTCTGGTCAAGGTCCAGGAGAGGGCTGCGCCCTTCGTCTCGCGCGGCGACAAGTCCGGCACGCATATCGCCGAGCTGGCGCTCTGGAAGGTCGCGGGCGTCGATATCGAGGCCAAGAAGGGGCCGTGGTACCGCGAGATCGGCCAGGGCATGGGGGCGGCGCTGAACAGCGCCAACGCGATGGGCGCCTACGTGCTCTCCGATCGCGGAACCTGGCTCTCCTTCAAGAACCGCGGCGATCTCGTCATCTCGGTGGAGGGCGACAAGCGCCTGTTCAATCAGTACGGCGTGATGTCGGTGAACCCGGCCAAGCACCCGCATGTGAAGTTCGACGACGGCAAGCTCTTCGTCGACTGGCTGACGAGCCCGGAGGGCCAGAAGGCGATCGCCGACTACAAGATCGACGGGCAGCAGCTCTTCTTCCCGAACGCGCAACAGGCGGGGGCGTGACGGCGGTAGGCGCTATGCCGGCCGAGTCGGCCTGATGGCGGGAGCCGATCCAGAGCGGGCGCCGGTTCTGCTCCATGCTGCCGGCAGCCTGCGTGCGGGGCTGAGCGACGTGGCGCAGGCTTTCGAGGCCGCGACCGGCGTCGTGGTGACCCCTGTCTTTGGCGCGTCCGGCTTGCTGCGCGGGCGAATCGAGGCCGGCGAGGCGGCAGAGGTCTTTGCCTCGGCCGATTTCGGCAATCCGGATGCGCTGGCCCGCGCCGGGCGCTCCGGGCCGGTCGTGCTCTTCGCCCGCAACGAACTCTGCGCCTTCCTGCGGCCCGGGCTGTTGGCCACGGCGGAGAGCTTGCTGGCGCGCATGCTCGACGGGGAGATCAAGCTCGGCACCTCGACGCCGAAGGCGGATCCCTCCGGCGACTATGCTTTCGCGGTCTTCCGGCGAGCCGAGGCCGTGAAGCCCGGCGCGAGGGCTGTGCTCGAAGCGAAGGCTCTCCAACTCACCGGCGGTCCGAACTCGCAGCGCGGCCCGGAGGGCTGCAATCTCTATGGTCACATTCTGGCGAGCGGACAGGCCGATATTTTCCTGACCTATCGCACCAACGCGATAGCTTTGGCCAAGGAGCAGCCGGGCGTGAGCATGGTTCGGCTCTCGCCGGCGCTGGCGGTCGGTGCCGAATACGGGCTGACCGTGCTGAACGAGGCCTCGCCAAACGCCTGCCGTTTCGCCATGTTCATCCTCTCGCGCACCGGGCAGGAGATCCTGGCGAAGCACGGCTTCGCCGCGCCGCTGCTGCCGCGCGAGGGAGCGAACTGACGAGGCGGGCAATGGACTGGCAGGCGACGCGACCGGGCGAAACCGCCTCACCACTGCCCGGGCGGCAGGACGCGCATCTCGTCTTCATCGGCCGGTTGCGCACGCCCTTCGCCTCGCGCGACCAATGCCCGAAGCAAGGCGACGCCGAGAACGGCCCGCCCTGCCGCGTCGAGCTCGATGAGCCCTTCTGGCCGGCTCTGGCCGGGATCGAGGCCTTCGCGCATCTCGACCTGCTCTACTGGATGCATCAGGCGCGGCGCGACCTCCTGACCCAGAACCCGAAATCTGGCGCGCAAACCTTCGGCACCTTCGCCTTGCGCTCGCCGGCGCGGCCCAATCCCATCGCCGTGTCGCGGGTGCGGCTCCTCAGCGTAGAGCCTGGCGCGCTGGTCGTGCGCGGGCTCGACTGCCTCGACGGCACGCCGCTGGTCGACATCAAGCCGAACCGCTGCCCGCATTCGCCTAAAGCAGAGACCGTAGTCACCGAAGCTCCTCCCTTCCCCCTTGCGGGGAAGGGCATGGGGATGGGGGGCGAACGACCGGGTGATCGCTCACCAGGCGGAACGCCCCCCACCCCTCTCCCCTCCCCACAAGGGGGAGGGGAAGCGCGCGCTGAACATATCGGGAGAATGGCATGAACGCCGTTTCACGCCGCTCGGTTCTGGCCGGTATCGCATCCATCGCCATGCCGCGCATCGCGCGGGCCGCGACGGTGCGCGATGGCGCCGGGCGCGAGGTCGTCATTCCCGCCAGGGTCGAGCGCGTCTTTCCCGCCGGGCCGCCGGCGGCGATCATCCTCTACACGCTGGCGCCGGACCTGCTGCTCGGCTGGCCGCGCGCCAACCGGCCGGACGAGCTGCCGTTCCTGCTGCCTGGTGTCGGCGACAAGCCGGAGGTCGGCCGCATCACCGGGCGCGGCAACAGCGCCAATCTCGAGGCGGTGCTCAGCCTGAAGCCCGACCTGATCGTCGATGCCGGCTCGACCGGAAAGACCTATGTCGATCTCGCCGCGCGCGTGCAGGAGCAGACCGGCATTCCCTATGCCCTGCTCGACGGGCGCTTCGACCAGATTCCAGCGAGCTACCGCATCCTCGGCCAGCTCATCGGCCGCAGCGAGCGGGCGGAGACGCTGGCCCGCTGGTGCGAGACCACGATGACGACGATCGTGCAGCGGATCGCGAAGATACCCGCCGAGCAGCGCCCCTCCGTCTATTATGCACGCGGGCCACGCGGGCTGGAGACGGGGCTGGGCGGCTCGATCAATGTCGAGACGCTCACCTTCCTTGGCGCGCGCAATGTCGCTGATACGCCGGGCAGCGGGCTCGCCAATGTCTCGCTGGAGCAGGTGATCGCCTGGAATCCGGACGTGATCGTCACGATCGACCTCAGCTTCGCCGAGAGCGTGCGCAGCGATCCGGCCTGGGTCGAGATTCGGGCCGTGCGCGACGGGCGCGTCTACCTCTCGCCGAAGCTGCCCTTCGGCTGGGTCGATTTCCCCCCCTCGGTCAACCGCATGATCGGCCTGTGGTGGCTGGCGAAGATCCTTTACCCCGAGCAGTTCCCGGAAGACATCCGGCCATTGGCGCGCGAGTTCCACACGCTGTTCTACCAGGTGACACCCACCGACGCCCAACTCGACCGCATCCTGTCGGGGCGGGGTTGAGGGAGATGCCTTCATTCACTGCTAGCTTCCCCTCGCCGTACCCTCCGCCGTCATCCTGGGCGACCGTAGGTCGGCCCGGGATCAATCGTAGAGTGCGGAGCCTTACGATGGATCCCGGAGCTCCGCTTCGCTGCGTCCGGGATGACGGCGTGTTTCTGCGCCATATGTTTCGATCCTGAAGCCGATGCCGCCATCCCCCTTGCGCGGAAACCTGATCGCCTTCGGCCTCCTGGCGCTCGCGGTGCTGCTCGCCTTCGGGTTCGGGCGCTTTCCGGTCGGACCTTCCGAGCTTGGGCGGCTGCTCTGGGCCGGGTTGAGCGGGCAGCCATCGGGACTGCCGCCGCAGGTCGAGACCGTGATCTGGAACATCCGCGGGCCGCGCGTGATCGCGGCCCTGCTCTGCGGCGCGGCGCTCGCGGTGGCAGGCACCGCCTTCCAGGGTCTGTTCCGCAACCCGCTGGTTTCGCCCGATATCCTCGGCGCCTCCTCGGGTGCGGCGTTGGGAGCCGTGATCGGCATCTATTTCTCGCTCGGCATCATCGGCATCCAGTTCGCCGCCTTCGCCGGCGGGCTGGTCGCGGTTGGCGCTGTCTATGCGATCGGCTCGACCTTGCGCCGGGGCGACCCGGTGCTCGTGCTGGTGCTGACCGGCGTCGTCGTCGGCTCGCTGCTCGGAGCCGGGATCGGGCTCGTGAAGTACTGGGCCGACCCGTACAACCAGCTGCCGGCCATGACCTTCTGGCTGCTCGGCAGCCTCGCCGGCACGGCCAAGCCCGACCTCGTGCCGCTGCTTGGGCCGGTGCTGCTCGGCTCGGCGGTGCTGGTGGCGCTGCGCTGGCGCATGAACGCGATGTCGCTGCCGGAGGAGGAGGCGCGCGCGCTTGGCCTGAATACCGGGCCGCTGCGCGTCGCCATCGTCGCGGCTGCGACCCTGGTGACGGCGGCGAGCGTCGCGGCGGCGGGGATCATCGGTTGGGTCGGGCTCGTCGTGCCGCATCTGGCGCGCTTCCTGGTCGGGCCGGATTTCGGCCGGCTGGTGCCGACAGCGGCGGTGCTCGGCGGCGGCTACCTGCTGATCATCGACACGCTGGCGCGGACCGCCGCCCCGGTCGAGACGCCGCTCGGCATCCTGACGGCGGTTATCGGCACGCCCTTCTTCATCTGGCTGCTGGCCTCGGCGCGCGGGGGCTGGTCGTGAGCCTGAGCGCTGGCGGCCTCGCCTACGGCTATCCCGAGCGCCAGATCGGCAGCGAGATCGAACTCGACCTCAAGCCTGGCGAGGTGCTCGCCCTGCTCGGGCCGAATGGCAGCGGTAAGACGACCTTGCTCAAAACCCTGCTCGGCCTGCTGCCGCCAAAAGGCGGGGTGCTCGCGCTCGACGGCAGGCCGCTGGCCGGGCTGTCCATCGCCGAGCGGGCGCGGGCGCTCGGCTACGTGCCGCAGGCCCATGCCGGCACCTTCGCCTTCTCGGTGTTCACGGTCGTGCTGATGGGCCGGACCGCGCATGGCAGCGTCTTCGCCGCGCCGTCCGGTCATGACCGCGCGATCGCGATGGCGATGCTGGAGCGGCTCGGCGTCGCGAAGCTGGCTGATCGGCCCTACACGCAGATCTCCGGCGGCGAGCGCCAGCTCGTGCTGATCGCCCGGGCGCTGGCGCAGGAGCCGCGCTACGTCATCCTGGACGAGCCGACCGCGAGCCTCGATTTCGGCAACCAGGGCAAGGTCATGGTCGAGATCAGGCGGCTCGCGGCCGAGGGGCTGGGCGTGCTCTTCACTACGCACGACCCCAACCAGGCGCTGCGCTACGCCGACCACGTTCTGATGATCCGCGACGGGCGGGTGCTGGCGGCGGGCAGGGCAACGGAGCTGCTGGTGCCGGAGCGGCTGGAAGAGCTTTACGGCGTCGGGATCGAGACGATCAGGGACGGCGAGGGGCGGGTCGCGTTCCTGCCGGGTGCGTGAGCCCGTATGAGCGATCGGCCTGGCGATCCCAGCCATCGAGGCGATGAAAATCCGTCATCTCGCTATGGAATGATCAACCAAGGATCGTTGGGGCGGAATCTTTCGTTTGCGCCTGCATCTCCCACCGCCATAACTTTGGGGCAAGCTTGCAGCGCTAGACCTATCCTGATGCCGATGGCCACGAGCTTGGAGTGATGCGGATGTCGCAAGTATCAGCAGGCGGTGATGGCATCGCATCAGGTCGTCGCATCTGCCGGTTGTTCAGCTTCGGAGGACTTGCCCTCGCCGCTTCGCTCGCGGCCGCGCCGGTCATGGCGCAGCAGCCGACGCAGGCCGCGATCGAGGCGCTGCTGCCCGATCTGGAGAAACAGGTCGCGGCCGGGATGAGCGCGCTGTCGGTTCCCGGCGTCACGATCGGCATCGTCTTCGACGACAAGCTGATCTACAGCAAGGCTTTTGGCGCCAAGGAGGCCGGCAAGCCCGATCCCGTCACGCCGGACACGATCTTCCAGATCGGCTCGACGACCAAGGCCTTCTTCGCGACGACGCTGGCCCAGGCAGTCGATGCCGGCAAGCTGAAATGGACCGACCATGTCAGCGACTTCGTGCCGGCGTTCCAGCTCGCCGACCCGTTCGTCTCCAGAGATTTCCGCGTGCTCGACATCGCCGCCCAGCGCAGCGGCCTGACGCCCTATGTCAATGACGGTCTGGCCTTCCTCGGCTTCGACAAGGAGACGCTGTTCCGCTCGATGCGCGCGGCGCCGCAGACCGGCATCTTCCGCTCGGATTTCCGCTACCTCAACATCCCGCATCTGGCCGGCGGCGAGATCGTCGCCAAGGTCAATGGCGCCGAGTCCTGGGCCGCTTCAGTCAAGCGGACCCTGCTCGACCCGCTCGGCATGTCCTCCACCACCGCAACGGCCGAGGCGATCGCGCAGGCGCCGAACCACGCCATGGGCCACCGGCTCGACGACAAGCCGGTCGCGATCCCGTTCCACGCCGCCTTCCCCTATGCGCTGGGTCCGGCGGGCGCGTTCAACTCCAACGTCCCCGACATGGCGAAATGGCTGCGGCTCCAGCTCGGGCGTGGCCAGTTCGGTGAGAAGGTCATCGTCTCCGAGGAGAATCTCGACGTCACCTGGACCCCCCGCGTCGCGATCAACGAGCGGATGAGCTACGCCGTCGGCTGGCTCGCGATGGCGACGCCGCGCGGCCGGGCGATCTGGCACAATGGCGGCACCTCCGGCTTCGGCGCCCATGTCGGCTTCCTGCCGGACGCCAAGACCGGCATCGTGATCCTGACCAATATCGGCGGCCCCAGCCTCGCCGATGCGCTGGGGCTCTGGTTCTACGATCGCGTGCTCGGCAATCCGGCGATCGACAACATCGCGCTGGCGGCGGCCTCGTCGAAGAAGCAGCGCGAGCAGGAGAAGCTGGAGCAGGCGGCTTTCGTCGTCGGCCCGGTGCCGGCCAATCCGGCCCCGTTCACCGGCACCTATGCCTCGCCGGTCCTCGGCGACGCGGTGGTTTCGGTGGTCGACGGCAAGCTTCAGGCTAAGCTCGAGCGAACCGACCTGACCATGTTGCTGGAAGCGAACAAGGACGATCCGAACCTGTTCCAGGCCAGGCTCATCCCGGCGGGCGGCTATGAGGCGATCGTCGCCATCGTCGGCGACACGCCCTTCGTCCAGATGCGCTTCGAGCGCGACATGGCGGGAAAGATCACGCAGCTGCGCTGGATCAACCCGGAACTGCCGCATCTCTTCACCCGCCAGGAGCCATAGGGAGGATCCGATGACGAGCTTTCACAGCGTGATGCGGCTCAGCCTGGTCCTGACATTGGCCGTTGCGGCCGTGGTCGTGTTCCGCGGCTCAGCCTCCGCGGCTTCGCCTGCGCCCATGCTTCAGGCGCCGGCCATGGTCGAGCCGGCCCGCTCGATCCTGCGCGACCTGTTCCGCGACGACGGCGAGGACGATTTCGTCCATGACGACCATTACGACTGGAACGACTACCGCAACGCGACCTCGCGCAAGGAGCGCGTCCGCGATTTCTACGAGATGCAGCGTCAGGACCAGAAGAGCTACTGGAAGCAGCAGAAAGAAGCCCAGAAGGACATGATCAAGCGCCAGCGCGGGTGGTAGTCCATCGGGTTATCTGAAACCGGCCGCTCTCGTCATGGTCGCCCTTGTGGCGACCATGACGATGGGGGGCAGAGGGCGTCATTTCGCCAGCGTCACCGGCACGGCGAAGGAGCGCTTCACCTGTCCCAGCGCAAAACTGGTCTCGATCGAGGCGATGTTGTCGAGCCGGGTCAGCTTGTCCTTGAGGAAGCGCTCATAGGCCGCGAGATCGGCGACGATGATGCGCAGCAGGTAGTCGCGCGGGCCGGTCATCAGGTAGCAATCGGCCACCTCCGGCCAGCGCGAGACGGCGGTGCCGAAGCGGTCGAGCTCCTCCTCGCGCTGGCGCTCCAGCTTGATCGAGGCGAAGACCGAGACCGGCAGGCCGAGCTTGTCCTGGTTCACCAGCGCGACATAGCCTTCGATGATCCCCGCCTCCTCCAGCAACCGCACCCGCCGCGCGCAGGGCGAGGGCGACAGCCCTACCTTCTGGGCGAGGTCCTGGTTGCTCATCCTTCCATCGGCCTGGAGGGCCTGGACGATGCGGCGGTCGATGTCGTCGAGTTTGTAATCTGGCATCTTCTCTCGCTTTCGGCGGCAAGATTAGCGGGAATCGCCAAGAGTGGAAGGCAGGGAGCTGATCTTTAGCTGCCTTTGCCGGGCGAAGCATGCATGATGGCGGGAGACGTCTTGACTTGGTAGCCAGTTGCCAGGGAAGGGCGCGGGGAACCCTCTCCTGTAAGGAGAGGGCAGGGTGAGGTGTCGGCCAGAACACCAGTGAGGCTGAGCGAAAGCCGCGGTCAGCTCACGGCTTCAGCGTCAAATGGCCGACACCTCACCCCTGCCCCTCTCCTTACAGGAGAGGGGTTCCCCGCGCCGGCCTTGCTTCATCTGGACGCCATTGCGCCTGGAGTGAACGAATCCATGTCCGATCCCCGCCTGCCCGTTCTCGCCGAGCTGGAGAAGAAGATCCTCTGGCTCGCGTCGTGGACGATCCACAACGCCAACCATCTCAGAGATAATGGCGACGGCATGAAGGTGGGCGGGCATCAGGCCTCGTCCGCCTCGCTGGCGACGATCATGACGGCGCTCTACATGGCGGCGCTGAAGCCGCAGGACCGGGTCGCGGTGAAGCCGCATGCCTCGCCGATCTTCCACGCCATCAACTACCTGATGGGCTTGCAGACGCGCGAGAAGCTGGAGAATTTCCGCGGCTATAAGGGCGCGCAGAGCTATCCCTCGCGCACCAAGGACATCGACGACGTCGATTTCTCCACCGGCTCGGTCGGCCTTGGCGTGGCGCAGACGCTGTTCTCCTCGCTGACCCAGGACTACGTCAAGGCGCATGGCTGGGGCGGCGATCGGCCGGACGGGCGCATGGTCTCGCTGATCGGCGACGCGGAGCTCGACGAAGGCAACATCTTCGAGGCCCTGATGGAGGGCTGGAAGCACGGCGTCCGCAATACGTGGTGGGTGATCGACTATAACCGCCAATCGCTCGATGCCGTCATTCGCGAGGGGCTCTACGACCGCTTTGAGCAGATGTTCCGCAATTTCGGCTGGGACGTCGTGACGCTGAAATACGGTTCGCTGCAGCAGGCCGCCTTCAAGGAGAAGGGTGGCGAGCGCCTGAAGGCCTGGATCGATTCCTGCCCGAACCAGCTCTATTCGGCGCTGACCTTCCAGGGCGGCGCGGCTTGGCGCAAGCGGCTGATGGATGATCTCGGCGACCAGGGCCCGGTGACCAGGCTGATCGAGAAGCGCTCCGATGCCGAGCTATCGAAGCTGATGTGCAACCTCGGCGGCCATGACCTGCCCTCGATCCTGGAGGCCTTCGAATCGATCGACCATGATCGTCCCGTTTGCTTCCTCGCCTATACCGTCAAGGGCTTCGGCCTGCCGCTGGCCGGGCACAAGGACAACCATGCCGGGCTGATGACCAAGGAGCAGATGGAAGGCTTCAAGCGGGCCAACACGATCCGCCCGGGCCATGAATGGGACCTGTTCGAGGGGCTGTCGCTGCCCGAGGCCGATATCCGCGCCTTCCTCGGCAAGGTGCCGTTCTTCTCCAAGGGGCGGCGGCGCTTCTCGGCGCCCTCGCTGCCGGTGCCGGCCAAGCTGGAGGTCGGCATCCAGGCTACGATGTCGACGCAGATGGGCTTCGGCAAGGTGCTGGACGAGCTCGCCAAGCTCGGTGGCCCGCTGGCCGACCGCATCGTCACGACGGCGCCGGACGTCACGGTCTCGACCAATCTCGGCCCCTGGGTGAACCGGCGCGGCCTGTTCGCGCGGGCGTCGATGGCCGATACCTTCAAGGACGAGCGCATCCCCTCGATGCAAAAGTGGGAGTTCTCGCCCAAGGGCCAGCATATCGAGCTCGGCATCGCCGAGATGAACCTGTTCATCAACCTCTCGGCGCTCGGCCTGTCGCATTCGATCTTCGGCGAGCGGCTGATCCCGATCGGCACGCTCTACGACCCGTTCATCTCGCGCGGCCTCGATGCGCTGAACTATGCCTGCTACCAGGATGCCCGCTTCATGGTGGTGGCGACGCCGTCGGGCGTGACGCTGGCGCCGGAGGGCGGCGCGCACCAGTCGATCGCGACGCCGCTGATCGGCATGAGCCAGGACGGGCTCTGCGCCTTCGAGCCCGCCTTCGTCGACGAACTCGCGGTGATGATGCGCTGGTCGTTCGAATATCTGCAGAAGGATGGCGAGGGCGACCCGGACGAGCGCACCTGGCTGCGCGACGAGACCGGCGGCTCGGTCTATCTCCGGCTCTCGACAAAGCAGGTCGAGCAGCCGCAGCGCGTGATGACGCCGGAGCTGGAGCGCGAGATCATCGACGGCGCCTATTGGCTCAGGAAGCCCGGTCCGAACGCCTCGGTGGTGATCGCCTATACCGGGGCAGTCGCGCCGGAGGCGATCGAGGCGGTCGGCTTGCTCAGCGAGGACCGGCGCGATGTCGGCCTGCTCGCGATCACCTCGGCCGACCGGCTCAATGCCGGCTGGCAGGCGGCGGAGCGGGCGCGCCAGCGCGGCAACCATGAGGCGACCAGCCATATCGAGCGGCTGCTCGGCGAGCTCTCGCGCGATTGCGGCATCGTTTCGGTGCTGGACGGGCATCCGGCGACGCTGGCCTGGCTCGGCAGCGTGCATGGCCATCGCCAGAAGGCGCTCGGCGTCGAGCATTTCGGCCAGACCGGCACGGTGGCGGATCTCTACCGGCACTTTGGCATCGACGCGAACGCGATCGTGCACGCAGCGCAGGCCGCGGCGCCGGGGCGGCCGGTGCGGTATCTGAAGGCGTTGCCGTAGTCGTCGGGTGTCATCCCGCACGCGCTGCGGCGCAGATGCGAACCGCATGACGAGGAAGCGCGGGAGCCCTCTCCTGTAAGGAGAGGGTGGGGTGAGGTGTCGGCCGTTGGACGTTGAAGCGCCGCGGTAGTGAGGTTGGCGTCTCGCTGGGCGAGGGGCCTACACCTCACCCTGCCCTCTCCTTACAGGAGAGGGTTCCCCGCGGCCTATTTTGCGAGATGCTGCTTCACATTGACCCCGGCCAGCAGCACGCCGCCAACCAGGAAAAACACGATCAGCACCGCCAGCCCCGCCTGTTGGCTGGCGAATATCGTCGTCGCCAGAGCGACGCAGGTCGGCCCCATGAACGAGGTCACCTTGCCCGAGAGCGCGAACAATCCGAAGAACTCGCCATGCCGCCCGGCCGGAGCCAGCCGCGCCATCAGGCTGCGCGAGGAGGCCTGGAGCGGGCCGGCGACGAGGCCGATCAGCAGGCCGAGTGCGAGATAGACGCGCTCCGGCAGCGAGGCGAAGAGCCCGTCTCCCAGCGCTGGCGGCGCGGCGGGGATGACGAAGAACACGTGATCCGCCGCGAGCGAGAGGATGCCGAGGCAGGCGAAGAGCAAGCAGGCGATCGAGCCGAGCACCACTGGCTTGCCGCCGATGCGGTCGTCGAGCCGGCCGCCGATGATGGCGCCGAACGTGCCTGTGATGGTCAAGAGGATGCCGAAGATGCCGAGCTCGATGGTCTGCCAGCCGAAGACGCCGGCGCCGTAGATGCCGCCGAAGGCGAAGAGCGCCACGAGCCCGTCCTGGTAGATCATATTGGCGAGCAGGAACCGGCCGAGAGCCGGCAAACGCGGCAATTCGCGCAGCGTCTCGCGTAGCCGGGCGACGCCGCCCTTGGCCGCGGCCTTCAGGCTCAGGCCGGTCTTGGGCGAATCCGGGGTCAGCAGGAACATCGGCAGGACGAAGACGATGAACCAGAGCGCCGTCAGCGGGCCGGAGAAGCGGTCGCCCTCGCGGGCGGCGGCATCGAGGCCAAAGATGGGGGTGAGGCCGGCCAGCGTCTTGCCGGTCAGCGGATCGGCGGCCAGCAAGGCCAGCGTCAGCGCCAGCGAGATCAGTCCGCCGCAATAGCCGGTGGCCCAGCCGGTGCCGGAGAGCCAACCCAGGCGCTCGGGCGGCACCAGCCGCGTCATCATCGCATTGTTGAAGATCGTCGCGAACTCGGCGCCGATCGTGCCGATCATGAAGCCGATCAGCGCGATCGGCACGGCGAGCGGTGAGCCCGGCCTGGCGAACCAGAGTAATCCGGAGCCGAGGACCAGCAGCGCGCCGAAGGCGGCGATCCAGGGTTTGCGCGGGCCGGTGCGGTCGGCGATGCCGCCGATCAGTGGCGAGAGCAGCGCGATGCAAAGGCCGGCAAAGCCAGTGGCATAGCCCCAGAGCGCCTGCCCTTCGGTCGGGTCCGAGGCCAGCGCCGAGGCGAAGAAGGGCGCGAAGACGAAGGTCGTGACCAGCGTGAAGAAGGGCTGGGCCGCCCAGTCGAAGAACAGCCAGGCGGTGACGGCGCGGCGCGGCGGATAGGTGACGGGAGCGACCGCGTCGGGAGCCGGAATGGAGTTCACTGCAAGGTCGTTTCTGGGTCGCTGCCGCCGCGGGCCAGCTCGATCTCGGTGATGGCGACCAGCACTTCGGCGCGGCTCTTCAGGCTCTGCGCCTCCAGCAGCGCCTGCTTCTCGCGCGGGCCGAACGGGCACATCATCGAGAGCGCATTGACCAGGGCCTCGTTCGGCGCCTCGTTGACGCCCTTCCAGTCGATCTTGAGGCTGTTGGCCTTGGCGAAGGCTCTGAGCGCCCGCAGCAGGGCGGTGCGGTCGACCTCGTCCTCGCCGGCCCGCGCGGTGAAGTCGATGGCGAACTCGTCATAGGAGACGCGGGCCTGGCGATAGGCGGTGGTCACCGAGAGCTCGTCGACGATGCGGAAGCGGGCGATGCCGGTCAGCGTCAGGATGTAGCGGTCGTCGCCGGTCTCGGCGAACTGGGTGATGCGGCCGAGGCAGCCGACCTGGAGCAGGCCGGGCGTCGCCAGCTGCCGCCCGTGCTCCGGCTCGGGCTGGACCATGCCGATGGTGCGGTGGCCGCTGCGCAGGGCGTCGTCGACCATGGCGAGATAGCGCGGCTCGAAGATGTTGAGCGGCATCTGCCCGCGCGGCAGGAGCAGAGCGCCGACCAGCGGGAAGACCGGGATGACCTGCGGGCAATCCTCGGCTCCGTTGTAGACGGCGTTCATGCCCATCGGCGCGTCATCCTCCATGTGGTACCCCAGATAATTAGCTGGCCTCAGGAGAAGAGCAGCGTCGAGAGCTTGCGACGCCCGCCGATCGTGTGCTCGTCCATCGGCCCCCACGCCTCGAAGAACTGCAGCAGCTGCTTGCGCGCGCCGTCGTCGTTCCAAGCGCGGTCGGCCTTGATGATGGCGACGAGATGGTCGACCGCCTCCTCGCGCCGGTCGTTCGCGTTCAGCGCCAGCGCCAGGTCGAAGCGGGCCTGGTGATCCTTGGGATTGGCGGCGACCTTGGCCTCCAGCTCGGCCGTATCGCCGAGCGCGGCGGCTTGTTCGGCGAGCTCGATCGCGGCGCGCACGGCCACCAGCGCCGGATCGGCCGCCTTGTCCTCCGGCGCCGCGGCGAGGATACCCTTGGCGCCCTCGATGTCGCCGACATCGAGATGCAGCCGGGCGAGCCCGGCGAGCGCTGCGACGTTCTCGGGCTCGAGCTGGAGCACGCCGGCATAGAGCTCGCTGGCGCCGGCGGCATCGCCGGCCTCGGCTGCCTCCTGCGCGGCGAGAATCAGCTCCTCGGTGGCGCCCGGGCCCATTGGGCCGACGAGCTTCTCGATGAAGCCCTTCACCTGGCTCTCGGGCAGCGCGCCCATGAAGCCGTCGACGGGCTGGCCGCGCTGGAAGGCGATCACGGCGGGAATCGACTGGATGCCGAGCTGGCCCGGGATCTGCGGGTGGTCGTCGATGTTCATCTTGACGAGCTTGACCTTGCCGCCAGCGTCCTTGACCACCTTCTCCAGGACGGGAGTGAGCTGCTTGCAGGGGCCGCACCACGGCGCCCAGAAATCGACCAGCACCGGCTGGGTCATCGATTCCGTGACGACGTCCTGCCGGAAGCCTTGCGTCGTCGTGTCCTTGATCAGGCCGGGTTGTTCGGCCGCCTCGCCATTGACCAGCATGGGTCGTCCTTCATCTCATCGATCGGCCGGGCCGCGATCCGGCGGCAAAGTATGATCCGCCTTTTAGACCATGGTCCCGGTATGTGAAATCCGTGCGCATGGCTGCCCGATGCGCGCGCCATAGATGGGGAGGCTCGGCCCGTCTGTCCATCGCTTCGGCACGATGTCGTCCGAAAAGCGCGCCGTCACGCTTCGGGTGGCGCGGGCAGGTCGACGATCATCGGCTCGTGGCCGGTGGCGCGCAGGAATCTCAGCATGTCCTCGCGCGCGATCCGCAGAGTCGCAGTGTTGACCAGCGGATGGAAATTCATCGGCTCGCCGGTCATCAGGTTCGCATCGAGCACCATCGTCACGCGCCCGGTGCGGTCGTTGATCACGGCGAAGGCGGTGACGGAGCCGGGCGTGACGCCGAGCGTCTCGAACAGCAGTTCGGCCGAGCCGAAGGAGAGGCGGCCGCTGGCGCCCAACGTCTCGTGCAGGCGCTTCAGGTCGATCCTGGTGCTTTCCAGCGCCGAGACCAGGAAGAGCCTGCCCTTCTTGTCCTTCAGGAACAGGTTTTTGGTGTGGTGGCCATGGACCGCGCCGCGCAGCGACTTGGATTCGGCGACGGTGAAGACCGCCTCGTGGTCGGTGCGGGTGACGGCGATGCCGAGCGCGTCGAGCGCGGCGATCAGGTCGGCGGGCTGCGCCGGCTTCGGGATATCGATCGGCAGGGCGAAGGTCATCGGGAGCTGCGTCTCAGGCTTCGGATCATCGGCCCGGCGCATCGCCGGGGCCGAGCGACCACATGAGCGATTGCGCGACCGGCGTCCAGAGCCCGACCGGCAGTCCCGCCTTGCGCAGGGCCTCGCCGACCCAGACATTGCAGCTCCGCAACAGCCAGAAGCGGTCGCGCCCGCGCAGGAAGGCATCGCCGGTGCCATGCGTGACGCCGGGGAGAGCGATCGGCTCGCCGGCCCCGCCCGGCTGCAGGCTGTCCTCGACATGGCGGGCGAGTGCGCGGTAGCCCGCCTCCGTCAGTACGAACCGGCGCACGCTCTCGCCGGCCCGGATCGCGACCAGCGGCTGGACATGGACGACCGAGCGGTCGAAGGCGACGGCCTTGAGCATGAGGGCGGGCGAAAGATCGGCCAGCGTGCCGAGTTCGGTATAGGCGGCCTGCGAACCCCAGCCGAAGGCGATCAACGGCGCATCGAGCGAGGGCCGGGTGATCGGCGAGGCCTGCAGGAGCGGCCGCCAGTCCTTGGCGTCGGTCTGCGTCGGCACGACGACATCGGTGTGGAAGCCGTTGGTCATCACGTAGATCGTCACCGTGCCGTCACTGGCTGCGGCTGGCCCGCTGCGCAGCGGCACGGCGCCGGCGAGAAGGGCAAGGCCGGTCGCGGCCAGGAGAACGGCCAGGCCGAGCGCGCCGGCGCGCAGGCCGCGCCGAAGCAGGCGAATCGCGCGGGACGAGCCCACCGCCTTCAGCATTCCAATCCGGACCCGCGTCGCATCGCGAAACGATGCCCGAGCGGCCGGGTGAAGTCGAGCGATGCCGGCTCGCCGGGCTTTCGTCCAGTTCCTGTGAAGTTCCTGCAACAAGGCGCTTGCGCTTCGCGACGCTTTGGGGCAATAAGCCGGCCTCGCCGCTGGAAACGGCGCGACGATGTCCGGACGCGGGAGTAGCTCAGGGGTAGAGCACAACCTTGCCAAGGTTGGGGTCGAGGGTTCGAATCCCTTCTCCCGCTCCAGACATCTTTCCCAACCAGAAAGATCGCAAGCGTCGGATTTTCCGGCGCTTTTTGCGTTTGGGCGTTGGATCTGCCGGAGAGGTTTCGCAGACGCGGCGGAAGGCCGTGGTTACAGCGTGGTTACATAGTCAAGAGGTTGCATCGCAGCACGGCTTTTTGGTTGAAGATGTACGAAAGCGTTCGCGCTTGGCGCTATGAGATTCCCATACTTGGATGCGATGGCATGGGGTGACAGGCGCAACGTGGTACCGTGCGCCCGTCCTCCAAGATGTCCATCCGCGGTAGATGGTACCGGGCCTTCGCCAGAAGCGGCTCATTGGTTCGTATCACGCCAACTACGGACATTGGGAGGTTACCCGGGACCGGACATTGGGAGGTTACCCGGGACCGGACATTGGTCGCGGAACCAAGCGGGATCTTGCGCCTAACCGGCATCGGCTCCGGGCGGTCCTGCCAGGACCCAAAAGCCATACGTCAAGTCGTCATTGCGCTAAGGCCTATCGGACCCGCACTAGCTTGCGGATATGGCAAAGGTCTTTCGGAAGAGGCTCGCCCGGAAAGAGCATTGGCCAAGAATTATTGCCGACCTGCCCGACATAGATGTCGCCGTGGGAATCCAGCGACAGGGAATGCGTCGAGAGGAACTGGCCGGGATCGTTGCCTGCCGGCGGGTCGCCGATGAGCCGGCCGAGGAGCTTGCCCTCCTTCGTCATGATGCTGACCCGCGGCCCGATATTGGGCGCGTGCCGGTTGAACGCATAGAAGGGGCCGAGTTCGCCGATATAGCAGATCGGATCATCGTCCTCCGACAGGAAGAGGCCGCCCGGACGATGGATATTATTGATCTGCCAGAGGAACTTGCCGTCGCCGTCGAAGACCTGGACGCGATGGTTCTCGCGGTCGGCGACGTAGAGGCGCCCCTGCTTGTCGCAGCAGATCGCATGGGGGAGGTTGAACTCGCCTTCGCCCGTGCCGGATTCGCCCCATGAGCTCACCAGCTCGCCATCATAGGTGTATTTATAGACCTTGGCGTTCCCGTAGCCGTCGGTGACGTAGAGATATTTCAGGTCCCGCGACAGGACCGTATGGGTCGGGCGGTTGAACGGCTTGCCGCTCATATAGGGCGCCGGCTGGTCCGGCGTGCCGAGCGTCATCAGCACCTTGCCGCCCGGCGTGCAGCGGCGAACCGTGTGGTCGCCCCAGTCGGTGCAGTAGACATACCCGTCCTCGCCGACATAGACGCCGTGGGCGCTCTTGAAGACGTCCTGGCCCCAGGTCTCGATGAAATTGCCCGCGGTATCGACAACGATCATCGGGTTCGGCCCGCGATTGAACAGGTAGACGCGGTCGTTCTTGTCCACGGTGACGGCCGATACGTCGCCGATCTCGATATCGGCGGGGATGCGAGGCCAATGCTCTTCGACCCGGTACCGGTATTCGCCGGTGCCCATGATGACGCTCATTGCTTTTCCTTCCAGTTTTCCGATTGCATCAAAGGTCTCAGACCGTCAGCGCCTTCACCCGCTTCCAGTCGACTTCCATGCCGAAGCCCGGGGCTTCGGTGAGATGCAGCCGTCCGTCCTTGTAGAAGGCGCCGCCGCTGAAGATCTCGTGGTGGACCGGGTGCATGTGCGGGTCAGGCACGCATTCGGCGCCATAGGCTCCCTTGCCGAGTGCCGAGGCGATATGGGCGTGCAGATGCGGCCAGGAATGCGGCTGCACCATCACGTTCCTCTGCTCGGCATAAAGCGCGACGCGCAGGCCTTCCGTGATCCCGCCGAAGCGGGCCGAGTCGAACTGGATGTAACGGAGCGCCCCTGAATCGATGTAGTCGCGGGCCGCGAAGCGGTGCCATTCGCGTTCGCCATGGGCGAGCGGGATCGGGCAGGAATTGGCGAGCCGCACGAAATCCGCCGGCTGCAGGTACCAGTGCAGCGGCTCCTCCAGCCAGGCGATGTCGAATTCCGCCACCGTGTTGGCGTATTCGATGCAGTCCTCGACATTGTAGGCGGCGTTGACGTCGAGAGCGAGCTGGACGTCGGGGCCGATCGCGTCGCGCACGGCCTTGATGCGCTCGACCTCCTCCTTGAGCGACAGGCCGCCAGATTTCAGCTTCACGGCCTTGAAGCCGCGATCGACGAACTCGGCCAGCTCCTCGGCGTAGTCGGAAGGCTTGCCGTTCTTGCGATACATGCCGCCGACGCCATAGGTGAAGACATCGGTGCGGGTGCCGCCCATTAGGCGGAAGACCGGCAGGTTGACCGACTTCGCCTTGATGTCCCAGAGCGCGATGTCGATGCCGGCCATCGCCGCCATGAACTCCCAGCGCAAGTGGCGCGCCAGCGGCGCCGGCAGGCCGTCGCCGTCGAAGACGGCGCCCGGCCGCGGCGTGGTGAGCGACAGCATCCGGTCCCAGATCTCGGTATGACCACGCGGGTCGAGGCCGATGAGCGTCGGGATGATCGATTTCAGCATGTCGCAGACCACCGGCTGCGGGCCGCTCGCGATCTCGCCGATGCCGACCACGCCTTCGTCGGTCCGGACTTCCACCAGGGTCAGAATAGCGCGGGCGAAAGGCTCGTGAGCCGTCCAGGACAGGCGGTTATGATCCGCCTGCAGGGGATGGACGATGATGTCGGTAATCTTCATGAAGTGGCATCCTTTCGCGCAGTCGTAAGTTTGATGGCTTCTCCGGCGTAGCTGGATCGTCCCGCCTTCGGACAAGTTTGCCCGCTGCGGTAATCCGGTTGCCCCGGCCCGTTGGAAAATCTGGGTAATAAGCGTCCGTATTGGACTTCGATTTCGGGCGATTACGGATCGAGACCGAAATTCGCGAGGTTTACATCTTGCTCAGATCAAGCGGGCTCCCTCGCTTTGTCGTCGAGGTTGACGACATCGTCGATGATCGACTTCCTTTTGACCTTGAAGTAGATCATCACCGCTGCCGTGAAGAGCAGGATGCCCAGGCTGATCGGGTTCTTGAGGAAGACCGAGACATCGCCGTTGCCGATGATCATCGCCCGTCGAAAATTCTGCTCGAGCAACGGCTCCAGGACGACGGACAGAATCAGCGGCGCCGGATTGGCTCCCAGGATGCGGAACAGGATGCCGAGCAGGCCGAGGCCCGCCGCGAACAGGATGTCGAAATAGGAGTTCTGCTCGCTGTAGACCCCGATGCAGGAGAAGGCGATGATCGGCGGATAGAGAACGTGAAAGGGCATGCCGAGCAGCCGCACCCAGAGGCCGATCAGCGGCAGGTTCAGCACGAGCAGCATCAGGTTGCCGATCCACATGCTGGCGATCAGCCCCCAGAACAGCGCCGGATGGTCAGTCATGACGCCGGGACCGGGCGCTATGCCCTGGATCTGCAGCGCGCCGAGCATGATCGCCATGGCTGCGCCCGCCGGAATGCCGAGCGTCAGCATCGGGATGAAGTGGGTGATGGCAGCCGCGTTTGCCGCGGCTTCTGGCCCGACCACCCCTTCGATCGCCCCCTTGCCGAATCGGGAGGGGTCCTTCGCCAGGCGCTTCTCCATCGAATAGCCGACGAACGAACTCAGCATCGGCCCGGTGCCGGGAAAGATGCCGAAGGCCGACCCGAGCGCCGTCCCGCGCAGGATCGGCTTCCAGGAGCGCGTGAGATCATCGCGCGACGGAATCAGCCCGCGGAAGCTGAAGCTCATCTTCTGGCGAATGGCCGTGGTGCCGGAGTATTCGATGATCTCGGTGAAGGCATAGAGGCCGACGGCCACCGCGACGAAGTTCACCCCGTCGGACAGCGACGGAATGCCGAAGGCATAGCGTTCGTCGCCCGTGGTCAGATCGGTACCGACCGCCCCGATCAGAAGGCCGATCATGCACATGCCGAGCGTCGTCACGAGGCTGTCATCGGTCAGGATGGAGGCCATGATCAGCGCCATGACGATGGTGGCGAAGTATTCGGTCGGCCCGAAAGCAAGCGCGATATGGGACAATTGCGGCGAGAGCGCCGCGACGATCATGAAAGCGACGCAGCCCGCGACGAAGGAGGAGATCGCAGACATGGCCAGCGCCGCGCCCGCTCGCCCTTTCTTGGCCAATGGATATCCGTCGAGACAGACGACGACGGAACTGGGTTCGCCAGGCATGTTCAACATGATGGCCGTCGTCGAGCCCGCATGGTTGGCGCCGTAATAGATGCCCGCGAGCATGATGAGCGAGCCGATCGCCGGCATGTGGAAGGTCAGCGGGATCAGCATGGCGATCGTCGTCACCGGCCCGATGCCGGGCAATACGCCGACAGCGGTCCCCACCGTCGCGCCGATCAGGCAGAACATCAGGTTTTCCGGCGTCATCGCGACGTGGAAGCCCATCAGAAGACTTTGCAGAAAATCCATTTTCTATCGTCTCCCAGGAACTACCAGAATAGTTTGATCGGAAGCTTGATGAGGTGGAGGAAGACGCCCCAGGTCATGCCGAGCACGGCGATGTAGATGACCGCGACTTCGATCGGATGCTTGAGGACCCGGTCGTAGCAAGTGCCGAGAACCATGAAGAGGAGCGAGACGGCGAGGCCCGCGCGGTCGATCAGCAAGGCCATCGCCACGATGCCCGAGATGATGAAGAACGTCGGTACCAGCGACAGGGGCTCGACTTCGGTATGCGAGTGCGACCGGATGCCGATCACGATCGATGCGGCTCCCGCCAGCACCAGCCCGATACCGAGCAGCATCGGGAAGTAGCCCGGCCCCATCGCGGTGAGCGTCCCGATCGGCCGGGGAAGCTCCCAGAGCGCGATCAGGCCGATGACGCCGAACAGGACACCAAGCCAGAACTGTCGGATATTTTGGATTTGCAGCATGCCTGTTTCCCGTGTCGCCGGCGCTGACCGGCCGCAGAACTCGGTCCGCATGGCGCCGTTGCCGCTCCGGCATCGGTAGGCATGCGTCGTTTGAAGGATCGGCTATGCGGCGGCCGACACGTCCGGCGGCGGTCGTCGCACAGCGCCTGCGGAAGAGGATGGCCCGCGCGGCCTAGGGCATCGGACCGAAAAGTGGAATCCGGTTTTCGGAAAGATCCGATGCAACAACAAAGGCCTAGATCGTCACTTTGCGTCCGGTAGGACGCACGGCGATCTAGGGGCCGGAAAGCCGGAAGTCGATCGCCTTGGCGGCCTTGGTCCATTTATTGAGATCATTGACGACGAAGGTCTTGAACTCGTCGCCCGTGAGCCCGAACGGCTCGAGACCCAGCGAATTGAGTCGTTCCGTCATGCCGGGACTCTTGAGGACCTTCTGGACATCGTCCCTCACCTTCTGGACGATAGCCGCCGGGGTGCCGGCCGGGGCCAGGATGCCGTAATAGAGATCCGAAGTCAGATTAGGATAACCCGCCTCGGCAATCGTCGGCACATCCGGCAAAGCGCTGGCTCGTTTGCTGCCGGAGACCACGATCGCGCGCAGGGTGCCCGCCTTGATATAGGGCAACACCGTCGAGGGGCCTTGCTCGGTGAACTCCGCATGGCCGCCGGCGACCGCGACGGATGCAGGACCGCCGCTATCGTAGGGGACGTGCTTCAAGTCCAGGCCAAGCTCTTTCGCAATATAGGCCGCCTGCAGGTGAGAACCGCCACCCGGGCCCGTACTCGCATAATTCATCTGGCCCGGATGAGCCTTCGCATAGTCGAGGAATTCCTTCATGTTCGTGATCGGCAGCTTGGCGGACACGCTATGGACGAGCGGGTAGGAGCTGAAAGACGAGATGAATTCGAAACTGCCCGGAATCTTGTAAGGGACCGTCGCCTTGACGGCGGGCAAGATGGAGAGCCCGTCAGATGAAGCCCAGAGCAGGGTGTAGCCGTCGGGCTTGGCCTTGGAGACGAAGTCGATGCCGATCTGGGATGCCGCGCCAGGCCGATTTTCGATGATGACGCTCTGTCCCCACTCCTTGCTGAGCTGCTCTGCGACGATACGGGCCGTGATGTCGGTGCCGCCACCCGGTGCGTACGGCACGATGACCCGCACGGTCTGCGTGGGATAATCCGTCGTCTGCGCGATGGTCGAAGCTGCGGGAGCAAAAGCGAAGGCAGCCAATAGAAAACGCAAGAGTTTCCGGTTCATCCATTTCCTCCTAATCTTATTGGATCCAAGTCGATCGACAAATCGATCGATGGATCAACTCATTCCGGTTGTGTGTCGGGGCTCAGAACGCTGGTTCTGCAACCGCTTGGATATGATCGTCGGAGGAAGCGCTGCGCGGCGACGCGCAGCGCCCGTCGATAAAGACGGCTCCCAGGGCTTATTGGCCGGACAGCTGGAAATCGATCGCCTTGGCGATCTTGGTCCAGCGGTTCAGGTCGGCGACGGCGAATGCCTTGAATTCCTCGCCGGTCAGGCCGAGCGGCTCGAGGCCGAGCGCCCGCAGCCTCTCGGCCATGCCCGGGCTCTTCAGGACGGCCTGCACGCCGTCACGAAGCTTCGCGACGATGTCCGCCGGGGTGCCGGCCGGCGCGTACATGCCATAGAAGAAGTCTTCGGTGAGGTCGGGATAGCCGAGCTCGCTGACGGTCGGAACATCCGGGAAAAGGATCGTGCGGTTTCGCCCGGAGGTCGCGATCGCGCGGACCGTGCCGTCCTTGATGTAGGGCGCGACGGTGGAGGGCGCGACGTCGGTAAACTCGGCATGGCCCCCGGCAACCGCCACGGTCGCGGGCGCTGCGCTGTCATAGGGCACGTGCTTGACGTCGAGCCCGAGCTCCTTCGCCATATAGGCCGGCTGCAAATGGCCGCCGCCGCCCGCGCCGGAGCTCGAATAGTGCATCTTGCCCGGGTTTGCTTTGGCGTAGTCGATGAATTCCTTCATGTTCGTGATCGGCAGCTTGCTATAGACGCCGAGGATCAACGGAAATGAAGAAAACGTCGAGACGAATTCGAAGCTGTCCGGGATCTTGTAGGGCATTTTCGGCTTGACCGCCGGAAGAACCGAAATCCCGTCAGCCGAAGACCACAGCAGCGTATAGCCGTCCGGCTTCGCCTTCGCGACGTAGTCGATGCCGATCTGCGACGCGGCGCCCGGTCGGTTCTCGACGATGACGCTCTGGCCCCATGCCTTGCCGAGAGCATCCGCGACAATGCGCGCGGTCAGGTCCGTGCCGCCGCCGGGCGTGAAAGGAACGATGATGCGGACATTTTGCGTAGGGTAATCGGTCCCCTGGGCATAAGCAGATCCGGTGAGGACAGATGTAACAACGGCCAACGTGAGCCCAACACTCTTCCAGAGCATAAGCATCCTCCCATGTTTTATTTATATTATGATTGCCGAACACCTGATGATCCGTGAGATATTTTCTCCCGCCATTCAGATCAAACCTGCAGCATTGAATTTTTAACAGCGTTGCGTCGCTCGGTCTAATTAGTAATCATCCGCACATGTGATGCATTTTTGTAATCAATCGCTGCCCGTTTACTTGCGCGAAAGCCACGTCGTTCTGCCGTTCCGGGCGGGGGAGGCGTCGCCAGAAGCGGCTTTTCATTTCGCGGAAAGATAAAATCGTAAGATCATTCAATTGGTTAGATAAAGAGAAGACGCCGCGAGGGGAAACAGGAAGCCGCATCCGCCTAGAGCTTCCGCGTGCCCCGACATCATGGTGAAATCGCGCGAGACATAAAAATTGCTGCAGTGCAGGATGAGAAAAGCGTGCGTTCCTGCCGTGTACTGTCATAAACTTGCAAGATGTCCGCGATCCACAACGTCACGTTGTCGCAAATTCGTGCCTTCGAGCGCACGGTCCGCCTCCACGGCGTGCACGCCGCAGCACGTCATCTCGGCCTGACACAGCCAGCCGTATCGCGCCGAATCCGCGAACTCGAACTGGCGCTCGGCATCAAGGTGTTCGTGCGCAGCGGCCGCTCCCTGCGGATCAGCCCGGACGGCGCCGCGCTCCTGGGTTACGCCGACGAACTCATCAACACCGCCGACGAAATGGCGGTGCGGCTCAGCACCGGCGACCCGCTGAACGGCACATTGCGCCTGGGGGTGAGCGCCAGCTTCGCAGTCGTTGGCCTCGACATCATGCTTGAGCGGCTGAACAAGCGCCATGCGGGGCTGAAGACGGCGGTTTACGTCGGCGACAGCAACACGATCAGCGAGCTCCTCAACGAGTTGAAGCTCGATCTTGCCGTCACCTCGGAATACCGCATCGCCGAACACATTCACCGTGAGCGCACAGGCGTCAACGTGCACGGCTGGTTTGCCAGTTCATCTCATGAATTCGACAAGGAGATCCTGTCTCCAGCCGACCTGGCACCGCATCACTTGATCATCACACCATCGCCGGCGCGCCACAACGCCAGCGTCATGCAGTGGTTTCGCCAGGCCAATATCACGCCGCAACGGCTCAGCACTTGCAACGAACTGGCGACGACGGTCCGGATGATCCTACGCGGCGTCGGGATCGGCTCGATGCCGGTCCGGGTGATGAAGCCCTATGTAGAGCAAGGCTTGGCGAAGGAGCTGAAAGCCTATCCGCCCATCCCGCCCTACGATGTCTGGATCTGCTACCAGGTCGAGGAGTTGGGGCCGAGCCTGCGCCAGGTGGTCGACCTGATCCAAGAGGTCGTCGCCGAGGAGAATATCTACACATAGAAAGGGCCGCGCGACCGCGGCCCTTTTCGCTTCCGGGTACCCAGAATCGACCGGCCAGGAGCGCCGGCGCCTGACCGTCAACCCGCTTCGACGAAGGTCTCCCGGCGCCGGCGCCGCAAGGCGGGCAGGACCATGATTGCGATGAGCAGGGCCGCGACGCCGAGCAGGGTCGCGCTGATCGGACGTTGGATGAAAATCCGCGGGTCGCCGAAGGAGAGCATCATGGCGCGTCGGAAGTTCTCCTCCATCAGCGGCCCGAGGACGAAGGCGAGCAGCAGCGGGGCGGGCTCGAAGCGCCATTTCAGCAGGACATAGCCCATCAGCCCGAAGACCAGCAGCATGACGACGTCGAACACCGCGTTGTTCAGCGTGTACACGCCGATGCAGCAGAAGATCAGGATCGCCGGATAGAACAGCCTGTAGGGAATGCTGAGCAGCTTCACCCAGACCGGCAGCATCGGCAGGTTGATCACCACCAGCATGAAATTGCCGATGATCATCGAGGCGATGACGCCCCAGAACAGGCCCGGATTGCTGGTCATCACCTGCGGGCCCGGCTGAACGCCGTGGATCATCATGGCGCCGGCCATCAGCGCGATGACGGCGTTGCCGGGAATGCCGAGCGTCAGCAGCGGCACGAATGAGGTCTGCGCCCCGGCATTGTTCGCGGCTTCCGGCGCGGCTACGCCCTCGATCGCGCCCTGCCCGAACTCGTGGCCGTTGGGAGACAGGCGCTTCTCCAGACTATAGGCGGCGAAGGAGCTCAGCATCGCGCCACCGCCCGGCAGCAGACCCAGCACGGAACCGAGCACGGAGCCACGCAAGGCCGGCTTCCAGGAGCGTCGGAAATCCTCGCGCGTCGGCCAGAGGTCGCTGAACTTCGTCTTGAGCGTCTCGCGCGGTTCCGGGGATTCGAGATTCCGGATCACCTCCGCCACTGCGAAGATGCCCATCGCCAGAGGCACGAAGTTGATGCCGTCGACCAGTTCCGGGATACCGAGCGAGAAGCGCATCGCGCCCGAATTGACGTCGGTGCCGACCATCGAGAGCAGCAGGCCCAGCGTGATCATGCCCAGCGCCTTGAGGACCGAGCCGCTGGCCAGCACGATCGCCGCGATCAGGCCGAGCACCATCAGTGAGAAATACTCGGTCGCGCCGAAGGCGAGCGCGATCTTGGCGAGCGGCGGCGCCAGCAGCACGATGAAGACGGTGGCGAAGATGCCCGCGAAGAGCGAGGCGAGCGCGGCGATGGCCAGCGCCGGGCCGGCCCGCCCCTTCCGCGCCATCTGGTAGCCGTCGAGGCAAGTGACGACCGAGGAGTTCTCGCCCGGCAGGTTCACCAGGATCGCCGTCGTCGAGCCGCCATATTGCGCGCCGTAGAAGATGCCGGCAAGCATGATGAGGGCCTGGAGCGGCTCCAGATAGAAGGTGATGGGCAGGAGCATCGCGATGGTTGCGACCGGCCCCACGCCAGGCAGCACGCCGATCAGCGTGCCGACCAGCGCGCCCACCAGGCAATAGAGGAGATTCATGGGCTGGGCGGCCAGCGCCAGCCCATGAAGGAAACCGTCGATCGTGCTCATTCGCGCCCCCAGCCCAAAGGCCAGACCGGAATCTGGAGGCTCAACCCTTTGACGAAGACGAGCACCGTGAAGAGCGCCAGGGCTCCCGCGAGCAGGACATTCTGGACGTGCCGCGACTGCGGCGTGGCGAAGCCCGACAGGATGACCGTGCCCACCACCGCGCCGACGAGCCCGATATATTCGAGCGAGACGGCGAAGAAGGCGACGGCGGCCAGAATGGTCACGACGGGCCGCCAGCGCCATGGTTCGAGCGGCTCGCCATCCCTGACAACCCCGATCGCGAGTACCGCCAGCCCGAGAACGAGCTGTATGACCGCCAGCAGGTTGGGAGTGTATCCGGGCCCCATCTGCGTGACCGAACCGGCCGGCAGAGCCCGCCCGATCCAGAGGAAGAGGAGGGCCGTGCCGATGAGGAACAGCCCCGACACGATCTCTGCCGGATTGCGCATGGGTAGCATCGCGGTCTCCTCTCCATGCTCGGGGATGGGCCCGGGAAGGCTCACTCGCGCCGCTGCTTCTTGCGCTTGATCAGGGCCTCGATCTCCGACAGCGGTGCGCCGCCCGCGATCGCCTCCTGGAGCTTCGCCTCGATCGGCTCGATATCGTCGGCCTGGTAGATGACGTCGTCGACCCGCGATTGCGGCAGCACGATCACGCCATCCTCGCTGGCGACGATGATGTCCTGCGGTCGCACCTGCGCTCCGGCGCAGAGCACGGGGACATCGAGCGCGATCGGCTCCATCTCGACGGGAATGCGCACCGCCGCACCGCGGCAATAGACCGGCATCGAGACGGCGGCGATGCCGACGGAATCGCGCACGGGCGAATCTGTGACCATGGCCGCGAGGCCATGCCGGCTGGCGAAGTTCGCCATGTTGTCGCCCATCAGGTTCTGCTGCGTGCCGCCGGTGCCGAACACGAGCACATCGCCCGGCTCGAGGCTTGCGATCGTCGCATACATCGTCTTGCCCCAGGCGCCTTCGCCGCGCTTGGGACCGAGCAGCAAGGTGCGGGCGCGGCCGACCGCGCGGCGCTGGCCACCGCCGATCGGGTGCAGGCCATCCATCCAGCCGTAGATGCCGAGCCGCGTCATGCTGTCGGACACGATGCCGGATTCGACCGCCTTCAGGCGTGCGAGTGCGCTTTCAGAAATCGACATGGAGATCATCCTTGAGAGGGCGGCAGGATCATTCCTGCCCGGCCCGCCGCGCGACGATCGAGCGGCGGGCGAGATGGGCTGAGAGGCCAGGGCGAGACCGCGGTCGGCGCCGCCCAGGCCTCCTCCTTCGTGACTAGATCCAGGGCGTGGTCTTCCAGACCTCGGCCAGTTCACGGTCGGAGCGTTGCAGGTACTCGCCGTATTGGGGGCTGTTCATGAAGACGAGCGGGAGGGCGATATCCGTCGCCTTCTTGATCAACTCCGGATCCTTCAGCGCCTGATCGACCGCCTTTTCGATCACGGCGATCTGCGCGGGGCTCATCCCCTTGGGGCCGACCAGCCCCCGGCCCGCGCCGCCCTCGATGGGGAAACCCTGCTCGGCATAGGTCGGCACGGTCGGCGCCATCGGGAAGCGCTCCTTGGTCAGGATGCCGATCATGCTGATCGTTCCATCCAGGGCGAAGCGCTGGCAGTCGCCAAGGGCGGAGGCGACGAGTTCGACATGGCCGCCGAGCAGCGCGGTGCGGGGCGCGGCACCGCCATCATAGGGGATGTGGTGAAGCTTGATGCCGGCTAAGGACTCGAAGCGCAGCAGGTCGAGATGCGTGTTGGAGCCGACGCCGGCGGAGCCGATCGTCACCTTGCCGGGGCGGGCCTTCGCCTCGGCCACGACATCCGCCAGCGTCTTGTACTTGCTGTCGGGACGGGTGGCGAGCACCGCCGGGTCGAACACCATGTTCGCGATGGGCGCGAAGCTGTCGACCGTGTAGCCCGCCTCGCGCTCATGCGGCTTCATCATCGTGTTCGGCACGTTCATGAAGCCGATCGTGTAGCCATCGGGCTTGGCCTTCGCCATCTGGGCCGCGCCGACCTGGCCGCCGGCGCCGGCCTTGTTGATGACCGCGATCGTGCCCTTCAGGTACTTCTCGATATACGGCACGATCATGCGCGCGCTGAGATCGGTGCCGCCACCAGGGGCGAAGGGCACGATCAGGTCGATCGGGCGCGACGGATAGGCTGCCTGGGCGAATGCGCTCGCGGGCGCTGCGCCCGCGGCGGCGGCCATCAGCGAAAACTGACGTCGATTGATCTTCATCTTGTTTCCTCCTCGATTTATTATTGTCTGCGCCGATTTTATCGATCGCATTTAGGGTAGAAGCCGGCGCGCACCCTCCACCACAAGGTCGTTGATCCAGGCGAACGTGATGAAGTCTTCTCGGATCGGCTTGCCGAGCGCCCGGACCTTCGCCGCGGCCGCCTCGACGGCGGCGGTGACTTCGGGATGCTTGGGATCGCCGGGATGGCCGAGCGACTGGCACAGGTCGAACATGCCGAAGCTGAGATAGTCCACGCCGGGCACGGCCGCGATGGCGGCGATGTTGTCGAGCCCCTTCGCCGTCTCGATCATCAGGCTGAGCGAGACGCCCGCGTTCGCCTGCTTCAGAAGAGACGGGATGTCCTTGTTGCCGACATGGGCGTAAGGGCGCCCGCCACCGAAGGAGCGCTGCCCGAGCGGCGCAAAATAGGTCGCCTCCGCGGCGATCCGGGCCTGCTCCTCGGTCTCGACATGCGGGACGATAATGCCCCTGACGCCGCGATCGAGGAATTGCGTGATCACCGGCGCGGTGCCGTCCGGCACGCGGGCGACCGGAGTAACGCCGAGGCGGTCGGCGACGATGCAGCAGGCTTCCACATCCGAGATGGTGAAGGCACCGTGTTCGCCATCGATGTAGATGTAATCGAGGCCGCCGGCCGCCAGGATTTCCATGGCGGCGAGGGCCGGATACGTGAAATGCACGCCCTTGATACGGCGCGTCTCTACGATGGCCTGCTTGAGGCTATTGCGGCTGATCAAAAATATCCTCCCATTCTTTTGCCAAGAACGGTACAGAGACCTCTCGCTAAAGGGAAATCGAATATTCCTTCCCGCGACATAGGATTTGTCTATAATGCGCTTCACGCTTGACCAACTCGCCACCTTCGACTGCATCGCGCGGCTCGGCTCGTTCAACGCGGCGGCGCGCCACATGAACCTGACGCAGCCGACCATCTCCCAGCGCGTCCGGGAGCTCGAGATGGCACTGGGCCATCCGCTGTTCGTGCGGCGCGGCCCGCGCACGCAGCTGACCACCGAGGGCGAGACGCTTCTCGGGCCGGCGCGCGACATGCTGGCAATGTCGCAGACCATTGCCAGCCGGTTCAGCAGCGCGACGCCGCTCAACGGCAGCCTGCGCTTCGGCTCGACGGATACCTTCGCCCATGTCTGTCTGGCCGAGATGATCGAGCGGGTCGAGGCGATCTATCCGGGCATCAGCATCGCGGCCTGCGTCGACAACAGCGCGATGATCAACCGCCTGCTGCAGGAGGGGCAGATCGACATCGCCGTGATCAGCCAGCCGGAATTCGGCAACGACATCGTCACGAGCGAGCTCGGATACAACGCCATGGCTTGGGTCGCCGGCTCGGGGCTTCGCCTGCCCGCAGGGCCGATCAGCGCCGGGACCCTGGCCGAGCAGCACCTGCTGCTGACGGCGCCGCCGTCGCGGCTGCATGCCACGGTGATGAATTGGTTCGCGGAGGCCGGCGTGACGCCACGCCGGATCAGCACCTGCAACAGCCTGTTCGTGATCGCCGACATGGTCGACCAGGGGCTCGCGGTCGGCGTCCTGCCGGTCAGCGCGGTGAGGCGGCAGATCGCGGCGCGCCGCGTCCGGGTCCTCGACGTCTCCCCCTCCCTGGGCGGCCACCGCGCCGCGCTGTGCTACCGGCGCGACAATCTCAGCCCCGGCCTGCAGGAGGTCGCTCAGATCGTCCGTGACCTGGTCGACAAGCATCAGCTCTTCATTCCCTGAGCGAGGGCGCGGTCACGAGGCGCTTGAGCTTCGCCACGGCGCTGTGCGGGCTCGTCAGCACCGGCTGCCTGAGCGCGGCGGAGACGGCCGCCTTTGCCCGCGCGGTGGAGAATTGGGCCAGCAGGACGACGTCGAACCCGGCGAAGCGGTCGGCTGCCTCGGCAAGAAGCCGGTCATGCTTCTCACCATCCCCGCTCCGCAGTGCCGCCATCGCCTCCGGGACGCAATGGCTCTCGAGGCGGGCATTGCCGCGGCCCATGCTCGCGGCCAGCGCCTCGAACTCCTCGGTCATCGATGGAACAGAGGGGCCGAAACTAGCGAGCATGCCGATGCGGTCACCCTGTGCCAGCGCCGCCTCGAACATCGCCTCGTTGGGCTTGAGCGCCGGCACCGGCGCGCGCTCGGTAAAGGCTGCGATCGCAGCTCCGAATGCGGAGCAGGTATAGAGCACGCCGTCCGCCTGCGCCCGCAGCGCGTAGTCGCCGAGATCGCCGATGCGACGATGCATCTCCGGCGAAAGCTCCTCCTCCTTGGCGCGGTCGACGCTGAGGCTGTCATCGACCAGGTTCATCACCGCGGCCTCCGGCCACAACTCCCGCATCGCGGCGTTGACCGGCTCGATCGCGACGGTCACGGCGTGGACGAGTGCGATGCGCAGCGTCATGGCTCCCCCTTCCGGTTCAGGTCAGACGACGGCCGAGGTGCCGCCATCGATGTTGATGGCGATGCCGGTGAGGTAGCTGGCGCGTTCGGAGGCCAGGAAGGCGATGACGTCGCCCGCCTCCTCGCCCTCGCCGACCCGACCGAGCGGCACGCCCCGCCGCTTGGCGTCCTCGGCATAGAGCGCGTCGAGATCGGAATTGCCCGGGGCCGTGCGAGCGAAGCGGCGCTCGTGCTGCCCACTCCTGATGAAGCCGATGCAGACCGTGTTGACCAGGATGTTGTCGGCGGCGAGATCTCGCGACAGGCCCTTGGTCATGGCGATGCCGGCGGCGCGCGCCACGCTGGTCGGCATGGTCGAGGCGCGCGGCGTGCGCCCGTCGATGCTGGTCACGTTGATGATCCGGCCGCCGCCCTGGCGCCGCATCTCCGGGATCGCGCCGCGGATGAGCTCGATCGCGGCCCAGACCTTGACGTTGAAGTCAGAATTCCAATCGTCCCGCGTCGCCGCCTCGAACGGCTTCGCCAGCGCGACGCCGGCATTGTTGACGAGGATGTCGAGCCTGCCGAAGGCCGAGAGCGCCGCCGCGACGATCTCTGCCGGAGCCGAGGCGCCGGTGATGTCGGCGGCATGGGCGATGACGCGCCCGCCTGTTGGCTGGGACAGCGCGGTCGCGGCCTCCGCCAGGACATCCTGACGCCGGCCGACGATCAGCACGTTGGCGCCTTCCCGGGCCAGGCGGGCCGCAGCCGCGCGGCCGACGCCCTCGGCCCCGCCAGTGACGATCGCGGCCTTGCCGCTGAGACCCAATTCCATCGCTCACTCCTGGGCAATTCGTTCTTGCGTTAGACGGCCACCGGCTGAGACCAGCCGCGCAGCCAATGGAGACCGTCCTCGGTCCGACGGCTCGGCACGTATTCGCAGCCGATCAGCCCGTCATAGTCGATCTCGGCTAGCGCCCGCCTGATGGCCGGAAAGTCCAGTTCTCCGGTCCCCGGCTCGTGGCGGCCGGGCCGGTCGGCAAAATGGACATGCGCGATAGCGCCGCCATTCGTGGCGATGAACGCCGCCGGATCGAGACCTTCGTTGGCTCCGTGGAAGACGTCGAACAGCAGCTTCACATTGCCGAGGCCGAGCGCGGCGATGGCGTCCAGCCCGCTCTGCGTCCGCGCCATCGCATAATCGGGCAGGGTGCCGGGGCCGATCGGCTCGATCAGCACGGTGAGGCCGCGCTTGGCCGCCTCGTCCGCGACGAAACCCATATTGTCGAGATAAGTCGGCCAGAGCGCGTCCAGCCCCGAGCCGGTGGGCAGGACGCCCGACATCGGGTGGACCAGGCGGCAGCCGATCTCCGCCGCATAGTCCAGTCCTGCGAGTGCGGCGTCGCGAAAGCGCGCCCTCGCCTCTGGCAGCGCCGCCAGCCCCTTCTCACCGCGTGCGGGGTCGCCCGCGGCCAGGCCCATTTGCGCGAAGGCGAGCCCGGCATCGGCCAGCAGGACGCGCATGCTGGCAGCCTCTATCTGCATCGGCGCGGGATGCTCGACCGCGACGAAGCCGGCCTCGGCTGCCGCCTTGACCCGATCCGCCAGCGGAAACTCGTTGAACAGATAGCCGATATGGGCGCTGAAGCGCGCGGCTGCGCGATACATCCTCAAGGCCTCCTCAGCCATCGTCGCGAAGACGGCGGAACTTCTTCAGCGAATTGAGCGGCTTGGGCAGAGGCTGCCCGGGGAACAGCGACGGCCAGGACGAGGCGGTGACCTCGCCGACATAGAGATCGCCGTGCGAATCCACCGCGAGCCCATGCGGCGAGGTGAATTGCGCAGCGCCGGTGCCCGGCCCGCCGACGGAGTCGAGTCGGCCGACCAGCTCGCCCTTCGAGAGGATGCTGATGCGCGGGCCGAGATTGGGCGTGTCGCGGTTCACAGCCATGTAGGGCGCGAGCTCGCCGACGAAGCAGAGCGGGCATGGGCTGGGCGTCAGCAGCATCGCGCTGGGGCGATGCATGTTGTTCCACTGGCCCTCGTACCGGCCGTTGCCGTCGAAGATCTGGATGCGATGGTTCTCGCGGTCGGCGACGTAGACATAGCCGTCGGCATCGCAGGCGATGTTGTGCGGCAGGTTGAACTGGCCCCGGTCGCAGCCCGGCCCGCCCCAGGACGTGAGGTAGCGGCCATCCGGCGCGTATTTATGCACCATCGCGTTGCCGTAGCCGTCGGAGACGTAGATCTCGCCGGAGGGCGACAGCGCGGTATGGGTGCAGCGGTTGAACGGCTTGCCGCTCATCGGCGTCGCCGGCTGGCCGGGATTGCCGATCTGGAGCTGCAGCTTGCCGTCGAGGCTGCATTTGCAGACCGTGTGGGTGCCCTCGTCGGTGCAGTAGATCGACTGGTCCGGGCCGATATGCAGGCCGTGCGGCCGCTTGAACAGGTCCTGCCCCCAGGAGGACAGGAAATTGCCCTCGCGGTCGAACACCACCATCGGATGGGCGCCGCGGTTGAAGACGTAGACCCGGTCGCGCTCGTCGACGGCAACGGCAGCCGTTTCGCCCAGTTCCCAGCCTTCGGGCAGCTTGGCCCAGTCTTCCACCGGCTCGTAGCGGTACTCGCCCGAACCCATCACGCCCGTCATGCTGCCGTCCCTGTCGTTTCGCAGCGGAGTTCAACAGCTCCGCACCCCATCGAATATCTCATACAATGAGATTTATATTTCATTGAACAGGACTATGCTGAAGCGTCTCCGCCCTGTCAATTTACCGCCACGCCTCGCTAGGCTTCGTCCTCGACGAACACCTCCTGGCGGCGTCGGGCGACCGCCGGGCGCGTGACCAGGACGAGAGCCGCGGCGGCGACGCAGAGCAGCGCCAGGCTGATCGGCCGCGTCACGAACACCGTCGGATCGCCGCGGGAAAGGGTCAGCGCCCGGCGCAGATGCTCCTCCAGCATCGGGCCGAGGATGAAGCCCAGCACGAAGGGCGCCGGCTCGCAGTCCAGCTTGATCAGCAGGTAGCCGAGCAGGCCGGCGGCCAGCAGGAGCAGGACCGCGAAGCTGCTATTCTCGACCGAATAGACGCCGATGCAGGAGAACACGACGATCGCCGGGAACAGGAAGCGATAGGGTATGCGCAGCAGCGAGACCCAGACGCCGACGAGCGGCAGGTTCAGGATCACCAGGAACGCATTGCCGATCCACATCGAGGCGATCAGCCCCCAGAAGAGTTCGGGGTTTCGCGTCACCACGTCCGGGCCCGGCACGATGCCCTGCATGATCATCGCGCCGATCATCAGCGCCATGATCACGTTGGAGGGGATGCCGAGCGCCAGCATCGGGATGAAGGATGTCTGCGCGCCGGCATTATTGGCGGATTCCGGCGCGGCGACGCCTTCGATCGCGCCCTTGCCGAACTCCGCGGCGTTGGGCGAGACGTTCTTCTCGACGTTATAGGCCACGAAGGAGGCCAGCAGCGCCCCACCGCCAGGCAGGACGCCAAGCAGCGAGCCGATGGCCGTACCCCTCAGGACGGGGGCGATGATGCGCTTCAGGTCATTTCGCGACGGCCAGAGATGCGAGACGGCCGTGACGCTCATCGGCTGCCGGTCACCGCCCTCGAGATTGCGCAGGATTTCGCCGATGCCGTAGAGCCCCGCCGCGATGGCGACGAAATCGATGCCGTCGAGCATTCCGACGATGCCGAAGGTGAAGCGCGGCGTGCCGCTGAACATGTCCGTGCCGGTCAAGCCCAGCAGCAGGCCGAGCACGATCATCGCCGTCGCCTTGAGGATCGAGCCCGAGGCCAGCGCGACCGAGGAGACGAGGCCGAGAACCATGAGCGAGAAGTATTCGGCCGGCCCGAAGCTCAGCGCCACCGCGGTGAGCGGGCCGGCCACGACCGCGATCAGGACCGTCGCCACCGTGCCGGCGAAGAACGAGCCGAGCGCCGCGGCGGCGAGCGCTGGGCCGGCCCTGCCGCGCCGCGCCATCTGGTAGCCGTCCAGCGCGGTGACCGCCGATGACGACTCGCCCGGGAGGTTGATCAGGATCGCAGTCGTCGACCCGCCATATTGCGAGCCGTAATAGATGCCCGCCAGCATGATCAGGGCCGGGGTGGGCTGCAGGCCGAAGGTCAGCGGCAGCAGCATGGCGCAGGTGGCCAGCGGGCCGATGCCCGGCAGGACGCCGACCACGGTCCCCAGCAGCACGCCGAGGAAGCAATAGAGGAGATTGGCCGGAAGGACGGCGACGCTGATGCCGAGGCTGAGATTGTCGAGGAGATCCATCGATTGCCCGTCCCACTAACCGCCGAATGGCGAGGCGAATAGCGGCACCGGCAGCCGCAGCAGGTACCCGAAGACGAGCGTGCAGAACGTGGCGACGACGAGGCCCGCAATGGCCGATTCGACGATGCGGAACCTGTCATTCGCCGCGCAAGCGAGCAGCGTCGTGATGAAGACGGTCGGGAACATTCCGATCTGCTCGAGGCAGAAATAGAAGAACAGGACGGCGACCGCGATGAAGGCGACCGCGCGCCAGGGCACGGCGCCGAAGGGGTTCTCCTGCGAGGTGAGGAAGGCGCGCACCAGGATGGCGAGGCCGAGCCCCGTCAGGATCAGCGCCATCAGCGCCGGGAAATAGCCCGGCCCCATGGCGAGCGCCCGGCCGATCGGCAGCGATGTCCACGCCATGCCGCCATAGAGCACGCCGACCCCTGTGAAGACCGCGCCGCAGGCCAGGTCCTTCGTGTTCGCCGACATCCTTCGTCCTCCCGACTGCCGCCCTTTGGGCATGCTCTTCTTCTCGTCACTTCTTTGCCGACGCGTCAGCTGGCGGGCACCTTCAGGAAATCGCGCAGGATCTGCGTGACCTCCTCCGGCCGCTCCTGCTGGACCCAGTGCCCGGCGCCCTCCAGCAGATGGCAGCCGACGAAATTGGTGCAGACGGTGTCGCGCATCCGCTCGAGATTGCCGGGCATCTGCAACACGGCCCAGTCGGCGTCGCCGGAGACGAACAGCGAGGGCTGCTCGACCTTGCGGCCGGCGAAGACCTGAAGGTCGGTCTGGCCGGCATTCTCGGTGCGGACGCGGTAGTTCTGCAGCCCGCCCTGGAAGCCGTTGCGCTCGTATTCCCCGCTGAAGACCCTGAGCTCGTCCTCCGTCAGCCAGGTGCAGGCGGCGATCTCGGCAGCCGAGGGCATTTCCTTGGCCGCCGTGGTCGCCATGGTCTCGGCTATGTCCATGACGTAGTAGGTCGGCAGCTTCGCCAGCTCGGACGCGGTCCAGCCGGAGAGGCGGAACGGCTTGTTCTGCTTCCAGTCGCCGCTCTTGTGGTGGAAATAGGCGCGCAGGAAATCATGCACGCCTTGCTCGCACTGGGTCATGTCGGTGTTGGCCGGCCGCGTCGTGTAATAGCGCTGGTAGTGCTTGCGCGGCCGCTCCAGCGCCGCGAGCTCGGCGTGGATCGGGTCGGGGCGCTGCGGCTTCGGGTTCCGGTCGGTATCGAAGGGGATGTCCGGGGGCCCGGCAAACGGCCCGCACATCAGCGCCATCCGGCGGAACACGTCGGGACGGATCGCAGCGCACCAGGCCGAGATGATGGCGCCGAAGTCATGGCCGACGATCGCCTCGGTCGAGCGGTAGCCCAGCGCCCAGAGCAGGCCCATCAGATCGCGGACCTGATTGACGATGCGCCAGGGCATCAGGTCGTCGTCGAAGCCGGGATTGGTGCCCGATGTCCGGCCATAGCCGCGCAGATCGGGCGCAATGACGTGATAGCCGGCCTCGGCCAGCGGCCCGAGGACCTTGCGCCAGGAATAGGCGAGCTCCGGAAAGCCGTGCACCAGTAGCACGCAGGGGCGGTTCGGCGTCTCGTAACCGGCCTCCAGGATGTGCATCACCATGCCGTTGATGTCCGGGATCAGGCGGGAGCGGACGCCGGCGGGCAGGATGTCTGATGCGAAAGGGCCTGGATGGCTCATTATGCGGAATTCCCGTGAGTGACTGCGCGGCGCGTCGATGCGGAGCCGCGGGCGAATGCCGGTGTCTCCGGCCTCCGCGGAGGGAAGCCGGAGACCTGCGCCTGGCGGGTGCTACTGGGACTTCGGAGCCGACTCGATCAGCGGCTTGAACCGCGCGTCGGCCTCGTCCCAGAACTTGTTGGCCCCGGCCGGATCGGTGAAGATCAGCGTGTTGCCGAGACCGGTCATCCGCTCCTTGAGGATGGGATCGTCGACCGCCTTCTTCAGCGAGACGGAGAGGCGCGCGATGATGTCGGGCGGTGTGCCGGCAGGAGCGGCGAGGCCGATATAGGAGCCCATCGGCGCGACGCCGGTGAAGCCGGCCTCAGTGACGGTCGGCACGTCCGGGATCTGCGGGTCGCGCGTATCGTTCATCAGGGCCAGCAGCCGGATGGCACCGGCATTCTTCTGGGCCAGGAGCTCGCCGATCGAGTTGAAGGTGACGTCGATCTGCCCGCCCAGCAGCGCGGCCAGCAATGGGCCCCCGCCCTGGTAGTGCACCGCGGTCATCTTGGTCTTGGTGCCCTGCTCGAAGGCCAGCAGGGCGAGATGGCCCGACGCCATGAAGCCGGTGGTGCCGCCGTTCAGCTTGCCCGCTTCGGCCCTGGCCGCAGCGACGAGGTCGGCCAGCGTCTTGTAGGGGCTCTTGGCCGAGACGACGATGGCGAAGGGCGCGCCGTAGTACATGCCGACCGGGACGAGGCTGTTGCGCTCGAACGGCGCCTTGCGCTGCGGGTCGAAATAGATGCTCTGCGCCGGCGGCATGATCAGCATCGCCAGCGTGTGGCCATCGGGCTTGGCGCCGGCGACGAAGCCGAAGCCGACCTGCATCGAGCCGCCGGGCTTGTTGACGACGACGACCGAGGTGCCGAGATCCTTTTCCATCAGCGGCGCGAGCAGGCGCGTCGCAGTATCGGTGCCGCCGCCGGCGGATGACGGGACGATCAGGCTGATCGGCTTTCCCTTCTGCGGGAATGATTGAGCTGCCGCTGCGGCAGCGAAGCTGATCGCGCCCGCAAGCGCGAGAAGGATGGCCTTCCTCATGTTTCCTCTCCCTGTTTTATCGTTGATGTCCCGGATGCTTCGGCGCGCCGGCAGTCAGGCCGGCGCCGCGCTTCGCATTCTCGTTTCGATGCGCCCTGCAGCTCTCAGGCTGCCGGCAGACGCCTCAGCTTCTTGAGCATGGTCGGGTTGGCCGGCAGATCCCGGCCGGGGAACAGCAGCGGCCAGGTGCTGCGCGTCACCTGCCCGACATAGATGTCGCCGCGCCCGTCGACCGCGAGCCCATGCGGTGAGGTGAACTGGCCAAGGCCGTTGCCCGGCCCATCGAGGCTGTCGACGCGGCCGACCAGCTTGCCCCGGTGCACGATGCTGATGCGCGGCCCGAGATTCGGGTTCTCGCGGTTATGGGCAAGATGAGGCGGCAGTTCGCCGAGGAAGAACAGCGGATCCTTGCGGCCCAGCATGTACATGCCGCCGGGGCGATGCAGGTTGTTCCACTGGGTCTCGTAGCGGCCGTCACCGTCGAAGATCTGGACCCGGTGGTTTTCCCGATCGACCACATAGACCCAGCCGTCGTCGTCGCAGGCGATCTTGTGGGGAAGGTTGAACTGTCCGGGATCGGAGCCCGAGCCGCCCCAGGACATCAGGTACTTGCCGTCCGGGCTGTATTTGTGGACCGCGGCATTGCCATAGCCGTCGGAGACATAGATATCGCCGCTCGGCGACAATGCCGTGTGCGTGCAGCGGTTGAACGGCTTGCCGCTCATTCGCGGCGCCGGCTGGTTCGGCACGCCGATGCGCAGCAGCACCTTGCCGTCCAGCGTGCATTTGGTGACGGTGTGGGTGCCTTCGTCGGTGCAGTAGATCGACTGATCCGGGCCGATATGCAGCCCGTGCGGCTTGAGGAAGAGATCTTCGCCCCAAGAGTCGAGGAAGTTGCCGTCGCGGTCGAAGACCATGAGCGGCCGGTCGCCGCGGTTGAACACATAGACGCGGTCGCAGTCGTCGATCGCGATCGAGGGCACCTCTCCCAGCGTCCAGCCGGCCGGCAGCTTTGCCCATTCCGCGAGCGGTTCGTAGCGATACGTGCCCGAGCCGAGCACGATTGTCTCATCAAGCGCTTCCATCTCCCTCCGTCCCGATTCTGGTTGTGAGCCGGCATAGCGCGCCAGCTCACTTCGATCGGCAAAATCTCACTGAGTGAGTTTTATATCTAACCAGATGAAAGATGGCATCTCTTGACGGAGGGGTCAAACGGCTTCTTCACTACGGGCACAACCCTGCGCGCTTGCGCCGCGGGACCTCGCCGTGAAAGCTAAGCTGTTGGTTATAAACGAGATTGGCGCCATCAACCGCGTGCTCCGGCTGGTCAGCCTGCTGTCGGACTATCCGCATCTGAACGCGAAGCAGGCGGCCGATCTGCTTGGCTGGCCAGTGAGCAGCACGCATCGCCTGCTGCGAAAGCTCGCCGATCTCGAATTCGCCCAGCAGACCGACAAGGGCAATTTCTCGGCCGGGATGGAGCTTTACCGCATCGTCGGTCGGCTCAGCGGCAAGATGCCCTTCGCCGAGATCGCCGAGCCCCTGCTCGCCGCGCTCACGGCGCAGTTCAACGAAACGTCGATGCTGACGATCCTCGAGCGCCGGCAGCTGCGGATGTACACGGCGCTGGCCGCCTCGCCGCAGGATCCGATGCGCTATGTCGTCGAGCTCAACCGGCGTGCGCCGCTCGTCTGGGGCGCCGCCGGCCGCGCCCTGCTGGCCCATCTCGGGCAGGACGAGATCGAGACGGCGATCACCACTTGCGACACGCCGAACATCCGGGGCGAGGTGCTCGACGAGGCGGAAATCCGCGGCGCCCTCGAGGAGACGGTGCGGAAGGGGTTCGCCATGACGCGCTCGCATCGGACGCTGAATTCGATCGGCGTCGCCGTGCCGTTCTTCGGCTCACAGGGCGATGTCATCGGCAGCGTCGGCTTCCAGATCCCGAGCTTCCGCTTCCGCGACGAGCAGACCGACGGCCTAGTGAAGGCGCTGACCCAGACCGCATCCATCATCGCGCAGCAAATCGGAGCCAAGCCAAGCTTCTAGATTTGCTGGTTGAAAGGTCTTCAGAGGCGGCGGCAAGCGAAGTGGCGGTCATGCGACCTACACCAGGTGACAGGCCACCCAGCGACGTTGGGCGACTTCGCGTAGCAGGGGCTCTTTCTCACGGCATTGCGGCTGCGCGAGCGGGCAGCGCGTGTGGAAGCGACAGCCCGGTGGTGGGTTCAGCGGGCTCGGTATTTCGCCGGCGATGATCTGTGGTTCGGGCGAGTCCGGGTCCGGAACCGGCACGGCCGCTATGAGCGCCTGCGTATAGGGGTGCAGCGGGTTGTGGGCGAGGTCCTCACTCGAGCAGATCTCGACCATCTTGCCGAGATAGAGCACGCCGCAGGTCTTGCTGACCTGCGCGACGACGGCGAGGTCGTGCGCGATCAGCAGATAGGTCAGGTTGAACTCGCGCTGGATGTCGCAGAGGAGGTTGAGGATCTGCGCGCGGATCGAGACGTCCAGCGCCGAGACCGGCTCGTCGAGCACGATGAATTTCGGGCGCAGCGCGAGGGCGCGGGCAATGGCGATCCGCTGGCGCTGTCCGCCGCTGAACTCGTGCGGATAGAGCTTCCCGCTGGCCGGGTTGAGGCCGACGATGTCGAGCAGTTCGCGCACGCGCCGATCGACCGTGTCGCGGGAAGGGGCCTCATGCACGATGAGCGGCTCGGCCAGCAACTCGCCGACGGTCATCCGCGGATTGAGCGAACTATAGGGATCCTGGAACACGGCCTGGGCGACGCGGCGGTAGCCGGCGATGCTGCCGCTGTCCAATCGCGCGATATCGGTGCCGGCAAAGCGGATCTCGCCGCTCGTCGGGCGTTCGAGCAGCAGGATCAGCTTCGAGACCGTGGTCTTGCCGCTGCCGGACTCCCCGACCAGGCCGAATGTCGTGCCTTCCTCGATCGAGAAGCTGATGCCGTCCAGCGCCTTGACCACACGGTCGGACGGGCGCCAGAACGCCCATCCCCCCGGGAGCGGGAAATGCTTGGTCAGGTTGGAGACTTGCAGCAGGTCGGTCATCGGCTCAACTGACTGGATTCAAGGGTGTCTTTTGCGGAAACCAGCACGCGGCACGATGCCCGTCCGCGGCGATATCGGTCATCGGCGGGAGCTCTTGCCTGCAGATGTCCTGCGCCTCCCTGCAGCGCGGGTGGAAGGGGCAGCCCGGCGGCATGTTCTGGAGATGCGGCGCCTGGCCCTCGATCTGGAACAGGCGCCCCCGGCTCGCGCCAAGGCGTGGCACCGAGTTCATCAGGCCGCGGGTATAGGGGTGGGCCGGTGACTTGTAGATCGCGCCCACGGCGCCGCTTTCGACGATGTGCCCTGCATACATCACGATCACGCGGCTGCAGAGCCGCGCCACGACGCCGAGATCATGGGTGATGTAGATGATCGACAGGTCCGTCTCGCTGCGCAGCTGCCGCAGCAATTGCAGGAACTGCGCCTGGGTGGTGACGTCGAGCGCCGTCATGGGCTCGTCGGCGATCATCAGCTTCGGCTGCGGCGCGATCGCGATGGCGGCGCTGACGCGCTGGCGCATGCCGCCGCTGAACTGATGCGGGTAGGAGCTGAAGAAGCGTTCGGGCGATGCGATCCTGACCCGCTGCAGCACTTCGACGACCTTGTCCTTGATGCTCCGCGGCGCCTCCCCCTTGCGGCGATGGAAGATGAAGGATTCCGCCACCTGGTTGCCGATGGTGAAGACGGGATTCAGCGAGGTCAGCGGGTCCTGCAGCATCATCGAGATGTCGCGCCCGCGGATGGCCCGCATCTCGCGCTCGCCCAGTCCGACGAGCTCCTTGCCTGCGAAGCGGATGCTGCCGGCGACGATGCGGCCGGATGGAGCAGGAACGAGCCCCATGATCGACAGGCTCGTCATGGTCTTGCCGCAGCCGGACTCGCCGACCAGCCCGACGATCTCGCCCTGGTGGACGCTGAACGAGATGCCGTCCACGGCTTTGACGACGCCGTTGCGCGTCTCGATATGCGTCTTGAGCCCGTCCACGACGAGGAGTGGCTCCGGTCGCCTGGTCGCCTGATCCTGCAAGCCGGCCTCTGAAGCTGAGTTCGCCACGTCAGACCTGCCGCCTCTTCGGGTCCCAGCGGTCGCGCATCCAGTCGCCCAGCAGGTTGATCGAGAGCACGGTCAGCATGATCGCTGCGCCGGGGAAGACCGAGATCCACCAGGCGGTGGCGATGTAGGTGCGGCCGTCGGCGAGCATCGAGCCCCAGGCCGGCGTCGGAGGCTGGACGCCGAGCCCGAGGAAGCTGAGCGTCGCCTCGAAGATGATGACCGCGCCGAACTCGACAGTCGCGAGGATGATGATGCTGTTCAGGATGTTGGGCAGGATATGCTTGAACAGGATGCGCCGGCTCGGGCAGCCTGCGACCTGCGCGAGTGCAACGAAGTCGCGTGCCCGCACGCTCAGGACCTCGGAGCGGGCCAGGCGCGCGTAGAAGGTCCAGTAGATGATCGTGATGACGATGATGACGGTGCCGAGCCCCGGCCCGATCGCGGCGGCGAGGATCAGGGCGAGCAGGATCGCGGGCACCGACATCTGGATGTCGACGATGCTCATGATGATGGAATCGGCCAGGCCGCCGAAATAGCCCGCGACCAGACCGAGGATCGTGCCGACGGTGCCGGCGATGCCGACGGCGAGGAAGCCGACGAGAAGCGAGACGCGCGCGCCGTAGAGCAGCCTGGTGAAGATGTCCCGGCCGAGATTGTCGGTGCCGAGGATATGTTCGCTGCTGCCGCCCTCGACCCAGAATGGCGGTGTCATCGAAGCGGAGAGGTCGAAGGAATCGAGGTCGTGCGGCGTGAGGTAGGGAGCGAACAGGGCTGCGATCACGACCACGGAGAGGATGACGAGCGAGGGCAGCGGCAGCCGGAAGAACGCTCGCAGCCGATACGAGCGCCGCACGGCCGATGCGTCCGCAATCGGGACCCTGGCATCACTCATGGCCTGCTCCATTGCGACAATGCGTGGCTCGGTTCAGCGCTCATCGGGCGTTGCGGATGCGGGGGTCGAGCACGCCGTAGAGCAGGTCGACGGTCAGGTTCGCGCCGACGAAGATCAGCGACATCATGAAGGTGCCGGCCTGCACCACCGCGTAGTCGCGGTTGAAGATCGCCTCGACGATCGTGCGCCCGACGCCGGGCCAGGCGAAGATCGTCTCGATGACGACCGAGCCGCTGAGCAGCGCCGCCCATTGCACGCCCATCAGGGTCAGGACTGGGAGCGCCGCGTTCCGCAGGCCATGCTTGTAGATCACATAGAACTCGGGCACGCCCTTCAGGCGCGCGAGCTTGATGTACTCGCTGTCGAGAACGTTCAGCATGGCCGAGCGCATCAGCCGGGTCTGGGCGGCGGCGGCGTACCAGCCGAGCGAGATCGCCGGCATGACCAGGTTGCTGAGGTCGCCGCGGCCATAGGAGGGCAGCCAGCGCAGGTCGACCGCGAAGATGCGGATCAGCATGAGCCCGACCCAGAAGGCCGGCATGGACTGGCCCAGAATGGCGAAGACGCGGCCGATGCGATCGATCCACGACCCTGGCCGCGCGGCCGATAGCGGCCCCACCGTGATGGCGATCAGGAAGGCGATCAACGCCGCCGCCGCCGCCAATTGCAGGGTTGCGGGCAGCCGGTCGACCACGACGGTCCAGGCCGGATCGTGCCAGCGCCAGGAGGTGCCGAAATCGCCCGTCACGGCCTTGGCGATGAAGAACAGGTATTGGAGGTAGAGCGGCTGATCGAGGCCGTATTCGTGCCGCACGCGCGCGAAATCCTCGGCGCCGGCATCAGGCGGCAGCAGGAAGCGCTCCATGTCGCCCGACATGCGCACGGCGATGAACGCGACGATGCTCACCCCGATGATCGCAAGCAGGCTGCGGCCCGTGCGTCGCAAGATCAGCTGATACACTCTACTCGCCCTCCCTATCGGCGTTTTTCTTGGCTTTGGCAGGTGGTGTGCAGAATTCCTCCGTTCGCTGCGCTTTTCCTTTCACCAGAATGAGCCCCGTCCGACGTGCTGGCCAGCGCGTCGGACGAAGGTCGGCGGGCAAGTCCACGCATTGCCCAGACGGGCTGGCACCTGAGCGCACGCCCCCCGCAGCGGAACGCGGCTTGAGCCTAGCGTGCCTTCCAGGCCGGCTTGCGCTTCTCCGCGAAGGCGCGCGGCCCCTCGTTGCCGTCCTCGGTCAGGCGCATCGCGGCCATGTAGTAGTCGCTCAGCTCGTGGACGCCCGCGGACGGCGCGTACAAGGTCTTCATCACATGCTTGCACTTCTGCACCGCGAGCGGAGCCATGTCGCAGACCTGTTCGGCCATTTTCGTGGCCTCGGCCAGGACCTGGCCGGGCGGCACGACCCGATTGACGAGACCCACCTCATAGGCGCGCTGAGCGGTGATGCGGGCGCCCATCAGGACGAGTTCGGCGGCGAGCGCGTAAGGCATGTATTGCGCGATCACCTCTGGCCCGCCGAGCTGGCCGATATTGACGTGTCCGTCGGCGATCCAGGCATTGTCGGCCATCACGCGCAGGTCGCAATGCATGAAGAAGGCGAGGCCGCCGCCGATGGCGAAGCCGTTGATCGCGCCGATCACCGGCTTCTGCAGGTCGAAATGCCAGATATGCCCGAATTGCTGGTAGGTCGGGCTCTTGGGATCGTAGCGCGGGACCTTCTCGCCGCGCTTCTGGTAGTGAGCGAGTTCCTTGACGTCGCGGCCGGCGCAGAACGCCTTGTCGCCGGCGCCGGTCAGGACCACCGCCCAGATGTTGTCGTCGGCGTTGATGTCCTGCCAGATCTTCAGCAGCTCGCCATGGCTCTGATCGTTATAGGAATTGTGCGCCTCGGGGCGGTTGAAGGTCACGAAGGCGATATGGTCTTTCTTTTCGTAGAGCACGACCGGAGAGGTCATCGGATACTTCCCTTTCTGCTGGCATTTGGACGCGCGTCACCGAGGCGCCGGCAGGGGCGCCGGCGCTACAGATCGTCTTGGGCATTCTGCGGTGGCGGCTATGCTGGTCTGAGGTTCTTCAATTCGACCGTGTTGCTGATCGCGGTCGGGGTGAATTGCAGGCTGTCTTTCATGGCGTAGGCCAGGACGACCCGGTAAAGGGTCACATAGCCGGCTTCGTCGTGCAGAATCTTCGCCGCCTTGCGGGCGAGCTGCTCGACTTCCTTCGGATCGATGGTCTTGTAGATCTGGTCGACCACCGCATCGTAGTCTTTGCTCTCGAACCACGAGTTCGGCATGCCGGAATAGCCGTAGTATTTGAGGCCGAAGGCAGAGTGGAACGTGCCGCCGACGAAGGTCAGGCCATAGCCGAAGGGGTAAAGCTCCGGCTGCTGGGTGCGATCACTACGCTTGAGCCAGATGCCGTATTCCTCGTTGACGACCTTTGTCCGGATGCCGACCGCCGTGAGATATTGGGCGACGACCTCGCCGACCTCCTTCGACATCGGCATGCGCTGGCCGACGAGCCCATAGAAGGTCGCATCCAGCCCGTTCGGATAGCCGGCCTCGGCCAGCAGTTCCTTGGCCTTCTTGGGATCGTAGGGGTAGGGCTTCAACTCGGGATCGTAGCCGATGTCTTCCGGGAACAGGATGGCGACCTTGTCGCCATTGCCGTTGAGCACCCGCTTGATCAACGTGTCCTTGTCGATGGCGTAATTCATCGCCAGCCGGACGCGGCGGTCGCGGTAGGGATTGGGGCCGGTCCCGCCGGGCACAGTCTCGCGGATGCAGTTGATCCGGATGTCGATCGTGTTGCTGCCCTTGTTGCGGATGACCCGGAAGCCGCCGGCGCTCTCGACATCCTTGATGAAGACGGGCGGGTAGTCGCAGACCATGTCGACTTCGCCGGTCTTCAGCACCGAGGCCAGCGTCACGGCCTCCGGAATCACCCGGAAGATCGCGCGCTTCGCCGCCGGCTTCGCCCCCCAGTAGTCGTCGAAGCGCTCGAGCTCCCAGAATTCCTTGATGGCCCGCCGAACGAACTTGTACGGCCCGGTCCCGACCGGGGCCTTCTCGAAGCCGGCATCGCCGACCTTGTCGTAATAGTCCTTCGACAGGATCCGCAGATTCATCTGATGGGCGAGGAAATTCAGGAAGGTCGGATCGATCCGGCTCAGGATGATCCTCACTGTGTAGTCGTCGACGAGCTCGATATCCTTCAGATGCTCCATCGTGACCTGGCGCGGCTGCACCTTGGGGTCGCGGTAGCGCTTGAAGCTGAAGACGACATCCTTGGCGGTGAAAGGCTCGCCGGTATGGAACTTGACGTTCCGGCGCAGCTTGAACTCGTAGGCGAGACCATCGCCGCTGACGCTCCACTCGGTCGCCAGAGCCGGGTTGAGCTTGTTGCTGGTGTCGAACTCGGTCAGGCCCTCATAGACGTTCGTGGTGAAATAGGTCGCGATGGCGCCGACGGCCTTGTGCGCGTCGAATGTCGGCGGTTCGTCGCCAACCGCGATGGTGACCTTCTCGATCTCCTTGCCGGCCGACTGGGCGAATGCCGGTGCCGACAAGGTCGGCGGCAAAAGGGCCGCGCCGCTTGCGAGCAAGGCCGACCGAAGAGCCTGCCGGCGGGTGAAAGCGGCGCCTATGACAGCATTAAGCTTGTCTTTGTTCACGTTTGACCTCCCGAAGAATTTTATCGTTGATGTATTGTTCTTGGTTTTGCCTCACGTCGTTGGTATTGGTTCGCTTGTCCTGGATTCGGCCCTCAGATGATCTTTTGCCGCCTGAGATCGGCGATGTCGTGCTCCCGCAATCCGAGAAGTGCGCTCAGCACCTCGTCCGTGTCCTGCCCGACTTTGGGCGCCGGCGTCGGCGTCGCTTCAGGCACCGCAGAGAACTTGAGCGGGTTGCCCGTCATCACGAGGTGACCATGAACGGGGTCATCGACTTCGACGATCATGTCGCGTGCCTTCATATGGGGGCAATCGAGCAGGTCGGCGGCGCTCTGGACCGGGCCGGCCGGCAGGTCGGCGGCGATGAAGGCATCGACCACCTCGCGGCGCGTCTTGTCCTTTCCCCATTCGGACAGCAGGGGCTCGATCACCGTATCGTATTGGGCCCCGCGTAGCCGGTCGGTGCTGAAGCGCGGATCCGAGCTCAGTTCGGGGCGGCCGACGAAGGTGCAGAAGCGCGCCCACATCGCGTCGCCGATCGTGGTCATGACGACGTAGCCATCCTTGACCTTGAAGGCGCCCCTGGGATTGCCGCGCAGCAGGTTGTTGCGATCCGGGAGCACGCCGGTGAGGTAGTTCTCGGTAATCGCGATCTGGGAGAAGCTTGCAAGGCAGTCGCACATCGCGATGTCGACATGCTGGCCAATTCCCGTGAGATCGCGCATGCGCAGGGCCATCAGAGTTCCCGACAGGGCAAAGACGGCCGGAACGAAATCGCCAAGGGAGAGGCCCGCCGCGAGCGGCGCCCCGCCGGGCTCACCCGTGATGTCCATCAGGCCGCTGGCGGCTTGCGCGACGATGTTGAAGGCGGGACGATCGGAATAGGGGCTCTTGAGAATGTCGTCGTGGCCGTAGCCGCTGATCGACGTATAGACGAGCCGCGGGTTGATCTCGCGCAGCACGTCGTAGCCCAGGCCCAGGCGCCTCATGGTCTGGGGCGTGAAGTTTTCGACCAGCACGTCGGCCGTCGCGACCATCTGCTTGAGCAGGTCCTTGCCCTTCTCGGTCCGCAGATCCAGCGTGATCGCCTTCTTGCTGCGATGAAGGAAGGCGACCGCGTCGGTGACTTGGCGACCGTCTTTCGCGACCAGCTTGTGGTGGCGGAACATCTCGCCCTGAAGCGGTTCGACCTTGATGACTTCCGCACCATTCAGCGCCATCAGCATCGTGCAGTATGGGCCGGCCAATACATGCGCCAAATCGAGAACTCGAACGCCTTCGAGGGGCTTGGTTACGAGTGGGCTGCTATCCGACATCAATGGAAAGATCCGCTTTGAGTTGGCGAAAACTTCCACCGATCGAGAAATTTGTCTATTCGGAGTTTCAGAATATAGTGATACAAAAAAGGAATTAGGGAATGGATACGCGCGCGCTCCGGTGTTTTCTGGCTGTCGCGGAGGAGTTGCATTTCGGCAGGGCGGCCGTGCGCCTCAACATGTCGCAACCGCCCGTGACCCAACAGATCAAGAAGCTGGAGGAACAGCTTCAGACCCGGCTTTTCGACCGCAACAAGCGCTTCGTCAGGCTGACTCTGGCCGGCGTTGCGTTGGTTGAAGAGGCAACGCGCCTTTTGGCGCAAATGGACGAGCTCGCCATCGTGGTGAAGCGGGCCGAGCGCGGCGAGGGCGGCAGGCTTCGAATAGGCTTTGCCACGACCGCGTTACTCGCAGGCGCCGGCGAGCTCTATCAGAGCATCCGCAAGACCCTGCCTTGCATCAATGAGACGTGGGTAGAGCTCTACTCCGCGGAGCAGGTCGATGCGCTGGAGCGCGACCAGATCGATATCGGCTTCGCACGCACGCCGCTCGAACATCACGGGCTCAGCTCCCACGTCATCGCCACGCATTCGCTTCTGCTCGCCCTGCCCGCAAGCCACGAGGCCGCCGAATGCGAAACCGTGGCGCTGTCGTCGATGTCGGCGGAGACCTTCGTGCTGTCCTCCCGCGGGCCGGGTTTCCATGACTCGGTGATTTCGATCTGCCAGTCAGCCGGGTTCAATCCGAAAATCAATTTTCGCGCACAGCACCTGTTCGCGATCCTGAACCTGGTCAGCGTCGGCGTGGGGATTGCGCTGGTGCCCGAATACATGGCGAAGCTGAACATCCCCGGCATCAGATTGAAGCGGATGAGCGATGTCAGCGCCGTGACCCACCTGTCGGTCATGTGGAATCCAGCCAATCGGTCGCCGATCGTCGCGCAGGTCGTGCGGCAAATGCAGGAAGTGGCTCCGTCCCGGCCTGAAGCGTAACTCAAGCCTGGGATTCGACCTCTGCAGTCGAGGCTAGATCGCCGTGCGTCCTATCGGACGCAATGTGACGATCTAGCCTTTTGTTATTGCATCGGATTTTTCCGAAAACCGGATTCCACTTTTCGGTCCGATGCTCTAATCGGGCCTCGCGTCGAGGCATTCCCCGTTTGGACATTGCTCCAGGCCCGCGACATTGCGCCGGTCTCCATCGGACAAGCTCGGCTTCGACGCTCTCCGCCTTGACGTGGGGCCGAGGGGCACAGGTGCGCCTTGCAAATCGAAATTGGAGGGCTTAAACTTGTTATAACAAGAAGACGATTTGGGAGGAATGATGCAGCGGCTTTCGCAGCTTGTCGTCGGCGTTCGGGCTCGTTTCCAATGAGCGCGATCATCGTTTTCCAGGATGTCGGGAAGGCTTTCGCGAACGGCGTCCAGGCCGTCAGCGGCATCAACCTGGCGGTCGAGGAAGGTGATTTCATCACCGTCGTCGGGCCGTCCGGCTGCGGCAAGTCGACGATCCTCAACATGACCGCCGGCCTGTTCCAGCCAAGCGCCGGCCAAGTGCTGTATCGCGGCCAGCCCGTGACCGGGATCAACTCCCGCACCGGGTACATGACCCAGGTCGACCATCTCCTGCCCTGGCGCACGGTGGCCGGCAACATCGCCGTGCCGCTCGAGATCGCTGGGCGCGGCAAGAAGGAGATCGCAGGCGAGGTCGAGCGCCTGCTCGCGCTCGTCGGGCTGGTCGGCTTCGGTGCCTCCTACCCAACCCAGCTCTCGGGCGGCATGCGCAAGCGCGCCGCGTTGGCGCGGCTTCTCGCCTACGACCCCGAGACGCTGCTGATGGATGAGCCCTTCGGCGCGCTCGACGCGCAGATGCGGCTGACCTTGCAGATCCAGCTCAAGAAGCTCTGCCGCTCGCTCGGCAAGACCGTGTTCTTCGTCACCCACGACATCGACGAGGCCGTGGCGCTCGGCGACAAATGCGTCGTCTTCACCTCCAGGCCCGGCACGATCCAGCAGGTCATCACGAGTTCGCTGCCGTCGGAACGCGACCTGATGACCCTGCGCTTCAACCCGGCCTATGCCGAGGAATGCGCGCAGCTCTGGCGCATCCTCGCGCCGGCGCTCGAAGCCCAGAACTCGCCGCAGGAGGCTTAGATGGTTCTCGTTCTCCAGCTCGCGCTCGCCGTCGTCCTGCTCACCGCCTGGCAGTTCCTGTCACCGGCGCTGGACATGGTGTTCTTCATCTCGACCCCGCAGGCCATCGCCGAGAGCTTCATCGGCTTGGCGCGCTCGGGCTCGCTGCTCTTCCATGCCGGCATCACCACGCTGGAGGCCGGGCTCGGCTTCCTGCTCGGCGGCGGTGCCGGCATGTTCGCGGGTGTCCTGCTCGGCCGCAACAAGCTGCTCTCGGATGTGCTCCAGCCATTCCTGACCGCCTTCTACAGCTTGCCCAAGGCGGCGCTCGGCCCGCTCTTCATCCTCTGGTTCGGCATCGGGCTGAACATGAAGATCCTGCTCGCGGCGACGATCGTCTTCTTCATCGTCTTCCTGAACACCTTCCGCGGCGTGCGCGAGGTCAGCCCGGAGCAGATCGCCATCCTGCGGCTGATGAACGCCAAGGAGCGTCATCTCCTGACCAAGGTCATCCTGCCCTCGGCCATCGTCTGGGTGTTTGCGGGCCTGCGCCTGTCGGTGCCCTACGCGCTGATCGGCGCGATCGTCGGCGAGATCATCGCCTCCAACCGCGGCCTCGGCTACCTGCTGTCCTATTCGGCCTCGCGCTTCGACACTGCCGGAACCTTCGCGGCATTGGGCGCAATCGTCATCCTCGCCCTGATCCTGAACAAGATCCTCGACATCAGCGAACGCCGCCTGATGCCGTGGCGCGTCTCCGACGCCGGCCGGGAGATCGTCGTCTAGCGCAGTCTCGATCAAAAAACGCTCAAAAGGAGGAAACAACAATGATCAGAATGATTTGCCTGCTTTTCGCACTCCTGTTCGGGTTGCCCGCCCAGGCCCAGCAAAAGGTCGTCTTCGCCTTCGGCAGCGACGGCTTCCTGTTCCTGCCCTACTACGTCGCCGTCGGCGCCGGCTATTTCGAGCGCGAGGGCATCAAGCCCGAACTCGTCGTGCTGAACGGCGGCCCGCTCGCCATGGCGGCAATCCTGTCCGGCGATGCCGACGTGATGGGCTCCGGCATCCATCTCAACATCGAAGCGCAGATGCGCAAGCAGGACGTCAAGGCCTTCGCGGCCCTGGTGACCCATGTCCCTTCGCAGCTGATCATCCAGGGCGACATCGCCAAGAAGGCGGGGATCACCGAGCAGACCCCGATCGCCGAGCGGCTCAAGCTGCTCAAGGGCCTGCGCATCGGCATCACCGGCGTCGGCAGCTCGACCGACAAGTTCCTTCGCTCGATGCTGAACTTCGTCAAGATCGATCCGGAGCGCGACGTCACGATCGTGCCGATGGGCACCGCCGCGCCCCTGCTCGCCGCCTTCTCGCAGAAGCGCATCGACGCCTATGTCTTCTCCTCGCCGACCGCGGAAACCGGCCGGCTGAAGTTCGGCGGCGCGACGCTGGTCAATCTCGGCAGCGGCGAGTTCGAGCCGCTCAAGGACTTCCTCTACAACTGCCTGACCGCGCGGGCCGACTGGCTGAAGAAGAACGCCGAGACCACGCGAAAGATCGTGCGCGCCACGACCTCGGCGCTGGAGCTGATCCAGAAGGATCCGGAAGCTGCCCAGAAGGCTGCGCTGCCCTTCTTCGATAAGCTCGATCCGGCCCTCTACAAGGAGGCCTATCGCCAGTCGATGAGTTCCTACCCGCTCTCGCCGCGCATCGACGAGCCCGGCGTCGAGGCCAACTACGTCTTCGAGGAAGAGGCGGAGGGCAAGCGGCCCAACGTCGACCCGAAGGTCCTCTACACCAACGACTACATCGAGCCGGCCAAGCGCTGACGCTGGCGGTTAGCCGGCTGCAATTCTAGCAAGGGGATAGATTATGCCTAGCGAGTTCACCTGGCGCGGAATCTTCGTCATTCCGCCCACGCCCTTCCATGCCGACCTCTCGCTCGATCTCGAAGGCCTCGACAAGGTCGTCAAGTTCAGCCTCGACTGCGGTGCCCATGGCATCGTCGCCTCGGCCAATGCCAGCGAGTCGGCCTTTCTCTCCGAGAAGGAGCGCTGCGAGGTGATCGAGCGGACGCTGGAGCCTTGCCGCGGCAAGGTTCCGACCGTCGTCGGCGTGTCCAGCCCCTGCGCCAGCATGGCGGTCGAGCTTGCCCGCTTCGCCGCCAAGGCCGGCGCGGACTCGGTCATGGCGATGCCGCCGACGCTGGCGCGACCCTCAGAAGGTGAGATCCGCTCCTTCTACGCGGAACTCGCCCAGGCGACCGATCTGCCGATCGTGATCCAGAACTGGGCCGGCATGGGCGGCACGCCGATGTCGGCCAAGCTCGTCGTCGACCTGGTGCGCGACAACCCGACCTGCCGCTTCGTCAAGGAGGAGACGGAATTCGCCAGCCAGATGATGACGGACATCCTCGCCGTCGCCGGCGGGCCGGTGGAGATGCTCGGCGGAAAGTCGTGCCGGTTCATGGTCGACGAATACCGCCGTGGCGCCTGCGGCAACATGCCGGCGAGCGAATTGCCTGAGATGCAGGTCAAGCTCTGGGACCTGCTGGAGGCGGGCGATCACGATGTCGCCCATGATCTGCATGCCGCACTGCTGCCGTTCCTGACCTTCGAGATCGGCTATGGCGCGCACATGTTCAAGTCGGTGCTGCAGCGGCGCGGCATCATCGCCAGCAACGCCACGCGCCAGACCGGCGGCCGCAGGCTGGACGAGCGCGGCGTCGCCTATCTCGACCATCTCCTGCGCAAGCTGAGCGGGCTGATGCATCCGCTCTATCCGCTCCCGGCCTGAGGAAAGCGGCGATGGCACAGGAAGCCCGGCGCAACCGGCTCGTCGTCCTCACGGGGGACGGCGTCGGCCCCGAACTGACCCGCGAGATGCTGCGGGTCGTCGGCTGGTTCGCAGCCCATCGCGGTTTCGACTGCGAGATCATCGACGAGCCCTACGGCGTGCCGGCCTATCGCAGCCATGGCCGCATGATCCGCGAAGAGGTGCTGGCGGAGCTGCCGAAGGCAGACGCCGTCGTGCTCGGCGCGCTCGGCTCCGCCCGCGACTATGCCGGCATCCCACCGGAAGTGCGCAAGCAGGGCACGGCGCTCAAGCTGCGCCAACAGCTCGACGCCGTTGTCAACCTGCGCCCGGTCAAGGCGAGCCCCCATCTCGACGACGTCTCGCCGCTCAAGCCAGAGATCGTCAGGAATGCCGACCTGCTCTTCGTGCGCGAGCTGACCGCCGGCCTCTATATCGATGGCCCGCGCGGCATCGAGATCGGCGCCGACGGCGCACGCCGCGCCGTCAACACGCAGGTCTTCACCAGCACCCAGATTCGCCGGGGCGCCGGCATCGCCTTCGACATCGCCCGCCAGCGCGGCCGGCGCGTGACGTCCGTCGACAAAGCCAACGTGCTGGAATCCGGCATCCTCTGGCGCGAAGAGGTGCAGGCGCTGCGTGACGCCAGCTATCCCGATTGCGGGCTCGACCACATCTTCGTCGACACCTGCGCCACCGAGCTGGTGCGAGCGCCGACGCAGTTCGAGATTCTGCTCACCGACAACATGTTCGGCGACATCCTCTCAGACTGCGCCATGATGATCGCCGCCTCGCCCGGCATGCTGCCGTCCGCCTCGGTCGGCGAACGTCTGCCGGATGGGCGCCGCAAGGGGTTTTACGAGCCCCTCCATGGCAGTGCGCCAGAGCTGGTCGGCCGCGGCGAGGCCAATCCGCTCGGCACCATCCTCAGCTTCGCCATGGCGCTCGACCTCTCCTTCGGGCGCCCCGAGGATGCGGCGTTGCTCGAGCGCGCAGTCGATCTCGTGCTGGCGCGCGGTAACCGGACTCCCGACATCGCCGGGCCCGGAGCTGCGACGATATCGACAGCCGAGATGACCGCCGCGGTGCTCGACGCGCTCGCGACGCTTTCCGAAACACCGGCCACATAACGGAGGTCAGCATGGGCATGACCGTCATCGAGAAGATTCTTGCCCGCGCCGGCGGCGTGGAAAAGGTGTCTCCGGGCGAGCTCGCGGTCGTCAACGTCGACATGACCGTGATCCTCGACATGAGCTTCCTGCACAATGTCAGGCGCGAATTCCTGAAGCTCAACGATCCCGACAAGACGGCGGTGATCTACGACCACATGGTGCCGGCGCCCGACCGGAATGCCGCGGAAGCGCATGGCTATGGCCGTGCCTTCGTCAAGCGCTTCGGCATCTCGCGCTTCCACGATGTCGGCCCCAACCAGGGCATCTGCCACACGATCATCGCCGAGAACGGCTATGCGCGGCCAGGCACGGTGCTCGTCTGCGCCGACTCGCATACCTGCGCCGCCGGCGCCTTCAACTGCGCGGCGCGCGGCGTCGGCTTTCCCGACATGGTCTATGCCGCCACGACCGGCAAGGCCTGGTTCCAGGTCGGGGAGACGATCCGCTACGACCTCGTCGGCAAGCTCCGGCCGGGCGTCGCGACCAAGGACGTCTTCCTGCATATCGCCGGGCTCTACGGCGATCACGCCAACCAGAATGTCGAGTTCGGCGGCCCTGGCCTCGCCAATCTCAGCATCGACGCCCGCCGCACGCTCGCGACCATGGGTGCCGAGCTCAGCGCCGAGTTCGTGACCTTCGAGCCGGACCAGATACTGATCGACTACATGAGCGGGCGGACCGAACTGCCCTTCGAGCCGGCCTATGCCGATCCGGATGCGCGCTATCTGGCGCGCCACACCATCGACCTCGACGCAATCACGCCACAGGTCGCGCTGCCGGACGCCGTGGTGAACAATTCGGTCTCCGTCGACGATATCGCCGATCAGAAGATCGACCAGGCCTTCATCGGCTCCTGCGCCAATGGCAGCCTGGACGACCTCGCCGAGGCGGCGCGGGTCGTCGCCGGGCGGCAGGTTGCGACCGGCGTGCGCTTCATCGTGACGCCGGGCTCGCAGCAGATCTATCGCCGGGCCCTTGCGGCGGGCTACGTGCAGACCTTGCTGGACGCCGGCGCCGTCGTCACGCCGGCGACCTGCGGCGCCTGCTTCGGCGGCCATATGGGCCTGCTCGGGCCGAACGAGACCTGCATCACGGCGAGTACGCGCAACTTCAAGGGCCGCATGGGCGATCCGTCGGCCCGGATCTTCATGGCTTCGCCCGCGACCGTGGCCGCCTCTGCCATCGCCGGGCACATCGTCCACCCCGACTATGCCGAAGGAGCCCGCTCATGAACGCCGGCAAGGTCTGGACATTCGGCGACAACATCAACACCGACCTGATGTTGCCGGGACCGATGCTCTACGTCTCCGACGAGGAGCAGAAGAACGCCGTCTTCGCTGCCAACCGCCCCGGCTGGGCGCAGATCGTCGAACCCGGCGACGTGCTGGTCGGTGGCCGCAATTTCGGCATGGGTTCCAGCCGCCCGGCGGCACGCTCGCTGCGCAATCTCAAGCTGCGCTGCCTGCTGGCTGAAACGATCAACGGGTTGTTCTTCCGCAACGCCGTGAATTTCGGTTTCGTGGCGCTGGAATGCCCGGGCGTCCATGCGGCGTTCGAGGAAGGCGAGACCGCCGAGATCTCGATCGAGAACTGGACGGTCGTCAATCTGGAGCGCGGTACCCGGCTGGCGATCAAGCCGGTGCCTAAGCAGTTGCTCGACCTGATGACCAATGGCGGCGTCTTCCCGTTTCTGGAGCGTTCGGGCCTGATCGCGCCTGTTGCCTGAACGCATGTTGCCGCAACCGGAATCAGGAACGCTTTTGCACGTGAATTTGCCTTTGACCGCGTTGCAGCGGCGGGTTACGCCGCTCGCATCTGACCCGCGGAGGTTGGTCCCAAGAGTTTCCAGGAAGAGCCAAGCCCATCGATGACGTCGACCCGCTTGAAGCGCAGCCAGATCGAACTCGACACGGAGCTCGCCGGCTCTGCGGCTCCCCTCTACGAACAGGTCTATAACGCCCTTCGCTCGACCATCGCGACCAATCCGCGCGCCGCGGTAGGGGAGGCGCTGCCGAGCGAGGCGGTGCTGTCAAAGCGGTACGGGGTCAGCCGTATCACGGTGCGGCAGGCGCTGCAGATGCTCGCGGCGGAAGGCTTCATCCAGAAGAGCAAGGCGCGTCGCACCCGCATTGCCGTGCCGCCGCAGATCATGCTGCGCAAGCAGATCAGCTCGATCGAGGACATCACGCGTGGCGGCGCGGGGCGCCGCAGCATCGTCAAGTCGTTCCGCCTGGAGGCGCCGGACGAGCAGGTCCGCAAGGGCTTCGAGCTGGACGAGAAGACCAAGCTGCGCTGCCTCAAGCTCGAGCTGCTCTGGCAGGAGCGCCTGATCGGGCATTCGGCGATCTACTTTCATCCGGTCTATGGCGAGCAGTTGACCAAGGCCGATTTCACTGATGCGGTGTTCATCTTCCCGGTACTGCAACGCCGCTTCGGCCTGAAGATCGCGGGCGCCACCGTCCAGGTCTCTGCGGTGCCGGCGAGCGCCACGGACGTGGCGCACCTGAAATGCCCGCCCGGAACCGCCCTGGTCGACCAGACCTTCGTCTTTCGCGACGAGCGCGGCCAGGTCGTGCAGGTCAACCGCAACCAGTTCCTCGGGGAGCACTACACCCTGACATATGAGGTCGGTCAGACCGGACTTGCGCCCGACGCAAATCAGGCGATGTTCGAGCACTAGAGATCGCCTGCCTGCCGCGGTCGTTCTGCTCTGCCCGATTCCGGTGGTGGCCGACCGTCAATCCCGCGCAAATAAAAACCCCGGCGCGCGAGCGCCGGGGAGTGACCGCGAAGCGGACGCTGGGAGAGTCGTCCGGATGATGTCGCGGGAGGTCCTTACTCGGCGGGCACGCCGTGCGGGGTCGGAGCGGCAGCTTGCGTCTCGCGCTGGGCTCTTGCGACGACGCTGCGGCGCCAGGGCTTGAGCACGAGGATGGCGAGGAGCGAGGCGGCGATGTTGGCGCCGGCCGCGATCAGGAAGACGCCGTCCCACGAGTTCTCGGCCTGCTGCAGGTAGTTCGCCAGCGGCACCAGCAGTGCGGCCGTGCCCTTGGCGGTGTAGAGCAGGCCGGCATTGGTCGTGGCGAACTTCGAGCCGAAGGTGTCGGTGCAGGTCGCCGGGAAGAGCGAGTAGATCTCGCCCCAGGCGAAGAAGACGAAGCCCGAGAGCAGCACGAACCAGATGGGATCGTGACCCCAGAGGTAGAGCAGGAAGATGCCGAGGCCTTCCATGCCGAAGGCGATGAACATCGTGTTCTCGCGGCCGATCTTGTCGGAGATCCAGCCGAAGAAGGGGCGGGTCAGGCCGTTCAGGATGCGGTCGATCGTGGCGGCGAAGGTCACCGTGGTCATGGTCAAGCCGATGAGCGTGACGTTGATCTTGTCGATGTGCAGATCGGCCGCGATCGGCTTGAGATTGGCGGTGATCATCAGGCCGCCGGCGCCGACGGCGACGAACATCGCGTACATCAGCCAGAAGATCGGCTGGCGCAGTACTTCACCGGGAGCATAGTCGCGACGGCTCTGCACGTTCGCTGTGGAAGCGGCAGGAGGGGGTACCTGGCCCTTCTTCGGCGCGAGCAGGAAGATGGCCATGGCGCAGATGATGACGGCCTGGCCGATGCCGAAGTTGATGAAGGCGGCTTGGTAGCCCGAGTCGGCGATCATCGACTGGATCGGTGCTACGGTGAGCGCAGAGCCGGCGCCGAAGCCGGCCGCGGTGATGCCGGCGGCAAGGCCGCGCTTGTCGGGAAACCATTTCAGCGCGTTGCCGACGCAGGTGCCGTAGACGGCGCCCGCGCCGATGCCGGCGATGACCTGGCCGACATAGAACATGTTGAGCGATTCAGCGAAGCCGTTGATCAGCCAGCCGATGCCGCAGAGCACGCCGCCGAAGATGACGACGATGCGCGGGCCGTACTGGTCGACGAACCAGCCCTCGATCGGGACCAGCCAGGTCTCGAACAGGACGAACAGCGTGAAGGCCCACTGGATCGCGGCGCGGTCCCAGCCGAATTTCTGCTGGATGTCGGGGACGAAGAAGGTCCAGCCGTACTGGAGGTTGGCGATCATCACCATGCAGATGACGCCGACGAACAACTGCGTCCAACGATAGGCATCGCTGACGCGTTGGCCGGTTTCCCCGGCCTGAAGCGCTGTGGTCATTTCCTACACCTATGAGTTCGTTGCGGTCTGTTCGCGCCGCTTGAACCCAGGTTGGTATATATTATGCCAGATGGCAAGTCAGAAAAGACAGCAAATTTCGAACATGGTCGGTCTCAGGTAACAATATGTGGCATACGTAATGCCAAAATCATGTTTGGATGCCCGCACCGTTTCCGCCAGGCGACTCATGTCCCGGCCAAGATCAGGCGGTGCCGCGCCCGGTTACAAGCAAGACATCCGTAGGGGATGTCGCAGATGTGGAGCGGCGCTCGCCTCCATGCCGGGGGCGTCAGATCAGGAAAAAATCCACGGCCTGCGCGACCACCGCCGGCTGATAGGCGTGCGGCCCGTCATATTCGACATAGGTCACGTCATAGCCGGCTTCGCGGAGCCTGGCGGAATGGGCCCGGCCGCTGCGGTCGATCGGAATCTGCTCGTCCGCCCTCCCGTGCGAGATGAAGACGCGCGGCGCGCCGGCCTGGATGTGCACCGACATGAAGCCGGCCGACGAGGCCACGACATGGCTGACGAGATGGCCGTTGGTCAGGCCGAGCGAGAGCGCGTAGCTGCCGCCATCGGAATGGCCGGCGAAGACGAGATGGGCGGGATCGAGCCGGAAGCGCGAGGCGACCTCGACCAGCGCAGCGTCGAGCCGCTCGCGATCGGGCCCGTTGCCGCCGATGACGATGTCCCAGGTCGGGAAGACCGATTGCGGCACCAGCAGGAGAAAGCCGCGCTGCTCGGCGTGCTGCTGCAACATCGGCAGGATCTTCGCGGCGCTACCGCCGCCGCCATGGAAGAGCACCACCAGCGGCGTCGGCTCGTGCGGATCGACGTTCCCGGGCACGTAGAGCGCGGTGTCGCGCACGTCGAACAGGCCGAGCGCGTTCAGGCCGGCAGGCAAGGGCATGCTCACCGGCGATTGATGAACGAAGTCGAGCCGGCCCAGGAGATGGGGGTCGAGCATGCCGCCTCTCATGGGCCTGGAGGTCGCGATCGCCGTCGCCGCCCGGCCGTGGCAGGCCGGGGGCCAACTGACGACGCGCTGGCGCCATCGACCATGTTCGCGGCGACAGCGCGGCTATCGGGTGAGGAGGCGAGACGGCCCGCTGGTTCGCGCGCCGTCTCGCCGGGTCGGGTCAGGTCGGGAGCGTCAGACGGCGCGCGCCTGATGCAGCTCCTCGATCTGCTGCTGGGTGTAGCCGAGGTCGAGCAGCACCTCGTCGGTGTGCTCGCCCAGAAGCGGCGAGGCCTTCACGTCGACCTTCATGTCCGAGAACTTGATCGGGCTGCCGACGGTCAGGTAGGTGCCGAGCTGCGGATGCGGCACCTCGACGACCGTGCCGCTGGCGCGCAGCGACGGATCGGCCGCGATTTCCTTCATCGACAGCACCGGCGAGCACGGGATGTCGAACTTGCGCAGGATGTCGACCGCCTCGAACTTGGTCTTGTCCGCGAGCCAGACCTCGATCGTGCCGAAGATGTCGAAGATTTTGTCCTGGCGGGCGCGGGCGGTGTTGTAGGCCGGATCCTCGATCCACTCCTCCTTGCCGATGGCGCGGCAGATCGGCGCCCAGGCGTGGCCCTGGATGGTGAAGTAGATATAGGCGTTCGGGTCGGTCTCCCAGCCCTTGCACTTCAGAACCCAGCCCGGCTGGCCGCCGCCGCCGGCATTGCCGCCGCGCGGCACGACGTCCGAGAAGGTGCCGTGCGGGTATTGCGGATACTCTTCCAGGTAGCCGAGCGCGTCGAGGCGCTGCTGGTCGCGCAGCTTGACGCGGCAGAGGTTCAGCACCGCGTCCTGCATGGAGACGGCGACCTTCTGGCCCTTGCCGGTCTTGTTGCGCTGATGCAGCGCCGTCAGGATGCCGATGGCGAGGTGCATGCCGGTGTTGGAGTCGCCGAGCGCGGCGGCGCTGACGGTCGGGGGGCCGTCCCAGAAGCCGGTGGTCGAGGCGGCGCCGCCGGCGCATTGCGCGACGTTCTCGTAGACCTTCAGGTCCTCATAGTGGTGGCCGTCGCTGAAGCCCTTGACCGAGGCGACGATCATGCCCGGGTTGAGCTCGTTGATGCGCGGCCAGGAGAAGCCCATGCGGTCAAGCGCGCCGGGGCCGAAATTCTCGACCAGGACGTCGCTCTCCTTGATCAGCTTCTCGAGGATCTCCTTGCCCTGGGGGGTCTTGGTGTCGAGCGTGAGCGAGCGCTTGTTGCTGTTCAGCATGGTGAAGTAGAGCGCGTCGGCATTCTCGACATGGCGAAGCTGCGAGCGCGTGACGTCGCCGGCGCCGGGGCGCTCGACCTTGATGACGTCGGCGCCGAACCACGCCAGCAACTGCGTGCAGGCCGGGCCGGCCTGAACGTGCGTGAAGTCGATGATCTTGATACCCTCGAGCGGCTGACTCATAGCGTTTAGTTCCCTTCCGACTGCTTCGTTGCGCACTTGCTGCTTTGTTAAGTACTCGAACTTGTTAAGCGCCTGGCCTCGATCTCCGCGCTGATCGTCTTCGCGGGCTCGAAGCGGATGCGTTCAGTCATGTTGCCACGGTCTGAGCGGCCTGGGCCTCGAGTTCTGCCAGACGGCGGCGCATCTGGCGTTCCTCGTTCCATTTCTGGGTCTCGTCGCGAATGACGGCGGTGATGCCGGTGACGGTGTTGTCGGGGCCGAGCATCAGCCCGACCGTGAAGGCGATCGAGAGCGGCCGGCCGTCCTTGTGCAGGGCCGGCACCCGCAGCACGTCGGCGCCGTAGCGCGTCTCGCCCGTGCGCATCGTCTTGTCGTAGCCGGCCCAGTGGTGCTGGCGGTGGCGCTCCGGCGTGATCAGGTCGAGCGACTGGCCGAGCGCCTCGGCCTCGCTGAAGCCGAAGATCCGCTCCGCCGCGTGGTTCCAGACGGTGATGACGCCCTGCGGGTCGGACACGACGATCCCGTCGCCCGCGCGCGCCACCAGCTGAGCGTAGTCAACCGATTGCGACATGCGACTGCCAGCGGCCGCGCCGCTGATCCCTTTTCGACGCCTGCATGCAAGAGGGGGCCGGGTTCGGGATTCCCAGCGCTTCAAGCCACAGGAGCCCTGCCGTCACGGAGGTGTCCGGACGGCCCTGCCCCTCTTGGTTAGGCAACGCTAAGACGTTGCTCATGCTCACGTTTCCTCGGCTCGGTGCCGCCTGGCCCGCTTCGGTCAGCATCCCCGAAGGGGGCTAGTCCGGCAGCTCTATTGGCATTTGGTATGCCACCATGAGAAAGGCGTCAAGAGGACCTATGTCGAAGCCTTCGCCCGCGGTTTCGCGCGCGCGGCTCCGGTCTCCCGGTCAATCCGGCTGCCAGTCGGCTGTTTCAGGCGCGCGCAGGTGGATTTGGGTGAGTGCGGCGCAAATCGGCACGGCCGCCTTGGGCTTTCCGCTCACGCAGAAATGACCCGCGACAAAGTGATGACGCTGGGAGGCCGGCAGGGGCGGAGGTTCCCGTCTTGCGGGTCAGTTGTCCGCGCGGGCTGCCTTGAGCATGTCGAGCTGGGCCGAGACCGTGCTGGCGGCGTCGAGGAAGGCTTTGATCAGCGGGGTGCGGATGAGGTCGCGCGGGCAGGCGACGTATTCGTCGAAGCCGGGGGCCAGCGGCGCGATGCGCACCAGCGTGCAGCGCTCGTCCTCGCCCGCCTCCGAGCGCAGCAGCGGCGCGATGCCGAAGCCACAGGCGACCGCCTCCTTGGTCGCCTCGCGCGTCTCGATCTCGAGGAAGCGCGGCATGCTGTGGTCCTCGGCGATCAGGGCGCTCAGGAAGGTGCTGCGGGTGACGGAGCCCTGCTCGCGCAGGATGATTGTCTCGTGCGCGAGCTCGGCATAGGAGACGAACGCCTTCGCCGCGAAGGGATGGTCGCGATTGACCAGGAGGACGATGTCGTCCCGCCGCAGGAACTGGATGTGGAACTTCCGGTCGCCGGGCTTGAGGTCGGCCAGGATGCCGACATCGATGTCGTAGCGCGCGAGCGCATCGTAGATCGAGGTCGAGTTGCCCGAGCGCAGCGAGAATGTGACGTCGGGATATTTCGTGCCGAGCTCGCGCAGGACCGGAAAGACGTGAAACGGGCCGACGGCGCCGATGCGCAGATGGCCCTTGCTCAGGTTCTGGTGGCCGATCAGCAACTCGCGCGCCTCGTCCTGCGCCGCGTAGATCCGTTCCGTGATCGCCTTGAGATGCGCGCCGAAATCGGTCAGCTCGATCTTCCGGCCGACGCGGCGGAAAAGCTGCACGCCGTAGCCTTCTTCGAGTGTCTTGATCTGGGCCGAGACGGTCGGCTGGCTGATGCCGAGGCGAGCCGCGGCGCGCGTGATGCTCTCCTCCGTGGCGGCGAGGTGGAAGCACCGGAGCTGGGCATCGTTCATGCCCGGGCTCCCGCAAGGTTAACCACCCTATAACGGGCATTGGCCGTTTCTATTGGATTGGCCGGTCGGCGCTCCGCATAGGTCGGAGCATCCAGATCCCCCGTCTGTCCCGCAGGGAAAGAACCGACCATGGCGCACCTCAACCAAATCAACGACCAGCTGCTGCGCATCGGCGTCGACGCGACCAGACAGATCGATCTCAAAGCGGCTTTCGGCGACAGCTATACGACGTTCGCGGTCACGAGCAGCGACGGCACCGCGATTTCCGCCGAGATCGTCAACGGCGTCCTGACTTTGAACGCGACCGGGCTCGGCTTCGCCGACCTCGTGGTGACCGCGACGGGTGCGGGCGGCGCCTCCGTCACGGACAATCTGCGCGTGAATGCCGCCGGCGCCAACGCCTTCACCATCGCGGCGCTGCCGGACACGCAGAACTACACCTCGAACGCTGCGCTGAACCACATCTTCGGCGACATGACGCAATGGCTCGCCGATAACGCCGACAGCCTGAACATCGACTTCGTCATCGGCCTCGGCGACGTCACCGACAACAACAACGCGGCGCAATGGCAGATCGCGTCTGCCGCACTGCATCAGCTCGACGGCAAGATCCCCTATTCGATCCTGCCGGGGAACCACGACCAGGCCTCGGGCGGCTCGGCCGCCAACCACACCACCACCTTCCTCGACAGCCTGTTCTCGCCGGACGCGCAGGCCGCGACCAATCCCGATACGTTCGGCGGCGTCTACGATGCCGAGCCCGAGCGGGCGGCCAACAGTTTCCACACCTTCACCGCGCCGGACGGCACCAAATGGCTGGTGCTGAGCCTGGAATTCGCGCCGCGCGACGACGTGCTGCGCTGGGCCGGCGACGTGCTCGACGGCCATCTCGACCATCGCGTCATCATCGCCTCGCACACGCTCACGACCTATGCCGGCCGCAGCGACCCGATGGCCTCGACGATCGGCGCCGCTCCGGTGACCGATTACGGCGTCGCCAATTCCGCCGAGGGCGCGAATGACGGCGAGACGGTCTATCGCGAGCTGACCAGCAAATATCCCAACATCGTCATGACCCTGTCCGGCCACGTGCTGGGCGACTCGGCCGAGACCAATGTCAGCTACTCGCAGTTCGGCAACACCGTGCTGGAGATGATGGCGGACTACCAGAACGGCTCGACCACCGAGCTCGTCACCAAGGGCGGCGAGGGCGCCATCCGCCTGCTGACCATCGACCCGGATAATGGCCGCATCTTCACCTCGACCTATTTCACCGAGCGCGACGAATACATGACCGGCTATCGCGACCAGGAGGAGATCGACCGCGACGGCTTGACGGGCCCCTATCGCGACCATCAGCAGGAGATCACCGGGCTCGATCTCGGCACGCCCGAGCTCTACGCCCAGGCCAAGGCCGGCAATGACGTCTTCGCCGATGCCGGGGCGGGCGCGAACAGCACGCTCGTCGTGCTCGACGGCCGCGGCACGCTCAATCCCGATCTCGCCCAGTCCTATGAATGGCGCGACGAGGACGGCAACGTCGTGGCGACCGGCGCGCTGGCCAGCGTCGAGCTGGAGACTGGCAAGCACACGCTGACGCTGGTCGTCACCGACCAGAGCGGCAAGGTCTCGACCGACGAGGCGCTGGTCGTGGTCAAGGGCGCCGGCACCTTGCTGGTCGAGAACTTCAACGACGGCGATGCCGAGGGCTGGAGCAAGCCGGCCGCCGCTGCCGCGCCCGACTTCTCCGAGAAGCTCGTCTTCGGCACGGCCGCGCAATTCGGTCTGCCGGCCATGACCGGCGGCCCGAGCAGCGTGATGTCCTTCCCGGCGGCGGCTCCCACCACCGAGGGCTTCCTGATCCGCCCGGATTTCGGTTCGAGCGCGGCGATCAAGAGCTACACGCTCGCCATGGACGTGCTGGTGCCCGTCGCCAACAAGAGCCAGTGGTTCGCCTTCCTGCAGACCGACCCGGCGCAGTCCTCGGCCAATGACGCCGACTTCCTGATCAACAAGTCGGGGGGCATCGGCATCAATGGCAGCTATACCGGCACGTTCCAGTACGGCGTCTGGCAGCGCGTGGTCCTGACCGTCACCGATCTCGGCAACGGCAACTCGACCCTGGCGAAATATATCGACGGCGTGCTGGTCGGCTCGCAGTCGATGCCGACCTCGCGCTACCAGATCGACCCGGTCAAGGGCTTCCTGATCTTCTCCGACAACGCGCCCAACGGCTCCGACCTGCAGACCCAGTCCGGCTATGTCAGCAGCGTCATGTTCGCCGACAAGGCGCTGACGGCGGCCCAAGTCACCGCGCTCGGCAAGGCCGATGCCGACGGCATCTCCGCGACGCAGCCCGCCGGCGGGCATTCCGTCCAGTTCGACTTCAATGCGAGCGCGCCGCTCGAGCCGAGCCATGGCAACGGCCAGTTCGAGGTGATCGAGCCCGACAGCATCTTCGATGCCACGCATTTCGGCACGACGACCGAACTCGGCACCGCCGCGCTCACGGGCGGCGTCGACGAGATCATGGAGTTCCCGGCGACGGCGCCGGACGAGGGCTATCTGCTCAAGCCCGGCTTCGGGCCGGCCAATGGCGGCCCGATCAAGAGCTACACCATCATCTGGGACGTCTTCGCGCCTGAGGCGAAGAACCACTGGATGGCCCTGCTGCAGACCGACCCGACCAACGTCAGCGACGCCGATTTCCTGGTCAACATGGCCGGCGGCATCGGCATCGGCGGCAACTACACCGGCGTCTTCGCCACCGACAAATGGCAGCGCATCGCGCTGACCGTGACGGATAATGGCGACGGCACCGTCACCCTGGCGAAGTACCTCCAGGGCGTGCTCGTCGGCTCGCAATCGATGCCGGCCGACCGCTACCAGATCGATCCGGTCAAGGGCTTCCTGATCTTCACCGACGAGGGGCCGTACCAGAACGACTATGAGACCGTGCACGGCTTCGCCAACAGCGTCTTCTTCACCGACAAGGTGATGAGCGCGGCCGAGATCGGCGCGCTCGGCGGCGCCAAGGCCGGCGGCATCATGGTGGAGGCGGCCATCGACCCGGCCCATGCCGTCCAGTTCGACTTCGACAACGGCAGCCTCGACCCGCGCTTCGGCGACGGCTCGCTCTCGCTCTGGGACAAGAACCACGTCCAGGACCTCGACACCTGGTCCGTGAAGGGCACGATCCACGCGCCCGACTCCGACCCTGCCGCGGGCGAGGGCGCGCTGCACGACCGTAGCGACGCGGCCGGCAAGCTCCTGGTCTGGGATAGCGCCGATGCGATGCACTGGAGCAATTACAGCTACGACGTCTCGCTGAAATCGACCGATAACGACGATATCGGCGTGGTTTTCTACTACAAGGACGCGCAGAACTATTACCGCTTCGTCATGGACAACGAGGGCGTCTCGCGCAGCCTCGTGCGCGTCCAGAACGGCGTCGAGACGGTGCTGGCCCAGGTCTCGGCCGGCTACCGCTTCAATGACGAGCTCGACCTGCGCGTCGTCGTTTCCGGCAACTGGATCGACGTCCTGCTCGACGGCAAGAGCGTCTTCGACGGCCCGGTCACCGATGCGAACCCGCTCTCGGGGGGCTCGATCGGCGTCTATTCGAGCGGGCAGAAGAGCTCGATCTTCGACGACATCACCGTCAACAAGCTCGCTCTCACCGCCCATGGCGAGGGCGACATGCGCGCCATCGCCGAAGAAGGCCACGACGCGGCCCTGGTCCACCTGACGGCGGAAAGCTCGTTCGGGCCGGATGCGATTGTCAGCTATCGCTGGCTCGTCGGCGGCGAGGTCGTCGCCGAGACGCGCGACGCGGCGGTCGAGCTCGCGGTCGGCACCAAGCAGGTCGTGCTTGAGGTCACCGACAGCACCGGCAAGGTCTCGACCGATACGATTGCAGTCGACGTTGTCGATCATGGCGCCGTGCTGATGCAGGACGGCTTCGACACTGGCCCGCTCTCCGACGTCTGGACGATCCTCGACGAGGGCACGATCAGCGGGCCGTCGAACTGGGTGGTCGAGAACGGGCGGCTCTATCAGAAGTCGAACATCTACAGCGAGCAGCTTACGGCCGGCGGCCCGAGCAATGCCGATGATTGGCAGAAGGGCTGGAGCCCGCTCGGCGACGGCAACTACATCCTGCGCAAGGGTACGATCGCGATCTATGACGCGGAAGCGGCCGGCGCCTATGCCTGGAAGGACTATTCGGTCGAGACCTCGTTCAAGACGCCTGACGACGATGGCCTCGGCCTGGTGTTCTATTATCAGGACCCGAACAACTATTATAAGCTCGAGCTGAACCACCAATTCCAGGTCTGGACCCTGGTCCGCCTGCAGGATGGCGTCGAGGAAGTGCTCGGCCAAGCCTGGAACAAGTACGCAGTCAACCGGGAGACGAGCCTGCGCGTCGACATCGTCGACCACAAGATCTCGGCCTTCATCGATGGCGAGGCGCTCTTCCCCTATGCGATCGAGGATCGCGGGCTGAATGGCGGTACCTTCGGCCTCTATTCCTGGGGCAGCCAGGGGGTGAATTTCGACGACGTGACGGTGGTCTCGCTCGCCGAGGTGCCTGACGCCCCGGTCGCGACGCCGGGCGACGACCTCCTGACGGGTACGGCTGGGGACGACGCGCTGAGCGGCCTAGCTGGCGACGACGTTCTGAGCGGCTTGGCGGGCAACGACACGCTCGACGGCGGGGCGGATGACGACACGCTGCTCGGCGGCGAGGGCAACGACGCGCTCGCGGGCGGCAGCGGCGACGACGACCTCGACG
>NZ_QQTO01000016.1 GCF_003351345.1 Allobosea caraganae | reverse complement strand
TCGGAATTTCGATCAGATCGATCCGGCCATCCCCCCAGTCGCCCTGAGGTGTGACCCAATAGCCTGGCCTCGCCTCATAGCGTGCTTCAAGATCCTGATAGCTTCCGAAGTCCCGGTCGCGTTGCATAAGACCAAAGCCGCGCGGGTTCTTGTCGCCGAAACTCGAAATGCGCAACGCCTTCGGATTGCGAATGGGTCGCCAGATCCATTCACCACTCCCGGATTGCATCATCAAACCGTCAGAGTCGTGAATCTCTGGCCGGAAATCTGAACGTTGGGCCAGATCGCCTTCCCCAGCCTGAAACATCGACGTCAATGGCGCGATACCGAGCCGCTCGATCTCATTGCGAGGGATGATCGTCGCAGTGATATCCACGGAGGTTTCGCGGCCCGGGCTAACGACATAGCGATAGGCGCCCGCCACCGATGGGGAATCAAGGAGCGCGTAGATGACGAGGTCCGTCGTGTCGCGCGATGGTTCCTCCACCCAGAGCGCCCGCATGAATGGGAACTCCTCCGGCTGCTTGCCACCTACGTCCAGGGCAAGCGACCGTGCCGAAAGTCCATAGCGAAGACCGCGCCCGATGAGCCGGAAATAGCTCGCGCCCAGGAACGAGATGACCTCGTCCTGAATCTTTGGGTCGTTGAGGTTGGTCGTGACAGCAAACCCCGCAAAGCCGAGCGCAGGTGAGAGTCCCTTGGGAACGGGCACCTTGCCGTACTCGAACAGGCCCGTCGTAAACGGTATCGGGATCGCGTTGCCGTGATTGATGATGTGAACCTGGACCGGCTTGTCATGAAGGAACCCAAGATGGAACGGCAGAAGACGATAGTCCGAGCCGCCGTCGCGCCAGGAGGCCTTGTCCCGACGAAATCGGATTTCACGATAGCTGTCATAGGTCAGCTTCGATAACTCGGCCGGAATCTTGGAGCTTTCGGCATCGAAAGGCTGATTTGCCAATGCCTTTGCTCGTTCAACCATGTCTTCGTAGCTGAAGCCTTTCCTGGAATCCGCGGTCGCCTGAGCCTGCGCTGCGCGGTTCGCAAACGCGCAGGCGGTCGATAGCAGAGCGAGAATGGTACGACGAGACGGTACGGACACGGCTATCCCCAGCCCAAAACGGCAGCCAATCTGCGATCAAGAGCCCCTTTAGAACATCACTAAGGTGGATCGGTTCCAGGATGGCTCCATCTCAAAGCGCCTGCTTCGGATCCTGCGGGAGAACGGTTGCGCCGAGCATCGACGGTGCGCCACTTCCGGACATCGAATGGTGCCGCGGAAGCAGACATCCCGACGGAGATACACGGAGGTCGGGCGCGGTTGATAAAGCACGGCCGGCGCCACCGTGGATGGCGTCGGCCGGCTTCGTGAAATCGGGCGGGTCAAGCGCCCGGCCTCTTGAAAGGGGCGCTATACGCCCGGCTTGAGCCGCGATCCAGAGCTTTTTGCGGCCATTCAGAAACGCGCCAGGAGCGGAACCTGGAGGCTCGCCTGAAACCGGACATTCATGGGCTATTGTTGGCTCCGGATTGGGCCGATTGCGCTGAAGAAGGCGGCGTTGCTGTCGGCTTGAAGTCCTGGATCGGCGCAGGCCGCCTGACCTGCGCCACTCGGTAACGGGCGGGCCGCAGACGATGCCGGGCCGCTAGACCGCCCGACCCAACTCCGCGAGCAGGCGCGCATGTGCCCGCGCGCCCTGGCGAAAGCACCGGAGTTCGAACTTTTCGTTCGGGCTATGGACCTGATCGTCGTCCAGGCCGAAGCTGAATAACAGAGCGTCCATTCCAAGGATGCCCTTCAGCGCGCCGACCATCGGGAGTGCGCCGCCGCAACCGCCCAGAATGGCCTCCTTGCCATATTCGTCGCCGAGCGCGCGCCTTACCGCACGCATCCAGCGGGTGTCGGAGGGGATTTCGATTCCCGGCTCCATGCCAAGTACCTCCAGTGAAATCTGGGCGTCCGCTGGCCTCCTTTCGTCGAGGAACCGGCGGAAGCACTGAACCACCCGCTGCGGATCCTGGCCGGCGACCACGCGGAACGATATCTTCGCCTGCGCCTCGGCGGGTATGACCGTCTTGCGCCCTTCCCCGATATATCCGCCCCAGATGCCGTGAATGTCAGCGGTCGGTCTCGACCAGAGCCTCTCGAGTGCCGGCCGGCCGACCTCGCCGGCTGGGGTCGCAAGCCCGAAGGAGCTCAGCAATGCGGCCTCATCGAACGCGAGCGCAGCCCATTGCCGGGCGAGTTCGTCGGGAAGCTCGGGCACGTCGTCATAGAAGCCGGGGAGCTGCACCCTGCTCTGCTCGTCATGCAGCCCGCCGAGCAGTTGGGTCAGAGCGTTCAACGCGTTTCGCGCGACGCCACCGAACAGGCCCGAATGCAGATCGCATCGAGCCGTGCGCAATTTGATCTGCGTATACACCGTGCCGCGCAAGCGCGTGGTGATCGATGGGGACTCGACATCCCACATGTTGCCGTCGCTGATGACCGCGACGTCCGCCTTCAACTCATCCGCGTATTCCTTGAGAAACGGCTTGAGGCTCGGGCTCCCGGTCTCTTCCTCGCCTTCGACAAGGACCGTCACCCGCACGGGCAGCTTGCCCATGACCGCGCGCCATGATCGGAATGCCTCGATCCAGATCATGACTTGGCCCTTGTCGTCCGCCGCGCCGCGGGCAACGATCTGCTTGCCTACCGGTCCGTCCACCAGCACCGGCTCGAAGGCCGGGCTGGTCCAGAGCTCCTCCGGATCGGCCGGCTGCACATCGTAATGGCCGTAATAAAGGACGCGGGGCGCATCCGGGCCCGCCTCGTCGGAATGCGCGACCAGAATCGGGCGCCCCGGCGTCTGCCGCACACTCGCCGTGAACCCGAGCCCTTCGAACTGGGCCGCGAGCCATTCCGCCGCTTTCTGACAATCCGGGGCAAATTCGCTGACCGTGCTGACGCTCGGGATGCGGAGGAAGTTGAACAGGCGCTCCAGGGCAGCGCCCTCATTCTCCGCGAGGTTTGACAACACCTTGTCGATATTCGATTGCGATTTATCAGGCATCATTCGACTTTCTTTGTGATCTTCATCCAGCAAGATCTGCAGAAATAGGTAAGACCCTCCGGGCCAATCCAGCAGCATACGGCTTTACGCAGGTATTCTTCACGCCATCACCTTGACTGCCACTCCGGAAGGAGCGGCCTCTCGAAGGAGGCGGCCAGTCATGCGCGGGAAGACATTTCCAGACCCGACCTCTGCCCACCTCCAAGGCTCTGGCGTGCGCGCTCTCGAAGAATGTCTCAGACCTTCCGGAGGTTCCAGAACGTCGCAAACCCGGACAGAACCCCTTCCAGATTCGTCCGGTAGGCGGTGGGCTGGTAGTACATGCCCAGCGGGATCATCGGCAGATCGACGAATGCCTGCTTCTGGATCTCCACCGCCACGCTCTTCTGTGCCGCAAGATCGGGGGCTGCGAGCCAGGCGTTGCGCAGTTCCTCCAAGCGATCACTCTTCGGCCAGCCGAAATAGGCCTGTGGTCCGGTCCGCAGCAGCGTCGCCGCAATCGGATTGAACTGGCTCAGGCCGGGTCCCGGCGCGATCCAGATATTCCAGCCCCCCTGCTCGACGGGCTCCTTCTTCATCCGGCGCTGCGCGATGGTCGCCCAATCGAGCTCGATATAATCGACGTTCATGCCGACCTTCTGGAGCATGTCGGCGTTGACGAAGGACGCAGCCTTGCCCGCCGGGATATCGCCGGGAGACATGATCACGACCTTCTCGTTCTTGTAGCCGGCCGCCTTGATCTTCGCCGCGACCGCGGCAAAGTCCCGCGGCGTGTCGAAGACGTCCAGTCCGGCATCGTTCGCCATCGGGCTGCCGGGCACGAAGAAGCCTACGCGCGACTTCCAGCCGGAAGGGTCCGTGCCCGCCATCGCGATGCAGTAATCCTCCTGCTTCACCGCCCCCAGGAGCGCGCGGCGAATCTCTGGATTGTCGAAGGGCGATATCGCCTGGTTCATCCGCATGTCGGCCTTCATGCCGGTCGGATCCGTCACCGCGACCTTGACGTTACGGGAGCTCTTCAGCACATCCAGAAGGTCGAGCGGTGCATACTCGATCCAGTCGGCCTCGCCGGTCTGCAGCGCAGCGGCGATCGTGGCCGGGTCAGGGATGACCTTCCATTCGACCCGGTCGACGTTCACGACCTTCGGGCCCGCGGTCCAGCCTAGGGGCCCAGACTCTCGCGGGACATAGTCGGCAAAGCGCTCGTAGACGTAACGCTCGCCTTGCATTTCCTCGTTGGCGACATACCGGAACGGCCCGCTGCCGACCATCTCCGTCACTTGCTTCATCGGGTCGGTCAACGCCAGCCTCTCCGGCATGATTGCCGGCATGAACAGGGGCGTGCTCGACAATGTGTCGGGAAGCAGCGCGAACGGGCGCTTCAGCCGGAACTGGACGGTGCGATCGTCCGGCGCGGACAGCTCATCAGTCACGGCCGCCAGGGCCTGTCCAAGCGGATCGCGCACGCAGAAACGTCGAATGCTGGCGGCCGCGTCGCGCGCCAGGACCGGCGTCCCGTCGTGGAATTTCAAGCCTGGGCGCAGCCTGATCTTCCATAGCTTGCCGTCGTCCTCGATCGTGGCGCCCTCGGCCATTTGCGGCTGGGGTTGGAAATTGGCGTCGATTCCGTAAAGCGTGTCGAAGACCATATAGCCATGCGTGCGCACATTCGCCGCAGGTATCCACATCGGGTCCTTTGAGTTGAGGTCACGTTGCGGAATGAATTTGAGAACGCGGCTTCCAGCTGACTTCGCGATATGAGGGCGCGCCAGACCGCCGACCGCAAGACCAAGTGAGGCACCGACAAACGTTCTGCGATCCATGATCTATCCCCTCTGCTCTTTAATAGAATTTTGCCGGCAGCAAGACCGTCTCGATTCCCCATGAAACCAAACCAGTACAGATCTCGGTGCTGAAATCGAAAGCCGAGAGCCTAAGGGGGGCTTGACGAGGGTAATCGATTACCCTTAATCGTAGGCATACAGGGTCGATGATGTCAACTATGGGAGCGTGGCCCCACTCGCTGTGAGACAGAAACCGATGCCATCGAAGCCGGCCAAGCCCAGAACCATGTTCGGGATCAGGGATCCGAAGGCGCCTCAGACGCCGACGGCCTCGATAGAAGAGGTCGCGCGCCTTGCCGGCGTTTCCACGGCGACCGTTTCGCGTGTCATTAACAACGTCCCCAACAAGGCTTCCCAGGCCACGCGGGAGCGCGTGCTTCGCGCTGTCGAGGCCCTGTCCTATCTGCCTTCCCGCGCCGGGAGGGCGCTGCGCCAGAAGCGCAGCCATATCGTGGGGGTCCTGGCGCCAGATCTCGGCAACGCCTATCACGCCCTGATCTCCGGATCGATCGAGCGGGCGCTGCGCGAGCAGGGACTCGTCATGGTACTCGCCAATACCGGCGAAGATCCGGATTTGCAGGATGCCATGCTCCAGGAGATGAGGGCTCTGCAAGTCTTCGGAATCGTCATGCTCGGCGCAGTCGAGAGTCCGGAACTCCAGCACGGCCTGAAATCGAACGAGCCGCTCGTTTTCGTCAATCGGCGCTGCCCCTACGACGTCCCGGCGCGGCATGTCGGCATCGACAACGTGCTCGCCGCCAGCGAGGTCGCGGAATACCTCTTCGCTCGCCATCATCGCGGCGCCTGGATTTTCCACGCCCCGCTCAAATCGTCAGCCAGCCGCGACCGCGTCACCTCCTTCCAACGCAAGTTTCAGGAGCTGGCCGGGGCGGATTGTCCCTTGCCCGAAATCGTTGTGTCCACGCGGCGACGGGATTCAGCCTATCAGCTCGCGCGGCAACATATCTCGGCGGAAACGCCGCCACGCGCGATCTTCTGCACCACCGACGAAATCGCCTACGGCGTAGCCAGGCATTGCCTCGAGATCGGTTTGAGCCTGCCGCAAGACGTCACGATCTTCGGCTTCGACGGCAATCCGATGAACGAATTTCTTGCTCCCTGGCTCAGCACGGTCCGCTCGCCCTACGAATTGTTCGGCCCCGCGGTCGTGGGGGCACTCGGCGCATTCTACGATGAAGGCGAAGCATCGAGGCCGTTAGACACTATACTTCCATTTGAAATCATCCTTTCGAATGGGCTGCATACGACGCGTACGTCAAGCACAACTGGAGCTTATGTGAAATGACCGAGATTTATGTTCGTCTTGCTTGCGCTGATTACGCTCGGATCATGCCGCTCGCGAGTGGAGCCGTGAAGGCCGAAGGCCTGGACCTCTCTCTGGAGATCGGCCGCGGTGGCTCCTGGCCCATCCGCGCCGACCTGCTGCGCCGTGCCGCCATGGGTGGGGAGCTCGACGGCGGCGAGGGCTCGATGGGCGCTCATCTCAGGCGCGTCGAGACCGGCGATCGCTCCTTCGTGGCCCTGCCCGTTTTCATCCTGCGGGGCTTCACCATGCGGGATCTTTATGTTCGCAAGGACGGGCCGGTCCGGTCGCCGCGGGATCTGATCGGGAAACGGCTCGGCCTGTATAATTGGTTCGCCAGCGGCGGCATATGGTACCGGCATGCACAGGCTTCCCTGGGCGTCCCGCTCGGCTCCGTCGAGTGGCATGTCGGCGACATCGAGATTCCGGGCGAGACCCAGCAGGCTGCGCAGGTCGCGGACCTCCCAAGCCACGTTCGCCCGGCTCCCGCCGGTCGCTTTCTCGCGGAAATGCTCATCGCCGGCGAAATCGATGCGATGTGGAGCCCGCCGCGTCCAAAAATGCTGGACACGGAAAAAGGGCCGATCATGCGGCTTTTCCCCGATTTCCGCGCGGCCGAGACGGAGTACTACCGCAACACCGGCATTTTCCCGATGATGCACATCGTCGTCCTGCGGCGCTCGCTCTGGGAGCGCGCTCCTTGGGTCGCGCGCAGCCTGACCAACGCGTTCGCAGCCGCCAATGACAGTTTCGACGCCTCCCAGCGTGGCTTCCCAGACGCATTTCCCTGGATGGAAGCTGAGTTGGACAAGACGACAGAGCTCCTGGGTTCCAATCCCTACGGCCACGGGCTTACGGAATCCAACAGGAAGGCCGTCCAGGCTTTCATCGACCAGGCGCTGGACGCCGGGATCATCGGCAGGCCGATCAGTGTGGACGAGTATTTCGAGGAGTTCCTTCAGTCGCAAGAAAGAAGCTGAGCTCCGCTTCACGGCGGCCTTCAGTGTGATCCCGCCAGCAAACGGAAAGCCCCTTAGCCGCGGAAGATGGCAGCCGCATCCCCTTCCCTGGCACCGATGCCACGACGAACGCGCCCAGCAGCTCATGACAGCTGAAACCGATTGAATCCGCGATATGCCTGCTTGCAAGCTATCTCGGCTGGGCGGCCTCGCCAGACAAGCGGAAGCTGGGCGCCGACCCAAACAGTTGGATGCCGGGAAGCGGACGTTCTGGAGTTCGGCTATGGGCCAATCGTGCGCGTTGAGCGAGCTGGTCGTCAGATCACTCGAAAGCTGGCCGTCTCCACGTGAGGCCGGCCGCTCGGGCTGAATTGCGCCAAGCCGCTTTTGCAGACCAGTTTCAGAGGCCCCCGCTCAAGAGCTTGATTCGGAACCGGAATCCGCGAAACGATTCTGCGCGGAGTTTCAGAGGTTCCTGCACGAAGCAAGAAATGGTGGAGCTGGACGGAGCAAGTTTGAACCAAGTCTTTGATATCTTGGCGGACTGGAACCATGCCCTGACCGCACCTACATCCTCTTGGAAGCCGCCTGCCCCGTAGCGTCCGGCTCCCTACAGACGCTTATCTGTCGCCCAGCGCTTTGACGCTGGGCAAAATTCAACACCCAACCTGACCGCCATCTGCGCCGGCCTCGTGCCCGGCGCCGTGCGCACACGCACGTCGGCGACGCGATGCTCATCATGAAAAAAGAAACCAATCACGGGCGCAAGGCGCCCGCGCCGCTATCTTTGCGCCTTACGCCCGAAGAGCGGCGTCAGCTCGAACGTGACGCGGGCGGACATCCCCTGAGCGCCTACATCCGACACCGCCTGTTCTCCAGCCCTGCTCCCTCATCAGCCCCGCTAGGCACCGATACTGCTCGAATTTCGCCAGGCGAGCGACAAAGGCAACTCGCGCAGATTCTGTCCCGCCTCGGCGGATGCGGGATCGGGCGAGCACTATTGGAGCTGGCCGACGCAGCTAGGATTGGCATCCTTCCGCTCACACCGGACGTCCTTGCCGAACTGCGCAGTGCGCTCCGCGACATCGCGGACCTTCGCGCCGATTTGTTGCGGGCTCTGGGGTTGAAGCCGCAGGAAAGGACATTCCATGATCCTGAAAGGTAGCCAGCGCGGCGGCTCGGACCAACTCGCGATTCACCTGCTGAATGAGCGCGACAATGACCACGTCGAATCCGGACCCATTGTCGGATGCATGGCTCGCGATCTACGAGGCGCCCTAGCCGAGATGTACGCAATCAGCCGGGCAACCGCCTGCTCCCAGTTTATGTTTTCTTTGTCCTTATCGCCGCCAAAAGGCGAGATGGCCACGGTGGACGATTTTCAGGCTGCGATCCAGTTGGCTGCTGAACGCCTGGGGCTAGCTGATCAACCGAGGGCGGTCGTTTATCATGAGAAGTCCGCTCGTCGGCATTGCCATGTCGTCTTCAGCCGCATCGACGCCGAGCGCATGCGTGCAATCAACCTGCCTTTCTTCAAGCAACGACTGACCGAACTGTCGAGAGAACTCTACCTCACGCACGGTTGGGAGTTGCCGAAGGGGCTTGCCGACAAGTCGCTCGCAAATCCTCTGAATTTTGGCCTGTTAGAATGGCAGGAGGCGCAACGCGCCAAACGCGATCCGCGCGAAATCAAAGCGGTGCTGAAACAATGCTGGGCGCAATTCGATAACGAAGCCGCTTTTGCGAATGCACTTAAAGATCGCGGTCTCTGGCTCTGCCGAGGAGACCGGCGCGGCTTCATTGTCCAGGATTACAGAGGCAACGCTTTCTCGCTCAGCCGATGGCTCAAAGTGGGATCAAAAGAGTTGAAAGCCCGCTTGGGCAGTCCAGAGCGCCATCCCTCTGTCGAGCAGGTGAAAGCTGAGATCGTGAGCGTCTTGGATCTGAGCGCAAAGCGGTCGCTGGACGACCTCAACCGCATGCATGCCGACGCCTTGATGCCGCTACTGAGCGAGCACCGGCAGATGGTCTCTCGTCAACGGAAAGAAAGACTTGAACTCGCGAAGTTACAACACCAACGATTTGAGGCCAATAGCCTTGCCAACGCGGAGCGACTTCGCAAAGGTCTCAGAGGTCTATTTGACTGGGTAACTGGAAAACGTCGACTAATACAGCGCGCGATCAAACTTGAAAATGAGCTGGTTTATCGCCATAGGATCGCCGAAAGCGAAATTACGAGACAACGTCACTTGAAAGAATCTCATACTGTTCGATCCGCCATCGACAGGCAGTTTCTGAAATTCCACGAAAGCCAGCAAGCATTACAAAATATTATTTTTGGCGTTGCCGCAAACCCTGGGCACCAATCATACAATAATTTCGGGCATAATCTCGAACATGATCTAAACTAACCGATGCCGATGCCGATCATTGGATTTAAGATACCTCCATCGCAATCGCGACTGATTTTGTCACTGATGATTTTGGAGATGTAAAGTCAAATATCAGTTCCGCGCACCCCTCCATTGGCCACCAGCGTTTCCAGTAGACGAAGATACTCAACAACGTATCTTTCACCAGTCTTTGAAGTGTTCAATAAGTGAATGATGTGATCAACGGCAGTATGTCCGTTATTATCCTTAAGATTTAATTCGCAACGTGGATCACCAGAAATGATGCTTACCGATGTAGAATTTCCAAGATTGGCAGCCAGAATTAACGGTGTAGCCCCGCCAATCTGGTCCGCCCTAGAATTCAACTCAATTCCCGGATGACGTAATATAATTTCGATCATTTCTGAATTCTGGCTGCCACAGGCTATGTGAAGGGGCGTGAAATCCAATTGACCTTTTCTGTTGAAGTCGGCTTTATCCGAATTTGAGAAAGCGCGGACAGCTTCGATAAAATTCGCGCTTACTGCACATGACAGGGCGGTCCGTCCATTCAAATTTACTTCGTCACATTTAATATCTGGACAACGAAAAAGCATTTCGAAGATATCAATGTACTTACCAATGCAAGCCCACATAAGCGGCCTCATGCCGGTTTTGTTCGGCTTATTTATATCAATGTGACGATGCTTGAGAAGTTGCTCTACTACATCACGATGCCCATTTGATACGGCAGCTGCTAATGGCGTCGTGTCCTCAGGGCCTTTGTTGACGTCGATATCATCAATATCAAGTAATAAATCCACTATGTCCGTGTTTCCATTTTGGCACGCCAGATATAATCCCGAAACGTTGTCAATTGTTACCAAATTTGGATCCACGTAAGGCTCCTTCATTACCATTTTCACAGCGGACAAGTAACCAGATTCGATAGCCGCCAATAAGATAAACTCCCTACTTCCAAATCTAACTGCACCGCACGCAGCGTTGGTGAGTGCATCAATAATATATTTGATATATGATGTACGTTCTGGACATGACTTTCGGTAAAAATCGTATACACTTAACATGGACATTAGTGCATCAACGTTTATTGATTCGTCATTCGTGGCTGCGGTAAGGTCGTCAAATAATATCAATATCTCTTCATCTGCTAATGGCTCTAAAATATAATCAGATGAGCTTAAAGCTTGAATGACACCGGCTCTTATGATCGATACTATTTGTCTAAAGTAGCCAGCCTGAAAATTGGCCGGAGACATGAATTTTATGACAAAGTTCCAATATTTCAACGTCGAAAGATTTCGACCTTCATTTCCCAAATTTCTCATTAAACGACCAAAAAAACCAAGGAACTCGTCGCCAGCTTTTAGGATACCGTTGTCCGCTATATCGGTTCTCCCGGCACAAGCTTGGGCGAGAGTTCGCGACAAATCGAATTGTAGATCTTGGACGTGACTTGCTTCCTCCAAAAGTAAAATAAAAAACGTCTCACCTAATATATCTGGCTCAAATGGGAATATTAGATCGTCATCCTCGTTGGAAACTATGTTACGCGCGATCACAGTTATGAGTCTTCGAGAGTGGCGATCAAGCCTTAGATCATCAGGCAAACATTGAATGAGATCTTTAATTTTCGCTCCACGTATTGCGGTTGCAGCAGCAACAAAGCAGCTGGCCCAAAACCCTAATCGAGAAGCATTCGGATTTGATGCGGTCCAAGGCAAGCGGCCTGACGTCTTTAAGTAATTTCGCATCAAATCTCTTCGGTCATATGATTTGCCCGCGACACCGAGAGCAATCGCACGGCCGCTCAATGCAGCGAATAGTGGGCACCAAGCGCCAGGAGTTCGACGTAGGTCCCCAAGTGCTTCCGCGAGTTCCTGGGCATCAGGCATACGACCATGAATCTCAGCAGCACTTATAACTACCGCCTCAATATCCGCTTTGTCCTGGTTGGCATGCCGCAAAAGGAGAGGACGAGCACGAAAAAAAAGTTGTCGTTTTTCGTCAAGATCAAAACCGCCTGAAGAAAGTTCAAGGAACCTAGGGTCATCAAATAACCGATCAAGATCTTCAGGAAAAATATGATCAATCAGCAACAAACGAATTTTTGATGATTTGACTTGATTACCCCGGAGATTTGCATGGTGAAGAACTAACTGGACGATTTCCGTAGCAAAAAGGTGAATGTAGTCGATAACAATAAAGGTTGGGCGGGTAGGCAGCCATTTAACCCAATCGCCACCACTTTCTTGCCATTTTCTGACCATCTGGATTGTCAGAAACCCAGCATCCCAGTCCGGGCCCGCTGAAATCCCAGCTTTAAAATCACGAAGCCATTGTGTGACGAGTCGCGTCTTTCCGGCTCCTGACGGCCCCGACACAGCCCATATCAAGAACGAATTCGGACTATTAGCGAATGAATCGAGAGCAGCGCGCTCGTTCTTCCGGCCGACAAACTCGATTGAGTCCGTAACGGATGGATCAAGCCAATTGGACTTGTCCAGTGTGAGAATCCGCGTCTTCGGAAACTGAAGAGGGAGCTGCAATCGCTCTTCAAAATCAGAAAAAGCTGGCGTTAATTCTGGGCGACCGACAACAACGCCCGTGTTTATTTCTATAAAAACAGACTTTCCAAATAATTCTCTATCAATTGCGGCGCCATACGCGTCTGTGTTAGCGCAGAAGTGAAACCAATAATATATAGCAATGATAAATTGCTCTGACGCTGTACCCTGCTTTACATTGTTGTAATAGGCCGTTCCATGTTGATTGCCGACAGTTTTTCGACTCTCCTTCGTTTCACGAAAAACACCTGTATCGATCTCAACCATTCTAAAGAATTTTTTCTTAAAATCGTCAGCATTCTTTGATTTTAGGTTGTCACCGTGCTTCCCATAAAGCAAAATCTGGGCAGCTACAGCAGATCCTATTTCTTTAGAGTTTTTTTTGCGGACTATGCTTGCAAATTTGGCGCGCTCCAACTGCTAGCTCCATAAAGCAAACTCGGTTATCGGCAACTTTGGCTTGTGCGCGGCGCAGTTTCAAGGGCTCCAATCGCACTGGGGATTTGCCTGCCTTATCGCCTGTCCGCGTCGGTAGAATTCTTGTCGAACAACTTTGCCCGTCGCTCGGTCGCGCTCGACAATGGCGGCGCCCCTCGCGCGGTCGCGAACGCCATCAACCCAGAACTCCTCAAGCGTAACTATCCCCGAAGAGGGGTCACGTTCTATGTAGGCGGGGCGGTCTCCGCCACGGGTAAACTGATCGTGCTGTTTCCATCGTTCTTGGACGATAACGCCTGTTGCGGAGTCGCGATCGAGATAAGAAGCACCTTGCTCGTTATGCTCCTTTCCGAACTCGCTGTAGGTCTCGGTTAGAACGGCGCCCGTCGCGGGGGCCCATGTTATTCGCGCCGGCAAGCCGCCGTCCCTGTGAAGGCCATGTTCTGTGATCCAGACTTGGTGTGTGACGCGGCCTGACTCGATATCCCACTCCGTCGCGCAGGGCCCTCCGTCGGCTCGAAACGGGAGGCCATTTCGCCACCAGCTTTCCTCGAAAAGCTTACCCGAGTTCGGGCAAAATCGCCGATCGGCTGGAGCCCCGACCCGGTGCCATTCTTTTCCCAGCAGGAATTCTTCACGAACGAGCCTGCCTGTTCTCGTGTCCCTTTCGATCCTGACTGTCAGCTCCTCGACATACGTATCGGCCATATAGCCATATTATACTAAAGTAGCATATATGGCAAATAGTTATTATTTTTCATAATCTTATGACCATCGTTGCAGGAAGGTTGCTGGGACGTTGTCCCAAACGCCCCTCGTCTGACCTCGTCCAGAAGGAGGCCGCTGACCACGGCCACTGAAAGGACAAAGCCGATGTCTGACCGCAAAATCGATACCGTCGCCTCGCCGCCCGGCGACCTTCACTACTCCTCTCTCGCCTGCCCGGCCTGCAAGCTGGCCTCGGTCGATGACGGCGATCCGTCGTCATTCAATGTCTGCCGCGATTGCCCCTATCGTATTCCGCCGAAAGTGAGGCCCGGGGGGGGCGCGAACGGTAGTCAGTCCGAACTGGCGCTCATCGTGCCGGTGCTCAAAATCCTCGTGGATGAGATCGTGACGCTGACGCAGCGGCTGGAGTCGTCGCTTGGTCGGTTGGAAGCCCGCCAGATCGCCGAGGCTGACGCGGCCAAGCGCGAGTGGCAGGCCCTCTTTTCGAAGGAGGCGATCTGATGGCCAACCTTCTTGCCCTCGCGGCCGCGGCTTCGGCGCCGGCCGCCGGTGACAGCTCGATTTCGATCAGCGCGCGCAACGAGCATCTCGACATCCTGATTCAGAGCATGTTGCCTGGGAACGATCTCGTGGGCGTCAACGCCGCCAAGGGCTTGTTCGACCGGGTGATGGGAACCGCTGCCTCTCAACTCCTGTTCGACTACCGCGCCGACGACCTGTTTGAAAGGAAGGCCATCGTCGTGATCGCCAAGGTCGAAGAACGTGTCGTTGGCACGCTGCACGTCCACATGGACGACAAGCAGCAGCTGTGGGTGCGCGGGGCGGTGGTCGATCCGGTGTATTCGGGTCGCCAGATCGCCTCGGCGATGGGTGCGATGGGGGTCGTCCACGCGGGCTGCTCTGGGCTGCGGTTCACTAGGGCGACATTGGCGATCCGCATCCTGGCCGATGGAACTATGAATGAGCCTTCTCGTGTTTCCTTCGCGCGCCTCGGCTTTGTCGAGGGAGAGTTGGGCGAGGCTCGAATCGACGGCAGCTTCAGGAACCGCCACTTGTTCGCGTCCTGCGAGCGGGACGTTTTCGGACCGTTCACGAGGTATGGGCGAATGCACGCCGGACCGGACGTGTTCGCGCGGTCGGTGCGATTCCTTGAAGCCTGGCGCCAGCTGCGTCACCCGGATGCGCTCGCTACGATCAGGTAGAGCATCACCTGCCGCCGGCATCGTCACCTCGATGCCGGCGGCAGGTGGCTACGGGCGCGCCTTCACATCCTGCCCGCCATGACGATCGCCTGCGAACTCGAAAAATAATTCGGATGCGGCCTTGCGGCGGTCGGTGCCGCTCCCCATCGTCAAAGACACGCTTGCTTCCTTAGCGTCACTCGGCTGCCACAGCTGCATCAATGCAGGCGGGCGCGATGATCCTCTTCAGCCACCTGCCGTATAGCCCGCGCCTCGTCACCGAGAACAGCGGCAAGCCGTTCGACGAACTCGATGTAAATATCGAGCGGCATCGTCCGGCTGACATGCTTTAAAAGCATCTTTGCGACGCTCCAACCGAGATCGAGCCGCGCCAGTCCGTATTCCGCTGACCACGTGCATAGCGATGACAAGATCTCGCCTTCAAGGCGAGTGCTGCGATCGCAGTCTTTGCAATCAAATTCTTCATCCATCTTCAAATCCCTTCCTGAAATCATGAGGTGATCAATGAGCAAGGATACCATGTCCGGCGGTGGCAATTCCAATTCGCCCGCCGATGCTCCGATGTCGGAGGCCTTCAACCGTCAGAACGAGCTGGCCGCTCAGGTGGCCAATATGTCGCCGGCTGCGCAGGAAAAGGTCCGGATGATCCGCGAATTGAGCGCGCAGCGGCTCGAGGCGGAAAAGCGCAAGCAGCACAATTCTCACGAATACCGCGTCCTGAAGCAAAAAGTTGAGTTGCTGACTAACTATATTCGCGATCCAGCTCCCCGGCCGGCCGAAATCAGGGCCGACCCGAGCCCCGATCTCAAGATCATCGACGACCAGGCCGAGCGCATGGTCGCGGACAAGGAAACGTTCTATCGGCGCCACATCGAGCGCGAGGCCGAGGCCAACATCCGCCAGGTTGTCGTCAGCGAGCGCAAGGGTCCCGATTTCCGGCGCGATCAGCCGAACCACGACCGCGAGCCGGAATATTGACCATGACGAACCGCCCTGCCGGTCCTGTAGGAATGGCGATGGCTGCGGTGGTCTTCTACGTGATCTACCGCGGCCTCATCGCCCTGGATGCCTGGGAGCCTCTGATCTGGCTCTACACCTTGCTGATCGCCTACTGCCTGTTGTCCATCGTGCGCGGTCTGTGGACCGAATTCCAATGGCTGCGCTTGCTGCGCGCGATGAAGACCGCGAGCGGCATCTTCGGCCGCACCGACAACCCGACCGCAAGCGACGCCGAAACATTCGGGCTCAAGTTCTCGAACCCGGACGGCAACGGAATCCCGCTCGGCGGCGTCGGCAACAAGATTATCTATTATGACGGCCCCGCCCCGATCAGCATTAGAGCCGCGACCAATGCTGGCAAGACGGAATCCTCGTCCGCGTCGATCTGCTTCGCTCTCGGCGCTCACCGCAACATCATCGCGACGGCCAAGGGAGCCGAGCTTGCCTACCTGGCTGGCCCCTGCCGCCACGATGTCCTGAAGCAGAACGTCATCTTCATCGACCCTTGGCGGGAGATGCGAAAATTCGGGCTACCCAGTCACGACTTCAATCCGGTCGGGCATTTCCCGGACTATGTCGGGAAGCCCGAACTGATCGACAAGGCCAAGGCGACGGTCCTGACGCTCATGCCCGAGTCCGCAAACGCCTCGGGTGAAAACAAGATTTTCAGGGTTACGGCCCGAGATGTCAGCGCCTGGCTGCTGATCAAGCTGGCGATCAATCAGGCCGAGACGGGCGAGCTTTGCTGCAATCTGCCCTACCTTCACGGCCTAATCGGCGGGTCAAACGCCGATCTCCAGAACTTCCTGTCGGAGATGATCGCTTGCGACCTTCACAACGGCAGCGTTCGGCGCGCGGCCGAGCGCGTCCGGGCGATGATCGAGCGAAACCCGAAATTTGCCGAGGTGGTGCTGAAGGAGGCTCTCACTGCCTTGGAGCCGTATGATCCAGCAGGGCCGCTTGGCGAGACCACCAACTACAGCAACTTTAATCCACGAGATTTGAAGACGCCCGGCAAACCGACGAGCATTTTCATCGTCGTCCCGGCCGAAAAGGCGCTGCTCTACGGTCAGAACACCGGTCTCTGCATCAATGCGCTGATCGATATCTGCATCGAAGCCAACCGCTTCGAGCCGCGGGTCAGCATCATCGCCGATGAGTTCGCCTCCTACGGCGTCCTGCCCTCGGCCTTGCCGGCGCTCTATCTGGGCAGGTCACGCGGTGTCCAGCTGATCACCTACGTCCAGGACACCCAAAGCTACGAACGGTACGGGAAAGAGGCCAGCGCGTTCACGACGCAATCGGAAGTCGTCGTCGCCTTCTCGATCCGCAGCACGAAGGACGCCAAGGAATATTCCGAGCGCTCGGGCCAGCGCAGCATCGTGACCGAGAGTATCGGCGTGCCGCAGCAAAGCGGCGCCACACCCGGCTATTCGACGACGCTCTCCGAGCGCGGCATTCCGCATTACCGGCCCGACGAGTTCCTTCATCTGGCGGATTTCACGGCCGCGGTTTTCTTCAAGCAGAACCCGCCGATCATCGTCGACCTCGTCTCCTATCGCGCCGTCGATGGCTGGTATCAGCACGCCAAGCCCATGCCAGGCGCGCCGCCGCTCAAAGACATCCCCGTCAAATACAAAGCCTGAATTCCCCCTCGAAAATCACTGGAGGTATCCATGCCGCTGTCCAAGCGAGCGCGCGATGACGTGCGCACGACACCCATGCTCGACCGCACCATGCGGGGACGCTTCGGGCCCGCCATCCTGAAGGTCGCCGCCATCTTCGGCGGGGCCTACGCCGCCATCGCGATCTACGGCCTTCCCACCCTGAAATACGACTACGTCTATCACGGCCGTCACGACATCCGTGTCGAGATGTCGTGCCGCTACATCACCTTTGACGGCTGGAAGCGGGTGATCCCGCCCGTCGGCGTCGACCGCTGCCCGGTCATCGCCTTCGTCCGCCCCTCCTTCGTTTCCTTCCCCTTCTGACCTGGAGCGCTGCCATGAATCCGAGCATGAATATGAGGCTGATCGAGATGTGCCTGCTCATCATCGCGACCGTCGTCGGCATCGCGAACTATAAGGGGCTGTCACAGCTGCTGCAGGACGACTGGAGCCACAAGGTCTACGCGGTGATCATCGCGATTGCCGTTGCGGCGATGACCTTCGCCTTCTGGCACGGCGCCTTCAAGACGGCGCCGCTGCTCGAACGCTTCGTCGACCGGCTCCGCGCCTGGGTCATCACGTTTCTGGCCTGCCTCTTCCTCATCGCGTTCTCGGCCTATTGGTCGGTGATCTCGCTGGGCGGTCAGGAGGCCGTCCGCTACGGCTACGCCAACGTCGTGGCGACCGGCGAGAAGGCTCTCGCCGAGGCCGAGGCGTCGGGCAGCGATCAGGAAGGCCCTCGCACCAGTCTGGTAGGCCTTGAAGGCGACGTCCGCGCCACGGCGACCTGCGAGGTGAATCGCGGCTGCCTGACGGGAAGCGCGGGACCGCTCGGGGTCGGATCGACCCTTCATATCGTCGCCGATACGGTCAAAGCCCAGATCACGGCCCTCGACGCCGCCGTGGCGGCCCGCCGCGCCGTCCATGCCGAGGGCAAGGCCTGCCTCGAAAAGACCCGCAGCGCGGTGGCGCCGTCGACTCCCGCCGACGAGCGCGGTCCGCGCCTCGCCGCCGGTATCGACTGCCTGAACGCATCGATCGCCGCCTTGCGTGGCGGCGGCGTCCGGCAGAGCATCGCGCAGGCACTGAGGTCCCTGACCGAGATCGCGCTTCCGGTCACGATCAAAACCCAGCGCCAGAAGCAGGCGGCTACCAATGCGCTCGCCTCGTACAAGACCAAGGCGGACGCGATCGCCGCGAGGCTGGAGCAGGCCGGGCCGGGTAAGGCTTTCGAGCCCGTGCCGATGCCGCCCGCCAGCGCCGCCATCGCGGTGATCGCGAACTGGCAAGCCATCATTCCAGCTTGGGCCACCGCATTGGCGCTGGATCTCGCGCCATTGCTGCTGCTGGCATATGCCGCCGCCATTACGGCGTCGCGTCGCGGCACGCCGGAAGGCGACCTGCTCACCATCACCGTCGGCGACCTCCTGTCCGCCCAGCAGGCGAGCGACCGCCTGGAAGGCCGCACCGCGCCACGAACGATCGCGCTGCACCGCATCGGCGCCGGCAATACGTTCGGGCCGAGGGAGGACGGCACGGTGATGGATCGCGGCCGATGACCGCCCTCTTCGATCACATCCGCTATCGCGGGCCGGTCTATGTGGTCGGCACGCTCGCCTTCATCCTGATCGCCGCTGACCTCGCGCGGGGCTCGGGCTGGATTTGGCCGCCGATCCGCGAATTCCTCGGCTCGCTGATTCCGCGAGCCGAGCCGTCCCGGGTGCTGCGCAATTACTCCGAGTTCGTCCACGTCGCTTATGGCGATCTCAATGTCGTCACCGGCATCCAGTTCGTCTCCTCGATCGACGGCAAGGTGGATTCGCAATGGTGTTACCTGGAACGCCGGTCGCGCAAACCGGGCGAGCCCGAGATCAAGCTGACGCTGGCGGACGCCAAGTCTTCGGCCCCGCCTGTTTCAAGGCCACTCACGACCGGGCAGGCGCAAGCCTTCGGCCTGACAGCCGATGCCGCAACCCGGCTCGTCAAGACCCACTGCAAGTTCAAGTCCGGCTGAGGCGCCGCCTCCACGGTCGCGCATCGACCTCCCGCCACCCTTCCCGTCATCCATTCGTCGCGGGCCTCCGTGGCCCGGCGCAATCTCGCCAGGAGGACGCGCATGTTCGATTTCCCGTTCAAGGCTTTGCCCGCGCCGCTGCTCGCGGGGCTTCTTTTCTATGCGGCGATCTGCGCCCTGTGGCTCCAGCCGCTCGTCGAACGGCGCATGGCGGAGAAGACCTTCATTCCGCAATGCGAGGCCCGCTCGATCGCCGTGCAAGCCGAGCGACGACAGGAGGTCGACAGCGAAGCGCGCCGAAAGAAATCCATTCTGGATCAATTTGCACGTTCGCCGCTGGCGCAGCTGCCGTTCATGAAAGAGACGCTCGACATCGCGGAAGCCGAGATCGCCAAGAGCGTACCGAAAATTCCGCGGCTGCGGGCCGTCGATCATAGCTCGCGCTGCGCCTGCGCCGTCACCACGGCCTTCGATGCGATCAGGTTCCCGATGCTGCTGCATGTCATGAGCGCCCGCGTCTACGCGCCGGCGCAGCTCGGAACCATGCCCGCCGCGATTGATGGCTTGGTCAATGCCAACGAATGCCGTTCGGACAAGCGATAGGATTGCTCATCATGAAGGACCGCATCTTCTACCGGGACCAGCGCGGCGTGGTGGTGACGCAGCGCTATGTGCGCACGCGCCACAAGGATCAGGCTCTGGCCCCGATCACGTCGGTCCGCATAGGGCGCGACGCGTTCTATCTTGCGCTTGCCTGCGGCGCCGGGCTTGCGCTCTTCGCCTGGGCGTTTGGCGACCTGCTGTTTTTCGCCGAGCAAGTTGGTCTGGCTGGTTTCGCCGTCGTAGTGCTTGCGGCGGGCTATTCGCTGGCCACGCTGGAGATGGGCACCCATCTGCACGAGAAGCGGATGCTGGTCGGCGACTATTGGAGCGTCCGGCGCATTCGCGACGCCGTCATGGACGCGCGCCGCGATCTGACCGACCGCATGGATGAAGGTGAAGGCCATCGGGCGATGCATCGCAATCCAGACGACGATGGTCCGGTGTGATGCGGCGCGCCGTTTCGATCGGCGCGCCGCGATGGCTTAATATTCCTGCGCCAGCATGATCGTCAGCACCCGGCAGGTGACGCTCGGGTCGGCGGGATCGGGACTGCCGCCGGTCAAGGCGCGATCGTAATAGTCGATCTTCCAGAAGATCTTGCCCGCCCCTGGGTGTTCGAACGCACCGAAGTCGTGCTCGCCGTAGGGATCGTTATCCTCGGTGAAGGCGTCGAAGTTCCTGACCTCCGCGATGATCTCGATCTGCGCCACGGGTGGAAGGGCTGTGATGCCTGGTGTGATAAGCCACTTTCCCGGAATCTTCGGCGTGCCAAACTGCGGGATGTGGATCATCGAGCGGAAGGCATCGTTCTGCCCGGCGATGGTGGAGGGGTGGAGGCTCATAGCGAGCCTCCTTGGTCGTCTGCATCGACCGGAACCAGGAAGAGAACGCCCTGGCGCTGGGTGAGCTCGATCGGGATCAGGTCGAGTGATACGACGCCGCCCTTTTTGTCGCCCTTGCGGGGCCAGACGGCGCCGATCTCCTTCGGGCGGGACAAGATGTCCTTGCCGGACTGATCCTTGCCGGCGATGCGGGCGAAGGTGACGCGGTAGAGCGGCCTGGTGGTTTCGGTGTTCGTGGTCATGTGAAGTCTCCTTTGTTGATCGGACTGGACCATCCAGCCGATGCGCGGGAGAGATCGGGCCGGACCCCGGCCGGCGGTCATGGCCAACACGGGAGCGCTTCAGCGCGAATGGAGCGGGCAGCGCCATTGAACGGCGGCCGCCGGTCTGATTGACGCTCATCAAGGCTGGCTGGATGGTCAGGTCCGGCGGCGAAGGAGAATTGCGGAGCTCAATCGAACAACGTAGCGCCGCGCGGCGGATCACCTTCACATGACCGGTGAGAAGCTAGAGAGGTTGCATCGCGTTCGCCGGAGGCGGAGAAATCCGTGGCTCCTGCCCAGGCGCATGAAGGCTGGTTGTCGTTGTCGCCTTGGATTCCTGCCTAGTCTGCGCGGCGTCGCCAGCTAGCTTCTGGACGCGGCCGGGCATGGATGAGCGGACTTTTGCCGCACCCGTTCATTGCGTTTTTGGTGAGCGACGGGTCACCCCTGAAAGCGCGGTGTCCGCCTGGACTCCCAAACTGAGGATGGAAGAGTTGGCAGATGCCAAACATCGGCTCGGTGTCCCGCCCTTGAGTTCCTGGCACCTTCACAGAAGGCAAGCCGATTGCCGAATCGGGAGTGCCCCCGTCCGTATTCGTAATGGAGGCGTTCACGCGGAACGCACTTGCGGTTGGGCCCTGGGCAACGTTAGGCATGATCTCAAGATGCTTTGCCGCGTCAGAGCTTATGATCACGCCGATCGCCGGTGTTTCCAGACAGCAGGAGCCAGAAATGTCTGATAATAACGAAGAGCTGCTCGGCCTGTCCGCGATGATCGTCTCCGCCTATGTTGGGAACAACAACGTTCCGCGCGGCGACCTTCCCGGAGTGATTGCAGACACGCATGCCGCTTTGGCAGGCCTCGGCAAGGAAGCCGCTCCCGAACCCGCCGCCCCCCTTGTTCCGGCCGTGTCGATCCGCAAATCGGTTACGTGCCATCATCTGCCTCGAAGACGGCAAGGCGTTCAAATCGATGAAACGCCATCTGAGCAACAAATACGGCCTGACGCCGGAGCAGTACCGCACCAAATGGGGCCTTCCGTCCGACTATCCTATGGTGGCGCCGGCTTATGCCGAGGCGCGCTCTGTGCTGGCAAAGTCGCTTGGTCTCGGGCGCAAGCGCGAGGTGACGCCCGTAAAAACCAAGCGGGCGGCCAAGGCCTCCGGCTGACAGCGTCGCTTCGAAGAAGCGCGCCCGCGTTCGCTCATAGGGAGTGCCGGAAGTGACCGCCTACACGTTGGAAGATTTAGAGGCCGCGCGCGGCGAGTTGACGGACTGGAACCGGTCGTTCGACGAATATACCGGCAACAACCCGGACAAGTATCAAGCTGATATCCGGTCGGCGCGCGCCAATGTCCGGATGATCGAGGCGGCGCTCAAGGCCAGCGGGATCGTCCCGATGTCCGATCATGAAATGTTGGAAGCGACCCTTGATCGGCTATTCCCGGCCGCGAAAAGCAAGGAGATCGTGGAATATGAAGGGCACCGGTATCAGCGCCGCTTCATACCGCTGGAACGTTCTCTGTCACGCAAATCCGTGACCGAGTGGGGCCGGACATGGCAGCTCCTATCCGAATAGAGCCTGCGCCTCCGCTGTTCCCGTCAGCGATCGCCAATAAAAAATGCGGAGCGATAGCGGCCTCGGAGCACGGTAATGCAGCTTCTTCAACGCTGCGCCCCGCGTCTGCGCCTCTGTCGTAGCCGCACCGGCACACCCGGATCACCCTGGCGGTCAACCGACCGCCTCCATGCAGAAATGGGCATATCAGACGCCAGTCGGCCGGGGCCGAAGAATTCTAATTTCTGCGACCGGCTGGCGGCCATTCGCCTGCAACGCGACCGGTTCAACAAGGTAGCCGCAGGAGCGTCAGCATAGCGACGCCGAAGGCGGGACGCGGGACCGACTGCCTCCGGCACGTCGCTCCGCTGCGCGGCGAAGCCGAGCTCGTTTGCTGCCCAGATTTTAGTTTTCCGGCAGCTCTCGCCCGGCGTCAGGGACATTCAGCAAGGCGACCTCCCCGGCTTCCACGGTGAGGCTCGATGGTGCAAGGCTTCCAGCCGATGCTGAACCACCAATAGCAGCCTGAAGATCCTTGCCGGGCCGCTCACTTAAATGGCCGGCTGGCCGGCTCTCCGGTCCCTTGCGGCCGCATTTCGTGCAGCGGTAGCGGCGCCCGATTGACGGCACCTCGACCTCGTCAGCCAGCTCGTCGACGAGAATGTCGGTATGGTGGGAGCACGGTAGCGGACAATAGAGCGCGATCCAGCGCGTACCGTTTTCACGCATGTTGCCAAGCGTCATCGCCCCCATCACAACGCCCGGATCTGCTCTTCGAACTCTTCGGGAATAGCGCCGTGCCGGGCCAGGACCGTGATTGATGAGGCCTCGCCGGTCTCGTCATCGGCGACGACGTGGATCACCGCCACGCCCTCGGCCGTGCGCGCCATCCGCTCGCCGTCGGCAAGCGCATGATGCTTCGTCTTCGCCGGCACGCGCTGCCCCGGCGCCAGCTTCTTGCGATGCGTCTTGAACGGCTGGAGAAAGAAGCTGTCGACGTTCATGGCTTGACTCCGGGCCAGCGCGGCGAGTTCTCATTACGTTCTCAATCGAGGGGACGCAATGGATGTTCGAGCCGCCCGATCAGCACACGCCGCTGAGCGCCTAGCGCCCTACGCCGCTACGATTGTATGCCGCAAACCTTTTCATTGCAGCGCAGCAGGCGAATCCACGACAGTGACGGCCAGAATGATCGGCAATGACGGGGCGATGAGGGAAAGCGTTCAGGAATGCGTAGGTGCCGGCAGTAGATCACTGATCGGCTATGCGCGGGTATCCACGAAAAGGCAGAAGCTCGATCTGCAACTCAAGGCGCTGGAGGCGGCGGGATGCGATCTCGTCGTCTCGGAGCGGCTGTCTGGCGTCAGCCTGGGGCGGGGGCTTCTCGCCGCGATCGGCAGCTGCCGCCGGGGCGACCTGCTGGTGGTATGGAAGCTCGATCGGCTCGGCCGGAACATGCGTGAGCTGCTCGCCGTCCTGGACGTGCTGAAATCGCGGGGCATCGGACTTCAGGTGCTGACCGGGGCAGCGTCGTCGATCGACATCGGGCAGGCCGAGGGTCCATCGCTCTACGCGGCCTATGCCGCCTTTGCCGAGTTCGAGCTGACGATGAACCGCGAGCGCACCCTGGCTGGGATTGAAGCCCACAGGACGAGCGGCATGCCTGCGCGGGCGCGTCCCCGCAGTCTTCAATTGAAGTTCGCCGCGGTCGCCAATCGTAAATCAAGCCGTAGGGCTTGCAGCGGGAAGAAGGCAAGCAGCCGGTAGCCGTTGCGCAGCGCGCATCCGCTTCGTCGGCGGAGAAGGGGTTTAGAGGACGGCGGATTGCCGCAGCCTGTCTCAGACTAGGGTCGGAAGGTGGCCGGTGCCATAGCGGCCCGATTAGGGTCGGTGCTTGGCGGTGCACTGTCGGGCACAACATCAGCGGCAAGCTCGCGTTGCTGATCCGGTTTCTGTTCGCCGGTCAGTTTGCGCACGCGATCCGGCATAGTCTCGCCGAGTTCCTTGTCGAGTGCGGAAAGTTCGCCTTCGGTGAGTTTCGAATCTTTCGCACGCTCGCGGGACCTGTCGAGCTTGGATTGATAATCGATCAGTTCGGTTCGCTCTTTGGCCAGCCTGTCCATCTCGATGCCTGCGGCGTCGAACGCTTCCCATTTCGGCTTGGCGTCGTCGATCGCCTGCGGATCAATCTCCTCAGTTTTGAGCTGAGCGCCGAATTCGTCGAAGACGCGCGTTCCGTCTTCGGTTTTGAACACGCGCCGGCCGTCCGGGAGCGCGTGAGCCTTGAGCAGCATGCCGTCGATCTTATCGCGGATGGCGACGGTGTCGCGATCATTGTCCATGAGCGCCTGCACCGTCGCCGTCTCGTAGCGATCGAGCTTGATGGTGAACTGCTCGATCTTGTGCGCCGGGGCGAGAGTTGCCTCCATGCTCGCGAAAAATTCAGCATCCTGCCGGCGACGCTTTTCGACCTCGGCCTGGTTACGCTCGGCGTTGAGGCGGGCACCCATTTCCATCAGGAGGCGTTGCCGCTGCTCGGCGGTGATCTGCGCCCTGAGGGTAAATTCCAGTCTGGCGGATTTGACGCTCAATGGTTCCATCTACACCCCGCATTTCGTGGCAGCGAGCGCGCCGACGATGGCGCCGGGCAACGTGCCGGGATAGCGCTCGAACGCCTCGTAGATTTTCTGGATGGTGGCCTTGTCGTTATAGAACCAGGTGTAGATGCAGGCGCGGCCTTGTGTGTCCTTGGCATCCTTGACGAAGCGGGCATGGGCCAGGCCTTCGACGATGCCCGCGACATAGGTGTAGCGGTCTCGGCCTTCCATTTTCTCCATGACAACGCCAGCCGTCATCGTCTGCGCAGCAGCGTCGTTGGCAACGGCCAGAGACATGACAGCATATAACGAGCCAAATTTTAGAATTCTACTGGCGTATACGACACTCACAATCGACCGTATTTGTTGAAATTTCCATAAGATATGCTATTATGCTAAGATCTATTTAATATAGTTGTTTTAGACTTGGCCAATGCAACGTAGGGATGCCTGCCAATGAACGCACGAAAAGGGTGGTTTCGGCTGACCGCCGGATAACCCCTAAGTAATTGAGTAGAATGACAAAAAGATATGGCTACCTCCGCGTTTCGACCTCCGACCAGAGCCATGACAGGCAGACAGACGGGCTTTTGGCTCTGTGTGATGAGCTTCATGTCGAGACGGTCTCGGCCGTCAACCGCGACCGGCCAGTCTACAAAGCCCTGCGCCGCCGCCTAAAGGCCGGCGATACGCTGGTGGTGTGGAGCCTTGACCGGGCTTTCCGCTCGATCGTCGATGCCGTTCTGGAAGCCGAACGGCTGCTCAAGGAGGGCGTGGCCTTCCACATCGTCAATCTCCATGTCGATACGGCCACGCCGGAAGGCATGCTGGTCTACCAACTCGTCGGGGCCGTGGCCGAGTACGAACGCAAGGTGCTGATCAAGCGGACGCGCGAGGGTCTTGCTTCCGCAAGGCGGCGCGGCGTTCGCCTCGGGCGACCTCCGAAACTGACGATGGAACAGTTGGCTGATGCCAGACAACGGCTGACCGATCCCCTTGTGACGGTCAAAAGCGTCGCGACGGATCTGGATGTAAAGCCCTGGAGCCTGACGCGCGCCTTGCGGCGACTGTCGCCGGTTGCCGAAGCGGCGCTGATGACACCGATCAATCCGTAATGCGCGGGCGCCCAAGCGCCCGCGCAAAAAATTCCGGAGGGCGCGTCGCCCTCCGGTGCTGATATTGCGCTGTCTTCTAGGCTGTCTGCGGGATACCGCCGCGTTCGGTGTAGCCCTTGGCCGGGAAGGCCAGATAGGGCGGCACCCAGCCTTCGACCTTCTCGCGGCCATCGCCTGTGGCGCATTGCCGGATGATCGAGCGGAGCACCTTCGCCGGACTGGCCTTGTGAACTTCGGCGACAGCCTTGCCGCCGATATCCTCCAGCATGGGCAGGAGCGTCTGGCGATCACGAATCAGACCGAGGAAGGCATCGTCCGCCTGCCACATCGCACCCATGTCCACGCTCAAGAGACTGCCGAGCGTATCGACCAGAGCCGTCCCCACACTCAAGCTCTGCGCCATGACGAAGGTCAGGATGCGCAGGACATCGCCATCCTCGAGCCCGAGCAAAGCCTGGAACACCGCGCCGATATCGGCATGACGATTTCCCATGACCGCGCCGTCCTCGTCCAGTTCGAGAAGCGCCAGCACAGCCCGTTCTTCCTGGGCTACAGCAGTCGTCGCCTCGGATGATGACAGGCTGGCCTCCGTCTCATGCTTGTCGGCGCGGCAGGGATCGGCCTCGACCCGCCAGTGGTTCGACCCCGCAATCGTATGCGCGCCCATCAGGCGAAGCGCGATGCCGCCTTCGTTCAAAAGCGCGGCCCTGACCGCCGCATGACGGTGCAAATCGACATAGTTGAGCGCGGCCTTGGTCAGCTCGGGTCGGGAGGCCTTGTCCTCGATCTCTATGCCATCGCTGCGATCCGCGACGGCCTGTTTGCGGCGGGCTTCCTTCTCGGTCACGAATCCCTCGTGAAACGTCACCTCGCCGCTATGGGTCAGGGTGACGAAGACCTTGCCGCCCTCCTTCTTGGTCGCCTTGCGGTACTCGTAGCCATACCAATAGGAACCCTTCTCCAGCACGACGATGTCGCTCCAGCCGCGCTGGCGATAGGCCTCGATCTTCTCGGCCACCGCCGCCATCTGCAACGACCAGAACGCCTCGGGGTCGGCGAAATACGCCTCCTCCCCGAACAGGTCGGTGACGATCGCTCCGGTGTAGGCCTCCGGCGGGAAGATCGCGACCGAGGTCGCAATCTGCTCCCCGCCGAGCAGCCACTGACGAAGCTGTCGGCCTTGCGGGGCACGATCCCCCGGGTCGCGGAAGCGTTTCAGCCATGTCTTCTGCTGTGCCTTGGTTGCCAGCGTCAAAGCCCTCATGGTGTCGCCGCCGATCTCGTCCTTGCGCAGAAGGGTCAGCACCTGCGGGATAAGGTTGGCAATCGCCAAGCGCTGCTTGACCAGCCGCTCGGTCACGCCGAACTGGTCGGCGATATCCGAGAGTGTCCGCCCCTCCTTCACCAGCGCGGCGAAAGCCTGATACTGGTCGATCTCGTCCATCGGCAGACGGGCAATGTTCTCGGCCAAGGATGCCTCGATGGCGGCAGCATCGTCACCATCCTCCATCACGGCGCAGGGCACGGGCGGGAATGACTCATCCCCTTCCGCCGCGACGATCTGGCAGGCTTTCAATCTGCGGCCACCGGCGATGACCTCGAAGCCTTCGCAGTTGGGCCTGACCAGAAGCGGTTGCAGAACGCCGAGCTTGCGGATCAGCGGGACGAGGTCGGAGACATCCTCGCCGCCATGTTTGCGGACATTGAGGGGTGAGGGTTTGAGGTTGGTGAGGTCGATATGATGCAGTTTCATGGTGCTGTCTTTCTTGGGTAAGGGTTGAATCTGCGAAGCCCTTTCCTTTCTTCTGAAAAAGCCGCGCATGAACCCTTGGCCAGCGCCGAGCGTCGCCCCTTAACCCGCCGACAGGCGGGCGACGTCTCGACCGAAAGACGAAGGCTCCAAGGTCCGAACCCCTTGGGGCGCGCACAGCGCGGTCCGGGCAACACGGGAGGCCAGACCAGCGTAGCGGCTGGCCGAATGGAGCGGGCGGCCCGGACTTCGCGGCCTTGGGCAAGCCTTCGGCGTCGGTGTAAGCTGGAAAAGAGGGTTCACGCGCGCGACAGCGGCGCGTCTCACCCAAGCCTGGCGGCTACACGGCCGCCGCCACAGATCTTCCCGTCAGCGATCGTCACCCGCATGGGCCGAAACCGCACACGGGTTCGGTGGAGCCGGTGATACGTCCGGCGGAATAGAGCGCAGTCCGCCCTATGGGGCGGAGACGGCCATCGCCTCTCTAAAACTAACTGTTTGAATAGTATAAGATAATTCTAATATGATCGGACCTCATGAAAGGGGACGGCGCAAAAACTCATCTTCGTTCTGGTGCCAATTTATAGTAAGATTCGGTAGGACTGGAGGCCCGCCGCAAGTGTCGAGCGCAAAACAAATACTGGCAATGCTCAGAAGCCGCGCCGAGGGTGATGACGAGACGTTTTTCTCGATCGCTCTCCAGGTGGCTGCTGCCGAAGCTCGTCAGGGGCGCAGGCAAACTGCCGAAGATATGCGCGCCGAAATCGACAAGGCTCGTGCAAAAAAATCGACCGGGGCGTCTGTTGCGATCTCCTTCGCGTTGCCGCGAGGCAATCTCGAAGGATTGCTCGAAATGCGCCATGCGCGGTTCAAGCTCAAGGACGTGGTTCTCAACGAACGTCTGCTCGGACGAATCTCCGACATCCTTCGCCAGCAGCGCAAGCGGGATTGGCTTCGGGAACACGGCAAAACGCCTGTTCGGCGCCTCCTGTTCGTCGGTCCTCCGGGGTCAGGAAAAACCATGTCGGCAGAGGCGCTGGCTGGAGAACTCAATCTGCCGCTCTTCGTCATTCGCCTCGAGACGCTCATAACGCGCTTCATGGGCGAGACGGCCGCAAAGCTGCGTCTGATCTTCGACGAAACAGCCAAGCATCGCGGCGTTTATCTGTTCGATGAGTTTGACGCCGTCGGCGGTCAGAGAACCGCTACCAACGATGTCGCGGAAATGCGCCGCGTTCTGAATTCCTTCCTCCAGTTCATGGAGGAGGGCAATTCGACCGACAGCCTGATTGTGTGCTCCACGAACCATCCGTCGTTGCTCGATCGTGCCTTGCTTCGCCGGTACGATCAGGTCTTGGAGTTTGAGGCTCCGTCGGATGAGCAAATCAAAGAAATCATCGGCGCAAACCTGCGTCCGATGAAAGCGCAGCGGCTCGCCTGGAAAAAGATCATCGAAGCGGCTGTGAATCTGAGCCAGTCGGAGATCGTTCGCGCTGCTGATGATGCGGTCAAAACCGCCATTCTGGACGAGCGCAATCAGATCACCACCGACGATCTGCTCTTACGCCTTCACGAACGCCAGGAAATGCGGGTGGCATTTTTAGAAGCCGGCAGGTCCTGAATTTATGCCGACCCGATTTGATCTGCCTCATATCGACATCGCGGCGTTTCGGTCTTCCAGCCCCTATGCAGGCTCGGGCTCCCCGAACGGCGGAAGCGCGGTTCGGATACGGGGCGAGCATGGCCGGCGCCTTCAAAATGAATTGAACGTTGCGTTCGCGGCAGCGGATGCGGCCATGCCGTCGGACGATCGGCTGGAGCCTCCCGAGGGCACGTTTCTAGAGGTCGAACTTCGTCGGGGAACGAAGGCAGATATTCTGGAGCGCAAGACGGATGGCGTTCGGCCAGGAGCGGTCAAGCCGGATGACCAGAGGACCGTCGCGCTCTATGTCCCCGATCATGCACGGAGCGCATTGGAGCGGATTCTAGAAGATTACACCAACGGACCGCTGTCGGTGGTTGCGAGGCAGCCCCCGATGAAATCCTTCGTGGAGCCGATCGAAGCGTTCCGGCGCGCGAGGCTTGAGACATTCTGGACCGATGACCCCGAGGCCTTACCCAAAAACCCGTCCGACCAGATTTGGTGGGCGCTTTGGTGCTGGAAAAATAGCGAAGCGAAGATCGATGAGGTCTGCGAACGGCTCGGAGTCCGGGCGGCGAACGGGGACAGAAGGCTCTATTTTCCCGAGGCGGTGGTTATTCCGGTTCTGGCAACGCGGGCCGATATCGAGCTGATACTGTTTGCGACCGGAGCGATCGCGGAATTGCGCAGGGCCAGCGACTCGCCGGTGTTTTTCACGGACGAGGTGCGCGATAGCCAGCATGAATGGTCGGAAGACCTCGCAACGAGGGTCATCTGGCCGCCGTCGACTGCTCCCGCTGTCTGCCTGCTCGATACGGGCGTCAACAGGGCACATATGCTGATCGAGCCCGCTCTCGCGAATGGCGACATGCATGTGATCGACAGGGATTGGGGGACGGACGATCACGACGGAATGGGGCACGGGACGGCCATGGCCGGTCTCGCCCTGCACGGTGATCTCACCGCCCAACTGGGCGATCAATCCGAGCGGGTGCTTCAGCATCGCCTGGAATCGGTCAAGGTCCTGCCCCCTGACGGGTTCGAAGCCAATGATCCGCACAGCTACGGCGTGCTCACACAAGCGGCCATATCACTGCCGGAAATCACAGCGCCCGAGCGAGCCCGCGTGTTCTGCATGGCCGTCACGAACAAGGATGTGTCCGGTTCGATGGCTACGACCTGGAGCGCCGCCATCGATCAGGCGGCGGCCGGAACGATGATCGGCGACGATGCCAGCTCTCCGAAGCGGCTTTTCGTCGTCTCGACCGGCAACATCGCCCCGGAGATCGAATTTCGGCGTATCCGGTCGCAGGATATGTATCCCGTCGAGGATCCCGCGCAAGCGTGGAACGCGCTGACAGTCGGCGGGTACACCGACCTGATCAATGTAAACGACGCCGGATATGAGGATTGGCGGCCTTTCTGCGCCGCCGGGCAACTAAGCCCATATAGCCGGACGTCGGTTGCGTGGCCGCAGGGACGGGCTCCGTTCAAGCCGGAGATCGTGCTCGAAGCGGGCAATCGTGCGGTGAGCCCCTCCGGGAATGAAGTGCTCACGGTCGACTCCTTATCGCTGCTGTCGACAGGAAGGGACGTCGACAGGCAGCCGCTCGTACCGTTTCAAGCGACGAGCGCTGCCACGGCACAGGCGGGACGGTTGGCCGCCCAACTGAGCGCCGCGCACCCCGACTACTGGCCCGAGACCATTCGCGCGCTCATCATTCACAGCGCCGAGTGGACGCAGCCAATGCTTGCCGCTTTCGCAACCGCCGGCGGGAAGAAGGACAACTACGAGTTGGTTCGGCGCTTCGGCTATGGCGTGCCGAGCCTTGAACGCGCGGCGGCATCCTCGCGAAACCATTTGGCGCTGATATCGCAAAGTCCGATCCAGCCCTTCCGGCTACAAGGAAGCCGGAAATTCAACGAGTGTCATTATTACGATCTTCCTCTCCCCCGCCAGACGCTCGAAGAATTGGGCAATGAGCCGGTCGAGATGAAGGTCACGTTGTCGTATTTCATCGATCCGAATCCGGGCCTTTCGGCCAATGTCGACCCGCAGCGCTATCAGTCGCATGGGCTGCGCTTCGATCTTCGCCGCAAGAATGAATCCATCTCGAATTTCCAGAAGCGGGTAAACGCTTCGGAACGCGAGGACCCTCGCGTGGCGCCGCGTACCGAGCCCGATGATAATCGCTGGCTTCTCGGCCCGCAGAGCATCTCTGCGGGGTCTTTGCATTGCGATATCTGGAGCGGACCCGCGATCGAATTGCTCGGGCGGGACAAACTCTGCATCAAGCCGGTGAACGGCTGGTGGCGTACCAGGGCGTCTGCCGAATATTGCAACAAGGCGACTCGTTACGCGCTCATCGTCACCATGAAGACGCGCAATGTGGACATCGACCTGTACACCCCGATCGCGGCAAGCGTCGATATCCGGAATGCTATTCCGATTGAGGTTTGATCGGGGGCCTTCGATGGGTTCCGAGGGAGAGCGCCATCTCCTTCGGTCATGGGGTTCTCAGGGGCAGATGGAACGCTCCCCTGAGTGGCGATCGACCCGGCAGCGGGTTGTCCATGGCTCGGTGCCGGTGGAGAGGGACATCTCCAAGCCTGGCGAGTGTTCAACCGGCGATACGGTTGGATGGTGCATGACGGTTCGATACCGGTTCATGCGCCAAGGCCGAGGGGATGCAACGGGGACGCGCCAGCGGGGCCCCTTGCCAAGTGGGTGCGTGTACTACACACGCACACATCTTGCGAACTTCACGAAGTTCGGTTTCATGCGAAGCGCAAGGGCATTAGTGTACTTCGAGCGCTGCGAATCTGGTGCATGTCCGTTTGCGCCCTTTGGCCATTTTACCGGACCGGGTCCGGAAGTGCGGCGCAGATATTTTGGACGGACGACTAACTCACGTCTATCGCAGGGGAACCTTCAGCGCAAATTTCCTGCGTCAGCAACATTTCCAACTTCGATCGTTGCCCCCGCCGCATGAACCTGGAGGAGTAAAGGTTAGCAAAACGCGCGATCTTTGGGTTTCGTAAACGACCTACCCACATGTAAAGGCTAGCCAAGCGCACAAATATTAATGCATGGGAACGGCCTTGCCGCGTACTCTAAAAAACGTGTTATGGATTGTTGGCAGTGCCTGTATTCAAAGAATCAGTACACCCGTGGAATCTAACTCTCGGCCGGACGCGGTGGAATTGCCTTGGGAGCATCTCTTGTGACTGGTGAGGAGCTCTCTTTTGCGGGCGCCATGAACCGCATTAAGCCGGCTGGACGTCTTCTGATGTTCTCCGGCGGCCGCGATTCGACTCTCGCCGCGCTACGTATGGCTACCGATGGCGCCCCGATGGTGCTCGTAACCGTTACGTCCGGGCACCTCGTTGGAATCGAGCGGGTCAAAACCAGGCTTCGCGAGCTCGCACCTTTCCTTCCGCCAGAAACCTCCTGGCTTCAAGTGCGCCAGCCAACGGAGTTGCGGACCGACACCTCCTTCTATGAGACGACCTGCCTGCCTTGCCACCATGCTTATGTTGTTGTGTCCGGCGCCGTCGCTCGCTTGTTCGGTGCCACGCGCCTTGCCTTTGGATATGTTACCTATCAGCAAGGCTGGCCTGAACAGACGCCCCTCGCCATAACCCGGATGCGCAACGTCCTTGCGCGACACGAGATCACTCTGGAGCTGCCGGTGTATGACGTTCCTGCGAAGGAAGATATCATAGCTGAACTGGCAGCCTACGGTCTCAGCACGTTCGCCTTGGAGCAGAAATGCCTTCAGCAGATCAAAAACGTGGTGCTTTCCGAGGAGCGACTTGAGCAGCAAGTCAGGCTCTGGGAGCAGGCTATCGATCAGTCGATGTGCAAGCTAGACGAAATATCAATCGACGTGATGGAGGAGCGGCGGATGCGTGAGTTCCGCTAGTGCCGCTCAGGAGGAGAAGCTTGTTGAGGAAAATGGCCGTCACCCTCGCGTTGTTGGTCGTAGCGGGCGCTGCGTTCTTCACAGGTTCCATTCCAACGCATGTTCTGGCCCAATCTTCTGGCGAAGTCGGCACATCAACCAGCTCTCCGCGTGGAGATCCATCAACGTCTGCGGCCGCGCCCCCAATGCGCCCGCCTTTAGCCTCGCCGATTGCCGCCGCAGGGGCCAATGCCGCACCGAGCCCCGCCGCGGCTTTAGGAATAGTTGACGGCGGTATGCCGCCGCCAGCGCTGACACCATGGGCGCTTCTTACCGCCACTGCAGGCTTGATCGCTTTCCACATCGGGCTCTTCACGCTTGTCGGACGTGAGCGGAAGTCGCCATATATTATCAATTCCGTTTTCCCGATCTTTCTGATCTGTTTGGTCGTCGCAGCGCTAGCACTGCTATCAGTCTTGCTTCCTTCTTGGCTTGAGCAGTTGCTGCTCAAGGGGAGTGCAGGACTGTTAGTGCTGACCTTCCTATTCTCAGCGATTCGAGTTTACCGAATCGCGGTGCGATCAGTTTATTTTGTGGACTCGATCAGCTTAAAGCATCTGCCTCTCGTTCGTGATTGGCGCCGACGAAAATCTCTTAAAAGTTCGCGCAGAAACTATGCTCACAACACCATCCCCATCCCAGATGATCTGAAAGCGGACATCGTCGAGATTCTTTCTGCGGCGAATGCCGAGACCTTCGAGGATAGAAAGGAACTCGACCCGAAGGCACTCGCACTAGCCGTGCAGCATCAGGGGCAGGGGAATAAGCTCCTGGCCCAGCTCGCCGAGGCATTCCTCCGCAAGGATTTTTCGGTCCAGTATCTCACGGCGTCGCGTCACCCAATCGAGTTCGTAGGCTTCCTGAAACGGCACCTGGAAGATCGTAACCTGACATGGTCGAATTACACACGCAGAATCGTTGTGATCGACGCCTACTCCCCGCACTTTGCCTTTCTTGACTCGATCTACCCGAAGAAGGATCGGGAGTTGGAGTCCCTCGACGTTGAATGCGTGGTCTCGCGAATGACGTATGCCGGCATGCACACGGCATCGTCGCACGCCTTCAATGTCATTCAAAAGCAGGTCGCCGAGAAGGACAGACGTCCCACTCTTGTGATTTACGAGGACGCCTACGCGCTGACGGATCTGGAGTCACCGGAGCAGTATCGTATCTTCGTCCGCCACGTGATGCCGTCGGAGCGGATGTGGGATGGAATGTTCACAGTGTTTCTTGAGTCCGCGATGCTCGACGCGGACTGGAGAATGCTTCAGGGGTATGCCAGCATGAGGCTGGACCTTCGGCAGCGCAGTGTGATCCCTGACAAGGGCGGCGCTTCGCCCCCTGACAAGGCCATTCCCGACCACCCCCGGCCCGAGGTGGTGGCAATGGCAGCAAGTGCGGCCGAACTGAATGGATTGGTGAAAGACGTGAAGCCTTGAGCGCGAATAGCAGCGGGAAGCTACACTTTCAGGACGCGCTTTACGGCTCCGTCGGGCTTGGTGACGAGCTTCATGCCCTCGTGCGTACGCCTACTCTCCAGCGCCTGCGCCACGTGCGCTTGTCCAACATCGACTCCATCGATATGCCGTCCATTGCGAACCTATCGCGACTTGAGCACGTTATCGGTGTCGCCCATCTCGCTGGCGAGGTGGGCTTTCGCGGGGGAATGGAGCCCTACGACTTTCTTGCCCTCCGCGCAGCTGCCCTGCTCCATGATTGGGCCATCACATCGTTCGGCCACCTCGTAGAGGAGGCCCTGCAATACGTCGGCACGCGCTTCGATCATGAAGAGCGGCTTCGCGAGATCATGACGAGCGCCGAGCCTGCTGAGGTTGGGGGCGTCGACATGCAAATTCTCGTGGGGCGGGAGACCGGCCTTCGGGGCTGGGCGAATAAGGTCGTAGGCCGGCAGCGTTCGGAGCAGCTCCTGTCCGATATCATGGAGAGCATTCGGGGGCGGGGACCGTGGGGCCGCGTGATTGCCGGTGACATCGATCTAGACAATGTCGATAACGTTTTCCGTATGGCCTACCACCTTGGGCTTGAGGTGGACCGGGGGGTACCAATCAGGATCGCCCGTGCGATCGTAGGGATCACGCCCGAACGGGGCGAGCTAGTATTCAAAGCGGAAGCGGAGTCAGACATTGGGGCCTGGCGCACGGCACGGCGCGATGTCTACGAGCACCTCATGCTAGCTGAGCGAGACTTCATCGGTAAGGTCATGATGTTGTCGGCTGCCGTCGGGGCTTACGAGGCGGGCGAATTCACCCAAACTGACTGGTCCTTCGTGGACCATCAATTCATTACGCTTCTACTCGGATCCGGTGTGAGAGAAGTGAAAGAAACGGCTGAGCGTTGGATCGCAGGCGAATTGTGGGACTGCACACCACTCCGTTGGATGGAAGGAGAGCGACCGGATTATCCAGCCCTGCGCGCATTCTCGCATGCCGTCGGCAGCGAGCTTGGACGAACCTGCTTTGCCTACGCCATCAAGGATAAGCGCGAAAGACGCCTCGCTATTACGTTCGACGATGGTTCACGCCGCGCTTACGGTGCGGACGCCCATCAATGGCTTCTCGGGATCGGCTCGCCCCGCAAAGAACCTTTCAGCTCAACCCAGGTCGAGAAAGCGTTCAACCTTGCCTCTCAGACCTTCGGCTCAAGGGTTCTCGCTCCAGCGCGCCGGGCGGGCAGCCAGGAAACCCAGGCGTGTCTGTTCTGAACGCAGCTCAACGCCTCGCCCGAATAGACTGGAACTTTCCGAACGCTGGCAACACTCGGGGCTCCGTTCACACACTCCATTGGTTCCCAGGCAACTATATCCCACAGATCCCCGCGGCTCTGATTCAGGTTCTATCTGAGCCCGGCGACCTGGTGCTGGACCCATTCGGGGGGAGCGGCACCACCGCTGTCGAGGCTTTGCGGCTCAACCGCCGCGTAATGGTAAGCGATCGCATGTCCGCGAGCGTCCTAATAACCCGCGCGAAGCTTGCACTCCTTGATGGCGCGCTCGACCGCCGCCGCCGCAGCGTGCTGCTGGCGGACCTCACCTTCGAGCAGCGCTGTCGCAGCGACCGGTTCGGCGGGAACGGGGAAGGGGCGGACCCAGAGCTCAATAACTGGTTTGCGCATGACACCCTCGCGCAGCTCCGCTTCCTTTGGCAACTGGTGGAAGCGGCCGACACACGTCCGGCTCGTCAGGTTCTGGAGGTGCTTTTCTCCGATGTGCTGTTCGATTGCGCTGCTCCCGGGTCGGCTCTCACGTCGAGCGGGCGGCGGCGACGCCACCATTGGGGCTGGGTGGCCGACAACGTGAAACCGCGCGAGTTTGCACCACACAATGCAATCGGGCTGTTCCGCCAGCGCTTGATGGCCCTCGATGAGGTTCCCGCCCGCATTGGAGAGCCAATTGGGCATGCCGCACTCGTCACCCAACAGGACGCTCGCTCGCTCGCCCTACCCGATGCGGTGGTGGATCTCGTCGTTACGTCACCTCCATATATCGGCGTAATAGACTACACGCACGCGAACCGCCTTCTCTATACTTGGATGGGATGGTCCATGCGGATCGAGCGCGAACATGAGATTGGGGCCCGTTTCCGCCGCACGCGCGTTAACGCCGTCGCTGAGTACAAGGAGAATATGCGACGCGCGAAGGACGAGATCTATCGTGTGCTGCGTCCCGGGGGGGGCTGCGCCATCGTGATAGGCGAGTCTAGGCGGTTTCCGGGCACTGCCTTAGAGATACTCTCGGACTTCGCACAACTTATGCCGATGGTGTGGGGGCCGGTGCCCCGCTTGATGTCTCGCAGGCGGGTATCGGATCGCGCGTCTAGCGATCCCGTCGAGTACGTTTGCGTGTTCCGCAAGCCATGATTGTTTGCTTGTTCGGCCCTTCCTGCGTTGGCAAGACTACGCTCGCACAGCGGGCAGCCGTCGCCTTGGGACTACCTCTTCGCTCCTGCGGTGAGGCCGTGCGCGCCGCAGCCACAGCGCACGGCCTCACAATCAATGATCTGCCCGATGAACAACACCGCGAGGTCGACGCCGGAACGGTGGTCTGGGCGATGGGAAATAAGTCCTGCATCGTAGAGGGTCGCTACCTTGATAGAGTGTTCGCGGACTCGCGCACGCCGGTCACCCTCATTTTAATAAGAGCCTCAGACGCCTGCCGGGTCTCGCGCGCAAAGGGCCGAAGCGGAAACACAACCTTCTCTGCCGACGATTTACGGCGCTTGGATGATGAAGACAACGCGTTCCGCGAACGTTTGTTTGGAGACCGCGTCGCCGCTATGCCGTGGCAGGTGCTTGATACTTCCGGTCTGACGGTGGATGAGTGCGCGCGACAATTGCGTGAACTGATCGAGCTGGCCCTTTGCCAACCACCCGGCTAAGTCGACTTCATCCCTATCCGGCAATGGTCGCGGACGAACTCGCCCTCGATCTAGCACGTCGCCATGTCTCAATTGGCGCCAAGGTCCTCGATCCGTTTTGTGGTTCGGGGCGCCTTCTGGCCGCTGCGGACCATGCAGCTGTTCGAGCTGGCATCGACACCAATCCCCTGGCCTGGCTTCTGACCAGTACCAAGCTATCCAACGCAAGCGCCACAGTGGTGAGGGACTTGGCTGGGCGTCTCCAACAAGCTCAGAAAACGGTCGCGGCGGGAGCCTCTTTTAAGCATCTGGAGGACCGGCAAGTCGACTGGTTCTCCCCTTCCGTGATCTTTGAACTCGGCCGTATTGTGGGTTGGATCAATAGCTTGGGACTGGGAGAGTCGGAGCGCTGGATCATCGCCTCAGCGCTGAGCGCCACAGTGCGGGAGGTTTCATTCGCTCGCCAGAGCGGTTGGAAGCTTCACCGCAGAGCTGCGTCAGAGCGAGAAGCGCTTTCTGTCTGCCCGTGGCAACGGCTTCAGCGCCGGCTCTCCTATTGTGCTACCGAACTACGCCGGGTGGGCGAAATTTCCGGAGAGCGCCTTGTAGCGCTAGGACCTATCAGTGCCCTCAACGACCTTCAGCATCCAGTTCGCTCTCAAGGGCCGTACGACGTTGTTCTCACCTCTCCGCCCTATGGCGACTCGCGAACCACTGTTCAGTACGGAGCAGCCTCAGCCCTTTGCCTTGCTGTGGTCTGCGCCATTGATGGCTTAGGCCATCTCGTCAAGACTGGAGGCGAGATCGACGCGCAATGTCTGGGTGGGGCTGTTTCCATCGAGCCGCCGCGCAGCATCGAGATTCGGAAGTATTGGGCAGGAGCCGGTGACAGCAAGCTCGCAAGAGGCGTGACGCGCTTTCTTTCCGATTATGAAGCCGCCTGCGAAACCATCGCCGCCAACGTCAGGCCTGGCGGAACCGCCGTGCTCGTGGTGGGACGACGTTCGACAGGTGGGTACCGCGTGAAGCTGGACGAATTTACTGTAGATTGCCTTGGAAAGTTTGGATTTGGGCTCGAAAGTCGCCAAGCTAGGGATCTCCAACAAAAGCGGGTTCCCCGCACGATTAACCGCTTCGGACGCTCCGTCTCGCCCGAAATCCGCGAGCGCGGAAAGGTGGTCACGATGGCGAGCGAGATCATTTTAGTTTTGCGCAGACAAAACCTAGACGCGACACAATTGCGACCGATATCCGGTTGAATCGAATCGCCTAGAAGGAATTCAACTTTAGATGGTTTGGAGAAATATCACACTTGCTGACATTAATCGATATTACACCTAGAATTACTAGCCGATCTGCCGACCGTGTCGCGTTTCTATTTTTACCATTGTGCAGTAGGGGCCGACCTAGAATGATATACTTCACGAATGACCGAAATAGGCATTGACAGAAAGATCAAATTATAGGATATTATTCCTCGTCATTAGCCAACCTGTGCCTGCGATATTTTCCATATCTTACCTTGCGAACCAACGGCATGGTTGCCATGTCGTAGGGTAATCTTCGAAAATTTGGCCTGTATCTGTGCATCTCATTTGAGACTGCAGCGGCGTAATGTCGCCGTGCTCGATCGCGCCAAGCGCAGTGGTCGCCGTTTTCCCTTCAACCTCTGACCAATCCACACGCCCGCCCCGAAGCGGGCGTTAGGACGCGTGTGGCTAAAATGCTCCCAGACATCGACCGATACCGTCATCACCTCGATGACTTCGCACTCAGCGAAAGCCAGAAAGCCGAACTCGTCCGCACGGTTTGGTCGATCATGGAGAGCTTCGTCGACAGAGCTTTCTGCGACCATCCGGCTCAATTGGTGATACCGCCGAGGCAGGAATTTCCAATCCGCCCCGAAAAAGCGGTACAATCGATTAGGCTCAGCGACCGATTCACGGCGCAGGCCGACCACCCACACGAACCGAAGGAACCCAGCTCGAAAGGAGACTGACCAACCATGCGCCCCGAGACCAACATCCCCGCTGTCATCTATTGCCGCGTCGCCAACACAACCATCTCAAACAAGGGCGACGCTCTTGTCTATCAGGAGGCGCGCTGCCGGGAATATGCCGCCCGGAAGGGGTATGCGGTTGCGGAGGTTTTCCGTGATGCGGGTGTCTCCGGCACTGCGGTCGATCGGCCGGGCATGCGGGCCATGCTCGTTTTTCTGAAGGAGCACGGGCCCCAGAACGAGCATGTCGTTGTGATCGACGATACGAACCGTCTGGCGCGTGGTCTTGAAACGTACGTTCGCCTCCGAACCGAGATCGCCGCCGCCGGCGGGAAGCTCGAATCTCCCTCGATCGAATTGAGGGACGCCCCCGAGAGCCGCCTCGTCGAAAGCGTGCTGGCCAGCACCTCATTATTCCTGCGTTGAGTGAAGGCCAACCAAGTAGAACACCCCTTATCAACCGAAACCGACACGAAAGGAGACTGACCGCGCATGCCTGCCAAGACCGAAATCCCCGCCATTATCTACTGCCGTGTCTCCAGCGCCGCGCAGGTGAAAAAGGGCGACGGCTTGGCCTCACAGGAGACCCGTTGCCGGGAGTATGCCGCTCTCAAGGGCTATGTTGTCGCGGAGGTATTTCGCGACGAGGCCGTCTCCGGCGGAATGATCGATCGGCCGGGCATGCAGGCGATGCTCTCTTTCCTGAAGAAGCACCGAAGACGGGAGGAGCATGTCGTCATCATCGACGACATTAGCCGCCTGGCGCGCGGGCTCGAAGCTCATATCCGCCTTCGCACTGAGATCGGCGCGGCGGGTGGAAAGCTTGAATCACCCTCAATCGAGTTTGGCGACGATTCCGACAGCCGCCTCGTCGAAAACCTGCTCGCCAGCGTCTCGCAGCATCAGCGCCAGAAAAACGCCGAGCAGGTGGTCAACCGCATGCGAGCGCGCCTCATGAACGGCTACTGGGTCTTTCGTGCTCCCATCGGCTATCGCTATGATCGCGTTGCCGGTCACGGCAAGCTGCTTGTTCGTTCGGAGCCGAACGCAACAGCTGTCCAGCAAGCCTTCGAAGGCTTCGCCTCGGGTCGATTCGAGACCCTGATGGAGATCAAGCGCTTCCTCGAAACGCTTCCCGCCTTCCCGCGCTACCGAAACGGCGAGGTCCATATTCAGCATGTGAAGGACATGCTCTGCCGCCCGGTCTATGCGGGCTATCTCGATGCGCCCGAGTGGCGCATCACGCTCGCTCAAGGCAAGCACGAACCCCTCATCTCGTTCGAGACTTGGCAGAAGGTCCAGGACCGGTTCAAAGTCGGTGCCAAGGCTCCCATCCGCAAGGACATCCATGCGGACTTCCCCTTGCGTGGCTTCGTCACCTGCGGCTGCTGCGAAGCGCCTATGACGGCCGCATGGTCAAAGGGGAGGAGTGCCCTCTACGCCTATTATTTCTGCAACACGAAGGCCTGCCCTTCGTTCAGAAAATCGATCCGCAAGGATCGGATCGAAGGCGACTTCGAACAGGTCCTCCAGAGCCTCAGGCCGACGCAGGGCCTCTTCTTCATGGCCAGGGATATGCTGCGCGATCTCTGGGAGGATCGAAGCCGTACGGGCCAGCAGCAGCTCCAAGCGATTCGCGCCGAATTGAAAACGATCGAACGCAAGACCGAGCAGATCATGGAACGGATTTTGGCTAGCGACAGCCACGCGCTGATCACGGCGTATGAGGATCAGGTTCGCAAGCTGCACGAGCGGAATGCCGCGCTCGCCGAGAAAGAGAAGACTTGCGGGCGTCCGCTGGCGAATTTCGACGAGACGTTTCGAACCGCTTTCGATTTCCTCGCAAACCCTTGGAAATTATGGCTTTCCGGGCAGATCGAGGACCAGAGAATGGTCCTTCGCCTCGCCTTCGCGGGGCGCATCGCCTACCTGCCAAACGAGGGGTTTCGAACCGCCGATCTCGCCTTGCCATTCAAGGCTTTAGCGAGCCTGCGGGATGGGAAAAAAGATTTGGTGGGCCGGGCCGGACTCGAACCGGCACCGGCGCTGTTATGAGCAGCGAGCTCTAACCATTGAGCTACCGGCCCGCTCCTCGCGTAACATCGCCGCCACTCGGCAGGCAAGGCCCGATCTCAAAAGCAGGAGACCCCGCAGCCGAAGCAGCGGGGTCTCCTTGGTCCATCAGTGCCGAAGGCCGGGCTCAGGCAGCGCGCGCCATGCCCCTGGCGTGCTCGGCGACATGCCCCTCGCGGAACTGGAAGCGGCCGATATGCTCGGTGAGCGCGCGGGTCTGCTCGTCGGTCAGCGCCAGCGCCGCATTGGTCTCCTCGACCAGCGCCGCGTTTTGATGCGCCATCGTGCCGATGCCGTCGATCTCGTTGTTGATGGTCGAGACGTCGCTGGCCTGGCTGCGCGCGGTCTGCGAGATGCCGTTCATCAGCCCGGTGAGGTCGTTGACCGAGGAGACGATGCTCTCGAACATCGACGAGGTCTCCTCGACCAACCCGACGCCAACCGCGACATCGCCATGGGCGGCCTCGACCAGCTTCTTGACGTCGTTGGAGGCGTCGGCCGAGCGCTTGGCCAGGCTGCGCACCTCGGCGGCGACCACCGCGAAGCCGCGGCCGCTATCGCCGGCGCGCGCCGCCTCCACCGCCGCGTTGAGCGCCAGCAGGTTGGTCTGGAAGGCGATCTCGTCGATCATCGCGATGACCTCGGAGATCTTGTTCGAGGAGGCGCGGATGCGGTGCATCGCGTCGAGGGCGGAGGCGACGACCTTCTCGCCCTGCTGGGCGCGCTGCTCGGCGCTCTCGGCCATACCCATCGCCTGGGCGGCTTCCGAGGCGGTCTTCTTCACCGTGCCGGCGAAGGCGCCGAGCTGGTTCGTCGCCATCGAGACGGCGTTGCTCTCTTCCGTGGTGCGCTCGGCCAGGTCGGTGACGCCGTCGAGGATCTCGCTCGTGGCGCTGCGCACGGCCGCAACCGTGTCGGACAGCCGCGCCAGCGTGCTCTCGAACTCTTCGGCGAGGCCGTTGGTGCCGTCCTTGAGCTCGGCGAAGGCGCCCTGGTAGAGCCCGGCGACACGGGCCGAGAGATGGCCGGCCGAAAGCTCGGCCAGGACGTCGCAGGTCTCGCTGAGGCCGCCCTGCATCGTCTCCAGCAGGGAGTTGACGGATTCGGCCAGCGCGTTCAGCTCGGGATCGGTGAAGGTCGCCGAGACGCGCCGGCTGAAATCGCCGGCAGCCGCAGCCGCCACGACCTCGCCGAAGGCGACGCCGAGCTCCTGCATCATCTCGCGTCGGTGCTGCAGCGCCAGCGCGTCGTCCTCGACCTTCTGGGCCTCGGCCTTGCGCAGGGCGACAGCATTGTCGCGGAAGAGCAGGACGCTCTTCGAGATGTCGGAGATCTCGTCATTACCCTTGGTGTCGACGACGGTCTCGAGCTGGCCGTCGGCGATGGCGCGCGTCGCGGACCAGAGCCGGTTCAGGCGCCCGACGATCATCGGCCGGACATAGGCGAGAGCCAGCGCCAGCGCGACGAGCAGCGAGCCGACGCCGAGGCCGCCGAGCCAGAGCTTGCTCTGTTCGATCAGCGCGGTCGTCGACTTGCTCGCCTCCACCGCCTCGCCGCGCGCGGTCTTGACGAGGCCTTCGACCTCCTTGCGCACCACCTCGGCGGCGAGGTTGAGCTCCTTCAGGCCGACCGCGATGGATTCGCGGGTGATGATGTCGCGGTCGCGGACGTCGAGCAGGCCGCTGGCGCCCTCGCCCACCGTGATGATGGTCTCGACCGAGCGGCCGCGCGAGCCGTTCGGGCTGAGCTTCTCGGCTTCGACCACGCTCTTGCGGGCGCGCTGCGCCAGCTGCTGGAAGCGGTCGCGCGCCATGCCGAGCTGGGTGCTGTCATCGGTCTGCGCGATCTCGCGCAGCAGGCCGACCAGTTCGTTGATATCGGCCTGGAGGCTGCGGGCGAGATCGAAGCTGACGAGGTTCTTCTCGATGATGGTCTCGAGCGCGGTCTCCAGCTCGTTGCCGTCGAGGCCCTTGATGCCTTCGAGCCCGAGCAGCAGGTCGGACTTCGCCGCGTCGGCCTCGGTGGCGATGGCGCGGATGAACTCCTCCTTGGCGCTGTCGAGCAGCGCCAGCGCGCTCGCCGCCTCCGAGGCGTTGCGCAGCCGCTGGCCGGTCAGCTCGTTGAGCGCGCCGATCTGGCGCGACAACTCGTCGATCGCCATATGGGCCTTCTTCTTGTCGACATTGCTGTCGGCGATCTGGCGCAGCAGCTCGAACTGGCGGCTCTCGACCTTGTCGAGCTCGGTCGTCAGGTTGGAGCGTTCGCGCGCGGTGCGGATCTCGCCGAACTGGCCGGCGATCGCGGTCGACTTGGTCGCGGCCTGCGACAGCTCCAGCGCCCGCTCGACGACGGGCATCTTGACCTCGACGAGCTGGTCGACCGTCTCGTCGACGCGGCCATAGGAGAGCCAGGCAATGCCGGAGGCCGCGATGGTCAGCAGCGTCAGCAATCCCAGCGCGGCATAGATGCGCGCGGCGATACCGATGCGCAGCGGCGTCCGCTCGCGCGCTGGCTTCTTGACCTTCTTCATCATCAGTCTCCGGTATGCATCGCCGCAGGCAAGAGGTTCAGGCCGAGACGGCCGCGAATGTCGGACAGCCCCGGCGATGACGGGGTGCCATCGCCGCAGCCGCAGAGTGTGCGGAGGCCGGAATAGGTTCGCCTGGGCAAGCGGGATCACGCCGGAAATGAGCCGGCCGCCGGGTTCCCGATAGACGGGCAGGAAATCGGTCCCCCAGACCTTTGATCAGCTTCGCGGGCTTAGAGCCTCTTGACCTAAAGGAATGCCGGATCGCGCTTAAAAAACGCTTAAGTGAGCGCACTATTCTGAATCGCCTGCGTGGGAGGGCGATTCAGGGGTCTTTAATGAGTGTGGTAAGAATGAGTCGGCCTATTTCGAGATGCGCAGGGAGTTGATGTCCTGGCCGATGGCGCGGAATGCGTCCTTGAGAGACGAGCCGCTCGATGGAAAATAGACATGCTTCGAGCTGGTGGCGCACTTCGTCAGCATTGCATTGGCTTGAGCATCGGAACCAACACCTAGGCCGACCGTATAAACAATCACGCCGGCAGCTTTCATGCTGGTGCAAAGCTTGTCGGCCTGGCTGAAAGAACTTCCATTCACAGCAACGTGGTTGATTTTCGTCGAGCCACTGCCAGAACCAGCATCGCTTGCGATAACACCGTTGTAGTAAGGCGTATTGAATGCACCGTCCGTCATCATGACGACCACCTTAATTAACTCTCGTGTTCCATAGGCAGCAGGCTTACTTTCACCCGACCACAGGGAGGCAAAATTCGGCGAAACCATATACCAGGCCCAGGCCAACCCGATATGACCCGCAGTCGATCCTTGGGCGACGAAGTTACCAACCGTGTTTTTCAGCGTGGTACGATTGCTAGACAACGGCACAATCGTGCTCGAAAGACATGGATTACCTTCAGTAGCTGGAGCGGGATAGTTCATTCCCAGCGGAGCTGTACCAGGGGCCGTATCTGTATACGCATCAGCCCCGGATCGCTCGGTTACGCAAGTGCTCACATTTAACGTAACCGGAACGGGTTTATTTTTGTTATCTCGAGCTGTGCTGTCGAATGTATATCTCTCGCAGCCATAGGTTGTACAATTCTTCTTCGGAGTACCGCGTATTTGGTTGGCATATGTACCAACATTTACAGCCATCGAATAAGGAACGAGAGCGACTTTAGAATAATAAGGAGTTTGCTGGTCTTTTACCACGAGATCGATCAGGTCTTTAGCAGCAGCTTTCAGGTCAGTAAGGTCCTGCCCCTCCATCGACTTCGTGATGTCGAGCGCGAGCCCGACTTCGATGTTATTCGAAGACCGCGTCACCTCCGCGCTCGCAGCCACCGGGACCTGCGACGTGCCCAGCAGGCCTGCGATCGTCACCGGCACCGTCGCCGCGGCGGTGGCGACGACGCGTTGGTCCTGGGTCATCGTGAAGGTGTAGGACGTCGCGGTGCCGTGCTTCAGGTTCGCCTCGTTGGCCTTCATCATCCGCTCGCCCATGGCCTGGACGTCGGCCGGCGTCGTCGCCGTCGAGCGGGCGATGTAGAGCGCGGCCGCGTCGAGATTGGTCTGCAGCGCGAGCTGGGTGGTCGAGGCGCGCGTGTAGTCGATCAGCCCGAGCATGAACGCGAGCAGCACCGGCAGCAGCAGCGCAAACAGCAGCGCGACGACGCCGTCGCGGCGGCGGGCGAAGTCCGCGACCAGGGCGCGGACACGGTTGAGGCAAGCTGACATGGCGATGGGTTCCAGGGCGATGCCTCAGTAAACCATCCCGACGCATAACTTACGTTAATGGAACCCGCCGACTTCAAAGAGCAGTGAAGATTCCATTATCGCGATCACAGACTCCGCCGCCCCGCTCAAGCCCCCGGCAAAGGCGGCACGGGACGCGGCTTGCCCTCCTCGTCGATCGCCACGAAGGTGAAGGTCGCGTCGGTGACCTTCTCGTGCAGCGTCGTGCGGAAGCGCCGGGCCCAGGCCTCGACATGGATCTTCATCGAGGTCCGGCCGATCGCCTCGATCTGGGTGTAGACGCTGAGCACGTCGCCGACCTTGACCGGGCGGATGAAGGTCATGGCCTCGACCGCGATCGTGACCACCCGCCCCTGCGCCCGGTCGACCCCGGCGATGCCGCCGGCCGAATCCATCCGCGACATCACCCAGCCGCCGAAGATGTCGCCATTGGCGTTGGTGTCGGCAGGCATGGCGATGGTGCGCACCGTCAGGTCCCCGCGCGGTTCCTCGTCAGGCTGCAGGCCGGGCTCAGTCATCGTCGTCCTTTCCCTTTTCGACACGGAACGAGTGGAGCACGCGATGCAGCACCGGCGCCAGCACGAAGCCGGTGGCGATCACCACGAACAGCCCGGAGATGCCGGAGAGGATCGTCGCGGCGTTGACGAAGGCGTCGGCCGCGCTCACGCCCTCGGTCACGGCATAGCCCATCATGCCGATGCAGAGCCCGAGGGATCGTCAGGCCGAGCCAGAGCAGGATCGCCCGCCCCATCCGCAGCGCGAAGTGCCGGGCCGGGATCACCTGTTGCCTGTGATGCTCGAACTGCGTCAGCCGCATCAGTTTCCTCTTTGCGCTTGCATCCGACAGGCGGCAGATTGCGTCAAGCCGACTGGAGGAAGAGGCCATGACCAAGCCCGCCATGATCTGCGTCTCGCTGCGCTATGCCGACGCACCGCGCATGTACGATTGGCTGATCGAGGCCTTCGGCTTCGAGAAGCACGCCGCCTATTACTCGGAAGACCGCAAGACCCTGCTCCATGGCGAGCTGCGCATGGGCGAGAGCTTCATCATGCTCGGCTCGGCCGAGAACAACGAATTCGGCAAGCTGGTCTCGCGCCCGGCCGAGCTCGGCGGCACCACGGCCTCGCCCTATATCGCCACCGACGAGATCGACGCCCGCTGCGAGCGGGCCCGCAAGGCCGGCGCCGAGATCTGCATGGAGCCGACCGACCAGCCCTATGGCAGCCGTGACTTCATCTGCAAGGACCCGGAAGGCCATGTCTGGTGCTTCGGCACCTACCGGCCGGGCGATGCGCCGGCCTGATCACATCTGCGGCGTTCGCACGCTCAGCCCTCATCCTGAGGAGCCTCACCTAATATCGAGCCCTCATCCTGAGGAGCCGTGAAGCGGCGTCTCGAAGGATGTTCCAGACGCTTCTGGAGCCTCCCGGAGCATCCTTCGAGACGCGGACTTCGTCCACTCCACAGGATGAGGACTGAGCGCCGCAAGCCGGGAGGCGCTTCGCTCCAGATGCACCGCCAACGGAATGCACAGGTCCGCGGCGCATCCATTTCCATCAACTGAAATTTCAGATTTCAAATCTGAAATCATGTGCTATGTCAGCGGCTAGGCGCCCGCCCTTGCCCAACGGCAAGCGCGTCGGCGCCGGAGGAAGTCGCGCCTCGCAATCCGACACAACCAAAACAAATGCTGGAGGGAACAACGTGGAAACGTCTCGTCGCCATCTGCTCGCGGGCGGCCTTGCCGCCGTCGCCGGCTCCGCCCTGTCGAAATCGGCCTTCGCCCAGGCCTTCCCCTTCAAGCCGAACCAGCGCTACCCCGACCCGGCGGTGGAGATCCTCGATCCCAGCTTCGCGAAGTACCGGATCTATTCGAGCACGGTGGAGCAGCTCGCGACCGGGATGCGCTGGGCGGAAGGGCCGGTCTATTTCCCCGAGGGGCGTTATCTCCTGCTCAGCGACATCCCGAACAACCGCATCATGAAGTATGACGAGGTCAAGAACAGCTTCAGCGTCTTCCGCGAGAACGCCAACTTCGCCAACGGCAACGCCCGGGACCGGCAGGGCCGGCTGATCAGCTGCGAGCATTCGGTGACGCGCCGGGTCACCCGCACCGAGAAGAACGGCAAGATCACGGTGCTCGCCGACAGCTACGAGGGTAAGCGCCTGAACGCGCCCAACGACGTGGTGGTCAGGTCCGACGACACGATCTGGTTCACCGATCCGCTCTTCGGCATCAGCGGCGAGTGGGAAGGGTCGCGCGGCAAGCCGGAGCAGGCTACGACCAACGTCTATCGGCTCAGTGCCGACGGCAAGCTCGCCGCCGTGATCACCGATCTGGTCAATCCCAACGGCCTGGCCTTCTCGCCCGACGAGAAGAAGCTCTACGTGGTCGAGTGGCGCGGCACGCCGAACCGCAGCATCTGGAGCTACGACATCGACGCTGCCGGCAAGGCGTCGAACAAGGTGAAGGTGGTCGACGCCGCCGATTTCGGCGCGCTCGACGGCTTCCGGGTCGATCGCGACGGCAACCTCTGGTGCGGCTACGGCAGCAACGGCGCCCTCGACGCCGAGCCTGCGGAGGCAGGGCGGCGCAAGGTCTTCGGCCTCAGGGGCAAGTCGGAGGACCTCGACGGCGTCATGGTGTTCAGCCCCGCCGGCAAGCCGCTCGCCTTCATCCGCCTGCCGGAGCGCTGCGCCAACCTGTGCTTCGGCGGGCCGAAGGGAAACCGGCTGTACATGGCGAGCTCGCACTCGCTCTACGCGCTCTATGTCGAGGCGCACGGGGCGGTGTGATCGCCTCCTATCGACGCAGCCTGCCTGGTCAGGCCGGCTGCGCCCTCGTCCGCACCCGCAGCATCAGCCAGCAGACGATGCTCAGGTTGACGAGGTTCCAGGCCAGCCCGTTGAGGAAGGCCATGCGGTAGGACGCGAACAGGTCGAAGATCAGCCCGGAGATGTAGCCACCGAAGGCCATGCCCAGGATGGTGGCGGACATGACGAGGCCGATGCGCATGCCGGCCTCCTTGGGCGGCAGGTATTCGCGGATGATGATCGCGTACATCGGCACGATGCCGCCCTGGAACAGGCCGAAGATGCCGGTGACGACGTAGAGCGAGGTCAGCCCGTCGAACCAGAGGTAGAGGAACAGCGCCAGCCCCTGCATCACCGAGCCGATCACCAGCGTCGCGGCTCCGCCGATCCGGTCGGCGACGAAGCCGGAGCCGACGCGGCTGATGATGCCTAAACCCAGCATCAGCGAAAGCATCTCGGCGCCACGCGCGACGCCGTAGCCGAGGTCGCCGCAATAGGCGACGATATGGACCTGCGGCATCGCCATGGCGACGCAGCAGCAGAAGCCCGCCACCGCCAACAGGAGCTGGAGCTGATTGGCCGTGAGGCCGAGATCGCCGCGCGCGCCGGCGCTCGACGCTTCCGCCGCGGCGATGGTCGCAGCGGCCGGGCGGCGGCGGAAGAACGGCGCCAGCGGCAGCATGATGACGAGTGCCGCAATGCCGATGCCGATATGGGTCGCGCGCCAGCCATGCGCCTGCACGCCCCAGGTGATGACCTGCGGCCAGATCATGCCGGCGAGATAGCTGCCCGACGCACCGAAGACGACGGCGAGCCCGCGGTGCCGGCGGAACCAGTGCGACAGGTCGGCGATCAGCGGCGCAAAGCCGGTGCCTGCGCCGATGCCGATCAGGAGCCCATGCACCAGCGCGAATTGCCAGAGGCTGTGTGAGAACCCGGCCAGGATGTAGCCGGCGCCGAGCAGCACCGCGCCGACCACGATGGGCACCACGATGCCATAGCGGTCGGCGACCCGGCCCATCGCGATATTGCCGAAGCCGAAGCCGAGCATGGCGCAGGTATAGGGCAGCGAGGCCCCTGCCCTCAGCGTGCCGAACTCCGTCTGGACCGAAGGCAGCACGACGACGACCGACCAGGTGCCGACGCAGGCGACGGTGCCGACCAGCAGCGACACGGCCAGCCGCAGCCAGGCATAGGTGGAATCGGGCCGATAGCGCTGCTCTTCGGTCGACATGTTTCCTCGACGGCCGTCTCGGTGGAACGGCTTTCTTGCTGCCCGATGATTAGGCAGCCCACGGAGGCGCGGCAAGCGCACTGGCGACAGTGCCCCACGGCGCGGATGATGGAAGAACCCGTCGCCATGCTCGGGCTTGACCCGAGCATCTCATGAAGGAAGCTTCTTTCTGCATGAGGTTCCCGGCTCTTCGCTGTGCTCCGGCCGGGAATGACGCGCATCGTCCGGGGACCGACATGGCCAGGATCTGCATCTACGGCGCCGGTTCGATCGGCTGCTATATCGGCGGCCGGCTGCTGGCCTCGGGCAGTGGGGTCGCCTTCGTCGGGCGCCCGCGCATCGGCGACGAGCTGAGCGAACGCGGCCTCACGATCTCCGACTATCGCGGCGGCCATTGGCAGCTCCCGCCATCCGCCATCGCATTCTCGTCCGATCCCGCGACGGCGGCCGCGGCCGACCTCGTGCTGGTCACGGTGAAATCCGCCGGCACCGCTGCAGCTGCGGCCGAACTGGCGGCTGCGCTGCGGCCGGGCGCGGTCGTGATCAGCTTCCAGAACGGGTTGGGCAATGCCGAAATCCTGCGTGCCGCGCTCGCGCGGCAGACCGTGCTGGAGGGCATGGTGCCCTTCAACGTGGTGAGGCGCGGCCCCGGCGCCTTCCACCAGGCCTCGGAGGGCAAGCTCGAGGTCCGGGCCTCCTTCGACCTGGAGCCCTTCCTCGCCAATTTCGACAAGGCCGGCCTGCCGCTCGTCCGCCATCTCGACATGCTGCCGGTGCAATGGGCGAAGCTGCTGTTCAACCTCAACAACGCCATCAACGCCCTGGCGAACCAGCCGCTGAAGGAAGAGCTGTCGCAGCTTGCCTATCGCCGCTGCCTGGCGCTGGCGCAATCCGAGGCGCTCGCCCTGCTGAAGCAAGCCGGCATCAAGCCGGCGCGGCTGACGCCCCTGCCCGCCGCCTGGATTCCGCCTGTCCTGCGGCTGCCCGATGCCCTGTTCGCGCTACTGGGTGGCAAGATGCTTGCGATCGACCCACTCGCGCGCTCATCCATGTCGGACGACCTTGCCGCGAAGCGCGCGACCGAAGTGGACTGGATCAACGGCGAGGTGCTGCGCCTGGCCGAGCGGCTGGGGCGAAGCGCGCCGGTGAACGCGCGCCTGCGCACGCTGGTTCACGCGGCTGAGGCGAGCGATGCCCGTCCGTCATGGACTGGGGAAGCCTTGCTGGCGGAGTTGCAGGCGGCTTGAATCTCCACGGAGAAGCGCCGCCTTGCGGGCTCCTCACGATGAAGCTCAGGAGCTATTCAACCACCCGTCAGATGCGCATAGGCCGACGCATCGAGCGGCCGGCCGAGCAGGTAGCCCTGCGCCAGGTCGCAGCCTTCGCAGATCAGGAAGTCGAACTGCTCCGGCGTCTCGACGCCCTCGGCCACCACCTCGATGCCGAGTGCATGGCCGAGCTGGATCACCGCCCGCGTGATCGCCGCAGCCTCCAGCGTGACGCCGAGCGTCGCGACGAAGCTGCGGTCGATCTTCAGCGTCGTCAGCGGGAAGCGGTGGAGGTAGGAGAGCGAGGAATAGCCGGTGCCGAAATCGTCGAGCGCGATGCGCACGCCGAGCGCCCGCAGCCGCGACAGCGTCGCCATAGCGCGCACCGCATCGGTCACCATCACGCCCTCGGTGATCTCGAGCTCGAGCCGCTCGGGGTCGAGCCCGGTCTCGCCCAGCACGGCCTCGACCAGCCCCGGCAACTCATCCGACTCGAATTCGAGCGGCGACAGGTTGACGGCAATCCTGAGCGGCTTTTTCCAGCCTGCAGCCTCGCGGCAGGCGCTGCGCAGGACATGGGCGCCGAGCGCAGCGATGAGCCCGCCCTCCTCCGCCGCCGGGATGAAGGTCGCGGGCGAGATGACCCCGCGCACCGGATCGCGCCAGCGCGCCAGCGCCTCGAAGCCGACGACCTCGCCATTCGCCCGGAACTGCGGCTGGTATTGCAGCAGGATCGCGCCGGTCTCGATCGCCTCGCGCAGATGCCGGCGGAAGGCCAGGCGCTCGCCATCGGCCCCCGCCTCGGCAGGATCGGCGATCCGGACATCGCCGCGCTCGCCGAGATCGAGCAGCAGGTTGAAGCCACCGACGAGCCGGCCCTGGCCATCGAAGAGCGGCGTCGGATTGTGCAGGCAGCGGATGCGGCTGCCATCCGGCCGCTCGGCCAGAAGCTCGACGCCGCGCAGCGCGCGGCCTTCGCGCAGCGCCTGCGCCATCGGGCTGTCCGCGGGCGCCAGCGGCTCGCCGGCCTTGCCCAGCAGGCGCTGCGTCACGCACCAGAGATCGGCGCCGAGCCGCGGCTCGCGCCCGGCAAGGGTGGCCGCCGCCCGGTTGAAATAGCGGATCCGGCCCTGCGCATCCGTGACGTAGACCGCGGCTGGAAGCTGGTCGAGAATGCCGGCGAGCCAGGCATCGTCGACGGCGCGCGCAGCCTCGACAGGTCTGGCGAGCAGCGCCGGAAGCGCAAAGCCATTCTCCACCAGCGCCGAGAGCCCTGGGGCGAGAGGGGTAGCTCCGGACGGAAAGCCCTGTTCGGCGCTTTCTGGCCCGGCGACGGCCTGGAACATTCGGAATTCGCTCGCACTGCGTAAATTCGACACGCAATCAGAGCGCAGAGATGCCAACAAAAGCTTAAGTTAGCTGACCCAACGTCAATCAACCTTTGGTCGAAGCATCAGGCTCATTTGAACAGGCGGTCGCCCTGCTCGTCGACGAGCTGCTGGCCCTTGACCAGCGTGAAGTCGGCAGCATCATCGATGCCCGGGAAGCGATCGGCACGGACGAAGCGATGGCTCTTCGTCTCGCCGTCGATCTCCTTCTCGATCACGCCGCAAAGCTGGTACTGCCCGCCCTCCTGATAGGGCGTCGCGTGGACGGCGAAACCCTTGTGGTCGATGCTCTTGACCGGGCCGGCCGGCTTGTCGTCCGCAGCCTTGCGCCCGCCGAACAGGGATTTCAAAAACGACATGGGAATTCCTCCAGATCGCCCCTCTATAAGGCACGAATGGCGCGAGGGGGAGCCGGATCTGTTCGCCCAACACTGAGGCGAGCTTCGCATGGATAGCGCGCCCGCGAAGGGCCTCTCCTGCCTGCACCTCAGCCCAGATGCAGCACGACCTCGCGGCGATGCGGCCTGTCGCGGTGCTCGAACAGGTAGATGCCCTGCCAGGTGCCGAGCATCAGCCTCCCGTCCATCACCGGGATCGACAGCGAGACCGGCGTCAGCGCCGCCTTGATATGGGCGGGCATGTCGTCCGGCCCCTCCATGCGGTGGACGAGATAGGCCATGGCCGGATCGTCGGCCGACGGCACCAGCCGCCTGAAGAAGGCGTCGAGATCGCGCCGCACGTCGGGATCGGCGTTCTCCTGGATCAGCAGCGAGCAGGAGGTGTGGCGCACGAACAGCGTCAGCAGCGCGCTATCGGCCGGTGCCTCGCGCAGGAAGGCCTGGACGCGGTCGGTGAACTCGTAGAGGCCCTGCCCCCGCGTCTCGATGCCGATGATGCTCTGGCGCGGCATCAGCGCTCCGTCAGCGCGAGCTTCGCCCCCAGCGCCACGAAGGCAGCGGCGAAGGAGCGCCGCATCCAGGCCATCACCGCCGGCCGGCTGATCACCTTGTCGCGCATCGCCGCGGCGAACAGGCCGTAGAGCGCGAAGACGACGAAGGTCATCGCCATGAACACGCCGGAAAGCTCCAGCATGCGCAGCAGCGGGCTGGGCTCATTGGCCGTGATGAACTGCGGCAGGAAGGCGACGAAGAAGATCGAGAGCTTGGGGTTCAACACGTTGATCAGGATGCCATCGACGAGCACGCGCAGCCCCGAACGCGGATCGGCCCCGGTCTCGACCTTGAGCGCGCCCTGCTCGCGCAGCGTCTGCCAGGCCATGAAGAGCAGGTAGGCGACGCCGGCATATTTCACGATCTCATAGGCGAGTGCGCTGGCATGCAGCAGCGCCGCCAACCCCATCATCGCGGCGATGAGATGCGGCACGATGCCGAGCGTGCAGGCGAAGGCCGCGAGCAGGCTGGCCCGGCTGCCGCGCGTCAGCCCGGCGGCGATCGTGTAGATCGCGCCCGTACCGGGCGAGGCGACGATGATCAGCGATGTCAGGAGGAATTCGGGGGACATGCTCGGCCTCTAGCTCCGATGTCCCGAGAGAGCAACACACCGCATAAATTCGGATGGCTAAGTTGCGCTTCCTATAATCGCCACATTGAACGCTCTTTAGGTAGTTTCCAAAAACCTCCCGGCGTTTTACCTACCGAGGCACTCGCCCCAACGGTAGCATCTATTCCAAAATCGAGAGTAGAAAAGGCCAAAAATATCTCATTGAGATTGGCTGTTCGGTACTCCGTTGCTCTCTTCGCATAACGAAACTCGTTGCTCCCATGATGCTTATTCAAAAGTTGCACGAGCATACCCTCTTGGAAATCGTCCAGTCCCTCCGCACGGGCTGTTTCATGCAATCTCTGAAGATTGTGGCCTAACTCTCTCGTAAGGGTACGCTCACTGTAGCCCGCGTGCGTCAAAAAGGATTTTAGATAGAGCTCCACTGCAAACCCGCAGAGCATATGGAACGAGAGGAAGAATGTTGTATCGTTCGGTATCTTGAAACGGTTCGGACTGGCCATTATTACATAAGAAGATTGGACGTATCCCTTAGCGGTGCTGTATTTCGCAATTGCGTCAGACATTCGAATTCCCGCGTCGTGCGTTCATCTCTCCAAATCGCACACATAGAGCCGAGAGAAGACGTATTGCGTCAGGAGCAAATCGGCTCTGCAGTATGTAAGCCGTCGCACGGGACAGCCGACGAAAATCAATAGGCCGGGCATTGAGGAGAGAAGCTTCGCTGGTCGGACCACACCACAGAAGCACACACCCTGCCTGCCGACTCTTCAGGTCGCGGGTCCGCAAGCTGAATCGAACAGCCATGGCCTCGGGCGATACCGTGATGTGCTGAAACTCCCCATCGCCCGGCCGGATGGAGAGCTTCAAGTTGGCAGTTCGTGGCAGCACATCGGCAGGGATGCACTGAACGAATTAGAGTGGTGAAGCGCCGGAACGCTTCACCAAACGAACGAGCCTAAACAGCATTGGTTATCCGCCTCCGTTGCACGGTTAGACGGGCGCAAATGCTCGGCACATCTCAAGTCGTTGAAAGTGTCAGACTCCCAACGTTTTTAGTTATCCAGGAAGCTCCGGAGCTTCCGCGACCGACTCGGGTGCTTCAACTTGCGCAGCGCCTTCGCCTCGATCTGCCGGATGCGCTCGCGCGTCACGCTGAACTGCTGGCCGACCTCTTCGAGCGTGTGGTCGGTGTTCATGCCGATGCCGAAGCGCATGCGCAGCACGCGCTCCTCGCGCGGCGTGAGCGAGGCCAGCACGCGCGTCGTCGTCTCGCGCAGGTTCGACTGAATCGCCGCGTCGATCGGCAGGATCGCGTTCTTGTCCTCGATGAAGTCGCCGAGATGCGAATCCTCCTCGTCGCCGATCGGCGTCTCCAGAGAGATCGGCTCCTTGGCGATCTTCAGCACCTTGCGCACCTTTTCCAGCGGCATGGCGAGCTTCTCGGCCAGCTCCTCCGGGGTCGGCTCGCGGCCGATCTCGTGCAGCATCTGGCGCGAGGTCCGCACGATCTTGTTGATCGTCTCGATCATGTGGACCGGAATGCGGATCGTGCGGGCCTGATCGGCGATCGAGCGGGTGATCGCCTGCCGGATCCACCAGGTCGCGTAGGTCGAGAACTTGTAGCCGCGGCGGTACTCGAACTTGTCGACCGCCTTCATCAGGCCGATATTGCCTTCCTGGATCAGGTCGAGGAACTGCAGGCCGCGATTGGTGTACTTCTTGGCGATCGAGATCACGAGGCGCAGGTTGGCCTCGATCATCTCCTTCTTGGCCTGACGGGCCTCGCGCTCGCCCTTCTGGACCATCAGCACGATCTTGCGGAACTCCTGGATCTCCAGGCCGGTCTCGGAGGCCAGCGTGTGGATCTCCTCGCGCAGGCTCTTGATCCGCTCCAGCTCCGCCCCGACGAATTCGCGCCAGCCGCGTGAGCCGAGCTTGGAGACGCGCAGGACCCATTTCGGATCGAGCTCGCCGCCGACATGCTGCTTGAGGAAGTCCTCGCGGCCGACGCCATAGCTCTCGGCCAGGCGCAGCAGGCGCGTCTCGTGCGAGATCAAGCGCTTGTTGATGTCGTAGAGCTGCTCGACCAGCGCCTCGATGCGGTTGTTGTTGAGCGAGAGCGACTTCACCGCAACGATGATGTCGTCCTTGAGCTTCTTGTACTTGCGGTCCTGCGACGGCGAGAGCTTGGTGTTCTCCAGCCGGTTGGCGATGTCCTGGTCCTGCAGGCGGCGCAGTTTCTTATAGTTGTCGGCGATCGAATCGAAGGTCTCGAGCACGCGCGGCTTCAGCTCGGCCTCCATGGCCGAAAGCGACACGTTGTTCTCCATGTCGTCGTCGTCCAGGCCGTCCGGCGGGGCCTCGCCCTCGGGCGCAGCCTCCTCTGCCGGCTCGGGGGCCTCCTCGCCCTCGCCCGGCAGCTGCGCCGGGTTCTTGCCGTCGGGGCCGGCATAGGTCGCTTCGAGGTCGATGATGTCGCGCAGCAGCACCTTGCCTTCGACGAGTTCGTCGCGCCAGATGATGATGGCCTGGAAGGTCAGCGGGCTCTCGCAGAGCCCGGCGATCATCGCCTCGCGGCCGGCCTCGATGCGCTTGGCGATGGCGATTTCGCCCTCGCGGGAGAGCAGCTCGACCGAGCCCATCTCGCGCAGGTACATCCGCACCGGGTCGTCGGTGCGCTCGGTCGGCTCCAGGTTGCGCTTGACCTCGACCGGCAGCGCCGAGCGCTGCGTCTCGACGAGATCGCCGTCGCCTTCCTCTTCCTCGCCGTCCTTGCCGGCGCGCGCCGCGGCGCGCTCCTCGCCGGAGGCTTCGGGATCCTCGTTGTCGACGACGTTGATGCCCTGCTCGCTGAGCTGGCCGAGCACGTCCTCGATCTGCTCCGAGGAGAACTCCTCCGAGGGCAGGACTTCGTTCAGTTCGTCATAGGTCACGTACCCGCGCTTCTTGGCGAGCTTGATCATCCGCCTTACGGCCTGATCGGTGAGGTCGAGCAGGGGCCCATCGGATGTCGGGGGGGCTTCCGGCGCGACTTGATCGGCCTTTTCCCGCTCGCTCACTTTAGTCGCCATCAATCAGCGCTCCGCACTCTCGCGCGACCTGGAACCGAAGGTCCCGTGCCGACGCATAAAAGGGCGATGCGGCCGCTGGTCCGGCACGCTCACCCAGCCAAATCATCTCGTCCAGATGGACCCGATCATCGTTGATGAATCGTGAACCACCCGTGGCATGCCGCGCGACAGGGACGGCAGCGGCAAAAAGCACGGCCTATTGCTCTTCGGACATCGCCTCGGTCCCCTCGATTGTGTCGAGGCGGCCCTTGACGTCCTTGATCCAGGCGAAATTGGCTTCCGTCGCTTCGTCAGCCAATGCGCGCTCGGCTGCCTTCAACTCGCTATGTAGCGTCCGCGCCCGCTGATGCAAGACGATAGCCTGACGAATCGAATCAAAAACCGACTCCGGATCAGCCGCCCCGACGAGTTTCAGCCGCTCGGCCGGGCCGGTGACGGCCATCAGCGCCCCCTGCGCCTCCTGCACCCGGGGCTGCTCCAGCCGGCTCGCCAGCGCCTCGCGGTCGAGATCGCCATCGAGCGCGACGTCGAGCAGCACCTGCCGGAAGCGCTCGGCCGCCGGCCCGTCGAGCGCCAGCTCCGAAATCTCGTCGGCGCAGCGCAGCACGAGCTCGGGATGGCTCGCCAGCGCCAGCAGGATGAAGGCCTCGCGCTTATCCTCGCCGCGGCTGCGCGTCATCATGCGCGAACCGGCGAGCTGGCTGCTCGCCTTCAGCGGCAGCAGCGGCCGCATCGGCGCACCCGGCCATTGCCCGCGCTGACCGCCGCCGCCACCGCGGCCACGACCATTCGAATAATTTCCACCTTGCCCGCGGTCGCCTCGCGCCGGCGCGGCGCTGGCGAAGAGCTGGGCCAGCCGCTCGTCCATCTCGCGGCGATAGTGCCGGCGCGTCGCCTCATCCTTGATCTGCCCGAGCGGCTCCTTCAGCCGGCGCTCGAAGGCGGCCCGGCGCTCCGGCGTATCGAGCGACCCCGCCTCGACCTCGCGCGTCCACAGCATGTCGACCAGGGGCCTGGCAGCGCCGAGCACCTCGATGATCGCCGGCTTGCCGCCCGAGCGCGCCAGGTCGTCCGGGTCCTGCCCATCCGGCAGCAGCGCGAAGGAGAGCGACTTGCCCGGCTCCAGCATGGGCAGAGCCAAATCGATCGCGCGGCTCGCCGCCTTGCGCCCGGCCTTGTCGCCGTCGAGGCAGATCACCGGCTCGTCGGCCATGCGCCAGAGCAGGCCGAGCTGGTCCTCGGTCAGCGCAGTGCCGAGCGGCGCCACCGTCTGCGGGAAGCCGGCCAGCGTCATGGCGATGACGTCGACATAGCCCTCGACGACGATGACCTGGCCGGTGTCATGCGCGCCCTTGCGGGCATTGTGGTGGTTGAACAGCAGGCCGCCCTTATGGAAGAGCGGCGTCTCCGGCGAGTTCAGGTACTTGGCCGAGACCTCCGCGCTCATCGCCCGGCCGCCGAAGGCGATGACCCGGCCGCGCCCGTCATGGATCGGGAACATCACGCGGTCGCGGAAGCGGTCATAGGGCACGGCGATCTCGTCGCCATGCACCAGCAGCCCCGCCTCCATCATCAGCTCGGCATTGACGCCCTTGCCCGCGAGATGATCGCGCAGGGCGAAGCGGTCGGCGGGGCCATAGCCGATGCGGAACTGCCTGCGCGCCTCGCCCTCCAGCCCGCGCCCCTGCAGATAGCGCCGCGCCCCGGCGCCGCGCTCGCCGGCAAGCTCGGCCTCGAAGAACTTCGCGGCGAGCTCGACGACCTCGTGCAGCCCCTTGCGCCGCTCCTCCTGGACCTGCGTCTCATGGCTGACCTTGGGCAGGATGACGCCGGCATCGGCGGCGAGCTTCTCGACCGCCTCGGGAAAGGAGAGCCCCTCGGTCTCCATCACGAACTTGAAGATGTCGCCGTTCTTCCCCGAGGAGAAATCGAAGAACGAGCCCTTCTGGTCGTTGACGAAGAAGGACGGCGTCTTCTCGGCATTGAAGGGCGAAAGCCCTTTCCACTCCCGCCCCGACTTGGCCAGGCGCACGCGCTTGCCCACGACCGCCGAGACCGGCAGCCGCGCCTTGATCTCCTCAAGGATGGAGGGCGGGAATTTCATTGCTCTCTATCTGGGGCCTGCCGCCTCCGAAGCCAATCGCCGTTATCGAATCGCACTGGCTTATTGGCGCTATCCACAGCGCCATGATAAAGAAAGCGACGCAAAAGGAAGACAGCAATGGCCCTCAACATCAAGGATTCGGAGACGGAAAAGGCCGTGCGCATGCTGGCTCGCCGACGTGGCCTGACGCTGACCGAAGCGGTACGCCAGGCGGTGCACCACGAACTCGACAAAGACGAGTTGTCGGAGGAGGAGAAGGAGCGGCGGGTGGCCGCGGCGCTTGCGCGGATGGAAGCGCTCGACCGCAAATACGGCATCAAGCCTGCCGAGCGCAGCATGACACGAGAGGAGATGGACGACGCGATCGGCTATGATGAGAACGGCATGTGGTGAGTCTCGTCGTCGATACCTCGGCCATCGTCGCCTGCCTCATGAAAGAACAGGAAAGGCCGGCTTTCATGCGCTTATTGACGCTTGCTCAACGACGGGTCCTGTCGAGCGTCAACCTGCTGGAGGCGCGCATCGTGCTCACGGGCTCCAAAGGGTTGCCGCGTGAGTGGGTCGACGAGTTCATCGGCAACGAGAACATCGAAATCATCCCCTTCGACGAAGCCCTCTCCGACCTCGCCTTCGACGCCTATCGCCGCTTCGGCAAGGGCCGCCACGCCGCCCGCCTCAACATGGGCGATTGCGCGGCCTACGCACTGGCAAAGGCTCGCGGCTGGCCACTGCTCTACAAGGGCGAGGATTTCGCGCTGACGGATATCGAGCGGGCGTGAGCCCGCTCGACCTACCCAGCTGAGTCACCCGCCCAGCGCCGCCTTCACCAGCCCGCTCGCCTTGGCGAAGTCCATCTGGCCGGCGTAGTTGGCGCGCAGGATCGCGATGACCTTGCCCATGTCCTTGACCGAGGCCGCGCCGCTCTCTGTCACGGCCGCAGCGATCACCGCCTTCACCTCGTCCTCGCTCATCTGCTTGGGCAGATAGGCGGAGATGACGTCGACCTCGGCGCGCTCGCCGGCGGCGAGTTCGGGGCGGCCATTGGCGTCGTAGATCGCGATCGATTCCTGGCGCTGCTTGATCATCTTTTGCAGCAGCGCGAGGATCTCCTCAGCCGTGGCCTCGCCCTTGCCGGCGCCGCGCGCCTCGATGTCCTTGTCCTTCAAGGCGGCCTGTACCAGGCGGATCGCCGAGACCTTGCCCTTCTCGCCGGCCTTCATCGCCACCTTCAGATCTCCCATGAAGCGCTCGCGCAGGCTCGTCATCTCTGTCATTCCCTTATCTCACGACAGGCCAGCGTAGGCCCCAGATTGACGGCATGGACCCGCGCCTTTAAGGCTCGCGCTCCAGACCGGCGGAGCGCGAAGCCGCTGCCCCACCCCCGCATTGCCGCCATCGCGGCCTGGACGAGACATAGACATGACCGCTTCCGAAGGAAACCCCGGCCAGGACGGCTGGACAGAGCCGCGCGCCACCGCCCTCCTCGTTCTCGCCGACGGCACGGTGCTCGAGGGCTTCGGCCTTGGCGCCATAGCCGAGGCCCCCGGCGAGGTCTGCTTCAACACGGCGATGACCGGCTATCAGGAGATCCTGACCGACCCGTCCTATGCCGGGCAGATCATCACCTTCACCTTCCCCCATATCGGCAATGTCGGCGTCAACGACGAGGACACCGAGACGGTGAACGCCGCCTCCTCCTCCGGCGTCCGCGGCGTCGTGCTCCATGCCGACATCACCGAACCGTCGAACTGGCGCGCCAGCCGCCATCTCGACACCTGGCTGAAGGCCCGCAACATCGTCGGCATCTGCGGCGTCGACACGCGCGCGCTCACCGCGCTGATTCGCGACAAGGGCATGCCGAACGCGATCCTCGCCCATAATCCGGACGGCGTCTTCGACGTCCCGCGCCTGAAGCAGCAGGCTGCGGCGCTGCCGGACATGGCCGGGCTCGACCTCGTGCCGCTCGTCACCGCCGCCCAGCGCTACGAGTGGAGCGAGACGCCCTGGCAATGGCCGGCCGGCTACGGCCAGCGCGAGAGCGTCGCCCACAAGGTCGTCGCCATCGACTACGGCATGAAGCGCAACATCCTGCGCCTGCTCGCCAAGGCCGGCTGCGAGATCACCGTGGTGCCCTCGACCACATCGGCCGACGACATCCTGGCGCTGAAGCCCGATGGCGTCTTCCTCTCGAACGGCCCGGGCGACCCGGCCGCCACGGGCGAATATGCCGTGCCGGTGATCAAGCAGTTGCTCGACCGCAGGATCCCGACCTTCGGCATCTGCCTCGGCCACCAGATGCTGGCGCTCGCCATTGGCGGCCAGACCATGAAGATGAAGCAGGGCCATCACGGCGCCAATCATCCGGTGCAGGACAAGACCACCGGCAAGGTCGAGATCGTCTCGATGAACCACGGCTTCGCCGTCGACCCCGCGACGCTGCCGGCCAACGCGACCGAGACCCATGTCTCGCTCTTCGACGGCTCGAATTGCGGCATCGCGCTGAACGACCGCCCGGCCTTCAGCGTCCAGCACCATCCGGAAGCCTCGCCCGGCCCGCAGGACAGCCACTACCTCTTCACCCGCTTCATCGACATGATGGACGCCGAGAAGGCGAAGACGGCGGCCTGACAAGGCGGCCGCCCTAGCAAACTCTCAGCCCTCACCCTGAGGAGCCGCGAAGCGGCGTCTCGAAGGGTGAACCAGCGGGCTTCCGAACCTCCTGGAACATCCTTCGAGACGCGCCTGCGGCGCTCCTCAGGATGAGGGCTCAGGTTTCGAATGGCTCCCGCATTGACAGGCCATCCAGCACGCGATTTAAGCGCGTCATGACCATGTCCTGCCTTCTCGCCCGGAACTATTACGCCCCGTCCTCATAAGGCGGGTTGCATTTCCATGCTCAACCGCCGCGCTGGCGGTTGATGAATTCAGGCAGTCACCCGGCATCGCGGCCCTCTCAAGGACGACGCGATGCACACCCCACGCAGACAGATCTCCTCAATCGGCGTCATGGGCTTCGGCGCCTTCGGCCGGCTGATGGCCACGCATCTTCAGCCGCATTTTGCACTCTCGGTCTTCGATCCCGGCCAGCCCGCGACGGCCGATAGTTCGGGTAAGGGGCTGACGCCGACCGACATCGCCGGCATCGCTGCTTGCGGTCTCGTGATCCTGGCCGTTCCGGTCGACCAGCTTCCGGCAGCACTCGCGGCGCTGAGCCCACATCTGCGCGCCGGCGCCATCGTGCTCGATGTCGGCTCCGTCAAGATCGGCCCGGCCATCGCGATGCAGGCCGGGCTACCCGAGCATGTCGAGATCATCGGCACGCATCCGCTCTTCGGCCCGCAAAGCGGACGAAACGGCATAAGTGGCCTGAAGATCGCCCTCTGCCCGATCCGTGGCCGCAGCGCCTGGCGTATCGCTGCCTTCCTGCGCAAGGTGCTCCGCCTCAAGGTGATCATGACCACGCCCGACGCGCATGACCGTGAGGCGGCCATGGTCCAGGGCCTGACCCATCTCATCGCCAAGATCCTGGTGCGGATGGAGCCGCTGCCGCGCCGGATGACCACCGCGAGCTTCGACCTCCTGATGCAGGCGACAGAGATGGTGCGCTACGACGCGCCCGGCGTCTTCCTCGCGATCGAGCGCGCCAATCCGCATGCCAAGGCGGTTCGCGACCAGTTCTTCGACCTTGCCGAGGAGATGCGGATGTTGCTGGAGAATGGGCACAAGTCCGCACCAGCCAAGACAAGCCGGAACTTGGCGACAACCTGACCGCGTCATCCCGGACGAAGCGAAGCGGAGCTCCGGGATCCATCGTAGAGCATCGCCCTCACCGTCATGCTCGGGCTTGTCCCGAGCATCCACGTCTTGAACGGTGCCCGCGATAAGCGAAGACGTGGATGGTCGGCACAAGGCCGACCATGACGGGCAGGGGCGGGCTCGTCCGGGAAGACGGCCTTAAGCCGCCCTCGCCTCGCTCTTCAGGAACGCGGCAAGCCGAGCCTGCGGCAGGCCGGCCTCCGCGGCAATCCGCGTCGCCAGCGCCATCGCGGCCGGACGTGGCTGGCCGAGCGGCCGGTCGAGCCAGTAGGAAACCGGGTTGAGCGCCGTGCGCTTGTCGACCACGGCAAGCCGCCACGCATCGATCTGCCCCTGCGCCAGAGGCGGGCGCGCCATTGCGACGCCGAGCCCGGCGGCAGCGGCGTCCAGCACGAGGTTATAATCCTCGAAGCGGCGGTCCTGCGGTCGCGGCCGATAGTCGAGCCCCTGCGCCAGGAACCAGGCGCGCCAGCCGGCCGCATCGGAATCATGGATCAGCGGCTGCTCAAGCAGGCGCTCCGGCTTGCCCGCGCCTATGGCCTGCGCCAGCTCCGGCGAGGCGATCGGGAAGCACCATTCCTCGAAGAGCTGCACCGAGACCCGGCCCGGCGCGCCGCCGCGCCCGCAGCGGATGGCGAGGTCGATGCCCTCGCTTTCGAGATCGACGCGGCGATGGTCGATCTGCAGCAGGATGCGCAATTGCGGGTCGCCCGTCTCCAACCGCTTCAGCCGCGGCATCAGCCACAAACTGCACACCGAGGGAATCGCACTGAAGCGCACCACCGCAGCGCCGCGCGGCTCGCTCCAGCGGTCGGAGGTATCCGCGATCAATGCGAAAGCTTCCTGCGTGCGCTGCATCAGCCGTTGCCCCTCCGGCGTCAGCGCCACGCCGCGCGCCTGCCGGGTGAAGAGCCGCGTGCCCAGCCAATGCTCGAGCTTGGCGACCTGCCGGCTGATCGCGCCATGGGTCAGGTTCAGCGCCTCGGCCGCGGCCGAGAAGCTGCCGGAGCGGGCGGCGGCCTCGAAGGCGCGCAGCGTGTCGAGTGGGGGCAAGGCCGAGCTGTGATCCATACTCACAGATCATCCCTCAATTACTCGTTTGTCAATCAGCTCGATCGGGCGTCTATCGGGGCAACCTGTCGTCCCACCCGAGGACCAACCCATGACCTCCGCCTCCCCCGCCCTGCCGGCCGGATCACGCCCCGTCTTCGACGCCACGCTGATCTTCACGATCAGCTTCACCGTGATCGCCTGGGCCTCCTCCTTCCCGGCGATCCGCGCCGGCCTGGGCAGCTTCGGCCCGCTGGAGATGGCCGCGCTACGCTTCGCGCTCGCCGGCGTGCCGGCCGCGCTCTTCCTCGTCCTCACCCGCGCGCCGCTGCCGGCGGCGAGCGACATCTGGCGCTTCCTGGTCGGTGGCATCGTCTTCATCGCGGGCTATGCCGTGCTGCTCAATCTCGGCCAGACCGTCGTGCCGGCCGGCGCCGCCAGCTTCATCATCAACACCAACCCGATCATGACCGCCGCACTGGCGATGCTCATTCTCGGAGAGCGCTTCAGCCTGATCTCCTGGCTCGGCACCGCCGTCTCCTTTGCCGGCATCGGGCTGATCGCGCTTGGCAACGGGCTCAGCCTCGACATCGGCATCAGCGTCCTGCTGATCCTTGGCGCCGCCTTCTGCAATGCCATCACCACGGTGGTGCAGAAGCCGCTCTTCGCCCGGCACAAGCCGCTCTCGGTCGCCGCCTGGAACATGGCGATCGGCGGGCTCGCGCTCTCGCCGCTCCTGCCGAACGCCATCGCGCAGGCGCAGGTCGCCTCGACCGAGGCGCTGTTCTCGGTGCTCTACCTCGCCATCGTCTCCAGCCTCGCCGCCTACGGCACCTGGGCGATCACGCTCTCGCGGCTGCCGGCCGCCCGCGCCTCCAATTTCCAGTATTGCGTGCCGCCGATCGCGACGTTGATCGGCTTCCTCTGGCTCGGCGAAGTGCCGAGCGCGCTGGGGATCGTCGGCGGCCTGATGGCGCTCGCCGGCGTCGTCATCGTCAACCTGAAGCGCTGACCCGCTTGCGGCAACCTGAAGCGTTGACCTGCTTGCGGCGCATGCCGATCCCGTGCTCTCGTTCGCGCAATGGCGAGCGAGAGCACGATCCTGATCAGGCCGCTTGGCCCTGACGATTCCGAAGCCTTTCGGAGCCTGCGCCTCGCCGCGCTGCAGAGCGCGCCCGAGGCCTTCGGCGCCAGCCATGCTGAGGAGGCGGCGCAGCCCCTCGCCTTCTTCGCAACCAGGCTTTCACCGGAATCGCCGAGCCAGGTCTTCGGCGCCTTCCTCGACGATGCCCTCGTCGGCACGGCCGGCTTCCTCGCCATGAACTCGCCCAAGACCCGGCACAGGGGCAAGCTCTGGGGCGTCTACGTCGCCCCGGCCGCGCGCGGCCACGGCCTCGGCGAGACACTGGTCAGCACGGTGATCGACCATGCGCGCCGCCACGTCCTGGTCCTGCAAGCCAATGTCGTCACCACGAATCGCGCGGCCTACCGCCTCTACGACAGGCTCGGCTTCGAACCCTACGGCATCGAATCCCGGGCACTTCACGTCGATGGCGTCTTCCATGACGAGGCGCTGCTGGCGCTTGATCTGGGCTAAAGCATCGGACCGAAAAGTGGGAACCGGTTTTCGGAACAATCCGATGCTGGATCAAAGAGCTAGATCGCCAATTGTGCATCCGAATGGATGCACCGCGATCTAGCTTACGTCCGCTTTCCGCGCATTGCGCAGGATCACCCGGCATCGGCGCAAAATAAACCGGCTAACTATTACAATATGAATCGCAAGTCACGGACAAGATTGCCGTCATAACCATGTAGCGGCGACCTCTTAACCTTTGTCGATTAAGGAACCTCGCGCACGTTACCGAGGGCAGGCCGGACTCCCTTTGATGAAACTGTTCTCGTCGCTCCCCTACAAATTCATCCCGCTCGACAGCACGCTCGACCCGGCCAAACCGGAGCTGAGCTTCATCGTCAAGGCCACGTTCTCGCTGCAGAACTGGCGCATGCCGACGACGCTGCCGGCCGAGGAGCAGGCCGATTTCGCCGGCGACGAGCGCTACATGGACGAGATCGGCCGCAGCCTGCGCTATGCCAGCGACCTCGTGCCGTTCAAGCCCTTCGGCGAGGTGCTGCTCACCGCCAATTGCCACGCGCCGGACAATTACCCGGCGCCATCCGTCGATGCCGGCCTCACCATCGGCCCCATCAGCAAGCACCTGCGCGTCTTCGGCGACCGCGTCTGGCTGCGCGACCCGCAGGGCCAGTTCATGATCGAGGGCCCGGCCCCCTTCATCCAGATGCCGCTGCGCTGGGAGCGCGCCTTCGGCGGGTTGAACCTGCCCGAGAACCCGATGGGGCGCGGCATCGAGCCCTGGACCGCCGAGGATGGCCGGAAATTCCTCTACCTCGCCAACATCGAATCGCCCGACCTGCCGATCCGCGGCCACGACCATCTGCTGCCGCCGGCCTGCTTCGCGCCGATCTCGCCGAACTGGCAGCCTCGCTTCGGCCGCGAGGGCACGCGCGACCAGCATTGGGCCACGTTCGTCGCGCCGCTCCGGCCGCGCGACCACGATCCGCGCGCAGCCCAGGCCGCGCCGGACGACCAGTGCCTGAAGAGCGGCTACTGGACCGGCGACGAGCGCATCGAGCTCACCAACATGCATCCGGACCATGCGAGCTTCACCACAGCCCTGCCGGGCAAGCGCCTGCGCTGCTTCATCGAGGCACTGACCGGCGAGGGCGAGAAGCTCAAGTTCGGCGAGGTCCCGCTCGACTTGGACACCGTCCATATCGACATGACCAGCGAGCGCCTGCAGCTGATCTGGCGCCAGCGCTTCCTGCCACGGCTCCAGGGCGGGAGCGAGATCCAGGCAGTCTATCTCGCGGAAGAGCTGTTGACCGACGAGCCGGCCTCCGTCGCCGCCCACTATCAGGACTACCTCAAGCTGAAGGGCCCCGAGCCGGAAGCAAACGCGGTCAAGCTCGCGCGCGACGAACAGGCCGCGCTTGGCGATGCCCGCAAGACCCTGGTCGACGCCAAGGTCGACGAGGCCGTCATCGCGAAATTCGACGCCGCCCCGACCCCCGACGCCAAGTTCGCGATGCTGATCGAGCTGATGCAGAGCAAGACCGCCGAGCTCGAAGCCATGACGGCCTCGATGAAGGCGCGCTAGAGCATCGGACCGAAAAGCGAAATCCGGTTTTCGGAAAAATCCGATGCAACAACAAAGGTCTAGATCGCCACTTTGCGCGGTAGGACGCACGGCGATCTAGAGCGCGGCAACAGGAAGCAGAACCGATGGTCACCAACAGCGACATGCTCTTCCAGGCGACCGACTCGGCCGATGTCGATCAGCCTTTGCTCGGCGCCAATCAACCGGCTGTGGGCATCGATACCCGGTTGCGCCTGGGCTATCCCCGCCTGACCGAGCAGGGCACGACCGAAACCGATGCCCAAATCGCCCGCAGCGCCGCAGCGGGCATCCCGGCGGAAAACCTGCCGACCTACACCAACGACGTCACGACCGCACCGGCCCTGACGGACGCGCTCGCCGACGTCAAGCGCGCCTTGATGTTCACCCCGCATACGGGAGCGAGCTTCATCACCGGCGGGCGCTTCAGCGGCTATCTCAAAAGCAATTTCGACGTTCGCGTCCTTGACGGCGCGGCGCTGTTTCAGGTCGTCGACCAGACCTTCGAGGCCGATCCCGACAACGCCGGCAAGTTCAAGCCCGGCCTCAACTACCTGCGCGTCGGCAAGCCCGAGCCGAAGCTGACGGGCCAGGACGGCAAGCCGCTGGAGCGCGGGTCCGACCTGCTGATGGACCAGAAATACGAGCCCGGCATCGGCCTGTACAGCGATGGCGAGCTCAACGTCTGGACCAAGCGCGACATCAATCTCTACACCAACAAGTCGTTCAACGTGATCGCGGACGAGAAGGCGATCGAGATCGTCGGCGAGAACTACGAGGTCACCTACGAATACCCCAGCGAGGACGACGAGAAGCGCGTCAAGGAGGGGAAAGCCAAGCCCGGCGAGGTCGACCGGAAGATCGTCGCGGTCGAGATGAAGCGGAAGGGCGTCACCGGCTGGTACAAGCAGGAATTCAAGCGCGGCATGAGCCTCGACTTCTCCGCCGCGAACAAGGGAGACGTCTCCTTCAACTCCTCCTACGGAGTCTCCGTCGGCGCCAAGATCGACCACTCGATTGGGCTCGCCTACGAGACCTCGATCTCGGGCAAGATCGAGCTGAGCAAGAGCTGGGGCATCGAGATCGGCGGGGAAGGTGCGGTCAGCAAGGGCACTGCCGGCCGCTGGACCCAGAACGACCAGAACACCATCTCCGCCAACGAGAAGATCACGCTCAAGGTCAGGGATCTCGGCTCATTGCCGTTCCAGACCGCGGCCACGGCCTACAAGGTCGCGGCCTATGCGGCGACGGCCGCGCAGATGGGCGCGTTCCTTGCCTATAACGCGACGCTGCTGGTCACCTCGGCGCAGAAGCTCGGCCCGGCCGGTGCCGACGAGGCGGAGCCCGACAACGCCCATGGCCTCCGGACCGACCTGGATGCGGGCATCTACATGTATGAAAGCTGCGCCCTGCTGAGCGCGGTCACAGCGGCAGCAGGTGCTGTCCTGGCAGCGGTTCAGGCCCGGAACCTGCAGGTCCCAGTCGAGGATCCGCTGGCGCCAAGGATCGACATCACCAGCACCGGCATGGTGCTGCGCTGCGGCGCCAACGGCATCCATATCACCAATGCCGGCGTGAGGATCGTGGCCAATACCGGGACCGTGGAGATCGGCGGCACGGCGGTCAAGAATATCGGAGCGCAGATCCAGCACGTGCCCGTGCCGCCGATCATGCCCCTGCCCCGCATCGGATCTTGAAGCACGTTCATCATCAGCGATCGGGAAGCGCCTAGATGTCGCAGTTCCTCACCACGGCGACCCTGCTCGAGTGCAGCATGGGCGCGATGCCGACGCCGTTCGTCGCCGATCAGCTGCCGGCGGTGCCGACGGAGGCGGGATTGCCCGCCGCGACCATCGTCCAGATCGTTCCCGGCAAGAACATCATGCCCTTCGGCATGTGCAAGAGCCTGGCCAATCCGACCGTGGCCTCGGCCACCGCGGCGGCGCAGGGCGCGCTGACGCCGATGCCGTGCACGCCGACGATCCCCGCGCCCTGGGCGCCGTCATCGGTCTGCTCCTCGCATATGGGCGTGCCGCTGGCGACGGCCCAGAGCATCTGCGCCTGCGCCTTCGGCGGCATGGTCAAGGTCTCACAGAAGGCGCCCGGGCCGAGTTCGACAACCTGAGCCCAATTCCAAAGGGCCTCAGAAGCCGCGCGCCTCCAGCTCTTTCTCCGCGTCGGTGATGTAGTCGCGGATCACCGGCACGGCGCTCTTATGCGGGCCAAGCAGGAGCTGGAACACCATGTCGCCGCCAATGTCGAACGAGATCGAGCAGGCGCAGAGGTAGAACTCCCACATCCGCGCGAAGCGCTCGCCCATCATCGCCACCACCTCCTCGCGCCGCGCCATGAAGCGCTCGCGCCAGGCCTCCAGCGTCCAGTGGTAGTGCCGCCGCCAGAACTCGCAGTCGGAATGCCAGAGCCCGGTCTGCTCGACGGCCGCGAACACCTCCGACAGCGCCGGCGCATAGCCACCGGGGAAGATGTACTTGTCGAAGAACGGGCCGGTGAAGCCGGGCGGGCCGACGCGGCCGATGCAATGCACCAACGCGATGCCATCAGGCGTCAGAAGCTCGCGGATGCGCTCGAAATATTCGAGGTAATGCGCGACGCCGACATGCTCCATCATCCCGACCGAGACGATGCGGTCGAACGTGCCCTCGAGCTCGCGATAATCCTTGTTGATGAAGCTGACGGCATCGCCGACGCCGGCGGCATCGGCCCGCTTCTGCGCGGCGGCCATCTGGTCGGGCGAGACGTTCAGACCCGTCACCTTGGCGCCGCAGGCCTTGGCCAGGTAGATCGCCAGTTCGCCCCAGCCCGAGCCGATATCGAGCACGCGCATGCCGGGCTCGATCTTCAGCTTGGCGGCGATGTGCCGGAGCTTCGCCTTCTGCGCGTTCTCCAATCCTACGTCCGGCGAATGCCAGTAGGCGCAGGAATAGGTCATCGTCTCGTCGAGCCAGAGCCGGTAGAAATCGGTCGGGATGTCGTAGTGGTGCTTCACCTTCTTGCCGGCAATGCCGACAGGGTTGTGCATGCGCCAGCGCCTGATCCGGAAGCGCACGTTGCGGATCGCCTTCTGCAGCGGGTGCTTGCGCAGCTCCTTGCGCTGCAGCCAGAACAGGCTGAGCAGGTCGTGGATGGAGCCCTCCTCGAAATTGACGCGCCCGTCCATGTAGCCTTCGGCCAGGGCCAGCTCGGGATTGAGGAAGATCTCGCGCTCGATCTTGTTGTCGCTGAAGCGCACCGTGACCTCGGGCGCGATCTTGTCCTGGCCGGCGAAATGGATCGGCCCGGCTCCCGGCCCGAAGACATGGCGCTGATTATCGGGCGTGATCACCGTCAGGCGGCCCTGCCTGACGAAGCGCTTCAAGAGTTTAGGCAGTAACAGCATCGGCATCCCCAGAGTCGGGCCAGACCTTAGAGAGCTTTTGAGGTTTCTACCAACCTCGACGTCCGTAGCCTTGCCTGGAGCCACGGGCCTCCCCCTCGTCATTGCGAGCGCAGCGAAGCAATCCAGGGGGGCTTGCTCGCCCGGTCCCCCTGGATTGCTTCGCTGCGCTCGCAATGACGGAGATGGGGGCTCCTATCGAACCGAAGGCTCTCAAGCCTCGCACCATCCAGCGGCCTTAGCCTGCCGCGCAGAATCGTCGCGCGAGAAAGGGAAGCGCATGGAGAATCGGGGTGCGAGGCGATGGCGTGCGCGGCTGCGCATGGTGAGGCTCTTCGACACGTCCCGGCGCTTCCTCGTCGAGTGCCGGGTGCTCGACCTGTCGCTCACCGGCGCCCGCCTGAAGCCGGAAATCGACCGGCCGCTGCCGCTCACGCTGAACTACAGCGACGGCGACGACCGGAATTTCGCTTCGGCAACCCTGATCTGGGTCAGGAAAGGCGAGATCGGCATCCGCTTCGTGGATTGAACCCGAACCGCCTCGCCGAACTTGTTGCGATCTCCCGCTCGTCGTAGTCGTGGCTTCAGGGGCGGCAAGGCGCTGCCCATCGAAGGGCGAATGACGGCACCATGTCCTGGCGCGATTTCTGGAACGGCGACCATGCGATCTACGTCTCGCCCCGCCACAAGCTGCTGCATTATCGGCAGGTCGCCGCCGACCTGATCCGTCACATCCCCTCGCGCGAGGCGATCGTGCTCGACCATGGCTGCGGCGAGGCGCTCTCCGCCGACCGCGTGGCTGCCGCCTGCGCCAGGCTCTACCTCTGCGAGGCCGCGCCCAGCGTGCGCGACAAGCTGAGCGCAAGCTTCGGCCATATCCCCACCATCGCCGTGGTCTCGCCCGAGGAGGTCGCGGCGCTCGGTGATGGCGCGCTCGACCTCGTCGTCGCCAACTCGCTGATCCAGTATCTCAGCCGCGAGGAATTATCGGAGCTGCTCGGCCTCTGGCGCGCCAAGCTGAAGCCCGGCGGCAAGCTCGTGCTCGCCGACGTGATCCCGCCCGATGTCAGCCCGCTCACCGACGCCTCGCAGCTCCTCGCCTTCGCCTGGCGCGGCGGCTTCCTGATCGCGGCGCTGGCCGGTCTGGTGCGCACGGCGCTGTCCGACTACCGCAAGCTGCGCGCCGAGCTCGGCCTCTCGACCTATGCCGAAGCCGAGATCACCGAGCTCATCGGCGCGGCCGGCTTCGCGGATGTCGAGCGCCAGCAGAACTTTGGCCACAACCCGCACCGCATGACCTTCGCCGCCCGCAATCCGGGCTGAGTCACGCCCCTTCCCGGTCGGCGAACGAGAAGAACTTGTGGCCGAGGAAGGAGAACACCATCACGATCAGCGTGGTGACCACCTGCATCAGCAGATAGGGCAGCCTCAGCCTGTCGACGAAGAGATGCATCAGGATGCCGGTTAGCACGAAGCCGCCGAGCGCGATCAGCGCGAAGCGCCAGGTCGCCTGCGCATGGCTATGAGTCGCGTCAAAGGTCAGCCAGCGGTTCAGCGTGTAGGAGACGATGGCGCCGAGCGCGAAGCCGGCTAGCGTCGCCGGCACCGGATCGACTCTGGCCAGCTCCACCAGCCCGATCAGCAGCGAATAATGCGCCACCGCGGTGACGCCGCCGGCGAAGACATAGGCGATGAGCTGGCGCGAATGGCGCGGGAGGCGGGAGAGCGGCATAAGGGCAGTCTATAGCCCGGATTGCCGAAGGATTGTTTACGGCCGCGCCAAAGGTTGCCGCCCGCTCAGCCCTCATCCTGAGGAGCACGAAGCGCGTCTCGAAGGATGCTCCAGGGGGTTCGGAAGCCCACTGGTTCACCCTTCGAGACGCCGCTAAAGCGGCTCCTCAGGGTGAGGGCTCGAATCTCTGGTCAGAAACTCAGGATGTGGGCTGAGTGAGTCGGCGCTCAAAGTGCGATCAGCCGGCCTTCCGGAATCCGCGGCACCGAAGGATCGCGCCTTGCCGTGGCGATGATGCTGTCGAGCAGGCCGGGGAAGCGCGCGTCGAGGTCCTCGCGGCGCAGGCTGACATAGCGCGACGTTCCGGCAGCCCGGACCCGCGTGACGCCGGCCTCGCGCAGCTTGTTGAAATGATAGGTCAGCAGCGAGGGCGAGCCGAAATCGGTGAAGCTGCTGCAGCGCGACTCGAATTCCTCCGCCTCAGCCATGGCGAGCACGATCGCCAGCCGCGTCGGGTCGGCCAGCGCGGCGAAGACCGCGGCAGCTTCGATATCGGCGATGTCCGGGTGGAGGACGGGCTTCATCTCACCGAGATAGGCGGATTCATCACTGCTGACAAGATTCAACGATCATTGAAATTAACTTGACCTCAAAGCGGGCACCACCCTAAATTCAATGATCATTGAAATTTTGAAGGACATCCAATGGACACGCGTCTCATTTGGCTGGCCGGCGGCGCTTTCGCCATTGGCACCGGCAGTCTGGTCATCACCGGCATCCTGCCCAACCTCGCCTCCGCCTTCGGCGTCACGGTCGACACGGCCGGGCTGCTGATCTCGATCTTCGCGCTGGCCTACGCCATCGGCTCGCCGATTCTCTCGACCTTGCTCGGCGATGTCGACCGGCGCGCCGTGCTCGCCGGCGCGCTCACCGTCTTCACGCTGGCCAACCTGCTCGCCGCCTTCACCAGCGACTTCACCTCGCTGATGGTGGCGCGCATCGTCATGGCGCTGGCCTCGGGCGTCTTCATGCCCGCCGCGAACGCGGTCGCCGTGGCGCTGGTCGCGCCCGAGCGGCGTGGCCGCGCCATCGCGCTCGTCACCGGCGGCATGACCGTCTCGCTGATTCTCGGCGTCCCGCTCGGCACCGCGGTCGCCGCCTATGGCTGGCACTTCGCCTTCCTGGTCGTCGCGCTGTTCGGTGCGCTCGCCCTGCTCGGCCTGCTGTTCCAGCTGCCCGCGGGCCTGCCGCGCAGCACGAACACGCTGAGCGAGCGGCTGCAGGTCGCGCGCCGCGGCGACGTGCTGCTGGCGCTCGGCACCACCGCGCTTTGGACGACGGGCGCCTTCACGCTCTATACCTATATCGCGCCCTTCCTCGCCACCCATGCCGGCATCACCGGCCATTGGCTCAGCGCCGCGCTGGTCGTCACCGGCATCGGCTCGGCCATCGGCAACCAATGGGGCGGCATCGCCGCCGACCGCATCGGGCCGGAGCGCGCGCTGACCTTCGTGCTGATCCTGCTCGCCAGCGCGCTCGCCGCCGCCTCCACAGTGGCCGTGACGCTGCCGCCGGAGACCGCGATCTTCATCCTGCCGCTGGTCCTCATGGTCTGGAGCGGCGCCGGCTGGGCCGGACATCCCGCGCAGATGTCGCGGCTCGCCGCGATGGCGCCGGACGCAGCCGTGGTGGCGCTCTCGCTCAATGCCTCGGCGCTGTATTTCGGCATCGCCGCCGGCTCGGCGCTGGGACAGCAGACCTTGCGGCTCGGCTCTTCCTGGCAGCTCGGCTTCGTCGGCGCGCTCTGCGAGATCGGCGCTCTCGCGCTGCTTCTCGTCTCGATCCGCCGCCGCAGGCCGGCACGGCCCGCAGCGGAGATCGACGAGATTTCGATCGCGCCGCCTGTGCGCTAAGGGGCAGGCCGCTACGCTTTCCCCTTCCCCCAGCCGCATCCTGCCTCTATAGCGAGCGCCTAGCATTCATTCAGGCGCTCGCTTGGTCTCCGCTCGATCGATCGGACCGGGGCCGCGCGCGCCCGCGAACCGACCGGTCTCAAGCATGCCCAAGCGCACAGACATCAAATCGATCCTGATCATCGGCGCCGGCCCGATCATCATCGGCCAGGCTTGCGAGTTCGACTATTCCGGCACCCAGGCCTGCAAGACGCTGAAGGCCGAGGGCTACCGCATCGTCCTGGTCAATTCGAACCCGGCGACGATCATGACCGACCCGGACCTGGCGGACGCGACCTATGTCGAGCCGATCACGCCGGAGATCGTCGCCAAGATCATCGAGAAGGAGCGCCCCGACGCCCTCCTGCCGACCATGGGGGGGCAGACGGCGCTCAATTGCGCGCTCTCGCTCCAGAAGATGGGCGTGCTGGAGAAATTCGGCGTCGAGATGATCGGCGCAACCGCCGATGCCATCGACAAGGCCGAGGACCGCGAGCGCTTCCGCGAGGCGATGACCAAGATCGGGCTGGACACGCCGCGTTCGCATCACGTCAAGACGCTCGGCCAGGCGCTCGACGCGCTTGAGGATATCGGCCTGCCTGCGATCATCCGCCCCTCCTTCACCATGGGCGGCACCGGCGGCGGCATCGCCTACAACAAGGGCGAGTTCATCGAGATCTGCGAGCGCGGCATGGACGCCTCGCCGACCAGCGAGGTCCTGATCGAGGAGAGCGTGCTCGGCTGGAAGGAGTACGAGATGGAGGTTGTCCGCGACAAGAAGGACAACTGCATCATCGTCTGCTCGATCGAGAACATCGACCCGATGGGCGTCCATACCGGCGATTCGATCACCATCGCCCCGGCGCTGACGCTGACCGACAAGGAATACCAGATCATGCGCGACGCCTCGCTGGCGGTGCTGCGCGAGATCGGCGTCGAAACCGGCGGCAGCAACGTTCAGTTCGCCGTCGACCCCGCCACGGGCCGGATGATCGTCATCGAGATGAACCCGCGCGTCTCGCGCTCCTCGGCGCTGGCTTCCAAGGCGACCGGCTTCCCGATCGCCAAGGTCGCGGCTCGCCTCGCGGTCGGCTACACGCTCGACGAGATCGAGAACGACATCACCGGCGGCGCGACCCCGGCCTCGTTCGAGCCGACGATCGACTACATCGTCACCAAGATCCCGCGCTTCGCCTTCGAAAAATTCCCCGGCGCCGAGCCGACGCTCACCACCGCGATGAAGTCGGTCGGCGAAGCCATGGCGATCGGCCGCACCTTCCAGGAATCGCTGCAGAAGGCGCTGCGCTCGCTGGAGACCGGCCTCGACGGACTCGACGAGATCGAGGTCGAGGGCCTCGGCCAGGGCGACGACCGGAACGCGATCAAGGCCGCGCTCTCGACCCCGACGCCAGACCGCATTCTGCAGGTGGCCCAGGCCATGCGCTTCGGCTTCACCGACGAGCAGATCCACGAGAGCTGCAAGATCGACCCCTGGTTCCTCGCCCAGATGCGCGGCATCGTCGAGACCGAGGACAAGGTCCGCAAGCACGGCCTGCCGCAGACGCCGGGCGCCTTCCGCCAGGTCAAGGCGATGGGCTTCTCCGACAAGCGCCTCGCCGCGCTCGCCAACCTGACCGAGGCCGAGGTCCGGCAGCGCCGCCACGGGCTCGAGGTGCGCCCGGTCTTCAAGCGCATTGACACCTGCGCCGCCGAGTTCGCCTCGCCGACCGCCTACATGTACTCGACCTACGCCATGCCCTTCGCCGGCAAGGCGGCGGACGAGGCCCAGCCTTCCGACCGCAAGAAGGTCGTCATCCTCGGCGGCGGGCCGAACCGCATCGGCCAGGGCATCGAGTTCGACTATTGCTGCTGCCATGCCTGCTACGCGCTGCGCGACGCCGGCTACGAGACCATCATGGTCAACTGCAACCCGGAGACGGTCTCGACCGACTACGACACCTCCGACCGGCTCTATTTCGAGCCGCTGACCGCCGAGGACGTGCTCGAGATCCTGGCGACGGAGCAGCAGAACGGCACGCTGCACGGCGTCATCGTCCAGTTCGGCGGCCAGACCCCGCTCAAGCTGGCGAACGCGCTGGAAGAGGCCGGCATCCCGATCCTCGGCACCTCGCCCGATATGATCGACCTCGCCGAGGACCGCGACCGCTTCAAGCGCCTGCTCGACAAGCTGCACCTGAAGCAGCCGAAGAACGGCATCGCCTATTCGGTCGAGCAGTCCCGCATGATCGCGGCCGAGCTCGGCCTGCCCTTCGTCGTGCGCCCGTCCTACGTGCTCGGCGGCCGCGCCATGGCGATCATCCGCGACGAGCTCCAGTTCGAGGACTACCTGCTCGGCACGCTGCCGAGCCTGATCCCGTCCGAGGTCAAGGCCAAGTACCCGAACGACAAGACCGGCCAGATCAACACGGTGCTGGGCAAGAACCCGCTGCTGTTCGACCGCTACCTCTCCGACGCGATCGAGGTCGATGTCGACTGCCTCAGCGACGGCAAGGACGCCTTCATCGCCGGCATCATGGAGCATATCGAGGAGGCCGGCATCCATTCCGGCGATTCGGCCTGCTCGCTGCCGCCGCGCTCGCTCTCCCTGGCGACCATCGCCGAGCTGGAGCGCCAGACCAAGGCCATGGCGCTGGCGCTCGACGTCGGCGGCCTGATGAACGTGCAATACGCCATCCAGAACGGCGTCATCTTCGTGCTCGAGGTCAACCCGCGCGCCTCGCGCACCGTGCCCTTCGTCGCCAAGGTCATCGGCGAGCCGATCGCCAAGATCGCCGCGCGCATCATGGCCGGCGAGAGCCTGGCGAGCTTCGGCCTGAAGCCGGCCGTGCTCGGCCATGTCGGCGTCAAGGAGGCCGTCTTCCCCTTCGCGCGGTTCCCCGGCGTCGACGTGCTGCTCGGCCCGGAGATGCGCTCGACCGGCGAGGTCATCGGCCTCGACCGCTCCTTCGACATCGCCTTCGCCAAGAGCCAGCTCGGCGCGGGCTCGAAGGTCCCGGTCAAGGGCACGGTCTTCGTCTCCGTGCGCGACGAGGACAAGCCGCGCATCGTGCCCTCGATGCGCATCCTCGCCGATATCGGCTTCCGCATCCTCGCCACCGGCGGCACGCTCCGGCTGCTGCAGGAGGAAGGCATCCCGGCCGCCAAGATCAACAAGGTGCTGGAAGGCCGCCCGCACGTGGTCGACGCCATCAAGAACGGCGAGATCCAGCTGGTCTTCAACACCACCGACGGGCCGCAGGCGCTGGCCGATTCGCGCTCGCTTCGGCGCACGGCCCTCTTGCACAAGGTTCCCTATTATACCACCTTGGCCGGAGCGATCGCGGCAGCGGAGGGCATCAAGGCCTACCGCAGCGGCGATCTCGAAGTACGATCGCTGCAATCCTACTTCGTGCACGCGGCCTGAGGCCGCGCGCCGGGGCAGTTCTACAAACGGTCGGAAGGGGAGCGCAGGGCGCCGAACAGGCGGCCGGCGGCTCTGATCTTTCGTAATTGGGACGGGATGATGGACAAGGTTCCTATGACGGCGGGCGGCTTTGCCGCTCTCGAGGTGGAGTTGAAGCACCGCCAGCAGGTCGAGCGCCAGCGCATCATCCTGGCGATCTCGGAAGCGCGCGCGCTCGGCGACCTCTCGGAAAACGCCGAGTATCATGCCGCCAAGGAAGCCCAGTCGCATAACGAGGGCCGCATCATGGAGCTCGAATCGCTGATCGGCCGGGCCGATATCATCGACGTCTCGAAGCTCGGCGGCGACACGATCAAGTTCGGCGCCACCGTCCAGCTCATCGACGACGATACCGAGGAAGAGAAGCGCTACCAGATCGTCGGCGAGCCTGAGGCCGATGTCCGCTCGGGCAAGGTCTCGATCGGCTCCCCGATCGCGCGCGCGCTGATCGGCAAGAAGGTCGGCGATTCCGTGCAGGTCAACACGCCCGGCGGCGGCAAGTCCTACGAGGTCGTGAGCGTCGTCTTCCGCTGACGAACTGTGAGCGCGGGCATGGTTTCGCCCGCGCGGCATCCTATGTCTGGATGATCGCATCCGGAGGCTCAGCCATGACCACTCGCCGCGCTTTCCTCGCCGCTTCGCTCGCAGCTCCAGCCCTTGCGCTCTCCGCCTACGCCGCGACGGCCCAGCCCGTCGCGATCGGGGGCATCCGCGTCGACACCTCCCGTCTGGTGCCTGCCTGGGGCGCCCACGCCGCCTGGGTCAAGACTGCGCTCGAGCGAGAGCTCGCGACGGCCTTCGGCCCGGCCCTGCAGCGCGGCGGCCCGCTGCTCTACGTTACGGTCCGCGCCATCAACCTGAGCAGCTATGCCGCTGCCGGCGGCGGCAAGGGCGGCGGCAGCGCCGGCAATTTCGACACCTTCGACAGCGAGACCCTGCTGCTCGGCAAGGGCGACCGCGCGATCGCGAAATATCCGATCCTCTCGACGGTCGATGCCGGATCAGCCGGCGCCTGGTACCTGCCCGATATCGACCAGCGCCGCCTCGACCAGCTCGTGCGCAACAACGCCGCCTGGATCAAGCGCTACGTCGCGGGCTGATCCGCACCTTCATCCGGGAAGCCTGCCATGCTCCACCGCCGCGCCCTGATCCTCTCCGGCCTGGCGGCAGCGCTCGCCGGCTGCCAGACCACGCCGCCGCTCGGCGCCGGCATTCAGATCTCGGCAGTCCGCGTGGACGTCTCGCGCCTCGTCGAGCTCGGCGTCGGCCCCTATGCGGCCACGATCAAGGCGATCATCGAACGCGACCTGACCAACGCCTTCGCGCCTGACGGCCGCCGCGGCGGCGCCACGGTGACCGTCGCCGTGCGCTCGCTCTTCCTCTCCGCCTATGTCGGCAGCGATTTCGACGATGGCGAGGGCAGCGACTCCCTCGACAGCCTCACCACCGTCACGGACGCCAATGGCCGCGTGCTCGCGACCTATCCGGTCAATGCCTCGAACGGCTCGGGCGATGCCGGCGCCTGGTACGACCCCAACCTGATCGACAAGCGCATCGCCCGGCTCGCCACCAATCACGCGCTCTGGATCAAGCGGATGGTGCAGGGCTGAGGCAAAGTCTCAGGCTACCGGCCGCCGGACCTCGAAGGCCGTCTTGCCGCGGCTGAAGCCGCAGGCCTCGTAGAATCCGAGCACGGCCGGGTCCTTCCGGCCGGTCAGCAGCATGACCTTGTAGCAGCCCTCGGCCCAGGCCTGCGCGATCACCGCCTGGACGACGCGCTTGCCGACGCCCTGCCCGCGCAGCCCCGCTTCGGTAACGACGTTTTCGACCAGCGCGAAGGGCCGCATGTTGCGGGTCAGGTTGGGCGCGATCAGCAGCACGCAGGTCGCCACCGCCCGCCCCTCCAGCTCCGCGACATGCACGGTCATGAAGTCGCTGGCGAGGATGCGCTGCCATGTCCCGGCGGCGGTCGCAGCATCGGGAACCTGATCGGTGATGCTGAGCTGGCGATACAGCGCCAGGATCGACGGCAGGTCGGCAGTGACCGCCTTGCGTACCGTGACGCTCACGCGGGCCTCGCTCAGCCGAAGGGGACGATCGGCTCGTCCTTGACCCGGTCGAGCGCCAGCGCGGTGCGGACGTTGCGCACGTTTGGCAGCGCCGTCAGGTCGCCGACGAAATCCTGGAAGGCCTTCAGGTCCGGCGCGACGCATTTCAGCACGAAGTCGATATCACCGGAGAGCTTCCAGCACTCGCGCACGGCATCCCAGGCGCGGATACGGCCCTGGAAGGCTTCGAGATCGGCCTCGGCCTGGCTCGCCAGGTGCACGAAGGCGAAGCAGACCACGTCGAGCCCGAGCTTGCGCTCGTCGAGCTGGGCGCGGTAGCCCGTGATCAGCCCGGCCTCCTCCAGCGCCCTGACGCGGCGCAGGCATGGCGGCGGCGAGATGCCGACCCGACTCGCTAGCTCGACATTGGTCATCCGCCCGTCGGCCTGCAGTTCGCGCAGGATGCGGATATCGATCTCGTCGAGCTTTGAACGCACAAAATCCCCCAGGAAAGCAAAGTCGCGCTGGTGTAGACGCAGCGCCAAGGCGATACAAGGCATCGTCCGCACCAGTTCCGGAGACATTTTATTGCCGGCCGATCCCCCGCCCTCGATCTGGGTCCTGACTGACGGCAAGGCCGGCGACGAGGTGCAATGCCTCGGCGTGGCCGAGCGACTCGGCGTCGAGCCGGAGGTCAGGCGCGTGTCGCCCGGCAAGCCCTGGGCCTGGCTGATGCCGCGCGGGCCGATCGACCCGCGCGAAGGCGCGGACCGGCCGAACAGCCCGATTCGCCCGCCCTTCCCCGACATCGCCATCGCCTCGGGCCGGCGCGCCGTCGCCTATCTGCGCGCGGTCAAGAAGGCCTCGAACGGCCGCAGCTTCACCGTCTTCCTCAAGGACCCGCGCATCGGCACAGGCGCAGCCGACCTGATCTGGGTTTCCGAGCATGATCGCCTGCGCGGCGACAACGTGCTGGTCACGGTGACCTCTCCGCACAAGCTCGCGCCGGAGCAGCTCAGCCGGGCCAGGGCGAACCCGCCGCCCGCCATCGCCGCCCTGTCCGGCCCGCGCGCCGCCGTGATCGTCGGCGGCGACAGCCGCCACCATCGCTTCAGGCCGGACGACATCGCCCGCTTCGCGCAGGGGCTCGATGCGCTGGCAAGCTCGGGCGTCGCGCTGATGGGCACGCGCTCGCGGCGGACCTCGCCGGCGCTCGACCAGGCGGTCGCGGCTGTCTTCGCCCGGCACGGCGGCTGGTGGTGGGATGGCGCGGGCCTGAACCCCTACGTCCCGCTGCTCGCCAATGCCGACGCCATCGTCGCCACGGCCGATTCGACCAACATGATCGGCGAGGCGGCGGCGACCGGCGCCCCCATCCTCGTCTTCGAGCCGCATGGCGGCCATGGCAAGCTGGCGAAGTTCCTGGAGGCGCTGAGGCGGCAGGGCGCTGTGCATCATTTTGCGGGACGGCTTGAAGGCGCCCGCTATGAGCCCATAGACTCGACCGGGATTATCGCCGAGAGGGTGCGCGAAGGCTGGCTGCGCCACCGCGCCGAGCTCGGCATCGCCTGATCTTGAATGGGTTCGGACTTGCGAAGCGCAGCCGAGACCGTATCTGACGGAACGAAGACGCGGCAGCGCGCCGCGCGTTGAGGATAGTGACCATGGCCCACACCCATGCCCGCGTCATGATCGTCGGCTCAGGCCCGGCCGGCTACACCGCCGCGATCTATGCCGCGCGCGCCCTTCTGGAGCCGGTTATGATCTCGGGCTTCCAGGCCGGCGGCCAGCTGATGATCACCACCGATGTCGAGAACTATCCCGGCTTCGCCGATGTGATCCAGGGCCCCTGGCTGATGGAGCAGATGCGCGCCCAGGCCGAGCACATGGGCACCAGGATGGTCTCCGACCACATCGCCAAGGTCGACCTCTCGCAGCGCCCCTTTCGCCTCTGGGGCGATGGCGGCGAGACCTATTCCTGCGATGCGCTGATCATCGCCACCGGAGCCCAGGCCAAGTGGCTCGGCCTGCCCTCGGAGCAGGCCTTCCAGGGCTTCGGCGTCTCGGCCTGCGCCACCTGCGACGGCTTCTTCTTCCGCAACAAGGAGGTCGTGGTCGTCGGCGGCGGCAACACCGCCGTCGAGGAGGCGCTCTACCTCGCCAACCTGGCCTCGAAGGTCACGCTGGTCCATCGCCGCGATTCGCTGCGCGCCGAGAAGGTGATGCAGGACCGGCTGTTCAAGCACCCCAAGGTCGAGGTGATCTGGGATAGCGAGATCGCCGAGATCTGCGGCGGCACGCAGCCGCCCTCCGTCACGCATCTGCGCCTGCGCAACCTCAAGACCGGCGCCGAGAGCGAACTCCAGACGCACGGCGTCTTCATCGCCATCGGCCACAAGCCGGCGACGGAGCTGTTCGTGGGCCAGCTCGCCATGCGCGAATCGGGCTATCTCGAAACCACGCCCGGCACGACTCAGACCGACGTTCCCGGCGTCTTCGCGGCCGGCGACGTCACCGACGAGCACTACCGCCAGGCGGTCACCGCGGCCGGCCTCGGCTGCATGGCCGCGCTCGATGCCGAGCGGTGGCTCGCCGCCAATGTCTCGGAAGAGCGACAGGCCGCCGAATAGGGGCTCCCCGAGGATTCATCACGTTTGTTGATGGATTTTTTCACGATAATCGGTGCGAAAAACAGGCTGACCTGCAACGCAACCATTGACGGAAAAGAATTTTACCCCCCAACATGCATTAAACGCATAACGGGGGAACCGCGGTGGATTGGGACCGCATCAGGATTTTTTATACCGTCGCAGAGTCGGGCAGCTTCACCAAAGCTGGCGACGTTCTGGGCTTGAGCCAATCTGCCGTCAGCCGCCAGATCGGTGCGCTGGAGCGGGAATTGCGCGCGCCGCTGTTCCACCGCCATACGCGCGGGCTGATCCTCACCGAGCAGGGCGAGCTTCTCTGGCGTGCCGCGCGCGAGATGACACAGCGCCTGGAGCGAACGCGCTCGCAGCTGTCGGAGACGCGCGAGCACCCATCGGGCGAGCTCAAGGTCACGGCCACGCGCGGGCTTGGCGGCCATTGGCTGACGCCCCGGCTGGCCGAGTTCCTCGATCTCTACCCCGACATCAAGGTCGACCTCATCCTCACCGACGAGGAGCTCGACCTCTCGATGCGCGAGGCCGACATCGCCATTCGCCTGCGCCAGCCGCAGCAGCCGGACCTGATCCAGCGCAAGCTCTTCACGGTGCATTTCCACGTCTACGGCTCGCCGGCCTATATCAAGCGCTTCGGCGAGCCGAAGAGCTACGATGACCTCGACAACCACCGCCTGCTGACCTTCGGCGGCACCTCGCCATCCTACCTGACGGCGGTGCACTGGCTTGGCACGCTCGGCCGCGAGCAGCGCAATCCGCGCACGATCCACCTCACCGTCAACAACATCACGGCGATGAAGCGCGCGGTCGATTCGGGTGCCGGCATCGCGGTGCTGCCCGACTACCTGATCGAGACCGGTTCGCCGCTGGTGCAGCTGATGCGCGAGACCGAGATGCCGCAGCTCGAGAGCTACCTCGTCTACCCCGAGGAGATGAAGTCGGTCGCCCGCGTCCAGGTCTTCCGCGACTTCCTGATCCAGAAGGCGCAGCGCTGGACGTATTGAGCCCAGCGCATGGCACCATCCCGATTGAGCCGGCTTCACCTGCGAAGCCGGCTTTCTCGTTTCCGGCAGGGACTATTGGCGGTAACGAAAAAGCGACCAACACCGCAGCAAACGCATGCTTCTCCGTCATTTAGGCTAAAATTTGATACGGTTGCCGAAAGGTCATGCAGACAGCGCATGACGGACCCAAGCTATGCTGCATTGCAAAAAGGCAGCTGCTGCCCGATATAGCAATCACGGTTGTTCGGAACGGGCTCCGCAATCTCCTCCCGGCGTTGAGTTCGTTCCAGCCGTTCCCCTCTGAGATGTTTGGCGCTTGCGCCGGATGTTTCAAACTTCAAGGCCGGCTCCTTCGGGATGCCGGCCTTTTTTCTTGCCTAGAATTTGGGCATTGCCGCGCGGCTGGAACCGGCTGCCCATGTTGGCTGGGAAACCTCCGCCGTCATGGTCGGGCTTGTCCCGGCCACCCACGTGTTTGACCTGCCACTCGTCTTCGATCGCGCAAGGCGTGGATGCTCGGCACAAGGCCGAGCATGACGTGGAGAGTGTTTGGCGGGACAGCGCCCCTCAGCGCGGCCTTGCCGCCAGCGGCAGCGCGTCGAACAGGCTCGGCGCGTGACTCGTGCGCGCCTTCTCGATCGTCAGCATGCGCAGCTTGGTCTCGACACCGGCACCGCCCGAGAAGCCGCCGGTCTTGCCATTGGCCGCCAGCACGCGATGGCAGGGCACGATGATCGGAATCGGGTTCTGGCCGAGCGCCACCCCGACTGCGCGTGCCGCACCGGGCTCGCCGATCCGCGCCGCGACCTCGCCATAGGTTAGCGTCTCGCCATGCGGGATCGCGAGCGCGACGTCATAGACCTTGCGGTTGAATTCGGGCGCACCCGCGAGATCGATCGGCAGCGTGGAGAGGTCGCGCTGCTCGCCGGAGAGCAGCGCCCTGATCGCGGCGATCGCCTGCTCGACAAAGGGCGGCGGCAGCGCTTCGACCGCATCGGCACAGCGCTGCTCAAGGCGCTTGCGTGCCCTCGCCTCGTCCTGCTCCGGCAATTGCGCGCCGATGATACGCTCGCCGTCCCAGACGAGCGCGCACTCGCCGATCGCGGTGTCGAACAAGCAGAAACCCTGGCTCATTGCGCCTCCTCACATCCGGCGACGCTGGAGGCCGTTTGCGAATTCGCTGGGGTGAGTCGACTGGCGTGGTTGTCTAGAACCGGAGCGCAGCGGACATTTGGTCCGTGAGCACCGGAAGCGCAGACAGCCGCGTCAGGCGACCGCCCCAGTAGAATTCTCAAATGGTCTCTCACATATAGAGGTTCTCGCCTTCGAGCCCCTTATACAGCCCCGCGACCTGCTCGGCATAGCCGTTGAACAGCAGGGTCGGCCGGCGGTCGCGCGAGCCCAGCAGCTGCTCGCTGGCCTGGCTCCAGCGCGGATGCGGCACCTCAGGGTTCACATTGGCCCAGAAGCCGTATTCGGAGGCCTGCAACCCCTCCCAGAAGGTCTTGGGCCGCTCGGCGACGAAGCTGATCTTGTTGATCGACTTCACCGACTTGAAGCCGTATTTCCACGGCGTGATCAGCCTGAGAGGCGCGCCGTGCTGGTTCGGGACCGGCTTGCCGTAGATGCCCGTCACCATCAGCGCGAGTTCGTTGGTCGCCTCCGCCATGGTCAGGCCCTCGGTATAGGGCCAGGGATACCAGCGCTGCGACTGCCCCGGCGCGATGCGCGGGTTCATGAAGGTCTCGAATCTGACATATTTCGCGCCGCTTTGCGGCTTGGCGAGTTCGACCAGCGCCTTCAGCGGGAAGCCGGTCCAGGGCACCGCCATCGACCAGGCCTCGACGCAGCGGAAGCGGTAGAGCCGCTCCTCCAGCGGGATCTTGCGGATCAGGTCGTCGAAGCCGATCTCGAAGGGCTTCTCGACCATGCCGTCGATCGCGATGGTCCAGGGCCGCGGCTGCAGCCGCTTGGCCGCGCCGACCACGTCCTTCGACGTGCCGAACTCGTAGAAATTATTGTAGTTCGCCGCCAAATCCGCCTCGGTCACCGGCCGGTCGAGCGTGTAGGCCGGGTTCTGCTTGGCCGGGTAGAGGTCGAGCGTCGGGTCAGTGCCCTGCGCCGCGGCGATCTGCGGCAGCGCCGCCCCCGCGATCAGGCCGGCACCTGCGCCGAGAAAGGCCCGCCGGTTGAAGAAGACGGATTCAGGCGTGGCCTGGCTCTCGGGCAATTCCCAGCCCAGGCGGCGTTTGATCAGCATAGACGGACATACTCCGTTTCGGTGCGCGGAGCTTAGTGCACGCGGGGGCATCCGCCAATTCACGAGGGGGAGAGGCAGAGGCGCAACGCCTTTCCTTCTCCCCTTGCGGGAGAAGGTGGCTCGGCGAAGCCGAGACGGATGAGGGGTCGCGCAACGGTAGCGATGCGACACCTCACCCAACTCAGTGACAGAGGACAGCGCGACCCTCATCCGCCCCTTCGGGGCACCTTCTCCCGCAAGGGGAGAAGGCAGGAATTCACCCGCGCGCTTCCAGCGCCTTGACGATCGCGTCGCCCATCTCGGTGGTCGAGACGGCGTTGGCGCCGGGCGCCGCGATGTCCTTGGTGCGGGTGCCGGAGCCGAGCACGTCGGCGATGGCGCCCTCGAGCCTGTCGGCGGCCTCGCCGGCGCCGAAGGAATAGCGCAGCGCCATGGCGAAGGAGCCGATCATCGCGATCGGGTTCGCCAGGCCCTTGCCGGCGATGTCGGGGGCCGAGCCGTGGACCGGCTCGTAGAGCGCCTTGCGCTTGCCGGTGGCGGGGTCTTCCGCGCCGAGCGAGGCCGAGGGCAGCATGCCGAGCGAGCCGGTCAGCATCGCCGCGACGTCGGAGAGGATGTCGCCGAACAGGTTGTCGGTGACGATGACGTCGTACTGCTTCGGCCACCGCACCAGCTGCATCGCGCAGTTATCGGCGAGCACGTGCTCGAGCTCGACATCGCCATAGTCCTTGGCGTGCAGCGCGGTCACCGTCTGCTTCCAGAGCACGCCGGTCTTCATCACGTTGTGCTTCTCGGCCGAGGAGACCTTGTTGCTGCGCGTGCGCGCCAGCTCGAAGGCGACGCGGGCGATGCGCTCGATCTCGCCGGTCGTGTAGACCTGCGTGTCGACGCCGCGCTTCGAGCCGTCCTCCAGCGTCACGACCTCCTTCGGCTCGCCGAAATAGACGCCGCCGGTGAGCTCGCGCACGATCAGGATGTCGAGCCCCTCGACCACCTCCGGCTTCAGCGACGAGGCCGAGGCCAACGCCGGATAACAGATCGCCGGACGCAGGTTGGCGAACAGGCCAAGGTCCTTGCGCAGCCGCAGCAGGCCGGCCTCGGGCCGGTGCTGATAGGGCACATCAGCCCATTTCGGGCCGCCGACCGCGCCGAACAGCACGGCGTCGGCATCCTGGGCGAGCTTCATGTCGCCTTCCGAGATCGCCTGCTTGTGGGCGTCATAGGCGGCGCCGCCGACGAGGCCGCGCTCCAGCGCGAAGGAGGCGAGGCCCTGCTTCTCGAACCAGCTCACGATCTTCTCGACCTGGCCAGTGACTTCGGGACCGATGCCGTCGCCGGGCAGGAGCAGGAGCTTGTGGGTCGCCATGGGGTCGCCTCGCACGCGTTTTCTGGTTGTGGGCAGGCCGGGAAAGCCTTGCCGGGCTGATTACGAGGGGATCGGGCCGAGCGCAAGCAAAGCCGGCTTCGCCTGGCGAAGAAGGACCTTGCTCGCAGGGCATATGTCGCGAGGGAAGGCCGTCAGGTCTGCGACTTCGCCACGATCCGCGCGGTGACCTCGATCTCCAGCTTCATCTCCGGCTTGAGCAGGCCGGCAACGACATAGATCGCAGCAGCCGGCCTGATCTGGCCGAAGACCTCACCGCAGACCTGCAGCACCGGCTCGCAATAGGCGCGGTCGGTGACGAAGTACTGCGCCCGCACCACTTGGGCCAGCGACGAGCCGGCCTCGGTCAGCACCGCCTCGATCGTGCGGAAGATGTTGCGGGCCTGCTCGGCCGGGTCCTCCGGCAGGATCATGGTGGCGTAGTCGTAGCCGGTCGTGCCGGAGACGAAGACGAGATCGCCGTCGACCACGGCGCGCGAATAGCCGAAGGCGGTCTCGAAGGGTGATCCGGTCGAAATCAGGCGGCGTGTCATGTCGTTGAGCTCCAGAAGGACGTCCGCCGCGATCCTGCCGCGACGATGCCGCTACGCCACCCGTTTTCTGGGAAGTGCATTCCCTCAGGCCTGAGGCCGTTCGAGACTTCGCTGGCGTGAGCTGGCTGGCGTGGCTGTCGAGAACCGGAGCGGAGCGTACGTTTGTACGTGAGCACCGGAAGCGCAGACAGCCGCGTCAGACGGCCGCGCCAGTAGAAGTATCGAATGGTCTCAGCGCCCGCGGAGTGACCTCAGCACCTTCCCGCCCGGCCGCCCGGTCTGGGCCATGCCGATCTGCGCCTCGACCTGCTTGATTGCCGCCCGCGTCAACGCGCCGACGGCACCGTCCGGCTCGCCGACATCGAAGCCGCGCGCGATCAGCAGGCGCTGCAGCTCGCGGCGCTCCTCGCGCGAGAGCGGCGGGTCGTCGGTCGGCCACGCAGCCTGGATGCCGGGCCGGCCGCGGATGCGGTCGGAGAGCAGCGAGATCGCCAGCGCATAGGAATCGGCGCCGTTATAGCTGTAGGCCGCGTCGTAGTTCTTGAAGACGAGGAAGGCCGGGCCGTTGCGCCCCGCCGGCATCAGCAGCCCGGCATTGCCAGAACCAGAGAGCGACGAGCCATCGTATTTGACGACGCCGCGCGCCGCCCAGCTCGAGACCGGCTGCTTCGGGTTGCGTCCGGTCGGGCCGGAATAGCCGTCCGGCACGCGCACCTCGTAGCCCCAGGTCGCGCCGGTCTGCCAGCCGGCCTTGGCCATGAAGTTCGCGGTCGAATGCAGCGCGTCGGCGACGGAATCGACCAGGTCGCGCCTGCCGTCGCCATCGCCGTCGACGGCGAGGCGCATATAGGTCGAGGGGATGAACTGGGTATGGCCGAAGGCGCCGGCCCAGGAGCCCATCAGCCGCTCCGGCCTGAGATCGCCGCGCTGGATGATCTGCAGGGTCGCGATCAGCTCGCCTTTGAAGAAGGCGTTGCGGCGCGGCGCCAGGCAGGCCCCGGTCGAGAGCGCCTGCACCAGCGGCATCTTGCCACGCGCCTTACCGAAATCGCTCTCGACGCCCCAGACGGCGACGATGGTGTGGCGGTCGACGCCGAAGCGCTGCTCCGCCGACGCCAGCACGGACGCGTATTGGCGCAGCATGTTGCGCCCCTCCGCGACCTTCTCGTCATCGACGAGCGTGCCGAGATAGTCCCAGATCGGAGTCTTGAACTCCGGCTGGTTGTTCATCGCCTCGATCACCTTCATGTCGGGCGTGACGCCCGCCATGGCCCGGTCGAAGGTCGCGCCCGAGACGCCCTGGGCCGCCGCGGCCGAACGCAGGCCTGCGACGCAGGAGTCGAAATCCGCCTGAGCGGCCGAGGCTGCGAGGAGGAGCGGAAGAGCCAGTTTGAGAGCGCGCATGAACCCACCGAATCTCAGCAATGGCGCGAATCTAGGGCGGCGGGGGTTAAGAGAGGTTAACCATGCCGGTTTTCAGGGCGCGGACGCTGCGAAAAGCAGCTAAGCAGCGGACCAATCGATTCGAGATGCCCCGGACCATGCCAACCGCAACGACCGAAATGCTCGGCTTCGCCGCAGCCGCGCTGACGACCCTGTGCTGGGTGCCGCAGGCCTGGCACACGATCCGCACGCGCGACACCAGGGCGATCTCGCTCTGGACGCAGGTCTTCTTCGCGCTCGGCATCGTGCTCTGGCTGGCCTATGGCGTGCTGCTGATGTCCTGGCCGCTGATCGGCGCCAATGCGGTGACGCTGCTCCTCGTCCTCACCATCCTGTCGATGAAGCTGCGCTACGGCTGAGCCGCCCTTTCGGGTTGTCGGCCGGCCCGCTAGGCTTGGCGTCCCTTACCCAACGGCTGTCCCGATGCCCGCGATCACCTCAGCCCATCTCCTGCCGATCCTGATGCTGCTCGGCTCGAACATCTTCATGACCTTCGCCTGGTATGGCCATCTCAGCTACAAGAGCAGCGCGATCGCGCTCGCGATCTTCGTGAGCTGGATGATCGCGCTGCCGGAATACATGCTGGCCGTGCCCGCCAACCGCATCGGCTCGGCGGTCTATTCCGCCGCCGAGCTCAAGACGATGCAGGAGGTCATCACCTTGACCGTCTTCGCCGGCTTCTCGGTGTTCTGGCTGAAGGAGCCGCTGACCTGGAACCACGCCATCGGCTTCGCGCTGATCGCGGCCGGCGCCTTCTTCATCTTCCAGGCCAAGGCTTAAACCACATGCCCTTTCCCTCGCCCGGACATCCTGCCGTCGAAGCCTATCTCACCGAGGGCTATGACAGCGTCGTCGGCATGTCCTCGCGCTTCGCTGCGTCGATCTGCGCGCGATTGCTACGCCTCCAGACCGAGGAGGGCGTGAGCGGGCCGATCGCCGAGATCGGCGCCTTCGAGGGCCGCTTCTTCATCGCGCTGGCGCATGCGCTCGACCCCGGCGAGGTCGCGCTCGGCATCGACATCTTCGAATGGCCGGATGCCGGGGTGAAGGATCGCTTCGAGGCCAATTGCCTGAAGCACGGCATCGCGCCCGAGCGCCGCGTTACCATCAAGGCCGATGCCGGCGCGATGGCCCCGGCCGACCTGCTTAAGCACGCGGGCGGCAAGACGCTGCGCTTGATCCATATCGACGGCGAGCACTCGCGTGCGGCGCTGACCAAGGACCTCGCCCTCGCCACCGCCTGCCTCGCCGATGGCGGCTTGCTCGTCCTCGACGACATGCTCCACCCTGGCTACCCGACGCTGATGGTAACTGTGCAGAACTATCTCGAAGCGCATCCTGAGATTGTGCCGCTCTGCATCATCGACCGCGAGACGATTGTCGCCGCGACCAAGTTCGTGCTTTGCCAGCGGTCCTGGTTCGAGCGCTACCAGACCCGGATGCTCGAGATCTTCAAGGAGCAACTCTGGCCGCTCGGCGCCGATTTCGAGCCGCACTGGTGCATGGTGCTGGCGCTCGACACGCGGCTGGCGGCCATCACCTGACTGCCCTCGCTTCCCAGCCTAAGCCTTAGGAGACACGTCTTGATTAGAACGGCATTGATCGCCGGCTGCCTTCTGGCCGCCGCGAGCCCGGTCCTCGCCGGCCCGACCTGCAGCCCGAGCGACGACAGCGCGCGCATCCTCGCCTCCGCCTCGCCGAGCAACCTCCACCGCGACTATCGCGGCGCCAACCATGTCGGCCTGGGCTGGTCGCTGCAGGTCGAGCGCAGCACGCATGATGCCTCCGGCACTGCGTACTATATCGGCGACCTCTATTCCCCGACCGGCGAACTCGCCAAGCGCAACGTCTTCGCCATCGAGAACGAGTGGGATTGCGGGCCCTGAGGCCGCCCCGTCATTGCGAGCGCAGCGAAGCAATCCAGAGGAAGTGCGTGAGGCCCCTGGATTGCTTCGTCGGCTGCGCCTCCTCGCAATGACGGGTGGAGAATGCCTTACCGGGCCGGCCGCACCCGCAAGATCTTCCCGCCGGCATCATCGCTCAACAGGTAGAGAAACCCGTCCGGCCCCTGCCGGACATCGCGGATGCGCTCGCTGATGGTGGTGAGCAGGCGCTCCTCGCCGGTCACGGCCTCGCCGCTCGTCGACAGCCGGACCAGCATCTGGCCGGCGAGCGCGCCGACGAAGAGCGAGTTCTTCCAGGCCGGCCAGACCGCGCCGGTATAGAAGGCGGCGCCCGAAGGCGCAATCGACGGGTCCCAATAGAACAGCGGCTGCTCCATGCCCGGTTTCGACGTGCCCTCGCCGATCTTCACGCCGGAATAGTCGATGCCGTAGGTGATGACCGGCCAGCCATAGTTCAGCCCGGCCTTGGGGGCGTTGACCTCGTCGCCGCCGCGCGCGCCATGTTCGGCGGTCCAGAGCTGGCCGCTCTCCGGATGCAGCGCCGCGCCCTGGACGTTGCGATGGCCGATCGACCAGATCTCCGGCGCCCAGCCCTCCTTCTTCGGATTGCCCGGGGCGGCGCCGCCATCGGTGCTGATGCGCAGCACCTTGCCGAGATGGTTGGCCGGGTTCTGCGCCTGGTCGCGCTGGCTGTAGCGGTCGCCGACCGTGACGAAGAGCGCGCCCGTGCGGTCGAAGACCAGCCGCGAGCCGAAATGCATGTTGCTGTTGATCGTCGGCATCTGCCGGAAGATCACGCTCAGGCCTTCCAGCGCCGTGCCGTTGGCGCTGAGCCGCGCCTTGGCGACGCTGGTGCCGTTGCCGCCGGCGCGCGGCTCGGCGAAGGACAGGTAGATCTGCCGGTTCTGCGCGAAGTTCGGATCGAGCGCGACATCGAGCAGCCCGCCCTGCCCCCGCGCCATCACGCTGGGCACGCCGGTGATCGGCCGCGACAGCTCGCCGGAGGCCGAGACCAGCCGCAGCCGGCCCGGCCGCTCCGTCACCAGCATGCGCCCATCCGGCAGGAAGGCGAGGCCCCAGGGATTTTCGAGCCCGCCCGCGACCGTCTCGACCACGAGTTCGCCAGCACTCGACGGAAAGCGCTGCTGGGCGCCGGCCGGAAGCGTGCTGGCGAAGGCTGAAAGCACGGCGCTGAGGCAGAGGGCAAGGGCGGTGGGGCGCATCGAGTTCTCCCTGTCGTTCCTGCGAACGGCAGTGGAGCATAACGCGATGCTTCACCACTCCGTTGCCACCGGCTCACGCCGAAGTGAAACGGTCGGCCCCGTCGTAAGGTTTGCCCTCACCGTCATGCTCGGGCTTGTCCCGAGCATCCACGTCTTGAACGCCACCCAGGATGAGCGAAGACGTGGATGGTCGGGACAAGCCCGACCATGACGGGAGAGGCGTCGCCCGGGCCGGCGAAGCGCAGCAAGCCGCGCCGCCTACTCCGGCTTCACGCCGGCGTCAGTGATGATCTGCTTCCAGGTCGCGATCTCCTGGATGTGGTAGGGCTTGAACGCGGCTGGATCGCGCACCTTCAGCGTGAAGCCGAGGTTCAGGATCGCCTTGCTGGTCTCCGGCTTGGCGAGCGAAGCGATGATCGCCTTCGAGAGCTGGTCCAAGATCGGCTGCGGCGTCGCCGCCGGCGCGAAGAAGGCGGCCCAGGAATCGGCGTCGGCATTGTTCACGCCCTGCTCGCGCAGCGTCGGGATCTGCTTGGCGTAGGGGTTGCGCTCCGGGCTCGCGATGGCGAGCGCCCGCAGCGTGCCGGCGTTGATCTGCTCCAGCACGCTCGGCAGCGTCGAGTTGGCGATGTCGATGCGGCCGCCGATGATCTCCTGCACCAGCGGCGCGGCGCCGCGGAACGGCACATGCGTCATCTTGATACCGGTGCGCTGCATGAACAGTTCCATGGCGAGATGCGAGCCGGAGCCGACGCCGGTCGAGCCGTAGTTGAGCTTCTCGGGATCGGCCTTGGCCAGCGCGATCAGCTCGGGGATGGTCTTGGCCGGCAGGTCGTTGCGCACCACGAAGGCATGCTCGAAGGCGCCGACGCCGGCGAGCGGCGCGAAATCCTTGACCGCGTCGTAGCCCGGATCCTTCAGCAGGAACATGTTGTTGCCATGCGTCTGGTTGTTGCCGAACACGATCGTGTAGCCATCGGCCGCGCCATGGGCGACGGCGCGGGTGCCGACGGCGCCGGACGCGCCGGCGCGGTTGTCGACCAGCACGTTCTGGCCGATCGAAGTCGAGAGGTCCTGCGCCACGAAGCGGGCGATCGCGTCGGTCGGGCCGCCGGCCGGATAGGGCACGACCAGGCTGATCGGCTTCGACGGGAAGGCCTGGGCCCGGACGACGGCCGGAGCGAAGACGGCGCCGGCAACGAGGCCGAGCGCGGAACGGCGGGTGATCGACATGAAATTCCTCCCAGAAGCCCGATTGGGAAACGGGCTTTCGCCGAGGATTTACGGGCAAAGGCGCCATGCGTCCAGCGTCGGCTAACGCCGTTTCACGAGCGGGCTCGCCGACTACGCCGAGCACGACGCCCTCTTCCCTTCTCCCGTGTGGGAGAAGGTGCCCCGGCAGGGGCGGGTGAGGGCCGGACAGAAAACCAGCGAAGCGGAAACAGAGCCGCGGATAGCTCACAGCAGCAGCGTCTAACCGCAGGCTCCCACCCTGCCCTCTCCCACACGGGGGAGGGTTCCTCGCGCTTCTCTTTTTACCCGGTAAATCCCGCCCGCTTCAGCCGCTGGATCGCGACGTCCAGCGCCTGCAGGAAGGCCGAGCGATCCCGCGCCGAGAACGGCTTCGGCCCGCCGGTCACGGTGCCGGCCGCGCGCAGGTCCTCCATCATGTCGCGCGTCGCCAGCGCCATGCCGATCGAGGCCTCGGTGAAGGGTTTTCCGGTCGGACCGATGACGTCGGCGCCGGCCTTGATGCAGCGGTCGGCCAGCGGGATGTCGGAGGTGACAACGATCGAGCCACGCCCGACCCGCTCCGCGATCCAGTTATCGGCCGCATCGAACCCGTCGGAGACGATGACGCGCTCGATCCAGCTCTCGCGCGGCACCGCCATGAACGAGTTGGCGACGACGAAGACTTTCAGCCGGTGCCGCTCGGCCACCCGGTAGATCTCGGGCTTCACCGGGCAGGCATCGGCATCGACATAGATCGCGATCGGGTTTGGCGCTTCGCTCATTCCCGGCCCATCGCAGGGAAAATCGGCGCAGGCAAGCGGCCTTTATGCCGGCCTTATGCGCTGCAGCATCTTCCGCATGGCGAGCTTACCGGGGCCGGACCTACATCTCCGTCATCGATGGAGGTCGATATGACGATTGATGTCACCAACGCCTACACCCCTCACCAGCGCCGCGCCCGCGCCGTCTATCGCAGCATTGCGACCAAGCGGCCGCAGGTCGGAATCCTGGCGGCGGAGCTCGCCGTTCTCGCCGTGATGATGCTGGTCGCGGCCGGCCTGGTCGCCCTGCGCACCTGGCTGATGATGCCGAACTGAGCGCTGAGCACGAAAGAGGCTAAGTACGAAAGACATGGGCCAATCCACGCCTATCCAACCGCTCGATGCCACGAGCCATCTCTTCCTGGTCGGCCAGTCCAAGGCCGGCTTCTGGGTCGCCCGCGATCTCGAAGGCAAGTCCGAGGGCATCTTCCGCGACAAGAAGGACGCTGTCCGCTTCGCCTTGTTCGAGGGCGGCCATCCCAACGCGGTGATGCTCTCGCCCAACGCGGTCGAGCCCAGCTTCGGCCTGGGAGTACGCTGAATTCTCGCAAGAATTGACCATATCCAGGCGGATTCGGCCGGGCGAAAGCCCGGCCGATTGCGTGATGGCAGGGAGCGCCGGCTCGAGCGGGCGCTGTTCGCGATCTTCGTCGAGGCGGCCGGCGCGCTGATCGGCCAGCTCGTCGCGGCCGGCATAGACGACCCAGCCGACATCGCCCGCCGCTTGAACCGCCGCGGCTTTCCCTGCTGGGGCCGGCCGCGCTGGAGCGCCGGCGCTGTGAGCATGGTGCTGCGGCGCAAGGCCTGGCTGGACGCGCGCGCCTGAAGCAACCCCTCCTCGCGTGTTGCGCAAGAAACCGCGTGCACCCGCGCAGGCTCTGCCCTAGACTCCGATTCTGCTTCGACATGTGCGCCCGGCCTCTGTCCGGGACAGCCGCGGCAGCCGAAAGCCGGCCGCAATGACCGAAAGCACCATCGATCCCGAAAAGCAGCACGCCGCGCCCGCAGCGAATGCGGCCCCGCGTGCGTTTCCGATCGTGGCGATCGATACGCAGCTCCGGCTGGCCTGACCCTGCAAGGCCGCAGCCCGCGGCCTCGAAACAAGGAGCCGATCCCATGGCAAAAGGCGAACAACGCGGCAACCGCGAAGCCAAGAAGCCGAAGAAGGACAAGCCGAAGGTCGCAGCCGCCGCGCCCTCGACCTTCGCCGCAGTGGTCGCAAAGGCCGCCACGCCGAAGAAGAAGTGAACACGGCCCCCGAGCAGCGATATCCAGCCCGTCGGGGGCATGTCAGCCACGGCTCAAGCCAACCGACAGGACCACGATGATCCGCTTCAAGACGATCGAGCCGGAGACGGCTGCGAAGACCACTCAGCCCGCTGAGGCCCCACGGCCGGCTCCGGCGCAATTCGAGCCGCGGCCTGCGGAGGCCGACGAGCCCGCCGTGAAATCCAAGGGCCTCACCCGCAAGACCCCGCTGCGCGCGAGGAAGCCGGACGTCGCTCCGCTCTTCGACGAGAAGGCTCCTGCGGCGGATAGCGAAGCCGCCGGCTAGAGCATCGGACCGAAAAGTGGAATCCACTTTCGGGAAAATCCGATGCAATGACAAAAGCCTGGATCGCCACTGTGCGTCCGAGAGGACGCACGGCGATCTGGCCTGGCGGCTGCGCCTCAGGCCTCGACGACCTCGTCGGTCCAGACCTTGAAGCCCGTAAGCGTATTCGGCCCGAACGTGGTGGCGATGGCGACATCGGCCGCGTCGCGCCCGCGCGCGATCAGCACGCGGCCGATCCGCGGCACGTTGTTGCGCGGGTCGAACATCTGCCAGCCAGCGCTGAGATAGGCCTCGAAGGACGCCGCGAAATCGCCCGGCGGATAGGGCGGCGGCGTGCCGACATCGCCGAGATAGCAGGTGCAATAGCGCGCCGGGATGTTCATCGCCCGGCAGAAGGCGATCGCGAGATGGGCATAGTCGCGGCAGACGCCGCGGCCCTCGCGATAGGCGTCGGACGCCGTCCGCGTCACGCTGGCGTCGTTGTAGTCGAAGGCGATGCGCTGGTGCACGAAGTCGCAGATCGCCTGCACGCGCGGCGCGCCGGGCTGGGTATGGCCGAAGAGCTGCCAGGCGAGGTCGAGCAGGCGGTCGCTGTCGCAGAAGCGGCTGGCGAGCAGGAAGACGATGCACTCCTCCGGCAATTGCTCGACCGGGACCTGCCCGGCATCGTACCGGATCTCCTCCGGCAAACCAGTGTCGCTGATCACGGCGTCGGCCGAGATCAGCATGCGGCCCTGCGGCGCCAGCAGCCGGCTGCACCAGTTGCCGAAGCCGTCGCGATAGGCGCTGACGCGAACCGGCGGGCTGATCCGCATCTGGTCCGGCCCGGCCAGGTCGGAGACCCGGCTGAAATGCACGTTCAGCATCAGGATGATCGGGGTCGGCTGCGGAAAATCGTAGGTGAGCTCGTAGCCGATCCTGAGTTTCACGGGATGCCTTCTGCGCGTCGCGGCGCGCTGGTCATTGGTGGCCCCTCAGCCAATGCCGGCACTATGCACGTTTCCGGCCAAGCTTGCGCAGCTCATGGCTTCGCGCCCGAGCGTCCCATGGCCTCGTTCATCTCCTGCATGAGGTTGTTGAACGAAAACGGCTTCGTCGGCCTCGCCGCCTTGACCGCCGGCTGGTCGAGCCAGCCCGGCCGGCGCGGGCACAGCGACGTCATCTCATGCACGGATTCCGCGGGGAGCGCCTGTCGCCGCGCCCATTCCGAATCGGAGCTGCGATGGCTCCAGGCCGCATCGACATAATCGATCGTCTCGCGGACTGCGCCGGTGGTCAGGTCGTCGGGATATTTCAGCGCCGGGTCCGACAGCAGGATCGTCACTTCGGCGATGGCATAGAGACCGCTCGGCGCATTGGTTCTGCTGCTGTCCCAGGTGAACTGCCGCCGCGCGCTGCCGAGCAGGGCCGGCCCGTCGAAGCCGACCTCGCGCTGGTCCAGCGCGTAGACGAAGCGCTCGGCCCGGACCACCGTCGATGGGCCGAACGGCACCAGGCGCAACCCGGCCGGCGTCGGCTCGAAGCGGGTCGGCTGGTCCGGCGGCTCCGTCTTCTGCGACAGCAGGACGGCCTTGTTGGCGCGCATGACGGCATGCATCGCCATGATCCGTCCGATCATGTCCGGCCCCGCGACGCGCTGGACGGAGTCGACCCGCTCCTTCAGCACCCGCCCAAGGCAGGCGCCGGGGTCGTCCGCCTTGCCGCAACCGCCACCGCCCGCACCGCCATCCTGCCGGACCCGGGCAATCAGCGCGCGAAAGGCCGCGACGTCATACGAGCCGAGCGCGCAGGTCTCGACCTGCTCGGGCCGGTTGCTGCCGGAGGTGACGAAGCGGTACCAGAGTGCGCCGCCGACGCCATAGGCGAAGCAGGCCGCGACGAAGCCGGCGGGAATCAGGCTCCAGCGATGCTTCCAGAACCAGCTTTCCTCCGCCACGAACCGGGCCTCCCGCGCCAAAAAACCGCCAGACAGCTGCTCAAATTCGCTTCGCTTCTGCGAATGATCAAGCACTCTTGCTTGCGATGCCGGCGCATGAGTCCTAAACCACGCGCGCGCTTAGCCTTGAGCGCAGCCCTGTCCGCTCCCCGGAGATCAGTTCCATGGCCTTTCTTGCCGACGCCCTGAAGCGCGTGAAGCCGTCTGCGACCATCACCATCACGCAGAAGGCGCGCGACCTGAAAGCGCAGGGCAAGGACGTGATCTCGCTCTCAGTCGGCGAGCCCGATTTCGACACGCCGGACAATATCAAGGAGGCGGCGATCGCCGCGATCCGCCGCGGCGAGACCAAGTACACGCCGGTTGCCGGCATCCCGCAGCTGCGCGAGGCGATCACCCGCAAGCTCAAGCGCGAGAATGGGCTCGACTACAAGCCGAACCAGACCATCGTCGGCACCGGCGGCAAGCACGTCATCTACAACGCCATGCTCGCCACGCTGAACCCGGGCGACGAAGTGATCTGCGTCGCGCCCTACTGGGTCAGCTATCCCGAGATCGTCGCACTCTGCGGCGGCACCGCGACCTTCTGCGAGGCGCGGCTGGAGAACAACTTCAAGCTCCAGCCGGCCGATCTCGAGGCCGCGATCACGCCCAAGACCAAGTGGCTGATCCTGAACTCGCCCTCGAACCCGTCCGGTGCGGCCTATACCCATGCCGAGATGAAGGCGCTGACCGAGGTCCTGATGCGCCACCCGCATGTCTGGATCCTGACCGACGACATGTACGAGCACCTCGTCTACGGCGACTTCAAGTTCGTCACGCCGGCGCAGGTCGAGCCCGGCCTCTACGAGCGCACGCTGACCATGAACGGCGTCTCGAAGTCCTATGCCATGACCGGCTGGCGCATCGGCTACGCCGCCGGCCCCGTGCACCTGATCAACGCCATGGACATGGTCCAGGGCCAGCAGACCTCGGGCACCTCGGCGATCTCGCAATGGGCCGCGGTCGAGGCGCTCGACGGCACGCAGGACCACCTGCCGGTGTTCAAGAAGGCCTTCGAGCGCCGGCGCGACCTCGTCGTCTCCATGCTGAACCAGACGCGCGGCCTGAAGTGCCCGACCCCGGAAGGCGCCTTCTACGTCTACCCGGACTGCTCCGGGCTGATCGGCAAGAAGCTGCCGGACGGCAAGGTGATCGAGACCGACGAGGACCTCGTCATCGGCCTGCTCGAGCACGAATCCGTTGCCGCCGTGCAGGGCTCGGCCTTCGGCCTGGGCCCGAACTTCCGCATCTCCTACGCCACCGCGGACGAGAAGCTGGAAGAGGCCTGCCGCCGCATCCAGCGCTTCTGCGCCGAGCTGCGCTGAGGCTTGGCGGCAAAGCGCCGGGAGGGCTGGCCTTGGCTGGCGCTTCTGGCGTGAACCGTCGCGTCTTCCTCCTTGCGATCGCATTATGTGCGCCGGCCACCCAGGCCGGCGCACAATCGTCTGTGCCCGCGCTCTCGGCCCGCGAGGCCTATGACGGCGTCCGCGCCCGCAAGCTCATCCTCGTCGACATCCGCACGCCGGAGGAATGGACCGATACCGGCGTGCCGAAAGGTGCGCTCAGGTTCGATGCCGAGGCATCCGGTTTCGAAGTCAGGCTCGCCGGCTTGCGCGTCGACTACCCCAACAAGCGCATCATCCTGATCGACCGCAGCGGCGGCCAGGCCAGCTCTGTCCAGCAGAAACTCGCGGGCCGCGGCTGGCGCGATCTCGCCATCGTAAGGGCGGGGATGCTGGGCAACGGCGGCTGGCTGGCCGAAAGGCTGCCGGTCGAAGCGCCGTAAACCCTTCTCCCCTCGGGGGAGAAGGTGGCAGCGCGCAGCGCTGACGGATGAGGGAAGGATGGCGAACTCCCCTACCGTCCTTCCCTCATCCGACCCGGCTTCGCCGGGCCACCTTCTCCCCCGAGGGGAGAAGGAGAGAGCAAATCCGGCCTCCGCTCTCTTGTAATCAGCTCCGCCTGCTCACGCCGCCACCTCGCGATGCGGGCGTGATCCCCGGAGAGCAGCGCCTCGGGCAGGCCCCTGCCCTCCCATTCGCGCGGGCGGGTGTATTGCGGATACTCCAGCAGCCCGTTCTCAAAGCTCTCGTCGGTGCCGGAGGCTTCCTTGCCCATCACGCCGGGGATGAGCCGCACGCAGGCGTCGAGCAGCACGAGCGCCGCCATCTCGCCGCCGGAGAGCACGTAGTCGCCGACCGAGACCTCGGTGAGGCCACGTCCCTCGATCACGCGCTCGTCGACGCCCTCGAAGCGCCCGCAGACGATGACGACGCCCTCCCCCGCCACCAGCTCGCGGACATAGGCCTGGTCGAGCCGGCGCCCGCGCGGCGACATCAGCAGGCGCGGTCTGGTATCCTCGGCCGGCACCGCCGCATCGATCGCCGCCGCCAGAACGTCGCAGCGCAGCACCATGCCAGCCCCGCCGCCGGCCGGGCTGTCATCGACCGTGCGGTGCCGGCCGATGCCGTGCTCTCGGATCTGATGCGCCTGAAGCGACCACAGGCCGGTGCGCAGAGCCTCGCCCGCCAGCGAGATGCCGAGCGGGCCGGGAAACATCTCCGGATAGAGCGTCAGGATGTCGGCGCGGAAGGGCATGGTTCGACTCTGCTGACACAAAGCAAATGCGGCGTCATCCCGGACGGAGCGAAGCGGAGCTCCGGGATCCATCGTGGGCTCCGGCGTCCTACGATGGATCCCGGAGCTGCGCCGCAAACGCGGCTTGCCCGGGATGACGGCGTGCTTCCACGGAAAACTATACGAAGCGCAGGGCTGGCACCCCGTCCAGCGCCGTGAAATCGGGCGCGCTGGCAATGACGTTGTCGAAATGGGCGAAGGCCTCGGCGCCCAGCATGGTCAGGATCGCGACCGACCTCATGCCGGCGCGCTTGGCGGCCTCGACGCCGAGCGGCGCATCCTCGAAGACGAGGCAGGCTTCGGGCTGCACGCCCATGCGCTCGGCCGCCGCCAGGAACATGTCGGGATGCGGCTTGCCGCGAAAGCCCTGCGAGGGCGAGACGATGGTGGCGAAGCGCGAGCGCAGGCCGAGCGTGTCGAGCACGAGGTCGATATTGGCCGGCGGCGCGGCTGAGGCCACCGCCATCGGCACGTTGGCCGCCTCAGCCCTGGCCATCAGCTCGATCAGGCCGGCATGCGCCACGACATGCGGCCGGTACGTGTCGCGGTAGAGCTCTTCCTTGTCGAGCCCGAAGGCTTCGAGCTCGGCCAGGCTGGCCCCGGGGAAATAGCCGGAGAGGATTTCGGTATTGGCCTTGCCGGCGGTGCGGCTGAAGAAGCTCGCGCGGTCGAAGGCGAGGTTCTGGCTCTGGTGCCAGCGCTCCCAGGCATCGTCATGGAAGCGCATGTTGTCGACGATGGTGCCGTCCATGTCGAAGATCAGCGCGCGGGCAGGCTCACTTGTCATCGTCGACCTCGAACAGCCCGACCGGAGGCGCGACCTCGATCCGCCTGGCGGCGATGTCGATATGCGGCGCGAAGGCCTTGGTGAAGGGCATCAAGACCGAGCGACCGTCGGGCAGCTCGATGTCGAGCAGGTCGCCGGCGCCGTAATTGGCGACGGCGCGGACCTCGCCGAGCACCGCGCCGTCGGAATCGGTGACAGCGCAGCCGACGAGATCGGCATGGAGGAACTCGTCCTCGTCGTCGGCAACCGGCAGGCGGCTGCGCTCGACATGGAGCTTGACGCCGTTCAGCGCCTCGGCCGCCTCGCGGCTGCTCACGCCCTTGAGCCGGGCGACGACCACCTCCTTGGCGGGCCGGAGCTCGGCGATCTCGAAACTGCGGCCCTGATCGTCGAACAGGGGGCCGTATTCGCCGATCGCGAGGGGATCGCCGGTGAAGGTCTTGATCCGGACCTCGCCCTTCACGCCATGCGGCGCGCCGACGATGCCGAGCAGGACGAGGTCGTCAGCCATGAGGGGTCAATCCGGACAGGAACGCGCCAAGCGCGTCATGCCCGGGCCTCGCCCGAGCATGACCGCAAGCAGCTCACTCAGCAGCGGCTTCAGCCGGGGCGGCGGACTTCGCGGCCTTCTTCTCGGCGCGCTCCTTGGCCTTGTCGCCGGGAACGGCCTTCTCCGGGTTGCTGCGGGCCGGGCGCTTGGCGATGCCGGCGGCATCGAGGAAGCGCAGCACGCGGTCGGTCGGCTGGGCGCCCTTGGCGAGCCAGGCCGCGGCCTTCTCGAGGTCGAGCACGACGCGCTCCGGCGAATCCTTCGCCTTCATCGGATCGTAGGAGCCGATCTTCTCGATGAAGCGGCCATCGCGCGGCGAGCGGGCGTCGGCAACGACGATGCGATAGTAGGGGCGCTTCTTGGCGCCGCCGCGGGTCAGGCGGATCTTGAGGGACATTGGTCTTCTTCCTTTGGTTGAGTGCTTGAACTGATAGCGAGCGACGAAGAGGGTGTTTCCCGCTCCGCCCCTATTTCTTCTTGCCGAACGGGTTGCCGAGGCCGGGCAATCCGCCGCCACCGCCCAGTCCGGGCAGCTTCGGCATCATGCCCGCGGGCGGCGTGACGCCCTTGGGCAATCCGGGGAAGCCGCCGGGCGGTAGCGACGGCATGCCACCGCCAGCGCCGAGCTGCTTCTGGAGCTCGGCGAGTTGCGCCGGATCCATCTTCGAGGGGTCCGGCATCCCGGCCGGCATGCCGCCCCCAAGCCCGAACATCTGGCCGAGCTTGCCGAGCATGCCGCCCTTCTGGCGGGCCATCTGCTTCATCATGTCCGCCATCTGGCGGTGCATCTTGAGCAGCTTGTTGATCGCCTCCGGCGTCGTGCCGGAGCCGGCCGCGATGCGCTTCTTGCGGCTGTTCTTGAGCAGGTCGGGATTCTTGCGCTCGCCCGGCGTCATCGAGCCGATGATCGCGATCTGGCGCTTGATCACGGCGTCGTTCATGCCGGCATTGGCGAGCTGGCCTTGCGCCTGCTTCATGCCGGGCAGCATACCCATGACACCGCCGAGACCGCCCATCTTCTCCATCTGCTGGAGTTGCGTGCGCATGTCGGAAAGGTCGAAATTGCCCTTGGCGAGGCGCTGGGCGAGCGCCTGGGCCTGGTCGGCATCGACGGTCGCAGCCGCCTTCTCGACGAGCGAGACGATGTCGCCCATGCCGAGGATGCGGTTGGCGACGCGCGAGGGGTGGAAATCCTCGAGCGCATCGGTCTTCTCGCCGGTGCCGACGAGCTTGATCGGCTTGCCGGTGACGGCGCGCATCGAGAGCGCGGCGCCGCCGCGGCCATCGCCGTCCATGCGGGTCAGCACGATGCCGGTCAGCCCGACGCGGGCATCGAAGGCGCGCGCCGTGTTGACCGCGTCCTGGCCGGTCAGCGCGTCGGCGACGAGCAGCACCTCGTGAGGGTTGGTCGCCGCCTTGACCTCGGCGACCTCGGCCATCAGCGTGTCGTCGAGCGTGACGCGGCCGGCGGTGTCGAGCATCACCACGTCGAAGCCGCCGAGCCTGGCCGCCTCGACGGCACGACGCGCGATCTGCACGGCCGACTGGCCGGCGACGATCGGCAGCGTAGCGACGCCGACCTGCTGGCCGAGAATGGCGAGCTGCTCCATCGCGGCCGGGCGGCGCGTGTCGAGCGAGGCCATCAGGACGCGCTTCTTGTTGCGCTCGGTCAGGCGCTTGGCGATCTTGGCGGTCGAGGTCGTCTTGCCGGAGCCCTGCAGGCCGACCATCAGGATCGGCACCGGCGGCACGGCGTCGAAGGTGATGCCCTCGCCCTCGCCGCCGAGCGTGTCGATCAGGACGTCATTGACGATCTTGATGACCTGCTGGCCGGGCGTGATCGATTTCAGCACCTCGGCGCCGACGGCCCGCTCACGCACCTTCTCGGTGAAGGTGCGGACCACTTCGAGCGCGACGTCAGCCTCCAGCAGCGCCTTGCGCACCTCGCGGAGCGCGGCGTTGACGTCGTCCTCGGTCAGCGAACCCCTGCGGGTCAGGCCCGAGAGGATGCCGGAGAGTCTGTCGCTCAGCGTGCCGAACATGCGGCTTTGTCCGTTTCGATCAGTTACTCGCCGAACAGAACGGACACCATCTCCAAACGGTTTCGCGCCCGAGGGCGCAGACGCGCTGTCGGGCGTTGACCTCCGGGCTCTCTTGGCTCAGGCGAGCGGCCCGGTCGGCGGATGTGGTCTCGTCGATGTCGGCGAAACGAATGGGCGGGTTAAAGCGCCAGATTGTGGCGAAAGTCAAGATCGCCGCGCAGCGCCTCACCATCATTGCGAGCGCAGCGACGGCTACACCAGATGGCTCAATCAATCGAACAAGCGCAATCCACAGTACAGATCGTCTCCACGACGCTAGGTCAGGATGGCAGCGCGGCAGTTTGGAGATTATGAGCGGTTGATCAGGCTACAGGAACAGAAAGCTCATTCGCATGACCAAGCGCGCCGCGGCATTTGCCGCCCTCCCCTTCGCACTAAGCTTTTTCGCCGCTGCCGGCGCCCAGGCGCAATCCTGCGCCGACAACTTCAAGTCGGCCGGCGTCCCGATGGTCACGGCCATCACCTACCGCACCTGGGATCTCATCCCCAATCGCAAGCCGGCGGTCGTGCTGAGCCCGCTTGCCCGCGCCATTGCGGCTGACGGCTTCGGCAACATCGAGGTCGACAAGGCCGGCGCCACGGTCTCCGCCATGCAGGAGACGTCCGGCTCGGGACGCCCGCAATTCCTGAAGGTCACCGCCAAGACGAGCGGCCCGGCCACCCGCGTCGACATGGTCTTCACCGTCCAGCCCGGCCAGATCGCCAACGAACCCAGCGCCCGCGCCTTCATGTGCCGCGTCATCGCCGCCGCCCGCAGGTAACGGCCAACGCCGCTAGACGCCGAGCTTCAGCCGCCCGGCCTTCGCCAGCCCGAGCAGCAAGCCCGCCACGTGCATGGCCTGGCCGATCAGTCCGTTCTGTAGCCCAGCCAAGACCTCGGCGAGCGGCAGGAGCTCGATCGTCAGCCCATCCTCGCCGGGGTCGAGCGATTGCGCTGCCTCGCGCCGCAGCCCGGTCGCCAGCATGATGTGCAGCCGGTTCGACTGCGTCGCGGGGTTGGGGAACAGCGTCGTGACGTGCCGGACCTCGGCCGCGCCAAAACCCGTCTCCTCCAGCAGCTCGCGGCGCGCCGCCGCCTCCATATCGGCGTCGGCTGCATCGGCGCAGCCTCCCGGCAGCTCCAGCACCATGGCACCGGCGCCGTGGCGATACTGCCTGACGAGGACGAGCTCATCGGCATCGGTGAGCGCCACGACATGCACCCAGTCGGGATAGCCCAGCACGTAATAGGGCTCGATGACCGTGCCCGCAGCGGTGACGCAGCGATCGGCCCTCAGGTCGATCCAGCGATCCTTCAACAATGTCTGCGAGGAGGTGACTTGCCACGCTGCGCTCATCGGTCGCCCTTTCCTTGGCCTGCCTCCCAGGCGCCTATGCCTAGCTTGCTGATACCTGGCTCGCTGATACCCGGCTTCAGGCTCTTTACAAGCGCTTGCGGCTGGGGATTGCTCCGCCCATCATTGGAGCCGACACCATGACCTTCGAAACCTGGGCCACTTTCGCCGCCGCCACCGCGATCCTGCTCGTCATTCCCGGCCCGACCATCCTGCTGGTGATCTCCTATGCGCTCGGCCAGGGCTGGCGCACGGCGCTCCCGGTCGCGATCGGCGTCGCGCTCGGCGACTTCACGGCGATGACGCTCGCCATGCTCGGCGTGGGCGCGCTGCTGGCGGCCTCGGCCACGGTCTTCACCGCGCTGAAATGGGTCGGCGCCGCCTATCTGATCTGGCTCGGCGTCAAGCTCTTCCGCGCCGGCGGCAGCCTCGACGCGCAGCCGCGCACGGACCGCGCCTCGGCCGTGAAGATGCTCGGCCATGCCTGGCTGGTGACGGCGCTGAACCCGAAGAGCATCACCTTCTTCGTGACCTTCCTGCCGCAGTTCCTCGACGCCAAGGCCGATTTCTGGACGCAGATGCTGATCTTCGAGGCGACCTTCATCACGCTCGCCTTCGCCAACGCTTTCGGCTACGCGCTGATCGCCTCGCGCGCCCGCTCGCTGGTCAGCAACGAGCGCGCCATCGGCCTGTTCAACAAGGCCGGCGGCACCTTACTGATCGGCGCCGGCATTGCGACCGTCGCCGTGCGCTCGGGCAGCAATTGAGCCTGCGCCTCGCGGCGGTTCAAGACGCCGTGAGGTCGGCCTGACGCGGCGCGCGATCCGGGAGAGGATCGGCGCTTGACCTTCAGCCGATCCGCCCCACCTCTCCTGCCATGAATCGACGCAAGCTGCTCTCGCTCCTCGGCATCACCGCGCTCATCGGCTCGACGGGCGCGGCCTTTGCCGCCTTCGCGCGCTCGCGCAACCCCTATTACCAGGGGCCGGTCAGCGACCATTTCGACGGGTTGCTCTTCAGCGACGGCAGGCCGGTGACCAAGGGCCTGCGCGATGTCCTGCGCTGGCAGACCTCGAAACGCGAGCGCGAGGCCTTCCCGAAGCACTACCCCGCTCCGCCGCAGGACAAGCCGCCCGAGCGCGTCGAAGGCCTGCGCATCGTCCATCTCGGCCACGCCTCGTTCCTCTACCAGATGGCCGGGCTGAACGTGCTGGTCGACCCGGTCTATGCCGAGCGCGCCAGCCCCTTCAGCTTCATCGGCCCCAGGCGGGTGAACGCGCCGGGCGTCGCTTTTGAGGACCTGCCCAAGATCGACGTCGTGCTGGTCACGCATAACCACTACGACCATCTCGACCTCGCCACGCTCGAGGCGCTGCACCGGCGCGACCAGCCGCGCATGATCATGCCGCTCGGCAACGACACGATCATCCGCGCCCGCAACCCGGCGATCCGGGCCGAGGCCCATGACTGGAGCGACCGCGTCGCGCTTTCGGACGATGTCGCGATCACGCTGGTGCCGACCTACCACTGGTCGGCCCGCGGCGCGCTCGACCGGCGCATGGCGCTTTGGACGTCCTTCGTCATCGAGACGCCGGCGGCGAAGCTCTTCCATATCGGCGACAGCGGCTACCATGACGGCTCGCTCTACGAGCGGCTCGGCGCCGAGCACGGCCCGTTCCGGCTGGCGGTGCTGCCGATCGGCGCCTATGAGCCGCGCTGGTTCATGGGCGACAACCACATGAACCCGGAAGAGGCGGTGAAGGTGATGCTCGCCCTGCGGGCCGAAGCTGCGCTCGGCCACCACTGGGGCACGTTCCAGCTCACCGACGAGGGCATCGAGCGCCCGCCCGAGGCGCTGAAGCTGGCGCTGGCAGAAGCGGGGCTGCCGGCGGAGCGCTTCAGGCCGATGCAGCCGGGGTTGAGCTGGGAGGTATGAAGGCTGGCTCCCGACGCAACGCCGTCATTGCGAGCGTAGCGAAGCAATCCAGGGGGACATAGAGCGCGGCCGCCCTGGATTGCTTCGCTACGTGCGCAATGACGGAAAGAGGCTCGCCCTATTTCGGCTGCACGTAGACGTTGATCTCGAGGTTCGGGTCGAGCGGATCGTTGAGATCGCTGACATACTCCTCGAGGAAGGCGTCCTTCACCACGATGCTCTTGGCTTCGAGATAGGCGGTGATCGTCTCATAGGTCGAGTCGATGTCGTCATAGGGCGCGGTGTGGACGAAGCGCAGCGCCTGCCCGGCCGGCGTCGCTCCCGCCTTGACGCCGTTGCCGAGCGGCGTGGCCGCATCCGGCGCGCGCTCGACCGGCAGCATCGCCTCGAAGCGGAAGCCGTTATCGTCGGTCTCGACGAACAGCGTCAGCGGCCGGCCGGCAACCGCCAGCCCCGCCTTCGCCGCCTCCTGGCGCAGGGTCTTCATGCTCTCCGACAGGCGCTGGAAGCCCTGGTCCCAGCTCGATTGGCCCGACAGCATCAGCGCCGGCTTGGCAATCAGCTGGACTTCGTCGACATCGCTCGGATCGCCCGGCTTGCCGGCAAGGGTGGCGTTGGCATTGGGCGCGCCGGTCTGTTGCTGCGGCGCGACCGGAGGCGCCGGCAGGAGCTGCGGCTGCGTCGGGGCCGGCAAGGCCGGCGGCGGCTGGACCGGCTGCGGTTCCAGCGGCACTTGCGGCACCGGCGCGGGCTGCACCGGCTGCGGCGTCAACGGCGCCTGCGGCGCGGGCGCGGGTTGGACGGGCTGCGGCGAGGGCACGGGGTCGGGAGCCGGCTGGGCCTGAGCCGGAGTCGCGCCCGGAGGGGGTGCCAGCGGCGCGGAATCGACGGCAATCGGCGGCGCGACGCGCGTCTGCGCCATGACGACAGCGCTCGCCCCACCAAGAAATGCCAGAGCTGCAAAAGCAAGCTTGGAACGCCGCATCACCATGGCTCCGACAGAAAATTGATTCGCACCTTCGCGGCGCAGCATAGAATGTCCAACTGCGCTCAGGAACGGTCCGAAGGGTGGCTTTTTCGCGTCGGCTCGCCCATATACCCGCTCTTTGTTGGACGTGTGACCGAATGAACGCATTGGCGCATCGCCGGTTCCTGAAGATGAACGGGCTCGGCAACCAGATCACCGTGCTCGACCTGCGCGGAACGAAGCTGAAAGTCGGCGAAGCGGAGGCCCGCGCCATCGCCTCGGAGCCGCGCGCCCGCTTCGACCAGCTCATGGTCCTGCACGACGCCCGCACGCCCGGCACCGACGCCTTCGTCAGCATCTACAATGTCGACGGCTCCGAGGCCGGCGCCTGCGGCAACGGCACGCGCTGCGTCGCCTGGGCGATGATGGCCGATCCGCAAAGCGGCGCGCCCGGCCGGCGCGAGCTGCTGCTGGAGACCAAGGCCGGGCTGCTGCCGGCCATCAGAAACTCCGAGATCGTCTTCACCGTCGACATGGGCGAGCCCAGGCTCGCCTGGGACGAGATCCCGCTCGCCGACCCGTTCCACGACACCAGCCGCTTCGAGCTGCAGATCGGCCCGATCGACGATCCGATCCTGCACACGCCCTGCGCCGTCAACATGGGCAACCCCCACGCGGTCTTCTTCGTCGACGACCCCTATGCCTTCAACCTCGAGCAGATCGGCCCGCTGCTGGAGAACCACCCGATCTTCCCCGACCGCGCCAATATCGAGCTCGCCGCGGTGAAGGCGCCCGATCATATCGTGCTGCGCGTCTGGGAACGCGGCGCCGGCATCACGCAGGCCTGCGGCTCCGGCGCCTGCGCCGCGCTCGTGGCCGCCGTGCGGCGGGAATTGTCGGATCGCAAGGCGACCGTCAGCCTGCCCGGCGGCGACCTCACCATCGAATGGCGCGAGAGCGACGGCCATGTCCTGATGACTGGCCCGGTCGAATTCGAATGGGAGGGCACGCTGGCGCCCGCCCTGTTCGAGAGCGCCGCCTGATGGCGCTGGAGGTTCTCACCTTCGGCTGCCGCCTCAACATTGTCGAGAGCGAGGCGATCAAGGCCCAGGCCGAGGCCGCCGGCCTCGGCGACCTCGCCATCGTCAACACCTGCGCCGTTACCTCCGAAGCCGCCCGGCAGGCCCGCCAGGCCATCCGCCGCCTGAAACGCGAGCAGCCCGGGCGGCCGGTCGTGGTCACCGGCTGCGCCGCGCAGATCGAGCCCGCCGGCTTCGCCGCGATGCCGCAGACGGCGCGCGTGCTCGGCAATGCCGAGAAGATGCGGGCTGAGACATGGGCCACGCTTGCCGGCTCCAACAGCCTGCGGGTCGCCTCGGCTTTGCCCGAAGACAAGCTCGCCGTCGGCGACATCATGCGCGAGACCGCCCTCGGCACGTTGGCGCCCGCCAGCTTCACCGCCCACACGCGCGGCTTCGTCCAGGTCCAGAACGGCTGCGACCATCGCTGCACCTTCTGCATCATCCCCTTCGGCCGCGGCAATTCGCGCTCGCTCGCAGTTGCGGACGTCGTTGCCCAATGTCGCCGGCTGGTCGAGGCCGGCACCCGCGAGATCGTCCTGACCGGTGTCGACCTGACCAGCTATGGCCGCGACCTGCCCGGCCAGCCGCTGCTCGGCCGGCTGGTGCATACGATCCTGCGCGAGCTGCCGGAGTTGCCGCGCCTGCGCCTCTCCTCGATCGACGCCGTCGAGGTCGACGGTGAGCTGCGCGAACTGATCGCGGGCGAGAAGCGGCTGATGCCGCACCTGCACCTCTCGCTCCAAGCCGGCGACGACCTCATCCTGAAGCGTATGAAGCGCCGGCACAGCCGCGAGGACGCGATCCGCTTCTGCGCCGAGATTCAAGCTCTACGGCCCGACATGGTCTACGGCGCCGACCTCATCGCCGGCTTCCCGACCGAGGACGAGGACATGTTCTCCCGCTCGCTCTCGCTCATCGAGGCATGCGGTCTGAGCTTCGTCCACGTCTTCCCCTATTCGTCCAGGCCCGGCACGCCGGCAGCGCGCATGCCGCAGCTTGCGGGCGAGATCGTCGGCGAGCGCGCCGCCCGCCTGCGCGAGGCCGCGCGCCAGGCGCATGCCCGGCATTTACAGGCCCGCATCGGCCGGCCGCTGAGCGTGCTGACCGAGCGCGGCAACACCGGCCGCGCCGAGGACTTCACCCTGCTGCGCTTCAGCCGCGACATCGCGCCGGGCGCGATCCTGCCGGTCACGGCGATGGCCTGCGACGACAAGGCGCTGATGGCGGCCTGAGCCGGGCTGCGCCGCCCCAACAACTGCATTGTTGCAGAAACACAACCGCACCGTACTGTTGTTGCGGTCCCGATCGGCCTCATGCGGGGCACATGATCCAGACCAAAGCCGTCAGAACCGCCTTCGCCAGCATCGCCTTCGCCTTCTGCGCCACGGCAAGCCAGGCCCAGTCCTACACCGACCCCGCGACCGGGCTCGCCGTCATCGATCCGCCGCCGCCCTTTGCCGCCAGCGCCCATGCCATGGACGAGGCCGAGCGCCGCCTCTACGCCGCGATCATCGATATCGACAGCACCACGGGCGAACCGAAGAGCGGCAATGTCGATGGCAGGCTCTGCGGCGCCTATTTCATCAAGCCCCCGCCGGGCTCGATTTTCACCCGGGAAGAGCTCGACAGGCAGTTCTCCGATCCGGACTGGCTCGCCCGTCAGCGGACTGCATTCGAGCGCATGGGTACGATCAGCCCTTTCACCATCTTCAGGCAGCAGGGACATGCCGGCATCGAGCTCACGGCCGTGGCCAATATCGGGCCAGGCGCGGGCACGAGCGTGATCTACAGCGCGCTGCTGGATACGCAGAAGGGCCGCACCAGCCTCGTCTGCGTCACGACGAAGGACGAGATTGAGAAGGTCCTGCCGCTGTTTCGCGCGCTGCGCGCGAGCATCAGGGCGCCGGAATAGCGCATCACCGCGCCGTGCCCCTCACCCGCTGCGCCTGGTTGTTGCAATAGCCGCGCGGGTTCCACTGCGCCTCGTGCAGCGGCTGGACGTTACCAGCCTCGTCGCGGGCCTGGGCGATGATCGTCACCGGCCCGGCCTGTTCGGCAACGAAGCGCGCGCGGAAACGGCGCCAGGCGAAAGGCCCCTCGCCCGGCTCCAGCGCAGCCTCGCGCCAACTCGCGCCACCATCGCTGGAGAGGCTGACGCCCGCGACCGGCACCGTCCCGCTCCAGGCGAAGCCGCGAATCTCGACCGCGCCGCCGACCTCGACCGAGAACCCCTCGACAGGCGCCGTCACCAGCGCCTTGACCGGCATGTCGGTGATGACCTCGAACAGGCTCTTGTCGATCGGCTCGCCCGGGAGCACCGGCCTGACCGGCATGCGGTAGTCGGTGCCGCACATCTTCTCGCCGTCATGCTCGACCGGGCGGATCGTGATGCCGCTCAGCCATTTCTGCCAGGCCGAGCCGGGAAAGCCCGGCGCGACGATGCGCAGCGGCCCGCCATGCAGGGGCGGCAGTGGTTCGCCGTTCATGGCGAAGGCGACGAGCGTCTCCTCGCTCAGCGCCTTCGCGATCGGCAAGCCGCGCGAGAGCGCCGGCCTGGTCTCGTCCCTGATCAGCCGATCCGGGCTGTGATGCGCCGTATAGACCGCGCCCGGCCTCGCGCCGGCATGCTCCAGCAGATCCTTGAGCCGCACGCCGGTCCAGCGCGCGCAGCCGACCGCGCCGAGCCGCCATTGCAGCCCGTCGGTCGGCGGCGAGAACAGCGAGCGGCCATTGCCGGCGCATTCCAGCACGGCGGCGATGGTCACCGTCTCGAAGCGCTCGCGCAGCGCCTCGACCGTCCAGGCGCGGGGACGCTCAACCTCGCCGTCGAGCGTCAGCGTCCAGTCCCGCGAATGGTCGATCTCCGGCAGGGCGCCGTTGTTGCGGATGAAGAAGGCGTCGACCGGCGTGATCGGCTGGTCGAGCAGGCCGACCTCGGGCTCGGCGTTGAGCGCCTCCTCGTCATGGACGTAGAGGCCGGGCTTGAGGCGGCGCAGCAGCGGCAATTCGATGAGACGACGGGGCAAACGGCCACCTTGTTCCGGGATTGGCCGCAGAAGCTAGCCGCAGCCATGGAACCGGGCAACCCGGCAGCCGGCGGGAACCACAGCCCTCGTCCCGAGGGCTGTGGTTCCCAATGTCAGCGCTTCGTCGTGGCCTCCTCGCGCAGCGCCCGGCGCAGCACCTTGCCGACATTGGTCTTCGGCAGGGCCTCGCGGAAGACGATGTGCTTGGGCACCTTGTAGCCGGTCAAGTTCTCCTTGCAGAAGGCGCGCAGTTCCTCGGCCGTGAGCGACTGGTCCTTCTTGACCACGAAGGCCGTCACCGCCTCGCCCGAATGCTCGTCCGGCAGGCCGATCACCGCCGCCTCGAGCACGCCGGGATGGCTCGCGAGCACGTCCTCGACCTCGTTGGGATAGACGTTGAAGCCGGAGACCAGGACCATGTCCTTCATCCGGTCGACGATCTTGATCTGCCCGTCCGGCAGCATCACGCCGACATCGCCGGAGCGGAAGAACCCGTCCGCCGTCATCACCTTGGCGGTCTCGTCCGGCCGCTGCCAGTAGCCGACCATCACCTGCGGCCCCCGGATGCAGATCTCGCCGGCCTCGCCCATCGGCACGTCGTTGCCCTCGGCGTCGCGGATGGCGAAATCGGTCGAGGGCAGCGGGAAGCCGATCGTGCCGGTGAACTCGGCGATATCCGGGCGGTTGGCGGAGGCGACCGGCGAGGTCTCCGACAGGCCGTAGCCCTCGACGATCGGCCGGCCGGTGACCTCCTTCCAGTGCTTGGCGACGGCGGCTTGCGTCGCCATGCCGCCGGCCACCGCGAAGCGCAGCTCCGAGAAGTCGACCGAGCCGATCTCGGGATGGTTGGCGAGCGCGTTGTAGAGCGTGTTGACGCCGGAGAAGAGCGTGATCCGGCTCGTCTTCAGGATCTTGACGAAGCCGGCGATGTCGCGCGGATTGGCGATCAGCAGGCCCTTGGCGCCGATGCGCAGCATGAACATGCAGCAGCAGGTCAGCGCGAAGATATGGTAGAGCGGCAGCGCCGTGACCATGACGTGCTGGTAGTCGCTGCGGCCCTGCGGCGGCTCCAGCCCCCATCCCAGCCAGAGCGCCGATTGCTCGACATTGGAGGCGACGTTGTGATGCGTCAGCGTCGCGCCCTTGGCGACGCCGGTGGTGCCGCCGGTATATTGCAGGAAGGCGACGTCCTGCGGCAGCACGGTGACCGGCTGCATCGGGGCGGCCTGGGCGAGGATGCTCTTCAGCGCGACCGAGCCCGGCAGGTTGTAGGGCTTCACCACCTTCTTGATCTTGCGGGCGACGAAATTGACGATCGTGCCCTTGAACCCCATCAGGTCGCCGGCGGTCGCGACCACGATCGCGTCGAGCTTGAGGTTGGGCAGCGCCTCCTCGACGACATGGGCGAAGTTCTCGATCACCACCAGCGCGCACGCGCCGGCATCGTTGATCTGGTGGGTCAATTCGCGGGCGGTGTAGAGCGGGTTGACGTTGACCACGGTGAAGCCGCCGATCAGCGCCCCGAAGATCGTCGCCGGATAGGCCAGGATGTTCGGCATCATCAGGGCGATGCGGTCGCCCTTCTTGAAGCCGCGGCCCTGCAGCCAGGCGGCGAAGGCCTGCGCGGCGCGGCCGGTCTCGGCGAAGGTGATCGACTTGCCGAAGCTCTCGAAGGCAGGGCGCTCCGCATAGGTCTCGCAGGCGCTGCGGATCAGGTCGGCGAGCGTGCCGACCTTGGCCTCGTCGATCACGGGCGGCACGGCCGGCGGATAATGGGCCAGCCAGGGACGCATCTCAGGCTTCACCTGCGCGGCACTCGTCGCGGTCATCATTCCCTCCCTTGGCCGGCATTTCGCCCTTGTCTGCGGACGTTGCTGCCTTGTTGTGACTGTTACAGTGCGAGACGAAAGCGGCGGGCGCAAGCGCCCGCCGCTCCGGCAGGGAGAAAGTTTAGATATGAACTGTTCGCACTGCAAGTCGAGAGGCAAAAGCATCGGCCCGAAAAGTGGCATGCGGTTTTCGGAAAAAGCCGATGCAAAATTAAAGAGCTAGCGCCCGTGCGCCAGGGCATGCGCCGCCACCACGGCGTCGGCCGATTTGCCGGCAAGCTCGGCAAGGTGGTCGAAGCGCGCGCTGAACGAGCCGACGCCCGACGTCGCCGAGCGCAATTCGACGATCAGCCCGGCCATTTCGGCCTCCGGCATCAGCGCGTTGATCTGGTCCCAGCCGCGCCAGCCCGGCCGCGCGTCATAACCCAGGATCTGGCCGCGCCTGGCCGAGACGATGGCCGAGGCCTTCGACATCGCGTCCGACGGAATCACCACCTCGACCGCCAGGATCGGCTCGAGCAGCACGGGCTTCGCCTGCGGGATCGCCTCCACCATCGCGATGCGCGCCGCCTGCCTGAACGCCATGTCGGACGAATCGACCGTGTGGTAGGAGCCGTCGGTCAGGGTCACCTCGAGATCGACCAGGGGGAAACCGAGCGGGCCGTTCTGGCAGAAGTCGCGCACGCCCGCCTCCACCGACGAAATGTACTGCTTCGGCACGACGCCGCCGGCGATCTTGTCGACGAAGCGGATGCCCTCGCCGCGCTCCAGCGGCGCCACCTCCAGCACGACATCGCCATATTGGCCGTGGCCACCGCTCTGCTTGCGATGGCGGCCGCGCGCGCCCGCCTTGCCGCGGATCGTCTCGCGATAGCCGACCTCGGGCGGACGGCACTCCACCGCGACGCCATAGCGGCCGGAGAGCCGCTCCATCGTCACGCGCAGATGCATCTCGCCCTGGCCGGACAGGCGCATCTCGCCGAACTCAGGTAGGTGCGCCACCGACAAGGCCGGGTCCTCCTCGGCGATGCGGTTGAGCGCCGCGGTCAGGCGGACATCGTCCTTGCGATCCCGGACGCCGATGCCGAGCGCATGCACCGGCTCCGGCGGGGCGACCGAGTTGACGATGCCGGGCCGCGCCTTGCCGGCGGCGAGCGCGTCGCCGGTGCGCACGCCCTCCAGCCGCGCCAGGGCGACGACCTCGCCCTCCCCGGCCGAGGGCTTGCGGCTCTGCTCCGCGCCCTTCAGCTCCAGCACGCCGGCGATGCGCGTCTCGACGCCGCCGGACGAGGTCACGATATCCCCTTCCGACAGCTGGCCGCGCAGCACTCGGACGAGCGAGACCTTGCCGCCCTGGCCGGAATGCCAGGTCTTCATCACCTGCGCCAACGGCCCGCCGCCCTCGACCACGCCGATGCGCCCGCGCGTCTCCGCCAGGCTCGGCGCCTCGTGGCGCAGCGCCTTGAGCAGGCGGGTGACGCCATTGCCGCGCTCGGCCGCGCCGATCAGCACCGGCACGACATGGCGCTCCCTCAGCTCGCGGGCGAGGTCGTCGAAGACGAGGTCGCGCGGCGGCTCGATATCCCCGAGCAGGTCCTCCATGAGGGCGTCGTCATAGTCGGCGAGCTTCTCCAGCATCGAGAAGCGCGCCTCCTTCTCGCGGCCGACTTCGTCGCTGCCGAGCGGCACGATCTCGCTCGGCGCATGCTCGCGGTAGATGAAGGCCCGCTCCAGCGCGAGGTCGATGAAGCCGACGGCGATGCCCTTCTGCCAGATCGGGATCTGCCGGAGCAGCAAGGGCGTGCGCGAGGCCCGCTGCAGGATGCCGAGCGTCTCGCGCACGCGGCGCGACGCGGTGTCGACCTTGTTGAGGAAGAGGAAGCGCGGGATGTCGGCTTCTTCGAGTTCGCGCAGCACGAGTTCGAGCGCCGGCGCCTTGCGGTCATCCGCCTCGCAGACCACGACCGCGGCATCGACGGCAGGCAGGATGTGCCGCATCTCGTGCAGGAACTCGACCGAGCCGGGGCAGTCGATGAAGCTGAAGCGCTCGCCGAGGAAGTCCACGGTGGCCACGTTCGGCTCCGTGCTCATCTGATGAGCGCGGGCCTCGGCACTGGCGTCGCCGATGCTGTTGCCGGTCTTGACCGAGCCGGCACGAGTGAGTGCGCCGCAGCGCTCCATGATGCTTTCGAGCAGGCTCGTCTTGCCGCTCTGGAAGGGGCCGACGATCGCGATGCATCGCGGCCCCGACGCTCTATTGCCGTTGGTGGAACCTCCATTGCCTGACTGTGCAGCCATGTCGTCCTCCTTGGGTTATGGGCCATGGCGGACGAAGAGCAGCGGGCGCTGTGTCCGGCACGGCGGATGCCCGGCGGCAGCGATGATCGAGCGCCCACGCCGGGAAGGCGGCGGTCGCTCAGGCCCGACTTGGGTCGGGCGGCCGTCGATAGAGGGGTAGCTGGGGAGAGGTTCGCGCCGTTGAAGGCGGGGCGCAAGCGGAATGTTGCGGGGGTCGCCCCCCCAAACCGCCAACCTCTCCCGCCTGGCCTGCTCTCTTTGAAAATTGCGTCTGGCTACCGGTTCCGCCTCTCGCCGCGCAGCGTCGTCAATCCGATCCCGACCGCATCGAACCCGCCATCGACGGCAAGCACCTGGCCGGTGATGTAGCTCGCCTTCTCGCTGCACAGGAAGAAGATGGCCTCGGCCAGCTCCTCCTCCAGCCCGTAGCGGTTGAGCGGGATCGCGTCGTGGTAGTCGGCCCGGATCTCCGGGCTGTGCACCGCCTTGGCCATGGCGGTGTCGACCGGGCCGGGCGCGACCGCGTTGACCCTGATGCCGAGCGAGGCAAGCTCGGCCGCCTGCTGCTTGGTCAGATGCGCGAGGCCGGCCTTGCTGGTGCCGTAGGCGACCCGCAGCGTCGAGGCGCGCAAGCCTGAAATCGAGGTGATGTTGACGATGGCGCCACCGCCGCCATCGGCCATCAGCGGCGCGGCGGCCTGCGTGCACAGGAACGGCCCGGTCAGGTTGACCGCCAGCACGCGCTGCCATTCGTCATAAGTGGTTTCCAGCAACGGCTTGAACACCGCGGTGCCGGCATTGTTGACCAACGCATCGAGCCGCCCGAAACGCTCCGCCGCCGCAGCGAAGGCCGCAGCGACAGCGGCGGGGTCGGCAACGTCGCAGACCAGCGCCATCGTGACCTCAGGCGCATCGAGCTCGGCCATCGCCTGCGCCAGCGTCACCGCGTCGACGTCGAGCAGCGCGACCCGCCAGTTCTCGGCGAGGAAGCGCTTGGCGGTCGCGAGCCCGATGCCGCGAGCGGCGCCGGTGACGAGGGCAGTTTTTGGTATGTCCTGGTGCATGGCGCTGTCCGGTAGTAACGCTTCACAATACGGTCTGCATGCCAGCGTGTTATTCGAGCCGGCGCAAGCCTCTCAGAGATGACTCATCTCGCGAAACCGATGCTGGGCAGGAACATTACGTTCTGCCTTGGGTTGGGAAGCCATGCCGCTTTTTTTCATCGACACACACAACGGCGACCTGGTGGCCCGGGACCGGGATGGCTACAACCTCCCGGACGTGGCGACCGCGCGCCAGATGGCCGTGCGCACGCTTCGCGATATGGCGGGCGATGAGCTTCCCGACAGCGAAAGCCGCTTGTTCAGAGTGAGTGTCCGGGATGCCGCAGGCTCCCTGCTCTACTCGGCTGCGCTTGCTTTCGAAGACAGGTGGCAGAACTAGCCCTGCGCACGCCTGGACGGTCAGCCGTCCAGGTCGTCGCGGAACTGCTCTCCTGCCCGCTCGTCTCCTGCCCGCTCGACAAACGCCCCGCCCTCCTGTATGGGCACGGCCTCAACTGAAAACAGCGAGCCGAAAGCCCGCGCTTCCGCGCGAACACGGCCATGGAGAGACCCATGAACATCATCGAGCAGCTCGACAAAGAGCAGATTGCCAAGCTCAGCGAAGGCAAAGAGATCCCGCACTTCCAGCCGGGCGACACCGTGCAGGTCAACGTCAAGGTCAAGGAAGGCGAGCGCAGCCGCGTCCAGGCCTATGAGGGCGTCTGCATCGCGCGCAATGGCGGCGGCCTGAACGAGGCCTTCACCGTCCGCAAGATCTCCTATGGCGAGGGCGTCGAGCGCGTCTTCCCGCTCTACTCGCCGAACATCGATTCCATCAAGGTCGTGCGCAAGGGCAAGGTCCGCCGCGCCAAGCTGTATTACCTGCGCGATCGCCGCGGCAAGTCGGCCCGCATCGCCGAGCGCGTCGAGGCCCGTCCGGCCAAGGGCGCCAAGTAAGATTTCAGCCAGCGCTGAACGAATTTCCAACGCGGTCCCTCGGGGCCGCGTTTTTCTTTGGCGATCGCCCGCTATCACCCTCGCCGTCATGGTCGGGCTTGTCCCGACCATCCACGTCTTCGCCTGCCGCGGGCGGCGTTCGAGACGTGGATGCTCGCCACAAGGGCGAGCATGACGGAATGTGCCAGAGCCCTACGATGGATCCCGGAGCTCCGCTGCGCTCCGTCCGGGATGACGGAGGCGCTCCGGCCCTCCCCCTGTGCAGCAGACGCTTGGCGGCCCATATAGTTACGCGGCGCATGAAGCCCTGCGCCTTCGTTGCCGAGCCAGTTTGGAACTGATAGAAGCCTTTGCATGAATCCATGCGTGCAGATTGAGGATGGCAGCCGCCGCGCCGTGAGGCGCGAGGCGAACCTGCGCCGCATCCCGACCACGCAGGGCTTTGCGGCGCTGCATGACCATGCCCGCCTGCCCTGGCGCTTCTTCGGCCGCTTCACGACCTCTGCCGTAGCAGGCCTTACGCGCGCCTGAGACCGGCCCTTCGGCCGGCGACAGGCCGTTTGCGAAGCGCTCCGCCGGCTCGAGCCGGCACCAGAATTCCAAGATCGAAGAATTCCAAGACCGAGGCTCATCGACATGACGTCGTCCACCGCCCCCCGCACGCTCTACGACAAGATCTTCGCCGACCACATCGTCGACCAGCAGGCTGACGGCACCTGCCTGCTCTATATCGACCGCCACCTCGTCCACGAGGTCACCAGCCCGCAGGCTTTCGAGGGCTTGCGCCTGACCGGCCGCAAGGTCCGCGCTCCCGAGAAGACGCTGGCAGTCGTCGACCACAACATCCCGACGACCGACCGCAAGGCCGGCATCGCCGAGGAAGAGAGCCGCATCCAGGTCGAGGCGCTCGCCAGGAACGCCAAGGATTTCGGCGTCGAGTATTTCAACGAGCTCGATATCCGCCAGGGCATCGTCCACATCGTCGGCCCCGAGCAGGGCTTCACCCTGCCCGGCACCACGATCGTCTGCGGCGACAGCCACACCTCGACCCATGGCGCCTTCGGGGCGCTGGCCCACGGCATCGGCACCTCGGAGGTCGAGCACGTGCTCGCCACCCAGACGCTGATCCAGAAGAAGGCCAAGAACATGCTCGTCCAGGTCGACGGCACCCCGGCCAAGGGCGTCACCGCCAAGGACATCACGCTCGCCATCATCGGCGAGATCGGCACCGCCGGTGGCACCGGCTCGGTGATCGAATATGCCGGCGAGGGCATTCGGGGCCTCTCGATGGAAGGCCGCATGACGGTCTGCAACATGTCGATCGAGGGCGGAGCGCGGGCCGGCATGGTCGCCCCCGACGAGAAGTCCTACGCCTATCTCAAGGGCCGGCCGAAGGCGCCCAAGGGCGACGCCTGGGAGCAGGCCGTGCGCTACTGGGAGACGCTGCGCACCGACGAGGGCGCGCATTACGACCGCATCGTCAGGCTCGACGCCGCCAACCTGCCGCCGATCGTCTCCTGGGGCACCAGCCCCGAGGACGTGATCTCGGTCGCGGGCGCCGTGCCCAACCCGGACGACATCGCCGACGAGACCAAGCGCTCCTCGAAATGGCGCGCGCTCGACTACATGGGCCTGAAGCCCGGCACCAAGATGACCGAGATCCCGCTCGACGTGATCTGGATCGGCTCCTGCACCAATGGCCGCATCGAGGACCTCCGCGCCGTCGCCAGGATCGTCGAGGGCAAGACCATCGCGGGATCGCTCGACTACGCCATGATCGTGCCCGGCTCCGGCCTGGTGAAGCAGCAGGCGGAGGAGGAAGGGCTCGACAAGATCTTCCTGGCCGCCGGCTTCGAATGGCGCGAGCCGGGCTGCTCGATGTGCCTGGGCATGAACCCCGACCAGCTCAAGCCCGGCCAGCGCGCCGCCTCGACCTCGAACCGCAATTTCGAGGGCCGGCAGGGCTATAAGGGCCGGACCCACCTGGTCTCGCCGCAAATGGCGGCGGCGGCAGCGCTGGTCGGCCATTTCGTCGATGTGAGGCAGCTGGGCTGAGAAGCCCTTTGGCATCGGCCCGAAAAGTGGCATGCGGTTTTCGGAAAAGCCGATGCTCAATCAAAGGGCTACGGCATCGGATCGGATACGATATCCGGCCCGATGCCGTAGCGGGAGGCAAGGCATGACATCCGACCCCCGCGAAGCCGCCCGCGCCGCCGAGGCCAAGGCCACGCTCGACCGCGTCAAGCGCGACCAGGAGGGCGTGTTCGGCTCCTCCATGGCCCGCGCATCGGAGCATTTCTCCGCCACGGACGCGCCCGAGGGCGACAAGATCGAGCTCTGGGGCCGGCGCATCGGCCGCTCCCTCTCGCTCATTGGCGTCGTCGTGCTGGCCTGGTGGCTGGGGCATCAGCTCAAGATTTGGTGATGGGAACCGTGCCGTCGATCTCCGCCTCCGCCAGCGCCTCGGCCCATGCCGACGCCTCGTCCTCCGTCGGCTGGAGCGAGCTGAAAGCTCCCTCCACCGCGGAGTTCGAGCTGCTGGCTCAGACCGCCTTCGACAACCTGCCGGACGAGTTCCGCGCGCTCTGCTCCGACCTCGTCATCAACGTCACCGAGTTCCCCGAGGATGACGTGGTCAAGGAGCTCGAGGCGGAGAGCCCGTTCAACATCCTCGGCCTGTTCAGCGGCGTCGGCCTGCCCCAGCAGGGCTACGCCCCGCAGACCGGGCAGATGCCGAATACGATCCACCTCTACCGCCGCCCCATCCTCGACTACTGGGCGGAGAACGACGAGAGCCTGGGCGCCATCGTCACCCATGTCCTGGTCCACGAGATCGGCCACCATTTCGGCTTCTCGGACGAGGACATGGAGGCGATCGAAGCCTCAGCGGAGCGCTAGACGATGATCGACGATCTGATCCGCCATTGGCCCGATCTGGCCCTGGTCTACTCGGCCTTCTTCGTGGCCGTGGCCAGCCCCGGCCCGAGCAACCTCGCCGTCATGGCGACATCGATGGAACATGGCAGGCGCGCCGGGCTCATCCTTGCGCTCGGCGTCACGACGGGTTCCCTGACCTGGGGCATTCTGGCCGCCATCGGCGTCTCCGCTCTGATCGTGGCCCATCCCGGCGCGCTCTACGCCATCAAGATCGTCGGCGGCCTCTACCTGCTCTTCCTGGCCTGGCGTTCGGCGCGTTCGGCCATGCGGGTGGACATGCCACCGCCGAAGGCCGCTGTGCCCGGGCGCCAAGCCTATCTGCGCGGCTTCCTCATGCACCTCACCAATCCCAAGGCGATCCTGAGCTGGACCGCGATCATCGCGCTCGGCCTGCGCGCGGAGACGCCCGCGGTCGTCGTCTACGCCATCGTCATCGGCTGCATGCTGATCTCGCTGGTGCTCAACCAGGGCTACGCCGTTCTGTTCTCGACCGCCGCCATGGTCGCCGGCTACCGCAAGATTCGCCGCCGGGCGGAGGCCTGCCTTGCCGCCTTCTTCGGCTTCGCCAGCTTCAAGCTCCTGACGGCGCAGCTATGAGCCTCGCCGCCCGCCACGCCACGCTCTCCTGACCAGAAAGACCTGTTGGAGTCCTCGCCATGCAGCCCTTCACCACGCTGACCTCCACCCCCGCCCCGCTGAAGGTGATCAATGTCGACACCGACATGATCATCCCCAAGCAGTACCTCAAGACGATCAAGCGCACCGGGCTCGGCACCGCCCTGTTCTCCGAGATGCGCTACAAGGAGGACGGCACGGAGAACCCCGATTTCGTGCTGAACCAGCCGGCCTATCGCAAGTCGGAGATCCTGGTCGCCGGCGACAATTTCGGCTGCGGCTCGTCGCGTGAGCACGCGCCCTGGGCCCTGCTCGATTTCGGCATCCGCTGCGTGATCTCCACCAGCTTCGCCGACATCTTCTACAATAACTGCTTCAAGAACGGCATTCTGCCGATCGTCGTCTCGCCGGAAGACCTGGAAAAGCTCTTCGACGACGCCGAACGCGGCTCGAACGCGACGCTGACCGTCGATCTCGAAAAGCAGGAGATCAAGGGCCCCGACGGCGGCACGGTGAAGTTCGACCTCGACCCGTTCCGCAAGCATTGCCTGCTCAACGGCCTCGACGATATCGGCCTGACCATGGAGAAGGCCCCGGCGATCGACGCCTACGAGAAGAAGCTCTCGCAGCGCGCCTGGGCCTGAGCCAACGAAAGAGCCGCCGCCTCTCGGAAGGCGGCGGCTCCCTCGGCCAGCCGGTCAGGTCAGGCGAACTCACATCGCCGGCAGCGCCGCGATGTCGCGCGCCGGTGCGGCGAGCCCGCTGACCTTCCCGACCAACGAGGCCTTGCCGGTGGCGAGGTCGACCTTGTGCAGGGTGCCATCGGCCAGCAGCCAGCCGGTATTCGAGCCGTCAGCGCCGGCCTCGATGTCGAAGGCCGCAGCCTTCGGCGTCACGCCGAGCTTGCCGATCGCGCCCAGCACGCCGTCATTCGGCGGCGCCTGCTTCAGCAGCCCGCCAATCTTGCCGTCGATGTCGTAGAGCGCCGTCTCCTTGGTGCCCTTGACCGAGTTCGAGTAGGCGCCGGCGACGACCATCGGCGCCTCGCCCTTGTGCATGTCGGTCTCGGCGAACTTGAGCTTGCCGTCGACGGTGGTCTTGCCGTCCTCGACATTGACGCGCAGGTTCGTGCCATCGGCGCCGATGACGCGCAGCCGATCGGCGGCCGGGTTGAAGTCGACCGTCGCCATCGTGCCGGGGCTAAGCACCGTGTCCATCTTCGACTTCATCGTGGCTTTGCCGCTGGCGTGATCGACCGTGTAGATCGTGCCGTCGCCGGCGAGCGCGTAGAGCATGCCGTCGGCGGGACGGACGTCGATGCCGGCGATCTTGCCGCTGATGCCGGTGACCTTGATCGACTTGCCCGCCTTCTGCGTGGCGGTGTCGATCATGGTGAGCGTGTCGTCGCCGGTCAAAGCGACCAGCGTCCCGGCCGGGGCTGCGAGCGTGGCGGCGAAGGATGCGCCGAGGATCGTCGAGGCGATGAGCGCAAGGCGCGTGATGCGAGCGGTCTGCATGAGGGTATCCTCCAGTTGGATCGCAATTCTCTTGGGCCGGTCGCCGCCTGTGACTGGCGTGCTGCCCGTTGCGGATAAGGCCGGAGCGCTGGTGCGGATGCGTTTGAAGAAATAAAAGATCGGACTGCATCCACGGCGCGTTCCGGCGCGTAGACTCGCACCAGCGCACTCGCAGGAGGCGCCGAGCAGGGGGACGGGATGGCGACGAGCGCCACGCTGCCAAAGCAGGCGACCGAGATCGAAGCCGCGCTGCGCGCCTGCGCCTCGGGCGATAAACTTGCGTTGAAGCGCATCTACGAGGCCGAGTCGGCGCGTATGCTCGGTGTGGCGCAGCGCCTGCTCAAGCGGCGGGCGCTGGCCGAGGAGGCGGTGCAGGACGCCTTCGTGCTGATCTGGCGCCATGCCGCCCGCTTCGACCCCGAGCGCGGCAGCGGCCTGACCTGGATCTACGCCATCCTGCGCAACCGGGCGCTCTCGATCCTGCGCGACGAGAAGCGGACGGAGACGAGCGATACCCCTGTCGCCGAACAGACGGCGAGCGAAGAGGACGATCCCGAGACGGTGATGTCGAAGCTGTCGGACGCCAAGGCCCTGCGCGCCTGCCTGGAGCAACTGCCGGAGCAGCGGCGCGGCATCGTGCTGCTCGCCTTCGTCCAGGGCCTGACCCATGGCGAGATCGCGGGCCGGCTCAAGCTGCCGATCGGCACGGTGAAATCCTGGATCAGGCGCTCGCTGCTCGCACTGAAGGAGTGCCTGGGATGAGCCCCTCCCCCGACATGCCGCTCACTCCGAGCGAACGCGACGCGCTGGCCGGCGAATACGTGCTCGGCCTGCTCGAAGGCGCCGACCTCGCCGCTTTCGAACGCCGCCTTGAAGCGGATGCCGAACTCGCCGCCTCCGTCGAGCGCTGGCGCCAGCACTTCGCCGCGATCGATGCGACCGCGCCGGCAATCCCGCCCTCGCCCGAGCTCTGGCGGCGGATCGAGACAGAACTCGCCGCGATCACGCCGCTGGCCGCGCGGCCCGCGGCCACGACGGCCCCTGTCCCGCCGATCCCCTCGTCCGGCTCGCGCTTCTCCGACTGGTGGAACAGCCTGTTCGTTTGGCGCGGCGCAGCGCTCGCCGGCGCGCTGGCGACGCTGCTGCTCGCGGCCAGCCTCGTCGGCGCGCTCGACCGCGCCCGGCGCCAGCCGGTCATGGTCGCGGTGCTGCTGACCGAGACCAATGTCGCGGCCGCCGTGGTCAACACCTTCCGCGACGGGCGCGTCGAGATGCTGCCGCTGCAAGCCATCGCGGTGCCCGAGGGCAAGGCGCTGGAGATCTGGACGCTGTGGGACCGCGCGGTCGGCCCGCGCTCGGTCGGCCTGATCGAGCGCCCCCGCGCCACCGCGCTCAGGCTCGACCAGCTGCCGCTCGGCGCAAACCAGCTCTTCGAGATCACGCTGGAGCCGGCCACCGGCTCGCCCACCGGCCGCCCGACCGGCCCGGTCATCGCCAAGGGAACGACCTCGCAGGCGCTTTGACGACCGGCCGGCTGGAACAGTGCGGGAACCTCTCCGCGTCATCCCGGACAAGCCGCGAAGCGGCGCCGCTCCGGGATCCATCGTAGGGAACTGCGCTCTACGATGGATCCCGGCGCTACGCTGCGCTCCGGCCGGGATGACGGCGCTTGATTCTGACCATTCAGAGCAAGCTCTACTGCAGCGCCTGGAAGCTGTACTCGGCCCCGTTCATGAAGCACGCCTTGCTGAACAGGGACAGATCGAGCGCGTTCGGCAGGCGGATGTCGCTCAGGTCGGGAAGCTCCTTCCCCAACGCTTCGAACCGCCGATCGATCTGCGACAGGAAGACCAGCACGACGCCCTGGCGCTGCGCGAATGCCTTCAAGACCTGAACCTGGCTGTTCAGGTCGGGATTCTCGCGCCTTTGATCGAGCAGTTGCAGATAGTCGATCACCGCAAGCGTACCGCCCGGCGCCGCTGCCAGCGTAGTCGCGATGTAGTCGGCATTGATCGCATCCGAGCAATCGTAGTCGAACGAGGCGCCAAGCTGCCGCCTGTCGATGCCAATGGCGCGGAGACGGCCCAGCACGTCCTTCTCGGCATATTCGAGCGTGAAGAAGACGCTGCGCCGGCCGGACCTGACGGCCTCGACCGCGAGCTTGAGACCCATCAGGGTCTTGCCCAATCCCGGCCGCGCTCCCAGCAGAACCAGATCCCCCGTTTCCAGGCGCGAATACAGTTCGCCCGCAATCGACGGCGCCCTCGCCATGAGCAAGCCCCAGCTTCGGAACCCCTCCTCGGCCGCGATGCGGTCGAGGGCCGCGTGCAGCGGAATCCGCTCCTGCCGCGACAACAGCCGGGCCTTGCGCTTCAAATAATCGACGGGTTGAGACAGTTTCATGCAGAACCTCCTGGTGCGAGCGGCTGCTGCAATCCCTCCTCATGCATCGTGCTCGAACAGTCGGTTCGACGTTTCTCTCGCCCTGCGCAGTGCTTTCCCGGTTGGAGGGAGGAGGCGCGGGCCACGCCAGAATCAGATGATAGCCGGACTTGAACGTCTCTGGAATCCCGAAACGGTCTCGCGGCTACACCACCACCGTGATCGTCTCCGCCGCCCTTGTCAGCCCGGTATAGAGCCAGCGCGCCCGGTGCTCGCGGAAGGCGAAGGCCTCGTCGAACAGCACGATGTCGTCCCACTGCGAGCCCTGCGACTTGTGGACTGTCAGCGCGTAGCCGAAAGTGAACTCGTCGGTATGCTTGCGCAGCTCCCACGGCACCTCTTCCTCGGTGCCATCGAAGAAGTTCGGCAGCACCGAGACCTTGACCGGCTTGCCGCCTGCCTCGTCCTCCGGCGTCACCCGCATGGTGACGAGGCCCTTCTTCGAGGTCTTCAGCTCCTGCACGATCCAGGAGCCGCCGTTGAGCAGGCCCTTGCTCTTGTCGTTGCGCAGGCAGACCAGCTTCTCGCCCGCGACCGGAACCGTCTCGGTGCGGCCCATCAGCTGGCGGATGCGGGCATTGTAGAGCCGCCGTGTCTTGTTCATGCCGACCAGCACCTGGTCGGCGCCGAGCACGATCTCGGAGTTGATCGCATCGCGCCGGATCACCCGGCTCTCGCCGTACTCGCCGACATCGAGGCGCCCGCCCTCGCGCACGATCATCGACATCCGCACGATCGGGTTGTCCGCCGCCTGCCGGTGCACCTCGGTCAGCATCACGTCGGGCTCGGCCTCGGTGAAGAAGCCACCGCCCTTGACCGGCGGCAGCTGCGCCGGGTCGCCCAGCACCAGCACCGGCGTATTGAAGGAGAGCAGGTCCTTGCCGAGGTCCTCGTCGACCATCGAGCATTCGTCGATGATGATCAGGCTGGCCTTGGCGGCGTTGCTCTCGCGGTTGATGACGAAGGTCGGGCTCTCCTCCTCGACGCCGCGCGAGCGGTAGATCAGCGAATGGATCGTCTGCGCGCCGTCGCAGCCCTTGTTGCGCAGCACCAGCGCCGCCTTGCCGGTATAGGCGGCGAAGACGACGTCGCCATCGACGCCCTCGGCGATATGGCGCGCGAGCGTGGTCTTGCCGGTGCCGGCATAGCCGAACAACCGGAAGACCTGCGGATGGCCGCCCTGGAGCCAGCGCGCGACGGCGCTCAGCGCGGCATCCTGTTGCGGCGACCAGTTGCTCATGGGCACAAGCAATTCGGGCGGGATGTGGGGCAGGTTGGCATGCCCGCCAATGGGCGCGAGTCGGGCCTCCGACGCAAGCCTGAACAAGCGCGTCCTTCCCTTCTCCCCCTGCGGGAGAAGGTGGCAGCGCGAAGCGCTGACGGATGAGGGGTCGCGCGACGATTGCAACATCGCGCGTGGCATCTTCGACATCCGGATAGCGCAGCGCGACCCCTCATCCGCCCCTTCCGGGCACCTTCTCCCGCAGGGGGAGAAGGGAGGGCGCGCCTGCTCGAAGCGCTGTCACGCCGCGCGCAGCCTTCTCACGAACTCGACCGCCTCGCCCTGCAGGGCGGCGATGCGCTCGTCGAGGTCGCGGGCGCCCATCGCGCCCATATCGGCCTGGGCGACGCCCTGGACGTTGGCCTTGGCGATCTCGGCCATCGCGCCCGCCGCCGTGCCGGTGACATGCGAGATGCGCCCGACCGTATCGCCAAGCGAGCCGAGCAGCTCGGAATGCGAGGCCACCATGGTCGAGATTTCGGTGCTGGTCTGCTCGACCGCGCCGACGCTCGACACGATCGCCGAGACGGCCTGCGCCGCATGCGACAGCGCCTCGTTGACGTTGCTGATGCGCTTGACGATCTGCGCCGTCGCCTCCGCGGTCTGGCCCGCCAGCGCCTTGACCTCGCTGGCGACCACCGCGAAGCCGCGGCCATGCACGCCGGCGCGCGCCGCCTCGATCGTCGCGTTCAGCGCCAGCAGGTTGGTCTGGCGCGCGATCGCCTCGATGATCTCGACGACGTCGCGGATCTGGCTCGCGTTCTCGGTGAGCCGGCGCACGAGGCCAGACGTGCCGGCGGCCTCCTGCGAGGCGGCGGTCGCGGTCTCAGAGACGCGTCGGACCTCGGTGTTGATCTGCTGGATGACGTATTCGAGCCGCAGCGCGGCGTCGGTGATGCGCTGCGCCTCGTCGCCGGCGCCGGTGACGGCGGAGGCCGCCGTCGCCGTGCTCTGCGAGACCTGCTGGGCGCGCACCGCGGAATCCTGCAGCGCGGCGCGCAGGATCTCGCTGACTTCGGCAATGTCGCGCAGCAGCACGCCGAGCCTGCCCTCGAACTCGTCGGCGATGCGGCCGAGCTCCTGCGTGCGCTCGCCCTGGTGCAGTTGCGCGAGGTCGGCCTCGGCCTCGCGGGTGACGAGGGTGGCGCGGACCTCGCTCAAAGTGCGCACGGTGCGGGCGAGCTGGCCGATCTCGTCCTTGCGGCGAACATGCGGCACCTCGATCACGGCGCTCGACGAGGTCGCGGCGGCGATCGTGACCATCAGCTCGCGCAGCGGCCGGGTCAGATGCGTGCGCAGCAGGTAGATCGCCAGCATTGCGCCAGCCAAAGGCAGGCTGATCGCTGTGATGATCACCTTCCAGCGCACCGAGCGCTCGAGCTCGCTGGCATGGGCGGCGCTGAGCTGCGCGCGCCGGTCGAGCCCATCGGTCAGCTTGGTCGTGATCGTCAGGATCTGGCGCACGTTCTCGCGCGCGGCGTCGGCGGAGGCCTCGATCAGCGCCGCCTTGGGCGAGACGTTGCGGCCCATCGCGACGATGTCGCGCTGGAAGGCGATGAAGGTCCTGATGATCGGGTCGAGCGTCTGGTTCTCCGCCCGGAAATCCTCGGGCAGCGACGAGATGAAGCTGGCGCGGGCCGCATCGACCAGCTCGATCGAGCCGTCGAGCGCATCGAGCGCCGCCTCGATGGCACGCGGAGTGGCCGCGTCGTCGAAGCGGCTGAGCAGCGAGGTCTGGGCGACGCGGTTCGAGAGCAGCGTCGCCCGGTTCGACAAGGCGAGCCCGGCAAAGGCCTCCTTGTCGATCTCATGGACCAAATCGAGCCCCTTCACGGCGCTGTAGAGACCGATGCCCGCGGCGATGCCCAACAGCGCGAACAACATCGTGATCTTCGCTGTCAGCCCCAGTTTCCGCATCGCACTCACCGCCAAATCCAAACGCGCCGCTGCTTTCGCAGATGCGAGCGAACGTGGGGTTAACGTTGCGTCAGAAAACGATCGAAATCAGCAAGTTAGCCGGTTACGAATCCTGCGGAAAACCCTCGTTTCCAGGCAATTTCGGGCGGTCTCAGACCATCAGGCTGTCGAGGCCGCGGCGCAGGCCGACACTTTCCGAAACCCGCCGCGCCGCGAGCAGAGTGCCCCCGACATAGGGAGCGGCGGAGGTGCCGGCGTCGTGGCGAATCACCAGCCGCTCGTCGGGCAGGCCGAACACCGCCTCGCAGGACAGCACGAAGCCGGGCATGCGCACGGAATGCACCTGGACAGCGTGCGGGGCGCCGATTGCCGCGCCGCGCGTCTCGCGCGCGCCGCCGAGTTCGGAGACCGGCTTCGAGGTTCCGGCCATACGCTCAGCCCCAAGCGTCTCGGCCAGCTCGCGCCCGGTGCCTGACGGCGTATCGGGCTTCGAGGCCGAGGCGTAGTCGATGATCTCGACATCGGGAACGTACTTCACCGCCTCGCGGGCGAAGCGGCGCAGCAGGGTCGCGGTGATCGAGAAATTGCCGGCCGCCAAAACGCCGATGCCGGCCTCGCGCGCCGCCGCATCGATCTCGGCATAGTCCTCGCCCGTCATGCCGGAGGCACCGACCACGACATGGCGCCCACCGGCGACCGCGGTCAGCACGTTGGCCTTCACGCTATCGGGCTTGGTGTAGTCGATCAGCACGTCGGAGGGGACGAACAGCGCCTCCGCGACCGTCGCGAAGATCGGCAGCCCGTTCGTGGGCTGGCCCGCCGCCTCGCCGAGATCGCGCCCCGCCGCCTTGCGCGAGATGCCGGCGACCAGTTCGAGATCGGGCGCGGCCGTAATGGCGGCGACGAGCGCCTTGCCGACCCAGCCGGTGCAGCCGGCAAGCGTGATGCGGATCATGAGAACCTCCCGAGACTATCGTTGTGCCGCCGATGGCACGGCGCGCCATTGTCCATCTGGCCCCGGCCGCTACACTGCTTCCGGTCCCGAGAACAAGCGCGTGTCCGTATGTACGTCCATGTCAATGGCACCAGACTCTATTTCGATGTCGAGGGCGCCGGGCTCGTGCCCGACGGCCCGGCCATGCGCGCCAAGCCGACGCTGATCCTGCTCCATGGCGGCCCTGGCGCCGACCATTCCATCTTCAAGCCGGCCTTTTCGGCCCTCAGCGACGTCGTGCAGATCGTCTACCTCGATCACCGCGGCTGCGGGCGGAGTTCGGACGGCGAACGGGACAGCTGGAATCTCGCGCAGTGGGGCGACGACGTGAAGGGGCTGTGCGACGCGCTCGGCATCGAGAAGCCGATCATCTATGGCGCATCCTTCGGCGGCTTCGTGGCGCAGGCCTATGCCACCCGCCACCCCGGCCATGCCGCGAAGCTGATCCTGACCAGCACCGCGGCAAAGATCGACTTCCCGGCGATCTACGCGGCCTTCGAGCGCATAGGCGGCCCGCAGGCGCGAGCGATCGCGCAAGCCTATTGGTCGAGCCCGTCCTCCGAGAGCCGCGCCGCCTATTTCAAATATTGCCTGCCACTCTACCGGGCGCGGCCCGCCGACACGCCTGATGCGCCGTCGCGCATGATCGCCCGCAGCGATGTCGCGCTCTGGTTCAACGGGCCCGCCAATGAGCAGGGACGCATGGATTTTCGCGCCGGCCTCGCCCGGGTGACCCGTCCGGTTCTGGTTCTGGCGGGCGACCGCGACCCGATCATGCCGATGGCATTCAGCGAGACCCTGGTCGAGTGCCTGCCCGATGGACTCGTCCGCTTCGAACGCTTCCCCGATTGCGGCCATGGTGTGGTCCCGGACGAACCCGAGCGCGCCTTTCGCCTGATCCGCGAGTTCATCCTCGCGGAATAGCGGCCGGCAATAGACTGGTCAGAGCATCAGCCGCATCAGCGGCCGGCCCTCCTTGTGCCGGGCAACCTCGGTGAACCCCGCGCGCAGGAAGATGCGTTCGGGGCCGACGTAAAGGCCCGCGCTGCTGCGCTTGAGCTCGTGGTCCATCGCCGCCGCTTCCAGCAGGCGCGCGCTGCTGGTGCGGGCGAAATCGACCGCGCCGTCGAGCAGGGCCGCCGTCACGCCCTTCCCCTGCCATTGCCGGCGCACGAAGAAGCATGACGCAGCCCAGTTGCGCGCGTCCTCGGCCGGCGCATCCGGCAGCGGTGTCGAGGCGCGGCGCGGGTTGTTCCATTCGGGGATGTCGCGGCGCGGGCCGACCTGGAGCCAGCCGATGCAGGTTTCGCCGTCATAGGCGAGCACGCCGGGCGGTGGCCCCTCGCGCACGCGCTCCGCGAACAGCAGCCGCGCGCCCTCGCCGAGCAAAGACATGCGCTGCTTCTGCGGCATGCGGAAATGGTTGCACCAGCAGCCATAGCAGGCGCCCTTCGGCCCGAAGAGCTCCTCCAGATCGGGCCAGCGCTCAGGCGTCAGCGGGAAGACCTTGAAACCGGCTTTGTCCATTCCAGCTCCGTCGTCGGCCCGCGCAGGCTAGGTGGTGTGGACTCTTAGGATTCCCATTTTCCGGGGGTTGTGATTCAAGACTGCTTTTGGGAGGCAGTCTTGGGTGTGATGGATCGCCTTGTTCTGAACGACGCGGCCTGGGAGCGGATGGCGC
>NZ_QQTO01000005.1 GCF_003351345.1 Allobosea caraganae | reverse complement strand
CAGGCAGTTTCTGATGGGTTTGGTCGGGGTTTCCGCGGCAGTCGCCGCCACCGTCACGGTGAACGAGACGGCGCAGGCGTTCGAACTGCCGGATCTGAAGGGTGCGTTGCCGGATACCGCGGCCGTCCGCGCGGGAGCGGTGGCGGCTCCGGTCGAGGCCGTCGCGGGCCGGGCGGGGGTCGCCGGTGCGGCGGCCGGAGCAGGAGCGGGAGCAGCGGCCGGCTCGGTCACGGCCGATGCGGCATCCGCTTCGGAAGCGTCGTCGTCACCGCACTGGGCCTTGCGGAAGTCATTCCACTTCTGACCCTTCAGAGTATTGGCCTTTCGCGCGTCCTGATACTTGACGCTGCATTCCTTCATGGTCAAAGCCAGCGACGGCGAGGCCGAGAGGCCCGCAAGCGCAAATGCCGACGCAGACACCAGGATCATTTGTCTAAGCATGGAATCGTCTCCGTATTACCCGGCGTCTTCGCCGGTGCCGGGATGGCACTCCCTTATTGGCAACATAGCAAGCAATTTGATGACCATGGGCTGAATGCGCTCATCATCTTCGCTTCAGGTTTGCCACCGCTCGACGAGATGCCTTGGCGGCACTGATTTACGGTGTGTTAACCATTTTCTTCGTCCTATGGCCAAGTCTTCTGAGAGGCTGGGGCCTGAGAAGGAAGATGAGATGTATGATTTCAACCCAGACCCGAACGCAACCGACCTCCTGGTCGGCCGCCCTGTCGCAGATGTCGAGCGCGATCTGATCCTGGCGACCCTCCGGGAAACCGGCGGAAATCGAACCCACGCCGCCGATATTCTGCGAATATCGATCCGCACCTTGCGCAACAAGCTCGGCCTCTACGCTGCGGGGGGCCATGACGTGCCCGAATCTGGGCAGGCGACGCACTAGAACGTCGGACCGAAAAGTGGAATCCGGTTTTCGGAACAATCCGATGCAATAACCAAGGCCTGGATCGCCACTTTGTGTCCGATAGGACGCACTGCGATCTAACGGCCGGCTGCGCGCCCACGCCGGAAACTCGCCCCGCCAAGATCGGCAGGAGGGCAGGATCAACGCGGCGGAAGAATGCAACGCATAGTTGTATAATAACCGACATCTTCCCTAGAGATGGATGTCGCATTTCATGCAGCGACCCAACGGAACTCATTGAGCAAATCTTAAGGTTAAGCGTGGACAAATCGTATTCGCCGGAAAGCGCCGTATCGTTGTTGAGACGTCTGTATTCCGACGCAAGCCGCTCCATCTTTTTGGCGAGCTCCGGGGACCGTATCCGTGAATATACTCTCAGCCTCCGTCAGGAATTATCTGCTCGCGACGATGGCCTGCCTCAGCCTTCCGGGGCTCGGCGCGCTGGCCTACATGGCCAAGCAATCCTATGCCGACATGCAGACCAACATGCGCCTCGCCCAGCTGGTCGAGGCCGACAAGGCCCTGCTTCTCGCAGGCAACACGATTCGCTCGAATCGCGGCCAGGCCCAGACCGCCATCCAGGCGGAGAACGACCCGAACGCGACCGTCAAGAAGGTCGAGCAGGCCAACCGCGAGGAGCTCGCCGGCGCCATCCTCCGGCTCAAGGCCACCGACCTCCCCGACCGCGAGGCGCTTGCCGACGGCATCGCCCAGCGCGAGCAGCAGACCAACGCCCGGCTGCCCGAGATCTATGCCGAGGCCGCCAAGTCCAAGGCGCAGCGCAGCCTCGCCGCGACCATGCCCTGGTACAACGGCGTCGGCGACATCGAGACGGCGCTCGTCAAGGCCTCCGACGCGACCTCCAACGCGGTCCGGCTCGCCGACCCCGTCCTCGCCGACCTGCAGGGCTTCAAATCCGCCGGCTGGCGCGTCCGCTCCTCCTACGGCTCGCAATGCTCGATCCTCCGCCCGCTGATCGGCTCCGGCAAGGCGATGGACGCCGGCCAGCTGCGCGCGCTCGGCGAGGTCCGCGGCTCGGCCGGCGCCGGCACCAGCCAGCTGAAGCAATTGGCCGCCCGCCCCGGCGTCTCGCCGGACCTTGCCCGCAAGGTCGGCGTGATGAACGCCGAGGTCGACGCCGCCAACCTCAAGATCGACGAGCTGATCGGCAAGCTCGGCCCCGGCACAGGCCCGGTGCTTGGCGCGGAGGACTGGACCAGGCTCTGCAACGGCCCGTTCACCGCGATCATCGGCACGGTGACGCAATCGCTCGACGACATGGCGGCGAATACGCAGGCACAGCTCAGCAGCGCCTGGACCAGGCTCGCGGCGATGGGCGGCCTGTTCGTCGCCCTGCTCATCGTCTGCACGCTGAGCTGGCGCGGCATCCAGCGCCGCGTCGCCCGGCCGCTCGTCTCGCTGAAATCGGCGCTCGACGGCATGCAGGCGGGCGATTTTTCGAACGCCATCCCTGCCCACCCCTATCCTGACGAGGTCGGCGCGCTGAGCGGCGCGCTCGAGACCTATCGCGAGAACGCGCTGGCGCTCGAAGCCAGCCGCCGCGACCGCGAGACCGCGATGCTGGCCGATGCCGAACAGGCGGCCGACGTGCAAAGCCTCGTGCGTGACGTCTCCGGCATCGTCGCCGCCGCCCGCGCCGGCGATTTCTCCGGCCATGCCGAGACCGGCAAGGTTGAAGGCCCGCTGCGCGAGCTGGTCGAGGGCGTCAACGAGATCAACCGCCTCGTCGACGGCGCCACCGGCGAGTTCGTCGAAGTGCTCGAGGCGCTGGCCCAGGGCGACCTGACCCATCAGGTGCGGACACCCTATAATGGCCGTTTCGGAGCGCTCAGGGACGCGCTGAACGAGACGGTCGAGCGCCTCTCCGAGACGGTTTCGACCATCCAGAAGACCGCGCTCGACACCGGCAACGCCGCCCGCGAGATCAATGCCGGCGCCGACGATCTCTCCAAGCGCACCGAGGAGCAGGCCTCCTCGCTCGAAGAGACCGCGGCGACCACCGAAGAGCTCGCAGCCTCGGTCAAGGCTTCGGCCCATGCCTCGCGCAACGCGGTCGGCCTCGCCGAGGAGGCGAAGTCGGTGGCCCAGAATGGCGGCGCCATCGTCACTCAGGCGATCGCGGCGATGGAGAGCATCGAGCAGGCCTCGCGAAAAATCTCCGACATCAACTCGGTGATCGACGACATCGCCTTCCAGACCAATCTTCTGGCGCTCAACGCCGCAGTCGAGGCCGCCCGCGCCGGCGACAGCGGCAAGGGCTTCGCGGTCGTCGCCTCCGAGGTCCGCACGCTCGCCCAGCGCTCGGCCGAGGCGGCGAAGGACATCACCGCACTGATCAACTCCTCGAACCAGGAGGTGACGCGTGGCGTCGCACTCGTCCGTTCCGCCGGCGAGGCGCTCGGCAAGATCGTCGACGCCTCGCAGCGCGTCGCCACGACCGTCGCCGACATCTCGACCGCCAGCGCCGAGCAGGCCAACGGCATCGACGAGATGAGCCAGACCGTGGCCCATATGGATGAGATGACCCAGCAAAACGCCGCCCTGGCCGAGCAGAGCGCCGCCTCGGCAAGCGCCCTCACGAGCCAGATCCAGCGCCTCAACGCGCTGGTCGCGGCCTTCCAGACCCGCGACGGCCAGATGCAGCCGCCGCGCCTGCGCAGCGCGGCCTGACCCTTATCGGCTGCGGAGCGTTCACGCGCTCCGCAGCTTCAGATCCCGCGCTTGGCGGCCACCGCGGTGATCTCGATCGCGTAGTCCGGCGAGGCCAGCTTCGCCTCGACGGTGGCGCGCGCCGGCGCATGGCCCGGCGCGACCCATTTGTCCCAGACTTCGTTCATCTCGCTGATCCGCGAGATGTCGGTGAGGAAGATCTGGACGCTGAGGATGCGCTCCTTGCCGCTGCCGGCACTGTCGAGCGTCTCCTCCAGCAGGGCCAGCACCTCTTCGGTCTGCTCGGCCAGCGAGCGCCGGCCGGTTGTCTCCGGGACGTGCCCGGCAAGGAAGACGATGCCGTTGAAGATGGCGGCATCGCACCAGCGTTGCGTCAGACCAATGCGTTCGATCGTCATGGCAGGCTCCTCTATCGATCCCGGATCGATAGAGCATCGGCCCGAAAAGTGGCATGCGGTTTTCGGAAAAGCCGATGCTAAAGGAGCCATACCGCCGCGCGATTCCTCAACGCCGGCCGGGGCGGCCCCGGCGACCCCAGCGCCGCGCCGCCGCGACACGATGGCGCCACCACCCACCGGCGCGCCGGCGATGGGTCATGCGGCCGATCAGGAACGAGTATTCCGCATCGGTCCCGGCGACGGCCGCGGTATCCGGCAACGCACCCTTCAGATCCGGCAGTTCGAACGCCTGCGCCGTCTCGTTCACCGTGACGGTGGCGGCGACTGCCGCGGAAACCCCGACCAAACCCATCAGAAACTGCCTGCGATCCATCGTCGTTCTCCTTATGCGGGATTTGTTCAGGCTAAGGTCGAATCGGGCGGCCTTTCGTCATCCAGATGAGGGATGGCGCAACTACAGGGCGGCGCCCGGCCGCGCCTCCCCGCGTTCAAGCCGCGGCTGCCCTCGTTCAAATGGAGGACGCAGCACGCGCCCTGCCCCGGCAAGGTCCGCTGAGCGCAAGGCCGAACGCTCCCGCCGGCCGTCATTGGATCGGACAGCCGATGAACAAGATCGCCATCGCCCTCATCGCAATCGCGGCATCCTGGCTCAGCCTTCCCGCCTCGGCGCAGGACCACCCGCTGCTCGGCCGCTTCGAAGGCGCCAAGCAGGTCGGCTACAAGGTCTCGACCTTCGACGAGGCCAACATCATCACCGGGCCGATCGACGAGAAAAGGTCGCGCCAGCAGAGCGGGCCGGGCTGGGAGACGGTCGAGGGCAAGGTCTTCACGCTCTACTACAAGCTCCCGCCCGGCCGCACCGGGCTGGAGGCGCTGCGCAACTACCAGCAGGCCCTCACGGCCCAGGGCTTCGAGGTTCCCTTCACCTGCTCGACCGCATCAGGCAACTGCTTCACCGACGGCCAGAAATATCCCGGCCTCTTCCTCGGCCTGGCGCTCGACGGCGCGACCGACCTGCCCAAGCTCGAGCTCGGCGACTTCGTCCGCAACTTCTTCGGCGACGGCGCCGGCCGCTATCTCTACGCCAAGCTGAACCGGCCCGGCGGCACGGTCCATGTCAGCCTCGCCTTCTCCGAGCAGGAGAGCCGCGGCCGCACCGTCATCGCCAGGGTGATCGAAACAGGCAAGATGGAGACCGGCAAGATCCAGGTGGTCGATGCCAGCCAGCTCGGCAAGGAGATCGACCAGACCGGCAAGGCGACCGTCTACGGCATCCTGTTCGACTTCAACAAGGCCGACATCAAGCCGGAATCGCAGCCGCAGCTGAAGCAGATCGCCGACCTGCTGGCCAAGGCGCCCAGCCTCCAGCTCAACGTCGTCGGCCATACCGACAACCAGGGCGGCGGTCCCTATAACCTCAAGCTCTCCGACAGCCGCGCCTTCTCGGTCGTCGCCGAGCTGGTGACGCGCTACGGCATCGACCGCAGCCGGCTGACCCCGAGCGGCAAGGGCCTGGAGCAGCCGGTGGCCTCGAACGCCGACGAGGCCGGCCGCGCCCTCAACCGCCGCGTCGAGCTGATCCGGCGCTGAGCGGTCGGCCATGGCGACGCTCGCGCACCCGCCCTTCGCCTCCAGCCAGCGCATCCGCAACGCGGCCCAGAATAATCCGCCGATGCGGCCGGGCGAACCCGACCATAAGGCGGTCACGGTCCTGCAGCAGGCCATCATGGCCGCGGGCTTTCCCTTGGAGATGGGGGCCGACGGCACCTTCGCCTCGCGCACGGCCACCGCCGTCAGGCTCGTCCAGGCTCGGTTCCAGCTCAGCAGGGACAGCGGCCATGCCGGGCGCGAAGTCATCAACGCCCTCGACAAGGCGCTGGCGGGTGGCCTGCGCCCGCCACTCACTGTCGTCGGCGCGAAGCTGAGCCTGATGCTCCAACGGACGAAGATGTCCCACCCGCAAAAGCTCGCCCCTTACTTCGAGCGGGCCGGCGAATTGCTCTCCGAGTTCGAACTTGAGATCACGCGGGTCGACAAGCAGTTGCCGCATTTGGATTTCCACGGGACGCTCGATCCAGGCTCCCCCGGAGACATCCAATCGATCCGAGAGGCGTCGGAAAAGCAGACGCCCGGCCATTCCAACGTGCTGCGAGTCATCTTCGCGGACTTCGTCCCACGCGCGCCGCCGTTCTTCGGGCTGACGGAGGGGCGCAAGCGCACCGGAATGAACGTGCCGGACTTCATCCTGCTCAACACGGCCGTGCTACGGGATGACAAGGCGACCTTGCTGCATGAGATGATCCACGCCGCGCTCGGCTTCGACGGCGAGGACCCCGACCCAACCAGCATCGCCTCGCAAGGCTCGAGCCGCACGGTCTTCAAATTCGAGCACGCGGCGGCGATGTCGGTGGCCTTCTTTTCGAGCAAGAAGGAATAGCGCAGCGCCACTCCCGGACCGCCTCGCCGTCGGTCAGCGCCTCGGCTCCCTAAAGGCGCCCGCCATTGGCGACGCAGCGATCGATCGCCTTGCCCGAGACCTTCGCGTCCTTGCCGGCGCCGCTGCTCTTCTGGATCGCCTCACGGCAGATCCTGCGCAGGTCGTTCGCCTCGCGCTTGGCAAAGGCAACGCCCGGGAAGCTGGATACGGCGAGTACGGCCAGGGCGGCAGAGAAGGCGATGGCTTTCATGTCCGGTCTCCTTGGAACCTTGGGGCGGGAGCGACGTTGAATGTGCCGCGAGGATTATACTTCGCCGGAGACTGCCCCATGGATGAGGATCGCATCAAGCGGATTGCGAGGGCCATGTGCCGCGCCGCCCGCCTCGATCCCGATACGCCCGCCCCGGACCCGCAAGCCCCGGCGATCATGCGCCCGCAATCGGACAGCCGGCCGCCGCCAGCCTGGACGCTGTTTCGCCAGCAGGCCGAGCGCTTCATCGCGGCGAACCCCGCCACGGCTTCGTCGCTCTAGAGCCGGATGCGGAATAGCGGGCACCGGCTTTCGCCTAGATCCTGCTCTGACGTTTGATGAGAGACAGCGGGCGCCTCGCCATCTCGCCATGCTTCGGATAGGCTAAGCGCCTAGCGTCACAGGGGGCCGCGCGCGATGAGAGCTGTTCAAGCTGCTGCTATATCGGCTGCGCTCGCGGGCATCGGAGCCTGCACGCCGCGCGAAGAGCCTCCTCCGACATATCTCGCGCCGAGCGCTACGACCCGCACCCTGCCGGAGCGCAGCTATCTCGACCCGGGCCCGGCCCAGAGCACCGGCGGGCCGCGATATCTCGATGGCCGCGCGTCGAGCGCGCCCAGGCAGACCGACAACTTCGGAAATGATCTGATCCCGCGCATCCCGTAAGGTCACGGCGGGCCTGCGCGCCCCAATAGTCTCGCCGCTCTAGCCGCCATCGTGATGACCGCCGATGGCAACCGCAGTGATCAGAGGAAATCGGACGATCAACGGACGAAACCCGCCCCTGGCCCTGAGGGCGAGGTGCGGGCGGCCCGCCCAATTGTCGCCCACTGGCCCCTTAGGGTCAGTACGGGCGAACGCCACGACCGGGCTGATAGGTGAAACGACCAGGCTCACCAAGACGTCGCTCGGGCCCACGTCCGTAATAAGACGGTGGGGCGCCTCGCCCGTAACCACCGCCGCCATAGCCACCGCGCCCATAGCCGCCGCGACCGTAGCGCTGCTGCCGGTTCATGTTTTGCATGATCATGAGCCGACGCTGCTTGGCGGCGGTCATCGTGAACTCAGCGGCTTGCCCATCAAGCTGATGAGCAACCGCCGCAGGCAATGCCTCGGAGGCGCTAGCCGGAGCGGGGGCGGTAATCGCAGCGCCGGTAAGCGCAAAGGCGCCGAACATGGCGGCAATCAACGGCGTACGGTTCATATCAGGTCCCATCCTCGCGGCCCGTCAGTCGGGTCTCTATCAACACGAGGATCGTTGGGTTGTTCCGCCGCATCGCGCGAGCCCACCCACGCAGACACGGCTTTCGGAGGGCATCCTGCTTTCGCGGGGGCCAATCCTGCGAAGCCCATAGGGCTAAGCAGGGATGGCGGACAGGGAGGGATTTGAACCCCCGATACCCTTGCAGGTATGCCGCATTTCGAGTGCGGTGCATTCAACCACTCTGCCACCTGTCCGCAGTCGCTTTCGGTTGAAGCGGGCTGGTTACTACACGGCGCTTCCCGCGGATACAAGTCTCCCGGGTGTCATAAATCGGACTCAGGATGCCAAATCGGATCGAAGATGCACCGTCCGACTTGACCTAAGGCGCGCTCGCGACTATCGAGCCTCATCCGGCGTGGGGAAACCCGCGCCCGATCTCTTTTGGCGCTTTGGTTCCGCGGCATCGCGGCCCGCGCCGGCAAGAGTGAACCCGACCACGCAACCGACTGCCAAAAAGCCGTCCCGCATGGCCTACCCAGGCACATGACAGGGCGGGGCTGAACATGGAGAACAACGATGTTCGCAGTCATCAAGACCGGCGGCAAGCAATTCCGCGTCGCCGCGAACGATGAGATCACCATTGCCAAGCTCGAAGGCGAGCCTGGCGATACCGTTGCCTTCGGCAACGTCCTGATGCTGACCGATGGCGAGAAATCGACCCTCGGCGCCACGGAGCTCGCCGAGATCACCGTCGCCGGTGAGATCGTCAAGCAGGCCCGCGGCGAGAAGGTCATCGCCTTCAAGAAGCGTCGCCGCCAGAATTCGAAGCGCAAGCGCGGCTTCCGCGCCGAGCTGACGATCGTGCGCATCACCGACATCCTCACCGGCGGCAAGAAGCCGGAGATGAAGAAGGGCGATGCCTCTTCTGTCGCGCTGAAGGCCGCCTCGACGCAGACCAAGGGCAAGGCCGCTCCGAAGGCCGCCAAGGCCGAGGCGCTCGACGCGTCCAACCTCTCGCTGATCTCGGGCGTCGGCCCGACCATCGAGAAGAAGCTGCGCGCCGCCGGCATCACCTCCTGGAACGACATCGCCGCCTGGAGCGACGAGGACGTCGCCAAGTGGGACGAGGAGCTGAAGCTTCGTGGCCGCGCCACCCGCGAGGAGTGGGTCGAGCAGGCCAAGGAACTCCTGGCCGGCAAGCCCCCGCGGGCCAAGGCCGACCAGGAAGAGCAGGCCTCCGGCGAGGACTACTGACCTCTCCTGTCAGCTTCGTTCAGGTTTCGTCTCCGAAACGTGTGGCTTTTGCCGCCGTTTCGGGTTAGAGAGACAACACAGTTTCTGAGGTAGGGCGTTATGGCTCACAAAAAGGCAGGCGGCTCGTCCCGCAACGGTCGCGACTCCGAAAGCAAGCGCCTCGGCGTGAAGCGCTTCGGCGACCAGGCGGTCGTGCCCGGCAACATCATTATTCGTCAACGCGGCACCAAATGGCACGCCGGCGTGAACGTTGGCATGGGCAAAGACCATACCCTCTTTGCCACGACCAACGGACGCGTCCGATTCACGACCAAGCTCGGCCGAGCTTTCGTGAACGTAGTCCCGGCCCAAGAGGCCGCAGAGTAATAGGCGGATAGGGAATTTCCTCGATCCGCCGGTTCCATCGAACCGATCGGATCAAGGGTCCAGACCCGCCAGGGTTTCCCGAAGGTCAAGCGAAAGGGGAGATGGGACCAAAGTCCCAGCTCCCTTTTTCGTTTGCGCGACGGAGAGACCGATGTTCCCCGAATTGACCCGCGACGATGTCTTCCGGCTCGAGACCCGCCGTCTCTGGCTGCGCTGGCCCCGCATGGCCGATGCGACCGCCATCCTGCGCCAGGCCGGGGAGAAAGCCGTGGCCGAGATGACGGCCTCGATTCCGCATCCCTATCCGCAGGACGCCGTCGAGCCGTTCATCTTCGCCATGCGCAAGGGCAACGCGCTCGGCGAGCACCTGGCGCTGGCGATCACCCCGCGCTCGAAGCCGAACGAGTTGATCGGCATGATCGGCGCGCATCCGCAGGCCACCGGCACGCCCTTCATCGGCTATTGGCTCGGCACCCAGCATTGGGGCAAGGGCCATGCGACCGAGGCCGCGCAGGCACTGATCGACACGCTCTTCACGCTGCTGGAGATCCCGGCGGTGGAGGCCGACACGCGCGTTATCAACCCGGCCTCGCGCCGGGTGCTGGAGAAGTCCGGCTTCCGGCAGGAGGGCTCGTTCCTCAAGTCGCTGCCGGCGCGTGGCGGACTCTTCCCCTGCGAACAGTACCGGCTCGACCGCTCGACCTGGTCGGCGCTGAAGAGCTGGGGCGCGACCGGCTGGACCCACGCGCCCGGCCCTGAGGTCGAGGCCATCGAGGCGGGCTCGGGCGAGCCCTGCCTCGCCTGATCTGCCGGCTTTGCCTGAAACGAGAACAGCCCCGGCTCGCGCCGGGGCTGTTCGTTTTTGATGGGATTCGCGACCCTACCCGTCATTGCGAGGAGCATAGCGACGAAGCAATCCAGGGGCCTCGCGCAATCCCCTGGATTGCTTCGCTTACGCTCGCAATGACGGAGAGGGTATCGCTTTACTTCACGAAGTTGCCGCCAAGTTCATCGTCGATATGGACGCGGATGATCTCCTCGAAGCTCGCTTCCGCCTTGAAGCCAAGCTGGACCGAGCGCACGGCGTTGAAGTTGCGCGGCCAGCCCGCGACGATGCCGTCGATGACCGGATCGGGCACGCGCTTGATCCGCTTCACCACGGTCTCGCCGGCGACCTTGCGCAGCGACTCGATCTGCTCCGCCACCGTCGCCGAATAGCCGGGCATGGTCAGGTTGCGGCGCGGGCCGATCGCGTTGGTGTCCATCGTCGCGGCATGGATGAGGAAGCCCACCGCCGAGCGCGGCGAGGCGTGCCAGTGCCGGACCTGGTCGGAGACCGGCAGCACGGCCTCCTCGCCGTTCAGCGGCTCGCGGATGATGTTGGAGAAGAAGCCCGAGGCCGCCTTGTTCGGCTTGCCCGGCCGCACGCAGACCGTCGGCAGGCGGATGCCGACGCCGTCGAAGAAGCCGCGGCGAGTATAGTCGGAGAGCAGCAGTTCGCCGATCGCCTTCTGCGTGCCGTAGCTGGTCAGTGGCGTCGTGAAGAACTCGTCCTCGATCTTGTCGTGGAACGGCGCGCCGAACACCGCGATCGACGAGGTGAAGACCACGCGCGGCTTGTAGCCGCCGCCGACCTTGCGGATCGCGTCGAAGAGATGGCGCGAGCCGTCGAGGTTGATGCGGTAGCCCTTGTCGAAATCGGCCTCCGCCTCGCCGGAGACGATCGCCGCGAGGTGGACGATCAGGTCGGGCCTCAACGCAATGAGATCATCGACGCCGCCCTCGACCGAGATGTCCGAGACCACCGCGTCGAAGGTGAAGGGCGTCGCCGCCGGCGCGCTCGCCGCCACGACGTCCTGCGCCGTGACCTTGTCGATGGCCTTACCGCCGAGCTGGCCGTCATGGGCCAGCCGCTCGATGAACTTGCGGCCGACCATGCCGGCGCCGCCGAGTACCAGAATGTGCATCTTGCTATCCCTGTGCCCGTGGTCGCGTCAGAGCGCGAAGCCGCCATCGGCGAGGTGAATCTGGCCGGTGGTGTAGCTCGCCTCATCCGAGCCGAGATAGACCGCGAGCCAGGCGATCTCCTCGGCCGTGCCGAGCCGGCCCATCGGCTGGCGATCGATGAAGGCCTGGCGGGCAGCCGCCTCCGTCGTCTTGGTCAGCGCCGCCAGGTCCTTGATGCGATGGTCGAGCGAGGGCGACTGGATCGTGCCCGGGCAGATCGCGTTGGAGCGGATGCCCTTCTTGATGTAGTCGGCCGCAACGGCCTTGGTCAGGCCGATCACCGCCGCCTTCGTCGCGCCGTAGACGTAGCGGTTGGGGATGCCGCGCACCGAGCCGGCGCCCGAGGCGATGTTGACGATCGAGCCCTTGCCGGCCGCGAGCATGCCGGGGACGAAGGCCTTGATCGTGCGGTGCATCGACTTGACGTTGAGGTCGAAGGAGAACTCCCAGGCCTTGTCGTCGCATTCCAGGATCGTGCCGTGATGCACGAAGCCGGCGGCGTTGACGAGGATGTCGATGGTGCCGACCTTCTCGGCGAAGGCCTCGACCGCCTTGGTCGAGAGCACGTCGAGCTTGCGCTTCTTCGCCTTCGGAATGCCCTCGAGCAGGGCGACGTCCTTGTCGGTCGCCCAGACCGTCGCGCCCTCGGCGACGAAGGCCTCCGCGATCGCCCGGCCGATGCCCTGCCCCGCGGCGGTGACGACCGCGACCTTGCCCTTCAAACGTCCTGCCATCTGCTTCGTCCCTTACTGTGCCGGCTTGTCGAATTCTTTGCGCATATGCGCCAGGCGCCGGTCGGCCAGATCCTCGTGATGCGTCACGGCATAGCCGAGACGCTCATACCAGCCGATGCGCTGCGTCAGCTTGGCGTTGGTGTAGAGATGCACGGAGGCATAGCCGAGCGCACGGGCCCGCTCATCGGCGAAGCCCATCAGCGCCGCCCCCAGCTTGCGCCCCTGGGCGGCCGGCGAGACGGCGACGCTCCAGACGGTGAAGTCACCCGGCTCGATATCGAGCACCAGCGCCGCATCGAGACCGCCTTCGCTCTCCGCCAGCCAGACCTCGTGCTCGGCCACGACCTGCGCATAATCGGCGATGCGGGGCAGCGACGGCACGCCAATGATGCTCTCGTTCGGCGTATAGGCTGCATTCTTCAGGGCGAGGATCGCCGGGATATCGGCGAGCGAGGCCCGGCGCACGGCAACCGGCCCGGCCAGCGCGCTCGGCTGGTTGAAGGCCGTCAGCGACAGCTTCTGCCGGCCCTGCGCATCAAAATTCTCCGGCGCCAGCCAGCGCTCGAAGGCCTGCGCCCGCACCGGCCATTCGCTGTCCAGAATCGAGAACCAGGCGGTGTCGCGATTTTTGCCCTTCACCACCATGTGCTGGCGGAACAGGCCCTCATACTGGAAGCCGAAGCGCAAGGCGGCGCGCTTCGAGGGCTCGTTGAGGTCGTTACACTTCCATTCGTAGCGGCGATAGCCGAGCGAGAAGCCATAGGCGCCGCAAAGGTAGATCGCCTCGGTCGCGACCTTGGTCCGCTGCAGGCTCGGAGAATAGGTGATGTAGCCGACCTCGAAGACGCCATGCTCAGGCCTGATCTCCATCAGCCAGAGATGGCCCTTGGCCTTGCCGTCTGCCTTGTCGATCACCGCGAAAGGCACGATGCCCGGCTTCTCGGCCATCATCACCAGCAGGTCGCGATAGCCGGCGCGATCCTTCGGCGGCAGCGCCGGCATCCACTCCCAGATATGGTCCTGCCCTTGGTTGGCGGCCCAGATATCGTCGAGATGGCGGTCGGGATCGATCGGCTCGAGCCGGCAATAGCGGCCGTCCAGCACCTTGGCCGGGGGGAAGGGCGGCGCCTTCCAATCGGGCGACAACGTCATGAGCGGGCCTTTTCGCGCCAGGCTGTGAGATCGAGCGAGACGGTCCAGGCAGAGCCGAGCTCGGCCTGGGCGGCATGGACCAGCGCACCGCCCTCCGCCTCCCAGGCCAGCCGCTCGACTTCGCCTGCGAAGGCGGATTTGGCCTCGTCGTCCTCGTCGTAGATCGCGTCGAACGCGTCCATCCAGGCTTCCAGACGGTCGGCGAACGCCTCGGACAAGCCGACATCCTCGGCATCGGCGGCGCGCCGCTTGCCCTTGGCGTCGACGGTCGATAGCCCGCTCCGCCCGAGCCATTCGGGCGCGATGATCAGCTCGCGGCTCACGAGCGCGCCTTGAGGTCGTCGCGGAAGAACGGGTTGAGCGGCGCAGAAGGGCCGTTCCCGGCAAAGCCGGCGAAGCTGCCCTCCTCCTTGATCAACCTGGTGGCCTCGATGAAGGCGGCCCAGGCCGCACGAGCCAGCGCAGCACCGATCGAGATGCGGCGGACGCCGAGCGAGGCGACATCGGCGACCGTCAGGCCGAAATCACCGTAGATCAGCTGGTTGACCGGCTTGCCGCCCGCAGCGGCAACGATGGTCGAAATCTGCTCGCGCGTCTTCGGCCCCGGCGCGTAGAGCACATCGGCCCCGGCCTCGGCATAGGCCGCGATGCGCCTGGCAGCCTCGTTCAGCGCGTCGGGATGTCCGGTCAGGAAGCATTCGGCCCGCGCAGTCAGCACGACGCCTGAGCCGGTCTCGTCGATCGCCCGCCGCGCCGCCCGAATGCGCTCGACCGCGAGCTCGAATGGGTAGAGCGGCTCATCCTCGCGTCCCGTCGCATCCTCGATCGAAAGCCCGGCGACGCCGGTCGCGACGCAGGCCTTGACGTTCATGGCGAGATCGGCCGGCTCGTCGGCATAGCCATTCTCGAAATCGGCATTGACCGGAATATCCGGCACCGCCTGCACCAGCTCGATGAGATGGGCGAGCATCATCTCGCGCGGCACGTCCTGGTCGGCGCGCGCTTGCGTGAAGGCGAAGCCGGCGCTGGTCGAGGCCAGCGCCTTGAAGCCCTGCCCGCGCAGCCAGCGCGCCGAGCCGACATCCCACGGGTTCGGCATCACGAAGCAGCCGGCCTCGTGCAGCGTGCGGAACTGGGCGACCTGGAGGCTGTGCGGCATGCTAATCGTTTCAAATGGAGTGCGCGGCGGGAGCGCATACTGTCCGGCCCGCAGCTTTTTGTCAGCCCTTCGTTTCCCACACAAGCGCCCGGCGCCGATGCGCGGCGGGTATGGAAGCTGGCTCAGTAGGCGATAATGAGCTCGTAGACTGCACGTTCGAGCACAAACCCATCCCGCGCCAGCAATGCTGCCAGCTCGCCGACAGCGATGGTGAGAGCCGCGCTATCGGTCCCATCGATCGTGGCGACGAAATGCGGTTCATGTGGCGCCGCCGTCGCTGCGAAAGCCGGATGAGGCTTGGTCGCAACCGCGAGGCCGAGCCGCAGCGCGACGATCCCGGCCTGCCCGACGAGCCTCTCGAGCTGCGTTCCGGCCTCGCTCTCCCCGCTCCAGCGCAGGAAGCCGAGATGCCGGCCGCAACCATGGCCTGCCCGCCCCGTCTCCTGATAGGCGAAGCGGCGGAATTCGCCCATAACCGGCCGCATCCGCTGCGACATCGGCGTCGGGCTGATGAGAAGATGCTGGTATTCCGGCGTCTCCAGCGCCTCCGGCCCCTTGATGTCGTAGAGCGTCAGGTAGTGCGTGCCGATGCCGTGGCCGCGGACATAGCGTCGTGCGCCCAGGAAGCCCGGCATGGTCAGCCGTTCCGGCACATGCTCGAACGTATGCCATTCCTCATATTGAGCCCGCATCGCCGGCTCGACGGTGTTGGCGATGGCCAGGAAGCCGCCGCCGCGCCAATCGGACTGATGCGCGCTCATGGCCGCAGCAAGATCTTGGAGGCGGAGCGGCTCTTGGCGAGGGCGAAGGCCTCCAGCGCTTCGGTAAGCGGGAATTCGGCGCTGATCATCCTCGACACCCGCTCGGCATTCTCGGTGAGGTAGCCGATCACGCGCGGCCAGGTCGCAAGCGGCGCGCGGTAGGAGCCGCGGACCTGCTGATGCTTCCGGACCAGGGCGGTGAGGTCGATGCTCGCCGGCTTGGCGTGGATGCCGCAGATCACCAGCACGCCGCGCAAGGCCAGCAGATCGAGTGCCTCGCCGACGACCGCCGGCACGCCGGCCGCCTCGATCACGACATTATATGAAAGCGGCAGCCCGGCCTTTTCCAGCGCCTCGCGCAGCGAGCCGCCTTCCGTGTCAACGACATCGCCGAAGCCAAGCCCGCGCAAGGTCGCCAGCCGCGCGCCATCCTCGCGCCCGGCCACCACGACACACGCCGCGCCAGCCGCCTCGGCGAACAGCGCCGCACCCTGCCCGATCGTGCCCGGTCCGATGATCAGCACGCTATCACCCGGCTTCACGCCGGCAGTGTCGACCGCCTCGGCGGATACCGTCATCGGCTCGGTCAGGGCCGCCAATGCGTCAGGAAGCGCGTCCGGCACAGCGACGCAGTTTTCGGCCGGCACGATCGCCAGCGCCGCGAAGCCGCCATCGCGCGTGATGCCGATGCCGCGCCGCGTCACGCAATCCTCGGAGCGGCCGGTACGGCAGGGTTCGCAACGGCCGCAGACGACGGAGGGACGCACCACGACCCTGTCACCTTCGCGAAAGCTCGAAACGCTCGCACCCAACCTCGTGATCGTCCCGGTGAACTCGTGGCCGAGCGTCACCGGCATCGCCGTCGCCATCGCGGCATAGCCCGCCGTCCAGTCCGCGACGTGCAGGTCGGTGCCGCAAATGCCGGCCGCCGCGACCCGGATCGTCACCTCGCCAGGGCCGGGCGCTGCCGGCTCCGGCACCTCGCGAAGCGCAAGGCCGGGCTCGGGCGCGAGCTTCCTGAGGGCGAGCATGGTCCGCTCCCGCCGCGCCGGCTCAGTCGACCTTGATGCCGGCCTGCTTGACCACCTTCGCCCAGATCTCGGCGTCCTTGTCCATGAAGGCGGCGAACTCGGCCGACGTGCCAGGCGCCGGCTCCGCGCCGATCTCGACGAGGCGGGCTGTGACGTCGGGCTTGACCAGCGCCGCGTTCACGGCCGCGTTCAGCACGGAGACCACGGCGGGAGGCGTGCCCTTCGGCGCGACCAGCGCGACCCAGGCGGCGAGATCGTAGCCGGGATAGCCCTGCTCGGCTACGGTCGGGGCGTCCGGCAGCAGGCTCACGCGCTTCGCCGTTGTCACCGCCAGCGCCCGCAAGGTGCCGCCCTTCACATGCGCCGAGGCGCCGGCGAGCGTGCAGAACATCACGTCGATATTGCCGCTGATCGTGTCGGTCAGGGCCGGGGCCTCGCCGCGATAGGCGACGTGCTGGACCTTGGCGCCCGAGACCAGCCCGAAGAACTCGCCCGCGAGATGCGCCACCGTGCCGGCGCCGCCGGAGCCGAAGGTGATCGGGTCGGGCCGCGACTTGCCCAGCGCTTCCAGCTCCTTCATCGTCTTGGCCGGCAGCTTCAGCCCGGCCACCACGACGAAGGGCAGCTTGGCGATCATCGCCACCGGCACGAGGTCGGTCTTCCAGTCGAAGGGCAGGTTCGAGCGCAGCGCCGGGTTGATCACCATCGTCGTCGGCGCTGCGAGCAAGGTGTAGCCGTCCGGCTCCGCCTTCGCCACGGCCTGCGATCCCAGCACCGTGCCGGCGCCGCCGCGATTCTCGATGATGAAGCGCTGCTTGATGATCTCGCCCGCCGCTTCGGCGACCACGCGCGTCACCACGTCGACGCCGCCGCCGGCGGCGAAGGGCACGATCAGCTGGATCGACTTGGCCGGGTAGGCCTGCGCGAAGGCCGGACGCGCCGCCGCGGCGGAGAGCAACGCAAGCGCCGCCGCGAGCACCTCACGGCGCTGAAAGCCAGGTGTTTCCGCGCGATCGAAGCCGGACATGATCATTCCTCCCGACGGTTTCAGTCTTCTTGCGGCCGAGAAACCATCGATCGAAACGCACCGCAAGCGCGGTTTCTGCTCTCCTGCATAGCCTGAGGCTATACTCAGGCGCCGAGTTTCACGGCCTGCGCCCGCAACGCCCCCTCGAAGCGCTGGATCAGGCGGCTGCGCGCCCGCTCGACCTGCCGATGCAGATAGACCTCGTAGAGCGGCGCATGGTCGAGCCTGACGACCGCGACCTTCGCCCGGTCGGCCGAGAGCGCGCTGAAGGCATCGACGATGGCGACGCCGACCCCGGCCTCGGCGAAGCCGATCGCGGTTTCGGCGAAGCGCGTGACATGGGTGCGCGTCGGCCTGAACCCGCCGGCCTCGAGCACCGCATCGACCGCACGGCCATGGACGGATTGCGGCTCGAACACGACCAGCGGCCGATCAGTCAGCACTGACGGCGATACCAAGCCATCGCCGCTCGGAAGCCAGCCATGCGGCGCGACCGCGACCACCGCCGCCTTGGCGATGAAGATGCTGCGGATGCCGGCATGCAGGATCGGGAACAGCGTGATCGCGCATTCGCCCTGTCCCGAGAGCAGGTAGTCCATCACCTGGCTGACCGAGAGCACGTCGAGATGCAGGCTCAGGCCCGGGTGCTCCTGCAGCAGGTCGGCGGCGGCGAGCGGAACCAGCACGCGGCCGACGCTCGGAGAAGCGCCGAGCCTGAGCGAGCCGCCATCGGCCCGCGAGATGCGCAAAGCCCGCGCCAGGGCGCCTTCGAGCTGCTCGAAGGCGAGATCGACCTCGCCGAGCAGCCGGTGCGCATCGGCGGTTGGCACCAGCCTGCCGCCGTGGCGGTCGAACAGGGCGAAGGCGCAGATATCCTCGACCCGCCGGATGGTCTTGGTCACGGTCGGCTGGGCGATGCGCAGGTCCCTGGCCGCACCAACCACCGTGCGGCAGCGCATCAGCGCGCGAAAGACCTCGATCTGGCGAAGCGTGAGCTGCATGCGGCGTCTCCCAGCCGGGTTCAGCCGAGGACGCTGCCGACGACCATGACCGCCAGTGCCAGGAGTATGATGCCGCCGGCAATCACCGTGTAGAACAGCGCCGCCAGACAGATCAGCGGCAGCGCGATCGCGCCGATGATCGCACCCGTGACGATCATGCCCGAGCCGCGCCGCCAATGCGCGACGGCGCCGCCGAGCAGCGCACCCAGCACGGCCGCCACCAGCAGCATGACGATGCTCTGCTGATCCAGCCCAAGCTGTTGCGAAAACGCCCCCATGCGCAAAGGGGTAACGCATAGGGGCGAAAAACGGAATGCCGTTTTCGGACAGAGCCAGTGCAAGCCGAGACGAAAAGGCGCGGGGAACCCTCTCCTGTAAGGAGAGGGCAGGGTGAGGTGTCGGCCAGGACACCAGTAAACAGCACGGGCCTGCGATTATACCCATGCCCTTATCGTCATTGCGAGCGTAGCGAAGCAATCCAGGGGCCGTCGAGTGCGACAGTCTGGATTGCTTCACTGCACTCGCAATGACGGGCGGGGACGGCGGTCAGGTCACGGCAGCAGCGTCAAACGGCCTACACCTCACCCCACCCTCTCCTTACAGGAGAGGGCTCCCGCACCTATTCTTGCAAGGGTCGCCCCCGACAACGATCCTCAGTGATTGTCGCGCGGCACGCCGAACTTCTTGTGGATCTTCTGGTACTTGACCGCCGGCTTCAGCACCATGCCCTCGGAGAGCTCGCCGACGATCTTGCGCTGGATCTCCTGCCATGGCGTCTGGCTCTTCGGATATTTGTAGCCGCCGGCGGCCTTCAGCGCGACGCGGCGCTCCTCCAGTTCCTTGTCGGAGATCAGGATGTCGGCCGTGCGCTTCTTCAGGTCGATGCGGACCTTGTCGCCGGTCTTGAGCAGCGCGAGGCCGCCGCCGGTCGCCGCTTCCGGCGAGGCGTTCAGGATCGAGGGCGAGCCCGAGGTGCCGGACTGGCGGCCGTCGCCGACGCAGGCCAGCGCCGTGACGCCCTTCTTGATCAGGTAGTCCGGCGGCCGCATGTTCACGACCTCGGCCGCGCCGGGATAGCCGATCGGGCCGACGCCGCGGATGAACAGCACGGTGTGCTCGTCGATCGCCAGCGCCGGATCGTCGATGCGGTGGTGGTAGTCCTCCGGCCCGTCGAAGACGACGGCCTTGCCCTCGAAGGCCATCGGGTCCTTCGGGTTCTCGAGATAGCGCTTGCGGAACTCCGGCGTGATCACGCTGGTCTTCATGATCGCGGAGTCGAACAGGTTGCCGCGCAGGTTGAGGAAGCCCGACTGCGCCTTCATCGGCTCGTCATAGGCCTTGATCACGCGCCGGTCGCCGGAGAAGAAGCCTTCGCAATTCTCGGCCAGCGTCTTGCCGTTGGCGGTGATCGCCGGCTTGATCTTGCCCTTGGCGACGAGCTCCGCGACCACGGCCGGCACGCCACCGGCGCGGTAGAAATCCTCGCCGAGGTATTCGCCGGCCGGCTGCAGGTTGACCAGCAGCGGGATCTCGTAGCCGATCGCGGTCCAGTCCTCGTTGTCGAGCGGCACGCCGATATGCTTGGCGATGGCGTTGACGTGGATCGGCGCATTGGTCGAGCCGCCGATCGCCGAGTTGACGATGATCGTGTTCTCCAGCGCCTCGCGCGTCAGGATCTTCGACGGGATCAGGTTCTCCCAGACCATCTCGACGATGCGGCGGCCAGTCAGGTAGGCCATCTCGTAGCGGTCGCGATAGGGCGCGGGAATGGCGGCGCCGCCGGGCAGGGTCATGCCCATCGCCTCGGCGAGCGAGTTCATCGTCGAGGCCGTGCCCATCGTGTTGCAATGGCCGGCCGACGGAGCGGAGGAGGCGACGAGGTCGACGAAGCCGCGATAGTCGATCTCGCCGGCCGCCATCATCTGGCGCGCCTTCCAGACGATTGTGCCCGAGCCCGTGCGCTCGCCGCGGAAGGAGCCGTTCAGCATCGGCCCGCCCGGCAGCGCGATCGCCGGGATATCGACGGTGGCGGCGGCCATGATCTGGGCCGGCGTGGTCTTGTCGCAGCCAGTCGTCAGCACGACGCCGTCGAGCGGGTAGCCGTAGAGAATCTCGACGAGGCTGAGATATTGCAGGTTGCGGTCGAGCGACGCGGTCGGGCGCTTGCAGGTTTCCTGGATCGGGTGGATCGGGAACTCGAAGGGCACGCCGCCCATCTCGCGAATGCCGTCGCGGACGCGATGCGCCAGCTCGATATGATGGCGGTTGCACGGCGCGATGTCCGAGCCGGTCTGGGCGATGCCGATGATCGGCCGGCCCGATTGCAGCTCGTCGCGCGACAGGCCGAAATTCATCGTGCGCTCGATATAGAGCGCGGTCATGTCGGCATTGGCGGGGTTGTCGAACCAGGCCTTCGAGCGCAGCTGCTCGGGCTTGATCTTGCGGACAGGCTTCTTGCTACCCGGCGTCTTGCTGGTCGGCGTCTTGGCCATTCCCGTCATTCCCTCTCGCGGCGGCGCGCGACCCTTGAGGCCGCTTCTCTTTAAAACGATTTGAACCAGCTATCTTGCCGATCGGCACCGGCACGACAAGAGCCCTTCGGCTTCACATCGCGACAATGCGCATTCTGCATACAGCATGCGATTTATGCCGCCAATGATGTAGGTCGCGTCGGCGGCGCAACACAGGAGAATCCGGCTGGGGCCGCCTTGCAACTGCGTGAAACGCGCGGCGGCCCGGCTGCCAGCGCAAGCTAGGCTCTTGCATCGTCACGCTGATTCCGGCCAAGACAGCGCCAAGGCTCGCGACCGGGCCGTTGAACAGAAAATCATAGAGGAAGCCCGCCATGGCCCTGCATGTCGTCCCCTCCTTCGCCCGCATCGGCGAGGAAAATGCCTTCGCCGTTCTGGCGCGCGCGACCGAGCTGCAGCGCCAGGGCAAGGACGTCATCAACCTCGGCATCGGCCAGCCCGATTTCCCGACGCCGGAGCACATCGTCGAGGCGGCGGTGAAGGCCCTGCGCGACGGCCATCATGGCTATACGCCCGCCAACGGCATCCTGCCCTTGCGCGAGGCCGTGGCCGCCGACCTGCACAAGCGCTTCGCCGTGAACGTCTCGCCGGAGGAGGTGATGATCGTGCCGGGCGGCAAGGTCACCATGTTCATGGCGATCCTGATGTTCGGCGAGCCCGGCGCCGAGATCCTCTATCCCGATCCCGGCTTCCCGATCTATCGCTCGATGATCGAGTATACCGGCGCGACGCCGATCCCGGTGCCGATCCGCGAGGAGAACGGCTTCGCCTTCTCGGCCGAGGAGACGCTCTCGCTGATCACGCCGAAGACCCGGCTGCTGATCATCAACTCGCCGGCGAACCCGACCGGCGGCGTCACGCCGAAATCGGAAGTCGACAAGCTCGTCGCCGGCCTCGCCAGGTTCCCCGATGTCGCGGTGATGTCGGACGAGATCTACGACCAGATGCTCTACGACGGCGAGAAGCACGTCTGCCTGCTCAGCTATCCCGAGATCCGCGACCGGCTGATCCTGCTCAACGGCTGGTCGAAGACCTATGCCATGACCGGCTGGCGCATGGGCTTCTCGGTCTGGCCGAAGCCACTCTACGACAATGCCCGCAAGCTCGCGGTCAACTCGCATTCCTGCGTCAACGCCCCCGCCCAATGGGCGGGTTTGGCCGCGCTGACCGGGCCGCAGGACGCGGTCCACATGATGCTGGCGGAGTTCGACCGGCGCCGGAAGGCCGTGGTCAAGGGCCTGAACACCCTGCCCGGCGTGTCCTGCATCGAGCCGAAGGGCGCCTTCTACGCCTTCCCGAACGTCTCGCAGACCGGCTGGAAGGCAAAGAAGCTGGCCTCGGCCCTGCTGGAAGACGCCGGCGTCGCCACCATCGGCGGACCCGATTTCGGCGTCCATGGCGAGGGCTATATCCGCCTCTCCTATGCCAACTCGCTGGAGAACATCGAGCGGGCGCTGGAGCGGATGGGCTCGTTCCTCAAGAGTGCGAAGGCGGCGTAACGATGGTCACCTGCTACCTGCGCTACGTCGTCGACCCCTACCAGCTTGCCGCCTTCGAGGCCTATGGCAAGCTCTGGATCAGGCTGGTCGAGAAGTTCGGCGGCAAGCACCACGGCTACTTCATGCCGTCGGAGGGAACCTCGAACGTGGCGCTTGCCATGTTCAGCTTCCCGTCGCTGGCGGCCTACGAGGACTACCGCGTGCGGGCAGCGACCGACCCGGAGTGCCAGGCGGCCATCGCCATGAACGACAAGGACCGCTTCATCATCAGCTATGAGCGGTCCTTTTTCCGTCCGGTCTTCGAGGACGATCAGGGCGTGCGCCGCGCGCCCTGATCGCGACGGCCTTCAGACCTTCGCCGCGCTCGCGGCCGCGTCGATATTCGCGACCAGCTCAGCGTCGAGCCCGACCGAGCCGGCGAGCCCCGCCAAAAAGTCCTTCTCGGCCGGCGTGTCCGGATTGATGGCGAGGCGTGCCGCCGTATAGATCTGCGCCGCGAGCTCGGGCGTCTCGGCGCCTTCGGCCAGCGCATCGATCGAGGCCGGGTGGGCCATCTCGTTGGCCAGCCAGTCGTTCGCCTCGGGGTCGAAGCCGGCCTCCTTCAGGCCACCGAGGATGGCGTTGCGCTCGTCGGCGTCGATCTTGCCGTCGGCAGCCGCGGCCGCGACCATCGCGCGGATGAAGACCAGCGCCGTCTTCTCGTTCGCAGCTTCCGGCTCGAAGCCCGAGCCGGCCGGGGCCGGCAGGACCTCCTGGCGCTGCAGGTCGAGCAGCGGCTTGCCGGCCTGGCTGTTCTGGTAGGCCTTGTAGGCAAGGCCACCGATCAGCGCGAGGCCGCCGAGCTTGGCGGCCGAGCCGACGACTGCGCGTCCGGCCGAAGACCCGAAGATCAGCGCGCCGAGCCCGCCGAGGACGGCGGTGGCGACGGCGGGATTGTTGGCGAACATGCCCTTGGCCTGTTCGAGCAGCTGGCCGGGCGACTGGCCGCCGGAAAGCTGGCCGAGCACGTCGGTCGCCTTCTGCTGCACGCCGGTCTGCTGCGCCGCATCCTGAACGCCCTGCGTCGCCTGGCCGAGCACGCTGCCGAGCATCCCGCCGAGGCCCCCGGCGCCGCCGGATTGCTGGACCTGCTGGGCCAGGTTGCCGAGCATGCCGCCTAGCCCGCCGCCTTGTCCGCCTTGGGCACCGGCCTGCTGCACCTGCTGCGCGAGATTGCCCAGCATCCCGCCAAGGCCTCCTGCCTGCCCGGCCTGCTGGCCAGCCTGGCTGCCGGCGTTGACCAGCGCGTCGAGAAGAGATTTGGCGTTGAACATCGGCGTTCCCCTTATCTGATCTGCGGCGCCCACTCTGGCGCCTTGGCCTGCATATGAGGTGCAAGCCCCATAATCGGTAGGTAGGCCATGCGAAGGAACAATGACGCCATCAAGGCGAGGGCAGGGGCAGCAGGCCCGGCTCCTTCAGCGTCTCCAGCGCGATCTCCGAGCGCACCCGCGCCACGCTTTCATGCGGCAGCAGGATCTCGTTGACGAGGCGCGACAGCTCCTTGAGGTCGCCGACGGCGACCTTGAGCAGATAGTCCGCCTCCCCGGTCAGCGCATGCGCCTCCAGCACGGCAGGCGTCAGCCGCACCAGGTCGCGGAACCGCCGGGCGTTGTCGCGCGAATGCGTGTCGAGCGCGACATGGATGAAGACGGTGACGCCGAGCCCGATCGCAGCCGGCTCGATCAGCGCCCGATAGCCGCGGATCGTGCCCTCCTGCTCCAGCCGCTGCCGCCGCCGCGAGACCTGGCTGGCCGAAAGGCCGATCGTCTCGGCCAGCGCGCCATTGGTCTGCGAGGCGTCGCGCTGGAGCGCATCGAGCAGGCGCAGGTCGAAGGCGTCGAGAGCGGTCATTTCGTGCGCCATCCAACAAACGAATGCGTGCTTCATGCGGATTTTGCCGCACCACTACCCATTTTGCAAACTTCGTGCTGCACCCATGCGCGATGATGAGCATCACCGAACTGGAGGAAGTCGCTCATGGGTCCGTTCCCGCACGATTCCGCGCCGCCCGAAATCTCCGAGTCCAACCCGATGGGCACGGATGGCTTCGAGTTCGTCGAGTTCGCCCATCCCGAGCCGGAGAAGCTCGGCCCGCTCTTCGAGACCATGGGCTTCACGCCGGTGGCAAAGCACCGCTCCAAGAACGTCACGCTCTACCGCCAGGGCGACGTCAACTTCGTCGTCAACGCCGAGCCGGATTCATTCGCTCAAGCGTTCGCCGCCGAGCATGGCCCCTGCGCCTGCGCCATGGCCTTCCGCGTCGTCGACGCCAAACATGCCTTCGAGCGCGCCGTCTCGCTCGGCGCCGAGCCTTATGAGAGCAAGGTCGGCCCCGGCGAACTCGCCATCCCCGCCGTGAAGGGCATTGGCGGCTCGATCCTGTATTTCGTCGAGCGCTACGGCGAGAAGGGCTCGATCTGGGAGGTCGATTTCGACTGGCTCGGCGAGCGCGACCCGCATCCCGAGCAGGCCGGCATGTATTATCTCGACCACCTCACCCATAACGTCCAGCGCGGCCGCATGGACCATTGGGCCGGCTGGTACGGCGACCTCTTCAACTTCCGCGAGATCCGCTTCTTCAACATCGAAGGCAAGCTCACCGGCCTGATCTCGCGGGCCCTGACCTCGCCCTGCGGCAAGATCCGCATCCCGATCAACGAGTCGCTCGACGACAGGAGCCAGATCGAGGAATACCTGCGCCAGTACAAGGGCGAGGGCATCCAGCACGTCGCGCTCGGCGCCCATGACATCTACGCCACCGTCGAGCAGCTCCGCCGCAACGAGCTGCCCTTCATGCCGGCCCCACCCGCGACCTACTACGAGAAGGTCGATGCCCGCGTGCCGAACCATGGCGAGCCGGTCGAGCGGCTCAAGGCCAACGGCATCCTGATCGACGGCGAGGGTGCGGTCGCGCTCGGCGACAAGGAGGGCCGCATGAGCAAGGTGCTGCTGCAGATCTTCTCCGGCACGGTGCTCGGGCCGATCTTCTTCGAATTCATCCAGCGCAAGGGCGATGACGGTTTCGGCGAGGGCAATTTCCGCGCGCTGTTCGAATCGATCGAGGAAGACCAGATCCGGCGCGGCGTGCTGACGGCCGACGCGGCATAGAGCATGTTCCGCAAAAGTGGAAACCACTTTTGCGATAAGAACATGCTCAACTTATTGATCTGGCGCGAATTCTTTTCGTTCGACCAATCTCGATCGAACGGAAAGCGCGCTAACGTCAACTTGTCGCAGTCCCGAAATCGGCGTAACCGCTGAATTAACGCGTCGGCTACAGGCGCATCGGGAGAAGAACAATGACGACAGCAACGGCTGAAACCCTCCGCGGGCATCAGGGCCCCTGGTGGACCCACCTTTACGTCCAGGTCCTGACCGCGATCGCCATCGGCGTGCTGCTCGGGCATTTCTACCCGCAGACCGGCGAGGCGATGAAGCCGCTCGGCGACGCCTTCATCAAGGCGATCAAGATGATCATCGCGCCGATCATCTTCCTCACCGTCGTCCACGGCGTCGCCTCGATGGACGACATGAAGAAGGTCGGCCGGGTCGGGCTCAAGGCGCTCGTCTACTTCGAGGCCGTGACGACGCTGGCGCTGATCGTCGGCCTCGTCGTGATCAACCTGTGGAAGCCCGGCGTCGGCATGAACGTCGACCCGCACACGATCAACACCGCCGGCATCGCCACCTTCACCGCCAAGGCGCAGGAGCAGAGCACCCTCGCCTTCCTGATGGCGATCATCCCCGAGACCGTCGTCGGCGCCTTCGCCAACGGCGAGATCCTGCAGGTGCTGTTCTTCGCGCTGCTCTTCGCCTTCGGCCTGCAGATGCTCGGCGCGCGCGGCAAGGCCGTGCTGCACTTCATCGACGACATCGCCCAGATCTTCTTCAAGATCGTCGGCATCATCATGAAGGCGGCGCCGATCGGCGCCTTCGGCGCGATGGCCTACACCATCGGCAAGTTCGGCGTCGGCACGCTGCTCTCGCTCGGCAGCTTCATGGCTGCGTTCTACGCCACCTGCCTGATCTTCATCTTCCTCGTGCTCGGCACGATCGCGCGGCTGACCGGCTTCTCGATCGTCAAGTTCATCGCCTACATCAAGGAAGAACTGCTGATCGTGCTCGGCACCTCCTCCTCGGAGAGCGTACTGCCGCGCATGATCGCCAAGATGAGCCATCTCGGCTGCAAGGAGAGCGTCGTCGGCCTGGTCATCCCCACCGGCTACTCCTTCAACCTCGACGGCACCTGCATCTATCTGACCATGGCGGCCGTCTTCCTGGCGCAGGCGACCAATACCGACCTCTCGCTGTCGCAGGAGATCGGCATCATCGCCGTGCTGCTGCTGACCTCGAAGGGCGCGGCCGGCGTCACCGGCTCCGGCTTCATCGTGCTGGCGGCGACGCTGGCCTCGGTCGGCACCATCCCCGTCGCCTCGATCGCGCTGATCCTCGGCATCGACCGCTTCATGTCGGAGGCGCGCGCGCTGACCAACCTGATCGGCAACGGCGTCGCCACGATCGTGGTCTCCAAATGGGAGAACTCGCTCGACGAAAACCGGATGCAGCGCATTCTGGCCAAGGAGACCGGGCTCGACGCCGACGAGCCCGAGCAGATCGCGGTGGTCTGAGCTAGAGCATCGGACCGAAAAGTGGAATCCGGTTTTCGGAAAGATCCGATGCAATAACAAAAGCCTAGATCGCCACTTTGCGTCCGAAAGGACGCACGGCGATCTAGTTCGGCAGCTTCCGCATCAGCAGTGGCGCGCCGACCGCCGGGTCCTTGCGCCACTGCCCGTTCTCGAAGACGAGCTCGACGCTATGGCCCTTGCGCGCGACCAGCGCGAGCCGGCCCACAGCATAGCGCCAGCCGACAGGATCGAAGATCGTCAGGCCGGTATCGTCGCAGCGCCCGTCGAACGCGGCCGGCGCACGGCCGCTCGCATCGGGCGTGCCGGATAGGGTCAGCCGGCAGGCCTCGCGGTTGGCCTGCCGCATCAGCGCATAGCGCCCGGGCAGGCTCTCGGTCGCCGGCGCCTTGGCGGGGTCGACGACGGTCGCGCGCGCGGCAAGCGTCGCCGACTGCTCGGCCGGACTCGCGACCGGAGCCCGCGCCGCCCTCGGATGGTCCTTGGACGAGAGCGCGTATTGCTTGCCGTCCGTCGCCTTGCCTTCGATATCCGCATCGGGCTTGGCCTTGGCGAAGGCGATCACGAGCTTCCCGGTGGCGTCATCGAGCTGCGGCTGACCATTGGCGCCGACGCTCCAGGACGCAACCTGGCCCAGAATCGGCAGGGCGCGGTGGCAAGTCGCGGGAAAGCGGACCTGCCGGCCGTGCGCCGCAGCCTCCGTGCCGAGCGTGATGGTGCATTGGCGCGGCCCGCCGATCTGGGTGAGGTCCCAGGCGCCGAGCAGCGGCCTGATCCGCGCCGGGGCCGTCTCGGCCCCGCGCGGCAAGGGCGCGGTCTGCGCCTGGGCCACGCCCGTGGCGAGGCTCGCGATCAGGAGCGGCAGCACCCGGCCTCCCAGAGCCCGTTTGAGGCTTCGCTGGCGTGAGTCGACCGGCGCGGCCGTCGAGAACCGGAGCGCAGCGGACTTTGGTCCGTGAGCACGGGAAGCGCAGACGGTCGCGTCAGGCGACCTCGCCAATAGAAGCATCAAGCGGGCTCTCAGGCTTTCTTCGTCCATGGCGTCTCGACAACCGGCGTCAGGGGACCCTTGCCATCGAACCATGACACGAGATTGTCGACCAGCAACTGGCCCATCGCCTCGCGCGTATGCACCGATGCCGAGCCGACATGGGGCAGCAGCACGACATGGTCGATCGCGATCAGCTCGGCCGGCACGCGCGGCTCGTCCTCGAACACGTCGAGGCCGGCGGACAGGATGGTCTTGCTGTTCAGCGCCTCGATCAGCGCCTTCTCGTCGACGACCGTGCCACGGCCGACATTGACCAGGATGCCGTTCGGCCCGAGCGCCTTCAGCACCTCGGCGTTGATCATGTGATGGGTCGAGGCGCCGCCGGGCGCGACCGAGATCAGCGTGTCGACGTCCTGGGCCATCTCGACCAGCGAGGGATAGTAGCGATAGGACACGTCGTCCTGGCGGCTGCGGCCATGATAGACGACGGGCAGGCCGAAAGCCTCGATCCGGCTCGCCACCGCCTTGCCGATGCGGCCGAGCCCGACGATGCCGACCTTGCGGGTGCGCAGCGAGGTGGTGAGCGGATAGGCGCTCGAAAGCCACTTGCCGGCGCGCAGGTAGCGGTCGACCTGCGGCAGCTGGCGGACCGTGGCGAGCAGCAGGCCGAGCGTCAGGTCGGCGACCTCGTCGGTCAGCACGTCCGGCGTGTTGGTGACGACGAGCCCGCGCTTGCCGGCCTCCCTGGCGTCGACATTGTCGTAGCCGACACCGAAATTCGAGACGACCTCGAGCTTCGGCAGTGTGTCGAACAGCGCGCCGTCGATCCTGATATGGCCGCCGCCGGCGACGCCCTGCACCCGCCCGCCGACCTCGCGCAGCAGCGCGGCGCGGTCCTCGGCCTTCCAGAGCTCATGCACGGTGAAGCGCGCCTTGAGCTGGTCGGCGGCATAGGCCATCAGCGGGCCGGTCATGAGGATCTCGGTCATGTCGTGAACTTCCGTCGGGCTGGAGAGGCGATCTGGCGGATGGTTGATTTCAAATTTTTAAAACGATTAGATGGTCGCACCGCTCGAAACGTAGCGGCACCGTCAGTTCTACACGGCCGGGGACGCGAGAAAAGCGCATCCTCGTCATATGTAGTATGACTTAATCAGGCGATTTTGGCCGTGTTTGCGCTCATAGCCCCCGGCAGCAGGGCCAAAGTGCTGTTGAGGCTGTCGATGACGAGCGCGCTCATCCGGGCGGCTGCGAGATCGCCGTCGCGCCGGATGATCGCGTCGAGCACCCGCTCGTGATCGACCAGCGACTCGACGAAGCAGTTCTTGTCGTCGGCGGATTTCAGCAGCAGCGACCATTGGATCGCGGCTGAGACGACGCTCGCCAGGCATTGCAGGGTCGAGTTGCCGGCGGCGACGAAGATCGCCTCGTGGAAGGCGATGTCGGCGCGGATCGTCGCCTCGGCATAGGGCGGGTTGTCGATCATGCCGCGATAGCCGGCCTCGATCCGGGCGAGGTCGGCCGGCGTGCGCCGCAGCGCCGCCAGCTTCGCCGCGCTCGGCTCGATGAAGCAGCGCAACTCGAAGAGATCGCGAATGAATGTCTCGTTCGGGTCGGCCCGGAAATGCCAGGAGAGCACGTCGGGATCGAGCAGGTTCCAGCCGTCGCGCGGCGCCACCCGCGTGCCGCTCTTCGGCCTGGACTCGACCAGCCCCTTGGCCGTCAGCACCTTCACAGCTTCGCGATAGGCCGTGCGCGAAACCGAGATCTCGGACTTCAGCGCGTCCTCGTTCGGCAGCAATTCGCCGGCCTTGAAAGTGCCGTTGATGATGGCGACCGCGAGCTTCTGCGCGACCTGCCCGAAGAGACGGTCGGAATTCAGGGTCGTCGGCCGCGAAAAGTCACGCACCCGCATGGCCGGGCGTCCTCGGTTTTACAGCGCCGGACCACGTCTTTTGGAGGAGAGCCGGGCGCTTGACACGCCTGTCAGTATCATATGACTTTATCGCAGATGGAAACCGATGCAACCGGCGCCGCATGGTTGTGACGTTTTCCATTGATCGGTCACAAGAAACCGGTAGCACCAATGATGCGGAGGTCTCCGGAGAGAGACGACGCCGCATCCTCGAGGAACGTTAAGACCAGGAGAAGGCGCAAATGGCCTCAGTCCAGATTGCCGACGTGCGCAAGGCCTATGGCTCGACGCAGGTCATCCATGGCGTCGACATCGACATCCCCGACGGCGAGTTCGTCATCCTCGTCGGCCCCTCCGGCTGCGGGAAGTCGACCCTGCTGCGCATGATCGCCGGGCTCGAGAACATTTCCGGCGGCGAGATCCGCATCGGCCCGCGCGTCGTCAACGACGTGCCGCCGAAAGAGCGCGACATCGCGATGGTCTTCCAGAACTACGCGCTCTACCCGCACATGACCGTGGCCGACAACATGGCCTTCTCGATGAAGCTGCGGAAGGCGCCGAAGGCCGAGATCGAGGAGCGCGTCAGCAAGGCGGCCGGCATCCTCGGCCTCGACAAGCTGCTCGACCGCTATCCGCGCCAGCTCTCCGGCGGCCAGCGCCAGCGCGTCGCCATGGGCCGCGCCATCGTGCGCGATCCGCAGGTCTTCCTGTTCGACGAGCCGCTCTCGAACCTCGACGCCAAGCTGCGCGTGCAGATGCGCACCGAGATCAAGGAGCTGCACCAGCGCCTCAAGACCACGACGGTCTACGTCACCCACGACCAGATCGAGGCCATGACCATGGCCGACAAGATCGTCGTGATGCATGACGGCATCGTCGAGCAGATGGGCGCCCCGCTCGACCTCTACGACCGGCCCAACAACCTCTTCGTCGCCTCCTTCATCGGCTCGCCCTCGATGAACCTGCTCAAGGGCACGATCACCGCGGCCGGCTTCGAGACCGAGGGCGGCGTGGTCTGGCCGATCGGCCAGCATCCGGCCGATTCCAACGGCACGGCGGCGGTGTTCGGCATCCGGCCCGAGCACATCCAGCTCAACCCGAACGGGCTCAAGGCCGAGGTCGTGGTGATCGAGCCGATGGGCTCGGAGACCCAGGTCGTCGTGCGCTGCGGCGGGCAGAACCTGACTTGCGTCTTCCGCGAGCGCATCACCGCCAAGCCCGGCGAGAGCATCGGCATCACGCCCGACACCAACGTGACGCATCTCTTCGACGCCGCCACCGGCAAGAGAATTTCGTGAGCTGAGCCCGGCAGCGGGCCAGCGTTGCGATGAGGAGCTTTCGACGATGATTTAGGAGCGCGCGCTCTTTTCGTCCCGCGACGTGGAGCGCCGCTCGAATCCGACACCGGAATGACCCGGTCAAGGCGGCCGAAAGAGAGCCGCCGAGCCATATCCTAAGGGAGGGATAGTCAATGAACTTCGATCGCAGATCGCTCATCAAGGGCGGCGCGGCGCTGGGTCTCGGCGCAAGTGCCGGCCTGCTCGACTACGCCAAGGCCTGGGCCCAGGCCTCGCCTTTCAAGGCCGAGCCGAACGCCCGCCTCAACATGATGCGCTGGAAGCGCTTCGTCGAGGCCGAGGACGTCCAGTTCATGAAGCTGGTCGCGGCTTTTGAAGCGGCCACGGGCGCCAAGATCAACATCACCAACGAATCCTATGACGACATCCAGCCCAAGGCCTCGGTCGTCGCCAATACCGGCCAGGGCCTCGACATGGTCTGGGGCCTCTACTCGCTGCCGCACCTGTTCCCGCAGAAGTGCCTCGACGTCACCGACGTCGCCGACTATCTCGGCAAGGCTCATGGCGGCTGGTTCCCGGCGGCCGAGAAATACGGCAAGTCGGGCGACAAGTGGATCGCCGTCCCGATCGCAACGACCGGCTCGCTGATCAACTACCGCATCGCCGCCTGCGAGAAGGCCGGCTTCAAGGAGTTCCCGAAGGACACCGCGGGCTTCCTCGAGCTCTGCAAGGCGCTCAAGGCCAACAACACCCCGGCCGGCATGGCGTTCGGCCACGCATCGGGCGACGCCAATGGCTGGATGCACTGGCTGCTCTGGACCTTCGGCGGCAACCTCGTCGACGCCAACGACAAGGTCATCATCAACTCGCCCGAAACTGCCAAGGCGCTCGAATACGGCAAGGCGCTCTACGACACCTTCATTCCCGGCACCGCCGCCTGGAACGATTCGTCGAACAACAAGGCCTTCCTCGCCGGCGAGCTGTTCTGCACCAATAACGGCATCTCGATCTACGTCACGGCGAAGAAGGAGAAGCCCGAGCTCGCCGCCGACATGAACCACGCCTACATGCCGGTCGGGCCGATCGGGAAGCCGACGGAGCTGCACCTCTCCTTCCCGATCCTGACCTTCAGCTTCACCAAGTACCCGAACACCTGCAAGGCCTTCATCGCCTTCATGCTGGATAGCCCCAACTTCAACCCGTGGATGGGCGCGGCCGAAGGCTACCTGTCGCACTTCCTCGCCGAATACGACGCCAACCCGGTCTGGACCGCCGATCCGAAGACGACGCCCTATCGCGATGTCTCGAAGCGAACGCTCACCCCGGCCGGCCTCGGCACGCTCGGCGAGAAGGCGGCGGCAGCGGTTGCCGACTTCATCGTCGTCGACATGTTCGCGAACTACGTCACCGGCCGCGAGGACGTGAAGGGCGCCATCGCCAGCGCCGAGCGGCAGGCCAAGCGCATCTATCGCTGATGTCAGATCGCCGGGCGGCCCGTCTCCGGACGGGCCGCCCGGAGCTTTTAACGCTGCGCTACGGCTGAGACCGCCGGAACCGCCCGCCGTTAGAGCGTGTTCCGCAAACGTGGGACGCACTTTTGCGAGAAGAACACGCTCAAGAGAGTGATCTAGCGCGAATTCTTGTCGTTCGGCCGAAACGGCCGAACGGAAAGCGCGCAGAACGGAAGCACAATGGTCCATTCGACACTCGACCTGCCAGCAACGAGGATCCCGGCGCGCAGCGAGCGCACCGCCTGGCAGAAGCTGCGCGTCAGCCGCAACTGGCTCGGCTTCTGGTACATGATGCCGGCGATGCTGATCCTGATCCTGTTCCTCGCCTATCCGCTCTTCCTCGGCGTCTGGCTCTCCTTCACCGACACCAAGATCGGTCGCGCCGGCGAGTTCATCGGGCTCGAGAACTACGAATGGCTCTCGGATGACAGCGTCTTCTGGACCTCGGTCTTCAACACGCTGCTCTACACGATCGTCGCCAGCATCGCGAAATTCGTCATCGGGCTCTATCTCGCGCTGCTCCTGAACCGGCACCTGCCCTTCAAGGCGATGATCCGCGCCCTCGTGCTGATCCCCTTCATCGTGCCGACCGTGCTTTCGGCCATCGCCTTCTGGTGGATCTACGATTCGCAGTTCTCGATCATCTCCTGGTCGCTGCGCCAGCTCGGCTGGATCAGCGGCAACATCAACTTCCTCGGCGATCCCTGGAACGCGCGCTGGTCGACCATCTTCGCCAATGTCTGGCGCGGCGTGCCCTTCATCGCGATCACGCTGCTGGCCGGCCTGCAGACCGTCTCACCCTCGCTCTACGAGGCCGCGACGCTCGACGGCGCCACGCCCTGGCAGCGCTTCCGACACATCACCTACCCGTTGCTGACCCCGATCATCGCGGTGGTGATGACCTTCTCGGTGCTGTTCACCTTCACCGACTTCCAGCTGATCTGGGCGCTCACCCGCGGCGGCCCGGTCAACGCGACCCACCTGATGGCGACGCTCTCCTACCAGCGCGCGATCATCGCCGGGCAGCTCGGCGAAGGCGCGGCGATCTCGACGGCGATGATCCCGTTCCTCCTCGCCGCGATCGGCATCGCCTGGTACGGCCTCCAGACACGCAAATGGCAGCAGGGCGGCAGCAATGACTAGCATCGACGCCGGCACCACCAGCGGCGGCGGCCGGGCCGCCACCCAGGACCACAGCGAGGGCATGGCCTATCTGGAGACGCTGCCGCGGCGCATCGTCACCACCTACATCCCGCTCTTCCTGATCATCATCGTCCTGCTCTTCCCGTTCTACTGGATGGCGCTGACGGCGATCAAGCCGGACGACCAGCTGATCGAGATGGACAAGGTCAGCCCGTTCTGGACGTGGACGCCGACCTTCAAGCATTTCTACAAGCTGCTCTTCGAGAGCGAGTACCCGCGCTGGCTCTGGAACACGATGTTCATCGCGACCTGCGCCACCTTCATCTCGCTGGTCGCCAGCGTGCTCGCCGCCTACGCGATCGTGCGGCTGCGCTTCAAGGGCGCCACCGCGGTCGGCGCGCTGATCTTCCTGGCCTACCTCGTGCCGCCCTCGATCCTGTTCATCCCGCTCGCCACGGTGATCTACAAGGTCGGCCTGTTCGACACGCCGCTGGCGCTGATCCTGGTCTACCCGACCATCCTGATCCCGTTCTCGACCTGGCTTCTGATGGGCTACTTCAAGACCATCCCCTACGAGCTCGAGGAATGCGCCCTGATCGACGGCGCCAGCCGCAGCCAGATCCTGATCCAGATCATCCTGCCGCTGGCGATCCCCGGCCTGATCTCGGCCTTCATCTTCTCCTTCACCCTGTGCTGGAACGAGTTCATCTACGCCCTGACCTTCCTGTCCTCGACGCAGAACAAGACGGTGCCGGTCGCGATCGTGAACGAGTTCGTCGATGGCGACATCTATCGCTGGGGCTCGCTGATGGCGGGCGCGCTCGCCGGCTCGCTGCCGCTCGTCATCCTCTATGCATTCTTCGTCGAGCACTATGTGTCGGCGATGACTGGTGCGGTGAAGGAATAAAAGTCCAATAGGACGACCTCCCGCCGCATCAGAGTGGACCCGACGTGAGCATAAAATCCATCGCCTTCATCGGCCTCGGCGCCATGGGCGCGCCGATGGCCGAGAACCTGGTCAAGCGCCAATTCCGCGTCACCGGCTTCGACATGCGCCAGGAGGCGCGCCAGGCTTTGGTCAATGCCGGCGGCCATGCCGCCGACAGCGCCAAGGCTGCCGCCACAGGCGCCGACGCGCTGGTGCTGATGGTGGTCAACGCCGCACAGGCCCGCTCCGTGCTGTTCGAGGCCGGCGCGCTTGAGGCGCTCGCGCCTAGTGCCAGCGTCTTCCTGATGGCGACCTGCCCGCCCGGCGAGGCCGAGGCGATCGCGGCGGCAGTCGAGAAGACCGGCCGGCACCTTGTCGATGCGCCCGTTTCCGGCGGCATCGCCGGGGCGCGGGGCGCGACGCTGACCATCATGGTCGGCGCCACCCAAGAGAGCTTCGCCCTGGCCAGGCCGGTGCTCGACGCGATGGGCGACAAGGTCTTCCATGTCGGCTTCAAGCCCGGTCAAGGCGCGACGGTGAAGACCGTCAACCAGCTGCTCTGCGGCGTCCATATCGCGGCGGCGGCCGAGGCGCTGTCGCTGGCCGAAAAGGCCGGCATCGACGGCGCCCTGCTCTTCGAGATCATGGGCGGCTCGGCCGCATCCTCGTGGATGCTCAAGGATCGCGGCCCGCGCATGCTGCTCGACGACGCGCCGATCGCGAGCGCGGTCGACATCTTCGTCAAGGACCTCGGCATCGTGCTCGACGCCGGCCGCTCCGCCAAGACGGCCCTGCCGCTCGCTGCGGCCGCCCACCAGATGTTCCTCGCCAGCTCCGGCCTCGGCCATGGCGCGCGCGACGATTCGCAGGTGGTGCGGGCCTATCGCGCGTTGAACGCCAAGCCCGCGAATGATCCCTGAAACTGACTTAGGCTCGTGGCGGCGCGGTTGTGCCGCGCACCACCAGCTCCGGCGTCAGCACGATGCGCCTGACCGGCGCGGCCGGTTCAGCGATGCGCCGGATCAGCAGCTCGGCCGAGCGCCGGCCCATCTCCCCCTGGAAGTTCTTGATCGTGGTCAGCGCCGGATACCATTGCGCGGCTTCCTGCACGTCGTCGCAGCCGACGATCGAGAAGTCGGCCCCCGCCTCGCGGCCGCGATGGCGCAGGCCGAGCATGGCGCCGAAAGCGGTGAGGTCGTTGAAGCAGATCGCCGCCGTCGGCGGCTCCGTGGCGTCGAGCACATGCTGGACGCCCTTCAGTCCACTCTCGCGCGTGCCATACCCGGCATAGACGAGCGCTGGGTCGAACGACAGGCCGTGTCCAGCAAGCGTGTCGCGATAGCCCTCATAGCGGTTCCGGGCGGTCGAGATCAGCTGGTTCTCGCCCAGGAAGGCGATGCGGCGATGGCCGAGCCCGATCAGGTGCTCCAGCGCCAGCACGGTGCCATGCCGGTCGTCCGAGCCGACGAAATCAAGATCCAGCCCGGGAATCTCGCGCGAAAGCTGGACCAGCGGCATGTCGGCCACGATCAGGGGGGTGAAGCTCTCCGCCGTGCTGCCGCCGGCCGCGCAGACGATCATGCCGTCCGGCCGGTACTCCTTCAGCGTGGTCAGCGCCCGCTCCTGCCGGTCGAGCTTCTCGCCATAGGTCGCGAGCAGGATCGAGCGGCCACGCTCGGCCGCGGTCTCCTCGATCGCCGCCAGAAGCTCGGCGAAATAGGGGTTGGTGATGTCGTGGAAGCCGACGCCGAGGATGTTGGTGCGGTCGGTCCTGAGCGAGGCGGCGCTGCGATTGTAGCTGTAGCCCATCTCGCGGGCGAGAATCTGCACGCGCAGCCGCGTCGCCTCCGCCACCAGCGGCGAGTTGCGCAGGGCGAGCGAGACGGTCGCGGTCGACACAGCCAATTGCTCGGCGATGATCTGCAGCGTCACGCGGGCGCGGCCGCTGCCCAGGCGCATGCCGGTCGTCACCGTGGAATCGCTCTCGGGCGGGTAGCCGTTCGTGGTCATGCACCCCTCTCAGGAACTGGCCAAACCGTCCGGCTCCGGCTACGTCCTCTCATATAAAGCGGAGAAATTGAAGATGAGCACCAGCAAGGAAGCCGTCGGCTTCATCGGCGTCGGCATGATGGGCCAGGGCATGGCCAGTTGCCTGCTCGCCAAGGGCTTCCCGCTCACCGTGATGGGCCACCGCAACCGCAAGCCGGTCGAGGAGCTGGTCGCGGCCGGCGCCACGGAAGCCAAGACGCCGAAGGAGCTCGCCGGCCGGGCGACGATCATCTTCCTGTGCGTCACCGGCTCTGCCCAGGTCGAGGCCGTTCTGAGCGGGCCGGACGGCATCATCGCCGGCGCCAAACCCGGCACGATCGTAGTCGATTGCTCGACCTCCGACCCGACGTCGACGGTGAAGCTCGCCGCCATGCTGGAGGAGGCGGGCCTGCATCTCTGCGACGCGCCGCTCGGCGGCACTCCGGCCCAGGCCGGGCTCGGCCAGCTCTCGACCATGATCGGCGCCAGCGACGAGGTCTTCGCCCGCATCAAGCCGGCCTGCGAGGCCTGGGCGCAGAAGGTCACCCATCTCGGCCCGGTCGGCGACGGCCACAAGATGAAGCTGCTCAACAACTTCCTCTCGATGGGCTACGGCGCGATCTACGCCGAGGCGCTCACCCTGGCGCAAAAGATCGGCATCACCCCGCAGACCTTCAACAGCGTGCTCTCCGGCAGCCGGATGGATTGCGGCTTCTACCAGACCTTCATGAAATACGTGCTGGAGCGCGACCGCGAGGCCCATAAGTTCACGCTGGTCAACGCGCTGAAGGACGTGCGCTATCTGGAAAGCGTCGCCAACGCCGCTGGCGTGCCCAACCCGGTCGGCAACGCCGTCAAGAACGTCTACGCCTCGGCCGTCGCCGGCGGACGCGGCGACGAATACGTGCCGATGATCTCGGACTGGGTCGCCGAGCAGAACGGCGTCTCGCTCGGCAAGAAGGGCTGAGCGTTGCCGTCATTGCGAGGAGCGTAGCGACGAAGCAATCCAGGGGGACGTAGAGCGAGACCCCTGGATTGCTTCGCTGCGCTCGCAATGACGGTGAGGTTCAATCCAACCGGGCCGAGCCTTCGGGCACGGCCCGCACCCGCTCGCGATAGAGCAGGTAGAGCCCCGAGGCGATGACGATCGCCGCGCCGATGAAGGTCCAGCGATCCGGCAATTGCCCGAAGACGAGGTAGCCGAGCGCGATCATCCAGATGATCTGCGAGTAGATGAAGGGCGCGAGCACCGTCGCCGGCGCCAGCCGGTGCGCCAGGATCAGCAGCCAATGGCCGATGCCGCCCATCGCGCCGGCGAAGATCATCAGCCCCCAGGACAACCCGTCCGGCCAGGTCCAGACGAACGGGATGACCGGGATCATCGCGATCGTGCCGGCCGCGCCGGAATAGACCATCGTGGTCTCCGGCGGATCATAGGCCGCGAGGATGCGCGTCGAGAGCGAATAGAAGGCGTAGCAGAACACGCTGATCACCGAGAGCAGCGCCGCCGGATGCATCCCGCCCACGCCGGGCCGCGCCACCACGATGACGCCCAGGAAGCCGATGCCGATCGCCACCATGCGGCGCGGCCCCGGCCATTCGCCGAGCAGCGGCCCCGAGACCAGCGCCACCAGCAGCGGCGTCGCGAACATGATTGAGACCGTCTCGGCGAGCTGGAGATATTGCAGCGCGAAGAAGTTCAGCGCAGTCGAGCCGAGCAGCAGCAGCGAGCGGAAGGCCTGCAGCCAGGGCCGGCGCGTGTGCAGGATGCCGGGATGGCTCCACGGATTCAGCAGCAGCGAGACCAGGATCATGCTGCCGGCATAGCGCGCGAACACCACCTGCAGCGGGTCCATCCCATGCCCCAGCCATTTCGCGCTGGTGTCGAGGGCCGAGAAGCAGATCACCGCCGCGCACATCAGGCCGATGGCGATCAGCCTGGTGCGGCGGGTTTCCGGTTGGTGGGAGAGAGCGGCGGGCAAGTCCTGTCCCGTCATGCGTGGGGAGAATGACGCGACGAGATTTAACCGATTTATACCGCGAAGCCAGCGCCTGGAAGCATGCGCTCTATGCGTGCGCCACCGCCATTGCGAGGAGCGCAGCGACGAAGCAATCCAGGGGGACGTAGAGCGAGCCCCCCTGGATTGCTTCACTACGCTCGCAATGACGGGAGAGGCGCTGGAGCCCTCGATATTAAGCGGCGTCGCTGTCGACTTCGTCCGCATCGGCCTCGGGATCGTCGACATCGACGCCGGCCTTGGACAGGCCCTTCGAGGCCTTGCGCAGCAGCTTGCGCAATTGCTTGCGCTCCTTGGCGTCAAGCTTTTCGAGCAGCTCGTCCTCGACCTGGTTCCAGACCGCATCGAGCGCCGCGGCCGTCTTCTGGCCGGTCTCGGTCAGCGCGACCTGGACGAGGCGCCCATCGCGGCCGCCGCCCTCGCGCGTCACCAGGCCCTGCAAGGAAAGCCGGCCAATCGTCTTGGAAACAGTCGGCGGCTTGACCCGCAGCAGCGTCGCCAATTCGCCCATCGTCATCGGCGCCGGTTGCAACGCCTTCAGCGCCTGCTCCTGACCGGGGAACAGCCCGAGCGCGTTCAACCGCTCGCCCATGCGCGACCTGTGCAGCCGCGCAGCCACCAAGAGGGCCCGACCGACACTTTTCTCGAGGGACTTGGTCATGAGCCGGTCCTTGGAAAGTGATCGAAGAATTTTTTCGCCGGCTGTCAAATCGCCTGCGATCATGACGGCGTGATGACGCAGGCGCGGCATGAAATCAGAGCGCGCGCATCTTTTTCTCCACTGTCCCCAGGAACCTAGCACGGCTCTCCGGCGTGGCGCGATTCATGTCGTAATGAGCCAGATAAAGCGGCTGCGCAGTGGGGTGGCAAACCGCGCGCACCGCACGTTTGACCAGCTTGCGCGGCGGATCACCCATCAGGAGCGCGCGCCAGCGCGTGCCGCCATAGCTCGTCACCGCAGCAAGCTTGCGGATGTTCCAGAGGTTCGGCCGCACCTTGCCGTCGACCAGCTTGAACGAAACGCCCGGCAGGAAGACCCGGTCGAAAAATCCCTTCAGAATCGCCGGGTAGCCGTAATTCCAGACCGGAAAGCACAGAACCAGCGCCTCGGCCGCGCGCAAACGCGCGACATAGCCGGCAACAGGATCAATGTTGCTGGCAAGGTCATGATAGCCGACCCGCTCCGCTTGGCTCAGCACCGGGTCGAAGCCCTCGGCATAGAGGTCGCAATCATCGACCTCATGGCCGGCTTCGGTGAGCCCCTTCACCACCGCGCCGTGCAGCGCCGCGCCGAAGCTTGCGGGATCGGGATGGGCATAGAGGACGAGGACGCGCATCTCAGCCACTCACTCCCGCCTGGGCCAGGCTGCGGAACAGGAAGGTCTTGCCGGAACGGAAATCATAGCTCGGGTCTTCCCAGGCGATCATCTTGCCGGGGTTGAGCAGCCCCTGCGGATCGGCCTCGCGCTTGAAGGCGAGCTGGAGCTCGTCGGTCTGCTTCATGCCGCCCTCCTCCAGGGTATAGCGATGCGGATTGAAGATCGGCGCGCCCATCTCTTCATGGATGGCCATGATCTCCTCCAGCCGCTCCTCTGTGGTGAAGCGCACCAGCGGCAGGCCGAAGCAGGTGACCTTGCCGTCGAAGCGAACGAATTCGAGGTGGCAAAGCACCTCGTCGCCAAAGCGGGCATGAATGCGCTCGACGAGCTCGACCTGGTTCGGGAAGGGATAGAGCACCTGGAGATAGGTGATCGACGGATCGACCCGGAGCGCCCGGAGCGTCGTGTGGTTCCAGCCGAGCTCATAGCCCGGCGGCAGGCCCTTCGCCTCCTCGGGCGTGAGCTTGTCGGAGCGCATCAGCAGCTCCGCCCCGCGGAAGCGCCTGGAATAGGCGAGCAGCGCCTCGACCGCGAAATCCGCCGCCATGACGATGACGAGATGGCTCTCGCGCGGCAGGAATTTGCGGTGCCGCAGAAAGTAGTCGTGCGGGATCGGCGCAGCGACCACGGCAAGGTTCTTCAGCGCCAGGCCGTCCTGCTCGCCGAGTGCATTGGCGAACTCGGTCGCGGCGCGCAGCGTCTCGAAGCCGAGGATGACGTCGGCCCAGTCATAGGCCGGCCCGAGCGGCATCTCGACCTCGGTGATGATGCCGTTGGTGCCATAGGCATGCGCGACCTTGTGCAAATCCTCGCCGGCGACATCGAGGATGCGCGGGCTCGCCTCCATCGTCGCGACCTTGAGCCGGATGATGTTGCCCCAGTCGCGCAGCCCGCCCCATTTGATCGAGCCGACGCCGCCCGAGCCACCGGCGATGAAGCCGCCGATCGAGGCGGTCTGGTAGGTCGAGGGATGCAGCCGCAGTTCCTGGCGCGAATGCGCCCGCGTCTCGTCGTCGATCCGCGCCATGACCGCGCCGGGCTCAGCGACATAGCGACCGGGATGGATCGCCTTGACCTTGTTGAAGCCGGAGAGGTCGAGCAGCACGCCGCCGGAGAGCGGCATCGCCTGGCCGTAATTGCCGGTGCCGGTGCCGCGCGGCGTCACCGGGATGCCGAGCGCATGGGCGGCGGCGAGCACCTCCAGCACCTCGGCTTCGCTGGTGGGCGAGACGATGAGATCGGCCGTGACATGGTCGAGCTGGCGCTTCAGCACTGGCGAGTACCAGAAGAAGTCGCGGCTCTTCTGCTTCACCAGCGCCGGATTGTCCTCGCTGCGGATTGAGCCGAGGCGGGCCTTCAGGCCGGCAATGTCGTAGCGGGGACTCATAGCCGCTGATCCTCCGCCGTCATGCTCGCCCTTGTGGCGAGCATCCACGTCTTGAACGGTGCCCGCGGCAGGCGAAGACGTGGATGGTCGGGACAAGCCCGACCATGACGGGGATGGGCTACGGACGAGGCTGTAGTCATACGGAACGACCCATCAGATGATCGAGTTCGCGATGGTCCGGCAAGGCTCGGTCGATCGGCTTGCCATCGACCAACACGGTGCGGTCGGCCTGCGGCCGGGCGAAGAACTCGGTCCAGTCGCGGGCGCGGGTCAGGATCAGGTCGGCCGCGCGGCCGGGCGCGATCACGCCCTTGCCGGCATGGCCCATGATCGCCGCCGGCGTCCGCGCCACCGCATTGGCCCAGTCCGTGCCGGAATGGTCGAGCTGGAGGATGCGCGTGCCCTCGCGCAGCACCTCGATCAGGTCGAGATCGCCATAGGCGTAGAACGGGTCGCGCGTGTTGTCCGACGCGATCATCACCGGCACGCCGGCCGCCTTCAGCTCGTGCAGCGCGGTGACGCCCCGCCAGCGCGGCGTGCGGCCACCCTGCCGGTCCTGAAGGTACATATTGCACATCGGCAGCGAGACGACGGCGATCCCCGCCTCCCCCACCTTGGCGATGATCCGCGCCTCGTCTTCCGGCATCTGCACGGCGAGTGAACAGCAATGCCCGGCAAGGATTTTGCCGGCGAAGCGATGCCGGAGCGCAGCGTCGGCAATGTGCTCCAGCGTGCGCGCTTCCGGGTCGTTGGTCTCGTCGACATGGAAGTCGAGGTCGAAGCCATGCTCGATCGCGTTGCGGAAGACGATGTCGAGCGCCGCGCCGATCTCGGGGATCATGTAGGTGACGCAGCCGAAGATACCGTCGCCATGCGCCTTCACCACATCCGTGACCGCGCGCATGTGCTCGCCGTCGAGCGCGAGCTGGATGCCGAAGAGTGGCGAGCCCTGCAGCACGATCCGCCCGGCCCATTTCTCCCGAAGCTCAGCCAGCACCGGCCAGGAAATCCCGATCTGCTTGCCGACCGAGTCGATATGCGTCCGCAAAGCCGCGGTGCCATGCGCAAAGGCGCAGCGCAGGCCGAACTCCATGCGCGTGCGCACGTCCTCCGCCGACCAGTTCGCCTCGCGATCGGCCATCACGTTCTCAAGGGCACCCATGAAGGTGCCGTCGGGATTGCGCCGGCGCGGCCAGATATGGCCCTTGTCGAGATGAACATGGGCATCGACGAGGCGCGGTAGGACGATGCCGCCGTCGAGATCGAAACCCGGCCCTGCGTCCGGCGTCTCCGTGCCGGCCGGCAGAATCGAGGCGACACGTCCATCGGCAATGCCGAGATCGACCAGCGCCAACCCGTCGCGATCGGCCGCGAGATCGGCGCCCTCGATCAGGCAGAGCGGCGAACGGGCATTGGTCAGGCGATAGACGCTGGCGGCGGGAATGGCGGCAAAACCGGTCGTCACGTCGTCAGCTCTCCATCCCGCTTATGACCAATCGTTAGCGGGCGCCACCGGCCCGGGCAAGGCGCTTCCGGCGCCGGATGCGTCGCTTCCGCGCTTGCCCGCGCAGCCCCGATCGCGCATGAGGTCGGCTCACGGCGAAGAGGACGGCATCATGGCGGAGCAAGCTCTCATCATCGACGGCAAGGCCGCAGCAGCTTCGCTGCGGGCCGAGATCGGCCTGGAGGTTGCCGCGATCAAGGCCAGGCGCGGCCTCGTGCCCGGCCTGCACGTCGTGCTGGTCGGCGACGATCCGGCGAGCCGCGTCTATGTCGCCTCAAAAGAGAAGCTCGCGGCCGAAATCGGCATGAGCTCGGTCGCCCACCGCCTGCCAGCCGAGACCAGCGAAGCGGAGCTGCTCGCCAAGCTCGCCGAACTCAACGCCGACGACAGCGTCGACGGCATCCTGGTGCAATTGCCGCTGCCCAAGCATATCGACACCGGCCGCGTCATCGACGCGATCGACCCGGCCAAGGATGTCGACGGCCTGCATCCGATCAATGCCGGAAGGCTCGCCGGCGGAAAGCCAGGGCTGGTGCCGTGCACGCCGCTCGGCTCGATGCTGCTGGTGAAGAGCGTGCTGCCCTCGCTCTCGGGGCTGGAGGCCGTCGTCGTCGGCCGCTCCGAGCTGGTCGGCCGGCCGGTGGCGCAGCTCCTGCTCCAAGCCGATTGCACCGTCACGATCGCGCATTCGCGCACCCGCGACCTCGCCGCCACCTGCCGCCGCGCCGATATCCTGATCGCCGCCGTCGGGCGCCCCGGCCTGGTCAAGGGCGATTGGATCAAGCCGGGCGCGACCGTGATCGATGTCGGCATCAACCGCCTGCCTGACGGCAAGCTCACCGGCGATGTCGACTTCGCTGAGGCCGTAAAAGTTGCCGGTGCTATCACGCCGGTGCCCGGCGGCGTCGGCCCGATGACGATCGCCTGCCTGCTGCGGAACACGCTGACGGCGTTCCACGCCCGGCGGGGCTGACCCCCGCCCTCCCCCCGTCATTGCGAGCGCAGCGAAGCAATCCAGGGGGCTCGCTCACCCGGTCCCCCTGGATTGCTTCGTCGCTACGCTCCTCGCAATGACGGTGGGCCAGATCACATGTGGATCTGGCGCTTCTCCACGGCCATCGCCGCTTCCTTGACCGCTTCCGACAGCGTCGGGTGCGCGTGGCAGGTGCGGGCGAGGTCCTCCGACGAGCCGCCGAACTCCATCAGTACCGTCACTTCGGCGATCAGGTCGCCGGCATGCGGGCCGATGATGTGGCAGCCGAGCACGCGGTCGGTCGCAGCATCCGCCAGCACCTTCACGAAGCCGTCGGTGTGGCGGATGGCGCGGGCCCGGCCATTGGCGGTGAAGGGGAACTTGCCGATCTTGTAGGCGATGCCGGCGGCCTTGAGCTCCTCCTCGGTCTTGCCGATCGTCGCGACTTCCGGCGCCGTGTAGATGATGCCGGGGATCGCGTCATAGTTCACATGCCCGGCCTTGCCAGCGATGATCTCGGCCACCGCGACGCCCTCATCCTCGGCCTTGTGGGCCAGCATCGGCCCACGCACCACGTCGCCGATCGCGTAGATGCCGGGAACGTTGGTGCGGAAATGGTCGTCGATCGTCACGCGGCCGCGCTCGGTCGCGACGCCGGCGCCTTCCAGCCCGAGCCCGTCCGTGTTCGGCCGGCGACCGATCGCGACCAGCACGATATCGGCCGAGAGCGTCTTGGCCTCGCCGCCGGCCGAGGGCTCGACGGTGACGACGGTGCCCTTCTTGCCGGTCTCGACCTTGGTGACCTTCGAGCCGAGATGGAACTCGAAACCCTGCTTCTGCAGGATGCGCTGGAACTGCTTGGCGATCTCGTCATCGGTGCCGGGCAGGATGCGGTCGAGGAACTCGACCACCGTGACCTTGGCGCCGAGCCGGCTCCAGACCGAGCCGATCTCCAGGCCGATCACGCCGGCGCCGACGACCAGCAGCTCCTTCGGCACCGAGCCGAGCTCGAGCGCGCCGGTCGAGGTCACCACGATCTTCTCGTCGATGGTCACGCCGGGCAGCGGCGCGGATTCCGAGCCGGTGGCGATGACGATGTTCTTGGTCTCCAGCACCTGCGTGCTGCCGTCTTCGGCCTTGACCTCGACCTTGCCGGCGGCGGGAATGCTGGCCGTGCCGTGGAAGGCGTCGATCTTGTTCTTCTTCAGCAGGAAGGCGACGCCGTTGACGTTGGCGTCCACGGTCTCCTGCTTGTGAACCATCATCTGCTTCAGATCGAGCTTCGGCTTGCCGACGCTGATGCCGAGCGCCGGGAAGGTGTGGTTGGCCTCCTCGAACATCTCGGAAGCGTGCAGCAGCGCCTTGGACGGGATGCAGCCGACGTTGAGGCAGGTGCCGCCATGCGTCTTGCGCTTCTCGACGACGGCCGTCTTGAGGCCGAGCTGCGCAGCGCGAATGGCCGCGACATAGCCGCCTGGGCCGGTACCGATGACGACGAGATCGTAGGACATGGTTCTCTCTCAGGATCAGGCAATGAATGGAGATAAAGGGAGGAGTTGGCGAGGGCTAGGCTTTGGCCAATGGCGCGTTGAAGGCCCAGACATGGCCGAACGGATCGGTCAGGCGGCCATAGCGAGCGCCCCAGAACACATCGCCTGCCGGCATGAAGACGGTCCCGCCGGCCGCTTCCGCGCGCGCGATGGCGGCGTCGACATCGGCGGGGCTCGGCAGGTTGACGTTCAGCGCGACGCTGGCGCCGCCATGGCCATGCGGCGGCCTGACATCGCCGCCGAATTCCGGGAAGTCGTCGTGCAGCATGATCTCGCCGCCGAACACCGCCAGGTTGGCGTGCATCACGCGCGCGCCATCCTCGGCCATCTGCTTGAAGGTGCATTCGGCGCCAAAGGCCTTCTCGTAGAAGGCGATCGCCTCGATGCCGCCCTTGACGCAGAGATGCGGCTGCAGGGATGGGGGATTGGGTCCGAAGGCCATGGCGTTTCCCTCCTGGTTCAGACGACCGCGCGAATAACCATCAGCAAGAGCCCGATCAGGGCAGCAACCCAGACCAGGCTGCGGAGATAGGGAATCCCGGCGAGATAGACCGGCAGGTAGATCAAGCGCGCCGCGAGCCAGAGCAGCGCTCCGGCCAGGCCGAGCCCGTCGGCGCGCTCCAGCGCGATCAAGGTCAGGGCCATGATGCCGAAGGCCGGAAAGGTCTCGAGATAGTTGCGCAGCGCCCGCTCGGCCCGCCCCGCGAAAGCGCCCTTCGGCCCGAGCCCCTCATCGCGCGGCCCAGCATTCCAGGCCGAGCCGAGTTCGCGCGTCACGGAAATCGCCTGAACCCCGATATGCAGGAGCAGCAGGGCGACGCCCGCGACGATCAGAGGCGCCATGACGGAGGCATGCCCCATCGGCCAGGCCTCAGAGGTCGAGGACGAGGCGCGCCGGGTCCTCCAGCGCCTCCTTGACGCGCACCAGGAAGGTCACGGCCTCCTTGCCGTCGATGATGCGGTGGTCGTAGCTGACCGCGAGGTACATCATCGGGCGCACCACGATCTGGCCGCCGACGACCATCGGCCGCTCCTGGATCTTGTGCATGCCCAGGATCGCCGATTGCGGCGCGTTCAGGATCGGCGTCGACATCAGCGAGCCGTAGACGCCGCCATTCGAGATCGTGAAGGTGCCGCCCTGCATGTCCTCGATCTTGAGGGAACCGTCTCTAGCCTTCTTGCCGAGCGCGCCGATCTCCTTCTCGACACCGGCGATCGAGAGCAGGTCGGCATCGCGCACCACCGGCACGACCAGACCCTTGTCGGTGCCGACCGCGACCGCGACGTGGTAGTAGTTCTTGTAGACGATGTCGGTGCCGTCGATCTCGGCGTTGACGGAGGGGATCTCCTTCAGCGCCTGGACGCAGGCCTTCACGAAGAAGCCCATGAAGCCGAGCTTCACGCCGTGCTTCTTCTCGAACACGTCCTTGTACTGGTTGCGGAGGGCCATCACGGCCGACATGTCCACCTCGTTGAAGGTGGTCAGCATGGCGGCGGTGTTCTGCGCCTCCTTGAGGCGGCGCGCGATGGTCTGGCGCAGCTTGGTCATCTTGACGCGCTCTTCGCGCGAGGCGTCGTCGGCCGGCGACGGGGCGCGGACCTGGACGGGGGCAGCCGGGGCAGCAGCGGCCACAGCCGGGCCGGTCGCGATGGCCGCGAGCATGTCGCCCTTGGTGACGCGGCCATCCTTGCCGCTGCCATTGACCGAGGCCGGGTCGACGCCGCTCTCGGCCGCGAGGCGGCTCACGGCCGGGCCGGAATCGGCGGCCTTGGCCGCAGGCTTGATCGGCGTGTCGCCGGCGACCTCGCCGGCCTTCTTCTGCGCTTCGGCGGAGGTAGCCGCACCAGCCTTGCCCGCCGCCTGCGCGATTGCGGCATCGGCCTTCGGCGCGGCCGCAGCGCCGGAGCCGGCCGCGATCGAGCCGAGCAGCGCGTTGACGCCAACCGTCTCGCCTTCCTTGGCGACGATCTCGCCGAGCACGCCGGCGGCCGGCGCGTTGACCTCGAGCGTGACCTTGTCGGTCTCGAGCTCGACCAGGGGCTCGTCGGCCTTCACGGCGTCGCCCTGCTTCTTGAACCACTTGCCGATCGTCGCCTCGGAGACGGATTCGCCGAGGGTGGGTACGCGGATTTCGGTCGCCATGTCAGGCCTCTTGTTCGTGTCTTTGTCTGGCGTGGGGTCTGGCTCAGGCCGCGAAGGCTTCGTCCAGGAATGCGTTGAGCTGGGCGAGGTGCTTCGACATCAGGCCGGTCGCGGTCGCGGCCGAGGCCGGGCGGCCGACATAGCGCGCACGCTTCGACTTCGAGCCGGCATGGCCCAGCACCCATTCGAGATAGGGCTCGACGAAGGTCCAGGAGCCCATGTTCTTCGGCTCCTCCTGGCACCAGATCACGTCGGCGGCCTTGAAGCGCGCCAGCTCCTGCGCCAGCGACTTCAGCGGGAACGGGTAGAGCTGCTCGACGCGCATCAGGTAGACGTCGTCGATGCCGCGCTTCTCGCGCTCCTCCAGCAGGTCGAAATAGACCTTGCCGGTGCAGAGCACGACGCGGCGGATCTTCGAATCCTTGACCAGCTTGGTCGAGGACACGCCGCGCTGGGCGTCATCGTGCAGGACACGATGGAAGGTCGAGCCCTCGGCCAGGTCCGACAGGTCGGAGACGCAGCGCTTGTGGCGCAGCAGGCTCTTCGGCGTCATCAGGATCAGCGGCTTGCGGAAGTCGCGCTTCAGCTGGCGGCGCAGGATGTGGAAATAGCTCGCCGGGGTCGAGCAGTTCGCCACCTGCATGTTGTCCTCGGCGCACATCTGCAGGAAGCGCTCGAGCCGGGCGGAGGAGTGCTCCGGACCCTGGCCCTCATAGCCGTGCGGCAGCAGGCAGACGAGGCCGGACATGCGCAGCCACTTGCGCTCGCCGGACGAGATGAACTGGTCGAACAGGACCTGCGCACCGTTGGCGAAGTCGCCGAACTGCGCCTCCCACATCGTCAGCGCGTTCGGCTCCGACAGGGTGTAGCCGTATTCGAAGCCGAGCACCGCCTCTTCCGAGAGCATCGAGTTGATGACCTCGTAGCGTGGCTGGCCCTCGCGGATATGGTTCAGCGAGGTGTGGCGGGCCTCGGTCTCCTGGTCGATCAGCACGGAATGGCGCTGCGAGAAGGTGCCGCGCTCGCTGTCCTGGCCCGAAAGCCGGACGGGGTTGCCGTCGAGCAGCAGCGAGCCGAAGGCCAGCGCCTCCGCCGTCGCCCAGTCGATGCCTTGCCCGGTCTCGACCGCCTTGCGGCGGTTGTCGAGGAAGCGCTGGATCGTCTTGTGGACGTTGAAGCCGGCGGGAACGGAGGTGATCTTCTCGGTGATCTCCTTCAGCACCGCGGCCGGGACGCTGGTCGCGCCGCGGCGCGGATCGTCCTCGTCGGCGCGGATCGCCTTCATGCCGGCCCAGCGGCCGTCGAGCCAGTCGGCCTTGTTCGGCTTGAAGTGCTGGCCGGCCTCGAACTCGACCTCGAGCTTGGCCTTCCAGGCCGCGCGCATCTCGTCGATCTCGCCCGGCTTGATCACGCCCTCGGCCTCGAGCTTGCCGGAGTAGAGCTCCAGCGTCGACTTGTGGCTGCGGATCTTGCGGTACATCAGCGGCTGGGTGAAGCCCGGCTCGTCGCCCTCGTTATGGCCGAAGCGGCGATAGCAGAACATGTCGACCACGACCGGCTTGTGGAACTTCTGCCGGAACTCGATCGCGATCTTGGCGGCGAACACGACCGCCTCCGGATCGTCGCCGTTGACGTGGAAGACCGGGGCCTCGACCATCTTCGCCACGTCGGACGGATAGGGCGAGGAGCGCGAATAGCGCGGATAGGTGGTGAAGCCGATCTGGTTGTTGATGATGAAGTGGACCGAGCCGCCGGTGCGGTGGCCCTTCAGCCCGGACAGGCCGAGGCATTCCGCCACGACGCCCTGGCCGGCAAAGGCGGCATCGCCATGCAGCAGCAGCGGCAGCACCTTGGAGCGCTCGACGATGTCGCCGAACTGGTCTTGCTTGGCGCGGACCTTGCCGAGCACGACGGGGTCGACGATCTCGAGATGCGACGGGTTGGCAGTCAGCGAGACGTGGACGTTGTTGCCGTCGAACTCGCGGTCCGAGGAGGCGCCGAGATGGTACTTGACGTCGCCCGAGCCCTCGACGTCGTCGGGGGCGAAGGAGCCGCCCTTGAACTCGTGGAACAGGGCCCGGTGCGGCTTGCCCAGCACCTGGGTCAGCACGTTCAGGCGGCCGCGATGGGCCATGCCGAAGACGATGTCGCGCACGCCGAGCGCGCCGCCGCGCTTGATGATCTGCTCCAGCGCCGGGATCAGCGATTCACCGCCGTCGAGGCCGAAGCGCTTGGTGCCGGTGTACTTGAGGTCGATGAACTTCTCGAAGCCCTCGGCCTCGACCAGCTTGTTCAGGATGGCGCGCTTGCCCTCGCGGGTGAAGGCGATCTCCTTGTCCGGCCCCTCGATCCGCTCCTGCAGCCATGCCTTCTGCTCCGGATCGGAGATGTGCATGAACTCGATGCCGATCGTATTGCAGTAGGTCCGCTGCAGGATCGTCGTCATCTCGCGCACCGACGCGAACTCGAGGCCGAGCACGTTGTCGATGAAGATCTTGCGGTCGAGATCGGCCTCGCCGAAGCCGAACGATGCCGGGGAGAACTCCTCCGGGTCCTTGACCTGCTCGATGCCGAGCGGATCGAGCTTGGCATGGAGATGGCCGCGCATGCGGTAGGCCCGGATCAGCATCAGGGCGCGGACGGAATCACGCGTCGCCTGCTGCACGTCGGACGCGCTCAGCGTCGCGCCCGCCGCCTTGGCCTTGCCGGCGAGCTTGTCGCCCAGGACCTTCTCGACCACGCCCCAGTCGCCGTCGAGCGCCGAGACCAGCTCGCCATTGGCGTGGACCGGCCAGTTCGGCTTCTTCCAGGAGGCGCCCTTGGCGTTCTGGACGATGGCGGAGCCCTCGTCCTTCAAGCCGGAGAAGAACCCCTGCCACTGCTCGTCGACCGACTTCGGGTCGGCCTGGTAGCGGGCGTAGAGGTCCTCGATATAGGCCGCGTTGCCGCCATAGAGGAAACCGGTCTGCGCGAGAGCCTCGTTGATGTCCTGGCGAGCCATTGTCCTGTGCCTTCCACATCCTGCCCGGCCTGATCCGGGCACCTTTTATCGTTCTGCCTTCGCGGACGAGATGGCCGGGTCGAGCCCGGCCATGACGCCCCTTGCGAGGGTCAACCCTTCAACACGTCGACCAAGGTCTTTCCAAGGCGCGCCGGCGACGGCGAGACCCGGATTCCCGCGGCTTCCATCGCCGCGATCTTGTCTTCCGCGCCGCCCTTGCCGCCCGAGATGATCGCGCCGGCATGACCCATGCGGCGGCCGGGAGGAGCCGTGCGGCCGGCGATGAAACCAACCATCGGCTTCTTGCGGCCGCGCTTGGCCTCGTCCTTGAGGAACTGCGCCGCGTCCTCCTCGGCCGAGCCGCCGATCTCGCCGATCATGATGATCGAGGTGGTCTTGTCGTCGGCCAGGAACATCTCGAGCATGTCGATGAACTCGGTGCCCTTGACCGGGTCGCCGCCGATGCCGACCGCGGTCGACTGGCCCAGGCCCTCGCGCGTGGTCTGGAACACCGCCTCATAAGTCAGCGTGCCGGAGCGCGAGACGATGCCGACCGAGCCGGGCTTGAAGATGTTCGCCGGCATGATGCCGATCTTCGATTCACCGGCGGTGACGACGCCCGGGCAGTTCGGCCCGATCAGCCGCGACTTCGAACCCGAGAGCGAGCGCTTGACGCGGACCATGTCGAGCACCGGGATGCCCTCGGTGATGCAGATGATCAGCGGGATCTCGGCGTCGATCGCCTCGCAGATCGCATCGGCTGCGCCCGGCGGCGGCACGTAGACGACCGAAGCGTCGGCGCCGGTCGCATCGCGGGCTTCCGCGACGGTGTCGAAGACCGGCAGGCCGAGATGCAGGGCGCCGCCCTTACCCGGCGAGGTGCCGCCGACCATCTGCGTGCCATAGGCGATGGCCTGCTCGGAATGGAAGGTGCCGTTCTTGCCGGTGAAACCCTGGCAGATGACCTTGGTGTTCTTGTCGATCAGGATGGACATGGTTTTTCCTCAGGCCTTCTTGACCGCAGCCACGATCTTCTGGGCGGCATCGTCGAGATCGTCGGCAGGAATGACGTTCAGGCCGGAGGTCCGGATGATCTCCTTGCCCTCTTCGACATTGGTGCCTTCGAGCCGCACGACCAGCGGAACCTGGAGGCCGACCGCCTTCACGGCGGCGATGACCCCGCGCGCGATCACGTCGCACTTCATGATGCCGCCGAAGATGTTGACGAGGATGCCCTTCACCTTCGGGTCGGCGGTGATGATCTTGAAGGCCGCGGTGACCTTCTCTTCGGTGGCGCCGCCGCCGACGTCGAGGAAGTTCGCCGGGCTTTCGCCGTAGAGCTGGATGATGTCGAGCGTCGCCATGGCGAGGCCGGCGCCGTTGACCATGCAGCCGATCGTGCCGTCGAGCGCGATATAGGCGAGGTCGTACTTCGAGGCCTCGATCTCCTTGGCGTCCTCCTCGGTCTCGTCACGCAGCGCGACGACGTCGGGATGGCGGTAGAGCGAGTTGGAATCGAACGAGACCTTGGCGTCCAGGCACTTGATCTGGCCCTGCTTGGTCACGATCAGCGGGTTGATCTCCAGCATCGCCATGTCCTTGCCGACGAAGGCGGCATAGATCTGGGCGAGCACCGTCCCGGCCTGCTTGGCTTGGTCGCCGGTCAGGCCGAGCGTCTGGGCGACGGTGCGGCCGTGATGCGGCATGATGCCGGTGGCGGGATCGACCGAGAAGGTCTTGATCTTCTCCGGCGTGTCGTGCGCGACCGCCTCGATGTCCATGCCGCCCTCGGTGGACACCACGAAGGCGATGCGCGAGGTCTCGCGATCGACCAGGGCCGAGAGGTAGAACTCCTTCTCGATGTCGGAGCCGTCCTCGATATAGAGGCGGTTGACCTGCTTGCCGGCCGGGCCGGTCTGCGCCGTCACCAGCGTGTTGCCGAGCATTTCCTTGGCATGGGACTCGACCTCTTCGATCGATTTGGCCAGGCGGACGCCGCCCTTGGCATCGGCCGGCAGTTCCTTGAACTTGCCCTTGCCGCGGCCACCGGCATGAATCTGGCTCTTCACGACGTAGAGCGGGCCGGGCAGCTTCTTGGCGGCCTCGACGGCTTCAGTCACCGTGAGCGCGGGGAAGCCGGCGGAGACCGGCGCGCCGAACTCCTTGAGAACCGCCTTGCCCTGGTATTCGTGGATATTCATGCCTGATGTCCTGTGCGGAAGAAGCGAATGGCGGGCGGAAGATGGCGAGTGCTGGACGGCGGCGCCTCAGGCGCCGCTGTCCATTCCGCCATCCGCTCTATTTCACGCCAATGACGAATCGATGGTCTTGCAGGCGTCGATCAGGCCCTGAACCGAAGCGACCGACTTCTCCAGCATCGCCTTCTCGGCGGTATCGAGACCGATCTCGACCACCTTCTCGACACCGCCGGCGCCGATCACCACGGGAACGCCGAGGAAGATGTCCTTGACGCCGTACTGGCCGGTCAGAGCCGCCGCGGCCGGGAGAACGCGCTTCTGGTCCTTGAGATAGCTCTCGGCCATCGAGATGGCTGAGGCCGCAGGCGCATAGAAAGCCGAGCCGGTCTTGAGCAGGTTGACGATCTCGCCGCCGCCCTTGCGGGTGCGGTCGACGATGGCGTCGAGCTTGTCCTGCGTGGTCCAGCCCATCTTGACCAGGTCCGGCAGCGGGATGCCGGCGACGCCGGAATAGCGGACAAGCGGCACCATGTCGTCGCCATGGCCGCCGAGCACGAAGGCCGAGACGTCCTTGACCGAGACCTTGAACTCGTCGGCGAGGAAGTGGCGGAAGCGGGCGCTATCGAGCACGCCGGCCATGCCGCAGATCTTGTTCGCGGGCAGGCCCGAGAACTTCTGCAGGGCCCAGACCATCGCGTCGAGCGGGTTGGTGATGCAGATCACGAAGGCGTCGGGAGCATAGGCCTTGATGCCCTCGCCGACGGCCTTCATCACCTTCAGGTTGATGCCGATCAGGTCGTCGCGGCTCATGCCGGGCTTGCGCGGCACGCCGGCGGTGACGATGATCACGTCGGCGCCCTTGATGTCCTCGTAGGAGTTCGTGCCCTTATAGGCGGCGTCGAAGCCGTCGACCGGAGCGGACTCGGCGATATCGAGGCCTTTGCCCTGCGGGATGCCTTCGGCGATGTCGAACAGCACGACGTCGCCAAGTTCCTTCAGGCCGACGAGATGGGCGAGGGTGCCGCCGATCTGGCCGGCGCCGATAAGGGCGATCTTCTTGCGGGCCATAGCCTAGTCCTTGTCTTAGCGCTGCGATGTGCCGGAAACCCGGCGAAAGCTTGCGTGTCTTTGACTCGACGCACCTTCCGCCGCAACCCTGAATCAGGTTGCGGCAATTTGATGGAAGCGCCCGGCCCATGGCGCTGACCGGCCATGTTCTTCCCGCTATATCAAAGCTTTGGACGGATTCTTAAGAACGCGCCCGCGTAGGGCCGTTACGGCAGCAGAAAAATGACGATTTACGTTTTTTGTAATTTGTAGCGCGATTTTTTCAGAGCCTGCCTGAGAATTCGCTGGCGTGAGCTGGCTGGCGTGGCCGTCGAGAACCGGAGCGGAGCGTACATCAGTACGTGAGCACAGGAGGCGCAGGCGGCCGCGTCAGACGGCCGCGCCAGTAGATTTCGCGGGCAGACTCTCACACGATCCCGGTCGCGAGCACTCGCAGCGCCACCCGGATCAGCGTCGACAACCTGGCATCGACGGAGGCCTGCGGAACGTCCGCCTCCAGCTCCAGTGCGGCAGGGTGGATGAAGCGATGCGTGGTGTCGATGACGTAGGCGATCGCCTTGTCGCGGTCGCGCGGCTCGAAGGTGCCGGACGCGATGCCCTCGTCGATGACGCGCTCGAACAGCGCCCTGACGCGGGTCCGGTTGCGCCGGCTGATCGCATGGCGCTTCGCCACTGCCTGGGACAGCGCCGAGAACAGGTGCGGGTCCTCGGTCAGCAGGTCGCGATTGCCCTTGGCCAGCGCCAGGATCAGCCGCTCCAGCTTGTCGTCGGCCGGGTCGGGTCCGTCGGCGATGTCGGCGAGGCGACGCTCGGTCGCCTTGAGCCAGACGTCGACGACCGCATCGACCAGCGCGGCGCGCGAGGGGAAGTAGCGGTAGACGTTGGCATGAGTCATGCCCGCCTCCTCCGCCACCGCGACGACGGTGAAGCGCTTGAGGCCATGCAGGCGCAGATGCTCGCTGGCGACGGTGAGGATGCGGGTCTCGCTCGGCTCGCGCGTCGGCATCCCGCCCCCCTAGAAACTGGCGCGCGCGTCCCCTTCTCCCCTTGCGGGAGAAGGGGGCAGCGCAAAGCGCTGACGGATGAGGGGTCGCGCGACGCTGCCAGGTTCGGCACATGGAATGCTCTGCATTTCGGAGAGGGCAACGCGACCCCTCATCCGCCCCTGCTGGGGCACCTTCTCCCGCAGGGGGAGAAGGGAAGAGCGCCGCCCACCCGGTCGTTTCACCGCTAAGCCCACCCCTCTCATCGCCATCACGTATCGATCAAGCCGGTGGTATCGTCGCTCGCCGCCGAGTCCACACGGCCATGCGGCAGGGCGAGATACTCCTCCGAGCGCATCTCGATCAGGCGCGACACGGTGCGATCGAACTCGAAGGCCTCGCGCCCGGTCTCGGCCTTGTAGAGCTCATGCGGCTCGGCCTCGGCCGAGGCGAGCAGCTTCACATGGTGCTCATAAAGCGTGTCGATCAGGATGATGAAGCGCTTGGCCTCGTTGCGGCGGTCCAGGTCCATCACCGGGATGCCGTCGAGGATCAGCGAGTGGAAGCGCTGCGCCAGCGCGATATAGTCGGAGGCGCCATAGGCCTGGGCGCAGAGATCGGCGAAGGAGGCCCGCGCGACGCTGCCCGCCGCCTGCGGTACGCGCAGTTCGTGGCCCTTGACCGAGAGCGTCACCGGCTGGCCCTGCGCCACCCCGCTGAGGCTGCGGAAGGCGGTGTCGAGCGCCTCCTTCGCCGCCTTGTCGGGCGGGACGTGATAGGTCGGCGCGCCGCCCAGCTTCTCCAGCCGGAAATCGGTGCGGGCATCGAGGCGGATGGTCTCGACCTTCTGGTCCAGCAAGGCGATGAAGGGCAGGAACAGCGCCCGGTTGAGGCCGTTCTCATAAAGCCGGGAAGGCTCGACATTGGAGGTCGCCACCACGGTGACGCCGTCCGCGAAGAGCGCGGTGAAGAGCCGGCCCAAAATCATCGCGTCGGCGATATCGGTCACGGTGAACTCGTCGAAGCAGAGCAGCACCGCCTCTTCCGCGAGTTGGGCCGCGACCGGGACGATCGGATCGGGCTCCTTGACCTCACCGGACTTCAGACGCTGGCGATAGGCGTGGATGCGGACGTGGACGTCGGCCATGAAGGCATGGAAATGCACGCGCCGGCGCTTATGCAGCGGCACGGAATCGTAGAACATGTCCATCAGCATGGTCTTGCCGCGGCCGACCGAGCCCCAGATGTAGAGCCCCTTCACGGGATTGTCCGAGGCGTGCCGGCTGCCGCCGAAGAGCCAGCCGAGCGCGCTGCTCTTCTTGGCCAGGCGTTTGGCCGCCAGCGCCTCGCTCAGCGCCGCCAGGCGCTTGACCACGGCGACCTGCGCCGGATCGCGCTCGATGGCGCCGGCTTCGACCAGGGCAGCGTAGCGTTCGGTGATCGTTGCGGGCATGGCCTGCGCGAAGAGAAGCGATGGAAGCCCCGGTTACGGCAGGCTCGGGCTAACCGCAAGCCCGGCGGGCGCCGGGCCATCCCACCACAAAGCTCAGGCCGCCTGTCGCTGCCGCACGAGGCCGTTGCGGATGTGGCGGGCAAGCTCCGTGGCCGGCACGTCCATTCCCGAGCGGGAGAGATGCAGGTTGATCGCGAAGGGCGGCAGCTCGGGCAAGCCCTGCTCGACGCCGAGGATGTCGAGATCGCCTGGTACCGTCGAGGCCAGCCAGGCGGTCACCGCGAGGTCGGTCCGCACCGTCGCCGTCGTCGCCTCGATATTGCCGTTCTCGAACACGGTGCGCCATTCCCGGCCCTGCTCGCGCAAGGCCGAGAGCACGGCCGGCCGGAAGGCGCAGGTATCGGCCACCATCGAGATCGGCAGCACCGGCTTGAGATGGGCCGCGCCCGCCTTCGCGCCGACCCAGACCAGCCGCTCGATGCCGAGGCACTCGCCCCGGCTCGCGCCCAGCGGCTCCTCGATCACGGCGATGTCGATCTCGCCCCGCTCCAGCGCCTCGAGCAGCCGCGGCGAGGAATTGCAGACCAGCGAGATCTCCACCTGCGGGCAGGCGTCGGCATAGGCCTTCAGCACCGGCGCGAGGCTGGTGCCGATCAGGTCATAGGGCACGCCGAGCCGCACGCTGCCGCGCGTGACCTTGGCGGTCATATCAGTCCAGATCTCGTCGTTGAGGCTAAGCAGCCGCCGGGCCCGGCCGAGCAGGCGCTCGCCGGCGTCGGTGACGGCAAGCCCGCGCTTGCCGCGCGCGAACAATGCGACGCCGAGCGTCTCCTCCAGCCGCTTGACCTGCTGGCTGACGGCGCTCTGCGTCAGGTGCAGCACGTTGCCGGCGGCGGTCATGCTGGCATGCTCGGCGACGGCGACGAAGGTTCGGATCAGGGCGATGTCGAGGTTTCGCATCCCACCATCATGACTCATAATACCTGATATACCCAACATTCGTTTCCATAATACCGGCCATGCGCCTAGCTCTGCCCGCTCACTTCTGGAGCAGGGCCATGACACTCGCGGAATTTCTGCCGCTCTTCCTCTTCGCGGCGGTCTCGACCATCACGCCGGGCATGTCGACGACGCTTGCCACGGCGTCGGGCGCGCATTTCGGCTTCCGCCGCTCGCTGCCGCTCATGGCCGGAATATCGCTCGGCCTCGCGACGATGGCGGTCGCCGCGGCCGCCGGACTTGCGAGCCTGCTGCTGGCGCAGCCCTCGCTGCAATTCGCGATGAAGGCGCTGGGCTCGCTCTACCTGCTTTGGCTCGCCTGGAAGATCGGCCGCAGCGGCCCGCCGCATCTCGATGCCAAGGTCATCAGGCCGACCGGCTTCCTCGCCGCCATCGGGGTCCAGTTCCAGAATCCCAAGGGCTGGGCGATGACGCTGGGTGCCGCCGCCTCCTTCGCCGCGCTGGCGAGCGGGCCGGTCGAGCTCGCCACCTTGCTCGGCCTGACCTTCGGCGTCACCGCAGCGGTTTCGCTGATGCTCTGGTGCCTCGCCGGGCTCGTGCTCGCCCGTCTGCTGCGCAGCGCGTGGCAATGGCGGCTGCTCAACGGCGCGCTCGGCCTCCTGCTCGCGGCCTCGATCGTGCCGATGTGGCTTTGAAGCCTCCGGGCATGCGCGAAAACCCGCCATTTCGCCCGAAAATGCCGCAGCCTCGCCACTTGCATTCCATGATTCGCAGCGCATCTTCGCAACCGAGTTAGGGAAGATTCGCCTCCTGGAGAGCAGCGCGGCAATCGCGCCGCTATCAGGAGTGAACGATGGCTCAATCAAAAATGGGCGGCACAACGACCGTCCAAGGCGAAATCCGCCGGCTTTGGCCCGCGGAGCGCGAACTCTTCACCGCCCATCTGCTGCGGCTCGACGCGCTGACGCGCCGCGAGCGCTTCGGCACGGCTGTGAACGACGACTTCCTGGCCAACTACGCCACCACCACCTTCGGCGTCGGCGGGCTGGTCTATGCCTATATCGAGGATGGCAGGATTCGCGGCGCCGCCGAGCTGCGCGGGCTCGAGGACCTCGTCGCCCAGACCGGCGAGGCCGCCTTCAGCGTCGAGAAGGCCTGGCGCCGGCGCGGCATCGGCGAGGCGCTCTTCGCCCGCCTGATCACCGCGGCGCGCAACCGCGGCATCCGCACGCTCTACATGACCTGCCTGCCCGAGAACGCCGCGATGCGCCAGCTCGCCCGCAAGTTCGAGGCGGAGCTGATCGGCGGCTACAACGACGTCGAGGGCACGATCGCGACCGGCGGCCCGACGCCCTTCACCATCCTCGACGAGGCCTTCGACCATGCGCGCGGCTTCGCGACTCTGGCGCTGTCATTGCAGCGCAAGTTCTGGCGACCCGCCTTCTTCGGCCGAGCCGCCCGCTAGAGCATCGGACCGAAAAGTGGAATCCGGTTTTCGGAACAATCCGATGCAATAACAAAAGCCTAGATCGCCACTTTGCGTCCGATAGGACGCACGGCGATCTAGCTCAGCGATTCATCGAAAGGGCGGCGCCCGACTTGGTCACGGCGCCGCTCAGCGCGCCGCCATCGCTGGCCCGCAGCCGCGCCACCACCGATCCGCCGGACTGGTAGAGATAGATCTCGCCGTCGCGGTAGTCCCAGGCATTGACCTTCTGCAGGTCGCGATTGGCGCAGCCCGACGCGTTGGCGCGGTAGAGGTCGAGCGTCGGCGAGCTCGAGAGCTGGACGCGGCAGGAGGTGCCGGTCGCCTCGCGCGCCGTCCAGTTGCCGACCACGCCATCGCGCGAGGTCACAGCACCACGGCCCGATCCGGCGCCGGCGCCCAGCGTCGCGACCTGGCCGCCGCTCTGAGCAGGCGGCGCGCCGGCCGGGTTGCCGAGCGGCGGCGGCGTGTTCGGCGCCGATGGCGGCGGGCTGGGCTGGTAGTACGGGTCTCCCGGCGGCGGCAGCGGGCCGCCGGAGGAAGCCGGCAGCGGCGCCGACGCGGAAGGATAGTTCCCGGCCGGATAGCCACCCGGAGGCGGCAGCGGCTCGGAGGTCACGGGCGCGGAGCCGATCGGCGGAGCCGGCTGATAATCGGGCTGGCTATAGCTCGGCCGCGACGGCTGGCTATAGGCCGGCTCGCTCGAGAACGGGCCACCGGAAAAGCGCTGCGAGCCGGCGCAGGCCGTCAACGCGAGCAAAGGCAGCAGCGATGCCGCCTTGAGGAGGCTGTTCCGGTTCGCAGCTCCGGTCATCATGCGGCGTCCACCCCTGGTTAGTCGCTTGATCTGATTCGCAAGTTTAGCCCTGCCGCGTGAACGTGGCATGAGCGCGGCTGGTGCCCAAATGGCTTTAAGAGCCCAATAGCCGCCGCTCGCCAACCTGCGCCAGCCGATTTGGTTCCGGACCCGGCTTTAGCTAAATCGGAATAGGACCTGGAGAACCCGCATGAAGCCGCTCAATCCGCCCTCGATCCGCCCGCCCTTCGCGCGCTACAGCCATGGCGTCGAAGTGCCGGCCGGCCAGCGGCTGGTCTATTGCTCCGGCCAGCTCGGCGCGGCCGCCGACGGCACGATCCCCGAGGATGCCCGCGCCCAGGCCGATCTCTGCTTCGCCAACATCGCGGCGATCCTGGCCGAGGCCGGCATGACGCTGGCCGACATCATCCGCATCAACGCCTATGTCAGCGACCGCACCTACATGAAGCCCTATATGGAATCGCGCGACGCCCATGTCGGCACCCCGCCGCCGGCCTCGACGCTGATGATCGTCTCCGGCTTCACCTTCCCCGAGTTCAAGGTCGAGATCGAGGTCGTCGCGGCCGTACCATGACCCTCGCCGTCATTGCGAGGAGGCGCAGCCGACGAAGCAACCCAGGGGGACCGGGTGAGCGAGACCCCCTGGATTGCTTCGCTGCGCTCGCAATGACGGTGGAGGCGGTCTACGCCTCGTTCTTCCACGCCAGTAGAAGTATCAAGCCGCCTCGTTTTTCCAAGGATAGCTCCAGGTTTCGGTCAGCGTCTTCTCGCCGCTCTTCAGGAAGGCGCGCATCTCCGCCACCTGGCCGGGCTCGACGACGATGTCGATGAAGGCGCGGAAGCCCTCGGTCTTCGGATTCGGCACGATGAAGGCCCGGTTGATCCGGCCATAGGCGATCGAGGGCACGATCTCGACCCTGTCGGGCTGCTTGAGATAATAGGCCAGGTCGCCGCCGGCGAAGTCGACGATGAAGCGCCGCGCCCCATCCGTCACCGCCTCGCCGGAACCCAGCGCCTTCGGCTTGGCCTGATAGGTGTTGATGATCCGACCGCCTGGATGCATGTCCTCGGTATCGAGCATGGCGGTCAGCTTGTAGCCGAAGCTGAACTCGCGGCCGGGCTCCAGCGGCACCTTGGGCGCCCAGAGCGCGACGATGTTGTCGACGGATTCGTCGCCGGTCGGCAGCTCGATCAGCTCCACCGTGCCCTCGCCCCACTCGCCCTGGGGCTCGATCCAGTAGGAGGGCCGCAGCTCGTAGGCGAGGTCGAGGTCCTGATAGTGCTCGAAGCTGCGGTCGCGCTGCATCAGCCCGAAGCCGCGCACGTTGGGCTCGACGAAGGAGGAGACCACCGGCTGGCGCGGGTTGCGCAGCGGCCGCCAGATCCACTCGCCAGTGCGCGAATGCAGCATCAGCCCGTCGGAATCGTGGAGCTCGCTGCGGAAATCGTCGTGGAAGCGCCGATCGTTCTCGCCGGTGAAGAACATCGAGGTCAGCGGCGCCAGGCCGAGCTTCTCGATCGGCTTGCGCGGGAACAGCGTCACCGAGATGTCGAGCACGCTGTCGACATCCGGATAGATGTAGAAGCGGTACGCGCCCGAGACGGAGGCCGAGTCGAGCAGCGCGTAGACGGTGACGCGCTCGGCCCCCGCGGTAGGCGCCTCGACCCAGAACTCGCGGAAGACCGGGAACTCCTCGGCGCCGTTCTGGCCGGCGCCGATCGACAGCCCGCGCGCCGAGATGCCGTAGCGCTGGCCGCGGCCGAGCACGCGGAAATAGCTCGAGCCGATGAAGGAGATCAGCTCGTCGAAGATGCGCGGGTCGTTCAGCGGATAATGCAGGCGGAACCCGGCGAAGCCGAGATTGACCGGCAGCGGCTTCTCGAACTTGACCTTGCCATAGTCGAACAGGTTGGCCGAATAGGGCACCGGCGTCGGCACGCCGTCGCGGATAACGTTGACCACGACCGGCCGCGTGAACAGGAAGCCGGGGTGGAACATCTGCATCCGGAAGCCGGAGCCGCCCTGCGCCAGCAGCGCCCGTTCCGGCCGGAAGCGGATATCGCGCCAGCTGTCGAAGTCGAGCTTCGACAGCGGCTCGGGCAGGCTCGGGCCGGGCTCGTAGGGGGCAGCCGCGACCTCGCGGGCCCGGCGCACCACCTCCTCGAAGCCGAAGCGCGGCTGCGGCGGCGCCGGAACCGGCGCCGGCTGAGCCTCGGGCTGCTGCGCGAACAGGGCGGAGGGCGCCGCGGACAAGCTCAGGGCTGCAGTGAGGCCGGCCAGGATCTGGCGGCGGTCGGTCACGGTCATGATGGAATGGCGCCCCGTCGAGTTGCCCTGAAGGCAGTTACGCCAGTGACTTAGGCGATGAATTGGGGCCGGTCTAGGGCGCTGTTGCGGCACATCCGGTCAAGACGGTGTCGGAGGCCGGCTACAGCTCCGGCACGGCCCGCTTGAGGGTCGATTGACGCCGCAGCGCTTGCGCCGATTTCTGCGCCGGCGTGTCCGGGGTGCGCAGCCCGGTCAGGCCGTTGGCGAGGGCGCCGGCATCGACATCGCCCAGGATCGCCGCCTGCACGACGAAGCCGAGGATGATCGAGAGCAGCGCCTTCGCCGTGTCCTGCACGGAGGCGGCCTCCTCGACGACGCCCGAGCGCTTCCACGCCTCCACCACCTCTTCGAGCCGGCTGCGGAACGCGAGGTAGAAGCCCCGCATCGTCGCGCGCAGTCTCTCGTTGCGCTGCGCCTCGCTCCAGCCGAGCAGTGCGATGCGCTTCAAGTCATAGCCGCCCCTGGCCGTGAAGCCCGCGATGGTCGCGGTGACCTGCCAGACGAACTGGTCGGGCGCCGGCAGCGGCTCGGCCTTGAGGATGGGTTCGACCAGTGCGCTCAGGCCCGAGAGCGAGCTCGTCACCGCGGCCAGGATCAGTTCGTCCTTGCTCGCATAGTAGGAATAGACCGCCCCGGCCGAGAGCCCGGAGGTACGGATGATGTCGTCCATCGTCGTCGCGTGCAGCCCCTCCTTCTGGAAGCAGGTCCAGGCGGCGGCGAGGATCTGGGCCCGGCGGGCGGCGCGCTTCTCGTCTGAGATCTTCGGCATGCCCTGAAATAAAACGAACGCTCCCTCTTTACAAGGCGCGCCGCTAGATAATAAAACGAACGATCGTTCTTTTTTATGGAGGCGGCAATGATCAAGGTCACGGCGATCGAGACCGGCAAGGCGAGGATGAAGACGGCGCAGCGCACCGGCCGCGACGATCGCGGCGCGATCGGCCGCAAGCTCGACATCTTCCGCGACCGCGACTGGGTCGAGCCGCTGCCGATCCTGTGCTTCCTGATCGAGCATCCGGAAGGGCGCTTCCTCGTCGACACCGGCGACACCTGGCGCAATTCGGTGCCGGGCTACCTGCCGGGCTGGAACCCTTTCTACAAGCAGGTCTCGATCAAGGTCGCGCCGCATGAGGAGATCGGCCCGCGGCTGCTGGCGATGGGCATCGACCCGGCCGAGGTCGGCACCGTGATCCTCACCCATTTCCACCACGACCATACCGGCGGGCTCGACCATTTCCCGCATAGCCGCATCATCGGCCCGCGCGCGAACTTCGCGGTCTCCACCGGCGTGAAGGGCATGATGATGGGGTGCCTGCCGCAGCGCTGGCCGGTCTGGCTCGCGCCGGAGTTGGTCGAGATGGACGGGTCGGCGCTCGGCCCCTTTCCCGCCTCGCACCCAATCACGAGCGACGGCCGGATCGTGCTGGTGCCGACGCCGGGCCACGCCATCGGCCATGTCTCGGTCATCGTGCGCGCCGACGACGCCACCTATTTCCTCGCCGGCGACGCCACCTATTCGCAGGCCAACCTGCTGGCCGAGAAGACCGACGGCGTCACCAACGACCCCGCGACCGCGCTCGCGACGCTGAAGGCGATCAAGCGCTTCGCCGCCAGCGAACCAACGGTCCTCTTGCCGGCACATGACCCCGAGGGGCCGGCTCGGCTCGCCGGCCGGGAGACTCTTCTCTGATCTTTCGACGCGGTCCTTGCCTATGGGCACGGGGGCCGTCCATCCCGAGCGAACCGATTGAGAGGCCGAGACCGACCATGAACGCCGAACGCTTGCTGGCCATGCCGATGACGGCCTGGATCTACCCGCTTCTCGGCCTCGTCTTCTACGGCGTCGCATCCGCGATGGGCTTTGCCGACACGCTGGCTCCGGGCATGACCGGGATCGTCTTCGCGGTCGTGCTGATCCCGGTGATCTTCGGCGCCATCTTCGCCGCCGTCTATCATGCCGAGGTCATCGCCCATTGGAGCGGCGAGCCCTATGGCACGCTCGTCCTCACCGCCGCCGTCACCGTCATCGAGGTCGCGCTGATCGCCTCGATCATGCTCTCGGGCAAGGATGGCAGCCCGGCGCTGGCGCGCGACACGGTCTATGCCGTCGTGATGACGGTCTGCACCGGCCTGACCGGCCTGTGCATCCTCGTCGGCGGGCTGCGCTATCGCGAGCAGAGCTTCCGGGTCTCCGGCGCCAGCGCCTATCTGACCGTGCTTCTCGTGCTGGCGACGCTGACGCTGATCCTGCCGAACTACACGCGCGAGACGCCCGGGCCGAGCTATTCCGACAGCCAGCTCGCCTTCGCCGCCATCGTCACGGTCGTGCTCTATGGCGCTTTCCTCTACATCCAGACCGTGCGCCACCGCGACTACTTCATCGCCGACGCGGGCGAGGGCGACTGGCATTCGAACCTCTCCATTCGCCGCGTCGCGATCAGCGCCGCGCTGCTGCTCGTCGCCCTGATTGCGGTCGTCCTGCTCTCGAAGAAGTTCTCGGTCGTGGTCGAGGTCGCCCGCGAGGCGATCGGCGCCCCGCCGCCCGTCACCGGCCTCGTCGTCGCCATCCTGATCCTGCTGCCGGAAGGCATCGCCGCCGTCCGGGCCGCGCGCAGCGACGCCCTGCAGAAATCGCTCAACCTCGCGCTCGGCTCGGCGCTGGCGACGATCGGCATGACCTTTCCGGCCGTCGCCATCGTCGCGCTGCATCTCGACAAGCCGCTGGTGCTCGGCCTCGACGCGTCCGACGCGGTCCTGCTCGCGCTGACCCTGCTGGTCAGCACGCTCACCTTCGCGACCGGCCGCACCAACATCCTCAACGGCTTCGTCCACCTCGTGATCTTCGCGACCTTCCTGTTCCTGACCTTCCAGCCCTGACGGCAGGCGTTGACAGCGGCAGCGGCACATCCCTAGGGTTGCGGCCTGGCCGGATGCAGCCAGCCGCTCGCGCCCCTCGGGGCATGGTGAATGCATCCGCAAGCTTCCTTCCCGATCCCGATCGATCCGGTGGACGCCTCAGCAACGCGAGCCCTGAACGCCTCGTCCGCCGTCGAGAAGGATTGTGATCATGCGCACCTATCGCGATGCGAAACTCATGGCCAAGGCCCTGCGCGAGGCGCTCGGCCCCCAAGCCACGCTCTCCCACGCCCAGACCCTGGAGATCGTCGCCCGCCAGTTCGGCTATGACGACTGGAACATCCTGGCCGCCAAGATCGGCGAGGCAGGCGGAGACAGCGACACCGCCTGGGACAAGCCGCCCGCCGCCGCCGATGGCATCGGTCTCGCCATGGGTGTCCCGATCCTGCGGATCTTCGACGTCGAGAAGGCCAAGGAGTTCTATCTCGGCTTCCTCGGCTTCAGCATGGACTGGGACCATCGCTACGGCGAGACCTTCCCGATCTACATGCAGGTCTCGCGGTCCGGGCTGAAGCTGCACCTCTCCGAGCATCATGGCGATGCCAGCCCGGGCTCGACCGTCTTCGTCTGGATGCAGGGCGTCGACGCCTACCGCGCCGAGTTGATCGGGAAGAGCTACCCCTACTCAAAGCCGGGCATCCAGGAGCAGGGTCCGGCCGGCCGCACGCTCGAAGTGCCCGATCCGTTCGGCAACAGGATCAGGTTCTGCGAGAAGCGGGATTGAGCCGCTATCAGGCGATCGCGAGACCAAGCCGGTCGGCGAAAGCGCTGAAATCGCGGTCATTGTGCAGTAGCGCGTGACCGCGCTCTATGCAGAAGGTCGCAATGATCAGGTCCGCGGTCTTGCGAATCGTGATACCGTCGCTGCGCAACCTCCGATAATTGCGCGCGGCGGCTATCGCGATGGCTTCGTCGAGCATGGGCGCGACCGTGAAGCGGCGCATACCGCGCTCGATCCGGGCGGCCTGCTGCTCGTCGCGCGTGCCTTGGAGCAATTCGAGGAGAACGAGATCCCCAACCAGGATCTGCCCGACATCGTCGATCGCTTCGAGCTTGGCGACGGCAACCGTATCATGGCCGCGGAACTGTGAAATCCAGACGGAGCTGTCAACGACGATCATCGTGCGAATCGAAGAAGTTTCGACGCATCTCGTCGAGGTCACCCTCCCAACCAATTCCCTTCAGATCCTTGATTGCCTGCCGCCGGCGATTGTTCTCGATCAGCCGCCGCAGAGCCTCCTCGACGACGGCCTTCTTGGTCGAGAGCTCGGTCGCCTCCATCGCCTCTTTCAGGAGCGCGTCGTCGATATCGATATTGGTGCGCATCGCCACCTCCGTGTGTATAGATTCCAAAGAACATACACACTGGCCGCTCCGGCAACAATCGCAGCGGCCCGGGGCGGTCCTTAGCCGCGTTCGCTAAAAAATCCGAACCAGAGGGTCAAAAAAAACTTGTAGTGGGGGGCACCCATCCGTATATGGGGCTTACCCAATTCGCACGTGCCTGTGGCCGCGTGCCGGTCGGTGGGCATCCGGACAAGAGGCCGGACAGCCGCCAGGGGTTGGAGACGGATGGAGGGGGATGGACATCCCCTCAAATCACGCTCCCGGTCTCGCAAGAGACCGTTCCCCGAACAGCGACTGGCAGCCGGAGGCGAAACCGGCGAACCCCGAATCTCCACGGGGGACGTAGCTTAAAGCAACGACGGAGCGGGCTTTTTTGGTCTCGTTGGTCCTCCAAAGGCCAACACCGAAGAGGCTTGTCCTTCATTGCCGGGCGTGCGGGGTTTCCCCAATCGACGGTGTTTTCGGGTCCGGACGTTTCGTCCGCTGTCCTTGGCGTCTCCATCGCGCCTTGGATCGCGAACGTTTCAGCCGGCTACACGTCGCATCGGCGCCGCTTGCGCCGGGTGGGGAGTCGCGCCGATGACCGAGCGCATCCGTGAGTTTCTTCGTAACCGTCGCGAGGACGGCCCTTGCGTCGTCATCGATCTCGATGTCGTGCGCGAGAATTACCATGCCTTCTCCCGGGCCCTGCCTGACACCCGCGTCTTCTACGCGGTGAAGGCGAACCCGGGGCCGGAAGTGCTCGCCCTGCTGGCCAAGCTCGGCTCCTGCTTCGATTGCGCCTCGGTCGTCGAGATCGAGCTCGCGCTCGCTGCCGGCGCCACCGCGGACCGCATCTCCTTCGGCAACACGATCAAGAAGGAGCGCGACGTCGTGCGCGCCATGGAGCTTGGCGTGCGCCTCTTCGCGGTCGATTGCACCGCCGAGGTGGAGAAGGTCGCCCGCGCCGCCCAGGTGACCGGCGCCAAGGACGCGCGCATCTTCTGCCGCATCCTCTGCGACGGCGCCGGCGCCGATTGGCCGCTCTCGCGCAAGTTCGGCTGCGTGCCCGAGATGGCCGCGGACGTGCTCGAGCATGGCCATCGCCTCGGCCTCACCGCCTATGGCATCTCGTTCCATGTCGGCTCGCAGCAGTCCAACGTGAAGGCGTGGGATTCGGCGCTGGCCTCGGCCTCGGCCGTGTTCAAGGAATGCGCCATCCGCGGCATCTCGCTGTCGATGGTCAACCTCGGCGGCGGCTTCCCGGCGCGCTACCTGCGTCCGATCCCGGGCGTCCCTGCCTATGGCGATGCGATCTTCCAGGCTCTGTCGAAGCATTTCGGCAACCGCCTGCCCGAGACCATCATCGAGCCGGGCCGCGGCATGGTCGGCGATGCCGGCCTGATCGAGGCCGAAGTCGTGCTCGTCTCGAAGAAGAGCGAGGATGACCAGGTGCGCTGGGTCTATCTTGACATCGGCAAGTTCAACGGTCTCGCCGAGACCATGGACGAGGCGATCCGCTACCCGATCCGCACCGCGCGGGACGGCGACGCGACCGTGCCTTGCATCCTGGCCGGCCCGACCTGCGACTCGGTCGACGTGCTCTACGAGAAGACCCCGTACATGCTGCCGTTCTCCCTGGAGATCGGCGACCGGGTGCTGATCGAGGGCACGGGCGCCTACACGACGACCTACTCGGCCGTCGCCTTCAACGGCTTCCCGCCGCTGAAGCAGTACGCCATCTGACGCCGAGGGGCGCTTAGCGCCCCTCCTTCCCCATTGGGTCCGGCGAAGCGCCCTGTCACGAGTCGACAGGCTGCCCGGGAAACCGGGCGGAGCGTTCGTGCCTCCAAGAATGGAGGGCGCGGGCGTGGCTCCCGCCGGACCCTCTTCCACACATCCCTGTTCTGCTTGTGGCCGCGCTCGCGCGGCGCCGGGAAGGTCTGCAACCAAGCAGGCGCTCCGGCCGGAGGTGCGTCATGATCACGATCCGCGATGAAATCGCTGCCGACATTCCCGCCCGCGAAGCCCTGCTCGACACCTGCCTGGGCGAGCGCCGCACCGCGAAGTCGAGCGAGCGCCTGCGCGAGGGCCGGCTGCCGGCCCAAGGCCTGGCCCTCGCGGCCGAGCGCGACGGCAAGCTCGTCGCGACCGTGCGCCTCTGGCATGTCGAGGCCAATGGCCGCCCGGCGCTGCTGCTCGGCCCGCTCGCGGTCTCGCCCGAGCTGCAGGGCGAGGGCCTGGGCAAGGCGATGATGCGCGAGGCGATCTGGCGCGCCGCCTGCCGCGGCCATGGCGCCATCATCCTGGTTGGCGACGCCTCCTACTACGAGCGCTTCGGCTTCTCGACCGAGCCGACGCAGGATCTCGCCATGCCGGGCCCGGTCGAGCGCGAGCGCTTCCTGGCGCTCGAGCTGCACGATGGCGCGCTCGATGGCGCCTTGGGCGTGCTGGTCGCGACCGGCCGCGCCGAGCCGGGCAAGGCCGAGGCCGCGCCGCTGCGCCGCGCCGCCTGATCACGCTGACGTGCCGGGACGGGGCACCGCCTCGTCCCGGTCGTCGTCGATTCGTCGTCAAACCGGGGCATGACGAACTGTTTGCGGCCATGGCCGCAGAGCATGTTCCGCAAAAGTGGCTTCCGCCTTTGCGATAGGAACTCGCTCAAGACATAGCCTGCGTCACCTGAATCAGCTGACGCCCGCCAGTTCGAGAAGCCGACCAGCATGCTCATCGCCCATCTCACAGACCTGCACTTGTGCCCGCCCGGCGAGCTCGCCCTCCGCGTCTCCGACACGGTCGGCATGACCCGGCGCGCCTTCGAGGCGGTCGCGGCGTTGCCGGTGAAACCCGATGCGCTGGTCATCACCGGCGACCTGACCGAGAACGGCCGGCCGGAGGAATACGCCTTGCTGCGCAGCATGCTGGCCGGACTCGGCCTGCCTACGCTGCTCCTGCCCGGCAACCACGACGACCGCGAGAACCTCGTCGCCGGGCTCGAGCTCGGCCCGCATGCCGTCACCGATGGCGGCTTCGTCCAGTTCCTCGCCGATCTCGGGCCAATCAGGCTGATCGGCCTCGACACCGTGCAGCCAGGCTCCAGCGCCGGCGCGATCTGCGATATCAGGCTCGATTTCCTGGAGGCGGCGCTCGCTGGCGCGGACGGCCGCCCGGTGGCGCTGTTCATGCACCATCCGCCGTTTTCCTGCGGGCTCGGCTATCTCGACGCCGTCATGCTGAAGGAAGGCGCCGGGCGGCTCGCCGAGATCGTGGCGCACTACCCCAACATCGAGCGCGTGCTCTGCGGCCATCACCACCGGCCGGTCCAGGTGCGCTATGCCGGCACGCTCGGCCAGGTCGCGCCCGGCGTCTCGCATCAGGTCATCCTCGACCTGCGCGAGGGCGCACCGGCGCGCTTCCTGATGGAGCCACCGGCCTTCCTGCTGCACCTCTTCGCGCAGGACCGCCTGATCTCGCACACGGCCTATTCCGGCCGGTATGACGGCCCCTACCCCTTCAGACCGGACGCAAGCTAGTTCCGCCGACCGGCCCTTGAACGTTGACGCGACCCGCCATCGTCCATAGGAGCCGCCCCAATCATTGTTCACAGCACACGAGGATATCCGCAAATGACCAGCTGGCCCGTACACGGCAAGATCACCGGCCCGATCGTGATGATCGGTTTCGGCTCCATCGGACGTGGGACGCTGCCGCTGATCGAGCGGCACTTCGAGTATGACCGTTCGCGCCTCGTCGTGATCGACCCGCATGACAGCAACCGCGCCCTGCTCGACGAGCGCGGCATCCGCTTCATCCAGGAATCGGTGACGCCCGAGAACTACAAGGCGCTGCTCCAACCCCTGCTCACCGAGGGCGGCGGCCAGGGCTTCTGTGTCAACCTCTCGGTCGACACCGGCTCGCTCGACATCATGCAGCTCTGCTCGGAGCTCGGCGCTCTCTACATCGACACGGTCAACGAGCCCTGGCTCGGCTTCTACTTCGACCATAGCAAGGGCGCGGCCGAACGCTCCAACTACGCGCTGCGCGAGGCCACGATCGGGGCCAAGCACGCCCGTCCGGCCGGCACCACCACGGCGGTCTCCTGCTGCGGCGCCAATCCGGGCATGGTCTCCTGGTTCGTCAAGCAGGCGCTGCTGAACCTTTCGGCCGATCTCGGCCTGCAGGTCCCCGAGCCGAAGACCCGCGCCGAATGGGGCGCCTTGATGCAGCAGGTCGGCGTCAAGGGCATCCACATCGCCGAGCGCGACACGCAGCGCGCCAGGCACCCCAAGCCGCGCGACGTCTTCGTCAACACCTGGTCGGTCGAGGGCTTCGTCTCCGAGGGCATGCAGCCGGCCGAGCTCGGCTGGGGCACGCACGAGACCTGGATGCCCGAGAACGGCCGCACCCATGAAAAGGGCTGCCAGGCCGCGATCTACCTGCTCCAGCCCGGCGCCAACACGCGCGTGCGCACCTGGTGCCCGACGCCCGGCCCGCAATACGGCTTCCTCGTCACCCATAACGAGGCGATCTCGATCTCCGACTACTTCACCGTGCGCGACGCCGCCGGCAACCCGGCCTATCGGCCGACCTGCCACTACGCCTATCACCCGGCCAACGACGCCGTGCTCTCGCTGCACGAGATGTTCGGCAATGGCGGCAACGTCCAGGAGGAGCAGCACATCCTCGAAGAGAACGAGATCGTCGACGGCATCGACGAGCTCGGCGTGCTGCTCTACGGCCACGGCAAGAACGCCTACTGGTACGGCTCGCAGCTCTCGGTCGAGGAGACCCGCCGCATCGCCCCCTACCAGAACGCCACCGGCATGCAGGTCACCTCGGCCGTGCTCGCCGGCATGGTCTGGGCGTTGGAGAACCCGACTGCCGGCATCGTCGAGGCCGACGAGATGGATTTCCGCCGCTGCCTCGAGGTGCAGCTGCCCTATCTCGGCCCGGTCATTGGCGCCTATACCGACTGGACCCCGCTCGACGGCCGCCCGGGCTTCTTCCCCGAGGACCTCGACACCAGCGACCCCTGGCAGTTCCGGAACATCCTGGTGCGTTGACACGCAACAAAAAGGCCCGCCAACCGGCGGGCCTTTCGCATTCCGGAGCCTGCGCTCAGTAGCGCGGCAGTGCGATCGTGTTGGCGAAGGGGTTGGCGCCGGAGCCGATGCGGGAGGGCAAGGTGCCTTCGCCGTAAAGCTCGCCCGTGTTGCTGTAGACCGGGCTCGTGTAGAAATGCTGGCTGGCGTAGCTGTTCATCGAGTTGACCGGCACGACGTTGCCCGGATCGAGATAGCTGCGCTTCTGCACGGTGACGCGCAGCGGCTGCCGGCGCGACTGGGCCTCGGCCATGGAAACGAGAACGGTCGACGCCGCGATCGACAGGGCAAAGACGGCTGCAAGGCGCTTGAGCGAACGCATGACGGCAACTCCAAAAAGATGCGGCGACCAACTGGATATAGGGACGAAAAGATCGGGCAGAAGCCTATCGCAGCGTAGTTAACGTTTTTGTTAGCGAGCCGATAGGCAGGCCGCTATTGCCGTGGATTGGCGCGGGGCCGTTCCGCCGCGGCGCTCTTCGTGCGCAGGGCCGGCGCGCTGCCGTCGCCGTCGAGCCAGGAGGTCTTGCGCCCGCTTGCCGAGAGGCGCGGCGGCGAGCAGGCCGGCTGGCGCTTCAGTTCGGTGCGGGCGAAGGCGGCATGCAGGGCGCGGTCGTCGCCGGCGCTGAGCAGGTCGACCCGATCGAGCAGGCAGACCAGTTGCTGGCGGTCGGCCGGGCGCTTCTCGGCGCCGCACCACCAGCCGCTCAGCGACAGCTGAGCATCGCCCATCCGGTGGCGGAAGCCGATGCAGGCGCGGCTGGTCGCGCCGTCGCTCAGCGTCGCGTCGGCGGTCTCGACCAGCCCGAACTTGGTCTCGATCCCGGTCGGCGCGCCGCTGCGCTGGAGCGACATGCCGCGCCCGGCCGCCTCGCGCACCAGGGAGATGACGAAAGGCTGGGAGAGCTGCTCGTCTTTGGCGTCCAGCAGCAGGCGCAGCACCAGATACGGCTTCGCCTCGGTGAAGCCGCCGAAGGCCAGCACGTCCTCGCGCTTGCCGCCATCCTGGCTGCGCCGCGCCTCGTAGCTGGGGGCCTGCCGGTCGAGCTCGGCCGAATCCAGTCCGAACATCGCGATCGGCTTGGCGATCCTGACCCAACCCTCGTCGCCGAGAACCGCGCGTGGCTCCTGGCGAACGTCGCGCACCAAGCGCTGACTGGCGGCAGGCAGTTCGGTCAGGCTCGCAAGGCGAATTTCGCTATCGTCGGTCGAGAGCGCGGTGACCAGCGTCGCGGTCAGGCCGATGCCCGTCAGCGCCGCGAGCCCGCGCCAGGCGAGCGCGCCGGTCAGTCCGAGGCCCCAGCGGCTCAGGCGGGAGCGCGGCCAGCGCAGCACGACCCGAAAGGCTGCCTCGATGCTGTCGGCCGTGCTGATCAGCGCGCCGACGCCATCGAAGGAGCGAAGCTTGCTCTGGCGGCCGGCCGGAAGCGCCGGCGCCCGGCGCGCGACCGCGACGCAGGCCTCGCGCCAGGCCGGCATCAGCGCGCGCAGGCGCTCCGAGAGAAGCGACGTGAATTGACCCGACACAACTGAACCCTGTCCTCACCCGGAGGGCAGCCTGCCGCGGCCGGGTCAGCGCCCGGTTACCGGACCGGCGCGATCGTCGCTCAGCGTGAACGCGGGGTTAGGGAGCAGGGTTAACGAGGCGTCTTCCCTTCTCCCCTTGCGGGAGAAGGTGGCTCGGCGAAGCCGAGACGGATGAGGGGTCGCGCGACGATTGCAATGTCGCTCGGCAAGATTCAAGTCCTTGGAAAGGGCGGCGCGACCCCTCATCCGCCCCTGCCGGGGCACCTTCTCCCGCAAGGGGAGAAGGGAAGACAGGAGGGAGCAGGAAGAACGGATTGACTTTTGATGGCCGGCGGTGTTCTGACATGCTGTCGCGCGGCACAACCGTGCGACCGCGAATGCTTGCAGCCCTCGGGATTGGTTGAACGTGACTGTCCGTCTGACGACGAAACGCACGACCAAACCGGCGACCGGAACCCTCCGGACGCCGCGCTGACGCTTCGCCTCGGTTCCGGGCCCCTCCCCCCCGGCGGGGGCTAAGTCCGACCCGCTTCGATGATGCGGGCCGGCAATCCCCGGGGAGACAGAACCGGTTTATCCAATCAAGGACCAACATCATGAGCTTCAAGGTCGCGGTTGTCGGCGCCACAGGCAATGTGGGCCGCGAAATCTTCGACATCCTGGCTGAACGCGCCTTCCCGGTCAGCGAAGTCGTCGCACTCGCATCCTCGCGTTCGATCGGTACCGAAGTCTCCTTCGGCGACCGGGTGCTGAAGGTGAAGGCGCTCGAGCATTACGATTTCTCCGACACCGATATCTGCCTGATGTCGGCGGGCGGCGAGGTCTCGAAGGAATGGTCGCCGAAGATCGGCGCCAAGGGCTGCGTCGTCATCGACAATTCCTCGGCCTGGCGCATGCACCCCGACGTGCCGCTGATCGTGCCGGAGGTGAACGCCGCCGCTGCCGCCGGTTTCACCAAGCTGAACATCATCGCCAATCCGAACTGCTCGACCGCCCAGCTCGTCGTGGCGCTGAAGCCACTGCATGACCGCTTCAAGGTCAAGCGCGTCGTCGTTTCGACCTATCAATCGGTCTCCGGCGCCGGCAAGGAGGCCATGGACGAGCTCTTCAACCAGACCCGCGCCATCTTCACCGCCGGCGAGGTCAGCACCAAGAAGTTCCCCAAGCGCATCTCCTTCAACCTCATCCCGCAGATCGACGCCTTCATGGAGGACGGCTTCACCAAGGAAGAGTGGAAGATGATGGCGGAGACGAAGAAGATCCTCGATCCGAAGATCAAGCTGACCGCGACCTGCGTGCGCGTGCCGGTCTTCATCGGCCATTCCGAGAGCGTCAACATCGAGTGCGAGAAGCCGATCACGGCCGACGAGGCCCGCGAGGTGCTGCGCACCGCGCCCGGCATCCTGGTCATCGATAAGCACGAGCCCGGCGGCTACATCACCCCGCACGAGGCGGCCGGCGAGGACGCGACCTATATCTCGCGCATCCGCGAGGACAACACGGTCGAGAACGGGCTCGCCTTCTGGTGCGTCTCCGACAACCTGCGCAAGGGCGCGGCCCTGAACGCGGTCCAGATCGCCGAAGTGCTGATCAACCGCAAGCTGATCCAGCCGCGCAAGCAGGCTGCCTGAGCCAATAGTCTATCGATTCGAGCGAATAAGACAGGCGGGCCCGGCGGCCCGCCTTTTCCTTAACGATTGGTGACTTGGCGGCGCACGGGCATGCATGGGTCCCGTGCCGCCTTTGCGTGTCCGGATCGGCGCGAACACTGTTAACGTCACGGCCTCGTCATGAATTGCCAGGCCAGTGACCCTCCCCGCCACCGCCAATAGATCCGCGCCGTTGTTCTCAGCCACGGCGGCAGAGCCCAAGCCCAAGGCGGCGGAGCCGAAATCGCTGCGCCACGACGCCCCCTTGCGCGGCATCGGGCTGGTCCTGCTCGCGGCGGTGTTCTTCTCGTCCTCGGACGTCGTCTCGAAATACCTCGCCGCCAGCCTGCCTGCCTTCCAGATCACCTGGATCCGCTACGCCACCTTCGCCGGCCTGATGCTTGCCATCGTGGCCAGCAGCGGCAGCACGCGGCTTCTGCGCACGAAGCGCCCGGCGCTGCACATCCTGCGCGGCTGCGGCCTGGTCTGCTCCTCGATCGTCTTCGTCATGGGGCTGCGCTACCTGCCGGTCGCGGATGCGACGGCGACGGGCTTCGTCACGCCGCTCTTCGTCACCGCCCTCTCCATCCCCCTGCTCGGCGAGCGGGTCGGCTGGCGGCGCTGGACTGCGACGCTGGTCGGGCTCGCCGGCGTGCTGATCGTGGTCCGGCCGGGCGGGCAGAGCTTCCATCTCGCCTCGCTGCTGCCGATGGTCTCGGCGCTGAGCTGGGCCTTCGGGCTGATCTTCACCCGGATGATGAGCAACACCGAGAACCCGATCTCGACCATGACCTATTCGGCGCTGGTCGGCCTCGCCATCTCCAGCCTGTTCATTCCGTTCTGGTGGCAGCCGCTGAACGCGGAGCAATTCGCGCTCTGCATCCTCGTCGGCCTGGTCTCGACCACCGGCCACTGGTTCATGATCCTGGCCTTCCGCCACGCCGACGCCTCGGTGCTGGCGCCGTTCACCTATTCGCAGCTGTTCTGGGCCTCGCTCTTCGGCTTCTTCCTGTTCGCGGCCCTGCCCGACATCTGGACCATCGTCGGCTCGGTGATCATCGCCTGCTCGGGCCTCTACACGGCACATCGCGAGCGCATGCGCGCCCGCGAATTCACCCGTTCGAAGGCTTCAGCGCATAGCGCGCCATGAACATCTCGACCGCGGCCGTGACCACGCGGGCGATCTCCTCGTCGGACGGCTTCTCGCGCACGGCGTTGAACAGCCGCGGCCGCAGCAGAGTCGACTGGCTGAGGTCGAGGAATTGCGAGGCGGCGAGTGCGGTATCCTCGATCGCGAGCTTGCCCTCCGCGACCCGGTCGTCGAGATAGCCGGCTAGGCGCTTCGTGCCCTGGAGCGGGCCGTTCTCATAGAACTCGCGGCCGAGATCGGGCATGCGCTCGGCCACGCCGATGACGATGCGATGGGCGCTGACCGCGAAATCGCAGGAGAGCAGCCGGATCAGCCGCTCGCCGAAGGTCGCCAGCGCATGCGCCGGGTCGGGATCGTCGTCCAGCGCCTCGTAGGCGGCGCGCTTCTGGCTTTCGCGCTCCCGCTCGATCAGGGCGAGGAACAGGTGCTCCTTGTCCTCGAAGTAGACGTAGAGCGTGCCCTTCGAGACATTCGCCGCCGCGGCGATGTCGCTCATGCTGGCAACGTCGAAGCCGCTGGCAAGGAAAACTTCATGGGCACCGTCCAATATCTGGCGGCGCTTCTCCGGGTCGGCTCCGGCAACCCGCCGCCGGCGCGGCATCTCGATCGTCTCTGACACCGTGTCCATTCCATCCAGCCGCGCGGCGCTGCATCGGACCGCGTAAAATAAATCGAACCACTCAGTTCGATTTCGCTTGATATGCGCCATCGCCCGCGCTATTTCAACCGAAATCGAACCGCCGGGTTCGAATTATAAGCGACAGGATCGTCCATGTCTGCCGAGACCCTCACAGAAAAGCCGCAGGGCCGCGACCGCCTCAAGCTCGTCGAGCCGGTCACCGAGACGGCCGCTCCCGAACCCCAGGCCCGCCAGGCCGCCGAGGCGCCGCTCGCCAGCACCGAAGCTCCCGCCGGCCAGAAGCCTGCCCGCAAGATCGTGCGCAAGCTCGGCCTGACCCTGCTCGCCGGCGCCGCGCTGACGGCCGGCGCCTATTACGGCCTCGACTGGTGGCGCAACGGCCGCTTCATCGTCACCACCGACGACGCCTATGTCGGCGTCGAGATGGCGACGGTCTCGGCCAAGCTTTCAGCCAACGTCACCAATGTCGCGGTCGCCCGCAACCAGCAGGTCAAGGCCGGCCAGCTCCTGGTCGCGCTCGACGATGGCGACCAGCGCATCGCGCTCGACAGCGCCAAGGCCAAGAGCGCCACCGCCGTCGCGACCCTGTTGCGCATCGACAGCCAGATCGAGGCCGGCAAGGCCAGCCTGCTGCAGGCTCAGGCCCAGGCCAACTCGGCCCAGGCCGATATCGTGCGCGCCAATGCCGATTTCGACCGCGCCAGCAAGCTCGCCGCCAGTTCCTACGGCTCGCAGGCGAATTTGGACGCCGCCACCGCCACCCGCGACAAGGCCCGCGCCGCCATCGCCAACAGCGCGGCCGGCGTCACCGCCGCCGAGGCCAACGTCAAGGTGCTGGAGGCCCAGCGCAACGAGGCGGCCCGCCAGGCCGACGAGCTCAAGGTCGCCGAGGAGAAGGCCGCCCGCGACCTTTCCTTCACCAAGATCTACGCGCCGATCGACGGGCTCGTCGCCAATACCGGCGTCCAGCTCGGCGACCTCGTCAGCCCCGGCAAGCGCCTGATGTCGGTCGTTCCGCTCGACCAAGTCTATGTCGATGCGAACTTCAAGGAGACGCAGGTCGGCGAGCTCAAGATCGGCGACAGGGCGAAGATCAAGGTCGACGCCTTCGACGGCCACAGCCTTGACGGCACCGTCAGCGGCATTGCCGGCGGCACCGGCTCGGTCTTCTCGCTGCTGCCGCCCGACAACGCCACCGGCAACTTCACCAAGATCGTCCAGCGCCTGCCGATCCGCATCGCGCTGACGCCGGAGGCCATCGCCCGCGGCGTGCTGCGTCCCGGCATGTCGGTCGTGGTCTCGATCGACCCGCGCCCGGCGACGCAGCACTAGGAACGCTTCAAAGACCTCGGCCCTCATCCTGAGGAGGCGCGCAAGCGCCGTCTCATAGGGTGATTTAGCGCCCCCTGAAGCATCCTTCGGGACGCGGGCCAAGGCCCGCTCCTCAGGATGAGGGCTGAGAGTTCAGATAGTCCCCAAGGAGGCCGTCATGGCCGAAGCCACCATGAGCGCTGCCGGCGCGCCGCCGGCCTCGGATGCGATGCCGATCCGGCGCGTCTTCGCCTTCATCGCCATGGTCTTCGGCATGTTCATGGCGATCCTGGACATCCAGATCGTCTCCGCCTCGCTCGCCGAGATCCAGGCCGGCCTCTCCGCCAGCAGCGACGAGGTCGCCTGGGTCCAGACCGCCTACCTGATCGCCGAAGTGATCATGATCCCGCTTTCCGGCTATCTCAGCCGGGCGCTGTCGACCCGCGTCTTCTTCACCATGGCCGCCGCCGGGTTCACCGTCGCCAGCGTGCTCTGCGCCACCTCGTCCTCGATCAACGAGATGATCCTGTGGCGCGCCGTGCAGGGCTTCATCGGCGGCGGCATGATCCCCGGCGTCTTCGCCGCCGCCTTCACGATCTTCCCGGCCTCGAAGCGGCCGATCGTCTCGCCGCTGATCGGCCTCGTCGCCACGCTCGCCCCGACCATCGGCCCGACTGTCGGCGGCTATCTCAGCAACGCCTTCTCCTGGCACTGGCTCTTCCTGGTCAACGTCGTGCCCGGCATCGGCGTCACCATCGCGGCCTGGATGCTGATCGACTTCGACCAGCCGCAGCGCGGCCTGCTCAAGCGCTTCGATTGGCTCGGCCTTGCCGGTATGGCCGCCTTCCTCGGCAGCATGGAATACGTACTGGAAGAGGGCACGCGGCTCGACTGGTTCCAGGCCGAGGAGATCGTCTTCTTCACCGGCCTGATGCTGGCGGGCGCGGTGTTGTTCTTCTGGCGCGCCCTGACCCGCGACGACCCGCTGGTCGACCTCACCGCCTTCAGGAACCGCAACTTCGCCTTCGGCTCGCTGTTCAGCTTCTGCCTGGGCATCGGCCTCTACGGCCTGACCTATCTCTACCCGGTCTATCTCGGGCGCATCCGCGGCTATGACGCGCTGATGATCGGCGAGACCATGTTCGTGACGGGCCTGTGCATGTTCTTCACCGCGCCCGTCGCCGGCCGGCTCTCGACCAGGCTCGACCCGCGCGTGATGATGATGATCGGCTTCGGCGGCTTCGCGCTCGGCACCTACATCGCCTCCTTCATCACCAAGGACTGGGATTTCCACGAGTTGCTGATCCCGCAGATCCTGCGTGGCTGCTCGCTGATGCTGTGCATGGTGCCGATCAACAACCTCGCGCTCGGCACCTTGCCGCCGATGCAGCTCAAGAATGCGTCGGGCCTCTACAACCTGACCCGCAATCTCGGCGGCGCGGTGGGTCTCGCTGTGATCAACACCATGCTGAACACCCGCACCGATCTTCATATCGGCCGCCTGCACGAGGCCGTCGCCGCCGGCCGCCAGGTCGCGGAGGAGCGCATCGCCGCGATGACCGAGCTCTTCTCCAACTACGGCGCCGACGCGCAGGCGATGGCGCTCGCCCAGATCAACTCTATGGCCAAGCGCGAGGCGCTGGTGCTTGCCTTCAGCGACGTCTTCCTGGCGCTCACCGTGATCTTCGCCAGCCTGATCGCCCTGTCGCTGTTCATGAGCAAGCCGCCGAAGGTGGCGCCGGCGGGCGGAGGCGGCGGCCATTGACGGCGGGCTGCCCTGCCTTCTCCGCATAGCATTCTCTCCGGATCGGCAAAAATGCCGCTGGAAATCGCCTTTCCGGCGGGTTTTCGCGCATCTCCCAGCCGCCTGATGCGAGATGTCGCAGCCGGCTCGCAATTGACTCTGGACCCGGACTCGGCCAAATATAGTAGCAATATCAGTAGTTTAGATGTTTTCTAAACTACGGGCCGATGAATAAGCGGCGTTTGGAAGGCATTGCGATGAGCGTTTCACCGGTGAAGGACCTTGGGCCCGTGCGGGCGGCGGCGGATCAGATTCCGTGGCCGCAGAAAAGCCCTGCCTCCTGCCCGATCAGCGCCGTGAAGAACCGGCTGCGGGTGGCCGGCCTGCGCCCGACCCGCCAGCGCATGGCGCTTGGCTGGCTGCTCTTCGCCAAGGGCGACCGCCATGTCAGCGCCGAGATGCTCTACGAGGAGGCGCTGCGCGCCCGCGAGCCGCTTTCGCTGGCCACCGTCTACAACACCTTGCGCCAGTTCTCCGAAGCCGGCCTGCTGCGCCAGGTCTCGGTCTCCGGCCCCAAGACCTTCTTCGACACCAACATCTCCGAGCATCACCATTTCTACAATGAGGATGACGAGAGCGTCGTCGACATCCCCGGCTCCGAGATCCAGGTCGCCGGCCTGCCCCAGGCGCCGGAAGGCATGCTGATCTCCTCGGTCGAGGTCATCGTCCGCCTGCGCCGCGCCGATGGCGAGGAGGTCGTCACCAAGATCGCTGCGGATCATCACGCGTGATCGTCTGCTCCTGCAACGTCCTGTCCTGCCGGCAGATCAAGGGGACCATCGCTCCCGATGGCTCCGGGCCGGTGACGGCTGGCGAGGCCTATGATTGCCTCGGCTGCAGCCCGGATTGCGGACGTTGCGCCCGGCAGGTCCGCGCCATCCTGGCCGAGGCGCGCGCCGCCTGCGCCAGCCAGTGCCATTCCTGCGCCAGCCGCGAGATCGACTGCGCCGTGCACGTCTCCGTCGGCCATATGATGGACGGCCTCGTTATCGCCGAAGAGCGCAACGCCGCCTGATCCAGGAGCATTTTCAAGCGAGGTGGACACCGGTTCGCGTGAAGAAAATGCGTCAAATCAAAAACCTGGAGCAGCTTCCGATCCAATCGGACTGGAAGCGGCTCTAGTCCCCGGAAAAGCGCCGGGACCGCAACTCTTCCCTTTCAATTCGCCGCGGCCCCTTCTACATTAGGATCATTCTAATGTGGATTTGGGAGAGCCGCCATGAAGGGTGACAAGAAGGTCATCGACTATCTCAACAAGGGGCTGCGCTCCGAGCTCACGGCCATCAACCAGTACTGGCTGCACTACCGCATGCTGGACAACTGGGGCCTGAAGGAGCTGGCCAAGACCTGGAAGAAGGAATCGATCGAGGAGATGGTCCATGCCGACCGCTTCGTCGACCGCATCCTCTTCCTCGAAGGCTTCCCCAACCTGCAGACGCTCGACGCCCTGCGCATCGGCGAGACCGTCAAGGAAGTGATCGAATGCGACCTCAAGGCCGAGGTCGAGGCCCGCGCGCTCTACCAGGAAGCCGCCACCTATTGCCGCGAGGTCCATGACTACCCGTCCGAGGAGCTGTTCCGCGCCCTGATGAAGGACGAGGAAGGCCATATCGACTTTCTCGAGACCCAGCTCGACGTGATCCAGCGCATCGGCCTCGAGCTCTACACCCAGAAGCATGTCGGCCATCTCGACGAGGGTCACTGATCCACGACGGCGGCCGGAGGGGCTTCCTTCGACCCAAGGTGACGAGCCTCGACGCCCTCTACCCTTCTCCCCCCTGCGGGAGAAGGTGCCCCGGCAGGGGCGGATGAGGGGTCGCGCCGCCCTTTCCGATGACTGAGTCTTGGCGAGCGGAAACAGCAGTCCATGACAGCGCGTATCGTAGCGGTCAGTCGCGACACCGGCCATGCCTTCAGCAAGCCGCTCGAACCGAGCATCCGCCTCCTCGCCGGGCTTGGCATCGAGGGCGATGCCCATTGCGGCGTGACCGTGAAGCATCGCTCGCGCGTCGCCGTCGATCCGACGCAGCCCAACCTGCGCCAGGTCCATTTCATCCATGAAGAGCTGCTCAACGAGCTCAACGCCGCCGGCTTCAACGTCGCGCCCGGCCGCATGGGCGAGAACATCACCACGCGCGGCATCGACCTGCTCGGCCTGCCCGTCGGAGCGCGATTGAAGCTCGGCGAGAGCGCGGAGGTCGAGATCACCGGGCTGCGCAATCCCTGCGCCCAGATCGAGGCCTTCCGTCCCGGCCTGCTCAAGGCCGTGCTCGGCCGCGACGCCGAGGGCCGCCTGGTCCGCAAGGCCGGCATCATGGGCATCGTGCTGGCAGGTGGCGATATCCGGCCGGGCGATGCGATCACCGTGACGCTACCGGCGCAACCGCACCGCGCGCTCGACCGGGTTTGACAGACCGCCCGTCATTGCGCTGTTCAAAGCGAAACGCCCCGATGCAGGGCATCGGGGCGTTTCGAAATCGGAGAACCGTCGGCGAAACGTCAGATGAAGCTGACGTTCGCAGCCTCCGGGCCCTTCTTGCCGGCGCGGATCGAGAAGCGCACGCGCTGCCCGTCCATCGGCGGCTGCAGGCCGCTGCGGCTCAGCGAGGAGACGTGCAGGAACACGTCCGGCCCGCCCTTGTCGGGAGCGATGAAGCCGAAGCCGCGATCCGAATTGAAGAACTTCACGGCGCCGTCGAACGGACCTTCCATCGGCCCGCTGTCGCGGCTGGCGAAGCCGCCGCGATCGCCACGGTCGCTGTAGCCACCACCACCGCCGCCACCGTAGCCGCCGCCACCCCCGCCATATCCGCCGCCGCCGCCGAAATCGTCACGCGGCGGGCGCGGAGAGAACGGGCGCGGAGCGCGGTCGCCACGCGGCGCGGCCGGCGCCGCCGTCGAGGCGTCGATCTCGTGGACAGCCACGACCTGCAGGCCGCGGCGTCCCTCGCCGAGATCGGCGATGATGGTCGCACCGGGCTGCAGATCCTGCGGATCGAGCGGTCCGATCGACGAAACGTGAACGAAGACGTCGCCCGAACCGTCAGCCGGGGAAGCGAACCCGAATCCCTTCTCGGGATCGAACCACTTGATCTTGGCTTCGATATTCTCGTGGGTGACGAAGGGCGTAGAGGCGGGAGGCTTGCGACGATCGAACATGGAGCTTCAGAATTCAGTGACCGGGAGAGCGCAATCTAGCGCAAGCTGGCCGCGCCGTCATGGGGGCGCCAGCTATTTTATCGCGCCAAATTCCCCGACCGGAATCGGGGCCGTCACAGGCTCTATTCGGCTTCGCTCGCGCGAATCATCTGGACTTTTTTCGGCATCTCGCCGACTGCCGGAATGAATTGTCCCGTCTCCGGATCGAGCAGCATCAGCACGCCCGTAGCAACCGCAAAATAGGCGCCGTGCAGCTGCAGCCGGCCTTTATCCTCAAGAATCTTGATGCAGGGGAAGGTGCGCAGGTTGTGGAGCGACTGCTGGATCGAGGCCAGCGCCAGCCGCTCGACATAGCCCTCGAAGCTCTCGTTGCGGCCGCGCCCGCCGGTGCGCCGCGCCGCCGGCTCGATCAGCGTGATCCATTTGCCGATGAAGTCGCCCGGCGAGAGCGGCCCCTGCGCATCGTCGGCGAAGGCGCGGATGCCGCCGCAGCGGCCATGGCCGAGCACGACGATATGCTCGACCCTGAGCGCCTGCACGCCATATTCCAGCGCAGCCGAGGTGCCGTGCAGCTGGTCGTCCGGCGAGAATTGCGGGATCAGGTTGGCGACGTTGCGCACGACGAACATCTCGCCGGGGCTGGCATCGAAGATCACCTCGGGCGAGACGCGCGAGTCGCAGCAGCCGATCAGCATGATCTTCGGCGTCTGGCCGCTCTCGGCGAGCTCCTCGTAGCGGCTCTTCTCGCGCGAGAAGCGCTCGTCGAGGAAGGCGCGATAGCCTTCGGTCAGCCGTTCGGGGAATTGGGGTGTCGGCGTGTCCATGACGGCGAGAGGGACACCGAAGCGGGCGGCTTCGTCAAGCCTCTTCTCGCCGCAGCGCAACAATCACGTTCCCGGGAGCTGCGCTTTCAGGCGCGCCAGCAGCGCCTCGGCCTCGCCGGAAACCGCCACGACCTTCAGCCGCGCGGTCGCACCCGCGGCAAGCTCGGTGCGCGAGCGCGGCACGCCGAGCAGCTTGGCGAGCAGCGCCAGCAGCGCCGCGTTCGCCTCGCCCTCTGTCGGCGCCGCCCGGACCCGGACCTTCAGCACCTCGCGTCGATCGGCCAGGAGCTCGACGCCGTCGATGGCATCGCGCCCGCCACGCGGCGTCAGCCTGACGGCAAGCAGAAGGCCGTCAGGCGTGGCCGTCCACGCAGGCACGCGCTCAGAAGACGTTGGGGTAGAGATAGCGAACGATGACGCTCTGGATGAAGACGATCAGCAGCAGCACGATGATCGGCGAGATGTCGAGGCCGCCGAAATTGGGCAGCCTCTCGCGGATCGGCCGCAGCACCGGCTCGGTCATCTTGTAGAGCATGTCCCAGACCGTGGCGACGAACTGGTTGCGCGTGTTGATGACGTTGAAGGCGATCAGCCAGCTCAGAACGGCCGAGATGATCAGGATCCACCAATACAGATTCAGGGCCAGCATCACCACATCGAGAACGGCGCGCATCAACATCCCTCTTGTCGTCAGAAGACCGGTGACGCGCCGTCATTCGGCCGCCCTTTCCCGGCGCCTCCGGCATGGAGGCGAAAGGTTTGACGGAAGCGATTGACATTCACGCGACGCACGGCCTAGAAGGCCAGCGCCTCGGGGCTGTAGCTCAGTTGGGAGAGCGCTGCAATCGCACTGCAGAGGTCAGGGGTTCGAATCCCCTCAGCTCCACCAAGGCTTTGATCTAAGTGGTCGAAAGTCACAGTGGTTTGCGAAGGCATAGAATGCGGACCCTGGATTCTGGTCTCGTAAGCTCTTAGCCAGAGTCTGGCTAACGCCGGGGTACGGCGGCGAGGAAGTTTCCGGCCTTGTCGGAGGGCTGGCCGGTAGACAGGATGATCCGCAGCGGCAGGCCCATCCTGATCGGCCGGGGCGTTGATCTTGGTGCTCAACTCCTCCACGAGAACGGCCGATGGCGTGATCCGGGCCCCTTTTTTCCACCGGCGGCATGCTGATGAGCCCGGATGATGGAGCTGTCGATCAGGTGCGCCGGGCCCGGCGAGCCGGCCGCCAGGGCTTCGAAAACCTTGAGCCAGACAGCCGGCCTTGGCCCAGCGGTTGAAGCGGTTATAGACCGTCGCGTGCGGGCCATAGAGCATGATGCCGAACCGAAAGCCCGCGTTAGCGAATAGTGGGCACCGGTTTTCGGACGACATCATACTCTAACTCTTTGAGGCTCTAGCGGCCCGGCAGGCCGCGCCACGGCGAACCGGTCCCAAGCACATAAAAAATGCCGTTGATCACCCGCCGGTCGTCACCACGGGCGACGCTGCGCGGCTTGTTCGGCAAAAGCGGCTCGACCAGCCGCCACTCCGTCTCACTCAAATCGTATCGCGCCATCCCCCTCGCGGAGAGGTCGAATCAGCCAAGACTCTCCATCGCAACCATTGTGGGTTCAGAACCTAGCGCCGCCAGCACCTGCCGCGTCGAGACGACCGTGCAGAATTCGAAGCCGAGCGTCGCGACGTGGACCGCCTGGACCGTCTCGGCCGGAATGGTGCCGCCCGACCCGTCCGGCAAATCGAAGCAGTCGCAGGCATCGGCGACCAGCACCATCGGCCAGCCGAGATTGGCGCCTGTGCGGATCGTCGTCGAAACGCACATGTCGGTCGAGATGCCGAAGGCCACGACCCGCTTCGCGCCCAGCCGGCGCAGCCGCAGGTCGAGATCGGTCGCGATGAAGGCCGAATTGACGCTCTTCGCGACGGCCGCCTCGCCATCGCGCGGCTCGAAGCCCTGCCGGAACCGGTTGCCCGGGCGCCCAGGCCGCAAGCTGGAATTCGGCGCGGCCGAATCGTGCCGGACATGGATCAACGGGAGGGCCGCCTGGCGCCAAGCCGCCAACAGCGCCTGGCCATTGCCATCGAGATCGCTGTTCCAGCGGCGCGGCCAGGGTGGCCCGTCGAAGGCCTGCTGGAGATCGACGAGGAGGAGGACGGCATCAGTGAGGTCGAGCGACATGGCGGGGTTTCCCTTCGCCCCCCTTGTCCCCCGTCCTTGCGCCGGTATCACTCGTCATGATGCCGGCCGAACCGGCGAAATGACGGCCGGAGGCCGGACGCGCGATGGACGACAAGGACCGACTGCTCCTGAACCTGCTCAGACAGGACGCGCGACGGCCGCTCGTCGCCCTGGCGCGCGATCTCGGCCTCTCCCGCAGCGCGACGCAGGAGCGGCTCGCCAAACTGCGCCGGACCGGAATCGTCGCCGGCTTCACCACGATCGAGGACCGCCAGCCGCAGCAGCGCCAGAGCGCGCATCTGCTGGTTCGGCTGCAAGCTGGAAAGACCTGCGCGCAGGTTGTGCCGCGCTTGCGGCAACGTCCGGAGATCGTGCTGATCCATTCGGTCGCCGGCGCGCTCGACCTGATCCTGCGCGTCGAGGCCGACACGATCACGGAGGTGGAGGCCACACGCGCCGCCGTCGCCGCCACGCCCGGCATCGCCGAAGCCACGACCCTGGTCGCGCTCGAACGGCATTTGGGTTGACCTGCCCGGGTTGTCCCTACCGGCTCGGCCAGGTCCAGAAGCCAAGACCGGGCTCTCCGGCAGGGAAACAATCACGAATCCAGCGAGCGCAGCATCTTGGATGGTTTCGGCTGGAATAGCGCCACGGCGTGGTGCAAAATCGCCGCCTCCCGCAAAAACATGGCAACGCTTTCTGCCTACGACGTAAACGCGTTCAGCTAACATGCCGCGAAGCACAACGCGGCAGGCCCGGCACGGCCGATCCTCGCCCAACCGGCAGACGCCCATGATCGATCTCCATTACTGGCCGACCCCGAACGGCAAGAAGGTCGCGATTTTCCTCGAGGAGACTGGGACGCCCTATCGCCTCGTTCCCGTGAACATCCAGCGCGGCGACCAGTTCAAGCCGGAATTTCTCCGGATCAATCCCAATCACCGCATGCCCGTCATCGTCGATCACGCGCCGAGCGACGGCGGCGCACCGCTCAGCGTGTTCGAATCCGGCGCGATCCTGTTCTATCTCGCCGAGAAGACCGGCCAGCTCTGGCCGCAGGATCAGCGGCGGAAATACGAGGTCGCCCAATGGGTGATCTGGCAAATGGCGAACCAGGGGCCGAAGCTCGGCGAGGCCGGGCATTTCCGCCGGCTCGGCGACCGCGAGGGCGACCAGTCCTATGCCCTCCGCCGCTTCGGCGACGAGGCCAACCGCCTCTACGGCGTCCTCAACGCACGCCTGCGCGATCAGCGCTATCTTGCCGGCGGCAGCTATTCGATCGCCGACATCATCTCCTATCCCTGGACCCTGGGCTGGAAGGCGCAAGGCCAGGAGATCGACGAGTTCAAGCATGTGAAGCGCTGGTTCGACGAGATCAGCGCGAGGCCGGCCGTGCAGCGCGGCCTCGCCGTCGGGGCGGACCTCTCCACCGACACCGGCAAGCTGCCGCCGGAGGAGCAGGCACGCATCCGCAAGCTGCTCTATAACCAGCGAGCCCTGCCGGTGCCCGACTGAGCGGCTTCGCCGCGTTTCCGGGCCGCGCGGGGCGATCGGCGCCGGTCGCGATTGGATTCATCTCGGCATTCTGACGCTGCCGGCGTCCCGGCACTCAGAAGCCTCGCTTGGCCGGATGGCTCGCCGGTAGTCGCCCACGTGCATGGCCGAACAGTTTCTCACGGAACGGGCCGTCTCTGTAGGAGGTCTTGAACGCGCCGCGGCTTTGCAGCTCCGGTACGACCAGGTCGACGACGGCCTCCAACGTTTCCGGAAAGACGATTCGGGTCAGGTTGAAGCCATCGATGTCGGTCTCATCAGCCCAATCCTGCAGTTCGTCTGCGACCTGCACGGCAGACCCGACGATGAAGGGACCACGCCCCGCGGCCCCGGCGAAGCGCGTCAGGTCGCGCGGCGTCCAGGTTCGGTTCGGGTCGGTGCGGGTCAACGCCTCGACGATCGAGCGCACGCCGTTGCTTTCGATGCCGGTCAGCGGCTCGTCGAGACCGACCGCGCCGAGATCGACGCCGAGCCGTCCCGACATCAGGGCGAGGATCCCGGCGGGATCGACATAGGGCCGGTACTCCTCGACCAGGTCGCGCGCCTCCGCCTCGCTCGCTGCCGCGATCACCGTTGCGCCCAGAAAGACCTTGAGGTCGGAGGGATCGCGGCCGGCTTCCGTGGCCTGCCGGCGCAGATCGCTCACCGTCCGCGCGACCGACGATCTCGTATGGCCGTTGATGAAGACGCATTCGGCATGGCGTGCCGCGAAGCGCTTGCCGGCAGGCGAGGTTCCCGCTTGATAGAGAACCGGCGTCCGCTGCGGCGAGGGCTCGCAGAGATGCACCGCCTCGCTGCGAAAATACGGGCCGTCGTGGCGGATGGCGTGGACCTTGGCCGGATCGGCATAGATGCCGCGCGCCTTGTCGCGCAGAACCGCGCCATCCTCCCAGCTCTCCTCCCAGAGCTTGTAGACGAGCGCCAGATAGTCCTCGGCGCGTGCGTAGCGCTCGTCATGGTCGAGCGCGCCCGCCTCGCCCATCGCCCGTGCCGCGCTGTCGAGGAAGCCCGTGACGATGTTCCAGCCAATGCGCCCGTTCGTCAGATGGTCGAGCGTCGAGAAGCGTCGCGCCAGGATGTAGGGATGCTCGTAGGCCACGCTTGTCGTCAACCCGAAGCCGAGATGGCGCGTCACGGCCGCCATCGCGGAAATGACCAGGGCCGGATCGTGGATCGGAACCTGCGCGCCCGCCGCGAGCGCGGCATCGGCCCCACCGAGATAGACGTCGTGGAGGCCGAAGGTGTCGGCGATGAAGATGCCGTCGAGCAGGCCGCGCTCGGCCAGCCGGGCGAGGTCGGTCCAGAAGTCCAGGCGGGCGAAGCCGTCGGAACGGTCGCGCGGATGGCGCCAGAGCCCGGGCCAGGAATGGCCGGGCGTATTCATCTGGAAGGCGTTGAGGCGGATTTCACGGGCCATGGCGGGCTACTCGCAGCACGGGTTCAGAACTTGCCCCGGTCAGAACTTGCCGCTCGGCGGCGGCAGCGTGCCCTTGAGGTGGTAGATGCCGATCGCCCGGTATTTGTAGGCGACGGGGTCGTGGACGGTGTGCGTGCGGGCATTGCGCCAGTGACGGTCGAAATTGCGCTTGCGCGTGGTGGCCGAGGCGCCGCCGATCCGGAACAGGAACTCGCTCGCGCGCAGGGAATTCTCGGTCGCTACGGCCTTGGCCTCGGCCACGGCGAGCGAGGCCGCACCGAGCACGGCTTCGTCGGCCGATCCGGCAAAAAAGGCCCGCGCCGCCCGTTCCGTAATTACCGCCGCGCGCTCGACCATGGCCTCGGCGGAATGGGCGAGGACGGCGATCTCGCCGACCGTGTGCGCGACATAGGGATCGTCCACCGCATGGACCACGCCGGCCTCCGGCAGGGGGCGAGCGCCGTCGCGGGCGTAGGCGACGGCATCGGGCAGCACGCCGCGCGCGATGCCGGCGTCGATCGCCGCGTGCAGAATCTGGGCGAAGGGGCCGAAATGCGTGCGCGTCTTCCGCCAGCCGCGATCCGCGATCACCTCCTCGCGCCCCACCGCGACGTCCTTCAGGATCACGGTGCCGCTCGCGGTCGTGCGCTGGCCCATTCCCTCCCAGTCGTCGACCAGCTCGATGCCGGGACGGTCGGTGGGCAGGATCAGCATCACCTTTTCGCCGTCATGGCCGACGGCGGAGACGAAGAGATGATCGGCGAACAGGCTGCCGGTGCTGTAGTACTTGGTGCCGCTGACCCTGAAGCCTTCTCCGTCCGCCCGCAGCTCGGTCGAGAGATCGCCGATCAGCTTGCCACCGCGCTCGGCATGGGCGTTGGCGAAGACGTGCCCGCGCAGCATCAGTTCGAAATAGCGGCGCTGCTGCTCCTCGCTGCCATAGAGCCTCAACTCCTCGATGACGCAGTAATGCGGCAGGATCGCCTGGGCGATGTTCGGATCGGCAGCCGCCAGGGCGAGGAAGATCCGGACGGTCTCGGTCATGTCGAGCTCGGGCCCGCCATGACACCGCGGGATGCGCCCGGTCAGCACGCCGCCGGCGGCGAGCGCCGCGATCTCCTCCTTCGGCAACCGCCGCTCGAGGTCGCGTTCCGCCGCCGTCTTCCGGAATTGCGTCGCGAACTCTTCGGCGCGCAGCAGGAGCGGATGCGCGCCGCCGGGCTCCGCCGCCTCCCGGAAAGGCTCATGGATCGTCATGCCGGTTCTCCCTGGAGGATCGCTCCCGCAGATGCGGATCGCGTGTCGTCGTCGTGCCGGAACAGCAGCACGTCTTCCGCCCGCCAGCCGATGTCGAGCGCCGAGCCGACGGACGGGATCGGGCCTCCATCCGGCAATTCCACGAAGATCGCGGTGCCGCCCCCCGCCCGGCCGTGGATGAGCCAGCGGCTGCCCAGGAAGGCGGCCTTCTCCACCGACATCCGAAGCCTGTTGGGAGCCTCGCTGCCGAGTTGCACGAGCTCCGGCCGCATGGCGACCGCCACGCGCTCGCCTGGAACGAAAGCCGCGGACTGACGCCCCAGGGCGTGGAAGACCTGAGGATCGGGCCCTTCCAGGCGCAGCTCGTATTGCTCCTGGCTTGAGCGGGCCGTCACGACCGCATCGAGGAAATTCATGCGGCCGACGAAGCGGGCGACATAGGACGTTGCGGGCCTGCGGTAGAGCGCCGCCGGGCTGTCGATCTGTTCGATCAGGCCGTCCCGCATCACCGCGACGCGGTCCGACAAGGTGAGTGCCTCGCTCTGGTCGTGCGTCACGAAGATCGTGGTGATGCCGAGCCCCTGCTGGATCCGCTTGATCTCCAGTTGGAGCTCCTCCCGCAACCGGGAATCCAGTGCGCTCAGCGGCTCGTCGAGCAGCAGTGCGGTGGGCTCGATGACGATGGCGCGAGCGAGCGCGACCCGCTGGCGCTGGCCGCCGGAGAGCTGAGCCGGGAAACGCCCGCCATAGTCGCCGAGGCGGACGAGTTCGAGCGCCCCGGCGACCCGCCGGTGCGCCTCGGCCGCGCCGACCCGCCTGACCTTGAGGCCGAATGCGACGTTCTCCGCCACCGTCATGTGCGGGAAGAGCGCGTAATGCTGGAACACCATGCCGGTATCGCGGCGGTTGGGCGCCAGCCGCGTCACGTCGCGGCCGCCGATCAGGATCGAGCCGGCGCTCGGCGCGATGAAGCCCGCGACCATGCGAAGGCAGGTCGTCTTGCCGCAGCCGCTGGCGCCGAGCAGCGTGACGAACTCGCCGTCGGACACGGCGAGATCGACGCCGCGCACCGCCGCGGTCGTTCCGTACGATTTCGAGATGCCGTTCAGTTCCACGCGGGACATGGGTTTGTTCTCGTTCGTCGGGCGGCGTCAGTGCGCGCCCTTGCCTGCGTTGATGACCTTCTCGACGCCCACGACGCGCTCCAGGATGAAGAGCACGGCGAACGAGGCCGCGATGATGACGGAGCTGATCGCCATCAGATCCGCCCCGAGATTGAACTCGACGGTCGAATAGATCTGCACGGGCAGGGTCGGCGCATCGCCACCGCCGAGGAACAGCGAGATCGGAAGGTCCTCGAAGGAGGCGGCGAAGGCGAAGACGCCGCCCGAGAGGATGCTCGGCCCGAGCTGCGGCAGCGTGACCAGGCGAAGGGTCTGGAACGGCCCGGCGCCGAGGCCGCGGGCGGCTTCCTCCAGCGAGGCATCGAGATGGGTGTGACCAACGATCACCGCCCGGATGACGAAGGGAATGGTCAGCGCGATATGGCCGAGGACGAGGCCGCCGAAGGAGCCGGCATAGGTCGTGCCGGTCAGGTCGAACATCACGACCGAGAGCTGATAGCTCGCGACGGCGAGCACGAGCGCCGGGACCATCAGGGGCGAAAGGCAGAACGCGCTGATCGCCGCCTTGCCGCGGAACTCGCCGCGCGCAAGCGTGATGCCTGCGGGCGTGCCGACGACGACGGCGACCACCATGCTTACCGTGGCGAGCACGGAGCTGCGCCAGGCCGCCTGCCAGAACTCGTCCGAGATCGCGGCATACCACCGCGTCGTGTAGCTCGCCGGCGGGAACGCCATGACGGGCCCGTCGCTGAAGGAGGCGACGACCACGACGACGAGCGGCGCGAGCAGGAACAGGAGCACGGCGGCGACGGCCAGCCGAAGCGCGAGGCGTCCGATCATCGTCACCGCCTCTCGCGCAGCAGCCGCAAAGCGGACAGGCTGAACAGTGCCGTCAGCGCGAGCAAAACCATCGCGATGGTCGCGCCGACGGGATAGTTCAGGCCCGAGCGGACCTGCTGCTCGGCATAGGTCGCCATCAGCAGGACGCGCTTGCCGCCCATCATCGCCACGGTGGTGAAGGCGCTGATCGACAGCGTGAAGACGATCAGGCATCCGGCGAGCAGGCCGGACTTGCTGAGCGGCAGGACGATCAGGCGGAACCTCTCGAAAGGCCCGGCGCCGAGACCGGTCGCAGCTTCCTCCAGATCGACGCCGATCCGCCTGATCGCGATCATCAGGGACAGGATCATGAACGGCACCAGCGCATGGACGAGGCCGATCACGACCCCGGTGAAGTTGTTGAGCAGCGCCAGCGGCTCGCTGGAGAGACCGAGGCCCAGGATGACTGTGTTGACGAGGCCGTTGCGCCCCAGAAGCGGGATCCAGCCGAGATTGCGGATGATCACGCTGATCAGCAGGGGCGAGATCACGATGAAGACGAGGAGGCTGCGCCAGCGCGAGGTTGTGCGCGCCAGAAAATACGCCGGCGGATAGGCGATCACGGCCGATATAGCGACGACGATTGCGCCCAGCAGCAAGGTGTCGGCGACGATGCCCCAGTAGAACAGGTCGCCGAAGAACTTGCCGTAATTGGCGAGCGTCCAGCCCGGCCCCGCCTGGGCGAGGCCGGAAAAGGGCCGCAGGCTGTAGCTGCCCATGATGACGATCGGCAGGGCAAAGACATAGGCGAGGACGATCAGCGCCGGCGCGAGCGCCAACGCCGTGGCGAGGCCGGACGGATTGCCGGAGCTCGCGCCGGATGCCCTGCCGGCACGGCGCTCTCCGGTAGCGGCCGGGCTCCCCGAGGGCTCGACGCGGATCGTCATCGACATGTCGCCTCTCCCGCTAGCGCCGGATCAGCCGGTTCCAGAGATCGAGCGTCTCGTTCTGGCGCGCGACATAGCTCGCCCAGTCCGGGGCATGAATCTTGGCAAGCTGGTCCTGGGTCCAGGGGAACTTGCGGCTGTGATCCGGGTCGGCCGCGAGAATGGGCTCGAGCAGCTTGTTGGTCGGGCCATAGGGCACGTCGTAGGACAGGCCGAGCTGCGCCAGGGGCGACAGGGCCGCATCGACGAAGAGCTGCGCCTCGCGCGGGTACTTCGTGCCGCCGACGACGTCGATGGTCGTGGGATTGCCGACGCTGCCTTCCTTCGGCACGACGAACTTCAGCGGCAGGCCCTTGTCGATCAGCGCCCAGGCGCGGCCATTGGGCATGTTGGCCGCCCAGAGCTCGCCGGTCGGCAGCAGCGCCTCCACCTGCACGGTCGAGCTGTAGTAGGAATGCACCTTGAGCTCGGCGATCTTGCGGATGCCCTTCTCGAGGTCCGTCTCGTTGCCGCCGACCACGCGATTGATCTGGATGAGGAAGCCGGGGCCGTTGGCCTGCGCGATGTCGGGGATCGAGATCTTGCCGGCGAGCTTCGGATTCCACAGGTCGAGCCAGGAGGTCGGCTCGGGAATGCCCGCCTCCTTGAACTTCTCGGCGTTGTAGACGATGCCGCGGTCGACCAGCAGGAACTGCGGTCCGTAGCCCTCCTTGTGCCGAACCCCGTCGACGAGTTCCGAGAGATGGGGAACGAGCTCCGGGTCGAGCTTGAGAAGGAGGCCGTTGGCGATCGCGCTGTCCTGCGTCGCCTTGTCGGTGATCGCGACGTCATAGGGGGGCGTGCGCCCCTTCGATGCGATGATCTTGGCGAGGTGGTCGGGATTGTTGCCGTCGATGAACTGGACCTTGATCCCGGTCTTGCGGGTGAAGCGGTCCGCGACGTTCCTGCGAACCGCTTCCGTGAAGGGCCCGCCCGCGCTGGCGACGCGCAGGGTCACGTCGCTCTGCTGTTGCGCGCTCGCCGGGCCGAGCGCCCCAAGGGTGAGCAGGGCCGCAATCGCGGCACCGAAAACGCGTCTCATGATTGGCCTCCATGTTGGTTGAGGGAAGGGATCGCCTGGGTCGACGCGGCGGGCGCGGCCGCCGGATCGAGATCGCGCAGAGCTTCGACGGCAAGCCTGCCGGTGTCGCGCAGATGGCGCTCGATCAGCGCCAGCGCCTGGCCGGTGTTCCGGCTCAGCGCGCTCTCCGTGAGATTGCGGTGCTCGCTCGACTTCTCGCGCAGATGGGTGGGCGAGAGCGTGGACAGCATCCGGTAGCGGTTGGCCCGGTCGAAGAGCCTGGCGCGTATCTCGCGCAGCAGCGGCGAACCGCAGGCGGCGGTCAGCGCGTCGTGAAAATCGCGATGCGCGACGGCCCACTCAGGCGGCAGCCCGCTATCCGTGGCGTTGAGCTCCGTCGCCGCGAGGCGATGGAAGGCCGCCACGAGTTGCGCCTCCCATTCGATGCCGCCCTCGCCGATCGATTGCCGCAGCGCCTCCTTCTCGATGAGGACGCGCGTGTTCGTCGTGTCGATCAGATCGGCGAGCGAGATCGCGGCGACGCGGCATCCCCGCCGCGGCTCGATCTCCACGAGCCCCTCGGAAGCGAGCTGGACCAGCGCCTCGCGCAGCGGGCCGACATTCACGCGATAGCGGTCCTTGAGCTCCTGGAAGCGCAGGCGCTGACGCGGCCGAAGCGCGCAGATCAGGATGTCGTGGCGAAGCCTCCTGAGAACGTCGAGCGCCAGAGTGGTCTCACCGCGACGGCCGTGAGCAACGCCGGATATCTCTGCAAGCTCCTGGTACAAAATCATTTTCGTCGATTTTCCCCGATCCCGCCGAAGCGGCTTCGAAGCGAAAATCGCGGAAAGTTTCGAAAAAAGCAATTGTAATCTATAAATGAAATAGACAATATCGACTTCGACCGCCTGCCCAAGTTGTGAAGGACATCCCCGTGCCCGACGACGCCTCCGCACCAATCGCTACGCCGAGCGATCTGACCGACATCTACCGCCTGCTCCTGGGGCACGTGCCGGAGCACATCGAACGGCGCTGGGCGACGGAAGCGCGCCTCGGACGCGAGAACACCGGCAAGGCGATCGAGCTCCTGCGCCGCCAGTGCATCGCGGAGAACCCTCTCGGCCTGAAGGTCCAGCAGATCGTCCAGTTCGGTCAGCTTCTGGCGCTGCTGCGCGAGCCCGAGGCGACGCGCCACGCGATCGCGGCCCTGCGGGCGGGAGCAAGCTTCAGCGACCTTGCCGGCGCCGCCGAAAGCGGCCTGATCGTCGCGGGGATGCAGGCCTATAGTCTCGGCTTGCGGATCATCGACAAGCTCGCCGCCGAAGCCGACGCAGCGAGCGAAGCGGGCCGGCCGGCAGCATGAGCGCGGCGGCGGTCCCTGCGAGGGCGACAGGCGCAGCGGGCCTCGTTTGGGGTCCGCGGCTGACCTCGCTCGCCTTGCAGGGGCTGCTCGGCCTCCTGGTCATCTACCCGATCGGCATGCTCGTCGTCGGCGCATTCACGCCGGGCGACACACCCTCGAACGGCCCGGGCTCGCTCGGCCTCGACAGCTTCCGCATCCTGCTGACGGATTTCGAGATCGGCCGGGCGACCGCAAACACGCTCGTCATCGCCGGAGCGGCGAGCGTGCTCGCGACAGTCATCGGCGTCGCCTTCGCCTGGGTGGTGACGCGCACCGACGCACCGTGGCGGCGCGGCATCGAAATCGCGAGCCTGCTGCCGATCTTCGTTCCACCGCTTGTCGCCGGCATCGCCTGGTCGTTCCTGGGATCGCCGACCACCGGGATGATCAACCTCGCGCTCAAGGCGGCTGGCGCAGAGTGGCGGGTCGACTTCTACAGCCTGCCGGGCATGATCTTCGTCTTTGGCATCTACAACGCGCCCTACGTCTATCTCTTCGTCCGACCGGCCTTCGCGGGGCTCGATTCCGCGATGGAGGAGGCCGCCCTGATGGCGGGCGCAAACGCGCGCACCGCCTTCACGACCATTACCCTGCCGCTTCTCGCCCCGTCGATCATGGCCGGCGCGCTGCTTGCCTTCGTGGTGATGCTGGGAACCTACGGCATCCCCGGCGCGCTCGGCACGCCGGGCAGGATCCCGGTCCTCTCGACCACGCTCTACCGCCTCGTCTCCGGGACCCCGCCCCAATACAATGTCGCCGCCGCGCTCGCGCTCATCCTGATGGCAGCGACCGGCCTCGTCATCCTGGCGAAGCGCCAAGTCATGCGCGGCCGCAGCTACGTGACCATCACGGCCAAGGCGCGCCCGGCGCGCCGCATCGCGCTGGGGGCCCTGCGCTGGCCCGTCTTCGCTACCGCGATGCTCTACCTGCTCGTCGCGACCGTGCTGCCGACGCTGATGCTCGCCATCGCCAGCCTGCGGCGCTTCCTGTTCTTCAAGGACATCGCGAGCCTGTTCGATCTCAGCCAGTACACGCTCGACCATTTCCACGCGCTCTGGGCCGCTCCGGCCACCCTGCGCAGCATCGTCAACGCGATCGAGCTCGGCGCGATCAGCGCGGTCGTGGGCGGCGTGCTCGCCTTCGTCTTCGCCTATGCGGTCCACCGCTCGCGGCTGCCCGGGCGCGCCATCACGGAAATCCTGGTCAGCCTGCCCGTGGCGGTGCCCAGCCTGGTCATCGGCGTCGCCTATCTCTGGGCGATGATGGGCCTGCCCATCAACCTCTACGGCACGATCACCATCATGGCCGTGGCCCTGGTCGCCCGCTTCCTGCCGGACGCCATGCAGGCGCTATCCACCTCCCTGCTCCAGATTCACCGCGACCTGGAGGAGGCATCCTGGGTCTGCGGCCGCAGCGTGCTCGGCACGGTCGCGGCGATCGTCGTGCCGCTAGCGCGGCCCGGCATCGCGGCCGCCGCCATGCTGCTCTTCATCCTCGCGCTGCGCGAACTGGGCTCGACGCTGTTCCTGTTCACGAACCGCACGCAGCCGCTGTCGATCTACCTGCTCACCTATTTCGAGGCCGGCAACATCAGCGCCACCGCGGCCCTCTGCATCGTCCAGATCGCCCTGCTCGCGGCCGTGCTCGGCATCGCCGGCGCTCTCACCCGCCGCCCCACGGCGCGGACACGTCCCTTGCCCGAAGGAGTTTCCACATGACGACCCCCAGCCGCCGCGACGCCCTGCTCGGGCTCGCCGGCGCCCTGACGTTGCCGCTGGTTCATGTGTCGGCCGCCGCGGCAGCCGAACCCTATGCCACGCCGGCCCTCATCGAGGCCGCGCGCAAGGAGGGCAAGCTGACGCTCTACACCACGAACTGGGTCGAGAACGAGCAGGAGCTCATCAAGGCCTTCAACGCCAAGTACCCCGATATCGTGGTCGACGTGATCCGCGCCACCGGCGGGCAGATGTTCACCCGCGTGCAGGCGGAGGGAGCGACCGGGCGGCTCGAGGCCGATGTCGTCGATCTCGACGGACGTGTCTCGGCGACCGGTCTCGCCGACCTGTTTGCGGATTACGCCCCGCCGAACGCCGCCGACTATGCGCCGAGCGATGTGGTTGCCGGCAAGTTCTGGCCGCGTTCGGTCTATGGCTGGGCCATCGGCTACAACTCCGCCCTGCTGAACAATCCGCCGAACAGCTGGAAGGCGCTTGCCGAGGGTCCCTACAAGGACGTCTCGGGCCATGTCCAGGTCACGGCCGGCGCTTCGGGTTGGGTGCTGGCCCTGTTCCAGCGCAAGGAGGTCGGTGAGGACTTCTGGGCGAAGCTCGCCGCCAACAAGCCGAAGATCTATGCGAGCAGTCCGCAGCTTTCGAGCGCCCTCGTGCGCGGCGAGATCCAGATCGCACCCGTGCTGACGAACGGGCTCATCCCCAACGGCCGCAAGGGGGCGCCGGTCGCCGCCGTGCTGCCGAGCGAGGGCGTGCCGGTGCTGGTCGCCGCCGCGGGAATTTCCAGGACGGCGCCTCACCCGAACGCTGCGCGCCTGTTCCTGAACTGGGCGCTATCCGCCGAGGGGCAGGCGCTGTGGGTCGAGACGCAAGGCGGCTTCTCGGTCCGCAAGGGCGCGCCGCTGCCGGCCGGCGTCGCGCCCGGGGCGATCAAGCTCTGGCAGCCGGACGACGCCGAATCCGACGCTCTTCGGCCCAAGGGCCTCGACGAGTGGGCAAAGCTGTTCGGAGCGAAATAGCTCGTCATGGGTGCCGCGCTTCGGATCGAAGGGCTCTCCAAGGCGTTCGCGCCCGGGCGGCCCGCCATCGACGACCTGTCCCTCACGGTGGAGGATGGCGAGATCGCCGTCCTGCTCGGCCCCTCCGGCTGCGGCAAGACCAGCACGCTGCGCTGCGTCGCCGGATTGGAGCAGCCGGACGCCGGACGCATCGCGATCGGCGGCAACGAGGTGGTTTCCGCCTCCGGCGGCGTCTTCGTGCCGCCGCAGCGGCGCGAGCTCGGCATGGTCTTCCAGTCCTATGCGATCTGGCCGCATCTCGACGTGCGCGAGAACGTCGCCTACCCGCTGCGCCGGCGCGGCGTCTCGCGGCGGGAGCGCGCGGAGCGCGTCGATGCGGTCCTCGATCTCGTCGGCCTGCGCAACTTCGCCGACCGCTCGGTCGCCACGCTGAGCGGCGGCCAGGCGCAGCGCGTCGCGCTCGCCCGCAGCCTCGTCTACGAGCCGCGCCTGCTGCTGCTCGACGAGCCCCTCTCCAATCTCGACGTGGCGCTGCGGCTTCGCCTGCGCGACGAACTGCGCCGCATCATCAAGCGTACCGGGCTTACGGCGCTGTTCGTGACGCATGACCAGTCCGAGGCGATCGCGCTCGCCGACCGCATCGCCGTGATGCGCGACGGCAGGCTGCTCCAATTCGCGACGCCGACCGAACTCTACAACCGGCCGGTCGATGGCTTCGTCGCCGAGTTCACCGGCGCCGGCAACCTGCTGCCCGCGACCCTGCTGACGGCGGAGGAGCGCAAGGGCGTCGCCCTGATCGCCGGAAAGCGCCTGCCCGTCGAGCTCGCGCGCCCTGCGCGCTCCGGCACGGCGGTCACCATCGTCATCCGTCCGGAGAACCTGAGGCTGAGGCCGGCCGGCACGGAGCGGCTCGATCGCGCGGCGCTGCCGGGGCGCATCCTGAGCCGCCGGTACCAGGGCGCGCAGACCTCCTACAGCGTCGAGATCGACGGCCTTGTGCTCGAAGCCGTGGAGGCGGGCTCGCTTCCCCGCTTCGTGGAAGGCGACGCAGTCGAGGTGCTGCTTCCACGCGAACCCGCCTGGGCGCTGCCATCCGCCGCCTCCATCGGCGTGCCGCCCGGCATAGCTCCCCAGCTCGAACTCCAGACCTCGGACGCGGCATGACACGGCCACTGCGCAAGACGGAACCGGCGCCTGACGCCTTCGCCATTCCCCTGCAGGCGCGGACCCCGGATGACTGGCTCGCCATCACGCGCCTGCTGGCGGCCGACTTCGCGAGCCATGCGGCAGAGCGGGAGCGCAGCAAGGCCTCGCCGCTGCCGCAACTCGACCAGATCAGGGCGTCCGGCCTCTCCGTGCTCATGATCCCCAAGGAGAATGGCGGCGGCGGCGCCGACTGGCCGCTTGCGACCCGCATCATCCACGATCTGGCCGCGGCCGACGGATCGCTCGGCGTGCTCTTCGCCTATCACAGCTTCAACAGCGTGCACCTGCGGCGCCTCTCCCCGGAACGGCGGAGCGCAGCAGAGCGCGAGGTCGCGGCCAAGCGGCTTTGGCTCTCGGGCATCGCCAATCCACGCGACGGCGAGATCTCGATCGCGCCGGTCGAGGGCGGCTTTCTCCTGAACGGGCGCAAGAGCTTCTGCACCGGCGCCCTCTTCGCCGACCGCCTCTCGGTCAGCGGCCGGCGCACCGACACCGGCGACATCGTCCGCGTGCTGCTGCCCACGGATCGCACCGGGATCGCCTATGGCAACGACTGGGACAGCCTCGGCCTGCAGCGGACCGAGAGCGGCAGCTTCACCCTGAGCGATGTGCGGATCGCAGCCGACGAGATCTCGGCCGTTCGCCCCAACGACGAGACCGACCACGCGGCCAGCATCCATGTGCCGGTCAACCAATCGGCCTTCACCGCCTTCTACCTGGGCTTCGCGCGTGGCGCGGTCGATGCCGCGCGCGACTATGTCCAGCAGCACGGCAGACCTTGGGATGGCGCTGCCCGCTCCCAGACGGAGGAGCCGCTGATCCTCGTCCAGTTCGGGCAGGCCTGGAGCGCCTACCGGGCGGCACTGGCGCTGGCCGAGCGCGCCGCCGAGAGCGTCCAGGAGCTGATCGCGGCCGGGCCGCGCTTCACGGCCCGGCAGCGCGGCGACACGGCAATCGAGGTCGCGGCGGCGAAGACGCAGGCGATCAAGGTGAGCCTCGAGGTCACGGCCGCGATCTTCGACATCATGGGCGCCCGCGCGACCGGAAACCGCTGGGCCTTCGACCGCTTCTGGCGCGACGCGCGCACGCACTCGCTGCACGATCCTCTCGCCTACAAGCTCAAGGAGGTCGGCGATTTCGTCCTGAACGGCCGGCATCCGCCGGTCGGCCCCTACACCTGAACCCTCGGCAAGGATCGACGCCGATGAACGCCCCCTTCAAGCCCGCGGCCTCCCCGGCCGGCTTCGCCGAAAGCCCGCTGGCCCAGGCGCTGCGCCAGCCGCTCATGCTCGGCCTGTTCCTGCCGATCCAGAAAGGTGGCTGGTCGCCCTCGGCCCTGCCGCGAACCACCTCCTGGGAGTTCGACTACAATCTCGACCTGACGCGAACGGCGGAGGCGCTGGGCTTCGACCTCGTCTTCGGCCTCTCCCAGTGGATGCCGAAGGGCTATTACGGCAGCGCGCTGGAATACCGCGAGGACAGCCTCGACCCCTTCATCACCGTCGCGGCGATGAGCCGCGCCACCGAGCGGATCATCCTGATCTCGACGATCCATGTCCTCTACGGCCCCTGGCATCCGCTCCACCTCGCCAAGTTCGGCGCGACGCTCGATCACATCAGCGGCGGACGCTGGGGCGTCAACATCGTCACGGGCTTCGAGCCGGGCGAGGCGCAGATGTTCGGCAAGCCGCAGATCCCGCATGACAGCCGTTACGAGATGGCCGACGAGTTCACGTGCTTCATGGAGGAGCTCTGGGCGGCGCAGGACAACCTCACAAGCGAGGGGCGCCACTGGAAGCTGGACAATGCCTTCGTCTCGCCGAAGTCGCGCTTTGCGCGGCCGATCCTCGTCAACGCGGCGGGCTCCGAGGCCGGCCTCTCCTTCGCCGCCCGCCATTCGGACATCGTCTTCATCACGAGCCCGGCCGGCGCCGACATCGACAAGGCACTCGTGGCGCTGCCCGACTACATCGCCGGCATCAAGCGTCGCGGACGCGCGCTCGGCCGCGATCTCAAGGTGCTGATCAACCCGATGATCGTCTGCAAGGCGACCGACGCCGAAGCGCAGCAGTACTATGATGACATCGCCGGCGCCGCCGACGAGGCGGCCCTCGACGCCATCATGCGCCGCTACGGCAGCGCCGATACGAAGACATGGGGGGCTCATGATCGCGCCCGGCGCGCCGTCGGCGGCAACGTGCAGATCATCGGCAGCCCGGAGACCGTGGCCAACCGCCTGGCAGACCTCAAGGCCGCCGGTTGCGACGGCGTCCAGATCGCCTTCTTCGACTTCGCGCCGGATCTCGCCTATTTCGGCGAAACGGTCCTGCCGGCCCTCAAGACGATGGGATTGCGCCTCTGAGAATTGCGGCGGCCGACGGGAGCCTTGAGGCTACTTCTCAGAAAGAACGAATCCGTACTTGAGCCGGCTCTAGACGGGACCCCGTTTCTCCAGCTCGGCGAGCAGGCATCCAATGCCTGCCCGAAGACGGTGATCGAGAGTCCCGACGCAGAGCCGGTCGCAGGGCGCTACGACGCGATACGCCCTACCAGTTCGTCGTGCCGCTCCCGATCGGGCAGCAAGGCGGGAGGCAGCCCGAGATTCCCGCGCAGGGTGTCGCCGCTATAGTCACGGCGGAACACCTTGCGCTCCTGAAGGATCGGGATGACCTTCTCGACGAACTCGTCGAAGCCGCCCGGGGTGAGATGCGGCGCGAAGACGAAGCCGTCGGCCGCGTCCTCCTGCACATGGCGGTCGATTTCGCTGGCGATGCTTTCCGGCGTGCCGACGAATTGCTGTCGGGCGGTGACCCGGATGATCAGCTCGCGAATGCTGAGCCCCTCGCGCTCGGCCAGCTCCCGCCAGGCCCGCGCCGTTTCCAGGCGATTATCGAAGCGGTTCGCGCGGCCCTGGGCCAGCTGCGCGGATATGTCGGGCTCCGCCACCGGCAAGGGACCGTCCGGATCGTGATCGGAGAGGTCGCGGTTCCAGACCTGCTCCAGGAATACGATGGCGTTCTTCGGGCTGACCTGCTGAAGGCGGATGGCTTTCAGCTTTTCCTGCGCCTCCTCCTGCGTATCCCCCAGGATGAAGGCCGCGCCCGGCAGTATCTTGAGCGCGTCCCTGCTGCGGCCGTATTTCGCCAGCCGGTTCTTGACGTCGGCATAGAAGGCCTGGCCGGCCTCCAGCGTCCCATGACGGGAATAGATCAGGTCGGCATGACCAGCCGCCAACTCCCTGCCCTCTTCCGAGTCGCCCGCCTGGGCGATGATCGGGGCCCCCTGAGGCAATGGCGCGAGGCCGGAGCGCCCGGCAATGTCGAAATGCCTGGAGTGACTGGAGAAATCGCCGCCTGCCCAGATTGTCCGGGCCGCCTCGATGAACTCCCGCGCCCGCTCGTAGCGTTCCCCAAACGGCAGGTGATCGCCGCGCCGGAAATTCGCGCCGGTGAAGGCTCCCGGCGAGGTGACGACGTTCCAGCCCGCCCGGCCGCCGGACAGAATGTCCAGCGTCGCCAGTTGCCGGGCCAGAGGATACGGTTCGTTGAAGGTCGTCGTCAGCGTGCCGATCAAGCCGACATGGCTGGTGATGGACGACAGCGCCGTCAGGATCGCCAGGGTGTTGGGACGCCCGGCCACGTCGAGTTCGTGGAAGCGGCCCTTCTGCTCGCGGACCCGCAGCCCTTCAGCCAGGAAGATGAAGTCGAACTTGCCGCGCTCCACCGTTTCCGAGAAGTGGCGGAAGGAGGCGAAATCGATCTGGCTGCCCGCAGCGGGATCGCGCCAGACGGTGAAATTGTTGACGCCCGGGAACTGCGCGCCGAGGATGATCTGCTTCTTGGACATGGATCGATCTTCCCTGGCTCAGGCCGCAGCCGTGTAGCGATTGGCCGCGACCGGCAAGTTGAAGCGCTGGCGCAATGTCCCGCCCGAAGGCCGGCGGACAAAGCCGGCATCACGCAAGCCTGGCAGGACCTCGCTGAGAAGCTGGCCGAGTTGCACTGAAGGATCGGACAGAACGATGCGGATGCCGCCGGCGCCGAGTTCCGTTGCCTGCTTGGCTGCCACCACCAGTCCAGCGATCGACGGACCTTCCGGGCCGAGGTCGAGGTCCGCGATGAAGATCGGCCCGGCTCCCTCAGCGCCACGGCGCGAGTCGCGGATCACATCTCCGATTTCGCCTTGGCCGGCAGGCAGGAAGACGATATCCGCCTCGCGGATCAAGGACGGATCATCCCCTTCCGCCCAGGCGATGGCGACCGGAGGCTGGCCCTGGGGCGGTCGCGGCGTGATCGATGGACCGAGCACCCGGAAATCCGCTCCCTCGAAATCGATGTAGTGCAGCTTCGAACCGTCGAGGAAACGCTGGCTTTTCGGGTCGCGGATCACCGCGTCATCCTCCCAGCTATCCCATAAGCGGCTGATGACCTCGATCGCGGCCTGCGCATCCCGGTCTTGCGCTTGCCGATCATCAGCCGGAAAGCCGTTGAGAGCACCGAGTGCCCGCCTGCCCTCGGCCGCCCGCGCCTCGCGCAGCCGCTGCGCCAGCAGGCCCGCCCGACCCTCGCTGACGTAGTCCAGCGTGGCGATCGCCGTCGAGACGTGAAAGGGCTCGAGGAGATTCACCGGCGCGCCTGCGATGATGCCGATGTCTCGGCTTCGCGGCGCGAGCCAGTTGGCGAGAAGCACGGCATCGGGCCCATCCGCGCCGGCTCGGGCAAAGCCATCCTCCAGCGTCACGAAATCAACCGCGCCGTCGAGGCGGCCGATCAGCCCGCTCCAGAAGCCGCCCCAGCTGGATCTGTCGCTATCCGCATGCGCGGCGGCATCGAGCGCGACGCCGAGCAGCAAGCCGTTTGGGTCATGTTCTACCTGTCAGCTTTGAATTCAGGGATAGCGGCGGCTGGCCGTACGCCGCCGCACATGTTTCCGCGGGGATCGCGCGCGGAGCCGCGGTTGCGGCGCAACGATTCCCCTCGGCTGATCGTCCAGGGCTAGGCCGCCGCCGTAATGCCGAAGCTGGCGAGGCGGGCGAGGATCTTCGCCTCCTGCTGCGCCTTGAGCGCGGCCACGCGGGCAGTGGCCTCTTCGAAGGAGCCGGTGGGCGGGTAGACCGTCGACGTGCCCGGCTGCCCCGCCTTTGCACCGATATGCTTCTCGAATGGCAGAGAGCGGTAGAGCGTGAGATCCACCGCGGTGTCGAAAAGCGGACGGTATCCGAGCAGAAGATAGAGCGCGGAGGCCTCCGGCTGACGAAAGCCGGTGGTCAGATAGGCGCGCGTGTAGCCGAGCTCTGCCGCGCTCTCCTCGAGTTCCAGCACGATGCGCTTGGCCAGGCCTTGGCGGCGCAGGTCCGGCCGGGTCCAGATGCGCTTGAGCTCGGCCGTCTCGGCGTCGTGGCTCATGAAGGCGCCGCCGGCGATGGTCTCGCCATCGCGCTGGAGCAGGAGGAAATCCCCCAGCGGCGGCGAAAACGCCTCGCTCGGATAGCGCAGGATTTCCGAGCGCGCCCCGCCGGGCCGGCTCGCAGCGCCATAGCGCCCATCATATTCGCTGACGAGTCCCTCCAGGAGCGGCTGCGCCGCCGCATCCAGAAGGGACGACCGGATAATGAGATCGGTCACTGACATGCCTCCATGAACTTCGCCACGACCTCGGGAGATCGTCGCTTGATCATATAGACTATAAAATATATGGATTAAAAGCCACATCTCGCCGGTCGAGGAGACTGGATGCCTTACGCCCTGAGTTTTCTCGACAAGAGCCCCCTCCACGACGGCGACAGCGCCACGGAGGCGCTGCAACGCACGCTCGCCCTGGCCAGAAGGGCGGAGGAACTCGGCTTCTCCCGTTTTTGGGTGGCGGAGCATCACAATGCGCCGAAGCTGGCGAGCTCCTCGCCGGAGGTGCTGATCAGCTTCCTGCTCGCACGCACCAACCGCATCAGGATCGGCTCCGGCGGAGTGATGCTCCAGCACTACAGCGCCTACAAGGTGGCCGAGAACTTCAACCTGCTCGCCGCCCTCGCGCCCGGCCGCGTCGACCTCGGCATCGGCAAGGCCCCGGGCGGCATGCCGCTTTCGACCAACGCTCTCCAGGGCGCCTACGATCCGGCCAGAAAGCCCTCATTCGAGACGCAATTGACCGAGCTGGACGGCTTCCTGCGCCATGAGGCAAGCCGCGAGGGCGGGCAGGACTGGGACGATGCCGGCGGGCATCTCGCCGCCTATCCCGCACCAGTGACGGCGGCCGAGCGCTTCCTGCTGGGAGCAAGCCCGGACAGCGCGCGGCTCGCGGCGCGGCTGGGCTGGAACTTCGTCTATCCCGGCCATATCCACGGCGACGCCACGGCCATTGCGGAGGCGATCTCGACCTACCGCGACGCGGGCGGCCGCTCGGCCCTGCTGGCGGTGAGCATCGTCACGGCCGAGACCGAAGCCGAGGCCAACCGCCTGGCCGGCGATAGCCGCCGCTTCCGGGTGGAGGTCGAGAATGCCCAGAGCGTGAATGTCGGCAGCCGGGAGCAGGCGCTGGAATATGTCCGGCAGGTCGGCGCGAGCCGCTACCGGATCGAGGAGCGCACCGCGCTCGTCATCCGCGGAACGCCCGCGCGCGTTCACGCCGAGCTGGACCGGCTGCACCGGACGTTCGGCATCGACGAATTCATCGTCGACTGCCCGGAGACGGAGGGCAGCCAGCGGCTGAAGACCATAGAGCTTCTGGCCGCAGCGCATGTCTCTCTCGCGGCCTGAGAGAATTCCAGTTCAAAGCCGATCGGGGACTGCAACGTGGTAACGAGACGAACCTTCCTGGGCGGGCTGGGCGCCGTGACGCTGCCCATCATTGCCGGAGCGCGGCCCGGCACAGCCGAGGCGGCGGACGCGCCCGTCAAGGGCGGTTCCCTGACCTGGGGCGTCGAGACCGAGCCGAACACGCTCAATCCGCACCTGAACGGCCAGGCGAAGGCCAAGCTCATCCTGCGCAACGCCTATGAATCCCTGCTGGCGCGCACGCCGGATGGCGGCTACGCGCCCTGGCTGGCAAAGGGCTACGCGGTCTCCGAGGACGGCCGGACCTACACCTTCAGGCTGCGCGACGACGTGACCTTCAGCGACGGCGCCAAGCTCGATGCGGCTGCCGTGGCGCTGAACTTCACCAAGCTGAAGGAGCCGACCTATTCGGGCAGCATCAGCGCAGGCCATGTCTCGTATATCTCGGAGGCCGTCGCAGCCGATCCCCATACGCTCGTCCTGAAGCTCGACCGGGTCTACGCCCCCTTCCTGGACGGGATCTCCGGCCTCGAGATCCTCTCGCCGAAATCCTTCGCCTCGCCGCAGCTCAAGGCGGGCGGGCCGGAGCTGTCCGGCACCGGCCCCTTCATTCTCGAACGCTATGTCAAAGGCCAGGAGATCCGCTTCGTCAGGAATCCAGCCTATAACTGGGCTCCGGCCAATGCCGGGCATCAGGGACCGGCCCATCTCGATCGCCTGACCTATCGCTTCCTGCCGGAATCCGCCGTGCGCACCGGCGCGCTCACCTCGGGACAAGTCGACGTCATCGAGGGCATTTCCGGAAACGACGCCGGGCTCTTCAAGGACAGCCCGGACTTCGCCTATCAGAACGCGCTCAACACCGGCACGCCCTACACGCTCTATTTCAACGTCACCCGCGGCCCGACGGCCGATGTGAAGGTGCGCAAGGCCATCCTGGCGGCGATCGATGTCGAGCGCATCATCCAATCCGTCTATCGCGGCGAGCGGCAGCGCGCCTGGGGCATCCTCACTCCGGCCGACACGGATTTCTACGACAAAAGCATCGAGCGCAGCTACGGCTTCGATCCGAAGCTGGCCAACGCCCTGCTCGACGAGGCCGGCTGGACCGCGCGCGACGCCGGCGGCTTCCGCACCAAGGACGGCAAGCGCCTGACCATCGAGGTCGTGCAATCCCAGGCCACGGTGCGCGACCAGCGCGACATCCTGCTGCAGGCGGTGCAAGCGCAGGCGCGCCAGAACGCCGGCATCGAGCTCGCCCTGCAATATGTCGATGCCGGAACCTACGCCAATCGGCAGAATGACGGCCAGTACGGCATCATCCCGAACTCGACCACCACGCAGGAAAACGGGCTGACGATCTATTTCCACTACTTGCCGCGCAGCAAGGGCGGCTCGATCAACTACAGCCGCACCGAGGCGCCGGAAGTCTCCGCCTGGCTCGATGAGGCGGCCTCGACGCTCGATGCGAAGAAGCGCTTCGAGATCTACGCGAAGCTGCAGCGCTTCGCCTTGCTGGAGCAGGCTTACGGCTTGCCGCTCTATGTGCCCGACGACCAGATCGCTGCCTCCACGCGGATCAAGGGCGTCGGCTTCCGCCCGTTCAAGCGCCTGCCCGAGAGCGCCTACGACATCTGGCTGAAACCTTGATCCTGAGCCGCGCCGCCGCGGGTTCGGTCGTGGCCGGCGAATGATTGCAGGAAACGAGCGACGATGGACCCTCAGAACACGACCGCCATCAGGCGATCGCCCGCCGCCTGGCTGCCCGAGCGCCTGGGGTTGAAGCGCGGCGGCCTGGCCTTGCAGATCGCGGCCAGGATCGGCTCCGGCCTCCTCGTGCTCTGGGCGGCGGTGACCCTGAGCTTCGTCAGCCTGCAGCTGGCTCCGGGCGACATCGTCAGCCTCCTGATCGGCGAACAGCTGCGAACGCCGGAGGTCGAGGCCACCATTCGCGCCGAATGGGGCCTCGATGCGCCGCTGCCGCTGCAATATCTGAGCTACCTCTCCCGCATCCTGCACGGCGATTTCGGGCGCTCCTACATCCTCCAGACCGATGTGACCGGCCTCGTGCTGTCGCAGATGCTGCCGACGCTGAAGCTCACCGCTGCGGCACTGGTCGTCGCGCTCGTGTTTGCGGTCGCCAGCGCCGTGTCGACGGCCGGCCGGCGCGTGCCCCGCGCCATCGCGGGCGCGCTGGAGCTGACGCTGGTCTCGACGCCGTCCTTCTGGCTCGGCATCCTGCTGCTCTTCGTCTTCTCCTTCACGCTGAAGCTCTTCCCGGTCTCCGGCGACAGGAGCTTTTCGGCGCTGGTCCTGCCCGCCCTCGCGCTCGGGCTTTCCCTCGGCGCGGTCGTCGGGCAGGTGCTGCGCGAGGGCTTGGAGCGCGCGCTCGAGGAGCCCTTCGCCCTCACCGTGCGCAGCTGGGGCACGAGCGACCTCGTTCTGAGGCTGCGGCATTGCCTGCGCCATGCCGCCCTGCCGGCGGTCACGCTGACCGGCTGGCTCGTCGGCAACCTGCTGTCGGGCGCCGTCATCACCGAATCCGTGTTCGGGCGGCCGGGCCTCGGACGCGTCACGGTCGAGGCCGTGCTGGGACATGACCTGCCGGTGGTGCTCGCCGTCGCGATCCTCTCCGCCTTCGTCTATGTGGCGTTGAGCACGCTGGTGGACGTGCTCTACCTCCTGCTCGATCCGCGTTTGCGCGACGAAAGCCGGGAGACCGGCCGATGAGCGCCGTTCCGACAACCCTGGCGCGTCGGGGCGTTCGGTTCCGGCGGGCCCTGCACGGGCTGCTGGCCAGGCCCGGCCTCTGGCTGGCCTCGCTCTTCCTGCTCTTCGTCGCCGTCGCGACGCTCTGGCCCGGGCTGCTGAGCTCGGCCGATCCGCTCGCCGCCGATCCCTTGCAGGCGCAGCTGCCGCCGAGCGCCGAGCATTGGTTCGGCACGGACCATCTCGGCCGCGATGTCTTCTCCCGCGTCGCCCATGGCGCGCGCTACTCGATCCTGATCGGCGTCAGCGCCGTCGCCATCGGCTCCATCGTCGGTTCAGCCCTGGGCCTGCTGGCCGGCCTTTCGCGGGGCCTCGTCGACGAGGCGATCAGCCGCTTTCTGGACGTGGTGTCCTCGTTCCCGGACCTGCTCCTGGCGCTGGTGCTGATCTCCTTCACGGGCCCCGGCACGCTCAACCTGATCTTCGCGCTCGGCGTCGCCTTCGTGCCGCGCTTCGCGCGCGTCGTGCGGGCCCAGACCTTCGTCATCGCCAGGAGCGGCTATGTCGAGCAGGCCCGGACATTCGGACTCACTCCCACGGTCCTGGTGCTGCGCCACATCCTACCGCACGCGCTCGCCCAGGTGCCGATTTTGGCGACGATCGGCCTCGGCTCGGCGATCATCAGCGCGGCCGGGCTGAGCTTTCTCGGCATGGGGCCGCAGCCGCCCGCGCCGGAATGGGGCGCGATGCTGGCGGAGGCCCGTAACTATCTGCGCGTCGCCTGGTGGATCGGCGTGTGGCCGGGCGTCGCGATCACCCTGACGGTGATCTCGATCAGCATCCTGGGACGGCGCTGGCAGGCCTCGTTCGAAGGAAGGCGCGCCCGATGAAGCCGCTCGTCCAGATCCGCGATCTCACCATCGGCTTCCCGCAGGACGGGTCTGTGACGCCTGTCGTGCGCGGCATCGACCTGACCATCCATATGGGCGAGACCGTCGCATTGGTCGGCGAGTCGGGCTCCGGCAAATCGGTGACGGCCCGGTCCCTCATCGGCCTCTCCGGCGCGGAGGCCAGCGTCGGCGCCGGCCGATTCGAGATCGACGGCCAAAGCGTGCTGGGCTTCCGGGAGCGGGACTGGCGGCGCCTGCGCGGCGACAAGATCGGCTTTGTCCTGCAGGACGCGCTCGTCTCGCTCGATCCGCTGAGGCGGATCTCCCAGCAACTCACCGACGCCGCCGGCGGGTCCGGATTCTTCAGGCGCCAGAATGCGGCCCGGGACAACCGCGCGCTGCTGCAATCGGTCGGCATCCCCGATCCCGACAGGCGCCTTGCGCAATATCCCCATCAGCTCTCCGGCGGCCTGCGGCAGCGGGCGCTGATCGCCACCGCGATCGCCCGGAGCCCCTCCCTGCTGATCGCCGATGAGCCCACCACGGCCCTGGATGCCACCGTCCAGAAGCAGATTCTCGATCTGCTGGCCGAGCGCAGCAAGGCGGGCCAAACGCTCCTGCTGATCAGCCACGATCTCGCGGTCGTCTCGCGCCTGGCCGACCGCGTGCTGGTGATGAGGCAAGGCAGGATCGTCGAGGAAGGGCCGACCCGCACCATCCTGACCGCGCCGGAGCACCCGTATACGCGGCAATTGCTGGATGCGGTGCCGTCGGTGCGCTCCCGCGGGTTCCGCCTCTCCGCAGGCAGCGAGCCGGAGGCGAACGGGAGCGTCGAGGCCCGCCCTGCCGAGCGGCTGCGGATCCCCTTGCCGCCGAAGCGCATCGACGAGACCAGCCTCGTGCTCTCGGCCAGCCACCTCGTGAAGCGCTATGGCGGTGCCAGCGGCACCTTCGCGGTCAACGACGTGTCGTTTCACCTCGCAGCAGGGGAAGCACTCGGCATCGTCGGGGAATCCGGCTCCGGCAAGACGACCGTGGCGAAGATCGTGCTCGGCCTCGTCGAGCCCGATAGCGGCACCGTCCAGATCGATGGCGAGGCATGGAGTCATGTCGGCGAGGCGCAGCGCCGCTCGCGGCGGGCGAGCATGCAGCTGATCGCGCAGGATGCGCTGAGCTCCTTCGATCCGCGCTACACGGTCGAGCAGATCGTCGGCGAAAGCCTCGACACGGTCGGCATGTTCGGGGAGGCGCGCCGCCAGCGCGTCGGCGAGGTCCTGGATGCGGTGCGCCTCGGGCCCTCCTTCCTCAAGCGCTATCCGCGCGACCTGTCCGGCGGCCAGCGCCAGCGCGTCGCCATCGCCCGCGCCTTCGCGCCGCGTCCCAGGTTGCTGGTGGCGGATGAGCCGGTCAGCGCGCTGGATGTCTCCGTGCAGGCGCAGGTCCTCGATCTGCTGGCGGAGCTGCAGGCCGCATCCGGCACCTCGCTACTGTTCATCTCGCATGATCTCGGCGTCGTGAACCACCTGACCGACCGCGTCCTGGTGATGAAGGACGGCCGGGTGGTCGAGACGGGCCAGGTCGAGCAGGTCTTTGCGTCCCCCCATCACAGCTACACGCGCGCGCTGCTGGACGCGGTGCCCGTGCTCGCCTGAAGGCACGCGCCCCGCGAACCTGAAAACCCGTCATTCGATCAACCAGGAGTTCCACCATGGCAGCCACCCGTTCCCGCCGTCTCAAGACATTGGTCGGCGCAAGCAATGTCGTCGCCGCCTCCAACGACGCCGATCCGGCGCTTGGCGCGAAACGGGCCGTGGAGCTCGCGCGCAGGGCGGAAGCCGAGAAGATCACCGGCCTCTTCACCGCCGACCTCCTGCAGATCGACCAGGCCGGGCTTGCCGGGACGACGGGCACCCAGGAGCCGCTCATCGCGCTTGCCGCGCTCAGCCAGGCGACGGCGCGGATCGGCCTCGTCGCGACCGTCTCGACCACTTTCCACCACCCCTACAACCTCGCCCGTCAGATCGGCACGCTGGACCATGCCAGCGGCGGACGCGCCGCCTGGAACGCGGTGACATCCTCCGTGGGCGAGGAGAACTTTGGCGAAAAACTGCTCAGCCCCGAAGAGCGCTACGCGCGCGCCGCGGAGTTCATCGAGGTCGTCAACGCTCTCTTCGACGCGAACGAACAGGACGCCGTCGAGCGCAAGGCCTCGGGAGCGATCTCCGTCGACCCCGCGAAATTCCACCGCATCGATTATCGCGGCCGGCATTTCAGCGTGCAGGGCCCGCTCAACGTCCCGCCCTTGCCGCAGGGACGGCCCGTGCAATTCCAGGCCGGGCAATCCGAGGCCGGCGTCGCCATCGGCGCGCGCTTCGCCGAGGTGGTCTACACCTCGCAGCCGAAGCTCGAGGACGCCATCGCCTTCGCGACCGAGCTTCGCCGCCGCGCCGCGAGCTTCGGCCGCGCCGCCGGGCTGCCCTTCACCATGAACTCCTTCCACGCGGTCATCGGCTCCTCGGAGGCCGACGTCATCAGCCGCCTGAAGGAGAAGCATGAGCGGATCGACTATGAGCAAGGCCGGCTGAAGCTTGCCGACATGCTGGGCGGCCATGTCGACCTCTCCGGCCTGCCGCTCGACGAGCCGCTGCCGGACGCGCTGCTGCCGGAGGTGACGAGCATCAACCGCCGGCGCGGGCGCGTGGAGATCTTCCGGCGCTACGCCCGGCAGGGGCTGAGCTTGCGGGAGCTCATCATCGAGGCGCAGGAAACCGGCCACTGGTCCGCGGCCGGCACGCCGGAACAGCTTGCCGACGCCATCGAGGAGCGCGTCCGCGCCGGCGTCCTCGACGTCGTCACCCTGCACGGGCTGGGCAACCCCGATCAGGAGGACCTGCTGCTGAACGGCCTGCTGCCGGAACTGCGCCGCCGCTCCCTGATCGACACGGATTATGTCGGCGACGATTTTCGCTCCAACCTCGAATTGCCGCCGCTTACGGCGGCAAGCGACAGGCTCGCGCGCCCCGCCTGAGGCGTGCCCCCTCTTTGCGGCCCCCGCTACGGCGGATGCTGATGGGCTAGTCTTGCCCATACCCAGCGAGCGCATTCGCCATGCGCTCGACGGCGTTCGTCAGCACCGCCTGCGTGCAGCCGAAGTTGAGGCGCACGAAAGACCCGTATTCCGCGCCAAAGGCCTCGCCCGCATAAAGCCCGAGCTTCGCGTTCTTCAGGAAGAAGCTTTGAGGGTGCGGCAGGCCGAGAGCGCCGCAATCGAGCCAGGCAAGGAACGACGCCTCCGGCGGATGATAGCGAATGCCCGGAATCAGCCGCTGAAGTTCGCGACCCAGATGGTCGCGATTTGATTGCAGGTAGTCCAGCACGGCCGAACGCCATGGGCCGGCATCGCGATAGGCCGCCAATGTGGCCTCCAGCCCCATCAGGTTCACGCTGTCGACGAGGCCGCTCCGCGCGCCATTGAAGGCATTGCGCAGGGCCGGGTCGGTGATGACGGCGAAGGCCGTCTTCAGGCCCGGAATATTGTAGGTCTTGCTGGCCGACATCAGCGTGATGGTGCGCCGCGCGATCTCGGGCGCGAGGCTGGCGATGGGAACGTGCGGGCTGCCGTCGAACACGAGGTCGCAATGGATCTCGTCGGAAATGATCAGCGTATCGGCCGCCTCGCATGCTGCGGCGATGAAGCCGAGGTCGTCGCGTGTGTAGACGTATCCGGTCGGGTTGTGCGGATTGCACAGGAGAAAGGCGCGCGCCTGCGCCAGCCCATCGGCCAGCGCGTCGCGATCGGGGGCGTAGCCTTGCTCGCCGCGGACGAGCGGAACCGCAAGCGCCCCGAGCCCCCAATGGCCCGGCGCATCCAGAATGGGCCGGTAGATCGGGGTCTGGATCAAGACCTTTTCGCCGGGGCTCAGCCTCGCCTTCAGGGCCATGTTGAAGCCGGGTTCGACGCCGGGCAGAAAGACGATGTCGCCCGGCTCGATCCGCCAGCCGAAGCGGGTTTCCAGGTCGATGACGATCTGCTCGCGCAGCGCCGCCTGGGCGACGGCATAGCCGAAGACGGGATGGTCGAGCCTGCGCCTCAGCGCCGAGACGATCTCGGGCGCGACGGCGAAGTCCATGTCGGCGACCCACATCGGCAGGACGTCCGCCGGATAGCGGCTCCATTTCATGCTGCCGGTGTCGAGACGGTCGGGCGCCGTGGTGAAGTCGTAGGCGGACATGGTTGCTCTCTGCTGTATGGGCTAATGGCGGCGGTGGCCGATCTCGGGCGCAACGAGGCGGATGAAGTCCGAGAGAATCTGCTCATGGTCTTCGCGCGCGAAATCATAGGGCAATTCCAGCCTGAGTTCGGAAACATGCCGCAGCACGGGATCGCGGCTCAGCGCCTCGAGAATCTGCTCTGCCGTGCCGACGATGGCGGGAGCGAACCGGGCGCGGCGCTCGCCATCTGGCGAGAACGTCCGCTCCAGGCGGGATGCGGCGAATTCTTCGTATCTATGCCTGGTCCGCGCGTCGGCGCCGTCGATCGGCAGGATGACGCGCCCAGCCGAGACGCGGGGCGAGGCCCCGCCGGCATAGCCGTTCCAATAGGCCTCGATATGCGCCAGTTGGGCTGCCTGGAAAGCACCGGCATTCTCGGCGACAGCATTGCCTGTCAGCAGGTTGAACCCCGAAGCGGCGGCCCAGGCCGCGGACCGAACCGACGCGGCGTCATACCAGAGCCGGTCGCGCAGGCCCTGTGCATGGGGCCGCAGCCGCCATTGCCGCCCCCCTGCCGAGGCGATCGCCGCCTCCCCTTCGCCGGTCCGGTATCCGTCCAGATCGGCCGCGAGTTGGGTCATCCAGCCATAGCCAAGGTCCATGCCCGCGCCACCGGCGCTCAAACCAACATGCAACCGGCCGTTCCCCAGCGCGTCCACGGCGGCGAGATCCTCCGCCAGCCGCAGCGGGTTCTCGGAACCCATCTGCATCACGGCGACGCCAAGCCCGATGCGACGCGTGCGCTGCGTTGCAGCAGCAAGGAACGGGCTGGCCGAGGGAAGGCCGGTCTTCGGACGCCGCACCCAGGCGCTGTCATAGCCAAGCTCCTCGGCGCGAACGAAGAGAGCCACTCCGTCCTCAAGCTCTGTGCCTCGGCGCTCCCCAAGATCGTCGCTCGGGATCACGACGCCGATATGGTCGATGGCCAGCGAACCGAACGTCATGGCGCGCGCCGAGCCGGTGGATCGCCGAACGCCATCGCCATCGCTAGCATGGCGCTACCGGCGGACTGCCCTGGCTTACCGCCCCGTCGACGCTGTCCGGCAATCGGAGGACCGCAGCCAGCAAGCGGCGGGTATAGGGGTCGCGGGGGGCGTCGAACACCTGTTCCACCGGGCCCGTCTCGACGATCCTCCCCTCCTTCATCACTGCGATGCGGTGGCTCATGTGCTGGATGACGCCGAGATCGTGAGAGATGAACAGCATCGCCAGGTGCAGCCGTCCCTGCAATGCGACCAGCAAGTCGAGCACCTGCGCCTGGGTGGTGACGTCCAGGGCCGAGACCGGCTCGTCGCAGACGAGCAGATCCGGCTCGGCGGCCAGGGCCTGGGCGATCGACACGCGCTGGCGCTGGCCGCCCGACAACGCCCCGGGCCGTCGGGCCAGGAGATCAGGATGCAGGCCGACCAGCCCGACCAGTTCCAGGATCCTGCGTCGACGCGCGGCCCGGTCGAGGCCGGGGCGCAGGCGCAATGGCTGCTCGATGATGCGTTCGACGCTGAACCGGGGATCGAAGGAGCTGAGAGGGTCCTGCGCGATCGTCTGGATGCGTTGGCGGATGGGGCGCCGGGCGGATTCCGCGAGCGCGCTCCACGGTTCCCCGTCCAGGCGGACGTCGCCACTGTCCGGCCGCCGCAGCGCCAGCGCGACTTTCCCGAGCGTGGTCTTGCCCGAGCCGGATTCACCGACGATGCCGAGCGTCTCGCCCCGATGGATGTGAAGCGAGGCCTGCTTGACCGCGTCGAACACACCGCCATCGGGGCGCCTGAAGGCGACGCAGACATCGCGCAGTTCCAGGAGGGGTGCGCTATGCCCACCTTTCACCGAACGCGAGGGAGCTTCGCCGGTCGCGCTCAGCCACCGCCCGCGGGTCGCAGCACTCGGCACCGCCGCCAGCAGGCGACGGGTATAGGGGTGATGCGGCCTGGACAGGATCTCGCGGGTCGGGCCGGCCTCGACCAAACGGCCCTCCTGCATGACAGCGACGCGGTCGGCGACCTGGTCTGCGACGGCAAGGTCATGGGTGATCAGGAGGACGCCATGACCGGCGCGCGCCAGATCCCGGAACACCGACAGCACCTGCTGCTGCACGGTGACGTCCAGTGCCGTCGTGGGCTCGTCCGCGATCAGAAACCGGGGCTGCGCCGCAATCCGCCGGAGAGTTCATGCGGATATTGGGCGGCCCGGAGCTGCGGGTCGGGGATGCCGGCGCACAGCAGAAGGGCCTCGACCGCTTCGGCCACCTGCGCTCTGGGCAGCAGGTCGTGAGCGAGGATGGGTTCCGCAACCTCTCGCCCCACGGTGCGGAGAGGGTCCAGCGACACCAGCGCGTCCTGCAGCACCAAACCGATTTCCCGGCCGCGGACCTGCCCCCAGGCTTGCGGAGAAAGGCGGCGCAGATCGAGACGCCGCTCGTCGCGGCCGGAGAGCGACAGGTCCAGCGCCCGTACTCGTGCCGACGGCCCGGCCAGGCCGACGAGGGCGCGGGCCGTCACCGACTTCCCCGAGCCGGACTCCCCGACGAGCGCGAGGATCTCACCGGCAGCTATCTGAAAGGACATGTCCCGAACCGCCTCGACCATGCCCTGCGCAGTGGGGAAGGCGACATGCAATCCCTCGACGCGGAGCAGCGGCGACAAGCCGGACGTAGCCGGCAACGCCGCCTCGCGACTGGGGAACACGGGAGCGTTCACGGCACGTCTCCCCTGGCCAGCAGGGTTTGCAGGCGGCGCCCCAGCAAGGTGATCGCGATCACCGAGACCGCCACGACCGTGGCGGGCAGCAGGCTGACCCAGGGCGCGATATCGAGGAAGTTGCGGCCATCCGCGAGGAGCGCGCCCCATTCCGCCGCAGGCGGCACCACCCCGAGCCCCAGGAAACTCAATGACGAAGCCGAAAGCACCGAGCCGCCCACCCCGATCGTCGCCAGGATCAGCAGCGGGCGGGTGGTGTTGGGCACGATGTGCCGGGTGATGACGCTCCAGGGATGCTCGCCGAGCGTCACCGCATGCTCGACATAGCCCGAAAGCTTCACCTGCAGGACCTGCGAACGCACGAGCCTGGCATAGCCCGCAATGCTCGACAGCCCGACTGCGAGCAGGGTGTTCATCGGGCCGCGCCCGAGCACGGCGATGACCAGCAAGGCCAGCAGCAATTCGGGAAAGGCCAGCAGGATGTCGATGACCCGCACCAGCGGCCGGCTGATCGCCGCCGGCGCCAGCGCAGCCGCGGTGCCCAGCAGGATGCCGCCGATGCAGGCCACCAGCGTCGCGCCGATGCCGATGCTCAAGGATTGCGACGTGCCGTAAACGACGCGGGAGAACAGGTCCCGCCCGAGCTGGTCCGTGCCGAACCAGTGGCTTGGACCCGGCGGCAGCAGGATCGTGCCGGTATCCACAGCGTCGGGCTCCAGCGCGGTGAACCAGTGCGGGGCGCATACCGCGAAGCCGAGAAGCACCACGAAAGCCAAGGGGAGCAGCAGGCCCGGCGCGCGCCACGGGTGGCGGTGACCGCCGCGAACAGAGTGCGGCGCCGTCCCCTGCAGCAATTCCTCGCCGCTCATGGCGCGGTTCGCCGCAAGCGGGGATCGATCACCACGTAGAGGGCGTCGACCAGCAGATTGACGATGACGAACACCAGCGCCGAGAGCATCACCAGCCCGAGCACGAGCGGCATGTCGCGCGTCTTGATGGCCTGCAGCGTGATCTGGCCGATGCCGGAGCGGCCGAACACCGTCTCAGTCAGGATCGAGCCGCTGAGCACGCCGGCCAGAAGCGTCCCGGTCAAGGTCGATGCCGCCAGCGCGGCATGGCGCAGGCCGTGCCGGATCCGCAGCGCAGTCTCTCCGACGCCCCGTGCCCGCACCGTGAGGGCGAAGGGTTGCGACAGCGCCTCCTCCAGCCCGTCCCGCAGCACCTGGCCGAGCAACGCCGCCAGCGGCAGGCTCAAGGCCACGCTGGGCAGGACGAGCGCGGCAGCCCCCTCCCCGCCGGTCACGGGGAACCATTGCAGCTGGAAGCTGAACAACGTCAGCAGGACGATGCCGATCCAGTAGACCGGCGTGCTCAGCAGCACGAGTTCGAGGCCGGAGAGTGCGACCCGCAACCCCTTGCGGCGACCGGCGGTGGCCAGCGCGCTGCTCACGGCAAGACACAGCGCCAGGACGATCGCGCAGCCGGCAAGCTGCAGGGTCGGGACCGCCGCTTCGAAGATCACCTCGGCGACCGGCTGGCGGTACTGGTAGCTCTGCCCGAAATTGCCGATGAGCGCATTGCCAAGGTAATGCGCGTATTGCACGATCAATGGCTGATCCAGGCCGTATTGCTGGATGAGAACGGCCCGTTCGGCTTCATCCACGACGTTCTCGCCGCCTGTAAGCACCGAAACCGGATCGCCGGGGATCAGCTTGACGGCGATGAAGGCGATCGTGGCCGCGCCCCAGAGCACGGCCAGCACGACGCCGAGGCGTCGGAAGCCCAGGCGGGCCAGCTTACGGACTGAGCCAGGCATCGTAGAAATTGGGCTTCGCGTTCGTGGCCCAACTGATGCCGTGAAGCGTCTTCGAAGCGCCGAGCTGATACGCCGCGACGTAAAGCGGCACCGCATAGACCTGCTCGACGATCTCGGTCTGGATTTCGGCATAGAGGCGCTTGCGCTCCGCGTCCGAAGCTCCGATCGCCTTGCTCAGCTTGTCGTCGAGGCTCTTGATCCGCGCCACATTGGCGCCGTTCGGCGGGACGTAGGCGGAGTGGAACACCGTCCGCAGGATGTCGGGCTCGGCCCGGACATAATAGAGGGACGCGAGATCATAGTCGTTGGCCGCCGTGCGAGCGGTGTAGCCGCCCGCGTCCACCGGATCGAGCTTCAGCTCGATGCCCGCCTTCCGCACGGAAAACTGGATCGCCTGGACCAGCGTGGTGTCCGTGCCGCCCAGCGCGGCGCTGTCGTAGACGAATTGCACGCTCAGACGTTGGCCGTCCTTTGCGCGGATGCCGTCGGCATCCTTTTTCGCCCATCCCGCCTCGTCGAGCAGCCGGTTCGCCTTGGCAAGGTCCAGGCCCCATTTGGCGGCGATGCCGGCATCGTAATAGAGGGTCGAGGGTCCCAGGATGTTGTCGGCCGGCTTGAGGCTGCCGAAATAGGCCGCCTTCACACCCGAGGCGATGTCTGCTGCGCTTTGGAAGGCCTGACGGACTTTGACGTCCTGGAAAGGCCCCTTGGTCGTGTTGAGGAAGAAGGCCCGGTTGACGCCGGGATTCTCCCGCGTGACGACCCGCAGCCGGTCATTGGCCTGGACCGCCCTGAAGTTCGCCGGCGGGACCTCATCGATCGCCTGCAACTGCCCGCTGCTCAGCGCCCCCAGGCGGACGGAGGATTCAGGCAGATACCTGAACACGATGGCGTCCAGATGCGCGGGGCCGGTATGGGCGGCATAGCCTGGGCCCCAATTGTAGTCGGCCCGGCGGCTCAACCGGCTGCCGCTGCCTTTGGTGAAGCTGTCCAGCACGAAGGGGCCGGAGCCGACCACGGTGTTGGTCGTACTGGCCGCATTCTGCAGATAGGTCGGCGACTGGATGCCGAGATAAGGCAGGCCCAGCCCCTGAAGCAATGGTGCGAAAGGTTGCCGGTACTTGATCACGAGGGTGCGCGCGTCCGGCGCCGTGATCGCCTCGATGGGACCAAGCAATGATTTCGCGTAGCTCGAGGTGGTCTTCGGATCGAGGATACGGTCGAAATTGTATTTCACGGCGGCCGCGTCCAGCGCCGTCCCGTCGCTGAACGTCACTCCCTGGCGGAGATGGAAGGTGTAGACGCTGTTGTCGCCATTGACCTCCCAGCGCTCGGCCAGCCAGGGCGTGAAGCGGTTGTCCTCGGCCTGGCCCACCAGCGAATCCACCACGTTGCGGGCGATCAGCGCGGTGATCGAGCTGCCTGTGATCGAAGGGTCGATGATCGCCGTGTCGGTCGCCAGGCCTACGTTGAGCGTCCCTCCCCGCACCGGAGCCGGCGTGTCGGCTGCGCGGCTTCCCACGCTGAACATCGACAAAAGGCAGAATGCCGCGCCCGCCAGGAAGCCGACAGTCCGGCCGGCCCTCTTCGCGCTCCATGATCCCATGCCCATGTCGTCTCCTGAAGCCGAATACCCGCGCACAGGCCGGATGCGTCAACGGCCAGCCTCTGGGATAGGCGTCCTCATGCATCCCCGTCAATATTAATATACTTTATCGATGGACTATTTGTCTCTACCATCAAGCCACCGAGAACCTCTCAAGCCCGAAGGCGGACAGATCGATGCGGCTCGCGCCATCTAGGAGGCGCTGGCTGACCGCCTCGCCGATCGCGGCCGAATGCTTGAAGCCGTGGCCCGAGCAGGGCGATACGACGAGCACGCGCTCGCTCTCCGGCCAGTGGTCGATGACGAAGCCGCCATCCGGCGACACGGTGTAGAGGCAGGTCTTGCGGCGCGAGGCATCGGCGCGCAGCCCTTTCAGCCGACCATCGATGGCGCGAGCATAAAAATCGCGCGATTCGGCCTCCTCGCTCGATCGGTCGAAGCTGTCGGGATCGACGAAGCGCGTCTTCTCGCCATGAGCCACCTTCACCGCGCCGTCGCTGGCGGGGAAGCCGTAGAAGCCCTGCTCCGCGCCCGGGCCGTAGGACCAGATATAGACCGGCGCCTGCGCCCATTCCGCCGGGGCGGAGGGCTCGAGGTCATACCAGTGCAGAATCTCGCGCGTGGGGCGCAGCAATGCGGAAAAGCCCGCGCCGAGCAGCTGACCCGCCCAGGCTCCGGCGCTGACCACGACCCGGCCCGCGAGGATGGTTCCCTTGTCGGTCTCGATCTCCACATGATCGCCGCGCGGGATGATGGCGCCCACCCGCGTGTCGAGCGCGAGGCGCGCGCCTGCCTCGGTGGCGAGCCGAAGCTGCGCCGCGACGCAGCGCTCAGGGCGCAGATAACCGCCCTCCGGCTCGAAATAGATGCGATCACTCTCGGCGACGTTGAGCCAGGGATGGCGGCGGCGCGCCTCGGCCGGGTCGATCAGCTCATGCGCGACGCCGCCGCGTTGGGCAACGGCGAGCGTGCGCTCGATATAGTCGGCCGCGCCGGATCGCGGCGGCTCGCTGGAGATCGCCAGGAAGCCGACCTGCCCGAACAGGCTTTCGCCCGTGCGGGCCTCCAGCTCCTTCCAAATCTCGTGCGAGCGGCGCACCAGCGGCGCAAGCGCCGTTCCCTCGGCCACGGCGAGGCGCGTCACGCGCGTCTCGCCATGGCTCGAACCCAGCTCATGCGGGGGGTGGAACTGATCGACGCCGAGGACGTCGGCTCCGCGCGAGGCGAGCTGGAACAAGGTGGCCGAACCCATGGCGCCGAGGCCGAGGACGACGACATCAGCCGTTTGCCGGATCATGATAGCTGCGAGCTCCGTAGACTTGCGATAGATGCGGCTCACGCACCAGTCCGGTTCCGGCGCGAAAGTGCGCCGGAGCCGCCGAGATTTTGCTTATGTCGCGGCGATCCCAGAGACCGCCTGAGACTTCGCTGGCGTGAGCTGGCTGGCGTGGCTGTCGAGAACCGGAGCGGAGCGTACTCTTGTACGTGAGCACCGGAAGCGCAGACAGTCGCGTCAGACGGCCGCGCCACTAGAAGTATCAGACGGTCTCTCAGCTCTTGGGCAGGCCCGGCGGATTGGTGCGCGAGACGTCGATCGCCTCGGGCGCAAGGCCCCAGCGCGCCAGTGATTTCTGGTAGTTGCCGCTTTTGATCTGCGCGTTGAGCACGGCGGTGATGGCCTCGGCGATGCCGGACCCCTTCCTCGTCGTCACCGCGATCTCGGCGAGCTCCGGCCAGCCGCCGGAGAAGGAGCCGACGAGACGCGTGCTCCCGGTCTGCGCGGCCTTGAAGCCGAGCGTGCCGTTGGGTCCGAAATACGCATCGGCGCGGCCCGATTCCAGCGCGATATAGAGCACGACGTCATCGTCGAAATACTGAACCTCGGTGGCCTTCAGGCCTCTGGCCTCGTTGGCCTTGATCCAGCGCAGCAGGATCTGCTCCTGATTGGTGCCGGCGCCGACGATCACCTTGAGGCCGGCGACGTCCTCGGGCTTGGAGATCTCCTTGATCGCGCTCTTGGCCGAGACGTAGAAGCCGAGCTGGTCCTTGCGGTAGGTCGAGAAGTCGAACTTCTCCTTGCGCTGCTCGGTGACGGTGACGTTGGAGATCGCCGCGTCGTACTTGCCCGAGGCCACGCCCAGCGGCCAGTCGGCCCAGGCCACTTGCACCACCTCCAGCTTGAGGCCGAGCCCGTCGGCGATCAGCCGCGCGATGTCGGGCTCCGAGCCCACGATCGTCTTGTGGTCGTCGGCCGCGTTGATGCCGAAGGGCAGACGCTGGCCGGTGGTCGCGATGGTGAACGTGCCGGGCTTGGCGAGCTTCACGTCCTTGCCGAGCAGCTTGACCGCCTCGGGCACGACCTCGGCGCGCGGCTGGTCCTTCTGCGCGGAGGTGAGGTCGAACGACTGCTGGGCAAAGGCAAGCGAGGGCAGGAGCGCAGCGCCGGCGACGAGGCCGAGCACCGCACGGCGCGAGATGGTGGGCAAATAGGTCATGGCATCAGCCTTTCGGTCTTTGAGGAAGAAGTTCTTCGGGAAAGTGGTCACGACGTCTTGGCGAGGAATTCCGCCTTCGCGGGGAACCGCGAACTGTCGACAAGGAGGCGAAGGTCCCGCTCCGCCGCCTGGGCGATGTCGGTGACATGATGAAAATCGAAGGCTGCTCCCGCCGGCCGGCCGGCGACGCGATGGCCGCCCGGAACCAGGCTCCGGGCGAAAGCTGCTGCCCCTTCTTCATGTTGCGCATCGATCGACCTCCGCCCCATTAATCCTATTAGTTTATAAAATTAGTCAACTATAAGCATTCGAATTTTTTCTCGCCGCTTCTTGCGGTCCTTGGCTGCCGTCCTTGCAGGGGTCCCGCCTCGTCGATCAACCGGAGGCAGGCCCAGCGCGTCGCCGATGCGCGGCTCACGCCAAATGTCGCGAATCCGGCGGGGTCAGCCGAAACGGCCCCATCTCCAGACCGGCCGGGGCATGCCGCTAGAGCAAAAAAGTCTGAAGCCCCGGCCATTGGCCGATCGCGCTGCGGTCCCGCTCTTCAGCGCCGGAGGCAGGCCGCCCCGGTCGAAATAAAGAACGTTTTTCTCCGGCATGTCGAAATTTGGAAGCGCCATTGCGTGTACCGCGATGGACTCTCGCTGCACTGAAATCGTAAAACCCGGCAGCTGTTCTTTTTTAAGAACGATCTGGAGTCGCTTTCATGCCGATATCATTCGGTCGCATCAGCAATGCATTTCGGTCCTTGGCCGTTGCCGCCGCCTTGGGACTTGCCAGCCCGTCGCTGGCGGCCGGGCAGATCACCGTCGGTGTCGGCGACAACATTCTCGGCCTCGATCCGACCGATCTCAACGACTCGGTCTCGCTTTCGGCCACCCGCCTTTTCTTCCAAGGGCTCTATGGCTTCGACCGCGATCTGAAGCTCGTTCCGGTGCTGGCCGAGAGCACCGAGGTCAACAGCGACTCGACCCAGTACACGGTCCACCTGCGGCGCGGCGTCAAATTCCACGACGGCACGTCCTTCGATGCCGCCGCTGTCAAGCTGAACTACGATCGGCTGCGCGATCCGGCCAACCGGCTCAAGCGCCAGAGCCTGCTGGAGGCCGTCGACAAGGTCGAGGTCGTGGACGAGTTCACCATCCGCCTCGTCCTGAAGGCGCCATCGGGTGTGCTGCTCAACTATCTCGCCCATACCGGAGCCTCCATCCTGAGCCCCAAGGCCATCGCGCAATACGGGTCCGAGATCTCGCGCCACCCGGTCGGCACCGGCCCCTTCGTCTTCACCAGCTGGACGCCGGACACGCTCAAGGCCGCGCGCAACCCGCAATACTGGCGTCAGGGCCTGCCGCGGCTCGACGGCGTCACCATCCGCAGCATTCCCGAAAGCGGCGCCCGGCTGGCCCTGCTGCGTTCGGGCGAGGCGCAGTTCGTGTTTCCCCTGCCCCCTGAGACGGTGCAGCTCATCGAGCGCGACGAACGCCTCGCCATCGACAAGACACCGTCGATCGTGGTGCAGTATGTCGCTCTCAACACCCGCAAGAAGCCGTTCGACGATCCGCGCGTCAGACAGGCCCTGAACTACGCGATCGACAAGACGGCCTTCATCAAGGTCGTCTATAACGGCTTCGGGATCCCCATGGATGCGCCGGTGGCGCCGGGCATCGCCTTCTACAGCAAGCAGGGCGTCTGGCCTTATGATCCTGCCAAGGCCAAGCAGTTGCTGGCGGAAGCGGGCTATCCGAACGGGTTCGAGACCGAGATCTGGAACTTCAGCAACACGCTGAACAACCGGGCCTCGCAGTTCCTGCAGCAGCAGCTGGCCGTCATCGGCGTGAAGGTCGCGGTCAATCCGCTCGAGGCCGGCGTTGCGACCACACGGCTGTGGGGCGCCAAGACCCCGGAGGAGGCCGAGGTGCGCATGTTCTTCGGCAGCTGGGCGCCCTCGACCGGCGACGCCGACTGGGCGCTGCGGCCGCTGCTGTCGAGCCGCAGCTACCCGCCGGCGCTCTACAACCTCTCCTACTTCAAGAACGATGAGGTCGACGCGGCGATCCAGAAGGGGCTGTCCACGGCCGACCCCGTCCAGCGCAAGGTGGCCTATGACGAGGTCCAGAAGGTGGTCTGGCAGCAGGCGCCGTGGATCTTCCTCTCGGTCAACACGCTCGTGGCCGGGCGCGACAAGCGCCTGACCGGTCTCACCCAGCAGCCCGATACGGCCCTGACCTATGAGGAAGCCGACCTGAAGTAGGTCGCGTTCGCAATGGCCGACCCGGAACTGCTCGACGTCCAGGATCTCTCGGTCAGCTTTCCAGCCGGGAGAGGCCGGACGACCGTGGTTCGCGACCTCCGGCTGGCGGTCCGGCCGGGCGAGACCGTGGCGCTGGTCGGTGAATCCGGCTCCGGCAAGTCCGTCGCCTCGCTGGCGATCACCCGGCTTCTCGACTATGGGCCCGGCCGGATCGATTCCGGGCGGATCCTCTATCGCGACAATGGCGGCAAGGTCCGCGATCTCGCGCAGGAGGATGCGGAGGCGATGCGGGGGCTGCGCGGCCCCGAGATCGCCATGGTGTTCCAGCAGCCGATGAGCTCGCTCAACCCGGTCATGCGGATCGGCGACCAGATCGCCGAAGCCATCGTGCAGCACCGCCGGCTCGACCGGACGGCGGCTCTGGCCGAGGCGCGACGCCTGCTCGAACGCGTCCGCATCCCCGACGCGCCCCGGCAATTGCGCGCCTATCCGTTCGAGATCTCGGGCGGCATGCGGCAGCGGGCGATGATTGCGATTGCGCTGGCGAGCCGGCCGCGGCTTCTCATCGCCGACGAGCCGACGACCGCGCTCGACGTCACCGTCCAGGCGCAGGTGCTGCGCCTGTTGCGCGAGCTCCAGCGCGACCTCGGCACCGGCCTGCTGTTCATCACGCACGACATGGGGGTGGTGGCCGAACTCGCCGATCGCGTCGTGGTGATGCGCGCCGGCGAACGCCTCGAAGAGGGCACGGTCGGCGCCCTCTTCGCCGCGCCCTCCCATCCCTATACGCGCAGCCTGCTTGCAGCCGTGCCGGTGCTCGGCAGCCTCAACGACGAGGCTCTGCCGGTGCCGTTCCCGGAACCGCCCGCGCCGACCGGACCGCAGGATACCGTGACCGCCGCGCCGCCGGTGCTGGAGGTCCGCGATCTCGTCACCCGGTTCGACATCCGGGGCATGCTGGGCGGAATCCGCGCCCGGGTCCACGCCGTCGAGCAGGTGAGCCTCGACATCTATCCGGGCGAGACGGTCGCGCTGGTCGGCGAAAGCGGCTGCGGCAAGAGCACGCTCGGACGCAGCATCGTGCGTCTCGAAGAGCCTTCCTCGGGGCGAATCCTGTTCCGGGGCCAGGACGTCCTCACGGTGGCTCCGAATACCGCCGCGGACAGCGCTTCGCGACGCGGCATCCAATATGTCTTCCAGGATCCGTTCAGCGCGCTGGATCCGCGCCTCACGGTCGGCTTCTCAGTGGCGGAACCGATACGCACCCATGGCCTCCTCAAAGGGGCGGCCGTCATGCGCCGCGTCGAAGAGCTGCTCGACCTGGTCGGCCTCCCGCGCGAGTTCGTCTCGCGCTATCCTCACGAGCTCTCGGGCGGCCAGTGCCAGCGCGTCGGCATCGCGCGCGCCCTCGCCTCGGAGCCGCAACTGATCATCGCCGACGAGGCGGTCGCGGCGCTCGACGTGTCGATCCGCGCGCAGATCGTCAACCTGCTGATGGGCTTGCAGCGAAAGCTCGGCCTCGCCTGCCTGTTCATCTCCCATGACATGGCGGTGGTCGAACGGATAAGCCACCGTGTCGCAGTGATGTATCTCGGGCAGCTCGTCGAGATCGGGCCGCGCCAGGCGGTACTCGCCTCGCCGCAACACGCCTATACGCGCCGCCTGCTCAGCGCCGTCCCGGTGCCCGATCCCTCGCGGCGCCGGGACGAGGTCGCGATCGACGACACGGAGGTGCCAAGCCCGCTGCGGGCGCCGGACGACGTGCCGGACGTGGCTCCGCTGATCCAGGTCGGGCCGGGCCACTACGTCGCCCGGCACCGCGTGGGAGGTCTCTATTGAGGACGAAGCGATGCACGCTGTGCTGAATGCCGACGCGAGGAGTGAGAGCCGATGCTCGCATTCTTCCTGAAGCGGCTCATCGGCGCCGTGCCGGTGCTGTTCGCCGTGTCGCTGTTCGTGTTCGGCTTCGTCCGGCTGTTGCCGGGCGATCCGGCGCGCCTGGTGGCGGGTGCGGATGCGACGGAACAGGAGGTGGCCTCCGCGCGCGAAGCGCTCGGGCTCGACCGACCGATTTCAGAGCAGTACCTGCGCTACGCCGGAGCGACCCTTCGCGGCGATTTCGGCATCTCCAGCCGCACGCATGAGCCGGTGATCGAGGTCATCGGGGCGCGCTTCCTGCCAACCCTGTGGCTCACCCTGGCGGCGATGGGATGGGCGACCCTGACGGGGGGCTTGCTCGGCGTTTGGGCCGGGGTCAAACGCGGGCGGTGGCAGGACCAGGCCGCCATGCTGGCGGCGATCGGGGGCCTGTCCTTTCCCGGCTTTTGGCTTGGGCTGCTGCTCATCGATCTGTTTTCAGTGCATCTCGGCTGGCTGCCGACAGGCGGTTTCGACGGATGGCGTTCGCTCCTCATGCCATCATTCACGCTTGGCGTCGGGGTGGCTGCCGTGCTCGCCCGCTTCACGCGCTCGGCCTTCGTCGATGTCGCCGGCGAAGACTATGTCCGTACGGCACGCAGCAAGGGCCTGACCGAACGACGCGTGATCTGGCGCCACGCGGCGCGCAACGCGTTGATCCCCGTGGTCACCCTGACGGGGCTGGAATTCGGGACGCTGCTGGGCGGCGCAATCGTGGTCGAGACGGTGTTCGCCTGGCCAGGCCTGGGCCGCCTGCTCGTCGACAGCATCGCGTTCCGCGACTATCCCGTGATCCAGGCGTTGATCCTGCTCCTTTCCGCCGAGTTCGTGCTCATAAACCTCGTGGTCGACCTCCTCTACGGCGTACTGAACCCCGCGATCCGGTTGCGATCATGACAGCGCCTGCCATCCGCTCGCCGGCCCGGGAATTCTGGCGGCGCTTTCGTCGCAGGCACACTGCGCTCCTGGCGGCGGCGCTCATTGTCCTCATCGTCCTTGCCGCGGTGTTCGCGCCCTATATCGCGCCTTACGACCCTGCTGCCGCCGACTACGACGCGCTTCTGCAGCCGCCGTCCGCGGCCCATCTTGCCGGCACCGATTCCTATGGCCGCGACATCCTTAGCCGGATCATCTGGGGCGGCCGCGTCTCCCTCGCCGTAGGGTTGATCTCGGCGTTGGCCGGTGGCCTCATCGGCACGATCATGGGGCTCGTCAGCGGTTGGAGCGGCGGCTGGGTCGATGCTCTTCTGATGCGGCTATGCGATGTGCTGTTCGCGTTTCCCGGTCTCCTGCTGGCCATCGCAGTGGTGGCCCTGCTCGGGCCGGGAGTGGGAAACGTCATCTGGGCGGTAGCCGTGTTCAGCGTCCCGGTTTTTGCCCGGCTCGTCCGCGGCAGCACTTTGGTGCTGAAGCAGGCTCAGTACGTTCAGGCGGCTCGCAGCATCGGCGTGTCCAGGTTCAAGCTGATCCTCCATCATATCCTGCCCGGAGCCCTCCCGGCGGTGATCGTCTATATGAGCCTGCGCATCGGCTCGGCCATTCTCGTCGGCGCGGCGCTGTCTTTCATTGGGCTAGGGGCGCAACCGCCAAGCTCCGAATGGGGCGCCATGCTGGCGGATGGGCGCAGCTACCTCGGCGTCGCCGATCACCTGACGCTGTTTCCGGGCCTCGCCATCTTCGTCGTCGTCCTCTGCTTCAATATCCTGGGCGACGGGCTTCGCGATGCTCTGAACCAGAAGCTGCAATGAGGTTGATCGTGCGAAGTGCGATCGAGAGTGACCAGATCAGGCATTCGACCGTCGCCGATATCCAATTTGGATCGCTTTCAGCCGCTGGGCCATGGACGCCGGCCTGAACCGCCGGGCCATTCACAGCAAGCCGGACAGATACAGCTGCGCGACGGCCTGAGCGCGATTGCGCACGCCGAGCTTGCCGCGGACGTTGTCGACGTGAAATCGGACGGTCTCGGACGAAATGCCGAGAATGACGCCGATCCTCTCATCGGTCTGGCCGTCTGCGACCCATTTGAGGCATTCGAGCTCGCGCGCGGTCAAGGCTTCGTCTAGGGGAGAGGCTGACAGGAACTTGCTCAGGCTGCGGCAGCGTTCATGCGTCAGGATCGCCAGCATATAGAGGCGCATCCTCGTGGCCGGGGGGAGCTTGAGCTGCTTCTCCTTGCTCGCCATGGCGATAGTGGCGGCATAGCCGCATGGTCCATGGATCGGCACGACGAAACCGTCCGTCCATCCCCATTCCACGACCAAGGCCCAAACCTCGTTCTCCTCGGCACTGAAAAGCCGCTCCCCCTTGAGCTGCTCCCAAGTGAACGGTGCATGTCGCCGCCGCGCTTCGCTGACGACAGGGCTCTTTTTGACGAATTGCCTCTCGATGCTCAGCTTCTTCCACTCTTCTGGCCAGTTCAGGAAGAATGTTTCGACCTGATGCTTGCTTCTTGGAGTGAAGGCGCGCGCCGCCGAGGTGAAAAAGCCGTCATTGGCGATCGCGATGCCGAAGGCGTGCTGGACGTCAGACATCGTCGAGCAGGCCAGCAGTGTTTCGGCATATCGTTCGATCATGATCTGGTCCATCGAATGAATACCGGAACTGACGGCAACGACGGGCTACCGGCGAGAACGCAGCCCCAAACTCTACGCTACTGCAGCGAAGGCTGCTCTACGGCAACTATCGGCGCCCAATATGGCGTTCATATTTCTCCGGCAACTCCCGTTTTCGGGAGTTGCAATTCAGAAACGCGAACAAATTCGCCGGATATCCTGCCAATGCATCGAGATGGGCAAATTAAGAGGAGTTCTTTGGCCTTCACGTAGAATTTTTTGCTCTTAGGATTGTAGATCATGACAGCTCTGCGTGGCGCGCGGGATGCCAAGACGACTTGGCGCGGCTGCAACGCGTGCATGTCCATCGCTCCATATTTCTATATGAAAGCTATGTGACGCCAACAATACCCCAGCACGCGAATCGTTATTCGCGGTGCATTTCGTAGAATATGATCCCGATTCATGGGTTTATTTTTGCAACCTCCTTTTTCCGGGGGGGCGCCGACCCACCACGACTTCTTAAAATAGTCCCATGTTTCTGCCGATCGAATCGGGTTGGCGGTGGCCGGGGGCCAATATCGATGAATATCTTTGAAGAGATCAGCCGATCGAGCGATCTCGCGCGGAAAAAGCCCGCCCTTTATCTCCTACTGGCGAGCACGGTGGCGCTGGCGTCAATCGCCGCCGCGACGAGCGCATCCGCCGCCGATCTCGATATCATCTCGAATGTGTCAGGCGGTGTGAACCTGGATACGCAGATCGGCTCTACGGTCGAGATATCGCCGGGGATCACGGTCACCAACGCCGCCGGGACCGGCGCCATGCGCGCCACCACCAGCGCCTGGGCCCTGACCAATCGCGGGTCGCTCTCATCCTCGCTCGCCAACACGGTCTCGCTGTCGTTTGCGGGTTCCTCCGTCAGCAATTTCGGCACGATCACCGCGGGCTCCGTCAGCAACGCCATCGCCCTGGCCGGCGGTGGCAGCGTCGACAACCAGGCCGGCGCCACGATCAACTCCGCCTTGAGCGCCATCATGATCGGCATTCCGACTGCCGGAGCCGGCTCGGTGACGAATGTCGGCACGATCACGCAGACCGGGACTGCCGGCGACCTGGTGTCGCTGCGCTTCGGCGGCATCGTCACCAACCTCTTCGGTGGCACCATCACCGCCAATAACAGCAGCAATGCCGTCGCCGTCGGCCAGGGCGCGTCGCGCACCGTGATCAACTCCGGCACGATCATCAACACGGGGACGAATTTCGCGGCCGGCGTCCTCGTGCAAGGCGGTGCCAGCACCGTCACCAATACCGCCACGGGCCGGATAAGCGGTGCGTTCAACGGCGTCTATGCCAGCGCGAGCGCGCCGCTGACCTTCACCAATGACGGCCTGATCGAATCGACGGGAGCGACCGGCGCAAGGCGCGCAGTCGAGGCGACGGGCGGCGGAACCTTCGTCAATACCGGCACGATCCGCTCGATCGCCAGCGACGGGCTCTATCTCGGGAGGGCCGGGACGGTGACCAATAGCGGCACCGTCTCCGGAGCGGTCAACGCCATCAACTTCGCGGGCAACTTCGCCCGGACCCTCAATCTCGACACCGGCTCCACGCTGACCGGAAACGTCCAGGGCGGCAGCGGAACCGACGCGCTCGTGCTTCTCGGCAGCGGCAGCGAGGATATCGGAAAATTCCTCGCCTTCGAGAGCCTGTCGATGCAGGGCGCCTCCTGGCAACTCGACGGCGCCGGCGCCTTCTCGTCGAGCGTCTCCGTGCAGTCCGGCGCTCTTTCCGTATCCGGCACGATGACGAGCCCGACGACCACGATCCAGACGAACGGCACCCTGGGCGGTACCGGGACCATTATGAGCACGGTCAGCGTTGCGGGCACGCTGCTCGGCATGCAGGGCCAGACCTTGACGATGGCCTCGCTCGACCTTGCCCCGGGCGCGCGGATCGACGCGACGCTCGGTGCCCCTGGCACGCAGCCGCTGTTCAACGTGACTGGCGCCCTGGTGCTCGACGGCTCGCTTAACATCTCTGCCGCCACGGGCTTCGGGCCGGGCGTCTATCGCATCCTGAGCTATGGCGGCGGCCTCACCGATAACGGCCTCGATATCGGCTCGGTGCCGGCGGGGACGATCGTGGCGGAGTATACCGTGCAGACTGCGGTTCCCGGACAGGTGAACCTCGTCAGCACCGCGACCCTGCCCACGGGCCCGTTCAATTTCTGGGATGGGGCCGCAGCCGGCAACGCCGATAACCGCGTGATCGACGGCGGCTCCGGCACCTGGAGCGCGACCGCCGCGAATTGGACCGACGTCAATGGCGCGCTGAACACCGCCATGGCTCCGCAGCCGGGCTTCGCCATCTTCCAGAGCGCGGGCGGCAGCGTCACCGTCGACAACAGCCTCGGCGCCGTCACGGCGGCTGGCATGCAGTTCGCCAGCAACGGCTATACCGTTCTGGGCGGCGACATCATCTTGGCCGGGCCGCAATCCGTGATCCGCGTCGGAGACGGCACCGGCAACGGCGCCAGCTATGCCGCGACGATCGCCGCCAACCTGACTGGCAGCGCAGAGCTGGTGAAGTCCGACCTCGGCACGCTCATCCTCGCGGGGGCAAACAGCTACACGGGCGGCACCACGGTCTCCGCCGGCCGCCTGCTCATCGGCGCCGGCGGCACGACCGGTTCGATCCAGGGCGACGTCGTCAACAATGCCACGCTCGGCTTCAACCGCTCGGATGCCGTGAGCTTCGCCGGGACCATCTCCGGCAGCGGCACGCTGCTTCAGATGGGCTCGGGCACGACGACCCTGACCGGCGTCAACAGCTATGCGGGCGGCACCACGGTCATGGCCGGCACGCTACGCGGCCAGGCCGCGAGCTTCGGCAGCGGTGCGATCCTCAACAATGCCGCGCTCGTCATCGACCAAGCGGTCGACGCCAGCTTCGCCAATGCCATCGACGGCATCGGCTCCCTTGCCAAGGCCGGCGCCGGCAGCCTGGACCTGACCGGCACCAGCGGCCTGTCGGGTTCGACCGTGGTCGCGGCCGGAAAGCTCTCGGTGAACGGATCGCTCGCCAACTCGGCGGTCACGGTGCTGGACGGCGCGACTCTGGCCGGCACCGGCGTTGTCGGCGCGACGACCGTCCAGTCCGGCGCCACCATCTCGCCGGGCAATTCGATCGGCACGCTCACCATCAACGGCAACCTCGTGCTCGCCCCGGGCTCGACCTATGCCGTCGAGATCGCCGGCAACGGCGCCGCCGACCGGATCGTGGCCTCGGGCAGCGCCACGGTGGCCGGCAGCCGGGTCGCTGTCGGCGCGCTCGACCCGCAGACGAGCTACCTCAACGGCCAGCGCTACACCATCATCACCGCGACCGGCGGGGTCGGCGGCAGCTTTACCGGTGCTGCGACGCAATCGGCCTTCCTCGACCTCGCGCTCGATCACCGCCCAAACCAGGTCGACCTCGTCATCCAGGTCAAAGGCAGCGATCCCGTCCCCCCTCCCGATCCGGGCACGCCGCCGGTCACGCCTCCCGCCCCTGAGACCCCGACCGATCCCGGTCCTGGCGCCGGCCCCACGCCGGCGCCAATTCCACCGCCTGCGATCTTCGAGACCGTGGCCCGGACGCGCAACCAGTTCGCCACGGCCCACGGGCTCGATACGCTGCCGCAGATGGGCGGGACGCTGGCGCTCTACAACAGCCTGCTGATGCTCGACGCGCCCTCGGCCCGCGCCGCCTTCGACGCGCTGTCGGGCGAGATCCACGCCTCGGCGAAGGGCGTTCTGGTCGAGGAGGGCTCGGCGCTGCGCGATGCGGCGACGGGGCGGCTGCGCTCGGCCTTCGGCGCGGTCGGCGCGGCGCCGATGGCGACCATGAACTACGGCTTCACGGCCGACCTCGCCCCGAGCGCGACCGGGCCGATGCCGAAGCTGAGGTCCGACCGCTTCGCGCTCTGGGGCCAGGGCTATGGCTCCTGGGGCCGCAGCGAGAGCGACCGCAACGCCGGCAAGCTGACCCGCTCGAGCGGCGGGCTCATGGTCGGCGGCGACGTCGCGGTCTTCGACAACCTGCGCTTCGGCGCGCTCGCCGGCTACA
>NZ_QQTO01000042.1 GCF_003351345.1 Allobosea caraganae | reverse complement strand
CATATGGATGAGATGACCCAGCAAAACGCCGCCCTGGCCGAGCAGAGCGCCGCCTCGGCAAGCGCCCTCACGAGCCAGATCCAGCGCCTCAACGCGCTGGTCGCGGCCTTCCAGACCCGCGACGGCCTCGACCGGAGCCGCCACCGCTCCCGCGCGGACGGCCGCTGCCCCCGCGACCGCGCCGGCCGGCCGTGCCCGCCCGGCCGTGTTCCCGCGCAGCATCGCGGACAAGTATTCCAGCGAGACCCCCGGCAAGGCGCGCCTGAAGACCTGCGTCGACCAGTACAACGCCAACAAGGAACGCAACGCCAACGGCGACCTGAAATGGATCGAGAAGGGCGGCGGCTACTGGAGCCAGTGCAACACCAAGCTCAAGAGCTGATCAGCCCTTCAGGCTGTGCATGAGATGCGGTCGGCGGCCACAAACCGTCGACCCATTTTTTTGATCGCGTTCAAGGCCGGCAGTTGAAGCGGTAGGCCTCGCCGCCATAGCGCGTCGAGAAGCTCCAGATCAGCACGCCCGAGGCCTTGGCGTAGATGAAGGATGCGACGCTGCCGGCGCGCAAAGCCGAGGCGGCGAAGCTGCCATCCTTCACTCCGGTCACGACCAGCGAATTGCCGTTGACGTCGTCATAGACCCATTCCCAGGGCGCCGTGGTGCCGATCGTCTGCGCGACGCGGATGGTGATCATCGGCTTGTCGGGATCGATGATGATCTGGTTGATGAAGACGTCGCGGTTGCCGGTCGTCGGCGTGCCGTCGACATAGGCGCATGACATGGTAATCGGCGCGGCGCTTGCCGCCGCGACCATTCCCCCCAGCCCGATGCACGCAAGGGAGCATGCACGGATAAGAGCCTGCATCACAGCCTCGCTCGAATCGCCCGTCATCGCATGATGAGTCAAAGACGCGGGCGATGACAACGCCGCGACTGTTCTTTCAGGCCGCTGCGTCAGGTAGGCGAGCGTGCCGGCGCCGTCCTGCCGGTCAGCCGCATTTATAGATGGTGCCCTTGGTGCTCGGCCCCTTCCATTTCAGATCGGCCACATCGGAGAGCACGTGGCTGCCGCCGGCTTCCGCTCCCCGAATCTTCAGCCGGCTGAGCGCGCTGTCGCGGGCGCGGTCGAGGAGCAGCGCCTGGTTGACGCCGACATCGCCGTCGGTCTCGCCGATGCGCTTGCAGGTTTCGACCACGCTTTGGGTGTTGGTCACCACCACCGCATTGGAGGCGGAGTTCGGGATTGCGCAGGCGCCGAGCGCGAAGGCAGGCGCAAGCAGCAGGAAAGGTCGCAGCAGCATCGCTTCATCCCATGGCTGACCGTCGATCCCAGCCATCTCGCATATCGGAGGGCGATGCCGCAAATTCGGGGGCGATCGACGCCGTGGATGGCTGAGAAGAAAGAGCCGGATTGAACCCGGCGCGCACAGGCTCTATCTGGTGGCCACCCCAATCGAAACCTGGGGCCGGCCCTGGCCGGTCCCTCGCGGGCGCGTCACGCCCCGCACAAGGACATCATCATGGCTCGCAAGAAGTCGAAACCGCTGGACGCGGAGTTTTCGCTGTTCGACGTCCTCTACAGCGACGGCTCGCGTTCCTCCAACCGCCGGGTTCCCAACGCCCTTCTGGGCGGGCTCGACGGCGACGAGCCGGCGCGCGAGGCGATCATGGAGCAGGACCAGCTGATCGCCGAGAGGTCCGGCAGGCCGGCGCTGGAGATCACGTCGCTGACCCGCTCCGGCAAACCGGCGGTTGAGAAGCCGTTACGTCAGGCTCGCTGACGGACTTGTTGCACCGAAAGCACGGCTATTAAGGCTAGTGCTTAACGTCATCTTGACGCCCGGTGCCAGTCACCTCTATGCGTTTTCGGTAATCTGGGTGGCTGAGAAGGAAATCCACATGCGTGCAATTGTTGTCGCCAGCTTGCTGGCGATCGGACTCGCCGGTTGTCAGACCGCGCAGGAATCGATGGTCGACGCCGAAGTGACCTGCGAATCGCAGGGCTTTCGTCCGGGCAGCCGGGCCTACCAGCAGTGCCGTTCGGCGAACTACACCGAGAACCGCCGCGCTTCGAACGAGGCGGGCAGCGCGGTTGCGGCCGGCGTCGCCGCCGGCGTCATCGGCGGCGCGATCGCCGGTGCGGCCTCGGGCCCGTATTACGGCCGCGGTTACTACGGCCGCCGCGGCTACTGGTATTGATCCCAGCGGCCGCCAGAACCGGCTTCGGCTGGTTCGGGAGGTAAGGTTTCGACCCGATGGATCCACCCGGATCCATCGGGTTTTTCTTTGCTAACTCAGCGCTTCGCGCTGCTGCGCCGCCGCGGCGGTTCAGGCTCGCTCGAGCCGCTGCTCAGCAGCGAGCCGATCACATAGACCGCGAGGCCGATGCCGACGATGGCCGCCAGCGGCTCGCGCTCCGTGCGCCTGGCGAGGTAGCGGCCGCCGTCGCGGGCGTAGTCCTGCGCCTGGCCACTATGAGCTTGCAGCCAGCCCTGACCGGTCTTCACGGCGCTCTCGCCGGCCTTGAGCGCATCGTCGCCGCCATAGTCGGAGAACAGCTGGCGCAGGCGGCCGTAATCCGGCTGCCATTGCGGCGGCGACGGCCGCAGGCTCGCCCAGGCGATCAGCCCGACGCTGAGGGCGCCGAGACCGAACGCGACGAGGGGATGGCGCTCGACGGCGCGGATCACGGTTTCGCTACCGTCCTGAGCATACCGGCCGGCCTCGCGCACCGCCTCGCCGGGGTCGCCGATCGCATCCTTGGCGCGGTAGTAGCCGTCCTTGACGGTATCGCCCGCGCGCGCGGCCAGATCGGCGGCCTTTGCGGTCAAGCCCTCGGCAGCGTTGCCGATTTCGTCCTGGGCCTCGTCCCAGTCCTTCGGGACGTCGGGCGGGAATTTGTTGCTGGTCGTCGCCATTGCGGAGCCTCCGTTGGTGAATGCGAACTTGGTTCATGAACGAGGCACCGGGGGGCAGGGTTCCGCCCCGGAACGGAAAGCTGCGCCGACTTGCCGGCTAAGGCTTCTTGCGGCCGGCATGCGGCCATGAGGCAGCCAAGATTCGATGCGATTTCCACTGACGTCCGATCTGGATCGAAGAGGAGACAGTCATGGAAACACAGCACGCCTTTTCTCAGCTGATGCCCCCGATGACCGACCCGGAATGGATCGCCCTCGAAAGCCTCGAGGAAGAGACCAGGCACTTCATCTTCGGCGACACCGTTCTGCTCACCCTCAAGGAACTCGGCTTCGTCGAGCCCGAGGGCGGCCAATGGCGCGTGACCGAGCATGGCCACAGAGCGCTGAGCGAGCGCACGTTCAGCTGACCGTAGCCTTCTTGGCGCGCGGCAGCTGCGCGCCCGCTCGGGCTCCGAAACCCCAAACGACATCGTCACGCTGTGCAGGCGCTGGAAATCAGGGTCGGCGATAGCCAATATCAGGGCACCGTTCAACGACACCCTGAGGACCATGGCCAAGCCCGTCAGCATCACCGTCTCCCATGAACTCGGGCGCGAAGCCGCGATCGCGCGCCTGCGCGGCGGTATCGACCGCGTCCGCGACAAGCTCGGTATGGTGAAGATGCAGCTCGTCGAGGAGGAGTGGAGCGGCAACGTGCTGCAATTCGGCGTCGCCGCGCTCGGCTACACGGTGCGGGGCAAGCTCGAGGTCGAGGAGGCGCTGGTGCGCATCGAGGTGATGCTGCCCTGGGTGCTCGCCATGTTCGCCGAGAAGCTGAAGCTCGGCGTCGAGAAGCAGGGGCAGGTCCTGCTCGAAAAGCCGAAAGCCTGAGAGACCGCTTGATACTTCTCCTATCGCGGGCGTCCGACGCGATCGTCTGTGCTTCCGGTGCTCACGGACGAAAAGTCCGCTCCGCTCCGGCTCTCGACCGACCGCGCCAGACCCCTCGCGCTGGCGAATTCTCAAACGGTCTCCGAGCTGCGACAATCGGCGTGCGCCGAATGGGGCCTAACGCGTTCGCGCCCCGCCGGATTTTGCCGTCCGGCGGTTGAATTCCACCGTCGCAGCCGCCAAGGTCCGCGCGCACCTGTCCTTACGTCTCCGGGAGACCCATGCATCACGGCCCGCTGATCGCCATCCTCGTCGCGGGCCTCGGCCTTGCCTTCGTCTTCGGCGCGCTGGCGCAGAAGCTGCGCATCTCGCCGCTGGTCGGCTATCTCCTGGCCGGCGTCGCGGTCGGGCCGTTCACGCCGGGCTTCGTCGCCGACCAGAACCTCGCCAACGAACTGGCCGAGATCGGCGTCATCCTGCTGATGTTCGGCGTCGGCCTGCATTTTTCCCTGAAGGACCTGCTCTCGGTCAAAGCCATCGCGGTTCCCGGCGCGATCGTGCAGATCGGCGTCGCGACGCTGCTCGGCCTCGGTCTTGGGCTTTGGCTCGGCTGGAGCCTCGTTGCCGGCCTCGTCTTCGGCCTGGCCCTGTCGGTGGCGAGCACGGTGGTGCTGCTGCGCGCGCTGCAGGAGCGGCGCATGGTCCAGAGCGAGAAGGGCAAGATCGCCGTCGGCTGGCTCATCGTCGAGGACCTCGCGATGGTGCTGGCCCTGGTGCTGATCCCGGCGGTGGCCGACGCGATCAACGGCGCCCGCCCCGGCGCCGTCGGGCCGCTCGCAACCCAGTTCGACCTCGGCCTGTGGGGCGTGCTCGGCCTGACGCTGGCCAAGGTCGTCGCCTTCATCGCCTTCATGCTGATCGTGGGGCGGCGCGTCATCCCCTGGGTGCTGCATTGGGTCGCCCATACCGGCTCGCGCGAGCTGTTCCGGCTGGCGGTGCTGGCGATCGCGCTCGGCGTCGCCTTCATGGCCGCCAGCCTGTTCGGCGTCTCCTTCGCGCTCGGCGCCTTCTTCGCGGGCATGATCCTGAGCGAATCGCCGCTGAGCCAGCGCGCCACGGAGGAGACGCTGCCGCTGCGCGACGCCTTCGCCGTGCTGTTCTTCGTCTCCGTGGGCATGCTGTTTGATCCCAGCATCCTGCTGCGCGCACCGGGGCCGCTGCTGGCGACGCTGGCGATCATCCTGATCGGCAAGTCGCTGGCGGCCTGGCTGATCGTGCGCGCCTTCGGCCGCTCGAATGCGGTGGCGCTGACGATCTCGGCGAGCCTCGCCCAGATCGGCGAGTTCTCCTTCATCCTGGCCGGGCTCGGCGTCTCCCTGGCGATCCTGCCGGAGCAGGGCCGCGACCTGATCCTGGCGGGCGCGATCCTCTCGATCCTGCTCAACCCGATCCTGTTCGCCGCGGTCGACAAATTCGCCGCCGAGGCGGCGGCAAAGCTCAAGCCCGCCGCTCCGTCAGCGCCCGAGCCCGAAGCCGAGCCGGAGCGCGACATCACGCCGACCGCGCTTACCGGTCACACGATCATCGTCGGCTATGGCCGCGTCGGCTCGCTGCTCGGCGCCGGGCTGATCGCGCAGGGCGAGAAGCTGCTGGTGATCGAGGACCAGTCCGATCCGATCGCTGCTGCCGAGCGCGACGGCGCCGAGCTGCTGATCGGCAACGCCGCCGATCCCGAGGTGCTCGGCGCGGCCGCGGTCGTGCGCGCCAAGCGGCTCTTCATCGCGATTCCCGGCAGCTTCGAGGCGGGGCAGGTCTGCGAGCAGGCCCGGCGCGAGAACCCGACCTTGCCGATCGTCGCCCGCGCCCATTCCGACGCCGAGGTCGAGCACCTGACCAAATGCGGCGCGACGCTGACGATCATGGGCGAGGCCGAGATCGCGCGGGCGATGCTGGCCCTGTGCCGGGCCGAGCCGAAGCCGCCGGAGGCCGAAGCTGCCGCCGCGCAGGAGGAGGCACCGGAGGGGAGCCCGCCCGCCAGCGCGGCTTGATCCGGTCGGGGAAGTGCTAGACGCCCTCGATGAGGCGAATGTCGCGTTCGGCCCCGCCGGCGAGCGCGGCCAGCGCCTCCTGATAGGCCGGGCTGTCATGCGCGGCCGTGGCCTGCTCGAGGCTGTCGAACTCGATGACCACGGTCCTCTGCTGGAGGCCGGCTTCATAGACCAGCGCGGGCACGCCGCGCACCAGGACACGGCCGCCGCTGGCGGCGATCGCCGGGCCGGCGAGCTTCGCATAGGCCGCGAGGGCATCGGGATTGCTGACAGAGCGGTACGTCGCGACCCAGTAGGCTTTGCTCATCGTGAGACCCTTTTAAAACTGAAGACATTTTCAGGCGATTGACCCTCTCACAGTGAGCGGGCTCATTCATTCCCAAACTGCATGAGATCCGGCGTTAATTTTCATCCGCCAGCGGGTGCAGGTCGCGCACCATGCTCTTCAGCCGCTCGTCGAGGACATGGGTGTAGATCTGCGTCGTCGCGATGTCGGCATGGCCGAGCAGCTCCTGCACGACGCGCAGGTCGGCGCCGTTCTGCAGCAGGTGGCTGGCGAAGGCGTGGCGCAGCACGTGCGGACTGAGCGTTGCCGCTAGACCCGCCGCTCCGCCGAGCAGCTTGAGGTCGCGGCCGAAGGCCTGCCGGGTGAGGTGGCCGCTCTCGCCGTCGGAGGGGAAGAGCCAGCGGCCCTCGGCTGCGCCGGCATCCTTCAGTGCGGCGAGATAGGTGCGGGCAGCCTCGCGCGCGGCGTCGTTGAGCGGCACCAGCCGGTCCTTGTCGCCCTTGCCGCGCACGACCAGGAAGCGCTCGCGTGTCGTCGCGGCCGAGAGCGGCAGGGCGATCAGCTCGGAGACGCGCAGGCCGGTGGCGTAGAGCATCTCGATCAGGCAGCGCATCCTGAGCGCCTTCAGGCGTGCGGTCGGCGTCAGTCCCTCGCGCTCGGAGGCGATGCGGGCGGTCTCGATCAGCCGGTCGACATCTCCGACCGAGACGACCTTGGGCAACGGCCTGCCCTGGCGCGGGCCCTCGATCGCGGCGGATGGATCGCTGCCGGCGAGCCCTTCGGTATAGAGGAAGCGGTGGAACTGCCTGACGGCCGAGAGCCGGCGCGCCGCCGAGGAGGCCTTCAGGCCGCGTGCGGCCAGATCGCCCAGCCAGGCGCGGATATCGTCGGCGACGATACCATCGAGGCCCTTGCCGGCAATGAATTCGAGATAGTCGTCGAGGTCGCGTTCATAGGCTTCGAGCGTGTTTTTCGCCGCGCCCCGCTCGGCCGCAAGCATGTCGAGGAAGGCCGAGACGCGGGCGCGGGCTTGCTTGGTCATTCCAGCCTGCTCATTTCGGCTGCAGCTTGGCTGGCGGCACGATCTCGACCATCTCGCGCGGCTCGGGCTGGACGAAGGTCACCAGCGCAATCATGCCGCCGAAGATCAGCCCGCCGAGAATGGCGAGGAAGGCGATGAACCTGAACAGGGTCGGCACGGGCCGCTGATCCTTCGAACGCGTCCCGATTCAGGACAATCCCGGTTATTCACGATGCGAGGCCACAGATGCAAGTAGATGCACAGTCGCAGCGAGCAGAGGGCATGACGTCGCAGGATCGCTCATGCTAGACCGGGCTAAAGGATTTGTTGCGATGACGATGGCCGAGGCTGTGGAGAGCATGGACCGCGATGCGCTGCGCGCTGCGCTCGGCCGCCGCGCGGTGGTGCTCGTCGGCATGATGGGCTCGGGCAAGAGCGCGGTCGGACGGCGGCTGGCCGTCAGGCTCGGCCTGCCCTTCGTCGATGCCGATACCGAGATCGAGACCGCTGCGGGGATGACCATCCCCGAAATCTTCGCGCAGCGCGGCGAGAGCGAGTTCCGCGACGGCGAGCGCCGGGTGATCAGCCGCATCCTGACGACGCGGTCGCCTTTGGTGCTGGCGACCGGTGGCGGCGCCTACATGAATGACGAGACACGCCAGCGCATCGCCGAGCTCGGCATCTCGATCTGGCTCAAGGCCGAGGTCGACGTGCTGATGCGCCGGGTGCGCAAGCGCTCGAACCGGCCGCTGCTGCAAACCGCCGATCCGGAGGCGACGATGCGGAATATGCTGGCGGAGCGCGAGCCGGTCTATGCTCTGGCCGATCTCACGCTGATGTCGCGCGATGATCCGCTTGAGGTCGTGATCGAGGATGCGTTCGCCGCGCTCGACCATTATTTGCGTTCCAAGAACCAGTGAGTGCCGCCATGAGTCCGTTCGCCGCCGAGAATACGGGCGCCAAGAATCTGGGCACCAAGAACCCCGGCGCGCGCATCGTGGTCCCGGTCGCGCTCGAAGGCCGCGGCTACGAGATCCATATCGGCCGCCACCAGCTCTGCGAGGCCGCGGATCTGATCGCCGCGCTGGCGCCGGGCGCCAAGGCGGCACTGGTCACCGACGAGCGCGTCGCCGCGCTGCACGCCCAGGCCTTCGAGCACTGCCTGCAACTCTCCGGCATCTCGGCGGTGCGCATCGAGATCCCGCCGGGCGAAGCCTCGAAATCCTATTCGCGCTTCATCACGCTGTGCGATTCGCTGCTCTCAGCCAAGATCGAGCGCAACGATCTCATCATCGCCTTCGGCGGCGGCGTGGTGGGCGACCTCACCGGCTTCGCGGCGGCGGTGCTCAGGCGCGGCGTGCGCTTCGTGCAGATCCCGACGACCCTGCTGTCGCAGGTCGATTCCTCCGTGGGCGGCAAGACCGGCATCAACTCGCCGCATGGCAAGAACCTGATCGGCGCCTTCCATCAGCCGGTGCTGGTGATCGCCGACACCGCGCTGCTCGACACGCTGAGCGAGCGCGAGTTCAAGGCGGGCTATGCCGAGGTGGTGAAGTACGGGCTGATCGACGACCGCGACTTCTTCGACTGGTGCGAGGCGAACTGGAGCCGGATCATCGCCGGCGGGCCCGAGCGCGACCATGCGGTCGCGGTCTCCTGCAAGGCCAAGGCGGCGATCGTGGCGCGCGACGAGCGCGAAGAGGGCGACCGCGCCCTGCTCAACCTCGGCCATACCTTCGCGCACGCGCTGGAGCGGCTGACCAATTACGACGCCAGCCGGCTCGTCCATGGCGAGGCGGTCGCGATCGGGCTCGCACTCGCCTTCCGCTTCTCGCAGCGGCTCGGCCTCTGCCCAGGGCAGGATGCAGTGCGCGTCGCGGCGCATCTCGATGCCGTCGGCCTGCCGAGCCGGCTCTCGCAGGTTCCGGGGGGAGCCGGCAGCGCCGACGAGATCGTCACGGCGATGGGCCAGGACAAGAAGGTCAAGCGCGGCGTGCTGACCTTCATCCTGGCGCGCGGCATCGGCAAGAGCTTCATCGCGCCCGGCGTCGCGGCCGAGGAGGTGAAGGCCTTCATCGAGACCGAGCTGGCCGCGGCCTGATTTGCAGAACCCGCCGTCATGCTGATGCTGATCAATCCCTGGCTGGCGGAGCTGATCGTGCTGGTCGGCCTCGCGCTCTCGGCCTTCTTCGCCGGCAGCGAGACGGCGCTGACGACGGCCTCGCGCGCCCGACTCTCGGCGCTGGAGAAGGCGGGCGACCGGCGTGCGGCCCTAACGCTGCGCCTGCTGGCGGATCGGGAAAAGCTGATCGGCGCGCTCCTGCTCGGCAAGATCATCGTCAAGATCGGCACGGTCGCCTTCGCGACCTATGCGCTGGTGGCGCGCTTTGGCGGGGTCGGGGCGCTTTATGCGGCGCTGGGCATGGTGCTGCTCGTCATCACCTTCGCCGAGATATTGCCGCGCATGGCTGTCATCGCCAAGCCGGATCAGGCGGCGCTGTTGCTGGCGCGGCCGGTCTCCTGGGTGGTGGCGGTGCTCGGGCCGGTGGCGCGGCTGCTGCAATGGCTGGTACGGCGGCTGTTCCGGCTGTTCGGCCGCAGGATCGATTCAGCCCGCCCGGTGCTCTCGGCCGACGAGGCGCTGCGCGACCATGTCGACCTGATGCGCCAGGAGGGCACGGGCAAGAAATCCGACCGCGACATGGTCAGCGGCCTGCTCGACCTGAAGGAGCTCGGCGTCGAGGACGTGATGATCCACCGCACCAAGATGCGGACGATCAACCTCGATATCGGGCCGGAGGCGATCGTGCGCGAGGTGCTGGCCTCGCCTTATACCCGCATGCCGCTCTGGCGCGGCAAGCCGGAGAACATCACCGGCATCCTGCATGCCAAGGACCTGCTGCGCGCGCTCGACGCCGCCGGCGGCGATGCGGGAAGCCTCGACGTGGCGGCGATCGCCTACACGCCCTGGTTCGTGCCGGTGACGACCTCGCTGCCCGACCAGCTCAAAGCCTTCCTGGCGCGCAAGACGCATTTCGCCCTCGTCGTCGACGAGTATGGCGAGGTGATGGGGCTGGTGACGCTCGAGGACATCCTCGAGGAGATCGTCGGCGACATCCGCGACGAGCATGATGTCGCGGTGCCCGGCCTGCGCCAGCAGAGCGACGGCTCGGTCGTGGTCGATGGCGGCGTGCCGATCCGCGACCTCAACCGCGCGATGGACTGGGAATTGCCCGACGAGGAGGCGACGACCATCGCCGGGCTGGTGATCTTCGAGGCGCGCACCATCCCCGATGCCGGCCAGGCCTTCACCTTCCACGGCTTCAAGTTCGAGGTGGTGCGCAAGAGCCGCAACCGCGTGACCTCGCTGAGGATCACGCAATTGCCGCGGCCTCAGGTCGAGGCCGCTTGAACCTCCATCGTCATTGCGAGCGCAGCGAAGCAACCCGGGGGGGCTCGCTCGCCCAGTCCCCCTGGGTTGCTTCGCTGCGCTCGCAATGACGGGGAAGCGTCAGGATGTTGGAAGCAGTTGGCCGAGCCGGACTCTGAGACCAGCCAGCAATCGCTCGAAAACGGCGGGGTCGTCCAGAGCCCGCGCCAGCACGAGTCCACCCTGGATCAGCGCAAGGATCTCCTCCGACAAGGCGGCAGCAGCAACCGCGCCGTGCCCCGCCCGCTGCAAGGCGCCGGTGAGTGCGACGTTCCAATCGGCGAAGTAAGTCCTGATCCGCTCGGCGAAGCGGCTGCGCGTCTCGGCCAGAGCCAACGCGCCGACAAGGCAGACGCGCCGGCCCGAGCGGAAATAGGCATCAACCGCCGTCAGCATCCCTCCGACCGCCCGCTGCGGATCGGCCTCCTCGCGCAGCGGCTTGAAGACCTCGCGCTCGAACCAGCCATCGATCTCGTCGAGCACGGCATTGGCCATCTCCTCCTTCCCGCCGGGGAAGAAGTGATAGAGGCTGCCCTTGCCCAGGCCGGTGCGCTCGCCGATCAGGGCGAGGCTCGCCGCCTCGAAGCCGTATTCGCGGAAGAGTTCGGCGAGGATCGGCAGCAGGTCGGCACGTTCGGCGGCGCGTTTCGCCATCGGAAACCTAGAGACCGAGATCGCTCAGGCCGGGATGGTCGGCCGGGCGTGGAACGGACTGGTCCCAGTGGAATTTGCGGTCGGCCTCGGCGATCGGCAGGTCGTTGATGCAGGCGAAGCGCCGCGCCATCAGGCCGTTCCCATCGAATTCCCAGTTCTCGTTGCCATAGGAGCGATACCAATGGCCGGAATCATCGTGCCACTCATAGGCGAAGCGCACGGCGATGCGATTGCCGGTGAAGGCCCAGAGCTCCTTGATCAGCCGATAGTCCAGCTCGCGCACCCATTTGCGGGTCAGGAAGGCGACGATGGCCGGGCGGCCCTGCAGGAACTCGGCGCGGTTGCGCCACAGCGAATCCGGCGTGTAGGCGAGCGAGACGCGCTCGGGATTGCGGCTGTTCCAGCCATCCTCGGCGCCGCGGACCTTCTTGACCGCGGTCTCCTCGGTGAAGGGCGGGAATGGCGGGCGGGATTCCGACATCGGTCTCTCCTGTGTTTGTACCAATTGGTAAAGATAGGACCGATTGGTACAATCGTGTGCCGGCAGGATCAACCAGCCTTAGAAGACGGGCGGTTCACAGCTCCGCGATCACATCGGAGCCGAGGCGCGGCTCACTCGCTGCCGATCTTCTGGGCCAGCGGGCTCGCGCCCTCCGGGGGCAGTACTGCGGCCGGCTTGTCGGCGACGAGGTACTGCGCCCGGGCTAGCGCCGCGAAGCGGCCGCCCTTGGCGACGAGTTCGTCGAAGCTGCCCATCTCGATGACCTGGCCCTGCTCGAAGACCAGGATGCGGTTGGCGTTGCGGATGGTGGCGAGGCGGTGGGCGATGACGAAGGTGGTGCGGCCCTTCATCACCTCGTCGAGCGCCTTTTGCAGCTTGACCTCGGTCGCGGCGTCGAGCGCGGAGGTAGCCTCGTCGAGGATCAGGATAGGCGGGTTCTTGAGCAAGGCGCGGGCGATCGAGAGGCGCTGGCGCTCGCCGCCGGAGAGCGTGCGGCCGCGCTCGCCGACCAGCGTGTCGAGCCCGTCGGTCTGGCGGGCCATCACCTCGGTCGCCTGGGCGCGGTCGAGCGCCTCCATCATCTCGGCGTCGGTGGCATCCGGCTTGCCGACGGTGAGGTTCTCGCGGATCGAGCGGGCGAAGAGCATCGGCTCCTGGAAGACGACGCCGATGTTGCGCCGGAGCGAGAGCAGCGAGATGTCGCGGATGTCGTTGCCATCGGCGAGGATGCGGCCCGATTGCGGGTCGAAGGCGCGGTGCAGCAGGCCGAGCGTGGTCGATTTGCCCGAGCCGGTGGAGCCGACGATGGCGATGGTCTCGCCCGGCTCGACCGTGAAGGAGACATCGGTGACGGCGGCGCGCTTGCCGTCATAGGAGAAGGAGACGTCGTCGAAGGCGATGCGCCCTTCGAGGCGGCCGATATCCTTGGCGCTGGGCAGGTCGCGCACGGCCGGCAGCGTGTCCAGCACCTCGAAGAACTCGCGCATCTTCGGCGCCTGCATGAAGATGAAGTTCACGAAGGAGACGATCTGCTCGAGCCGGCCGACCAGCATGGTGGCGAAGCCCATGAAGGTGACGATCTCGCCGACGGTGGTCTGGCCCTGCATCAGGAGCCAGGTGCCGACGACGAAGATGGCGAGCACCGTCAGCGTCGCAGAGGCGCGGGTCGCGACGGTCGCGATCGCCCACCAGGACAGGACCGGGAGCTGCGCCTCCAGCAGGTTGGCGATGGTCGAGCGCAGGCCGCGCACCTCGGCCTCGATGCGGGTGAAGCTCTGGATCACCGGCACGTTGCCGAGCGCGTCCGAGGCGCGTTCGGCGAGGTTGGAGTGATAGGCCTCGACATTGCTCTGCAGCTTGTCGGTCTTGCGCAGCACATAGGCCGTCAGCGAGCCGAACAGCACGACGAGCGAGATCAGCAGCAGGCCGAGCTGCCAGTTCTTCCAGAGCGTGAACGGCAGCAGGATGAAGAGCGCGACGAAGCTGGCGCAATGCTCGCGGAAGAAGGAGAGCCAGAGCGCCCACATGCCGCTGGTGCCCTCCAGCATCACCTTGAGCACGCGGCCGGAATGGGTCTGCGTGTGATAGGCGAGCGGCAGCGTCAGGGCGTGCTCGAAGTAGTTCGCCATCACCGCGAGGCGCCGGCGATGGGCGAGCCGGTCGGAATGCAAGGCGACGAAGACGCCGGCGCCGATGTTGAACAGGCCGAAGCCGACCCAGGCGGCGATCAGGGTGTTGATCGAGCTCCAGGTCGGGCGCACGCCTGAGCCCTGGAAGCTGGTCAGCCGGTCGATCAGCGCGCCGAACAGCATCGGCTCGGCGAAGGCGGCGGCCGCGAGCAGGACATTGGCCAAAGCCAGGATGAGGCCGAGCCGCTTTTCGGAGCCGACCTCACCAAGGACGCGGGCATAGATCGCAAATAAAGACATGGCGTGAGCTTTATCCGAGCGGGAGCCGTGAGCAAGGCCTCAACCTTAACGCTTCCTTCAATCGCAAACCCCTATCGTAACGGCAGTCTGACGCTGCGGCAGCGACGCGATCGACCGGATCAGGGTGGCTTTCATGGATATCGCAACTGGCGTCGGCATTCTGTCCGGCATCAGCGTCATCATCGGCCTGATCATGATCGACGGCGGCAACTTCGCCGCCTATTTCGACAAGCACGCGGTGATCGTGATTTTTGGCGGCGCCACGGCCGCCACGATGGTCCGGTTTCCGTTCTCGGTTATCATGCACGGCCTGCCGATGGGCCTGCGCTTCGCCTTCACCATGCGCACGGTCCATCCCCGCGAGCTGATCGACGAGATCACCCGCGTCGCCGAACTTGCCCGCAAGAGCGGCCCGGTCGCGCTCGAAAGCGCCGAGGTCTCCGATCCGTTCCTGGCCCAGGGGCTGCGCTACATCGCCGACGGCTACGACAAGGAATTCATCCGCGACACGATGGAGCGCGACCGCGACAACTTCCTGCAGCGGCTCGACGAGGGCTCCAAGGTCTATCGCGCCATCGGCGACTGCGCCCCGGCCTGGGGCATGATCGGCACCATCCTGGGCATGGTGACGATGTTCGCCAACATGTCCGACCCGTCGAAGCTCGGCCCGGCCATGGCGACGGCGCTCTTGGCGACGCTCTATGGCGCGGTGATCGCCAACATGATCACGCTGCCGCTGGCCGACAAGCTCCACATCAAGCTGGAGGAAGAGGAGATCTCGCGCACGCTGATCATCGACGGCGTGCTGCAGATGCGCGACTCCAAGAGCGCGACCCTCGTGCGCGAAATGCTGCTCGCCTATCTGCCCGACCATCATCGGACAGAAATGGCGGAAGCAGCCTGAAGGGCGCCTGAACGATGGCGCGCAAGAAGGGCGGAGCCCATGGCGGTCACGGCTGGTTCGTGACCTTCGCCGACCTGATGGCGCTGCTGATGAGCTTCTTCGTCATGATCGCGGCCTATTCGAGCCAGGACAAGAACAAGCTCCAGATCGTCGCCGGCTCGATGCGCGAGGCCTTCGGCACGCAGACCGATATGCGGCTCGCCGGCATCATCGAGGTCGACGGCATCCCGACCAAGACCCACATCAAGAATGCTTATATCCGCCCGCTCAGCGACGCCTCCGACACCACAGCGCCGAACCATAACCAGCAGAAGGAAGACGGGCTGGTCTCGGCGACGCATGACCGCGGCTTCGCGCTCGCCGCCGCCTCGCTCAGGCAGGCGTTGAAGGAGATGCCGGAGATCGCCGAGCTCTCGCGCAACATCATCGTCGAGGTCGCCGAGGCCGGCATCGACATCCAGCTCGTCGACCAGGATGGCCGGGCGATGTTCGCAGAGGGCTCGGTCCAGCCGAACGAGCGCATGCGCAAGCTGCTCGGGGCGGTCGCGCCGACGTTGCGGCGCATGTCGAACAAGGTCGCGATCACCGGCCACACCGCCTCGCCGCGGCCGGGCACGGCGCCCGAGGGCGATCTCTGGACGCTCTCGGTCGGCCGCGCCATGGCGGTGCGCGAGATCCTGGCCAATGCCGGCGTGCCGGACGAGCGCTTCACCTCCGTCACCGGCAAGGCCGACACCGAGCCCTATGTGAAGGACAATCCGTATCTCGCCTTCAACCGGCGCGTTGGCATCGTGCTGAAGGCGGATGCGCCGCCTCTGCCGTTCGGGGCGAAGCCGTAAGAAATCTATCGATATTTCTACTGGGGCGGCCGTCTGACGCGGTTGTCTGCGCTTCCGGTGCTCACGGACATTTGGGGCGAAGCCGTAGGTTTCACCCTCTTCGTCATCCCGGACAAGCGGCTTTAGCCGCGCTGCTCCGGGATCCATCGTAGAGCGTCGAGCCCTACGATGGATCCCGGCGTTCCGCTTCGCTCCAGCCGGGATGACGCCGTGTTGAAGCTGCTCACGGCGCCATGATCAACGCCCAGTAGACCTGATATTTCGAGCCGGGCGCGTAGGCCGTTCCGATGCCCATGCGGGTGGCGCCGGCCATCTTCATGACGCGGTCGTGCTGGGGCGAGTCGCGCCAGCCGGAGAAGGCTTCCGCCAGGCGCCGGTAGCCGGCGGAGAGGTTGGCCTCGGCGCCCGGCTGGCCCTCGCGGGCGAGGCGGGCCTTCACCGCGTCGGCCTGGGCCGGCTTGTCGGCGGCGGCCATGGCGGCGGCCTCGCGCTCGGCCGCCTCGTTCAGCGCGGGGTCGAGCTTGAGCGTGCCCAGGCCATGGTTCAGCCGGTAGGCCGAGATCATCGCGCGCGCCTCGTTGGCGTCGACGCGGGCCGAGGGCGAGCCGAGGTCGCGGTAGAAGACGGGCTGGGTGCGGGCCGGCTCGTCGGCGCAGCCGGCGAGGCCGAAGGCGGCGAGCGCCCCGGCGAGGAGGGCAGGGCAGGTCATGACGTGGCGCACCGTGTCGCGCACCTGCGGAAAGCTGAGCATCGCGTCATTCCTTGCTGTCGTCCCTGGCCGGCTCGGCGGCGGGCGCGGGGGGCGGTTCGGGGGCGGCCTCGTCGGCCGCTTCGTCCTGCGCCGGCCGTGCGGCGGATTTGCGGGCTGCGGCCGCCGTCTTGGCGCGCCGGGGCGATCCGGCCTCGCGGCTGACGGCGGCGGCGATGTCGCCGAGCGACTGCTCGACGCCCTCGAGGCCCCGGACCATCAGCTCGGGAGCCGGCGGGGCCTCTTCCATCTCGGTCAGCCGCTTGTGGATGACGTAGTTGAGGTCGCTGGTGACGCGGCCGACGATGTCGACGTCAGCGACGACGCAGATCAGGTCGAAATCCATCGTCGAGGTGCCGATCTTCTTGAACAGGATCGTCGGCGGCGGCTTCTGCATCACGTCGCCATGGGCTGCGGCGGCGTCGGTCAGCATGGTCCGCACATCGGTCGGGTCGAGCGTGCGCGAGACCGTGATCGAGATCAGCACGCGGCCGGTGCGGTCGGTGCGGACGCGGTTGCGCACGACGCCGGTGATCAGGTTCGAGTTGGGGACGACGACGGTCGAGCGGTCGAAGGTCGCGATCTCGGTCGAGCGGACGTTGATGCGCTTGACGATGCCTTCGGCGTCGCCGACGACGACCTGGTCGCCGACCCGGATCGGCCGCTCCCAGAGCAGGATCAGGCCGGAGACGAAGTTCGACACCACCGACTGCAGGCCGAAGCCGATACCGACCGAGAGCGCGCCGGCGACGATGGTCAGCCGCTCCAGGCTGAAGCCGAGCGAAGAGACCGCAAGTGTGACCGCAGCCGCATAGCCGAGATAGCCGACGGCGGTGGTGATCGAGTTGCGCAGGCCGGTGTCCATATGCGTCGTCGGCAGGAACTTGCCGTCGAGCCAGCTCTGGAAGGCCCGTGTCGCAGCGAGACTGAGCGCGAAGACCAGGCCGGCGACGACGATCGAGGACAGCGAGATGGTGACGCCGCCGACCTGGAAGCCGAAGAAGGCGGCGCGCAGCGACGAGAGGACATCGGAGGATTCCAGGCCCCAGGGCGCCAGCACCAGCATGAGCGTGATCACGATCAGCACGAGCTTGAGCAAGCCGGTGAGGATGACGGCGATCTTTTGCAACGTGGCGCTGTGAATGCCGATGCCAGCCTTCAGCGTCAGCGCGAGGCGGCCCTTTCCGGTCAGTATCTCGGTGACGCCGAGGTCGGCGAGCTGGAAGGCCAGCATGAAGAGGCAGGCGAGGATGCCGAGCCAGATCACCTGCTCGGTCAGGAAAGAGGCGAAGACGCCGTAGCCGGCGAGGGCGGCAGCAGCGATCGTTAGGCCGACGATCCAGCCGAGGATGCGGACGGGCCCGAGACTGGCCCCGTCGACCGGGACATAGGGACCGAGATTGGCCTCCTCCTCGACCTCCTCGTCGTCGCGTAGCTGGTAGAGTGCGACGATCAGGATGATCGCGAAGACGATTGCGACCGCGCCGCGCACGATGATCGAGATCGGCAGTCCGGCGGCGATCGCCTGGAGCCAGGCCTCGAAGACCTTGCCGACCGCGAGCACGGCGGCGAGCGAGCCGCCCATCCAGACCACGATGCGCGCAGTCGAATCCATCACGCTGGTGAGGCGGCGTTGGGGGGTGCTCGGCGCGAACACCGCATCGACCAGCGCCTGGACGAAGGCGAAGAGCGCGAGCCCGACGACGAGTGCCCAGATGACCGGCTGGACGCGCGGCGGCAGCAGGCCGGCGGTGCTGAGCGCGCGGTAGATCAGCCAGCTTGCGAGCGCCGGCGGGGCGGCGCCGGCCACGAGATGGGCAATGGCGACGCGCAGGCAATGCAGGCTGCTGGTGTCGGTGCTGGCGTCGAGCCGCGCCGTGAAGCGCGGCAGGTAGCGGGCGCGGGCGGCGTAGAGAAGGATCGCGCCGAGGAAAGCGAGGCCGAGCAGCAGGCCGCGCTCATCGAGCAGCGTGCCGCCGACCACGCCGAGCCAGTCACCGAGGATGAGCCCGGATGCGCGGAGATCGTCCGGCAGCGATGTCAGGGCGTTGCGCCACAGCTCCGGGCTGAGGATCGACGAGCCGGGCGCGAACAGCGCCTTGGCGAAGATCTCGCGGCGGCGGTCGCTGATCTCGGTCTCGATCTGGGTCGTCTGCAGCAGCGCGGCGCGGGCGATCTTCAGGATGTCGTCGGCATCGGCGAAGGCCTTTTCGCGGAGGTCGCGCTCGGCGGCGACGTCGGCGCTCTCGGGCGGCGCCTTGGCGTCCGGCTTCACGCCGAGCTGCTCCAGCCTGAGCTTGGCCTGCTCGGCGCGCGGCGTCTGCTCGTCGACGATGCGGCGCAGCTGCACCAGCAGGGGCTGCAGGCGGCCGCGCTGGCGCTGGAGGTCGGCATCGGTCGCCTCGACATTGGCGAGCGTGCCCTCGATCTGCGCGAGCTCGCCGCGCGCGTTTTCGAGCCGCGCCCGCGGCGGCATGGTGTCGGCGGTTTGCGCCTGCGCCCAGCCATGGCCGGAGACCAGCAGGACGGCGAGCAGGGCGAGCGCGGCCAGCAGGCCGCGCCATAGATCGGGAGCTGGAGAAAGGGGCTTCTGCGCAGCCATTCCGGTCCCGTTTCGCTGAGGGTGATTCGGTGCGGAACCGAACCTCGCCTCCCGGGCACCCGGATGGCAAGAACAGAACGGAGGATGCGTCGTAGCCGGCAAATGCGGAACCTTCTTGCGGGAAAGCATGGGACGGCAGAGGTTTCATCACATTGCTGTGAGAGGTCCCGCCGCGAAACCCCCGATCTTCGCGGCTCTGATCAACGACAATCAGGACGCGAACATGGCAAGGGCATCGCCTAACCCGCTTTTTCGCGCCGCTTGCACCCGGAAAACTCCCATTCGCGTCCAACGGACAAGCGCGATCACGCGCCGTGATCGCGTTTTTCCAGGCGTTGGCTCGCGCCGTCATCTGAGTTTCAATCTCTTCCAAGGAAAGTCTGCGCGCATGCCAGTGGGCATGCCGAAAAATCCCGACGAGGCGCGCTGGCTCTCTCGTCGTCCTTCTTGAACCGATACCGGGAGGTTTACGGTGGCGAAGCTCAATCTGAACGGCAAGACGCTCGATATTGCGGTAGACGGCGACACCCCGCTGCTCTGGGTGATCCGCGAGCAGATCGGCTTGACCGGTACGAAATACGGCTGCGGCGTCGCCCAATGCGGGGCCTGCACGGTGCATATCGACGGGGTCGCGACCCGCTCCTGCGCGCTGCCGATCAGCGCGGTGACCGAAGACCAGAAGATCGTCACCATCGAGGGGCTCTCGCCCGATGGCTCGCACCCGGTGCAGAAGGCCTGGATCGCGCATGACGTGCCGCAATGCGGCTATTGCCAAAGCGGCATGATCATGGCCGCCGCCGCCCTGCTGCAGGCCAATCCGAAGCCGACCGAGGCCGATATCGCCAACGAGATGACGAATATCTGCCGCTGCGGGACCTATCCCCGCGTCAAGGCGGCGATCCTCGACGTCGCCGCCAGCGGCACGCTGGGCCGCGGCTGAGCCGAACCCGGTTTCCCTTTCCCCGCCGCGCCGGGTCCGAGCCGACAGGCCATGACGCCTTCGCTCCCCTGCGTACGAGCCTCTGGAGAACGAGATGACATCCGCTTCGCTGACCAAGCCTTCCCGCCGCACCTTGCTCGCCGGCTCTGCCGCTGCTGCCGGCGCCTTCACCTTCGGCTTCAGCATTCCCTTTGCCGGTGAGGCGAAGGCGCAGGCGCTTGATACGGTCAAGGAGATCAATGCCTGGGTCGTGGTCAAGCCCGACGACACGGTGGTGATCCGCATCGCCCGCTCCGAGATGGGCCAGGGCACCCTGACCGGCCTCGCCCAGCTCGTCGCCGAGGAGCTGAACTGCGACTGGTCGAAGGTCACCACGGAATATCCGACGCCGGGCCAGAACGTCGCGCGCAACCGGGTCTGGGGCGATTTCTCGACCGGCGGCAGCCGCGGCATCCGCAGCTCGCACGACTATGTCCGCAAGGGCGGCGCTGCCGCGCGCACCATGCTGATCCAGGCCGCGGCGGCGCAATGGAACGTGCCGGCGGCCGAGTGCGCGGCCGAGAAGAGCGTGATCACCCACAAGGCCTCGGGCCGCTCGCTGCGCTACGGCCAGGTGGCCGAGGCCGCCTCCAAGCTGGAGGCGCCGAAGGAGGTCGCGCTCAAGGATCCGAAGGACTGGACCATCGCCGGCAAGCCGCTGCCGCGGCTCGATACGGTGCCGAAGACCAACGGCACCAAGATCTATGGCGCCGACCTCAAGATGCCGGGAATGCTCAACGCCGCGATCAAGGATTGCCCGGTCTTCGGCGGCAAGGTGAAGAGCTTCGATGCCGCCAAAATCTCGTCCATGCCGGGCGTGAAGCATGTGCTCCCCGTCGGCGACACCGCCATCGCGGTCGTGGCCGAGACCTGGTGGCAGGCCAAGACGGCGCTCGACGCGCTGCCGATCGTCTGGGACGAGGGCGAGAACGCCAAGGTCTCGAGCGAGAGCATCGCGGCCTGGCTCAAGGAAGGGCTCGACGCTCCGCAAGCCGTGGTCGGCAACCAGGTCGGCGACGTCAAGGCGGCGATCGCCGGCGCGGCCCGCACGGTCGAGGCGGTCTATTCCTACCCGTTCCAGAACCACGCCACGATGGAGCCGATGAACGCCACGGCTTTGTGGACGCCGGAGCGCTGCGAGGTCTGGACGCCGACCCAGAACGGCGAGGCGGCGCTGGCCGCGACCGCCGAGGCATCCGGCCTGCCGCTGGCCAAATGCGAGGCCTACAAGATCGACCTCGGCGGCGGCTTCGGCCGGCGCGGCGCGACGCATGACTGGGTGCGGCAGGTCGTGCTGATCGCCAGGCAGGTGCCGGGCACGCCGATCAAGCTGCTCTGGTCGCGCGAGGAGGACATGACGCATGGCCGCTACCACCCGACCACGCAATGCAAGCTCGTCGGCGCCTTCGACAAGGACAACAACCTGACCGGCCTGCACATGCGCATCTCCGGCCAGTCGATCGTCGCCGGGCTCTTCCCGCAGAACATCCAGAACGGGCGCGACCCCGTGGTGTTCCAGGGCCTCAACCCGCCGGGGCCGGAGGCCTCGATCGGCTATGGCATCCCGAACCTGCTGATCGACCACGCCATGCGCAACCCGCACGTGCCGCCGGGCTTTTGGCGCGGCGTGAATTTGAACCAGAACACGATCTACCTGGAATGCTTCATGGATGAGCTGGCTCATTCGGCCGGCAAGGACCCGCTCGAATTCCGCCGGGCGCTGATGAAGAACCACCCCAAGCACCTCGCCGTGCTCAACGCCGCCGCCGAGAAGGCGGAATGGGGCAAGACGCTGCCGGACGGCGTCTTCCGCGGCATCTGCCAGACCATGGGCTTTGGCTCCTACGTTGCCTCCGTGGCCGAGGTTTCGGTCAGCACGGACGGCAAGCTCAAGATCCACCGCATCGTCGCGGCGACCGATCCCGGTCACGCCGTCAACCCGGCGCAGATCGCGCGCCAGGTCGAGGGCTCCTTCGTCTACGGCCTGTCGGCGGCGCTCTATGGCGAATGCACCGTCAAGGACGGCCGCATCGTCGAGGAGAATTTCGACACCTACAACGTGCTGCGCCTGGACGAGATGCCGGTGGTCGAGACGGTGATCGTGCCCTCCGGCGGGTTCTGGGGCGGCGTCGGCGAACCGACCATCGCGGTCGCGGCGCCGGCGGTGTTCAACGCGATCTTCGCCGCGACCGGCAAGCGCGTGCGGGCGATCCCGATGCGCAACACCGACCTGCGCAGGGCGTGAGGCTTGCGAAGGCAGGCGTCGTGCATGGCCGTCGCTGTTGCGCGAAAGGCGTCTCCCTTCCCCTTTGTGGGGAAGGGTAGGGAGATGGGGGGCGAACGACCGGGTGCGGCGATGCCTGTACTGGCGGATCGGGCAGGAGCGGCGGTCGTCGCCTCGACTTTCCGCCCCCCACCCCAAACCCCTCCCCGCAAGGGGGAGGGGCTCCCGCGCCTCATGCTGCTGGGAGAAGCGGTGGTTGTGGGAGCTTTGCTCTTGAGTGTCTGCGGCCCAGGTACGGCTCTGGCGCTCGAACCCTATGAGGTCGTCGGCGATGCGATTCCGCGTCCGCTCGGCGGCTTCACCGGCGATCCCGCCCATGGCGAGCAGCTGGTGCGGGACCGCGAGCGCGGCAATTGCCTGATATGCCATCAGGGCGCCGATCCGCGCGAGCCGTTCCAGGGCACGATCGGGCCGCCGCTCGCAGGCGTCGGGGCCAGGCTCGATGCCGGGCAGATCCGGCTCAAACTGGTTGACGCCTCGCGGCTCAATCCGGAGACGGTGATGCCGCCCTATTTTCGGACCGAAGGGCTGCGAGACGTAAGCCCGCAATACCGAGGCAAGCCGGCTTTGTCGGCTCAGGAGATCGAGGATGTCGTCGCCTATCTCGCCTCACTCAAGACGCCCTGAGGGCCTGAGCCGGCGCGCCGTCGTCGCTGGCGGCGTCGCAGCCGTCGGCCTCGCCGCCCTGCCGCCGCGCGCGCAGGCCGAGGACCTGCAGCCGCTGGCGGAGCTGATCGCGCGGATCACCGAGGGTGCCGTGCCGAAGCGCGGCAAGATCACGCTCGACATCCCGCAACTGGTCGAGAACGGCAATTCGGTCGACGTGAAGATCACGGTCGAGAGCCCGATGACCGAGGCCGACCATGTCCGCTGGATTCACCTGATCGCCGATAAGAACCCATTCCCGGACATGGCGCGCTTCCATCTCGGGCCGCGCTGCGGCCGGGCCGAGGTCGCGACCACGCTACGGCTTGCCGCGTCGCAGAAGGTTACGGCGGTCGCCGCGCTCAGCACCGGCGGCTATGTCGTCGCCGATGGCGATGTCGTGGTGACGCTGAGCGCCTGCATCGACGGGGGCTAGAGCATGTTCTTATCGCAAAAGTGGCATGCACTTTTGCGATAAGAACATGCTCTAGGTATTGATTTTGCGCGAATTCTTGTCGTTCGACCGGTTCGGCCGAACGGAAAGCGCGCAGGGAGAGCGACATGCCGTTCAACGCCCGCATCACCATGCCGGCCGAGGCCCGCGCCGGCGACATCATCGAGATCCGCGTGCTGACGCGCCATCCGATGGATCGCGGCGGCCAATCGGACGGCAAGGGCGGCACCGTGCCGCGCATGATCCTGAACCGCCTGACCGCGACCTATTCCGGCGAGCAGGTCTTCCGCCTGGACATGAACACCGGCATCTCGGCCAACCCCTTCGTCTCCTTCACGACGCGCGCGGTCGCGAGCGGCGACATCGTCTTCGAATGGCGCGAGGATGGCGGGGCGACCTATACGCGCACGGCAAGGCTCGTCGTGACGTGATGCGCTGGAGGGCCGTGCTCGCCCTGACCGTGATCGCACTCGCGGCCGCCCCGGCTACGGCCGAGATCAAGTCCGGCAGCGAGTTCCTCTCGCCCGAGATGCGCCGGCAGCAGGCCGACGAGACGCGCAATCCCGCCTGGTTCTGGGTCGAGCAGGGTGAGGAATTGTTCAGCCGCAAGCCGCAGACTGGCGCGGCCTGCATCTCCTGCCATGCCGAGCCGAAGCAGAGCCTGCGCGGCGCGGCGACGCATTACCCGCAGGTCGATGCGGCCTCGGGCAAGCTGCTCAACCTCGAAGGGCGGATCGAGCAATGCCGGATCGAGCGCCAGAAGCAGCCGGGTTTCGGCTACGAGACGCCCGAGATGCTGGCGATGACGGCCTATGTCGCCTCGCTCTCGCGCGGCCTGCCGGTCGAGGTGAAGACCGATGGTGCGGCAAAGCCCTATTACGAGGCCGGCAAGGCCTTCTTCGAGCGAAGGCAGGGTCAGCTCAACCTCTCCTGCCAGCAATGCCATGACGGCATGGTCGGCCAGAAGCTGCGCGGCGACACGATCAGCTACGGTGCCGGCACCGGCTATCCCGCCTACCGGCTGGAATGGAACGACGTCGGCTCGCTGCACCGGCGCCTGCGGGCCTGCTCGCTCGGGGTCAGGGCAACGCAGTTCGACTACGGCTCGCCGGAATACCTGGCGCTGGAGCTTTTCCTCGCGGGACGCGCCAAGGGCCTGCCTGTGGAAACGCCGGGGATACGGCGCTAGCCGTCTTTTTGAGATTGACCGGTACGGTTCCATCGGCGTCATTGCGAGCGCAGCGAAGCAATCCAGAGCGTCGCGCACCGGCCCTGGATTGCTTCGCTGCGCTCGCAATGACGATAGAGGCTCTCTCAAAGGCCGCTGGTATCATGCTGCGTTTCTGCTTCCTGCTCATCGGCCTTTGTCTGGTTCTTCCCGCTCTGGCGCAGCAGGTGCCGGAGGCGTCCGTGTCCGAGCCGGCGCCCTACACGCTCAAAGACACCGAGGTCTGGACCATCCGCGCGCCGAAGCTCGAGCGCAGCTACCAGCTCTATGTCAGCCTGCCGGAATCCTACCGCGAGGGCGGGCGGCGCTACCCGCTGCTCTTCGTCACCGATGCCGACTACGCCTTTCCGCTGGTGCGCAGCATTGCCGGGCGCGTCGGCCGTCGCGGCCGCGACCTCGAGGACTTCATCCTGATCGGCATCTCCCATGCCGTCGGCGATACGCCCGAGTTCAGCCGGCGGCGCGACTACACGCCGACGCCGAGCCGGCTGGAGAAGCGCTCGGACATGCCCGGCCGCAAGCCGGTCTTCGGCGAGGCGGAGGCCTTCCGGCTGTTCCTGAACGACGACGTCTTCCCGTTCATCGCCAAGACGTACCGGGTCGACATGAGCCGGAAGATCTATGCCGGCCATTCCTATGGCGGGCTGTTCGGGCTGCACGTGCTGCTGACCGACCCAAAAATGTTCTCGCACTACATCCTCGGCAGCCCGTCGCTCTGGTTCGACCAGCGCGTCATGTTCAAGCGCGAGCAGGACTACGCCGAGGCGCATGCCGACCTGCCGGCCAACCTGTTCCTGGCGATCGGCTCGTTCGAGACCGTGAACAAGGATGCCAACAACCCGCGCTACAGCCGCAACCTCGACATGATCGGCGACCTGCAGGCCTTCGAGAAGGCCCTGAAGGGGCGGAACTATCCCGGCCTGAAGCTCAAGAGCGAGATCATCCCCGACGAGGACCATCTCAGCGTCTTCCCGGCTGTGATCACGCACGGGCTGCAATGGGCGCTGTCGGTAAGGCGCTAGATCGCCGTGCGTCCTATCGGACGCAAAGTGGCGATCTAGGCTTTTGTTATTGCATCGGATTGTTCCGAAAACCGGATTCCACTTTTCGGTCCGATGCTCTAGTTACCTCGACGTCATGCTCGGCCTTGTGCCGAGCACCCGCGTCTTGAACGCCGCCCAGGAGAAGCGAAGACGTGGATGGTCGGCACAAGGCCGACCATGACGCAGGAGGTACGGTTTGCCAGAACGCCGAGGGGCGTCACTTCTTCGCCTTCCTGGCCTTCGGCTTTGTCCGGTTCTCGTAGCTCGCATTGCCGAGCCCGGTGCCGATCGTCAGCACGGCCCAGTGGGCGACGTCCTGCATGAAGGGCGTCTCGCTCAGGCCCTGGATGACGGCGTCGTTGTGCATGGTCACCATGGTCTCGTGCTCGCCGATCATCGGCACCATCTCGCGGACGCAGTCGATCAGGTTGAAGCGGCTGCCCTCCCAGTTGCCGGGCAGGTTCTGGGCGCCGCGGTCGATCGTGCCGTCGGGCTCGATCAGGCCGGGGCAACCGATGCCGATGAAGGGCGCGACGCGCAGGCCGGCCTTCGCCGCCTGGGCGATCTGGTTGTCGAGCATCTTGCCGAGGCGCTTGATCGCGTGGTCGCGGTTGATCTCCTCGTCGGCATGGCGCCAGAGCTCGAAGTCCCAGACCTTGGCCTTGCTCATGTCGGAGGCCTTGTCCTGCCTGAGCTCGACGATGCCGGCTCGGATGTTCGAGCCGCCGATATCGACCGCGACCAGGCTGTCATAGGCCTCGAAGATCCATTTCGGCGCGAGATGGGCGTTGCCGATCAGCCCGGCCTCGTCGGGATGATGCCGGATCGGCACCAGGTCGACCTCGTGCCCGTCGGTCTGCAGGATGATGCCGGCGCGGCCGATAGCGAGTTCGCCGACGCGGCTCTGGCGGAAGCCGCCGCCGACGACGATGCGCTCGACCGGGTTCCAGGCCTTGAGCCGGGCGAAGCGGCGGATGACGAATGCGAGCGACTGAGCATAGCGCTCGATGGCGCTGAGGACGAGGGCGGCCTCGTGCGGCGCGCCGTCGCTCAGCAGCGCGTCGAGCTCCTTCTTGCCGATCTTGTCGCTGGCGAGGTCGATCGGGTCGTCGCCGCTGCGGCGCAGATGCGCGCGCAGGGCTTCGAAATGCTCGAGGAAGGCGCCGCGCTTGGCTTTGTCGCCGATGAAGCCCTCCTCATCGCGGACTTCGAGATTGTAGCTGGTGACCAGCACGGATGGCAGTTCCTCCGCTCCGTGAGGACCGACCGGACGCGCCTTCGCAACTGCCTCGACTGCCATGAGATGCTTCCCCCGCTTTGCTCGGGAAGGAACGGGCGGCGACGGGTCGGGTTCCCCCGCCCCGCTGCCGCAGGCGCGCCATGCGTCCGGACGCGGTTGACCTTGCGGCGATCTTTCCCCTCCATTGCCGGCAAGGCGTGAGTAGAATTGCCGAAAAACGTCTCGGGGGACATATGTTGGAGTTCATCATCAAGTCCGTGCTGATCGGCGCGGGTGCCACGGCTTTGCTCGATCTCTGGGCGCAGTTCCTGCACCGCGTCGTCGGCCTGCCGGCGCCGAACTGGGCCATGGTCGGGCGCTGGTTCGGGCATCTGCCTCAGGGGCGCTTCGCGCACGAGGATATCGGCAAGGCCGCGCCGGTGCCGAACGAACTGACGATCGGCTGGGTGATGCACTATGTCGTCGGCATCGTCTTCGCCGCCGCCCTGCTCCTGATCTGGGGGCTCGACTGGGCCCGCAATCCCAGCTTCCTGCCGGCGCTGATCGTCGGGCTCGTCACGGTCGGCTGCGGCTGGTTCATCCTGCAGCCCGGCATGGGCGCCGGCATCGCCGCCTCGAAGCGGGCCAACGCCAACCAGCTGCGCCTGCTCAACATCGTCGGGCACACCGTCTTCGCCATCGGGATGTATGGCACCGCCATGCTGATCCGCTGAGAGACCGTCTGCGAATTCTACTGGCGCGGCCGTCTGACGCGACTATCTGCGCGTCCGGTGCTCACGGACATGAAGTCCGCTCCGCTCCGGTTCTCGCCAGCCACGCCAGCCAGCTCACGCCAGCGAAGTCTCAAACGGTCTCTGAGAGCCTCTGAGATTCACGTCGCCTTTCCCAACCCACCACGGAACCTGTCATGGCCAGCACGCTCTTCACCAACGCCCGCATCGTCGACGGCACGAAGGCCGAACGCGGCGACCCGGTCTCCGTGCTGGTCGAGGGCGGCGAGATCAAAGAGGTCGGCAAGCGCGTCTCGGCCGAGAAGGCCAAGGTGGTCGACCTCAAGGGCCGCACGCTGATGCCTGGCCTGATCGACGCTCACGTTCATGTCGTCGCCGGCATCGCCGATCTCGGCCGCAACGCCATGCTGCCGGATTCGCTGGTGACGGCGCGGGCCTTCACCATCATGGGCGAGATGCTGCGGCGCGGCTTCACCACCGTGCGCGACGTCGGTGGCGCCGATTACGGCCTGAAGGTCGCGACGGAGGAGGGGCATTTCCCGACGCCGCGCCTCGTCATCTCCGGCAAGGCGCTGAGCCAGACCGGCGGCCATTGCGATTTCCGCGGCCGCTTCGACGACAGGCCTGCGGCTAAGACCGGCCACAAGCTGGGCTCGCTCGGCCGGCTCTGCGATGGGCTCGACGAGGTCCGCCGCGCCGCCCGCGAGGAGATCAAGGGCGGGGCCGATTTCGTGAAGATCATGGCCAATGGCGGCTGCGCCTCGCCGACCGACCCGATCCATTTCCTCGGCTTCTCCAGGAGCGAGCTGGAGGCGATCGTCGAGGAGGCGAAGATGGCCGGCACCTATGTCTCCGCCCATGTCTATACCGACGAGGCGATAAGGCGCTGCGTCGAGGCCGGCGTGCATTCGCTGGAGCATTGCAACCTGATCCAGGCCGACACGGCCAAGCTCGCGGCCTCAAAAGGCTTCGTCGCGGTGCCGACGCTGGTGACCTACGACAAGCTCGCCAGCGAGGGCGGCAAGCTCGGCTTCCCGCCGGATTCGGTCGCGAAGGTCGAGAGCGTCCGCGTCGCCGGCATGGATTCACTCGGCATCATGCGCAAGGCCGGGCTCGCCATGGCCTATGGCAGCGACCTGCTCGGCGAGATGCACCGGCACCAGTCGGAGGAGTTCGTCATCCGCGGCCGGGCGCTGCCGGCGCATGAGGTCATCGCCTCAGCGACCCATGTCGCGGCGAAGCTGCTCAAGCTCGAAGGCAAGATCGGCACGGTCGCGCCGGGCGCCCATGCCGACCTGATCGTGGTCGATGGCGACCCGCTGAAGGACCTGGCGCTGCTGACCCGCCAGGGCCGGCACATGCCGCTGATCATGAAGGGCGGTGCCTTCGTGAAGCGCGGCGGCTTGAACTGAGCCGGGCCGCGGGCGCCGGCTATTTGAAGCCGGCGACGCGGTGGGGCTGATAGGGCGCCTCCAGCGCCGCGATCTCCTCGGGCTTCAGGCCGAGCGACAGCGCCGCGACGGCGTCGGTCAAATGATCGGGCTTGGAGGCGCCGATGATCGGCGCGGTGACGCCGCCCTTCTGTGCCAACCAGGCGAGCGCGACCTGGGCGCGCGGCACGCTGCGCTCTTTGGCGATCTTGCCGACCGCATCGACCACGGCCCGGTCCTGCTCGCCATAGAGCGTCTTGCCGAACTCGTCGGTCTCGGTGCGGTGGGTGCTCTCGTTCCAGTCGCGGGTCAGGCGGCCCCGCGCCAGCGGGCTCCACGGGATGACCGCGATAGTCTGGTCGGCGCAGAGCGGCAGCATCTCGCGCTCTTCCTCGCGGTAGAGCAGGTTGAGATGGTTCTGCATGCTGACGAACTCGGTCCAGCCTTCCAGGCGCGAGACGTAGAGCGCCTTGGCGAATTGCCAGGAATACATCGAGGAGGCGCCGATATAGCGGGCCTTGCCGGCCTTCACGACGTCATGGAGCGCTTCGAGCGTCTCCTCGACCGGCGTGGCGTAGTCCCAGCGATGGATCTGGTAGAGGTCGACGTAATCGGTGCCGAGCCGCTTCAGGCTGGCGTCGATCTCGGCGAAGATCGCCTTGCGCGACAGGCCGGCGCCATTGGGGCCGGGGCGCATGCGGTTGAAGACCTTGGTCGCGAGCACGACCTCCTCGCGCCGGCTGAAGTCCTTGATGGCGCGGCCGACGATCTCCTCGGAGGAGCCGTCCGAGTAGACGTTGGCGGTGTCGAGGAAGTTGATGCCGAGCTCGAGCGCCTGCTTGATCAGCGGCCGGCTCGCCTCCTCGCCCATGGTCCAGGCGTGGTTGCCGCGGTTCGACTCACCATAGGTCATGCAGCCCAGGCATAGGCGCGAGACTTCGAGACCGGTCTTGCCGAATTTGACGTAATCCATCGCATCCTCCGAAATGGCACGGCATCATCGATGGGCTTTGAAGGCGGCGTTGGGAATGGCGCATGCGCAAGGCCGGCATGCGGAGAATGGTGCCCCTGGCCGGAATCGAACCAGCACTCCTTGCGGAACTCGATTTTGAGTCGAGCGCGTCTACCAATTCCGCCACAGGGGCCGAAGCCTGAACGCCGCATGCGGAGCTCGCTTCAACGCCTCAGGCGATATCATTGCGGCGTGATCCCGGTCAATCGCGGACTTGGGTTGCCAACGCGCCGAAAACGCCGCCACCGATCCGACCGTTGTCCGGCGCCGGCCCTTCACTATTCGGTGAGGGCATCGCCCGAAACCGGTTTCGCGGTGAGGCGGCATGCTCTAGAAGCCGGGCGTCGCCATGCTTGAAGCTTCCTCGAACGCAGCGGATCTCGGCATTGTCCAGCACGGAACTCGACCAGCCGTCGCGCAAGGTCGGCGCGTTGAAGCGCCTCTACCTCTGGACCCTGTCGCTCGCGGCTAGGAAATCGGCCGAGGTCTGGCTCGCGGTCATCGCCTTCGTCGAGAGCTCGTTCTTCCTGATCCCGGCCGACGTGCTGTTCGTGCCGATGGCGGTGGCGACGCCGCAGCGCGCCTATCGGCTGGCGCTGATCGCGACGGTGTTCTCGACGCTGGGCGGCATTGCCGGCTATTTCCTCGGCTATTACGCCTTCGAGGCGCTGGCCCGGCCGGTGCTGGAATTCTACGGCAAGCTCGACGCCTTCCAGCAGATCAGGGCCTGCGCCGGCCCGGACACCACCGCGATCCTGCTGGTCACCTCCGGCCTGGCGCATCTGCCGCCGATCAAGGTCGTCACCATCCTGGCCGGCGTCGTCCATGTCGGCTTCGGCTTCTTCGTGCTGTCCTGCCTGATCGCGCGCGGCGCCCGCTTCTTCGCGCTGGCCTGGCTGCTGCGCAGCTATGGCGAGACCATCCGGCTGTTCATCGAGAAGCGCCTGAAGTTCGTTGCCGCAGGCACTGCGGCCGCCTTGATCGTGCTCTATTTCGCCGTGAAGGTTTTCGCCGGTTCCGGGGCGATGCTGTCCTGCTGACACTGGAGGCATCATGACCGCCCTGCCCGAACGCGCTCCCGACAGGGTCGTGCCGCGGCTGATCCTGCTGCTCGGCCTCGGCTCCGCCATGCTGATCGCCGGCGCCTGGTGGTCGCAGTTGGTCTGGCACCTCTTGCCGTGCAAGCTCTGCCTGGAGCAGCGCCAGCCGCATTATGCCGTGATCGCGCTCGCCGTCGTCGCCTCGCTGGTGGCGCGGACGCGCAGCCTGCAGATCGCCGCCCTGATCGGCTTTGCGCTGCTGCTGGCCTGGAGCACCGGGCTCGGCTTCTACCATGCCGGCGTTGAATGGGGCTGGTTCCTCGGCCCGAACGATTGCGGCGGCGGTGCGCCGCCGGTCGCGGGCGCGGTCGGCGATCTGCTGAACCAGCTCCAGACCACCCGCATCGTCTCGTGCACGGAAGCCGCCTGGCGCTTCCTCGGCATCTCGCTCGCCGGCTGGAACTGCCTGATCTCGTTCGGGCTGCTGGTCGTGGCGCTGCTGGGCTTGAAGCGCGCACTGAGAGGCTGACGCCCGCTCGTTGCGGCGACGGCTTGCGCCGCCGGCCTTACGGCTCCAGCTCGGAATCCCAGTAGAGATAGTCGAGCCAGCTTTCGTGCAGGTAGTTCGGCGGGAAGAGCTTGCCGTTGCGGTGCAGGTCGTTGACCGTCGGGGCGTAGGGCTTCTGCAGCGGCAGCATGCCGACGATGGCGGGCAGCTTGTCGGCCTTGCGGAGGTTGCAGGGCGAGCAGGCCGCGACGACGTTCTCCCAGGTCGTCAGGCCGCCCTTGGCGCGCGGGATGACGTGGTCGAAGGTCAGCTCCTCGCGCGCGGCGCAGTACTGGCAGGAGAAGCGGTCGCGCAGGAAGACGTTGAAGCGGGTGAAGGCCGGGGTGCGCGAAGGCTTGATGTAGGTCTTCAGCGAGACCACCGAAGGCAGCCTCATGTTGAAGCTCGGGCTGCGCACCACGGTGTCGTATTCGGAGACGATGTTCACGCGGTCCATGAAGACCGCCTTGATCGCGTCCTGCCAGCTCCACAACGAGAGAGGGTAATAGCTCAGAGGCCGGAAGTCGGCATTGAGCACGAGTGCCGGACAGCCGTCCGGCGACGCCATCGGATGCATCACATGCGCCGTCAAACCCGTCGCACCTCCGCTGATCGAAGCAGGACGAATCCTGCTCACGAATCAATGTAAGCGCGAGACGACAGGAATGTGAAGATGCACATTGCCGCGCATGCTTAGCCGCCATGGCCATTGGTGAGCCGGCGGCCCGGATTTCCCCTCTCTCGCAGGAGGAGAAAGGCAGAGGCGCGGATGCGTTCAGCGCGTCGGGACGGGCTTCTCGCCGCGGTAGTCGTAGAAGCCGCGCTTGGTCTTGCGGCCGAGCCAGCCGGCCTCGACGTATTTCACCAGCAGCGGGCAGGGGCGGTACTTCGAATCGGCCAGGCCGTCATGGAGCACCTGCATCACCGAGAGGCAGGTATCGAGTCCGATGAAGTCGGCGAGCTGGAGCGGGCCCATCGGATGGTTGGCGCCGAGCCGCATCGCGGTATCGATCGCCTCGACCGAGCCGACGCCCTCGTAGAGCGTGTAGACGGCCTCGTTGATCATCGGCAGCAGGATGCGGTTGACGATGAAGGCCGGGAAATCCTCCGAGACCGTCACGGTCTTGTGCAGCTTGCCGATGAAGGCGCGGGCCGATTCGAAGGTGTGGTCGTCGGTGGCGATGCCGCGAATCAGCTCGACGAGCTGCATCAGCGGCACCGGGTTCATGAAGTGGATGCCGATGAAGCGCTCGGGCCGGTCGGTCGCGGCGGCAAGCCGCGTGATCGAGATCGAGGAGGTGTTCGAGGCCAGCATCGCCTCGGGCTTCAGATGCGGGCAGACGGCGGTGAAGATCTTGCGCTTGACCTCCTCGCTCTCGGTCGCGGCCTCGATGATCAGGTCGCATTCGCCGAGGCCTTCGAGCTTCGGCGAGGCGCTGATCTTGGCGATGGCGTCGCGGCGGATCTCGTCGCCGATCGCGCCCTTGGCGACCTGGCGGGCCATGTTGCCGTCGATCGTCGCCAGGGCGGCGTGGATGCGCTCCTCGGCGACATCGTGCAGCTTGACAGTGAACCCCGCGATCGCGGCGACATGGGCGATGCCGTTGCCCATTTGCCCGGCGCCGATGATGCCGATCGTCTTGATCGCCTGGTCCGACATGTCCCGATCCATCTTTCCTGTCAGCGCCCGCTCGCGGACGCGATCTGGGCCGCCGCAAGGGCGGCCCGACGCCGTATCATAGCAGTTTTTTCAGCGACCGAGTTTGGCGAGCTCGGCCTCGAGCTCGGGCATGATCGTGAAGAGGTCGCCGACGAGGCCGTAATCGGCGACCTGGAAGATCGGCGCCTCCTCGTCCTTGTTGATGGCGACGATGACCTTCGAGTCCTTCATGCCGGCGAGATGCTGGATCGCGCCGGAGATGCCCACGGCGATGTAGAGGTCGGGCGCCACGACCTTGCCGGTCTGGCCGACCTGCCAGTCGTTGGGGGCGTAGCCGGCGTCGACCGCGGCGCGCGAGGCGCCCATGGCGGCGCCGAGCCTGTCGGCGACGGGCTCGATGATCTTGGTGAAGTTCTCCATTGAGGCGAGCGCGCGGCCGCCGGAGATGATGATCTTGGCCGAGGCCAGCTCCGGACGGTCGGACTTGGCGACCTCCTCGCCCTTGAAGCTCGACAGGCCGGCATCGCCGGCGCTGGCGACGCTCTCGACCGGCGCGGTGGCGCTACCGTCGCCGGTTGCCTGGAAGGAGGCGCCGCGCACGGTGATGACCTTCTTGGCGTCGGTCGCCTGCACGGTCTGGATGGCGTTGCCGGCATAGATCGGCCGCTCGAACGTGTCGGGCGAAATGACCTTGGTCACTTCCGAGACCTGCATCACGTCGAGCAGGGCGGCGACGCGCGGCATGACGTTCTTGCCGGTAGTCGTGCCTGGCGCGACGATGGCGTCATAGGGGCCGGCGAGCGAGACGATCAGGGCCGAGAGCGGCTCGGCAAGGCGGTGCTCGTAGGCGGCGTCCTCGGCGAGCAGCACCTTCTCGACGCCGTCGAGCTTGGCGGCAGCGTCGGCGACGGCCTTGGCGTTGTGGCCGGCGACGAGGACGTGCACGGGCGCGCCAAGCTGCTTGGCGGCGGTCAGCGCCTTGCGGGTGGCCTCGTTGAGGGTCGCGTTGTCGTGCTTGGCGAGAAGCAGCGTCGTCATGATCAGATAACCCCTGCTTCGTTCTTCAGCTTCGAGACCAGTTCGGCGACGGAGCCGACCTTGATGCCGGCGGAACGGCCGGGCGGCTCGGTGGTCTTCAGCACCTTGAGGCGCGGCGTCACGTCGACGCCCAGCGTCTCGGCCGAGGTCTCGTCGAGCGGCTTCTTCTTGGCCTTCATGATGTTGGGCAGCGAGGCGTAGCGCGGCTCGTTGAGGCGCAGGTCCGTGGTGACGATCGCCGGCAGCTTGAGGGTCAATGTCTGCAGGCCGCCATCGACCTCGCGGGTGACGTCGACCGAGCCGTCGCCCATGACGACCTTCGAGGCGAAGGTGGCCTGCGGCCAGCCGAGCAGGGCCGAGAGCATCTGGCCGGTCTGGTTCGAGTCGTCGTCGATCGCCTGCTTGCCGAGGATGACGAGCCCGGGAGCTTCCTGCTCGACCAGCTTCTGCAGGAGCTTGGCGACGGCGAGCGGCTCGGTGAGTCCCTCGACCTTGACCAGGATGCCGCGGTCGGCACCCATGGCGAGGCCGGTTCGGATGGTCTCGGCGGCCTGCGCCGGGCCGATCGAGACGACGACGACCTCGGTCGCCTTGCCGGCCTCCCTCAGGCGCAGCGCCTCTTCGACGGCGATCTCATCGAACGGATTCATCGACATTTTGACATTGGCGAGCTCGACGCCCGAGCCGTCCGCCTTGACGCGGATCTTCACGTTGTAATCGACAACCCGCTTGACGGGCACCAGGATCTTCATCGTTTGCGTCACCGTTCGGGAGAGATGCGACTTGAGCCGTGCCGCTCTATTGGCAGGGGGACGGCATCGCGGCTCTCGGCTGGAATGCGCAGGGACCGTAGCGATGGCCGTTTGCGCTTGTCAACGCCGCGAAAGTCGCGACCAAGCGGCATCACGCCGGCAAGAAATCGCAGTGCACCATCGAAGGCGGGACTCACAGGCCGGGACGACGGCCGAAGAGCTTGACGCCGCGATGGATGAAAAGCGGCGTCAGCGCCGCGCCGGCCCCGAGCCCGCCGAGATGGGCCCACCAGCCGACATTGCCCTGCGGATCGACATAGGCGGAGGCGAGCTGGAACAGGATCCAGGCGCCGAGCGCGTACATGGCGGGGATGTGGACGGGGATCCATTTGAAGGCGAGGCCCCAGATCCGCACGTTCGGGTAGATCATCAGATAGGAGGCGATGACGCCCGAGATCGCGCCCGATGCGCCAATCAGGGGCTGCTCCGATTCGGGATACATCAGCGTGTGCAGCAGCGAGCCGGCGAGCCCGCAAATGAAGAAGAACAGCACGAAACGAACATGACCCATCGAATCCTCGACATTGTCGCCGAAGACCCAGAGGAACAGCATGTTGCCGAGCAAATGCGCAAAGCTGGCGTGCAGCAGGATGTTGGTGAAGAGCGTCGCCCAGGCCGGCGCATGGGCCAGGCCCTCCGGCAACTGCGCGGCGCCGAGCAGCACGGAGGGGATGAGCCCGAAGCCGGCCATGATGGCCACATCGCCGGACGAGCCATGCCAGAACCAGAGCGCGATGTGGATGCCGATGCAGCCCGAGACCAGCGCGTAGGTGACATAGGGCGCGCGCATGAAGCGGAGCGGGACGCCGTCATGCAGCGGGACGAACATCGTAAATCCTGATCAGCGGTTCTGGCCGGGCACCCAGAGCACGTCGCCCCCGGCCTTGGCATTGAGGTGGCGGGAGGCGACGAAGAGGAAATCCGACAGCCGGTTGATGTATTTCAGCGCGGGCTTCGAGACGCTCTCGCCCTCGCTCTGCGACAACGCAACCATCAGGCGCTCGGCCCGGCGGCTGATGGTGCGGGCGAGGTGCAGATGCGCTGAGGCCGGCGTGCCGCCCGGCAGCACGAAGGAGCGCAGCGGCGCGAGCGTGCCGTTGAGCCGGTCGATCTCGGCCTCAAGCCGGTCGACCTGCGCCTGGATGATGCGCAGCGGCTCGAAGGCGAGCTTTTCGCCGGTATCGGGGGTCGAGAGGTCGGCGCCGAGGTCGAACAGGTCGTTGCTGATCCGGCTGAGCATCGCGTCGAGATCGGCATCTTCCGTCGCTGCGTGCAGGCGCGCTATGCCGATGCAGGCATTGGTCTCGTCGACGGTGCCGTAGGCCTCGACGCGCAGGTCGGATTTCAGCCGGCGCGGCCCGGTCGTGAGCCCCGTCGTGCCGTCATCGCCGGTGCGGGTGTAGATGCGGTTCAGCTTGACCATGCCCCGCTTATAGCGCGGCGTTCCGGCAACGAAAGCGGTCTTCTGACGTCAGAACGTATAGCCGAGACGGGCGCCGAAATTGGCCGGGCCGCGCGGGTTGTTCCGGTCGGAGCAGCCGGTCGTGCTGAAATGCTCGAGCGAGGCGATCAGGCTCCAGCGGTCGTTGAGCTTGAAGCCGAGCGCGGCCGCCTCGCGCGTGCCGGCGTTGCAGCCGAGATTGAGGCGGTCCTCGGGAACGACCAGCCCGGTCTTGCCGTCATTGATCGCGGCGCCGAGGCTGCCCTCGACGAAGACGGTCTTGGTGATGTCGAGGGTCCAGGTCGCGCCGGCATAGGCGAAGCGCGTGCCGTTGAAGTTGACGCTGGAGCCGAGGTGGAAGCGGGGCACGAAGGCCGAGGCGATGCGGTCGTTCAGGGTGAGCACGCGCGGCGTCACCAACTCGCCGTTGAAGTTGAGCAGGCCGCCCTCGCGCCCGGCCGGATTGGCGGCGGCGATGCCGAGGCGGGCCTCCCATGAGGGGAGCGGAGCATCCGTCGCCGGAGCGTAGCTGGTGACGCCGGGAGGCAGCGATTGCGCCTGGAGAGGCGCCGCAACCATGAGGCCGGCGAGAAGCAGCAACGCGACGCGTATCATGAATTGACGAGTCTTCTTGTCGGCGGAGTGGGCGTTAACTGAGCACACAGACTCATGTCGAGAGTGTGGCAAGGACCGTGCCGCCGCCCGTTTCCGCGCAGGCGCCCCGTTCTTTATCAACAGCTTACGCTGGGGGCGCTTGCGAAGGCAACGATTGTTTATCGTTAGGTAAGGTTAACCGCCGCGCCACCAGAGCACGCCGACGATCACCAGGATCGCGATGAATTGCAGCACGACGCGCAGCCGCATCAGGTTCTGCGAGGTGTTGGCGCTGCCGCCGCGCAACATGTTGATGAGGCCAAGCACCAGGACGATTGCGACGGCGCCGACGGCGATAGGCACGAGGTATGCGGAGAAGCTCATGCGCGAGATGTAATGCGGCCGTCGTGGCTTGGCCAGCGAAAGCCAAGGGCAGGGAAGCGGCAACGTGCCGCTCCGCCTCCAAAAAACTCGACGTCATCCCGGCCGTAGCGAAGCGGAGCGCCGGGATCCATCGTGGAGCGCTGAGCCCTATGATGGATCCCGGAGCGGCGCCGCTAAAGCGGCTTGTCCGGGATGACACGGGGTGGGGAGATCAGCGGTAGCGGCGCTGGACGATCAGGTTGGCGGCCACGGTGAGCAGAATCGTCGCGGTCATCAGGATGAAGGAGATGGCGCCGCCGAAGGGCCAGTTGTTCTGCTGAGCGAACTGGCCGTAGACCAGCGGTCCCATCGTCTGGAACTTGGGTCCGCCGAGCAGGACCGGCGTGGCATAGGCGTTCATCGCCAGGATGAAGGTCAGGATCGTGCCGGCGAGGATGCCGGGCATGGCGAGCGGCCAGAGCACGCGGCGGAACATCGCGGCCGGCCCGGCGCCCAGGCTGAAGGCGGCCTCCTCGACATTGCGGTTGATGCCTTCGATCACGCTTTGCAGCGTCAGCACCATGAAGGGCAGGTTGACCGCGATGATGCCGATGATCACGGCCGTTTCGGTGAACATGATCTCGAGCGGCTGGTCGATGATGCCCAGGCCCATCAGCGAGGCGTTGAGCGCGCCCCTGCTGCCGAAGGCGGTCATCCAGCCGGCGGAGCGCACGGCGTTGCCGACGAAGAGCGGCAGCACCACGGCGATGACCATCAGGTTCTTGAAGCGGCTCTGGGTGCGCGCCAGCACATAGGCGAGCGGGAAGCCCATGATCAGGCAGGCGATGGTGCAGATCACGGAGACGCGGACGGTGCGCCAGAGCACGTTGAGGTAATAGGAATCGGTGAAGAACTTGACGTAGTTCTCGATCGTCAGCCCGTCGACCATGAACTGGCCGGGCACGAAGTAATTCAGCGAATAGCGGAACAGGATCGCGATCGGGCCGAGCAGCCCGATCGCGACGAAGATCGTCGCCGGCACGACGAGCGCGCCGGCGAGATGGGTACGGCCGCCGGCGACCGGTTCGGGTGCGATGGTGCTCATGGGCTCACCCCGTCATGGTCGTCCTCGGGCTTGACGGGAGGACGCGCTGTCCCAGGGTCGAGTGTGCCGGCCCGCAGCATCACGCCTTGAAGACCTTGTCCCACCACTCCTTCATCGCCGAGTCGTTCTTGGCGAGGAAAGCGTAGTCGAGGTCCTTGAGGCGCTTCTCCTCGTCCGCCGTGAAGCCGATGCGCTTCTGCAGGTCGGGCGCGACGGCGAGGCCGGTGACGGTGCCGTTATAGCCCATGTCGACCGCGAAGGCCTCCTGCGGCGCCTTCTCCAACATGGCGTTCATGTAGGCGTAGGCGTTGTCCTTGTTCGGCGCGTTCTTGGCGATGACGAAGCCCGAGACATAGGTCGGAATGCCTTCGACCGGCGACACGGCCTCGCAGGGGATGCCGGCATTCTGCCACTGGACGACGCGGGCCTTCCAGATCGCGCTGATGCCGATCTCCTCGTTCTTCATCGCCTGGGCGAAGGCCTCGTTGGTCGGGTAGATGCGAGCGCCGGCCTTCTTGACCGCGAGCAAGACCTCCTTGGCTTTCTCGATGTCGTTCATGCTGGCGCCGCCGGTGGCGGCCATCGAGGCGGCGATGAAGACCGACTGATACTGGATGTCGATGAAGCCGATCTTGTTGCCCCATTTCGGGTCGAGCCAATCCTTGAAGCCGGTCGGCACCGGGCTGATCAGCTTGGGATTGTAGATGACGACGTTGCCCGAATAGATGTGCCCGATGCCGTATGGGTACCGCATCGTCGGCAGGATGTTCTTGGCGTTCGGGATCTTCGAGTAGTCGAGTGTCTCGGTGACGCCGGCCTCGTTCATCTCGAACATATTCGCGGCCGAGAGGCCCTGGATGTCGACCGTGCCGCGCGGCAGGCGCTTCTCGGCCACCATCTTGGTCCGGCGCGGCGCGTCGCCGGCCTGATCCTGCACCACCTCGATGCCCTTCGGCTTCAGCAGCGGGTTCTCGATGTTCTTGGTCAGCAGCGCGGCATAGTCGCCGCCCCAGGTGCCGACCACGACTTTGCCGCCGGACTGGGCGAGGGCCGCGCCGCCGAGCGAGGGCGCAAGCACTGCTGCGCCGGCCGCCGCGCCCATGCCCTTGAGCACATCGCGCCTGTGAATCTTCGTCATGACTAAACTCCCCTGTTGGACGCCCGGAGCCTCACGGCTCGCGCGGATAGACGAGCCCGGCGTCTTCGGCCCAGCCTATGGTGATGGTCTCACCCGGCTTCGGCTCGACGCCGCCCTGCCGGTTAGGGATCTGCAGGAGCATGCGGTCGTGCCCGGAGAGCTTGACGTCGACATCAAGCAGCGCGCCCAGATAGGAGACGTGCTCGACGCGGGCCTCGAAGCGGTTGGCGCTGGCGGCGGCGTCGCCCGCGACCGCGATGCGCTCGGGCCGGAGCGCCAGCGTCGCGGGGCCGGTGCCCTTGGCCGCAGTGGAGGTGATCTCCAGCCCGCCGGCGGTGCGGAAGCGGCCGGGCGCGGCGATCTCGCCGTCGAGGAAGGCGCTGCGGCCGATGAAGCCGGCGACGAAGCGATCGGCCGGCTTCTCGTAGAGCTCGCGCTGGCTGCCGATCTGCCGGACCTTGCCCTTCTCCATCACCACCAGCCGGTCGGCCATGGTGAGCGCCTCTTCCTGGTCATGGGTGACCATGATCGTGGTCAGGCCGAGCTTGCGCTGGAGGTCGCGAATCTCGACCCGGACCTCCTGGCGCAGCTTGGCGTCGAGGTTCGAGAGCGGCTCGTCGAGCAGCAGCACGTCGGGCTGCATGGCGAGCGCGCGCGCGAGCGCAACGCGCTGCTGCTGGCCGCCGGAGAGCTGGCGCGGATAGCGCTCGTCGAAGCCGGTGAGACGCACGAGCCTGAGCGCCTCGGCGACGCGCGGGGCGCGGTCGGCGGGCGACAGCTTGCGCATCTCCAGGCCGAAGGCGACGTTCTCGGCCACCGTCATGTGCGGGAACAGCGCGTAGCTCTGGAAGACCAGGCCGCAATTGCGCTTCCAGGGCGGCAGGTTGGTGACGTCGCGCTCGCCGATCGCGATCTTGCCCGCACTTGGGGCTATGAAGCCGGCGACCATGCGCAGGGTCGTGGTCTTGCCGCAGCCGGAGGGGCCGAGCAGGACGAGGAACTCGCCATCGGCGATGTCGATGGTGACGTTGTCGACGGCGTTGAAGTCGCCATAGACCTTCTTGAGGGTGTCGATCGAAAGCCTGGCCATGGGTTCAGACCACCCGGCTCAGCTTGACGTAACGGTCGGTGATGATCATCGCGGCGCCGATCAGGACGATCTGGATCACGGAGGCGGCAGCGACCGTCGGATCGATCTTCCATTCGAGATATTGCAGGATGGCGATCGGCAAGGTCGTGCGGCCTGGTCCGACCAGGAACAGGCTCATCTCGAGATTGCCGAACGAGGTGACGAAGCCGAACAGCCCGGCCGCGACGATGCCGGAGCGGATGCTCGGCAGGGTGACGCGCCAGAAGGTGGTCCAGGGACCGGCGCCGAGATTTTGCGCTGCTTCCTCGATGGTCCGGTCGAAGCCGGCGAGGCTGGCGGTGACCAGCCGGACCACCCAGGGCACGACGACCAGCGTATGCGCTGCGACGAGCCCGCCGAGCGAACCCAGCATCGGCCAGCCGGTGGCGATTTCGGTCTCGATCTGGAAGACGTAGAGCGAGGTGCCGAGCACGATGCCGGGCATCACCAGCGGCAACAGCAGCAGCGTGTTGACGGCCGGGCCGAGCACGATGCGATGGCGGACGAGCGCGAGGCTCGCCGGCACGCCGAGCACGAGGCCGATCAGCGTCGCCAGCACGCCGACCTCGAGGCTGAGCACGAAGCCGTCGACGAAGGCCTTCTGGCCGGGAACGGCGGCGAACCATTTCAGCGAATAGCCCTCCGGCGGGAAGGAGGGAATCTCCTGCCGGAAGAAGGCGAGCCAGGTGACGAAGATCAGCGGCAGCAGGATGAAGAGCAGCGACAGGCCGGCGGCGCCGTTCAGCGCCAGGCGACCCAGGCTCGGGCGGGCGGCGGCGCTCAAGCGCCGGCTCCGGTGAGGAGCCGGGGCGCTGCTGGACTGGTCTTGCCGCTCTGCATCATGGTCTCGTCAGGCTTCTCAGTGCAGCGTGTTCTTGTGGAAGGCGCCACCCTTCATGATCACGGCTAAGGCTGCGCCCTGGTTCTGGAACAGGCCCAGATCCTTGAGCGGGTCGCCGTCGATCAGGATGATGTCGGCGAACGCGCCTGCACGCAATGTGCCAAGCTTGCCCTCCATGCGCAGCAATTGCGCGCCCGTCGTGGTGGCCGAGCGGATGATCTCGATCGGGGACAGGACCTCGCTGCGCAGGATGAACTCGCGCGACTGCTCGACCTGGAGCTGGCCGAGCAGGTCGCTGCCATAGGCGACTGGCACGCCGGCGCGCTTGCAGATCTCCAGCGAGCGCAGGCCGCCATCGATGACGAGGTCGTTCTTGGCCAGCATGTCGGCGTTCATGCCGAACTCGGCGGCGCGCTCCTTCATCGCGTAGTAGGCGACGAGGTTGGCGGTGAGGAACATCTTGTTCTCGGCCATCAGCTTGGCCGAAGCCTCGTCGATCAGGTTGCCGTGCTCGATGGCGCGGACGCCGCATTGCGCGGCCCGCGTGATCGCCTCGGGCGTGTAGGCGTGGGCGCAGACGTAGCGGCCGAAGGCGGTGGCCTCCTCGACGGCGGTGCGGACCTCGTCGAGGCTGAACTGAAGCGAGTCGAGCGGGTCGTAGGGCGAGGCGACGCCGCCCGACATCATGATCTTGATGTGGTCGGCGCCCAGGCGCATCTGCTCGCGCACCGACTTGCGCACGGCGGAGACGCCGTCGGAGACGTTCATCGTATAGGCCATGGCGTTGCAGCAATGGCAGCGCGCGCCGAAATCGGTGCGGCGGCGCGGGTCGCTATGGCCGCCGGTCGGGCCGATCGCGGCGCCGGCGATGAACAGGCGCGGGCCGGCGATGTCTGCCTTCTCGACCGCTTCCTTGATGCCCCAGTCGGCGCCGCCGGTGTCGCGCACCGAGGTGAAGCCGCGGTCGATCATGCCCTTCATCAGGCGGGCGGCGCGGGCGGTGGCCAGCGTCAGCGGCACGCTTTCGAGCGCGCGGATATAGACCTCGGAGAGCATGACGTGGACATGGCTGTCGATCAGGCCGGGCATCAGCGTGCGGCCGCCGCAATCGATCACGTCGGCGGCGTCGGCCTTGATCGGCTTGTCGGAGACTTCGCGAATGGTCTCGCCCTCGACCAGAATCTCGTAGCCGCGGCGCAACTCCCCGTGGTCCGGTTCGAGCATCGCGAAATTCTTGAAGAGCAGCTGAGCCATCGGAAATAATCTCCCACGAGGCGACGGCAGGGCAGCGCCGTCCATCTCCCATGACTGATATATTGCGAGGTTTTCACTTGCTTGTCAGCCCTTCTTTTGAGCACTTTTTATAGGCTGGCTTTGCTGCCTTTTTAGCGCGCACGCGAAAGGGCGGCCATGTGCTCGCAAGGGGCGTCGAATCGGGGTTTCTGCGGCTCGGATCGCGGGCGGCGGTCTTGAAATCTCGCCATTGCCACGCACTGCGCCGCAGCTGGCGATATGGCTGCCTGGCATCCCGGAAGGCGGGATTGAGAGTATATTGGGCAGCTAGAGCATCGGACCGAAAAGTGGAATCCGGTTTTCGGAAAGATCCGATGCAATAACAAAAGCCTAGATCGCCACTGTGCGTCCGATAGGACGCACAGTGGCGATCTAGCCGGTGATGGTCGCGTTCTGGGCCAGGGCCCGGCCGCGGATCGGCGTGGAGAGGTCGCTGGCCAGCGCCCGGCTGATCGCCGGCAGGCCGTCGAGCAGGCCCTGGACGAAGGCCTGCGAGGGCGGCAGGCGCTTGGGCAGGGCGCGGAGCGCGGCCGCCATCAGCATGGGATCGCGCACCGTGCTGGCGCCGGTCTCGACGGGGTCGTGCAGGATGTCGACGAGCTTGAGATGGTCGGCCCGCTCGGCGCGGATGGCCTGCTCCAGGCGCGGCCTGACGCGCGGCACGATCAGCGCCGGCTTGTCGAAGGAGAGCACCTCGCAGAAGGTGTTGTAGCCGCCCATGGCGACGACGCAGTGGGCCCGGTTCATCAGCAGTTCGAGCCGGGGCTCGAAGCCGAGGCTCTCGAGCTTGGGCACGCGGGCGATGCGCTCGGCGAAGTCCTTGCGCTTCTCGCGCGACATGAACGGGCCGAAGACGATCAGGGCCGGCAATTCGATGGTCGGATCGGCCTCGTAGGCCGAGATCACCCAGTCGATCAGGCCGATGCCGTCGCCGCCGCCGCCGGGCGTGACCAGGATGAACGGGCCCTTGGTGATGCGCGGGTAGCGGTTGGGCGGCATCGGGCTGGGCACGGCGCGCTTCAGGTAGCCGGTATACTGCACCTTGTCGGCGAAGAGATGCTGGTTCGGCAGGCCGGCAAGCGGCTGGTAGATGCTTTCGAGCCCGTAGACGAAGATGTCGTCATAGAGGGCGAGCGCATCGATGGCGCCGCTCTGGCGCCATTCCTCGTGCAGCTTGGCGGGCTCGTCGAGCACGTCGCGCAGGCCGAGCACGATGCGGGCGCCGCGGCGGCGCAGGATCTCGAGCGAGGGCTCGAGCTCGCCGCGCAGGCCGATCGGCTCCTTGTCGACGATCACGACGTCGGGGTCGAAGGAGAGCACGACCTGCTTGATCAGGTCGGTGCGCAGCCGGATCGTGTCGCCGAGGTCGATGTTGAGGTGGTGCGGGACGTAGCGCCCGTCGCTCTGCTTCTCGATGCCGGGGATGCGGACGTAGTCGACGCCGTCGCCGAACTGGAAGCTCGAGATCACCGACGAGCCGGAGACGATGATCACTGATATATGAGAGTAGTTCGCAACCAGCGAATTGGCGATCGCGCGGCAGCGGCGGATATGGCCGAGGCCGAAGGTGTCGTGGCTATAGATCAGCACGCGCGGCGCATGCGGGCCACGCGGCGTGCGCTCGGCGCCGCTGAGGTCGACGACATTGAACGACATGGACGCGCCGCCCTCCACGGAAAGGCCAAACGACCTCTGAGCGAGGACGAACGCACCTGGACTGTACAGGAGAAGGAGCATAGCGCCTCAAGCAGCGTGCTCCAACCCCGGCTTGGCCTGATCTAACGGCATCAAGCCTTAAATAACACCCGGGGATCGCCGAACGCGACCGCGGGATGACGGACTGAAAGCCCAAGCAATCCTTCGAGAAAGGCCCAGGCGCTCTCGTCGTGGTCGCGGTGGTGCAGCAGCAGGCCGAGCACGGCCTCGTCGCGCGATCGTGACAGCCGCCGCTGCTCCAGCTGGGCGCGGATCTCCTCCACCAGCACAGCCACCGGCCGCCCGATGCGGCCGCCGTGCCAGTCCATGATGTCGATGTCGGTATTGCCGAGGGTGGGGCCGCCATCGGGGCCGAGCGCGAAATTGCGGAAGCAGGACAGGCCGGCAAAGCCGAGCGCCGGCAGCTTAGCCGCAATAGTGGGGTCGATGCGGTTCCAGGGCGGCACGAAGACGGGAAGCAGGGCGGGGCCGAAGAGGTCGCCCAGCCGCTGCTTAGCCGCGTCAATGTCGGCGAGGACGGCCTCCATCGGGCGGTGCCGGCCGAACTCGGATTTCTTCTCGCCCTGCGGCGCGTGATTGCGATGCCAGGCGCCGTGCTGGCTCGGCAGTAGCAACGGAGCGCTGCGCAACCGCTCCACAAGGGCCGGCTCGGCCAGGAACGGGATCACCGCCAGCAGCACGGGCAGGTCGTGGCGCTCGCTCAGCTTTGCGAGTGCGTCGAGCTGGGGGCTGGGCGCGACGGCGTCGTCATCGCGCAGCCAGAGCCGGACGCGGCGGCCTGCGCCGGCCCAGGCGTCGAGTTCCGCGTGGAGGGGCTGCCAGATCGCGTCGCTCATGAGGCCATCCGGGCGGCGTGGCTGGAGACGGCGAGTTCCAGCGCCGTGGCGATGGTTCCGGTCGCGCGCTCCAGGGTGCGCTCGGTGGCGACGAAGCCGCGGGCGGCTTCGCCCATGCGCTGGCGCAGGCCCGGCTCCTTGAGCAGGCGCGCGAGGGCGGCGGTCAGTGCGGGCATGTCGCCGTCGGGCACCAGCAGCGCCGTCTCGCCGGCCTTCACCGTGGCCGAGACGCCGCCGCTGTCGAAGGCGAGCACGGCGAGGCCGGTGGCCTGGGCTTCGAGGTAGACCAGCCCGTAGGCCTCGCGGACGCCGGGCCAGAAGAAGACGTCATGGGTGGCGAGCTCGGCCTTCACCGCCTCGTGGCCGATGGCGCCGAGCCAGCGCAGGCGGTCGGCCGGGATGCCGGCGAAGGCGGCCTCGACCTCGGCGCGCATCTGGCCGTCGCCGATGATGGTCAGCGACCAGGGCTCGTCGAGCAGCGGGGTGAGCGCGGCCGCAAGCGCGCGATAGCTGCCGAGCTTGCCGGGCCGCATCATCGCGATCGTCAGCAGCCGGGGCGAGCCCGTCCCGCTGGTGCGGGCCGCGGCGGGCGGTACGCTGCGGATGAAGGGCGGCAGCCAGAGGAGCGGGGCGTGCGGACCGCGCCAGGGCTCGACGCTTTGGCGGTCGCGGGCGGTGAAGTAGACGTGCAGGTCGGCCAGGCCGAAGCTCCGGCGCGCGAGCGCGACATGCTCGGCCCATTCGCCCGCGGCGCGGCGCTCGGAATCGCTGCCCTCGGCGATGATGTAGGGGATGCCGAGCTGCTGCGAGAGCTGCGGGCCGAGCAGGTCGGGCGCCTTGTAGTAGCTGTGATAGGTGAACCAGAGCTCGGGAGCCGTGCCGTCGCGCCGCCATTCCGCGAGCAGGGCGTCGCGGCGCGCCTGCGCCTCGCAGAGATGCCAGATCAGCGCCTCCGGATCGGGCTGGCGCATATAGGTGCGGGCGTTGAGGATGGGCTCGACGCGATGGCCAAGCCCTGCCATGGCCTCGACGAGCTGATGCGCCATGCGGCGGTCGCCTGAGATCCGCGCATCTTCGAACAGGTTGAGGGGCGTGTGGAATGCGATCCGCACCGAGTGTCAGTCCGCTAGAGCATGATGCCGAAAAGTGGGAACCGGCTTTCGGGCGACATCATGCTCTAACTCTTTGAAATCATCCGGCTCTGGCACGACGCGGCGGACATTCAGCGGTAGGGGTCGGCCGCGTCGCGCAAGCCGTCGCCGAGGAAGTTGAAGGCCAGGATGATCAGGATCACCGGGATGACCGGATAGAGCAACCAGGGGTAAAGCGCCACCACGTTGACGTTGAGCGACTCGTTCAGCATCACGCCCCAGCTGGTGATCGGCGGGCGCAGGCCGAGGCCGAGGAAGCTCAGCGCCGTCTCGCCCAGCACCGTCTTGGGGATGGTGATGGTGGCGGCAGCGATGAGGTGGCTCATGAAGCCGGGGATGAGGTGCAGGCCGATGATGCGGGCGGGCTTCGCCCCCATCAGCTGCGCCGCGACGACGTAGTCCTCCTCGCGCAGCGAGAGCAGCTTGGAGCGCACGGCACGGGCGAGCCCGGTCCAGTCCATCAGGCCGAGGATGATGGTAATGCCGAAATAGACCAGCAGCGGGCTCCAGGAGGGCGGCATGATCGAGGCCAGGGCCAGCCAGAGCGGGATATGCGGCAGCGACTGCACGATCTCGATCAGGCGCTGGACGATGAGGTCGACCCTACCGCCATAATAGCCGGCGATGCCGCCGATGATGACGCCGAGCACGAAGCTGACGCCGACGCCGAGCAGGCCGATGCTGAGCGAGATGCGTCCGCCATAGAGGATGCGCGAGAGCACGTCGCGGCCGAGCCGGTCGGAGCCGAGCAGGAAGAGCGTGCCGCCCTCGGGCGGGCAGAACAGATGCAGGTTGCCCGGGACCAGCCCCCAGAAGGTGTAGTCGTCGCCGCGGCAGAAGAAGCGGATCGGCTGCGGCCTGGTGCGGTCGACATCGTATTCCCGCTTCAGGTTCTCCATGTTGAGGCGCTGGGCATAGGGGTAGACGAAGGGCCCGACCAGCCTGCCCTCGTGGAAGAAGTGCAGCTCCTGGCGCGGGGCGCGGATGAAGTCGGTGTTGCGCGTGGTGTAGTGGTAGGGCGCCAGGAACTCGCAGAACGCGACCGCGCCGTACATCAGCAGGATGACGATGCCGGAGATGACCGCGAGCTTGTGGCGGCGGAACTTCCACCACATCAGCTGCCATTGCGAGGCGAGGAAGACCTGCTCCTGCTTCGCCGTCATCTGCTCGACCGCGTAGGGCTCGAACGGCGCGGTCGAGACGGTGTGCGGCAGGGGCGCGCCTTCTGCGGGGAGAGCGGGCTTCACTTGGTCTCGCCTCCCTGCAGGCGGATGCGCGGATCGAGGATCGCCAGCGCGATGTCGGAGATCAGCACGCCGATCACGGTGAGGGTCGAGAGGAACATCAGGAAGGAGCCGGCGAGGTACATGTCCTGGCTCTGCAGGGCGCGGATCAGCAGCGGCCCGGTGGTCTGGAGCGAGAGCACGATCGCCACGATCTCGGCGCCGGAGACGATCGAGGGCAGGATGTCGCCGATATCCGAGACGAAGAAGTTCAGCGACATGCGCAGCGGGTACTTGCGCAGCGCCTTGCCGGGCGGCAGCCCCTTGGCGCGGGCGGTGACGAAATACTGCTTCTGCAACTCGTCGAGCAGGTTGGCGCGCACCGAGCGGATCATGCCCGCCGTGCCGCCGGCGCCGATGATGATGACGGGTATCCAGAGGTGCTCAAGCACCGATATGAACTTGGCCCAGCTCATCGGCTGGTTGAGGTATTGCGGATCGACCAACCCGCCGATCGAGGTGCCGAACCAGACGTTGGCGAAATACATGAAGACCAGCGCCAGCAGGAAGTGCGGCACCGCCAGGCCGATCAGCCCGAGGAAGGTCAGGCCGTAATCGCCCCAACTGTACTGGTGCGTGGCGGAGTAGATCCCGATCGGGAAGGCGACGATCCAGGTGAAGATGATGGTGACGAAGGAGACCACCATCGTCAGCAGCAGCCGGTCGCCGACGATGTCGCGGACCGGGCGCTGGTACTCGAAGGAATAGCCCATGTCGCCCTGGAGCAGGCCGGCGACCCAGTGCAGGTAGCGCTCCGGCGGCGGCTTGTCGAAGCCGTATTCCTGCTTCAGGAACTCGATGCGGCTCATGTCCGCCTTCTCGCCCTGGGCCTGCATCTCGGCCGCGAGCGTCTCGAAATAATCGCCCTCCGGCAGGTTGATCACGGTGAAGATCAGGACGCTGGTGACGAACAGCGTCGGGATCATCAGCAGGATGCGTTTGAAGATGTATTTCAGCAGCATCGTCAGCTCTTGACCTGCCGCTCGTCGTCGAACCAGAACGTATCGGGCATGTAGCGGCCGAAGAAGGCGCCGGGCTCGAAGCTGAAGAACCCGACATCCGGCACGTTGCGCAGGCGGCGCGAGACGACGACGGGCTGGAGCGTGCTGTTGATCACGCCGATGGTGAAGAGCTGCTCGGCGTTGATGCGCAGCATCTTCTGCCAGATCGCCCTGCGCTCCTCATGGGTCGCGCTCACCCGCCAGGCCTTGTAGAGCCTGACCAGCTCCTTGACCTGGGGATCATCGGGCTCTTCGCCCTCGTGGCCGCCGCTCTCGAAATACTGCCCCCAGCGCGGCCAGTTGAACTGGGCCGGGGAGGTCGGCGCCAGCGCGTCGGGCTCCATCTCGGCCGAGACCAGCGCGTTGTCCAGGCCGTTGGAGGCGGACATGATCGTCTGCCCGGCGGTGATCCTGCGGCGGAAGACGTCGCGCTGGGTCGAGCGCGGGTAGATCTTGATGCCGACATGGTAGAAGTCCTGCTTGATCAGGTCGAGGATGTCGGTCTCCTCGGTGCTCTCGCCGGCGGTCTCGATGGTGAACTCCAGCCGCTGGCCGTTCGGCAGCAGGCGCACGCCGTCCGTGTCGCGCTTGTCGAGGCCGATCTCGTCGAGCAGGCGGTTGGCCAGCGCGGGGTCGGCCTGCGTCCACATGGTCGCATTCTCGGCATCGTAGAGCGGGCTTTCCGGCAGGGCGGTGTTGTTACCCTCCTTGGCCAGGCCGAAGAAGATGACCTTGTTGATGTCCTTGCGGTTGATCGCGACCGAGAGCGCGCGGCGATAGCCGACATTGCGGTTGAGGTCGCGCCAGACCGGGTCGATTGCGTTCAGGTTCGGCATCAGCGCGAACCAGGCGCCCTCGGCCCGCTTCCAGAGCTTGACCTCGAAGTTCATCCGCTTCGAGGCGTCCTTCAGGAAGGTGTAGTTGTCGAACTGGAGGTAGCGCGCCTGCAGGTCGCTGTCGCCGGCGGCGGTCTTGGCCGGAACCAAGGCGGCGGTGCCGAGCGTCATCGTGACCTGGTCGACATAGGGCAGCTGCCGGCCGTTCTGGTCGACGCGGTGGAAATAGGCGTTGCGCTGGAAGGTGAATTGCTCGGCCGGCAGTGGCGTCAGATTGCGCCAGGGGTCGAGCGTCGGCAGCTCCGGGTTCTCCGGCCGGTACATGCGCGAGAAGCGCTCGTGCAGCGAGCCCCAGTCCTTGACCCTGACGGACTTGACCCGGGCGTGCAGCGCCTCCTTGTCGGCGTAGCGTTCGTGGAACTGCCGCAGATAGGCCGAGGGCATGTAGATATAGGTCGGCTGCGGATCGGCCAGCGAGGGCAGGAAGACCGGGTTGGGCGTGCTCCAGCTGTAGCGGATCTCGGTCTCGCTCAGGATCTCGACGGTCGGCTTCTCGCCGGCCGCGAGCAGCTGCTGCGGCGGGCCGCCGGGCGAAAGGCGCTTGTTGTTGGCGACATCCTCCCACCAGTAGCGGAAATCCTCGGTGGTGAAGCGGCTGCCGTCGGACCAGCGATGGCCGGCGCGCAGCTTGAGCGTGAAGATGCGGCCTTCCTTGACAGCGACGGATTCGAGCAGATCGGGGGCGAGATCGAGCTTGTCGTCATAGACGAGCAGGCGCGTGTAGCCGTAGATCGTCATCATGCGGATGTCGCGCTGGTCGCCCATCAGCGTGCGTATCGTGCCGCCATGGCGGCCCGGCTCGTGCTCCGGCGCGACGACCTGGACGATCCGCGGCAGAGCGGGCAGGCGCTGCTCGACCGAGGGCATCTGGCCGGACGCGACCTTCGCGGCCCAGAACGGGCTGTCGATATAGCTTGCCGGCTTGGCGGCGGCGTCCTGGGCCAGCGCCAGCTTGGGCAGCCCGGCGGCGGTCAGGGCGGCGGCGCCGAGCTTCAGCGCCGAACGGCGCGAGGGACGCGAGATCGTCATGCCACCTCCCGGATGTCGGCGCTCGGCCGCGCCAGCACGTAATGGCCGTCGCCGAGGGAGAGCGGCGCCAGTCCCGCGCCGTTCGGCTCCGGCCGGAAGGCCGGGCCCCAATGGGCCATGTCGGAAGCGCCGCCGGGCGCCGCCAGCTTGAAGTCGAGCTTGCGGTCGAGGTCGGCGAAGGGCACCGAGCGCAGCAGCGCCTTGGTGTAGGGATGGGCCGGGGCGGTGAAGAGCAGGTGGCGCGGCGCGATCTCGACGATGCGGCCATTGGCCATGACCGCGATCCGCTCGGCCATGTAGTTCACCACCGCGAGGTTGTGCGAGATGAACAGGAAGGTCAGGCCGCGCTCGGACTGCAGGTCCTTGAGCAGGTTGAGGATCTGCGCCTGCACGGAGACGTCGAGCGCCGAGACCGGCTCGTCGCAGATGATCAGGCCGGGGTCGAGCGCAAGCGCGCGGGCGATGCCGATGCGCTGGCGCTGGCCGCCGGAGAAGGAATGCGGGTAGCGGCTGAGGAAGCGCGGGTCGAGCCCGACATCCTCCATCAGGCTGCGCACGCGGGCGAACTGCTCGTCGCCGTCGCCGCGGCCGTGGATGACCAGCGGCTCGCGCAGGATGTTCATCACGGTCATGCGCGGCGAGAGCGACGAGACCGGGTCCTGGAAGATCATCTGGACCTTCTGGCGGAAACGGCGGAGCTCCTCGCCCTTGAGCGCGAGGATGTCGCGGCGCTCGTGCCCGTCGTCGAAGGTGACCGAGCCGGCGTTCGGCGTGACGGCGCGCATGATGATCTTGCTGACCGTGGTCTTGCCGCAGCCGGACTCGCCGACGAGCCCGAGGCATTCGCCGCGCGCGATGTCGAAGCTGACGCCGTCGACGGCGGTGATGGTCGAGAGCGTGCCCTTGCCCAAGAAGCTGCGCGAGCCGGTCGTGTAGGTCTTGCGCAGGTCGCGCACGCTGAGCAGCGGGGTGGCCTCCACCTTGGCAGTGGGCGGCGGAGCGATGCGCATCGCCGCCTTCGGGCGCGGGCGGGCCTCGCGCAGCGCCACCAGCCGCTCGCCCTCCCGCATGTCGAAATGCGGCGAGGCCTTGAGCAGGGCCTTGAGATAGGGGTGGCGCGGGCGGCGGAAGATGTCCTCGACCGGGCCGCTCTCCATGATCTCGCCATGGTAGATCACCACGACCTCGTCGGCCATGTTGGCGACGACGCCGAGGTCATGGGTGATGAGCAGGATCGCCATGCCCATCTCGGCCTGGAGATCGCGCATCAGGTCGAGCACCTGGGCCTGGATGGTGACGTCGAGCGCGGTGGTCGGCTCGTCGGCGATCAGCAGCGCCGGTTGGCAGATCAGCGCCATGGCGAGCATGGCGCGCTGGCGCAGGCCGCCGGAGAGTTCGAAGGAGTAGGTGCCGTAGGCGCGCGGCGGGTCCTTGAAGCCGACGCGCTTCAGCATGGCCTCGATCAGCGCGCGCGCCTGCGCCTTCGGCGTCGGCCGGTGCAGCTGCAGCGCCTCCTCGATCTGGTTGCCAATCGTGTGGACCGGCGAGAGCGAGGACATCGGCTCCTGGAAGATCATGCCGATGCGGCCGCCGCGCAGGTCGCGGATCGCGCGGCCCTCGGACTCCAGTGCGGCGATATCGATCACGTTCTCCGGCGCAAGCGGGTCGCGGAAGCGGATCTCGCCGCCGGTGATGCCGCCGGCGCGCGGCAGCAGGCCCATGATCGCCTGCGAGATCACCGACTTGCCCGAGCCGGACTCGCCGACGAGCGCGACGGTCTTGCCCGCCGGCACGCGCAGGCTCACGCCCTTCACAACGTCGCGAGCGAACCCGTGCACGGTGAAGCCGATCCGCAAATCGCTGATCCGCAAGATGTCCATGAGCCGCTAACGTCCGAAAACCCTGTTTGGCTCCCGCCTGGCGGGATGTTGTTACTAGACGTGGAAAGCCAGGCCTTGCCAATCCTCGTCTTTTTGCAGCTGCTGTTAGTGGCTCTCAATCGGGCGGAGCTTGCCCGTTCCCCATGACATCGGCGCAACGCGGGAGCGCCGGTCCCGACGGCCGGCACTCCGCCGGCCGGCTCGCCGCCGAGACCCCTGGGCTGGCGCGCGCCAGCGTCCCGCAAGACCCTGATCCATCGATACTCCTCCACCGGGCGTGATCGAACCACGCAAGGCGCGGGTCACGCAAGCGTCACGCTTGCCGCAGTGCGACATTGCGCTGGGGCCGGTCCTGACACACATATGGCGCAGAGCAGGTTAAGCGATGGGCGCGGGGGCACGCGCCGCCAGACAGGACCACCCCTTGGAGCCGAACCTCTTCCGTTATGTCTGGCAGAAGAGCCGCGGCGAGCAGATCGTCGTCCTGCTGATCATCTTCGCCTCGATCCCGTTCAACTGGATCTCGTTCGACGTGCCCAAGCGCATCGTCAACGACGCGATCCAGGGCGGCGCGTTCAAGGACGGCAAGACGACCGCGACGCTGCTGGACCTCAGCTTCCACCTGCCGGGGTTCCTCGGCGGCGCGCGCGTCCACCTGTTCGACGGCTTCCAGGTTAACCAGCTCGGGCTGCTGCTCGGCCTGAGCCTGTATTTCCTGCTGCTGGTGCTGATCAACGGCGCCTTCAAATACGTCATCAACCTGCGCAAGGGCATCTTGGGCGAGCGCATGCTCAGGCGCATGCGCTACGACTTGTTCAGCCAGCTGATGCGCTTCCGGCCGGAGGAGATCCGCTCGGTCAAGCCGGCCGAGGTCGCCAGCATGATCAAGGACGAGGTCGAGCCGATCGGCAGCTTCGTCGGCGACGCCTTCATCCAGCCGATCTTCCTGCTCAGCCAGGCGATGACGGCCTTGGTCTTCATCATGGCGCAGAGCGTCTGGCTCGGCTCGATCGCGCTCATCATCGTCATCGCGCAGGCGATCATCATCCCGATCCTGCGCAAGGAGCAGCTCAGGCTCGGGCGCGAGCGGCAGATCGTCTCGCGCCAGCTCGCCGGGCGCATCGGCGAGGTGGTCGATGCCGGGCCGACCATCCAGGGCCATGGCGCGACGGCCTATGTCCAGTCCGACATCGCCGGGCGGCTCGGGACGCTCTTCGACATCCGCTACTCGCTCTACAAGCGCAAGTTCGCGGTCAAGTTCCTGAACAACCTGCTCGCCCAGATCACGCCGTTCTTCTTCTACGCGGTCGGCGGCTATTTCGCGCTGCAGGGGCGGCTCGACATCGGCCAGCTCGTCGCGGTCGTCGCCGCCTATCGCGACCTGCCGCCGCCGATCAAGGAGCTGATCGACTGGGACCAGCAGCGCAACGACGTCACCATCAAGTACGAGCAGGTGATCAGCCAGTTCAACAGCGACGAGACGCTGGTCCTGGACGAGGACGAGGGCGTCGTCCGGCTGCCGGAGACCGGCGAGATCCGCTTCGACAACGTCGAGCTGCTCGACAATCGCGGCCAGCCGCTGCTGACGCCGTTGACGCTGCGCGTGCCGCGGCCCGGCACGGTCGCGATCATCGGGCCCGATGGCGGCGCCCGCGACGTGCTCGGCCACATCCTCGGCCGGCAGGTCATGTCCTATTCCGGCCGGGTGATGATCGACCGGCTCAACCTCGGGCGGCTCTCGGTCGAGCGCGCCAGCCACCTCATCGGCTATGCCGGCCATGACGGCGAGATCATCAACGGCACCTTGCGCGACAACATCCTGCTGCCGCTGAAGCGGCACCGGCCGAGCGCCAGGCCGGAGGGCAGGCTGACGCCCGAGGAGCACCACCGCTTCATCGAGGCGCTGCGCTCGGGCAACACGCCGGTGCCGTTCACTGCCGACTGGACCGACTACGCGGGCGCCGGCCTCGCCGACGGCGACGATCTCGAAGCCCATATCAGGAAGGTGCTGGAGGTGCTCGGCGTCGCCGAGGACGTCTACGAGCTCGGCCTCGACGGCAAGCTCCACGCCCCGCTCGACCCGCATGTCCGCGACAGCATCATCGAGGCGCGCCAGGCCGTCGCCGCCGAGCTCGCCAAGAGCAAGGTCGCGGGCATCGTCCAGGCCTTCGACCCCGACAGCTACAACGCCAACGCCACGATCAGCGAGAACCTGATCTTCGGCACGCGCAAGAGCGGGCGCTTCGCCAACGAGAGCCTGCTGACCGAACCCTATGCCCGCGCCATCCTGCAGGCGGAGGCGCTGATCGAGCCGCTGGCCGAGGTCGGCGCCAGGATCGTCTCGACCGTGGTCGAGATCTTCGAGGGCCTGCCGCAGGGCCACGCGCTGTTCGAGCGCTACGCCTTCGGCGCGAGCTTCGACCTGGAGAAGCTGAACGAGCTCGCCGCGACGCTGGCCAAGCAGGACATGCGCCAGCCGCTCGATCCGGAGACGGAGCGGGACCTCGTCGCGCTCGCGCTCGGCTACATCGAGCCCAAGCACAGGCTGAACCTCGTCGGCGAGCCCTTGCGGCGGCGCCTGCTCAGGGCGCGCGCCAGCTTCAAGGCGCATCTGCCGGGCGATGCCGCCGGAGACATCGAGTTCTACGATCCCGAGAAGATCATGCACGGCGCCAGCGTGCGCGATAACCTGCTCTTCGGCCGCATCGGCTTCGGCGTCGCCGATGCCGGCAAGAAGGTGGCGCAGATCATCCGGGCCGCGCTCGCGCGCTCGGGGCTGGAGGCGGAGCTCTACCGGCTCGGGCTCGACACCGATTGCGGCAACCGCGGGCGCTACCTGCCGCCCCGGCTCAGATTCGCCGTGCCGCTGGCCCAGGCGCTGATCAAGACGCCGCAGATCGCGGTGCTCGATCCCACCGCCCTGCTGGCCACGACGAGCAAGGGCCCAGATATCGTGCGCCGGTTGCGCGAACATTGCGCTGGAGTGACACTGTTCCTACTTCTTGGAGATGCTAGTCTTGCCAAGGACATCACGCCGAGGATCGTATTCCACGGCACCTCCGGCGTGATCGAGGACGGCAACGGGGAAGAGCAGGCGGAACGGGACATCGTGTCGCCGCCGCGCCCGGTCGCCGAACGGATGGAGGCGCGACCATGACGCTCGAAAGCGATCTCTCCTGCCTGAGGAGCGTTCCGCTGTTCCGCAGCCTGCCGGGGCCGCGGCTGAAGCTCGTGGCGCTGATGGGCGAGCGCCTGCATTTCAACGCTGGCAGCATCATCCTGGCCGAGGGCGAGCAGCCGGAAGGCGTGTACTTCATGCTGGAGGGCGAGGCCGAGCTGGCGGAGCCGGGCGCCAACGGCAACGCCAGGCGCTTCACGTTCCGGCCCGGCAGCCTGTTCGGCGACGTGCCGCTGCTCAGCGGCCAGCGCTATATCGGCGAGCTCACCGCCAAGACCGACCTCGTCGTGCTGAGGCTGCCGAAGGACCTGTTCTTCGAGCTGCTGGAGACGATTCCCGACTTCAGCATCGCGCTCTCGCGCGACCTCGCCTCGCGGCTCTACAGGCTGGCCGACTCGGTGCTCCATGGCGGCGAGAAGGTTCATTGACAGGTTCCAGGCCCATGCAGGTGCGTGAATGAGCCTGCCCCAGGGCGCCGGTTCAAGGCGCGGCAATTCGGGCATCAGCGCCGGGATGGAGCAGGCCTCCTCCTGGAGCCGCGACATCAGGCTGGTCTCGGGCCTGGTGCTGCTCGTCTTCGCGACGACGCATTTCATCAACCACGCCGCCGGCATCGCCGGGCTCGAGGCGATGGAGGCTGTGCAGAACTGGCGCTATGCGCTCTGGCATTCCTGGCCGGGCACGGTCGCGCTCTACGGCGCGCTGATCGTGCACCCGGTCTTCGCGCTGCTGCGGGTGGCGCAGCGCCGGACCTTCCGCATGCCAATGCGTGAGATGCTGCAGATCGCGCTCGGCCTCGCCATCCCGCTGCTGCTGGTCGACCACATCGTCAACACCCGCGTGATGGGCAGCCTGTTCCATCTCGACGAGAGCTACCACACCGTCCTGCGCCGGCTCTGGCCGCATTATGCCGGCGGGCAGTCGCTGCTGCTGCTGCTGGTCTGGGTCCACGGCATCATCGGCCTGCACTTCACGCTGCGCGGGCGCGACGGCTATGCGCGCTGGCGCGACCCGTTCCTGCTGGCGGCGATCCTGATCCCGCTGCTCGCCCTGATCGGCTTCGCCGTCGGCGGGCGCGAGGCGGCGGGCATGGCGCTGCCGCCGGAGGTGATGACGGAGGTGCAGAGCCACACGCTGGAGCGCAACGTGCTCTGGGCGAAATCGGCCTTCTTCGGCCTGGTCGGCTGCTTCGTGCTGTTCGTCGGCTGGCGCGAGTTCCGGATGCGCACGACGCGCGCCATCACCGTGCGCTTCGTCGGCCATGGCGTGCGCAAGATCGCGCCGGGCCTGACCGTGCTGGAGATGTTCCGGCGCTTCGGCATTCCCCACGCGGCGCTCTGCGGCGGCCGGGCGCGCTGCGCCACCTGCCGCGTGCTGGTGCTCGACGGGGCCGAGAGCCTGCCCTCGCCGGGGCCGAACGAGGCCAAGCTGCTGCGCCGCATTTCGGCGCCGGACCGCGTCCGCCTCGCCTGCCAGATCAGGCCCCGCCACGACCTTCAGGTCCAGATCCTGCTCGCCTCCAAGCTCGGCGGCGCCGCGCAGGGCAGCCTCGCGCTCGACAGCAGCATCGGCCGGCGCGGGCTCACCGTGATGGTGGCCGACCTGCGCGCCTTCTCGGCGCTGTCCGAGCGGCAATTGCCGCATGAGCTGATCGGCCTGCTCAACCGCTTCTTCGACGAGATGGGCCAGGCGATTACCGCCCATGACGGGCGCATCGACGCGTTCTACGGCGATGGCTTCATGGCCGTGTTCGGGCTCGAGGGCAGCCCGGCCCGGGCCGGCGTCTCGGCGATCGCGGCGGCCGGCGACATCGTGCTCGCGGTCGAGGCGCTCAACCGTGAATACGGCGCGGCCCTGCCGCTGCCGCTCAGGATCGGCATCGGCATCCATAGCGGCCAGGCCGTGGTCGGCGCCGTCCAGAGCGACAATCTCGGCCGGCACGAGATCACGGTCGGCGAGACGGTGATGATCGCGGCGCAGATGGAGGCGGCGACAAGGCGCGTGCTTGCCGACATCGTCGTCTCGGAGGCGACCATCGCCGCCACCGGCCGCAGCTTCAGCAGCGCGACCGCGCTCAAGGTCACGATCAAGGGGCGCGACAAGCCGATGGCGGCCTATGGCTTCGCGCGGGCGCCGCAGATTCCGCTGGGCGAGGACGAGCCGGAAGCCGTCGCAGCGGATGCCGCCGCCGAGCCAAGCGCGGCCGAGACCGTCGCGAAGACCTTTGCCGCACCCGAGCCGACCGAAGCACCCCAGCCCGCCAAGCGCAGCCGCGCGCGGCCGGCGAAGGCGAAGCCCGAGGCTGAAGACGTCTAGCTGGCGTTTGCGGGTTCGCTTGCCTATGGTCCCGGCGCACTCACTCGACCTCGCACCCCTAGCTCGCGAAACGGCATGACCACCGCCCCGCCACCGGACGCCTTCTACGACATCCTGCGCGGCGTCGCGGCCCTGACCGGCAGCAAGGTCGTGGCCGATCTCGCCAAGCTGGTCGGCGACGGGATGCCCGATGATCTCTGGGTCGCGTTCAACCACAAGCAGATCGCCTCGAAGCGCTGGCTGGTCGATGCTCTCGCGCAGACCATGCCGCGGCCGGAGGGGCCGGTCTGGGTGCTCGGCGCCTGGTATGGCGTGCTCGGCGCGATGCTGCTCGACGACGAGCGGCTCAGCCTCAGCGAGATCGTCAGCCTCGACATCGACGCCGGCTGCGCGCCCGTGGCCGAGCGGCTGAACCGCCGGCATGTCGCGGAAGGGCGCTTCCGCACGATCACGACCGACATGATGGCGCTCGACTTCGCCAGCCAGCCGGTTGCGCCCGGCCTCGTCGTCAACACGAGCTGCGAGCATCTCGACGATGTGCCCGCCTGGCTCGCCGCTCTGCCATCGGGCCTGCCGCTGCTGCTGCAATCGAACGACTATTTCCGTGAGCCCGACCATCGCAGCTGCGTTGCGTCGCTCGATGCCTTCAAGGCGCAGGCTGATTTGTCCGAGCTGCTCTATGCCGGGGCGCTGCCGAGCAAAAACTACACCCGGTTCATGCTGATCGGCCGGCGATGAGCGCGGAGCCGCAACCGCGGGTCGCGATCGCGATGAAGGGCTATCCGCGCCTGTCGGAGACTTTTATCGCGCAGGAGCTGCTCGGCCTGCAGCGGCGGGGTCTGCCTTTCGCGATCTGGTCGCTGCGCCAGCCGACCGACGCGGCCCGGCATCTGATGCACAAGGAGATTACGTCTCCGGTGCATTACCTGCCGGAATACCTGCACGATGCGCCCTTGCGCGTGCTCAAGGGTTTCGGGCGGGCGCTGCTGAACGGCTCCTTCTTCCGTGTCGCTGGCGTCTTCCTGCGCGACCTGACCCGCGATCCCTCGCGCAATCGCGTCCGTCGGCTCGGACAAGCCTGCGTGATGGCGCGCGAGCTTCCGCCAAGCGTGACGCATCTGCACGTTCACTACCTGCACACGCCGGCCTCGGTGATCCGCTATGCGGCGCTGATGCGCGGCTTGAGCTTCTCCTTCTCGGCCCATGCCAAGGACATCTGGACCACGCCGGACTGGGAGAAGCGCGAGAAGATCGCGGATGCCGCCTGGGGCGTGACCTGCACGGTCGATGGCCACCGCGAGCTCGAGCGCCTGTCCGACAGGCCGGACAAGGTGGCGCTGGTCTATCACGGGCTCGATCTCGCCCGTTTTCCGGTTCCGCCCGAGGACCGTCTGCCGCGCGACGGCGGTGACCCGGCCGATCCGGTGCGCTTCGTCACGATTGGCCGCGCCGTCGAGAAGAAGGGTTTTGACGACCTGCTGGCGGCGCTGGCCAAGCTGCCCACGGGGTTGCACTGGACGCTGACCCATATTGGCGGCGGCGATCTCCTGAAGGTGCTGAAGGCGCAGGCCGATCAGCTCGGCCTTGCCGAGCGCATCACCTGGGCCGGACCGAAGGCGCAGCAGGATGTCATCACGGCCCTGCGTGCGGCCGACCTCTTCGTGCTGCCCTCCAAGCAGGCGGGGGACGGCGACCGCGACGGCCTGCCCAACGTGGTGATGGAGGCGGCGAGCCAGGCTTTGCCGATCGTCGCCAGCGATTTCGCCGGCATTCCCGAATTCGTGCGCGAGGGCGTCGAAGGCGTTCTGGTCGCGCCGGGAGACGTCGCCGCGCTTGCCCAGGGGCTTGCCGGGCTGGCCGTCGATCCGGCCCGCCGGATGGCGCTGGGCGGAGCCGCCTATAAGCGGCTGCGCGAGGATTTCTCGGCCGATGCCGGGCTCGACCGCATCCATGCGGCGCTGCTGCGCTCGATCGGTGAGGGCAGGCCGTGAGGCCGCGCGCGCTGATCGCGGTGACGCATCTGCTCGGCAGTGGCCATCTGGTCAGGGCGATGCATCTTGGCCGTGCTCTCGTCGAAGGCGGCTTCGAGGTCACGCTCGCCAGCGGCGGCACCAAGCTGCGCGCTGCGCCGGATGCCCGCATCGCCTTCGTGCAATTGCCGCCGATCAAGACCGAGGGCACCGATTTCCGCACCCTGCTCGACGAAGACGGCAGGCCGATCGACGATGTCAGGCGGCCTCTGCGCAAGGCGATGCTGGCCGAGCTGGCCGCTGACATCCGGCCGGACGTGGTTGTGACCGAGCATTTCCCGTTCGGGCGCCGGCAGCTCGCCGACGAGTTCCTCGGCCTGATCGCCGCGGCCAAGGCGGCCAATCGGGAGAGCATCGCGCTGTCCTCGATCCGCGACGTGCTGGTGACGCCGCGCGCCGATCGCATCGTCGAGGCCGAGCGGCGAATCGCCGAGCATTTCGACGCGGTGCTGGTCCATGGCGACGAGGCTTTCCTGCCGCTGGACGCCTCCTGGCCGGTCTCGTCAGAACTGGCAAAGGTGTTGTGCTATACCGGCTACCTCACCGCGCCGGAGGAAGACGTCCCGGTCGTCGATCATGGCGAGGTCATCGTCTCCGGTGGCGGCTCGGCGGCTTCGCTGCCGCTGTTCGAGCTGGCGATTGCCGCTGCCGCATCGAGAGGCGACAGGCGCTGGCGCATCCTGGCGGGGCAGGGCATCGCCGCGGCCGAGTTCGCGCGGCTGCAAGGGCTGGCGCCGGATCATGTCGTGGTCGAGCGGGCGCGGCCGGATTTTCCGGCGCTGCTGGCGGGCTGCGCCCTTTCGATCAGCCAGGCCGGCTACAACACGGTGCTCGACCTTGTGCGCGCCGGCAGGCCCGCGATCGTCGTGCCCTTCGATGCCGGCGCCGAGACCGAGCAGGCGGTGCGCGCCGCGGCGATGGAGCGCGCCGGGCTTGCGCGCTGCTTGCGCCTGTCGGGCGAGGAGCCGCTGACGCCGGAGGTGCTGGGCGCTGCCGTCGACGAGCAATTGCGCATGGGCTCGGTGACGAGCGCGACGATCGACCGCAACGGCATGGGCAAGGTCGCGGGAATCGTCATGCGATTGCTGGCGGATCAGCGGCGAAAGACCGCCTGAAAGCGGGTCGGTCCCCTCTTCCGGCGCATGCCTCGGGAACCTGGCATGCCTATTGCGAATTGCCGGCTTCACTGTTTGCGAATTGCCGCTCCGCGACTTTCGCTCTAATTAGGTTTGGATACGCCTCCCCTTTTGGTCGGCAGTGGGACAACCGGTGGTTCGCCCGGCCCTGTCCCGCGCCCGGAGACAAGATGATGACGACGACGACTGCCCCGGGCCTTCCCGACATGAAGCTGTCGGTGCGCCAGACCTTCGGGATCGATTCCGACCTCGAAGTGCCGGCCTATTCCCAGCCCGAAGCGCATGTGCCCGATCTCGATGTCGATTATCGCTTCGATCGTGACACCACGATCGCGATCCTCGCCGGCTTCGCGCATAACCGCCGCGTCATGATCTCCGGCTATCACGGCACCGGCAAGTCGACCCATATCGAGCAGGTCGCCGCCCGCCTGAACTGGCCCTGCGTCCGCGTCAACCTCGACAGCCACGTCTCGCGCCTCGACCTCGTCGGCAAGGACGCGATCGTGCTCAAGGAAGGCAAGCAGATCACCGAGTTCCAGGACGGCATCCTGCCCTGGGCCCTGCAGAACAACATCGCGCTGGTCTTCGACGAGTACGATGCCGGCCGCCCGGACGTGATGTTCGTGATCCAGCGCGTGCTCGAGCAGTCGGGCAAGCTGACGCTGCTCGACCAGAAGCGCGTCATCCGGCCTCACCCCGCCTTCCGCCTGTTCGCCACGGCGAACACGGTCGGCCTCGGCGACACGTCGGGCCTCTATCACGGCACGCAGCAGATCAACCAGGGCCAGATGGACCGCTGGTCGATCGTCACGACGCTGAACTACCTGCCGCATGACAACGAGGTCGCGATCGTGCTCGCCAAGTCGAAGCACTACCAGACCTCGCCGGAGGGCAAGGATACCGTCAACAAGATGGTCCGCGTCGCCGACCTGACCCGCAACGCCTTCATGAACGGCGACCTCTCGACCGTGATGAGCCCGCGCACGGTCATCACCTGGGCCGAGAACGCGGCGATCTTCGGCGATGTCGGCTTCGCCTTCCGCGTCACCTTCCTGAACAAGTGCGACGAGATGGAGCGGGCGCTGGTCGCGGAGTTCTTCCAGCGCTCCTTCGGCAAGGAATTGCCGGAGAGCGCCGTCAACGTCGTGCTGAGCTGAGGCGGGGCGAGCCATGGCACGCTTCGAGGGCGGCTGTCACTGCGGGCGGGTCGCCTACACGGTCGAGGCCAGCCTCGACCATACGATCACCTGCAACTGCTCCTATTGCCAGCGCCGCGGCTCGATCCTGACCTTCGCGCCGGCGACGTCCTTCACCCTCGACAAGGGCGAGGACGCGCTGACCGAGTACCGCTTCAACACGCAGAAGATCCAGCACCTGTTCTGCGCGACCTGCGGCATCGAATCCTTTGCGCGCGGCTCGATGCCGGACGGGACGCCGACGGTCGCGGTCAACGTGCGCTGCCTGAGCGGCGTCGAGCCGGCGGAGCTGGAGCCGACGCTGTTCGACGGGCGCTCGCGCTAGGGCCGGGAGCGCATCTTGCCGAGTGCCAGCCGCAAACTTGCCAAGCCCGAGACGGCATCCGCCGCGCGGGTGGCTGGTGGGCCGGCTTCGGTCGGAGTGGAGCGCGTCGTCGGCCCAGCGAGGCGGGCGATCATGAAGGGCCTGCGCGGCTATAACCGCGACAAGCTCGGCAAGGTCATCTTCAAGGAGGTCGCGGTCACGCTGCGCGAGGGCGACGACATCGTCGGCGGGGTGGTCGGGCAGGTCTGGTGCGGCTGGCTGTTCATCCAGCTCTTCTGGATCGACGAGGCGTTTCGCGGCGGGGATCGCGGCACGGAGCTGATCGGCAAGCTGGAGGACGAGGCGCGGGCGGTCGGTGCGACCCACGCCTATGTCGACACGTTCAGCTTCCAGGCGCCGGGCTTCTACGAGAAGCGCGGCTATCGTATTTTTGGCGAACTCGAGAATTTCCCTGTCGGGCATTCGCGTTTCTGGCTGACGAAGGCGCTATGAGCATCTCCAATCGCAAGCCTGGGCAACCCAAGGAAGCGCCGGCCGAGCCGCTGAAGCGCGCGATCTCGAGCGCGATGAAGGCGATCGCGCGCCGGCCCGAAATGGAAATCGTCTTCGCGGCGGACAAGCCCTCGCTCGTCGGCGAGCGTGCGCGCCTACCCGAGCCGCCGCGCAAGCTGACGCTGCAGGATGTCGCGATTCTGCGCGGCCATTCCGATTCGATGGCGCTGCGGCTCGCCTGCCACGACGCCACCATCCACCGCCGCGCCGCGCCCGAGGGCGACGCCGCCCGCGCGGTTTTCGACGCGGTCGAGCAGTCGCGCGTCGAATGCGTCGGCTCGCGCCGGATGAGCGGCATGGCCGGCAATATCAGCGCCATGCTGGAGGACCGCTACCATCGCGGCGGCCGCTACGAGGAGATCACCGACCGCGCCGACGCGCCGCTGGAAGACGCCCTGGCGCTGATGGTGCGCGAGCGCCTGACCGGCCTGAAGCCACCGCAGGCCGCGACCAAGCTGGTCGACCTCTGGCGCGAGGTGATCGAGAGCAAGGCCGGGCCCGATCTCGATCGGCTCACTGGGGCGGTCGAGGACCAGCGCGCCTTCGCCCGCACCGTGCGCGACATGCTGGTCTCGCTCGACATGGCCGAGCAGAGCACCCAGGGCCAGGACGAGGAAGAAGACGAGGACAGCCAGGACCAGTCCTCCGACGACCAGCAGCAGGAAGACGGCGACGCCGAGCAGGACAGCGGCGGCGAGCGCTCCGAGGTCGAGGTCAGCGACGACGCGACCGAGGATTTGCAGGAGGGCGCCTCCGAGGCGGCCGACGCGCCGGCGGGCGACTGGGACGACGAGGACGAGAATTCCGAATCCGAGGAGGCCGGCGAGGCACCGCGTCCGCGCGAGAGCCGCCATAACGACCGGCCGCTGACCGACTACAAGGCCTATACGGTGAAGTTCGACGAGATCGTCACGGCCGAGGAGCTGTGCGATCCCGAGGAACTGACCCGCTTGCGCGCCTATCTCGACAAGCAGCTCGCGCATTTGCAGGGCGTGGTGGCCAGGCTCGCCAACCGCCTCCAGCGCCGGCTGATGGCGCAGCAGAACCGCTCCTGGCAGTTCGACCTGGAGGAGGGCGCGCTCGACCCCTCGCGCCTGCCGCGCATCATCATCGACCCGTTCCAACCGCTCTCGTTCCGGCAGGAATCGGACACGAATTTCCGCGACACGGTGGTGACGCTGCTGATCGACAATTCCGGCTCGATGCGCGGACGGCCGATCACGGTCGCGGCGACCTGCGCCGACATCCTGGCCCGGACGCTGGAGCGCTGCGGCGTCAAGGTCGAGCTGCTCGGCTTCACGACGCGGGCCTGGAAGGGCGGTCTCGCCCGCGAATCCTGGCTGCAATCGGGCAAGCCGGCCAATCCGGGCCGGCTCAATGATCTCCGCCACATCATCTACAAGGCGGCTGATGCGCCGTGGCGGCGGGCGCGGAAAAATCTCGGGCTGATGATGCGCGAGGGGCTGCTCAAGGAGAATATCGACGGCGAGGCGCTGGACTGGGCGCATAAGCGCCTGCTGGCGCGGCCGGAGCAGCGCAAGATCCTGATGGTGATCTCGGATGGCGCGCCGGTCGACGACTCAACCCTCTCGGTCAATGCCGGCAATTATCTCGAGCGGCACCTGCGCCATATCATCGCCGAGATCGAGACGCGCTCGCCGGTCGAGCTGATCGCCATCGGCATCGGCCATGACGTGACGCGCTACTATCGCCGCGCCGTCACCATCGTCGATGCCGAGGAGCTCGGCGGCGTGATGACCGAGAAGCTCGCCGAGCTGTTCGAGGAGGATGCCGGCGGCTCTGGCAAGGGCTCGGGATCGCGTAGGTCGCGCCGCCTGCAATGAGGCTGACCCGGCGCGGCCTGCTCGCCGGCCTCGGTGCGGCTGCTGCCGGCGCGCCGGCGCTGGCGCAGAGCGTCGAGCCGGGGCGCATTCCGATTGCGGTCTCGGCCCGGCCGATCGAGCATTTCGAGCCGCGCAGTCCGGGCAAGAGCCGCTTCGGACAGCTCGTGTTTCGCGGTGGCCTGGCGCTTTCCGGCAGCCATCCGCGCTTCGGCGGCCTGTCCGGGCTATGGCGCTCGCGCGATGGCGCCGACCTCGTCGCCGTCACCGATAACGGCTTCTGGCTGACCGCCAAGGTCGCGAGCCGCGATGGCCGCCTTGCCGGGCTGGAGCAGGCGGAGCTGGCGCCGATCCTCGGCGTCTCCGGCCGGCCGCTGCACCGCTCGCGCTACTACGACACCGAGAGCCTGAGCATCGGCGACGGCATCGCCTATATCGGTGTCGAGCGCACCCACGACATCCTGCGCTTCGACTGGGGCAAGGAGGGCGTCGAGGCGCGGGCGCGGATCCTGTCCGTGCCGCGCGAGGTCAAGCGCCTGCCGAACAACCGCGGGCTGGAGGCGCTCGGCATCGCGCCTGCGGGCCATCCGCTGGCCGGCGCGCTGATCGCCATCGCCGAGCGCTCCGGCAAGGAGGACGAGCCGACCGCCGGCTTCATCATCGGTGGGCGCCAGCCGGGCCTGTTCCAGGTCCGCCGCCATGACGGGTTCGACATCACCGACCTCGCCTTCCTGCCCGGCGGCGACCTCCTGCTGCTGGAGCGCTGGTACAAGCCGCTCAGCGGCGTCGGCATGCGGATCAGGCGGGTGCCGGGCGCGAGCGTGAAGCCAGGCGCGCTGCTCGACGGCCCCTATCTGATCGAGGCCGATCTCGGCCAGGAGATCGACAACATGGAGGGGCTCAGCGTCCATCAAGCCCAGGGCAGGACGATCCTGACCCTGGTCTCGGACGATAATTTCTCGTTTTTGCAGCGGACGCTGCTGCTGGAATTTGAGCTGGCCTGAGGTCTGAGGTCTGACCCTCGACGTCATGCTCGGCCTTGTGCCGAGTACCCACGTCTTGAACGTTCACCGCAGGCAAAGACGTGGATGGTCGCCACAAGGGCGACCATGACGGGAGAGGGGTTGGTCCAAACGAAAAAAGCGGCCTCGCGGCCGCTTCGTTCAATCGATCTGGAAACCCGCGCTCAGTTGGCGGCGAGCTTCTTCTCGATGTCGCGCTTCAGGGCGAGGGCGCCGACCGAGAGGTCGCCGGCCGGAGCCTTGACCAGGAAGGCGTCGAGGCCGCCGCGATGGTCGACCGTGCGCAGCGCATTGGCCGAGACGCGCAGGCGGACCGAGCGGCCGAGCGCGTCGGACTGCAGCGTGACATTGACGAGGTTCGGCCGGAAGACGGTCTTCGTCTTACGGTTCGAGTGGCTGACGAGGTGGCCGGTGAGGGTGGCCTTCCCGGTCAGTTCGCAACGGCGAGCCATGATATCATTCCCTTTATCCGGTTCGCTCAAACAAAAATGCCGACACGCGACGTGCCGGACACGAGCACCGGAAGTCAAATTGAAGTCGCGGGTCTATAGCCAAGGGGGACTGCCGCGTCAAGGACAAGCGTCACCGGTGCGTGACGAACCTGTCGCTGCGGCGTCACGGGCCGCCTCGATACGATGGCCTCTCGCCAATGGCAGCAAATGAGGCCACGATTCAGACCGATTCGCAGTGCATGCCGTGGCCGTGGCGCAGGGATGGAGATCGCCGCCCGATTTCGCCCCGGAAGCCGTCTGTTAACGAAATCTTGAGCATGATGCGCCCGAAGATCGGTGCTTAGTTCTCGCTATCGCGTTTTGAACCCGCAGCCTGGAGGAGCCGGATGAAGCCCGCCATCGTGCCGTCCCTGGCCGGACTTGGCCTCGCCGCGCTCGTTCTCGCCGCAGGTTTCGCCGCCCCTGCCTCCGCCGCCTCGCTCGACGCGAAATACGAGATCTCGCTGCTCGGCATGACGCTCGGCACCGCCAACCTCGTGGGCGGCATCGATTCGGGCAGCTACAAGATCGACATGGTCGCCAAGCTGACCGGCCTCGTCGGCGGCTTCACCGGCGGGCGCGGCTCGGGCGCCGCCACCGGCAACCTCAACGGCAGCCGGCTCTCGCCCTCGACCTTCGCGGTGACCTCGGCAAGCTCCAGCGAGAGCCGCACCGTGCGCATGGCGCTTGACGGCAATGCCGTGCAGGCCGTCGATGTCGAGCCGCCGATCGACGCCAAGCCCGACCGCGTGCCGCTCAACGACAGCCACAAGCGCAACATCGTCGATCCGATCAGCGCCTTCCTGATGCCGGGCGACGGCAAGGGCGGCACCGGGGCTGCGGCCTGCAACCGGACGCTGCCGATCTTCGACGGCGCGGCGCGCTACGACATCAAGCTGAGCTATGCCGGCTCGAAGCAGGTCCAGCTCGAAGGCTATAGCGGCCCGGTCGCGGTCTGCCAGGCGCGCTACGTGCCGATCGCCGGGCATCGGGAACTGCGCCCAAGCACCAAGTTCATGCGCGAGAACAAGGACATCAGCGCCTGGCTCGCGCCGGTCGCGGGCACCAACATGATGGTGCCGGTGCGCATCTCGGTGAAGACGATGATCGGCACGGCGGTGATCGAGGCGTCGAGCTTCAAGGTCGATCCCGGCACGACGGCGAGCGCCAAGCGGTAGGGGCCGCACTGGGCGTCATCCCGCACGCGCTGCGGCGCGAAGTGCCGGGCGCAGATGCGGGATCGCATGACGAGAAGGCGCTCTACCCTGAGCCGTTCCGGATAAGGCGACCTTTCCTGAGGACGGTCCCGTGTCTGCGCAGCGGCACTGCGCGCCGCGGCGCGCACGGGATGACGCTGCCCCCTCTCGTTTCGTCGCAGGACATGCTTAGATAGGACGCGGAGCGGCAGCCCTGCGCTGCCAGCGCCTTCGCGAACAAAGGCGGAATCATGCCGGTGTCCCGATTCCAGATATGGTGGTGTTCGCGGCCGATGCCGCGACATCTCGCCGTGAACGAATCCCGATTCTGCCGGAGTCAGCGATTCGGGCTTGCTTCGTTCAGGACTCGTTCCGCCGCTTAGTTCAAAACTCTCCTTGCGTCATGGCGGATGCCGTCAGGTGTCCGGCAGCGGCAGGAATGTCACGATCGGTCGCGACTTGATTTCATCCCGTTCCCTCCCGCCCTCGGTGCGTTCGCGCGGCGTCGTGGCGGTCCTAGGCCCCACCAATACCGGCAAGACGCATCTGGCGATCGAGCGCATGATCGCGCATCCGACGGGCATGATCGGCCTGCCGCTGCGCCTGCTGGCGCGCGAGGTCTATGGCCGCGTCGTCGAGAAGGTCGGGGCCGACGCGGTCGCGCTCGTCACCGGCGAGGAGAAGATCAAGCCGGAGCGGCCGCGCTTCTGGGTCTGCACGGTTGAGGCGATGCCGCGCGACCTGGAGGTCGACTTCGTCGCGATTGACGAGATCCAGCTCGCCTCCGATCTCGACCGCGGCCATGTCTTCACCGACCGCCTGCTCAACCGGCGCGGCCGGGCCGAGACCATGCTGATCGGCGCCGGCACGATGAAGCCGGTGATCGAGCAGCTCATTCCCGGCGTCAACGTGGTGACGCGCCCGCGCCTGTCGCAGCTCACCTTCGCCGGCGACCGCAAGATCACGCGGCTGCCGCGGCGCACCGCCATCGTCGCCTTCTCGGTCGAGGAGGTCTACGCCATCGCCGAGCTGATCCGCCGGCAGAAGGGCGGGGCGGCGGTGGTGCTTGGCGCGCTCAGCCCGCGCACGCGAAATGCGCAGGTCGAGATCTACCAGTCCGGCGACGTCGACTACCTCGTCGCCACCGACGCGATCGGCATGGGGCTCAACCTCGACGTCGACCACATCGCCTTCGCCGCCGACAGCAAGTATGACGGCCACCATTTCCGCAAGCTGCACCCGGCCGAGTTCGGCCAGATCGCCGGGCGCGCCGGCCGGCATGTCCGCGACGGCACCTTCGGCACGACCGGGCGCTGTGAGCCGTTCGATCAGGAGCTGGTCGAGCGCATCGAGGACCATCGCTTCGAGCCGATCCGCCAGCTGCAATGGCGCAATTCCGATCTCGACCAGCGCTCGGTCGAGGGGCTGCTCGATACGCTGAACCTGCTGCCCTCCGAGGCCGGGCTGACGCGGGCGCTGATCGCCGAGGACATGACGACGCTGGAGATTCTGGCGCGCGACCCGGAGATCAAGGCGCTGGCGCATGGCCGCCCGGCGGTCGAGCGGCTCTGGGAGGTCTGCGGCCTGCCGGATTATCGCAAGATCGCGCCGATGCAGCATGCCGAGCTCGCGACGACGCTTTACCTGAGCCTGATGCGCCGCGGCCGGCTCGATCCGGACTGGTACAGCACCCAGCTCAACGCGCTGGATCGCACCGATGGCGAGATCGATACGCTCTCGGCGCGCATCGCGCAGGTGCGGACCTGGACCTTCGTGGCGAACCGTCCCGACTGGTTACCTGATCCAGAGCATTGGCAGGGGGTGGCGCGTCTTGTAGAGGACAAGCTGTCGGACGCTTTGCACGAGAGGCTCGCCAGCCGTTTCGTTGATCGGCGCACGAGCGTGTTGATGCGTCGTTTGCGGGAGAATGCGATGTTGGAGGCTGAGGTCACCACGACGGGCGATGTGCTCGTCGAGGGACAGCATGTCGGGATGCTGCAGGGGTTTCGCTTCACGGCGGACCCGAAAGCCGGCGGGCCCGAGGCGAAGGCCTTGAACATGGCTGCGCTGAAGGCGCTCGCCAGCGAGATCGAGGCGCGCGCCGCGCGCGTCGTGCTCGCCGGCGACGACGCCTTCGTGCTGTCGCATGACGGGTTGATCCGCTGGATCGGCGAGCCGGTGGCGCGCCTGACCGCGGGCGAGAAGGCGCTGGAGCCGCGCCTGCGCCTGCTGGTCGAGGAGCACCTGACCGGGCCGGCGCGCGAGCAGGTCGAGGCCCGCCTGACGCTCTGGCTGAAGAATCACATCACCCGCCTGCTCGGGCCGCTGCAACTGCTCGAGAATGCCGAGAGCCTGACCGGCATCGCGCGGGGCATCGCCTATCAGGCGGCCGAGGCGCTCGGCGTGCTCGAACGCGCCAAGGTCGGCGAGGAGATGAAGGCGCTCGACCAGGAGGGGCGTGCCGCCTTGCGCCAGCTCGGCGTCCGCTTCGGCGCCTTCCACCTCTACGTTCCCGCCCTGCTGAAGCCGGCGCCGCGCGCGCTCGCGGCCCAGCTCTGGACGCTGAAGCATGGCGGGCCCGATCAGGCCGGGCTCGACGACATCGCCCATCTCGCCGCCTCCGGCCGCACCTCCTTCGGCGTCGACAAGGCGGTTCCCAAGGGGCTCTACCGCGCCGCCGGCTACCGCGTCTGCGGTGAGCGCGCCGTGCGCGTCGACATCCTGGAGCGGCTCGCGGACCTGATCCGCCCGGCCATCGCCTATCGTCCCGGCGTCACCCAGGGCCAGCCGCCGGCCGGCACGGCCGATCAGGACGGCTTCGTCGTCACCGGCGCGATGACCTCGCTCGTCGGCTGCGCCGGCGAGGATTTCGCCTCGATCCTGCGTTCGCTCGGCTATGTCTCGGTCAAGCGTGCGGGCCCGGCGATCACCGTGGCGCTGGCACCGCCTCCGGCCGCGACCGAGCCGGTGAAGGTTGTCGAGGCTGCTGCGCCGGCTTCCGATGGCGAGGCTCCGGCGAGTGCCGAGGCTGCTGCCGACGAGGCGCAAGCGCCTGAAGCCGCCGCTGCTGCGGAAGCCGCTGAAGCCGCCGGCGAGAGCGTCGCTGCCGAGGCCGAGGTGCCGGCTACCGCGGAGGATGCCGCGCCAGTGCTTGCCGATGCGGCTGCGCCGGAGACGGCCGACGTGCCGATCCTGACCGAAGCCGAACTGGTTCAGATTCCGCAGCCGGTGCCGGCCGACATGATGTCGGCCTTGCCGCCGGCCGAGGGCGAAGCCGCTGCCGAGGTGGCTGTGGAGGCGCTGCCACCCGTCGCGGACGAGGCTCCTGCCGCTACGGCGGAGGCCGTCGCCGACGAGGCCCAGCCGGTGGCCGAGGCCGAGGCTGTCACCGCTGCGGAGGAGGCTGCTGCCCCGGCCGAGCCGGAGCAGATCGAGATCTGGCGGCCGCATCGCCACCAGGGCGGCGGGCGCAGGCCCGACCAGGCCAATCGTGGCCGGCGCGACGGCCCGCCTGGCGAGCGTCAGCCGGGCTTCAACCGCGGTGAGCGCGGCGACCGTCCGAACCGTGGCCCGCGTCCCGACGAGCGCCGGCGCGATCGGCCCGCAGCCGTGCCAGGAGAGGTGCAGCCCGCCGTTGCCGCCCAGGAGCGGCCAGCGCAGCAGGAGCGGCCACCTCGGCAGGACCAGCCGCGGCAGGATCGGCCGCAGCAAGACCGGCCGCAGCGCAATGGCCGCCCCGACCAGCAGAACCGCGGGCCGCGCCCGGACTTCAAGCGCGACCGCGACGGCCAGCGGGGACCGCGCCGCGAGGAGCGCGGCGAGCGCTTCCAGCAGCCGGCCAAGCCGCGCCCGGCCGAGCGCGAGCCCGATCCGGATTCACCTTTCGCCAAGCTCGCGGCGTTGAAAGCGCAGCTCGAAGGCAAGCGTTGATCTGAGAGGCGGCTTTTGCGGGACGATCGTCAGCGCCTCGACAAATGGCTCTGGTTCGCGCGCTTCGCGAAGACGCGCTCCGCTGCTGTGCGTCTGGTCGATGACGGCCATGTCCGTGTCGCCGGGCGGCGGGTCGAGAATGCCGCCCATGGCCTGAAGCTCGGCGACGTGCTGACGCTCGCCCTGCCGCATGCGACGGTGGTGGTGCGGCTCGTGGCGCTGGGCGAGCGGCGCGGCCCCTATGAGGAGGCGCGGCTGCTCTACGAGCGCCTCGACGAGGGCGCGCGCGGCGATGCGCCGCTTGCGGATGACGAGCCGACCGGATAGAGCGCGGAACTCGCTGGAAGCGCTGTGGCAAGCAGGGTTTCGGCGCGTAAAAGGATTTTCTTATTCTAAATAAGGGAAGAGATTTTTCTTCCTGTGGCGGCCCTGGTATCGGCCTTGAAACACCCGGCTTCGCGGTCCTCATGACCGATGGAGCCGACCTGGAAGGACTGGCGACATGACCTATGTGGTCACCGAAAACTGCATCAAGTGCAAGTACATGGACTGTGTCGAGGTCTGTCCGGTCGACTGCTTCTACGAAGGCGAGAACATGCTCGTCATCCATCCCGACGAGTGCATCGATTGCGGCGTCTGCGAGCCGGAATGCCCGGCCGAGGCGATCAAGCCCGACACCGAGCCGGGCCTCGAGAGCTGGTTGCAGCTCAATGCCAAGTTCGCGTCGAGCTGGCCCAACATCACCCAGAAGAAAGAGGCTCCGGCCGACGCGAAGGCGTTCGACGGCGTCGCCGGCAAGCTCGACATGCTGTCGCCGGAACCGGGCGAGGGCGACTGAGCCTTCCGTCGCCGCGACGGCCTGATGTTACCCGGCGTCAGAGAGGTCGAAATGCAGCCTCCGACCCGGCAAATCTGCCGCATCGGCATGCGGTTAGCGCGTTAACCAAACCGGCCCTGCGGCAAGCAGCCCTGGTGTAATGCCGCGTTTACCTTTGATTCGGCGTGTTTTTTGTGTTAGAAGAACAACACAGTCGAATTTCATTCCGCTTGCCCCTGCGAGGTTTTTCATAACGGGGCGCCCCCTTCGATACGGATCATGAGCGACCGGCCGAACGCCGGTGCGAGGTGTTTTCTGTGTCGGGTGGTTAGCAAGAAGCTGTCGGCTGAGGGAGCGTGAGGCGCCGGGATCGAGACCGAAGGGTCAGGTCCGTATCGCATCAGGCAGAGTGTCTTCGGTCATCCGGCCGGGGGCTGACAATTGCGGGCTCGCGCCAAGCGGGCCAATCAGGAGTCGTAACGGCATGTCCACTGTGAAGAAAGCTGTTGTGCGCCTTGGGTTCAAGACGGGCGAGTTCGTCGTCTACCCGTCCCATGGCGTTGGCCAGATCACGGCCATCGAAGAGCAGGAAGTCGCTGGCTTCAAACTCGAGCTCTTCGTCGTCAGCTTCGCCAAGGACAAGATGACCCTGCGCGTGCCGACCGCCAAGGCCGCCAGCGTCGGCCTGCGCAAGCTCGCCGATGCCGAGCAGGTCACCAAGGCCCTGACCACGCTGACCGGCCGCGCCCGGATCAAGCGCACGATGTGGTCGCGCCGCGCCCAGGAATACGAGGCGAAGATCAACTCGGGCGATCTCGTCGCCATCGCCGAGGTGGTCCGCGATCTCTATCGGTCCGAGGCGCAGCCGGAGCAGTCCTATTCCGAGCGCCAGCTCTACGAGGCGGCTGTCGACCGCATGACCCGCGAGATCGCGGTCGTCGACGACGTCACCGAGACGGAAGCCCTGAAGAAGATCGAAGGCCAGCTCGCCAAGTCGCCGCGCCGCGCCGCCAAGGGCTCGGAAGCCGAGGCCGAGGCGGATGCCGATCTCGAAAGCGACAACGACGATATGCAGGAAGAGGCGGCCTGAGGCCTCCTCCACATTGCGAAGTCGAGAACCCGGCGGGCGACCGCCGGGTTTTTTGTTGACCGCTCAGACCGCGCCTGTCTCCGCGGCGAGGCAGGCGAGCGAGCGTTCCCAGGCCTGCTTGGCCGCGGCGGCGTTGTAGCGCTCGGCGCTGGTGTCGTTCAGGAAGGCGTGGTCGACATCCGGGTAGATGATGATCTCGTGGCGGATGCCGGCGGCCTTCAGCGCCTTCTCGTAATCCGGCACCTGCTGAACGAGGCGCGTGTCGCGCGCGGCGTGCTGGATCAGCAGCCGCGCCTTGATCTGCGGCACCAGGGCAAGATCGGGCGAGCGGCCGTAGAAGACGACGCCGGCCGCCAGCTCGGGCGCTGAGACCGCGAGGTCGTTGACCGCGCCGCCGCCCCAGCAGAAGCCGATCGCGCCGGTCTTGCCGGTCGCGTCGGGCCGGGCCGCGAGGAAGGCCAGCGCGGCGCGACCCTGCGCCACGACCTGCTCCGCCGGGAGTTGCGGGAAGAGCGCGCGGGCGGCGTCGGGATCGGCCGGGGTGCCGCCGAGCGGCGTCAGGAAGTCGAGCCCGAGCGCGGTGAAGCCGGCGAGCGCCATCCGGCGCGTCAGATCTTCGATATGCGGGTTGAGCCCGCGATTCTCATGGATCACCAGCACGCCGCCGCGCCTGGCCGCAGTCTTGGGCACCACCAGATAGCCCTTCAGCCTGACTCCGCCGACGATCTCGTCGAGACGGCTCGCGCTCAGCCTGGCATCGTCCGCCGCGACTTGCTGGGCGTGGGCGTAGTTCGGTTCGAGCAGGGCGAGCGCGGCTTCCGCCGCCGTGGCCGTGCCGGCGATCGCGAGCAGGCGGTTCATGAAGACGCGGCGGTCGAGCGGCCTATGGGTGTATTCGTCGTAGAGTTCGACGATGCGGCGATCGAGGGCCATGGCAATCTCCCTGCGAGGGCCGGCGAGCGCCGGCGCCGGCAGTAAAGCGCAGCCATCAGCCAAAGGGGAGTCAGGAAGCCGTGAGAGCTCGTTTGATAATTCTATTGGCGCGGCCGGCTGACGCCAGCGAATTCTCAAGCGGCCTCTGAGGCCCGCTACTCCGTGACGATCTTGTAGCGCTGGCCCGGCGTCAGCTTGCTGCCCCGCTCGAGGCCGTTGAGCAGCAGGAAGAGCTCCACCGGGCGGTCCTGCACGGCCATGCGCCCGGCGAGCGAGGCGAGGTTGTCGCCGTCGGCGGCGACGAGGCGCAGCTGCAGCGGCCGCGTCGCCTGCGCCTCAGCCGCGGTCAGGGTGCGGAAGCTGTCGAGCACGGCGCGCATCGGCCGCTCGGGATCGGCCGCGCCGCGCGCCGCGAGGATGAAGCGGTAGACCCGCGAGCCGGCCTGGATCGCGGCGAGGCGGAAGGTCCAGTCGGTGCCCTTGCCGCTGGCGAGCACCGCCGGCTGGCCGCCGACCTCGAGCGTCTCGACCGGGCCGGTGGTGACGCCGTCGATCCAGCCGGAGGCGACATAGGATTCGAGCGTCTGGCCGGGCTTGAGCGTGACGGAATCGAAGCGCAGGGCCTGGGCGTTGTTGCTGCTGACGCCGATCACCATGTCGCGCGCCGATTCGAGGTCGAAGCCATCGGGCGCGGCAAACGAGATGCGCAGGGCGCTGTTGAGGTAGCGCTTGCCGCGCACGACGCCGTCGCTCGGGTCGTCGCCATAGGCGATGCCGTCGATGGCCGAGAGCCAGCGCGAGGCCTCGCGCTCGCCGATGCCGGGCGCGCCGATCTGGCGGGCGGCCGAGGTCACCGCCGCGACGCGTTCGGGCGTCGAGGGGTGGCTGGAGAGGATGTCGAGCTTCTTGTCGTTGCCGCTCTGGCCCTGGGCGGCGTTGCGGAAGCTGGTGTTGCGGCCGAGCGCCGCCAGGAAGCGGCCGGCGCCATAAGGGTCGTAGCCGGCGCGGGAGATGTTGCGCACGCTGATCTGGTCGGCCGCCAGCTCCTGCTGGCGCGAGAAGCGGGCGAGCGAGAGCTTGGAGCCGGCCTGCACGGCGGCGCCGGCGACCGGATCGTTCAGCACCTGCGAGACGACCTGGCTGACCACGGCCGATTCAGCCTCGGCCTCGGCCCGCTCGACGGCGTGGTGGGCGGTGACATGGGCGATCTCATGCGCCATCACCGAGGCGATCTCGGAGGTGTCGTTGGCGAGCGCCAACAGTCCGCGCGTGACGTAGAGCCGACCGGTCGGCAGGGCGAAGGCGTTGACGATCGGCGAGTTCAGGATGGTGATCTCGTAGGTGCCGATCTGGCCCTCGCCGGCCTTGGCCAGGCGCGCGACGATGTCGTCGAGCACTGCGCGGACCTGGGGCGCGCGGTACTCGCCGCCGAAGGCCGAGAGCAGCCGCTGGTGCTCGCTGTCGGAGGCGCGCTGGATCGCGCTGCCGATGCGTGGGGCAAGCTCGCCGTCGGACGGGCGCTGCGGCGGCAGCAGCGCGCTCTGCTCGCCGAGGCAGCCGGCGAGCAGCACGGCCGGCAGCAGCGCCGCGGCCAGCCGCTTCGCCGGGATCGGAAAACCCTGTCGCCAGATTGCCGCCATGCCCTAGTCGATCAGCTCCAGTGCCGTGCGCGAGGGGAGTTCGAGCGCGAGCCCATCGGGTCCGCCCAGCACGCCGCGCGCCCGGACGCGTTTACCGGTCAAGGCGGCTGCGGTCCAGCCGGCATCCTGCATCTCGCGCCAGAGCCTCCGCGATACGACAATCGAGGCGCCGGCTCCGCGCCGGCGCGCAAAGTTGAGATAGGAGCGCTGCGGCCGCTCGCCAACCGACGCGACCCGCCCCTCCAGCACCACGATCCGGCCCGCCTGCAGTTTCAAAGCGGCGACATCATGGCCATCGACGACCCCGGCCGATTTCTCCTGTCGGGCCGATTTCTCCTGGCGTGACGGTCTGGCGAGCGCAGCCTCCGCCGCCTTCAGCGCCGCGTCGCAGGGGGCGTTGGCGGCGTCGGGCAGGCGCCAGGCCGCCTTGGCGTTGAGCAGCACGGCGGCAAGGTCGAGCGGCTCGTCCTCGGGGCCGAGCTCGACGAGGAGCCTGGCCGGCAGCCGGCCCCAGCGGTCGGGCCCCGCCAGCGCGACGAGCCTGAGATCCTGGTCGCGCCATTGCAGCAGCTCGGTGGCGAAGCGGTCGATCTCGCTCTCGGTCTGGCGCGGCGCGAGGCCGAAGAGGCGAAGGCGCCTGCCATCGGCAAGGACGGGGTCGCCATGGTCGTCGATGCCGGCGAGCTGAACGGTGGGCGTTTCGAGCGCGAGCCCCGGGCACGATCCGTCCGCCCGCGCGCCGCTGCAGACGGCGACCAGGCTGGCAAGACCCGCAACAAGAGGCTTCACCCGCATGCGCTTTATGCTACACGGTTTTGCGTGCGTCCCGGTAGCTCAGCAGGATAGAGCAGTTTTTGGCCCCTACCAGCCTACCAGAGGCTGCGTTTATCCCGACGTAGTCGGGACTTTCGTGCTTTCCCAATGACGGTAGCCTTACCGGTATCAGCCGATCGCAGCTCGGAGCGCACATTGGCATTGCCAATTGCCGACTGGGCCTCTATGTCGGGCTTCGGAAGGCGAAAAGTCCGCGTAGCTCAGCAGGATAGAGCAAAGGTTTCCTATTAAATTGGGGGTTGCGCGCGGAAACGGCGCAATCGATCTGCTCAAAGTCGGGGAACGCTTCGCAGCATTCGCTGCATGCCAATCCCGAGCCAAGCCCCGCAAGGGGAAGGTGTAGAGACTGGATGGGCAGCGCCTAAGGGTCTTGGCCTACGGCGAAGGGACAGTCCAGACCACGAACGCCAAGGCGGCGGCGAAAGCCGAAGTGGTACGAAACCTTAGGTCGGGGGTTCGAATCCCTCCGCGGACGCCATTCCTTTTCATCGCACGTTGCGATCTCTGCCAAGTCGCTCGTGTCCGGAGAGCTCGACGACGGCATCAAGGACATTCACGTCCATAATTATACGGCCTGGACTTCCGAGACGCGTAACGCGAACACCTGCTTCGTCGACGCTCAGGAGGTGATTTGGTTTCTCGAGATCAAGCAGCCAGCGATGAATGAGCTTGGCTTGCGCGGGGGGCGTTTCGATCACCGCCTTGCCCGGGACTGGGGCAGGCACGGTTTTCCCTATGATGGTTCGAAGTCGATCATTCTCCCGCTTCTGTTCCCTGAGAATTATCTGCAATTGGTCGATTTGAGCCTTGGTGCCCGCATCAAGGCGTCGTAGCGAATCGGGGTCGAGAATCGAACCGTCGGAACGCGGCCTGGGAGCCTGCGCACTCACCAGCTCGAGATGGGCCTTCCTCCAAATGGCAAGGAACTGGCGGTAATAATTTAGCATCGTCTGCTCCGCCGGGAAGCGTCCGTAGCGGATACGCCCAAGCTCCGCTAGAGCGGCGGAAGTTGGCTGGCGGGACGGCCGCTGCTGAACGAACTCGCGGCAGAGCGCGACAATTCGTTCTGCATTCGCTTTGCGCTGCGACTTTCCGGGAGGCTCAAGTTCAAGCAACTGCTCCGAAGCCGCTTCTGCACGCGCTACGATGTCCTTTTCTCGCCCACGCACTTTCATGATTCTGCTTCCGCGGCGGTCAGAATGCCGTTAGGTATCGGTCCGGGGTGGTCGCCGATGGCAAGAGCAGCGCCGCTGAGAGCCTTCCTAATCATCTCCTCTACCCGCCCATATTCGGGAAGATCCTGAAGACGTAGCTTTCGGTCCTCAAGCGCCACAATCTCGCCTCGGCTACAATTTGAAAGAATATATCCGCCGACGGCCCGGTAAGCGGCCTTACGGAATTTTATATTCCCAGTCGAAAAGGCGATTGGTGCCAATCCACTATTATGAAGTATCCAATCTATGCTCCGCTCGAATGTAGCTGTCGCTTCGTCGTCTTGCATCCAGTGATGGATTTCCGCTGTTCCAAAGACAAGGGCTGCCTGTTCGAATCCACTTATCGCCACGAACTCAACGATTGAATCCCTGTCTCTCACGATCAGCGCATTCCCTGGATCAGCCTCGTTTACGCGAAGATCCTTAAGGATCTTGGAACCCTCAAGAAGTTTGTGGGCATTCATTACTGCGTTTCCGAGCAGTTCGGCCTCAGAATTGAGCTTAAACTGACGATTCGAGCATGCTTTTATCTCACGTTCGATTTCGGTCCTGACCAGATCATCTCGTTCTATTCTAAGTGAAATGTTGTGTTTCTCAAGTATTGTGTCGTTGTTCTTTATCTCATCCGATTTATTTGTCATTCTACGAGTAAGTAGCGTTCCGTATAATTCAAGTTCATCGATCCAATCGGGCCCAGTTACGAAGTGTCTGCACATGATGCAGTTATAATTACCTCCTGGAACAGGAGCGTACACATTTTTCCGCTTACCGCGGACTGTATTTTTTCGCAGACAATCGCCACCATCATGGCAGCGCGATCCGTCCCAGGGACAAAATCCATATCCAATATTGTTCCACAGTGCGCGGTCGGTTGCATCCATCGCAACTGCGGCTTCTATGGCGTCAGGAGCTAGCGAAGTCGTACGCTTTGCTAATTCGTCACGGCCCAATGTGCGTAACTCGTGAAAGCGTCGCTGAACGCGCTCTGCATTTGCAGATCGAGATGCCTCTTCGATCATTTGATGGATCTTGAACGGATCAGGATTGAAATACCGTGCAGTCATGATCCAGCTCATGTGACCAGCGATGAGCTTGCTCACGACTTCGAATGGCACGCCTTGTTCAAGGAGCCTAGTAATTCCGGCTGTTCGTAGGCCATGAGGAGTGTATCGGGCCGACTGGGGGCGGCCACTTGTGACGTTCCAATCGACAATTTTGATCTGATGCTCCGGATGCAACGCATTCCATCGGAGCTCCGTCTCCCCCATCAACAATTGCCAAAAGTCAGTGGTTTTGGTCGCCGACGGGATTGCCCCTCTGACTCCTTCCTTATTTGCTCCGGGGAGTCTGAAAAGCGGAAATATATGTGGAAGCCTTGAAAGCTTATTGTCGTCGTCCGTGTCCGTTATCCGATCAATGTACTGCTTTGGCGTGAGTGGTATAGATATAGAATTATATTCCTCCTGCCATTTGCGTAAAGAATACAAACTCCGATGCTGATCAAGATTCTCCCACGGAATCGTATAGGGCCTGCCTGTCTTATTAGTATTAACAAAGAACCCAGTAATGGGTCTTTCAGTTCCAGTTGATCTAGCGAATCCACCGTCTGATCGCCCTTGGATCCCCCAATAGCCTGCATTAATACCTGTATTGGGAGTCCACTGTAGCGAAATAGGATCGAAACAATTTGTATCGCCCTCGCCGCTATCCATTCTCTTTGCCTGCCCAACTCGCAGCGGCAAATCAAATAACATCAGGTATAAAGTCGGAAGTACCGGACAATAGATCGATTCGGCCTTATTGGACGGGCCAATGACAACACTTTGGCACGCGGTCAAAGATCCAGGCCATCCATTCTCTCCCTCCAGCAGTATAGATTTGACAAGATCGTACAAGTATGACGGCAGTGGCCGTGCGGAAACTTCCAGCCCTGACCCAAGCGACGACGACTGCCCTTGCGCGGCAGCGAGGTCACGTTGCTCAACAAGGGGCCATAACCTTACGGTGGGGGCGGCATTCAATTCGATAAAATCCGAAAATAATATCGCCCGCGAGATATGGCCTATCCACGCCCCCGGTATGTTGTCCCCTGGCGTCTTGTTCCTATTGGACGGTGGAAGTGTCTTCAGGAACTCAAGGAACGACGCCCTGTCATTTGGGATCGAAAGGAATTCTACGGGGTCAGAGACGTCGCGAAACTTATGGATTGAATCCAACCAGCGGCAGATGTACTTGAATGTCTGGTCGTATGATGCGGCCAAGGATGGGATCCCGTGCATCCATCGGTCGTATAGGGTAATCCAAGCTACAAGATGAGATGGGGCGTTTTCCCGCAAATATTTCATGTTTCGATAGTTTTGCGAGTCTGATCTTGCCTGAGTTGACAGGCTTGCTGCCTTAGAGTGGCCAGGTATCCTAGACCATGCGAGTGCTAGTTCTTTTAGGCATCGAAATCCGAATCCCGACCCTTTTGGCCAAAGATCAGAACGCCAGCGGCTCAGGTTAATATTTCGAAAGAAGCTCAACCATTGGATAAACTCATCGCACGATATATCAGCGGCGTCATTGATTCCAGACGAGCACATAACAATGCTTGTAACAAGCATCTTACAGATCGTAATGTATTTAGTCCGGGTATCGGATGACTTCTGCTCATCAATAAAATTGTAGAAACCGTTGTTCTCTAGTAATGCGTCCAAGCTTCGTCCCAAGGCGGTGGATTTAATGATAAACTCGCAGTTACGACGGGAAAATCTGTGTCCCTCGTTAGAGAATAGGCGGGGGCTCAATATCAGATTTCCCTCCTCACGCTCCCTAATAAGCGTGACGAGGATTTGGTTCTGGCGTCTTAATGCAGCCCCGTGGCGAGCTTCGGCTCCGGGCTTTGCGAGCATTATTCGCGTCGTGCTATCAAGGTTCGTAATCTCATCGATGAGTCCAGCGATGGCCAGTTTAGCCACCTCGCTTAGGTGGTAAATATTATGCTCCGTCGAGTTAATTCGATCAACGCAGCGGCCATCACTCGAGGACATTAGCGATTCTCCCATTCGCTGCGGGGCCAATTTGCCTGCCCATTTTTGAGCCAATCGTTGATTTCTACATCGGTGGCCTCTGTGTAAATCTTGTGGCTGTGCGGACTTGTGTGATGCATGGCGGCTTGGATGAAGGGCCCGGGCAAGCCCATTTTCGCAAGTGTTGCACCGTACAAGTGGCGCAACCCGTGAGGTGTCGTCCCCGCTTTCTTTGATAACACCAGGCCTGCTTCCGGCCTGCGCTTTGAGAAGCGATTGAACGCTCGCTCCCAGGAATTTCTGAACGCAGAGGTCGTGTAGGGATCGCCGGCTGCTTCGTAGTCGTCGTTGTGCCGAGCGCCCCCAGCGGAGACGAAGAAAAAGGGGTGATCATCCTCTCCCCGGCCGGTTCGCTGTCTCATGAGGGCCGGGCGGATATTCGACGTATACTCCCAGTATAGATCCGTGAACATCTGGGATATGTCTTCTATTGGTAGCCAGTGCAGACGATCGCATGTGCCTTCCGACAATTTAATGTTCTTCCACCCCGCTTTATATTTTGTGCTTTCAAGATATCTTGGCTTCAGGCCACAGCGCTCTTTCAGGTATGTCTCGCGCGTGACGCTCCCGCCGTCCGGGGTCTCTACGCGTGAGAAGGCCGGATGATGAAGGAATACGCGTGGCTTGCCATCGACGATCTGGATGTCATTGACCCAGAAATGAAGCGGCTCACATTGACGCTTTCCAGTGCCAGCTAGGAGAATGCTCATAAGCCGTCCGACAACGTCCTGCCTTTGAAGAGCGTCTACTGCGCCAGAATCTTTGAAGAACGGCTCGGACAAGAATGGTATTACGTAGCGGTCCGGAAAGCGTTTTGCGGACTTGACGGGCGCGGGCCGAGCCAATCTTTCGATTTGCCCTATAAAGGGAACGCTCGGTGCCGAGCCCTTGGTCCGCTTGACATGCGCGAGTAGGCTGAACTCCCATGCATATTTCGCGGCATAAAGCCTACGCACCGTTTCTGCGGCCGAGAATGGGCTTTCACCCGTTCCATCCCAGGTTTCATAACCAGCGGGGAGCTTGGTTCCGAACCCATTTTGATGTTGCCACTTAATGTAGTCGTCCAGCGCTTGGACGAGCAGTGTGACTTGATCGGGTGACGCGCATGGTTGCCAGTGCAGCCCGGTCGGATCCTCACCATTTTGAACCGTCCCGAGGCGAATGTAGTTCGTAAACTCGACTAGGGCGTAGCGATGGATTGCGATGGGCGTGGCGTTCGCGGCTCGCTCGAAGTCCTGCCTCCGCTGCCGGAGGTAGTCGTGGATCAGGCCAAGACTGCGTGCCCGGAGCTTCATCCATGTCATCGAGCGTGCGCGGTGCGCCGTTAAATACTCGATGAGGCCGGGCACTACACGGAGTTGCTCAACGCCGTCGCTCGTTGGTTCCGAAATGTAAAGAACCGGGATCGCGATGCCGTCATCCGTTCGCTGCACCACGATCGTGTGATGGAGCGACCTAGTCATTGAGGGCATGCTTCTCAATCTCATTGTCGTGCCAAGGCTCGATCCTTGTGGATGTTGGCTGTAAGATCCAATGATAATTCTTAACGGATCGTTAAAATAATCGAGATCGTCCGCTAAATATTAAGTGCATCCCCGCCTATGCGTTGTAGCGTTTGCATTGATCGATGTGTTCTCTCAATTAATACGTAATTGTATTTCCGCCGTTCCCCCGTATCGCCATTCTATTGTTTCTGCGCTCCGCCGTTTTCCTACGGCGACGGGGCAACGATTTCCCAAAACGTCGAGGCGACGGTCTCCCGGAACGGAAATTGCTTGCCCCCGAAGTTGTGCGCTTTCTGGAGCCGGGCCGACGCTTGCCAATAAGGCGGGGTGCCGAGACCGAGAGGCGGCTTTTCGACCGCCCTCGATCGATCACATTTACCCGACCGAGGTCAGCGAAAATCCCGCGTCCTGACCTTGATGGTGTCGATGTGGAGGTCGGGAATGTAGATGTCCCGTGTCCTGAGACCTTTTGGCAGGAGGCCGCGTGGATCGGGCGTCGGAGAACCATGATGGAACTCGTCGCCGCGTCCGTGCGGCAAGGGAAAAGCCGTATCCCTCTCCCCGACGCTCGCCAGCTCCGCCGACAGATCGGTCATCCGCTGCGCGACTAGATGCACGACCTCGCCCTCGCGCTGGATCCTCCCACGAACCGCGACCATCCCGGCCGACAGGATCGTCCGTCGATGGGCCTCGAACACCTTCGTCCATACGACAAGATTGGCGATGCCGGTCTCGTCCTCGATGGTGATGAACATGACCCCCTTGGCGCTGCCCGGCCGCTGACGCACCAACACAATTCCGGCGGCCTCGAGCCAGCGCCCGTCACGCGCCTCCATCGCCTCCAGACAGGTGACGATCCGACGCCGCGTCAGATCCGCCCGCAGGAACGAGACCGGATGGTCACGCAACGACAAGGAGACGTGACGATAGTCCTCAACGACTTCGCCGCCCCCTGTCATCGGGCGCAGCAGGGCAGGCGGCTCGTCGAGCTCGGCGATGAATTCCCCGGCTCGACCCCGGCGCTGAAGAGTGCGGCGGCAGCTCCGTCGATCGCGCCGCTGCCGCCACTAGCGACCTCATGCAGAGCACCGAGCGCGAGTCCGCCCCCCGGGAGGCGCGTGTCGACCGTCGCGATCCCAAACGGAAGCACCGTTCGCTCGCGTGCGCCGCGACCCTCGATTCGCTCGATCCGGTCGCGCAACGACTGAAGAGCGGGCTGGGACCGCAATGGTGATGACCCGCATTAAATTGCCTAGTTCTCTCTTTGTTCTAATTCCCGCTGTCCGAGTCAAGCGCGTCTGCGGGTTCCAACGGCTCCCGGGGGCGCGCGGCACCGATCCAATAACGGTTTCACGCGTTGGATCGGCTGTGGATGAAAGGAAGGATCGATGTCCGAAGAACATTTCGAGGAATCCGACGATCTCGGTCGTTCGCTCGTGCAGAATGTCCGGCAGCAGGCCATCGCGGACGCCAAGCGCGCCTACGGTGACCGCGGTGAACGGACGCGCTGAGCGCCGGTGCGGATCGCGACCTTCAACGTCAACGGCATCAACGGCCGGCTCTCGGTGCTGCTGCGTTGGCTCGCCGAGGCGAAGCCCGATGTCGTCTGCCTCCAGGAGCTGAAGGCGGCCCAGAACAAGTTCCCGGAGAAGGCGATCCGGGACGCGGGCTACGGCGCCGTCTGGCACGGTCAAAAGAGCTGGAACGGGGTCGCAATCCTTGCCCGAGGCACTGACCCGATCGAGACCCGCCGCGGTCTTCCGGGAGACACGGGCGATACGAACAGCCGCTACATCGAGGCGGCTGTGAAGGGCATCCTGATCGGATGCCTCTACCTGCCTAACGGAAACCCGGCGCCCGGGCCGAAATTCGAATACAAGCTGCTCTGGTTTGAGCGCCTTTCCGTCCATGCCGAGGCCTTGCTCGCCCACCAGGTGCCCGTCGCGCTAATCGGCGACTTCAACGTTATCCCGACCGAGCTCGACGTCTACAAGCCAGAACGCTGGCTGGATGACGCCCTGTTCCGCCCCGAGGTTCGCGAAGCCTTCGCCCGGATCCGCGACCGGGGCTGGACCGATGCGCTCCGCGAACTGCATCCCGGCGAGCGCATCTACACCTTCTGGGATTACTTCAGGAACGCCTGGGGGCGGAATGCCGGACTTCGTCTGGACCATCTGCTGCTGAGCCCGGAACTGGCCGGGCGACTGAAGTCCGCCGGAGTCGACACCCATGTCCGCGGCTGGGAGAAGGCCAGCGATCATGCCCCGGTCTGGATCGAGCTGTCGAAACGGTGACGGTCGCGACCGTCAGCCTGTGATCATCTCATCCAATCTTCAGCCTCCCGGGCGCCGTAGCGTTCGACCGAACGCGGGATGGGGTGCTGAAAACTTCTGAGCAAAGTTCCCTTGAAGGCGAACGAAACACCCCGCTGTGCCGGGCAGTTTCGCAGCTATTCCGAGCCCTCGACGCCGGCCTGGCCGCCTCCGCGCAGGCGGTCGAGCCCTATGGGATCTCGCGCTACGGCCCGCTCAAGGCCTTCTGGAAGCCGTGTTTGAAAAGCAGGCTCGGCTCGTCTTGTCCTATGCCATGCCTGACGCCATTCTCAGATGGCTGCGGAGGCCAAGATGCGCGTTATCGGAAAACGGCGACTTCCTGAAGTTGGCATGAGGGCCCCCACTGAGGCCGAGATCGAAGCCAGCGTCGACAACTCGCGCCGCGCACCACGGGTCATTCGCAAAGGCATCTATCGCTATCGGTCGCATGAGGAGGCGAACGCCGATATGGAGCGATGGACCGTCGATGGCATGGTGGAAAGATCTCTGGAATTGGCTCGCGGGCCACGTTGACTCCGGGGCAAAGGCCCCTGCTGGAGCAATACCTCACGTTCTTAGGTGATCGATCCGCGTCATTTCTAGGAAATGAAAGCCCGGTCGAAGCCGGGCTTTTCGTGCGCTTTGGTGCGGCGGACTTCCGGGTACATTAAGGCGCACTTTGGGGTGAATCTGTCGCGCGGGCGGCTGGACGCCAGCCGCTCACGCGAGCAGCCCTAGGGATCGATATGCTCCGGCATCTCCTTCAACCGGTCCTTGGTCCAGGTCGTGACGGCGTGGACATCACCGTCCTCGTCACGCATGAACTCGAGCTCGCTCAAGGCAATCGCCACGGGCTTGGCGCCGATACCGAGAAAGCCGCCGACGTCCACGACAACCTTGGTCGTCGGTCCTGATCCGTGGATGTGAGATACCGAGCCGATCTTCTCGTCACCGGGTCCGTAGATTGTCGCCCCGTCGAGGACATCGGCGGTCAATTCGGTCGTCGTTAGGCGCGGATGCCGGGAATGGTCCATGGGCCTTCCTCCTCGTTGGAAACCTAATGAACGGGCGCGGTGCCTCGGTCGTTCCGCTGCGCTGCCGGCTTTCGCGATCGATCCGTCCGACGCGGTCGAGAAACTAGAGATGGCGCTGAAGAAAAGCTTGCGTTCGTCCGATTGCGTCGGGCCACGAAGCCAGCGAAAGGCCGTGGCCATCACCGGGATAGATATGGCTTTCGACGGTACCGCCCTGCGACCTGATCAGACGCTCGATCGACGCCGCATTATCCACCGGGACCACCCGATCGGAGGAGCCATGCAGGATCAGCGTCGGTGGCAGCTTGAGCCCCCAGCCGAGGCCGTCCGGCGCGAAGCCGAAGAAATCGACGACGGCTCGAACCCGGGGCGAGCGCGTAGCGAGAGCTAGCGCCAGGGCGCCCCCCAGCGAGAAGCCGACCAGCCCGATGCGCCCCGGCTCCGTCCCGGGCGAGGGCTCCGAGAGGATGCTCTCGAGCGTCCGCAGCCAGGTAGGGAACTTCGCCCGGATGTCACCGTAGCGAGCGCGGCTGTCGCCGGTCGCTTCGAAGTAGCGCGGCAGTAGCACCGTGTAACCGGCGTTGGCGATCGTCTGAGCCGCGAATTGATAACGACTGGCATTGGTCAGGCCATCGGAGCCATGCAGCAGGTAGACGGTCGATCCCGCCGAGCCGAAACGGTCTACGCCGATAGAGGACTGAGCCGTTGACCGGTCTGCCGTTCCCACCATGCAGACGGCGCCGAGAAAAGTTCGACGATCGATACTTCTCACTCGGCAGCCTCTGACCACCGCTCCTTGGCCTCGGCCGCCGGTACGATCAACCTGATCGTATCGCCCTCAACAGCCACGACCAGGCCAAGGTCGAGATAGTGGTGCGCGCCGCCGGAGTCGGGGTCGTTCTTCTTCAGCTTGAGAAGCTGTCCGCTCAGGCCGTCGATGGTGCCGACATGGCCGCCATCCGCGCCGATGACCTTCTGCCCTTCCTTGATCTGCTCAACGAACATCATGATCGGCTCCCGTGCTGAATGCTCCGCTGCGGCAACCGGAGCGGGACCGGGAAGTTCCGAGCATGAGACCGTCGAAGGCGTGTGCCGGTGAGTCTTGCGTGCATTCTCGAAGCCGCTGTCGCGTGTTTAAGCGAAGCCTGCTGACTTGTTCTGGTCGAACCGGATGCTGATTTAAGGCCGATGCCGAGTGAACGCGTCAGAGTGATCGACCTGGAGACCGCCGGAGGCGGACCGCACGACGTCTGCGAGATTGGATGGCAGGACGTCGCGCGCGGCCGGGACGGGCGCTGGCGCGTCGATGATCAGCGGGGTGCGCTCCTGGTCAATCCTGGTCGAGCGATCTCCGCCGACACGATGGCCGTCCACCATATCCGCGATGTCGACGTGGCAGGCGCTCCTTTCTGGAAGCAGATCGCTCCGTCCGTATTGCGCCCGGAAGGCGGCGTCGTCGCGCTGGCGGCCCATCGCGCCGGCTTCGAGATGCGCTACTGCACCCCATCGCTTACGGGAGGCGCACGCTGGATCTGCACCTGGAAATGCGCCCTGCGACTGTGGCCCGATCTGCCGCGGTTCTCGAACCAGATGCTGCGCTATCAGCGCATGCCGGAAGGGCTCATTCACGAGCTCGGCCTTCCAGCCCATCGCGCCATGCCCGACGCCTATGTCACCGCCCACCATCTGCGCGACATGCTGAACGAGGCACCTCTCGATCAATTGCTGCTTTGGAGCGGCGAACCCGGGCTCCTGCCGCGCGTCCCGTCCGGTCAGGACCGCGGTAAGGGGTGGGATCAGGTTTCCGAGGTTGCGCTGCACGCGCTGGCGAAGGATCGCGATATCGACATCCGTTTCAGCGCGGATACGGAGCTGAGGCGGCGGGGAGAACTCCGTGTTGCTGAGCCAGCTTCACCGATCCAGACGCGCTTGTTGTGATGAGCGCAGCGGGGTCGGCCCGGAACGCGGCTCGCTCTGTGCGGTTCAATACGAAACCCACCGGAGCTTAGGCGAAGCCGGCCCGCTGCACATGGCACATGATTCCTTCCCTTTGATCGCGGAATGGGCGCTTCCGTCCTCCGTGACGCTCGGCTCGTCGGTCAGGGCCAAGGGCATCGAACGGGAGCTGCGGCGCCGTCTTTCCTGGAACTCGAGAAAGCACCTGACGGTCGAAGCTGGACGCGTCGTGCTCTCGATGCCGGAAGGCGACGCCACTGCGTTCGCCAGCACCAGGGAACGCATTTCGACAGCGATGGACGCGCTTCCGGAACTGCCCCTGCTGCCGAGCGAGGTCGAGGACGTTCTGGCGATCTCCTCGCGCGAGCGTCACAAGTGGCTGGGCGATGGTCGGCTGCAAAGCGCCGGGACACGCACCGTCAAGCTTCGTGGACGCGCCAGGGCCGTGACCTTCCACGTCTTCGATCCGCGGCACATCGAGACGATCCTCGACGGCGACCTGCCGACCATCTGGCGGGAAGAGGACGCACAGGTGAGCGCCGAGAATCGTCGGCGGGCTGCGGGCAAGGCCGCGCTCGCGCGGGCCAATAAGGTCGATTCAAAGGTCAGCGATGCTGGGACCGACGGAACGGACAGTCGGTCGCCCGATCTGGACGGCTGGGATGCTTTCGACGCCGAGCGACTGCTGCGTTGAGGCTGCCCGACCCTTCGCGATTTCCGGTCCTCTCCCCGTAGCATGAAAAGCGTGGGAGACATGATTGCCAGCCGTACATCGTGCGGGTGGGCCGCTGGCCGGCGGCGGCACTGGGCGCGGCCCACGCGTGGTTCGTGGCTCCTCATCGATCGGGCGAGAGGGGGGCGATGCGAGCGCCTGAAAACTCATCAGACGCGGCTAAAATCTCGTCATTCCGCGCGGAACTACCGCCCTTTCCTCGGGTTTGCGGTGATTACTCGCGAGGACGTCTGCGATGGACATACGCGTCGGCTATCGGATCGAGATCGTCACCTACCAGCCGACGCCCGGGTTGTTGCTTCTCGACCCCCATCCAAGCCGCGATGGCGACCGGGGGAGCACTCCGAGAACGGCTGTGAAAGCCCTTAACGACGGCAGCGACGTCCCGACCGCCGAATATACGGACGGCTTCGGCAACCGCTGCCGCCGTCTTGTCGTGCCGTGCGGAGGCGTTCAATTGACCAACGACATGATCATCCGGGACCTGGGCGAGCCCGACCATTTCGATCACGACGCTCGGGAAGTGTTCCCCGCCGACCTGCCGTCCGAGGTCTTCGAATACATGCTGTCGAGCCGCTACTGTGAGGTCGACGAGCTTTCGGCAACCGCATGGGGCTTATTCGGCAACTACGCCCCTGGCTGGAACCGCGTCCAACAGATCTGCAACTACGTGCACGCCCAGCTACGGTTCGATTACCAGTCGGCGCGAAGCACACGAACCGCCGCCCAGGCATTGGCGGAGGGCGTCGGCGTCTGCCGGGACTTCACGCATCTCGCGGTCGCCTTTTGTCGCTGCATGAACATCCCCGCGCGCTACTGCAACGGCTACCTGGGCGACATCGGCGTGCCCCGCGACCCCGCACCAATGGATTACAACGCTTGGTTCGAGGCATACCTCGACGGCCAGTGGTACACCTTCGACGCGCGTCACAATATGCCGCGGATCGGCCGCATCCTTGTCGCCAGGGGCCGGGACGCCGCCGACATCCCAATGATCCACACCTTCGGTCCGCACATCCTCCAGCGGTTCGAGGTCACCACCGATGAGGTCGTCGCGGCTTGAACCACCGAGTTTGGCCGCATGCGGAATATGTTTCAGCGGCGTTACCCTCTAGAAGGCAGTTTCCGCAGCCCAGCGAGCGTACCGGTGCCAAAAAGCAATCCCCAGTCTTGGGACGCCAGCAGCCTGCGCCGCGCGATCAGCGCCGCTGGTGTCGCCCTGTGGTCATGGAACGTCGAGACCGACGCCTTCTCGATGGACGATCGAGGCTTCGAGCTGTGGAATGTCACGCAGAACGGCACCGTGAGGTTCGAGGACCTGTCGGCCCGCATCCACCCGGCGGACCGGGATAGGGTCCGAGCGGCCTTTACTGCGACCCGCGCTATCATCGGCGCCTATGAGATCGACTTCCGCATCATCATCGGCGAGGATATCCGTTGGATCTCGGCCCGCGGCATCGGCGACGACTCGGGGCTGCACGATCGACTGGCCTACGGCATCTTCCTCGATGTCACCGGACGTAAGCAGGCCGAGGAAGGCCATGAGCTCCTGGCTGGCGAGATGAGCCACCGCGTCAAGAACCTGCTCGCCATCGCCATGGGCCTGACGCAACTCACCTCCCGATCGACGACGACGGCCAAGGAAATGGCGACCGATCTCACGGGTCGCCTCGCGGCTCTGGGCCGCGCCCATGATTTGGTGCGGCCGCTTCCCGGCCATCAGGGCACGGCCGCGCTGCTCGGGGACCTGGTTGCGATCCTTTTGTCGCCATATGAGGACACCGGAGCCTTCAGTGGCCGCATCCGGGTGGCCGTTCCGCGCATGGGCGTCGGCGAGAACACCGCAACGACGCTCGCCCTCGTCATCCACGAACTCGCGACCAACTCCCTGAAGTACGGGGCGCTGTCGTCTGAACTCGGACATCTCGATATTTCGGGCGCCAGCGAGGGCGACGAAGTACGGATCATATGGACCGAGCGCGGCGGTCCGAAGGTCAGCGTCGGCGAACGGCCGACCGGCTACGGTAGCCGCCTCGTCGAGCGAAGTGTCGGCGGCCAGCTTGGCGGGTCGATAAATTACGACTGGTCCGAGGATGGCTTGATCGTCACGCTGCGCTTGAAGGCGGAGAAGCTCGCCAGCTAGTGGACTGAGGCGAGGACCTTGAGCAGGTCGTCCTGGCCATAAGGCTTCTTTAGAAACACCGTCTCCGAGGGCATGTCGTCGACGAGCGGCGAGACGCGCCCTGACGCGAGGATGAGGATGACCGGTGGCCATCTGCGTCGTACGAGGTGGATCAGCTTCAGCCCGTCCATCGATCCGGGCATCTCGATGTCGGAGAAGATGACTCGGATCTCCGGCCGGGCTTCCAGATGCAATATGGCATCGTCGGCATTGGAAGCCTCGATGACGACGAATCCGGCGTCCTCGATCATGGCGACAGCGTTCATGCGGATGATGGGCTCGTCTTCGACGACCAGAATGGTCTTTGTCATGGCGAGCTTTCGGTTAGGTCTAGGGTAGTGAACTGCCCCCGATTGGATTGGTTGCCTACAAATTGAACGGAACACACATCATTTGCGAAACTCGCCGCGAATGCTTGATGCGACATCCTTCGCGGCTGCGTCTGCATCCGCTTCAGCCTCGGCGATATCGTCCTCATTCCTCGCCGTGAAGTGCATCTCGGCCTGGTAGACCTGCTTGCCGTCCGCGTCCTCGACCTTTACCCCGAAGTCGGCCTGCTTGCCGTTGGGAAGCTTGTCCCGGACCATCTCGGCCAGGGCGATCTGAGCGTCGTCGGTAGCTGCCTTGATATCTGGAAACTCGATCGCTTCGTCGAACTGCTCGGGGCCATCGCCGGCGTCGATTGTTATCGTGAACTTGGGCATCAACGCTTACCTGATGGGCCCCCCATTTCTTCGAACCGTGGAATGGAGGAGCAGTTCCCGTCTGTCAGCGTACGAACCCACCGGGCCGTTGCAGACTACCTGCCCTGAAGGCGCATCGGTCGGTTGGAGATAGAGTGGAATCCTAGCGACCAGCCGCCACCGCCGGGAGCTTGGATGGCGGACCGCCGTTCAACAATGTTTCGTAGACCCCCTCTGGAACTCCGTAGGCATCTGCGGCGAAGGCTGCGAGGCCCGGGCGATCAACGATCGTGATGATCCCGCGCTCGGACCGTATAAGGGCGCGACCTTCGAGGGTATGCAAAGAGGTCGTCACGCTGGGGCGCCGGACCGACAGCAAGACGGCGAGGAAATCGTGCGTCAGCGAGACCGTGTCTCCCTCGCAACGGTCGTGGCACATGAGTATCCACCGCGCGAGGCGCTCGTCTACGGTGTGCACGGCGTTCGACAGGGCCGTATAGGCCGTCTGGACGGCGAGCGTATGAGCATAGCGCGTCAGCAGCATTAGGAACGCGGGCCGATCCCTAAGCACGCGCGCGAGTATCTTGCTGTGGATGCGATGTCCTGCGCCCGGGATCTGCATGATCACTTGGAACGGGCTTAGGCCGGCGTCGATCATCAGCCCAGATGGCGTCATGCCATCACTTCCGAACAGTCCAACCTCCGCTCGGCGCCCCCCGGGAGACACGGCGATGATCGATGCTACGCCTGTCTCGATGAAGTAGCTGTGGCCGTCTGTCTCGTTAGCCTCGGAGAGAGAGGTGAGCTTGGGCAGATCGACAAGTTCGAGTAGTTCGAAAATCTCAGCGAAATCGTCCTCGCTGAGGAATCTCAAAAGTCGATTTCTAGTGTATGGTCGGCTGGATTGCATTTTAGCTCTTCTCCGAAAGGACAAGAGCGTCATTTCTCTTGGAATATTACACACGGAATGTGCGCTACAACATATCACTACAATACAAAAGTGTTAAAATTGCAATTCGGTCCTTTACCGTACGGCGATTATACGATATTCTGTACGATAGATGACGAACGCGCCGACTATATCCTCGTGTCGAAACCGGCTGCGGCAAGCCCTGGACGGGACGGGCTTTCGATGGTGATGGGACCGAAAAGATCCGTGCTTGTCCTTGAGGACGAGCCGATCGTGGCAATGGATATCGAGGGGATACTCAAGGACGCCGGCTACGACGTCCCAGCGACGTTCGCATCCAGGGCCCAAGCCTTGGACTGGCTGAGCGCCAACACCCCCGACGTTGTCGTCCTGGACATCGGCCTGTCCGATGGATCGAGCATCCAGGTCGCGAAGCACCTGTTCGCGAAGGCCATCCCGTTCGTCGTATTCTCCGGGACGTCGCCCCTTGAGCCAGAGGTTGATTCCGTCTTCCGCAACGGCCTGTGGCTGGAGAAGCCCGCCGGAACGAGCCGCATCGTCAACGCTATCGAGCTAGCCTGCTTCTGAGCTAGGGGCGACCTGTTCTAGTGATCCGACCCTCGGTTCTCCATCGCCACGGCACGAAGCCTCCGCGCCGCGACCTGAACGGTCCGCGACTGCGCGATCATGACGCCAAACGCCAACAGGACGATGTCGTTCTTCTTGGCGTCGGGGGTGCGCCTTGCGGACTGCCTTGAAGAGATCGTTGGCGTTGCCTGAGCTGCGGACCAGGCGCAGCAGGGGCAAGTCGATCTGGTAGGGGCTGTCTTTCATAGGCGATTAAGCCGACCGCACAGGAAAAGCACGGCGGCGCCCTAGAAATATCGCAGCAGAAGGACTGGCACAAAATACCCGGCGGCTCCGAAAGCGGCGAGCGTCATGAGAAGGATTGTCCCGGCTCGGATGCGGCTGAGGGAAGACCGGGACGAGTCAGCCTCGACCATTAGCTTCAAGAAGCCGTGCAAAGGCCGATATCTCGCGACAGCCGGTTTGGAAATGTCATTGTTGCCGCTGTCCAACTAGATGTACCTCATCGGAGAAATCGAAATGGCAGTGTGTTACTCATCCGCCCCAAGCGAACGAATAGGTCGCTCCAACGCCGAAAGTGAACTGGTTCCGCTCGCCGATGGCTCGCACAATCGGTGAATTGTCAGCAGACCCGACCAAACGCTCGTATTTTACGAACGTGCGCGTCGTCCAAACCCGAGACCACTGATAGTCGAGCGCAGCGTCGGCGCCGACGGACTTAAGCCCACCCTTCGCCCGGAACGGGGTGACCACCCCGTTGATCGCTGCTTCCACTGGCGAGATGCCAAAGTTGCGATCCATGTACGAGCCGTTTGCTAATGAAAGCCGCGGACCACCCGACAGAGTAAAAGCGCCAATCCGCTCGACCCAATCGGCGGATGCGTCGGCAATAAGACCATGATGGCCGTGGAAACCCTGGCGAATTTCCAAGCGGGTGCGCAGCCTGTCCGTAATAGGCCAAAACTCGACAAAGGCGCCGGCCTCGACTGTCCAGGGCACGTCTCTTAGCCCGAACAGCTTGTTATCGCTGCCGCTGTATCGACCCGACTGGAATTTTGCCACCGGTCCGAAGCTGAAGGATTGGGTCTGTAGAAGCGCGTAGTCCAGGCCATCCTCAGGAGCGCTAAACGCTGGCGTCTCACCCTGACGACGGAAGCTCAGCGAGGGCGAGCCAGAGAAGCCAAACTTGCTTGAGCCGAGGTACTCAGGGCCGAGCCTTGCCGTCCCGCCGATCGACACAATCCAGCCAGAGGTTGGCTGAACGTACGGCAATGCGACCCGGTCGGCAGCGACAGCGCCCACGGAAGTCGCTGCGAGTGCTGCATAACCGGCGAACGGAATTCTCAAGAACTTCGACAAATTATCGGCTCCAGTGGTTGTATCGATGCCAATCGATATGTTTCCCAGATGGCTCCCAGGTAACATTGCCAGCATCTCCACTCATCAACCCTGGCCAATTCATATCGTTCCGGCAGGAACAGTAAGGCATAGGAATCGTTATCCCCGGTCTGTGAGGTCGAACTACCGTGAGAATGTTTTGGCGCTGTTGGACGCTCTTCATGATAAGCGCGGCGCTTACCATCGTGGCGGTCCTGGCCTTGACGTCCTAGTTGGCCTCCGCCGCATCGGAAACTGTCTCCAACTGCTTCATTATCGTAGATCGAGCTAGTCCAATTGATGCGAACACTCCGCTCTAATTCCCTACTGGCCTTGGCCATTTCACTCAGTGCCGCAGGCTGTGGCGGGGGTGCGATACCAACAACCTTCGACCTTTCGGCGCCGGGAGATTTCGGCAAGTTGAAGGGCACGCGCGCGGCGGTCGTCGTCAATGAGCCCACCACGGTGCAGGCGCTTGATTCCGACCGAGTGATTGTCAAAGATTCGACCGGGGCTCTTACGTTCCTGGGTGGCGCGCAATGGGCAGACCGGGTGCCCAAACTGGTGCAAACCCGCCTGATCCAGACCATCGAGAATGGAAGCCGCATTGCGTCGGTCAGCCGACCCGGCCAACGCATCGTGCCCGACTACCAACTCAATACGGATATCCGCGCATTCAACATTGAGGCCGCCTCCGGCAGTGCCATTGTTGAGATCACCGCCAAAATCGTCGCCGACAAGACAGGCCACATCCAGCGCGCGAAACTTTTCCAGGCGCGGGTGCCGGCGGGGGCCGCCGATGGCCCGGGGGCCGCACAGGCGCTTGACCGGGCGCTATCGCTCGTTCTCATCCAGATTGCCCGCTGGACCTCCTGATATCTCCCTGCCGGACGAACCTCATGGTCACGCCTCACAGGCGCCGCCCACTCATTTGCTGCAAATACTCATCCTGATTTTGCTTGCCCTCCGAGCCGCAATGAAAGATTGCTCGGCAGCTCTGTGCAGGTAGCGAAATGAAAACCCAGTGCCTTTCTGAAGTGGCAACGAGCGCAGCGCCCCCGCCAAAGCATGGGAACTACGCACATTTCGTGATCCTTCCTGCCCGCGACGGCTGGAAAGTGTGCTTCTTCTACGATGGCCGCGGGGATTTCGGATACATCGAGCGCTTCCTGTCGCCAAACGGGGAGCTCATAGAGCCGTGGACGCTCCCGGAGACGGATGCCAGGTCCGGGATGAGGTTATGGTCCCCCGCATCGCTGTCACTTCACTAGCGGACGTTTATCCGCGCCAAGCCTCGTCGTCATTATTCGGGATGATAGGGTCGCGGGGTCATGTCCCGAGCGTAAGGCTCGTCGATTGACGGGCACTGTCGAACCGTTGAGTCGGCCCGCCGAGTGCTGCTCGGCGGGCTTTCTTTATTGGATGATGATCATGCGGCCTTGGCGACGGCTACAGCCGCCGAATTGGCAGGCCCGCCGAGCTGCGTGAGCATCTTGTCGGTCTTGGTCTCCTCGGCAAGCGTCTCGTCGAGGAGCGTCACGGCGTCCTTGTGGCCAAGCTGGGTCGCCCAGGCCTTCAGGGTTCCGTAGCGAGCCATCTCATAATGCTCGACCGCCTGCGCGGAGGCGACGAGGCCGGCATCGAGGGCGGGGCTATCGCCGTAGTCTTCCATCACGGCCTCGCCTTCCTTGAGGATGCCTAGGATGGCATCGCAGGTCTTGGCGCGCGGGGCCTTGCCGATCAGCTCGAACACCTGACTGAGGCGCTCGACCTGCTCGGCGGTCTCGGCCTTGTGAGCCTCGAAGGCCTTCTTCAGCTCGGGCGACTTGGCCGCCTTCGCCATCTTGGGCAGGGCCTTCAGGATCTGCTTCTCGGCGTAATAAACGTCCTTGAGCATGTCATGGAAGAGTTCGTCGAGCGGCTTCGGGGAAGTGGTCGTGGCCATTGGTAATCTCCAGTGCTTGGGGGTTGTAGGCGTGGATCAGACGTCGAACTTGTCGCGGGCACGGCCGCCAACGGTGCCGCCGTAGCTTGAAGCGAGGGCGCCCATCAGCATCGCGATGAAGGTGGCCAATGCGAGGGAGGCAGCGCCCTTGCGAGCCGCATCGGCCGTCTCGCGTGCGGTCTGCTCGGCCTTGGCGGCCGTCTCCTTGGCCTTCGCGATGGCGTCGTTGATACGCTTCTCGGCGTCTGGCTGGCTGATGCCAGTCTGGGCCGCGATGACGTTGGTGACATAGGCCTTGTCAGCAGGCGTGATTTCGCCGTTTCGGATGCTCATGGCGATGATGCGGCCGACCTCGGCACGGGCCGGGGCGGCATCCGTGGACGACGGCGCCGGGCGATCGGTGCGGAACAGAGTATCGGTCAGGTAAGCGGAGGGGTCGAGGTTCGAGAGTTCGACGCGCCCCGCCACCTGGCTCGCTGCGCTGGATACGGCCGAACCGACGCCGGACGCGGCAGTGGCGCCCAGGCGAGCGGTCCCGCCGATGATCGCCGAAGCGGTAGAGGCAAGCAGCACGGCACCGACGATCGAGCCAACCGCCCAGGCGAGGAAGCCATGCGCGGTATCGCGAAAGGCGACCTCGTTGGTATGGAGGCCGACGCGCTTGGTGCGAAGGCGGCCGGCGAGGTAGCCACCTGCGCCCGCAGAGATGAGTTGGATGATGGCCAGCCAGATCACTGCGGCGATGCCGAACGTGGTGGCCGTGACGCCTGCGTTCGTCCAGGGCGAGATCGAGGTAAATCCGAGCCCGGCGCCTGCGGCGAGGAGCATCAGGGAGATAGACGCGCTGACGACGGCACCTCCCAGTACCGCACCCCAGGATACAGCGGAGGACGCGCGTGCGGTCGTCGCGTCGGCGACGCCCCGGGAAGTATAGTCTGTCATGAGGGTTTTGCTTTAAGGGCGACGCCAGCGTGGCGTACGCATTGCAGGCGGCCCTCTGGCCGCTCGATCTTAGTGCAACTGCCGGATTGCCGATCGGTTCCTAACGGTACAATTGGACGCGTCAGTTCCTAATCGAACCCCGACAACGAGCGGTGGGCCCGCAGGTATGCCTTGCACACACTGCGGTGGCAGTACGCGATGACGATTTTTGGGCTCAGTCGAGGGGCATCACCAAAGCCGAGCGTCCCTCCGCCGTGGGCACCAATCCTGGCTTCGCCAAAAGGCGCCCGAATGCCGGGATCCGAGAACTCAGCGATTGAGAGTAGCGCATGTGCCCAACAGCGCCCTGCCACCAGCGAGCGGCGCCACGCCCGTCAGCGCCCGCGGCACCGTTCCTGAGGTCAATCGCGTTGCCCTCTCGAAAGATTGGGAGCGTTCACCCTCACTCGCGACGGAACAGGACGAGAGACCACCCGTTAGGGCTGCAATGGCTTCGCTCTCGGAGCCATTCAAGGAGATTTCCATGGAAAACGGCCACGAATCGTCGCAGGCGACGGGCTTCAAAGCCATGTCTCAAAATGCCGAAAGCGGCGGCGGGGACAAAGAGAAACAGACCGGAGAGAGCGGCATCACGGCCAATCTGAAGGCAATGGGTGTCGATACAAATCAAATGTCAGAGGCAGCGGGCGAGCGCGTCGGCGAGTTCCAGGAAATGCTGGAAAGCGAGATTCGTGCGCGGCCGATGCGGGCGCTGGGATGGGCGGTCGGGATCGGTGTGGTGATCGGCTTCTGGGCGGCAAAGTAGGTCGTGGGCGGGCTGTTCGCATATCTGATGGCCGAGGCCACGACGGCCCTGAAACGCAAGGCGATCGTTTACGGCCTTATCAGCTTCAGCGGTCTGCTTGTTATCTTCGCTGGCCGCTACGTGCTAAATGCTGCCTATGCGTGGCTGCTGTTTCGATACGGGCCAACAGCGGCAAGCCTGACCATCGCCGGTGGCATGTTGGTACTGGCAATAGTGGCGATCGGAGCGGCGCGGATAATTGCAGGGCGGCCAAACAGACCGGCACAGTTCGTCAGCCGATCTGCCCCCTCGACCGCCGGACCCTATCGCAGCCGCGGTAAGCGCCGCTCGATGGCACTGGCGGCCGGAGCCTCTGGCGCGGTCACCGCAGCAGCAGCGGCGGCCGCCGTCTTTTGGTTTAGGGGCTCTCCGCGAAGATAGGGGATTGCGCTGTCGTTGCTGCGTCAGAAGAACACGCTCGAAGCAATAAAGGTCGGCCGGCTCCCCAATATGAGACGAATTGTAGACCGCCACTACTCCGAGGCTGGGGCTAACCGGAGAAATATCAATGTTTATGCGCATCGACAAACTACAGACAGAACTTCCCGCACCGAAGAAAAAAGAACCCAACGCCGCCGCCGCTCTCCAGGAATTGCTCGGCGGCAAATACGGGGAGATGTCGACGCTCGGGAACTACATGTTCCAGAGCTTCAATTTCCGTAGCAAGGACAAGCTCAAGCCGTTCTACCATCTTGTCGCCAGCATCACGGCCGAGGAAATCGGCCATGTCGAGCTCGTCAGCAACGGCGTGGCCATGCTGAACAATGGCCCAGACAACGACGGCGACGAGGGCGATGGCGGGGATATCTCGAAGGCGCCCTACAACGCGATGCAGGACATCCGGCTGGCCTCGGCCTTCCTCTCGAATGCCGGCGGCGCCACGCCGACGAACGGCAACGGCGCGTCGTGGAACAACGACTTCATCACGACGACCGGCAACCTCGTCACCGACCTTCTGCATAATTTCCATCTGGAATGCGGCGCCCGGCTGCACAAGCTACGCGTCTACGAGACGCTGACCGATCCGACCGGGCGGGAGGTCTGCGGCTACCTGCTGGTGCGCGGCTCCGTTCATGCCCATGCCTATGCGCTGGCCCTGAAGCAGATCACCGGCGTCGAGATCGAGAAGATGCTGCCGACGCCTAACATCAACCTCGACAAGATTCCGGAGTGCCAGAAATACCTCCAGGAGGGTTCGCACCGCAGGCTCTACACGTTCAGCCCGAACGACTACCGCGGCATCTCCGGCCTCTGGGGCAATGGCGAGACGGCGCTGCCCGGAGATCCGCCAGGAGAGCTCGAAGTCGTCGAGGGTGCTCCCGAAGGTGGCAAGATCCACCAGCTAACCGGTGTTCCCTCAGCCTTCACCCCCGACTACGCGCCGGAGGAAATGTTCGAGATCGCGACCAAGCTCTACAAGGCGTCGCGCTGAAGCTGCTGAGCGCTCCTTGCTCAGCTTGATTGCATAGAAGCCCATCGCATCGGTCAGCCTCGATCCGCTTCGGGGCTGGCCGATCTTCGCGTCCAGGGGTCCAAGATGGCTACATATGGGTTCGACTTCGACTTCGGCGCGCAACTCTCGCGGGACGAGACGAGGTTCCGGGTTTGGGCGCCTGGTTTGGATGCGCTCCAACTTGAGATTGCCGGTCAAAAACTCGTAGAGATGCGGCCCGCCGCGGACGGCTGGTTCGAGGCCGTCGAGCCTGTCGGGGCGGGGACGCGCTATCGCTACAAATTCCCCGATGGAACGCTCGCAACCGATCCGGCCGCGCGCGCCCAAAGCGCCGATGTCCACGGCTTCAGCGTCGTCGTCGATCCGCATGGCTATCAATGGCGCAACGCATGGCGAGGGCGCCCCTGGAACGAGACCGTGATCTACGAGGCCCATGCCGGGATTCTGGGCGGGTTCAAGGCGCTGACGGCCATGTTGGCGGACCTCGCCGAGCTTGGCATCACCGCCCTACAACTAATGCCGATCGCCGATTTCTCCGGCAAGCGGAACTGGGGCTACGATGGTGTGCAGATCTTCGCGCCGGCGGAGGCCTATGGCACGCCCGACGAGCTCAAGGAGCTGATCGACGCGGCTCACGGGCTCGGGCTGAATGTCTTTCTCGATGTCGTCTACAACCATTTCGGTCCCGACGGGGCCTATATTCGCGCCTTCGCGCCCGAGGCCTTTCGCAGCGACATCCAGACGCCGTGGGGCGAGGCCATCGATTTCCGCCGGACGGAGGTCCGCGATTTCTTCATTCGCAACGCCATCTACTGGCTCGAGGAATATCGCTTCGACGGCCTGAGGTTCGATGCGGTTCACGCGATCGCCTCGGATGATTTCATGGAATCCGCGACCCGAAATATCCGGGCAGCGCTGGAGCCCGAGCGCATCATCCATCTCATCCTCGAGAACGAGGACAACGACGCGGCCTTGCTGGCGTCGCGCAACGTCACAGCCCAGTGGAACGATGATTTCCACAATGCGCTACACGTCATCCTGACCGGCGAGACCCACTCCTACTACCAGGATTTCGCCGAGCGCCCGATCGATCAGCTCGCGCGCGTCTTGGCCGAAGGCTTCGCCTATCAGGGCGAGATTTCAGCTTCGCTGGGCCGCCCTCGCGGCAAGCCGAGCGCCGACCTGCCGATGACGGCCTTCGTCAGCTTCCTGCAAAATCACGATCAGGTCGGCAACAGGGCACGCGGCGACCGGCTGACCACTTTGGCCCGCCCCGATGCGATCCGGGCTGCGATCGTCCTGCTCCTCCTCGGCCCGCAGATCCCGCTGATCTTCATGGGCGAGGAGCAAGGCAGCACGACGCCGTTCCTCTATTTCACAGACTATCACGACGAACTCGCCGAAGCGGTGCGGGAAGGACGCAACAGGGAATTTGCCCAGGACCCGGTCGTCGCGGACGGCGTCACGCTCGAAGCCGTGCCCAATCCGAATTCCCGCAGGACCTTCAAGACGAGCATTCCCCAGCCGGCCGCAGATGGCGACGCCTGGCGCGCCCTGTTCAAGAAGCTGCTGGCGCTCCGCCTCGAGCATCTCGTTCCACGCCTCGAAGGCGCGCGGGCGCTCGGGGCCGAGCCGTTGGGGGAGGCCGCCCTGCTCGCCAGATGGAGGTTGGCCGACGGATCGCAACTGTCGCTCGCGATCAATCTGGGGGAAGTGGAGGTCCCGTCGCCGCAGCTTTCGGGTACGCTGATCCACGCGACAGGGTCCGGCGTCGGACAATCCTTCAGAGACGAACTTCTGCCGGGCTACAGCGCCGCGGCGTTCATCGCAGCGGCCGGCTGAGCGCGACCCAACTCGGAATCTCCGGCATCGCCATGCGGAGATGCAGCAGGTCGCTTGCAGGCGCCGTGCCCCATAAAGGCGCCCAACCTCCCTTCGACGGTGGCAGGCACACGGCGGTGTCGCCCCACCACTCGGCCGCCGGAGCAAGCGAGCCGTGGCCCAGGACGGCATGGGCACGGATCGGTACGACGCAGACCAGAGCGCGGTCGCCATGCCGTCGAGCTAAGGCGATCAGGCAATCGCGACGATGGCCGGTGATTTCGAGCGGGATGTAGCTTCCGCTCAGGAAAAGCTCCGGCAGTTCTTGGCGTGTCCTAAGGAGCGCCGAAAGAATGGCCTGCTTGAGCCGTCCGTCCCGCCAGGAGGCCGCGAGGACTGGTATTTCGTCCGCCGATGACCGAGCCGCTTTGCGCGCCTCGAAATCGACCGGCCGCCGGTTGTCGGGGTCGACGCCGCTGAAGTCCCAGAACTCCGCGCCCTGGTAGGTGTCGGGAATGCCCGGAGCGGTACATTGCAGGACGAGCTGAGCCAATCCGTTCACGGCGCCCGCGGCGGCGATGCGATCGACGAAGCCGCCGATGGAAGCGAGGAAGGGCGCAGATATCGAGCGGTCGAGCAGCGAGCGGGCAAACGCCTCGGCGAGGCGCTCGTAGGATTCATTGGGCGCCGTCCAGTTCGTCCGCAGTTTCGCTTCCCGCAGCGATTTGATCCACCACGCCAGCATTCTATCGGCGAACTCGCCTTGCCCATCGGCTGATAGGTCTTCGAGCGGCCAGGCGCCCACGAGCATCTGGTAGAAGAAATACTCGTCGCCTGCGTGCAGACCCGCGGGCCGGACGGAGCCGTTGAGATCGAACCAGAGATCGGAGATCGCGCGCCATTCGGTCGGGATTTCGCTGAGCACCGCTAATCGGGCGCGCGCATCGGGACCGCGCTTATGGTCGTGCGTCGCCAGCGCCAACATCGAGCGCGGCTGCGCGGTGGCCCGGCCAGACATGAGATCGTGAAAGCGCTGGGCCGTCATCGTCAGGCTGCCCGCATCGAACCCGACATCGTTGCGCGAGAGCAAACGCCCATAGCGATAGAAAGTCGTGTCCTCGACTGCGCGCGCCGCCAGCGGTGAACTCAGTTGATTGAAGCGGCGGATTGCGTCTGCCCTGCCGTCGCGATCGAGGGCGGCATCGGTTCCCCGCATGACGCTCTGGATGAAGTCGAGGGCGAGCAAATCCGCCAGCGGCTCGAGCCGGGCGGCTTTCAACGCGTCGTCGAAGAACGGACCCGGCTCCTCCGCAGCGCTCCGCCCCGTCACGTAGGTCCGATAGGTGCGCAGGTTGCCAATGAGGGCGATGACCGCGCGGCGCATTGCGCCTCGAGGGATATCCTCGATACGCTCCGCCTGCTCGGCGAGCAGCAACAGCCGGTCGACCAGGTATTCGCGCTGGCCCTCGAAGCCCTTCTCCAGAACCTCCCGGCGGGCCGCATGCTCCTCGTCGGCGAAATCGGGAGATCTCGCGCTGACGAGCGACCAGTGGGCCGCGAGTTCCCGTTCCGAGGCGCCGTCATGCTGCAAGGCCGAGACCTGATCCATGAAATCATAGCCGGTCGTCCCGTCGACGCCCCAGCCGATCGGGAGCTCTTCGCCGGGAGCCAATATCTTCTCGACGATGATCCAGGCTGGGCCCCGATAGGCGCGTTCGGGGCTACGTGAAGCGAGGTCGGACAGGCGATCCCGCAACTGCCGGCAATAGGCCGCAGGATCGGCCAGACCGTCGACATGGTCGACACGCAGGCCGTCGATCAGTCCATCGGCATAGAGTTCGAAGGCGATCCGGTGCGCGGCGTCGAAGGCAGCAGGATTCTCCATCCGAATCCCGGCGAGCTCGGTGACCTCGAAGAAGCGCCGCCAGTTCAGCCGGTCGCTGGCGCTCCGCCACCAATCCAGCCGGTAGTTCTGCCGCCGCGCCAATCCATCCAGCAGGGCGAGATCGCCGTAGGCGGCGATCCCTCGCCGGCGAACCTCCTCATCATCCTCCGGCCGGACCGGAAAGAGATGCTCGCCCGCGCGCAGCGCGTAGCCGCCTCGCGCGGCATCCTCGACCAGCTCGATCTTTCCCGCCGACAGCGCCTCGCGATAGGGAGCGCCGAGGAACGGGGCGTGGACCTTGCCGGTCAGGAGCGGGTCCTTGCTGTCGAAATCGACGTCGAACCAATCCGCATGGGAGCTGGCCGGACCGTGCTTCAGCAGGTCGAGCCAGAGCGCGTTGCCATCGCCGCCGACCGCCATGTGATTGGGCACGATGTCGAGGATGATGCCGAGCCCGCAATCCGCGAAGGCGCGGGCCATGGCCCGGAAGCCCTCTTCCCCGCCAAGCTCGGGATTGATGCGATCGTAGCTGACCACATCATAGCCGTGCTGCGACCCCGGCCTCGCCTCCAGGATCGGCGATGCGTAGACATGGCTTATCCCCAAACCCGCGAGATAGCCGGCCAGACGGGCACCGGCGCTGAAGGGAAAGCCCTTGTGAAACTGGAGGCGGTAGGTCGACAGAATATGCGAGTGCGTGCGGCTCGGTCCGGCGGTTGCTCGTGCCATTTGCTTTCCGTGAAATCAGCGGCACCAGCTTGAGGGCAAGCAGCGTCCTTTCCGCCAACGGCTGAATGAGGTCGGCGTTCCTTCGGGAAGCGTTCTCGGCGAATGGATTTGCGCCAAGCTGCCGATGTGATGCGGCGAAGGCTGGGCTGAAGTCAGATTAATGGGGAACGAAATACTGGTGCCTCGGTTGGATCGCCGGGAACATCGGAGATCACCATGAAGCTCACTGCATCGGCCGAGCTCGTCTACAACTTCACTGCGCCGACGCAGGTCATCGGACTCCTTCAAGCCTCACGATCCGGCGATCAAACCATTCTGTCGGACGAGCTGGTGCTGGGTCCCGACGCACAGTTGATCGAAGACGAGGATTCGTTTGGGGACCGCCGCTTCCGGGCCTGCCCGTCGAGCCAGACCTCGATCACCTATACCGCAACGGTCGACAACGGCAGGCGAAGCTGCTGCCGACGTCCGGTCGGCAGCATCTTTGGAACGAGCTGCCGGCCGACGCGCTTCCCCATCTCTTGCCCAGCCGGTTCTGTCCGAGCGACAGCTTTCAGCGCTTTGCCTAGCGCGAGTTTGGCCAGGCGGGTGATGATGTGAGCCGGGGGATGGCCATTCTCGATTGGATCGCCGCCGAGGTCGACTATGTTGCAGGCGTCAGCACGCCGGAATCAACGGCGGCGCACACCTTCACGGTGAGGGCCGGCGTCTGCCGCGACTTCACACATCTCGGCATCACCTTTTGCCGCGCGCTGTCGATCCCGGCACGGGCCGTCAGCGCGTACTCCCTCGATGTGCAGCCGCCAGACTTCCACGCCGTCATGGAGGTCTACCTGGAGAACGCCTGGTGGCTCGTCGATCCGACGCGGTTTGCCCCCATCGAAGGCATCATTCGGATCGCCCACGGTCGCGACGCCTCCGACACGGCCTTCCTGACCACGGACAAGGCCTGCACTGTTGTGTCGCAGAGCGTGCAGGTGTCGCGCGGCGACATGGCGGACTGAGCGTCAGCCATGCCGTCGCTGGCGCTCCCGCTATCGCATCAGGCCCGCCGCCCGCAGCGCATCCTCGATCACCTTTCCGACGCCTAAGGCGGGGCCTCGCCCCGGCGTGAAGGCTGCGGCGCGCCTGCCCCCGAGCCGTTCGGAGCCGGGTTCGGGGGTCGCCCTCTCGGCATGGCTGGGCAGCGAGAGTTCCGATCCGGTCTCGGTCAGTTGCCAGAAGCGGGCGATATGGCGGGTGGACGAGATTCCCGCGTCGAGCATGAAAGCTCCGGGAGCGCCGATATCGTCCGCACCGCTGAGCGGCGTGCCGTGCCCCATGCCCGCAACGCTGAACGCCTCGATCCGTGCGGCGCCGGCCCCGTCACGCCACACCCCCCGGGTGTGCGGGCCGATGGCATTCTGCTCAGGCTTGGTGTGCTGCATCCCGTGCACGCCGCGCCATTGGGCGACGATAGCCTCCATGTTGGCGTGCGCAACGGTCTGATCGGCACTGCGATGCCAAATCGAAAGCGTGGGCCAAGGCCCTTGGTGGCCCGAAGCCCCGCGTACCCGTGCCTCGAGCTCGCGCTCTGACGGGATCCCATGCCCACGCATGCGGTCAAATGCTTCGGGGATCGACGTCGCGCATCCATAAGGGAGTCCAGCGAGGATCGCGCCGCCAGCGAAAAGTTCCGGATAGGTGGCGAGCATAACCGAGGTCATGGCACCGCCGGCAGAAAGCCCGGTGACGAAGACCCGCCTCCGGTCAAGGCCGTGGAGCTCGACCATTCTGCCCACCATCTGGGCGATCGACAGCGCCTCGCCGGCATTGCGTCCGATGTCCTCGGGCACGAACCAGTTGAAGCAAAGGTTTGGGTTGTTTGCGCGCTGCTGCTCGGGATAGAGCAGCGCGAAGCCGTGCCGGTCGGCGAGCTGCGACCAGCCCGAGCCGTGGTCGTACCCGGCCGCCGTTTGCGTACAGCCGTGCAGGACGACGACCAGGGGCGCATGTCCCGGCAAATCCTCCGGAATATAGCTGTAGGCCCGAAGCGAGCCGGGATTGGTCCCGAATTCGCCGAGTTCAGACAAGCGCGAAGCCGGCGCCGGACCCCGCGCGTAGGCGATACCTTGGGCTGATTTCAGGCGTGCGATCGTGTCGGAGATATTGCGCATCGCGGCTGTCCTTTGCGGGTCATGCCGAGATGGCGCTGACAAGACCCCAACTGCTGCGATCCGATTATGTTGCAACGCACAATAAATGGGCCATCCTAGCTCACAGACAGCGCTGAAGCAGGCGTGCACTTCGAACACCGCGGAAATGCGGCGATCTTCGATTTCGGGCGTTGTCCAGGTTACCGCTTTGCGTCGCTCCTCTTTCAAACGACTATCGATTGGATCCTCATGTCTGATCAGCTCGATTGCCTCGTGATTGGCGGGGGACCTGCCGGCCTGACGGCGGCGATCTACCTCGCGCGCTTTCATTTGAGCGTCGCCGTGATAGACGAGGGCAGTAGCCGGGCCCTGCAAATAGCCTGCACCCGCAATCACGCGGGCTTCCCTGCTGGAATTTCGGGTCGCGACCTCTTGGGGCGCATGCGCATGCAGGCAATCAAGTATGGCGCGTGCATCATCGATGGCCGGGTTCGACAATTGGATCGTCATGGCGCCGGGTTCTTCGCTCAAGGGCAGGACATCGCGCTCGACGCGCGCGCGGTTCTGATCGCCACCGGAGTCACCAACCGGCGGCCTCCGATCGATGAGGCGCTTCATGCCGAAGCGCTCCAATCGGGACGCCTGCGCTATTGCCCAGTTTGCGATGGCTATGAAGTCACGGGCCAGCACGTCGCGGTGATTGGCTCCGATGCTCGCGCAGCGAAGGAATGCGAATTTCTGAGGTCGTTCACGGACCGCATCAGTCTCATCCTCGACGGGCGCGATGGCCTCGCGGAGCCGGTCGCCAAGCGTCTCGCAAGCATCGGCGTCCGCGTCATCGGGGGCCCGGCCGAGCAATTCGCGCTGGAAGCGAATGGCTTGAGCTTGTCGACCGCGGCTGGACGGCTTTGTTTCGAGGCTGTCTATCCCGCGCTCGGGTCGGTTATCCACTCGGAGCTCGCGACGGCGCTGGGAGCGGCAGTGACCGAAGAAGGCTGCATCAAGGTGGACAGTCACCAACGCACCAGCGTGGCCGGGCTGTACGCTGCCGGCGACGTCGTGATCGGGCTGGATCAGATCAGCCACGCGATGGGTGAGGCTGGCGTCGCCGCTACCACGATCCGGAATGACCTGGCTTCGTCCTGTCCAAGGTTTCGTTAGAAAAATATCGAGCCGACCTTGCCTTGATCTGACGCATCTCAGTGTCCGGCCCGGGCTTTATGGAAGATAATCGGCGCGGCACCCACGCGCCATTGGGGACGAAACCTCTCGCGCTTCCAAACCCGCGAGGACGCAGTCTCTCGCTTCACGAACCGACAGTGCGGCACTGAGCACGGGCACCCAAGCGGGAATTCGCTCTTCGTCGTGCCACCAGCGAAGAATGCGCCGCCGCCCTACACCAGTAATGCGAGCCCAGTCGTCAACGCCCAGACCTAAGCGCACGAGACTTTCGCGAAATCGCCGCGACGTCATGCGGGCAGGCACCATCATCGCTTCCGGAGCTGTTGGAGGCGGTTCCTGATTGCCGTGCAAGCTGATGCGATACGGAGGAGAAAATCGCGATGGCCAAAGGCGGGATCCGCAGCCGCGATTTCAGGACACGGGTACGGCCACGGCGCTTTGAGCGCGTCCCCTTGCGGTCTGGTGTCCGACGGTCATGCCCGCAATGTGAACAACCACTGCCATTTTTGCTTTTCCGGTCACTTCAGAGGCTAATTCACAAGCGACGGGACTGGCTTCTTCTCCGCCCGGTCGGGCGCTTTGCGGGCGCTGAACCAGCCGCCTCAGGATTCTTCGCCGCGGCTACGCCACGACTTGGAGATCTGCGATTGTCACAGCGCCAAGCTGGCTCCGGAATGCCAGCGTTCGATCGGAGCTTTGCTGCTGCGAGACACCCGTAATCATGTGCTCGCCCGTATCGTAGATTGTCCTCTTCCCTCGATCCTCGATCACCAGGCGGCGTGCGCTCGGGAAGAATGCATAGCGCATGTCGTTCTGGCTGCCGGCGGCTGCCGAGGGGCCAAACTCCACAGGCCAATCATCGGTGCCGGTCAGCTTGTCGGCGCCCTCGGCGGTCGTCAGCACCTCCATCGGAAGGTCGCCTCGCCGAAGCGCGTCCGCAAGGTCCTGGAGAACGCCGTCCAGCTTGGCTTTCGTTGCGGCGTTGAACATGTCGCCGACCATGCTCATTCCGCCGGCCGACCATTGTGCCATGCCCCCAAAGTCGGGATGAGAGAACTGCGCCATCGATCCGCTTCCCCGACGAAGCGCTGCCAGCGCGGCCTCTACGGCATCGACAGCAACACCATGTTCCTGCGCGATCTTCGTCACCACCGCGGGCATCGAGGCCATATCGAGAGCGTCCGTATCGGGCCGAACTCCCTCCCTGATCTCCGCCTCCTGCTCGGGTGGAAGTCGATTTCCGTGTCCGTCCCTCATGGCATGCTCCCCGTTGAGCTGGCTTCAATCTCTTCCGCTCCCGGCGGTCACGGTCGCAGGATGACCTTGATCACGCCGTCCTCCTTGTCGCGGAATTTTTTGTACATCTCAGGCGCGTCCTCAAGGCTCGCCGGATGGGTGATCACGAAGCTCGGATCGATCTCTCCGGCCTCGATCTTGGCCAGCAGTGGCTTGGTATAGGCCTGAACGTGGGTCTGGCCCATCTTGAAGGTCAGGCCCTTGTTCATCGCCGCGCCGATCGGGATCTTGTCGCCCATCCCGACATAGACGCCCGGGATGGAAATCGTTCCACCTTTCCGGCAGCACATGATCGCCTCTCGGAGAACGTGGACGCGATCGGTCGCGAGAAACGTCGCGGCCTTGACCTTGTCCAGGATGGCGTCCGCCGCACCGTGACCAGACGCTTCGCAGCCGACGGCGTCGATGCAACTGTCGGGGCCGCGGCCCTTCGTCCAAACCATGAGTTCGTCGTAGACGTCGAGTTTCGAAAAGTTGATCGTCTCGGCGCCGCCAGCCTCGGCCATCGCCAATCGCTCTGGCACCTCGTCGATCGCGATCACCCGGCCTGCGCCCAGCATGAAGGCCGAGCGGATCGCGAACTGGCCCACCGGCCCGCAACCCCAGATCGCGACGGTATCGCCATTCTGAATCTGAGCGTTCTCGGCAGCCATGTAACCGGTGGGGAAAATGTCGGAGAGGAAGAGCGCCTGCTCGTCCGAGACATTGTCGGGGACTTTGATCGGGCCGATATCCGCCATGGGCACGCGCAGGTATTCCGCCTGCCCACCGCTATAGCCGCCCATCATGTGACTGAAGCCGAACAGGCCGGCCGGTGATTGGCCCATCGCCTCGGCCGCCATCTTCGCGTTGGGGTTGGTGCGATCGCAGGCGGAAAACATGCCTTGGCGGCAGAACCAGCAGTCGCCGCAACTGATGGTGAAAGGAACGACGACCCGGTCGCCAATCTTCAGGTTGGTCACCTCAGAGCCGAGCTCGATCACCTCGCCCATGTTTTCGTGACCCAGGATATCGCCGCTCTCCATCGTCGGCTGATAGCCGTCGAGAAGGTGAAGATCCGAGCCGCAGATGGCGCAGCAGGTGATCTTGATGACCGCATCGCGAGGGTGCTCGATCCTCGGATCCGGCACCGTATCGACGCGGACATCTCCTTTGCCGTGCCAGCATAATGCGCGCATTGGGTCGCCTCTTCTTTTTAGATCAGGTCGGGCAACCGAATACCGACCACCATGCCCCAAGAGCCAAACAGGCTGCGAAGGCAAGGGTTCCGGCAGAAGCGGACGAATATTCCGACGAACCTTATAGATATCGGTCGACTTTTATCTCGGGAAACCGCGAGCCAATACGCCGCAGGAACAGTCGTAAGCTTTTCCAGTTGGCGTAGATGGAGGAAATATCATGTCTGACAAATCAAAGATCTCGCCCGTAAGCAGTTCCCCGGCCAGTTACGAAACAGCACGGCGGCCGGGACAACCGGGCAATCAGAACGAGCGCAGACCCGGTCCGAGTCCGCATTCCGGCCATCCGACCGGTCCACATGCGCCTTTCAGTGCGGACGACACCGAAGGCGCTGCCGCGATCAAGCACGATGCCGAAGGCCAGTATGCCAAGTCGCGAGCCAAGCCGAACCCCTGCGGGTTGGTCAGTGCCAATTCGGTCGTTCTTTCCAAAGACGGTGAGGCCTCGCCAGAGGGCGGACACGGCCGGGAGAGGGATCCGGAAACGCAGCGCTGACAATGGAAGCCGCGGGGGTTTTCATCCTGCTCGGTATCGGATGCGGGGTGGCAATCTGGATGATTTTCATGGAAAGGCCGCTCTAGGGTAGGGCGCAAGAGATCCATCCCTGCGCGTTTTTGAAACAGTGCGCCTAGAAGGCGTGACTTTGCCGCACCGATTGTGAAAAGCGAATCCTCAGGAATTTTTTCGACCGTTGGCCCAGATGTCCGGCCGCGGCGAGGCGCTGTGGCATCGATCGCATTTGAACCAAATCAGAACGTCATCGTAAGGCAACGATGCCATCCCTCACGCGAGAGGGTTCGACCCATCCGCAGGAACTCTATCGCGAAGCGTGCGAGGATGGGGGCGGCACCGCTACACGGTCATCGTCTGGCGACCGTATCCCGGCCTCAGCGAGACCGCCTACACGCTCGACGACGGACGCCCGGTAAAATTCGTCGACGACTGCACGTTCGAGGTTGTGGAGACCGGGCTGAGCATCTCCCGCTGCCCCTGAGCGGGCGGTCCAAGAGGCAAGCGTCGAGATTTCAATTTGCTCCTGATCAATTAGCGAGGGACGCCATGGCACTGACCGGCAGACAAATTGCAGTCGAGATGGCTCAGAAGTTTCAAGGCCGTGACTGGATCGCCGCGCTGGCTGAACTGTGCGGCCAGCCTCGTGATTTCGTTGAGTGGCACCTCCAGGAAGATGTAACGCCCCCGACCGAGCTCGGCGACGCTGCCAGCGGAATGCTTGAGCGCGCCGACGACGATTTTGCCGGGTTGCCAGGAAGCCCACAGAATTAATGCTCGGAGCAAGCTCCCGGCGTTTGCCGCGAGCTAATCGTTTCGCAGATTTCATACTGCGCGTCGGGGCGACATGCTTCCCTGGAAGGCTTTCGCCGCACGGGGCATTACTGATCACTGCAACGGCGCCGCCGCAACTCGCTCTTCCGCAGCCTCACGGTAAGCGGCGTCTACGAAGAGTTGCAGGCTTTTCCTGACGGCCGTCGTTAGCTCGATATCCTCTCCGTTTTCCGCCGCGCCGCGCACCATGAGGCGGGCAATTTCGCGCTTGAAGGCTTCACGAAGCTCGCGCATCTGCGGATCGCCGGGCGCTTTTTCTCTCTGGTGGACAAACGCCGCGACAAGGAGCCGACGCAGGCCCGCGTTCAGCGCCATGGCGATGACGACATCTTGGTTGGACATCGAGTTGTCTCTTTCCCAGGGCTCACGCTCGCGTGGGGAACCATCATCGTCACCAGCTAGTTCCTCGCTCGTGTCGATTCATCGATGTGTTCCTGGGGAACGGCCATGGCTCCACGCGCTGTCTGGAAAGGCGTTCTCAAGATCGCCGAGGTCACCTGTCCGGTGTCGCTCTATACGGCGGCCTCGACGTCCGAGCGGATCTCGTTCCACACGCTGAACCGCAAGACCGGAAACCGTGTCCACCGCCAATTCATCGACGAAGTCTCGGGAAAGCCCGTGGAGAACGAGGATCAGGTCAAGGGCTACGACAAGGGCGATGGGGTTTACGTCATACTTGAGCCGGAGGAGATCGCAGCCGCCATCCCCGAAAGCGACAAGACCCTCACCGTCGAGACGTTTCTGCCCTGCGACGAGATCGACGATATCTTCTTCGACAAGCCATATTACGTTTCGCCGAGCACCGCTGTCGCCTCTGAGGCCTTTGCGCTGATCCGGGAGGGCATGAAGGGCCGAAAATCGGCCGCGCTCGCCAGGACAGTGATCTTCCGCCGGATGCGGTCGATCCTGATCAGGCCTCACGGCGACGGCCTCCTCGCTACGACATTGAACTTCGATTACGAGGTTCGCTCGGCAGAGGACGCCTTCAGCGATGTGCCCGCCGTGAAGATCGACGACGAGATGCTCGAACTGGCCGAGCACATCATCAAGACGAAAGCCGGCGAGTTCGATCCCAAGGAATTCGACGACCGCTATGAAAGTGCGCTGGCCGAGCTGGTTCAGGCGAAGGTCGAAGGGCGGAAGATCAAGCCGCAGAAGCGGCCCGAGCCCACCAAGGTCGTCAGCCTTCTCGACGCGCTGCGGGAAAGCGCAAAGGCGAGCGATGGCAAGAAGTCGGCGAAGGCGCCCTCCTCTGCGAAGCAGGCTCCGCGCAGGAAGGCGAGCTGATCACTTCCGCCGGGGCTCGAGGCTCTTCTTGAGCGCATCCATGATGTTGACGACGTTGCCCTCGGTCGGCTGACGCGCTGCCGCCTTGGCGGGCTTGCGGCCCTTCTGCTTCGCCTTGATGATCGCGAGCAATTCGTCCTGGACAGGATCCTTCGCAAGCTCAGGCGACCAGTCCTTCGTCCGGGTCGTGATGAGCTTGTCCATGAGCGGACGAAGGTCGGCTTCGGGCTCCGCCTTGTCGATCCCTCCGAAGTAATCCTTCTCCGGCCGTACTTCGTCGCCATACCGCAAAGTCCAGAGAATGATGCCATTATCGCGGGCGTCCAGCAGCACGGCGCGTTCGCGGCGGTAGAGTACGACACGGGAGATGCCTACCGTATTGGTTCGCTTCATCGCCTCGCGGATCACCGAAAAGGCCTCCTCCCCTACCTTGGCATCGGGCACGAGGTAATGGGGGGTATCGTACCAGATCCAGCCTACGGAGGATCGGGGAGCGAAGGTCTGGATATCGATCGTCCGCGTGCTTTCCAAGGCAACGGAATCGAGTTCGTCATCCTCCAAAACGACGTACTCATCGTCGCCCTTCGGATAGCCTTTGACCTCATCGTCGTCAGCGACCGGCTTGCCGGTAACCGCATCGACGAACCGACTCTGGATGCGGTTTCCCGTCTTGCGGTTGAGCGTATGGAAGCGGACTTTATCGCTGTCGGAATGTGCCGGCATCATCGCCACGGGACAGGTCACGAGCGACAGCTTCAAGTAGCCCTTCCAGAAGGTCCGCGGCGCCATGGTCAATCTCCCAATCGTCCCGGAGAACGCCCCGCCGCGCACGATCGTTCCTTATCGAGGACTTTCGGTAGTCGTCACGCAGCCTCGGCGCGCTTGCCCAGCTTCTTGATGGCGTCAGCGATCGATCCGGCCGCGGCGTCATACTCTGCCCAGGCCTTGGTCTTCTTGAGCAGGCCAGGCACGGTTCTGACGGTGTAACGGCTGGGGTCGAGATCAGATTTTACCTGCGGCCAGGTCAATGGCATCGACGCGTGCGCGCCCGGCCGCGCCCTGGGCGAGAGCGGGGCGACCGCCGTCGCCATCCGGTCGTTGCGCAGATAGTCGAGGAAGATGCGGCCGTTCCTCAGCCGCTTGGCCATGTTGACCACGTAGCGCGTCGGCTCCTCGCTGGCCAATTCAGCACAGACCCTGCGCGCGAAATCCTTCGCCTTGGGCCAGTCGACGGAGGCGCGTTTGCCGGATGCCAGCGGCGCGACGACGTGAAGGCCCTTGCCACCCGTGGTCTTGCAGAAGGTGACAAGGCCAAGCGCCTCGAGCCTCTCGCGCATCTGCTTCGCCGCGGCGATCACGTCGCCGAAGCTGACGCCCGGTCCTGGATCCAGATCGAAGACCAGGCGCCCGGGGGTCTCCGGATCGCCTGGAGCGCAGTTCCAGGGATGGAGCTCGATGCCCCCGACCTGAGCAGCCGCCGCCAGCGCTTCGATCCGGTCGATCTGGAGGTAGGGCTTCTTGTCGCCGAAGACGCGGACGAGTTCGAACAGGTTCGATGTGCCCATGCCGGCATGGCGCTGAAAGAACATCTCACCGCCGATTCCGTCGGGCGCGCGAACGAGGGAGCAAGGTCGACCCTTGATATGCGGCAGCATCCATTCGCCGACCGCTTCGAAATATTCGGCCAGGTCCTGTTTGGAGACAGGCCGGCCGTCTTCTGCATCGGGCCATAATGGCTTGTCGGGATGGCTGATGCTGACGCCCATGACATCGGCTCTGCCCCCGCGCCCGCGAGCGCGAGTGGGCCGAGGTGCCGGCGTTTCGGTCTCCGCCGGATCGGCCGGCAGCTCGGTTTCGACTTCTTCCGCCGGCTTGTCCTCGCGCAGCCCCTTGAACGCCGCCTGGCGGACCATGCCATCGCCCGTCCAACCGGCGAATTCGATCTCGGCGACGAGTTCCGGTTTCAACCAGGTCACGCCCGGCTCGCGCTTCGGAGCGCCCGCCCCGGTGAAAGGCGATTTCGGCGCAGCGACAGCTTTCAGCCTTGGCAAAAGCGAAGCGACCTTGGAGGCGCCGTAGCCGGTCCCGACTCGGCCGACATAGATGAAATGCGAGCCGCGGTTGACGCCGACGAGCAGCGACCGGAACTTGCCCGCCGTGGTTGACCACCCGCCGATCACGACCTCATGGCCGGCACGGCATTTCGCCTTCGTCCACGTGTCGCTGCGCCCCGAGACGTAGGGCGCGCCTACGGCCTTCGACACGATACCTTCCAGGGACAGCTTGCAGGCCGATTTCAGGACAGCGTCGCCGCCGGTCTCGAAGTGCGCGACATAGCGCAACACGACCCCGTCGGCGTGCTCGTCCAGATAGGTCTTGAGCTGTTCCTTTCGCCTGAGGAGCGCCAGCTCACGCAGGTCGGCCCCCTCCTCAAAGAGCAGGTCGAAGGCGAAGAAGACCAGGTCATCAGTCTTGCCCTCGGAGAGGGCAGCCTGGAGCGCGGCAAAGTCGGGAGAGCCGTGGCTGTCGAGCGCGACGATCTCGCCGTCGATGATGGCGTCCGGCAGGCTTCGGGCAGCCTCAGCGATCGCAGCGAATTTCGAGGACCAGTCTAGCCCCTTGCGCGTCTTCAACGTGACCTTGCCGGCTTCGATCCGCATCTGGATGCGGTAGCCATCAAACTTGATCTCGTGCACCCAGTCGTTGCCGTTCGCCGGGCGCTCCACGCTCCGACAGAATTGCGGCTCGATGAATGATGGCATTTTGACTGCCACGGTCTTTCGCGACGAAGTGGGCTTGGCGGAGCGCCTCTCCTTCGCGGCAAGCCCCTTTCGGCTATCCCATTCCGCATCAGGCGCCAGTACATTCTCCGCAAGCAAAAATGGCTTGGGCGAGCGGCCCTTGCCCGCCGCGATCGCTGACATGCTCCGGCCCGATGCGATCGACGTGTCGGCCTTCAAGATGGCTTCCCCTTCACCATCGACCGCGTGTGCGTCGCGGTGTTTGATCAGGAGCCAATTCGTTCGCTTGCCGCCTTCCCGGTCGCGCTTCATCCGGACGAGCACGAAGCTGCCGTGGAGTCGGTCCCCGTGCAGGGTGATTTTCAGGTCCCCCTTCTCAAGCTGGCGCTGGGGGCTGAGCTTGCCTTCCGGCTCCCAAAAGCCGCGATCCCAGAGCAAGACGGTGCCACCGCCATATTCTCCCTTTGGGATCGTGCCTTCGAAGTCGCCGTAGGCGAGTGGATGGTCCTCTACTTCTACGGCGAGGCGCTTATCGCCGGGATCGAGCGAGGGGCCCTTCGTCACAGCCCAGGACTTGAAGACCCCGTCGAGTTCGAGGCGCAGGTCGTAATGCAGCCGTGTGGCGTCATGCTTTTGAATGACGAAGCGCAACCGATCCGACGGCGCCACGGCGACGTCGTCGCTGGGCTCCCTCGTCTTCTCGAAATCCCGCTTGGCGCGATAGGATTGCAGCTTTTCTGACACTGATCGTCCCCTCTGCGATCCATCAACGTCAGGCAATTTTTCCTGTTCCATCCCGCAGCAGCATCGTTTGCGCCTCGAATACCGACTGGGGGCGTCCCCGCGCGCGACCTTCATCAATCATGAGTTCAATGGAACATCGGAGAAGTCGACCACGTTAGATTTCTTCGAACGACTCTCAGAGGGCGTGATGACAAACAACAATAACGACACGCAACGTAGGGCTGAGTTTCAAAGTGAAGAAGGCGGCGGTGAAAAGATTCAGCCGATGCTGCCACATTCTCACTCATCAGCGCACCGAGCAGTCGAAACACCTGTCGAGGCCCGACAAGGTTTCCTAGGTCGGCCAATGCTGGTCGTCTTGATAGGTGCGCTCGCTCTGTCGGGGGTTGCTTGGATGCTGGTCCACTACGCGGTTCGGTAGTCGGCCAGATTTCCATGGATCCTCTGGGATCTCTTCGTGATCCGTCATGAAATTCGACGGCATTCTCCAGCTTGAGGCCTCACTAGTGAGCAGCTACTTCGCCGCCTTCCTGCGACGCATCACCCCGAACGAAGCATCGACAGCAGCGATCAGACCCGGCGAAACGATCGGCCGATTTGTCTGGCGAGCCAGCGGCGCGCACCAATTCTCCGTGGGTTTGATCGCAATGGCTGTGGCCTTGCTCAACTTCGTGCCCATCGATCTCCAGCGGCGGATTGTTGACGTGGCGATAGCCGACCGGGACGTAGAGACGTTGCTTTTTCTTGGCGTAATCTATCTTGCGGTGATCATAATTCAGGGGGCGCTCAAGTACGCACTTCTCGTTTATCAGGGCTGGGTCGGCGAAAGTGCAGTGAAATTGTCGCGCGACCAGTTGGCTGTCGTTGCGTCCGACAGATCTTCAGAGGACGCCACCAGCGGACAGGCCGTTAACGTGATCGGTCGAGAAATCGACGGCGTAGGCGGTTTCGTCGGGGTGAGCATCTCAGAGTTCGTCGTGAACTTGACGTTCTTGGTCGTGATTTTCACCTACATGCTTTACATCCAGCCCGTGATTGCCCTGATCAGCGGAATTTTTCTCATTCCGCAGATATTGCTTGCGCTCTTTATGCAAGAGCAACTCAATACTCTGGTCGAACGGCAGGTCGGGCTGGTGCGAAAGCTCGGCGATGAAACCGTCAACGGAAATTCGAGCAATTCTGCAACGGATGGCGAGAAATTTCCAACAATTAGTGCGATTTTTTATAATCGACTGAGGTTCTATTTTCTGAAGTACGGACTCAAGACGCTGCTGAACCTCGTGAACGCGCTAGGTCCCCTAATGGTTCTGGTTCTCGGTGGTTGGATGGTAATTCACGGCCAGACTACCCTCGGGACCGTCGTCGCATTCATATCGGGATTGGAACGACTGTCCAATCCGATGAGAGACCTGCTCAATTTCTACAGGGAATACCAACAAGCAAAGGTCCAGTACGAGATGATCGTCAAGTGGGTAGAAGGCACGTCCTGACAGGCGACCGAGCCGGTTAGCGAACGGAACTAAAACGCGCATGAGACCGTTTTCCCAACAAGGCGCAACCGTCGCCACCCCCTTGGGAGAACCACAATGAAAACGCTGGTCATCGCATCGTTGATCGCCACGGCCACCTCCTTTGGAGCAATGGCCCAGACCTCGACGACCTCACCGACCCCGGCGCCTGCGCCGGCCGATGCTAACGCACCTCTGCCCGGTGCGAACAGCTTCACCGAAGGCCAGGCCAAGAGCCGCCTCGAGGCCAACGGCTACACCAATGTCTCCGGTCTAAAGAAAGACGACAACGGCGTCTGGAAGGGCACGGCCACGAACGCCGGCGCCCAGGTCACAGTCTCCGTCGATTACCGCGGCAACATCACCCGCAACTGATCGATGCCCCTCTCGCCCCGACCTTTGGAGACCAGCATGACCCGTATGATCACCCGTTCCTACGACAATTACGATGCCGCCGCGGACGTCGTTCAGGATCTCGAAGACGCCGGCATTTCCTCCACTGACATCAGCGTCGTCGGCCGCGATGAGCGTGCCAAGGACAGCAACGCCGCCGAGGGCGCCGGGATCGGTGCCGGCATCGGCGGCGCGGCCGGGCTTCTCGCGGGCATTGGCATGCTCGCGATCCCGGGCATCGGCCCGGTGGTGGCCGCGGGCTGGCTCGCTTCTACCGCCGCTGGCGCCGTGGCGGGAGCGGCCGCTGGCGGTATCGTCGGCTCGTTCACCAGCGCCGGCGTCGACGAAGACGAGGCGCACTACTATGCCGAGACGGTCCGCCGCGGCGGCACGGTGGTCTCCGTGAAGGCGCCCGACGAGCACGCCGCGACGATCGAAGGGATCATGGACGGAGCCGCTCCCATCGATCGTGAGAGCCGCACGGCGCAGTGGCGTCAGGAAGGCTGGACCCGTTTCGACGAGAAGGCCGATCCGTACAAGCATCCGGTCGTCTGACGGCAGTACGCTAAGATCAGCCTCCGGAGTCCCGTTCCGGAGGCTGATTTGTTTGCCGCCTCGCGCCGCAAGAGCGGGAGCTCGCGCCGGAAAGGTTCGTGCCGTGACGAAAGGTTCTGTCGGGAAGCGGCGAGCCGTATTGAGGATGATCAAGAGTGTAGGAAAACACCGGCTCGCGCTTGAGCGCGCCGAAGCACTAAGCGGGTGCCTGGAAGACACGCCGGAAGCGGAAGAGCTGTCCGGTCTCGTGTTCAAACTGGAGGTGTGGGAAGCGAAGCAGCTTTATTCCGCGGCGAAAATATTGCCCGAGCCATGAGCTGGAGCCGTCCACGCGGCGGCGCCGAGTCGCGAGAGCGGCAAAGTCCTCGTTTGAACTAACGAATGCAGATACCGCTTCGGCGGACGATCGCATTCGCGCGTCGTCCAGAACTGGCATTGCACTGCATCGCGACCCCGGGGCAGGGGAGTCATCTTGCCAGCGGCTTGTGACGCTCCCTATCCAACGCTGGTCTACAGCCGCGGCACCCGTCCCTCGGGCAGATGGTAGGTGTAGGGAATTTCGTTTGTACCCTCTCCGCGGCGCTCGATTTCGCCATTAGCCATAAGCATCTCGCACGTCGCCGACACCCGGCGAGGGGCTATCTCGGGAGATGCGCAAACGGCGGCAGCCAATTGGTCTTCGCGCAAGCCGTGCTCTCCGCCGTCCGCCAACGCAACCAACATCAGGTCTCTCAAGGCTGTCATTTGAACCTCGCTACGCTACAGTGCTATTTTGGCGAGCGCTTCCGCGAGGATGTCGCACTTGGCGCCCGGCGACTAGGGGTCCGTGGCCGCGGCGCCCTTGGTGTGACGTCCTTCGCGCGTCGGGCTCTTCGGTCGATCTCCAACCGGTGGAGAGCGTAGCTGAGCGCACCGACCATCAGGATAGCGGTGCGCAGTCTGGAAATGAGAAAGGTCAAAGGGCACCGCCAATTTCGGCGGATATTTGCCCTCGCCGATCTCGCGCGCAATCCAGATTCCGGCCAGATGGACAAGTGACGCCCTGATCATTGGCGCTTCTTCGGGGCACCCGGCTTGACCGCGACTTGAGCGGCAACCGGATCGCTTGCGGGAAACGTGTCCTCCAGCGCCTTGTGAAGCTGCTCATCGTGAGGTGTCTCCCGATCGTCCCTGCGCTGCTGCTTCTGCTCCTGGCGAAGGCTGTCTTTCGCGGGGTTCTTGCTCGTCGGCACGTGCGCGCTCCTGAATTCGGTCGTCGACGCAAATGCGCGACGTAGTCCCAACGTCATCGGCGCGAACTCGTTCCAAGTATTGCGGCCGGCGCCTCCGGCTCCGAGCAACGGGATGCTGTACCCGCTGTGCTCATCACGCGATGAGCGGGATCCGCGCCGCTAAACATCAAGATTCAGGCGTGCGCGGACCGCCAGTGTGGATAGGTGACGTAGGCCGTTAACGCCCCCTCGTCGTGCGATCGGATGGGGCATGGCCTCGCCTTTGGGCATGTATACGATCTCTCCGGGGCCTGCGGTGACCGTTTCGGCTTTTCGCCGAGACCGAGAGCCGCCCTTTCAGGACGATCATCACGTCGTCGACCGCCATCGTCTCGGAGACCTTCGAGCAGCCAAGTTGCGCATCGCGGAATTATCGGATGTCAAACCGAACTCGGTGGATTGGGCAGTACGCGCCGGGCTTAAAGCCGCTGTCGAAAAAGTGGCGGGCATCAAGACCCGAACCGACTATGAATCCGGCACGATAACGGCCGTGTTCATGACCACCGCAAGCATCTCACGAATTTTGCGCGCGAGTTGCTCAAGGTCGAACGGCTTGGAGATCATATCCATACCGTCGGCAAGAAACTCGTTCTTGTTGATCGCATTAGCAGCATAGCCTGTGATGAACAGAACTTTCAGACCCGGATGAATATCGCGTGCCACTTCGGCCAATTGCCGCCCGTTCATACCCGGCAAGCCGACATCTGAGATCATCAGGTCGAAATGGTCGTTCTGGCGAAGCTTTTCTATGGCTAAATCGGCATTAACCGCCTCGATAGCGCTGTAGCCGAGATCCCTCAGCACTTCGACTACGAGCAGCCGGACAGACGAATCGTCCTCCACTACAAGTACGCTTTCGCCCGCACCTTGCGGTACCGGAGAACCCCGGCGAACGTCGATTTGGCTCTCTGCGGGACTGCGCGGCAAATAGAGTGTGATTGCCGTCCCTTGGGCGGGCTTGCTTTTGATATCGACCCCGCCCCCCGACTGCTGGGTGAAACCATACACCATGGATAATCCTAGTCCGGTACCCTGGCCGATAGGCTTAGTCGTGAAGAATGGCTCGAAAACCTTTTCCAGCACCTCTGCCGACATGCCGACGCCGGTGTCCCGAACCGTGATCGCGACGAAATCTTGCTTTCCCTGAATGATAAGGCCCGGCATCTCGCCGGCGACAAGCGCGATGTTGTGGGTTTCGATACTGAGCTGGCCGCCGTCGGGCATCGCGTCGCGGGCATTGATGGCGAGGTTGAGCAATGCGTTTTCGAGCTGGTTTGCATCGGTGACCGCGGCCCAGCAGTCTGGTGACGGCTGCACGCGCAACTCAACTTGTTCCCCGAGGCTTCTGTCGAGGAGTTCCCGCATGTCGAGGATAAGCTGCCGAACATCGACCGGCTTGCGGTCGAGTGGTTGCCGCCGCGAGAACGCGAGCAACCTGTGAGTCAGCCCCGCGGCGCGCTGCGCGGACGCTGTAGCCGCGTCCATGAAACGCTCGACGCCCTCGAGCCTGCCCGATGCTAGCCTGCGCTTGATGATGTCGAGCGCGCCCATGATGCCGGTAAGCATGTTGTTGAAATCATGAGCGATACCTCCCGTGAGCTGCCCGACCGCCTCCATCTTCTGGCTTTGTCGCAATTGCGCTTCCGCTTCACGCAGTGCGCTCTCTTGCTCCTTCTCCCGCGTGACGTGTCGCCCGTACAAATAGATCGTCTCGCTTTCGCGCGAGGCCGTCCAAGAAACCCACCGCGGCGTACCTTCCGCGTGCTTGATGCGGCTCTCGAACGCCGCGCTGCCTTCGCGCAGAGTATCGACGAAGTTTCCCCTGACGAGCTCGGCGTCATCGGGCCACGCAAGCTCTGACATGCCCCTGCCGACGAGGTCCGAAAATTCAATACCGAGAATGGCCGGCCAAGCTGGATTTGCATCAAGAATGCGCCCGTGCTGGTCGGTGACCGCCAGCATGTCCCGGGAATTCTGCCAGATGCGGTCGCGGTCGCGTGTCCGCTCCTTGACGCTTTCCGAAAGTCCCTCGTTGAGGCGCTTCAGCCTCTCCTCGTTCAGTTTCGAAGCGGTTATGTCATAAGCGACGCCGATGTAGCGCAGGCCCGGCCCGGAGAGATCGCGGACATACTCGCCGCGACGGGTGAGCCATCGGTGTTCCCCGGTGTCAGCGCGGGTAATGCGGAACTCGATATTGGAATCGGGTCTCGGCTGCTCCGGCAGGATCGGCTCGATGATCGGGCGATCCGCTGGGTGAACCAATTGATTGACGGTCGCGACAGGCAGGATACGGGTCGGGTGCAGGCCGAGCAACCGGCAGAACTGTTCCGAGACCGTTACAGTCCCAAAGCCTCGCGCGTGCTCGAAGGTCCCGATCGCGCCGGCGGATTGCGCGATGCGGAGCTGTTCCTGGACACGCTTCTGCTCCGTAATGTCGACAAGGTCGCCGATGAATTTGAGGGGCAAATCATCCTGAGACAGGATCGCTTTGCCGCTGGCATGGACCCAGCGCATCGTCCCGTCACCCTTGACCAGGCGATAGTCCTTCGAGAACACCTCCGCTCCGGCAAGGATGCCGGCAACCGCGAGGCGGATTCGTTTTTGATCATCAGCGGCGATGTTGGCGAAGAACCGGCTGGTCGGGACGCCCCGCACCATTTCCGCGGGATCCTGTGACGTCAGCGCAGCGAAGCGCGCGTCGCCGGTCAATACCTTGTTGGGGATGTCCCATACCCATCCGCCGGTCGCGCCTGCTGCGTCCAGCGTAAGGTGTAGGCGATGCTCCGCATCGCGGATATCCGATCTGAGACGTGCGAGCTCGGCAGCGAGCCGGTCGCTCGTTTCGCCCGCGCCATTGCCATCGCGATCAGGTCTTTCAACCTCAGACATCTTCCGTAACCCGGTCAATGAAATCGGCGATCAAAACCTTTAGAGCCGCCATGGAAGGCAGATCCATCAGCATCGCGATGTAGCCACGAATATTGCGATCCTGAACCGAAAAATTGATGTAAAGAAACAGAACGAGCGCGCCCTCGTCGGGTTCTCCCGTCTCGCTGAAAAGCCGTTCTCCGGTCCCCCGGATGATTTCCGGCAGAGACATCTTGAGCGACTGCTTGAGCATATTGGCCATGGTGCCAAGGCAATTATTCAGGATGACGTTGCCGGTTTCGGCAAGCGCTTCGCTTTCCAGTTCTGAGACCTGCTCCGCACTAGCTTCATCGCCCATGACAGCGCGTGCCAATTCGCGGCTCTTGGTTTCCGGAAAGATCAGCAGGGCGCGTCCTGAAAATGCGCCTTCGAACTCCTGCTTGACCGCAACGAGGTCTTCGCTCTCGCGCTGTCCGATGAGAGCAGCGGCCGCGGCCTGCGTGACGATCTCGACGGAGGGCACGGACAGAAGGACCTGACGGCCGACCATCTTGCGCAAGCTCGACGCAGCCCGGCTGACACCGATATTGACGACCTCGGTCAGTGCATCGCGTTCAAGCTCATCCAGGCTGATATTAACTCCGGTCATCCCCGCCCCTGCTTGAGGCGCAAAGCGGCCCCTTCGAGAAACCCCGACATACCGTCCTCAGTCAGCGGCTTGCTCACGAAAGTCGCGTTGACTGCCCGGGCGCGTGAAATGATCTCATCCTGGATGTTGGCCGTGATGATCGCGATCGGCATGGTCGGGTGCGATGCGCGCAGGTCGGCAGCCAGTTCGAGCCCGTCGCGGCCAGGCATGTTGAAATCGAGGACCGCGACATCGATTTTTTGTTCTCCAAGGAGTTGGAGCGCCTCTTCCGCATTGCTCGCCTCGACCCTGATCCAATCGGGCTGAAGCGCCGCGATGGTTTTGCCGGCGACGATGCGTGCGAGCTTGCTATCGTCGACAACCATAATTGTAACCGCCATTTGAAGATTCCAGATTGCAATTTTCGGGAGAGATATTTGTTCCTTATCGCAGGAGCGACCTTCGAACTTCGATCAAGTCTTCACAACGGGCTCATCCTTTCGAGCGATCAACGGCAGGATATACTCGGCCGAGAATCGATCCGGCGCTTCGCCGAGGACGGAAGGGCGCAAGGCGACCAGTACCTGCCAGAGCGCCGTGTGAATACGCTCTGCGGCCAGGACGACACGGTTCTGCGGAGATTCGGACAAGGCCGCGAGCAAAGCCTCCGCTTCATCGACGCCGCATCGCCCGGTCAGCCTGATCTCGTGGTCGGTGACCGTGATCGTCATGCCAGTAGGGCCTCCAGGTCGAGTACCATGACGATCCGGCCGTCGCCCTGCACGGTGGTTCCAAGGACACCGCTTACCGACTTCAACAGGCCGGCGGGCGGGCGAAGCAGCGTCTCGAAGCGCTCGCCGACGCCGTCTACCACTAAGCCGACCACTGCTGTCCCCAGTTCGAGAATCAGCACCAGCTCGTCCAAGCGCGCTGCGGCGGCGCGGCCCAGGATGTCTCCCAAGCGCACAATAGGAATTGTCCGATCCCTCAGTACGAACGCTTCACCCGATCGAACGCGGACAATAGCATGTGCAGGGATTTTGACCGTCTCCGCGATCGCCTGCATGGGGACGCCGTATTGCTCTCCTGCAATATGCACGAGCATCACTCGGCTCATCGTGAAGCTGGTAGGAAGCGACAGCGTGATCGTCGTTCCTTTCCCCGCCGTGCTGGAGATTGCGACCTTGCCGCCCAGGCGATGAACTGCGGCGCGAACCGCGTCCATGCCGACCCCACGGCCCGATAGGTCCGATACGGCGTCCGAGGTCGAAAAGCCCGGGATGAACAGGAGCTCGAGACTATCTTTTTCGGCGAGCGTCGCCGCAGCGTCAGCCGAAATCATTCCTCGCGCGAGCGCCACGGACCGAATGCGCTCGGGATCGATCCCACGCCCATCGTCGCCGACCTGAAGCTCGATGCGGTGGCCAACTTGTCGGGCGCTGACCGAGATCATGCCTTTTGCAGGCTTGCCGGCGACCTGCCGCTCGTCCTCGGGTTCGATGCCGTGATCGACGGCATTGCGGATGATATGAAGCAGGGGCTCGTAGAGACCGTCGACGATTGTCTTGTCCGCCTCAATCTCGCTGCCCGCGACGTCGAGTTGCAACGGCTTGCCGGTCTGCCCGGAAATCTCCCTGGCGAGGCGCGCCAGTCGCCGCAACGTACCGCCCAATGGTACCATCCGGACGTCTGTCGCAGCACGCTGAAGCTGGTTGATCAGGCGGCCGAGATCCTGCTGTGCGGCGGCGACGTTGCGCGATAGCGCGAGGCCGCCCTCAAGCGCCTCCGCTTGGGCGGCAAGAGCGGACATTCCGTTCTTGGCGGTCACGAGCTCGCCAACCAGCGCGACGATATCGTCCATGCGCGCGAGATCGACGCGTATCGTCCGCGCGGTGGGCTCTCCGCTTTCCGCCGGAATCTCCCTCGGAGCGGGGGCCGCGTCCTGCGCGATCGCGATCTGATCGGGGATGAGGCGAAATACCGCCTCGATATCGGCGCGCTTCGCCGTGGATATCCCTTCAAAGATAAGATTGCTGCGAAACGGATCGAGCTTCGTCGGGGCCGGCCAGTCCTCCCTGGTCACAACCTGCGCGTAGATGACCCCTGGCACGGCGGCCATGAGCGCGACCGGGTCGTCGCCGTTGAAAAAGCATTCCGGCGCAGGCGCGTACCGAAGCGCGATGGCTCCCTCGCCCCGACTTGGTGGATGGGCTTCGAACAATCTCGCTGCCCATTGGGGAAAGGCACCGCCCGTCATCGTCGGGGGGAGCGGCGCGACGGCTCGTCCGGAAGCCAGCGAAAGAACCAAGTTCGCGCCCTCGTCCGCCGCCGTCGAAGGAAGGACGCCCACGCCCCGAAGCTGCTGAACACAACGATCGATCCATTCGATGACCGCGAGCATGGGGTCAATGCGCGCTGGATCGAGCTCAGCATCGTCCTTGATCGCGACGCCAAGCACATCCTCGGCAGCGTGAAGCGCGCTCTGCATCGGGGCAAGGTCAAACAGCCCGACCGACCCCTTCAATGTGTGGATGGCGCGGAACGCGCTGTCGAGCTTAGCGCGATTGCCCGGCTCTTGGTCGAGCGCCAGCAGATCCTCGGCCGCCTGTTGCGTCAGCTCGGTCGCCTCGATCACGAACTGGGCCAGCAGGTCGTCCACTTAGTTCTCCCGCCCGCGGCGATAGACGATAGCATCATCAAAGCGAGCGACCTCGAAGCGTTTCGAGATCCGGCTCATCGACTCGGTGTGCCCCAGGCAGAGATAGCCTCCGGGAAGGAGCGCGTCATAGAGGTTGTCGACGGTCCGCCGGCGCGATTCGTCGTCGAAATAGATCAGAACGTTGCGGCAAAAGATGATGTCGAACTCACCTTCCGATCCCGTCCGCTCGCGGTCTATGAGATTGGCCGCGCGGAAGCTCACCGACTCGCGCAGATCCTGAATGATGCGCCAGCGATCATCGTCTAGGCGCTCGAAATAGCGCTGCCGGAGTTCGCTGGACAGGCGCGCGACGGAACGCTTGCCGTACTCGCCGAAGGCCGCATCTCGCAGCACCGCGCTGTCGATATCAGAGCCGACGATCTCGACATTATAGGCATCGACGAGGTTCCAGTTCTCCAGCAACCAGATGGCGATCGAGTATGGCTCTTCCCCCGTGGAGCAGGGAACCGACCATACCCGGATCCGGTCCCCGGGTTGCTTGCCAATGATGCGGTCGGGAAGCAAGGAGCGGCTCAAACAGCGGAGCTGGTGCTCCTCCCGGTAGAAGTAGGTCTCGTTGACCGTAAAGCTGTTGATCAGGCGTTCGGCCTCGCCGGGTTCACTCAACAACAGGTTGAAGTAGGAGGCGAAGGAGGTCACTCCCGTCGCGGCGACGCGGTCTGCGACTCGTCGGTCAATGTAATATCGCTTGGTCTCCCCGAATAGCATTCCGGTACGCCGATACAGGAACTCACAGAGTCGCAAGAGATCGCCGGCAGAAAGGTAACGCGGCGTTTCGCCTATCGCCATTGGGCGAGCTCCAGCAGACGCCCGCCGATATGAGGCAGCCCGATGACATCGGCCGCGCCACCGAGTTTGACCAGTTCCCCCGGCATGCCCCAGACCACGGCGCTCTGTTTTGCCTCGGCGATAGTATGCCCGCCCAACGCCCTCAACTCCGCTATCGCGGCTGCCCCGTCATTGCCCATGCCGGTCATCAAGAGGCCGATCAAGCGCTCGGCCGGGACATTGTCGATTGCGCTGCGAACCAGCCGATCGACGCTCGGATGCCAACGATGCTCGGGGTCTGCCGGCGCGGAGATCGCCGTGAGCACCTTGTTTCTGCGGGTCAGAAGAACGTCGGCATCGCCCCTGCCGATATACACCGTTCCTGCTTCGATCGGGGTCGGCCCGGTCACCTCGACGACTGAGAGCGCACAGAGCTTGTCGAGCCTTCGGGAGAGCGGGCCGGTGAACGCGGCCGGCATATGTTGGGCGACGACGATAGGCCACGCGAAGCCCTCTGGCAGGGCGGACAGGACCGCATCCAATGCTGGCGGGCCGCCGGTCGAGGCGCCAATCAGCACCACGCAGTCGTCGGGCAGACGAGCGTCGGTGCGGGAGGAGCTGGTCACAGCGCGGACTGAAGGCGAGCGTGGCGTCTGCGGCCCCGCGCGAAAGCGAACGCGCTCGGCCAGCCGGCGGCTTGTCCGAACCTTGATCGAGGCCGCAGCGCGTATCCGCTCGACGATCAAAGGCGCGAGTTCCTCGGCATGCAAAGAAATCGTCCCCTGCGGCTTCGGAATGAAGTCGACCGCGCCCATCTGAAGCGCACGCAAGGTCTCGTCGGCCCCGTGCTCGGTCAGCGCTGAGACCATCACGACCGGACAGGGGTGCTCCACCATGATGCGGTCAAGGCAAGCCAGGCCGTCCATGTTCGGCATGGCGATATCCAGCGTCACGACCTGGGGACGGAACTCGGACATTGCCTGCAAGGCTTCTGCGCCGTCGCGCGCGGTGGCGATCTCGAAATCGGGCTCGGCCTCGAAGATCCGGCCGAGAAATCTGCGCATCAGGGCGGAATCGTCGACGATAAGGAGGCGGATCACAATGCTCGTGCCGCACCGGGCGCCGGCTTGAAGCGCTCGAGGAGGTCGCGCTCAGCCTTGTCCAACAGCTCTCTCGGATCGACGAGCAGGATCATCGCACCGTCTCGAGCGGCGACCCTGTCGAATACATGACCGCCGTTTCCCGGCAGTTGCGGCGCGGGCCCGATCGCAGAATCCGGAACCGAGAGTATCTCGGAGACAGAATCGACGATGAAGCCGGCGCGAAGCCGCTCGATCGTCACCACGATGACACGCGGCCGTTTCGCCGTCGCGCTCTGCGCGGCGTCGAAGCGCAGCCGTTGATCGATGACCGGCACGGCCTTGCCCCGGACATTGATAACGCCGGTAACGAATTCAGGCGCGTTGGGAACGCGCGAGATTGCCTCTGGAAGCTGGACGATCTCGTCGACGGACCCGATGGGCAATCCGAAAACGTCGTCGCCGAGTTGGAAGACAATGAACCGCTGATTTGCCTCGGCCGTCGAGACATCCGTCATGGTCTTATTCTCCGCGGCCTGGCCGGCAAGCTCCACACTGACCGCCCGGTTGCGAAACAGGCCCGACGGCGACAGGATCGAGATCAATGGTCGCCCGTCGTCGCCCCGGGCAATGGCATCGATTTCGGCATCGCCATCGCCGCGTTGCAGGATCGAAGGAACAGGCTCGACCGAACTCTCCGGAATGCGCACGACACCCCGCATAGTATCCACGACAAGCCCGACGCGCGCCTCTTCAAATCGGACGATCACGACGTGACGGCGGCCATTGGCATCGCCTGGAAGCCCGAGCAGTGCTGCTAGCGAGATGAGCGGCACAAGTTCTTCCCGAAGCGAGATCATTCCGACGGATGTCACCTCGCTTCGCGGTAGACCGGTCACGTCGACTGGTAAGGTCAAGACTTCGACCACGCTCTCCAGCGGCAGTGCGAAATATTGTCCGGACACTTGAAATGAGAGCAGTGCGCGATCGCGATCATTTATCGGCGCCCCCTCCCTTGGAGCCTCGTATCCCGACTGCACTACATTTCGTCTTGAAATCCGTGCGGTCGTGAGAAATGTGTCCGCGAGCAATCTACCGATGTTCAGCGACTGGGCCGACGAATCCGCTGACAACTGCACGACGTCGTCGATGAGCAGCGCGACCGCACCGCCCTCGTCATAAACGATGATCTTGGATTCGCTGGAAGACGCGAAATCGTTGCTCTCCGGCCCAGCCACTAGTGCGGACACGCGAACGACGGGGGTTGCCACGCCGTGGAAATTCATCAGACCGGCCAAGGCAGCCGGAGCGTTGGGAACACGCGTGATCGTCGGCCGGCGTCCAACCTCCAGAACATGTTCGGCCGGCAGTGAGTACCCTTGACCGCTGACGGCGAACACCAGTTGCCGTGTGGCCTCGTGGGCTTTGCGCGCCTTCGCCATCGAACTCAACCGGCCGCCAATTGGAGTTCGTCCGCCAGGGACGCAATTTCTTCGATTGCGGCGGCAAGATCCTCCGCACTACGCGACTGCTCCTTGGCCGCAGAGGCGGCAGCCGTCGCAGCCGAACTTGCGCCCTGCGCGGCCAACGCGATCTGTTGCGTACCCGACTGAACATCGCGCACAGCCAAAAGCGCGCTCACCGCACTGTTGAGCATTGCGTCATTCCCGGTAGCGATCCCAGCGACATCCAATTCGATGGATTTTACGCGCTCGATGATCGCCAAAATCTTGGTGCGCTCGGCATCCGCGATGCTGAGAACGAGTTCGAGATCTCGGCGAACGGCCGCGATCTGAAGCTGCATCAGACGAACGACATCCTTGACGCTTTCAATATACTCGCTGCTTTCCTGTGCCAACTTGCGGATATCACCCGAAACCTGCGCGAAGCCTCGCCCGGCATCGCCGGCCCTTGCCGCCTCGACAGAGCCCGATACCGACAGCATGTTGGTCTGAACAGCGACCAGAACGATGCGGTCGATGCTCTTCTCAACTCTGCGCGAGACGTCCTCAAGAGAATCGAGAGCAGCGAGCGACGTCCGCATTTCAGTGACCGCGGTCGCGAAGCTCTCCCCAATGGCGTGGAGCCCTGCTTGTGTCTTCGCGAGAAGCCCCGAAATCGAACGGGTACGCTCCGTGGCAAGCTTGGTCGCCCTTTGAGTTTGATCAAGGTTCTTCTCGATCTGAACCAGCGCGGCATTCGCCTCCTGTGTCGCAGCGGCCTGGGTCTGCGCGCCCCGGCTGATCTGATCGATCGCGACGAGAATTTCTCCGGCGGCGCCGGCCAATTCCTGCACGGTCGCTGACAGCTCCTCAGCAGCCGTGCTCAATTGTTCACTGCCACCCGCAGCCGAGCCATCCGCTTGCAGATCCTCCGCCAAGCTGGCGAGCGCCTGAGCCGCCTCCTGGCTCTGATCGAGAGCCTGACTCTGTTGCTGTACGGAACGTTGTGCCTGCGCTACGGCGGCCGACTGTTCTTCGGCCGCGCGAGCGACCAATTCGGCGCCGCGCCCAGCTTCCCGAACCGCAATGTCGGCCTCAATGGAGGAAGTAAGTATCGCTTGGCTGCCCTCTGCCAACGCGGAAAGATCCGCGCGCACGGAGGATAGATCGGAGGTGATGGCCAGTGTCGTAGACGTCTGCTGCTGCGCCGCTGTCGCAGTCGCTCGGATCTTCTCGGCGAGCGTCTTAACCTCGCGCTCAATGGTGCCCGATTGCTCTTCGATCTCCCGAGCCGTGCGCTCAGCCACCTCCGCGAGGGCGCGAACCTCGTCCGCTACGATGGCAAAACCCTTGCCAACATCGCCCGCACGAGCGGCCTCGATCGCGGCGTTCAATGCGAGAAGATTCGTGCGATCCGAAATATCAGCGACTGTTTGTGTGGTGGCCCCTATTCCAGCCGCCTGCTTCTCGAGCCGCACCGCAATTTCGACCGACGCAAGCTGACGCGCCGCTGCACTCGCCAGCGACGCACTGGCATCATCAATCTGCGTGGCACTTTCAAGCACGCCGGCATGCAGGGCATCGGTCTTTCGGCGCGAAGCCTCGGCTTGATCACGCGCTTGGGCGAACGTCGCACCGAGCATCCCAACTGCGCCTTGCGATTGCTTGGCCGCGCCCGCTGCCTCCTCCGCGCCTGCCGATATCTGCTCAAACGATTGGCGGAGCTGCTGCGCAGCGGCTGCCGCCTCCAGCATCCCGCTCGCTAGCTCCTCGGTCGCGGCGCCGATCCTCTCCGCGACCTTTTGCTGGCGAGCCCGAGCCCGTTCCTGCGAACGGCGCGCCGCCGTCACCTTGTTCGTTGGATTCACTGCATCCTGCTTGGGAGGTGAGGAAGTGGTGCGGCGTTTTGCAATTTCTGTGGTCTTCACCAGCGCCATTTAATCCCCCAGGTAGGCAGGTATAACTGATACTCTCCGGCGCTTCCGGAAACTATAGACGGCGCGATTCCGAGCAGAAACTACATTAAAGGCTTTGTTCAAGAGTAAACTCACTGCCGAGGGCAAACTTCAAACTCTTGAGGAGTTCGGGATAATGAAATGGTTTGTTGAGTACCATTCTTGCCCGATGCTCCTCTGGCAGCGAGTTAGTCCCGAAGCCGGATGCGAACATGAATGGAATTCCGCGGCTCGCCAGAACATCCGCCACGGCAAACGACGACTTCGAGCCCAGACTAAGGTCTAGAATGGCGACGTCCAGGTCCACCGTTTCGGCCAACGCGAGTCCACTGGCGAGATTCTGAGCCGTGGCCACGACTTCACAACCTGCGTCCAGGAGGTGCTCCTCAAGCATCATCGCTATGATCGGCTCATCCTCGACGATGAGCACTCTTGGCTTCGAACTTGACACAAAATCCCCCCGCTGCGGCTCGCGCCAACACATGCAAACGCGCCGCCTGGGGCTCAGTTCCATAGATAGGAGCGTTTCTTTTCATTGGCCGAGATCGGCCATATTTTGCAGTCGCACTCATCAACCAGTAGCCGCTCCTGAGGCGAGCACCAGCCGCGTTCTCGGCGTGGATATCGCGCTGCCAACGGAGAAGAGCGTTCGGCGACGAAGCGCGGCTTGGGCCGAGATCGCACATTAGAAGCGGAATGAACTGAGAGACGCTTCAATCGTTGTCTCCGCAACGCAGCATCCTGCCGAGCGGCATGCGCTCACGCTGCAACCCGACATCCACGCCAAGTCACGGAGGCGGATATGCCAAATCCCGGCGATCTCGAATGGAACAGGCGCGACCTGATGGTCGCCGCCGGCACATGCGCCGCGTTACCCGTAATCGGTGAGGGTGCGTACTCGCAGCCGACGCCGGTCGGAACGCCTGTGCTCAATGATGTGTCGTTCGAGGTGAACGGCGAGCAACGCACGCTTGCGATCGACACCCGCACCACCTTGCTCGACGCGCTGCGCGAGCATCTGCATCTGACCGGTACGAAGAAGGGGTGCGATCATGGCCAGTGCGGCGCCTGCACGGTGATCGTCGACGGCCAGCGGCTCAATTCCTGCCTGACCCTCGCCGTCATGCACCAGGGCTCCAGTGTCACCACGATCGAAGGTCTGGGTACGGCGGACAAGCTGCATCCCATGCAGGCCGCCTTCATCAAGCATGACGGCTTTCAGTGCGGCTATTGCACACCCGGCCAGATCTGCTCGGGCGTCGCCATGCTCGACGAAATCAAGGCGGGTATCCCCAGCCATGCCACCGTCGACCTCACCGCGGCGGCGGCCGTGACGGAGGCAGAGATCCGCGAGCGCATGAGCGGCAACATCTGCCGCTGCGGCGCCTATTCCAACATCGTCGAGGCAGTAACCGAGGTTGCGGGGAGGCAGGGATGAGGGCTTTCACCTACGAGCGCGCGAGCTCGCCCGCCGCAGCAGCTACCGCAGCAGCCAGGAACCCGGAGGCGAAGTTCATCGCAGGCGGCACCAATCTGCTCGACCTCATGAAGCTGGAGATCGAGACCCCCACCCACCTCGTGGACGTCAACGGCCTGAAGCTCGACACCATCGAGGCGACACCCGATGGCGGCCTGCGGATCGGCGCGCTGGTCCGCAACACCGCGCTGGCGGCCGACGAGAGCGTCCGGCGCGACTATGGCGTTCTATCTCGGGCTCTGCTGGCGGGCGCTTCCGGCCAGCTCCGCAACCGCGCGACGACCGCCGGCAATCTGCTGCAACGCACGCGCTGCCCCTATTTCTATGACACGGCCCAGCCCTGCAACAAGCGACAGCCGGGAAGCGGCTGTTCCGCGCTCGGCGGCTTCAGCAGGCAGCTAGGCGTCATCGGCGTCAGCGACGCCTGCATTGCGACGCACCCGTCCGATATGGCGGTGGCGATGCGCGCGCTCGACGCAATGGTCGAGACGGTCAAAGCCGACGCATCGACGCGGACCATCCCGATCGCCGAGCTGCATCGCTCGCCAGGCTCGACACCCCATCTCGAGACGACCTTGGCGCCCGGCGAGCTGATCACGGCCGTGACATTGCCGAAGCCCATCGGCGGCACGCAGATCTACCGCAAGGTGCGCGATCGGGCGTCCTACGCTTTCGCGCTCGTCTCAGTCGCGGCCATCGTCCAGCGCGACGGCTCGGGCCGCATCTCGCTTGGCGGCATCGCGCCGAAGCCGTGGCGGGTTGAGGCAGCGGAAAGGGAGCTGCCGCGGGGGGCCAAGGCGGCGGCAGCAGCAATGCTCGACGGTGCCAGGCCGACCCCTGAGAACGCGTTCAAGCTGCCGCTGGTCGAGCGCACGCTTGGCGCAGTCCTGTCCGAAGCGAGGGCCTGATCATGAAATTCGACATCCCCGCAACACAGAACCCGATCGATCGACAGAGCATCGTCGGACAGCCGCGCGACCGCGTCGACGGCCCGCTCAAGGTCACGGGCGGAGCCCGATATGCCTATGAGCAGCACGATGTCGTTCCGAACCAGGCCTATGGCTATGTGCTGGGAGCGACGATCGCCAAGGGGCGAATTGCGTCCATGGACCTCAAGGCTGCCCGGGCTTCGGCAGGCGTGCTCGCCGTGGTGACGGCGAAGGAGGCCGGCAAGCTCGGCAAGGGCAAACGGAACACCGCCAAGCTTCTGGGCGGCCCCGAGATCGCGCATTACCACCAGGCCGTCGCGCTGGTGGTGGCGGAGACTTTCGAGCAGGCCCGCGCTGCTGCGAGCCTCATTCGCGTCGAGTATGCGCAGACGAAGGGCGCCTTCGATCTGGAGGCCGCGAAAGGACGGGCCATCAAGCCGACGGGCGAGGATTCCAGCCCGGCAGACACGCAGGTCGGCGATTTTGCCGGCGCGTTTGCGACGGCACCGGTCGCCCTCGACCAGACCTATACGACGCCCGACCACAGCCACGCGATGATGGAGCCGCCCGCGACGCTCGCAGCATGGGATGGCGACAAGCTCACGCTCTGGACGTCGAACCAGATGATCGACTGGGGCGTCGGGGACTTGGCGCAGACGCTGCGCATTCCAAAGGCGAATATTCGCCTGGTCTCTCCCTTCATCGGGGGCGGTTTTGGCGGCAAGCTGTTCCTGCGCGCCGATGCGGTCCTGGCGGGGCTGGGCGCGCGCGCCGCGAAACGTCCGGTCAAGATCGCGTTGCAGCGGCCGTTGATGTTCAACAACACCACGCACCGTCCCGCTACGATTCAGCGCATCCGGATCGGGGCGGATCGGGACGGCAGGATCACCGCCATTGGCCACGAAAGCTGGTCCGGCGACTTGCCGGATGGCGGGCCCGAACTCGCGGTCCAGCAGACGCGCCTGCTCTATGCCGGAGCAAACCGGATGACGGCGATGCGCCTTGCCGTGCTGGATCTGCCGGAAGGCAATGCGATGCGCGCCCCGGGCGAGGCGCCGGGTCTGATGGCGCTCGAAATCGCCATGGACGAGATGGCCGAGAAGCTCGGAATGGACCCGATCGCCTTCCGCGCCCTCAACGATACCCAGGTCGATCCGGAGAAGCCGAAGCGGCCCTTCTCGATGCGCCGGCTCAACGAATGCTTCAAGATCGGCGCGGAGCGCTTCGGCTGGGACCGTCGCTTGGCACGGCCCGGACAGTCGCGCGACGGGCGCTGGCTCGTCGGGATCGGCGTCGCCGCCGCCTTCCGCAACAACCTCGTCATGAAATCGGCGGCGCGCGTCCGCCTCGACGCGCACGGCACCGTCACGGTCGAGACCGACATGACCGATATCGGCACCGGCAGCTACACGATCATCGCCCAGACGGCGGCCGAGATGCTGGGCGTCGGCCTCGACAAGGTTGTGGTGCGGCTCGGCGACTCGCGCTTCCCCGTCTCGGCGGGCTCAGGCGGGCAATGGGGTGCCAACAGCTCGACCGCCGGAGTCTACGCGGCCTGCGTCAAGCTGCGCGAGACGGTGGCGCAGAAGCTGGGGATCAACTCCGCCGAGGCGGTCTTCGCCAACGGCGAGGTACGCGCGGGCAACCGCAGCATGCCTCTCGCGAGCGCGGCCGAGTCCGGCCCGGTGGTCGGCGAGGATACCATCGAGTACGGCGATCTCGACGAGACCCATCAGCAATCGACTTTCGGCGCGCATTTCGTCGAAGTCGGGGTCGACGTGGCTACCGCCGAGACGCGCATCCGGCGCATGCTGGCGGTCTGTTCCGCCGGGCGAATCCTCAACCCGAAGACCGCGCGCAGCCAGGTCATCGGCGCTATGACCATGGGCGTGGGCGCTGCCCTGATGGAGGAACTGGCGGTCGACACCCGGCGCGGCTTCTTCGTCAACCACGATCTCGCCGGCTACGAGGTGCCGGTCCATGCGGACATTCCGCATCAAGAGGTGATCTTCCTAGAGGAGACGGACCCGATGTCTTCGCCCATGAAGGCCAAGGGCGTCGGCGAACTCGGCATCTGCGGCGTTGGTGCCGCGGTCGCCAATGCGATCTACAACGCAACCGGCGTGCGCGTGCGGAATTATCCGATCACGCTCGACAAACTGCTGGAGCACATGCCCTCGGCCTAAAGCCACGGTCACGTTCTTAGGCCGCAATTCAGGTCAATCTTAGGTCCGCGGGGGAATTTCCGTCCGTTCCGGACATTCGGTGGACTACGTCTCGCAGTCCGCGTTGGAGCCAGACCATTAGGCTCTCGATGAGCGCCTGAAACTTAGGCTTTGACGCCCACGACCCGAAGCGTCGCTCCAAACGAAGCCAGCTTGCGGCTGCTCGAAGCCGTCGCGCCGCGCTTCGACCAGATCGAGCCGGAGATCGCAGCGCGTGGTGGATTGCGCGGCAAGCCCGCCGGGACGATCCGCATCACGGCCGGCGAACATGCCGCGGTCGCGCCTTTGCAGCGCGCTGCGCCGCTTGCTGCCGGACCATCCCCACATCAAGGTCGAGATCATCGTCTACTAAGGTCTCGTCGACATCGATGGCGGCGGGCTACGATGCGGGAATGCGCTGGGGCGAGCAGGTCGTAAAGGACATGATCGCCCTCCGGATCGGGCCCGAGATGGCGTATGGCCGTGGTCGGATCGCCAGCCTATTTCAAGCGCTAAGGTTTTCCGGAAACGCCGCAGGACCTGACCGCTCATAACTGCATAGCGACTCCCCACCCATGGCGGGCTGTTTCCTGGGTCCTTGAAAAGGATGATCACGAGGTCAAGGTCCGCGGCGAGGGGCAACTTGTGTTCAATGGTCTCCACTTCGGGTGAGTTCAGCGCTCAACGGCGCAAAAAAATGGATTCTAAAGGCAGGCTGGAAAGCAGACGTAAGGAAGTTACGTAATGTGTTGCGAAGCGAACCTCGCGACCTCAGCATTGGTCAGCCAGCGAGTCGAGGCGACGTCGGATCGCGCAAGGCCATCAGATTTGCGACCGCGCAAGGCTTGAGAGCCAATCGGAGAGTTTTTCGTTCGCTGAGCGGTTTTGCCAATCTGCAAAGGTGTACGGCTTGGAGGCCGCGGCGTCCTTGTCGAACGTGGCAATCTGGGTGCTGGCAAAACGCTGATCGAACAGATTGACGTTCGCTTCGTCGTTGAGCCTCAAAGCGCGGTCATCGATGTTCGTCGAGCCGACTGACGTCCAGATGTCGTCGACAATCACCAGCTTACAGTGGAAGAACGTAGGCTGATACTCGCTGATCTTCACGCCCGCCTGAAGCAGATCGCCCCAAAGGTGCCGGGATGCTTTCCTGACGATGCGCGCATCGGTCTGAGGCCCGGGAATGATGATCTGAACCTCCACACCACGCTTGCGGGCCTCGAGGAGCTGTTGCCTGATCAGGTCGTCGGGAACGAAATAGGGCGTGGCGATCCGGATATTCTTCTGAGCGGAAGCAAG
>NZ_QQTO01000035.1 GCF_003351345.1 Allobosea caraganae | reverse complement strand
AAGACGGCAAGCCGCATCAATCGGCTTCTCGGGGGCGCAGAGAGGGGCACAAGCGTCAGGCCCGCCGGCGGCAGGCCTTCAGGCGATCGTCCGCCCGGACGTGGCCCCGGCGGCAAGCCCGGTGGTGGACGGCCGTTCGGCGGCAAGCCGGCGGGTGGCGGCAAGCCCGGCGGCCGCGGTCCGCGCCCCGGCGGCGGTGCCCGCGGCAAGCGTGACTGAGGCTTAGAGCCATGCGCATCGTCGGCGGACGCTTCGGCGGCCGGCCTCTGGCCGGGCCGAAACCGGGGATCGGGATGATACGCCCGACCTCGGATCGCCTGCGCGAATCGCTCTTCAACGTGCTCGCCCATGCCTATGACGGCGTGACCGAGGGCGCGCGCGTGCTCGACCTCTTCGCCGGCACCGGCGCCATGGCCTTCGAGGCGCTGTCGCGCGGCGCCGCCTTCGCGCTGCTGGTCGATGACGGCACCGAGGCGCGCGGGCTGATCCGCGAGAACCAGATGGCCTTCGGACTGGCAGGCCTGAGCCGGATCTATCGCCGCGACGCGACCAAGCTCGGGCCGATCGGGCCGATGCCGGCCTTCGACCTGGTGTTCTGCGACCCGCCCTATCGCAAGGGCCTGGGTGAGAAGTCCCTGCTCTCGGCGCGCGAGGGCGGCTGGCTGGCGGAGAAGGCGCTGATCGTGCTGGAAGAGGCGGCGGATGCCGAGGTCGCGTTGCCCGAGGGCTTCGAGCTGCTGGAGCGGCGCGACTATGGCGAGACGCAGGTGCTGATCCTGCGCGCCTGACGCCTGCCTCAATGCGGCCGATAGGCCGCGATGAGCATGTCGATCATATGGTCGGCCTTCTCGTTCGAAGCGTCCTGCTCCTCCTCGCGCTCCGCGACGGCGAAAAGCTTCCGCAAGCTCGCGCCATGGACCATGACGTCGATGAGGAGGCGGGCCGAGGCGCGGCAATCATGCGGCTTCAGCCAGTCGTCCGCGACGCAGCGCTCCAGATAATCCGCCAGGACATTCTCGGCACCCATCAGGGCGGTGTCATAGAGCATGCCGGCGAAATGCGGGTGGCGCTCCGATTCGGAGATGACGAGCCGCTGCAGGCGGATGCAGCCGACCGTGCCGATGACGTCGGCGACCTCGCGGGCGAATTGCGCGAGCCCTTCGCGCGGGTCTTTCGGCAGCGAGCCCGGCTCCGGCAGCGCCGCCACGACGTTGCGGCAGGCTGCGGCAATGACAGCGGAGAACAAGGCGTCCTTGCTGCCGAAATGATCGTAGACGGTGCGCTTGGTGGTCTGGGCTCGCTCGGCGATGCGGTCCATCGACGCGAGCTGATAGCCGCCCTCCAGGAAAGCGGCCTTGGCCGCCGCCAGGATCGCCTCGTGCCTGGCCTGCGACGCCGCACTCATGCGGCGGCCGGCCGGGCGGATCCCGCGGTCGCAGGCGCTTCGCTCATCGTCGAATCCCAGCTTCACTCACATGTGAGGGTAGGTTCCGGCCCCGACAGCGGCAAGCCGCCTTGAGTGCAATGAACTTTACTATACGGTATAGTTTATTCACGAGAGACCCTAAAATGCCACCGCTTTCCCAACCCGGCCCGAACCGTCGCGCGTTTCTATCCAGCGTGGCCCTCCTCACAGCCTCGACGGCCACGGCTGCAAAAGCGCAGGACGAGAACGGCAGCGCTCGCGGCCAAAGATTCACGAACAAGGTCGTGATCGTGACCGGCGGCACCTCGGGCATCGACCTCGCCGCGGTGAAGGCCTTCGCGGCCGAGGGCGGGCGCGTCGGCTTCTGCGGCCGCCGCGAAGAGCTCGGACGGGAGATCGAGCGCGCGATCCGCGGCGCGGGCGGCGACGTCCGCTTCCTCCGCGCCGATATCCGCGATGCCGGGGAGGTCGAGCGTTTCGTCAACCGCGTCGCGGAGCTCTATGGCGGGCTGATCCCGGCTATGAGGCGAATGGCGACGGCGGAGGAGATCGCCCGCACCGTTCTCGCCATCGCCTCGGACGAACACCCTTTCATGACCGGCAGCACCGTCATGATCGATGGCGGCATGACGGCGCAGCTCTAGGATCCGCGCCTTCGCCTTGCCATCAGGCGCCTGCCGCGTCCGGGAGCGCCTAACGCCGCCCGAACAGCTTCTCGATATCGCTGAGCTTCAGCTCGACATAGGTCGGCCGGCCGTGGTTGCACTGGCCGGAATTGGGCGTGACCTCCATCTCGCGCAGCAGCGCGTCCATCTCCTCGGGACGCAGGCGCCGGCCAGCGCGCACCGAGTTATGGCAGGCCATGGTCGCCAGCACATGGTCGAGCCGGCGCTCCAGCGAGCCGGAATCGCCGTGCTCCGCAAGCGTGTCGGCGACGTCGCGCACCAGCTTCTGGAGGTTGCCGCCGGCCAGCGCGCTCGGCGCCTCGCGCACCAGCACCGCGCCGGGGCCAAAGGATTCGATGGTCAGGCCGAGCGAGGCGAGATCGTCGGAGGCGGCGTTGAGCCGGTCGGCATCGACCGGATCGAGCTCGACCACCTCGGGCAGGAGCAGCGCTTGGCGCGCAATGCCCGATCGCGCGCGCTCGGCCTTCAGGCGCTCATAGACCAGCCGCTCATGGGCGGCGTGCTGGTCGACGATGACCATGCCGTCGCGGGTCTGGGCGAGGATATAGGTCTCGTGGACCTGCGCGCGGGCGGCGCCGAGCGGCCGGTCGAGCGCATCCGGCGCGGGCTCCGCGACATGGGCGCGGGCGTCGGCGGAAGGAGCGGCGAATTCGGCGAAGCCGGATTGCGGCGGTTCGCCGAAGCTGGATGACGGGCTCGTCCAACCCGGGCCGGCCGGGAAGATCGGGCGCTGGATCGACGTGCCGTTGCTGCCGCCGGCGAAGACGGCACGGAAGGCTTCCAGCGTGCGGGCGCCGCCGGTCGTCGTGGCGCGATGGCCGGCCTCGGCGAGCGCCGCCTTCAGGCCGGAGACGACGAGGCCACGGACCAGAGCGGGATCGCGGAAGCGGACCTCGCTCTTGGCCGGGTGGACGTTGACGTCGACGAGGTTGGGCTCGCAGCCGACGTCGAGGAAGAGCACGGGGTGCCGATCGGAGGGCACGACGTCGGCATAGGCGCCACGCACGGCCGAGAGCAGGAGCTTGTCGCGCACCGGGCGGCCGTTGACGGCGAGGTGCACGCCGGCCGAGGTGCCGCGATGGAAGGTCGGCAGGCCGGCGAAGCCCGTGACGCGGAAGCCTTCGCGGGCGGCGTCGAGCCTGAGCGCATTCTCGGGGAAATCGCGGCCGAGCGCGCGGGAGAGCCGGCGCAGCTGCCCCTCTTCGCCAATCGGCTCGGCCGGCCAGTCGAAGCCGGTGACATGATCGCCGCCGAGCGAGAAACGGATCGCGGGATGCGCGATGGCGAGCCGGCGCAGCATGTCGGAGACGGCCTGCGCCTCGGCCCGGTCGCTCTTTAGGAACTTGAGCCGGGCCGGCGTGAAGATGAAGAGGTCGCTGACCTCGATGCGCGTGCCGGCGGCCGCGGCAGCGGGGCGGACGACGCCCTTCTCGCCGGCCTCGACGACGAGGGCGTGGCCCTGCTGGGCCTCGCGCCGGCGGGTGGTGATCGAGAGCCGCGCCACCGAGCCGATCGAGGGCAGGGCCTCGCCGCGGAAGCCGAGCGTGTCGATGGCGAAGAGGTCGCCGTCCGGCAGTTTCGAGGTGGCGTGGCGCTCGACGCAAAGCGCCAGGTCCTCCGGCGACATGCCGATGCCGTCATCGACGACGCGGATCAGCTCGCGACCACCGGCGGCGATCGTCACCGCGATGGTGTGGGCGCCGGCATCGATCGCGTTCTCGACCAGCTCCTTCACGGCCGCGGCCGGCCGCTCGATCACCTCGCCGGCGGCGATGCGATCGACGAGGATGGGGTCGAGGCGGCGAACGGTCATGTCTGGCCCAGCAGAAGCATTTTCAAGCGAAGTGGCTGCCGGTTCGCGTGGAGAAAATGCGTCGAATCAAAGAACCAGGCGGGCTAACGCGAATCGTCAGCCGCGCCCTTCGGCAAGATAGCGCTTGGCGAGGAGCTTCGCCTCCTCCACCGCCGGCTGGTCGAACGGATCGACGCCCATGGCGTAGCCGGTGAGGATCGTCTCCAGCATGAAATGCATCAGGATCTCGCCATGCACGGTCTCGTCGACATGATCGACATGGAAGCGGCGCACCGAGCAGCCATTCTTGGCGAAGGTGTCGACCATCGCGACGCCCTGGGCCGCGACGAGATCGCCGATCGTCTTGCCGGCGAAATCCGCATCGCCGATCACGCTGGCAAGGGCGGCATCGATCTTCGGACCCTTGCCCTTGGCGCCGACGGTCAGCACCGTGAAGAACTTGTCGCGCGGGCCGCCGAGGTAGAGCTGCTGCTGCGAATGCTGATCGACCGGGCCGAGCGCGCCTACCGGCTGCGTGCCCTTGCCGTCCTTGCCCAGGCTCTCGGCCCAGAGCTGGACCCACCAGCGCGTCAGCAGCGCGAGCTTGTCGGCATAGGGCATCAGCACGGCGATGCCCTTGCCCGAGCGCATGGCGGCAAGGTGCAAAGCCGCGCCGAGCGCAGCCGGCACCTCGCGCACGCCCTTGCCGGCAACGAGCGGCGCCAAAGCCTTGGCCGCCCCAGTGCGCAGCGCCTCGATGTTCAGGCCGAGTGCCGCGGCCGGCAGCAGGCCGCAATTGGTCAGCACCGAGTAGCGGCCGCCGACGCCGGTGTGATGGTCGAGGAAGGGCGTGCCGAAGGGTTCGAGCAGCGCGCGCAATGCGTGCAGCTTGCCGGGCCTGGCCGGCTCGGACAGGCCCTGGAAATGCCAGCCGAGGCCGGCATCGGCGATGCCGGCGCCGCGCAAGGCCGTGATCGCCGCAATGGTCTGCAGCAGGGTCTCGCCGGTGCCGCCCGATTTCGAGATCGAGACGAATTTCGTGGTCTTCAGCGGCAGCTTCTTGAGCAGCGCCTCGTAGGTGAGCGGGTCGAGGTTGTCGATGAAATGGACGCGCGGCTCCGGCAGGAAACTGGAGAGGCCGGTCGTACCGTAGCCCGTCAACTGCGCCAGCGTCTGGCCGCCGAGGCTGGAGCCGCCGGTGCCGAGCACGAGGATGTCGGTCGCGCCCTCGCGCAGGCGCTTGGCGGCTTCGTGGACCGGCGGCAGGTCAGCGGTGTCGGAGGGCAGGCCGAGCAGCGGCAGGGATTTCGCCTCGGCCTCGCCCTTCAGGCGAGCGAGCGCGGGGGCAAGATCGGCCAGCGCTTTCTCGAAGGCGGCATCGGGGATGCCGCCCGGGCCGACACCGGATTCAAGCGCGAGATCGAAGCTTTGCTGCAACATGGCGTGTGATCCGTCGTCGGGAGGAGAGAAGAGCGATGGCTGTGTCCGTCAGGCGAGCCCGACCGGGCGGCCGACAGCCTGCACGAGCAGGCGCGGATCGCCGAAGAAGCGCCTGGCGACGCGCTTGACGTCGTCGAGCGTCACCGCGGCAAAGTGCTTGTTGCGCTCGCCGAGATAGTCCGGGCCGTCGCCCCGGATGGCAAGGTTGAGGAGCTCCCCGGCGATCTTGGGCGAGGTGTCGAAGCGCAGCGGGTAGGAGCCGATAATGTAGCGCTTGGCTTCCTCGACCTCGTGCTCGCTCGGCCCGTCATTGGCGAGCTTGAGCATCTCCTCGCGGATGACAGCGAGCGATTCCGCCGCGCGGTCGTTGCGCGTCGCGGTGCCGCCGATCACCAGGGCACTCTCGCGTAGGGGGAGCAGGCTGGAGGAGACGCCATAGGCGAGGCCGCGCTTCTCGCGCACCTCGAGGAAGAGGCGCGAGGTGAAGGCCGAGCCGCCGAGGATATGGTTCAGCACGCTCGCCGCGATGAAATCGGGATCGTGCCAGGTCGGGCCGGGGCCGACGAAGCGCAGCACCGTCTGGGGCACGTCGAGATCGATGACATGGGTCTCGCCGAGGCCCTGGACGGCGATCGGCTCTGGCGGAAGCACGCGCGGCGAACCGGCCGGCAGGGCGCCGAAGACCTGATCGAGCCGGCGCGACAGCTCCTCGGCGGTGATGTCGCCGACCACGACGATCTTCAGCCCGGCGCGGGTGAGCAACCCGCCCGAGAGCGCCTTCAGCCCGGCAGGCTCCATGCGCGAGACGCTGTCGATATCGCCGTGCTCCGGCCGGCCATAGGCGTGGCCGGGATAGGCGGCGGCGAAGAGCGCCTTGCGGCAGAGCGTCTCGGGGTTCTGGGCCTGGCGCTGCAGGCCGGCGATGACCTGCGACTTCACCCGCGCGACCGCATCCGCATCGAAGCGCGGCGCGTTCAGCGCCAGCGCCAGCAGCTCGAAGGCGGTGTCGCGATGGCTGGAGAGGGTCTGCATCTGGCCGTGGAAATCGTCGCGGCGCGCATCGAAGCCGAGGCTGATGGCATGGTCGGCGAGCTTGCCCTGGAAGGCCTCGGCGTCGAGGTCGCCGGCGCCCTCGTCGAGCAGGCCGGAGACGAGATAGGCGCTGCCGGCCGAATTATCGGGATCGCGGGTCGCACCACCGTCGAAGGCGAAGTCGACCGCGACCAGCGGCAGGCTGTGCTCCTCGACCAGCCAGGCCTCGATGCCGGCGGCGGAGCGAACCGTCTGCACCTTGAGCGCGGGGCCGGAGAGCGAGAGCGGAGCGACGGGAATAGGCGCGTTCATGACGTGTCCTGACGGCGGGGCGCCTTCGCCCCACCCAATTTGGAGAAGGGCGCCGGCCTCAGGCCGACGGCAACAGCAGGCCGGTGACCGAACGGTCCGGCTTGAGATAGCGGCGGGCCGCTTCGACCACGGCATCGCGGCCGACCGCTTCGATGCGCTGCGGCCAGGACAGCACGTCTTCGACCGTCTCGCCGACCGCGAGGGCCGAACCGAAGATGCGGGCGAGCGAGGACTGGCTGTCGCGCGCGAAGATCGTCTCGGCGACGAGCCGCGTCCGGGCGCGGGCGAGCTCGACCTCGCTCGGCCCCTCCGCGAGGAAGGTCGCGAGCGCGGCGTCCAGGCCCGCTTCGAGCTTGTCCATCTCGGTGCCGGGGCGCGGGCTGGTCGAGAGCTGGAAGGCGGCGCGGTCGACCATCGAGCCCATGAAGTAGGCGCTGGCGCCGGCGGCGATCTCCTGCTCGACGCAGAGCTTGCGGTAGAGCCGCGAGGTCGTACCACCGCCCAAAATCTCGGCCGCGAGTTCGAGCGCGAAGACCTCGTCGCGATCGCTGGCGCTGAGATAGGTCGGCGTCAGCCAGGCGCGGCGCAGCGAGGGCTGGTGCACGCGCGGATCGGAGAGCGCGACGCGGCGCGCGGCGCGCGGGTCGGGCTCGGCCGGGCGCTTGCGCAGCGGCGTGGCGCCGGTGCCGGCGATCTTGCCGTAGGTCTCCTCGGCGAGCTTGCGGACCTCAGTGGCGTTGGTGTCGCCGGCGACGACGAGGATCGCGTTCTCGGGCGTGTAGAAGCGCTGGTAGTAGGTGAAGGCGTCGTCGCGCGAGAGGCCCTCGATCTCATGCTCCCAGCCGATGACCGGCGTGCCATAGGGGTGGTGCACGAACAGCGCCGAGGAGAATTCCTCGCCGAGCTGGGCGGCCGGGTCGGCATCGACGCGCATGCGCCGCTCCTCCAGCACCACGTTGCGCTCAGGCGCGACGACGCTCTCGTCGAAGGCCAGCCCGGTCATGCGGTCGGCCTCGTAGTCCATCATCGCGCGCAGGTGCTCTTTCGGCACGCGCTGGAAATAGGCGGTGTAGTCGAAGGAGGTGAAGGCGTTCTCCTGGCCGCCATAACCGGCGACGATCTTGGAGAACTCGCCGGCCGGCCAGCGCGCCGTGCCCTTGAACATCAGGTGCTCTAGGAAATGCGCGATGCCGGACTTGCCCGCCGGATCATCGGCCGAGCCGTTGCGGTACCAGACCATGTGGGTGACGACCGGCGCGCGCGTATCCGGCACGACCACGACATCGAGCCCATTGCCGAGCCGGAAGGATTCGACCGGCTGGACAGCCTCGCTCTGGCGCAAATGCACGTTCACCTTCGACCAGCTCCCTGGAACAGCGCCCACAGGACAGCAGGCGTTTGATGAACATAGGCACGCGGTGCGGCGACCGCCAGAACCGAATGGCAGATGTTTCCCGCGCGGCCTCGGCCATGCGCGCGGCGCAGTCTTGGGCCGGAGGACAACCTCAAGCCCAGGAGCTCAAGCCCAAGACGGAGCGATGACCGCGCCGCCCCGTCCCGTCACTGGCTCGGCGGCTTCTGGCCGGTCACGAATTCGAGCTGGCCGACGGCCTGCCTGTCCTCGACCGGACCACTCTGGCCGGGGCCGAGCGGCGCCGAGCCGACGGGGCGGCGATAGCCGGTCGGCGGCTCCGTCAGCAGCTGACGCGCCGGCTCGGAGCCATAGGTCAGCTTGGAGAGGTCGTCCTGGTTGCGCTGCGAGGCGAGATCGCGGCCGATGCGGATCGGCGCGATCTGGTTGTTGTAGTTGTTGAGCTCTTCGGTGGTGATGTTCCCGGCCGATTGCTGCTGCAAGGTGCGGCCGCGGCGCAGCTCCTGCTGGCTCAGCATCGGGTTGTTGCGGTACTTCTCGTTCTCGGTCGGGATCAGCGAATTGCGCGCGGCCTCGCGGCGCGCGGCGACGTCCGGGTCGTTCGGCCAGGCGGCATTGCGCGTCGAGGCCGGATCCTGCGGACGCGGCAGCGCGGACGAAGGCGGCACGACCAGCGGCGGGCGCTGGCGATAATCGATGTTATCCTCGCTATTGCCCATCACGCCCTGCATGAGGCGCTGGAAGAGCATGCCCTCCTGGGCGAAAGCCGGCGACGCCGCCAGCAGCAAGCCACCAGCCACGACGAGCTGCGGAATGCGGTTGCGGTAAGCCATGTCAAACCTCCCTCGGGACTTCCTCATTCCCGTCTCAACATCAGACGAGCGGCGAAACGATGGCAAGAGCCGAACTCAGGCCGCCTTTTCCGCACCGGGTCGCAGCGACTCATAGAGCAGACCGATCACTCCCACAACGATGGCGGCGTCGGCGATATTGAAGATATACCAGCTAAAGCTGCGATAATACAGATGGACGAAGTCGACGACCGCACCGTAGACGGCCCGGTCGACGCCATTGCCGAGCGCTCCACCAATGATCAGCGCGAGGCTGACCACGGTGAGCCGGCCGCTCGCGTTCCAGAGCCAGCGCCCGAGCCAGATCACCGCGGCGAAGGAAACCACCACCAAGAGCCAGCGCCCGAGGTCGCTGTACTGCTGGAAGAGCCCGTAGGAGATGCCGCGGTTCCAGGCGAGCACGATGTCCATGAAGGGCGTGACCGCATAGGGGCCGTTCTCGGCGATCCTGACGCCGAAGAGCAGCCAGAGCTTGCTCGCCTGGTCCAGCACGAAGACCAGGGCGACGATCCAGAGGCCGAGGCGGCGCGGCGAGGTCAGACTTTCCTGGCGCATGTCCTGATCGGAAAACCGGTCTCCACTTTTCCCGGACATGCGCTACGCCACCTGCCCGAGCTCGCGCAGCGCCTTGGCGTCGCGCGGGGTCACGTCGGGATAGCCGGGCTCGGCCGTGGCCGGGTCGAAATATTTCCACGAGCGGGCGCATTTGACGCCGGCCGCGCGCTCGGGGACGACCGCGACGCCCGGCACGTCGGCAAGGCGGAAGGCCTCCGCAGGCCCCTCGCCCGCGACGACCTTGACGCCGGAGGTGATGCAGGCCTCGGCGAGATCGAGGCCCAGCAAGGCGGCGCGCAGGTCTGGATCGGCGACGTGGACTTCCGGAGCCGCCTCCAGCGAGGAGCCGATGCGCTTGGCGGCGCGCTCCAGTTCGAGCGCCCCGGTGACGGCGCGGCGGACGCGGCGGATCTTGCTCCAGCGCTCGGCGAGCTCGGGATCGAGCCAGCTCGCGGGCGCCTCGGCAAAGAGCTCGAGATGGACGGAGCCCTCCGCCTTCTTCTCGGGATAGCGTTCGAGCCACGCTTCCTCGCCGGTGAAGACCAGGATCGGCGCGAGCCAGGTCGTCAGGCAACGGAAGAGATGGTCGACGACCGTCAGCGCGCTCTTGCGGACATGGCTCGACAGCGGGTCGCAATAGAGCGCGTCCTTGCGGATGTCGAAATAGAAGGCCGAGAGCTCGGTGTTCATGAACTGCGAGAGCAGCGTCACCACGCGCTTGTAGTCGTAGGTGCGGTAGGCGTCGGCCACCTGCGGACCGAGCTCGGCCAGCCGGTGCAGCATCAGCCGCTCCAGCTCCGGCATCGAGGCGGGATCGGCGACGCGGATGTCCTCGCTGAAATGCGCCAGCGTGCCGAGCATCCAGCGCATCGTGTTGCGCAGCTTGCGATAGGTCTCGACGAAGGTCTTGAGGATCTCCTTGCCGATGCGCAGGTCGTCGGAATAATCGGCCGCGGCAACCCAGAGGCGCAGGATGTCGGCACCGGATTCCTTGATGACGTCCTGCGGCGCAGTGACGTTGCCCTTCGACTTCGACATCTTCTCGCCCTTCTCGTCGAGGCAGAAGCCGTGGGTCAGGACGATGTCGTAGGGCGCGCGGCCGCGCGTGCCACAGCTTTCGAGCAGGCTGGAATGGAACCAGCCGCGATGCTGGTCCGAGCCTTCGAGGTACATGACGCGGTCGTTGCCGCCCTCGCCGCGGCGACGGGCGCGCAGATCGGGGCGCTTCTCCAGCGTGAAGGCATGAGTCGAGCCGGAATCGAACCAGACGTCGAGCACGTCGGTGACGCGCTCGTACCTGGCCGGATCGTAGCCGAAGGGCTTCAGGAAACGCGCGCCGTCGGTGTCGGTGAACCAGGCATCGGCACCCTCGGCTTCGAAGGCGTCGGCGATGGCGGCGTTGACCCTGGCGTCGACCAGTATCTCGGCCGTATCCTTCTCGACGAAGACGGTGATCGGCACGCCCCAGCTGCGCTGGCGCGAGACCACCCAGTCCGGGCGGTTGGCGATCATGCCGTTGATGCGGTTCTCGCCGGCGGCGGGCACCCACTGCGTGTCCTTGATCGCACTGAGGGCGACCTCGCGCAGCGTGCGGTTGCCGAGCGCATCGACCGCCTTGTCCATGGCGATGAACCATTGCGGCGTGTTGCGGAAGATGACCGGCTTCTTCGAGCGCCAGCTATGCGGATACTGATGCTTCAGCCTTCCGCGCGCGACGAGATGGCCGGAGGCCGCGAGCGCCTTGATGACGGCCTCGTTGGCATCGCCCTTCTCGCCCTTGTCGGTGATGACCTGCCTGCCCTCGAAGCCCGGAGCCTCCTTGGTGAAGCGGCCATCGGCATCGACGGTGTAGGGGATGCGGGTCTCGATGCCGCGCTCGGCCAGCTTGCGGCCGCTCGCAGTCCAGATGTCGAAGTCCTCGCGGCCATGGCCCGGCGCGGTGTGGACGAAGCCGGTGCCGGCATCGTCGGTGACGTGGTCGCCGTCGAGGAGCGGGACGTCGAAATCGTAGCCGTGGCCGCGCAGGGGGTGGGCGGCGGTCGAACGTTCAAGAACGGAGGCGTCTACGGTCATCAGCCGCACGTAAGCGCCGACCTTGGCCGCCTTGAACACCGATTCCGCAAGCGTATCGGCAATGACATACAGGCTTCCGGCCTTGGCCCAATTGCCTTCGGGGGCCTCTGTCACGCGATAGAGGCCATAGGGCACCTTGCGCGAGTATGAGATCGCGCGGTTGCCCGGCATCGTCCAAGGCGTGGTCGTCCAGATCACGATCGCCGCGTTCCGAAGGTCAGCGGCGTGCTCGACCGTGTCATGGAAGGTCGTTTCGGTGGAGTTGGAACCGGACACCGGGAACGGGCCGGGCACATCGATCAGCGGGAACGCCACGAACACCGTATCGCTGACGTGCTCCTCGTACTCGACCTCGGCCTCGGCCAGCGCGGTCTTCTCGACCACCGACCACATCACCGGCTTGGAGCCGCGATAGAGCTGCGCCGTCTCGGCGAACTTCATGATCTCGCGGGCGATCTGCGCCTCGGCCGGATAGGCCATGGTCAGGTAGGGATCGGCCCAGTCGCCCTCGACGCCGAGGCGCTTGAACTCCTTGCGCTGCACGTCGACCCAATGCTCGGCGAAGGCGCGGCATTCCTTGCGGAACTCGACGACCGGGACGTCGTCCTTGTTCAGGCCCTTGGCGCGGTACTGCTCCTCGATCTTCCACTCGATCGGCAGGCCGTGGCAGTCCCAGCCCGGCACGTAGTTCGAGTCGTGGCCGAGCATCTGCTGCGAGCGGACGACGAGGTCCTTCAGGATCTTGTTGAGCGCGTGGCCGATATGGATGTTGCCGTTGGCATAGGGCGGGCCATCGTGGAGCACGAAGCGGTCGCGGCCCTTCGCGGTCTCGCGCAGCTTGCGGTAGAGGTCCATCTTCTCCCAGCGGGCGAGCAACTCCGGCTCGCGCTGCGGCAGGCCGGCGCGCATCGGGAATTCCGTCTGCGGCAGGAAGAGGGTCTGCGAATAGTCCCTCGTCTTGGAGTCTTGGGCGTCAGGCTTGTCGGTCATGATTCCGGCTCGGACATCTCGGACGGGCGGGCCTTGCGGCGCTGCGCGGCGTCCTTCGGGAGGGGAAAGCGATACTCATCCCGGCTTCACGCAAGCCTGCGCTGGTCTAGCGCGAGGCGGCGGCAGCCGGGCCCGTAATTCGCCGGAAGGAAGCTATGGTCGTGGCGCGATGAGCGAGCATGACCGGCTTCTAGCAGGCTGGCGCTAGCGAAGGAAGGGTGGCGTACGCGCCAGAATGGCGCGGGCCTCGGCACTGTCCTTGTCCATCTGCACGATCAGGGCATCGAGCGAATCGAACTTCGCCTCGCCACGCAACCAGGCGACGAGCACGACATCGACGATCTTCCCGTAGAGATCGCCGGAGAAATCGAACAGGAAACTCTCCAGCCTGGGCGCGCCGTCGTCGAAGGTCGGGCGGCTGCCGAAGCTGGCGACGCCGTCGCGCCAGATGCCGTCCAGCTTCATCCGGACGGCGTAGATGCCGTATCTGAGGCGGCAGTCGCGGGCGAGATGCATGTTTGCGGTGGGATAGCCGAGATCACGGCCGCGCTTGTCGCCATGGGCGATCTCGCCGCGCACGAACCAGACGCGGCCGAGCAGATCGGCGGCGCGGGCGACGTCGCCCGCTTCCAGCGCGGTGCGGACGAGCGTCGAGGAGACCGGCTCGCCGTGCCAGGAATAGGGCGGCACGACCGAAACGGGGACGCCACGCGCCCCTCCCCGCGCCTGCAGCATCTCGGGCGACCCGGTGCGGCCCTTGCCGAAGTGGAAATCATAGCCGCAGACCAGCCCGGCGGCGCCGAGGCGGCCGAGCAGCAGGTCGTCGATGAAGCTCTCGGCGCTGACCGCCGCGATCTCGCGGTCGAAAGGCAGCACGAAGCTGCCCACGAGCCCGGCCTGCGCCAGCAATTCGAGCTTCACCTCAGGCGAGGTCAGGCGGAAGACCGGCTGTTCCGGCTTGAAGACCGTGCGCGGATGCGGCTCGAAGGTGAAGACCGCCGCCGCGCAGCCGCGCTCGGCTGCCATCGCGGTTGCGACCCGCGCCAGCTCGGCATGGCCGCGATGGACGCCGTCGAAATTGCCGAGCGCCAGCACGGCGCCGCGCAGGGCCTCCGGCACGGCTGCGTCGCGGTCAAGAACGAAGCTCTGAGGCTGGCCGGGAAGCGGCGCAGCGGCAGGACGGGTCATGGCTCGAAGGGTTCCGCCTCGGCGGGGTCAGAGCAGGATGCAGAAAAGTGGGAACCGGTTTTCTGCATTGATCCTGCTCTAACTTTTAAACAGAGACGGATTCACGCTTCCCATGGAAACGCTTTGCGTTTCCATGGGAAGCGATCCGGCTCTAGCCCGCGCGGGCCAGTCAATGGCGGCTGGAGCGTACAGCGTCAAGAACGCGGCGTCGGATCACGCTTTCGCCTGCACGGGCGGCAGCGCCACCCAGGCCTCGCCTTCGAGCACCGGCTTGCCGTCGACGACGCATTCGCAGAACAGCCGGGCGCGCCGGCGCTCGACCACGAGTTCGGCGATCTCGACCCGGGCGGTGACGACGTCGCCGATCTTGACCGGCGCCAGGAAGGTCAGGGTCTGTGAGAGATAGACCGCGCCAGGGCCGGGCAGCTTTGTGCCGAGCAGTGCCGAGACCAGGCTCGCGGTCAGCATGCCATGGGCGATGCGTTGGCCGAACTTGGTGTTGGCGGCATAGCGGTCGCAGAGATGGATCGGGTTGGCGTCGCCCGACAGGTCGGCGAAGAGCGAGACGTCGCGCTCCATCACCGTGCGCATCAGGCTCTCGCTCTGGCCGACGGCAAGATCCTCGAAGGCGTGGACCTGATAGGAGCTGCTGTTCATAAGCGTGAGTCCGAACACCTTAACGCCGCGGCAACCATGCTGCGATGCAACATAACCTGACACAGCGGAAGCACCTCTGCCATGCGACTTTGGTGCTTAGACTCTCACCGACCCAACGCTCGCTCAAACATTCGATTAACGGCTTTGAAACGCCGCTGCCCTATCACACCTGACCATAGGTCGCCTCCCTGAGATGGCGGCCTCGGCGCGGGCATCATCCTGCGCCATGCCTGTTTGCTTGGAGCACCGCAATGGCTCTCGACCCATCCATGCCTATCCTCGTAGTCGACGACTACCAGACGATGGTGCGGATCATCCGGAACCTGCTCAAGCAGCTCGGCTTCGAGAATGTCGACGACGCCTCCGACGGTTCCACCGCTATCGCCAAGATGCGCGACAAGAAATACGGGCTGGTGATCTCCGACTGGAACATGGAGCCGATGACGGGTTTCGAGCTGTTGCAGCGCGTGCGCGAAGAAGACGCGCTGTCGCAGACGCCGTTCATCATCGTGACTGCTGAGTCGAAGACCGAAAACGTCATCGCCGCCAAGAAGGCCGGCGTGAACAACTACATCGTCAAGCCGTTCAACGCGCAGACGCTGAAGACCAAGATCGAGTCGGTCTGCCAGGCTTGAGGCCGGCCCGCGACCACCAGCAGGTCCCACCGCCTCTTCCCGTCATGGCCGCCCTTGTGGCGACCATCCACGTCTTTGCTTGCGATGAACGTTCAAGACGTGGGTGCTCGGGACAAGCCCGAGCATGACGGCGGGCTCCATGAAATTCGCGTTGCTCTCAACGCCCCTCACCACACCAGATGCGGTATCGCGTAGTCCGGCCGGTGGGTCTGGCGCGAGAACCAGTCGTGACGCTCGGCCCAGGACTGCGCGACAAGGTCCTGCGCATGGATGCCGGCCAGCACCATCACGCTCGTCGCGTTGAAGGCGTTGGCGCCGGCGATGTCGGTGCGGATCGCATCGCCGATGGCGCAGACGCGCTCGCGTGCGATCGGCCCGCCGCGCTTCACTTGGGCCAGTTCCAGCGCCATCTCGTAGATCGGGCGGTGCGGCTTGCCGGCATAGATCACCTGCCCGCCAAGCTGCTCGTAAGCCAAAGCGAGCGAGCCGGCGCAGGGCACGATCTTGCCGCCGCGATCGACCACCAGGTCGGGATTGGCGCAGATCAGGATCAGGCCGCGCCTGGCGAAATCGTCGAGCAGCTCGGCATAGGTGTCGACAGTCTCGCGCTCGTCGTCGAAGAAGCCGGTGCAGAGCACGTAGCGCGCCTGCGCCGACGCGACCCGCGGCGCGTCCAACCCGGCGATCAGCGGCAGGTCGCGATCCGGCCCGAGCATGTACATCGGCTCGCCCGAGCGCTGCTCGATCAGCGCCCGGCAGACGTCGCCGGAGGTGACGACCGCATCGAAGGCCTCGTCCGGCACGGCGAGCTGGGCCAGCTGCGTCAGGATCGCCTGGCGCGGGCGCGGCGCATTGGTGACCAGCACGACCGCCATGCCCTGCCGGCGCATCGCGGCCAGCGCCTCGACGGCCTCGCGATGGGCGGCGACGCCGTTATGGACGACGCCCCAGATGTCGCAGAGGCAGAGGTCGAACTTGCCGGCGATCTCGGAAAACCCCGTCAGGGCCTGGGTAAGGGGCTGCTCAGGCTGCAATGGTCTCACTCCGCCGGGCTCAAGGGACGACATGACGCCACGCCGGCTTGCCATCGAGCCATGAGGGCTTGATGTCACCGGCGCGACTGCCGCCATGCTCTATGCCATGATGCGCCGCCCCGGAACCTGGAAAAACAAAGTGTGGGAGCCCTCTCCTAGAAGGAGAGGGTTGGGTGAGGTGTAGGCCGTTGGACGCTGCTGCCGTAACCTGATCGCCGTCCCCAATGAGTTTCACTGGTGTTCTGGCCTACACCTCACCCTGCCCTCTCCTTACAGGAGAGGGTTCCCCGCGCTTCTTCTGTAAGATCGGCGCGCCTGATTTCGATCGTCAGGCGCTGGCGCGGCGCAGGACCGAGCGGAAGGAGACGCGCTCCGGCCGCTCCTCCTGAGGTTCAGAGGCATTGGCGACCACTCCGGGATAGCCAGCAAACGCAGCCGCGACCGGGCGCGCAGGCGCCTCGGCAGGAATCGGCCCGGGCTGCCTGGCAGGTTCGGGGTCGGCGAAGACATCCGGCTTCACCGGGCGCGGCGGCGAGAAGACCAGGCCCTGCGCATGGCCGACGCCGAGCTCGATCATGTCGGCGACCGTCGGGTTGTCCTCGATCTTCTCGGCGATGAGCGTGACCGAAGCGCGCGCCAGCAAGGCTGAGAGGTCGGCCGGGGCGATATCGCCCGACGTGCCGTTCGCCTCGGCCTGCAGCAGGGCGGCGGGCACCTTGACGAAGCGGACGCCGCGATCATGCAGCGCCGCCGGATCGAGCCTGAGATCGCCGACCTGATCGAGCGCGAAGCGCACACCATTGGCCGACATGGCACCGAGCAGGCCCAAGCTGGAGGGCTCGAGCGCCCGGAAGACGCGCTGGGGCATCTCGACGACGAGATGGCCGGCGTGCTCGCGGTATTTGTCGAGGATGCGCGACAGCGTCACCAGGGCCTGCGGCGAGCCCCAGGTCGCGCCGCTGAAATTGCAGGAGACGAAGATGCCGCCGTCCTTGCTGCCGAGATGGCGCGCGATCGCCAGCGCACGGGTCAGCACGAGCGCATCGAGCGTCGGGCCGAAGCCGCGCTCCTCGACGATCGAGAGGAATTCGGCTGGCAGCAGCAGCGTGTCCTCATCGAGCCGCAGCCGCACCAGCGCCTCGTAGCCGCGCGTCCTGCGTTGCGGCAATTGCACGATCGGCTGGAGATGGACCTCGATCTTGCCCTCGGCCAGGGCGGCGCTGATGACCGCGGCCCGCTCCTCGGCGGCGCGCAATTGCCCGGCCTGGATCGCCTCGGCGCGTTCGGCCGCGAGCGCATCGAGCCGCGCCAGCCGGGCGGCCTCGGGATCGGGCGTCATGACGACGGGAATAACGGGCGTGGGAGCAGGCGCGCGACGCATCTGCGCAGCAGCGGCGATCTGCTCGTCATGGTCCGCAAGCGTGGTCGCCACCTGCTGCAGGAGATCACCAAGCAGGCCGACCTCGGCCGTCAGCTCGTTGATGGCGGCGCGGGCCGGAGCGGCATCGACGTCGCGCATCGGCATCTGGTCGACGCGGTGCGCGAGATTATCGACCTTGATCGCGTTGGTCGCCATCCTGACCTTGACCTCGCCGAGCGCCGCGAAGATCTGCTCGCGCTGCGCCAGCCCCCGCCGCTCGGTGAGGTGCATCGTCCCGGCGAAACCGGCGCCGGCCAGCAGCAGGCCAACCGCATTCGCGAGCGCGCCGGGCAGCAGCAGGACCGTCACCGCGCCGGCCGACAGGCCGATGACGGCGCTGGCGAGAGGATGCAGGGCAGCAAGGCGGACAGGGGCCAAGGCGACGACCGCAAAAGGTTGATCGGGAAAGGGAACGCGGCGAATCACTACGTTGCGTCAACACTATCCCGCAGCCGGCACGCATGCGAGGGCCGGAAATCGGCGCGCCCGCGGCGGATCGAAGAAAGCGGTGGACCAAGACGGTGCCGGCACCGACCGGCCGCAGCGCATAGTGGTGCCCCGCCCGGGCCGCGATTTACAGCCGGCTCCGGGCTGTTAGGGTGAGCCGCACCTCAGCGAACAGGACCTGCGCAATGACATCTGCCCCGCGACCGATCGGCACTCCGAACGATCTCGAAGCCTACTGGATGCCGTTCACCGCGAACCGGTCCTTCAAGCAGAACCCGCGCATGGTCGCCCGCGCCGAGGGCATGTTCTACTACACGCCCGAGGGCAAGCCGGTGATGGACGGCACGGCCGGGCTCTGGTGCTGCAATGCCGGCCATGCCCGCGAGCCGATCATCCAGGCGATCCAGGCGCAGGCGCGCGAGCTCGACTACGCCCCCTCCTTCCAATACGGCCACCCCAAAGTGTTCGCCGCGGCGGCGCGGATCGCGGCACTGGCGCCGGGCGATCTCGACCACGTCTTCTTCGCCGGCTCCGGCTCGGAAGCCGCCGACACGGCGCTGAAGATCGCGCTCGCCTACTGGAACATCTCGGGCAAGGGCGCCAAGACAAGGCTGATCGGCCGCGAGCGCGGCTACCATGGCGTCGGCTTCGGCGGCATCTCGGTCGGCGGCATGGTCAATAACCGCAAGTTCTTCGGCGGGCTTCTGACCGGTACCGACCACATCTCCCATACCTATGACCGCGAGAAGCAGGCCTTCAGCAAGGGCGAGCCGGATTACGGCGCGCATTTCGCCGATGACCTGGAGCGCGTCGTCACGCTACACGACGCCTCGACCATCGCCGCCGTGATCGTCGAGCCGATGGCGGGCTCGACCGGGGCGCTGCCGCCGCCGAAAGGCTATCTCAAGCGCCTGCGCGAGCTCTGCGACAAGCACGGCATCCTCTTGATCTTCGACGAGGTCATCACCGGCTTCGGCCGGCTCGGCTACGCCTTCGCAGCCGAGCGCTACGGCGTCATCCCCGACATGATCACCTTCGCCAAGGGCGTGACCTCGGGCACGGTGCCGATGGGCGGCGTGCTGGTGCGCAAGCACATCTACGACGCCTTCATGGGCGGGCCGGACAACGTCATCGAGCTGTTCCACGGCTACACCTATTCCGGCCACCCGCTGGCGGCCGCGGCCTCGCTGGCGACGCTCGACCTCTATCGCGAGGAGGGCCTGTTCGAGCGCGCCCTGGCGATGGAGCCGATGTGGGCCGATGCGGTGATGAGCCTGAAGGGCGAGCCGAACGTGGTCGACATCCGCACGGTCGGCATGGTCGGCGCGGTCGATCTGGCGCCGCGCGCGGAGGGCGTAGGCAAGCGCGGCTACGAGGCGATCGAGCGCGGCTTCCACGAGGAAGGCCTGATGATCCGCACCGCCGGCGATACGATCGCCTTCTCGCCGCCGCTGATCATCACGGAGAGTCAGGTCGAGGAGCTGATCGGGAAGCTGCGGCGGGTGATCCGGGCGGTGGCGGGGTAATCCGCCGGTCAGTAGTGATAGCGGCACTGCGCGATTTCGAGCCGGTTCTCTATCACGCGATAGATCAGCCTGTGCTCGTCGGTGATGCGGCGCGACCACCAGCCGGCGAACTCGTGCTTAAGCGGTTCGGGTTTGCCGCGACCGGTAAACGGCGTGCGGGCGGTTTCATTGATCAACCGATTCAGCTTGCCGACGATCTTTCGATCGGCGGTTTGCCATTCCTGGTATTGGGCCCAACCGCGACTGCTGAAAGTCACATCCAGCGCCACTGACGTTATTCCGCAGCCTGCTTGTCCGTCTTGATCGGGCGGAAGACACCAGCCTCTTCGTCGAACTCGACTTGGATACCCTCACCGCGCTCAAGTTCGGCAATCGCCTCGTTAAGCGCCTTCGCATTGGCCGGGCTGGCGTTCAGGTATCGCGTCTCCTCGTAGGAGCCGAAATCCTCGAGCGAGAGCAGCACCGCGGTCTTGCCGTTGGCGCGGGTGACGATGACCGGGTCATGATCGTCCGCCGCCTGATCCATGATCTTGGCGAGGTTCTGCCGGAGGTGGGAATAGGTCACGACTTTCATGGGAAGAGTTGTACAGGATTTTGGACAATGGCGCCAGATTTTCCTTCTCCCCTCGGGGGAGAAGGTGGCTCGGCGCAGCCGAGACGGATGAGGGAAGTCTCGTCCTGCAAAACAAGAAAAGGGCCGCTATCGCGACCCTTCCCTCATCCGACCCGGCTTCGCCGGCCCACCTTCTCCCCCAAGGGGAGAAGGATTCACGCCGCCTTCTTTTCCGCCGCGCCGTAGAAGCCCTCACCCGTCTTCGCCATGCGCTTGAGCATGCGGTTGGGCTTGAAGCGCTCGCCGTGCTTCTTGGCCAATGCCTCGCAGAGCTTCACGAACGCGGCTGCGCCCATGTTGTCGATATAGCTCAGCGTGCCGCCCGAATAGGGCGCGAAGCCGAAGCCGATGATCGAGCCGACATCGGCCTCGCGCGGATCGGTGACGACGCCCTCCTCGTAGGTGCGGGCGGCTTCGAGCGCCTGCGTGACCAGGAGGCGGCGCTTCAGCTCCTCCATGTCGACCTGGTCGGGGTCGATGCGGTTCTTCGTCAGCTCGGCCAGGCCGGGCCAGAGCCGCTTCGGACCGGCCTCCGGATAGTCGTAGAAGCCCTTCTTGTTCTTGCGGCCCAGCCGCCCGTGCTTCTCGACCATTTCGTTGAGCAACGTCTCCTGCGCCGGATCGACGGCGCCGTCGCCGAGTTGGACCTTAGTCGCCTTCAGCACCTTGTAGGCGAGGTCGACCGCGACCTCGTCATTGAGCGAGAGCGGGCCGACCGGCATGCCGGCTTGCTTGCCGGCGGCCTCGATCATCGCCGGCGGCACGCCTTCCATCAGCATGAGATGGCCCTCGCGGATGTAGTTGCCGACGCAGCGGTTGGCGTAGAAGCCGCGAGTGTCGTTGACGACGATCGGCGTCTTCCTGATGGCGCGGACGAAGTCGAGCGCCATGGCGAGCGCCTTCTTGCCGGTCTTCTTGGCCATGATGATCTCGACCAGCAGCATCTTCTCGACCGGCGAGAAGAAATGCACGCCGATGAAGTTCTTCGGCCGCTGCGAGTGCTCGGCGAGGCCGGTGATCGGCAGGGTCGAGGTGTTGGAGCCGAAGATCGTCTTGGGGCCGACCACGGCCTCGACCTTGGCGATGACCTCGGCCTTGACCTTGGGGTCCTCGAACACGGCCTCGACGATCAGGTCGCAGGTCTTGAGGTCGGCATAGTCAGCACTAGCCTTGATGCGGCCGAGCAGCGCGTCGCGGTCGGCGGTCTTGGCGCGGCCCTTCATGATCTGGTCGGAGACCAGCTTGTGCGAATAGGCCTTGCCCTTCTCGGCCGCCTCGATGTCGCGGTCGATCAGCACGACTTCGAGGCCGGCATTGGCGGTGACATAGGCGATGCCGGCGCCCATGAAGCCGGCGCCGACCACGCCGACCTTCTTGAGCTTGCTCGGCGGCACGTCGGCCGGGCGCCGGGCGCCCTTGTTGAGGTCCTGCATCGAGACGAAGAGCGAGCGGATCATCGACGCCGCCTCCTTCGAGCGCAGGATCTTCGCGAAATAGCGGCTCTCGATGCGCAGGCCGATATCCATCGGCATCTGCAGGCCTTCATAGACCGCACTCAGGATGGCGCGGGCGGCCGGGTAGTTGTCGTTGGTCTCGCGGCGGTAGATCGCGTTGGCCGGCGGCCAGATCTGCATGCCGGCCGGCGAATAGACCTTGTTCGAGGGCAGCTTGAACTTCGGATCGTCCCAGGGCGCCTTGGCCTGCGGATTGGCCTTGAGCCAATCCTTGGCGTTCTGCACGAGCTGGTCGCGCGGCACGGCGGCGTGGACGAGGCCCATGTTGCGGGCCGGCAGGGCTTTGATCTGCTCGCCCTTGAACATCATCTGCAGCGCGTCGCCGGTCTGCATCAGGCGCGAGACGCGCTGGGTGCCGCCCGCGCCGGGGAAGAGCCCGACCTTGACCTCGGGCAGGCCGACGCGGGTCGAGGCATCGTCGGAGACGACGCGGTACTGGCAGGCGAGCGCGAGCTCGAAGGCGCCGCCGAGGCAGACGCCGTGGATCGCCGCGGCGAACGGCTTCCCGCAGGTCTCGAGCTTGCGGTAGAGCAGCGAGAGCTTGCGGCTCTCGTCGAAGAAGGTCTGCATCGCGACCTCCTCGCCCTTGTCCTTGACGAGGCCGAGATAGAGGTCGCGCAGGCTCTGCAGCATGGTGAGGTCGGCGCCGCCGGAGAAGGCCTCCTTGCCGGAGGTGATGACGCAGCCCTTGATGGCTTCGTCGGAGGCGACCTTGTCGATGATCTGGTCGATCTCGGCCATCAGCTCGGGCGTGATGACGTTCATCGAGCGTCCCGGCATGTCCCAGGTCGCGGTGGCGATGCCGTCGGAATCGGTCTCGAAGCGGAAATTGGTGAGGTTCATTGTTTCTCTCCCCTTCGCCGATCAGACGCGTTCGATGATGGTCGCGACGCCCATGCCGGCGGCGACGCAAAGCGTGACCAGAGCGGTCTGCTTGTTGGTGCGCTCCAGCTCGTCGAGGACGGTGCCCAGGATCATCGCACCGGTGGCGCCGAGCGGATGGCCCATGGCGATGGCGCCGCCGTTGACGTTGAGGACGGCGTCGTCGATGTCGAAGGCCTGCTGGTAGCGCAGCACGACCGAGGAGAAGGCCTCGTTCAGCTCAAACAGGTCGATGTCCTTGGTGGTCATGCCGGCCTTCTTCAGCACCAGCTCGGTGACGTCGACCGGGCCGGTCAGCATCAGCGCGAGGTCGGAGCCGACAGTGGCGAAGGCGCGGATGCGGGCGCGCGGCTTCAGGCCGGCGGCCTTGCCGCCCTTCTTGGAGCCGACCAGCACGGCAGCCGCACCATCGACGATGCCCGACGAGTTGCCGGCATGATGGACGTGGTTGACGAACTCGACATCTGGGTGCGCGGAGGTCGCGACCGCGTCGAAGCCGCCCATCTCGCCCATCTGGACGAAGGAGGCCTTGAGGCCGCCGAGCACCTGCATGTCGGTGTTGGGGCGGATGGTCTCGTCATGGTCGAGGATGATCAGGCCGTTGACGTCCTTGACGGGGATGACCGAGTTCTTGAAGCGCCCCTCCTTCCAGGCCGCGGCGGCGCGCTTGTGCGAGCGCACGGCGAAGGCGTCGACATCGTCGCGCGAGAAGCCGTATTTGGTCGCGATCAGGTCGGCCGAGACGCCCTGCGGCATGAAATAGGTGTCGATGGCCACGGACGGATCGACCGCAATGCCGAAGCCCGAGGCGCCCATGCCGACGCGGCTCATGCTCTCGACGCCGCCGCCGATCGCCATTTCCTTCTGGCCGGACATGACCTGCGCTGCAGCGAGGTTCACCGCGTCGAGGCCCGACGCGCAGAAGCGGTTGATCTGCACGCCCGGCACCTCCTTGCCGTAGCCGGCCTTGAGCGCGGCGGTGCGGGCGATGTCGGCGCCGGCCTCGCCGACCGGGTCGACGCAGCCGAAGACGACGTCCTCGACCAGCTTGGGATCGAGCTTGCTGCGGTCCTTGATGGCGCGCAGGGCCTGCGTGCCGAGCTCGATCGCGGTGACTTCGTGGAGCGAGCCGTCGGCCTTGCCCTTGCCGCGCGGCGTCCGGACGTGATCGTAGATGAAGGCTTCAGCCATTTAAGGCCTCCCATGTCGTCTTTTGTTGCGACGTTACCCGTCATTGCGAGCGAAGCGAAGCAATCCAGACTCGTAGAGCTCTACGGCCCCTGGGTTGCTTCGTCGCTTCGCTCCTCGCAATGACGGCGATCAGAACTGCTCTGCCGTCAGTGCCATCGTGCTGTCGGCGCCGGCGGTGATCCGCGCCAGATGCGCGGCGGTCTCGGGCAGGCTGCGCTCCATGAAGAAGCGGGCGGTGGCGAGCTTGGTGTTCATGCGCTCGGTCGCGCCGTTGGCGCCGGCCTTGAGCTTGTCCTGCGCCACCTTGGCCATCCGGGCCCACATGTAGCCGAGCGAGACCAGGCCGAGCAGGTGCATGAAGTCGTTGGCGCCGGCGCCGGCATTGTCGGGCTTGGCGAGCGCGTTGTTCATGAACCACATCGTCGCCTGCTGGAGATGGCCGAGCGAGGCCTGGAGCGGAGCCAGAAGCGGCTTCAGCGCCTCGTCCTCGCCGTTCTCCTTCAGGAAGCCGCCGACCTCGTTGAAGAAGGCCATGATGGCGCGGCCGCCGTCGCGGCCGAGCTTGCGGCCGATCAGGTCCATCGCCTGCACGCCGTTGGCGCCCTCGTAGATCATGGCGATGCGGGCATCGCGCACGAACTGCTCCATGCCGGATTCGGCGATGTAGCCGTGGCCGCCATACATCTGCTGCGCCTTCACGGCGTTGTCGAAGCCGATATCGGTCAGCACGCCCTTGAGCACAGGCGTCATCAGGCCGAGCTGGTCGTCGGCGGCCTGGCGCTCGGCGGCGTCGCCGGAGCGGTGGGCGATGTCCGACTTGAGCGCGTTCCAGATCACGAAGGCGCGGGCCGCCTCGTTGAAGGCCTTGATCGACATCAGGGTGCGGCGGACGTCCGGGTGGACGATGATCGGATCGGCCGCCTTGGCCGGCTCCTTGGCGCCGGTCAGCGAGCGGCCCTGAAGGCGGTCCTTGGCGTAAGCGACGGCGTTCTGATAGGCGACCTCGGATTGCGACAGGCCCTGGATGGCGACGCCGAGGCGGGCCTCGTTCATCATCACGAACATGGCGTTGAGGCCGCGGTTCTCCTCGCCGATGAGCCAGCCCTTGGCTCCGTCATAGTTCATGACGCAGGTCGAATTGGCGTGGATGCCCATCTTGTGCTCGATCGAGCCGCAGGAGACGTGGTTGTTCGCGCCGATGCTGCCGTCTTCGCCGATGGCGTTGCGCGGCACGACGAAGAGCGAGATGCCCTTGACGCCGGCCGGCGCGCCCTCGATGCGGGCGAGCACGAGGTGGATGATGTTCTCGGTGATGTCCTGCTCGCCGGCCGAGATGAAGATCTTGGTGCCGGTGATGGCGTAGGAGCCGTCGCCGTTCGGCACGGCCTTGGCCTTGATCAGGCCGAGATCAGTGCCGCAATGCGGCTCGGTCAGGTTCATCGTGCCCGACCAGGTGCCCTCGATCATCTTCGGCAGGTAGGCGCGCTTCTGCTCGTCGGAGCCGTGGACGTAGAGCGCCGCGATCGCGCCCATGGTCAGGCCGGGATACATGGCGAAGGCCATGTTGGCGGCCGAGGCGTATTCGTTCATCACGGCGCCGAGCGTGTAGGGCAGGCCCTGGCCGCCATATTCCGGGTCCATGGCGAGGCCGATCCAGCCGCCGCCGGCATAGGCCTCATAGGCCTGCTTGAAGCCCTTCGGCGTCGTCACCGAGCCGTCGGGATTGCGCTTGCAGCCTTCGAGGTCGCCGGAGCGATTGAGGGGTTGGAGCACCTCCTCGCAGAGCCTGGCGCCCTCGCCCAGCACGGCCTCGACCACATCCGGCGTCGCATCGGCGAAGCCCGGCAGGTTGTTGTAGCGCTCGATGTTGAAGACGTCGTTGAGCAGAAACAGGGTGTCTTCGACGGGTGCCTTGTAGACCGGCATTTTATCTCCTCCCTCGCATAAGCGCGAAGCACTCTGCCGGCTCATCGTGGCGGCCGCACTTCAAGATAGTTCATATATAAACTATCGCGCCGGCCTTTGGAAGGGGGCCGGCCGTTTTTGTTGCCGCAGCCTGTCGCAGCGGCGGGGCCAGATCGCCGCGCATCCTGTCGGGCGCAACATGGCGATCTAGCCTTTGTTACCGCATCGGATTTTTCCGAAACCGGATTCCACTTTTCGGTCCGATGCTCTGAAGTCAGGCAGCAAAAAGCCCCGGACGCGGGTCCGGGGCCAGTATGGTTGTCACAGGATGTTACCTGTAGCGACTCAGCTTCTGCCGAGCTTGGAGAGCGTCGCCTCGAGTTCGGCGATCGCGCTTTCGATTTCGCTGTGCTGGCTGCGCAGCAGCTCGAGCTGTTCGGAGATCTGGTTGCGGGTCAGTTGCAATCCGCCGACCGAGGCGGAGGCTTCGCCGTCGGCGCCGTGCTTGCGCTCCTCGTTGGAGAGCATGGCGCGAATCTCCACGAGCGTGAAGCCGAGCTGCTTGCCCTTGAGGATGAGCGCGAGGCGGGCGCGATCACGGCCGGAATAGATGCGCGTCATGCCCGACCGAGCGGGGGAGAGGAGGCCACGCGACTCGTAGAAACGCAACGTGCGTAGGGTCACTCCGAAATCACGAGCGAGATCGCTGATGGTGAATCCGCTAGCCGGCTCGGAAGGGATCGAGGCAGAAGCAGAGGCGAGAGAGCGACCGTCGGGGGAAGAAGCGGTCGCCATAGCGAGGCTGCTGTGGCGTGACATGGCGTTCCTTGATGGTTGAGTGCGGTGGGTCACCGGGGCCTTGAGGCGGGAGGCGCATTTCCGTTGGGAGATCGAGACCCCACGGCACTTCAACGTTAGGGAACTTGACGCTCCGGGGAGGTAAGTTACCGTTACGAAACGGCGGAACTGGGACTGTCCCAGGGTAAATTTGTAGAAAATTAACCGCTCCCTGTCCGATTTTAACCATCTATTTACCGTGACTGCCAAAAGTCGATCCCGCGAAGCGGCGTGATCGTCGGCAGAAACCGAATCTTCACGATCGCCCGATTCGCAATGGGAGGCTGCGGCGAAGGGGCCCGCGCGTCCCGGCTGGAACGGCCCCCGTAGGCGAGCGAGCGAGACATGGCCAATAGCTTGCCCTGGAGCGTCAAGGGCGTCGACCCGCGCACGCGCGATGCTGCGAAGGCCGCGGCGCGCCGGGCCGGCATGACGCTTGGCGAATGGCTCGACCACAAGATCCGCGACGAAGCCGAGGAGGCCGAGCCCATGTCCCAGCCACCGGAACAGCTCGATATCGCCGCCCTTTCCGAGCGCCTCGCCCGGCTCTCGTCGGGGCAAATGGAGACCTCGCAACAGGCCGCCAGCGCCTCGGCAAAGCCGACTGCGCCGGAACTTTCGCGCGACCAGATCGACGCCGCGCTCGCCCAGGCGGCGGCAGCCGAGCGCATCACGCGCGAGTCGAGCGCCAAGACCGCCGGCGCGCTCGATTCGATCGCGCGCTGGATCGAGAAGACCGAGAACAGGCTCGCCAGCGGCGAGCGCGCCATCGCCGAGCGCCAGGAGCGCGCCACCAGCGTCATCGCCGACGCGATCAAGACGATGGGCGAGCGCCTCGTCGAGATCGAGCGCAAGAATGCCGAGGCCCAGAGCGCAGCAGCGCCGGCTCCGGCCACCTCGCGCCCGGCCCTCAGCCGCGACAGCCTCGCCGCCGCCGTTACAGACATCAGGACACGGCAACGTATCCTCGATACCGACGCTGAAACCGTAGCAACGCCCCGCTCCGCCCTGAGCGAGAGCCGGATCGCGGCGCTGCGCCAGGATTTGCAGGCGCTCAGCGCCCGAATCGATCCGGCGAACGAGCCCGCTCCCCGGGAGCCCGCCGCGCATGAGCGCCCCCGCGCGCCATTGGCCCCGCGCGAGAGCTCTACGCGCGGGCTCGAAAGCATGATCGCCGATCTCGGCGCCAAGCTCGACAGGCTGGACCAGCGCGACCGCATCGACCCCATCCTGAAGCCGCTGGCCCGGATCGAATCCGAGGTGGCCCGGCTGTCGCAGGACCGCTCCAACGAAGGCTATGCGCGGTTCGAGCTCGAAGTCGCGCATCTCGCCGCCAAGGTCGATGCGCTCGCCACGCGCGGCGGCGACCGGACGATGCTGGCCCCGGTGCTGCGCGACATCTCCGACATCCGCGAGATGCTCGCGTCGAGCGGCGGCAGCGACAGTCGCCTCGGCGAGCTCTCGCAACAGGTCTCGACGCTGGCGGCCGAGGTCGGCCGACTGCGCGAGACGCAAACAGACGGGCGCGAGCTGCGCAGCCTGTCGCTGGCGATCGAGGACGTGCGCGACGCCATCCTGTCCGATCGCTCGCAGGACCGCTTCGCCGATCCCGCGCCGCTGATGTCGCTGTCGCGACAGGTCGAGGCGCTGGCCGGCAAGGTCGATGCGCTGCCGGCGATGCGGCCGGAGGTGATCAACGCCCAGGCCGAGCAGCTCTTCGCCCGGCTCAGCGAGATCGACGCCTCGGGCCGTCCGGCTTCCGACGAGTTGGCGCGGCGGATCGAATCCCTCGTCATCAAGCTGGAGGACGTCGCCGACCGGGAGCCGACCCAGCTCGCCGACCGGATCGACGCGCTCCAGCATCGTATCGATACGTTGGCCGAGCATGGCCCCACTGCCGTTACCAAGCAGATAGAGGCGCTCGCCGGCCGCATCGAGAGCCTGGCCGCGTCGAGCAACCTGACGCAGCTCGTCAACGAGGGCGGCAGCATCCAGGTGGCGCGGGTCGACCTCAGCCCGGTCGAGGACATGCTGCGCGGCCTGGCCGAGAAGATCGACGAGGCCGGCCGGCCCGGCGCCGAGTCCGATTCCTTCGACGCGCTCGAACAGCAGATCGCCGGCCTCGCCAGCCGCCTCGACGAAGCCGCCGCGACGCGCTCGGCCGAGACCGGCATCGAGCGCACGCTGCAGGACCTCGTGCGCCATCTCCAGACGATGCGCGAGGACACCGCCGCCGCGGCCGAGCGCGCGGCCCGCGCCGCGATGGCCGACATGGCAGGCAAGGCGCCGCAGCCGGGCAACGGCAACTTCGCCGAGCTGAGCAGCCTGCTCTCCGGCCTGCGCGAGACCCATGCCTCCTCGGGCCGCGAGACGCAGGACGCGATCGGCGCCGTGCACCGCACACTCGAGACCATCATCTCCCGCCTCGCCAGCCTGGAGGCCGAGCTCGGCGCCGAGCGCCAGAGCAGCCCCCGCCCCGCCATGCCGGCGCGGCCGGCGGCCCCGCCCGCCCACTCGCCCGCGATGCCGGCTGCAAAGGGCCTCGACCCGCAGGCGAGCATGAGCGCCGTGCTGGAGGACCGCTTCGGCGCCAGGCTGGAGCAGGCTCCGCCCACCGCGCCGGCGGCGCTCGACCTGCCGCTCGAACCCGGCTCCGGGCGTCCGCGCGCGGATGCAGCCACAGCCACGGCCGGCCAGGATGCGCAATCGGTCCGCCAGAACCTGATCGCCGCCGCGCGCCGCTCGGCCAAGGCGGCGACGGAAGCGGCCGCGGCTGCGCCCGCAGCCCCGACTGAGACGACGAAGGGCGGCGCCTCCGGCGGCCGCCTCAAGGAGATCATGGAGAAGCGGCGCCGGCCGATCCTGCTCGGCCTGGCCGCGATCGTGCTCGCCATGGGCACGGCCCATGTCGTCACCGGCGCGCTGCAAGGCGACAAGGCGAAGCCTGCCAATGGCGAGGCGGTCCAAAGCCCCATCGCGTCCTCTGCCCCAACCCAAGCTGCCCCGGCCCAATCCGCTCCTGCCCAAGCCGCTCCGGACGCCCCCGTTCCGGGGAGCCCGGCCAAGCCGGCGAAGGAGCAGAGCTCGATGCTGTCCCCGGCGGAGACCGGGCCTGCCTCCGTGCTCGCCCCCCCCGCCGTCGCGGCCGAGGCCAAGCCCGACATCACCACGGGCTCGACCGGTACGACGCCCGCGACAATCGCCGCGCTGCCGCCCGTCTCGGCGCCGGAGCCGATCCAGAGCGTCACCGGGCTCGGCGACCTGCCGAACACGATCGGCACCGCCGGCCTGCGCAAGGCGGCGCTCGCCGGCGACGCGCGCGCCGTCTACGAGCTCGCGACCAAGGCCGCCGACGGCTCCAGCGCCACGCGCGACCCGAAGCTGGCGCTGCGCCTGTTCGAGCGCGCCGCGGTGGCCGGCCTGACGCCGGCGCAGTTCCGCCTCGCCAACATGTTCGAGAAGGGCATCGGCACGACGCGCGATCTCGCGCTCGCCCGGGTCTGGTACGGACGTGCGGCCGAGCGCGGCAACGCCAAGGCGATGCACAACCTCGCGGTGCTCTACGCCGAGGGCGTCAACGGCAAGCCGGACTATGCGATGGCGACCGAATGGTTCCGCCGCGCCGCCGAGCTCGGCGTGCGCGACAGCCAGTACAACCTCGCGATCCTGCTCGGGCGCGGGCTTGGCGCCCCGGCCGACCTCGGCCAATCCTATCTCTGGTTCGCGGTCTCCGCCGCCCAGGGCGACGAGGATGCCGGCCGCAAGCGCGACGAAGTCGCGGGCCGGCTCGGCGCTGCCGAGCTTGCCGTCGTCAAGGCCGCGGCCGATGCCTGGAAGGCCAAGCCGCTCGACCCCGCCGCCAACGAGGTCGCCGCGCCCGCCAAGGGCTGGGACGATTCGCCGACCGCAGCCCTGAAGAAGCCGGCAAAGCCCGCGCGCAGCTGACGACGGGCGGCCGGATTTTCCGGCCTCCCCGTCATGGTTTCGACGCGTTGCGGCGGCATCAGGGGAGATGGCTTCCGCAGCCATGCCGGCAGCAATCCGTTTTTTCCCCGCGATAGGATTTGCCTAACCGGATCAGTGCATTCTGGCTGAGCCAGCGCCGGGTATCCGAAACCGCGCCGGCGCATGAGGGCGAAGTGCAGATTTATCTTCCGATCGCGGAATTGCCGATCAGCATCCTGATGGTGCTCGGCCTGAGCGGAGCGGTCGGCTTCATTTCCGGTCTCTTCGGCGTCGGCGGCGGCTTCCTGCTGACGCCGCTGCTGATCTTCCTCGACATCCCTCCGGCCGTCGCCGTCGCCACCGTGGCGGCGCAGGTCGCCGGCTCGTCGATGACGGGCGTGCTGACCTATTGGCGCCGCCGCGCGCTCGACTTCAAGCTCGGCAGCGTGCTGGTCAGCGGCGGCATCATTGGCACCATCCTCGGCGTGCTGTTCTTCAACTCGATGCGCCGCCTCGGCCAGCTCGAACTGGTGATCACGCTGTCCTACGTGACGCTGTTCACCTTCATCGGCGGGCTGATGCTCTACGACGCGCTGCGCGCCGCGCTCAGGGTGCGGGCCGGCAAGCCGGTGCGCCGCCGCCGCCGGGCCGGTACCCACCCATGGTGGATGGGTCTGCCGCTGCGGGTGCGCTTCTACCATTCGCAGCTTTATGCCAGCGTGATCCCGATCGCGATCCTGGCCGTGGTGATCGGCTTCATCGGCGCGGTGCTCGGCGTCGGCGGCGGCTTCATCCTGGTGCCGGCGCTGATCTACTTCTTCCGGATCCCGCCCGCCGTCGTGGTCGGCACCTCGCTGTTCCAGATCCTGGTGACGATGACGGGCGCGACGCTGCTGCATGCGGTGACGAACCAGTCGGTCGACATGATCCTCGCGGTGCTGCTGCTGTTGGGCGGCGTCATCGGGGCGCAGTTCGGCGGCCGCGCGGCGCGCAACCTGAACGTCGATTCCTTCCGGCTGCTGCTGGCGCTGCTCATCCTCTCGGTCGGCCTGCGCTTCGCCATCGAGCTCCTGATCCCGCCGAGCGAGCCGTTCTCGGTCGTGCTGCCGGAGAGCGCGCGATGAAGTGGGCACTAGCAAGCTTCGTCATCGGATTGGGCGCGCTGGGTCTTCCGGGCGCGGCGCGGGCCGAGTCCCTGATCGCCTCGGTGTCGAGCCACCAGATCCAGATCTCGTCGAACTATACCGGCGATCAGGTCACGGTCTTCGGGCTGATCGAACGCGATGGCAAGACGACCGGGCGCGGCGACCCCTATGACCTCGTGGTGACGGTGCGCGGGCCGCAGCGCATGCTGCTGGTGCGCCAGAAGGAGCGGCTCGGGCCGATCTGGATCAACCGCACGCAGCGGCGCTTCCCCGACAGCTCGGTCTTCCTGACGGTGGCGAGCAACCGGCCGCTGCGCGAGATCATCAGTCCCGACAGCGCGCGCCGCGACCGCATCGGGCTGATGAACGCGCAGCGCGTCTCGGACGTCATGCCCGAGTCTTATCCAGACATGGACCGCTTCCGCGAGGCGATGGTCCGGCTGCTCGACGACAAGGGCCTCTATTCCGAGGAGGAGCGTGGCGTCACCTTCCTCTCGCCGACATTGTTCAGCGCGCCGATCAACGTGCCGGCCACGGCGCCGACCGGACCCTACGAGGTCGAGGTCTTGCTCTATGCCGGCGGAGTCCAGCTCGCGCGGCAGACCACGAATTTCGAGGTGATCAAGACCGGGATCGAGCAGGGGCTGGCCAGCGGCGCGCATGACCGGCCATTGCTCTACGGGCTCGCCACCGCGACGCTGGCGCTGCTGTTCGGCTGGATGGCGAGCGTGGTGTTCCGGCGCGACTAGAGCCGGGTGACTTCAGATGGGATCGCAAAGCGATCCCATCTGAAGTCTAAATCCGTCTCTCATCTAGAGAATTGGAGCATGATGTCGTCCGAAAGCCGGTTCCCGCTCTTCGCTAACGCGGACCTTCGGTTCGGCATCATGCTCAGAGGCTGTCAGCCGATCAGAAGGTCATAGGCGAGGAAGGGCGCGAGGAAGCCCGCTTCGATCGTCGTCAAATCCTCGGCGAGCTCGACCAGCCCGTCCGTGCGCGTCAGCGAGGTCATGACGCCCGCACCGTCCTGCGGATGCTTGCTCGCGACGAAGACGCCGTCGCCGCCCGGCGTCAGCGAGACGCGGACATATTCGCGACGGCCCTCTTTCTTGCGATAGGGGAAGGCGAGCCTGACCGGCAGCGGCACCGGCGGCTTGTACTCCGTGCCGGACAGCCGCGCGATCACGGCGCGCACCAAGAAGGCGAAGGTGACGAAGACCGCGACCGGATTGCCCGGCAGCCCGATGAAGGGCACGCCCGCGATCACGCCCATCGCGACCGGCCGGCCGGGCTTGATGCCGATGCGCCAGAAGACCAGCGAGCCGGCGCGCTCGACCGCGGCCTTGACGTGGTCCTCCTCGCCGGTCGAGACGCCGCCCGAGGTCAGGACGAGGTCGCAGCTCCTGGCGGCCTCCGCGAGCCTTGCCGCGAGGCTCTCCGGCTCGTCGCGCAGGATGCCGAGATCGACCACCTCGGCGCCGGCCCGCTGGACCATGGCGCGCAAGGCGGCGCGATTGGCGTCGTAGATTCCGGCCGGCGGCAGGGGCTGGCCCGGCTCGGCCAACTCGTCGCCGGTCGAGAAGATCGCAACGCGCGGCCGGCGGTGGACCAGGACGGAGGTTCGGCCGAGCCCGGCGAGCAGCGCCAGGTCCTGCGGACGCAGGCGCCGTCCGGGAGCGAAGGCCATGTCGCCGCGCGCGATGTCCTCCCCGGCGGGGCGGGCATTGGCGCCGCGCCTCAGGCCGGCAGGCAGGCGGACGAAGCCATCCTCGGCAACGACATCTTCCTGCATGAAGACGGTGTCGGCGCCGTCCGGCATCGGCGCGCCGGTGAAGACCCTGACCGCGACGCCCTCAGTCGCCACCCCAGCGGCATCCGAACCCGCAGCGATGCGGCCGGCAAGCCTGAGCCGGCTTTCGCCCGCGGCTGCAAGATCGGCGAAGCGAACCGCGTAGCCGTCGACGGCCGAATTGGCGAAGGGCGGCAGGTCGAGCCCGGCGATGACCTGCTCCGCCAGAACGCGGCCATCGGCCTCGGCGAGTGCGACGGTCTCGCTCTCCGCGACAGGCCGGACCCGCTCGCCGACGAGCGCATTCGCCTGCTCGATGTTCATGAGCGGGCCGCCGAAGGCGAAGGAATCGTCGCTGAGCTGCGCCATGATCGCCTCAAGCCTGCCGTTGCGGGCGCGCCAGGACGGTCGCGAGCGGCTCCGCCCCGGCGAGCACAATCTCTGCGATCGCGGCGATATCGTCGAGTGGAACGAACGGCCTGCCGGCCTCGGGGAAAGCGACATCACTCGCGATCGCGACGATGCTCGGATCGTCCGGGTGCAGCGGCGGCTTGCCGTTGGCGGCGCGGTGGATTTCGATCTTGGCGTGCGGCTCGCGCTTAAAGCCCTCGACGAGGACGAGGTCGACCGGCGAGAGCCGTCGCAGGAGGTCCGTCAGTGAGGCCTCGGGCTCGCCGCGCAGCTCGTGCATCAGGGCCCAGCGCCGCTCGGAGGAGATCAGCACCTCGCGGGCGCCGGCCATGCGATGTTCGTAGGAATCCTTGCCGGGCGTGTCGAGGTCGAAAGCGTGGTGGGCGTGCTTCAGCGTCGAGACCGAGACGCCGCGCCGGTTGAGCTCCGGGATCAGCCGCGTCAGCAGCGTGGTCTTGCCAGCGCCGCTCCATCCCGCAAGGCCGATCACGCGCATTGAAATCGCATTCCCCAAAACAAAACCGAGCGAGATGCCCCGCCGGCTGTCATCCTGCACAACCGCGCGCCGGGTCAAGCTGGCGGATTATGCCCGGTGCGGCGAAACAGATTTTCCGTATGGCCGGATTTGGTGCCGGATGCCGCGTTCACGAGGCGCGAACCCTTCTCCCCTCGGGGGAGAAGGTGGCTCGGCGAAGCCGAGACGGATGAGGGAAGTGTCATGAGCTTCGCGCCTCAACCGCCCACCCCGTCGTTCCTGCCCTCATCCGTCTGCTCCGCAGACACCTTCTCCCCCGAGGGGAGAAGGATTCGCTCGCCCTGTTGCCCCTGCGCAAAAAGCCATCATATGAAGCGCAGCACTCGCGACAGGCGCCGTTCATGACCTCGATTCCGCTCAATCTGCGCGGCCTGAAATGCCCCCTCCCCGCGTTGCGCGTGCGCAAGGCGCTGAGGGGCGCGCAGGCCGGGGCGCTGTTCGTGGTCGAGTGCACCGACCCGATGGCGGCGATCGACATCCCGAACCTGACACGCGAGACCGGCGACGCCATCGAGCACAGCAGCAGCGAGGGCGAGTTGCTGGTCTTCCATATTCGCAAGGCGGCCTGAGGGCCGCGACTGGAGCATCCCGCCGTGGCCGTGACCCAAGCCGACATCCTGCGCGCGCTCGAACTGGTGAAGCTGCCGGCTAGCGGGCAATCGCTCTCGGCCTCGGGCCGCGTCGCCAATGTCCTGATCGACGGCGGCAAGGTGATCTTCGCCATCGGCATCGACCCGACCGAGGCCAACGCGATGGAGCCGGTGCGCAAGGCGGCGGAGAGCGCGGTCGGCGGCCTTCCCGGCGTGACGCAGGTTCTGGTCGGCCTCACCGCCGACAAGGCGCCGTCGCGGGGCGCGCCCTCCCCGGCCGCGCAGGCGCGCCAGCAGGCCCATGCCGGCCATTCGCACGGCCCCGGCGGCGCTCCGCCGAAGCCGGCCGGCATTCCCGGCGTGAAGCAGATCATCGCGGTGGCCAGCGGCAAGGGCGGCGTCGGCAAGTCGACCACCACGGCCAATCTCGCCGTGGCGCTGGCGACGCTTGGCCTCAAGGTCGGCGTGCTCGATGCCGATATCTACGGCCCGTCGGTGCCAAAAATCTTCGGCATCACCGGCAAGCCGAAGCTGATCCAGGGCCGCACGCTGGCGCCGATGGAGGCCTATGGCCTCAAGATCATGTCGATCGGCTTCCTGATCGACGAGGAGACTCCGATGATCTGGCGCGGGCCGATGGTGATCTCCGCCATCACCCAGATGCTGCGCGAGGTTGCCTGGGGCGAACTCGACGTGCTCGTCGTCGACATGCCGCCCGGCACCGGCGACGCCCAGCTCACCATGGCGCAGCAGACGCCGCTCGCCGGCGCCGTCATCGTCTCGACGCCGCAGGACCTGGCGCTGCTCGATGCGCGGCGCGGCGTCGCCATGTTCAAGAAGGTCGAGGTTCCCATCCTCGGCATCGTCGAGAACATGAGCTATTTCATCTGCCCGGAATGCGGCCACCGCTCCGACATCTTCGCCCATGGCGGCGCCAGGCACGAGGCCGACAGGCTCGGCGTGCCTTTCCTCGGCGAGGTGCCGCTGGCGATGCCGATCCGCGAGACCTCGGATAGCGGCAGGCCGATCGTGGCGAGCGACCCCGAGAGCAGCCACGCCAAGGCCTATCTGATGATCGCGCGGCAGGTGCAGGCAAGCCTGAGCGGCAGCAAGCTCCGCGCCGCGCCGCGCATCGTCATCGAATGAAGTTCTCTCCGTAAACACGCCGTCATCCCGGACGGAGCGCAGCGGAGCTCCGGGATCCATCGTAGGGCTGCGGAGCTTTACGATGGATCCCGGAGCTGCGCCGCAAACGCGGCTTGTCCGGGATGACGGCGCATTTCCGTGCGACCCTGGTCCCGATCAATCGGCGCGGGTGATCAGGATCTCGACGCGCCGGTTCTTGGCGCGGCCTTCGGCCGTCGCATTGTCGCCGATCGGCTCGTTCGAGCCACGGCCCTCGGTGGTGACGCGGCTGCCATCGGTCATGGCGCCCTGCAGCAGGCCGGCGACGGCTTTGGCGCGGGCGACCGAGAGCGCGTCATTGTCCTTGAAGGCGCCGCCGCCGGCCAGCGCCTGATTGTCGGTATGGCCGACGATGCGGACCGGCCCCTTTTCCTTCTCGACGATCTCGGCGATGCGCCGGCCGACCGGGACGAAGCCCGAGAGGACATTGGCCTGGCCGGAATCGAAGGTGATGAGGTTGCCGACGCGAATGGCGATCCAGCCGCCGAACGGATCGACCGTGATGCTGCCGGCGGAGATCTCGGGCGCGAGCGCCGACCTGATTCGCTCGAGCTGGCCGATCTTCGGCGGCGGGGCCGGTGTCTCGATGCGCACGGCCGGCGCCGGCAAGGGCTTTGGCGGCGCCTCGAACAGCGAGAAGATCCAGGGCAGCAGGAAGGCGAGCGCGACCAGCCCGGCGACCAGTACCGCGCTGTAGAGCACGATCTGCAGGACCTTCGATCTGACCTGGGTATCGTCGAACATCCCGCCCCGCTTCCCTACCGACAGCTCGTCCTACTCACCGGCGCTTAGACGACAACCGAATGACAGAGAGGTGCGCGCCTTCCCTTCTCCTCCTGCGGGAGAAGGGAAGGCGCGAAGCGCTGACGGATGAGGGGTCGCGCAACGATAACAATGTCAGCGGATGGCAGACTCAGTCATCGGAGAGGACAGCGCGACCCCTCATCCGCCCCTGCGGGGCACCTTCTCCCGCAGGGGGAGAAGGAAAGAGCGCGCTCCGATGGGCCAGCCTCACTTCCCGCCACTTGCTTATGTTCACTTTATGTTCTAACTCTGCCATCGTAGCCGGAGACTTGTGCCATGACCGTCCAGACAGCGCGCCATCTCGGCATCGCGATCGAGCGGCCGATCGAGGAGGTCTATGGCTTCCTGGCCGAGCCGCGCAATTTCCCGAAATGGGCTGAAGGCCTCGGCCACAGCTTCAAGCATGTCGAGGGCATGACCTGGCTGGCGGAGACGCCGATGGGGCCGATGCGCATCCTGTTCAGCGAGCCCAACCCCTATGGCGTGCTCGACCATGCCGTCATCCCCGAAACGGGGGCGGCGATGCACAACCCGATGCGCGCCGTCGCCAATGGCAGCGGCAGCGAGGTGGTGTTCACGCTCTACAAGCGGCCGGAGATGAGCGATGACGCGTTCGCCGGCGATGCCGACTGGGTGATGAGCGACCTCAGGCGGCTCAAGGCCCTGCTGGAGGGCTGAGACGCCGGCCCCAGGAGCGGATTCAATCCCGCAGAAGACCGTGGAGCCGTTCGGCCTCGGCGAGGTCGTCAGGCCGATTGGCGTTGAAGAAGGGATCGACCGGCTCTATCGGCCACTCGACCTCGGCCGCGCCGTGGCGGGCGGTCCAGCGGTCGATCTTGCGCTCGCCTTCGACAGTCAATGCGAGGCGCAGGTCCTCTCGCAGCGCGACCGGCCAGAGGCCAATGACCGGATGCGTCCAGCCGCCCGAGGCGGCGCAGGCGAGCGGCACGCCAGCGGCCTGCCGCGCCCCATGCAGCCGCGCGACGAGATCGCGCGGGATGAAGGGCGTGTCGGCGGCGATGCTGGCCATCCAGGCGAGATCGGAGCGGTTCGCCGCCAGCCAGTCGAGCCCCGCCAGGATGCCGGCAAGCGGCCCGGCGAAATCCGGCACGCTATCGGCGACCACAGGCAGGCCGTATTCGGCGAAGCGGGCGGGATCGCCATTGGCGTTGAGCAGGAGCCCGTGGCATTGCGGCCGAAGCCGCTCGACGACATGGGCAAGGATGCTGCGCCCGGCGATGAGCCGCAACGGCTTGTCGCCACCGCCCATCCGCCGCGCGAGGCCGCCGGCAAGGAGCAGGCCGAGGGTGGGCGGGGTCATGCCGGGGGCGATCAGGCCGCGACGCCAAGCCGAGCCGCGGCCCAGCCCTCGATGGCCGCCTCGTCCGGCGACAGGAGCACCCAATCGTCGCCCGCGAACTCGCGCCAGGCCGGGACGAAGTCCTCGCGCACGGCCGTCAGCACCGGCAGGCCGGCCATAGCGGCGGCGGCGATCTCCTGGCGCAGGCCCTGCCCGAGCATTTCCTGGCGGCCGAACTTGTTGACGATGACGAGGTCGAGCTCTCCCGCCAGGGCTTCCGCAATCGCGCCGCCCGCCGCAGCCAGACCGCTGGCATCGAGCCGGCAACCTTCCGAACTGGCACCGCGATCCTCGCTGATCGGGAAATGGCGGCCGCTGGCGAGCTCCTCCAGCGACATCGAGAGGCAGCCCTCGCCGCAATCCTCGCTGTTGCGCTGGATCACGCCGGCGAGCCGCAGGCCGCGCCGCTTCATGGCGCTGGCCAGCCCAGCCATGAAATCATCGATCGGAAAGCCGGATGGATAGACGATGGCTGCAAGCATCGCCATTCCTCCCACGAAAGCGCAGTTTCGGCCAGCGCGCTTTCGTGACGCACGCAGTTTTGATCGCAGGCTGCCGGACGAGTTGCCGGCATAGTGTTGCGCCGCACCTACAGTCCGGACGGCCCGCGCAAGCTATTGTGATCCGGGGCTGATCTCCGGCGTGTCGACCGGCGGCGGCCCGTGCCCGGTTGCCATTGATGATCCGCCGTAACGTCAACGCCCCGCTCGACCCCGCCACGGACGCAGCTTTGCTGCTGCGCCGCATCGGCTTCGCCACGCTCACGCTGGCGCTGCCGATGGCCTCGCTCGTGTCGCGCCGCGCCGCGGTGGTGCTGACGCCGATCGGCGTCGCGTTGCTGGTGATCTCCTCGCTGATCGAGGAGCGCAGCTGGTTCAGCCAGAAGCTGAAGGAATCCCTGCTGACCCGGCCGGGCATGATCCTGCTCGGCGTCGTCGCCTGGTCGGCGCTGTCGCTGACCTGGAGCCCCGACGCTTCGGCCGCAGCTGAGAAGGCCGGCAACCTGATGCTGGCGATCGCGCTCGGCTTCTGCGGCGCCGCCGCGCTGCCCGACCGGATGCGCGCCTCGAACCTCAACCTGATCGCGATCGGCACCGCGCTTGCCGGCCTCTTCGCGCTGGTGCTGTTCATGACGGGCTGGCTGCGCGAGAGCGATGCGGCTGTTGCGACCGGCAGCGTGGAGCGCGGCGTCAGCGTCGTGCTGATCACCTCATGGCCGGCGCTGGCCTGGCTGGTCTCGCGCAACCGCGGCCTGAGCGCGCTGGCGCTGGCGCTGGTGGTCGGTCTGCTCGCGCTCACCCGCTTCGAGACCGGCGAGGCGGTCGCAATGATCTGCGGCGCGGTCGCCTTCGGAGCGGTCTACGCCAATCGCGACGCCGCGGCGCCGGTCATCGCCGCGATCGTGGCCGGGCTCATGCTGTTCGCGCCGCTCCTGCCCTTCCTGCTGCTGCCGCTGGTCTCGATGCTGCCGAGCGACACCAGCGCCCTGCATCAGGCGCTGGGGATCTGGGCCGACCTCGTCGGCACCGAGCCGATCCGCTTCATCACCGGCCATGGCCTCGACACCGTGCTGAGCAGCCGGCTGAACGGCCTGCTGCCGCAGGCGACCCCGACGACCCTGCTGTTCGAAGCGTGGTACGAGCTCGGCATCGTCGGCGCGGCCGCCGCCTCGATCTGCCTCTACTTTGCGATCAAGGCGACGGTCTACATGCCCGGCGCGCTCGCGGCCGGCGTCGCAGCGGCCTATACGACCGGCTTCGCGCTGACCGCGCTCGGCTTCGCGACCTTGCAGCCCTGGTGGCTGATGACGCTGGTCGCAGTGGCGATGCTGTTCACCGCCGTCGCGCGCGGCCAGCACAAGACCGACCGGCCGCTGGCGCCGCTCTCGCCGAAATCGGCCACGACGCCGAGCCATACCCGGCCCAAGGCCGGCGGGCCGACGCCCGCCGGGAAGTAAGCGTCAGGCTGCGGCGCGGCCGACGTTCACCGCGTGGCAGGCGACGCCGTCGATCACCGGCGGGTTCTCGATGCGGCAGCGGTCGAAGACCAGCGGGCAGCGCGGGTGGAAGGTGCAGCCCGAAGGCGGGCTGATCGGGTTCGGAATCTCGCCCTTCACGCCCTCGCGCGCCTTGCCGACCATGGCGAGGTCGGGCACCGCATCGAGCAGCATCCTGGTGTAGGGGTGGCGCGGCGCCGAGAAGAGCTGCTTGCCCTCGGAGACCTCGACGAGGCGGCCGAGATACATCACGCCGATGCGCGTCGCCATGTGCCGGACGACGGCGAGATTGTGCGAGATGAACAGGTAGGTCAGCCCGAATTTCTGCTGCAGGTCGCGCATCAGGTTGAGAATCTGGGCCTGGACGGAGACGTCGAGCGCCGAGGTCGGCTCGTCGCAGACGATGAACTCGGCATTCGACGCAAGTGCGCGGGCGATCGCGATGCGCTGGCGCTGGCCGCCCGAGAACTCGTGCGGGAACTTCTTGCTGTCATCGGGATGCAGGCCGACGAGCGTCAGCAGCTCGCCGACGCGGCCGGTGATATCGGCCTCGCCCTGGACGATGTCGAAAGCGCGGATCGGCTCGGCGATGATGCGCCCGACGCGCCAGCGCGGGTTGAGGCTGGCATAGGGGTCCTGGAAGATCATCTGGATGCGCCGGCGCAGGCGCTGGCGCTCCTGGTGGACGTTGGCGTCGTTCATCGAGATGCCGGCGATCGAAACCGTGCCGCCCGAGGGCGGCAGCAGGCCAACGACCATGCGCGCCACGGTCGACTTGCCAGAGCCGGATTCGCCGACGAGCGCGAAGGTCTCGCCCTTGCGGATGTCGAAGGAGACGCCGTCGACCGCCTTGAGATATTGCCGCGGCGCGCTTTCGAGCACGCGGTTGAGCCAGGGCTTGGAAACGTCGAAGACGCGCTTCAGGTCGCGGACCTGGACGAATGGGGGCTCGATCACGCCGCGATCTCCGCGTTGGTCGGTAAGGCTTGGGGCTGGTCGTAGAGATGGCAGGCGACCTTGCGGTCGCCGACCTGGATCAGTTCGGGGCGCTCGACATGGCAGCGCGCGAAGACCTTCTCGCAGCGCGGATTGAAGGCGCAGCCCTTGGGAATGCTGGAGAGGCGCGGCATCGAGCCGGGAATCTGCACGAGACGGTCGATATCGCCTTCCAGCGAGGGGATCGCGCCCATCAGGCCCTTGGCATAGGGGTGAAGCGGCTCCTTGACCACCTCGCGCACCGGACCGATCTCCGCGATGCGGCCGGCATACATCACCGCGACGCGGTCGGCCGTCTCGGCGATCACGCCCATGTCGTGGGTGACGAGCATGACCGAGGTGCCGCGCTCCGAGCAGAGCCGCTTGATCAGCGCGATGATCTGCGCCTGCACGGAGACGTCGAGGGCGGTGGTCGGCTCGTCGGCGATGATGAATTCCGGCTCGGCGCAGAGCGCGAGCGCGATGACGACGCGCTGGCGCATGCCGCCGGAGAACTCGTGCGGATAGCCGTCGATGCGCCGCTCCGGGGCGGGAATGCCGACCTCGTCGAGCAGCGCGATGGCGCGCTTGCGGGCATCGGCCGCATTCAGGTCGGTATGGGTCTGGATCGTCTCGATCAGCTGCTCGCCAACGCGGTAGAGCGGGTTCAGGCTGGTCAGAGGGTCCTGGAAGATCATGCCGATGCGCTTGCCGCGGACCTTGCGCATCTGCTCGGGCGGCAGGTTGTCGACGCGCTCGCCGGAGAGCACGACCTCGCCGCCGGCGATGCGGCCGGGTGGATCGATCAGGCCGATGATGGCCGAACCGGTGACCGACTTGCCGGCGCCGGATTCGCCGACCACGCCGAGCACCTCGCCGCGGGCAATGTCGAAGGAGATCTTGTCGAGCGCGCGCAAGGTGCCGCGCCGCGTCACGAATTCGACCGTCAGGTCGCGGACGGAAAGAACGGGGACGGTCATCTTGTCTCCATGGACGCGGAACTTTGGGACGCGGAACAGTGCAAAATCACGTAACTCACCTCAGCTTCGGATTGAGCGCGTCGCGCAGCCAATCGCCGAACAGGTTGATCGAGAGGGCAAGCAGGATCAGGACCAAGCTCGGGAAGAGCAGGATCCACCATTCGCCCGAGAACAGGTATTGCTGGCCGAAGCGGATCAGCGTGCCCAGCGACGGCTGGGTCGGCGGCATGCCGACGCCGAGGAAGGAGAGCGTCGCCTCCTCGATCACGGCGAGCGCCAGGTTGATCGTGGCGATGACCAGCACGGGGCCGGCGACGTTGGGCAGGACGTGCTTGAGCATGACCGGCCAGGCCTTGAGCCCGATCAGCCGGGCGGCGTCGACATAGACCTTGTTCTTCTCGATGAGCGTCGAGCCGCGCACGGTGCGGGCATATTGCGCCCAGTTCGACAGGCCGATGGCGATGACGAGCACGAGCAGGGTCATCCGCTCCTGCAGGGCCGGCGGGATCAGCCCGCGCGCCACGCCGAAGACCAGCAGCGCCACCAGGATCGCCGGGAAGGAGAGCTGGACGTCGGCGACGCGCATGATCAGCGCCTCGGTGCGGCCGCCGACATAGCCGGCAACGAGGCCAAGGCCGACGCCGAGCACGAGCGAGAACAGCACCGAGGCCGCGCCGACGATCAGCGAGACGCGCGAGCCGTACAGGATGGCCGAGAAGATGTCGCGGCCCTGCGCGTCCGAGCCGAGCCAGAAGACCTTGCCGGTGATCTCGTTGGGCTCCATCGGCTTGGAGAAGCCGTCGGAGAGATCGAGCGAGGCGGGATCGAACGGATCGTAGGGCGCGATCAGCGGGGCGGCGACGGCGGCCAGCACGAGCAGCAGCGCCATCACGGTCGCGACGACGGTGACCGGCGAGGAGCGGAAGGAATAGGCGAGGTCGGAATCCCAGAGCTGCGCGAGGCGGCCGGGTTTTCGCGGGGCGTTGAGCGGTTCGCTGGTCATCGCCGCCTCACTTCGCCATGGCCTGGACCCGCAGGCGCGGATCGAGTGCGACATAGACGAGATCGACGATCAGCGAGGTCAGCACGAAGACGAAGGCGACGAAGAGCAGATAGGCCGACATCACCGGCACGTCGACGAACTGCACCGCGTTGACGAAGAGCGCGCCCAGGCCCGGCCATTGGAACACCGTCTCGGTGACGATGGCGAAGGCGATGACGCCGCCGAGCTGGAGGCCGGCAATGGTGATGACCGGGATCATGGTGTTGCGCAGCGCGTGGCGGAACTCGATCCGGCGCTCGGGGATGCCGCGGGCGCGGGCGAAGCGGATGAAATCGGCCCGCATCACCTCGAGCATCTCGGAGCGGACGAGGCGCATGATCAAGGTGAGCTGGAGGAAGCCGAGCGTCAGCACCGGCATGACCAGCGACTTCAACCCGCTCACGGTGAAGAGCCCAGTCGACCACCAGCCGATATGGGTGACGTCGCCGCGCCCGAACGAGGGCAGCCAGCGCAGCTCGACGGCGAAGATGTAGATCAGCCCGATGCCGATCAGGAAGGTCGGCAGGCTGACGCCGATCAGCGAGAGCGACATGACGAGGTTGGCGATCCAGCCGTCGCGCCGGATCGCGGCGTAGACGCCAAGCGCGATGCCCACGACGAAGGCGAAGATGGCCGAGAGCAGCGCGAGCTCGACCGTCGCCGGCAGGCGCTCCATGATCAGCGCGGAGACCTTGCGGCCCTGGCGGTAGGAGATGCCGAAATCGCCGGTCGCGGCATCGGCGACGAAGCGGGCGAATTGCAGCGGCACCGGGTCGTTGAGGCCGAGGCGCTGCGTCAGCTCGGCGCGATCCTGCAAGGTCGCCTCCTGGCCGAGCATGTTGACGACCGGATCGCCGACGAACCGGAACATCGAGAAGGCGATGAAGGCGACGGCGAGCATCACCACCAGCCCCTGCATCAATGAGCGCAGGATATAGGCGAGCATCGCTTGTCCTTGCCCCTTTCAAACGCACCGGGCCGCGCCGGAGACGCGGCCCGATCGAACTCCGCGACGGGCTACGAGCCCTTGAACGACACCATCTTCAGCTTCGGGTTGTTCGCCACGTCGACGGGAATATCGAGCGTGGAGTTCATGCCGTAGCTGAGCGACTGGTGGTGGATCGGCAGGTAGATCGTCTCGTCCTTCAGCTTGGTCCACAGGCTGGCGATGGTCGCATTGCGCTTGGTCAGGTCGACCTCGCGCGAGAGCGACTGGATCATGCCGTCGACGTCCTTGTCGGAGTAGCCGGTGGCGTTCCAGCTGCCCTGCGAGCCGGTCCGCGTGTGGTACATGTAGGAGAAGATGTAGTCGCTGTCGTAGGTCGGCACACCCCAGCCGACGAGGTAGAACTCGGTCTCGGCCGGGTTCTTCTGGATCAGGTTGAAGTGGATCGACTTCGACTGCGAGACTAGGTTCACCTTGACGCCGATCTGGCCGAACATGCCGACCGCGGCCTGGCAGATGCCCTCGTCATTGACGTAGCGGTCGTTCGAGCAGTGCAGCGTGGTCGAGAAGCCGTTCGGATAGCCGGCCTCCGCGAGCAGCGACTTCGCCTTGGCGACGTCGGTCGCGGGCGCGGCGTCGAGCTCCTTGGTCCAGCCGTTGACGAAGGGCGGCATGATGATGCCGGTCGGCACCGATTCACCGCGCATGACGACGCGCTGGATGGCCGGGCGGTTGATCGCCATGTTCAGCGCCTGGCGGACCCGCTTGTCGGCGAAGGGGTTCTTGCCCTGGACGTCGTCGCCCTTGAGGTCGGCGGAGGCGACGTCCATGCCGAAGAAGATGGTGCGGTTCTCGGGGCCGGAGGTGACGCGCACCTTGGGCTGGTTCTTCAGCCGGGCGATGTCCTGCACCGGCACGTCCTGGACGAAGTCGACCTCACCGGAGAGCAGAGCCGCGATGCGGGTCGCGTCCTGCTTGATCGGCACGAGCGTGAGCTCGGTGATCTCGAGCGGCACCTTGGCCTTGTTCCAGTAGGCGTCGTTGCGCTTCATCACCGTCTTCACGTCGGCCTCGCGCGAGACCAGGACGAAGGGCCCGGTGCCGTTGGCGTTGCGGACGGCGAAGTTCTCTTCCTTGTTCTTGAAGTCCTGCGCCTTCACGGCGTTGTTCTTCTCCGCCCAGGCCTTGCTCATGATGCGGATCGAGGAGGTGTTGTTGACCAGCAGCGGGTTCGGCCCCTTGGTCTTGATCCTCACCGTCAGGTCGTCGACCTTGCTGACCTTCTCGATCGAGGTCAGGTAGCCCTTGAAGTCCGAGGTCGGCTGCATGGCGCGCTCATAGGAGAACACCACGTCGTCGGCGGTGAAGGGCGCGCCGTCATGGAACTTGACGCCGTCCTGCAGCTTGAACTCCCAGGTGGTCGGATCGTCCGGCAGCACGCGCCAGGAGGTGGCGAGCAGCGGGCCGAGCTTGCCGGCATGGTCGCGCTCGGTCAGGCTCTCGTACATGTGCTGGTTGAGCGAGGTGGTCGGGCCCTCGTTCTGGCCGTGCGGGTCGATCGTCAGGGCATCGCCTGCGGCAGCCCATTTCAGCGGGCGGGCTTCGGCTACGCCCAGAGCCAGCGCCGATACTCCGATCAGCGCCGCGGCGAGCGCGAGAAAACGCGGTTTCATAGAAACATGCCTCCCCAAAAGCGGCCCGCGATCGGGCCGGCGAAGCTGCGAATGTTAGGCGCAGCCTGCGCTTGAGTCACGGGTCCAATGCGCGCGGAGCGCATGGCAAAAGGGCGAATTGCGTAATCCGCAGGCACTATCTCAGCCGCGGATTCAAGGCGTCGCGCAGCCAGTCGCCGAGCAGGTTCACCGCCAGGACGAGGATGGCCAAGGTCACGCCCGGGAAGGTGACGATCCACCAGTCGCCCGAGAAGAGATAGCGGTTGCCGATCGAGATCAGCGTTCCCAGCGAGGGCTGGGTCGGCGGCAGGCCGACGCCGAGGAAGGAGAGCGTCGCCTCGGTGATCACCGCCAGCGCCAGGTTGATCGTCAGGATGACCAGCACCGGGCCGATGACATTGGGCAGGACGTGGCGCAGCATGATCAGCGGCGCCGGCAGGCCGACGAGCCGGGCGGCGTGGACATAGTCCTTGTTGCGCTCGATCAGGGTCGAGCCGCGGATGGTGCGGGCATACTGCACCCAGAAGCTCAGGCCGATCGAGATCACCAGCACGTAGAGCGCGGTGTCCTCGCGCGAGGCGTGCTGGAAGATGCCGCGCACGACGCCGTCGATCAAAAGCGCGATCAGGATGGCCGGGAAGGTGAGTTGGACGTCGGCGATGCGCATGATCAGCGCGTCGACCCGGCCGCCGAGATAGCCGGCGAGCAGGCCGAGCGTGATGCCGATCGTCGCCGCCAGCAGCACGCCGAGGCCGCCGATGACGAGCGAGACGCGCAGGCCGTAGAGGATCGCCGAATAGAGGTCGCGGCCCTGGTCGTCGGTGCCGAAGATGAAGCGGGGATCGCCGCCATCCTGCCAGGCCGGCGGAATGTTGGCATCGGCCAGGAAGACCGAAGCCGGATCGAACGGGTTGGTCGGCGCGATCCAGGGCGAGAAGGCGGCGCCGATGAAGAGCAGCAGCACGATCAGCGCGGCGACCATCGTCACCTTCGAGCGCAGGAAGCTCGCGAGGATGTCGCTGTCGAGGATACGGGCCCAGAGCGAGGGCACTTTTTTCGGCGGAATGGGCATGGTCATGGCGTTCCACCACAAGAAACCAGGAAGCGCGGCGCATGGTCCGGGCGCCGGGCGGAAGCCCTCCCCCCGCTTGCGGTGGGGAGGGTTTGGGTGGGGGGCAGCGCCGCCGGGTGCGACGAGAGAGGATAGAGTTCCTGCTTTCCGTCCCCCCATCCCAACCTTCCCCACCGCAAGCGGGGGGAAGGAGCAGGGAACCGCCGTCCAGGGGAGATATCGAGAGTGCTCATGGCTCGCCTTCTCAATGGGCGCCGATGGTCGCGCGCAGGCGCGGATCGACGGCGGCGTAGAGCAGGTCGACGATCAGGTTGATGCTGACGAACAGGAACGAGATCAGCATCAGGTAGGCGGCCATGATCGGGATATCGATCTGCTGCACCGCCTTCAGGAAGAGCAGGCCCATGCCCGGCCACTGGAACACCGTCTCGGTGATGATGGCGAAGGCGATGATCGAGCCGAGCTGCAGGCCGGCGATGGTGATGACCGGCACGAGCGTGTTCTTCAGCGCGTGGCCGAAATGGACGGCGCGGGTCTTGAGGCCGCGGGCGCGGGCGAACTTGATGTAGTCGGTGCGCAGCACCTCGAGCATCTCGGCCCGGACGAGGCGCATGATCAGCGTCATCTGGAACAGGCCGAGCGTGATCGAGGGCAGGATCAGCGCCTTCCAGCCCGAGCCGGTGAGCAGCCCGGTCGTCCACCACGAGCCGATCTTGACGACGTCGCCGCGCCCGAACGAGGGCAGCCAACCGAGCGTGACCGAGAACAGGTAGATCAGCAGGATGCCGATCAGGAAGGTCGGCAGGCTGATGCCGACCAGCGACACGGCCTGGAATATCTTGGCGAGCCAGCTATCGCGGCGCAAAGCCGTGTAGACGCCCATCGGGATGCCGACCGCAAGCGAGAACAGGGCCGACATGAAGGCGAGCTCGAGCGTCGCGGGAGCCCGCTCGCCGAGCAGCGAGATCACCGGCAGGCGGAACTGGTAGGAGACGCCGAATTCGAGCCGGGCGGCGTTGTAGATGTAGCGGAGGAACTGGACCACGACCGGATCGTCGAGGCCGAGCGAGCGCCTGATCTCGGCGACTTGCGCTGCCGGCGTGTCGAGGCTGACGAGCTGGTTCACCGGATCGCCGACGAAGCGGAACATCGTGAAGGCGATGAGCGCCACCGCCAGCATGACGAGGAGCGACTGGAAGAGCCGACGCAGGATGAAAGCGAGCATGGCCGCCTTGTGTTCGATAAAAGCCGGGCGGTCGCCGGCAGCAACTTCGGAACAATGACTTCAGCCCTCATGCCGAAACGTCAGCCCGTCAGGAGCGACGTCGCGGAGGATGAAGGCCGGGCAGTCGTGGACGAAGGGAGGCGCGGGCTTGCCCCGCGCCTCCCTCACATCACTCCTTGGTGGCGTAGTAGAACAGCACCGAGTTGTCGGCGCGCTGGGCCAGCTTGACCTTCTTCGACACACCCCAGGCCAAAGCCTGCTGGTGCAGCGGGATGTAGCCGATCTCGTCGGTCGAGATCTTGTACGCTTCCTTGATCATCTCGTTGCGCTTGGCGGTGTCGGACTCGACCAGGATCTTGTCGGTCAGCGCGTCCACCGCCTTGCTGCAGTAGCCGCCGAGGTTGGTCTCGCCGCGCGAGGAGTTCGGGTTGTCGCGGCAGCCGATGATGTCGTTGAGGACGTTATGGCTGTCGAAGGTGCCGGGCGTCCAGCCGAGCAGGAAGAACGAGGTCTTGTAGCCGCCGGACTTCAGCACCTTGGCGAAGTACTGGCCCTTGGGCTGGGCGTTCAGGTTGATCTTGACGCCGACGCGCGCGAGCATGCCGACGATGGCCTGGCAGATCTGGCCGTCATTGACGTAGCGGTCGTTCGGGCAGTCCATGCCGACCTCGAAGCCGCTCGGATAGCCGGCCTCGGCGAGGAGCTTCTTGGAGGCCTCGACGTCGAACTTCGGCCGGGTGAAGCCGGCATGCGAGAAGAGCTCCGGCGCGATCATCAGCGCCGACGGCGTCGAGAGGCCGCGCATGACGCGGGACTTGATCGTCTCGATGTCGATCGCCTGGTAGAAGGCTTGGCGGACGCGGATGTCCTTGAAGGGGTTCTTGCCCTTGACGTTCGATTCGAGCAGCTCGTCGCGGATCTGGTCCATGCCGAGGTAGATGGTGCGCAGTTCGGGACCGGTCAGGACCTGGGCGTTGCCCGAGGCGTTGACGCGCTGGATGTCCTGCACCGGAACCGGCTCGATGACGTCGACCTCGCCGGAGAGCAGGGCTGCAACACGCGTCGCGTCGGAGGAGATCGGCGTGAAGATGATCTCCTTGAGGTTGCTCTCGATCGGCTTCCAGTAGTTCTCGTTGCGCTTGAAGACGGTCTTCACGCCTGGCTGGTGGCTCTCGATCTTGAACGGGCCGGTGCCGTTGGCGTTGAGCGAGGCGAAGCTCGGCGTCGTCGCGGCGGCAGGCGTCGGGGCGACGGCGTTGTTCGCCTCCGCCCACTTCTTCGACATGATATACCAGGTGTCCCACTGGGCGTTCAGGATCGGGTTCGGCGAGGTCAGGATGACGTCGACCGTGTAGTCGTCGACCTTGACGAACTTGGAGTCGGTCGGAACGCGCGTGGTGAAGTTCGAGCCGGGAGCGCGGACGCGCTCGGACGAGAAGATCACGTCGTCGGCGGTGAAGTCCTCGCCGCCCTGGAACTTGACGCCCTTGCGCAGGTACAGGCGCCATTTCAGGCCGTCCGGCGAGATCTCCCACTTCTCGGCGAGGGCGGGCTCGATCTTGAGATCCTTGCCGCGCGCCGTCAGGCCCTCGTAGGGGTGGCCGAGATGGGCGTTGGTGGTGGTTTCATTGACGGTATAGGGGTCGAGCGACTTGAGCTCGCCCTGGTTGGCATAGCGCAGGGTCTGCGCCTGTGCAGCCCCGCACATGAGAGCCAAAACCGCCGCGGCGGCAAGGCAGGTCGACCTGAATGACATGATGGAATGCTCCCAATCGGTTCTACACCCACTCCTCCCGGGAGCGGTCGACCAGGGCGTGCGTTGGCCCCGGGTCAAGGCGGCAGATTAATGACGCTTTTCTGGTATACGTCCAGCCTGCGCGCCTTATTTTGTTCCAGATTGAACTTTCTTGCGGGCGCAAGTTGTAGTGCACACGATCATGCGAACAGCTTCACGCAAGTGTCGCATGCCGTTGCCAGACGGCCCCGTTCGGCCGGCCATAGAGCTGGAGCATGACGTGGTCCGAAAACCGGTTCCCGCTATTCGCTAGTGCGGACCTTCGGTTCGGCATCATGCCCTGGCGACCGGCCGATACAGGATCAGCGTGACAGTTCGGCAATCACGCCACGAACAAATTTCGTGCCAGCGTCGAGCTGCTCGATGGTGATGAACTCGTCGGGCTGGTGCGCCTGGGCGATGTCGCCGGGGCCGCAGACCACGGTCGACCAGCCGGCCGCCTGGAACAGGCCGCCCTCGGTGCCGTAGGCCACGACATGGCTGCCATTGTCGCCGGTCAGGCGGCGCGAGAGCGCCTCGGCCTCGCCCTGCGCCTCCGGGCCGAGCGGCGGCGTGAAGGAGGTGATCTCCATGGTAATGCCTGTTTCCGGGGCAATCGCCTTCATCTTGGCGTCGAGCTCGGCGATGCGGGCGCGGTAGCGCTCGACATAGGCCGCGTCCTTGTCGCCGGGAATCACGCGGACCTCATGGCTGAACGAGCAATGCTCGGCGGTGATGTTGACCGCCGTGCCACCCTGGACGACGCCGACATGCAAGGTCGTGTAGGGCGGCTCGAAGCCGTTATCGTTCGGCGTGCGGGCCTTGTTCTCCTCCATCACCTCGCTGTGCCAGGCGATGAGCTGGCCGGCGATCATGACGGCGGGCACGCCGATATCGACGCGGCTGGAATGCACGGCATGGCCGCGCACGGTGGTCTTCATGCGGGTGCCGCCCTTATGGCCGGTGACGACCTGCATCATCGAGGGCTCGCCGACGATCACGGCGGAGGGCTGCAGGCCCGCCTTGACCATGGCGTCGATCATGACGCGCGCGCCGAAGCAGCCGACCTCCTCGTCATAGGAGAGCGCGATATGGACCGGGCGCTTCAGCGGCGCCTTCAGCATCTCCGGCACGAGGGCGAGCGCGATGGCGTCGAAACCCTTCATGTCGCAGGCGCCGCGGCCATAGAGCTTGCCGTCGCGCTCGGTCAGGGTCCAGGGGTCCGACGTCCAGTCCTGGCCCGCCACAGGCACCACGTCGGTATGGCCGGAGAGCACGACGCCGCCGGGGAGTTTGGGGCCGATCGTGGCGTAGAGATTGGCCTTGATGCCGTCCGGGCTCGGCACGATCGTGCTCTCGACGCCGTGGCTGGCGAGGTAGTCGCGGCACCAGTGGATCAGGTCGAGATTGCTGCGCTGCGACTCGGTGTTGAACGAAACCAGCTTCGCCAGCATGTCCTTGGGGGTGAGATTCACGAGGTCGGTTCTCCAGAAAAGCCGGGTTGCAGGCAGGTTTCGTGCCGGCACGCTACGCAACTCGTGGACAGCGTCAATCACCTCAAGCCGCTTGACCGGGCTGCGCTGGGCGCGTTGATGTGCCGCTGCGCGATCATGCAGCCGGCCTCGGCCCGGTCCAAGAAAACCGGTCAGAAGCAAGAGAGAAGCCCAGCCCGATGAATTTCGACGTCACCCTCGCCGATATCCAGGCCGCCGCCGCCCGCATCTCCGGCAAGGTCAGGCGCACGCCGACCTTCCACAGCGCCGGCCTCTCGGCCCGGCTCGGCGTCGAGACGGTGGTGAAGGTCGAGAGCCTGCAGCTTGCCGGCTCGTTCAAGGTGCGCGGCTGCTTCAACAAGCTGATGTCGCTGAGCGAGGACGAGTTGAAGCGCGGCATCGTTACCGTCTCCGGCGGCAACCACGCCATCGCCGTCTCGATGGTCGCGACCGCGATGGGCGCCAAGGCGCTGGTGCTGATGCCGAAGAACGTCGCCCCGTTCAACATCGAGCTGACCAAGCAGATGGGCGGCGAGGTCGAGCTCTGCGAAGACGCCATCGCCGCCTTCGCCAAGGCCGACGACTACGCCGCCACGGGCATGACCAACGTCCATTCCTACGACGACCCGGCGATCATCGCCGGCCATGGCTCGCTCGGGCTCGAACTCGCCAGTGACGCGAGCGGCCGGCTCGACCATGTCTTCATCTCGATCGGCGGCGGCGGCTTCGCGGCCGGCGTCGGCGCGGCGCTCAAGGGGCTCGACCCGGCCGTGCGCATCCACGGCGTCGAGACCGAGGGCGCGACCACGATGACCCAGGCGCTCGAAGCCGGGAAGCCGGTGCCGATCCGCCCGACCTCGATCGCGCGCGCACTCGGCGCCCCGTTCGCGACCGAGCGGACGATGGCGGCGGCGCGCCAATTCCTCGAGGACATCATCGTGGTGCCGGATGCCGACGCCGTGCGCGAGATCGTCTGGGTGCTGCAGAACGGCCGCGTACTGCTCGAACCGGCCGCGGCCTGCGTCGTCGCGGCGGCGATTTCGCGCAAGGACATGTTCAAGCCGGGCGAGCGCGTCGGCCTGGTGCTCTGCGGCTCCAACGTCTCGCTCGATGATCTGGCGACGTGGCGGACGCAGTACGGCGTCTGAGCCCACCAAACCCGTTCGCTACGGCCCGACCACCGTCCCGCGCGCCCGGCCTTGTGTCACGCGGCAGGAGCAGCCCGTGCCGATCTGCGCCGGGTCGATCAGGGCGCAGGTGCGCACCGGCGTCGCGCAATAGCCGCCAGCCTCCGCAGATGCCGGAGCCGCGTAGAGCGGCGGGCGGTAGTAATAGGGGTAATAGGGCGCGTCGTAGTAGCCGTAATAGGGAGCGCCCGCGGCCAGCGCCGTGCCGGCGAACAGGCCGGCCGCGCCCCAGTCCCAATTATTATAGTAGCCACGGCGCCCGTAATAGGCGGGTCGTCCGAAATAGGCGCCGCGATAGCCGTAGCCGCCGCGATAGAAGCCGGGGCGATAGCCGAAGCCTCCGGGCCTGAAACCACCGCGGTAGCCGCCGAATCCCGGACGGACGAAGCCCCGGTTGCCGAAGCCGAAGCCTCCGGCGCGGATGCCGCCGCCATAGAACCCTCCGGCGTGGAAACCACCGCCACCGCCAAAGCGCCGTTGTGCGGACGCGTCGGTCGCGGCGAAGGTCAACAGGGGCAGAAGAGAAGCGGCGAGAACGATCAGGCGGCGCATGGCGGCCTCCCACTCAAGACAACTAGCGGGAGAGTAACACGCCGACCGGCCGAGCGTTCCCTCACAAGAGGTTGAACGGCCCTGCAAAGTGACGCAGCAACCTCAGAAGTACCGCGCCAGGTTCTTCCTGATCCGCTCCTGCGGATCTTCACCGGCCGGCGGCGGCTCGAACGTGCCGCCGGTGACGGCCTCGAAGGCCTTGATGTAGACGTCCGAGGTCTGCCGGATCAGCTCCGCCGGTATCTCCGGGATGTCTTCCTTGTAGGGGTCGCAGCGCGCCGCGACCCAGTTGCGGACGAAGTCCTTGTCGAAGCTCTCGGGCTTCTCGCCCCTGGCGAAGCGCTCGGGATAGCTTTCGGCGAACCAGTAGCGGCTGCTGTCGGGCGTGTGGATCTCGTCCGCGAGGATGATCTTGCCGTCCGCATCCGTGCCGAACTCGTATTTGGTGTCGGCGAGGATGAGGCCCCGCTCGCGCGCCAGCTCTTGGCCGCGGGCGAAGAGCTTGAGCGCATAGCCCGACACCGCCTCCCATTGCGCGCTGGTCAGCAGCCCCTGCGCCAGGATGCCGGACGCCGTCAGCGGCTCGTCATGGCCGCCGTCGAAGGCCTTGCTGGTCGGGGTGATGATCGCCTCGGGAAGCGCCTCGTTGTCGCGGAGACCATCGGGGAAGCGGGCGCCGTACATCTCGCGCGCGCCCTTCTTGTACATGGTCAGGATTGAGGTGCTGGTCGTGCCGGCGAGATAGCCGCGCACCACGATCTCGACCGGCAGGATGGTGAGCAGCCGCCCGACCACGACATTCGGATCAGGGTATTCGAGCACGTGGTTCGGGCAGATGTCGGCCGTGTGCTCGAACCAGAACCGGGCGGTCTGCGTCAGCACCTGGCCCTTCAGCGGGATGCAGGCAATGGCGCGGTCGAAGGCGCTGAGCCGGTCGGTCGAGATCAGGATGCGGCGCCCGCCCGGCAGGTCGTAGTTCTCCCGGACCTTGCCGCGGTAGTAGTTCGGTAGTTCGGGGATGACGACTTCGGAGATAGCCTGGAATTCGGGCATGGAGCGTCACTTCGTTGCAGCGAGAATCGGGCGCGCAGCGTCTGCCTCCGCGCGTCGCTCCTCTTAGCCGAGAGAAGGGACGCGCACCATTACGCGGCCCAACCTAGCTTTTGACAACGACGGCGGCTAGAAAATGTGACGTTGCTGGAGGCTCCCAGCGAGCGGGCCGGAGCCGTGAATGACCGATCTCCCAGCCGATATTGCGGCCATTGCCCGGATCGACGCCGTTCCAACCATACTCGAGGTCGTCTGCCGCACGACGGGCATGGGCTTTGCGGCGGTGGCGCGGGTCACCGAGGACCGCTGGGTCGCCTGCGGCGTGCGCGACGAGATTGCGTTCGGGCTCGAGCCCGGCGGCGAGCTGCAGATCGAGACCACGATCTGCAACGAGATCCGCGACAGCCGCCAGGCGGTGATCATCGACAACGTCGCCGCCGATCCGACCTTCTGCCAACACCACACCCCCGCGCGATACGGCTTCCAAAGCTATATCTCGATGCCGATCGTGCTGGCGGATGGCAGCTTTTTCGGGACGCTCTGCGCCATCGATCCGACGCCGCACAAGCTGAACACCCCGGCGACGATCGGCATGTTCAAGCTGTTCGCGGAACTCATCGCGTTTCATCTCGATGCCCATCGGAGGATATCGGCCAGCGAGGTCAGCCTTGCGAGCGAGCGCCACACGGCCGAGTTGCGGGAGCAGTTCATCGCCGTGCTCGGGCACGATCTGCGCAACCCGCTGGCCTCGATCGAGGCCGGAGCGCGCCTCGCCATCCGCACCGGGGTCAACGACAAGGCAAGGTCCATCCTCGAGCTGATGCAGAAATCGGCCTGGCGCATGTCGGCCCTGATCAACGACGTGCTCGACCTCGCGCGCGGCCGGATGGGCGGCGGGCTGATCGTCGAGCGAACGGCAACCGAAGAGCTGACGCCGGCGCTACGGCAGGTCGTCGAGGAGCTGCGCTCGGCACATCCGGAACGGTCGATCGAAGCCGACCTGCAAGTCTCCGGGCGGGTGCGATGCGATATCGGGCGGATTGGCCAGCTCCTGTCCAATCTCCTCGGCAATGCCTTGATGCATGGCGATGCGGCGACACCGGTGCGGGTGCGTGCGGAGACATTGCCCGGCACTTTCGTGCTCGAAGTCTCGAACGCGGGACCGCCCATCCCGCCGGAAGTCGCCTCCGAGCTGTTCAAGCCGTTCGTGCGCGCCTCGGCCAAGCCGGACCATGCCGGGCTGGGCCTCGGGCTCTACATCTCTTCCGAGATCGCCAAAGCTCACGCGGGCACGCTCGATGTCTCCTCAGTGGACGGAGTGACGAGCTTCGTCTTCAAGATGCCGATCTAGATTGCCGTGCGTCCTATCGGACGCAGAGTGGCGATCTAGACCTTTGTTATTGCATCGGATCTTTCCGAAAACCGGATTCCACTTTTCGGTCCGATGCTCTAGGACCCGCGGCTTGCGGCCGGGCGGCTGCCGCGCATGCGCTTCGCGCGCGAAGGATTTCATTCGCCATTCGCCTCGTTCCCACCCCTCATGCCGCAACAGGCTTGGACAGAGGCAGGCGCCCCGCGCTAGCTTGGCTGTCTGACAACCCGCTTTCTGCGAAGTCACCCCAGACCTGTCCGAGGACATGATGCCTAAATCCGAACTCATTGCCGCGCTGGCACCGGAGATCTCCGCGATCCGTCGCGACTTCCACCGCAACCCCGAGCTGCTCTTCGACGTGCAGCGGACGGCCGGCATCGTCGCCGACAAGCTGAAGGCGTGGGGCGTCGACGAGGTCGTGACCGGGATCGGCCGCACCGGCGTGGTCGGCGTGATCAAGGGCAAGAACCAGAATTCGGGCAAGGTCATCGGCCTGCGCGCCGACATGGACGCGCTGCCGATCCATGAGGAGACCAATCTCGAGCATCGCTCGACCGTACCCGGCAAGATGCATGCCTGCGGCCATGACGGGCACACCGCCATGCTGCTCGGCGCCGCGAAGTACCTGGCCGAGACTCGCGATTTCGACGGCACCGCGATCGTGATCTTCCAGCCTGCCGAAGAGGGCGGCGCCGGCGGCAAGGAGATGTGCAAGGACGGGCTGATGGAGCGCTTCGGCGTGCAGGAGATCTACGGCCTGCACAACATGCCCGGCCTGCCGGTCGGCAAGTTCGCCATCCGCAAGGGGCCGATGATGGCGGCCGCCGACCGCTTCCTGATCAAGATCGAGGGCCGCGGCGGCCATGCCGCCAAGCCGAACGAGACGAACGACCCGCTGATCGCCTCCTGCCACCTCGTCACGGCGCTGCAGACGATCGTCTCGCGCAATGCCGACCCGCTCGAATCCCTCGTCGTCTCGGTGACGCAGATCAAGGCGGGCGACACGTTCAACGTCATCCCGCAGCATGTCGAGATCAAGGGCACGGTGCGGACGCTCTCGCCGGAGATGCGCGACCTCGCCGAGAAGCGCTTCCGCGAGATCGTCGCCGGCTTCGCGCTGTCGTTCAACCTGCTCTGCGACCTCGCCTATGACCGCGGCTACCCGGTGACCTTCAACCATGCCGGCCAGACCGACTTCGTCACCAGCGCGGCGAAGAACGTCTTCGGCAAGGACGCGATCGACACCGAGATCCCGCCGACCATGGGCTCGGAGGACTTCTCCTACATGCTGGAGGAGCGCCCCGGCGCCTATATCTTCATGGGCAACGGCGATTCCGCCGGCCTGCACCACCCGGCCTACGAGTTCGACGACAAGGCGATCCCGGTCGGCGTGACCTATTGGGCGAGCCTGGTCGAGATCGCCATGCCGCAGCGGGCTGGTTAAAGGATGCAGGGGCGCGCGCTTCCTTCTCCCCTCGGGGGAGAAGGTGGCTCGGCGAAGCCGAGACGGATGAGGGAAGTGTCGCTGAATCCTATGGTTGCTATGGCCGTCCTGTCCATCCTTCCCTCATCCGTCGCCTGCGGCGACACCTTCTCCCCCGAGGGGAGAAGGACGAGAGCATGAGCGATATCGATTGCCTTGTGATCGGGGCCGGCGTCGTCGGCCTCGCGGTGGCGCGGGCTCTGGCGCTTGCCGGCCGCGAGGTCGTGATCGCCGAGGCGGCGGAGGGCATCGGCACGCAGACCTCGGCGCGCAACAGCGAGGTCATCCATGCCGGAATCTATTATCCGCCGGGCTCGCTGAAGGCGCGGGTCTGCGTCGAAGGGCGCCAGCGGCTCTATCGCTACCTCAACGAGCGCGGCCTGCCGCACAAGGCCTGCGGCAAGCTGATCGTCGCGACCTCAGCGAGCCAGCGGCCGGTGCTGGAAGGCATCGCGGCGCGGGCCGCGGCCTCGGGCGTCGATTCGCTGCGCTTCGTCGAGACCGCCGAGGCGCGGGCGCTGGAGCCGGAAGTCGCCTGCGAGCTCGCCTTGCTCTCGCCCGAGACCGGCGTGGTCGACAGCCACGCCCTGATGCTCTCGCTGCTCGGCGAATGCGAGGCGGCGGGCGGCTCGCTCGCGCTCAACACGCCGATTGCCGGCTGGCGGCGCGAGGCCGAGGGGTTCAGCGTCGATTTCGGCGGCGAGGACCCGGCAACCTATACGGTCAACAGCATCGTCAACTCGGCCGGCCATGGCGCGCCGCGCCTGCTGGGCCAACTCGAAGGTTTTCCGGCGGAGCACGTGCCGAAGCAGTCCTTCGCCAAGGGCAACTACTTCTCGCTGCTCGGCAAGCAGCCCTTCAGCCACCTGATCTACCCGGTGCCGGAGGCGGCGGGCCTGGGCATCCACGCGACGATCGACATGGCCGGGCGGGTCAAGTTCGGGCCGGATGTCGAATGGGTCGAGGACGATCAGGACCTGGTGGTCGATCCCGCCCGGGCCGAGCGCTTCTACGCGGCGATCAGGACCTATTGGCCGGGATTGAAGGACGGCGCGCTGGTCGCTGATTACGCAGGCATCCGCCCGAAGCTGCATGGACCGACCGAGCCGATGCCGGATTTCCGCATCGACGGGCCGGAGGCGCATGGCGTGGCCGGGCTGGTCAACCTGCTGGGGATCGAGAGCCCGGGGCTGACCTCGTCGCTGGCAATCGCGGAGCTGGCTGTGGAGCGGCTGGGCTGACCGTCATGCTCGGGCTTGTCCCGAGCACCCACGTCTTGACCACCGCCTGCGACAAGCGAAGACGTGGATGGTCGCCACAAGGGCGACCATGACGGGAAGGGGTTTGCTCGGTCCGGCCGTTGGGTCAGCCCCGAAGCGCCGCAACCGTCTCGCGCGCTTCCTTCGCCAGCTGCGTCACCTTCGCCCAGTTGCGCTCTGCGACCGCATCACCCGGCACCAGCCAGGAGCCGCCGACGCAAATGACCTGCTTCAACGCGAGGTAGTCGCCGAGATTGGTCAGGCTGACGCCGCCGGTGGGGCAGAACTTCATTTGCGGGAACGGACCCGACAGCGCCTTCAGCGTCGCCGTGCCGCCGGCCTGCTCGGCCGGGAAGAACTTGCAGGTCAGGCGCCCCGCCGCGACCGCGCGCATGCAGTCCGAGGCCGTGGCGACGCCGGGCAGCCAGGGCAGGTTGGCCGCGCGCATGGCGTTGTCGACCAGCTCGCTGAAGCCGGGGCTGACCACGGCCTGGGCGCCGGCCTGCTTGACGTCGGAGACCTGGCCGGGTGTCACCACCGTGCCGGCGACAGTGAGGATTTCGGGGACCTTGTGGGCGATCGTCTCCAGCGCCGCCATGGCGGCCGGACGGCGCAAGGTGATCTCGATCACGTCGATGCCACCCGCAAGCAGCGCCTGCGCCAGCGGTACGGCGACCTCGACATCGTCGATGACGACGACGGGGACGACGCCGCAAGCATTGAGGCGCGCGATTTCGGGTTCGGCTGACATGTGATTTCTCCTGATGGGCTGCGCTTACGCCTTGGCCCAGTAAACGTCGAGCCCCTGCGCGCGGCGCAGCAGGATGCCGACGGGATAGGCGGCCGGAAGCTCCTGCGCCGCTTTCAAGGTCTCTTCCTTGTCGTCACCCGCGATCAGCAGCGCCGCCCAGCCAGCCGACCTCAATCTGGCAGGCGAGAGCGAGATGCGCGGCGGCAAGCCGGCAGGCCTCGCCGCGACAGCATGGACCGCATCGCCCGCGCCCGCCGCCACCTCGTCGCCGGGGAAGAGCGAGGCGATGTGGCCATCCGCGCCCATGCCGCTGACCAGGACGTCGACCGGCGGCAGGCGCGCGAGCACCTTGTCGAGGCTGGCTGCAGCCGCAGCGAGGTCGTCGCCGGCATTGTGGAAGGAGACGAAGCCGGCGCCGCCCTCGCGAAGGGGGGCGAAGGTCTCGCGGATCATGCGCTCGTTCGAGGCCGGATCGTTCGGCGCGACGAAGCGCTCGTCGGTCGGCAGCACCGTGACCTTGTCCCAGGCGACGGCGTGCTCGCCCAACGCCTTGAGGAAGCGCGCCGGCGTCGTGCCGCCGGGCACCGCGAGCAGCGCCGCGCCGCGGGCGGCGATGGCGGCGGAGAGCCCGACGGCGACCGCCTCGGCCAGGGCCTCCGAGACGTCGGGCAGGTTCTCGAAACGGTACCAGGCGACGGGTCCGGCGCTCATTCCATCAGTTCCGGATCGGCCCAGGAGCGGCCCTCGCGCTCGATCAGGCCGATCGCCTGCGACGGCCCCCAGGAGCCGGCGGCATAGCGATGCGGCTGCGGGTAGTATTCCTGCCAGCCGGCGAGGATCGGGTCGATCCAGCTCCAGGCCTGCTCGACCTCGTCGCGGCGCATGAACAGGGTCTGGTCGCCGCGGATGACGTCGGTGAGCAGGCGCTCATAGGCGTCGGGCGAGCGCACGCCGAAGGCGGTGTCGTAGCGCAGGTCGAGCTGGCGCGGCACGATCTTGAGCTTCCCCGAGCCCGGCACCTTCATCATGAGCTGGAGCTGCACGCCGTCATCGGGCTGGAGACGGATGACGAGGCGGTTGGCATTGAGCTGGTCGCAGCCGGGGGCTGCTCCGAAGATCGAATGCGGCACCGGCTTGAAGGTGACCGCGATCTCGGAATAGCGCTGCGCCAGGCGCTTGCCGGTGCGCAGGAAGATCGGCACGCCGGCCCAGCGCCAGGTGTCGATCTCGCAGCGGATCGCGACGAAGGTCTCGGTGTTGCTGAGCTGGCCGAGTTCATCGACGTAGCCCTTGGCCCGCGCGCCTTCGGCCACGCCCGGCCCATACTGGCCGCGCACGGTGTAGCGCTGGACGTCGGGCCCGACGATCGGCCGCAGCGCCTTGAGCACCCTCACCTTCTCGTCGCGGACGGCATCGGCCTCGAGCAGGTTCGGCGGCTCGATGGCGAAGAGGCAGAGGAGCTGGAGGACGTGGTTCTGCACCATGTCGCGGAGATGGCCGGCCTTGTCGTAATAGCCGGCGCGCTGTTCCAGGCCGACGGTCTCGGCGACCGTGATCTGGACGTTGTCGATGTCGCGGCTCGACCATGAGCGCTCGAACAGCGTGTTGGCGAAGCGCAGGACGAGCAGGTTCTGCACCGTCTCCTTGCCGAGATAATGGTCGATCCGGTAGGTGCGGCTTTCCGGCAGGATCTTGGCCACGGCGTCGTTGATGGCGCGGGCCGAGGCGAGATCGCGCCCGAGCGGCTTCTCCAGGATGACGCGCGAGGTCGGCGTCAGGATCTCGGCCTTTGAGAGGTTCTCGCAGATCGGGATGAAGAGGTCGGGCGGCGTCGAGAGGTAGAAGGAGCGGACGCGGTCGGAATCACCAAGGGCCGTCTTCAGCGCCGCATAGGTCTCGGGCTTCAGCGCATCCATCTGCACCATGGTGAGCCGGTGCAGGAAAGCCGCGATCCGGTCGGCCGGAAGGCCGGAATCCTTGAGCTTCTTGGCGACTTCATTGGGCAGGCCCTCGACATCCTCAGCCTTGCGGACGATGCCGAGGATACGGCTCTCCTCGGGGAGCACGCCCTCCTCGTTGCGCTGAGCCAGCGCCGGGAAGAGCTTGCGCAGGGCGAGATCGCCGCCGGCGCCGAAGATCACCAGATCGAAGGGCGGAACGGGCGTGCGCTCGGGCACGGTCTCCAGCTTCAAAACGCGGTCGGCGATGGCGTCCATGGCTTGGTACTCCGTGACGGCAAATTCGGCTCACGCTAGCCGGCTGCTGCGACGAGACTTAGACGGTTTCGCAAAGGCACCCAAGCGACGATAGCGCGCAGCCGTCCTGTCGTCCGATCAGCCAGCCATGCGCCGGAAGCCCTCGCTCGCCGTCAGCAATTGCTGGGCGTAGGCCGTCTGCGGCGCGCGGGCAGCGAGCGTTCCGGCCGTCATCTCCTCGACGCCACGGCCGAACTGCATGACGAGCAGACGCTCGCACATATGCGCGACGACGGCGAGATCGTGGCTGACGAGAATGTAAGTCAGCTTGCGCTCGTGGCGCAGCGCCTGGAGCAGGTTCAGCACCTCGGCCTGAATGGAGACGTCGAGCGCCGAGGTCGGCTCGTCCAGGAGCAGGATGGTCGGCTCCAGCACGAGCGCGCGGGCGATGGCGACGCGCTGGCGCTGGCCGCCGGAGAGCTGGTGAGGATAGCGGAAGCGGAACGAGCCCGGCAGGCCGACATCGCTCATGGCCCGGCCGATCCGGGCCTCGGCGTCGCGGATGCCGTGGATCGCCAGCGGCTCGGCCAGCGCGTCGTCGACCGTCTTCTTCGGATGCAGCGAGCCGTACGGGTCCTGGAAGACCATCTGCACCGCGCGGTAGAAGGCCTTGTTGCGGATTTTCGGCTGGCTCTTGCCGAGGATGTTGGCCTCGCCGCTCCAGTCGCGGTTCAGCCCGGCGAGCACGCGCAGAACCGTGGACTTGCCCGAGCCGGATTCGCCGACGATGCCGTAGCTCTCACCCGGCGCGACCGCGAAGGAGAGGTCCTTCACGACGTGGGAATCGCCGAAGGAAACGTTCAGCTTCTCGACGGAGATGGCGGGTTGCGTGCTCATGCCGACACCCCGCTGCGCGAAGAAGCCCAACGGCGTCCCCTTCCCCCCGCTTGCGGTGGGGAAGGGTTAGGGATGGGGGGGCGTGCAGGAAGAGACGCGACCGTGCGGCCAAGACACTCTCCCCCCCACCCCGGCCCTCCCCACCGCAAGCGGGGGGAGGGGGAAGAGGTCGAGCCGACAACGATCATCTTGCTCGGCGTGCTCATGCCAGCCATGCCGGGTCGCGGTTCAGGGTGGCGAGCGTCGCCTTGGGGTGGTCGAGATCGGGCAGGCAGCCGAGCAGGCCGCGGGTATAGGGGTGCTGCGCCTGTTCCAGCTCGCCGGCGGCCAACGTCTCCATCGCCTTGCCGCCATACATGACGATGACGCGGTCGCAGAAGGACTTCACCAGGTGCAGGTCGTGGCTGATGAAGATCAGGCCCATGCCGCGGCTGGTGACGAGATCGTCCAAAATCTTCAGCACCTGCAGCTGCACGGTGACGTCGAGCGCTGAGGTCGGCTCGTCGGCGATCAGGATGTCGGGCTCGGCGATCAGCATCATCGCGATCATCACGCGCTGGCCCATGCCGCCGGAGACCTCGTGCGGGTAGAGCTCGTAGACGCGGGCGGGCTCGCGGATCTGCACGGCCTCCAGCATGGTGAGGCTGCGCTCCCTGGCCTCGCGCGAACTCGCCTTGTGGTGGACGCGGTAGGCCTCGGCGATCTGCTCGCCGACGGTGTGGACCGGGTTGAGCGAGTATTTCGGGTCCTGCATCACCATGGAGATATGCCGGCCGCGCAGCTTGCGGCGCGAGCGCTTGTCCATCGTGAGCAGGTCCTGGCCGCGATAGACCATGCGGTCGGCCAGCACTTCGCCGGGATAGGGGATGAGGTCGAGGATGGCGCGGCCGGTCATCGACTTGCCCGAGCCGGATTCGCCGACGATGCCGAGCCGCTCGCGGCCGAGCGAGAAGGAGAGCCCGCGCACGGCGCGCACGATGCCGGTCGGGGTGTGGAAATTGACGCGCAGGTTGTCGAGTTCGAGGAGCGGCTGTTCGAGGGGCGTGTCGGGAGCGCGCATCATCTCACCTCGCATCCATGACGTCGCGCAGCCCGTCGCCGAGCAGGTTGAAGCCGAGCGCGACGATGCAGATGGCGAGGCCCGGGAAGGTCGCGACCCACCATTGGTCGAAGATCTGCTCGCGCCCCGCCGAGATCATCGCGCCCCATTCCGGGATCGGCGGCTGCGCGCCCAGCCCGAGGAAGCCGAGGCCGGCGGCGGTGAGGATGATGCCGGCCATGTCGAGCGTGGTGCGCACGATCAGCGAGGGCAGGCACATCGGCACGACATGCCTGAGCACGATGCGCCATTGCGAGCCGCCCTGCAGGCGCACGGCCGAGATGTAGTCCTGATTGCGGATGATCAGCGTCTCCGCCCGGGCGACGCGGGCATAGGGCGGCCAGGCGGTGAAGGCGATGGCGATGACCGCGTTCTCCAGCCCCGGCCCGAGCGCCGCGACGAAGGCCAGCGCCAGCACAAGGCGGGGAAAGGCGAGGAAGACGTCGGTGATGCGCATCAGCAGCCGGTCGACCCAGCCACCGAGATAGCCCGAGGCCGCGCCGATCAAGAGGCCGAGCGGCCCGACCGTGATGACGACGAGCATGACGATGACCAGGGTGACGCGGGCGCCGTAGACGATGCGGCTATAGATGTCGCGGCCAAGCGAATCCGTGCCGAACCAATGGGCGGCGGAGGGCGGCAGCAGGCGGCCGTCGAGATTTTGCAGCAGCGGGTCCTGGGTCGCGATCAGCGGCGCGAAGGCGGCGATCAGCAGCAGCGCGACGACGATGCAAAGCCCGATGACCGCAAGCGCGTTGCGCCGGAAGGCGAGCCATTGCCGGTAGAGCTGGCCGAGCTTGGCCTGCCGGCGCGAGGCGGGGGAATCGGTGACGAGGTATTCGGTCCAGGTGCTCATCGGGCTCACCGCGTCCTGGGATCGACCAGACGGCCGAGAATGTCGGAGAACAGGTTCACGCCGATGAAGACCGCGCCGATCACCAGGGTGCCGCCGAGCACGGCGTTCATGTCGGCGTTGAGCAGGGCGTTGGTGATGTAGCGGCCCAGGCCCGGCCAGGCGAAGATCGTCTCGGTCAGCACCGAGCCTTCGAGCAGGTGCGCGTAGGAGAGCGCGATCACGGTGACCAGCGGCACGAAGGCGTTGCGCAGCGCATGACGCCAGATCACGCGGGCCTCCGACATGCCCTTCACGCGGGCGGCGATGACGTATTGCTGCTGCAGCTCGGTGATCATGAAGCTGCGGGTCATGCGGCTGACATAGGCGAGGCTGTAGAGGCCGAGCACGGCCGAGGGCAGGATGAGGTGCGAGAAGCCGTCCCAGAACGCCTCCCACTCGCCCTGCATGGCAGCGTCGATCAGCAGCACGCCGGTGACCGGCGTGACGAAATCCTGCCAGGCGACGCCGATGCGACCGGGTCCGCCGACCCAGCCGAGCTTGGCGTAGAACAGCAGGAGCCCCATCAGGCCGAGCCAGAAGACCGGGATGGAGTAGCCGAACAGGCCGATGACGCGGGCGACCTGATCGGGCCAGCGGCCCTGGTAGACCGCGGCGAGCACGCCGAGCGGAATGCCGAGCGAAACGCCGATCATGGTGCCGAGCGTCGCCAGCTCCAGCGTCGCCGGGAAGACGCGCTTGATGTCCTCGGTCACGGCCTGCGCCGTCAGCACCGAGGTGCCGAGATTGCCGGTGAAGACCTTGCCGATATAGATGACGAATTGCTGCCAGAGCGGCTTGTCGAGCCCAAGGTCGAGCCGCGCCTTCTCGTAGACGTCGGGCCTGGCATTGTCGCCGACGACCGCGAGCACCGGGTCGATCGGGATGACGCGGGCGATCAGGAAGGTCACCAGCAACAGGCCGAACATGGTGATCGCGACCGTGGTGAGCTCTCGCCCGGCGATCCTGCCCCAGCGGGTCGACCAACCCGCCCATGTCTCACGCGATGACGCCATTCAACCGACCGAATTCACGCTGCCGCCCGGGACCGGGCGCTTTTCGGAAATAGCAAGAAGCCCGCCGCGACCTGGTGAGGTCGCGGCGGGGATATCGGAGCCGTGGGCTCAGTTCTTGACGATGGGGGCGTAGAAGTTGGTGTCGGAGCTCGGGCCGATGGCCCAGCCGCTGATGCCCTTGCGGTCGGCCGAGACCTCGACCTGCTGGAACATGATGACGAAGGGCGAGACCTTCTGGTGCTCGCGCTGCAGGCCCTCGTACTCGGCTTTGCGCTTCTCGGCGCTGCTCTCCAGCACCGCGGCCTGGGTGACCTTGGTCATGGCCGGGATGTCCCAGGCGTTGCGCCAGGCCAGGGTCTTCGACTTCGCCTCCTCGCCGTTATCCTCGTTGATGGCGAAGGTCTCGGCATTGGTGTGCGGATCGAGATAGTCCGGGCCCCACTGGCCGATATAGATGTCGTGGGTGCGGGCGCGGTACTTGGTCAGGGTCTGCTTGCCGTCGCCCGGGATGAGCTCGAGCTTGATGCCGGCCTGGGCCCAGGTCGACTGCACCGCCTGCGCGATGTCGGTGATCGGGTTGACCGAGCGGGTGTCCATAGTGACGGTGAAGCCGTTCGGCAGGCCGGCCTTGGCGAGCAGCTCCTTCGCCTTGGCGGGGTCGAACTTGTAGGGCTTGTCGGTGATGGCGCCGAGGAAGCCCTTGGGCAGGAACGACTCGTGGCCCTTATAGGTGCCCTCGACGATGTTGCGCTCGATCGAGTCGTAATCGACCAGGTACTTCAGCGCCTCGCGCACCTCGGGCTTGGCGAGGTTCGGGTTCTTCTGGTTCAGGCCGAGATAGAGGATGTAGCCCTTGTCGCCCTGGACGATCTCGACATTGGCGTTGCTCTTCACCGCGGCGAGCTGGTCCTTCGAGAGGTTGCGGGCGATGTCGACATCGCCCTTCTCCAGCAGCAGGCGCTGCGAGGCCGGCTCGGCGACGTGGCGGACGATGACGCGCTTGTTCTTCGGCGCGCCCTTGTACCAGGCCTCGTTGGCGTCGAGCGCATATTGCTCGTTCGGGCGGTAGGCGCGGACCTTGTAGGCGCCAGAGCCGGCCGAGTTCAGCTTGAGCCAGGCATTGCCGAAATCGCCGTCCTTCTCATTGGCCTTGACCAGCTTCGAGTCGACGATCGAGGCGACGCCGGAGGTCAGGCAGTTGAGGAAGAAGGTCGGCGCGAAGGGCTTGGAGACGGTGACGACCAGCGTGGCGTCGTCGGTCGCCTTCACCTTCTCAAGGACGTTGTCCTTGCTGAAGCCGAACTGGGCCAGGATGAAGCCGGGCGACTTGTTGAGCGTGACCGCCCGCTGGAAGGAGTAGACCACGTCGGCGGCGGTCAGCGCGTTGCCGGAGTGGAACTTGACGCCGGGGCGCAGCTTGAAGGTGTAGGTCAGGTTGTCGGGGCTGACGGTCCAGCTCTGGGCGAGCTCGCCGACCAGCGCGTTGTTGTTCTTCAGGTCGACGCCCATCAGCTTGTCGTAGACGTTGGCGCCGACTTCGACGCCCGAGAACTCGAAGGCCTCGGCCGGATCGAGCGAGATGATGTCGTCGATCTGCTTGGCCATGACGATCGCGTCCTTCGGCGTCTGGGCCAGGACGGGCGCCGTCATCAACGCGGCAAAGGCGGAAGCCGCTACCAGTTTCGCTACATGACGCATGGAAAATCCCCGTGGTTTCGTTGCGTGGGCGTCTCGCGCCCATTGGGCTCAATCTGGAACCAGATCGCCGATGATGTCCAGCGTATCGCCAACCCCGGCGCGCTTTGGAAGGGCCATATCGCTCAGTTCGTGTGCACGGATGCCCAATCCCCGTGCAATCTTGCGCCGAGCCCGGCTTTGCTGCCCTACTCTGCATCGCTATCGTATTGAGGCCGGGCCTCCGGTTATCGCGAACAAAAGCAGGTGCCCGCCCTTGGCCATCATCGCCGCGCTGAACCACCTCACCCATTACCGCTATGACCGCCCGGTCACGCTGGGCCCGCAGATCATCAGGCTGAGGCCGGCGCCCCATTGCCGGGCGGCGATCAAGAGCTATTCGCTCAAGGTGACGCCGGCCGAGCATTTCGTGAACTGGCAGCAGGACCCGAGCGGCAACTGGCTGGCGCGCTTCGTCTTTCCCGAGCCGGTGACGGAGTTCCGCATCGAGGTCGACCTCGTCACCGAGCTCTCGATCATCAACCCGTTCGACTTCTTCGTCGAGACCGACGCCGAGACCTTCCCCTTCGCCTATCCGGAGGAGCTGCGGGCCGAGCTCGCGCCCTATCTGGTGACGGAGACGCCTGGGCCGCTGCTGGCGAAGTACCTCGCCGAGATGCCGCGCGAGCACAGCAACACGGTCAACTTCATCGTCGACCTCAACGCCAGGCTGCAGCGCGCGATCGCCTACGGCATCCGCATGGAGCCGGGCGTGCAGGATCCCGAGCTGACGCTTCAGCTCACGTCCGGCTCCTGCCGCGACACGAGCTGGCTGCTGGTCCAGATCCTGCGGCATCTCGGCTTCGCGGCGCGCTTCGTCTCGGGCTACCTGATCCAGATGAAGGCCGATATCGACCCGCTCGAAGGGCCGCGCGGCACCGACAAGGACTTCACCGACCTGCACGCCTGGGCCGAGGTCTACATTCCTGGCGCGGGCTGGATCGGCCTCGACCCGACCTCGGGCCTGCTGACCGGCGAAGGCCACCTGCCGCTGGCGGCGACGCCGCATTTCCGCTCGGCCGCGCCGGTCAGCGGCTTGGCGAGCTATGCCGAGACGACCTTCGAGTTCGCGATGAGCGTCGAGCGCGTGCACGAGGTGCCGCGCATCACCCTGCCCTTCTCGGAGGAATCTTGGCTCGATCTCGACAAGCTCGGCGAGAGGGTCGATGCCGACCTGAGGGCGCAGGACGTGCGCCTGACCATGGGCGGCGAGCCGACCTTCGTCTCGGTCGACGACCAGTCCGGCGACGAGTGGAACACGGCCGCCGTCGGCCCGACCAAGCGCCGGCTCGCCGACGAGTTGATCCGCAAGCTGCGCGAGCGTTTCGCGCCGGGCGGCATGCTGCACTACGGCCAGGGCAAGTGGTATCCGGGCGAGAGCCTGCCGCGCTGGGCCTTCGCGCTGTACTGGCGGGAAGATGGCGAGCCGATCTGGCGCAATGCCGAGCTGATCGCCCGCGAGCCCGGCGCCATGACCGGCGGCGACCGCGAGCTGGAGACCGCGGCCTCGATCCGCGACGCCGAGGCGCTGGCGGCGGAATTGTCCGAGACGCTCGGGCTCGGCGCCGAATACGTGCTGCCGGCCTATGAGGATACCGGCCACTGGCTGCTGAAGGAGGCCCAGCTTCCCGAGAACGTCGACCCGCTCGACCCCCGCCTGGCCGACCCGGAGGAGCGGGCGCGGATGGCGCATGTCTTCCAGCTCGGGCTCGGCAATCCGCGCGGCTACGTCATCCCCGTGCAGCGCTGGCAGAGCCAGGCCGGCGACCGGCGCTGGCGCTCGGAGAAGTGGACGCTGCGGCGCGGCAAGCTCTTCCTCGTGCCGGGCGATTCACCGGTCGGGTACCGCCTGCCACTCGGCTCGCTGCCGGTCGTGCCCGAGGCCGAGTACCCGCATATCCACGAGCAGGACCCGATGGAGTCGCGCGGCCCGCTGCCCGCGCCGGGCCCGGCCGCCATCGACTTCAGCGCCGAGCCGGCGCCGCCGAGCGGTCCGGCGCAGATGTCGCGCCCGGGCGAGCAAGCCGCCGCCAACGGCCAGGACCGCGTCGAGCAGGAGATCGGCCGCGAGCATGTCCGCACCGCGCTCAGCATCGAGGTCCGCGACAACATCCTGTGCATCTTCCTGCCGCCGGTCGAGCGGCTGGAGGATTATCTCGACCTGATCGGCAGCATCGAGGCGGTGGCCGAGCGCGAGGGCCAGGCCGTGCATATCGAGGGTTACCCGCCGCCGCACGACCCGCGGCTGAACGTCATCAAGGTCACGCCCGACCCCGGCGTGATCGAGGTCAACATCCATCCGGCGAAGAGCTGGCAGGACGCGGTCGCGATCACGCGCGGCGTCTACGAGGAAGCGCGTCAGGCGAAGCTCTGCGCCGAGAAGTTCATGGTCGACGGGCGCCACACCGGCACCGGCGGCGGCAACCACGTCGTGCTCGGCGGCGTGACGCCGCCCGACAGCCCGTTCCTGCGCCGGCCCGACCTGCTGAAGAGCATCATCCTGTACTGGCAGCGCCACCCCTCGCTGTCCTACCTGTTCTCCGGGCTGTTCATCGGCCCGACCAGCCAGGCGCCGCGCGTCGACGAGGCCCGGCACGACCAGCTCTACGAGCTCGAGATCGCGCTTGCGATGGTGCCGAAGCCGGGCGAGCCCTCGATCCCGCTCTGGCTGGTCGACCGCCTCTTCCGCAACCTGCTGGTCGACGTCTCCGGCAACACGCACCGCAGCGAGATCTGCATCGACAAGCTCTATTCGCCTGATGGCCCGACCGGCCGGCTCGGGCTGGTCGAGTTCCGCTCCTTCGAGATGCCGCCGGACGCGCGCATGTCGCTGGCGCAGCAACTGCTCGTGCGGGCGCTGATCGCCTGGTTCTGGCGCGAGCCGCAGGAGGGCAAGCTGGTGCGCTGGGGCACCAGCCTGCACGATCGCTTCATGCTGCCCGAGATGGCCTGGCAGGATTTCCGCGAGGTCCTCGCCGACCTCGGGCGGGCCGGCTATGCCTTCGACCCGGTCTGGTTCGAGGCGCAGCAGGAGTTCCGCTTCCCGTTCTACGGCAAGGTCGAGCATGGCGGCGTCGAGCTGGAGCTGCGTCAGGCGCTCGAACCCTGGCACGTGATGGGCGAGCAGGGCGCGATCGGCGGCACCGTGCGCTATGTCGATAGCTCGGTGGAGCGGCTGCAGGTCAAGGCGACCGGCCTCGTGCCCGGCCGCCACGTCATCACCTGCAATGGCCGGCGCCTGCCGATGACGGCGACGAGCGGCGCGGGCGAGGCGATCGCCGGCGTGCGCTTCAAGGCCTGGCAGCCGGCCTCGGGCCTGCACCCGACGATCCCGGTGCATGCGCCGCTGACCTTCGACATCGTCGACACCTGGGTCGGACGCTCGCTCGGTGGCTGCGTCTACCATGTCGCCCATCCCGGCGGGCGCAATTATGAGACACCGCCTGTGAATTCCTACGAAGCCGAGGCGCGCCGTCTCGCCCGTTTCGAATCCATCGGCCATACTCCCGGCCCCATGGCGATTCCGGCCGACGAGCGCAGCCCGGAATTTCCGCTGACATTGGACCTGCGCCGACCACCCGGAGTCTAGACCGCCAACATGGCTGCCCAGGGCCGATCCCCGTCGACGCGCGTGAAAGCGGAGCGGCGCAACGCTCTGCTGGCGGATTATCGTCCGCTCGCCGGCGCGTTCGACGAGTTCATGGCGACGGATGGCAGCATCAGGCCGCATTGGGAGCCGTTCCTGACGGAATGGAGCGCGCTCTCGCATGACGAGCTCGGCCAGCGCTTCGGCCTGGCCGACCGGCACGTGCGCGATACCGGCGTGTCCTACCGGGTCCATGGCGACCTCGACGAGCGCGACCCGCTCGCCGGCGAGCGGGCCTGGCCGCTGAACCATGTCCCGCTCATCCTCACCGGCGCCGAGTGGCAGACCATCGCCGCCGGCGTGGCGCAGCGCGCGCAGTTGCTCGCCTCGGTGCTGGATGACGTCTACGGGCCGGGCGAGAGCATCGCCAAGGGCCTGCTGCCGGCCGCCGTCGTCGCCGGCAGCCCCGACTATTTGCGGCCCCTGCACGGCACGGCCAATGGCGGCAGCCTGCAGCTCTACGCCGCCGATCTCGGCCGCGGCCCCGACGGGCGCTGGTGGGTGCTCGGCGACCGGACGCAGGCGCCCTCGGGCGCCGGCTACGCGCTGGAGAACCGGCTGGCGCTGACCCGCGCCTTCCCCGACCTGTTCCGGACGATGAACATCGAGCGGCTGGCCGCCTTCTTCCAGGGCTTCCGCGCCGGGCTGGTCGCGAGTTCGCGCCGGATCGAGCCGCGCATCTGCCTGCTGACGCCGGGCCCGCTGAACGAAAGCTATTTCGAGCAGGCCTATCTCGCCCGCTATCTCGGCTTCCTGCTGGTGGAGGGCGGCGACCTCTTGATGCGCGACGGGCGCGTGCATGTCCGCACCATCGCCGGCCTGAAGCGCGCCGACGTGATCTGGCGGCGCATCGACGGCGATTTCGCCGATCCGCTCGAACTCAACGCCGCCTCGGCGCTCGGCGTCGCCGGGCTCGTCCATGCGGTCAGGCGCGGCAACGTCCACATCGCCAACGGCCTCGGCTCGGGCGCCGTCGAGGCGCGCGCGCTGATGAGCTTCCTGCCCGTGCTGGCGCGGCAGCTGCTCGGCGAGGAGCTGATCCTGCCGAATGTCGCGACCTGGTGGTGCGGCCAGCCGCGTGAGCGCGACATCGTGCTCGACCGGCTCGACGAAATGACCATCGCGCCCGCCTTCCGCGCCTCCGGCGAGGGGCTGGATTCAGGCACGGTCCTGGCGGGCGAGCTGCCGCCGGACCAGCGCGACGCCTTGCGCGCCCGCATCGAGGCGCGCGGGCAGGATTATGTCGGGCAGGAGGTCGTGCGGCTCTCGACCATGCCGGTCTTCCAGAACGGCCGGTTGCAGCCGCGGCCCGTGACCCTGCGCGTCTTCGCCGCGGCGACGCCCGAGGGCTGGCGCGTCATGCCCGGCGGCTTCTGCCGCATCTCCGACCACCCCGACGCGCGCGCCGTGACGATGAGGAGCGGCGTTCGGTCCAGCGACGTCTGGGTGACCTCCGACGCGCCGGTCGAGCCCGTGACCCTGCTGCCGAGCGCCGACCGCATCACCATCCGCCGCGTCATCGGCGTGCTGCCGAGCCGGGCGGCCGACAACCTGTTCTGGCTGGGGCGCTACCTCGAACGCACCGAGGCGACGCTCAGGGCCGTGCGGGCGCTGCTCGGCCGGCTGATCGACGCCGACGACGCCACGCCCGGCCGGGCCGACACCTTGCGCCGCCTCGCCAACCTGCTGGTCGCCTGGGGCTCGGCCCCCGGCGGCAAGGGGCAGAAGCCGAGCGCCCAGGCGCTCGCCGCCCTGCACGATGCCAACCAGTACGGCTCGGCGCTGGCCTCCGTCCGCGAAGCCAGGCGCACGGCCTCGGTGATCCGCGAGCGCCTCTCGGTCGATGCCTGGCGGCTCTTCGGCGATCTGCAGCGGCAGTTGACGCTGGACACCAGGCAGATGCGCAGCGAGGGCGAGGCCTATGAGATCGCCGACACAGCGCTGAAGACGCTCGCGGCCTTCTCGGGATTGAGCCAGGAGAACATGGTGCGCGGCGCCGGCTGGCGCTTCCTCGATATCGGCCGGCGGATCGAGCGCGGCATCGCGACCTGCCGCTTCGCCCGCCACTTCGCCGAGTCGGACGCGCCGAGCGACAGCCTCGACGTGCTGCTCGACCTGACCGACTCGCAGATCACCTATCGCTCGCGCTACCTGCTCGGGGCGGCGCTGCAGCCGGTTCTCGACCTCGTCATGCTCGACCCCTACAATCCGCGCTCGGTCGCCTTCCAGATCGAACGCCTCGATGCCGAGATCGCGACGCTGCCGGCTCTGAGCGAGGACGGAATGCTGGAAGCGCCGCGCCGGCTGGCTCTGAAGCTCGCCGCCGAATGCCGCACCGCCGAGGCTGGAAGGCTCGACAAGACCAGCATCCTGCTGTTCGAGCAGTTGCTGATGGGCGTATCGAGCGCGGTGGCCGACCGCTACTTCCTGCAGAATGACGAGCCCGAAGGCTCGCGGCTGACGGGCATCGCGTGATCTACAACGTCCGCCACGTCACGACCTATGCCTATAGCCGCGCAGTGCCGTTCGCGCGCTGCATCCTGCGCCTGCTGCCGCGCGACGGCATCGGCCAGATCGTGCACAAGCGCGACCTCGTGATCACGCCACGCCCGGCCGAGCGCATCGACGGCATCTGCTTCTTCGGCAACCACGTCACCACCGTGACCATCGCCAAGTCGCACCGGGAGCTCCGGCTCGACATGCGGGCGCGGGTCGAGGTCAACCGGCCGGCGGCGCCCTTCCCCGGCCTGACCCGGACCTGGGAGGAGGTCGGCGCGCTGGCGCTCTCCTCCAGCAGCCTCGCGCCGGATTCGCCGGCCCATCAGCTCTATCCGAGCCGGCTGGTGCCGCCGGTGGCGGAGGTGGTGGATTACGCGCGCCTGAGCTTCACGCCCCGGCGCCCGGTGCTGGAGGCGGCGAGCGAGCTGATGGCCCGCATCCGCAAGGAGTTCGAATACGATCCGGAGGCGACCGAGGTCTCGACGCCGCTGGCCGAGGCCTTCAAGGAGCGCCACGGCGTCTGCCAGGATTTCGCGCATATCATGATCGCCGGCCTGCGCGGCCTCGGCCTGCCGGCCGCCTATGTGAGCGGCTATATCCGCACCATCCCGCCGCCGGGGCAGCAGCGCCTCGAAGGCTCCGACGCCAGCCATGCCTGGGTCTCGCTCTGGTGCGGGCCGGAGACCGGCTGGATCGGCCTCGACCCGACCAACGACCTGATCGTCGCCGACGACCATATCGTCACCGCGGTCGGCCGCGACTATGCCGACGTCGCGCCGCTCGACGGGGTGGTGATCGGCCCCGGCTCGCAGAAGGTCGGGATCGCGGTCGACGTCATCCCGGTGACATGAGCTGCCCTGGCGCCATACGCGGGCTGCTGTTCGACAAGGACGGCACCCTGCTCGACTATGCCGCGAGCTGGCCGCCGATCAATCGCGAGGCCGGGCTTCTGGCAGCGCGCGGGGATACGGCCCTGGCGACCGAGCTGCTGCGCCTTGGTGGGGTCGATCCGGCAACCGGGCTCGCGCTACCCGACAGCGTGCTCGCCATCGGCAACACGCTCGAACTGGCCGAGGCCTGGCACGCTGGCGGCAGCCCGCTCGCCTTTGCCGAACTGGTTCTCGCGCTCGACGCGCTGTTCCAGGGCGCGGTCGGCCGCATGGTGCCGGTCTGCCATCTCGGCGAGCTGTTCGGGCGGCTGCACGGCAACGGCTTCGTGCTCGGCATCGCCTCCAATGACAGCATCGCGGCCGTCACGGCCACCGCCGCGCATTTCGGCATCGCGGACAAGCTCGCCTTCATGACCGGCTATGATTCCGGCGACGGGGCCAAGCCCGAGGCCGGGATGGCGCTGGCCTTCTGCGCCGCGACCGGGCTCGACCCCGCCGAGATCGCCATGATCGGCGACAGCCGCCACGACATGGAGATGGGCCGCGCCGCCGGCGCTGGCCTGCGCATCGGCGTGCTGACCGGGGCGGGAACGCGCGAGACGCTGGAGCCGATCAGCGACCTATGCCTCGACAGCATCAGCGAGTTGGAGATCGCACTTTCCCAAAGATAGTTGCTGTGGCAACTTGACGGCAAGAACGAGAATTTGCCCGGGGGAAGCGCGTGCGCACGCAGGTCGCCATCATCGGCTCAGGGCCGGCCGGGCTGCTGCTCGGGCAGCTGCTGCACAAGGCCGGCATCGACAGCGTCATCCTGGAACGGCGCAGCCGCGACTACGTGCTCTCACGCATCCGGGCCGGCGTGCTGGAGGATGGCACTGTCAGCCTGCTCGACGCCGTCGGCGCCAGCGCCCGCCTGCATGCCGAAGGCCTGCCTCATGACGGGTTCGAGCTGCTCTTCGGCGGCCGGCGCCACCGGATCGACCTGCAGCGGCTGACCGGGCGGCGCGTCACCATCTACGGCCAGACCGAGCTGACCCGCGATCTGATGGACCTGCGCGCGGCGAGCGGCGCGACGACGATATTCGAGGCCGAGGACGTGGCGCTGCACGATTTCGACGGCGGCAAGCCCCATGTCACTTTCAGCAAAGGCGGCACGGCGCAGCGGCTCGATTGCGACTTCATCGCCGGCTGCGACGGCTATCACGGCGTGTCCCGCGCCAGCGTGCCGGCTGATGCGATGCAGCTCTTCGAGCGCACCTACCCGTTCGGCTGGCTCGGCATCCTGGCCGATGTGCCGCCGGTCTCGCATGAGCTGGTCTATGCTGGAGATGACAGCGGCTTTGCGCTCTGCTCGATGCGCTCGCCAAGCCGCAGCCGCTACTATGTGCAATGCGGGCTCGACGAGGATGTCGCCAACTGGTCGGACGAGCGCTTCTGGGACGAGTTGCGCAGGCGGCTCGACCCGGCGACGGCCGAGGCGCTGGTCACCGGTCCCTCGATCGAGAAGTCGATCGCGCCGCTGCGCTCGTTCGTGGCCGAGCCGATGCGCTTCGGCCGGCTGTTCCTGGCCGGCGACGCCGCCCATATCGTGCCGCCGACCGGGGCGAAGGGGCTGAACCTCGCAGCCAGCGACGTGCACTACCTGTCACAGGCGCTGATCGAGTATTTCAACGAGCGCTCGCAAGCGGGAATCGACGCCTATTCGGCACGGGCGCTGGCGCGGGTCTGGAAAGCCGAACGCTTCTCCTGGTGGCTGACCTCGCTGATGCACCATTTCCCGCAGGACAACCCCTTCATCAGGCGCATCCAGCGGGCCGAGCTCGACTATCTCGTCAGCTCCGACCACGCCATGGCGGCGCTGGCGGAAAACTATGTCGGGCTGCCCTACTAGATCGCCGCGAAGCCCGTCCGGCGCGAGCTCGCACTCGACTTGGTTGGATCAGTATCTAGGCCGGATTGGCGAACTCGACGCCCTCCCATTCGGCCGGAACCTTGAAGCTGCCGGCCGCGATCTCGGCAGCCATGGTTTCGATCCGACCTTTGACATTGGCCGGGACGGTGCCGGCCATGGTCAGGCGCACTGCCTCCGGCGTCTCCAGGCCGATCTGCCTGACTTGGCCCACAGCGAAGCGTTCCTCGACGAAATCCTGCGCGGCGTTGAACAGCGCCTGGCCGGAATCGGCGAAGGCCGAGGCGACGAAGATTTCGGGCGCTACAATGGTCCAGTCGCGGACATTGCCGATCTGCTTGGCGCCGCCCTCGCGGCAGGCCTCGACCGCGCCCGTGCGGCCGGCATTGAGCATGGTGAAGATGATGTCGGCCTTCTCGGCTATCATCGCAGCGGCGACCTTCTTCGAGAGGGGGTTGTCGTCCTGGTTGCCGGAGAAGTTGGTCAGCACCTTCACAGTCGGGTTGGCGTGCATGACGCCATGGACATAGGCCGCACGGCCCTTCAGGCCGGGCGTGACGCGGATACCGGACATGTGGCCGACCACGCCGGTCTTGGTGGTCAGCGCCGCAAGCATCCCGGCGAGAAAGGCCGACTGCTCCTGCAGGACCTCGTAGCTCGCAAGGTTCGGCCCGGTGACGTTGCCCTGCGTGACGGCGAAGCGGATATCGGGGAATTCGGCCGCAACGGCCTTCGCCGCCGCATTGTTCTGGCCGCCATGGGCGATGACGAGATCCGGCTTGGCCTTGGCGAGCGCCCGCAACGCCTCGGTCAGATCTTCGGGCTTGGGCGCGATGCCCTGGGTAAAGGCGATCGTGGCGCCGAGGCGGGCCTCGGCGAGCTTGAGGCCGTCATAGCCCGCCTGCATGAAGCCGCCATCATCGACCTTGCCGGCGAAAAGCGCGGCAATCTGCTTGCCCGGCGCGGCAAAGGCTGGACGTGGCAGGGCAGCGGCAGCGCCCAGCACGAGAAAGGCGCGGCGGTTGAACGTCAGCGATGCAGTCATCATCCAAGCCTCGGAAATTCGTTGGGCAATAGCAGCAAATCGCGTACCAGCGCACCGCTCAGGCCGCGGCTTGATCCGACAGCTTCAGCACATGCTCGTCGCCCCAGGCCTTCAGCGCCATGATGACCGGCTCCAGCGTCCGGCCCCTCTGGGAGAGGCTGTATTCGACGCGCGGCGGCACCTCGGCGAAGACGGTGCGGATGATCAGCCCGTCGGCCTCCAGCTCACGCAATTGTGCGGTCAGCATGCGCTGGGTCAGGCCCGGCAGGCGCTTGCGGATGGCGTTGAAGCGCAAAGTGCCCTGGAACAGATGGTAGAGCAGGATACCCTTCCATTTGCCGCCGATCAGGCCGAGCGCCGCCTCGACCGGGCAGCCGGGAGAGCAATCGAGCCGGCTATGGCGCGGCGGCATGACGGTATCCTTTTCGATACTATCGGCTGAAATTGTGCGTACTTGCGCAGTTGCATCCTAGCGCGCATCTCGGCGCCACAGCAATGCAGGAAACCTCCCATGCGCGCCATCGGCTATCGCCACCCGCAACCCATCACCGCAGACGACGCCCTGATCGACCTCGACCTGCCCGAGCCGGTCGCCGGCGGGCGCGACCTGCTGGTCGAGGTCAAGGCTGTGTCGGTCAACCCGGTCGACACCAAGGTGCGGCGCAACGCCCAGCCGGAGGCGGGCGGCGTGAGGATTCTGGGCTGGGATGCGGCCGGCATCGTCAAGGCGGTCGGGCCGGAGGCGAAGGGCTTCAAGCCGGGCGACGAGGTGTTCTACGCCGGCGCGCTCGACCGCTCCGGCAGCAATGCCGAGCTCCATCTGATCGATTCCCGGATCGTCGGGCACAAGCCGAAGAGCCTGAGCTTCGGCGAGGCGGCGGCGCTGCCGCTCACCTCGGTGACCGCCTGGGAGGCCCTGTTCGACCGGCTCAAGGTCAAGGATGCGGTGCCTGGCGCGGCGAACGCGATCCTGATCGTCGGCGGCGCCGGCGGCGTCGGCTCGATCGCGGTCCAGCTGGCGCGGCACCTCACCGATCTCACCGTGATCGCGACCGCCTCGCGGCCGGAGACGCAGGCCTGGGTCAAGGAGCACGGCGCCCATCATGTCATCGACCACACCAGGCCACTGGCGGCGCAGGTCGCGGCGCTCGGCATCGGCGCGCCCGGTTTCGTGTTCTCGACCACCCATACCGACACGCATCTGCCTGGGATCATCGAGCTGATCGCACCGCAGGGTCGCTTCGGGCTGATCGACGATCCCAAGGTGCTCGACGCGATGCCGCTTAAGCGCAAGAGTATCTCGCTGCATTGGGAGCTGATGTTCACCCGCTCGCTCTACCAGACGGCCGACATGGAGGCGCAGGGCGAGCTGCTCAACGAAGTCTCGCGGCTGGTCGATGCCGGCAAGATCCGCACGACGCTGAGCGAGAGCTTCGGGGCGATCAACGCCGCCAACCTCAAGCGAGCCCATGCGCTGATCGAGAGCAACCGCGCCAAGGGCAAGATCGTGCTGGAAGGGTTTTGAGCGAGGCCGTGGCGGTGGCAGCCGATTCGACATATATTGAATCGATTGTTTGGAGAGCGTGATGCAGATCACCACAGAGCTTGATGCGAAGGATCGGGAGACGGTGGCCGAGCTAGTGAAGACCGGCCACTACGCTTCCGTTCTCGACGTCTTGAAGGAAGGCATTCGCCTGGTGAAGCGACGCGAAGAGCGGCTTGCCGAACTCGATCAAGCTATCGCGGAGGGGCTTGCGGATTCGCGAGCCGGCCGGGGCAAGCCGATGGACGAGGTCTTCGACCGGCTTGAAGCCAAGTATCAGGCGATGGCCGATACCGCGAAATCATGAAGGTCATCGTCCTCCAGACGGCGGACGATGACCTGGAGCACATTGGCGATTTCATTGCTCGCGATAATCCCGAGCGGGCATTTAGCTTTGTCCGGGAATTGCGTTTCGCGTGCCAGCGGCTTTCGGACGCGCCTTACGGCTACCAACTTGTGGAGCGCTATCGCGAGGCGGAAATCAGGCGGCGGCCGACCGGCCGCTACCTGATTTTCTACAAGGTCTTCGAAGATCGGATCGAAGTGCTCCGGATACTGCACGGCCGCCGGGACCACGAAACCGAACTATTCGGTTCGGACGAGACCTGAGATCAGGCCAGCGTGTAGGCCGTCTTCACCGTCGTGTAGAATTCCTTGGCGTAGGCGCCCTGCTCGCGCGGGCCGTAGCTCGAGCCCTTCCGGCCGCCGAACGGCACGTGATAGTCGACGCCCGCGGTCGGCAGGTTGACCATCACCATGCCGGCCTCGCTGTTGCGCTTGAAATGCGTCGCGTGCTTCAACGAGGTCGTGCAGATGCCGGCGGCGAGGCCGAACTCGGTGTCGTTGGCGATGGCCAGTGCCTCGTCGTAGTTCTTGGCGCGGATGACGTTGGCGACCGGGCCGAAGACCTCCTCGCGCGAGATGCGCATGGCGTTGGTGGTCTCGGTGAGGAGGGCCGGCTGCATGTAGAAGCCGGGGGTCTCGCGGTTGAGCAACTCGCCGCCCCAGACGAGCTTGGCGCCCTCGTCCTTGGCGATGGCGACGTATTTCAGGTTCTGGTCGAGCTGGCTCTGGTCGACGACCGGGCCGATATGGGTGCCGCTCTTCAGCGCGTCGTCGACGACGAGGCCCTTCATGCGCTCGATGGCCGCCTCGACGAAGCGGTCGTGGATGCCCTCGGTGACGATCAGGCGCGACGACGCCGTGCAGCGCTGGCCGGTCGAGAAGAAGGCGCCGTTGACGGCGGTCTCGACGGCGATCTTGAGATCGGCGTCGTCCAGCACGACAAGCGGGTTCTTGCCGCCCATCTCGAGCTGGATCTTCTTCATCGGGTTGGAGGCGATGCAGGCCTCCGCGACCTTGCGGCCGGTGCCGACCGAGCCGGTGAAGCTGATCGCATGCACGTCCTTGTGCTCGAGCAGCGCCTGGCCGACGACCGAGCCGCGGCCCATGACGAGGTTCAGCACGCCCTTGGGCAGGCCGGCGCGCTGGATGATGTCGACCAGCGCCCAGGCCGAGCCCGGCACGAGATCGGCCGGCTTGATGACGACGCAGTTGCCGTAGGCCAGCGCCGGCGCGATCTTCCAGCCCGGGATCGCGATCGGGAAGTTCCAGGGCGTGATCATGCCGATGATGCCGACCGGCTCACGGGTGATCTCGACGCCGACGCCGGGGCGCACGGACGGGATGGCTTCACCGGCCAAACGCAGGCATTCGCCGGCGAAGAAGGCGAAGATCTGGCCGGCGCGGGTCGCCTCGCCGATGCCTTCGGGAAGGGTCTTGCCCTCCTCGCGCGAGAGCAGGCGGCCGAGATCCTCCTTGCGGGCCAGGATTTCGTCCGAGGCCTTCTTCAGGATCTCGTAGCGCTCCTGCGGGGTGGTGCGGCTCCAGGCCGGGAAGGCGGCCTTGGCGGCGGCGACGGCGTTGTTGAGGTCCTCGACCGAGCCCTGCGTGTATTCGCCGACGACGTCGTTGGTGTTGGAGGGGTTGATGTTGCGCGAAGCCTTCGCGCCGCCGGCCCATTCGCCGCCAATAAGGTTCTTGAAAATCTCGGTCATCGCTGCCTCTCGAACTCACTCGGGATTGGCGCCGGTGTTAGCGCTTTTGGCCGACAAGCGCCATTCGCCTGGCTCATGGCCAGGCGGCGTGATGTCTCGCATACGGTATGCAGCGCCGACTTGTCGAGCAGATCAGAGCCGGCTTGAGACGCCTCAGAACTCGGCGTCGAGCTCTTCCAGCTCATCCGGCTCGGTCTTGGCGGCGGCGATCCAGTCCTGCAAGGCCGGCCACTGCGCCATGGTCTGGCAATAGGCCCTCGAGACCGGATCGAGCGCGACGTCATAGGTCAGGAAGCGCAGGCAGACCGGCGCGTACATCGCATCCGCCATCGAGAGCTCGCCGAAGAGATAGGGCCCGCCATAGTTCCCGATGCACTCGCGCCAGATCTCGGTGACGCGGTCTATGTCGGCCTGCGCGCCGGCCCAGACCTTGAAGCCGGGATAATGCGCCTTGAGGTTCATCGGCAGGGCCGAGCGCAGATTGGCGAAGCCGGAATGCATCTCGCCGCAAATGGCGCGGCAATGGGCGCGGGCCCTGGCATCCTGCGGCAGCAGCCCGGCCTTCGGCCTGATTTCGTCGAGATAGGCGGCAATGGCGAGCGTGTCCCAGACCTTGACGCCGTCATGGGTCAGGCAGGGCACCAGGAACGAAGGCGAGAGCAGCAGCAGCTCGGCCCGGGTCGAGGGGTCGTCGACCGGCATGACGTGCTCGTCGAAATCGAGACCCGCCATCATGCAGAGCAGCCAGCCGCGCAACGACCAGGAGGAATAGTTCTTGCTACTGATGGTCAGGGTCGTCGGAGCCATGGCGGATGATCCTCTGCGGCACGTACCACCTTCGTAGCAAGAGATGTTCCATAGAATGAGACAAAGCAGAACATCCTTGCATCCAACCCATATTGCAGCGCAACATGACGCCGTGGCGCAGCCATCCGGTGACGGCCCCTGCCCGTCGCCGAGGCAAGCCCGGTCGATCGAGGTCGCACGCTGATGCTCTACGCCGCCTACCAAGCCCAGTCCGACCTGATCAACCCGGCCCGCACGCTAGCCCAGGCCGCTCTGGCGGCACTCGGCGCCAGGGCCATGACGGGACAGCCGGTCGATATCCGCGCCGCCGCAGCCGCCTATGAGATGGTGACGCGCGCCGGGCTGACCCATGAGCGGCCACCCTACCACATCGACAGCGTCCGCATCGGCAACCGGGACGTGCCGGTGAGCGAGGAGGTGACCCTCGCCCTGCCCTTCGGCAGCCTGCTGCATTTCCGCAAGGACAGCGAGGTCGCGCAGTCGAAAGTGCTGGTCGTGGCGCCGATGTCGGGCCATTTCGCCACCCTGCTCCGCCACACCGCGGCGACGCTGCTGCAGGACCACGACGTCTACATCACCGACTGGCACAATGCCCGCGACGTGCCGCGCAGCGATGGCGCCTTCGGCTACGACGATTATGTCGACTACCTTATCCGCTTCATCGAGGAACTCGGCGACCAGACCCATGTCGTCGCCGTGTGCCAGCCTTGCGTCCAGGTGCTCACCGCTGCAGCCGTGATGGCGCAGTCGGGCAATGCGATCCAGCCGCGCAGCATGACCCTGATGGCCGGGCCGGTCGACACGCGCATCAACCCGACCACGGTCAACAAGCTCGCCATGGAGAAGCCGATCCGCTGGTTCGAGAAGAACCTGATCGCGACCGTGCCGGCCCGCTATCCCGGCGGCGGCCGCAGGGTCTATCCCGGCTTCGTCCAGCTCGGCGCCTTCCTGGCGATGAACCTGAGCCGCCACGTCAACGCGCATATCGACATGTTCACCCATCTCGCCACCGGCGAGACCGACAAGGCGCAGGTGATCAAGACCTTCTACGACGAGTATTTCGCGGTGCTCGACCTGCCGGCCGAGTTCTACCTCGAGACCGTGCAGTGGATCTTCCAGGAGGCGCGGCTGGCGGCGGGAACGCTGACCTATCGCGGCGAGAAGGTCGATTGCTCGGCCATCCGCAAGACCGCCCTGCTCACCGTCGAGGGCGAGCGCGACGACATCTGCTCGCTCGGCCAGACCTCGGCCGCGCATGACCTGTGCAGCGGGCTGAAACCCTTCCGCAAGCGCCACCACATGCAGGCCGGCGTCGGCCATTACGGCGTGTTCTCGGGCCGGAAATGGGAAGGGCAGATCTACCCGATCGTTCGAAACATGATCGTGGCCAACAGCTGAGAGCCGATCACTTCTCCTTGATCGAGAGCCCGCCCTTGCCGATCGAGATTTCGACGCCATCGGGCTGCTTCTTCTCCTGGTAGAGCGCGTAGCCGGTCGCGGCCAGGCCAACGACGAGAACGGCGATCAGAACGACGAGCAGATTGCGCGAAATGGCCAACAGGATTCTCCGGATCGTTCGGAAGCGAACACTCGTGAACTGCCGGTGCGGCGCAAAAGTTCCTTGCCTTCCGGCCATGCGGGGGTCGTAATCGGGAACGTTCCGCGCCCTCGCCGCGTTTCGCGAATGGGGCGCCGTGATGGCGGCACGGCAGCGAGGGCGACACGATGGACAACGAATTCCAGCAGCGCATCTGGGGCGTGCTCAACGACCACCCGGTCGTGATGATGACGACCATCGTCGGCGGCAAGGCCAGGACGCGGCCGATGTCCGGCCATATCGACCGCGAGAACCACCGCCTGCTCTTCGTGACGCATAGCCACGCCGGCCCGATCGAGGAGATCGATCCACCCGGATTGGTCTCGATCGCGATCAGCGACGAGGATCATAATTTCTACGCGGCGATCGAATGCGAGGCGACGCGGATCGACGATACCGACCTGTTGCGGCAGATCTGGAATCCGATCACGGGCGCCTGGTTTCCGGGCGGGCCCAACGACCCCGACGTGACCCTGCTCTCGCTGCACCCGGTCTCGGCCGAAATCTGGAACGGGCCGTCGAGCGGCGTGATGATCGCCTTCAAGCTGGCGACCGCGAAGATTTTGGGTCGCACACCTGATCTCGGCGTCAACACCACCATTGACATGCGTTGAGCCCCCGAGACTGGGCTCCCTCGTCATTGCGAGCGTAGCGAAGCAATCCAGGAGGACTGGGCGAGCGAGGCCCCCTGCATTGCTTCGCTACGCTCGCAATGACGGAGAGCGCGAGGCCTCCTGCGCCGGCTCCGCTGCGGCCATCTTCCGGCCGAGATAAGCCACCGCCAGGCTCGACCAGGCGACGCCCAGGCACCAGCCGGCGAGCACATCGGTCGGCCAGTGCACGCCGAGATAGACCCGGCTGATGCCGATCATCACGATCATGAACCAGGCCAGCCAGAGGCAGACGCGGGTGATGTCGCGGCGGCGCGAGGCCAGGCCGATGAAGCCGGCGATGCTGAGCAGGGTCACGGCCGAGAGAAAGGCGTGACCGCTGGGGAAGCTCGCGGTGAAGGTCAACGCGCTGTGCTCGACGATGTCGGGCCGCTCGCGGCCGATCGCGATCTTGAGCCCGGTGCTGACCAGCGTCGCGGCGATGACGCTGAGCGCCAGCCCGACCGCGAGATGCCGGAAGCCGCAGAGCCAGAGCGTCAGCGTGGCGCAGATCGTCATCATGCCCAGCCCGACGAAGCTGCCGAGGCCGGAGACGTCGCGCATCGCCTCGCGCAGCCAGGCCGGGCCGACCGGCGTCGACGGGTCGCCGGCGACGCGGAAGAGCAGCACCAGGCTGCGGTCGAAGGCGAAGCTCTGTCCGGACGCGATGTAGACGGCGAGGCCAAGGAAGCCGAAGGCGGCGGCGACGGGCACGAGGACGCGGGGTGTGAGCGAAAACATCGAATCCCTGGAGCGGCTAAGAGACTGTTTGCGAATTCTACTGGCGTGGCCGTCCGACGCGGCTGTCTGCGCTTCCGGTGCTCACGGACTTTAGTCCGCTCCGCTCCGGTTCTCGACAGCCACGCCAGACTGCTCACGCCAGCGAATTCTCGAACGGTCTCTGACAACAAGCCGTAATTGAGGCGGCTCAGTAACCTATCGTCAAATCGCCTGTGGACGCGCGCCTATGACCTGGATCGCCTTGGGCAGGAGGCGATAGGAGAAGGGGCCGGCCGTGCGCTGCACCTCGCCGTCGAAGGTGATGTGCCCGCGCCGCTTGTCGCGGCGGATCAGGGTGATCTCCTCGCCGGTGAAGGACGTCAGGTGCTTCGACGAGCGCCAGCGGCCCGAGGCGACCGCGAGCGCCGCCCTGGTGCGCGAGGCCAGCCCGCCGGCATTGAGGATATGCACCTCGAAATGGCCGCCATCGAGGCGGGCGCGGCGCCATTCGATGCCGTCGAAGCTGTTGATGGTGACGAGCACGGCATCGGCCTCGACCTGCCTGATGTGATCGCCCACCCGGATGTCGACCGTGATCGCCCGCGTGAACAGGATCGAGCGCGTCGCGGCCACGACGAAGGCGATGGTCCGGCTGAAGGGGAAGCGCCTGCGGGCGAACTCGCGCTCGCGCGCCATCAGGCTGAAGAAGCCCATGCCCGAGAGCGAGTGGAACAGGCGCTCGTTGACGCGGCCGATATCCATCGTCACCGGCTCGCCCTCGCAGAGCGCCTGGATCTGCTTCTCCAGCGGGCCGATCAATCCAAGGTCGCGGCCGAGCACGTTGACCGTGCCGAGCGGCAGGATCCCGACCGGGCGCTCGCATTGCAGGAGGATGGGCAGCACGCCGTTGATCGTGCCGTCGCCGCCGGCGATGACCGGGATCGCCCCGTCCTCCTCGATCGCGAGCGACAGCGCGTCGTCGAGGTCGCGCGGATGCACGAGCTTGACCTCGGCCTCGCAGCCATGGGCTCGAAAGGCCGCCCCGATCCGTCCGGCGAAGGCGTCAGGGCCTGCTTCGAGCACGGTTCCCGCCCGTGCGTTGACGACGACAGTGTAGCGCATGACACTATCGGAGGTGTGCTCGCGCCGGGCGAGTTGCAAGTCGCTCACGACGAGACGGCGCGATCCTCGTGCCATTGCCCGTTGCCGGGCAGGTGCGGCACCTCAGGAAGCGCGTCCTCGACCTCTTCCGTCGTCACCTCGAAGCGCTGCAGGCCGTGCTGGCCGAAGCTGTTGAGCATCGCGACGTCGGTGGCGTCGCGCCCGCGCGCGATCACGACGCGGCCGATGCGCGGCATGTTGTGCCTGGCATCGAACGTGTACCAGCGATTGCCGAGATAGACCTCGAACCAAGCGTTGAAGTCCATCGGCGCCGGGTCCTTCGGCACGCCGATATCGCCGAGATAGCCGTTGCAATAGCGCGCCGGGATGTTGAGGCAGCGGCAGAGCGCGACGGCAAGGTGGGCGAAGTCGCGGCAGACGCCGATGCGCTCGTCGAAGGCCTCTGCCGCCGTGCGGGTGTTGCGCGCGAAGGCGTAGCCGAAGGTCAGGTGGTTATGGACGAAGTCGACCACCGCCTGCACCCGCTCCCAGCCGGGCGGCAAGTGTCCGAACAGGCTCCAGGCGCGGTCGGCGAGCTTGTCGGTCTCGCAATAGCGGCTGCCGAGCAGGTAGACGAGCGCCTCGTCCGGCAGGCGCGACGGCGGAACCTCGCGCGCCGCCGCATTGACCGGATCGGGCACGCCGGAATCGTAGAGCACGCCATCGGACTGCAACAATATCCCGCCGGGCGGCGCCACCAGCCGGCGGCAGATATTGCCGAACTGATCGAGATATTGCGTCGTCGGCACGGTGGCGGAAGGGTCCGCCAGCGCCGTCACCGCCATCTCGTCGGGCCGGGCCAGATCGTGCCGGCGCGAGGGGTGGATATCGAGCATGGTGATCAGCGGCAGCTCGTGCCCGCAGACGATTTCGATCCGGTAGCCATAGCGGATCAGCATGGCGTCCTCCTTGCTGCAGGCGCTACGCGTCGCGATTGGCGGCGGAAGCGAACCGGCGATGTTGATTGGGGGCGTGCTGCCAACAGGACGCATGGCAGGCGCTTTGGTTCCTGGGCGGCAAGGTTAAAAATGCAGTCCATCGCCCAAAAAGAAGATGCGGGCCTTTCGGCCCGCATCCCGCCGTCACGACGGTTCGGCTGGGGGGATAGCAACCGCCGCGACCTGCAGGAAAAGCACTTTCAAGCGAAGCGGATATCGGCTCCGCCTGGAAATGCGTAAATTCAAAGGCTTGGAGCAGACCGAGGGCGGCTGCTCCAGCGCGCCCCTACATCATCCAGTAGGGCATCGTGCCGTAGTAATCGTGCACGCGCTTGCCATAGGCCCGGTCGTCCCAGTCCGGCTCGCCCTCGCTGTCATACATCGGAGCGGCCTCGAGCTTGTCCTTGGTCAGGGGCACGACGTAGCCACCGCGATTGGTGTCGTAGTCGAGCACGCTCCACGGGATCGGGTGATACTTCTCGCCCAGGCCGAGGAAGCCGCCGAAGGACATGATCGCGTAGGCGACCTTCCCCGTCTGCTTGTCCAGCATGACGTCGTAGATCTCGCCGAGATGATCGCCGGCGGTGTTGTAGACATCGGTGCCGGCGACGCGCGCCCCTGCGATCAGGGGGTTGCCCGACGTCGTGGGAGTGGTGGTGGCCGTCGAGAGATCGGTCATCTGACTGTTCCTCCGTGAATCCGGGAGCGGCGTCATCCCGCCGCAGGTTCTGGATGGTCAACGTCGCTTCGCTTCGAAGGTTCCGCAGCCGGAGACCGGAAGGGCGCGACAATTTGGACCGGCCGCGGGTGGACTGCGGGCGCCGCTTTCCAGATGGCGAATGGACGCAGCGGAACCTTTGGCGGCGGCTGCCGTTGATCGGCCAACGACGCGAGGACGTGGCCTCAGCCACGCGCCTCACCAAGGGAGCGACAGACCATGCAGAAGATCCTCATTCTTGCCGCCTTCGTCGCCGCGCTGGGCGCCTGCACTCCCCGCGAGGAGCGGACGGCGGGCGGCGCGCTGATCGGCGCCGGCACCGGCGCGGTGATCGGCGGGTTGGCGACCGGCCGGGCCGGTGGCGCGCTGGCAGGCGCGGCGATCGGCGGCGCGGGCGGCGCGATCATCGGCAATGCGACATCACCCAGCAGCGTCTGCGTCGGCCGCGACGAATATGGCCGCCGCTATCGCTACGAGTGCTGAGCACCTATCGATTCCGGCAGTGCCCGCCATCCCCTGGGATGGCGGGTTTTTCATGTGCTCAGACTTTCATGCGCTCAGACCTGACCGTATGGCCCGAAGCGGCCGACGAAGCGGTGTCGGCCGCCGGGATAGAGCAGCCTGACGGCGGTGACCGGGGCGCTCTGGTTCCAGGTCCGGCGCTCGACCAGCAGGCAGGGCTCGCCCCGGCCGATCGCAAGCAGCTCGGCCTCGCGCGCGCCGGCCGCGACCGCGCTCAACGCATGTTCGGCCTGGGACCACAGGCTGTGCTGCAGCAGCCAGTCGCCGGCCGGCATGGTCTCAAAAGGCTCGTCGGCTGCCGCCGGCACGGTCGCGAGATGGATCACCCGCTCCTCCAGCACATGCGGCTGGCCGCTGCTGAGATGGCGGGTGACGAGATGGACGATCGGCTCCGAGCGCTTGAGCTCGAACAGGGCTGCGACCTCGGCAGCGGGCTTGCCGTCGCGGCGCGAGAGGATCTCGAAGGCGTAGTCCTGGCCGAGCTGGCGGACCTCGTCGGGGATCGAGAGGATGTCGAGCATGGCGTGGCTCGCGGGCGGGCTTGCCACCACCGTGCCGGAGCGGCGCCGGCGCGTGATCAGGCCCTCGCGGGCAAGCTGGACCAGCGCGCGGTGCACGGTCATGCGCGAGGCGCCCAGGCGCTCCATCAGGGCATGCTCGGGCGGCACCGAGGTGCCGGGCGTCCAGGTGCCGTTCAGGACGAGATCGCGGATGGCGCGGCGGATCTGGTCATAGACCGGCCCGGCGCCATCGAGCTTCACGGCATCGAGCCCGCTATCCGACATGATGCCCCGTCACGATCTTGACCTTCCAGCCCGTCAGGCGAGCAGCCGCCGCATCGTCGCGCCGAAGCGCTTCGCCACGGCCCCGCGCACGACATGGCGCCCGTCCTCGACCACTCTCCTGCCACCAACCAGCACATGGCGCAAAGGCAGCGCGTTGGCGGCGAAGATGGCGCTGTCGAGCGCAGCCTCGCCCGCCTTGCCGGCAAGCGCGGGGTGATCGAGATCGAGCGTGACGAGATCGGCGCGGGCCCCGACCTTGATCTGGCCGATCGCACGGCCGCAGGCTTGCGCGCCCCCAGTGCAGGCGTTGCGCCAGAGCGCGTGCCCGGTCGAGGCTTCCGGCTCGGCCAGCAGCGAGCGCCTCCGGTCGCGCAGACGCTGCGAGTACTCGAGCTGGCGCAGCTCGGCGCCGGCATCGATCTGGATGTTCGAATCGCTGCCGACACCGAAACGGCCGCCCGCCGCACGATAGCGGACGCCGTCGAAAATGCCGTCACCCAGGCTCGATTCGGTGATCGGGCACAGGCCGGCGACCGCGCCGCTGCGGGCGATGGCATCGCGTTCGCCATCGCTGAGATGGGTGGCGTGGATCAGGCACCAGCGCTCGTCGAGCGCGACCGTATCCATCAGCAGCTCGACCGGGCGGCGGCCGGTGATCTTCAAGCTGTCCTCGACCTCGCGCGTCTGCTCGGCGACATGGATGTGGAAGGGGCCGTTCGGGCACAGAGCGGTGAGCCAGGTCAGGTCGGCCTTGCCGACCGCGCGCAGCGAGTGCGGGGCGAGGCCGAGCCGCGCATCGGGCAAATGGGCGATGGCCGTCTCGCTGGCCTCGATCAGGCGCTGGTAGCTGTCGGGATCGTTGACGAAGCGGCGCTGGCCATGGACCGGCGGCGCCTCGCCGAAATTGCCGTAGCGATAGAGCACCGGCAGCAAGGTGAGGCCCAGGCCCGTCTCCTCGGCGGCGGCGGCAATGGCACCCGCCATCGCGGCGATATCGGCGTAGGGACGGCCGTCCTTGTCATGGTGGAGGTAGTGGAACTCGGCGAGCGCGGTGAAGCCACCCTCCAGCATCTCGACGAAGGCCTGTGCCGCGATGGCCTGGACATCATCGGGATAGAGCCGATCGAGGAAGCGGTACATCACCTCGCGCCAGGTCCAGAACGAATCCTCGGTGGCGCCGCGGCGCTCTCCGAGGCCCGCCATCCCGCGCTGGAAGGCGTGGCTGTGCAGGTTCGGCATGCCGGGCAAGCTCAGCCCGTCGAGCCTGACGACACTTTCGGCTTGCGGCACGCCGATTGCGACCGCAGCGATCGTGCCATCCACGACGGTGAGCGCGACATCATCGGCAAAGCCCTCGGGCAAGAGGGCCTGCTCCAGGTGCAGGGTCAAGGTCACGCCGGCTCTCCGCTTGCTATTTGCATATGCAATTAGATAGCATAGTCTGATCGCAGGGATAGTCGAGAGGGAGCGACGTGGCGGGACAGCCCAATGAGAGCCTGAGCTGCGACACAGTATGGACCCATGCCCGGCTCGCGACCATGGCGGCCGATGCATCCGCGCCATACGGAGCGATCGAGGATGGGCTGGTCGCAGCCAGGGACGGCCGCATCATCTGGGTCGGCCCGCGCAGCCAGGCACCTCGATTCGAGACGCGCGAGACCGTCGATTGCGGCGGGCGCTGGATCACGCCGGGCCTAATCGATTGCCACACCCATCTCGTCTATGGCGGCGATCGCGCCCATGAGTTCGAGCTGCGCCTGCAAGGCGTGAGCTATGAAGAGATCGCGCGCGCCGGCGGCGGCATCCTCTCCACCGTGAAGGCGACGCGGGCGGCTGATGAAGCCGAACTGTTCGTGAGCGCCGACAGGCGGCTTGCCGCGCTGCTGGCCGAGGGCGTCACCACCGTCGAGATCAAGTCGGGCTATGGGCTCGAACAGCAGGCCGAGCTGAAGCAGCTGAAGGTTGCCCGCCGGCTCGGCCGCGAGCGCCCGGTCCGGGTGCGCACCACCTTCCTCGGCGCGCATGCGGTGCCGCCGGAGTTTTCGGGACGCTCGGGCGACTACACCGACCTCGTCGCCGGGCCGATGCTAGATGCCGTCGCCGCTGAGGGATTGGCCGATGCGGTCGACATCTTCTGCGAGGGCATCGCCTTCTCGCCGGAGGAGACGGCGCGGGTCTTCGCCGCGGCGAAGGCAAAGGGCTTGCCCGTCAAGATCCATGCCGAGCAGCTCTCCAACCTCGGCGGCGCCAAGCTGGCGGCCGAGCATGGCGCTGTATCGGCGGATCATCTCGAACATCTCGACGAGGCCGGCGTGATCGCCATGGCCGGGGCTGGCACCGTCGCGGTGATCCTGCCCGGTGCCTTCTATTTCCTGCGCGAGACGCAGAAACCGCCGATCGCGCTTTTGCGCAAACACGGCGTCGCCATCGCGCTCGCGACCGATGCCAATCCCGGCTCGTCGCCGCTGACCTCGCCGCTGCTGGTGCTCAACATGGCCTGCACGCTGTTCCGCCTGACGCCGGAAGAGGCGTTGGCCGGGATCACGCGCCACGCCGCCAAGGCGCTCGGGATGCAGGGCGAGATTGGGACGCTTGAGCCCGGCAAGTTCTGCGACCTCGCCATCTGGGACATCGAACGCCCGGCCGAGCTCGCCTATCGCATCGGCTTCAACCCGCTTCACGCCCGCATCTGGAACGGCCAATGACCGCTTTATCCCTTACCCCCGGCGAGGCCGCGCTCTCGCAGTGGCGCAGCGTGCTCGGCGGCGCCTCGATCACGCTCTCGGACATGAAGGCGATCGCAGCGGCGCAGGCGATCGTCGACGAGATCGTCGCGGCCGGCACCGTGACCTATGGCGTCAATACCGGCTTCGGCAAGCTCGCCAGCGTGCGCATCGCCGATGCCGACCTCACCACCTTGCAGCGCAACCTGATCCTCTCGCACGCGGTCGGCACCGGCCCTGCCCTGCCGGACGATGTCATCAGGCTCATCCTGGCGATGAAGGCGGCGAGCCTGGCCCGCGGCGCCTCCGGCGTGCGGCCGGTCGTGGTCGAGGCTCTGATCGGCGCGCTCAAGGCCGATGCGCTGCCGGTCGTGCCGGCCAAGGGCTCGGTCGGCGCCTCCGGCGACCTCGCTCCGCTCGCGCACCTCACAGCGGCGCTGATGGGCGTCGGCGAGATCAAACTGAAGGGCGAGGTGCTGCCGGCGGCAGAAGCGCTGAAGCGCATTGGCCAGGAGCCGCTCGTGCTCGGCGCCAAGGAAGGGCTGGCGCTGATCAACGGCACGCAGGTCTCGACCGCGATCGCGCTGAAAGCGCTGAGCGACATCGCCCGCGTCTTCGACGCGGCGCTCGTTGCCGGCGCGCTTTCGGTCGATGCGCTGAAGGGCTCTGACACGCCGTTCGATCCGCGCATCCAGACGCTGCGCGGCCAGCCCGGCCAGATCAAGGTCGCGGCGATTCTGCTTCAGCTGATCGCCGGCAGCGAGATCCGCGACAGCCATCGCTTCGGCGACAGCAAGGTGCAGGACCCCTATTCGCTGCGCTGCCAGCCGCAGGTGATGGGCGCGGTGCGCGACCTGCTCGCGAACACCGCCACGACGCTGGCGATCGAGGCCAATGCGGTGACCGACAATCCGCTCGTGCTCGGGCCGGGCGAGATCGTCTCGGGCGGCAATTTCCACGCCGAGCCGGTCGCCTTCGCCGCCGATATCCTGGCCATGGGGCTGTGCGAGATCGGCAATCTCTCGGAGCGGCGCATGGCGCTGCTGGTCGATCCGGTGATGAGCGGGCTGCCACCCTTTCTGGCGCGCGACGCGGGCTTGAATTCCGGCTTCATGATCGCGCAGGTGACGGCCGCGGCACTCGCATCCGAGAACAAGCAGAAGGCCTATCCGGCCTCGGTCGACACGATCCCGACCTCGGCCAACCAGGAGGACCATGTCTCGATGGCGACGCATGGCGCCTTCCGCCTGCTCGACATGGCCAGGAACGCCGCGAGCATCATCGGCGTCGAGCTGATGGCGGCGGCAGAGGCGATCGAGCATCACCGGCCGATGAAGACCAGTCCGCGGCTCGAGCCGGTGCTAGCGCTTATCCGCGAGAAGATCGCGCCGCTGGAGGCTGATCGCTATCTGGCGCCTGACCTGGCGGCGGCGACCGAGCTGGTGCTGTCTGGCGCGCTGGGCAAGGCGGCCGGGTTGGACAGTTTTGCGGAGTTCGGAGCATGAGCCCTCGCAGTAACAAGCGCGGGGAACCCTCTCCCGGAGGGAGAGGGCAGGGTGAGGGGACGGCCGCTGGACCAGCGGACCGCAGTGCTCACCTCACATTTCGGTTTAAGCCAACGATTTCGGGCCTACACCTCACCCCTGCCCCTCTCCTTACAGGAGAGGGGTTCCCCGCGCCTTTTCTCATGGGGATGTCGCTCGGCTCAAGCGTACGGCGACTAAACAAAGGACGTCGTGCATGAGCGACACCCTCACCACCACCAAAGGCTCTTCCCCGCTCATCCTCTCGATGCCGCATCCCGGCACCGGCCTGCCAGATGAAGTGCGCGCCACGCTCAACCCGCTCGGCCTCGCGGCCGGCGACACCGACTGGCACATGCGCCAGCTCTACGCCTTCGCTGAGCCCTTCCAGCCGAGCATCGTCGAGGCCGGGCTGTCGCGCTATGTCATCGACCTCAACCGCGATCCCTCCGGCCTCTCGCTCTATCCGGGGCAGGCGACGACCGAGCTGGTGCCGACCACGAGTTTCGACGGCGAGCCGATCTGGATCACAGCGCCGGACGAGGCCGAGATCACCAGGCGACGCGAGGCCTATTTCCAGCCCTATCACGATGCGCTCGCGGCCGAGATCGCACGGGTGAAAGCCGCTCACGGCTTCTGCCTGCTCTGGGATTGCCACTCGATCAAATCGGTGATCCCGCGCCTCTTCCCCGGCACGTTGCCGACGCTCAACCTCGGCACCAATTCGGGCGCGAGCTGCGCGCCGGAGGTTGGGCAGGCCGCCGAGGCGGCGTTGGGCAAGTCCGACTTCAGCCACGTCGCCAATGGCCGCTTCAAGGGCGGCTGGATCACCCGGCACTACGGCCAGCCGGCCGAGCATGTCCATGCGATCCAGATGGAGATCGCGCTTTCGGCCTACCTGACCGAAGAGGCTCCGCCTTGGAGTTTCGACGCACCGAAAGCCGCCAGGCTGCAAGCCGCCCTCTCAGTCATCATCGAAGCCGCGCTCAACGCGGCGACCAAGTTGAAACCTTGACCGTGATCGGACGGAAAGCCGGATTCCACTTTTCCCGATCACGGTCTGAACGGAGCCATTCATGACCCGCATCGACAATAGCCGCGTCATCCGCAGCCCGCGCGGCACCGAGCTCTCGGCCAAGAGCTGGCTGACCGAGGCCGCCTTGCGCATGCTGATGAACAATCTCGACCCTGACGTCGCCGAGAAGCCGGGCGAGCTCGTGGTCTATGGCGGCATCGGCCGCGCCGCCCGCACCTGGGAGGATTTTGACCGCATCGTCGCCAGCCTGCGCTCGCTGGAGGCCGACGAGACCCTGCTGGTGCAGTCGGGCAAGCCGGTCGGCATCTTCCGCACCCATGCGGACGCGCCGCGCGTGCTGATCGCCAATTCCAACCTCGTGCCGGCCTATGCCAATTGGGAGCATTTTCACGAGCTCGATAAGGCCGGGCTGATGATGTACGGCCAGATGACCGCGGGATCCTGGATCTATATCGGCACGCAGGGCATCGTTCAGGGCACCTACGAGACCTTCGTCGAGATCGGCCGGCAGCACTATAATGGCAGCCTCAAGGGCAAATGGATCCTGACCGGCGGCCTCGGCGGCATGGGCGGCGCGCAGCCCCTGGCCGCGACCATGGCCGGGGCCTCGATGATCGCGGTCGAGTGCAAGCCGTCCTCGATCGAGTTCCGTCTGCGCACCGGCTATCTCGACGAGAAGGCGGGGAGCGTCGACGAGGCGCTGAAGATCATCGAAGCCGCCCATGCCAGGGGCAAGGCCGTCTCAGTCGGCGTGCTCGGCAATGCTGCGGAGGTCTTCCCCGACATGGTCCGGCGCGGCATCCGGCCCGACGTCGTCACCGACCAGACCTCGGCCCATGACCCGCTCAACGGCTACCTGCCCGCCGGCTGGACACTGGAGGAATGGGAGGAGCGCAAGGAGCGCGATCCGGCCGGGACGATCGAGGCCGCGAAACAGTCGATGGCCGTGCATGTCCGCGCCATGCTCGACTTCCAGCGCATGGGCGTGCCGACGCTCGACTACGGCAACAACATCCGCCAGATGGCGAAGGACATGGGCGTCGACAACGCCTTCGACTTTCCCGGCTTCGTGCCGGCCTATATCCGCCCGCTCTTCTGCCGCGGCGTCGGGCCGTTCCGCTGGGCCGCGCTCTCGGGCGATCCGGAGGATATCTACCGCACCGACCAGCGCGTGAAGGAGCTGATGCCGGACGATAAGCACCTGCATAACTGGCTCGACATGGCGCGCGAGCGCATCAAGTTCCAGGGCCTGCCGGCGCGGATCTGCTGGGTCGGCCTCGGCGACCGGCACCGGCTCGGCCTCGCCTTCAACGAGATGGTGGCGAAGGGCGAGGTCAAGGCTCCCATCGTGATCGGCCGCGACCATCTCGATTCCGGCTCGGTCGCCTCGCCCAACCGCGAGACGGAAGCCATGAAGGACGGCTCGGACGCGGTCTCCGACTGGCCGCTGCTGAACGCGCTGCTCAATACGGCCGGCGGCGCGACCTGGGTCTCGCTGCATCATGGCGGCGGCGTCGGCATGGGCTATTCGCAGCATGCCGGCGTGGTCATCGTCGCCGATGGCACACCGGAGGCGGCGAAGCGGCTGGAGCGCGTGCTCTGGAACGATCCGGCGACCGGCGTGATGCGCCATGCCGATGCCGGCTACGAGATCGCCATCGACTGCGCCAAGGCCAAGGGTCTGAAGCTGCCGGGCATCCTGGGCTGAGTATGCGCATCATCCGCGCCAGCGACTGCCGGGTCATGCCGTGGAAGAACGGCGGCGGCACCACGACCGAGATCGCCGCGCATCCGCCCGGCGCTTCGCTCGATGCGTTCGACTGGCGGATATCGATGGCGCATGTCGGGGCCGACGGGCCGTTCTCCAGCTTCCCCGGCATCGACAGGACCTTGTCGGTGCTGACCGGGAACGGGATCGCGCTCGCCTTCGGCGATGGCGAGACGGTGCGGCTGGAGCGGTCTTCTGCGCCCTACCCTTTCCCCGCCGACCGCCCGGTCGAGGGCCAGCTCGTCAATGGGCCGATCGACGACCTCAACGTGATGACCCGCCGCGGTCGCTGGCAGCACCGCGTCGAACGCCTGACCGGCCCAGGCCCGATCGAACTCGCCGTCCATGGCGGTCTGCTGATGCTCAGCGCTCGCTCTGACGGGTGGACGATCGCCGCGAACGAGGGCCTTGAGAGCCTCGGCACCGGCGACAATGCGATATTGGAGCCTGGCGAAGCTGTTACGCTCGCGAGCGATCACGACGATGCCGAGATCTTCGCGATCGAGCTCTGGGAGGGCGCAGCGCCCTGAGGTGCCGGCCCCTCACTTTTCCATGTAGCCGCGGGTCACCGGCAGCGTATCGAATGTCTTGGCGAGCTGGAGCTGGAAGACGACGAGGTCGTTATGGCGGAAGCTTGCCTCGGACGCGGCGAGATAGAACTCCCACATCCGCGCGAAGCGCTCGTCGTACATCGCGACCGCCTCGGCGCGCCGGGCGAGGAAGCGCTCGCGCCAGGCCTTCAGCGTCTCGGCATAATGCAGGCGCAGCACCTCGACATCGGTGATGATCAGCCCTTCCTGCTCGATCGCCGCCGTGACCTCGGATAGCGCCGGGATATAGCCGCCGGGGAAGATGTACTTGGCGATGAAGGGGTTGGTGGCGCCGGGCGGCGTGGTGCGGCCGATCGTATGGACGAGCGCGACGCCGTCCTGCGTCAGCAACTCCGAGATCTTGCGGAAGTAGGTGCGGTAGTAGCCGACGCCGACATGCTCGAACATGCCGACCGAAATGATGCGGTCGAACGGGCCGGCGGTATGGCGATAATCCTCCAGCTTGAACTCGACCGGCAGGTTCGCCGCCACCGCCCGCTCCTGCGCGATGGCGAGTTGCTCGGTCGACAAGGTGATACCCTTCACCGTCGCGCCGGTCTCGCGGGCGATGCTCAAGCCGAGGCCGCCCCAGCCCGAGCCGATGTCGAGCACGCGCTGGCCGGGCTCGACTGCGAGCTTGGCGATGAGCCGGTGCTTCTTGGTGGCCTGAGCCTGTTCGAGCGGGATGTCGGGACGCTCGAAGAAAGCGCAGGAATACTGCATGTCCTCGTCGAGGAAGAGCTTGAAGAAATCGGCCTTGAGGTCGTAGTGGCGGGCGACGTTGCGGCGCGCCCAGGCCGGCGTGTTGTTCTGGCTGAAGCGGCGCACGGCCGTGCGGGCACGGCCGAGGGTCTGGACCCAGGCCGAGGGCGTCTGCACGTGGAGCCCGGCGACCAGCATGTCGAGCAGGTCGTATACGCTGCCCTGCTCGACGACGATCCGTCCATCCATCACGGCCTCGCCAAGCGCGAGTTCCGGATTCAATGCGAGCTTGAGCTCCGTCGGCCGGTCCATGATGCGCATGGTCAACGCCGGCTTGTCACCCGCCCCGACCATGCGATGCGAGCCATCCGCGAAGACGATTTCGAGCGGAGGCGACTTCACCAGCCTCGCGAGCATCGATTCAATGAGCGAGCGCACTGCTTCACTCCTGTCAGCGAATACCCCTGTACCATGAAAATGGTGTCATATTCGGCTCGTCGCAACTCCATGAATACAGCCCAGAATTGCCGCAAACGCATAGCAGGCGACGCCAACCGCGCTCCATGCGCTTGACAGGCATGAATCGCATGGCCAGTTAAATACAAACTAGTCTGACTAGTCAGGAGACTGTGATGAGCTGGGCACTGCAAGATGCCAAGGCGCGCTTCAGCGAGGTGGTGAAGCGCGCGCAAACGGAAGGGCCGCAAGAGGTGACGGTGCGCGGGGAGCCTGCAGTCGTCGTCATCTCCCAGGAAGAGTTCAGCGCCCTGCAGCGAGGGCAGAAAGCGACGCCAAAGAAGAGCATCGTCGACCACTTGCTGGACGGCCCGGCATGGCCGGACGATTTTGTCGAGATGGTCAATGCTCGCTCGAAAGAGCCCGGCCGCGATATCGAGTTCTGATGTATCTGCTCGATACGAACGTCATCTCCGAAGCGCGTCGCGGATCGCCTGCCGCCGTCGCTTGGCTGCAATCCATCGAGCCCGAGGACATCCGGTTCAGCGTCGTCTCGTTCGGCGAGATCAACTCCGGCATTGAACGACAATGGCCAAAGGACCGGGTCTTCGCCGAACGCCTCCTGACCTGGCTGAACACGCTGCGATCCGACCATGCGGAGCGCATCATTCCCGTCTCGCTCGAAATCTCCCTCGAATGGGGGCGGATTTCCGCCGGAAGGTCGCGCGGCCCAGCGGATGCGCTGATCGCAGCGACCGCAATCGCGCATGACCTCACCCTGGTCACCCGCAACACCAGGGATTTCGAGGACCTGCCGATCAGCCTCGTCAATCCCTGGCAAGCGTGAGCAGCCCGCTCCTAGATCGCCGAACGTCCTTTCGGACGCAAAGTGGCGATCTAGGCTTTTGTTATTGCATCTGATTTTTCCGAAAACTGGATTCCACTTTTCGGTTCGATGCTCTACCGCAGCATCCCCATCGTCCGCGGCAGCCAGAGCGTCAGCTCCGGGATGAAGGTGATCGCGAACAGCGCCATGAAGAGCGGGATCAGCCAGGGCAGGATCGCCATGGTGGTCTGCTCGACCGAGAGCTTGGCGACGCGCGAGAGCACGAAGAGCACCATGCCGAGCGGCGGGTGCAGCAGGCCGATCATCAGGTTCAGCGTCATGATCAGCCCGAAATGGATCGGGTCGACGCCGAGCTTGAGCGCGATCGGCAGCAGGATCGGCACGACGATGGTGATCGCCGCGATGGTGTCGAGGAAGCAGCCGATGAAGAGCAGCAGCAGGTTCACCAGGATCAGGAAGACCCATTTGTTCTGGGTGAAGCCGAGGATCAGGTCCGACAGGATCTGGGCCGTGTTCGAGACCGTCAGCAACCAGGCGAAGATCGAGGCGGCGGTGACGATGAAGAGCACGGACGCCGTGGTCTCGATCGTGTCGAAGGTCGCCTTGGTCAGGCTGCGCAAGGTCATCGAGCGATAGCGCACCAGGCCGAGGAAGAGCGACCAGATCACCGCGGCAGCCGCGGCCTCCGTCGGCGTGAACCAGCCGAGCGTCATGCCGCCGATCAGGATGACCGGGGTCATCAGCGCCATCACGGCCGAGAAGTCGAAATAGTAGTCGAGCGCCAGCAGTCCGGCGAGTGCGAGCCCGATGGCGACATTGACCGAGAGCCCGGCCCAGTAGACCAGGACATAGGCCAGCACCGGGAAGCCGAAGACGACCACGACCTCGATGCCGGCCGAGCCCAGCGTGCGCCAGGAAAACTTCGAATCCGAGCCCCAGTTGCGCAGGCGGGCGAAGACCGCGACCGTGCCCATCATGAACAGCGTCATGACCACGCCGGGGATGACGCCGCCCAAGAAGAGCGCGCCGATCGAGGTGTTGGCCATCATGCCGTAGATGACGAAGGGCAGCGAGGGCGGGATGATAGGCCCGAGCGTCGCCGAGGCGGCGGTGACGCCGACTGCGACGTCCATCGGGTAGCCGTGGTCCTTCATCGCCTTGATCTCGATCGTGCCGATGCCGGCGGCATCCGCAATCGCGGTGCCGGACATGCCGGAGAAGATCACGGAGCCGATGATGTTGACCTGCGCGAGACCGCCGCGCATCCAGCCGACGAGCGCGACCGCGAAGGAGTAGATGCGGCCGGTGACGCCGGCGATGTTCATCAGGTTTCCGGCCAGGATGAAGAACGGCACGGCGAGCAGCGGGAAGCTCTCGACGCCGGCGATCATGCGCTGCGCCAGGATGACGTCGGGAACCGTGCCGGAGATCAGGATGAAGGCGAGCGAGGCGACGGCCATCGCGATGGCGACGGGTACGCCCAAAATCATCAGGGCGAGGAAGGAGCCGAGCAGGATGAGCATGGGTCAGGCCTCCGAGCCGTCGAAGGCCGCGGGATTTTCAAGGACGGAGTAGCCGCGCCGCAGGCTCTGCCAGGCGACATGCAGCGCCCGCAGCGTCATCAGGGCGAAGGCGATGACGACGGCGTAGAAGACGATCGACTTGGGGACGTTGATCGTCGTCATCATCTCGTCGGGAATGAGCGAGGCGTATTTGTAGACGAGCCAGGTCGCGTAGCCGAAGAAGCCGATGCGGACGACGTCGACGAAGGTGGCGAGCGCCCGGCCGACGCCTGGCGAGACATAGCGGTAGATGAAATCGACCTGGATGTGCCGCGAGGCGCGCACGCAGAGCGCCGAACCGAGGAAGACGACGACGATCAGCGCGTAGATCGCGATCTCCTCCGTCCAGGCGAAGGAATCGTTCAGCACGTAGCGCGTGAAGAACTGCAGCACGACGCAACCGACCATCAGCCAGAAGGCGGCGAGCGTGAACCAGTCCTCGATGCCGTAGCCGCTGAGATCGGCCGGCGGCGTCGCCTCGTCGAAGACATGGGCGATCTCTTCGCCGGTGACCTGGGTATGGATTTCCTGCGTCGTCGTGCTCTGGTTCACGGCTGACCTCGGTGCTGAGAGGGCCCGGCAGGGCGGTATAGGACAACACCCGGCGGCGGGGAGCCGCCGGGCTTGGACGTCAAGCCAGGATCACTTGATCGCCTGGATGCGCTCCCAGTCCGACTTGCGATAGCCGAACTGCTCGAAGGTGACGTTCTTCTGCACGTTGGCGAGGAAGTCGGCCTTGTCGACGTCGTTGACGGTCAGGCCCTTGTCCTTGAAGAACTGGATGAGCTTGATCTCGTCGGCCTGGATCTTCTTGGTGGTGCGCTCGGCCGCCTCGAGGGCGACGTCGGTGAAGATCTTGCGGTCCTCAGGCGAGAACTTGTCCCAGGCCTGCTTGGCGACGACCGTGTTGAGATGGTCGACGATGTGCCCGGTGAGGACGATGTTCTTCTGGACCTCGTAGAACTTCTTGGCCTCGATCGTGGTCAGCGGGTTCTCCTGCGCCTCGACGGTGCCGTTCTGCAGGGCGAGATAGACCTCGGCGAAGGCGATCGGCGCTGTGTTCGCGCCGCAGGCGCGCGGCATGGCGAGATAGGCGGGGACGTCCGGCACGCGGATCTTCAGGCCCTTCATGTCGGCGCAGGACTTGATCGGCTTGTTCGAGGTGGTGTGGCGCGTGCCGTAATAGCTGACCGCCACGATCTGGTGGCCGCTCTTCTCCTGATAGCCCTTCACCATCTCCTGGTAGATGTCGCTTTTGGTGTAGGCGAGCAGGTGGTCCGGGCCGCGGAAGGTGAAGGGGTAGTAGGTCACGCCGATCGGCGGGTAGGCGCGCGCGGCGAAGCTGGAGCCGGAGATGATGATGTCGACCGTGCCCAGCGTCAGGCCCTGGTTGATGTCGGTCTCCTTGCCGAGCTGCGAGGCCGGATAGACCGTGATCTCGTACTTGCCGTTGGTGCGCTTCTTGAATTCCTCGGCCGCCCAGACCGACTCGGTGTGGAAGGGCTCGGAGGTCTCATAGACGTGGGCCCATTTCAGCTTGGTCTGGGCCTGAGCCGGCGCGCCGGCGACGATGAGAGCAGCCGCGGCGGCGGCGAAAGCGAAATACTTCTTCATTGGTATCCTCCCGTTTTGAATAGACTTGCCGTTTTGAGTAGGCTTGCCGTTGTGAGTAGGCTTGGCTTTTCGCGTCAGTTCTTGCCCGGCGGACAGGCGTCGACGCTCTCCTGTCCGCTTGCAGCACGGCCATCGCCGAAGCTCTGTGAGAAGCGCTCCTGCGATTGCTTCAAATGCCAGCGCATCGCGTCGCGCGCCTTGTCGGCGGAGCCCGAGGCGATCGCATCTCGAACAGCGCGATGCTCCCCGAAGGCCTCGCGCCAGGAGACGTCGTTCTCGAAATAGCTGGCGAGCTGCTGGAAATACGGGTTGACGCGCTGGTCGAACAGATCGCCGACGAAGCGCGCCAGCACGGCGTTGCCGAGCATCCCGGCGATCGCGACATGGAAGGCGCGGTCGAACGCGATCAGCTCGTCGCCGGAAAGGCCGGGCGCCTCCATTTGCGTGAGGATGTCGTCGAGCTTGGCGATGTTCTGCGGCGTCGCCTGGCTGCCCGCCTCGGCGCAGACCGCGCTCTCGACGACCTCGCGCGCCTTGAGCAGCTCGAACGGCCCTTCCGCCAGATCGGCGGGCTCTGCCGGCTTGCGGCGCGGCGCCTCGGTGACATAGACGCCCGAGCCCATGCGGATGCGGACGCGGCCCTCGACCTCGAGCGCGATCAGCGCCTCGCGCACGGAAGGGCGGGAGACGCCGAGCTTCTCGGCGAGCTCGCGTTCAGGCGGCAGGCGGCCGCCGACCGGGAACTCGCGCCTGTCGATGAGCTGGCGGAGCTGGTCGGCAATCTGACGATAAAGGCGTGGCGACTCGACGGCTTCGAGCGGCACGTTTCACTCCCCGGGCCCGTTTCCTGCCCCGGCTTGAGCCGGGATCGATTTGGCCATGTGGTCAGGCCAATTAGGGCGAGAACGAACCACCATACCGGTGCGTTGTCAACCGGCGGGGCGCTTCGACTTAGGGAGGTCAGGCGGCGCTCGCCATCACCTCGGCCCTGATCTCCTCGACCAGCCGCTCCTTGAGCGCGACGAATTCCGGGCTCGTCTTGATCGTGTAGGGGCGCGGATGGGGCAGGTCGACCGGGATGTCGGCCTTGATCCGGCCGGGACGCGCACTGATCACCACGACGCGCGAGGCCATGAAGATCGCTTCCTCGACGTCATGGGTAACGAAGAGCACGGTCTTCTGCTCGCGCTCCCAGATGCCGAGCAGCATTTCCTGCATCAGCGCGCGGGTCTGGTTGTCGAGCGCGCCGAAGGGCTCGTCGAGCAGCAGGATTTTTGGATCGTTGGCGAGGGCGCGGGCGATCGCGGTGCGCTGCTGCATGCCGCCAGAGAGCTGCTTGGGATAGTGGTTCTCGAAGCCTCTGAGGCCGATGCGGCCGGCCCAGTCTGTGGCGATGCGGAGGCGCTCGGCTTCGGCCACGCCCTTCTCGCGCAGGCCGAAGGCGATGTTCTCGGCCACGTTCAGCCAGGGGAAGAGCGTGTAGCTCTGGAAGACGAAGCCGCGATCGGCGCCCGGGCCGATGACGGGCTCGCCATCGAGCAGGATGCGCCCCTCGCTCGGCGTCTCCAGCCCGCCGATCATGCGCAGCAGCGTGGATTTCCCGCAGCCGGAGGGGCCGAGGATGGTGATGAAGTCGTTGTCGGCAACGCTGAGCGAGGTCGGCAGCAGCGCGCGCGTCGCCTGCCCGCCATGGCGCGCCGGGAAGGATTTTCCGACCTGATCGATGACGAGCTTGCTCATTTGGCGGCCCAGGGGAACAGGCGCTGGTTGACCGCCTTGAACAGGAAATCCGAGATCAGGCCGATCAGCCCGATGACGATGATGCCGAAGATGATCTGCCCGGTGTTCAGCAGCGCCTGGCTGTCGGTGATCATGTGGCCGATGCCGGAGGACGAGCCGATCAACTCGGCGACGATGACATAGGTCCAGGCCCAGCCGAGCACCATGCGCAGGATCTCGGCGATCTCGGGGGCAGCATTGGGCAGGAGCACCCGCAGCACCACCGAACGATCGCCGGCGCCGAGCGTATAGGCGGCGTCAACGAGGTCGCGCCGGATCGAGCCGACCGCGACGGCGATCATCAGGATGAGCTGGAAGACCGAGCCGATGAAGATGACCAATAGCTTCTGCGCCTCGCCGATGCCGGCCCAGAGGATCAGCAGCGGGATGAAGGCCGAGGCCGGCAAATAGCGCGCGAAGGAGACGAAGGGCTCGAAGAAGGCCTCGACCGGCTTATAGGCGCCCATCAGGATGCCGAGCGGTAGCGCGACGATGACGGCGAGCACGAAGCCGCCGACGACGCGCCAGATCGTCATGCCGATATCGAAGGCGAAGCCGTAATCGACCAGCAGCTTGTAGCCTTCGCCGATCATGGTCAGCGGATCGGCGAGGAAGAGCCGCTGGACGAAGCCGCCGAAGGTCGCGACCGACCAGAGCGCGACAAAGAGCGCGAAGAAGGCAAGCCCGAGCCCGATGCGGGATGGGGCGGAGACTGGCTGGAGCGGTTTCACAGGTGCGCCTGCTCTCTTTTCGTACGCCACGCGGCTGCGAGTTCGCGCCAGGGCTCGATCGACCAAAAGCCGGAAGCGGCTCCGGAGGTCGAAGGCAGCACGTAGACGGCGCTCCCGCCCAAACCCACCGGCTGCAAGCCATAGCTCAACAATGGGCCGGAAACGCCCAAGGCGGCCTGCGCCGCCCGCTTGCCGTTGAAGGCGATAAAGGCCGGGGCGAAGCAGCGCATCTTGCTCAGGAACTCATCCACGCCGAAATGGGACCGGGCCAGGGCGGTGTCCGGACCGGAGGTCAGCTTGGCGACGTCCGTGAGCCCGAGGCCGAAGTTCGGAAGTTCCTCGAACTCACCCGGCGCCAATTCGCGCGGGATGAGCTCCACAGCATGAAGCGTCTTCCAGAACTTGTTGCCCGGCCCGGCATAATAGGCGCGCCGCAAGGCCGAGACGCGCCCGGCCTGGGTTCCGCAGAAGACGATCCCGAGGCCCGGCCGCAGGACGTCGGGCAGGATCGTCACATCGCGCCGCCAATGACGTATTTGGTCTCGACCAGCGAGTTGATCTCCGGCTTGGACTTGATCAGGCCGATCTCGAGCAGCAGGTCGGCGGCCTTGGCGCTGAAGGCCTGCCACTCGCCGGAGAAGAAGGCCTTGTTGCCCTCGGCATCGGCCCAGCGCAGGTAGCCGGCCGACTTGCCGAACTGCTCGCCGGTCTGCTTCACGTCGGCGCCCATGATGCCATAGGCCTTGGCCTGCTCGGACTTGATCAGCGCGACCGCTTCGAAATAGCTCTTGGTCAGCGCCTTGGCGGCGTCGTCATTGGCGGCGAGGAAGGCCGGGGTGCAGCCAAAGGTGTCCATCACCATCGGGTAGTCGAGCGTGGTGGCGATGATCTTGCCGGCCTCGGGCTTGTCGCGCACGGCGGAGAGGTAGGGCTCATAGGTCAGCGCCGCGTCGTTCTGGCCGGCGATGAAGGCCTGCGCGGCCGGGCCGGGCTCCATGTTGACCACGGTCACGTCCTTCACAGACATGCCGTTCTCCTTCAGCATCCAGGCCAGCGCGAAATAGGGCGAGGTGCCGGGAGCGGAAGCCGCGACCGTCTTGCCCTTCAGGTCCTTGATCGAGGCTGTCGTGTTGCGCGTCACCATGCCGTCGGCGCCGTAGCTCTTGTCGAGCTGGAAGATCTGCTTGGTCTTGATGCCGGCGGCGTCCCAGACGATCCAGGTCTCGACCGTGGTCGCGGCGCACTGGATGTCGCCCGAGGCGATGGCGAGGTGGCGGTCCTTCTGCGGGATCTTCTTGATGGTGACGTCGAGCCCGTTCTTGGCGAAGATGCCGGCCTCCTTGGCGAGAACCAGCGGCGCGAAGCCGGTCCAGCCGGAGATGCCGACCGAGACCTTGGTCTGCGCCTGGGCGCCCGCAGAGGCGGCAGCGACGGCTCCGAACGCGGCCAAGGCCGCAAAACGCTTCAAGCTGATCATGACGCCCGTTTCCCTCTGATGATCTGCGATCGCCCGCCGGCACGTTTGCCGCGAACGATGCAACCTTCGTTCCATGGCAGGGTAAATGCCTATGCAAACCCGTCAAGGCGGCGATCAACGTCCTGAACGAGGGCGATGAATTTCTCTTGTTTGACACGAGGCAGCGGTTCCATTCCCCTTTCCTCCTCTCCCGCGCGCCGCGCATCCTCACGAGGTCTCCCAGCATGAACGGCGCCGACCGCCTTTGCGACACGCTTCTCGTCAACGGCGTGGACGTTTGCTTCGCCAATCCCGGCACCTCCGAAATGCACTTCGTCGCGGCGCTCGACCGCAAGCCGCAAATGCGCTGCGTGCTCGGGCTGTTCGAGGGCGTGGTGACGGCGGCGGCCGACGGCTACGCCCGCATGGCCGACAAGCCCGCCGCAACGCTGCTGCATTGCGGGCCGGGCATGGCGAACGCGCTGGCCAACATGCACAATGCCAGGCGCGCCCGCACGCCGATGATCAACGTCGTCGGCGACCACGCGACCTACCATCTCGAGCACGACGCGCCGCTGACCAGCGACATCGAGAGCCTGGCCGCGCCGATGTCCCACTTCGTCCGGCGCATCGCCTCGGCCGAGGATGTCGGGCCGGCGATCGGCGAGGCCTATGCCGCCTCGCTCTCACTGCCCGGCGTGACCACCGTGATCCTGCCGGCCGATTGCGCCTGGGGCAGCGTCGAGCCGGCGGCGGTGACGAAGACCGTCGTGCCGAAGGCGAAGACGGTCGCGGCAGAGTCGATTCGCGCTGCGGCACAGGCGCTGCGCAAGCATGGCGCCCGCGCCGCGCTGCTGCTGACCGGCTCGGCCCTGCGCGAGAAGCCGCTGGAGATGGCCGCCCGCATCTGCGCGGCGACAGGCAGCCGCATGCTCAGCCAGATGTCGAACGGGCGCACCGAGCGCGGCGCCGGACGCGTGGCCCTGCCGAAAGTGCCCTATCCCGTCGACATGGCGCTCGACCTGCTCCGCGAGATCGACGTGCTGATCCTCGTCGGCTCGCAGATGCCGGTCGCCTTCTTCGCCTATCCGGGCAAGCCGAGCCGCCTCATCCCTGATACCTGCGAGGTGATGACGCTGGCGGTCCCGGGCGACGACCTGCCGGGCACGCTCGAGGCGCTCGCCGACGAGCTCGGCGCGGGCAGGTTCAAGCCCGCCAATATCGCGCCCGCCCGCAACGGCGAGCCTGCCCTGCCGAGCGGCGATCTCGATGCCGACAAGGTCTGCACCTTGGTCGCCAGGCTGCTGCCGGAGAACAGCATTGTTTGCGACGAGTCCGTCTCGTCCGGCCGCGTCTTCTACGGGATGTGCGCGGACGCGCCGCAGCACGACTATCTCCAGATCACCGGCGGGGCGATCGGCATCGGCATCCCGCTTTGCGTCGGCGCGGCGGTTGCGTGCCCAGACCGCAAGGTCATCGGCATGCAGGCCGATGGCTCGGGCATGTACACGCTCCAGGGCCTGTGGACGCAGGCGCGCGAGAACCTCGACATCGTCACCGTGGTCTTCGCCAACCGGACCTATGCGATCCTGCACGGCGAGATGCGCAATGTCGGCGTCAACGATTTCGGCCGCAACGCGACGCAGATGCTGAACATCGACGAGCCGGCGCTGGATTGGGTGGCGCTGGCGCAGGGCATGGGCGTCGAGGCCGGGCGGGCAACGACGGCCGAGGAGTTCGTGAGGCTGTTCCGGGGGGCGCTGTCGCGGAAGGGGCCGTTTCTGATCGAGGCGGTGATCTAAGGCGACACCCTCTCCCGCCTCGCGCGGGAGCCCTCTCCTGTAAGGAGAGGGTTGGGTGAGGTGTCGGCCGTTGGACGCAGCAGCCGTGACTTAGCCGCTGTCTCCGCAGAGTTTTGCTGGTGTTCTGGCCGACACCTCACCCTGCCCTCTCCTTACAGGAGAGGGTTCCCCGCGCTGAACTTCGCCCTTCCCTATGCCTTGAACCCACCCAAGAAAGCATCCAGGCAATCCCCGATCGCCTCGATCGCATAGCCACCCTCCTGCACCACCAGCGTCGGCAGGCCGAGCGCCTTCACCTGGCTGCCGATCGTCCCGAAATCCTGCGCCTCCAGCTTGAGCACGCCGATCGGGTCGTCCTTGTGGGCGTCGTAGCCGAGCGCCACGACCAGCGCCTCGGCGCCGAACTCCCGGATGGCACGGGCGGCTCGGTCGACAGCGGCCTCCATCTCCGGCCCGGCAGCGCCATGGACGAGCGGCAGATTGAGGTTGAAGCCCTCGCCCGGGCCGTTGCCGCGCTCGTCCTCATAGCCGGTGTAGAACGGATAGTAGCTCGACGGATCGGCATGGACCGAGATCGTGAGCACGTCCGGGCGGCGATAGAAGATCTGCTGCGTGCCGTCGCCATGATGGGCGTCAACGTCGAGGATAGCCACCTTGCCGTACTTGGAGCACAGGCGCTGGGCCGCGACCGCCGTGTTGTTGATGTAGCAGAAGCCGGTGGCGCGGTCGGCGCGGGCGTGGTGACCCGAGGGGCGGCAGAGCGCATAGACGGCGCGCTCGCCGGCAAGCAACGCGTCGGCGCCGGAGACAGCCGTCTCGGCCGAGCGCAGGGTCGAGGTCCAGCAATGCTCGCCGATCGGCACCGAAAGGTCGCCGAGATACCAGCCGAGCTGGCCGATGAAACCGGTCGGGCGGCAGGGCGGGCGCATGTCCTCGTCCGGACGGCCGCTCCAATAAGGGAAGGTGCTCGGCCAGACCTCGGGGCCGCGCTCGGCCGGCAGCTCCTGCCAGCGCGCCCAGGCGGTTTCGAGGAACTGGACGAAGCCCTCGCCATGCACCTTCAGGATCGGGTCGACGCCATGGGCAGCCGGGGTTTCCGGCTCGATGCCATGCCTGTCGAGCGCGCCGAGCAGCCGCTGCGTCCGCTCCGGCAGGTCCTTCGGCGCGACGACGCGGCCGAAGCGCAGGTATTGCTTGGGATCGTGGAGCGACTGGTCCGGATGGTAGAAGGCGCGCATGCGGGCTTTGGTCCTCGGGGCTGGAACGCGGGTTTGCGGCGAGATGCTAGCAAGCCCGCGCGCCGCGGTCAGGCCGCGGCGATGCCGTCCCGCCTTGCGCCCAAGGCAGGCTCGGCCGGCAGCAGGCCGCCCTGCCGCACCAGCCAGGGCACCCGGCTCGCGGCGATAGGACGCGAATAGCGATAGCCCTGGCCGAAGCCACAGCCATGGCCGAGCAGGAACTCCTGCTGCTCGCGGCTCTCGACGCCCTCGGCGATGACGTCGAGCTTCATGTCGGCGGCGAGGTTGATGATGGCGCGCACGATCGCGGCGTCCTCGCCGCCTTCGGCCAGGTGCCGGACGAAGCTGCGGTCGATCTTGATCAGGTCGACCGGCAGGCGGCGCAAATGCGTCAGAGAGGCATAGCCGGTGCCGAAATCGTCGAGCGCGACGCGCACGCCGCTCTCACGCAGCGCCTTGAGCGCCCGCTCGGCATCGCCGCCATTGCGGGTGAGCAGCACCGTCTCGGTGACCTCGACGCCGAAGCGCTCGGCCGGCACGCCGGCGGCATCGAGCAGGGCGAGGAATTTTTGCGGCAAGGAGGGATCGCGGAAGACGCCGGGCGCGAGGTTGACCCAGACGCGGGGCACGTCGATGCCGGCCTCAAGCCATCCCCGCAAATCGGCGATGGCCTGGCGCAGGATCGCGTCGCCAATGGCCTGGGAGGTCTCGGGATCCTCCAGCGCCTGCTGGAAAGCGGCAGCGGGCACGATGCCGCGCTGCGGATGCCTCCAGCGCGCCAATGCCTCGAAGCCGTCGATCGCGCCGGTCGCGAGCACGATCTGCGGCTGGTAGAAGGGCAGGATGCGATCCTGCGCCAGCGCCTCGCCGAGTTCGCGGCAGATCGCGACGCGGGCGTTCATGGCGGCGCGCATGTCGGGCTCGTAGATCACCGCCATGTTCCGGCCGAGCGCCTTGGCGCGGTAGAGCGCGAGATCGGCGTCCTTCATCAGCTCGACAGGCTCACGATCATGCTGCGGCGCCAGCGCGATGCCGAGGCTGGCGCGGGCCGAGATCGCCTGGCCGGCATGCTCCACCGGGACGCGCAGGGCCGCCAGCAGCAGGTCGGCCTTGGCCTGCGCCGCGGCCGGGCTGAACGCCCTGGTCGAGAGCACCACGAACTCGTCGCCGCCCAGCCTGGCAACGAGATCGTCGGGCTCGACATGGCGGCTGAGCCGTATCGCGGCCTCGATCAGCAGCGCGTCGCCGGCATCGTGGCCGAGCGTGTCGTTGACCGACTTGAAATCGTCGAGATCGATCAGAAACAGGCTGACGGTCGCGCCTTCGCCAAGCGCGGCCAGCGCCGCCTGCAACCGCTCCTGAAAGAGCAGGCGGTTGGGCAGCCCGGTCAACGCATCATGCGTCGCCTGCCAGCGCGCCTGCGCCTCGGCCGCCTTGCGCTCGGTGATGTCGACGATGCCCGCCACCACGGCCGGCGCCTGGCCCAGCGTGAGCGAGGTTGCAGTGATCAAGGCGTCGCGGCTCGTGCCGCCGGCATCGCGGATGCGCGCCTCGAACTCGCCGACATGCTCGCTCTGATACAATTGGCGCAGAAGCTCGCGCCGGCTCTCGGGCTCGACGAACATGTCGGAGACGGTCACGGAGCCGAGATCGGCCTCAGCCCTGCCGCCGAGATAGCGCAGGGCGGCATCGTTGGCCCGCAGGAAGCGGCCTTCGAGCACCGAGGTGACCACGAGCGGGATCGGCACCGCCATGAACAGCCGTTCGATCATGGCGCGGCTCTCGCCAAGCGCCTCCTTGGCGGCGCGCTCGGATTGCGTCGCCTGCCATTCGAGCCGCCTGAGACGGTTGGCATGGATCACGACCAGGCTGAGCGCGACGTTCAGCATGACCAGGATGAGGATGAGTCCGATGAAGGTGGTCGGCAGCGGGCCGCCGCCAAGATAGCCCGCCAGCATGAGCAGGCTGGTCGCGGCTCCGAAAGGCAGGGTCCAGCGAAACGAGATCGGCGCGACCAGATAGAAGATCGCAGGCAGCAGCATCACCACGAAGAGCGCCAGATCGCTGCGCGAGCTGACGAGGAAGGCGACGCCGACCGCGACGCAGCCTTCCCAGAGCAGCGTGACCGCCTCGGCCCGCCTGAAGGTTGCCACGCGGCGGATCAGCAGCGCGCAGACGATCGAGACGAAGACCACGGCGAGCCGCGCCGGCACGGCGACGAAGAAGTGCGGCGTGCCGTGGAAGCGCCAGTCGCTGATCAGGAACAGCGCATTGAGAACGGCCGAGAGCAGGAAGATGAGCCGGCACTGCCGCAGAGTCTCCGGCAGGCGGGCCGCCTGGAAGGCCGCTTCCCGTCCGGTATCGCGAAACTCACCGCCGAAGCGAAGCAGGCCGTCATCGTGCATGCCCTATCGTCAGCATATGAAGGTCAAGGCTGGGTTAAGGCCGGCATGTTGCTGCAACGAAAATCGGCAATTGCCGACGTGATCAGCCGGCCTGAGCGATCAGCGCCGCAAATTCTTGCGCCAGCTCAGCGATGTCGAAGCGGCCGGGCCGGTACCAATCGGTCGAGCCGTTGAGCGCGCCGAGCAGGAAGAGCCTGAGCGCCTCGGGCGAGCGCTCGGGCGCAATCGCGCCAGCCTGCTGCAACTCCGCGATCAGCCCGCGCCAGACCTCGCCATAGGCGCGGCGGACCTGGCGGACGCTGTCGGGCACCGGCATGGCGCCGAAGGTGAAGACCTTGATGCTGGCGGAGGTGTAGTCGCCATGGCCGTGCAGCGCGGTGAGATGGGCGCGGATCGCCGCTTCCAGCCTTGCATGCGGCGATGCCGCGGCATGCTCCGCCAGGGCCGCGACGACCGCCTCATGAACGAAGCGGACGCCGTCATTGACGACCTCCTCGACGATCTCCTCCTTCGAGGCGAAATGGTAGTAGAGGCTCGCCTTGCGGATGCCGACCGCCTCGGCGATCTCGCGCAAGGTGGTCTGGTGATAGCCGCCGGAGCGCAGCAGGCGCGCGGCGGTGTCGAGGATGAGCCGGCGCGAGCCGCCTTCCGCGCCTTCCCGCGCTACTTTTGCCACCGGCGCGCTCACAGCCGCTTCGCCACCTCTTCGAGCATCACCTCGGTGGCGCCGCCGCCGATCGACTGGACGCGGGCGTCGCGCGCCATGCGCTCGATCGTGCTCTCGCGCATGAAGCCCATGCCGCCATGGAACTGGACGCAGGCATACATCACCTCATTGACCAGCTCGCCGCAGAGCGCCTTGACCATCGAGACCTCGCGCGTCGCCTCCATGCCCTGCGCGTCCATCCAGGCGGCGTGATAGACGAGCTGGCGCCCGGCCTCGACCTTGGCGGCAAGCATGGCGAGCTTCTGCCGGATGGCCTGCTTGTCCCAGAGCGGCGCGCCAAAGGCCTTTCGCGTTCGGACATAATCGAGGGTGAGATCGATCGCCGCCTGCGCCTCGCCGATCGCCATGGCGCCGATCACCGTGCGCTCGTTCTGGAAGTTGCGCATGATCGCGTAGAAGCCGCGACCCTCCTGGCCGAGCAGGTTCTCGGCCGGAATACGGCACTCCTCGAAGACCAGCTCGGCAGTATCCGACGAGCGCCAGCCATACTTGTCCAAGGCGCGCGAGACCTTGAAGCCGGGCGTGCCCTTCTCGACGAGGAAGATCGAGACCGATTGCGAGGGCTTGGCCGAAAGGTCGGTCTTGGCGGCGACGCAGTAGAGATCGCCGTAGACGCCATTGGTGATGAACATCTTGGCACCGTTCAGCACGTAGGAATCGCCTTCGCGCCGCGCTGTGGTGCGGATGCCCTTCACGTCCGAGCCGGCATCGGGCTCGGTGACGGCGACCGCGCAGATCGCCTTGCCGGCGATGATGTCGGGCATGTAGCGCTCGCGCTGCGCCGTGCTGCCGGCGTTGAAGACATGGACCGAGGCCATGTCGGTATGGACCAGCGCGGTGATGGCGACGCCGGAGAAGGTCGAGCGTCCCAGCTCCTCAGCGAGCACGACGGTGGCGAGCGTGTCCATCTCCGAGCCGCCATACTCGGCCGGATAGCGGATGCCGAAGAAGCCGAGCTCGCCCATGCGCTGCAGCACCTCGCGCGGGACGAAGCCGGCCTCTTCCCAGGCCAGCGCATGCGGCTTGATCTCGGTCTCGACGAAGCGGCGGACCTGAGCACGCAGCGCCTCGTGCTCCTCACTGAAATAGGGCGAGCGCTGCGGCACGGCGCCCTCCGCTCCGAACTGTTCCACCGCCGCCATGGCCGCTCTCCCGCTGCTTGACCTGCTTGATGCAATTAGCCTACCTAACGGACGGTAGGTGAAATGATGCGCCGCTTCAAGCTCCGCCGTCATTGCGAGCGCAGCGAAGCAATCCAGGGGGTCTCGCTCACCCGGTCCCCCTGGATTGCTTCGCTGCGCTCGCAATGACGGTGTGGGCGAAGGCCGCGCTCCGGTGCAACGGGAACCAGCGATCATGACGGAAAGCAGCCCGGTCGGCTCGCCCCCGCCTCTCACCGAGATGCTCGCCACCCTGCGCGAGCGCCACGCCCTCGTCGCCAATGGCGGCGGCGAGCGGATGCGCGAGCGGCATGAGAGCCGGGGCAAGATCATGGTGCGCGAGCGCATCGACCTGCTGCTCGATCCGCAGACGCCGTTCCTCGAGCTCTCGCCGTTGGCGGCCTGGGGGCTCTACGGCAACGAGGTGCCCGGCGCCGGCATCGTCACCGGCATCGGCATCGTCTCCGGCCGCGCCTGCATGCTGATCGCCAACGACGCCACGGTGAAGGGCGGCTCCTTCTTCGCCGAGACGGTGCGCAAGCATCTGCGGGCGCAGGAGATCGCCGAGGAGCATCGCCTGCCCTGCCTCTACCTGGTCGATTGCGGCGGCGCCTTCCTGCCGGAACAGGACCGCGTCTTCCCCGACCGCGACCATTTCGGCGGCTCGTTCTACAACCAGTGCCGGATGTCGGCCGCCGGCATCCCGCAGATCTCGCTGGTCTTCGGCGGCTGCACGGCCGGCGGCGCCTACATCCCGGCGCTGTCCGACGAGGTGATCATGGTGCGCGGCACCGGCCGCATCCATCTCGGCGGCCCGCCGATCGTGAAGGCGGCGATCAACGAGATCGTCGATGGCGAGACCTTGGGCGGGGCCGAGATGCACACGCTGGTCTCCGGCGTCAGCGACCATCTGGTCGAGACCGAGATGGAGGGCCTCGCCAAGCTGCGCGAGATCGTCGGAGCGCTTGGCGAGACCGGCAAGGTCATGCCCACGCCCTACCCATCTGTGCCGCCGAAGCTCGATGCCGCCGAGCTGGAGCAGATCGTCCCGACCGACCTGCGCCGGCCCTACGACGTGCGCGAGGTCATCGCCCGCATCGTCGACGACAGCGCCTTCACCGCCTTCAAGCCCGACTACGGCGCGACGCTGGTGACCGGCTTCGCCCGCATCCATGGCCATCCGGTCGGGATCATCGCCAATAACGGCGTGCTCTTCTCGGAATCGGCGGTGAAGGGCGCGCATTTCATCGAGCTCTGCGACCAGCGTCAGATCCCGCTGCTCTTCCTGCAGAACATCACCGGCTTCATGGTCGGCACCGAGGCGGAGCGCGGCGGCATCGCCAAGCACTCGGCCAAGCTGGTCTATGCCGTCTCGAACGCGCGGGTGCCGAAATACACGGTGCTGATCGGCGGCTCCTACGGTGCCGGCAACTATGGCATGTGCGGCCGCGGCTTCCGGCCGCGCTTCCTGTTCTCCTGGCCGAATGCCCGCATCGCCACGATGAGCCCGGAGGTGGCGGCCAACGTCGTCACCGAGCTGCGCCGCCAGAGCCTGAAGGGCGCTGCCGACGAGGCGGCCATCGCCGAGCTCGACCGCAAGACGCGGGCGCAGTTCGAGGAGCAGAGCGACCCGTACTACGCCACGGCGCGGCTCTGGGACGACGGCATCATCGAGCCGACGCAGACGCGCGACGTGCTCGGCCTGTGCCTCGCACTCGCGGCCGGCGAAGCTCGCGATACCTCCCCTCGCCCCGTCTACAGGATGTGAGATGTTCGACACCGTCCTGATCGCCAATCGCGGCGAGATCGCCTGCCGCATCATCAAGACCTGCCGCAAGCTCGGCATCCGCACCGTCGCGGTGTTCTCGGAGGCCGACCGCGAGGCGCTGCATGTGCGCCTCGCCGACCGCGCCATCGCGATCGGCCCGGCGCCAGCGCGCGAGAGCTATCTGCGCGCCGACAGGATCATCGCGGCCGCGATCGAAAGCGGCGCGCAGGCGATCCATCCGGGCTATGGCTTCCTCTCCGAGCGGCTCGACCTGATCGAGACTTGCGCCAAGGCCGGCATCGCCTTCATCGGCCCCTCCGCCGCGGCCATCGATGCGATGGGGGACAAGATCCGCTCCAAGCAGATCGCGCGCGAGGCCGGCGTTCCCGGCGTGCCCGGCTATGACGGCGCCGACCAGTCGCCGGAGACGCTGAAGCGCGAGGCGATGCGGGTCGGCCTGCCGGTGATGGTCAAGGCTTCGGCCGGCGGCGGCGGCAAGGGCATCCGCAAGGTCGAGCAGGAGAGCGAGCTCGACGGCGCGATCATCGCCGCGGCGCGCGAGGCACAGGCCGCCTTTGGCGATGGCCGGCTTCTGATCGAGAAATTCGTGACCCGGCCGCGCCATGTCGAGGTGCAGGTCGCCGGCGACAGGCATGGCAACATCGTCCACCTGTTCGAGCGCGACTGCTCGGTGCAGCGCTCGAACCAGAAGTTGCTGGAGGAAGCGCCGGCGCCCAACCTGCGCGACGCGACGCGCAAGGCGCTGCACGATTATGCGCTGAAGCTGTCGCGCGCGATCTCCTACGACAATCTCGGCACGGTCGAGTTCCTGGTCGATGCCGCGACCGAGGGCGTGTTCTTCCTAGAGATGAATACGCGGCTGCAAGTCGAGCACCCGGTCACCGAGGCGATCACCGGGCTCGATCTGGTCGAGTGGCAATTGCGCATCGCGGCGGGCGAGCGCCTGCCGCTGAAGCAGGAGGAGATAAGCTGCTCAGGCCATGCCATCGAGGCGCGGCTGACGGCCGAACGCGCGGATGAAGGTTTTCGCCCTGATACCGGGCCGATTCGGCTATGGAGCGAGCCTGAGGAGCTACGCGTCGATAGCGGCGTCGCGAGCGGCAGCGAGGTCTCGCCGCACTACGATTCCCTGCTGGCCAAGGTGATCGCGCATGCGCCGGATCGCGCTGGCGCCATCCAGAAGCTCGCCAACGGCCTGGAGCGAATGAGCTTGCTCGGGCCGGCGACGACGCGGGCCTTCCTGGCAGAGGCTTTGCGGACGCCGGGCTTCGCAGCCGGCGCGACGACGCTGTTCCTGGCAGAGACCTATCCGGGAGGTTGGAAGCCGCAGCCACATGACGAGGCACGACTTTACGCCGTTGCGGCGGCGATCTGGCTGACTGAGCAAAATGCGGGTACGGGCGACACGCCATGGCGCTCGCTCGCCGGCTTCCGCCTCCTCGCACCGGCCGGGCGGCCGGCGACGACGCATCTCGTCATCGGCGCGGGCGAGAAGACGGCGCGGCTCAGCATCGAAGACCGTGGCGATCATCTGCGCATACTCGGCCTTGGCGAAGCCCATGACATCCGCCTGCGCCGCAGCCACGGCGAGGCGAGCTGGGTCGTCACCTTGGCCGACGCGACCACACCGGCCAGTGCCGTCTGCGACGCGGGCGGCCTCTTCCTGCGCCATGCCGATTTCGAGGGCCGGATCGAGATCGCGCTTGCGGTCGCGGCGGCGGCAGCGAAGCGCGATGTGGCCGGCGATGGCGGCACCTCCGTGCGCGCCTCGATGCCAGGCACGGTCGCGGCGCTGCATGTCGCCGAGGGCGACACGGTCGAAGCCGGGCAGGTCGTCGCCGTGCTGGAATCGATGAAGCTGTTCATGGAGCTGAAGGCGCCCATCGCCGGCACCGTCCAGCGTGTCGGCACCCAGACCGGCAAGACCGTCTCGGCCGGCGACCTGCTTGTGGCGATCGAGCCGGCCTAGCGTTTCAGCGAGCGACTGGGCTCGAAGAAGCCGGCCCAGGGATCGTCCTGCTTCGGCAAGCCCTTCATCAGGTCGGGCGCGCGGAACTGGTCCGGCTTCAGCCCCTTGGCCAGCTCCTCCCACGCCACCGGCATCGACACGGCGGCCCCCGGCCGCGCCCGCGACGAGAAGGGCGCGATCGCGGTCGAGCCGCGGCCATTGCGCAAGTAGTCGATGAAGATGCGGCCCTTGCGCGCCTTCTTCGACAGCGTCGCGGTGTAGAGCTTCGGCTCGGCCTGCTCCATCGCCTTGGCGAAATCCCGCGAAAATTCCTTGACCTCGGTCCAGTCGGCCTTCGGCTTCAACGACATGACGACGTGAAAGCCCTTGCCGCCGGAAGTCTTGAGATAGCTCTCGAAGCCGAGTTCGGTCAGGCGCTGGCGCACCGTCTGCGCTGCGTCGCGGACCCTGGCGACATCGACGCCGGGATCGGGATCGAGATCGAAGATGACCTGGTCGGGCGTCTCGATCGCGTCGATCTTGGCGCCCCAGACATGGACCTCGACGACGCCGAGCTGGACCAGCGCGGCGAGCCCGTCGAAATCCCGGATGAAGAGCAGTTCCTCGCCCCCATCGGGGTCCTTCATGGTGCTGACGGCGTCGGACATGCCGGGCATCGCGTGCTTCTGGAAGAAGCGGTGCGCCTCGATGCCATCGGGCGCGCGCAGCAGGCTGAGCGGGCGGTCGACGACATAGGGCGCCATGTGCGGCCAGATGGCGGCGTAATAGTCGAGCAGGTTCTGCTTGGTGAAGCCGATATCCGGCCAGAGCACCTTGTCGGGCTTGCTCAGCTTGATGCCGGTCGTCGCCTTGGGCGCTGAATTCTGCATGGCCTGGCGCGCCTTTGCTTTCGGCGGCGGCCGCGGCGTCTCGGCCACGACCTCATCCGCCGGCTTGTCCTCGCGGAGACCCATGAAAGCAGAATGGCGCAGGGTTTTCGAGGCGGTCCAGGCGCCGAACTCGATTTCGGCGACGAGTTCCGGCTTGACCCAGACGATGCCGCGCTCGCGGCCCGCCTTGCCCTGGAAGGGCGAGACATCGGAGGCGATCGCATCCAGCTTCGCCTTCAGCGCAGCAGCCGACTTGCGGCTGAAGCCGGTGCCGACGCGACCGGCCGGCTTCAACTCGCCGCCCTCGTGATAGCCCATCACCAGCGAGCCGAGCTGGTTGCGCGACGCCTTGGACGGCACATAGCCGGCGATGACGAATTCCTGGCGCTGCGTGCATTTCGACTTGACCCAGTCGCGGCCACGGCCGCTGCGATAAGGCGCATCGGCGCGCTTCGAGATGACGCCCTCCAGCCCCATCCGGCAGGCATGGCGCAGCATGGTCTGGCCGGGCTCGATGAAGTGCTCGCTGTAACGCAATGGCCCGTCATGCGGAGTATCCTGCAACAGAGCTTCGAGACGCTCCTTGCGCGCGAGCAGGGGATCGTCGCGCAGATCCTCGCCGTCGAGATGAAGCAGGTCGAAGCCGAAGTAGACCATGCCGTCCGATCGCTCCTCGGAGAGCGCCTCCTGCAAATGCGAGAAGGACGAGATGCCGTTCTCGCCGAGCACGACGATCTCGCCGTCGATCAGCGCCGCATCGCAAGGCAATGCGCCGAAGGCCGAGGGGATCGCCTTGCCGAAGCGGTTGGTCCAATCCAGCCCGGTGCGCGTCAGCAGCTTGACCTTGCCGTCCTCGATGCGGGCCTGCGTCCGGTAGCCGTCGAACTTGACCTCGTGGAGCCAGGTTTCGCCAGTCGGGGGCTTCTCTTCCAGCGTGGCAAGGCAAGGTTTGACGAAGGCCGGCAGCGCGCTGGCAGTGCTCGCGGATTTGGCCGCGGCTGCCTTTCTCGTGGGTGCCGGCTTCGCGTCCTGCACCTTGCGGGACTTCGTCTCGGCCAGCGGGACACGCCCCTGCTCGACATCCTCGATGGTCAGACCGGACTTCACCGAGGCCGGTGCCGTCTCGAGGATATCCTCGTCATCGCGCGCGAAACCGTCCTCGACCTTGATCAGCAGCCAGTTGTCGCGCTTCTCGCCGCGGCGGGGCTTCAGCCGGACAAGGTGCCATTTGCCGGCGAGCTTGTGACCCTTCAGCTCGAAGGCGAGATGGCCCTTCTCCATGCCGCGGACCGGATCGGCCTCCGGGAGCCATTGCCCCTCGTCCCAGACGATGACGGCGCCAGCGCCATAATTGCCCTTGGGGATCGTGCCCTCGAAGGAGCCGTAGTCGAGCGGATGGTCCTCGACATGGACGGCAAGCCGTTTCTCGGCCGGATCGAGGCTCGGGCCGCGCGTCACCGCCCAGGACCAGAGCACGCCGTCGTGCTCCAGCCGGAGATCGTAGTGCAGGCGCGTCGCGGCGTGCTTGTGAATGACGAAGGCGCCGCCGGCCATCTGCGCCTTGCCGCGAGCGGCGGCCTTGCCCTTCGGCTCCCTGGTCTGCTTGAAGTCGCGCTTGGCGCGGTAGAGATCGAGATTGGCCGCCATGCCGGAGCTCCACGATCAAGCGCTTTTCCGCGGGCGGGACGATGCCTTGGCAGGTGACCGCTTGGCCTTGGGCGCCTTGGCCTCGGCCTCCCCGTCGCTTTCTCCGGCCAAGCTCTTCTTGAGCGCATCGAACAGGTTGACGACGTTGGCTGGGCGCTCGGCCGGCCGCACCGTCGGCGGCTTCTTGCCCTTCTGCTTGGCCTGGATCAGCTCGAGCAGCGCATCCTGATAGCGGTCGTCGAAGCCCGACGGATCGAACGCCGCCTGCTTCTTGTCGATGATGTGGCTGGCGAGTTCGATCAGGTCCGGGTCGAGCTTCGTCTTTGCCCGGTCGCCGAAGACCTCGTCCGGCTTGCGCACGGTCTTGTCGTAGCGCAGCGTCGTCAGCAGCAGGCCCTTGTCGAAAGGCTCGATCATCACCGGGCGCTCGCGGCGATAGAGCACGATGCGGGCGAGCCCGGCCTTCTTCTGCTTCGCCATCGCCTCGCGAATGACGGCAAAGGCCTCTTCGGAGACATCATCGGCCGGCGTCAGGTAGTAGGGCGTATCGAAGTAGATCTGCGGGATGTCGGCGCGATCGACGAAGCTCTCGATCGCCAGCGTATGCGAGGATTCGATCTGGACGGCCTCGATCTCGTCCTCCTCGACCAGCAGGTACTCGTCGTCGCCGATCTCGTAGCCCTTGACCTCGTCCTCGTCGGCGACGGGCTTGCCGGTGACGCCGTCGACATACTGGCGCCGCACCGTATTGCCGGTCTTGCGGTTGATGACGCGGAACGAGACCTTCTCGCTCTGGTCGGTCGCGCCGGTCAGTTCGACGGCGCAGGAGACGAGCGAGAGCTTGAGATAGCCCTTCCAGGCCGGACGCGGCGCCATCACGCGGCCTCCTGCCGCTCGGCCGGCTGCGCATAGTGGCGCGCCAGCGCCTCGGCCCGGTTCAGGTCGGCCTGGGTGATCACCGGTACTGGGTCCGAGAGGATCGCGGTCAGGATTTCGGGGTCGAGCTGGCCATTGGCGATCGCGGCCATGAAGGCCGCCCTGGTCTCGCGCTCGGCGCGCAGCTGGGCGCAGAGCGCCATGATGAGCCGGTCCTTCGCCGATACGCGCATCTGCTCCTCCCGCGACGCAACACCTGAGGGAGGAAACGGCGGGGCGCGCGATGGGTTCCGCCCTTCAAACGGCAATGTTTACGCTTCAGAAAGACTTGAGCGGCGTTATCGCGAGGGGGACCGGTGGAAGGTACGACCCGGGTGCAGTCCGGGCGGAGGATCGCGCGTGCTGGCCAGGCTCGTCATCGCAACGCTGCTCACGGCTGGCGCGCTGGCCGCCAGCGCCTTGCAGGGCCATGCCTTCTGGAAGCGCTCGCACTGGGACGCGTGCAACGACGCGCCAACCGAGGCCGAGCGGACCAGGCTGAAATGCTGGATCTTCGAGCCGGTCGATGAATTTCCGGCCGGCGCGATCGGCGTCGAGGGCTGGTACGGAGTCCGGCCGTTTGGCGCCCATCGCCCGGGGTCACGCGGCGGCGGCCCGGTCGTCCGCCGCCTCGGCTGAGGCCGGCCGATCAGCCGCCCTGCCCGCGTCGCTCGCTCTGCTGCGGCGGGTAGATCAGGCTCTTCACCATGCCCGGCTCGTTTGCGGCGTGGCGGCGGAAGGCATCGGGGCCCTCCTCCAATGCGAAGCGGTGGCTGACCACCGCCTCGACATCGACCTTGCCCAGCGCGACGAGTTCGATCGCGCGCGGATAGACATGGCCCATGCGGCGCGAGAACTTGATCGAGAGGCCGCGCCGGCGGGCTTCCGAGGCCGGCAAGACATAGGTGTCGCCGTCGGGAATGCCGACGAGGACGACGCGCCCGCCGATGCGGGCTGCGCGGACTGCGTCGCGGAAGCCCTCGGGCGCGTTCGTCGCCTCGATCACCAGGGGCAAGCCCTCCCCTTGGGTCCAGGCGGCGATGTCCTCGACGCTGGCGCCGGCCTTGCTCGCGCCAAGCTTCAGAGCCAGCTCTCGGCGATGCGGCTGCGGGTCGCAAGCGAGGACCTCGCCGGCGCCGACCGCCTTCAGCACCTGCAGGATCAGCAATCCGATCGGCCCGCAGCCGATCAGCGCCACCCGCTCCAACAGGCGCGGCTTGGCGAGATCGACCGCGTGGATGGCGACGCCGAGCGGCTCCAGCATCACCGCGTCGGTCGGCGTGAATTCCTGCGGCACCGCGACGATCTGCGATGTCGGCACCCAGATGCGCTCGGTCATCGCGCCGTCATGCGGCGGCGCGCCGATGAAGACGACTTCGGGACAAAGGTTGGGATGGCCGGCCTCGCAATGCTCGCAATGACCGCAGGCCTGGTTGGGATCGACCGCCACCAGCGCCCCACGTGCGAGCCCGAGTTCCGGCAGATCCTCGGTCAGCCAGCCGCTGAACTCATGGCCGGGCACGAAGGGCTCGGTGATCACGGCCGAGCCGATGCCGCCATCCTTGTAATAATGCAGGTCGCTGCCGCAGAGCCCGACCGCGGCGACGTCCAGGAGCGTCTCGCCGGGGGCGCCTTCGCGCAAGTTGAAGGGCGCGACGCGCGCATCGCCGGCGGCGTGGAGGAAGACGGCACGGGACATCTCAGGATCAGCGCTCCGAAGCAGGCATATCGGCCTTCAGCACATGTGCTTTTGCAACATATGTATGTTGTGACTTACATTAGTAGCGGTCAAGCTCGGATTCGGCCGAAGCCGCCTGCCCTGGCCGCATTGTGAAGAGCTGATGAAGCGATGTAAGCCAAGCTACGCAAATAAGAAAACATCCGGCCGAATCGCAGGGCGGCGAGCGGCCGCGGCGACGCCGCCCAGACCGCCGATCAGGATGCCGCAATGCCGGAGGATGCACAGACCCAGGTCAGAGCCGCCTGGCTCTATTACATGGAGGGGCTGACCCAGGCCGAGATCGCCGACCGGCTGAAGATGACCCGGCTGAGGGTCAACCGCCTCCTGGTCGAGGCGCGCAGCAGCGGCCTGGTCAACATCACCATCAACTCCCGGCTCGAAAGCTGCGTGCGGCTGGAGCGTGGGCTCGTCGAGGAATTCGGCCTGCGCGAGGCGATCGTGGTGCCGACCCCGGCCGACCCCGCGCAGATTCCGGCGCTGATCGGCAAAGCTGCCGGCGAGCTGGTCTCGCGCATCATCGAGGAGAAGCCATCCGGCGGCTTCGGCGTCGGCTGGGGGGCGACCCTGCGCGAGACGATCCGGCACGTGCGGCCGGGGCAGTATCGCGACCTGAAAGTCACCGCGATGATGGGTGGCCTGACCTATGGCATCGAGATCAACACGTTCGAGATCGCAAGCCAGCTGGCCCGGCGCTGGCAGGCCGAATGCCATTACCTCGCGGCGCCGATCTACGCGGGCACGCCGCAATCGCGCGATACGATCGTGGCGCAGGACGTGTTCGAGGCCGCGTTCGAGCGCATCCGCGCCACCGAGGTCGCCATCCTCAGCGCCGGCGACCTGAGCGAGCGCTCGCTGCTGGTGCGCTACGGCCTGCCGCGCGATGTCGGCGTGGCGGAGCTTGCCGCGCAGGGCGCGGTCGGCGACATGCTCGGCCAGTTCATCGACGCGGATGGGGCGCCGATCGACCACCCGATCAACCGGCGCGCCATCGCCCTGCCGCTCGAGGCCTTGCGCAAGCTTCCGACGGTGATCCTCGCCTCGGGCGGCAGCAACAAGGCGGCGGTGCTGGCGGCAGCGCTGCGCGCCAGGCTCGCCTCCGTGCTGATCACCGACGAGCAGGCGGCCGCGGCGGCGCTGAAGCTGCTGCGAGACTGAGCCGCCGTGCCCCTCGTCCTCGGCATCGACCTCGGCACCTCCGGCGTCAAATCCGTCCTCGTCGACGAGCGCGATCACATCGTCGCGGAAGCCGCGGCGCCGCTGAGCGTCTCGCGCCCACAGCCGCTCTGGTGCGAGCAGGAGCCGGAGGATTGGTGGCAGGCCGTCGCCGCGACACTCGATGCCCTGGCTGCGGCCGAGCCGAAGCGCATGGCGGCGATCGGCGCGATCGGCCTCTCCGGCCAGATGCTCGGCGTGACCTGCCTCGATGCAAACGATCGGCCGCTGCGGCCGGCGCTCCTGTGGAATGACGGCCGCGCCACGGCCGAATGCGCCGAGATCGAAGCTGCCGTGCCGGATTTCGCCGGGCTGGTCGGCTGCCGCGCGATGGTGGGCTTTCCCGCGCCAAAGCTGCTCTGGCTCGCCCGGCACGAGCCGGACACCCTGGCGAAGACACAGCGCATCCTGCTGCCCAAGGACTATGTCCGGCTGCGGCTGACCGGCGTTGCGGCGAGCGACCATGCCGATGCCAGCGCCACGCTGCTGATGGATACGCTGGCGCGGGAATGGAGCTCTGATCTGCTTTCGGCCTGCGGGGTGGACCGCAGGCAATTGCCGGCCCTGATTGCTTCGCACGAGGTCAGCGGCGGGCTGCGTCCCGAACTCGCGCGACGCTGGGGCATGGCGGCACAGACACCGGTCGTCGGCGGCGCCGGCGACAACATGTGCGGCGGCGTCGGTGCCGGCATCGTCGCGGCGGGCATGGCCTCGATCAGCCTCGGCACCTCCGGCGTCTACTTCCTCGCCAACGACCGTTTCCTGCCGGCGCGCGGGCAAGGCATGCACACGCATCGCCATGCGGTCGAGGGGCTGTTCGCGCAGAATGGCTGCATCCTCAGCGCCGGTGCGGCGCTGAGCTGGGTCGCAGGCATCGTGGGCGCCAGCGACATCCCGAAGCTGATCCGCGAGGTCGAGGCGGCCGGTATTCCGATCAGCGAGACGCCGGTCTTCACGCCCTATCTCACCGGGGAGCGCACGCCGCATGACGATGCCGGCCTCACCGGAGCCTTTTCCGGGCTGAGCATGGCGACGACGAGGCTGCATCTGGTGCAGGCCGTGCTCGAAGGCGTGGCGCTGGCGCTGGGCGATTGCCATCGCGCCCTGCTCTGGACCGGGGCTAAGACCGAACAGGTGGCGCTGGTCGGTGGTGGCTCGCATAGCCCGCTTTGGGCAAACCTCGTCGCCAGCGCCATCGGCATGCCATTGACGCGCTCGCAAAGCGCAGCTGTCGGGCCGGCGCTCGGGGCCGCCCGCCTCGCCCGGCAAGGCATTGGCGGGCCTTTGCTGGCCGATGCCGGCGATGCCGCGGACGATAGCGAAATCCAGCCGATCCAGGCGATGGCCGAGGCGCTCGCCGCGAAACGCGCGAGGTTCGAGCGGCATCTCGCGCTGCGCTGAGGCCCTCACGCGCTTCGGATCGCCTCCAGTAGCTCGTCATGGATAAGGCCGTTGGAGGCGACCTTCTCGAGATCGTCGTCGCCGGAATCGCGGCCATCAACCATGGTTACGCGTCCACCCGCAGCACGCACCAGCGGCAGTGCGGCGGCATGCGAGACGATATCGGCCTTCAGGCCCACGAAGGAATCGAGCCGCCCGGCCGCGACCAGCGACATCTCCAGCCCGCCTGAGACGACGATGCGGACGCCGCGCGTCAGCTCGGCGAGGCGGCGGATGACGTTCGTCGTCCGCGCGATCTCGTCGGTGGTGTAGTGCGAGGTCAGCACGACGGAGACGACGGCGTCGGAGAGGCGCTCCGTTCCCGAGACCGCGGCTGGCCGATCGTTGATCGTGGCAATGCCATCGGCGCTGTAGCGCGCGACGATCCCCGCGAGCGGCGCGTGGGTCAGTCCGAGCACAGTCCTGCCCTGCTCCTGATAGGCCATCGTCACCGAGAACCAGGGCAGGCCGCTGGCATAGTTCACGGTGCCGTCGAGCGGATCGATGATCCAGCGCGGGCCCGCAGTGGAGCCGGAGAAGCCGGCCTCCTCGGAGAGGATCGCGGCCTCCGGCGTCAGCTTGCGCAGGCCTTCGATAACGAGCTTTTCCGAGGCGAGGTCGGCGGCGGTGACGACATCGCGCAGGTCCTTGCGGGTGACGACGGGTTGCTCGCCCTGCATGCGGACCAGGAGTTCGGCGGCGTCGCGGGCGAGCGCATCGGCCTCACCCAGCAGAACGGAGAACTGGCGCTCAGACATAGGCGGCGGCCGGCTTGGCCTGTCCGGGATAGGCGGGGTCGAGCACGAAATCGCGCGCCGGGCCGTAATCGCCGATCGGCTGGAGATGGCTGACGATGCCGATCTCCTCGTGCCAGACATGCACGGCGAAAGCCGGCGGCTCCATGATGAAGCGGTTTTCCGTGCCGCGGCGCAGGTCGAGCGCGACCTGGTGGGCTGTACCGGGCGCAACATAGCCGATGCGGCCGGCGAAACGCAGCTGGATCGGCCGGTGGTAATGGCCGCAGAGCACGCGCTCGATCTCGGGATGGCGGGCAATGGTCTCGACGAAGCCGCGCGTGACCCGGCACGGCATGACGTCCATGCCGTCGACGCCGACGCGGAAGGGTGGATGGTGCATGAAGACGATGGTCGGGCGCCCTTGCCCTTCGCGCAGCCGCTCGGCCAGCCAGGCCTCGCGCTCGGCGCAAATCTCGCCGCCATCCTCGCCTGCCATCACCGTGTCGAGGCCGATCAGCCGAACCGGAAAATCCTCGACCGTATAATGCAGGAAGCCAGCCTTCGGCAGGTAGGAATGGTCGCGTCCCAGCACTTCGGCGAAGGTCTCGCGCCGGTCGTGATTGCCGGGCACGACATAGACCGGCATGGGCAACCTCCTGAGCGCCTCCTGCACGATCTCGTATTCTTCCGGCAGCCCGCAATCGGCGAGATCGCCGGTGACCAGCACGCAATCAGGACGCGGCTCCATTGCTAGCACGACCGCGACGGCGCGGTGGATCGCCGCGTTGGTGTCGACGATGCCATAGGCGGGGCGGCCGATGGGCCGGGCATGGAAATCGCTGAGCTGGGCGATGATCATCGGAAAGCCTGTCGCGGGTGAGAGATTGTCTGGAAACTGAGCCCTCATCCTGAGGAGCGCCGCAGGCGCGTCTCGAAGGATGATCCAGGAGGCTCCGGGGCAGGCTGGAGCATCCTTCGAGACGCCGCTACGCGGCTCCTCAGGATGAGGGCTCATTGATCGACCGGACACTCAGGATGAGGGCTCAAACGTGATGCCGCCCGGCTACAACGGCCGAGCGGCGATAGCGTCAGAGCGTAAAGCTCACTTCATCAGCGCTTCGGTCTCGGAGACGATGCGCTCGATGCCGGCCTTCGGGGTGATGTCGCCGCGCATCACGCCGCTGACGACCTCGCGCTGCTGGCGCCAGATGCGCACCGAGTTGCCGCCCGGATAGCCCTGCCACGGCGCGGCGCGGGAGACCTGGCCGTTGATGGTGCGGAAGTTGGCGTTGTCCTTGTAGAACGGGCCGAGGAAGGCGTCGTCGCCGGCGCGCAGGTTGGTCGGCATGTAGCCGGCGCTCTCGACCACGATCTTCTGAGCCTCGGGGCCGGTGACGAACTTGATGAACTCCCAGGCCGCCTTCTGCTTGGCCGGGTCCTTGGCGGTGATCAGGGCGGCGTTGCCGCCGGTCGGCAGCTTGCCCTTGGCCTTGTCGTCGATCGGGAACAGCGCCGTCTTCATGGTGAAGCGCTCGCCGACGAGGTCGGTGACCTGGCGCAGGCGCGCCGGGGTGTCGAAGAAGATGCCCATCTTGCCGGCGATGAACTGCTGGCGCGACTGGTCCCAGTCGATCAGCGGCATGCCGCCTTCGGTGACGAGGCTGCGCAGCGTCTCGAGGATCTTCTGGCCGTACTCGCCGCCGAAGGCGACCTTGGTCTCGTCGGCGCTCAGCAGCGTCGAGCCGCCCTGCAGAACCATGCCGCGCCAGAGCCAGTCATCCGGCCAGTCATGGATGTTGTAGGCGAGGCCGGCGGTGTCGGTGGTGCGGATCTTCTTGGCCAGCGCCAGCAGGTCGGTCCAGTTGTCCGGCATCTTCTCCGGGTCGCCGCCGGCCTTCTTCACCAGCTCGGCGTTGAAATACATCAGCGGGGTCGAGGCGTTGAAGGCGAGGCCCGCCTGCTTGCCATGGACCTGGCCGAGCGAGAGCAGCGCGTCGGAGTAGTTGGCCTTGCGCCAGGCTTCGGGCTCGGCCGCGAGCATCGGCCCGAGATCGACGACCTGCTTGCGCTTGTCGAGCGTGTCGACCAGCTCGGTCAGCAGGTGGAAGCCGGAATAGTAGACGTCCGGCAGCTGGTTGGTGACGGACTGACGCAGCATCGTCTGATGCCCCTCGTCATAGCTCGCCGCCGGGGCGCGGAAGTTGATCTTGATGTTGGGGTTCTTCTTCATGAACTCCGCGGCGATGGGCTCGTGGAACTTCGCGAAGGCCGGGAAGGCGTAGAGGACGTCGAGCGTGACCTCCTGGGCCCGCGCCGCCGTGCTGGCGACGAGAGCGAGCGTCGCCGCAGCGAGCACTCGACTGAGACGTTTCATGGGTGTTCTCCGTAGGGATCGAGGAAACTGGCTAAAGGGGTGGGCTACTTCACTCCGGTCATCGTGATGCCGTCGATGAACCTCCGTCGTGCGATGAGAAATGCGATCACCAGCGGCGCCGTGAGGATGGTCGCGGCTGCCGTCAGGGCGCCGTAGTTCGACCCCGTCTCCGCATCGGCGAAGAACATCATTCCCAGCGGCGGCGGCGCCAGCTTCGCGTCGGAAATGACGATGAGGGGCCAGTAGAGGTCGTTCCAATGCGCCACCGCCGAGAACACCGAGAAGGCGGCGATGGCCGGCCAGGCGCTCGGGGTGACGATGCGCCAGACGATCTCGAACTCGCTCATGCCGTCGAGCCGGGCGGCATGGATGATGTCGTCGGGGAAGCTGCGGAAGAACTGGCGGAACAGGAAGATGGCGAAGACCGAGAGGAAGAACGGCACCATCATCGAGAAATAGGTGTTGAGCAGCCCGAGCTCGGCGAGCGCGATGTAGAGCGGCATGGCCGGCACCTGCACAGGGATGCAGAGACCGAGCAGCACCAGCACGAAGAGCGCGTCGCGGCCGGGGAAGCGCAGCTTGGCCAGCGCATAGGCGCAGGGGATCGCGACCAGGAGCTGGACCACGAGGATGCCGACGCAGAGGATGACGCCGTTCAGCGCGAAGCGCAGCAGCGGCGCCTTCGAGAGCGCGAAGCTGTAATTCTCGACGCCGTAGAACTGCTTCGGCCAGAGCGAGATTTCGGCGTTGAAGATCTCGCTCGGCGGCTTGATCGAGGTGATCAGCATCCAGACGAAGGGCAGCAGCATGAAGATCGCGCCCGCGATCAGGATGCCATGGATCAGCACGAGCGAAAACAGGCGCCGGGCGATTGCGCCAGCGGGCGTGATCGGCGCGGCAACCGGGCCGGCGGCGGGGAGCGCGATCTCGGCCATCAGTAATGCACCTTCTTGTCGAGGGCGAAGGTCTGCACGGCCGAGAAGACGAGGATGAAGGCGAGGAAGATGAAGGTCAGCGCCGCGGCATAGCCGGTGTGGAAGTACTGAAAGCCTTCGAGATAGATGTTGTAGAGCAGCACCTCGGTCGAGCCGATCGGCCCACCGCGCGTCATCACCGCCACGGTGTCGAAGATCTTGAAGGCGGTGATCATGGTGGTGACGATGACGAACATCGTGGTCGGCCCCAGCAGCGGCCAGGTGATGGTCAGGAAGCGGTCGATGCCGCCGGCGCAGCCGTCGATCTCGGCCGCCTCGTAGAGATCGCGCGGGATCGCGGTCAGCCCAGCCAGGAACAGGATCATGTTGAAGCCGAGCAGCTGCCAGATGCCGATCACGGCGAGCGTCGCCAGCGCCGTCGAGGGCTCGCTGAGGAAGGCGATCTGCCCGAAGCCGAACCATTTCAGCACGGCGTTGACCGGCCCGAGCGAGGGGTGCAGCAGGAACTGCCAGACCGTCGCCATGGCGATCAGCGTCGAGGTCACCGGCAGGAAGTAGATCACCTCGTAGAGCGAGCGCGTCTTGCGCCGGCGCTGCACCAGGATGGCGATCAGCAAAGCGCCGAAGACGCCGCCCGGCACGACGATCGCGACATAGACCAGCGTGTTGACCACGGCGCGGCGGATGACCGGATCGGCCAACGCCTTGGCGTAGTTCTTGAAGCCGAGCCAGTCGGCGGAGACGCCGCCGAACTCGTAGTTCGTCACGCTCAGCAGCAGGAGGACGACGAGCGGCAGCAGGATCGTCAACGCGAGCAGGATGAAGGCCGGCAGCACGAAGCCGAGGCCGGTGAAGCGCTCGATCCAGAGCCGGCGGCGCATGGCGGCGGGTGGGGCGCTGGCTAGGGCGATGGCGTTCATCGTCATGCCCTCAATGGGACGACGGAAGCAGTGGCTGCGCCTGGCGCCTTCGGCTCGAGCCGATCGCCGGCGGCGTTGAAGACGTGGCAGGCAGCCTCGTCGAAGCCGAGCGCGAACTCGGCCGCCTCGCTAAGGCTGGCGGCGACGGCCGGGCTGGCGCGCATCGTCACGCCCTGGGCATCGCGGCCGGCGAGATCGAAATGCAGGATGTATTCGGAGCCAAGATTCTCCTTGCGGCGCAGCCGCGCCGAGAACCAGGGGCGGCCGGCATGGCCCGGTTCGCCCGGGACGAGGCTCAGCGCTTCGGCCCTGATGCCGAGCGTGACCGAAGCGCCCTGCCCTTCAGCCACGGCCAAAGCGAGCGGCCGGCCGAAGAGTTCGATGCGGCCGCCATTCGCGACGCTCGCCGGCAGAAGGTTGATCGCCGGGCTGCCGATGAACTGCGCGACCTTGAGCGAGGCGGGCTTCTCGTAAAGCTGCGAAGGCGTGCCGAGCTGCAGGATCGAGCCCGCATCCATCATCGCGACGCGATCGGACATCGTCATCGCCTCGACCTGGTCATGCGTGACGTAGATGAAGGTGGCGCCGAGGCGCTTGTGCAGCTCCGCCAATTCGGTGCGCATGTGGACGCGCAGCTTGGCGTCGAGATTGGAAAGCGGCTCGTCCATCAGGAAGACGTCCGGGCTGCGCACCATGGCGCGGCCGAGCGCGACGCGCTGGCGCTGGCCGCCGGAGAGCTGTGCCGGCTTGCGGTCGAGCAGGTGCTCGAGCTGGAGCTGGGCCGCGACGGCGCCGACATCGGCCTCGATGCCGCGCATGACCTGCCGGCGCTGGCCGGAGAGCAGGCGCAGCAGCGGCAGGCGCTGCCAGAGGCTCAGGCGCGACATGGTCAGCGGCAGCGCGATGTTGTTGCGCACCGACATGTGCGGGTAGAGCGCATAGGACTGGAACACCATCGCCACGCGCCGCTCATGCGCCCGCAAATGATCGACGCGCTTGCCGCCGATGGCGACGCTGCCGCTATCCTGGCTCTCCAGCCCGGCGATGATGCGGATCAGCGTGGACTTGCCGCAGCCGGAGGGGCCGACCAGCGTCAGGAACTCGCCATCGGCGATGTCGAGATCGACGCCGCCGAGCACCTTGGTCGCGCCAAAGGATTTGGCGATGGAGGCCAGGTCGACTGCTGCCACGTCGTTCGCCCTTCTGTTCGAGCCTGGATCAGGCTGCCGGGTCTGTTTTCGAGCGTCGTTATCGTTGGAGGGGCCTGCCGCAGCAGGCCACGCCTCAAGCCGCGCGCGGCGGGTAGACCTCGTGGATCACGTCGTCGATCCAGAGCGTCTGGAGGGCCGTGATCTCATGGACCGCGGCGGAGAACTCCCGTCCCTCGAATTCGTAGGCGACGGCGCCGAGCGTCGTGGCGCCGGCCATGCTGGGCTGGAGCTCGGGGCCGACGACGAAGCCCGAGGACGGCCCCCAGATGTAGCGGGTGCCGTCGAGCTCGAAGTCGTTGGCGCGGTGGAGGTGGCCGCTGGCGACGAAGGCGACCTCATGCTTGCGCACCAGATCGAGCAGATGGGCGCGCGGCCTGGGCGGAACGCTCCAATAGCCCTTGTCGCCCTCGTTCGGCCCCTCGATGAAGAGCGGGCGGTGCAGGAACCAGCCGAGCCGGCGGCCTTCAGCCTCGGCGATCTGCTGCTCCAGCCAGGCGAGTTGGCGCGCCTCATCCTTCTCGTCGCTGCCGAACAGCATCGAGTTGAGGCCGATCAGCCGCCAGCCTTCGAGATCGCGCGCCCAGAAATCCTCGCCGAGATGCGTGCGCCAGCGCGCGAGGCGCCCCTCATTGACCGGCTGATGCGGGTGATAGGCCTCGCCGACATCGTGGTTGCCGGGGATGCTGAGCACGGGGACGCCGAGCCCGCGCAGCAAGCCGGCGCAATGGCTCATGTCCTCGTCGACATCGGCGCCATCGACCGTGACGTCGCCGGTATGCACGACGAGGTCGGGCTGCTGCGCCGCGAGCCAGGCCGTGAGCGGCGCCCAATTGCAGGCAAAATGCTGCTTGGTCGGACTCAGATGGGTATCCGAAATCTGCAGGACCCGCTGCATGGCTTCCCTCCAAAACACGCTCCCGTAGCCGGGATACGCACCAGGCCCTGCAAGCGGGGCTGGTGATTTTGCCATGGACCATACAGATGAATTTTTGATGACACAAATGTATTTCAACGCCGCAGGCGCCGGCTGCCGAGGCTGCTGCGCCAAGCCGCAACATGGCTCCCGGGAATCAAAAAGCCGGCCCTTGAGCCGGCTTTAGAAATGGGTGCTGAATGAGAGGATGAGCGGCCCTTCGGTCGAAGGGCCGCTCATGACCCGGATCAGGCGAAGCGGAAATCGTCGTTGCCGAGCGCGTTCAGCTGGATGTCCGCCAGCGTCAGCGAGGTGTGGTCGTCGATGGTGAAGACCACGTCGTTGCCGACCTGGTGGGCGGTGGCCATCAGCGTGGCGTAGTCGGCGACCACGTCCGTCGAGAACTCGATCACGTCGGTCGTCGAGCCCGAGGCGGCGAAGTCCGTGATCGTGTCGTTGCCGAAGCCGGCCGCGAAGACGAAGTTGTCGCTGCCGGAACCGCCGGTCAGCACGTCGTTGCCGGCGCCGCCTTCGATGTGGTCGTCGCCGGAGCCGGCGCTGATCACGTCGTTGCCGAGGCCGCCGAGCAGGTGGTCGTCGCCCGAACCGCCGGCGAGGGTGTCGTCGTCGGCGCCGCCATCCAGGCTGTCATCGCCCGAGCCGCCATTCAGCGCGTCGTTGCCGGCGCTGCCGGCGAGCGCGTCGTCGCCAGCGCCGCCGGTGAGCGTGTCGCTGCCGCCGGCACCGTCCAGGCTGTCGTCGCCATTGCCGCCGATCACCGTGTCGCTGCCTTCGCCGAACAGCAGGCTCTCGATGTTCGTGAAGGTATCGAAGCCGATGCCGGCGCCGGAGACGTGCCCGGCGGCGAAGTCGACATAGACCGGGCCGGTGGCACGCGCCAGGAAGAGCGTGTCGAAGCCTTGGCCACCGTCGATGACGTCGTTGCCTTCGTCGGCGAGGATCGTGTCGTCGCCGTTGCCGGCGTCGATCGTGTCGTTGCCGGTCCCGGCGAAGATGGTGTCGTTGCCGGCCCCGGCATGGATCACGTCGTTGCCGAAGCTGGTGGTGATGTCGTCATTGCCGTTGCCGGCATCGACGGTGACGGCGCCGAGGTAGTCGTTCATCGTGATGCGGTCGTTGCCGTCGCCGAGCAGGATGGTGCCCTGGACGTTCGAGCCGATGTAGAGGTTCACGACGTCGTCGCCGGCGCCCATGTCGATCGCCGAGCCGCCGGTCGCCTGGATCAGGCCGGAATTGCTCAGGTGGTCGTTGCCGCCGCCCATCGACAGGCCGCCGATGATCCGGCCGGCGCTGCCGTTGATGATCTCGTCGTCATAGGTGCCGACGAGCTTGATCGCCTCGTTGCCGCGCAGGTCGAACTTGGCAATATCCTCGGGCGTCGTCAGCGTGACGCCCTCGGGGCCGTGGCCGTCGCCTTGGATCAGGCCGTCATTGACGATGAGCGTCTTGCCGAGCGCGTTCTCGTTGCTGGAATTGTCGACCTGGATGCCGCGACCGTAGCCGTAGATCTCGGCGCCGGCATTGTTGACGATGGTGCCGCCGCCGATGGCGATGCCCTCGGAGACGTTCGGCTCGCCGTCGTGATAGCCTTGGGCGCCGAGGCCGGCGACGCGGCCGTAGTTGGTGAGGGTGAGCAGGCCGTCGATGTCGATGGCGTCGCCGTCGCTGTCGGCGAGCTCCGCCGAGCGGCCCTCCATCGTGCCCTTGTTGGTGATGGTGACGCGCTCCGCCTCCGAGCCGTCGCTGTCGATGTTCACGGCCGAGCCGTTGCGGCCGATCATCGTGCCTTCGTTATAGACGGCGACGGCCCTTTCGCCGGTCACGGCATGCTTGGCGCCTTCGAGCTTACCGCCCGCATAGTTGTTGACCTTGCCGCCGGCATCGCCCTGGAAGTCGATCAGATCGCCGCCGGCGACGAGGCCGGTCGCCGCGGTGATCAGGCCCCAGTTGTTCACGACGCCGTTCTGGCCCGGGCGGATCACGTCGGCGCTGTCGGTGCTGGTGCCGGCGTTGCGGATGATGCCGCCCGCCAGGTTGTTGATGACGCCGTGCCCGCCATTGCCGTCGAAGCTGCGGAAGTCGATGACGCGGCCGCCGTCGCCGGATTCGATCAGGCCGGCATTGTTGAGCTCGATGACGGCCGTGGCGGCCGCATTGGCGTTCGGGGTGATCGCGCCGCGGATGACGCCGCCGGCGAGGTTGTTGAACTCCAGCGAGCCCGTGGCGTTGGCGGTGTTGGCGAGGACGCGGGTGGAACCCTCGATCGTGCCGGCATTGTCGATGACGGCATCGCCGCCGCCCTGCCAGGTGACCGCGGTGGCGGCGACGAGCTTGCCGCCGGCCTCGATCGAGACGTGGTCGTTGTTGTTGACGATGATGCCGGTCGTTACCGTGCCGGCGCCCTTGATGGTGATGTCGTCATAGGCCTCGCTGGCGGCGACCGCCCAGCTGCCGCTCTCGACGACGAGCTTCTCGACGCCGGCGACCGCAGCAAGCGTGCCCGTGCCGGTGCCGATGAGCTTGACGGTGTCGCGATCCGCGCCGCCATCGACGGTGACGCCGCTGGTGCCGGTCGTGACCTCGATGGTGTCGTCGCCAGCGCCGCCGAGGGCGGTGTCGCCGCTGCCGATGACGATGAGATCCTTGCCGGCGCCGCCGGAGAGCACGTTCGTGAGGGCGTTGCCGCGCAGCTCGTCGTCGCCGGAGCCGCCGGTCGCGTTCTCGATGCCCGAGAGCGTGTCGTTGCCGGCGTCATCGCCGGTCGCCTTGCCGGTCAGCAGGTTGATCACGACGCCCGAGGTCTCGGACGAATAGTCGGCCGTATCGATGCCGTCGCCGCCGACGAGCGTGTCGTTGCCCTCGCCGCCGACGAGGCTGTCGTTGCCGGCGCCGCCGATCAGGATGTCGTCGCCGAGGCCGCCGACCAGGCGGTCATTGTCGTCGCCGCCCTGGAGCGCGTCGTCGCCTTCGCCGCCGTCGAGCACGTCGTCGCCGGCGCCGCCCTTGACGAGGTCGTCGCCCGAGCCGGTGGTGACGGTGTCGTTGCCTGCGCCGGCATCGACGTCGAGGTCGCCGTCGGCCGCGGTGAGCTGGTCGTTGCCGGCGCCGAGCAGGATCTGCCCGTAGACGCTGGAGCCTTCCTCGAGCGTGACGCTGTCATCGCCGTCGCCCATGTCGATGGCGGCGCCGTCGGTGGCGACGATCACGCCGGAGTTGATCAGCGTGTCGTTGCCGCCGCGCATCGAGACGCCGCCGATCAGCAGGTCGGCGTTGTTCAGGGTCTCGGCCCCATCGCCATAGGTCGGGGCGGCCGCCTCGCCGTCAGGCTGCGCGGCCGGGTCCGAGGGAGCGGCGGCGGCGCCGCCATCGGCCGGCACCGCCACATGCGGCGTCTCGGCGAAGGCCGCGACCCTGGCCTGGCTCTTGGCCGAGCTGCCGGAGGAGACCGAGAACTCCGGCGATGCGGCGCGCAGCGCCGCCACCGGGGCGGCATGGGCCGCGACGCCGGTCGTGGGGTCGATGAAATCGTTGCTGATCTCGGCCAGGAAGGTCGGGGCGGTCGAGCTGCCGACATGGACGCGGGCGCCCTTGATGCTGCCGGTGACGTCCTCGGGCGAACCCTCCTCGACGGTGCCGAGATCGCTGCTCGCCTGGCCGGAGGCGAGGCCGTTCACGGTGACGCGGGTGCCGGCCGCGATGTCGGCATTCGCCGTCCAGGTCCAGCTCGCCGCGCCGCTGCCGAACTCGGCCCCGGTCTCGAAGGTGATCACGGAGCCGGCGAGGATGGGCTCCAGGACGACGAAGGCGAGGCCGTCATCGGAATCAGCGCTGTAGCCGACGAGGCTGATGGAACCAGGAGCGAGAGCCATTGTGTCGAAATCCTTCAGACATGCGCGCAACGAAAAAGCGGCCGACCTGGCCGCGGGGCGGCCAGCCGGGCAGCTCCCGATCCAGGAGCCGTTGGGGCGCAAATGGACTCGACACGATGACGGTTTGTTAACTGTTTCTTAACGTAAGTGAAAATTTAAAGCTTTATATTCGCCGGCAAATCAATAACTCAACCGAAGCGACACGATCATCGCCCCGATACAACCCGTATTTCTCAAGGTAATTAGCCAATTATATTCGAAGCTCCGCCGCGTCCGAGCGCGGCTTTATCCTCAACGAGAATCAAACCGCGTCATTAAACCGACGCACTAGCTCGCTAACCGCCGCCTCTATTCGAAGACCGTATCCACGGTTGCTTGCGCGTTCTGGTTCACGAGTACGATTTTGCTGCCTAAAACCCCTCAAAATGCCGCGAGCGAGGCCCTGGCCTCCTGCCGCTCCGCCTTTCTCGCGGTGGCGCTGTTCTCCGCGCTGGTCAACATCCTGATGCTGACCGGGTCGATGTACATGCTCCAGGTCTACGACCGGGTGCTGCCCTCGCGCAGCCTGCCGACCCTGGTGGCGCTCTCGATCATCGTGGTGGCGCTCTATGTGCTGCTCGGCCTGTTCGACTGGCTACGCCAGCGCATCCTCAATCGGATCGGCGTGGCGCTCGACCGCAAGCTGGCCGCGCCCGTCGTCGGCACCATCCTGGCGACGCAGGTGCGCGGCGGCCCCGGCGGCACGCAGCTCTCGCGCGACCTCGACAGCGTGCGCGGCTTCCTTTCCGGGCTCGGGCCGACGACGCTGTTCGACCTGCCCTGGATCCCGCTCTATGGCGGGCTCTGCTTCCTGCTGCACCCCTATCTCGGCTGGACGCTGGTCGCCGGCGCCGTGCTGCTGATCCTGATCGCTCTGGCGACCGAAGTGCTCACGCGCCGGCCAAGCACCGAGTCGGCGCGCATCGGCGCCGAGCGCTCGGCGCTGCTGGAGGCGGCCAGGCGCAATGCCGAGGCGGTCTCGGCGCTCGGCATGGAGCGGCGCATCACGGCCCTGTTCGACCGGGTCAACGACCGCTACGTCGCGACCAATCTCGGCGCCTCCGACCTCGCCAGCACGCTCGGCACCTTGTCGAAGACCGTCCGCTTCATGCTGCAATCGGGCATGCTCGGCGTCGGCGCCTGGCTCGTCATGAACGACCAGGCCTCGTCGGGCGTGATGATCGCGTCGTCCGTGCTCAGCAGCCGGGCGCTGGCGCCGATCGAGCTCGCCATCGGCAGCTGGCGGCCCTTCGTCGGCGCGCGCCAGGCCTGGGCGCGGCTCAAGGCGGCGCTCGGCGAGAGCAGGCCGACCCCGCTCGTCGCACCGGAGCGGCCGACGCGGCGGCTGACGCTCAGCCACCTCTTCGTCTCCGCGCCCGGCGCGCAGAGCCCGATCCTGAAGGATGTCGGGTTCACGCTGAATGCCGGCCAGGGCCTCGCCGTCATCGGCCCCTCGGCCTCAGGCAAGTCGACCCTGGCGCGCACGCTCGTCGGCGTCTGGCCGACGATGCGCGGCGACCTGCGCCTCGACGGCGCCACGCTCGAGCAATGGTCGGCCGAGCAGCGCGGCGCGATCCTCGGCTACATGCCGCAGGACGTGCAGCTCTTCGCCGGGTCGGTGGCCGAGAACATCGCCCGCTTCGATCCGGAGATGAGCGAGGAGGCCGTGCTGGCCGCGGCCAAGGCGGCCGGCGCCTACGACATGATCCTCGGCCTGCCAAAGGGCTTCGAGACGCCGATCGGCGAGGCCGGCGGCATCCTGTCGGGCGGCCAGCGCCAGCGCATCGCGCTCGCCCGGGCGCTCTACCGCGACCCGTTCCTGGTCGTGCTCGACGAGCCCAACGCCAATCTCGACGCCGAGGGCGACGCCGCCCTGACCGGAGCCATCGCCGGCGTGCGCCAGCGCGGCGGCATCGTCATCGTCATCGCCCACCGCCCCTCCGCGCTCGCCGGAATCGACCTCGTGCTGATCCTCGCCGAGGGGCAGGTCCAGGCCTTCGGGCCGAAGGAGGAAGTCCTGCGCAAGAGCCTGGCGGCAACGCCGGGACCAGGCAGCGTCGGCTTCGCAACCCCCAAGATCGTGACCGCCGATGCCCGCGCCTGACGTCCGTAACCCCAATGCTGGCGCGCTCGTCGCCGCCGGCGCCCGCGGCCCGACGGCCCGTCCCCCGGTCGATCCCTGGCGCGACATCCGCCGCGCCACCCTCTTCGGCGTCGCGACCATCGCCGTGCTCTTCGGCACGGTCGGACTCTGGGCCGCGACCGCGCCGCTGGCCGGCGCGGTGATCGCGCCTGGCAAGATCGTCGTCGAGAGCAATGTCCGCCGCATCCAGCACCCATCGGGCGGCGTCGTCGCGGAGATCCGCGTCAAGGACGGCGACCACGTCAAATCGGGCGACGTGCTGGTGCGCCTCGACGAGACCCATGCCAAGGCGAGCCTGGCGCTGATCGAGATCGAGCTGCGCCGCTTCCAGGCGCGCAAGGTCCGCCTCGAGGCCGAGCGCGACGGCAAGCCGGCCTTCACCTTGCCGCAGGACCTGGTCGAGCGCGCCTCGGACCCCAACGTGAGCCAGGCGGTGGACGGCGAGCTTTCGCTGTTCCGCTCGCGGCGCGAGGCCGCCGACGGCCAGACCTCGCAGTTCCGCGAGCGCATCGCCCAGTCGCGCGAGGAGATCCGCGGGCTCGCCGCGCAGATCGAGGCGAAGCGCACGCAATCCACGCTGATCCGGCAGGAGCTGGAGGGCGTGCAGAAGCTCTACGACCAGAGCCTCGTCGCGATCTCGCGGCTGACCTCGCTGCAGCGCGAAGCCTCGCGCCTCGTCGGCGAGGAGGGCAGCCTCGTCGCCGACACCGCCCGCGTGAAGGGCCGCATCGCCGAGACCGAGCTGCAGATCCTGCAGATATCCCAGGACCTGCGCCGCGAGGTCGCGACCGAATTGCGCGACGTCGACGGCAAGATCGCCGACCTCTCCGAGCGGCGCATCGCAGCGGTGGACCAGCTGGTCCGCACCGAGATGCGGGCGCCGCAGGACGGCATCGTCCACCAGAAGACCGTGCATACGATCGGCGGCGTCATCGGCCCGGCCGAGCAGATCATGCTGATCGTGCCGGAGACCGACGGGCTCGTGGTCGAGGCCAAGATCGAGCCGCCGATGATCGACCGGCTGCGCATCGGCCAGACGGTGCTGCTGCGCTTCCCGGCCTTCGACGCCGCCACCACGCCGAACCTGCGCGGCAGGCTGAGCCAGGTCGCGGCCGACCTGACCACCGAGCAGCAGACCGGCGTGTCCTACTACACCGCCCGCGTCAGCCTGGACCAGGCCGAGCTGAAGCGGCTCGAAGGCAAGACGCTCGTGCCGGGCATGCCGGTCGAGACCTTCATCCAGACCGGGATGCGCACCGCGCTCGCCTACCTCGCCAAGCCGATCGAGGACCAGCTCACCCGCACCTTCCGCTACGACTGAGAGGTCGCGCGGAAGCGGCGTCCGTCAGGCTGCGCGCCGGACGGGCAATCAAGTCCGCCACCTTCATCTCAGCGTCGCGAGAGTGTCACGGGCGATGACTAGAGCGCTGACGCAGGTAGAGCTTAGTTAATGAATCGTTATTGCCGGCTCGCGAGCAGCAAGCTCGATTTCGTTGCAGGCAATAAAGGTTCTTCGGCTCAATAACGCATCGAGCCCGGACGAGGAACCTACCCCTTCATCATCACTTCAATGCCTGGGCGATGGCGCCCGGGCAATCGGTTTCGCCTGGACTAGAGAGCCTGCACCATGACTGACGTCAAACTCCTCGCCCATCGCGGCAGCAATCCCTATCCCGACCACTCGATGGCCGCCTATGAAGCCGCGATCAACTGGGGCGCGGATTTCATCGAGCCCGACCTTTACCTGACCAAGGACGGCGTCCTCGTCTGCAGCCATGACGACCACAGCTTCGCCAGCAAGACCTATGCGGAGGCTCTCGCGGAGAACCCCGACCTCGTGCGCTTCGACCAGGTCATCGACCTGGTGAACCAGCGCTCGGCCGAGACCGGCCGCCAGATCGGCATCACGCTCGAGACCAAGAGCACGAACTACGCGACCAGCGAAGCGGTCATCAAGATGCTGGTCGAGAAGGGCTTCACCGACCCGAGCCGCGTCTACATCAACAGCTTCGAGTCGTCGAACCTGCGGAGCCTGCATGACACGATCATGCCGCAATACGGCGTCGACTTCTCCCTGCTCTACCTCACCAGCGGCTCGTACAACCTCGCCGACATCGCGACATACGCCGACGGCATCGCGCCTTCGACCGGCATCGTGACCAAGGCTCTCGTCGACCAGGCCCATGCGCTCGGCCTCGAAGTCCATACCTGGACCATCAACGGCGCGCAGTCCGACGTGCAGAACCTCGTCAACCTGGGCGTCGATGCCATCTACGTCGACTCGATGAACGTCGCCCGCCCGGCGGCCGAGCAGATCGACGGCGTCAAGGTCGCCTATGGCTCCGAGGCCGCCAACGTGATCTCGGCCAATGCCGGCAACGACCTGGTCTACGCCATGCAGGGCGACGACGTCGTTCGCGCCAAAGGCGGTGACGACACCGTCTATGGCGATGCCGGCAACGACGCGCTCTTCGGCGGCGCGGGCAACGACCATCTGGTCGGCGGCGGCGGCACCGACTTCCTCCAGGGCGACGAAGGCAGCGACCTGCTCGACGGCGGCGTCGGCAACGACGTCATCCTGGCGAGCGGCGACAAGGTGCTGTTCCGCGCGGGGGCCGGCATCGATCTGGTCTCGCTCGACAATACCAGCACGATCAGCTTCGACGACATCGCCTCGGGCGACGTCACCATCGTCCAGGACGGCGCGAACCTCATCATCCGCTCCGGCGACGACGTCCTCGTCATCCGCAACGGCGGCAATGCCGCCGGTCTGCCTGCCTCCATCACCTTCTCGGATGGCGTGACCTGGACCGGCGCCGAACTCGCCGGCCATGCGACGGCCGGAACCGACGCCGCGGTCGCCGCCGCGCTGCCGGCTCTGGAGCAGGTGCTCGCCACCGCTCCCGATCTCGCGACCGAACCGCCGCTGCCGCCGGTCGCGATCGGCACCGACCTCATCGTCAACGGCGGCTTCGAAGACGTCACCGGCATGGATGTCGCCGGCAATGGCTGGGGCTGGCTCAACGCGGGCGGCGCGCTTCCCGGTTGGACCGACCGCGCCGGCAACCGGGTCGAGATCCACAAGGACATCCAGAACGGCGTCGGCCCGAAGGAGGGCACGAAATATTTCGACCTGGATGGCGATGGCCATAACGTCACGCTGGTGCAGCAGATCGCCCGGGCCGAGGAAGGCGCGACCTACCGCCTGACCTTCTCGATCGCCGACGCCGATGGCACGACCGCCGACGACGGCGTCCGCGTGCTGTGGAACGGCCAGGTCGTCTACGAAGGCATCCCGAACAGCGCCTGGAACACCTTCAGCTTCAATCTGGTCGGCGGTTCCGGCAACGGTTTGAACGAACTGATCTTCCAGGGCACCGAGGCGGACCAGAACTGGTATGGCGCGGCACTCGACGACGTGCACTTCGTCAAGATCGCCGATGCCGGCGTGCCGGTGCCGGACAATGTGGCGCCGGAAGCAGTGGCGGGCGCGGCCACGGGCGACCAGGGCACGGTCTTCACCGGAAGGCTCGCCGCCACGGATGCCAACGGCGACGTGCTGGCTTACAGCCTCGGCGACGGCCCGGCCCATGGCTCGGTCGTGATCAATGCCGATGGCACCTACAGGTACACGCCCGCGTCAGGCTTCGCCGGCACAGACAGCTTCACCTTCCTGGTGAATGACGGGCATGGCGGCGTCGACGAAGCGGCCATGAGCCTGACCATCAAGGCCGTCCCCGTCAACCTGATCGTCAACGGTGGTTTCGAGGACCTGACCGGCGCCAACGATGCCGCCAGCTGGGGCTACCGCAACACCAATCCCGGGGGCGTCATTCCGGGTTGGACCAATATCGCCGATACGCGCGCCGAGGTGCACAAGGATACGATCGGCGGGGTCAGCGCTGCAGAAGGAACCTATTGGTTCGATATGGAAGGCGCCAACAAGAACGCCAAGTTGGTCCAGAGCGTCGCCGGCGTCGAGCAGGGCGCGACCTACCAGCTCAAGTTCTCCATCGCCGACACCGACACGGCCCAGGCCAACGACACCGTCAAAGTCTACTGGGGCGGACAGCTCATCTATACCGGCATTCCGAAGGGCAAATGGCAGGAGATCACGCTCGATGTGATCGGTGGCACCGGCGACGGGTCCAACAAGCTGACCTTCGAGAGCACCACCCCAAGCTCCAATGGCGCCGGCGTGGCGCTCGACGCCGTCTCGATGGTCAAGATCGATAAAAATCCAAACCTGATCGTCAATGGCAGCTTCGAGGACCTGACGGGCGCCAATAACGGCAACTGGAACCCGGACTGGGGCTATCGCAACGACAGCGGCATCATTCCCGGCTGGAAGCAGACCAACACGGCCGCCGGCGGCCGCGCCGAGGTGCACTTCGATACCCTGAACGGTGTCAGCGCCCTGGACGGAAAAGCTTGGTTCGACATGGACGGCAACAAGAACAACGCCAGGCTTGTCCAGACGGTCGCGGGCGTCGAGGCCGGCAAGACCTATGAGCTGAAGTTCTCGATCGCCGATATCGACGCCGCGACCAATGATGACGGCATCCGCGTCTCGTGGGGCGGCGAGGTCATCTTCGAAGGCATTCCCCCGGCGGCCTGGGAGGCCCATGCGTTCCACGTGGTAGGCGGTGCCGGCGATGGCAAGAACGAGCTCATCTTCGAAGGCACCGAGACGAACAAAAACGGCTATGGCGTCGCGCTCGACGACATCTCGCTGCGCAAGATCGCGGGCCCGACCGAGTTCGACGACCTGCTCACCGGCACGGCCGGCGCGGACGTGATCTCTGGCCTTGGCGGCGACGACGTTCTGAGCGGCTTGGCGGGCAACGACACGCTCGACGGCGGGGCGGATGACGACACGCTGCTCGGCGGCGAGGGCAACGACGCGCTCGCGGGCGGCAGCGGCGACGACGACCTCGACG
>NZ_QQTO01000023.1 GCF_003351345.1 Allobosea caraganae | reverse complement strand
CACTTCGCCCGGGCGCTCGGAGAAGCGGCGCGGAGGCCGTTCACCAGCTTCGCGCGGCGCGCGCTCCGGTCGGTCGCCGCGCGGCGCGCGCTCCTGCCAGGGGCGCTCGCCGCCACGGTCGCGCCCGGCGATCTCCTCGCGCGGACGCCGTGCCGGCCTCTCGCTGACGCTGCGCTCGACAGTCGCACGCTGCTCTCCGCGCTCCGAACGCGGCACGCGCTGCACCGGTCCCGGACGCTCCACGCGCGGCTTGCGGGCCGGAGCCTCCTCGCGTGCAGTCGCGCTGACGCGCTCGACCAGCACGCGCCGCCCCTTGGGATCGGCGATCGGCGTATCGCGCTTGCGCCGGACCTCGCCGGTGGCCTCGCGGGCCTGGCGTTCTTCCTTGGGATCGGCGCCGCGGCGCGGCGGAGCGCGCCGCTCGCGTTGCGGCTCGGCCTCGGCATCGCGCCAGACGGTGCGCTTCCACGGCTTTTCGCTGCGGTCGTCCTGCGAGGGCGTGCGCACGACATCGCCATCGCGGCCGAAGCGACCGGCTGAACTGCCTTCGCGCCGCCGTGGCCTGTCATCGCCCGCTGGCGCGCGCAGGCCTTGTTGGCGAAGAGCCGGCGCCGCCGGCATCTCGTCGCGGCGCGGCGATTCGAAATCGGTGCCGGCCTTGGCCATCAGCTCTTCGCCGAGCTGGTCGCGCAGCACGCGCGAACGGATCTCGTCGACCTCGCCCTCTTCCAGGTCGCCTAGCTGGAACGGCCCGAACGAGACCCGGATCAGCCGGTTCACCGCGAGCCCGAGATGCTCGAGCACCGTCTTGACCTCGCGGTTCTTGCCCTCGCGCAGGTCGACCGTCAGCCAGGTGTTCGAGCCCTGCTCGCGTTCGAAGCGGGCGATCACCGGGCCGTAGGCGACGCCCTCGATGGTGACGCCGTCGGAGAGCGTATCGAGCTTGTCCTGCGTGATGCTGCCGAAGGCGCGCACGCGGTAGCGCCGGAGCCAGCCGGTCTCCGGCAGCTCCAGCATCCGCGCCAGCCCGCCATCATTGGTCAGCAGCAGCAGGCCTTCGGTGTTGATGTCGAGCCGGCCGATCGAGAGCACGCGCGGCAGGTCCTCGGGCAGCGCCTCGAACACGGTCGAGCGGCCTTCGGGATCATGGTTGGTCGTCACCAGCCCGCGCGGCTTGTGATAGAGCCACATCCGCGTGCGCTCGCGCGCCGGCAAGGGCTCGCCATCGACCAGGATGATGTCATCAGGCCCGACATCGAGCGCCGGGCTCGCGATGACGCTGCCGTTCACGCTGACGCGGCCTTCCTCGATCATCGCCTCGCTGTCGCGGCGCGAGGCGACGCCGGCGCGCGCCATCACCTTGGCGATGCGCTCCGGCTCCCGCTCGGAGGGAAGCACCCTCGGGGCCGCCGCGACCTCGGCCTCGTCGCGGCGCGGGCGGCGAGGCCGATCCTCGCCGGTGCGCGGACCAGTCGGCCTGTCGAATTTCGGCCGCTCGAAGCGCTTGCCGCCATCGCGGTCGCCGAAGCTTTTGCCGCGGGGCGCGCCGCCCTCGCGGGGAGGCCGGCTGGAGCTGCGCTCGCCGTCGGGGCGAGCGCGGAACGGCCTCTCGCCGCCCTCACGCGGGGGCCGGCTCGAACTGCGTTCGCCCTCGGGGCGGGCACGGAACGGCCGCTCGCCACCCTCGCGGGGAGGGCGCGGTGCGCCATCACGCTGGCCGGCGGGCTTGTCGAAACGGCGGGCAGGGCGCTCGCCGCCCTCGGCTGAATCGCGACGCGGACGATCCTCGCCCGAACGGGACCGGAACGGCGCGCGCTCGCCCTCGGCCCTGGCGCGGAACGGCCGCTCGCCGCCTTCGCGCGGCGGGCGTGGCGCGCCATCGCGTGGCGGACGCGGTGCGCCGTCGCGCTGGCCTGCCGGCTTGTCGAAGCGGCGGGCGGGGCGCTCAGTCCCTTCTGCGGAGCTGCGGCGCGGACGATCATCCTCCGAACGGCCGCGGAATGGCTTGCGTTCGCCGCCAGCCGGACGGCCGCCGGCCGGGCCACGGCCCTTGCCGTCGCCGCCGCGGAAGCCGCCGCCCTTGCCGCCGGCGCCGCCGCCCTTGCGCGGACCACGGCTTTTCTGGTTGTTGTCGTCGCTCATCATCGCTCCTGCATAGCCGGCGCTTGTAGCAGAGCGGTTCCCACGTCGCGAGCGCCAAAGCAGAGGCGGCATGCCGCAATCCAAGCCCGATCGCGCCCCGGACGGAATGACGCGCGCGCTCGACGAGGCGCGGGAGGCAGCCGCGCGCGGCGAGGTGCCGGTCGGGGCGGTGGTGATGCGCGACGGCAAGGTGCTCGCCAGCGCCGGCAACCGCACGCTGGAGCTGAAGGATCCGACCGCCCATGCCGAGATGCTGGCGCTTCGCCTCGCCTGCGAGGAGATCGGCAGCGAGCGCCTGATCGGCTGCGATCTCTATGTCACGCTCGAACCCTGCCCCATGTGCGCGGCGGCGATCTCCTTTTCCCGCATCCGCCGGCTCTATTTCGGCGCCCCCGATCCCAAGGGCGGCGCGGTCGAGAACGGCGTCAGGCTCTATGCCAGCCCGACCTGCCACCACGCGCCGGAGGTCTATGGCGGCCTGGGCGAGAGCGAGGCGGCGGGGCTTTTGCGCCAATTCTTCCGCGAGCGGCGATAGGACTTGTGATTACGGATGTGCCGAGATCACGCTGCGTAAATTGCGACGATGCATGCGTAGTGGTTGAAGTATATGATGGATGATAGGCTAGTTTTAGAACTATATTTCCGATCCGAAAGGATGGCTTCGGTTTTCTATCGTATAGGGTCGACATGGCCTGCCATGTTTTCGCCTTCTGCGTCTCATAGATAGCCGATGAATTGCTCGGCCAGACCAAGGAATGGTGGCTTGAGCCTTCCATTCCTCCGATCTGGTTCAGGTTCATCATGCGTCAATTCGCGTTGGCTGCGCTCCTCGCAGTCTGCTGTCCCGCGTTCTCGTTCGCGAACGTCCCTCTCGAACAGGTCTCCTTCCAGCCGCAGGTGAGGGGTCCGGGCTGCCTCAAGCCCGAAGCCGTCGCGATGATCAGGGAACTCGTCGCCAAGATCGGCCCCATCCAGATCACCTCGACCTGTGGCGGCCGCCACGCCCGGCGCTCCCAGCATTATAGCGGCAACGCCGTCGATTTCCGGCCGATGGCCACCTCCGCCCGCAAGGCGGTCGCGGTCGCCAAGGCGCTCGAAAGCACGGGCGGCGTCGGCTCCTATCCCAACGGCGTCGTGCATGTCGATGTCGGCGACCGCGAGATCTCCTGGTTCGGGCATAAGCGGGCGCGGACCAGGCTGGCCTATGCCGGGCGCAGCCGTCGCTGACCAAGCACCGCGCTCACGCGACCGTCCGCGCCACCAGATAGCAGCCGAGCGCCAGCAACCCGGCGAAGAAGCACAGCTTGAAGGTCGCGGGTGAGATCCGGTTGCGGATCACCTGGCCGACGCCCATTCCGGCCAGCGCCGGGATCAGCGCCAGCAGCGAGTTCTGCGCCACGCCGAGGTCGAGCGCGCCCGCGCCGATCAGGCCAAAGGACAGCGCCAGCGTCGAGATGATGAAGGAGAGGCCGAGCGCCTGCACCAACTCGTCCTTGTCGAGCCCGAGCGCCTGCAGATAGGGCACGGCCGGCAGCACGAAGACGCCGGTCGCGGCCGTGGCGATGCCGGTGGTGATGCCGATGACCGGCCCGAGCCAGCGCTCGGCATTCGCAGGCACGCGCAGCTTCGCCGCCTTGAGGCCGACCGCCGCATAGAGCACCAGCGCGACGCCGAGCCAGAACGTGGCCGAGCCGCCCTTGGCCTGCTGCAGCAGGCCGGCGCCGGCCCAGGTGCCGATGCAGATGCCGGCGAGCAGCGGCCAGAGCCGGACGGCGATGGCGCGCAGGCCGGGCCCGGTCGCGATCTGCCAGCCATTGGTGACGAGGTTGGGCACGACCAGCAGCGCCGCCGCCTGCGCCGGCGCCATCACCACGCCGAGAATGCCGACCGCGATGGTCGGCAGGCCCAGCCCGATGACGCCCTTGACGAAGCCGGCGAGCAGGAAGGTGGCGGCGATGAAGAGGATGAGCGTCGTCTGGTCCATGGCCTGCCTCGTCGATTGCGTGCGCTGCTTGTGGCAATCCTGCCGCCCGCTGTCGCCAGGGGACGCTACGGTCCCGGCCGTAGCGTTGCCGCTTGCCCGCGCCGCCGGCTGCGCCATCATGCCGGCTAGATCGCCGAGCGTCCTTCCGGACGCAAAGTGGCGATCTAGGCTTTTATTATTGCATCGGATTTTTCCGAAAATCGGATTCCACTTTTCGGTCCAATGCTCTGGAACGGGAGACCGCGCCCATGACCAGCCCAGGCCCCTATCTCGCCGAGATCGCCCATCTGATGGGCGACCCTGCCCGCGCCAACATGCTGCACGCCCTGATGGACGGGCGGGCGCTGACGGCCAAGGAACTCGCCTATCTCGCCGGTGTCGCGCCGCAGACAGCGAGCGGCCATCTCGCCCGGCTGCTGCAGGGCGGGCTGCTCGCTGTCGCCGTGCAGGGCCGCCACCGCTATTATCGCCTCGCTGGTGCCGAGGTCGCGACTGCGCTCGAAGGGCTGATGGTGCTGGTCGGTTCGCAGCCGACGAGCCGCAAGCTGCCTTCGCGCGTCGGCGAGGAGCTGAGCCAGGCGCGGACCTGCTACGACCATTTCGCCGGCCGGCTCGGCATCGGCATCCACGATGCGCTGGTCGCGGGCGGCCATCTCAGCGTCGCCGATGGCGGCTACGGGCTGACGCGCCCGGGTGTCGAGGTCTTCATGGCGCTCGGCATCGATCCAGCGCAGGCCTCCTCGAAAAGCCGGCGCGCCGCCTTGCGACCCTGCCTCGACTGGAGCGAGCGCCGGCCGCATCTCGCTGGCAGCCTTGCGGCGGCCTTGGCCTGCCGCTGCTTCGAGGTGGGCTGGGTGCTGCGCAAGAAGGACAGCCGCGCCGTGACCCTGACCGATCAGGGCCGCGAGGCGCTGGAGAGCCGTCTGCCGGGCTTCCGCTGCGACGAGCCGGAACCCGCTACTCCCGCCGTTCGAGCGCCCGCGCCAAGCTTCGCTTGACCTCGTCCTTCACAGGCTCGGCGGCGGCGAGGATCGCCTTCGCCTTGAAGAAGTCGAGCCCGCCAAAACCCTCCGCCCCGGTGCGGATCAGGATGTCGGGTGGCTGGCGCTCGATCATGCGCTGGACCACCGAGCGCATCAGGATCTGCGAGCCGCCGACCATCGCCTCCAGCGGGCTCGGCACGCGGGTCTCACTCTCATTGGCCGGCGCGCTCGCATCCACGGCCATAACGATCCGGCCCGGTACTAGGAGCCGGTCATAGGGCAGGGGGTTGATCGCGCCGCCATCGATCAGCACCCGGCCCTCGACCGTCACCGGCCTGACGAGCCCGGGGATCGCCAGCGAGGCCGCGACGGCCGGCGTCAACGGGCCGCTCGATAGCCTGACCTCGCCATGCTGATGGTAGTCGGTCGCCACAGCCGTGAACGGGATCGCCAGCTCCTCGAAGCGATCAGGCACAGAATCGGGCCAGAACAGGTCGAGCAGGCGCTCGCCATCGATCAGGACGGGATTGCCGAGCCCGCGCACGAGATCGGCGAGCTTGCCGATGCGGGCATCGAGCAGCCTTGCGACGGCGCGGGGCCGATCGCGGAAGATCGCCTCGATATGCTCGCGCAATTCACGGCCGGAAAGGCCGGCGGCATAGGCCGCGCCGATGATCGCGCCGATCGAGCAGCCGGTGATCTGCGCCGGCCGGATGCCGAGCTCGTCGAGCGCCTCCAGCACCAGGATATGGCTGAGGCCGCGCGCGCCACCGGCGCCGAGCACGAGAGCGAGCTCCGGGCCGGAAGAGTGCATCGGGAGGTTGCCGGAAGCAGGCACGGCGCGGTGCGCCCCTCAGGCCGCCGCCCGCGTCAGGAAGGGCCTGAGCGCGGCGAGCGTCGCCTCCGGGTTCTCCTCGGCCAGGAAATGTCCGCTGGTGACGGAGTGTCCCTCGGCCTGCGGCGCAAAAGTCTCGCGCCAAACCTCAAGCGGACTCTCGCCCTTGGCCGGGATGCCGCCATCGCCCCAGAGCGCCAGCACCGGGCATAGGATCGTCTTGCCGGCGACGCGGTCGATCTCGTCATGGGTCAGGTCGGTCGTCGCCCCGGCGCGGTAATCCTCGCAGGCGGCGTGGATGCGCGCCGGGTCGCTGAAGGATTCCTCATAGGCCTTGAGCGCCAGCGGATGGAAGGCGTCGAGCTTCTTCGCCCGCGTCCAGCTCGCGATGGTATGGTCGAGCCAGCCGACCGGATCGGCCTTGACCAGGTTCTCCGGCACCGGCTCGGGTTGGGCCAGGAAGGTCCAGTGGTAGACCTGCATGGCGCGCGCCGCATTCATGCCCTCCCACATCGAGAGCGTCGGCACGATGTCGAGCAGGGCGAGCCGCTCGACGCGGCCGGGATGGTCGAGCGCCAGCCGATAGGCGACGCGGGCGCCGCGATCATGCCCGACCACCGCGAAGCGGGCATGGCCGAGCGCCTCCATCACCGCCACGACATCCTCACCCATGCCGCGCTTGGAATAGAGCGCCTTGCCGCCATCGCCATGCGGCGCGGAAGACCAGCCATAGCCGCGCAGGTCGAGGCAGACGACGCGATGCGTCTTGGCGAGTTCCGGCGCGATCCTGTGCCATTGCGCATGGGTCTGCGGAAAGCCGTGGATCAGCACCAGCGGCGGCCCCTCGCCACCGGAGCGGGCGAAGATCTTGCCGACGGGGCCATCGACCCAATGCGCCGTGAAGCCGGGGAAGAGGGAGTCGAGATTGCTCATGGCCCTGCCGCTCCTGCTGCGATCGCCGGCACGATATCAGTTTGGCTGAAATCGTCGCCCTTGAAGAGGAGAGGGGCGTTCAGGGACTTGGCGAGGGCGTAGGAGAAGCAATCGCCGAGGTTGAGCTTCGCGGGGTGGCGGCCCTTGCCGAAGCGGAGGAAGGCCTGAGCGGCAAGCAGGGCCTGATCCTGATCAAGCCCGATGGTCTTGATGCCGAGTTCGGCAAGCAACCCGAGATGCAGGTCGACCGGCGTATCCTGGTTTCGGTTAGTCGAGACCATGAAGCTCTCGACGAATGTAACCATCGAGCAGAAGTTGGAGCTGTTTTGGCTTAGAACCGCGATGAGATCGGCCTTTTCCGGTTCATTTCGAAGGATGGCGATGATCGCCGAGCTGTCGACGACAACCGGCGAGTCCTTCACGACGGCACGCCGTTCTCATCGTAGCCGATGATCTCGTCATCGGTCAGATGCTCGTTGATCCTCGGATAGGAATGGATTCTGGCCAAGATCTCCTCGACCTTCTCCATGTCGATCCGGCCCTTGGGCGGAGCCGGCAGCCGTGCCAGTCGCTCCTCGGCTGCGATCTTCACGGCATGCGTGATCGTCTCACCGGTCCGCGCGGCCAATTCACGAATAACCCGATCGGTGTCGGCATCCTTGATCAGCACCGTCACGATGGCCTCCAAGTGTATATATCCGAATAGATTGGATATATACACCTCACCTGCCGTCCTGTCAGCCTTGCTCCCGCTTCACCGCCTGCCAGCCGATGTCGCGGCGGCAAAAACCTTCCGGCCAGTCGATCCGGTCGACGCCCTCATAGGCCCGCTTCTGCGCCTCGCTGACGCTTTTGCCGAGGCCGACCACGTTCAGCACCCGGCCGCCGTTGGCGACGAGGTCGGCTGCGCCCTGCTTCGTGCCGGCATGGAAGACCAGCACGTCGTCCAGCGCCTCGGCCTTGTCGATCCCGCGGATCGTGCTGCCCTTCTCCGGCGTGCCGGGATAGCCCCGCGCCGCGAGCACCACAGTGAGCGCCGCCTCGTCCGACCAGCGCAGGTCGAAGGCGTCGAGCACGCCATCGCAGGCGGCGAGGAAGGCCGGCACGATGTCGCTCTTCAGCCGCGGCATCAGCACCTCGCATTCGGGATCGCCGAAGCGGACATTGTATTCGATCAGCTTTGGCCCCTCAGCCGTGATCATCAGCCCGGCATAGAGGATTCCCTGGAAGGGCATGCCACGTTTCGCCATCCCTGCCAGCGTCGGCGCGATAATTTCGGCCATGACGCGGTCTTCCAGAGCCTTGGTCATCACCGGGGCCGGCGAATAGGCGCCCATGCCGCCCGTGTTCGGACCGGTATCGCCATCGCCGACGCGCTTATGGTCCTGGGCCGAGGCCAGCGGCAGCGCGTGCTTGCCGTCGCAGAGCGCGAAGAAACTCGCCTCCTCGCCGATCATCCATTCCTCGATCACGATTTCCGCGCCGGCCGTGCCGAGCCCGCCCGAGAACATCATGTCGATGGCGTCGTTGGCCTCGTCGAGCGTCTCCGCCATCACGACGCCCTTGCCTGCGGCGAGCCCGTCGGCCTTGATCACGATCGGCGCGCCCTGGCTGGCAACATAGGCCTTGGCGGCGGCGGCATCGCTGAAGCGGCCGAAGCCCGCGGTCGGGATGTTGAATTCGGCGCAGAGCTCCTTGGTGAAGCCCTTCGAGCCTTCGAGCTGGGCGGCGGCCTTCGACGGGCCGAAGGTCTTGAAGCCGGCCGCAGTGAGATCGTCGGCGATACCCTCGACCAGCGGCCCTTCCGGGCCGACCACGACGAGGTCGATGCCCCGCAGCTTGCAGAATGAGATCATCGCCGCATGGTCGGCGATGTCGAGCACGACATTCTCGCCGCATTGCGCGGTGCCGGGATTGCCGGGCGCGATCCACAACTGGTCGCAGAGCGGCGAGCCCGATATCGCCCAGGCGAGCGCGTGCTCGCGTCCGCCCGAACCGATCAGAAGAATCTTCATCGCGCCGTCTCCGCTCCGCTCCGAGTCCGGCTGCCTAGTAGAGCCCTCATCCTGAGGAGCGAGCTTTAGCTCGCGTCTCGAAGGATGCTCCAGCGCGCTCTGGAGCATCCTTCGAGTCGCCGCTTCGCGGCTCCTCAGGATGAGGGCTCAAGGACTCACAGGCGCAATAGACTTAGCCGCGCGGCGGGGCAACGCTTCAGCTCTGCTGCTGTGGAGGGTAAGCTCACGCGATGGATATCGAATCGCCTGACGCCCAGCCCTCGAACGCCCCAGAATGGTCGGTCTCCGACCTCTCCGGCGCCCTCAAGCGTACGCTGGAGGACGCGTTCGGCTTCGTGCGCGTGCGCGGCGAGATCTCGGGCTATCGCGGCCCCGTCGCCTCCGGCCACGTCTATTTCTCGCTGAAGGACCAGAACGCCAAGATCGACGCGGTGATCTGGAAGGGCGTCTTCGGCCGGCTGAAGACCCGGCCGCAGGAGGGCCTGGAGGTCATCGCCACCGGCAAGATCACCACCTTCGCCGGCAAGTCGAGCTACCAGATCGTCATCGATTCGCTCGAGCCCGCCGGCGTCGGCGCGCTGATGGCGTTGCTCGACGAGCGGCGGAAGAAGCTCGCAGCCGAAGGCCTGTTCGACGAGGGCAGGAAGCAGCTCATCCCCTATCTGCCGCGCGTCATCGGCGTCATCACCTCGTCGACCGGGGCGGTCATCCGCGACATCCTGCACCGGCTCGAGGACCGCTTCCCGCGCCATGTCCTGGTCTGGCCGGTGCGCGTCCAGGGCGAGACCAGCGCGGCCGAGGTCGCCAACGCCATCGCCGGCTTCAACGCTTTGGCCGAAGGCGGGCGCATCCCGCGTCCCGACGTCATCATCGTCGCGCGTGGCGGCGGCTCGCTCGAAGACCTGATGAGCTTCAACGAGGAGGTCGTGGTGCGCGCTGCCGCCGCCTCGCTGATCCCGCTCGTCTCCGCCGTCGGCCACGAGACCGACGTCACCCTGATCGACCACGCCGCCGACCTGCGCGCGCCGACGCCGACGGGCGCGGCCGAGAAGGTCGTGCCGGTGCGGGCCGACCTGATGATGCAGGTGGCCGACCTGTCGCGCCGGCAGGGCGGTGCGATGCGCCGCCTCTCCGACCGCCGCCGCAGCGACCTGCGCGCGCTCGCCCGGGCCCTGCCGGGGCCGGAGGCGGTGCTCTCGGGGCCGCGCCAGCGGCTCGACCTCGCGGCGGCAAAGCTGGCGCCCGCCTTGCTGCGAAACGCGCGCGTGCACGAGCAGCAGCTTGCGGTCCTCACCCAAAAACTCAACCGGCACTCGCCCTCGGCCCGTCTTGCCGGCTATACGGCGCGCCTCGACGGGCTCTCAAACCGCCTGCGCGCCGGGCGCGACGCCCTGCTCAGGGCCGAGCGGCTGCGCCTGTCGCGCGCGAAGGAGCGCGTCGGCGATCTTTCGGAACGCGCGCTGCGCGCCTTTGCTCTGGGGGTGACCCGCCGCCGCGATCGTCTGAACGCATCCTGGACGCTCGCCCGCTCGCTCGGGCCGGAGGCGGTGCTGGCGCGCGGCTATGCGTTGGTGCGCGACGAGGCCGGGGCCCTGATCCGCAGCGCCGGGCAGGCGCTGCCGGGCGCGGGGCTCACGGTCAAGGTCAGCGACGGCGCCTTCGCTGTCACGGTCGCGGGGGGCTCCGAAACCGGGGGTCGTCCGGCGCTCGCGCGGCCAGCGCGTCGCGATGCGCGGCCAGCGGGGCAGGGCGACCTGTTCTGAAACTCGACTACCGCGTCTTGAGCAGGAAGCTCTTGACCCGCTGGATCGCGTCGTCGCGTGCGGCCGGGTTGGTCCCGACCATGACCTTGCCGGTTCCGCTCGCGGAATAGGCGATGTCGGTGCGCTCCTTCACGTCGAGGCGCGGATGGTCGAAATCATGCAGGGCGCCGGGATAGAGTACGAGTTCGACGCTCTCCCCGCGCAGGCGCGCCGAACGGGCCAGGAAGTCGCACGGGGCGGGCGGCGTCCAGTCGTCGGCATCGCCCATCAGGATCAGCACCGGCAGCCGGGCCCGAAAGCTGTCCGATTCCGATTGCGTCCGGCAGCCCGGATAGAAGGCGATGGCGCGCGTGAAATCGGGCAGCATGTCGGCCGGGCGCCGGTCGGTGCGGATCGCGGTCAGGATGGTCGAGCCGCCGCCCGACCAGCCGAGCAGCGAGACGGCATCCTTGCGCACGTCGGCGCGCATTTGCAGCCAGCGCTTGGCCGCCATCGCATCGGCGACGCGCTCGCGCCCGGCCCGCACCGTCAGTTCCTTGACGCCGCATTGCGAGCCGAGTTTGCGCGAGCCGTAGCTGTCCGGCATCAGGACGACATAGCCGGCCTCGGCCAGCCGCGCGCCCCAGTCGGAATGGCGCACCGACAACGTGCCGTTGTCGCGCCAGAGCCCGCCGCAGCCATGCAGCGCGACGATTGCCGGAAACGGTCCCGGCCCGGCCGGACGATAGAGCACGCCATCGAGCTGGCCCTCGTCGATCGGGATGCGCACGCGCTCGTAGCCGCCGGCCGAGGCGGCCGATGACAGGAGCAGCGCGAGGCTGGCAAAGGCCGCCAGGAGGCGAAGGAGACTGGACATCATTAGCAAGAACGCTATCACAGCAGGGACGACCCGGATAATCCCTTCCGCCAGAGCATGATGCCCAAAAGTGGGTACCGGTTTTCCGACACTATCACGCGCTGACGCTTGGTGAGAAACGGATTGATAAAAAGCACGAATAGCGGTCTTCTGTTGCCAGAATGAACATCAGCGAACGTCCGCCCCTGCCGGGTCCTGAAGCCGCCGTCGACTATGGCCATGGCGAGTTTCGCGTCGTGCGGCCCGGCGCCTTCGTCCGCTGCGCCGTCACCGGCGCGATGATCCGGCTCGAAGACCTGCGCTACTGGTCGGTGGAGTGGCAGGAGGCCTATGCCTCGCCCGAGGCCGTGCAGCTCAGGCTCCGCCGCGCCGGCCGCGCCTGAGCCCGGTTGATAATTCTACTGGCGTGGCCGCTTGACGTGGCCGTCTGCGCTTCCGGTGCTCACGTACAAGCGTACGCTCCGCTCCGGTTTTCGACGACCACGCCAATCGGCTCACGCCAGCGAATTCTCAAACGGCCTCAGAGCGGCCACGCCTAGCGCTATCGAGCAGGGCTGCGATCCGCTCCGGCGCCTCGAAATCAAGTGTAACAGGCACCACGATCAGCCGCCGCCGCTCGGCCGCCGGCCAGAGCGGCTCGAGCTTCACCATGTCCTTCTCGGTAGTGGCGACCAGGCAGTTGCGCTTGATCGCCTCGGCGAGGATTTCCGCGACATCGTCGGCCGCATAGGCATGGTGGTCGCCATAGGCGCGCTCGGCGGCGATCGTCGCGCCGGCCTCGCGCAAGGTGGCGGCGAATTTCTCCGGCCTGCCTATCCCCGATAGCGCCAGCACGGCCCGGCCCTTTAGCTGGGCAGCTATCGCGGCTGCGGGCTTCAGGCGCGCCAGCAGGACCGGCTTGCCGGCGGCCTGGGCCATCTTGGCGACGGCGTCGCCCGCTTCGCCCTTACCAATCACGATCACGGCGTCGGTCTGGCCGAGCTGGCCGTCGAGCGGCGCGCGCAGCGGCCCGGCCGGCAGGCAGAGCCCGTTTCCGATGCCGGCGGCGCCATCGACCACTGCGAGCCGGAGCCGCTTGGCGAGCGAGGGGTTCTGCAGGCCGTCATCCATGATGATCAGGCTGGCACCGAGTCCCTTGGCGAAGGCCGCGCCGGCCGGCCGATCGCGCGCGACGATCGTGCGCACGGTGGCCGCCATCAGCATGGCCTCGTCGCCGACGCCGGCGGCATCATGATGGCGCGGATCGACCTCGACCGGCCCGGCAAGCCGCCCGCCATAGCCGCGCATCAACACGAAGGGCGTCTCGCCGCGCGCCAGGGCGAGCCTGGCCAGCGCCATCGCCGTCGGCGTCTTGCCGGCCCCGCCGGCGATGAAGTTGCCGACGCAGATCACCGGGATGCCGGCGTCAGCGCCTTCGCCGCGCATCCGGCCGAGCGCAACGGCGCCGTAGAGCATCCCGAGTGGCTGAAGCAGCCGGGCGAGCAGGCTCGGGCGGCGCTGCCACCAGAAGCCGGGCGCGCGCATCAGCTTTCCGTCTCGCGCTGCTGGCCGAGCGCGACCCGCATCAGCAGCGGCTCGATCGCCTGCAAGGTGCGGTTCAGCGCGCCGCCGAGTTGGTGGGCGGTCTGCCCGGCCGAGCGCGCCGCCTGCCGGGCCGCGGCGGGGTCGCTGAGCCAGCGGTGCACTGCCTCCGCCAGCGCCTGCGCGTCCGGCACCTCGCGCGCACCGCCGCCCTTGTCGAAGGCGGCGAAGATCTCGGCGTTGTTATGGACGTAGGGCCCGTGCACCAGTGCGGAGCCGAGCTTGGCCGGCTCGATCGGGTTATGGCCGCCGATCATCGGCACCAGCGAGCCGCCGAGGAAGGCCACTTGCGACAGGCGGTAGAGCAGGCCGAGCTCGTTCATCGTATCGGCGATGTAGAACTCGACATCCCGCTCCGGCAGCGCGCCGGTGGCGCGGCGCGCGACGGTGACGCCGTTGGCCTGCGCCAGCTCCTCGATCTCGGCGCCGCGCTGCGGATGGCGCGGCGCGATGATGGTCAAGAGGTTCGGCAGATGCGGCTTGAGGCCGAGATGGGCGGAGAGCACCTGCTCCTCCTCGCCCGGATGCGTGCTGGCCGCGACCCAGATCGGCCGCCCCGTGGTCAGGCCATCGAGGATGGCGAGCATGTCGGCATCGGCCGGCGGGGCGGCGACGTCGAATTTCAGGTTGCCGGCGATGCTGACGCGCGGCGCGCCGAGCTGCGCCAGCCGCTCGCCATCGCCCTGCGACTGCGCCAGGCAGGATTCGAAGCTGGAGAGCAGGTAGCGCGAGGTCTTCGGCAGCTTGTACCAGCGCTTGAACGAGCGCTCCGACATGCGCGCATTGACCATGACCAGCGGGATCTCGCGCTTGCGCGCCTCGATCACGAGGTTGGGCCAGATCTCGGATTCGCAGATCAGCCCGAGCGCCGGCCGCCAATAGTCGAGGAAGCGGCGCATGTAGCGGGGCACGTCGAGCGGCAGGTATTGATGGATCACGCCGGCCGGCAGCCGCGCCGCCATCAGCTTGGCCGAGGTCACGGTGCCTGAGGTGACCAGAACCGCAAGTCCGCGCCGCTGCAGGCGCTCGATCAGCGGCAGCAGCGTCACGGTCTCGCCGACGCTGGCGCCGTGCAGCCAGACAAGCGTCTGCTCAGGCCGGATCACGCCGGGATAGCCGCGCCGCTCGGCGAGGCGCGTCGGGTCCTCCTTGCCGCGCCGCCGGCGCCAGACCAGCAGACCGGCCGCGGCCGGCTCCAGCAGCGCGCTGAGCACGCGGTAGCTCTGCAGGACGGGGCCCTTGCCGATCATGCGGCCGCATCCGCCTCTGCGGGCTTGGGCAGGTGCTGCTGCCTGAGCCCGGCCCCGGGATCGCGCCCGCCGACCAGCTCATAGGCGCGGGCATGGACCGCATCGAGCCCGGCTTCGAGCGCGAGCCTGGCGGCCTCGACGGTCGCCTCGTCGGCATCGCGCGCGACGAGGATGGGATCGCCGACCACGATCGCGCCGCGGCCGAAGGGCAGGCCGATCGAGGCGCGGTCCCAGGAGTTGAAGTCGATGCGCCGGCTGGTCACGACCGCGACCGGATGGATCGGCCGGCCGGAGGCGCGGGCGAGCTGGATGATGCCGACGCCGGCGATGCGGGCGCGCTTGGGGATGTCGGCGGTCAGCACCATCGTGTCGCCGGTGGCGAGCCGCTTCATCATGGCGAGGAAGGCGCTGGCGCCGCCCTTCTCCCTCACCTTCCGGCCGAGTGCGCCGGAGCCGCGGATCGCGCCGATGCCGAGCTCGCGCAGGGCCACCGCGTTGAAGCCGCCATCGCCGTGGCGCGAGACCAGCGAGCAGGCCGGCATCCAGTCCGGCCGTGAGAACGGGATCATGATGTGCTGGCCGTGCCACATCGCGATGATCAGCGGCAGCCCGGGGCGCACCCTGTCATAGATGTCGGCCGGCTCGACCACGATCCGGTTGGTGCGCTGCACGAAGCGGAGGTAGCCGGCCAGCAGGCGGCCGAGCGCTTCCTGCGCCACGCGCGTCTTGAGGATGGAAAAGCCCATGAACTCCTGTTCCGGACCGCTAGAACACAATGCCGAAAGATGGGACCCGGTTCGCGGATGGCATCATCTTCGGCGGCAATGTCTGCGGTTCAGGACTTGGCCGTCTCGGGGTCGAGCAGGCGGTGCAGATGCACGATGAAGTAGCGCGTCTGCGCCTGGTCGACGGTGGCCTGCGCCTTGGCCTTCCAGGCGGCATGGGCGCTGGCATAGTTCGGGAACACGCCGACCATGTCGAGCTTGGCGAGATCCTTGAAGGTGAGGCCGTCGAGCGAGCTCAGCTCGCCGCCGAAGACGAGGTGGAGAAGCTGTTTCTGTTCGGCGTCCATCGATCTCTCCAGAGAGGGCAGGTTGCTTCGGTGCAGATTGCTTGGGTGCAGGTTGCATGGGTGAAAGGGTACTGGGCGGCACCAGATAAGGCATTCGCGCGCGTGGCGCGAGTGCCGTTACGGCATTTTGAGTTGGCTGGCTCGCGCCATCCGCTCAGATGCGCTGCGGCTGGCTGTCGCGCATGTGCTGCAGGGCCGAGAGCAGCGGCGTGGAAAGCGCCGCGCCGCTGGCGACCAGCATGCCGTGGACCGGCGTCTCGCGATTATAGACCACGTCCTGGCCGTCCCCCGTGCTGAGCCGGCCCCCGGCCTCGTGCAGTATGAGGTCGGCTGCGGCGATGTCCCAGTCGCGCGCATCGGCCGAGACCAGCCCGGCGTCGATCGTGCCGTCGGCGATGCGGGTCAGCCGGAGCGCGAGCGAGGGAATCTTCTCGGCCTGCTCGAATGTTTCCAGCCGCGCCAGCGCGTCGAGCATCGGCTTTGGCCCGGCGATATGGGCGCCGCCGATCGTGCTGCGGGTCGTCGCCTTGATCTCCGCGCCGTTGAGCAGGGCGCCGCCGCCGCTCAGCGCCGTATAGGTCGCCGCGCACGCGGGCGCGTGGACGACGCCGGCGATCGGCCTGCCCTCGTCGAGCAGCGCGACGCACACAGCCCAGTCCGGCGAGCCCGACATGAAGGCGCGCGTGCCGTCGATCGGATCGACGACCCAGACGAAGCGGCGCGAGAGGCGCAGCGCATCGTCCACCGTCTCCTCCGAGAGCCAGGCGGCCTCGGGCAGCAGCACCGAGAGCCGGATGCGCAGGAAGGTGTCGACGCCGATATCGGCCTCGGTCACCGGCGAGCCGCCGGTCTTCGACCAGATCTTGGCTGCCGTCTTGGCGCCGGGACGGAACAGGGCGAGTGCCAGCTCGCCGGCCTCGATGCAGCTTTCGCGGATCGCAGGCAGCAGATCCGGGGCGATGGGCAGCGGTGGCGCGGTCATGATGCCTCCGTATCGAGCCGAACGATTATGGTTTCAAGGCGAAAAAGCGCCAATGCAGCGAAAGATTCCGTCAAGCATCATGCAGGAATGAGGCCATGAAGCCCCCTAAAAGCGCCGGAACACCTTCCTTTAACCGAAGCTCTTAAGCGCTCGGAGAGGCCTGAGACGCATCTTCACGTCAGCAAACACGAGAACCCCGGACCACACAGAGGGCTCCGTGCAGCAGGGACAAGAGAGGCGTAAACCGATGGCCAGCGTCACGCCGGCTGCCGGAGAGGGTGGCTTTTTGCCGCCGTTCTCCGGCTGCCCGACAGAACCGACCACCGCTCCCCGTAACCAGGCGCAGCCTGTGCAGTCCGAGCCCCCGCGCATCGAGCGCATCGGCTCGGTCCGCATCCTGCGCGGCAACCCGGGCTGGCGCGGCATCGCGCTGCGCCTCGCCGACCCGACGGGCGAGGGTGAGCGGTTCGAGCTGACGCTGAGCGCCGGAGACGGCCGCTCGGTCGCGATCGCCAGCGTCGATCAGGACGACGCCGTTGCGCTCTGGCGCGATTGCGGCCGCACCAGCGGCCTGCCGCTCCTGCTCGAGGCCGCCGACGGCACCGTCACGGAGCCCTATCCGCAGATCGGCCGGCTGGCGCTCGGCCCCATTCGAATCCGCCGGCGCTACGGCTTCCTGCGCGGGCGCCGTCCGCGCTTCCTGGCGCGGCGCAAGACCGGCCGCATCAGCGACCGGCCGATCATGGTCGGGGGTGAGCGCCTGACCGATCGCTAGAGCATCGGACCGAAAAGTGGAATCCGGTTTTCGGAAAGATCCGATGCAATAACAAAAGCCTAGATCGCCACTCTACGTCCGATAGGACGTACGGCGGTCTAGAGTATCTCAGCCCTCATCCTGAGGAGCCGCGCAGCGGCGTCTCGAAGGATGCTCCAGCGCGCTCTGGATCATCCTTCGAGACGCGATCTGCGATCGCTCCTCGGGATGAGGGCTGTGGCTTCTGATGGCCGTCAGAAAGCGGCGCGCACCAGCGCATCCAGCGCGAAGCCGGCTGCCAGCAGCAGGGCGGCCTTGTCGTTGGAGCGGAACAGCCGCAAGGCGAGTTGCGAGCTCGCGCCCTTGATCTGCGCGACTTGCCAGCCGAGATGGGTGGCGAAAGCCCCAAGCCCGATCCACGCCACGACTCCGCCCCCAGCGCTCCAGGTCGCGAGCCCGGCGAGCGTCACCGCGAGTGCGAAGCACAGCGCCACGGCCTCGCGCGTCCAGTCGCCGAAATAGCGCGCGCTCGACTTGATGCCGGCGACGACGTCGTCCTCGATGTCCTGCATCGCGTAGATCGTGTCGTAGCCGATCGTCCAGACGATCGCGGCCGCGTAGATCAGGTAGGCGGGCGCATCGAGCCGCCCGAAAGCCGCGCTCCAGCCGACCAGCCCGCCCCAGGAGAAGGCGAGCCCGAGCACGAATTGCGGCATGTTGGTGATGCGCTTCATGAACGGGTAGATCGCGACGATCGCCAGCGAGCCGATGCCGAGCAGCACCGTGAAGCGGTTGAACTGGAGCAGCACCAGCAGCCCTGCCAGCGAGAGCCCGACCATGAAGACGATGGCCGCCTTGGTGGTGACCTGGCCCGAGGGCAGGGGCCGCCCGCGCGTGCGCGCGACCTGGGCGTCGAGCTTGCGGTCGATGATGTCGTTGAAGGTCGAGCCCGCCGCGCGCATCACGATGGCGCCGATCAGGAAGAGCAGGCAGTGCCACGGATCGGGAAATGGCTTGCTGGCGGCGATGGCCGCGAGCCCCGCCGCCCACCAGCACGGCAGCAGCAGGAGCCACCAGCCGATCGGCCGTTCGATTCGCGCGAGCTTGAGATAGGGCCGCAGCGCGCGCGGGGCGCGGGTATCGACCCAATGGCCCTTCAGCGCATCCGGAAGCGGCGCATCGACCTGGTCCGGCGCTGAGGAGGCCATGGCGAGGTCAGAGCGCGCCCTGCGGCACCCGCATCGCGCCGCCGGTCACGGAATCGGAGCCGCCGAACGGATTGGAGCCCTGCTGCTGGCGCTGGGCCTGCTGCTGCGCCCGGCGGATCATCTCCGCCTGCTGCTTGACCGCGCCGCAGGCCTTGGCGCGAATGCCGTTGGCCTTTTCGTTGTCGACCTTCATGCCGTCGATGAAAGCAGCCGGAATCTGGCACCAGTCCTGGTTGGCGGTCGCGAACTTCAGCGCGGCGGCGCCATTGTTGACGAGGCGCCCGAGCGTGCCGCAAGCCGCCTGCGGCGTCAGCTTCTGCTTCGCCTTCTGGGAGGCGTTCAGGCTGGCGACGATGGATTGCCGCTCCTGCAGAAGCTTCTGGATCTGCTCGCAGCCCGAGGCTTGGGCATTGGCCGGGCTGGCGTCGAAGAACGCCGCCGCTGCCAGTCCGAGCGTCGCGATCATGCCAGTGGCCGCGTATCGCCGCATCTTGTCCTGCTCCCCTTCATCGCGTGGGCTCCGCTGCGCCCGCGTCTTCACATATCAGCACAGGCGCGGTCACGCCAAGCGCCCGGCGGCCATAGTCCAAGTCTTTGCCGTGGAACTGCGCCCGCTACGCCAAGAATGTGGCGACTTTTACGCCGAAGCCATGCCATTGCACAGTGATGTCAGCAAACCGGAACGGCCGGAAGACGCGGATAAGCTCATGCCAACGCCTGATCTGCCGAGATATCGGCTCCATCTCGATGCAGCCCTGATCCAGGACGTCGCTGTCCCGCTCGAACGCGAGCAGGCCAATTATCTGCTCAACGTGCTCAGGCTGAAGGATGGCGATGCCGTCCTGGTCTTCAATGGCCGCGACGGCGAATGGGTCGCGGCGCTCGTCCCCAGCGGCCGCAAGCAGGCGAGCCTGAAGCTGGTGCGGCTGGCCCGGGAGCAGACGCCGCGGCCCGACCTGCACTACCTGTTCGCGCCGCTGAAGCACGCCAGGCTCGACTACATGGCGCAGAAGGCGGTCGAGATGGGGGCCGGCGTGCTCCAGCCGGTCCTGACCCGCCACACCCAGGTCTCGCGGCTCAACCTCGACCGGCTCCAGGCCAATGCCGTCGAGGCGGCCGAGCAATGCGGCATCCTCTCCCTGCCGGAGATCAGGCCCGAGCTTTCGCTGGAGGTCGCGCTCTCGGCGCTGGAGCCGGAGCGGCTACTGGTCTTCTGCGACGAGGACATGGAGCAGAGCAGCCCCGTCGCCGCGCTTGCCGCGGCCAAGCCCGGCCCGCTCGCGCTGCTGATCGGCCCCGAGGGCGGCTTCGACGAGGCGGAGCGCAAGCGCGTGCTGGCCCGGCCGAACACGCTGCGCATCTCGCTCGGCCCGCGCATCCTGCGGGCGGACACGGCCGCCGTCGCGGCGCTGGCGCTGGTTCAGGCGACGCTGGGCGATTGGCCGCTGCCGAAAAGCTGAGCAGCAGCGGGAACGCGCTGCCCCGTGCCGCGTTGAGGCGCTGAGCAGGGGGACGCCACATACCCGACTTTCGGCTGGCCTGGCGCTGGCCGGCTCCCGTGCGTCTGCGCGCCTCCCCGGCACAGCCCGAATCGACCGCCTGTGAGGACGCCATGAGCCATGCCTGCCGCTTCGGCATCGAAGAAGAGTACTTCCTGTCCGACGCCGCGAGCCGCGGCAGCGTGCGCAAGGTCTCCCCGAAATTCATCGCGGCGGTCCAGGAGGCGTTTCCCGAGGAGGTCCAGCGCGAGATGCTGCAATCGCAGATCGAGGTCGCGACGCCGGTCTGCGAGACGATGGGGGAGGCGCGTCGCTCGCTCGCCGCGCTCCGCACCGGCCTCGCCAGCCTCGGCCTCGAGCACGGCATGCTGCTGCTCGCCTGCGGCACGCATCCGAGCGCCGTCTGGTCGCGCCAGCGCGCCACCGACATCGCCCGCTACGACCAGCTGATGCGCGACCTCCAGATGCTCGGCCGGCGCAACCAGCTCTGCGGCATGCACATCCATGTCGAGGTTCCCGACGAGGACGAGCGGATCCGCCTGATGGGCCGCATCATGCCCTATCTGCCGCTGATCCTGGCGCTTTCGACCTCATCGCCCTTCTGGCAGGGCCAGCGCACCGGCCTGATGGGGTACAGGCTTTCCGCCTATGCCGAGCTGCCCCGCACCGGCCTGCCGGAGCTGTTCGACAGCCCGGCCGGCTACCGCGCCTATGTCGAGACGCTGGTCAGCGCCGGCGCGATCAAGGACGCGAGCTATATCTGGTGGGCGGTGCGCCCCTCCGACAAGCACCCGACGCTGGAACTGCGCGTCGCCGACAGCTGCACGCGGCTCAGCGACACGCTCGCCATCGCGGCGCTCTATCGCTGCCTGGTGCACCATTTGCTGTGCAACCCGCACGTCAACGCCGAGCTCCCGGCGGCGGCGCGCGCCATTGCGTCCGAGAACATGTGGCGCGCTCAGCGCTATGGCATCCATGGCGGGCTGATCTCGCCCGAGAGCCGCAGCATGCGGACCGTTCCCGATCTGCTGGACGAGCTGATCGACCAGCTCTCCGGCGATGCCGCCACGCTCGGCTGCTCGGACGATCTCGCGGCGTGCCGCGAGATCGTCGCGATGGGCACCAGCGCCGACATGCAGCTCGGAGTGTTCGAGGAGGCGCGGGGGCGCGGCGGCCAGGCCGCGGGCCTTGCCGCGGTGGTCGACTGGCTGGCCACGGAAACCCGCGCCGACGGCGTCACCTGGTCGCGCGAGCGCGAGCCGCGCCTGCTTGGAGCGGCGTGACGCAGTGGCATGACTGCAAGCACGGCTTGCAGTCTTTCTCCGGCGCTCGTGCGTTTGTGCAAGTTCTACCCTTCTCGGAACGCGTAGCGGAGATCGTTGTCCTCCGCCGGGCGGTCGCCTATGAGTGGCGTTCCCGAGCCTGTCCCGGCCGCGCCATTCGGTGGCGGCGGGGAAACGGCTGCCCTATCGTTCTGCCGGAGCGCCTATGGCTCGTGACGTGTCCGATTCCACCCCGATCGCCTCCAAGGCCGAACTGATCGGCTGGATCGCTGAGGGCGAGAAGCCGCGCTCCGCCTTCCGTCTCGGCACCGAGCACGAGAAGTTCCCGTTCTACCTCAGCGACCGCGCCCCGGTGCCCTACGAGGGCAGGGCCGGCGCGGGTGGCATCCGCCATATCCTCGAAGGCATGCAGGCCAGGCTCGGCTGGGAGCCGATCATGGATGACGGCCACATCATCGGCCTCGGCGGCCCCGATGGCGGCGGCGCGATCTCGCTCGAACCCGGCGGGCAGTTCGAACTCTCCGGCGCCCCCGTCGAAAACCTGCACGAGACCGCGGCCGAACTTGGCCAGCACCTCGCCGACGTGAACGCAATCGCCGGGCAGCACGGCATCGGCTTCGTCTCGCTCGGCCATTCGCCGCTCTGGACGCGGGCGCAGACGCCCGTGATGCCGAAGGGCCGCTACAAGATCATGGCCAACTACATGCCGAAGGTCGGCACGCGCGGCCTCGACATGATGTTCCGCACCTGCACCGTGCAGGTGAACCTCGATTTCGGCAGCGAAGCCGACATGGTCAGGAAGCTCCGGGTCTCGCTCGCCCTGCAGCCGGTCGCGACCGCGCTCTTCGCCGCCTCGCCCTTCACCGAGGGCCAGCTCAACGGCTTCCAGTCGATGCGCTCGGAGATCTGGCGCGACACCGACAAGGCCCGCTCCGGCATGCTCGCCTTCGCCTTCGACGAGGGCATGTCCTACGAGGCCTATGCCGACTGGGCCCTTGACGTTCCCATGTATTTCGTCAAGCGCGGCCCGATCTATCACGACGTCGCCGGCGCCTCCTTCCGCGACCTGCTCGCCGGCAAGCTGAAGCAGCTGCCGGGCGAGGAGGCCACGATGTCGGACTGGGCCAACCACCTCTCGACCATGTTCCCCGAGGTCAGGCTCAAGCGCTTCCTCGAGATGCGCGGCGCCGATGCGGGGCCGGAGGGCATGCTCAACGCGCTGCCGGCCTTCTGGGTCGGGCTGCTCTATGACCAGACGGCGCTCGATGCCGCCTGGGACCTGGTCAAGGGCTGGAACGCCTCGGAGCGCCAGGGCCTGCGCGACTGCGTGCCGAAGCTCGGCCTGCAGGCCAGCATCGCCGGCCGGCCGCTGGCCGAGGTCGCGCGCGAGGTGCTGGCGCTGTCGCGGGCCGGGCTCGCCCGCCGGACCCGGCGCGATGCCGCCGGTCGCGACGAGACGCTCTATCTCGACCCCGTCATGGAGATCGCCGAGCGCGGCCAGCCGCTGGCGCTCGACCTCGCCGACCGCTTCCGGACGAACTGGAACGGCCGCATCGAGCCGGTCTTCACCGAGTTCGCGGTCTAAAACACACTGCGATCTGCCAATATTAAACGCCGTCATCCTGGACGAAGCGAAGCGGAGCTCCGGGATCTATCGTAGAGCGTCGGAGCCTTACGATGGATCCCGGAGCTGCGCCGCAAACGCGGCTTGTCCGGGATGACGCGGAGAGGTTTCGTATGGCCAGAGCGGGCTGAAGCCGCTGCAAATCCTCAACAACAGGAACTTGCAAAGCTTTTCTGCCGCCGCATTAACGGTTTGGCCGGATTCTTACGCTAGGTAAGGACGCATGACTCGGATCAGGGCCCTTATTCAGGATTTCGGTGCGAGCGAAAGCGGCGCGACCGCAGTCGAGTATGGCTTGATCGCAGGGGTCATCTCGTTTGCGGTCGTCGCGGCTTCGACTCAGATCGGGCAGAGCCTGGCCGGCTTCTTCACGACGCTGAGCACGGCGATCGCGCCCGCGTCGCCCTGATCCGCCTCACTCCGCCGCGGTCTTGAAGCTCGCCAGATTGTCCAGGCTCTGGATGATGTGCTCGGCGAGCGCGTTCGAGAGCACCGAGGGGTCGAAGCGCGTGCGCAGCAGGCCGATCTTGCAGGATGGCAGCGTCGCGTAGCCTTCCGCCGGGCCGAGGATGCGCATGCCCGGCCTCACAGCGCTTTCCGGCAGCACGGAGACCGCCAGCCCCGCGACCACGGCCGCACCGACCGCCGTCGAGTTCCAGCTCGCATAGAGCACGCGGAAGCGCCGGCCCTTCTTCTCCAGCGCCTCGACCGCGGCTTGGCGCCAGTTGCAGGTCGGCCGGCCCAGCGCCAGCGGCAGCGGGTCCTCCTCATGCACGCCATGACGTGCCGAGGTCACCCAGAGCAGCGGCTCGATGCGGATGATCTCGCCCTGGCCGCGGTTCTCGACATGGGTGATGATCGCAAGGTCGATATCGCCGGTGGCGATGCGCTCGGCCAGCATCGGCGTCGGCTCGCAGACCACCGTGACCTCCGCGCGCGGGTTCGAGTGCGAGAAGCGCGCCAGGATCTCGGGCAGGTAGCGGTCGGCATAGTCGTCGGGCACGCCGAGGCGGATGCGGCCCTTCAGGTCGGCATCGGTGAAGCTCGCGACGCATTCGAGGTTCAGCCTGACGATGCGCCTTGCGTAGTCGAGCAGGCGCTCGCCATCCTCGGTCAGCTTGGCGTGGCGCCCGTCGCGGCCGAAGAGGGGCCGTCCGACCCGCTCCTCCAGCCGCTTCATCTGCATCGACACCGCCGATTGCGTCTTGAAGACGATCTCCGCGGCGCGGGTGAAGGAGCCGGTATCGGCGATTGCGACGAAGGTCTTGAGCTGGTCGGCATCGAGCACATGCGCCATGGGACACCTCCGAATGGATCATCAATATCCGTGTTGTGAAGCATCATAAGCATTCGTTTGGCTGATGGCCAGCGCAAAGCTATGGTCAGGACAGTCGCCGGTTCGTGTCATTGGCGCGTTCCCGCCGGACCGGACGATAGCCCTTTCGCCACCAGACCCCTGAAGGAGGTCGTCATGCTGACTCTGACTTTCGCCCAGAAGCCGCTCTCGTTCGTTGCCATCGGCGCGACGCGTGTCGCCGCCCGTGGCTTCGTCGGCGTGAAAAACCTGACGCGTGCGATCATGCATCGCCGCGAGATCCTGCGCCTCGCCGAACTCGACGAGCGCGGCCTCAAGGATATCGGCCTCGTCCATTCCGACATCGCCGGCGCGCTCTCCACCTCCTGGCTCAACGACCCCTCCGCCATCCTGGCCGCGCGCTCCAGCGCCCAGAACGGCGCTGCCTCGGCCCGGCGAGAGGAAGGTCTTCGACAGGCTATGGTGAAGCGTTCCAGGCCGGTCGTGGCCGCCCGTGAGACAACGGTTGCGTGCAACGCCTGACCCCTTGGGGTTGCACGTTCCTCGCGGGCGGGAGCTTCGTGCTTCCGCCCGTTTTTCGTTTTGCGGCGGCACGGAGTGCCGAACCGAAGCAAGGCGGAAACCCTGCGTTTTGCTGCCGTAGCGAAGCCGGCGCAGGAAAAAGCGGCGATTGAGCGTGATATTTCCGATTTTCTTGGCTAACGCATGGTTATGCCGTAACTGAAAATTCAGCATTTCCGCAAATCCTGAGCACACTCGCGCTTCGCGCGATCCCTCGCCAGGACATATCGACATGCGGGTATCGCTGCGCTTTCAGGATCTGCGGCTCCGGACCAAGATCGCCATTCCGCTGATCGTCGTCGGCCTGATGGGCCTTGCCATGGCCGCCTATGCCGGGCGCGAGCATGCGCGCATCGAGAAGACCTATTCCGACCTGGTCTCGCAAAGCGCGATGGCGATCCTCGATTCCGGCAAGGCGACCCGCGCCATGGCCGATATCGTGCGCGACCTCTACAAGTCGATCGCCTATCCCGAATACATGAAGCAGAACGGCACGGCGATCGACGACGTGCGCAAGGCCTATGACCGCGCCCAGGGCCTGCTGGTCGAGGCCAAGATCAGCTTCCCGCAGCGCGCCGCCGAGTTCGACACGCTGGCGCGCGGGCTGACCGGCGTGAAGTCGCAGGTCGACGACATCCTGTCCCAGGCCGCCAAGGACGAGGACCTCGCCGCCCTCTCGATCATGTCCCAGCTCGACCGCTCCGTCGCCGATATCGTTACGACGGCGGTCAAGCTCAACGACGCGATCAAGGCCGATACGGAGGTGACCTCGCAGCAGCTCGATGCCGAGGCCTACCAGCTCAACATCGTCAGCCTGGCATTGTCCGGCTTCGCCGCCCTGTTCGGCTTTGCCGGCGCGCTGCTGCTGACGCGCGTCTCGATCACCCGGCCGCTCGAGGCGCTGCAGGCGCGGATGGGCGATCTCGCCTCGGGCGACTACGCCGTCGAGATCGCCGGGCAGGGCCGCAAGGACGAGATCGGCGCGATGGCGCGGGCCGTCCAGGTCTTCAAGGAGAATGGCCTCGCCGTGCGGCGCCTGGAGGCCGAGACCGCCGAAGGACGCGAGGCCTCCGAGGCGCAGCGCCATGCCATCGAGCGCGAGCGCGCCGCCGGCGCGCAGGAGCAGGAGCGGCTCGCCGCCGAGCAGGCCCATGTCATGGGGTTGCTGGCCGACGGGCTCGACCTGCTCTCCAGGGGCGACCTGACCTATCGCATCGACGAGGAGGTCGCAGCCGCCTATCAGAAGCTCTGCGACGACTTCAATGCGGCGGTGGTCCATCTCTCCGAGACGGTGACGACGATCCAGGCGACCTCGGTCGACGTCGCCAACGCCGCCCGCGAGATCACCATGGGCGCCGCCGACCTCTCGAAGCGCACCGAGGAGCAGGCCTCCTCGCTCGAGGAGAGCGCAGCTACGACCGAAGAACTCGCGGCGTCGGTGAAGGCCTCCGCCACCGCCTCCAAGCAGGCCGTCGCGCTGGCCGACGAGGCGATGGAGGTGGCGCAGAAGGGCGGCGCGATCGTCCACAACGCCGTCGAGGCGATGTCGCGGATCGAGACCGCCTCGCGCAAGATCTCCGACATCACCTCGGTGATCGACGAGATCGCCTTCCAGACCAACCTGCTGGCCCTCAACGCCGCCGTGGAAGCAGCCCGCGCCGGCGACGCCGGCAAGGGCTTCGCCGTTGTGGCCTCCGAGGTGCGCGCGCTGGCGCAGCGTTCGAGCGATGCCGCCAAGGACATCACCGCGCTGATCAGCGAATCCGGAGCGGAGGTCGCCCAGGGCGTCGGGCTCGTCCGTTCGGCCGGCGAGGCGCTCGGCAAGATCGTCGAGGCCTCGAAGAAGGTCTCGGCCACCGTCTCAGACATCTCCTCGGCCTCGGCCGAGCAGGCCAACGGCATCGACGAGATGAGCCAGACCGTCGCCCATATGGACGAGATGACCCAGCAGAACGCCGCCCTCTCCGAGGAGAGCGCGGCTTCGGCCAATGCCCTTGCCGATCAGATCGAGCGCCTCAACGAACTCGTGGCGAGCTTCCGCACCCGCGACGACGCCGCCGAACTGCGTCAGGTCGCGGCGACGATGGCCGAGACCGAATGGCAGGAGCGCCGCCGCGCCTGATCGGCGCCTGGAACAACCTCGCCGTCATCCCGGCCGGAGCGCAGCGTAGCGCCGGGATCCATCGTAAAACTCCGAGCCCTACGATGGATCCCGGAGCGGCGCGGCTTCGCCGCTTGTCCGGGATGACGCGGCGTTTTCTGCCGAACGAAACGGACCTTGACGTAGCTTCAGCGCTTCCCGCCGAGCATGGCGTCGAGGATCGATTTCAGCGCGTCCTGATGGCCGTCCTGCACCTGCCTGCCGTGCTCGAACATCTGGTTGAGCGCGTCGAGGCCGATCGAGCCGGGCGTGTTCGCGCCGGAGGAGGGGGGCGGAGCCGGAGCGTCGGTGTCGTCCTCCTGGGGCGCCGGCTGCGGAGCCCGGCTTTGCGGCCGGCCGCGCGGCGGCTCGTCCTCCTGGTCAGGCGCCGAGGCCTGCCCGCCCTGCGCGCCGCCGAACATGCCGCCGAGGATCTGCCCGAGCACGTCGCCCATCGGGTTGGCGCCTGCGCCCATGCCGCCCGGCATCTGGCCGCCGAACGGCCCGCCCTGCGGCTGCTGGCCACTGCCCTGCTGCTGGCCCGCACCGGCCGCCTGACCGCCGAACAGGCCGCCCAGGACCTGGCCGAGCATGTCGCCCATCGGATTGCCTGAGGGCTGCGCCTGCGGCTGCGGCGCAGGCTGCTGGCCCGGCATCTTGCCCTGCATCATCTCGGCGAACTGGCCGAGGATGCCGCCGAGCCCGCTATTGCCGGCCGATTTGAACAGGCCGCCCATCACCATCGCGGCGATGACGGGCAGCATCTGCTTGAGGATGGCCTGGCCGACGCCGCTGGTCGCGGCCGCCTGCGCCACCACGGCGTTGCTGACTTCCTTCGAGCCGAAGAGCTGGCTGAGGACGTTGTTGCCCATGGTCTGGGCATTGTCGGGAATGCCGTCGCCATCGGCGTCGTAGAGCTTGCCGAAGGGCGAGGCCGTCATCATCTGCGCGAGGTTGCCGAAGGCGTAGGGGTCCTGCGTCTGGCGCTGCAGCCCCATCGAGAAGGCCGGCAGCAGCGCGTCCATCGCGCTCTGGGTCTGCTGCTGGCTGAGCCCGTATTGCCGGGCCAGGTTCTGCATGGCCTGGCCGTTCTGGGCCGACTGCATCATCTCGAACAGGTTCATCATGGCGCGCCTCGATCCGGCTCTGTCTCATTGATTGAGCGCAGGTGTCGTCCTGCCGGCGGGACGATAGCAGGGCCGGCCGTCCAGGCAAGCTGACGCTCGGTTCGCGGCGGGCGCGTTGCGGAAGATCAGGCCGAGGCGGTGGAGGCCTGCGCCGGCGCCGGCTGCGCCGCGGCGCCGCGCTCCAGCCGGTTGATGCCGCGATAGGCCATGACCAGCGCGGCGATGCCGAACACGACGGCGTCGAGCGCCGCGCCGGCAAGCGCGCCCTTCGGCCCGGCATAATTGGCGCCCAGCCATGAGAGAGGCATCGTCCCGAGCGTGGCGCGGCCCCAGCTGAACACGGTCGAGAACACCGGCATGCCGAGATTGTTGAAGGCGGCGTTGGCGACGAAGAGCAGGCCGACGAAGAACCACATCGGCCCGGAGATCAGGCAGAAGAAGACCACGATCTCGGCGGTGAGCCCGGTCGCGCCGAACAGCGCGACGATCTGGCCGCTCAGCAGCACGAGGCCGAGCCAGGCGATGCCGACGCAGCCGATGACGAAGATCACGGAATCGCTCAGCGCCCGTCGCATCCGGTCGTACCGGCCCGCGCCCCAGTTCTGCCCGAGGATCGGCCCGACCGCGCCCGACAGCGCAAACAGCACGCCGAAGGCGACCGGGACGAGCCGGTCGGTGATTGCCATCGCGGCGATGGCGGCGTCGCCGAAGCGCGCCATCACGCTGGCGAAGACGGCGTTGGCGATCGGCGCCGAAAGGTTGGTCAGGATCGCCGGGCCGGCAATGGCCAGCATGAGCGGCGCATCACTGGTGATCGCGGCGCGCGTCGGCCTCGCGGCGATGCGATGGACCTTGATCGCGCCATGGAAGCCGATCGCGGCGAAGATCACGCGCGAAATCACCGTGGCCCAGGCGGCGCCATTGGGGCCGAGCCCGAGGCCGAAGATGAAGAGCGGATCGAGCGCCGCGGTCGCCAGCCCGCCGCCCAGCGTCACGAACATGGCACGCCGTGCGTCGCCGACGGCGCGCAGCGTGCCGGAGAAGCCCATGCCGATCGCCATCAGCACGTTGGAGGGCAGCACGATCCAGAGGAAGGATTGGGCGACGGCGTAGGATTCGCCGTGCGCGCCTAGGCGGGTGAGCAGCCAGGGCAAGCAGGGCAGCGCCAGCACCGAGAGCAGGAGCGCCACCAGCGCCATCAGCGTCATGGTTGAGCCCGCGATCCGCCTGGCGCCCTCGCGGTCGCCGGCGCCGAGCGCGCGCGAGGTCAGCGCCGCGACCGCGATCATCAGCCCGACATTGATCGAGACCATCAGGTAGAGGACGATGGTCGCATAGCCGACGCCGGCGGTCGCCTCGGGCCGGCCGAGCCAGGAGACGTAGAGCAGCGACAGCAGGTCGACGACGAAGATCGCCATCAGGCCGACGGAAGCCGTCGCGGTCATCACCGCGACATGGCGGAAGGTCGAGCCGGTGACGAAGACCGCCTGGCTCGGCCCGGGCGCGCCGCTCATCGCTCCGGCTCGCCGACGCCGCCGACCGCGACCTCGGCCCCGCCATCCTCGATGACCTCGCGCGTCTCCTGCGTCAGCGCCTTCGACTTCGCCTTGGGCTTGATCAGCGGCTCCGGCGTGACGCGCGGCACCTTGGTCAGGCTGGCGGCGAGGCCCTCGGTGAACTGGATCTCCATGCGCTGGGCGTCGCGGTCGCGGACATGGTCGATCACCAGGCTGGCCTCGTCATAGGTCAGGCCGAGCCCCTCCAGCGTCACGCGGCCGAAGCCGAGCGCCGATTCGAAGGTCTCGCGCATCTGGTAGTCGACATTGGCCTTCATCAGCTCGATGGCGTGGATGCGGTCATAGGCGCGCACATGCAGCCGCACGGTCGGGAACTCGGCCTTGACCATCTCGACGATGTGCAGGGCGTCTTCGCGCTTGTCGATGCAGACGCAGATGATCTTGGCCTTGTCGGCGCCGGCGGAGCGCAGCACGTCGAGCCGGGTGCCGTCGCCGTAATAGATCTTGAAGCCGAACTTGGCGGCCGAGCGGATGCGCTCGACATCGGAATCGATGATGGTGACATCGACATGCTGGAGCAGCAGCGCCTGCGTCACCACCTGGCCGAAGCGGCCGAAGCCGACGACGATCACGGTGCCGCCGGCGCCGTCGAAATCCTCGTCCATCGTCTCGGCCTGGGTCCGGCTGAGCAGCCAGATGTCGATCAGCTTGGCGACGATCGGGCCGATCAGCATGCTGATCGCCGCGAGCGCCGTCGCGATCGCGCCCTGCTGCGGGTTGAGCAGGCCGAGCGACAGGCCGAGCGGCAGCAGCACGAAGGCGAATTCGCCGGCCGGCGAGAGCAGGGCGCCGGCGCGGATCGCCTCGGTCGTGCTCGAGCAGGAGGCGCGCAGGATCGAAGCGGCCACCGCGATCTTGAACAGCACCAGCAGCGGCGCCGCCAGCGCCAGCAGCAGCGCGTTGTCCGCCACCAGCTTGAGGTCGAGCGACATGCCGACCGCCATGAAGAACAGGCCGAGCAGCACGCCGCGGAACGGCTCGATATCGGCCTCGAGCTCATGCCGGAAATGCGAATCGGCCAAGAGCACGCCGGCCAGGAAGGCGCCCATCGCCATGGACAACCCGACATGCTCCATCAGCAGTGCCGCGCCGAGCACGATCAGCAGGGCTGCCGCCGTCATCACCTCCTTCGCGCCGGCCTTGGCCAGGATGCGGAAGAACGGGTTCAGCACATAGCGGCCGGCGAGCACGATGATGGCGACGGCGAGCAGCGCGAAGCCGAGCCCGGCGAGAGCGCGCATCGAGCCGCCTGCCTCCGCCTCGGTCGTCGCCAGCAGCGGCAGCAGAGCCAGCGCGGGCGCGATCGAGATGTCCTGGAACAGCAGGATCGAGAATGTGCGCCGGCCATAGGTCTCGCCGCCGTCGCCGCGCTCCTCCAGCAATTGCAGCGCGATCGAGGTCGCCGACAGCGCCAGCGCCAGCCCGACCGCGACGGCGCCGCCGAGCGAGAGGCCGAACCACCACGCGACCGCGCCGATGACGCCGGCGCTCAACACCATCTGCGCCAGGCCTGCGCCAAGGATGTCCTTGCGCATCGAGTAGAGCCGCGCCGGCTGCAATTCGAGCCCGACCAGGAAGAGCAGCAGCACCACGCCGATCTCGGCCGTGCCGCGGATCGCGTCGGGGTCCTTGATCACCGCGAGCACCGAGGGGCCGATCACGATGCCGGCGGCGAGATAGCCCAGCACGGCCGACTGCCCGAGGCGCCGGAACACCGGCACAGCGATCACGGCGCCGGCGCAGAAGGTCAGGATCGCCGGCAGGTAGCTCGTGTGGGAAACATCGGCCATGAAGAACTCTGGTCAGGAGGGCGAGTGTGGAGCGGCGCCGGAGTCAAGAACCTGTTTGAACCCTCAGCCCTCATCCTGAGGAGCCGCAAAGCGGCGTCTCGAAGGATGTTCCAGTGCTCTCTGGAGCATCCTTCGAGACGCGGACTTCGTCCGCTCCTCAGGATGAGGGCTCAGGCTATCCCTGAAACAAACGCTCAACCGACAACCTACCCCATCTAAGGGCTGGCTGCCGATCCTGCGAGGTTTCCGGTGCAGATGAATCGCGCAGGCCATGCTTGCGCCACAGCGTCACCGCGCTTCCTTGACATCATCCGCATCTGACCGAAAGAAGACAGCGACCTTTTCCGGAGCCGCCAAGCGCGTGACCAAGCCGCCGCTCGACATCCTGCTATGCGCCCCGCGCGGCTTTTGCGCGGGCGTCGTGCGCGCCATCGACGCGGTCGAGAAGGCGCTGACGCTGCATGGCGCGCCGGTCTATGTCCGCCACGAGATCGTGCACAACAAATACGTGGTCGAATCCCTGAAGCGGAAGGGCGCCGTCTTCGTTGCCGAGCTTTCGGAGGTGCCGGACACCACCCGCCCGGTGATCTTCTCCGCCCATGGCGTGCCGAAATCGGTGCCGGCCGAAGCCGATCAGCGCGCGCTCTTCGCCATCGACGCGACCTGTCCGCTGGTCACCAAGGTCCATCGCGAGGCCGAGGTCCACCACAAGCGCGGCCGGCACATCCTGCTCGTCGGCCATGCCGGCCATCCCGAGGTGATCGGCACGATGGGGCAGTTGCCGCCGGGTGCGATCACGCTGATCGAGACGCTCGACGACGTTGCGACGCTGGTGCCGCCGGAAGGCGTGCCGCTCGCCTATGTCACGCAGACCACGCTCTCGGTCGACGACACCCGCGGCATCGTCGAGGCGCTGCAGGCGCGCTTCCCCGCCCTGATCGCCCCGCACAAGGAAGACATCTGCTACGCCACGACCAACCGCCAGGAGGCGGTGAAGCGCGTCGCGCCGCTGGTCGACGGGCTGCTCGTGGTCGGCTCGCCGAACTCCTCCAACTCGCAGCGCCTGCGCGAGGTCGCCGAGCGCGCCGGCTGCCCGCATGCGCGGCTCGTGCTGCGCACCGACGAGATCGACTGGTCGATCTTCAGCGACATCCGCCGCCTCGGCATCACCGCCGGCGCCAGCGCGCCCGAGGTCCTGGTCGAGGAGATCATCGACGCCTTCGCCGAGCGCTACGAGGTCCGCGTCGAGACGGTCTCGACGGCCGATGAGAGCGTGTTCTTCCCCCTGCCGCGCGAATTGCGCGACCAGCCAGCGCCGACCGCGGCCGAGTGAGCGAATTTGGCCGTCTATACTGAAGTCGCCGACGACGAGATGGCCGCCTTCGTGGCGCGCTACGGCATTGGCGAGTTGCTCGCCGCCAAGGGCATCGCCGAGGGCGTCGAGAACTCCAACTATCTGCTGCACACCAAGCAGGGCGTCTACATCCTCACCCTCTACGAGAAGCGGGTGAAGGCCGAGGACCTGCCCTTCTTCGTCGCGCTGATGCAGCATCTCGCCGATCGCGGACTGAACTGCCCAGTGCCGGTGCGAGACAGCCGCGGCGAGGCGCTGAGCCGGCTGGCGGGCCGCCCGGCGGCGATCGTGACTTTCCTCGACGGCCTCTCGGTCAAGCGCCCGAGCGCGGTGCATTGCGCCGAGGTTGGCCGCTCGCTGGCGCTGCTGCATCAGGCCGGCGAGGGCTTCGGCATGGAGCGCGTCAACGCGCTCTCGGTGCCGGGCTGGCGCCCCCTCGCCGAGCAGGCCGGGGCCGATGCCGACAAGGTCTCGCCGGGATTGGCGAAGCGCGTCATGGCCGAGATCGAGCGTCATGAGCGCTCCTGGCCGCAGGGCCTGCCGAGCGGCGTCATCCATGCCGACCTTTTCCCGAACAACGTCTTCTTCATCGGCGACAAGCTCTCGGGGCTGATCGACTTCTACTTCGCCTGCACCGACGCCTTCGCCTACGACCTCGCGATCTGCCTGAATTCCTGGTGCTTCGAAGCCGACGCCTCGTTCAACCTGACCAAGGGCCAGGCCATGCTGGCGGGCTATGAGAGCGTGCGCCCGCTGATCCAAGCCGAGGTCGAGGCCCTGCCGGCGCTCTGCCGCGGCTCTGCCCTGCGCTTCCTGCTGACGCGGCTGGTCGATTGGCTCAACGTGCCGCCGGGCGCGCTGGTCAAGCCGCATGACCCGCTCGAATACGACCGCAAGCTCGCCTTCCACCAGAGGGTGGGAGATGCGCGCGACTATGGGCTGAAACGATGACCGAGGCTGTCGAGATCTGGACGGACGGGGCCTGCTCGGGCAACCCCGGACCCGACGCGCTGGGGGCTTGCCCCGTTCGCGCAACCAAAAATCGCCGGGGCCTGCCATGAGCGAACCCGTCGAGATCTGGACGGACGGGGCCTGCTCGGGCAACCCCGGCCCCGGCGGCTGGGGCGCGATCCTGTCCTATATGGGCAAGGAGCGCGAGCTTTCGGGCGGCGAGGCGATGACTACCAATAACCGCATGGAGCTGATGGGAGCGATTGCCGCTCTGGAAACGCTGACCCGGCCCTGCACCGTCGCGCTCCACACCGACAGCCAGTACCTGCGCCAGGGCATCACCGCCTGGATCCATGGCTGGAAGAAGAACGGCTGGCGCACCGCCGACAAGAAGCCGGTCAAGAACGAAGAGCTCTGGAAGCGTCTCGACACTGCGCTGAAGCAGCACAAGATCGAGTGGAAATGGGTCAAGGGCCACGCCGGCGACGCGATGAACGAGCGCGCCGACGCGCTGGCGCGGGCGGGCATGGCGCCGTTCAAGCCGATGCGGTGATGGGCGCCTGCCCGAGCGGCGCAGTCATGCGTCGCGGCTAGAGCATCGGACCGAAAAGTGGATTCCGGTTTTCGGAAGAATCCGATGCGATAATAAGGTCTAGATCGGCACTTTGCGTCCAATAGGACGCACGGCGATCTAGAACCGCCCCAGGCACTGCCTCAGGGTCGTGAACTCCGCATCCGGGTCGGTGTCGCTGGGGAGTGCCAGGGCTTGCCCGGTGGACCATGCCGCCCGCACGTCGCGCGGGGTCATGCCGAATTCCTGCCGGAAGGCCCGGCTGAAGCTCGACGCATCCTGGAAGCATAGCGTTTCGGCGATGACCGTGATCGAGCGCCTGTTCAACGGGTCGGACAGCTCGGCATAGCTCTGGAGCAGGCGCCGACGCTGGATGAAACGCGCAACGCCGCCTTCATCGTGCAGCAGGCGGTAGAGCTGGGTCCTCGACATGCCCATCTCGCGGCACAGCGTCGCCGGGCCGAGCGACGGCTGGCGCAGGTGGCGTTCGATGACCTGCCGCGCCTTTTCGCGCCGGCTGAGGTCGATCAGGCTTGTGGCGTGGATGCTGTGATCGACCGTGGGGGCGATGCAGGCGAGTACCATCGAGCGCACCGCATTCGTCAGGCGCGGCAGGTCTGCCTGCGACAGCTCGGACGCATTGCGCTGCAGCAGGCCGATATAATCGCCGAGCAGCTTGCCGAGGGGCTTATCGAGGGCCTGGCCCTGCATCGCGTCCAGGACCGGCGCGAGATCGCCGAAGCTGTCGCGGGGAAGATAGAGCTGCAATCGCTCATCATGGGCTCTTTGGCTGACCATCTCGCGGCCGAGCGATACGACGAATGGAATCCGCGGCGGCACGTTGAGGGAGACGCCGCCGCCCAATCCGGTGGTCACGTGCTGGCCCAGGGTTATGACCCAGTGATCCACCGGGTTGCGGCGGACCAGCGCATTCGATCGCGAGGCGCGCAACGACGGCGCCTTGACGTGGCTGAGACCAAAGCCTCCGAACGTCCAGACCGTGCTCTCCGCCAGGAACCCCTTGTCGGGTTCGTGAGAGGCGACGTCGAACACGGTATCGAACCAGCTGCTCCAGGCTGCGAACTGGTCCCGCGGCGCAAGGTCATGGGTTGAGAAGCGAACCGGTATCATAGCGGAACCCGGAGCTGCGGAGCCCAGCGCACAGCGCGGCTCGCAACATCGTGGATGATGATCCGCCGTCGATATCAAGAAAATCCCGCTTGGGAAAGGCGGTCTGCTGCGAATTCTTTCGAATGGCTAGTTTTCTGGCATGCCTTTAGTTGGATCCAAATTGTAGTGGTTGTCATTGCAACTTGAGAGGGTGTTCGAAGACTGTCGTCAAAGTGCCGCAATGCGCACGGGCCTTCTTGGGTGGCATAATATGCCGGCTAAATGGAACGTTGCGAAAGAGCCGAGCCGGTTCACGCCGTGGGTTCTCGCGGCGAATGCTGTGACCATCATCGACGCGGGATGAGTTCTGCTGGGGGGCACTCGATGGCCTGCTCGCCGATCCTTACCGGTCGAGGGGCAGCCTGCCGCAGGTGATGCATTCTACGGTTACGCCGGCGGCAGCGCCTGCCGGTAGACGATGAAGCCCGACTCCGCCACCTTGTCGTAGAGCTCCCGCGCCTGTGCGTTCGTCTCCTGCGTGTGCCAGTAGACGCGGAAATAGCCCTTGTCCTCTGCCATCTGCCTGACGGCCTCGATCAGCTTGCGGCCGGCGCCGCCGCCGCGGATATCCGGCGAGACGAAGAGGTCCTGCAAATAGCAGATGTCCTTGGCGCTCCAGCAGGTGCGATGCGCGACCCAATGCACGAGGCCGACTGCCTTGCCGCCCTGCTCGGCGATGAAGCCGCCCATCGGCTCGGTGCCGCCGGTCAGGCGTGCGAAAGTGAGATCGTAGATCTCCTGCGGCAGGGTTGATTTGTAGAAGGTCAGGTAGCCCTGCCAGAGCGGCGCCCAGGCGGCACGGTCGCTCGCGACGAGCGGGCGGATGGTGATCTCGGACATGGCAGCCTCCCCAAAGCGCGGCGAAGCTAGCCCGCGCCGCGCCGGCTGTCTCATGACAAGGCGATATCGGATCGATCAGGAAAGCTGAGTTGGCGCACCGGTGAGGGAGCAGGGATGCTCCGCTCGCGACCCTCGGCTGACATTCGCGAACATCCGCGTCGATGCCGGCTAGATCATCAGGCCCTCCAGCAATTCCTCCGATGGCTCGGTGAGAAGGCCATCAGCCTTCAACATGACGAAACCGTGCAACTGGGCCCAGATTGCATTGGCGGCGGCACGGGCGCGCCTCGGAGAAGTATCCGAAACGCGGTCGAGAAGCGGTCGAAAGCTCGCCAACGCCGCCTTCAAAAGCTCGCTTTCCTTAGGGGCGCCGGCGACCAGGCCGGAGGCGAACATCAAGCGATAGAGCTGTACGTTCTCTTCGCCGAAGCAGAGATAGGCGGCGCATATCCGCTTGACGGCTCCGGCTTCGGGACCAGCCGCTGCCGCGGCCAGCAGCGCTTCCGTAAACGCCTCGAATTCATGCGTGGCCACTCCGGCCAGAAGCTCGTCGCGGTCGGCGAAGTGTCGATATGGCGCCGATTGCGCCACACCGGCCCGGCGCGCGAGCGAAGCTAGCGAGAGGCTCTGGGCGCCGTTGGCGGAGATCTCGTTCCGCGCCGCCTCCAGCAGCGTGCGGCGCAGATCCCCATGATGATACGCATCGCGCTTGTCGGGGTTTTCGGTCGTCGGCTTCCTCATGTGATAGGCAATAACATTTTTCTTGACTCCCGGTCAATTGGGCGTATGTGATAGATCATCACATCGACGGTGATGATGATGACTTCGAGCGATCAGCGGCTCCGAGAGCGCGGCTTCCTCGAAGGCTGACACCCCATGACTCCAACAAAGAGGAATTCTCACATGACCGACCATTCGAACCATGAGGACGCGGTTCTCCGCCGCTCGGTTCACCAGGGCGCCAGCGCTGCGGCACTTGTCGGCGCCTTCGGCATCCCTGCGCCGGCAAACGCGCAGCCGGTATCGTCGGAATCCGGGTCGCTGGGTTCACGTCTTCAGGGCGTGCAGCACTTCGGTCTCACGGTGCAGAACATGGACCGAGCCCATGCCTTCTACACGGAAGTGCTTGGCGGCACCGAGGTGCTGCGCGACGGCGACTTCTACGGCGAGCGCATTCACAACACGCTGCTGACGGATCAGGAGATCGAGGCCCGCACGCGCCGCGTCAATCCCCGCGCGATGGGTGTTCCGGACCTTCGGAGCGGCGCGCAGCGCCTGGACGTGCGCTTCATCCAGTTCGACAATGTCGTGATCGAGCTTCTGCAGTACCGTGACGCCAGCGAGCCGGCGGGGAGCGGTGCCGCGTTCGCCGAGCCGCTCGATCATATGAGCCCGGCCTTCCCGCGCATGATGCACATCTGCTTCCATCTCCGCGACGATGTCGATTTTAACCGATTCATCGCCGATCTCGAAGCTGAGGCCGCGCGGCGCGGCATGGCGCAGGTCAAGGCGAACCGGGTGATCACCGTCACCAACGAGCCGGAACGCCTCGCCGCGCCGATCGAGGCCAACAGCAACGGAATCACCGAAGGCCAGTCGAACGGATGGCGGCTGATCTACTGCAAAGGCCCCGAGGGCGAGCAGCTCGAATTCGTTCAGGCGCTCGGGCCGGTCAAGCAGCTTTTCGACCGCGCGCGCCAGGCCCGTCAAAAGATCTGAAAAGGCGAGGAACTTGGAATGACCAACTCATCGACAAAATACGGCGCCGCAATTGCAATCTCGGCGATGGCTATCGCCGCGCCCGCACTTGTCGGGCGTGCGGAACAGGGGGGCGCTGCGACCCAGGCAGCGGTTCGCTACGGCGAAATTCCGGCCGGCGCCTATGCGGTCGTCGCCGAGGTTCGCGCAAAGCCTGGCATGGAAGAAAAACTGCGCGAGGCAACGCTCCCGCTCGTGGCGCAGGTTCGAAACGAGCCGCGCAATCTCGTCTACTTCCTTCACGAGGACCGCGCCGCGCCTGGCCATTTCATCTTCTATGAAATCTTCGCCAGCGAGGCGGATTTCAAAGCGCACAACGCGACGCCGCACGTACAAGCTTGGTTCGCACGCCTGCCCGAACTCGCAGAAGGTGGCGTGGCGGTCACGCATATGCAGTTGCGGGGCAACACCCCGTAACCCAGCGCGAAGCCGCCGCCGCATATACGAACTGTTCCCGATCGGCTCTGATCGAGAGCCATGGCAGCCAAATGGTCGACGTCGGTAGAGGGCAGATTCCCCCCGATGCGGACATTGGCCGCAGTTCGATAGCTTCAGGCTACCGCCCCAATGGAAAAGCCCGCGCGGCTCGTGGCCGCGCGGGCTTCAAAACTCTGGTCTAAAAAACTCAGAGCTGCTTCAGCAGTGCCTCAGCGCCCGAGACGTCGGCCTTGCCCGGAGCGTCCTCGACGTTCAGGGCGGCGACCCTGCCATCCTCGACGATCATCGAATAGCGCTGCGAGCGTGTGCCGAGGCCGAAGCCCGAGCCGTCGAGCGAGAGGCCGATCTCCTTGGCGAAATCGGCGTTGCCGTCGGAGAGGAACTCGATCACGCCGGCGCCGCCGGTCGCCTTCGACCAGGCGTCCATGACGAAGACGTCGTTGACGCCGGTGACCATGATGGCGTCGACGCCCTTGCCCTTGATCTCGGCCGCGTTGTTCAGATAGCCGGGCAGGTGGTTCTTGTGGCAGGTCGGCGTGAAGGCGCCGGGAACGGCGAAGAGCACGACCTTCTTGCCCGCGAACAGGTCCTCGGTCGTCTTCGCCGCGGGGCCGTCGGGCGTCATCACCCGGAAGGTCGCGTGCGGAAGCTTGTCACCCACCTTGATCGTCATGGCCTGTTCTCCGTGGAGTCCGTGAGTCCAGGCATGATGTCGTCCGGAAGCCGGTAGCCAGCTTTCGGCATCATGCCCTTGCGGCTTCAAGCCGCCCGCTCTCCGATTACGGCTTGGCGACGGGGATGTCGAGTTCAAGCCGCGTCTCGATCGCCGCAGGCTTGCCGCGCACGGTCACGATGAAGGGAATCGGGCCAGACGCGCCCTTCGGCCGGTCGTTGATCTTGACGAAGGCGGAGAGCGTGCCGTCCGGCTGCGGGATGATGGCCGGCTTGCCGAAGGACCACATGCCGGGACCCTCGACGAAGATATCGTCGACTATGCCTTCGGGCGGCACCTGCAGCGTGACGCGGACGCCCGCATCCAGCCCCTGCTCCTCCGGCTTCACGTCGAGGATGGAGAGCTTCTCCTTGCGCGGGCCGAGCTTGACCTGCGCCGGCACCCGCGCCTCGAAACTTTCCAGCAGCGGCGAGGTCACGGAGGTGACGCCGGGCTCGAGCCAGAGCCTGGCCTCGCCCTTGGCCGGGATGCAGATCTTCTCGCAGACGGCGTAGTCGAGCTTGAGCACCAGCGTCACCGGCTTCTGCGGATCGACCGGCTGCACCGAGACCGGCACGACGACTTCGCCGACATAGCCGACCGAGTAGCCGTTGCCGTCCTCGAAGCGCTCGGGCGTCGGCCAGCGCACGTCGAGCCCGCCGACATTCTCCGAGCCGCTCCAGTCGAAGACCGGCGGCACGCCGGCATCGCCGGGGCTGCGCCAATAGGTCTTGTAGCCCGGCGCCATCGCGATCTCGATGCCGACGCGCTGCTTGCCGGAGGGCGCGGTCGCGCCCGCGATCAGCCGCAGCGAGGAATGCGTGCTCTTCGACCATGGCGAAACCGCCGCATCCTGCGCCAGGGCAGGTGCGCTCAGCGCCAGCAAGGCGAGGGCGGGCAGAAGCAGGAATGGTTTCACGGGGCGATTCTACGCAATCGGAGTTCCAAGAGCGAAGCACACTCTCACAAATCGGCGAACGATTATGTGAAACGGGACGGCGATAGCGGATATGGCGCATGATTGGGGCGCAATCGCGATCTCTCGCATTACGACGTTTTCCCCGGTTCCCAGCCGGGGCGATTCTGAACTAGCATGGCCGGATGAGGATCGGTTCGACCCAACGCGTCAGCGGCCGCAGCTATCTCGACGGGCAATGCCTGATCGCGATGCCGGGGATGGCCGATACGCGCTTCAACCGCAGCGTCGTCTATGTCTGCGCCCATTCCGAGGATGGCGCGATGGGCATCATCGTCAACAAGCCGGCGCCGGACACGAAATTCCCCGATCTCTTGGTCCAGCTCGACGTAATCCCCTCGGACGGGCTGATTCGACTGCCGAGCCAGGCTGAGAAGATGCAGGTGCTGCGCGGCGGGCCGGTCGAGACCAAGCGCGGCTTCGTGCTGCACTCGGCCGATTTCTTCCTGGAATCGGCGACCTTGCCGATCGATAACGGCATCTGCCTGACCGCGACGCTCGACATCCTGCGCGCCATCGCGATCGGCTCCGGGCCGGAGAATGCGGTCCTGGCGCTGGGCTATGCCGGCTGGGCGGCGGGCCAGCTCGAATCAGAGATCCAGTCGAATGGCTGGCTGCATTGCGCCGCCGATCACGACCTGCTCTTCGACGCCGGCATCGACACGAAATACAACCGCGCCCTGCACAAGATCGGCATCGATCCGGCATTTCTGTCGAGCGAGGCAGGGCACGCCTGAACCCTTCTCCCCTCGGGGGAGAAGGTGTCGCCAAAGGCGACGGATGAGGGAAGGGGCGCGCCAGTGGCCCTTTTTCTTGTTTAGGCTTTGACTTCCCTCATCCGTCAGCGCTTCGCGCTGCCACCTTCTCCCCCGAGGGGAGAAGGGAAAAACGGGGGAGAGGGTTTACGCCGCTTCCGACGACGAGCTGCTCGCGCCCACCAGCCGTCTCGCCTCCGCCGCCGTCATCGGCTGGCCGAAGATGTAGCCCTGCGCGTATTGGCAGCCGAGCTGGTAGAGCTCGATCGCGTCCGACTCGGTCTCGGCGCCCTCGGCCACGACGTCCATGCGCAGGTCGGCCGCGAGCTGGACGATCGAGCGCAGGATCACCGGCGGCTTGCCGTTGCCCATCTGTCTGACGAAGCTCTGGTCGACCTTGATCGTGTCGAAGGGGAAGCGCTGGAGGTAGGACAGCGAGGAGTAGCCGGTGCCGAAATCGTCGAGCGACAGGCCGGCGCCGAGCTCGCGGATGCGGCTCAGCATCTGCGCGGCATATTCCGGGTTCTCCATCACCAGGCTTTCGGTGATCTCGAGCTTGAGCGTGCCCGGCAGCACGCGCCGGCGCGCCAGCACGGTTTTCACATCGTGCAGCAGGTCGTGGCGCAGCAACTGGCGGCTGGAGACGTTGACGCTGGCGAAGATCGGCGGGTCGACTTCGAGCGCCGCTTGCCAGGCCGCAAGCTCGCGCGCCGTGCGGTCCATCACGTAGACGCCGAGATCGACGATCAGCCCGGTCTCCTCGGCGATGGCGAGGAAGTCCTGCGGCAGGAGACGCCCCTCGCGCGGATGGTCCCAGCGCACCAGCGCCTCGAAGCCGGCGATGGTGCGGTCCTCCAGCCGGACGATCGGCTGGTACATCACCTGGATCTCACCGCGCTCGATGGCGCGACGCAGATCGCTTTCGAGCGCCAGGCGGTCGTTGCGGTCGGTCCGCATCGCCGGCACGAAGACCTCGATCTTGTTGCCGCCCTGGCGCTTGGCATGGGCCATGGCGAGCTCGGCATTCTTCAGCGCGTCGTCCTTGCGCGCCGCGGGCGCGGCGTCGAACAGGGCGAGGCCGATCGAGGGCGTCAGGAAGATCTCGCGCTCGGCGAAGGTCACCGGCGTCGAGACGGCGCGGCGCACCAGCTCGGCCAGGGCGAGGATGCGCTCGGGATCGCGCTCGGAAACGAGGATCATCGCGAAGGTGTCGCCGCCGATGCGGGCGAGCGTGTCCTGCGCGCGCAGCAGCCGGCCGAGCCGCCGCGCCAGCGTCAGCAGGATCGAGTCGCCGGCGGAGAAGCCGACCGATTCGTTGACCTGCTTGAAGCGGTCGATGTCGATCACGATCACGGTCGGGCGGATGCCGTCATCGGCGCGCACGAAGCCGAAGACTGCGCCGAGACGGTCCTGGAACAGCTTGCGGTTGGGCAGGCCGGTCAGGTTGTCGTGCACGGCGTCGTGCAGCAGCCGCTCTTGCGCGGTGCGCTGCTCGGTGACGTCCGAGAGCGTGCCGATGACGCGGATGACCTCGCCGTTGGAGCCGATCACCGGCCGGGCCTTGAGGTTGAACCAGTGATAGGCGCCGCTCGAGGCGCGCAACCGGAAATCGAGCTGGAGCTTGCCGCGGCGCTGCTCCAGCACGGCGTCGAGCGTCACCCTGTAGCGATCCCGGTCGGCGACGTGCATGTATTCGAGCCAGCGCGAGGCGGAGCCTTCGAGCGCTCCGCGCGGCAGGCCGAGCAGGGTCTCGGTCTGCGGCGAGACGAAGATCTTGTCGGCCGAGACGTCCCAGTCGAAGACGAGGTCGCCGGAGCCGGACAGCGCCAGCGCCCGCCGCTCGGTGTCGGAGACCAGACCCTGCGCCAGCGCGCCGCCGGCAAAGGCGTGCTGGATCACGGTGAAGCCGATCAGCAGCACGATCAGCACGAGCCCGCCGACCAGTGCCGGTGCCACGAGGTCGCGCGAGAACTGGCCGGTGACGGTGAAGCCGGCCGCTGTCACCCAGATCGCCAGCAGGAACCAGGTCGGGATCAGCATCACCGCGCGCTCGTAGCCATGCGTCGCCAGATGCAGGATCAGCACGAAGCCGACGGCCGCGACGGCCGCGATCGAGATGCGCGCGATGCCTGACGCCATCGGCGCATCGAAGACCGCGAGCCCGACGAGGCCGATCAGCCCGAGGATCCACACGATGGTGACGTGGCTGTAGCGCACATGCCAGCGCGACAGGTTGAGATAGGCGAAGAGGAAGACGAGCAGCGTCGCCGCCAGCACCACCTCGGCGCCGGCGCGGTAGATGCGCTCGATCGCCGGCGTCAGCGGGAAGATGCGCTGGAAGAAGCCGAAATCGAGCCCGGCATAGGCGAGCACGGCCCAGGCCAGCGCGGCGGCGGCCGGGAAGATCACCGCGCCCTTGACCACGAAGATGATGGTCAGGAACAGCGCCAGCAGGCCGGCAATGCCGATGATGATGCCCTTGTAGAGCGTCAGCCCGTTGGTCTTCTGGCGATAGGCCTCCTGCTCGAACAAATACAGCTGCGGCAGGTTGGGCGATTTCAGCTCGGCCACGAAGGTCACGGTCGTGCCGGGGTCGAGCGTGATCATGAACACGTCGGCGTCGGGCGATTCCTCGCGCTCGGGCCGGAGGCCCTGGCTGGCGGTGATCGCCTCGATGCGGGTGTCGCCGAGGTCGGGCCAGATCACGCCCGAGCCGATCAGCCGGTGGAACGGCGCGACCAGCAGCCGGTCGATCTGCTCGTCGGAATCATTGGTCAGCGCGAAGACGATCCAGTCCGGCCGCGCACCTGATTCGCGCGCCCTGACCGCGATGCGCCTGACGATGCCGTCCGGCCCCGGCGCGGTCGAAATCTGGATGACGTCGCCATCGGATTTGTTGCGCTCGACCACATGGGTCAAGTCGATGACCGGCGCATCGACGGGCACGCGCACGGCCTCCACCGCATTCGCCGGGGCGGCGAATGTCAGCGGGAGCAGGAGAGCGAGGCAAATGACGGCGAGGCCAGCCCGGAGGAGACGGTCGAAGAGGGACAAGCGCGGCTCGGAGATAGGATGGAACGCTATAATACAGCTATGAACCATCAGTCGTATCGACCGCTCATGGCGAGGGCAAGGCAGGAGCGGGCCGCTATGGATCATCGTGCGCCGGCATCGCTGCCGCCGGAGATCCTGTCGGTCGAAAGGATGCCGTAGAGCAGATGGTCGGCCCATTGGCCGTTGATGCGCAGATAGGCCCGCGCCTCGCCCTCGCGCCGGAAGCCGACGCGCTCCAGCAGGCGCCGCGACGGCTCGTTATTCGGCAGGCAGGCGGCCTCGACCCGGTGCAGCGCGAGGTCGGAGAAGGCGAAGCGCAGCGCGCCGCGCACGGCTTCGGTCATATGGCCCTTGCCGGCATGGCGCTGGCCCATCCAGTAGCCGAGCGTGCAGGCCTGCGCGACGCCGCGCCGCACCAAGCCGAGCGTCAGCCCGCCGAGCAGGGCGTCTGATTGCCCATCGACGATGAACAGCGAGTAGGCCTCGTCGGTGGCGATCTCGCGGGCGGCGCGCTTGACCCTGAGCCGGAACGAGGTGCGGGTCAGGTCGTCCTCGTTCCAGACCGGCTCCCACGGCGTCAGGAAGTCGCGGCTCTCCATGCGCAGCACGGCCCAGGCGGCATAGTCGGTCGCCTGCGGCGCGCGCAGCACCAGGTTGGGCGTGCGGACCAGCGGTCGCGTCGGCGGATCGGTCGAAAAGCGGAACAGCGCCATGCCGGTCAGGCCTCCAGCCGCACCGTTTGCCGCAGCCATTCGGCCGGCGGCAGGCCGCCAAGCGGCCCGACTGCGGCGATGGTCGGTTCCTGGCCGAGCAGCGAGCGCCCGGCGGCGCGGACATCATCGAGCGTCACGGCATCGAGCCTCTGCGCCAGCTCCTCGCGCGGGATGGCGCGGCCGAAGACAAGCACCTGGCGTGCCATCTGCTCCAGCTTGCCGCCCGGGCTTTCGAGCGAGGCGAGAAGGCCGACCTTCATCTGGGCGCGGGCGCGCGCCACCTCGGCCTCGGTGACGTCCTCCGCCGCCTGGCGCAGGCAGGCGAGCGCGACCTCGACCAACTCGCCGACATCCTCCGGCGCGGTGCCGGCGCTGATGCCGAAGACGCCGCAATCGGAGAAGGGCCAGTGGAATGCGTCGATCGAATAGGCCAGGCCGCGCTGCTCGCGCACCTCCTGGAACAACCGCGACGACAGCCCGCCGCCGAGCACAGAGGAGAATATCTGCAGCGGGTAATGCGCGCCGTCGCGGAAGGGCAGGCCGGGGAAGCCGAGCACGAGGTGGACCTGCTCCTCGTCGCCCTCGATCCGCGCCTCGCCGCCGCGATAATGCCCGCCCTCGCGGTCGGGCGGAGCCTTCGGGCCGGCCGGAAGCGCGGCCAGCCGCTCCGTCGCCAGCGCGACGAGCTCGTCGTGATCGACGGCGCCGGAGGCAGCCAGCACCATGTTGCCGGCATGGTAGTTGCGCGCCAGATAGGCCTGGATCGCGGCCGGCGTGAAGCTCTTCACCGTCTTGGCCGTGCCCAGGATCGGCCGGCCGAGCGGCTGGTCGGGGAAGGCTGCCTGCAGGAAGCGGTCATAGACCAGGTCGTCCGGCGTATCCTGCACCGCGCCGATCTCCTGCAGGATCACGCCCTTCTCCCGGGCGAGCTCCTCTTCGGTGAGCGCCGGCGCAGTGAGGATGTCGGAGAGGATGTCGACCGCCAGCGGCAGGTCCTGGCCGAGCACGCGGGCGGTGTAGCAGGTGTATTCGACTGATGTCGCGGCGTTGAGGTCGCCGCCGACGCTCTCGATCTCCTCGGCGATCTCGCGGGCGCTGCGCCGCGCCGTGCCCTTGAACGCCATGTGTTCGAGCAGATGCGCCAGGCCGTGCTCGTGGGGAAGCTCGTCGCGGGCGCCGGCGCCGATCCAGATGCCGAGCGAGACGGTCACCGCATGGTCCATGCGCTGCGAGACGATGCGCAGGCCCGATGGCAACGTGGTCAGGCCGACATCGGGATCATGTTCGCCGACGGGCCGCGAGGCCTGGGCGGCCACTTCCGCTGCCTCGGCGGGGCCCTTGGCGATCATGCCGCGGCCCCCCGGACAGTGCGGGCATTCTGGCGAATGAAGCTCTCGATCTGGCTCTGGTCGTTCGGCAGCAAGGTGACGCGCTCCTCACGCTCCATCAGGTCGGCGAGATGGGCGGGCAGGGTCGGCACGACGCCGCTCGCCGCCTCGACCGCCACCGGGAACTTGGCCGGATGCGCCGTGCCGAGCACGACCACCGGCGTCGCCGGGTCGAGCTTCAGCCCGCGCCGGGCGGCCGCGACGCCGATCGCGCTATGGGGATCGAGCAGGTAGCCGGCCTCGCGCCAGGTCTGGCCGATCTCGGCCGCGGTCTCGGCCTCGGAGACGGCGGTGGCGTCGAACTCGGCGCGGATGCGCGCCAGCGGCTCGGGCGCGATCTCGAAGCGGCCGGATTGCTGCAGCGACTGCATCAGCCGGCGCACGGTGGCGCCGTCGCGGCCATGCACCTCGAACAGCAGCCGCTCGAAATTCGAGGAGATCTGGATGTCCATCGAGGGCGAGGTCGTGGCGGAGACGCCGCGCATCTCGTAGGCGCCGCTTTGCAGCGTACGGGTCAGGATGTCGTTGCTGTTGGTGCCGATCATCAGCCGCTCGATCGGCAGCCCCATGCGCTTGGCCACCCAGCCGGCGAGCACGTCGCCGAAATTGCCTGTCGGCACCGCGAAGGAGACCTTCCGGGCGGGCGCGCCGAGCGAGACCGCCGCGGTGAAGTAATAGACCACCTGGGCCGCGATGCGGGCCCAGTTGATCGAGTTCACGCCGGAGAGGCCGAGCTCGTCGCGGAAGGCGTGATGGTTGAACATCGCCTTCACCAGGTTCTGGCAATCGTCGAACGTGCCCTCGACCGCGATCGCATGGACGTTGGGCGCATCGACCGTGGTCATCTGCCGGCGCTGCACGTCGGAGACGCGGCCCTGCGGGTAGAGGATGAACATGTCGACGCGCTCGAGCCCTTTGAACGCGTCGATCGCCGCGCCGCCGGTATCGCCCGAGGTTGCGCCGACGATGGTGGCGCGCTCGCCGCGCAGGGTGAGCACATGGTTCATCAGCCGCCCGAGCAGCTGCATCGCCACGTCCTTGAAGGCGAGCGTCGGGCCGTGGAAGAGCTCGAGCACGAAGAGGTTGTCGCCGATCTGCGTCAGCGGGCAGACGGCCGGATGGCGGAAGCCGGCATAGGCCTCGCGGATCATCTCGCCCAGCGCCTTGCCCTCGATGTCGCCATCGGCCAGCGCGCCGATGATGCGCTCGGCCACCTCGGCATAGCTCTGCCCGGCGAAGCCCGCGATCTCGTCCGCTGTCAGGCCCGGCCAGGCTTTCGGCACATAGAGCCCGCCGTCGCGGGCGAGCCCGGCCAGAAGCGCATCGGAAAAGGCGAGTGGGGACGCTTCTCCCCGGGTGGACACATGCAGCACGGCGTCGCTCTCGGTGATGGTGTCTGTTGCTATAGGCCCGGCGGCGGCTTTCGGCAAAATTTTACGGTGCGCCGGTTGCCGGCTTGCGCCGCCCCTGCCAGGCGAAGGCCGTGAACACGCCGATCAGCGTCAGCGCCAGCCCGAACCAGGTCAACGCATATTGCAGGTGGTTGTCCGGAATGCGCTCGATCAGCTCCTTGACGTCGACGCCGGCCGGCGGCGTCAGGCCGTCGCCCTGGCGCTCCGCCTCCAGGTAGAACGGCGCCGGCGGCAGGGCGAGCGAGGCCGCGATTCCACCGGGGTCGCGCGTATAGAACTCGCGGTTGGCCGGGAGGTCGGCCGGCGTGAAGCTGTTTCGCGCCTCGGGCGCGCGCAGGAAGCCGTTGATCTTGGCCGGCCCTGTCGCCGGCTTGATCTCGCTGAAGCGGCTCTCCGGCACGAAGCCGCGATTGACCAGGATCGTGCCGCCATCCTCCAGCTTGAAGCCCTGGAAGATCCAGCGGCCGAAGCCCGAGAGCTGGCGCGTGCCGGGAGGGCCGGCGGCGATCGTGGTGCGCACCCCGGCGACTGGGCCGTCGACGAAGCTGCCATTGGCCGTCACATGGGTGAGGTCGAGCTTGGCGGGGTCGAGCGCGGCCCAGCTCGACGAGGCCGGCACTGGCACAGGCTGGCCCATGGCCTGGGTGGTGAGGCGCTCGATGAAGGCGTGCTTCTCGCCCATGCGCTCGAGCTGCCAGATGCCGAGCACACACAGGACCAGCGTCCCGGCGATGGTCAGGATGGCGGGCAGCAGCAGGCGCGGCCGCGCGGGCGTGTCGATGGCGCTCACCTGTCCAGCCTGCCTTGCCCGGCCTTGTTGGCGTATTGCAGGGAGACCGCGAGCCCCTTCATCGGCCGGAGCAGGGCGAGGCAGACGATCACGGCCAGCGGCAGCCACATTGCCAGGTGCAGCCAGATCGGCGGCTCGTAGGCGATCTCGACATAGAGCGCCAGGCCCAGCACCAGGAAGCCGGCGATCAGCATGATGAACACGGCCGGGCCATCGGCCGAATCGGCGAAGGCGAAGTCGAGCCCGCAGGCGGCGCAGCGCGGGCGCACCTTCAGGTAGCCGTCGAAAAGCTTGCCCTCGCCGCAGCGCGGGCAGCGGCCGGCCAGCCCGGTCGAATAGGGCGAGGGCGAGGTCCCGTGCCAGTCGGCCATGTACGTCTCCTTAAGCACGAAAGGCGGCCTTGCGGCCGCCTTTCGAATGAGTCCTGCGGCCAGGCGCGCGCTTTCCGTTCGGCCGGAACGGCCGAACGACAGGAATTCGCGCCACTCAACTATGGAGCATGTTCTGATCGCAAAAGTGCATTCCACTTTTGCGGAACATGCTCAGTGAGCGCCGGCTGCGACGCCACCACCGGCGCCCCAGACGTAGATGGCGGCGAACAGGAACAGCCAGACCACATCGACGAAGTGCCAGTACCAGGCGGCGAACTCGAAGCCGAGATGCTGGTCCGGCTTGAAGTGGCCGAGATAGACCCGGTACAGGCAGATCGCCAGGAAGATCGTGCCGATGATCACATGCGCGCCGTGGAAGCCGGTCGCCATGAAGAAGGTCGCGCCGTAGATATGGCCGCTGAAGGCGAAGGTGGCGTGCGAGTACTCGTAGGCTTGGGTCAGTGTGAACAGGATGCCGAGGATCACCGTGAGCCAGAGCGCCTGCTTCAGGCCGGTCCGGTCGCCCTGGATCAGCGCGTAGTGCGCCCAGGTCACGGTCGTGCCGGAGGTCAGCAGGATCAGCGTGTTGAGCAGTGGCAGGTGCCAGGGATCGAAGGTCTCGATGCCCTTCGGCGGCCAGGTGCCGCCGGTGAAGTCGTGGCGCAGGAAGTTGATCGGCTCGTAGCTGAACAGGCTGGCGTCGAAAAAGGCCCAGAACCAGGCGACGAAGAACATCACCTCGGAGGCGATGAACATCAGCATGCCATAGCGGTGGTGCAGCTGGACGACGCGGGTGTGGTGACCCTCGTGCTCGGCTTCGCGGACGACGTCCATCCACCAGGACAGCATGGTGTAGAGCACGCCGAGCAGGCCGGCGAAGAACACCATCGGGCCGAGCTTCATGCCGCCGATCAGCAGCGCCTTCATCCACATCACCGCGCCGATCGCCATGATCGTCGCGCTGGTGGCGCCGACGATCGGCCACGGGCTCGGATCGACGAGGTGGTAGTCGTGGTGCTTCGTATGGGCCCCGGCCATCGTACTGTGTCTCCGCGTCCGACTCTGCTGCTCAGCGCTTGGTGCTGGCGCAGCTCTTATAAGTTCGACTTGCCCGCGTCACCCTTGCTCTCCGCGACCGGCTGGCCGTTCTTGGACGGAAAGTAGGTATAGGACAATGTCAGTGAATTGACGCCGTTGAGATCGCGGTTCTGCGCGATCTCCGGATCGACGTAGAACACGACCGGCGCTTCCATCGTTTCACCCGGCTGCAGCGTGTGCTCGGTGAAGCAGAAGCACTGGATCTTGACGAAATAGGCGGCCGCCTGCGTCGGCGTGACGTTGAAGGTCGCGATGCCGGTCGAGGCGCGGTTCATCGTGTTGGTGATCTTGTAGAACACCGTCTGCGTCAGGCCGACGCGGAAGTTGATCTCCGGGCTCTCCGCCTCGAAGCGCCAGCCGAGGCCGGGCGAGACATTCGCGTCGAAGCGCACCGTCATCTTGCGATCGAGGACCGTGCCCGTCGCAGCCGTGCCGACCATCGGCGTGCCGCCGAAGCCGGTCGCCTTGCAGAACAGGTCGTAGAGCGGCACCGAGGCGAAGGCGAGCCCGGTCATGCCCATGGCGACGCCGGCGCAGATCAGCGCGGTGCGCCTGACTTTCGCTGCCTGGGAGGAGGGGATCGCGCTCATCACAGCGGCCTGTTCATGATGGCGGGGCCGGTCTTCACCAGCGTGACCACGAAGAAGAACACCACGAGCGCGCCGAGCACCAGCGCCAGCGCGATCGAGCGGCGCCGGCGCCGCGCCATGTCCTCCGGCGAGAAGGCCGGCGGCGTCGGGCGTTGCGGGTTTCCACTCATCCCAGCACCTTGGGCAGGGCCCGGAAGAGTTCGAGCGCACCCTCGGCCAGCGGCATGCTGCCACCGAGCGTGTAGTAGACCGGCAGCGGCCATTTCAGGCCAAGCCCGTTCTCGACCAGCAGCACGGCGAAGAGCAGGAAGAGGTAGAGGATCGAGAAGCCGAACAGGGCATAGGCCGCCTTCTTCGCCGGCTCGCCCTCGGTCCGGACCAGCACGCGCAGCGCCAGCCCGATCATCATCAGCCCGGTCACGACGGAGACGACGAGGTAGAGCCAGCCGCCAAAGCCCATCAGCGCCGGCAGCACGGCGACCGGCGCCATCACCAGCGAATAGGCGACGATCTGCCGGCGGGTCGCGGCCGGGCCGGCGACGTTGGGCAGCATCGGGATGCCGGCGCGGGCGTAGTCGGCCGACTTCACCAGCGCGAGCGCCCAGAAATGCGGCGGCGTCCACAGGAAGATGATGGCGAAGAGCACGAGCGAGTGCATGCCGAAATCGCCGGTGACCACGGCCTCGCCGATCATGGGCGGGAAGGCGCCGGCCGCGCCGCCGATGACGATGTTCTGCGGCGTCCAGCGCTTCAGCCACATCGAGTAGACGACGGCGTAGAAGAAGATGGTGAAGGCCAGCATGCCCGCCGCCAGCAGGTTGGCGACGAGGCCGAGCACCAGGACCGAGCCGATCGACAGGGTCAGGCCGAAGGCGAGCGCCTCCGAGGGCAGGATGCGGCCGGACGGGATCGGGCGCTTGGCCGTGCGGCTCATCAGCGCGTCGATATCGGCATCGTACCACATGTTGAGGCAGCCCGACGCGCCGGCGCCGACCGCGATCGCCAGGAGCGAGGCGAGGGCGATCACCGGATGCACCGAGCCCGGCGCGGTCGCCATGCCGGCCAGCGCCGTCACGATCACCAGCGACATCACGCGCGGCTTGAGCAGCTCGAAGAAGTCGCGCGCCTCGCCGCTGGAGGTCAGCGCGACGCCGTCGGAGCGGGGGTCAAGCCTGTCGAACGCAGCGGACATCGGTTCTGTCGTTTCACTTCCGTCGGCGGCCGTATGGGCCGGGTAAACTCAGGAGCAGCTGGGCCGCCCGTCTCCGGAAAGCCTCGGATGAGGCGCTCGGGAGAGAGGCGGCGGCGGGCAACGAAGCCCGCCGCCGAATTCTCGTCTTAGTGGTCCGAGCCGGTGATGCGCGGCAGGACCTCGAACTGGTGGAACGGCGGCGGCGAGGACAGGGTCCATTCCAGCGTCGTCGCGCCTTCGCCCCACGGATTGTCGCCGGCTAGCTCCTTGCGCGAGAAGGCGGTGAACACGCCGTAGAAGAAGATCAGCAGGCCGGCGGCGAAGATGTAGGAGCCGATCGACGAGATGAGATGCCAGTGCGCGAAGGCGTCCGGATAGTCCGCATAGTGCCGCGGCATGCCGGCCAGGCCCAGGAAGTGCTGCGGGAAGAACAGCACGTTGGCGCCGATGAAGGCGACCCAGAAATGCAGGCGGCCGATCCAGTCCGGGATCACGTAGCCCGACATCTTCGGGAACCAGTAGTAGAAGCCGGCGAAGATGCCGAACACGGCGCCGAGCGACAGAACGTAGTGGAAATGGGCCACGACGTAGTAGGTCGCGTGCAGCGAGCGGTCGACGCCGGCATTGGCCAGCACGACGCCGGTGACGCCGCCGACCGTGAACAGGAAGATGAAGCCGACGGCCCAGAGCATCGGCGCGGTGAAGCGGATCGAGCCGCCCCACATCGTCGCGATCCAGGAGAATATCTTGATGCCTGTGGGCACCGCGATGACCATCGTCGCGAAGACGAAGTAGCGCTGCGTGTTGAGCGACAGGCCGGCGGTGTACATGTGGTGCGCCCACACGATGAAGCCGACGACGCCGATCGCGACCATGGCGTAGGCCATGCCGAGATAGCCGAAGATCGGCTTCTTCGAGAAGGTCGAGATGATGTGGCTGACGATGCCGAAGGCCGGCAGGATCATGATGTACACTTCGGGGTGGCCGAAGAACCAGAACAGGTGCTGGTACAGGATCGGGTCGCCGCCGCCGGCCGGGTCATAGAAGGTCGTGCCGAAATTGCGGTCGGTCAGCAGCATGGTGATCGCGCCGGCGAGAACCGGCAGGGCCAGCAGCAGCAGGAAGGCGGTGACCAGCACGCCCCAGGCGAACAGCGGCATCTTGTGCATGGTCATGCCGGGAGCGCGCATGTTCAGGATCGTGGTGATGAAGTTGATCGCGCCCAGGATCGAGGCCGCACCCGCCAGATGCAGCGCGAGAATGCCGAAATCGACCGAAGGTCCAGGATGGCCGGCCGACGAGAACGGCGGATAGATCGTCCAGCCGGTGCCGACGCCATTGGCGCCCGGCGCGCCCGGCACGAACATCGAGATGATCAGGAGCACGAAGCCGGCCACCGTCAGCCAGAACGAGATGTTGTTCATGCGCGGGAAGGCCATGTCCGGCGCGCCGATCATCAGCGGCACGAACCAGTTGCCGAAACCGCCGATGAGCGCGGGCATGACCATGAAGAAGATCATGATCAGGCCGTGGCCGGTGACGAAGACGTTGTAGGTCTGCGGGTTCGAGAAGATCTGCAAACCGGGCTGCTGCAGCTCGATGCGCATCATGATCGAGAGGAAGCCGCCGACCAGCCCGGCCATGATCGAGAACACCAGATAGAGCGTGCCGATGTCCTTGTGGTTGGTCGACAGCAGCCAGCGCCGCCACCCGGTCGGGTGAGCGTGGGCCTCGTCATGTCCGTGAGCGTCGTGCCCGTGGTCGTCAGCGTGCGGAGCCGCGGTTGCCATCGCTTTGGTCTCCTCGTGCGAAATCATTCGCGAGAGTTCAGTCAATCAGGTTCGGTTCACTGCGCCGCGGCGGCGACCTTGCCGGTCGCGTCGCCCGCATTGGCGAATTTCTGCTTCGATTCGGCGAGCCAGGCCGCATAGCGCTCGGCGCTGACGACGCGGAACGCGATCGGCATGTAGGAGTGGTTCTGCCCGCAGATGAACGAGCACTGGCCGTAATAGATGCCTTCGCGGTCGGCGCGGAACCAGGTCTCGTTCAGGCGGCCCGGGATCGCGTCGATCTTGATGCCGAAGGACGGCACGGTGAACTTGTGGATCACGTCGGCGCCGGTGACCTGGACGCGCACGACCTTGCCGACCGGGACCACGGCCTCGTTGTCGACGGCGAGCAGGCGGGGCGCCTCGGCGGCGGCGATCTTGTTGCTGGAGATCGCCTCGGCGCGCTGCTTCTCGTCGAGCATCAGCGAATCGAAGCCGAAGGCGGCGGCGCCCTCCTGCGGGTACTCGTAGGACCAGTACCACTGCTTGCCGGTCACCTTCACGGTGAGGTCGGCCTGCGGGATCTCAAGCTGGAGCTTGAGCAGGCGGAAGGACGGGATGGCGATCACGACCAGGATCAGGACCGGGATGACCGTCCAGGCCACTTCGAGCAGCGCGTGGTGCGTCGTCTTCGAGGGGACCGGGTTGGCCTTCTCGTTGAAGCGCCAGGCCACGTAGATCAGCAGGCCGAGCACGAAGATCGAGATGATGAAGATGATGACGTTGAGCCAGTCGTGGAACCAGTGGATGTATTCCGCGACCTCGGTCGCGGGACCCTGAAGGTTCATCTGCCAGTCGCTCGGCATGCCGGTTCCGGCAAGGGCGCTTTCAGGAAGGAGCGACGCCACGCCGACGGCAAGGGCCGCGGCGGCCACGGTTGCAAGGGTCCTGCTCAGAAATCGCATCGGTCCGACATAGCTCCTGTGACGCTCGTCATGGCCGCCGTCCTTGTCTCCTGACGGCCACGCGCGACGAGGCGTGGCCCTTCGGCCTGCCTCGTTGTTCGGCATTGCGATAAATCAAAGATCACGCTTGCGCCAGAGGGGCAATGCGAGCCGTCCCTGCATCTCGTGCGGCATAATCGCGCGAGGCCTTGCACTTGTTCAGTTGGGCCTCACGGGTGCTATCGCCTTGACAGGACAAGGCCTGCATGGTCCCAACGCAATTCGCTTGGGGGCGGTGTCCGGCTTTGGTTGCCGGTTTGGAGGATTCGCGGGGATGGGCAATATCATCCGACCAGTCGTCGCGGCTGCGCTGGCGGTCGCGGGGGCCTGTCTGGCCACCGGGGCATTTGCGCAGGGCGCCGTGAAGGCGACCCATGGCGACTGGCAGATGCGCTGCGAGGTGCCGCCCGGCGCGAAGACCGAGCAATGCGCGCTCGTGCAGAACGTCGCGGCCGAGGACCGGCCGAACCTGACGCTCCTCGTCATCGTACTGAAGACGGCCGATCAGAAGAGCCGGCTTTTGCGCGTGGTCGCGCCGCTCGGCGTGCTGCTGCCCTCGGGCCTCGGCCTCAAGATCGACGACAAGGACATCGGCCGCGCCGGCTTCGTGCGCTGCCTGACGACCGGCTGCGTCGCCGAGGTGGTGATTGACGATACCTTGCTGAACCAGCTCAAGGGCGGCAAAAGCGCCACATTCATCGTATTTCAGACCCCGGAAGAGGGCGTGGGCATTCCTGTCTCGCTGTCCGGCTTCGGTCCCGGCGTGGAGAGCTTGCCGTGAATGACGTGATGTCCCGCCGGCCCCATCTGCTGGCCGCTTCCCTGCTCTGCCTTGGCCTCGCCGGTTGCGGCTCTTCGAGCTCGTCCACGGGCGAGCCGAGCGCGATGCAGCGGACGATGAACGTCCTGATGTTCCAGTCGACATCAGCGCCGCCGGCCGAGCAGTTGCCGAAGGATGACGAGCAGGACACCGGTTTCGTCTGCCCGCAGGTGATCATCGCCGATGGCGGGGCCGCGATCCGCGCCCAGGCGGGCCAGGACAGCGCCGGCCTGCGCCACCAGATCTCGATCCTCAACGTCGCCCGCGAATGCACGCCGACCGGGCCCGGCGGCGGCTTCCGCCTCAAGGTCGGCGTCGAGGGCCGCGTCCTGCTCGGCCCGGCCGGCGGCGCCGGCGCCTATTCGGCGACGCTCAACACCCAGGTCATGCGCGGCACCACCGTCGTCGCCCGCCGTTCGGGCCGCGTCGGCGGCTCGATCGCGGCCGGCCAGGGCGGCACCGACTTCACCTATGTCGAGGACGGCATCGTCGTGCCGCCCGGCCGCGGCGATGTCGAGATCATCGTCGGCCTCAGCCAGGGCGGGGCCGCGACCCCGGCGCGCGCGCGCCGTCGCTGATCCGTCATCGCTGGCGCGAAAAGCGCTGGTGTTTGCCGTGAACAGAGGCAGCGGTCCGGTTGACTGGGCCTCAGTCTCTTGTATCTGTGCAGAAGCCGCATCATCCCCGCGGGAGAGACCGGGCTCGGAGCGATCCGAGGCCGGCGCCGAAGGCGCAACCGCCCCGGAAACGCTCAGGCAAACGGACCGCGTGGGAATTGGCGCTCTGGAAAGCGGCGGGCTCGCAAGGCTCGCCCACCGACGGGTGTAACCTGCCTGGCTTTAAGCCGGTTGGGGAAATCTCTCAGGTCCCAAGACAGAGGGGGCGCGCTCCGGGCATTCCGTCCGGGGCTCGCGCTCGACTCTGGAAGGGGACACCATGGCAGCCGAAGCTGATGCCGCAAGCGCGGAAGCGCTGCTGAAGACCCCGCTGCATTCCCGTCATGTGATGCTCGGCGCCCGCATGGTGCCCTTCGCCGGCTACGACATGCCGGTGCAGTACCCGAGCGGCATCCTCACTGAGCATAACTGGACGCGTGAGAAGGCCGGGCTCTTCGACGTCTCGCATATGGGCCAGGCCTTCCTGATCGGCCCCGACCACGAGACCACGGCGCGCGCGCTCGAGGCGCTGATCCCGGCCGACATTCTCAACCTCGCGCCGGGCAAGCAGCGCTATTCGCAGCTTTTGGACGACGAAGGCGGCATCCTCGACGACCTGATGGTGACGCGCTCGCTCGATCCCGAGGAGGATGGCGCGCTGCTGCTGGTGGTCAACGCCGCCTGCAAGATTGCCGACTACGCCCATATCGAGCCGCGCCTGCCCGCCAATGTGAAGCTGCTCAAGGCCGAGCATCGCGGCCTCATCGCCCTGCAAGGGCCGGCGGCAGCCGAGGCTCTGGCCGCGCTGGCGCCGGAAGCCGCCGAGATGGGCTTCATGGCCGCCCGCACCATGAAGGTCGCCGGCATCAAGGCCAATCTCAGCCGCTCCGGCTATACCGGCGAGGACGGCTACGAGATCTCCGCCGCCGCCAACAAGATCGGCGAGATCTGGGACGCACTGCTGCTCGACGCCCGCGTCAAGCCGATCGGCCTCGGCGCGCGCGATTCGCTGCGGCTCGAAGCGGGCTTGTGCCTCTACGGCCACGACATCGACACCACGACCTCGCCCGTCGAGGCGGCGCTGACCTGGTCGATCCAGAAGCGCCGGCGCGAGGAGGGCGGTTTTCCGGGAGCGGCCCGCATCCAGCGCGAGTTCGCTGACGGCGTCTCCCGCGTCCGCGTCGGCCTGCTGCCCGAGGGGCGGGCGCCGGCCCGCGAGGGCGCCGAGATCGCCACGCCCGAAGGCGAGATCGTCGGAAAAGTCACCTCGGGCGGCTTCGGCCCCACTTTGAATGCCCCGTGCGCCATGGGCTATGTCGCCAAGGCTCATTCCGCGCCGGGCACCCGCCTCGACCTGATCGTGCGCGGCAAGCCTCTGGCAGCGACCGTCGCGCCGATGCCCTTCGTGCCCAACCGCTACAAGCGCTGATTCCCCTTCCATTCCGCTCCGGAGAGAGACCATGGCCGAGACCCGCTACACCAAGGACCACGAGTACATCCGCATCGAGGGCGACACCGGCACTGTCGGCATTTCCGACTACGCCCAGGGCCAGCTCGGCGACGTCGTCTTCGTCGAGCTTCCCACTATCGGCAAGGCGCTGGCCAAGGGCGGCGAGGCCGCCGTGGTCGAGAGCGTCAAGGCTGCGTCCGAGGTCTACGCCCCGGTCTCCGGTGAGGTCGTCGCGGTCAACAGCGAGCTGGAAGCTGCGCCGGGTACCGTCAACGAGGACCCGGCTGGCAAGGGCTGGTTCGTCAAGATCAAGCTCACGGACGCCGCCGAGCTCGACGGCCTGATGAGCGAGGCCGAATACCAGGACTACCTGAAGAGCCTTTGAGCGCGGGTCATCCCGGACAAGCGGCGAAGCCGCGACGCTCCGGGATCCATCGCAAAGTGCGACGCCCTTCGATGGATCCCGGCGCTTCGGCCGGGATGACGGCGTGAACCAGGCGGCGTCGCCGCAGATCAACAGTCACGGAACTCCCCATGCGCTATTTGCCCCTCACCGACACCGACCGCGAGGACATGCTCGCGCGCATCGGCGTTCCCAGCGTCGACGCGCTGTTCAGCGATGTTCCGGCCGGCAAGCTCCTGACCGAGCCCCTCGATCTGCCGCGGGCCAAGGGCGAGCTCGAGGTCGAGCGCATCATGGGGCGCATGGCCGCGAAGAACGTCGCTGCCACCTCCGTGCCCTTCTTCGTCGGCGCCGGCGCCTACAAGCACCATGTCCCGGCGACGGTCGACCACCTGATCCAGCGCTCGGAATTCCTGACCAGCTATACGCCCTACCAGCCCGAGATCGCGCAGGGCACGCTGCAATATCTCTTCGAGTTCCAGACGCAGGTCGCGGCGCTGACCGGCATGGAGGTCGCCAACGCCTCGATGTATGACGGCTCGACCGGCACGGCCGAGGCCGTGCTGATGGCGCATCGCGTCACCAAGCGCCGCAAGGCCGTGCTCTCCGGTGGCCTGCACCCGCACTACACCCAGGTCGTCGAGACCTTGTCCGAAATGGCCAGCGACGAGGTCGTGGCGCTGCCGGCCGATGTCTCCGCCAGCGAGGACATCCTCTCCCAGATCGACGACAGCGTCTCCTGCGTCGTCGTCCAATCGCCCGACGTCTTCGGCAACCTGCGCGACCTCGCGCCGATCGCCGAGAAGGCCCATGCCCATGGCGCGCTGCTGATCGCCGTCTTCACCGAGGTCGTCTCGCTCGGCGCGGTGACACCGCCGGGCGCGCAGGGAGCCGACATCGTCGTCGGCGAGGGCCAGTCGATCGGCAACGCGCTGAATTTCGGCGGGCCCTATGTCGGGCTCTTCGCCGCCAAGTCGAAATATGTCCGCCAGATGCCGGGTCGGCTCTGCGGCGAGACCGTCGATGCCGATGGCCAGCGCGGCTTCGTACTGACCCTCTCGACCCGCGAGCAGCATATCCGCCGCGACAAGGCGACCTCGAACATCTGCACCAATTCCGGCCTCTGCGTGCTGGCCTTCACCATCCACATGACGCTGCTCGGTCAGGCCGGCCTGTCGCGCCTCGCCGAGGTCAACCACGCCAATGCGGTCAAGCTCGCCGATGCGCTGGCGGGCGTGAAGGGCGTCAAGGTCTTGAACGAGACGTTCTTCAACGAGTTCACCATCAGGCTGCCGAAGCCGGCTGCCGCGGTGGTCGAGGCTCTCGCGGAGAAGGGCGTGCTCGGCGGCGTGCCGGCCTCGCGTCTCATGCCCGGCGCCGGGCTCGACGATCTCCTGATCGTCGCCAATACCGAGATCAACACGGATGATGACCGGGCGGCCTTCGTGGCGGCGCTTGGCGAGGTTTTGGCGTGAACGCGAAGACGAGCCGCGCCCTGTCCCCTTCCCCCCGCTTGCGGTGGGGAAGGGTTAGGGATGGGGGGGCGTGCAGGAAAAGGCTCGGTCTTGGACCCTGGCGACTCTCCCCCCCACCCCAACCCTCCCCACCGCAAGCGGAGGGAGGGAGTAGGTTGCGCCCGGTCTACCGCTCGAGCCTCTTCCTGCACGCCCCCCCATCCCTAACCCTTCCCCACCGCAAGCGGGGGGAAGGGGACCTGTCGTGTCCAGCACCGGTCGCTCGCTTTGAAACCAGAAGCGCCGGGGAGGGACAATGATGTCCTCATCCACTCGGCGGGATCCGCGCATTCCCAATGCCAGGCGCCTGCGCCGCGAGGCGACGCCGGCGGAACGGCGTCTCTGGGCTCAGCTTCGCCAGCTCGAACTCCCGGAAGGCCATTTCCGCCGGCAGGCTCCAATGGGGCCTTACGTCGCTGATTTCGCCCATTTCGGCCTGAAGCTCGTCATTGAACTCGACGGCGATCAGCACGGTCTTCCGGTGGGACAGACCCGCGACGCCATCCGAACGACCTATCTCGAAGCCCAGGGCTACCGGGTACTTCGCTTCTGGAACCACGAGGTTTTCGAGAACCTCGACGGCGTGATCGAGACCATCTTCCACGCCACGCAATCGAACAACGTCGCTATGCCGTCGACAGGAGCCATCTCATGCTGAACCGTCAGGGACGTCCCACCCAGGCCGGCGCTGCCGCCGCCGAGACCCACGAGACCTTCACCGGCAACCGCGCGCTCCAGCAGATCGAGCCGCTGATCTTCGAGATCGGCCATCACGAGACCACCGGCGTCGATATCGACAAGCCGACGCCGTTCAAGAGCCGCCTCGGCAAGCACGCGCGCCAGGACGGCATCGGCCTGCCCGGCCTCTCCGAGCCGGAGGCGATGCGCCATTACGTGCGCCTGAGCCAGAAGAACTACGGCATCGACACCGGGCTCTTCCCGCTCGGCTCCTGCACGATGAAGCATAATGCCCGCCTCAACGAGAAGATGGCGCGGCTGCCCGGCTTCTCCGACGTCCACCCGCTCCAGCCGGTCTCGACCGTGCCGGGCGCGCTCGACGTGATGCTTGAGCTCGCCCGCTACCTGATGACCCTGACCGGCATGCCGGCCGTGGCGCTCAGCCCCAAGGCCGGCGCCCATGGCGAGGCGTGCGGCATGATGGCGATCAAGGCCGCCATCGCCGCCAAGGGCGAGGGCGCGACCCGCAAAATCGTGCTCGTGCCAGAATCGGCCCATGGCACCAATCCCGCCACTGCCGCCCTGATCGGCTTCACCGTGAAGTCCGTGCCGGCGCGCGCGGACGGCACGGTCGCGGTCGAGGACGTCAAGGCGCTGCTCGGTCCGGACGTTGCCGCGATCATGCTGACCAACCCCAACACCTGCGGCATCTTCGAGCCTGAGATCGTCGAGATCGCCGCGGCGATGCATGAGGCTGGCGCCTATTTCTACTGCGACGGCGCCAACTTCAACGCGATCGTCGGCAAGGCGCGTCCGGGCGACCTCGGCGTCGACGCCATGCACATCAACCTGCACAAGACCTTCTCGACCCCCCATGGCGGCGGCGGCCCCGGCGCCGGCCCGGTCGTGCTCTCGGAGCGGCTGGCGCCTTTCGCGCCGGTGCCCTTCATCCATGCCGAGGACGGCAAGTCGCGCCTCGTCGAGCACAAGGCCGATGCGCCGGAGGGCAACGATCCGTTCGGCCGCATGACCGCCTTCCACGGCCAGATGGGCATGTATGTCCGCGCGCTCGCCTATATGCTCAGCCACGGCTCGGACGGCATGAAGCAGGCTTCGGAAGACGCCGTGCTCAACGCCAACTACATCCGGGCCGGCCTGTCCGACCTGATGTCGCTGCCCTTCCCGGATCACCCCTCGATGCACGAGGCGCTGTTCGACGATGACTGGCTCAAGGGCACCGGCGTCTCGACGCTCGACTTCGCCAAGGCGATGATCGACGAGGGCTACCATCCGATGACGGTCTATTTCCCGCTCGTCGTCCACGGTGCCATGCTGATCGAGCCGACCGAGTCGGAATCGAAGGCCTCGCTCGACCTGTTCATCGCAACGCTGCGCGACCTCGCCATGGCGGCCAAGGGCAACGACAAGACGCGCTTCACGGCCGCCCCGCACCACGCCCCGATCCGCCGCCTCGACGAGACCCGCGCGGCGCGCCAGCCGGTGCTCAAATGGGAGAAGCCGCAGCCGGTGAAGGAAGCGGCGGAGTAGGGCGGCCTATTCGGCCGTCCACGGATCGAGAAGCTTCAAGCCGAGCTTGGCAAAGTCGCGTTGGTTGCGGGTGACGAGCACCATGTCATGGGCGCTCGCGGTTGCAGCCAGCAGGCCGTCCATGGCTTGGAGATTGGTGCCGGCTCGGCGCGACTTTGCCATCAGCTCGCCCCAGGCGGCTGCGACCGGCGGCGTCACGTCCAGAATGCGGCCGGCGAAGCGCTCGGGCAGTGCCTCGGAGAGCCAAGCCGCCAGCGACCGCTGGCGCTGCCCGTCGTCCAGCAAGGCGATGCCGCGATGGAGTTCCGCCAGCGTGATCACGCTGAGATGGAGCCGGTCCTCGTCACTCGTCTCGAGAAATTGCAGGACGCCCGCGGACGGGCAAGGCTTGGCCAGTTCCGAGATGATGTTGGTGTCGAGCAGAAAGCTCATAGATCGAGATCGCGCGGCGGATGGTCTTCGCGTGTCAGATCGATGCCGCTGCCGCGCAGCGGCGAATTTTGGAAGAACTCCGTCAGCGTCCCCTTCCGCGCCGTCTTCCGCTCCCATTCTTCCACGGAGACGAGCACGGCCGCAGGTCGGCCGTTGCGCGTCACCATCTGCGGCCCCTCGGCCTTCGCTTTGTCTATGAGCTCGGAGAAATGCGCCTTCGCGTTCGCGACGGTCCAGCTTTTGGGTTCGGGGCGGTTCACGGGGCGCCTCTATGATCATGATGACCAACTTGACTATAATGGGCGGTGAAATCCCATGCAAGCGCGGCAGGCCAGCGCGTTCACACTTTCCCGTGTCCTCTTAAGGCTTCTTTGACTCTGTGCGCGGAATGTTCCCATGGCGCCATCTCGCGCCATGGAATCAGTTGCATGTCGCGTTCTCGTTTTCCGCGCTTTGCCGTTGCCGCCATCGCCCTCGTCCTGGCGGCGGCCGGCGCGCACGCGCAGGAGCCGAGCTATGGCCCCAACACCTATGACCGCACGCTCGAGGCGCTGATCGCGCATGAGGACATCGCCTCGCGCGGCGGCTGGCCGAAGGTGCCGGGCAGCGTCACCGCGCTGAAGCCCGATTCGCAGGGGCCGGACGTCGCCGTGCTGAAGCAGCGGCTGATGCAGAGCGGCGACTTGCCGCCGGCCTCGCTGCCGGGCGATGTCTATGACGAGGCGCTGGTCGCCGCCGTGAAGCGCTTCCAGGCCCGCCACGGCCTCTCCGAGATGGGCACCGTCGGCCGCCTGACCCTGAAGGCGATGAACGTGCCGGTCGAGGTCAGGCTCAACCAGCTCACCGCGACGCTGGAGCGGCTCAAGGGCAACGGCTTCAACTTCTCCGAGCGCTATGTCGTGGTGAACATCCCCGGCGCCAGCGTCGAGGCGGTCGACCATGGCGTCGTCCAGCGCAAGCATCTCGCCATCGTCGGCCGGCCGGACCGGCCCTCGCCGGTGCTCCAGGCCAACATCACCTCGGTCAACCTGAACCCGTACTGGACGGTGCCGATGTCGATCGTGAAGGCCGACATCATCCCGCACATGCGCAAGGAGCCGGATTTCGTCGCCAAGTCGAACATGAAGCTACTCGGCGCCGAGAACAAGGAAATCGACCCGGCGAGCGTGAACTGGGCCAGCCTGAAATCGCCCTATTTCATCGTCCGCCAGGATTTCGGCCCGACCAACTCGCTCGGCCAGCTCAAGATCGACATGCCCAATACCGAGGCGGTCTACATGCACGACACGCCGAAGAAGACGCTGTTCCGCAACGATGTCCGCTTCAACTCCTCCGGCTGCGCCCGCATCGAGGGCGTGCGCGACCTCGCCGCCTGGCTGCTCGAGGGCACTGAATGGACCTTGCCGGCGATCGAGGCCGAGATCGCCAAGAACGAGCGCAAGGACATCCGCCTGAAGAAGACGGTGCCGGTCGCCTGGGTCTACCTCACCGGCTGGCAGGGCGCCGATGGGATGGTGCAGTTCCGCGACGACATCTATGGGCTCGACACGCCGCAGGGCATCGTCACCTCGACCATCCAGCCGCGCAAGCCGAAGGCGAAGGCGGTGGTCACGGCGCCTGCGCCCGCTCCTGCCGCGAAGGTCGAGGCAAGGCCGGCGTCGCGCCCGGCGGTGACGACCGCGACGGCGACGAATTGAGGTTCTAAAGGCGGGCGCTGGTCCGGGGCGAGCGGCTCATCTGCCTTCTCCCTCTTGCGGGAGAAGGTGCCCCGGTAGGGGCGGATGAGGGGTCTCGCTGCCCTTTCCGAATGAACTGGTTTTTCTTCGCCTCTCGCTAACGCTGTAATCGCCGCGCGACCCCTCATCCGTCTCGGCTTCGCCGAGCCACCTTCTCCCGCAAGGGGAGAAGGGAGGAGCATCTCGCCAAAAGAAAAGCGCCGCGTCCCTCTCGGGATCGCGGCGCTTCAAATCCCTCGGGCGAGGCCCGATGGAAACTCAGTTCAGCTTGGTCTTGATCTCGTTGAGACCCTCAGTGAACAGCGTCTCGCCGGCCTTGCCTGCCATCTGGCTGCGCAGGATCGTCTCGGCGGCGCGGGTCGCGGCCTCGGCAGCCGCGGCGCGAACCTCGGCCTCGGCCTGAACCTCGGCCTGCGCGATCTTGTCCTCGGCCGACTTGGTGCGGCGGGTGACGAAATCGGCGAGCTTGGCCTCGGCCTCGCGCGCGGTGCGCTCGGCTTCCTCGCGGGCGGCGTTGACGATCGTCTCGGCCTCGGCCTCGGCAGCCTTCCGCTTGGCCTCGTAGGCGGCCAGGATGGCGGCAGCCTCCTCGCGCAGGCGGCGCGCCTCGGCGAGCTCCGCCGCGATCATCTCGCCGCGCTTGTCGAGCGCGGCGGTGACGGCCTTGGCGGCGCCCATGTAGATCGCGATGCCGACGAAGATCGCCGTGCAGATCATCACCCAGAATTCGGGGTTGGTCACGTTGAACATGCTCAGCCCTCGATGCTCGACTTGACCGCATCATCGACCGCGGCCTGCGATGGCGCGGTGCCGGTGAGCTTGGTCACGATCGTCGCAGCCGCCTCGGCGGCGATGCCGGAGACGTTGCCCATGGCCGACGTCTTCATCGCCACGATCTTGCCTTCGGCCTCGACGAGCTTGGCCGAAAGATCGGCCTCGACCGCCTTGCGGCGCGCATCGCTCTTGGCGTTGACGGCGTCGCGCGCCTCCTGGGCGATGGCCTGGGACTTGGCCCGGGCCTCGGCAAGGGACTTCTCATAGGCCGCGACGGCCTCTTCGGCCTTCGCCTTCATGGCGGCGGCTTCGTTCAGATCACCGCCGATGCGCGAGGCGCGGTCGGCCAGGATCGCGCCGAGGCGCGGCACGATGACCTTGTCGGCGATGTAGTAGAGCACGCCGAAGGTGATCGCCAGCCAAAGCAGCTGGGACGCGAAGGTCTCGCTCTGGAACGGCGGGAAAGCGCCGCCATGAGCGGCTTCTCCGCCATGGGCGACGGTGCCGGTCGTGGTCGTGGCTGGCGTAGCCATCGCTGAACCTCATCCGGCGCTGCGGACTCGAACTATGAGCCGCAGCGCAGTTTCGGGAAGGGGCAAGACAGCATGTCCTGTAGGAAAGCCTGAACCGGCCTTCCGATCAGGACATGCTTTGACGCAGTCTGATCAGACGGCGAACAGCAGCAGCAGCGCGATCAGCAGCGAGAAGATGCCGAGCGCTTCCGTCAGGGCGAAGCCGAGCAGCAGCGTGCCGCGCTGGCCTTCGGCCGCCGACGGGTTGCGCAGGGCGCCCGAGAGGAACTGGCCGAACAGGTTGCCGAGGCCAATGCCCGCACCCGCCATGCCAAGGCAGGCGAGACCAGCGCCGATGTACTTGGCAGCGATCGGATCCATGGGAAAACTCCTTGAGAGGTTTGGTTTGGATGGAAAGGTGAGGGGATACTACCGGCCGCCGGATATCAGTGGCCGGGATGCAGGGCGTCGTGGAGATAGATGCAGGTCAACACGGCGAAGACGTAGGCCTGCAGCACGGCGACGAGGAATTCGAGCGCGGTCAGCGCGACCGTCAGGGCCAGCGGTAGCGGCGAGAGCACGGCCCAGCCACCGGCGAAGAGCAGGGTGGCGATGAAGCCGGCGAAAATCTTCAGCGCGATGTGGCCGGCGAGCATGTTGGCGAAGAGGCGGACCGACAGGCTGATCGGGCGCGACACGAACGAGATCACCTCGATCGGCACCAGGATGATCAGCATCGCCGGATGCACGCCCTTGGGCACGAACAGGCCGAAGAAATGGGCGCCGTGCTTGTAGATGCCGTAGATGATGACGGTGAAGATCACGAGCGCGGCGAGCGCTGCGGTCACGATCAGGTGGCTCGTCACCGTGAAGGCGCCGGGCACCAGGCCGACCAGGTTGCAGAACAGCACGAACATGAACAGCGAGAAGACCAGCGGCAGGAACTTCATGCCGTCATGGCCGGCCGAGTCCTTCACCGTATTCGCGACAAATTCGTAGCCCATCTCTGCGAGCGCCTGGATTCGCCCGGGGATGAGGGAGCGGCTGCGCGTGCCGTAGACGAAGAGGAGGACGATCAGGGCGACCGCGATCACCATGAACAGAGCGGAATTGGTGAAGGCGATCTCGCTCTTGCCGATCGAGCCCAGCTTGATGAGCGGCTTGATCTCGAATTGTTCGATCGGACTGGCCATCTTCCGCCTTCAGCTCCGCTGTTTCCCCCGGCCTCGACGAGGCGCGGGCCGCTACTTGGCGCCCGACTTATCGCCAGTGCGAGATTTCATCAACCCCGCTGCGCGCGCCACATTGAAAAAACCCGCACATGTGCCCAAAAGCAGCAGCACGATCATGCCCCAGGGACGCGTTCCGGCCCAGCGATCGAGCGCCCAGCCGGCTCCGCCGCCCACGATGATGCCGGCTATGAATTCCGTGGACAGCCGAAAAGCCTGCCCGATCCCGGACATTTGCGGCGACTGATCCTCGGTCTTCCTGACGCTGCCCTTGCGGGCCTCGACATCGCGCAGCTTGCTGTCGAGCGAGCCCAGCCGGCGCGACAACTCCGCATCGCCCGCCTCGCTCGGCTTGCGCTCGTCAGGGCCGTTGCTGCTGCCGTTCTGCGCCATCTGTTTGGAACGCGGTCTCTCGGATTGCTTGAGGATTTGGCCGGGGCGATGCGGCAAGGTGCTGCGAGAGGCGCCCCGAAAACGGGCGAACCATAGGAACGGCGCCAGGCCCTGTCAAGCAAGTCGGGCAAGCTTAATATCCTGATCGGATTAGCTTTTTCCGGTTCCAATCAAGCGCCTTGCGTCGCCGCGGCGCGCCTGGCTCAGACCGCCTCGCGGATGCGTTCGGCCGTGGCGAGATCGACCGAGACCATCTGGCTGACGCCGCGCTCAGCCATCGTCACGCCGAAGAGCCGGTCCATCCGCGCCATGGTGATCGGGTTATGCGTGATCAGGATGAAGCGCGTCTCGGTATTGCGCGCCATCTCGTTGAGCAGGTCGCAATAGCGCTCGACATTGGCGTCATCGAGCGGCGCGTCGACCTCGTCGAGCACGCAGATCGGCGAGGGGTTGGTCAGGAACACGGCGAAGATCAGCGCGGTCGCGGTCAGCGCCTGCTCGCCGCCGGAGAGCAGCGACATCACCTGCGGCTTTTTGCCCGGGGGGCGGGCGAAGATTTCCAGGCCCGCTTCGAGCGGATCGTCCGAATCGACCAGCTTCAATTCGGCGATGCCGCCGCCGAACAGGATGCCGAACAGGCGCTGGAAATGCCCGTCGACCACCTCGAAGGCCGCCAGCAGCCGTTCACGGCCCTCGCGGTTGAGCGCGCCGATCGCCTGTCTGAGCCGGCGGATGGCCTCGGTCAGGTCGTCGCGCTCGCCGCTCAGGCCCTCGCGCTTGGATTTCACGTCGTTGAGCTCGTCCTCGGCGCGCAGGTTGACCGCGCCCAGCCGCTCGCGCTCGGCCTTGAGCCCGCCGAGGCGGCGCTCGATCTCGCCCGGCTCGGGCAGGGCGGCGCCGGGCGTCAGGCCGGTGATCTCCTGCAAGCCTTCAAGGCTGGTCTCCAGCCCGTCCTCGATCTGCCTGGCGACGTCGGCGACGCGCTGGCGCGCCGCCTCCAGCCGGGCCTCGGCCGAAGCGCGGATTTCGCGCGCGCCCGACAGGGCCTCCAGTGCCGTGCGAGCCAGCCGATCGGCCTCGGCCAGCGCCGTCTCGCCGGTGGCGAGCCTGTCGGCTGCCTCCTTGCGCGCGGTCTCGGCCGTCTCGATCTCGGCCACGAGCCGGCGGCGCTCGACCAGGAAGGTGTCGGGCGCCTCCAGCAGCGCCTTCTGCTCGGTCTCGGCGGTCTCGATGCGGCGCTTGGTCTCTTCGGCGGTTTGCCGGCTCGCCTCAGCGCGCTCGCGCCAGGCCTTGATGTCGGCGGCGATGGCCTGGCGGCGGCGCGTCCGCAGCTCGGCCTCGCGCGCCAGCGTCTGGACGCGGGCGCGGGCATCGGAGGCTGTGGCACGCTGCTCGCCGAGCGCGGCGCGGGCTTGCAGCAAGGCACTTTCCAGCTCGGTCGCCGGGGCGAGCGCACCGAGCCCTTCCTCCGTGCCGGTCATTTGCGCAGCGACTTCGGTGATGGCCTGTCCGAGCCGGGTGATCGCCTCGCTCAGGGTCGCGCGCCGCGCCGCGACCTCGCCGGCCTTGCGCTCGGCTGCGGCCAGCCGCTCGCGCGTCTGGTCGAGCTCGCGCCGGGCCTGCCGGACGGCCTCAATCGCCGCCGTCTCGGCCTGGGCCGCAAGCTTGGCGGCTTGGGTTGCGGCGTCGAGCCCGTCGCGTGCGGCCTCGGCCTCCTCACGCGCCGCCTGCGCCTCGCGTTCGAGATCGCCGAGCCGGTTCTTCTCGGCGAGGCGGCGCGCGGCCGGGGAGGGCGCTTCCGCCGCGCTGGTGAAGCCGTCCCAACGCCAGATGTCGCCCTCGCGCGAGACCAGCCGCTGGCCGGGCTTCAGCAAGTCGCGCAGCCGTGGCCCATCCGCGCGCGCGATGACGCCGATCTGCGCCAGCCGCCGCTTCAGCGCCGCCGGCGCGCGGGCATGCCGGGCCAGAGCCTCGACGCCCTCGGGCAGGGCTGGGTCGGCGCCGCCTTCTCCGGTGTCCAGCCAATGCGTCGGTGCGGTGATGTCGGAAGCGGCATCGAGATCGTCGCCAAGCGCCGCGCCAAGCGCGGTCTCGAAGCCCTTGGCGACCGCGATCGCTTCGAGCACGGCCGGCCAGCGGTCGCCGGCTGCCGGCGCGAGCAGCTTCTGCAAGGTGCGGATTTCGGTTTCGAGCCGTTGCGCCTTGCGGTCCGCCTCGGCGAGTGGGGCGCGCAGTCGCGTCTCGGCCTCGCGCGCCGCAGCCAGGCCCGTGCGCGCCGCGCTCGCAGCCGTATCGGCATCGCGCATCGCGGCCTCGGTCTTGGCGAGCCCGGCCCGCAGCGCCTCAACCGGAGCCACGGAATTATCGGCATCGAGCGCCGCCTGATCGCGCAGCACCCGCTCGCGCTCGGCGACATGCCTTGCCTCGCGCTCCTTCGCCTCGCGCAACGCTCGCTCCAGGGCGCCGCGCCGAGCGCTCAGCTCCGAAAGCTGCGCCTGCACGGTGGCATGCGCCGCCTCGGCTGCGGCGAGCGCCTCCTCGGCCTGTTTCAGCGCCGTGGCCGCATCGCCATCCGAGTTCGCCGCCGCCTCGGCCTCGCGCGCCAGCCCCTCGTCTTCCTGCGCCAGCCGGGTCAGGCTCTCCGTCGCATCGCCGGCGACGCTGTTCTGCCTGGCGAGGTCGCTCTGCAATTCGGCAAGGCGGCGGCCGAGCTCCTCGGTGCGTTGCCTGGCGCGGCGATTCTCGGCCTCCAGTTCGTCGAGCCCGCGCTTCAGCCGGACCAGCGCCGCGGCGGCAGAAGCCTCGCCCTCGCGCAGAGGCGGCAGCTCATGGGCGGCGATGGCCTGTTTCCGCGCGGCCTCGGCCTGGATGCCGGTCTGGTCGGCGACGCCGCGCACGGCCGCTTCCAGCGCGCGCTCGGCCAGGGCTTCCTGCTCGCGCGCCTCCTGATGCGCGATCAGCGCCAAGGTCGCCTCGGCGCGGCGGATATCGGCGGCGAGGCTGCGATAGCGCCCGGCCTGCCGCGCCTGACGCTGCAAAGCCTCGATCTGCCCGTCGATCTCGCCAAGCACGTCCTCGAGGCGCGTGAGGTTGTCCTCCGCGCCTTTCAGGCGCAGCTCGGCCTCGTGGCGGCGGCTGTGCAGGCCGGCAATGCCGGCGGCGTCTTCGAGGATGCGCCGGCGCGATTGCGGCTTGGCGGCGATGAGCTCGCTGATTTGCCCCTGCCGCACCAGAGCCGGCGAGCGCGCCCCGGTCGCGGCATCGGCGAAGAGCAGTTGCACGTCGCGGGCGCGGACCTCCTTGCCGTTGACGCGGTAGGTCGAGCCTTCCTCGCGCTCGATCCGCCGGGTCACTTCGAGGACGTCGGTGTCGTTGAAGGCGGCCGGCGCCTTGCGGTCGGCATTGTCGAGCGTGAGGGCGACCTCCGCCATGTTCCGCCCCGGCCGATCGGCCGAGCCGGAGAAGATGACGTCGTCCATGCCGGATGCGCGCATGTTCTTGAACGAGCTTTCGCCCATCACCCAGCGCAGCGCTTCGACGAGGTTGGACTTGCCGCAGCCATTGGGCCCGACGACGCCGGTCAGTCCCGGCTCGATCAGGAATTCCGACGGCTCGACGAAGGTCTTGAAGCCGGTGAGCTTGAGGCGCGTCAGGTGCATGCACGCGCCTCGCGGCTCAGTTCGGCATGGTCAGGCCGCGCGTCTTCAGCCCGCCAGCAGCGGCTCGATGATCTTGTCGAATTCCGCGATCGAAAGCGCACCTGAACGCTTCTGCCCGTTGATGAAGAAAGTCGGCGTCGAGTCGACGCCAGCCTTGGCCCCACGATCCTTCACGACTGTGACGGCGTCATAGATATCCTGCCGTTTCAAGCAGGCTTCAAATGATTCCTGTGTGAAACCGGCCTGCTTCACCATGGCGGAGAGCGCGTCGACCGGCTTCTCGGTGAAGGCCCAGTTGCGCTGCTGCGAGAACAGCAGGTCGGTCATGGCGTAGTATTTGTCGTTGCCGTTGCAGCGCGCCAGCATGAAGCCGGCCGTCGCCAGCGGATCGAGCGGGAATTCGCGCAGGGTGAAGCGGATCTTGCCGGTGTCGATGTATTTCGACTTCAGCTCCGGCCAGGTGTCCTTGTGGAAGGCGGCGCAATGGCTGCAGGTCATCGAGGCGTATTCGATCACGGTGACCTTGGCGTCGTCCTTGCCGAGCCAGACATCGCCGAGCGGGCCGGCCACCGCGAGGTCGGAGGATTGCGCCTGGGCGGCCTGCGAGCCCAGCATCGCGGCGGCTGCGATCCCGGCCGCGCCGGTGAGAAGCTGTCGCCTGTTCGTCATCGTGCAAGATCCTCAAAGGGTCGAAATGATGGCCGGACCATAGAGGCCATCAGGATTGTGGCAAGATCGCATCGCGGCAAAAGCATGGCTTCTCACGAAGCCGTGTCATCTTGGCCGTGTCATCCCGCCGCCGGTCTTCGCGAGACGGCTTGGCCGAGCCGGGCCAGGGCCGCCCTGAGTTCGGGGTCCTCGATATGGGCGACCTGATGCGCTACGCGGCTGATCGTGGCCGGATCGAGCGGCGCCGGCGCCGGCGCGGGCTTCGGCGCAGGCGCCTCGACCGGCCCCTGCTTCAGCACCAGCTTGCCGACGGCGCGCCAGCCGAGATGCGTGTTGACCCGCTCCAGCACGAGTGGCGCGAGCTGCTGCATTTCCAGTGCGAAGGCGCCCTCGACCCTGACGACCATCACGGCCGGCTCCGACATCTCGCCCGGCGCGGGCCGACGGCGCGGCCAGTCGATCTTGAGCGGTCGCGAGCGCGTGGCAAGCCGCTCGCCGACGATCTCCGGCCAGAACGCGGCGATGGCGCGGCCCGCAAAGCCCTGCGCGGCGAGCGCGGGCGCGAGGCAGTCATCGATCAGATCGGCGAGGGGTTTTGCAGCCATGGGTTATTTTGCGCCGGGGGAGGCGCGGCAGCAAGGCGGATCATGCCGGCTGCTTGCGGGCGCGCCATTCCGCCGCCGTGATTTCCCAGACCTCCGCCAGATGCGGGCCGGAGACGAAGTCATGCATCTTCGTGCCGATCATCCGCATGCCGCTGCTCTCGGAGATGCGGCGCGAGGCAAGGTTGCCCACGGCCTTCGGCGCCTGCAGCACATCGCGTCCCAATTCCCCGAACCAGAAATCGGTGACGGCGGCAGCGGCCTCGCTGACGAGGCCCTTGCCCTGCCATTCCGGAGCGATCCAGAAGCCGCGATTATTGCCGCCGCGCGCCATTAGGCTGATGGCGCCGATCAAAGTTTCAGGCGCGGCCTTCAAGCGCAGGCTCCAGTGCCATTCCGTGCCGTTCGCCATGCCGGGAAGCGCGATGTTGCGCAGGAAGCTTTCCGCCCCATCGGGCGGGTAGGGCCAAGGTATATGGCTGGCGAGGAAGCGCACGATCTCCCATCGTGGGAACGTTGCCTGGATCGCCTGTGCGTCGTCGAGTGTCAGCGGTCGCAGCAGGAGCCGCGGGGTTTCGAGCGTGGGGATGGTGTCTGATCGGGTCGACATAGCCGTTTGCTGCTATAGGCGCGCTTGCCGCAGTGCGCGTGTCATGCGGGTGGAATCTCCCCATGTTGATAGCCAAATCAAAGCCTCGGTTACTAGGGCAATGGTGGCTTGCATCGCGCTTTGCAGTGAACCGCGTGGTTCGGTGCCCAGTTGGGCTTCGGCATGGTGAAGATGCGCCAGCTCCTCCTCGCGGATGCTGTTGATGACGGCGTGGAGACCAGCATCTCGATTCTGCAGAAAATGCAGCTGCTCATCGAGATGGCGATGCACGGTCTTTTCCACTGCCGCCGTGCAAACCCAGATCGCCTGTCGGCCCATCAACGCCGTGAGCAAGCCCAGTAGCGAACCGCCGAGACTCCACAACTGCATGATCCGGCAGGGGCGTGAGCCGCGCTCGGGCATTGCAGCGTAAAACTTGGTGCAGTGGTCGATCTCGTCAGCCAGCATCTGCCGTAGAGCCGGCACCATGTCGGGCCAGAGTCGGCGCGCCACTGCAATCTGCGCCGAGTATATACGGATCGCACCGTATTCCCCGGCATGGTTCACGCGCACGATCCGCTTGATCGTCAGCGCGTCGCGACGCGCGAGGCTCGCCGCCGAGATGGTCATAGGATCACGGAGACTCATTGAAGTTAGCATCTTGCGGCTGGGAAACCGCACGCTAAACCGGGCGCATGAGCCTCGCAACGCGACCGCAAGCGGCCAAGGCGGCCGACCTTCTCGTCTGGTACGACCGCCATCGCCGCGTGCTGCCCTGGCGCGCCCTGCCGGGCGAGCGGCCGGACCCATATCGCGTTTGGGTCTCGGAGATCATGCTGCAGCAGACCACGATCGCGGCGGTGAAGCCCTATTTCGAACGCTTCATGGCACGCTTCCCGACGGTGGAGGCGCTGGCGGCCGCACCCTCGGAGGACGTCATGCAGGCCTGGGCCGGGCTCGGCTACTACTCTCGCGCCCGCAACCTCCACGCCTGCGCCAAGGCGGTCGCCGAACGGCATGGCGGCGTCTTCCCCGATAGCGAGGACGGCCTACGCGAACTGCCCGGTATCGGCGCCTATACGGCGGGTGCCGTCGCCGCGATCGCCTTCGACCGGCCGGCGGCGGCCGTGGACGGCAATGTCGAGCGGGTGATGACGCGGCTCTTCGCCATCGATGAGCCATTGCCCGGCTCCAAGCCACTGATTCGCGAGCAGGTGCTGGCGCTGCTGCCGCATCAGCGTCCCGGCGACTTCGCCCAGGCGCTGATGGATCTCGGTGCGACCATTTGCACGCCGCGCTCGCCCGCTTGCGGGCTCTGCCCCTGGCGCGAGCCCTGCGAGGCGCGGCAAGCTGGCACGCAGGAGACCTATCCGCGCAAACAGCCGAAGAAGACCGGCAAGACCCGCTTCGGCGCGGCCTTTGTCGCCATGCGCGAGGATGGCGCGGTGCTGGTGCGGACGCGTCCGGCCAAGGGCCTGCTCGGTGGCATGGTCGAGGTGCCGACCAGCGAGTGGAGTGCCGACTACGTACTCGACAATGCGCAGGCCGACGCGCCGCTGAAGGCCGCGTGGCGCCGCACGCTCGTGCCGGTGCGCCACGTCTTCACGCATTTCCCGCTGGAGCTGGCGGTCTACGTCGCGAAGGTGCCGATGGCGACGCTGGTGCCCGAAGGCATGCGCTTCACGCCCTTCGCCCGCCTGCGCGAGGAGGCGTTTCCGAACGTGTTCCTGAAGGCGCTGGAAGCTGGGCTGGAGGCGCTCAGGCCGCCGCCATCTGCGCCCTGATCTCGCCGCGCAGCGTGTCGAGCAGCATCAGCCCGTCCTTGCGCTCGACATGCCAGAAGGTCCAGCCATTGCAGGCCGGCAGGCCCTGCGCCAGCGCGCCGACCTTGTGGATCGAGCCTACGGCCGGGCCGAGCGCGAGCGTGCCGTCGGCGCGGATCGTTGCCTTGTGGCGGCGCTTGTCGTCGACGACGCTCTCGCCCGCCTTGACCAGCCCGGCCTCGACCAGGCTCAGGAAGGGCACGCGCGGCTCGCTGCGCTTGGAGGGGGCGGTCGAGAACGCTTCCGGCGGCAATGGTACGATGGCTGCGATGCGCTTGCGCGCCGCTTCGGCATAGATCGTCTCGCGCTCGATGCCGATGAAGTGCCGGCCGAGCGCCTTGGCGACGGCGCCGGTCGTGCCGGTGCCGAAGAACGGGTCGAGGATCACGTCGCCGGGATTGCTGGCCGAGAGCATGACGCGGGCGAGCAGGGCTTCGGGCTTCTGGGTCGGGTGGACCTTGGCGCCGTTGGCGTCCTTCAGCCGTTCCTCTCCGGTGCAAAGCGGAAAATACCAGTCCGAGCGCATCTGCAGGTCGTCATTGCCGCCCTTCAGAGCCTCGTAGTGGAAGGTGTATTTCGAGCTTTCGCCGCGCGCCGCCCAGATCAGCGTCTCATGCGCGTTGGTGAAGCGCCGGCCGCGGAAGTTCGGCATCGGGTTGGCCTTGCGCCAGACGACGTCGTTCAGCATCCAGTAGCCGAGATCCTGCAGGATCGCGCCGACGCGGAAGATGTTGTGATAGGAGCCGATCACCCAGAGCGCGCCATCGGGCTTCAGCACCCGGCGGCAGGCGAGCAGCCAGGCGCGGGTGAAGGCGTCGTAATCGGCGAAGGAGGCGAACTTGTCCCAGTCGTCGTCGACGGCGTCGACGAGGCTGTCGTCGGGCCGGCGCAGGTCGCCGCCGAGCTGGAGGTTATAAGGCGGGTCGGCGAAGACGAGGTCGACGCTCCCAGCCGGGAGCCGCTCGATGGCGGCGATGCAATCGCCGACGAGGACCTGGTCGAGTGGAAGATCGGAGGGAAGGCTGAGAGCCTTCATCCGGGATTCCAGCGCTGGCCGTCCGGTACGCGGAACTTGGATCCGGACGGCGGCGCTGGCGGTCCCGGTACGCAAGATACCCATGACGCCAAGACCGTTACGCAACTTCAACAGTCGCGATCTTGGCTGGGTCAGGGTAAAAGCCGGGTTTCTCGATTGAAAAAAATGCGTCCCGTTTTGGGGCTGCAGTTTTTGCCTAGCACTTTGAGAAAGCTAATAAATTCGTAACGGAAGTTAATGGAATCCATAGGCGCGCGGCGGGACGCGGTTGCTGCGCATGCCGCCTCGCTGCGAGTGCGGGTGGTCGCTCCGGGATCAGTCCGGCAGGTAGATATCCGCCTTCATGAAGGTCACGGCCTTGCCGGAGATCAGGACGCGGTCGCCTGTGAGCTCGCAGAGCAGGTGTCCGCCACGCGCCGAGGCCTGAAATGCCGACAGGCGGTTCCTGCCGAGCTTCCCGGCCCAGTAGGGGACGAGCGTGGCGTGAATCGAGCCGGTCACCGGGTCTTCGGGAATGCCCGCGCCCGGTACGAAGTAGCGCGACACAAAATCATATGTGGCGCTTCGGGCCGTGATGCTCAGCCCGAGCGGAGACAGCTTCGCGATCTTGAGGAGGTCCGGCACGAACTTGCGGACGGCATCCTCGCTCGCCAGTTCGACGAAGATGTTCTCGAAATTGCGAAAAACGCTCAATGGCGGATTCGGGAAGATATCGGCTATCGCCGCGGGCAATTCGTCCATCGGCTCCGGGGCGAAGCCCGGCAGGTCGAGGCGATAGCCGCCGTCGCTCCGGGAGACGCGCAACTCGCCGACGCGAGTCAGGAAGATCATCTCGCTGGTGATTCCATGGGCGGTGGCAAGCGTATGCGCCGTCGCCAGGGTCGCGTGGCCGCAGAAATCGACCTCATGGACCGGCGTGAACCAGCGCAGGTCCCAGCCCGCCCCGTTCGGGCGTGCGAAGGCGGTCTCGGCCAGATTGTTCTCGCCGGCGATGGCTTGCATCGTCGCGTCGGGCAGCCAGTCGTCGAGGATGAGCACCGCTGCGGGGTTCCCGCCGAACACCGTGTCCGCGAACGCATCCACCTGATGCATGGTCAGCGTCGCCATTCCCGTCCTCCAAGCAAGATGTCCGATCGCCGATCCGGAGCCATGCTATCGCGACCAGCGCCCTTTGACGGGAGCGAAGGAGTAGCGGTGCTCGGGGCAAGGGCCGTGCGCGTGCAGCGCCTTCCGGTGCCGGTCGGTGCCGTAGCCGACATGGGCCTCGAAGCCGTAGGCGGGATAGCGCGCCGCCAGCCGCGCCATCATCCGGTCGCGCGTCACCTTGGCGATGATCGAGGCGGCGGCGATCGAGGCGATGCTGCCATCGCCCTGGATGATGGCGTCGCAGGCGCAATGCAGCGCCGGCGGGTCATTGCCGTCGACCAGCACATGCGCCGGCGTCACCGGCAGCGCCGCGACCGCCCGCCTCATCGCGAGCAAGGTCGCCTGCCGGATGTTGATCGCATCGATCTCCTGCGCCGTCGCGCTGGCGATGCCGATCGCGAGCGCGCTCGCCGTTATCAGCTCGAACAGCGCCTCGCGCTGGGCGAGGCTGAGCAACTTCGAATCGGCCAGTCCAGCCGGCACCGAGTCGGGATCGAGGATGACGGCGGCAGCCACGACCGGCCCGGCCAGCGGCCCGCGGCCGACCTCGTCGACCCCGGCCAGCGGCCAGAGCCCATTGGCGATCGCATGCGTCTCGCGGCTGAAATCGGCGAACATGCCAAGCCATATGCCAGATCGGCGGCACGCGGTCTCGCAGGAAGCGGCGCGCTGTCCACAGGCTCGGCTCTCACCCACGCCCACAACCGTCATTGCGAGGAGCGCAGCGACGAAGCAATCCAGGGGCCGTCGAGCGAGACCCCTGGATTGCTTCGCTGCGCTCGCAATGACGGGGGAGGCTCGTGCGACTTATCAAACAGCGTTTCAGAACAGGCTGAGCTGCGCCTTCTCCTTCTCCGGCTTCACGAACAGGTCGCTGCGCAGTCGCAGGCGCGTCGCGTTGAAGCCGAGCCGCTCGGCCGCCATCTCGAAACGCCGCCCGATCATCCAGGCATAGGGGCCGGAGCCGACCTGGCGCTGACCCCAGGCCGAATCATAATCCTTGCCGCCGCGCGTCGAGCGGATCAGCGAGACGACATGGCGCAGCTTGTCGGGATGGTGGGTGAGCAGCCAGTCCTGCACCAGGTCCTTCACCTCGAGCGGCAGCCGCAGCAGCACGTAGCCGGCCCCGCGCGCGCCGGCATCCTTGGCGGCGTCGAGGATGCGCTCGATCTCCTGCTCGTTGATCGCCGGGATGATCGGTGCGACCAGCACGGTCACCGGGATGCCGGCCTCCGAGAGCCTGCGGATCGTCTCCAGCCGCTTGGCCGGCGAGGCGGCGCGCGGCTCCATGCCGCGCGCCAGCTTCGGATCGAGCGTCGTCAGCGAGATCGCGACCTTGGCCAGCCCCTGCGCCGCCATCGGCGCGAGGATGTCGATGTCGCGCTGGACCAGCGCCGATTTGGTGACGATCCCGACCGGGTGGTTGAACCTGGCCAGCACCTCCAGGATCGAGCGCATGATCCTGAGCTTGCGCTCGATCGGCTGATAGGGGTCGGTATTGGTGCCGATCGCGATGGTGCGTGGCGTATAGGAGGCGGCGGACAGCTCCTTTTCGAGCAGCAGCGCCGCGTCGGGCTTGGCCGTCAGCTTGCTCTCGAAGTCGAGCCCGGGCGAGAGGCCGAGATAGGCATGGCTTGGCCGTGCGAAGCAGTAGACGCAGCCATGCTCGCAGCCGCGATAGGGGTTGATCGAGCGGTCGAACGAGATATCCGGGGAATCATTCCTCGTGATGATGGTGCGCGGCTTCTCGATCGCGATCTCGGTCTTGAACGGCGGCAATTCGCCGAGCGAGCCCCAGCCGTCATCCTCCTCGATGCGCTGCTCCGCCTCGTAGCGCCCGCCGGGGTTGATCGTGGCGCCGCGCCCGCGCCGCCGCTCCGGATCGATCTGGCTGCCGATATGGCTGTAGGGCTCCACCGGCGCGACGCGCGCGGAGACCGAGAGCGGCTCGCTCTCGCGCCGCTTCAGTGGCTGGGCGGCGACGGGCCGCGAAGAGGGTCTGGCCTGGCGCATGGCGCTGAACCGGTCCTGGCAAAGGTGGAATCGAAGATTTCCTATCCCTGAATGTGAACATAAAGGGAACAAAAAGCAAGTGACAGGATTGCGACATGTTGCGCTGCGCCATAAGCATTTGCGCATGCTCACTGCCGTGATCAGGGCCGACGGCCCAGCCAGCGCGCTCGCCGCGACCTTTGCGGTACTCATTCCAGCCGTCGCCGACGGATTCCTGGGCCACGCGGTCGTGGTCGATCCAGGTGGGAAGGGCGAGATCGAGCGCCTCGCCGACGTCACCGGCGCGAGCTACCTGCGCGCCGGAGCGGCCGAGGGCTGGCATCTCGGCGCGGCGCAGGCGCGCGGCGACTGGTTGCTGCTGCTGTCCGCCGGCGACATCCCGCAGCTCAACTGGATCCAGGCGGTCGAGCGCCACCTGATGCTGACCGCGGATGTGGCGGCCTTGATGCCGTTGCGGGGCGTCGCTGCATCCCTGCGCGAGCGCGCCGCGCTGTCTTTCGGCCCGCGCCGGCTGCGCGCGGGGCTGATCGCGCCCAAGAGCCTGATCCTGGCTGGACGGCTCAACGCCGCGCCGCGGCGGCTTCCCGTGCGCCGGGAGCGCGCCGAGCTTTAAAGCTGATTCGTCTGGAAGGTATTGCAGCTCTGCAGCGAGCCGGTGCGGAAGCCGGTCGTGAACCAGCGCGTGCGTTGCGCCGAAGAGCCGTGCGTGAAGGAATCCGGCACCGCGACGCCCTGCGAGGCCTGCTGGAGCCGGTCGTCGCCGATCGCTGCGGCAGTCTTCATCGCCTCGTCGATGTCGCCCTGATCGATGCGGCCCATCGACTGGATGTTATTGGCCCAGACGCCGGCGAAGCAGTCGGCCTGCAACTCGACGCGCACCGAGAGCGCGTTCGCGTCGCGCTCCGAGCTGCGCTCGCGCAGCTGGTTCACCTTGGGCAGGATGCCGAGCAGGTTCTGGATGTGGTGGCCGACCTCGTGGCCGATGACATAGGCATAGGCGAAGTCGCCGCCGCCGCCGAGCTTGCGCTGCATCTCCTGGAAGAAGGAGAGGTCGAGATAGACCTTCTTGTCCTCCGGGCAATAGAACGGCCCCATCGCCGCCTGGGCGGTGCCGCAGCCGGAGCGGTCGACGCGGGTGAAGAGCACGAGCCGTGGCGGCTCGTAGCGCTTGTTGGCCTGCTGGGGCAGGACCTTGGTCCAGACGTCCTCGTTCTGCGCCAGCACGGCCGAGACGAAGCGGCCCATCTGATCCTGCGGCGGGCCCGAGGCGGGGCGGCTCTCCTGCGTCGGCGCGCTGCTGCGGCCGACGCCGAGCATCTCGGCGCCGCCGATCAGGATGCGCGGGTCGATGCCGAGCGCCCAGCCGACGAGGCCGAGCACCACCATCGTGCCGATGCCGACACCGCCGCGGCCGCCGGGCACGCCCGCGAAGCCGCCGCCACCGTTGCGCCGGTCCTCGAGGTTCTCGGACTGACGATAATCTTCCCACTGCATGGCAAAGCCCCCGGCCTAGTCCCGGCAATCTCATAGAGTGAGGCCCGAAACTCAAGCCATTCGTCAACCCGGCAAGGAGCGCGCCGTTCCCGCGGCCTAGTGATACCCGCTATCGGCCCGCACCTTGCCCCGGAAGGTCCAGTACACGAAGGCGGTGTAGAACAGGATCATCGGCAGCAGGAAGCTGACCCCGATCAGCACGAAGATATGCGAGGAGGGCGCCGCCGCGACGTCCCAGATCGTCAGCTTCGGCGGCACCAGATAAGGGTAGTTCGAGATCGCCAGCCCGAGGAAGCAGAGCAGGAAGATGCCGATCGTGAAGGCGAAGGGCGTGAACTCGTGCGGGCCGTTGAGCCGTTTCCAGACCATGTAGCCGCAAAACGCCGTCAGCAGCGGGAAGGGCCAGAGCAGGATCAGGTTGGACGGCGTGAACCAGCGCTCGGCGATGCGCGGATGCGCGAACGGCGTCCAGATCGAGACGATCACGGCGAAGACCATCAGGCCGATCAGCAGCTTCTTGGCCTGGCGCCTGGCCCGCTCGGCCACTGGCCCCTCGGTCTTGAACACCAGCCAGGTCGCGCCGAGCAGCGCGTAGCCGCAGACGACGCCGACGCCGCACATCAGGGTGAAGGGCGTCAGCCAGTCGAACGGGCCGCCGGCGAACTGGCCGCCCTCCGCCTTGATGCCCTCGATCATCCCGCCCAGCACCAGCCCCTGCGCGAAGGCGGCGATGGTCGATCCCAACCAGAAGGCGAGGTCCCATTTCGCGTGGTGCGGCTTGGCCACCCAGCGGAACTCGAAGGCGACGCCGCGGAAGATCAGCGCCAGCAGCATCAGGATGATCGGGATGTAGAAGGCCGGCATGATGATGGCGTAGGCGTCGGGGAAGGCGACCCAGAGCCCGCCGCCGCCGAGCACCAGCCAGGTCTCGTTGCCGTCCCAGAACGGCGCGACCGAGTTCATCATCTGGTCGCGCTCGCCCTCGTCCTTCGTCGTCGGGAACAGGATGGCGATGCCGAGGTCGAAGCCGTCGAGTACCACGTACAGCATCACGGCGGTGCCGATCAGCACGGCCCAGATCACCGGGAGATACCATTCCATTTGCTCTCTCCCCTCAGATCGCCGGCTGGATCTTGTCGTCGCCGGGACTGCCGTCGCCGAACAGCGCCGAGGCCTCGCCCTGCACCGCCTTGAGCGACCGCTTCGACGGCTGCTCCGGCGGGTCCTTGGTCATGGTCTGGTCCGGCCCCTTGTCGATCAGGCGGTTGATCAGCAGGATCCCGGCCGTGAACACCACCGAGTAGACGCAGAAGAACAGGGCGAGCGAGATCGCCACTTGTAGCGTCGTCACCGGCGAGACGGCGTCGACCGAGCGGATCACGCCGGTCGCGAGCCAGGGCTGCCGGCCGACCTCGGTGACGAACCAGCCCGACAGGATCGCGGTGAAGCCGAGCGGCCAGGTATATTGCGCCAGCCAGAGCCAGCGCCGCTCTTCGAAGACCTTGCCGCGATACCACAGCCAGGCGCCGACCCAGCCGAAGGCGATCATCAGCAGGCCGATGCCGACCATCAGCCGGAAGGCGAAGAACGGGATCTTCACCGGCGGCCGGTCCCGCGGCGCGAAATCGTTCAGGCCCTTGAACAGCGCGTCCATGCTGCCATGGGTGACGAGGCTGGCGAGGCCCGGGATCGAGATCTCGAAGCGGTTGATCCCGGCCTCCTCATCCGGCCAGGCGAAGAGCACGAGCGCGCCCGGCTTGGACGAATCCCAATGCGCCTCGATCGCGGCGAGCTTGGCCGGCTGGTACTTGGCCGTGTCCCGGCCGTGGAAGTCGCCGATGACGGCCTGGGTCGGGGCGGTGATCGCGATCATCAGGATCGCCATCCGCACCATCGTCTTGGCCGATTCGACGTTCTTGCCGGCGACGAGGTGGCGCGCCCCGGTCGCGAGCACGACGAAGGCCGTGGTCAGGTAGGCCGCCGTCATCATGTGCATGAAGCGCAGTGGGAAGGTCGGGTTGAAGACGATCTGCACCCAGTCGACCGGGTAGGCGATGCCGTTGCGCATTTCGTGCCCGGCCGGGAACTGCATCCAGCTATTGGCCGAAAGGATCCAGAAGCCCGACAGGGCCGTGCCGCCGGCGACGATGAAGGCCGAGAGGCAATGCAGCCAGGGCGGCACCCGCTTCCAGCCGAACAGCATGACGCCGAGGAACGAGGCTTCGAGGAAGAAGGCGGTCAGCACCTCGTAGCCGATCAGCGGGCCGATGACGTTGCCGACCGCGCTCGAGAAGCGGCTCCAGTTCGTGCCGAACTGGTAGGACAGCACGATGCCGGAGACCACGCCCATCGCGAAGGAGACGGCGAAGATCTTGGTCCAGAACCGGGCCAGCAGATGGAACTTGTCGTCGCCCGTCTTGATCCAGAGCCCGAGCAGCGTCGCGATATAGGCCGACAGCCCGATGGTGAAGGCCGGGAAGACGATGTGGAAGGAGATGGTGAAGGCGAACTGGATACGTGAGAGCAGAAACGCGTCTATCGTCATGCCAACCCCCGTTGCCACGGTCGAAATCCGATGTGCCTCGACCCTAGAATGACCTCGTCACGTCTATGTGAAACGCCCCGGCGCCGCTGCGGTCACGGCGTCGCGGCGTCATGGTGTCACGTCCAGCGCCGCCTTCAGCGCGCGCAGGTCGCGCCAGGCCAGGCGCTTCTGCAGCGGCTGGCGCAGCAGGTAGGCCGGGTGCAGCGTCGCGATGGCGCGGATGCGGCGCGTGCCGGTGTCGTAGTCCAGCCACTTGCCGCGCGAGGCGAGGATGCCGGAGAGGCCGAGCAGGCCCTGCGCCGATGGCCCGCCGATGGAGACCAGGATGTCGGGGTCGGCCAGCTCGATCTGGCGCTGGATGAAGGGCAGGCAGATCGCGACCTCCTGCGGCGTCGGCGTGCGGTTGCCGGGTGGCCGCCAGGGCAGGAGGTTGGCGATGTAGACATGCTCTTTCCGGTTGAGGCCGATCGCGGCCAGCATGCGGTCGAGCAATTGCCCGGAGCGGCCGACGAAGGGCAGGCCGACGCGGTCCTCGTCCGCGCCCGGCGCCTCGCCGACCATCATGATGCGGCCTTCGGGATTGCCGTCGGAGAAGACCAGGTTCTTGGCCGTCGCCTTGAGCGCGCAGCCCTCGAAGCGGGAGAGCGCCTCCCTCAACTCGTCCAGCGTCTTCGCCTCCCGCGCCAGCGCGCGGGCGCTCAGCGTCGCCTCGTCTGGCGGCGTGCCCGCGGCGGCATTGGGGCGAATGGCGGGAGCCGGGACCGCGCGAAGCAGGGCGGGCTTGTGGACCGGGCGGGCCTGGACCGGCTGCGGCTCCGCGAAATGGTTGTGCGGCATCTCGTCCAGCGCCTCGGTCACGCCCATTTCGGCGTACCAGGCAATCAGCTCGGCAGGATCGGGCGCGAGGTCGAGGTTCATCATGCGTAAGCTTACATGGCCGCGGCCGCTTTCGCGAGTGGGGAGATCGGCCGTCCGGTCCGAACCTGCGGCGCCCCAGCGCCGATCCCCGGTTGCAAATCGGAACGGCGCCTTCGATAGAAGGTTTCCAGTCTGAAAGCCTCGGGCGCTTGATGCGGCGCGCGAGATAGTTCATATATAAACTATTATAGTCGAGCCCGGTGGGGCGGTGCGTGGAGGGCAGCATGGATCTCGAGGAAGCGCAGAGCACCCCGCGCGAGAGCATGGACTATGACGTCGTCATCGTCGGTGCCGGCCCGGCCGGCCTCGCCGCTGCCATCCGCCTGAAGCAGCTCGACGAGAACATCTCCGTCGTCGTCGTCGAGAAGGGCGCCGAGATCGGCGCTCACATCCTCTCGGGCGCGGTGATCGACCCGATCGGCCTCGACAAGCTCCTGCCCGACTGGCGCGAGGACGAGGCCCGCCCGCTGCACACGCAGGTCACCGAGGATGTCTTCTACTTCCTGACCGAGCCCAACGGCGTGCGCCTGCCCAATTTCGGCATGCCCGGCCTGATGAATAATCATGGCAATTTCGTCGGCTCGCTCGGCCTCGTCGCGAAATACCTTGCCGCCCACGCCGAGGCGCTCGGCGTCGAGATCTATCCCGGCTTCGCCGCCGCCGAACTGCTCTTCAACGAGGATGGCTCGGTCGCCGGCATCGCCACCGGCGACATGGGCATCGCCAAGGACGGCACGGTCTCCGACCGCTTCACCCGCGGCATGGAGCTGCGTGGCCGCTACACCCTGCTCGGCGAGGGCGCGCGCGGCTCGCTCTCCAAGATCGCGATCAAGCGCTTCGAACTCGACAAGGACCGCGAGCCGCAGAAATACGGCATCGGCCTCAAGGAGATCTGGCAGGTCAAGCCGGAGAAGTTCCAGAAGGGGCGGGTGCAGCACTCCTTCGGCTGGCCGCTCGACGCCTCCACCGGCGGCGGCTCCTTCCTCTACCATTTCGACGACAACCTGGTCACGGTCGGCTTCGTCGTCCATCTCAACTACGAGAACCCGACGCTCTCGCCCTTCGACGAGTTCCAGCGCTTCAAGACCCATCCGCTGATTCGCGACGTGTTCGAGGGCGCCAAGCGCCTCTCCTATGGCTCGCGCGCCATCACCGAGGGCGGCTGGCAATCGGTGCCGAAGCTGACCTTCCCGGGCGGGGCGCTGATCGGCTGCGCCGCCGGCTTCGTCAACGTTCCCCGCATCAAGGGCAGCCACAACGCCATCCTGTCGGGCATGCAGGCGGCCGAGCATCTCGTCCCGGCATTGGCCGCCGGCCGCTCGCATGACGAGGTTGTCGAGATCGAGAACGGCTGGCGCTCCTCCGAGATCGGCCGCGACCTCAAGCCTGTCCGCAACGTCAAGCCGCTCTGGTCGAAATACGGCACCTTCGGCGGCATCCTGCTCGGCGGCATCGACATGTGGCTGAACCAGCTCTTCGGCTGGTCGCCCTTCGGCACGCTGAAGCACGGCAAGCCCGACTACGCCACGCTGAAGCCGCTCGCCGAGGTCAGGCCGATCGTCTACCCGAAGCCGGACGGCAAGCTCTCCTTCGACAAGCTCTCATCGGTCTTCCTGTCCTCGACCAACCACGAGGAAGACCAGCCGGCGCATCTGAAGCTGACCGACCCCTCGATCCCGATCGCGAAGAACCTGCCGCTCTACGGCGAGCCTGCCAGGCTCTACTGCCCGGCCGGCGTCTACGAAGTCGTCTACAAGGATGCGGAGGCGAAGACCGAGCCGCGCTTCGTGATCAACGCGCAGAACTGCGTGCACTGCAAGACTTGCGACATCAAGGACCCGGCCCAGAACATCACCTGGACGGTGCCCGAGGGTGGTGGCGGCCCCGGCTACTCGAACATGTGATCGGACATCCAAACGAAAAAGGCCGCGCCAAATCCTGGCGCGGCCTTTTGTTCGTTGCCGAAAGCGGTTCAGCCCTTGCGGACGACCTTCGGAGCCGGCTTCTCTTCGGTGGTGGCGCAACCGGCGACGAGGCCGGAAAGCAACATGACGGCGGCAAGCGAGAGGGCGAGCTTCTTCATTTGAATAATCCTGAACGAATCGTCGCGACAAATGCGAGCGAAAAGACATTAGCGGCGAATGCTTGCGAATTAGTAGTGTTCGGGGCGGCGAATTCGTAGCTGAGGCGGCGCTTTTGCCCGATTGTTGCAGTGCTGCTACGCATCGGCGCGACCCGGCCTGGCCCGCTTGCCCGTGCGCCTGGAAAGGGCCATCTTGGGCGCATATGCGAAATGGTCGCAGTTTCGCCAAACGAATGGCTAGTCCTGGGGCGTGAATCGCTTCGTTCCAGGTCGTCTCGGGCGGTAGTGAATCTGGCTTCAATCAGCATGTTCGACCACGATCGGGCGGAACGCCGCATTCCCCCTTTGCCGATAATGGTCTAGCGAGGCGACGGACCCGAGGAGATTGCCAGTCGTGACGTTTCGGATGAACGGCCGTGGCCGCAGTGGGACATTGGCCCTGGCGCTGCTGATCGCGCTCAATGTCGGCGCCGCGGCGCAGGCCACGACGACTCGCACCACCGAGCCGCTGGAGCCCGCCGACAGCCTGGAAGGCAACTACCTCGCGGCGATCGTCGCCGGCGCCGGGCGCGACCTTGGCGCGGCCTCGACCTATTTGCGCGAGGCGATCAAGGGCGATCCGCAGAATAACGACCTGCTCGAGCGCGGCTTCGTCGCCTTCCTCGCCGACGGCTCGATGAACGACGCCTTCCGCTCCGCCGAGAAGCTGATCCAGCGCGATCCTTCGAACGGCCTCGCCCAGCTCGCGATCGGCATCCGCGCCATCAAGCAGAAGAGCTATGCGACCGCGCGCACCCATTTGCAGCGCGGTGGCCGCGGCCGCTCGGCCGACATCACCGCGACCTTGCTCTCCGCCTGGTCCTATGCCGGCTCCGGCCAGACCAACCGCGCGCTTGAGGCGCTCGACCGGCTCAAGGGCGAAGCCTCCTACAACCTCTTCCGCGACTACCATGCCGGGCTGATCCTCGACATGGCCGGCCGCAAGCCCGATGCCGAGAAGCGGCTCAAGTCGGCCTACGACGCCGAGAAGACGACGCTTCGCCTCGTCGACCTCTGGGCCCGCTTCCAGGCGCGCAACGGCGATTTCGACGGCGCCGCCGCGACCTATGGCGGCTTCGACCGGCTGCTGCCGAACCATCCGATCGTCCGCGACGGGCTCGCCCGCGTCGCCGCCAAGGAGCCGCTCGCCCGCACGGTCGCGACGCCGCAGCAGGGCGCGGCCGAGGTGCTCTACGGCCTCGCCAGCGCCGGCAACCGCCAGGGCGACGAGGCGGCGGCGCTGCTCTACCTGCGCTTCGCCCTCTACCTCGACCCCAACCATGACCTCGCCGTGCTGACGCTCGGCGACATCCTGGAGCGCGGCAAGCAGCTCGAGGATGCGGTCGCGGTCTATAAGACCATGCCGGCGAACTCGCCGCTGCGCCCCAATGCCGAGATTCAGGCCGGCCTCGCGCTTGAGGCGCTCGGCAAGTCGGACGAGGCGGTGAAGCATCTCGAAGGGCTGATCGCCGCCAAGCCCGACGATGTCGACGCGCTCTCGGCGCTCGGCAATGTCTACCGCTCGCGCAAGCGCTTCACCGAGGCGGCCGAGGCCTATGACAAGGCCATCGCCAAGATCGGCGCGCCCGGCCGCGCCAACTGGGACCTGTTCTATTTCCGCGGCATCGCCCGCGAGCGCATCAAGCGCTGGGCCGAGGGCGAGGACGATCTGCGCAAGGCGCTGGAGCTGATGCCGGAGGCGCTCGGCCGCGAGCGCGCGCTGGTGCTGAACTATCTCGGCTATTCGCTGGTCGATCAGCACCTCAAGCTCGACGAGGCCCTCGGCATGCTGCGCCGCGCCACCGAGCTGCGCCCGCGCGACGGCTACATCATCGATTCGCTCGGCTGGGCCTATTACCGGCTCGGCCGCTACGAGGAGGCGGTGCGCGAGCTCGAGCGCGCCATGGAGCTGCGCCCCTCCGACCCGGTGATCAACGACCATCTCGGCGACGTCTACTGGCGCGTCGGCCGCAAGCTGGAGGCGACCTTCCAGTGGAACTCGGCCCGCGACCTCAGCCCCGAGCCCGAGGACCTGGTCAAGATCAAGAAGAAGATCGAGAGCGGGCTGGAAGAGCCGCCCTCCGCCAACGCTGCCGATCCGAAGAAGGATGGCGGTTGAGCCGTCCCGGCTGGTGGGTGTCGCCCGGCACCCTCACGACCCACGCCCCGGCCAAGATCAACCTGACCCTGCGGGTCACGGGGCGGCGGGTTGACGGCTATCATGAGCTGGAAAGCCTCGTCGCCTTCGCCGGCGTCGGAGACAGGCTCGCCCTGCTGCCGGATGCGCCGCTCGGACTGACGCTCTCCGGCCCGCGCAGCGCTGGTCTTACGATCGGCTCCGACAACCTCGTCCTGCGCGCCGCCAACGCCCTGCAGGAGCGTGTGCCCGGCTTGCGGCTCGGCGCCTTCCATCTCGTCAAGAACCTGCCGGTCGCTTCCGGCATTGGCGGCGGCTCGACTGACGCGGCGGCGGCGTTGCGCCTGCTCGCGCGGTTGAACGGATTGCGGCTGGACGACCTAGCCCTGCGCGACGCCGCGCGCGTGACGGGAGCCGACGTGCCGGTCTGCGTCGAGGCGCGCGCCCGCGTGATGAGCGGCGTTGGCGAGGTGCTGGGGTCGGCGCTGTCGCTGCCGCGCCTGTTCGCGGTTCTGGTCAATCCCGGCGTGCCGGTCGAGACGGCGGCGGTGTTCCGCCAGCTGGGGCTCGGCAAGGGCGAGGCGCATCCAGCCGCGACGCAGCCATTCGCATCCTCCAGTAGCACCTCCGCGGCTGACCTGATCGCCAACCTCGCACGCGCCGCCAATGACCTTGAGCCACCTGCGCTTGGCGTGGCCCCGGTCCTCGAAAGCCTTCTAGCCCGGCTCCACCACCTGCCGGATTGCCGGCTGGCGCGGATGTCGGGCTCCGGCGCGACCTGCTTCGCCCTGTTCGACGATTGTCGAAAGAGCGCCCGCGCCGCCCGCATCCTCTCGCGCGAGCAGCCCGGCTGGTGGGTCAAGCCGACCGTGCTGCGCTAGGCGCGGCGGCGGTCTCAGCCGCCGAGGGCCATGTCAGGTCGGGCCGTGATCGGGGGGAGGACAACCTCCGTGCGGCCCCGATAGGCGAGCAGCGTCGCCACCAGCCCGCAGGCGCCGGCGAACATCAGCCAGAGCCCGGCCACCGCGCGGTTGCCGGTCATCTCGATCAGGAAGGTACTGATCGCGGGCGTGAAGCCGCCGAACAGGGCGGTCGCAAGACTGTAGGCGACCGAGAACCCGGTGGTGCGCAGCTCCGCCGGCACGATCTCCGTCAGCGCCACCACCATCGCCCCGTTATAGCTGCCATAGAGGAACGAGAGCCAGAGCTCGACCTCGAGCAGCCGCGCGAAGGACGGGGCCGCGACCAGCCAGGACAGCGCCGGATAGGCGCTGACCACCATCAGGGCGGTGAAGGTCAGCATCAGCGGCTTGCGGCCGATCCGGTCCGACAGCGCGCCCATCACCGGCAGCCAGAACAGGTTGGACAGGCCGACGCACAGCGTCACCAGCAGGCTGTCGAGGCTGGAGAGCTTCAGCACCTCCTTGCCGAAGGTCGGCGTGTAGGCGGTGATGAAGTAGAACGAGACCGTCGTCATCGTCACCAGCAGCATGCCGATGATGACCACCTGCCAGTTCTGCGCCAGCGTGCGCAGGATCTGGCGCGGCGTCGGATGGCCCGCGCTCTTCTGGCGCGCTAGGAAATCCTCGGTCTCCTCCAGCGAGCGGCGCAGCAGGAAGATCAGCGGCACGATCAGACAGCCGATCAGGAAGGGGATGCGCCAGCCCCAGTCCAGCATCGCTTCGGGCGGCAGGATCGAGCTCAGCCAGACGCCGAGCAGCGCGACGACGATCACCGCCACCTGCTGGCTGCCGGACTGCCAGCTCACATAGAAGCCCTTGTTGCCGGGCGTGGCGATCTCGGAGAGGTAGACCGAGACGCCGCCGAGCTCGACGCCGGCGGAGAAGCCCTGGATCAGCCGGCCGATCACGACGATGATCGGTGCCATGAGGCCGATCGAGGCATAGGTCGGCACGAGCGCGACCGTCAACGTTCCCACGGCCATCAGGAAGAGCGTGAGCAGCAGGCCCTTGCGGCGGCCGTGATGGTCGATATAGGCGCCGAGCACGATCGCCCCGAGGGGCCGCATCAGGAAGCCGGCGCCAAACGTCATCAGCGCCGACATGAGCTGCGCGAACTCGCTGCCTGTCGGGAAGAACGCCTTGCCGATCGCGACGGCGTAATAGCCGAACACGAAGAAATCGTACATTTCGAGGAAATTGCCGCTCGACACGCGAAAAACGGATGAGATCTGCGAGCGGCGATCGTGTGCTTGCGTCATGGCGCGCCCTCCGGCGTCTTATCGGTATGGCCCCGCTTCATTGCGAAGCGGGGAGGGATGCCGCCGGCTTTGCCCGCATGGCGCGAGGAAAAAAGGCGCCAGCCATTCCGACGAGATGATTTGGGCCGATTTGACGGAGGCCGGGTAATGTCCCCGCGATAGAAGTCACGACCGCGCGATGTCGGCTTCATGGGTTTCGTTGCCAACGCCGGCGACGTCCTACGGCGTTTGCCGGTAAGGCGGGCCATCGAGGCGACGATGGGCGAATTGCCGCTGGCGCTGGGTTAGGATCTCCGCGGAGCGGAGATGAGCGGGCTTAGTGCGCCCGCGCCACGCAGAAATCGACGGCGTCGTTGAGCGCCTGCTTCATCGGCGAGGCCGGGTAGAGGCCGAGCGCGTCCTTGGCCATCTTGGCGTAGTGCTGGGCCCGCTCGATCGTGTCGTCGAGCGCGCGGTGGCGGCGCATGATCGCCCGCGCCTCCTCGAGGTCGCCCTCGCCGATCTCGCCCGCCTGCAAGGTCCGGCGCCAGAAGGCGCGCTCGTCCTCGGTGCCGCGGCGGAAGGAGAGCACCACCGGCAAGGTGATCTTGCCCTCGCGAAAATCGTCGCCGGTGTTCTTGCCGAGCTTGGCGGCGACGCCGCCGTAATCCAGCGCGTCGTCGATCAGCTGGAAGGCGATGCCGAGGTTGAGCCCGTAGCTGCGGCAGGCGGCGGCATTGGCCTTGCTCGCCTCGGCGATCACCGGGCCGACCTCGCAGGCGGCGGCGAAGAGCTCGGCCGTCTTGCCGCGGATCACGGCGAGGTACTCGTCCTCGGTCGTCTCGGTGTTCTTGGCGACGGAGAGCTGCAGCACCTCGCCCTCGGCGATCACGGCGGCTGCGGTCGAGAGGATATCCAGCGCGCGCAGCGAGCCGACCTCGACCATCATCTTGAAGGCCTGGCCGAGCAGGAAGTCGCCGACCAGCACGCTCGCCTCGTTGCCCCAGAGCATGCGGGCGGCGAGCTTGCCGCGGCGCATGTCGCTCTCGTCGACGACGTCGTCATGCAGCAGCGTCGCCGTGTGCATGAACTCGACCGAGGCCGCGAGCTTGACGTGGCCCTCGCCGCGATAGCCGTTCAGCGCCGCCGTCGCCAGCGTCAGCATCGGCCTGAGACGCTTGCCGCCCGACGAGATCAGGTGGTTGGCGACCTCGGGGATCATCGTCACGTCGGAGCCGGTGCGCGACAGGATCATCGCGTTGACGCGTTCCATGTCGGCGCGCGTCAGGCCGACGAGCCCGTCGATGCTGGCCTGTCCGGCTTCCTTGTCCTCGAACGGTACGACGACGCCCACGCTTCTGCTCCGGCCGGTGCTGCGCTGCGATGCGCGTTATGCCCTTGCCATAACCGTCGCATGGGTGGCCAGCCCCCGCAATTGCACTTTGACGCCGCACCTGCCTCCTTTCGCGCAATCAAGGGCTTGCGCCCCTGCCCATGCTTCGTCTCCATGACAAGATGCATGAGCTGCTTCGCACCAACGACCTCGTCCTGCTTGGCGCCATCGAGGCGCTGCTGACCTCGGCCGATCTCGATTGCCTGATCACCGATCAGCACATGAGCGCGCTCGAAGGCATGACCGGCGCCTTCCAGCGCCGCCTGCTGGTGCGCGAGGCGGATCGCATGCGGGCTCGCGCATTGTTGATCGAGGCCGGTTTCGGCGGCGAGCTGCGCGATGGCTGAGGCAGGCGGGCTCGGCGAGATCGCCGAGGACAGGCTGCTCGACGGCCGGCTCAAGCTGCACCAGCCGAAGAAGGGCCATCGCGCCGGCAGCGACGCGGTCCTGCTCGCGGCGGCGTTACCGGCGGCGTTCCCCGGAGCCCTGGTCGATTTCGGCGCGGGCGTCGGCACGGTCGGCCTTGCCGCCGCCCTCCTGCGCCCGGATCTGCTGGTGACCCTGGTCGAGCGCGATCCCGATCTGGCCGCGCTCGCTGCCGGGAATGTCGCGCTGAACGGCTTGAGCGGACGGGTCGAGGTCGTGGCGGCCGATGTCGCCGCGCTGGCTGAGGCGAGGCTCGCCCCGGCGAGCTTCGGCTGCGTCGCGATGAACCCGCCCTTCTTCTCGGCGGACGAGGCAAAGCCATCGCCGGTCGCGAATCGCCGGGCGGCCCATGTCGCCGATCAGCCGCTCGCGCTCTGGCTCAAGGCGGCGCGCCGGCTGCTGAAGCCTGGCGGGCATGTCGCGATCATCCATCGGGCCGAGGCGCTGGCAGACATCCTGGCCGGGCTCGCGACAGGCTTCGGCGGCGTCGCCATCCGCCCGGTTCATGCAGCCGCGGACAAGCCGGCCATCCGCGTCGTCGTCACGGCCGAACTCGGCAGCCGGAGGCCGTTGGCGCTCCTGCCCGGCTTCGTCTTGAACGGGCCGGATGGCCGCTTCACCGAACTCAGCGAAGCAGTCCATCGCGGCAGGGCGGCGCTGCCTGGTGGCTAGTCAGTAGCAGACGCGCCGCGGTCCCACGACCCAGCCCCAGCCATCCCAATAGCGGCCTGGGCGGACGACGCAGCGCGAACCCCAATAGGGCGCGCCATAGCCATAATAGGCTCGCCGATAGCCGCCATAGTAGGGCCTGCCGTAGTAGCCTCCGCCCCAGCGTGGGCCATAGCCGAAATAGGCCGGGCGGTAGCCGAAGCCGTAGGCCGGGCCGAAGCCGAAATACTGGGCCGAGGCAGGCGTGGCGGTCAGCGCGATGCCACCGAGCGTGGCAGCCGCCGCAGCGCCGAGAAGCAGTTTGCGAAACATGACGCATCTCCCCTCATGTGCATGGCGGCTGGAACGATGTCGCAGCATTCGGGCGCCGCCAAGGCGAGGAGATTGGGCCGGAAAAACTGAACGGCGCGAAACCGCGCCGTTCAGCAAATCTTCAGGCGATGCGTAGCTGCGTGCCGCGATCAGCGGCAGACGCGCACCGGGCGGATGACCCAGCGGTAGCCGTTCCAGACGCGGCGATCGGTGACGAAGCAGCGCGGACGGTAGACCGGGCGGCCATAGCCGTAATGGGGGCGATAGCCATAGTGGCGGCGCGGGCCGTAATACTGCGCCTGCTGGAGCAGGTCGCCGCCGGCCTGGGCCTGGGTCGCCTGGAGCGGGCCGGCGCTGACGGGAGCAGCCGATGCGGGGGCGACGGTGAAGGCGGCAAGGCCGAGGCTGAGCGCGCCGAACAGGGCGGCGACAGGGCGTGACGAGAGCATGGGCGAAACTCCTAACGATGCCGCCGGTCCGTCTCCAACGTTCGCCCCCGAACGCCGCGGACTGCACGGTTGAGGCAGACACTAGTGCGTCGATCCTGAATGAAACCTGTCCGCGCCGGGTGGGCTGACGTTCAGGGAGACGCGCCCGCGCTTGACCTCTGCTGCCGCAGACCCAGCGCGCTTTCCGTTCGGCTGTTCCAGCCGAACGAGCAGAATTCGCGCCGGACTAGAGCTTGGAGCATGTCCTTATCGCAAAAGTGGATTCCACTTTTGCGGGACATGCTCTAAGCACGCCGCAAACTTCAGGAAATTTGGAAGGCTCCAGCTCTTGGCCGCCGCTTCGCTCTCCGACTCGATGAATCCGACCCGCTCGTTCCAGGGCTTGCTGCTGACCTTGCAGCGCTTCTGGGCCGAACGTGGCTGCGTCATTCTCCAGCCCTACGACATGGAGGTCGGCGCCGGCACCTTCCACCCGGCGACGACCCTGCGCGCGCTTGGGCCGAAGCCCTGGAAGGCCGCCTATGTCCAGCCCTCGCGCCGGCCCAAGGACGGCCGCTACGGCGAGAACCCGAACCGGCTGCAGCACTACTACCAGTTCCAGGTCATCCTGAAGCCGTCGCCGCCGGACCTGCAGCAGCTCTACCTCGACTCGCTCAGGGCGATCGGCGTCGACCTCGCCCTGCACGACGTCCGCTTCGTCGAGGATGACTGGGAGAGCCCGACGCTCGGCGCCTGGGGCCTCGGCTGGGAATGCTGGTGCGACGGCATGGAGGTCAGCCAGTTCACCTATTTCCAGCAGGTCGCCGGCGTCGAATGCGCGCCTGTGGCGGGTGAGCTGACCTACGGACTCGAGCGCCTCGCCATGTACGTCCAGGGCGTCGAGAACGTCTACGACCTCAACTTCAACGGGCTCGAGGGCGAGGACCGCATCAGCTACGGCGACGTCTTCCTCCAGGCCGAGCAGGAATTCTCGCGCCATAATTTCGAGCACGCCAACACCGAGATCCTGTTCCGCCACTTCAGCGACGCCGAGGCCGAGTGCAAGGCGCTGCTGGCGGCCGGTGAGTCCGCCAATGGCAGCAACGACCTCAGCCACAAGCTGGCGCTGCCCGCCTATGACCAGTGCATCAAGGCGAGCCACGTCTTCAACCTGCTCGATGCGCGCGGCGTGATCTCGGTCACCGAGCGCCAGAGCTACATCCTGCGCGTCCGCGAACTCGCCAAGGCCTGCGGTGCCGCCTGGCTGAAGACGGCGGGCGGGGGAGCGGTGTGATACCTGACTTCAATCTGTGATGCCTAGATTATACAAATAGGCTGTTTTGTATAATCTCTTGCGTCGGGATGATACCAATGAACAAAGCGGATTTCGAGCATTCGCCCAGCGGCAGCCTCGTTCCCACGGAACGCGGGCAATGGGCGTTCGTGCCGAATCCGCTGCCCCCTTTGCTCGATGAGCGAGCGAAGGCCGCATTGACGCGACCTCTCGCCGACGCCTCCGCGGCTGTGGGAGAGCTGAACGGCATCGGGCGGCTACTCCCCGATCCCTATCTGCTGATCCGTCCTCTCCAGGCGCAGGAGGCGCTGACGTCGTCGAGCATGGAGGGGACCTATACCTCCCTGAGCGATCTCCTGCTCTTGGAGGCTGGCGCGACGGAAGAGAACCGGGCTCCCGACACGCGCGAGGTTCTGAACTATCGCGTCGCACTTACTGAAGCGATCGCCAGCCTCAACGAACTTCCGTTGTCGCTCCGTACGCTCCGCGACGCGCATCGCCGCTTGCTGGGTGGCGTCGCACGGCACCGCGGCGCGAGCGTCCAGGCCGGCGAATTCAAGCGAAATCAGAACTTCATCGGCGCCTACGAGATCGAGAAGGCGAGGTTCGTCCCTCCGCCCCCGACTGAAACGCTGTCCTGCCTGGATGCGATGGAGCGCTTCATCCACCGCGAGGACCGTGATGCGCATGCGCTGATCGATGCAGCACTGCTCCACTACCAATTCGAGACGATCCACCCTTTTGCCGATGGCAATGGCCGGGTGGGCCGCATGCTGATCGTGCTCCACCTCTTCCAGTCGGGCTTGATCCGACACCCGATCCTCTATCTCAGCCCGACCTTGGAGGGGAGAAAGGACGAGTATATCGACCGCATGTACGAGGTGTCGCGCAGCGGCGACTGGCTCGGATGGATATCCTTCTTCTTGAGCGCGGTTGCGGATGCAGCGCGGCAGGCGATCGATACCGCGGACCGCCTGCGCGACGTCGAACGGAACTATCGCGCCGCACTTCAGCAGGCTGGCCGTTCGGCGAACCTGCTGGGTATCGTCGACCTGTTGTTCCGAACCCCGGCCGTGAGTATCCCTCAGGTCGCGGAACATCTTGGCGTGACCTATCGCGCCGCGCAGATGAATGTGCAATCGCTCATCGGCGCCGGTGTACTCCAGGAATATCCCGGCACATCGAACCCACGATTGTATGTCGCGCAAGACATTCTCAAAGCCATTTCCGGTGATGCATCCGATGCCTGATCTCCTGCTCGAACTCTTCTCGGAAGAGATCCCCGCCCGCATGCAGCGCAAGGCGGCGGATGACCTGAAGAAGCTCGTCACCGATGCGCTGGTCGAGCGCGGCCTCGTCTATGAGGGCGCAAAGGCCTTCGCCACACCGCGCCGGCTGGCGCTGCACGTCGCCGAGCTGCCCGTGCGCGGCCGCGATGTCCGCGAGGAGCGCAAGGGCCCGCGCGTCGGCGCGCCCGACGCCGCCGTGCAGGGCTTCCTCAAGGCTGCCGGCCTGACCTCGCTCGACCAGGCGACCATCGTCAGCGACCCGAAGAAGGGCGATTCCTACGTCGCCATCATCGAGAAGCCGGGGCAGGAGACGGTGGCGGCGATCGCCGAGATCGTGCCGCAGGTGATCCGTTCCTTCCCCTGGCCGAAATCGATGCGCTGGGGCAAGGCCTCGGCCGCCGGCGCCAGCCTGCGCTGGGTCCGCCCGCTGCACTCGATCCTCTGCACCTTCGGGCCGGAGACCGAGGAGCCGGAGGTGATCAGCCTCAACATCGATGGCATCGCCTCAGGCAACACCACCTATGGCCACCGCTTCCACGCGCCCCAAGCCATCACGGTGAAGCGCTTCGACGACTACGTGACGAGCCTGGAGAAGGCCAAGGTCGTGCTCGATGCCGACCGGCGCAAGGAGATCATCCTCACCGACGCCCGCAACCTCGCCTTCGCGCAGGGGCTCGACCTCGTCGAGGACGAGGGGCTGCTGGAGGAGGTCGCGGGGCTGGTCGAGTGGCCGGTCGTGCTGATGGGCGAGTTCGAGCAGCGTTTTCTCGAAATCCCCGGCGAGGCGATCCGCGCCACCATCCGCGCCAACCAAAAGTGCTTCGTGCTGCGCGACCCGAAGACCGGTGCGCTCGCCAACAAGTTCATCCTGGTCTCGAACCTCAACGCCAGCGATGGCGGCAAGGCCATCGTCGCCGGCAATGGCCGCGTCGTGCGCGCCCGCCTCTCCGACGCCGCCTATTTCTGGGCGACCGATCGCGGTTCGCTGCCCGATCTCGATACCTTTGAGGAGAGCGCAGGGAAGCTCGGGCTTGACCTGTCCAAGCCGCTCGACCAGCGCATGGCCAAGCTCGACAAGCTCGGCGTCGTCTTCCACGCCAAGCTCGGCACGCAAGGTGAGCGCGTGCAGCGCATCGCGGCTTTGGCGCGCGAGCTGGCCCCGATCGTCGGCGCCGATCCCGATCTGGCGGAGCGCGCCGCCAAGCTCGCCAAGGCCGACCTGCCGACTGAGATGGTCGGAGAGTTCCCTGAGTTGCAGGGGCTGATGGGCCGGAAGTACGCGGAGTTGCAGGGCGAGAACGCCTCGGTCGCGGCTGCCATCGAGGAGCACTACAAGCCGCTTGGCCCCTCCGATCGCGTGCCGACCGATCCGGTCTCGGTGGCGGTGGCGCTCGCCGACAAGCTCGACACGCTGGTCGGCTTCTGGGCGATCGATGAGAAGCCGACCGGGAGCAAGGACCCTTATGCGCTGCGGAGAGCGGCGTTGGGTGTGATCAGGTTGGTCGTTGAGAATTCAATCTCTCTTCCACTTGGCGACTACCTTGCAAAGCCGTTTGCGCGAACTGCCCGCAGCGAGCTATTTGCGGAATTCCTGAAAGCGAAGGGCGCAGTGGATGCATTGACAGCCGCGGGCCTCAATCTGGGAGGCTTGGCGCCTTCGGTCGCTGAATTGGCGAAGGTCTTTCTGGCGCGTCAAATAAATGGTGCTCAGCAAGTTTCGGAGTTGATGCTCTCGCGAGCGATAGACCTCCTCTCCTTCTTCCACGACCGCCTGAAGGTCACACTCCGCGAAGCGGGCGCCCGTCACGACCTCGTCGACGCCGTGCTGGGCGAGGGCGCCTCTAACAACGACGACCTCCTCCTGATCACCCGCCGCGTCGAGGCGCTTGGCCGCTTCCTCGATACCGAGGACGGCAAAAACCTGCTCGCGGGCTATCGCCGCGCCGCCAACATCCTCAAGGCCGAGGAGAAGAAGGATGGCGAGGGCGCCTTTGCCGGCGCGCCCGACCTCCAGCTCATCGCCGGGGCCGGGCTGATCGAGGAGAAGGCGCTCGCCGTCGCGCTCAGCCAGGCGACGCCGAAGGCCGAGGCCGCCGTCGACACGGAGGATTACGAGGGCGCCATGGCGGCGCTGGCCGAGCTTCGTCCGGCGGTCGATGCCTTCTTCGACAAGGTCACGGTCAACGATCCCGATCCGGCCCTGCGCTCCAACCGCCTGAAGCTGCTCAACCAGCTGCGCGAGGCCACCCGCGCCGTGGCGGATTTTTCGCGCATCGCCGGATAGGGCGCGGGGAACCCTTTCCCGCCTCGAAGTCGGATAAACCCGACTTCGACACTCTGAGTTCTGATCTCGGGCAAGCCCGAGATCAGTGAGAGGGCAGGGTGGGGGCCGGACGTCAGACGCGGTAGCTGTGACCCGACCGCGGCACCGTTTCGTTCTACTGGTTTAATGTCCGGCCCTCATCCGCCCCTGCCGGGGCACCTTCTCCCACACGCGAGAAGGGAAGGGCGCGCCGCGTCTCCCGCGCCCAAATAGCCCCATCCGGAACCCAATCCCCACCTGCGACGTTCTGTCCTTCGGAGCAACGCGTCGCGAGCACGTCGCGCGCAGGGCCTCCGGGGGGACCGGCTACCGGTCGCGATAAGGGATTTGAGCAATGGCTATTTTGATCTCGCTTCTGATCACCGTCCTGGTCATCGGTCTGGTGCTTTATCTGGTGCGCATGCTGCCGCTCGATGCCCAGATCAAGAACATCGTCCAGATCATCGTCATCGTGATCGGCATCATTTCGCTGCTGCGTTATCTCGCTGTTTTCTAAGAGCCATCGGGTCGATTGACGCGCGCGTCGGGTTGATCCACTCTCTCATCGGTCACGAGGCCCCGGACTTGACGTCGCGGGGCCTTTTCCGATTCGAGAGCCCCGGCGATGAATTCGCAGAACCGCACCACCCATATCCGCCTGACCTCCCATCCCGAGCCCGGCAGCGCCGCGACGCGCTTTCCCGTGCGATGGGGCGCGGATAATCCGGCGGAGCGCGGCCCGATCATCGCCTCGACCACCGCGCCGGGGGATCGCAACGTCATCGGCGCCCATGGCGGCTCCTATTCGGTCTATCGCGCGCTGGCGATCTCGGCGCGCGCGCTCAATCCGTCGCAGCGCCCGGACCTGACCAACACCCAGCCGACCACCGACATTCCGCAGCAGCCGCAATGGTCTCAAGCCGGCAGGATCGTCTCGCTCGATCCGTTCGGCCACCGCGTCGCGCAGGATTTCGGCCAGATGATCGGCGAGGGCATCGATATCCGCCCGACCATCGCGATCACCAAGGCCAGGCTGAACCTGCCCGAGATCCTCGCCGCCATGGCCGGCCACAGGCTCGCGGCCGATGACGGCATCCTGCACAAATCGGGCGATATCAGCGTCACCAAGATCGCGATCGACCCGGTGTGGCACCTGCCGGGGATCGCCGAACGTTTTGGGACCAGCGAGCAGGAGCTGCGCCGCACGCTGTTCGAGCAGACCGGCGGCATGTATCCCGAGCTCGTCACGCGGCCGGACCAGCGCGTCTTCCTGCCGCCGATCGGCTCGATCACTTGCTACATCATTGGCGAGATCTCGGCGATCACGGACCCGAAGCGCAAGGTCGCCTGCCGCGTCCATGACGAGTGCAACGGCTCCGACGTGTTCGGCTCGGACATCTGCACCTGCCGGCCCTATCTCGTGCATGGCATCGAGGAGGCGGTGCGCGAGGCCCAGGGCGGCGGTGTCGGCATCATCGTCTACAACCGCAAGGAGGGCCGGGCGCTCGGCGAGGTCACGAAGTTCCTCGTCTACAATGCCCGCAAGCGCCAGGAGGGCGGCGACTCGGCCGCGACCTATTTCGAGCGCACCGAATGCGTCGCCGGCGTGCAGGATGCCCGCTTCCAGCAATTGATGCCGGACGTGCTGCACTGGCTCGGCGTCACCCGGATCGACCGGCTGATGTCGATGTCGAACATGAAATACGACGCGATGGTCGAGAGTGGCATCGAGATCGGCGAGCGCGTCGCGATCCCGCCCGAGCTGATCCCACCCGACGCCTCGGTCGAGATCGAGGCCAAGAAGGCGGCGGGCTATTACTCGCCCGACGGGGCGCCCGGCGACAACGTGCTGAAATCGACCGTCGGCCGCGATCTCGACAAGTTCTGATGCCGGATCGTGATCCTGAATCCGCACGCCTGCTCCTCAAGCCCGCCGCCATTCGCGAGCGGGCGCAGGAGATGCTCAAGCTCGGCCTCGACGGCAAGCTGCTGCATTTCTCGGTGCATCCCGAGAAGCTGGCCGCCTGTGCCGACTATGTGCTCGACCTGATCTGCGAGGCCTATCCGACGCTCGATATCCCGTTCCATGCGCGCTGGCGGCATTTCGTCGTCGATGGCAGCGATCGTTGGCGCGCGCTCGACCGGAAGGCGAATTTCCCGGATGCGGTCGCGCGCGGCCGCGCCGCCTACGACCTCGCCATCGTCAGCGTGCTGCTCGATGCCGGCGCCGGGCCGGATTGGCGCTATCGCGACGCGCCGACCGGCAAGCAGATCGGCCGCTCGGAGGGCCTGGCGCTCGCCTCGCTCGACATGTTCGCCGCCGGCCGCTTCTCCAGCGATCCGGCGCAACCTCTGCAGGCCGACTCCACCGCGCTGAAGCGGCTCGATGCCCAGGCGCTGGCCGAGGGCTTCCAGGCCGGGCCGGGCAACCCGCTGCTGGCGCTGGAAGGCCGCGCCGCCTTGCTGAACCGCCTCGGCGAGGAGCTGGAGCGGCAGGGCCTGACACGCCCGGGCGATCTCTTCGACCGGATCAGCCGGACGGCCGCCGGCGTCTCCGTGCGTGCGAGCTATATCCTGTCCGAGGTGCTGGCCGCCTTCGGCGCCATCTGGCCGGCGCGGCTGGCTCTGGCCGGCATCCCGCTCGGCGACACCTGGCGCCATCCGCTGATCGCGCCCGAAGCCAAGACGGCCGGCTTCGTGCCCTTCCACAAGCTCTCGCAATGGCTGTCCTATTCGCTGATCGAGCCGCTGCAATGGGCCGGGATCGCCGTGCTCGACATCGACGAGCTCACCGGCCTGCCGGAATACCGCAATGGCGGGCTCTTCCTCGATCTGGGCGTGATCTCGCTCAAGGACGAGGCTGATGCCGGCCGCGCCCATGAGGTCGGCTCGACGCTGGTGGTCGAATGGCGGGCGCTGACCGTCGCGCTGCTCGACGAGGTCGGCGCGCTGATCCGCGAGCGGCTTGGCCGCACCCGCGAGGAGCTGCCGCTCGCCAAGGTGCTGGAGGGCGGCACCTGGGCGGCCGGGCGGCGCATTGCTGGGGAAAAACGCCCCGGCGGGCCTCCGCCCTTGACCATCATCAGTGACGGCACGGTATTCTGAGTTTGAGGGCTAGCGATATCTCCAGCCCTCATCCTGAGGAGCGATCCGCAAGGGTCGCGTCTCGAAGGATGCTCCAGCGCCCTCTGGACCATCCTTCGAGACGCCGCTTGAGCGGCTCCTCAGGATGAGGGCTGAGGGACAGGACGAGGGGCAAAGCGCATGACCATGCATACCGACGGCGTCACCGTCGTCGACCATCCGCTGGTGCAGCACAAGCTGACGCTGATGCGCGAGAAGGAGCGCTCGACCAAGAGCTTCCGCCAGCTCCTCAACGAGATCGGCATGCTGCTCTGCTACGAGGTCACGCGCGACCTGCCGATCGAGTTGATCGAGATCGAGACGCCGCTGCAAAAGACGATGCAGCCGATCATCGCCGGCAAGAAGCTGGTCTTCGCGCCGATCCTGCGTGCCGGCGTCGGCTTCCTGGACGGCATGCTGGAGCTCGTGCCGGCCGCCCGCGTCGCCCATATCGGGCTCTATCGCGACCCCAACACGCTCCAGGCGGTCGAGTACTACTTCAAGGCGCCCTCCGACATCGCCGACCGCATGATCGTGGTGATGGACCCGATGCTGGCGACCGCCAATTCCGCCGTCGCCGCCATGGACCGCCTCAAGGAGCGCGGCGCCAAGGACCTGCGCTTCGTCTGCCTGCTGGCGGCGCCGGAGGGCATCGCCCGCCTGCGCGGCGCCCATCCCGATGTCCGCATCTGGACCGCCGCGATCGACGAGAGGCTGAACGAGCACGGCTATATCGTGCCGGGCCTGGGCGATGCGGGTGACCGCATGTTCGGCACGCGCTGAACACGCAAAGGCCCGCCCCGTTGCCAGGGCGGGCCCGATCTGATGCGGCTGGGTCTCGGAGATCAGCCGTCCCAGATCATGCGGTCGCGCTTATTCGATCGGTTTATTCGATCACCTGCACGATGCGGCGGGTCTGCGGGTCGACCAGCACGACGCGGTTGTTCACCACGGTGTATTGATATTCCGAGGCGGTGCCGTATTCGCGCGGAACCTCGCGATAGGTCACGCCATCGCGCGGCAGCACGGAGCCGACGGCGACGGGATCGTCATAGCTGTAGGACGGCACGCGCTGCTCGACGACATAGGTGCGGAAGCGCGGGGTCTGGTCGCCGATGATCGCGCCGACGACCGCGCCGCCGACGCCGCCGACGACCGCACCGACCGGGCCGCCGACGATGGCGCCGCCGACCGCGCCGCTGGTGGCGCCGGCAGCCGCGCCACCCGTGGCGCCCTGCGGATTCTGTTGAGCGAAGGCCGTGGCCGGAATGGCTATGACGGCAGCGATAAGAGCAAGCTTCTTGAACATCTTCATTCTCCTTCCAGTGGGGAGGCTTGGGGGGAGAACGGGCGATGAGCGATGAGGTTCCGTAGTCGCGGGATAACGAGATGTTACCGATCGCGACAGGGTCGGCGATGTCTTTGCGATATCAAGGGCCGGCGTCGATGATAATCTGCACGCCTCCGCCGGCGAGGTCGATCACCTCGGTTCGCTTCGGCGCTATCCCGGGTGTGACGAAGAGTTCGTTCACGGTGGCCTCTTCCGACAGGAACAGGAAATCCGCATGGGCGCCTGATACGGGATAGGCGTCGATCGCGTGCCAGGTGCTGCGATGGAAGATGGCGCCTGTGCCGTCGAGCCGGAAGGCGCGCAGGTCGCGCGGTGCCGGCGCAGCCAAGTCCGGCGGCGCGACGACGATGATCGCGGCCGGCGCTCCGGCGAGCGGCAGCCGCGCCTCGGTGACGTGCAGGTGCCGCTCGATCATGCCGACCACGAAGGGCCGGGCGTGATAACGCACGACCTGGAGCCGGGCGACGCTCTCCGCGGCGAAGGGCTTGATCCAGATGTCGTAGCCCTCGCGGCCGGCGTCGCGCGGCCCTTCGGGGGCGAGCAGCCGGCCATAGGGCGCGAAGGCCTCGGCAGTGATGGGTTCGGCGGTGAGCGTGAAGGTCGCTGTCATGGCGCGATCGTAGCGGCTGGCGGCCAAAAGAAAACGGCGGGCCGCGAGGCCCGCCGTCAAAGCTCCGGACGTATCCGGAGGCTCAGCTCACTTCGGCGCGGCGGCCAGGATCGGGCTCAGCTTGTCGGCGTCGCGCTTGACGACGGCGGCGAAGCCGGCCGGGGTGCGCTCCTCGGCGGTCGGCATCACCGTGCCGAGGTCGAGCAGGCGCTTCTTCACGCCCTCGTCGTTGAGCGCCTTGTTGAGCGCGTCGACCAGCTTGTCGACGGCCTCCTTCGGCGTGCCCTTCGGCGCGGCGATGCCGTTCCAGGCCTCGATCTGGAATTCCGGCAGGCCGGCTTCCTTGGTGGTCGGCACGTTCGGCAGGGCCGGCGAGCGCTGGGGCGAGGCGATGGCATAGGCCTTGATCGTATCGGCCTTGACCTGCTCGGCGACGCTGACGATCTGGTCGCACATGAAGTCGACCTGGCCGGAGACGAGGTCGTTCAGGGCCGGGCCGGTGCCGCGATAGGCGACGGCGTTGAGCTTCGGCACGCCGAGCTGGCCCTTCAGCAGGGTGCAGGTCGTCCAGGACACCGAGCCGACGCCGGCATGGGCCTCGTTGAGCTTGTCCGGGTTCGCCTTCACATAGGCGACGAACTCCTTCAGGTCCTTCGCTTCCAGGTTCTTGCGCGCCACGATCAGGATCGGCGTGCCGCCGGCCAGCCCGATGGTCTGCATGCCGTTGATCGGGTCGTACTTCAGGCCGGGATAGGTGGCCGGTGCGGCCGAGAAGGTGCCGAGATGGCCCATGGCGATGGTGTAGCCGTCGGGCGGCGAGGTCAGCGCCCGGGCGATGCCGGTGGTGCCGCCGGCGCCGGCGACGTTCTCGACGACGACCTGCTGCCCCAGCGTCTTCGACATGTTCTCGCCGACGATGCGCGCGATGATGTCGGTCGGGCCGCCGGCGGCGAAGGGCACGATCATGGTGATCGGCTTGGTCGGGTAGTTCTGGGCGTTTGCAGTGCCGGCAAAGGCGAGGGCGAAGGCGGCGGCAAGGCCAAGCGTAAGTTTCTTCATTTTAGGTTGATCCTCCCTGGAGCGTAAGGGGTGGAAATGACGTGGAACGGGGCCGGCGGCAACCCCGTCATTCGGTGAAGACCTCGTCGCGCTTCTTCGACATCGCCGGCAGCAGCGCGATCACGAGCACGATGATGGAGACGATGAGCAGCCCGAGCGAGATCGGCCGGTTCTGGTAGTCGATGAAGGTGTAGAACGAGCCGCGCGAGATGATCAGCGCCTGGCGCAGCTTCTCCTCCATCAGCTTGCCCAGCACGAAGCCGAGCAGCATCGGCGCCGGCTCGAAGCCGAGCTTGATCAGGAGGTAGCCGAACAGGCCGAACAGCGCGGTGAAGGCGACGTCGACCGGCTGGTTGTTCACCGAGTAGATGCCGATGCAGCAGAAGATCAGGATCGCCGGGAACATCAGGCGGTAGGGCACCTGCAGCAGCTTCACCCAGACGCCGACCAGCGGCAGGTTGATGACCAGCAGCATCAGGTTGCCGATCCACATCGAGGCGATCATGCCCCAGAACAGCTCCGGGTTCTTGGTCATGACCTGCGGGCCGGGGATGATGCCGTGGATCGTCATCGCGCCGACCATCAGCGCCATCACCGCGTTCGGCGGGATGCCGAGCGTCAGGAGCGGGATGAAGGCGGTCTGCGCGCCGGCGTTGTTGGCCGATTCGGGACCCGCCACGCCCTCGATCGCGCCGCGGCCGAAGCGCGACGGATCCTTGGCGAGCTTCTTCTCGACCGTGTAGCTCGCGAACGGGCCGAGCACCGCGCCGTTGCCCGGCAGGATGCCGAGGATGGCGCCGATCGTGGTGCCGCGCAGGACGGGGTTGATCGACTGCTTGATGTCCTCCCAGTTCGGCAGCAGGCGGCCGATCTTGGTGCGGACGACGTCGCGCGTCTCGGGGCTCTCGAGGTTGCGCAGCACCTCGGCGAAGCCGAACACGCCCATGGCCAGCACGGCGAAGTCGATGCCGTCCGAGAGCGGCGGGAAGCCGAAGGTCATGCGCTCCTGCCCGGTCTCCAGGTCGGTGCCGACGGTGGAGAGCAAGAGGCCGAGCATGATCATGCAGAAGGCCTTCAGGATCGAGCCGCGCGCCAGCACGACGGCGAAGCACAGGCCCATCACCATCAGCGAGAAGTACTCGGCCGGGCCGAACAGCAGCGCGAGCTTGGTCAGCGGCGCGCCGAGCGCGGCGATGACCAGCGTCGCGACGCAGCCGGCGAAGAAGGAGCCGAGCGCGGCGGTGCCGAGCGCGACGCCGGCGCGGCCCTGCTTGGCCATCTGGTGGCCGTCGAGCGTGGTGACGACCGAGGTCGCCTCGCCGGGGATGTTGACCAGGATCGCGGTGGTCGAGCCGCCATATTGCGCGCCGTAATAGATGCCGGCGAGCATGATCAGCGCGCCGACCGGATCGAGCCCGAAGGTGATCGGCAGCAGCATGGCGATGGTGGCGATCGGCCCGACGCCGGGCAGCACGCCGATCAGCGTGCCGACGAGGCAGCCGACGAAGCAGAGCGCGATGTTCTGGAGCGTGAGCGCGACGCCGAAGCCGAGCGTCAGGTGGGAAATCATTTCACCCATGGTCTCAGATCCCCAGCAGCCAGGGCGCGAGCGGGATCGGCAGGCTCAACGCGTATTTGAACAGGAGGGCGCAGAAGAGCGTCATCACCACGGCGAAGATGATGAGCTCCTTCCATTTCTTGTCTTCCGCCGCCAGGCCGGAGATCAGCACGACCAGCGGGCCGGAAATGAGCAGGCCGAGCTGCGGCACCTTGAGCGAGCCGATCTCGAAGCCGCGGATGGTGAGGCCGAAGAGCACGGCGCCGCCGAGCACGAAGATGACGCCGCGCCACGACCAGCCCGAGAGTTCGTCGCCGTTATAGCGCAGCGAGCTCAGCGCCAGCAGGAGGCCGAGCCCGATGCAGATCGACGCGATCGACTTCGGCAGCATGCCGGCGCCGATCTGGCGCAGCGAGCCCATCGGCAGGTTCCAGGACAGGAAGATCGCGAGCAGTCCAAGCGCGATGATGAAGAGGCCGGCGGCCAAATCCTGTTGCGAGCGTATCCGCAGACCTTGCGCCCGCTCGATCTTATTTAAACTCATCAGGCTCCTCCGGCTTTCGACCCGTTGCGGGTCGGGCGTTTCATGTTCTGCATGGGCAGGGTGAAGGGAAGGACGTTGCTCTCGTCGATCAGCGTGACGCTCTCGCGAAGGATCGAGAGGAAGTCGTCGCGCGCGCTGAGCTTCTGCTGCGGCCGCCAGGCGACGCCGACGAGCGCGCCGGGCGGCGGCGGGTCGAGCATCGCGCCGCGCAGGCGCCGCATGGTCACGCCCGGGAAGCTCAGCCGCGAGACCCAGTCCGGCGCCAGCGCCATGCCGAGCCCGGCCGCGACGGCCGACATCATCGCCGGCTTCTCGGTCGCCTCGATCGTGACGTTGGGCACGGCGCCAACGCTCTCGAAATAGGCCATGACCAGATCGTAGGCGAAGGGACGGATGCGCTTGGAGGGCACCACGAAGGGCTCACCGACGAGGTCCGGCATCGTCAGGCTCTCGCGGGCGGCGAGCGGGTGGGCCTCGTTCAGCACCACGATGGGGCGCTCGACCCGCAGGATCTCGAAGGCGCAGTCGGTCGGCTTGCGCGGCGGGCGGGTCAGCGCGAGGTCGAGCTTGCCGGCCTCCAGCATCTGGATCAGCGCCGCCGTCATCGCCTCGACGAACTTGATCTCGGTCCCGGGATGGCGCTGGCGGAAGGCGACGAGCGCCTCCGGCACGAAGCTCGACGAGGCGGCGTCGATGGCGCCGACGCGCAGCACCTTGCTGGAGGCGAGCGAGGCCTCGCGCACGGCGCGCGAGGCGTGGTTCATCTTGACCAGGATGCCCTTGGCCTCTTCGAGCATGATCAGCCCGGCGCGGGTCAGCGCCACCTGCCGCGTGGTGCGGGTCAGGAGCGCGACGCCGAGCTCATCCTCGAGCGCGCTGATCTGGCGCGACAGGGCCGGCGGCGCCAGGCCGAGCCGCTCGGCCGCGCGGCCGAAATGCAGCTCTTCTGCCACGGCGATGAAACACCGCAGTTGCCGCACATCCATGGTGTCGTCCGCTCCCCTCTGGCGTATCGTTTGCCGATATCTTCCAGGTCGTCGTTAGCCTTGCGGCAGATGCCGGTAAAGCGACCGTAGAGCAATTCATAATTTTCTGGCAACAATGCCGGAGGTGGATTTTGCCGATCTAGAGCTTTTCCCTCGGATTCCGGTGGAACAGCCGCCCGTCGATCAGGGCGAGTCCGAGGAAGATCGCGGCCATGCCGAGGAAGTGCCTGGTCAGCAGCACCTCGCCGAGGAAGCCGGCCCCGAGCAGGATGGCGCTGACCGGAATCAGGAAGGTGACCAGCATCGCGTTGGTGCCGCCGGCCCGGCGCATGACCTGGAAGAAGATCACATAGGCCAGCGCGGTCGAGAGGATGGCGAGGCCGACCAGCGCGCCGATCGCGGTCGGCGACGGCATCGGCAGGGTCCAGGGCGGGTTGACGATGAGCACCAGCGGCAATGACATGATGCTGGTGGCGCTGAGCTGGCCGGTCGCGGTCACCAGCGGCGGCAGCTCCTTGAAGCGGCGGCCATAGAGCCCGGCGAAGCCGTAGGACAAGGCAGCGGCGAGGCAGGCGAGCTGAGGCAGCAGCGCACCGCCGAGGCCACCGACCGCATCCGGACCCATCAGGATGGCGACGCCGACGAGCCCGGCCAGTACGCCGCCCATCTTCAGCCCGGTCGCCTTTTCGTTGCTGCCGAAGACATGCGCGACGAGGACGCCGAAGACCGGCGTGGTTGCGTTCAGGATCGCGGCGAGCCCGCTGGCGATCTGCGTCTGGCCCCAGAAGATCAGCGCGAACGGGATCAGGTTGTTGAGCAGCCCCATGCCGAAGAAGGCGAGCCACATCTTGCGGCCGACGCCCATCGAGAGCCCGAGCGCCCGCACCGCGACGTGCAGCACGGCGGCCGCCAGCGCGACGCGCACCAGCACGACCGCGAGCGGCGGCCATTCGGCGACGGCGATCTTGCCGAAGAAGAAGGCGCCGCCCCAGAGCACGGACAGCACGACGAGCAGCAGCCAGTCGCGCGCGCCCATGGCGGGGGCGGAGGTTGCGGGGATCGCGGTCATAGGGCTCGCCTTTCGAAATGCCGGGCCGGTCGTCTAGCCTGGCATTTCGCTAAGCGGCGGCAGGAGGCCGGGCCACCCGGTTTCTGCCTGGAGCTTGTCTAGAGCCTGCCGTGATCTGCCAGAACCAAGCGCCGTCATCCCGGACGGAGCGCAGCGGAGCTCCGGGATCCATCATAGGGCGCTGCGGAGCCTTACGATGGATCCCGGAGCGGCGCCGCTAAAGCGGCTTGTCCGGGATGACGCGGGAGGGGAACCGCAGAGTGGCAGCCCTCAGGCCGCCTCGGAATCGCGCGCCGCCCACATCTTCTGGAAGGCCGGGCGCGCATGCAGAGCGTCGAGCCAGGCCTTGACGTTCGGGGCGGCGTCGAAGAGCTGCTGCGCCGGCTTGGCGTAGCGGATGACCTCGCCGACATTGATGTCGGCCACCGTGAAGCGCCCGCCCATGACATAGCCGCCGCCCTGGGCCAATTGCTGGTCGAGCACGGCGAAGGGGCTGGGCAGGGCGGCGAGCGCCGCAGCGGCGACGGCCGGGTCGCGCTTCTCCGGCGGGTAGGCGGCGAGGTGGTAGGTCAGGTTGAGCGCATGCGTCTCGCATTCGGTCGCGGCCCAGAGCGCCCACATCGTCGCGAGCCCTTCCTCCTGCGCATCCTTGGGCGCCAGCGGCCCGCCATGCTTGCGGGCGAGGTAAAGGTTGATCGCCAGCGACTCGTTCAGGATGAAGCCGTCATCGTCGATGGCCGGGATGCGACCGTTCGGGTTGACCTTCAGGAATTCCGGGCTGCGCGTGTGCATTGGGGCATCAGCGGCGTTCGGATCGGGCAGGCGGTAGACCTGGATCACCGGCACGTGCTGGTAGGCGAGGCCGAGCTCGTTGGCGAGCCAGACGTTGCGCGTCGCGCGCGAGCGATAGCACCCGTAGATGGTCAGCGTCATGGCTCAGAATTCCGGTGGCGGGACAGGGGAAGGCCGTTCTCCGAATCCGGCTGGATCGGAGAAATTACCTCTAAGAAGCTCAGGGCGTCTGACGCAAGGTCTCGCGCGCGATGATCAGGCGCTGGATCTCGGAGGTGCCCTCGTAGATCCGGGTGATGCGGGCGTCGCGGGCATAGCGCTCGACCGGGAAGTCGCGGCAATAGCCGGCCCCGCCATGGATCTGGATCGCGGTGTCGGTGCAGCGATGCGCCGCCTCCGAGGCGAAGAGCTTCGCCATCGAGGCCTCCTTGGCGAAGGGCTCGCCACGGTCCTTGCGGGCGGCGGCGTCGAGGATGAGCAGGCGCGCCGCGTGCAGGTCGAGCTCGCGGTCGGCGATCATCCATTGCAGGCCCTGGAAATCGCTGATCGCCTGGTCGAACTGCCGGCGCTCCCTGGCATAGGACTTGGCGGCATCCATCGCCGCCCGCGCGATGCCGAGCGAGACCGCGGCGACGCCGATGCGCCCACCCGCAAGCTCGCCGACCGCGACGCGGAAGCCGTCATTCTCCCGGCCCATCAGGCTGGCGGTGGGAATGCGGGCGCCGTCGAAATGGATCGTATTGGTGGCCGAGCCGGTCTGGCCCATCTTTGTCTCGGCCTTGCCGATGCTGACGCCCGGCGTATCGGCCGGCACGAGGAAGACCGAGATGCCCTTGCCCTTGGGGGCGTCGGAATCCGTCACGGCCCAGACCACGAAGAGCCCGGCATATTCGCCGCTGGTGATGTAGATTTTCTGGCCGTCGAGCACGTAGCTATCGCCGTCGCGCCGGGCCCGCATGCGCATCCCGGCGGGGTCGGAGCCCGCGCCGGCTTCGGTCAGGCAGAAGGCCCCGGCCGGATAGGTTCCGTCGGCGAGAAGCGGCAGATAGGTCGCCTTGTGCTCGTCCGAGCCGACGGCCTGGATGACCTCGCCGACCATGTTGGTGACGGAGGTCGTGACCGCCGTCGAGGCGCAGGCTGCGGCTAGCTCCTCCAGCGCCAGCGCGAAGGCGACCGTGCCGGCTTCGCTGCCGCCATACTCAGCCCGCACGTGCAGCGCCATGAAGCCGTTTTCGGCCAATGCCTTGAGGTTGGCGAGGAACTCGGCGCGACCCTCGCCACGGTCGAGCTTGTCGGCGAGCGGCGCCAGCCTGTCGGCGGCGAACTTGCGCGCCGTCTCGCGGATCAGCTCTTCCTCGTCGCTCAGCGCGAACTGCATGGGCGTCCCTGTCTTTTCTCGTTTGAACGGGAGCTTAGAGGCCGGGCCTCGCGCCGCCAACAGCCGCGGCCGTTCGCCCGGTCGCATCGGGAAGCGCTGAAACGCGGCAGCCCCGCCGCTGGCGCAACGGCCCTTGCGCCGCCGTCATGGACAAGCCCGGCATCGCCAACGTTAAGGTGCGGCATGGACATCCAGACCGAACGCCTCCTGCTCAGCCCGGCCCGCCTCGCAGACGTCCCCGCGCTTTTCGCGTTCCTCGGCGATGCGCGGGCGATGCAGCACACCCATCGCTGCGAGACGCTGCGCGAGTGCCGCCGCCATGTCGCCGGCCATGAATGGCAGCGCCGCAAGCGTGGCTATGCGCCCTGGACGATCCGCAGCAGGGCGGATGGCGCGGTCATCGGCTATGGCGGACTCTACGAAGACCCGTTCGACCCCGGCTGGGGCGTCGAGATCGGCTACTGGTTCGCGCCCTCGGCCTGGGGCAGGGGCTACGCGACCGAGCTGACGAACGCGAGCCTCGCGGAGGCCCGCGACCAGCTGCGCCTGGCGGAGGTCTGGGCCTTCGCCAAGCCGGAGAATCTGGGCTCGGGCCGGGTCCTGGATAAGGCGGGCTTCGAGAAGCAGCGCTATGTCCCGGAGATGGAGCGCTGGCTCTACAGGCACGGGCTGGAGGGCTGACTTCAGGCTATCGGAAACTTGCCTGTTGCCTTCGCTTCTGACTTGCTCGGTTCAGCAGTTGACAGAACGGCATTTGACACCTTTAATTACTGGCGCTACAAAAATTGTGCGCAGGGGTGAGTGTGACCACTTTCGATCCTGCGAAGAACCGCAGCAACCTCGCGAAACATGGCATTTCGTTCGCTACGGTCGAGGAATTCGATTGGGATACCGCCCTCATCGAAGAGGATCGCTCCGAGGTTTACGGAGAGCAGCGCGAGCGCGCGATCAGTTTCATTGGCGACCGTCTGTATGTCTACATCTACACGCTACGCGACGGGCATGATCATGCGATCAGCCTGCGCCTGGCGACGAAGCAGGAGGCCCGCTTCTATGCCCAGAACCGCTGATCTTGCGAGGGAAAAGGCCCGTGCTCGGGCGCTCGCGATAGCTGAGAGCATGAGCGACGAGGAGGACGCGGCTCTCACCGAGGCCGCACGTACGGATCGGGACAATCCGCCCGTTCCCGCCGACGCTCGTTTCATCAGCGCGGGCGAGGCACGTCGTCGCCCCGGCAGGCCGCGCATTCCGTCGCCCAAGCAGCAAGTAACGTTGCGGCTGGATCAGGAGGTCATCGAAGGCATGCGGGCGCTCGGCACAGGTTGGCAAGTGCGCGTCAACGCCATGCTGAAGGCTTGGCTGGCTTCGGCGAAGTGACTGTGTGACGCCTCGCGGGAGAGCGCCGCGGACATTTTCAACCAGCCAGAACCCGCTGCGGCGGGAAGGTGACCTCGACCAGCGTGCCTTCCTTCTTGACGCTGGTGATGGTCATCGCGGCGCGGTTGGCCTCGACCAGCGCCTTGGTCAGCGGCAGGCCCAGCCCCGTGCCGCCGGCCCGGCGCGTCGTCGGCACCTGCCGGAACGGCTCCAGCGCCAGCGCGATCTCGCTGTCGTCCATGCCGATGCCGGTATCGCGCACGCGCAGGATCGCCTCGCCCTGGTCGCCGAGCGCCGTGGAGACGATGACCTGCCCGCCGGCATCGGTGAACTTTACCGCGTTCGAGAGCAGGTTGATCACGATCTGGCGGATCGAGCGCTCGTCCGCCACCACCGGCGGCAGTTTTGGCGACAGGCCGGAGCGCAACACGACGCGGCCGCGCTGCGCCTCCGGCTGCAGCAGGCTCACGGCGGACAGCGCGATCTCGTTCAGGTTGACGCTGACGAAGTCGAGGTCGAGCTTGCCGGCCTCGATCTTGGCGAGGTCGAGCAGGTCGTTGACCAGGCTGATGACGTAGCCGCCCGACTGGTGGATGTCGCGCAGGTATTCCTTGTAGCGCTCGTTGGCGATCGGCCCGAAGCGCTCCTCCGCCATCACCTCGGCAAAGCCGATGATCGCGTTGAGCGGCGTGCGGATCTCGTGGCTGATCTTGGCAAGCACGTCGGATTTCTGCGCGCTCGCCTTCTCGGCCGCCTTGCGCGCCTCGACCAGCTCGCCCTCGGTCTTCTTCCAGGCGGTGATGTCGCGCAGCACGGCGCAGAAGCGGCGCTCGGCCCCATCGGCGATCTGGCCCATGGTCATGAACAGCGGGATGCGCCCACCCTGGCGCACGCGGCCGGAGACCTCGCGGCCATCATTCATCACCGAGGCGACGCCGCCGCCCTTCAACCCTTCGAGATAGTCGAGCGCCGGCGCATGGCTCTCCGGCGCGAAGAGCAGGGTGAACAGCTCGCCGGTGACCTCGCGCTGGTCGTAGCCGAACAGCGCCTCGGCGGTCTTGTTGAGCGAGAGGATGCGGCCGCGCTCGTCGATGGTGACGACGCCGTCGGTGGCGGTGTCGAGGATCGCCATCATCTCGCCGATGCGGGCCTCGCGCGCCTCGATGTCGAGCGTGAGCGCATCGACCCGGGCCGAGATCTCGGCCTCCTCGGCCTCGAATTCGGCCGCGAGCTCGGCTTCCTCTGCCTCTTCGGGGGTGAGCGCCTTGACCGCGCCGCCGCCATCCGGGTGGCGGAAGGCCATCAGCGTCGCCGGCTCGCCGAGCCAGGAGATGCTGGAGAGCCGCGCGTCGACGCTGATCAGGTGGCCGAGCCGGTCGACCAGCACCATGGCGCCACCATCGGCCCGTGCCGCGCCCTTGATCAGCCGGCTGACGCCGCCCTTCGAGGTGAGGTCGGCAAGATCGGCGTAGTCGAGCAGGTCGAGCAGCGTGCGGTTGGCGTAGAGCGGGTCCTCGCCGCGGTTGACCAGCACCGCGATCGGCAGCTTGTCGAGCACGTCGGCATGCGAATTCGGCTGGCGTGGACGCCCAAGCGCGGGCGCGGCCTCGTCCAGAAGCGCGCCATGGGCCGAGCCGAGCAGCGGCTCGGCGGCGGGCTCTTCGGTCGTCGTCTCGCCCGGCAGGATCGGCGTTGCAGCGTCTTTGCCAGCACCGGCCTTCCGCTTGTCCTTGGACTGCGGCTCCTCGGTGCTCGCCGGAACGGCTTCCTTGAGGCGCATGGGCGAGGCGGCGGGCAGGCGCGGATCGGTCTCATCGTCGCCGGCGATGCGGGCGCCGAGCGCCTTGGCGATCTCGCGGAAGGCATTGCGCTCGGCCGAGCTCAGCACTGCCTTCGACGGTTCGAGCACGGGCCGCACAGATGCCAGATGGCCGTTGCGCAGCGGCACGACATTGGCGCCGGGCTGAGGCTCCACCGGCGCGGGGGGAGCTTCGGCCTGCGGTTCCGCTTCGGCTCCGGCCGCCTCGGTCTCCGCGTTGATTTCGGTCGCAGCTTCCTGGTCGGCCTCGGCGATCTCGGTCTCGCCGGGCGCCTCGGTCGCAGTGGCTTCCTCCAGCCGGTCGGCCTCGGACATCAGCTCCTGCGACGCTTCAATGGCCTCTTCGCTGGCAGCATCCGCGACCGCTTCGTCTTCGGAGCGGGCATCCGCAAGGATATCCTGCTCGGCGGCAGTCTCCGGCGGAGCGAGGGGAGCCAATTCGGGCAACGTCTCCCGCTCGGTCATCCGGGCAAGGCCGAAGCCACGGAAGCCTGCGAGGCCGCGATTCGCATCGAGCACCGGCACGCCGGACAGCTCGACCCGCACGCCCTTATTCGGCTCGGCCGTCTGCCACAGCACGGAATAGCCGCTCCAGGTCGCGGTACCAGCGAGCTTCGCGGCGAGCGTCTCGCCGCGGTCGATCACCTCGCGCCCGATCAGCTCGGACCAGGCCCGGCCCAGCATGGCTGCTGCTGCCTCGGCACCGATCACCTCGGCGATGTCGCCGGAGACGCTGGTGAGGTGGCCGGCCGCATCGCTCTGCCAGAGGAAGCGCACCGTTGCGCGCTTGGGGGCGGCCGGAGCAGCAGGGGCCGGGTTTTCAGCCTGGGGAGCGGGCGGGACAATCGGCTCCGCTATCGGTTGAGGCTCCGGAGAGGCGGGAGCAGATGCCGGCACGGTGATGCCGAGCCGCCGCAGTTCGGACGCTGCGATGGTGATCGCCAGCACCGGCTCGCCGCCTTCGGCCAGCAACAGCTTGCAGCCGCAGGTGACGAGCGCGGCGGTGAAGCCCGGCTTCAGCCGCAGCCGCTCCAGCCGCAGGGCGTCCTGCGAGGCGAGGCCGCCGGCGAGCAGCTTCAGCCGGTCGCGCGTCGCGAGCGGCAGGGATGCGCTGTCCCAGTCGCGTCCGAGCAGAATGCGCGCGGCGGCGTTGGCAAAGCCCGGCCGGGCCGCGTCCCTGTCCCAGAGGATCAGCGCGCCGCCAGCAGCGTACGGGGCCAGCGCGGCGTCCTTCGCCGCTTCTGTCCCTAGTCGCGCCCAGTCCTGTCCGGCTTCGCTCATCTCGATCCGTTGCCTGCCGCCATATGACCCGACGCCGATATGGCTAACAAAGCTTTAATAGCGCCCGAACGTTTGCAAATCCATGGAACCCGGACGATCTCTCCCGCGTCTCATCGAAACAGCGTTAACACGGCCGGGGAGGGCGTGTGGAAACCCAGGGCCGGATTTCCGCCTGAGTTGTGCGCTAGGCTCCACGAAGCCTTTGGTGAAGAGGCGACGCGGATTTTTATCTGCAATCACCCGGCTTTAGCGTCGCCCTGCGTCAGGTTGTCATCGCGTTGCAATAATGATATTGCACTGCACAATCATAAGATCGCGTGCCGCCAGGCAGGGAGGATGACCCATGAACGGCAAGACCCCTTACGAGATTCCCACCGAGATGCGCGAGTTCGCCGAGCGCAGCGTCGAGCAGGCCCGCAAGGCTTTCGACGGCTTCATCGACGCCGCCCACAAGGCCGTCGATGGCGCGCATGGCTCGGCTGAGTCGGCCCGGGTGAACACCCAGGACGCCACCCGCAAGGCGATGTCCTATGCCGAGAACAACGTCACTGCCGCGTTCGACCTCGCCCAGAAGCTGGTCAAGTCGAAGGACCTCACCGAGGTCATGCAGCATCAGTCCGAGTTCATGAAATCACAGATGACCGCCCTGCAGACGCAGCTCAAGGATATCGGCGCTGCGGCCCAGGACATCGCGACCAAGGCGGCGGATACCGTCACCAAGGCCACGAAGGCGAAGTGAGCCGCGGGCGGCGTTCCGCCGCCCTGCCGGCCGTCACATTGAGGTCGGATGCCGGGCCGCAGCGCCCGGCTTGCGCCGTTTGATCGCAAAGGGAGAACCGCGATGGCTAAGTCTGCTACGCCGAAGGGCCCGTCCAAGGCCCCGATCAGCCTGGCTCCGGTCAAGGCCATGTCGAACACCCCCGCGAGTGAGACGGTCACCGCCCCGGCTCCCGCTCCGCTGGCCAAGCCGGTGGTGAGCGCAGTCGCTCCGGCGCCCGCGCCGGTCAAGCCTCCCGAGGCGGTCGCCCCGGTGGCCGCTGCTCCAGTTCCTGCTAAGCCGGCCGCTCCCGCTGCCGTGACCCCCGCCGCCTCCGTCTTGGCGCCGGTGACGGCTGCTCCGCCGAAGGTCGAGGCGAAGGCGCCCGCGCCCAAGCTTGAGGTGGTGAAGAGCGAGACCAAGCCCGCCGCCCCGGTCAAGGCCGAGGCCCCGCCCGCCAAGCCGGCCGCCCCGGCTCCGAAGGCGGCTGCGCCTGCCAAGGCTCCGGTGAAGGCCGCTGCCAAGAAGTCCGGCGCTCGCGTCGCCTCGGGCAAGGTCAAGATCGAGAAGCCCAGCACTGCCGCCAAGCCCGCTACTGCCGCCAAGCCTGCCGCGGCCAAGCCTGCCGCCGCCAAACCTGCTCCTGCCGCCGCCAAGCCGCATGCGCCCGCCGTAGCCGCGACCATCGCCAAGGCGACCGCTGCCGCCGAGAGCGTCGCCAAAGCCGCCATCGCACCCGCGCCCGCAGTGCCTCTCGCCAAGCCGGCCGCGACTCTGACCATCGCCGATATCGGCCGCCCCGCCGCCGAGGCGGGCGCCGCCATGGCGCGCGCCGGCACCGAGGCTGTGGAAAAGGTCACCGCCCCGGTCGTCGAGGCCGTCCAGAAGCTGACGCGCTTCGCGCCGGCCGCCACGCCGAAGCTGCCCAAGCCGCCGGCATTCGCCAGCCTGACCGCCTCCACCCTGATGACCCAGACGCTCGCCATGACCCGCGCGGTCGGCGCGCTCCAGGCCAAGGTGCTGGACCATGCCTGCGCCGAGCTGAAGGCGACCCTGGGCGAGGCCGAGACGCTGGCCAAGACCGACAGTGCCGCCGACGCGATCGCGTTCCAGGCCAAGGCCCTGCGTCGCGCCTTCGAGTCCTATTCGACCCATCTGACCGATCTGGCGCGCACCGCCCAGACCGTTCTGGAGCAGGATTGACGATCGCCAGCGCGCTGCGCCGGTTTTTCAGCCGGCACAGTGCATTTCGGCGGTTGCAATCGGGCGGCGGCGGCTCTAGGTTCCGCGCCGCCGACCACCGCGCCTGATCGCGGGATCGCGAAGGCGCCCAGGTGCCGTGCAGCCATAGCTCAGTTGGTTAGAGCGCTAGATTGTGGATCTAGAGGTCCCCCGTTCAAGCCGGGGTGGCTGTACCATCCGGACTTCCCCATCCGGTTCCAGGACAAGTGCCGGATGCGAGTCTTCCCTGTGGGCCGCTCATGCCCGCGCTCTTGAACCTCCTGAACCGCTCGCCATATTTTGCATAAGCGAAAGGGTTCGCCTTTCGCCTCAGGGTGCTGCCCCAAGCGGGCCTTGACCAAGATAGAGGCGCCTTTCGGGGGCTTCAGTATGACGCGCACGCCTAGCCTGTCTCACCCGTTCCTGCTCGGGTTCGATGATATCGAACGCGCGCTCGACCGGGTCACGAAAGGCGCGAGCGAAGGCTACCCGCCCTACAACATAGAGCGGATGCCGCGCACGGAGGACGAGCCGGATCGGCTCCGGATCACGCTCGCGGTTGCGGGGTTTGCTCGCGACCAGCTCGAGATCACGCTGGAAGAAAACCAGCTGACCATTCGCGGCCGCCAGAGCGATGACAAGAGCCGGCAATTCCTTCACCGCGGTATCGCCGCGCGTCAGTTCCAACGCTCCTTCCTGCTCGCCGACGGCATGCAGGTGATGGGGGCGGACTTATCCAACGGCTTGTTGGCCATCGATCTGGTCAGGCCGGAACCGGAGCGGCTCATCCGGCGTATCGATATTATTAGCCGGGACTGAGTCAGTATCGGAACGAGTGCTTCGCGGTTTGCGTTCGTTCCAGACAGATGACCTGAAATCAAACCGCCATTCGCACTGCTCTGAAGGAGGGCGCGATGACCAACGATGCCGATACCCTTCGTACCTCGCCTCTGACCCCGGCCGAATTCGCGGCTCTCGGCACCGGCGAAGTCGCTTATCTCAAGCCGATGAGCTCGGAAGAGCTGCTGCGGATCTTTCCGCAGGCTCCGGAAATCCAGCCGGGCCTCAAGCTCTTCGCCCTGCTCTCCGCTGACGGCGCCCCGATCCTCGTGACCGATTCGCGCGAAGCCGCGACGGCCAACGCCTGGGAGCACGACCTGCGCATGGTCAGCCTCCACTAAGAGCTTGCCTCAGGCCGCCATCCCCGCGATGGCGGCCTGGAGCCGCGCCAGGTCTGATGGCGTCGACAGGCGGTGATCGCCATCCTTGATCAGCGTCAGCACGACCGGATCCCCGCTCAGGTGCTCGACCAGCTTCACGGCCTGCTGCCAGGGCACGTCCGGGTCCTTCATGCCCTGGAGGATGTGGACCGGGCAGCCGGTCCTGATCTCGCCGCCGAACATCAGGTGCCTGCGCCCATCCTCGATCAGCTTGCGCGTGATCGGCGTCGGGTCCGGCGAATAGGCGGACTGTCTGAGCCAGGCGCCTTCGCTCATGATCGTGTTGCGGATGTCCTCGGGCATCCGCGCCCACATCAGCTCTTCGGTGAAGTCGACGGCCGGCGCGATCAGCACCATGCCGGAAGGCGCCAACGCCGTGCCCTGGAGTTTGCGCGCAGCGAGCAGCGCCAGCCAGCCGCCCATCGAGGAGCCGACCAGGATCGGCCGGCTCTTGCAGCGTGCGGCGATGACGGCGAGCGCGTCCTCGAGCCAATGCGAGATCGTCCAACGGGCGAAATCGGCGCTGGATTCGCCGTGGCCGGCATAGTCGAAGCGCAGGAAGCTGCGCCCGGCCGCGCCGGCCCAGCTCGCCAGGGCCTCGGCTTTGGTGGCGCGCATGTCCGAGACGAAGCCGCCGAGCCAGACCACCGGCGCGCCGGTCCCGTCCTGGTAAAGATGCGCGATCCGGCGGCGTTCTTCGCCTTGTCCGACCTCGAGCCATTGCGGGGCGGGCTGCTGCACCTCAAATCTCCTGTGACGAATCCGCGTTGCCGAGCAATTATAGGCTGCCGGCGCGGCGTGCACGTGGTCATACTGCGGCGCCTGAATTGGCGGCCCGAACCGAAGGATTATTTTGTACCGGTGAGCATGTCCTTCCAGCCAGGCGCGCATCTGTCGCTGCCGTCGACGGAGACGCATCCGCTGAGCGGGCGCACGATCCTGCAGATCATCCCCGATCTCGAGGCCGGCGGCGCCGAGCGCACGGCGGTCGATATCGCGCAGGGTCTGACCGAGGTCGGAGCCCGCGCGCTCGTCGCCACCGAGGGCGGCCGGCTCGTCGCGGAATTGCAGGCCAAGGGCGGGGTCTGGCTGCCATTCCCGGCCGCGACCAAGAACCCGCTCTCGATGGCGCTCAACGTCCGCAAGCTCGTGCTGCTCTGCAAGCATGAGGGGGTCGAGCTCGTCCATGCCCGCTCGCGCGCTCCAGCCTGGGTGGCGCTCGCCGCCTGCAAGGCGTTGAAGCTGCCCTTCGTCACCACCTATCACGGCTCCTATGCCAGCCGCTCGGCGGTGAAGACGCTGTACAACTCGGTGATGGCGCGCGGCGACGTCGTCATCGCCAATTCCGGCTATACGGCCGACCTGATCCTGGCCAAGCACGGCTTTGCCCGCGACCGCATCCGCGTCGTCCATCGTGGCACCAACTTCGCGGCCTTCGCGCCCTCGGCCGTTGGGCCCGAGCGCATCCAGGCGCTGCGCCAGGCCTGGGGCGTCGAGCCGCATCACCGTATCGTGCTCTTGCCGGGCCGGCTCACCGGCTGGAAGGGGCAGAAGGTCCTGATCGAAGCCGCAAAAATCCTGCGCGACGGCGGCGACGCGGACACCGCCTTCATCCTCGCCGGCGACCATCAGGGCCGCGACGGCTACGTCAAGGAACTCGACCAGGCCATCGCCAAGGCCGGGCTCGAAGGCCGGGTCAAGCGCGTCGGCCATTGCGCCGACATGCCGGCGGCGCTGCTGGCGGCGGCCGTGGTCGCGGTGCCTTCGACCGAGCCGGAGGCCTTCGGCCGCGTCGCGGTCGAGGCGCAGGCCATGGGCGCGCCCGTCGTGGTCTCCGATCTCGGCGCCGTGCCGGAGACGGTGCTCGCCCCGCCGCAGACCGCGCCTGCCGAGCGCACCGGCTGGCGCGTGCCGCCGGGCGACGCGGCTTCGCTGGCCGCGAGCCTCGCGGAGGCGCTCGCCTTGCGCCCCTCGGCGCGCGACGCCTTGGCCGGCCGCGCCCGCCTGCATGTCGAGCGGCACTTCTCATTGGAGACGATGGTGAGGGAAACGCTCGACGTCTACTGCGCGTTGCTGGGGCGCTGAGAGCCTGTTTGATACTTCTACTGCCGAGGCCGTCTGACGCGGCTAGCTGCGCTTCCGGCGCTCACGTGCCAAGGTACGTTCAGCGTCGGTTCTCGACGGCCGCGCCAGCCATTTCGCGCCAGCGAAGTAGCAAACAGGCGCTGAGAGCTGTTGTCATCCATTGACAACGCCCGACTTTATGCAATGTGTCTGCACTCCGGCGCGTAGAGCGCCAAACCACAGGAGAATACTGCCATTCGTCGTCCCTTCCGCGCTGCCCCAACCCCGACCAAAGACGGCCCACGAGCCAACCGTGACATTCGTGGCGTCCGCGACGTTCAGCTTATCGACGATACCGGCGCCAACCGCGGCGTGGTGTCGTTCTTCGAGGCATTGAAGATTGCCGAGGATGCCGGACTCGACCTGGTCGAGATCGCCCCCAACTCAGTGCCTCCGGTCTGCAAGATTCTCGATTACGGCCGCTTCCGCTTTCTGGAGCAGAAGAAGGCTGCCGAGGCGCGCAAGAAGCAGCGCACCATCGAGATCAAGGAGATCAAGCTCCGCCCCGGCATCGACAAGCACGATTACGACGTCAAGATGAAGGCCATGCACGGCTTCTTCGAGGAAGGCGACAAGGTCAAGGTGACCCTGCGCTTCCGCGGCCGCGAGATGGCTCACCAGGATCTCGGCGTGAAGGTGCTCGAGCGGGTCAAGGTCGATCTGGTCGAAGTCGCCAAGGTCGAGAGCGACTGGCAGCTCGAAGGCCGCCAGATGGTGATGGTGCTCGCCCCTAAATGACGAACGCCTGATCGCCGTCATGCGATTGGCTTCAGGCCCGGCCAGAGCATGATGCCGAAAAGTGCGAAGCGGTTTTCGGACGACATCATGCTCTAACTCATTGGTGAAAGACGAATTTTGACTTCAGATGAGTCATCCAGTGACTCATCTGAAGTCAAAATTCGTCTCTGGCCGGGCCTTGTCATGTCTGGCGTTGCGATGCTTCGATCCGGCCTTGCCCGTTCGTCATGAGGTTGCCGCCATGTCCCAGCCCAGCATCACCAACCAGCGCCGCAACCTCGCCGCCGCCTTGCGCCTCGCCGCGAAATACGAGCTCAACGAGGGCATCTGCAATCATTTCTCCGTTGCGCTCGCTGATGGCGCCGACGGCAAGCCGCGCTACCTGATCAACCCCTATGGCGTGCACTGGGCCGAGATGCGCCCCTCCGACCTGCTGCTGATCGACGACAAGGGCCAGGTGCTGGAAGGGGAGGGCGAGGTCGAGGCCACCGCCCGCAACATCCACATCGCCGCTCACAAGGCCAACCCGCGCCATGTCGCGGTGCTGCACGTCCACATGCCCTATGCCACCGCACTGACCATGGTCGAGGGCGGCCGGCTGGAGGTGGCGCACCAGACCGCCTGCCGCTTCCACGGCCGCACCATGTACCAGGACCATTTCGGCGGGCTGGCGCTGGACGAGGCCGAGGGCGAGGCGATCGTCGCCGCCAACAAGGCCGACACCTCCGCCGACATCACCTTCCTGGCCCATCACGGCGTCACCATCGGCGGCCCCTCGGTCGCGGTCGCCTTCGACGATCTGTATTTCCTGGAGCGGGCCTGCAAGCAGCAGGTCCTGGCGATGTCGACCGGCAAGCCGCTGAAGCTGATCCCGCAGCCCGAAATCGACGCGACCGCGCGCGAATGGCGCCAGGTGCTGGTCTATCAGGCCGAAAAGCACTTTGAGGCGCTGGTGCGGATGGAAGGCGTCTGAGCGGTCTGAGCCGAGCGTCAGAGCATGCTACGATGATGCGGCAATCTCTTCGCGTCATCCCGGACAAGCCGCGCAGCGGCGCCGCTCCGGGATCCATCATAGGACCCCGGCGCTCTATGATGGATCCCGGAGCTCCGCTTCGCTCCGTCCGGGATGACGGTGGCTAATTCTGGCAAATCGCAGCGACCGCTAGCTGACCGAGCGGATGATCTCGCGATAGGCCGCCTCGGGGAAGGCCTTGAGGGTTTGCGTCCGGATGCTGCCCTGCATTGCCAGCTGCAGGTTGAAGCGCGCGGCGACGGCATCGTCCGGCGCCTCGTAGACGGCGACCATGTCGTATCGGCCCATGGTCATGAAGAACAGCTTGAAGTCGCCGCCCATGCCCCTGAGCAACTCCCTCGCGGCATCGAGGCGCGTCGGCGAGGCTTTGACGTTATGCGCGCCTTGCTCGGTCCAGTTGGCCAGCATGATGTAGGTCGTCATGGCGTCCTCCGGTAAGGGCCGCCTTGAATGGAAATGCTTGGCAAAGATCTCCCTTGGCCTGGACGGGCGCTCGGGCGGCTCGGGGCCATCCTTGGGCCGACTATGACTCTAGCACAGTTCGCGCCTGCTCCGAATCATGCGAAGTGCCTAGCAAATCAGCACAATCTTCCCGTAGGGAAGATGCGAATCAGGCCGTGCGCGGATTAGACTCCGCCAACATGCGGGCCGCCGAATCGTTACGGCATGGCTGGTCCGGCCGGAGACTGAAGGTGAGTGCCAGCAAGGGTTTCGACGCCGATCCGTCGCTGTCGGGTCTTGGGCGTCACATGCATGCGATCGCGGCCTATCGCGAGGAGCTCGGCCGCCTCCAGGCCTCCTGGGACACGCTGAGCCTGCTCGGCGAACTCTCGGGCAACGCCACCGAGATGGCTGGCACCCGCGCCGCCTTCGGCGAGCTCAGCACGGCGCTGCTGCACCACCTCGCCATCGAGACGCACCGCAAGGCGCTGGCCGATCTCAGGACCAAGGCGCAGAACGGCATCAACATCCTCGTGCGCAACCTGTTCGAGCGCACCGCCGATATCGGCTTCCTCTCCGCCGACGGGCATATCCGCGATCTGCTGGAGGCTGATACGGAGGATGCCGGCGCCCGCGCCGCGCTGGAGGCCCGCTTCCGCGAATATGTCGCGAAATACTCGGTCTATTCCGACATCATCCTGCTCGACCGCGAGGGCGAGGTCCGCGCCCGGCTCGAGCCGCATGCGAAATCCGCGAGCCATCACGCCATCCTCGCCGAGGTCATGGCCAGCGAGGCGGCCTATGTCGAGCATTTCGGCCCGCTCGACATCGTCTCGGACGAGAAGCGACTGGTCTATGCTTGGCGGGTCGAGCGTCCCGGCCAGCGCCCGCTCGGCGTCCTCATCCTGGTCTTCCGCCTTGCCGACGAGATGGAGGGCATCTTCGGCAACCTGATCGCGCCCGACGACTGGACGGTGCTCGCCTGCGCCAGCCCGGACGGCACGATCATCGCCAGCTCCTGCCCGATCCAGGCGCCCGCCGGATTGAAGCTGCCGCCGAGTGCGCTGCGCCCTTCGGACAAGCCGCTGCGGCTGGGCGGCCGGCAATATCTCGCGGTCGCCTGCGAGGCCGCCGGCTATCAGGGCTATCTCGGGCCGGGCTGGAGCTGCATCGGCCTGCTGCCGCTAGAGGCCGCCTTCGAGCGCGAGGAGGGGCAGGTCGTCGACGGCGTCGATGCCGGCCTGCTCGATTCCGTCACCGGCGATCCCGCCCTGTTCTCCGACGAGCTGCGCATCGTCTCGCGCAAGGCCGGCGTGATCCAGCGCGACCTCAACCGCTCCGTCTGGAACGGCTGGATCAAGCAGACGGATTCGACCGAGGCCAACGTCGCCTTCTCGAAGCTCCTGCTCTCGGAGGTCTCGAATGCCGGCCGCAAGACGCAAGCCGTCTTCGATGCCTCGATCGGCGATCTCTACCGCACGGTGATCGCGGCGATCCTGGAGAAATGCCGCTCGCACGCCGCCTTCGCCATCGACGTGATGGACCGCAATCTCTACGAGCGCGCCAATGACGGCCGCTGGTGGGCGCTGGATGCGACCTTCGCCAAGGCGCTGGCGGAGCCCTCACCGGAGGGTTTCCGCTCCTGCGCCAGCGTGCTCGCGTCGATCAACGCGCTCTACACGGTCTACAGCAACCTGATCCTGTTCGACGCCGCCGGCCGCGTCGTCGCGGTCTCGCAGCCCGGGCAGGAGCATTTGCTTGGCACCGCGCTCGACGGCGAATGGGTCTCGCGGGCCCTGTCGCTGCGCTCGACCCAGGACTATGCCGTCTCGCGCTTCGAGCCGACTGCGCTCTACGGCGAGGCCGCGACCTATATCTACGCCGCCGGCATTTCCGGCCGGAACGGCAGGCCGCTCGGCGGCGTCGCCATCGTCTTCGATTCCACCCCGCAATTCGACGCGATGCTGCACGACGCCCTGCCGGCGGATGCCGCTGGCCGACCGCTCACGGGTGCCTTCGCGCTCTTCCTCGACGAGGCCGGCAAGGTCATCGCCTCGACCTCGCAGCGCTTCGTCATCGGCTCGGTTTGCGATCTCGCGATCGATCTCGGCAGCGTCGCGCCCAAGCAGGACCTGTCGCGGATCATCGCCTTCGAGGGTCGCTACTATGCCATCGGCGCGGTGATCTCGCAGGGCTACCGCGAGTACAAGACGCAGGACGGCTACCGCTCCGACGTCATCGCGGTTTGCGCCGTGCCGCTGGGCGCGGTCACGGAGGGGCGCGTCGCCGTGCCGGCCGCCGCGAATGCCGCGACGCTCGCCCGCAAATCCGGCGAGCGCGGCCCGGAGACGGAGATCGCCACTTTCCACATCGCCCGGCACTGGCTCGGCGTGCCCGCGCGCGACGTGGTCGAGGCGGTGGACGCCGTCGACATGAAGCCGGCGGCAGCGACGCTCGCGGGCACCATCTTCGCGGGCTACAAGCTCTACAAGGGCGCGCCGGTGCCGGTGCTCAGGCTGGAGACGCGGCTCGGGATCAGCGGCGGCCCGCGCGAGGACCAGCAGATCGTCATCGTCCGCTCGGCCGGCAGCCTGCTCGGCCTGCTGGTCGACACGCTCGGCACGATCCCGGCGGTGCAGCAATCCGACATCATGCCGATCAGGGAGCTGACCTCCCGCGACGACGTGCCGGCGACCGGCGTCGTCGGCAATGCCGGCAGCGGCGAGGGCATGCTGATGCTGCTCGACGTCGACCGGCTCGGCCTCGACGTCCTCGGTCGGACCCCCTTTCGCGCGCAGGCGGCGGAATGAAAAAGCCTGGCTGGGACAGTCAACTCACGACCCTTGGCTACCTTTTGCAATGGCGGCTTGTGACCAGTTCGAGCAGTCGGCCGGGGCCTCTCGCTGACCGCTGCTGACTTCGTCAGCTCAGCCCCATTCCCGCCGGGTCGCTCAAATCACATCGACGAGACATTTTGCCTGTGTCTAAATCCTCCTGCCGCCGATTACAGGCTTTTGAAGCCTGCTTTCGCCGGGCCCGGACTTTGAGCCTTGCTACGCCGATCATATTCTCTCGGGTTGCTGAAGGGCTAAGGCCATGGCGCGTTCAAAACAAATCGGATCGCCTCACGAATTATCGAACACTGCTTCTCGAACAAGCTTTTGGAATCACAAGTCGCGCCGGCCTGCGGCAAACGATGACGACTGGTTCTTCCGAGGACTCCTATGGGGCGCTCCGATATCGATCTTGCTTTGGGGATCGATCGCGCTTGCTCGGAGCCTCTTGTCTGGATGACGGCAGCTCAAACAAGCCGAGCCAACACCGTCGCACGAACAGAAGCAGCCCGGCGCTACGCGCCGGGCTGCTCTGAGGTCCAAACTATTCGGCTCAGAACTTATAGTTCACGCCGACCCGAACGAGTCCGGCGCCGTTGCCGCTATCGGTGCTCGCGGTATAGGTGCCGGCCGGAAGCAGGCCGCCCGCCGGGTTGAAGAAGGCGCGGGTCTTTCGTCCCTCGCTGAGATCGACGTAGAGACCTTCGAGCTTAATCGTCCAGTTGTTGGTGAAGGCGTACTCGACGCCGCCGCCGATGGTCCAGCCGACATTGCTCGTCGTGTCGCCGGTCAGCGGGTTGTTGTTCAGGCCGCCATAGGCCAGACCACCTGTGATGTAGATCAGGGTCCGGTCCATGGCGTAGCCGATGCGGGCGCGGACGGTGCCGAAGTAGGCGCCGTCACCACTCCCCCTGCCGGCCCACCACGTATAGGGCCCCCACGACACGTCGCCGCCCGCGTCGACATATTGGATGTCCGTCTCGAGGCCGTAGACGATGGCGCCGGATTGCCAGTTATAGCCGATCTGGCCGCCACCGACGAACGCTCCGTCACTGCCGCCCCCACTGAGGATTCCAGAAGAGCCGGCCGTCGGTCCGGTGACGATGACGTCACGCGAGCCGGCCCAGCCCACGCCGGCATTGAGACCGACGTAGAATCCAGTCCAGGTGAATACGGGGGCATATACGATCGGGGCCGCGCGGCTCGGAAGATCCGCCGCGAACGCCGAGGAGGCCAAGCATGTCGCAAGTACGCCAGTGGATACAAGGCTGAAACGCATGATATCCTCCCAGGGTGATGAGTCACCAACCTAATCGTTGCACATGAAACTATTGCGGTGAAGCTAAATAATTGGCAGCCTTTGCCGATCAACTGACGAAAGCGCTGTTAAGTGATATTTTGACCACCTGACCGATGCTAAACGCGGCACCTCGATGGAGCGCTCGTTTCAGACTTCGCCAGGCTAGTTGGCCCGAGGAGCCTGCACTCGGGTTGCCATTGCTGTCTTCTGCCGAGCCTGAATCGGTCTGCTCTCCACCCATTACGGACATTCGCAGCGCGGCAGCGCCTTGGCTGTCGTCGTCCAATAGAAAACCCTCCCGCAAGGGGAGGGCTGGTGGTGCAGAGCCCTGACCAGAGATCTATTTGAGCGGTGCTGGTGTGAGCTGACCAGCGTGACCGCATTAGGCAGCCACGCCAGTCAAACTCACAATCGATCGATCAACGCACCGGCGGGGCGTACTGGATGCCGCCCTGGGTCCAGAGGCGGTTCAGGGCGCGCGGCTGGCTGTTGCTCGACTTCGGGCCGAAATGGCGGTCGAAGCTCTCGCCGTAATTGCCGACGGCCTTGATGATGCGCACGGCCCAGTCGTTGGTCAGCCCGAGCGACTCGCCGAACTTGCTTTCGACGCCGAGCAGGCGGCGCACTTCCGGGTTCTGCGAATTCTTGATCATGTCGTCGACATTGGCCTGGGTGACGCCGAGCTCTTCGGCATCGATCATCGCGAAGACAGTCCAGCGCACGAGGTCGAACCAGGCCTGGTCGTTCTTGCGGACCCAGGGGCCGAGCGGCTCCTTGGAGATGACGTCCTGGAGCAGGATGTGCTCCTCCGGCTTCTGCAGCTTGCCGCGCGTGCCGGCGAGCGAGGAGAGGTCGGTGGTGTAGGCATCGCAGCGGCCGGCCTCGTAGGCGGCGACCGTCTCTTCCAGCGTCGCGAAGGCGACGGTCTCGAACTTGATGTTGTTGGTGCGGCCGTAGTCGGCGAGGTTGAGCTCGGTCGTCGTGCCCTGCGCGACGCAGATCGAGGCGCCGTTCAGGTCCTTGACGGTGTTCACGTTCAGCTTCTTGCGAACGATGAAGCCCTGGCCGTCATAATAGTTCACGGCGGTGAAGGCGATGCCCTGGCCGATGTCGCGGCTGAGCGACCAGGTGGTGGTGCGGGCGAGAACGTCGATCTCGCCGGACTGCAGCGCGACCAGCCGGTTCTTGCTCGACAGCGACAGGTAGGACGCCTTGTCCTGGTCGTTGAAGATGGCCGCGGCTAGCGCGCGGCAGACATCGGTGTCGAAGCCGCGCCAGACGCCCTTGGCGTCCTGGAGCGAGAAGCCCGGCACGCCTTCGCTGGTGCCGCAGGTGATCTGGCCGCGCGCCTTGATCTTGTCGAGCGTCGACTGGCCCTGGGCGAAGGCGGGAACGCCGCTGAGGGCCGCGAGCGCGAGGCCCGCTGCCAGCTTGAAGAGGGAAAGTTTCACGTTGAAGTCTCCGGGAGGAAGGCGGCGGGCAATGATCCTGAAGTGTTACGTTGGTGTGAACGTTTTGCGTCCGACGCAGCGGCATGCGACGAGATGACCGCCGCGGGCCGATCCGCCGCGCATTTTCGTCTTTGCGCGCACGCACTTGTCAGGGCCGGGCTTTTCTGTCATACGCGCGGCCTTCGATCGCCCGGCTGATAAGGGCTGCCGTGGCGGTCGTACTTTGCTTCCAGCAAGCAAAACTTGAGCGGCGCATCTCGCGCGTCCGCGACCATTTGAGGAGCTGAAATGCCCAAGATCAAGACGAAGTCGAGCGCTAAGAAGCGCTTCAAGATCACCGGAACCGGCAAGGTGCTCTACGCCCAGGCCGGCAAGCGTCACGGCATGATCAAGCGGACCAACAAGCAGCTCCGCAATCACCGCGGGACGAACGTTCTTTTCGAGGGCGATGCCGCCAACGTGAAGAAGTACTTCCTGCCGAACGGCTGACGCCCTCTTAACCTTCCGGAGATCATCACATGGCTCGCGTGAAACGGGGCGTAACGTCCCACGCCAAGCACAAAAAGACATTCAAGGCCGCCAAGGGCTTCTATGGCCGCCGCAAGAACACGATCCGCGCCGCCAAGGCGGCCGTCGATCGCTCGATGCAGTACGCCTACCGCGACCGCAAGAACAAGAAGCGTTCGTTCCGCGCTCTTTGGATCCAGCGTCTCAACGCGGCGGTGCGTGAGCACGATCTGACCTATTCGGTCTTCATTGGCGGCCTCGCCAAGGCGGGCATCGAACTCGACCGCAAGACCCTCTCGGCCCTGGCCATCGACGACGCAGCCGCTTTCGCTGCCGTGGTCGAGACGGTGAAGGGTGCGCTTGGGCAGCCCGAAGCCAAGGCTGCGTAAGCGGTTTTCGCTGAGATTGAGTTTGAAAAAGGCCGGCGGAAACGCCGGCCTTTTTCTTTTTTGCACGAACTTGCTTCAGCTTGAAGCCTATCGGACGCTGCCACTCACGTCTGCACGCTGCCGTTGGGATGCGGCGCCCAGCCGTCGCCGGCGCGCTCGACGATGCAGTCATAGGCCGCCTCGGGCGTGTCGGCGTAGCGGAAGAGCGAGAGGTCCTCGGGCCGGATGAAGCCGGCCGCCTGCATCGCGTCGAGCTTGATGAGGCCCTGCCAATAGGCCTTGTCGTAGAGCACGATCGGCAGCGGCGGCATCTTGCCGGTCTGCACCAGCGTCATGATCTCGAAGAGCTCGTCGAGCGTGCCGAAGCCGCCGGGGAAGACGACCAGCGCCGCCGCCCTCATCGCCAGATGCATCTTGCGCATCGCGAAATAATGGAAGCGGAAGGTCAGGTCCGGCGTCGACCAGGCATTGGGGTCCTGCTCGTGCGGCAAGGTGATGTTGAAGCCGATCGTCACGGCGCCGGCTTCGGTCGCGCCGCGATTGGCGGCCTCCATGATGCCGGGGCCGCCGCCGGTGGCGATGACGTGGTAGCGCCCGGCCTCGCCCGAGGCGAGCGCGCCGCCGCGCTCCGAGGCGAGCCGCCCGAACGCGCGCGCAGCCTCGTACCAGGGATTGCCCTCGCGCACCCGCGCCGAGCCGAACACGACGATGGTCGAGACGATGCCGCGCGCCCTCAGCGCATCCTCCGCCTTCTGATATTCGAGCATGAAGCGCGCCCCGCGCGTCGAATCGCCGAGGATGAAGTCGGGGTCCTGTGCGGCGAGGCGGTAGGAGGGGGAGTTCTTCTGGGCTGAGTTGTCGCGCATGGGCCGTGAGTCTCCGTCGTCGCCGCGTTCTGGATAGCCGGATCAGCACCGTGCTGTCGCCTCACGCTGTCGTTGAGACGGGATTGTCACGATGTTGAGGTCATGAAGCGCGTTGGGCGCGGAATCGGCCCGCCTGCGATGCTTTGCCAGCGCGATTGCCCGCGAGCCCGATCGCTTCAAGTCGGATCGACTTGAAGCGTGAATCGGTCTCGCATCAAAGGCTTTAAGCCTGATGTCGTCCGAAAACCGCTGCGCACTTTTCGGCATCAGGCTCTAGCATCGACGCTGGCGACACCCTAGAAGATGCCTCGCAAACGGACCAGATCAGGCATGAACGAGATCGATACCCTCAGCGACACGCTCCTCAGTGAGATCGCCGCCGCGCAGGACGAGGCCGCGCTCGAGCAATTGCGCATCGCCGCGCTCGGCAAGGCAGGCTCGGTCTCCGCGCTGCTGAAGACGCTGGGCGCGATGACGCCGGACGAGCGCAAGGAGAAGGGCCCGCTGATCAACGGCCTGCGCGACCGCGTCCAGACGGCGCTGGGCGAGCGCAAGGACGCGCTCGGCGAAGCCGCGCTCGACGCGCGCCTGGCTTCCGAGCGCATCGACATCTCGCTGCCGGTGCGCGAGGGGCCGGAGGCGCGCGGCCGCATCCACCCGATCAGCCAGGTCATCGACGAGATCACCGCGATCTTCGGCGACATGGGCTTCGCCATCGCGGAAGGCCCGGATGTCGAGACCGACGACCTCAACTTCACCAAGCTGAACTTCCCCGTCGGCCACCCGGCCCGCGAGATGCACGACACCTTCTTCTTCGCGCCCGACGCCAATGGCGAGCGCAAGCTGCTGCGCACCCATACCTCGCCGGTGCAGATCAGGACGATGATCGCGCAGGAGCCGCCGATCCGCGTCGTCTGCCCGGGCCGGACCTACCGGATGGATTCCGACCAGACCCACACTCCGATGTTCCATCAGGTCGAGGGGCTGGTGATCGAGAAGAAGGCCCATTTCGGCCATATGAAATGGGTGCTGGAGGAGTTCTGCAAGGCGTTCTTCGAGGTCGAGGGCGTCAAGATGCGCTTCCGCCCGTCCTTCTTCCCCTTCACCGAGCCTTCGGCCGAGGTCGACATCCAGTGCTCGCGCAAGGGCGGCGAGATCCGCTTCGGCGAGGGCGAGGATTGGCTGGAGATCCTGGGCTGCGGCATGGTCCACCCGAACGTGCTCAGGAATTGCGGGCTCGACCCGGACGTCTACCAGGGCTTTGCCTGGGGCATGGGCATCGACCGCATCGCCATGCTCAAATACGGCGTGCCGGACCTGCGCCCCTTCTTCGAGGCGGATGTCCGCTGGCTCTCGCATTACGGCTTCCGCCCGCTCGACCTGCCGACGCTGGCCGGCGGGCTGACCTCGTGATCGGCTGAAGCAGCGCAGGAGGACGGGGATGAGCGGGGCGCAATGGGCAGGTTCGGTCGCGGCCTTCATGGTCGTGATGAATCTCGTCTGCCTGGCCATCACCTATTGGCGCCTGCGCCGGCGCGAGAAGGGCTCGGCCCTGCTCGACCAACTGCCGCCAGTGACGATCGTGCGCCCGGTGCGCGGCCTCGAAGCCTTCAGCCGGGAGACGCTGAGCTCCGGCCTGGTGCTCGATTATCCCCGCTACCAGACGATCATCTGCGTCGCCGATGGCAATGACCCGATCGTGCCGCTGGTCAACGAACTGATCGCCGAATACGGCACTGAGAAGCTGCGGCTGATCGTTGGCGATGTCGCCGTCAGCGCCAATCCCAAGCTCAACAACTGCGTCAAGGGCTGGGACGAGGCGACGAGCGAGTGGGTCATCCTCGCCGATTCCAACGTGCTGATGCCGAAGGCCTACATCCAGCGGCTGATGGCGTCGTGGCGGCCCGATACCGGGCTGGTCTGCTCGACGCCGGTCGGCTCACGCCCGGTCGGCTTCTGGGCCGAGCTCGAATGCGCCTTCCTCAACACCTTCCAGGCGCGCTGGCAATATGCCGGCGAGGCCCTCGGCTTCGGCTTCGCCCAGGGCAAGTCGATGCTCTGGAACAAGCCCTTCCTCGACGCCAATGGCGGCATCGCCGCGCTCGCGGCCGAGATCGCCGAGGACGCGGCCGCGACCAAGCTGGTGCGCAATGCCGGCAAACACGTCCACCTCGTCGGCCAGCCCTTCGAGCAGCCGCTGGGCGAACGCAGCCTCTATGACGTGGTCCAGCGCCAGTTCCGTTGGGCCCGCTTGCGCCGCGTCACCTTCCTGCCCTTCTTCCTGCCGGAAATCTTGTCGGGGCCGCTGATCCCGTGCGTGCTCGCGGGTTTCGCGGCCTCGGCCTTCGGCTTCGCGATCTGGCAGGCGGTGGGACTCGTGCTGCTGCACTGGTATGTCGGCGAGATGCTGCTGGCCTATGGCGTCGGCTGGTTCGTCTCCTGGCGCTTTCCGGTGGCGCTGCTGGCACGCGACATCCTCTTTCCCGGCATCTGGGCCTATGCCTTCGTCGCCGGCGAGGTCAGCTGGCGCGGCAATGAAATGAAGATCAAGACGGATGGGGCGGACGAACTCAACGACGCCGTCCCGACCCTGTCTCCTGTCAATCTGAGAAGCGACGGACGGCCATGAAGTTCACCTTGTCCTGGTTGAAGGACCATCTCGACACCTCCGACACGCTCGACGCCATCACCGAGGCTCTGACGCGCGTCGGGCTCGAGGTCGAAGGCGTCGAGGACAGGGCGAAGGCGCTGTCTGCCTTCACCATCGCCTATGTCATCGAGGCGAAGCAGCATCCCAATGCCGATCGGCTGCGCGTCTGCCTGGTCGATACCGGCTCCGGCGAGCCCGTGCAGGTCGTCTGCGGCGCGCCCAATGCCCGCACCGGCATGAAGGGCGTGTTCTCGCCGCCGGGCACCTACATCCCCGGCAAGGACATCACGCTCGGCAAGGGCGTCATCCGCGGCGTCGAGTCGAACGGCATGCTGGTCTCCGAGGCCGAGCTCCAGCTCTCCGACGACCATGACGGCATCATCGACCTGCCTGACGATGCGCCGGTCGGCCAGCCCTACGCCGTCTATGCCGGGCTCGACGACGCCACGATCGAGATCGCGGTGACCCCGAACCGCGCCGATGCGCTTGGCGTTTCAGGCGTGGCGCGCGACCTCGCCGCCGCCGGCCTCGGCAAGCTGAAGACGCCGCCGGTCCAGCCGGTGCGCGGCTCGTTCCCGTGCCCGGTCGGCGTCAAGCTCGACTTCGCCGAGGAAGACAAGAAGCTCTGCCCGGCCTTCGCGCTGCGCCTCGTGCGCGGCGTCAAGAACGGCCCCTCGCCGGAATGGCTGCAGGCCCGCCTGCGCGCCATCGGCCTGCGCCCGATCAATGCGCTGGTCGACATCACCAATTTCATGACCTTCGACCGCAACCGGCCGCTGCACGTCTTCGATGCGGCCAAGGTCAAGGGCGACCTCACGGTGCGCCGCGCCAGGGCGGGCGAGCAGATCCTCGCGCTCGACGGCAAGACCTACACGCTGACCGACGAGCAGGTCGTGATCGCTGATGAGCATGGCGTCGAGTCGCTCGCCGGCATCATGGGTGGTGAGGCCTCGGGCTGCGACGAGAGCACGGTCGACGTGCTGGTCGAGAGCGCGCTCTGGGACCCGCTGAACATTGCCCGCTCCGGCCGTGCGCTCGGCATCAACTCGGACGCGCGCTACCGCTTCGAGCGCGGCATCGACCCGGATTTCTGCCGGCCGGGCCTCGATCTCGCGACGACTATGATCCTCGAACTCTGCGGCGGCGAGGCCTCCGAGATGGTCTTCGCCGGCGATATCCCGGAATCCAGCGGCGCCATCGATTTCCCCTGGTCCGAGGTCAAGCGCCTGACCGGGCTCGACCTGCCGCAGGTCGAGATGAAGCTGGCGCTGACCTCGCTCGGCTTCCACGTCTCGGGCGCCGGCGAGCGCGTCAAGGTCGCGGCGCCGTCCTGGCGCAGCGATGTCGAGGGCAAGACCGACCTCGTCGAGGAGATCCTGCGCATAGCCGGGCTCGACCGCGTCGAGTCGACGCCGCTGCCGCGCATCAAGGCCGAGGTGGTCAAGCCGGTCCTGACAGTGCTGCAGAAGCGCACCCGCGCCGCCAAGCGCCTGCTCGCCAGCCGTGGCCTGGTCGAGGCCGTGACCTGGTCCTTCATCTCGCATGATGCCGCAAAACTCTTCGGCGGCGGCTCGCCCAAGCTGACGCTCGCCAACCCGATCGCGGCCGATCTCTCCGACATGCGGCCCTCGCTGCTGCCGGGGCTGATCCGCTCGGCCCAGGCCAATGCCGATCGCGGCTTTGGTGATGTCGCGCTGTTCGAAGTGGGACAGGTCTTCCACAGCGACGAGCCGGAAGGCCAGCTCATCGCCGCCGCCGGCCTGCGCCGCGGCACTGCGAAGCTTGAGGGCGTCGGCCGCCATTGGGATGGCGGTGCGAAGCCGGTCGATGCCTTCGACGCCAAGGCCGACCTGATGGCCTTGCTCTCCGGCCTCGGCATTCCCGTCGGCGGCCTTCAGATCGTGGCCGGCGGCCCGGCCTGGGCCCATCCCGGCCGCTCGGCGACGCTGCAATTCGGCCCCAAGGGCGTGGTCGGCACCTTTGGCGAGCTCCACCCGAAGGTGCTGAAGGCGCTCGACGTCAAGGGCCCGCTCGTCGCTTTCGAGATCCATCTCGATGCGCTGCCGCTGCCCAAGTACAAGCCGACCAAGGTCAAGCCGAAGCTCAACCTCTCCGGCTTCCAGCCGGTGACGCGCGACTTCGCCTTCATCGTCGATGGCAAGGTCGCGGCCGGCGACATGCTGAAGACGGCGCAGAATGCCGACCGCGCCCTGATCTCCGACGTCGCGGTCTTCGACCTCTATGAGGGGCCGGGCGTCGAGGCCGGCAAGAAGTCGGTCGCGCTCGCGGTCACGCTCCAGCCGGTCGAGAAGACCCTGACCGATGCCGAGATCGAGGCCGTCGGCGGCAAGATCGTCGCCGAGATGGCCAAGCGCTACGGCGCGGCCTTGCGCGGATAGACTAGCCTCGAAGGTAGAGCTCCTCCCTTCCCCCTTGTGGGGAAGGGTATGGGGATGGGGGGCGAGCGACCGGGTTCGCCGCTGCTTGCTCGGCCGCTTGTATCCAGGTGGCCGAAAGCGATGGAGCGAGCGCTCCGACTTTTCGCCCCCCACCCCTGCCCCTCCCCACAAGGGGGAGGGGTTCCCCGCGCTTTCCCGATCAGCTCCTCGCAATGACGGTGAAGGCGCTTTGCGCCATCTGAGAACGACGTTTGCGGCTGCTTGAACCTGCCCCCGTTATTGATACAGATTGTGTAATAATCCGCGCACGCAATCGCTGATAAATCAGGCTATCGCCTTTCTGATTGTTGCAGCATCGCTAGTCTGGATGACCATCTCAGAACGCCCCGTCGAAGACGCGCTCTTCCCCGGCTTCCGCCTGCTTGACGTCTCCACGTCCGGCGCGCGCATCCGCGTGCGCACCGGCGGGCAGGGGCCGGCGCTGCTCCTGCTGCACGGTTATCCGCAGACGCACGCGCTCTGGCACAAGGTCGCCGAGCGCCTGAAGGACCGCTTCACCCTGGTCTGCGCCGACCTGCGCGGCTATGGCGACAGCGAGAAGCCGCCGACCGATGCGGAGCATTCGCCCTATTCCAAGCGCGCCATGGCGCAGGACATGGCCGAGGTGATGAGCGCGCTCGGGCATCACAGCTTCGCCGTTGGCGCCCATGATCGCGGCGCCCGCGTCGCTCATCGCCTGGCGCTCGACCATGTCGAACGCGTCACGAGGCTTGCCACGCTCGACATTGCGCCGACGCGCGAGATGTACGCCAACACCAGCGACGCCTTCGCCCGCGCCTATTGGCACTGGTTCTTCCTGATCCAGCCCGCGCCCTTCCCTGAGCGCATGATCTGCGCCGATCCGGAGGCCTATTGGCGCAAGAAATGCGGCTCCGGCTCGGCCGGCCTGACGCCCTTCGCGCCCGAGGCCCTCGCCCACTACCTGCGCTGCTTTGCCGACCCGGCGACCATCCATGGCAGCTGCGAGGATTATCGCGCCGCCGCGACGATCGACATCCGCCACGACGACGAGGATGGCGGGCGCAAGCTCTCGCAGCCCTTGCTCGCGCTCTGGGGCGCGAACGGGATCATAGGCCGGTGCTTCGACCCCTTGGCGCTCTGGCGGCAGCGTGCACAGGATGTGCGCGGCCACGCCTTGCCGGGCGGGCACTATCTGGCGGAAGAGGTCCCTGACCTCGTCGCCGCCGAATTCACGGCCTTTCTAGGAGCTAACCCATGACCGTGCCCAGCAAGACCGGGACAAATCGCGTCTACCGCATCGCCGTCATCGCCGGCGACGGCATCGGCAAGGAGGTCATGCCCGAAGGCGTGCGCGTGCTCGAGGCCGCGTCGAAGAAATACGGCTTCGAGCTCAGGCTCGACCATTTCGACTTCTCCTCGGTCGACTATTACGAGAAGCACGGCAAGATGCTGCCGGATGACTGGAAGGACCAGATCGGCGGCCATGACGCGCTCTTTTTTGGCGCCGTCGGCATGCCGGACAAGGTTCCCGACCATGTCTCGCTCTGGGGCTCGCTGCTGCTGTTCCGGCGCGAGTTCGACCAATACGTCAATCTCAGGCCCGTGCGGCTGATGCCGGGCGTGCCCGGCCCGCTGGTCGGCCGCAAGCCCGGCGATATCGACTTCTTCGTGGTGCGCGAGAACACCGAGGGCGAGTACTCCTCGGTCGGCGGCCGCATGTATGCCGGCACCGAGCGCGAAATCGTCACCCAGCAGACCATCATGAGCCGCATCGGCGTCGACCGCGTGCTGAAATACGCCTTCGAGTTGGCCCAGCGCCGGCCGCGCAAGAAGCTGACCTCGGCCACCAAGTCGAACGGCATCTCGATCACCATGCCCTACTGGGACGAGCGGGTGAAGGAGATGGCCAAGAACTATCCGGATGTGGCTGTCGACCAGTACCATATCGACATCCTGACCGCGCATTTCGTGCTGAACCCGGACCGGTTCGACGTCGTCGTCGCCTCCAACCTGTTCGGCGACATCCTTTCGGACCTCGGCCCGGCCTGCACCGGCACGATCGGCATCGCGCCTTCCGGCAACATCAACCCGACCCGCGATTTCCCCTCGCTGTTCGAGCCCGTCCACGGCTCGGCGCCCGACATCTACGGGCAGGGCATCGCCAATCCGGTCGGCCAGATCTGGTCGGGCGCGATGATGCTCGACCATCTCGGCGAGCACGACGCCGCCAAGGCGATCGAGGCCGCGATCGAACGCACGCTCGGCGACGAGCGCACCCGCACCCGCGATCTCGGCGGCAAGCTCAGCACCGAAGCCGCCGGCAAGGCGGTCGAACAGGCTCTCGGCTGAATGGAGAGGCGGCTCCCCGCCGGGGCGCCGTCAAGCAACAGGAAACGCACTACGAAAGGCAACAGGCTATGGATTTCGTTACCTCCTTCGCCGACCCCCTGATCTGGGGAAAGCTCTTCCAGATCATCGCGCTCAACATCGTGCTCTCGGGTGACAACGCGGTCGTGATCGCGCTCGCCTGCCGCGCGCTCGCGCCTGAGCAGCGCAACAAGGGCATCGCGCTCGGTGCCGGCGTCGCCGTGCTGCTGCGCGTCGTCTTCACGGTGGCCATCGCCTCGCTGCTGAACACGCCCTTCCTGCACATCATCGGCGCGGGCCTGCTGGTCTGGATCGCCGTCAAGCTCATCGTCGAGGACGGCGAGAGCGACGAGGATTCGATCACCGCCAGCAGCAAGCTCTGGAAGGCGGTGCAGACCGTCGCCATCGCCGACATCGTCATGAGCCTCGACAACGTGCTGGCCATCGCCGCCGTCGCCAAGGACTCGATCCCGCTCCTGGTCCTCGGTCTCCTGATCTCGATCCCGCTGATCGTGCTCGGCGCCTCGCTGATCACCACCTTGCTGACGCGCTTCCCGATCCTGGTCTGGGCCGGCGCGGCGCTGCTCGGCTGGGTTGCCGGCGAGATGTTCGACAGCGATCCGTGGCTGATCGAGCGTTTTGGCGCCGCCACCCTGGAGCACCTGCACTATCCGGCCGCCATCCTGGGCGCGCTGCTCGTCGTCGGGCTCGGCTACATGCTGAAGTCGCGTCAGCCCGATCCTGCCACCTGACCATCCAACAAGGGGAAAAACGAAGCGATGGATTTCTCGTCGAGCCAATTCTGGGTTTCGCTGCTGCAGATCATCTGGATCGATCTGCTGCTGTCCGGAGACAACGCGGTCGTGATCGCGCTCGCCTGCCGTTCGCTGCCCGAGAACAAGCGCAAGCTCGGCATCTGGCTCGGCGCGGGCGCCGCGGTCGGCCTGCGCATCGCCTTTGCGCTGGTCGTGACGCAACTGCTCGGGGTGCCCTACCTCAAGCTGATCGGCGGCATCCTGCTGTTCTGGATCGCCGTCAAGCTTGCCAAGGGCGAGGAGGAATCCCACGGCGAGATCGAGGCCAGCGACAATCTCTGGAAGGCGGTTCGCACCATCGCGATCGCCGACGCGGTGATGAGCCTCGATAACGTCATCGCCATCGCCGGCGCGGCGAAGGGCCATCCCGAGCTGTTCATCTTCGGCCTCTTGCTCTCCATCCCGCTGATCATCATGGGCGCGCAGCTCCTGACCTCGATCATCGAGCGCTACCCCATCCTGATCTGGATCGGCGCGGCGCTCCTGGGCTGGATCGCGGCCGAGATGATCCTCGGCGACATCGCCGTGCTGCAATGGCTGCAGGTCAATATGCCGACCTGGGTCGAAATCGTGCCGAAGGACGAGAATCCGCTCGGCATCGGGCCGGCCGACGTGCCGCATTATGTCGGCTCGATCATCGGGGCGCTCTTCGTCTGCGCCCTGGGCTACGTGCTGAAGAAAAAGCCGGTCGACCAGCCCGGCTAAACCTTTCGCATCAGGCGAGAACCACAATCGCGGCGGCCAGGTTTCCCTGGCCGCCGTTTTCGATGATGCGGCTGGCGCCGGTCGCCAGGCCGGGCGCCTCCGGATCGGCGACCTCGAAGCGCTCGGTCGAGAGCAGCCGCACCGCGAAGCTTTCGGGCGCGCGCAGGAAGCCGGTGCCGAGCGCCTTCACATAGGCCTCCTTCGCACTCCAGAGCTGGGCGAAGGCAAGCGGCCGGGCCGATTCCGGCAGCGCCAGCAGGGCCTCACGCTCCTGCGGATGCAGCATCGCCAGCGGCGGCTCGGTGGCAAGGTCGATGCGCTCGACATCGATGCCGACCGGCCCATGGGCGAGCGCCACCGCGACCAGCCCGCCCCGCGTGGCCAGCGAGAGGTGCAGGCCGGTGCCGGCCGGCTGCGCGAGGAGCGGGCGCCCGCGCTCGTCATGGTCGAGCTTCACGCTGCCGGGCTCCAGCCCGAACTGCTGCGCGACCAGCCGCTTCGCCGTGCCGCGCCGCAGCTCCGAGCGCTCCTGCAGGTTGGCGGGCTGCTTGCCCGTGGCGATCAGCCAGGCGGCGGGGAGGGCGGGCGCGGTCGCGTCGGGGGAGGTCAGCCAGATCATGGCGGCAACCTAGTCTTGCTGCCGCGCCTTGTCGCGACGATCCTCGATGCTGCCGCCGTCCTGCGCCGGGTTCATGTGCAGGCGACGCCGATACGCGTTGACCTGGGGTCGCCGAGGCCTTTGGAAGAAGCATGTCCTCACTGCAAGAATTGCCCCCGCGGACGCTCCGCCCGGTCCTGACCTGGAACGGCGTCTTTCTCGGCGCCCGCAAGGCGCTGGTCCTGATTCCGGGGCTCGTGGTCTTCGCGGTCGCGTTCGGTGCGGCGGCCTCGGCCAAGGGCTTGAGCCTGCTCGAAGCCGTGCTGATGAGCGCCGTCGTTTATGCCGGCGTCTCGCAACTGGTCGCCATCGAGCTCTGGCGGCCGGAATGGAGCTGGGGCGCCATCGCCGGGCTCGCGATCGTCACCGCCACGGTCAATGCGCGGATGGTGCTGCAGGGCGCCTCGCTCCAGCCCTGGCTCGCGCCCTATCCCAGGCTCGTCAACGCGCTGCACCTGTTCTTCTTCACCGATGCCAACTGGCTGATCGGCACGCGCTACCATGCCGATGGCGGTCGCGATCTCGGCGTGCTCGTCGGCGCGGGGTTCATCATCTGGATCAACTGGGTCCTTGCGACCGTGCCGGGCTACCTGCTCGGCTCGCTCGTCGCCGATCCGCGCCGCTACGGCATCGACCTGGTCATGCCGATCTTCTTCGCGACGATGATCGTGCCGCTCTGGCGCGGCCGGCGCGCGGCGGTGCCCTGGATCGTCGCCGGCATCGTCGCGCTCGCCACGGCCAAGCTGGTCGAGGGCTACGCCTTCATCATCACCGGGGCGCTCTCGGGCGCACTCGTGGGAGCCTTCCGCGATGACCGTGCCTGATCCCATCCTGTGGGGCGCGCTGGCGGCGATCGCCGCCATGGCTGTAGCAACCTATCTCTGCCGCATCTCCGGCGTGGTGATGATGGGCTTCATCCCGCTCACCCCGCATGTTCGGCGCGGGCTCGCCGCCCTGCCGGGCTCGATCGTGGTCGCGACCGTGCTGCCGCTGATCGAGCGGCTGGGCTTGGCCGCGGCGCTGGCGCTGCTTGCCGCGATCGGCAGCATGGTGCTGCGTCGCAGCGAGCTGCTGGCGCTGATGGTCGGCATGGGCGTCGTCTCGGTGGCGCGCGCGCTCGGCTGGTGATCCATCACCGGTTCCGATCGCTTCCATCACATCACATCATTAGAGCATCGGACCGAAAAGTGGGTACCGGTTTTCGGGAAAGTCCGATGCAATAACAAAGGCCTAGATCGCCATTTTGCGTCCGGTAGGACGCACGGCGACCTAGGGCCCCATGTTGACGGGGCAGCCCGGCCGGCAGACGGTGCGGACCAACGACGCTTAGAGATCGGGGATGGGCATGGCCTGGTATTCGCAGACGTGGACGTGGTTCGAGGGTGAGTGGCTGGAGGGCAATCCCGGCATCATGGGGCCGCGCACCCATGCCGCCTGGCAGGCCTCCTGCGTCTTCGACGGCGCCCGCCATTTCGACGGCGTCTCGCCCGACCTCGACCGCCACGCCGCGCGCGTCAACCGCTCCGCCATCGCGCTCGGCCTCAAGCCGACGGCCTTGGCCGAGGAGATCGTCGCCAAGACCGCCGAGGGCCTGAAGAAGTTCAACGGCGGCACGGCGGTTTACGTCAAGCCGATGTACTGGGCCGAGGCCGACGGCCCCTCGACCATCATCGGCGACCCTGAATCGACCCAGTTCGCGCTCTGCCTGTTCGAGGCGCCGATGGGCGACGTCAGCACTGGTTTCTCCCTGACTCAAGGGCTCTATCGCCGCCCGACGCTGGAGACGATGCCGACCGACGCCAAGGCCGGCTGCCTTTATCCGAACAACGCCCGCATCCTGCGCGAGGCCAAGGCGCGCGGCTTCGACAACGCGCTGGTGCTCGACATGCTCGGCAACGTCGCCGAGACCGGCACCTCCAACATCTTCCTGGCCAAGGACGGCGTGGTGAAGACCCCGGCGCCGAACGGCACCTTCCTGAACGGCATCACCCGCCAGCGCGTCATCGGGCTGCTGCGCCAGGACGGCGTCACGGTCGAGGAGACCAGCCTGCGCTATCAAGATTTCGAGCAGGCCGACGAGATCTTCAGCTCGGGCAATTATTCCAAGGTCATGCCGATCTCGCGCATCGACAGCCGCGAGCTGCAGCCCGGCCCGATGTTCCGCAAGGCGCGCGAACTCTACATGGACTTCGCGCACAGCAAGACGGCCTGAGGTCGCAACGGCTTAGCTAACCAAACTGCTCAGCATCTGATCTGCTCCGCCCCATGGCTTCGGCCGAGGGCGGAGCGCTCTGTCGCTCAGCGCAGCAACCGGATCAGCCGCGCCGCCTTCAGTCCGCCCAGCGTGACCACGAGATAGAGCAAACCCGCGACGGCCCCGACCGCCGCGAGCGTCACCAGCTTCACCTCGGCCGGGAACCGCGCCATCTCGATCAGCAGCACCGGCGTCAGCACGCGCGCCGCCACGGCGGCAATCACCGCGCCCGCCAGCGTAATGACAATCAGCAGCGGCAATTGCCGGTCAGGCTTGGTCCAGCCACGCCTGAGCGCCAGCACGAAGAGCAGACCCAGGTTGATCCAGGCCCCGGCGGCGGTGGCGAGCGCCAGGCCCGGCGCACCCCAGTCGCGCCAGAGCAGCAGCTTCAGCCCGACGTTGCAGGCGATGGCCGCCAGCGAGACCATCATCGGCGTCGTGGTGTCGCCGCGCGCCTGGAAGGCCGAGACCTGGCTGCGGATCAGCACGATCGCCGGCAGCCCGACCGCGTAGGCGAAGAGCACCGCTCCGGCCGCCTGGCTCGCGGTGGAATCGAAGCGCCCGCGCTCGAACAGGGCCGAGACGATCAGCTCGGGAATGGCGAGGAAGGCGGCGGCGAAGGGGGCGGCCATGACCAGCGTCAGCGCCACCGCCCGGTTCTGCGCCTTGTCGGCGGCCTCGACATTGCCGGCGGCGAGCAGGCGGCTCATCGTCGGCAGCAGCACGGTGCCGACGCCGATGGCGATGACGCCGATCGGGAGCTGGTAGAGCCGCTCGGCATAATACAGCGCCGAATAGGCGCCGCGCGGCAGCAGCGAGGCGATGATCGTGTCGGCGAAGAGCGCGATCTGCACGCCGGCCGAGCCGATCACGGCCGGCCCGAAGGCTTTTAGAAAGCTCTTCACGTCGGCATCGATGCGGGGCGCCACCAGCGCGGCCCCGACGCCGGCGCGGCGGGCGTCGATGGCGACGAGCAGCCATTGCAGCACGCCCGACACAGCCACGCCCCAGGCGGCGGCATAGGCGGCGCTCGGGAACAGGAAGGCGATGGCGAGCGCGGCGACCAGGCAGACATTGAGCAGGATCGGCGCGCCAGCCGCCGCGGCATAGCGGTCGATTGCGTTGAGATTGGCCGAGAGCAGCGTCACCAGCGTGATGAAGAGCAGGTAGGGAAAGGTGATCCGGGTCAGCGCGACGGCGAGTTCGAAGCGCTGCGGATCGCCGCTGAAGCCGGGCGCGAGCAGCCGCACGATTTCCGGCATGAAGGGCAGGGCGAGCGCGAGCAGCACGACCTGCACGATCAGGTTCAACGTGAAGATGCGGTTGGCGAAGAGCGCCGCGGCGGCCTCGCCAGCCTGTTGGCGCACCCGCGCATAGGCCGGGATATAGGCCTGGTTGACCGCGCCCTCGCCGAAGATCGTGCGGAAATGGTTGGGCAGGCGCAGCGCGACCGAGAACGCGTCCATCAGCGCGCCGGCGCCGAGCACGGCCGCGAGCACGATGTCGCGGATGAAGCCGCTCAGGCGCGAGAGCAGCGTGAAGCCGCCGACCGACAGGATCTTTCTGAACATTGTGCTCTCGGCGCCAAGGGAACCACAGCCCTCATCCTGAGGAGCCGCTTTAGCGGCGTCTCGAAGGATGCTCCAGAGCGCGCTGAAGCATCCTTCGAGACGCGCTCTGCGAGCGCTCCTCAGGATGAGGGCTCAAAGAGTCTACCCGATTCTCACCGGATCAATGGCGGCAAGGCGTCGCCGCGCGGGTGGTCGACGGTGCGGGCGTCGAAGCCGACGCGCTCGCCGATCAGGTAGAGCGGCCGACGCTTCACCTCGGCGAAGATGCGCCCGACATATTCGCCGATCATGCCGAGCGAGATCAGCTGGATGCCGGAGAAGAACATGATCGAGACGATCAGCGACGGGAAGCCGGGCAGGTCGGTGCCGAAGAGCAGCGTGCGCAGCAGGAAGAACAGGGCCGACAGGGTCGAGATGATGGCGATCGTCACCCCGGCCCAGGTCGCGATCTTCAGCGGCACGGTCGAGAACGAGGACAGCCCGTCGAAGGCGAAGCTGAACAGCTTGCGGAACCGGAACTTGCTCTCGCCGTGCTGGCGCTCGGCCACCTCGAAGGTCACGCCGGTCCCGGGAAAGCCGACCCAGGCATAGAGCCCCTTGGTGAAGCGGGCCCTCTCCGGCAGCGCGCGCAGCGCGTCGACGACCTTGCGGTCGAGCAGGCGGAAATCGCCGGCGCCCTCCGGCAGCTCGATCTCGCCGAAGCTGGCGAAGAGCCGGTAGAAGGCCTTGGCGAAGTTGCGCTTGAGCCGGCTCTCGCCCTCGCGGTCGGCGCGCTGGGCGTAGATGTTGAGATAGCCCTCGCGCCACTTGGTCAGGAAGAGGGGAATCGTCTCCGGCGGATGCTGCAGGTCGGCATCCATGATCACGACCGCGTCGCCGGCGGCATGGTCGAGCCCGGCCGCGATCGCGACCTCCTTGCCGAAATTGCGGCTGAGCGAGACGGCGCTGATGCGCTTGTCGCTGGCGTTGAGCAGGCGCAGCACCGCAAGCGTACCGTCGCGGCTGCCATCGTCGACGCAGACCAGCTCCCAGGACGCGACCTTCCCGTCGAGCACCGCCTTCAGCCGCTCGACCAGGATCGGCAGGTTGTCGGCCTCGTTATGGACGGGCACGACGATCGAGAGCTCCGGCCGGGGCGGGGCCGGATCGAGCGTTGCTGGGCGCGGTGTGGGCTGCGCGTCTGACACAATCAGTCTTTCGATCCGGTTCTGGAGGTGGAGAAGCACTTTAAGCGTGCTTTGGCACGTCTAACTTGCCATTTAAAGCGCTCCAGGCCGCCGCACCCGCACGCTCCGCGGCTGGCTTGTACATCATCGCAGATGAACCCAGGACAACGAGCAACATGGTCACCCGCTTCGTCCTCTGCGCCGATGATTTCGCGCTGACCGAGGGCGTCAGCCGCTCGATCCTGGACCTGCTGGCGCTGGGCAAGCTCTCGGCCACCGGAGCCATGACCAACCGGCCGCATTGGAAGCGCCTGGCCGGCGAACTCTCGGCCTTCTCCGGCCGTGCCGATCTCGGCCTGCACCTCAACCTGACCTGCGCCGCTCAGCTCAGCCCGATGCCGCGGATCGCGCCGGGCGGCGAGCTGCCGAAGCTCGGCGACCTTGCCAGGGCGGCGGTATCCTCGGCTGCGGCCCGCGCCGAAATCGCCGCCGAGATCGAGCGCCAGCTCGACGCGTTCGAGGACGCGCTCGGCCGCCCGCCCGATTTCGTCGATGGCCACCAGCATGTTCATGTGCTGCCCGGCGTGCGCGGCGCGGTGCTCTCAGCCATACGGCGGCGGTATCGCGAGGGCAGCGTCTACCTGCGCGACCCCACCGATTCGGTCGCCGCGATCCGAGCCCGCAACGTCGCCGTCGGCAAGGCGCTGGTCATTGCCGGCCTGGCGCTGGGATTGCGCTCGCAGGCCTTGCGCCGCGGCATCAAGGTCAACAGCGGCTTCTCCGGCGTCTCGCCCTTCGATCCCACCCGCGATTTCGCCGCCGATCTCGGCCGCTTCCTGCTTCGGCCCGGCCCGGCCCATCTCGTGATGTGCCATCCCGGCCATGTCGATGACGAGCTGCTTGGGCTCGACCCGGTGGTCGCGACGCGGCCGCAGGAGCACCTGGCGCTGAAGAACTTCGTGCCGCCGGATGGCCTGGCGATCGCGTGTTTCTCGGCTTTGCCCTGACGGCGGGCAGCAACGGCCACGGCTGACGCAAGGGAGATTGCCCAAGCGTATCCAGCTAAAGGCAATCGAATATTTACCGGCATCGTTCAAATTGGCTGGAACTGGTCCGTGCCGTTCGGATCCTGTGAAGCCTCCGGCGGAGATGTCAGCGCAATGACTTGGTTCAAGCGAGCAGATTCGGCCGCTTCCATTGCGCCACGCGTGCCGCTCCGGGACAGCTCCAACAACTCGCTCAGCAGCCAGATCGCCGGTGCCGCGGTCGCCATCGTCGCGGTCGCGATCGTCTTCGTCGTGATCGCCATCGCCCGCTACAACGACGCCAAGACGCGCGGCGATCTGGAGCAGAAGATGACTGCCCTGACCACGATGGTGGTCAATGCCTCACCAGCCCTGATCCTCGCCCGCGATACCACGACGCTCGGCTACATCCTCGAATCGCTGCGCCGCGACCCGGATTTCGATGCCGGCATCGTCGCCGACGACATCTCGTCGCTGGCCAGCGCCGGCCGCAACGAGGAAGCACGCCTCTCGCTGACGCCGCGCACGCTCACAACCGCGCTCGGACGCGAGCCGTGGGAGGTGCTGAAGGAGCAGCCCTCGACCCAGATCGAGGACAAGACCTATGTCACCCAGCTCCATGTCGTGCAGGTCGGCGGGCTCAAGAAGCAGATCGGCTATATCGCGATCCGCTTCGACAAGAGCCGGCTGCTCGCCCGTGCCTCGCTGGAGCAGTACGTCACCATCGGCTTCGGCATCTTGATCCTGCTCGTGCTCGGGCCGCTGCTGTGGATCTCGCTCTCGCGCACGATGAAGCCGCTGAAGAGCATGACGCAGGCGATCGTCAGCATCTCCGACGGCGATCTCGATACGCAGATCGACGCCATGGGCCGGCGCGACGAGATCGGCGCCATCGCGCATGCGCTCGGCATCCTCAAGGTCCGCCTCGGCGAGCGCGCGGCCCTGCAGGAGCGCCAGCATGTCAGCGAGGTCGAGCGCCGCCAGCACCAGCAGCGCGTCGACGAGTCGATCGCGCTGTTCCGGGCCGAGGTCGGCGTTGCGCTCGAAGCTTTCAAGAGCAATGCCGAGCGCATGAGCGAGGCCTCCGACGGCCTTGCCCGCGTCGCGGCCGAGTCGTCCGGCCGCGCCGCCCGCGCCGCGCAGAACGCTCACGGCGCGTCCGGCAATGTCGAGAACGCCGCCCAGGCCGCCGAGGAGATGGGCGCCGCCATTCGCGAGGTCGAGTTCCAGGTCCGGCGCGTGCGCACCGAGATCGTCGATGCCGCGTCGATCTCGCGCGACACGGCGAGCTCGGTCCAGGCGCTCGACGAGACCGCCCGCGCCATCGGCGAGGTCGTGAACCTCATTCGCGACATCGCGGCGCAGACCAACCTGCTCGCGCTCAACGCCACCATCGAGGCGGCCCGGGCCGGCGAGGCCGGCCGCGGTTTTGCCGTGGTCGCCGCCGAGGTGAAGAGCCTGGCGTCGCAGACCGCCGATGCCACCGACCGCATCGTCACCCAGGTCGGCGCCATCCAGAGCGCTACCGGCGAGGTCGTCTTCGCCATCCAGAACATCGCCAACCGCATGGGCGCGATCGAGAACTTCGCCAATTCGGTCGCGACCTCGATCGAGCAGCAGGCCATCGCGACCGGCGAGATCGCCAGCGGCGTCGCCATGGCAAGCACCTCGGCGCTCTCGGTGTCGAGCGACCTCAGCGTGCTGGCTGATAGCGTCGAGGAGACCGGGCGCTCGGCCGAGCAGGTTCGCGGCGCGGCCGGCGAGGTCGCGGCGCAGGCGCTGCGGCTGCGCGCCACGGTCGACCAGTTCCTGCGCAGCGTCGCGGCTTAGTCGCCACGCCACGCCGAAACGAAAACGGGGCCCGCGAGGGCCCCGTTCGTATTTAGGTTGCGGCGGAAGGCTCAGGCCTTGGCGCCGTCATAGAGCTCCGCGACGTATTCCCAGTTCACCAGGCTCTCGAGGAAGGCCTTGAGGTAGTCGGGGCGGCGGTTGCGGTAGTCGATGTAGTAGGAGTGCTCCCAGACGTCGACGCCGAGGATCGGGGTCGCGCCGTTGACGAGCGGGCTCTCGCCGTTCGGGGTCTTGCTGACGGCGAGCTTGCCGCCCTTGACCTCGAGCCAGGCCCAGCCGGAGCCGAACTGGCCGACGCCGGCGGCGACGAAGTCTTCCTTGAACTTCTCGACCGAGCCGAACGAGTCGATCACGGCTTTCTCAAGCGCGCCCGGCAGGCTGCCGCCGCCATTCGGCTTCATCCACTTCCAGAAGTGGAGGTGGTTGTAGTGCTGGCCGGCATTGTTGAACACGGCCGGGTTCTTGCCATGCGAACCCTTGACGATCTCCTCGAGCGACTTGCCCTCGAATTCCGTGCCTTTGATCGCGTTGTTGCCGTTGGTGACGTAAGCTTGGTGGTGCTTGTCGTGATGGTATTCCAGGGTCTCCTTCGACATGAAGGGCTGGAGCGCATCATGGGCGTAGGGCAGGTCGGGAAGGGTGAAGGACATCGTGCCTCTCCTTGGGCTGTAAATCGCACTGCTGAGAATGGCTTCGTCATGAACGGCTTGGAACCTGGCGGCCCCGGCGGAACCTCCCGCCATTCCACCCGCTAGTTAAGCCCGCGGCCCGCGAGCGGCAACCGTTGCCAGTGAGCAAACAGCATGCATTCGCAGGAGAAGGTGACGCGCGGCACCCGCGCGGCCGTACTTGCCTCCCGCCCGATTTTTCAGCCAAATCCGTCAGGGTTTGTGAATTTGTCTCTTATTCAATAAGTTAGAGGATGATCTGACGGAATCGGTATCACCTTTCCCGTCGATGCCGCGCTGAGGATGCTGGGTTGATTATTATCTTCGTCTTGTTCGGGCTGGCTTTTCTCGTCGGCGGCGGTCTCGCCATTGCCGATGGCTGGCCGTATCTCATGCTGGAGCGCGGCTTCACGCAGGTCATCATCGGCTCCGTCGCGACGACCGTCGGCATCATCCTGCTCGCCCTGGCCTGGGTTCTGGTCGAGCTGCGCCGCGTGAGGACGGCGCTGCGGGCCATGACCTTGCTCTCGGCCGTGACGGCGGTGCCGGGAGAGGCGATTGTCCGTGCCGCCGACGAGCGGGCGCCGGTGCCTGCCATGCCTGAGTCGACCAAGTCTGAGACGACCAAGTCTGAGTCGGTGCTGCCGGAGCTGGTGCTGCCGGAACCGATCAAGTCCGAGTTCCCCAAGCTCCAGTTCTCCGAGCCCGAGCTGGCGATACCCGAGCCGACGCTGCCTCAGAGCAGGCTGCCGGGGCTCGGCACCGTAGCGGCCGGGGCCGGCCTGGTTGCCGCCGGAGGCGCGCTGGCGACGGTGTTCGCCGATCGCGGCATCGGCAAGCATGAGGACGCTGAGGACGAAGAGACCCGGCCGGCCGAGGCGCGGCTGCCGGTTGTCGAGGATCACGACGAGCGTGGCGAGCGCGAGCCGGCTCAGCCCGAGCCCGTCTACGAGGACATTTTCGACGACGCTCTGATCGGAGTCGCCGCCAACAAGGATGCGGGGGAAGAGGCGCTCGCCGCCGAGCCTGAGCCGGTCGAGGCCGAGCAGCTTCTGGAGGCAGAGATCGCGCCGGAGCCGGAACTCGCCTTGGTCGAACCCAAATCCGTCAAATCCGAAGAGGTCGCACCCGACGATATCATCGCTGCCGTCGCTGCCGTCGCTGCCGGCTACGTGCCGCCGGCTGGGTACGAGGTCGAATCCGCCGGCGAGTCCGGGCCGGCCGAGGAGCCTGAGCCGGTCAAGGAGCCCGAGCCCTTCGTGATGCCCGAGCCGCGCGAGGAGCCCAAGCGCTCGTGGTGGCCGCGCTTCGGCTCGCGCGCGCAGGAACCCGTGCCCGCTCCGGAACCGGCTGAGGCGGATGATTTGAGCGCGCTGCGGCAGCACCTGACGCTTGGCCCGCAGCCGCCGTTAAAGCCGGCCGAGCCGGAGGAGCCGGTCGCGGAGGAGCGGCGCGAGGAGAGCGATCTCAGCTCCGCCGAGGCCTGGATGGCCCCCGCCTTCGGCCGGCGCGAGCCGGTATTCGATGAGCCGGCTACGCACGAGCCATCTGCGCCGGAGCCTGAGTACGAGGCCGAGCCGGAACTCCCGGCCGCCGCCGATGAGCGGCCGGAGGAGGTCGAGGAGCCTCACGCCGAGGCAACCGAGGAGACGGCGGCCGCGGATGAGATCGAGCCGGCGGCGGCGGAGCCTCCAACCCCTGAGCCGCCGCGCCCCGCGGCGTCCGATGAGGGTGTCGTCGGCGCCTATCAGGTCGGCGACACGCACTTCACCATGTATGCCGACGGCTCGATCAAGGCCCGCACGCCGGATGACGAGTACAGCTTCGCTTCGATGGACGAGTTGAGGACCTACCTCGCCAGCGAGAAGAGCAAGCTGGGCGTTTGATCAGCTGGAGGCAGCTGCCTCCGGCCAACCGCCTTCGATCGCCTGGATCGCGAAGGCGTAGCCCAGCGCGACCTCCTTCAGCGAGTCGAAGCGCCCGGCCGAGCCGCCATGGCCGGCCTCCATGTTGGTGTGCAGCAGCACCGGCCCGCCGCCGGTCATGGTGGCGCGCAACCGCGCGACCCATTTTGCCGGCTCCCAATACGTGACGCGCGGATCGGTCAGCCCGCCCATCGCCAGGATCGGCGGATAGGCCTGCGCCTTGACGTTGTCATAGGGCGAATAGCTGCGGATCGTATGGAAGGCCTGCACATCCCGGATCGGGTCGCCCCATTCCGGCCATTCCGGCGGGGTCAGCGGCAATGTGTCGTCGAGGATCGTGTTGAGCACGTCGACGAAGGGCACCTCCGCCACGATGCCGGCAAACAGCTCCGGCGCGATGTTGGCGATGGCGCCCATCAGCATGCCGCCGGCGCTGCCGCCCTGCGCCACGATGCGGCCGCGCGCAGTGAAGCCTGAATCGGCCAGCGTCTCCGCTGCGGCAATGAAGTCGGTGAAGGTGTTGGCCTTCTTCTCGCGCTTGCCGTCGAGATACCAGCGCCAGCCCTTGTCGGTGCCGCCGCGGACATGGGCGATGGCGTAGACGAAGCCGCGATCGACCAGGCTCAGCGGATTGGTCCGGAACGAGGCCGACATCGAGGAGCCGTAGGAGCCGTAGCCGTAGAGCAGGCAGGGCGCCGAGCCGTCGATGGCGGTATCGACGCGGTGCAGCAGCGAGATCGGCACTTTGGCGCCGTCCTTGGCCGTGGCGAAGATGCGCCTGACGCGATAGGCGGCGGGATCGTGGTCGGAAGGCACCTCCTGCCGCTTCAGCAAGGTCCGCTCGCCCGTGCGCATGTCGTAGTCATAGGTCTCGGCCGGGCGCGCCATCGACGCGTAGATGAAGCGCAAGGTCTCGGTCTCGAATTCGTAGCCGGCATCGAGGCCGAGCCCATAGGCTTCCTCCTCGAAGGCGATGCTGCTTTCGCTGCCGCCTGCGAGGTCGCGGATCACGATGCGCGGCAGGCCGTCCTCGCGCTCGAGCCGGATCAGCCGGCCCTTCAGGCAGACATGGCTGAGGATCAGCCGGCCGGCGCGGTGCGGGATGAGGTCGCGCCAGTTCTCGGGCGCGGGATCGGCTACCGGGACCGCGACGATCTTGAAGTCCTCCGCCCCGTCGGCATTGGTCAGGATCAGGAAGTCCTCGCCGTGATGATCGACGCTGTACTGCCGTCCGACCAGGCGTGGCGCGATCATCACCGGCTTCGCCTCGGGCTCGGCCAGGTCGATGATCCGGATTTCCGAGGTCTCGTGGTCGCCGATCGAGATCAGCAGGAAGCGGCCAGACTGCGTCTCGTCGATATCGACGAACATGCCGGCATCCTGCTCCTCGTGCAGCAACTCGTCCGTGCCGGCATCCTGGCCCAGCCAGTGCCGGTAGACCCGCGAGGGACGGTGGTCGGCGTCGAGCCTGACATAGGCGAAGGAGCGTGAATCGCTCGCCCAGATGATCTCGCCCGTCGTATCCGCGATGCGGTCGTCGAGATCGGTCCCGGTCGCGAGCTCACGCACGCGGATCGTGTGCAGTTCGGAGCCGGCCTCGTCGGCGCTCCAGGCCAGCAGGCGGTGGTCGCGGCTATGGGCGGCGTCGCCGAGGTCGAAGAAGTCCTTGCCCTTGGCCAGCGCGTCGGCGTCGAGCATGATCTGCTCGCGTGCCGCCTTGCCTTCGGCCGCGCGGGGCTTGCGGCAGATCAGCGGGTGCTCGCCGCCGCTGCGATAGCGCGAATAGTAGAGGAACGGCCCGTCGGGCTGCGGAACGCTGGCATCGTCTTCCTTGATCCGCCCGCGGAACTCCTTGACGAGTTGCTTCTGCAACTCCCGCGTCGGTGCCATCAACGTCTTCGAGTAGCTGTTCTCGGCTTCGAGATAGGTCCGGATTTCGGCCGGAAGCGCATCGGGGTCGCGCAGGACGTCTTTCCAGTTGGCGGCCCTGAGCCAGCCATAGGCGTCGGTCAGCACGGTGCCGTGGACGGTCCGGCTTTCCGGGCGCGCTTCGGCGCGGGGCGGGGTGATGTGCTTGGCCATGGTCGTGCTCGTCGCTCTCTGAGGCGTGTCCCGCCCGGCTTAGAGCATGTTCGGCAAAACCAGGCATTAGTTTTGCGATCGGAACAGGCTCAAGAGGATTGGAACATGCTCAAGAGATTGATTTGGCGCGAATTCTTCCGCTCGACTGGTTGCAGCCGCGCGGAAAGCGCGTTGGGGTGCTGGCCGGGGCCCGGCGCGCCGCAAGCCCCACGCAAGCATTGCCATTGCTACGATATTGTTTCTGTATCAGCATCATCCCTGGTGAGTATCGAAACCGCAGCAATTCATCTTCTCTTCCCCGATGCATAACTCCCGCTCCCGCTCCGGCAACCCATAGTCAGGCGTCGCTTTAGGACTGAAATGACAACCTCGGCGCGCATGATCGCGCTGCGGTGCACATTTTGGTTACCATGAACACGCCAAAAGAGGTCCAATATTTCGGTGCTGAACGTATTCGCAAACATGGTTATTGGCTTGCGGGAATGTTATTGATGCACTACACGGTGGCCAGATCGATCCGCTTCGCGTGATTCTATTGTCGGCTGTCCTTGACCTGCTGTCGGCTTTGAAGAACGAGGCTTCGGAGCCGAGGGACGTGGAACGGTCGGGTGATATCTGGTCCAAGAACACATAAGGAGTGGTACAATCATGGCTGATAATGACGGTTCGGATTTCATCGAACTCACCGCCGACATCGTTTCTGCCTATGTCTCGAATAACTCGGTGCCCGCGTCTGATCTGCCTTCCCTGATCAACGATGTGCATGCCGCGCTCAATCGCGTTGTTGGTGGCGCTGCTCCGGTCGTGCCGGTCGAGGCGCCCAAGCCTGCGATCCCGGTCAAGAAGTCGATCACGGCTGATTACCTGATCTGCCTCGAAGACGGGAAGAAGTTTAAATCGCTGAAGCGGCATCTGCGCACGCAGTACAACATGTCGCCGGAGCAGTATCGCGAGAAGTGGGGTCTGCCGCCCGACTATCCGATGGTTGCCCCCAACTATGCCGAAGCGCGTTCGCAGCTGGCGAAGAAGATGGGCCTCGGCCAGCAGCGCCGCAAGCGCCGCTGAGCGGAGCTGCGGGGAAGGGACCAGGCCTGCCGGCTGGTCGTCCCGATCCCGCTGCAATGCAAACATTGTCAGGAGCCGCCGGTCCGCCGGCGGCTTTTCTTATGCTGACACGGGCTGACGGGGATAGATCGCGCCGGTCCTTGCAGGTCAAGATTTAGGAATATAATCTCTTGTCGTTGAGGCCGCAGGTCATCCCGCCGGCAACGAAAGAGAACGTATCATGAACGATAGCGAGATCAACCTGGCAGACCCGCTGCGTCAGACGGCGTTGGCGCGGCTGATCGAGTCGGCCGCTTCGGCGACGACCGGGATTTCCACGAGGCAATTGCGGCAGCGGCTGCGCGGAACGCAGGCAGCCGCCCGCTCGCGCCAGATGGCGATGTACCTCGCCCATGTCGTCTTCGGCCTGTCCTTCACCCGCGTCGGCATCTGCTTCGGCCGCGACCGGACGACTGTGCGCCATGCCTGCGCGCTGATCGAGGATCGCCGCGACGATCCCCGGCACGACCTGGCGCTTGCCGCGCTCGAAGCCGGGCTGCTGGCCCTGACGCGCCATCTGATCGTCGCGGCCCGGGTGGAGGCGTGAGCATGGCCGAGAACAGCGAAGCCGATGTCCGCCGCTCCCGCCTGCTGCGCCATCTCGCCGAGCCCGGCGCCTTTGCGCTGGCTTCGCCCCTCGGCTGCGGCCGCATCGCGCTCTACCGCGCCAATGGCGGCACCAGCCTCGGCGCCGGCTATGTCCTGGCGCAGGAGGCGGAGGCGGCGGTCGCCGCCGGGCTCGCCCGCTGGGATGGGACCGGCAAGGCGCGGCGCCTGACCCTCGCCGCTGCTGCGCCGGCGTCCAAGCGGGCGCTGTCGACCCGGACGATGCTGGTCGACGGTGTCGTGCAGCCCGTGCTCGTCGATGATCGCGAGAGCCCTTTGCTCTGGTTGCATCGCCGCGCCGGCAAGGATGGCAGGCCGCAGATCTCGGCTGCCGAGTTCGCCGCCGGCGAGCGCTTCCGCGCCGACCTGACCCTGGCGCAGATGCTGCCGCGCACGACGATGAACTGGGACGCTGCCTTCGCGCCTGAGGAGCGCGGGTCGGGCCGCGATCCCGGCAGCGCCTCCGACAGCGCGCTCGCCGCGCGCCAGCGCATTGGCAAGGCCTGCGACAAGCTCGGCCCGGAACTCTCCGGCCTCGCCATCGATGTCTGCGGCTTCCTGAAGGGGCTCGACCAGGTCGAGCGTGAGCGCGGCTGGCCGGCGCGTTCCGCCAAGGTCGTGCTCCGGCTCGCGCTCTCGGCGCTGGCCTCGCATTACGGCATTGACGTCGCGCCGCGCAGCTCGAAGCGGAGCGGCTCCGTCTGGCGCGCGGATGATGCGCGCCCGCAGATCATGCCGGGCGCCTGAGGCTCAGGCGGCGGCTGCGCGTGCGTCGCTCTTGATCCGGTCGATCATGGCGCGCACGCCGTTCGAGCGCTGCGGCGTCAGATGGGCGGCGAGGCCGAGCTTCTCGTAGATCGCGAAGGCGTCGGTCGAGAGGATCTCCCTGGCGCTGCGGCCGGAATAGATCGCGAGCGCGAGCGCGACGAGCCCGCGCACGATATGGGCGTCGCTATCGCCGAGGAAATGCAGGTGCGTGCCCTCGCCGGGCCCGCCCTCGCGCCGCACCGCGAGCCAGACCTGGCTGGCGCAACCGCGCACCTTGTTCTCGTCGTTATGCGCCGCCTCCGGCAGCGGGGCGAGGCCTCGGCCGAGCTCGATCAGGTAGCGATAGCGATCGTCCCAGTCGTCGAGCAGCTCGAAATTGGCGATGATCTCGTCGAGGTTTTCACTCATGTCCGTCCGTTCGCGGGCCCTGTCTGCGCGCGAGCCTCTTCGACGCGCGGACGCCCAGCGTCAAGCGCCGTCATCGCAGGGATGTAGGAGGAGGGGGCGCTAGCGGGAAGGGGAGGCGGCGATGGGGCGCGGACGGCTCTCGGCCTTCGCGGCGGTCGCGGTGGCGAGCGCGAGCATGCGCGAGCGCGTCTCGGGGTCGAGCCCGGCCAGGATCTGCGCCGCCTCGCGCGCTGCGGCGACGCCGTTCATGGCGGTCTTCGCGTCGATCTGGCTCGCCACGGCTGCGACGCTGCGCAGCGCTTCGCGGGCGCCGTCTGTCTCTGATTTGCCGCTATGGACCGGCGAGTTGAAGGCGATGACGCCGATCACCGCCAGGCTGCGCATGAGATAAGCCATTCCCGATCCCCGTCCCACCGGAGTTCCCTAACCCGAAACCACTCTACCCCGGCAGGTCGAAAGAACGCGTCAGCCGAAACGCGCGCATTTGAGTCAAATCCACGCTGTGATCTTCAGCTTCCGTTCACCCTGAAGCCAACATCGCGCTGATCCGGAAAATTGAACTTATCTCCGGCAAGTCATTGTGCAGGAAGGGATATTTATCGGCTTGATCCAGCCGGGCCGGGTGCCGGGGCCGCGTTGCCTTAAGTCGCGCTTAAACCGCGCATGGCGAGGATCGCTCCGACACAGGCGAATGGGCCTGCCGAGGTGGGTATTGCGGTTTCTTCAGACAATCATGGCGGTCAGGACGCAGGTGGCGGCGATGGTGCATCCATCGGTTCTGCCTGATGCGCCCGAGCGCGCCCGTCACGAGCGTTTCATGCTGACGCGTCTTGCGCTCGGCGCGGCCGCGCTTGGTCTGGCGCCGGCCTATCTCGCCTGGCGCGGAGCGCTCGGCACGTTTGAAGCTCTGCTGCTGATCGCGCTGGTGCTGCCGCTGCTCGCCGTCTTCGTGCTCTCGCGCAGCGGCCGGCTCGATCTTGCCCATGCCATCTCCGCCACGGCGCTTGCGTTGTTCGTTGCGACGCTCGCCGGCGTGACCGGCGGCGCGACCTCGCCCGTCCTGCTTTGGCTCGCTGCCCTGCCTGCCGGGGCGATGCTCTTCGGCTCCCGCGCCTACGTGCTGCGGGCGGGAGCGATTGCGGCCGCTGCGCTGGCCGGCGTCGCCGCCCTGCACCAGTTCGACCTCTTTGCCGCTCCCGCTCCCTGGATCGTCGCCGCGATGCCCGCGGTCGTCGCCGTGGCGGTGCTGCACGTGGTTGCGATCGGCGCCGCCCTCCTGCGTCGCCGCGATGGCGAGCAGCGCGAGCGCCGCGCCACCGACAGCCGCGCGCAGCTCCTGCTCGACCACGTCGGCGATCTCGTGACCTGGCATGACGCCACCGGGGCGGTCGTCTTCGCCAATGCCGCCGCGCGGGCCCTGGCCGGGGCGGAGCCGCGCGACCTGCATGGCCGCGGCCTGCTCGAGCGCGTCCATGTCGCCGACCGGCCGCTCTTCCTCAAGGCCCTGAGCGACGCCGCCCATGGCACTGGCGAGAGCAGCGCCTGCTTCCGCACCTTGTTCGTGCCGCGCGACCTGGAGCCGAGCCTTCCGGTCGCGCTCTGGCTGGAGATGCAGGCTCATCGCGTCGCCGATGGCGACGTGCAGGACGGCGTCGCGGTGGTCTGCGTCATGCGTGACGTCACCGCCCGCCGCGCCCTCGACGAGGAGCGCACCCGCGTCCATGCCGAGCTGCTCAAGGCCAACGACGTCAAGGGCCAGTTCCTGGCGACGGTGAGCCATGAGCTGCGCACGCCGCTCAACGCCATCATCGGCTTTTCCGAGATGCTCGGCAGCGACCATGCCGCGCTGCTCGATGCCGGGAAGCGGCTCGAATATGCCCGCATCATCCACGGCTCGGGTCATCACCTGCTCGATGTGGTCAACACCTTGCTCGACGTCTCCAAGATCGAGAGCGGCGCCATGACGATCGAGCAGGAGCCGCTCGACCTCGCCGCCGTAGCCAAGGATTGCTGCGCGCTGATGGCGCTGCGGGCCGAGGCCGGCGCGGTCGCGCTGGAGCAGGTGATCGGTCGCGACCTGCAGGCCATGCTCGGCGACAAGCGGGCGCTGAAGCAGATCGTCATCAACCTGCTCTCCAACGCGGTGAAGTTCACGCCGGCCGGCGGCCGGGTCACGCTCGCCGTCATCCGCGACGGCGGCACGATCGACCTCTCCGTCTCCGATACCGGCATCGGCATCGCCGCCTCCGACCTGCCGCGCCTCGGCGATCCGTTCTTCCAGGCCAAGAGCTCCTATGACCGCGCCTATGAGGGCACGGGGCTTGGCCTCTCCGTTGTGCGCGGGCTGGTCGGCCTGCATGGCGGCAGCCTGACCGTCGAGAGCGCGCCCGGCATCGGCACGCGCGTCTCGGTGCGGCTGCCGGTCGGCGGCGTCGAGGCCGCCGCGCAGCCCGTCAAGATCGCGACCTTCGCCCGTGCGCCGCGCCGCGGTCTTGAAACCAAGATCCCTTTTCGTCTGACTGCTTGACCGAGAGCCCGTAGCCATGTCCGCAACGCTTGCAGCCCGCGCTCATACCCACGCGACCCTGTCCGCGCCGCCGGTCAGGCGCAGCCAGCCGGCACGCCGCAAGGCGTCCATGCTCAGCCAATTCTGGCAGGCGGCGCTTCGCCGCCCCGGCCGGAGCCTCGTGCTCTTCCTCTTCGCCAGCGTCGCCGCCCTCATCACCATGAATGCGCTGGTCTTCCAGAAAGTGCGCCATCCGGCCCCGATCGCCGCCGTGCCGGCGCCGGTGACGCCGCCGGCGCGTCCGGCCGAGCTTCGCCTCGAACAGCCGGCCCGGGCCGAGCAGGCCGCCGCGCCCGAAACCGCGCCGGTCGCACCCGCTGCCACGC
>NZ_QQTO01000034.1 GCF_003351345.1 Allobosea caraganae | reverse complement strand
GGTTCGGCTGGACCGATTGCGGGGCCGGGGCGGTGCGAGGCACGCCGGGCTGCGGCGCAGCGGCCGGCGGAACCGGGGCGGGAGCCGGTGGCGCGGCGCGGCGCTGCTCCGGCGCGCCTCCGGGGACGACTTGGCCCGGAACGGGCTGTCCCGGTGCGGTGCGCAGGGCCGGCGGCTGCCCCGGCGCGGGGGCCGGACGTTGGGTGGGAACACTTTCAGGCGTGGCGATCGGCGGCACCGGGCGCGGCATGGCCGGCTCGCGGCGCGGCTCGGCTGCTGCCGGCGGGCGCGGCGCGATGGGGGCAGTGGCGCCAGGCGCTACCGGTGGAGCCGGGCGCTGGACCGCGGGCGGCGCGCCGGGCGCCGGGCGCTGCACGGCGGGGGGAGCGCCGGGAGGCGGGCCGCCCGGAGCCGGGCGGGCATCGCCGGGGCCACGCTGCTGGCCGGGCGGCCGGCGGCGGCCATCGGGCTGATCGTCGGAGGGGGCCGGAGCCTGGGCGATCCGGATTGGCCCCTGCCCCGGTTCCTGCGCGCGGCCGCTCTGGGCGAGCGTCAGCGCGGGCAGGATGGTGCCGAGGAGGAGCCAGCTTTTGGTGCGCGTCATGAGGTTTCCGTCCCGTTTCGGTTGCCGGGATCAGAGCGTTGGCGCACTGAACCCGGGCTGAACCGAAAACGGCCGAAATCGGGCAGTGTTCCTCCCCGCGCGCAGCCTTTCAGCGACCCAGACCGTCAGAGCCCGGCTTCGTCCTTCACATATTGGGCGATCTCGGCATGGCTGGCGAACCAGACATCGCCCTTGGCCTTGGCGTGGCGGACCAACTCCTCGAGTATCCAGAAGCGCGAGCGGTAGGTGATGACATGCGGGTGCATGGTCAGCAGGAAGAGCCCGCCATCCTCATAGGCGCCGTCGAACTCGCGGCGGAAGATGTCGAAGACGGTCTCAGGGCCGGTATAGGGCCGCAGCGCCTGGAAGCGGTTCATGTTGAAGTAGACCGCGTCGTCGCGGATCCACTCGACCGGGAGCTCGACCATGCCGGTCGCCTCGCCCTTGTCGATCAGCTCATAGGGGTCCTCGTCGGCGAAGAGCGAGGAATCGTAGAGCAGGCCGAGCTCACGCTGGATCTGGAGCGTGACTTCCGAAAAATCCCAGGACGGGGTGCGCATGCCGACGGGCCGGACGCCGGTGAGCTTCTCCAGCGTGTCGGCCGAGCGCAGATGCAGCTCGCGCTCGTTCGCAGGGGGCACCTTGGTGTTGACCTCGTGGATCCAGCCGTGCAGGCCGATCTCATGGCCCTCGGCAATGACCTGCTTCTGCTCTTCCGGATGCAGCAGCGCGGCGACGGCGGGGACGAAGAAGGTTGCCTTGATGTCCTCGCGCCTGAGCATCTTCAGGATGCGGGGCACGCCGACGCGGGTGCCGTACTCGCCCCAGGAGAGGCGCCCGACCGACTGGCCGCCATCGCGCAGCTCGTTGGTCTCATGGTCGGCGTCGAAGGACAGAGCCACGGCGCAGCGCGCGCCGTTCTTCCATTTTTTGGGCTTCAGGTTGCGGCCGGCGCGGACGCGGTCGACCTTGCCCCGCCAGACCTCCTCAGGCCATTGCCAGCATTCCTGTTCGGGTTGGGTCATTGGTCAGGCTCCTTCCGCCGTCAGGGCTTCAACGTCATTGCGAGCGCAGCGAAGCAATCCAGGGGCAGCCAAGCACCCAGTCTTCCTGGATTGCTTCGCTGCGCTCGCAATGACGAGATGGTCATCGCTCAGGCGACCGGCAGCACCGGCACAGCGGCAAGCAGGCGCTTGGTGTAGTCGTGCTGCGGGTGATCGTAGATCCCGCCGGCCAGGCCCTCCTCGACGATCTTGCCGCGATACATGATCGCGACCCGGTCGCAGAGATGGCGCACCACCGAGAGGTCATGCGAGATGAAGATCAGGGTCAGGTTCAGCTCGGAGCGCAGGCGGATCAGGAGGTTGATGATCTGCGCCTGGATGGAGACGTCGAGCGAGGCGACCGGCTCGTCGCAGACCACGACGTCGGGCTGCATCGCGAGCGCGCGGGCGATGGCGACGCGCTGGCGCTGGCCGCCGGAGAACTGGTGCGGGTAGCGGTCGGCGAAGGCGGGATCAAGCCCGACCGCCGCGAGCCAGGCCCGGACATACTCGGCTGACTCGGCCGTCGAGACGATGCCATGCGTGATTGGGCCCTCGGCGATGCTCTCGCCGATGCGCATGCGCGGGTTGAGCGATGCGAACGGGTCCTGGAAGATGGTCTGGACGCGGGTCGTGGTCTTGTGCGGGCGCTCGCCCGAACTCATCACCGCCTCGCCATCGAGCAGCACCGTGCCGGCATTCGGCGCGTAGATGCCCGCCGCCATGCGCCCGAGCGTCGACTTGCCGGAGCCGGATTCACCGACGAGGCCCAGCGCCTCGCCGCGGGTGACTGTCAGGCTGACGGAATCGACCGCCTGGACGCCGTGCGGCGGCTGGGCCAGGCCGAGCTTCTGCATCAGCAGGCGGATCGGGCCGGGGTCTTCCTGGAAGCGCTTGCTGACCAGCTCCATGGTGAAATAGGGCACGCCGGGCTTGGGCTCGCGGCGGGCTTCCGCGTGCAGGCGCGGCGGCGGGGCGGCATCAGTGACGCCGGCGCCGCGCGCCAGCAACTGGCCGGGCTTGGCGCGCGAGGGCAGCGAGTCGAGCAGGCCCTGCGTGTAGGGATGCTTCGGCTTGGTCAGCACGTCCAGCACCGGACCGGCCTCGACGATCTTGCCGTAGCGCATGACGCAGACATGGTCGGCGATCGAGGCGACGGTGGCGAGGTCGTGGCTGATCCAGATCAGCGCCGTGCCGAGCTCGGCGACGAGCTCTTTCATCTCGGCCAGGATCTCGGCCTGGATGGAGACGTCGAGCGCGGTCGTCGGCTCGTCGCAAATGATCAGCTTGGGCCGGTGCAGCAGCGCAATCGCGATGGCGACGCGCTGGCGCATGCCGCCGGAGAACTGGTGCGGGTAGAAATCGACCTTCTGCTCGGGGTCGGGGATGCGGACCTGCGCCAAGGCGGCGATGGCGCGCTTGCGGCCTTCCGCGCCTGAGACCTTCTCATGCGCTTCGAGCGCGAGCAGGATCTGGGCGCCGATGGTCAGCACCGGGTTCAGTGTCATCAGCGGGTCCTGGAAGACCATCGAGATGGTCTTGCCGCGAATGCGCCTGAGCTCCGAGACCGGCAGGCCGACGAGCTCGCGGCCCTCCAGCCTGATCGAGCCGCTCTCGACCTTCCCCGGCGGGTCGATCAGGCCGATGATCGAGAAGCCGGTGATGCTCTTGCCCGAGCCGGATTCGCCGACGAGACCCATGACCTCGCCGCGCTTCAGCGCGAAGGAGACGCCGTCGACCGCCTTCACCACGCCGGCGCGGGTGCGGAAATAGGTGACGAGGTCGGTGACGGCGAGGAGCGGGGCGTCGGTCATGGTGACCTCTCCGGCGAAGGATGAGGCTCCTCCCTTCCCCCTTGCGGGGAAGGGCATGGGGATGGGGGGCGAGCGACTGGGTGCTGCGCTGCTTGTATTGGCGAAACAGCGGAAGAGCAGGAGGGGGAGCTTTGACTTTTCGCCCCCCACCCCTTCCCCTCCCCGCAAGGGGGAGGGGTTTCCCGTGCCTTGCTCCGCATGGCCTGTTCGAAACGACGCCCGCTCATCGCTTCAGCCTCGGATTGACCTGGTCGCGGATCTGGTCGCCGACGAGGTTGATGGCGACGATCAGGATGATCAGCGCGATGCCGGGATAGATCGAGATCCAGTAGCGGCCCGACAGCATGTACTGGAAGCCGTTCGAGATCAGCATGCCGAGCGAGGGCTCGGTCACCGGCAGGCCCACGCCGAGAAAGGACAGCGTCGCCTCCAGCGCGATGGCGCTCGCGACCTGCACGGTCGCGACCACGATCAGCGGCGGCAGGCAGTTCGGCAGAATGTGGCGCCAGATGACGCGATGCGCCGGCAGCGGCGTCGAGAAGGCAGCCTCGACATAGTCCTTGCCGCGCTCGGCCGCCGCGGCGCCATGGGCGGTGCGGGCGAAATAGGCGTATTGCGCGGCGGCGAGCGCCGCGATGAGCTGCGCCTTGCCCTGGCCGAGCAGCGCCGAGATCACCAGCGCGAGCAGGATCGCCGGGAAGGCGAGCTGCAGGTCGATGACCCGCATGATGAAGGCCTCCCAGCGCCCGCCGAGATAGGCGGCGGTGATGCCGAGCGCCGAGCCGACGCTGAATGCGAAGGCGCCGGCGATCAGGCCCATCTGCAGGGAGATGCGCAGGCCGTAGAGGATGGCCGAGAGGAGGTCGCGCCCCTGCGCGTCGGTGCCGAGGATATGGGTGTAGCCGCTGGAGCCGACATAGCCGGGTGGGCGGCGCGCATCCATCAGCGGCAGGTTGGCGAGGTCATAGGGGTCCTGCGGCGCAACCAGCGGGGCTGCGAGCGCAAGGCCTATCATCAAGAGCACGACGATGAGCGCGATGAGCGCCGTCTTGCTCTCGGCGAACTCGCTCCAGAAGCGGGCGACGGGTGAGGCGCGGTCCATCAGGTTTCTTGCCCCATCAGATTTCTTGCCCCATCAGGCCCTGCCCTTCCGCAGGCGCGGATCGAGCGCGACATAGGTCAGGTCGACCAGGAAGTTGATGGTGATGAAGACGAAGGCGACGAGCATGAGGTAGGCGACCATGACGGGCCGGTCGAGCGAGGTGATGGAGTCGATGATCAGCTTGCCGATGCCGGGCCAGGAGAAGATCGTCTCGGTGACCACCGCGAAGGCGAGCGTCGAGGCGAATTCGAGGCCGAAGACGGTGACGATCGGGATCGCGATCAGGCGCAGCACGTGCCGGCGCAGCACGGTCCACTCGGAGAGGCCGGCGGCGCGGGCGAACTTCACCGTGTCGGTCAGCATGACCTCGCGCGTGCCGGCGCGTGCCAGGCGCGTCATCAGCGCGAGCTTGAAGAAGGCGAGGTTGAGCGCCGGCAGCAGGAGATGGGTCCAACCGTTCAGCGTCAGGAAGCTCCATTGCACGCCGAAGAGCGAGGCGGTGTCGCCGCGCCCGCCGGCCGGCAGCCATTGCAGCTCGACGGCGAAGGCGATGATCAGGACGAGGCCGATCCAGAAGGTCGGCACGGAGAAGCCGAGGATCGAGATCGCCATGATCAGCTTGGAGAGGAAGCTATCCGGCTTGTAGCCGGCATAGATGCCGGCGGGCACGCCGATCGCGGCGGCGCCGATGACGGCGGTCAAGGTCAGCTCCAGCGTCGCCGGCAGGCGCGACAGGATGAGTTCGAGCACCGGCATGCCGAAGACGAAGGAGCGGCCGAAATCGCCGTGCAGCACGCGGCCGAGGAAGGTGAAGTACTGCTCCCAGAGCGGCCGGTCGAGCCCGTAATAGGCGATGGTCTGCTGGCGGATCTCCTGGGTGACGTCGGGCCCGATCAGCACGTCGATCGGGTTGCCGATGGCGTAGACGCCGACGAAGACCAGCGCCGACATGACGAGCATGACGAACAGCGCCTGGAGGATGCGCTCGATGATGTGGGTCAGCATGTGAGGCGCCGCTGGCGCGCGATCACGGCCAGCCCTCCTCGATCACGGCGCGCGTCTCCTCGACGCCGACCTGCCAGAGGCTGAGCATCTCGTTGTCGGAGCGCTGGTAGCGGCCCCAGAAATTGCCGTCGCCGAGGATCTCGCGCTTCTTCGCCGGGTTCGAGGCGAGGTAGAGCGGGCGGTCGAAGGGCGGCTTGACCTCGTCGGGCATGGCGACGCCCTCGAGCCGCGTCCAGGGGAAGTTCTCCATCCAGGAGGCGTGCGAGGCGGCGGGATCGACCGCCTTGACCGCGGCCTGGAAGCGCGGGCCGGCCCACCAGTCGTGCAGCTTGACGCTGGCGTCAGTCCGCTTGCCCATCCATTCCGTGCAGAAGGTCATGACCGGGTTGTTGCCGCCATGGCCATTGACCAGCACGATGCGGCGGAAGCCGGAGCGGTAAAAGCCCTCCAGCATGTCCTCGATCAGCGCGACATAGGTGCTCATCCGGATCGAGACCGTGCCGGGATAGGCGGCGAAGCTCGGCGTCATGCCATAGGCCAGCACGGGGAAGACCGGCAGCCCAAGCGGGTCGGCCGCGTCGTTCGCGACCTTCTCGGCCAGGATCGCGTCGGTCGCGAGGCTGAGATAGGCGTGTTGCTCGACGCAGCCGAGCGGCAGCACGCAGCGATCGTCGCGCTTGGCCTGCTCCTCAACCTGCATCCAGTTCATTTCGGCGACGCGCAACGGCCCGTTCCTTGCTAGCATCAGGATCGACGCTGCATCCTTGACTCCCGCTCCGAAGCCCGTCAAGTTCCATTTGGAACTAAATCGGTGGAGCCAGACTGGGAAGCTAGACCATGCGCCGTGCCCCGACCGCCCTGTCGCGACTGGACCGCGAGCGTGAGGCCGCGCTGCGCGATCTCGACCCGCTCACCATCACCAAGCTGTGGGACAATGCCTGCTGGCTGTCCTTCCGGCTCAACTTCGTCGCCTTCCGCTTCAACGACCCGGTCTATCGCTGGATCGAGACGCGCTACGGCCTCGTCCGGCCCGAGTTCGTCGCGCTCTATGCGGTCGGCTTACGGGAGGGCGTGGCGGCCAAGAACATCGTCGCCTCCTCCGGCCTGCCCAAGAACACGCTCAGCCGCGCCATCCAGAAGCTGCTGACGCGGCGCCTGCTCAAGCGCGAGACCGACCAGGACGACCTGCGCAGCTACGTGCTGCGCCTGACCCCTGCCGGCCGCGCCATCTTCGACGAGACCCTGCCGATCATGGTCGATCAGCAGAGCGCCATGCTCGCCGCCCTCACCGAGGCCGAGCAGCGCACGCTCTGCGAGCTGATGGACAAGCTCGTCATCGCCTCGCCGACCTGGCCCACCGATCTCGACGGCTAACGCACAGACATAGCCCGGAGGAACCGAACGGTCTTTCCAAAGACCGCTGCAAATATGGTGATATGTTACTGCTGAACCGCCTCGATTGAGAACGGACGGCAGGCGCGGATCACCTATCGTGCCGCCGCAAAGCAGAGCGAAGAAGCTGCCAGCCGGCGCGCCTGTATCCAGACCAAACGACCATCTCAGTCTTCAGGGGAACCCGCCATGAACATCGCTCCGACCTTCCGAAAGCTCGCCCTCGCGGCCGTGCTCAGCGCCGGCGTCTCCGGCGCCGCCATCGCCCAGACCCTCACGATCGGCGTGCGCGCCGGCCCGGAATCGATCGACCCGCACTACACCGCGACCGGCACCCATGCCGAGACGCTGAAGCACGTCTTCGACACGCTGACCTGGTCCGGCGACAAGCTGCAGATCGAGCCGCGCCTCGCCACGAGCTGGAAGGCGATCGAGCCCAACGTCTGGGAGTTCAAGCTGCGCTCCGGCGTCAAGTTCCATGACGGCTCGGACTTCACCGCCGAGGACGTCAAGTTCTCGATCGAGCGCATCCCGACCGTGGCCGGCCCGAACCCGACGACGATCTACGTGCGCCGCGTCAAGGAGGTGAAGATCATCGACCCGCTGACGGTCCACATCGTCACCGACGGCCCGGCGCCGAACCTGCCGAACGACTTCATCCGCCTGTTCATCGTCTCGCACAAGGCCGCCGCCGGCCTGACCAAGGACACGGCCAACGAGGCCTTCAACTCGGGCAAGGCCGCGATCGGCACCGGCCCGTACAAGTTCGTCTCGTGGACGCCGAAGGACCAGCTCGTGCTCGAGCGCTTCGACGGCTACTGGGGTCCGAAGGAGCCCTGGGCCAAGGTCGTCCGCAAGGAGCTGCCGAACGACGCCGCCCGCGTCGCCCAGCTCAAGGCCGGCCAGGTCGACCTGATCGTGCGCGCGCCGGCCTCCGACGTGCCGACGCTGAAGCGCGACCCGAAGCTGACCGTCGTCTCGATCGAGACGGTCTACGTCTTCAACATGGAGCTCGACATGCGGGACAAGAGCCCGCAGATCAGCGCCAAGGACGGCTCGGCCCTGCCGAAGAACCCGCTGCAGGACGTGAAGGTGCGCGAGGCGATCGACCTCGCGATCGACCGGCCGGCGCTCGCCCAGATCGCCATGGAAGAGCTCGGCGCTCCGGTGAACCAGCTGGTGACCGACAGCATCGCCGGCTTCAACAAGTCGCTGCCGCCGCTGAAGCCCGACCTCAACAAGGCCAAGGCGCTGCTGACCGAGGCCGGTTATCCGAACGGCTTCAAGATCACCTTCTCCTTCACCAATGACCGCCTGCCCGGCGACCGCCAGGTCGGCACCTCGATCGCGCAGATGCTGGCGCGCATCGGCCTCGACGTCGCCGCCAACGCCCAGCCGAGCGCCGTCTACTTCCCGACCCGCGCCCGCTCCGAATACTCGATGTCGATGTCGGGCTGGGGCACGCTGACCGGCGAAGCCAACTACACGCTGTCCTCGCTGGTCCATTCCTTCGATCCGGAGAAGAAGCTCGGCGCCTTCAACCTGCAGGGCTACAAGAACCCGACCGTCGACAAGCTGATCGAGGACGCCTCGATCGAGATGGACGAGCCGAAGCGCAACCAGTTCCTGGCCGAGGTCAACGCCATCGTCGCCAAGGACCGGCCGCGCCTGCCGATCGTCGCGATCGGTTCGGCCTGGGCGATGCAGAAGGACAAGGTGACGATCGCCCCGCGCGTCGACGAGGACACGCTGGCGATGGACATCAAGCCCGCCAAGAAGTGAGGCTCGGCCGCGTCAGAACCGGCCTCGGCACGTTCCGGGGCCGGATCATAGCGCGCTGGCCGGGTATCCGGCATGCAAGGGAAGACTAACTGCGAAGCGAGGGATGAGGTAAACGCGCCGCCGCTTGCCTTCATTTCCCCGACTTCGCCGTTTCGAACCTCCCCGCGCGGGATAGCGAAACGCGTCAGGATGACCCCATGACAACGCACCCGATCGCACTGGCCATTCATGGCGGCTGCGGCACTTTGCCCAAAGCCGAGATGAGCGAAGCCGAATGGGCCGAGGCCAAGGCCGATCTCGCCCTATCGCTCAAGGCCGGCTGGGCAGTCCTCGGCAAGGGCGGCACGGCCGTCGACGCGGTCGAGGCCGCGGTGCTGGTGATGGAGGATTCCCCCCATTTCAACGCCGGCCACGGCGCCGCCTTCAATGCCGATGGCGAGCATGAGCTCGACGCCTCGATCATGGACGGCTCGAACCTGGCGGCCGGCGCGCTCTGCTGCGTCAAGCGCATCCGCAATCCGGTCAGCGCCGCCAAGGCGCTGATGCGCCAGGGCGACCCGCTGCTGCTTGCCGGCCCGGCCGGCGACACCTTCGCCGAGGCAGAGGGTCTCGACATGGTCGAGAACGAGTATTTCTCGACCGACCGGCGCCGCAAGAACCTGTCCTCGATGAAGATCCGCGAGCTTGTCGGCAGCGCCTCGGAGGCGAGCGAGGCCGAGAAGCACGGCACCGTCGGTGCCGTCGCCCGCGACAGGGACGGCCACCTCGCCGCCGCAACCTCGACCGGCGGCTACACCAACAAGCCGCCCGGCCGCGTCGGCGACAGCCCGATCATCGGCGCCGGCACCTATGCCCGCGACGGGCGCTGCGCCGTCTCCGGCACCGGCAAGGGCGAGTTCTTCATCCGCTACTGCATCGGCCACGAGATCGCGTCGCTGATGGCCTATAAGGGCCTGAGCCTGGAAGAGGCGACGCGCCAGGCGATCGCCGAGCTCACCACGCACAAGATCGGCGCCGGCCTTGTCGCAGTCGGGGCCGACGGCTCGATCGTCGCCCCCTACAACTCCGAGGGCATGTATCGCGGCTGGATCACGCCTGATGGCTTCGTCCATGTGGCGACCCATGGCGAGGTCGAGCTCGCCGGACAGGTGGAAGCAGCCTGATGAGCACGCCCGAGCCGATCGTCATCTGGGGAGCCGGCGCGATCGGCGGCACGCTCGGCGCCTATTGGGCCCGTTCCGGCATTCCGATCCTGCTCGTCGACGTCGTTCCCGAGCATGTCGAGGCCTGCCGCACCACGGGCCTCAGGATCACCGGACCGCTCGAGGAGTTCACGCAGGTCGTTCCCGCCGTGACCCCGGCCGAGCTGACCGGCACGTACAAGCGCATCATCCTGGCGGTGAAGGCGCAGGCGACGGAAGCGGCGCTCGACGCGCTGGTGCCGCATCTCGCCGAGGACGGCTTCGTCTTCTCGGCGCAGAACGGCCTCAACGAGATCGCGATCTCCAGCCGCGTCGGCGAGGCCCGCACCATCGGCTGCTTCGTCAATTTCGGCGCCGACTGGCACGGCCCTGGCGAGATCCTCTATGGCAATCGCGGCGCGCTGGTGATCGGCGAGCTCGACGGGCAGATGACCTCCCGCGCCCTGGAGATGCATCGGCTCGGGCTGATGTTCGAGCCCGGCTCGGTCCTGACCGACAACATCTGGGGCTATCTCTGGGGCAAGCTCGCCTATGGCGCGATGCTGTTCGGCACGGCGCTGACCGACGACTCGATGTCGGCGAACTTCTCCGATCCACAGCGGCTCGGCGTCTGGCTGGAGCTTGGCCGCGAGGTCGGCGCGGTCGCGGCAGCGCGCGGGGTCAAATCGCTCGGCTTCGGCGAGTTCGACCCGATGGTGTTCGCGCCCGGCCAGCCGGAATACCCGCAGATCGAGACGATCGCCTGGCTTGCCGACTACACCTCGAAGACGGCCAAGACCCATTCCGGCATCTGGCGCGACCTCGCGGTGCGCAAGCGCAAGACGGAGGTCGATCCGCAGATCGGCATCATCGCCAGGCTCGGGCGCGAGGCCGGCGTCGCGACGCCGGCGATCGAGACGCTGGTCGGACTGATCCATGAGGTGGAGGACGGCAAGAGGCCGCTCTCCTTCGAGACGCTGAAGGTGCTGATCGACCAATGCAACTCCGCTTCGACAACCGCGTAGCCCTCGTCACCGGCGCCGCCCAGGGCATCGGCCGCGCCATCGCCACGGCGCTGGCCCAGTCCGGCGCGAAGGTCCACCTCGCCGATATCGATGCCGAGGGCGTCGCAGCGACTGCCAAGGTGATCGGCGCGCAGGCCCATGTCGCCGATCTCGGCAGCCCCGAGGCGGCGCAGAAGCTGATTGCCGAGATCGTCGCCGCGAGCGGCAAGCTCGACATCCTCGTCCATGCCGCCGGCGGCGTGCGCGGCCAGGTCGGCCGCTCGATCGAGGAGATATCCGAGAGCGACTGGCGCGTGATCTTCGCCGCCAATGTCGATGCGGCCTTCTTCCTGGCGCAGGCGGCGGCGCCGGTGATGAAGCAGGCCGGCTATGGCCGCATCGTGACGATCTCGTCCGGAGCCGGGCTGCGCCCGAGCCTGACCGGCATCCAGGCCTATTCGAGCGCCAAGCACGCGCTGGTCGGCCTGACCAAGCAGCTCGCCTGGGAGTTCGGGCCGAAGGGCATCACCGTCAACTCGGTCGCGCCCGGCTTCGTGCGCTCGAACCCGGCGACCGAACGGCAATGGGAGAGCTACGGTCCCGAGGGCCAGAAGAAGCTGGTCGAGGGCATCCATACCCGCCGGCTCGGCACGCCCGACGACATCGCCAACGCGACCCTGTTCTTCCTCAGCGAGCAGGCTGGCTGGATCACCGGGCAGGTGCTCTCGGTCGATGGCGGGCGGTCATGAGGGGCATCCGCACGCTATGCGCGCGCCGCGCCTCAAACGGCCGGCTAAGCGGCCGATGCGGCAAATTTTGAACGTATTACGACTTTAGTATTAGAAAAAGCGGCGTAACCGAGGCGATTGTGGGTGCGCCGCAAGATTGCCACGCGTGCAGCTTCCCCCCTACAGTGCTGACGGATCGGCATGAGGCGATCCGTATAGCGACTGAAGGGAAGAGCACGTGAGCACGGGTACCGTGAAATGGTTCAACGAAACCAAGGGTTATGGTTTCATCACGCCTGACGCTGGCGGGAGCGATATCTTCGTTCACATCAGCGCAGTCGAGCGCTCGGGCCTGCGCGGCCTGAACGAAGGCCAGAAGATCAGCTTCGATCTCGAAGCCGATCGCAAGACCGGCAAGTCTGCGGCGGTCAATCTCAAGACCGTCTGACCCAAGCCTATCGCGGGAAGCCGATCGGCGGCGTCGCGCTTCCCGAGCCACTGAATCTCTCTATCGACACATCTCGACACACAGACGATTCCCGGCATTCCCGTCGCCATCAGGCGGCGGTAGGGGCCCAGAGGCCAGCCCGAATGGCCGAATTCTCCCCGACATCCACATCCTGAACGTGAACCTATAGGTGGCGAAAAGCCGGCTAGCGGGCGTGTGCGGACGATTCCTCGCCGCGCGTGGCCATCCCGGCAAGGCGCGCGAGAACGCGGCCCCTCTTGAAAGCACAAATGACGTGCTTTATATCTTGAGCATGGCTCCGCGTTATCAATCAACCATGAGCTACGCCCTGTCGCCCTCCCCGGACGACATGCTGGCGATCCGCGAGACGCTCGCGGACTACGCCGTGATGATGGGCATCCTCGACGAGATCGAGCGCGACCGCGGCGCCAGCGCCAATCTCGTCGCCCTGCACGAGCAGGCCTACGCCACGATCAGGGAGCGGACCCGCCTGCCGGCGCGGCTGGTCACGCTCGGCCTGCGCGACCATGCCGGCCGGACCAGTGGCAATCCAATCACGGACCTGCCCCTGGACGGACGGCTCTACGCCATCAAGAGCCCGACCCATCTCAGCCTCGCCACCATCGATGGGCGCCGACACATCGCCTACGCAGTCACCGGCTATGAGCCCGGCTGGCCCGACCACGCGGAGGCTAGGCTGGTGCTCAGGGACGACGAAACCCTCATCCTTGTCGGCATTGCCGGAGCCGCCAAACCGAAGGAGACCATCATGGCCACCGAAGGAATCCTGTCCCGCATCGGGCGCGTCATCGCCGGCGTCGCCCATGGCAGCATCGACGCGCTCGAAGGCGCCAATGCGATCGCCACCGTCGAGCAGTCGATCCGCGAGATCGACGCCGTCGCCGAGGACGCCCGGGCGGGCGCCGGCAGGGCGCGCGCCGAGGAGCATCGCCTCAAGGCCAAGATCGCCGAGATCAACGACGAGATCGAGGATCTCGCCGGCAAGATCGAGGCCGGCCTCGCCAATGGGCGCGAGGACCTGGTCAAGCCGGTGATCGGCCTGCAGATCGACCTGGAGGCGCAGCGCTCGGCGCTGGAGACGGCGCTCGGCGAGGCCGTCAGCAAGATCGAGGACGCCGGCAAGGCGCTCCAGGCGGTCAACTCGGCGCGGCAGGATGCCGTCGCCCGCCTCGCCGCCCTCAAGCGCAGCAAGGGTGCGGAAGACGGCAGCCGGGGTGCCAACGCCTCGGTGCGCAACGACAATCGACTTGCGCAATCCCTCGGGACCATCGAGCGTGTCACCGGCGTCTCCGGCCGGCCGGCGACGGGCGCGTCCGAGGTCGAGGAGCTCGCCCGCATGCAGCGCGAGAAGGCCATCCAGGAGCGGCTCGCGCGCTACAAGGGGCAAAGCGAGACATGACAGCGCTCACTGTGCCGGGCTTCTATCCCTTCACGATCGCGGCGCTGATCCTCATTGGCCTCGTCGCCGTCGAGATCATCGCCACGCTCGTCGGGCTGTCGATCTCGTCGCTGATGAATGACGGGCTCCATCTCGACCACGCGGGCCATGGCGACCATGGCCCGCTCGGCGCCTGGATGTCCTGGCTCAACACCGGCGGCGTGCCGCTGCTGATCCTGATCATGATCTGGCTGGCCTGCTTCGCCATTGCCGGCTTCGCGGTTCAGGGCGTCGCGAAAACGATGCTGGCGCCGCTGCCGACGCTGATCGCCGTCCCGGTCGCGCTCGTGCTGGCCGCGCCGATGACCCGGACGCTGTCGCGCTGGACGGCGCGGATCTTCCCGGGCGACGAGACCGCCGCCGTCAGCCAGTCCGAGCTGATCGGGCTGACCGGGATCGTGACGCTTGGCCCGCTCGACCAGGGCAAGCCGGGCAGCGTCCGCGTCAAGGACCAGCACGGCAACATCCACGTCCTTCGAACGAAGGCCGCGCCGGGACATGTGATCGCGCAAGGTGCGGCCGTGCTCGTGGTCGACGGCTCCGCAGGATTGTTCGAGGCCATTCCCGCGCCGGAGGAACTCGGCGCGGACAGGTAAGCCGGATAAGGGGGAAGACGTTCATGGATTATGTTTCCGTCCTCACCATCGCTGGAACGGCCGTCGCGCTGATCATCGGCATCGGCGTGGTCATGGCCACGCTCTACACGCGCTCGACCCGCGACAGGGCCTATGTCCGCACCGGGCTCGGCGGCAAGAAGGTCGTGCTCGACGGCGGCTCGCTGATCCTGCCGATCTTCCACTCCTATTCCTGGGTGCAGCTCAGCACGCTCAGGCTCGAAGTCCAGCGCAGCGAGGGCGAGTCGCTGATCACCGCCGACCGCATGCGCGCCGACATCACCGCGGAGTTCTACGTCCGGGTGAAGCCCGATGCCGACAACATCGCGCTGGCGGCCCAGACGCTCGGCGACCGCACCAACAATGCCGACCTGCTGAAGACGCTGGTCGAGGCGAAGTTCGTCGACGGCCTGCGCTCGGTCGCCGCGACGATGACCCTGAAGGACCTGCAGGAGAAGCGCTCCGAGTTCGTCAAGGCGGTGCAGGACGCTGTCGCGGCCGACCTGCAATCTAACGGCCTGGAACTGGAATCGGTCTCGCTGACGCGGCTCGACCAGACCGACATCAAGCACTTCAACCCCAACAACACCTTCGATGCCGAAGGCCTGACCGCGCTCACCCGCGTCACCGAAGAGCGCCGCCGCGAGCGCAACGAGATCGTGCGCGAGAACGAGGTCGCCATCGCGACCAAGGACCGCGAAGCCTCGCTCCAGCGCCTGACGATCCAACGCGAGCAGCGCGACGCCGAACTCAACCAGCAGCGCGACATCGCCAACAAGACCGCCGAGACCCGCGCCGAGCAGGCCCGCGCCGAGCAGACCGCCCGCCTGGCCGAGGAGACCGCGCGGCTCGAGACCGAGCGCGGCGTCGCCAAGAACGAGTCGGAGGCGCACCAGGCCAAGGAGACGGCGCGCATCACCGCCGCGCGCGGCATCGCGGAGAGCGAGGCCGAGGCCAAGCGCATCACCGAGACGGCACGGATCGACGCCGCGATCGCCGTGGCGCAGAAGAGCGAGGCCGAGTCTCAGGCCAAGGCCAAGGCGGAAGAAGCCAAGGCCATGGCAGTCACGGCCGAGGAGCAGGTCGCGACCGCGCGCGCCGTCGAGGTCGCCGAGCGCGCCAAGAAGATCGCGGTCATCGACGCCCGCAAGGAGGCGGAGCAGGCAGCGACCGGCATCACGGTGAAGGCCGAGGCGGAGCGCGAGGCGGCCGAGAACCTCGCAGCTGCATTGCTGACCCAGGCGCAGGCGGAAGCCGATGCCAACAAGGCCCGCGCCAGCGGCATTGTCGAGCTCGGCGAGGCCGAGGCGAAGCGCGAACGCGCGCTCAACGAGGCCCGCAACGCCCTCTCCCCGCAAATGGTCGATTTCGAGCTGACCAAGCAGCGCATCGCGGTCATCCCGTCAGCCCTGGAGCAGGCGATGAAGCCGATCGAGAAGATCTCCGACATCAAGATATTCAGCGCCGGCGGCCTGCTCGGCGCGTTCAATTCCGGAGGCACCGCCTCAGGTGGCAGCAGCCCGATCTCCGATCTCAGCAGCCAGTTGCTGAGCTACGGCGCGCAGAAGCCGATACTGGACGCGCTGATGTCGCAAGCGGGATTCACCGGCGCCAATCCGGTGGACGCGCTGCTGAACGGCGCGCAGCCGCCGCTGCCGCATCCGGCGCCCGCGGCCGATAATGCCGGCAAGGAGTGACGAACCGGAGCGCTGCTCGCACCCCGCGAGCGCCCGCTAGCTCCGCCCGGCCGCAGGATGGAAGAGCCGGCCCTTCTCGGCGATCAGCACGATCACCAGCGCGATCACGCCGCAGATCGAGAAGCCGAGCGTCAACGGCACCACCGTGCCGTTGAAGTGCTGGCCGATGTAGAAGCCGAGCAGCGCGCCGCCGACCGTGGTGACGAAGCCCTGGACCGAGGAGGCCGTGCCGGCGACATGGCCGAGCGGGTCCATCGCCATGGCGTTGAAGTTCGGCGCGAGCAGGCCGAAGCAGAACATCGTGCCGCCCTGCAGGATGGCGAAGAGCCAGAGATATTCATGGCCCGAGGCGGCCAGGATCGCGTGCAGGCCGGTCAGCCCGATGAAGCCGAGCAGCGCACCGTGCGAGACGCGGCGCATGCCGAGCCGGCCGACGATGCGCGCATTGACCAGTGAGGCGACGGCCATGCAGCCGGCGATCAGCGCGAAGATGGTGGTGAACCAGTCCAGCGCATGGAAGACGTCGCCAAAAACCTGCTGCGCCGAGTTGATGAAACCGAAGAGCCCGCCGAGCACGAAGCCCATCGCCAGCATGTAGCCGACCGAGATGCGCGTCGTCAGCGTGACCCGGAAGGCGGCGACGATCGAGCGGAACTCGATCGGCTTGCGGTCTTCCGGATGCTGCGTCTCCGGCAGCTTCAGCGCCGCCCAGAGCAGCACGACTGCCCCGAAGGTGGTGAGCACGCCAAAAATCCAGCGCCAGGGCGCGACCCAGAGGATCGCCTGGCCGATCGAGGGCGCCAGGATCGGCACGGCGAGGAAGACGATCATCGCCAGCGACATGACGCGGGCCATGTCGCGGCCGGAATAGCAGTCGCGCACGATCGAGACCGCGAGCACCCGCGTCGCCGCCGCGCCGACGCCCTGGAGCACGCGGGCGAACATCATCATCTGGAAAGAGCCGGCAAAGGACGCCAGGACGCTGGCCGCGACATAGATCACCAGCCCGAACATCAGCACCGGCCTGCGCCCGAAACGATCCGACAAGGTGCCGTAGATGATCTGGGAGACGCCGAAGCCGAGCAGGTAGGCCGTGATGATCCATTGCCGGTCGTTCGGCTCGGTGATGCCGAGCGCAGCCCCGATCTGCGGCAGGGCCGGCAGCATCGCATCGATGGCGAGCGCGTTCGTCGCCATCAGCGCCGCCATCATGCTCACGAAAGGATAAAAGCCCATGCCATGGCGCGGCACGGCGGCGGAGGTCTCGGTCATGTCTGCCTGCTGCCGGGAGAGATGTCCCGATATCCCGCGAAACGGGAGCGGCCGGCGAAATAGCCGGCCGATTTACGTAGGATAACGGAATCGGCAAACGCAGGACAACCCGGCTTCAGCCCGGCGCGGCATGCGCTGAGTGCGGGGCACGGACTCCCTGCCCTCACTGCCGAGATTGATAGGATTTAATCGTGCGCCATGTTATAAGATGCCAGCCGCAGGAGTTCGGGCATGCGCACGACCCAATCCCTCAGCATCACCTTGCCGCATGAGATGGCGCAGATGGTGAAGGCGAAAGTCGCCTCAGGCGAATACGCCACCGAAAGCGAGGTCATCCGCGACGGCCTGCGCGTTCTCGCCGCCCGCGACGCCGCCGTCGAGAAATGGCTCCGGGACGAGGTGGTTCCGACCTACGACGCCGTGATGGCCGATCCCGGCAGCACCCTCTCCGCCAGCGAGGCCTGGGCGAAAATCGCCGCCCATATCGACCGCAAGTAGCCGCTGACGGATGGGCGGGACGGTCAGGTTCGCCGGGCAGGCCGTTCAGGACCTGCAGGATATGTTCGACTATCTCCATCCCGTCGCCGGCGAGCGCATCGCGCGCGACCATGTCGCCAAGCTCTATGCCTATTGCCTGAGCTTCGAGACGTTCCCCGAGAGGGGAACGCGCCGGGACGATTTGCGGCCGGGCCTGCGTTTCGTCGGCTACCGCCGGCAGGCCACGATCGCTTTTGTCGTGACCGGGAACGGGATCACGATCTTGCGGGTCTTTGCGCGCGGCAGGGATGTCGAGGCGCTGATCGCCGATGAGGGCTATTGAACAACCTGCCCTCTCCCACTCGGCGGTGCTAAATCACCCCGCCTTCTGCTCCGGCATCAACGCATTGTCGATCTCGTTGGCCCGGATCGCGGCTGGGCGGGCGGCGATGCGCTCGGCATAGGCCTCAAAAGCCGGACGCCGCTCCATCGAGCCGAATTGCAGGCCCCAGCCGATCTGCGCGCCGAGATAGACGTCGGCCGCGCTGAACCTGTCGCCGAGCAGGTAGTCGCCCTGCGTCACCGCGCTCTCCAGCGTGTCCATGACGTCGCTAAAGCTGCCATAGCCGCACATACGGCTGCGTTCAGGCGGGATTTCGAAGCCGAGCGCCTTGTTGGTCACCGACGCTTCGGTCGGCCCCGCGCCGAAGAAGAGCCAGCGGTAATAGGGGCCGCGCAGCTTGCTGCCAGGCTCCGGCGCCAGCCCCGCCTGCGGGAAGGCGTCGGCAAGATAGGCGCAGATCGCGGCGCATTCGGTGACGACGACATCGCCATGCTTCAGCGCCGGCACCTTGCCCATCGGATTGATCGCCTTGTACAGCGCGCCCTTCATCGGCGGGCCGAAGCCCATGATCTCGGTGCGATAGGGCTGGCCGACCTCCTCCAGCATCCAGCGCACGATCCGGCCGCGCGACATCGGGTTGGTGTAGAAGACGAGTTCGTCAGACATGGGCTTCCTCCGAATTCTGGTTGCGCGCGAGAGTAGCGGTTGATCCAGCCCGCGCAACGGCACGTCCCGGTTGCTCCTGACGCAAAGTTCTGTGAGCTTGGCGCCGGGATGGGGCGGGAGCGTGATGATTCAGGACGGAACAGCGCGGGCCGTCTCGATGAGCGAGGGCCGGATGTCGATCACCGGCGTCGCCGGGCGCTTCGTCCAGGGCATCGGCCGGCATTTGCGCCTGGAGGCTTCGAGCCTGCGGATCGTCGCCGGCTTTGCCCGCGCGGATGACGGCCTGCGCGAGACCAGCCGGATCGAGGGCGATGCGCGGGTCAGCGGCGACAGCCTGGGGCGGGCCGGCTTCGAAGGCAGCGCCGGCACGATCGCCCTGGTGCTGCGGCCGCTGCCGGCCGGCGGCGAGGCGCGCATCCTGCTGACGCTGGGCTATCGCGACGATGAGAGCGGCTATGTCGCCGAACTCTGGGGGCCGGCCACGCTGTTCGAGGCGCTGAAGCGCGACATCCTCACTGGTGCGGCCGAGCATCTTTCGCTGAGCGCCACCACGAGCCTGTGGGTGCGCGAGGAGGAGCGCGACGCCAGCCCGGCCCTGCCGGTGAGCTGGCATCTCGGTCTCGAGCCGGGCGGGCAGCGCAGCGCCGGCGCGCGCGGGCTGGTCGAAAGCATCGACTGGGGCAACGCGGCCGAGAGCCCGGCCGAGCCGCAGCCCCTCCTCGCCGCGCCGGCGGAGGACGAGCTGCCTGACGATCCGGTCTCGGACGAGCTGCGCCGCATCAACTGGAGCCTGAAACTGCTCCTGCTGCTGCTGGCCTTCCTGCTGATCATCGTCGCGATGAAATAGCCGCAGCGCCGTTCCGAAACCTCACCCGTTTCCGCGCGTTTCATTCCCCGGAGATCGCTCCAGGGAGACTGCCATGTTCGAGATCCTCGCCGCGCCCGACCATGTCGCGGCCTATCGCCTCTCCGGCACGCTGACCCCGGAGGACTATGACGGCATCATCGCCGATATCGAGGCGCGGCTTCAGCGGCATGAGAAGATCGGCGTGCTGGCCGACCTGACCGGCTTCCACGACATCACCTTCAGGGCGACGGCGAAGGACCTGCGCTACAGCTTCAGCAAGCTGTCCGAGCTCAAGCGCTTTCCGCGCGAGGCGATCATCAGCAACAAGGGCTGGATCGCGACACTCGCCTCGATCGCCAGCCCGCTGGTGCCCTATGTCGAGATCAAGGCCTTCAAGCCGGAGGAGTTCGAGGCGGCGCTGATCTGGGCCGCGGATATCGAGGGCGGGCCGAACGCCTGAGCGCAGAACTCACTTCGCCTCGACCTTGGCGATGGCCTCGTTCAGGTCCTGCCATTCGTGGCAGCGGCCGCAGAGCTTGGCGAGCTTCTCCAGATTGGCCTTGGCCGAGGCCGTGTCGCCGGTCTCCAAAAACCATTCGCCCTGATATTCGAGCGCGGGCAGGAAGGTGGGGTCGCGCTGAAGGGCCGCGTCGTAGAACTGCTTGGAGACCGGGTAGTTCTTCAGCTTGCGGTGCGAATAGGCGATCCAGTTGAGCAGCTCGGACGAATTGGGCTGGCTCTTGGCCAGCTCCATCAGCTTCTCGATGGCACCGGCGTAGTTCTTCTCCTCGATCCAGCGCCGGGCCTGGCGGTAATCGGGGTCCTGGTCGAGATAGGTCCAGTCCGAGCCGACGGCGTGCGCCGCGCCCGAGCCAAACAGCAGGGCGACGAGGGCGAGAGGCGCGAAGGCCCGGCGAAGATGCATGGCAGGCTCCGGAGGTTGCGGCGCGACCATGCCTAGATCGCCGTGCGTCCTTTCGGACGCAAAGTAGCGATCTAGGCTTTTGTTATTGCATCGGATTTTCCCGAAAACCGGATTCCACTTTTCGGTCCGATGCTCTAGCATCGCAGCAGCCTGTTACGCGATCGCGACGATCTCGACCGCCTCCGTGCCGATCGTAGCGCGATCACCCACCGACTTGCCCATCACCGCTCCGGCCAGTGGGGCGACATAGGGCAGCGTGCCCTGCGCCGGCTCGGCCTCGTCCTCGCCGACGAGCCGCCAGTTCTGCTGCCTGCCATCGCCGCGCGCGATCGTCACGGTCGAGCCGAAGCGGACCTGGTCATGCTGGACCGGCGGCGGGACGAGTTGGGCGCTGGCGCGCCGCGCCGTCCAGTAGCGGAACTCGCGCCTGGTCTGGGCGATCTCGGCCCTGTCGTCGCCGGCGAGCGCCTCGGCATGCGCCGCCTGCCAGCGCGCCAGTTCGGACTCGATCCAGGCAAGACCCTCCGGCGTCACCAGGTTGGGATGCGGCGAGACCGGCCTGTCCGGCATGGCCTCGAAAACCTCGGTTTCCCCCGCTTCCTTGACGAAGGCGCGGCTCATACTGGCCTCCTTCCACTCGTTTGGGCGCGGCTTCCGGGCAACCGAAGCGCGCCACTCGACGTTGCTTCCATCATTACCGATCCGGAGCGCGATGGCGCTTCGGCACCTGGAACGGCGGTCGCATGGACATGGGGTGCGCATACCGCCGAAGGCAAGGTCGCGGAAGCCTACACCCGCACGGTCGGCCACGCCATCTAGCCGCTGGCCCTCAGCCGGCGCGAGAAGCTGCGCCCGCCATCGCTGGTCGAGACCTCGCCGACGCGGGCGAGCGAGATCAGGATGCCGCGCACCGCGCCCTTGATCCTGAGCCCCTGCCTGAAGCCGAGCGCGATCTGCGCTTCGTCGAGCGGCGCCACTGAGGTGGCGAGCGCTCCCAGCACGGCCGCGACCCGCTCGACCGGTGCGACAGGAAAACTCGGCCTGCCGGCTGCAACCGGCGCAGCCACGACAAGCTCCGCGGCTTCGACTTGCTCGCCGCCCTTGCCGTCGCGACCGAAGCGCGGGCGCTGATAATCCGGCCGCAGCCAGCGCACCTCGCCGCGGGCCTCCTCCCGCGCCCGCTCACGATTGAGCTGGACGAGCCGGGCGAGGATGTCCTCGTCGCTGAGATCGACCGGCCAGCCATAGGCCGTGGCCACGGCGGCATCGATGGCGTCGTGATGCTCGTTCAGGATGAGGACGAAGCCGCGATCGCGGATATCGGCCTCGGCCGGCGTGAGGCGGCGGCCGGCGCGGATGGCTTCGCGGACGTTGTAGAGCCTGGTGAGCGTCAGGTCGGGATGCTCGTCGAGCACGAGCTTGCGCAGCGCGTCGAGCAATTCGGTAGGCTTTCGGATCGCCTGCTTTTGGGTCTCGGTCGCATCGGGGAAGGGAAACGGGTCGAAGCAACGGGATTTGGAATAGCGCGGGTCATTTCCGATGCCGAGCCAGCCGCCGGCCCGTAGGGCCCAGGTCGAATGGAAGCGGGATGAGAGTACCCCGAGATGGAAGGCATCTGACAGACCAACCGCGACCAGCATGTTGTCGGGCAGGATGCTGCGGTCGAGGAACTGGAAGACGCGATGCTTGGCTGTTTCAACCGTCGCGATATAGCGTTGGAGGTTAACAAGAGCCGGGCGTATCTCGTCTCGCGTTCTGCCAAAGAGCCACCATCGCTTCTTGATATCTGCATCACGATTACGGTCACGTTCGATTTTCACCGTTCGCAGGACATGTTGGTAGACCTCTGGAAATCGTTCGCGGACCTGCTCTGAACTTTGCCCGAACAGATCAATCACCATCACCCCACGCGGCTTGGCCATAAGATCGCGGCCGTTACGGTACTGGCGAATATACTTCTCCAAGCCCTCGCGCCGACCGAGTCCTAACGCCCTCGCTTCCACCTCGGTCACGATGAATCCCGCGCCAAACAGCATCATGCCCCGCGAACTCAATCCCTCGTTCGCCAGCAAGCCTGCCGCCTGCGTGACATCGGCACCTACGGATAAGTCAGCGCTGATCCGCCCCACGCGCTCGCTCAGCTCGATCTCCGGCTGATCCGTATCGAGCGCCGCCTCCGACACCACCTCCCGCAGCCGCCCTTCATGCCGTCCGGCAGCAACCACCGTCATCGCGATCCGCACCGCCGCCGTGTCCCGCCCCGCCTTGGTCCAGGGATGGTCGGGAATCGCCAGCAGCAGCGAGACCGGCTTCTTCGCGTTGAGGTGGCGCTCGACGACGCGGCGCTGGAAGACCTGGGTGATCGAGTTCGTGGTGACGAAGCCGAAGCGGCGCAGCACCGTGCCGGTCCGCGTCAGCAATTCGGCGGCGCGGTCCCACCAGTACATCACGAGGTCGGCGCTCTCGTTCATCTGCGGATGCGCCGCCCGGAGCGCCTCGACATAGGCGTCGCCCTGGCGGGCGCGGATGTCCTTGCCGCCCATGAAGGGCGGGTTACCGACGATGAACTCGGCCTCCGGCCAGTCCGGACGGCGCGGGTTCGGCAGCGCCTCCTTGCCATCAAGCCATTGCGGGATCGGCCAGCCATCCCAGCACAGCACGGCGTCGCGCTTGTAGATATGGTCGAGCTTTTCGAGGATCGGCTCCCGGGACGCCAGGCCGCGCGTGCGAAAGTGCCATTGCAAGTGACCGATCCAGAGCACGAGATCGGCGATCGCCACCGCCCGCCGGTTCATGTCCATGCCGAGGAACTGGTGCGGCCCGACATAGAGGTCGGCAATGCCGCCCAGCCGCTCGCGGCTGCCGAGCTCGCCCGCCGCTTCCAGCACCTCGGCTTCGAGCTTCTTCATCAGCTCCTGCGCGACATGGAGGAAATTCCCCGTCCCGCAGGCGGGATCGAGCACCCGCGTCCGGCAGAGCTCGGCGTGAAAACCCTCGACCAACACCAGCGCCTTCTTGGCGTCGCCGGTATCGCGCGCCTGCTGGGCGGCGCCGAGCACGGCGCGCCAATCCTCGCGCAGCGGCGCGATCACGGTCTCCACCACGAGCCGCTCGACATAGGCGCGCGGCGTGTAGTGCGCGCCGAGCCTGGCCCGCTCGGTCGGATCGAGCGCCTGCTCCAGCAAGGTGCCGAAGATCGCCGGCTCGACCTCCTTCCAATCGTGCTCGGCCGCGGCCAGCAATTCTCCGATCTCCTCGCGTCCAAGCGGAAAGACCCTGGCGTCCTCGTAGAGCTTGCCGTTGAAGCGCTTCATCCGCTCGCGGACGGAGGTCGAGTACTCGCCCTTGTCCATGGCCTGCCAAAGCTCCGAGACCAGCGGCAGGAAGGAGGACGGGTCGTCGCGGCATTCGCGCAGCAGGGTCTTGAACGAGTCCTTGCGGATCAGCGCGACGTCCTCGGCGAACATCGTGAACAGGCAGCGCATCAGGAACAGCGCCACCTCCTCCGGGTCATGCTGGCGCTCCAGCGCCTTCGACACCGCCGCCAGCCGCTCGGCGATGCCGCGGGTCACCCGCGCCGCGTAGCGCGTCGGGTCGAGCGTCTGCGGCTCGGTCCAGATCGTGGCGATGCGCTGGCGGATCTCCGGCTTGTGGAGGTCGTCGAGATAGACGCGATAGCTCTGCCGGTCGGGGAACTGGACGTAGTTCTTCCCCTGCCCGGTGAAGTCGGCATAGAATTCGAAGCAGTGCCCGACATCGCAGATGATCAGGAAGGGCGGCCAGCCATGCGCCGCCGGCAGCGCCTTGGCGTAATCCTCCGCCTGCCTGCGGGCGTTGAGCATCAGCACGTCCCAGGCGCGGTCGGCGCCGCGCCGGCCGCGCGGCCCGGCCGGCTCGGCCAAGGGCAGATCGCCCTGCGCCGGCAGCACCTCCTTGCTCCCGCCCTTCAGCCGGCTCTGCTTGGCCTCCAGCACGAAGCAGCCCTTGCTGTAGAGGTCGATGCGGCCGGTCGAGCTGCCCCCGGCGGCATCGTGGAACTTCACCGGGTATTCGAAGCGATAGGTCACCGCCTCCGGATCGCTGGTCGGCGGCTGCGGCCCGCCGACGCCAAGCAGCGCGCAGAATTCGTCAAGGAACTGGGCGTAGGCCGCGCGCTCCGCCCCTTCCGAGATGCGCCAGCGCGCGACGAAGGCCTCGACCTCCGCGCTGCTCGCCCCGGCCCCGCCCCCCGACATGGCCGCACTCCCAATGCGTGCTAGAATTGCTATATGCAATCTAACGTTGCGTAACGTACTGCTGTCAACTCCTGTCAGCTATCCGCCCTCCGCAGGCGCTTACCCCTCGCGCCCGGCCGCGTTCCGCCCCATATTGCGGCCATGCCAAAAGCACCCGATGCCGCCGCCAAGGCGAAGCCCGCCAAGAAGCCGTCCAGCGCCCGCACGCCGAACTCCAAGGCCTCGCGCGAAGAGCTGAAGCCGCTCGAGGGCTATCTGGCCGATCTGCTCAATCCCGCGATCAACCGCGGCAATGCCGTGCCCGGCGGCGCCTCGGGCTTCAGCGACCAACCGCAGGCGGGCTATGGCCAAGACAACTTGGGCCAAGCCGATGCGCCTGACGCCCGCCCCGGCGATCCGAACGTCAAGAAGAAGCAAAAGAAGAAGAACGACCCGGCCTCGGCCTTCGACGATGCCGAGAGCGAGACCGCCGCCTCGGTGACGGCGCTCGCCCTGCGCGGCCTGCTCGAGAGCGGCAGCCCGTTCATCGATCCCGGCAAGGCCTGGACGCCGCACCGGCCGCCGCGCCCGGACAAGTCCGAGGGCGGCATCGCCTTCCGCATGCAGGCCGATTTCGAGCCCGCCGGCGACCAGCCGACCGCGATCGCCGATCTCGTCGACGGCATCAGCCGGCAGGAGCGCGACCAGGTCCTGCTCGGCGTCACCGGCTCCGGAAAAACCTTCACCATGGCGCAGGTCATCGAGAAGACGCAGCGCCCGGCGCTGATCCTGGCGCCGAACAAGACGCTGGCGGCGCAGCTCTACGGCGAGTTCAAGAGCTTCTTCCCCGACAACGCGGTCGAGTACTTCGTCTCCTACTACGACTACTACCAGCCGGAGGCCTACGTCCCGCGCTCCGACACCTATATCGAGAAGGAAAGCTCGATCAACGAGCAGATCGACCGGATGCGCCACTCGGCGACGCGCTCGCTGCTGGAGCGCGACGACGTCATCATCGTCGCCTCGGTCTCGTGCATCTACGGCATCGGCTCGGTCGAGACCTATACGGCGATGACCTTCGCCATCAAGCTCGGCGAGCGCATCGAGCAGCGCCAGCTCATCGCCGATCTCGTCGCCCTGCAATACAAGCGCACGCTCGGCGATTTCGCCCGCGGTACCTTTCGCGTACGCGGCGACGTCATCGAGCTGTTCCCGGCGCACTATGAGGACCGCGCCTGGCGCATCGGCCTGTTCGGCGACGAGGTCGAGAACATCAGCGAGTTCGACCCGCTCACCGGCCAGAAGACGGCCGACCTGGAATTCGTCAAGGTCTACGGCAACTCGCACTACACCACGCCGCGCCCGACGCTGACCCAGGCGGTCAAGTCGATCAAGCAGGAGCTCAAGGGCCGGCTCGACGAGCTCAACCGCATGGGCCGCTATCTCGAGGCGCAGCGGCTCGACCAGCGCTGCACCTTCGACATCGAGATGATCGAGGCGACCGGCTCCTGCAACGGCATCGAGAACTACTCGCGCTACCTCACCGGCCGCAAGCCGGGCGAGCCGCCGCCGACGCTGTTCGAATACCTGCCCGACAACGCGCTGGTCTTCACCGACGAGAGCCACGTCACCGTGCCGCAGATCGGCGGCATGTACCGGGGCGACTTCCGCCGCAAGGCGACGCTGGCCGAATACGGCTTCCGCCTGCCCTCCTGCATGGACAACCGGCCGCTGCGCTTCGAGGAATGGGACGCGATGCGCCCGCAATCGGTGCATGTCTCGGCCACGCCCGGCAGCTGGGAGATGGACCGCACCGGCGGTGTCTTCACCGAGCAGGTCATCCGCCCGACCGGGCTGATCGACCCGCCGGTCGAGATCCGGCCCGCCAAGCACCAGGTCGCCGACCTGCTCGACGAGATCAAGGAGGTCACCGAGAAGGGCTACCGCAGCCTCGTCACCGTGCTGACCAAGCGCATGGCCGAGGACCTGACCGAGTACCTGCACGAGAACGGCATCCGCGTCCGCTACATGCACTCGGACATCGACACGATCGAGCGCATCGAGATTCTGCGCGACCTGCGCCTCGGCGCCTTCGACGTGCTGGTCGGCATCAACCTGCTGCGCGAGGGCCTCGACATTCCCGAATGCGGCTTCGTCGCCATTCTCGACGCCGACAAGGAGGGATTTCTGCGCTCCGAGACCTCGCTGATCCAGACCATCGGCCGCGCCGCGCGAAACGTCGACGGCAAGGTCATCCTCTATGCCGACCACATCACCGGCTCGATGGAGCGGGCGATGGCCGAGACCAATCGGCGGCGCGAGAAGCAGGAGGCCTATAACGCCGAGCACGGCATCACGCCGCAGACGATCAAGCGCGCCATCGGCGACATCCTGGGCTCGGTCTACGAGCGCGACCACGTCACGGTCGACAAGGGGCTGGTCGACGCGCCGATCGCCGGCCACAACCTCAAGGCCGCCCTGGCCGATCTCGAAAAGCGCATGCGCGAAGCCGCCGCCGACCTCGAATTCGAGACCGCGGCAAGGCTGCGCGACGAGATCAAGCGCCTGCAGGCGACGGAACTCGCGATCTCCGACGACCCGCTGGCGCGGCAAAGCGATGTCGAGGCGAGCGCCGGGAAGTACAAGGGCGAGCGGTCTTATGGCGCGAGCGCCAACCTGCCGACACGGGCGCGGAAACCCACCGACGCGGATATGGGACCGCATAACTGGGGCGGCGGCGAGGCCAAGCCGAAGGCAAGCGTGGCTCGGCCGCGGAAGCCGGGGCTGGACGAGATGGGGCCGGTGCCGGAGTCGCGGCCGTTGGGGGCTGGGGAGGAGCGTGGGAGGCGGAGGGGAAGGCGGTAGCAAACGCGCTGAGTTGAAAGGCAGTGCCCCGCAGACCGCGAAGACTGCTAATCGCTATTAGCCGAATACATCTGGCGGCGGCGTATAGCTGGCCGGTTCGTATGGAAGATTGGCCGGCCAGTATCCGAAATTCGGAAGCCGAGCGATTTTTTTCCGCATACGCCACAGCATCGTTGAGAGAACCATTTCAGGATCGGCGCCCTCAAGGACAACACCTTGTTTTGCGAGGGAGTGGAACAGATCAGATCTATTCATTGGCTTGCCGTATTCGCGTATGATCTCCAGAGCCGATTCGATTACGACCTCCTTGGAGGGATTTTTAGGGCGAGGCCGAGGCGTATCCTCCCTGGAATCGGCCACATGCACGCTATCCACAGCGACACCGGGCGGCATACCGCCAGCGAATTCAACCCAATCGTGCAGGAATTTATCGATGCGGGCCACTTCGCGACGAACCTCCTCAAGCCTTTGTTGTAGCTTATTAATTTCCTTGGCAAAGGCATCGCGCCGGGCCGCCGCATTCCGATATGCCGTGTCAGACATGATGTGCCCCTTCCGTTCCCCTTCTAGATTTACACAACTCGGAGAGGCAGCGCAACGAAATCTCGCTTGAATGCGATATGCGGTCGCTGTATAGAGTTACCGTCGCGGGAACGCGACAAAGGCCCCGGTAGGTTCCGGGGCCTCCGTAGTGTGGCATACCGGCGGATGGACCGCCGTGAGAAAGGGGAAGAGCTCAATGGAGAATGGCATCTCCGGGCGGCGGCGGCTGGTACCCGTTCGCTACCCATTGCTCTTGTTGTAGAGTCAGAGCGGCGGGGCCTAAGGCCCCGCCGTTTTTGTTTGTTAGCATACGGGCGGCAAAATCGCAAGGATTGGTCGCAGGCTGCTTCGGAAAGCCCTATGATTCCGTCAGTTCGTCGCATTCGCAATACAAGAGGACGCAAACCTCAGCGCTAATGCGCTTTGTTTGCAACAACCTGCACGCGCGGCTATCAGAAACTTGGGCTAGCTAGGGGATGGGGCAGTGCCACTGTCATGCTTGACCGCGAGCAGCCGTCGATACCTCAATCATTGCTAAGCCCGATGCAACGGGATTCCCAAGGGCCTTCCGTCTACTCGGCACGTTGCAAGGCGTAGATGCTCGCCACAAGGGCGAGCATGACGGTAGCGGCTCGATAGGCAGTACACACGAATAGGTCATTCCGTGAAATCACACGCGTCATGGTCGGCCTTGTGCCGACCATCCACGTCTTTGCCACGCTGAGGCCTGGCGCAGCGGGCGCCTTCTTGCCCTCCACCCGCTCCACACGTCGCAAGGCGTGGATGCTCGGGACAAGCCCGAGCATGACGGGAGGGGCGTCTGGGGGACAGACGGGGCCGTCGGCGCTTTGCCTCTGGCTGCGCCAAGGCGAGGATGCTCGCCACACGGGCGAGCATGACGATGACGGCCCAGCGGGCACCGGGCGCGTCAGGCCAATTCGTCGTAGAGGTCGTTCCAGTCCGGGTTGCGCGCCATGATCGTGCGGGTCTTGTAGGCGCGGTACCAGCGCTTCATCGAGGTCTCGCGCTGGATCGCCAGCTCGATCTCGTCATGCCATTCGTACCAGACGAGGCGCTTGAGGCCGTATGTCCTGGTGAAGCCCTTGAGGAGCCCTTCGCGGTGCTCGTAGACGCGGCGCGACAGGTCGTTCGTCACACCGAGATAGAGCGTGCCGTTGGGCCGGTTCGTCATGATGTAGACCCAGCCGCCCTTCTGCTTCATGCCGGCAGGATGGAGAGCGGCGACGACAGCCGCAAGACCGCCGATGAAGCCCTCCGCCGTCATGCTCGGGCTTGTCCCGGGCATCCACGCCTTGCGGCGCTGATGGCGGGCATGGCCGATCGCTGGTTTCGCCCGGTCGATCCGGCGTGAAGACGTGGATGGTCGGGACAAGCCCGGCCATGACGGCGGAGGGTGCTGCCGACGGGTGGAAGACAGCCGGCGATCACTCGCGGTGGAAGAGCTGGCGCAGCCGGTGCTTGGCGGCGTCGAGCGTCTTGAGCCTCTCCTCCGGCAGGTTCGTGCCGGCGCGGTTGACGTAGAAACTCAGCATCGACATGGCCGAGCGGAACGGGCTCGACTTGCGCCGGTGGCTCATCTCGGCCGAGCGCTTCAGCGAGCGCGCGATGCGGCGCGGATCGTCCGAGGCGAAGACCGATGTCTCAAGGTCGAGCGCATCGCTCTCGCGCGTCACCTTGCCCGACCATTTGCGCTTTCGCTCCGTCATCGCAGGCCTCACTTTCGGATCAGGCGTCCGGCCCACGCCAATACAGCCGCTGCGGCACTTCGCCGGCAGCGCGGTCAACGCGCGAGTGAGACAGAAATCTCGCGCCGGCTCAAGCCTCGATGTCGAAGGAGAAGCCGAAGCCGCCCATCACCTCGCGGCCGAGCGTGACCGAGACCTCGAGGGCGCGGGCGGCCTCGCCCGAGGGTGCCACGGACGAGACGGTGACAGAAGCACCCGGCCCGCTGGTCTGGATGAGATCACTGAGCGCCTGCTCGATCATCGCAGCCGCGTCGGCCGCGGAGGCGCCGCGCGGCAAGGTCTCGACCAGCTCGCGGCTGACCGATTCCAGCAGGCTCGAGACGAAGCGGAAGGGCAGGCCGGCAAAACCCTCCATCGCCGCCTTCATCTCGTCGGTGACGGCGCCGTATTGGTGGACGGCGGCGGCGCGGACCAGCCAGGCCTGGTCGCGATCGGCCCGGGCGGTGAGCGCGATCAGCCCGTCGCGGGCGAGATCGCGGGCCATGGCGGCATCGAGCGGCGCGCGCAGCGGCAGGGCGATGGTCCTGCCGCCGCGCACCGGCGTCTCGACCACGTCGAGCCCTTCGACCGGATTGCCGCTGCCGAGGATCTCGGTCGGCCAGCCCATGCGCGACAGGCTGGCAAGGATCTGCGCGGCGACGACCAGGCCGGCATCGCCCCAGAGCGGCGCTTCGCCCGCGCCGGCGCGCAGCACGACATCGTTCCAGCAGGCGAAGAGGAACTGGCTTTCCTCCCGGTCGCGCAGGCCGCGCCAGGCGGCATGGGCGGGGCCGTCGAGCAGGGCGGCGGGATTGTCCATCGCCGCGACCTCGCTCGCGGGCTTGCCGAAGAAATCGGCGGCCAGCGAGACGATGACCGGGGTCTGGCTGCCATAGCCGAGCAGGGCGAGATGGCGCAGCGCCTCGAGATCGGCGGCGGAGGTGCCGAGCGCGCCAATGACCAGGATCGCGCCCCAGCGCGAGTCTTCGGCGTGCTCGGCCAGCGCCGCGATGAGGCCATCGTCGGCGAGGGCTTCGCTGAGGCCGGCGCCGCCGATGTCCCAGAGCTTGAGTGACGGCTTGATGCCGCGACCGCGGGCAGAGAGGACGAGCTTCAAGCCGCGCCAGGCGGCCTCGGTCGCGAGCCAGGCGGGATGCGCGGCGATCGCCTCGATCTGGCGGGCAATGGCGTCGGGGCGATTAGTGGGTGCGGTCGCGGGCGTGCTCTGCGCCTCGCGGGTGGAGGAGAGGAAGGCCGAGATGGCCGCGCTGGCGGGATCGGCCTGCCGCGACGCGCCGGGCACGTCGACCAGCGAGAGGAGGCTGTCGAGGGAGTTGTCTTCGGCTGCAGCCGGCATGGAACTGGCGGCTGCGGGGCGTTGCGCGGGGAGCCGCTGGGCCAGCGCCGCGGTCAGCTTGTCGAAGCGCGGGCTCTTGGCCTCGGTGTCGAGCCCGGCGAGCGAGCCGGTGCGGGCGACCTGCTGCGCGATTGCCTCGGCCTTGACGATCTCCGGCACGCGGCCGGCAAGCGTCTTCGGGTCGAGGTCGCGCAGCGTGCGAATCGAGAGGTCGATCGCGAGCGCGGGCGGTTCGCTGCCGAGATGGTTGGGCACGTCGAAGCGCAGGCTCGCGCCATGGCCGGCGAGCGCGGAGGCGATGTCCTCGTTGGTGAGGTCGCGAAGGCCGGTCTCGCCGCCGAAGGCGCCGACGATCATGAGCTCGAAGCGGGGCGCCGCGCCGATTTCGCGCGGCGTGCGGGCCTGCAGCCCTCCGAAACCGGCATTCAGGTGAACGCCGCCCTGCGGCCGATCCTCGCCCGTCATCGTCTGCCCCTGCCCTGATGCCGGCCGCAGAGCGCGGCCTGTTCAGGTGCTTAGCAGGCTTATCCGACAGTCTTTCGACAAAGCTGCCCTAACGTCGCAGCCAGCTTTCCAGTCCCGCCGCGGCAGCGACGCCGGTGGCGAAGCAGGCCTGGAGCAGGTAGCCGCCGGTCGGCGCCTCCCAGTCGAGCATCTCGCCGGCGGCGAAGGCGCCGGGCAGGCGCTTCAGCATGAGGTTGTCGTCGAGTTCGGCCAGCGCGATGCCGCCCGCGGTCGAGATGGCGCGCTCGATCGGGCTGAGACCGCTGAGCGTCAGCGGCAGGGCCTTGATCAGGGCGGCGAGCGCGGCGGGCTCCTCAGGAAGGCGACCGGGTTCGCGCAGCAGCGTGATCGCGACGGGGGAGAGGCCGGCGGCCTTGCGCAGGTGGTTGCTCAAGGTCTCGCCCTTGCGGCGGCTGGCGAGGCGCTCGGCAAGGCGGGGCTGGTCGAGATCAGGACGGAGGTCGAGCGTAACAGTCGCCGTGCCGTCGCGCAGGATCGCCTGGCGCAGGCTGGCTGAGAGCGCGTAGACCGCGCCACCCTCAAGCCCTGCGGCATCGATCATCGCCTCGCCCCTCGCCTCCTCGTCGCCAAAGCGGATGGCGATGCGCTTCAGCGGCTGGCCGGCGAAGCGCTCGCGCAGGACCGGCGACCAGGCGATGGCGAAGCCGCCATTGGCGGGGCGGAGCGGCGATATGGCGATGCCGCGCTCGGCCAGCAGCGACGCCCAGCCGCCATCGGAGCCAAGCCGCGGCCAGCTCGCACCGCCGAGCGCGAACAGCGTCGCGGCGGGGCGGACCTCAACGGCCGCACCATCATGGTCGAAGAGCAGCGCGCCATCCTCATTCCAGCCGCGCCACTGGTGGCGCGGGGCGAAGGTCACGCCGAGCGCCTCCAGCCGGCGCAACCAGGCGCGCAGCAGCGGCGAGGCCTTCATCGCCTTCGGGAAGACGCGGCCGCTGCTGCCGATGAAGGTTTCCTGGCCGAGCTCGTCGGCCCAGTCGCGCAGCGCCTGCGGCGGGAAGGCGCGCAGGGCGGGCTCGAGCCAGGGGGCGGCTTCGCGATAGCGGGGGAGGAACGCGTCGAAAGGCTCGGAATGGGTCAGGTTCAGCCCGCCGCGCCCGGCGAGCAGGAGTTTGCGGGCCGGCGAGGGCATGCGGTCATAGAGCGTGACGCTATGGCCGGCACCGGCCAGCCGCTCCGCGGCGATCAGGCCGGAAGGGCCTGCGCCGATGATCGCGATGTCAGTTGCCATGGCTTCGGCGCGTCCTCGAACTGGTGCGCGTCATCCCGAAGCGCGGCCGCGGCGCAGCTTGCCGGGGATGACGCGGATAGGCTTCCGCCAGATGAGGCTCTAGACTCATGCGCGCGTTTGGCAAAGCCGGCGCCTCGCGGGAGACACGATGCCGAGCCTTGCCATCTATGCCGCAGCGGCGCTTGCCGAGATCGCCGGCTGTTTCGCCTTCTGGGCCTGGCTCAAGCTGGACAAGCCGATCTGGTGGCTGGCGCCGGGGCTGGTTTCGCTGGCGCTGTTCGCCTGGCTGCTGACGCTGATCGACAGCCCGGCGGCAGGACGCGCGTATGCCGCTTATGGCGGCGTCTACATCGTGGCGTCGCTGCTCTGGCTCTGGGCCGTGGAAGGCTTTCGGCCGGATCGCTGGGATATCGCCGGCGGGATCATCTGCCTTGCCGGTGCCGCGATCATCATCGCGGCACCGCGCTGAGGAAAACGCTCAGCTCCGCGCAAACGTCTCGTCGAAGGCGTAGCCGGCGCCGCGAACGGTGCGCAGCGGGTCCTTGGCGTTGTCGGGCGTGATCGCCTTGCGCAGGCGGCCGACATGGACGTCGACCGTGCGCTCGTCGATATAGACGTCGCGGCCCCAGACGGCGTCGAGCAGCTGGGCGCGGGAATAGACCCGGCCCGGCGCCTGCATCAGGAATTCGAGCAGGCGGAACTCGGTCGGGCCGAGATGCAGCTCCATGCCGGAGCGGCGGACGCGGCGGGTGGTGCGGTCGAGCTCGAGGTCGCCGGCGGCGAGCAATCCGGCGACATGGCCGGGTTTGGCCCGGCGCAGCAGCGCCTGGATGCGCGCGATCAGCTCCGGCAGCGAGAACGGCTTGACGACGTAGTCGTCGGCGCCGGTGGCGAGGCCGCGCACGCGCTCGGTCTCCTCGCCGCGGGCGGTCAACATGATGATCGGCACGCGCTCGGTGTCGCGCCGCGCGCGCAGGCGGCGGCAGAGCTCGATGCCGGAGAGGCCGGGCAGCATCCAGTCGAGCAGCACGAGATCCGGCGTATGGTCGCGCAGGTGCAGCTCGGCGTCGTCGCCGCGGGCGACGCTGTCGACCTCGAAGCCCTCGGCCTCGAGATTGTAGCGCAGGAGCAGGGTGAGCGGCTCCTCGTCCTCCACGATCAGGATGCGTGCGGGCATGTCTCAGCGATCCAACAAGCTAGAGCGATGCCGGGGACCGGCACCGCTCCAGGGTTCTGACTTAACGTCACTTTCCGGGCGCGACATCGACCAGGATATTGGTCGTATCGACCTTCGGGCGCGAATCCAGCGTCTCGCCGGTGACGAGATAGTGGATCGTCTCGGCGATGTTGGTGGTGTGGTCGCCGATGCGCTCGACATTCTTGGCGCAGAACAGGAGATGCGTGCAGAAGGTGATGTTGCGCGGATCTTCCATCATATAGGTCAGCAGCTCGCGGAAGAGCGAGGTGTAGAGCGCGTCGATCTCGTCGTCGCGGCGCCAGACGTCCATCGCCTTCTGCTCGTTGCCGGCGGCATAGGCGTCGAGCACGTCCTTGAGCTGGGCCTGGACCAGGCGGCTGATATGCTCGAGGCCGACCACGGCGCGGTGCGGCGGCTGGAACTGGCCGGAGATCGCGACGGCGCGCTTGGCGATGTTCTTGGCGAGGTCGCCGACGCGCTCGATATCGGCGGCGATGCGGATCGCCGAGATCAGCTCGCGCAGGTCGTTGGCGAGTGGCTGGCGCCGCGCGATGGTCAGCACCGCCTTCTCTTCAACGTCGCGCTGGAGGTTGTCGAGGCGCTGGTCGGCGCTGATCACCTTCTGGGCGAGCGTGGTGTCGCGGCGCACCAGGGCGACGGTGGAATCGCCGAGCATGCGCTCGGACATACCACCCATCTCGGCAAGGCTGCGGCGGATCCCTTCGAGATCGGCGTCGTAGGAGCGGACGATATGTTCGGTCATCTCGGCATATCCTTTGTCAGCAAACGGGTTTCGTCGTGGATCAGCCGAAGCGGCCGGTGACGTAGTCCTGCGTCTGCTTCTTGCTCGGGTTCATGAAGATGTTGTTGGTGGCGTCGAACTCGATCACCTCGCCGAGATACATGAAGGCGGTGTACTGCGAGATGCGGGCCGCCTGCTGCATGTTGTGGGTGACGATGACGATGGTGAAGTCGCTCTTCAGCTGCTCGAGCAGATCCTCGATCTTGCCGGTCGAGATCGGGTCGAGCGCCGAGGTCGGCTCGTCGAACAGGATCACCTCAGGCTTCTGGGCAATGGTGCGGGCAATGCAGAGGCGCTGCTGCTGGCCGCCGGAGAGGCCCATGCCGGAGCTCTTGAGCTTGTCCTTGACCTCGTCCCAGAGCGCGGAGCGGCGCAGGGCACCCTCGACGCGGTCGTCGAGCTCCGACTTCGGCGGCTTCTCGTAGAGGCGGATGCCGAAGGCGACGTTGTCGTAGATCGACATCGGGAAGGGCGTCGGCTTCTGGAAGACCATGCCGATGCGCGAGCGCAGCTCGTTGACGTCGACGTCGTTGGAGATGACGTTGCGGCCGTCGAGCAGGATCTCGCCGGTGGCCTTCTGCTCGGGGTAGAGCGAGTAGATCCGGTTGAAGATGCGCAGCAGGGTCGACTTGCCGCAGCCCGACGGGCCGATCAGCGCCGTGACGTGGCGGTCACGGAAGTCGAGGTTGATGCTCTTCAGCGCCCGGTGCTCACCGTAGTAGAAATCGAGGTTTTTGACCGCGATGCGGATCGGGGCATCGGTATCAAGCGATTGGGGGCTCAGTTCCAGCGTCGAAAGCATCGACATGTTCCTTCAGATCGAACGCGACGAGGGTTTAGGGGGCGTTCACTTGCTGCCACGCACGATGCGGCGGGCGACAATGGACAATAGCAGAATCGAGACGGTGATGATCAGCGAACCGGCCCAGGCGAGCTGCTGCCAGTTCTCGTAAGGGGCGGAGGCGAACTGGTAGATCGTCACCGGCAGGTTGGCGACGCCACCCGAGAGGTTGAGCGCGAACCAGGAGTTGTTGTTGAGCGCGGTGAAGATCAGCGGCGCGGTCTCGCCGGCGATGCGGGCCAGCGCCAGCAGGATGCCGGTGACCATGCCCGACTGGGCGGCGCGCCAAGTGATGCTGGTGATGACGACCGACGGCGGCGCGCCGAGCGCCGAGCCGGCCTCGCGCAGCGGCGCCGGCACCAGCCTGAGCATATCCTCGGTGGTGCGCACGATGACCGGGATCGCGATGATGCCGAGCGCGACGCCACCGGCCCAGCCGGAATAGCCGCGGAAGGGCTCGACCATGACGACGTAGACGAACAGGCCGATCAGGATCGACGGGGCCGAGAGCAGGATGTCGTTGATGAAGCGGATCAGGTCGGCGAGCTTCGAGCCACGGCCATATTCCGCCAGGTAAGTGCCGGCGAGCACGCCGATCGGCGTCGCCACGACGATGCCGAGGAAGGTCAGCACGACCGAGCCGACGATGGCGTTGGCGAGGCCGCCGCCCTCGCTGCCGGGGCCGGGCGTGATCTGCGTGAAGGTGGCGACGGAAAGCCCGCCGATGCCCTTCACGATCAGCATGCCCAAAATCCAGAACAGCACGAAGATGGCGAGGAAGGTGAAGCCGGCGGCGGTGACCTTCATCACGCGATCGGCCGTGCGGCGCGACTGGCGGACGCGGCCCCAGGGAGCGACCGGCAGCTCGCGGACGGTGGACGGAGTCGTGAGGCTCATGATCCGGCTCCGCTCAGAACGACTTGACGCGGGCGACGAGGACGCGCGCGATGACCAGGACGACGAAAGTGACGAAGAACAGGATGCAGCCCAGCGCGATCAGCGAGTTGAGCTGCAGGCCCATGGCCTCGTTGAACTCGTTGGCGATGCGCGAGGCGATGGTCGAGCCCGGATCCATGATCGAGGCCGAGAGCCGGTTGGCGTTGCCGACGACGAAGGTGACGGCCATGGTCTCGCCGAGCGCGCGGCCGAGGCCCAGCATGATCGCGCCGATGATCGAGACGCCGGCCTGCGGCACCAGCACGTGGCGCACGACCTCCCAGGTCGTGGCGCCGATGCCGTAGGCGCTCTCGCGCAGCACCGACGGGATCTGGTCGAGCATGTCGCGGGTGATCGAGGCGATGAACGGGATGATCATGAACGCCAGGATGATGCCGGCGGTGAGGATGCCCAGGCCAGACGGCGAGCGCGAGTACAGCACCGTGCCGACGACCGGGATGCCCTCGACGATGTTCGAGAGCGGGATCTGCACATAGGCCGCAAAGAGCGGGACGAAGACGAACAGGCCCCACATGCCGTAGATGATCGAGGGCACGGCGGCGAGCAGCTCGACCGCGGTCGAGACCGGCTGCTTGAACCAGGGCGGCGCGAGCTGGGTGAGGTAGACGGCGATGCCGAGCGAGAGCGGCACGCCGATGAGGAGCGCGATCAGCGCGGTCGACAAGGTGCCGACAATCGCCGGCCAGGCGCCATACTGCTCGCGCTGCGTATCCCAGACGCTGGAGGTGATGAAGCCGAAGCCGAATTCGCGGAAGGCGGGCCAGCCGCCGATGACCATCGAGAGCATGATGCCCGCGAGCAGCACCAGCACGAACAGCGCGGCCAGGAAGCTGGCATTGCGGAAGATGACGTCGAAGGTGCCCTTCGGCGTCTTGCGAATGGCAGGCACGCCAGGCGCGGCCATCTGATCTGTCACGGCAGCCATCCGTGGTACTCCGGGGTCGCAGGAATGAAGGCGAAAGCGGGAAATCTTAATCTGGTGTCACAAAGCGGGGGCCATGGAGGCCCCCGCTCGATGTCTCGGAGGGCAAGCGATCAGAAGATCGGCTTGCCGGAGTTGTCGGTAACGCCCTTCCAGGCGTTGCGGACCTGATCCTTGACGTTGGCCGGGAGCGGCACGTAGTCGAGGTCGAGGGCGAGCTGGTCGCCGCTCTTGTAGGCCCAGTCGACGAACTTCAGGGCGGCCTGGACCTCTTCCGGCTTCTCGGGCTTGGCGTGCACGAGCAGGAAGGTGGCCGAGGTGATCGGCCAGGCGTTGGCGCCCTTCTGGTTGTTCAGCGAGATGCCGAAGCCGGGAGCCGCATTCCAGTCGGCGTTGGCGGCAGCGGCCTGGAAGGCCTTGTCGTCCGGAGCCGGGAAGTTGCCGTCGGCGTTCTTGACCAGCGCGTAGGCGAGCTTGTTCTGCTTGGCGTAGGCGTACTCGACATAGCCGATCGAGTTGGCGACCTGCTTGACCGAAGCCGAGACGCCCTCGTTGCCCTTGCCGCCGATGCCGACCGGCCACTGGACCGACTGGTTGGTGCCGATCTTGGTCTTCCAGTCAGGCGAGACGCGCGAGAGATAGTCGGTGAACACGTAGGTCGTGCCCGAGCCGTCCGAACGATAGACCGGGTTGATGTTGGCGTCCGGCAGGGTGACGCCGGCGTTCAGCGCAACGATCTTCGGGTCGTTCCACTTCTTGATGTCGCCCAGGTAGATCTGCGCGATCAGATCGCCCGAGAGCTTGAGCTTGCCGGCTTCGACGCCAGCGACGTTGATCGCGGGGACGACGCCGCCCATGACGGTCGGGAACTGGATCAGGCCGTCCTTCTTCAGGTCGTCGCCCGGGAGCGGGGCGTCGGTCGCGCCGAAGGCGACGGTCTTGGCCTTGATCTGACGGATGCCGCCGCCCGAGCCGATCGACTGATAGTTCAGCCCGACATTGGTCTCTTTCTTGTAGGCTTCAGCCCACTTCGAATAGATCGGGAAGGGGAAGGTGGCGCCAGCGCCGGTGATGTCGGCGGCCTGGGCAACGCCGGCAAGGCCGACCGTCGCAGCCGCGAGAATGAGAATTTTGCGCATTGGGAGGAGCCCTCTGTGGGTCACAGGTTTAGCGGCCCTGCTCAAACACCCTCTCTGTGACACTCACATGACACGCCGTCATCTTAGCCGTCTTATATCCGTCATGTGACAACCTGCCGCCATGACTTTCGGTAACCATCTCAGGCCGATGTCGAGCGGCTTTGCGGGCTCAGCCGCGGCAAAATCGCCTTGAAGGTGGCGCCCTGGCCGAGTGCGCTCTCGATGGTGAGGCGGCCGCGGTGACGCAGCACGATGTGCTTCACAATGGCGAGACCGAGCCCGGTGCCGCCGGCCTCGCGGCTTGCGGCAGTGTCGACCCGGTAGAAGCGCTCGGTCAGGCGCGGCAGGTGCTCGGGCGCGATGCCCGGCCCGTCGTCGCGGACGCTGACGCTGGCCTCGGCCGGGCCGTCGGCGACCTCGATGAAGACCTCGCCGTGCTCGCGGCCGTACTTGATGGCGTTCTCGACGAGGTTCTCCATCAGGCGCAGCAGCTCGTCGCGGTCGCCGGCGACCTTGACCGGCTCGGCCGGCATCTCCAGGCGCAGGTTCACGTTGCGCTCGCGCGCCATCAGGGTGAGGGAATCGACGATCTCGCGCGAGATGCCGGCAAGGTCGACCGGGGTCTCCGGCGCCAGGTGGGCGCGCAGCTCGATGCGCGAGAGCGAGAGCAGGTCATCGACCAGGCGCGCCATGCGCAGGCCCTGCTCGCGCATGATCGAGAGGAAGCGGTCGCGCGCGCCGGTGTCGTTGCGGGCCGGGCCCTGCAAGGTCTCGACGAAGCCGAGCAGCGAGGCGAGCGGCGTGCGCAATTCGTGGCTGGCATTGGCGACGAAATCGACGCGCATGCGCTCGGTGACGCGCAATTCGCTGAGATCCTCGAAGGTCAGCATCACCGCGCGGCGCCAGCCGCCGCCCTTGAGGGCGGCGATGTGGATGCGGAAGGTGCGCTCGACCGGCACGCGCTCGATCAGCTCGACGATCTTGCGGCCGCCATGGCGCGAGACCTCCTCGATCGCGTCGATCAGGTCGGGGTCGCGCAGCACCAGCGTCAGCGGCTGGCCCTTCTCCAGCGCGGGAATCAGCGCCAGCATGGCCGGGCTCAGCGCCTGGGCGACGCCCTGCGCGTCGAGCAGCACCACGGCGGAGCCGAGCGCCTCGACCAAAGCGGCCGTGACCGGAGCCTGAGGATCGACGACATCGAACATGCGGTCCATGCCCTCCCGCTGGGTTATGCCTGTGCCCTATAGGGTGCGCCGGGCGCTCTGCCAATCGTGCCGCCTAAGGATAAGTGCGGCGCGGGCATTTCCCTGCTCAAGCTGCCGGTCTAGCTTGGCGAGCCAGCAAAGGAGTATGCGATGGCGAAAGCGGCGTCGGGACTCAAGGCGAAGCGGGCGGCCCGGTCGGGACCGAAAGCCAAGGTGAAGCGCCAGGCCAAGGCCGTGGCCATCGTCCCCGTCGCGCGCCGCAAGGCCACGCCGCGCCTGAGCTTCAACATCGAGGCGGAGGAGCTGCCGACCGCGATCGAGAGCGCGGCCTTCCGCAGCGGCGACTACCCCTATGACAAGCGGATGAAGCGCAAGCGCTACAACCGTGAGCTGGAGCCGCTGCAGATCGAGCTGCTCAAGCTGCTGAGCTGGGCCCGCGACAAGGGCGAGCGCATCGTCATCGTGTTCGAGGGACGCGACGGCGCGGGCAAGGGCGGCGCGATCACCCGCTTCACCCAGCACCTCAACCCGCGCCAGGCGCGCGTCGTGGCGCTGCCCAAGCCCTCCGACATCGAGAAGGGGCAATGGTATTTCCAGCGCTACGCCGCGGAGATGCCGTCGGCCGGCGAGATCGTGTTCTTCGACCGCTCCTGGTACAACCGGGCCGGGGTCGAGCGCGCCATGGAGTTCTGCACGCAGGCGCAGACAGACATCTTCCTGCGCGAGGCGCCGGCCTTCGAGGGCATGCTGGCGCGCGACGGCGTCCGGCTGATCAAGCTCTTCCTGACGATCGGGCGGGAGATGCAGATGAGCCGGCTGCATGCGCGCTGGCACGACCCGCTCAAGCGCTGGAAGCTGTCGCCGATCGATTTCGAGGCGATCCCGCGCTTCGACGCCTATTCGCAGGCCTTCGAGCAGATGCTGGCGCGGACCTCGTCCGATGGGGCGCCCTGGACCGTGATCCGCGCCAACGACAAGCTACGCACCCGGCTCAACGCCATCCGCCACGTGCTCCACACCATCCCCTACGAGGACAAGGACGAGGCGGCGATCGGCGAGACCGACGCGGAGATCGTGCTCAGCGCGAAGGACTACCTCGACGACGGCGGGGAGGCGTGAGCGGCCTCAGATGTCGTGCCGCTTGATCCGCTTGATCATCTCGCTCAGGGCCAGCAGGGCGAGCGCGAAGACGAAGGGCACGAGGTAGTAGATGATGCGGAAGAGCACGAGCGCGCCGACGACCTGCTCGTAGGGCAGGCGGTTCAGCGCCAGCAGCATCGTCGCCTCGAACACCCCTGCCCCGCCCGGCGCGTGGCTGGCGATGCCGATGAGGCAGGCGAAGATATAGGCCGCCAGGAAGGCGGGATAATCGAGGTTGTGCCCGCCCGGCAGCAGCACGAAGAGCACGGCGGCGGCGGCGCAGACCTCGCAGGCGCCGAGCGCCATCTGGGCGAGCGTGATGCCGAGCCCGGGCAAGGGCAGGTTCCAGCCGCTGACGCGCAAGGTGCGCTCGTCGGTGGCGACCCAGACGAGGTAGCCGAGCGTGCCGAGCGCCACCGCCGCGCCGACGCCCTGCACCACCAGCGGCGAGGTCCGCGCCAGCATCGCGACGGAATCGGTGGCGTAGAACAGGCAGGCGCAGAGGATCGCGCCCAGGCCGAGCCAGAAGGTCAGGCCGGCGATCACGGTCAGGCTCGCGACCTCCGAGGCGCGCACGCCCTTGGCGGAATAGATCCAGTAGCGCACCGTGCCGCCGGTCACGAGCGGGAAGCCGAGCGTGAAGGAGACGGAATAGCTGGTGAACGAGGCGAGCGCCGTGGTGCGGTAGGGAATGGAGAGGCCGAGCCGCTTCAGCGCCAGCGCGTCATAGCCGGTGAGCAGCAGGTAGCTCAGCGCGGTGAAGCCGAGCGCCAGCCCGATCTGGCGCCAGCTCGTCTTGGAGAAGGTGTCGGCGATCGCCGACGGGTTCATCTCGCGGACGATGTACCAGAGCACCACCAGCGAGGCGCTGAAGATGATGAGGCTCGCCAGCGGGCCGAGCCACCACCAGCGGCTGCGCTTGCGCAGGGGCATTCCTGGCTCATGCGGGCCGAACGACATGCGGACTCATGGTCGGTTGCGGGGCCGGCCTGTCGAGACGGCGCCGATTGCAGGCGGGAGGGCGAAGCGCCCCGGCCCCGACAGATAGCGCCTCAGGCTCGATGCACAAGCCGGGATAGCGCGGCGAATGCGCGCCATGAGGCCGGCGCAGGACAACGCCGCCACAAATCCGTCGTCAGAACTCGCGCTTGAACCAGAACGCGTCGTCCACCCGCGCCATGCCGACCTTCTCGTAGAAGCCGACGGCCTCCGGCACCGAGGCGAGGATCAGGCTGACGCTCGGCCCGACCTGCCAGCGCACCTCCTCGAGCAGGCCCTTGCCGATGCCCAGCCCCTGCGCCGCCGGCGAGACCGCGAGCTCGGAGAGATAGCAGCACCAGGCGAAATCGGTGACGCAGCGGGCGACGCCGACCAGCGGCCGGCCCGGCTGGTCCAGCCGGGCGGTCATGAGCAGGTTGGCAGAGGACAGCATCTTCTCCAGCCGCGGCTCATCGCCGATCGGCCGGATCCCACCCAGGCCGGAATCGACCAGGATGCGCCGGAACTCGAAGACGCCCAGATTGGGCTCCTGGGCATAGATCACGCGGGACAGCTCGCTCATCAGGGAAAGCTGCATCATCCGCCCGGGAATTCAAGCCGGTTTCCGCCCCAGGTTGCAGTTAATCGAAGTGCTGGTCATTTTACCTTGCGGAATATCCGCAGCGTCTTGAAGCCCTCGACCTCCTCGACCGGGTGCGACTTCGTCCAGTCCGCGATCAGCCGCTCGGGCACGTCATAGGCGTAGGAGCCGGTGTAGAACAGGATGTGGCCGCCCGCGTCGGTCTGATCGGTGAAGAGCTGCATCACCTCAAGGTCGGTCAGCGCGCCATAGGCGTCGTTCTTCTCGCTGCGGAACTCTCCGGAATGGAAGAGGGTGACGATGTCGAAGCGCGGCAGCAGCTTCGCGTTGCTGGTGTAGATGTCGCCGAAATAGGCCGAGTAGGTCTTGGTGAGGGTGGGCTTCTCGGTCGCGAGCTCGATGAAGGACTCATACTCCTTCGGCGAGGCGGTGATGCCAAGCACGGTGTTGTTCAGCTTGGGCTCGGCGCAGCGGATGCCGACATAATGGTGCCCGCCCGTGCCGAAATGGTAGATGCGCTTGCCGGTGAGGCCCTGCTGCTCCAGCCATTCGACGAAATGCACGTCGCAGGGGCATTGCTCGACTTCAAGGCCCCAATAGGCATCCCAGATGTTCAGCATGAATCAGCTCCGTGAGGGGTTGGACAGAAGGTCGAAGAGAAACTCAACCCTCATCCCGAGGAGCCGCAAAGCGGCGTCTCGAAGGATGATCCAGTGTCCTCTGGAGCATCCTTCGAGACGCGGGCCGAGGCCCGCTCCTCAAGATGAGGGCTATGGGTCTTTGGTTCCGTGTCATGCCCGGCCATGCGGGCGACGCCGCCGGCGCGCTTCATCACGAGGCGGTGGCTGGCCGCCTCAGTGAAGCCGGCGCTCTGGCCCATCAGCAGCATGATCGCGTCGGGGCGGGCGGCGCGCAGTTCGGCGATCAGGTCGAGCGCGGCATCGACCTCGAGCGCGCTCGTCGCCTCGTCGAGCAGGAGCACGTCCGGCGCCTCCAGCTCGGCGCGGGCAAGCGCCAGGCGCTGCCTGTCGCCGGTCGCGAGCGCCTTGTCCCAGTCGTTGTGCTCGTCGAGGCGCTGGGCCAGGCTGGAGAGGCCGTAGCGGCGCAGCGCGTCGGTGAGGCGTTCGGTCGGCAGCGGTTGGGCCGTGTCGAGCACCGCGCGCAAGCTGCCCTCGGTCAGGTGCAGCGTATGAGGCACGATCGTGACCTGTGAGGCAGCGGGCAGTGCGATCTCGCCCCTGCCCCAGGGCCAGAGCCCGGCCACGGCCTGGATCAGCGCCGCCTTGCCGAGGCCGAGTTCACCTGAGACATGCAAGGTCGCGCCCGGAGGGGCGACCATGTCGAGATCGGCGACGAGGTTGCGGCCGTCGCGGTCGGTCAGCGTCACCTCGGCGAGGCGCAAGCAACCGTCCGGGCTCGGCAGCACGGCAAGGCGGTCATCCGACTGGCCGGCGCCGAGCCGCTCCAGCGCGTCGGCCAACTCGTTGACGCGCCGCGCCGCCGCGAGCCACTCGGCGATGCGCATGAAATTGTCGAGCACCCAGTTGAAGGCGTTCTGCACGGCCACAAAAGCCGCCGCGACCTGCACGACGCCGCCGAGCGACATTTCGCCGGAAAGGTACTTCGGCGCCGCCAGCAGCAGCGGCACGACCGGCACCAGCGCGCTGCTGCCATTGGTGATCCAGGTCAGGCGGCCACGCTGGCGGATCATCGCGAGCCAACGCTGGGCCAGGCTGTCATAGGTGCGCGCCACGGCTCGGCGCTCGCCGGCCTCGGCGCGGGCCAGCGCAATGGCCTCGCCATGGTCGCGAATGCGCATCAGCGAGAAGCGCAGCCGCGCCTCGCCCTCGTTGCGCGCAGCGGCGAGGCCCGGCAGCCGGCGGCCGACGAAGGTGATCAGGGCCGAAACCACGACCGCGTAGACGATCGCTGCCAGCACGAGATAGGCGGGGATGATGATGACGCCATCGCCCACCGGAACCGTCAGCCCGCCGCCGATCTCCCAGAGGATCTCGATGAACATGATGATGGTGATCAGCGCGGAGAGCAGGCCGATGGCGAAATCGACCAGCGGCTCGGTCGCCCAGCGCACGTCGTCGGCGATGCGGTATTCGGGATTGGCGGGCTCGTAGCCCGAGAGCGAGAGGCGGTAGAAGCGGCGCTCGCCGACCCAGCCATCGGCCAGCTTGGCCGTGACCCATTGCCGCCAATGCACCTGAAGCGTCTCGCGCGTCACCAGGATGCCGACGCCGACGCCGGCAACGATGACGGCCAGGACCGGGAAGACCGCCATCGCGGTCAACGCGCTCTGCGCGTCCTTCTTCTCCAGCGCATCGAAGAACCAGCCGTTCCAGCGGTTGACGGTGACGTTGACGAAGACCGTGACGATGACCGAGGCCGCGAGCGAGAGCGTCCAGAAACAGGCTGTCCGCGCCGTCGCGCCGCGCCAGAAGCCGCTGGTGAGGACGGCGAAGCGCCGCGCCACCTGCCGGTCGCTCGGCGGAGTCGGACCTTGACCGGGCGCAGCGGCCGGCTTCAGCACAGGCGGATTTCCCCCGAACTCGAACACACGCATGTCCGCAGCCGGATTTTTCCGTGCCGCGGATATCCCCGGTCTCGCGCCTAGCGCAGGCTGGATGAACCGGGGCTGAATGCAGAATGCAGGGCGCGCGGACTCAGTGTCCGACTGGATATTCGAGCCCTCACCCTGAGGAGCCGCTTCAGCGGCGTCTCGAAGGGTGAACCAGTGGGCTTCCGAACCTCCTGGAGCATCCTTCGAGACGCGCTCCGCGCTCCTCAGGATGAGGGCTCAGGGATTTATGAGCCAGATTCTCAAGAAGTCAGGCCTTGTGCAGCCGGAGCGGCGTGGTCTTCTCGCGGGCGACGATGCCCTTCGCCTCGAGATCGAGCTGGACGGCCTTGACCCACCAGCCGGCCGTGGCCCCGCCGGGGAAGAGCTCCTCGGGAAGGTGAGGCAGAATGCGCTCCCGGAGCTCGGCGACGGTCAGCCCCGGCGCCGCCTGCGGCAGCACGCTCAGGAAGGCGCTCTTCATCGCCTCGTACTTCACCGGATCGCCGGATTGTGTCTTTCCCGGATGGTTCACGTTCTCGAGTTGGATCTTGGCGGTCTTGGTGGCTGCCATCTCTCCGGTTCCTGACTGGATGCGACAAAGGCCGTTGTCGCTAGGACTGCGGGATATCTAATCACACACGATGGGAAACGTCCCAATGCGCGGGAATGGCGTCACAGCAAGCCATATGAGCTGGCCTCTTAGCCGTGGATCCAGTTTCGAATTGTTCTATTTTTCCAATAAAAACAATATCTTGCGCGGGTATTCCTGCGAGCGTATCCCTCTCCCTACTGCAAGAAGTCGATTCAACGCGGGGATTCGATATGGGCGAGATCTCGGGCCGTGACGTCACCGCGGCGCTTGGGCCGGTCAACGAGCTCATCGTGCGGGAGGTGCTCAGGACCGGGGCGACGCAGCTCGAATTCAAACGCGCGCTCGCCTTCGCCAAGGGGCCGGCCAATGCCAACGCCGTCGCCTATTCCGTCCTGACCGAGACGTTGCAACGGCTGGTCGACCTGCTGACGGTCGCGCTGGAGCAGCGGCCGGAGCGTCCGCGCGGCGCAAGCGTGGAGGGCGGGCACCGTGCCGCATGATCCCGCCCGCGAGACCGAAGCCTTGCGCGCCGAACTCAGGCAGGCGCTGATGAGTGCCTTCTGCAACGCGCTGCACAATTCGCAGCTCTCGCCGCTCGCGGTGATGGAGCTGACCGCGGAGGCGGTCGGCGCGATCTACCAGGAGGTCGTCGAGGCGCACCGGCTCGACGGCGATTGCCCCTGCGGCTGGCGCCCGAGCGCCGAGGCCGATATCGAGACGCTGCGGGCCGCGCTGGACAGTGCGGCGCGGCCAGTGCCAGTCACCGATTTGCGGCTGGTCAGGGCCGCCGGCCGGGCTTGGGCGTGAATAGGATGAGCATGAGCAACAACCACGCCGCCGCCGCGACCGAAGCCCTCTCCCATGATGGCGAGGCGCTGCTCTCGTTCCTGGAGAGGCGCCGCTCGACCGGCATGACCGCGCTCAGTGAGCCTGGGCCGAGCGAAAGCGAGCTGCGCCGTATCCTGACCATCGCGGCGCGCGTGCCCGACCATGGCGGCATCGAGCCCTGGCGCTTCATCGTGTTGGCGGGCGACGCCCGGCAGCGGGCGAGCGAGGGCGTGTCGAAGCTCTATGCCGCAGAGAACGCGGCGATGGACCCGGAGCGGCGCGAAAAATTCACCGCGATCATGGGCCGGGCGCTGACCTATGCGCCTGTGATCGTCCTCGTCGTCAGCCGCAGCGACGCGCTGGCCCGCGTCCTGGTCTGGGAGCAGGAGCTTTCGACCGGAGCCGCCTGCATGAACCTCGTCATCGCCGCCCAGGCCTCGGGCTATGGCACGACCTGGCTGACCGGCTGGGCCGCCTATAGCCCGGGCGTCGCGGCGCTGTTCGGCCTGTCCGGCAGCGAGAAGGTGGCTGGCGTCATCCATATCGGCACGGCGAAGGAAATTCCGCCCGACCGCAAGCGGCCGGATATCGACGCCCTCACGACCTATTGGTGAGCAGGCGCCCGGACCTCAAATCAGCGCGGCGCTTTCCGGCGCCGCCCGCATCCGCGCGATGTCGCGGATCGGCGGGGCGCCGAAGAGGCGGCTGTACTCGCGGCTGAACTGCGAGGGGCTGTCATAGCCGACATTATGGCCGGCGGTGGCGGCATCCATGGCCTGGCCGAGGATGAGCCGGCGCGCCTCCTGCAGGCGCAGCTGCTTCTGGTATTGCAGCGGACTCATCGCCGTCACCGCCTTGAAGTGCTGGTGCAGGGCGGACGCGCTCATGCGCGCCTCCTGCGCGACGTTGTCGATGCGGAACGGCTTGTCGTAGTTGCGCTTGATCCAGCCGATGGCGCGGTTGACCTGCTGCAGCTTGCTCTCGGCATGGGCGATCTCGCGCAGGCGCGGCGCCTGGCTGCCGGTGAGCAGGCGATAGAGGATCTCGCGCTCCGCGAGCGGGGCGAGGATCGGCGCATCGCGCGGCGCCGCCAGCAGCGTGACGAGCCGGCTGGCGGCGGAGAGCAGCTCGGGTGTCACCGGGTCGAGGCACAGGCCCGCGCCGGGATTGTCGCTGGCGCCTGAATCGAGCCCGGCTTCCATGATCAACGCGCCGAGCACGCCCGGGTCGAGATCGAGCCGGAAGCAGAGATAGGGCTCGCCCGGGCTGGCCTCGGTCACTTGCCCGACGATCGGCACGTCGACGGAGACGACGAGATATTGCTCGGGGCCGTAGCGGTAGATTCGGTCGCCCAGCATCACCTGCTTGCGGCCCTGGACGACGATGCAGAGCGCCGGCTCGTGCAGGGCATGGATCGGCTCGGTCGGCGTCGACATCCGGATCAGCGACAGGCGCGGGATCGCCGTCGCATGGGTGCCATCGCTCGTGGCGTATCGGGCAATCAGGTCGGCGAGCGCGTTCTGCTCGGTCATGTCGCGTATCCCCGGATGGAGCCGTTTCCGTAGCCGGCGTCAGCCTCGCACCATCTACGGTTGTTCTATTATAGATGCCCGGCCGGCAAGGACGAAGGCATCTGACAGAATGTCAGGAGGATCGTGCAAGAATTGCGGAGCTTCGTTTCATCGTGCGCCCGGCCCGCCGAGCCTGTTCCGCCCAAGGCGCGGGCCGCAGTGTCGCGCTTTCCTCAAAAGCCACAGCCCGAAGCAATGCGCGAGCCGATTGGATCGTTCAATCGCTCGGATGCTCCGTCTTTTCACATCGTCTTCTCATGGGCCGGCGCCCCCGCCGTCCGGCGATGCTCTAAAGCGCACCGCCACCCGCATCTGACCCAAAAGTCTGAGCGTATAGTTTTGCGTTCTACAACGGTCATCTGCTATAGTCAGTATTTCTCAACTGAGGCAGATGCGGCACAGGCACAGCTATATAGACGGAGAGTCCATCGGCCATGTTGACTGGCACCGAGCAACTCCAGATCTGGGAAGTGATGTCGTCGCCCGCAGGTCATGCTGCGCTGCAATACGCAGCAGAATGCGGTCACCCGCCGCTCGAGCCCTTGATCAATCTGATCGAAGAATGGTGGGGTCCTTGGCTTTCCAGTGATCGCGAGGCCCATCTTCAATGCGTGCATGGCATGGTTGCTCGCCTGATGGCTGCCGATGGCTGGCAGGAGACCGGCTTCCGCCCGGTCCGGCGCGGCCAATTGATCACGGAGGCGATGACCTTCCGGCGCGCCGGGGAGCATATGATCCAGTAGGCGGCGCTAGCCGGCCGCTAGCCCGTCCATCTGCGCGAGAGCGGAATCGTTCTGCGCCACCAGACGCTCGACCAGCCCCATTTGCCGGTCGAGGCAAGCCTCCAGATCGAACCTCCCCAGCACGGCGGCGCGCGCGGCCTGGCGCAGCGGCTCGTATTCCACCTGTCGCTCCAGCGCGGCGGCGATCGTGCCCGCGAGCGCCGAGCGGTCGAAGAACGGCGCGAGCAGGCCGTTGCGGCGATCGCTGACGACCTCCTGCACCGGGCCGGTGCGCGAGCCGACGATCAGGCAGCCGCAGGCCATCGCCTCCAGCAGCGACCAGGACAGCACGAAGGGCACGGTCAGGTAGACATGCGCCGCCGAGACCTGGAACAGGCGGATCAGGTCCTCGCGCGCCAGCCAGGGGATATGGACCATGCGCTCGCCCAGGCCGGTCTCGGCGAGCATAACCTCGCGCCAGAGCCGGCCATCGGATCGGGGCCGGCCATAGCCGACGCCATCACCGCCGACCACGACGAAGAGCACGCCCGGCCGGGCCTGAGCGACCAGCGCTGCCGCGCGCATGAACTGGGGATAACCACGATAGGGGTCGAGATCGCGGGCGACGAAGGTGACGACCTCGTCGCCCCGCCTCAGCTCGCGGCCGTCGGGCAAGGTGAAGCTCGCGTCCGGGTCGGGGCGGCACAGGCGCGTGTCGATGCCGTCATGGCAGATCGCGATGCGGTCGCGGATAGCGGCCGGGTACTGCCGGTGCTGCCAGCGCGTCGGCGTATAGGCGGCATCGACCGCCTGCAACGTCACGAGTTGCGCGGCGTTGCGCATGCGCAGCCGCATCCGCTGCGCCTCGGAGATGCCGAAGGCCGGGTCGAAATCGAAATCCGAATCGTCGGCGTTGTAATAATACTCGCAATAGCCCAGCAGCGGCGTCCCGGGCAGGACGTCCTTGACGAAGAGCAGGCCGCCCCAGCCGGTATGGCCGATGATCAGGTCCGGCCTATCCTCACGACGCAGCCGTCTCAGCACCGCGGCCACCGCCTCGCCCGTCCTGACGTGATACTCCGTCGCGGCGAGGCTCGGGCTGGCCGCCAAGCCCGCGTCCAACGCATAGGCGATCTGCCGGAGACCGGGGCGGCTGTGCTCCGCCCGCTCCGTCACCAGCGTGACCTCCGCCCCCTCAGCGAGGAGGCGGTCGATCAGGTGAGAAAATTGACCAGATCCGGAGCGATGAACGAATAGGACGTGCATGACGCGACCAGGACCCCTCCATACCGCAACGCATCGCTGCACCATTGCTCGAGGCGGCGCAGCGTATCGTAGGTCGTCTGCAGATCGGGCTCGATATCGATATCCTGGCTCAGCCCGAACTGGTTGGTCTCGTCGAGCATCCTGAGCCGCTCGCAGAGCAACTGCCCTTTCGGCGAGAGCGAGATGCGCGCCAGCCTGCGGTCGCGGGCCGAGGCGCCGCGATCGAGATAGCCGTTCTCGACCAGCTGCTTGAGGTTATAGGACGCGTTCGAGCCGAGGTAGTAGCCGCGGTCGAGCAGGTCCCGGACCGAGATCTCTCCGGTGCCGATCGTTAACAGCACCATCACTTGCGAGGGTGAGATGTCGTCGACGCCCAGCCGCGTCAACTCGAGCCTGAGGTAATCGAGGAAGCGCCGGCTGACCCGTTCGATCATCCGCGCCAGTTCGAGCTGGGACATCACTATGCGTGGAACTCCGTTGTCCGAATCAGCTCGCCGTCCGTTTCTCTGCTCGCGATCGAGCACCGTGCCTAGGAATTGGTCGCCGTAGTGCGGTTTCGAATGCATTCTCTACTCCGCCTGGTTTCGAAATGAGCAATTTTTCCCCAATGTCCCCTTTTTGACCCCAACCCACCCCCGTGAGTCGAATAGCCTACACGCAAAGCACATGCCACCCCCGATATCCAAAAACTAAGATTGTAGCAATTTTGAGATAGATATAATCTGTTTCGAAATTCGAAATATTCACTAATCAATCCATGGCTTCCGATACTATTCAGCGATATTCGATTCTTTATCTGTCATATTAACGACACAGCCTACGTGACACGTTAGTAAGAAGATGGCATCCTCAGATGCAACCTTACGTGCCGGCCGCCTGTCTACAACCGTGGCCCGCTCCTGACGACCATCAAAGCGGAGATCGGAATGAAGGCGGCACCCTCGGCGCCCGACGGCTTGGTCCGCGAGCTTCAACGTTCCTTTGCCGGCGGGCTCGCCTATGCGGGCTTCCTGAGCCTGTGCGTCAACATCCTGCTGCTGACCGTGCCGCTGTTCATGCTGCAGGTGCAGGAGCGCGTCATCGTCAGCCGCAGCTTCGACACGCTGACCATGCTGCTGGTCATCGCGGTCGGCGCGCTCTTCCTGTACGGCGCGATCGAGTTCATCCGCTCGCTGACCTTCCAGGCGATGGCGAGCATCTTCGCGCGCCGGCTCAACCTGCCGGCGCTGGAGGCGGCGGTCTCGACCTCGCTCGAGCAGGGCTCGGCCCAGGCGACGCAGGCGATCCGCGACCTCAACGACATCCGCTACTTCATCGCCAGCTCGTCGATCGCGACGCCGCTGGAGGCGGCCTGGTCGCCGATCTTCCTCGCCGTGCTCTTCGCCTTCCACCCGATCTACGGGCTCGTCGGCGTGATCTCGCTGATCATCCTGCTGACGCTCGGCGTGCTCGCCGACGTGCTGACGCGGCGCGTGATGAAGGAGGCCAACGAGGCCGGGGTCGACAGCGTCAACGATGTCGGCGCCAGCCTGCGCCATGCCGAGACGATCGAGGCCATGGGCATGCTGCCGGCGCTGGCCAAGCGCTGGCGCGGCAAGCAGGTCGCGATGATCGAGCTGCTCGACCTCGGCACGCGCCGGGCCAAATTCATCGCGGCCCTGACCCGCTCCTCGCGCATGACGATGCAGCTCGCGATCTACGCGACCGGCGCGACGCTGATCATCAAGAACGAAGTCACGGTCGGCACGCTGATGGCGGCGAGCATCCTGCTCGGGCGCCTGCTGGCGCCGTTCGATTCGATGATCAACGACTGGCGCGCCTGGGTGCTGGCCGCCGCCGCCTGGAAGCGGGTGCGCGAGCTGCTGCTGACGCGGACCTCGCAGCGCCAGACCATCCCGACACCGGTGACCACGGGCGATCTCGTGATCGACCGCGTCGTCTACGCGCCGCCAGGCGCCGAGCAGACCGTGATCAAGAGCGTCTCCTTCTCGCTCTCGCCCGGCGAGGTGCTCGGCATCGTCGGGCCGTCCGGGGCGGGCAAGTCGACCCTGGCGCGGCTGCTCGTCGGCGTGCTCAAGCCGAATGTCGGCGGCGTCTATCTCGACGGCCACAACGTCTTCCTGTGGGAGCGCGGCTCCTTCGGCGACATGGTCGGCTACCTGCCGCAATCGGTCTCGCTGCTGAACGGCACGATCGCCGAGAACATCGCCCGCATGCGCGTGCCCGATCCGGCCTCGATCCTCGAAGCCTCCCGCACCGCCGGCGTGCACGAGCTGATCGGACGCTTGCCGCTCGGCTACGACACCAGCGTCGCCGATGGCGATTTCAGGCTGTCGGGCGGCCAGCGCCAGCGCATCGGCCTGGCGCGGGCGCTCTACGGCTCGCCGCGCCTGCTGGTGCTGGACGAGCCCAACGCCAATCTCGACGCCGAGGGCGAGCAGAGCCTGATCCGCGCCATCAACGCGGCCCGCGAGACCGGCGCGATGGTCGTGCTGATCGCGCACCGGCCCTCGGTGATGCAGATCGTCGACAAGATCATGATCCTGCGCGAGGGCCGCATCGCCCAGTTCGGGCCGCGCTCGTCCATCGCCGGGATGATCACGCCCGGCGGGCTTGTCGAAATCGAGCCGGCAAATAAACCGAGCAAGCCGCTCGAGGCGAGGCCGCGCGAGGTGACGGCATGAGCAAGCTCCCCGACCTGAAGCCCAACCGCGCGCTGGTGCCGTTCGATCCGCCTGCGGAACCGGAGGAGCGCGTGCCCTCGCTGCGCAATCTCGTGCTTGCCGGCGTCAGCGCCATCGCGATCGGCTTTGGCGGCTTCGGCGCCTGGGCGATGACGGCGCGGCTCGACAATGCCGCCGTCGCCGCCGGCACGGTGATCGTCGACAGCAAGCGCAAGACGATCAGCCATCTCGAAGGCGGCATCCTGAAGATGCTGCTCAAGACCGAGGGCGACCGCGTCAGGAAGGGCGAGCCCCTGCTGCGGCTGGAGGATGCCCGCGCCAAGGCCGAGCTGCAGCAGCTCCACGGCAAGCGCATCGGCTTCGAGGCGAAACTGGCCCGGCTGCGGGCCGAGCAGGCCGATGCCAGGCAGATCGATTTTCCGGATTCGCTGGAAATGGCGGGAACGCCGATCGCCGAGGAGGTGATCCGGGCCGAGCGCAAGCTCTTCCAGGCGCGGGCGCAGGTCTATGACGGCAAGACCCGGATCCAGCAGCGCGTCATCGAGCAGCACCAGGCCGAGGCCGAGGCGCTGCAGGCGCAAATCGACGCGACGCGGCATCAACGCAGCCTGATCGACGACGAAGTGAAGATGGTCGCCGAGCTCTACGAGAAGCGCTACGCCAAGCGCACGCAGCTGGTCGACCTCCAGACCAGGCAGAGCGAGCTCGTCGGCCGCGGCGGCGAGACCGCGGCGCGCAAGGCCAAGGCCGAGCAGGCCGTCGCCGGCGCCGAACTCGAGATCAAGTCGATCAGCCTGGAGCGCCAGGGCGAGATCGCCAAGGAATTGCAGGAGAGCCAGCTGGCGCTCTCCGAGGTGGTCGAGCGCATCGTCCAGGCCGAGGACGTGCTGCGCCGGCTCGTCGTCACCTCGCCGCAGGAAGGCATCGTCGCCAATATCCGGATGCGCACCGGCGGCAGCGTCGTCGGGGCGGGCGAGCCGATCCTCGACATCGTGCCGGAGAAGGAGCCGCTGATCGTCGAGGCCAAGGTCGACCCGCGCGACATCGACTCGGTCAGGCTCGGCGCCGAGACGCGGGTCCGGCTCACCGCCTTCAACGCCCGGCTGCTGCCGCCGCTCAGTGCCAAGGTCAATTATGTGGCAGCCGACCAGCTCGTCGACGATAAAACGGGCGTCGCCTATTTCCTGGTGCGCGCCGAGATCCCGCCGGAGAACCTGGCGGAGTATAAAATCACGCTGCATGCCGGCATGGCGGCCGAAGTGCTGATCGTCAACGGCTCGCGCCGGGCGGTCGACTACCTGCTCCAGCCCTTTACCGACAGCTTCAACCGCGCCTTCCGAGAGGATTGATTTCATTCGCGAATTTGCGATGCATGGCGACTCACTTCGAATTCCGAAACAATATTCGATCGTATAGTTTTGACCGATAGTTCGATTTTTGAAACGTATTCGAGCAACACTAGTAATTTACTTGCGAGACATAACATCTAAATCTTTTTGCATCGCAATATCATCACAATAAAAGGCTTGCTGCGCCGCACATATTGCCTCAGTCTACTCATGTCGAGCGATGGCGGGCCTGGCGCTTGTCATCGGAATTGCGTCAACAGTCCGGGCGAATGGCGCATGCGCCGCGGTCCCGGCAGACGCTTCCCAGATCGCCCCAGGAGGTGACAGATGGCCACGATCGAAGGCAGTGCATTCGATGACTTTTTGATTGGTAGCCGGTTCAGCGACGTAATCCTCGCCGGTGGCGGCGATGACATCGTCAAGGGCGGCGACCAGGTGGATTCGCTCTTCGGCGAAGACGGCGACGACCTGCTCTACGGCGACGGCGGCAATGACGCGCTGTTCGGCGGCGAGGGCAACGATTCGATCTTCGGCGGCCTCGGCGACGACGTCGTCTCCGGCGACGACGGCGACGACGCGCTGTTCGGCGGTGAGGGCCACGACGTCCTGACCGGCGGGCTCGGCGACGACATCCTGCGCGGCAATGACGGCGACGACGTCCTGATCGGCGGCGCGGGCAACGACATCCTCCAGGGTGGCCCCGGCGACGACATCCTCCAGGGCGGCATCGGCGACGACCTGCTCCAGGGCGGTGACGGCGCCGACATCCTCGATGGCGGCATCGGCAACGACATCCTGCAGGGCGGCGCGGGCGACGACGTGCTCTTCGCCGGCGCCGGCAACGACATCCTGTCCGGCGGCGCCGGCAGCGACGTCTTCATCTTCAACGGCGGCGGCGGCAACGACCTCGTCCTCGATTTCGAGGCCGGCTCGGACATGCTGCAGATCGCCTCCGACATCAACGGCACCGGCGTCTCGTCGGCCGAGGACGTCGCGGCGCGCGCCACCACGGTCAACGGCAACACCGTCGTCGACCTCGGCAACGGCGACACGCTGACCCTGGTCGGCGTCACCGCCGAAGACGTCCAGGGCGACCCCAACTCCTACTTCACCGTCGCCTGATGACCCTCGCGACGCCGGCCGCCACGGCCGGCGTCGCACCCCTCCCCGGGATATCTCGCCATGCTCACGATCGCCCCGGCCCAGGCGGCCGGCGACCAAGTCAACGCCACCGAACTGGTCCGCCTCAGCGGCTCGATGTTCCTGCTGAGCTGGACGCTCGACGGGTCGCCGCTGGCGAGGCAGAGCGTCTCGCTGACCTGCGGCGGCAAGCGCGCAGCCTCGGCCTCGCTGACCCTCGAGCTCGGCGACGGGCGCGCCCGCATCGTCTCGGTCTTCCGCCATGGCGGCCATGAGGAGATCACCGCCAAATTGTCGGGCGGCCAGCTCGGCCCGGACGTCTTCATCTCCTTCGACCCCGAATTCACCCATGCCATGGCCGACGCGTCCGAGATCGCGCGCGACCTGGCTCCGGCCGCCCGGATCGCGCTGGCCAATGCGCTGATCGGCACCTGGCCGACCCTGTTCAGCCTGCGCGAGAGTGGCGCCTATCTCGCCTTCCTGCGCCAGTTCCTGCTGGCGCTCTCGCGCAAGCCGGGACCAGCCATGCCGGTCGCGGCGCTGCCCGCCGGCAGGACGCTGCTCGAATCCTCGGTTCCCGGCCGGCTCGGCGCGATCAAGGCGGCCTATTGGCTCGACCAGAACCACCTCGCCCGCATCGAGGCGCGGCCCCGGCTCGGCCGGCCCGACAAGGCCGGGCGCAAGCCGCTCCACCTCATCGCCGAGGCCTTCCAGCCGGGCCATGCCGGGCTCGTCATCCTGCAAAGCGATGTCGGGCTGATCGTGCGGATTCTGCCCGAGCGTGCGCCGGTGCCGACCCTCGGCCGCTGGTGGGCGAGCAAGGCGAGCGAGCGCGACGACCTCCGCAGCTGGCTCGTCGAGCAACTCGCAGGCATTTCGGAGCAGGGCCGCCTGCTCGCCATCGAGATGCAGCGGCGCCTGCCGCTGCCGGTGCAGAATGTGCGCCGGCGCGACGAGCTGCCCTCCGCCGAGATCGACCTCGCCGTCTGCAACGAAGCCGGCCTGCTGCTTGGCGGCTGGTATCGCGACCCCGATGGCTCGATCGAGCAGGTCCTCGTCCATCGCAGCGAGGGCGAGCCCCTGCCCATCCTTGACCGCCTGGAGCGCTTCGGCGCGCTGCTGCCGGCCGAGCCCGGCGGCGACCGCCGGACGGCGACGGGTTTCCTCGGCCTCGTGCCCGGCTACGCCTCGGGCGCGCCGGTGCTTCAGCCACGCTGCGAGATCAGGCTGAAATCCGGCACCTCGCTGTTCCTACGTCCCGCGCCACAGCCGGCCGATGCCGTGACGATCCGGGCGCGGGCGCTGGCCTCGATCCCGCCGCAGCATCTCACCAGCGACATCCTCGAACGCACGCTGGCGCCGGTGCTCGCCGCCTGCCAGGCATCGCTGCGGGCGAGCCAGCCCGAACCGAGCCTGCGGCTGATCGGCAGCCTGCCGGCGCGGCCCGCCATCTCCGTGGTGATCCCGCTCTACCGGGTCTACGAGTTCCTGCGCATCCAGGTCGCGTCTTTCGCCGGCGATTCCTGGTTCCGCGACAAGGCCGAGCTGATCTACGTGCTCGATTCGCCCGAGCACGAGGCGGAGGTCGCGCATCTGCTCGGCGGGCTGCATCTCGCCTATGGGCTGCCGATGCAGCTCGTGGTGATGGGCCGCAATGGCGGCTTCTCGGCCGCCTGCAATGCCGGCGCCGCCGTGGCGCGGGCCGAGACGCTGGCGCTGGTCAACTCCGACATCATCCCGGTCGAGCCGGGCTGGCTGCCGGCGCTGGCGCGCAGGCTCGACCGGCGCGGCCGCGTCGGCGCCGTCGGCCCCAAGCTGCTCTATGACGACGGCTCGCTCCAGCATGCCGGCCTGCTGTTCAAGCGCGACCGGCACGGAATCTGGCTCAACCACCACTTCCACAAGGGCATGCCGAGCAATTACGGGCCGGCCAATGTCGAACGCATGGTGCCCGGCATCACCGGCGCCTGCATGGTGATGCCGCGCGCGCTGTTCAACGACGTCGGCGGCTTCGACGGCAGTTACGTCATCGGCGACTACGAGGACAGCGACCTCTGCCTGAAGATCAGGAAGGCCGGCCTCGGCATCAAATACGTGCCGGGCGTGGCGCTCTACCATCTCGAGCGCCAGTCGATCGCAAAGAGCCCCGACTATACCCGCGGCGTCGCCTCCCAGCACAATGCCTGGCTCCAGACGCAACGCTGGGACAATCAGATCGAAGCGCTGATGGGCGGCGACCTTGCCCCGGCCGCCAAGCCGCCGGCGATCCGCGAACCCGACATCCTCTCTCGCACCGTCCTCAGGAGGGCTACCGCTGCATGACGGCGACCCTGGCTCTACGCCCCATCGACCCGCCTCCCGCCATTGCCGTGCCCGCCCCGCCGGGCAGGGAGTTCGACTGGCTGCTGGACCATGTCCAGCGCAACCGCTTCCTGCCGCATCCCCCGCCCGAGAGCATCTTCGTCGGCGATGGCGACTACCGCACGATCGGCGCCGAGTTCCTCGGCCATTTCGTCCGCCTCGGCCGGCTCCAGCCGCATGAGCGCGTGCTCGACATCGGCTGCGGCATCGGCCGCATGGCGGTGCCGCTGACGCAGTACCTCGACCCCGAGCGTGGCAGCTACGATGGCGTCGACCCGGTGATGGATGGCATCCTCTGGTGCGCCCAATCGATCACACCGGCCTATCCGCGCTTCCGCTTCCAGCGGCTCGACATCGCCCACCCGCTCTACAATCCGAAGGGCTCCCTGCCGGGCACGGAGGTGCAGTTCGGCTTCGCCAATGGCAGCTTCGACTTCGTCGCGATGGTCTCGGTGGCGACGCACCTGCCGCCCGACGAGCTGAGCGTCTACCTCAACGAGGCCTCGCGCCTGCTGGCGCCGGGCGGGCGGCTGTTCCTCACCGCCTTCGCCATCGATGGCCAGACCACCGGCCAGGAGCGCCTGAAGTTCAAGCGCTGGCAGGACGGGCCGGGCTGGTACGCGATCGAGGAGGCGCCGCTCGCCGCCGCCGGCATCGCCGACGAGTTCCTGCTTTCGCAGGCGCAAGGTGCCGGATTGCTGGTCGAGAGCCTGCGGCCCGGCCATTGGCGCGGCATCAGCGCGGCGCATTACCAGGACCTGCTGATCGCCACCAAGCCGGAGCGCAGCCGATGACGCGCCGCATCCTCGTCGCCGCGCATAACCACCCCGACCTGCATCCCGGCGGGACCGAGATCTTCGCGCATGACCTGGCCAGCGGCTATCGCGAGCAGGGCTGCGAGGTGCTCTTCCTCGGCGCGACCAACGCGATCCATCGCGAGGCGCATCCGGGCACGGCCTTCCAGACGACGGGCCCGGACGGCGACCTGCTGCTCTGGAGCGGGCATTTCGACCGCTTCTTCCTCAGCCAGATCGACCATTACGGCACCTTGCAGGATCTTGGCGGGCTGCTCGAGGAATTCCGGCCGGATGTCATCCACATCCACCATCTCGTGCTGATCGGCGCCGAGTTCCTGACGCTGGCACGCCGGCTCTTGCCCTCCGCCAAGATCGTGATGACGCTGCACGACTACTACCCGATCTGCCACAATGACGGACTGATGGCGCGGCCGACCGACAAGCAGCGCTGCTCCGGCGCCTCGCCGGCGAGCTGCCGCGGCTGCTTCCCCGAGATATCGGCCGACCGCTTCCTGCTGCGCGAGCGCTTCCTGAAGACGCATCTCGCCGCGGTCGACCAGTTCGTCGCGCCGAGCCGCTTCCTGCGCCAGCGCTATGTCGACTGGGGCCTGAGGGCCGACCGGATCGACGTGATCGAGAACGCGCGGCCGCCGCGGCTGTCGATGCCGCATGCGGTCAAGGGCGGCAAGCGCGCCAGCTTCGGCTATTTCGGCAACCTCAACCCGTGGAAGGGCGTGCTCGAACTGCTCGGGGCGGCGAAGCTGCTGCAGTTGGCCGGGGAAAGCGAGTTCGAGCTGCGCATCCATGGCGGTGCGCCGTTCCAAAGCGAGGCTTTCGTCGCCGCCTTCGATAAGGCGCTCGGTGAGGCCGGCGCCGCGGTGACCCATTGCGGCCCCTACCAGCGCGAGGAGCTGCCGGAGCTGATGGCCGAGATCGATTGGGTGGTGATGCCCTCGATCTGGTGGGAGAACGCGCCGCTCGTCATCCAGGAGGCGTTCCAGCACCGCCGCCCGATCATCGCCAGCAACATCGGCGGCATGGCCGAGATGGTGCGCGACGAGGTCGATGGGCTGCATGCCCGCCCTAGTGACCCGGCCCAACTCGCCCGCGTGATGCGCCGGGCGATGGACGAGGAGGGCCTGTGGGACCGGCTGGTCGACGGCATCCGCCGGCAGCCGACCATCGCGGAATGCGCCCGCGCCCATCTCTCGCTCTTCGACAAGCTCAAACTCGCGGAGGCCGCATGAGCGTAGCGCGCGATGCCGACGGAACCGAGCGGTTGCCCAACGTGGTGCCCGCCCGCATGAACGGCCGGGTCGACGCCCTCGACGGCAACCGGCTACATGGCTGGATCTGGGACGAGGCCAGGCCCGAGGAGCGGCTCAGGGTCAGGCTGATGCTCGACGGCCGCGTCGTGGCGGAGGTCGTCGCCGACCAGGGCCGCATCGACCTGCGCCGCAACGGCATCGGCGACGGGCGCCACGCCTTCTCGATGGAGCTCGACGACGCGACCGTGGCCGTGCGCGAGCGGCTCGTCATCCTCGGCCTCTCGCCGGCGACGGGCACCGAACTGGAACTCAGGCTGCCGCCGCCGGCCGAACTTGCGGCCGAGGCTGCGATCGCGGTGCCGCTGGCGCGCTTCTTCGACCGCGTCGAGGCGCTGATCGCGCTCAACCGGCGGGGACAGCTGGCCCAGAAGGAGCTGGTCGAGAAGCTCGACGAGGTCACGGAGCGTCTGGGCGGCAATTCGGTGCAGCGCGACGAGGCGGCCGAGACGGCCCGCGCCGACCATATCTCGCAGCGCCTCAGCGAGCTCGACGTCTTCCTGATGCGCTTCGACACGACCATGCGCGGCTTCGACGAGCGGCTGATCGCGATCCGCAAGGAGGCGCAACGCCCGCTCAGGCAGGCGACCATGCTGCTCGGCTTCATGTCGGGGCTCGCGGCGCTGATGTCCTTCGTGACGCTGGCCGTCACCCTGGCGAGGCATTGAGCCCATGAACGAAGTCATCGTCCCCGAGCAGACCAGGATCAGCCCGGCCCCGACCGTGGCCTGGACGCCGCTCGGCGAGAACGCCATCCTGATCGTGAGCTGTTGCGACGCCATTCCCGGCAAGGTCGCGATCGCGGTCGACGGCAATCCGCGCAACAAGGCCGAGACCATGGCGCTGACCTGGCGCCGGCCGCAGGCCGAGGCCTCCGCCGCCATCGGCTTCCTCTGCCTGGCCCCCGCCCCTGCCACCGACCGCACCGGCTCGGGCGCACTGCTGATCGGCCGGCCGGGCCGGCCGCTGCGGCTGGTGCTCTCGCCGAAGCCGCTGCCGATGCAATCCTTCCTCGCGGCACTCGCGGATGAGGCGGGACAGGCCTTTCCGACCGTCGTCGACGGGCTGCTCGAAATCCTGCTCACCGCCAAGCCGAACCCGCGCCGGCTGCGGGCGGCGGCACTGCTGCTGCAATCGATCGCCAAGCCCGGCGGCTTCGTCGAGGTGATGGGCGCGCTCGACGAGAGCGTCTTCATCCAGGGTTGGACCTCCGATTTCAGCGGCGGCCGCACCAAGCTCTTGATCGCCCATGGTGGACTCTCCTTCGCCGCCCTGGAGGCCGGGACCTTCGAGCGCGACGACCTCGCCGATGGCGCGCGCGGCTTCTTCGGCCTGCTGGAGGATTGCGCGATCCGCCATCCCAGCGAGATCGAGCGGCTGTTCTTCCGCGCCAATGATGGCTGGCGCGCGCTCGACGTCTACGAGCGCCATGTCCTGCTCGAACCGATCACGGTGCCCGGCCATCTGCGCGACGGCCTGCAGCGCGGCAGCGCCCCGCAGGCGACGGTGGACAAGCTCCGGCGCGCCTCGCAGCGCTTCGACGGGCGCGACACGGTCTGCCTGCTCGATAACCCGGTACGCGCCGGCATCGACGACGCCACGGTGATCGAGAGCGCCGGCACGCTGATCATCGGCTGGCTGTTCGACCCCGACCGGCATGTCAGCGCCGTCACCCTGCGCTCCGGCAGCCAGTCCTGCGTCATCGACCGGCTCTGGACCCGGGTCTCGCGGCCGGACGTGGTCGCGGCCTTCGCCGAGGACCCGCGCTTTGCCCATATGCTCGGCTCCCGCCGCAACAGCTACGGCTTCATCGTCTTCGCACCCAAGCTCGTGCCGGAACCCGGCCAGCCGCTCTACCTCGAATTCGAGATCGAAGGCTCCGGCCCCGCCTTCCTGCCGCTGGAGGCCGGCCGCGGCCAGGCCAGGCGGACGCTGGAGCGCGTCTTCGGCCTGCTCGACCCGCGCTCCTCGACCGCGACCTCCGTGGTCGAGCGCCAGATTGCGCCGGCCTTGCAAGCGGCCGAGATCCCGCCGCCGCGCGTGATCGAGACCTTCGACCTCGGCGCCTTTAAGGCCGATGCGCCGCTTGGCCTCGTGATCGGGCTCGACCATCGCCAGCGAGAGCTCTCCTCGCTCTTCGCGCTGCTCGCCATCGACCCAGAGGTCAAGCCGGTGCCGATCGTGCTCGCCGTTCCCGGCGAGAGCTTCGACCGGATCGGCGCCGAGGCGCGCCGGCTGGCGCGCTTCTACGGGCTCTCGATCCGACTCGCGCTGGTCGACGGCGTCGAGGATGCCTGCGACGCGCTGGAGGCCGGAGCGCGCGCCTGCCGCTTCCAGACCGTGGCGCTGCTCTCGGGCTCGGCGCAGATCCGCATGCCCGGCTGGCTCGGCCGGCTGGAGCGCGCCTTCCGGGCCCGTGGCGGGCAATGCGTGGCGAGCCCGACGCTGCTCTTCGAAGACAACTCGATCCGCTGGGCCGGCGCCTGGATGGAGGGCGAAGGCCCGAACCGGCGCGTGTTCAATCGCTTCGTCGGCTATCCGCTCGATGCGATCGGCAATCTCGGTCCGATGGAGGTCGCTGCCGGCGCGACCGAATGCTGCGTGCTGTCGCGCGCCGCCTTCATCGAGGCCGGCGGCTTTGCCCGCAACTACTTCACCACGGCGGAAAAGGGGCTCGACCTCTGCCTCAAGCTCAGGATGAACGGGGCGCCGTCCGTCTGGGTGCCCGAGGTCGAGATCTACGTGGTCGACGATGGCGAGTTGGCGCGGCCGCATGTCGGCGCGCTGGCAAGCCAGGCCGACCGCGCCAGCTTCGACCGCCGCTGGGCGCTGGCCGTTTCCAATATGCGAGGGTGATGATGCGCGTACTCGTCGTGTCCCATGGCCATCCGAGCCTGTCGCTCGGTGGCGCCGAGATCGCCTCCTACAACCTGCACAAGGGCCTGCAGGCGAGCGAGGGCGTCGATGCGCATTACCTCGCCCGCGTCGGCGCGCCGACACCGCGCCATGCCGGCACGGCGCTGATGAGCCTGCGCCAGCGCGGCGGCGAGCTGCTCTACTACGCCGAAGAATACGACCACTTCCTGATCTCCAACCGCAACACCGAGGAGATCGAGCGCGACTTCGTCCGCGTGCTGCGCGACCTGAAGCCGGACGTGGTGCATTTCCACCATTTCATCGGGCTCGGGCTCGAATGCCTCTACGCCGTGCGCGACACCTTGCCGGACGCGCTGATCGTGGTGACCTTCCACGAATATCTCTCGATCTGCCACCATCACGGCCAAATGGTGAAGACCGGCGCGTTCAAGCTCTGCTACCGCTCCTCGCCGACCGACTGCAATGCCTGCTTCCCCGAGATCTCGCCGGCCCGCTTCCTGGCGCGCGAGACCTTCATCAAGGGCATGCTCAACCTCGCCGACCATTTCGTCTCGCCGAGCCGCTTCCTGGCCGAGCGCTTCCAGGACTGGGGGCTCGCCGCCGACCGCTTCAGCGTGATCGAGAACGGCATCGACGTGCCCCATGTCGCGCCGCCGCGGCCGCTGCCGGACGCCAAGGCACGGCGCTCGCGCTTCGCCTATTTCGGCCAGCTGACGCCCTACAAGGGCGCCGACGTGCTGATCGACGCCGTCACCCGCATTCCCGACGCTGTCTGGGGCGACGACGCGATCCTGCTGGTCTATGGCGGCAATCTCGAGCGCCAGCCCGAGGCCTACAAGAAGAAGTTCGCCGAACTGGTCGAGAGCGCCGGCCGCCGCGTGCGCTTCTGCGGCGCCTTCCAGAACCACGAGATGCCCAACCTGATGCGCTCGGTCGACTGGGTGGTGATGCCCTCGGTCTGGTGGGAGAACTCGCCGATCGTGATCCAGGAGGCCTTCTTCCATGGCCGCCCGATCCTCTCCAGCAACATTGGCGGCATGGCCGAGAAGATCGTCGACGAGGTCAACGGCCTGCATTTCCGCTCCGGCAGCCCGGAGGACCTGGTCGACTGCATGACGCGGGCGCTGAGCGAGCCGAAGCTATGGGAGCGCCTGCGCGGAGGCATCACGCCGCCGCTGACCCATATCGGCTGCGCGGCCGAGCACATCGCCCTCTACCAGCGGCTGATCGAGCAGCGTGGCATGCCGATGCCCGCCAGTCGCGCTGCCACGCCGATGATCGCCTGATGCCGGAAGAAGCAACTAACGGGACAACAAGGGGAGACAAAACCATGGCCCGCATCCTCGTCATGATCCCTTCCGGGGAGGTCTACGACCACGACAACGTGCGCTGGTACCGGCACGCCGATTTGGCGAGCCATATCAACCACTACCACAATATCGGCGACGCCTTCGTCTTCGACTCCTCGCTGAAGCTGCTCAACTTCGAGAAGCTCGACGTGCTGCCGATCGCCAATCCCGACATGGCGCTGATCGACCGCATGAACGCGGAATACGACTACGTCTTCCTGCGCGGCTCGAACTACGTCCATGCCGAGATGAAGTGGAGCCAGACCGCCGACGTGCTGCGCCGGCTTAAGATCCCGGTCATCGCCTTCGGCATCGGCGCCCAGGCACCGGTCAGCGGAAAGCTGGAGCTGAGCCAGGACACCAAGACCGTGCTCAGGCTGATGGCGGATTCGACCGCGTCGATCGGCGTGCGCGGCGCCTATTCGGCCGAGATCATGAACGAGATCGGCATCAAGAACGTCCGCGTCATCGGCTGCCCGACGGCCTTCCGCGCCAACAACCCCAACCTCGCGATCAAGCTGCCGCCGCTCGACAGCGTCAAGAAGGTCGGCATCACGCTGCGGCGCGAGGTCTCGCCGACCTATGCGCGCAACATCAAGCGCTACCTGACCTTCCACCGCGACCTGGTGAAGACGCTAGCCGGCCGCTTCGACGCGACGCTGATGGCGCAGGGCGAAATCGAAGAGAAGAAGCTCGCGCTTGGCACGCTGGAGCAGAAGGAAGAGGCGATCGCGGCCCTGCGCAAAAACGAATGGGCGACGTCCTGGTATCTCGACGCCGAGATGGAGCAGCTCTACCGCAGCCGGATGTTCTATTCGGACGTGGTCGCCGAGTACGAGCAATTGGTGCGCAAGCTCGACCTCGTGCTCGGCTACCGGCTGCACGGCAACCTGATGGCGCTCGCCAACGGCACGCCGTCGATCTACTTCACCTATGACAGCCGCACGGTCGAGTTCGCGGATACGTTCAAGATCCCGAGCTACGACGTCTTCGCCGGCCCGGACTTCAAGCTGGAGGAGTACTGGGACCAGGCCCTGTTCGACCGCTTCAACGCGACCTACGCCCAGGTCTACACGGCGATGCGCGACTTCCTGGTCGAGAACAATATCGACACCAAGATGGTCGGCGCCCCTCCAGTGGCCAAGGCCGCGCCGCCACCGCCCCCCGAGGCCGAGCGCAAGGTCGCGTGAGCATGGTGTTTCGGTTCCTCAAAGGGCGCGCGCCTCTTCCCCCTCCCCCCGCTTGCGGTGGGGAGGGCCGGGGTGGGGGGAAGAGTCGCCAGGCGAGCAGGTCGAGCATTGTCCTGCACGCCCCCCCATCCCTAGCCCTTCCCCACCGCAAGCGGGGGGAAGGGGACAGGGCAGTGCGGATTGCAGCGGCGGCGCTGCTCCTGCTCGTCTGCTCACCCGCCGTCGCGACCGGCCAAGCGCCGGGCTATCGCGTCGAGATCGCACCCGATGCGCAGGAGGAGGTCGTCTATTCCTGGGCGCGTGAGCGCTGCGAGGAATGGGACCTGCCCGACGCCCCACTGCGCGCCTTCCGCGACGACAAGGGCGAGGTCGTCGCCTTCGCCAGCCACTACCGCAACCGGCCGCTGATCGGCGCCGACCTCGCCACGATCCGCAAGAGCTGCGCGGTCTCGTTCCAGGCCAGGAACAGCCCCGATCCGAGCCAGTTCAGCGACATGAGCTGGATCGCCGCGACCTGGACGGCGAATGGCCGCGACGTCTTCGCGCTGCTGCACGACGAGTACCATGCCGACCGCCACGCCGGCGCCTGCCGCTTCAAGGACGGCATGAGCTGCTGGTACAACGTCGTCACCGCCGCGCATTCCAATGATGGCGGCATGAGCTTCTCGGCCGAGCCGCGCCAGCTCGTCGCCGCGCCCACCTTCAAGCAGGATGTCGGCCAGGGCCGGCATCGCGGCTTCTTCAACCCGTCCAACATCATCGAGCGCGGCGGCGCCTGGTACGCGCTGATCGCAACGACCGGCGGCGAGGGCCAGAAGGGCGGCGTCTGCATCTTCCGCAGCACGAAGATCGACGACCCGACCGCCTGGCGCGCTTTCGATGGCTCCGACTACACGGTGCGCGCGGTCGATCCCTATCGCGAGGACACGACGCAGGCGAAGCCGTGCCAGCCGCTCAAGGTGCTGCCGACCACGGTCGGCTCGATCACGAAGCATGAGGCGAGCGGGCTCTACCTCGCGATCTTCCATCTCGGGCCCGATGCCAGCCAGGGCATCAGCGGCGGGCGCGTCGCCTATAGCTGGTCCGCCGACCTGATGCGCTGGTCGCCGCTGCAGACCCTCATCGTCCACCCGACGATGTGGAGCAAGAACTGCGCCGACCGCACCCGCTACGCCTACGGCTCCGTCGCCGACCCGGCCTCGCCGTCCCGGAACTTCGAGACCACCGGCAATGAGGCCTTCCTGTTCATGACGAAGATGCGGGTCGCCGACTGCAAGGTCGGGCCGGACCGCGACCTCGTCCGGATCAAGGTCCGCATCGTGAAAGACACCCCATGAACGCGCCCGTCCTCAACCTCACCGCAGCCCAGACCGCGGGCCACAGCATGAAGATCATCCGTGCCACGACGGAGGAGGTCGTCGTCTCGATCGTCCGCGAGCCGGGCAGCGGCTGGCCGGCGCTGACGCTCAAGCTCGACGGGCACGACTACGCCACGATCAACCCGAGCGCGCTCGTCACCGGCGATGCGGCGGTGGCCGAGCTGACCATCCCGCTGCCGAAGCTGCCCGACGGGCGCCCGCATTTGGTTGCCGTCGCCGACGCGGCGACGGGCGCGCTCGCGCCCGGCTCGAACCTGCGCCCGATCGCGACCGCGAAGAACCTGCGCGCGCTGGTGATCTACCCGGCCGGCGAGGTCTACGACCACGACAAGGTGCGCTGGTACCGCGCGCCGATGGACAAGCTGCTCTCCGACTATTTCAACATCGGCGACATGATCGTCTACGACTCGACGCTGAAGCTGCTCAAATACGCGCATCTCGAGCCCATGAAGATCATGAGCCCGACCGACGCGGACATCGAGCGCTACGCGAGCGAGTTCGACTACGTCTTCGTGCGCGGCTCGAACTTCATCCACGAGAAGATGGAGTGGTACCGCGCCGTCGAGGTGCTGGAGAAGGTCAAGCTGCCGGTCTACGCCATCGGCGTCGGCGCGCAGGCGAGCCAGAACCGGGCGATCGAGCTCTCCGAAGGCTCGAAGCGCTTCTGGAGCATCGTCTCCGAGCGCTCGGCCGCGATCGGCGTGCGCGGCGCCTTCAGCGCCGAGACCCTGCGCCATAACGGCATCCGGAACGTCGACGTCATCGGCTGCCCCTCGATCTTCCGCACCCGCAAGCGCGACCTCGTCATCAACGTCCCCGACCAGCGGAACATCCGCAAAGTCGCCTTCAGCCTGAGGCGCGAGGCCGACAGGAGCTACACCGCCGACCCTGCCGCCTATCTGCGCAACCAGAAGGCCGCGCTGCTCAAGGTCGACGACCAGAGCGAGATGGTGATGTCCTCGCATGGCGAGCAGGAGGAGAAGGCCTTCTTCCTGCGCGACCCGGCGGCGAAGGAGAAGGCCGTCGCCGAGTTCGTTCGGACGGGCTGGTGGAGCGGCTCCGACGACACGCAGATGCGCAAGATCTACGAGAAGCAGCTCTTCAGCTTCTTCGACGTCGAGCGCTACGACGAGTTCGCGAGGAGTATCGACCTTGCGGTCGGCTACCGCGTCCACGGCGTGCTGCCGGCGGTGGCGCAGGGCGTGCCCGGCGTGCTCGTCGCCTACGACACGCGCAGCCAGGAGCTGGCCGAGACCTTGAAGATTCCCGTCGTGCCGGAGGCGGCGCTGGCGGAAGGCGGCTGGCGAGCCGTCTACCAGGACACGCAGCTCAACGGGCTCGCGCGCTCCTACGCGCAATCCTACGACCGCATGAGGGGGTTCCTTGAAAAGAATGGCGTTCCGCACCGGATGTGAGCCGACGAGGCCGATGCGATGAAAAAGATTGCCGTCGTCACGATGCAGTACAACGAGGAGTTCTACGTCTCCCGCTGGATCGATTACTACGCCCGGCTCGTCGGGGTCGAGAATCTCTATGTCGTCGACCATGACAGCAATGACGAGGTCCGCGAGAAGCTCAGCCGCGTCAGCGTCGTCCGCTATCCGCGCTCGGCCTTGGACGACCAGGAGCGGGCGCGCTTCGTCTCAAAGTTCGTCGGGGCGCTGCTCGAGCTCTACGAGACGGTGATCTACACCGATTGCGACGAGTTCGTCAGCCACGACCCGCGCCGCTTCGCCGGCTTCACCGACTGGCTCGACGCGACCGATTTCGAGTACTCGACCTGCGTCGGCTTCAACGTGATGACGATGCTGGAGGAGGAGAACGCCGTCCTGCTCGAAGGCCAGGTGCTGGAGCAGCGCCGGCACGTCCGCTTCGTCTCGCCGATGTGCAAGACGCTGATCGTGCGCAAGCCGATCCGCTGGGGCGGCGGCTTCCATCATGCCAACCGGCCGCCCCACTTCCACGGCGCCTACCTCTTCCACCTGAAATATGCCGACCTCGCCGAGCGCATGCGCCGGCAGGCGATGACGCGCGGGCTCGACTTCGCCCAGGCCGACCAGGGCCACCACCAGCGCAAGAACGACCTCGACCTGATGAACATCTACCAGTCCTTCGCCCGCCTGGAGCGCAAGGAGTGGGAGGACGAGGCGATCGATCGCTATTGCGGCCAGTATCTCGAGGGCGTGACGCAGTCCGAACGCGGCGGCGAGGTCGGCACAATGTACGTCTCGCCGCTCAACATCGCAGCCGGCGAGGCGCTGAAGCTGCCCGAGAGCTTCCGGAATCTTTTCTGAACCTGAGGAGGTCCGCGGCAATGGCGCCGGCGGCCAGTAGCGACAGGAGTAGACGATGCGGATCGAATACGACGCGGGCACGGCGCTTTCCATCATGCGCGGCAACCCGGTGCGCGGCTGGACCTCGGGCAAGCCCGAGCGCATGGCCAAGGACCGGCTGACCACCGGCAGCTTCCTCTCGGTCGATCACAAGCCGAAATTCCAGATCGAGCCGTCCTGGCCGATCTTCACCATGGGCTCCTGCTTCGCGCGCGGCGTCGAGAACGTGCTGATCTCGCGCGGCCTGCTGCTGCTGCTCAACGGCCATGGCGTGCCGGCCGAGCATTTCGAGACCTGGAACGAGGAGACCGGGCGCGGCGGCGGCGCGGCGCGCGGCGAGCTCAGCCGCGGCGCGCTCAACAAGTACTCGGTGCGCTCGATGGCGCATGAGCTGAAGCGCGTGCTGATGAACGAGAGCTACCCCGAGGAGGGGCTGATCGAGCTGGCGCCGAACCAGTGGTTCGACCCGCATGCGAGCGGATTGAAGCTGCTCGACAAGGAGACCGCGCTGGCCAACCGCAGGAAGCTCACTGCGGCGACAGCGCAGATCAAGCAGGCGCGCATCTGCTTCTTCACGCTCGGCCTGACCGAGACCTGGCTCGATTCCGAGACGGGGCTGGCGATGAACACGCATCCCGGCCCGGTCTGGCTCTCGCGCATGCCCGAGCGCTTCCGCTTCGTCGACTACGGCTACGAGGCGACGCTGAGCGACATGCTCTCGATCCTGACGATGATCCGCCAGCATTGCCACCCGGAGATGCGCTTCATCGTCACGGTATCGCCGGTGCCGCTGGGGGCGACCTTCAAGGATGCCGACGTGATCGTCGCCAACAGTGCCTCGAAATCGGTGCTGCGGGCGGTGGCGGAAGAACTCTACCGGCGCTTCGACTTCGTCGACTACTTCCCGAGCTACGAGATCGTGCTGAACTCGCCTCGTACCCTCGCCTTCGAGGAGGACCAGCTCCACATCGCCCGCGACATGGTGGCGACCGTGATGGGGACCTTCGAGCGGAGCTATCTCGACGCCGGGCGGCAGGCGAACGCGGCTTAGGGCGCTCTCGTTCGTCCAGCCCACATAAACGTTGCTGCTTTCCTCTACGTCATGGTCGCCCTTGTGGCGACCACCCACGTCTTAGCCACGGATCGATCGGCCACGCTGGCTGACGCAGGTCGGAACCTGCCACCGGCGTCGCAAGACGTGGATGACCGGGACAAGCCCGACCATGACGGGGGAATGGGCGGCGTTGGGGAGCGTGGGCGCCCCTACTCCCGCTGGACGTCGACGACCTCGCCGCTGCGGTTGATGACGATGCGCATGTCGTCGCCGTTGCGGTCGATGCCGACGATGACCCAGCCGCGCCGGCCCTCGCGAACGCGGCCGACCCGCGCCAGCCCCTCGCCGCGAGCGATGCGCAGGGCGTCATCGGTGGTGATGCTCTCGAGCGGATCGCGGCGATAGCGTGGCTCCAGTTCGTCGGATTCTTCCGGCTCAGGTTGCCGGTAGCGCGGCGGCGTCACATCCTCGGGCTCGGCCTGGCCGTAGCGCGGCACGCCGCCTTCCGGCTCGGCGGGACGCGGCGCCTCCGCCTCGGGCTCGACGCGGCGGTAGCGCAGGCCCGGCTCGTCCGGCCGCGCCTCGCGATAGCGCGGCACCTGCTGCGGCACCGGCTCGGGCGGGCGCAAGCCCTCCTCTTCCTGCTCCTGCTCGGGCTCGATGCTTTGAGCCCAGGCATTGCCGGCGGGCATGACGAGCGTCGCCGCGAGAGCAGCCACGGCTGCCAGGGATGCAAGATGAAACATGATGGCCTCCCGCCTCAGGCATGGGAGACTGGCCTGCGATTTCGACGGGATTGCGCGTTCTTCGCGGCAGAATTGATGGTCGGAGGGCGGCCTTCGCCACAGGAATGAAAATGGCGGCTGCCACAGGTTCCTGCATGAAACATCCGAGCCGTCATCCCGGACGGAGCGAAGCGGAGCTCCGGGATCCATCATAAGACTCAGCGTCCTACGATGGATCCCGGAGCGGCGCCGCTAAAGCGGCTTGTCCGGGATGACGCGGAGAGGTTGCCGCCGATAGCGGCTACTTCACCACGGTGACCTGGGTCAGGTCCTGGAACCAGCTCTGGGCCGGAACGAAGCCCTTGACCTTGGCGGTCATGGCGCGCGGGTTGAGGTCGTGGACGATGAAGAGCCAATAGGCCTCGTCGACGATCTGGGCGTTGGCCTTGCCGAGCAGTTCGTCGCGCTTGGCGGGGTCGAAGGTGTTGAAGGCCTCGTCCAGCGCCTTGTCGACGATCGGGTCGTTGGTGACGCCCCAGTTCGAGCCGTTCGGCGGCATCGCGCTGGAATGGAAGAAGCGGTAGATATTGGTCGGGTCGCTGAAGGGCAGGCTGATATTGACGGCGTGGCTGCCCTGCGACATCGCCGCGGTCGGCGGGTTGCGGAAGGCGACCAGCATCGTGCCCCAGTCGACCACATTGTACTCGATGTCGAAGCCGGCCTCCTTGAGGTTCTGCTGGAGGAACTCGTTCATCGGGATCGGCATCATCTGGCCCGAGCCCGAGGTCGAGATCATGATCTTGGCCTTGACCGGCTTGTCCGGGCCGAAGCCGGCCTCCTTGAGCAGCGCCTTCGCCTTGGCGGGATCGAAGTTATAGGTCGTCTTCGGCTTGCCAAAGGCGGGATAGGTCGGGTCGTAGAAGCCGGTCGCGGGCTTGGCCGTGCCGTTGAGCAGGGCGACCAGCCCGTCGCGGTCGATGGCATAGTTCAGCGCCTGGCGGACGCGCTTGTCCTTGAAGGGCGAGTTGTCGGCGACGCTGAGCACCCAGGGCCAGAGATGCGGATAAGGCTTCAGGCTGATCTGAAAGCCGGCCGATTTCAGCGAGGGGATCGCGTCCGGCGGCGGCACCTCGATCCAGTCGACCTGACCCGAGCGCAAGGCGGCGAGGCGCGTCGTCGCCTCCGGCATCGGCACGAGCACGAGCTTCTCCAGCTTCGGCACGCGGGCCTTGTCCCAGTAATCCTCGTTGCGCGCCATCTCGATCGAGACGCGCTGCGTCACCTTGGTGACCTTGAACGGGCCGGTGCCGGCTGGCTGCTTGCCGAAATCGACCCATTTGCCGCCGACCTTGGCGAATTGCGTGGGACTGACGAAGAGCACGCGGGTGATCAGATAGGGAAACGGGCTGAACGGCTTCTTGGTCCAGAGCACGAGCGTGTCGTCGTCGAGCTTCTCGTATTTCTCCAGCATCGGCAGCGAGACGCGCACGATCGCCGCCTGGGCGCTGTCGTAATTCGCGGCCTTGTCGTTGAAGATGCGGTCGAAATTCCACATAGCGGCATCGGCGGTGAAGTCCGTCCCGTCATGGAACTTCACGCCCTTGCGCAGCTTGAAGATCCATTTGCGCGGCTCTTCCGGATCGGCCTTCCATTCGGTGGCAAGGCCGGGCGTCAGGTCGGCCGGCTGGTCGGTCTTGCTGAAGTCCCAGTTGACCAGCGCGTCGTAGACCGGGAAGCCGGTGAAGCGATAACCCTCGCTGCCATTGTCCGGGATGCCGCCGACCGTCGGGATGTCCGAGGCGGTCATGGCGATGCGCAGCGTCTGGGCCTGGACGCTGGGCCCGCTCAAGCCAAGCCCTACCGCGGCGAGCGCGGCCACAAAGGCGAATTTCGTGAAACGGGACATGGGCTCGGAACTCCTTGACTGGCGGACAGGGACGGACGGGCGAAAGGGCTATTCGGCTGCGAGCAGCGGCTGGGCGCGGATGCAGCGCACGAGGCGGCCGGGGCCGAGCGTGACGGAGGGCGCGTCGACGCGGTGGCAGCTCTCGGCCGCCTGATTGCAACGGGGCGCGAAGGAGCAACCGGGCGGCAGCGCCGCGAGGTTCGGCGGCTGGCCGCGGATCATGTCGAGCGGCTGTCCCTTCATGCCGCCATGCACGGTCGAGGAGAGCAGGCCCTCGGTATAGGGATGGGAGCGCTCGCTCAGCACCTCGTAGACCGTGCCGGTCTCGACCAGGCGGCCGGCATACATCACCGCGACCTGATCGGAGATCTCGGCGGCGACGCCGACATCATGGGTGACGAAGACCACCGCCATGCCCATCTCCTTCTGGATCTGGCGCAGCAGCAGCAGGATCTGGATCTGCACGGTGACGTCGAGCGCCGTGGTCGGCTCGTCGGCGAGCAGCACGCTCGGCCGGCAGGCGAGCGCCATCGCGATCATGGCGCGCTGGCGCATGCCGCCCGACATCTCGTGCGGGTAGTTCTTGAGCCGCCGCGCTGCGGAGGGGATCGAGACCATCTCCAGCAGTTCGAGCGCGCGCTTCATCGCGGCGCGATGGCTGAGGCCCTCATGCGTCCTGATGATCTCGGCGATCTGGTCGCCGATGGTGAAGACGGGATCGAGCGCCGTCATCGGCTCCTGGAAGATCATCGAGACGACCGGGCCGCGGATCTTGCGCAGCTCGTCCTTGGACATGCCGACGACGTCCTTGCCGGCGACCAGCGCCGTGCCGGAGACATGGGCGTAATCCGGCACCAGGCCCATCAGCGCCTTGAGCGTGACGCTCTTGCCCGAGCCGGATTCGCCCAAAATGGTCAGGACCTCGCCCGGCATCAGCGAGAAGGTGACGCCGTTGACCGCGGCGACGGATTGCTCGCGCCGCCTGAACTCGACCTTGAGGTCGCGGACGTCGACGATGGGTGTCTGCGCAGCCTGAGCCATCACGACAGCCCTCCCGAGATGGCGCGGCTATGGCCGGAGCCGGCCACGAACATGTGGCAGGAGACCTCGTGCTGTGGCGGCGAATCCGGCGTCGCCGCGAGCTCGGGCACCTTGGCGGCGCAGACGCTCTCGGCGAAGGCGCAGCGGGTGCGGAAGCGGCAGCCGGAGGGCGGGTTGAGCGGGCTCGGCGGATCGCCGGTCAGCGGCATCTCGGTGGTGCGATGCGCCGGGTCGAAGCTCGGCTTCGAGCGCAGCAGCGCCTTGGTGTAGGGGTGGCGCGGGTTGCGGTAGATCTCGTCGACCGGCCCGGTCTCGACGACCTTGCCGAGATACATCACCAGCACGCGGTCGGAGATGAACTCGACCACGTTGAGGTCGTGGCTGATGAACATGTAGGTGAGGTCGCGCTTCTGCTTGAGCTCGACCAGCAGGTTCAACACCTGCGCCTCGACCGACTTGTCCAGCGCCGAGACGGACTCGTCGAGGATCAGCAGCTTCGGCTCGAGCGCGAGCGCACGCGCGATGTTGACGCGCTGGCGCTGGCCGCCGGAGAGTTCGTGCGGATAGCGCCTGGCGAACTGCGCCGGGTTGAGCCCGACGTCGCGCAGCAGCCGCTCGGTCCGCTCGTCGGCCTCGGCGCGCGGCGTGCCGTGCATCTTGGGGGCGTAGGAGATCGAATCCGAGATCGAGAGCCGCGGGTTGAGCGAGGCAAAACTCTCCTGGAAGACCATCTGGACCTTGCGGCGCAAGGCCGAGACCGAGATGCCGCGGAAGGCACCGACGGGATCGCCGTCATAGACCAGCGTGCCGGCATCCGGCTTGATCAGCTGCATGACGAGGCGGGCGGTGGTCGACTTGCCGCAGCCGGACTCGCCGACGATGCCGAGCACCTCGCCCTTCTGGACCTCGAAGGTGACGTCGTCGACCGCCTTGACCATCGCGGTGACGCGGTTGAGCACGCCGCCGCGGACGGGAAAGTATTTTCGCAGCTTGTCGACGATCAGGAGGGGCTGGGCCTTGCCGCCGCGGATCTCCTCGGGGACCGGCGGCATGTAGACTTTGTAAGGCGCGGGCGTGGACATGGCTCTCTCCCTCATTTGTTGAGTTTGATGTCCATGGCGCCGCGGAAGCCGTCGCTCATGAGGTTGAAGCACATCGAGGTGATGAAGATCATGAAGCCGGGCAGCGCCGCGACGAGCGGCTGCACGTAGATCGCCTGGCGCAGCGAGGTCAGCATCAGCCCCCATTCCGCCTGGGGCGGCTTGGCGCCTAGGCCGAGGAAGCTGAGGCCGGCCGAGAGCACGATCGAGATCGAGATCAGGCTCGTCGCGTAGACGATGATCGTGCCCATGACGTTGTTGAGGATGTGGTGGCGGATGATCTGCGAGGTCGTGGTGCCGCTGGCGCGGGCCGCGTCGACGAAGTCGAGCGTGCGCACCTGCGTCGTGACGCTCTCGGAGATGCGCACCATCGGCGGGATGAAGACGATGGAGAGCGCCAGGATCGCGTTCGTCATGCCGCTGCCGAGCATGCCGCAAATGGCGATGGCGAGCAGGATCGACGGGAAGGCGTAGAACACGTCCATCGTGCGCATGATCAGCGTGTTGACGATGCCGCCGGCATAACCGGCAATAACGCCGAGCAGGCCGCCGACCCCGAGCGCCACGGCGACCGGCAGGATGCCCGTCAGCAGCGAGAGGCGCGCGCCATAGGCGAGGCGGCTCCACATGTCGCGCCCGGTCTCATCGGTACCGAGCCAGTGGCCGGGCGTGCCGATCGGCTTCAGGCGGCGCATGATGCCGCCGGCATAAGGATCGTAAACGGTGACATAGGGCGCGAAGATCGCCATCAGGACGATCAGGGCCAGGATGACGGTGACGGTCATCGTCACCTTGTCGCGCTTGAGCCGGCCCCAGACGGAGCGCCAGTAGCCCTGGCTCGCCTCGACAACAGGTTTTCGAATGTCTGCGTTACCGATTGGGACTTGGGCCGCCTGGGTCTGGGACCCCTGCGCCTGGGCGAATGCGGGCACGTTCGTCATGAGAGCGCAGGCTCCGTCAGCGGCGAATGCGGGGGTCGATCATCGCCTGGGCGATGTCGACGGCGAGGTTGAGCAGTACGAAGAAGAAGGCGAGCACGAGGATCGTGCCCTGCAGCACCGGGATGTCGCGGCGGAAGATCGCGAGGTTGAGCAGGTTGCCGGAGCCCGGCCAGTTGAACACGGTCTCGACCAGGATCGAGCCGCCGAGCAGGTAGCCGAATTGCAGGCCCATGATCGCCAGCACCGGCGGCGCCGCGTTCTTGGCGACGTGATAGAGGATGCGGCGCTTGCCCAGGCCCTTGGCCTCGAGCGCGCCGACGAAGTCCTGGCTGCGGATGTCGAGCACGGTGGCCCGCACCAGCCGGGCGACGACGCCCATCGGGATCAGCGAGAGCGTGATCACCGGCAGGATCAGGAAGGGGATCTGCTCGGCGAGCGAGCCCTCACCCATGCCCTGCGCCGGCAGCACGTTCAGCGTAACCGAGAAGATGACGACCATGATGATGGCGAACCAGTAATGCGGCAGGCTGACGCCGGCGATGGCGAGCGCCGAGAACAGCTTGTCGAGCCAATGGCCGGAGTTGAAGGCGGCGAGCATGCCGAGCAGGATGCCCAGCGAGAAGCCGAGCACGGCGGCAGGCAGCGCCAGATAAAGCGTGTTCTTGAGGGCGACCGCGACCTCGGCGTTGACCGGCTGGCCGGAGAAGATCGAGTTGCCGAAATTGCCGCTCAGCGCCCGCAGCAGCCAGTTGAAATATTGAATGTAGAGCGGCTTGTCGAAGCCGAACTCGGCCTTCATCTGCGCGATCATGTCGGGCGAGGCTTCGGGCGGGAGCAGGAGATCGATCGGGTTGCCGGGCACGATCTGGAGCAGCCCGAAGACGACGAGCGAGACCCCGAGCAGGATCGGCAAGGCCTGGAACAAGCGGCGCGTGGCGAAGAGGAACATGCGAGCGTCATCCATTCGACAAGAGAGCCGTTTGGATACTTGCAAAGCCTATGCCAGCATAAACACCGCGAAAAATCGCGGTCGACCGCCGCGCGTTTAGCCTAAATGCATACAATATGAGCTTACGCCAATTTTTGGATGGCGATTGGCGTATCGCTTGCTTGCCCTTTTCCTGCCCAGCAACAGGAGAGAGCGATGCACAAGATCGAGATTCCCGCCTACGCCACGCAGCGCGCGATGGAGCGGCGCGGCCGCATCCATCTGTTCGACCGCATCGATCCGGCCAAGACGGCCCATATCGTCGTCGACCTGCAGAACGGCTTCATGGCGCCTGGCCAGCCGGCGGAGATCGCGACCGCACGCGAGATCGTGCCCAATGTGAATGCGATCAGCACCGCCTGCCGGCAGGCCGGAGCGCTCAACGTCTTCATCCAGAACACGATCGACGCGGAGACGCATAGCTCCTGGGCGAATTGGTTCGCCTATTTCTCCAACCCCGAGCGGCGCAAGCGCATGGACGCCGCCTTCGCCGAGGGCAGCTTCGGCCATCAGGTCTGGCCCGGGCTGGAGGTCACCGAGGACGACCTCAAGGTGCTGAAATACCGCTTCGGCGCCTTCGTCGACGGCTCGTCCGGGCTGCACAAGGAATTGCAGGCGCGCGGGGTCGACACGCTGATCATCACGGGAACGGCGACCAATGTCTGCTGCGAGTCGACGGCGCGCGACGCGATGATGATGAACTACAAGGTGATCTTCGTCTCCGACGGCACCGCGACCTTCACCGATGCCGAGCATAACGCCACGCTGGCTAACATGATGACGATCTTTGCCGATGTGATGAGCACGGAGGAGGTGGTGGGGTTGCTCGAGGGCTCCGCGAAGCCTGCACTCGTGGCAGCGGAGTGAGGCGCGGGAGCCCCTCTCCCGGATGGGAGAGGGGTGGGGATGGGGGACCGCCGCTATTCCAGTTACCACATCGTCATGCTCGGCCTTGTGCCGAGCATCCACGACTTGCAACGGCAACGCTGCCGCGACGTAGCAAAGACGTGGATGGCGGGGACAAGCCCGACCATGACGGGTGGGGGGCGTTCAAAGCGTCTGATGGCGGGCCCTCATCCGCCCCTGCCGGGGCACCTTCTCCCATCCGGGAGAAGGGAAGAGGCGCGACAGCCCAGTCGCTCCGTCGCCCCAAGAATCAAAAAGGCCGCGGGAGTCTCCTCCCGCGGCCTTGCTTTTGGCCGGGCCCGAGGGGAGCCCGGCCCGGGACATCCATTCGACTTCAGGCGGCGACGGCCTTGGCCTGCCAGTCGAGCGCGATCGCCGGACGGCGCGAGCGCCAGGCGGTGGCGACCTCATAGGCATCGCCGACCGCCAGAACCGTCGCGTCCTGGAAGGGCTTGCCGACGATCTGGATCGAGAGCGGCATGCCGCCGGCATTGTAGCCGACGCAGACGGCATGGGCCGGCAAGCCAGTGACGTTGAACGGGCAGGTGATGCTGGGGCGGTCGTACATCATCCATTTCGGCACGGCGTCGATCTTCTGCGCCGGGAAGGGCGAGGCCGCCGTGATCAGCACGTCGACATCCGCCATCGCCGCGGCGACATCGAGCGAGAGCTCGCGGCGGCGCTTCTGGGCGTTGACGTAGTCGGAGCCCCGGATCAGCGCGCCGAGCATGATGCGGTCGCGGCAGATCTCGCCATAGAGCTCCGGCGTCGTGGTCAGGTAGGGCTCATGGATGGAATAGGCCTCGGCCGACATGATCACCGTGTTGACCGCGGCGAATTCGGCAAGCGGCGCCAGCGTGACGTCCTTGACCGTGCAGCCCAGCTCCTTGAAGGCGACCAGCGACGCTTCGATCGCGGCCTTCACGTCGTCGGTCGCGACATTGTCGGTCTCGTAGAAATGCCGGACGATTCCGATGCGCAGCCCCTTCAGCGACTTGCCCATCAGCGCGGAAAAGTCGGGAATCGGGACGTTGGCCGAGGCCGGATCGTCGGGGTCATGGCCGGCCAGGACCTGCATCATCAGCGCGCAATCCTTTGAGGTCCAGGCCATCGGGCCGGCATGGTCGAGCGATTGCGAGAGCGGCAGCACGCCCTTGCGGCTGAGCAGGCCATAGGTCGGCTTGATGCCGGCAATGCCGCAGAGCGCGGCCGGGCCGCGGATCGAGCCGCCGGTATCGGAGCCCATCGCGCCGAGCACCATGCCCGAGGCGATCGCGGCACCGGAGCCGGAGGAGGAGCCGCCGGTCTGGCACTCGGTGTTCCAGGGGTTGCGCGCCGGCGGGTGGAACAGGTCGAAGGACGGGCCGCCAATGGCGAATTCCCAGGTGCCGAGCTTGCCGGTGAAGACGGCGCCGCCCTCGCGCAGCTTGGTCACGGTGGTCGCGTCCTCGGTCGGGACACGGTCGAGCATCAGGCGGGAATGGCCGGTCGTGCGCAGGCCGGCGGTGTCGTAGATGTCCTTCAGGCCGACCGGGATGCCGTGCAGCGGGCCGCGCGTATTGCCGGCCATGATCTCGGCCTCGGCCTGCTTGGCGGCTTCCAGCGCCGCCTCGGGCGTGAAGGTGACATAGGTCAGAAGCGTCGAATCGAGCGCTTCCGTCTTGGCGATGCAGGCCTCGGCGAGATCGACCGGCGAGAGCTTCTTCTCGGCGATCAGGGTGGAGGCCTCGGCAATGGTGAGCAATGTGAGATCGGTCATGGCGTCAGACCTTCGGTGAGAACACGGCGGCGGGCTCGGCACTGACCGGGCGGGGCTTGCGCAGCCGCGCGGCCATGGCCTCGAGCTTGGGGAAGACGCCGCCGAGCTCGGCATATTGCGTCGGCGTCAGCTTCAACCCGGCCCTCGCAACGAGGGTGCGGAAGGCCTCCTGGGAAACGGCTTCGTCACTCATGTCATGACTCCTTCGAAGCGTCGGACGCTCCCTGCGCCCGAAACCCACTATGCAAGCATCGCGCCAAATTGTATCCATTTCAGATATAGACGCCCGTTAATACGCAGCCATACCGGGCTCAAATTACGACAACTGCATAAATTGTATCCATTGGCACGCTCCTTGTAGGGAATGCATGCGGCTGGTCCGCTTGGCCCAGTGCTAACCGACGGGGACAATGACGATGCGCAGATCAACGGCAATTGCCGCCGCATTCATCGCGGCGTTGGCACTCGGAACGACCAGCGCCCAGGCGCAGGGCACGCTCAGGATCGGCATGACCTCGGTCGACGTGCCGACCACGGGCGGCATCCCGAATAATGGCGGCGAGGGTTACCGCTTCCTCGGCTTCCCCGCCTATGACGCGCTGGTGAACTGGGAGCTGAAGGAGAAGCAGGACGACATCGCCAATGTCCGGCCCGGCCTCGCCGAGAGCTGGTCCTCGGACCCGAAGGACCGCACCAAATGGGTGTTCAAACTGCGCTCGGGCGTAAAATTCCATGACGGCTCGGCCTTCACCGCCGACGCGGTGATGTTCAACATGCGCCGCGTCTTCGACGAGAAGGCGCCGGAATACGACGCTCCCGCCGCGCCGATCGTGAAGTCGCAGCTCTCGATGGTCGACCGCTGGGAGAAGATCGACGACATGACCATCGCGATCTACACCAAGACGCCCTTCGCCTATTTCCCCTACATGATCACGCGGCTGCTGATGGTCAGCCCGACGCAATACGAGAAGGTCGGCAAGAACTGGGTCGAGTTCGGCAAGGCGCCGAGCGGCACCGGGCCGTTCAAGATCACCAAGGTGACGCCGCGGGTCAGCGCCGAACTGGCCAAGAACGCCGATTACTGGGACAAGGACCGCATCCCCAAGCTCGACAGGATGATCCTCTACCCGATGCCGGAGCCGACGACGCGGCTCGCGGCGCTGCGTTCAGGCCAGGTCGACTGGATCGAGGTGCCGCCGCCGGACGCGATCCAGAGCCTGAAGCAGGCCGGGTTCGAGATCAACCTCAAGCCCTATCCGCATACCTGGCCCTATGTCTTCAACACGGTGAGCCCGAAATCGCCCTTCACTGACAAGCGCGTGCGCCAGGCGATGAACTACGCGGTCGACCGGCAGGCGCTGGTCCAGCTCTTGAACGGCACGGCCAAGCCGGCGGCCGGGCTCTACCCGCCGGAGAGCACCTATTTCGGCAAGCCGGAAAACCGCTACAGCTACGATCCCGAGAAGGCCAAGGCGCTGCTGAAGGAAGCCGGCTATGGACCCGGCAAGCCGGTCAAGGCCAAGATCATGGTCTCGACCGCCGGCTCCGGCCAGATGCTACCGCTGCCGATGAACGAGCTGATCCAGCAGATGCTGAAGCCGATCGGCATCGAGCTCGATTTCGAGGTGGTGGAATGGGGCACGATGCTGGTCGCGGTACGCAGCGCGCCGGATTCAGCCCCCTCGATGGGCGTCGACGCGATCAATATCAGCCTCGGCTTCGCCGATCCCTCGACCATGTACCGCTACTACCACTCGGATTCGAAATCGCCGACCAACTGGAACTGGGCGCATTTCAGCAATCCGAAGGCCGACGCGCTGCTGATGGCGGCACAGACCGAGTTCGACGAGGAGAAGCAGCTCGACCTGCTCGCCAAGGCGCATGCGATCATCGTCGACGAGGCGCCCTGGCTCTTCATCGTCCACGACCTCAACCCGCGGGCGCTGTCGAAGAAGGTCGTGGGCTTCAGCCCGGCGCAGAGCTGGTCGCAGGATTTCACGACGATCTCGATGGCGAAGTAATTGCAACGCGACAGCTGAAAATCGGGCGCGGGGAACCCTCTCCTGTAAGGAGAGGGCAGGGTGAGGTGTAGGCCCGAAGACCAGCGAAGCTGAGCGAAGGCCTCAGGTCACAGCAACAGTGTCAAAGGGCCGACACCTCACCCCTGCCCTCTCCTTACAGGAGAGGGGTTCGCCGCGCCTCACCTGCCAGCTGGAGCTCACGTGGCTTTCGATTGAACGGAGGACCCCATGTCGATGGATATCAAGGCACTGGTGAGGGAGCAGGCCGAGGCCTGGTCCGGCGTGATACCGCCCAACGCGGTGAGCGAGGAATTGGCCGCCGGCTTCTCCAGCCTGATGGCGGGCTTGAGCGCGCTGCGCGGCCAACTCGCGTTCGAGGACGAGCCCTCGAGCTTCGAGGCGGCGCTGCAGGCGACGAAGGAGCCGAACCCATGAACATCGCAGTCAAGCATGCGAGCGCGCTGACCGCGCTCAGCCTCACCGAGGCAGCCGAAGCCGTCGCCAAGGGCGAGACGACGGCCGTCGAGCTGGCCAAGGCCGCGCTCGACGCGATCGTGGCCGGCGACGAGCGGGTCAACGCCTTCATCTGGCTCGACGCCGAGACGGCGTTGGAGACGGCGGCGGCGCTCGACAAGGTGCCGATGGCCGAGCGCGGCAAGCTGCATGGCGTGCCGCTGGCGCACAAGGACATGTACTACAAGGCCGGCAAGCTCTCGACCTGCGGCTCAAAAATCCGTGCCGAGTTCCGGCCGGGCTATACCGCGACGGTGATCGAGCGGTTGGAGGCTCAGGGCTCGTTCGCGCTCGGCGGGCTCAACATGGCCGAGTTCGCGCAAAACGCCACCGGCCATAACCAGCATTACGGCCATTGCCATAATCCCTGGGGCCTCGACTATTGCCCGGGCGGCTCCTCCTCCGGCTCGGGCGCGGCGGTCGCGGCGCGCTTCGTCTATGCGGCGCTCGGCTCCGATACCGGCGGCTCGATCCGCCTGCCGGCCTCGCTCTGCGGCGTCACCGGCATCAAGGGCACGCAGACCCGCGTCTCGCGCCATGGCGTGATGCCGCTCTCCTTCTCCGCCGACAATGTCGGCCCGCTGGCGCGGACGGCGAAGGATTGCGCGCGGATCATGGCGGTGATCGCCGGGCACGATCCGAAGGACCCGACCTCGGCCAAGGAGCCTGTGCCGGACTACGAGGCGTCGCTCGACGGCGACCTCAAGGGCCTCAAGGTCGGCGTGCCCAAGAACTACTTCCTCGACGATGTCGACCCGGAGGTGATGGCCGCCTTCGAGGCGATGCTGGAGGTGCTGAAGGGGCGCGGCGCCACGCTGGTTCCGGTCACGATCCCGCATATCGAGGCGGTCGCGACCTATGGCGGCGTCGTCTCGCGCGTCGAGGGCGCAACGATCCATGCCGAATGGATGCGCCAGCGGCCGCAGGACTACGCGGTCCATCTCAACTCGCGGCTCTATGCCAGCATGGGCATCCCGGCCGTGGTCTATGCCGAGGCGCTGGCGCGGCGCGGGCCGATCCTGAAGGAGATCGCGGCGGTGGTGTTCAGCCAAGTCGACGTCTTCGTGGCGCCGACGATCCGCTGCAAGGCGCCGACGCTGCTTTCGACCGACGTCGATGCCGGCACGCCGGGCGCGCTCGACGCCTTCAACAGGCTCTCGCTGAACACGCGGCCGATCAACTACATGGGCCTGCCCTCGGTGAGCGCGCCGTGCGGATTGGATTCAAACGGCATGCCGATCGGCTTCCAGGTCCAGGCCCGGCCCTTCGGCGAGGGCAAGGCGCTGAAAGTGGCCGATGCCTTCCAGCGGGACACCAGCTACCACCGCGAACGGCCGCCCGGGTTTGCAGTTTAGGCTACCACTCATCGGTAACGGATAGAGCGCGGGATCCCCTCTCCCACACGGGAGAGGGGATCCCGCGCTTGATGCGCCGACGGTCGTGCTTACGCCGCGTTGCGCGGGCGCTCGCCGCGTTCCGGCCGCTTGGTCTCGTGCTTGCGCCAATGCGTCACGATGCGCCGGCCGGCACGGTAGGAATGCTCGTAGGCCAGCGATTGCGCCCGGTTGCCCTGGCCGTTGACCAGCGCATCGAAGATCTCGGTATGGTCCTGCTGCGATTGCAGCAGATCCTCGCCGTCGAACCAGCGGAAGCGGAGCTGGGCGATCAGCGGGATGTCGCGCGCCTTGCGGATCAGGCCGCCGAGATAGTCGTTATTGGCGGCTTCGGCGATCGTGGCATGGAAGCGCTGGTTGAGTTCCATCCAGCGCTCCCGCACCTCGTCCGACCAGCTCGCAGTCGCGACGAGGTCATCGCCATCGGCAACGATCTTGTGGATGATGCCGCGATGGGCGTCCGAGAGGCCCTGCTCGGCCGCGAGCCGGGCGGCGAGGCCGTCCATGGTGGCGCGGACCTCGTAAATGCCGGCAATGTCCTTGGAGGTGTAGGTGCGCACGACATAGCCGCTGTTCGGCGTGTAATCGAGCAGGCCCTCGGCGCCCAGCGTCGAGAGCGCATTGCGGATCGGCGTGCGCGAGACGCCAAGCGCCGCGGCAAGGTCCGCCTCGTTCATGCGCATGCCGCCGGTATACTCGCCCGTCAGCACGCCTTCGCGCAGCCGTGACAGGATCTGCAAACCCCGTGTCGCCATACCTGCTCTCCCTCCTCGTCGCGCCGCGGGTTCGGTCCCTGAAACGGGATTCCGTCCAGCGGTCTGCGCGTGGAGGCGATGCATGGTGCGCATGACGGAAAAAGTCAATTGCATCCAGACCACAGAAATGGGGATTTATGGATACTAAGTCGGCGCTTTATTGTCGCGCCTTTGCGGTTGCAGGCTTCAACTCAGTGCGCGCGCTGCGCGCTGCATGAAGCAGCACGCCCGTCGCAGCGATGACGACGGCCGAGCCAGCCAGAACCTGCAGCGTCGGCACGTCGCCGAACCAGAGATAGCCGATGATGATGGCCCAGAGCATGTTGGTGTAGTTGATCGGCGCGATCGCGGCGGCGCTGGCATGATAGAGCGCCTGCATCGTCAGCCACTGGCAGAGACCCGAGGCGATGCCCATGGCGACGAGCCCGGCAAGGCCGAGCGCTGACGGCGCGGCCCAGGAGAAGGCGAGCGTCGGCGCCAGCGCGAGCGAGGACAGGCCCATATACCAGGTGGTGACCACCAGTGGGTCCTCACGCGAAGCGAGGCTGCGCTGGAGCAGCATCGAGGTGGCGCTGCACAGCGTGCCAAAGACCGCGGCGACCGCGCCGATGTTGAAGCCGGCACCGCTGGGCTGGACCATCAGCTGCACGCCGGCAAGTCCGCCGAAGACCGCGACCCAGCCGGCCGGCGGAATGCGCTCCTTCAGCAGCAGCGCCGATGCCACCGTGACCAGGATCGGCTGGGTGAAGCCGATCGCCATGACGTCGGCGAGCGGCATGAGATGGAAGGCGGTGAAGCTGAAGAAGATGCCGCCGGTCATCGAGGTCGCCAGCAGGACATGGCGCAGCGGATGGCGCGTGCGGAGTTCGCGCAGGCGCCCGCTCCAGAGCACGATCAGCAGCAGCGGCAGCACGCCGCCGGCATTGCGGAAGAAGACGATCTGGTTGATCGGGAAATGTTGCGCCTGCGCCTTGACCACGCCGTTCAGAATGGAGAACAGCGCCATCCCGACAAGCATGATGAGCGCGCCGCGCAGCGGATCGCGCCGGGGGCCTGCGGTGATGCTGGCCGCGCCGGCCGAAAGCTGGTCGCCGGCCGGCTCGGTACGCATCGTCGTCGACCCTTTTGCTGCGTCGGCTACTCGGCCGCCTGCTTCAGCACCTGATTGCGCTCCAGGCAGCCGATCAGGAAGTCGGTGTCCATCACGTCGCCGAAGATCAGGTACATCGCGATCAGCGAGGCATTGTGCTCTTCGTCGGTCGCGGTGGCGTTGCCGTCGCTGACCATGATCGTCTTGAAGTTCAGCATCATGGCGTCGCGCGCGGTCGATTCGCAGCAGACATTGGTCATGGTGCCGGTGATCAGCACGGTGTCGTAGCCGCCGGCGCGCAGGCGCGCCTCGAGGTCGGACGAACCCTGGATCAGGGCGCTGTAGCGCGTCTTCTGGACGGTCTCGTCGCCGGGCTGGACGTCAAGATCGGCCCAGAGCTGGTGGCCGAGCGTGCCCTCCGACATCGCTTCGACCCGCTTCTGCTGCTGCGCCGGCGAGGACATCGCGTGCATATGCGACCAAGAGGTCAGGCATTCCGCGTCATGGGTGTTCTTGATCCAGAAGACCTTGCCGCCGGTACGGCGCACGGCATCGGCCAGCTTGTTGACGTTGGGCACGATGTCGATGGCCTCCTCGCAGAGCGCATGGGCGACGCCCTTCATCATGAAGCCGTTCTGCAGGTCGACCACGATCAGCGCGGTGCGCTCGGGATCGAGATTGGCATGGGGGTGGGCACTGCCGCGCCGCGCCACGACGCGATCGACGACGGATTGCGGAATCTCGACCTTGTGCATGCGATCCTCCCGGCATGGCTGGAAAACGCCGGGGCAATGCAGCCTTCGTGCCATGGGCCTTGAATTGTACGCAATTCCGTAAGCCGGCCGAGAAAACGAGCAAATTGAGCCTTGGCACGATATTTCTGGGAAAATCCACTTGAAATTGATGGCGCCCGCGATCTCTTGGGGCCGAGTCGACTCGCTCCGCATCAAGGTGATCACGGCTTTGACGTCCCGCTGAGCCCACTGCAAAAAAGTTACACAATCGCTGGCCGACCCTGCTTCAATCGTATGCAAAGTCATTATCTCATTGAAATATCTGGACTATGATCATCACGACACGCGCTACGCGGCGATTGTTGCCTCAATCCCCAAACGGCATTGCACAGAATTTCACAGTGCGCATTGATTGTGCGACGGGCTTCATTGGATACAATTCAGCCGTTCCGACCTATTCGAGGAGTAGAGGCCATGGCGACAATGCCTGACGACACCGCGCTGATGCAGGAATTCGAGGTCTTCGCCGCACGCGCCGGCCTCGACATCCCCGGCGAGCGCAAGGCGACCCTGTTCCTGGGCTTCAAGGACCTGCGCAAGATGCTCGCCTTGCTGCGCCAGCCGCGCACCGCCGCGGCCGAGCCGGCCGGCACCTATTCGATCGCCACCATCACCCGGAGCGTCTGACATGACCGGCAAGCCGCTGCACGACTATTCCATCTCCGAAGCCGGCAAGCTGCTGCGCGAGGGCAAGGTCACCTCGATGGAGCTGACCACGCATGCGCTCGACCGCATCGCGGCGCTCGACGGCGCGATCAACAGCTTCATCCTGGTGACGACCGAGCGGGCGCTGAGCGACGCCGAGACGGCCGATGCCGACTTCGCCAAGGGCATCGACAAGGGCCCGATGCAGGGCATCCCCTACGGGCTCAAGGACATCTACGACACTGCCGGCATTCCCTCGACCTGCCATTCCAAGCTGCGCGTCGACGTGGTGCCGGAGGAGGATTGCGTCGTCGAGCAAGCCTTCAAGGCGCAGGGCGGCGTGATGCTAGGCAAGCTCGCGACCCACGAATTCGCCCTGGGCGGGCCGAGCTTCGACCTGCCCTTCCCGCCGGCGCGCAATCCCTGGAACCCCGAGCATATCCCGGGCGGTTCGTCCTCGGGTTCGGGTGCCGCCGTGGCGGCGGGCTTCATGCGCATGGCGATGGGCTCCGACACCGGCGGCTCGATCCGCGGCCCGGCCGCCTATTGCGGCACGGTCGGCCTGAAGCCGACCTATGGCCTGCTCTCGCGCCGCGGCATCTTCCCGCTCTCCTATACGCTCGACCATGCCGGGCCATTGGCCTGGACGGTCGAGGACTGCGCCATCGCGATGGATACGATCACCTCCTACGACCCGCTCGACCCCGGCAGCGCCGACGTGCCGAAGCCGGATTATCTGGGCGGGCTCGGCAAGGGCGTCGAGGGGATGAAGATCGGCATCCCGCGGCATTGGTACGAGCAGGCCGAGGGCGTCTCGGCGGAGACGGTCGGCGCGATCGACGACGCGGTGCAGGTGCTGGCCAAGCTCGGCGCCGAGGTCGAGACGATCGAGCTGCCGGAATACGACCTGTTCAACGCCTGCGGGCGGGTGATCATGTTCTCGGAGGCCTTCGCCATCCACGAGCAGGACTACCAGACGCAGCCGCTCGACTTCGGCTTCCTGACCTATATGCGCATGACGCTCGGCGCCTTCGTCACCGCCGCCGACCTGACCCAGGCGATGCGGCTGCGGCGCGAGCTGGCGCAGGCGGTCAACGCCAAGCTCAAGACCTATGACGCGATCATCACCGCGTCCTCGCTCGCGCCGGCGCCGCGCTTCGCCGACATGCCGGTCGGCATGCCCGTGAACTGGCCGATCCACACGATGCCATTCAACGTCACCGGCAATCCGGCCATGTCGATCCCGACCGGCTTCTCGGCCTCCGGGCTGCCGCTTTCGATGCAGATCGCCGGCAGGGCCTTCGACGAGCCGACCATCCTGCGCATCGGCGCGGCCTTCGAGGCGGCGGCGCAGATCCAGACCAGGCGGCCCGCGCTCGAAATGGCGCAGGCGGCCTGAGGAGAACGCGATTGCATACGCGGATCGCAGGCGCGATCCGCCTTCACCTCCCTGCCGGGCGCGCTCGCGCTCGGCTAGTTTTTCTCATCCCTTCTCCCGACGCGGCTCGCCGGCATGGCAAGCGTCGCGCCCCCTCCTCCTGAGCCCAGCGGATCGACCATGGCCCATCACTATCTGAAGTCGAGCCCCGAGACCTGCCACTGGGGCTATTTCGACGCGAAGCTGAAGCCCGCGCTGGTGATCAAGAGCGGCGACGAGGTCACGGTGGAGACGCTGAGCGGCGCGCCCGAGGCGATCCCGACCGACCCGCGCTTCGAGATTCCGCCGGAGCTGCACGAGGTCCATGCCAAATGCGAGCGCACCATCCCCGGCCATATCCTGACCGGGCCGATCGCGATCGAGGGCGCGGTGCCGGGCGATGTGCTGGAGGTCAAGATCCTCGACATCGCGCTGCGCCAGAACTGGGGCTATAACCTCATCCGCCCGCTCTCCGGCGCTCTGCCGACCGATTTCGACGAGATGCGGCTGCTGCACATCCCGCTCGACCGTGAAAAGATGGTCGGCACCATGCCCTGGGGCGTCGACCTGCCGCTGAAGCCCTTCTTCGGCGTGATGGGCGTGGCGCCGATACCCGGCTGGGGCCGCATCACCTCGATCGTGCCGCGCAGCATGGGCGGCAATCTCGACAACAAGGAGCTGGTGCCCGGCGCCTCGCTGTTCCTGCCGGTGTTCACCGAGGGCGCGCTGTTCTCCTGCGGCGACGGCCACGGCGTGCAGGGCGATGGCGAGGTCTGCGTCACCGCGATCGAGACCGCTCTCAAAGGGCGCTTTGCCTTCTCGCTGCACAAGGGGCTCGGCCTGACCTATCCGCGGGCGGAGACGCCGACGCACTACATCACCATGGGCATGGACCCCTCGCTCGACCAATGCGCGGTGATGGCTCTGCGCGACATGATCGTGCTGCTCGGCGAGAAGCGCGGCCTGTCGCGCGAGGACGCCTACACGCTGTGTTCGCTGGCGGCCGACCTGCGGGTGACGCAGGCGGTGAACGTCTCGAAGGGCATCCATTGCATGATCGCCAAGTCGGCGGTCCATGGCGCCTGAGATGCTGTTTCACGGAACCACAACGCCGTCATCCCGGACGCAGCGAAGCGGAGCTCCGGGATCCATCATAGGGCTCCGGCGCTTTACGATGGATCCCGGAGCGGCGCCGCTTCGCGGCTTGTCCGGGATGACGGCGAGGGTGGGTTCAAGGCGGAGGGTTTGACTTGGAACTCGGACTGAAGGGCAAGGTCGCGATCGTGACCGGCGGCAGCCGCGGCATCGGCCTCGCCTGCGCCAAGGCGCTGGCGGCTGAGGGCTGCGAGCTGCTGCTGGCCGCGCGCGGCGAGGAGGGCTTGCAGCGCGCCGCCGCCGATCTGGTCGCGGTGGGCGCCAAGGTCGCGACGCTCGCCATTGACGTCACCGAACCGAGCGCGGGCGCAGCCATCGTCGAGGCCGCGCTAAAGGCGTTCGGTCGGCTCGACGTCGTCATCGCCAATGCCGGCGGCGTGGTCGGGGCGCGGAGCTTCGCCGAGGCCGACGACGCCGCCTGGCTCGGCACGTTCCAGCTCAATGTCGGCCATTCCGTCGCGCTCTTGCGCGCCGCCGTGCCGTATCTGGAGAAGAGCGAACAGGGCTCGGCCGTGTTCATCGCCTCGATCTCCGGCCGCAACCCGATGACCGCCGGTGCGCCCTACGCTGCGGCAAAAGCGGGACTCATCCATGCAGCGCGCAGTCTTGCCTGGGAGCTCGGACCGAAGCATATCCGGGTCAACGCGCTCTCCCCCGGCTCGATCCTGTTCGAAGGCGGCGGCTGGGCCAGGCGCAAGGCCGAGATGCCGGATGTGATGGCAGCTTTCGAAACCGCGGAATTTCCCTGGGGCCGGCTCGGTTCGCCGGAGGAGATCGCCAACGTGGCTGTTTTCCTCGCATCGCCGCGCTCGACCTGGATCAACGCCGCGGATATCCCGGTCGATGGTGGCCAGCGCAAGCCCTCGCTTTAGGACACGATTTAAAGCCGGCAGGTGAAAGAAGAAGAACAATGAGCGTCGGTTCGATCGATCTCGCTGAGCGCGAAGAGGCAAGGGCCCCGGCCGGCATCACTTTCCGGGCGCTGTTCTCCTCGATCGCGCTGCCGATGTTCCTGGCCATCGTCGACCAAACGATCGTCGCAGCCGCCCTGCCCTCGATGGCGGCGACGCTCGGCGATGTCGAGAACGTCTCCTGGGTCGTGGTCGGCTATCTCGTGGCGGCGACGATCGCGGCGCCGATCTACGGCCGGCTCGGCGACGCCTTCGGGCGGCGGCGGATGATGTTCATCGCGCTCGCCGTCTTCGCTACCGCCTCGGTGCTCTGCGCCCTCGCCAACAGCATGCTGATGCTGGTCCTCTGCCGCATGCTGCAGGGGCTCGGCGGCGGCGGGCTGATGACGACCTCGCAGGCCTTCATCGGCGAGATCGTGCCCCCACGCGAGCGGCCGCGCTACCAAGGCTACATGGCGACGATCGTGGTGTCGTCGAACATGTTCGGCCCGGTCGCCGGCGGCCTCCTGACCCACGCCTTCGGCTGGCGCTCCGTCTTCCTGATCAACCTGCCGCTGGCCCTGCTTGCCACGCTGCTGGTGCGGCGCCTGCCGTCGCGCAAGATCACGCGCGAGACCAAGTTCCGCTTCGACTTCGCCGGGCTTGCGCTGTTCGTGACGCTGGTCGTCTCGCTGCTGCTGGCGCTGTCGCAGCTGCAGCATATGGGCTTTGCGGTGCCGCTCTGGCTGGTCGGCCTTGGCGGCACGGCCTGGTTTGCGCTGCTGGCGCTGCTGATCCGGCATGAGAGCCGCACGGAGCAGCCGCTGATCCCGGTCAAGCTGCTGCGCCATCCCGCGATCTGGCGGGCGAACACGCTGGCGATCTTCCACGGCGCGGCCCTGGTCTCGCTGGTGACCTACCTGCCGATCTATTTCGTCGTGGCGCGGGGCACGACCCCGGCCGAGACGGGGCTTTTGCTGCTGCCGCTGACCGCCTGCGTCGGCCTCGGCTCGATGCTGACCGGCAAGCTGGTCTCGGCGACCGGGCGCGTCGCCATCTTCCCGACCATCGGCCTGATCCTGACGACGTCGTCGCTGATCGCCCTGACGATCACGGCGCGCTGGCTCAGCCTGGTCGAGCTCAGCCTGCTGCTCGGGCTGATCACGCTGTTCATGGGAACGGTGATGGCGATCGTGCAGCTCACCGTGCAATCCTCGGTGCAGCCTGACTCGATCGGCGCCGCCGCGGCCTCGGTCCAGCTCTTCCGGACGATGGGCTCGGCGCTCGGCACCGCGATCGTCGGCGCGGTGCTCTTCGCCGTGCTGGCGGCGACCGACGTCAAGACCGCCGAGCACTTCACCCGGATCGTCGAGCACGGCCCGGCCGCGTTCGAGACGCTGCTCGAGTTCGAGCGCGTCGTGCTGCGCAATGCCATCGCCAACGCCTTCCAGGTCGCCTTCGGCACGATCGCGGCCTTCACCGCGATCGGCATCCTGCTCGCCGCGAGCAATCCGCTGCGGCGGCTTCAATAGCGTCATTGCGAGGAGCGCAGCGACGAAGCAACCCAGGGGGATTGCGCTCTACGTCCCCCTGGGTTGCTTCGCTGTGATCGCAATGACGGAGTGGTTCAAGCCGCCTCGCCCGCGGTCTGGCCGGCTTCCCAGCCCAGAATGGCGCGCTTGCGCGTCAGGCCCCAATGGTAGCCGGTCAAGGCGCCGGACTTGCCGATGACGCGATGGCAGGGGACCACGAAGGAGATCGGGTTCTTGCCCACGGCGGCGCCGACCGCGCGCGCCGCCGTCGGCTTGCCGATATGGCTGGCGACCTCGCCATAGGTGGTGGCGCAGCCGACCGGGATTCGGAGCAGCGTCTCCCAGACCCGCACCTCGAAATCGGTGCCGATCAGCACGACCCGCAGCGGCGTCTCCGAGGCCCAGGCGTTGGGATCGAAGATGCGGCCGGCGTAAGCGCGGGTCGAGGCCGGGTCGAAGCGGTAATCGGCATGCGGCCAGCGCCGCATCATGTCGGCCAGCGCCTCGGCCCGGCCGCCGACGACCTTGCCGCCGTCGACGCTGGTCGAGACCCAGCCCAAGCCGGCGAGGCCGCGGTCGGTGACCACGATCAGCGCCTCGCCGAAGGGCGATTCATGGAAGCCGTAGGAGAGCCTCAAGCCCTCGCCGCCGGTCTTCCACTCGCCCGGCGACATCGCCTCATGCGTGACGAAGAGATCGTGCAGCCGGCCGGGGCCGGAGAGGCCGACCTCGTAGCTGGTGTCCAAAATGCTGGCCGAGGAGGCGAGCAGGCCCTTGGCATTGTCGAGCGTGATCGCCTGCAGGAAGGCCTTTGGGGTCAGGCCGCACCAGCGCCGGAACAGGTGGTGCACGTCGGTCGGCGTCGCGCCGGCGGCATCGGCGATGGCCTCGATCGTCGGCTGCTCCCGCCAGTTATGGGTGATGTAGGCCAGGATGCGCCTGACAGTGTCGTAGTCGGAGCCGGGCGCCGCGACCGGGAAATCCGCCTCGGCCGGCATGGATTGCGCGGCGCGCGCCAGCACGGCGTTGGAGAAGCGGGTCGGGGTCATGGCCGTTTTCATGGACGCTTGAGCCATCATGGTGGTGAACCTCGTGTCATCAGTCATGACACGAATCTAGAAGTCGCAAGGTGCCGTCACCACCCGAAAGCTGGCAAGGTCGCGGCTAGCGATTCCCGGTGAGGATCTTTGAGGCAGACAATGTCGGACCATGCCGGGCGTATCGTCGGGATCTACCAGCGGCATGCGCTGGCCTTCGACGGCGCGCGCGGGAAATCGCTGTTCGAGCGGCCCTGGCTTGAGCGCTTCAAATCACTCCTGCCGACTGATTCCGCGATCCTCGACATCGGCTGCGGCTCGGGCGAGCCGATCGCGCGCCACTTCATCGAGGCGGGCCGTGCGGTCACCGGCATCGATGCCTCGCCACCGCTGATCGGCCTGTGCACGCAGCGCTTTCCGGAGCAGGACTGGCTCGTCGCCGACATGCGCAGCCTGGCGCTTGGCCGCCGCTTCGGCGGGCTGCTCGCCTGGGACAGCTTCTTCCACCTGACGCCGGAGGATCAGCGCGGCATGTTTGCCGTCTTCGCGGCGCATGCCGCGCCGGGCGCCGCTCTGATGTTCACCAGCGGCCCCTCACATGGCGAGGCGATCGGCTCGTTCGAAGGCGAGCCGCTCTACCATGGCAGCCTCGATCCGCAGGAATATCGCGAGCTGCTCGATCGGAGCGGCTTCGCGGTCGTATCGCATGTCGTGGAAGACCCAGGCTGCGGCGGGCGTACGATCTGGCTGGCGAGAACGCGCTGAGACTGGCCCTTGCGCCACGATCCATGTGAGACTATTTATCGCCTCACGTGGATTGGAGACTTATCGATGCTCACCTTTGCCGCCATCGCTGACGTGCTCGGCCTGCCGGTTAAAGGGCCTGCCGCAGCAACGCCCTTCGGGCTGATCTCGCGTATCGAGGATGGATTGCCGACCGGCGCCCTCGACCGGCTGGCCCGCCTGCTGGCTCCAGACGATGCCCAGTTCAAATACCGGTTCGTGCCCAAGGCGACCTATGAGCGGCGCAAGACTGCGCATCGGCTGTCGGCAGACGAGGGTATCCGGCTGGCGCGCGTCGCGCGGGCCTGGAGCCTCGCGCGGGATGTCTGGCAAACGGATGAGGACGCCCGCGATTTCTTGTTCCGACCGCATGCGATGCTGGAGGACAAGCGGCCGATCGATATCGTCATCCAGAACGAGATCGGCGCCGAGTTGGTGCTCGATATTCTCGGACGCCTGAAGTACGGCACAGCCGCGTGACGGCGCAGTTCCTCGACCGCACCCTGACGGGCTATCGGATCGGGGATCCGAACGGCACTTATCCGATCTTCGACGCCACCGGCTCGACCATCGCTCCGGGCCGGTGGAATACGCCCGGCAGCCCCTTGATCTACACGAGCGAGCACTACTCGACGGCGTTGCTCGAGAAGCTCGTGCATGGCAGCGGCCGGCTGCCTCCGAACCAGCACTTTGTCGAGATCGTCATCCCGCGGGGCGTCAGCTACGAGGTCTTCGTCCCACCGGCGCTGCCCGGCTGGGATTTGATGCCTGCCACGGTCAGCAAGGACCACGGTGAAATCTGGTGGCGAGAGAAGCGCAGCGCGATCCTGATCGTCCCGAGCGTCGTTGCGCGCCTTGACCGAAACATCCTGATCAACCCGGTGCATCCCGAATTCCGCCTCATCCAGGCCAGCCTGCACGAACCAGTGTTTTGGGATCGCCGACTGTTTGGAGCGTAAATCAACGCGATGCCCGTGACGACATAGCGCAAACGCTAGACCGCGCCGTAATCCGGGCCACGCCTCGCGCTCGCCAGCGCCGAGCCGAGTGCATCGGCGAAGCCCGCGCGCTCCTGCGGCGAGAGTTCGGAGGCGACCGGGACGCTGCGACCGCGCGAGACCAGGGTCAGCCGCAGCAGGCCGTAATCCTCGTCATGCTCGCGCTCGAGCTTGGTCCAGGCCGGGTTGGAGCGCCAGATCGCCTCCTTGCCGTGATGCGAGACCTTGCGCAGCAGCACTTCGAGCGGCGTCACGATGATGCGCTCGAAGGCGCGGGCCGAACGGAAATTCAGCTTGAAGGCGATGAAGAGCGCGAGAACGTCGAGCCCGAAGAAGCCGGCGACCGGCCAGGCGCCGAGCACGACGAAGGGTATCGACGAGACCACGCTGGCGAGGCAGACCAGCGTCATCACGATGCGGAAGCCGTTGGCGCCGAGCGAGCGGTGCGGCGTGATCGTCGCGTCGAAGACGGGTCGCTCCGCGTGCGCCGTGCGCTCCGCGTCAGCCTCGCCGGAATCGGGCTTGCCCAGGGACATGCGGCGATTATAACGCCGCTATGAGCGAGAGGAACAGGCCCATGGGCCGCAAGCCCGGGCCGGTGAAGATCACGACGCCGCGACCGCGCAGCGCGGCCGAGGTGCGCGAGATCTTCGAGCGCTTCCAGGCCGCCAATCCCGAGCCCAAGGGCGAGCTCGAACACACCAATTCGTTCACCTTGCTCGTCGCCGTCGTGCTCTCGGCGCAAGCGACCGATGCCGGCGTCAACAAGGCGACGCGCAAGCTCTTCGAACTCGCCGACACGCCTGAGAAGATGCTGCTGCTCGGCGAGGACAGGGTGCGCGAGCTGGTCAAGACGATCGGGCTCTATCGCACCAAGGCCAGGAACGTCGTCCTGCTCAGCGAGAAGCTGATCGCCAAGTTCGGCGGCGAGGTCCCGGCCAGCCGCGAGGCGCTGGAGAGCCTGCCCGGCGTCGGCCGCAAGACCGCGAACGTCGTGCTCAACATCGCCTTCGGCGAGATCACGCATGCGGTCGACACCCATGTCTTCCGCATCGCCAACCGGCTGCGCATCGCGCCGGGCAAGACCGTGCTCGCCGTGGAGCTGGGGCTGGAGAAGGCGGTTCCGCCGGAATTCGGCCGGCACGCGCATCACTGGCTGATCCTGCACGGGCGCTATACCTGCAAGGCGCTGAGGCCCGAATGCGGCCGCTGCCTGCAGAACGACCTTTGCGACTCCCCCGACAAAAGGGCGGCTTGACGCTACTTCCGCGATAGGCTCACCTCTCCCCGCATAGGCGCTCCGGACGCTGAGCAGGCGGTCCCCGAAGAGAGCGCAAGGCCAGAGGAAACGCGGGAGATTGCCATGATCAAACGTATGATTCTTGCTGCCGGCATCGCGCTGGCGGCCGCGGGCGCGTCGTCTGCGGCGCTTGCCCAGGCCAAGGGCCCGGTCGTCGGGGTGAGCTGGTCGAATTTCCAGGAAGAGCGCTGGAAGACCGACGAAGCCGCGATCAAGGCGGCGATCGAGAAGGTTGGCGGCACCTATCTCTCGGCGGACGCGCAGTCATCGCCGGCCAAGCAGCTCACCGACGTCGAGAGCCTGATCGCGCGCGGCGCCAAAGCGATCATCGTGCTGGCGCAGGATGCGCAGGCGATCCGTCCCGCCGTGCAGAAGGCGGTCAACGAGGGCATCGCGGTGGTCGGCTACGACCGGTTGATCGAGATCCCGCAGGCCTTCTACCTGACCTTCGACAATGTCGAGGTCGGCCGGATGATGGCGCGCGAGATCCAGAAGGCGAAGCCGGAGGGCAACTACGTCTTCATCAAGGGCTCCAGCGCCGATCCCAACGCCAACTTCCTCTACCAGGGCTCGGTCGAGGTGCTGAAGCCCGCGATCGACGGCGGCAAGATCAAGAATGTCGGCGAAGCCTTCACCGATGGCTGGCTGCCGGCCAATGCCCAGCGCAACATGGAGCAGATCCTGACGCGCAACGCGAACAAGGTCGATGCGGTGATCGCCGCCAATGACGGCACCGGCGGCGGCGCGATCGCGGCGCTGGCGGCGCAGGGTCTCGCCGGCTCGGTGCCGGTCTCCGGGCAGGACGCCGACCGGGCGGCGCTGAACCGCGTCGCGCTGGGCACGCAGACCGTGACGATCTGGAAGGACGCGCGCGAGCTCGGGCGCAACGCCGCGGAGATCGCGCTCAAGCTCGCCGGCGGCGCCAAGCTGACGGAGGTTCCCGGCGCGATGGCCTGGAACCAGGGCCCGAGCAAGCAGGCGATGACGGCGCTCTTCCTCAAGCCCGTGCCGGTGACGAAAGACAACCTCGGCGTCGTGATCGAGGCCGGCTGGGCGCCGAAGGCCGCGGTCTGCCAGGGCGTCGCGCCCGGCAAGGTCAAGGCCTGTGACTGAGGTCGCCCCCGCGCAGGCTCCGGGACAAAGCACCCGGAGCCTCGCCGACCGGCTGCGCGAGATCGAGTTCGATCCGCGCATGATCGGCATGGTGCTGGCGCTGGCGGTGATCTGGCTCAGCTTCGACTGGCTCTCCGGCGGCGCCTTCCTGACGCCGCGCAACCTCTGGAACCTCTCGGTCCAGACGGCTTCGGTCGCGGTGATGGCCTGCGGCATGGTGCTGGTCATCGTGACCCGCAACATCGACCTCTCGGTCGGCTCCATGCTCGGCTTCGTCGGCATGGTCGTGGGGCTGGTGCAGGCCCGGCTGCTGCCGGAGCTGATCGGCTTCGAGCATCCCGCGACCTGGCTGATCAGCGTCGCCGTTGCGGTCGCGCTCGGCGGCGCAGTCGGCCTGTTCCAGGGCGCGCTGATCGCCTATCTCGCCATCCCCTCCTTCATCGTCACGCTGGGCGGCCTGCTGATCTGGCGCGGCTGCGCTTGGTGGGTCACGCAGGGCCAGACCATCGCGCCGATGGATTCGCGCTTCAAGCCGCTCGGCGGCGGCATCGAGGGCGCGATCGGCACCAGCGCCTCCTGGGCGATCGGGCTGGTCATCTGCGCCCTGATCCTCATCGGCATCGCCTTCGCGCGGCGGCAGCGCCGGCGCTTCGGCTTCAGCCTGCGGCCGCTCTGGGCGGAATGCGCCATCGCCGTCATCAGTTGCGGCGCAGTGCTCGGCGCGGTGCTGATCGCCAACTCCTTTGCGCTTCCGGCCGCGATCGCGCGCCGGCTCGTCGAGGCGAAGGGGCAGGCCTGGCCGGAGGGCGGGCTCACCATCGGCCATGGCCTGGCTGTGCCTGTGCTGCTGGCGCTGACGGTCGGCGTCGCCATGAGCTTCCTGACCAAAAGGCTGCGCTTCGGGCGCTATGTCTTCGCCATCGGCGGCAACCCCGAGGCGGCGCAGCTCTCCGGCGTGAATACGCGCAAGGTGCTGATGCTGGTCTTCGGGCTGATGGGGGCGCTCGTCGGCATCTCCGCCTGCATCTCGACCGCGCGCCTGGACGCCGCGACCAACTCGGCGGGAACGCTCGACGAACTCTACGTGATCGCCGCCGCAGTGATCGGCGGCACCTCGCTTGCCGGCGGCATCGGCTCGGTGACCGGCGCCATGCTGGGCGCGCTGGTGATGCAGTCGCTGCAATCGGGCATGGTGCTGATCGGCCTGGACACGCCCTTGCAGAACATCGTCGTCGGCCTCGTCCTCGTCGTCGCCGTCTGGCTCGACGGGATTTATCGGCGGCGACTGGGGTGAGCGATGCGGAAACATCTCAACACAGCGAAGCCAAGCGCGGGGAACCCTCTCCCGGAGGGAGAGGGCAGGGTGAGGGGTAGGCCGCTTGGCCCGTTCCGCGAGCGCTCAACGCGCGCCTCGGTTCAAGCAAATGATTTCTGGCCGACACCTCACCCTGCCCTCTCCTTACAGGAGAGGGTTCCCCGCGCCCGCCATGCCGGCCGGAGCGAAGCATGATCCAGACCGAACCGGGCCGCTTGCCTGTCCCACTCATAGAGATGCGCGACATCTCGATCGCTTTCGGCGGCATCAAGGCGGTCGACAGCGTCAGCGTCGACCTGCATCCCGGCGAGGTCGTCGGGCTGCTCGGCCATAACGGCGCCGGCAAGTCGACCCTGATCAAGATCCTGTCGGGCGCCTATCGCGCCGATTCCGGCGAGATCCTCATCAGTGGCGAGCCGGTCGCGATCGCCTCGCCGCGCGACGCCAAGCGCCACGGCATCGAGACGATCTACCAGACGCTGGCGCTGGCGGATAACGTCGACGCCGCCGCCAACATCTTCCTCGGCCGGGAATTGCTGACGCCCTGGCGCACGCTCGACGATTCCGCCATGGAGGCCGAGACGCGCAAGGTGATGGGCCGGCTCAACCCGCATTTCCGCCGCTTCAAGGAGCCGGTGAAGGCGCTCTCCGGCGGCCAGCGCCAATCGGTCGCGATTGCCCGCGCCATCTACTTCAACGCCCGCGTGCTGATCATGGACGAGCCGACGGCGGCGCTCGGCCCGGCCGAGACCAAGCAGGTCGCCGACCTGATCCTTGAGCTGAAGAAGCAGGGCATCGGCATCTTCCTGATCAGCCACGACCTGCACGATGTCTTCGACCTCGCCGACCGGGTCAGCGTGATGAAGAACGGCCGCGTCGTCGGCACCGCGCGCACCAGCGACGTGACGCAGGACGAGGTGCTGGGGATGATCATCTCGGGCAAGTGCCCGGCGGGGGCGGTGCCCGGGCCGGGTGCGTTGCGGGGGTAGTCGACGCGCTCGCCGTCATTGCGAGCGTAGCGAAGCAATCCAGGGGCCACCGGGCGCCCCGTCCCCCTGGATTGCTTCGCTACGCTCGCAATGACGGGAGAGGCTCAGGAGAAGCGCGCCTCCGGGTCCGGGATCGTGCCCGGCCTGGCCAGGAAGTCGAGGTCGCAGCCCTCGTCGGCTTGCAGCACGTGCTCGATATGGAGCGAGCCGAAGCCGCGCTCGTAATGCGGCGGCGGGGCGACCCAGGCCTTGCGGCGCTCTTCCAGCTCGGCCTCGTCCACCAGCAGGTCGAGCACGCGGCCCTCGACGTCGAGCGAGATCAGGTCTCCGTCGCGGACGAAGGCGAGCGGGCCGCCGACGCGGCTCTCCGGGCAGACATGCAGGATGCAGGTGCCGTAGCTGGTGCCCGACATGCGGGCGTCGGAGATGCGGACCATGTCGCGCACCCCCTGTTCCAGTAGCTTCTTCGGGATCGGCAGCATGCCCCATTCCGGCATGCCGGGCGCGCCGACCGGGCCGGCATCCTGCAGCACCAGCACGCTGTCCGCGGTCACCGGGAGATCGGGATCGTCGACGCGGGCGAGCATGTCCTTGAAGTTGCGGAAGACCACGGCCGGGCCGGTATGCTTCTGCAGCTTCGGATCGGCGGCGGCGCGCTTGATCACGGCGCCGCGCGGGGCGAGGTTGCCGCGGATGACGACGAGGCCGCCGGCGCCGTAGACCGGGTTCTCCGCGGTGCGTATGACGTCATCATTATAGACTGCGGCGTCGGCGATGTTCTCGCCGAGCGTCTTGCCCGTGACTGTCATGCAGGAGAGGTCGAGATGGCCCTCCAGCCGCTTGAGCAGGGCGAGCAGCCCGCCAGCGTAGAAGAAATCCTCCATCAGGTAGGAGCCGCTCGGCTGCACGTTGCAGATCACCGGCACGGATTCGCTGGCGGCGGCGAAATCGTCGAGCGTCAGTTCCAGGCCGAGCCTTCGCGCCATCGCGATCAGGTGGATCAGCGAATTGGTCGAGCCCGACAGCGCCATGTCGGCGATGACGGCGTTGAGGAAGCTGGCGCGGCTGACGACGTCCTTCGGGCGCAAATCCTCCCAGACCATCTCGACGATGCGGCGGCCGCACAGCGAGGCCATCTGCGAATGGCGCGCGTCGACCGCCGGGATCGAGCTCGCGCCGGGCAGCGTCAGGCCGAGCACGTCGGCGAGGCTCGTCATGGTCGAGGCGGTGCCCATGGTGTTGCAGGTGCCGGGCGAGCGGGCCGTGCCCTCGCCGAAGGCCCGCCAGGTCTTCTCGTCGATCTTGCCGGCGCGGAAATCGGCCAGCGCGCCCCAGGTGCTGGAGCCGGTGCCGAGCATCCACTTCTCGCGGAAATGGCCGCGCAGCATCGCGCCGGCCGGCACGAAGATGGCGGGGATGTTCATCGAGGCCGCGCCCATGATCAGGCCGGGCGTGGTCTTGTCGCAGCCGCCGAGCAGCACGACGCCGTCGATCGGGTGCGAGCGCAGGATCTCCTCGGCGTCCATGGCGAGCAGGTTGCGGTAGATCAGCGTGCTCGGGCGCACATAGGTCTCGCCGACGCTGAGCGTCGGCATCACCACCGGGAAGCCGCCCTCCTGCCAGATGCCGCGCTTGATCTCCTCGATGCGCTGCGGAAAATGCGTGTGGCAGCTATTGAGGTCGGACCAGGTCGAGAGGATGCCAATGACCGGCTTGCCCTGAAAGTCCTCGCTGGTGAAGCCCATCTGCTTGGTGCGGTAGGACTTGTGGTTGCCGGGTTGGCCGGAGGCGCCGAACCATGTCTGGCTCCTGAGGTCCTTGAGCTCGATTTTCCTGGTCATTCCGTGCCGTCGCGAGTGAGGGAGAGCCGATGCGGCAGCGGGTCTTCGTCCCGGCGCGCCTGTTTCCCGCGGCACCGCAATCGCGCTGGCGCAGCCGGACAGCACCACTAAGGGCTCGGCCCCAGACATTGTCAACAAAATAGTTGACTAAGATGGTGCCATCAACGAAGCTGCCGCCAACATAACAGGAGATGGCGCATTGCAACGACCATCGGCTCGGGCGGAACAGGCGGGAGTGGCAGGAGCCGGCGTGGCAGCCGGCACCGCTGCACATGCGCGCGCCGTTCCGCTCCCCTTCGCCAACGTCTGAGGCCGGGCGATGGACGGAAGCTTCGATTTCAACTCGGTCTTTGCCGCGTCCGACCAGCTGCTGCTCGGCGCCGGGCTGACGCTGCAACTGACCGTCGAGGCGGTCGTGCTCGGCATGATCGTCGCGGTGGTCGGCGCCTGGGCCAAGACCAGCGGCCCGAACTGGGCCAAGAGCGTGGTCAACGTCTATGTCGAGGTGATCCGCAACACGCCCTTCCTGCTGCAGCTCTACTTCTTCTTCTTCGGCCTGCCGGCGCTCGGCTTCCGGCTGACGCCGAACCAGGCGGCACTGCTGACCATGGTGATCAATCTCGGCGCCTATGCGACCGAGATCGTGCGGGCCGGCATCGAGGCGATCCCGCATGGCCAGACCGAAGCCGGCAAAGCGCTCGGCTTCCGCCCCCTGCAGATCTTCCGGCTGATCATCCTGCCGCCGGCGCTGCGCATCATCTACCAGCCGCTCGCCGGGCAGTTCACCATGGTGCTGCTGGGCTCCAGCGTGGTCTCCGCGATCTCGGCGAACGAGCTGACCTCGGTCGCGAACTCGATTCAGGCCGCGAACTTCAAGACCTTCGAGACCTACCTCGTGGTCAGCTTCATGTACCTGCTGATGGTGCTCGCCTTCCGGGCTCTGTTCAACGCGATCTACACCCGCAGCTTCGGCAGCGACGGGCAGGTCCAGCGGGTTCCCGGCCTATGATCCGCGACCTCAACGTCAACGACTTCCTCTACATCCTGTCGGCGGCGCGCTGGACGCTGCTGCTCTCGATCCTGGCGATCGCCGGGGGCGGCGTCGTCGGCGCCGCCATCCTGGCCGGCCGGCTGTCGCGGCTGAAGTTCGTCCGCGTCATCGCCTTCGGCTACATCCAGTTCCTGCAGGCCACGCCGCTGCTGATGCAGCTCTTCCTGGTGTTCTTCGGCGGCACCATGATCGGCATCCGCTTCGACCCCTGGACGGCGGCGCTGATCGCCTTCAGCCTGCATGCCTCGGCCTTCCTCGGCGACATCTGGTACGGCAGCGTCGAGGCCGTGCCGCGCAGCCAGTGGGAAGGCGCCTATTCGGTGGCGCTGTCCCGGCCGAAGACCTTTCGGCTGGTGATCGCGCCGCAGGCCCTGCGCATCGCGGTGGCGCCGACCGTCGGCTTCCTGGTGCAGCTGATCAAGGGCACCTCGCTCGCCTCGATCATCGGCTTCGTCGAGCTGGTCCGAGCCGGGCAGTTCATCAACAACTCCACGCTGAAGCCGCTCTTCGTCTACGGTTTCGTCGCCTGCATCTTCTTCGCGATCTGCTGGCCGCTGTCGAAGTGGAGTCAGGGCCTCGAGGCCAGGTTGGCCAGGGGTTACGGCCGATAGGCGAGACACAAGAAACCGCGCCTTGGGAAACGAAAACTACGGGAGGACCACAATGTTCAGAAAAGCATTCATCGCAATCTCGATGGCCGCCACCGCCCTGTTGGCAACCGCGCCGGCCAAGGCGCAGACGGTCGACGAGATCGTCAAGCGCGGCGAGATCGTCATCGGCATCGACCTGACCAACCCGCCCTGGGGCTTCCTCGACGAGAAGCAGGAGCCGACCGGGTTCGACCCGGCCTATGCCAAGCTCGTCGCCGACAAGCTCGGCGTGAAGCTCAAGATCGAGCGGGTGAACAGCCCGGGCCGCATCCCGTTCCTGCAGAGCGGGCGCATCGACCTCGTGCTCTCGACGCTCTCGATCACCGCCGACCGCGCCAAGCAGGTCTGGTTCACCTCGCCCTACGCGCCGAACCCGCTGATCCTGATCGGCGCCAAGGCCACGCCCTTCAAGTCGATGGGCGACCTCAAGGGCCAGCGCATCGCCGTGCCGCGCGGCAGCCCGCAGGACATCACCGTGACCCGCGACGCGGTCGGCGCCACCGTGCTGCGCTTCGAGGACGATGCCAGCGTGCAGCAGGCGCTGCTCACCGGCCAGGCCGACTTCATCGGCGGCGGCCTTTTGACCCCCGCCGCGCTCAACAAGATGGCGCCGGGCAAGGACTACGAGGGCAAGTTCACGCTGAACGCGCTCTACATGGGCATGGCCGTGAAGAAGGGAAATTCCGACCTGCTGCAATACCTGAACACCTTCGTGTTCCTGACCAAGCAGAGCGGCGAGATCGACACGCTGACCCGCAAGTACCTGAACGTGCCGGTCGGCGAACTGCCGGTGTTCTAAGCGGCGGCGCCTGATTTCCACGACGATCGCCCGGCGCGCGCTTCGGCCTGCGCCGGGCTTCCCATGAAAGATCCCATCATGCGCACCATCAAGGGGCCGGGCCTGTTCATCGCCCAGTTCATCGATGCCAACGAGCAGCTCTCGACGCTCGACGGGATGTGCGCCTGGGCGGCCTCGCTCGGCTTCAAGGGATTGCAGGTCCCGACCTGGCAGAGCCATATGCTCGACCTCGCGAAGGCGGCCGAGAGCCAGGCCTATTGCGACGAATTTCTGGGCACGCTGGCCAGGCATGGGCTGGAGCTCACCGAGCTGACCTGCCAGCGCCACGGCCATCTGCTCGCGGTCCATCCGGCCTATGACGCAACGGTGGACGGGTTCGCGCCTGCGGCCGTGCGGGGGAATCCCGAGGCGAGGGCGGAGTGGGCCAAGGGCCAGCTCCTGCTTGCCGCCAAGGCGGCGCGGCAGCTCGGCGTCGACAAGATCGTCAGCTTCAGCGGCTCGCTGCTCTGGCCCTATTTCTATCCCTATCCGCCGGCGCCGGAAGGGCTGGTCGATGCCGGGTTTCGCGAGCTGGCGCGGCGCTGGCGGCCGATCCTCGACGCCTACGACGAAGCGGGCATCGACCTGTGCTTCGAGCTGCACCCGTCAGAGGACCTGCACGATGGCGCGACGTTCGAGCGCTTCCTGGCGCTGGTCGACGGGCACAAGCGCTGCAACCTGCTCTACGACCCCAGCCATTTCCTGCTGCAGCACATGGATTATCTCGGCTTCATCGAAATCTACCATGAGCGGATCAAGGCCTTCCATGTGAAGGATGCCGAGTTCAGGCCTTCGGCCCGCAGCGGCGTCTATGGCGGCTACCAGGACTGGGCCGGCCGGCCCGGCCGCTTCCGCAGCCCCGGCGACGGGCAGATCGACTTCCGCACGATCTTCTCGCTGCTCACCGCCCATGGCTACGATGGCTGGGCCTGCCTGGAATGGGAATGCTACCTGAAGGACCGCTATCGCGGCGCCGCCGAAGGCGCGGCCTTCATCGCCGGCCATATCATCCCGGTGACCGAAGCGGCCTTCGACGCGACGATGCGGCCGGCGATCGACGAGGCGCAGATCGGCGCCGTGCTCGGCCTGGGAAAGCCGGCGCGATGAGCAAGCCGGTCATCCTGCTCGATCCGCATCCGCGCCTGCGCGAGCGCATCTTCGACGCGGGGCAATGGCAGCGCCTGAACGAACTTGCGGATGTCATCGAGGACGCGGCCGCGCCGATACCCGACGCAGTCGTCGAGCGCTGGCTGCCGGAGGCGGTGGCGATCATCGGGCAGACGCCGCTGCCGGCCGAGCGGATCGCGCGGGCGCCCAAGCTTCGGGCGCTGATCAATGTCGAGGGCAATTTCTACCAGAACGTCGACTACCTCGCCTGCTTCGCGCGCGGCATCTCGGTGCTCTCGATCGCGCCGGCCTTCGCCGTTCCGGTGGCTGAGATGTCGCTAGCGCTGGCGCTCGATCTCGCGCGTGGCGTCACGACCGCCGACGCATCGGTGCGGGCCGGCGGCGAGCTCTACGGCTCGGCCGGCAATGCCGGGGCGGTGCTGCTGAGCGGGGCGCGGGTCGGCATCATCGGCTACGGCAATATCGGCCGTGCCTTGCACAAGCTGCTCGCCGGGTTCTCGGCTCAGGTGCAGATCCATGATCCCTGGCTGCCGGACAACGTGCTGCGCGAGGAGCAGGCCGAGCCGGTCTCGCTGGAGACGCTGCTCTTAAGCTCGCAGGTCATCTTCATCCTGGCCGGCGTGACCTCGGAGAACCAGGGCTTCCTCGGCCAGCGCGAGCTGGAGCTGATCGCGCCCGACAGCATCGTCGTGCTGGCCAGCCGGGCCGGCGTGATCGATTTCGACGCCTTTGCGGATCTCGCGGAAGCCGGGCGCTTCAGGGCGGCCACCGACGTGTTTCCGACTGAGCCGCTGCCGGCCGACAGCCCGATCCGCCGGAGTCGGCTGCTGCTCTCGCCGCACCGCGCCGGCGGCATGCCAGCGGCGATGCGGGCGATCGGCGAGATGGTGCTCGACGATCTCGGCCTGATCCTGCGCGGCCTGCCGCCGGTGCGGCTCCAGCCGGCGCGGCGCGAGACCATCCTGAAGCTGCGCAGCCCGCCGGCGCAGAGCTACGCCAAGCCCGTCATCGCCAAGACGGCCTGACGACCAGGCCAGCCCTCTCCCTCCCCAACCAGAGACCATCGCCATGACCAAGACCACGCTTTCCGCCCTGATTGGCAAGGCCGCCCCGCTGATCCCGGTGCTGCATGTCGAGAACGCCGACCATGCCGAGCCGCTGGCCGAGGCGCTGGTCAGCGCCGGCATCGTCACGCTGGAGGTAACCTTGCGCACCGCCGCCGGGCTCGAGGTGATCTCGCGGATGCGCAAGGCGTTCCCGCAGGCGATCGTTGGCGCCGGCACCGTGACCAAGCCGGAACAGCTGGCGCAGGTGCGCGATGCCGGCGCGCTCTTCGCGGTGAGCCCGGCGCTGACCGAGCGCATGGCCGAGGCGGCCGCCAAGATCGCCATCCCCTTCCTGCCCGGCGCGGTGACGCCGACCGAGATCCTGACGGCGCGCGAGCTCGGCCTGCACGAGCTGAAATTCTTCCCGGCCGACATCATGGGCGGCATCGGCGCGCTGAAGCACTACCTGCCGCTCTTCCCGGATGTGAGCTTCTGCCCGACAGGCGGCATCAGCGACGCCAACGTCATGACCTATCTCGACCTCGACAACGTCTTCACCGCCGGCGGCGCCTGGCTGGCGCCGCGCGACCTGATCGAAGCCGCCGACTGGACGCAGCTCCACGCGCGCGCCAAGGCGTCGGTCGCGGTGGTCGCGAAGGGCTGATCGCCTCACCGCTTCTCCCGGACGACCGGCTGCACTTACCGTCATGCTCGCCCTTGTGGCGAGCATCCACGTCTTGACCACGGTCCTCGACCAGCGAAGACGTGGATGGTCGGGACAAGCCCGACCATGACGGGGAGAGCAACCCGTCGACAGGAGGCGAAAAGTCGTCACCTTTATTATCAACGAAATTCTTGACAATCTATTCGACGACCTCTAAGGACTCGGCTCAGAAGATGAGTGCCACCCTGCCGGCCCCCTGGGAGCCGCAGGCCATGCGCCGCAAGCGCCGGCACCGCCCCCGAGGATCGCAGGAGGACATCATGAAAGCATCGCTGTTTCGCACGACCGGCCTGGCGCTCCTCGCCGCCTGTCTCGCGCAGGCTCCCGCCACCGCAGAGCCGCGCCTCACCGTCATCTCGCAATGGAGCGCAGGCTCCGAGGGCGCGGCGATGGACGCCTTCGGCAAGATGGTGACCGAGAAGGGCGTGAAATGGGAGCATAGCCCCGTTTCCGGCTTCACCACCGACATGATGAACAAGCTGCGCGCCGACATCATCGCCGGCAGGCCGCCCGCCGCCTCGCAGCTCAAGGGCCCGGAGATCAAGGCCTGGTCGGCGATCGGCGCGACGATCAACCTGAACGACGTCGTCAAGGCCACGGACTACGAGAAGAACATCTCGGCCGACCTCGCCAAGATCCATAAGCCCAAGGGCGACTGGATCGCGCTGCCGCTGCAGATCTACCGCGTCAACACCCTCTTCGCCTCGAAGAAGGCGATGGACAAGATCGGCGCGACCGAGCTGCCCAAGACCTGGGACGAGTTCAACGCGCTCTCCGCCAAGATGGCGGCCGCCGGCATCACGCCCGTCGCCCATGGCGGCATCGGCTGGGCCGACACGATGTATTTCGAGCTGGCGCTGGCCGGCATCTCCGCCGACGCCTACCGCAAGGCGATCATGGAGCTCGACGACAAGAGCCTGCGCGGGCCGGAAGTCCTCGCCGCCTTCAAGCAGCTGCGCCAGCTCACCAAATGGATGAACCCGGCCAATGCCGGGCAGCACTGGAGCGTCTTCCTGCCGGCGCTGATGAAGGGCGAGTACGGTTTCCTGATGATGGGCGGCTGGGCATCCGGCGTGCTCAAGAAGGGCAACTTCGAAGAGGGCAAGGACTTCCTCTGCGGCGCCACGCCGAACAATACCGGCAAGCCGGTCTTCGACATGAACGCCGACGGCATGATCTTCTGGGACACGAAGAACGCCGATCTCCTCGCCGGCCAGAAGGCGACGGCGCAGGTGGCGATGAGCAAGGAATTCGCCAAGGCCTTCACCCAGATCAACGGCTCGATCCCGGTCCGCACCGATATCGACCTGTCGGATGCCGGCTTCCAGGACTGCCAGCGCGACGCCGCCAAGAACCTGTCTGGCGCCATCGCCGCCAACCAGGCGATCATGAGCCTCGGCCACAACATGGCCCAGACCAGCCCGGTGACGGCCGCCCTGCGCGACGTGCTGACCGAGTACGTCCACAACGACAAGATCACGCCGGAAGAGGCGCAGAAGCGCCTCGCCGACGCCGCCGACACGGTTCGCTGAGCCAACGCTTCCAACCCCGGAGGCCGCGATGAGCGAGACCGCCATCACGATGCCCGGGCAGGCGCGCCCTGCCCGGCCGGTGCCGCGCCGCTCCTGGCTCAGCGAGATCCCGGATCTGCTGACCCGGATCGTCGCGGGCGTGATCGCGACTGCGGCCGTCGGCTACGTCGTCGGCTTCACGCTCTGGACCGTGCTGATCTCGTTCACCGACTCGACGCTGCTGCCCGAATACAACTTCGTCGGCTTCAAGCACTACTGGCAGCTGCTCAACAGCCGGATCTGGCAGGTCGCCTATCTCAACCTGACGATCTACGGGCTCGGCTTCATCCTCGGCGCGACCGGCGTGGGCCTGCTGCTGGCGATCCTGATCGACCAGAAGATCCGCGGCGAAAACGTGCTGCGCACGATCTACCTCTACCCGATGGCGCTCTCCTTCGTGGTGACGGGAACGGTCTGGGCCTGGCTGCTCAACCCGACCATCGGCGTCGAGCAGTTTGTGCGCGGGCTCGGCTGGACGCAGTTCAAGTTCGGCTGGCTGGTCGACCGCGACCTCGCGATCTACTGCGTGGTGATCGCGGCGATCTGGCAGGCCTCGGGCTTCGCCATGGCGCTGTTCCTGGCCGGATTGCGCTCGCTCGACGGCGATCTCTACAAGGCGGCCGCGATCGACGGCGCCAGCCCGGCGCGGATGTACCTGCGCATCATGGTTCCCGCGATCTGGCCGATCGTGGTCTCGGTGCTGGTGATCCTGCTGCAGACCGCGATCAAGACCTATGACCTCGTCAGGGCGCTGACCGCCGGCGGCCCGGGCATCGCGACGACGCTGCCGACCAATGTCGTCTACGACTACATGTTCCAGCGCGGGCTGATGGGCGCCGGCTCGGCCGCGGCGGTGATGCTGCTGCTCTCGCTGCTGATCGTGCTGCTGCCCTACGCGATCTTCCAGCGCCTGCGGCGCGGCAAGGGAGGCGGACATGGTTGAGGCCCGCTCGCTCTCGGCGCTGGGCAGCCGCGCGCTGCTCTACGCCATCCTGATCGCGTTTGCGGCCTTCTACCTGACGCCGCTGATCGTGGTGATCCTGAACTCGTTCCGGAGCTTCCAGGAGATCACGCAGACTTCGGTGCTCGGCTTCCCGCAGCAGTTCCGGTTCGACAACTGGGCCCAGGCCTGGGGCTCCTACTGCATCGCCGGCATCTGCTCGGGCATCAAGCCCTACATGTGGAACTCGCTGATGATCGCGATTCCGGCGACGCTGATCTCGACGCTGCTCGGGGCGATGAACGGCTACCTGCTCTCGCTCTGGCGCTTCAAGGGCGCCAACCTGATCTTCGGCATCATCACCTTCGGCGTCTTCCTGCCGGCGCAGATGAAGCTCGTTCCCTGGGCGATCACGCTGCGCAATCTCGACCTGTCGAACACGGTGACCGGGCTGATCCTGATCCATGTCGTGCAGGGCATGAGCTTCACCACCCTGTTCTGCCGCAACTACTACGTGAACGTGCCGCAGGACCTGATCAAGGCGGCGAAGGTCGACGGCGCCGGCTTCCTGCAGATCTTCCGGCGCATCATCCTGCCGCTCTCGCCGCCGATCCTGATCGTCACCGTGATCTGGCAGTTCACCGGCATCTGGAACGAGTTCCTCTATGGCATCACCTTCTCGGAGGGCTCGGCCCGGCCGGTGACGGCGGCGCTGATGGCGCTGAGCGCCAACATCGCCCAGGCCCGCGAATACGGCATCGAGAGCGCCTCCGTGCTGATCGCCGCCCTGCCGACGCTGCTGGTCTACCTGTTCGGCGGCAAATACTTCGTGCGCGGCCTGACGGCCGGCGCGGTCAAATAAGGCAAAAAGCCATGTCAGCTCTCTCCGTCGAAGGCCTGCGCGTCCGCTTCGGCTCGGTCGAAGTTCTCAAGAGCGTCGACCTCGCCATCGAGAGCGGCGAGTTCATCGTGCTCGTCGGCCCGTCCGGCTGCGGCAAGTCCACGCTGCTCAACGTCATCGCCGGGCTCGAGCAGGCGACCGAGGGCAGGATCGAGATCGGCGGCCGCGAGGTCACCGGCGTTCCACCGAAGGACCGCGACATCGCCATGGTCTTCCAGACCTACGCGCTCTATCCGGCGATGACGGTGCGCGGCAACATCACCTTCGGCATGGAGTGCCGCGGCGTGGCCAAGGCCGAGCAGCAGGCGGCCGTCGCCCGCGTCGCCAAGCTGCTCCAGATCGAGCACCTGCTCGACCGGCGGCCGGCGCAGCTCTCCGGCGGCCAGCGCCAGCGCGTCGCCATGGGCCGGGCGCTGGTGCGCGACCCCGTGCTCTTCCTGTTCGACGAGCCGCTCTCCAACCTCGACGCCAAGCTGCGCGTCGAGATGCGCATGGAGATCAAGCGCCTGCACCAGCGCATCGGCACCACGATGGTCTACGTCACGCACGACCAGGTCGAGGCGATGACGCTGGCGACGCGCATCGCCGTGATGAATGGCGGCCATATCCAGCAATTCGCCGATCCGCAGACGATCTACGACGAGCCGGCCAACCTCTTCGTCGCCCGCTTCATGGGCTCGCCGCCGATGAACGCGCTGCCGGCCAAGCTCGTCGCCTCCGGCAGCGAGATCGCCGCGATGGTCGGGCCCGATGCGGCCACGGCCGTGCCGCTGCCCAACGCCACCGCGGCGATGAAGGGCTGGGTCGGCCGCGAGGTCGTGCTCGGCATCCGGCCGGAATGCATCACGCTGCCCGACGGCAAGCAGGACACCAGGCCGGGCCCGAGCCTTCCCGCCACTGTCGAGATGATCGAGCCCACCGGCGCCGAGACCATGGCGCTGATCCGCGTCGGCCAGAGCGAGGTGATGGCGCGGATGCGGCCCGATGCCCGCCCGGCCGTGGGCTCGACCGCGAGCTTCGCCATCGATACCGCCAAAGCCTGCCTGTTCGACCCCAAGACCGAAAGCCGGATCGCATGACACCCCGCGGACACTATCCCGACCTCGCCGGCCGCGTCGTCCTGATTACGGGCGGCGCCTCCGGCATCGGCGAGACGCATGTCCGCGCCTTCGCGGCGAGCGGGGCCAAAGTCGCCTTCATCGACAAGCAGGACGAGGCCGGCAAGGCGCTGGAAAGAGAATTGCAGGCCGGGGGCGCGACCGTCTCGTTCGTCCAGTGCGACCTGCTCGACATCGACGCGCTCGGCGCGGCCATCGACCGCGTCGGCGAGACGCTCGGGCCGGTGCACGGGCTGATCAACAACGCCGCCGTCGACCAGCGCCACGAGATCGGGACGATCAAGCCTGACGATTTCGACTGGATGATGAACGTCAACCTGCGCCACGCGATCTTCGCGGCGCAGCGCGTGCTGCCGCAGATGCGCACGCTGGGCGGCGGCTCGATCGTCAACACCAGCTCGGTCGCCTGGATGCGCGGCATCGCCAATGTGCCGCTCTACAGCGCCGCCAAGGCGGCGATCATCGGCTTCACCAACTCGCTGGCGCGCGCCGCCGGGCCCGACCGGGTCCGCGTCAACGCGATCGCGCCGGGCTATGTCGCGACGCCCCGGCAGCGCGCGCTCTGGCATGACGCGGAAGCGGAGAAGCGCACCATCGCGCTGCAATGCCTGCCCGACGCGATCGAGCCGCAGGACATCGCCGAGACAGCCCTGTTCCTGTGCTCGGACGCGGCGCGGATGATCACCAAGCAGTGCATCACGATCAACGGCGGCTCGCTCTAGGCATGTCCAAGGCGCAACCGCCCAAGGCCTAAATCTGTTCGCCAATATTGTTGACAAAAAAGTTGATGATGACAGGATCGCCGGAGGTTGAGCGGCTTCATGCCGGACACGCCATCCGCGCCTCCGCCAAAAACGAAGGAAGCCAGCGATGACCAAGATCCGCGCCGTGCGCGCCCGCAGCATCAGCATCCCCCTGGACAAAGTGACCTCGCTCTCCAGCCGCCGTGTCTCCGAGCGGCACTACGGCGTCGTCGAGGTCGAGGGCGATGACGGCCATACGGGTATCGGCTTCTGCTATGTCGGCAGCGCCGGCGGCGGGCTGTTCACCGAGGCCGTGCGCGCGCTGCTGGCGCCGGTGCTGATCGGCGAGGACCCCTATCGCGTCGAGGGCCTCTGGTCGGCGATGTACCAGGAGGCGCTGCTGCAGGGCCGCGCCGGCATCGTGGTGCGCGCGATCAGCGCGCTCGACACCGCGATCTGGGACCGCAACGCGCGTGCCGCCGGCCTGCCGCTCTACAAGTTCCTCGGCGCGGTCAAGGACAGCGTCCCGGCCTATGCCAGCGGCGGCTACTATGTCGACGGCAAGACGCCCGAGCATCTCGCCGACGAGATGGGCGGCTATGTCGACGAGGGCTACAGCGCCGTGAAGATGAAGGTCGGCCGCTTCGGCCTGGCCGAGGAGGAGGAACGCATCGCCGCGGTGCGCGAGCGCATCGGCCCCGACGCGATCCTGATGCTCGACGCCAACAACGCCTGGTCGGACCTGCCGACGGCTTTGCGCTTCGCCCGGATGTACGAGCAGTACGACCCCTATTTCCTCGAAGAGCCGTTCAGCCCGGACGATATCGACAACCACGTCCGGCTGGCGCAGCAGGTCTCGATGCCGATCGCGACCGGCGAGATCGAGGTCGGGCGCTGGCGCTTCATGGAGCTGATGAGCAAGGGCGGCGCCGCGATCCTGCAGACCGACGCCTGCGTCTGCGGCGGCATCAGCGAGTTCCGGCGCATCGCCGCGACCGCCGCGAGTTTCGGCATCACGCTGTGCCCGCACTGGTTCCACGACCTGCACGCCCACCTCGTCGCCTCGACGCCGAACGCACGCTATGTCGAGTTCTTCGCCGACGACCAGGTGCTCAACTTCCGCCGCCTCGTCGACACCCAGCTCACCGTGCGCAAGGGCATGATCGACCTGCCGCAGCGGCCGGGCCTCGGCTTCGACTTCGACGCCAAGGCGCTCGACACATACGCGATGGGCCCCTGGGCCGAGTTGCGCTTCGCCGCCGGCAAGGCCGCCTGACCTCCCCGAACTGACTGGAAGACAGCCCATGTCGAACGCGACCTTGCAGCCGAACCTCTTCAAGCGCGGCCTCGCCGAAGGCAAGCGCCAGCCCGGCCTCTGGCTGACGCTGGAGAGCCCGAACGCAACCGAGATCCTCGCCGGCTCCGGCTATTCCTGGATGCTGCTCGACATGGAGCACACGCCGGTCGACGCCTCGCAGGTCGCCCACCATCTGCGTGCCGCTCGCGGCGGCACGGCCGAACTCGTGGTGCGCATCCCCTGGAACGAGCCGATCATGATGAAGCGCCTGCTCGATGCCGGCGTGCGCTCCTTCATGGTGCCCTTCGTGCAATCGGCCGAGGAGGCCCGCGCCGCCGTCGCCGCGACGCGCTATCCGCCGCATGGCATCCGCGGCGTCAGCGGCAACATGCGCGGCAACAACTACGCGCGCATCAAGGACTATGGCGAGCGCTACCATGAGGAGCAGTGCATCATCGTCCAGATCGAGACGCCGGCGGCGGGCGCCGCGATTCCCGAGATCGGCGCGATCGAGGGCGTCGACGGCATCTTCGTCGGCCCCAACGACCTCGCCGCCAATATGGGCCTGTTCGGCAAGCCGGGCGCGCCCGAGGTCCGGGCCGAGATCGACAAAATGGTCGGCGTCATCAAGAAGACCGGCAAGGCTCCCGGCATCCTGAATTTCAACGTCGCCGAGGCGCGCGAGCTCTTCACGCAGGGCTATAGCTACATCGCCGTCGGTTCTGACACCGCAATCCTGGCCCGCCGCAGCGAAGCTCTGCTCGCCGAGATCAACGCGGCCTGAGCCGCCTTCCCCATCGAGGACCGCACCATGTACGCCGCCAGCCTGTTCATCGACGGGGCCTATATCGAGAAAACCGGCGCCGACCGGATCGAGGTCCTCAACCCCGCGACCGAGGAGACCCTCGGCTCGGTGCCCTCAGCCGGCCCGGCCGAGGTCGAGGCGGCGCTGGCTGCGGCGCAGCGCGGGTTTGAGGTCTGGCGCAAGACCGTGCCGTGGGAGCGCTGCAACGTGCTGCGCAAGGTCGCCTCCCTGCTGCGCGAGCGGCAGGAGCTGATCGCCCGCCTGCTGACCATGGAGATCGGCAAGCCACTGCCGGAGGCGCGCACCGAGGTCGCCGTCTCCGCCGAGTATTTCGACTATTGCGCCGACGAGGCGCGCCGCCTGCACGGCTATACGCTCGATGGGCGCACGCCCGGCGCGCGCTTCGAGATCTCGCATGAGCCCGTCGGCGTCGTGCTGGCGCTGGCGGCCTGGAATTTTCCGATCAGCCTGGCCTCGCGCAAGCTCGCCATGGCGCTCGCCGCCGGCTGCACGGTGATCCTGCGCCCGGCCGAGGAGGCGCCGGCCTGCGTCGCCGAGCTGGTGCGCTGCTGCCATGATGCCGGCCTGCCCAACGGTGCCGTCAACCTGCTCTTCGGCTCGCCGGAGCAGGTCGTAGTGCCGCTGATGGCGGCGCCGGCCGTGCGCAAGCTCAGCTTCACCGGCTCGACCCGCGTCGGCCAGCTGCTGATGCGGCAGGCGGCGGATACGGTGAAGCGCATCACCATGGAGCTCGGCGGCCACGCCCCCTTCATCGTGCTGGGCGATGCCGATGTCGAGAAGGCGGCGACTGCCGCCGTCGGCGGCAAGTACCGCAATGCCGGCCAGGTCTGCACCTCGCCGAGCCGCTTCTTCGTGCACGAGACGATCGCCGACGCCTTCACCGAAAAGATGGCGGCGAAGGCGCAGGCGCTGCGCCTCGGCAACGGGCTCGACGACGGCGTGGTGATGGGGCCGCTCGCGACCGCCCGCCAGCGCGACCGGGCCGAGCGCCTGGTCGAGGACGCCGTGGGCAAGGGCGCGACGGTGGCCAGTGGCGGCAAGCGCCCGGCCAGCCTCAACCGCGGCTTCTTCTTCGAGCCGACCGTGCTGACCGACCTCCCTCCCGATGCTTCGATCCTCTCCGACGAGCCCTTCGCGCCGGTGGCGGCCGTGGTGCGCTGCGCCAGCGCCGACGAGGCGATCACGCGAGCCAACGCAGTCGAGTTCGGCCTTGCCGGCTATCTCTTCGCCAGCTCGAAGAGCGCGATCGACCATGTCACGCGCGAGTTGCAGGTCGGCGTGCTCGGCGTCAACACGACCGTCGTCGCTGTGCCTGAGGCGCCGTTCGGCGGCATCAAGCAGAGCGGCTTCGGCCGCGAGGGCGGCGCTGAGGGCGTGCGCGAATACCTCAACACGAAATTCGTCCATAACGCTCCGGCCTGAGCTATCAGGCCGGACGATAAATGGCTCTAGGGATGGTGCTGCGGCATGAGCGATAACGAACCGAAGCGGCGCGGCATTGCCGGGGGCCTGACCAATTACGGCGATCCCGAATTCGCCGCCTATCTGCGCCGCTCCTTCGCGCGCTCGATGGGCTATTCGAACGAGGCGCTGGCGCGGCCGATCGTCGGCATCGCCAACACCTATAGCGGCTTCAACAATTGCCACCGGCACTTCCCGGAGCTGCTCGAGGCGATAAAGCGCGGCGTGCTGATGGCCGGCGGCCTGCCGGTCGAGTTCCCGACGATCTCGCTCGGCGAGGTCTTCCTCAACCCGACCAGCCTGAAATTCCGCAACCTGATGGCGATGGGCACCGAGGAGATGATCCGGGCTCAGCCGATCGACGCGGTCGTGCTGATGGGCGGCTGCGACAAGACCGTGCCGGCGCAGCTGATGGCGGCGCTCTCGGCCAATGTGCCGACCGTGCAGCTCGTCGCCGGGCCGATGTCGACCGGGCGCTACAAGGGCGAGCGGCTCGGCGCCTGCACCGATTGCCGGCGCTTCTGGGCGCGCTTCCGGGCTGGAGACATCGACCGGGAGGAGATCGAGATGGTCGAGGGCCGGCTGGCCACGACCGCCGGCACCTGCGCCGTGATGGGCACCGCCAGCACCATGGCCTGCATCGCCGAGACGCTCGGCCTGTCGCTGCCGCGCTCGGCGGCGATCCCGGCCGTGCATGCCGACCGGCTGCGCTGCGCCGAGGAGAGCGGCAAACGCGCGGTGGAACTCATCGGCACGACGACGCTGCTGCCGAAGCAGATCGTCACCGAGAAGTCGCTCGAGAACGCCTGGCGCATGCTGCTGGCGATCTCCGGCTCGACCAATGCCGTGGTGCACCTGACCGCGATCGCGCGCCGGGCCGGCGTCAAGGTCGACCTCAACCGGCTGAACCAGCTCTCGGACGAGACGCCGGTTCTGGTGAACCTGAAGCCGGTCGGCGACAACTACATGGAGGATTTCTTCGCCGGCGGCGGCGTGCCCGCCGTGCTGAAGGAGCTCCGCGACCTGATGCACCTGGACTGCATGACCGTCACAGGCAAGACGCTGGGCGAGCTGATCGACGAGCCGCTGGTCGACCAGGTCGACCGCAGCATCGTGCGCCCGCGCGCCGAGCCGGTCGATCCCGATGGCGGGCTCGTCGCCGTGTTCGGCACGCTGGCGCCGCGCGGCGCGATCGTGAAGCGGGCCGCGGCCGAGAAGCGCTTGCTCGAGCATGAGGGCCGGGCCGTGGTGTTCTCCTCGCTGGAGGACCTCGCGGCGCGGATCGACAGCCCCGAGCTCGACGTCACCGCCGACGATATCCTGGTGCTGCAAAATGCCGGCCCGCGCAGCAGCGCGGCGATGCCGGAGGCCGGCTACCTACCGATCCCGCGCAAGCTCGCCTCGAAGGGCGTCAAGGACATGGTCCGCATCTCCGACGCGCGCATGTCCGGCACCGCCTATGGCGCGATCGTGCTGCACGTCGCACCGGAAGCCGCGGTCGGGGGGCCGCTGGCGCTGGTGCGCAACGGCGACCGGATCAGGCTCAGCGTCGCCGAGCGGCGGCTCGACCTGCTGGTCGACGAGACCGAGCTGGAGGTTCGGCGCAAGGCGCTGCCGGCGCCGCCGGTCGTGACGCGCCGCGGCTACGACCGGCTCTACGACGAGCATGTGCTCCAGGCCGACGAGGGTGTCGATTTCGATTTCTGCTAGCTCCTTTCCTTCTCCCCTTGCGGGAGAAGGTGGCGCGCAGCGCCGGATGAGGGGTCGCGCCACCCTTTCCGAATGTCGATGATGCCACCCGCCGACGCTGCCATCGTCGCGCAACCCCTCATCCGTCAGCGCTTCGCGCTGCCACCTTCTCCCGCAGGGGGAGAAGGGGAAGCCGCTTGCCGGCCAACTCTCAATTTCGCATTCGTTCGCAGCGTGGTTTCATGGCAAACCGAAAGCGCAGCGAATGTGAAAGCGAAACTCCATGGACCAGTTCAGCACGCCCCGGCAGGCCGAGATCCTCGACACGGCCCGGGCGCTGGGGCGGGTCAGCGTCGACGATCTCGCGGCGCGCTTCGAGGTCAGCCCGCAGACGATCCGCAAGGATCTCAATGAGTTGTGCGACCGCAAGCTGATGACGCGCGTCCATGGCGGCGCGGTGATCGCCTCAGGCGTCGAGAATGTCGCCTATGAAGCCAGGCGCTTCATCTCGCAGCCGGAAAAGCGCGCGATCGGCGAGGCGGCGGCAAAGCTGATTCCCAACAACGCCTCGCTCTTCATCAATATCGGCACCACGACCGAGGAGGTGGCCCGCGCCCTGATGCAGCATGAAGGGCTGCTCGTCATCACCAACAACCTCAATGTCGCGACGCTGCTCTATCGCCAGCCGAAGATCGAGGTCGTGGTCGCCGGCGGTCCGGTCAGGCGAGCCGATGGCGCGCTGATCGGCTCGGCTACGGTCGATTTCATCACGCAGTTCAAAGTCGATTATGCCGTGATCGGGGCCTCCGCCATCGACGACGACGGGGCGCTGCTCGATTTCGACATCCGCGAAGTGCGCGTCTCGCGCGCGATCATCGACAATGCGCGCCAGGTCATGCTGGTCGCCGACCGGATGAAGCTGGAGCGCGCCGCGCCGATCCGCATCGGGCATCTCGGCGAGGTGGATGTCTTCGTCACCGACGAGTTGCCCTCACAGACCCTGCGTGCGCTCTGCAAGACGGAAGCCGTCCAGCTTGTCGAAGTCGGGCGGCAGGAGTGACGCTTAGAGCATGGCGCGAAAAGGGGGGAACCGGCTTTTCGCGTAAGCCATGCTCTCACTTTTGGTGAAGATCACGTTTTTCTAGCGCGCTTGGACGTTCGCATTGGTTCGCTTGAGTTTCGTTATTTTCGGATTGCTTTCGTTTAATAGTTCACATATGATCGAAGCATCGCCAAAGTGAAAGTCAACCGAACCTGAAAGGTTGGCTCAAGGAGACGTCGTGAACGCCGTTCATCCCAATCCTGGAGCCCCCTTCGATCTCGCCGTCATCGGCGGCGGCGTGAATGGCTGTGGCATTGCCCGCGACGCCGCCGGGCGCGGCGCTTCCGTCGTGCTGTTCGAGCAGAACGACCTCGCCAGCGCGACCTCCTCGGCCTCGACCAAGCTGATCCATGGCGGGCTGCGCTATCTCGAGCATTACGAGTTCCGGCTGGTGCGCGAGGCGCTGATGGAGCGCGAGGTGCTGTGGCGCATGGCGCCGCACATCATCCGTCCCTTGCGCTTCGTGCTGCCGCACCATGAGGGCCTGCGCCCGGCCTGGTTGCTCAGGCTCGGCCTCTTCCTCTACGACCATCTCGGCGGGCGCAAATTGCTGCCGCCGACGCGCACGCTCGACCTCGGCCGCGAGGCCGCCGGCCAGCCGCTGAAGAACGGCCACGCCAAGGCCTTCGAATATTCCGATTGCTGGGTCGAGGATTCGCGCCTCGTCGTGCTGAACGCGGCTGACGCGGCCGCGCGCGGCGCCGATATCCGCACCGGCACCAAGGTGGTCTCGGCCGAGCGCAAGGACGGGCTGTGGCAGATCGTGACCGACCGCGACGGCCGGCGCGAGACCACCCTGGCCAAGGCGCTGGTCAATGCCGCCGGCCCCTGGGTCGGCGAGGTGCTGAACGGCATCGTGCGCTCCGAGACCAAGGCCGCCGTGCGCATGGTCCAGGGCAGCCATATCGTGGTGCGCAAGCTGTTCGACCATGACCGCTGCTACATCTTCCAGAACGGCGACGGGCGCATCGTCTTCGCCATTCCCTATGAGCGCGACTTCACGCTGATCGGCACCACCGACCGCGACTATCGCGGCGATCCGAGCCAGGTCGCGATCACCGCCGAGGAGATCGACTATCTCTGCACCGCCGCGAGCGAGTATTTCCGCGAGCCGGTGACCCGCGACAAGGTGGTCTGGACCTATTCCGGCGTGCGCCCGCTCTACGACGACGGCGCATCAAAAGCCCAGGAGGCGACGCGCGACTACGTGCTGACCCTCGACGCGCCGGAGGAGCAGGCGCCCCTGCTCTCGGTGTTCGGCGGCAAGATCACGACCTACCGCCGCCTGGCGGAAGCGGCCATCGAGAAGTTCGGCCCCCATGCCGATTGGGCGCAGCGGCCGGCCTGGACGAAGCTGGCGAGCCTGCCGGGCGGCGATTTCCCGGTGACCGGCTTCGACGCGCTGGTCGAGACGATCGGCGCCAACCATCCCTGGCTGAAGCGCAGCACGATCGCGCGGCTGGCGCGCGCCTATGGCACCAAGGTCCACGAGCTCCTGGCCGGCGCGCAGGCCTGCTCCGATCTCGGCCGGCATTTCGGCGCCGATCTCTACGAGCTCGAAATCCGCTACCTGATGCGCGCCGAGTTCGCGCGCCGGGCAGCGGATGTGCTCTGGCGCCGCTCTAAGCTGGGCCTGCGCCTCTCCGATACGCAGCGCCAGGCGCTGGACGACTTCATGCGCGTTGCGGCGGCATCGCCGACAGGGATTGCCGCGCAGCCGGTCAAGATGAAGAAGATCGCCTGAGCCAGTGGGGTCAGGCGAGCGGGTCTCTTTCCTTCTTCCGGATGGGAGAAGGTGCCCCGGCAGGGGCGGATGAGGGCCCGGGGGTAAACCAGCTACCACACCGTCATGCTCGGCCTTGTGCCGAGCATCCACGCCTTGCGGCGTCTCAGCCAGCTACAGCGTGGCAAAGACGTGGATGGTCGGCACAAGGCCGACCATGACGGGGAGGTCACAGCCAAAGCGTCTGGCGGCGGGCCCTTACCCCTGCCCCTCTCCCATTCGGGAGAGGGGTTCCCCGCGCTCGACCTTCTTCTGTTCGGCAGCAGCCGGCCCGGCCGCCGGCCCTTGCGTGATCAACCGCGCGCTGCGCTGGTTGCGGGCGTGGATCCAGAGCCAGCTCAGCGCCACGCTGAGCCGGTTGCGCAGGCCGATCAGGAAGTAGATGTGGGCCAGGCCCCAGATCCACCAGGCGACGGCGCCGCGCAGCTTGATCCAGCCGAAATCGATCACCGCCAGCCGCTTGCCGATCGTCGCCAGGCTGCCGGCGTGCTTGTAGCGGAAGGGACGGGACGCTCTGTCGCCGGCGAGCCGCGCCTTGATCGTGGCCGCGACGTGCCAGCCCTGCTGCTTGGCGGCGGGCGCGATGCCGGGCACCGGCTTGCCCTCAGGATCGGCGATCATCACGGTGTCGCCGACCGCAAAAATCTCGGGCCGGCCGGGCACGGTGAGGTCGGGTGCGACCAGGAGCCGCCCGGCGCGATCGGCCTCGACGCCAAGCCATTCGGCGGCGGGCGAGGCGCGCACGCCGGCCGCCCAGATGATGGTCGCGGCCGCCAGCGTGCGATCGCCATAGATCACGCCGGCAGCGCTGCACTCGGAGACCGCCCGTCCAAGCTCGACCTCGACGCCGAGACCTTCGAGCGAGCGCTGGGCGTAGGCCGAGAGGTCCTCGTCATAGCCCGCCAGCACGCGCGGCCCGGCCTCGATCAGGACGACGCGGGCCTTGTCGGTGTCGATGTTGCGGAAGTCGGGCGGCAACGTGTCATGCGCCAGCTCGGCGATGGTGCCGGCGAGCTCGACCCCGGTCGGCCCGGCGCCGACGATGACGAAGGTCAGGAGCGCGGCACGGCTGTCGGGATCGGCCTCGCGCTCGGCCCGCTCGAAGGCGAGCAGGATGCGGCGGCGTACGGTGGTCGCGTCTTCCAGCGTCTTGAGGCCGGGCGCGAAGGGCTCCCACTCGTCATGGCCGAAATAGGCGTGGCGGCAGCCGGTGGCAAGGATGAGCGTGTCGTAGGGCACGGCGCCGCCATCATCGAGCAGGACGGTTCGCGCGGCAGCATCGACGCCGGTCACCGTGGCGAGCAGCGTGGTGACCTCGAGCCGGCCGCGCAGGAGGTAGCGGATCGGCCAGGCGATCTCCGAGGTCGCCAGCGAGGCGGTCGCGACCTGATAGAGCAGCGGCTGGAACAGGTGGTGGTTGCGCCGGTCGATGATGGTGATGTCGGCATCGACGCCGGCGAGCCGGTGCACTGCCTCCAGCCCGCCGAAGCCGGCGCCGACGATGACGATGCGGTGGCGGGCGGGTTTCGCCGAAGGGGAGTCGGGGACTGCGTCGGCGGCCGGCATCGTCATGGCTACAAGCTCTCCGGATCAGCCCGGACGACCGCACGGCGCCGGCGGGCAACTCCCCTCAAGGTGGGCCGTTCATGCGCGGATGTCGACTGCCTCATCTTCCGAGACGGGAGGCTGCAGGCGCCCACCGTCATTGCGAGCGCAGCGAAGCAATCCAGGGGGTCTCGCTCGCCCAGTCCCCCTGGATTGCTTCGCTGCGCTCGCAATGACGGCTCGGAAACGCTCACGTCTCCCTGAACGCCCTCGCCATGCTGTCCTTGATCGGCTGCATCAGGTATTCGAAGAAGGTGCGCTCGGCGGTCTGGATATAGACCTCGGCCGGCATGCCGGGTGTCGGCTCGAAGTCGTGGACCGCGGCGATGCTGCCGCCCTCGAGCCGGACGCGCACCACGTAGAGATCGCTCCCGTTCGGCGTGCGCTGCTTCTCGTCCGGCAGGGCGTCGGCGGAGATGTAGATCACCCGGCCGTTGATCATCGGCGTCGTGCGCTGGTTGAGCGCGGTCAGCCTGACGGTGGCGGTCTGGCTGTGCTTGATCTTGTCGATGTCCTGCGGGCGCACGCGGGCCTCGATGATCAGCTCGTCCTGCAGCGAGACGATCTCCATGATGGCCTTGCCGGCCTCGATGACGCCGCCGGAGGTGTGGTAGCGCAGCTTGACCACCGTGCCCTTGACCGGCGCGACGACGCGGGCGCGGTCGAGGATGCCCTTGGCGGTGTGGATGCGCTCGCGCACGTCGTTCAAATCGGCGCCGATATCCTGCAATTGCTCGGAGGCGAGCTTGATCGCGCTCTTGCGCACGCCGTCGATCTGCTCGACCGAGCGGGCGATGCGCTCGCGGGCGTCGCCGATATCGCCGGTGATGCGCCCGGCCTCGCCCTGGAGGTTGGCGGCGTTGCGCTGGAGCGCGAGCACCTCCGGCTTCCTGATATAGCCGCGCTCGAGCAGGGCCTGCTTGCCGGCGAGCTCCTCCTTGATGAGCTGGCTCTGCTGCTGCATCGCCGCGAGCTGGATCCTGCTGCCGGCGATCTTCTCCTCCAGCGCCTCGATGCTCTTCTGGTAGGTCGCGATCTCGCTGGCATTGTTGTTCTGGCGCGCGGTGAAGGTGGATTTCTGCGTCTGCATCAGGGCGCGGATGTCGGGATCGGACTGGTGGGTGAGCAATTGGGCGGGGAACTCGAACTGCGGCTGCCCGGCTGCCTCGGCGCTGAGCCTGGTCTCGATCGCCTCCAGCCGCAATTGCTTGAGGAGGTGGCGGCGAAGCTCCGCGCGCGAGGAGGTGTCGTCGAGCTGGATCAGCAATTGCCCGGGCGCGACGACATCGCCTTCGCGCACCATGATCTCGCGAATGACGCCGCCTTCGAGATGCTGGATCGTTTTGTTCTGGCCGGTGGTGACGAAGACGCCGGTGGCGATGACCGCGCCCGAGATCGGCGCGGTGTTGCCCCAGACGCCGAAGCCCATGACGGTGACGGCGACGATGACGACGCCGCTGATCGTCGCGGCGCGCGCGCTGCGCGGCACGTCGGAATACCAGGGCTGGGCTTCGGTCATGATCTCTTCCCCCGTTCCAATTTCGCCGCGAACTCTCGTCGTTTTGCCGATTCCGGCCGAGCGGAAAGCGCGCTCAAGCCGGCCGCGGCGTGTTGTCGATGCTGCGCTGGCCGACGATCAGCGGCAGGATCTCGTCGCGGCTGCCGATCGCCTGCACGGCGCCGTCCTTGATCATCATGATCTTGTCGACGCTGCGCAGCAGGGCCGGGCGCTGCGTCACGGCGACCACCGTCATGCCCCGCGCCTTGGCGCGCTCGAAGGCCCGCGCCAGCGCCACCTCGCCGACCGTGTCGAGGTTCGAGTTGGGCTCGTCGAGCACGACGAGGCGGGGATTGCCGAAGAAGGCGCGGGCGAGGCCGAGCCGCTGCTTCTGCCCGCCGGAAAGCGGCGAGCCGTCGATGGCGATCTGCGTCTCGTAGCCATGCGCGAACTGCGCGACCATCTCGTGGATGTCGGCGATCTCGGCGGCCTCGAACACCGCCTCGTCGGTGGCGTCGTCGCGCATGCGGGCGATGTTGGCCTTGATCGAGGCCGGGAAGAGCTGCATGTCCTGCGGCAGATAGCCGACATTCTCGCCGAACTGGCGCGGGTCCCAGTTGCGCTGCTCCATCCTGTCGAGCCTGACCGTGCCGGCGGTCGGGCTGATCGAGCCCACCAACATGCGCGCGAGCGTCGACTTGCCGCTGCCCGATGCGCCGACGATGGCGAGCGACTCGCCGGGATCGAGGCTGAAGCTGATGCCGTTGAGGATGACCTTCTTGTTCGGCGGCGGCACGTAGAGGATGCGCTCGACATCGAGCCGCCCCTTCGGGCTCGGCAGGCGCAGGCGGTCAAGGTTGAGCGGCGAGCTCTGCAGCAGCGCCTGGATGCGCGAATAGGAGGCCCGGGCGTGGATGAAGCTGCGCCAGCCCTCGATCGTGCCCTCCATCGGCGCCAGCGCCCGGCCGGCGACCACGGAGGAGGCGATGACCATGCCGCCGGTCAGCGAGCCCTCGAGCGAAAGCCAGGCGCCCCAGCCGAGCATCGCGATCTGCGTGCCCAGGCGGAAGAACTTCGAGAGCGCGGTCATCATGATGTTGCGGTCCTGGGCGCTGACCTGCGCCTTCAGGGACTCAGCCGTCTCGCGGCCCCAGATCAGCACGCCCTCGGGGATCATGCCCATGGCGTTGATGACCTGCGAATTGCGCGACATCGCCTCCGATTGCAGGTTGGCGCGGGTCGAGAAGGCGCTGGCGCGGGCGAAGGGCACCGCCGTCAGCTGCTGGTTGAGATAGGCGATCGCGACCAGGACCAGCGCGGCGACGGTGACGATGTAGCCGAGATGCGGATGGATCAGGTAGACCGCCAGCAGGTAGATCGGCGCGGTCGGCGCATCCAGCATGGTCAGGATGACCGGCCCGGTCAGGAAGCTGCGGATCTGCTGGAGGTCGGCCAGCGTCTGGAACTCGCGGTTGGAGCCGGTCTGCGCCGCCTTGGCCGCGGCCGAGAGCACCGGGCCGCCGAGCCGGCTTTCGACGTCGACCGCGATCCGCATCAGGATGAAGCGGCGCATCATGTCGAGTAGGACATGGGCGAGGATCGCCAGCATGACGATGAGCGAGAGCATGACCAGCGTGTCGAGGCTGCGGCTGGTCAGCACCCGGTCCGACATCTGGAACAGGTAGATCGGCACCGCCAGCACCAAGGTGTTCACGACGATCGAGAAGATCGCCACGATCAGCATGTTGCGGCGGGCGTCTCCGAGGCCCCTGCCGAGGACCTGCTTGAAGTCGCGGTCGCCGAGGCGCTGCTCGATCGGCGAGCGGCCGGAACCGCCGCCACCGCCGCCGCCCTTGCTGCCCCCACCGCCTCCGCCGCCACCGGGAAGCGGCCGTGCCTCCGACTCGGCGTGCCGGGCCTGCGGGCGCAGCGTGGTGACCTCCTCCGCAGGCGGGGCCGGCTGCTTCGCCTCCGCCCGCGCGGCACCGCCGGGAACGGCGCTCGGCTTGTCGTTCGAATTGGCGACGCCGAGCGCGGCGAGGCCAACGGCGCGCGGCAGCACGGCATTCCCCAGCAAGGGGCCCGCCGACGGCTGGCGCGGTGACGGTGCGGGATTGATCTGGTCGCTCATGCCGGCCCCTCGCTCCGAAAGCTGCTTCAGCACAGCATGTTGGACATCAGGTGATCGTGCTGCGCCGGATCGACCGGCTGCGGCGCGGCGCCCTGCAGCGTGCCGTCCTGCCCGTCATCATGGGCGAAGGCGACGAGTTCGGAGAGCAGGGTCTGCGTGTCGTGGATCGTCACCGTGTCGCTGTCGGTGATCATGTTGGTCTGGATCAGCACGCTCTCCTCGTAGGCCATGCCGCCGAGATAGGTCGCGGCCGAGAGCGTGCCGGGATCGATGATATGCGCTTCGTTGAGGGCGCTGTTGCCGCCGGCCGCGAGGCCCTGCTGCGTGCCGGCCTGGGCGCTGGCCTGCAGGCTCTGGTCGGCATCGGTCAGCAGGTTGACCTGGGTGACGCTGTTGATGTCGAAATAGTCGCCGGAGACGTAGAGCACGTGCAGCGTCTCGCCGGCGCCGTAGAGGTTCCAGTCCGAATTCGGGATCAGGATCGTGACACCGGTGCCCAGCGCGCGCATCAGCTCGTGCTGGGCGTCGTTCATGTCCCGGAAGGCGGGGCTATCATAGGTCTCGATCGTCGCCAGGTTCGTCAGCCGGTTGAAGCCGGTGGTGACCGCCGTGTCGTCCTCGGCGCCGCCCGTCGCGAACAGCCGGGCATGGTCTGAGTCCAGCACGATGTTGTACTGATAGATCCAGTCGGCACGATAGTAGTCGCCTCGGACGATGATGATGTCGTAGCTGTCGATGCCGCGGATCTCGGCGAGATTGATCTGCTGGTTACCGCCGGTACTCAAATCGACATAGGTGCCGGATTCGGCCTGCACGATGCGGTCGCTGTCGTCGAGGTCGTTGATCTGGAAGAGCGAGCGCACGTCGTAGAAGTCGCCCGGCATCACGTCGACGGACCAGAGCGGCGTCGCCGCCGCGCCATGCACCGACGCGCTCATCACATGGGTGACGAACTCCGCGATGTTGTGGACCTCGTTGCCGCCGGTGACCACCAATGGCCTGAGAGCACCGGCGACCGCAATGTCGACATGGTCGTTGTCGGTGAGCACGTTGACCTGGACGATGCCGCGGCTGAAGTAGTGGTTGCCGCCCACCATCAGCGAGCCGGTCGCCTCGTTCGCATCGACGATGGCGGCCGCGTTGATCTGAACGTTCAGGCCGGTCTCGGCCAAGGTTGCGACGCCGCCGGTGGGCTCGGCCCTAGTGATCTGCTTCTCGACCACATCGGCCGGCGCGGCTTCATCGGGCCGCCAGGGCGCGATCTGCAGCACACTCGGCGCGGGAGGCTCGGCAGCGCCCGCCTCACCATCGACGATGCGGCCCACGGGCGCGCTCTGGGTCGGGCTGCCGTCGGGATTGGGACTGCCGGTCTCGGCCCAGCTCGCACCACGGGCCGTGAAGACGTCGATCAGCGTCTCGGTGTCAGCCCCCGACGCTGCTGGCAGATTGTCGGGCACCGCATCGACGGCGCGAGCGATCATCGCATCGCGCACGGCCTCGAGATGCAACTCCGGCTGGATCACCGGCATTCCGTCCGGGCCGATCACGGCATCGGACGTGACGAGGTCGCGGTCGCTGGCATGGTTGACCTGGCGGATGTCTATCAGGTTCTCGGTGCCGCCGGGCTGGTACTCGACATGGATGACGCGTTCGCCGCTGCGGAGCGAGGGACCGCGATCGAGATCCGGCTCAGCCGGCAGCTCCTGCGGCTTCAGCGGCGGCGCATAGAGGTAAAGCTTCGTCCCTACCGGAATCGGGGGCGGCATGACGACTTTGGGAATGGCGGAATGGGGGTCGAACGGCGCCGGATCGCGGATGAGGACCGGCTGCGAGGGCATCTCGTCGAAGCTCGGAGCCCGCTCGGGCTCGCGGCGCAAGGCCGGGTCGTCCACGGGAAGCGGAGCTTGCGGATCGCCGGAATAGAGCGTCGCGGAGCGCGCAACCTCCTCGGCGATGTGCAGATAGCCGGCAAAGTGCCAGATTGCCTCGGTGATGCCGCCGCTGTTCATGGCACGTCCCTCTCCGTCGTCCGGCTCGTCGCCGGTCGTTGAAGGGTTCCGGGCTCTTCGGTGATGGGGGCCAGGAGCCGGAAGCGGTGCGGGGGCTCGCCCCCGCACGCTCGTCGCTATGCTCTGGTGTCAGAGGGCGTCGCTGAGGTCGCCGCCCACGACCTGCAGGTCGATGGAGTTGAACTGGATGTTCGCGCCCATCGCGATGTGCTGGGTGAAGGCTTCCTGGGTGATCGCAGCGTTGGCCGCAGCCGAGCCGAGACCGCTGAAGTCGCCATCGTCGCCGGTGACGCTGCCGATTTCCGAATGCGCCTCGCCGCCCCACGCCTTCGCGGTCATGCTGAAGTCGCTGGAACCCTGCGGATCGGAATGGCCGTAGCCGCGGGCATCGCTGCCCCAGTCGCCGCCGGAGCCGCCACCGCCGTTGCTGTAGCTCACCGTCGGGTCGTAGAGCTTGTCGTTGTCGGTCAGGTTGCTGACTTGGTCGATGTTGAAGTTGTTGCCGTTGGTCGTGGCCTGGTTGACCACGTCCGGCATGATGATCGCCTGCTCGATGTCGTGGATCGAGTCGATGTCGATGACGTCGTTATCGGCCGGCGGCAGCAGAGCGCCGCTGAGGTCCAGATCGACATTCACCTTCACGTTGACGCAATTGTCGACCGTGTTCTCGATGTTGTTGACGTTCTCGTTGAAGTTCAGGTTGCCGTTGGCGTTCAGGTTGCCATTGCCGTTGAGATTGCCGTTGGCGTTCTCATTGACGGCGGTGTTCCACACCGAGGTGTCGACGGCCTGGGCGGCGTATTGCGACTGGCCCTGACCTTGTCCCTGGCCTTGCCCTTGTCCCTGACCCTGCAACTGACCTTGAGCTTCGGCCTGGCCCTGCAGCTGGCCTTGCAATTCGCCTTGGCCCTGGAGCTGGCCCTGCGTCGGATCATCATGCTTCTTGTGATCGTTTCCGGACATGATGCTCTCCCAATGATGATAAAGGAGGCATCCTTCCGCTCATGACTGGCGCATCTCTTCTGTGCTGCGACAATGCATTTGCTTCGGATGCCGAGTGGGTAAGTTTGCGGTGAAAGATGATTGGCGAAGCTTCCCGCTTGTCTACGCAAGGAACTTCTCCGGTGAATTCACGCTAGAAGGCACGCGAAATCACCCGCAGATCTACGTCATGACATCACCTCCGATCTGGTTGCGAATTTCGGGGAAGCTACAATCTCTTGCCCCGACCAACGCGCTGGGTAGAAATTTTAGAACCACTTAAATCGCATTATCACTACCGCATGATAATATAACTTAATAAATCTCAGATTGTATAAGCCTGTATGACATCTATTATCGTACTATTTTGGAGTAATACTTCATATACAACCTTACGTTGTCGAAATACTAAATATTGTTTCGAATATTATGTGACAATACCACTGCCTGATGTATCATTTCGCCAGTAGCAACCATCTCGCGACGCTTGGCTCGCGTCAACGTGTCGAATTATTACCCACGATTAAGGCTCCATTGACTTTCATCGACCCAACTGGAACTACTAATTCGATCGGGGGGTTGGCGATGCCGAACACGATCCGATTGCACAACGAACATGCAGCGCACCTGTCGCTGGAACGGCTGGTCTGGCCGTCCGGGCCGGTCTGCCCACATTGCGGGGAGCTCACGCGGCTCGGCCGGCTCAACGGCCTCAGCACGCCCGTCGGCGCCTGGAAATGCTATGCCTGCCGCAAGCCTTTCACCATCCGCCACGGCACGATCTTCCATAACAGCCATGTACCGCTGCATGTCTGGCTGCAGGCGCTCTACCTGCTGACCGAGACCAGGCTGAAGATGGGGTCGCAGCGGCTGGCGCATGTCCTCGGCGTCTCCGTGCGCACCGCCTGGCACCTGAAGCAGAAGATCATGCATGGGCTCGACGTCGGCGTGCCGGTCGTCCTCCGCTCCTCGCCCTGGCTGGAGGAGGTGGGCGTGATGCGCTGCGCCTCGCTCGCCTGCCAGACGGAGCACGGCCCGGGCAGCGCCATGAGCGAAGCGCGCTACGAGCGCTTCCTGACGGCCGTGGAGGGCGGCGCGAATGCCGAGACCGACAGGCGCTTCATCGAGGCGCTGCAGCGGCTCCTCTCCGTCCGGCACGAGCCGCGGGAGGCTGGGGACGAAGCCCTCATCAGCGAGGTGCAGCTCGAACTCGGCCTGCTCGCAGAGAGCGAGTCCCGGCAGCACGCGGCTGCCATGGCCGCCCCGCAGGCCGGACGGGCATCGTCTCAGATGAAGGGCTGATCTCCCTTGATGTGCCGCTCGACATGCTCGCTCCACAGCTCCTCCAGCACGGCCACATCGCCGCTCGGCGGCGTGCGGACGACGTCCATCGCTTCCAAGAAGGCGACGGCCCCGAACGAGCCGGCCATGAAGGCCGCATCCCGGCGGCTGCTCAGCAGGCAGATCTCCTCGCCGATCAGCTCCGGCCCGATCCCGGTCAGCGCGGTGAGGACGGAGGCCTGGACCGAGGCGAGCGCGTGCGTGCGCAGCTCGCCGCAGGTGCGCTCGGCGATCAGCGTGACCACGGTCGCCAGGAAGCCGATGATCTGGGGCTGCAGCCAGGCGCCGGCCTCCAGCCCGGCCCGTCCGTCGGCGCTCCGGTGAACGAACGGCTCCAGGGCGGAATAGGCCGCCCGGCGCGCCGGCCGCACTTTGAGAAGGTCGAACATGGCGCCTCTGCCGTGTCGGAGCTCTCGGAAGCAGGGGGTGAGATGCGTAGACGCAACCGAGCCGGACAATCCGCGCTGCCGCCCCGGCCTGATTTCGACGCGCTGGAGGCGGCGGCACAGCGTTCGGGCGAGCAGAGACTAGCCTTTCTGGCCCAGATAGGCGATCTCAATTTCGCCTGGTCGAACAACGAGAGCATGTTCATCTACGTGCTGATGCTGCTGCTCGACACCAGCGAGGCCGCCGCCGCGATCGTGTTCTCGACGCTCAACACGACGCGGTCCCGGCTCGACCTGGTGCAGCGGCTCGCCAAGATCACCCTGCGCGACGAGGCGGTGAAAGCCGAGCTGGACGAGATCGTCGCGGCCTTCAGCGCCAGCACGCGGCTGCGCAACGACCTCAGCCACGCCACCTTCGTCATCGGCGCGGCCGGCGATATCACCCATACGCAAAGCATGAAGCTGGAGGAGAGCAAGGGGCAGCTCCGCTTCGGCAGCCGGCGCGCTATCGACCAGCAAAGGCTCGACCAGATCGCGGCGGCGGTGAGCGGGCTCTACGCGCTCAACCGCCGGATCTGGGATGTGCTGCCGAAGCTGGAGCGCAGCATGAGAGCTGATTGGGACCCCGAGCCCTCATCCTGAGGAGCGCCGCAGGTGCGTCTCCTCAGGATGAGGGCTGAGGGTTCCGAGCCTCGGTCAGCGCTCCAGCAGCGCCCGGATCTCGTCGAGATTTCTGATCGTGTGCTGGAGATGGGCGCGCAGCAGCGTCGCCGCATCCTCCTGCCGTCCGGCCTCCAGGCAATCGAGGATCATCAGGTGCTCCTCGCATTGGCGGCGATAGCGGGTGCGGTCGAGCATCGAGCGGTAGGAGAGCAGCCGGCGGATGCGGTTGATCCGCCTGACCGTGTAGAGGAAGAACGGGTTGCCGGAGGCGCCGACGATGGCCTCGTGGAAGCGGACGCCACGCTCGTGCAGGGCGTCGGCGCTGTCGGTCTCGATCGCGCCGGCGAGCAGGCGCTGCTCGGCCGCCCGGCACTGCGCCGCGATCTCGGGCGCCAGCCTGTAGCCGGGTTCGAGCAAGGCGGCGGGCTCGACCGCGAGGCGGAGCCGGTAGGTCTGCGCCAGGCTTTCCGAAGTGGTCAGAACCGGGGTGAAGCTCCAGCCGTAGCCGACCCGGCGCTCGGCCCAGCCTTCCTGCGCTATCCGGTTCAGCACGGAGCCGAGTTCGGCCCGGGTCAGGCCGTAGGTCTCGCGCAAATAGGTCTCCGAAACCTGACCCGGCAGGCGGCCGCGCAAGTGGTCGTCGGCGATGCGGAAATAGCTCTCGGAGGTCTCGTCGCGACCGGAGAGGCCGAGCGCCTCGGCATCCGGCAGCTCGCCCTCGGCGACGAAATAGCCGCGATTGCGCTCGTGCCGGAGCACGCCCTTGTTGGCGAGGAGCCGGAGCGCCTGTCCGATCGGGAAGCGCGAGACGCCGAAGCGGCTGGCGAGCTCCTGCGAGCGGATATGCGCGCCGGCCTGCAAAGCACTGGCATGGACATGGCCGAGGATGCGCACGGCCAGCGGCTCAATGATGTCGCGCCTCTCGCTGCCGGCCATGACCCTTCTACCTCCGAAGACCCAGCGGGCCTGCTGCGGTGTAGGAGAGGTACTCCGTAATGGTCAAACGGCCACCCTGCCCGTTCTCCCGCGCGTCGTTTCGGCGAGGTGGCGCGCCAGGATCAGCGGGATAATGCCGCCTTTGGCCAGCGTCTCGCATTCGAGCGCAGTCTCGACGGCGGCATGCGCTTCGATGCGCTGACGTTCGCCGGAACGGCGCAGGATCGCGACGGGGATGGCGCAGCGCGGCTGTAGTTGCGCCGGCTCAGCGTCGATCTCGATCCGGTCGCCGGATTGAAGCTGCAGGGACACCCAGTCGATACCCCTGCCCAATTGCAGCGGCAGGATGCCCATGCCGACCAAATTGGAGCGGTGGATGCGCTCGAAGCTCACGGCCAGCACGGCGCGCACGCCGAGCAGGCCGAGCCCCTTGGCCGCCCAGTCGCGCGAGGAGCCTGTGCCATAGCGCTCGCCGGCGACGACGACGGTTGATTGGCCGTCTTGTCGGTAACGCTCGGCCGCCTGCCAGAGCGGCAAGACTTGGCCACTCGGCGCATGGATGGTGCGGCCGGGCGGGATGTCCTTGCCCAGTGCATTCACCACGGTGCGATTGGTGAACAGGCCGCGCAGCATCACCTCCCAATTGCCGCGGCGGGAGGCGTAGACGTTGAGGTCGGCGGGGTCCTCGCCATGAGCGACGAGCCATTCGCCGGCCTCGCTGCGCAGGGGCGTCTGGCCGGCGGGCGAAATGTGGTCGGTGGTGATGTCGTCACCCAGCACCAGCAAGGGGTGGGCAAGGTAGCGGCCGAGCCGCGTCTCCTGCCCGGCAGCGGCGAAGGGCGGGCGGCGCAAATAGGTCGAGGCCGGATTCCAGGGGAATTGCGCTGTGGCGGGTGCGTCGAGCTTGGCCCAGATCGCGCTGGCGGCAGCCTCGCCATAGGCCGCGTCATAGTCGGCGGCATCAGCACTCAACGCCAGCGCGGCATCGATCTCGGCGCCATCGGGCCAGAGATCGGCGAGCCGGACCTCGCGCCCATCCGCCAAGGTCGCAAGCGGATCAGTCGCGATGTCGCGGTCGGCATCGCCGGCCAGCGCATAGGCGACGACCAGCGGCGGCGAGGCCAGGAAGCCGGCATCGACCTGCTGGTGCACGCGGCCGGGAAAGTTGCGATTGCCCGAGAGCACGGCGACGGGCAGCACGGACTTGCCCGCAGCCTCGGCCATCTCGGGCACAAGCGGCCCGGCATTGCCGATGCAGGTGGTGCAGCCATAGCCGACGATGCCGAAGCCGAGCGCTTCGAGATCGTCGAGCAGGCCGGCGCGGCCGAGATAGCGCTCGGCCGCCGGCGAGCCGGGCGCGAGCGAGGTCTTGACCCAGGCCGGCGGCTTCAGCCCGAGCGCGCGCGCCTTCCGCGCCAGCAGTCCGGCCGCGATGGTCAGGCGCGGATCGGAGGTGTTGGTGCAACTCGTGATCGCGGCGATGGCGACGGGATAGCGCGGCAGCGTCGCGGAGGGCTGCCCGGGCTGTGGGAACGCAGCGAGCGTGGCCGGGATCTCGGCTGGCGAGACGCGATCCTGCGGGCGGCGCGGGCCGGCGAGGCTGAGTTCGATCTTCGCCAGATCGATCTCGATCACCTCGGTGTAGCGCGGCTCGGTCTCAGGCTCGAACCAGAGTTGCTGCGCCTTGGCGTAGGCTTCGATCAGGGCGATGTGTTCAGGCGTCCGGCCGGTCGCCGCGAGATAGGCGAGGACCTGCCTGTCGACCGGGAAATAGCCGGAGGAGGCGCCGTATTCCGGCGCCATGTTGGCGACGACCGCGCGCTCGCCAGCCGAAAGCGTCGAAACGCCCGGGCCGAAGAACTCGACGAACTCGCCGGCGATGCCGCGCTGGCGCAGGCGCTGGGTGACATTGAGCGCGAGGTCGGTCGCCAGCACGCCGTCGCGCAGGGCATTGCTCAGGCGCACGCCGATGACGTCGGGAATGCGCATCATCACCGGCATGCCGAACATGACGCTCTCGGCCTCCAACCCGCCGACGCCCCAGGCGAGCACGCCGATGCCGTTGATCATCGGCGTATGGCTGTCGGTGCCGATCAGCGTGTCCGGCACGGCCCAGGTCTCGCCATCGTGCTCGACCGTGCCGACCACCGTCGCCAGCCGTTCGAGGTTGATCGTGTGCATGATGCCGCTGCCGGGCGGGTGGACGCGCACGCCCTTCAGGGCGCGGGTCGCCCATTTCAGGAAGCGGTAGCGCTCGCCGTTGCGCTGGTATTCGCGGGCGATGTTGTGGCCGAGCGCGCCGGGCTCGCCGAACCGGTCGACGGCGACGGAATGATCGACGGAGACATCGACGGTTAAGACCGGGCTCAGCGAGGCGGGATCGCCGCCGGCCTCGGCGATGGCGTCGCGCATGCCGGCGACATCGACCAGAGCCGGCGTGCAGGTCGTATCGTGCATCAGCACGCGGCCGGGACGGAAGGCGATCTCGGCCGTGCTGGTTCCGATGGAGAGCCAGGCGCGGAAGGCGGCAAGCGCTTCCTCTAGCTCGCCCTCATTGTCGCAGAGGCGGACCTGGTTCTCGACGAGGATGCGCAGCAGGTAAGGCAGCCGCGTGAAGTCCTCGCCAAAGGCGCGCGCGACCGGAGCGATGCGCAGGCCGTCGCGGAGATAGGTCGGCGGGCGGATCGTGTCGCTGGGTTTTGGCATTGCGGGCTCGTTGAACGTGCGCGTTTATTGCATATTGAAGATGAAAAATGCAATATATGTCCTACACGCCCTCATTTGGCGCGACGCGGCAAAACTCTCGCGTCATCCCGGACAAGCGGCGAAGCCGCGCCGCTCCGGGATCCATCGTAGGGCTCGACGCTTTACGATGGATCCCAGCGCTCCGCTGCGCTGCGGCCGGGATGACGTGGCGGGAATCAGATCCTCAGGCTCCCTCAAAAACTCTCCTTGAACGGCCGCAGGTCGAGTTCCTGGGTCCAGGCCGAGCGGCGCTGCTTGTGGAGGTGCCAATAGCTCTCGGCGATCGCCTCGATGCCGAGCAGGCCATCCTCGCCGCGCGCGGCCTTGGCCTCCGGACGGTTCTTCAGCAGCCGCTCGCCATCGATGCCGCCATCGACCACGACATGGGCAACGTGGAGGCCGAGCGGGCCGTATTCGCGCGCCATGCTCTGGCTGATCATGCGCAGGCCCGCCTTGGCGGCGGCGAATTGGGCGTAGCCCGGTTTGCCGCGCAGGCTGGCCGAGGCGCCGGTGAAGATCAGCGTGCCACGGCCGAGCGGCACCAGCCGACGCGCCGCCTCGCGCCCGACCAAAAAGCCGGCGAAGCAACCGACCCGCCAGAAATCCTCGAACTGCTCGGCCGAGAGCTCGCGGAAATCGAGCTGCCGGTTGTTGCCGGCGTTGAAGACGACGAGATCGGAGGGATCGCGGCCGAAGCCGGGCGACATGGCCTCATCGAACAGCCTGACGACATCGGCCTCGACCGTGGCGTCGGTCAACACGGCCTTGGCGCTGAGGCCGAGATCCTTCAGGCCGCGCGCGACGGCCTCGATCTTCTCGGCGGTGCGGCCGGCGACGAGGACGTGATAGCCCTCGCGGGCGAAATGCCGGCAAAGCGCCGCGCCAAGGCCGCGCTCGGCCCCGACGCCGACGACGACTGCGGTGGGGGTAGCCATGGGGAAATCTCCAAATGGGTCGCCGCGCCAGCCTAGATCGCCGTGCGTCCTTTCGGACGCAAAGTGGCGATCTAGGCCTTTGTTATTGCATCGGATCTTTCCGAAAACCGGATTCCACTTTTCGGTCCGATGCTCTAGCGCCGGAACCACGTCCCGGATTTGACGGCGCCGACCATCATCAGGCCGTAGGCGACGAGGCCGAGCGCGAGCGCGGCGAAGAACCAGTTCAGCGAGCCGGTGAGGCGCAGCGCCACCCAGCCGAGGCCGATGGCAATGAACAACCGGGCGAAGCCGCTGGCAATCGGCCAGAACAGGCGCCCTGCCCCCTGCGAGGCGAAATAGAGCGAGAGGCCCAGACCGAAGAAGCCGTAGACCGGGCCGACGATGCGCAAATAGGCGCTGCCGGTCGCGATCGTCGCCGGCTCGGCGCTGAACAAGGCGAGCCAGGCCTCGGGCCAGAACGCGGCGACGAGGCCGACCGTCTCGGTCAAGGCGAAGGAGATGCCGCCGCCGATCAGCGCGATGCGCAGCGCCCGATCCTGGTGTCCGGCGCCGATATTGGTGCCGACCAACGCGACCAGCGGCGCGCCGAGGCCGAAGACCAGCGGGATCAGCAGATACTCGAGCCGCGCGCCGGTGCCGAAGCCGGCGACCGCGTCGATGCCGGCCGCGCCCGAGACGAGCGCGGTCGCGAGGCCGATCGTGACATTGGTCAGGAGTGAGGTGATGGCGCCGACGGCACCGATGCGCAGGATGTCGCGGAAGATCGGCCAGCGCAGGCTAACCCAGCGAAAGCGCGCGAGATTGCGGCCGGACAGGATGTACCAGCCGAGCACGATGGTGCCGCCGGTATAATACAGCACCAGGGCCGTGCCCCCGCCGGCGACGCCGAGCGCCGGGATCGGCCCGAAGCCGAAGATCAGCAGCGGCGAGAGCGGGACCAAGAAGACGATGCCGGCGCAAATGACCAGCGCGGGCACGAGCATGTTGCCGGTGCCGCGAATGACGCTGGCGAGCCCGTTCATCAGCCAGAGCAGGATATTGCCGGCGAAGACGACGTTGGAATAGGCGAGCGCGGCCTCGAGCGCAGCGCCCTCGCCGCCCATGGCGCGGTAGAGCGGCCGGCCGAAGCTCAGGACCAGCAGGGCGAAGGCAAGGCCGAGCACGATGTTGATGACGACCGCGTGCAGCACCAGCGCGTCGGCATCGTCGCGACGGCCGGCGCCGAGCGCGCGGGCTATCGCCGAGGAGATACCTCCGCCCATCGCGCCAGCCGAGATCATCTGCATCAGCATGACCGGCGGGAAGACCAGCGCCATGCCGGCGAGCGCGTCATTGCCGAGATGCGAGACCCACCAGGTCTCGATCAGCCCGGTCGAGGCCTGGGCCAGCATGATCAGGATATTCGGCCAGGCCATGCGCAGCAGCATCGGCACGACGGGATCGTGCAGGAGCCGGCGGGTATGCGGGCTGAGTTCCGTGGCGACGGGCGGTGGCGGCGCGGCGGTCTCGGCTGCAAGGCCGGTTTCAGCGGCAAGGCTAGTCTCAGTGGCAAGACTCATGGCTGGTCTCCGGCCGCGACGGCGCGATTGTGCTTGGCCCGGGTGCGCTCATTGGCGGCCGGGCCGGCGATCGTGCGGAAGACTGGATCGCTGAGTGGGCGACCGCTGATCTTGTCGACGAGAATGGGTTCGGCCGACTCGCCAGTCTCGGTGTTGACGATCAGGACGCTCGGACCCTCCGGCGCGAAATGGCGGTTACCCCAGGCGAGCAGCGCCTGGTTCACGTCGCGGAAATCGCGGCCGCGCTCGGTGAGCAGGTATTCGTGACGCAGCGGCCGCTCGCTATAGGGGCGCCGTTCCAGCAGCCCGGCCTCGACCAGGGCGTTGAGCCGCCGCGCCAGCATGTTGGTGGCGATGCCCAGGCTGTGCTGGAACTCATCGAAGCGCCTGAGACCGTTGAAGGCGTCGCGCAGGATCAGGATGCTCCACCATTCGCCGACTCGCTCGAGGCTGCGGGCGATGGGGCATTGCGAGGCACTGAGGCTGGTTCGCTTCATCGCAGTCTGGGGCCTTCTGCCGGAAGCATGATGACCGTCATTAATCTAGTGACTTTCATGATGCAAGTCATAGCACGATGGCAGTTGCCAGTAGGACGCGGAATCCCCTCTCCAGTGTGGGAGAGGGGTTCCCCGCGCTCGCCTTCAAGCGGCAGTCGGCAGCAAGGTCGAGAGATAGGCCTGAACCGCCTTGGGATCGGCCGCAAAATCCTTGGCGCTCTTCTTCGTCTGCTCGCCCGGGAAAACCTCGTCGCGGCCCTGCTCGACCGCCTCGAAGGTCTCGTCGACCACCTCCTGCGTCGTCACGCGCGGCGGCGGGAAGAGCTGGCCCATCTCGGTCTCGACCTGGACGGGCATGATGCTGACGACCTTGGTGCCCTGCCCGGCCAATTCGGCGCGCAGGCTGTCGGTGACGGCGAGCGCCGCCGCCTTCGAGGCCGAATAGGTCGCGACGAGCGGAATCGTGACGTGAGACAGGAAGGACAGCAGGTTGACCAGCACGCCGCCGCCATTGGCTTTCAGGATCGGCGCGAAGGCGTTGGACATGGCGAGAAGGCCGAAATAGTTGACCTCCATCTCCTGGCGGGCATTGGCGAGGCTGAAGGTCGCGTGGGCGCTGCTCTCGCCGGCAAAGCCGGCATTGTTGATCAGCAACGTCACATCCTTCGCCACCTTGGCAGCCTCAGCCACCTGCGCCGCGTCGGTGATGTCGAGCTTCAGCGGGACGAGCCTGCTGTCGCCGCCTTTCAGCAGGTCCGCCAGCGAGGCGGGATCGCGCACGCCGAGATAGATCTTGGCGGCGCCGCGCTGCAGCAGCCCGTCGACATAGGCGCGGCCGATGCCGCGATTGGCGCCCGTGACGAGGACGATCGAGCCTTTGATGTTCATGGTCATGTTCCTTCAGGTTTCTGGTCGAATTAAATGTGCATATGCACATTTTGGAACAAGCAAGAGGGCGAGCCGGTGATGGCCGGCCTTCCGGCTCAGGTTGGGGAACTGGTCAATTCGTGGAAGTCGCGGCGCAGGCCAGCGGCGCGCTCAGCCCCGACCAGCGTCTCGTATTCCTGCTGCGCCGCCTGCCAGAGCGGCAAGGTCCGCTCGATCTTGCTCAGGCCCGCAGGCGAAACGGAGAAGGCGAACTGGCGGCTGTCGCCGGGCTTGCGGGCGCTGGCGACCAAGCCATCGCGCTCCAGAGGCTTGATCGCCCGCAGCAGCGTCGTGCGGTCCATCACCATGATGTGGGACAGCTCGCTCATCGCCAGCCCGGGCGTCTGGTGGAGGAAGCTCAGGATCGAGAGCTGCGTGCCGGTGAGGCCGGACGGGGCGAGGTGCCGCTCATAGAGCTTGGTCACGTGCCGCGCCAATTGGCGCGTCGCGAAGCAGTGGCAGGCCAGGGGTCCGGTCATCTCGCTCATGCAGCGCAATTATATGTGCATATGCACAACGTCAAGCACCGCGCTACGATTTTTCTCGAAGCTCAGCTTGCGGGCTGACGCGCCAGGGCCAGCGCGGCGCGGCGGCCAGCTTGGAGCATGGCGTCGGAGGCTGCCGCATCGGGCATGGCGCGGGCGAGCTGCAAGGCACCGACCATCAGGGCGAGGACCATTGAGGCGCTGGCGCGGGCTTCCTCGGCAGAGGCAGCAGGGATCTCGGCGGCGATCACCTGAATGAGCTGGTCGGCATCCTGCGCGAACGTGCCGCGCGTCTCCGCGGAGGAGCGCGCCAGCTCGGCGGCGAGCGTGGCGATGGCGCAGCCGGTCTCGGGATGGTCGCGATGGGTGCGGCTCAGATAGCGCCGGACGATGATCTCCAGCCCGTCGCCCCCCTCCGCCCGCGCAACTGCGGCAGCGGCGGCGTGTTCGGCCGTCGCACTCGTCAACGCCACATCGACCGCTTGGCGCACCAGATCCTCCTTCGAGGGGAAATGCGCGTAGAAGCCGCCATGGGTCAGGCCGGCATCGGCCATCAGCCCGGCGATGCCGGTGGCCGCGATGCCGTCCTTGCGGAAGCGGCGCGCCGCAGTCTCGACGATGCGGCGGCGCGTCTCGTCCTTGTGCCCCTTCTCGTAGCGCATCTGCGACCTCTCCGACTCCGTGGCTTGCAGCGATTATTATACTCATCATATTATATGTCATTCGACATATGAAACGGAGAGCCCCATGTCCACCGCCGATCCCGTCGTCATCGTCTCCGCCGTCCGCACCCCGCTCGGGCGCTTCCAGGGCGAGCTCTCCAGCATCGAGGCGCCGGCGCTCGGCGCGCATGTCATCCGCTCCGCGCTCGAACGGGCCGGGCTCGCGCCCGAGCGCGTCGACGAGGCGCTGTTCGGCTGCGTGCTGCCGGCGGGCCAGGGCCAGGCCCCGGCGCGGCAGGCAGCGCGCGGCGCCGGCCTGCCGGATGCGACCGGCGCGACCACGATCAACAAGGTCTGCGGCTCCGGCATGAAGGCGACCATGCTGGCGCATGACCTGATCCGCGCCGGCTCGGCCGATGTCGTCGTCTCCGGCGGCATGGAGTCGATGTCGAACGCACCCTACCTGCTGGCCAAGGCGCGCGGTGGCTACCGCGTCGGCCATGACCGCATCTTCGACCACATGATGCTGGACGGGCTGGAGGACGCCTATGAGCGCGGCCGCTCGATGGGCGATTTCGGCGAGGCGGCGGCGCAGGCCTATCAGTTCACGCGCGACGACCAGGACGCCTATGCCGTGGAGACGCTGACGCGGGCGCGCAAGGCGGTCGAGAGCGGCGCCTTCAAGGCCGAGATCGCGCCTGTCACGGTCAAGGTGAAGGGCGGCGAGGCGCTGGTCGAAAATGACGAGCACTCGCTGAAAGTCTCGCCGGAGAAGATCCCATCGCTCAAGCCGGCCTTCCGCCCGGACGGCACGATCACCGCGGCGAGCGCCTCGGCCAATGCCGATGGCGCGGCGGCGCTGATCCTGACGCGGCGCTCGCTGGCCGAGCGCGACGGCCTGCCGATCCTGGCCGAGATCAAGGCCCATGCCGGCCATAGCCAGGAGCCAGCCTGGTATACGACCGCGCCGATCCCGGCGATCCGCAAGCTGCTCGACAAGGCCGGCTGGAGCGTTGGCGATGTCGACCTGTTCGAGATCAACGAGGCCTTCGCCGTCGTCGCCATGGCGGCGCAGCGCGACCTCGCCATTCCCCGCGAAAAACTCAACGTCAATGGCGGCGCCTGCGCGCTCGGCCACCCCATTGGCGCGACGGGGGCACGGCTGATCGTGACCTTGCTGCACGCGCTCCAGAATCGCGGGCTGAAGCGCGGCGTCGCCTCGCTCTGCATCGGTGGCGGCGAGGCGACGGCGATCGCGATCGAGCGGGTGCAGTGAGGCGCTGAGCGCTGGCGCGCGGCTTCCCTTTCCGCTATTGCATGCCTACATTATGGTAGATTGCATGGATAGCTGAGAGGGTGCGCCGCAATGGCTGGCGATACGACACCGCAATGGCTCCGGCCGCTCGAAGCGGCTGCCGGGCCGCGCTATCTCCAGATCGTCAACCTGATCGAAGGCGCTGTCGAGGATGGCAGCCTGCGGCCTGGCGACCGGCTACCGCCGCAGCGCAGCCTCGCCGAGCTGCTCGACGTCGACCTCACTACCGTGACCCGGGCCTACGCCGAGGCGCGCCACCGCAACCTGCTCGACGCGGTGACCGGGCGCGGCTCCTTCGTCTCGGCGCGCAAGGAGCAGTTCGGCCCGCCGATCGACCTCAGCATGAACATCCCGCCGGCGCCGAAGGGCGTGCGGCTGGCCGAGCTGATGCAGCGCGGCATCGCCGAGGTGCTGGCGCGCTCCAGCGCCGACCTGCTGATGACCTATCATGTCGGGCCGGGCGCGCTCGCCGACCGGGCGGCCGGCTGCGCCTGGCTGGAGCCGATCCTGGGCAGGATCGAGCCGCAACGGCTGGTGATCTCCCCCGGAGCACAGCCCGCGCTGGTCGCGCTGCTGACCAACCTCGCCGCTCCCGGCGCGACGATCCTGACGGAACCACTGACCTATCCCGGCCTGCTGGCAGCGGCCAGGCAGCGCGGCCTGCATGTCGTGCCGGTCGCGGCCGATGGCGAGGGCATCCTGCCCGAGGCGCTGGAGCGGGCGGCGCGCGAGCATGGCGCAAGGCTGCTCTGCCTGACGCCGACCATCCAGAATCCGACCACGATCACCATGCCGGAGCAGCGGCGGCGCGAGATCGCCCGCATCGCACGGGCGCATGACCTGACGATCATCGAGGATGATCCCTACAGCCTGCTGGCCGGGGATGCGCCGCCGCCCTTCGCGGTACTGGCGCCGGAGCGGACCTACCATGTCTCGACCCTGTCGAAGGGGCTGACGCCCGGGCTGCGCACGGCCTTCGTGGTCATTCCCGCTGGTGCGGAGCCGGATGCTCTCACCTCGGCGCTGCGGGCGCTCACCCTAATGCCGGCGCCGCTGATGACGGCGCTGGCGACGCATTGGATCAGGGTCGGCGCGGCCGGGGACCTGCTCAAGGGCGTGCGCGAGGAGGCGGCGGCGCGGCAGGTGCTGGCGCGCGCGATCCTGCCCGCCTCGGCGCAGGCGCATCCGAACGGGTTGCATGTCTGGCAGCCCTTGCCGGCGCATTGGGACCGCTACCGGCTGATCGAGGCCGTCAGGCAGCAGGGCCTCGGCGTGACACCCTCGGATGCGTTCAGCGTCGAGGGTCGGGCGCCGGATGCGGTGCGGATATCACTGGGCGGCGTGCCGGAGCGGGCGCGGCTGGTCGAGGCTTTGAAGACGCTGGCGGCGACGCTGGGAGACCAGCGCAGCCGGACTCACGTGGTGGTCTGAGGCCGCGCAAAGGCGAATTGCCCGACGAGCACGAGGCTTCGCAGCGCGATCCGGCCGATGATCAGGTTGGCGGCGATGAACAGCGCCAGGGCAAGCTGGACGACCGGCGCACCCGCGCCCTGCTCGACCAGCCGCAGGGCGGCGAGCGGCAGGGCGGAGACGCCGAAGGTGTAGCTCCAGGCACCCGGCCCAAAGCTCTGCTCGCGCAGCCAGGGCAGGAGCCGCAGCACGACCAGCGCCAGGAAGAGGCCGTAGCCGAGCAGCAGCAAGGCGACGTGGTTCGTGGCCCCGGTGACCGGGCTGATCGCGGAATAGGCGACGGAGCCGACCGCGGCCGGGGCGAGATGGATGCCCAGCGTGGCGCGCAGCTCGACCGGCAGCTTCAGCGTGAACAGGCGGGCCAGGACGACCGATTCCAGGCCGAGCCAGGAGAGAAGCCCCATGCCGAAGAACATCCAGCCGGCATCGCCCTGGCCGAAATAGGCCGAGGCGAACGCCGCGACGAAGCCGCCGCCGACGATCGGCAGATAGAGGATCGGCGTGGTGGCGGCGTGCTCGCGCCCGCCCTGCCAGAGGCCGCCAATGCTCCAGACCGCGAAGCCGAGCATGCCGAGCGCACCAGTGAGATAGATCCACCAGCCCAGCACCGGTGCATGCGGCGCGATGGCGAGGCTTGCGATCATGGTCGTGACCGGGATCAGCGCGGCGACCGGCGCCTGCACCGGATGCCGCAACTCCTCCCGTGCGACAGCCGTGTGCCGCAGCCATTTCAGCGCGTAGAGGGCTGTGAGCATGGCCCAGACCGCGAAGGCGAGATAGGCGAGCGTCTCGCCGATCTGCGCCGGGACGCCCCAGAGGCGCGAGGCGACGCGCCAGCCATTGGCAAGGCCGCCAATGCCGAGCACGGCGCCGAACATCACAGGTTTCAGAGTCAGCATGGTCGTGATCAGGCGGACTTGTCCGCCTCCTTCGGCCGGGCGAGGCGCCCTTCCTCAGCCTTGTAGAAGAATTGCGAGGCGACGAGCCAGCCCTTCAGCGGCTGCAGGGGCGGGATGCAGGTCAGCAGGACGAGCGGCAGCGTCGTGACCAGATGGATCCAGAAGGGCGGCTGATAGGCGATCTCGAGCCAGAGCGCGAAGGCGACGGCCGGGATGCAGACGAACATCATCACGAAGAAGGCCGGGCCATCGGCCGGATCAGCGAAGGAATAGTCGAGCCCGCAAACCTCGCATTTCGGCCGCAGCTTGAGGAAGCCGTCGAAGAGATGCCCCTGGCCGCAGCGTGGGCAGCGGCCGCGCAGGCCGGTCTGCATCGGGGAGAGCGGGGGCCATTGGTCGGAGGGCATGATGAACTCCTGCGAAACCGCCGAACCATCGGCGTGCGCTTCACATGATCCCTGATGCAGACAATGTCAATATTGTATGCATACACGACGACAAAACGTCGCATGCCCTTCCGCATATTCCTGCCGGTCAGGCGCCTCCCACCCGCCGCGCGCTCTCGCGGAACAGGCGCTCGCCGTCCGGCGTGAAACGCATCGCGGTGAGGAAATCCTCGATGCCGTATTGCGGCAGGCTGCGGTGGATCGCGGCGAGGTAATCGCGGGCCTCATTGAGCCTTCCGGCAAGCGCCAGGCAATAGGCGGCGATCGCCATGATCTGCGCATGGGCGTTCGGGCGGGCCGCGGCCCTCAGGCTCCATTCTGCGGCCTCGGCGAAGCGGCCGAGCCGCGCCAGCGCCATGGCGCGCGCGCCGAACATGGCGAAGAGCATCGGGTCGAACGGGCTGAGCTGGCGGGAATGGTCGGCGGAGGAAACGGCGATCGAGGCGTCGCCGCCCTGCGAATGGACGAAGGCGAGCGCATAATGGCCCTGGGCGAAGTTGGGGCTGAGCCCGATCGCCTGCTCCAGCTCGGCGATGGACTGGTCGTGCTGGTTGCGCAGCCAGAGCGCCCTGCCCATCGCCCAATGCGCGGCGGGATCGCGGTCATCGACCAGCAGGCTCTGGCCGGCGGCCTCGAAGGCGCGGTCGGCCTGCTGCTCGCGCGGCTCCCAGCCCTGGAAGGCGCTCTGGAAATGGGTGAAGGACAGGCCGGCATGGGCGCGGGCGAAGGTCGGGTCGAGCCGCACCGCCCGCTCGAAGAAATGCCGGGCCTGGGCGTTGTCGGCCGGGGTGAAGCGGTACATGTGCCAGAGGCCGCGATGATGCGCCTCCCAGGCGTCGAGCGAGTTGGGCGGCTTCAGGATGGCGCGGTTGCGCTCGCTGGTCTCGATCTCGCTGGCGGCGGAGGCGACGATGCGGTTGCCGATCTCGTCGAGCACGAGGAAGGCGTCGTCGAGCGTGTGATCGAGGGTGTCGGCCCAGAGGATGCGGGCGTTGCGCGTCTCGGAGAGCTCGACCGCGACCGTGAGGCGCTTGCCGGAGCGCCGGACCGAGCCGCCGACGACATAGTCGACATTGAGCAGCCGCCCGGCCTGCTCCGCGCCGATGCGCCGGTCATGCAAGGTGAAGACCGTGCCCTGGGCGATGATGAACAGGCTGCGCAGCTTGGCGAGCCGCGTGATCACGTCATGGGCGAGCATGTCGCCGAGGCCGCCGCCATCGCCCGCCGCGCCCTGTTCGAGGAAGGGCATCACCGCGATCGAGGCACGCCGGGACGCTGAGGGGGCATCGGGCTGGCCGGGCCTTGCTTCTGGCCCGACGGAGATAGTGCATCGCTCGCATGGCGCTTCGCGCTCGGCTCTCGCCCGGCTCCAGGCGGCGCGGAGCGGCGCGCAATCGAGCTCCTCGGACTGGAACAGCCGGGCGGCGGCAGCGAGGTGCTGATCGCCCTCGCGGATCTGGCCGCGCCTGGCGAATTCGCGCAGCAGCAGGTCGTGAGCGCCGAGGTCGAACGGAGCGAGCTCCAGCCATTGCTCCAGATAGCCGGACCCATCGGATTCGGTGCGCCTGGCGAGATGTTCCAGCAAGGCGACATGGCAGCCGCGGAAGCGCCGGCGCTGCGCGGTCAGCCATCCGGCGAAGACCGGGCAGCGCTCGAGCTCCAGGCCTTCGAGGAACTCGCTGGCGAACAGAGCGGCCAGGGCCTCCAGCCGCTCGGGCGCCAGCGCCACGAAGCCCTCCCGGCCGGCCTTCGCGACGGCGATGGCATCGACCCCGCAATCGGAGAGATCGAGCCCGATCGCGTCGCCCCGCGTCAGCACGCGTTGCCGGCCGGGCTCGTCGAGCAGGATCCGGAGCTTGCTCAGGCACCAGCGCAGCTCGCCGCGCGGATCGTCAGGGACATCCCAGAACAGGTCGCAGAGCTGGCTGCGCGGCACCGGCTGCGAGGCAAGCGCGAGATAGGCGAGCAGCGCCCGGACCTTGCGCGAGGCCGGCAGCGCGACGGGAGTCCCGCCCCGGCTCAGCACCAGCGGGCCGAGCAGGCGCAATTCGAGCGCAGGTGCGCGGCCAGCCGGGCATGGCCGCTGCAATTCCACGGGCGTTTCCACGCCAGCTCCCACGCTCGCTCCCACGAATGATCGCCAAAGTCGAAGTCGAGGTCACCCTAAGTGACCTGAGGCCAGGCCGCTGCCGCAAGGCATGCGGCTGGCCGCCTGGTTAGCAGAACTGACGCAAAGGGAATGAGATCATGGTCACATCCGCTGCCGCCTCCATCAAGCCTGCCGCCCAGCCAGTCGACCTCGGCGCACTCAAGGCCCGCCAGCAGGGCGCCTGGTCGTCGGGCGACTACGCGGTCGTCGGCACCACCTTGCAGATCGTCGGCGAGAGCCTGTGCGAGGCGCTCGACATCCGTGCCGGGCAGACGGTGCTCGATGTCGCCGCCGGCAACGGCAATGCCAGTCTTGCCGCCGCGCGGCGCTGGTGCGACGTCACTGCGACCGATTATGTCGGCGCGCTGCTCGACCGCGCCCGCGTGCGGGCTGGGGCGGAGCGGCTGGCGATGAGCTTCCGCGAGGCCGATGCCGAGAACCTGCCCTTCGACGATAGCAGCTTCGACGTCGTGCTCTCAACCTTCGGCGTGATGTTCACGCCCGACCATGAGCAGGCCGCGGCCGAGCTGATGAGGGTGTGCCGGAGCGGCGGCAAGATCGGACTGGCGAACTGGACGCCGGAGAGCTTCATCGGCCAGCTGTTCAAGACCATCGGCAAGCACGTGCCGCCGCCGGCCGGCGCGCGCTCGCCGGCGCTCTGGGGCACGCAGGCGCATCTTGCCGGGCTGTTGGGGCCGGAGGCGAGCATCGAGGCGCACGAGCGCCACTTCACCTTCCGCTACCGCTCGGCCGAGCATTGGCTGGAGGTCTTCAGGACCTTCTACGGGCCGGTCCTGAAGGCCTTCGCCGCCTTGGCGCCACAGGGCCAAGCGGAACTCGAAAGCGACCTGAAGGCGCTGATCGCCCGGTTCAACCGCTCCGGCGACGGCACGATGGTGGTGCCGAGCGCGTATCTCGAAGTGGTCGTCAGCAAGCACTGAGGCCGCCGCATGGCGGGGCGGCTCGGGCTTACGCCCGGGCCGCTTAGCGGCAGAGCTCGGCGCAGCCGGCCTGCCAGAACGGCTCACCCTCACTGAGCTTCGGCACGATCGGGCGCTCCTTGCGGCCGGGCAGATCGGCGGGAACCGGCGCGACAGCCCCCCACCAGCCATGGGCGCATTGCGAGCGCCAGGACATCTGGTCGGAGATCGTCGTGCCCTCGCGAGCGAGCACGGCGTCGAGCGCGGCGCAGGCCGCGCGCAGCGCCGCATCGTTCGCGTCGGAGGCGTCGTTGGCATAGTCGTGGAAGGCGGCGGTGAAGGCCTCCATTTCGCGGGCGATATGCGGCCACTCGGCCCGGTCAAGATACCAGGCCGCCATCCATTCGCGGACGACGGTCTCGATCGCCTCCGGCTTCGGCTTGTCCCTGACCTTGCGAGCCGTGGTCAGCATGTGCCGCATCAGTTCGGCCCTTGCATGGGCATGGCGGGCGGCGAGCGCCGCCTCCTGCATGCGCGCAATAGCGGCTTCTGCCTCGCCCGCGAGTTCAGCGACGAAATGGGTCATGGCCTATCCTCTCGCGCCGCCTCAGGGCAGCGTCGCAATCACCTTGGTCATTCGCTCGAACAGTTCGTGCGCCTCGACCTTGTCGATGACGAGCGCGTTGGCCGGGCGCTTGAGCCGGCCGTTCCAGTCGATGGTGCTGCGGCCGCGTAGCGAGCCGGGGCCGGTCTCGATCTCGACGAAGCAGTCCTTGCCGGAGAACAGCTCCGGCCAGAGCAGGAAGGCGACGACGCAGGGATCATGCATCGGGTGGCCGGCCGTGCCCAGCCCGCCCGGCCGAGGCCGGGTCAGCATGCCGTGGATGGCGCGGCCGCTCGCGTTGCCGAGCGCGGCGAAGCCGGCGATCTGCTCGTGGGTCGCGATGGCCTGAAGCGTGGCGCCGAGGCCGAACATCACGATCGGCCGGCCGCACTCGAAGACGATCGCGGCGGCGTGCGGATCGACATAGAGGTTGAACTCCGCCGCCGGCGTCATGTTGCCGAGGCCAAGCGCGCCGCCCATCAGCACGATGCGCTCGATCTTCGGCAGGATGTCGGGCGCGACGCGGATCGCCAGCGCGAGATTGGTCAGCGGGCCGAGCGGGCACAGCGTGACCGGCTCGGGTGCGGCGCGCAGCCGAGCGATGAGCGCCTCGACGGCATGGCCTTCAGCCGGCCCACGCGAAGGCGGCGGCAGGTCGGCGCCAGCGAGACCATCCGGCCCCGAGACGAACTCGGCGGTCTCCAGCGGAAACAGCAGCGGAACCTCTGCGCCGGCATGGACCGGAACATCCGGGCGGCCGGCGAGGTCGCAGATGCGCAGCGCGTTCGCGGTCGTCAGCGCGACCGGGACGTTGCCGGCGACGGTCGTGATGCAGGCGAGGTCGAGCCTGTCACTGGCGCCGAGCGCGAGCAGGATGGCGACGGCGTCGTCCTGGCCGGGATCGGTATCGATGATAACAGGTGTCGGCATGGCGTCTCTAGGCTGCGCGGGCGTTGCCGCTCATGATCATGTGGCTGAGATCGTCGGCGGTCAGACCGTCGATCGGCCGGTCGACGAATTTGCGGCCGGCGCCCATGATCACGACGCGGTCGGCGAGCGCCACGACATCGCGCATGTTGTGGCTGATCAGCAGCACGGTGTGGCCGTCGGCCTTCAACTTGCGGATGAGGTCGAGCACCAGCGCCGTCTCCTTGACGCCGAGCGCGGCCGTGGGCTCGTCCATGATGATGATCTCGGCGTTCCAGCGCAGCGCGCGCGAGATCGCGACGGCCTGGCGCTGACCACCGGAGAGCCGCTCGACCGGACGGGTCATGTCGGTGATCGCGACCGAGAGCTGCGCGAGGAAGCGCTGCGATTCCGCGATCATCTTCGCCTTGTCGAGCACGCGCAGGAAGGGCAGCAGCACCGGCCGTGTCAGCTCCGAGCCCATGAAGACGTTCTGGTAGATCGAGAGGCGCGGCGCCAGCGCCAGGTCCTGGTAGATCGTCGCCACGCCATGGCTCAGCGCGTCATGCGGCGAGGCGAAGGCGACCGGCTTGCCGCGCATGCTGATCGTGCCCGAGCTCGGCTCCTCGGCGCCCGAGATCACCTTGATCAGGCTCGACTTGCCCGCGCCGTTATCGCCGCAGATCGCGACGACCTCGCCGGCATGGATGTCGAGATCGACCTCCCTGACGGCAACGACAGGGCCGTAGCTCTTGCCGATGCCGCGCAGGGAGAGGATGGGGGTGGCAGGTTCGGTCATGGTTTGGACCTGTTCGCGACAGCGCGGCGCACTCCGTCATGCTCGCCCTTGTGGCGAGCATCCACGTCTTGAACGCCACCCAGGAGAAGCGAAGACGTGGATGGTCGGCACAAGGCCGACCATGACGGTGAGTGGTTCGCCCCGACGCTCACTTCTTCAGGAACTGCTGGACGTTGTTCTTGTCGACCAGCACCGCGTCGGTGAAGAGGTAGGGGCCGCTGGTGATGGTCTCCTTCGGCTTCTTGTCGACGACGATCGTCTGGATCGCGTCGACTGCCTGCTTGCCCATCTCCTCGAAGGGGACCGAAACTGTGGCGGTGAAGGTCGAGTTCGGATCGGCGATGCGCTCGTAGCTCTCCTTGCCGCCATCGACCGAGACCAGCGGGATCTGGCCCTTCTTCACGCCCTGAGCCTGCAGCAGGTCGTCGATGATGTAGGCCTGGCCGTCGAACGAGGCCCAAATGCCGTTGATCTTGCCCTGGTTCTGCAGGAGCAGCGCCTGCATGCCGGCGCGGACGTCGTCGCGCCAGCTCTGGGTGCGGCCCATCGAGAACTTGCCGAGCTCCTTCACCGCCTGGTTCTCGGAGAGCACCGCGTCGAGGATCTTGCCGCGGATGCGCGAGGCGGCGTTGAGGTCGAAGCGGGCGGTGACGATGTTGCCCTGGTAGCCGAGCTGGCCGAGCAAATAGAGCGCGGCCTCGGCGCCGACCTTGTACTCGTTGGTCTGGATGTCGAAGAGCGCGTGCGGGCTCGAACCCGACTGCACGGTGATGACCGGGATCTTGGCGTCCTTCGCCGCCTTGAACTGGGCGTCGGCCTCGACCGGCTTGCCCATGGCGATGATGATGGCGTCGACCTTCTTGGCGATCAGCGCGTCGAACTGCTCGGCATGCTTGGGCAGCGAGCCCTCCGAGTTGAGCAGCGTCACGCCCCAGCCCTTGGCCTTGGCGGCGGCGGCCGCGGCGTTGGCGACGCGGGCATGCGTCTCCGAGGAGAACTGGAAGCCGATGACGCCGAGCTCGAACGCCTGCGCCGCCTGGCCGAGCGCCAGCAGCGCCGCTGCCGAGATCAGCAATTTCCTCAATCCGAACATGGTCTTCTCCCCTCGTCTCTTATGGAACTCAAACCTTGAACGCCGCCGTCTTCATCGCGCTGGCCGAGAAGGCCACGGAGCCGATGATGATGGCACCAAGAACGATGTCCTGCACGTAGTAGGGCGCGCCCATCATCACCAAGCCGTTGCCCAGAACCTTCAGCACCAGCGCCGCAAAGACCGTGCCGGGAATGTTGGGCTTGCCGGGTTCGAACATGGTCATGCCGAGCAGCACGGCGGCGATGGCGTAGAGCAGGTAGTCGCCGGCCATGTTGGGCGCGGCCGAGGACAGGCTGGCGGCGAGCAGCACGGCGGTGATGCCGGCGCAGAGCCCGGTCAGCAGCATGCCGATGCGCTTCATCCGCCCTGTGGCGATGCCGGCGAGCCGCGCCGCCTCGTCGGCCTCGCCCGTCGCGACCATGTGGGCGCCGGTGCGGGTCCATTTGACCAGGCCGTAAGCGAAGAGCGTGACGGCGGCCATCCAGAGGATGAGGTTGGGAATGCCGAAGACGGTGCCGCGGGCCAGCCCGGTGAAGCCGACCGGCCAGCGCCCCATGAAGGCGACGCCCTGGGTGAGCATGAAGGCGAGGCCCTTGGCGATCGCCGCCGTGCCCAGCGTCATGATCAGCGAGGGGATGCGCAGCACTGTTACGCCATAGCCATTGGCCGCGCCGAACGCTGCGCCAACCGCAAGCCCGCCGGCGACGGCGAGGCCGGGATGCATCTGCGACTGGATCAGCCAGCCCGCGACCACAGCAGCAAGGCTCGCGACCTCGGCAATCGAGAGGTCGAGCTCGGCCACGGTGAAGGCGAGGGTGAACCCGAGCGCCAGGATGGCGAGGAAGCTCGTCTCCTTCAGCACGTTGAGCATATTGTTCGGCAGCGCGAAATTCGGCGCGAAGAGCACGAAGAAGACGATGATCGCCAGCCCCGCGATGGCCGTGCCGTAGCGCCCGATGACCTCGCGCATCGGCCTCAGCCCTCCCTGGCGATGGTCGAGATCGGCGACAGGATCTCGATGCCGCCGGTGATCGGGATCAGCGCGCCGGTGACGAAGGCCGCGCCGGGCGAGAGCAGGAAGGCGATCACGGCGGCGACATCCTCGGGCCGGCCCAGCCGGCCGAGCGGCGTGCGGATTGCCGCGCCGGCGACGAGGGCGTTGAACTGCTGGGCGAAGCCGCCGCGCACCATCGGGGTGTCGATGATGCCCGGCGCCACGGCGTTGACCCGGATCCCGTGCGGGCCGAGCTGCTGAGCCATGCCATAGGTCAGCGTGGCGACGCCACCTTTGGCCGAGCCATAGGCGAGATTTGCACCGCCATTGGCGTGGGCGATCGAGGAGATATGGACGATGGCGCCGCCCTCGCCCTGTGCGATCAGCCGGCGCGACACGGCCTTCGAGATGCGGAACACAGCGGAGAGGTTGAGATCGACGAGCCGGTCCCACTCCTCGTCCTCCATCTCGACGAGCTTGACCGGCCGCGAGGCGCCGGCGCCGCTGACCAGGTTGTCCAGCCGGCCGAAGCGCTCGACCGCAAGGTCGACGCAGGCCTGGCCGAGCCCATGCTCGCGCACGTCGCCTGCGAGGGTCGCGACCTCGCCGCCCGCGGCCGCGATGTCATCGGCGAGAGCCTCAAGCGGCTCGGCTTCGAGCCCGGTCAGGACGAGGCGATGGCCGGAGGCGGCGAGCAGGCGCGAGAGCGCGCCGCCAATGCCGCCCGAGGCGCCGGTGATCAGGGTGACGGGAGCGTCGGACATGGGTTCAGGTCTCTCGGGAGAGCGCGACGAGCGCGTGCGAGATCGGTGCCAGCGCCGCTTCCGATTGACGATAAAGGGTCAGCAGCTTGTCGTAGAATGCGGCGCGAGCCGGATCGGGCTCGTGGCGGGCGGCGACGTCGACCAGTTGCTCCTGCGCCTCAGCCAGCGAGGCGAAGCGGCCGAGCCCGGTCCAGGCGACGATGGCCGCGCCGAGCGCGCCGGGCTCCCTGGCGGCGCCGGTCACGACGGGCCTGCCGCTAATGTCAGCCTTGACCTGGCGCCAGATCGCATTCGCCGCTGCGCCGCCGCCGAAGCGGATTTCGGTGACGCGCCGGCCGGTCGCCGCCTCGGCCCGCCCCAGCACGATGCGGTTGAGGAAGGCGACGCCCTCCAGCACGGCCCAGGCGAGATCGGTCGGGCCATGCTGGCGACCGAGGCCGATGAAGGCGCCGCGCAGGTTCGGGTCCCAATAGGGCACGCGCTCACCCTGCAGGTAAGGCAGGAACAGGATCGGTTGCGGGTGCCGGGGGGCGGCGAGCAGCTCGTCCATGCTCTTGCCGACGGAATCCTCGCCAGAGCGGCCGAGCAGGGAGAGCAGCCAGGACACCGTGTCGGCACCGTTCTGGCTGGGGCCGCCGAGCTGGTGGAGCCCGCGCCAGTCGACGGTCATCAGGCCTTCGGCCTGCTCGGGCTTCTCGCTGAGTGCGCCCAGCACCTCGGTCGTGCCGGAGATGTTATAGGCATAGCCGGCGCGCAGCGCGCCAAGGCCGACCACGGCGGTCCAAGTGTCGTTCGAGCAGCAGAAGACGGGGATACCGGCGAGCTTGTCGAACGGGGCTGGCAGACCGGCAGTGACGGCGCCGACCCGGTCGCAGGGCTCGCGCAAGGGCGGGAGAATTCCGGGTGAGGCGCCAACCGCGCTCAGGAGATCGAGCCCCTCGACGGGCGCGGCAGCGGCAAGCAGCCGGGCGATCGAGACCGGGTCGCTGGCGCGCTGCCCGGTCAGGCGGAAGTTGAGGTAGTCCTTCGGCTCCAGCACGCAGGCGAGAGCGCGGAAGCTGGCCTCCTCATGCTCGCGCAGCCAGGCAAGGCGGGCCAGCGGGTGGAAGGCGTTGACGTTGGCGAGTTCGGGATGGCCGGCGGGAAGCTCCTGCTTCAACCGAGCGGCCACGGCCTCTGAGCGCGTGTCCTTCCAGGTCATCGCTGGCCGCAGGGACTTGCCGGCCGCGTCGAGGAAGACCTGCGTGCGGGTCACGCCGCAGATCGCGATGCCCTGCACCGTGGCGAAGAGCTCAGGCTCGGCCTGAGCGAGCGCTGCCGCCGCCGCGTGGAGATTGTCCCACCACGCCTCGGGATCGATCTCGGACACGCCGTTCCTGTCCTGCGAGACAGGGCCGGGGATCATCCGCTCGGCACGCGTGTCGCCGGCCTCGTCGATGAGCGCGGCGCGAAAGCTCGTACCGCCGAGATCGCAGGCGAGGACGGTCTTCATGCGCCGGCCCGAGATCCGACGCTGGAACCGATCAGGCCCGGATGACATGCGCTCTTCTGAAACCGGACCAAGTCGTTCCTCTCCCCAGCACCGGCATCAGCGATGCAACCCTGAGACAAATCAAGCGACTGGAGCGAGTACCCGGGCCCGCATCAACGCATGCCGATACGAAAAGGGCCGCGGCAGCGCCGCGGCCCGGAAGAATGGCGATGTTTCCCGTCATGCTCGGGCTTGTCGCGAGCATCCACGTCTTGAACGCCGCCCGCGATGGGCGAAGACGTGGATGGTCGGCACAAGGCCGACCATGACGAGGAGGGACCTTGAACTCACTCGCCCTTGTTGAGCGAGACCGGCTTCAGCACGTTGCTCGGCTGGACGTATTTCGCGACGATCGCGTCATAGGTGCCGTTGGCCTGGAGCCGGTCGAGCGCGCCCTTGACCGCGTCACGCAGCTGCGTGCCCTCGGCCGTCTTCGGGAACGGGATGCCGGTGAGCGAGCGGGTGAAGGGCTCGCCGAGCGGGATGTAGGTGTTGGGCTCGAGCTTCTGGAAATGGGTCATGGTCTCGCTGCCCTGGACGCCGCCCTGGAGGCGCTGCGTCTTGAGCTGGGTGCGGGCATCGACCGAGCCTTCCGTGCCGACGACGGTGATCGCGGGCTTGCCCTTGGCGACGCAGTTGGCGTCGCTCCACTCGCCGATCTGCTTCGGCCAGTTGGTCGAGCGGCTGGCGCCGACGCTCTTGCCGCAGAGGTCGTCGGGCGTCTTGATCGAGCCGGCAAAGGCGGTGACCGTGTAGAACTGCGCGCCCGAGACCATGTAGTCGACGAAATCGACGGTCTCGCGCCGGGCCGGCAGGTCGCTCATCCCCGCCATGACCATGTCGACGCGGCCGGTCTGGAGCGAGGGCAGCATCTGGGCGAAGGCGGTCTCCTGCCACTCGACCTTGACGCCGAGCTCCTTGGCGATGGCCTCGCCAAGCTCGACGTCGAATCCGGCCATGACGTTGGTGGCCGGGTCCTTGAAGACGATCGGCGGATAGTTCGGCTGGGTCGCGATGACGATCTTGCCGGCTGTCTTGATGCGCTCCGGCACGGCTTGCGCCTGTGCGGCAAGGGCGGTGGTCGCGAGCAGCGCAGCTGCGAGGGACAGGCGAAGCATGGTGGTTTCCTCCAGATGAAACGCGGAACTACTTCAAAACGGCGGCGATGAAGTCGCGGGTGCGGGCGTGCTGCGGCGCGACCAGGACGGCATCCGGCGCGCCCCGCTCGACGATCTCGCCCTTGTCCATGAAGACGACGTCGCTCGCGACCTCGCGGGCGAAGCCGAGCTCGTGGGTGACGACGATCATGGTCATGCCGCTCGCGGCAAGGTCGCGCATCACCGCCAGCACCTCGCCCACGAGTTCGGGATCGAGCGCCGAGGTCGGCTCGTCGAACAGCATCAGCTTCGGCTTCATGGCGAGCGCGCGGGCGATGGCGATGCGCTGCTGCTGGCCGCCGGAGAGCTCGATCGGGTAGGAATCGCGCTTCTCGGCCAGGCCGACGCGCTCCAGCAGCGCCATGCCCTCGGCGACGATCTCGCGGCGCGGCCGCTTCATCACGGTGAGCGGGCCCTCGATGATGTTCTGCAGCACGGTCATGTGGTTGAACAGGTTGAAGCGCTGGAAGACCATGCCTGTGGTCAGGCGCTGGCGCGCGATCTCGGCATCGCTGAGCTCATGCAGCTCATCGCCGACGCGACGATAGCCGATCAGCTCGCCATCGACCCAGATCGCGCCGCCATCGATCTTCTCGAGCTGGTTGATGCAGCGCAGCAGCGTGCTCTTGCCGGAGCCGGACGGGCCGATGATGCATTGCACGGCGCCGAACGGGATCGCCAGCGAGACGTCGTTCAGTGCCTTCAGGCTGCCGAACTGCTTGGTGACGTTGGCGGCGACGACGATGTCCTTGTCGGAGGCGTTGATCATGCGCCGGTCTCCTCGGCGATCTGCGGCTTGGCCCGGCGCTCACCCCTGCCCTTCGAGAAGAAGCGCTCAAGGAAATACTGGCCGATCTGGAGCAAGGTGACGACGATCAGGTACCAGCCGGCCGAGACGATCAGCAATTCGATGACGCGGGCATTGGCGTAGTAGACCGTCTGCGCGTTGCGCAGGATCTCGGAATACTGGATCACGCTGGCGATCGAGGTCAGCTTGACCATGCTGATCACCTCGTTGCCCACCGGCGGAATGATGACCCGCATCGCCTGCGGCAGCACGATGCGACGGAGCGTCGTCAGCCGGGTCATGCCGATCGACTTGGCCGCCTCGGTCTGGCCGACATCGACCGAGAGGATGCCGGAGCGCACCACCTCGGCGGTATAGGCGCCCTGGTTCATGCCGAGCCCGAGCAGGGTCGCCATGAACGGGCCGATGATGTCGATCGTGCGCCACTCCATGACGCCGGGAATGCCGATGGTCGGGAAGACCAGCGCGAGGTTGAACCAGAGCAGCAATTGCAGCAGCAGCGGCGTGCCGCGGAAGAACCAGATGTAGAACAGCGCGCTGCCGCGCAGCACCGGGTTCGGCGACATGTACATGATGGCGAAGACGACGCCGAGGACGATGCCGAGCGCCATGGCGCAGACCGTCATGATCACCGTGTTGACGAGGCCGCCGAGGATGGCGGGCGCCGTGAAGAACTGCGCCACGACCGGCCAGGCGATCTGGCCCTGAGCGAAGGCCTTCACCACCCAGGCCAGCGCGAGCAGGATCAGCGCTGCCGCGACCCAGCGCCCGTAAAAGCGCTTGGGCACGATGCGCAGGCCGGCGACGCCGGCAAGGTCGCGGCCGATCCCGGCTTGAGTGACCGCGCTCATCGCCCACCCTCCCCGGTCCAGGCCTTGAAACCATCGAGCCAGGCATTGAAGCGCTCGATCTGCTCGACGACGCGGGCCGGCGCGGTGCCGCCGAAGCCGCTGCGGGCGGCAACCGCGGCATCGAGCGTCAGGCAGGCCTTGACGCCTTCGTCGAGGCGCGGATCGACCGCGCGCAATTCGATGGGATCGATGGTTTCCAAGTCGCGCCCCATTTCCTCGCAATAGCGGACAAGGGCGCCGGTGATCTCATGCGCCTCGGCGAAGGGCACGCCCTTGCGGGCGAGATAGTCGGCGACTTCGGTCGCGAGCGCAAAGCCGGTGCCGGCCTGCGCGCGCATCACTGCAGGATGGGGCTCCATGCTGGCGATCAGGCCGGCAAAGGCGGGCAGCACCTCGGAGAGCACGTCGACCGCATCGAAGGCGGCGCGCTTGTCCTCGGCGAGGTCGCGGTTATAGGCGAGCGGCAGGCCCTTGAGCGCGCCCAGCATGGCGACGAGGTCGCCGGTCAGGCGGGCGGCGCGACCGCGGGAGATCTCGGCGATATCCGGGTTCTTCTTCTGCGGCATGATCGAGGAGCCGGTGGCGAAAGCGTCGTCGAGCGTGACCCAGCCGAACTGCCGGGAGGTCCAGAGCGTGACCTCCTCCGCCAACCGCGACAGGTCGGTCAGCAGCATGGCGGCAACGAAGAGGAATTCGGCGACATGGTCGCGGGCGCCGACGGCATCGACCGAGTTCTCGAAAGGTCCGTCATAGCCGAGCGCCTTGGCGCTCAGCTCCGGCGTCAAAGCGATGGCCGAGCCGGCGAGCGCGGCGGCGCCGAGCGGCGATTGGCCCGAGCGCTTCTCCCAGTCCTGCAGGCGGCCGGCATCACGGGCGAGGACCTGGCCATGCGCCATCAGCCAATGGCCGAAGGTGACCGGCTGAGCGCTCTGGAGATGGGTGAAGCCGGGGCAGACGGAAGCCGCATGCACCTCGGATTGCGCGGCGATCGCCTCCAGCAGCTCGGCCAGCATCGCGCCGAGCGGGCGGGCCTGCTGGCGCAAATAGAGCTTGAGGTTGTTGGCGGCCTGGTCGTTGCGCGAGCGGCCGGCACGCAGCTTGGCGCCGGTCGCACCGATGCGGGCGATCAGCACGCGCTCGACGAAGGTGTGGATGTCCTCGTCATCGGCGCTGGGCAGGAGCGTGCCGGCGGCAACCTCGTTGGCGATGGCGTCGAGCGTCGCGACGATGGTCTCGGCCTCGGATTGCGAGAGCAGGCCGGCGCGCTGCAACTCGGCAGCGTGGGCCTTGCCGCCGGCGATGTCCTGCGGCGCGAGACGGGCATGGGCGCTGGCTGCGCTCGACAGCCGCATCATCCGCGGGTCCGGCGGCTTGCGGAAGCGGCCGCCCCAAAGGCGCGTGGTCTGGTTCATAGGCCGCCCCATTATCGTTTGGAGAAACACTGCCCCTTGACCAGGGAGCCAGCAAACGAAACGATCTCCGAGGGGTAGTCGAAAAAGGAATAGCTATTTGGCCGGCAGCCGCCTCCCGCCATCGACCACGGCGCTTCGGGTCTTCCTCGCCGTCGCCGAGCATGGCTCGACCGCACGCGCGGCGACGGCCGTGAACCTGACGCAGAGCGCGGTCTCCAAGCAGATCCAGACCCTTGAAGAGCATCTGGCGACGGCCCTGTTCGAGCGCGGTCCCTCGGGCCTGAAGCTGACCGAGGCCGGGCTGATCTACCGGCCCTATGCCGATGCGGCGATCGAGCAGATGGAGCGCGGCGCGCGCCGCCTGGCCGAGCGGGCGGCACTGGGTCGGCCGATCCGGCTGCACATGCTCGCCATCGTCGGCGAGCGCTGGCTGATGGAGCGGTTTCCAGCCTTCGCGCAGGCGCATCCGGAGATCGACGTGCAGTTCACCAACTTCGTCAGCGAGAACGAGACCGAGGAGCCGGATATCGACATCGTCCACGGCACCGGGCCGTGGCCGGAGCGCGAGGCGCACTACCTGTTCGGCAAGCAGGTCGCGCTGGTGGCGGCTCCATCTTTGCTCGAGCGCATGGGCGGGTTCGCGCGCGCCGCCGACATCCAGAAGATGACCCTGCTGCAGCATTTCCAGATGCCCGCCTTCTGGGCCGAGTTCACCGAGACGCACGGCCTGCGCGGCGCGGTGCCGGCCCATACCGTGCGCTACGGCTATTACTCGGTGATCATCCGGGCGGCGGTCGCGGGGCTCGGCGTCGCGCTGACACCGCGCTGCTTCGTGGCGGAGGAACTGGCCTCGGGCGCGCTGGTCAATCCGCTCGGGCTCGGCTTCGAGAGCGGCGCCGGCTGCTGGCTGACGCTGAGCGTGGCGACGGAGCACCGGCCAGGTTTCGATGCGCTGGTTACCTGGTTGCGCGAGGAGGCGGAGCTGTTCGAAGCGATGCGGGGATAGGACGCGCAAACGTTCGCCGTCATCCCGGATGAAGCGCAGCGGAATTCCAGGATCCATCGCAAGGCACCGCCCTCTCCGTCATGCTCGGGCTTGTGCCGAGCATCCACGTCTTGAACGCCACCCGGAAGGACCGAAGACATGGATGGTCGGCACAAGGCCGACCATGACGGGAATAGGCCGCTTGTCCGGGATGACGCGGAGAAGTTTGGAACGTCCCAGCCGAGCCTATTCAGCCGCGAGTGGCTCGGCCTGCTCTGCCAAAGCACCGAGGCGGAAGCAGCGCGCCATGTGTCCGGTCGTGACCGTGACCTCGGGCGGCACGTCGGCCGCGCAGGTCTCGATGAAGTTGTCGCAGCGCGGGCCGAAGGCGCAGCCGGGCGGTGGGGCGGAAAGGTCGGGCGGCGAGCCGGGAATGGCGTGAAGCCGCTCGTCCTTGCCGAGTGTGCCATGGGCGCGGGAGGCGAGCAGGCCGCGCGTATAGGGGTGCGAGGGGTTGCGGATGACGTCCCGGCAGGCGCCGCTCTCGACGATGCGGCCGGCATACATCACCGCGATCCGGTCGGCGATCTCGACGGCGACGCCGATGTCATGGGTGACGAAGACGATGGCGAGGCCGAACTCGCGCTGCAATTCGCGCAGGAGCAGGAGGACCTGGATCTGCACGGTGGCGTCGAGCGCAGTCGTCGGCTCGTCCGCCAGCAGGACCTTGGGCCGACAGGCGAGCGCGAGCGCGATCATGGCGCGCTGGCGCATGCCGCCGGACATCTCGTGCGGGAAATTGTCGAGCCGGCGCTCCGGCGAGGGGATGCGGACGCGCTCGAACAATTCGAGCCCGCGCTTGCGGCCCTCCGCCCGCGAGACGCCCTCGTGGCGCATCACCGTCTCGGCGATCTGGTCACCGATGCGGTAGACCGGGTCGAAGGCGAGGCCGGGATCCTGGAAGATCATCGAGACGGTCTTGCCGCGATAGGCCCGCAACGCCGAGGGCGAGAGCGCCAGCACGTCCTCGCCGTCAACCTGAATGGTGCCGCCGATCTTCGCGGACTTGGGGTGCAGCCGCATCAGCGCGCGCAGGGTGACGCTCTTGCCGGAGCCGGATTCGCCGAGCAGGGCCAGGGTCTCGCCCGGCTTCAGCGAGAGGTCGACGCCGCAGACGGCGCGGATCATGCCGCGGCCGGCCGCGAAATCGACGGTGAGGTTCCTGGCCTCGACGATGGGAGCCGATGTGCTGTTCATGCCGCAGCTAACCTCGGATGGCCGGATTGCGGATCGACGAGATGGCAGGCCGCAAGGTGAAGCGGGCTGGCCTCCGCCAATTCGGGCTCGGCATGGCTGCACAGGGTCGAGGCCATCTTGCAGCGCGGATGGAAGCGGCAGCCGCTCGGCGGGTTGATCGGGTTCGGCGGGTCGCCGGTCAGCGGCGCTTCCTGCGTGAGGTTGTCCGGGTCCATCGACGGCATCGAGGAGAGCAGCGCCGCAGTATAGGGGTGGCCCGGCTTTTCGAAGATCGGCTCGGACGGCCCGACCTCGGCGACCTTGCCGAGATACATCACCATGATCCGGTCCGACATGAAGCGCACGACGTTGAGGTCGTGGGTGATGAACATGTAGGTTAGGCCGAAATCGCGCTTGAGGTCGAGCAGCAGGTTGAGCACCTGCGCCTCGACCGACTTGTCGAGCGCCGAGACAGCCTCGTCGAGGATGAGCAGGCGCGGCTCGAGCGAGAGCGCGCGGGCGATGTTGACGCGCTGGCGCTGGCCGCCGGAGATCTCGTGCGGATAGCGCCCGGCAAAGCGGCGCGGCTCCAGCCCGACGCGGTGGAGCAGGTCATGCGCCGTGGCGATCGAGGCGGCCGCCGAGGCGCCGTGGATGCGCGGGCCGAAGGCGACGGTGTCCTCGACGGTCAGACGCGGATTGAGCGAGGCGTAGCTGTCCTGGAAGACCATCTGGACCTGGCGGCGGAAGGCTTTCAGGTCGAGCGCGGCCGAGCCGACCGCCTCGCCGTCGAACAGGATGTCGCCGGCGTCGGGCTTGATGATCTGCATGACCAGCCGGGCCGTGGTCGACTTGCCGCAGCCGGATTCGCCGACGATGCCAAGCGTCTCGCCCTTGGCGACGGAGAAGTCGATGCCATCGACGGCGCGGACGACGCTGCCAGTGCGGCCGAACAGCCCGCCTTTGCCGCCGAAATGCTTGACCAGCCCGCGCACATCAAGCAACGGCGTGCCGGCGCCGCCGCGATCGCGCGGGTCGTTCGCGACCGCGCTCATTGCCGCACCTCCATCGCGCCGCGCAAGCCATCCGAGAACAGGTTGAACGAGATCGAGGTGATGAAGATCATCGCGCCCGGCAGGGCCGCGACCAGCGGCTGCGAATAGATCGCGGTGCGCAAGGTGTTGAGCATCAGGCCCCATTCCGGCTCGGGCGGCTTCACGCCGAGGCCGAGGAAGGACAGGCCGGAGGAGAGGATCATCGAGACGCTGATCAGGCTGGTCGAGTAGACGAAGATTGGCCCGAGCACGTTGCCGAGTACATGCACCCGCACGATGGTCAGGGTGCTCGCGCCGGAGATGCGCGCGGCCTCGACGAAGTCGCGGTTGCGGGTCTGGGTCGTGACCGATTCCGCGATGCGCGCGATCTGCGGCACGAAGACCACGGTGAGCGAGACGATCGAGTTGAGGATGCCGGCGCCGAGCGCGCCGGAGAGCGCAATCGCCAGCAGCACCGAGGGGAAGGCGAAGAACACGTCGATGACGCGCATCACCACCGTATTGACCCAGCCGCCGACATAGGCCGCGAAGATGCCGATGCTGGAGCCGACGACGAAGGCGAAGATGACCGGCGTCACGCCCATGAAGAGCGAAAGCCTTCCGCCATAGATCAGGCGGGTAAGGAGGTCGCGGCCGAGCTCGTCGGTGCCGAGAGGGTAGCCCGGCGTGCCGATCGGGCGGAGACGCCGCACCATCGAGCCGCGGAACGGGTCGGCGGGCGCGATATAGGGCGCGAAGATCGCGGCGAGCACGATCAGCAGGATGACGGCGAGCGCGAACATCGCGACGGGATCGCGCACCAGCCGGCGGCGCACGCTCGTCCAGTAGCCCTCGCTCCTGACGGGCGTGACAACGACGATCGCTCCGGCGTCGATAGCGGTCATTCCGTCAGCCTCGCTGGATGCGCGGGTCGAGCGTGGTCTGGAGCACGTCGACGATGAGGTTGAGGCCGACGAAGAACAGCGCCAGCACGAGGATGGTGCCCTGCAAGAGCGGCAGGTCGCGCTGGAAGATCGCGGTGTTGAGCAGGAAGCCGGTGCCGGGCCAGGCGAACACGGTCTCGATCAGGATCGAGCCGCCCAAGAGGTAGCCGAGCTGGAGACCCATCACGGCGAGAGCGGTCGGCGCGGCGTTGCGCACGACGTGCTTGAACACGTCCCACTCGCCCATGCCCTTGGCCCGGAGCGCCTGGACGAATTCCTGCGAGAGGATGTCGGCGACGAGCGCGCGCACCGTGCGCGAGATGATGCCCATCGGGATCGCCGACATCGTGATCGCCGGCAGGATGATGTAGCGCAGATGCTCAAGATCGGGCCGCCATGCGCCCGAGCCGCCCGGCCCCGCCCCGGTCGAGGGCAGCCAGCCGAGCAGCGCCGAGAAGACGATCACCATCACCATGCCGAGCCAGTAATGCGGCACGCTGACGCCGAGGATCGAGACGAGAGAGGCGAGCCGGTCGAGCAGGCTGCCGCGGAAATAGCCGGCGACGAAGCCGAAGAAGGTGCCGAAGCCGAAGCCGATCAGCGTCGCCAGCGAGGCCAGGATCAGCGAGTTGCCGACGGCGCGGCCGACCTCGGAGACGACGGGGCGGCCGGACGCGATCGAGTTGCCGAGATCACCATGGAAGACCTTCCAGAGCCAGAGCCCGTACTGCACCGGCAGCGGCTTGTCGAAGCCGTAGGCGGCGCGCATCTCGGCCTGCTGCGCGGCCGTGGCGTCGATCGGCATGATCGCGGTCAGCGGATCGCCCGGCGCCAGATGCACGAGCATGAAGCAGACGATGCTGACGCCGAACGCGACCGGCAGGACGTAAACGAGGCGCTGCAGAGCGTAGAGAAGCAAGGGTGAGCCTCCGGAGGGAAGGCGCAGCCGCGAAAGCGGCCGCGCTACTGCTCTCTCACTTGTCCATCGAGATCGGCGAGAAGTCCTGGAACCAGTTCTGGGCCTGGACGAAGCCCTTCACCTTGGCGCTCATGGCGCGCGGGTTGACGTCATGCGTCACCATCAGGAAGAGCGCGTCGTCGACGTATTTCTCGTGGATCTTCTCAAGGATGGCGGTCTGCGCCTTCGGATCGAAAGTGTTGCGGACCTCGCCGAAGAGCTTGTCCATCTCCGGATCGCAGTAATAGCCCCAGTTGGTGCCGGCCGGCGGCGCGAGATCGCATTGCAGGTGGCGGATGAAGCCGGTGAACGGGTCCTGGATGAAGTAGGTGTAGTTCATGCCGGTGGCGCCGCGCGCGCTCGGGTCCTTGGCGCCGGCCCGCCAGATGTTGATGAGCTGGTTCCACTCGACCACCTCGAAGTCGATCTTGATGCCGATATCGGCGAGGTTCTGCTGCACCAGCTCGTTCATCGGCAGCGGCTGCATCTGGCCGGAGCCGGAGGGCGAGATCAGGATTTTGGTGACGAGCGGCTTCTCCGGCGTATAGCCGGCTTCCTTCATCAGCTTCTTGGCCTCTTCCGGCTTGTATTCGAGCTTGAACTTGGGCTTGCCGAACCATTGGTGGCCGGGCGGGTAGAAGCCCTCGGCCGGGATCATCATCCCCGCCAGCAGCTCCTTCATGCCGTCGCGGTCGACGGCGAGGTTGGCGGCCTTGCGGATGCGGATGTCGTTCCAGGGCGAGCCCTCGACCCGCGAGAGATGCCAGGTCCAGTTATGCGGGTAGGCATTCATGACGATCTTGAAACCGGCATCGGTCAGCGACTTGGCAGCGTCGGGAGCGGGAGCCTCGATCCAGTCGACCTGGCCGGAGCGCAGGGCGGCGACGCGGGCGTTGGCCTCGGGCAGCGGGATCAGCACGAGCTTGTCGAGCTTGGGCACCCGCGGCTTGTCCCAGTAATCGGGATTGGGGACCATCTCGGCGCGCTCGCGTGGCACGAAGCTGGTCAGTTTCCACGGCCCTGTGCCGGAGGGCGCCTTGGCGACGTTGTCCCAGCTCTTGCCCTGCTTCTCCCAATTGGCCGGCGAGGACATCAGGATCCATGCGAGCTGGTAGGGCAGCGTCGCGTCCGGCGACTTGGTGACGATCTCCAGCGTCATCGGGTCGACGGCGCGATAGGAGGCGACCGCGGGAATGCGCGACTTGCCCTGCGCCGACTGACGCTGGTCGAATTGCGGCGCGTCGTTCTTCAGGAGCTTGTCGAGGTTCCAGACCACGGAGTCGGCCGTGAAGGCCGAGCCGTCATGGAACTTGACGTCGGGGCGGAGCTTGAAGACCCATTTGGTCTTGGCCGCATCAGCCGGGTCGAGCCCCCAGCTCAGGGCCAGGCCGGGCACGAGGTCGGAGGGCTTGGTCGCGCTCGAGAGGTCCCAGTTGATCAGCGCGTCATAGACCGTATAGCCCATGAAGCGCATGCCCTCGCCGCCATTGTCGGTCTGGCCAGTGGTGAGCGGGATGTCGGAGGCCGTCATTCCGATCCGCAGCGTGCCTTGCGCCCAGGCGGCACCGTGCAGGGCGGGCAGGATGGCAAGCACGAAAGCGGTTTTCAGAAACGAGCGACGCATAGGACCCTCCAGATGGCGTGGTCCTTACCTAGCAAGCTTCGTGCCGATGGCGCGGGCAGGGCCTCCCGCCGTGGTTGAGCCGCCCGCGCCCCGGCCTGCCGGCTAACGGATCAGGCTCGGGTCGCCGCCCGCTCGCCGAGCAGGGCGAAATTCGCCAGGCTGATCAGGTGGGCGTAGATCGGCGCGAGGTAGCCCTTGCGCTTGAGCTCGAGCAGCGCCTCGTCGGAGAGCGCGTTGAACCGCTCCTCGCTGACGGCGGCGAAGCCGGAGAAGTTCGAGCTCGCGCCATCCGGCGAGCGGATCTCGATATTGATGGTCTGGAGCAGGTCCAGGGCCTTGAGCTCGGCCGTGAAGGCAGCCGTCACCTTTGCCGCATCGGCATATTCGCCGACGAAGGTGATGATGCGCTGCAGCGCATCCCCCGGCTCGCCCGCTTCGGTGAAGAGGCGCTCGCCCTCCTTGTCCTGCAGCCCGGCATAGCCGCCATCGATGCAGATGACCTGCTGCTGCGCCGAGACCTCGCCGCCGATGAACGGGTAGCGCCGCAAATAGGCCGGCGGATGCTGTCCGCGCCAACGGCCGTCGGCATCGACGAAGCAGCTTTCGGCGGAGCGCATGCCGACCATGAACAGCGGCGAGATGCCGGCCGGCTCCTCCAGGAACAGGATCGGCATGTCGCGGCAGCCGACTGCGAACTCCGCCACCAGCGCCGGCAGGACATGGGTGCTGGCGGCGAAGGCGTAGGGCTTCTCGACCGGGGCGAGCCGGGATTCGCGATGCGTGTTGCGATCGAGCACGATGATGCTGGAATAGAAAAGCGGCAAAGGGGCCATGGTCTTGTCCTGATGAAAGTGGCTCAGATGCTCTTGCGTAAGGTGAGCCGGAAATAAAGCCCGGATTCGTGCCGGTTGGCCGAAACGCGTTCGAACGGGCGCCAGGCCGGACTCGCGCCGATCGAGGTCGCACGCGTGATGCCGTGGTCGAGGAAGACGAAGGCTTCGAGCTGACAATACCCCCGCCAAGCTCGACCGCGGTACCATGGGCACGGCGGCAAGATGCCATTGAAGACCGGGCTTGTTTCAGAAGGCGGGGGCGATGTCTTCTCGTTGCGCGCACGCCGCCGGCGCGATTCACGCTCAACTGTGGACGGCCGTTCGCGATCCGCCGCTACGCCTGGTCAACTGCGTTCTGCCAGGCGTCGCTGCCGCGATTACGTCAATGCGCGGGCGCCGCGCTGCCGCCCTGCCCCTTCCGGGCGAACAGGACCGCGACGGCCGCGATCGCCAGGACGATGCCGATGATCGCGAAGGTGTCGCTGAAGCCCATGACCAATGCCTGGCGCTTCACCGTCTGGCCGAGCGCGATGGCAGCCTGGTGCTGGGCGGTCGCAGGGTCGGAGACGCCATGCGCCATGAAGTAGTTCGTCATCTGCGCGAGGCGGGCGCGCACCTCGTCGCGGAAGGGATTGACCGCCTGGCCGATGATGTTCGAGTGGAACTGCTCGCGCTTGGTGATGATCGTGCCCAGCGCCGCGGTGCCGACCGCGCCGCCGAGATTGCGGAGCATGTTGAACAGGCCCGACGCGTTGGCGGCGTCCTTGGGCTGGATGCTCATCATCGCGATGGCTGTCAGCGGCGTCAGCACCAGGGACTGGCCGACGGCGCGCACGACGTTCGGCCAGAACAGCTGGTCGCCGGAATAGTTCAGCGACATGTGGGTGTTCATGAAGCACGAGGCGGCGAAGAGCGCGATGCCGACGAAGGTGATGTAGCGGATGTCGAAGCGCTTCATCAGCATCGGCACGAGCGGGATCAGCAGGAGCTGCGGCAGGCCGGTCCAGGCCAGCACCATGCCGATCTGCTCGGCGTTGTAGCCCTGCACCTGGCCGAGATATTGCGGCAGCACGTAGACCGAGCCGAACAGGCCGAAGCCGACGAGGACATTCGAGATCGTGCCGACGCTGAAATTGCGGTTCTTCAGCAGCGAGAGGTCGACGAGCGGCTTCTTGACCTTGAGCTCGATCCAGATGAACGCCGTCAGGAACACGACCGCGATCACCGCCAGGCGGACAATGAAGGGCGACTGGAACCAGTCGTCCTTGTTGCCCTCCTCGAGCAGGGTCTGCAGCGCCGAGAGGCCGATCGCCATCGTGGCGATGCCGGCCCAGTCGCCCTCCCTGAGCAGGCCGAGCTGCATCGGCTGCTTCTCCAACGTGAAGTAGAGGGCGATGACCATCGCGATGCTGGGCAGCGTGTTGATGAAGAAGATGGTCTGCCAGCCGTAGTTCTCGGTCAGATAGCCGCCGATGGTCGGGCCGATCGCCGGCGCGAAGGTGACCGCCAGCGCGAACATGGCAAGGCCCGCCGGCTGCTGCGACTTCGGCAGGCGCGTCGCGATCATGGTGAAGGCCATCGGGATGAGCACGCCGCCGGCGAAGCCCTGCAGGCCGCGCATCACGATCATCTCGCCGAGCGAGCTGGCGAAGGCGCAGGCCATGGAGAACAGCGCGAAGGCGACCGTGCTCCAGATGATGTAGCGCTTGAAGGAGAAGACCCGGCTCATATAGCTCGTCAGCGGGATGACGATGATCTCGCCGATCAGGTAGGAGGTCGAGATCCAGGCGCCGTTGTCGACGCCGGTGCCGATGCCGCCCTCGATGTCGAGCAACGAGGCGTTGGTGATCTGGATGTTCAGGATCGCCATGAAGGCGCCGATGGCGCCGGCGACGATCGCGATCCAGGTGGAGAGGCTGGCCTTGTCCGGTGCAGACGGGACCTGCGGGGCGGCGGTAGCTGATTGGTTCGACATGACCGAGCTCCTTGCAGGCCGGCCGCGCGGGTTACCGCACGTCCGCCGCGACCTTCTCGTTCGAGACCTTGGTGTTGATGGTGGGAACCACAGACATGCCCGGGCGCAGGTCGCCTGCCAGCGCGTGGCCGGAGTCGAGCGCGATTTTCACCGGGACGCGCTGGACGACCTTGGTGAAGTTGCCGGTGGCGTTGTCCGGCGGCAGCAGGGCGAATTCCTGGCCGCTGGCCGGGGCGATGCTGTCGACATGGCCGGCGACCGTGACGCCCGGGAACATGTCGACCTCGACCTCGACCTTCTGGCCGGGCTTCACGTCGGTGAGCTGCGTCTCCTTGAAGTTCCCGACGATGTAGGTGCCCGCGAGCGGGACGACCGCCATCAGCTGCGTGCCGGCCTGGACGTACTGGCCGAGGCGTAGCGTGCGGTTGCCGACGGTGCCGTCGACCGGGGCGGTGATCAACGTGTAGGACAGGTTGAGCTCGGCCTGGCGCTGGACGGCCTCGTCATGGGCGACGGTGGCCTGGGCCTGGGCGAGGTCGGCCTTGATCAGGTCGACCTGCTTCTGCGCCGCGGCGAGCGCGGCCGTGTCGCGTGCCGTCGCGGCGCGGGCGGCATCGATCCTGGCCTGCGCCGACTGCTGGTTCTGCACCGAGCCGTAGCCGGTCCTGGCGAGGTTCGTGTAGCGATCGTTGTCCTGCTCGGCGAAGGTCTGGTTGGCCTTGTCGACCTCGATCGTCGCCCTGGCGGTGTCGATCACCGATTGCTGGGCGTCGAGCTGGGCCTGCTTGCTGGTGACGGCGGCGCGGGCGGCGGCGACATCGGCCTTGGCCTGGTCCAGCGCGACGGCGAAGTCGCGGTCGTCGATCCGGGCCAGCACCTGGCCGGCCTTGACGGGCTCGTTGTCGCGAACCAGCACCTCGCCGATATAGCCGGAGATCTTCGGGGCGATCGTGGTGCTGTCGGCCTTCACATAGGCGTCGTCGGTCGAGATCTGGAAGCGCCCGACCGTCCAGTAGTCGTGGCCCCAATAGCCGGCGCCCATGAGCGCGGCGACGGCGACGCCGGCCAGCGCGACGCGGCGCAGGGTGTGCTTCGGCTGGACGGGCTCCGCGGCGGCAATCGCTTCGGCGGCGATCGCTTGGGCCAGCTTCTCGGCGACGATGTCCGGCACGGCCTCTCCCGGAGGAATGGCGCGTTCGGCAGTGATGCGATCCTGATGCTTGCTCATCGGTTCTGCTCCTGCAGGGTGTGGAAACCAGCGTTTCTTACATTTTAGAAACTTGATGTTTTCCAAAATAGTATCTACGTTGATGCTGTCAACGGGAATTTGGAAAACAATCATGCGACAAATTCACGAGCAAATTCACGAGACCGTGAGGCGCTCCCGCGGACGGCCGCAGGCCCGGCCCGACGAAGAGACGCTGCGCCTCATCGTCGACGCGGCGGACCGCGAGTTTCAGTCGAACGGCTATGCCGGCACCAACATCAAGGCGGTGGCAGATCGTGCCGGCGTCTCGACCAAGACCCTCTACAAGCTCGTGCCGACCAAGGCGGAGCTGTTCGAGGCCACGATCCGCCACCGCATCGGCCGCTTCCTGCTCGACCTCGACGACGATGTCAGCGACGAGCTCGACACCCGCGAGGCGCTCGAGCACATCCTGCTCGCCTTCGGCCTGCTGACGCTGAGCGCGGAGACGATCGCCATCAACCGCCTCGTCATCAGCGAATGCGAGCGCTTCCCCGAGGTCGCGGCGGCCTTCTACCAATCGGCCATCGTGCCGGTGAACGGCGTGATCGAGAACTGGCTGACGAAGCAGAAGGACAAGGGCGCCCTTCGCATCGACGACATCCACATCGCGTCCGGCATGCTGCGCGGCATGATGGCCATGGAGCCGCAGCGCACCGCGATGATGGGCCAGCGCTCGGCGCCGCAGCGCGACGAGATCGTCCTCCGGGCCAGGCAGTGCGCCGAGGTTTTCTACAACGGCTGCAAGGCCTGAGGGGTTGCATGCCCCGCGTTGCCCGATTTGGGCAGGCGCGGCCGGAGCCGCGCCTGCTTGCCGATGGGGCGGCCGGCGACAGCTCGCGCCGCCGGTCGTGGTCCCCATCACTTCTTGTACCCGGCCGCCTGCAGGATCAGGTCGGCGACCTCCTTGGGATGCGACACCAGGGAAAGATGCCCGGCGTTCAGCTCCACGGTGGTGGCGTTCATGCGCTTGGCGAGGAAGCGCTCCAGGTCGGGATTGATGGTGTAGTCGAGCTTCGAGACGGCGTACCAGGACGGCTTGCTGTGCCAGGCGGCCTGCGTCGTGCGGCCCGAGAAGATGGAGGCGGCGGTGGAGCCCTGGACGGCGTAGAGCTCCTTGGCCTGCTTCGGGGCGACGCCATTGGCGAAGTACTTCAGGAACGCATCCTCGGAGAGCTGCGTGTAGCCGTCATTGACCTGGATGCCGGCGCGGACGGGGCCGGTCGGGAACTTCGCCGACAGGGCGACGAAATCCTCGTTCGCATCCGGCGCCCGGGCGGCGACATAGACCAGCGCCGAAACCTTCGGATCGGTGCCGACCTCGCTGATCACGGTGCCGCCCCAGGAATGGGCGACGATCACGGTCGGCCCATCCTGCAGGGCGAGCGCCCGGCGCGTGGCCGCCACGGAATCCTCCAGCGAGCTGAGCGGGTTCTGGACCGCGGTGACGTTCAGGCCGGCGGCCTGGAGCCGCGGGATGACCTCGCCCCAGCTGGAGCCGTCGGCCCAGGCGCCGTGGACCAGGATCACGTTCTTGGCCTTGACCGGAGCGGTCGTCTCGGCCTTCGCCGCAGGCGCGGCGACCATGAGGGCCGCAGCCAAAGCCGGGCCAAACACGGTCTTGGAAAACCCGTTGGTCAGCATGTCTCTTCTCCCGATTGGGCCGCCCGCAACGTTGGCGGGACGGCGGTTGAGGTGATGGTCAGGCGTGGGCGTCTCAGGAGGCCGGGCGGCCGGCCTCGAACAGGAACCAGGCGCGGCGCTCGGTCTCGTCGATCCAGACCTCGATGAGGCTGGTGGTGGCGACGTCGTTGTGCTCCTCGGCGACGGCATGGGTCGCGCGCAGGAAGGAGGCGAACTGCCGGTTGTCGCTGGCAAGCTCCGCCAGCATGTCGCTGGGGGTGACGTAATCCGCGTCATTATCGGCGAGCCGCTGCAGGCGGCCGGCGTGGCCGATGGAGCGGAGCGTCGTGCCGCCGATCTTGCGGGCGCGCTCGGCGATCGCATCGGTCATGGCGAAGATCTGCTCGCCCTGCTCGTCCAGCATCAGGTGGTAGTCGCGGAAATGCGGCCCCGACATGTGCCAGTGGAAATTCTTGGTCTTCAGGTAGAGCGCGAAGGTGTCCGCCAGCAGCGTGGTCAGGGCCGGCGCGATGTCCTTGGTCGCATTCGAGCCAAGGTCGGTCGGTGTCTGGAGGGGGGCGGTGCGCAGGTGTTTGGCGGTGTCCATGGCTCGGTCTCGTCTCATCGGGTTGCGATGGAGAGAGCCTAGGCGGCGTGGCCCGGCCGCGTAATCGGACGCTCGTTTGCCCCGATCATACTCGCGTATGAGTGGTCCCTGACGAAAGTCTAGAGATGCCGCAGGCGACGGGAGGCGATACGGCGCGGCCGGAGTTGCGCTATGACGGGCGCCGGCCATCCGGGATGCGCGAGCCCGACCCGGGGCCATTGGGCCTGCAGGGGAAGCGGATGTCCTTGTTCTCACCGATCGCGGCGCTTTCCCTCGCGACGATCATCTTCGCCATCGACACGCTGACGCCGTTCGATATCGCGATCGCGGTGCTCTATGTCGCGGTCGTGCTGCTCGCGCTGAATTTCGCCGACCGGCGCCGCATCCTCCTGATCGGGGCGGGCTGCATGGCGCTGACGCTGCTCAGCTTCATTCTGTCCCATGGCGCCCGGTTCGATTCCGGGCCGGTGGCACGGTGCCTGGTCAGCCTGTCGGCGATCGGCATCACCACGCTGCTGGCCGCCAAGGTCAAGGCCGGCATCGCCGTCCTCGGCGAGAGCGAGCGGCGCTATCGCCACATCTTCCTCGCGACGGGCGTCGCCATCCTCGAAATGGACTTCTCCGAGGTCGGGACGGCGATCGCGGCGCTCAAGACCGCCGGCCGCGGCATCGACGCCGTCAGAGCCGAGGACCCGGGCTTCGCCCGGCGCATGCTCGGCAAGATGCGCCTGATCAACGCCAACGACACCACCCTGACGATGTTCGGCGCAGGCAGCGTCGCGGATTTCCGCGCGGCGCTGCCCCAGCTCGCGCCCAAGGAGATGGAGGGCGCGCTCTGGTCGATGCTATCAGCGCTATGGGATGGCAGCACCGCCTACGAGGCGGAGAGCCTGATGGGCACGCTCGACGGCCGGCGGCTCAACGTCCTCTTCACCGTGGCGGTCCCGTCCGAGCGCCCCGAACTCGGCCAGGTCCTCGTCACGATCATGGACGTCACCGCCCGGCGCGAGGCCGAGGACGCCCTGCATCACGCGCAGGCGGAGCTGGCCCATGTCACGCGCGTCGCGACCCTGGGCGAGCTGACCGCGTCGATCGCCCATGAGGTCAACCAGCCGCTCGCCGCGATCGTCACCAACGGCGAGGCCGGGCTGCGCTGGCTCAACCGGCCCGAGCCCGAACTCCAGGAGGGCCGGACCTCGCTGCAGAGCATGGTCGACGACGCCAAGCGCGCCAGCGCGGTGATCAAGCGGCTGCGCGCGCTCTCCAGCAAATCGACGCCGCAGCAGGCGGCCTTCGCCCTCGACGAGCTGATCACGGAGACCGTGACGCTGGTTCGCCGGGAGCTGGACGGGCACCGGGCCCATCTCAGCCTGAAGCTGGACGAGGACCTGCCGCCCGCCTTCGGCGACCGCGTGCAGATCCAGCAGGTGCTGATCAACCTCATCGTCAATGCCTGCCAGGCCATGGGCACGGTCGAGGGGCGGCCGAGAGATCTCGGCATCAGTTGCAGTGTCGCTGATGGTGCGCTTGAAATGACCGTGGCCGATTCAGGTCCGGGCTTCGATCCGGACACGGCGTCGAGCCTGTTCAACGCCTTCTACACGACCAAGGCCAACGGCATGGGGATGGGATTGTCGATCTGCCGCTCTATCCTCGAGGCCCATGGCGGCCGCATCCGCGCCAGCGCGGCGCATAATGCTGGGGCAACCTTCACCGTCTCGCTGCCTGCCCATAAAGAAGCGCTTTGATGGCCGACCCGCAGTCCCCCACCGTCTTCGTGGTCGATGACGACCCGTCCATGCGCGAGGCCCTGAGCAACCTGTTCAGGTCCGTCGGCATGCGCGTCGAGCTGTTCGCGTCCTCGGCCGAGTTCCTGGCGCGGCCGGCGGCCAATGTCGATAGCTGCCTCGTGCTCGACGTCAGGCTGCCCGGCGTCAGCGGGCTCGACTTCCAGGGCCAGCTGGCCAGGGCGGGCAACAACATCCCGATCGTCTTCATGACCGGCCATGGCGACGTGCCGATGTCCGTGCGGGCGATGAAGGCGGGCGCGCTCGACTTCCTGATCAAGCCGTTCCGCGACCAGGACATGCTCGACGCGGTCTCGCAGGCGCTGGAGCGGGACCGGGCACGGCGAACAGCCGACGGTCAGCTCGCCAAGCTGAAGACCTGCTACGACGCGCTGACGGCGCGCGAGCGCGAGGTCCTGGCGCTGGTGACGACGGGCCTGATGAACAAGCAGGTCGCCGGCAAGCTCGGCGTCAGCGAGATCACCGTCAAGATCCATCGCGGCCACGTCATGGAGAAGATGGGTGCGCGCTCCCTCGCCGAACTGGTCAAGATGTTCCAGGCGATTCAGCCGACGCTCGGCTGAGGAAACACCGACCTAAACCTGTGTATGATTCCCGTTCCTGGCTTTGGAGCGCATGTAGGAGGGGACAAGGGCGAGCGCACTCAGCCAGCCCATCGGAAAAAGCAGATCCATGACCAAGACCGTTGCCATCGTCGACGACGACGCCTCCGTCCGCGTCGCGACGCAGAACCTGGTGCGGTCATTGGGCCTGGCCGCCCGGAGCTTCGCCTCGGCGGAGGATTTCCTGGCGAGCGTGCGGGCCTCGCCGATCGACTGCGTCATCACCGACGTCCAGATGGACGGGCTCGGCGGCGTCGAGCTGGCGACGGCCCTGCGCAGCCGCGGCTACGACATCCCCGTGATCTTCATCACCGCCTTCCCCGACGAGCGCGTCCGCGCCCGGGCGATGGGCGCCGGAGGGATCGGCTTTTTGGCCAAGCCCTTCGACAGCCAGCAACTGATCGGCTTCATCGAGCTGGCCCTGCAGTCCTGACGCCGTCAGGCGTTGTCCGGAACATAGCGCCGCGACAGCTCGGCGCGGTCATCGTAGGACGCCTCGAAGATCGCGGCTGCAAGCGTCGCACGCACGTGCAGGATTCCGGTTCCGACATTCTTGAAGCCATGGCGCGCGCCGGCCGGGATGAGCACGGACTGGTTCGCCGTGACGATCATGCTCTCGTCGCGCAGGGTGACCTCGGCCTCGCCCGCGACGACCTCGAGCACCTCCTCCACCGCATGAAGATGCATCGGCGCGCCCAGGCCCGGATCGCAGAACTGCTCGAAGATGCAGAGCTGCCGGCTCTGGATCGTCGCCGAAACGCGCATCAGCGTCATCACGCCGTCGCGCCAGGTCTCGAGCGGCTGGGTCGCGTGGTCCAGGACATGCATGGGAAAGTCTTTCGCATCTGGCGGGGAAGGCGGATTGGGGGCGCTTCGGGCCGCGCGACCCAAGCAGAAGACCGAGCATGGCATAGCCCGGCGTTGCCCGGCGAGAGCGCTGGCGCAGGTCAGGACGGCGTTGACACGCATCGGGCAACGTCCATGCTGGCCCGCAGGTCAGTCAACATCACCCGGCGCTGAATCGCCCGCTCGGGGGACGCCGCGCCAGGCTGACGGCTTGCGAGATGTGAGTTCGAGATGATCTACGAAGAGCGCGACTACCGCGTGAAGGCGGGCAAGCTCTACGGCGAGCACGAGCTGCTCGATATCCAAAGCTCGCGCATCCTCACCCCCGTAGCCTATTCTCCGCTGCAATGAGTGCCGCCACGCCCCGCGTCGCCTCCGAGAACTTCGTGGTCCGCACGGCGGATGGCGCGGAGCTGAAGGCGAGTGTCGAAGGCTCCGGGCCGGCGCTGCTGCTGGTCAGCGGGCTAGGCGGCACCGCAGGGTTCTGGAACGACAGCGCAGCGACCCTGGCACGCTCCTTCCGGGTGATCCGCTTCGACCAGCGCGGCATCGGTGCGAGTTCGCGCGGCGAGGCTCCCTGCACCATCGACCTGCTGGCACGGGATTGCCTGGCGGTGCTCGATGCAGTCGGCGTCAAGCGGGCGGTGCTGCTCGGCCATTCCACCGGCGGCTGCATCGGCCAGTCGCTGGCGCGGCAGGCGCCGGAACGGCTCGACGGGCTCATCCTCAGCGCGACCTGGCTGAAGCCGAGCCGCTACATGACCGCCCTGTTCGGCACGCGCCGCGCCATCCTCGACGAGAACCCGCAGGCCTATGCGGCGACGGCGAGCCTGCTGGCCTATCCGCCGGCCTGGCTGGAGGCCAACTGGGCCGTCCATGAGGCGGCGCTGGCCAAGGCGCCGAGCTCGGCCCAGGCGCGGCAGGTGGTGCGCGAGCGCATCGACGCCCTGCTCGCCTTCGACGGCTCCAAGCACATCGGCTCGCTCACGCTGCCGGCGCTGATCCTGGGCACGCGCGACGACATGATCGTCCCTGCCTTCCTGCAGGAGGAGCTGGCGGCGGCCCTGCACGGCGCGCGCAAGACCATGCTGGATACCGGCGGGCATTTCTTCCCGGTCTCGCGGCCGGACGCCTTCACCGCGACGGTGGCGGAGTGGATCGGGGCGCTCGGGTGAGTCGGCGCCGCATTGCCCTGATCGGCTTCGGATCGATCGCAGGCGACCTGGCGCCGGCGCTGCTGGCGCGGACGGCGCCGGGTTATGAGCTCGGCGTGTTGCTGCCGCCGGAATCCGAGTCGCGGGTGCGGGTGCCGGAGGGTTGCGCGCTGCTCGCCGATTGCGAGGAATTGCGGGCCTTCGGGCCGGAGATCGTCGTCGAGGCGGCCGGGCACGAAGCCGTACGCAAGAGCGTGCCGCAATGCCTCGCGCTCGGGCTGCCGGTGCTGATCTCCTCGATCGGCGCGCTGCATGACGAAGCGCTCTTCGCCGGGCTGGTCAAGACGGCGAAGGCGTCTGGCGGGCGCATCCTGCTGCCCTCCGGCGCACTCGGCGGCGTCGACTATGTCCGCGCAGTCCGCGATGCGACATCGCTCGCTCTGCGCTATGAATCGCACAAGCCGCCGGCGGCCTGGCGCGAGGAGCTGGTGAAGCGCGGCCATGATCCCGCCACGCTGGCCGAGCCGGTGACGCTGTTTCGCGGCAATGCCCGCGAGGCGGCGGCGACCTATCCGCTCAACCTCAACGTCGCGGCGGCGCTGGCGCTGGCCGGGCCGGGCTTCGAGAAGGTCGAGGTCGCGGTGATCTGCGATCCCGCCGCGCGCGGCAACAGCCATGCGATCACGGTCGATTGCGAATACGGCACGATGCGCACCGAGATCACCAATGCGCCGTCGCCCAGCAATCCCAAGACCTCCTGGATCGTCAGCCGCTCGCTGCTGGCGGCGATCGAGCAGTATTTTTCACCGGTCATGATGCTGTGAGAGACCGCTTGAGAATTCTACCATCGCGGCCGCCTGACGCAGCTGTCTGCGCTTCCGGTGCTCACGGACAAAAGTCCGCTCCGGTTCTCGACAACCACGCCAGCCAACTCGCGCTGGCGAATTCTCAAACGATCTCTCGGCGCGGCGAAAAGGGACGGAAGCGAATGAGACTGGCAGGCAGGATCGCGATCATCACCGGGGCCGGCTCCGGCATCGGACACGAGGCGGCAAAACTATTCGCCAGCGAGGGTGCGGTCGTCATGGTCGCGGATCGCAATCTTTCCGCTGCCGAGAGCGTCGCCGCGGAGATCGTCGCACAGGGCGGCAAGGCGGCGGCGCATAAGGTCGATGTCAGCAAGGAGGCCGAGGTCGAGGCGATGATCGGCAAGGCGGTCGCCGCTCACGGCCGGCTCGACATCCTCGTCAACAATGCCGGCTTCGGCTTCGCCGGCACGGTGGTCAACACCTCTGAGGCCGATTGGGACGCGCTGATGGCGGTAAACGTCAAGGGCGTGTTCTTCGGCTGCAAATACGCGATTCCGGTGATGGAGCGGCAGGGCGGCGGCGCCATCGTCAACACGGCGTCGGCCGTCGCCAATATCGGCATCACCGACCGCGCGGCCTATGTCGCCTCGAAAGGCGCGGTCGCGGCGCTGACGCGGGCCATGGCGATCGACCATGTCGCGGCCAAGATCAGGATCAACTGCGTCGCGCCCGGAACGATCGAATCGCCCTATTTCGCCGAGATCTTCGCCAGGTCGCCGGATGCGGCCGGGCTGCGCCGCGGGCTGGAGCAGCGCCAGGCGATGGAGCGGCTCGGCCAACCTATCGAGATCGCCCGCGCCATGCTCTTCCTGGCGAGCGACGAATCCTCCTTCTGCACCGGCACGACGCTCACCGCCGATGGCGGCTGGACGGCGCGCTGAGGGAGAACAGCGGCGTCAGCGGAGGGTCATGGGCCAAGGGGGTATGGTGCCCAGAGGCAAGATGACCGGCCGTCCCTCGGTGACGACGATGCGCTCCTTCCTGCCATCGGGCAGGACACGCAGGACACCGTCGAACTCATCGAGGAAATAGGCGGGGATGCCGACCGCGCGAGCCTTCTCGACGGACTGGCAACGGAACTGCTTCAGTCTCTCGTGGTGCATGATCATGCCTCCGCGATTGACCCCTTCGTAACGGGAGATAGTCAGGGGACCTGCATTCGCAAGCCCCGGCCTTGGAACGTGATGCCGAAAAATAGGAAGCGGCGCCCGGGCACCCTTCCCGCCGCTGCCCTGACGAGCGGCGCTTACCGGAAAGGCGGGCTGTATTGCAGGCCGCCCTTGGTCCAGAGCTCGTTCGGGCCGCGTTGCAGGTGCATGCGCGACTTCATGCCGAGATGGCTGTCGAAGCTCTCGCCGTAATTGCCGACGGCGGAGATCACCCGCACGACCCAATCATTGCTGACGCCGAGCGCCTCGCCGAACTTGCCGTCCTGGCCGAGGAAGCGCTTCACTTCCGGGTTGGCCGATTTCGCCATCTCCCCGATATTGGCCTTGGTGATCCCGAGTTCCTCGGCGTTGATCAGCGCGAAGAGCGTCCAGCGCACCAGATTGAACCAGGTCTCGTCCCCGGTTCGGACCCAGGGGCCAAGCGGCTCCTTCGAGATCACCTCTGGCAGGACCATGTGCTCTTCCGGCGCGCGGAACTTGAGCAGGTTGGCCGAGAGTGCCGAGACGTCGGTCGTGTAGGCGTCGCAGCGCCCGGCCTCGTAGGCCTTCAGCGCCTCCTCCGAGGTGCCGAAGGCGGCCGGCTCGTATTTCAGGTTCAGCTTGCGGAAATAATCGGCCAGGTTGAGCTCGCTCGTCGTGCCCTGCGCCACGCAGATCGAAGCGCCGCCGAGCTGCCACGCCGCGGTGACGTTCAGCTTCTTCGGCACCATGAAGCCCTGGCCGTCATAGTAGTTCACCGCGGTGAAGGTGACGCCCTGGCCGGCATTGCGCGCCAGAGTCCAGGTCGTGGTGCGCGGCAGCACGTCGATCTCGCCGGCCTGGAGCGCGATGAGGCGATCCTTCGACGTCAGCGGGACGAAGGCGGCCTTCTCGGAATCGTTGAAGACCACCGCTGCGAGCGCCCGGCAGATGTCGATATCGAAGCCCTGCCAGCGGCCGTTCGCATCCTGCGTGGAGAAGCCGGCAACGCCGGGGCTGGTGCCGCAGATGACCTTGCCGCGATCGCGGATCGTCTTGAGCGTATCGGCGGCGAAGGCCGGGCTTGCAAGCGCGCCGCAGAACAGCGCACCGGCGGCCAAGCGAAGCGGATTGCGTTTCATCGTCATTCCCCTGTTTTTGATTTAGGCACACGTCTCCCGCGCGCGGCGGCCCGAGCCGCCACGCCGACCGAATCCTCTCCTGTTGCGACTAGGCGACCTTGGCGGTCGGCTTGCTTTCAAGCGCGAAGAGCAGCGCGTCGAGATCGGCCCAGAGATCGTCGGGGTCTTCCAGGCCGATGCTGATGCGCAGGACCGTGCCCTCATGGGTCCAGGGCTTGACCGTGCGATCGGCCTTCACCGCCATCGGCGCGATCAGGCTGCGGGTGCCGCCCCAGGAGGCGCCGATGGCGAAGATTTTCAGCGCCGTCAGCGCGGCGTCGAGATTGGCCTCGGCGCCCGGTTTCAGCACGATGCTGAACACGCCGGACGAGCGCTTGATGTCGCGCGCCCAGAACTCGTGACCGGGGCAGGAGGGCAGCGCCGGGTGCAGAACGTGATCAATCGCCGGCGAGCGGGCCAGCCGCCTGGCGAAATCCTCGGAGACGCGGCCCATATGGGCGACGCGGATGCCCATGGTCTCGATGCCGCGCAGCGCCAGAGCGCATTCGTCCGGCGAGACGCCGACGCCGAGCCCGCGCAGCGTCTCCTTCATCGTCTGGCGCAGCGCGATGTCGGCGACCGTGATCGAGCCGAGCAGCAGGTCGGAATGGCCGCCGACATATTTGGTCAGCGCCTCGCAGGCGAAATCGGCGCCGTGCGCCAGCGGCTTGAACAGTAGCGGCGTCGCCCAGGTGTTGTCGCAGCCGACCAGCGCGCCCTTGGCCTTGGCGGCCCCTGCGATGGCCGGCACGTCCTGGACCTCCATCGTGCCCGAGCCGGGCGACTCGATCCAGACCAGCCTGGTGCGCTCGTCGATGAGCTCGGCGATGCCGGCGCCGATCAGCGGGTCGTAGACGCCGTAATCGATGCCGCGCGGCTTGAGGTACTCCTCGCAAAAGCTGCGCACCGGCGGGTAGACATGGTCGGGGATCAGGACCTTGTCGCCGGGCAGCAGGAAGGACAGCATCACCACGGTGACGGCAGCCTGGCCCGACGGCACCAGCACGGTGCGGACGCCGCCATGCAGCTCGCTGAGCTGGGCTTCGAGCGTGCGCGTCGTCGGGGTGCCGTGCAGCCCGTAGGTATAGCCGTCGAAACCGCGATGCTTGCGCTGCGAGAAGCTCTCGGCATCGGGATAGACGATGGTCGAGGCGCGATGGGTCGCGACCGCGAGGCTGGCATAGCCCTCGGTGTCGACGGCCGGGTGGTGGACGCAGCGGGTCAGGTCGTGCATGGCGGGTCCCTTTGATGGGACAGGCGTAAGCCATTCCGAAACCCGGACAATCAGGCGCAAGGCATAAGACGATGCCGCAGCCTTATGGCTGGGCGGCTGCTCGCTGACGTTACCTTCAGCGCGAGGCGAGCAGGCAATCGATGAAATCGCGCACGAGCTGGGATTTCGGCCGGTCGAGCGGCAGGATCAGCAGGCTCTTGCTGTGCACGGCCGGCTCGAACGGCTTGAGCACGATGCGGGTCGGATCGGCGCCGGCAACCGCGTAGGGGCTGACGAGGCCGACGCCGACGCCCTCGGCCACCAGGGCGCAGACCGTCGCGGCATAGATCGTCTCGACCACGATGCGCGGCGCGACGTCGGCCTCCGCGAAGATGAGGTCGAGCCGCTGGCGGGCGCGGTCCTCCGGGACATAGGCGATGAAGGGCAGCTCATGCAGGTCGTAGGGGGTGATGACCGCGTTATCGGCCAGCGGATGGCCGAGCGGCAGGGCGCAGAGCACGCGCGGCGAGACGAAGGGCTGGTGCAGCACGCCGCTGACGTCGATCTCGTCGGCGGCGAGCCCGACATCGAACTCACCGGAGGCGACGCCGTCGCGCACGTCGCGCGAGGGCAGCACCATCAGCGTGACGCCGATATCGGGATGGCCCTCGCGGAAGCGCCTGACGGCCTTGGGCACGAGCGAGGAGCCGAGCGCCGAGAGCGAGCCGACGCGCAGCTGGCCCGAGCCGTGGTCGCGGATGCGCGCGGCAGCGGCCCGCAGCGTGTCCATGCCGCGGAAGGAGGCCTCGACCTGCGCGTAGAACAGCCTGGCCTCGGGCGTCGGGATGATGCGGTTGCGCACCCGGTCGAAGAGCAGGAAGCCGATCGAGCGCTCCAGCTCCGCGACGGTGCGACTCACCGCCGGCTGGGTGATGCCGAGCAGCTCGGCGGCGCGCGACACCGTCCCCGACTTCATCACCGCGGCAAAGGTCTCGAGCTGGCGGTGGTTCAAGTCACGGCACCTTCCATGCGGGAGCGATGGCCGCAGCATATACCAGTCGGGCTTTTCGCGGCTGGTTCGGTGGCGAGAGCGGCCGTTCTACCTTGAGAAGACGCCCGGTGTCCTCAAGCGGCTTCGCACCAATGCTCCCTGACATGAGGGGCGAAGCTCTCGGCGTTCAGGTCGATGCCGATGCCGGGCTTGTCCGGCAGCGGGACACAGCCATCAGCGTCGAGCTTCAGCGGGCCGCCGAGGTTCAGCAGCGGGTTATGGGTCGAGTCATACTCGACATAGGGGAAGGGCAGCGGCCCGCCGCCGCGATGCGCCGGCAAGGTCGCGGCGAGCTGGAGCGACGCGTGGAAGTTCACGGTGGTGCCGAAGGTGTGCGGCGTCAGCGGGATGTTGAAGGCCTCGGCCAGCGCCGCGACCCGGCGCATCCCGGTGAAGCCGCCGCAGATCGTCAGGTCCGGCTGGACCAGCGAGAACGCGCCGGCCGAGAAGAAGCTGCGGAAGTCGGCGAGGTTGGTCAGGGACTCGCCGCCGGAGATCGGCGTGGTCACGGCCTGCGAGATCGCCTGGTAGCCGGCGGCATCGTCGGGCGCGATCGGCTCCTCGAGCCAGAGCAGTTCAGCCTCCTCCATGCGCTTGGCCGATTCGATCGCGGCCGAGCGGGCGTAGCCCTGGTTGAAGTCGACCGCGAGTGCGATCTCCGGGCCGATCTGCCTGCGCACCGCCGCCGTCATCGCGCCATCCGCCCGCGGGCTGTAGCCGGCGCGCGGCTTGATCGCCCGAAAGCCGCGGCGCAGCAGCGCGTCGATCTCGACCTGGAAATCGCGGTGGGGGTCGCCGTTCGGCTTCAGGAAGGGGCCGCTGGCATAGGCCGGCACGCGATCGCGCAAGGCGCCGCCGAGGAAGGCCGCGAGCGAAATCCCCTGCGCGCGGGCGACGGCGTCGTGCAGCGCCATGTCGAGCGCGGCGAGCGCCATCATGCCGGTGCCCTGGCGGTCGTAGCCGAGGGTCTGGACCATCCTGCGCCAGTGCACGCCGATCGCCTCGGCCGGCTGGCCAAGCAGGAGCGGGGCGAACTGCGACCTGATGAAAGCGGCGGCCGGCTTCTGCGGCGCCGAGGTCTCGCCCCAGCCGGAATGGCCTGTGTCGGTCACGACCTGGACCACGAGCGCACTGCGCCGGTCGAAATAGCCCAGGCTGTTGCCGATCGGCTCCGGCAGGGTGAAGGACAGCTCGTAGCCGTGGATTTCCTTGATCTTCATGGTCGCGTTTCCCCCGGTCGCGGCTTATGCTGCGTCAGCCTTGAGGCGACGCATGCACTCTGGTATGGAAAGACGCATGCAGCTATGCGCGTCAAGCCCCAGGCTGCGGCGGCGCCGAACCGATCCCGCGTAGCATGCATGCGAGCGACGACCATGCCTCATTCGAATTCCTCCCTGCCCCGGCCGCGCCCAGGCGTGATCAGGCCGGAGGAATGGACCGAGACCGACGCCGCGCCGAAGGAGTCGCTGGTCGAGGAGGCCTATCGCGCGCTGAAGGCGAGCATCCTCGAAGGCGTGCTGCCGCCTGGCTACCAGGCGGTCGAGCAGCGCATCGCAGAGCAGCTCAACATGAGCCGGACACCGGTGCACGAGGCGATCATCCGGCTGCAGCAAGAAGGCTTACTGCGAGTGCTGCCGCGCCGCGGCGTGCAGGTGCTGCCGCTCTCCGCCGCCGACATGCTGGAGACCTACCAGCTCCTGATCGCGTTGGAGGGGATGGCGGCGCTGCTGCTGGCCGACCGGACGGATGATCCGCGCGCTACGGAGGCGGTGATCGACTCGATGGCGGCGGCCACCGACCAGATGGAGCGCTGCTTCGTCACGGGCGACCTGCGCGGCTGGGCCAAGGCGGACGACCAGTTCCACCGCCTGCTCGTCGGCGAATGCGGCAATGCCCGGCTGGCCAAGATGGCGTCGACCATGACCGACCAGGCCCAGCGCGCCCGCGAGGCGACGCTGCGCTACCGGCCGTCGCTGCCGGATTCCGTGATCGAGCATCGCCGCATTCTCGCGGCGCTGCGGGCCGGCGCCGGCGCGGAAGCGCGCAGCGCCGCCGAGACGCACCGGACGCGCGCCAGCGCCGAGATCGTCGCCGCGCTGAAGTAAGCGCGCCACGCTGCATCTCACCGCAGCCCTCATCCTGAGGAGCCGCGAAGCGGCGTCTCGAAGGATGATCCAGCTCGCGGTGACAGCGCCCTCTGGAGCATCCTTCGAGACGCAGGCTTCGCCTGCTCCTCAGGATGAGGGCTGATCTGTGCTTCGCGCGCCACTTCCCACCCCTTGACAGCCTCAAATCTCGCGTGCGAACTTCCATACCAGAATGCATTTCACAAAAATGACTTCGAAGGGCGCCGCGAGAGCGCCCTCACGCCAGGGGAGGATTTGAGATGGCCAGTTTCCGCATGCGCCGGCGCGAGTTCCTGATCGGGTCGGCGGCGGCTGTCGCCGCTGCATCCGGTGCCGCCAAGGCCGCGCCGCAGCCGCGCATCACCGTCAGCTCGCAATGGGCCGCCGGCAATGACGGCAAGGCCATGGACGCGCTCGGCAAGCTCTTCACCGATGCCGGCGGCGCCTGGAAGCACAACCCGGTACCGGGCGGCACCAGCGGCCTGATGAACAAGATCCGGGCGGAGATGATCGCCAAGGCGGCGCCGGCCGCCTCGCAGCTCAAGGGGCCGGAGATCGCGGCCTGGTCGAAGACCTATCCGACGGTCGACCTCAACGGCATCGTCGCCGGGGCGGGCTTCGAGGCGCTCATGCCGAAGGAGATCGTCGACCTGCACAAGCCGTTCGGCAACTGGATCGCCATCCCGGCGCAGGTCTTCCGCACCAACACGCTCTTCCTGTCGAAGAAGGCGATGGAGAAGGTCGGCGAGAACACGATCCCCAAGACCTGGGACGACTTCAACTCCCTCGCGTCGAAGATGCAGGCCAAGGGCATCGCCACGCCGCTCGCCGCCGGCGGCCTGGCCTGGGACCATGGCCAGAAGTTCGAGTTCGCGCTCTCCGGCATCAGCATCGAATCCTACCGCGCCGCGATCATGCGTCTGGAGGACGACGCGCTGAAGGGCTGCGACGTGCTCGACGCCTTCAAGCAGCTGCGCCGGCTGGCGAATTTCTGGGATCCGGGCGCCGCCGGCCAGCACTACTCAGTGCTGATGCCGCGCTTCATGTCCGGCGACATGGGCATCATCATGCATGGCGGCATGGCCGAGGGCGTTGCGAAGTTCAGCGGCTTCTCGCCGGACGACTACCTCGTCGGCAACACCCCGCAGAATAGCGGCCCGCCGGCCTTCGACCTCAACGCCGATTCCTTCATCTTCTGGCAGCAGAAGGACGAGGACCTGCAGGAGGGCCAGAAACTCCTGGCCAAGACCGTGATGAGCCCCGCGTTCGGCCCAGCCTTCTCGGGCATCACCGGCTCGATCCCGGTCCGCTCCGACGTCGACATGAAATCGGCCGCCTTCACCGACAACCAGCGCGAGGCCGCACGCGCCTTCAGCGAGGCGATCAAGAACAAGACCGTGATCCTCAGCCTCGGCCAGAACATGGCGCAGACGGCGCAGATCACCTCCGCCATGCTCGACGTGCTCGCCGAATTCGTCAGCGACAAGGGCATGACCGCCGAGGCCGGGCAGAAGAAGCTGGTCAGCGCCGTCGCCGACAACCGCTGAGCCCTGCGTCGCAACCCATGTGGTTCAAGCGTGTGCTTCCGCATCTGGTGATCTGGCCGCCTTTGGCGGTCAGCGTGTTCTACGTCGTGTCCTACACGCTGTGGACGACATGGCTGTCCTTCACCGATTCCCAGCAATTCGCCAGCAACAACTGGGTCGGATGGCGGAACTACGCCTCGATCATAGGGCAGAGCAAGGTCCACACCGCCTATACCAACCTGCTGATCTACGGCTTCGGCTTCGTCGTCCTGACCTCGCTCATCGGCCTCCTGCTCGCGGTGCTGGTCGACCAGCGCATCAAGGCCGAGAACCTGTTCCGGAGCATCTTCCTCTATCCGATGGCGCTCTCGTTCATCGTGACCGGGACGGTCTGGTCCTGGATCCTCAATCCCGGCCTCGGCATCCAGAAGCTGGTGCGGAACCTCGGCTGGACCGACTTCCAGTTCAACTGGATCGTCGACCGCGACATGGCGATCTACACGATCATCATCGTCGCGGCCTGGCAGGCCTCGGGCTTCGCCATGGCGCTGTTCCTGGCCGGCCTGCGCTCGGTCGACGCCGACATCGTCAAGGCGGCCGAGATCGACGGGGCCAGCGCGGCCCGCACCTATGTCTCGGTCATATTCCCGTGCATGGCGCCGATGTTCGTCACCGTCTTCGTGCTGCTGCTGCAATTCGCCATCAAGACCTTCGACCTCGTCTGGGTGCTGACCGCGGGCGGCCCGGGCATCGCGACCGCGCTGCCGACGCTGGTGGTCTACGACTACATGTTCGAGCGTGGGCAACTCGGGCGCGGCTCCGCCGCCGCGGTGCTGATGCTCTCGACGCTTCTGCTCGTGGTCGTGCCCTACTGGCTCTGGCGCCGGCGGAGGGCCACGGCATGAACCGGACCGCCACGCTCTCCTGGAACCGCGTCGCGATCTATGCCGCGCTCATCTTCTTCTCGCTGATCTACCTCGCGCCCTTCGCCGTCGTGCTGCTCAACTCGGTGCGCGACGTGCGCGAGATCGTCGGCAGCTCCGCGATCGGCTTCCCGAAGGAGCTGCGCCTCAGCAACTGGTCGGCCGCCTGGAACAGCTACTGCATCAACGGCCATTGCGCCGGCATCGCGCCGTTCATATGGAACTCGCTCGCGATCACCGTGCCGGCGACGCTGATCTCGACGATGCTCGGCGCGCTGAACGGCTACTCGCTGGCGCTCTGGCGCTTCAAGGGCGACAATTTCGTCTTCGCGCTGGTGGTGATGGGCATCTTCCTGCCCGAGCAGATGAAGCTGATCCCCTGGGCGACGGTGCTGGCCGAGCTCGGCCTGAGCAACACCGCCATGGGGCTGGTCTTCATCCACAGCATTCAGGGCATGAGCTTCGCCACCCTGTTCTGCCGCAACTACTACCTCGCCATCCCGCCCGAGCTGCTCAAGGCCGCCCATATCGACGGGGCCGGCTTCTTCCGGATCTTCTGGCACATCGTGCTGCCGCTCTCGCCGCCGATCCTGATCGTCACGGTGATCTGGCAGTTCACCTCGATCTGGAACGAGTTCCTCTATGGCGTGACCTTCACCTCGGGCGAGCAGCAGCCGGTGACGGCGGCGCTGGTGGCGCTGACCTCGCAGATCGCGCAGGCGCCGGAATTCGGCATCCAGAGCGCGGCGGTGGTGCTCGCCGCCCTGCCGACCCTGCTCGTCTACATCTTCGGCGGGCGCTTCTTCGTCCGCGGGCTCACGGCCGGCGCCGTCAAGTAAAGGCAGATCGAACCATGTCGGCTCTTCAGATCGCCAATGTGAGCAAGCGCTTCGGCAATGTCGATGTGCTGAAGGAGATCAACCTCGACATCCAGAGCGGCGAGTTCGTCGTCCTCGTCGGACCCTCCGGCTGCGGGAAGTCGACGCTGCTCTCGATCATCGCCGGGCTGGAGAAGGCGACGGGCGGCGACATCGAGATCGCCGGGCGCGCGGTCAACGACATCCCGGCCAAGGACCGCGACATCGCCATGGTGTTCCAGTCCTACGCGCTCTACCCGACCATGACCGTGCGCCAGAACATCACCTTCGGCATGCGCTGCCGCGGCGTCGCCCAGGCCGACCAGCAGAAGGCGCTCGACGACACGGCGAAGCTGCTGCAGATCGACCATCTGCTCGACCGCAAGCCCTCGCAGCTCTCCGGCGGGCAGCGCCAGCGCGTCGCGATGGGCCGGGCGCTGGTGCGCAAGCCGCTGCTCTTCCTGTTCGACGAGCCGCTCTCCAACCTCGACGCGAAGCTGCGGGTGGACATGCGCATGGAGATCAAGCGCCTGCACAACCGGCTCGGCGCGACCATCGTCTACGTCACGCACGACCAGATCGAGGCGATGACGCTGGCCTCGCGGGTGGCGGTGATGCATCGCGGCGAGGTCCAGCAATTCGCCGATCCCGACACGATCTACGACAAGCCGGCCAACCTCTTCGTCGCCCGCTTCATGGGCTCGCCGCCGATGAACACGGTGCCGGCCGAGCTCGAAGCGGGGCCGGCGGGGCTGGTCGCGGTCATCGGGCGCGGCAGTCCCGACGAGTTGAAGCTGCCGCTGCCGCCGATCGAGGGCGCGCGGGCCTATCTCGGCAAGGAGATCATCCTCGGCATCAGGCCGGAATGCATCGCCGAGTCCGGCCGCAGCTTCGGCGGGGACCGCAGCAGCGTGACGGAAGTCAGCCTGCCGGTCGAGATGATCGAGCCGACCGGGGCGGAGACCATGACCGTCCTCAAGCTCGGCGAGCACGTGATCCTCGGCCGGCTGGCGCCCGACGTGCGGCCCACGCCCGGCCGCCGCCACGGCTTCGCGCTCGACCTGCGCAAGGCCTGCCTGTTCGACCCCAAGACGGAGTGGCGCATCCAATGAGCGACGGCGCAATCTATCCCAGCCTGCGCGGCCGGACGGTCCTCGTCACCGGCGGCGCCAGCGGCATCGGCGAGGCGATCGTGCGCGCCTTCGCTGCGGCGGGCGCCCAGGTCGGTTTCGTCGACATCCAGGACGAGCGCGGCACCGCGCTGGCCGAAGAGCTTGGCAAAGGCGGCGCCACCGCCGTCTTCGAGCGTTGCGACCTGCTCGACATCGCGGCGGTACGCGCCACCTTCGCGCTTTTTCGCGAGCGGCTCGGGCCGGCGGCGGCGCTGATCAGCAACGCGGCCAACGACCAGCGCCAGAGCTTCGAGGAGATCACGCCCGAGTCGTTCGACACGATGCTGGGCCTCAACCTGAAGCACGTCGTCTTCACCGCCCAGGCGGTGACGCCGCAGATGCGCGAGCTCGGCTATGGCTCGATCGTCAACATGACCTCGGGCGCCTGGGTACGCGGCGGCGTCGACATGCAGGCCTATTGCGCCGCCAAGGCCGCCATCGTCGGCTTCACCAACTCGCTGGCGCGGCAATTGGGGCCGGAGCGCATCCGCGTCAACGCGCTGGCGCCGGGCATGGTCGTGACCGAGCGGCAGCGCCAGCTCTGGTATCAGGACGAGAGCAAGATCACCCAGTTCCGCACGCAGCAATGCCTGCCCGACCCGGTCGAGGGCGAGGACGTCGCCAACATGGCGCTCTTCCTCGCCGCGGATGAGAGCAAGATGATCACCAAGCAGATGCTGCTGGTGAATGCGGGCGTGATCTGACGCCGTCGGCTGGGAAACGTGACGCCATGAACATCATCGAGAAGACAGTCCCGGCGGGCCAGGCGGCGGCGAGGAACGTGCGCGAATACCACATCGCCTCGATCCCCGGCGACGGGATCGGGCCTGAGGTGATCTCGGCCGGTCTCGAAGTGCTGGATGCGGTGATGGCGCGCAGCGGCGAGTTCAAGCTCGCGATCGAGCATTACGATTGGGGCTCGGCGCGCTACCGCAAGACCGGCGAGTTCATCCCGGCAGGCGGGCTCGAGCAGCTGAAGCAGAGCGACGCGATCTATTTCGGCGCGGTCGGCGCTGCCGATATCCCCGACCATATCAGCCTCTGGGGGCTGCGCCTGCCGATCTGCCAGGGCTTCGACCAATACGCCAACATCCGGCCGGCGCGCATCCTGCCCGGCGTCACCAGCCCGCTGCGGAACGTCGAGGCAGGCCAGCTCGACTGGCTGATCGTGCGCGAGAATTCCGAGGGCGAGTATGCCGGGCATGGCGGCCGCGCCCATCGCGGCATGCTGGAGGAGGTCGCGACGGAGACGGCGATCTTCACCCGCCGCGGCGTCGAGCGGATCATGCGCTTCGCCTTCGAGCAGGCGCGCTCGCGGCCGCGCAAGCACTTGACCGTAGTTACCAAGTCGAACGCCCAGCGCTACGGCCTGGTGCTGTGGGACGAGGTCGCGGCGCTGGTCGCGCGCGACTTCCCCGATGTCACCTGGGACAAGGAGCTGGTCGACGCGATGACGACGCGCATGGTGCGCTCGCCTGCTAGCATCGACACGGTGGTGGCGACGAACCTGCACGCCGACATCCTGTCCGACCTCGCGGCGGCGCTGGCCGGCTCGCTCGGCATCGCTCCCACCGGCAATGTCGATCCCGAGCGGCGCTTCCCCTCGATGTTCGAGCCGATCCACGGCTCGGCCTTCGACCTGATCGGCAAGGGCATCGCCAACCCGGTCGCCAGCTTTTGGACGGCCTCGCTGATGCTGGAGCATCTCGGCGAGCCGCATGCCGCCGCGCTGCTGATGCGGGCGATCGAGCAGGTCTGCGGTGAAGGCGTCGTGACGCCCGACCTCGGCGGCAAGGCCACGACGAAAGAGGTGGTGCGCGCCGTCTGCGAGGCGATCGGCAACGCCTAGATCGCCGTGCGTCCTATCGGACGCAAAGTGGCGATCTAGGCATTTGTTATTGCATCGGATTTTTCCGAAAACTGGATTCCACTTTTCGGTCCGATGCTCTAGGCCTCAAAGGCCTCGGCGCAGCGATGGCGTCAGGGCTAGGCTTGGCGCTCAGCGGATTTCGACAGAAGGCGCCGCACGTAGTCGCGCGATCGGCCGACACCGATCCGGGTCGGCGGCAATTGCTCGGGCACCCAGCGCATCTCGTATTCGAACGTCAGGTCGCCGTCATAGCCCCGCGCCAGGAGCGCCGTGACGATATCCTCCCAAGGCACGTCGCCCTCTCCCGCAGGCACGGAGCGGCGGCTGTCTTCGTTGGTGCCACGGCGCTCGGTGCCCGGCACGAAGCTGTAGTCCTTGACGTGGACGAGGCGCACCGCATCGGCCTGGAGCTCGAGGCTTTCGGGAAAGCCCTCCTTGCCGTCGCGGATCAGATTGGCGGGGTCGTAGACGATCCCGACATTCTTTTCGCCGACCCGCCGCCAGATCTCGCAGGTCCGCCAGGCCGTATCGGCCATGGTGCCGTCATGGTTCTCGATGTTCAGCCCGATCCCGCGTTCGGCGGCATAGGATGCGGCGCGCCTGATGCTGCCAGCCAAAAGCTCGACCGCGACGGGCCATTCGCCGTCAGCGACCTCCGCGCCGCCAAAAACCCGCACGCTGCCAGCGCCGAGCGCATCGGCCAGATCGATGGCATGGCGCAGGCTGGCTACCGCCGCGTCGCGCTCGCTCTCTACAGGGCTGTTGAAGCGCTTCTCGTAGGGCGTCAGTGCGCCGATGACGAGCCCGCGCCTATCGGCCTCGCCGCGGAGCGCCCTGGCGGCCTCGATCGGCGCATCGGGAGCGATGGCGCAGCGATAGCCAGCCTGGCAGATCAGGTCGAGGCCATCGAGCCCGAGCTCCAGCGCCAGATCGAGCGCCCCGACAGGGTCGAGCTCCGGCGTCGCCATGGTGTGCAGCAGCAGGCGCATGGGCTAAGCGACCCGCGCGAGCATCGCGGCCGTCACCTCATGTTGAAGTGGTTTACCGGCAACGAAGCGTTCGATCTCCTCGACCAGCAGTTCTGCCATGCGCCGTGTTTCGTAGCCGGCCGCGCCCGCGATATGCGGGGTGAGGACGACGTTGGGCAGATCGAACAAGCGCGAGTCGGGCGGCAGGGGCTCCGGCTCGGTGACGTCGAGCACCGCGTTGAGCCGGCCCGAGATCAGCTCCTCGGCAAGCGCGGCATGGTCGACCAGCGCGCCCCGCGCCGTGTTGATCAGCGTCGTGCCGTCGCGCATCGCGGCGAGCTCGGCCCGGCCGATCATGCCGGTGGTCTCAGGCAGCGAGGGCGCATGCAGGCTGACGACGTCGGCTCGCGCCATCAACTCGTGGAGTCCGCTCTTCTCTACGCCGAGCGTGAGCGCCTCCTCCTCCGACAGGAAGGGATCGCAAACCAGGACCTCGAGGTCGAACGGCTTCAGCAGGGCGAGCAGGCGCCGGCCGATCCGGGAGGCGCCGACGATGCCGATGACGGCGCCGTAATTGCCGGGCTCGCCGGGCGCGAGCCATTGCGGCTGCCAGAGCTTGCGTTCCCGGCGGAAGCGCTCGCGCACGCCGAAGGCGCGCTTGTTGGCGAGCAGGATCGCGGCAAGGGCATATTCCGCGACCGGCACGGCATTCGCCGCCGCGGCGGAGGTCACGGCGATTCCCGCCTGCCAGATTTCGGGCGCGGCGATCGGCTTCACCGCGCTGCCGGCATGGGCAACGAGACGCAGCCCCGGCGCAAGGGCAAGCGCGGCGGCATCGAGCTTCGGCGCGCCCCAGCCGGTAAAGAGGATCGCGGCCTCGGCGAGCAGGGCCCGCGCCGCAGCCGAACCATAATCGCGCAGCGGCGCCTCGCTGAGAATGGTGCAGCTTTCGGCCAGCCGCGCGAGCAATGGAGGCGTGATCAGGTCCGACGTGACGTCCGGATTCATTGCGAAAACGAGGTTGGGCTTGGCGAAAACGAGGTTGGGCTTGGGCATCGGCTCAGCTCTTGACGGCGCCGGCGGTCAATCCGCCGACCAGACGGCGCTGGATGAACAGGAACAGGATCAGGGTCGGCAGCATGGTCAGGCTGGTCGCCGCCATCATCTCACCCCATTGCGCGAACTCGCCACCGACGAAATTATAGAGCCCGACCGGCAGCGTGCGCTTCTCGCCGCCACCGAGGATGACGAGCCCGTAGAGGAACTCGTTCCAGGCGTTGATGAAGGAGAAGATCGCCACGGTGACGATGCCGGGCGCCGCCAGCGGCAGGACGAGCTTGCGGAAGATCGTCAGGTTGCTGGCCCCGTCCATGCGCCCGGCCTCCTCGATCTCGATCGGCACCTTGGCGAAATAGGCGGTGAGCATCCAGGTCGAAAACGGGAAGGTGAAGGTGACATAGGCCAGGATCAGCCCGAGATAGCTGTTCGCCAGCCCGAGCTTGGCGATCGCGGTGAAGAGCGGCAGCACGATCAGCGCCTGCGGGAAGAGATAGGCCAGCAGCACCGCGTTCAGGATCAGCCATTGCCCGCGGAAGCGGGCGCGGGCCAGCGACCAGCCAGCCATGGCGGCGAAGAGCACGCTGACCAGGGTCGAGACGACGGAGACGATCAGGCTGTTGGCCAGGAACTGCGGGAACGGCGAGGAGAACAGCACCTTCTCGTAGTAGTGCGGGCCGAGCGTCGACAGGTTGAAGGATGGCGGGAAGCTGTAGAGCTCCTCATAGGGCTTGAGCGACGAGAAGATCATCCAGAGCAGCGGCGCCAGCGCGAAGGCGGCGAAAAGCGCGCAGCAGCTATAGGCGGCGA